>CAWJNK010000001.1:0-2374776 GCA_963844205.1 uncultured Solirubrobacteraceae bacterium
TCGCCTACCTGCGCCACAGGCTTGACCAGGCCGGCCAGTGACTGCTGCAACGAGGCAGACACGAGAGCGCGCCGTCCGTTCGGACGAGTGGCCGCGCGAAGCGGCACTCAGCCACCGGCGACGTGGCCGCCGGCTGGGGGTGCATGGACGGACTCAGACATGCACGGTGGGCCGGTAGATGAGCTCTTGGATGTTGCCGTCGAGCGTCCGGCGCTCGATCAGCTCGAGGTCGAAGTCGGCCGCACCCTGGAAGATCGGGTCCAGCCCGGTCTGACCGGTGATCACAGGGAAGAGCGTCACCTGGACGCGGTCGACCAGACCGGCGGCCATCAGCGCCCGGTTCATCGACAGGCTGCCGTGCGAGCGCAACGGCACCTCGGACTCCTGCTTGAGCCGGGCGACGACATCGACGGCGTCACCGGTAACGACGGTCGCGTTAGGCCAGTCGAGGGGTCCTTCCAGTGTCGTCGACACCACCGTTGCCGGCAGGCTCCTCATCCGCGTGACCCACGGGTCACGCACCTCGGACTCCTCGGTGCTCGAGGCCAGCATCCGCGCGAACGCCCGATACGTGTTGGCCCCGAAGACCATCCGCTGCTCCTCGCCGTACAAGGCGAGGCGGTGGTCGAGCAGCTCTGGGCCTTGCTTGCCCCAGTAGCCGGTCCAGTTGCCACTGGCGGCGCCGAAGCCGTCGAGGCTGGAAAAGACGTCGAATGTGTAGGTAGCGGTCATGATGCTCTCCTCGAGTGCGGTTGATCGCGTGTTTGGGTTACAGACCGGCAACCACGGCGAGACTCATCGCCGTCGGACCCGGATGCGGCCCAGGACCCGACCACGGCCAGGACGCTGGCGTCGTCGGCAACACGGCGGGCGGGAAAAGAGCCTGGCACGCCGGATCCACAGGTCGTGACTGTTCTCCGCGCTGTCGTTCGTCGCGCATTGCGGTAGTGCGACAGGCACTCAAGATGCCGCCTCTCCACGACGCGACAATCTGCGCCGACGGCCGACAGCATGCCCACTCGACGCGATTGCCGGCTCGGTCCTTGTCTCGTGCGAGATCGTGACGGATCGCGACCGCGGCTCGCTAGCGCCGCGCGGCGCTCACGGGCGTGCGCGCTACGCTGGGGGTGTCAGACAGCGATGGCAACCTGAGGGCGAGACCTTCATCTGAACGTCCCCTTCCCGCGAAAGCCGCCTGATCTTCTGATGGCCGAGAGTCCACCTGCGGGTGGGCTTTCCGCGTTAACTGGCCCGCAGTGGCTCCGGCGGGCGCCGGATCAGGGCAGGATGTCGTTCAGCGTCGCCGTGAAGCGCTCGCCCGACTCCTCGAGCTCGCCCTCGATGTGCAGGCGCGCCGGGCCGGTCTCGGTCCACAGCTCGAGGAAGTAGGCCCAGCCCGGCATGTCCGGGTCGTCGGATTTGGCGATCGTCTCGACCCGGTAGATCTCGCGTGGCGGCAGCACCAACGACTCGGGGCAGTCGTCCTCGACGCGACGGCGCAGGTCCTCGATTTCGAGGCGGTCGCGAGACATGACGCGGAGCTCCTCGTAGTCGCCGTCCACGACGAGTTCGACGATGCTCTCGAGTGCCCGGTACATCGGGTCGGGCATCAGCTCGAGCCCTTCAGGAATCTCCTCCGGCCCGCCCAACTCGTAGCTCGGCGTCAGGCTGAGCCGGTTGTAGAAGTAGTCCTCGCACGCCGCGCGCGCCTGGCGGCGGATGCCCTTGGACAACCCCGCGGCGCCGAGCGCGAAGACCCCCGCCTCGATCGCTTCCTCGAGCGTCCCGTGGCGGCGCGTCACCTGCGCGGTGACCGCGCGACCGTGTTCGGTGTCGCGCGCCGTCGATGAGCCGTCCATCAGAATCGAGGGAGCATCGTGGCGGCTGTAGCCCGCGCAGGCCCGCACCGCGGAGTGAAGGACGATGAGGTGGTCGCCCATTACGCCGGCGCGGGTGAGGCGTCGCCGGGCGTCATCCGGATCGACCAGCTCGTCGAAGGCCTGGTAGTAGCGCCGCCACGACCCCCATCCTACGAACGCAGAACGACCTCCGTCGCGTCTGACGACGATTCGAAAGCCGCAGTGCCTGGGCGGGTGGAGAGTGCGCCGTTCGCGCAAAGCGCAACTCCGCGCCGGAGGCGCTCGAGTGCTCCTGGCAGGCGAAAGCAGCAGTCAGCGGCGACCGCGCGAGTTCCACGCGATGAGCGCCTCGGCCGCTCGGCGGTCACGTTCCGGTCGGTCGTCAAGGCCCATATCCATCGTCCACCTTCGTGCGGGATACTGCGCCAGCCACTGCACGTCGCCGCCGCGGCCGAGGTCGCTGAGTATCGCTGGCATCTGCGGCTGTCGGGAAAGATTCGTCGGTGTGGAAAGCTCCGATGGCGACGACGAGGCGCGCTGGATGGTCGCGATCGGCCGTCCGCAGGAGGCATAACCGGACCAGCCACAGGGAGGTCCTGGATGAAGGCGATTGTGGTGACGGACGAGGCTGCGGGAACGGCCGGGATGACGCTGGTCGAGCGGCCCGAGCCGCCGCCGGCGATAAACGACGTCATCGTTGAGATTCATGCGTCGGGATTCGTCCCGACTGAGATGGCGTGGCCCTCGACCTGGACCGATCGCCGCGACCGTGACCGAACACCGTCGATCCCTGGGCACGAGCTGGCCGGAGTGGTCAGCGTCCTCGGGTACGGCACAACGGGGGTGTCGGTGGGACAGCGGGTGTTCGGCCTCGCGGACTGGCATCGCGACGGCACCCTGGCGGAGTACGTCGCGATCGAGGCACGCAACCTCGCGCCGCTGCCGGGCGACATCGAGTTCACCGTCGGCGCGAGCCTGCCAATCTCCGGCCTGACCGCGTGGCAGGGCCTGTTCGACCACGGCCACCTTCAGGCGGGGCAGAGCGTCCTCGCGCACGGCGCGGCCGGCGCAGTCGGGACGATGGTGACGCAACTCGCACGTGAGGCCGGTGCCTACGTCATCGGCACCGGGCGCGCCGCCGACCGCCAGAAGGCGCTCGACTTCGGCGCGCAGGAGTTCGTCGATCTGGAGAACGACGCCCTGGAAGACGTCGGCGGCGTCGACCTGGTCTTCGACGTCATCGGCGGAGACATCCAGAAGCGGTCCGCAAGCCTGATCCGGGCCGGAGGAACCCTGGTGACCGTCGTAGGGCCGCCCGAGGCGCGGCCCGCCGACGGCCTGGCAGTCGACTTCGTCGTCGAGTCCGATCGCGCCCAACTGAGTGAGATCGTCCAGCGGGTACGGGACGGACGGCTGCGGACCAACATCGGCAACGTCGCGACCCTCGACGATGCCGTCGCCGCCCTCAACCCGACCGAGCGGATCAAGGGGAAGACGATCATCCGCGTTCGCCCGTGAGGACTCGGGGACACCGAGCCGTTCCGCGGTCCCCCGGCTCGCCTTCGCGATGACTCCGATCTCTCGTGGCTTCGGCGGGCGCTGCCGCGACGACGTCCATCCGTCGCGGATCCCGCCGGGTCAGTACAGAGGGTGAGCACCCGGCAGCTCCTTCGAGGCAGGCGCGATAGTCCGGTGGATTGGCGAGTGGCTGTCGCTTCGTCGCCGGAGCGGCAGCGGCGTCTCGGTTGGGAGGAGCTGCACCCCTGGCTCGAGCAACGGCTCCAGCTGCCGGTCGGGCCACTGTTCTGCGTCATCAACGGTCGCACACGCGGCCGGCACTGGTCGAGCGCCGCCGCCCGCGCGGAGCTGCGCAGGACCGCCGTCCAGGCGTCCGGCGGCGCTTCGCGCCGCACCAGCTCCGGCATGCTCACGCAGTCGAGCTCGGCCCGAGCGGGCGTGCCCCTGATCGTCATTCAGCGCCAAGTGGGCCACAGCAATCTCGGCATCACGTCCCTGTACCTGCAGGGCATCGACAACGCAGAGATCATCGAGACCGTCCATGCGCGCCGCCAGCCGATGATCCCAGTCAGCACATCCCTTACGCGCTAACCGCCTGGTCAGACGCTGCTCGTCTCGCGAAGGAGAAGCGGGTGCGAGCGCCGGTCATACTTCCCCCGGTGTCCGCGCCGCTGATCGAGTTTCCGGCCGACGATCCCAATCGCGCCCGCCGGTTCTGGAACGGAGTCCTCGGGGTCACGCTCGCGCCACGACCCGCCGCGGCCGGATCCGGGTGGCAGAGCGACACCGACAACCTGCGCCTCGGAGTCCACGAGCGCGGACTGGGCCCCGGCGACACCGCCTCCCTGCCCTACTTCACCGTCGCCGACATAGCCACGACACTCGAGCGCGTCCACGAGCTCGGCGGCTCGATTATCCACCCCGGCGATCGCTGGGCCGTGTGCCGAGACTCGGAGGGCAGCCCGTTCGCGCTGGCCGCCGCGCCCGCAGCCGGTGAATCACATCGGCACGACCGCTGCTCGCGCATAGCAGGAGCGCCACGGCCCGCGGGTGGTCCTGCGTAGTCGAGGCGCGTCTGCGGCCGCGGAGTCGAGCGAGTCGAGGCGGGACGCGTGTGGCTCGTTGGAGCCAGGCGCTGCACGCACTCTGCGGACTAGGATGGTGGTCGGAGTCGAGAAGGGAGTGCGTGATGGCACCGCACGATGAGCTCGAGCAGGCGACGGCGGCTGAGCTGGCGGGCCGGATCAGGCGTGGCGAGGTGTCTGCTGTGGAGGTGATGGACGCCGCGATCGCTCGCATCGAGGCCGACAACGAGCGGCTGAACGCGTTCGTGCACCTCGATCTCGAGCAGGCGCGCGAGCGTGCGCGGGAGGCGGACCGTGTGGTCGCATCTGGCGCGGAGCTCGGGCCGCTGCACGGAGTTCCGACGGCGATGAAGGATTTGTTCGACTTCAAGCCCGGCTGGCCCACGACGTTCGGCGGCGTGCGTGCACTCGAGGACTTCGTGCCCGACTTCTACTGCGCGTGGGCCGAGCGCATGGAGCGCGCGGGCGCGATCATCGTCGGCAAGACCAACAGCCCTGTGATGGGCTTCCGCGGCACTTGCGACAACCCGCTGTTCGGTCCGAGCCGCAACCCGTTCGATACCTCGCGCAACACAGGCGGATCCTCGGGTGGCAGCGCGGCGGCGGTCGCGGCGGGCCTGGTGCCGGTCGCCGAGGGGACCGACGGCGGCGGTTCGATCCGGATCCCGGCCTCGTGGTGCGGCATCTACGGCTACAAGCAGTCGTTCGGCCGGGTTCCGTACGTCGCGCGCCCGAACGCGTTCACCGGGCTCCACCCCTTCCTGTTCGAGGGTACGCTCGCCCGCACGGTCGAGGATGCCGCGCTCGTCACCCAGGCGCTCGCGGGCTATGACGCGCGCGACCCGTTCGCGCTCGACGAGCAGCCGGTCCTAACCGAGTCGCTGCGCCGCTCGATCCGCGGCTGGACGATCGCGTACAGCCCCGACTTCGACGTCTTCCCGGTGGCCCCCGAGGTCGCCACCATCGTGCAAGACGCGGTACGCGCCTTCGAGGACGCCGGCGCGCGCGTCGAGGAGGTGAAGCTCGGGATCGACCGCGATCAGCGCGAGCTCAGCGACCTGTGGTGCCGGCTGATCATCCCGATCAACATCGCCACCTTCGAAAACTTCAAGCGCGGGGGCCTCGACCTGATGGCCGATCACCGCGAGGACTTCCCGCCGGAGTACCTGCGCTGGGTCGACGAGGGCTACGAGCTTCGAACCGCGGACCTGATGCGCGACGAGGAGCTTCGCAGCGAGATCTACGACGCGATCCAGCGCGTCCTCGACGACCACCAGCTGCTCGTCACGCCCACGCTCGCCTGCCTGCCGGTCGAGAACGCCACCGACGGCAACACCAAGGGCCCAACCGAGATCAACGGCATCGAGGTCGATCCGCTGATCGGCTGGTGCCTGACCTATCCGGTCAACTTCTCCGGGCACCCCGCGGCCTCGATCCCGGCGGGCATGGCCGAAGGCGGCCTGCCCGTCGGCATGCAGATCATCGGCCGCCGCTACGCCGACGCCGACGTCCTCACGGCAAGCGCCGTCTTCGAGCGCCTGCGCCCGTGGCGCGACAGCTACCGCCTGGCCACACCGGGCTAACCGAGAGCACGGCGCCGGTCACGCCGCACCGGGGCCGGGCAGTGGCGGTGTGTCGAGCTCGACCCGTCGCGGCGCGGCCTGACGGGAGCAAAGGCACCGCTCGTCGCGGCCAACACTGCCGCTGGACTCCTCGTCCTCGCGCTAAGCAGCACTCACGCGTCGCCTTCGCTGAGTAGCGGAGCCAGGCGAATAGGAGCAGTGCGCTAGACGCTGTCGGAGCGCGACGAGGCGAGTGTCGAGTTGCATGGCTCGCAGCAATTACGACTGAGAGAGCGCCCCGTCGCCGCTCAGGCTGCGGAAGGAGCCACGGCTGAGCATGGCGAACTGAGTGGCAGGGCAATCCGTGAATGAGCCGGCGGACATTCAACGCGCTCAGGATCCGGCGAAGGCGCGGGATGTGCCGCTTGCCGAGTTCACGGCCTTGCGCGCAGAAATCGTGAGCCGCATCACCCTCCAGGCCGCGCTCGTCGGCATCGGCCTGACCGCGTTAGGCGTGATCCTGGGTCTGGTCGTCAAAAAAGACGGCGACCAGCGACTGCTTATGGCGATCCCACCACTTGCCTTGGTCGTGAACCTTCTTTACTCGGCCGAGACGTATCGCATGAGCGAGCTTGGTACATACGTCAGGACGCGGCTGTGGCCCTACCTGCGTGACTCCGCCGACCCATCTCTCGACTCTTGGGAGGGCTATCTCGCGGATCGGAGGAAGAGCCTCTGGAGACTTCCGCTTATAGCGCTGGTCGATATCCCGGCAATGGGTCTTTTCTGCACGTCGAGCGTCGCGGCGATGATCCTCGTCGACGACGTCAGCAACACGCTGCGCTGGGTCGGCTGGGTCCTCGCCGTCGTGTCCGTGTTGGCGCCGGCGTTCCTAGGGGCACGGGTAATCATCGCTGCGCGTGAGCCGGAATGTCCGGTAAGGCGGGCGCCGCTTCCTCGTTGACATTCAGAGGGCTTGTGGATATCGAGGCCGCCGTCGCCGACGGGAATCGGGCCGCCAGATGGCCGTGCGAACTCGTCACGGGATGGGGGACTCGCTGGCGTGCAAGGTGTGGACGGGCGCGGCGTTGTGCAAATCGCGCAGAGCGCAACTCCGCGCCCGAGGCGCTGGAGTGCTCTTGGCAGGCGATAGCGGCGACGCAGAATGGCACGACCGTTTAGCGTGGGCGCGTGCTCGCAGCTTGGTATGAGCGGCCGGGGCCCGCGGCGGAGGTGTTTGAGGTCGGCGAGATGGCTGACCCCGAGCCGGGTTCGGGCGAGGTTCGCGTCCGGGTGGCGGTCTCGGGCGTCAATCCGGGCGACACGAAGAAGCGCGGCGACTGGGTCGGCTACGGCATGCCCTATCCGAGGGTGATCCCGCACAGCGACGGCGCGGGGGTCATCGACGCGGTCGGCGACGGAGTCGACCCTGCTCGCATCGGAGAGCGCGTCTGGGTCTACGGGGCCCAGTCGTACCGTGCCTTGGGCACCGCCGCGCAGCTCACCGTGGTGCCGGCCGACCAAGCGGTCGTGCTCCCCCGCGACGTCAGCGACGAGATGGGCGCGTGTCTGGGCATCCCCGGCATGACCGCCCATCGCGCCGTCTTCGGCGACGGGCCGGTCGAAGGCACGACGGTCCTCGTCCATGGCGTGCTCGGGGGCGTCGGATCGATCGCGGCGCAGCTCGGGGCATGGCGCGGCGCGGCGGTGATCGGGACGGTGCGGCGTAGCGCCGACCTGACGCAGGGCGACGAGGCGCTCGCGCACCGCGTCGCGCTGGACGACGCCGACCCCGTCGCGGCGATCCGGGCGCTCGCTCCCGAGGGGGTGGATCGCATCGTCGAGGTCTCGTTCTCGGACAACGCCGACCTCGACGCCGCGGTGGCTGCACCCGATGCGGTGATCGCCGCGTACGCGACACGCGACCCCCGGCCCACCTTCGACTTCTGGCCGATGCTCTTCGCCAACCTGACCATCCGGCTCCTGGGCAGCGACGACTTCCCGGCAGCCGCCAAGTATCAAGCAGCAGCGGATCTCACTGCCGCGGCGCAACAGCGGGCACTTCGCATCCCTATCGGCGAGCCGCTGCCACTTGCCCGCATCGCCGACGCTCACGACATGGTCGACGCCGGAGCGCGCGAGCGCGTCGTCCTGTCGATCCCCGGCTGAGGGCTTCAGCGCGCGCCACCGTCGGCGTCGACTGCTGCTTGCACCTGGAGGGAGCAGCGTAGTGCCGCGTACCGCGCTCCCACCGGCCTGATCGCGCGCGGCAGTCCTCCTGCACTGACACCGAGCCCGCCTGCAAGGGCGATACTGGAGTGCGTGGGCATGTTCGACTGGTACGAGCCAGATGGCCTTAACCGCTGCCCCTCTTGCGGCGCACCGGTCAAGAACTGGCAGGGCAAGGACGGTCGGTGCATCCTGCTCGTCTTCAGGCAAGGCCACAGGAATCCCGTGGAGCACCGCGTCGACGAAGACGCTCGCTCGCCCCTGCCGATCGACGAACGACTCCCGCCGGTTTTCGGGTTCTACGGAGCATGCGCGAACGCGCATTGGCTCGACGCGACCGGCTACTGCGACGAGTCGGCACTCTGGGTTCGCTCCGAACTCGACGCAGCGTGAAAATTCAAAGTTTCGATTTCGAATGAAGGTGACCGCGACGCTGGACGCGGCAAAGTGGAAGTCACGCTTCCGTTGTCAATCAGCGATTTGGGCGCGCGGTGGAGCGACCCGAGCGGACGCGCATTGCCCGAGTTTCAGCGTGCAGCGCGCGTTGGCGACTCCAACGTTCTGATGCGTCCGATTGACGGCGTGGCCCGCGACCTGCCCGAGCGAATGTGGTTCGCGGTCGGGGTGGCGGTGCCCGCCCGCGATGCCGTGAACGACTATCCGATTCGCATTGCAGTTGCCGCCGAAGGTGCCGAGAGCCAAACCGTCTGCGACTTTCCGTGGAAGGTCGGCGGCAATCCGGGCGTGTAGCGGCCGGCGTCACCCCTTCCGGTCGTCGGAGGATACGCGCCTTTCAATCGCTTGGCGCGACCGGAATCCGGACCCCGGCCGTCTTGGCGGCGGCGGCGTGAAAAGCGAGTTGTGCATCGGCAAAGCGCGTATTGGCCACATCAAAATCGACACCTTCCACCGACTTTCCGTACAACTGAGCTACGTCGAGAAGGGCAATGGACGGCGATATAAAACTCAGGCGGTGACGGGCTCGTCGCCGCCGCCCTGGGCCGCCTCCCAGGCAATGAAGTCGATGACTTCATTGCGCACGAGGGCGAGGGCGAACGCGAGGACCGCGGCATCGTCTATCAGGCCGCCCGGAAGGAAATCGGGGATGACGTCGATAGGCGACACGAGGTAGATGAGCGCCAGGACGATAATCACCATGCTCTCAAAGGGCACGGCCCGGTATGTGCCGGACGCGTAGGCGCGCACGAGCCGGATGAGCGCTTTGACCTCGTCAAGAATGTCGTTGAGGGGGCCCTTCGCCTTGGCCTTCCTATCGGCTTCATCGGCGAGCTTCTTCGTCGCCTCCGGGTCGCGCAGCAGGCGCTCTGCGCGATTGCGAGGCTGCTCGGAGTCCTTCGCCTTCCGCCGGCGAAGGAAGCGCTTGGGCTTGTCGTCTGCGGCTTTCGGAGTCGCTTTCGCCGTCGGGGGTGTGGTGGCGGGGGTCTTCGGAGTTGTCTTCGCCGTCGCCTTCGGAGTTGTCTTCGCCGTCGCCTTCGGAGTTGTCTTCGCCGTCGCCTTCGGAGTTGTCTTCGCCGTCGGCTTCCTGGGCTTGTCGCCCGCGGGCTTTCTGCCGGCCATCGTCTCTCCAGACGGTTGACGCTAGGTGCGCCACTCGGGCGCAACGTGAGAGGCGAGGGTAAGGCTGAACAAGCCAGTAGACAAGGTGCCTCGGCGGAGCTTCGGGACGGACCGCGAGCACGCGCTCCAGCAAGCCTCGGTCGTGCTGTTCGCCTACCAGCGCCCTCCTGACGCGCTTCGGCGTACAGGACGCAGCGGATCGGATCATCGACCGCTACGACCTCACTGGGGGAGGGGCCGATGCGGTCAGGGAGATCTTTTCGCCGGCCGTCGGTACAAGCACGAGCGTGAGCGTGATCGGGGCCCTGTTCCTGCTCGTTGCCATCCTGAGCTTCAAGCGAGCGATGCAGCGGTTGTTCGAGCAGACCTGGGAACTGGCTCCGCTGAGCGTCCGCAACACGATCAACGGCTTGCGCTGGGCGGCCGCCCTAGCGGTCTTTCTGCTGGCCAGCGGCTGGATCCACGCCGTCGTCGGCCGCGGACGCCTGGAGCTGGGCGCATCCTTGCTGATGCTGCCGCCGACCGCCGTCTTCCTCGTCTGGGGCGGCTGGATCCTCAGCGCGAAACGGATCGACTGGCAGGACCTGCTGCCCTTCGGGGTGATCGCGTCGATCCTCCTCGCGATCTACTCGGTGGGCGCGACGGTCTATGTGCCGCATCTCTTCAGCACCTACGCCAGCCGCTACGGCGTGATCGGCGCGGTCTTCGCGATAATCACTACGTTGTTCTGCGTGACGCTCATCGTCGTCGGCTCAGCGGCGCTCGCACGCGAGGTCGGCGACGAGCTGGCCGTATTCGCCGCGGCGAACGCCCGCCCTACCACGAGGTCCGCCGCCAATGCGACAACGTGATCGGCGAAGCGCAGTCGCGATGGGGCGCCGCACACGGCTGGATCGACCGCCGCCTCAAGCACGACGAGCCTCGACAACGCTAAGTCCACACGCGCCCGCCCCTTCGCCCGACGCGTGCTCGACACGCGCCTCGGTGCCGGGGCCAGCGATCGGGGAAGCGCGCAGCCACGACTCGCTACCCCACGCGCAAACAACTGACCGCGATTACCGGAGCCACTGGGTTAGTCGTTTTGAGCTCTGCGGGAGCAAGATATGAACTGCGCTTCTCCATGCCGGCGGGCCAGGCTCAATGCTCCCGATCGTCAGGAGTCCTTGTGCTTTCCATGTGTCTCGAGCGCGCTGCCGAGAGAGGATCGTCGCTGGGCTCGCTTGTGCCTTCGCGTGGTAGGGGCGGCGCGGCGTGGCCGCGTCCGGAGTGTCCCTTTCGCGTGGTTGCAGAAGCGCTCGCGCATAGCCAGCCCAGCGCGCGGAGCAGCGAATTGTTGAGTCAGATCCCGGATCGCGCACGCCGGCGGAGAAGAGTCCGGTCACCCGGGATCGGTACTCCGATTCGCGTCCCTTCACAGAGCAGATGTCCTGGCGTGCTGTCTGTGCTGCCCTGATGAGGGCGCCCACAGAAGGGTGCGGCCGAAAACCATGGGCCGGCCCCAGCCACTCCGCACGATGCGGGAACCACAGCGGCTCGACGGCGCCTCCAAGATCGAGCAGCTCGCCGAGCGTGCCGCGAGCTTCGGCCAGCCGGTCGGCCCGGTCGATCAGAGCCGCTGTGTGGCGCTGACGGGGACCGTCGGCGCTCGGCGGGCGTGCACGGTCTCGATGATCACGCCGCGAGGGGAGATTGACCCCGCTCGCCGACGCGCCGCGAGCGACGGCGGTCGAGGCTCTCCTCGGGGGCGCTTGCTTGGGAGTGGTCGCCCGAGCTGGTCTGTAGTCCGCGGCACAGCGAAACCGTTCATGCAACGCTTCCGACAGTGGCTGATCAGATCGATTTCGACGAACGCACCGCGGCACAGCTCGAGGTCGTCTACCGCACGCGTGACATCAAACGGCGGCGCGCGCTCGCCCAGGAAGCACTGGCTTCCCAGCCCGGCGACGAGGTGCTTGACGTCGGCTGCGGGCCTGGGTTCTACGTCGTTGACATCCTCGACGTCGTCGGAGAGAACGGTGTGGTCACCGGCGTGGACGCGAGCGCGGCGATGCTCGCCATCGCCGGCCGGAAGGCCGGCGACCGGCCGAACGTCCGTCTGCTCGAGGGCGAGGCGACGAAGCTCCCACTCGGCGACGCGTCCGTCGACCGCGCGATCTCCGTCCAGGTCTTCGAGTACCTCAGCGACGTCGACGCTGCGCTCGCCGAACTGATGCGCGTTGTCCGGCCCGGTGGCCGCGTCGTCATCTGGGACATCGATTGGTCGACGCTGTCGTGGCATTCCTCCGACGCCGAACGGATGCGCCGCATGGTCGGGGCCTGGGACCGTCATCTCGCCGACCCGGTCCTGCCCCGAACGCTCGTCGCAACCCTTCGGCGCGCCGGCTTCACGGACGTCCGCCGCGACGCCCATCCGTTCACCGCCGAGACGATGGACCCCGAGGCGTTCGGCGGCTACATGCCTGCACTCATCCGCCAATACCTCGGCGGCCTCGACGACATTGACCAGGCCGAGGCCGACGCCTGGCTCGCCGACCTGAAGGCGCTCGACGCCGGCGGTGCCTATTCGTTCGCCGTTCTGCAGTTCTGTTTCACCGCCACTCGGCCGGCCATTCCTTGATTCGAGCCCGGTCACTGCTGCATCCGTGGATCGTGCGTGGGGTCGGCGTACATGGGAGGGCAACCGTGATCGATGGCTTCGGGGCGCAGTTCGTAGTGCCACGGTTCGTTGCCGTAGATCTGGCACAACCCGTACTTGGCGCCGTGTTCGGACAGCCACGCGATGGCATCGGAGGGCCCGATGTCGACCGCGTCCCCCGACACATGCGGGGACGTCTCGGGGGTGGCCACCCATCGGGCAGCTTCCGCTTCTGAGCCGTACTTCGAGATCGCCTCATGGAGGAGTTGTTCCTGGTACTCCGGGGAACGCCAGCCGCTTGTGACGTAGAACGCGACCCCGTCGTACGCGGCATCAGTGGCAGCTCGGCTCAGCGCACCGACGAGAGCCCGATCAAGGTTGCCGACACCCCGGATCGTGGTCGGAGACCGTCGTGGCGTCCGGACGGCATCGTCAGGCGCCCCAGGCGCACCACGGTGCTCACGGCGAAGGACGTCGATCGATGATGCGGCCGTCGAGGACGAGGACGCCAGCGACTGGTAGCCGAGGGCTGCGGCGATCGCCGCGACGACGACGAGCAGGCCGGCGAAAGGGATCCTGCGAATCCGAATCCGACGCGTCGTTGTTCGTGCTGGCCGGCGGTGGGTCACGCCTCCAGTCAAGGCAGCGTGGTGTTGCCAGCACGTATGCGGTTTTCGATACGCCGACGATATGCGCCGGCCCTAGCATCCGAGCATGCGCGTCTTGATCGTCGAGGACGAGCCGTATATGGCGGAAGCCATCCGCGATGGCCTACGCCTGGAAGCGATCGCGGCAGACATCGCGGGTGACGGCGCCACTGCTCTGGATCTGCTGAACGTCAACGCCTACGACATCGCCGTCCTGGACCGAGACATCCCCGGGCCCTCCGGTGACGAGATCGCGAAACGCATCGTCGCCTCCGGCAGCGGCATGCCGATCCTCATGCTCACCGCTGCCGACCGTCTCGACGACAAGGCCTCCGGGTTCGGGCTCGGCGCCGATGACTACCTCACGAAGCCCTTCGAGCTCCAAGAACTCGTGCTCAGGCTCAGAGCCCTCGACCGCAGGCGCGCCCACAACAGGCCACCCGTGCGAGAGATCGCAGGCCTGCGGCTGGATCCGTTCCGCCGCGAGGTCTACCGCGACGGCCGCTACGTCGCGCTGACCCGCAAGCAGTTCGCAGTGCTCGAAGTCCTCGTCGCTGCCGAAGGCGGCGTCGTCAGCGCCGAAGCACTCTTAGAGCGAGCATGGGATGAGCACGCCAACCCGTTCACCAACGCCGTGCGCATCACGGTCTCGGCACTGCGCAAACGGCTCGGCGAGCCCTGGATCATCGCCACCGTGGCCGGCGCCGGGTATCGCATCGACACGCAACAGGACACCGGGCGCGAGGGAGGAGAGCGTGGATAGAGCCCCTGGTTTGAGCGTTCGCCTCAAACTCACCCTCAGCTACGCCGGGTTCCTCATGCTCGCAGGTGCGTTGCTGCTCGCCGTCGTGTGGGTGTTCCTGCTGCGCTACGTCCCCGACCGTGCGGTCCTAGTCGGACCCGGCCCCTTCATTCCGACCCGCTCCGACCTCCTCCGCGCTTTCGCTCCGAAGGCGGCGATCATGTTGGCGTTCCTGCTCGTGTTCGGTCTTCTGGGAGGGTGGCTTCTCGCCGGCCAGATGCTCGCCCCGCTGACCCGCATCAAAAACGCCGCACGCATGGCCGCAAGCGGATCGCTCTCCCACCGGATCCAGTTGGAAGGCCGCAGAGATGAGTTCCGCGAACTCTCCGACGCCTTCGACAGCATGCTCGCACGGCTCGAAGCACAAGTCGCCGAACAGCAGAGATTCGCAGCCAACGCCTCCCACGAGCTGCGCACCCCGCTGGCGGTCACGCAGACACTTCTCGATGTGGCCCGCAATGATCCGAACCGCGACAACGGCGAGCTCGTCGACCGCCTCCACGTCGTCAACACCCGAGCGATCGACCTCACCGAAGCATTGCTCCTGCTCAGCCGCGCCGACCAGCGGTCGTTCGCCCGAGAACACGCCGACCTGTCCCTCATAGCCGAAGAAGCGACCGAAACGCTCCTCCCCGTCGCAGAACAACGCGGCGTCACCATCGAGACCTCCGGCGACATCACCCCCACCGTCGGCTCACCCGCCCTCCTGCTGCAGATGACGACGAACCTCGTGCACAACGCCATCGTCCACAACCTGTCTGAAGAGGGCACCGTGTGGGTCACGACCAGCGCTCACGCCGAGAGCGTGGTGCTCACCGTCGAGAACACCGGCGGGACGCTCACGCCACAGTTGGTTTCCACGCTTGCCGAGCCGTTTCTTCGCGGCACCGAACGCATACGCACCGACCACGCGGGCGTCGGCCTCGGCCTGGCCATCGTCAAGAGCATCGCCCAAGCACACGACGGAACGCTCACCCTCACCCCCCGGGCCGCTGGGGGGCTCTGCGTCGCGGTGCAACTACCCCGCCGCGCCAGCGCACACTGACAGATGTCGATCATCGCGATTCCCGGCGGCCTGCGAGCCGGGTCCCTTGGTGACCCGCTGCCGTAGCCGGACGGTTGCGAGCTGAGTGTCGCTTAGCACGACCCGGAGCCCTCTCAGACTCGCGTCTGCCCGAAGCAGCGCCGCTCGTGGTCGCGTGGATTAGGCGCACAGGGCCGAGTCCGCAACGCGCTCGGCCTCGGCTCCCGCCGCGCCTGATGTCGCGACCACGACGACGGTCCGCTTCTTGTCCGGGAGCGTCCATGCGTCGATGACGTAGCCGGGGTTCTCTCCCACCTGTCCCCAGGCCGTGCCGCATGGAAGCGGATGGACGACCAAGCCGAGACCGTAGTCCTCACCTTCGACGTTCGCGTGAACCTTCTCCATCGCCTTCGTGTGCTGGGAGTCAAGGATCTTCCCAGCGGTGAGCAAGTCCAGGAACCGCGCGATGTCATCCGCGGACGACACCACACCGGCCGCTGCAGAGGGGTTCTCCGGGTCGCCGATCGTGACGTCCTGGTCGCCGTCATACCCGCGGGCCGTCGGCGTGCCCCCGAGCGTGGTGCGCCCAAGCCCTGCAGGCTGCAGAACGCGCTGCGTCAAAAGTTCATCCAGCGACGCGTGGCCGGCACGTTCGAGGACGAGCTGAAGCAGCGCGTAGTTGGTGTTTGAGCGCTCGCCCTGCGATCCCGGCTCGAAATCCAGCGGTTGCTTCGCAATCAGATCGACCAGAGCCTTGGGTCGCAACACTCCTGGTCCCGGAAACGCGGGTGAATCCTCGTAATTCGGCAGCCCGCTGCTCATCGATAACAGCTGCTCGATCGTGATGTGGCGACCTTCGGGAAGCAGGCCTGGGAGCCACTTCTCCACCGTGTCATCAAGCCGAAGCGAACCGTCTTGTACAAGGGAGAGCGCTGCGGCGGCCACCAGCGCCTTGCTAACGCTGGCGATCATCACCGTGTCCTCCGCCGTCATCGCGCGCTCGGGATTCCGCGCCGCATCTCCGATGGCCAGCGTCTTTCGATCGGTTCCGTCCCGGACACTGACAATGACCCCGGGCGCGAGGGCGGCCAAGGCCTCGGCCTGCTTGCGCACCGTCTCGATGCGAGAAGCGAATCCGGCCGCTGCGGACGTCGTCTTCGAGGAATCTGGATGCGACTCCGGGGCCCCGCTACCGCAGGAGCCGAGGATCAACGAAGAACCAACCAGCATGGCGGCGATCGACCGCTGCTGCACGCAGCAACGCTACCTCGTCGAAATCAGCCGAGCAACGACCGGTCCGCACCGCTGCTTCCGCGCGAAAGGGGTAGTGAAGCTCCCGATTTCCTGGGACGGATCAGGCGATGCCGAGCACCCGCGCACTCGCCAGTGTGTCGGTGAGGAGCTGTAGGCGACAGATTTCGTCGTCGCCGCGATAGCGCCAGATGTGCACGAACGGCAGACGCGCCGATCGCTCGCCCTTCGCGACATCCGTGTGGCCGAGCACGACCACGGTGTCTCCTTGCTCGACGAACTCGTCGGCGCTCAGCTCGAACGTGTCCCATGCGCCTACCGTTTGCTGGAGGACCTCGATTGCCGCCTGCTTTCCCTCGTGCCGCCCCGATCCGGGGAGCCCCTCGGCGCTCGCCCCCTCCCACACGAAATCATCGCTCCAGAGATCGAGCGCACGCTCGAGATCGCCCTGGCTGAAGCGCTCATAGCGCTCTTTCAACGCGTCCGACTTGCCGGCCATGTCGCGCTCCTCTCCGCTGTGCCGTCCGAGCACCGCGACGTTAGCGCCGCACCGGCCGGCGGGTCAACGCCCACGTGACCTGGGTCGCCGTCGGGCGCCAGGGTCTGCCTCCGCGTAGTCGCAGTCCCGCTGACAACCCTGACGTTGATCGGGCCGGCCCCAGCCACCCCGCACGATGCGGGAACCTCAGCGGGAGCCGTCCGACATCTCCACGTCCACTCCGCGACGGGCTACCGCCGCGTCGGCTTGACCGCCGTGAAGCGCGTCGTGGCGCGCTTCGAGCGGGCGCCGGTCGCGTCGGTGGCGACCGCGGTCAGGCGGTACTTGCCTGGCGCGAGCGCCGCCCGGCGGGTCAGGCGGGCGGCGAACCGGAGTCGGTTGCTGCCCTTGCGGGCGGTGACCCGAACCTGGGTCTTGACCGGGCGTGCCTTGCCGCGGTTGGTGAGCTTCGCGAACCGCAGGGTGACCGTGGCGGGCTTGGACACCCGGAAGCGGATCGTGCCGAGCGGCCGCTTGACGCCGGCGCGAACGAGCTTGGGCAGCCGCGTGCCGATCTGCACATGAGTGGGTGCAACGCGCAGGCGCGTGATCCGCGGCGCCACGGACGCGGATCCCGCGGTGACGTCCACGCTCGCGGTCGCCTGCGCGGAGTGGCCATGGGCGTCCGTGACGGTCACAGTGGCGGTGTGTCGGCCGCTCGTCTGGAACGCGTGTGTCACGGTCGAGCCGGTCGCGCCGGCGCCGTCGTCGAAGCTCCAGCGGACGGTAGGCGCCTCGGGGCCCGGGATGCATGACCCGGCGGCGGAGAACCCGACCGGCTGGCCGGTCGCGACCGTCGTGATGGCGGCGGAGGCGACCGCCTTAGCCGCGGTGCCCTGATACTCGAACGCGCCGATGTCGCTGACGCGGGTGCAGTCGCCGTCGCCGTCGGACGCGCGTGGGCGGCCGTCGCGGTCGGTCGCGCCGGCGGGCGGGTCGTTCGGGGTACCGGCGTCGATCAGCGGTGAGTCGGCGGCGAGGTGGAAGCCGTCGGCGAACTTGGGCGAGGCCTTGATGCGGTTGGTCTCGACGATGGCTCCCGGCCCGTTGTCAGGGACGGCGAGGGCGGGGGGATAGGCGGAGCGGTCGCTAGTGACGCGAGCGATGCCACCGTTCTGGGCCTGGCGCCCGACCGGCACGTCGATGCCGCTGATGACGCTGTCGCGCATGTGAACCGTGGCGCTGGTGTTCGCGCCGTCGGCGAGAGCGGCGAGCCCGTACGTGGTCCCCGCGGATCCGACGATCGTGATCCGGTCGGCTTCGGCCGTCGCCGTGGTGCCGTCGGCGGTGACCGGCAGGTACACGCCGTACGCGGGATCTGCGCCGGCATGGCCGCGCAGATCGACGAGCGTGTCGCTGACTGTGAGATGGCCCTGGATCGCGGCGGCGCCGATCTTGGCGTCGAGCGTGCTGCGTCGCACCGTGGCGTCGGCGCCCCCGCTGAGGACTCCGGCGCCGGCAGGGGCGGTCAGGGTGGAGTCGGTCACGGCGCCGTCGTTGTAGACCGTGACCGCCGGTTGCGCGAGCGCGCCGAGGTCGACCGACCCGTCGTCGAACGTCGAGTCGCCGAACAGCTGGACACCGGTGACAAGCGACGCGACGCCCTTGGCATCGACGGCCACGCCGCCGGCGTGGGTCCCCTGCAGCGTCAGTCCGCTGGAGGCGGCGCCCGTCGGCTCGAGCGTGAGTTCCCGGACCGACGAGTCCTGGTTCCCGCCGAGCGTGAGCACGGAATCGGCCACGTCGCCGCGCAGGATCGTCTTGCCGGAGCCCGCGCCGATGATCTGCAGTCGCTCTGCCGACTGGTACGTGAACTGGTCGGCAGCGAAGATCCCCGGCTGGGAGCATGGCGCCAGTCTCCGCACGCGTGAGCTCGGTGCCCATGGCGTGGCCCGCCGACCTGCAGTCGGTGCTCCGCCGCGTCCGTGGCGGAGAAGCGACAGGGCATGACGCGGGCCGGCCTCAATTGGCTCGCGCTAGCGCCTGATGATGTTGTGGACCTCGAAGATCTCGGGTTGACCCGAATGTTCGAGTGCAACGTCAGCCAGAAGCGGCATGATGCGCGCGCCGAATGCCTCCAACTGCTGCTGCGAGTCCCACACTTCGCTCACCAGGAGTTGACCGTCGGAAAGAAATGCGACGTGGTACTCAAAGCCGTCCGCAGGCATTTCGCCTGACTCCTGCAGGCGGCGCATGACTTCGTCGTATTGCTCGATGGTCGATGAGGGCACGGGCGCGTACCGGACAACGATGCTCATTTCGATCCTCCGTGTTCGGAAGCCGAGACTAGGCCAAGCTGCGCGTTCCCGGAGGGCATGACGCAGTCCGGCCCCAGCCACTCCGCACGATGCGGGAACCACGGCGGGAGCCGTCCGACGGATTTCATAGCCTGGGTGGTCCGTGACGCCTCCCGGCTGCGCCCATCTCCACGTCCACTCCGAGTACTCGCTGCTCGACGGCGCCTGCAAGATCGAGCACCTCGCCGAGCGCGCCGCGAGCTTCGGCCAGCCGGCGCTCGGGCTCACCGACCACGGCGTGATGAACGGCGCGGTGGAGCTCTACAAGGCCGCGAAGAAGCACGGCATCAAGCCGATCGTGGGGCTCGAGGCCTACTTCGTCGACGACCGTCGCAGCCGCGAGCCGAAGCTGGAGAAGAACCACCTCACGCTGCTCGCGGAGACCGACGAGGGCCTGCGAAACCTCGTCAAGCTCTCCAGCACCGGCTTCCTGGAGGGTTTGCACCGCGGCAAGCCCGGCGTGGACCTGGAGCTGCTCGCGCGCCACGCCCCCGGCGTGATCTGCCTCACCGGCTGCCTCGCCTCGCGCAGCAGCCAGCGGATCGTGCAGGGCAAGCTCAAGCAGGCCCGCGCCCACCTGGACGACCTCGTCACCGCGTTCGGGCCATCCAACGTCTACTTCGAGGTCCAGCGCAACGGGCTCAAAGAGCAGGAGCAGGTCAACGAGGCGATCAAGGGCTTCGCGGCCGAGATGGGGCGCCCGCTCGTCGCGACGGCCGACGTCCACTACCTCCGCAGGGAGGACTTCGACCACCACCAGGCCCTGCTCTGCGTGCAGACCAAGTCCACGATCGCGCAGCCGAAGATGAGCTTCGAGAAGAACGAGTTCTTCCTCAAGTCCACGCAAGAGATGGCGGAGGCGTTTGCCGACCTCCCCGGCGCCGTCCAGAGCACGCTGGAGATCGCCGATCGATGCAGCGTCGAGATCGAGCTCGACAAGCAGCTGATCCCGCGCTTCGACTGCCCGGACGGCAAGACCGAGAAGGCGTACCTGCGCGAGCTCGTCGAGGCGGGCCTGCGCCGCCGCTACGGCGACCCGCCGCCCGCGGAGGCGGTCGAGCGGATGGAGATGGAGCTCGGGGTCATCGACGACATGGGCTTCAACGCCTACTTCCTCATCGTCTGGGACTTCGTGCACTTCGCCAAGGACAACGGGATCGCCGTGGGTCCGGGGCGAGGCTCAGCGGCCGGCAGCCTCGTCAGCTACTGCCTCCAGATCACGGACGTCGACCCGCTGAGGTACGACCTCCTGTTCGAGCGCTTCCTGAACGCCGAGCGCGTCTCGATGCCCGACATCGACATCGACTTCAGCGTCCGCGGCCGGGAGCGCGTGATCCGCTACGTGACGGACAAGTACGGCGCCGATCGCGTGGCCCAGATCATCACGTTCGGCAAGATGTTCCCGCGCGCCGCCACGCGCGACGCAGCGCGCGTCCTCGGCCACGAGTACGGCGCCGGCGACCGCCTCGCGAAGCTGATCCCCGACCCGATCATGGGGCGCCCACCGAGCTTCGAGGAATGCCTCCAGCCGGGCGCCGACCTCGCCGCCGAGTACGCACGAGACCCGGTGGCGAAGCAGATCGTCGACGTCGCACGAGGCCTCGAGGGGATCGTCCGCAACGCGTCGATCCACGCCGCCGCGGTCGTGATCTCCGACCGTCCGCTGACCGACATCGTGCCCCTCCAGCTCGCCGACGCCGGCACGGCGGAGGATGGCCAGAAGGCCTACCGGACGGTCACGCAGTACTCGATGAAGCCCATCGAGGAGATCGGCCTCCTGAAGATGGACTTCCTCGGCCTGCGCAACCTCGACGTGATCGAGGACACGCTGGCCATCATCGAGCGCTCGACCGGCGAGCGGATCGACATGACGACCCTCCCGCTCGACGACGTCAAGACCTACGAGATGATGGCCCGCGGCGACTCGGTCGGCGTGTTCCAGTTCGAGTCCGAGGGCATGCGCGAGGCGCTGAAGAAGGTGGGGCCCGACGAGTTCGAGGACCTCGTGGCCCTCAACGCGCTGTACCGCCCCGGCGCGATGGACCAGATCCCCACGTACGCGCGCGGCAAGAAGAACCCCGACACCATCACGTACGTCGACGAGCGCCTGCGCCCGATCACCGAGCCGACCAAGGGCGTGATCCTCTACCAGGAGCAGTCGATGCAGATCGCCAAGTCGATCGCCGGCTTCTCCGGGCCGCGGGCCGACGACCTGCGAAAGGCGATCGGCAAGAAGAACCGCGAGGCGATGGCGAAGCTGAAGCCGCTGTTCGTCGAAGGCTGCCGCGCCTCCGGCACGGCCGAGGACGTCATCGAGTGGCTCTGGAACGTCAACGAGCGGTCCGCCGACTACTCGTTCAATCGCTCCCACGCCGCCTGCTACGCGCTGATCGCCTACCGGACGGCCTGGCTGAAGGCCAACTATCCGTCCGAGTACATGGCCGCGCTGATCAGCTCGGTCATGGACACCAAGGACAAGGTGCCGTTCTTCGTCAGCCAGACGGAGAGCATGGGCATCGAGATCCTGCCGCCGGACGTCAACGAGTCCGACCACGAGTTCATGGTGGTGGCCGGCAACATCCGCTTCGGGCTCGACGCTGTGAAGGGCGTCGGCCACGCCGCGGTGGAGGCGATCAAGCGCGCCCGCGAGGAGGATGGCCCGTTCGCCAGCCTGTGGGACTTCTGCGAGCGGGTCGACTGCCGGGCCGTCAACAAGAAGGCGATCGAGGCGCTGATCAAGTGCGGCGCCTTCGGCTCCACCGGCGCGAGCCGCAAGGGCATGCTCGACGTGCTCGAGCGGGCCCAGGCCGCCGGCCAGCAGGCGCAGCTCGACGCCCAGATCGGCCAGGGCTCGATCTTCGACCTCGGCGGCCTCGGCGGCGAGGCCGCGGGGCCCGCCTTCGCGCCCGCACACCCGGCGATCCCGCCGGAGGAGTACGACCGTCCCGATCTGCTCACGATGGAGAAGGAGTCGATCGGCCTCTTCATCACCGAGCACCCGCTCAAGCGCGTCCGCGAGGCGCTGCGCGTGAAGGCCGACTGCGGCTGCGCCCAGGTCGCGGAGCAGCGCGACGGCGACTGGGTGAAGGTCGGCGGGATGATCACCGAGTCCAAGAAGATCCGAACGCGCTCGGGCACGCCGATGATGTTCGCCACGCTCGACGACCTCGACGGGAGCGTGGAGATCGTCGTGTTCGAGAAGTCCCTGGAGGCCGTCGAGAAGCTCCTGGCCACCGACGCGATCGTGCTCGTCCGCGGCCGCGTGGACCACAAGGAAGCCGGCAAGAGCTGCGTCATCGTCCAGGACGCCGAGCTCTTTGATCCGTCGGACAGGGAGATCGAGAAGGCCAAGGAGCAGGTCGCCCGCCTCGCGGCGGCCGCGGTGCCGAGCGACATGCGGGTCACCGTCGACGCCGCCCGCCTGCAGCCGGCGGTGATCGGCGAGCTGCGCGACCTCTTCGCCCGCTACCCGGGCGAGGACGAGTTCGTGCTCGTGATGCACACGAGCACCGGCGTCCGCTGCCTCCGCTTCGGCGACGGCTACAAGATCGCGAGCCGGGACGCCGGGCTCACGGCCGAGCTGCGCAAGCTGCTCGGACCCGCGCCCGTGCCCGCGCACGCCGCCGCCTGACGGCGTCGCCCGCGCCGACGTGACCGCGCTACGCCCGTGCTACGCGGCGACGCCGCGCGGCGAGCCCGCGCTTGCGCAGCGCGAACGCGTTCTCGATGTCCTCGGGCTGGACCGCCTTGCCCGCCGCGCCCGGGCCCTCGAACACGCACGGCAGGCCCTCGAAGCGCGGCTCCGACAGGAACGCGGCGCAGCCGCGAGCGCCGAGCTCGCCATCGCCCAGGTTGATGTGCCGGTCGACGTTGGAGCCGAGCTTGGTCTTCGAGTCGTTGACGTGGAGTGAGCCCAGGCGGTCGAGGCCGACCACGCGGTCGAACTCGTCCACGACGTCGCTCAGCCCATCCGCGGTGCGGATGTCGTAGCCGCTGGCGAGCAGGTGGCACGAGTCCAGGCACGCCCCCAGCCGCTTGCCGCCTCCCGCGCCCTCGATCAGCGCCGCGAGCTCCTCGAACGTCCGCCCGAGCGTCCCGCCCGCTCCCGCCGTGTTCTCGAGGTGGAGCGTGCAGCCCTCGGACCGCTTCAGCGCCTCCCCGATCGTCTTGGACGCCCGCTTGATCGCCCCCGTCGCGTCGCTCTGCAGCGCGGAGCCGGGGTGCAGGACGACCGCCACGGCCCCGAGCGCCTGACCGGCGCGCAGTGACGCGACCAGCGAGTCGAGCGACTTCTTGCGGATCTCCTTGTCCTCGGACGCGCAGTTGAGCAGGTAGACGGCGTGGATCAGGAGCGCGTCGACGTCCGAGCGCTCGAACGCCTCCTTGTAGGCGGCGACCTTCTCGTCGTCATACACCGTGGGACGCCACTGGCGCGGGCTCTGGTTGAAGATCTGGATCGCCCGGCAGTGCCGCTCGACGCCGCGCTCGACGGCCATCGCCGGACCGCCGGCGGGGGAGACGTGGGCGCCGATCAGCATGGGCCGGGAAGGCTAGCGGCGCTTCGAGGATGCTCCGCCCCGGCGATCGGTGGGCGTGCGATGCTTAGCACATGCGGGTACGGTTCCCTCCCTCGCCGACAGGGGCGCTGCACATCGGCAACGCGAGAACTGCGCTCTACAACTGGCTCCTGGCGCGCGGCCAGGGCGGCCAGCTCGTGCTCCGCATCGAGGACACCGACCGCGAGCGCTCCACGCCGGAGAACGTCCAGACGATCTTCGACGCGCTGGAGTGGCTCGGCATCGACTGGGACGAGGGGCCGATCTACCAGTCCGCCAACGCGGAGCGGCACGCCGAGGTGGTCCAGCGGATGGTCGACGCCGGCCACGCGTACCGGTCGACCGCAGGGCCCGAGGAGGTCAAGGCCTTCAAGGAGCGCCACGGCAACCGCGGGTTCCGCGGCGAGGACGAGGGCGCCGGGGCGACGCGGCTGCGCGTGCCGGACGAGGGCACGACCGTGGTGCAGGACGTGATCCGCGGCGAGACCGAGTTCGAGAACGCCCTGCTCGACGACCTCGTGATCGCGCGCGCCGACGGCACGCCCGTCTACCACCTGGCGGTCGTGGTCGACGACGCCGACGCCGGCATCACCCACGTCGTCCGCGGCGCCGACCACTACTCCAACACGCCCAAGCAGATCCTCATCCAGCAGGCGATGGGCGCGCCGACCCCGGTCTACGGCCACCTGCCGCTCCTGCACGGACCGGACGGAAAGAAGCTTTCCAAGCGGCACGGGGCCACCTCGGTCCAGGACCTGCGCGAGACCGGCTACCTGCCCGAGGCCGTCCTCAACTACCTCGCGCTGCTCGGCTGGGGCTACGACGAGGAGACGACGTTCCACTCGCTCGACGAGCTGAAGGAGCGCTTCCGGCTCGAGCGGGTCTCCAAGTCGCCGGCCGTGTTCGACGAGCAGAAGCTGCGGTGGATGAACGGCCGCTATCTGCGCGAGCTCGACGTCGACGACCTGACCGGGCGGCTCGAGGCGCTGACGGGCCGCTCCGGGCTGCGCGGGGCGGTCGAGATCTCGCAGGACAAGATCAGCACGCTGACCGAGTTCTGGCCGCTGACGCACTTCTTCTTCGACGGTCCCGCCGACGATCCGGCGGCGCGAGAGAAGGTCATCGAGGCGCCGGGAGCGCGCGAGGCGTTGGGCGAGGCGCGGGCCGCGCTGGCCGAGGTTTCCGAGCCCTGGACGCAGGAGACCGTGCAGTCCGCGCTCGACGGCGTGGCCGAGCGTCTCGGCGTCAAGCGCAAGCAGGTCTTCCAGCCACTTCGTGTTGCATTGAGTGGAACGACCGTGTCACCGGGTATCTTCGAGACTGTCGCGCTGCTCGGACGCGACGAAACTCTGGCTCGGATGGACCATGCGCTCAACGGGAGGAAGGGGAGTTGAACCGGCAGGTAGGAACCACGGGCGGCTCAACGATCCGTCCAGACATGCCGATAGAGGGTGAAGCCGGGATGGATCCTGGCCAAACGCCTTCAGACCCCCCTTCCGTGACGAGCGATGATCGCCTGATGCCGACGCATGCGCCACCCTCCAGCGCCCCGTCGGCACCCCGTGCCGCATCCGGCTCCCGAGAGCCGTACTCCGTCGTGGGCCGATCGCGCAACGAGGGTCACGGCAAGCGGCTGACCGCCGCGTTCGAGGCACTTGAGGTGTTCCCGGCGCTTGCGGAGTCGCGCAACCGGCTGCTCGCGATCAGCTCCGAGGAGCGGCCCTCCACCGGGGAGCTCGTGCGCGCCATCGAGTCCGACGTCGCGCTCGTGATCTCGGTCCTGCGGCTGGCCAACGGCCTCGAGTCGCCGCGGCGCGGGCAGGTCGAGTCGATCGTCGGCTCGGTCGAGGTGCTGTCGCCAGAGGCCGTGCAGCGCCTGGCCAGCAACGCCGAGACGTTCGAGTTCTTCGAGCGCGGCAAGACGTGGGATGCGGCGCCCGAGCGGTTCCGGCTGCACGCCGTCGCCGTCCAGCGCGCGGCCGACCGGCTCGCCGCCGCGTCCGGCTACGCGCATCGCGACCGCCTGCTCGTCACCGCGCTGCTGCACGACGTCGGCAAGCTCGTGCTCATGCACGCCTACCCGGGCTATCCGCGCCAGGTCCACGGCCCCGCGCGCACGCCGGAAGAGCGGCTGCACTACGAGCGGCGAGAGCTGGGCGTCGACCACGCGCTGGTCGGCGGCGTGCTCGCCCGCCGGTGGAACCTGCCGAAGGCCGTCGCGTCGGCGATCGAGCGCCACCACGCCGAGGACGCGCAGGGCGACAGCGCCTTCGTGCGGCTGGCGGACATGCTCGCGCACTACTCGCAGGGTTCGCCGGTCTCCTCGACCGAGCTGCTGAAGGCGGCCCGCGCGGTGGGCTTCGGCCCGAGCGAGCTGCGCTCCGTGCTCTACGACCTGCCGTACCCGAGCAAGGACCGCCCGCGGTCGGTGGAGCCGTGCCCGCTCTCCACGCGCGAGCTCGAGGTGCTCAAGCGCCTCGCGCAGGGCATGGTCTACAAGCAGATCGCGCTCGAGCTCTCGCTCTCCACCAGCACCGTGCGGACGCACCTGCACAACATCTACGGCAAGCTGGGCGCCGTCGACCGCGCCCAGGCCGTGCTGCACGCCACCGAGCGCGGCTGGCTCTAGCCCGCGCGTCGGGCGGCGGTGCGGCGGCGGACGTGGATCGCGATGGCGATCGCGATGCCGGCGGCGTCGATCAGCAGGTCGACGGGCGATCCGTGGCGGCCCTCCACGAACGTCTGGTGGTACTCGTCGGTGATCGCGTAGCCGATGGCAATCAGCGCCGCGGGCAGCGGGCTCGGTCGGCCGAGCGCGCGGTGCCAGAGGTACCAGAGCAGCCCGAACTCGGCCATGTGCGCGGCCTTGCGCAGGATCGTGTCCCACACCCCGAGGCCGGTCCCCAGGTCCGGCTGGGCGCTGAAGAAGAAGATCACGGCCATCAGCGCGAGCGGCGGGCTGAGGAGGGAGATCGCGCGCATCGGCCGGTGATGGTGGCAGGATGAGGGGCCGATGCTCTCGATCACGACGAAGTCCCCCTACGCGGTTCGCGCACTGACCGAGCTTGCCCGCAGCGGCGGGCCTGGGCCCGTGCCGATCGGCGAGCTCGCCCGGCGCCGCGACATCCCGGTGCAGTTCCTCGAGCAGTTGTTCGCGGCGCTGCGGCGCGCGGGGATCCTCAAGTCCCAGCGCGGGGTCAAGGGCGGCTACTCGTTCGCGCGCGAGCCGTCGGAGGTCACGGTGCTCGAGGTCGTCGAGCTGCTCGACGGGCCGTTCGGGTCGGGAGCCGAGTCCGTGTTCGCCGACGCCGCCGCGGCGGCCCGGGCGATCCTCGAGAACGCCACGATCGCGGATGTGGTCGAGCGCGAGAACCGCCAGGCGGGCGCGCACATGTACTACATCTGAGCGTCAGCGGACCGAGCCGCTCGGTAAAGGTTGCTAAACGCTAGTAGTTCCCCGACAGCCAGTCCCAGGCGCGGCGGAGCTTGTCCTTGAGGTCGTCGGGCACGGTGTCGTCGGGGCCCGAGTCGAGCGTCGCCGGGTTCTTCGAGGGCTCCGGGAGCCGACCCGCGGCCTCCGCGGTCATCGCCAGCACCAGGCCGCGCTCGAAGATCGCCTCGACCTGCGTGGCGTCGGCGAACCGGTGCCCGCCCGGGCCGGTGCGCATGTCGACGACCACGCCGTCGAAGACGTCCGAGTCCTCGTCGGCGAGGACGTGCTCGACCTTGCCGACCTCCTGGCCGTCGGACGACACGACCGGCGTGCCGTCGGCGAGGACGAGGTACGAAGCCGGGTTGCCGAGGTCCATGGCGCCCGCGTACCCGGGGCGCCGCGTCACAATCCTCGTGTGCCCGAGCTCGAACCAGGTGACGAGTTCGCCGGCTGCCGCATCGAGGCGGTGGCCGGCCGCGGCGGCATGGGCGTGGTCTACCGGGCCACGGAGCTCAGCCTGGGCCGACCGGTCGCGCTGAAGCTGCTGACACCCGAGCGCGCCCGGGACCGCGAGTTCCGCGAGCGCTTCCAGCGTGAGTCGCGCATGGCGGCCTCCATCGACCATCCCAACGTGATCCCCGTCTACGCGGCGGGGGAGCACGACGGGTCGCTCTACCTGGTGATGCGGTACGTCGGCGGGACCGACCTGCACGCGCTGCTGCGCGACCGCGGCGCGCTCGAGCCCGAGCACGCGGCCGACCTGATCTCGCAGGTGGCCGCCGCGCTCGACGCCGCGCACGCGGCCGGCCTCGTCCACCGCGACGTCAAGCCCGCCAACGTGCTGCTCGCCGACGACCATGCCTACCTGAGCGACTTCGGCCTCACGCGGCTGGCGGCGTCCGACACGTCGCTGACCGAGTCGGGCCGCTGGATCGGCACGGTGGAGTACAGCTCGCCGGAGCAGCTGCGCGGCGAGCAGACGGACGCCCGCGCCGACGTCTACTCGCTCGGCTGCGTGTTGTTCGCGGCGCTGACCGGGCGGCCGCCGTTCACGTGCGGGACGGTCCCGGCGACGATGCTCGCGCAGGTCAACGATCCTCCGCCGAGGCCGTCCGAGCTCGGCGTGCCGAGCGAGTTCGACCGCGTGATGGCGCGCGCTCTCGCGAAGCGGCCGGACGATCGCTACCCGTCGGCGGGCGACCTCGGTCGCGCCGCGCTCGGGGCCGCGCGCGGCGAGCCGGTGACGGAGTCGGAGCGCAGCGTGGCGGTCGGGTCCGCCGCGCCGGGGGGCGCGGGGAACGGCGACGCGACCGCCGTGTTGCCCGAGGAGGAGGTCACGGCCTGGGACCCGGCGGCGCACGAGGAGACGGAGGTCACGGCCTGGGACCCGGCGGCGCACGAGCCGGCGGGCGCCGCGCACAGGCCCGCGGGCGCCGCGCGCGAGCCGGCGGACGCTGCGCACAGGTCCGCGGGCGCCGCGGCCGAGCCGGTGGCCGGCGCGGGCACGCCCGCGGGCGACCGCCGGGTCATCCGCCCCCGCCGGTGGCCGGCCCGCGCGGTCGTCGTCACCGCGGCGTTCCTCGCCCTCGTGGCGGTCGGGCTCGTCGCCGGGGTGCTGTTCGGCGACCCCGGCTCGGCGGCGCGGACCGGGCCGCTGAGCGAGGACGAGGTGCGCGACGTCGCCCACTCCTTCGCCGCC
Organism: uncultured Solirubrobacteraceae bacterium; assembly: GCA_963844205.1. Taxonomy (GTDB): domain Bacteria; phylum Actinomycetota; class Thermoleophilia; order Solirubrobacterales; family Solirubrobacteraceae; genus DASSUW01. Next base: position 28,714 of record CAWJNK010000001.1, read on the forward strand.
GCGTATGCCGAGGAGGACCCGGCGGCGCTACGCGCGACGCTCTCCCGCAACGTCGTCCGCACGCTGCCCGGCGGGACCAGCCACGGGCGCGATCAGGTCGTCGACCAGTACGAGCGCCAGTTCGACGGCAAGGTCGGCGGCTACGAACTCGACGACCTCGACGTGCAGGCGGGTCGCGCGGGGCGGGCGAGCGGCTCCTACCACGTCGAGCGCGACGGCGGCGATCCCTACGACGGCACGATCGTCTTCGGCGTCGTGCGGGAGCGCGGCGAGCCGAGGATCGCGCTGATCGCCGCCACGCCCGCGTCCTAGCAGCTCTTCCGGAACTCGGCCTTCACGGTCGTGCCGCGCCGGACCTCCGTGCCAGCGGCCGGCTCCTGGTCGCACGCCCCAGGCTCGCCCGGGAGCAGCTCGTCGAGCAGGCCGCCGCCGATCGTCGGCGCCAGCACGAGGCCCGACTCCTCGAGCCGCGACTCCGCCTCCGCCACCTCCAGGCCCCCGATGTCGGGCACCTCGACCGGCAGCTCGCGCGTGACCCTGACCGCCGTCATCGCCGGTCCCCGCCCGCGCGCGGTTGCGATCACGTCGATCACGTTCGCTCCGGGCTGCAGCTCGACCACCGAGCTGAAGGTTCCGCCGACCGTGTCGGCGTGCCGGCCGAGCACCATCACCGCCGCGCCGCCCGGCTCCACGGTCCCGCGGACCTCGACCGTGTCGCTCCGCACCACGGCGTTGTCCGCGGGCGAGTCCACGTCCAGCTCGACCGCCAGCGGCGCCCGCTGCGCGCGCTCCTCATCGCCGCCGCCGCAGCCGGTCGCGGCCGCGCACAGGCAGGCGAGAAGGAGGAACGAGCGGCGCATGGGGCGCCATTGAGGCTATCCGCGGTTGATGCCCGCGACGACCCGCCGCGGCTTGCGCGAGAAGAGGCGCTCCCCGCGATCCAACGCGTCACGGCGCAGCTCGTCCTGCCGCTCGTCGACGATCGTGTTCAGAAGCAGCGGCTCGCCCGGGGCAAGCGTGTCGGGCCGCTGGGCCGCGGCGTCACGCAGCACGGCAAGGTCGTGGTCGTCGCCCAGCGCGTCGGCCAGCTTGTGCGCGCGGCGCCCGATCTTCTTCATGCGCTTGGGCGCTTCCGGCCGCATGATCTGCGCGGCGTGCCACAGATCCTTGGCGCGCTTGCGCAGCTCGTGCAGCGCCTCGGCGTCGGGCTGCTCTTGCGCGCTGCGGTACGCGCGCCGCCCGCGCCGGTAGATCCGCCGGAAGCCTGTGGTGAGCGCGGCATCGTCGTCCGCGGCGTTCCAGCAGCCGACGCGCTCGCGCGCTGCTTCGAGGTCGGCGATCACCCCGGGGACGAGTGCGGGACTGCGGCGGATGCGCTCCCGCGCGCTCGTGGCCTCGGCGGCGAGCGCGGCACGGATGCCGGCGAACGCGTGTGGCGGGAGCTGCTCGCGATAGCGCTCGACGAGCTCGTCGAGCGTTTCGACCACGACCTCGGCGTCGCGGGCCGGCGCGAGGCTGCGCCCCGCGTCGCGGAACGCGGCGTTCTCGCGGGCGTACGCGGTGTCTCCGATCACCTGTCGTCCGAGCCGGTTCGCGGCTCGGCAGCGCTTGACCGCCTTGCGCGCGTCATGGATCGCGGCGCCGAGATCGCCATCGCCGGTCTCACGCAGGCGATCGAGGGCGTCGTCGATCTGGCCGGTCACGACACGCAACATCGCCTCGCCGGCGGGCTCGTCTTCGTGGAGGCGGAACTCGCGCCGTTCGGCCTCCCGGCGCTCCGCACGATGATGCACCAGCTTGCGCGCCACCGTGGCCGCCGCCATCCCGACGACCACCGGACCCTCGCGTGCCGCGATCGACATGTCCTGTGCCTACCCGGTGGGGCGCGCCCGTCATCGCCCTCGTATTCCCCACCCGCACGCGCGTTCGCTCCACCGCTTGCAGCGAGGGTTCGACGTGCGCCCCGGTAGGCTGATCGGGCCCGAATGTCGCGAATCCCGACCAACATCGCGGACCACGTCGGCCGGACGCCCATGGTGCAACTGGCCCGCATCGCCCCCGAGGGAGTCGAGCTGTTCGCCAAGCTCGAGATGTTCAACCCGGGCGGCTCGGTGAAGGACCGGATCGGCGTGGCGATGATCGAGGCCGCCGAGGCGGAGGGCATCATCGAGCCGGGCCGGACCACGATCGTCGAGGCCACGAGCGGCAACACCGGCATCGCGCTCGCCTTCGTGTGCGCTGCGCGCGGGTACGACCTCGTCCTGACGCTCCCGCAGGGCATGAGCCGCGAGCGCGAAGGCCTGCTGCGGCTCTACGGCGCGCAGGTCCAGGTGACCGAGTCGATGGGCGGCATGAACGAGGCCGTCGCGGCTGCCCAGGCGCTGGCTCGCGACGACGACGCCTGGCTGCCCGACCAGTTCTCCAATCCCGCTAACCCGGAGGCGCACCGGCGTACCACCGGCCCAGAGATCTGGGAGGCGCTGGACGGCCGGATCGACTACCTCGTCGCGGGCGTTGGCACGGGCGGCACGATCACCGGCGCCGGCTCGTTCCTGAAGGAGCGCGATCCGTCGGTCAAGCTGATCGGCGTCGAGCCCGCGAGCTCGCCGGTGCTCTCGGGCGGCGTCGCAGGGCCGCACAAGATCCAGGGCATCGGCGCGGGCTTCGTCCCGCCGGTGCTCGACCGTGAGCTGGTCGACGAGGTCATCCCCGTCGACGACGAAGACGCCATCGAGACCGCCCGGCTCCTCGCGCGCCGCGAGGGCGTGCTGGCGGGGATCTCGTGCGGGGCCGCGCTGTGGGCCGCGCTCCAGGTGGCCGCGCGCGAGGAGGCCCGCGGAGCCCGGATCGTCGTCGTGCTGCCGGACTCGGGTGAGCGCTACGTCTCGACGCCGTTCTTCGCGCCCGAGCCCGAGCGCGCGGGTACCGCTTAGCGCGCATCACACGCCCGACGGCTCGTCGCTCGCATCACACGCCCGGCGGCTCGTCGCTCGCGAACGGGGCGAACGTCAGCATGGCGTCGACCGCGAGCTCGAGGTCCATCCGGTCGTGGGACAGCGGGACGCACGCATCCGGGCGGCGGGTGCGCTTCAGCCGGCCGGGCGTGCCGCGCGGCGCGGCCGGGCAGTCCGGGATCCTGCGGCCGTCCGGACGGTGGAAGCTCAAGCCTCCGCCTGAGCGCCGCTCCACGCGGTATCCGCCTTCATGCAGCAGCCGGTGATGCGTTCCGCACAGCTGCACGAGGTTGTCGAGGTCGGTCGGCCCGCCGTGAGCCCAGTGGTCGATGTGATGGGCGTCGACGAACCGTCGGGACCCGCAGCCCGGGAAGCGGCAGCCGCGATCGCGCGCATGAAGAGCACGGCGGAGCGCCGGTGGGATGCTCCGCGTCTTCCGGCCCATGCGAACCGGCGTGCCGTCGCGCTCGAGGACCCGGACGATGGATGCGTCGCATGCCAGGCGGCGCGCGGTCTCGGGCGCCAGCGGAGCGCCCGAGTCGAGCTCGCACCGGCCCGCTTCGCTGGCGCCGGACAGCGTTCCGCCCTCGACGTGCACGAGCACCAGATGCCGATCGCCGCCGCTGCGGGAACGGTTCTCGCCGGCGAGGAACGAGTCCGCCACCGCCACGAGCGCCTCGGCGCGAGCCTCGGCCGGCGACATGCGAGCCGTTCCCGCGGGAACGTCCGGGTCGTCGCCACGCGTTCCCGCGGGAACGTTCGAGTCGTGGCCACGCGTTCCCGCGGGAACGTCCGCGTCATCGCCACGCGTTCCCGCGTAATCGACCGCCTCGTCGCCAGGCGTTCCCGCGGGAACGTTCGACGCGCCCTCGCCGAGTCGCGCCGCCGCCTCGTCCTGCGCGGCCTGCAGCGCCGCGACGATCAGCGCGCCTTCCTCGGCCGGGAGCCGCCCGCGGATCAGAACGCTGCCGTCGTCGTCATGGTCGATCGCAAGCCAGCGCTCCGCGCGCCCGCCGCACGCGGCCCGCTCGGCGGCGACGACGCCGCGGTAGGCGCGCAGGAGACGCTCCAGCTGCGACGCCGTGGCGTGGCGGGCGAGATCGAGCAGGTCGGACTCCTGCTCGACGTTCTCCACGCGCGTGAGCGCGCGCACCTTCGAGAAGCTCAGCTCACCCTCGGCGAACGCCGCGCGGATCAGCGGTAGCTCACCGAGGCGCCGCGCGACGCGCACGTGCTCGCGCGCGGGCCCGGGCGCGATCCCGCACTGCCACGACACCCAATGCGCGCACGACCGGCAGCCCCACTGCGCCCATCCCTCGCGCGCGTCGTACTCGGCGACCAGCTCCAGCCACCGGCACGTCGCGGCGTGGATCTGCGACGCCAGCGACGTGATCTCCCGCTCGAGCACCTCCAGCGGCCACGCCGCCGTTCCGTCCGACCCGACATCTATCACTTGCGAACACATGTTCGGATGGTATGTCGCCCAGCAGACGGAACCGATCCTCCGCGAGAGAGCGCGGGACCTAGCGGAACCTGTCGCGGATCCAGCTCGTCGCGTCGGCCGCAGCGCTATTCACGATGGCGCCGTGTGTGACCCCCTCGTAGACCTTGTAGGTGACCGGCACGTCATCCGCCTTGAACTCCTCGACGAGCTGGTCGGTGTACGTCCGGAACACGGTCCCGTCGGCCGACCCCTGCTCGACCCGCACGGGCGACTTGAACCGGAGGTTCTCGGGGTCGTTGGCGTCGATCGCGCCCAGCAGCGGGCCGAGGTCGACGTCCGTGCGGAAGATCTGGTTGAGCGGCAGACCGCCGAACGAGCTCGCAGCGGCGAGCCCGTCGTAGCACGTGGTCTTCGTCTCCGGGAACAGCGCCGCCGCCTCGGGCGTGAGCAGACCGGGGACTCCGATCGCCGGCTGCGCGGTCTCGACCGCTCGCAAACCGAGGGCGACGATCGCGCCGAGCCCGGCGCCCGGCGTCGAGAACTGCGTCGTGAGCGGGAACTGCTCCGACAGGTGCGAGGCCGGCGCGAACGCGACCGTGCCGCGCAGCCGCAGCTCGGGGACCCAGCTCCGCGCGAGCGACGCTGCGAACAGCGCGGCGTGGCCGCCCTGCGAGTGCCCCGCGACGACGAACCGCTTCGACAGGCGCGGCTCCAACGTCCGCGCGGCCCGGACGGCGTCGAGCACGCTGCGGCCCTCGGTGGGGCCGGCCAGGTAGCCGTGCACGCCCGGCGTTCCAAGCCCTTCGTAGTCCGTGCGCACTACCGCGTAGCCCGCCTTGAGCCACCGCCGCAGCAGCGGATAGGCGTAGCTCACAAGCTGGTTCGCGTCGTAGCCACGGGTCGGTGCGCAGGCGTCGGCCGAGCCGGTCGTCCCGTGCGCGTAGGTGATCACCGGCCATCCGCCCTTCGGCGGCTTGCCCTTCGGCAGCGCCAGCGAGCCGGACACGGCGTTCGGCTTCCCGTCGACGCGGGTGGAGCGGTACAGGAGCAGGCGCGACCGCTTGCCGGCGATCGCGTCGTTGCCGGTCTGGCGGCGAGCCCAGATCAACGCGCCGTGCTTGCCCTTCGCGTTCGCGGGCGGCTGATAGAACGCCGTGCCCTTCGGGCCGGTGCGGACCTTGGCGCCGGCGGTGGGCGCCGCGGCCAGGGCGGCGAGAGCGAGGATGGTCAGAGCGATCAGGGCTCGGCGCATGAGATGAACGTACCGAGGTGCCCGCCCAGCGAAGGTTCGCCGAGGCCCTCTCCCACCGAAGGTCTAGGGTGCGCGCATGGCACTGCGCGAGGTGGAGGGACCGGCGGGCGCCCCGTGGGAGCGTCCGCTCCACGGCACGCTCGACCGGCTCGTGGTCGAGTCCGACCTGCTGGCCGGCAACCCGCTCGGCGACCCGTCGCGGCGCCCGCTGTACGTCTACCGGCCGCCCGGAGTCGAGCCGGACCATCCTCGCCGCCTGCCGAGCGTGTACGTGATCATGGGCTACACCGGCCAGCTCGACATGTGGCTCAACCGGACGCCGTTCGAGCCCACGATGGTCGAGCGGCTGGACGCGATGTTCGCCGCCGGCGGCTGTCCGGACGCGATTATCGTGTTCGTCGACGCCTGGACCTCGTACGGCGGCTCGCAGTACCTGAACTCGAGCAGCCTCGGCCGCTACCAGGACTACCTGTGCGACGAGGTCCCGCCGTTCGTCGACGGCCGCTACTCGACGCTCGCGGACCGCGACCACCGCGGCCTGACCGGCAAGTCGTCCGGCGGCTACGGGGCGATGATGGTGCCGATGGTGCGGCCCGACGTGTTCGGCGCGCTCGCCTCGCACGCCGGCGACGCGCTGTTCGAGGCCGCGTACCTGCCGGAGTTCCCGTCGCTCGCCCGCAAGCTCCGCGACGACTTCGAAGGCTCCTACGAGGTGTTCTTCGAGCGGCTCTCGCAGGTCGACCACCTGGACTGGGAGAAGCTCGGGACGCCGCTCGAGATGTACGGCTATGCCGCCGCCTACTCGCCCGACCCCGTCAACCCGGGCAAGGCGCTGCTGCCGTTCGACATCGCGACCGGGCGCCTGATCGACGACGTGTGGGCTCAGTGGCTGGAGCACGACCCGGTGCGGATGGCGCCGACCCACGCGGACGCTCTGCGGTCGATGCGCCGCATCTACCTCGACGCCGGAAGGGCGGACGAGTACTTCCTCGATCTCGGCGCGCAAGCGTTCGCCGCGGAGCTCGACGCGCTCGGGGTCGCGCACTCGCTCGAGCTCTTCGACGGCAAGCACGGCGGCCTGACGTACCGCTATCCCGGAGCGATCCGGGAGCTGGTGCTCGCGCTCAGCCAGTAAGCGGGCGGTCGCCGTCGAGGCACCACGCCTCGGCGGCCGGCCACGGCCCGAACCCGGTCTCCGGGTTGACGTGGCCGGCGCCTGGCAGCACCTCGACGGGGATGCCGAGCGGCTCGCCGTAGAGCGTCGCGGCGCCCTCGGGGCAGTACGGGTCGTTGTCGGAGCACACAAGCCGGGCTCCGTGCGCGAGCGCCGGCAGCGGGACGGGGAAGAACCCCTGGATTTCCGGTACTCCTGCACTCTCCGAAGCGGGGGCGACGAGCAGCACGCGGTCGGCCTGCGCGCCGCCGTCGGCGACGTGGTGGAGCCACAACAGGCACGCCAGCGAGTGGCAGACGACGACCACCTCGCCGGCCGGCAGCGCCCCGAGCTCACCGTCGAGCGCCGCGCGCCAGGAGGGCAGCGAGGGAAGGTCGGCGTCCGGCAGGTCGGGGTAGGCGACGCGCTCGCCGTCGGCGCGCAGCCGCGCCGCCAGCCACGTCTGCCAATGACCCGGACCAGACGCCTGGAGCCCGTGCAGGATCAGGAAGCTTCGCGACGCCATCCGACCGCTACCGTAACCCGCGTGGCGGTCCGAACGCTGGACATCACCGGCCTGGCCTGCCCGATGACCTGGGTCCGGACGAAGCTCGAGCTCGAGCGGATGGCGCCCGGGGAGGAGCTCGAGGTCCACTGCCCGGAGGGCGAGGCACTCGAGAACGTCCCGCGCTCGGCAGCGGACGCGGGGCACGACGTCGCGGTGGCCGGCGCGATCGTGCGGATCGTCCGCCGATGAGCGGCCGCCGCGCGTTCTTCAAGCAGCTGGCGTCCGCGGCCCGCGACGCCGCGCAAGCCAGCCCGGCGGAGCTCGCGGGGTCCGACGTCGCGCCGCTCGACGCGCCCGACCCCTGGCTGGACCGCTACTCGCGCCAGCTCGTCCTGCCCGAGTGGAGCGAGGCCGCCCAGCGCGCGCTGGCCGACGCCAGCGTGCTGGTGGTCGGCGCGGGCGCGCTCGGCTCGCCGGTCGCCACCTACCTGGCGGGCGCCGGGGTCGGCCGGCTCGGGATCGTCGACGACGGCGACGTCGAGCTCTCGAACCTCCACCGCCAGCACCTGCACTTCACGCCCGACCTCGGAATCCCGAAGGCCCAGAGCGCGGCGGCCAAGCTCAAGTTCCTCAATCCGGACATCGTGATCGAGCCGTACCAGGCGGCGTTCAATCCCGAGATGCTCTCCGGGCAGGACCTGGTGGTCGACTGCACGGACTCATTCGCGGCCCGCTACGCGATCAACGCCGCCTGCTGCGCGCATCGGATCCCGCTGGTCGAGGCCGGGGTCGTGGGCATGAGCGGGCTCGTCATGGCGATCAGGCCCGGCGAGAGCGCGTGCTACCGCTGCGCGTTCCCGGCCGAGCCCGCCGATGCGCCGAGCTGCGCCGAGGCCGGCGTCCTCGGTCCCGCGGCGGGCGTGATCGGCTCGCTTCAGGCACTCGAGGCGCTGAAGCTGCTGGCGGGCCTGGACGCGCTCACCGATGCCTTCCTCCAGCTCGACCTGGCCACCCTCGACGTCCTCCGCGTGACCGTCCGCCGCCGCGCCGATTGCCCGGACTGCGGGGCAGCGTAGGCTGTAGACGATGCTGGGGATCGGAACCCTGCGCCGGGTCGCCGGTGAGCTGCGCCGCGACGTCCGCGCCGCCTACGAGCGCGACCCCGCCGCCAAGGGCGTCTCCGCCGGCGAGGTGCTGGCCGCCTGGCCCGGCGTGCACGCGCTGCTCTCCCACCGCGTCGCGCACGCGCTGCATCAGGCCGGCGTGCCGATGGCCCCGCGCGTACTCGCGTACGCGTCGCGGTCGCTGACCGGGATCGAGATCCACCCGGCCGCCCTGATCGGCGACGCGCTGTTCATCGACCACGGCATGGGTGTCGTGATCGGCGAGACCGCCGAGGTGGGGGAGAACGTGACGATGTACCAGGGCGTCACGCTGGGTGGCACCGGGTTCGCCGCCGGCAAGCGGCACCCGACAGTGCAGGACAACGTGACGATCGGCTCCGGCGCCAAGCTGCTCGGGCCGATCACGATCGGGCACGGCGCCAAGATCGGCGCCAACGCGGTCGTGATCCACGACGTGCCGCCGAACTCGACCGTGGTCGGCAACCCCGGCCATCCCGTCCGCGTCGAGGGGCGCCGGCCCGAGGGGCCGGACGCCGACTGGGTCCACCTGCCCGACCCGATCGCCGACGCGCTGAAGCAGCTCTCGCGCCGGATTGCCGAGCTCGAGCGCGAGCTGGCGACGCTGAAGGGTGCCGAGCCCCAGAACGAGGCCGAGGTCGTCCCGCTGCGCCCCGTTTCCGGCCCCAGCCCCGCGGGTGGCTAGCTTCTCGCACACCGTCGAGATCCCGCGGCCCCCGGCCGAGGTCTTCCCGTGGCTGCTGGAGGAGGACAAGGTGCCCAGCTGGACCGGGCACCTGGAGCGCTACGAGCGGCTCGACGACGGCCCGCTCGGCCGCGGCTCGAACGTGCGGCAGGTGCTCGACGTCAGCGGCCGCCGGATCGACGTCACGCTGGAGGTGACGGCGTACGAGCCGCCGTCCGGCGCCCAGACCCGGTTCTCGACCAACGGGATCGAGGTCGTCAGCTCGTACGCGCTCGAGGCCGCCGGCGCCGGGACGCGGCTGACGCAGTCGATCGAGGCGAAGCCGAAGGGGCTCAGCGCGCGGATGCTCGTGCCGATCGTGCAGCCCCGGCTCGAACAGAAGCTGACCGAGGACCTCGAGCGCCTCAAGGGCGAGCTGGGCGGCTGATGGCCCCCGAGCGCCTCGACGGTGAGCTGGGCGGGTAGGTCGTGGGCGTGCGCGCCCTGCTGCTGAGCCTGACGCTGCTGCTCGGCGCCGCGCCGGCGGCGGCGGCCCAGGATGCGCTCGACCGCGCGGCCGAGGCGCTGCGCGACGACACCGTCTACGTCGATCCCGACGCAGGCGTCGAGGTCGACGCCGGCGAGCTGCGCGGGGGCATCGAGGAGAGCGGCGCGGACGTGCGGATCGCGGTGCTGCCCGCTGACGCCGGCGACGCGCGCGAGCTCGCGCCAGAGCTGTCGAAGCGGGTCGGCGAGCCGGGCGACTACGCCGTCGTCGCGGGCAACCGGATCGTCGCCGGCCCGTCCAAGGAGGCCTCAGAGGCCGCCCGATCGGCGGCCTCGTCGAACGACTCCGCCGAGGCCGTGCTGCTGGACTTCGTCGACCGCCTGGGCGGGGAGAGTGGGGGCAGCGACGGCGGCGGCATCGGCACCGGCGGCGTGATCCTGCTCGCCCTCGCCGGTGCGGGCGGCGCGGCGGTCGTCGTCAGCCGCCGTCGGCGCCGCCGCGAGGAGGCGGCGCAGCTCGCCGAGGTCAAGGACAACGCCCGCGACGACCTGGTCACACTCGGCGACGAGATCCGCGCGCTCGACCTCGACATGCAGATGCCGGGCGTCTCCGACGGCGCCCGCACCGACTACGAGACGGCGGTCAACGCGTACGAGCGCGCCAACCGCGCGTACGAGTCGGCCCGCCGGCCGGAGGATCTCGAGCCGGTCGGCGCCGCGCTCGAGGAGGGCCGCTGGGCGATGACGTCCGCGCGCGCCCGGCTCGCGGGCCGCGAGCCGCCGGAGCGCCGGTCGCCCTGCTTCTTCGACCCGCGCCACGGCCCGTCGAGCCGCGAGGTGGAGTGGGCGCCGGACGGCGGCGCGCCCCGTCTCGTCCCCGCCTGCGAGGCCGACGCCCAGCGCGTCGAGCGCGGCGAGGACCCCGAGGCGCGCGAGGTCACAGTCGGCGGCCAGCGGATGCCGTACTGGGCCGCCGGCCCTGCGTTCATGCCGTTCATGGGCGGCTTCTACGGCGGCGGCCTCCTGCCCGGGCTCCTGATCGGGACCGCGCTCGGGGACATGTGGTCGGGGCCCGCCGGCGACATGGGCGGCGGCGACTGGGGCGGAGGCGACTTCGGCGGCGGGGGCGACTTCGGCGGCGGCGGGGACTTCGGCGGCGGCGACTTCGGCGGCTAGTCGAGATACTCGTACGCCGGCAGCGTGAGGAACTCGGGGAAGTCGTCGCCGAGCGTCACGCGCTCGAACACCGCGCGGGTCTCGTCCGGCCGGCCCTTCTCCCACACGTCGTCGCCGACCTCGGTGCGGATCCGCTCCATCTCCTGCTCGAGCACCTCGCGCACGTGCTCGCGGGTGAACTTGCCGTGCCGGATCCACTGCCAGATCTGCGACCGTGAGATCTCGGCCGTGGCGGCGTCCTCCATCAGGTTGTTGATGCCCGCCGCGCCTCGGCCGCCGAGCCAGAACGAGATGTACTGGAAGCCGACGCTGACGTCGCTGCGCAGGCCCTCCTCGGTGATCTCGCCCGGGGTCGAGGCGGCGTCCAGGAGCTGCTCGGCTCCCACATCCACGTCGTCGCGCTGCCGGTCGATCTGGTTGGGCCGCGAGCCGAGCACCTCGTCGAACTCCGCCATTGCGACGTCCACCACGTCGGGGTGCGCGACCCAGGTGCCGTCGAACCCGGCCTGGGCCTCGCGCTTCTTGTCCTCCCGCACCGCGGCGATCGCGCGCTCGTTCGCCTCGGGATCGCGACGCGACGGGATCAGCGCCGCCATGCCGCCCATCGCGAACGCGCCGCGGCCGTGGCACGTCTTGACCAGCAGCTCCGTGTACGCGCGCATGAACGGCACGGTCATCTTCACGTCGTTGCGATCCGGGAGCACGAACGCCGGGTCGTCGCGGAAGTTCTTGATCATCGAGAAGATGTAGTCCCAGCGCCCGGCGTTGAGCCCGTACGAGTGGTCGCGCAGCTCGTAGAGGATCTCGTCCATCTGGAACGCCGCCGGGAGCGTCTCGATCAGCACGGTCGCGCGGATCGTCCCCTTCGGCACGCTGAGCGCGTCCTCCGTGTGGTGGAAGATCTCGCTCCACAGCCGCGCCTCGAGGTGGTGCTCCAGCTTCGGCAGGTAGAGGTAGAGGCCGAGCCCCTTGTCGTGCAGCCGGCGGGCGTTGTGGAACGCGTGCAGGCCGAAGTCGACGAGCGCGCCGGCCACCGGCTCGCCGTCGATCTTGAGGTGCTTCTCCGGCAGGTGCCAGCCGCGCGGGCGCACGAGCAGCGTGGCGACCTCGTCCCCCAGCTCGTAGTGGCGCCCGTCGGAGCTGTCGTACGTGATCGAGCCGTCGATCGCGTCGATCAGGTTCGCGTGGCCGGAGACCTGGTTCTCCCACGTCGGGGAGTTCGCGTCCTCGAAGTCGGCCATGAACCCGCGCGCGCCCGAGTTGAGCGCGTTGATGACGAGCTTGCGGTCGGTCGGGCCGGTGATCTCGACCCGACGGTCCTCGTAGTCGGACCGCGGCGGCGCTACGTGCCAGTCGCTCTGGCGGATCTCGCGCGTCTCGTCGAGGAAGCCGGTCGGCGCGCCGCGCTCGGAGCGCGCCTGCAGGAGCTGGCTCCGGCGGGCGCCGAAGCGGCCGTGGAGCTCGCCGACGAAGGCGAGCGCGTCGTCCGACAGGATCTCGGAGAGGCGGTCGTCTGCGGTCGGTGCGATGTCGAGCGTCACGGTCGGCTCCCTCTGATCGAGTGGTCCAGGAGTGTCATGGGGTGGTAGATGGGGACGGCCGAGCCATCCATGTGCGCGGCGATCTGGATCGCGCAGCCGGGGTTGGCGGCGGCGATCGCCTCGGCCCCTGTGGCGGCGAGGTTGCCCGCCTTGCGGCGGCCGAGCTCGGCCGCCGCCTCGGGCTGCACGAGGTTGTAGATCCCGGCCGAGCCGCAACAGAGCTCCCACTCGGCGGGCTCGACCAGCTCCAGCTCGGGGATCCCGCGCAGCAGCTCGCGCGGTTGCGAGCGGACCTGCTGGGCGTGGGCGAGGTGGCACGCGTCGTGGTACGCGACCTTGAGCGGGAGCGGATGCCGCTCCGCGCGCGGCTCGTGGGCGGCGAGGATCTCGTGCACGTCGAGCACCTTGGCCGAGAACGCCTCGGCGCGCTCGTCGCCCTCGAACAGGTAGCCGTACTCCTTCATCGCCGAGCCGCAGCCGGCGACGTTGACGACGACGTGATCGAACTCGAAATACGCGTCGATCGTCGCCCGCGCGAGCTTGCGCGCCTCGTCCTCGACGCCGGTGTGCAGCTGGAGCGCGCCGCAGCAGCGCGGGCGGCGCGGCGCGTGGACCTCCCAGCCCTCCGCGGCGAGCACCCGCACGGTGGCGGCGTTGACGTCGCCGAAGAAGACGCGCTGGACGCAGCCCTGCATGAGCGCGATCCGGCCTCGCCGCGAGCCGACGGCGGGCGTGACCTCCGGCAGCCGCCGGAACGCGGCCCGTGTCGAGACCTTGGGCGCGAGGTGGCCGTAGGGCTTCGGCACCGGCAGGTTCATGAACGGCACGGCGGCGCGGAGCCGGCCGGGGTGCGTGAAGAGCGCGAAGATGGCCGCCCGGAGCGCCCGCTCCCGGCGCGTGCGCGCCCCGTGGCGCTCGACCTGCGGCCGCGCGCGCTCGATCAGCCGGTCGTACTGCACGCCGGACGGGCAGGCGGTCACGCACGCCATGCAGCCGAGGCAGCGGTCGAGGTGCGTGGTCATCTCCTCCGAGACCTCGCTGCCCTCCTCGTGGCCGATGCGCATGAGCACGATCCGCCCGCGCGGCGAGTCCATCTCGTCCTCGAAGACGGCGTAGCTCGGGCAGGTGGGCAGGCAGAAGCCGCAGTGGACGCAGTCCTTGATGAGGTCCATCTCCGGCGGGCGGGTGTCGTCCCAGGCGCTGGTCGCCATGTCACAGTCCTCCCACGAACGCGCCCGGCTTGAACGCCCGGCCGGGATCGAAGCGGGCCTTGATCCGCTCCATCACGGCCAGCGCGCCGGGATCGACGGCGGGCCACGGCTCGGCCACGCGGGTGGCGCCGTCGAGCACGGTGCAGGCGCGCGGGGCGAGCGCCTGGCGCAGCGCGCCGATGTCGGCGTCCGCCGGAAGCGACACCCACGACAGGCCGAGCCCCGCGCGCGACACCACAGTCCCGCCGGCGCGCCGCGCCTCGGCGATCACGCTTTCGAGGTCGGTCGGCCGGCCGGAGACCTTCAACACGAGCTCTCCGCGCTGCATGCCGCGCCGCAGCGCCCATGTCTCGTCGTCGTCCTCGGCCTCGATCTCCGCGTCGAGCTCCACGTGCTCGCGGGCCGCCTCGGCCTGCTCGACGGCCGACACGCCGCCGAACCTCAGCCCGAGCCACCCGGCGTCGCCTTCCCAGCCCACGTCGAGGCAGTCGGCCTCGAGCGGGAGCGCGGCCAGCGCACGGGCCGCGCGGGCGAGCACGCCGGGGTCGTCGGAGCGGGCGGTCAGGCTCGCCGTCCGCGCCGGCGCGGGGTGCAGCCGCACCGCCACCGAGGCGATCAGCCCGAGCGTCCCGAACGAGCCGGTGAACAGCTTGGCGAGGTCGTAGCCGGCGACGTTCTTGATCACCTTGCCGCCGGACTTGGCGATCGTGCCGTCCGAGAGCACGACGGTCATCCCGACCACGAGGTCGCGCACCCCGCCGTAGCGGTGCCGCAGTGGACCCGAGTCGTTGGTGGCGATCACGCCGCCGATCGTCGCCGCGTCGCCATCGCCCAGCGGCGGGTCGAGCGCGAGCATCTGCCCGGCGGCGCCGAACGTCGCCTGCGCCTCCACCAGCGGCACGCCGGCCTCCAAGACCGCGGTGAAGTCGCCCTCGTTGTGCTCGAGGATGCGGTTCAGCCGGCGCGTATCGAAGTCAGGGGCCTCGGATGGCGGTCCCCACCCGAGCTTCGTGCCCCCGCCGCGCGGGCGCACGGCGTCGAGGTCGCGGATCTCGGCCGCCGCCTCCTCGATCGTCATCAGAATCGGTCCGCCAGGCCCGCCGCCTCGAGCGGGTGCTGGCGGTACTCACCCGGCACCTCGCCGCACAGGCGCGGAGTCGGCATCACCTTGCCGGGGTTGGCGAGCCCGGCCGGGTCGAACGCGCAGCGCAGGCGCTGGAACGCGTCGAGGTCGGCCTCGCCGAACATCTTCGGCATGTGCTTCTTCTTGTCGACGCCGACGCCGTGCTCGCCGGTGATCGAGCCTCCGGCCTCCAGGCAGACGTCGAGGATCCGGCCCGACAGCTCCTCGGCCCGCTCGGCCTCGCCCTCGACGGCGCCGTCGAAGCACACCAGCGGGTGCAGGTTGCCGTCGCCGGCGTGGAAGACGTTGGCCACGACCAGGCCGTACTCCTGAGAGAGGCCGTCGATCCGCTCCAACACGTCGGGCAGGCGGGTGCGCGGGATCACGCCGTCCTGCACGAAGTAGTTCGGCGAGATGCGCCCCATCGCCGCGAACGCGGCCTTGCGCGCCTTCCAGAACCGCTGGCGCTCGGGCTCGTCGCGCGCGACGCGGACGTCGTCGGAGCCGTTGCGCTCGCAGATCGCCGTGACCTCCTCGAACCGGGCGTTGCACTCGCGCTCGGACCCGTCGAGCTCCACCAGCAGCGCGGCGCCGCGCATCGGAAAGCCGGCCTTGGCGGCCTGCTCGGCGGCCTCGATCGCCTTCGCGTCCATCATCTCGATCGCGCCCGGGACGACGCCGCCCTGGACGATCTCCGACACCGCCTCGCCGGCGTCGCGCGTGTGGTCGAAGAACGCGACCATGGTCCGGACGGTCTCCGGCGACGGGACGACGCGCAGCCAGATCTTGGTCGCGACGCCCAGCGTGCCCTCGGAGCCGACGAACGCGCCGAGCAGGTCGTAGCCCGGGGCGTCGAGCTCGTAGCCGCCAACCTGGATCAGCGAGCCGTCGGTGAGCACCAACTCGAGCCCGGTGACGTAGTTGGTGGTGAAGCCGTACTTGAAGCAGTGCGCGCCGCCGGAGTTCTCGGCGACGTTGCCGCCGATCGAGCACACGATCTGGCTCGACGGGTCGGGCGGGTAGAAGAAGCCCGGGCCCACGGCCGCCGAGACGTTGGCGTTGGTCACGCCCGGCTCGACGCACACGCGCCCGTTCTCGAGGTCGATCTCGAGGATGCGCTTCATGCGCGACATCACCAGCAGCACGCCGTCCTCGACCGGCAGCGCGCCGCCGGACAGCCCCGAGCCCGCGCCGCGCGCCACCCACGGCACCTCGGCCCGCGCGCAGGCGGCAACGACCTGCCGCACCTCCTCGGCCGTGGCGGGCAGGACGGCCGCCGCCGGGGTGGCGTGGTACTGGAGCAGCCCGTCGGACTCGTAGGTGCGCAGCTGGTGCTCCTGGGTGAAGACCCACTCGGCGCCGACGATCCCGCGCAGCTCGTCGGCGAGCTCGCGCAGATCGCGCGGGGGCGCGTCCGCCGCCGGCGCGTCGGGGGCGATGGTGGGGCCTTCGGGGGCTGCGGCTAGACGACCATCCACGAGAGGATCGGAAGGGATTGCAGCAGAACCAGGACGCACATGGCCAGCAGGAGGACGAGGCTCCAGCCGAGCACCTTCCGGAACAGCTCTCCCTCCTGGCCCGCGAGGCCCACAGCCGCGGCGCCGATCGCGAGGTTCTGCGGCGAGATCATCTTGCCCAGCACGCCGCCCGACGAGTTGGCCGCGGCCAGCAGCGTCGGGTTCATCCCCGCCTCGTTCGCGGCCTGGACCTGGAGCGCGCCGAACAGCGAGTTCGACGACGTGTCGGACCCCGTCACGGCCACGCCGAGCCAGCCGATGATCGACGACAGGAACGCGAGCACGCCGCCGGCGCCGGCGATCCACTGGCCGAGCGTGAGCGTCTGGGCGGAGAAGTTCATGACGTAGGCGAGCGCCAGCACGGTGGCGACCGTCAGCGTCGCCCACTTGAGCTGGTTGAGCGTCCGGCCGTAGGTGCGCACCGCCCTCGCCGGTGAGACGCGCAGCACGAGCATCGTCAGCAGGCCGGAGACGAGCAGGAGCGTGCCGGGCGTGAGCGCCCAGTTGAGCTTGAACACCGAGGGCGCGGGCTCCTCGCCGTCCGCGTTGAGGACGTTCAGCCCCGGCCAGTCGATCTCCTTGGTCAGCCCGTCGAGGAAGTCCTTGATCGGGCCCCACTGGGCGATCGAGAGGACCGCGACGATGATCACGTACGGCGCGTACGCGGCGATGACGTCGCCGCGGGTGTCATGGGTGTCGTCGTCGCGGCGGCGCACCGCCTCCTCGTGCACGGCGTCGGCGGTGGAGGCGCCGGCGATCGCCGGGCGGCTGAAGCGCGCGTCGCCCCGCATCGGCTGCGTCGGCTGCCAGACCCGCAGCAACGCGACGATGGCGGCCGCGGACAGCAGCGACGCGACGATGTCGGTGATCTCGACCGAGAGGAAGTTCGAGCACGCGAACTGGCCGACCGCGAACGCGACGCCGCCGGTGACGGCGGCCGGCCACGTCTGGCGCACGCCGCGCCTGCCGTCGACCATGCCGACCAGCACGAGCGGGACGATCACGGCCAGGAACGGCGTCTGGCGGCCGACCATCGCGCCGAGGTCCTCCTTCGGCAGGGCTCGTGACCTCGGACAGCGTGATGATCGGCGTGGCGATCGCGCCGAAGGCGACCGGCGCGGTGTTCGCGACGAGCGCGACGGCGGCGGCCTGCATGGGCCGGAAGCCGACCGCGAGCAGCATCGCGGCGGTGATCGCGACCGGGGCGCCGAAGCCCGCGAGCGCCTCGATCAGGGCGCCGAACGAGAAGGCGATGACGACGGCCTGGATGCGCTGGTCGTCGGAGACCTTGGAGAACGACCGCCGGAGCACGGCGAAGTGACCGGTGTCGTCGGTCATGTTGTAGATCCAGATCGCGTTCCAGACGATGAACATGATCGGGAAGAGGCCGAAGCACGCGCCGAGGATGGCGGCGTTGAGCGCCTGGCCGCCCGGCATCGAGTAGACGACGACGGCGACGATGATCGCCATGGCAAGCGACGCGAGCGCCGCCCAGTGAGCCTTCAGCTTCAGCCCGCCCAGAAGCACGAAGAGCGTGATGAGAGGAACCGCGGCGAACAGCGCGCTCGCGAACAATGAGCCGCCGACGGGATCCAGCACCTGCTCGTACATGGTCGCCTCCCAGATCGTTCCCGGTAGGCGCTACCCGCGCGCCGGGCCTCGTATTCGGTCTCGTCTGCCCGCAGGACGCTAGGCTGCGCGGCGATGGAAGGGGGAGTGCCGGATGTCGGCGTCCGCGCCGCCGAGCACGCGCTCGACGCGGCGCTTTCCGAGCACCGGCGGGCGGTCCGGCTGGCCGCCGACGCCCGCGAGCGGGAGCGGATGGCGCGTGCGAGGGAGGTCAAGGCCGCCGCCTTGCGGACCGACGCCGCGCTTGCGCAGCCGGTTCTGCGGGCGATGCGCGGCGTCCGGCTCGCGGAGACGTGGATCGAGGTCGAGCGCGAGCGGCACGCGCTGACGCCGGCCGTCCAGGCCCGGCTGGGCGACGCCGAGCTGCGCGTGAGCGGCGACGGGTGGGCGGTGCGGCTCGTGCTCGCGCCCGGCGAGGGGCCGGCGCGCGCCGCACACGAGGCCGCGGCGCGGATCGAGGCGGGGGCGGGCGCGTCGGTCGGCGCCGCCCGGCGGCGGCTCTCCCAGGCGACCGCGACGGGGCGCGAGCACGCCGCGATCTGCCATGACGCGGCGGCGGCGCTGGCCGCGGCCGACCAGGAGGTCGCCGAGCGGCATGTCGCCCGTGGCCGGATCGAGTCGTGCGTGGCCGAGCTGGCCGAGCGCGTCGGCCCGCGGCGGCTCGACGAGTCCCCCGACACCGCCGCGGCACGGGCGCGGCTCGAGCAGGCGCGGCTGTACCTGGAGGGCGTGCTCGAGCAGCCGTACGCGTGGATCTCCGACTGGCCCAAGCATGTGGCGGGGCTCATGCTGCGCGATCTACCGGCGCCGGCCGCCGTCGCGGGCTCGGTGCGGCGCCTGCTGGCGGAGCTGCGCGGAGCCGAGGAGCTGCTCGCGCTGGCTGCGGCGGGCCGGGGCGTCGCCGCGGCGACCTCCGCGCGCGTGCTGGTCGTCGACGCGCCCGAGACCGCCGACCTCGCCGAGCAGCAACCCGGGCGGCTCGCGGCCTTCGCGGAGCTGGTGCGGGCGGCCGAGAGTTAGGGTTGCGGGAGTGCGGGTCGCGCTGTTCGTCACCTGCTTCAACGACACGCTGTTCCCGGCGACGGGACGGGCGGTGGTGGAGCTGCTGGAGCGGCTCGACTGCGAAGTCGTGTTCCCGGAGGCGCAGACGTGCTGCGGGCAGATGCACGGGAACACGGGCTACGAGGAGCTCGGCGGGTCGCTGGCGGCGCGCTGGGAGCGGGTGTTCGACGGCTTCGAGCTGGTGGTCTCGCCGTCCGCGTCGTGCGTCGGGTTCGTGCGCGAGCGCGTGCCGTCCGCGGAGGGCCGGCTGCTCGAGCTGACCGAGTTCCTGGTGGACAAGCTCGGGGTGACCGACGTCGGCGCGTCGTTCCCGCACCGGGTCACGCTGCATCCGACGTGTCACTCGCTGCGGCTCTTGCGGGTCGGAGAGAGGCCGCGGCGGCTGCTGGAGGCGGTCCGGGGGATCGACCTCGTCGACCTGGAGGACGCGGACGAGTGCTGCGGCTTCGGCGGCACGTTCGCGGTCAAGAACGCCGACACGTCGATGGCCATGCTCTCCGACAAGCTGCGGCGGATCCTCGACACCCGCGCGGAGGTGTGCACCGCGGCGGACACCTCGTGCCTGATGCACATCGGGGGCGCGCTGCGGCGGCAGCGCGCGGGGGTGCGGACCATGCACCTGGCCGAGATCCTGGCGGCGCGCGAATGACCCGCGGCTTCCCGGAGGCGGCGCGCGAAACGCTGGCCAACGCGCAGCTGCGCCGCAACCTCGGCAAGGCGACGTCGACGATCCGCGCCAAGCGGCTGCGGGCGGTGGGGGAGCTCCCGGACTGGGAGGCGCTGCGCGACGCGGGGGCGGCGATCAAGACGCGCGCGATGGCGACCCTGCCCGAGCAGCTCGAGCGGCTCGAGGCGTCCGTGCAGCGGGCGGGCGGGACGGTGCACTGGGCGCGCGACGGGGCCGAGGCGAACGCGATCGTCGCCGACGTGGCGGAGGCGCACGGGTCGCGCGAGGTGGTGAAGGTCAAGTCGATCGCCACCGACGAGATCGGCCTCAACGACGCCCTGGCGGCGCGGGGGATCAGCGCGATCGAGACCGACCTCGCGGAGCTGATCCTGCAGCTCTCGCACGACAAGACGTCGCACATCCTGGTGCCGGCGATCCATCGCAACCGGATGGAGATCAAGGCGCTGTTCGAGCGCACGATCACCGACGAGAAGCTGGGCTACGAGGCGTCCGCGATCGCCGAGGCGGCGCGCAAGCACCTGCGCGCGAAGTTCCTGTCGGTGCCGGTCGCGGTGTCGGGCGCGAACTTCGGGGTGGCGGAGACCGGCACGGTGGTGGTCGTCGAGTCCGAGGGCAACGGGCGCATGTGCACGACGCTGCCGCGCGTGCTGGTGACCGTGATGGGGATCGAGAAGGTGCTGCCGGAGTGGCGCGACCTCGAGGTCTTCCTCCAGCTGCTGCCGCGGTCGTCGACGGCGGAGCGGATGAACCCGTACACGTCGCTCTGGACGGGCGTCCGCGCCGGCGACGGGCCGCAGGAGTTCCACCTCGTGCTGCTCGACAACGGGCGGACGAACGTGCTGGCGGACGAGGTCGGGCGGCAGGCCCTGCACTGCATCCGGTGCTCGGCGTGCCTGAACGTGTGCCCGGTGTACTCGCGCGTCGGCGGGCAGGCATACGAGTCCGTCTATCCCGGCCCGATTGGCGCCGTGCTCTCGCCGCAGCTGTTCGGGCTCGACGTGCACCCGACGCTGCCGTGGGCGTCGTCGCTGTGCGGCGCGTGCTACGACGCGTGCCCGGTCAAGATCGAGATCCCGTCGCTGCTCGTGCACCTCCGTGGGCGCGTGATCCGCGAGCAGAAGTCGCGGCTGAGCGGCGAGGCGCTGGCGATGAAGGCGGTCGCGGGCGTGTTCGGGTCGCGGGCGCGCTACGAGCGGGCGCAGAAGCTCGCGCGGCTCGGCCGCGGGCCGATCGCCAAGGCGGCGCTCCCGGGCTGGACGGCGATGCGCGACCTGCCCGACCCGCCGAAGGAGACGTTCCGCGAGTGGTGGCGCCGCCGATCGACGACGTCCGGAGCGCGGCCGTGAGCGCCGCGCGCGAGGCGGTGCTCGCGCGGGTGCGTTCCGCGCTCGGGCCGGGCGCCGCGGTCCCGGAGGTCCCCCGGGGCTACCGTGGGCCACGGGTGGACGACGGTGCGGTCGACCGGTTCTGCGAGCGCGTCGCCGAGTACCGGGCGACGGTCACGCGCGTGACGGCCGCGGACCTGGCCGACACGGTCGCCCGCCTGTGCCGGGAGCGGGGCGCGAGCCGCATTGCCGTGCCCCCGGGCGGCCCCGATCGGATCGACGGCGTGGAGGTCGTGGTCGACGACCCGCCGCTGTCGCCGCAGGCGCTCGACCAGTTCGACGGCGTGCTCACCGGCAGCGCGCTGGCGATCGCGGAGACGGGGACGATCGTGCTCGACGGCGGTGAGCGCTCCGGCCGGCGAGCGCTCACCCTGGTGCCCGACTGGCACCTATGCATCGTCGAAGCCGGCTCGGTGGTCGCCGGCGTGCCCGACGCCGTCGCCGTTCTCAAGGCGGCGGCGGAGGAGGGGCGCCCGATCACGCTCGTGTCCGGACCGAGCGCCACCTCCGATATCGAGCTCGAGCGCGTCGAGGGCGTCCACGGGCCGCGGACGCTCGACGTGCTGGTCCTTACTTCTTCCTCGGGAACTTGAGCGTGACGTCGGTCGACGCCACGGTGTCGTCGTCCGAAGCGTTGGCCGCGACCGCTGTCGCCTTGACCTTCAGGCGGTGCTTCTTCGCGTAGCGCTTGGCGTACTTGGGGATCCGGACCTCGATCGTCTTCGACTCGCCGGCGGCGAGGTCGTAGCGGGCGCTCGCGAGGTGGGCCACGAGCCTCTTGCCGCCGATCTTGACCTTGACGGTCAGGGAGATGCGGCCGTGGCAGCCCTCGAGCGCGCTCGCGTCGCAGGACAGGCTGAGCCGGGCCTTGGAGCGCTTGCTCACGCGGGCGTCGCGGCCGATCGCCAGCGCCTTGGCGCCGGACTTCGAGCGGTCGACGTTCTCCACGTCGGAGGCCACGGCGTCGAGCTTGTCAACGGTCGCGGAGTCGGTACCGGGGCCGCCGACCGCGAGGTCGCCGATGCCGTCGCGCAGCAGCAGCGTGTCGTTGCCGTCCTGGCCGTTGGCGGTGTCGCTGCCGGTGCCCGGCGCGAGCGTGTCGTCGCCGAGGCCGCCGAGGAACGTGTCCGCCTCGTCGCCGCCGTTGAAGCGGTCGTTGCCCTCGCCGCCGTCGGCGGTGACCGCGATCAGGGCGCCGACGCCGGGCGCGACGTCGAGCGTGTCGTCCCCGCCGAACGTGTTGAGCTCGAACACCTCGCTGGTGGCGATGTTGAGCCCGAACGGCGCGTTGATGCGGTCGTAGCGGACGATCCCGTTGTCGACCTTGAGCTGCGAGACGTCGTTCGCCGCACCGAGGTTGTCCTCGATCCGGTCGAGGCCGTCGCCGCCGTTCATGGTGTCGGTGCCGTCGCCGTTGTTCCACACGAGCGTGTCGTCGCCGGCGTCGCCGTTCACGGTGTCGTTGCCGGGGTTGCCGAGGATGCGGTCGCCGCCGGGGCCGCCGCTCAGCGTGTCGACGTCCTCGCCGCCCTCGATCAGGTCGTTGCCCGCACCGGTGGTGATCGTGTCGAGCCCGGGACCGGCCTCGACGGTGATCGGCAGCGTCACGTCGGGCTGGGTGACGAGCTTGTCGTCGCCCTGGAACGGGGTCAGGTGGAGCCGCTCGACGGTGCCCATGTCGACCGTGAAGGCGCCGGGCGCGGCACGCGTGAAGAGCTGACGGCCCGCGCCGTTGTTGGCGACGGTCATGTCGTCGGTCGTGGTGCGGCCGGTGATGAGGGTCTCGTCGACGCCCGCGTCACCGTCGTTGGTGTCGCTGCCGTCGCCGTTGTTCCACTGCATGAGGTCGTTGCCGGCGCCGCCGTTGACGTCGTCGGCGCCGGTGAAGCCGGTGATGCGGTCGTTGCCGTCGTCGCCGTTGAGGACGTCGGCGTTCGGGCCGCCGACGATGATGTCGTCGCCGCCACCACCGTTGATCGTGAGCGTGGCCGCCGTGGTGAGCGTCTGGTCGCCCGCGGTGGCGGAGTCGAAGTCGATGGCGCTGTTGAAGCCCGCCAGGTTGTGCCGGAGCAGGCCGTTGTCCTGGCTGATGATGATCGTGTCGGCGGCGGCGTCGCCGGTCAGCGTGGCCGTGTTGCCGGTCACGGTGCCCGTGACGGCGGCGCTGGCGACGGCCGGCAGCGCGAGCGCGGCGGCGGCGGCCACCGCGGCGAGTGCGCCGACCCGGCGCGCGTTGTGGGTTCGTGCGGTCATGTTCGTCCTCTCCGAGGCGTGGTGGTTCCGCCTGGGAAGACGCCGCGGTCCCTGGATCTATTCCGGGCCTAGTACGCGGTGGTGCGCGCGCGGTGGCGCGGGTGGTCCTTGTAGCGCGGCTCGGCGCCGCGGTGCCAGAGGAGGTTGTCGACCGCGGTGGCCGTCGTGGATCCGTGGGCGGCGACGAGCAGCTCGGCGGCGTGGAGCCCGCAGGCCCGGATCTCGACCTCCTCCGGCGAGTCGTGCTCGATCAGCTCCCCGGCGTCGATGCGGGCGACGAGGTCGTCGTCGAAGCGCAGGACGCCGTCGATGCGCAGGACGTGGGGGACGAGGTTGTCGGCGAAGATCGTGAGGCGGCCGAGGTCGCCGGCGGGGGCGAGGCCGGCCAGCGCGAGGTCGGCGGCGGCGATCTGGGCGCGCTTGAAGAACTGGACCTCCTCGCCGTCGTAGGGCGAGACGTCGCGCCACGTCGGCCAGCTCGCGAGCGTCTCGGCCAGCCGGACGGCCGAGCCGTCGCCGCTGCGGGCGAGCGCGAGGAAGGAGCCGCCGTGCTCGTCGCGGACCCGCTCGCCCAGCTCGCGCAGGTGGACGGCGAAATGGCCCATCAGCTCGTGCGACGGGTCCTGCCCGACCGCGGCCGCTATGACTTCGCGCGTGATCGTGGCGAGCGCGTCGGCGGGCCATGGGCCGTGCGCGCGGACGCCGGCCTCGACGGTCCGGAAACCGGACATCCCCGGGGCCTTGCGGAGCGTCGGGAACCAGCCGGAGCCGAAGTTGATCGCGTTGAGCGTGAGGCTGAACGCGGCCCGCTCCTCGTCGCTCGCGCCCTCGAGGTCGGGCGCCGGCGGCGACTCGGCGGCCAGCGTCGCGGCGTACGGCTCGATCGCCTCCTCGACGATCTGGACGTGCCGGGCGCGCGCCGCTACCCGCGCCGCGGCGGCGCGGATGTCGTCAACCATCGTCGCCGTCGGCGCGCACCACCACCACTGGCCGCTGCGTGTGGTGCAGGAGGCCGGTGGAGACGCTGCCGAGGACGGCGCTCCGCAGCGGCGAGCGGCCGCGGCTGCCGGCGACGATCGCGCTCGCGTCCAGCTCGTCGGCGGCCTTGATCAGGGCGGCGAAGAACGGCCCGCCGGCCCGGACCGCGCGCGGCTCTGCGTCGAAGCCGGCGGCGCTCGCCAGCTCTGCGCCCTCGGCCGCGCACGCCTCGGCCTCCTCGCGGTTCGCCTCGTCGAGCGTCCTGACCGCCTCGCCGACCATGTCCTTCGGCATCGCCAGCAGCGCGGCGGGCGCCGCGTCCTCGAACGAGGTCCATGCGGTCGCGACGACGGCCGGCCCGTGTTGCAGCACCGCGCCGGCGCGCTCGATCGCCGCGCGGGCGTGGGCCGATCCGTCGTACGCGAACAGCACGGGGCCACCGCTCATGCGGCCGGAGACTACTTCCGGCCGGGTGGGCGGGCATTATCGTCACTCCGGATGCCCGAGTCGACCGCCATCGACGCCCTCCTCGGGGGGCTGAACCCGCCGCAGCGGGACGCGGTCACGCACGGCGAGGGGCCGCTCCTGATCCTCGCCGGCGCCGGCTCCGGCAAGACGCGCGTGCTCACCCACCGGATCGCGTACCTGCTGCGGACCGGGCAGGCGCGGGCCAGCGAGATCCTCGCCATCACGTTCACCAACAAGGCCGCACAGGAGATGCGCGAGCGGGTCGAGCTGCTCGTCGGCGCCGCGACGCGCGCCATGTGGGTGATGACGTTCCACTCCGCGTGCGCGCGGATGCTGCGGGCCGACGCGCATCGCCTCGGCTACACCCGCCAGTTCACGATCTACGACGGCGCCGACTCCCGCCGGCTGATCAAGAAGTGCCTCGACGACCTGGACGTCGACCCCAAGCGCTTCACGCCGCGCGCCATCCAGGCCCAGATCTCCGACGCCAAGAACCGCCTCCGCTCCGCCGAGGACTACCGCCAGCTCGTCGGCTCCTTCTTCGAGCAGACCGTCGCCGACGTCTACGAGCACTACGAGCGCGAGCTCCATCGCATGAACGCGATGGACTTCGACGACCTCCTGTTCCGGGCGGTCAACCTGCTCGAGCTCTTCCAGGAGGTCCGCGACCGCTACTCCACCGCGTTCCGCTGGGTCCTCGTCGACGAGTACCAGGACACCAACCACGCCCAGTACCGCTGGCTCCAGCTCCTCGCCTCCGAGCACCGCAACCTCGCGGTGGTCGGCGACGACGATCAGAGCATCTACGGCTTCCGTGGCGCAGACATCACGAACATTCTGGAGTTCGAGGACACGTTCCCCGATGCCCATGTCGTGAAGCTGGAGCAGAACTACCGCTCGACGCAGACGATCCTGTCGGCGGCCAACGCGGTCGTGGCGCACAACCGGGGGCGGAAGAGCAAGGCGCTGTGGACCGACGTGGGCGAGGGGGATCCGGTGCGGATCCGGGAGCTGAGCGACGAGCACGCGGAGGCGCGGTTCGTGGCCGCCGAGGTGCAGCGGATGGTCGACGAAGGGGTCTCGCGCAGCGAGATCGCGGTCTTCTACCGGACCAACGCGCAGTCGCGGGTGCTGGAGGACATGCTGGTGCGCGCGCAGATCGGCTACCAGGTCATCGGCGGCACGAAGTTCTACGACCGCGCCGAGGTCAAGGACGCGATCGCGTACCTGATCTTCATCGTCAACCCGCAGGACGCCGGCGCGTTCACCCGGATCGCGAACTCGCCCAGGCGCGGGCTGGGGCAGACGTCGCTCGGCCGCGTCCTCAGCCACGCCGACACGATGGGCGTGCCCGTGTGGGACGCGGCCGAGGCGCCCGACCGCGTCCCCGGCCTCGGGACCGCGGCCCAGAAGGCGCTCGGCCGCTTCATGTCGACGATGCAGCGGCTGCGCGAGCGCGCCGCGTCCGGCGCGCCGGTCGGCGAGGTGCTGCAGGAGACGCTGAACGAGACCGGCTACCTGGAGGCGCTCGAGGCGGAGCGCACGATCGAGGCGCAGGGCCGGATCGAGAACCTCGAGGAGCTCGTCCAGGTCGCGCGCGAGTACGACGCGACGGCCGAGAACGGCTCGGTGGAGGAGTTCCTCCAGCAGATCTCGCTGCTCTCCGACGCCGACAGCATCAAGGACGACGAAGGCCTCGTGACGCTGATGACGCTCCACAACGCCAAGGGCCTCGAGTTCCCCATCGTCTTCATCATCGGGATGGAGGACGGCGTGTTCCCGCACTCGCGCGCGATCGACGAGGGTGGGGTGGAGGAGGAGCGCCGGCTCGCGTACGTCGGCATCACCCGCGCGATGCGCGACCTCACGCTCACCTCCGCCCGCCGCCGCAACGCGTTCGGCGCCAACTCGTTCGGCGTCCGCTCGCGGTTCATCGACGAG
Organism: uncultured Solirubrobacteraceae bacterium; assembly: GCA_963844205.1. Classification (GTDB taxonomy): domain Bacteria; phylum Actinomycetota; class Thermoleophilia; order Solirubrobacterales; family Solirubrobacteraceae; genus DASSUW01. Next base: position 55,310 of record CAWJNK010000001.1, read on the forward strand.
ATCCCGCAGGAGCTCACCGACCAGGCCGCACGGGCCGCCGCCGGGCTGCCGACCGGGCGCATCGCCTCGTGGGCCGGCGCCGCCGCCGCGTCCGCCGAGGCCGCGGGCCAGCAGCAGGACAGCGCCGGCCAGGTGTTCCGGATGGGCGACGACGTCGTCCACGCCGCCTTCGGCGACGGCGTGGTCATCGGCAGCGAGCCGGGCGGGGTGGTCGTGGTGCGCTTCGCCGGCGACGGCAGCGAGCGCAAGCTGATGGCCGACTACGCGCCGATCCGGCGCCGCTGAGCGACGCCGGACCGGCAACGAGTCAGATCAGAACGTCTCCAGCGCCTGTTGCATCTGGGACTGGGCGGTCTTGAGGGCGTCCTCGGCGGAGACCCGGCCCGCGAGTGCCTCGTTGACGTTCTTGTAGATGGCTTGTGAGATCTGCGGGTAGACCGGCGAGACCGGCCGTGCGCGCGCCTGGGCGACGGAGTCCTTGAGCTGGCTGGCGAACGCGTACTTCTTCTGGACGCCCGGGTCGTCGTAGGCGGCCGCGATCGTCGGGGCCAGTGAGTAGTCGCGGAACATCGTCACCTGCTCTTCCTCGCTGGTGAGGAAGTCGGCGAGCTTGAGCGCGGCACCCGGGTTCTTGGAGTAGACGGAGATGACCAGGTTGTGGCCGCCGAGGATCGCGGCCTTGCCGGCGCCCTCGAACTCCGGGAACGGGGCGACGTCGAACTTGCCGGCCACCGCGGTGCCCTTCTTCTCGCCCAGCGAGTAGGCGTACGGCCAGTTGCGCATGAAGGTCGCCTTGCCGGACTCGAAGTAGCGCCGGGACTCCTCCTCCATGTAGGTCGTCACGCCGTTGGCGGCGACGCCGTCCTTGACGCCGTCGACCATGAACTGCAGCGCCTTGACGTTCTCGGGCGAGTCGATGACCGCCTGCTTGCCGTCCTCGGAGAGCACCTCGCCGCCGGCCGCGAACGCGATCTCCAAAAAGTCGCAGGTCAGGCCCTCGTACGGCGCGCCCTGGTAGACGATGCCGTCGTTCTGGCCGGCGACGTCATAGACCTCCTGCCACGTGGCAGGGACGTCCTTGACCTGGTCGGTGCGGTAGTACAGGAACGCCGCGTCGGTCTGCTGGGGCATGCCCCACACCTTGCCGTCGTAGGTGACGGTGTCCAGCGTGGCCGGGATCAGGTCCGCCTTGCGCGAATCGACGTACGGCGACATGTCGAAGATCCACTTCTGCGACGCGAACTCCGCCGTCCAGATCACGTCGGAGTAGAACAGGTCGCACTCGCCGGACTTGGCCTCCTGGCGCTGGACGAACTGCGTGCGCTGCTCGTCCGCCGAGGTCGAGAACTCGAGCATCTTGGCGTTCAGGTCCGGGTTCTGCTCGTTGAACCGCTTGATCGCCGCGGTCTTGTCACCCGACGTGTCCTTGCCCAGGCAGAACGTCACATCACCCGACGCGCCGTCCATCGACGCCGGATCGATCGCCTTGGCGCCCTCGGTCGCGCCGGTCTCTTGCGAGCCGGTCCCGCCTCCTCCATCGTCGTCATCGCCGCACGCGGCGACGAGCGCTCCACACGCCAGCATCATGCAGAGCAGGTACAGCAGCCTCTTGGACACAAGCTCCCCTCAGTCCGTTTGGGTTTGACCATCAATACCTTCCCACTTGGCGCACGTCGCCCGCTCACCCTGCGGTAAGCCCGAGGGCGCCGACTAGCATCGGCCCGTGCGCCGACTGCTCGCCTTCACCTGCGTCGTCGTCTTCGTCGACACGCTGTTTTATGCGGCGATCACGCCGATCCTGCCCGAGCTGACCGACCGGTACGGGCTCACGAAGACCGCCGCGGGCGTCCTGGCGGCCGCCTATCCGGCGGGTACGTTCGTCGGCGCACTGCCCGGTGGGTGGCTGGCCGCCCGGGTCGGCGTCCGGCCGACGGTGCTGCTCGGCCTCGGGCTGCTGGTCGTCTCCAGCCTGGCGTTCGCGTTCGGCGAGGACATCGTGGTGCTCGACGTCGCGCGGTTCATCCAGGGCGTCGGCGGCGCCGCGTCCTGGGCCGGCGCGCTCGGCTGGCTGATCGGCGCCGCCCCGCGCGACCGCCGCGGCCAGTACATCGGGACGGCGCTCGCCGCGGCAGTCGCCGGCGCGCTGTTCGGACCGGTGCTCGGGGCGCTTGCCGGCGCTCTCGGGCAGGAGCCGGTGTTCGGTGGCGTCGCCGTCGTCGGCCTGGTGATGATGGCCTGGTCGCTGCAGATGGAGGCCCAGCAGCCGGAGGGCGACTCGCGCCTGCGGACGATGCTGGCCTCGCTGCGCGACCGCCGCGTGGCGGCGGGCATGTGGCTGACCACGCTGCCCGGCCTGCTGTTCGGCACCGTCAACGTGCTGGCGCCGCTCCGGCTCGACGAGCTCGGCGCCACCGCGGCGGGCATCGCGGCCGTGTTCCTCGTCTCGGCGGGGCTGGAGGCGTTCGTGGGGCCGCTCGTCGGCCGGCTGTCGGACCGCCGCGGGCGGCTCGTGCCGAGCGTGATCGGCGTCGCGTCCGGCGCTGTGATGATGGCGCTGCTCCCCTGGCCGGACTCCCCGTGGACGCTCGGCGCCCTCGTGGTGATCGCCGGGCCGCTGATCGGGATGCTCTACACGCCGGCGATGGCGATGCTCAGCGACGGGGCGGAGGCGTGCGGGGTCGCGCTCGGCTTCGCGTTCGCGCTCGTGAACCTCGCGTGGGCGACCGGGCAGACCGTGGGCGCGGCGGGCAGCGCCCGGCTCGCCGACGCGGTCGGCGACAGCGCGCCGTACCTCCTGCTCGCCGGGATCTGCATCGTCACGCTCGGCGGGCTCGGCCGCCAAGCCGTCCGCCTCACCGGGCGCTAGCCTGCGGCCCGAAATGGCGGCCGAGATCATCGACGGGAAGGCGATCGCCCAGCAGGTGCGCGCGGAGGTCGCGCAGGAGGTCGCGGCGTGGGTCGACGCCGGGCACCCGCCGCCCGGGCTCGCGACCGTGCTGGTCGGCGAAGACCCGGCGTCTGCCGTCTACGTCGGCGGCAAGCAGAAGGCGTCGGCCGAGGTCGGCATCGACGGCTTCGACCACCGCCTGCTCGCCGACACGACGCACGCCCAGGTCGAGGCGCTGCTGCGCGAGCTGGGCGACGACCCGCGCGTGTCCGGGATCCTGCTGCAGCTCCCGACCCCGCCGCAGGTGGACGGCGGCGCGCTGACCGAGATCATCGACCCCGCGAAGGACGTGGACGGGCTGACGCCGATCTCCGCAGGCCTGCTCGCCAAGGGCCGCCCGGGCCTGCGCCCCTGCACGCCCGCCGGGGTGATGGAGCTGCTGCGCCGCCACGACGTGGAGCTGCAGGGCGCCGAGGCGGTCGTGGTCGGCCGCTCGGATCTCGTCGGCAAGCCGGTGGCCGCCCTGCTCCTCGCCGAGCACGCGACCGTGACGATCTGCCACTCGCGCACGCGCGACCTCGCCGAGGTGTGCCGCCGCGCCGACGTCCTCATCGCCGCGGTCGGCAAGCCCGCGCTGGTGCGGGGCGACTGGGTGAAGGAGGGGGCGGTCGTGGTCGACGTCGGCATCAACCGCACCGACGCGGGGCTGACGGGCGACGTCGAGTTCGGGGCCGCGGCCGAGCGGGCGCGGCTGATCACGCCGGTGCCGGGCGGCGTCGGCCCGATGACGATCGCGATGCTGCTGCGCAACACGCTCATCGCGGCCCGCGCGCAGGCCGGGGAGCCGGCGTGGTCCTGACGCGCCTGCGCGCCGGCGAGTGGCTGGCCGCGGCCGGCGGCGTCGCGCTGATCGTCGCGCTGGTCGCGGGCGGGACGTGGTCCATCGTGGTCGACGTCCTGCTCGCAGGGCTCGCCGTCCTCGCGCTCGCCCTGGCCGTCCTGCAGGCGACGCAGACCAGCGCGGCGAAGCCGCTCGCGGCGGGCGTGCTGAGCGTCGTGCTCGGCGCGATCGGCGTCCTGCTCGGGCTCGTCGGGATCGTCGTCGAGCCGGGGTCCAGCAGCTTCCTCGCGCTCGCAGCGCTCCTCGCGATCACGGTCGGCGGCTGGCTTTCGATCGCCAACGAGCACGTTCGCGGGCTTCCGCCCGGCCCCGAGCCCGAGCTGCGGCCTAGTCCTAGAATCGCTGACCGTGCTCAGCCGTGATCAGGTCCTGCACGTCGCCCGGCTCGCCCGCCTCGAGCTGAGCGACGAGGAGATCGAGCGCCTCGGGTCCGAGCTCTCGAAGGTGCTCGACTGGGTCGAGACGATCGAGCAGCTCGGCGACCTCGAGGACGTCCCGCCGACCAGCCACGTGGTCGAGGTCGAGAACGTCCTGCGCGCCGACGAGCCGCGGCCGTCGTGGCCGGTCGAGGAGATGCTCGAGAGCGCGCCCGACGCCGCGCTGGGCGGCTTCCGCGTCCCGAGCCCCGGGGCAGGATGAGCGGCCTGCTCGAGCTGACCGCGGCCGAGGCGGCCGCCCGGGTCCACGCGGGCGACCTCGAGCGCGGCGAGCTGTGGCGCTTCTACCGCGACCGCGCGCTGGCCGACGACCTCAACGCCTTCATCTGGGTGTGCGAGGAGGACGACCCGCTCGCGATCGACGTCAGCGGGCCGCTCGGCGGCGTCCCGATCGGCATCAAGGACCTGTTCTGCACGAAGGGCGTCCCGTCGCAGGCGGGCTCGAGGATCCTCGAGGACTACCGGCCGCCGTACACGGCGACCGCGGTCGAGCGGATCGCGGGCGCGGGCGCGCCCGTGCTCGCCAAGACCAACCAGGACGAGTTCGCGATGGGCTCCTCGACGGAGAACTCGGCCTACGGCCCGACGCTCAACCCGTGGGATCGCACGCGGGTGCCGGGCGGCTCCTCAGGCGGCTCGGCGGCGGCGGTGGCGGCCGGAACCGTCCCGTGGTCGATCGGCACCGACACCGGCGGCTCGATCCGCCAGCCCGCTGCGCTGTGCGGGATCGTCGGGCTCAAGCCCACCTACGGGGCGGTCTCCCGCTACGGGATGATCGCGTTCGCCTCCTCGCTCGACCAGGCGGGCCCGTTCACGCGCGACACGACCGACGCCGCGCTCCTGCTCGGCGCGATGGCGGGCAAGGACCGCTGCGACTCGACCGCGCTCGGCCTGCCCGAGCCGGTCACGCTCCCGACGGCGACGGACCTCAAGGGCATCCGGCTCGGCGTGCCGGAGGAGCTGAGCGGCGAGGGGATCGAGCCCGGCGTGCTCGAGGCCTTCCGCGCGACGCTCGACCTCGCGCGCGAGCTGGGGGCGACGGTGGAGACGACGCGACTGCCGCACGCGCCGCAGGGGCTCGCGGCCTACTACCTGATCGCGCCCGCCGAGGCGTCCAGCAACCTCGCCCGCTACGACGGCGTCCGCTACGGCCTGCGGGCGAACGGGCACGACCTCCTGGGCATGTACACCGAGACCCGCGAGCAGGGCTTCGGGGCGGAGGTCAAGCGGCGGATCATGCTCGGCACCTATGCGCTGTCGAGCGGCTACTACGACGCGTACTACGGTCGGGCACAGAAGGTGCGGACATTGATCGCGCGGGATTTCGATCTCTCGTGGGAGCGGTTCGACTTCATCGTCTCGCCGACCGCGCCCGGCGTCGCGTTCGAGCTGGGCGCCAAGACCGCCGACCCGCTGGCGATGTACCTCAACGACTTCTGCACGGTGCCGATGTCGCTCGCCGGCATCCCGGCCATCTCGATCCCGAACGGACTGTCCGAGGGGCTGCCGGTGGGCTTCCAGATCGCCGGGCCGGCGTTCAGCGAGAACCGCATCCTCGATGCTGCGCACGCGCTCGAGCAGGCGATCGGCTTCGACGGATCGGCGGCGCGGGCATGACCGTCGAGCTCGAGCCCGTCATCGGGCTGGAGATCCACGTCCAGCTCTCCACGAAGACCAAGATGTTCTGCGGCTGCGCCCTGAGCTTTGGCGAGGAGCCGAACACGCGCACGTGCCCGGTCTGCCTCGGGCTGCCGGGGTCGCTGCCGGTGGTCAACGCCCAGGCCGTCCAGTACGGGCTGATGATGGGCATGGCGCTCGAGTGCGAGATCGCGCCGCGCTCGATCTTCCACCGCAAGAACTACTTCTATCCCGACCAGGCCAAGAACTACCAGATCTCCCAGTACGACATCCCGCTCTGCCGGGGCGGGCGGCTGGGCGACGTCCGCCTGCACCGCATCCACCTCGAGGAGGACGCGGCGAAGCTCGTGCACCTGGGGGAGTCCGGCCGCATCCACGGGTCGGACGCCTCGATCGTCGACTACAACCGCGGCGGGACACCGCTGTGCGAGATCGTCACCGAGCCGGACCTCCACTCGGCCGAGCAGGCGCGCGAGTGGCTGACGCTGCTGCGCGAGACGCTGCGCCAGCTCGGCGTGAGCGACGTGAACATGGAGGAGGGGTCGCTGCGCTGCGACGCCAACATCTCCGTGCGGCCGGTGGGGAGCAGCGAGCTCGGCACCAAGACCGAGCTCAAGAACATGAACTCGTTCCGGTTCCTCGAACGCGGCATCAACGTCGAGATCGAGCGCCAGAAGGCCCTGGTCGCCGCCGGCGAGCCGGTCGTGCAGGAGACGCTGCACTTCGACCCGGTGTCGGGTCGGCTGAGCGCGCTGCGCTCCAAGGAGGAGGCGCACGACTACCGCTACTTCCCGGAGCCCGACCTCGTGCCGCTGGCGCCCACGGAGGAGATGCTCGCGGCCGCCCGCGCGGCGCTGCCCGAGCTCCCGGCCGCGCGCGCCGACCGCTACGCGCGCGACTGGGGTCTGCCGGAGGACACCGCGCGGCTGTTCGCGTACGAGCCGGAGTGGGGCGACTACTTCGAGCGCGTCGAGGGCGAGCCGCGGGTGGTGGCGAACTGGGTGACCGAGCTGCGCGCGCGGGCGGAATCCCCGGCGGCGGTCGAGCCGTCGGACCTGGCGAAGCTGATCGGGCTCGTCGACGCGCGGACCGTCACGGCCGGCAACGCCCGGGTCGTGCTCGACCGCCTGGTCGCCGACGGCGGGGACCCGGAGGAGATCGTCGAGCGCGAGGACCTCGGCGCGATGGGCGACTCCGGCGAGCTGGCCGGCGTCGTCGCGAAGGTGATCGAGGACAACCCGGACGTCGTGGGGCGCATCCGGGGCGGGAACACGAAGGCGATGGGCGCGCTCGTCGGCCCTGTGATGCGCGAGACCAAGGGCAAGGCGGACGGCGGCGAGGTCAACCGCCTGATCCGCGAGCAGCTCGGTCTCTAAGGGCCCCTAACCGGCGTACGATTGGCCCATGGCCAGACTGATCCGCATGGACCGCAGCGGGCACACGACGCTGGCGGAGTGGAACGCGACCGACGAGAGCGCGGTGGAGGCGGCGGTGGCCGCCTTCCGCGAACAGCTCGACGCCGGCTACTACGCCGTGGTGAACGAGGGCGAGGGGCGCGCGCGGCAGGTCGACGAGCTGCCTCTCGAGGCCGAGCTCGTGATCCTGCGCCGCCCGATCGCGGGCGGGTGAGCGCGGAGATCCTCCCGGAGACCGCGGCCGTCTACTGGCGGCCGCGAGTCGACGACCGGCATCTCGACCGCCGGGCGCGGCTGTGGACGCTCACGACCGTCGCGCACACCGTCCCGTACCTGGTCGCGTCGGGCGTGCTGCTGTGGCTTGAGCCGCTCACCGCGCCGGTCGTGTTCGCGTTGCTCGCGCACGCGTGGGTGATCCCCGAGCTGTACGCGAAGCGCGGCGCGAACGTGCTGCGGAAGCGACCACGGGCGGCGGGCGGGGCGGAGCGGACCGCGCTCGGCCTGCTCGGCGACCTGCTCGGCCACGAGGCCCGCGAGCTGCACGCGCGCACCGGTCTGGTGCTCGAGCGCGGCGCGCTCGGCGTGTGGCTGGTCGGCGAGGCCGGCGCCGTGCTGGTCCGCGCGGGGGGCCGGCGGGTGCACTGCTGGTGTGTGCACGCCGAGGACGGCTCGCTGCCGTCGGGCGACCGCATCGCGCACCTGCTGCTCGCGCTGCGCACCGACGAGCACGGGTTCGCGACCGTCGCGAACCTGGCGTTCAGCGGGTCGCGTCGCCGCGTCCGCCGGCGGCTGCACCCGGCGATGCGGCCGGCGCTGGATGCCGCGGGCGCAGCCGCTCGCGACTGACCCGGGGCGGCGGTACCCTCACCTCATGGAAAACTCGGCTCGGTCTGGTATCGGAACGCGGGTCCTCGCCTGGGCGCTGCTCCTGCTCGTCGCCCTGGTCGCGCTCAAGTTCGCGTTCGGCATCGTCTTCGGCCTCATCCAGGCCATCTTCACCCTCGCTCTGCTCGCCGTGGTCGCCCTCGGCGTCATCTGGGCGCTGCGTCGCATCTAGATGCCGTACCTGATCATCTGCCTCTTCTTCGGCCTCGCGGGAGGGGTCGTGGGGCGGATGAAGGGCTCCTCGTTCCTGCTCTGGTTCGCCATCTCAGCGGCGGTCCCGGTCCTGGGGCTGCTCGCCGCCGTCCTCTATCGCTACGAGAGGGACGAGGTGCGCCGCCAGTGCCCGCGCTGCGGGAAGCTCGTCAAGCTCTACGACCAGGTCTGCATGCGCTGCGGTGAGGACCTGGAGTTCCCGGACGTGGCCATCGAGCCCGAGTCCGCGGCTATTTCGCGCCGCTGACTTTCGACCGGCGTTACTGGGGTCGGTCCGTGTCATGCCCTCCCGGAGCAGCGCTCGCAAGCTCGCGCCCGAGCGCTCCGGGAGGCCACGCCACGGCCCGCCCACCGGCACGGCCATGGTTTCGGCCGCACCCTCTGTGGGCGGCCTCATCAGGGCAGCACAGACAGCACGCCAGGACATCTGCTCTGTGAGGGGACGCGATCGGAATACCGATCCCGGAACGACCGGAGCCGTTCTCCGCCGGCGTGGGCGCTCCGGGATCTGATTCAACGATCGCTGCGCCTTTCGGCGCCTGCGGGCGCCGGCGTGCGCGCGGCGACGCGACAGTTTGTCCCCGGGACCAGCAACCCGGCTCCATCACAGCGCCAAGCGTGGGCGGCGTCCTCTCTGCGCGCCCGCGTCTCGCGCATTGCACTAGCTCCGTGCCGTCGGCGACGCTAGGCGGTGACACTTTTCGTGACGTTCGGACGAATCAGACCGTAGGCTCTGCCCATCGCGCGCTCAGAGAACCTGACCGATCATGTCGAGGTCATACGGCCGGCCACGGGATCATCGCTGTTTCGTGGCGTCCTATCGCTGGCAAGAGACGCGCGCACCACGGTCGGCTTCCTCACCGATGCCGCCTTCGCCCAGCGCGCCAACCAAGGCACCCTGCTCGTGGCGTGCGTCGATGACGAGGCCGCAGGCTATCTGTTGTACGACTTGCCGCGAGACGAGATCCGTATCGTCCATCTCGTCGTCACTGCGTCGCGTCGTGGCCTGGGGCTCGCTCGCAGGCTCGTGGATCGCGTCGCCGACGACCACGCCGATCGTCGCGGCATCTTTCTTCACTGCCGGAACGACTTTGCTGCCGACACGCTCTGGCCCAAGCTCGATTTCGAGCCCCTGGGCGAGCGACCCGGGCGCAGCTTTGAGGGCAAGCCTCTGACTCGGTGGTATCGCTCGTTCGGCCAGCCGGACCTCTTCACGTACCTGCACGAGGACGACACGCGGCCGGTCGCCACGATGGATGCCTGCGTGTTCTTTGATCTCGTCGCGTTGCAGCCCAAGCCGATCGCGCAGCAGCTACGCGCTGACTGGCTCGGCGAGCATGTCCGCCTCGCGGTGACCGGGCATCTGAGCAACGAGATCCACCGCGGCAGCGATCCGGTCGAGCGGCGGCGTCAGGCCGCCGCGCAGGAGCAGTTCCGGCTTACATCGCAGCCCGCCTTAGTTTGGCGTTCCATCTTCAAGCAGTTGCTCGATGCACATCCGGAGGCACCGGAGAAGGACCGTGACGACCTCATCCATGGTGCCCAATCGATCGCCAGCGGCGCGACCTGGCTCATCACTGGCGACCGGACGTTTGCCCGACGCTATGGCACGACGGTCGCCGACCTCGGCGGGCTCCAGCTAATCTCGCCGGCCGGCTTCCTACGCGAGATCGACGAGCTTGCCCGTGGTGATCGCTACCGGCCAGTTGAACTTGCAAGCACCGAGGTCAATCGGCGCGAGGTCGGTGCCGCGCTGCTTCCTCGGCTCGCGGAAACGTTCGTCAACCATCCAGCGGGCGAGCGGCTGCGCTCGTTGCGCGCTATCACGGAGCTTGCCGCAGCTCGCGCGCCTGACGTTCGGCTCGAGGTCATAGAGGTCAATGAGGAGCCGCGCGGGCTTGTGGCATGGGAGCTGACCGCAGACGCGCTTGACGTCGTGCTGCTGCGCGCAACCCCGGGGATCGGCGAGACGACGATCGGCCGCCATCTTCTCGGGCTCCTCCGTGACGACGCGATCGCGTGCGGTCGCGAAACGATTCGCGTCCTCGACGGCCACCCATCTGCAAGCGTGACGCGCAGCTTTCGCGACGAGGGGTTCGCGGCTAGGCCCGGCGGCGCCGTCGTCGCGCACGCTCTCACCGGCGTCGGCACCCTCGCCGATCTGCACCAGCGAGCGCGTGCGCTCGGTTCGCCATTGGCCGACACCCACCTCTTCGCCGACGACCCGATCGACCTACAGCAACGCGCGGCACAGCTCGAGCGGTGGTTCTCGCCAGTCCGTGTTGTCGATACGGGTATCCCCGCGTTTTTCGTCCCGATCAGACACGGTTGGGCCACAGCCCTTGTAGATGTCGGGCTCGCGGACGACCAGTTGCTAACCCGCCCGTGGGGTCTAGGGCTGCGCCGCGAGCTTGTCTACTACCGCAGCCCACGCAACCCAAGCTCGCTGCCGGTGCCAGCCCGGCTGTTGTGGTACGTGTCGGGTCGCGCCCCGGGGGCAGGAACCATTCGGGCTGCGTCGCATCTCACTGAGGTGGCCGTCGACGACAAGGAGCGGCTGTTTCATCGATTCCGCCGTCTAGGCGTCTACGACGCCCAGGATGTCGACCGCGTTGCAGATAAGAGTGGCCGTGCGATGGCGCTGCGCTTCTCCTCGACCGTTCGGCTTCCGCGGCCAGTGCGGTTGGACGAGTACCGGAGCCTCGTGACCGGCGACCGGAAGTCTCGACGCGTCATGCTCCAGTCCATCCACCCCGTGAGCGAACATGTGTTCGTGAGAGTCATCGACATGGGAGCCGCCGATGCAGCATGACCCCACAGCGCTGCTGAGCGTCAGGCCACGCTTCGCCGAGGCGCTCCTCGACGGCACGAAGTCCGTCGAGATCCGACGCCGTCGCGCCCGCATAGCTGATGGGTCGCTTTGCCTGCTCTATGCCAGCTCGCCCGTCCGTGCGTTGGTTGGTGCGATCCGTGTCCGGCGAACAGACATCGATCGGCCCGCTGCGCTTTGGCGGCGGTGGGGCGATGAAGTTGGGCTGACGCGGCACGAATTCGACGCCTACGTGCATGGCAGCATGCTTCCGTGCGCGATAGTCGTCGATGCGTCTTTCCGTCTCCCTCGCCCGATCGCGCTCGCCGAACTCCGCCGTCGGCAGCACGACTTCATTGCCCCGCAGAGCTACCGCTTTCTGCGCGCCGGTGAACTCGCCTCTCTGACTTGCGGTCAGTCGTGGCAGTTGGACCGACTTATCGTCGCCCGCGCCTGACCAACTCACATCCAGGGCCAATGGCAACGCGTCCTGGCCGCAAGATCTACAGCCACACCGCCGCGTCCACCAACATCGATCTACCTCGGACCGGAGTGTCCGAAGTGACATCGCCGCATCAGGCTCGCGTCGGATAACTGCGTGACGCCAGGTGTTGTCTCGCCTCTGACTCGACGCTAGCCCCACGCAGTCGACGCGCAACTTCCGTTCCGCGTCAACGCACCAGCCGGTTGCATGTCCTCGTCACGCGTCCTGGCCGCGAGAATGACGCCGGAATGACCTGTGTGCCGAAGCTGTTGGACTGCACGTCCCGCGAGACTACGCTTGAGTCGCTCGCCGTTACGGCGGGCGTCTCGGCAGCGGATGTCGCGGTCGCCATCGAGAGCGTCTCGATCGACGAGTTGAACGCCACCGGCGATCCCGACCGAGCGCTTGCCTCCATGGCGGCGAGGCGGCTTGGCGTTGAAAACTTTGAGGGCTTCACGCACGTTCGGTTCTTCCACGGCACCCGGACGGTTGACCCGGAGAGGTTCCGCCAGCACGGGCTGCTGCCGCTCCCGGAGGCCGTCGAGCTCATCTGGGCTGATCTGCGCCAGATCGGCCGCGACGTCCTCGACGGACGCGGCTTCGACCGGCTGCGCTCGATTATGGAGGCGGGCAACGTCGGTCATTTCGCCCACTTGTATGCGATGAAGACTACCGACGCGATACATCATGGACCCTGGGCGACCCTCGTGCGAGAGGAACACCTGCGGCCTGACGAGCTAAGCAACCATGACTACCTGGGAACCCCCGAAGTGGTCGCCGACATCATGATCACCGCCAGTGAGGTCCTTGGCGTCCAGGTTGATCACCTCTACCGCGCAGCGACGGCCCCATGTCTCGTCTCCTTCGACATGCCCGCCACGCACCTGGACTACGCCGTCCCGGCCGCTTGCTCGTATGTCCGAGACCGCTTACACGGCGGCCTGTCTCGGGCGAGCTCGTGGGGCTTCGACGGCCACGGCTTGGCCGTCCCGGCAGACGCCATCCGAACCATCGAAGCGATGCCCTCACTGACAGATTGATCACCCGGCTATCGCAGCGTCACGGCGCCGGAGCGCCCGATGCGTCTCTATCGACGACGCAGACGACGCCCGTCTTGCCGTCGCGCGTCAGTTCTCGGACCTCACTCGCGACGCAACCAATGGGAGTAGAGGCGATCAACTCTTACTGGCCGTCGACCGTTGACGCCCTCATGGCCGACCCGCTTCCCGCAGGCCGTGATGCGATGGACCTGATCTGGCAGTCGTTCGGCTACTCGCGCCGCCTGTTGTTTGACGCCGAAGGCACTGGATCGCCATATGACGGACCCGCATCCGTGCTCGCTAGTCGACCGCAATTGCTACGGCGCAAGACGCCGAACTCGTACCTCCTCATTGATTCGCGTTCAAATTCGACGCTCGGTCATGGTCGTGACGCGATCTTGGCGGGCGGGCTGGCAACGCTGTTACGCGCACCACGTCGGCTCGAGGTGGCGATCGCGGCGCGATCGACTCCGCGCTGGTCCCGAACGCTTCAAGTGGCTATGTCGTGTCGGAGGGCCAGTACTTTCTTGCTTTGGAGGTATTGGGTCGCTTCGGGCTCCTCGGCAAACTCGAGGAGGTTCCCGACCTGCTCGAGCAGGACGGTGCGGACTTCGGCGGGCGTGGCGAAGAAGAACTCTCGGCGCTGGTTGATGAGGTTGACACGTCGGTCGGCGAAGGCTCGGTGGAGGTCGGCTTCGACGGTGACGGCGTCGTCGGCGAAGAACATGGCGTGGACGTCGAAGGGGAAGGGGACGGAGGCGTCGCCGAGCTCGCGGACGCGGTCCATGGGCTCGAGTCGCCGGGTGAGCCCGATCTTGACGATGTTGGGGCCGAGGGCGCCGCGGTTGCTGATGACGTAGACGTAGCCGGCTCGGATGTTGGCGGTGCGGTAGTCGTTTCGCTCGATCGCTTCGTCGATCTCGTGCAAGCGTTCGTTGAGGTCGGCGATCGCCGTTTGGTCATCGCTGTCCTCGAGCGCCTGCAGGGCGTTGAGGTAGTGCTCGCGTTCCTTGTCGAGCCGGGCACGTTCGGCGGCGAGTTCCTGCTCGGCCTTGCGCTCCTCGCGAAGGCGCTCGCGTTCCTCGCGGGCCTCCTCTTTCTCGACCTGGAGCTTCATGAGGTAGTCGGCGGTGAGCTCGAGCTCGCGGACCCGTAGCTGGTGGTAGTCCGGGTTGATCCGCATCTCCATCATCGCGCCGAGTTTGGCGATGGCGGTGACGGAGGACTCGAGGCGATTCTTGGCGGTGAGCGACGTTCCCGGCGCGCAATGCGCGTACGCAGTTATCGGCCTCGGCGTTGTAGGCACGAAGCATCAGCTTGGAGAACTCGGCGGTCATCTTGCGGCCCTTGGCCAGCGAGTTGTTGAACGTGAACATGTCCGACGCCAACACGGCCTCGCCAGCCTTGACCATCGTCTTGATCTGCTGCGCTGAGTTCGTTGAGTTGGGTCTTGTACTCGGCGGCGTTCTCGAGCGGGTGGTGGTAGCGGTAGATCCCGACCTCCTGCAGGATCCGTTCGTCGTCGAGCTCGACCGTTGCGCCGTCGGCGGCATCGGCTGGAGGCGTGCGACCTCGGCCTCGAGCTCGCGTGATCCGTCGGCGGAGCGCATCGTCGTCTGCGAGCCTCGAGCGACTGCGGCGGTGAGACGGGAGCATGGCGCTCGCGGCGCGGGTTGCGCGCAGGGCTCGAGGAAGTCCGGCGGGCGGTGGAGGAGGCGCGGCGGCTCTGCGGACCCAGAACTCCCAGCCTTCGGGCGCGGGAGGCCATGAGGGGTCCGGGGTCCAGCCCTCCGGCGGAACCCAGTCGCCGGCGGGGACGTGCCCAGCCGGGAGGCGCGTTGAACGCGTAGCCGCGTGGGGGTCGTCATCGGCCGCGAACGCCGGGAGCTTCGTCGATGCCGACGAGCTCGTAATGGATTCTTGGAGGTCGCTGCGCCGAGGTGCTCGAGCGTCGCTGCGGGCACGATGTTGTGCAGGTCGAACGTGATGAATGAGTCGCGCTCGGCGGCAACCCCTACGAAGGCGATGCGTCGCTGCGAGTCCGGTGGCCGGGTCCGTAGTGATCGGTCGCGACCTGGAGCGTGATCGTCTGGATGACTTCCGGCCCGGTCGGCCTCGAAGATCTCATGCAAGGTCCGCAGGGCGACCTGATGCACGATGCTCGCGTAGCGCTCCTTGAGCTCCTTCTTCGGCAGCGCGGTGGCGGTGATCTCGTCCTGTGGCCTTGACGTAGCGGTAGGCCTTCTCGGTCGGCAACCGGTCAGGCGGGCAGATCAGTCACGGTGAGCGTGAGCTCCCGCGTCTCGGGGTCGAACTCGTAGTCGTGCTCGACGGCCAGGATCTCGGGATAGACCGAGTTGCCGAGGACGATCCCGACGTACTCCTGGACCGCACCGTGCTCGCCGGCCGCAAGGCCGGCGATGAGCGCGTCCAGCTTCTCGTTGGCCTGAGCGACTTCGGCTTCTCGCGCCTCGCACTCGCGCTGCGTAGGCATCGCGGGCGGCTCTGCAGGTCGCTCAGGCGCTGCTGCTCGAGCGCGTCTCGCTGCTGCATCTGCTCGAGCTGGCGGGCCGGCACCGCGGCGGCCTCGGCCTTCCACTGGCGATGCTCGGCGTCGAAGGCCTCGCGGGCCTGCGCGACCGCGGCAGCATGCTTCTTCTTGCCGCCGAACATGCTGCTAAGACCCTTCGGAGCTTCCGGCTCGACGAAGACGGGCTCCGGCGGCGCCGACACGGGCACGACCGCAGGGGTCGGCACCTCGAGGTCGGCCCTGGAGAAACGGCGGGTGGCTCGCCGAAACGCGGAGATCCTCGAGATCCACGAAGTCGTCGACGTCGAGCGTCGCGGACAGGATCGACTCGAGCTCGTCGGCAGTCTCGGCCAGCTGTGTGTTGAGCGCCTCGACCTCCGCCAGACGCGACTCCTCGTAGAAGGCGCTTGGCTTCGCGCTCTGCCGCCTTCTGCTCGAGCGGCCGACGCGCGAGCCGCCGCTGCGGCCGCCCGCTCGGCCTCGGCGCTGCGCTTGCTCAGCCTCGCGAACCGCGGCCGCGTGGGCTCGCGCCTGCGCTCGCTCAGCCTGCGCTCGCTGTCTGGCGGCAAGCTGGTTCTGATACTGCAGCTCCGCGAAGAACCCTCGTCTCCTGGCCATTCCAATCCCTTCTCGACGTCCCTGCACGTGTCGACGTCGTCTCTGCCCGAACTGACGACCTCTCCAGAGGCCGCACGTTAAGGTGCGATGTCCACGACACTCAAGACGACCGAGCAGTTCGGGGCTCTTCCTGGTGTAGGACACTGTCCGGGAGATGACAATCGTTCGACGCATGTCCGATCACCCGACGCTTTACTCGCGCATGTTCAGCGGTCTAGGGTGCCTCGTGGCCAAACACATGGGAAGGATGCAAAACCCGCGGCTTGCGAAGTTCACGATTGCCGTTCTCGCGTGTGTGGCGGCGGCTGGGTGCGGCGGAACGGTCCCCGAGTCGGACGAGAACCTCGCGGAAGTGGCTAGTACGCCGCCACCCGCGGGCGGCCACGAAGACACGGAGTCGAAGGCCACTCCGACGGCTGAGCCGGAGGCGACCAGGACGCCGAGGCCGAAGGTACGGCTCTCGTCATGCGACGCAAACATCCGAGTGAAGGTGTCGACGACGACCTGTGCGTTCGCTCAGAACGTCTTCTACGAGTACTGGGCGTCGAACGCGACGAGCGACACGACGGAGCTCGAGGCGTATAGCGAGGCTGGCACCGACTGGATTGCCCTGGCGTGCGACGCCGGAGCGATCGTGCGTTGCACCGCTAACGATGGTTCCGACATCCGCTTCCCGTCGGCAGCGATCGATCGGTACACGGCTGACAACGCCGCAACGTACGCGTCTTCGCACCGCGTCAGCACTGGGCGCGAGAAGCGAAACGACAGTGCTGACGCACGGGTCACGGCGGAAGAGGTCTGCCTGCCGGAGACACGGCTTCGTGCCGTTCACCTGCCAGAGGTGCGGTTGCCCGCGGTGACGCTGCCGGCGTATACCGACTTCGACGGCGTCCGCCATCCGGCCCGACGAATTCCTGGGCGACGAATCGCCGGACGGACCATCCCCGCTCGCACTATTGGTGGCCAGTGCTTCGAGGTCCCGTCGGACTTTGCCCCGGAGAAGACGTCGGTACTGACACAGGAATACGAGCGCCTAGACCCCGGCTTCTCCTCTGAACTGAGCAAGTCCTACTGGGATGAATCCGGCGATGCATCGCTTGTCCCGGACTACACGGCCAAGGGTTTCGGTGAGGTCAACGCCGCAGGGTTTCCGAAGAACCAGTATGTGCGGCCGTACGTGCGTCGCGACGGCACGTATATATCGGGGTACTGGCGGAACTCGCCAACGGACGGACTGCCAACGTGCCGGATCATCTCCTGCTGAGCCGCCAGACAGCGGCTGCTAGACCCGCGGCCCGGTGGACACTCGGCGGGCGTTGCGACGCGAGCGGTTGTCCAAGTCGCTGCTGGGGTCCTGCGCGATGATCCCCGCCTGAGCTACTCACGCCAGCGGTCGCACCCACGGCAGCACCCGGAACACAGATATCCAGTCGTGCTGGATTACGGGCACGAGTTCCAGATAGTCGGCTAAACGCTTGTTAGCGCTGTCGCGTGGAAGCGCAACTGGCAGCTGATGGTGGCCGGCCAGGTTCGAGCCCCAGTGACGCCCGGCAACTGTGCTGGAGTCGGGTTGCTGGTCCCGGGGACAAACTGTGGCGTCGCCGCGCGCACGCCGGGGCCCGCAGGCGCCGCAAGGCGCAGCGATCGTTGAATCAGATCCCGGAGCGCCCACGCCGGCGGAGAACGGCTCCGGTCGTTCCGGGATCGGTATTCCGATCGCGTCCCCTCACAGAGCAGATGTCCTGGCGTGCTGTCTGTGCTGCCTGATGAGGCCGCCCACAGAGGGTGCGGCCGAAACCATGGCCGTGCCGGTGGGCGGGCCGTGGCGTGGCCTCCCGGAGCGCTCGGGCGCGAGCTTGCGAGCGCTGCTCCGGGAGGGCATGACACGGACCGACCCCAGCAAACGCAAAACGCTACGCGATTGCGATGCGAGGCACCAAGGCGCGCGGATGGACGAGCTGTCTGCCACGGGATTTGGCGCTCGGATCTAGGATTCGTGTGGTGCCGACGGTGCGCGTCGTCGATGAGACTCCCGTCGCTCCCGAGCGGGTGCTCGCAGCGGCGCGAGACTTCTCTGAGCGTCGGGCCGAGTTGTGGCCCGACGTGCACGTCGAACATCTCCATGTCCACGAGGTCGGGGAGACGTTCGCTGAGGTCACCGAGGGCAATCCCTGGCCGATCGGGTACGTCTGGGAGAGGCTGCGCTACGACTGGTCAGAGCCGGGATCGCTGAAGGGTGTCGTGACGGACTCGAACCTCTTCAAGCCCGGAAGCACGTGGGAGATCAAGGCGACGCCGATCGATGGCGGCAGCCGGGTGGAGGTCATCGGAGTCCGTCACCTGCGGGGCTTCAAGGGCAGGCTGCTGGCCCCCGTGTTCCCACTCGGGCTTGCACGGCGGACGGTGGCCGACCATCTCCGGCACTTCCTCTCCAGGGTCGAGCTTCAGGAGTCCGGGTCCCGCTAGCGGCCTTGGAGCGCTTCGAGGAGCGAGCCGATGGCCGTCGCGTAGTTTTGCTCTGGGTCGCCCTGCAGGTGAGCGACGAGGGGACCACCCCACCGCGTGTGCATCAGCTCGATGGTGACCAGGCCGTGCATGGTCGCCCAGACGAGGTGCGCGTCGGCCGCCGGGTCGGTGAAATCGGGTCGCCAGTCGGCGACGCGGGTCGCGAGCATCTCGAAGGTCGCGAGGCCTGCCAGACGGCTGGCGTCGGACGGAACGAAGTCAGGGGTCGCCCGCTCGAACATGAGTCCGTAGAGCGCCTCGTTGTCGAGCGCGAACGCACGGTAGGCCAGAGCGAACGCCAGCAGCTCCTGCCGGCCTTGACCGTCGGAGGGGACGCTGTTGAGCCGGTCCTCTAGGCGTCGGAAGCCGTACAGGTAGAGCTGCTCCAGCAGCCCTTGCTTTGACCCGAAGTGCGTGTAGACGCCCATCGTCGACTGCTCGGCAGCGGCTGCCAGGTCGCGTATGCGCAGAGCCCCAGGCCCGCGCTCCTCCAAGAGGCGCAGCGCCGCGTCGAGAAGCGTCTCCCGTGTGGTCGATGGGCTCGGCACGCGTGCATCGTAACGACTTGACACGAAGACATAACTAAGTTATGTTCGACGCATGCCAACTACCACGAACCCCCACATCGACAAGCCCTCTGGGCACCCCGCCAGGCTGCTGCTCGGCCTGACCGGCGCCCTGCTGGCGCTTCTGATCCTCAACCTCGCGGTCTTCGACGACCTGCGCATCGACCCGTCGGCCGGACTGCTCGAAACGTTCACCAAGCCGCAGCACCTCTCAAGCCTCGTCGCCGTTCTCATCGCCGCGGCCCTGGTCGCGTTCAAGCACCGATCTGCGGCCCGAGTGGCTGTGGTCGTCGCGTGGATCGAGATCGCCGCGTTCGCGTTCTTTCACGTCATCCCGGTGGAGGTTGGGCCCTCCAAGCCGTACTGGGGTGACGGCATGGGAGACCCGCTGCAGTGGGTGGGCCTCCTGTCGATCCTCGCCGTCAGCGCAGCCATCGTCCGCGTCGCGCGGCGCTCATCGAACTCGGCCCTCACGCGGCACGAGGTGGCCGCGTGACGGCCCCTTAACCCGCCCCGTACCGGTCGTCGACGGTGCGCGGCGCCCGCTCGCGTAACCGTCGTGAGAACGGCGGCATCATCCTGGAGTTCGCTACCCCGGCCGGAAGTTCTCGGTTTTTCTCGCTTGCGCTCCGTGCTGGTGCCGTCATGACTGGTGTCGGGCAGCGGACGCGTGTCAGCGACAGGAGTCCCGCTGCTCATGACGTACACGCAGGGCATGACGATTTCCCTGCCGGAGCAGTCGCCGCAGCAGAGACGGACCGCTCGTATCGCCGGCTGGCTCATGGCCTCGACGTTCGTCACGGCCATCCTCGCTGCGATCGTTCTCTACGAGCCGGTGCTCAACGACACCGACTACATCCTCGGCGGCGGCGACGACACCCGCGTCACGCTGGGCGCTCTCCTCGAGATCTTCCTGATGATCGGCAACGTCGGCACGGCGGTCGTGATGTTTCCGATCCTCAGGCGATACAGCGAAACCCTCTCACTCAGCTACGTCGCCTCGCGCACAATCGAGTCGACGGTCATCGGGATCGGCGCGATCAGCCTGCTCTCGGTCGTCACCCTGCGCGACGACCTGGCCGCGTCCATCGGCGCGGACGGAACCTCGCTCGACATCGCGGGGCAGACCCTGGTCGCGATCCACGACTGGACGTTCCTGTTCGGGCCGGGATTCTGCGTGGGCGTGAACGGCATCCTGCTCGGCTGGCTGATGTACCGCACCGGATTGATGCCGCCACGGCTCGCGATACTGGGCGTCATCGGCGGTCCGCTGATCTTCGTGTCGGCGATCGCGGTCCTGTTCGGCGTCTACGAGCAGGATGGCCTGCACGCCCTCTTCTCATTGCCCGAGGCCGCCTTCGAGGCGGCGTTTGCCATCTACCTGATCGTCAAGGGCTTCAGGCCCTCGCCGATCCTCGACGACGCTCGGTTTACCGGCGGGGACGGCGGCTCCCTGCGCCCTGCGGCTGCGCCGTAGCCGGGGTCATTCGTAGTGCAGTGCGTCGAGTACGTTCAGCCGCGAGGCGCGGCGAGCGGGGAGGATCGCCGCGGCGAGCCCGGCGAGGATGGCGACGACCGTGAACGCCACGAGCTCCGGGATCGGGATTGAGAACGCGATGTCGTACTGCGACAGCGCCTGCGTGACGAGCACCGACAGGAAGATGCCGAGCGGTAGCCCGAGCGCGGCCCCGATCAGCGCGGTGATGACGCTCTCGTGGCGGATCATCCGGCGCGCTTGCCGGCGCGTCATGCCGATCGTGCGCAGCATTCCCAGCTCGCGTGTGCGCTCGAAGACGGAGAGCACGAGCGTGTTGACCATGCCGAACAGGCTCACGATCACCGAGAACGCGAGCAGGATGTAGAGGAAGTTCAGGAACTCGGTGAAGCTCTCGGTGTAGTCGCTGGCGAAGGCGGCGCCGGTGTGGACGTCGGCGTCGGTGAAGTCGGCGGCCGCGGCGGTGAGCGCCTGGTTGGCGTCGGGTCCGGCGTCGAGGAAGGTGAACTTGTTCTTGGGCTGGGGGAAGACCTCGTCGAAGGTCTGCTGGGGGATGGTGATCGCGCCGAGCATCTGCTCGATCTCGGGCGGGTCGTAGATCCCGCGGACGACGACCTCGGCCTTGTCGCCGGACGCGGTCTGGATCGAGAGCGGGTCGCCGACTGCCAGGTCCTGATCGTCGGCGTAGGTCTCGGTCACGAGCGCGCCGTCGGTGCCGAGCTGGGCGACGGTCGCGTTGGAGCCCTCGGTCCAGTCGAAGCTGTAGAAGCGTGCGATCGTGGCCGGGTCGACGCCGGTGACGTCGCTTTCCTCGCCGTCCACGAGCGCTCTGTCGATGCGGACATGCGAGGCGGTGTTGACGCCCGGGACGCGTGCGAGCGCGTCGCCCTCGGCCGCCTCGAACGGCATGCCGTCGGTGCCGTTGAGGATGTAGGCGGCCGTGATCTGGTCGGTGACGGCCGACTCGACCGTGCTGCGCATTCCGGCGCCCAGCACCGCGACGACGGTCACGAGCGTGAGGCCGATCATGAGCGCGGCGGCGGTCGAGGCGGTGCGGCCGGGGTTGCGGACGGAGTTCGCGCTGGCCAGCTCGCCGGCCGTGCCGCCGCTGCGGCGGGCCGGAAGGCCGACCACGTGGACGAGCGGCTTGACCATGTGCGGGGCCGCGAGGGCCACGCCCACGAAAAGCACCAGGATCCCGCCGACGAGCAGCAGCACGACGGCCAACGTGCCCACGCTGGCGAAGATGCCGACGCAGATGGCGGCCACGGATGTCGCGATCACGACGACGGCCGTCTTGAGCGAGTGGGCCGCAAAGCGCGACGGCGGCAGCGTCGAGCCCTCGCGAACGGCCGCGATCGGCGGCACGCGCGTGGCGCGACGCGCCGGCACGATGGTCGCCAGCAGGGTGATCGTGGTGCCGACCGTGAGCGAGACGAGAACCGTGCGCAGCGAGAACACCAGCCCGGCCTCCGGCGCATCTCCACCGACCGCGGTGAGCAGCGCGGCGAGCCCAAAGCCGGCGAACAGCCCGAGCAGCGAGGCGAGCAGTCCGATCACCAGACCCTCGATCACGACAGAGCGCATAACCTGCTTGCGCGAGGCGCCGATCGTCCGCAGCGTCGCGAACTCGCGTGTGCGCTGAGCGACCGTGATCGACAGGGTGTTGAAGATCACGAACGCGCCAACGAACAGCGCGATCGCCCCGAAGCCCAGCAGGAAGTACCGGATCGCGTTGACGATGACGTTGGTCTCCGCGGCGTCCGCCGCGGCCTGCTGCTCGGAGTCTTTGACCTCCAGGCTTGCGGGCACCAGCGGCTGGACGGCGCGGATGAGCTCCTCGGGCGAGGTGCCGTCCTTGGCGGCGATCGCGATCGTGTCGAACTGGCCTTGCTTGTCGAGCAGCGTCTGGGCGGTGGGCAGGTCCCAGATCGCCATCGTGGCGCCGCCGAGCGAGCTGACGTCGCCGAGGGTGGCGATGCCCGTCAGCTCATAGCGGTGCTTGGTACCGCGCGTCGACACGGTAACGGTGTCGCCGACCCGGAGGTTCTGGCCGGCGGCCGTGTCGGCGTCGACCGCGACTTGCTCGGGTCCGGCGGGCCACTGGCCCGTCTTGAGCCTGAGCGGGCTGAACTGGGGCAGTGACGCGTCGTTGCCGAGCCCGAACTGGGGCGCGCCGCTGGTGCCGACCGCCTTGCCGTCGCGGCCGAAGATCTTGGCCGTGTTGGACGCGTTCGGCGAGATCGTGCCGCCTGCCGCCTCGACCTCGGGTAGCGCCTGCACCTTGGCGAGCAGCGACTCTGGAACGGTCGCGGCGCCGCTCTGTGAGCCCTTGACGATCTCCTTGCCGGCGATCACCGCGTCGGTCTGCTCGTACGACGCGCCGAAGATGCCGTCGAAGGCCTTCTGGATCGTGTCGGTGAGGACCAGCGTGCCGCTGACCATCGTCACGCCGATCACGACGGCGAATGCCGTCAGCAGGGCGCGAACCTTGCGGCCCAACAGGCCCTTCAGCGCGACGGCGATCATCGCGCGGTCATCTCTTCCAGCGTCGCGAGGATCTCGTGCGCGGTCGAGCGCCCGAGGTCGCGGACGATGTTCCCGTCGGCCAGGAACAGCACGCGGTCGGCGATCGCTGCCGCGTGCGCGTCATGGGTGACCATCACCGTGGTCTGGCCGAGCGTGTCGACGCAGTCGCGCAGCAGAGTGAGGATCTCGCCGCCGGTGGTCGAGTCAAGGTTGCCGGTCGGCTCGTCGGCGAACATCACGCTGGGACGCGACACGAGCGCGCGCGCGACGGCCACGCGTTGTTGCTGGCCGCCCGAGAGCTCGGCCGGACGGTGCGTGAGGCGATCCGCCAGACCGACCTTCTCGATCAGCTCGTCGAACCACTCCTGGTCAGGCTTTTCGCCCGCCAGCTTGAGCGGCAGCACGATGTTCTCGGCCGCGGTGAGCATCGGCAGCAGGTTGAAGAACTGGAAGATGAACCCGATGTGGTCGCGCCGCAGCTTTGTCAGCTCCGTGTCGTCGAGATCGCCGAGGTCGATCCCGGCCACCACAACCTCGCCCGAGGACGGCTTGTCCAGGCCGGCCAGGATGTGCATCAACGTCGACTTGCCCGAGCCCGACGGGCCCATGACCGCAGTCAGCCGCTTGCTTTCGACGTCAAGGTCGACGCCCCGCAGCGCGTGCACGGCCGTCTCGCCCTGGCCGTAGTGGCGCGCGACGTCGCGGGCACGAACGGCGACCTCGGACGCCGTGTCGCCGCTATCTCGCAGCGGGATGGTCACCGACGTCACGAGCTGCTCCTCACTGTCGACCTCCTTGGGTCGCCGCACGCGCGAACAGCGAGGACGAGCCCGGGTAAGGGTGCGCGCGACCAGACGCCAACGGGAAGCACGAGCTCCAGACTCGCGCGATCCAGACCGCAGGTGGCGAAAGCCGCACATCCCATGGTCCCCCCACCCACACGGCGAGGTCAAGGCAGCCGGCGGCTTCCCTGACGCTCTCGTGAGGGCGGACGGTCCACGCGCCTCCGCTCGACGGGGTCCGAGCCGGCCGGGCGCGCTGATCGGCGTGCTGGTGTACGCGCCCGCCGAAGTGGTCACCAGCCTGACCCGGGCGCCGCCGAGGTCAAGCCGCTCTGGCAGCGGCGCGCTGCTCGGGCTGCTTGGCCTACGCCCGTTGAAGGTCGCGGTCGGGCGCTCGACAGCGACGAGGAGATCGACATCCGCGGCAACGACCAGGTCTGCATGCGGTGCGGTGATGATCTGGAGTTCCCGGACGCGGCCATTGAGCCCGAGTCCGCGGCGATTTCGCGCCGCTGACGTTCGGGCCGGCGGTTGCTGGGGTCGGTCCGTGTCGTGCCCTCCCGGAGCAGCGCTCGCAAGCTCGCGCCCGAGCGCTCCGGGAGGCCACGCCACGGCCCGCCCACCGGCACGGCCATGGTTTCGGCCGCACCCTCTGTGGGCGCGCTCATCAGGGCAGCACGGACAGCACGTCAGGACATCTGCTCTGTGAAGGGACGCGATCGGAATACCGATCCCGGAAGATCGGTCGGAGCGCGTCTCCGCCGGCGTGGGCGCTCCGGGATCTGATTCAACGATCGCTGCGCCTTGCGGCGCCTGCGGGCCTTGGCGTGCGCGCGGCGACGCGACAGTTTGTCCCCGGGACCAGCAACCCGGCTCCATCACGGTGCCAAGCGTGGCTGGAATCCTGTCTGCGCTCCCGCGCCTCGCACAGGGCAGCAGCGCATCCGAGACGTTCCCGCGGGGAACGCTGAGTGCCGGGTTGCATGGTGGCTGTTGCGCAAAGGTGGTGGCGAACGCCTTGCGCGGAAGCGGTTAGGTGCGCGTTCCCGCCGGAACGCCCGCAGGCTGGTGAGACGCGACCGCGTGGCGGCCCGACTCAGGCGGCCAGGGGCGGGCTGGTGTGCTTCCAGAGCTTCAGGAGGTTGTGGGTGGCGGTCATGAGCCGCCATTCGGACCGGGCGGCCGACCTGCCGCGGCGTTGGAAGCGGTCCATGCGGCGGTTGGGTCAAGACGCGCTACTGGGCCGTGCTCGACGAGGCGACCTCGGCGAGCGCCGCCAAGGCCGGGCTGCTCGCGCTCGCGGGTGACTACCGGCGCGCGTTCCCGTCGGCGATGCGCACGATCGACGAGCACGTCGACCAGCTCGTCGCGCACCTGCGTTTCCCGCTCGAGCACGGCAAGCGCACGCGCAGCACGAACCTGCTCGAGCGCCTGGGGCTAAGCGAAGGTGCATTCTCAACCGGCGTCGCGGTGGTGAGTATTCAGGCGGCGCTGAGGCTTGGTGCGCCCGCGCGCCAACATGTCGCCGTGGCAAGAATTGACGGTCGTAAATCGGACAGTCCAGGCCTTCCGGCTAGATCATCGCCTAGACCCGCCTTCACGACTGACCGAGGATCGGCCATGCATGAAGGTGGTCATCTCCACGGCGGTCGCCGTCTTCATCGGGCTCCTGGCGCCCTCGGCGGCGGGAGCCGACGAGAAGCCGACGTTCACGGAAGGGCCGGAAGTGAGCGGGATTCCGCGCGAGTCCGAGCTGCTCACGGCAACGGCGGCATGGACAGGCGACCCCGAGCCGACGGCCGCCTGGACGTGGCTGCGGTGCGAGAGTTCCCAGAGCAACAGGTGCGTGGCAATCGCCGGTGCGGCGTCACCGACCCATCGGGTCGTGGCCGCCGACATAGGCTCGAGGCTCCGGGTTCGCGTCGAGCTCGAGAACAGCGCCGGCAAGACCGAAGCGCGCTCGGGTCCCACGAGCACGGTCGAACCGGCGCCGGAGCCGGAACCGGAGCCGCAGCCGGAACCGGAGCCGGACGCGACCCCCCCAAGTGCCCCGCCCCAGGTGGCCTTCGATCCGCCTGTGAACCCGATCATCGGGCCGCCGGTGGGCCGCGAAGCGCAGCCGCCGCTGCTGCGCCCGTTCCCGATCGTGCGCATTCGCGGCTGGCTCACGCGGACCGGCGCTCGGGTCACGCTGCTCACCGTGCGCGCACCGCGCGGCGCACGAATCGCCACCCGCTGCCGCGGCGGAAGCTGCCCGGTTCGTCACCTCGCCCGCACCGCATCCTTGACTCGCCTGCGAGCGCTCCAGCGCAGCCTGCGATCGGGCACGCGTCTTGACATCACCGTCAGGAAGGCCGGCTACATCGGCAAGTGGACGACGATCGTCATCCGACGGGGCCGCCCGCCCCGGCGGGCCGATCGCTGCGTCTATCCCGACGCCCAACGCCCCGCCCCATGTCCGGCCGAATGATCCGCTTCATGTCCGGAGCGCTCGCGGCGATCGTCGCCGTCAGCTTCACCGTGGCATTCGTCGTGAGACTCGCATTGCCCGCGCACAATGATCGGCCAGTGACAGGCGTGCGGCAGGCGCCGATCGGCACACCGTCGTCGCCGGTCGTATCGGATCCGGCTCGCCTGCGCTCGGTGGCCGCCCTGCCCGCGCTGCGCGTTCCTCGCGCCACTCCGATACCGACGGCGCCGACGCTCGTGGTTGTCCCTGAGCCGTCGACTGTCGCTCCTTCCAGCGACGCGCCCGCGCCCGCCTCAGCCGCGCCGCCACCGGTCGCTCCGGCGCCCGCCCCGACGGCACCGGTGGCTCCGGCGCCCGCCCCGACGGCACCGGAGCGGTCGCCCGAGCCATCGGAGCATGGGCCGATCTTCGACTCGTCGGGATGAGCGCGGTGACCACAGGGAACACATTTCCATGGCGGACCGCCCTGGCCGTGCTCCTCGCCGTCGCGGCCGCCGGCGCGCTCGCTGCCATGGCCGGATCCATGGCGGCCGACGCCATCAGGCCCGCGCGGCCTGCATCGCCGTCCGTCCGCATTGTTAGCGTCGGTCCCGCGCGGCTCGTCGTCCCGGCGGACTGGCGTACCGTCTCGCCTTCGAGCGCCCGTGTCGGGAGGCTCGACGCCGAGCGCGCCGCCGTTTTCCAGCCGGAATCGCTGCCGTGGACGCGGGTCGTCGCGGCGTTCGACCCGACTGTCGAGCCGTCGCTCATCCCGGATGAACTGCAGTCGGCGGTCCCAACGGCCGTAGAACCGCCGAGACTCACGCGCGTCCGCGGATGGCCGGCGTGGCTCTACTACGCCGGCCTTGCCAGGGCGGGCGGGCGCGCCGGCAGCGTGGCGGCACTCGCGACGACGGCGGGGGTCCTCGGGGTCGCATGCACGAGCGTGGCCAGGCTGGGAGCATTTTGGGATTGTGCGTCGGAGATCGAGTCGGTCTCCATCCCCGGCGCCAGGGCGCTCGTCCCCTCTCGAACACTGGCGCTCGAGGTCCATCTCCCGACTGTGCTCGACCACCTCAATCGTGCACGGTCCAGGCATCGCGCGAGGCTGAAGGATGCACGCACCAACGAGTCGCAGGCGGTGGCAGCACGTCGGCTCGGGGCGGACCACCGCGCCGCTGCCCGCTCGCTGAGCAGGCTGGGCGGGCCGGCTGCTGCGCCACTGATGCGGAATCTCACTGACGTCGCGGACGCCTACCGCGCGCTTGCCCGGGCGGCGGACGACGCCTCGCCGGGCGAGTTCGCGTCCGCAGCCACGGGAATCCGGCACGCGGAGGCTGTACTGGCCGGCGGCGTGGCGGCGGTCTCGCGGCCTGAAACCGCCGAGGTTCCCGCGCGCGTCACCACGCTGCGGCAGGACCGCGACGGCTTGGCGCCTAGCGGCGTGCCACCGATCCTGCTCGCCCTCCTCATCGCGTTGGCCGTGATCGCCGGCGCGGCGACCGGCAGCTCGGACGCTGCGTCGCGCCTCTCGCGGAGGCTCTTTCCGCCTAGAGACGACGCCTACTCCGGGCCTCGCCCGGGGGCGAACGACCGTCGCGCCCGAGCGTGATCCGCGCGTCGGTGTCGAGCAGCTGTATCGAGCGGTGATGTAGGTGCTCGAGGACGGTCGACCGCGCGCCTTCGAGGTAGTCGTCGAGTCAGCCCCGACACCGAAGCGTCCGCGGCGGTCACCGCAGCCATCGTCGACCGGAGCTGATAGACCGTCAAGGGCCCTCCCCTCGATTGACTCCGACGAGCGCAGGCTGATGTCGACGGAGCGCGCCAACGCTCTGGCGCGTCGCAGCGACCGCAACGCTCGTGTTCCTGACAAGCGAGAGTTCGGCCTCGCGCGTGTCAGACGCGTGCTCGGGACGACGAGCAGGCGCGCTGGCCGAGACCACTGCTCCTCGACGGAAGCAGCAGCGTCAGGCGACTCGCGCCGATCGCCGCTCGCTGCTGAGTTGGACCAGAACCAGCAGCGGAGCTAGCGTCCCCGCGGGAACGTCCCACGTTGACTGCTCCGTTCGCGCCTGGAGGCGCAACTGGCAGCTGATGGTGGCCGGCCAGGTTCGAGCCCCAGTGACGCCCGGCAACTGTGCTGGAGTCGGGTTGTTGGTCCCGGGGACAAACTGTGGCGTCGCCGCGCGCACGCCGGGGCCCGCAGGCGCCGCAAGGCGCAGCGATCGTTGAATCAGATCCCGGAGCGCCCCACGCCGGCGGACAACGGGTCCGATCGTTCCGGGATCGGTATTCCGATCGCGTCCCCTCACAGAGCAGATGTCCTGGCGTGCTGTCTGTGCTGCCTGATGAGGCCGCCCACAGAGGGTGCGGCCGAAACCATGGCCGTGCCGGTGGGCGGGCCGTGGCGTGGCCTCCCGGAGCGCTCGGGCGCGAGCTTGCGAGCGCTGCTCCGGGAGGGCACGACACGGACCGACCCCAGCAAGCGCCGGAAGAGCGCTGCCGCGTCGTTAGACTCGCCCGATGATGCGAGCGGTCGATGCGGTCATGGAATGCCTGAAGGCCGAGTCGGTTGACGTCGTGTTCGGCTATCCGGGCGGCGCCAACCTCCCCACGTACGATGCGTTCGTAGACGCGGGGATCCGGCATGTCCTCGTCCGCCACGAGGCGGGCGGCGGCCACGCCGCGGAGGGGTACGCGAAGGCGTCCGGCAAGGTCGGCGTCGTGTTCGCCACCTCGGGCCCCGGCGCCACCAACATCGTCACGCCGCTTACCGACGCGATGATGGACTCCGTCCCGCTCGTGGCCTTCACCGGCCAGGTCCGCACCGACCTGCTCGGGACCGACGGCTTCCAGGAGGCGGACACGTTCGGCATCACGATGCCGATCGTGAAGCACTCCTTCATGATCCAGCACCCGACCGAGATCCCGCGGGTGGTGCACGAGGCGTTCCACCTCGCGCGCACCGGCCGGCCCGGTCCCGTGCTGATCGACATGCCGGTGGACCTCACGCGCGCGGAGATCGACTACCAGCCGGTCGGCGACGTGCGCCTCCCCGGCTACCAGCCGACCACTGAGGGCAACTCGAAGCAGATCCGGCTCGCCGCCAAGGCGATCGCCAACGCCCGGCGGCCCGTCGTCTACGCCGGCGGAGGCGTGATCAACGCCGACGCCGCTGAGGAGCTGCGCGAGTTCGTGACCAGCGACCGCCTGCCGATCACGTGCACGCTGATGGGACTCGGCGCGTTCCCGGCGCCGCACCCGCAGTGGCTGGGCATGCTCGGCATGCACGGCACCCGAACCGCCAACTACGCGATGGACGAAGCCGACCTGATCGTCGCGGTCGGCGCCCGCTTCGACGACCGCATCACCGGCAAGCTGTCCGAGTTCGCGCCGCGCGCCAAGTTCGTGCACATCGACATCGATCCGGCGGAGATCTCCAAGAACGTCCCCGCGCACATCCCGATCGTCGGTGACGCGAAGAACGTGCTCGCGCGGCTCATCATCGAGTACCGCGCCGTCGGCCCCGATTCCGCGCGGCTTGCGGGCTGGTGGGAGCGGCTGGAGCAGTGGCGCGCGCAGCATCCGCTGCGCTACGACGACTCCCCGGACAGCGAGATCAAGCCGCAGTTCCTGGTCGAGGCGCTCTACGAGGCCACCGGCGGCGACTGCATCCTGTCGTCCGACGTCGGCCAGCACCAGATGTGGGCCGCGCAGTACTTCCACTTCGCCAAGCCGCGCCGCTGGATCAACTCCGGCGGGCTGGGCACGATGGGCTTCGGCCTGCCGGCGGCGCTCGGAGCGGCAGTCGGCAACCCCGACGTGCCGAGCGTGCTGCTGACCGGCGACGGCTCGTTCCAGATGAACATCCAGGAGCTGGCCACCTGCCGCGAGCACGGCATCCCGG
Source organism: uncultured Solirubrobacteraceae bacterium (assembly GCA_963844205.1). GTDB lineage: Bacteria > Actinomycetota > Thermoleophilia > Solirubrobacterales > Solirubrobacteraceae > DASSUW01. The sequence continues at coordinate 85,400 of CAWJNK010000001.1, forward strand.
TCAAGGCCGTGATCATGAACAACGGCTATCTGGGCATGGTCCGCCAGTGGCAGGAGCTGTTCTGGGACAAGCGCTACTCGAACGTCGACATGGGCAGCTGGCCCGACTGGGTCAAGCTGGCCGAGGCCTACGGGGCGACCGGCGTGCGGCTGACCGACAAGACGACGCTGGTCGAGGATCTCAAGACCGCGATTGCGACGCCCGGCCCGGTGGTCGTCGACGTGCGGGTCACGCGCGAGGAGAACACCTACCCGATGATCGCGCCGGGCGCGGCCGCGCGGGAGATGGTCGGGTAGCTGATGGGCGAGCCGGGGACCAAGGAGCCGCTGACCCTCGAGGAGCTCGAGGCGACGACCGCGGTTCGCACAGGGCGCAAGCACATCCTCTCGATCCTGGTCGAGAACAAGCCCGGCGTGCTTACGCGCATCGCCGGCCTGTTCGCCCGCCGTGGCTTCAACATCGACACGCTGGCCGTCGGCCCGACCGACGATGAGTCGCTGTCGCGCATCACGCTCACGCTCGACGGGGCGATGCACCCGATCGACCAGGTGACCAAGCAGCTCCACAAGCTCGTCAACGTGATCAAGATCCGCGACCTCGAGCCCGCCGAGACGGTGGCGCGCGAGCTGGCGCTGTTCAAGGTGACGGCCGACGGGCCCGCGCGCGGGGAGATCATGCAGGTGGTGGAGATCTTCCGCGGCAAGATCATCGACGTCACGCGCCGCTCGCTGATCGTCGAGGTCACCGGCACCTGGGAGAAGATCGAGGCGTTCGAGCGCATGGTGCGGCCGTTCGGCCTGGTGGAGATGGCCCGCACCGGCGAGATCGCGATCTCGCGGGGCCGCAGCGAGACGTGAGGCGCGCGGCGGCCGCGGCGGTCCTGGCTGCGGTCGCGCTGCCCGGCACCGCGCAGGCGGCCGACTACGGCGGCGGCACGCTCCCGAAGAGCCGGCTGACGCTGGTCGGGATCCGCACCGGCGAGGACGGCGCGCGTCTCTCAATCAGAGTCGCGACCTGCATCGTCGCGACGACCGCCGAGACGGTCCAGGTCGCGGCCGACGGGACGTTCTCGCTCGACAAGATCGTCCGCGGGCGGGTGCGGGAGAACTCCGCGCTGCGGCAGCGCACCCGGATCCGGGCGTCCGGCCAGATCGCCGGCGCTGCCGCTTCGGGCACCGTCGAGGCCGACGTCCGGCTGACCCGCGGCGGCCGGCGGGTCGACCGCTGCCGCTCGGGAACGCGGGCATGGCAGGCGCGGCAGGCCGCTGCCGAGCCGACCGCCGCGCCGGCGCGGCCCGACGGCGGCTACTACGGTGCCACCTCCCAGAGCGGGCGTCCGTTCGTGCTGCACGTCGACGCGCAGGCGGCGCGCGTGCGGACGGCGGCGTTCGCGTACAGCCAGGGCTGCCGCGACAGCCGGTTCAGTTGGGAGAACGTCACGCCGGGCGCGCCGATCGCCGCCGACGGCACGTTCAGCCTGCGCGAGCGGTTCTCGTACCGGTGGGTCGAGGGGGTGGAGCGCTTCCGGGTGCGGGTCGACGGCCGGTTCACGACGGCCGGCGTGAGCGGGACGCTGTCGGTCAGCTCCGTGCTGCGCTCGCGGTCCGGGCGCGTGCTCGACCGCTGCGCCACGGGCAATGTCACATTCGCGGCGCTGCTCTGAGTCGTACCCTGCACCGCGTGAGCGCGCCGATCACGACTCGCGGCCTCGAGGTCTCGCCGCTGCTGCGGCAGCGCTGCGAGCGCGCGGTTCGTCGTGCCCGGCGGACCGGGCGCGAGGTGCTGGCCGCGGTGACCATCCCGCTGCCGGGCGCCGACCCGAGCGCGATCGTGTTCGCCTCCCGGCGCCCCGGCGAGCCGTGGTTCTGCTTCGAGCAGCCCGATCGCGGCGGGGCGGCGCTGGCCGCGCTCGGCTCCGTGCGCCGGCTCGAGGCCCGCGGCCCGGGCCGCTTCCGCGAGGTCGCGGCCGCCTGGCGCGAGCTGGCGGGCTCGGCGGAGGCCGACGCGCCCGACGGCCCGGCCGGGGCCGGGCCCGTGGCGCTCGGCGGCTTCGCGTTCGCCGACGACGGCGGCGACGCGCCGCACTGGGCGGGCTTCGAAGCGGCCGACCTGATCGTCCCCGAGGTGGCGCTGGCGCGCCGCGGCGACGACGTGCGCCTCACGCTCGCCGCCGTCGCCGCGCCCGACGACGTCCCCGAGGAGCTTGCGGCGCAGCTCGCCAAGCGCGGCGGCGAGCTGCGCACGGCGGCGCTGCCGCTGCTGGACCCGGCGCCCGCCGGCCGCTTCCAGATCGCGTCCGTCGCGCCGCCCGAGCACTACGAGGCGGCCGTGGCGCGCGCCGTCGAGCGGATCCGGGCGGGCGACTTCGAGAAGATCGTGCTCGCGCGCGAGGTCGCCGTGCACGCGCCCGCCGACCACGACGCCGCGGCCGTGTTCGGCGTGCTCCGGGCGGCGTTCGAGTCCTGCTACGTGTTCTGCGCCGGCCGCGGCGACGCCGCCTTCATCGCCGCGTCGCCCGAGCTGCTCGTGCGCCGCGAAGGGCTGCGGGCCTCGACCGTCGCGCTGGCAGGATCGGCGCGCCGGTCGGCCGACCCGGCGGTCGACGCCCATCTCGGCGAGCAGCTGCTCGGCTCGGAGAAGGACCGCGAGGAGCAGGCGATCGTCACCCGCCGGATCGCCCGTGCGCTGCGCCCGCACGCCGTGTGGGTCGCGGCGCCGGACGAGCCCACGATCGTCAAGGTCGCGAACATCCAGCACCTCGCGACCCCGATCCGCGCCCAGCTCACGCACCCGCGCAGCGCCATCGAGCTCGCCGGCCTGCTGCACCCGACGCCCGCCGTCGGCGGCGAGCCGCACGCCGCGGCCGCGCCACGGATCCCGGCGCTCGAGGGCCTCGACCGCGGCTGGTACGCCGGCCCGGTGGGATGGACCGACGCGAACGAGGACGGCGAGTTCTGCGTCGCGCTCCGGTGCGCCCTGCTGCGGGGGCGCGAGGCGCGGCTCTACGCGGGCGTCGGCGTGGTGCGCGACTCCGACCCGGCCGCCGAGCTCGCGGAGACCGAGGTCAAGCTCGGCGCGCTGCTGCCGGTGCTCAGCGGCTGACGTAACGCCGCCACCACGAGTCGCCGTAGGGAGGCGGAGGCAGCGCGCGGGCCTCCGCGGCGGCGATCGTCAGGGTCACCCGCTTCTCGGTGATGCGGGCGACCTCGGGCGCGTCGACGAAGCGCCGGCCGTCGGGCGTCGAGATGATGATCCCGTCGAAGATGTGCTCGCGCGCGTTGTCGAGCACTCGGTGCACGGTCCCGATCTGCGCGCCGTCGGACGTGTGGACGGGCACGCCGCGCGGCAGGATCTTGTAGCCGATCTGGTGCTCGTCCTCGTCGGTCATGCGTCCCACGCCAGTCTGACGCCCGCGAAGATCTGCCTCCGCTGCGGCAGGTCCCAGTTGCGGAAGGTGGGGGAGGCGACGCGCGAGCGGGTGGCCCACGAGCCGCCGCGCAGCACGCGGTAGTCGTCGCCGAAGAAGACCTCGGAGTACTCGCGGTACGGGTGGGCGACGAAGCCGGGGTAGCCGCGGAACGGCGAGGAGGTCCACTCCCAGACGTCGCCGAGCAGGCCGAGCGCCCCGCACGGTGCGGCGCCCTCGGGGTAGGCGCCCACCGGCGCCGGCCCGAGCAGCGACTGGTCCAGGTTCGCCGGTGTGAGCCCCGAGGATTCCGCCTTCTGGTCCCAGGTCGCCGCCTTCTCCCACTCCGCCTCGGTGGGGAGCCGCGCCCCGTGTGCGGTGGCGAGGGCGGCGGCCTCGAACCAGGAGACGTGGACCACGGGCTCGTCCGGGTCGAGCGGCGCCCAGCCGTCCAGCGTCCAGCGGCGCCACCCCGTGGGCCCACGGTCCCAGCCCTCGGGGTGTGTGATGTCGTACTGCTCCTTCCACGCCCACGCCTCGTCGCTCCACCACGGGCGGCGCTCGTAGCCGCCGCCCTCGACGAAGCGCAGGAACGTCGCGTTGGTGATCGGGGTGCGGCCGATCCGGAAGGCGGAGAGCTCGACGACGTGGCGCGGGCGCTCGTTGTCGTAGGCGAAGCGACCCTCCGGGGCGCCGATCTCGCACGGACCGGCCGGCACCTCGACGGACTCGAGGCCGGTGTGGCCGCCGGGGGCCGGCGGTCGCTCCGCGCGCGGGACGGCGGGCGCGGGGGAGAGCCGCGCCAGCTCGATCGCCTGCAGCATCGTCTCCTGGTGCTGGTCCTCGTGGCGGAGCACGAGGTCGTGCAGGAACGAGGCCTCGAGCGGGACGCGATCGCGCACGCGCTCGAGGTAGGCGAGCGCCTCGGCGCGGTTGAGCAGCGGCAGGTCGCCGCGCACCGCGCGCGGGGTCTCGAACGCGTCGTACATCGCGGCGAGCTCGGGCTGCGACAGCGGCTCGCCGGCGTGGCGATGCACCAGCCAGAGCTCCTCGTAGGCCGCGATGTGGGCCAGGTCCCACACCAGCGGGCTCATGATCTCGTTGTGCTGGGTCTCGACGTCGGCGTCGCTCAGCGGCGCCACCAGGGCGAGGGTGCGCTCGCGTGCGTCGGCCAGGGCGGCTGAGACGGGAGGCGACGCGCGCATCCGAGCGCAGGCTACCGAAGCGGTTCTACGGGCCCGCGAAGCGCTTGGCCTTGCGCCACACCTCGACCACCTCGCGGACAGAGGCGGTGCGCCAGGAGATCCGCGAGTCGAGCGGCCGGACGGCGAGCTCGAAGCGGCCCGACTCGAGCTGTTCGAGTTCGGTCACCAGCGCGTGGAAGCGGCGGCCCTTCTTGTCGACGAGCACGATGTCGCCCGCGCCGATGCCCTTCGAGGTGGTCCTGCGGGCGGGCGGCTCCTCGGGGACGTCGATCAGGCTCGTCTGCTCCACCGGGCGGACGCTAGGCGTCGCCGCGGACGGAATCGAGCGCCAGCAGGGCGGCGCCGATGCAGCCGGCGCGCTCGCCGAGTGCGGCCGGAACGAGCCGCGGCACGCGCTGGAACGTGAGCCGGCGCGGGATCCGCTCGTTCAGTGGGTCGAGCAGGGCGGCGCCGGCCCGCGACAGGCCGCCGCCGACCACGACCGCCTCCGGTGCAAGGACGCTTGCAATCCAGGCGAGCGCGTCCGCGAGCGCGTCGAGCGCCTCGTTCCAGACGGCGAGCGCGTCGGCGTCGCCGGCTTCGAGGACTTCCGCGGCGCCGGCCGCCGGTCTGCCCGAGCGGGCGGTGTAGCGGCGGGCGATGGCGGCCGCCGACGCGACCGCCTCGAGGCAGCCGCGGCCGCCACAGGCGCACGGCTCGTCGTGGCCCGCCGCCAGCGTGTGGCCGATCTCGCCGGCATACCCGCCGCCGGCGTGGACGCGCCCGCCGAGCACGATGCCCGCGGCGATCCCGGTGCCGATCGAGAGATAGACGACATCGTCGAGGCCGCGTGCGGCGCCGGCGCGGCTCTCCGCGATGGCGCCGGTGCGGACGTCGTGGCCGAGCACGGTCGGCAGGCCGCAGCGGTCGCGGACCAGCTCGGCGAACGGGACGTCGCTCCAGTTCAGGTTCTCCGACCAGACCGCGACGCCGCGCTCCTCGTCGACGACGCCCGGCACCGCGAGCCCGATCCCCTGCGCCTCGCCGAGCTCCGCGGCGAGGCCGGCGATCGCGTCGACGATCTCCGCCGGGGTGCTCGGCGTCGGCACGGTCCGGAAGTCGAGCGGCGCGTCGCCGTCGAGGAGCGCCGCCTTGATGTCGGTCCCGCCGACGTCGACGCCGAGCGCTCTCATCGACGGATCGCCGCCGCGACCTCGTCCCACACGGCCCGGTGCAGCGCGACGTTCTCCTCGCGGTCGGTGCGGACCGCGACGATGCTCGTGCGCTCGGCGGCGAGCGCGCCGGCGAGCGCCTCCCGGAAGTGCTCCACGTCCTCCGCGACGACGTATCCGCAGCCGAACAGGGCGGCGGCGTGGGCGAAGTCGAGCCCGTGCGGGGTCGCCACGTGCTCGACGAAGTCGTCGCCTTCTCCGCTGACCGGCAGGAAGTTGAAGATGCCGCCGCCGTCGTTGTGCAGCAGCACGATGGTCAGCTTGCGTCGCGTGGCCTGGACGAGGCCGCCGAGGTCATGGATGAGGGCGATGTCGCCGATGAGGAGTACCGCGGGACCGTCTGCGACCGTGGCGACTCCGAAGGCGGTCGAGACGGTCCCGTCGATGCCGTTCGCGCCGCGGTTGGAGAGCACCCGCGGCGGGTGCTCGCGGGCGGGGAAGAAAGTCTCGACGTCGCGCACCGGCATCGAGGACGCCACGACCACGGTCGCCTCCGGCGGGAGCGCGGCGCCGAGCTCGGCGGCGACGCGCGGCTCGCTCAGGCCGGCCGGCGTGAGGGCGCGGGCGATGGCGGCGGCGGCGGCACGGTCGGCGCGGCGCCAGCGGTCGAGCCAGGCATCGTCGCGTTCGGTCGGGGTGAGGGCCTCGAGCGTGGCGCGGGGGTCGGCGGCGAGGATCGTCGCGACGGCGCCGCCGGGGTCCTGCCATGCGGACTCGGGGTCGAACGCGAGCTGGAGCGCGTCGTCGGGGAGGCCGTGGAGCCACTGGCGCAGCGGCTTGGAGGTGGGGAGGTCGCCGACGCGGAGCACGATTCGGGGCGCGTGGGCGGCGGCCCATTCGGGGTCGCGCAGGAGCGCGTCGTAGTGGGCGACCGCGGCAGGGCCGCGGCGCGCGCCGGACAGCGGGTCGGCGAGCAGCGGGATCGCGGCGCGCTCGGCGAACGCCGCCAGCGCGGCGCCCAGACCGGGGTCCCGCTCGGCGCGGCCGGCGACGAGGACGGCGTGCGGACGGGCGTCGAGCTCGGCGCGCAGGCCGTCGAGCAAGGTCTCCGGCGGACCGGCGGCGACGCGGGGTCGCGTGACGTACGGCCGGCCGCCCGCGCGGCCGGTGTCGTCGTCGGGGAGCGGCTCGTCGAGCACGAGCGGCTCGCGGAGCGAGAAGTTGAGGTGGACCGGGCCGCGGCGGCCGTGGATGGCGGTCCAGAACGCCCGGCACGCGAGCTGGCGCAGCCAGCGGAGGCGCTCCGGCGTGGCGACGTGGTCGTCGACCTCGAAGTACCACTTCGCGGCGCTGCCGTAGAGCTTCGTCTGGTCGATCGTCTGCCCGGCGCCGAGCTCGCGCAGCTCGGGCGGGCGGTCGGCGGTGAGCACGATGAGCGGCACGCGCGCCTCGTGCGCCTCGATCACGGCGGGCGCGTAGTTGGCGGTCGCGGTGCCGGACGTGCAGGCCAGGACGGCGGGCACGCCGCTCGCCTTGGCTATGCCGAGCGCGAAGAACGCACCGCTGCGCTCGTCGAGGTGGGAGGTGGCGCGGATCCGCGGCTCGCGGGCGAGCGAGAGCACCAGCGGCGTCGAGCGCGAGCCGGGGGAGGTGCACGCCTCGCGTACGCCGCAGCGGGCCAGCTCGTCGACGAAGGCGCGCAGGCCGAGGTAGGTGTCGCGTGGCGTCACGGTCGAGCGAGGTCGTCGTGGGGCGTCACGGTCGGGCGTCGTCGTCGGGGTGTCAAGGTCAGGCGTCGTCGTGGGGCGTCATGATCTGGCGGCATGGCGGAGCGGGTCGTCCTCCTGCACGGCTTCACCCAGACGCGGCAGAGCTGGAGGCGGACGGTGGCGGCGCTCGGCGGAAGCTATCGCGCGCTGACGCCGGACCTCCCGGGCCACGGGATGGCGGCGGCGCGGCGGCCGGCGTCCTTCGCCGCCTGCGCCGCGTACGTACGAGCGCTCGCGGACGGGCCGTGCACGCTCGCCGGGTACTCGATGGGCGGGCGGATCGCGCTCCACACCGCGTTCGCGATCCCCGGCCTGGTCCAGCGGCTCGTGCTCGTCGGCGCGAGCCCCGGGATCGCGGATGCCGCCGAGCGCTCGGCGCGGCAGCGGTCCGACGAGGCGCTCGCCGACCGGATCGAGGCGATCGGGGTGGAGGCGTTCGCGGCCGAGTGGGGCGCCCAGCCGCTGTTCGCGGGCCAGGAGGAGCGGGTTGCCGCCGCGGCCCATGCCGACCGGCTGCGGAACACGGCAGCCGGGCTGGCCGCGGCGCTGCGCGGGCTCGGCACGGGCGTCATGGAGCCGCTGTGGGACCGGCTGCCGGAGCTCGCGATCCCGGTGGTCCTGGTCGTCGGCGAGCGCGACGAGAAGTTCCGCGCGATCGCCTCGCGGATGGTGGCCGCGGTTCCGGGGAGTCGGCTCGTCGTGGTCGCCGGGGCGGGACACGCGGTCCAGCTCGAGCGCCCGGAGGCCGTGGCGGCGGCGATCCGCGGCTAGCGGGCTGCCTGCGCGGCCTGAGCCGCCGCGGCGGGCCGGCGAACGTCAACTGCGGCAGGTAGGGAGGTGCGGGACCGACGGTTTCGTGCGATTTCCGGGCGGCCCGCTCTCGGTTTCGCACGTTTCCGCCGCATACGGGGGGTTTCGTGCAATCGGCGCGCGGGCGGCGGACGATCTCGCACGTTGTTCCCCCGCTTCCCCACCCAGCCGTAGTTCGTCCCTTGATGCGGCTCGTCCCTTGACACGGACGCTATGTTCAACCAGATGGTTTATCAACCGCGTGGATGAATCCGACGACCGATCAGCTCAGCACCACGTTCGCCGCGCTCGCGGACCCGACTCGGCGCGCCATCCTGGCCCGCCTGGCCGAGGGTGAGGCGACGGTGAACGAGCTGGCGGAGCCGTTCCCGATCACCGTCCAGGCCGTCTCCAAGCACCTGAAGGTGCTCGAGCGCGCCGGTCTGATCGCCCGGGGCCGCAGCGCGCAGCTGCGGCCGTCGCGGCTCCAGGGCGCCGCGCTCAAGGAGGCCGCCGACTGGCTCGACGGCTACCGCGGGTTCTGGGAGCTCCGCATCGACCGCCTGGACGAGCACCTGCGCGCGATCCAGAAAGGGACAGAGACATGAGCGAGGCCGTGACCACCGCACACGAGATCGTCATCACCCGCATCCTCCCGGCACCGCGCGAGCTGGTGTGGCGGGCGTGGACGGACCCCGACCACCTCGCGCGCTGGTGGGGCGCCCGCGGCTGGAGCACCGCGCCGGCCGACGTCACGGTCGACGTCCGGCCCGGCGGGATCTTCAAAGTCGGCTCCACATCCGACGAGGACCAGACCGAGATGACCACTCACGGCGTGTTCCGCGAGGTCGACCCGCCCGCACGGCTGGTCCTCGACGAGCCGGGTCAGGACGCGTGGCACGAGGGCGCGGTCTCCGAGCTCAGCCTCGCCGAGCGGCCGGACGGCCAGACCGAGATGGTCCTCCGCGTGACCGTCCACAGCAGCGACGAGGCCCGCCGCCAGGCCGAGGCCGGCCTCACCAGCGCGATCGACCGCCTCGAGGAGGCGCTCCGATGAGCGCCGACTTCCGGCTCGAGGTCGTGCAGGTCCCGGTGACCGACGTCGACCGCGCGAAGGCCTTCTACGTCACAGGCGGGCTTCGCCGCCGACCACGACACCCAGATCAGCGACACGATGCGGGTGGTCCAGCTCACGCCGCGCGGCTCCTCCTGCTCGATCGTGATCGGGACCGGGCTGAACGCGATGGCGCCCGGCTCGATCGAGGGCCTCCAGCTCGTGACCACCGACATGGACGCCGCCCGCGGCGAGCTGGTCGAGCGCGGGATCGAGGTGAGCGAGGTCATCGACATGGGCCGGCCCGGCGGCGAGACCAGCTTCAAGTTCGCGAACTTCAAGGACCCCGACGGGAACGCGTGGGTGCTGCAGGAGATCCGGCGCTGACCCGGTGCCGCGGCTCGAGCGCACCGGCGCGCTCGAGGGTGTCCCGGTCCAGCGCCGCGTCCGCGTGGACGCCGTAGGCGTCGAGCACCGCCCGCTCGACGTCTTCGACGCCCACGCCCGCGACCTCGTCCGCAACGCCCGCCACCGTCCTCGGATCCCAGTCGAGCTCGAGCGCACGGTAGACGTCCACCAGGACCGCCCGCACGGGCTCCGCGTCGACCACCACCACCGAGGCGGCGAGCAGCGAGGCGTGCCGGACGACCCGCTGCGCCGTCCCCACCAGCTTGACCGCGCCGCGGGCGTTGACCGTGAAGTCGCCGGGGCAGAACTCGGCCGGCACGCGCCCCACGCGGGCATCGACGCCGAGCGTCCGCAACGCGCCGGCCAATCGCTCGCCGGAGCGGGCGAAGCGGTCGTGCATGCCCGCGATCGGATCGGCCTCGCCGAGCACCTCGTCGATCCCGAGCGAGCCCTCGTGGTACGCCACCGCATGCCCGCCCGGCGCTCGCACGACCGGCTCGAAGCCGTGCGCCCGCGCCGCCGCGGCAGCCGCGGAGAACCCCGGCCGCAGCGCGTCGAGCCGCCCGAACGCGACCGTCGGCGCCGGCCGGTACAGCCGCAGGACGGAATCAAACGCACCCTCGTTGACCCGCTCGACCAGCGCGTGCGAGACCGCGACCTCCAGCGACGGCGGGCGCGGCGCGGTCTCGCGCACGACGAGCATCAGCCCATCAGGCCCGGCCCGGTCGGGACGGCGATCTCGCCGTCGCGCGCCGGGAGCACGTCCTCGTAGCCCTCGAACGACGCGAGCGAGGCGAGCCCGCAGTACGCGACCGGCCCCGACGCCCGCAGCCCGGCGGCGGCGTGCACGCCCGCCGCGATCCCCAGCGGCCCGTCCCACGACGAGGCGACGTACACCTTCGTGCCGGCCGCCCGCGCCGCCCGGGCGTCGCGCAGCAGCCCCGAGATCCCGCCGCAGCGCGAGATCTTCAGGCACACGGCGTCGGCCGCCCCCGACCCCGGCGCGCCGCGCTCCGCGCCGGTCTCGTCCATCGCCACCGGCACCGGCGACTTCGCCCGCACTGCGCGCAGCTTGGCGACGCCGTGCACCGGCTCCTCGCACAGCTCGATCCCCGCCGGCGCGAGCGCGCGCAGGTTCGCGATCGCCTCCTCGGGCGTCTCCCACGCGCCGTTGGCGTCGACCCGGATCGCCATCGCCTCGCCCGCCGCCGCCCGCACCGCGGCGAGCCGCCCCGCGTCGTCGCCGACGCCGACCTTGAGCTTCAGGCACCGGAACCCGGCCTCGGCCGCCGCGGCCGCCGCCTCGGCGGCGCCCGCGCGGTCGACGGCCCCGATCGGCGCGTTGACCGCCACCGAGCTCACGGCGCCCGCCGCGATCAGCTGGGCGACCGGGAACCCGGTCCGCCGCCCGGCGCGGTCCCACAGCGCGAGGTCGACCGCCGCCAGCGCCTGGGGGAGCGGCCGCTCGGCTGCGCACGCCGCGAGCAGCTCGGCGTGGGTCGAGCGCGGGCTCGCGCGCGACAGCACCACCGCGTAGGCGTCCAGCGCCGCGACCACGGACGCAAGCGGGACGCCGTCGTACGCCTCGAGCGGCGCCGCCTCGCCCTCGCCGATGTCGCCGTCCCCGAAGTCGAGCCGGACCTGCAGCAGCTCGCGCTCGTCCATCACGCCCCACGCGGCCTTGAGCGGCGCGAGCGGCCGCATCCCGACGCGGTCGACGGTCAGCTCCGCCATCAGCTCGCCAGGATCCCGATCGACAGCAGCGTGCAGAACACCAGCTGCAGCATCCCGGTGCGAGCGAGCGCGCCGTTCAGCGACGGCCCGTCGGTGCGCGTCCGCACCGTGCGCACGACCGGGACCGCGAGCGGGAGCGCGGGCAGCGGCAGCAGCAGCCACGCCGACAGCTCGTCCGAGCCCGCAAGCCACGGCACCGGCGCGCAGGCGAACGCGCCGTAGACCATCGCGGCGTACAGCGTCCGCGCCCGAGGCCGCCCGAGCCGGACCGCGAGCGTGCGCTTCCCGGCGCGACGGTCGGTCTCGAGGTCGCGCACGTTGTTGACGACCAGGATCGCCGAGGCCAGGAGCCCGACCGGCACGGCGAGCACGAACGCCTCCCACGTCAGCCGCTCGACCTGCGCGAAGTAGGAGCCGCTGACCGCCACCACGCCGAAGAAGAGGAACACGAACACCTCGCCCAGGCCCTCGTAGCCGTACGGGCGCGGCCCGCCGGTGTAGAGCACGCCGGCCAGGATCGACGCCGCGCCGACCAGCAGCAGCTCCCAGCCCGCGGTCGCGATCAGGTACGCGCCCGCCAGCACCGCCATCCCGAACGCGACGTAGGTCGCCACCAGCACCTGCCTCGGCGGCACGAGCCCGCCGGCCGTCACGCGCACCGGTCCGAGCCGGTCCTCGGCGTCGGCGCCGCGGCGGGCGTCCGAGTAGTCGTTGGAGAGGTTGGTGCCGATCTGGATGAAGACGGCGCCGAGCATGGCGGCCACGAACGTGAGCGGCCGGAACGTGCCCTCGGTGGCCGCGAGCGCGGTGCCGACCAGCACCGGCGCGAGCGCTGCCGGCAGCGTCCTGGGCCGCGCGGCCATGAGCCAGATGTGGAGCGGGCTCAAGGTCGTCGAGGGAACTGCGAGAAGTCGGGCTTGCGCTTCTCCTTGTACGCCTCGCGGCCCTCGCGGGCCTCGTCGGACGCGTAGAAGAGCAGGTTGGTGTCGTGCGCCAGCTGCTGGATGCCGCTGAGGCCGTCCTCGGCGGCGTGGAAGCTCGCCTTCAGGAGCCGCAGCGAGAAGGGGGAGAGCTCGAGCATCTCGCGACACCACTTCACCGTCTCGACCTCGAGCTCCTCCAGCGGCACCACCGTGTTCACGAGCCCCATCTCGAGCGCCTGCTGCGCGTCGTACTGGCGGCATAGGAACCAGATCTCCTTGGCCTTCTTGGGGCCGACCAGGTTGGAGAGCAGTCCGGCCCCGAAGCCGCCGTCGAACGACCCGACTCGCGGGCCGGTTTGCCCGAACCGCGCGTTGTCGGCCGCGATCGTGAGATCGCACACCAGGTGCAGGACGTGGCCGCCGCCGACCGCGTAGCCGGCCACCATCGCGACCACCGGCTTCGGGAGCCGGCGGATCTGGACGTGCAGGTCGGTGACGTGGAAGCGCCCCACCGTCGCTCCCTCGGCCACGTAGCCGGTGTCGCTGCGGACGCGCTGATCGCCCCCGGAGCAGAACGCGTGCGGCCCCTCGCCGGTGAGGACGATCACGCCGACCGAGGTGTCCTCGCGCGCGCGCTCGAGCGCGTCGGAGATCTCGATGATGGTCTGCGGCCGGAACGCGTTGCGGACCTCCGGCCGGTCGATGGTGATCTTCGCGATGCCGTCGCCGGACGTCTCGTAGCGGATGTCCTCGTACTCGGCGGCGGGAGTCCAGGTGCAGCTCAAGGGCAAGAGGCTAGCCTGCGCGCCATGGAGCCATGGCTGGAGCGCGCCGCCGCCATGCGACCCGACCGGGTGGCGATCGAGGCGCCGGACGGGCGGCTCACCTACGCCGAGCTGCTGGCACGGGCTCGCGACGCCGCGCCGGACCTCGGCGGCGTGGTCGCGATCGACCTGCCGCCGGGGCTGGAGTTCGCCGTGCGCCTCCACGCATGCCTGCTGGCCGGCGCGGCCGCGATGCCGGTCGATCAGCGGCTGAGCGAGCGGGAGCGGGCGGCCCTGACGACCCGCGCCGCGCCCGGCAGCGCGGTGATCGTCCACACCTCCGGCACCACCGGCGCGCCCATGCCGGTCTCCCTGACGCTCGAGAACATCCTCGCCAACGCGCTCGGGACCGCGGAGGCGCTCGGCGTCGGCGCGGACGAGCGCTGGCTGTGCCCGCTGCCGCTCAGCCACGTCGGCGGCCTGATGGTTCTGCTGCGGTCGGTCATCTACGCCACGACCGTGGTGCTCGGGCCGCCTCACCGCGACGACGTGACGCTGGCCTCGATGGTTCCCACCCAGCTCGCCCGCGTGCTGGATCGGCCGACGCACCTGCGCGCGGTGCTCCTCGGCGGCGCGGCCGCCGACCGCTCGCTGCTCGCCCGCGCCCGCGACGCCGGCTGGCCGGTGGCGCCGACCTACGGCCTCACGCAGGCGTGCTCGTCGGTCACGATCGGCGAGGTCGGCGACACCAGGACGTCGGGCCGCGCCATCCCCGGCGTCGACGTCGCGATCGCCGCCGACGGCGAGATCCTCGTGTCCGGCCCGACCGTCGCCGGCGCGGGCACGCTGCGGACCGGCGACCTCGGGCGCCTCGACGGCCGCGGCCGCCTGGTCGTGACCGGCCGCAAGACCGACACGATCGTCAGCGGCGGCGAGAACGTCGCGCCGGCGGAGGTCGAGGCGGTGCTGCTCGAGCACCCGGCCGTCGCCGACGCCGGCGTGTTCGCGCGCGCCCACCCGCAGTGGGGCGAGGCGGTGACCGCGCGCGTGGTCCTGCGCTCGGACGCCAGCGAGCGCGAGCTGCGCGCCTGGGCGGGCGAGCGGCTCGCGGGCTTCAAGGTGCCGAAGACGATCGAGGTCGCCGACGAGCTGCCGCGCACCGCGTCGGGCAAGCTGCTGCGGAGGGAGCTGACATGACGCGCGAGCGGTGGGCTGGCGTCACGGAGGGATGGGAGCGGTACGCGAACGCGTTCCGCCGGCGGACGATGCCGGTCTCGGCCTGGATGGTCGACGCGATCGAGCCCCAACCGGGCCACACCGTCCTCGACCTCGCGGCCGGGATCGGCGACACCGGGTTCCTCGCCGCGGAGCTGATCCAGCCGGGCGGGACGCTGATCACCTCGGACTACTCGCCCGAGATGCTGACCGCCGCGCAGCGGCGCGCCGCGGCGCTCGGGCTGCGCAACGTGCGCTTCCGCCAGATCGACGCGACCCAGCCGATCGACCTCGCCGCCGCCAGCGTCGACGGGGTCCTGTGCCGCTGGGGCTACATGCTCATGGACGACCCCGAGGCGGCGCTGCGCGAGAGCCGCCGCGTGCTCCGGCCCGGCGGCCGGCTCGCGCTCGCGGCCTGGACCGAGGCCGACGACAACCGGTGGAGCTCGCTGCCCCTCGGCCTGCTGATCGAGCGCGGGCTCGTCGAGCCGCCCGAGCCGGGCCCGCATCAGTTCGCCTGGGGGGCGGAAGGCGTGCTGGCCGAGCACCTCGAGGGCGCCGGCTTCGTCGAGTACGAGGTGGCGACGGTCGGCTTCACCATGCGCTACGCGTCCGTGAGCGAGTGGTGGGCGACCACGCGCGCGATGGGGCAGATCGCCCGCCTGGCGCGGATCGACGACGAGCAGGAGTGGCTCGACGCGCTCACGGCCGAGGCCGCGGAATGGATCGGCGACGACGGCTCGGTCGAGATCCCCGCCCGGACGTGGGTGGCCGCCGCCACGGGATAACGTTCCGCGCCTATGTACTACGACAACGACGCCGATCTGGCCCTGCTCGACGGCAAGACCGTCGCGATCCTCGGCTACGGCTCCCAGGGCCACGCCCACTCGCTCAACCTCAAGGACTCCGGGGTCGACGTCGTCGTCGGCCTGCGCCCCGACTCGAGCTCCGTCGAGCAGGCGCGCTCGAACGGCCTGGAGGTCACCGACGTCGCCGAGGCCGCCTCGCGCGGCGACATCGTGATGGTGCTCCTGCCCGACGAGCGGCACGGCCAGATCTACGACGAGCAGATCCGCGACGGGATCGCGCCCGGGAAGTCGCTCTTCTTCGGCCACGGCTTCTCCGTCCACTACGGCGAGGTCGAGCCGCCGCCCGAGGTCGACGTCGCGCTCGTCGCGCCCAAGGGCCCCGGCCACCTCGTCCGCCGCCAGTACCTCGAGGGCAGCGGCGTGCCCGGCCTCGTCGCGATCCACCAGGACGCGTCCGGCAACGCGCTGCAGGTCGGGCTGGCGTACGCCAAGGGCATCGGCTGCACGCGCGGCGGCGTGATCGAGACCACGTTCAAGGACGAGACCGAGACCGACCTGTTCGGCGAGCAGGCGGTCCTCTGCGGCGGCGTGTCCGAGCTGGTGCAGGCCGGCTACGAGACGCTCGTCGACGCGGGCTACGACCCCAAGCTCGCGTACTTCGAGTGCCTCCACGAGCTCAAGCTGATCGTCGACCTGATGTACGAGAAGGGCCTCAGCGGGATGCGCTACTCGGTCTCCAACACGGCCGAGTACGGCGACTACACGCGCGGCAAGCGGATCATCTCGGAGACCACCCGGCAGGCGATGCGGGACGTGCTGGGCGAGATCCAGTCGGGCGCGTTCGCGCGCGAGTGGATCGCCGAGAACCGCGCCGGGCAGGAGAACTTCCTGCGCATGCGCGCGGAGCAGGCCGACCACCAGATCGAGCGCGAGGGCAAGGAGCTGCGCTCGATGATGGACTGGATCGAGACGGAGTTCTGAGCAACGAGGACGGCATCTCGGGCTGGCTGCCGCCGCAGGCCCCCGGCGGCCACCCGCCGCCGCAGTTCGAGCCGGCGCCGCCGGACCCGGACCCGGAACCGGCAGAGGTGGCCGAGCGGCCGGTGCTGTTCGAGACGCCGTCGCAGCCCGGCAACGGCGCCGCGACCACGGCGCTCGTGCTCGGCATCCTCGGCGTGCTGCTCGTGGTGTTCACGGCCGGCGCCGGGTTCCTGTTCTCGATCCCGGTCTCGATCGCGGCGTGGATCGCCGGCGTCCAGGGTCGCAAGCGCGTCCGGACGGGACAAACGAGGTCCGGCGACGGCCTGGCCCACGCCGGCGTGATCCTCGGGATCGTCGGCCTGGTGCTGGGGATCGTCGGGATGGTCGTGTGGATCGCGCTGATCGCGTCGGGCGTCGACCTCGAGGAACTGCGACGCGACCTCGAGCGGCAATCGGGCCGCTAACCTCGGCGCGATGCCGCCGAACCCGTTCACGAAGCAGTACCTGATGACCGCCGGCCCGACGCCGGTTCCGCCCGCGGTGTCGCAGGCGATGGCCGCGCCGATGCTCTACCACCGCGCGCCCGCCTTCGACGAGCTCTACGAGCGCGTGCTCGGTCGCCTGCCGAGCGTCTTCCGGACGGGGAACGACGTGCTGACGTTCGCCTCGAGCGGGTCGGGCGCGATGGAGTCGGCGGTCGCCAACCTGGTGCGGCCCGGGGACACGGTGCTGGCCTGCGCGGCGGGCAAGTTCGGCGAGCGCTGGATCCAGCTCTGCGAGGCCTACGGCGCCGAGCTCGTCCGCTACGAGCCCGGCTGGGGCGAGCGGCTCGACCCCACCGAGATCGACCGGCTGCTGGGCGACGACATCAAGGTCGCGTTCGCCACGCTGAGCGAGACCTCGACCGGCATCGTGCACGACATCCAGGCGATCGCCGAGGTCGCCGCGCGGCACGACGTGATCCTCGCCGTCGACGCGGTGTCTGGTCTGGGCGCGGCCGAGCTGAGGCAGGACGAGTGGGGCGTCGACGTCGTCGTGGCCGGCTCGCAGAAGGCGCTCATGTGCCCGCCCGGCCTCGCCTTCGCGTCGGTGTCGCAGCGCGCGCTCGACTACGCCGAGTCGCACGCCGGCGGGCGCTACTACTTCGACTGGGGGCGCACGGTCAAGAGCCAGCGCAAGGGCGCGAGCCCGTTCACGCCCGCCGTCTCGCTGTTCCTGGGGCTCGACGTCGCGCTCGGCATGATCGAGGCCGAGGGGCTCGACGACGTGATGGCCCGCCACCGGCTGCTCGCCCGCGCCACCCGCGCCGGCGTCGCCGCCATGGGGCTCGACCTGTTCGGCGACCCCGACGAGCGCTCGACCGTGGTGACCGCCATCGAGCTGCCGGAGGAGGTCGACGGCGGCAAGGTCCCCGGCGCCCTGCGCCGGCTCGGCATCACCGCGAACGGCGGCCAGGACCACCTCAAGGGCCGCATCCTGCGCATCGCCCACTGCGGCTACTTCGGCGCGTTCGACATCCTGACGTCGCTCTCCGGGCTCGAGATGGTGCTGCACCAGCTCGGCCGCGAGGTCGACCACGGGGCGGGTCCCGGCGCCGCCCAGCGGGTGTTCCTCGAGGCCGGCGTTCCCGCCGCCGCGTGAAGGTCCTCGTCGCCGAGAAGATCGCCGACTCCGGCGTCAACATGCTGCGCGAGCGGTTCGACGTCGACGTCGCGACCGGCCTCAGCGCGGAGGAGCTCGCGGACCGGATCGGAGCCTACGACGGGATCCTCATCCGCTCGGCGACCAAGCTGACCGGCGACCTGATCGCGCGCGCGGACAATCTGAAGGTGATCGGACGCGCCGGCGTCGGCGTCGACAACGTCGACGTCGAGGCGGCCACCAAGCGCGGCATCATCGTCGCCAACGCGCCGCAGTCGAACGTCATCACGGCCGCCGAGCACACGGTCGCGCTGCTGCTCGCGCTCGCGCGCAACGTCCCGCAGGCGCACTCGGCCCTGACCGGCGGGAGCTGGGAGCGCTCGAAGTGGGGCGGCGTCGAGCTGTACGAGAAGACGCTGGGGCTGCTCGGGTTCGGGCGCATCGGCCAGCTCGTCGCGCAGCGCGCGCAGAGCTTCGGCATGCACGTCCTCGCGTTCGACCCCTACGTGTCGGCCGCTCGCTTCCGCGAGCTCGGCGTCGAGAAGGCCGAGTCCGCCGACGAGCTCTACGCGCGCTCGAACTTCATCTCGATCCACCTGCCCAAGACGCCCGAGACGACCCGCTGGCTGAACGCCGAGGCGCTCGCCAAGTGCCGCGACGGCGTGCGCATCGTCAACTGCGCGCGGGGCGAGCTGGTCGACGACGACGCGCTCAAGGCGGCGCTCGACTCCGGCAAGGTCGCGGGCGCGGCCCTTGACGTGTTCACGCACGAGCCGGTCACCGACCACCCGCTCTTCGGCTATCCCAACGTTGTCGTCACGCCGCACCTCGCGGCCTCCACCGCCGAGGCGCAGGACCGCGCGGGCATCCAGACCGCGGAGCAGGTTGTCGCGGCGCTCACCGGCGGCGTCGTCTCCACGGCGGTCAACATCCCCGCCGTCAGCGCGGAGGACATGGACGTGCTGGGGCCGTTCCTGCCGCTCGCGCGCGGCCTGGGCCGCGTCGCGATGGGGCTCGCGGAGTCCTCCAGCGTCGACCGCGTCGAGCTCGAGTACCTCGGCCGCATCGCCGAGCGCGACACGCGGCTACTGACCCTGTCGGTCCTCAACGGCCTGCTGGCCGGTCATATCGACGAGGAGGTCAACCTCGTCAACGCGCCGACGCTGGCGGAGGAGCGGGGCATCCAGGTCTCCGAGCGCCGGGAGCGGATCGCGCGCGACTTCACCGACCTCGTGCGCGTGACCGTGGTCGCGGGGGAGGAGCGCACCCGCGTGGTCGGCACGACGCTCGGGCAGGTCCACCGCCCGCACCTGCTCGAGGCGTGGGGCCAGCGCTTCAACCTCCAGATGGACGAGGGATATCTCGCGCTGTTCCACTACCAGGACGTGCCCGGCATGGTGGGCCGCGTCGGGACCGTGTTCGGCGAGCATGGCGTGAACATCTCGGCGGCCGCCGTGGGCCGCGAGCCGCCCGGCTACGACGAGACCCCCCGGGGCGACCTCGCGGTCATGGCGGTCACGACGGACAGCCCGATCCCGGCCGAGGTGATCGACGCCATCGTGGCGACCGACGGCTTCATCGCCGGCCGCTCGGTCGCGCTCGCGTTCTAGGGGCCGGTCCAAGAACCCCGCCACGCCCGTGGCGGCCGTGGACACTTCGCCGGTTCGCCACCCGAATACTCGGAAATACGTTCGTATTTCCTTCGGTTCGTGCGGCGCCCGGCTCGATCCACGACCACCACGGTCGGGCCGGATCTTCTTGGACAGACCCCTAACGGGCTACGACGTGCTCGACCGCGCCGAGCGCGCGGGCGGCGCCGCGCAGGCTCACGTAGACGACGAGCAGCCCGCTGGTGAGAAGGAGTTCGCCGCGGCCCTGTCGCCGGGCCGCGGTCACGAGTTCGGTCATGGGCGCCATGCTGCCGTCCCCTTGTGTCGACCTCTACCGATGCGCCGTCCATGATCCGGCCGTCGCGGCTGGACCGTGTGTCGATTCGGTGTCCGGGTTAGATGACTGTCAGGCGCGCCGGTAGGCGGGGCGGCCGGCGGCCGGGCGGCGGACCGGCGTCGCGAGCCCGGCGACCCACGACGGGGCGCCCTCCTGCGGCACGACGACCCGCTCGAGCGCCTTGACGACCTGCTGGTCGTACCCGGCCTCCTCGTGCAGGAGCGCGAGCGCGCGCTCGGGCGTCCAGGCCGTGCGGTACACGCGGTCGGAGACGAGCGCGTCGTAGACGTCGCAGACCGCGAGGATGCGGGTCTCGGTCGGGAGGTCCCGGCTTTCCAGCCCGCGCGGGTAGCCGGTGCCGTCGAGCCGCTCGTGGTGGTCGGAGACCAGGCGGCGCACGGTCTCCGGGAACCCTCCGAGCTCCTCGAGCAGCCGGCGGCCGGCCTCCGGGTGGCGGCGGATCTCGGCGAACTCGTCGTCGTCCAGCGGGCCCGGCTTGCGGAGGATCTCGAGCGGCACGGAGAGCTTGCCGACGTCGTGCAGCAGCCCGCCGACGGCGAGGTCGCGCCGCAGCGCGGCCGGGAGCTTGAGCTCCTCGCCCACGCGCGCCGCCAGCAGGGCGACGCGGCGGGTGTGCTCCTCGGTCGACGTGTCGCGATCGGCGAGGCGCAGCAGCAGCGAGCGCACGCGCGGGCCGAGGTAGGCCTCCTCGGCGGCGACGAGATCGAGGGCGGTGAGGTCGCCGACCAGCGGGCGCGACGCGCCGCCGCGGGCGAGGTCGAGCACGGTGGGGATGCCGATCAGCGCGACGCCGCCGAGCTCGAGCGCGTGGCCGCCGTAGAACGCGACGTTGCCCGGGCCCATCAGGAGCTGCGCCCAGAGCGCGATCGCGAGCCAGGCGCAGCCCGCCACGACAAGCATGTCGGCGGGGCGGTGCGTGAGCGCATGCGTCCGGACGGCGCGGTGGGCGAGCACGAGCAGGCAGCCGACGCCGAAGGCGAGGAGGGCGACCGCGATCGGGCTGCCGGCCTGCGGGACCCCCGGCACGAGCGTGGGGATGGCGAGCGCGGCCGCGCCGAGCGCGAGCACGCCGACGGCGAGCGCGGCCTGCAGCGCGAGCAGCGGCGCGATCCGGCGCGGGCGGCGCAGCCCGGGGAGGGCGGTGAGCGCGAGCAGCCCGGCGCCCACGGGCAGCGAGGCGCCGCCGGCGAGCGCGATCACGCCGTTGGGGCCGACGACGACGCCGGGCGTCGCGAAGCCGTGGACCATCAGCAGCGCGGTGGTGGTCGAGAACGCGGTGCCGAGCAGCATCGCGCGCCCGTCGCGGGCGCGGACGCCGGCCAGCGTCAGCCCGCCGGCGACCGCCGCCGCCGTTCCGGCCGCCGCGACGACGGGCCAGAAGTGGGCCGCGGGGCTGAGGTCGACGGGCTCGCGCCCGAAGACGGCGAGCATGGCCAGCGGGACCGCCGCCGCCGCGCCCGCGAGCAGGTGTCCGACGAGGAGCCGCTGGTGCCATCCGCCGCGCATGTCCGGCTGATATCGGCGCGAGGCGGGCCGAGATTGAGCGTTCAGGCGGCGACGCGCGCCAGGTCGCGGCGCGCGAGGCGGCGCTGGAGCAGCACGTTGAGCCCCATCAGGATCAGCACGACCAGCAGCACGCCCGTGGCGAGCACGTTCACCTCGGGCGGCACGCCCTGTCGGGTGGCGCCGAAGATGAACAGCGGGAACGTGATCGTCTGGCCGGCGTTGAAGCTCGTGATCACGTAGTCGTCGACCGAGATCGCCGCCGCCAGCAGCGCCGCCGCCGCCACGCCGGGGGCGATCATGGGCAGCGTGATCTTGCGGAACGTGGTCCACTCGGTCGCCCCGAGATCCATGGCCGCCTCCTCGATGTGGCGGTCCATCCCCTCCAATCGCGCCTTCACGGTCACCACCACGTAGGAGACCGTGAACATCACGTGCGCGATGACGATCGTGGCGAAGCCCGTGTTGACCGCCATCGTCAGGAACAGCGCCAGCAGCGCGGCGCCGATCACCACCTCGGGCGTCGAGAGCGGCAGGAAGACGAAGAAGTCGACCAGCGAGCGGCCGCGGAACCCGTAGCGGACCAGCGCCATCGCCATGAACGTCCCGAGCGCGGTGGCGATCATGGTCGAGATCAGGGCGATCAGGAACGAGTTCTTCATCGCCATCGCCAAGTCGGGGTTCGCGAACGGGTTCTTCCAGTGGTCGAGCGTGAAGCCCTGCCACGTGAAGTTGAAGCGCCCCTGGGGGTCGTTGAACGAGAACACGACGATCACGAAGATCGGGATGAACAGGTAGAGCAGCGCGAGGCCCGACCAGATGCCGAGCGCCCACGTCCGCGCGCGGTCGGCGCCCATCAGATCGCCGCCTCGGTCAGGTTGCGGGCGCCGAGCGCGCGCGCGTAGACGAAGATCCCGACGAGGATGAAGGTCATCAGGATGAACGAGAGCGCCGCCGCCTCCGGGTAGTCCTGGATGACCAGGTACTTGTTCTGGATGACGTTGCCGATCATGTACTGGCGCGGCGTCCCGAGCAGCGCGGCGTTGATGAAGTCGCCGCACGCGGGGATGAAGGTCAGCAGCGAGCCGGCGAAGATGCCGGGGAGCGCGAGCGGGAGCGTGACCTTGCGGAACGCGGTCGCCCGGCTGGCGTAGAGGTCGGTCGCCGCCTCGATCAGCCGCTTGTCGATCTTCTCCAGCGACACGTAGAGCGGCAGCGCCATGAAGGGCAGGAAGTTGTAGGTGATGCCCGCGATCACGGCCGTGCGCGTGGCGAGCAGTCGCCCGTCCTCGCCGAGCAGGCCGACGCTGCGCAGCGTGTCCGCGACGAAGCCGTTGTCGGCCAGGATCAGCTGCCAGCTCACCGTTCGCAGCACGTACGAGACGAAGAACGGCAGGATGATCAGCAGGAGCATGACGTTCTTCCAGCGGCCCGCCTTGAACGCGATGAAGTACGCCAGCGGGAAGCCGATCACGAAGCACAGGACCGTCGCGGTCGCGGCGTAGCCGATTGATCGCACGAACTGCGTGCCGTACTCGCTCAGGACGTCCGCGTACGTCGAGAACGCCCACGTGAACGTGTAGCCCGTCTCCGGGTCGCCGGTCTGGAGCGACACGTTGAGCTGGTTCGCCAGCGGGATCGCGAAGAACACGATCAGCCACGCCAGCCCCGGCCCGAGGAAGAGCCAGGGCAGGAGCTGGCGGCGCCGGTGAAGGCTCAGCCGCAGCATCGGCTCAGGCGCCGGTGACCTTGGCCATCGCCTCCTGCATCGCCCGCTCGTCTTGCGGCGACAGCGCCGGATAGGCGTGGATCTTCTCCTGGACCTCCGGCGGCGGGAAGATCAGCTCGTTGTTGGCGATGTCCGGATCGGTCTTCTCGAGCTCCTCCTTGGCGCCCTTGACCGGCGAGATGTAGTTGACGTACGCGGCGAGCTTCGCGGCGACCACCGGGTCGTAGAGGTAGTTGAACATCGTCTCGGCGGCGTACGGGTGCTCGACCTTGGCGGGCATCATCAGGTTGTCGTTGAACGCGACGTTGCCCTCCTCGAAGTACGTGAAGCGCAGGTCGGGGTTGTCGCTCTGGAGCTGCACGAGGTCGCCCGAGTAGGCGAGCGCGATCCAGATGTTGCCCTTGGCCAGGTCGGTCGTGTAGTCGTTGCCGGTGAAGCGCCGGAACTGGCCCGCCTGGTTGGCCTTGTCGATCTTCTCGATCGCGCCCAGGATCTGGTCGATGCTGGCCTTCGAGCAGTCGATCCCGTCGCCGAGCAGGACCGTGCTCGCCGAGTCGTAGGGCTCGGAGAACATCGTCACGCGGCCCTTGAACTTCGGGTCGAAGAGGTCCTGGACCGACCGTAGCTCGCCGCCGGTCTTCTTGATGTTGTAGCCGATGCCGATGGCGCCCGACTGGTACGGCAGCGTGTAGGTGCGGTCGGCGTCGTAGTTGATCGTCGCGAGGTTGTCGACGATGTTCGACGCGTTGGGCACGTTCTTCTTGTCGATCGGCTCGGCGTAGCCATTGCGGACCCAGCGCGCGGCCATGTAGTCGGTGAGCACGACGATGTCGCGGCCGATCGGCTGGCCCTGCTCGAGCTGCTGGCGGACCTTCCCGAAGAACTCGTAGTTGTCGTTGATGTCCTCGAGGTAGCGGACCTTGCCGCCGTACTCCTTGTCGAACGCCTTGAGCAGCTTCTTGTCCATGTAGAGCGGCCAGTTCGAGAACGTCCAGTCGCCGATCTCGGTCTTGGGATGGCTGGCTTCCTTGGCCTGGTCCTCGTTCTCGGCGGCCTTCTCCTGGCTGCCCTCGACGCCGCCGCACGCCGCGAAGATGGCGGGGAGGCTGGTGAGCGTCAGCCCGGCGCCCCCGGCGCGGGTCAGGAACTTGCGGCGTGACAGATGGTCGGTCAAGACCCCTCCTTGGCGACGACGAAGGTGTGCTTCGGATCCCACGACAGCTGGACCTCGCGGCCGGGCCCGAGAATTGATTCCGTCCCCGCCCACCCCTCCGCCCCGTCGAGGTTCTGGGCGAAGACGGTCAGCTCCTCGCCGCCGGCGGTGCGGATCACGTACTGGATCGAGACCCCGAGGAACGAGGCGACGACGACCGTTCCGCGCAGCACGTTGGCGCCGCTCGCGACCTCGGCGCCCGCGGGGGAGAGGCGCACCTTCTCGGGGCGGACGCCGATCCTCACCGCATCGGTGCCGTGCGGGCCGATCCGGTCGGACGGCACGTGCAGCGTGGCGCCGTCGTGGGTCTCGACGGCGGCGTTGCCGTTCTGCGACGCGCGCAGGCGGGCGTCGACGAGGTTGGAGACGCCGAGGAAGTTGGCCACGAACTCGGTGCGCGGGCGCTCGTAGAGGTCGGCGGCGCCGCCGGCCTGCTCGATCCGGCCCTCGCTCATCACCGCGATGGTGTCGGCCATGCTCATGGCCTCCTCCTGGTCGTGCGTCACGTGCACGAACGTGATGCCGACGTCCTGCTGGATCCGCTTGAGCTCGATCTGCAGCTGCTTGCGCAGGCGGAGGTCGAGCGCGCCGAGCGGCTCGTCGAGCAGCAGCGCTCGCGGGCGGTTGACGAGCGCGCGGGCGAGCGCGACGCGCTGCTGCTGGCCGCCCGAGAGCTGCGCGGGCTTGCGCTTGCCGTAGCCGCCGAGCTGGACCATCTCCAGCGCCTCCTCGACCCGCTGCTTGACCTCCGCCTTGCTGATCTTGCGGCGCTCGAGCCCGAAGGAGACGTTGCGCTCGACCGACAGGTGCGGGAACAGCGCGTAGGACTGGAAGACCGTGTTGACGTCGCGCTTGAAGGGCGGGAGCTGGGTGACGTCCTGGCCGCCGAGGTAGACCGTGCCCCCGGTGGGATCCTCGAAGCCGCCGACCATCCGCAGCGTCGTGGTCTTGCCGCAGCCCGACGGGCCGAGCAGCGCGTAGAACGCGCCGCGCGGGATCGAGAGCGTCAGGTCGTCGACCGCGGTCGTCTCCCCGAAGCGCTTGGTGACCCCCTCGAGGTGGATGTCGGCGTCGGTGGTCATTCGGGCGTCGACACCGCGTCGTACCACTCCTTGCGCGGGGCGCCGGTCAGCTCGAACACGACGTGCTTGACGGCCGTGTACTCCTCGAGCGCGTACATCGACATGTCCTTGCCGAAGCCGGACCCCTTGACGCCGCCATGGGGCATCTCGGAGCCGATCGCGAGGTGCTCGTTGATCCACACCGTGCCGGCCTCGAGCTCGCGGGCGGCGCGCTGGGCGCGGAAGACGTCGCGCGTCCAGGCGGAGGCGGCGAGGCCGTAGCGGGTGTCGTTGGCCTTCGCGAACGCCTCGTCGTCGCTGCTGAAGGGCAGCACGCACACGACCGGGCCGAAGACCTCGTTCTGGACGATCTCGCTGTCCTGGGCGGCGCCGGTGATCACGGTCGGCGGGTAGTACGCGCCGGGGCCGTCGGGCGTTGCGCCGCCGCGTGCGGCGGTGGCGCCCTGCGCCTGTGCGCGCTCGACGAAGCCGTGAACACGTTCACGGTGCTGCGACGAGACGAGCGGGCCGAGGTTGGTGGCTTCGTCCATGGGATCGCCGACCACGAGCCGGTCGACCTTGTGCAGCAGGCGCTCCATGAAGTCGTCCCGGACGTCGTCGTGGACGTAGATTCGCGTCGCGGCGGTGCAGTCCTGGCCGCAGTTCGCGAACGCGCCGACGATCGCTCCCTCGGCCGCCGCCTCGAGGTCGGCGTCCGAGAACACGACGAACGGGGCCTTGCCGCCGAGCTCCATGTGGACGCGCTTGACGGTGCCGGCGGCCTCGCGCATCACGCTCGCGCCGGTGCTGGTGGAGCCGGTGACCGAGATCAGCGCGACGTCCTCGTGCCGGGCGAGCACGCCGCCGACCTCGGGCCCGGGGCCGGGGACGACGTTCAGCACGCCCGGCGGGAGCCCGGCCTCGAGGCCGAGTTGCGCCGAGCATGAGCGCGGTCAGCGGCGTGAGCTCGGCGGGCTTGAGCACGACGGTGTTGCCGGCCGCGAGCGCGGGGCCGATCTTCCAGGCCGCCATGTTGAGCGGGTAGTTCCAGGGGGCGATCGACGCGCAGACGCCGATCGGCTCGCGCCGGATCGTGCTGGTCAGGCCGTCGAGGTACTCGGCCGACGCCTTGCCCTCCAGATTGCGGGCGGCGGCCGCGAAGAAGCGCAGGTTGTCGATCGTGAGCGGGACGTCGAACGCCGAGCTGAACTTGAACGGCTTGCCGGTGTTGAGCGACTCGGTGTGGGCGAACTCGTCGGCGCGCTCCTCGAGCAGGTCGGCCATGCGGTCGAGCACGGCGGCACGCTCGCCGGGCGTGATGCGGCTCCAGTCGCCGCGCCGGAAGGCGGCGCGGGCGGCCGCGACCGCGCGCTCGGCGTCGGCGGCGCTCGCGTCGGCGACCTCGGCGATCGGCTCCCCGGTCGCCGGGTCGTGCACGACCCGTGTGGCCGATGTCCGGACCTCCTGTCCGTCGATCAGCAGCGCATGGGCCTGCGCCTTATCAGTTATGGACATCCGGACCCTCCAACTCGGAGCGCCACCTTTCCGCGTTTGACCCCATCTCCGCAATGGACACAGCGGCGTGTGTTATTCCAGAATGACTGACGGAACGTATGCTGCGCCTCAACGACGTGATGGAGCTGCCCGTGATCCGGCGCGCGCTGCCGGAGGTGATCGCGGGCTCGGAGGGCCTCGATCGCGAGCTGCGCTGGGCGCACGTCATCGAGATGGCGGACCCGAGCGACCTGCTCAAGGGCGGCGAGCTGGTGCTCACCACGGGGATCGGGGCGGGCGGCCGGGAGCGTGACCAGGCGCGCTGGATCGCCTCGCTGATCGAGCAGGGCGTGGCCGCGGTCGCGGTCGAGCTCGGGTCGACGTGGCGGGAGCGGGTGCCCGACCCGGTGGTGGAGGCGTGCGCCGCGGCCGGCGTGCCGCTGGTCGCGTTCCGGCGCACCGTCCGGTTCGTGGAGATCACCGAGGCGGTGCATGCCGCGGTCCTCAACAGCCAGTTCGAGCTCCTGCGACGCGGCGAGGAGATCCACCGGCGCTTCACGGAGCTGATCCTGCACGGGCGCGGGGTGCCGGAGATCCTCGCCGAGCTCGCCGACGCGGTGGCGAGCCCGGTCGTCCTCGAGGACGCCGGGCACGAGCTCGTCTACTACGTGTCCGGCCGGGCGGGCGACGACGTGGCGCTGGCCGCGTGGACGGACCTGCACCGCGCGGAGGACCGCGGCGAGGCGCCGGAGGGCGCGTTCCTGGTCGACGTGCGGCTGATGGACAGCTCGTGGGGCCGGCTGATCGCGCTGGCGGTCGACAAGGCCCTGGACGACTTCGACCGCGTGGCCTGCGAGCGCGCGGCACTGGCGGTGGCGATCGACCTGCTCGGCCAGCAGCACGAGGAGCACCTGCGCGCGCGATCGCGTGGCGCGTTCCTGTCCGACCTCGCCGACGGGCGGGTGGAGGACGGCGACGCCCGGCGGCGGGCGGAGGCGCTCGGGTTCCCCGGGGGCGGCCGCGGGCTGCTGCCGGTGGCGGCGAGCTGGCGCGGCCCGCGTTCCCGCCGGGGCGACGAGCTGTCGTGGACGCGGCTGTCGGGCGAGCTGCGCACGACGCTGTCGTCGACTGGCTTCGCGGTCCTGCTCGGGCCGCGCGACGTGGATCTGCTGGTGCTGCTGGGGGTGGGCGCGCGCTCGTTCGACGAGGCGCTCGCCGAGCACGTCGCGGGCCTGTTCCACGGCGTGCTCGAGCGCCGGGGGGCGGGGGCGGAGGACGCGGCACTGGCGATCGGCGCGTGCGCGGAGACGTGGGCGGCGGCCGGCCAGGGGCTGCGGCGCGTGCGGCGGTCGGCGGGCGCCGCGACCGCCCTGCCGGCGCGGCGCTGGTACGACGCGCGCCGCCCGGGCGTCACCGACCTCCTCCACGACCTGCGCGACGCGCCCGAGCTCGACGCGTTCGTCGACGAGCAGCTCGGCCCGCTGCTCGCGCCCGGCTCCGCCCGCCACCGGGCGCTGCTGGAGACGCTGGAGGCCTATCTGGCGGCGGGAGGCCGCAAGGCCCAGGCGGCCCGCGCGCTGCACCTCGAGCGCCAGTCCCTGTACCTGCGGCTGCGCCGGATCGAGGAGCTGCTCGGCGTCTCGCTCGACGACGAGGACGTCGTGCTCGGCCTCCACCTCGCGATCCGGGCCCTCGCCTTCCGCCGTCGCCGCGCGGCGGCCTGAGGCGCCACTCGCTGCGCCCAGGCGGGTCCGGCGGACGTCAACTGCGGCTGGGTGGGGAGGCGACGGGACCGGCGGTTTCGTGCAATTCCAGACGGCCCCGGCCCGCCAATCGCACGTTTCCGTCGTCTACGAGGGGTTTCGTGAAATCGGGCGGTGGCCGCCGCCGAAAATTTCACGAAACCGTCGGTCCCGTCGCCTCCCTACCTGCCGCAGTTGACGTTGCCGTAAGGGGGCGGCGCCCGCACGTAAGGTGTCGGCCGCTCGAACCGGCTCCTGATGCCCGATGTAAGGGGTCCTCCTTCAGGCCAGAATGCCTGCAAATGCGCACGAAGGAGGAACTCATGCACACGCTCACGATCCGGCACGCGCTGCCCACCGACGCCGCCGCGCTCGAGGACCTGGCCGTGCTCGACTCGAGCCGCCCGCTGCTCGCGCCGGTGCTGGTCGGCGAGGTCGGCGGCGAGCTGTGGGCCGCCGTCTCGACCGAGGACTTCGAGGTCATCGCCGACCCGTTCCGCCCGTCCGGCGAGCTGGCGTTCGTGCTCGTCGAGCGCGCCCGCCAGCTGCGGCGCTCGCACCACCGGAGCACCGGCCGCCGCCACCGCTTCGTACGTCGCCCGACGTATGCGTGAAGCCGCCTGCCGGCGGATGACGGTCCCGACCGCGCGCGCGACGATGGCGGCATGGATTCGCTCCGAGCATCCGACACCGATCGAGAGCGCGCGGTCGCCTCGCTCGGCCGCCACGCACAGGCCGGCCGGCTGACCGCCGAGGAGCTCGAGGACCGTGTCGAGCGAGCGTACGCGGCCCGGACCGTCGCGGAGCTCGAGGACCTGCATCGGGACCTGCCGGCCGAGCGGCCGGCGCCACCGGCCCGCGGGCCCGTGCGACCCCCGCTCGCGCTGCTCGTCGTCCTGCTCGTCGCCGCCGGCCTGGCCGGAACGGCGGCCGTCGGCCACCCGATCGCGCCGCTGTTCCTGCTCGCGTTCCTGGTCTGGCGCCTGGGCCGGCCGCGGCGCCCGTCAGCGGTGGCTCGGTAGGGCGGCGGGGCGAGCGGTGCTCACCTCCTGCACGAAGCGGCCGGCGCTCTCGAGCGCCTCGGTCGCCTCGGGCAGGAACGACCAGAAGACCTGGAAGACGTGCGTGGCGACGGGGTAGAGCTCGAGCCGCGCATCGGCTCCCTGTTCCCGCGCGCGGGAGGCGAGCGCCTGCGACTCGGGGCAGTACGGGTCGCCGGTGGCGCCCTGGATGAGCAGCGGCGGCATGCGCGCCAGGTCGCCGAGCAGCGGGCTCGCCAGCGGGTCGTCGGCCGGGTGGCCGGCGAGGTAGCCGGTGACGAAGCGGCGCACGAGGTCGGCGGCGACCGGCTGGGGCTCGCCGGACCCCGCCTGCACGACGAAGTCGCGGGTGAGGTCGACGCCCGGGCACATCAGGATCGCGCCCGCGGGCATGGGCAGACCGTCGCGCTCGAGCATGAGCAGTGCGGAGAGCGTCAGCCCGCCGCCGGACGAGTCGCCCGCCAGCACGATCCGGCCCGGCTCGGTGCCGCGGTCGAGCAGCCAGCGGTACACGCGCACGACGTCCTCGATCGCGGCCGGGAACGGATGCTCCGGCGCGAGCCGGTAGTCGGGCACGACGGCACGCGACCCGGCGGCCAGCGCGAGGGCGCCGGCCAGGTGCCGGTACCCGAACGCCGAGCCGAGCAGGAACCCGCCGCCGTGCATGTAGACCAGCGTCGACGCGCCCTCGTCGGGCGGCGACACGATGAGCGCGCTCACCCCGCCGGCGTTGATCGGGCGGACGGTGACCTCAGGCGGGGGCGAGAACTCGGCGTGCAGCGCCTCGTACGCCTCCCGGAAGGTGTCCACGCCCGTCTCCTCGGGGTTCAGGTCGCCGATCGGCTGCCACATCCGCGCCCCGCGGTTCTCGAGCTCGTCGCCCACCGACTGCGTGATCGACACCGCCTCGTCGACGTCGGCCAGCACCTTGCGGGCGCGGTCGAGCAGCGACTCGCCGGCCAGCGTGAGCTCGACCCGGTGCGTCGAGCGCCGGAACAGCTGACAGCCGACGAGCTGCTCGAGCGCCCGGATCTGCCGGCTCAGGGCGGGCTGGGAGAGGTAGAGCTGGTCCGCCGCGCGGCCGAAGTTCAGTTCCTCCGCGACCGCGACGAACGAGCGCAGGTGCCGCAGCTCGATCGCGTCGGGTGCGCGGGGGAAGGCGAGCACGCGTCCTCGGTCTTCGGCCATGTCGCACAGTATCCCCGAGCGCTCGCGACCCCTCATGCGATTCGTGCATGACGGCGATAAGCGATTGGCCTTTCCCTTTCCCGCCCGCGGGTTCGAGGATGCCGGCATGACACCGGCCGCCACGATCCTGTCGCAGCACGCCGACCTCCACCTGCGCCGCGGTGGCGACATCCAGGTGACGTGGCCCCCCGCCACGCCCGAGCGGCCGGCACTGCTCGTCGTCCTGCCGGGCGCGAGCGTCGGAGCCCAGATCTGGCAGGAGCTGTGCGTGCGCATCCCCGCCGTCGTGCTCGCTGTGCCGGACGCGAGCTTCGAGCGGGCGCGCGATGCGCTCGAATGGGCCGCCGACCACGCCGACGAGCTGGGCGCGGACCCGCATCGGCTGCTGCTCGCCGCCGATCACGGCGGAGCGGGCCTGATCGCCGCCCTCGCCCGCCACGCGCGCGACCGCGGCTGGCCGCCGATCGCCCACCACGTCCTCATCGACCCGGAGCTCGGCCCGGCACGGCTCGACCACCTGGTCAGGCTGCTGCAGCCGGCAGCCACTCGCGCGGGAACACGGGTGGCATCCGGCCGGGATAGCCGGGCGCGATCCGCCGGACCAGCTCGCCGCAGGGGCGGGCGTCGATGAGCGGCCGCAGGTCGTCGTGGCTCGCCAGCAGGGCGAGGCTCGTCGCGACCTGGTAGTCGGCCACGTTCGGCGGCGCGCCCCCGAGCACCCCGTCGGCGATCCAGCCGTCGATGCGGTCGAGGAGCCCCGGCAGCGCGGCGAGGTCCGCCCGGACGGCCTCGTCGCGCGCCTGGTGGTCGCGCCTGAGGATCCGGACGATGAGCGGCGCCAGCGGCTTGGCGAGCGGGAGCGGGATGATCAGCTTCGAGCCCTCGAGGTAGCTGGCGAGCGCCGAGCCGTCGCGGGCGAGCGCCCAGTACACGAGCCGGCGGCCCATCTGCTGGAAGTCGCCGTCGCACCAGGTCTCGATCTCCTCCACCCGCGCGCGCCGCTCGGGATCGGCCGGCAGCAGCGGCGGCTCCGGCCGGAGCTCCTCCAGCGCGCGAGCGATCGTCGTCGTGGTCTGCAGCCGGCGCCCGTCGAGCACGAGCGCGGGCACGGTCGTGCCCGGGAAGCGCAGGGCGCGGAGCAGCGCGCGGTGGAACCACTGCGGCAGGTCGATCCGCCGGTAGGGGACGCCCTTGGCCGCGAGCATGAGCGTCGTCGCGTAGACGGGATGCGACGCCGGGATGCCGTAGAGCGTGGCCACCGCGATGAAGTCAACCACGACGCGCGCTTGACGTTCCGTCGGCCCTGCGGCGGCCAGACGCGACGCTCCGGCCATTGCCGGTCCTGGCGGAGAGGACAAGCATGGCGGGCATGACTAGCACGGCCGCGCTGACCACCGACGACCTCCAGGACCTCGCGCACCGCCACCTGCTCATGCACTTCACCCGCAACGGCGCCTTCGGGCCGGGCGGGAACCGGCTGCTCGTGCTCGAGCGCGGCGAGGGCCCGTACGTCTTCGACACCGACGGCAAGCGCTACCTCGACGGCCTGAGCTCGCTGTTCTGCTGCCAGCTGGGCTACTCGTTCGGCGAGGAGATGGCGGCGGTCGCGGGCGAGCAGCTCTCCACGCTCGCGTTCAACACGAACTGGGCCACCGCGCATCCGCCGGCGATCCGGCTCGCCGAGGCGCTGGCCGAGCGCGCCCCCGGCGACCTCAACCGCGTGTTCTTCACGAGCGGCGGCTCGGAGTCGGTGGAGGCGGCGTGGAAGATCGTCCGCCAGTCGTATCTCGGCCGCGGCGAGCCGCAGCGCACCAAGGTCATCGCCCGCGAGATCGCCTACCACGGCGTCACGCTCGGCGCGCTGAGCTTCACCGGCGTGCGGCCGATGAAGGAGCCGTTCGGCCCCGCGCCGATTCCCGTCGTGCGGGTCTCCAACACGAACCGCTTCCGCCACGAGCTCGAGCACGATCCGGCCGCCCACTGCGCGCTGCTGCTGGAGGAGATGGAGCGCGCGATCGTCGAGACCGGGCCGGAGACCGTGGCGATGATCATCGCCGAGCCGGTCCAGAACGCCGGCGGCGCGCTCGTCCCGCCCGACGGCTACTGGTCTGGGCTGCGGGAGATCGCCGACCGCTACGGGATCGCGCTCGTCGCCGACGAGGTGATCACCGGGTTCGGGCGCTTCGGCGAGTTCTTCGCGTCCGCCCGCTACGGCCCGGCGCCCGACATCGTCACGCTCGCCAAGGGCATCACGTCCGCCTACGCGCCGATGGGCGCCGTCGTAGTGTCCGATCGGATCGCCGAGCCGCTGTACGAAGAGGGCCGGATGCTCCTGCACGGCATCACGTTCGCCGGCCACCCGATGGCCGCGGCGGTCGCGCTGCGCAACATCGAGATCTTCGAGCGCGAGGGCGTCCTGGAGAACGTCCGCAGCCACGAGGGGTACCTGCGCGACCGCCTGAACGAGCTCAAGACGCGCGTGCCGATCGTCGGCGACGTCCGCGGCGACGGCTTCTTCTGGGCGCTCGAGCTGGTCCGCGACGCCGAGCTGACCCGCTTCTCGGCCGAGGAGCGCGAGCGGCTGCTGCGCGGCTTCCTCACCGGCCGGCTGCTCGAGGAGGGCCTGATCGCCCGGCCCGACGACCGCGGCGACGCCGTCCTGCACCTCTCGCCGCCGCTGATCTGCGGCCGCCGCGAACTGGACGAGCTGGTCGAGAAGACCGAGGCCGTGCTGGCCGACGCGTCCGAGAAGTTCTTCGTGTGATCCACGACGCGCACGGCTGGTGGCTGCGCGAGGCGGGCGGCGCCGAGCCGGTCGCGCCCGCCTCCGGCGACCTCGACGCCGACGTCGTCGTCATCGGCGGCGGCTACGCCGGCATGTGGACAGCGTGGAACCTGCTCGACCGCGGCGCCCGCGTCGTGCTGCTCGAGGCGGACGTGTGCGGCCACGGGCCGAGCGGCCGCAACGGCGGGTTCTGCGAGACGCTGTGGTCGAACCTGCCGTCGCTGCGCGAGCGCTTCGGCGACGAGCGCGCGCTGGCGGCGTGCGAGGCCTCGTCGGAGAGCGTGCGGGCGATCGGTGCGTGGTGCGAGGCGGAGGGCGTCGACGCGTGGTTCCGGCCCGGCGGCTTCGTCGAGACCTCGACGAGCGACGCGCAGGACGCGGTGATCGACGAGATCGTGGCGGCCGGCGAGGCGGTCGCGCCCGGCAAGGTGGTCGCGCTCGACGCCGCCGCGGTGCGCGCGCGCTGCGACTCGCTGCGCTTCGGCCGCGGCCTGCTCGTCCCCGACGACGCGACCGTCCACCCCGCACGGCTCGCGCTCGGCCTGCGACGGCGGCTGCTCGAGCGCGGCGCGCAGGTCCACGAGCGCTCGCGGGTGCGCGCGCTGCACGCCGCGCCGGGCGAGGTCGTCGCCCGCACCGACGGCGCCCGCGTCCGCGCCGGTGCCGCGGTCCTGGCCGTGAACGCCGCCACGCGCGGCATCAAGCCGCTCCGCTCGCGGCTCTCGGTCACCTCGTCCCACATCGTGCTCACCGAGCCGGTGCCGGACGTGCTCGACGCGATCGGCTGGACCGGCGGGGAGTCGATCACCGACGCCCGCACGTTCCTGCACTACTTCCGCACCACGCGCGACGGGCGGATCCTGTTCGGCTGGGGCGGCGGGCAGCTGGCCGCCGGGGCCCGGCTCGACGGCCGGATCGAGGTCGACCCGCCGGTGATCGAGGAGACGCGGCGCCACCTCGTCGACTACTTCCCGGCGCTCGAGGGCCGGGCGATCGAGCACGCCTGGGGCGGGCCGATCGACGTCTCGCCGAGCCACGTGCCGCAGATCGGGACGCTCGACGACGGGCCCGTCCACTACGCGTTCGGGTTCACCGGGAACGGCGTCGGCCCGTCGCACCTGGCCGGGCGCGTGCTCGCGGGCCTGGCGTCGGGCGACGGCGACCGCCGGCTCGCGCTCGACGCCCCCGGCCCGCCGGTGCCGCCGGAGCCGCTCGCCTGGCTCGGCGGGATGGTGGTCCGCGGCGCGTTCCTGCGCGCCGAGCGCCTGCAGGCCGCGGGGCGGCGGCCCGACCCGCTCACGCGGGCGGTGTGCTCGGCGCCGCGGGCGCTCGGGATCCACGTGTCGCGCTGACCAGCACCACGGGCGCGACCGTCGCCGCCAGGGCGGCGGCTGCCACGGCCAGCGCCGGGTAGCTGGCGATCGCCACCGCCGGGCCGGAGAGCGCGCCGCCGGTCGCGGCCGCGAGGCCCATGCTGAGCTCGCCGACGCCCTCCACCCGCGGCCGCTGGCCGGCCGCGACGGCCGACACGAGCAGCGCGCTCCCCGCGATCAGGCACGCGTTCCAGCCGACGCCGAGCAGCAGCAGCCCGGCCGAGAGCACGGCGACCGATGCCCCGGCCCCGCCCGCGAGCACGCCCGCCGCCAGCAGCGTCGCGCAGCCGCCGAGGGCGACGCGCCGCGCGCCGAGGCGGTCGGCGAGCCGGCCGGTGAGCGGCGCCGGGGCGAACATGCCCGCGATGTGGAGCGAGATGACGAAGCCGACCAGCGTCAGCGAGTGGTCGTGGTGGCGCATGTGCACCGGCGTCATCGCCATCACGGCGACCATCACGAAGTTCGCGGTGACGATCGTGGCGAGCCCGGCGCGGACGACGGGCGGCTCCAGCAGCGCCGAGAGCGAAGGCCGCGGGCCCCAGGCGTCCTCGCGCGGCTCGTCGTGCGTGGCGAGGCGCAGCGGGTCGGGCCGGAGCAGCGCCAGCAGCACGAGCGCGGCGGCGATGTAGGCCAGCGCGGCGAGCACGAACAGGCCGGTCAGCGGCGGCAGCCCGATCGACTCGGCGGCGACGCCCGCGGGGTCGAGCAGGTTCGGGCCGGCGACCGCGCCGAACGTGGTGGCGAACACGACCATGCCGATCGTGCGCGCCCGCCGCTCCGGCTCGCTGAGGTCGGCCGCGGCGTACCGGGCGAGCATGACCGCGGTGTTGCCGGCGCCGAACAGCAGGCAGCCGAGGAGCAGCAGCGGCAGGCTCTCGGCCGCGCCCGCCCACACGCACAGGCCCGCTCCCGCCGCGCCGGCGACCAGTGCCGTGGCCAGGCCGGGACGCCGGCCGGCGCTGCGCGAGAGGCTGGAGATCGGGATCGCGGCGAGCGCGGAGCCCGCCACCAGCAGCGACAGCGGGAGGCCGGCGGCGGCGTCGGTGCCGGCCACGTCGCGGGCCAGCAGCGCGCCCGCGGCGCCGCCCGCGGCCTGGCCCAGCCCGCCGAGGATCTGCGCGGCGACGAGGACGCGCAGGAGCCGGCGTCGGAGGGGCACCCCGCAAGTATCGCGGCCCACTCGTCACATCGACACCGGCAAGCCGCTCGTGATGTAGGCTTTCGCCCGCATGTCGCGCCGGCTTGACCTCCTCCTTCTCCTCCCCCTTCGGGGGGAATAGCGCGTGGCGGCCGCGAAGCCGCAAACCCAGCACGAAGGAGCAGGTCAGAAAAGCCGAGAAGGAGCACGCGACATGGACGACAACCGGGTCATCATCTTCGACACCACGCTGCGCGACGGTGAGCAGTCGCCGGGCATCTCGCTGAACACCGCCGAGAAGCTGGAGATCGCGCACCAGCTCGCGCGCCTCGGGGTCGACGTCATCGAGGCCGGGTTCCCGATCGCCTCGCCGGGGGATTTCGAGGCCGTGCGCGCGATCGCGCGCGAGGTGCACGGCCCCGTCATCGCGGGCCTCGCGCGCGCCCATTCAGCCGACATCGAGCGCGCCGCGGAAGCGGTACGCGACGCCGAACGACCTCGGATCCACACCTTCATCTCGACGTCGGACATCCACATCGAGCACCAGCTGCAGTCCACCCGCGAGGACGTGCTGGGCCAGGCGCGGGCGGCCGTCGCGCACGCGAAGTCGTTCGTGGACGACGTCGAGTTCTCGCCGATGGACGCCACGCGGGCGGACGCCGAGTTCACCGCGTCGGTGGTCGCGGCGGCGATCGAGGAGGGGGCGACCACGGTCAACATCCCGGACACCGTCGGCTACGCGATGCCAGACGAGTACGCCGCCTTCCTGGCGCGGCTGTGCGAGCTGGTACCGGGTCTGCGCGACGTGGTGCTGTCCGTTCACTGCCACGACGACCTCGGGCTCGCGGTCGCGAACTCGTTCGCTGGCGTGCAGGCGGGCGCGCGGCAGGTCGAGTGCGCGATCAACGGGATCGGGGAGCGGGCCGGCAACGCGTCGCTCGAGGAGTTCGTGATGCTGCTCCACACGCGGGCGGCCGCTATCGGGCTGACGACCGGCGTGCAGACGCGCGAGATCGCACGCACGAGCCGGCTCGTCTCGCGCCTGACCGGCTATCCGGTGCAGCCGAACAAGGCGGTGGTGGGGCGCAACGCGTTCGCGCACGAGTCCGGCATCCACCAGGACGGCGTGCTCAAGGAGCGGTCGACGTACGAGATCATGGACGCCACGAGCGTGGGGTTCGACGACGTGTCCTCGATCGTGCTCGGCAAGCACTCGGGCCGGCACGCGCTGAAGTCGGCGCTCGAGGAGCTCGGGTTCTCGGTCTCCGGGCAGGCGCTCAACACGGCGTTCAAGCGGTTCAAGGAGATCGCGGACAAGAAGAAGCAGGTGACCGCGATGGACCTCGAGGCGCTCGTGACCGACGAGCTGCGGGCGGAGAT
Organism: uncultured Solirubrobacteraceae bacterium; assembly: GCA_963844205.1. Classification (GTDB taxonomy): domain Bacteria; phylum Actinomycetota; class Thermoleophilia; order Solirubrobacterales; family Solirubrobacteraceae; genus DASSUW01. The sequence continues at coordinate 122,863 of CAWJNK010000001.1, forward strand.
GGCGTCGTACACGCTCGAGTGGTTCGACGTCGAGGCCTCGTCGCGCCGGCCGCCGCACGCCACGGTCGCGATCCGCACGCCGGACGGCGAGGAGGTGCGCGGGAACTTCACCGGCGACGGGCCGGTCGACGCGATCTTCCGGGCCATCAACACGGCGGTGCGGCGCGAGGCGCGGCTGCGGGAGTTCCGCATCGACGCGGTGACGGGCGGCCAGGACGCGCTCGGCGAGGCCAGCGTGATCCTCGAGATCGCGGGGCAGTCGGCCGCCGGCCAGGGCGTCTCGACCGACATCATCGAGGCCGCCGCGCTCGCCTACGTGCGCGCGCTGTCGAACGCGGAGCGCAAGGTCGCGCTCGCCGCGTCGGAGGCCGAGGAGAAGCGCGAGCTCACGCCGACGCCGTAGCCGGCCTCACCTTCACACCATCAGCGCGCGGCCCTGCGCGAACGCCGCGTCGAGGACCCCCTCGACGCGGCCGCCGTCCATCAGGCGCTCGCCCATTGCGGTCGCCGACGCGGCGTCAGGCGTGACGGTGCGGACGCGCATGCCGCGGGCCTTGAGCGCCATCTCCTCGGCCAGGAGCGCGGCGGCGGTGGGGGCGCGGAGCGGGCCGGCCGTGGCAGTGGGCGCGAGGCAGAGCACGTGGGCGCCGCGGCCGCCCGGCGCGGCGTCGAGGTTGGTCGGGCTCCACACGCCGCCGTCGACGTACTCGCGACGGGCGATGGCCACAGGGGCGAACAGCCACGGGACCGCGCAGGAGGCGAGCACGGCGTCGCGGACGGTGGCCGCGGGCGCGCCGGGCGCGCCGAACAGCACGCGCTGCCCGCGCTGGCGATCGACGGCCGCGATGCGGAGGCGGCCGTCGAACTTCGCCCCGAGGGAGTCGATGTGCCGGCCGACGCCATCGAGGGTGCGGTCCGGTCGCGGCGCCCGGGCGAGCGCGGCGGCACGGACCATGCGGCCGGCCGGCTCGAGGCCCGCGAGCGCCAGCGGGGCGAGCGGCGCCGCCGCGGTCGCTCCGAGGCGCCCGGCGGTGCGCACCACCTCGCCGCCGAGCCGGCGCAGCGCGGCGCCGACCTCCCGGCTCGGCTCCTGCGCGGCGGCCTGAGCGCCCCATTCGCGAGCGGCGCGGTCGCCGGCCTCGGGTCGCCGGCCGGCGACCAGCGCGGCGGCGACGATCGAGCCCGCGGACGTGCCGATCACGTACTCCACGTCGCGGAAGTCGAGCTCGGACACCGACTCGATCCCACTCAGCAGCCCGCGCATCCACGCCTCGCCGAGCGTGCCGCCGGCGCCGAGCACGAGTGTGTCCGGGAGCTCCATGACTCCTCACATCATGATCGGCGTGCCGGGCGGGCGCCGCGGATCACCCGCGCGGCCGGATTCGGGCGGTTTCGGGGCGCCGTCCTGGATAGGTGTCGAATATCGACAGTAGGGCAGGCCAGCGGCCGGGATTGTCGCCGCGGCGACGGCACACCAGCTCCCCCACCCAGCAGCAGTTGACGTTCGTCAATAGACGCGGACGGGCCGGACCCACACGCGGCCCGAGCCCGGCAGCCGCACCCTCACGCGCGCGCGGAACGGGGCGGCTCGGCGGGCGCGGGGCCGCAGGCGGGCGACGACGGTGCGGGCCCGGTCGGCGCGCACGCGGCGGATCGCGGTGGCGACGGTCCGGCGGCGCGCGCGGACGTGGATCCGGACCCGGCCGTCGACCGCGGCGCGGAGCCGCACCCGCACCGCCCGCGATGCCCGCTGCCGCCGCCGCACGCGCACGAACGGCCGCGGCCCGCCGGCGGCCGGGCTGCCCGGCCGCGCCGCCAGTCCCGCGACCGCCGCGCGCGCGTTGACGAGCCCGTGGCCGTACACCGGATCGGTGCCGGGCGCTCCCAGGTCGGTGGCGGTGGCGAGCAGGCGGTCGACGGCCTCGCGGCCGCGCAGGCCGAGCGAGACGAGCAGCGCGGCGACGCCGGCGACGTGCGGGGCCGCCTGCGACGTCCCGGCCAGCTCCGCGTAGCCGTCCGGGGGATAGGTGGAGAGCACGTCCTCGCCCGCCAGCGGCAGCGCGGACCCGCCGGGCGCCACCACGCCCAGCCCGCTCCCGAACGAGGAGTACACCGATCGCTCGCGCCGCTTGTCGACCGCTCCCACGCACAGCAGCCCCGCGGAGGCGGCGGGCTGCTCGCACACGCGGCATCCCGCTGTTGCCGGCCGCCGCCACGACGACGATGCCCTCCGACAGCGCCCGGCGGATCGCCGCGTCCACCGCGTCGCCGCCGGCCGCGCCGACGATCGGGACCTCCGAGCCGAGCGAGAGGTTGATCACGTCGGCGCCGTGCGTCCGCGCCCAGTCGATGCCGGCCGCGACGCTGTCGGTGGTGCCGGAGCCGTCGGCCGCCAGCACCCGGATCGGCATCACCGCCGCCCCCGGGGCGACCGCCTCGACGCCAACGCCGTTGCCGGTCGCGGCGCCGACGATCCCGGCGACGTGGGTGCCGTGGCCGTCGCCGTCGTCGGGCGCGTCGTCGCCCTCGACCACGTCGCGGCCCGCCACCAGCCGCCCGGCGAGGTCGGGATGGGCGGCCGCGACGCCCGAGTCGACCACGGCGACGACCGCGCCCGCGCCGGTCGACGTCGCGCGCGCCGCGTCGGCCTCGACCAGGTCGAGGTTCCACTGCTGCGCGCGCAGCGGGTCGGCGGCGGCCGCCGCGCCCGGCAGCGCGAACGCGACGACCAGCACGGCGAGCGCGACGCGGATCGTGGGGGTCGAGCCGCGGCTGACGGTCCGGATCACGGGGCATTGTGGTGCCCGGCGGGCGCGCCCGCTACGCCGTGTACGTGATAACGTACAACCGTATGGCAGCGGCCGTGGAGCCCATCCACGCCATCGGCCCGCGGGTGAGGGCGCTGCGGGAGGCGATGGACCTCTCGCTGCGCGACCTCGCGGAGCGCTCCGGCGTGTCCGCGCCGATGCTCTCCCAGGTCGAGCGCGGCGAAACCAGCCCGACGCTGCAGGTCGCCGCGCGCATCGCCGCCGGCCTCGAGCTCCGGCTGTCGCAGCTCCTCAGACTCGACGAGGGCGGCACCGTGCAGCTCGTGCGGGCCGGCGAGGGCCGCACCGGCGGCGCCGACGGCCACCGCTACGAGATCCTCAGCCCGCCGCTCCCGGGCCTGCGCACCGAGCTCTCCCGCCACCGGCTCGCGCCCGGCGCCGCCACCGGCGGCCCCGGCGACCCGCCGATGCACGAGCCCGGCTCGCGCGAGACCGCCGTGATCGAGTCCGGCGAGCTCGAGCTGCACGTCGACGGCCAGCGCCACCGGCTCGCGGCCGGCGACTGCGTGACCTTCGACGCCGACCTTCCGCACCACTTCGAGAACCCCGGAAAGGAGGAGGCCGTCCTGCTGGCCGTCGTGTCCGCGGGGCTGCGCCGCTCATGAGCCCGAGCACCCTCTTCGACAAGATCTGGGCCGCACACGAGGTCGCGCCCGGCCTGATCTACATCGACCTGCACCTCGTGCACGAGGTCACCAGCCCGCAGGCGTTCGACGGCCTCCGACTGGCCGGCCGCACGGTCCGCCGGCCCGACCGCACGATCGCGACCGCCGACCACAACGTCCCGACCGACGGCACGCCGGTCGCCGAGCGCATCCGCGACGAGCTCAGCCGCGTGCAGGTCCAGACGCTCGAGCGCAACTGCGAGGAGTTCGGGGTCCCCATCTACTCGATCGGCAACGCCCGCCAGGGGATCGTCCACGTCATCGGGCCCGAGCTCGGCATCACCCAGCCCGGGATGACGATCGTGTGCGGCGACTCCCACACCGCCACGCACGGCGCGTTCGGGGCGCTCGCGTTCGGGATCGGCACCAGCGAGGTGGAGCACGTCCTCGCCACCCAGTGCCTCTCGCAGAGCAAGCCGCGGTCGATGCGGATCAACTACTCCGGCGAGCTCGGCTTCGGCGTCACGCCCAAGGACCTGATCCTCGGCACGATCGGCCAGATGGGCACGGGCGGCGCCGCCGGGCACGTCGTCGAGTACGCCGGGAAGGTCATCGAGGGGCTCTCGATGGAGGGCCGCATGACGATCTGCAACATGACGATCGAGGGCGGCGGCCGGGCGGGCATGATCGCCCCCGACGACACCACGTTCGAGTTCGTTGAAGGCCGCCCCGGCGCGCCCGAGGACTTCGAGGCCGCGGTCGATGCATGGCGCGAGCTGCACACCGACGACGGCGGGGCGTTCGACACCGAGATCGACGTCGACGCCGGCGCGCTGTCCCCGCTCGTGACCTGGGGCACGAACCCCGGCATGGTCGTCCCCGTCACCGAGGCCGTGCCCGACCCGCAGGGCGACAGCGACGAGCGCGCGCTCAAGTACATGGGCCTGCAGGCGGGCACGCCGGTGCAGGAGATCGCGCTCGACCGCGTGTTCATCGGCTCCTGCACGAACTCGCGGATCGGCGACCTGCGCGCGGCTGCGGAGGTCGTCAAGGGCCGGCGCGTGGCGTCGACCGTGGACGCCATGGTCGTCCCCGGTTCGCAGCAGGTCGCCGCCCAGGCCGAGCAGGAGGGCCTCGACCAGGTCTTCCGCGCCGCCGGCTTCGACTGGCGCACGGCGGGGTGCTCGATGTGCCTCGGGATGAACCCCGACATCCTCCAGCCCGGCGAGCGCTGCGCGTCCACCTCCAACCGCAACTTCGAGGGGCGCCAGGGTCGCGGCGGACGCACCCACCTCGTCTCGCCCCAGATGGCCGCCGCGGCCGCCATCGAGGGCCACTTCGTCGACATCAGAGAGTGGAGCTGATGGAACCCGTAACGCTCGTGAAGGGTGACGTCAGCGTCCTGAACCGCAACGACGTCGACACCGACCAGATCATCCCGAAGCAGTTCCTCAAGCGGGTCGAGCGGACCGGCTTCGGCGAGTTCCTCTTCTACGACTGGGCGCAGGAGGACGACTGGAACCTGCCGGCCAACCCGATCCTCGCCACCGGCCGCAACTTCGGGTCGGGATCCTCGCGCGAGCACGCGCCGTGGGCGCTCCAGGACTACGGCTTCCGCGCGATCGTGGCGCCGAGCTTCGCCGACATCTTCTTCAGCAACTGCACGAAGATCGGTCTGCTCCCGGTGGTCCTGCCCGAGGACGACGTGCGCGCGCTGATGGGGGCGGGCGCCGGTGAGGTCGACCTCGAGGCCCGGGAAGTGCGCTTCGACGGTCGGGCCGTTCCCTTCCAGCTCGACGACGAGACGCGGCACCGGCTGCTCAACGGGCTCGACGACATCGCCATCGCGCTGCAGCAGTCCGACGCGATCGATGCCTACGAGCGCGAGCGCGAGCGTGTCGGCCCGGTGACGACAGCGCTCTAAAGCGCTCAAGAGGGGCGGCCGATCACCCGGTGTGATGGCCGCGATCAACCAGGACGCTCCGACCGACGTCGTTCTGGCGCGCCAGCCGATCTTCGACGCCGACCTCCACATCTCGGCCTTCGAGCTGCTCTACCGCGCGGTCGGCGAGCACGGGATGCCGCTCGACCCGAGCAAGGCTACGGCGACCGTGCTGGTGTCGGCGCTCACCGACGTCGGGCTCGACCGCCTGGTCGGCGGCCAGCGCGCGTTCATCAACGTCAACCGCGAGTTCCTGCTCGCCTTCCGGCCGCTGCCCCTGCCGGCCGACCGGGTCGTGCTCGAGCTGGTCGAGGACCAGGAGATGGACGCCGAGCTGATGGACGTGCTCGGCGAGCTCGTGACCGTCGGCTTCACGCTCGCGCTCGACAACTTCAGCTACCGGCCGGAGCTCGAGCCGCTGCTGCGCCTCGCCAAGATCGCCAAGCTCGACGTCCAGTCGCTGTCGCCGGACGAGCTGGCCCAGCACGTCCAGCGGCTGCGCGAGTGGGACCTCAAGATCGTCGCCGAGAAGGTGGAGACGCGCGAGCAGCTCGACTACTGCCGCTGGCTCGGGATGGACTGGTTCCAGGGCTACTTCTTCGCCCGCCCGACCGTGATGGCCGAGCGGTCGGCGCCGACCTTCCGGCTCGATGCGCTGGCTCAGCTGCTGGACACCGCCGACGAGGACTTCGACGCGATCGAGCGGATGATCAGCCACGACGCCGGGCTGTCGCACAAGCTGCTGCGGCTGTCCAACTCCGCGCACGTGGCGCCGCGGAGCCGTGTCCGCTCGATCCGGCACGCCCTATCGCTGCTCGGCGGTCGCACGGTCCGCCGCTGGACGATGCTGCTCATGCTCGCCGGTCGCCACGGGCAGCCGCACGAGCTGCTGGTCACCGCCCTGGTGCGCGCCCGCCTGTGCGAGCGGCTCGCCGCCGACACCGCCGGTGCCGAGGCCGACCGCGGCTTCACCGTGGGCCTGTTCTCGCTGGCCGACGCGCTCCTCCACACGCCGCTCCCGCAGCTGCTCGACGGGCTGCCGTTCGACGACCGCCTGATGGGCGCGCTGCTCGAGCACGACGGCCCTGAGGGCAGGATCCTGCGCGCCGCGCTCGCTTACGAGCGCGGTCGCTTCCCGGCCGTGGCCGAGGAGTTCGACCTCGCGGCGTTCGGCCAGTCGTACTACGACGCCGTGGCGTGGGCGACCGAGATGGTGGTCGAACTCCGTTAGACGGCGATCCCGTACGCCTCCGTGAACGCGTCCTGCGCGTAGGCCAGCGACGCGTAGGCGAAGCCCTTGTCGCCCCAGCCGGTGCCCCAGCTGTTGCGGACGATGAACCGGTCGGGCGTGTACCCGACGAGCGCGACCGCGTGGCCGCCGCGACGGGTCTTGGGCTGGTAGACGTCGAGGTTGCCGCCGGTGTCGGACGCCTCGTCCCACGTGCGGTCGACGTCGAGCCGGGTGAGGATCGGCCCGCTCGTGGCGAGCCAGCGCCGCCAGCCGTCGATCGAGTCGCCGAGGTTGAAGTAGGAGCGGATCTTGAGCTGCGCCGCGAGTGCGTAGAACGTCTCGGGCGTGCCGGGGTAGAGCGCGCCGCTGAACGGCAGCACCGGCTCCTTCACCGCCCCGAACTTGCGCGCTACGTCGAGCGCGGCCTTGAGGCTGGTGCCGGCGTTCTCGATGAACGTGCTGGGCGAGTTCGTGAACGCGTCGGTCTCCTTCGACGCCATCCAGATGAAGCGCTTCGACACGGCCTCGGTCGGCTTGACGCGGCCGGCCTTCGTGAAGTGCCAGCGCAGGAGCGCGTCCGCCGTCGCCCACCCGACGCACGAGCCCGTGCTGCCCTGGTCGCCGACCTTCCACCACGTCTCCCGCAGGTCCTTCGACTTCGCCACCGCCGCGGCGGGGCGGATGAGGCCGGCGGCGGACGCCTGCTCGAGCCTCCAGTCGCGCTCGGTGTCGCGCGACGGCACGACGTTGAGCACTCGCTTGACGCGCTTGGGGCGCCGCTTGGCGCGTTTGGCTTGGGGCATCGGCCGACCCTAACCGGGTAGCGTGGCGGCCGCCATGAAGATCGTCACGCTCCCCGGCGACGGCATCGGCCCGGAGGTCCTCGCGGCCGCCATCGAGGTGCTCCGCGAGGTCGCCCCCGACCTCGAGTACGAGGAGCACCCGATCGGCGGCGCCGCCATCGACGCCACCGGCACCGCGCTGCCCGATTCGACGCTCGAGGCCGCCAAGCGGTCGGACGCCGTCCTGCTCGCGGCCGTCGGCGGCCCGAGCTGGGACACCACGGACCCGGACAAGCCCCGGCCGGAGCAGGGCCTGCTCGGCCTGCGTCAGGGCCTCGGTCTGTACGCGAACCTGCGGCCCGTCCGTCCGCTGCCCGCGCTCTACGACGCGAGCCCGCTCAAGCGCAGCGTGATCGAGCGCACCGACCTGCTCGTGGTGCGGGAGCTCACCGGCGGGATCTACTTCGGCGAGAAGGGCCGCGCCAATGGCCGCGCCTACGACGTCTGCGCCTACACCGAGGCGGAGATCGAGCGGATCGCGCGCACCGCGTTCCAGGCCGCGCGGTCGCGCGTCACGAGCGTCGACAAGGCGAACGTGCTCGAGACGAGCCGGCTGTGGCGCGAAGTCGTGATGCGCGTGCACTCGGCCGAGTTCCCCAACGTCGAGCTCGAGCACCTGCTCGTCGACAACGCCGCGATGCGGCTCGTCGCCGCCCCGCGCCACTTCGACGTGATCCTCACCGAGAACATGTTCGGCGACATCCTCAGCGACGAGGCGGCGATGCTCACCGGCTCGATCGGGCTCCTCCCGAGCGCATCGCTCGGCGGGGACGGCCCAGGCGTGTTCGAGCCCGTCCACGGCTCGGCGCCGGACATCGCCGGCCAGGGGATCGCGAACCCGCTCGCCATGTTCCTGTCAGCCGCGCTCATGCTGCGCCACGGACTGTCACGGGAGGAGGAGGCGGCGCGGATAGAATCGGCCGTGGATCGGGCCCTTGAAGCCGGTTTGCGGACCGGCGACCTGGGCGGCACGGCAACGACCGCCGAAGCGACTCGCGCGGTCCTGGAGGAGCTGACGTGAAGCAAGCGGACCTCATTTGGATGAACGGCGAGTACGTCGCCTGGGAGGACGCGAAGGTCCACGTGCTGACGCACGCGCTCCACTACGGGACCGGAGTCTTCGAGGGCGTACGGGCCTACGAGACCGTCCGCGGGACGGCCGTGTTCCGCCACCAGGACCACATCGACCGGCTCTTCAAGTCGGCCCAGATGTACTACATGGACGTCCCGTTCACGAAGGAGCAGATCCGCGAGTCGACGCTCGAGCTGATCGCCCGCAACGGCCTCAAGTCGTGCTACATCCGCCCCGTCATCTACCGCGGCGCCGGCCCGATGGGCCTCTACCCGCTCGACTGCCCGGTCGACGTCTTCATCGCGGTGTGGGAGTGGGGCGCCTACCTCGGCGAGGAGGGCAAGCAGCGTGGCGTGACCGGCAAGGTCTCGTCGTGGCGCCGGATCGGCCATGACGCGCTGATCCCGCTCGCCAAGGCGAACGGCCAGTACCTGAACTCCGTGCTCGCCAAGATCGAGGCCGAGAAGGCCGGCTACGAGGAAGGGATCCTGCTCGACCAGCGCGGGATGGTGTGCGAGGGCACGGGCGAGAACCTGTTCGTGATCAAGGACGGCGTGATCGCCACGCCGGGCTTCGGCTCGGCGATCCTCGGCGGCATCAGCCGGCTGTCGGCGATCACGATCGCCCGCGACCTCGGCTACGAGCTCGTCGAGCGCGACATCACGCGCGGTGAGCTGTACATCGCCGACGAGATCTTCATGACCGGCACCGCCGCGGAGCTCACGCCGCTGCGCGAGATCGACGACCAGCCGATCGGGACCGGCGAGCCGGGGCCGATCACCCGCGCGGTCCAGTCGGAGTTCGAGGACGCGCTGCACGGCCGCTCCGACCGCTACGCCGACTGGCTGGACGTGGTGCCGCAGCCGGCCGAAGCTCCGTGACGCGGATCGCGATCTACGACACGACCCTGCGCGACGGGATGCAGGGGCACGGCATGTCCCTGTCCGTGGAGGAGAAGGTCCGCGTCGCCCACGTGCTCGACGACCTCGGGATCCCGTTCATCGAGGCCGGCTTCCCGGCCTCGAACCCGAAGGAGGCCGAGCTGTTCGAGCGGCTCGAGCACGAGAGCCTGCGCGCCGACGTGTGCGCGTTCGGCATGACCCGCCGGCGCGACGCGCGCGCCGACGAGGACGCCGCGCTGCGCACGCTGGCGGAGTCGTTCGCGCCGGTCTGCACGCTCGTCGGCAAGACGTGGGGCCTGCACCTCGAGAAGGTGGTGCGGGTCGGGCGCGACGAGAACCTGGCCATGATCGGGGAGTCGGTCGCGTTCCTGGTCGCGCAGGGCAAGCGCGTGATCTACGACGCCGAGCACTTCTTCGACGGCTGGCGCGACGACCGCGAGTATGCGATCGCGTGCCTGCGGGCGGCCGCCGCGGCGGGCGCCGAGAACGTAACGCTGTGCGACACGAACGGGGCGTCGCTCCCGGCCGAGGTGTCGCGCGCAGTGCATGAGGTTGTCGCGGCTGTGGACGCGCACATCGGCATCCACTGCCACAACGACGCCGAGTGCGGGGTGGCGAACTCGCTCGCCGCGGTCGCCGAGGGCGCGACGCTCGTGCAGGGCACGTTCAACGGCTACGGCGAGCGCTGCGGCAACGCGAACCTCACGAGCATCGTCCCGTCGCTGCAGCTCAAGCTCGGCCACGACTGCCTGCCGTCGCTCGAGGGCTGGACCGAGGCCGCGCACTACCTCGACGAGCTGCTGAACCTGACGCCCGACCCGAACCAGCCGTACGTCGGCAAGAACGCGTTCGCCCACAAGGGCGGCTTGCACGTCGCGGGCGTGAACGCCGATCCGGCCACGTTCGAGCACATCGACCCGGCGGCGGTCGGCAACAGTCGCGAGGTGCTGGTCTCCGAGCTGTCCGGCAAGGGGACCGTGATCGCGCACGCCGGCGGGTCGCTCGACGACGCGGCCGCCTCGCGCGTGGTGGAGCGCGTTAAGGAGCTCGAGCACCGCGGCTTCCAGTTCGAGGCCGCCGACGGCTCGTTCGACCTGCTGATCCGCCGCGAGACCGGCGAGTACGAGCCGCTGTTCCGGCTCGAGTCCTGGCGCGTGATCTCCGAGAAGCGCGAGGACGGCCGCGTCGCCACCGAGGCCACCATCAAGATCTGGGTGGAAGGCCAGCGGTACGTGCGGGTGGCGGAGGGCAACGGCCCGGTCAATGCCCTGGATGCCGCCCTGAGGGCGGCAATCGGGGAGCGCTATCCGCACCTGCGTGACATCAAGCTCGTCAACTACAAGGTCCGGATCCTCGACGAGTGGAAGGCCACCGGCGCGACCACGCGCGTGCTGCTCGACGCCACCGACGGCACCGACACGTGGGGCGCGATCGGCGTGCACGAGAACGTGATCGAGGCGAGCTGGGACGCGCTCGTCGACTCGCTCGAGGCGGGCATGGTGCGCTCCCGCGCTCCGCAGGCGTGATCCCGCTCGCCCAGCCTGTGCTCGGCGAGGCCGAGGAGCAGGCCGTGCTCGAGGTGCTGCGCTCCGGTCAGCTCTCGCTCGGCCCGCAGGTGCCGGAGTTCGAGCGGGCGTTCGCCGAGCAGGTCGGCGCGCGGCATGCCTCCGCGGTCTCGAGCGGCACGGCGGCGCTGCACCTCGCGCTGCGGGCGGTGGGGGTGACGGAGGGCGACGAGGTCGTGACGTCGCCGTTCTCGTTCGTGGCCTCGGCCAACGCCATCGTCTACGAGCGGGCGACGCCGGTGTTCGCCGACATCGACCCGGTGACGCTCAACCTCGATCCCGAGGCGACGGCGGCGGCGATCACCGGCCGCACCCGGGCGCTCCTCCCGGTGCACATCTTCGGCTACCCCGCCGACGTGGCGGCGCTGGAGGCGCACGGGCTGCCGATCGTGGAGGACGCCTGCGAGGCGCTGGGCGCGGTCCATCACGACGGGGTGAAGGTCGGCGCGCGCGGCCATCCCGCCGCGTTCGGCTTCTACGCGAACAAGCAGCTCACCACCGGCGAGGGCGGGATGCTCACGATGGGGTCGGCCGAGCACAAGGAGCGCGTCGACTCCGAGCGCAACCAGGGCCGCGCGCCGAACATGGACTGGCTCGACCACGACCGGCTGGGGTTCAACTACCGGCTCGCGGACCTCGCCTGCGCGCTGGGACTGGCGCAATTGCAGCGGCTCGACGAGATGCTCGCGGCGCGGGCTCGGGTGGCCGGCTGGTACCGGGAGGCGCTGGCGGGCAGCGAGATCGGCCTGCCGTGCGAGGACGCCGGCGGCAACGTGCGCGGCTGGTTCGTGTTCGTGGTCCAGGTGCCGCGCGACCGCGACCGGGTGATCGCGGCGCTGCGGGAGCGAGGCATCCAGTCCAAGCCGTACCTGCCCGCCATCCACCTGATGTCGTTCTACCGCGAGCGCTTCGGGCACCGGGAGGGTGAGTTCCCGGTGTGCGAGGACGTCGCCGCCCGCTCCATCGCGCTGCCGTTCTTCCCGCGCATGAGCGAGGGCCAGGTCGCGCAGGTGGCGGAGGCGCTGCTCGCCGCCCTGTGACCCAGGCGCGACGGGCTCAGGTGGCGGAGGCGCTGCTCACAGCGCTTTGACGTAGCCGACGAAGCCGGGGCCGCCGATCGCGGCTGCGACCTTGGCGCTCGGCGCGCGGCGGACCTCCCGCTGGCGGTAGCCGGTGGCCTCGTAGAGCGAGCGCGCCGCCTCGTTGTGCAGGCCGGTGTCGAGCGCCACGATGTCCAGCCCGGCGGCCGCGGCGGCGTCCTCGGCGCCGGCCAGCATCGCGCGCGCGACGCCGCGGCGGCGGAACTCGGGCGCCACCGCCAGCGCGTCGACGTAGAGCGCGCTGTGCGGCGGGTTGGGAGAGACCAGCCCGGCGGCGCGCAGATGCCGCAGCAGCGCCGGCCAGCGCCACGGCGGCACCCGGGGCGCCGTGAGCGAGACGAAGCGGCGCGCCCGCTCGTCGCCCTCCGCGACCGGGAACCACGCGATCACGCCGGCGAGGTCGCCGTCGAGCTCCACCACGCTGCAGACCTCGAAGCTCGCGGCATGGCCTCGGCGTCCGTAGACGGCGGCCAGCAGCCCGCGGGCGCGCGCCTCGGAGCCCGCGTACGCGTCGTAGTACGGCTTGGCGGAGGCGTAGAGCAGCGCGTCGGCCGGATCGGCGGGCGTGGCGGGCCGGAGCGCGAACGACATGTGAGTCATCATCATGCCCGCCCATGTCGCGCTTCACCATCCCGCAGGACCCGGTCTTCCAGCAGCTCAACGCGTCGATCGGGTTCGACTGGCGGCTGGGCCCGTACGACATCGAGCAGTCGCGCGCGCACGCGAAGATGCTCGCCGAGGCGGGGATCATCTCCCGCGCGGATCGCGACGAGCTGCTCAACGGGCTGTCGCGGGTTGAGGAGGAGCTCGACTGCGGCGAGTTCGCGTTCCGCGAGGAGGACGAGGACATCCACATGGCGATCGAGCGGCGGCTCACCGAGATCGCCGGCCCGGTCGGCGGCAAGCTGCACACCGCCCGCTCGCGCAACGACCAGGTGGCGACCGACGTCGCCATGTTCACGCGCGCGCACGCGCTGGGCACGGTCGAGCGGCTGCAGGGGCTGCAGAGCGCGCTGGTGCAGCTCGCGGACCGCCACCTCGACTGGCCGATGCCCGGCTACACGCACCTCCAGCGCGCGCAGCCGGTGTACCTCTCGCACCACCTGCTCGCGTACTTCTGGATGTTCCGGCGCGACGCCCGGCGGTTCGAGCACGTGCTCGGCGCGACGTCGGACCTGCCGCTCGGCGCGGGCGCGCTGGCGGGGGTGAACTTCGCCACCGACCGCGGGCTGGTGGCGCGCGAGCTCGGGTTCGCCGGCGTGGCCCCGAACTCGATCGACGCCGTGTCGAACCGCGACTTCGTGCTCGACTACCTCGCGGCGGCGGCCACGTGCGCGACGCACCTGTCGCGCCTGGGGGCGGAGATCGTGCTGTGGTCGAGCGAGGAGTTCGGGTTCTGCGAGGTGTCGGACGCGTGGGCGTCGGGCTCCTCGATCATGCCGCAGAAGAAGAACCCCGACGCCGCCGAGCTGTTGCGCGCCAAGGCGCCGCGCGTCGCGGCGCACCTGGGCGCCGTGCACGGCGTGCTGCACGGCCTTCCGCTGACCTACAACAAGGACATGCAGGAGGACAAGGAGCACCTGTTCGACGCCGCGGACACGCTCGATCTCTGCCTGCAGGCGGCGACGGGGATGCTGTCGTCGCTGTCCTTCTCACGCGAGCGGCTGGCGGACGCCGCCTCCGACGAGATGATCGCGGCCGTGGACGTCGCCGACATGCTGGTGCGGCGGGGAGTCCCGTTCCGGCAGTCGCACGGGATCGTCGCCGGGCTGGTGCGCGAGGCCGTGGACTCGGGGCGGACGCTGTCCCAGCTCACCCGCGAGGAGCTGGCGCGGCACTCGGAAGCGCTCGACGACGAGTTCTACGAGGTCCTGTCTTCGGGGGCGTGGCTGGAGTCGAAGGTGTCCGAGGGCGGTACCGCCCTCGACCGCGTGCGGGAGCAGCTCGCGCACGCGCGCGCGGAGCTGGACGGCCAGCCGGCTTGACGCGCTCCCACGCCCCGATCGTCCGCCCCGCGTGACCCTCTCTCACGCGTTCTACGACCCCCCGGTGGTGGAGGTCGCCCGAGCGCTGCTCGGCTGCGTCGTGCGGCACGGCGACACGGCCGGTGTGATCGTCGAGACCGAGGCGTACCACATGTCCGAGCCCGCCTGCCACGCGTACGTGGGGCTGACGGCGCGGACGTCGACGCTGTTCGGCCCGCCGGGCCGCGCCTACGTGTACCGGTCGTACGGCATCCACGCGCTGCTGAACGCGGTGTGCGAGCCGGAAGGGGTCGGCGCGGCGGTGCTGATCCGCGCGCTCGAGCCGCTCCAGGGCATCGAGGTCATGCGCGCCCGCCGCGGCGTCGACGACCTCTGCGGAGGCCCTGGGAAGCTCACCCAGGCGCTCGGGATCGGCCTCGAGGAGAACGGGACCGACCTCGCAGCCGGGCCGGTCGTCGTCGAGGCGCCGCCGCCTGGCTGGACCGACCTGCGGGTCGTCGCCGGCACGCGGATCGGGATCACGAAGGCGGCCGAGCTGCCGTGGCGGTTCTGCGTGGCCGGGAACCGCAGCGTGTCGAAGCCGCGGCCGACGGGATGAACTGCGGCTGGGTGGGGGAGGTGGGGGGAGGAACGTGCGAGATCGCCCGCCGCCCGCGCGGCGATCGCACGAAACCCTCCGTATGCGGCGGAAACGTGCGAAACCGAGAGCGGGCCGCCCCGAAATTTCACGAAACCGTCGGTCCCCCACCTCCCCACCCAGCAGCAGTTGACGTTCGCCGGCGCTACGGGGTCGTCGGCGCTACGGGGTCGTCGGCGCTTCCTCGCCGCCCGGCGCGGGGGCGGGCTCCTCCGGCGCGGGCTCCGCGGGCGCGGGTGCCGGCTCCTCGGGCGCGGGCTCCGTGGGGGCGGGCACCGACTCCTCGGGCGCCGCCGTAGGCGCGGGTTCGACGGGCTCGGGCGTGGTGGGCGCGACCGGCTCGGTGGGCGTCTTGGGCTTCGGCGGCGGGTGGATGCGCAGGATCGACTCCACGAACGTCTTGAAGATGCCCGCCGGGTACGTGCCGCCGGCGACCGGCTCGCCCTGGAACTCGGTCTCCATCGACCGGAACTCGTTCGGGTAGCCCACCCAGACCGCGATCGTGTACTCGGGCGTCCAGCCGACGAACCAGGCGTCGCCGTAGCCCTCGGTCGTGCCGGTCTTGCCCGAGATCGAGAGCGAGCCCACCTGCGCGCGCGTGCCCGTGCCGACCTTGACCACGTTCTGCAGCAGCGACGCGACCTGCTCGGCCACGCTCTGCTCGAGCACGTTGCGCGTCTTGCGGCGGTTCACCGCCCGCTCGCCGTCCGGCAGCGTGATCGGCTTCCACTCGCCCTCGTCCTCCTCGTGCTCGATCCGGCGGATGCCGACCGGGCCGGGCGCGCGCTCGTCGCGCGGGTTGTCCGAGCCGGGGCTGAGCGTGCCGTACACGAGGTCGCCGCCGCTCGCGAACGTCTCGTACGCGTGCGCCATGTCGAGCGGCGACACGCCCTCCTTGAGGCCGCCGAGCGTCATCGCATAGTTAGAGGAGACGTTGGTGCGGATGCCCATGCGCTCCGCCAGCCGGGCGATCTTGTGGGTGCCGATCTTGATGCCGACCTGGGCGAAGACCGAGTTGTCGGAGAACGTCGTGGCGCGCGCCAGCGTGGTGATGCCCGAGTACGCGTTCTCGTAGTTGTTGACGGTGAAGATCTCCTTCGAGTGCGGGACGTCGAAGGTCATCTTCTTGGACGCCCACACCGAGTTCGGTGAGACCCCCTGGCGCAGCGCCTCGGCGAGGATGAACGGCTTGATCGCCGACCCCGGCTGGCGCCGGCCCTGGGTGGCGAGGTTGAACGGCAGCTCGTTGTAGTCGTCGCCGCCCACCATCGCCCGCACCTCGCCGGTGTCGTTGTGGAGCGCGACGAGCGCGGCGCGCGGGCCGTCGCGGTACGGCAGCCAGTTGTCGATCGCCTCCTGGGCCGCCACCTGGAGCTCGCCGTCGATGGTGGTGCGCACGCGCAGTCCGCCCTCGAACGCGAGCCGGGCGCCCTCCTGCCCGCCGCCGAGCCGGTCCACCACCTGCTGCTTCACCCACGAGGTGAAGTACGGATACGCCGTGTCCTCGGCCGGCGGCTGGAGGTCGCCCTTGTCGGGCAGGGGCTGCTGGATCGCGTCGTCGTACTGCTCCCGGCTGAGCAGGTCCTGCTGGAGCATGTTGTGGAGGACGAGGTTGCGGCGCTTGAGCGAGGCGTCGGGGTTGGCGATCGGGTCGTACGCGCTCGGCGAGGCGACCATGCCGGCCAGCAGCGCGGCCTCGTGCGGCTCGAGCCGGGCCGCGCAGTTGACGCCGCGCTTCTCGTCGCAGCCCGGGTGGTTGGCCTGGAAGTACGTGCGGGCGGCCGCCTCGATGCCGTACGCGCCGTTCCCGAAGTAGATCGTGTTGAGGTAGTTGCGGAGGATCTGCTCCTTCGACCACTTGCGCGTGAGGTGGTAGGCGAGCGCGGCCTCTCGGAGCTTCTGGAACACCGTCCGCTCGTCCTGGGCGGCTAGCGCGTTCTTGACGAACTGCTGGGTGATCGTCGAGCCGCCCTGGACCACCTTCTGCTGGACGATGTCCTGGTAGAGGGCGCGGCCGATGCCCCGCAGGTCGACGCCGTCGTTGGTGTAGAAGCGCCGGTCCTCGATTGCGATGATCGCGTGCTTCATGACCGGCGCGATCTGCTCCTCGCGCAGGAACAGCCGCTTCTCGTTCCCGGTCAGGACCCCGATCTTGTGGCCGTCGCGGTCGTAGATGATCGAGTTCCGGGTCGCCGGCTGCTCGAGCTTCGGCAGGTCGGAGGCGACGGCCATCATCATCCCGAAGACGGTCGAGACGGCGGCCAGGATGCCGAGGCCGAGCATCAGCACGAACAACCGCAGCTTCCGGATCCGGACGCGGCGGTGGGGCGGCCGCGACTTGCCCTTGCCGCCGGGCCGCAGGGCGACGACGGTCGCGCCGTTCCCGGCACCGTCGGGGGTGCCGGACGACGGCTCGGCTGTACGTTCGCGATCGCTCATAGGCGGAGGTGGGACGCGCCGTCGAGCATCTCGCCGCAGGGGCGGTCCGAACCCTCCGGGAGGCTAGCATTGGACCGGATGGAAGAAGTCGCCTCGCAGGCCGCGCGCCTGACACGGAACGCGGTCGAGTCGCTGCCTGCCAGTGCGCTCGAGGCGCGGCTCGGCGAAGGCCGTCCGCTGCGCGTCAAGCTCGGCCTGGACCCCACCGCGAGCGACCTCCATCTCGGCCACACGGTCGTGCTCCAGAAGCTGCGCGAGTTCCAGGACGCGGGCCACACCGTGGTCCTGATCGTGGGCGACTACACCGCCCGCGTCGGCGATCCGAGCGGCCGGTCCGCAACCCGCCCAGTGCTCTCCGGCGAGGAGATCGACGCGCACGCGCGCACGTACGTGGAGCAGGCCGGTCGCGTGCTGCGGACGGACGAGCGGCTCGAGCTGCGGCATAACAGCGAGTGGCTCGACATGCCGGCCGAGGACCTGTTCCGGCTCGCCAGGGTGCCGACGGTGGCGCAGCTGCTCGAGCGGGACGACTTCGCGAAGCGCTGGGCCGCGCAGGAGCCGATCTCGCTGCTGGAGCTGCTGTATCCCGTGCTCCAGGGCTACGACTCGGTGGCGATCCGGGCCGACGTCGAGCTCGGTGGCACCGACCAGACGTTCAACCTGCTGATGGGCCGGGCGATTCAGCAGGCCTATGGCGTGCCGCCGCAGTCGATCCTGACGATGCCGCTGCTGCCGGGGACCGACGGCGTGCAGAAGATGTCGAAGTCGGTCGGGAACCAGATCGGGATCACCGAGCCGCCGGGGGAGATGTACGGCAAGACGCTGTCTGTGCCGGACTCGGTGCTGCCAGAGTGGTACAGCCTCCTCTTGGGTCGTCCGCCCTCGGGGGACGAATCGCCCCGAGATGCGAAACGCGCTTTGGCCCGCGCGCTTGTCGAGCGCTATCACGGCCCTGCTGCCGCCGAGGAGGCGGAGGCGGCCTTCGACCGCGTGTTCGTCTCGCGAGAGCTGCCGGAGGAGGTCGAGGAGGCGGTCGTGCGGCCGTCGAACGGCGTCGTCCACCTGCCCGAGCTGATCGCCGACGTGTTCGGCGGTTCGCGATCCGAGGCGCGGCGGGCGATCGCGGGGGGCGGCGTGAAGCTCGACGGCGAGCCCGTCGACGCGCTCGACCTGCCGGCAGAGCGGCTGGACGGCCGCGTGCTGCAGGTTGGCAAGCGGCGTTTCCGGCGCCTGCGGGTGGCGTGACGCCGGGCCCCAGGCGCGCTGCTACAGTCCCCCGCCGCTGGAGGGCCTCTCCGCGGCCTTGAATAGGGCTCGCGGCGCGCGCTACACTCCAATGCCCGCCTGGGATCAGTCCCGGGTGCGCTCGCACGGAGGAATCCCCTCCGCCCAGGGGCGCCGCGGTCTTTGAAAACTCAACAGCATGCGCACCGATCGACGCTGGCTTCGGCCGGAGTCATTGATCTGTGCGTCCAGGTTCGTCAACGCCGACGGCGCTACCCAGCGCCGGACGGCAACAAGGAATCAAGAAGTACCTCGTCGATCGCATCCGGCGACGGCCACGTGTACGGCCGCGCCCTCGAGAGATGCACGACAACTCTGTGTGAGTAGTTCTTCACGGAGAGTTTGATCCTGGCTCAGGACGAACGCTGGCGGCGTGCTTAACACATGCAAGTGGAGCGACGAACCAGGCTTCGGCCTGGGGCAGAGCCGCGAACGGGTGAGTAACACGTGGGTAACCCACCCCGATGACCGGGACAACCCGAGGAAACTCGGGCTAATACCGGATGTACCGCTGTCTCATGAGGGGCAACGGGAAAGATAGCTTCGGCCTTCGCATCGGGACGGGCCCGCGGCGCATTAGCTTGTTGGTGGGGTAATGGCCTACCAAGGCGACGATGCGTAGCTGGTCTGAGAGGACGATCAGCCACACTGGGACTGAGACACGGCCCAGACTCCTACGGGAGGCAGCAGTGGGGAATCTTGCGCAATGCGCGAAAGCGTGACGCAGCAACGCCGCGTGGGGGAAGAAGGCCTTCGGGTTGTAAACCCCTTTCAGTTGGGACGAAGCTTCGCCGGTGAATAGCCGGCTGGAGTGACGGTACCTTCACAAGAAGCCCCGGCTAACTACGTGCCAGCAGCCGCGGTAATACGTAGGGGGCTAGCGTTGTCCGGAATCATTGGGCGTAAAGCGCGTGTAGGCGGCCCGGTAAGTCCGCTGTGAAAGTCGGGGGCTCAACCCTCGAATGCCGGTGGATACTGTCGGGCTCGAGTACGGAAGAGGCGAGTGGAATTCCTGGTGTAGCGGTGAAATGCGCAGATATCAGGAGGAACACCAATTGCGAAGGCAGCTCGCTGGGACGTAACTGACGCTGAGACGCGAAAGCGTGGGGAGCAAACAGGATTAGATACCCTGGTAGTCCACGCTGTAAACGATGGGCACTAGGTGTGGGGGGTGTCGACTCCCTCCGTGCCGAAGCTAACGCATTAAGTGCCCCGCCTGGGGAGTACGGCCGCAAGGCTAAAACTCAAAGGAATTGACGGGGGCCCGCACAAGCAGCGGAGCATGTGGTTTAATTCGACGCAACGCGAAGAACCTTACCTGGGCTTGACATGTAGGTCGCACCCGTGGAAACACGGGGTCGGTTCGGCCGGACCTTCACAGGTGGTGCATGGCTGTCGTCAGCTCGTGTCGTGAGATGTTGGGTTAAGTCCCGCAACGAGCGCAACCCCCGTCGCATGTTGCCAGCATTTAGTTGGGGACTCATGCGAGACTGCCGGTGACAAACCGGAGGAAGGTGGGGATGACGTCAAGTCATCATGCCCCTTATGTTCAGGGCTACACACGTGCTACATTGGCGCGTACAGAGGGCTGCGATACCGCGAGGTGGAGCGAATCCCTCAAAGCGCGTCTCGGTTCGGATTGCAGGCTGAAACTCGCCTGCATGAAGGCGGAGTTGCTAGTAATCGCGGATCAGCACTGCCGCGGTGAATACGTTCCCGGGCCTTGTACACACCGCCCGTCACACCACGGAAGCAAGCAACACCCGAAGCCGGTGGCCTAACCCTTTGGGAGGGAGCCGTCGAAGGTGGGGCTCGTGACTGGGGTGAAGTCGTAACAAGGTAGCCGTACCGGAAGGTGCGGCTGGATCACCTCCTTTCTAGGGAAGCTCCAGGATTGGAGCGGTCGCTCAGGCGGCCGGCGCATTCCGCGCCGGCAGCAAATCGGTCCCCGGCCTCGTGCCGGTCGGCCGGAGCGGCTACCGAAATGTCGACCGGACCTGGCGCCCGCAGCTCGCGACTACCGACTTCGTCGGTTCTCGCGAAATGCTCGCGGGCGCATGCTGTTGAGTTTTGAGAGACCGAGCGCCCAATCCGGGCGTGCGCCTCTTCGCGGACCTTGAAAACTGCACAGCCATGCCAACAAACGGGTATCACCGCCGTGCCTGTGAGCTGAGCACACGGCTGCACTGGGTTCGTGAGCGCTAGCGAACGAATCCGGCCGCATCCGTGAGCGCTAGCGAACGGATGCGGCGATCACCGTCAAGATAGGAAGGGCACATGGTGGATGCCTTGGCACCAGGAGTCGAAGAAGGGCGTGAACGGCTGCGAAAAGCCGCGGGTAGGCGCTGAATAGCCATTGATCCGCGGATTCCCGAATGGGGAAACCCAGCGCTGGTAATACGGCGTTACCGCATGGTGAATACATAGCCATGCGGGGGCAAGCCGGGGAACTGAAACATCTCAGTACCCGGAGGAAAGGAAATCAACCGAGACTCCCCGAGTAGTGGCGAGCGAAAGGGGATCAGCCCAAACTTCGTACGTGTAAGCGGCCACGCGTTGCGTACGAGGGGTTGTAGGGCGCCTGTCCGGGATGTGGCTGTCCCGGCGGGAGTTACCAAGCCGACCGATAGTCGAAGCGTGTGGAACCGCGCACCACAGAGGGCAATCGTCCCGTAGACGAAATCGATCGGCCTCCCGATGGCGTTCCTGAGTAGGTCCGCTCCCGTGAAACGCGGACTGAATCTGGGGGGACCACCCTCCAAGGCTAAGTACTCCCTGGTGACCGATAGCGGACTAGTACCGTGAGGGAAAGGTGAAAAGTACCCCGGAAGGGGAGTGAAATAGTACCTGAAACCGCGTGCCTACAAGCGGTCGGAGCGGCCTCGTGCCGTGACGGCGTGCTTTTTGCATAACGAGCCGGCGAGTTACTCGTCTGCGGCGAGCTTAAGCGATGAGCGAAGGCGTAGCGAAAGCGAGTCCGAACAGGGCGACTTAGTCGTAGGCGGTAGACCCGAAACTGAGCGAGCTACCCATGGGCAGGTTGAAGCGGGGGTAAGACCCCGTGGAGGACCGAACCGACCTAGGTTAAAAACTGGGCGGATGACCTGTGGGTCGGAGTGAAAGGCTAATCAAGCTCAGAGATATCTGGTTCTCTCCGAAATATATTTAGGTATAGCCTCGGATCAATTCCGTGGCGGCCGTAGAGCACTGTTTGGTCTAGGGGGCCTACCAGCTTACCGAAATCAGGCAAACTCCGAAGACCGTCACGGCTACTCCGGGAGTCAGTTGCTGGGGGATAAACTTCAGCGTCAAAAGGGAAACAGCCCAGACCGCCAGCTAAGGACCCTAAGTGCTAGCTAAGTGGCAAACGATGTCCGAGTGCACAGACAACCAGGAGGTTGGCTTAGAGGCAGCCATCCTTGAAAGAGTGCGTAACAGCTCACTGGTCAAGTGTTCGGGCGCGGATAATGTAACGGGGCTCAAGCTAGCCTCCGAAGCTGCGGGTGCGTCGCAAGACGCGCGGTAGGAGAGCGTTCCCATGGCAGTGAAGCGGCGGCGGAAGCCAGCCGTGGAGCCCTGGGAAGTGAGAATGCCGGCATGAGTAACGAAAGAGGGGTGAGAATCCCCTCCGCCGATTGCCCAAGGATTCCTGAGTAAAGTTCGTCTGCTCAGGGTTAGTCGGGACCTAAGGCGAGGCCGAAAGGCGTAGTCGATGGACAACAGGTTGATATTCCTGTACCACGTCGGAGTCATTTGACCGATGGGGGGACGGGGAAGGCTATGGATAGCAGGCGATGGTCGTCCTGCGCCAAGCATGTAGGGGTGGGCTCAGGCAAATCCGAGCCCGCATAACCCGAGGTGTTACGGCAGCTGGCTATAAGCCGGCGACTTCCGGAAGCCATGCCCCCAAGAAAAGCCTCTAGGGAGATTCCACGTGCCCGTACCAAAACCGACACAGGTGGGCAAGTAGAGAATACTAAGGTGATCGAGATAACCCTCGTTAAGGAACTCGGCAAAATCGCCCCGTAACTTCGGGAGAAGGGGCGCCTCGGTAGGGTGAAGCCGCTTGCCGGCAGAGCCCGAGGGGGCCGCAGTGAATTGGTTCAAGCGACTGTTTACCAAAAACACAGGTCTCTGCTAAGTCGTAAGACGACGTATAGGGGCTGACGCCTGCCCGGTGCCGGAAGGTTACGTGGAGGTGTTAGGGCTTCGGCTCGAAGCACTGAAACTAAGCCCCGGTAAACGGCGGCGGTAACTATAACCGTCCTAAGGTAGCGAAATTCCTTGTCGGGTAAGTTCCGACCTGCACGAATGGCGTAACGACTTGAACGCTGTCTCAACGAGGGGCTCGGTGAAATTGCAGTCTCGGTGAAGATGCCGAGTACCCGCGGCAAGACGGAAAGACCCCGTGAACCTTTACTACAACTTGGTATTGGAGTGCGGTGCATCTCGCTCAGGATAGGTGGGAGGCTATGAAGCGCCGGCTGCGGCTGGCGTGGAGTCAACCTTGAGATACCACCCTTGATGTATTGTGCTTCTAACAGCATTCCGTGAATCCGGGTGCTGAACAGTGCCAGGTGGGTAGTTTGACTGGGGCGGTCGCCTCCTAAAATGTAACGGAGGCGCGCAAAGGTTCCCTCAGTACGGTTGGAAACCGTGCGTAGAGTGTAAAGGCAGCAAGGGAGCTTGACTGTGAGACAGACATGTCGAGCAGGTGCGAAAGCAGGCCTTAGTGATCCGGCGGTTGCAAGTGGAAGTGCCGTCGCTCAACGGATAAAAGGTACTCCGGGGATAACAGGCTTATCGAGTCCAAGAGTCCACATCGACGACTCGGTTTGGCACCTCGATGTCGGCTCGTCGCATCCTGGGGCTGAAGTAGGTCCCAAGGGTTGGGCTGTTCGCCCATTAAAGCGGTACGCGAGCTGGGTTCAGAACGTCGTGAGACAGTTCGGTCCCTATCTGCCGTGGGCGTTGGAGAGTTGAGAGGATTCGTCCCTAGTACGAGAGGACCGGGATGAACGCACCTCTGGTGTATCTGTTGTCCTGCCAAGGGCATCGCAGGTTAGCTACGTGCGGATCGGATAACCGCTGAAGGCATCTAAGCGGGAAGCCGACCTCAAGATGAGCTCTCCCATCTCCTTGAGAGAGTAAGACCCCTGGTAGACCACCAGGTTGATAGGCCGGATCTGGAAGCGCAGCAATGTGCGTAGGAGACCGGTACTAATGGGTCGAGGGCTTGACGGATATTTTTAGTGGTGCCCGTGGTTGGCGGGTTGTGCAGTTTTGAAGGCCCGCGCCGAAGGCGCGCCCGCCACGTGCGGTCGTGCGGGCGGCCGGTCTTGACAAGTTTCCGGTGGCTTTGGCGTGGGGGAAACACCTCTTCCCATTCCGAACAGAGCAGTTAAGCCCCACAGCGCCGATGGTACTTGGCCTTCACGGGCCTGGGAGAGTAGGTCGCCGCCGGTTCTTCATCACGAGCCGCCCGGAAGGGCGGCTCGTCGTCGTTAACCAGGCGCGGGCGAGCCGCGGGGTTGTTCGTGCACGTATAGCGTGCACGAGCCGCCCCAGCCAGTCGTCCGCTAGCCGTCGCCAGTCCGACTGGAAGGGGGATAACCGGCCAATTTCCAGCGGATAACCGATGCGCGGTTGGCTGGGCGCCACGAATGTTGTGGTGCCCTGCCGCTGGCAGGCTGCCACCCATGCGATGGACCGCAATCCTTACCCTCGGCGCGGTCGTCTGCGCCGCCGCGGTGACCGAGCCGGCTTCGGCTCAGGTCCAGCCGGCCGGCACGGGCGAGCCCGCCTACACGAACTCGGCTCAGAACACGCAGTGGTTCGAGTGGCCGGCGGCGACTGGCGTCGGCGCCTACCGTATCCGATACGACTACTACGAGAACAACGCGCTCAGGGCGTCTCCGATCGTCAACCGATCCTCCTTCAACTCCGGCTCGGGCTGGGCCAACTGGAGCGGAGTGGCGACGCTGCAACACGGAGCGCAGTACGGCATCTGTGCCCAGGGGCAGTACACGTTCCCGAACGATTCGCTCTGGATCTCCGACGGGCCGAACTCGTGCTCGATGGGCACGATGCTCGGCCGCCGCGCCTATACCACGATCGATCGCTCGAAGCCGACCGCGGCCATTCAGCTCGCGGCCGGCGCGGCGTTCGTCAAGGACAGCAACATCCCTGTACGGGTCGACTTCTCCGACGACGTCGCCGGCCCGTTCCCCGCCAACTTCCTGTGCTTCGACGTCGGCGGCGGCCTGCAGCAGGCGTGTGACACGAGCGCCGGCAAGATCTACGGCTACAACGCTCCCTGCTCGGTCCCCGCGACCGGCGGCAAGTCGACGACCTTCTCCTGCACGGTCGACTACGGCGCGATCGCGGACGGGATCGTCTGGGCATGCGTGATCGCGGCCGACGCCTCGATCCCCGACAACCCGAGCTCGTCCAACCAGACCGCCACCGCGGAGAAGGCCAACCTGTCCGCGCCGAGCTGCGACAGCGTGGTGGTCGACCGCACGCCGCCGGCGGTGTCGATCGGAACCGTCCCCGCCTCGGTCAAGGTCGGCGACCTCGTGTCGTTCCAGGCCTCCGCGTCGGACGCGACATCGGGCCTGGCCGGCGTGGGGCAGTGGACCTGGGGCGACAACACCGGCGGTGCGAGCGGCGACGCCGTCACGCACACGTTCACGCAGCCCGGGACCTACGAGGTGGCGCTGACGGTCACCGACGGGGCGGGCAACAGCGCGACCGCGAAGAAGGCGATCACCGTGAGCGCCGTCACGTCGACCCCGGGCGGCGGCACGACGGGTACCGGCGGCGGCACCACCGACCCCGGTGGTGGCACCACGGGCGACGGCGACACGACGGACCCCGGCGAGGACGCCGAGGCCGCGTCGCTCGAGCTCGAGGCACCGCGCAAGGCCCGGGCCCGCGCCAAGGCGATCCCGGTCGAGCTCACGGCCAGCGACGCCGGTCGCGTCCAGCTCTCGCTCGCCCGCGGGAACCGGGTGATCGCCCGCGCCGGCGTGAGGCTCGACGAGGACGGCACCGCCGACTACCGCCTCAAGCTCTCGAAGGGCAGCAAGGCGGGGCGGTACACGCTGAAGGCGACGTACACGCCGCCCGGCCACCAGGCGATCACCGCGTCGCGGAAGATCACGCTCACGGGCAAGCCCTCCGCCCGGCACGCGAGGACGAGCTCACGGCCCGAACCGACGCTGAGCCGCGGGCCGCGCGCGCTCCCCGACGGCCGGTTCCACGGCGGCCGCCCCGCGCGGACGTTCAAGGTGCGCTGAGCCGGCGCCCACGAGGCGTCGTGGCGCGCCGAGCCGGCGTCCCGCGGGCGTCGAGGGGCGGGTGCCCCCAGCAAGTCCAAGGCGCTCGGGCCGCCAGATACGGCGGCCCGAGTGCGTTGGAGCTGTATGCCCGACCGGCGAGCCCGTCCTCCCAGACCGGACGCCGGTGGGCGGGGTGGTCAGGCGCCCCGTGCCGGCTGATGGGGTACCGGCGAGACGCAGACCTGCGCGCGGGGCGTGACCGGTCCTGGTCGACGCGTCCGCGGGTGACGACCGAGTGGCCGGCGGTGCGGGTGCTCGCGCGTGGGGGCGGGAGAGGACCGGGGCGAGAACCGCTCCGGAGCCTGTGCCTCACCCAGCGTCGCGAACGCAGCGGCCGTGTCGACGGCCTCGCGCACCAGCTCGCGCAGCGAGCGCTTCCTCGGGCGGCCGGTGATCGTCGGGGGGAACATGTGTTCGGCAGACTAGGTGGGGGGTCGGACGGAACCCGCAACGTGCGGCGAAACACGTCGCAACCGTCACGAATTTGGCTCCAGACCGCGGAATCCACCCCGCCCGGCGTGCAACGGATCTTGCACGGTGGCGCGCGACGGGCCGCGGGGTGGGGGCGGCGCGCGCCGGGTGGGGGTGGCGCGCGACGGGCCGCGGGGTGGGGGTGGCGCGCGACGAGCTGCGGGGGTCGGGCGCCTGGCCGGAGTGCGGCCGCGGGAAGCGCGGGTACGCTGGCGCGCGCATGGTCCACCTCCGGATCGTCTCGCCGCCGGACCGCACCGACCAGGTCATGGACGTCCTCGAGCGCACGCCGTCGGTGCTCAACATCATCCGCCTCCCGAACGCGGCCACCCGCCCGGACGGGGACGTGATCCTCGCCGACGTCGCGCGCGAGGACGCGAGCGTGGTCCTCGACGACCTCAAGGCTCTCCAGATCCACAAGAACGGCTCGATCATGCTCGAGCCGATCGACACCGCGCTCAGCAGCCAGGCCGAGGAGGCGGAGCGCCGCGCGCCCGGCGCGCCCGCGGACGCCGTCGTCTGGGAGGAGGTGGAGCAGCGGACCAGCGAGAACGTCGAGCTCTCCGGCGTCTTCCTGCTCTTCATGGTCCTTGCCGCGCTGATCGCCAGCGTCGGCATCTACCTCGACTCGGAGATCCTGATCGTCGGCGCGATGGTGGTCGGCCCCGAGTTCGGGCCGATCGCCGGCTTCTGCGTCGCGCTCGTCCAGCGGCGCCGCGACCTCGCGATCCGCTCCGGGATCGCGCTCGCCGTCGGCTTCCCGCTCGCGATCGCGGCCGTCTACGTAACCAGCCTCATCTTCAAGGCCACCGACCTCACCCCGGAGGAGTTCACGGCCGAGAACCACGGGATCGCGAACCTGATCTCGAGCCCTGACGCGTTCACGGTGATCGTCGCCCTCTGCGCCGGCGCGGCGGGGATGCTCTCGCTCTCGACCGCGAAGTCCGGGGCCCTGATCGGCGTTCTCATCAGCGTCACCACCGTCCCCGCCGCGGCCAACATCGGGGTCGCCGCCGCCTACGGCGACCAGGACGGCTGGACCGGCTCGATGGCCCAGCTGGGCCTCAATCTCGCCTCGATCCTCGTGGCCGGCACGCTCGTGCTGGCCGTCCAGCGCATGCTCTACGCGCGCCGGCGCTCAGCGCGTGCCG
The DNA here is from genome assembly GCA_963844205.1 of uncultured Solirubrobacteraceae bacterium. GTDB lineage: Bacteria > Actinomycetota > Thermoleophilia > Solirubrobacterales > Solirubrobacteraceae > DASSUW01. The sequence continues at coordinate 150,260 of CAWJNK010000001.1, forward strand.
AGCGATGACCAGACGTCGACCTTGGTGCGCACCTTCTCGACCACCGCGTCGGTGAACTCGGTGGTCGTCGCGGGGCCGCCGAGGTCGATCGTCCGCGTTCCCGTCGCGACCGTCTCCAGCACGCCCTCGTAGATCGCGCGCGAGGCTCGCTCCGCGCCTGCATACCCGCCCGCCGCCGCGTACGACAGGACCGCCCCGCACGCCAGCAGCATCGCCATCGGGTTCGCCAAATCCTTGCCCATCAACGAAGGCGCGGTGCCGTGCGGCGCCTCGGCCATCGCCACGTCGACGTCGTAGTCGTCGTCGAACGCCAGCAGCACCGACTCGGCGCCCGCGATCGAGCCGAACATCGGCAGCACCATGTCGGACAGGCAGTCGCCGTCGCGGTTCAACGCCGGGATCACCAACGGCGTCTCCGCGGCGCCCGTCAACAGCCCCGCGTAGGTCGCGTCGATCAGCACCGGCTGGTACTCGACGTCGGGATGCCGCGAAGCCGCCTCGTCCATCTCCTCCTTGAGCATGCCCTCGTACACGGGGGAGACCGTCCACTTGGGCCCGCCATAGACCTTCGCGCCCATGCGCTCCGCGATCTGGAACGCGTACTCCGACACCGCTCGGCACGTCGAGCGCGTGACCTTCTCCGTCCGATACGCGACCTCATCCAGACCGGAGCCCTCGCGCCACTGCTTGGCGCCATAGGCGTCCTCGATCGCCATCCGCACCACCGCGATCGGGTGGAAGACCCCGGAGACCGGCCCCACCACGCCCGGGATCCGCCGTCCGGTGCGGACGATCACCTTGCCGCCGACCTCCTCGCGCAGGATCCGGTTCGGCGAGCCGACGTCGTCCTTGCCCTCCGGCGTGATCGTCGCGGCCTTGATGCCGAAGCCGGCCTCGCGCACGGCCCGCGCGGCCTCCAGCACCACCTCGTTCCCGGTCTCACGGCGCTTTTGCAGCGACAGGTCGAAGCGCTGCTGCTCGATCTCCATGCCGAGCACGTCGGGCTCGAGCACGCGCAGGGCGGCGTCGAGCAGCTCCTGCCCGGTCTCGTCGCCCTCGAGGACCACCACGCGAAGCATCAGGCCGGCGCCCCCCGGCCCGCGAGCCCCAGCTCGGCCGCCCGATCGTCCAAAGCCGCGATGACGAACGCGAGATGCTCGTCGAAGTCGACGCCGAGCTCGTCGGCGCCCTCGCGCATCGCGTCGCGGTCCACCGCGGCGGCGAACGCCGGCGTCTTCATCTTCTTCTTGACCGACTTGGGGGTCATCCCGTGGATGCCCTCGGGGCGGACGTAGGCGCACGCCATCACGAACCCCGAGAGCTCGTCGACCGCGTACAGCGTCTTCTCCATCGCCGTCTCGCGCGGGACCTCCAGGAAGTCGGCGTGGGACGCCACCGCGCGCACGAACTCCGGCGAGAAGCCCTGCCGCTCGAGCTCCTCCAGCGCCATCCGCGGGTGGCCCGTCTCGAGGTCGGGGTAACGCTCGTAGTCGAGGTCATGCAGCATCCCGACCAGGCCCCACGTCTCCTCGTCCTCGCCGAACTTCCGCGCATAGGCGCGCATCGCAGCCTCGACGGCGAGCACGTGCCGGCGCAGGGACTCGGACTCGGTCCAGGACCGGAACAGGTCCCAGGCCTGATCGCGCGAAAGAGGCTCTGACATGGCTGTTACCCTAGCCCAGCCTCGGGGCCCGAGCCCCTCCACGCTCATGGAAAAGCTCCTGATCGAGGGCGGGGTGCCGCTGTCCGGCACGATCGTGCCCGCCGGCAACAAGAACGCCGCGCTGCCGCTGCTCGCGTGCAGCCTGCTGACCGACCAGCGGGTCGTGCTCCACAACGTCCCGCGGATCCGCGACGTCGAGGCCATGCTCGACCTGCTGGCCGATCTCGGCGTGAAGATCGAGTGGAAGGCCGAGAACACGGTCTCGCTGCAGGCCGACGACGTGAAGGGCACGGAGCTGAGCGCGCCGCTGGCGGAGCGCATCCGGGCGTCCTTCCTGGCCGCCGGCCCGCTGCTCGGCCGCTTCGGTAGCGCGCTCATGCCGCCGCCGGGCGGCGACGTCATCGGCCGCCGCCGGCTCGACCCCCACCTCGACGCCTTCCGCGCCCTCGGTGCCACCGTCGAGCACGGCCGCGACGTTCGCATCACCGCCAACGGAGGCCTCAGCGCGTGCGACTTCCTGATGGACGAGCCCTCGGTGATGGGCACCGAGAACGCGCTGATGGCGTCGGCGATGATCGACGGCACGACCGTGATCCGGAACGCCGCATCGGAGCCGCACGTGCAGGACGTGGCGCGGATGCTGAACAAGATGGGCGCCGCGATCGAGGGCATCGGGTCCAACGTCATGCAGGTCCATGGGATGGGCTCGCTCGGCGGCTGCGAACACACCGTCACGCCCGATCACATCGAGATCGCGTCGTTCATGGCGCTCGCGGGGGTGACCGGCGGCGAGCTGCGCATCGAGGGCTGCATCCCCGACGACATGCGGATGATCCGCATGGTCTTCCAGCGGCTGGGCCTGCGCACCGAGCTCGACGGCGACGACATCGTCGTGCCCGGCGGCCAGGAGCTCGTGGTCGAGCGCGACGCCGGCGACTACCAGTCCAAGGTCGAGGACGGGCCGTGGCCGGCGTTCCCGGCCGACCTGACCAGCATCGCGGTCGCGCTCGCGACCCAGTCGCGGGGCTCGGTGCTCATCTTCGAGAAGATGTTCGAGAACCGCCTGTTCTTCGTCGACGAGCTGATCACGATGGGGGCGGAGATCACGATCTGCGACCCGCACCGCGCCATCATCATCGGCCCCCGCCGCCTCCGCGGCCAGCGCCTCTCGTCGCCCGACATCCGCGCCGGCATGGCCAAGCTGATCGCGGCGCTGTGCGCCGAGGGCACGAGCGAGATCCACAACGTCCAGCAGATCGACCGGGGGTACGAACGGATCGACGAGCGACTGGGAGCGCTCGGGGCGCGGATCGAGCGCGTCGGGACGTGATCCACCCCATCCCCAGCGGCACGCGCGACGTCCTGCCGGACGAGATGCGCGAGCTGCGCGCGATCACCGAGGCGATCCGGGGCGTGTTCGAATCCTCCGGCTACGGCGAGATCGCGACGCCTGCGCTGGAGTACGAGGCCGTGCTCACGCGGGGCGATCCCGCGGCCGCCGGCGCCGCCTACAAGCTGTTCGACGAGCACGGCGACGTGCTCGTCCTGCGGTCGGACATGACGATCCCGATCGCGCGCGTGGTGGCGACCCGGTATGCGAGCGCCGAGCCGCCGCTGCGCTTCTGCTACTTCGCCCATGCGTACCGGTCCGTGCGGCCCCAGCGCGGCCACGCGCGCGAGGTGCTCCAGGCCGGGCTCGAGCTGCTCGGCGCTCCCGGGCCGGAGGGCACCGCCGAGGCCCTGAGCGTCCTGTCCGCCGGGCTCGACGCGGCCGGGCTGGAGAACTACCGGATCGGGCTCGGCGACGCGTCGCTGTACCGGCGGCTGCTCGACCGGCTCGAGGTGCCCGCGGGCGCGCGGCCGCAGATCCTGCACGAGCTGGTCACGCGCGACTTCGTCGGACTCGAGCGGGAGGTCGAGGCGCACTGGCACGAGGAGCTCGTGCGCGTGCCGCAGCTGCGCGGCGGCGTCGAGGTGCTGGAGGGGATCCCGGAGGCAGCCGATCTGCTCGCAGTCCATGACCTCCTGGCGCCCGAAACGGCAGATCGGGTGATCTTCGACCTCGGCCTGATCCGCGACCTCGACTACTACACCGGCGCGGTCTTCGAGGTCTACGACGCCGCCCTCGGGACGCCGATCGGCGGCGGCGGCCGCTACGACGACCTGCTCGGCCGCTTCGGCCGCGACCTGCCGGCCTGCGGCTGGGCGCTGGCCGTCGAGCGGCTGCACATGGCGCGCGTGGGCGAGGGGCGATGAGCCTCGAAAGTCTGCGGCTGGCCGTTCCGCGCGGCGCGCTGATGCCGGAGACGCTCGACCTGCTCGACCGCCTCGGCGTCGACACCGCCGAGGTGCGCGCCAACGACCGCAAGCTGCTGTTCGAGGGCGCCGGGCTGGTGACGATGCGCCCGTCGGACGTGCCGATCTACGTGGAGGCCGGCGCGGCCGACATCGGGATCACCGGGAAGGACGTGCTGTCCGAGCAGTCCGAGCGCGAGGTGTACGAGCTGCTCGACCTCGGCTTCGGGCCGTGCCGGATGGTGTTCGCGACCGTCGAGGGGGAGAACCCCGCGGCCGAGGCCTTGCGCCGGCTCGGCGTGATGCGGGTGGCGACGAAGTACCCGCGGATCGCGGCGCGCTACTTCGAGCGGACCGGGCGCCAGGCGGAGATCGTCGAGGTCAAGGGCTCGGTCGAGCTCGCGCCGCTCGCAGGGCTCGTCGAGGGGATCGTCGACCTCACGGCGACCGGGACCACGCTGCGCGAGAACGGCCTCGTGATCCGCGAGGAGATCGCCGCCTCGACCGCCCGCCTGATCGCCAATCCCGTCGCCCACAAGCTCAAGGCCGCGGCGATCGACCGGCTGGTGGAGCGCATCCGTGCGGCTTGAGTGCACGGTGGAGACCGCGGCCGCCGTCGCCGGTCGCGTGAGGCGATCGATCGCCGAGACCGTCGACGTCGCCCCGATCCTCGAGGCGGTGCGCCAGCGGGGCGACGAGGCGCTGCGCGAGTACGAAGCCAGGTTCGGCGACGGCAGCCCGACCGTGGTGGGCCGTGACGAGCTCGAGCGGGCGCTCGAAGGGCTCGACCCCGACGTTCGCGCGGGCCTGAAGCGCGCGGCGGCGAACGTCCGCGCCGTCGCGGAGGCGGGCGTGGATCCCGAGGCGGAGGTCTCGCTCCCGGAAGGGCAGACCGTGCGTCTGCGCGAGGTCCCGGTGCGCCGCGCCGCCGTCTACGCGCCCGGCGGCCGCCACCCGTACCCGTCCTCGGTGATCATGGGCGCCGTCACCGCTCGTGCCGCGGGCGTCGACGAGGTCGTCGTGGCCGCGCCCGGGCACCCGACGATCCTCGCCGCCGCCGCTCTGTGCGGGGCCGACGAGGTCTACCGCATGGGCGGCGCGCAGGCGATCGCCGCGCTCGCCTACGGCACCGAGACGATCCGGCCCGTCGACGTGATCGTCGGGCCCGGCAGCCTGTGGGTCCAGGAGGCCAAGCGCCAGGTCTTCGGGATCGTCGGCATCGACGGCTTCGCCGGCCCCAGCGACCTCACGATCATCGCGAGCGCCGGCGCCGATCCGGAGCCGCTGCGGCTCGACCTGATGGCGCAGGCCGAGCACGGCGAGGGCTCGCTGGTCGTTGCCGTGAGCGACGACGAGGCCCTGCTGGACGCGCTGGAGGTCGGCGTCACCGTGCGGGCCGACCTCGAGTCCGCGCTCGCGTTCGCCGAGGCTCTGGCGCCCGAGCACCTGCAGCTCGCGGGCGAGGCGGCAGAACAGCTCGCGCCGCGGGTCCGCAACGCCGGCTGCCTGTTCGTCGGGATCGAGTCCGGCACCGCGTTCGGCGACTACGTGGCGGGTTCGAACCACACGCTGCCCACCGACGGCGCCGCGCGGTTCGCCTCCGGCCTCTCCGCCCGCCACTTCCGGCGCCGCATGGCGGAGGTCCGCATCGGGCCGGCGGCGGCCGCGCTCGCGCGCGCCGGAGCGCCGATCGCGCGCGCCGAGGGCTTCGAGCACCACGCCGCATCGATGGAGATCCGGGAGAATCGTCCGTCCCGATGACGCGCACGGCAGAGATCACCCGCACCACCGGCGAGACCGACGTCAAGCTCACGCTCGGCCTCGACGGCACCGGCGCCGGCTCCCGCAGCACGGGCGTCGGCTTCCTCGACCACATGCTCGACCTGGTCGCACGCCACGGCCGCTTCGACCTCGACGTCGAGGTCACCGGCGACCTCCAGACCGGTGCCCACCACACGGTCGAGGACACCGGGATCGTCCTCGGCCAGGCGCTCGACCGCGCGCTCGGCGACCGCGCCGGGATCGTGCGCTACGGCCATGCGGTGGTGCCGATGGACGAGGCGCGCGCGCAGTGCGCGATCGACGTCTCGGGCCGCCCGTTCGCCTCGATCGAGGGCTTCGACCGGCTGCCGGCGGGCGACATCGCGGGCTTCGAGCACGAGGTCGCGGAGGAGTTCTTCCGCGCCGTCGCCTCGGCGGCGCGCCTGACGCTCCACCTCGAGCTGCAGGCCGGCACCAACGCCCACCACATGATCGAGGCGTGCTTCAAGGCGTTCGCCCGCGCGCTGCGGGCGGCGGTCGCCGTCGATCCCACCGAGAGCGGCGTGCCGTCCACGAAGGGCACGCTGACGTGATCGCGATCGTCGACTACGGCATGGGCAACCGGCGCAGCGTCGAGAAGGCGCTCGAGCACGTCGGCGCCGAGCCGCGGCTGACCGGCGACCACGCCACGATCCGCGAGGCCGGCGGCATCGTCGTCCCCGGCGTGGGCGCGTTCCCGGAGGCGATGCGCCGCTTCCGTGCGGCCGGGCTCGACGAGCTCATCCGCGAGCGCGCGGAGGCCGGCGTGCCCGTGCTCGGGCTGTGCCTGGGCATGCAGCTGCTGTTCGAGGCCTCCGACGAGCACGAGGGGGCGATCGGCCTCGGCCTGCTGCCCGGGCGCGTGACGGCGCTGCGAGCGCCGCGCATCCCGCACATCGGCTGGAACCTCGTCACGTTCGAGCGCCCGTCGGCGCTGACCGACGGGCTCGGCGAGGCGGCGGCTTTCTACCACGTGCACTCGCTCGCCCCCGAGCCCGCGAACGCCGACGACGTCGTCGGCCGGGGCGAGTACGGCGAGCGGTTCGTCTCGATCGTCGAGCGGGGCAACGTGATGGGCGTCCAGTTCCACCCGGAGAAGTCCTCGCGCGACGGGCTGGCGCTGCTGCGCAACTTCGCTCGCGTGGGTGTGGCCGCGTGATCCTCTACCCGGCCATCGACATCCTCGACGACCGCGCCGTGCGGCTCGTCCAGGGCCGCTTCGAGGATGCCACGACGTACCACGACGACCCGCTGGACGCCGCGCAGAGCTGGGTCGACGCCGGCGCCCGCTACCTGCACGTCGTCGACCTCGACGGCGCCAAGCACGGCGAGCCGCGTTCGATCGAGCATCTGCGCCGGATCGTCCAGGGCACCGGCGTCCCGGTCCAGTACGGCGGCGGCCTGCGGACGGTCGACGCCGTGCGCGATGCCCTGCGAGCCGGCGCCGAGCGGGCGATCGTCGGGACCGCCGCGTTCCGCGACGTCGACTTCCTCGACGAGATCCTCTCCACGTGGGGGCCCCGCATCGTCGTGTCGGTCGACGTCCGCGACGGCCGGATCTCCACCGCGGGCTGGACCCAGACCACCGAGCTGCCGGCCGCCGACGCCATCCATCACCTCCACGACCGTGGCGTCGCGTCGTTCGTCTACACCAACGTGGACCGCGACGGGAAGCTCGAAGGCCCGGATCCGAAGGAGGTCGCGGAAATCGCGCACACGGTGCGCGGCCGGTTCCTGTACTCGGGTGGCATCGGCCGGCGAGAGGACCTGGTGGCGCTGGCCCGGCTGCGGCAGGTCAACCTGGCCGGCGTGATCGTCGGCAAGGCGCTCTACGAGCAGCGGTTCACCATCGCCGAGGGCCAGGCGGCGCTCGACGCGGCGGCCTGATGCACTACAAGCGGATCATCCCGTGCATGGACGTCGACGGCGGGCGCGTGGTCAAGGGCACGCGGTTCATCGACATCCGCGACGCCGGCGACCCCGTCGAGCTCGCCGCACACTACGACGCCACCGGCGCCGACGAGCTGATCTTCCTCGACATCACGGCGACGTCGGACAAGCGCGCGACCGTCGTCGAGCTGGCCCGTCGCGCGGCGGACGAGGTGTTCGTGCCGTTCACGATCGGCGGCGGCGTGCGCGAGCTGGACGACGCGCAGGCGGTGCTCGACGCGGGGGCCGACAAGGTGGCGGTCAACTCCGCCGCCGTGGCGCGGTCCGAGCTGGTGTCCGAGCTCGCCGACGTGCTCGGCGCCCAGTGCGTGGTGCTGGCGATCGACGCCAAGCGCCGCGAGGACGGCTTCGAGGTCTACGTGGCGGGCGGCCGGACCCCGACGGGGCGGGACGCTGTGGCCTGGGCGCGCGAGGGCGTCGAGCGGGGAGCGGGGGAGATCATGCTCACGTCGATGGACCGCGACGGGACCAAGGACGGCTACGACCTCGAGCTCGTGCGCGCGATCGCCGACGCGGTCGACGTGCCGGTCATCGCCTCAGGCGGCGCCGGCGAGCCGGCCCACCTCGTCGAAGGGCTCGACGCCGGCGCCGACGCGGTGCTCTGCGCGTCGATCTTCCATTACGGGGAGTACACGATCCCCGAAGTCCGTGCCGCGCTGCGCGACGCGGGCGTTGTCGTGCGCCCTTGAGGGATGAACTTCAACTGCGCTGGGTGGGGGAGCGGGGGAGCCGGCCGCGCCGAGTGCTCAGTTAATACGCCTGAGGCCCACTAACCGATCACTCGACCGCCGAGTGTCCAGTTTTCGACCTCTGGGGGCGAAAAGTGAGCACTCGGCGTCGAGCCTGCCTCGCTACATGCCCGAAGTTCGTCCCGCCGCGCGCCTCAGCCACCCTTGCGCCGCTGCTCGCGCTTCTTCGCGGCCTTTCGCTTCGCCGCGGCCCGCCGCTTGGCCGCCTTGCGCTTCTTCGCGGCCCGGGCCTCGGCCGCCTTCTTGGCCCTCCGCTCGCGCGTCGCCTTCTCCTCGGCGGCGGTCTTGGGCAGGTAGGCGCTGATCGACGAGAAGCCGGTCAGGTAGACGCTCTGGCCGTCCGAGACGACGGGGTTGAACGCGCCCGCGCTGTTCTTCCACGCGACCTCGCCGGACTTCGCCCACAGACCGGTCGTGTCGCGCTGGCCCCAGTTCGAGTAGTAGACGATGTCCCCGATCACGGTCGCGCCGCCGGAGATCTTCCCGCCCTCGCGGTACGTCCAGCGGGTCGCGCCGGACCGCGCGTCGAGCGCGTAGAACGTGCCGTCGTAGCTGCCGAAGAACACGGCCGGCTCGCGCATGCCGCGGACCTGGGCGACGGCGGGGGAGGCGTAGACGTACGACCCGGTCCCCCGGCGCCATGCGAGCTTGCCCTCGTCGGCGCCGAACGAGTACATATTGCCGTCGGTGTTGCCGATGAAGACGCGGCCGTACGCGACTGCCGGGGTGGCGTAGAAGTTGCCGGAGGTGAGGCCGAAGTTGGCGCCGCTGGTGCCCGTCCGCCACACCTGCTTGCCCGTCTTGGCGCCGACGGCGTACACGGCGCCGCCGTAGGTCCCGAAGTAGAGCTTGCCCTCGTTCAGCGCGGGACCGCCCTTGATGGCGCCGTTGGCGTGGAAGCGCCACTGCGTGGCGCCGGTGTCGCCGCTCATCGAGTACAGGGTCCCGTCCTCGGACCCGAAGTAGACCCGGCCGTCCTCGTAGACCGGGGAGGACTCGGTGCGGCTCGCCAGGGGCTTCGACCACTTCATCCAGCCCTTCAGCGCGCCGAGCGCCACGACGCGCCCCGGGCCGCCCTTCGAGCGCTCGAGGATCGTGACGTAGATCTTCCTGTCGCCGTAGGCCGGGGAGGAGGCGGCGAGGTATCCCAGATCGCGCGACCAGACCTTCTTGCCGGTCGTGCGGTTGAGGCAGACCACGTTGCCGCTGTTGGTGACCGTGTAGAGGCGGTTGCCGACGATGATCGGCGGGAACTCGAGCAGCACGCCGAACTGGCGGCCCCAGTCCTTCTTGTACGGCGGCCGCACCTTCCATTCGGCCGGTAGGTAGCGCCGGCGGTCGGTCGAGTAGCCGTAGGCCGGCCACTTGAAGCCCGCCAGCGGTCTGCGCGGCCGCTTCTTGCCGCCCGGCTTCTCCGGTTCCGGCGTGGGAACGGTGGTCGGGGATTCCTCGGCGCGGAACTCGACATCGCGGTTGAAGACGTCACCCGGGCGGGTGAGGGCGAAGACAGCGGCGGCGCTCACGAGCACCGCCAGGAGGGTCCCAAGAACGATGACGATCCGCCGCCGGTACCAGCGTGGACGCTCCGACGACATCACAAGGAGGGTAGCCACGCGCCAAGATGCGGCTCGTGGACCTGCTGGAACGCCTCGGGCGCCCGCCCGCCGTCGCCGCGCTGGACGGCGAGGACGCCGTCTACGTGGTCGGCGGCGCTGTTCGCGACCTGCTGCTGGGCCGCGATCCGCACGAGCTCGACTTCGTCGTCGAGGGCGACGCGATCGCGGTGGCGCGCCGTACCGGCGGTCGTGTCGTTGCGCACGAGCGGTTCGGCACCGCGACGGTGCAGCTCCCGGGCGCGACGTTCGATCTCACGAGCGCGCGCCGCGAGCACTACGAGCGGCCGGGGGCACTCCCGACGGTCGAGCTCGGCGCGTCGCTGCGCGAGGACCTCGAGCGGCGTGACTTCACGGTCAACGCGATCGCGCTGCACCTGGCCGACGGCGAGCTGATCTGGCATCCGCAGGCGAGCGACGACCTGGACGCGCGGCGGCTGCGCGTGCTGCACGACGGCTCGTTCCTCGACGACCCCACGCGGCTGCTGCGCCTGGCCCGCTACGGCGCCCGGCTCGGGTTCGAGCCGGAGGAGCGCACGGACCGGCTGGCGGCGGAGGCGATCGCCGGCGGCGCGCTGCGGACCGTGACGGGCTCGCGGCTCGGCGCCGAGCTGCGCCTGCTGCTGCGCGAGCCCCAGCCCGCGGCGCTGCTGGCGCTCGTGCGCAACGGGCTGGGCCGGGCGCTGCTCGGGGACTCCTTCGCCCCCGACGAGCGGACGATCGCGGTGGCGCACGAGCTGGGGCCCGGCGGCCTGGCCGCGCTGGCGGCGTCGCTGGGGGGCGGCGACGTGGCCCCGATGCTCGACCGCCTCGCGTTCCCCGCCCACGACCGCGACGTCGTGGCGCGGGCGGCGGCGGTCGAGCCTGCGGCCGCGGGAACCGACGTCGAGCTGTGGGAGCGGTTCCGGCGCGAGCCGCCCGAGGCCGTGGCCGTTGCTGGCGCCCGCGGCGACGCCGAGGCGGCGCGGCGCTGGCTCGAGGACGTCCGCCACCGCCGCCTGGAGATCGACGGCAACGACGTCGTCGCCGCGGGGCTGTCGGGCCCGGCGGTCGGCGAGGCGCTCGATCGCGCCACCCGAGCGATGCTCGAGGGCCGCGCCGCGAGCCGCGAGGAGCAGCTGGCGGCGGCCGTAGGATGAGCGTATGGCGATCGCCTCGCTCCCGCAGCTCCACGCGCCGTTCCGCTGGAAGGACGATCACATCGCCGCCGATCTGCCCGGTGCTCGCGCGCTGTTCACCACCCGGAGGGGTGGCGTCTCGACCGGCCCGTTCGCCTCGCTCAACCTCGGGCGCCTGACCGCCGACGACGGAGCCAACGTCGACGAGAACCGCGAGCGCGTCGCCGCCCTCACGGGCCGGCCGCGCGAGCACTTCCTGTACGGGAAGCAGGTGCACGGCGCCACGGTGCGCCGCGCCACCGAGGCGCCCGGCGCGGCCCGGCCGCCAGCCGAGGAGGACGGCCAGGCGACCGCGCTCGAGGGCCATCCCGCGCTTGTGTTCGTCGCCGACTGCACGCCGGTCCTGCTCGCCGCCGAGGGCGCCGTGGCCGCCGTGCACTGCGGGTGGCGCGGGGTCTCGGCGGGGATCGTCCGCGAGGGCGTCGCCGCCCTGCGCGAGGTCGGCGGTGAGGGGCCGATCACCGCGCTCATCGGCCCGGGCGTGCGGGCGTGCTGCTACGAGGTGGGCGAGGAGGTGCACGCGGCGTTCGAGGGCTACGACGCCCGGCGGGGGCAGAACCTGGACCTGCCGGCCGTCATCCGGGCCGAGCTCGCCGAGGCCGGCGCGACCGACGTGCACGACATCGAGCTGTGCACGATGTGCTGGTTCGGCCTGTTCTTCTCCCACCGTCGCGACGGCGGCGTGACCGGCCGCCAGGCGGGGATCGTGTGGCGGAGCTGATCACGGGCATCGACGCGGGGCGCGTCCGCGAGAACCTCGCGCGCGTTCGCGAGGAGCTGCCGGACGGCGTCCAGGTGCTCGCGGCCGTCAAGTACGTCCCGCTGGAGGAGCTCGCCGCCCTCGCGGACGCCGGGGTCGAGCTCGTCGGCGAGAACCGGGCGCAGGACCTGGAGGCCAAGGCGGCGGCCCATCCTGAGTTCCGCTGGCACTTCATCGGCCAGCTCCAGAGCCGCAAGGTCAAGCAGATCCTCCCGCACGTCGAGCTGATCCACTCCGTCGCGTCGGACTCCGCGCTCCGGCAGCTCGCCAAGCACGGCGACGCCGGGACCGAGGTGCTGGTCGAGGTCAACACCGCCGGCGAGGAGGGCAAGGCGGGGATCGCGCCGGACGACCTGGGTGCGTTCATCGAGCGGTGCCCGGTCCGCGTGGTGGGGTTGATGACGATGCCGCCTCCCGCCGTGGATCCCGACGCCAGCCGGCCGTACTTTGCCGCGCTCCGCGAGCTCGCCCGGGAGCACGGCCTGCGCGAGCTGTCCATGGGCACGTCGCAGGACTACCGAGTCGCCGCGGACGAGGGCGCCACGATCGTACGATTGGGGACGAGCTTGTACGCGTAGACTGCGTACAAGCAGGGAAATCACGCCCTGCCGCGAACCCCTCCCGCGCATGGCCTTCCGCGACACCTGGCATCGCACACTCGTCTACTTCGGCCTGGCCGAGGACCGCGACCCCTACGAGGAGGAGCCGGTCGACGATCGCGAGCCTGAGGAGGAGCTCGAAAGCCGGTACCGCGAGCGCCCCAACGTCCGCCGCCTGACGTCGCGCCGCCGGCGCGACGACATCGACGACATCTTCGCCGACGAGTCACCGTCCGAGCGGCGCACGGCGACGCTGCGCTCGGTCGCCCCGCCACCCGCCAACGGCGGCCGCGGCGACGTCCGCGTGCACCTCGTGATCCCCAAGTCCTTCAACGACGCCCAGGACGTGGCGGACAAGTTCAAGGACTCGATCCCGGTGATCCTGAACCTCCAGCAGTCGGACACCGACCTCTCGAAGCGCCTGATCGACTTCGCGTCCGGGCTCACCTACGCGCTCGACGGCGGCATGCAGCGGATCGCCGACAAGGTGTTCCTGCTCACGCCGCGCAACGTCGAGGTCTCCGCGGAGGAGCGCGCGCGGCTGATCGAGAAGGGCTTCTTCAACCAATCCTGAGCCGCGCCGCATAACCTTCGGGCGCGATGCAGGTCGGTTTCATCGGCGCAGGCAACATGGCTCGGGCCCTCGCCCTCGGCTGGGGCGACCCCGTGCTGTGCACGGACTCGGGCTCCGGCCGCGCCCAGGCACTGGCCGACGAGCTCGGCGGCGAGGCGCTCGCCACCAACCGCGAGCTGGCCGAGCGCGCCGACCTCGTGATCCTCGCCCACAAGCCCGCGCAGCTCGCCGAGGTGGCGTGGGAGGCGGCCGGAGCGACGAAGGCCGTCGTGTCGTTGCTCGCGCGGACGGGTCAGGCCGACGTGCGGTCCGCCTACCCGGGCGTGCCGGTGTTCCGGATCGAGCCCAACACCGCGGTGCAGGTGCGCCGCGGCGTGCTCGCGTTCGCCGAGGCCGACGCCCAGGAGGACGGAGATCTGCGGGCACGGGTCCGCGACCTGTTCGAGCGCGTGGGGACCGTGGTCGACGTGCCGGAGCGGCTGATGAGCGTCGCCGGTGCGTGCTCGGGGGTCGGGCCGGCCTACTGGGCGTTGCTGGTGGAGGCGTGGGTCGATGCCGCCGTGAAGGCCGGGATGCCGGCCGCGCTGGCCGCCACGCTGGTGCGCGAGACGATGGTGGGCTCCGCCGAGCTTCTGCGGACCCGCGACACGCTCGGCATGCGGCGCGAGGTCGCGTCGCCGGGCGGCACCACCGCGCGAGGGCTGGCGGCGCTCGAGCGCGGCGGCGTCCGGGCCGCGTTCGCGAGCGCGATGGACGACGTGGTGGGGGCCTGACGTGGAGGCCCGGGAGCAGATCGCGCAGTTCCTCTCCGCGCTGATCTGGGTCTACACGATCATCGTCATCGCGTGGGTGATCGCGTCGTTCGTGTTCGCGATGGGCGTCCGGGTCCCGTACTCGCGCGCGCTGAACGCCGTGCTCGACTTCCTGCGCGACGTCACCGAGCCCTACCTGCGGCTGTTCCGGGCGCTGCCGCTGCGGGTCGGCCCGCTGGACCTCACGCCGATCGTGGCGCTGCTGGTGCTCCGGATCGTCGGCGGGATCATCGTGGGCCTGGTCGATCCGGGCTGATGGGGCCGGGAGGCCGGGCCGCGGTGGTGGCGGTCGCCACCGTGGCCGCCGATCAGGCCGTCAAGGCGCTCGTGCGGTCCACGATCGAGCGCGGCGACGCGGTCGACTTCGTGCTCGGCATCCAGATCGTCAACGTTCGCAACCGCGGGATCGCGTTCGGCATGTTCTCGGGCGGCGGCGTGCTGCTCGTGCTGTTCGCGCTCGCCGCGCTGGCGGCGCTGCTGGTCTTCTTCGCCCGCCACCGCGACCGCCCGCTGGTGTGGCTCCCGACCGGGCTCCTGATCGGCGGCGCCACCGGCAACCTGATCGACCGCGCGCGCGAGGGGGCGGTGACCGACTTCATCGACCTCCCGGCGTGGCCGGCGTTCAACGTCGCCGACATGGCGATCACGTTCGGGGTGCTGACGCTGCTGTACGTGCTCGAGGGACCGCCGCGCCGTGGACGCCGGTGAGCTGATCGTCGGGCCGGACGCAGCCGGCGAGCGCCTCGACGTCTTCCTCGCGTCGGCCGCCGGGTCGCGCGCGGCCGCCCAGCGGCTCATCGACGCGGGGCTCGTGCTCGTCGACGGCGTGGCGCGGCCCAAGCGGCACACGGTGGCGGCGGGGGAGCGCGTGGAGGTGGGGCGCGCGCCGGAGGTGCAGGAGCCCGAGGTGCCGGACGCCACGTTCGCGGTCGCCTATGAGGACGAGCACCTGCTGGTGGTGGACAAGCCGGCGGGCGTGGTCGTGCACCCGGCGCGCGGGCATCGCGCGGGCACGCTCGCGCAGGCGCTCTCCGGGCGCGCGGCGGGGGGCGACGACCCGCGGCGGCAGGGGATCGTGCACCGGCTCGACCGCGACACGTCCGGCCTGCTCGTCGTCGCCCGCACGGAGCCGACGTACGCGGCGCTCAAGGACATGCTGCGGCGGCGCGAGATCACGCGCGAGTACCTGGCGCTGGTGGAGGGGCGCCCCGCGGCGCGCGCGGGGACGATCGACGCGCCGATCGGCCGGGACCGGCGCGTGCGCACGCGCGTCTCGGCCGACACCGACGAGCCGCGCGAGGCGGTCACGCACTTCGAGACCGAGGAGGTCTTCGACGGCTTCACGCTGCTGCGCGTGCGGCTCGAGACGGGGCGCACGCACCAGATCCGCGCCCACCTGCTCGCGATCGGCCACCCGGTGGCCGGCGACCCCGAATACGGGCGCGCAGGCGCGCTCGGACTGCCGCGTCAGTTCCTCCACGCCGAGCGGCTCGCGTTCCGGCATCCGGCGACGGGAGCGGAGATCGATGTTCGGTCTCCGCTCCCGGCCGACCTGCAGCCTGCGCTGGAAATGGCGGGCCGGTCCACCGGAGGTAGGGGAAGGGAGGGCCGGCCCGCATCGGCGTAAACGGAGCATCTCCGTAGAACTTTCGTAAACTGGTTCGCGATCTGTACATCGACCCCGGGCGGCCTCTTCAACCGTCCCGAGTCCGCGGCCCTGCCCGGCACTGCGCCGGGTCCGTGAGCCTCGATCGCCCGGGCTGCACTCCACATCCACACAAGGGAGTTGTCCGTGGCTCAGGTAGGAATCAGAGAGCTGCTGGAGGCCGGCGTGCACTTCGGCCACCAGACGCGCCGCTGGAACCCGAAGATGCGCCGCTTCATCCACGGCGAGCGCGGCGGGATCTACATCATCGATCTGCTCAAGACCGAGCAGCTGCTCGCGCAGGCGCAGAACTTCGCCTCCGGCATCGCCCACCGGGGCGGGACCGTGCTCTTCGTGGGCACCAAGAAGCAGGCCCGCGACGGGATCAAGGAGATCGCCGAAGCGGCCGGTCAGCCGTACGTCAACCACCGCTGGCTCGGCGGCCTGCTCACGAACTTCCAGACGATCTCGCTGCGCATCAAGCGCCTGCACGACCTCGAGCGCTACGCGTCCGAGGGCCAGCTCGCGCTGCTGCCCACGCGCGAGCGGCTGTCCGCCGAGGCCGACCTCGAGAAGCTCCAGGCCAACCTCGGCGGGGTCAAGAACATGCAGCGCGTGCCGGACGCGATGTTCGTGGTCGACCTCAAGACCGAGGCGATCGCGGTCCGCGAGGCGCAGCGGCTGCGGATCCCGATCATCGGGCTCGTCGACACCAACTGCGACCCGGACGGGATCGACTACGTGGTGCCCGGCAACGACGATGCCATCCGCGCGTGCAACCTCATCACGCGGGCGATCGGCGACGTGGTGAACGAGGGCCGCTCGCGGTTCCGCGCCGAGGAGGAGCAGGCCCGTCGCGAGGCCGAGGAGCAGGCGCGTCGCGAGGCGGAGGAGCGCGCCCGCCGCGAGGCCGAGGAGCAGGCCCGCCGCGAGGCCGAGGAGCGCGCCGCCGCCGAGGCGCTGACCCACGCGGGCGAGGGCGAGCCGCGAGACGTCGCAGAGGCCCAGGTCGCCGAGGCCGTCCAGCAGGCCGGCCGCGAGCCCGAGGGCCGCCGGTCCGCCGAGGCCGGCGCTGCCGCCCAGGCCGCGGACGAGCCCGCGATGCCGGCCACCGGCAACGTCGGCCCCGGCCGCCAGGAGGCGATCCACGATCCGAACGTGGGTGACCGGGTGCCGCAGGAGGCGGGCGCGCCCGCCGGCGAGGGCACGCCGGCCAGCGACACCGCCGCCGGCGCGCCGACCGCAGAGCCGGAGGCCGCGGCCGAGGCCGCGGCGCCGGCGGCCGAGCCGGAGGCCGCGGCGCCGGCCGTCGAGCCGGAGGCCCCGGCCGCCGAGCCTGAGGCCCCGGCCGCCGCCGAACCGGAGGCCCCGGCCGCCGAGCCTGAGGCCGCGGCGCCCGCCGCCGAGCCTGAGGTCCCGGCCGCCGCCGAAACGGACGCCCCGGCCGCCGCCGAACCGGAGGCCCCGGCCGCCGAGCCCGAGGCCCCGCCCGCCGAGCCCGAGGCCGCCGCCGAGCCGGAGCCCAAGCCGAAGCCGAAGGCGAAGCCCAAGGCCAAGGCCAAGGCCAAGGCGAAGGCCAAGCCGGCCAAGCCCGCTCCCGAGACCACCGACGAGACCACCGAGGAGACTCAGTGACCGCCACGATCACCGCCACGATGGTCAAGGAGCTCCGCGACCGCACCGGCGCGGGCATGATGGACTGCAAGCGGGCCCTCGAGGAGACGAACGGCGACCTCGACGCCGCCGTCGAGCTCCTGCGCGTCCGCCTGGGCGACAAGGCGCTGAAGGTCGGCGGCCGGGAGGCCACGGAGGGAACGGTCGCGTCCTACATCCACGGAGGCGGCAAGGTCGGCGTGCTGGTCGAGATCGACTGCAACACCGACTTCGTGGCCCGCAACGACGACTTCCAGGGCTTCGCGCGCGAGGTCGCGATGCACATCGCCGCCTCTCCGACCACGCTCTACGTGTCCGAGGAGGACATCCCGGAGGAGGCCAAGGAGGCCGAGCTGCGCATCTTCGAGCAGCAGGCGGCCGACAAGCCCGAGAACGTGCGCCCGAAGATCGCCGAGGGCAAGCTGCGCAAGTGGATCGAGGAGGTCGTGCTCCTCAGCCAGCCGCACGTCAACACCGACAAGTACGACGGCAAGACGATCGAGCAGATGCGCGTCGAGCTCGCCGGCACCACCGGCGAGAACGTGGTCATCCGCCGCTTCGCGCGCTTCCAGGTCGGGTCGTGATCCGCTGGACGGTCGCAGCGTGACGGACAAGCCCGCCTTCGAGCGCGTCCTCGTCAAGCTGTCGGGCGAGGCGCTGATGGGCGACCTCGAGTTCGGCACCGACCCCGAGACCGTCGAGCAGATCGCCAGACAGCTCAAGAGCGTCCGCGACCGCGGCGTCGAGGTCTCGGTCGTGCTCGGGGCGGGCAACATCTACCGCGGCCTCGCCGGCGCGGCGGCCGGCATGGACCGCGCCACGGCGGACTACATGGGCATGCTCGCGATCGTCCTGAACGCGCTCACGCTCCAGGACGCGCTCGAGAAGCAGGGCGTGCACACGCGGGTGCTGTCGGCGATCACGATCTCCGAGGTCGCCGAGCCGTACATCCGCCGGCGCGCGATGCGCCACCTCGAGAAGGGCCGCATCGTGATCTTCGCGGCCGGCACCGGCAACCCGTTCTTCACCTCCGACACCGCGGCCGCGCTGCGCGCGCTGGAGATGCACGCGGAGATCATCCTCATGGCCAAGAACGGGGTGGAGGGCGTCTACACCGCCGACCCCAAGACGGACCCCACGGCCGAGTTCATCCCCGAGATCACCGCCCGCGCGGCGCTCCAGCAGGGGCTCAAGGTCATGGACTCGACAGCGCTGTCGCTGTGCATGGACAACCACCTCCCGATCAACGTCTTCAACATGAACGACGAGTCCAACATCGACCGGATAGTCTCCGGCGAGCGGGTGGGGACGCTGGTGAAACCGGAATGATCGACGAACTGCTTCAAGACGCCCGGGAGCACATGGAGAAGTCCGTGGACGCGACCCGGCACAAGTTCGGCTCGGTGCGCACGGGGCGTGCGAGCACGGCGCTGCTCGACCGCATCACGGTCGACTACTACGGCGCGCAGACGCCGCTCAAGCAGCTCGCCACCGTGTCCGCACCCGAGGCGCGGCTGCTGACCGTGCAGCCGTACGACAAGAGCTCGATGAAGAACATCGAGCGGGCGATCATGGAGTCCGACATCGGGCTCACGCCCAACAACGACGGCCAGATCATCCGCCTGCAGGTGCCCGAGCTCACCGAGGAGCGCCGCAAGGAGCTCGTCAAGGTGGTCCGGCACCTCGCCGAGGAGGGCCGCGTGGCGATCCGCAACATCCGCCGCGACGTCATGCACGACCTGCGCGAGCTGCGCGACGCGGGCGAGGCCGGCTCCGACGACGAGCATCGCGCCGAGGAATCGCTCCAGAAGCTCACGGACGAGAAGGTCAAGGAGCTCGACGCGGTCCTCAAGGCCAAGGAAGAAGAGATCCTCGAGGTGTGAGCGCCTCGTACGTCGCCATCATCACGGATGGCAACGGACGCTGGGCCCGGCAACGCGGCCTGCCCGTCGAGGAGGGGCACCGGGCGGGGGCCGACACCGTCAAGGCCCGCCTCCGCGACGCCGTCGACCTCGGCGTGCGCGAGCTGACCGTCTACTCGTTCTCGACCGAGAACTGGTCGCGCCCGCCTGAGGAGGTCGCCGCGCTGATGGCGATGTTCTCCGAGCGCATCCTCGCCGAGACCCCCGAGCTCGACGAGGAGGGAGTGCGGATGCGGTTCATCGGGCGCCGCGACGGCGTCGTCCCCGAGCTGCTCGAGCAGATGGCCTGGGCCGAGGAGAAGACCGCCGCCAACGAGCGCATCACGCTCTTCGTGGCGTTCAACTACGGCGGCCGGGCCGAGATCATCGACGCCGCGCGCTCGTTCGACGGCTCCACCGAGGAGGAGTTCCGCGCGCTGCTCTACGCGCCGGACATGCACGACCCGGACCTGATCATCCGCACCAGCGGCGAGCAGCGGCTCTCGAACTACCTGCTGTGGCAGTCGGCGTACTCGGAGCTGCACTTCACCGAGGTCCTGTGGCCCGACTTCTCCCGCGAGGACTTCGAGGCGGCGCTCGGTGAGTACGAGGTCCGCCGGCGCCGGTTCGGCGGGCGATGAGCACCCGCCGCCGCCGCCCTCGCCGCCGCGGGGGTTCAGATCTGGGGCTGCGCATCGTGGCGGCGATCCCGGCGATCGCCTACGCGATCTTCATCATCGTCATGGGTGGCTGGGTGTTCGCCGCCGGCATCCTCGTGCTCGGCTGGGTCTGCCTGCACGAGCTGTTCCGCATGTACGAGCACGTGCGGCCGGTCAAGCTGGCGGGCTTCATCGCGCTCGCCGGGCTGGCCGTGGCCGCGCTCGAGGGCGACGAGCGGCAGGTGCTGCTCGCGCTCGTCGCGTTCGTGCCGCTCGTGTTCCTGCTCGGGATCGCGACGCCTCGCGGCGAAGGCCCGTCGCTTACCGCGGCCATTTCGATCACCACGTTGGGCGTGGTGTGGGTGGGCATGGCGATCGCCCACGCCATCCTCTTGCGTGGGACCGCGCACGGCGACGGGATCATCGTCGACATCCTCGTCGGCACGTTCATCGGTGACAGCGGCGCCTACCTCGGCGGGCGCTCGTTCGGCACGCGCAAGCTGTCGCCGCGGATCTCGCCGAACAAGACCGTCGAGGGACTGGTAATCGGGTTCCTGACCGCGGTCGTCGCCACCTGGGCGGCCGGCCTCTACCAGGACTGGCTCACGCACGGCGAGGCGCTGATCCTGGGCGCGGCGGTGGGCGCGGCGGCCCCGATCGGCGACCTGCTCGAGTCGGCGGTCAAGCGCGACGCCGGGACCAAGGACGCGGGCACGCTGTTCGGCGCCCACGGAGGCGCGCTCGATCGCCTCGACGCGGCATTCTTCACGATCGTCACCGGGTACTACGTCTGGCTCGCCCTCCTATGACCGACGACGACGAACGCAGACGCACCGAACGCCAGTTGGCCGAGCTGCTGCAGGAGCTGCGCGTCGCGCTGCCCGGCGTGCAGATCCTGTTCGCGTTCCTGCTGACCGTCCCGTTCGCCCAGGGCTTCCAGCGCGTCACCGACTTCCAGAAGGACCTCTACTTCGCGACGCTGATGTGCACCGCGGTCTCCACGGCGTGCCTGATCGCGCCGACCGCGACGCACCGGCTGCGCTTCCACAAGCGCGACCGCAAGTACGTGATCGAGGTCGCCCACCAGCTGACGATCGCGGGGCTCGTCTTCCTCGCCCTCGCGATCCTCTGCGCGGTCTCGCTGATCACCGACTACCTGTTCGACGGCGCGGCGCGCTGGTTCTGGCCCGCCCTGATCGCCGTCGTGATCGCCGTCCTCTGGTTCATCCGGCCACTCGCCCGGACGGATTCATCCGGCCCTTAGCCCCGCGTTGCCACAATGGGTCGCCGATGAGGCGACTCCTGATCCTCGGGTCCACGGGATCGATCGGCACCCAGGCGCTCGATGTGGTCGGCGACGAGTTCGAGATCGTCGGGCTGTCGGCCGGCACAGCGCACGAGGCGCTCGTCGCGCAGGCCCGGGCGCACGGCGTCCGCCGCATCGCGCTCTCGGACCCCGACGCCGCCGCCCGTGCCGCCGAGACGTGGACCGGCGGCGAGGTGCTCGGCGGCGCCGAGGGGCTCGTCGAGCTGGTCGCGCAGTCCGACGCCGACCTCGTGCTCAACGCGATCGTCGGCTCCGCCGGGCTCGGCCCGACGATCGTCGCGCTCACCGAGGGGATCGACCTCGCGCTGGCCAACAAGGAGTCGCTGGTCGTCGGCGGCGAGCTGGTGACCGCGCTCGCCGAGGCCACCGGCGCGCAGATCATCCCCGTCGACTCCGAGCACTCCGCGCTGCACCAGCTCATCGGCGCCGAGCACGACCGCGCCGGGACGATCGACAAGCTCGTGCTCACCGCGTCCGGCGGCCCGTTCCGGGGCCGGACCCGCGCAGAGCTCGACGGCGTCACCGTGGAGGAGGCGCTCAAGCACCCGACGTGGGACATGGGCGGCAAGATCACCATCGACTCCGCCACGCTGATGAACAAGGGCCTCGAGATCATCGAGGCGCACCACCTGTTCGGCACGCCCTATGACGCGATCGACGTCGTCGTGCACCCGCAGTCGATCGTGCATGCCCTCGTGACGCTCTGCGACGGCGCCGCGCTCGCCCACCTGGGCCATCCCGACATGCGCGTCCCGATCGCGTACGCGCTGCACCACCCCGACCGGGTCGACGTCCCCGTTCGCACGCTCGACCTCGCCGAGCTCGGCTCGCTGACGTTCGAGCCGCCGGACGAGGACGCGTTCCCGTGCCTGGCGCTCGCCCGGAGCGCGGCCGTGGCGGGAGGCACCGGCCCGTGCGTGCTCAACGCCGCCAACGAGGTCGCCGTGCACGCGTTCCTGGGCGGGCGGCTGCCGTTCATGGGCATCCCGGCGGTGATCGAGGCGACGCTCGAGCGCGTCGGCGCCGCGGCCGTCCACGGCTTCGATTCGCTGTACCGGGCCGACGCCGAGGCCCGCGCGGTCGCCGGCGGATTGATTCCCACCCACCCCCGCGCATGAGCTTCCTGCTGGCGTTCCTCGGCTTCGCCGCGCTCATCATCCTGCACGAGCTCGGCCACTTCGCGGCGGCCAAGGCCGTCGGCATGCGGGTCGAGCGCTTCTCGCTGTTCTTCCCGCCGCTGCTCGCGCGCTACAAGCGCGGCGAGACCGAGTACGCGGTCGGGGCCGTCCCGCTCGGCGGCTACGTCAAGATCACCGGCATGAACCCGGCGGAGGAGATCCCGCCGGAGATCGCCCACCGCGCGTACTTCCGCCAGCCGGTGTGGAAGCGCATCGTCGTCATCGGCGCCGGGCCCGCGGTCAACATCCTCCTGGCGTTCGTGATCCTGTGGATCCTGCTGTGGTCCAACGGGATCCAGGAGCCCACCGGGAGGGTCGAGCGGGTGACCGCCGAGCCCGCGGTCGGCGCGCTGCGCATGGGCGACAAGATCGTGTCGGTCGACGGCGTGCGCGGCGACTTCCCGCGCCTGCGGGAGGAGATCGGGGCGCACCGCTGCGCCGGCGAGCCGGTCGACGGCTGCAGCGCCGCGACGCCCGCCACGGTGGTCGTCGTCAACGACGGGGTGGAGCGCACGCTGCGGCTGAAGCCGGTCTACAGCGCGGCGGACGACGACATGTACCTCGGCTTCCAGACCGGCACCGCGCCCCGGGCGATCGGGCCGGTCGTGGCGGCCGGCCAGTCGGTCGACCGCATGTGGCTGTTCACGTCCAAGACGGTCGAGACGATCGCAGGCATCTTCCAGGCCGATAAGCGGAAGGACATCTCGGGCGTCGTCGGCTCCTACGAGGTGACGCGCCAGACGATCGAGCTCAGCACCGAGCGCGCGCTGTTCCTGCTCGCGGTCATCTCGCTGTCGCTGGGCGTCATCAACCTGTTCCCGTTCCTGCCGCTCGACGGCGGGCACATCTTCTGGGCGCTCGCCGAGAAGCTGCGCGGCCGCGCGATCCCGTTCAGCGTGATGGAGCGGGCCGGGTTCGTCGGCTTCGTGCTCGTCATCGCGCTGTTCATGATCGGCCTCACGAACGACGTCGGAAGACTCACGGGGGAGGGCTTCGGAGTCAGGTAGTGTCGCTCCATGGAGGAGACGACCACGGCCGCCGCGGTCGCGACGATCGCCGAGGCGTTCCGCACGACGGCCGCCGCCCATCCTGACCGCGTCGCGGTCCGCACCAAGGACGACGAGGTCTCGCTGACCTGGAGCGAGCTGCGCGACCGCGTGGACGCGCTCGCCGGCGGGCTGGCCGAGCTCGGCGTACGCCGCGGCGACACCGTCGCACTCATGCTCACCAACCGGCCCGAGTTCCACGTCGCCGACCTCGCGGTCATGGCGCTGGGCGCGACGCCGTTCTCGATCTACGCGACGTTCACGCGCGAGCAGATCGACTTCGTCGTGGGCGACGCGGGCGCCAAGGTGGCGCTGATCGAGGCCGCGTTCGCCGACCGGTTCCCCGAGCTCGAGCACGTGCTGGTGCTCGAGGACGGCTGGCCGGAGGTCGAGGGGTTCGAGCCGGACTGGCGCGCGGTGCGACCCGACGACCTGATCACGCTGATCTACACGTCCGGCACCACGGGGCCGCCGAAGGGCGTCCAGCTCGCGCACCGCAACCTCGTCGCCGCCGTCAAGGCGACGCAGGGGCTGATCGACTTCCCGGACGGCGCCAGGGTCATCTCGTGGCTGCCCGCCGCGCACATCGCCGAGCGGATGGCGCACCACTACCTGCCGGTCGCGCTCGGCATGACCGTCACGTGCTGCCCGAACCCGCGCGAGGTCGCCGGCTACCTGCCCGCGGTCCATCCGACGTGGTTCTTCGCGGTCCCGCGGATCTGGGAGAAGCTCAAGGCGGGGATGGAGAGCTTCCTGCTCAGCGGCTCCAGCGCGGACCGCAACCGCGCGTGGCTCGACGCCGCCGAGCGCAAGGTGGAGCTCGAGCAGGCGGGCGAGCCGGTGCCCGACGACCTGGCGGCGACGGTCGAGGAGGGCGACCGCGAGCTGTTCGCGGGCCTGCGGGCGACGCTCGGGCTCGACGAGGTCGCCGCCGTCAACGTCGGCGCCGCGCCGACGCCGCGCGAGGTGCTCGTCTTCTTCCACGCCATCGGCATCCCGCTGGCCGAGCTGTGGGGCATGTCGGAGACCTGCGGCGCCGGCTGCTGCAACCCGCCGGAGCGGATCAAGCTCGGCACCGTCGGGCCGGCGGCGCCGGGCGTCGAGCTCAGGCTGGCCGACGACGGCGAGCTGCTCGTGCGCTCCGACGTCGTGATGACCGGCTACCGCAACGCGCCGGACAAGACGGCCGAGGCGCTGGACGCCGACGGCTGGCTGCACACCGGCGACATCGCCGAGATCGACGCCGACGGCTACGTCCGGATCGTCGACCGCAAGAAGGAGATCATCATCAACGCCGCGGGCAAGAACATGTCCCCGGCGAACATCGAGTCCGCGCTCAAGGGCGCGAGCCCGCTGATCGGCCAGGCGTGCGTGATCGGCGACGGCCGGCCCTACAACACCGCGCTGATCGTGCTCGACTCCGACTTCGGGCCGGCCTGGGCGGGGCAGCAGGGGCTCGCGGGCGACCTCGCCGTGCTGGCGCGCGACGAGCGCATGCGCGCGGCGGTGCAGCAGGGCGTCGACGCCGCCAACGAGACGCTCGCGCGGGTCGAGCAGATCAAGACGTTCACGCTTATCGAGGGCGACTGGCTGCCCGGCGGGGACGAGCTGACGCCCACGATGAAGCTCAAGCGCAAGCCGATCGGTGCCAAGTACGAGGCGGAGATCGAAGCGATGTACTCGAGGTGACCGTCTCGCAGGTCATCGCTCCGGTTTCCGAGGCCGTCACCGACCCCCGGCGGCTCGAGGCCCTGCGCCGCCAGGCGCTGCTCGACACGCCGCCCGAGGAGGAGTTCGACCGGCTCACGCGCCTCACGTCACGCCTCATCGGGCTGCCGGTGGCGCTCGTCTCGCTCGTCGACGCCGACCGCCAGTTCTTCAAGAGCAGCGTCGGCGTCCCCGAGCCGTGGGCGAAGCGGCGGTCGACGCCGCTGTCGCACTCGTTCTGCCAGCACGTGGTGAAGGAGCGCAAGCCGCTCGTCGTGCGGGACGCGCGGCGGCATCCGGTCCTGCGCCACAACCCGGGGGTCGCGGAGCTCGGCATGGTCGCGTACGCCGGGTTCCCCCTGTTCGCCGAGGGGCACGTGATCGGGACGCTGTGCGCGATCGACGACGTGCCGCGGGAGTGGTCGCCCGAGGACCTCGAGGTGATCGCCGACCTCGCGGCGCTGGCGCAGTCCGAGCTCGACCTACGAGCGGCCGCTGCGCTCGGCCGGGTCACGGCGCTGACGGACTCGGTGCTGGCCGCTCCCGACCTGGGCGAGACGCTGCGCCGCGCGGCGGTGGAGGTGCGGCGCTCGTTCCGCGCCGACGCCGCGCTGGTGGCGGCCGGGCCCGACCACGCGTCCGCGGGCCTGCCGGTACGCGACGAGACGGTGCTCGAGCTGGGCGCGCGGCTGCTGGGAGACCGGGAGATGGCCTCGGTCGAGGACCTCGGGGTGGAGGCCCGTGGTGGGCTGCGCGCCGTGCTCGCCGCCCGGCTGCCCGACGAGGGGCTGCTGCTGGTCGCGTCCATCGCGCCGCGGTCGTGGACCGAGCTCGAGCGCCACCTGCTCCGGCTCGGCGCCGACCGGCTCGCGGTGGCCCTGAGCCAGGCGCGGCTGCACGACCGCGAGCGGCTCGTCGGTGCGACGCTGCAGCGGGCGCTGCTGCCGACGCACCTGCCGTGGGTTCCCGGCGCGGAGCTTGCGGCGCGGCTGATGCCCGCCGAGGCGCCGATGGGTGGCGACTGGTACGACGCGTTCGCGCTGCCCGGCGGGCGGGTGGGCCTCGCGGTCGGCGATGTCGTGGGCCACGGGATCGAGCCGGCCGCCGCCGCGGTGCGGCTCCGGCATCTCCTGCGCGGGTTCGTGCTCGGCGGGCACGATCCGGCCGGCGTCGTGGCTGCGCTCGACATGCTGGTCGAGGACGAGCCGCACGCGGAGTTCGGCTCGGTGCTGTACGCGGAGCTCGACGTCCCGCGGTGCACGGTTCGGTGGGCGACCGCCGGGCACGTGCCGCCGGTCCTGATCCGGGACGGCCGCGCGCACGTCCTCGCGTCCGCGGGCGGGACGGTGCTCGGCGTCCAGAGCATCGTGCCGTGGCCGCAGCGCAGCGACGAGCTGCGGGCCGGCGACCGGTTCGTGCTCTACACGGACGGCCTGGTCGAGCGGCCGGGCGAGCCGCTCGACCTGGCCATCCAGGGCGTGTTCGCGCCCTGCGCCGCGGAGGCGGGCGGTCTCGAGGCCCTGTGCGACGCGCTGCTGGACGCGCGGCCGCGCCCGCAGCGCGACGACGCGGCGATCCTCGCCGTGTCGATCCTCTAGAGCTGGGTCGCGTCCGTGTCCGTCGACCCGCCGCCGTTCGATTCGCCGCCGTTCGGCTCCGGGCAGTCGTGGTCGCGGGGCTGCTGCACAGGCGCCGTCGAGGGCTCGTGCTGGGTAGGAGAGGCGGTGTCGCCCGACGCGAGCGCGTAGGCGGGAATGGCGAGGGCGCCCGTTGCGAGCGTGATGGCGAGCGTGGTTCGTCTCATGCCGCTGAGCCTGTTGGTGCGGCGTCTACGTGGGATAAGGGCTCGTACACTGCTTGGCGATGGCTTCCGAGCGCTCAGTGAACGTCGGCGGGGTCCAGATCGGCGGCGGCGCTCCCGTCGTCGTGCAGACGATGACCAAGACCGAGACGGCGAACCTCGCCGCCACGATGGACCAGATCCGTCTCGTGGCAGACGCGGGCGCGGACCTGGTGCGGGTCGCGGTGCCGCGCGACCAGGACATCGAGGCGCTGAAGACGATCGTCGTCGAGTCGCCGATCCCGGTGATCGCCGACATCCACTTCAACCACACGCTGGCGCTCAAGGCGATCGACGCGGGAGCGCACTGCATCCGCCTGAATCCGGGCAACATCGGCGGTCCTGAGAAGGTCGCCGAGGTGGCCGACCGGGCGCGCGCCGCCGGGACGCCGATGCGGATCGGCGTGAACTCCGGCTCGCTGCCCAAGCACCTGCACGAATTGGAGCTGTCGAATCCCGTGGAGGCGCTGGTGACCGCCGCCGTCGAGTTCGTCGGGCTGATGGAGCGGCTGCAGTTCGAGGACTTCAAGGTCTCGATCAAGTCGACGAACGTGCCGTACACGATCGCCGCCAACCGGCTTTTGAGTGAGCGGATCCCCTACCCGCTGCACCTGGGGATCACCGAAGCGGGGACGAAGTGGACGGGGTCGCTGAAGTCGGCGGTCGGGCTCGGCACGCTGCTGGCCGACGGGATCGGCGACACGATCCGGATCTCGCTGTCGACCTTCCACGCGGAGGAGGAGGTCAAGGTCGCCTGGGAGATCCTCAAGGCGCTGAAGCTGCGCGAGCGCGGGCCGGTCCTCATCGCGTGCCCGACCTGCGGCCGGCTGCAGTTCGACATGGACACCGTGGTGGCCGACATCGAGCGGCGGCTCGAGGCCTACGAGGACGCGATCGAGGTCGCCGTGCTGGGTTGCGCGGTGAACGGGATCGGCGAGGCCTCGCACGCCGACTTCGGGATCACGGGCGCCAAGAACGAGGGGCTGATCTTCTCCCGCGGCAAGCCGCTGAAGAAGGTGCCGCAGGAGCAACTCGTCGACGAGCTGTTCATCGAGATCGACAAGTACGCGAAGACGAAGCGCATCGACGTGGACGTCGGCGAGCAGGCGCTCGGCGCCGAGTGGCTGCAGCGGATCGAGGACGAGAACGCCGGCGAGCTCACGCCCGAGCGGCTCGCGAAGCTCGAGGCGGAGGGCGCCCGGGCCAACGCGGAGATCGACGAAGCCCTGTCGCCGGTCAGCGGGCGGCGCTTCTCTAGGGCCTAGCCGCCAGCAGGACCCCAAACTGCGCACTGAGGGAGAACGGCTCGGTTGTGAGCCTTCTCCACGTGATCCGGACGACCCGGTTCCCCGCCGCGGTCAGCGCTGCGTCCTTCCGGCGGTCACGCTCGAAGGCCTGGCGGGTGCGGTGGAACTTGTAGCCGTCCACCTCGACGATCAGTCGTTCCGCCGGCCAGTAGGCGTCGACTTCGTGGCCCGCCACCCGGGCGTTGGTCCGCGGGAGCGGCAGCCCGGCTTGCTTGCACAGTTGCTTCAGCCGCCGTTCCGCCTCTGACCGCGTAAACCCCGCATCGAGGGAGGCGTCGTCGGGGATGACCAGCCCGAGGATCTCGGCCTGTTCCTCGGCTCGGTCGAGCTCGTGGCGGGGTAGCACGGTTCGGAGGTCGCGGAGGGTCCGGGCGGGGTCGGTGAGCGGTAGGCCGTTGTGAACTGCGGCATTGAGGGAGAGGGAGCGGTGGACGCGGAGGCCCGGGCGGGACCGCCGCGCGCTGTCCGCGCGACCGTCACATGCACGACGCGATCCGCCCGGCCGAAGCCCCATATCGCCGCGGCAGTCTGATGACTCAATACCGCGCCCTCGCCGCACGCGAGCACCGCGGCCATCTCGCGCCCCACACCGGCTGCTCACGGGCCCGAGCCTGATAGACGCCGCGATGCAGCGGCACGAGCAGCCCGCTGGCTACCCGGCGCGCGATCGTGCGGCGCCCAACCCCGGCATCGAGGAGCTGACGCGGTCGTCACGATGCCGTGCTGATGGGCGGCGAACCGCGCAGATCGCCCGGTCCCAGGGGTGCATTTCGTCCAACCAGCGCGCCACCCACCAGCGCTGTTGACTTCGGCACCTATACGGCACGTTTCGTCCACACGACCGCCGGCGGGCGCGGACTGTTGACGAAATGCACCGTCACGGGCAGGCATGGCGTCCGCAGCATGCCACGGCGCCGCCCGGACCCTCTCCCTAAATGCCGCAGTTAAAACGAAGGCGGCACACCAACGTCACAGAGTCCGGGAAAGCGTCAGCGAACCGCGCCGAACCCCTCGCCGACCTTGCCCCAGTCGACCGTGTTCCACCACGCGTCGATGTAGTCCGGGCGCTTGTTCTGGTACTTGAGGTAGTAGGCGTGCTCCCAGACGTCGACTCCGAGGAGCGGGGTCGAGCCGGAGGAGATCGGGTTGTCCTGGTTCGCGGTGCCGACCACCGCGAGGCCGGAGCCGTCGTGGACGAGCCAGGCCCAGCCCGACCCGAACTGGTTGACGCCCGTCTCCTTGAGCTTGGCCTTGAAGTCGTCGAACGAGCCGAACGCGGAGTCGATCGCCTCGGCGAGCGCGCCGGAGGGCGAGCCGCCGCCGTCCGGGCTCATCCACTCCCAGAACAGCGAGTGGTTGTAGTGGCCGCCGCCGTTGTTGCGGACCGCCTTCTGCTTGTCGGCCGGCAGCGAGTCGAGGCTCTTGAGGACGTCCTCGATCGGCTTGTCGGCCCACTCCGTGCCCTCGAGCGCGGCGTTGGCCTTGTCGACGTACGCCTGGTGGTGCTTGTCGTGATGCAGCCGCATCGTCGCCTCGTCGATGTGCGGCTCGAGCGCGTCGTAGGCGTAGGGGAGCGGGGGAACCTCGAAAGCCATGAAGGAGCTCCTATTCGTCGTTCGTCACGACCCGTTCTATCACCACGGCCTCGGCCGACTCCTCGACCTCGACCACGTCGCCGCCAAGGTCGACGAAGACGCGACGCGCCGGCGGAACGAACGTACCCGAACGCGCCGAGAGCGAGAACCGGACGAGATCCCCCTTATCCCTCTCTACATGCGCAGTTCGAGAGCAGGACGGC
Source organism: uncultured Solirubrobacteraceae bacterium (assembly GCA_963844205.1). Taxonomy (GTDB): domain Bacteria; phylum Actinomycetota; class Thermoleophilia; order Solirubrobacterales; family Solirubrobacteraceae; genus DASSUW01. Next base: position 180,314 of record CAWJNK010000001.1, read on the forward strand.
CCGAACCCGTCCCCGGCGTCCTCGTACAGAGACGCAGAGCCCGAGCCGGGCCCGACGAACACCTTCCAGGTAAGGGAGTCGGGAACCTCGCCGGTGTGCTGCAGGACGGACCACATCGGGATCGGCGTGTTGCAGCGCGCATAGATCGCCGGCTGCCCGAGCGGCGCATGGGCGAGCACGTGGGCGGGCCCCTCGACGAGCTGGTTGGTCCACCACTGGCGCCACGAGCCGGCGGGCAGGTACACATGCCGATGCTCGATCCCCGGGCGCGTGATCGGCGCCACCAGGAGCGCCGAGCCGAGGAGGAACTGATCGTCCGCGCTGTAGGTCACCGGGTCGTCGGGGTGCTCGAACAGCAGCGGCCGCAGCACCGGCGCGCCCGTGCGGTGGCACTCCTCGAACAGCGTGTACAGGTACGGCAGCAGCTGCATGCGCAGACCCAGCATGTCCCGGCACACGCTCTCCCATGGCTCGCCGAACGCCCACGGCTCCTGCCGCGCCGTCCCCATCGCCGAGTGGTTGCGGCAGAACGGCTGGAACGCGCCGAACTCGGTCCAGCGGGCCAGCAGCTCGCCGTTGCAGTCGTCGAAGAACCCGCCGATGTCCACGCCCGCCCACGCGATCCCCGACAGCCCGAGGTTCTGCAGCTGCGGCATGCTCATCCACAGGTGCTCCCACCACGACGAGTTGTCGCCCGTCCACTGCAGCGCGTGCTGCTGCAGGCCTGCGTAGCCGGCGCGTGAGATCACGAACGGCCGCGCCTCGGGCCGCAGCCGCGCGAGCCCGGAGCGAGCCGCCTCCGCCATGTACGACCCGTACGCGTTGTGGACCTCGGCATGCATCCGGGCCCGCCCGCCGCCGGGATGCACGGCGTCCTCGGGCATCGTCGAGTGCCAGGGCACGAACAGCGCCGGCTCGTTCATGTCGCACCACACGCCCGCGACGCCCGCTTCGACGAGACCCTCGTGCCACGAGCCCCACCATTCCCTCACGGCGGGATCCGTGAAGTCCGGGAACGCGCACAGCCCCGGCCACACGACGTTCTGGAACTCCTGACCGTGCCGCGTGAGGCAGAAGTACCCGCCGTCCCGCCCTTCGACGTAGAGCGGATACGACTCGTCGACCTTCACGCCCGGGTCGGTGATGACCACCACCCGGAAGCCGTCCTCGCGCAGCGCCGAGATCAGCCCCGCCGGATCCGGGAACCGCTCCCGGTCCCACGTGAAGACGCGGTAGCCGTCCATGTGGTCGATGTCGAGGTACAGCACGTCGCAGGGGATCGACCGCGCCCGGAACTCGCGCGCCACCGCCTGCACCTCGTCGGCGCTCATGTACGACCACCGCGACTGCTGGTTCCCGAGCGCCCACGCCGGCGGCATCGGCGTGCGGCCCGTCAGCGCCGTGTAGCGCTCCAGCACGTCGGCGGGCGTCGGCCCGAGGATCACCGACACCTCGAGGTCGTCGGACGCCTCGACCGTCACGCGACCGGGGTCCGCCTTCGCGAGGTCGAGCTCGATCCGCCCGGGATGGTCGTAGAAGACGCCGTGCGCCCGCCCCTCGTGCAGGCACAGCACGAACGGGATCGACGTGTAGAGGTTGTTGAACGACGCGGTGTGGCCCTCCGGTGGGTCGACGTTCCAGAACACCTGCCGCGACCCGGTCTTCTCGAGCCCCGCCGTCCGCTCGCCGCAGCCGAAGTAGCGCTCGCCCGGCGGTCGCAGCTTCACGTACCCGTCGAACTCCGCGACGCCGGCGATCGACTGCCGGCCCGACCGCCTGACTCGCACGACGCCGTCCATAGACCGGGACACACTAGGCTCTTGCCCCTCGTGACCCGCCTCTCGAGGTACTTCCTGCCTACGGAGAAGCAGGCTCCGGCCGACGCCGAGGCGCTCTCCCACAAGCTGATCGTCCGCGCCGGCCTCGCCCGCCAGCTCGGCAGCGGCCTGTGGACGTGGCTGCCCGCCGGCTGGCGCGTCCACCGGGCCGCCGAGCAGATCGTCCGCGAGGAGCTCGACGCGATCGGCGCGCAGGAGATGCTGATGCCGGTCATCAACCCCGCCGAGCTCTGGCAGCGCAGCGGCCGCTACGGAATCGACGAGCTGTTCAAGTTCAAGGACCGTCGCAACGCCGACCTCGTACTCGCGATGACCCACGAGGAGGTCGTCACCACGCACGTCGCGCCCGTCGTGCGCTCCTACCGCGACCTCCCGTTCAGCCTCTACCACTTCCAGACCAAGGGGCGCGACGAGCCGCGCCCGCGCGCCGGCGTCCTCCGCACCCGCGAGTTCATCATGAAGGACGCCTACACGTTCGACCGCGACCGTGAGGGCCTCGACGCCCATTACGACCGCTACCGCCAAGCGTACGACCGCATCTTCGACCGCGTGGGGCTCGAGTGGTACCGGGTGGAGTCGGACGTCGGGATGATGGGCGGCATCGGCGCCCACGAGTACATGGCGCCGTGCCCGGCGGGGGAGAACGACGTCGCGCTCGCGCCCGGGTACGCGGCCAACGTCGAGATCGCGAGCGCGCAGGCGAAGCCGGTCGCGCTGCCCGACGGACGGCCCGAGCCGCAGCTCGTCGACACGCCGGGCCTGACCACCGTCCAAGACGTCGCCCAGGCCGTGCACGCCCCCGCCGGCGCGCTGCTCAAGGCCTACCCGGTGATCGTCGACGACCGCGGGCTCGTCATGGTCGTCGTCCGGGGCGACCACCGCGTCAACGACATCAAGCTCGCGAACGCGCTCGGCGCCAGGTTCCGCCCGGCGCGCGAGGACGAGTTCGCGGAGCGGATCGGGCCGGCCGGCTACATCGGCCCGGTCGGCATCGACGTGCCGATCCTGCTCGACGACGCCGTCGAGCCGGGCGCCTACATCACGGGCGCCAACCGCGACAACGCGCACCTGGCGGGCGTCGAGCCCGGCCGCGACTTCCCGTTCAAGCGCGGCGACGTCCGTCGCGTCGAGCCGGGGGACACCGTCAACGGCCACGAGATCCGGGTCGAGCCCGCGATCGAGGTCGGGAACATCTTCAAGCTCGGCACCCGCTTCTCCGAGCCGCTCGGGGCCACGTATCTGGACGAGACCGGCGTCGCCCGGCCGATCTGGATGGGCTCGTACGGCATCGGCCCGGCGCGCATCGCCGCCGCTGCGGTCGAGCAGTTCGCCGACGAGCAGGGCATCTCGTGGCCGCGCTCGATCGCGCCGTTCGACATCCATCTCATCGGTCTCGGCAAAGCCGACAGCGAGGAGCGGGCGATCGCCGAGCAGCTGTACGAGGAGCTGCAGGCGACCGGCCTGCGGATCCTCTACGACGACCGCGACGCCGGCCCGGGGGAGAAGTTCGCCGACGCCGAGCTGCTCGGCGTCCCGCTGCGCCTCACGGTCGGCCGCCGCACGCTGCAGAACGGCGAGGTGGAGGTGCAGGTGCGGCGCGGGCGGGAGGCGAGCACGATCCCGCTGGAGGGCGCCGCGCAGGCGGCCGCGGACCTGTGGCGGAGCGTCCCCTAGGCGACACCGCCGCGGAGGCGGCCGAGAAGGCCCGGCTCACGTTCCGGCGCCTGAGCGGGCTGGACCGTTCGGGGCCGCCGCCGACCGCCACGCTCAAGGGCCAGCCGCTGCGCCCCTGGACGATCCCGAACGCGATCGGCTACATCCGCCTCGCGCTGATCCCGGTCTTCCTGGCGTTCGCGTTCTCGTCCGGCGACGGCCAGGACTGGCGCGCCACGCTGATCTTCGCCGTCGTCGGCTGGAGCGACTACCTCGACGGCATCGCGGCGCGCGTGACCGGCCAGTACTCGCGCCTCGGCACGCTGCTCGACCCGCTCGTGGATCGCCTGCTGGTGCTGTCCGGGGCGGTCGTCTGCTGGCACTTCGAGCTGCTGCCGCGGTGGGGTCTCGCGCTGCTCGCGGTGCGGGAGCTGTTCATGCTCTGGCTGGTCCGCTGGGGCTTGCGTCACGGTGCGGACATCAAGGTCAACTGGCTCGGGCGCTTGGGCGTCTGGCCGGTGCTCGGCGCGCTGTTCTTCTCCATGGCCGGGCTCGAGACGGTGGGCGAGATCATGCTGTACGTCGGTCTGGCGTTCGTCCTCGCATCGACCGTGAAGTACCTGCGCGACGGGCTCGCATCACGACCCTCAAGTACAGGTTGATGATTGCTATGCTCGCGCCCATGGACACATTCCCCGATCTCGGCTCCCTCTCCGATCAGGAGCTCAAGGACCTCATCCAGCAGCTCACGGACGAGGAACAGGAGGTGTCCTACCGCCGCAGGATCCTGCACGGGAAGATCGACATCCTGCGTGCCGAGCTGGTCAACCGCCTGCGCAAGAAGCACGAAGGTGGTGAGGACGTCATCTCCGGGGCCGACGTCCAGCGGCTGACCGACATCCTGGCCGGCCGCGCGTCCGGCAGCGGCGACGAGATCTAGCGTCCGGGGGAGCGCCTGGTGGCGCGCCACTGCCCTGAATGCGGCTTCGTTCTCACCGAGGGCGCGAACTACTGCCCGAAGTGCGGCGCGTTCGTCGGCACGCGTGAGCCGCGCGACGACGTCACGACCGCGACCTACGTCATCGACGAGCAGACCGGCGAGCTGCGGCCCGTCGACGTCGGCGACGTCGCGGCCGAGAGCGGCGCGCTGGTCATCCGCTCCGGCGGCGGGCGCGTGGGGCAGTCGTTCCCGCTGCACGGCGAGCGGATGACGATCGGCCGGTCGCCGGACACCGAGATCTTCCTCGACGACGTCACGGTCTCCCGCGATCACGCCGTCCTCGTGCGCCGGGGCGGGGAGTGGTACCTGGACGACTCCGGCTCGCTCAACGGCACGTACGTGAACCGGCGGAGGATCGACTCGCACCGCCTCGAGGACGGCGACGAGCTGCAGATCGGCAAGTACAAGCTGACCTACCTCGCCCGGTGAGCGTGGCCGACGATCCGCTCACCGAGGCCCCGCTCCCTCCGCCGGCCGACGACGAGACCCCGCGCAAGTCGCTCACCATCGGCGCGGTCTGCAAGCAGCTCTCGCAGGAGTTCCCGGACATCTCGATCTCGAAGATCCGCTACCTCGAGGACCAGAAGCTGCTGTCGCCGCGCCGGACGCCGGGCGGATACCGGCTCTACGCGCAGTCCGACGTCTCGCGGCTGCGCACGATCCTGCGCCTCCAGCGCGACGAGTTCCTGCCGCTTCGCGTGATCCGCCAGGAGCTGGCCGCGGGCCGGACCGAGAACGAGACCCCGACGGCGACGGCGGCCGCGCCGCCGCCGGACGCCGTCAGGCCCGGCGCCGCGCTGCGCCGCCTCACGTTCTCGATCCAGAACCGCGGCGCGCTCTACTCGCTCGACGACGTCGTGGAGGAGACCGGAGCCGAGCCGCGGCTGGTCAAGGAGCTCGAGGACTTCGGGATCGTCAAGGGCGAGGTCCGCAGCGGCACGACGTACTACGACGAGACCGAGCGCGAGATCGTCAGGGCGGTGACCGAGCTCGCCCGGTACGGCGTCGCGGGACGCAACCTGCGCGTGTTCAAGACGTCGGCCGAGCGCGAGGCCGCGCTGCTGCAGCAGATCCTCGCCCCGTCGCTGCGCTCGCGCAATCCGGAGCGCCGCAAGGAGGCGATCGAGGCGCTCGAGAACCTGGCCGCCGTCGCGTCGCACCTCAAGCACCTGCTGCTCGTGCGCGACCTGCGGCGGATCGCAAAGTGAGCGATCTCGCCTCCCACATCCGCGACATCCCGGACTTCCCGAAGCCGGGGATCCTGTTCAAGGACATCACGCCGCTGCTGCTCGACGCCGACGCGCTGTCGGATGCCGTCACGCAGCTCGCGGACTGGGCGCGGCCGCTGGACGTCGACTTCGTCGTGGCCGCGGAGGCGCGCGGCTTCATCCTCGGCGCGGCGATCGCCCGCGAGCTCGGTGCCGGCTTCGTCCCGGCGCGCAAGCCCGGCAAGCTGCCCCACGACACGATCACTGCGGAGTACATCCTCGAGTACGGCGTCGACGCGCTGGAGATGCACAGCGACGCGCTCGCGCACGGTGCGCGGGTGCTGCTCCACGACGACCTGCTGGCCACGGGCGGCACGGCTCGCGCGCTGGCCGAGCTGATCGAGGGCACCGGGGCGCAGATCGCCGGCTGCGCGTTCCTGGTCGAGCTCGCGTTCCTGCGCGGGCGCGACCGGCTCGAGGGCTACGACGTGCACGCGCTGCTCAGCTACGACGAGTGATCGTCACCCGCTCCCGCACGCTGTCGGCGGCGCCCGAGGCGGTGTGGAAGGTGGTCGCCGATCCGCGCACGCTCGCCCGCTGGTGGCCGCGCGTGGAGCGGGTCAAGAGCGTTACCGACGACGGCTGGACCGCGGTGCTGCGCTCGTCGCGCGGCCGGCCCGTCCGGGCCGACTGGCGGCTGGACGGGCAGGAGACGGGCCGGCGGCGGGCGTGGGTGCAGGAGCTCGAGGGCACGCCGTTCGCGAAGGTGCTGGCCGAGCGGCGGGTGGAGGCGCGGCTCGAGCCCGCCGGCGGCGGCACGCGGGTGACGATCGAGCTGCGGCAGCGGGGGAGGGGGATGGCGCGCTTCGGGCGGTTCCTGCTGCGCCGGGCGGCGAAGCGCGAGCTCGACCTGGCCCTCAATGGGCTGTGGCGGGCGACGAGCCGGTGAGGGAGCAGGTCTTCTGGGGCTGGGGCGAGCCGGGCGCGGGCCCGACGCTGCCCGACCACGCGGTGCCGTTCCTCCGGGATGAGCTCGGCGTCGACGGCCGCGTGGTGGACCGGCCGGTGGCGCTCGAGGACGTCCGGCTGCGCGAGCCCGCGCTGCCCGGATCCGTGCGTGAGCGGCTGGAGGCGATCACCGGCGCTGTCCGCGACGACCGCGAGGCCCGCGTGCTCCGCTGTCGCGGCAAGTCGTACCTCGACCTGCTCGCCCAGCGGGCCGGCGCGTGCGAGGACGCGCCCGACGCCGTGGTGGCGCCCGGCGACCATGACGAGGTGCTCGCGGTGCTGCAGGTCTGCAACGACGCGGGCGTCGCGGTGGTGCCGTTCGGCGGCGGCACGAGCGTGGTCGGGGGCCTGGAGCCGCTGCGCGGGCCGTTCGACGCGCTGATCTCGCTCGACCTGGGCCGCATGGACCGGGTGCTCGCCGTCGACCCGCGGTCGCTGACCGCCACGCTCGCGCCCGGGCTGCGGCTCCCGGAGGCCGACCGCGCGCTCGCCGCCCATGGGCTCACGCCCGGGCACGTGCCGCAGAGCTACGAGTGGGCGAGCGTCGGCGGGTGTGTGGCGACGCGCTCGGCGGGCCAGGCCTCGACCGGCCGCGGGCGGATCGACGCGAATGTGGTCGCCGTCCGCTGCGCGACCCCGCTCGGCGACCTCGCCACGCGCGACGCGCCCGCGAGCGCCGCCGGCCCCGCGCTGCGGCAGCTCGTCGCCGGCTCCGAGGGCGTGCTCGGCGTCATCACCGCGGTGACGCTTCGGGTCCATCCCCTCCCCGAGGTGCAGCGCTACGAGGGGTGGCTGGTGCCGGGCTTCGATGAGGGCTGCGAGATCCTGCGACAGCTCGAGCAGGCGGGCGCGGCGCCCGACGTGGCGCGGCTGTCGGACGAGGACGAGACCCGGTACACGCTCGCGCTCGCCGGGGTGCGCGGCCCGGCGCTGCGGCTCGTCGCCGGGCGCCGCCCCGCACGACGACTCGTCGCCGGGCGGTGCCTGATGATCGCGGGGTGGGAGGGGGTCGCGGAGGATGTCGAGCGCCGCCGCCGCGCCGCCAAGCGCTTCCGCCGCTTCGCCGCCGCGTTCCTCGGCGAGCGCTGGGTCCACTCGCGCTTCGCCGGTCCGCACCTGCGCGATGACCTGCTCGACCGCGGCGTGATGGTGGAGACGGTCGAGACCGCCACGTCGTGGTCGAACCTCGCCGCGCTGCGCGCTGCCGTCCGCGCCGCGCTGCCGGGCATGCTCGTCGGCTGCCACGTCTCGCACCTGTACCCGACCGGCGCGTCGCTGTACTTCACGGTGCTGGCGCGGGCCGCGGCCGACCCCGCGGCTCAGTGGCGCGCGGCGAAGACGGCGGCGACCGGCGCGATCGTGGCCGCGGGCGGCACGATCACGCACCACCACGCGGTCGGCCGCGACCACGCGCCGTGGCTGCGCGACGAGGTGGGGGAGCTCGGGCTCGGCGTGCTCCACGCGCTCAAGGAGCGCTGTGACCCCGCGGGGATCATGAACCCGGGGAAACTTCGATGAGTACCGCCTGCTCGGGCGCCATCAGCGGCATGTGGATGCCCACCGTCGCGAGCGCCCGGCCGGTCAGCACGGTGTCGCTGACGCGGTAGGTGCGCTCGGGATCGAGCCCGGGGAGGCGCACGAGGCCGGGCCGCTCGTACGCCGACGTCGCCATCGCCACGAAGCAGAACAGAGCGCGCGACCGGTCCGGCGCGACCACCCCGTGCAGCGCGAACGCGGGATCCGGCAGGTCCGCGCGGACCACCTCGCCGCCGTGCAGCAGCTCCCGCCAGCGCTTGTAGCGCTCGATCCACTCGCGCAGCTCGGCGCGCTCCTCGTCGCTCGCCGACGCGATGTCCCACTCGATCCCGAAGTGGCCGAACAGCGCGGTCGCGGCGCGGAAGCTCAGATCGTGCGTGCGGCCCGTCGTGTGCGCGCGCGGCGGCCCGACGTGCGAGCCGACCAGCTCAGGCGGCAGCAGGAGCTGTGTCCAGCGCTGGATCGTCTGGCGCTCGAGCGCGTCGTTGGTGTCGCTCGCCCAGACGCGGTCGGTGCGGGCGAGGATCCCGAGGTCGACGCGCGCGCCGCCCGACGAGCAGCTCTCGATCTCGACGCCCGGATGCCGTGAGCGCAGCTCGTCCAGCAGCCGATAGGTCGCCAGCGTCTGCGCGTGCGTCGGCGTGACGAGGTCGCGGTTGTGGTCCCACTTGAGGAACGCGATGTCGTACTCGCTCAGCAGCGCGTCGAGCCGCTCGACGATGTATGCGTAGGCCTCGGGAATCGTGAGGTCGAGCGCCTGCTGGTTGCGCCACGGCGGCCCCGGGAGCACCCAGTCGGGATGGGCGCGCGCCAGGTCGGAGTCGGGGTTGACCATCTCCGGCTCGACCCACAGGCCGAACTCCATGCCCAACCCGCGCACGTGGTCCACCAGCGGGTGCAGTCCCTGCGGCCACACGCCCTCGTCGACGTACCAGTCGCCGAGGCCCGCGGTGTCGTCGCGCCGGTGCCGGAACCAGCCGTCGTCGAGCACGAACCGTTCGACGCCGAGCTCGGCGGCGGTGTCTGCGAGCGCGGTCAGCCGGTCGAGCCGGTGGTCGAAGTACACCGCCTCCCACGTGTTGAGCACGACCGGCCGCGGGCGACGCGGGTGCGTGTCCCGCGACCGGATGTACCGGTGCAGCCGCGCGCTGAGCCCGTCCAGCCCGGCGTCCGACCAAGCGGCGTACAGCCACGGCGTCGTGTACTCCTCGCCGGGCGCGAGCACGACCTCGCCGAGCTCAGCGGCGCCGAGCACGGACGAGCCGTCGGGCAGCCGCTCGGCCCACCAGGAGGCGTCGCCGCTCCAGCCGAAATGGATGCCCCACACCTCGCCGTGCCGGAAGCCGAACCCGGCGGTGCCGGCGATCAGCAGGAGCGGCGCGTCGTGCCCCGTGCGCCCGTGCCGGGTCTGCCGGAGCCACGCGCCCTGGTGAAAGGGCCGCCGCTGCGGCGCCCGCTCTCGGCACCAGCGGCCGGTGAGGTCGAGTACCTCGGCGGCGACGGTCGGCACCGGCAGAATGCAGGCCAGCTCGCTCAGCCGGTACGGCGCGTCGGTGTCGTTGCGCAGCACGTGCCGCAACCGCAGGACGCCCGACTCCTCCAGCGCGTACTCCGACGAAACTAACGGGGTCAGACCCCTCTGTACTACTACAGATCTCGACTGTTCCAGTACAGAGGGGTCTGACCCCCCTGTGAGGCCGGGGCGCCCGCGCCAGCCCTCGGCGCGCGACGGCACCAGGGTCAGCGGGACCGGCACGTCGAACGACGCGCGCGGCAGCGGCGGCGTCGTGAGCGCCGACGCGTCGTCCTCGATCGCCGCGCCCCAGTGCAGGACCTGCCCGGCGTCGTCGACCACGAACGAGACGCCGCCACCGCGGAGGTGCGCCATCAGGCGACGGCCTGCGCCTCGCGCCGGACGGCCAGGGCTTCGCCGGTCTCCGGGTCGAAGCAGTGCAGGTACGTGAAGTCGACGGCCAGCTCGAGCGAGCCGTCCGGCACCGGCCGCTTGCCGTCGATCCGCGCGGTGAACATCGCCCGCTCCTCGCCCGCGAACAGCTTGCCCTCGTCCTCGGTCTGCGCCTCCGAGGCCGCGCGCACGGCGTCGGCGGTCACCGGCGGGGCGTCGATGGAGAAGATGAGGTGCGTCTCGGACCCGAGCTGCTCGACCACCTCGGGCTTGACGCGGATGCGCGGCCAGTCGCGGTCGGCGCTCTGGCCGTGCTCGAAGTCGCTCGGCCGCAGGCCGAGGATGACGGTGCGGTCCTGGCCGGCCAGCGGCGAGCCGCCCGGCAGCGGCAGCTCGATGTCGGCGAAGCGCACCTGCGAGCCCTGGATCCGCGCCTCGACGAGGTTCATCGCCGGCGAGCCGATGAACGCCGCCACGAACAGGTTGCGCGGCCGGTTGAAGAGGTTCTGCGGGGCGGCGACCTGCTGGATCACGCCGTCGCGCATGACCGCCACGCGCTGGCCGAGCGTCATCGCCTCGACCTGGTCGTGCGTCACGTATACGGTCGTCACGCCGAGCCGCTCGTGCAGCCGCGCGAGCTCCGCGCGCATCGACACCCGCAGCTTGGCGTCGAGGTTGGAGAGCGGCTCGTCCATCAGGAACGCCTTCGGCTCGCGCACGATCGCGCGGCCCATGGCGACCCGCTGGCGCTGGCCGCCCGACAGCGCCGAAGGCTTGCGGCCGAGGAGCTCGTCGAGGCCGAGCTTGTCAGCGATGTCGCGCACCCGCGCGTCGCGCTCGGTCTTCTCCATCTTGCGCAGCTTGAGGCCGTAGGCGAGGTTGTCGGCCACCGACATGTGCGGGTACAGCGCGTAGTTCTGGAACACCATCGCGATGTCGCGCTGCTGCGGCGTCTTCTCGGTCACGTCCGTGTCGCCGATCCAGATCGAGCCGGCGGTGACGTCCTCGAGTCCGGCGATCGAGCGCAGGAGCGTGGTCTTGCCGCAGCCCGACGGCCCGACCAGCACCATGAACTCGCCGTCGGCGATGTCGAGACTGACGTCGTCGACCGCCTTCACGCCGTTCGGGTAGCGCTTGGTCACGTCCTCCAAGCGGATGCCGCTCATCCCTTGCTCGCCCCCAGAGTCAGGCCGCTGATGAAGTGTCGCTGGAGCACCGCGAAGACGATCAGCGTCGGTAGCGCGGCCAGCATGGCGCCGGCGGCGATCAGGTTGTTGTCGGTGAAGAAGACACCCTGCAGGTTGTTGAGCGCCGACGTGATCGGCCGCTTCTCACCCGACTGGATGAGCGCGACCGCCCACAGGAAGTCGTTGTAGACCCAGGTGAACTGGAGCGTGGCCAGCGCCGCCAGCGCCGGCCGGCAGAGCGGCATGATGATCCCGAAGAACTGGCGCACGACGCCCGCGCCGTCGACGCGCGCCGCGTCGCCCAGCGACTGCGGGATCGTCTTCATGTAGTTCGACAGCACGAACGCGCAGAAGCCGGTCTGGAACGCGACGTTGATCAGGATCAGTCCCCACAGCGAGTCGTACATCTTCCCGTTCTCGCTCATGAATGTCGGGAGCGGGATCTCCAGGTACATGCGGTAGAGCGGTGGGACCACGACCTGCGGCGGCAGGAGGTTCGCGGCGAGGAAGACGATCAGCAGGATCGCGTTGAAGCGGAAGCTCAGCCGCGAGACCACGAACGCGACGCACGACGCGAAGAAGAGCGTGATCACCAGCGCGGGCAGCGTGACCAGCAGCGAGTTGAGGAAGTAGTGCGGGATCTCGCCCTGCGTCCACGCGTTGCTGTAGTTGTCGAACGTGATGTGGTCCGGCAGCGACACGTAGCCCTTCTGCGCCGTCTCCGAGTACGGCCGCAACGATGTGTAGAGCGCCCAGATCACCGGCGCCAGCCACAGGATCGCGAGGACGATCAGGAACGCGTGCAGACCGACCCGTGGCAGCCGGATACCCGTACGGCGGCGCTCGCGCGCAAGCGGGACGGAGGCGGTCTCGCTGGTCACACCTGGTCCTTGTTCATGCGCGCGACGAAGGTGATGATCGGCGGCAGCGCGATCAACAGCAGGATCACGGCGATCGCCGACCCGAACCCGATCCGGCTCGCCTCGCCGACGATGTTGTCGAACACGAGCACCGACAGCAGCTCGAGCCCGTTGCGGCCGTTGTTGATGATGTAGACGAGGTCGAAGGCGCGCAGCGCCTCGATCACCGTCACCACCACGACGACGATGTTGATCGGCTTGAGCGCCGGGAAGACCACCGTGCGGAACGCGTACCACTCGCTCGCGCCGTCGATCGCCGCCGCCTCGCGCAGCGACGGATCGACGCTCTTCAGCCCCGCCAGGTACAGGATCATGATGTAGCCGGCGTGCCGCCAAGCGGCCGCCACGAGCACCGCCCACAGGTTGATGTCGGGGTTGCCCAGCCAGTCGATCAGGTTGCCCTGCTCGGTGGTGCCGAGGATGTTGTTGATCAGGCCCTGCTCGGGCGCGTAGACGAGTTGCCAGATGAAGCCCACAACCGCCAGCGAGAGCACGACCGGCAGGAAGAAGATGCTCTGGTAGACGCGGGTGCCGCGGATCTTCTTGTCGAGCAGATACGCGAGCAGGAGCCCGAGCACCGTCGGCACCAGCGTCAGGAAGACGAGCCAGATGACGTTGTGCCGGAACGCCGGCCAGAACGGCGGGTAGATCTCGAAGATCTGCTTGTAGTTGCGGGTCCCGACCCACTCGATCGTCGAGACGCCGCCGATGCCGTCCCAGCTCGTGAACGAGAGCACGCCCGAGAGCAGCGTCGGAACCCACACGAAGCCGACGACCACCAGCAGCGGCACGCCGATCATCAGGGTGACGGCGACCCGGTCGCCGCCGCTCAAGCGGGCGGCACGGCGGCGGCGACGGGGAACGGCGGCTGCCATTACACGAAGATGGTCTTCTTCTGCTGCTCGATGCTCTTGACCAGCCCGTCGATGTCGTCGGGCGTCTTGATGAACTGCTGGAGCGCGGGAATCATGACCGTGGAGGCGAAGTCCGGCCGCGTGTCGCGATCCAGGAACTGCGAGATCTGCTTCGCGCCCGAGATCAGCTCGGCGGACTTCTTCTGGAGCGCGTTATACCCGCTCGTGTCCGCCTCGTTGTTCGTGGCGACGTTGTTCGGGTCGCTCTTGAGGTAGGTGTTCTGCGCCTCCGCGCCGCCGAGGTACTCCAGCAACGCGAGCGCCGCCTCCTCGTTCTTCGGGTCCTTGGAGAGCATGAAGCCGTCGATCGGCGCCTCGACCGCATCCTGCCCGTGCTCGGAGTTGATCTCCGGGAACGGGAAGAAGTCGAGGTCCTCGAACGCCTTGCCCTCGAACTGCTGGCCGACGAACGAGCCGAGCAGGTACATCGCCGAGTCCTTCTGGAGCGTCGTCGCCGCGTCCTGCCACGTGCGGCCCAGCGCGCCCTCGGCGTGGTAGGGCAGCAGCTCGGCCCAGGTCTCGAACACCTGGCGGACCTCGGGACCGTCCCACGCCTCCTGGCCGGCCATCAGGCTCTTGTGGAAGTCGTAGCCGTTCGTGCGCATGTTGATGTAGTCGAACGTGCCCATCGCCGGCCAGCCGTCCTTGTCGGCGAAGGCGATCGGGGTCATGCCGTCCGACTGGATCTTCTGGCACAGGGCCTTGAAGTCATCGAGGTTCGCGGCCGGCTCGTAGCCGCCCTTCTCGAACACGCTCTTGCGGTAGAAGATCGCCCACGGGTAGTTGTAGAGCGGGACGAAGTACTGCTTGCCGTCGAGCGTCGAGGCCTCCTTGAACGCCTCGGAGTAGTTGCCGCCGATCTTCTCCCACACGCTGCTGATGTCGCTCGCCAGGCCGCGCTGGGCGAAGAACTGCATGCGGTAGCCGGCGAACCAGGCGAACACGTCGTCGGGCGTGCCCTGGAGGTAGTTGTTGATCTGCTCCTGGAACGTGTTGTGGTCGACCGTGTTGACGGCGACCTTCACGCCCGAGGACGTCTCGAACGCGTCGAAGACGTCCTGGAGCGCCTTCTTGGGGACGGGGTCGGAGTAGTTGGAGCCGAACGTGACGGTGCCGGACGGCTTGCCGCCGCCCTCGCTGCCGCCGCCGCCCCCGTCGTCGTCGTCCCCGCAGCCCGACAGGCCGTAGACGGCGGCGAGCCCTGCGACGCCGGTCTGCAGGATTCTGCGGCGGGTGAGCAGCGACACTCCATCCGTCATGGGATCTCCTCCTCGCATGGCAGCGACGAACGACCGCGGCTCCCTCACGAAATCCACCACGATCACTCACGAACCAACGTCGTGAAGCCTGTCATCGCAGGCTATCCCTGTCAAGGAAGGAACTAACCATCAGGACTTGACGAGATCCTGGTGGAACGTGTTTGATCTTGTTGTAATGCTCGCCGCCAAGCGTCAGTCGTTGATCGCGGAGGAGATCCGCCGGCGAGGGGCCGTCCGCGTGAGCGAGCTGACCGAGCTGCTCGGCGTCTCGGACATGACGATCCGCCGCGACCTCGACGTGCTCGAGGGCAACGGACTCGTCGAGAAGGTCCACGGCGGCGCGACGGCGCGCAGGACGCCGAGCACCGACGAGCCGGGGTTCGACGCCAAGTCGCGGCGCCAGTTCGCCGAGAAGGAGGCGATCGCCAAGGCGGCCGCCGAGCTCGTCCAGCCCGGGCAGGCGATCGCGCTCAGCGCCGGGACGACGACCTGGCGGCTCGCGCACCATCTCTCCGACGTCGCCGACCTGACGGTCGTCACCAACTCGATGCAGGCCGCGATCGTGCTCCACCGGCTCGCCCGCCCCGACCTCACGGTGGTGCTGATCGGCGGCGTGCGCACGCCGAGCGACGCGCTGGTCGGGCCGATCGCCGTGACCGCCCTGCGATCGCTGCACGTCGACGTGCTGTTCATGGGCGTCCACGGGATGACCGTCGACTCGGGCTTCACGACCCCGAACCTGCTCGAGGCGGAGACCAACCAGGCCCTGATCGCCTCGGCCGAGCGGCTCGCGGTCGTGGTCGACCACACCAAGTGGGACGTCCGCGGGCTGAGCCGGATGGCGCACCTCGGCGACGCGCAGGTGCTGATCACCGACGACGGCCTCGTGCCGGACGCGCAGTCGGTGCTGAGCGAGCACGTCGGGCGACTGATCGTCGCGCCGGCCGGCCGGTGACGGGCCTGGCCGACCTGCGGGTCGACCCGCACAGCGGGGCGCTCACGTTCGTCGTGGGCTCGCGCCAGACGCGACCGAACCTGCCCGCCGCGACGTGCCCGTTCTGCCCCGGTGGGCTCGAGGCGCCGGAGCCGTACGACGTGCGCTGGTTCCCGAACCGCTGGCCGGCGATGCCCGACCAGCGCTGCGAGGTGATCCTCTACACGCCGCGGCACGACGCCACGTTCGCCGAGCTGGGCGTCGACGGCGCGCACCGCGTGGTGGAGCTGTGGGCGGAGCGGAGCGCGGCGCTCGGCGCGCGGCCCGACATCGCCTACGTGCTCGTGTTCGAGAACCGCGGGCCGGAGGTGGGCGCGACGATCACGCACCCGCACGGGCAGATCTACGCGTTCGACTTCGTGCCCGAGCTGCCGCTGCGCGAGCTGCGCCGCCGCGGCCCGGTCAGCGAGCCGGGCGACCGGCTGGTGGCGACCGCGGACGGATGGCGCGCCTGGGTGCCGGAGGCGCCGACGTTCCCCTACGTGCTGCTCCTGATGCCCGACGACTCGGTCCCGGACCTGCCGTCGCTCGGGCCGGCGGGCCGGCGGGCGATGGCGGAGCTGCTCGTCGACGTGCTGGGCCGGCTCGATCGGCTGTTCGCGGCCCAGACGCCGTACATGCTGTGGATCCACCAGCGGCCGTTCGACGACGGGGACTGGCCGCACGCCCGGCTGCACATCGAGATCGTGACCCCGTGGCGGGCGGCGGGCGTGCCGCGCTACGTGGCCGCCGGCGAGCTCGGCTCCGGCGTGTACTTCAACCCGGTCGTCCCGGAAGAGGCGGCGCGAGCGCTGCGGGAGGCGTCATGAAGATCCTCGAGGGCCGCCCGTGGGAGCGGCCCGAGCTGACGAGCCAGGGCCGGATCGAGCCGTCGGCGACGCTGCGGCGGCCGTCGGTGTCGCTGAACGGGCGGTGGGACTTCGCGCTGCTGCCGCACCCCGAGGCGGCCGTGCGGGAGTGGTCGACGATCGAGGTGCCCGGCCTGTGGACGATGCAGGGGTTCGCGCGGCCGCAGTACACGAACGTGCAGATGCCGTTCGACGACAAGCCTCCGACGGTCCCTGAGGACAACCCGACCGGCATCTTCCGGCGGCGCTTCCCGCGGCCGGCCGGCGAGCGCGTCGTCCTGCACTTCGGCGGCAGCGAAGGAGCGCTGTTCGTGGAGCTCAACGGCGAGCCCCTGGGCATCCACAAGGACGCCCGGACGCCCGCCGAGTTCGACGTCACCGACCGGCTCGAGGACGACAACGAGCTCGTGTGCGCGGTGGTCCAGTGGTCGGACGCCAGCTTCGTCGAGGACCAGGACCAGTGGTGGCACGGCGGCCTGCCGCGCGACGTCTTCCTCTACGCCACGCCGCGCGAGCACATCGCCGACGTCTTCGCCCGCGGGTACGCCGACGGGCGCTTCGAGGTCGACGCGCCCGGCGAGGTCCGCCTGCTCGACCCGGACGGCCGCACCGTCCTCGACGGGCCCGGGCGGCTGGACGATCCGCTGCTCTGGTCGGCCGAGACGCCCCACCTCTACACGTTGCACGTGACCGCCGGCGACGACGAGGTCTCGTGCCAGGTCGGCTTCCGCACGGTCGAGATCGCCGGCCGGCAGCTCCTGCTCAACGGCAGGCCCCTCCGGATCTGCGGCGTCAACCGCCACGACCATGACGACCGTCGCGGCCGCGCCGTGACGCGCGAGCTGATGGAGGCCGACGTCCGGCTCATGAAGGCCTTCAACGTCAACGCGGTCCGCTGCTCGCACTACCCCAACGACCCCTTCTGGCTCGACCTGTGCGACCGCCACGGCCTGTACGTGATCGACGAGGCGAACATCGAGGCCCACGCGTACTACGACGACCTGTGCGCCGACCCGCGCTACGCCGGCGCATTCATGGAGCGCGTGCGCAATATGGTCGAGCGCGACAAGAACCACCCGTCGGTGATCCTGTGGTCGCTGGGCAACGAGAGCGGCTACGGCCCCAACCACGACGCCGCCGCCGACTGGCTGCGCGAGCGCGACCCGACCCGGCCGCTGCACTACGAGGGCGCGATCGCGCGCGACTGGTCCGGCGGGCACCGCGCCACCGACGTCGTGTGCCCGATGTACGCCGACGTCGACGCGATCGAGGCGTACGCGCGCGACAGCGACGACCCGCGGCCGCTGATCCTGTGCGAGTTCTCGCACGCGATGGGCAACAGCAACGGCGGCCTGGCGGACTACTACGCCGCGTTCGACCGCCACGACGCGCTGCAGGGCGGGTTCGTCTGGGAGTGGATCGACCACGGCATCCGCGTCGACGACCACTGGGCCTACGGCGGCGACTTCGGCGAGCAGCGCCACGACGCGAACTTCTGCGCCGACGGCCTCGTGTGGCCCGACCGCACGCCGCACCCGGCCATGTACGAGCTCAAGTACCTCGCCGCCCCGCTCGAGGTCGAGCACCTCGGCGGCGGGCGCTTCCGGATCCACAACCGGAACCTGTTCACCGGGCTCGACCACCTGCGCGGGGAGTGGGAGGGAGGGGAGCTGCCCACCGGCGGCGAGTTCGCGCTGGACGTCGGCGACCGCGAGCACGTGACCATGCGTTTCTACGACGGCGATCACGAGGTGGCGTGGCGGCAGTTCGAGCTGCGGGCGCCGGCGGCTCCGGAGGTGCGCCCGGGCGAAGGCTCGAAGCTCGAGGACGTGCTCGACGGCCCGCACCTCCAGCTCTGGCGCGCGCCGACGGACAACGACGGTCTGCCGCTGATCCCGAACAAGAGCGTCGGTCCGCTCAAGCGGTGGCTCGAGCTGGATCTCGACGTCCCCCACCGGCAGCAGGTGACGCCGCTCGAGGGCGGCGGCCGGCTGTTCGAGCACGAGGTCGAGGTCCCCGAAGACCTGCCGCGGATCGGCGTCGTCCTCACGCTCGCGCCCGGCCTCGAGCGGCTCGAGTACTTCGGCCGCGGCCCGTGGGAGAACTACCCCGACCGCCAGGCGTCAGCCGTCGTCGGTCGCTACGAGAGCACCGTCACCGCCGAGTACGTGCCCTACATCGCCCCGCAGGAGCACGGCCACCACGGCGACGTCCGTTGGCTGCGCCTCACGCGCGAGGACGGCACGGGCATCGAGGTGCGCGGCATGCCCACGATCGGCTTCTCGGCCAGCCACTTCACGGCGCAGGACCTCACCGATGCCCGCCACACCTCCGACCTCAAGCCGCGCCCCGAGGTGATCCTCAGCCTCGATCACGCGCAGCGCGGCCTCGGTACCGCGAGCTGCGGGCCTGACACCAGCCCGCGGTACCGATTGAGCGCCGGCACGTACCGGTTCGCCTACGTGATTCAGCAGCTGGGCTTGTAGAGCACGTCCTGCATCTCGGACAGGTTGTTCTTGGTGATGACCTCGAAGTCGGTGCCGATCTCGGGCGTCGTCTCCTCGCCCTCGAGGGCCTTGTAGGCCTGCTCGACGCCCTGGCTGCCGATCTCGGCCGGCTTCTGGGCGATCAGCGCCTGCACGAGCCCGTCCTCGAGGTCCTTGACCTGCTTCGGCCCGGCGTCGAAGCCGACGATCTTGACGTCGCCGAGCTTGCCCGCCTGGCGCAGGCCGCTCGCCGCTCCCTCCGCCGAGAACAGGTTGGTGGCGAAGATGCCCTTCAGGTCGGGGTGCTTGGACAGCGTCGAGGTCACGATCTGGGCCGCGACCGCGGGGTCGTCCTGCGAGTACTCCTGGCCGAGGTACTCGACGCCGGCCTTGCCCTTGACCGCGTCCTCGAAGCCCTGGCCGCGCTGGTCGGTGGTCGAGATGCCCGGCTTGACGTTGACGACCATGACCTTGCCCTTGCCGCCGATCAGATCGAGCAGCGTCTCGCCGGCCGTCGTGCCGCCCCCGACGTTGTCGGACGCGATCTGCGACACCGCCATCGACGGGTCCTCGAGCGTGGTGTCGACGAGCACGATCTTCGAGTTCGCCGCCGCCGCGCTGATCGGCGCGAACAGCGCCTTGGTGTCGGTCGGCGCGATCAGGATCGCGTCCGGGCTCTTGGCCGCCACCGCGTCCACGATCGGCGTCTGCTGGGCGGCGTCGAACTGGTCCGGGCCCTGGAAGTCGAGCGTGACGCCGAGCTCCTTGGCCTTCTCCTGGGCCCCGCAGTTCATCGTGATGTAGAACTCGTCGCCCTTGACCCCGGCGATCAGGGTCATGGAGTAGCTCTTGCCCCCGCCGGCGGCGCCACCGCCGCCACCGCCGTCGTCATCGTCGTCGCCGCACGCCACGACCGTCCCCGCGGCGGCGGCGAGCAGCAGCACGGCTGCCCACTTGCGCATGACTTGCCTCCTCCTGGAGTTGTGATTCATCAGTCCCGGTACTGCGTCCGGCGGCGCAGCTGGTCGAGGTACACCGCCGCGATGAGCACGGCGCCGACCGCGACGTCGCGCCAGAACGGCTCGACGCCGGTGATCACGAAGCCGTTCTGGAGCACCGCGGGGATGAAGACGCCGACGACGGTGCCGAGCACGGTGCCGACGCCGCCGAACAGGCTCGTGCCGCCCAGGACCACGGCGGCGATCGCCTGCAGGTTGTCGGTCGCGTGCCCGCCCAGCGTCGTGGTGGCGAAGCGCGCGAGGCTGAGGAACCCGGCCAGCCCAGCGAGCAGGCCGGAGATGCCGTAGACCGCGATCAGGTGGCGGTCGACGGCGATGCCGGCGCGCCGTGCCGCCTCCTCGTTGGACCCGATCGCGTACGTGTGCCGCCCGAAGCGGGTGGCGTGGAGCAGCACGCCGAACACGACGGCGACGCCGGCGGCGATCACCACCAGCCACGGCACCTCGCCGAACGCGCGGCCGACCCCGATGCCGGTCACGAGCTTCGGCGGCACATCGCGGATGTCGACGCCGTTGGTGATGATCAGCGACAGGCCGAGGGCCATGCCGAGCGTGCCGAGCGTGACGATCAGCGGCGGGACATGCGCCTTGGTGATGAGGATGCCGTTGAGCATGCCCCAGCCGAGGCCGGCGGCGAGCGCGACGAGCACCCCGACGATGATCACCTCCGGGCCGTCACCGTCCATCCCGTTCATCGCCTTGGCGGAGACGACGCCCGCGAACACGAGCACCGAGCCGACCGACAGGTCGATGCCGGCGGTGATGATCACGAACGTCATCCCGACCGCGACCACCAGCAGGATCGCCGCGTTGGTGGCCAGGTTGCGCGCGTTGTTGACGGTCGCGAACGAGTCCGGCTCGAGCACGGAGAAGACCACGATCATCCCCGCGAGGATCAGGATGATCCACGTCGTCGAGCCGGTGGCGATGCGCTGCCAGGTCGAGGTCCGCGCGATCTGGTCCTCCTCGCGCTCTTCGAGCTCGACCGTCATGACGGCTCCTCGTCGTGCTTGAGCGCGCCGGTCATGGCGCCGACGAGCTCCTCCATCGACGCGTCGGCGGTCGTGAACCGGGCGACGCGCTCGCCGAGCCGCAGCACCTCGACCCGGTCGGAGACCTCCATCACCTCGGGCATGTTGTGGCTGATGAGGACGACCGCCAGCCCCGACTCGCGCACGCGCTTGATGAGGTCCAGGACGTTGCGGGTCTGGACGACGCCGAGCGCGGCGGTCGGCTCGTCCATGAACACGACCTTGCCGGCCCAGGTGACGGCGCGCGCGACCGCGACGCCCTGGCGCTGGCCGCCGGACAGCGTCGCCACGGCCGCCGTCGCGTCCTGCACGCCGACGCCGAGCTGCTTGAACGCGTCCTGCGTGCGGCGGCGCATCGCGGGCTTGTCGAGGAAGCCGAGCCGCCCGAGGACGCCGGAGCGGACCGCCTCGCGGCCGAGGAACAGGTTGGCCGAGGACTCGAGGTCGGGCGCCAGCGCGAGGTCCTGGTAGACGGTCTCGATCCCCAGCTCGCGGGCCGCGTGCGGGGTGCCGATGGTGACCGGCCGGCCCTCGAAGCGAATCTCGCCGTCGTCCGGCTCGTGCACGCCCGACAGGGTCTTCACGAGCGTGCTCTTGCCGGCGCCGTTGTCGCCGATCAGCGCGACGACCTCGCCGGGATGCACGGTGAAGCTCGCGCCGCGCAGCGCGCGCACGCGGCCGAAGTTCTTCACGATCCCGCGCGCCTCGAGCAGCGGCTCCGCCATCTACGTCACCTCCTGGAGTGCGGGTTCGACGACGCCGGCGGCGCGGCCGGCGGCCAGCGCCGCGCCGCGCGCGCCCTGCGAGATCCCCGGCCGGTACTCGAACGGGCCGAGGTGACGGCGCTTGACGGCCTGCGCGGCCGGCCCGCTCGCCCAGCCGCCGGTGACGACCACCCGGCGCGCGGGGCCGGCGACCTCCGCCATCCGGCCCAGCAGGCGCGCGCCGTCCTCGCCCGCGGCGTCGAGGGCCGCGTGGTAGGCGGCCGCCGGGTCGTCGCGACGGCTGCCGCGCTCGATCTCCAGCGCCGCCGCCTCGACCTCGTCGCGGTCGTCGGGCGCGATCCCGGCGTCCTCGAGCAGGCGCTCGAGCGCGAGCCCGGTCGTGAGGCCGCTCTGCAGCGCATGGCGGTCGGCGACGGCGTGCCAGCCGACCGTGAAGCCGTGCTCGACCGCCTGCGTGACGCGGTCGGGCGGGAGCGGGGCGGTCGCGCGCACGAACGCCTCGGAGGTGCCGCACGAGTTCAGCACGTCGCCGTCGCCGGTGGCGCCGGCGCCGACCGCGGCCGCGAGGTGGTCGTGGCCGCCGACCGTGAGCACCGCGCCGTCGCCGGTCGTGCCCATCGGGGTGCCGGCCGGGACGGCGTCGGGCATGAGGCCGGGCGGCGCGTCCGCCCAGGCGAGGGCGTCGGCCCACGGCCGCCGCTCGTGCAGGTCGTAGAACCCGGTGCGCGACGCGAGCGACAGCTCGGCGGCGGGCTCGCCGCCCATCCCGCGCACGATCCACTCGGACACGTTGAGCCACCGCACGCCGCGGGCCGTGTCCGGCCAGTGGTCGCGCATCCAGCGGTATTTGACGAGCGTGCACATCGTCCGGACCGGCAGGCCGGCGCGCTCGGAGAAGTCCGGGAGGTCGCGGGCCAGGCGCGCGGCCTGCTCGCCGCCGCGCGAGTCGTGCCACGCGATCGAGGGGACGGCGGGCCGTCCGTGGCCGTCCAGCAGCACGCCCGTCTCCGCCATGCTGGCGACGCCGACCGCGGCGACCGTGCCCCCGCCGGCCGCCGCGACCGCCTCCCGCGTGGCCGCGACGGCGGCGTGGAGCAGCTCGTCGGGATCGAGCTCGGCGCCGGTGGGGACGGCGTGCCAGGGCGTCGGCGCGCGGCCGTGGGCGAGCTCGCGCCCGGAGGTGTCGAAGAGCGCCGCCTTGACCGCGGTGGTGCCGACGTCGAGGCCGAGCAGGAGCCTCACGCGACCCCCGGGCGGGCTCGGAGCGCCTCGACGTCGCCGTGCAGGCCGAGTTCGCCGGCGGCGTACGGCACCAGCACGGCCGAGCCGCGGCCGAACGCCAGGTCGCCGAGCGTGCCGTCGCCGCTCAGCCCGACCAGGATCGAGAAGCCCTGGTCGAGCGTGTCGCCGCCGGTGACGCGCTCGAAGCGGAAGTAGCGGTCGGCCTCCTTTGGGAGGGCCTTGGCGCGCAGGCCGCGGGCGCGCTCTTCGGGCCAGCCCGAGCGGTCGAGGGCGGTGAGCGCGCGGTCCCAGCCGAGGTCGAGGTGGCCGTCGTCCTCGCTCAGCTCGAAGCCGTCCCACTCGAGCAGGACCGAGAAGTCGGTCGGCTCCTGCAGCTCGACCATCAGGATCCCCTCGCCGATCGCGTGCGCGGTGCCGGCGGGCACCCAGATCACGTCGCCGGGCTCGACCGTCAGCTCGTGCATCGCGGCGAGCATCGCCGCGGCGTCCTGCGTGCGCATCCACTCGCGGACCTCGTCGAGCTCGACGTCGCGCGTGAAGGCGACATGCACGGAGGCGCCGGGGTCGGCCTCGATGATCAGCCACGCCTCGGTCTTGCCGTACGGGCTGCCGAGCGCCTCGAGCGCGAACTCGCGGCTGGGGTGGAAGTGGACGGGCAGGCGCTGGCCGGCGTCGAGCAGCTTGACCAGCAGGCCGGGCTCGGTGCGATCGGGACCGAGGAACGCGTGCGGGTCGGCGGCGATCGCGTCGCGCACGAGCGTGCCGTCCTCGAGCCGGCTGAGGCCGCGCTCCTCGTGGCCGAACGCGGTGTTGACCGCGCCGATCCACTCCTCCGGCATGTGGTCGGAGTCGAGGTTGAGGCCGCGCAGGCGGGCGATCCGCTCTCCGCCCTTGTAGAAGTGGCGGAGGACGTTCGGGGGAAGGGGGAGGGGCTTCACGGCGGCGGTACCTCGCCGGAGCCGCGGACGACGAGCTCGGTGGGAACGACCACGGTCCTGGGCTGTTGTACGGCGCTGTCGAGGCGGTCGAACGCGAGCGCGGCCGCGTGGGCGCCCATCCGCTGGCTGTCGTGGCGGACGACCGTGACGGAGAGAAGGTCGGCGAGCTCGAAGTCGTCGAAGCCGACGAGCGCGGGGGGGCGCTGTGCGTCGCGCAGGGCGCGGAGCGCGCCGACCGCGTTGCGGTTGTTGCCGGCGAACAGCGCGGTGGGCCGGCGGTCGGGCGGCAGCGCGAGCAGCTCGCGGACGACGGTCTCGGCTTGGGGGGCGTCGTGGGTGCCGAGGCGGAGCAGCTCCCCCTGGACCGGCACGCGGGCGGCGGCGAGCGCCTCGCGGTAGCCGGCCAGGCGCTCGGCGGCGGTGTAGAGCTCGGGCGGGTCGGCGATCACCGCGATCCGCTCGTGGCCGTGCGCGAGCAGGTGCTCGACCGCGGCGCGCGCGCCGCCCAGGTTGTCGAGCAGGACGGCGTCGGCGTCGAGGCCGACCGGCGGGCGGTCGAGGAAGACCACGGGGGTGCCGTCGGCGGTCGCGCGCGCGAGGTAGGCGTGATCGCGGGAGGCGGGGACGAGCAGCAGCGCGTCGACGCGCCGGCGCAGCAGCGCCTCCACCAGCTCGCGCTCCCGCTCGGGGTCCTCCTCGCACGACGTCGTGATCAGCAGGTAGCCGCGGTCGCGCGCGGCGGACTCGACCGCCTGCGCGATCGCCGAGTAGAACGGGTTGGCGACATCCTCGATCACGAGGCCGAGCGTGGAGGAGGTCACGCCCTGGCGCAGCGAGCGCGCGAGGTCGTTGCGCTGGAAGCCGAGCTCGGCGATGGCGTCGACGACGCGGGCGGCGGTCGCCACCGCCACGCCCGGCTCCTCGTTGATGACGCGGGAGACGGTCTTCAGGCTCACGCCGGCGCGCTCGGCGACGTCGCGCATGGTGGGTCGAGCTGTGCGGAGCGGCGCAGTCATCGGCTCGTTGGCAACGTTGTCGGACAACGTTGTCAACCCGCGCCGACCGTGTCAAGACGCCGCCGCACTCCGACGTAAGCCGCTCCTCGCTAGTCATCACGACCTTTCGAGAATTCATCATCATGAGCTTGCAACTTGTCATGACAAGTGGTTGACTCACGGGCGCGGTGACGCTCAGAAGCGGATTCCTCCAGCTCGACCGCGCGCTCGACGCACCACTGCACGCTCAGCTCCGCGGAGCGGTCCTCGACGCCATCGAGCGCGGGCGGCTGCGTCCCGGCGACCGCCTGCCGTCCGAGACCGATCTGTGCCGCAGCTTCGGCATCTCCCGCACGACCGTCCGCCAGGCGCTCACGATGCTCGAGCTCGAGGGGATCCTCCGTCGCGAGCAGGGGCGCGGCACCTTCGTCGCCGAGCGCGCGCCGGCGTCAGGCTTCCTCCAGTCCTCGGCCGGCTTCCACGAGGATGCCGAGAGGGCCGGGCACGTCGTGACGTCGCGCGTCCTGAGTCGCGTCGTCGATCGCATGCCGCCGTGGGCCGCCGCCGGCCTCGAGGTCGAGCCCGGCACCCACGGCGTGGCGCTCGAGCGCCTGCGCTCGATCGACGCCCAGGTGGTGATGTACGCCCAGACCTGGCTCGTGCTCGAGCTGGCGGCCGGCGTGCTCGCGGCCGACATGGAGACGGCGTCGCTGTACCGCGTGCTGCGCGAGCACCACGGCGTGGCCGCGCACGAGGGCCGCCGGACGGTCGACGCCGTCGTGGCCGAACCGCGGGTCGCCTCCCTGCTGGAAGTCGCGGAGGGATCGCCGCTGCTGCACGTGGAGGCGGTGACCCGTGATCGCGCCGGGTGGCCGTTCGAGTGTTACCGGGCGTGGCACCGCACCGACCGCTCGCGCCTTGAGATCCGCGTCGTCGCCGGGAGCGACGCGTGAGCGACCGCCCGACCGCGCTTCTCACCGGGGCCACGAGCGGCATCGGTCGGGCGGCCGCGCTCGCCCTCGCCGCCGACGGCTGGTGGGTCGCCGCCCACGGCCGTGACGCCGCGCGCGGCGCCGAGGTCGCACTCGCGCTCGGCGAGGGCGGCGAGTTCCTGGCCGGCGAGCTCGCGGATCCGGAGGAGCCGGAGCGGCTCGTGGGCGAGGTCCTCGCGCGCCGCGGCCGGCTCGACCTGCTGGTCAACAACGCGGCGATCTACGCCCAGGGATCCGTCGACGCGCTGACCGAGCGCGACCTCGACGCGCTGCTGGCCGTGAACCTGCGCGCCGCGGTGCTGCTGGCCGGCGCGGCGGTCCGCGCCATGCGGCGGCAGGGAGGCGGCGTCGTCATCAACGTGTCGAGCGAGGCCGGCCTCGTGGCCGTCCCCGGCCAGGTCGCGTACAACGTCACCAAGGCGGGGCTGATCATGCTGACGCGCTCGATCGCCGTCGACCACGGGGCCGATGGCATCCGCGCCGTGACCGTCTGCCCCGGCACGACGCGCACTCCGCTCGTGGATGCCGCCATCGCCGCCGCGGAGGACCCCGCGGCCCACGAGCGGATGCTGGAGGAGCGCCGGCCGCTCGGCCGGCTTGGGGAGCCCGACGAGATCGCCGCGGCGATCGTCTTCGCGGCCTCGCGGCGCGCGGGGTTCATGACGGGGTCCGAAGTGGTCATCGACGGCGGATACACGGCCGTCTGACGAAGGAGCGAGGAGGAGATGACGTTGCAACGCACCTTCACCCACGTGCTGGCGGCCGCTGCGCTGGCGCTGCCGGTCGCCCTCGCCGCGTGCGGCGACGACGACGACGGGTCGTCGGGCCAGGCCGCGGGCGGCGGCGAGGCCAAGGAGGTCACCATCGGGTGGACGCCGCCCGACATCACGGGGGTGTTCAAGACCGCGACCGACTACTTCGAGAAGGCCGCGGCGGACGCGAAGCCGGCGGGCTTCGATGTCGAGGTCATCAGCCGCTCGCCGGCCACGCACACCGACTTCGCCAGCCAGCAGGCGATCATCGAGGACTTCATCTCGCGCAATGTCGACGTGATCGCGATCTCGCCTGCCGACACCGAGGCCGTCAAGCCGGCGATCCGGCAGGCCAACGACTCCGGGATCCCCGTGATCATGGTCAACTTGCTCGAGAAGCAGGAGGACATCGAGATCGCCAGCTACATCGGTTTCGACAACGGCCAGGCCGCCGCGGTCTCGGCCTACGCGTTGCTCGACTACTTCGGCGGCCCGGGCGTGCTGGGCGCCGGCGACAAGATCGAAGCCAAGCCCGAGGACTACCTCGACCTGAAGTGGTGGGAGGAGACGTACGCGGACGTCGACAAGCAGTCGATCGAGACCAGCGGGACGATCATCGAGGGCATCGCCGGCACGTTCTTCTCGCAGGCCCGGCTGGACGGCTTCCACTCCGTGATCGACCAGTACCCCAACGTCGAGATCCTCGGCAAGCCGCTGGCCGCCGACTGGAACCGCGAGAAGGGGGTCCGGGCCGCGGAGAACTTCCTCTCGCGGTATACGCCGGAGGAGATGCGGTTCATGTGGGCGGCGTCGAACGAGATGGGGCTCGGGGCGATCAACGCCTCCGAGCGCGAGAACGTGCTCGCCGACGCGGGCGGCGCCGAGCCGCCGGTCGACGGCAAGGTCGCGATCTTCACCAACGACGTGACGCCGGAGTCGACCAACGCGATCCGCGCCGGCAGGCTGATGGCGGAGACCCATCACGGCTTCCCGGAGTGGGGCTGGTTCGGGACGCAGTTCGCGGTGCAGATCGCATGCGGCCAGGAGGTGCCGGCGACCTACGACATCCGGCCGCGGACCGTGTACTCCGGAAACGCCGACCAGTTCTATCCCGAGCCCAAGCTGCCCGAGATCGACTGGCAGAAGATCAAGCAGGACTGCTCGGATTGACGGCGCTCCTCCGTGTCTCGAATGTCTCGAAGGCCTTCACGGGGGTACAGGCACTCGCCGGGATCGACTTGGAGGTCGATCCCGGCGAGGTGCACGGCCTGCTCGGCCAGAACGGCGCCGGCAAGTCGACGCTCATGAAGGTGATCGCGGGCGCGCTCGAGCCGGACGCCGGCGATGTCGAGGTCGACGGCGACGTGGGGATCGTCTACCAGGAGCTGAGCCTGATCCCGCAGCGGTCGGTGGCCGAGAACGTGCTCATGGGCCGCTGGCCGATGCGCCTCGGCGGCCGGCTCGTGGACTGGCGCGCCCTCACCGAGCGGGCGCGGGTCCACCTGCAGCGGGTCGGATTCGACGTCGACCCGTCCAGGCCGGTGTCCGCGCTCGGGATGGCGGAGCGCCAGCTCGTGGAGCTCGCCAAGGCGCTGTCGGTCGACGCGCGCGTCCTGCTGCTCGACGAGCCGACCTCCGCGCTCTCGGATCGGGAGGCCCGCCGGCTGTTCGAGATCATCGGCGAGCTCCGGAGCCAGGCCGTCGCGATCCTCTACGTGTCGCATCACCTCAGCGAGGTGCTCGAGATCTGCGACCGCGTGACCGTGTTGCGCGACGGCGCGCTAGTCGGGACGGTCGAGACGGCGGGGCTCGACGAGCAGCGGCTCGCGCAGATGATGGTGGGCCGCGCGACCACGCTGATGGAGGTGCACGAGCGGGCCGCCTCCGTCAACGGCCGGCCGGTCGCCCTGCGCGCCGCGGGCATCGCGCGCGCGCCGCGGCTGAAGCCGGTCGACCTCGAGGTCGCGGAGGGCGAGATCGTCGGCGTCTTCGGGCTCGTCGGGGCGGGCCGCAGCCGGCTCGCGAAGACGCTGTTCGGGCTCGAGCCGGCCACCGAGGGCCGGCTCGAGGTGCTCGGGCACGAGCGGCGGATCCGCGGGCCCGAGGACGCGATCGCGGCCGGGATGGGCTACGTGGGGGAGGACCGCCAGGCCGGGCTCGTGCCGCGTATGACGGTCGCGGCCAACATCACGCTCGCCGCGCTCGGCAAGGTCAGCCGCGGGCCGCTGCTGCGCTTCGCCGACGAGCGGCGCGAGGCGGAGCGCCTAGTCGACGCCCTCGGCATCCGCGCCGCGTCGATCGACGCGACGGTCGACTCGCTGTCCGGCGGCAACCAGCAGAAGGTCGTCCTCGCCCGCTGGTCGAGCGCCGGCGCGCGCGTGCTGTTGCTCGACGATCCGACGCGGGGCATCGACGTGGGGGCCAAGGAGGAGGTCTTCCGGCTCGTCCGTCGTCTGGCGTCCGAGGGCGTGGCGATCCTGTATCTGACGTCGGAGATCCGCGAGGCGCGCGCGCTCCCCGACCGGCTGCTGGTGATGGCGGGGGGCCGGGTGGTGGCCGGGGTCGAGCCGGCGGCGCCCGAGGACGAGATCATGGCGCTCGCGGGGGGCGTCCATGGCTGAGTCGGCGGCGCTGAGGGCACCCGGGATCGCGCGCGTGGCCGGCGGACGCGGCGGCGCGCTGATCATCCTCGTCGGCCTGCTGGTGGCCTTCTCGCTGGCCTCGGAGGACTTCCTCAGCACCAACAACCTGCTCAACATCCTGCGCCAGTACTCGGTGCCGCTGATCCTCGCCGTCGGCCAGACGCTGGTCATCGTCAGCCGCGGGATCGACCTCTCGGTTGCGTCGACGGCGGCGCTCTCCGGCAGCGTGATGGGCGTCGCGTTCGCGCACTGGGGCTGGGCGGAGCCACTCTGCCTCGCTCTCGGCCTCGCGGTCGGCTTCGCGGTCGGGGCGTTCAACGGCTTCGCGATCACGCGCCTGCACGTCCCGGACTTCATCGCGACGCTCGGCACGTTCACGGCCGTGCGCGGCGTGGCGCTGCTGGTGACCGACGGCCTGCCGGTCCCCGACTTCCAGCGCGCGGTCGAGGGGCGGACCGTGCCCGGCTCGGTGACCACGCTGGGGTCCGACGAGATCGGGAGCATCCCCATCATCGCCCTCGTTGCGCTCGCCTGCGCGCTCGTCGCCGGGCTCGTCCTCGCCCGCACGCGCCTCGGCCGCTCGGCCTATGCGGTCGGCGGCAACCCGGACGCCGCGCGGGTCTCCGGCATCCGCGTCGAGCGCACCAAGATGCAGGTCTACATCCTGTCGGGCGGCCTGGCGGCGATCGCGGGCTTCATGCTCGTCGGCCGCCAGGGGAGCGCCAACGCGCTGATGGGCGAGGGCATGGAGCTGCAGTCGATCGCCGCCGTCGTGATCGGCGGTACCAACCTGTTCGGCGGCGAGGGCAACGTCAGCGGCACCGTAATCGGCATTCTCGTCATCGGGGTGCTCTCCAACGGCCTCGCGATCATCGGCGTCGCCGAGTTCTGGCAGCGCGTGATCAACGGCCTCATCATCGTGGCCGTCGTGGCCCTCGACCAGTGGCGCCGTCGCGCCGCGCGGGGTGAGACGTGATCATGCTCGAGCCGCACACCACCAGGCTGGACCTCGTGACGGGCGCGCTGGATCCGCAGCGCGACGTGACCGAGCGCCGCCTCGCCGACCTCGACGGGCTGTTCGCCGACCCGGTCCCGCCCGAGCTACGCGACGAGCTCGCCTACACGGTGTCGCTCATCCCCGCGCCCGCCGACGGCGCGAACCTGCCGTCGTCGACGACGGTGATCGAGCCAGGCCGCGTGGGCGACGAGTACTTCATGACCAAGGGCCACTTCCACGCGCGGCGCGACCGGGCCGAGATCTACGTCGGCCTGAGTGGGGACGGCCGGCTCGTCATGGCCACCGAGGATGGGCGCGCGGCGGTCGAGCCGGTGCGCGCCGGGACCGTCTCCTACGTGCCCGGCCACTGGGCGCACCGCACCGTCAACGTCGGCGAGCGCCCGCTCGTGTTCTACGCCGTCTACCCCGGCGACGCCGGCTACGACTACGCGACGATCGCCGAGCGCGGGTTCCCGGTCCTCGTGCTGGCCTCAGGCGGCGGGCCGCGGGTGGTCCCCAACCCCAGGTACAGCCCGTGACCGGGGACGAGATCGTCGCCGGGATCGACCTCGGCACCACCGGCACCAAGACGGCGCTCTACACCGTCGCCGGCGAGCCGCTCGCCGACGCCACCGCGGCGACCCCGCTGCGCTGGTCGGGCCCGGGCCACGTCGACCAGGACCCGGAGGCGTTCTACGCGGCGGCGACGGCGACGATCGCCGAGTGCGTGGCGCGCGCGGCGATCGACCCCTCGCGCGTGCGGGCGCTGGCCGTCGGCGGCCAGATGGCCGGCATCCTCGGCGTCGACGCAGGGCACCGGCCGACGACGTCCTACGACTCGTGGCTCGACACGCGCTGCGCCGGCGACGCCGAAGCGCTGGACGCCGAGCTCGGCGCCGAGCTGGCCGCTACCTCCGGCTGTCCCGCGATGGTCAACCACGGCCCGAAGATCCGCTGGTGGCGGCGTGAGCGTCCCGGCGCGTTCGAGGCCACCGCCCGCTGGATCGTCCCGGGCGCGTACGTGGCGGGCCGGCTCGCCGGCCTGGCCGGCAACGAGGCGTTCATGGACGCGACGTACCTGCACTTCACGGCGCTGGCGGACACCCGCGCCGGCCGCTGGTCCGAGCGCCTGGCGCGGGCCGTGGGCGCGGAGCCGGAGCAGCTGCCGCGGATCGTCGAGCCGACGGTGCTGATCGGCGAGCTGACGACGCGCGCGGCGGCCGACTGCGGCCTGCGCCAGGGCACCCCGATCGCCGCCGGCCTCGGCGACACCGCCGCGGCGACGCTCGGGGCCGGCGTCGTGCGGCCCGGGCAGCTGCTCGACGTCGCGGGCACGGCCGCCGTGCTCGCAGGCTCGACCGCCGCCTTCCGGCCCGACACCGAGCACCGGACGCTGATCACGATGCGCGGCGCGGTCCCGGGCCAGTGGGTGTCGCTCGGGTACCTGTCGGGCGGCCCGGTTCTGGGGTGGCTCGCCGAGCTGGTGCTCGGCACCGAGGCGGGCGAAGAGGGCGCGCCGACCGCCGAGGCGCTCGAGCGCCTCTCGAGCGAGGCGGACGCCGTTCCGCCCGGCGCCGACGACCTGCTCTTCCTCCCGTTCCTCGACGGCCGGCTGCTCCCGTCGGACCCGCTCCTGCGCGGCTCCTTCGTGGGGCTCCGCCGGCACCACGGCCGCGGGCACCTGGCGCGCGCCGCGCTCGAGGGCGTGGCGCTCGAGTACGCCGAGTACCTGGCCGTGCTCCGCGAGCTGCACGGCGAGCAGCGCTTCGAGGAGGCGCGCGTGACCGGTGGCGGCGCCGGCAGCGT
Organism: uncultured Solirubrobacteraceae bacterium; assembly: GCA_963844205.1. Lineage (GTDB taxonomy): Bacteria > Actinomycetota > Thermoleophilia > Solirubrobacterales > Solirubrobacteraceae > DASSUW01. Next base: position 212,210 of record CAWJNK010000001.1, read on the forward strand.
GACGTGGAACGCGATCAAGGCCTCGGCGCTCGGCGTCCCGTACCGCGGTCTCCGGCGCGCCGAGCTCGGCTGCTGGGGCGCCGCGCTGGTGGCGGCCGCCGCGGTCGGCCTGGTGGGCGACCTCGCCGCCGCCGCCGAGGCCGCGACGCCGCCGCGGGAGCGGATCGCGCCCGACCCCGCGGCGGCGGAGGCCTACCGGCGGCTGGTCCCGGTCCGGCGCGCGCTCGTGCGGGCCACGTCGGAGTCGTCGCGCGCGCTCGCCGCGCCCGCCCACGAGGAGGCACTGGCGTGACCGGGCTGCGGGTGCTGATCGCCGGGGCCGGCCGGGCGGGCGCGAACCATGCCACCCACGTCGAGGGCGTGGCGCGGGTGGCGGGCGTCGTCGACCCGGACGCGGAGGCTGCGGCCGCGCTCGCCGCGCGCCACGGGGCGCCGGCACACGCGACGCTCGGGGACGCCCTCGCGGCCGTCGACTGCGACGCCGTCGTCGTGGCGACCCCGACGTTCACCCACCGCGACCTCGCCGTCGCCGCCGCGCAGGCGGGCAAGCACGTCCTCTGCGAGAAGCCGATGGCGCTCGACGAGGCCGAGTGCGAGGCGATGATCGCGGCCGCGCGCGAGGCGGGCGTCGTGCTGCAGGTCGGCTTCATGCGCCGCTTCCAGCCGGAGTTCGCGGAGGCGCGCCGGCGGATCGCGGCCGGCGACATCGGCGAGCCGATGGTGGTCAAGTCGCTGACCCGCGGGCCAGGGCTGCCGCCAGCGTGGGCATGGGAGCTCGAGCGCTCCAACGGCATGCTGGCCGAGGTCAACTCGCACGACTTCGACGCGGTGCGCTGGCTGGCCGGGTCCGACATCGTCCGCGTCTACGCCGAGACCGCGAACCGCAAGGGCGAGGCCCGGGGCGTGAACGCGGACTGGTTCTACGACAACGCCGTGGTCACGCTGCGGTTCGCCTCGGACGCGATCGGCACCATCGACGGCACGTGTCCCGCCGACTACGGCTACGACGCCCGCATGGAAGTGGTGGGGACGGAGGGGCTGCTGGTCATCGGCGACGTGCGCGGGCAGGCGCTGCTCGAGATCCGCGACCGCGACGTCGGCGCGGTGACGCCTACGCACCGGACGTGGCCCGAGCGGTTCGAGACCGGCTACCGCGCGCAGATGCGGGCGTTCGTGGAGGTGGCGCGGTCGGGTAGCCCCGCTCCCGTCACCGGCGAGGACGGGCTGGTCGCCGTGCGGGCGGTGCGCGCCGCGAACCGGTCGTGGCGCGAGCAGCGCCCGGTGCCGCTGTGATGGACGCGCTCGTCTACCGCGGTCCGGAGGCCCTCGAGCTCGAGCGGCGGGCGACGCCCGATCCCGGGCCGGGCGAGGTGCTCGTCCGCGTCGAGGCGTGCGGGATCTGCGGAACCGACCTGCGGATCGCCGCGGGCGTGCACCGCGCGTACCCGGACGGCACTGTCCGCGTGCCGGGCCACGAGATCGCGGGGCGCGTCGAGGCGGTCGGCAACGGCGCGGTCGTCGAGGTCGGCGAGCGCGTGTTCGTGGCGCCCAACGTCGGCTGCGGGCGCTGCGACCAGTGCCGCGCAGGGCGCGTCAACCTGTGCCGCACGCCGCACGCGCTCGGGATCACGCGCGACGGCGCGCTGGCCACCCACATGCTGGTCGGCGCGGACCTCGTCGGCCAGGGCAACCTCTTGCCGGTCCCGGCCGGCTTCGATCCCGCCGCGATCGCGGTCGTCGAGCCGCTCGCGTGCGTTCTGCGCGGCCAGCGGCCGTGCCGCATCACCGCCGCCGATGTCGTCCTGATCGTGGGAGCCGGCCCGATCGGGCTCCTTCACCTGCTTGCCGCGCGAACGCGCGGGCCGCGCGCGATCGTGGTGTCCGAGCCGTCGCCGGCGCGGCGGGCGCAGGCCGGCGAGTGGGGCGCCGACCGCGCGCTCGATCCCGGCGAGCTCCCGGCGGCACTCGAGGCCGCAGGGGCCGACGTCGTGATCGTGGCGGCGCCGGCGGCGTCGGCACAGGCGCTGGCGCTCGAGCTCGCCGCGCCGGGCGGGCGGGTCAACTTCTTCGCCGGGCTGCCGCGCGACGGCTCTCGCGTGGAGCTCGACACGAACCTGATCCACTACAAGGAGCTGGTGGTGACGGGCACGACGGCCTGCACGACCGAGGACTGCCGGGAGGCCCTCGATCTGGTGCTGTCCGGCGCAGTCGACACCGGCCGCCTGATCACCGAGCGCCGCCCCCTGGCGGAGGCGCGCGAGGCGTTTGCGGCCGCCCGGTCGGGCGAGCAACTCAAGGTGGTGATCGAGCCCTGAGCGTGCTCGACGCCACCGTGCTCGTCACCGCGCGGTCGTTCGGCGAAGGCGACCCGGAGCTGCGGCCGTCGCTCGAGCGGGCGGTCCGCGAGGTCCGCTACAACGACCTCGGGCGGTCGCTGACCGCCCGCGAGCTGCGGCCGCGCCTCGACGGCGTGAACGGGCTGCTGGCCGGCGTCGACGAGGTCGACGCCGCTGCGCTCGCGACCCCCGGCCTGCGCGTCGTCGCGCGCTACGGGACGGGCGTCGACGGGGTCGACCTGGAGGCCGCGCGCCGCCATGGGGTGACCGTCACCCACACGCCGGGAGCCAACGCCGCGGCGGTCGCCGAGCACGCGCTCGCCCTGATGCTGCTCCTGTGCCGCCCGGTGACCGCCGCCGAGCGGGCGGTGCGCGAAGGCCGCTGGCCGACGCTGACCGGCATCGAGCTGGGGCGGCGCACGGTCTCGCTGCTGGGGGCCGGCGAGGTCGGCTCGCGCGTCGCGCGCGCGGCGGCGGCCCTCGGCTGCCTCGTGCTCGCCCACGACCCGGTACTCGACGACGCGCGAGCCCGCGAGTTGGGCGTGCGGCGCGTGTCGCTCGACGAGCTCGTGGAGCGAGCAGGCGTGCTCTCGCTGCACGTCCCGCTGACCGAGACGACGCGCGCGATCGTCGACGACGCGCTGCTCGGGCGGCTCCCGGCCGGCGCGCTGTTCGTGAACACCGCGCGTGGCGAGCTCGTCGACGAGGCCGCGCTGGTGCGGGCGCTCGACCGCGGCCACGTGGCGGGCGCCGCCCTCGACACGCTGTCCGAGGAGCCGCCGCCGGCCGGCCATCCGCTGGTCGGGCGTGACGACGTGATCGTCACCTCCCACATCGGCGCGCACACGGACGAGGCGAGCGCGGCGATGGGCCGGCTCGCGATGGACGACCTCCTGGCGGTGCTCGCGGGCGGGTGTCCGCGCCACGCCGTCGTCGCACCGGAGCGGCCGGCGTGAGCCGCAGCTTCGTGTTCGTGGGCGTGACGACCGGCTCGTCGTCGATCGTGCCGATCTTCCCGCGCTGGCGCGACGCGCTCGGCCTGCCCGCCGACGTGGAGCTCGTCGGGCTCGATCTGCCGGTCGGCGCTCCGGCGGAGCGCTTCCGCGCCGCGGTGCAGGGCCTCAAGGAGGACCCGGACGTGGTCGGCGCGCTCGTGACGACGCACAAGATCGACGTCGTGCGCGCCGCCGGCGACCTCTTCGACGAGCTCGACGAGCACGCCCGGCGGCTCGGCGAGGTGTCCTGCATCGCGCGGCGCGGCGGGCGGATGCTCGGCTGGGCCAAGGATCCGATCACCGCGGCGCGGGTGCTGGAGTCGGTGACGCCAGCGGGCTACTTCGAGGCCGGCGGCCATGCCCTGTGCCTCGGCGCGGGCGGCGCCGGGAGCGTGATCGCGGAGTTGCTGCGCGGCGTCTCGCCGCCGCCGGAGCGGATCGTCGTGACCGACCGGTCCCCTGAGCGGGTGCGCCGGCTCGGCGGCGTCGACGCCGTCGTGGTCGAGGATCCCGCCGGGCACGACCGGCTGCTCGCGGCGCTGCCGCCGCGCTCCCTCGTCGTCAACGCGACCGGGATGGGCAAGGACCTTCCCGGGTCGCCGATCACGGACGCCGGGCGCTTCCCGGAGGACTCGGCGGTGTGGGAGCTCAACTACCGCGGCGAGCTCGCGTTCCTGCGCCAGGCGCGCGCGCAAGAGGCTGAACGGGGGCTGCACGTGGAGGACGGCTGGCGGTACTTCATCCACGGCTGGGCCGGGATCATCGAGGAGGTGTTCGAGCGGCCGATCTCGGACGACGAGATCGATCGCCTGGCGGAGATCGCCGCGTTCGCGCGGCCTGCTTAGCCGCCGCCGGCGGGGAGCGTGCCTTCGAGCACCGCCGGACCGGGGCGCTTGGCCTTGGCGTCGGTCTCGCGGGTGATGAGGATCTTGTCGTAGGTCGCGAACCAGTTCGGGAACTTCTCCTCGTCGCCCTGCTGCGGGCCGCCGGTGGTGAGGATGCCGTCCTGGCCGACGGGCGTCTGGGCGAAGCCGAGCCGGCGCGGAGTCCCTCCCTCGCGGGTGAACCAGACCGCGTAGACCTCGCGTCCCTGGTTCGGCGGCACGTTCTGGGCCGCGATCGCGAACTGGACCGTCCCGTCGTCGCGGCGGACCAGCCGCATCAGGCCCTCCGCCTGCGATCCGCCCGTGCCCTGGAGCACGATGTCGCTGCCGCTCGCCCCGGCCGCGGGCGTCGCCGTGGGCGCGGGCGCGCCCGGCGAGGCCGGCTCCTCGTCGTCGCCCCTCAGGACGAAGATCCACAGCAGCGTCACGCCGACTAGCAGCGCCACGACACCGATCAGGATCGCCCCGCCCAGCCGCGACGACCGAGGCGCGGCGGCGACGCCGTCGTCGCGCGAGGGCGGCGGGAGCGGCGCCGCGCGATCGCGAAGGGGCCGCGGCCGCGGGGCGGCGGCACGATCGTCGTCCGGGGCGGCGCGCGCAGCGCGACGATCATCGCGCGCGGCGGCAGGACGGGCGTCGGGCGCGGCGGCAGGACGATCGTCGCGCCCGGCCCGCGGCGCGCCCTCGTCGGGCACCGACGGCATCGCGCCGCCGAGCTCGCCCAGCCGGTCCGCGGCGGTCGCGGCCCAGGAGCGGGCGTCCTCATTGCGCGCCACCGCGGCGCGGGTGCGTTCCGCCTCGCCCTCCGGCTGCTGGCCGAGCAGCCAGTCCGCGATCTGGCCGCTGTCGACGCCCGAGGTCGGCTCGCCCGCCAGCGCCCGCACGCCGGCGTCGGCGCGTGCGCGGACCTCGCGCTCGGGGATCGCGAGCAGCTCCGAGAGCTCTCCGTACGAGCGGCCCTGGCGCAGGACGAGCTCGAGCACCGCGCGCTGGTCGGGGGCAAGCGTGTCGAGCGGCGTCATGCCGCGCTCCAGGGTAGTGTGCCGCGCCTCGTGAAGACCCCGTTCGAAGGCTGGCCGGTCGGCTTCGACCGGCTCTACGGGCTCGAGCTGCTCGACTACTCCGACGAGCAGGCCAGCGCGCAGGTCACCGTCCGCGACGAACTGCGCCAGCCGGCCGGGCTCGTCCACGGCGGCGTGTTCGCCTCGATCGCCGAGACGCTCGCCTCGATGGCCACCTGGGCCGCCGTCCACCCCGAGGGCAAGACCGCGATGGGCCTCTCGAACCAGACCAGCTTCCTGCGGCCCATCACCAGCGGCACCATCCACGCCGTCGCGCGCCGCCGCCACAGGGGCCGCACGACCTGGATCTGGGAGGTCGACATCACCGACGACGAGGGCCGCCTGTGCGCCCTCGTGCGCATGACGATCGCGGTGCGTTAGGGGCCCCTAGAGGACGACGGGCTTCTTGCGGCCCGGCCGGTACGCGTTGGTGATCGGCATCCGCCGGTCGCGGCCGAACGCGCGCGGGCTGATCTTGATCCCCGGCGGCGCCTGGCGGCGCTTGTACTCGGCGCGGTCGACCAGCTCGACGACGCGCTCGATCGCGTCGGTCGGCAGCCCCTGGCGCTCGAGCTGCTCGGGATCGAGGTCGTCCTCGACGTAGGCCTCGAGGATCGCGTCGAGGGTGTCGTAGTCCGGCAGCGAGTCGGCGTCCTTCTGCTCGGCCCGCAGCTCCGCGCTGGGCGCCCGCTCGATGATCGATCGAGGCACCGGGTGATCCCCGTCGCGCGCATTGCGGTAGTCGGTCAGCCGGTACACGAGCGTCTTCGGCACGTCCTTGATCACCGCGAAGCCGCCGGCCGAGTCGCCATACAGCGTCGAGTAGCCGACCGAGTTCTCGGACTTGTTGCCGGTGGTGAGCACGAGCCAGCCGAACTTGTTGGAGAGCGCCATCAGCAGGTTGCCGCGGATGCGCGCCTGCAGGTTCTCCTCGGTGATGTCGGCCTCACGGCCCTCGAAGTGCTCGGCGAGCAGATCGTCGTAGATCTCCATCGCGGGGCCGATCGCGATCTCCCGCAGCTCGACGCCGAGGTTCTCGGCCAGCACTTTCGCGTCGTCGCGGGTGCCCGACGTCGAGTAGCGCGACGGCATCGTCACCGTGGTCACGCGGTCGGCGCCGAGCGCGTCGACGGCGATCAGCAGCGTCAGCGTCGAGTCGATCCCGCCCGAGAGCCCGATGACGACGTGCTGAAAGCCGTTCTTCTCCACGTAGTCGCGCGTGCCGAGCACGAGCGCCGCGTAGACCTCGGCCTCGGGCTCGAGCAGCGGTGTCACGTCGCCGCCCACCATCGCGTCGCCGCCGTCGCCGTTCCGCACCAGCGGCCCGAACCGGCGGACCTCGGGCAGCGCGCGCCGAACGGGCGGGCGCAGCCGGGTGTCGCGCAGCCGCGCCGTGAGCGCCGCCTGGAGGTCGACGGTGCCGACCGCCAACGCCTCCTCGAACTGCGGAGCGCGCGCGAGGACGCATCCCTCGTGGTCGAGGAGCAGCGAGTGGCCGTCGAACACCAGCTCGTCCTGCCCGCCGACGAGGTTGCAGATGGCGACCGCGCACAGGTTGTCGCGCGCGCGCTGGATCAGCATCCGCTCGCGCTCGCGGCCCTTGCGCGCGTGGTAGGGCGAGGCGGACGCGTTGAGGATCAGCGCGGCGCCCGCGAGCGCCTCGTCGGACGCCGGCGGCCCCGGCGTCCAGATGTCCTCGCAGATCGTCAGCCCCAGCCGCGCGTTCCCGAGCTCGAGCACCGCGCCGCCCTCGCCGACCTGGAAGTACCGCTGCTCGTCGAAGACGCCGTAGTTGGGCAGCACCGACTTGCGGTACACGGCCTTCACCTCGCCGTCCGCGAGCACCGCCAGCGCGTTGTGCACGTCGTCGGCCCGCTCCGGGAAGCCGACCAGCACGACGATCCCCTCGGCCTCCGTGGCCAGCTCCGCCACCGCCTCGGTCGCGGCCTGCAGGAAGTGCTCCTTGAGCAGGAGGTCCTCGGGCGGGTAGCCGGTGACCGCGAGCTCGGGGAACAGCACCAGCTCGGCGCCGGCGTCGCGCGCCTCGGCGATGTACTCGGTGATCTTCGCCGCGTTGCCCTCGAGGTCGCCGACGCGGCTGTCGATCTGCGCGAGCGCGATGCGGAGCGGAGCGATCAGGCTCATGCCGCGTATGTTCCCAGGCCGCGTCTCCGTCACGCCCCAGCGACGGGGCGGCCGTGTCTCGTTACGTGCGGCCGCGGCCCAGCCAGGCCTCGGTGAACTCGCGCAGCCGCGGGTCGCCCGGGTCGTCGGCCTCCAGCACGCGCCGCCACGCGAGCGCGGTCGCAGGCCCGGCGCCCGCCCGGCGGGCGAGGATGACCGCCTGGCCGGCGGCGGCGACCTCGGCGTCGAACGGCCCGGCGACCTCGTCCTGCAGGCGCGTCAGCGCCGCACCGGGCTCGCGCCCCTCGTACAGGATCACGACGTTGCCGGCCTCGAGCGCGGTGAGGATCTGGTCGTCGCTGAGCTCGCGGCGGTCGCGGGTGACGAGCTCGCGGGCATGCTCGCCGCTGGTGGGCCATTTCCCGCCCGCCTCCTGCACCTCGCCCGGCCCCTCGTGCGCCTCGGACAGGCCGGCGTCGTCGCGCGCGTCGAACGCGAGCGCGAGCGCGATCAGGCCGGCGACCGCGATCGCGACCCCCGCGGCGACGAGCCCGGCCCGCCTCAAGCCCGGCTCTTGGTCCGCCGCGACGCCGGCCGCGCGCGCCCACGGCGCCTCGACCCATCGGCCGGGACGCCGGCGGCGTTCGACAGCTCGTCGATCGCGTGCGACAGGTCGCGCGCGAAGTCGTCGAGGTCGGCCATCGCGTCGTAGTCGCCGAGCAGCCCGAAGAAGATCCGCCCGTCGTAGGACATGATCGCGATCCCGAGCGCCGTGTTCAGCACCAGCGGCACCTTCGGGTAGAAGGCGCTCAGCTTGCGGCCGAGCATGTAGAGCGGCACCTGCGGCCCCGGCACGTTCGTGACGGTGACGTTGAAGAGCCGCTGGCGGGACTGCAGCCGCGCGGCCTGGTCGAGGATCGTCGGGGCGGCGAACCCGGCCAGCTGCGTCAACCGCTCGGCCCCGATGGCCTGCGCGGAGGACTTGAGGTCGCCGAGCGCCTCGTGGACCGCCCGGAACTGCTCGAGCGGGTCGGCGAGGCCGACCGGCAGCGGCGCGTACATGGCCGCCACCTGGTTCCCGAGCTCCCCCCGCTGATCCTCGGCACGCACCGACACCGGCACCATCGCCTTGAGCTCCATCCCGTCGGGATCGCGGCCGCGGCGCTCGAGGTGCGCGCGCAGGGCGCCGCTGACGACGGTCAGCACGACGTCGTTCACGGTGCCGCCGAGCGCGCCCTTGACCGCCTTGAAGCGGTCGAGCTCCGACTCCACCCACGCGAACCGCCGGTGCGGCCCGATCCGCACGTTGAGCGGGCTCGGCGGCGCGCCCCCGAGCCCCGCCGACGCCATCGACGCCAGCCCGGCCAGCGTCTTCGCCGCCGCGCCGGCGGCCTCCCGCGGCCCGGTCACGGCGCCGACGGCCGCACGCGCGGCGTCGAGCGGCGTAGAAGCGCGCTCGAGGAGCGCGTCGGCGAACAACGTCGGGCCGTTGGGCTCCGGCCGCGGGTACCAGGCCGGGCCGGGCTCGCGGTCAGGCGGCTCGGGCTCGAGGTCGAACAGCACGGTCATGATGTCGACGCCGGAGATGCCGTCGACCAGCGCGTGGTGCGTCTTGCACACGAGCGCGAAGTGGTCCTCGCCGACGCGGTTCACGAGCCAGATCTCCCACAGCGGCTTGGTGCGGTCGAGCTGCTGCGAGAACACGCGGCCGGCCAGCTTGCGCAGCTGCTCCTCGCCGGCCGGGCCGGGCAGCCCGGTGTGGCGGACGTGGTACGCGACGTTGAAGTGCGGGTCGTCGACCCACACCGGGCGCGCCTGCGCGAGCGGCGGGAACGCGAGCTTCTGGCGGTAGCGCGGGACGAGGTGCAGGCGGCTCCCGATCATCTCGAGGAGATCCTCGTACGCCGGCGGGTCGCCCTCGAAGACCAGGACCGAGCCCACGTGCATGTGGGCGCCGTCCTTCTCGAGCGCAAGGAACGAGGCGTCGAGGCCGGTGAGGCGGTCGGGGTTGGCCACGTGGCCGATTGTGGCGCGTTCGGCCGCGGGCCACCAGTGAGAACCGCCAGAGTGATTGCACTCACAATCATTTCGGGACTTCGCGGCTACGGTCGCCCGTTTGGCCGCAACCTAGGAGGGAACTCTTGCGACCATCGATGCCGCGCGCCGCCACGATGGCGGGCGCGCTCGGTCTCGTCATGGCGGCGCCCGCCGCCGCCCAAACCCAAGCCACGACCGCCACAGTCGCCAAGAAGCGCATGCACGTGCGCGCCGGCCAGCGGGTCGCCGTCGCGGGCGCCGCGACGCCCGGCTCGGTGGCGTCGCTGCAGATCCGGCGCCGCGGCCGCTGGCGCACGATCGACCGCGACCGCGTCGCCGCGTCCGGGCGCTACGCGCTGCGCAGCCGCCTGCACCGCACGATGAGCGCGCCGGTGCGGATGGCCGTCGGCGGCCTCAAGCGCCCGCTCGGGCGCGTGAACGTGTACCGCTGGGCCTCGGCCTCGTGGTACGGCCCTGGCCTGTACGGCAACCGCCTCGGCTGCGGCGGGACGCTGACCCCCGGCCGCATCGGCGTCGCCCACAAGTCGCTGCCATGCGGGACGAAGCTGCGGCTGCGCCACCGCGGGCGGACGGTCCGCGTGCGCGTGATCGACCGCGGGCCCTACGTCGGCGGGCGCGAGTACGACCTCACCGAAGCGACCGCGCGCAAGCTGCGGTTCCGGGGCCACGGCGCGATCCTCACCACGCGCTAGAGAACGTCGGGGAACGTGACGTGGATTCGGACGTCCGTGTCCGAATCCCGAGATGAGGTATTTCGCCGTATCCGGCGGCGAGCGTACCGTTTCTGGGCGTGCCGCCCAAGCGCGTCATCGCCCATCTCGACTGCGACGCCTTCTACGCGACGGTCGAGCTGCTGCGCCGCCCGGAGCTGGTCGGCAAGCCGGTCATCGTGGCCGGCTCCGGCCCGCGGGCGGTGGTCACGACCGCCAGCTACGAGGCGCGCAAGTTCGGGGTCGGCTCGGCGATGCCGGCCTCGCGCGCCCGCCGGCTGTGTCCCGACGCGATCGTGATCCCGCCCGACTTCGCCGCCTACCGCGAGACGTCCAAGCGCGTGTGGGAGGTCGTCGGCCAGCGGCTGGACCGCGTGCAGCAGATCGGAGTCGACGAGGGGTACGCGGACCTGACCGGGGTCGAGAAGCCGCTGCGCGTGCTGCGTGAGCTGGTGGAGGAGGTCAAGGTCGAGACCGGCATCGTGATCTCCGTCGGCATCGGGCCGTCGCGGCTGGTGGCCAAGTGCTGCAGCGACCTCGGCAAGCCCGCCGGCTTCGTGGCGATGGGCCGCGAGGAGGCCTGCGTGCGCTTCGCGACCGCGCCGACAAGCCGCATCCCGGGCATCGGCCCCAAGACCGCCGACCGGCTGGCCGAGCTCGGCCTGCGCACGATCAGCCACCTCCAGAAGGCCGACGAGGCGCGCCTCGCGGCCCGCTTCGGCGCCAACGGCGCGCGCTTCCTGAAGGCGCGGGCGGAGTTCCACGACGACTCGCCGGTCGAGACCGAGACCGGCGCCGCCAAGTCGGTCTCGTCCGAGCGGACCTTCGACGCCGACGTCTCCGACCTCGGCCGGCTCGAGGACGTGCTGCGCGAGATGTCCCGCGAGCTGTGCGAGGGCGTCCGGCGCCGCGGCCGCCGCGGGCGCACGATCGCGATCAAGGTGAGGCTCGACGACTGGACGACGGTCACGCGAGCCCGCACCGTCGAGGCGCCGACCAACGACGCCGAGCTCGTCATCGACGTCGCGGTCGAGCTGCTGCGCGCCTACGCGCCGGCGAGGCCCGTGAGGCTCCTCGGCGTGCGCCTGGCCGGCTTCGAGGACGTCGAGCCCGAGCCGCGCCGCGCGCCGGTAGCCGCCGCGGGCCAGCTCGCGCTCGAGGTCTGAGCCCGTTCGAGCCGCCGGTCGAGCGACCGGCCGCGCTCGTCCGCGGCAGGGCCTAGTACAGCGCGCTGGCGAGCTTGCGCCGCGACTCGCGAGCCAGGGGGTGCTCGACGCCGAGGGTGTCGAGCACCCCGACCACCGCTCGACGCAGGTCCTCGCGGCGGTCGTCGCCGTTGGCGGCGATCGCCGCGATCAGCATGTCGAGCCCCCGCTCGGTCTCGCCCGCGTCGAGCGCCTCGAACGCCTCGCGGAGGGCGGGATCGTCCTCCAGCCGGATGCGGGCGGCGAGGCCGTCGGCGGCGAAGGAGCCCCTGACGTTCCCGAGCAGCGCGAGCGCCTCGTCGTCCTCGCCGCGCTCGTGCAGGAGGCGGGCCAGCGGGAGGGCGGCGTCGGCGCGGCCGGGCTCGAGCTCGAGCGCCTGCCGGAGCGCCGTCTCGTCGCCGCTCGCGACCAGCGCGTCGGCCTCCGAGGGGAGCAGCGCGTCGAGGAACTTCTCCACGTTGGGGGGCGGCTGGGCGCCGACGAACTCCGACACGACGCGGCCGTCCTTGAACGCCTTGACGGCGGGGATGCCCTGGATGCCGAAGGCGGCGGCCAGGCTCTGGTTGGCGTCGGTGTCCAGCTTGGCGAGGTCGACCTTGCCCTCGCGCTCGGTCACCATCCGCTCCAGCACCGGGGTGAGCTGACGGCACGGGCCGCACCACTCGGCCCAGAAGTCGACGACCACGGGACGCTCGCGGGAGCGCTCGATGACGTCCTGCTCGAAGGTCTGCTCGGTGGTGTCGAAGATCACGTCAACGAGAATAGACCCCCATGAGCGAGTTCAAGATCGCCGGTCTGGCGGGCGAGGAGGCGGGGGAGGGGATCCCGGTCGTGCTGCTCCACGGGCTGACCGCGACGCGTCGGTACGTGGTGATGGGGTCCAAGAATCTCGAGCGCAGCGGCCACCGGGTGGTGATGTACGACGCGCGCGGGCACGGGCGGTCGGATCCGGCCGCGGACGGCTACGGGTACGACCGGCTGGCCGCCGATCTGCTCGCCGTGCTCGACGACCGCGGCATCGACCGCGCCGTGCTGGCGGGAGCGTCGATGGGCGCGCACACCGTGGTCCGGCTCGCGCTGGAGCACCGGGGACGGGCGGCGGCGCTCGTGCTCATCACGCCGGCGTTCGAACCCGATGCGCCGGAGCGGGGCCTGGACCGCTGGGACGCGCTGTCGGAGGGCCTGCGCACGGGCGGCGTGGCGGGCTTCCTGGAGGCCTACGGCGAGCCGCGCGTCCCGGAGTCGTTCCGGGATACGGTGCGGATGGTGGTGCGGCAGCGCCTGTCCGCGCACGAGCACCCGGAGGCGGTGGCCGACGCGCTGCACGAGGTCCCGCGCTCGCGGCCGTTCGAGTCCTGGGCGGACCTGGGCGCGCTCGATCTCCCGGTCACGGTCGTCGCCAGCCGCGACGAGGCCGACCCAGAGCACCCATACGCGACCGGCGAGCGCTACGCCGAAGCGATCCCGGGCGCGCGGCTGGAGTCCGAGGAGCCGGGCAAATCCCCGCTGGCCTGGCAGGGAGGCCAGCTCTCACGAGTCATCGCCGAGACCGCCGCGCGCGCGGCGTAGCGGGACGAACGTCAACTGCGCTGGGTGGGGCAGCGGGGGAGCCGACCGAGCGGCCGGCGTTGACGCGCGTGGCGACGCGTTGGGGAAATCTCCAACGGCGGCTGTCCTGCCCTGGTGTCGGAGGACGACACTAGGACAGGACGATGGCTTCGAAGCCGCACAGAATTGGGGTTCATGTCTGAGTCGCAGCGCTGGCGGTGGCGGCCGCGACGCTGAGTAGTCGCCCCCGGTGGTCGCGCGCGTTGGGGAAATCAACAACGACGAGGCCTCCGGGCGCGATTCGCCATGTTCCCTACCAGGCGCAGTTCGCTTGAGCAGCCGCGCCAAATCGTCCGCAGCCCGCCGAGGTCGCGCCAGCTGTCCACGCCGAGCGGTATATCGGAGTCGTGCTCCGGGTCATAGCCGCCGCCGTCCTCGGGTCGCGCGGGCTGCTGCTGGTCAGCAAGCGCGCCGCGCCCGACGTCTTCTATCTGCCCGGCGGCAAGCCCGAGCGGGACGAAGCGCCGCTCGCCTGCCTGCACCGCGAGCTCGAGGAGGAACTCGGCGTCGGGATCGGCGCAGCGGAGCCGTTCGCCGAGGTGCGGGCGCCGGCTGCGCTGGAGGGGGTCGAGATGTGGATGACCGTGTTCCTGACTCGCCTGACGGGCACGCCCGCGCCCGCCGCCGAGATCGCCGCGCTGCGCTGGTGGCCGGCCGAGCGGTGGCTGCAGCTCGCGCCCGCGGTCCGCGACTGCGTGATCCCGCAGCTGCGGCTCGCCGGTCGCCTTTAGGCTGCCTCGACGGCGGCGTCGATCGTGAGCGCGCCGCGAGCCCGCGCCACCGACACGCGGTGGTGGCCGTCGCGCACGGCGTACGCGTCGCCGACGCGCACGACCGAGATCGGCGGCAGGACCGCGCCGAGGTGCTCGGCCATCCACAGCCGCTGCCACCGGCTCCGCGCGCCGGACGCGGGGCGGAAGGCGCCGTCGAACAGGTTTGCGCGGCTCGGCTCGACCGTGCCGGCGATGGCGTCGAGCGGGATCTCGCGCACCGCGCGCAGGCCGGCGCGCGGCAGCGTGCGCTCGTCATACACCGCCAGGCGCCCGCAGGCCGCGGGAACGCGCCGCAGCCGCCGCACCACCGAAGCGCGACGGCGCGCGCGGATCTCACGCGCAAACGCGCGCTCGGCGTCCATCTGGGGTGATCCGGTCATCAGCATGGACCCATGATGCGCCTGCAGGGAGCGCCTTTCATCGGCAATATGGAGCGATCTAAGGCCCCTGTCCCTTACCCCATGGCGAACCGCCCCTTAGCCGCCGGATACTCCGGCACCCCGCTGCCCAAGAAGCTCGGCATCAAGCCGGGGCACCGGGTGCTGCTGCTGTCCGCGCCGGACGGGTTCGAGGAGGACACGCTGGGCGAACTGCCGGAGGGTGTCACGGTCAAAACGGCCGCGCGTGGCAAGGCCGACGTGATCGTGTCCTTCCACACCGAGCGCGCCGACCTGGCGCGCCGGATGGCGAAGCTGCGCGCCGCCATGGAGCCCGCCGCGGGCCTGTGGATCGCCTGGCCTAAGCGCGCCTCGAAGGTGTCGACCGACCTGACCGAGGACGTCGTGCGCGAGCTCGCGCTCGACAACGTGCTGGTGGACAACAAGGTCGCGGCGCTGGACGAGAAGTGGTCGGGGCTGCGGCTGGTGATCAGGCTGCGCGACCGCTAGCTTGATCTCATGACGGACCCGCTCCCGCAGGATCAGCGCCTCCAGGACATCTCGCCGAAGGCCTACGAGCATCCCGCCGACCGCGCCGCCACGGCCGCGCTCCAGTCCATCCCGATGCTCGACCTCGTCGTGCGCAAGCTGATCGAGTTCGGCTACGAGCGCGCGCTGCGCCAGATCCTGATGGCCGGGTCGCTGAAGCTCGGGCCGGACCAGGTCCCCGAGGTGTGGGCCTCGCACCGTGCCGCGTGCGCCCGGCTCGACCTCCCCGAGATCCCCGACGTCTACCTGACGCAGTTCCCGATCATCAACGCCGCTGCGATCGGCGCCGACCGGCCGATCGTGCTCGTCAACTCGCGCGCCATCGAGCTGCTCGACGAGCAGGAGCTGCGCACCGTGCTCGGCCACGAGGCCGGCCACATCCTGTCCGAGCACGTGATGTACCGGACGGCGCTGATGATCCTGCTCGCGATCGGGGTGCGCGGGCTGCCGCTCATGGCCGGCTTGCCGCTGCTGGCCGTCAAGTACGCGCTGCTCGAGTGGTTCCGTGCATCCGAGCTGACCTGCGACCGGGCGGCCACGCTCGTCAACCGCGACCCGCTCGTCACGTCGCGCACGCTGATGGTGATGGCGGGCGGCGTGAAGTCGAAGAAGCTCAATCTCGACACGTTCCTCAAGCAGGCGAACGAGTACGAGGAGGTGGAGCCCGGATGGGACCGGCTCTCGCGCCTGCGGACCGAGCTCGGCCAGACCCATGCCGCGCCGGTCCGGCGCGTGACGGAGATCATGAAGTGGGTGCGCGCAGGCGACTACGACCGGATCGTCAACGGCGAGTACACGCGGCGCGGGGACCCGGTGAGCCCCCGCGCCGAGGCGAACGACGCCGCCGATCACTACGCCGAGCGCTTCCGCGGCTTCTTCAAGGACGTCGACGAGAGCATGGGGAAGGCGACGGAGAAGGTCGGCGACACCGCCGAGAAGATCACCGACTGGCTTCGCGAGCGCCGGTAGCGGCAGGCGTACACTGCGGAGCATGTGTCTGCAGTGCGTCGCCGGCGCGATGACCGCGGGGGTCGCCGTGACCGGCAGCCGAGCATGGCTCGTCGCCCGCGCCGGCGCCTGGCTCACGCCCGGCCGCAAGCGGGCGCTGACCGGCGTGCTGATGGTCGGGGGCGTGGTCGCCGCCGGGGTCGTCGGCCCGACGCCGTAGCCATTGCTCACGCACGACGTGACGGCGTTCGTGCGCGCCGCCCTGCCGCCGGCGCCCGCGCGCGTAGTGGAGATCGGCGCCGGCGACGGGGAGCTCGCCGCCATCCTCGCGCGAGCCGGCTACGACGTCGTCGCCATCGACCCCGCTTCCTCGTCGGCCGACGTGCGGCCAGTCCCGCTGCTCGAGCTCGAGGAGCCGCTCGCGAGCTTCGACGCAGCGGTCGCCGTCGTCTCGCTCCACCATGTCGAGCCGCTGGAGGCGTCCTGCCGCCGGCTCGCCGAGCTCGTGCGACCGGGCGGGACGCTCGCTGTCGACGAGATCGACGTCGAGCGGCTCGACGAGCGCGCCGCGCGCTGGTGGCTCGCACACAGCGGCCACGAGGCGGCGCCCGGCGAGCTGATCGCGGGCATGCGCGAGCACCACTCGCTCGCCCGGCTGCGCGAGGCGCTCGGCGAGTGGTTCGCGCTCGGCGAGCCGGTGCGAGGGCGCGTACATGCACCGCTGGAACCTCCCGCCGGGCCTGCGCGAGGAGGAGGAGCAGCTGATCGCCGCCGGCGAGCTGCCGGCGTTCGGCGCGCGGCTGGCCGGTGTCAGAAGACCTTGATCGTCCGCCGGCGGACGATCCGGCCCACCTGGGCGGTGATGCGGTACTTGCCGCGGCCGCGGGGGCGCACGAAGGCCCGGTAGGTGCCCGCGCGCACGCGGATCAGGCGGCGGCGGGCGGTCAGCCAGCGCCGGCGGCTCCGGAGCTGGAGCGTCAGGCGCACGTGGGTGGCCGGATCGGCGACGCCGCTGAAGTTGACGCGCTGGCCGAGCCGGATGCGGTTGCGGTCGAGCGCGAGGTTGAGCCGTGCCAGCACGGTGACGTCGCGCGGGGCGGACTCCAGCCGCGCGCGAGTCACGTCGCCGGCGAAGACGGCGCGCAGCCGCCCGGTGGCGGGGAGCTCGACGGTCGCTCGCCAGGTGCCGTCGGCGGCCGCGACCGCCGTCGCGACCGTCGCCCACGCCTGCGCGGGCGCCGCGTCGCCGCGCAGGTACTCGACCGCGATCTCCGTGCCGCCCGCGGCCGAGCCGTCGGGAAAGCGCACGTAGCCGGACACGTCGGTCGGCTTGACGCCGCGGACCTCCTTCGACGCGTACATGCTCAGGCCGACCGCCGGGCCCGCGAACTGGGCGGCCGCGCCGCGCAGCTGGTCGAGCTGCGCGTAGAGCACGGAGCCAGGGCAGGAGGTGTTGTTGGCGTCGCGGTGGCCCGAGATCCGCTGGAAGGTGACCGGCGTGCCGCTGGGGTAGCGGTTGGTCGGGCCGCCCGCGGAGGTCACGGTGATCTCGCCCTGGGTCGGCACGGCGTGGACGGACAGCTTCCACGCGATCAGCCGCGCGAGCACGTCCATCGCCTCGGGCGTCTGCGCGATCGCGCTGAAGTCGCCGAGGCAGGCGATCCCGGTCGAGACGCTGTTGTAGCCCTGCGCCTGCGCGCCCACGACCGCCTGGTCGATCCCGCCCGCACGGCCCTCGAACACCTGGCCGTACTTGTCGACGAGGAAGTTGTAGCCGATGTCGTTCCAGCCGTTGGAGTTGCGGTGGTAGCGGGCGATGCCGAGCACGATCGCCGCCGAGTCCTCCGGGCCGTAGTCGTTGGCGGTGACCGTGTGGTGGACGAACGCGATCTGGACCTCGCCGTAGAGGGGAGCCTGGCGCGGCGGGACCGAATCGGCGCCCCAGTCGGCGCGCGGGATGATCGGCGGTGGGGTGCTCTGGGCGCGGCGAGCGCGGCGGGCGCGCCGGCCGAGGCGGGTCGCGAGCCGGGCGGTCGGCAGCGCGCGCACGAACCGGGCGCGCAGGGCGCGGGGCGCGCCGCGCAGCCGGAGCTGGAACTCGTCGGCGGCGCCGACGAACGCGGGCTCGGTGCCGGTCGGGACGCGGCCGCGGTCGGGCGCGTGGTCGCCGGTGGGGTGGAGCGGGACCCACGCGGTCCAGCGGCCGCCGCGCCGGCGGGCCCGAAGCTGGGCCTCGGCGTGCGAGCCCGGCGCCCATACGAGGCCGACGAGGTCGAACCGGCGCGGGGCCCTGAAGACCTTCGTCGTCCGCCAGCCGGCGGTCGCGGCGTGCGCGCCGTCGCTCCCGAGAGTCATCTCGAACAGCGACTCCGACGGCGCCGCCAGCGCCGGCACGGCGGGGCGCAGGCCCGCGGCCGCGGCGACGACCGCGCCGGCCTTGAGGGCCTGCCTGCGGGTGAGGGAGCGCACGACGAGCTTCAACACGCCAACCGGTGGAACGGATCGCACCGTAGCCGGTGCGGGCCGCGATCCTGCACGAGGTCGTGCGAGGGCTAGCGGCGCGCGCAGTCGGGGCAGGCGCCGCGGAGCACGATGTCGTGCGCGCCGACGGCGTAGCCGAGCCGCTCGCCGACGCCGTCGATCAGCCGCTCGAGCTCCTCGTCCTCGAACGAGTCCATCTTCCCGCAGTGGTCGCAGATCGCGTGATGGTGGTGCTCGCCGCTCGGGTCGGCGGGCTCGTAGCAGGCCACGCCGTCGACGTCGATCCGGTGCACGAGCTTGAGCTGGCCGAGCACGTCGAGCGCCCGGTAGACGCTGGCGAGGCCGACCGACCTCCCGCGGCCGCGCAGCCGGTCGTGGATCTCCTGGGCGCTGAGGCAGCAGTCCTGGTGGGCGAGCAGGGAGAGCACCTCCTCGCGGGCGCCGCCGGCTCGATGACCGGCGCGCGAGAGCTCGCGGTGGGCGTGCTCGGTCCAGGTGGCCACGGCCGGGATCGTAGCGCGAAAGATGCGAACGAGAATGATTTTCAGTAAGATCGCCGCTGTGCCGGCCCGTGCCCTCATCGTCCTGCTCGCGCTCGCCGCCCTCGCCGGCTGTGGCGAGGACGATCGCGCCGCCGCGTCCGGGGCCCGGGTGAAGGTCGTCGCCACCACGACGCAGGCCGCGGACCTCGTCCGCAACGTGAGCGGGGACGGCGTCGAGGTGGTCGGCCTGCTCGCGCCGAACAGCGATCCGCACGACTACGAGGTGCGCCCGCGCGACCTGCAGGCGCTCGTCGATGCCGACCTCGTCGTGCGCTCCGGCGGCGACCTCGACGACTGGCTCGAGGAGGCGATCGAGGGCTCGGGGTCCGAGGCCCCCGTGCTCACGCTGATCGACGGCGTGCGGACGATCGACGACGACCCGCACTGGTGGCAGGACCCGCGCAACGCGATCCTCGCCGTCGCCGAGATCAAGCGCGCGCTGGGTGAGGCCGATCCGGCCAGGGCCGGGACGTATGCCGCCCACGCGGACCGCTACGACGCCCGTCTGCGCCGGCTCGACCGCGCGGTTGCGACGTGCATCGCCAAGGTCCCCGCCGCGCAGCGCAAGCTCGTCACGACGCACGACGCGCTCGGCTACTACGCGCAGCGTTACGGCATCGAGGTCATCGGCGCCGTCATCCCGTCGCTGTCGACCAGCGGGCAGCCGTCGGCGGGCGAGACCGCGCAGCTGATCCGGACCATCCGGGAGGAGGACGTGCGCGCGATCTTCGCGGAGAGCTCGGTCAACGCGAAGGTCGAGGCGGCGATCGCACGCGAGACCGGCGCCCGAGTCGGCAAGGCGCTGTGGGCCGACACGCTCGGCCCGCCGGGCTCCGACGGCGCGACGTACGTCGCGTCGATCGCCTCCAACACACGTGCGCTGGTGGACGGCTTCACCGGCGGCCAGCAGGCGTGCGCGATCGATAATGGTTGAGGCGTTCGAGGCGCCGTTCATGCAGCGGGCCCTGCTCGAGAGTCTGCTGCTCGCGGGTCTCGCCGGCGTGCTCGGCTCGTGGATCGTGCTGCGGCGGCTCGCGTTCTACACCCACGGCGTCGGCACCGCGGCGTTCCCGGGCCTCGTGATCGCCGGGCCCGCGGGCCTCGCCCCGCAGGTGGCGGCGCTCGGCGCGGCGCTGCTGTACGCCGGTGGGGTGGAGGGGCTGCGGCGGAGCCGGCGCGTTGCGTCGGACGCCGCGGCCGGGCTGGTGCTGGTCGGGGCGCTCGCGCTCGGCGTGGTGCTGGCCTCAGACGTCTTCGAGTCCGGCGCGGGGGTGGACCGGCTGCTGTTCGGCAGCCTGATCGGGCTCACCGACCGCGACCTGTGGGTGACGGCCGCCGTGCTGGCGGTGGTGGGCGCGGTTGAGCTCGGGCTGCGCCGGTCGTGGCTCGCGCAGGGCTTCGATCCCGCGACCGCGCGGGCGCTGGGGCTGCGGCCCGCGCTCGCCGACGTCGCGCTGCTGGTGGCGGTCGCAGCCGCGGCGGTGGTGGCGCTCGACGCGGTCGGCGCGCTGCTGGTGACGGCGGTGCTGGTGATCCCCGCCGCGACGGTGCGGCTGGTCGCGCCGAGCGTCCGCTCGCTACAGGCCGGCACCGCGGCGCTGGCGGCCGTCGAGGGCGTGGCCGGGCTGTGGCTGGCCTACGAGCTCAACGTTGGGCCCGGGCCGGCGACGGCGGTGCTGGGGGGCGCGGTGTTCGCGGTCGTGGCGGCGGTGACGCGGTGAGGGTCGAGAAGCTGTCGGGCGGCTACCGGCCCGGCGACCCGGTGCTCCGCAACGTCTCGTTCGCGCTCGAACCCGGCACGATCGCGGCCGTGCTCGGGCCCAACGGCGGCGGCAAGACGACGCTGTTCCGTGCCCTGCTCGGCGAGCTGCCGGAGCGGCGCGGGGAGGTGGCGCTCGACGGCGCCGTTGCCTACGTGCCGCAGACCGATCGCACGCGGCTCGATTTCCCGGTCAGCGCGCTCGACGTCGTCCTCATGGGCGCGTACGCGCGCACGCCCGCGTGGAGGCGGGTGGGGAGGACCGACCGCGCCGCGGCGCGGGCCGCGCTCGAGCGCGTGGGGCTCGACGGGGAGCGCCGCCGCCGGTTCGGCGCGCTCTCGGGCGGCCAGCGCCAGCGGGTGCTGATCGCGCGCGCGCTGCTGCAGGACAGTCCGGTGCTCCTGCTCGACGAGCCGCTGTCGGGGGTCGACGCCGCCAGCGCCGCGCAGATCGAGAGCACGTTCGAGGAGCTGCGCGCCGCGGGGCGCGTGCTGCTGGTGGCGACCCACGACGTCGTGCAGGCGCGGCGGTGGGATACGGTCGTGTGCCTGAACGGCGAGCAGGTGGCGTTCGGGGCGCCCGCGGACGTGCTCACCACCGACGTCCTGCGCCGCACGTACGGGTCGGAGCTCGTGGTGCTGGAGAGCGGCCAGCGGGCGGTGGCGGTCGAGCACCACGAGCACTGATGCTCGACTGGCTGACCGATCCGTTCGCCGGCGGGCTCATGCAGCGGGCGCTGGCCGAGGTGCTGATCCTGGCGCTCGCGTGCGGCCCGCTCGGCGTGTGGGTGCTGCTCTACCGGCAGAGCTACGCGGCGGAATCGCTGTCGCACGCGATGCTGCCGGGTCTCGTGCTCGCGGTGCTGGCCGGCGCGCCGCTGCTGCTCGGCGCGGTGGGGGGCGTGCTGGCGGCGGCGGTGGCGATCGCGCTGGCGGGGCGCGACGAGCGGCTCGGCGGCGACGTGGGGGTGGCGGTCGCGATCGCCGCGCTGTTCGGGCTCGGCGCGCTGCTGGCGCTCTCGCCCGACGTGCCGGCGCGGCTGGGCGAGTTGCTGTTCGGCGACCTGCTGGGGGTGACGGGCCGCGACCTCGCCGAGGCGGGAGTGCTGGTCGCGGGGGTCACGGTCGCGCTGGTCCTGGCGCATCGCCGGCTGGCGCTCAGCGTGTTCGACCGTGTGGCGGCGCCGTCGCTCGGCGCGCGGCCGGCCCGGTGGGAGCTCGTGCTGCTGGCGCTGCTCGCGCTGTGCACGGTGGCGGCGGTGCGGGCGCTCGGCAACCTGCTCGTGGTGGCGATGGTCCTGGCTCCCGCCGCGGCGGCGCTCAACGTGGCGCGGCGGCTTCCCGCGGCGCTCGGTTTGGCGGCCGTGCTCGCGGGGCTGGCCGGCGTCATCGGGCTGATCGCCTCGTACCACTGGGAGGTGGCGGCGGGGGCGTCGGTCGCGCTGGCGGCGGTGCTGCTCTTCCTGCTCTCCGCGCTGGTCCCGGCCCGGCGCGCATGAGCCGCGCCACCGACACCGCGGCGAGCGCCGTCATCACCAGCGCGCTCGCCACGCACCACTGGCAGACCGCGCCGATCTTCTCCAGCTCGACGTAGGTCAGCCACGCGCTGAAGCCGAAGCCGACGAGCGAGACGAACGCGGCCACGGTGCGACCGAGGTCCTCGGGGAGCGCCAGGCTGGCGAGGATCGTGGCGTAGGCGAGCAGGCCGAGCAGGGCGACGGGGATCCCGGCGAGCTCGGCCCAGCGCGAGGCCTGGACCCGCTCGCAGCCGCCGCCGCCTCCGACGCACACGGGCTCCAGCCCGGCGTAGTGCACCCACGTCAGGTAGCCGGCGATCGCGACGCCCGCGAGGGCGAGCACGGCGGTCGCGGCGCGGAGCGGGCTCACGTCCCGGCGAGCGCCTTGTCGATGGCCGCCGCGTAGGCGTCGGGGGAGGTGCCCTGCGGGTTCAGCGGCTTGAGGCGGCCCTTGACGCGCACGTAGAAGTCCGGCGTGCCGGTGGAGCCGAGCTCGCGGGCGAACTGCTCGGCCTCGCGGACGCCGGGCTGGTCGACCGGGTCGTCGGCCGCCGCGACGAGCTTCTCGACGTCCAGGCCGGGGACCTGGCTCGCGATGCTGCGGATGAAGTCGGCGTTCGCATAGTCGGTGTTCTCCGGCCCCTGGTTGCGGTAGAAGAGGTCGGCGAACTGGTACATGCGGTTCTCCTGGGCGGCGGCCGACGCGGCGCCGGCGGCCCTGACCGAGTCGCGCCCGAGGAAGCTGCGGATGTGCAGCTCGTAGTTGACCTTGCCTTGGCGGACGTAGTCGCGGACCACGGTCGGCAGCGCCTGGACGGAGTACTGGGCGCAGAACGGGCACTGCAGGTCCGCGATCTCGACGATCGTCGCGGGGGCGTCGGGGTCGCCGAGCTGGATGCCCTTCTGGGGGATCCCCTGGTACAGCCGCTCGACCTCCTGCGCGGCCGTCATGCCTTCCTGCGTGGGTGCCGACGCGGGGGTCTCGTCATCGCCGCTGCTCGACAGCAGGATCGCGCCACCGGCCACGACAGCGGCGAGGGCGACGACGACAAGGAGCTGCAGCGTCCGGCTCACGGGGCGGCGATCAGGGTAGGGCCCCAACCCTCAACCAACCCTAAGAAAGGGGTCTGACCCCGCCCGGGGTCTGACCCCTTCCCGGGGCCGGCGGCACGGTGGGGTGCGGGGCGGAGGGGAGGGGTCTGACCCCCATGAGGGCGTTGAAAATGGTTTTAGGCGTGCCATAATTACGGTGATGGCGGCCCATGACGCATCCGTAGCGCTTCCGCTGGCGCCTCCGCTGGAGCGCCGGCGCGGCCGCATCCGCCGTGCGCTGCCGTTCATCGGGCCGGCCTTCGTGGCCGCGATCGCGTACGTCGACCCCGGCAACTTCGCCACCAACATCGCCGGCGGCGCCAAGTTCGGCTACCTGCTGCTGTGGGTGATCCTGGCCGCGAACGTAATGGCGATGCTGATCCAGTTCCTCTCGGCCAAGGTCGGGATCGCCACCAGCCGCAGCCTCCCGGAGCTGTGCCGCGAGCACTTCCCGCGGTCGGTCTCGATCGGCCTCTGGATCCAGGCCGAGGTGATCGCGATGGCCACCGACCTGGCCGAGTTCGTCGGCGCCGCCATCGCGCTCAACCTGCTCTTCGGCCTCCCGCTCCTGCCCGCCGGCCTCGTCACCGCGGTCGTCGCCTTCGGCCTGCTCGCGCTGCAGGGCCGCGGCTACCGCCGATTCGAGATCGTGATCGCCGGGATGCTGGCTGTGATCCTGCTCGGCTTCCTCGTCGACGTCCTGCTCGTGCCGCACGACGCCGCCGGCATCGCGGGCGGCTTCATCCCTGGCTTCGCCGGCACCGACTCGCTCCTGCTGGCCACCGGCATCCTCGGCGCCACCGTGATGCCGCACGTCATCTACCTGCACTCGGCGCTGACCCAGCGCCGGATCCCCACCCGCAGCGATCAGGAGCGCAAGCGCGTGCTCGCCTTCCAGCGCGTCGACGTGCTGATGGCGATGGGCGTCGCCGGCGTGATCAACCTGTCGATGCTGATCATCGCTGCGTCGCTGTTCCAGGGCACCGGGATCGACTCGATCGAGGGCGCGCACGCGGGCTTCGGCGAGCTGGTCGGCCCGAGCGCCGCACTCGCCTTCGCGCTCGCCCTCCTGGCCTCCGGCTTCGCCGCCTCGAGCGTCGGCACCTACGCCGGCCAGGTCGTGATGCAGGGCTTCATCAACCGCACGATCCCGCTCGTCCTGCGCCGCCTCGTCACGATGGCGCCCGCGCTCGTGGTGCTCGGCGCGGGGCTGGACCCGTCGCGCTCGCTGGTCATCTCCCAGGTCGTGCTCTCGTTCGGGATCCCGTTCGCCCTCGTGCCGCTCGTTCTGCTCACGCGCCGCCGCCGGATCATGGGCGCGCTGGTCAACCGGCCGCTGACCACGGCCGCCGCCGCCACCGTCGCGGCGCTGATCATCGCCTTGAACGGGTTCCTGCTCGTTCAGACGTTCGCCTAGGTCTGCTTGACTTCCCCGCGGCGCCGCAGCACCATCGCGGAGGGATGGCGGCTCACGCGATGCGATACCCGCCCGCGCCGCATCGGCGCCGGTGGCCATCACGAATCCTCGGCCTGCTCGCGACGGCGGCATTCCTCGGCACGGGCGTCGCGATCGCGATGATGGTGATGCCGGAGCCTGAGGAGCAGGTCGTCGCCCGGAGCACGCCCGCGCCGGCGCCGGCACCCGCCAAGGCGGACAAGCCCGCGCTCTCGAAGGGCCAGCTCGCCGCGCGCCGGGCCGCCGTGCGCACGCTCGTCGAGCAGGGCTATGAGCCCGCCCGGTTGGCCGACTGGCGCCCGCGGAACCAGCTGCGCGTGCTGGTGGGGGAGTCAGACACCGGCGCGATGCGGGCGTTCTTCTTCAACGGGCGCGAGTTCGTGGGCAACGACGACGCGTCCTCGAGCAGCCGCCTGCGCGTCGCGAAGGTCGGCGACGAGGCGATCACGCTGGCGTACGGGCTGACGACCGGCGGGAGCGAGAAAGTCCGCTTCGAGTGGGTCGACGGCACGCTCCAGCCCACCGGCGGCACGATCCCGCCGTCGACGCTCCGCTGACCTCGTAGCCTGCACGGCATGTGCGGGCGCTACACGCTGACCACGCCCGGCGGACGCGCGCTCGCCGAACGCTTCGACCTCGCCGACCCCGAGGCGCTCGACCCCGCCACGCTGGGCCGCTTCAACGTGTGCCCGACCGAGCCGATCGCGATCGTGAGCGAGGAGGGAGGCCGGCGGGCCGCGCAGACCGTGCGCTGGGGCCTCGTCCCGCCCTGGGCGCGGGAGCTCGGCAAGGGCTTCCAGCCCATCAACGCGCGCGCGGAGACCGCGGCCACCAAGCCGCCGTTCGCTGAGCTGTGGGAGCGGCCGGAGCGCCGCTGCCTGGTGCTCGCCGACGGCTGGTACGAGTGGCTGAAGGCCGAGAAGAAAGGCGGCGAGCGGATCCCGTTCCGCTACACGGTCGACGGCGGCGCCCCGTTCGCGTTCGCCGGCCTGTGGGGCCGCCGCCGGATCGGCTCCGAGCTCGTGCACTCGGCGCTCATCCTCACCACTGCCGCCAACGCGGTGTCCGCGCCGGTGCACGACCGCATGCCGTGCGTGCTCGCCGGCGCCGAGGAGGAGGAGGCGTGGCTGGCGGGCGAGTCCGACGTGCTGCTCGGCCCGCTCGCCGCCGAGCGCACCGCGGTCGCGCCGGCCAACCCGGCCGTCAACAAGGCCGGCGTCGAGGGCCCCGAGCTCCTGGTCGTTCCGGAGCCCGAGCCGCCCGCGCAGCTCAGCCTGGACACCTGAAATCCCGGCGTCTGACAGGGTTCCGGCTCCGTGAACGAGGGCGAACTGGTCCTGGTCGTCGGGGTCCTGCTGGCGGCCGGCCTGGCCGCGTCGCTGGCCGCTGGGCGCCTGCGGGTGCCAGGCCTCGTGGTCGTGCTGCTGCTCGGCATGGCCATCGGGTCGGACGGCCTGGGCCTCATCCGCTTCGGCGAGCCCGAGGACTTCGAGCTGGCGCGCAAGGCCGGCATCGTCGCGCTCGCGCTGATCCTCTTCGAGGGCGGGCTGTCCTCGGGCTTCGACGAGATCCGGCCCGTCATCGGCACGTCGATCGCGCTCGCCACGCTGGGGACCCTCGGCACCGCCGCCCTCACCGCGGTTGCGGCGGGGCTGCTGCTCGACCTCGAGCCGCTCGAGGCGCTGCTGCTGGGCTCGACCGTGGCCGCGACCGACGCCGCCGCGGTGTTCGCCGTCCTGCGCCACTCGACGCTCCGGCGCAAGCTCGCCCGCACGCTCGAGGGCGAGTCCGGCATCAACGACCCGATCGCGATCCTGCTCGTCGTCGGCTGCATCGAGGCGATCGAGGACTCCACGTACGGGCTCGAGGACGCGCTGCTGCTCGTGGTGCAGGAGCTCTCGATCGGCTTCGTGGTCGGCCTCGCCGTCGCGGCGCTCGCGGTGCTGTTCCTGCGCCGGGTGACGCTGCCCTCCGCCGGCCTCTATCCCGTGGCGTCGATCGCCACCGCCGCGCTCGCTTTCGGCACGGCGGTGAGCCTGCACGGCTCAGGCCTGCTCGCGGCCTACCTCGCCGGCCTCGTGCTCGGGACCGCGTCGACGCCCGCGCGGCGCACGATCGTCACATTCCACGAGGGCATGGCCTGGGTCGCACAGCTCGGCCTGTTCCTCATGCTCGGGCTCCTGGTGTTCCCGGAGGAGCTGCTCCACGTCATCGACGAGGGGACGGCGATCGCGATCGTCACCGCCGCGGTGGCGCGGCCGATCGCCGCCGTCGTGTTCACGCTGCGGGCGGACTTCGACCTGCGGGAGCGGCTGATGCTCGGGTGGGCCGGACTGCGCGGCGCGACCCCGATCGTGTTCGCGACCTACCCGGTCGTCGCGGAGCTCGAGCAGGGCCACCTGATCTTCAATGTCGCGTTCTTCGTCGTTCTCATCTCGACCGTCATCCAGGGGACGACGATCGAGCCGGTCGCGCGCGTGCTCGGTGTCACCTCGTCCGAGGCGGCGATCCCGGTCCCGCTCGTAGAGCCCGTGCTCCTCAGCCGGCTGGGCGCAGAGGTCGTCCAGTTCCCGGTCCGCGACGGCTACGCGGTCGTGGGTCACCCTGTGCGCGAGCTGGGGCTCCCGCGCGAGGCGCTGCTCAACGTGATCGTGCGCGGGGACCGGGCGATCCCGCCGCGCGGATCGACGATCATCCAGCAGGGCGACCAGCTCCACCTGATCGTGCGCCAGGAGGTCGCGGTCGAGTTCCAGAACCTGCTCCAGATCTGGCGGACCGGGCCGCTCGAGGCGCATGGCCGGGCGCGACCGCGGATCCTCAGCCGCCCCGCGGTGACGACGATGCGGCCGTGGGAGGAGAGCGACGGCGATCCCGCCCGACCGACCCGGGTGCAGGGCGTCGACGTCGTCGACCAGCTGCGCACCCGCCGCGACGAGCCTGGCGCGCTGGTCGCCCTCGCCGACGGCCGCTACGCCTGCACCGGGCGCCTGCTCGCCATCGGCCCGGCAGGCGAGCTGCAGAGCGTGGCACGGCGCCGCCTCGCCCGGGCCGCGACGCCCGGCGACCGCGCGTGGTGGCAGGAGGTCGTCGGCGCGCTCGCGCGCTAGAGCGACTGCTCGAACGAGAAGACGCCGTCGGGGTCGTAGCGCGCCTTCACCTGCCGGAGCCGCTCGAGGTTGGCGCCGTGGTACGCGACGAGCGGATCCTCGAGGGCGGGGTCCGGGAAGTTCGGATACACGCCACCCGAGCTGTACGGATGGACGATCTCCCACGACCGGTCGAGCCACTCGCGCGCGGCCGGCGCGTCGCCTGGCGAGGTCACCACGATGTCGTGCTTGAGCAGGAACCGCTCCCGCCGGTGCGCGAACGCCGTCGCCTCTGGCGCCACGCGGTTGTAGGCGCCGCCCCAGGGCGAGAAGTCGAGCACCGCCGGCGTGGCGCCGAGATGGTCGACCAGCGCGTCGATGGCGTCGCGAGGCAGCGGCTGGCGGAAGAACTCCGACTTGGTGTAGAGATGGCCTGGCGGGCCTTCGGCCGGGCCGCGCTCGGCGAGGCGACGCTTGGCCTCGCGGTACGGGAGCTCGAGCAGGTCGCTCGACGACGGCTCGGTTCCCACGCCGGCGACCAACGCGTCGAACTCCGGGGCTCCGCCGGTTGCGGCGCCGAAGACGTGCACCTCGCCAGCGATCACCAGGCTGGCGGCGAGCTCGTCCGGCGCGTCGGGGGCCCACTCCTGCCAGGCGGCGATGGCCGCCGCAGCGTGGCGCCGGTCCCAGACGAGGTCGAGCGTGGTGGTTCGCGGCGCGGGTAGCGTCCGCAGGTCGAAGCGGCACACCACGCCGAACTGCCCGCCGCCCGCGCCGCGCAGCGCCCAGAACAGGTCGCTCTCGCGCTCCTCGTCGCACTCGACCACGCTCCCGTCGGCGAGGACGACCTGCGCGCCGGTGAGCTGGTCGCACGTCAGCCCGTGCCGCCGGCCGAGGATCCCGAGACCGCCGCCCAGCACAAGCCCGGCGATCCCCACCTCCGGCCCGCAGCCGGCGGCGATCGTGCGGCCGGCCAGGTCGAGCACGTCATAGACGTCGCCGAGCACGGCGCCGGCGCCGATCGCCGCCGTGCCGTCGCCCACCGACACGGAGTCCATCGGGCTGACGTCGATCAGCAGGCCCTCGGTCGAAGAGCGGCCGGCGAAGCAGTGCCCGCCGCTGCGCACGGCGACCTTCACGCCCGACCTGCGCGCTTCGGCCAGCGAGTCGGCGACGTCGGCGGGTGTCTGGCACGCCGCGACCGCACGCGGCCGGACGTCGCGGAACCGGGGGAGCGCCTCCCGCATCATTCAACGGGGAGCATGACAGCGGCCGCGGTGCCGCCGCCGGGGGTGGGCGAGAGCGTCAGAGTGCCGCCGACCGCCTCGACCCGCTGGATGCTCGACGCCAGGCCGATGTGGCCCTCGCGCAGCGCCACGCCGAGCCGCCCGTCCGGGATCCCGGCGCCGTCGTCGGCGACCTCGAGCAGGATCGCGTCCGCCGTCCGCCGCACGCTCACGCTCACGCGCGACGCGTCCGCGTGCTTGGCGGCGTTGGTGAGCAGCTCGCGGGCGAGCGCGATCACGAGGTCGTCGCGCAGGCCGCCTGCCGCCGGGTCGATCCTGAGCTCGTAGTCGAAGCTGCCGTGACGCGACTGCTGGTCGGCGACCGCGCCGAGCGCCGACTCGAGGCCGGCCACCTCCGCCACCACCGGATGCAGGTCGACCATCAGCTCGCGCAGCGCCCCGATCGCGCGCTCGACGCCGGCCCGCGCGCGACCGAGGTGCTCGCCGGGCGCCTCGAGCCGCAGCAGCTCCTCGTCGAGCGCGAGCAGATCCTGGAGCGCGCCGGCGTGCAGGAGCTCGGAGATCTGGCGGCGGGTGCGGTCCTCGGCGTCGAGCGCCTGGGCGACGAGGCGGCCGCGCGCCGCCGCCTGCTCGGCGATCTCCTGCTCGGCCCGCAGGCGCGCGACCGCGCTGTCGAGCACGTTGGCGACCGCGCGCAGGAACGCCACGTGCTCGGGGCCGACGGCGCCCGGGTGGACCGAGTGCGCGGCGAGCGCGCCGTACGGGCGCGCCGGGTCGCCGACGATCACGCAGGCGCCGCTGCGCACGCCGGCGTCCGCGAGCACCACCGGCTGGCGGAAGCGCCGCTCCAGCGCCCAGTCCTCGACCACGACCGGCTCCCCGGCCAGCAGCGTGAAGCCGGCGTGGGAGTCGCGGCCGACCTCCGCCTCGCGCATCCCGATCTGCTCGGGCGGCCAGCCGAGCCCGGCGCGCAGCAGCAGCCGGTCCCCGCCCGGCACGACCTCGAACACGCTGACGTGGTCGAGCTCGAGCGTCGCGGCGACGATCTCCGTCGCGCGCTCCATCAGCTCGGGCAGCGGGAGGCCGCCGAGCGCGGCCTGGCCGAGCGCGGCGACCGCGCGCTGGTGGTCCTCGGCCCGCTGGAGCTCGGTGACGTCCTGCGCGAAGCCCTCGATGCCCGCCAGCGCGCCGTCGGCATCGCGGACGGCGGCGCCACGCGAGCGCACGATGCGCTGACCCGCGTCGGGGCGCCGCTGCCGGAACAGCACGTCGAACGGCCGGTCGTGGACGGCGTCGCGAAACGCCTCGCGCACCGCTTCGCGGTGCTCGGGCGCCACGGTCGCCAGCCACGGCTCCCAGTCCGGCTCGCCGGCGTGCGGATCGAGCCCGGCCATGCGGAACAGCTCCTCCGACCACGTCCACGCGTTGGCGGCGGCGTCCCACGACCAGCTCCCGAGCCCGGCCAGCCGCTGGGCGCCCTCGAGCCGCTCGCGGGCAGCCATCAGGCGCGCCGCCGCGGCGTCCTGGTCGGTGACGTCGACGGCCACGCAGGCGACCAGGCGCCGGCCGTCGCGCACGAGCGGGAACCAGCTCGCGACCCACGCGCGGCCGCCGCCGGTCAGCGCAACGCGCTCCACCGGCCGCCCTTCGGCGAGCGCGCGTCGCGCGCCGCCGGCGAGGTCGAGATCCGCGAGCCCGGGCGAGCGCAGGAGCACGCGCAGGGCGTCGTCGTGCACCGCGACGCCGGCGAGGGCGCCTGGCTCGAGCGTCGCCAGCAGGGCGGACGCCGCGGGGCGGCTCACCGCCTACTCCAGCAGGCCGGTCTGTTGCGCGACGGCCACGGCCCCCGCGCGGTCGCGCACGCCGAGCTTCTCGAACGAGCTCAGCAGGTTGGTGTTGACCATCGCGGCGGTGAGCCGCAGATCGCCGGCGATCGCGGGCGCCGAGCGCCCGTCACAGGCGAGGAGCAGGATCTCCCGTTCCCGTGAGGTCAGTTCCACCGGATGCACGCCCTCGCGCGCCATCGGCCGGGAAGGTAGCGCGTCCGCCGGTCGGATGTCTCGTCAGCCGAGCCCGGGCACCGCGCAAATTGCGAAGACGGGTCACCGCAGCGGCAGCTCGGCCTGGGCTGCGGCGCCGCCGCCGGGCCGCGGGCGGACGGCCAGCGTGCCGCCGACGGCGGCGACCCGCTCGACGCCGATCGCCAGGCCGATGCGGCCCTCGGCGAGCGCGGCCCGGGCGCGGTCCGGCGGCATGCCGGCCCCGTCGTCCACGACCTCCAGGACCACGAAGCCGGGCTCGGCGCGCAGGGTCAGCTCGACCCGCGAGGCGCGAGCGTGGCGCGCCGCGTTGGTGAGCAGCTCGCGCGCGACGGAGAGCAGGAGCTCGTCATGGCGCCCGACCGCCGCCGGGTCCACCTCGACCGCGACCTCGAAGCCGCCGGAGGCCGCCTGCTGCGCCGCGACAGCCCGCAGCGCCGCCTCCAGCCCGCCGTACGCAAGCACGGTCGGATGCAACGCCACCATCACGGCCCGCAGCCTCGCCACGACATCACGCAGCAGGCCGCGGGCGTGCTCGACGCCGGGCGCGTCGCCGAGCGCCCACAGGTCGTGGCCCGCGGCCAGGATGTCCTGGAGCGCGCCGTCGTGGAGGCTCTCGGACATCGAGCGCCGCGCGCGCTCCTCGGCGTCGAGCGCCTGCGCCACGAGCCGCCCGCGCGCCGCGGCGAGCTCAGCGATGTCGTCCGCCGCCCGCCGGCGCTCGATGCCCTCGGCCAGCAGGTTCGCGAGGCTCTGCAGGAAGTCGATGTCCTCCTCGCCGAACCGGCGCGGGTGGTCGGCGACCGCCATCAGGACCCCGAACGGCGCGTCGGCCCCGCCGACCACCACGCACGCCCCGCTGCGCAGGCCGAGCGAGAGCCCGATCTCGCCGGAGAAGCGCGTCTCGACCCGCCAGTCGTCGACCACGACCGGCCGCCGCAGCCGCAGCGTGTAGCCCGCGAACGACCTCTCGCCGGCCGGGAACACGTGCGGGAACCGCTCGGTCGGCGGAGCCAAGCCGCGCATCACGAGCTGGCGCCCCGGCGGGTCGAGCTCCATCGCCGCCACGCGCCGGACGCGCAGCGTCGCCGCCGCCGCGCCGGCGACCTGCACGATCAGCTCCTGCACCGGCGCGTCGCCGAGCGCGACGCGGTCCAGCTCGGCGACCGTCCGCTGCTGCTCGGTCGCCCGCACGAGCTCGCTGATGTCCTGCGCGAAGCCCTCGAGCACCGTGCCCTCGCTGCCGCGACCGCTGACGTGGTCGCCGACGACGCGCAGCGTCCGCACGCACCCGTTCTCCTGCGGAACCTCGTGCCGGAAGTCGACCGGCGCCGCCGCGGCCATCGCCCGCCGGCCGGCGTCGCGCAGCGCCTCGGTGAGCGCCGCCTCGCGCGCGCGGTCCAGCCCGGTGAGCTCGAGCAGCTCCCGCGACTGCACGGCGACGCCCGACTCCGGCCACAGGACCCACCAGCCCATCCGGGCCATGCGCTGCGCCGCCTCCAGCTGCCGCTCGCTCTCGCGCAGCGCCGCCTCGGTCTGCGTCCGCTCGGTGACGTCGACCGCCAGCACCGCCGCCATCCGGCGCCCGCCGAACTCGACCGGCCGGCCCGTCGCCAGCAGGCGCCGCTCGCCCGCCTCGAGCGCCTCCGGCCCGTGCGGCTCGCCGGTGGCGAGGACGCCGAGCGCGATCCCTCTCACGCCGGGCACTCCGGCGAGCATGGGGGAGACCAGCAGCTCCTCGCCGCCGGCCTCCACCAGCGCGAAGCCCACCGGCGCCGTAGGCGGGAGGCCCTCGACGAGGGCGGTGGCCGCGAGCTCCTCCATGGTGTGGTTCTACCTCGTCACAATGGGGCGCGTGGATCCGTACTCGCTCCTCGGCGTCCGCGAGGGCGCGCCCGCGCGCGAGATGGCGGCGGCCTACCGGGCGCAGGCCAAGCGCTGGCACCCGGACCGGGGCGGTGGGGAGGAGACGGCGCGGCGGATGGCGGAGATCAACGCCGCGTACGACCTGCTGCGGGCGGAGGCGGCCCACGTCCGCGCCGTTCCCGCGCCGACCCGCCGCCGGGGGAGCTGGCTGCCCGACCCGGTCCGGCGAGCGCTGGGCCCCGAGCTGCTCGACGCGCTGACCGACGAGGAGGCCGTCCGGCTCGTGACGCCGGCGAGCACGTGGGCGAGCCCGAGGTCGGTGCTCGCGGTCACCGAGCGCAGGCTCCTGTGGCTGCTCGACGACGCGCCGGTCGCCCGCGTGCGGTCGCTCGCATTCCGCGAGGTCGCGACCGTCACGCTCCGCACCCGCCGTCGCGCCGCGACGCTGAACCTGCGCACGATCGGCGGCCGCCGGCACAGCTTCGCCGGCCTGCGGCCGCACACCGCGAGCGCGATCGAGCGGCACCTGCGCGAAGCGCTTCAGCCGGTCGCCTGACACCCGCGGCTCAAGCCGCTCCGCGCGCGTCCGATCACTGACCTGCCAGCCGAACTCCACTTTCAGGGGCAGCGTCCATGTCTTTCTTCACCAACCTCAAGCTCGCCGCGCGCCTCGGTGTCGCGTTCGGCGCGCTCGTGCTCGCGCTACTGATCACGGCGTTGGTGAGCACCCAGGGCCTCAACGCGCTCGACCGCGACACCAGGGAGCTGTCGGACCGCGACATCCAGGCCCTGCTCCACCTCGTCGCGGTCAGCGAGGACTTCCTCGCCACCGACGGCGACGTCCTCCGTCACCTCTACGTCGAGGACGGCGACCTGCAGGCGCAGGACAAGACCGCCAAGAAGATCGTCGCGTGGGACAAGGAGGCCGAGGAGTCGCTCGCTGCCATCAAGCCGCAGGTCGAGTCTGAGGCCGGCCAGAGCGTGCTGGCGGACTTCCAGAACGGCTACGACGCCTTCATCGCCGCGTCGGACAAGGCCATCAAGCTGTCGCGCAAGGAGACGGTCGACGGCGTCGAGGAGCGCGACGGCTCGCGCACCGTGTACACCGAGGAGGTCCGTCCGATCCTCGAGACGCTCGACGGCTTCCACGACCAGCTCGAGGACCGCATCGCCGAGCAGGCCGCGGAGCAGGCCGAGCGGGGTGACGCGACGGCCGCGAGTGGCAAGCGGACCGTGCTGCTCGTCGTCGGGCTGGCGCTCCTGATCGCCGCGGGCCTCGCGTTCGTGGTCACCCGCAGCGTCACCCGGCCGGTGGCGGCGCTGGCCGACCGCCTGCGCTCACTGAACGACCACTGCCTCGCGGGCCTCACCTCGGGGCTCGAGGCGACGGCCGAGGGCGACCTCACGAACGAGGTCACGCCGGTCACCGAGCCCGTGGAGGTCAAGTCACGCGACGAGATCGGGCAGCTGTCCGAGACGTTCAACGCGATGCTCGCCAAGACGCAGCGCTCGGTCGTGGCCTACAACGAGATGCGCGAGCAGCTCGGCTCGCTGATCGGCGAGGTCTCGGCCGGGGCCGGCACCGTGGCGTCCGCGTCGCAGCAGATGGCGTCGACCTCCGAGGAGGCCGGCCGCGCCGTCGGCGAGATCGCCTCCGCGGTGAGCGACGTCGCGCAGGGCGCCGAGCGCCAGGTCCGCATGGTCGAGACGACCCGCGAAGCCGTGCAGGAGGCCGCCACCGCGGCCGTCCGCAGCGCCGACACCGCCCGTGACACGTCCGAGGCCGCCGAGCAGGCTCGTGAGGTCGCCCGCGAGGGCGTGCTGGCCGCCGAGCAGGCGACCGGCGCGATCCGCGGCGTGGCCGACAGCTCCGCCGAGGTCGCGACGGCGATCGAGGACCTGTCGGCCCGCAGCGAGCGGATCGGCGGGATCGTCGACACCATCACCGGCATCGCCGAGCAGACCAACCTGCTGGCGCTCAACGCCGCCATCGAGGCCGCCCGCGCCGGCGAGCAGGGCCGCGGCTTCGCGGTCGTCGCCGAGGAGGTCCGCAAGCTGGCCGAGGAGTCCCAGGACGCCGCCGGGCAGATCTCGGGCCTGATCGGCGAGATCCAGGCCGAGACCCAGAAGGTCGTCGGCGTCGTCGCCGAGGGCGCCCGTCGCACCGAGGACGGCGTCGCCACCGTCGAGCAGGCCCGCGAGGCGTTCGAGCAGATCGGCACCGCGGTCGAGCACGTCGGCGTGCGCGTGGCGGAGATCGCCGCCGCCGTCGAGCAGATCTCGGCCGAGGCCGACCGCGCTCAGTCCGGCATCGGCGAGGTCGCCGCGGTGGCCGAGCAGTCGTCCGCTTCGGCAGAGCAGGTCTCAGCGAGCACCGAGCAGACCAGCGCCTCCACCCAGGAGATCGCCGCGTCCGCCCAGGAGCTCGCGCGCACCGCCGAGCAGCTCGAGCGGCTCGTCGCGCGCTTCCGCGTCACCGCCTAGATCTAGTCATCGCCCGCGACGGGGCCCCGGTGCGCCGGGGCCCCGTTCGCTTCGGCTGCCAGCACGAGGCAGTCCGGGCACAGACATCGCTCGAAGTGCTCGCGGAGGATCGCGAGACGCTCCGGGCCGAGCGCCAGCTGCGAGCACCAGCACGTGGCATCCTGCGCGCCGCAGCCGAACTCCCGGCCGCAGGACTCGCACGTCTGGGCGACAGTCACGGGAAGGACCATAACCGCCAGCCTTGACGGCGCCTCGCGGATCTGCGTAGTGTCGAATCGCACGAGCAATCGGCAAACGCTCTTAAGTCGTCTCAAGGAGGAGCAATGCTGCAGCCGAATCGCATCGTGGCGCTGCTGACGCCTCTCGTCTTCGCGCCCCTGGCGGGTGTAGCTGCCACCTGGGCTGCGGAGAACCTTCCTGGCGTCACGGTACCCCGCGAATCGTTCGAGGAGATCTTCATCGCCGGCGCCCTGATCGCGCTCGCCCCGGCAGCCCAATGGCTGCACGGCTGGCAGAAGTGGGAGCAGGGGAAGCAGGTCGCCGACCTCGCCGCGGCGACAGGCTTCGGCGTGCAGCCGGTGCCACCGCCGATGGAGCAGTCTCCGCCTGAGGAGATCGAGGTCGCCGAGGACGACTTCCCGGAGCTCGAGGGCGTGGACGAGGTCGACGACCTGGACGACTTCGACGAGTTCGAGGACACCTCCGTGTCCGAGGACGAGCAGCCGGTCACCGCCGGGAGCTGATCATGGCATCGCAGACGGTGATCGAACGGCTTCGCGCCGGGGGCATCGTGTCCCCGAAGATGTGCGTCGCCGAGGCCGCGCGGGTGGGTCTCCCGCTCGAGTACGCGGCCGCGCTGCTGGAGAAGGAGTCCGGCGGCGGCCACAACGTGTTCGGGCACGACCGCGACCGCAGCGGCAAGTACATCTTCCCCGCTCGCGACGGGACCGTGAAGGTCACGAAGGAGCTGTACCTCGAGTACAAGCGTCGCCGGGTGGCGAGCGGCAACAAGGCCATGCAGGGCGTCGGCCCGTGCCAGCTCACCTGGTTCTCGTTCCAGGACGACACCGACAAGGAAGGCGGCTGCTGGAAAGCGCAGATCAACATGCGCTATGGCTTCCGGCGGCTCGCCAACCTCATGAAGACCCAGGGCGAGGCGGTCGGCGCGCGCATGTACAACGGCTCCGGGCCTGACGCGGAGCGGTACAGCAAGGACCTGCTGAAGCGCGTGGCGGCGTGGAGGGCACGACTCGACGGCGCGACGCCGGTGCACGTGCCGGCGGCCAACCACCCCCTGCGGCGCGGCGACCGCGGCGCCAAGGTGGTCCGCCTCACCAAGCGGCTCGCGAAGGCGCGCTCGAAGGCGGGGACCCCGTACCTGGCCAAGCCGCGGCGCGAGCTCGACGCCACCGCCGAGGCCGCGCTCAAGGCGTTCCAGGCCGAGCACCGGCTGGACGCCGACGGCGTGTACGGGCCGGTCAGCCAGCGCAAGCTCAACCGCATCGTGCGGCTGCAGGCGAAGCGGCGCGAGGAGAAGGCGCCGGCCAGGGCGGCGGCCGCGGCACCGGCGGCGAAGGCCGCCAAGCGGCCGCGGCTGAAGTCGCTCGTGGCCGACGTCCGGCACCTCGACGCCGAGACCGGCGAGGCGTGGGACGAGCTGGTCGCGTACGCGGCCAAGCGGCGGCGGCTGCTCAAGCGCGCGCAAGGCCCGGTGCCAGCCCAGGCAGCGGCCGACGCCGCCCTGCACGCGAGCGTGGTGGAGGGCTTCGCGGCCGTCACATCGGCGCTGAAGGAGATTGACACCACGCTCGACACGCTGGTCGAGACCGAGCAGGCCGAGGCGGTCGCGGAGGCCGCCGCGATGGCGACCGTGGTGCCCGAGGCCGTGGCGACCGTGGTGCCCGAGGCCGTGGCGACGGTATCGACCGACCCCGTGGCGAGCGATGGCGGAGGCCTGCCGCCCGTGGAGGGCGCCGAGCCGGTCGCGGCGACCGTCACACAGGCACCGCCGCCCGCGCCCCCGGCGCCCGAGGGCCCGGCGCCGCCGTCGCCGGTGGCGGTCCCGCCGCCGACGCCCGCCCGCCGTGACCTCGCGGACCTCTCCGACGAGGAGCTGCTCGCGCGGATCGACCGGCTCGACCGGGCGCTCGACCGTGCCCGCGCGGCGATGATCCAGCGGTTCGCGGCGGTCGAGCACGACATCGGGCTGCTGGCGCCGGAGCGCCGTGAGCGGGCGCCCGAGCGCGAGCGCGAGCGCAAGCCGGCCGAGCGGCCGCCGAAGCGCAGGCCCGCGGAGACGGCCACCAGGCCGTCGGCGATGCCGCGAGAGGACCTGAAGACGCTGCAGAAAGCGCTCAACGCGTTCTCGCACACGTACCTCAAGGGATTCGCGCCGCTGATCGTCGACGGTGTCGTGGGCCACGCGACCAAGAAGCGCATCCGTGAGGCCAAGGCGTATCTCGGCTACTCCGGTGCGGGGCGGCGGTCGACGGTGATCGACCAGGAGTTCATGCAGCGCCTGCGGCATCCGAAGTCGGCGCGCTACTCGAATCCCGCCATGCTCGCGCGGGCGGCCACCCGCCGGCGCAAGCAGCGCCAGGCCGCGAAGGCGTCGGTGAAGGCGGCGCCGTCGACCGGGGTCGCGACGTTCGAGGGCAAGCAGGTCGCCGCGTGGCTCAAGCCGTACCTGGTGTGGGCCCGCAACAACGGCTGGAACGGACACCTCAACAGCGGCTGGCGCGATCCGGCGTACTCCGAGCAGCTGTGCCGCAACATCTGCGGCGCGGCGACCTGCCCGGGCCGGTGCGCCGGGCGGACCTCGAACCACGCCGGGAGCGTCAAGCCGGCGGGCGCGGTGGACGTGAGCGAGTACGCGCGGTTCGGCGAGCTGATGAAGCGCTGCCCGCTCCAGCCCCGGATCTACAACGCGCTCGGCGCGCAGGATCCGGTGCACTTCTCCGTCACCGGACGATGAGCATGCGGCCGGGCGGGCCTTCGTGGGCCCGCCCGGACCGCCCGGTCATGGATCACCACTGCACTACTACGTCCCAGGACTTGTGTGTCGGGTGCCTGGGTGGCGTCGACACTCCCGACCGCCGGGACAGGCCGCCGGCCCGAGGGCCGGCGCGTTGCCACGGCTGGGTGCCTTCCGGCCCCCGTGGCCGAGTGGGCGATCCGCCGGACTGTTCACACTAACGGTTCCGCGACGAGCCCGATCGTCGCGTCGTGGGAGGGGCGTGGGTTATGTCAACCTCGAGCCGCGTACGCTCCGGGGATGGACGGCTCTGGCTCACACGTAGCGATCGTCACCGGCGCGAACCACGGGATCGGGGCCGCGGTGGCGCGCCGCCTGGCACGGCGCGGCGTGGCCGTGCTCGCCACGTACCTGCAGATCGAGGACCCTGTGGATCCGGGAGTGCCGGAGGGGTACCGCCGCGCTCGGGCCGGCGGGGCTGACATGCTGGTCGATGAGTTGACTGCCGGAGGCGGCCGGGCGATCGCTGTCCAGGCCGATCTCACGGACCCGGACATGCCAGTGCGGCTCTTTGACCGCGCCTACTCCGAGCTCGGCCCGGTCGACGTGCTGATCAACAACGCCACGGGCTGGGTTCAGGACACGTTCAAGGCGGCGGCGCGCGATCAGTTCGGGCGGTCGCTGGCGCCGGTCACCGAGGCCTCGATCACGCAGCAGTTCGGGGTCGACGCGATGGCGGCCGCGCTCCTCATCGCCGAGTTCGCGCGCCGGCACATCGAGCGAGGCGGTTCGTGGGGCCGGATCGTCGGGTTGACGTCGGGCGGAGCGCTCGGGTTTCCCGAGGAGGTCTCGTACGGCGCCGCCAAGGCCGCGCAGGAGAACTACACGATGTCGGCGGCGGTCGAGCTCGCCGACTACGGCGTCACGGCGAACATGGTCCATCCGCCGGTCACCGACACCGGCTGGGTCACCGACGCGGTGCGAGACGCCGTCCGCACGAGCCCCGGCCTCGTCCACGTCGCGACGCCCGACCAGGTCGCGGAGGTCATCGACTTCCTCGTCTCGGACGCCGGGGAGCTGGTCACCGGCAACATCCTCCACCTCCGCTGAGTCGCACTTTGCGCACACGCCAATGTCCATTATGTAATTCCCTGATGTACCGATTAGCAGGGATTTTCCGCCGGACGCCGCTGTAGCCTTCCGCCCATGTATTTCGCGGTGTCGATCGGCGAGCTCGACAGGAGCTTCATCGCGGGCTTCCTCGAAGGTGAGGCGACGCTGGGGATCCACGAGCTCAACGCCGGCCAATCACTCTCGTGCTTCATCGGCCTCAATCAGCGGGACGACGAGCAGGACACGCTGGAATGGCTGCTGGCAACGACCGGGCTCGGCCGTCTCTATCGCGTCCCCGCGCGATCCACGTCCAAGCCGCAGATCGCGTGGCGGATGATTGCCCAGGACGATTGTCGTGAACTGCTTGCGATGATCGAACCGTGCGGATTCCACGGACACCGCGCGGCCGAGCTGGAGATCTGGCGGCAAGCCGTGCACGTGTGGACGGAGTCGGAAGGCGCCGCCCGCCGGGCGGAGCTGCGCCGGCTGAAGGCCGAGCTCGCGGCGGCTCGGCGGTTCGGCGGCGGGGCGCGCTCGGCGAAGCCGTTCGACAGCCGCAGACAGCTCTTGGGTTACATAAGCGGCTTCGCCTGCGCCGAGGGCTGCTTCGGCATGTCTGGCGATCGGCCGCGGTTCACGATCCACCTTCGCCAGGACGACGAGCCGCTCTTGCGGCTGCTGGCCGCCGAAACCGGGCTCGGAAAGGTCAGGACCCATCGGCCCGCCGCTCCCCTCAACCCGTCCGTCACGTGGACGGTCGCCGGTCGCGCCCAGATGGCCGAGCTGCGCGATCTCTTGTGGGCCGGCGGCTTGACCGGCAGGAAGCTCCGGGAGATGGATGCCTGGGGCGTCGCCGTCGATGAGGTGAACCGCGGCGCCGAGCCAGGCGTCGTGCCGCGTCGCTCGGTCCTCGCGGCCGCCGCTGCCCGCCTCCGCGACACGCGCGCCTACCGCCCGTCGGAAGGCCGGGACCTCTTGCGGCTACCCGGCCGAGATGTGAGGGACCGAGGGGCGCCGCGTGAGCACGGCCGGCTGCCGCGCGCGATGGAGTTCTTTCGCTGGCAGCTCGACACGCCGCTGACGCGCCCTCCCAGCGCACCGTGTACAGCCTCTTCCCGGGCGGCTGGGCGGACGTGCTCGAGCGCGCGCGTCAGGTTGCCGGTGCGACCGTGTAGACGACCTTCACGACCGCGACGAACTCCTCGACGCCCGGCAGGACGCGCGTCGATCCGTCCTCGCCGGCGCCAGCTCCGCCGCCCGCGTCGTCGCCTCCGAGCCCTGACCCGAGGCCTGGCGCGAGGTCGACCGACTGGATGCCGGTCACGCGCATGCCGAGCTGGGCGGCGGCGTCGTCGGCGCGGCGGCGGGCGTCGGCGAGCGCGGCTCGGGTCGCGAGGATGTCGCCCTGGGACGGGTCGGTGAAGCTGAAGTCGGGGCCGAAGACGTCGGCGCCGGTGTCCGCGACGGCGTCGATGAGCCTGCCGAGGCCGGGGACGTCGCGGCTGAGCACGGTGAGCTGGGACGAGGCGCGGAAGCGGATCCGGACCGGACCGCCCCGCCGCAGGCGCCGGCGCTCGCGCGTGACCGAGACGCCCGACGTCTGGATCGCCTGCGGGTCGATGCCCTGGCTCAGCACAGCCCGGCGCGCGGCGCGGATCACGCGGTTGACCGCGGCGCGCGCGGCGCGCGAGGTCGGCCGCAGCCGGTCGGCCGAGATGAAGATCTCCGCCTGGTCGGGCACGAGGGACGCCTGTCCCACGCCCGCGGCCGCCACGGTCTGAGGTTCGGCGTCCTGAGCGGCCGCCGGGGCCGCGCCGAACGCGGCTGCGATGAGCACCACCGTCACCACCGTCGCCGTACGCATGCCCGGCATGTCTCCGACCGCTCAGAAAGTCAAACCCACGGGCTTTCCGGTGGGTCCGGACGCCGGTAGTGTCGGCCGGGATGCGCTCGCGTTCGATCGTGCCGGCAGCGCTCGCGATCGTTCTTGTGGCCGGATGCGGCGAAGGCGGTGACGACGCGACCCGGCAGGCGGTCGCGACGCCGACGGCGGCGGCGACCCCGCCCGGCGAGGTCCCGGCACCGAGGAAGGCGCGGGTCGCCATGCTGACCATCGGGGTCAGCGGGGACCTGCTGCCGCACCTGCCGATCGTCGCCCGCGCCCGCGCCAACGCGGGCGGGCACGGCTACGACTTCCGCCCCATGCTGCGGCCGATCCGCGGCTGGGTCCGCGCCAACGACCTCTCGTTCTGCCACGTCGAGACGCCGCTGACGCCCGCGCCGCCCGCCGGCTACCCCGTCTTCAACTCTCCACCCGCGCTGGCCCGGGCGATCCACGCCACCGGCTTCGACGCCTGCAGCACGGCGTCCAACCACTCGGTCGACCAGGGCCAGGCCGGGATCGACGCCACGCGCCGCTCGCTCAGACGGGCCGGAATCCGCCACACGGGCGTGTTCGCGTCGCGCGCACAGCGCAATCGGCCGCTGATCCTCCGCACGCGCGGGATCCGCGTCGCGCTGCTCGCCTACACGCAGATGACGAACGGGATCCCGCTCCCGCACGCATGGTCGGTGAACCTCGCAAAGGCGCCGAGGATCGTGGCCGACGCCAAGCGCGCCCGCCGCGCCGGCGCCCGCGTCGTGATCGTCACCCTGCACTGGGGCACGGAGTTCGTCCACACCCCGGACGCGTTCCAGACCGGACTCGCGCGGCGCCTGGCCCATCACCGGGCGATCACCGCCGTGGTCGGGCAGCACGCGCACGTCGTGCAGCCGATCCGGCGCGTCGGCAGGCTGTGGGTCGTCTACGGCGAGGGCAACCTGCTCTCCAACCAGAGCGCCGCCTGCTGCCCCGCCGCCACCCAGGACGGCATGCTCGTCCGTCTCAAGATCCGCGTCGGACGACGACACGAACGCGTGCGGCGGATCACCTACACCCCGATCTGGGTGCGCCACCCCGACTACGCCGTCCTGCACGCCCACCACGCCCAGCGCGTCGCCTACCGCCGCACGGTCGGCGTCGTCGGCCGCAGCCGGCGCGTTCGCCCGGCACCCTGACCTTCAGAGTTCTTTCAAGGACCGGCCGTACACTCGGCGACGATGTCCGAGGCCGCCGTCCTGCTCGTCGACGACGACGCACCGATCCGGCGGATGCTCGAGCGCACGCTGACCGCCGAGGGCTACGACGTCGCAGCGGCGGCCGACGGCGGGTCCGCGCTCGCAGAGGTCGAGCGCTCGATGCCGGACGTCATCGTCCTCGACGTCGCGATGCCGGGGATCGACGGTCTCGCCGTCACGAAACGGCTCCGGGCGAAGGGCCTCCAGGTGCCGATCCTCCTGCTCACCGCCCGCGACGCCCTCCACCAACGCGTCGCGGGCCTCGACGCCGGCGCCGACGACTACCTCGTCAAGCCGTTCGAGGTTGAGGAGCTGACGGCCAGGATCCGGGCGCTGCTGCGCCGCAACCAGCCGCCCGGCGAGCAGCTCGCACACGCCGATCTCGTGCTCGAGCCCGAGAGTCTCGCCGCCCGGCGCGGCGGCCGCGAGCTCTCCCTCACCCGCCGCGAGGCCGAGCTGCTCGAGCTGCTGATGCTGAACGCCCGGGGCGTCGTGACGCGCGAGCTCGCGCTCGAGCGCGTGTGGGGCGACGGCGAGGCGGGCGCCAACGTGGTCGACCGCTACGTCGCGTATCTGCGGCGCAAGCTCGGCGACCCGCCCCTGATCCACACGGTGCGCGGCGTCGGCTTCCGGCTCGAGTGAGGTCCGCAGGCCTACAGCTGCGCGTAGCGGTGGCGGCGGCCGTTGCGATCGTGGTGGCGGTCGCCGCTCTCGGCGTGGCCGTGCTCACGCGGCTCGACGCGCAGCTCGACGACGCGCTCGACGAGTCGCTCAAAGTGCGGGCGACCGAGGTGGCGCGGCTGTCCGCGTCGACCCCGGACCTGCTGCTGCGGCCTGGCACGCTGGAGGGTCGGCTCGGCGGCAGCCCGCTGCTGGTG
Organism: uncultured Solirubrobacteraceae bacterium; assembly: GCA_963844205.1. GTDB lineage: Bacteria > Actinomycetota > Thermoleophilia > Solirubrobacterales > Solirubrobacteraceae > DASSUW01. The sequence continues at coordinate 255,489 of CAWJNK010000001.1, forward strand.
CAGGTGATCGACCCGCGCGGGCGGATCGTCGCCCGCTCGAGCGCGCTCGGCAGCCGCGTCCTGCCGGACACCCCGGCGGTCCGGGCGGCGCTCCAGGACCGCAGCGCCGGGTACGGCGACGCCCGCCTGGGAACCGACCCCGTGCGCGTCTACGCGGCGCCGCTAGGTGAGCTGGGCGAGGGCCCGGCGGCGGGCGGGGCGGTGATCGTCGCCGGCACCACGGCGGGCATCGAGGACACGCTCGACACCACGCGCCGCTTCGTGCTGCTGGCCTCGCTCGCCGCCGCGCTGCTGGCTGCGGCACTCGCCACGCTGCTCGCCCGTCGCGCCCTGCGACCGCTCCGCCGCCTCTCCTCCGGCGCCCGCTCGATCGAGCGGACCGGCGACGCGTCCCAGCGGCTGCCCGACCCGCACGCTCGCGACGAGGTCGGAACCCTGGCACAGACCCTGAACGCGATGCTGGCGTCGCTCGAGCGCGCCCGCGAGGCCGAGCAGCGATTCGTCGGCGACGCCTCGCACGAGCTCCGCACACCCCTCACCGCCCTCCGCGGCAACGTGGCGTACGTGACCAAGCACGGCGCCGACCCAGACGTGCTGGAGGACATCACCGCCGACGCCGCGCGGCTCGGGGACCTGCTCGACGACCTGCTGGCCCTGGCGCGCGAGGACGCGGCCGCGCCGGCAGGCGGCGAGCCGGTCGACCTCGCGCAGCTCGCCCGCGAGGCGGACGCCGACGAGGTCGTCGCGCCCGACTCGGTCGTGGTCTTCGGCGAGCGCCCGGCGCTCGAGCGCGCGGTCGGCAACCTCGTCCGCAACGCGCGCCGCCACGGAAGCGGTGCGGTCACGGTCGCGGTCGAGCGCAACGGCGACCGCGCGCGCATCAGCGTCGCCGACGAGGGCCCCGGCCTCACGCCCGAGCAGGCCGAGCACGCGTTCGAGCGGTTCTGGCGCGGCCCGGACGCCTCGACGCCCGGCTCCGGCCTCGGCCTCGCGATCGTGCGGGCCATCGCCGAGCGCCACGGCGGCACCGTCGGCGTCGCCGGCTCGCGCTTCACCATCGACCTCCCCGCCTCTCACGGATCTCTCAAAGCCCAGCCGTAGAACCTCCGGCATGAACGACGTCCGATCCCGCGTCACGCGAGCGCTGCAGCGCGCGAAGGAGACCGGCGACCCGGCGTGGCTGCGGTTCGCAGTGGTCGGTGACGGCCGGACCAGCATCGAGCTGGCCCACGAGATCGCCGACCTCGTCGGCGCCGGCCAGGCCCGCATCTCGCTCGTGCTCCCCGGCGTCCCCGAGCCGGATCGGCGAAGCGAGGTGCGCGATCTGGTCGAGCGGGGCGTCGACGTCTGGCTGTGCGCCCCGAGTCGTCGACGCCGACGACGAAGGCCTCGAGATCGGCGGCTCGCTGCGCATGCCGGCCCGGACCGTGATGTGGACGACCCCACACGTCACCATCTGACAGAGAAGGACCTCCTCCCCATGAAACGACTCCGCACCACCTCCACCCAGCGCCTCCTGACGGTCCTGGCGGCCGTCGTGGCGCTCGCGCTCACGGGCGCGTTCGCCCAGGCGGCCATCAGCGGCTCCGACCCCAAGCCCGACCCGAAGCCCCTCGACCGCGCCGTCCACGACGCCGTCACCGCTCCCCGTGTGGACGGCGTCAGCGCGCGCGTGACGTTCACCAACGGCCTGCTCCCCTCCGGATCGCTGCCGAACGGCGCCGCCTCTCCGCTGGTCGCCGGCGCCAAGGGCCGCCTGTGGCTGGCCGGCGACGGGCGCTTCCGGCTCGAACTGCAGTCCGAGGCCGGCGACGCCCAGATCACGGCGGACGACCGGCGCCTTACCGTCTACGACAGCTCGGAGAAGACCGCGTACACGATGGCGCTGCCCGAGGACGATGACGAGCCCGCGCTCGAGGAGCCGAGCCTCGCCGACGTTCGCCGCGGCCTCGACCGCCTGGCGACGGCTTGGACGCTCTCCGGCGCCCAGCCGACCTCGACCGCCGGCCGTCCCACCTACACGGTGCGGATCGCGCCGAAGGACGACGGCGGCCTGCTCGGTGCCGCCGAGCTGGCCTGGGACGCGGTGAACGGCGTCCCGCTGCGCGCCGCTGTCTACGCGCAGGGCCAGGACGAGCCCGTGCTCGAGCTCGAGGCCGACGATGTCTCCTACGGCGCCATCGACGACTCGACGTTCGAGGCCAAGCCGCCGGAGGGCACGCGCGTGGTCGACATCGACCCTGTGCAAGTCGACGCCCACGGCAACCCCACCCGGGTGCGCGGCGTCGACGCCGTCCAGCAGCGCCTGCCGTTCAAGCTCAGCGCCCCCGACGAGCTCGCCGGCCTGCCCCGCAAGGAGGTCCGCCTCGTCGACGCCGGCGGCTCGCCGGGCGCCGTGAGCGTCTACGGCGAGGGCATGGGCGCGATCGTCGTCCTCCAGCACGAGGCCGGCCCGCAGGACGGCGACACCGGCGGACTCGACCTGCCGCAGATCAACATCGACGGCGCCACCGGCACCGAGATCGCGACGCCGCTGGGGACCGTCGTGCGGTTCCAGCGCGACGGCGTCGCCTACACCGTGATCGGCTCCGTCCCGCCGGTGGCGGCCGAGAACGCGGCGCGAGGCCTGAGATGACCGCGCCAATCGAGGCCCGCGGGCTCGTCAAGCGCTACGGCGAGATCACGGCGGTCGACCACGTCGACCTCACGGTCAGCCCCGGCGACGTCTACGGCTATCTCGGGCCCAACGGCGCCGGGAAGACGACATCGCTGCGGATCCTGCTCGGCCTGATCCGGCCCGACGAGGGCTCGGCGAAGCTGTTCGGGCGCGACCCCCTCGAGGAGGGGGTCGCCGCGCTCGACGGCGTGGCCGGGTTCGTCGAGGCGCCCCGCTTCTACCCGTACCTGGGCGGCCGCCGTAACCTCGAGCTCGTCGCCGCGCTCGACGGCGACGGCGCCGCCGGCCGGATCGACGAGGCGCTCGACACCGTCGACCTCGCCGACCGCGCCAAGGACAAGGTCGGCGGGTACTCGCACGGCATGCGCCAGCGCCTCGGCATCGCCGGGGCGCTGCTGCGCGCGCCCCGGTTGTTGCTGCTCGACGAGCCGACCACCGGCCTTGACCCGGCGGGCATGCGCGACATGCGCCTGCTGATCCGGCGGCTCGCCGACCAGGGCATCACGGTCCTGCTCTCGAGCCATCTCATGGGCGAGGTCGAGGAGCTCTGCGACCGCGTTGCGATCATCGGCGCCGGTCGCGTGCTCTACGAAGGCGCGCTCGACGAGCTGATCGCGAGCGCCGCCGGCCGCTACGAGCTTCGCACCACCGACGACGTCTACGCGATGGAGATCGCCGGCCGCTTCGGCGAGGTCGCCGAGCTCCCGGGCGGGCTCAGCTTCGGCGGCGACGAGCGGTCGGTGGCCGAGCTGTCGGTCGCGCTCGGGCTGGCCGGGGTCGGGATCACGGCGCTCGTGCCCCGGACGGCGACGCTCGAGGAGCTGTTCTTCGACATGACCGAGGGGGAGCGATGAGCTCGGTCGCCGTCCCACGCGCCGCCACCGCGGCAGAGCGCGCCCGCAGGCCCGGGGTGCGCGTCGTCTACCGCTGGGAGCTGCGCAAGCTGCTGGCCCAGAAGCGCACCTACATCGGACTTGCGTCGGCGGTCGCGGTCCCACTCATCTTCGTGATCGCGCTCGCCGCCGACGGCAGCGGCGACGGCCCTGACGGGCTGCCGTTCGCCGCGTACGTGCGCGAGACCGGCTTCGCGGTCCCGCTCGTGTGCCTCGCCTTCGGCGCGTTCTGGCTGTTGCCGCTGGTCACCGCGCTGGTAGCGGGCGACATCGTCGCCACGGAAGACCAGAACGGCACGCTGAAGACGATCCTCACGCGCTCGGTCGAGCGCTGGCACGTGCTCGCGGGCAAGGTGCTGGCGGCGCTCACCTACACCGCGGTGGTGCTGTTCGCGTACGTCGGCGTCGCGCTGGTCGCGGGCGGGGTGATCTGGGGCTTCGACCCGTTGACGACGCTCTCGGGCACGACGATCGACCCCGGCCGGGCGCTGGTCCTGACCGGCGCCGGGACGCTCGCCTACCTGCTGCCGATGAGCGCCATCGCGGCGATCGGGATCCTGCTCTCGACGGTCACGCGCAACTCCGCGGCGGCGGTCGTCGGCACGCTCATGGTGTCGATCTTCGTGCAGATCATCGGCTCGATCTCGGCGCTCGACGCGCTCGACCCGTACCTCCTCTCGACCCAGTTCAACGCCTGGCAAGGCATCCTGCGGGAGCCCACCGATTGGGCGCCGATCGTGCGCTCGGCCTGGGTCTGCGCGCTCTACGCGGTCCCGGCCCTGGGGTGGGCGCTGACCGCCTTCCTGCGACGCGACGTGACCGGGGGCTAAGGGCCTATCCCTCACGCGGATATCTTCTGAGCTGCAATGCAACGCCAGCTCAGGCCGCTGTTCGACCGCGTGGTGATCAAGGAGCTCGACCCGGACCGGGTGCGCCGCTCGGGGCTCGTCGTGCCCGCCGGTGACCACGAGCCGCCGCCCCAGCACGGGATCGTGCTGGCGGTCGGGCCGGGGATCGACTGGTGGGAGTCGGCCGGCGTGGAGATGCCGGTCAAGGTCGGCGACCACGTCGTCTTCCCCGCGTCCGCCGGCGTCTGGATCGAGGTCGAAGAGGAGCGGCTGCTGGTGTGCCGCGTCGGCGAGCTGCTGGGCGTGATCGAGCAGGCCGCCGACTGGGAGTACACCGCGCGGTGAGCATCTCGCTCGAGGAGCTCCAGCTCGCCGCGCGCAACCACGGCATGCCGCTGGAGGCGCTGCGGCACGAGATCACGCCGCTCGGGCTGCATTACCTGCTGACCCACTACGACATCCCCGTCGTCGATCCCGCGACCTGGCGGCTGACCGTGGGCGGCAACGTGGAGCACGAGCTGCAGCTCACGCTCGACGACCTCCGGGCCCGCGAATCGGTGAGCGCCCCGATCACCATGGAGTGCGCCGGCAACGGCCGCGCGCAGCTCGAGCCGCACGTGGTCAGCCAGCCATGGTTGACCGAGGCCGTCGGGACCGCCGAGTGGGCCGGCGTCCCGCTCGCGCCGCTGCTCGCCGAGGCCGGCCTCGACGAGGATGCCCTCGAGGTCGTCTTCACGGGGCTTGACCGCGGCGTCGAGGGGGGCGTGGAGCAGCTCTACGAGCGCAGCCTCGGCCTCGCCGACGCCGAGGACGCCCTGCTCGCCTACGCCTGCAACGGCGAGCCGCTGCCGCCCCAGCACGGCTTCCCGCTGCGCCTGCTGGTCCCAGGCTGGTACGGGATGACGAGCGTGAAGTGGCTGCAGCGCATCACCGTCGTCGCCGAGCCGTTCGAGGGCTACCAGATGGTCACCGGGTACCGGATGCGCCGCGACGAGGACGACCCGGGCACGCCGGTGACCCGGATCGAGCCGCGGTCGCTGATGGCCCCGCCCGGGATCCCGGACTTCATGACCCGCCGCCGCTTCCTGCCGGCCGGCCGGGCGCGGCTCGAGGGCCGCGCGTGGTCGGGCTGGGGGCCGATCGAGCGGGTGGAGGTCAGCGTCGACGGCGGCGAGTGGGAGCGCGCCGAGCTCGGCCCTCCGGCCGGGCCCGCCGCCTGGGCGCCGTGGTCCATCGACTGGGACGCCGAGGAGGGCGAGCACGAGCTGCGAGTCCGCGCCACCGACGCCACGGGCCGGATGCAGCCCGACACGCCGCCCTGGAACGTCGGCGGCTACGCGAACAACGCCGTGCAACGAGTGACCGTGACGGTCACGGCAGCGTGATCGTGCGGTCTGTCACGAGCACAAACGCGACGTTCACCCGGCCGCGACACGGGTAGACGCTTCTCGACGTGGAGCGTTGTGAGCAGAGCTGGCCGGCGTCTCCGGAGTACGTCGGCTCGGCCCGGCGGGTTGTGTCGGCGATCGCGAGACGCGCAGGGGCGGAGGATCCCGTCCTCGATGCTGTGCGGCTGGCCGTCTCGGAGGCGGTCAGCAATGTGATCGTGCACGGCTACCGCGAACACGGCAACGGCGCGTTCACGGTCTCCATCGAGGCGCAGGGCGACGAGTTGCAGGTCACGGTGCGCGACCAGGGCTGCGGGATGCAGCCGCGGATGGACAGCCCGGGCGCCGGACTCGGCCTGCCGCTGATCGCCAACCTCGCCGAATCGTTCTCGGTCACGGCCCCGCCGGGCGGCGGCACCGAGGTCTGCATGACGTTCCCGCTGCGCATGATCACGGCCGGGTGAGCCGCTCTCCGGCCCGCAGCACGCGATAGGGCTGCCCGAGCCGCTCGCAGGCGGCGACGAACGCGTCCGGCGGCTCGGTGTTGAACTCGAACATGTCGTAGTGCATCGGCACGGCCACGCCCGCGCCGATCTCGTGCGCGAGCTCCGCGGCCTCCTCCCCTCCCATGTTGCCCGCCACGCGGCGCTCCGGCGCGCCGCCGTTGATCGGTAGCAGCGCCACGTCGACCGCGCCGATCCGCTCCGCCATCCCTTCGTAGCGCACCGTGTCGCCCGCGTGGTAGATCGAGAACGGCCCGCAGCGGACGACGTAGCCGAGGTGCAGCATCCGCCCTGCGGCGTCGCGCTCGATCACCTCATGCGCGGCGGGCACGGCGGTGATCGAGAAGCCCGCGACCTCGACGGTCTCGCCGTCGTCGACGGCGATCGGCGACCGGCCCGCCCGCTCGGCGGCGAGCTCGCGGTGCGCCACCGGAGCGACCAGCTCGGCGTCCGGGAGCGCCCGCAGCGTGTCGGCGTCGAGGTGGTCCGTGTGGCCGTGCGACGCCGTCACCACGTCGACGAAGCCCAGCCGCGCCGGGTCGACGACGAGCTCGGTCATCCGCACGTGCGGCTTGTCGGTGTCCGCGTACTTGCGCGTGAGCGAGTCCGACAGGTAGGGGTCGAGCAGCAAGTGCCGGCCGCCGTACGCGACCAGGAAGCCGCTCTGGCCGAGCCACCACAGGTCGAGCGGGCCGCGCGCGGCGCGCACGTCGGCGAGGAACGCGTCATCGGCGCGCAGCGGAACGATCATGGCGGGCATCATCCTCAGGATGGCCGACGACGCCCAACAGGTTCGGCAGGCAGGTTCGGACCGCGACGCCGTCGCAGCGGCGGTCGAGGGCCGCGAGGGCGGCGTGCCGGCGGTGCCGCCGCGCTTTGCGATCGCGACACGGTTGCTGGAGCAGTGGTTCCGGCGCTAGCCTGCGTAGTGAGGTGACACTGGAGGGGTGGATCTTCATGGTTGGCCTCCGAGTCTTCGACATCGGAGCGCTCATCGTGTGGCTGGTGTGGTTCTTCCGGCTGCGGGATGACGACGACGATGCCGACGGCGGCCACGGCGGCGGCGGCAACGCGCCTGAGCCCGAGCATCCCAACGGCCCGCCGGGCGGGCTGCGGCTCCCGCTGGGCGACGCCAAGCCCTGGCCGAAGCGCCGCCGCGACCACCTCGGCGACCTCGGTCCCGCTCCCGCCTCGCGCCGCCGCGGCGTGCCCGAGCCGGTCCCCGCGCGCGCCCCGATCAAGCGCCGCTGAGCGCCCCCGCGTCGCGGGAGTGCTAAGCCTTTTGCCGTGACGATCTCGTGCTCCCTGCTTGGCGAGCGCCTCGGCGAGGACCTCGCGGCCTCCGCGCCCAAGGCGCGCCGCTTCCTGCTGCTCGAGCAGCCGGGCCCGTGGAGCGGGCGCAACGCGGTCACGCAGTCGGACCTCGACATCGGGATCGGCCGGGAGCTGCTGGCGCGCGCCGACGAGGCGGACGTCAAGGTGCACCTGATCCGCCGCAGCCCGCGCCGGGCCGCGCTCGAGCGGCGCTCCGTGTTCCTGGCCGACACGAGCCGCGAGGGCGCGTCGCTCCGGCGGGTCGAGATCGGCGACCCGGCGGAGGTGCTCGACGTCGACTTCGACGGCGGCGACGCCGTCGACGGCCCGCTCTACGCGGTCTGCACGCACGGCAAGCGCGACCCCTGCTGCGCCCGTCGCGGCCGGCCGCTGGCGCGGGCGCTGCGCGCGCACTGGCCGGAGCAGACGTGGGAGATCGGCCACATCGGCGGCCACCGCTTCGCGGCGACGTTCCTGGCCTTCCCGCACGGCCTCGCGTTCGGCCGCGTGCCCGCCGCCCGCGGCCCAGAGCTCGTCGAGCGGCTGGAGGCGGGCGAGATCGACCTCGACCACCTGCGCGGCCGCGCCGGCGACCCGTGGCAGGTCCAGGCCGCCGACGTGCTCGTCCGGCGACGCCTCGGGCTGCGCGGCCTCGACGATGTGCTCGTCGAGGGCGTCGACGCGGACGCGGTCTCGCTCCGCACCCCCGCCGGCCGGCTCCGCGCGGTCGTCGCCCGGCACGAGCAGGCGCCGCGGCCTGTCTCCTGCGGGGACGAGCCCGAGGCGGTGCCCGGCTACGAGCTGGTCGACCTCCAGGCGCTCGACCGCGCGGCGTGATGCGCGCCGCGGTCCTCGACGCGCCGGGCCGGCCGCTGCGGGTCGCCGACGTGCCGGAGCCCGAGCCGGGACCCGGGCAGGTGCTGCTCCGCGTGCACGCCTGCGGCGTCTGCCGGACCGACCTGCACCTGCGCGACGGGGAGCTCGACCCGGGCCATCTGCCGCTGATCCTCGGCCACCAGATCGTCGCCACCACGGCCGACGGCGAGCGGGTCGGCGTCCCGTGGCTGGGCTGGGCGGACGGGACCTGCGAATACTGCCGCTCCGGGCGCGAGAACCTCTGTCCGCAGGCGCGCTTCACCGGCCGCGACGTCGACGGCGGCTACGCGGAGTGGACCGTCGCCGACGAGCGGTTCTGCCTCCCGCTCCCCGGCGCGATGAGCGACCTCGAGATCGCGCCGCTGCTGTGCGGCGGCCTGATCGGCCACCGGGCGCTGCGCCTGGCGGGCGACGGGGTCAGGCTCGGCCTGTACGGCTTCGGCTCCTCGGCGCACATCATCTGCCAGGTGGCCGTGCACGAGGGGCGGCGCGTGTTCGCGTTCACCCGCGCCCAGGACGAGGCGGCGCAGGCGCTGGCGCGCTCGCTCGGCGCCGAGTGGGCCGGCGACGCGATGGCCCCCGGGCCCGAGCCGCTGGACGCCGCGATCATCTTCGCCCCGGCCGGCCCGCTCGTCCCCGCCGCGCTGCGCGCCACCGCGCCCGGCGGCGTGGTGGTGTGCGCCGGGATCCACATGTCCGACATCCCGTCGTTCCCCTACCGCGATCTGTGGCAGGAGCGCGTCCTGCGCTCGGTGGCGAACCTCACGCGCGCCGACGCGCAGGAGTTCCTCGCGCTGGCGCCTCAGGTCCCGGTGCGGACGACCGTGCAGGAGTTCGCGCTCGAGGACGCGGAGGAGGCCCTCACGCGGCTGCGGGACGGGCGGATCGAGGGCTCGGCGGTCCTGCGCGTCACAGATCGGCGGCCGTGAGCTGGCCCTCGAAGGCCCCGTGGCCGGCGAGCTTGTAGGCGCCGCAGCGGGACGCCACGTCGAGCGCCTTATCGATCGGCAGGTCGGCGCCGAGGCCGTACGTGAGGCCGGCCGCGAACGAATCGCCGGCGCCGTAGGAGTCCTGCGGCGGCCCTGGCAGCTGCGCCGCCTTCCAGCGGCCGGTCGTCTTGTCCTCCGCGACCCACTCGCCGCCCTCCTTGCCGGCCGTGGAGACCACGAAGTCGGGCGCCGGGTCGAGGTGCTCCTCGGCGTGCATCTCGCCCGGGTCCTTGGACGACCGCACGAGCGCGTCGAGGTTCACGTTCGAGGCGAGCAGCGTGTCGTACGCGCGGGGGGTGGCGACGAGCTTGCGCGCCCGGCGCGCCCGCTCCAGCGCGCCGACGTCGCCGCCGGTGAAGTAGACGGCGTCGACCTCGGCCAGGCGCTCCCACGGCAGGTCGTCGTCGCCCCGCGGCACGAGCCGCTCGCCGAGGATCGTGATCGTGCGCTCGTGGTCGTCGTCGAGATGGACGAACCCGCGGCGGTGGACGCCGGGGCTCGACGCCGCGTACACGGTCACGCCGAGCTCCTCGAGCCGCTGCTTCGCGCTCCGGCCGAGGTCGTCCTCGGCCAGCGCGGTGAAGAACTCGGAGCTGCCGGCGAGCTTGGCGAGTTGCACGGCGGCGACCGCGCCGCCGCCGCCGACCTCCTGCCACCACTCCGTGGCGTGGACGATCTCGCCCGGCCGCGGGACGTGCGGGACGCGGGCGAACTCGATCCACTCGACATGGCCGACGACGGCGACTCGGGGCATCCCGGGACCGTATCGTTGCGCTGGTGCCCAGCGCCCTGAGCCGCCGCCAGCTCACCGCGGCGATGGCGGCGCGGCAGCTGCTGCTCGAGCGCTCCCCCCTCTCCCCTGCCGCCGCCATACGGCACCTCACGCCGTTGCAGGGCCAGCACCCGCCGGCGCCGTACATCGCGCTCGCCGCGCGGCTCGAGGGCTTCACCCGCGCCGGGCTCGAGGCCGCGATCGAGGCCCGCAGAGTCGTCAAGACGACGATCATGCGGCAGACGCTCCACGTCGCCGATGCGGGCGACTATCCGGCGTACGCGCAGCTCACGCGCCAGGCGCGGATGCGCAAGTGGCGCAGCGCCTGGCCCGGGCTCGATGAGCTCGTCCCCGACCTCAGCGCGTGGCTGAGCGAGCCGCGCCGGAACAGCGAGATCCGCGAGTACGTGGCGCGGCACGACGGCGCGCCGCAGGACCAGTACCAGCCGGTGCTGATCGCGCGGACGCTCGTGCCGCTGGTCCAGCTCCCGCCCGCCGGCTTCTACAGCGACACGCGACGGGCGACGTTGTTCATCAAGGACCCGCGGCCGCTGCCGGACCCGGCCGTCGCCGCCGCGCACGTCCTGCGCCGCTACCTGGCCGCGTTCGGGCCCGCCGGCCGGCGCGACATCGCCGCCTGGGCCGGCGTCGCGCAGACGGACTTCGCGTGGGACCGGGTCGAGACCGTCTCCTACCGCGACGAGGCCGGCCGCGAGCTGCTCGACCTGCCCGGGCAGCCGCTCCCCCCGGCGTCGACCCCGTTGCCGCCGCGCCTGCTCGGGCACTGGGACCAGCCGCTGCTCGCGTACGCCGACCGTGAGCGGATCATGCCGCCCGAGCTCGCCCCGCTCCAGCTCACGCTCAGCGGCTCGCCGACTTGCACCGTCGACGGGCGCGTGGCGGCGAGCTGGGCCCTGCGCCGCGAGGGCGACGCCGTGCGGGTCGAGATCACGCCGCACGTCGACATCCCGCGCTCGGCGGTCGCCGCCATCCGCGAGGAGGCGGAGCGCACAGCGCGGATCTGCGAGCCCGACGCCGGGAGCTGCGAGGTGGCCGGGATCTAGGCCGATGCGAGCGCGGCCTCGTCGGCAGGCCGCATGACCGCGACCTCGCCGGGCGCGTGCTCGAGCAGCCAGGCGACGTCAGCCGCGCTGAGGCCGTCGGTGTGCGCGGTGCCGGCTGCCACGACCAGCCGGTCGTAGGGCTCTTCCGCGAGCAGCTCGCGCAGCGCGTGGCGCACCGTCCGGCCGCGCACGATCCGCGCGTCGACCGGGATGCCCGCGGCGGAGGCGCGCTGCTCGATCGCCTCCTGCAGCTCGAACGCCCTGTCACATGCGCGCGGGATCGGCGACTCGAGCGGCATCGTCATCGGCACCGGCACGAGGTAGACCGGGACGAGCGTCGCGTTCTCGAGCCTCGCTATCCGCAGCGCCGCGTCGAGCGCCGAGATCGAGAGCTGGGTCCCGACGTAGGGAAACACGATCCGCCGCGCCGGAAGCTCCTCGTCGCCCGCGCGCCGGCGCCGCACGATCACCATGGCCACCGCGGCGCCAACGACGAGGCCGACGACGAGCACGACGACGTGGCTGACGCTCATGACCGCCTCCGCTTCGATCGGTCGGCGACGATCCGCACGTCGACGCCAGGCAAGGCGCGCACCAGCCGGTCGGTGAGCGGCTCGGCGAGGCGCTTCAGGCCGCGGCGGCGCGACGGTGTCCCGATCAGCACGTAGGTCGAGTTGCGCTCGGCGGCGACGCGCGCAGCGACGACCGGCACGTCGTCGCCCTCCTCCACAATTACCTGGGCTCCGAGCAGAGACCCGAGCCGGCGGAACGCGTCGATCTGCTCGCGCTCGCCCTCGGACGGCTCCCTCGTAAGCACGATCAGGACGTCGAGCTCGGCACCGAGGCGCTGGGAAGAGCGCCACGCACGGCGGATGATTCGCTGCGACGTGGGCTGCGGCGTCACCAGCGCCAGCAGACGCTCGCCGACGGCGAGCGGCGCCGCCTGGTCCATCAGCCGATCCTCACGGGCGGGGATTGCGTCGACCTTGAGCCGCTTGGCCTCGACGTCCTCGGCCACCTGGCGCAGTGCCACCTCGCGGAGCGCCTCGAGGTTCTCGACGCGGAAGAAGCCGTCCAGGGCGGCCGGCACGCGCGGCGCCGGATAGACCTTCCCGGCCCGCAGGCGCTCGATCAGCGCGGGAGGCGTGAGGTCGACGAGCACGATCTCGTCGGCCTGCGCGAGCACGGAGTCGGGGAACGTCTCGCGCACCCGCACGCCGGTCAGCTCCGCCACCTGGTCGTTGAGCGACTCAAGGTGTTGGACGTTGACGGTGGAGTACACGTCGATCCTGGCTTCGAGGACGTCGGCGATGTCCTCGTAGCGCTTGCCGTGCTCGAGCCCGGGCGCGTTGGTGTGCGCCAGCTCGTCGATCAGCACGAGCTCCGGACGGCGGTCGAGGACGGCGGGAAGGTCCATCTCCTGGAACGGCACGTCCTTGTAGGTGAGGTGCCTGCGCCGCAGCTGCGGCAGGCCGTCGGCCTGCGCGGAGGTCTCGGCTCGGTCGTGCGGCTCGAGGTAGCCGATCACGACGTCGCGCCCCGCTTCCAGCTCGGCGCGGCCTTCCTGGAGCATGCGGTATGTCTTGCCGACGCCGGCGGCCATTCCGAGGAACACCTTGTGATGGCCGGGCATGCCACGAACGCTAACCCGCCTCCGCCAGCCGGCGGTCGAGCGCCGGTCGTTTGGCGGCCGCCTTGATCCGGGTGAGCAGCTCCGCCACGTCACGCCCCCAGGAGGTTGTGGACGATGAGGTCGATCAGTTTGATGCCGATGAACGGCGCGATCAGTCCGCCCACGCCGTAGAGGAGGAGGTTGCGCCGCAGCAGCGCGGTCGCCCCCACCGGCCGGTAGCGAACGCCGCGCAGGGCGAGCGGGACCAGGAGCGGGATGATCAGCGCGTTGAAGACGATCGCCGAGACGATCGCCGACTGCGGCGTGCCCAGGGACATGATGTTGAGCGCGTCGAGCGGTCCGTCCTGGCCGGCCACCGCGTAGGTAGAGGCGAACACGGCGGGCAGGATCGCGAAGTACTTGGCGACGTCGTTGGCGATCGAGAACGTCGTGAGCGCGCCGCGCGTGATCAGCAGCTGCTTGCCGACCTCGACGATCTCGATCAGCTTCGTCGGATTGGAGTCGAGGTCGACCATGTTGCCGGCCTCGCGCGCGGCCTGGGTGCCCGTGTTCATGGCGACGCCGACGTCTGCCTGCGCGAGCGCGGGCGCGTCGTTGGTGCCGTCGCCGGTCATCGCCACCAGCCGGCCCTCGGTCTGATGCGAGCGGATCAGCTCCATCTTGGCCTCCGGCGTGGCCTCGGCGAGGAAGTCGTCGACGCCGGACTCGTCGGCGATCTTGGCCGCGGTGAGCCGGTTGTCGCCGGTGACCATGACGGTGCGGATGCCCATCACGCGCAGTCGTGCGAAGCGCTCGCCCATGCCCTCCTTGACGACGTCCCTGAGCTCGATGACGCCGAGGACCTGTGCATCGCGCGCGACGGCCAGCGGCGTCGAGCCCATGCGGGCGACCCGGTCGAGCTCGGCCTGCAGGGCGTGCGGCGCCTGGCCGCCCTCGTCGGTGACCCAGCGCAGGATCGCGTCGCCCGCGCCCTTGCGCAGGCGCGTGCCGTTGAGGTCCACGCCGCTCATGCGGGTCTGCGCCGTGAAGGGGATGAACTGGGCGTGCTGTGGCAACAGCTCGTGCTCCCGCAGTCCGTACTGCTTGGCGAGCACCACGATCGAGCGGCCCTCGGGCGTCTCGTCGGCCAGCGACGCGTACTGCGCCGCCTCGGCCAGCTCGGCCTCCTCCACCCCGGGCATCGGGAGGAACGCCGCCGCCTGGCGGTTGCCGAGCGTGATCGTGCCGGTCTTGTCGAGCAGCAGCACGTCGACGTCGCCGGAGGCCTCGACGGCGCGGCCGGACAGTGCGAGCACGTTGCGGCGCACGAGCCGGTCCATGCCGGCGATGCCGATCGCGCTCAGCAGCGCGCCGATCGTCGTCGGGATGAGCGCCACCAGCAGCGCGATCAGGACCGTGATCGAGATGTCGGTGCCGGCGAACTCGGCGAACGGCCGCAGCGTCACCACGACGGCGAGGAACACGATGGTCAGGCCGGCGAGCAGGATCGACAACGCGATCTCGTTCGGCGTCTTGCGCCGCTCGGCGCCCTCGACAAGGGCGATCATGCGGTCGAGAAAGGACTGGCCGGGCTCCTGCGTGATCTCGACCACGATGTGATCGGACAGCACGCGCGTGCCGCCGGTGACCGCGCTGCGGTCGCCGCCCGACTCGCGGATCACCGGTGCCGACTCGCCGGTGATGGCGGACTCGTCGACGGAGGCGATGCCCTCGATCACGGTGCCGTCGCCGGGGATCACGTCGCCGGCCTCCACGATCACGACGTCGCCGCGCTGGAGCTCGTTGGCGGGCTTGGTGCCGCCGTCCTTCAATCGCGCCACGGTCTGCGTGCGCATCGCCCGCAACGTGTCGGCCTGCGCCTTGCCGCGGCCCTCGGCGATCGCCTCGGCGAAGTTGCCGAAGAGGACGGTCAGCCACAGCCAGATCGCGACCACGAACGTGAACCAGGCGGGATCGTTGCCGCCGCCCGGAGCATCGCCGCCGAAGGCTTGGACGATCCAGATCGCCGTCGTCAGGACGGCGCTGACCTCGACCACGAACATGACCGGGTTGCGTGCCATGAGCCGGGGGTCCAGCTTGCGGAACGAGGCGGCGATCGCCGCCTTCATGATGTCGCGCTCGAAGAGAGCGCGGTCGGGGCGGTCGGTCATCGCTGCGCCTCCAGCGCATCGTTGAGCTTCACGACGTTGACGGACTTCGGCCCGCCGAGCCCGAACAGCGGCTGGCTGGTCGCGTCGTCGACGAGGGCGAACACATCGTCAAGCGGCATGTCGCGCTGGGCGGCGACGCGGTTGGCCTGGATGCGGGCGTTGTCGAAGGAGATCTGCGGATCGATGCCGGACGCCGAGGTCGTGACCGCGTCGGACGGGACGTCGGCGGCGACGAGGTCGGGCGTGAACGGCTGCTCGCGCGTGAGGTAGTCGTCCATGTAGCCCTTGAGCTGATCGGCGAGCGCCTGCTGGTTCGGGCCCTGGTTGTTGAAGAACGTGGCGTCGGCCGCGTACCCGGTGACCGACGGCCGGCTCTGGAACAGGCTGTCGTCCTTCGAGTAGTCGCGGGCCACGAGCGTCGGGTCGCCGTCGGCCTTGTCCGGCCAGACGACCTGCGCCACGCCGGTCATGGCGAGCGGGTAGGCGAGGCCGAAGACGATGGTCAGCGCCACGGCGGCGATCAGTGCGGTTCTCAGCTCACGCATCAGAAGAGTTGGTCGGTGAGGCCTTGGACGACGGGGCCGAGGAGCAGGGCGGGAACGAACGTCAACAGCGCGACGAGCAGGACCACGCCGATCAGCACGACCACGAAGGTCGGCGAGTCGGTGCGGAACGTGCCCGCGCCCGCGGGCGCGACGCGCTTGCCGGAGAGGGAGCCGGCGATCGCGAGCGCGACCAGCAGCGGCAGGAAGCGGCCGGCAAGCATGGCCAGGCCGCCGAGCACGTTGGCGAAGGTGATGCCGAACTGGGCAGCGTCGGCGGACTGCAGGAATCCGGTGTAGCCGGCGAACGCGGAGCCGTTGTTGTTGGCCTGCGACGTGTAGGCGTACAGCGTCTCGGACCAGCCGTTCGGCCCGGGGTTGAAGATCGACTTCTTGCCGTAGTCGGTTGCGATCGCGAGCGCGCTCGTGAAGAGCACGATCATCGGCACGCCGATCGTTCCGAACACGGTCAGCTTGACCTCGCGCGCCTCGATCTTCTTTCCGAGGAACTCGGGGGTGCGGCCGACCATCAGGCCGGACAGGAAGACGCCGAGGATCGCGAACATCAGCATCCCGTAGAGGCCGGAGCCGACGCCGCCGAAGATCACCTCGCCGGTCTGCATCTCCGCCATCGGGACCGTCCCGCCGATACCGGTAAGCGACTCCATGGCGCCGTTGACGGCGCCGCACGAGGCGGCGGTGGTGACCACGACCCAGAGCGCGGTCGAGGCGACGCCGAAGCGCTGCTCCTTGCCCTCCATGTTGAAGCCGGCGACGTTCGCGGCGTCCATGGCGGGCGACGAGTTGTTCTCGGCGAGCGCCACTACGACGACGGCGACGATCAGCAGCGAGAGCATCGCCGCGTAGATCGCCCAGCCCTGGCGGCGGTTGCCGACCATGCGGCCGTAGACCGAGGTCAGCGCGGCCGGAATCGCGAGGATCAGCAGCAGCTCGACGAAGTTCGAGAGCCAGGTCGGGTTCTCGAACGGGTGCGCGGAGTTGACGTTGAAGAAGCCGCCGCCGTTGGTGCCGAGCTCCTTGATGACCTCCTGCGAGGCCACGGGCCCGGCGGTCAGCGACTGGATCACGCCCTGTGAGACCAGGAACAGGCCGACGACGACCGTGATCGGCAGCAGCACGTAGACCAGCGTCTTGATCAGGTCGCTGTAGAAGTTGCCGATGTTGGTGCCGGAGCGGGCGGCGAAGGCGCGGATGAACGCGATCGCGACCGCGATGCCGACGGCGGCCGAGATGAAGTTCTGGACTGCCAGGCCGGCCATCTGCGAGAAGTTCGACATCGTCGTCTCGCCGGCGTAGTACTGCCAGTTCGTGTTGGTCACGAACGACGCGGTCGTGTTGAACGCAACGTCCCAGGGCGCCGAGTCGAGGTTCTTGGGGTTCCATGGGTGGATCCCCTGGGTGCGCAGGATCAGGTAGAGCAGGCCAAAGAAGACGGCGCTCAGGATCAGGACCGACGTCGCGTACGCCTTCCAGTCCTGCTCGCGGTTGCCGCCGAGTGCGACAATCGACCGCTCGACCAGCCGGATCTTGATCTCGCCCCGATAGACGCGCGTCATGTAGCCGCCGAGCAGCGGCGTGATCACGGTCAGGATCGCGATGTAGAGCGCGATCTCGATCCAGCCGGCCGCGCTCATCTCAGAACTTCTCCGGCCGCAGCAGCGCGATCAGCAGATAGGCGAACAAGGCCAGCGCGATCACGAGCCCGGCGACTTCAGCGCCGCTCATACGCGATCGAAGGCCTCGAGGAGCAGGAACAACGCAGCGAACGCCGCGGCCGCTATCGCGATCGACGACACGTCCTGCAGCGAGTCGAGCAAGGACGCGAAGGTCGGGGTCAACTCCATGAGCGTCACGCTAGGCGCGACCTCATCAAGAGCTCGTGCAGATGCCCCGATCGGGCATCAAGATCGTGTGAAGTCAGTCCGTGAAGCGGTAGCCGACGCCCGGATCGGTGCGGACGTGCTGCGCGCCGATCTTGCGCCGTAGGTTCGCGATGTGCGTGCGCAGCACGGCCGTGTCGTTCGCGTACTCCGGCCCCCAGACCTCGACCAGGAGGGCGCGATGGGTGAGCAGCCGCCCGCGGTTGTGGGCGAGCGTGCGCAGGAGGTCGAACTCGATCGGCGTGAGGTGGACCTCGTCGCCATCGACGCGAACGACGCGGGCCGCGAGGTCGACCTCGAGCCCGTTCGAGCGGACGGTCGGCTCGTCCTCCGGCTGTCCGGCGCGCCGGAGCGCCGCCTGCAGGCGCGCGACGAGCTCGCGCGGCCCGAACGGCTTGGTCACGTAGTCGTCCGCCCCGGCCTCGAGCGCGCGGACCTTCTCCGACTCGTCGCCGACCGCGGACAGCACGATGATCGGCATCTGGCTCCACTCGCGAAGGCGGCGCGTGACCTCCACCCCGTCGCCGTCGGGCAGCACGAGGTCGACGATCGCGGCGTCGGGCGGGCGGATCGCGGCGCGGTCGAGCGCTTCCTCGGCGGTTTCCGCGGGCACCGCCTCGTAGCCCGCCTCGCGCAGCACGACCCGTAGCGCCCGCACGATCTGCGGCTCGTCGTCGACCACCAACACGCGCGTCATGCCGGTGTCTCAACGGCGGCCGGCAGCGGGAGGTCGACCACGAAAGAGGTCCCCTGACCGGGCAGCGACTCGACCCGAACGTGCCCGCCGTTCGCCTCCAGCAGCCCGCGCACGATCGCGAGGCCGAGGCCGGAGCCGTGCCCGCCAGCGCCCGGCCCGCGGTAGAACGGCGCGAAGATCCGCTCCTGCTCGACGAGCGGGATGCCCGGCCCCTGGTCGACCACCCGCAGAAGGATGCGGCCGCCGCTCACGCGGGCGCGCACCGACACCGGCTGGTGATCGCCGTAGCGCAGCGCGTTCTCGATCAGGTTCGCGATCGCACGGCGGAGTTGGCCGGCGTCGGCGCGGATCAGCGGCAGGTCGGGCGCGATCGCCAGCTTCACCCGGTCCGCGGCGCCTGTGTCCTCGACCGCGGCGCGGATCACCTCGTCGAGTGAGCACCAGTCCTCGCGCGGCTCGGCGGTGCCGGCCTGGAGGCGCGAGAGGTCGAGCAGCTGGTCCACGAGCTGGGCGAGCCGTCGGCCCTCGTGCGCGATCGTGTCGGCCAGCTCGAGCCGGTCGTCGGCGTCCAGCGTCGGCGAGGCGAGCGCGTCGCCTGCGGCCACGATCGCGGTCAGCGGAGAGCGCAGGTCGTGCGAGACGGAGCGCAGCACGGCGGTCTTGATCTCGTCGCTGCGGCGCAGCGCGCTCGTCTCCACCACCTCGCGGGTGAGTCGCTCGCGCTCGAGCGCCGCCCACAAGAGCGCCTCCAGCGCGGGCGCGATCCGCTCGCGCGCGACCTCCTCCGCGGCGGCCGGCACCATCAGCGTTCCGAGGTCGCCGAGCGGTACCGCGGCGCGCCGGTCGTCCCCGCCCACCGGCTCGAGCACGATGCTCGCCGAGTCGATCTGGAGGGCGTCGGCGATCCGCTTGGCCGCCGCGGCTAGCGCGCTCCGCGGCTCGGCCGATCCGAGGAGGAGCCGGGCGAGCTCGGCGGCGAGGTCGGCTTCCCGGCGCCGGCGGTCGGCCTCGACGGCGCGGGTGCGCGCGATCTCGGACAGGGTCGAGGCCACCACGGCCGCGACGAGGAACACGCCCAGCGCGACCCAGTTCTCGGCGTCGGCGATCGTGAAGCGGCCGGTCGGCTCGATGTGGAAGAAGTTGAACGCCGTCGCAGCGGCGACGCTCGTCGCCAGGCCGAGGCGCAGGCCCCAGACCGTCGAGACGAGCAGTACGGCCAGCAGGTACAGGACGCCCAGCGAGACCGACGGCGCGATCTCGCTCAGCGGGAACAGCAGCGCGGTCGTCAGCGCCACCGAGGCGGCGGCGACGAGGGCGCCGATGAGCGGCCTTCCGGCCATGTGATCAGCGTACGCGCCCGTGCGGGCGGTTTCAGTGGGAGACCCAGGCGTCCTCGTCGCCGAGCATCGACCGTACGTGCTCGGGCAGCGTGCCGGCGACGACGTCGGCGAGCGTGACGGACTCGAGCACCGACCGCAGCGAGGCGCGCACGGCGATCCACACGTCCTTCATCGGCTCGGCGGTCCCGTTGAACGTGAGCGTCTCGGGCCGCACGCCCTGGACGCCCGCCAGCGGGCCGTCGATCGCGCGGATCACGTCGGCGAGCGTGACCTCACCGGCCGGCCGCGCGAGCCGGTAGCCGCCCTCGGCGCCGCGACGGCTGTCCACCAGCCCGGCGTGACGCAGCTGCATCAGGATGTTCTCCAGGAAGCGGAGCGGGATCGCCTGCGCGGTCGCGATCCGCTCGCCCTTCACCGGCTTCTCGTCGGGCGCGGCGGCGAGCTCGAGCGCCGCGCGGATCGCGTAGTCGGTCTTGGCGGAGACGCGCACCCCGCGGAGACTATGCGCTCGCGGGCTCGGGCTGCGCCCCTGTGGGATCGACGCGGATGTGGACGATCTGGCCTTCGACCAGCTCGAGCTCGTCGGCCTCCGTGCGCGAGAGCTGCGCGGTGAGGATGTCGCCCTCGGGCGGCAACAGCTCAACGCGAACCTCGAAGCCGAGCCGGATGATCCTCGTCACGACGGCCTGCTCGCTCGCCTCGCCGGCCTCGGTCAGCACCTGCACGTCGTGCGGGCGTACGAGGCGATCGCCGACGCGCGTCACCGGCCCGACGAACGACATCACGAACGGCGTCGCGGGCTCGTCGTAGATCTGCGCCGGCGACGCCGATTGCTCGATCCGCCCCTCGTTGACGACCACGATCTGCTCGGCGATCTCCATCGCCTCCTCCTGGTCGTGCGTGACGAAGATCGTCGTCACGTGCACCTCGTCGTGCAGGCGGCGCAGCCAGGCGCGCAGCTCCTCGCGGACGCGGGCGTCGAGCGCGCCGAACGGCTCGTCGAGCAGCAGCACGCGCGGCTCGACCGCCAGCGCGCGGGCGAGCGCCATGCGCTGGCGCTGGCCGCCGGAGAGCTGCGACGGGTAGCGCTTGCCGAGGTGCGCGAGGCCGACGAGCTCGAGCAGCTCGGCCACGCGCGCGTTGATCTCGGGCTTCGGGCGCTTCCGGACGGCGAGCCCGAACGCGACGTTGTCGGCCACCGTCATGTGCTTGAACGCGGCGTAGTGCTGGAACACGAAGCCGACCTCACGCGTGCGCGCGGGCTGGGTCGTGACGTCCTCGCCCTCGATCAGCACCTCGCCGGCGTCGGGCACCTCGAGCCCGGCGATGACGCGCAGGAGTGTGCTCTTGCCGCTGCCGGACGGCCCCAGGAGGGCGGTCAGCGAGCCGTCGGGCACGACGAGGTGGACGTCGTCGAGCGCGGTGTAGTCGCCGAACTGCTTCGTGATGTGGCGGGCCTCGATGGCCACGTCAGATCCTTCCGTGTCGTCGTTGCAGCAGGGTCATCAGCGCCAGCACCGTGACGCCGAGCAGCGCGAGCACCACGCCGGCGGCATAGGCGCCGGCGAGGTCCAGCGACTGGAAACGGTCCTCGACATAGAGCGTGAGCGTCTCCGTCCGCCCCTGGATCTTGCCGGACACGACGGCGACGGCACCGAACTCGCCGATCGCGCGCGCCGTGGAGAGGATGATGCCGTAGGTCAGCCCCCACCGGATGGTGGGCAGCGTGATCCGCCAGAACACCTGCCAGCCGCGCGCGCCGAGCGTGCTCGCCGCCTGCTCCTGGTCGGTGCCCTCCTCCTCCAGCACGGGCAGCACCTCGCGCACGACGAACGGGAGCGAGATGAAGATCGTGGCCAGGACCATGCCGGGCATCGAGAAGATCACCTCGGTCGAGCCGAACCAGCCGTCGCGGCCCCACACGAGGATCAGCGCGAGGCCGACGATCACCGGCGAGACCGCGAACGGGAGGTCGATCAGCGTGTCGAGGATCCGCTTGCCGCGGAAGTCGTAGCGGGCCAGCACCCACGCGGTGAGCACGCCGAAGACCGCGTTCAGCGGCACGGCGATCAGCGCGATCGTGATCGTGAGGTAGAACGCGTGCTGGGCGGGCGGCGTGGTGACGGCGGCCCAGGCGGCGGCGAAGCCGTCCTCGAACGCGCGGTAGAAGACCATCGCCACGGGGACGACGAGCAGGGCGGCGAGGTAGAACAGCGCGATGCTTCGCAAAAGTAACGTCGCCGAAGGCGAGCGCGACGAAGGAGCCTCTCGCCTGGCAGGCGAAACCGTTTTCATCGCACGATCCCCCTTCGCGCGACGAACGAGATGCCGAGCAGCACCAGGAACGAGACGAACAGCAGCAGAACGGACACCGCGGCGGCGCCGTTCGTGTTGCCGCTCTCGATCTGCCCGTAGACGAGCACCGAGGCGACCTCGGTCTTGTAGGGCAGGTTGCCGCTGATCAGCACGATCGAGCCGAACTCGCCGACGGCGCGGCCGAACGCGAGGCCGACGCCGGCCAGCATCGCCGGCCGCAGCGCGGGCAGGATGATGCGGCGGAAGATCGTCCACGGCTTGGCGCCGAGCGACTCCGCGGCCTCCTCCGCCTCCCGCTCGAGCCCCATCAGCACCGGCTGGACGGCGCGGACGACGAACGGCAGCGTCACGAACAGCAGCGCGAGCAGCACCGCCGCGCGGGTGTACGCGACGTTGACGCCGACCGGCCCGTTCGGCCCGTACAGCGCGAGCAGCACGAGGCCGGCCACGATCGTCGGCAGCGCGAACGGCAGGTCGATCAGCCCGTTGACGATCCGCTTGCCCGGGAACTGGTCGCGCACCAGCACCCACGCGATCAGCGTCCCGATGACGGCGTTGATGGCGGCCACGAGCAGGGAGACGATCAGCGTCAGGCGGATCGCGGCGACCGCCTGCGGGGCGGTCACGGCGTCCCAGAACGCGCCGACGCCGTCCTCGAAGGACTGCACGACGACGGCGGCGAGCGGGATCAGGACGATGAGGGTGAGCCACGCAACCGAAAGGCCGCCCGCGATGAGCGGCCCTCCGATGGCATGGCTCCGGGCCCGGCGGCGCGGAAGCCGTCCGGCGGTGGTCGCGTCAGCCGGCAGTGGAGACCCCCAGGTCGCGCTCGATGTCGGCCACGGAGCCCTTGTCCGCGTCGAAGAACTCGTCGTTGACCTTCGACCAGCCGCCGAACTCGTCGATCGTGAACAGGTCCTTCGGCGTCGGGAACGTGCTCTCGTCCACGAGGTCGGGGAGCACGGAGCGGTAGCCCTTGGACGCGTAGATCTCCTGCGCCTCGGGGGTCACGAGCCAGTCGAGGAACGCCTTCGCCTGGTCAGGGTTGTCGGACTCCGTGGTCACCGCCGCCGGGTTCTGGATCAGGATCGTCTGATCCGGGACCACGTAGTCGAGCTCGATGCCCGCCTTCTGGGCGGTGATCGCCTCGTTCTCGTACGAGAGCAGGACGTCGCCCTTGCCGCCGGCGAACGTCTGGAGCGCCTCGCGCGCCGACTTGTCCTGAACCGGCGTGTTGGCGAGGACCTTGTGGAGGAACTCGAGCGCCTCCTCGGGCGACTTGCCCTGGGCGGTCTGGGAGCCGTACGCGGCCATCAGGTTCCACTTGGCGCCACCGGACGTGAACGGGTTCGGCGTGATGACCTCGACGCCGTCCTCGACGATGTCGTCCCACGCCTTGATGTTCTTCGGGTTGCCCTTGCGGACGGCGAAGACGACGACCGAGTTGGTGACGAAGCCGTCGGTCGACGTCTTGGCCCAGTTGGCGTCGACGAGGCCGGGCTCGACGAGCTTGTCCACGTCGGGGGCCAGCGAGAGCGCGACGATGTCCGCGGGCAGCCCGCTCGCGACCGCGCGCGACTGGTCGCCGGAGGCGCCGTAGGACTGGTCGAAGCTGACGCCCTTGCCTTCGGACGTCTTCTGGAAGGCCGGGATCAGATCCTCGTACGCCTCCTTCGGCGTCGAGTAGGCGACGAGCGAGAGCTTCGCGCCGCCACCGGACGCGGCGGCATCACCCTCCCCCGCCGGTCCGCCGCAGCCCGCCGCCACCACTGGGAGGAGGAGGAGGGCCAGGGCGGCGGCGAGCCGCGACGAACGTGTGGTCATGAACACAATCTCCATCGGTTTGATCAACATTTCCCGCAGGCATTATGCACTAACCCGGTCGGGAACGTGCGCGAACCCCTCCTACGACAACGGGAGGAGCCGCGTTGCCGTGGCCTTCCACGTCGCGACGACCCGCTCGCCGGGCGTGAGATGGAGCCCTTGCACGGCCAGCTCGGTGAGCTCCGCGGTCAGCGGCTGGGGCGTCGCGAGGCCGACCCGGACGCGGTTGCCGACCGCGGTCACGGAAACGACCTCGACGTCGAGGTGGTTGCGCGCCGAGCCGGGGTTTATGGCCCCGGCGGGCGCAATCGCGATGTCCCACGGGTAGACGGTCACCGCGACCGGGCCGTAGGCGTCCTCCGGCGAGGACACCTCCCCCCCGCCGTCGAGCTGCACGCGCGTCAGCCCGGCCGCGCCGGCCGACGCCGTCCCGGTGAGCACGACCGCGCCCGTGAAGTCGGCCACGAACGGCGACGCCGGGGCCGCCGCCAGCCGCCCGGCGGTACCGATCTGCACGATCCGGCCGGCGTCCATGATCCCCACGCGGTCGCCCAGCAGCGCCGCCTCCTGGAAGTCGTGCGTGACGAGCAGGGCCGGGACGCCGGCCTCGTGCAGGACCGTCGCCAGCTCGCGCGACGCCGCGGCCCGGGTGCGCGCGTCGAGCGCGGAGAGCGGCTCGTCGAGGAGCAGCGCGCGCGGCTGCACCGCCAGCGCTCGCGCGACCGCGACGCGCTGGCGCTCGCCTCCCGACAACGTCCGCGGCCGGGCGTCGGCACGCGCGGCGAGCCCGAACCGGGCGAGCAGCTCGTGCGCGCGCTTCCGCCGCTCCGCCCGCGGCCCGCGCACGCCATACGCCACGTTCTGCCACGCGCTGAGGTGCGGGAACAGCGCGTAGTCCTGGAACACGTAGCCGCAGCGCCGCTCCTCGGGCGGCACGTCGACGCCGTTCGCGCAATCGAGCCAGACCTCGCCGCCGCAGACGATCCGCCCTACGCGCGGCCGCAGGAGCCCCGCGATGACCCGCAGGACGCTGCTCTTGCCGGCCCCCGAGGGGCCCGCGATCGCCACGCACTCGCCGGCCGCGACCTCCAGCCCGACATCGAGCCGGATATCGCCGAGCTCGGTCTCAGCCGTGACGGAGAGCCGGACATCGCCGGGCTCGGGCTCAGTCGTGATGGAGAGCACTGCCTTCGACGAACTTGACCGACAGCAGGATCGCGGCCGAGACAGCGACGAGGACCGCGGACAGCGCGAGCGCGGCGTCGAAGTCCGTCGCGAAGCGCTCGTAGATGGCCAGTGGTGCGGTCTGGGTGATACCGGCCAGCGACCCGGCGAACATGAGCGTGGCACCGAACTCGCCCAGCGCCCGCCCGAACGCGAGCGCTCCGCCGGTCAGGAGCCCGGGCGCCGCGGTCGGGATGGCCACGCGCGCGAAGGTCCGCGTGGGCGAGGCGCCGAGCGTGCGGGAGGCCTCGAGCCAGCTCGGGTCGAGCGCGCCGAACGCGGCCTGGGCCTGGCGCAGGTAGTACGGCGAGGCGACGAACGTGAGCGCGACCACCACTCCCGCGGTCTCGAACGTGAGGCGAACGCCGGCGTCCTCGATCGCGCTGCCGAGGATGCCCGACGGCCCAACCGCGGCCAGCAGCGCGATCCCCGCCACCGCCGGCGGCAGCACGAGCGGCAGCTCGATCAGCGTGATCACCAGCGCACGGCCGCGGAAGCGACGCGTGGCGAGCAGGTAGGCGGCCGGCGTCCCGACCACGACGATGATCGCCAGCGCGATCAGGCTGGTCTTCAGGCTGAGCCCGAGCGCGTCGAGCGCGCCCGGCTCGCCGAGCGCGTCGAGCAGCTCGCCGGGCGGGCTGTCGAGGAAGATCGCCAGCACCGGCAGTACGAGGAACCCGAGCGCCAATCCCAGCGGCGCCACGAACCACCTCATCCGGCCGGCGGCGGGCCGAACCCCTCCTCGCGCAGCGCGTCGCCGCACGCGCCGTCGGCCAGCCCGTCGAGGTAGCGCTGGGCGAGCGCCTGCTCCCCCGTCCCCTTCACGACCGCGGCGCCGTACGCGACGGTCGGCTGGAGGCCGGGCGGCAGCTCGACGCCCGTGAGGTCGCCGGTGATGTCGGTGAGGTAGACGAAGCCGGCGTCAGCAGCGCCCTGCGTGAGCTTGCCGATCACGCCGCGGACGTCGGGCTCCTCGGACCGCACGTTGGCGAGGATCTTGTCGCGCGTGGCGGGCGGCAGGCGGTCGAGCACCTGGCGGGTGTACGAGCCGACCGGGACCGTCTCGGCGCCGATCACGATCCGGGTGTCGGGCTTCGCGAGGTCCTCGACCTTCTCGATCTCGCGCTCGTCGCCCGGCAGCGCCATCACGAGCTCGTTGGTCGCGAACTCGACCGGGGTCTCGAGCAGGTCCTCGGAGGCCAGCTCCTCGGGCAGCTTGGCGTTGGCGGCGGCGTAGACGTCGGGCTTGACGCCCTGGCGGAGCTGGGCCGCCAGCTCGTCGGAGCCGCCGAACGACAGCCGCACGTCGGCGCCCTCGAACTGGCGGCTGCAGGCGGTCAGCGCGTCGGTGAGCGAGGCGGCCGCCGAGACGGTCAGGCGAGGACGGTCGGTGGAGGCCGCCTGGTCGTCGTCGTCGCCGCAGCCGGCGACCAGCGCGAGCACGGCGAGCGCGGGCACGAGCCGCCTCATGGCCGGTGCACCATCACCGACGTCGCCTTCACCGCGGCCGTGGCCTCGACCCCGGGCGCGAGCCCGAGCTCGTCGACGGCGTCGCGCGTGACCGCCGCCGTCACCAGGAACGGCCCTGCCTCGATCTCGACCAGCGCCATCACGCCGTCGACCTCCACCGAGCGAACCACGCCCGGGAAGCGGTTGCGAGCTGACACGTGGTCGCCGGCCACGTGGCGCCGTGGATGCGCGGTGAGCCGTTCGACCTCCGCCGGCGGCACGAGCCGGCGGTTGCGAGCGTCGCGCACCGTGCGCAGCTTCCCGCTCCGGTCCCAGCGCCGCAGCGTGTCGGCGCTGACGCCGATCGCCTTCGCGGCCTCACCCAACGTCAGTTCCATCTGCCTAAGCATTGCATAGGCAGGCCCCCGGGGGCTACGTAGGCGGCAGCGTGCCTTCGACCCGGGTGCGGCCTGCAGCGGTGACCTCGACCTTCCAGATCGGCGCCTCGGCCTTGACCCGGTCGATCAGGGCGCGGGCGCCCGCGAACGCCTCGCCGCGGTGCGGCGCCGAGGCGGCGACGATGACCGACGGCTCGGACCGCGCCACCGTGCCGGTGCGGTGCTCGATCGCGACCGCGCACAGGCCGTGGCGCTCCGCCTCCTCGGCGGCGATCGCCTCGATCCGCGCCACCGCCATCTCCGCGTACGCCTCGTAGTCGAGCTCCGGGACCTCGCGCGTGACGCCCTCGAAGAGCACGACCGCGCCCGCCCGCGGGTCGCGCACCGCGTCGGCGAGCGACGAGAGGTCCAGCGGCTCGGCGGTGACGCGCACGCGGCGCACGACCGCGTCGGCCGCCGCCACACGCGCGCCGCCCACGCCGGGATCGTCGCCGCCGGCCCCGCCGCTCACCGGCGGCACGAGCGCGACCTCGTCGCCCGCCCGCACGGGCTCGTCCGCTGTGGCGTACTCGCGGTTGACGGCCACGACGCACTCGCGCGGGCGCAGGGCTCCGACCGGGGTCGCGGCCATGGCGGCGAGCACGTCGGCCACCCGCGCGTCGTCGGGCAGCTCGACCTCGAGCCGGTCGGTGCCGGCCCGCTCGCGCAGGCCGGCGAACAGTCGGACGGAGACGCGCACGCCTCCAAGGCTAGAGGTCAGCCGTCGCCGCGCAGCAGCGCCTCGAGCCCCTCGGCCGGCAGCGGCCGCGAGAGCAGGAACCCCTGCGCGTGGTCGCAGCCCAGCGCGGCGAGGCGCTGGAGCTGCCCGTCGGTCTCGACGCCCTCCGGGATCACGCCCATCCCGAGCGCGCGGGCCATGCCGACGATGGCCTGGACGATCGCGCCGTCGCCGTCGCCGTCGTCCCCGAGGCCCGCGACGAACGCACGGTCGACCTTGAGCCCGTCGAGCGGATAGCGCTGGAGGTAGCGAAGCGACGAGTAGCCGGTCCCGAAGTCGTCGAGCAGCAGCCGCACGCCGAGCGTCTGGAGCAGCTCGATCGTCAGCGCGGTGCCGGGCGTCTCCTCCAGCAGCAGCCGCTCGGTGATCTCGAGGCCGAGCGAGTCCGGCTGCAGGCCGGTTTCCGCCAGGGTCGACCGCACGGTCTCGACGAAGTCGGGCGTCGCCATCTGGCGCGCGGAGACGTTGACGGTGAGCCGCAGCCCGGGGTGGCCGGCCTCGCGCTGCCAGCGCGCGACCTGCTCGCACGCGGCGCGCAGCACGCGCACGCCGAGCGGCACCACGAGCCCGCTCTCCTCGGCGACGGGGATGAACTCGGCGGGCGGGACCATGCCGCGCTCGGGGTGCTCCCAGCGCACCAGCGCCTCGACGCCGGCCACCTCGCGCCCGGGCAGCCGGTAGTACGGCTGGTAGGCCACCCACAGGCGGCCCTCGCCCTCGAGCGCCCGGCGCAGGTCGGCCTCGAGCCGCAGGCGTGAGGTGATGCGGGCGCGCAGCCCCGCGTCGAACATCTCGTAGCGGCCGCGGCCGCGCTCCTTGGCGCGGTACATGGCGGCGTCGGCGTCCGACAGCAGCTCCTCGGCGGAGCGGCCGGCCCCGGTGACGACGATGCCGACGCTGGCGGAGCCGAAGCGCTCCTCCCCGCCGACCATGAACGGGTCCTCGAACGCCCGCACGAGCCGCTGCGCGATCGCGAGCGCGTGCTCCTCGTCCAGGACGTCCTCGCACACGACGGCGAACTCGTCGCCGCCGAACCGCGCCACGGTGTCGGTCGCCCGGAGCTCGCCGCGCAGGCGCGGGCCGATCGCGCGCAGCAGCTCGTCGCCGGCGTTGTGGCCGAGCGAGTCGTTCAGGACCTTCAGGTTGTCGAGATCGAGGAACAGGACCGCGACCTTGCCGCCCTCGCGCGCGGCCCGCGCGAGCGCCTGCCGCAGCCGGTCGAGCAGCAGCGTGCGGTTGGGCAGGCCCGTGAGGGCGTCGTGCAGCGCGGCGTACTCCATCTGCGCCTCGTAGATGCGGCGGCCGATCGCGATCGCGAGGATGTGGGCGACGGACTGGAGGAAGTCGAGCTCGCTGTCGCCGAACGGGCGCTTCGTGCGCGAGTGGGCGGTCAGCATGCCAACCGGCTCCTCGGGCCGGCCGATGATCACCGTGGTGCTCGACACGACGCCGTTCGCGCGCAGCGCGGCCGGCTCGAACGCCGAGCCGACGAAGCCCTCGGCCCAGCCGACGCCGGCGCGCAGCAGGTCCGGGCCCTCGCTCGCGTGCTCGATGACGCCGACGAGGTCGACCTCGAGCGTCTCGGCGACCGCGCGGGTCGCCTCCGCGAGCACCTCGTCGAGGTCGGGCCGCATCATCACGAGGTCTCCGAGGCGGGCGACTGCGGCCTGCTGGGCCTGCGCGACACGGCGCTGGGTGACGTTGCGGCTCGAGCACTGGATCTCGTCGCCGACACTGCGCGCGGTTGTCTCGACCCACTCGAAGTCGCCGTCGGCGTCGCGCAGCCGGTACTCGAGCGTCACGATGCCGCCCTCGACGATCGCCTCCGTCATCGCCTGCTGGACGCCCGGGATGTCGTCGGGGTGGATCAGATCCCAGCAGGAGCGGCCGATCAGGTCCTCCGGCGCGTAGCCGCCGAACGTCCGGACCGACGGCGAGACGTACAGGTAGCGGCCGGCGAGATCGTGCAGCGTGACGACGTCCGTCGCGTTGTCGGCGAGCAGCCGGTAGAGCTGCTCAGGAGAGGTCCTCGCCGTCTGCGACGCCATGGCCAATAAATCGGCGACGCGCGGCGGTTCCTGAAGGGCCGCCCCGACTACCATTGACGAACGATGGACGGCTCGCTGACCCATCTCGACGCCGCCGGACGGGCACGGATGGTCGACGTCTCCGACAAGGCGGCCACCGAGCGCTATGCCCGGGCCCGGGCCGTAGTGCGGATGTCGGCCGCCGCCGCTCGCCGGGTGGCGGCCGGGGACAACCCGAAGGGCGACGTGGCCGCTGTGGCGCGGATCGCCGCCATCCAGGCCGCGAAGCGGACCGACGAGCTGATCCCGCTCGCGCACTCCCTGCCGCTCACCCACGTCGACCCGTCGATCGCGATCGACGCCGAGGCGGGCACGGTCACGATCGTGGCCGAGGCCCGGACCACCGACCGCACGGGCGTGGAGATGGAGGCGCTGGTGGCGTGCTCAGTTGGCGCGTTGACGGTCTACGACATGGTCAAGGGGATCGAGCCCGGCGTGGTGATCGAGCGCGTCGAGCTGCTCGACAAGACGGGCGGGAAGGCGGACTTCCACAGATGAAGCCGCTGGTCGACGGTCACGGGCGCGCGATCGGGGACGTCCGCATCTCGGTCACCGACCGCTGCAACTTCCGCTGCCAGTACTGCATGCCCGCCGAGGGCCTGCCCTGGCTCGAGCGCTCGGCGCTGCTGTCGTACGAGGAGATCGAGCGGCTGGTGCGACTCCTCGCGGCCATGGGCGTACACGACGTTCGGCTGACCGGCGGCGAGCCGCTGGTGCGCAAGGAGCTGTGGCGGCTGGTGGAGCGCCTGGCGGCGATCCCGGACGTCGCAGACCTGTCGCTCACCACGAACGGCTACCTGCTCACGCGGCAGGTGGACCAGCTCGTCGCGGCGGGCCTCAAGCGCATCAACGTGTCGCTGGACTCGCTGGCGCCCGATCGCTTCTTCCAGCTCACCCGCCGCGACTCGCTCGCCCAGGTGCTGGAGGGGCTCGACGCGGCGCAGCAGCACGAGCAGCTCCGCCCGATCAAGGTCAACGTCGTCGCGCTCAAGGACTTCACCGAGGCCGAGGTGCTGCGCTTCGCCGAGTTCGCACGCCAGAACCCGTACGAGGTGCGCTTCATCGAGTTCATGCCGCTCGACGCCGACCGGGCGTGGACGCGCGACAAGGTGCTGCCGAACGCCGAGATCGTGCGGATGATCGACGAGGTGTATCCGCTCGAGCCGGTCGGCCGGGAGCGGCACGGGACCGCGCGGCGCTACCGGTTCGCGGACGGCACGGGCGAGATGGGCTTCATCTCCCCCGTCTCGGAGCCGTTCTGCGGCGACTGCAACCGCATCCGGCTGACCGCCGAGGGCGAGCTGCGCACCTGCCTGTTCTCGATGACGGAGACCGACCTGCGCGGCCCGCTCCGCGCGGGCGCGACGGACGCCGAGCTCGAGGAGATCATCCGCGACGCGGTGTGGCGCAAGGAGCTCAAGCACCACGTGAACGATCCGGGCTTCGTCCAGCCGGCCCGCACGATGTCGCGTATCGGCGGATGATCTCGATCGACGAGGCGCTGGAGCTCGTCCTGCGCGGGATCGAGCCGCTCGGCGCCGAGCGGGTCCCGATCGCCGAGGCGGCCGGGCGCGTGGCCGCCGAGCCGGCGCGCAGCGCGGTCGACCTCCCGCCGTTCGACCGCTCGGCGATGGACGGCTACGCGGTCCGCGCGGCCGACACCGCGCCGGGCGTCGCGCTGCGGCTGGCGGGCGGCGTGGCCGCCGGCGAGGTCGCGAGCGCTCCGCTCGAGCCCGGCACCGCGGCGCGGGTGTCGACCGGCGCCGCGATCCCGCCGGGCGCCGACGCCGTGCTCCAGTCGGAGCTGGCGGTCGAGGAGGACGGGAGCGTGGCGCCCGAGCGCGTGCTGACGCCCGGCACGCACGTCCGGCTGCGCGGCGAGGACCTGCACGCGGGCGACGAGCTGGCGCCGCCTGGCTCGGTGCTCACGCTTCCCCGCATCTCCGCGCTCGCGTCCGCCGGGGTCGGCGAGGTCGCCGTGCACCGCCGGCCGCGGCTGCACCTGCTCGTGACCGGCAGCGAGCTGCTGCCGCTCGGCGCGCCGCCCGAGCCCGGGCGGATCCACGAGTCCAACGGGCTGATGGTGCGCCTGCTGGCCGAGCGGGCGGGTGCGACGGTGGTCGATCAGGGCGTGATCGGCGACGACCGCGAGGCTACGCGCGCCGCGATCGCCGAAGGGCTGGGCGGGGACGTGCTGGTCGTCTCCGGCGGCGTGTCCGTCGGCCCCCACGACCACGTCAAGCCGTCGTTCCTCGACTGCGGCGTCGAGGAGGTCTTCTGGCGCGTGCGGATCAAGCCCGGCAAGCCGCTGTGGTTCGGCCGCCGCGACGACACGCTGGTGTTCGGCCTGCCGGGCAACCCGCTCTCCACGATCGTCTGCTTCTGCGTGTTCATCGAGCCGGCGCTGCGGCGGCTGGCGGGCGAGCGCGAGGCGCGGCCCAAGCTGGAGGCCGGCCGGCTGACGACGCCGGCGCAGGCGTCCGACGGCCGCACGACGTTCCTCACCGCCGCGCTGCGCCCCGGCGCCGACGGCGTGCTCGAGGCGACGCCGACGGAGCGCCAGGGGTCGCACATGACCGGCGCGCTCGGGGAGAGCGACGGCTTCGCGGTCGCGCCCGACGAAGCCGGGGAGCTCGCCGCGGGCGCGCCGGTCGACGTGCTGCGGCTCGGTTAGCGCTTCGGGACCTTCACCACCTCGAAGGAGCCGTCGGGGTTGGGGAGGCCGAACTTCGCGTTGACCACGTAGTTGCGGCCGCCCGAGCGGGCCATCGTGGTCGGGACCTGGAACCGCTCGCTGGTGATGGTCCGGGCGATCCGGCCCGCCGAGAGGTTCCGGCGGAGCTTGACCACCGAGATCACGCCGACGCCCTCCGCGGCAGGATCCGGGTCGTCGCGGTTCTCGACGACGTACAGCTTGCGGCCCTTGAGCAGCATGCCGTCGGCGTTGATCAGCTCGCCGTCGCCGCCCGTGACCTCGATGCGATCGGCGACGCCGGTCGGGGCGTCGACGTCGAACAGCTCGCCGGTGTTGCTCTTGACGACGATCAGCGACTTGCCGCCCCGAGCGGCCACGATGCCGTTGGCGTTGAACCCGGCCTCGTTGACGTAGTCGCCGCTGAGCGTGATGCGCTCCAGGTCTCCGAGCGCTCCGTGCTCGCCGAACGGGATGAAGTACAGCCACGGGTTGTTCGAGTCGGTGAAGTACGCCCCGCGCTTGGTGACGATCACGTCGTTGATGAAGCCGGCGTCGGCGCCGACCGAGTAGTCGCGCAGCTCGGCGCCCGTGCGCGCGTCATAGACGCGGATGTGCTTCGAGTCGGCCCCCGAGGCGAACAGGCGGCCGTACCGGTCGACCTTCAGGCCGGTGGCGGCGCGGTCGTCGCCCATGACCTCCGGACCGCCCTCGACCAGGATGTCGCCCTCGCCGGAGCGCAGGCTCCCGCGGTAGATCGCGCCCGTGACGCGCGATCCGACGAAGAACGTGTGCCGCTTGGCCGTCGCGATGCCCTCAGGGTTGAAGTTCTGAGGAAGCTGGATGACGTCCGGCCGGTGGCCCTTCTGCTTGCCGTGGCCGTGGTCGGCCGCTGCGGGCGCGACGATCGCGGCGCTCAGCGCCGCGGCTACGAGGATCACCTTCATGCTGGGAACCCCTCCAGGATCGATGTCGAACTCCCCTCAACACATACGCACCGCGCAGGTAGCGGTTCGGAACGGACGTCGCGCTAGCGGCGCCCGAACAGGCGTTTGATCCGCTCCCACAGCACCGAGAAGAACAGCGAACCGCCCTTGAGGGGCTGAGCTGCGGGCGCGGTGGGTGGTGGCGTGGCCACGGGCGGAGGAGTGCTTGGTGGCGTGGTGGCGGCGGCGGCGACCTCCTCGGGCGCCGCTTCGCCGGCCGCGATCTCGGCGCCCGACGGCACGGCCTCCGCCGCTGCGCCGCTCTCGGCCAGCCGGGTGGAGAGGCAGGTCGCGAAGTCGCGCAGGAGCCGGTTGGAGACGTCCTCCATGATCCCGCCGCGGCCGAACTGCGCGAGGCGGCCGGTGATGGTGAAGTCGGTGGCCGCTTCGATCCGCGTGCCGCCGTCGTGCTCGGACAGCGTGTTGACGATCGTCGCGTTGGCGCCGCCCTGGCCGCGCTTGTCGGACCCGCGCGCCTTCAGCGTCGCCCGGTGGTGGGCCTCGTCGACGTCCTCGATCCGGATCGTGCCGTTGTAGGAGGCGGTCATCGGCCCGAGCTTGACCGTGAAGGTCCCGTGGTAGGTGCCGTCCTCGTCGTGGCCGGTGATTGCGGCGCCCGGGAGGCACGGAGCCACGCGCTCGAGGTCCTGCAGCGCCGTCCACACCTCCGCCAACGGGGCCGCGACGTCGAAGGTCTGCTCCATCTTCATCGGCGTGCCAGCTCCTCTCGCGTGTCGATGTCCGCCGGATCGGCGAGCTCGCCGATCTCGACCTCGCGTACGGTCGCGTGCTCGAGCAGGTCGCGGAACCCGGTGTCGCCGCGCAGCTCGCCCGTGCGGTCGAGCAGCGCGCGGCGCAGGAGCACGGGATGGCCGGGCGCCCCGTCGTACGTGGCCCGCACGGCGTCCTCGTCGCCGCCGGCCGCCACGATCGCGTCGACGGCCGCCGCGGTGATGCCGGGTTGGTCGCCCAGGACCACGACCACCGCGTCGACGCCGGGCAGCGCCGCCAGCCCGCAGCGCAGCGAGGCGGACTGGCCCTCGGCCCAGTCTTCACAGACGACCGGCGACGCGCCCTGCAGGTCGACGCCCGCGGCGATGTCGTCGGCGGCGTGGCCGAGCACCACGACCCGCGGCGAGACGCCGGTCAGGGCGGCGAGCGCGTACTCGAGCAGCGGGCGTCCGTGAAGCTCGGCGAGCTGCTTGGTCGCGCCGAACCGCCGCCCCTCGCCGGCGGCGAGGATCAGCCCGCCGATCGTCACACCCCGACCTCGTGGATCCGCCCCTGCGCGTGCGCGAGCCGCCCGCCCGTGCGGCCGTGGCGCATGGCCACGATCTCGCCGATGATCGAGAGCGCGGTCTCCTCCGCGGTGAGCGCGCCGAGGTCCAGCCCGATCGGCGCCGACACGCGCTCGAGGTCGGCGTCCTCGATCCCCTTGGCCAGCAGCCGCTCGCGCCGCTTGGCCTGCGCGCGCCGCGAGCCCATGGCGCCGATATAGCCGGCGTCCGACCGCAGCGCCAGGATCAAGGCGGCGTCGTCGAGCTTCGGGTCGTGGGTCAGCACCGCGATCGCGGTCGCGCGGTCGATGCCGCCGAGCCGGTGGAACGCCTCCTCGGGCCAGGCCGCGACCACCTCTTCGGCGTCGGGGAACCGCGCGGGCTGCGCGAACCGCGCGCGGGGGTCGACGACGAACGTGCGCCAGCCCGTGGCCTTGGCCATCTTGCACAGCGCGGCGGCGAAGTCGACGGCGCCGAACACGATCAGCCGCGGCTGCGGGAACGTGACGTCGACGAACAGCTCGCCGCTGCGCTCGGAGCGCTCCGCCCACATCAGCTCGTCACCGAGCTGCGCGGCCTGCTCGTCGAGCGCGGGGTCGCCCAGCGAGCCGACGCGGGTGCCGTCCATACGGATCAGCACCTTCTCGCCGCTGTCCAGTCGCGTGACCAACGCACCGCGGCCGCCGCCGCGCGCGAGGTCGGTGAACTCGCTCGCCGCGCTCACGGCTGGTAGCGCTCGACGTAGACGTCGATCTCCCCGCCGCACGGCAGGCCGACGTCCCACGCCTCCTCGTCGGCGATCCCGAAGTGCAGCAGGCGCGGCTCGCCGCCCGCCAGCACCTCCTCGGCGACCTCGACCACCGCCCCCTCGACGCAGCCGCCGGAGACGGCGCCCGAGATCTCGCCGTGCTCGTTGATGGCCATCTTCGAGCCGGGCGGGCGCGGCGCGGACCGCTTGACGCCGATCACGGTCGCGAGCGCCACGGCGTCGCCGCGGGCGGTCCAGGCGTCGACGTCCTCGAGTACGTCCTTCATGTCATTCCCTCCTCCATGAGCGAGGCCAGCGCCTCCAGCGAGGCGATCGAGTTTCCGGGCAACAGGTGGTCGACGTGCGGGAGCGCCGCCTGCATCCCGCGCGTGAGCGGCTCGTAGCGCCGGTCGGCGGCGAGCGGGTTCAGCCACACCACGCGGTGCGCGCAGCGGCGCAGCCGCGCCATCTCGCCGGTGAGCAGCTCAGGGTCGCCGCGGTCCCAGCCGTCGGAGAGCAGCACGATGACGGCGCCGCGGCCGATCCGCCGGCCGTGCTCGCGGTTGAGCTCGGCCAGCGCCGCGCCGATGCGCGTGCCGCCCGACCAGTCCGACACGTGGTCGGCGGCGCGCGCCAGCGCGCGGTCGGGATCACGGCCGGCCAGCTCGCGGGTCACGCGGGTGAGCCGGGTGCCGAACACGAACGCCTCGACGCGCGCCCGCGCGGCGACGCTGGCCTGCAGGTACTGGAGCAGCATCCGCGCGTAGGGCGCCATCGAGCCGGAGACGTCGCACACCAGCACCAGTCGCCGCGGGCGCTCGGCGGGCTCGCGGTAGCGCCGCTCGAGCAGCTCGCCACCGTGGCGGAGCGACGCGCGCACGGTCGCGCGCAGGTCGTGCACGTCGCGGCGCCGCCGCGTGGCGCGCGTGCGGCGCGAGAGGCGCTGCGGCGTGCGGCGCGCCAGCCGGGCCAGCAGCATGCGGGCCTGCGCCCGCTCGGCGTCGCTGTACTCGGCGAAGTCCTTCTCGCGCAGGAGCTCCTCCTCGCTCCAGGCCGCCGGCAGCGGCAGCTCCTCGAGCACCGCGTCGGTCTGCTGCTCCATCGGCATGCCGACCCGCGGGAGCGCGGCCTTCTCGATCTTCCCCAGCGCCTCGAACGGGTCCTCGGGGAGGTCCGCGGGCGCGAACACGACCGCGAAGGCCTCGGCGAAGAGGTCGAAGTCGTGGCGCGTCGCGCACATCACCGCGCGGAGGGCGAAGAACGCGTCGCCGCGCGAGGACGGGTCGACGGCGGCCAGCGCGCAGTGGGCGGCAACGACCTCGCCGACGCCGACCGCCGCTCCTCCGGCCCGCATGTAGGCGGCGAGCTGCGAGATCCGATCCGTGACGACCTCAGACACCGCCGAGCACCCCCCGCTCGCGCACGCGCTCGATGTCCTCGCGGACCTTCAGGGCGACACCGAGCGTGCCCTCGAGGTCGTCCGCGCCGTCGAGCGCGAGCAGCGCCCGCGCCCACGTGATCGTCTCCCCCACGCCGGGCAGCTTGTAGAGCTCCTCCTGACGCAGCCGGGCGACCGCGGTGCAGACGCGGTCGGCGATCGCCTCGGGCACGCCCGGCAGTCGGGTGCGGACGATCTCGGCCTCGCGCTCGCGCGTCGGGTAGTCGATCCAGTGGTAGAGGCAGCGGCGCTTCAAAGCGTCGTGCAACTCACGCGTGCGGTTCGAGGTCAACACCACCAGCGGGCGGCGCTTGGCGACCACCGTCCCAAGCTCCGGGATCGTGATCGCGAAGTCGGCGAGGAACTCGAGCAGGAACGCCTCGAACTCGTCGTCGGCGCGGTCGACCTCGTCGATCAGCAGCACCGCCGGGCCGTCGTGGTCCAGCGCCTCCAGCAGCGGCCGGCGGAGCAGGAACTCGGGTCCGAACAGCTCGCGCGCGGCGGCGCCCGCCTCGGCGGCGCGGATCGCGAGCAGCTGGCGCTGGTAGTCCCAGTCGTAGACCGCGTGGTGGAGGTCGATGCCCTCGTGGCACTGCAGGCGGATCAGCCGCGCGCCGGCGGCAGCGGCCAGCGCGCGCGCGACCTCGGTCTTCCCCACGCCGGCCTCGCCCTCCAGGAGCAGCGGCTGCTCGAGGGTGCCGGCGAGGAAGACGGCGGTGCTCAGGGCCCGGTCGGCGAGGTAGCCCTCGCCGGCCAGGCTCCGCGTCACGTCCTCCGTCGTGGTGAACTGCACAACTTCATTGTGACGCCTGCTCGAGCGCCCGCCGGCAGAGCACCCGGGCGAGGTGGCGCTTGTACTCCGCGGACGCGTTCAGGTCGGCGGGCGGGTCGGTGCCCTCGGCGGCCTGCTCGGCGGCGGCGGCGATCGCGTTCGCGTCGAGCGCCCCGCCCCGCAGCGCCTGCTCGGCGGCTGTCGCCCGCAAGGGCACCGAGCCCATGTGGGTGAGGCCGATCCGCACGTCCTCGCACGAGCCGTCGGCGCCCTTCTTGACCAGCGCGCAGACGGCCACCATGGCCCAGTCCTCCTTGCGCCGGTTGAACTTCTCGTAGCCGAAGCCGTAGCCGTCGAGCGCCGGCAGGCTGACCGACGTCATGATCTCGCCGTCCCCCACCGCGGTGGTGAGGAAGTCCTGAAACAGGTCGGCGGCCGCCACCTCGCGCTCGCCGGACGCTCCGCGGATCGTGACCGACCCGTCCACCGCCAGCAGGACCGCCGGCATGTCCGAGGCGGGGTCGCCGTGCGCCAGCGACCCGCCGATCGTGCCCCGGTAGCGGACCTGCGGGTCGGCGATCGTGCTCGCCGCGGTCGAGGCGAGGCCCAGCCCGCCCTCGGTCACCGCGTAGTGCGTCGTCATGGCCCCGATCCGCCAGGTGCCGTTGTCGCGCGTGATCCCGGCCATGTCCGGGACCCTCCGCAGGTCCACGAGCAGCGACGGCGCCGCCAGCCGCAGCTTCATCAGCGGCAGCAGCGAGTGCCCGCCGGCCAGGACCTTGGCGTCCTCGCCGCCGGACTGCAACGCCGACAGCGCCTCGTCGAGCGACGTCGGCGCGACGTAGTCGAACTTGGCGGGGATCACGACGCACCTCCCTCGCTCGGAGCGGTCGGGCCGGAGCCGGCCGCTCCGCTCCCGTGGCCGTCCCAGGAGCCGCCGCTCGGCCCGGGGTCGCCCGGCGCCGAGCGCCCCTTGGCCTCCTGGATCGCCGACCAGATCGCCTGCGGGCTGAGCGGCATGTCGAGGTAGGTGACACCCAGTGGGCGCACCGCGTCGATCACCGCGTTCGTGACGGCCGCCGACGAGGCGATCGTGCCGGCCTCGCCGACGCCCTTGACGCCGAGCGAGTTGACCGGCGACGGGGTCACCGTGCGATCGGTCTCGAAGCTCGGCACGTCGGCGGCGCTCGGGAGCGCGTAGTCGACGAACGTGCCGGTCACGAGCTGGCCGTCGTCGTCGTAGTGGATCCGCTCGAACAGCGCCTGGCCGATGCCGTGGACGACGCCGCCGTGGATCTGGCCCTCGATCAGCATCGGGTTGATCGGGACGCCGCAGTCGTCGACCGACACGTAGCGCACGACGTCGACCTTCCCGGTCTCGCCGTCGACGTCGACGATGCACGCGTGCGCCCCGAACGGCCACGTGAAGTTCGTCGGGTCGTAGAACGTCGTCTCCTCGAGCCCGGGCTCCATGCCCTCCGGCAGGTTCTCGGGGACGTATGCGGCGCCCGCGACCTCCGCGAGCGTCATGCCCTTGTCCGGCGAGCCCTTGACCGAGTACTTGCCGTTGGTGAGCTCGATGTCCTCCGGCGCGGCCTCGAGCAGGTGCGCGGCGATCCGCTTGGCCTTGTCGGCGACCTTGAATGCCGACTGGGCGAGCGACTCGCCGCCCACGGCCAGTGCGCGCGAGCCGTAGGTGCCGAGGCCGAACGGGCCCGTGCCGGTGTCGCCGTGCATGACGTCGACCTGGTCCGGCGTCGTACCGACACGGTCGGCGACGATCTGCGCGAACGAGGTGTCGTGCCCCTGGCCGTGCGGGGCCGTGCCGCTGTAGGCGGTCACCGCGCCGGAGGCGTGGATGCGCACGATCGACGATTCGTAGAAGCCGGCCTGGAGGCCGACGCCGCTCGGGCCGACGACGCGCGACGGCGCAAGGCCGCAGATCTCCATCCAGGTCGAGAACCCGATGCCGCGATAGATCCCCCGGTTCCTCAGCTCCTCGGCCTCGCGCCGAACCTGGTCGACGTCGACGTGGGTCAGCAGCTTGTCCAGCGAGCCGTGGTAGTCGCCCGAGTCGTACACGACGCCGATCGCCACCTCGGCCGGGAAGTCCTCCTTGGGGATGAAGTTCTTCCGGCGGAGCTCCAGCGAGTCCATGCCCAGCTCGGCGGCGAGCTGCTCGACCATCACCTCGATCAGGTGCGTGGCCTCCGGCCGGCCGGCGCCGCGCGTGGCGTCCGTGGCCATCTTGTTGGTGAAGACGCCGCGGGCCGTGAACTTGAGGTTCGGGATCTTGTAGCAGCCGCTGATCACGAAGCCGGTGAAGCACGGGATGAACGGCGTGAGCAGCGTGTAGTAGGCGCCGAGGTCGCAGATCGCCGTGCACTCGAGGCCGGTGATCGTGCCGTCCTGCTTGGCGCCGACCTTCACGTAGTCGATCTGGTCGCGGCCGTGGATCGTGGAGCTCATGTGCTCCGAGCGCGTCTCGGTCCACTTGATCGGGCGGCCGAGCTTGCGCGCCGCCCACGCCGCGAGGACCTCCTCGCCGTAGTGGGAGATCTTGACGCCGAAGCCGCCGCCGACGTCGGGCGCGATGACGCGGATGCGGTCCTCGGAGACGCCGAACTCGCCGGCCATGAAGAGGCGGATCAGGTGTGGGTTCTGGCTGGTGAGGTGCAGCGTGAGCTGGCCGCCGCGCCAGTCGGCGACGCACGCGCGCGGCTCGATCGGCGCGCCGGCCGTGCGGTGGTTGACGATGCGCCGCTCGATCACGACGTCGGCCTCCGCCCACGCGGCGTCCATGTCGCCGCCGCCGATGGTCCACTCGTGCGTCTGGTTGGTGCCGATGTCGTCGTGCACGAGCGGCGAGCCGCTCTCCAGCGCCTTCTCGGGGTCGACGACCGCGGGCAGCGGGTCGTAGTCGACGAAGACCTGCTCGGCGGCGTCGCGGACGCCGTACTTGCTGGAGCCGAGCACGATCGCGACGGCCTGGCCGACGTACTTGACCGTGCCGCGCGCGAGCGGCCACGTCTCGGGCGCCTTGACCTCGACCCCCGGCGGCACCCACGCCATCGGAAGCGGCGACTCGAGCTCGAGGTCCTCGCCGGTGAAGACGCCGAAGACGCCGGGCGCCTGCTTGGCGCCGGACGCGTCGATCGAGGTGACCTTCGCGTGCGCCTCGGGGGAGCGGACGATCGCCATGTACAGCATCCCGGGCAGGACGACGTCGTCGACGTAGCGCCCGCGCCCGGTGATCATCCGGGGGTCCTCCTTGCGGCGCAAGGCCTGGCCGACCCAGCGGTCGGCCTGTGTGGCCCGCTCGACGGTGCTCATGCCGGCACCCCCTTCGAGGCGGCGTCGAGCACCGCCTTGACGATGTTGTGGTAGCCGGTACAGCGGCAGAGGTTGCCGGCCAGCGCCTCGCGAACCTCCTCCTCGCTCGGGTTCGGCTTCTTGGCGAGCAGGTCGGCGGCCGCCATGATCATGCCGGGCGTGCAGTAGCCGCACTGGAGCCCGTGGTTGGCCCAGAACGCCTCCTGCAGCGGGTGCAGGTCGTCCTCGGTGCCCATCCCCTCGATCGTGGTGACCTCGGAGCCGTCGGCCTGCACGGCGAGCACCGTGCAGCTCTTGACGGCCTCACCGTCGAGATGGACCGTGCACGCGCCGCAGTTCGACGTGTCGCACCCGACGTGCGTGCCGGTGAGCCCGATCGTGTCGCGTATGAGGTGGACGAGCAGCAGCCGTGGCTCCACCTCTTCCTCGTACTGCACGCCGTTGACCGACACCGAAACCCGTGCCATACAGCGTCTCCTCCTCCGTCGAGAACGCGACCTTCTCCGGCAGCCTATTGCACCCGGACGGGGCGCGGCCCCGTCTAGCGGCGGCGATGGTACGCGAGCGCGAGCGAGGCGAGCAGGAGGCGGTCGTCGCGCTCGATCGCCTCGAACTTGAGGCCCAGCTCGGCGTCGGTGACGCGGACCGCGACGGCCTCCGCGACGACCTCGTGATCCGCGACCTGGATGCGCAGCTCGAGCGGGCCCTCGACCGCGTCGGCGCCCTCGCGCGCGACGGACACGCCGCCCGCGCTGACGTCGCGCGTCATGGTGCTCCACTCGCTGCCGCCGGCCCGCGGGCGCAGCGTGACCGGCAGCGGCAGCGGGGCCCGGGAGAACGTCCGGCGCTGGCCGAGGCGGATGTGGTCGGTCAGGCGCAGGATGACCTCGTCGCCGAGCGGGCTGCCGATGCGGCCGCGGACCGCCTGCATGCGGCCCTCGGACTCCAGCAGCAGGTACGCCTGGGCGCCGAGCTCGGGCGGCTCGTCCGCGGGCCGGGCGTCGAGGGCGAGCACGACATCGGCGCCGCTGAAGCCGATCACGCGGCACGGCAGGCTCTCGCCCACGTCAAGGCGCGCGGCCTGGCCTTCGACGAGCTGCGGCATGCTGGCGAGGGACATACCCACGCAAGTATCGGCCGACCCCTCGTGCGAATTGAGTCGAGCGCCCGGCGGGCCGGCCTCGGAGGGGAGGAAGGCCGGCCCGCCGTTTTTCGGGGGATCGTGTGGGGAGGGAAGGTCAGAGCCGGTCGTGCCAGCGGACCGCCGCCGAGGCGACCTCGCCGAGCGCGACGCGCAGCCCGCCGCGGTCGCTCGACGCGCGTGCCTTGGCCAGCCGGCGCAGCGCCGCGGCCAGCACGGCGGGGCCGGACGGGCCGTCCGAGCGCAGCGCGGCGAGCTCGCCGGGCGTGAGGCGGTGCTGACCGTCGGCGACGAGCACGCTCAGCTCGCGGGCGCGCCGCTCGGCCGCGGCGGCCGCCCGGCGGGCCTCGGCCGCGTCGCGCACGGCCGCCTCGGCCTGGTCGTCCGCAGCGCGCACACGCACCTCGGCCTCCGCGATCAGCGCCTCGAGCCGGTCGAGCGCCTCGCCGTCGGCCGCGAGCAGCCCGCGCTCCAGCGCGACGACGCGCGCCTCGGCGCGACGGGCACGCTCCAGCGCTGCGGCACGGGCTTCCGCGCGGCGAGCCCGCTCGAGCGCCGCAGCCGCGGCATCGTCGCCGCGCGGACGCGGCGCCACCTCCGGGCGCGCCTCGCCGGCCGCTCGCTTCGGGCCCGGACGGCGCGGCTCCAGCCCCGCGGCTCGCACCGCGGCGTCGAAGGAGCCGCCGAACGGGCGCTTGGCGGCGTTGGTCGAGGGCCAGGTCCCGTCGCGGTAGCGCTCGGCGCGCCATTCCTGCGCGCGCCACTTGGCCAGCGAGGGGTTCCAGTCGGCCGAGCACGGCGGCTCGCCGTAGCGGGCCTCCCACTCGAGGATCTTCTCGATGATGAGTTCGCGGGTCCAGCGCCTCACTCGACGCCCGCCCGCGGTCTGCGCGGACGGGGTCATAGAAGGCTCCGTCCGCTAGTGGCCGCGCGGCTGGTCGTTCGTGACGGCGAACGTCCGCGCGCCCACCGACCAGTGACCCGCGGCGGCGGGCATCTTCGGGGCGAGGGCGTAGAACGCGGACATCGGCGGCCAACGCTACCGGATCACCGGGCGGCCGTCCAACGGGATTCGAACCCGGTTAGGCTCGCTTCATGGCCGCCGAGGTCGCCTCCGGGATCCACCGGCTCGGCAACGAGCTCGTCAACTTCTACGTGGTCGAGGACGGCACGCGGCTCGCGATCGTCGACGCCGGCCTCCCCGGCTTCCGCGGTCAGCTCGAGGAGTTCCTGGCCGAGCGCGGCCGCACGCTCCGCGACGTCGAGGCGGTGCTGCTCACGCACGCGCACAGCGATCACGTCGGGGTCGCGGAGGCGGTCCGCGCCGAGGGCGCGACGGTCTACGTGCACGAAGCTGACGCCGAGATGGCACGCACGGCCAAGCCGCAGTCGCGCGAGCGCAGCATGCTGCCGTACTTCCGCCACGGCGCCACGTGGCGGCTGCTGGTCGGCGGCGCGCGGGCCGGCGGGATGCGGACGCCGAAGATCGCCGAGGTCACCACGTTCACCGAGGGCGCGGAGCTCGACGTCCCCGGCCGGCCGAGGATCATCCACACGCCGGGCCACTCGGAGGGCCACGTCGTCTTCCACTACCCCGACCGCGGCGCGCTCCTGGCCGGCGACGCGATCGTGACCCGGAACCCGCTCACGGGCCGCAGCGGTCCGCAGATCATGCCGAGCGCGTTCAACGTCTCGAGCAAGCAGGCGCTGGAGTCGCTCGACCGGATCGAGCCGCTTGACGTGGGCGTCGTGGCGGTCGGCCACGGCGATCCGTGGACGGGCGGAGTGCCGCCGGCGGTGGCGCGGGCGCGCGAGGCGGGACCCTCGTAGACGCCCGGCGGCCTCGGCGAACTGCGGCTGGGTAGGGAGGCGGGGGAAGAACGTGCGAGATCGTCCGCCGCCGGCACGGCGATCGCACGAAACTCCCCGTAGAGGATTAACGTGCGATTCGCGTCGCACGGCCGTCGGAAATCGCACGAAACCGCCGCATACGATGGGTTTCGTGAAATTTCGCGGGATGGTGCGGTCGAAATTGCACGAAACCGTCGCCTCCCCGCCTCCCCCACCCAGCGCAGTTGACGTTCGCTACGGCCCGCTGACGCGCTCGATCCAGGTGCTGCGCAGCCCGAGGGCGGTGCGGATCGTGGCCGCGCTGACCGTCTGGTTGCCCTCGCTCCCGCGCACCTCGACCGTCGCGGCGCGGCCGGACGGCGTACGGGTCGCCACGGCGAGCCCGCGCAGCCGGCCCGACCGCACG
This sequence comes from uncultured Solirubrobacteraceae bacterium, assembly GCA_963844205.1. Taxonomy (GTDB): domain Bacteria; phylum Actinomycetota; class Thermoleophilia; order Solirubrobacterales; family Solirubrobacteraceae; genus DASSUW01. The sequence continues at coordinate 299,796 of CAWJNK010000001.1, forward strand.
TCGCGGAGCTTGCGCTCGGCCTCGCGGCGCGTGAACCGGGCGGTCCAGGTGTGGACCGGCGAGAGGTCGTCGTGCGGGTCGTCGACCGACCGCAGATAGGACAGCGGCGCGCCGCCGAACGCCTCCTCGTTCGTGGCGGTGCGCCCGCCGGAGGTCGAGAAGAAGAACGTCTGCGCGACCTGGCCCCCGACCGTCACCACTCCCGCGCGGGTCGCGCGCACGGCGGCGGTGGTCGAGTCGACCTCGGCGAGCACGCCGCGGTAGACCTGCGAGCGGACGTCCGCGAACACGTCGTAGGGCTCGCTCGGGCGGCGGCTCCTGAGCGCGTACGAGCGCGCGACGACGGCCTGCGCCTTCAACGCCTCGGCCGCCCAGCCCGCCGGCATCTCGGCGGGCACGACGCCGTAGAGGTAGTGCTCGAGCGAGACGTGGTTGACCGCCAGCACGCCGCGACCCGCGCGGCTGAGCACCATCCGCCCGCGGTACGCGCCGTTGCGCAGCCCGTTCTCCGCCGCCCCGTGCAGCACCGTGCTCGACCCGCCCGTCACCGTCACCGGAGCGAGGAGCCGCGCCCGCGTCCGGCCGGTCTCGAGGTCGATCACCCGCACCCGCGTCGTGTTCAGCGCCTCGAACCGGTAGGCGCGCTCCTCACGCAGGCGGACGCGACGGCCGTTCGCGGCGCGCGCCGCCGTCGCACCGCTGATCCTCGGCGCCCGCGCGCGCTTGAGCAGCACCCGGATGCGCGTCGCCGGCGCGCGGTCGTAGCTGCTGCCGGCGTAGTAGTGGGCGAGGATGAAGCGGTAATCGCGGCCGTCGCGCAGCGCGAAGCCGTACGCGCCGTACTGCGACAGGCCGACGCCGTGGCCCCAGCCGCGGCCGTCGACCACGAGGTCCGCGGCGCTCGCGCTCGCGGGAACGAGGAGCGCGGCCAGCACGGCGGCGAGGGAGATCAGGCGGGCTCGCATCGTCAGGCAACAACAGCAGGCGAGCGCGCTGGTTGCGGTGCCATCCTCTCCCGATCGGCTCGTCCCCCGAACAGACGGCGGCGCCCCCTGCGGTCCCGGATATCCCGCCTCCCCGACCGCGGCGGGTCGGCTCGCGGCTGTCCTGGCTCGGCGTCGCGATCTCGCTCGTCGCGCTCGCCGGGGTCGTGTGGTGGGCGTCGAAGCAGGATCCGCCGGAGCTGCCGTCGAGCGGCTCCGAGCTGGCCGCGCTGGTCGGCGCGATCGCGCTCTACGGGCTGGCGACCGTCGTGCGCGCCGAGCGCTGGCAGCGGCTGCTCGTCGACGAGCGCGCGACGCCGGAGCGCATCGACAGCTACGCGCTCGTCTGCGTGGGCTACATGGGGAACAACGTACTGCCCGCCCGTGCCGGCGACGCGATCCGCGCGGTCCTCATGGCGCCACGTGCCGCGACCTCGATCCGCACCGTCGTCGGCACCCTGCTGGCCGAGCGGCTGCTCGACATCGCGGTGCTCGTCGCGATCTTCGTGATCGTCGGCTACGGCCTCCTCGGCGAGGTCGGCGGCGACAGCGTCGAGATCATCGCGCTCGTGCTGCTCGGGCTTGCGATCGCGGTCCTGGTCGGGTACCTCGCGGTGCGCCGGAACGAGCGGATGATGGCGTTCGTGGCGCCGATCGCGTCGGCGACGCTCGGGCTGCGGCGCGCGCACCACGGGCTCCTCCTGCTGGGGATGACGGTCGTGATCTGGGCGATCGAGGCCGGCGTGTGGATGTCGGCGGGCGCGGCCGTCGGCTTCGGCATGGACCCGATCGAGGGGCTCTACATCGTCGCGCTCGCGTCGGTGTTCTCGCTCGTCCCCTCGGGCCCGGCCTACGCCGGGACCCAGGACGCGGCGGCAATCCTCGGCATCAAGGCGCTGGGCGGGACCGGCGCCCAGGCGGTCGCGTACATCGTGATGCTGCGGTTCATCATCGTCGTGCCGATCACGGTCGTCGGGCTGGCCCTGCTCGCCGCCCGCTACGGGGGGCTCGGCCGGCTGCGCCGCGCGCGGCTCGAGGCGAGCGGCTGATGGTCGCCACCGAGCCGCTGGACGCGACGGCGGCGCCGGCGCGGCGGCCGCGCGCCGAGCTGGCCGCCTACGCGGTGCTGGTGGCGATCGCGCTCGGGCTGCGGCTGTTCGACCTCGGCGACCGCCCGTTCCACCACGACGAGAGCCAGGACGCGTACTTCTCCTGGAGCTTCTTCACCAGCGGCGACTACAAGTACAACCCGCTGCTCCACGGGCCGCTGCGCTTCTACCTGACGGCCGCGATGTACGCGCTGTTCGGGGACTCGGACTTCACCGCGCGGCTGGCACCGGCCCTGATGGGCACGCTGATGGTGCCCCTCCCCTACCTGCTGCGCGCACAGCTCGGGCGCGTCGGCGCGTTCGCCGCCGCGGCGCTGCTCGCGTTCGGGCCCTCCTACCTCTACTTCTCGCGGTTCGCGCGCGAGGACATCTACTTCGCGGCGATCACGCTCGCGCTCCTGGTCGTCACGTTCCGGTTCCTCGACCGCCCGCGACGCCACCAGCCGGCGATCCTCGGCGGCCTGCTCGCGCTCGCCTTCGCGACCAAGGAGACGACGTTCATCACCGGCTTCGTCGGCTTCACGTTCTTCGCCGGGGTCCTGCTGTTCCGGCGCGAGCTGCTGCTGCGGCCGATCCGGGAGGTGGGCCTGGAGGCGTGGGGCTGGGCGCTGGCCGCCTTCCTCGGCGTCTACACGCTCCTCTTCACGACCTTCCTCACCCATCCGGAGGGCGTCAACGGCCTGTACACGGGGCTGGACTACTGGCTCGGGCAGCACGAGGTCGGCCGCGGCGGCGAGCCCTGGTACTTCTACCTCGTCGTCCTCTTCGGCGAGGAGTGGCCGGCGCTGCTGCTCGGCGGGATCGGCGCGGTGGTCGCGCTGCGCCGGCCCACGCTCCTGCGCGTGTTCCTGATCTGGGCGTTCGCGGTCTCGCTCGTCGTCTACTCCTGGGCCGGTGAGAAGTTCGCCTGGCTCGTCCTGCACCCGCTGCTGCCGCTGCTGCTGCTCTCCGGCCTCGGGGTGCAGGCGATCTGGGACGCGCGCCGGAGCTGGTTCGGCAAGCTCGGGATCGCGGCGGCGGTCGCGGGGTTCGCGTACGCGGGCTACGCCTCGTTCACCGTCAACGCGCTCAACCGCGCCGACCCGCGCGAGCTGCTCGTCTCGACCCAGTCGTCGGAGGAGGTCGCGCGGATCGCCGACGACGTGGTCGCCGAGCGCCCGGACCGCATCACGGTCGACTCGTCCGACGGCGCGACGTTCCCGTGGGCGTGGTACTTCCGCGACCTCCCGGTCAGCTACATCGAGCTCGATCGGAGCGGCGAGATGCCGGACTCCGACGTACTGATCCTCACGCAGGCCGCGCACGACCGGCTCGACCCCCGCGGCGGGCGCGAGTTCCCGTTCCGCGTCTGGTGGGTCCGCGACTACGGCAAGATGACGCCGGCGGCCTGGTGGCGCTGGTTCACGAAGCGCGAGCCGTGGAGCCCCACCGGCGGCCTGCCCGAGTTCCTCTACGAGCGCTGAGCGAGGCGCCAGACCGTCGTCCCCTCGCGGTCGAAGACGCGCTCGCCGAGCCCGTCCCACTTGTCCAGCCCGGCGTCGCCGTACGTGGTGCGCTCGATCGGCCCGTAGACCACGTAGTCGATGCCGTAGCGGGCGATCAGCTCGCGCGCCTCCACGAGGTCGGTGGTGAGGTAGAGGCGGCGGACGTCGTCCTCGCGACTGCCCGGGTCGTGGTCCCACTGGACCTCGTGGCCCGCCCACCCGAGCACGCTGGCGCGGCCCGTGAACGTCGAGATGCGGGCGTGGCCGAACGCCGAGTAGTCCTCCCCCACCGCCTCGAGGACCACCGCGTGGCCGTCGGCGTGCTCGCGCAGCCAGTCGATCGCGGCGGGGTCGCCGGGCGACGTGGCGCGGAGCCACTCGAGGCCGTCGAGCCTCGGCGACGTCGCGAAGCCCCCCTTGCGCGCGTAGGTGCCCGCGTACGGGTACACGGCGCCGAGCAGGAGCATGACCGCAGCGCCCGCCGCCCAGACGGGCCATGCCCGCCGCGGCAGGTGCGCGCTCGCCCACGGCAGCGCGCAGGCGGCGGCGACGGCCAGCAGCAGCCACGCCTGGTAGCCGAGCTTGAACACCGTGTTCATGCGGTAGAGGTCGCTGCCGTCGAACGCGTCGCGCACGTACACGAGCTCGGGCACGATCAGGCAGACCAGGCCGCCGGCGATCAGCAGCCACAGGAACCGCTCCGGCGGGCCGAGCGCCGCGGACACCATCGCCCCGGCCGCGACGACCGCGAGCACGACGAGCGCGGCCGCTCCCGCCAGATCGGCGAGGGCCAGCAGCGAGCCGGCGAAGATCGCCGCCACGCCGCCCCACACGAGCGTCCGCACCGGGCGCCGCGCCGCGACCGCGCGCGAGAGGAAGGCGGCGATCAGCAGCCAGGCGAAGATGCCGTACAGCAGCGCCAGGTCGCCGAGGAAGCGCGCAAACGGCCGCCGCTCCTCGACCCACCCCACCCCGCGCGCGGCGGGGTCGAACGTCAGCCAGAACGGCAGCATCAGCACCACGCCGGCGACCAGCACGAGCGCAAGCCACGTGACCGCGTACAGCCGCCGGCCGGCGCCGGCGGCGGACAGCATCCACATCGCCACCGCTACCGCAAGCAGCCCCGCGACGAGCGGGTACGACCACGAGTTGATCGCGTACAGGGCGCCGATCGCGAGCCCGGCGGCGAGCGCCTCGGCGACGCCGCGCCACACCGCGTCCCCGCGCGGCCCGGCCAGCGTCACCTGCAGCGCGAAAGCCAGCGCAGTCAGCGTGAACGGGATGGCGAGCACGTGCGCGTGCAGGTCGCCGAGCAGGAACGAGAACCACGGGAACTCGTTGATCGTCCCCGGGATCACGCGCGAGGGCTCGAACCACGCGTAGTCGGCCGGCGGGTCGGCGGCGTCGAGCCACTCGCGCACGCCGGCGAGGTTCCCCAGCACGACGCAGATCACGACCGCCGAGACGCCCACGAAGACCGGCCCGCCCCGGACCGCGGGCAGCCGCGTGCGCGCGGCCGCCCACAGCGTCCCCGCGAACGTGAAGACCGCCGACGCGGACAGCGCCGCTATGAGCGCCAGCGCGAGGTTGTAGCCCTCGTCCGGCCGCACGCCGACGACCTTGATCACCAGCCCCATCGCCAGGTGGCCGAGGTAGTAGTAGTTGAGGTCCTCGCCCGACATCCACGGGTCGTGCGGCGGGAACGAGCTCGAGGCGTTCGCGGCGTTCACGAACGCCATGTCCATCGGCTTCTCGGTCCCCCACACGTCGGGCGAGTAGGCGACGAGCAAGGCCATCGCGGCGAAGCTGACCGCGAAGACGACCTCCGAGCCGAGCCACAGCCGCCGGCGCGCCGGATCGTCGGCGGGGAGCGCGCGCGCCGCCACCCACTCGGCCCGCCGGCGAGCCCACCAGCCGCCGCGCGCATCGGCCAGGCGCGCTGCCAGCGCCCGCTGGCGCGCGGCGGCGAGCACGCCCGCGACCGCCAGCACGACGACGGCGCCGACGACGGTCCCGACGCCGTACGGGAGCGGCGTGACCGACGCCGCCATCCACACCGCCCACGTGACGAGCAGCAGCCCGAGCGGCTTCGCGAACCCCAGCCCGGCGCCCGGCAGCCGCCCGAACGCGAGCGCTGCGAGCGGCGCCGCCGCCAGGCCGATGACCTCGACCAGCGCAAAGAACCCGAGGGCCTCGAGCATCTGGGGCGGAGGCTAGTGGGCAATGCGGCGCGTTCCGTAGGCTGCATGCGCATGAGCACCTACGAGCGAGTCGCCGACCTGCCCCTGACGATCGACGACTACGCGCTGGAAGGGCTCACACGGACTGTCTCCAGCGGCTTCGAGCGCAAGACGACCGTCATCACGCTACGCGGCGGCGGCGAGGAGGGCCTCGGCGAGGACGTCACATACGACGCCGAGCTCCAGGTCGCCCAGCAGGAGCACGGGCCTGCGCTCCCAGTGGCCGGCGAATGGACGTTCGACGGCTTCTCGCGCCACCTCGCGGACCTCGACCTCTTCCCCGCGGGCGCGCCCGACCGCGACGTCTACATCAACTACCGCCGCTGGGGCTTCGAGAGCGCGGCGCTCGACCTCGCGCTGCGTCAGGCGGGGACCTCGCTCGCCGACGCGGTCGGCCGCGAGCTCGAGCCGGTGACGTTCGTCGTCTCCTCGCGGATGGGCGACCCGCCGACGATCAAGCCCGTCACGAGCCGCCTCGCCCGCTACCCGGGCCTGCGCTTCAAGCTCGACGCCACGCCGGACTGGGACGACGAGCTGATCGAAGGGCTGATCGCCACCGGCGCCGTCGACTCGATCGACTTCAAGGGCACGTACAAGGGCACGCCCGTCGACACCGATACCGACGCCGGCTTCTACCGCCGCATCGCCGAGGCGTTCCCCGACGCCTGGCTCGAGGACCCAGACCTCGAGCCGGAGGACGCGCGGGAGGCGCTGCGGCCGTTCGAGGAGCGCATCACCTGGGACGCGCCGATCCACTCGGTCGACGACATCCTCGCCGCGCCGGTGCTGCCGCGCACGGTCAACCTCAAGCCGTCGCGCTTCGGCAGCGTCAAGGCGCTGTTCGAGGGCTACGACTTCTGCGACGACCGCGGGATGGGCGCCTACGGCGGCGGGCAGTACGAGCTCGGACCCGGCCGCGGGCAGATCCAGTACCTCGCCGCGCTGTTCCATGCGGACGCGCCGAACGACATCGCGCCGTCCGGGTATGACGACATCGACCCCGAGCCCGGCCTCCCGGAGAGCCCGCTCACCCCCGACCCCGAGCCCACCGGATTTCGCCGGCGGTCGTAGACTGCGCTCACCACCATGCCTCCCAAGCAGCGTCAGATCAAGATGGAGCAGAAGGGCGCCCTCGCCGCCATGCAGCGGCTCGAGGGGCGCTCGGACGAGGAGCTCGAGGCGGAGACCCGCTTCCGGGCCGCCGCGCAGGCGATCCTCGGCGCGCGCGCCGCCGAGCGGATGGACGCCAAGCGCTCCCGCGAGCACTTCCGCGCGGCGATCGCCGCCTCCCGCCCGCAGGAGCGGCTCCAGCTGCGCCGCATGGCCGAGGCCTCGCTCGCGCTGGCCGAGCGCCGCGCGGGCGACCTCAAGGTGGCGGCCGAGAAGCTCGGCCAGACGCCGCCGTCCAACCGGCAGCTGCTGCTGCTGCAGCTCATGGGCTACATCGCCCCGCCGCCGGGGTCGAGCATCATCCGCCGCGCCGGCGGCATCCTGCTGCTGATCGCGATCATCGTCGTCCTGCTCGCCCTCGGTTGGGGGATCGTCCAGCTCGTGGCGCTGCCGTTCGGCGGCATCGGCGCGGGCGTGTCGATCTTCTGGGGCTTCCTGCTCGTGGCGGTCGTGCTGGGCGTGCTGGCGATCTTCGGCCGCCGGCGCCAGAAGCGCGCCCGCGCGCGGGCCGCCGAGCAGCGCGCCGACATGCTCAGCGGGCGCCGGTCGAGCTAGGGTCTGTCCAAGAAGATCCGGCCCGACCGTGGTGGTCGTGGACCGAGCCGGGCGTCGCACGAACCGAAGGGAATACGAAAGTATTTCCGAGTGTTCGGGTGGCGATCCGGCGAAGTGTCCACGGACGCCACGGGCGTGGCGGGGTTCTTGGACAGGCCCTTAGCTCACGTTCCGGGGCGATGTCGCGTTCTACGAACGTGACGCTGCCGCCGTTCTGGATCCTCGTCGAGCGCCATGGCGACGAGCTGCTCGCCCATGCCCGGCGGATGGCCGGAGACCAGCACGCGGAGGACGTGGTGCAGGACGCGCTGCTGCGCGCGCTGCGCGCGTACCCGCGGCTGCGCCACGCCGACCACCTGCGCGCCTGGCTGTACCGGGTGACCACGACGACCGCCATCGACCTCCACCGCTCGCGCCGGCGCGAGCTCCCGACCGACGACGTGCCGGCCGCCGCCACCCACGACACGTACGACGAGGGCACGTTCGAGGCGCTGATCGCGCCGCTGCCGGACGGCGCGCGGATCGCGCTGCGGCTGCGCTTCGTCGACGACCTCGACTACGAGGGCATCGCCGACCGGCTCGGCATCTCGGCCGTCGCCGCCCGCCAGCGCGTGTCCACCGCCGTCCGCACCCTGCGAGAGAGAGCCGCCGCATGACCCCGCTCCCCGACCACCTGCTCGAGTCCGTCGCCGCCGCCGCCGTGCGCGAGGGCCTCGCCGACGCCGTCTTCACCCGCCTGCGCACCCCGATCGGCCGCCTGCTCGTCGTCCAGGGCGAGCGCGGCGTCATCCGCGTCGGGTTCGAGGAGGAGCCCGAGGACCGCGTGCTGGCCGAGGTCGCCTCGCGTCTCGGCCCCCGGATCGTCGGCTCCGACCGCGAGCTCGCGGACACCCGCGAGGAGCTCGAGGCCTACTTCGCCGGCGAGGGCGACCCGCAGCGCCTGCCCGTGGACCTCTCGCTCGTCGCGCCCCCGTTCCGGCACGCGGTGCTGGAGACGCTGCACGCGATCCCGCGCGGCTCGGTCGTCACGTACGGCGACCTCGCGGGCCGCGCCGGCAACCCGCGCGCCTACCGCGCGGCCGCGACCGCCTGCGCGCGCAATCCCGTCCCGATCGTCGTGCCCTGCCACCGGGTGGTCCCGGCCGGAGGCGGGATCGGCGACTACGGCGGCGGCCCGGAGCGCAAGCGCGCGCTGCTCGAGCTCGAGGGTGCCCGGATCCACCGATGATCCGTGGATGCCTCGGCGCCGTGGGCCGAGTCAGAGACGATCGGCCGCGCATCAGATGTGGTGGGCCACCTAGGATCGCGGCCGATCGGCTCTGGCGAACGGCCACGGGGGCGAGGCGCCGCGGGGATCGGTGGAGCCGGGCTCAGCCGCTGACCGCGACCTTCACCGACGAGATGACCACCGGCTCGACCGGTTTCTCCGTCGCCGGGTCGATCTCGGCGACGCCGATCTTGTCGACCACCTCCTGGCCGGCGGTGACCTTGCCGAGCAGGGCGTAGTCGGGCGGGAGCTGCGCGTCCTCGGCCGTCACGACGAAGAACTGGCTGCCGGACGTTCCGGCCGGCTCCGCCCCGGTCTTGGCCATCGCCACGACGCCCTTCTCGTAGAGGAGGTCCTGGGACGGCGCCTCGACCACCGAGTAGCCCGGGCCGCCGGTGCCGTCGCCCTTCGGGTCCCCGCCCTGGATGACGAAGCCGGCGACGATCCGGTGGAAGGTCGTGCCGTTGTAGAAGCCCTTGTCGGCCAGCGACTTGAACGAGCCGCCGGTCTTCGGCGCCTGCTTGGGGTCGAGCGTGATCTCGAAGTCGCCGCAGTTGGTGGAGACGGTGGCGACGTAGGTCTTGGACGCGTCGAGCGTCGCCTTGGGCTTGGGCAGCTTCCCCTCGCCCTTCGGCTCGGGCGCCTTGGCGGCCTCGCAGCCGGCGGGCGCGGCCTCCTCGGTCGCCGTCGGCGTGGCGGCGGCCTCGTCGCCGCTGCCGTCGTCGTCGCCGCACGCGGCGACCAGCAGCGCACACACCAGGCACAGGATCAGGACCCGCAGCATGGGCGGCGATGATAGACACGCTGCGTGCGCGCCTCTCCACGGATCCGGGCCTACGGCCACGTCCTGCTCGACCTCGACGGGTGCGTCTGGGTCGGCGACGAGCCGTGCGACGGCGCGGTCGACGCGGTGGCCGCGATCCGCGACACGGGCGCCGCAGTGCTGTTCCTCACCAACGACGTCCGTCACGCACCCGAGGACTTCGTCCGCAAGCTCTGGCGGCTCGGGTTCCAGGCCTCCCTCGCGGAGATCGTGACGGCCGGCGCTGCGCTCCAGTTCCAGCTCGCAGGGCGCGAGCGCGGGTCGGCGTTCGTGGTCGGCTCGCAGGCGCTCGTCGACCACGTCGCGGCCGCCGGGATGCGGATCCTCAACCGCACGCCGTTCGCCACGCGCGCCGACGTGGTGGTCGTCGGCGGCCACGACGAGTTCGACTACGACGAGCTGCGGACGGCCACCCAGGCGGTCCTGCGCGGGGCTGAGCTGATCGGCGCCACCCGCGACCCGACGTTCCCGATGCCCGACGGGCCGTGGCCGGGGACCGGCGCGGTGCTGGCCGCGGTCGAGGCGGCCACCGGACGGCGCGCGAGCCTGGTCGTCGGCAAGCCCGAGCCGGCGATGTACGAAGCGGCCCGCGACCGGCTCGGCCCGGGCCGGATGCTCGCGGTCGGCGACCGGCTCGACGTCGACGTGGCCGGCGCCCGCCGAGCGGGGATCGACTCCGCGCTCGTGCTCACGGGCGTCGCGACGCGAGAGGAGGCCGACGCCGCCGACCCGCGGCCGACGTTCGTGGCCGACTCGCTCGCCGCTTTGGTGGCCGAGTAGGCGCCGGCGAACGTCAACTGCGGCATTGAGGGGAGCGGGATCGAGCCCTCAGCGGGTCGAGTGATCAGTTAATACCGCTAGAGGGAATTAACTGATCACTCGGCAGCCGGGCGGACGGCACCCCCGCTTCCCCACCCAGCGCAGTTGAAGTTCGGCGACGGCTAGCCTGCTCGCTCGCATGGACCGCGACGTGCATCTCATCGTCAACCCCTCGGCGGGTGCGGGGCGCGCCTCGAGGCTGCTGCCCGACGTGGAGGCCGCGCTCCGCTCACATGGGCTCGCGTTCCGCGTCGATCGCACGACCTCGATCGAGCACGCGCGCGAGCTCGCGCAGGCGGCCCGGGAGGCCGGCGCGATCGCGGCCGCGATGGGCGGCGACGGGATCGCCGGTGCGGTGGCGGGGGAGCTCAAGGGCACGGACGCCGTGATGGCGGTGCTGCCCGGCGGGCGCGGCAACGACCTCGCGCGCAAGCTCGGCATCGGCCACGACCCCGTGGCGGCGATCGACTTCGTGGCGGCCGGCCGCGAGCGGAGGATCGACGTCGGCGAGGCGGGCGGCAGGACCTACGTCGGGATCCTCAGCGCGGGCTTCGACTCCGAGGTCAACCGGATCGCCAACGGGACCCGGCTGCCGCTCGGCACGCAGGTCTACGCCTACGGCGCGCTCCGCGCGCTCTGGAGCTGGAAGCCCGCGGACTGGGAGGTCGACATCGACGGTACCCGCCACCAGTTCACCGGGTATGCCGTCGCGGTGTCCAACTCGGGGGTCTTCGGCGGCGGGATGTGGCTGGTGCCCGACGCCGCGCTCGACGACGGGATGCTCGACATCGCGTTCACCGAGGACCGGCCGAAGCTCGACTACCTGAAGGGCCTCAAGCAGGTGTTCGACGGCGCCCACCTCGACTCGCCGGCCTTCCGCATCCTCCGCGGCCGCGAGGTGAGGTTCCACGCCGACCGGCCGTTCACCGCCTACGCCGACGGCGACCCGATCGTCGACCTGCCGGCGACCGTGCGCGTCGTCCCCGGCGCGCTGCGGGTGATCGTCCCGTGAGGCTCGCCGCGGGCCTGCTCGCCGCGCGCGCCACCGGCGCCGTCACCCGCCTCGCCGGCCGCGGCGGGACCTCGCTGCCCGGGAAGGTGCTGATGCGCGCCGAGCCGCATGCGATCGCGCGCCTGGCGGCGCGGCTGCCGCGCGGCAGCGTCGTCATCTCCGCCACCAACGGCAAGACCACGACCGCCGCGATGGTCGCCTCCGTCCTCGCCCGCGCCGGCACCCGGCTCGTGCACAACCGGGCCGGCGCGAACATGGCGGGCGGCGTGGCGACCGCCCTGGCGGACGCCGCGGGCGACCCCGGCGACATGGGGCTGTTCGAGGTCGACGAGTTCTGGCTCGGGCCGGTCGCCGCCGAGCTCGAGCCCCGCGCCGTCCTCCTCGGCAACCTGTTCCGCGACCAACTCGACCGCTACGGCGAGCTGGAGATCATCGCCGACCGGTGGGCGGGGATTGTGGCTGGCCTGGAGGCCAGCACATCCCTTGTGCTCAACGCCGATGACCCGCTGGTCGCCGACCTCGGACGCCACCGCGAGGCGCTCTACTACGGGGTCGAGGACGACGCGCTGGCCCTGCCCGAGCTCCAGCACGCGTCGGACTCCAAGCACTGCCGCCGCTGCGGCCACGCCTACGCGTACGAGGCGGCCTACCTCGCCCACCTCGGCCGGTACGCGTGCCCCAACTGCGGCGCCCGGCGGCCCGATCCCGCGATCTCCGCAAGAGGAGTCGAGCTGCGCGGCATCCGCTCCGCCGCCTTCACGCTGGCCACGACCGAGGGGGAGCGGCGGATCGAGCTCCCGCTCCCCGGCCTCTACAACGTCTACAACGCGCTCGCCGCCGCCGCCCTGTGCCTGCGCCTCGGCGTCCCGCTCGACGACGTCGCCGCCGGCCTCGCGGCCGTCGCGCCCGCGTTCGGCCGCGCGGAGACGATCCAGCTCGGCGGGCGGCCGACCTCGATCCTGCTGGTCAAGAACCCGGCGGGCGCCAACGAGGTGCTGCGCACGCTCGCGCTGGAAGGCACCGAGCTCGACCTCTTCGGCGTGCTCAACGACCGCACCGCCGACGGCCGCGACGTCTCGTGGGTCTGGGACGCGGACTGGGAGCTCGTCGCGCCGCACGTGCGCCGTCTCACCTGCTCGGGCACGCGCGCCGCCGAGCTGGCGCTGCGGCTCAAGTACGCGGGCGTCGACGCGACGAGGCTCGAGGTCGTCGAGAACGTCGAGCGCGGGCTCGACCGCGCGCTGGCCGCCGGCGACGGCGCCCTCTACGCCCTGCCCACCTACACGGCCTTGCTCGAGCTGCGCGAGCTGCTGGCGCGCCGCGGCCAGGCGCGGGAGTACTGGCGATGAGCGTCGTCGTCTGGCACGACCTCGAGTGCGGCTCCTACAGCGCGGACCTCGCGCTCTGGGACGAGCTGGCGGACGGCGGCAGCGTCCTGGACGTCGGGGCCGGGACCGGTCGCGTGGCGCTGCGGCTCGCGCGCGGCGGCTGCACCGTGACGGCGCTCGACCGCGATCCGGCGCTGCTCGCCGTCCTCGACGACCGCGCTGCGCGCGAGGGCCTCGAGATCCGCACCGTGGTGGCCGACGCCGCGGACTTCGACGCCGGCCGGTTCGACCTCGTCGCGGTGCCGATGCAGACGATCCAGCTGCTGCCCGACCGCTCCGGCTTCTTCGAATCGGCGCGCCGCGCCGTCAAGCCCGGCGGGCTCGTCGCCCTCGCGATCACGGCGGACCTCGAGCCGTTCGACGGCTCCGAGCTGCCGCCGCCCGACGTCGCCGTGCACGACGGCACCCGCTTCGTGTCGCAGCCCACGGCCGTGCGCGCCGTGCCGGGCGGCACGCGGATCGAGCGCCTGCGCCATGTGATCGGCGGTGGGCGGGATCAAATCACCGAGCACGACGTCATCGTCCTCGCGGGTTGCACTGCGGACGAGCTGGCCGCCGAGGGCGCCGCCGCCGGCCTGCGCCCCGCCGGCGTCCAATCCATCGAGGCCACGGCCGAGCACGTCGGCTCCGAGGTGGTGCTGCTCCGTGGCTGACCGGACGCTGCGGGTCGGCGCGCTCTATCCCGACCTGCTCAACATCTACGCCGACCGGGGGAACCTGCTGCTGCTCGAGCGCCGCTGTGCCTGGCGCGGCATCGGCTTCGAGCTGCGCGGGATCGGTCTCGGCGAGCCGCTCGACCCCGACGCGCACGACCTGCTCTACATCGGCGGCGGGCAGGACCGCGACCAGGCGCTCTGCGCCCAGGACATGGTCGACACGAAGCGCGACGCGCTCCACGCGGCCGCCGCGCGCGGCGCCGTCGTGTTCGGCGTCTGCGGCGGCTACCAGCTCCTCGGGCACGGCTACCAGCTCGGCGACGAGACGCTGCCCGGCGTCGGCCTCGTGGACCTGACGACCGTGCGCGGCGACGGCCCGCGCCTGATCGGCAACGTGGCGATCGAGCTGACACACGGGGGGCTCCGCCCCCCGTGGGCCCCCCGAACACCGTCTACGGCCGAGGCCGGGATGATCATCGCCGGCTTCGAGAACCACGGCGGCCGGACGCACCTCGGCCCCGGCGCACGCCCTCTCGGGCGTGTCCTGCGCGGCCACGGCAACGACGGGCACTCCGGCTTCGAGGGCGTGCGCGGCGGCCCGCACGGCACGGTGGTCGGCACCTATCTCCACGGTCCGCTGCTTCCCAAGAACGCCCATTTCGCCGACTGGCTGACCGCGACGGCGCTGGGAATCCCGCCTGGCGACCTGGCTTCGCTTGACGACACGCTGGAGGCAGCGGCCCACGCCGCGGCCCGTCGCGCGGCCGGGCTCGACGGAGCGGGTCGGTAGCATCGGGCGGGCCCTCCTCCGCTCTCCCGCCCCCGGGACTCCTCTTTGACCACAGCCAACACCGCCCAGACCGAGGGGCCGTCGGCCTCCCGTCAGGCCGCCTCGCTGGAGTTCCGGGAGGCGACCAAGCAGTACCCCGGCGCCGACCGGCCGGCGGTCGATGGGCTCACGCTCGAGGTGCCCGCGGGCGAGATCTGCGTGCTGGTCGGGCCGTCCGGCTGCGGCAAGACCACCGCGATGCGGATGGTCAACCGGATGACCGACATCACGAGCGGCGACATCCTGGTCGGCGGCCGCAGCGTCCGCGACCGCGACGAGACCGACCTGCGGCGTCACATCGGCTACGTGATCCAGCAGATCGGCCTGTTCCCGCACCGGACGATCGCGGACAACATCGCCACCGTCCCGCAGCTGCTGGGCTGGGACAAGCGCCGGACGAAGGCCCGCGTGGAGGAGCTGCTCGACCTCATCGGCCTGCCGCAGGACATGGGTCGCCGCTACCCCGCCCAGCTCTCCGGGGGCCAGCGCCAGCGCGTCGGCGTCGCCCGCGCGCTGGCGGGCGACCCGCTCGTGATGCTGATGGACGAGCCCTTCGGCGCCATCGACCCGATCAACCGGGAGCGGCTCCAGAACGAGTTCCTGCGCCTGCAGGCCGAGCTGCGCAAGACCGTCGTGTTCGTGACGCATGACATCGACGAGGCGATCAGGATGGGCGACCGCATCGCGATCATGCAGGAGGGCGGGATCCTCGCCCAGTACGCCACGCCCGCGGAGATCCTGATGTTCCCCGCGAACGCGTTCGTCGAGGACTTCGTGGGCGCCGATCGCGCGCTCAAGCGGCTCGCGCTCAAGCGGGTCAGCGACGTCGAGCTCGACCCGCCGGCCGGCGCGCCCGAGGGGCCCCGCATCCCCGAGGACGCGCTGCTGCGCGACGCGCTCAGCACGCTGCTGGCGCACGAGGCCCGCTCGGGGCCGGTCGTCGACCAGGACGGCCGCGTGGTCGGCGTCCTCACCATCGACACCGTGGCGCACGCCGCGTCGCCGGAGGGCGAGTGATCGACGTCGTGCTCGCCCAGCTCGAGGTCCGCGACCGCAGCGGCGCGGACTGCGTAGCCGACAACGGGATCTGCCCGAGCTGGATCGCGGACAACTTCAACCGCTACGTCGACCCCTTCTGGGAGCACGTCTACCTGACGATGGTGTCGGTCGCGATCGGGTTCGCGATCGCGTTCACGCTGGCGCTCCTCGCCTATCGCCGCCGCTGGCTGATCCCGCCGATCGTGCAGATCACCGGGATCCTCTACACGCTCCCGAGCGTCGCGGTGTTCTTCCTGCTGCTGCCGCTGACCGGCCGCGGCAACACGACGGCCATCATCGCGCTCGTCTCGTACACGCTGCTGATCCTGTTCCGCAACTTCATCGCCGGGTTCGAGAACGTGCCCGCCGAGACGCGCGACGCGGGCCGCGGCATGGGGCTGACCGAGCGCCAGCTGCTGTGGCGGGTCACGATGCCGCTCGCGCTGCCGGAGATCATGGCCGGGCTGCGGATCGCCGCCACCACCACGGTGGCGCTCGCCTCGCTGGCGTTCCTGGCCGGCGCCGGCGGCCTCGGCGAGGCGCTGTTCGCCGACATCGCGTTCCGCTCCAACGTGGTCGTGGCCGGCGGGCTGGCGATCCTGCTCGCGGTCGTGCTCGACCTGCTCATCCTCGCCCTGCAGAAGACGATCACCCCGTGGCTGAGGGCGGCATGAGCGCGACGCTGGCCTTTCTCGGCGACTTCGGCGACGCCTTCGACTACATCTTCCACGCGCGGGAGTCGCAGGCCGGCGGCGCCCGCGTCGGCGGCTCGGAGCTGCTCCCGCTGCTGTGGACGCACCTCGAGATCACCGGTCTCGCGATGGCGATCGCGATCGCCGTCGCGCTGCCGGTCGGCCTCCTGCTCGGCCACAGCGGGCGCGGCGCGTTCCTGACCATCTCGGTCTCCAACGTCGGCCGCGCGGTCCCGAGCCTGGCGCTGATCGCGTTCTTCGTCGCCTTCTTCCCGTCCACGCCGGAGTTCTGGAACGTCACCGTCGCGCTCGCCCTGCTCGCGATCCCGCCGATCCTCACCAACGCATACGTCGGCGTCCGCCAGGTGAGCCGCGACACGGTCGACGCCGCGCGCGGCATGGGGATGTCCGGCGCTCAGATCGTGCGCCGGGTGGAGCTGCCACTGGCGCTGCCGCTGGTCTTCGGCGGGATCAAGACGTCGACCGTCAACGTCATCGCCACCGCGACGATCGCGCCGCTGGTCGGCGTACTCACGCTCGGCGACCCGATCATCTCCGGCTCGGTCCACGGCCGCGCCGGGCAGATCGGGGCCTCGATCGTCGTCGCGCTTCTCGCCGTGTTCGCCGAGCTCGTGCTCTCGGCCGTCCAGCGTGCGGTCACGCCGACCGGCGTCAAGCTCGAACGGGGTGCGCCCACCCCCCACGCCTCTCGCCTCGGAACGCTCAAGAGGAGGATCCAGACCGTCCCATGAAACTCACACGACTCCTGCTCGCGCTGCTCGCGCTCGCCTGCTCCGCCGCCCTCATCGCCGCCTGCGGCGACGACGACGACGAGCAGCCCGCCTCCACCCCGTCGCAGTCCGAGCCGTCCGGCGACGGCAAGATCCAGAAGGACGAGGCCAATGCCGACGTCCAGCTCACCATCGGCTCGAAGAACTTCACCGAGCAGAAGGTGCTCGGGGAGGTCTACGCCCAGGGCCTCGAGGCGGCCGGCTTCACGGTCAGCAAGGACCTCAACCTGGGCGACGAGAAGACCGCCCTGGCCGCGCTGAAGTCCGGCGAGATCTCCGCCTACCCCGAGTACACCGGCACAGCGCTGCTGCAGTTCTTCGGCAAGAAGGCCGACGAGCTGCCGAAGGACGAGATGGCCGCCTACGAGGAGGCGCGCAAGGACTTCGAGGCCGACGGGCTCGTCGCGCTCCCGCCGACGCCGTTCACCTCCTCCAACGAGGTCGCGGTCACGCAGGAGACGGCGGACAAGCTCTCGTTGAAGACGATCTCGGACCTCGAAGGCAAGTCGCAGGACCTCGTGCTCTACGGCTCGCCCGAGTGCCGTCAGCGGCTCGACTGCCTGCTCGGCCTCCAGCAGGTCTACGGGCTGAAGTTCAAGAAGTTCGTGCCCGTCGACGTCGCGCAGCGCCACGAGGTGCTGAGCAACGGCCGCGCCGACGTCTCGATCGTGTTCACCACCGATCCGCAGATCCAGCGCGAGCAGGAGGTCCTGCTCGAGGACGACCAGGGCATGTTCCCGCCCTACAACTCGACGCTTGTGCTCAAGAAGGAGACCGCCGACACCGCCGGCGAGAACCTGACCAAGACCGTCGAGCTGATCCAGGAGCAGCTCACCGACGAGAACATGCAGGAGCTCAACGCCCGCGTGGACCTCGACAAGAAGGACCCCGCCCAGGTCGCCAAGGAGTACCTCACGGAGACGGGCCTGATCGCCGAGTGAGGAAATTGCGGAATCGGCGGGCGTGCCCGTCCGGCGCCGCGGCTACGGTCGGAGAATGGCTCTCGACACCGCGCTCGACCAGCTGCACGTCCGCCTCCTGCGTCCCGCCGCCCGCGTGCCCGCCCGCACGCGCCCGGGCGACGCGGGCTACGACCTGCACGCCGCGGAGGGGTTCTCGCTGTGGCCGGGCGAGCGGGTCACGGCCCCGACCGGGGTCGCGATCGCGCTGCCACCGGGGATCGCGGGTCTCGTGGTCCCGCGCTCCGGCCTGGCGGCCAGCCACGGGATCTCGGTGGTCAACGGCCCCGGGCTGATCGACCCCAACTACCGCGGCGAGATCAAGGTCGTGCTCGTCAACCTCGGCGACAGCCGGTTCGAGGCCGCGGTTGGCGACCGCATCGCGCAGCTCCTGCTCGTCCCGTTCGTGGGGCCGGACGCGTGCGTCGTTGACGAGCTGCCGCCGTCCGGCGACGATCGCGGCGCCAACGGCTTCGGCTCCTCCGGCCGCTGAGCCTGAAAATATCCAGGCTGAGCTACTTCGGGGGCAGCGTCTTCACGTAGGCGACGCTGCGCTCGACCCAGGCGGCCAGGTCGCTGTCCGCCTTCACGGCCTCCGGCGCGACGGTGATCCAGCCGTCCATGCTGCGGCCGCCCATCTCCATCCGGGCCGCGTGCGGCTGCTGGATCACGGCCTCCGTGTCGGCGGGGTCGACGCGGGCCAGCATGCCGCCGGTGCGCGACGCGGCGACGCACATGTGGCCATGCAGGAGGAACGCGAGCCCGCCGAACATCTTCGTCTCGGTGACCGCCTCCTCGCCGGCGAGCCGCTCGCGGAGCCGGTTCGCCAGGTCCTCGTCGTACGGCATGCCTTCTACGGGCGGTCGCCGTTGACCGAGTACCGCTCGAACCGCTCGGCCACCACGGACGGCAGGCGGACCTGGATGCGGACGCCTTCGGGCGTGTCGGTGCGCTCGAGGTCGCCCGCCACGTCGTGCAGCTCGGACAGCGTGCCGCCCTCGGAGAACGGGACGAGCAGTTCGACGTCGCGCAGGGTGCGCTCGAACTCGTCGGCGATCCGGTCCTGCAGGGCGTCGAGCCCCTCGCCGGTGATCGCGCTCACGAGCGACGCGTCGGCATGGCGGAACGCGAGCTCGCGGCGGCGGTCGTCGTCGAGCCGGTCCGCCTTGTTGAGCACGAGGATCCGCGGCTGGTCGCCGACGCCGATCTCCTCGAGCACGTCGTCGACCGCCCGCGTCATCTCCACCAGCTCTTCCTCGGGGGCGCTGGCGTCGACCACGTGGAGCAGCAGGTCCGCCCGCTTGGTCTCCTCCAGGGTGGCCGCGAAGGCGTCGACGAGCTGATGCGGCAGCTTGCGGATGAACCCGACGGTGTCGGTCAGCAGGTACGTGCGGGGCGGGCGGGATCCGAATCCCCGGAGCGTGCGCGTCGTCGGGTCGAGCGTGTGGAACAGGCGGTCCCGGACGCCGACCTCGGAGCCCGTGAGCTTGTTCAGGAGCGTCGACTTGCCGGCGTTCGTGTAGCCGGCGAGCGCGACCGACGGCAGGTGGGCGCGCTCGCGCTCCGCGCGCTGCACCGCGCGGTTGGAGCGGACGTGGTCCAGCCGGCGGCGGAGCGACGTGATCCGGTCGCGCGCCAGCCGGCGGTCGGTCTCGATCTGCGACTCGCCCGGGCCCCGCGTGCCGATGCCGCCCACGCCGCGGCCCGCGCCGAGACGCTCGAGATGCGTCCACAGGCCGCGCATGCGCGCCATGTTGTACTCGAGCTGCGCCAGCTCGACCTGCAGCTTGCCCTCGGCCGAGTGCGCGTGGCCGGCGAAGATGTCGAGGATCACGGCGGTGCGGTCGAGCACCGGGAGGTCGAGCTCGGCCTCGAGGTTGCGCTGCTGGCGCGGCGTCAGCTCGTCGTCGGTGACGACCAGGTTGGCGTCCGCCGCCTTGAGCTGCGCCTTGATCTCGTCGACCTTGCCGGGGCCGACGTAGAGGTTCGCGTGCGGCTTGTCGCGGATCTGCACGACCTCGCCGACCGTCGCCACGCCGGCCGTGCGCAGCAGCTCGCGGAGCTCGGCGAGATCCTCCGGCTGCGGCGCGGCGGCGACCATGAAGGCACGCTGCTTCGCCCGCCCAGGGCTCTCGGGCGGCGCATACCGGGTCTGGGTCTTGCGACCGTCGCGGGACTTCTCCACTGCGTCCAGTGTAGGCCCGCGGCTCGGCGCTACTAGGCTCCAGGCATGGAGCTCGGACTGGTCACCTTCGCCGACGTCGGATCGACGATCGGGCCGCAGGAGCGCCTGCGCAACCTGATGGAGGAGTTCCGACTGGCCGACGAGCTGGGGCTCGACGTGTTCGGCGTGGGCGAGCACCACCGGCCCGACTTCGCGGTCTCCGCGCCCGCCGTGGTGCTCGCCGCGGCCGCCGCCCAGACCGAGCGGATCCGGCTCGCGAGCGCGGTCACCGTGCTCAGCTCCGACGACCCCGTGCGCGTGTTCGAGGAGTTCGCCACCGTCGACAACCTGTCCGGCGGCCGGGCGGAGGTCTGGGCGGGCCGCGGGTCGTTCACGGAGTCGTTCCCGCTGTTCGGCTACGACCTCGAGGACTACGACGAGCTGTTCGCCGAGAAGCTCGAGCTGCTGCTCGAGATCCGGTCGCGCGAGCGGGTCACCTGGTCGGGCCGGCACCGGGCGCCGCTCAGCGACGCCGGCGTGTACCCGCGGCCGGTGCAGGACCCGCTGCCGGTGTGGCTGGCGGTCGGCGGGACGCCGGCCTCGTTCGTCCGCGCCGGCCGGCTCGGGCTGCCGCTGACCCTCGCGATCATCGGCGGCCAGCCCGAGCGCTTCGTGCCGCTCGTGGACCTCTACCGGCGCGCGGCCGCCGAGGCGGGCCACCGCGACCTCCCGCTGGCGATCAACACGCACGCGTTCGTCGGCGACGACCGGGCGGAGTTCGCGCCCTCCTACATGGCGATGATGGGCCGGATCGGCCGCGAGCGCGGCTGGCCGCCGATGACTCGCCAGCAGTACGAGGCGCTGCGCTCGCCCCGCGGCGCCCTGGCCGCCGGCGAGCCCGAGGAGGTCGCGCAGAAGATCCTCTTCGAGCACGAGCTGTTCGGGCACCAGCGCTACCTCGCGCAGATGGCGGCCGGCGAGGTCGCTCACGCCGACGTGATGCGCTCGATCGAGCGCTTCGGGACCGAGGTCGCGCCGCTCGTCCGGTCGGAGCTGGAGCGACGGGCGGCCGCGTGAGCGAGCTCGCTGAGCGGCTCGGGGCCCGCGCGCTCGAGCTGGTCGACATCCCCTCCGAGTCGCGCGACGAGGCGCGCCTGGCCGCGCATGTGCAACGGCTGGTCGACGCGACCGACCTCGGCGACACCTGCGTGATCGCGCGGCGCGGGGCGCCGGTGCTGCTCGCCGGCCACCTCGACACCGTGCCGGCGCAGGAGAACCTGCCCGGGCGTGTGGCGGACGGGCGGGTGCACGGGCTCGGCGCGAGCGACATGAAGGGCGCGCTCGCCGTGATGGTCGAGCTGGCCCGGGCCGGCGCGCCGTTCGACGTGCTCTTCTTCGGCCGCGAGGAGCTGCCCGCCGCCGCCAGCGCGCTAGCGCCGCTGCTGGCGCGCGAGCGGCTGGAGTACGAGCTTGTGGTGATGATGGAGCCGACCGACAACGAGCTGCACGCCGGCTGCGTCGGCAACGTCAACGCGACGTGGACGTTCCACGGGCGCTCCGGCCACTCGGCGCGGCCGTGGGACGCCGACAACGCCATCCACGCCGCCGCGCGCGGGATCGCCGCCCTGGCCGAGCACGACCGCGAGGAGCACGACTTCGACGGTCTGACGTTCTTCGAGGTGGCGTCGGTCACGCAGATCGCCGGCGGGATCGCGCAGAACGTGATCCCCGACCACGTCGACTGCCACGTCAACTACCGCTACGCGCCAGGCCGGACGCCGGCGGAGGCGGAGGCACGGCTGGCGGAGCTGTGCCGGGGCGGCGAGCTGCGGATCGACTCGCTGGCGCCGTCCGGGCCGGTGGCCACGGGGAATCCGCGGGCGCGGGCGCTGATCGCGGCCGGGGACCTGCGCGTGGCGCCCAAGCAGGCGTGGACGCCGGTGGCGGAGTTCGGTGCCGCCGGCCTCGACGCCGTGAACTTCGGGCCGGGCGCGCCGGCGCAGGCGCACCGGCGCGACGAGTCGGTCGAGGTCGCGGCGCTGGTCCGTTGCTACGAGGTGCTCGAGGCGTTCGCGTCGTGAGGCTCTCCCCCGTCCTGACCGGCCTGCGGGCGTACCCGTTCGTGCATCTGAACGAGGCGCGGGCGCGGCTCGCGGCAGCCGGGGTGCCGGTGATCGACTTCGGGATCGGCGAGCCGCGGGAGGAGACGCCGGCCTTCATCCGCGAGGCG
This sequence comes from uncultured Solirubrobacteraceae bacterium, assembly GCA_963844205.1. GTDB lineage: Bacteria > Actinomycetota > Thermoleophilia > Solirubrobacterales > Solirubrobacteraceae > DASSUW01. The sequence continues at coordinate 322,005 of CAWJNK010000001.1, forward strand.
CTGGCGCGGTCGATCGACCCGCAGTCGCGGTACCCGCTGGCGGAGGGGCTGCCGGAGCTGCGGGCCGCGATCGCGGGCTGGGTCGCGCGCCGCTTCGGGGTCTCGTTGGATGCCGACGCGGAGGTGATGCCGACGCTCGGCTCCAAGGAAGCGGTGTTCCACCTCGCGCAGGTCCTCGACGGCGACCTCGTCGTCGTCCCGCAGCCCGCCTACCCGGTCTACGAGCGGGGCGCCGTGTTCGCGGGCAAGGAGGTGGTGGAGCTGCCGCTGCGGGCGGAGGACGGCTTCCTGCCGGATCTCGCGGGTGTCGCGCCCGACGTGTGGCGGCGCACCGCGATCCTGTGGCTCAACTACCCGAACAACCCGACGGCGGCGACCGCTCCCCCGTCGCTGTACGAGCGGGCGGCGGCGCTCGCGCGCGAGCACGACTTCGTGGTGGCCTCCGACGAGGCCTACTCGGAGCTCTACTTCGGCGCCGAGCCGCCCGCTTCGGCCTTGCAGGTGGCCGATCGCACGAACGTCGCCGTCTTCAACACGCTCTCGAAGCGGTCCTCGATGCCGGGCTACCGGTCGGGGTTCGTGGCCGGCGACCCGGAGCTGGTGGCGGCGCTCAAGCGCTACCGGCCGAACGTCGGCGTGGCGCCGCCCGAGTTCGTGCAGCTCGCGGCGGTCGCGGCGTGGGGCGACGAGGAGCACGTGGCGGCGGTGCGGGAGACCTACCGCGCCAAGCGGGACGTGCTGCTGCCGGCGCTGGAGGCGGTCGGGCTGCGGCACGCGGGCGGCGACGCGACGTTCTTCCTGTGGCTCGAGGGCGCGCCCGACGGCTTCCAGGAGCGGCTGCTCGAGCAGGGCGTGATCCTCACCCCGGGCTCGTACTTCGGCCCGGCCGGCGAGGGGTACCTGCGGCTCGCGCTCGTCCCCACGCTGCAGGAGTGCGAGCGCGCCGCGGAAATTGTTGCCCGCGCCTTCATCCGGCCGGCGCCCTGATGTCGGGGGACGCCATCCGGGCGTCCTATTGACTCGCGTGTAGCGCGGCGTTGAGGCCGCCCCACGTGCCGCTGCGGGGCATGACCTCGATGGCCCCGGTCTGCGAGTTGCGGCGGAACAGGAGGCCGGACGCGCCGCTCAGGTCGCGGGCCTTGACGACCTCGCCGTCGGGCAGCGACACGCGTGCGCCGGCCGTCAGGTAGAGGCCGGCCTCGACCACGCAGTCGTCGCCGAGCGCGATCCCGAGGCCGGAGTTGGCGCCCAGCAGGCAGCGCTCCCCGATGGAGACCACCGTCGTCCCGCCTCCGGACAGCGTCCCCATGATCGACGCTCCGCCGCCGACGTCCGACCCGTCCCCGACCACCACGCCGGCACTGATCCGCCCCTCGACCATCGAGTGCCCGAGCGTGCCGGCGTTGAAGTTCACGAAGCCCTCGTGCATCACGGTCGTGCCGTCGGCGAGGTGGGCGCCGAGGCGGACCCGGTCGGCGTCCGCGATCCGCACGCCGGAGGGAACGACGTAGTCGGTCATGCGCGGGAACTTGTCGACCGAGAAGACCTGGAGCGGCTGGCCGGCGGCGCGCAGGCGGCGCTGGACCTGCGGGACAGCGGCCGGGTCCACCGGACCGTGGTTGGTCCAGGCGACGTTGTTCAGGACGCCGAAGATGCCGTCGAGGTTGGCGTCGTGCGGGCGGATCAGCCTGTGCGAGAGCAGGTGGAGGCGCAGGTAGGCGTCGTAGGTATCGGCGGGTCGGTCGGCCAGCGACGCGATCGAGGTCTCGACCGGCACGGTGCGGACACGGCGGACATCGTCGTAGGCGCCCTGGCCGGTCGTGCGCGTGCCGGCCTCGCCCCACACGCCGAGCCGCGGCTCGGGGTAGTAGACGTCCAGCACGCGGTCGCCCGCCAGCGTCGCCACGCCGGTCCCGGAGGCTCCTTTGGTGTCGGTCATCGCTCCCCCACGCTATCGAGCAACTCGCCTGCGAACACGGGGACGGCCCAGCCGGTGAGGTCGATGTGCAGCGAGTCGTCGACGTCGACGGTGAGCTCTCCCCCGTCGAGCCTGACTGTGCAACGCGAGTCGCCGCCGCGCAGCACGTACGCGACCGCCGCCCCGCACGCCCCGGTGCCGGACGAGAGCGTCTCCCCCGCGCCGCGCTCGAAGATGCGGGCGCGGATCGTCCCGGGCTCGAGCTCGGTCCAGAACGACGTGTTGGTGCGGTTGGGGAACTGCGGGGCGTGCTCGATGCGCGGGCCGATCTCCTGCAGGTCGAGCGCCTCGAGCTCCTCTGTGGTGTCGACCCGGATCGCGCACTGGGGGTTGCCGATCGACACGTGCTGGAACGCGTGGCCCTCGACGACGCCGGTGCCGTCAGGCGGGCCGTCCGGGTAGTCCTTCGAGGTCAGGTTGGCGCGGCCCATGTCGACGCGGCACGTGGTCGGGCTCGTGATCGTGGGCCGGATCTCGCCGGCCACGGTCTGGATCGAGAACGTGTCGGCGTCGGTCCAGCCGCGATGGCGGAGGTACATGATCGCCTGGCGAGCGCCGTTACCGGACAGCTCGGCCTCCGAGCCGTCGGGGTTGAAGATCCGCAGGCGGGCGACGAAGCCGGGCTCGTCGGGCGGCTCGAGGGCGAGCACGCCGTCGGCGCCGACGCCGAAGTGGCGGTCGCAGAGCTCCCGGATCGCCTGCGGGCTCAGCGTCGTCCGCTCGACGATGACGTAGTCGTTGCCCAGCGCCTGCCACTTCTCGAAGCGCACGGACGGCATCATGCCTTGGCGCGGAGCTCGCGCGCCACCGCCTCGGGCGTGCGGTCGGTGACGTCGATCAGCGTGACGTTCGGGAGCTTGCGCATCCAGGTGAGCTGGCGGCGGGCGTACTGGCGCGTGCGGGTCTTCATCGCCTCGACGTCGTCCTCGAGCAGCTCGCGGAAGCCGACCGCTTTGCGGACGGTCGTGGACGCGTGCGGCGCCGCTCGGCGGACCTCGTCGGCAGCGCCGGCGGCGACCATCTCGTCGACGCGCTCGTCGATCCTGCGGTTGAGGGCCTCGCGGTCCATAGTGAGGCCGGCGAGCAGGGTCGGGTGGCGGGTGTCGGCGGTCCACAGCTGCTCGCCCGCCGGCGGCTCGTGGCCGGCGTCGAGCAGCTCGAGCGCGCGGACGATGCGCTGGGAGTCGGTGGTCGACATCGTCGCGGCGTGGGGCGCGCGGTGTCGGAGCTCGGCGTGCAGGCGTTGCGGGCCGTGGATCTCGAGCTCGTTCGCCCGTTGCGCGCGGATCTCGGCGGGGACCGGCGGGCGCAGGTCGAGCTCGGCGAGCGCGGCTCGCAGGTACAGGCCGGTGCCGCCCACGACGATCGGTCGCCGGTTGCTTGCCAGCAGCGCGTCGATCTCGCGGTGGGCGAGCCGCGCGTACTGGCCGGCGCTGAACGGGGCGTCCACGGGCAGGATCGAGAGCAGCCGGTGCTCGAGGCGCGCCTGCTCGGCCGGCGTGGCGGCACCGGTCAGGGTCTCCAGGCCCTGGTAGACCTGGAGCGCGTCAGCGCTGATGGCGGCCGGGTCCTCCCCGTCGGCGCGCAGGAGGTCGGCGAGCGCGATGGCGACGGCGGTCTTCCCGACCCCGGTCGGCCCGAACAGCGCCACGATGGTGGGCGGCGGTGGCACAGCCGCGGAGTATCGTCGTACGCGATGCCTGTGCGGATCGGCACCGGCCTGTCCACGAGCCCGGACCAGCGCGCCGGGGCGCTCGAGGCGGCGCTCACGGCGCGTGACGCGCTCGCGGGCGAGCCGTGCGACCTCGCGGTGGTGTTCGCCTCCGGCGCGCACCTGGCGGCTCCGGAGGCGGTGCTGGAGGCGGTCAACGAGGCGCTGGACCCCGCGGAGCTCGTCGGCTGCGCGGCCGGCGGTGTCATCGCGGCTCGGCGGGAGGTCGAGGACGGCACCGCGGTGTCGGTCTGGGCCGCGCACCTCGACGGCGGCTCGGCGACCGCGTTCCACGCGCTGGTGGAGGAGCTCGAGGAGGGGACCGGCACGCTGGCCGGGATGCCGGAGCTCGACGGCGCCGACGGCGCGATCCTGCTCGCCGATCCGGCGACCTTTCCGACCGATGCGGTCCTCCGCCTGCTGTCGGAGGCGGCGCCGGCGGTCCCGGTTGTCGGCGGCCTCGCGTCGGCGCGGGTGGCCGGCGGCGGGACCGCGCTCTTTTTCGGCGACGAGGTGCGCGACGAGGGCGCTGTCGGCGTCCGCCTCGACGGGGTCGAGGTGCTGCCGTGCGTGTCCCAGGGCGCGGCCCCGATCGGTCCGGAGCTGACGATCACCGCCGCCGAGGGGCACGTGATCCTCGAGCTGGCCGGCCGGCCCGCGCTCGACAAGCTGCGCGAGACGATCGAGTCCCTGCCGGCCAAGGACCTCGCGCTGGTCCAGGGCGGTCTGCTGATGGGCATCGTGGTGGACAGCAACAAGCCCGATTACCTGCAGGGCGACTTCCTCGTGCGGGGCCTGGTGGGCGCCGACCCGGAGACCGGCCGCGTGGCGGTCGCGGCCGAAGTCCGGCCCGGCCAGGTCGTCCGGCTGCACGCGCGCGACGCCGTGAGCGCGGACCGCGACCTGCGCGAGGCGCTCGGCGTCCGCATGCGGGCCCTCGGCGGCCGCCAACCGGCGGGAGCGCTCCTGTTCTCGTGCAACGGCCGCGGCCGAGGGCTGTTCGGCCACAGCGACCACGACGCCGAGACCGTCGACGACGAGCTGGGAGGCGCGCCGGCCGCGGGGTTCTTCGCGGTCGGCGAGATCGGCCCGGTCGGCGGCGAGACGTTCCTGCACGGCTTCACGGCCACCGTGGCCGTGTTCGCCTGACGACGCTCTGCCTTACCCCGTTGCGCGTCGTCGCCGCGCCCGGACCGCGCATCGTCGCGCCCCCGCGGCCCGACTCGCCCCGCTTGCGCATCGTCGCGGTCGCTCTGACATCGTGTCGCGCGTGAATCTCGGGGGACGGACCGCGCTCGTCACTGGCGCCAGCGGCGGCCTCGGGCAGGCGATCGCGCGCGCGCTCGCGCGCCGCGGAGCTCGCGTCGTGCTCACGGCGCGGCGCGTCGACGTGCTCGAGTCGCTGGCAACCGAGACCGGCGGGCGGGCGGTGGCGTGTGACCTCAGCGACCGTGACGCGCTCGTGCGGCTCGTCGACGAGGCCGGCCCGGTCGACGTCCTGGTCGCGAACGCCGCGAACCCGGGCAGCGGTCACATCGAGTCCTTCACGGTCGAGGAGATCGATCGCGCGCTCGACGTGAACCTACGCGCGCCGATGGTGCTCGCGCGGCTCATGTGCGAGGGGATGGCCGAGCGCGGCGGCGGGCACATCGTGTTCATCTCGTCGCTCAGCGGCAAGGCGGGGACGCCGCGCACCTCGATCTACGCGGCCACCAAGTTCGGCCTGCGTGGCTTCGCCCAGGGGCTCCGCGAGGACCTGCGGCCGCGTGGCGTCGGCGTCTCGACGATCTTCCCGGGCTTCATCCGCGACGCGGGCATGTTCCACGAAGCCGGCACCAAGCTGCCGGCTTATGTCGGCACGAAGCAGCCCGAGGACGTGGCTTCGGCGGTCGTCTCCGCGATCGAGCACGACCGCGCGGAGGTCGACGTGGCGCCGCTCAGCCTCCGGCTCGGAACCACGATCGCCTCGCTCGTGCCTGAGCTGGCGGCGAACGTGCAGCGGCGGCTCGGCGCCGACCGCATCGCCTCGCAGATGGAGACCGGCCAGCGCGCGAAGCGCTAGCCGCCTCGACCGCACGATCTCGGCGGGCCGGGATCGTGCGCCCGGCGCGCTCGCGGCCGGCCTAGCCGTCGAACTCCTGCGTGTCGGGGTCGTAGCGGCGGCGCTGGTCGTCGTCGGCTGAAGCCGGCTCGTCGTGGTCCTCGTCCGGGCGCGTGACCGCGCCGATCGCGGCCAGCACCTCGTCGGCGAGCTGCGGGCCGTCGGACTCCGAGAGCGGCGTCGCGGCGATGCGAACGATCACCTCGTCGCGGTCGACCTCCTCGAGCGAGATGTGGGGCTCGGAGCGGGTCGGCGTCTGGACGGACTCCTCGAGCAGCGCCTGGAGGTCGCTCGGGCGGACGTCCGGTCGCAGGCGGGCGCGCAAGTCGACGGCGGCCGGCTCGCGGAGCGGCACGATCGCGGCCGTGAGCACCACGTTGTTGGGCACCATGATCGACTCGCGCTCCTGCTCGAGCGTGGTGTAGAGCAGGCCGAGCGAGTCGACGACGCCCTCGATCTGCCCCGCGAGCCCGCCGGCCTGGAGCCGGACGCGGTCGCCGACCTTGAACGGCCGCGCCGAGATCAGCACGGTGCCCGCGATCAGGTTGCCGAGCGTCTGCTGCGCCGCGAGACCGAGGACGACGGCCGTGATCGCGCCGCCGACGGCCAGCGTCTCCGGCTGCAGCCCGGCGACGCGCAGCGCGAACAACGCGGCGGCGCCGATGAACACGAGCCGGATCAGGAACCCGACCGTGCCCGCCGTGGCAGGGTCCATCCGCCGGAACAGGGCCGGTGCCGTGAAGCGGCCGAGGTCGCGCGCCAGCGCCCAGCCCAGCACGACCATCACGATCGCCGCGCCGACCCGCACCGGCGTGTCGACGCCGAACAGCTCCTCGCGGCGGAGATACGCGTACAGCGTGACCGACAGCAGCGGGATGACGACGATCATCTCCCGCTTGGCCCGTCGGGCCTTCTGCGCGGTCTGCAGCGTCAAGCCCCGCGCCCGCCAGGAGGCGAGCGGCATGTTCGGACGGCGAAAACGTGGCATCGGGTCAGGCAACACGCGTCCGCGTACCCGGTTTCAGGTTCATCGCACGGTCTGTGCCGCTCGTCACGCTCCGATCCCGCACGATGCGGGGCGCCCGCGGTCTGCCTGCAACGACCCGTGCGACCGGGCCCGCAACGACTCGTGCGCCACGCCTGCAACGACTCGTGCGCCACGCCTGCAACGACTCGTGCGCTGTCAGAAGAGCGAGCCTTGCGCGGGCCTCACCTCCTGCCGCTCCGCGGACGCGGGACGGCGCGCTTCGCCGCGGTGGCGGAATCGGTTGGCGTACCGGCGGCGGGCCCACGGCGCGCCGGCGGCCAGCTCGATCGTGCGCCGCTCGTCGGCGGGCAGGTAGGCACCGTTCGCGTACAGCCGCTCGTAGCGCTCGAGCAGGTCAGGCCGGTGCTCCCGCAGCCAGTCGAAGAAGATCTCCTTCACCGATCCGCGCAGGAACAGCGTCTGGCCGCCGATGTGGACCGCGCCGGCCTCGGTCGCCAGCTCGACGATCCGCTTCACGTGCTCCGGCGCGTCGTTGATCCCGGGCATCAGGGGCGCGATGAGGATGCCAGTGGGGATGCCGATCCGGTTCAGCTCCGCGACCGCCTCGAGCCGCGCCCGCGGGTGCGGCGTGTGCGGCTCGGTGGCCCGCCACGCCTTCTCGTCGAGCGTCGGGACCGACAGGCACGCGCTGACCTTGGTCCGCTCGGCGACTTCCAGCAGCAGATCCTTGTCGCGCAGCAGCAGCGGTGACTTCGTGAGGATCGAGCACGGGTTCGCGAAGTCGCGCATCGCCTCCCAGATGCCGCGCATCAGCTTGTAGCGGCCCTCGACCCACTGGTACGGGTCGGTGTTCGTGCCCATCGCGATGTGCCCGCCGCCCCACGAAGGCCGCGCGAGCTCGGCCCGCAGCACTTCCGGCACGTTGACCTTGACGATGATCTCCTTCTCGAAGTCCCGCCCCGCGTTGAAGTCGAGGTACTCGTGCGTCGGGCGGGCAAAGCAGTTGTGGCTGACCACGCCGTCGGCGATGAAGTCGCCCGTGCCGGTCGTGATGTCGTAGAGGCGCATGGCCCCGGGTAGCGGCTCGATCGAGATCACGCGCAGATCCGCGTCGGTCTTGATCGCGTGACCTTCGAGATCCTGCTTGCGTGTGATCGCCGGCCCGGTCTGGTGGAAGAACCGAAGGCGCTCGACTAGTCCGCCGCGGAGCCGGACACATTTCACGCCGTTCGTACGAGGCGGTTCGATGACGTAGTCGAAGCCGAAGTGGGCGAGGGATGCCGCGATCTGGTCGATGATCTCCTGATCGGCGTTGGAAATCCGAAGCGCGTGGTACGAGCAGGAGCCCTCCGCGTCAAAGATGCCTGCGAGGAATCCCTTCCGCCAATTGTCCGACGGCGTGCGGGGCCACTGGATCACCGCGCGAATGCGCTCGACCCGCTGGTAGCTGCTCGCGGCGATTGAGTTCATCTCGCGGCGAGTCGCGGTCGCGGCCGAGAAGCGACGCTCGCGCGTGGACACGCCGATGGCGTCCAGAAAACTGCGCGTGCGCTCGAGCGCTTCGCGATCGGCGAGCTCCAGTCGGAACGTATGGATCAGTCCCACACGGCCGCGACCACGACGATCCTCGTACGCGTACGAGCCGACGTGACCGTCGCCGCGGACCATCCCGCAGAGATATCCGACCTGGTAATCCCAGTCGTGCTCGGGGAGATCGGCAAACGTCCCGACACCGAGGAGCTTGCCGCCGATCGTGAGGTGCGGCCTGCGCGTGCCACCTTGCTCCGTGCCCGTCACGTGCTTCCACCCACGCCGCGTCAGAAATCGGTGGTCACCGCTCGCGACGAGTTCGGTGCCATCGGCGAGTGTCACCCGGTAGCCGCGTTTGATCGAGGACCAATGGGCGAGTACCAGCGTTCGTGTGAACCGGCGATACACCCCCTGCTGCTGGGTGCCGTAGATCTCGTCGCCAACCCTCAGATCTCGCAATTCACGGTGACTCCCGTCACCCATCAGGACGCGAGTATCGCCTGAGGCGCAGTAGGTGCATGAATGGCTGCAGCCGCGATATGGATTGATCGTCCACTCGAACGGGACTCGCGAAATCTGCGGTACGCGGTTGATCGCGGACTTGGTCCGGATCTCGTGGAAGCGTGTGTCGAGCGCCTCCGGGGCGTTGAACCGGCGGATGACGACGTCGTCCGAGAAGCCCGGCAGGCGGGCGTCGTGCTCGATCTCGACCGACTGGGAATCCCAGCGCACGAACATATGTTCGCACATGGGAACGACGGAAGGAAGATCAGCCTGCGGCGCGTGCCAGGAGCGAGAGCTCCCCGGTGAGGGTCTGGCTGGTCGCCGCCGTGATCTCGACCGGGACGATCTCGCCCGGCGCCGCGAGGCCGTCGAAGTTGACGACCTTGTTGTGGCGGGTGCGGCCGCGGACGCGGCTGGCGTCGGTCCGCGAGGTGCCCTCGACGAGCACGTCCAGCGTGCGGCCGACGAACCGCTGCGCCCGCTCGCGCGCGCGCCGCTGGACGACCTCGACTAGCCGCTCCATACGCTCGACCGCCACCTCGTGCGGGACGAAGTCGTCGGTGAACCCCGCCGCCTCGGTGCCGCGGCGAGGCGAGTAGATGAACGTGAAGGCGCCGTCGTATCCGACCTCCTCGGCGACCTCGAGCGTCTCCCCGAAGTCCGCCTCGGTCTCCCCCGGGAAGCCAATGATGATGTCGGTGGTCAGCGCGCAGTCGGGCACGTGCTCGCGGATCAGCGCGACGCGGTCCATGTACCGGCTGCGGTCGTACGTGCGGCGCATCGCCTTGAGGATGCGGCTCGAGCCCGACTGCAGCGGGAGATGGATGTGCTCGCAGACGCTCGGCAGCTCCGCGTGCGCGCGGATCACGTCCTCGCGCATGTGCGCGGGATGCGGGCTCGTGTAGCGGATGCGGTCGATGCCCTCGATCGCGTCCACGGCGGCCAGGAGCTCCGAGAAGCGGCGCGGCTGCGGGCGCAGCCGGATGCCGTACGAGTTGACGTTCTGGCCGAGCAGGGTGACCTCGCGGACCCCGTCGGCGGCGAGCGCCTCGATCTCCGCGACGAGCTCCTCGAGCGGGCGGGAGACCTCGCGCCCGCGCGTCGAAGGGACGATGCAGAACGCGCACTTCATGTTGCAGCCGGCCGAGATCTGCACCCAGCCCTGGAAGTCGCGGCCGCGCTTGGCCGGTAGGTGGCCGGTGAAGCCCTCGAACTCGAAGTAGCCCTGGGCGGTGAGGCTGTCGCTGGTCAGGAACTCGGCGAGCTTGTGGACCTGGCCGGGGCCGAAGGCGACGTCGACGAAGGGGAACTTGCGGAAGACCTGCTCCTTGACGGACTGCGCCCAGCAGCCGCCGACCCCGATGACCCGCTCGGGGTCCTTGCGCTTGAGCGCCTTGGCCTCGTGGAGGTGGGCGACGAAGCGCTCGTCGGCCTTCTCGCGGATCGAGCAGGTGTTGAAGAGGATGAGATCGGCGTCGGCGCGCTCGACCACCTCGGCGTAGCCCAGCGACTCGAGCATGCCCTTCATCCGCTCCGAGTCGTGCTCGTTCATCTGGCAGCCGAACGTGGTCACGTGGAAGCGCTTCACAGCGGTTTGGAGGGTATCGAGGGAGGGTCGTGAGGGGGTGAGGTTTCGCGTGGGGCGGCTACGCGAGATCAGGTTCTCGGACACGATGAGCGCCTGACCGGGCCCGGCTGGCGCGTCATGCGGTTCACCGCGCGACAGGTGCGCGGCGAGAGCGGGTCAGTTGCCGTCGTGGTGCGAGACGCCCGCGCCGCCGCCGCCCGCGTGCCCGGTGATCGCTCCCTTCGACTTCGGCAGCGGCTTGCCGAGCATGCCGACGCGGTCGGGGATGCCGACCTGGGAGGGATCGAGGTCGGGCGCATGGTGGAACTCGGGCTCGGCGGACCAGCGGAAGGTCTCCGGCAGATCGGCGCGCCAGAGCTCCATGGCGTCGCGGCGGCGGCGGAACAATCTCATCGGGCGTAGTCCGTGGCTCTCGACTCCCGGATGACCGTGACCTTGATCTGACCAGGGTATTCGAGCTCCTGCTCGATCTCGCGGGCGATCTCGTGGGAGAGCAGGACGGTGCCGTCGTCGTCGAGCGCGTTCGGCAGGACCATGACGCGGATCTCGCGACCGGCCTGCATCGCGTAGACCTTGTCGACGCCCTCGTGGCGGGTCGCGATCTGCTCGAGGTCGCGCAGGCGCTTGACGTACTGCTCGAGCGACTCGCCGCGCGCGCCCGGCCGGGCGCCCGACAGCGCGTCCGCGGCCTGCACGATGACGGCCTCGATCGTCTGCGGCTCGACCTCGTTGTGATGCGCCTCCATGGCGTGGGCGACCGCCTCGGTCTCCCCATGGCGCCGCGCCAGATCGCCGCCGACCAGCGCGTGCGGGCCCTCGACCTCGTGCGAGACGGCCTTGCCGATGTCGTGCAGCAGCGCCGCGCGCCGCGCCGTCTTCGCCGAGGCGCCGAGCTCGTCGGCCATCATCGCCGCCAGGTGGGCGCACTCCACCGAGTGCGCGAGCACGTTCTGGCCGTACGAGGTCCGGTACTTGAGCCGGCCGAGGATCTTCGTGATCTCGGCGTCGAGGCCCTGGACGTTGGCGTCGAAGCACGCCTGCTCGCCCGACTCGGCGATGTGGCTCTCGAGCTCGGACTTCGCCTGGTAGTACGTCTCCTCGATCCGGGCCGGGTGGATGCGGCCGTCCTGGAGCAGCTTCTCGAGCGTCATGCGGGCGATCTCGCGGCGGACGCCGTCGAAGCCCGAGAGGATGACCGCGTTCGGCGTGTCGTCAATGATGAAGTCGACGCCGGTGAGGTGCTCGAGGGCGCGGATGTTGCGACCCTCGCGGCCGATGATGCGGCCCTTCATGTCGTCGGCCTGGAGCTGGACGACGGACACCGTCGTCTCGGCGGCATGACCGGCCGCCAGGCGCTGCATCACGACGGACAGGATGTTGCGGACGCGGCGCTCGGCGTCGCGCTTGGTCTCCTCCTCGATCGCGCGCAGCCGCCGGGCGGACTCGTGCCGCACCTGGTCCTCGAGCTCCTTCATGAGCATCGCCTTGGCCTTCGAGGCCGGCAGGCCGGAGGTCTGCTCGAGCTGGCGGATGCGCTTCTCGCGCACCTCGTCGACCTGGCGCTCCTTCTCGGACAGGCGCCGCTCCCGTTCCGTGAGCTCGGCGACGCGGGCTTCGAGCGCCTCCTCGCGGTTGTGGAGCCGCTCCTCCTTGCGGGTCGTCTCGGCGCGGGCGGCGGGCGCCTCGGGCGCGACGCGGACCGGCGAGGCCTTCGCCTGACCGGTCGCGACGCTCGGCGCGGGCGCGCGCTTCGTCAGCAGAACTGCCGCGACCACCAAGCCCAGGGCCACGACAACCCCCGCGATCACGATTTCCATTGCGTTTCCTCTCCCCGGCGCCACGCCCTGACGGGAGTGACGCGAGCTCAGCTACCTCTGGGTCAAAGGCGGCAGGCCGAGCCTTGCCTCGGCTGTCAGCGGAGGAAACGAGCAGGAAGGCGACCGGCGGCCGCCCCCTTCAGATGGCGGCTGTGGTGCGGTGTTGGGTCGGTTCTGCCGGGCGCGCCCGCCCGGATGCGGTGCCTGATCGTCCGCTGGGTTCGTTCTGGGTTGCCGTCTTCACTGAAGCTGCCGCTTCCGCTTGGAAGTTGTGGATTTGCTGGGTTTTCACGAGCCGTCGTGGCTCGACCTGTCGCTGCTCCGGATCGTAGTACCGCCGCGGGCTGCGCGCAATCAGGGTGGCATCATTCGAAGGCCGGGACGCCGGAATGGCGGCGGATGGCGTCGTGCGCCAGTTCGAGCTCGTAGCCCTTGCGGACGAGCATCCCGAGCGCGCGCTCGCAGTCCCGTGGCGTGGCCGGCGGGGCGGGGAAGCGGCGGCGCAGGAGCGCGAGCGCCGCCTCGAGCTCGCCTTCGTGGTCCTGGGTGGACACGGCGGCCTGGACGTGCTCGCCGGCCACCCCGAGGGCGCGCAGCCGCTGCTCGATACGCTCCGCGCCCCAGCCGTCGAGCCGCCGGCGATCCTCGGCGAAGCGGTGGGCGAAGCGCGCGTCGTCGAGGTACCCCTGCTCGCAGAGCTCGCCGACGACGGCGTCGATGACCGCCGGCTCGGCCCGCTTGCGGGCCAGGATCCGGGCCAGCTCGGCGACTGTGTGGTCGCGCCGGTTGAGCGCCCGCCACGCGACGTCGCGGGCGTGCTGGAGGCGCACCTCGGGATCGGGCGACCGCTCCGGCGGCGGCTGATGATCAGGCAGCGGCGATCTCCGGGACGGGCGGCGCGTCCTCGTCGCGCTCGATCGGCTGCACGAGGTCCTGGTCCCCGAGGCCGAGCACCTCGTAGACCTTGGCCTCGATCTCCTTGGCGACCTCCTGGTGCTCGTCCAGGTACGCCTTGGCGTTGTTGCGGCCTTGGCCGAGCCGCTCGTCGCCGTACGAGAAGAACGAGCCGGACTTCGCGACGATGCCGTGCTCGAGCCCGAGGTCGAGGATGCAGCCGGCGCTGGAGATGCCCTTGCCGAACTCGATGTCGAACTCCGCCTGGCGGAACGGAGCCGCGACCTTGTTCTTGACGACCTTCACGCGGACGCGGTTGCCGACCGCCTCGGTGCCCTCCTTGAGCGTCTCGATGCGCCGGATGTCGAGCCGCTGGGAGGAGTAGAACTTCAGCGCCCGACCGCCCGGCTGCGTCTCCGGCGAGCCGAACATGACGCCGACCTTCTCGCGGATCTGGTTGACGAACAGGCAGAGGGTCTGGGTGCGGTTCAGGTTGCCGGCCAGCTTGCGCATGGCCTGGGACATCATGCGCGCCTGGACGCCGACCGTCTGGTCGCCCATCTGGCCCTCGAGCTCGGCGCGTGGGGTGAGCGCGGCCACCGAGTCGACCGCCACGAGATCGACCGCGCCCGAGCGGACGAGCATGTCGGCGATCTCGAGGGCCTGCTCGCCGTAGTCGGGCTGCGAGACGAGCAGCTCGTCGATGTTCACGCCGAGGTTCTTGGCGTACAGCGGGTCCATCGCGTGCTCGGCGTCGATGAACGCGCAGACGCCGCCGAGCTTCTGGGCCTCGGCGATGACGTGGTAGACCAGCGTCGTCTTGCCCGAGGACTCGGGGCCGAAGACCTCCACGATGCGGCCGCGCGGCATGCCGCCGATGCCGAGCGCGAGGTCGAGCGACAGGGCGCCCGTGGGGATCGCATCGACCTTCACCTGGGCGCCCTCGTCGCCCATGCGCATGACGGTGCCCTTGCCGAACTGGCGCTCGATCTGCGCGAGCGCGCCCTGCAGGGCAGCGTCGCGCGCCTTTGCGTCCTTGGCGTCCTGCGGTGCGCTCATCTTGTCTCCTGCGATCTAGTCACGAGTTCCACAGCTTGGTAGGCGGGCCGGACGGAACCGGGGGGCCGTTGGGAAGGCGGGCCGGACGGAACCGGAGGGCCGTTGGGAAGGCGGGCCGGACGGAAACCGCAGCCTTCCGCGAGGCGTGTCACGGAACAAGGCGCAGAAGTGACGAATCAGTGCAGATTCAGTCGCACGAGTGGCTCGTAGCGGGCGCCGTGCGGGTGCAGGCGCGACTCGAACAGGGTGAGCGCCTCGCCGCGGAACTCGAGCGACTCGGGCTCGACGGAGACCGTCCGGGGCGCGCGGGCGCGGGGACGCAGGCGGGCGACCGTGGCGTGCGCGCGGAATGGCCGCTTCTCGGGCGTGTAGACGCCGACGGCGGCGAGTCCGTCGCTGACACGCGCCTGGAGCTCGGCCAGCGTCCCGTCGGGGTCGTCCAGCGCCGCGCACAGGACGCGGGCGCGGCGGGGCGGGAGCAGGACGGCGCCGGCGAGCGCGAGCCGCGGCGCGGTGCCGCCCGCCGCGCGCAGGACGTCCTCGACGGCGGCGACGTCGTTGGCGGGGCGGCGACCCAGGAACGCGAGCGTCAGGTGGAGCGCGTCCTCCCGGACCGGTCGCCAGATGTCCGGGTCCGCGGCCGCGTCGCGAAACGCGACGAGGGCGGAGCGCGCCGCGGGCGGCAGCTCGAGCGCGACGAAGAGCCGCAGGGTGTCGGCGGCGCCGGACGAGATCGCGCGGGGCGAGCCGGACGAACTCGGGCCGGGCGGGTCGGCGCGGGGCGAGCCGGACGAACTCAGGCCGGGCGGGTCGGCGGTCACGCGGCGGAGGAAGGTCGGGCGGCGTCTCCGAGGAGCGCCCGGCGGAGGAGGTGCATCGCCAGCGTGGTCGTGCGCTCGCGGACCGTGGCTCGGTCTCCCGGGAGCCGGACGGTGCGCTCGATGAGGACCGCCCCCGCGGCGTCCCCCACGCAGACGCACACCGTCCCGACGGGCTTCTCGGGCGTCCCCCCACCCGGACCCGCGATGCCGGTGACCCCGACCCCCAGTGCCGCGTCGAACCGGCGCGCCGCACCCGCCGCGAGCGCGGCCGCCACCTCCGGCGAGACCGCTCCAAACGACGAGATCAGCTCGGCCGGCACGTCCGCCATCCGCACCTTCGCCTCGTTCGAGTACACCACCACGCCGCCGAGCACGTACGCCGACGACCCCGCGCGGTCCGTGAGGCGGCCCGCCATCAACCCCCCGGTGCACGACTCGGCCACCGCCACCGTCCGCACCGGCGGCCCGAGCAGCAGCGCCGCCACGATGTCGTCGATCGTCGACCCGTCGCGCGAGAACACCCGCTCGCCGAACCGCTCGACGATCGCCGACTCCAGCGCCTCGTAGGACCCGGCAGCGCCCGGATCGAAGACCGTGGCGATCTCCAGCTCCCCGCGCCGCAGGCACGTCGTGATCTCCAGCGAACCCGGAGGCGAGAGCTCGCGCAGCACCTGCGCGAGCTGGGACTCCGGCACCCCCGTGATCCGCATGATGCGCTGCTCGAAGGTGCCCGCCCGCGCGAGCAGCTGACGCAGCCCAGGCATCTCGACCGCGGTCTCCCACATCGGCTGCAGCTCGCCCGGCGGGCCGGGCAGCACGAGCACCATCGGCCCGCCGTCGACGGGCACGACCAGGCCGGGAGCGGTCCCGACCGGCTCGAGCACCGTCGCGCCCCGCGGCACCAGCGCCTGCTTGCGGTTGCCGGCCCGCAGGGCCGCGTCGTCGACGTCCCTCCAGCGCCCCCGCAGCGCGCTGACGATCGCCCAGATCCGCTCCTCCAGCCCCGGGTCCAGCTCCAGCGGCCGCCCCGCGAACCCGGCCACCACCTCGGCCGTCAGGTCGTCCGCGGTCGGGCCGAGACCGCCGGTCGTGATCACGAGATCGAGTCCCGAGAGAAAGTCCAGCGCCGCGCGAAGGTCGGCCGGGCGGTCGCCGACCACCATCACGTGCGCCAGCTCCACCCCCAAGCGACGCAGCCGCTCGGACAGCCACGGCCCGTTGTCGTCGCGGATGATCCCCGACAGCACCTCGGTGCCGGTCACGACGATGCCGGCGCGCACGGTCACGACGAGCAGTCCGGGCGGCGGTCGTCCGACAGCCGCTTCGGGCGGCGGCCGGGCAGCAGCTCGTAGCCGACCGGGTCGGCGCTCGGCGCCACGCGGTACGTCTTGCCGTTCACGCGCATCCGCACGTTGTCGTTGCCGAAGTTGGTCAGGAACCTCCGGCTCCTGAGCGTCCGCGTCGTCGTGTCGGCCGCCAGCGTCTCCTCGTCGATCACCTGGCGCCCCCGGGCGTCGACCACGCACACGTACACGGGAGCCGAGGCGATCAGCTGGAGGCGCACCCGCTGCGGCCGCCGGTCCGGCTCGCGCTCGCGCGGTCGCTCCTCCGCCGAGCCGTCCCCGCCTCCGCCCTCCGGAGACGGCGTCGGGGCCTCCCCGCGCACCTGGTTCGGCTCGACCGACCCCTCGTCGCGCCCCGGCAGCGTCCCCAGCAGCCACAGGAACGCAAGCAGCAGCGCCACGCCGCCGGCGAGCACGAGTACCGGGCCCATCGCCGCCAGCCGGCGCCGCCGGCGCCCCGTCCGCCCGCGCCGCCCCCGGGCCGCCGCGAACGGCGTGAGGTCCTGCGTCGACGGGCGCTCATAGCGCTGGCGGTACTCCTCCACCAGCAGCCGCGGGTCGAGCTCCAGGTACTCGGCGTAGGTGCGCAGGAACGTCTTGACGAACGTGGGTCCCGGCAGCAGGTCCCACTCCTCGTTCTCCAGCGCACGGAGGTACTTGCCGCGGATCTTGGTCGCGGTCTCGACCTCCGTCATGTCGATCCGCCGGCGCATCCGCGCCTCGCGCAGCGTCTCGCCGATCTCTGGCATGAGCCCAGGAGAGGCTACTCAGGGATTTCCTCGTCCAGCACGCGGACCGGCTGCTCTCCCAGCGCGGCCAGCACGCGCGGGACGTCGCCCTCGCTGATGAGCACCTGGCGCGGCTTGGAGCCCTCGTAGCCCGAGATCACGCCGCGTCGCTCGAGCATGTCGATCAGCCGTCCCGCACGCGTGTACCCGAGCCGCAAGCGTCGTTGCAGCATCGAGGTCGACGCCGTCTGCATCTCGGCCACGAGCCGGATCGCGTCGGCCAGGAGCGGGTCCTCGTCGGGATCGAAGCCGTCCTCGCCGCCCTCCGAGGTGGCCTCCTCCTCGACCTCCACGAGCAGCTCCTCGTGGAACTCCGGCTCGCCCTGCCGCCGCCAGGCCTCCGTCAGCAAGGCGATCTCGGACTCGTCGATGAACGCGCCCTGGATCCGCTGCAGGCGCGACGAGCCGACCGGCGAGAACAGCATGTCGCCCGCGCCCAGCAGCGTCTCGGCGCCGTTCTGGTCGAGGATCACGCGGGAGTCGGTCTGCGACGACACCGCGAACGCGATCCGCGACGGCACGTTCGCCTTGATCATGCCCGTGATCACGTCCACGCGCGGGGATTGCGTGGCGAGCACCATGTGGATGCCGACCGCCCGCGCCTTCTGGGCGATCCGGATGATCGAGTCCTCGACGTCGGCGGGCGCGACCATCATCAGGTCCGCGAGCTCGTCGATCACGCACAGCACGTACGGGAGCGGCGCCTCGCCGCGCCGGACCCGGACGGCGTTCAGATCCGTCAACGTCCGTGTCCGCGCCAAGGACATGTAGGAGTAGCGCTGCTCCATCTCGCGCACGAGGTTCTGCAGCGCCGTCGCGGCCTTGCGCGGCGACGTGATGACCGGCGTGAGCAGGTGCGGGATCGAGTCGTAGTGCGTGAGCTCGACCTGCTTGGGGTCGACGAGCACCATCCGCACGTCGTGCGGCGTGGCGCGCAGCAGGACCGAGGACAGCATCGCGTTGACGCAGCCCGACTTGCCGGCGCCCGTGGTGCCGGCCACGAGCAGGTGCGGCATCTTCGCCAGGTCGGCGCCGATCGCGCGGCCCGCGACGTCCTTGCCGAGCCAGACCGTCAACGGGGACCAATCCGAGGGCGGCGCCTGGTAGACGTCGCCGAGGTGGACGATCCGGCGGCGCGCGTTCGGGACCTCGACGCCGACCGCCTGCTTGCCCGGGATCGGCGCCAGGATGCGGATGTCCGAGGCCGCCAGCGCGTAGGCGAGGTCGTCCTTGAGCTGCGCGACCTTGCCGACCTTCGTGCCCGGCGCGAGCCGCAGCTCGTAGCGCGTGATGTGCGGGCCGGCGACCTTGCCGATCACCCGCGCCTCGACGCCGAAGTGCCCGAGCGCCTCGACGAGCTGGGCCGCGGTCTTCTCCTGCCCGGCGGTGTCCGGCCGCGCCGCCTCCTCCGACGAGCGCTTCAAAGAGGCCGGATCCGGCACAGTCCATACGAAGTCGGGCGACTCCGTGACCGATGGGCGGTAGCGGCCTTGCGGCGTCAAATCGGTTTCGCCTGCCAGGCGATCGCTGACGCGCTCGCCTTCGGCGACGTTACGGGTGGAAGCTCGCGTGACGCCGGGCTCGTCGGTCTCCGGGTCCTCGGCCAGCCGCGGCTCCTCGACGACCTCCTCCGGCTCCGGGTCGGGCTCCGGCTCGAAGGGCTCGAACGGCTCGGGCTCCACTCCCTCCCAGACCACGGTCTCGGCCGGCGGCGTGCCGCGCGAAATCCGCGGCTCGGGCGCCGCCTCCAGCGCGGCCAGCTCCTCGGTCGCCCGGCGCCGCTGGACGGCGGCGCGCATGTCGCGCGTCGTGCTCGACACCGAGTCGGTGGTCGCCTTGACCACGCCGGCGATCGACGCGCCGGTGAGCAGCAGGACCGCGGCGGTGAACAGGAAGACGGCGATGATGTGCGAGCCGACCACGCCGAGCGCGGTGGAGACGCCCCAGTACAGGCCCTCCCCCGCCAGCCCGCCGCGCGGGCGCACCCAGTCGGGATCCCAGTGCACGGCGTCGCCGCCCGGCCCGAGCCCGAGCGTGCCCGCGGCCAGGCCGAGCGAGAGCGCGAGGAACAGGCACAGCCCGCCGGAGCGGAACGGGCGCACGGCCGGCAGCATCGGCCGCAGGACGAGGATCGCGCCGGTCGCCAGGAGCGCCACCGGGACGCCGTAGTGGACGGCGCCGAGCAGCCTCCGCAGGCCGTCGACCGCCCGGGTGCCGGCCTCGCCGCCGTCCCACTCCAGGTAGATCAGGAACGCGAAGAACACCGCTGCGGCGACGAGGCCGAGGCCGAGGAGGTCGAGGTGCCGCTGCTCGAGCTTCGGCAGGCCGGGCCAGGCCAGGGGTGACGGGCGGCGGGCTCGCGGCTTGCGCTTCTTCGAGGCGGGCATGTGGCCGCCATCCCTTCGACACGCGTCCCCCGCCTCCTGCCGGCCAGGCTTGCGCCGATCCGCACAAACCGAATAGGGTTGCCGGGCACGACGCGTCGCTGCCGTTCCCACACCTCAAGGAGAGGACCCAATGACGGGAAGGAAACGGGCGATGCTCGCGGTGGTCTGCGCGTGCATGGTCGGTGCGGCCGGCGGCACGACTGCCCACGCCGCCAAGACGACGGTCGCGTACGACACGTTCAACAAGCCCGGCTACTCGCTGGACGACTACAGCGCCAAGTGGTCGAACCCGTTCGGGCTGATCGAGATGGAGAACAGCGACACCCGGTCGTTCGCGGGCAAGCGGTTCTCCGTCAGTGCCGTGCCCTTCACCCAGGGCGCGGACTTCAGCGTGTTCGACCACCTCAAGTACATCGCGATCTCGAACGCCGCGTTCCCGGTGCCGGCGACCGGATCGGTGACCTTCTCGGCCGACATCGCGGCGTCCACGCCCGGGACGATCTCCGGGCTCACCCAGAACGGCATCTTCGGAGGGCCGTTCACCTGGACCGATCCGCTGGCGCCGCCGTCGCCGCCGGACTACCACGCGACCGTCCTCGAGGGCCAGCAGGCGGGGGTCGTGCTCAACATGGTCGATTTCTGCACCGGCCAGCTGTTCGACTGGTTCCTGGCCGAGGACACGGCCTTCCCGCTGATCGAGCGGCTGCCGACCAACGTCACCGGCAACACGGACAACCCGAACTGCCCCGGCGCCGTCCACGTCGGCCGGGACCTCATGTACACGCAGATCATCAAGGAACTGCCGATCAAGGCGGGCGTCTCGCACAGCGTCGACATCCGCTACACGCGCAAGCGCACCAATGCCATGGTCGACTACTTCCTCGACGGCAAGAAGGTCGCGCACGTGGACAACGTCGGCATCCCGCTCGACGTCCAGGGCGTCCCCTTCGTCACCTACCCGTCGAACGGGCAGGGAGACCTCCTGTACGACGAGATCTCCTCGTTCGCGATCGGGCACGGGCTGTTCAGCCTGCTCGACGCCTTCCCCTACCAGCATCCCGACTCGCCGGAGCTGAGCGTCTCGATCCCGGTCGGCCCCGGCCCCGCCGGCTCGGCGCGGCTGTTCGGCCAGGGCGCGAGCGGCTCGTTCGACAACTTCGTCGTGACGACGGAGAGCGGCTGACCTTCCCCGGCGGCCCGCCGCAGCGGCGGGCCGCCGGATAAACCCACGCTGAACAGATCCCGCAAACGCTCTGCATCGCCGTACCATCAGCGGCGATGGAAGCGTCCGACCGCCAAGTCCGCGTGCTCGTCGTCGAGGACGACGCCGAGATCGCCCACGTCCTGCAGCGCTCGTTGCGCCTGGACGGCTATGACGTCAAGCTCGCGTCCGACGGCGTCCAGGCGCTCGACGAGGCGCACGCGTTCCTGCCCGACCTCATCGTGCTGGACCTCGGGCTTCCCCGCCTCGACGGCATCGACGTCGCCCGCCGCCTGCGCGAGGACGGCGACGACGTGCCGATCCTGATCCTCACCGCCCGCGACGCGGTGGAGTCCCGCGTCGAGGGCCTCGACGTCGGCGCCGACGACTACCTGGTCAAGCCGTTCGAGCGGCAGGAGCTGCTCGCGCGCCTCAGAGCGCTGCTGCGGCGGCGGCCCCCGCGCGGCATGGCCCCGCTCCGCGTCGGCGACCTGATGCTCAACCCCGACACCCACGAGGTGACGCGCGGGGACCGGCAGATCGACCTCACGCAGCGCGAGTTCGAGCTGCTCGAGTACCTGATGCGCAACGAGCGCCTCGTGATCAGCCGCCAGAAGCTGCTCGACGAGGTGTGGGGCTACGACCCGTTCTCGATCACGAACACGATCGAGGTCTTCGTGTCCAACCTGCGAAGGAAGCTGGAAGCCAGTGGGGAGCCTCGACTCCTCCATACGGTCCGCGGCGCGGGCTACGTCCTCCGCGTATAGAGGGCTGCCGATCCGCTGGCGCCTCGCCGGCGGCTCCGCGGCCCTGACGCTGGTGATCCTGTGCGGCTTCGCCGTGATCGTCGGCATCCTCACCACGCGCCAGATCCACGACGACTTCCGCCGCGAGGTGTCCTCCAGCGCCGACCGGCTCGAGCGGCAGGCGCGCCTGCGGCTCGACTACGACCGCGCCGGCAACCCGGTCGTGCGGCCGGTGCCGGGAACGATCGACCTCGACGACTTCGCGTCCTCCTCGGGCGCCGCCATCCGGGTCATCACGGCGGACGACCTCGTGGGCTTCGAGACCGTCCACGCGCCCGACTTCGGGCCGCCGCTGGTGCGGACCGCCGAGATCGACGGCTGGCGCGTGGAGACCCGCCAGGTGGAGGTCCAGGGCTCGCAGCCGTG
This sequence comes from uncultured Solirubrobacteraceae bacterium, assembly GCA_963844205.1. Taxonomy (GTDB): domain Bacteria; phylum Actinomycetota; class Thermoleophilia; order Solirubrobacterales; family Solirubrobacteraceae; genus DASSUW01. The sequence continues at coordinate 343,887 of CAWJNK010000001.1, forward strand.
GGCGCTCCAGTACGCGCGCCAGATCTCCGACGTTCAGGACACCGCGAACCGCGTCAAGGTCTTCCTCGCGTTCGGCGTGCTCGGCGGCGCCCTGCTGGCGCTGCTCGCCGGCCTGGCCACCGCGCGGCGCGCGATGGAGCCGATCGCGCAGCTCACGGCGGCCGCGCGCCGGATCGAGCAGTCCCGCGACCCGTCCGAGCGGATCCCGCACCCCGAGGCCGAGGACGAGGTGTCCGAGCTGGCGCGCACGCTGGAGGCGATGCTCGCGGCGCTGGACGCCGCCCGCGGCGAGACCGAGGCCTCGCTCTTGCGCCAGCGCGAGTTCGTCGCCGACGCGTCGCACGAGCTGCGCACGCCGCTGACCTCCGTGCTGGCCAACCTGGAGCTGCTCGAGGAGGAGCTGGCCGGCGAGCAGCGCGAGGCCGCGGCCTCCGCGCTCCGCTCCTCGCGCCGCATGCGCCGCCTGGTGGCGGACCTGCTGCTGCTCGCCCGCGCCGACGCCGGCCGCCAGGCGCCGCACATGCCGGTCGACCTCTCCGAGATCGTCACCGACGCCGCCGCCGAGCTCGAGCCCGTCGCCGGCGGCCACGAGATCTCCGTCTCCGCCCCCGCCGGGGCACGCGTCGACGGCGCCCGCGACGAGCTCCACCGGCTGGTCCTCAACCTGATGGAGAACGCGCTGCGCCACACCGATCCCGGCACCGCGGTCGAGGCCACGGTGGAGGGCCGCAACGGCGAGGTGGTGCTCGCCGTGGAGGACGACGGGCCGGGGATCCCGATCGACATGCGCGAGAAGGTGTTCGAGCGCTTCTACCGCGGCTCGGGCGAGCACAGCGGCTCGTCCGGCCTCGGCCTGTCGATCGTCCGGGCGGTCGCCCAGTCGCACCGCGGCAGCGTCCGGCTCGAGGAGCCGCTCGACGGCCGCGGCGCCCGCTTCGTGGTCCGGATCCCGGCCGCCTAGCGCCCTCAAGATGCGCCCGGGAATGCCGAATCCCCGGAGCGACATGTCCGAACTCACTTCACAGCAGCTGGTCGTGTTCTCGCTCGGGAGCGAGGAGTACGCCCTCCCGATCGGCTCCGTCCACGAGATCATCCGCTTCACCGAGCCGCGCACCGTCGCCTCCGATGCCGCCTGGATCCGCGGCGTGATCGGCCTGCGCGGCAAGATCATCCCGATCTTCGACCTCGCCGCCCGCATGGAGCTGGGCGCCGTCGGCTCCGAGCCCGGCAAGATCGTCATCGTCGAGAGCGGCACCGGCCAGGTCGGCGTCATGGTCGACGAGGTCGAGGAGGTCCTGACCGTCTCGAGCGAGCAGCTCGAGGACGTCCCCTCCGCCAGCAGCGACGCGATCGAGGCGATCGCCAAGATCGAGGATCGCCTCGTGATCCTGCTCAACCCCGAGGGTCTGTTCGCGCGCTCCAGCGCCGACGAGATCGCCGCCGCGGCCTAGCGCGGCTTCGGGAGGGAGGGTGTCCACGACCACCGAACGGCGCCGCGTCGTCGTCGCCGACGACTCGCGGCTGATGCGCCACCTGCTGTCGGACGCGCTCGGCCGGCAGGGCTTCGACGTCGTCGCCACCGCGGCGGACGGCGACGAGGCCCTGGCCGCCTGCAAGGCCCACCGGCCCGACGCGATGACGCTCGACCTGCACATGCCCGGCATGGACGGGATCGGCGTGCTCCGCGCCCTCCGTCAGGGGCGCGCGGAGCCCGTGCCGGTCGTGGTCGTCTCCGCGTTCTCCCCCGCCCACGGTGCCCGCGCGGTCGACGCGCTCGCCGAGGGCGCGTTCGAGCTGGTCGCCAAGCCCGCGTTCGGCGAGGCGCTCGACGGCTTCGCGTCCGAGCTCGGCCGCAAGGTCGGCCAGGCCGCTCATAGCGGCCGCGCGCGCCGGCCCGCTGCTCAGCCGATCGCCCGGCGCGAGGCGCATCCGCGGCGGACCGCCGTCGGCCGCAAGGTCGTCGTCATCGCCTGCTCGACCGGAGGCCCCAAGGCGCTCGGCGAGCTCGTCCCCCGCCTGCCCTCGCCGCTCGGCGCCGGCACCCTGATCGTCCAGCACATGCCGCCGGGCTTCACCACCTCGCTGGCCGCGCGTCTCGACGCCTCGTCGATGCTCGACGTGCGCGAGGCCGCCGGCGGTGAGCCGCTCGCGCCCGGCGTCGCCCTGCTGGCTCCCGGGGGCGCCCACCTGCGGCTCGGCGGCGACCGCTCCGCGCGGCTCACCGACGACGAGCCGGTCGGCGGCCTCAAGCCCCGTGCCGACTTCACGATCGAGGATGCCGCGCGGCTGTACGGCGCCCGCACGCTCCTCGTCGTCCTGACCGGCATGGGCCGCGACGGGCTCGAGGGCGCCAAGGCCGTGCGCGCGGCCGGCGGGCGCATCCTCGTCGAGGCCGAGTCCACCTGCACCGTCTACGGCATGCCGCGCGCGGTGGCCGAGGCCGGGCTGGCGGACGAGATACTGCCGCTCGGCGAGCTTGCCGACGCGATCGCCCGGGAGGCCGGCCGATGACCCTCGCGACCCGCCAGACCACGGGCTTCACCGCCACGGTCAAGGCCGACGACTTCACCGCGCTGTGCGAGCTGGTCCGCCGGCTCTGCGGGGTGGACCTGGTGCAGTACAAGCGCGGCCAGATGGAGCGCCGCGTGCGCACGTTCGCCGAGCGCCGCGGCACCCCCGACCTGGCGGCCTACGGCGCCCGCCTGAAGGCCGACAAGGACGAGCTCGACGCGTTCCTGGACCGCGTGACGATCAACGTCTCGCACCTCTGGCGCCACGAGGACCAGTGGTCGGCCCTCGGCAGAACGATCCTGCCGGAGCTGGCCGACCGCGGCCGCATCCGCTGCTGGAGCGCCGGCTCCTCGTACGGCGCAGAGGCGTTCACGCTGGCGGCCGTCGCGCGCGACTCCGTGCCGCACGCCCGGGTCGAGATCCAGGGCACGGACCTGGACCGCCGGATGGTCGCGCGGGCCCGCACGGGCCACTTCACGGTCGAGGACGCCCGCACCGCCCCGCCCGCCCTCCTGAAGAAGTGGTTCGACCCGGCCGATGAAGGGGGCTGGCAGGCGAAGAGCGAGCTCTTGCGCATGACGCGCTTCGAGGTCGGCGATCTGCTGCGCATGCCGGTCCAGGCCGGCCGCTACGACCTGATCATGTGCCGTAACACCGTCATCTACTTCACCGAGGAGGTCCGCGACGCCCTCCACGCCCGCCTGGCCACCGCTCTGGCGCCGGGCGGCTACCTCGTCGTCGGCACCTCCGAGCGCGTCGCCGACCCCCGCGCGCTCGGCCTCGAGTCCCCGTTCCACTTCATCTACCGGAAGACCCGGCCGTAATGGACATCTCCGAGTACCTCCCGATGTTCCTCGCCGAGGGTCGCGAGCACCTGCAGGAGCTCAACCTCGCCGTCGTGCGGATCGAGGAGCGCCCCGACGACCAGGAGACGGTCGACGAGATCTTCCGGATCGCTCACTCGCTGAAGGGCATGAGCGCGACGATGGGCTTCGCCGGCATGGCGGCGCTCACGCACGAGATGGAGGACGTCTTCGAGCTCCTGCGCCAGCGCAAGGGCGGCCTCCCCCGTGAGGCGATCAACGTCCTGCTCGAGTGCCTCGACGCGCTGTCCGCCGCTGTCGACGCGATCGACGAGAGCGGCTCCGAGCAGATCGAGCCCAAGCCGCTGATCACCCGCCTCAAGGGCCTCGTGCGCGACCGCGACGCCGCGCCTGAACCGACGGTCGCACCCCCCGTCGACCTCGGCGCGCTCGCCGACGGCCGGCGCGTCGTCCAGATCAACGCCACGCTGTCGGAGGACGTCCAGATCCCGTCCGTGCGCGCCTACATGATCCTGGCCGCGCTGGCCGAGCTGGGCGAGACCCTCGCCTGCTCGCCCACGCCGGACGCGGTCGAGACGTTCGCCGGCACGGAGGTCGACGTCTGGATGGTCTCCGAGCGCGCCGACTCGGAGCTGGCGGCGGTCGTGAGCTCTGTGTCCGACGTCGCGCACGTCGAAGTCTTCGAGGCCGTCAGCGACGCCGCCGTCGAGACCGGCGACGAGGTCGTCGACGACACGCCGAAGGAGGCGCCGAAGAAGGCCGCGAAGGGCTCCTCGACCGTCCGCGTGGACGCCGAGCGGCTCGACCAGCTGATGCACTTCATGGGCGAGCTCGTCCTGCACCGCACCCAGGTCGAGGCGCTGGCCGCCAACGCAGACGTGCCGGGCCTCTCGCAGGCGATGCAGAACCTCACCCGCACGTCGCACGCCCTCCAGGCGATGGTCATGCAGGTCCGCATGATCCCGGTCGAGGCCGTGTTCCTGCGCTTCCCGCGCCTGGTGCGCGACCTCTCGACCAGGCTCGGCAAGCAGGTCGAGCTGGAGCTGGTGGGCAAGGACACCGAGCTCGACCGCACGGTCGTCGACGCGCTCGGCGACCCGCTCGTGCACCTCATCCGCAACTCGCTCGACCACGGCCTCGAGGGGCCGGAGGAGCGCCAGGCGGCCGGCAAGCCGGCGACCGGCACCCTCCGCCTGTCTGCCCGCCACGCCGGCGGGAACGTGGTGATCGACGTGCGCGACGACGGCCGCGGCATCGATCCCGCGAAGGTCGCCAAGAAGGCGGTCGAGCGCGGGCTCCTCACCGAGGACCAGACGGCGTCCGTCGACAGCGCGCGTGCCGTCGAGCTGCTCTTCCACCCGGGCTTCTCCACCGCCGAGGTCACCAGCGACATCTCCGGCCGCGGCGTTGGGATGGATGCAGTCCGCACGTCGATCCGCGAGCTGGGCGGCGAGGTCCTCATGACCTCCGAGCTCGGCCAGGGGACCGTCGCCCAGATCCGCCTCCCGCTGACGCTCGCCATAATGGCCGCGCTGCTCGTCGAGGCCGACGGTCGCGCGTTCGCGATCCCGCTCGACCGCATCGAGCGCACCGTCCGCCTGGCCGACCACACGGTCCGCTCGGTGGCCGGCAGCCGCATGCTGGTCATGCGCGACGGCGTGCTGCCGATCGTCGACGCGTCCGAGCGCTTCGGCGGGCCGGCCGCGCCGGACGCCGAGTACGCGGTCGTGGTGCGCGGCGCCACCGGCTCGCTCGCCGTGACCGTCAGCACCCTCTTCGGCCAGCGCGAGCTGGTCACCCGGCCCCTCCCCCCGGAGGTCGCCGAGAACTCCGCCCTGTCGGGCGCCGCGGTCCTGTCCGACGGGCAGATTGCGCTGATCGTCGACTGCGACGCGGTCGAGACCCTCCCCGCCCTCGCCTCTGCCTGAGAAAGGACCCCTGTGAGTCAGTACACCGAACTCCAGCTCGACGCCCTGCGTGAGCTGGCCAACATCGGGTCGGGGACCGCCAGCACGGCCCTCTCCGGCATGCTCGGGCGGTCCGTCGACATCTCGGTCCCGACGGCGCAGGCGCTGCCGTTCGCCGAGGCCGTCGAGGCCGCCGGCGACGCCGAGGCCGAGATCACGGGCATCGTGCTCGGGATCGTCGGCGAGATGAACGGCACGGTGCTGCTGCTGGTGCCGCCGGCCGACGCCGACGCGATGTGCCGCATGCTCGGCGTCGAGCCCGACGACGAGTTCGCGCTGTCGGCGCTCGGCGAGATCGGCAACATCGTCGGCACCTCGTACATCAACGCGCTCGCCAGCATGACCGGCATCGAGATCGAGCCCACCCCGCCCGCGACCGCGACCGACATGCTCGGCGCGATCGTCGAGAGCGTGCTGGCCGGTGCCGCCATGGGCGGTGACGTCGCGCTGCTGCTCGACTCGAACCTCGTGGTCGAGGGTGACGACTGCTCGATCACGTTCCTGCTCGTCCCGGACCAGGGCGGCGTCGAGCTGCTCCTGGAGCGCCTCGGGCTGAGCTGATGCCGGACTCGGAGACCATGGTGCGGATGGGCGAGCTCGCGGTGTCGAGCGAGTCCGGCCACGTGCTGGTCTCGCTGGGGCTCGGCTCGTGCATCGGCCTCGCGTTGATCGACCGCCGGATGGGGATCGCGGGCCTCGCCCACATCGTCCTCCCGCAGTCGACGGGCCACGGCACCGACAACCCGCGCAAGTTCGCCGACCTGGCCGTGCCGGAGATGCTGAGCGAGCTCGAGGCGGTCGGAGCGCGCAAGGTGCGGCTCGAGGCCGTGCTGGTGGGCGGCGCGAGCATGTTCGCGGTGTCTGCCGCGAGCCTCGAGGTCGGCCAGCGCAACGAGGCCGCGGTGCGTGAGCTGCTCAAGGGCCTGCACCTCCCGGTCGTGGCCGCCGCCACGGGCGGCACGCGCGGCCGGACCATCCGCGTCGACGTCGAGACGTCGACCGTGACGGTGCGCGAGGCCGGCGGCAAGGACGAGCAGCTCCTGGCCGGCACGCGAACGCTGGAGGCGGTGGCATGAGCGGCGGACAGGTCCTGAGCGCCGACGCGATCGCCGCGCTCGTCGACGCCGCGCGCGAGGGGCGGCTGCCCGAGGACGCGCCCACCCCGCAGCGCCGCCGGCGCATGCGCGCGGTCGACTTCACGCGCCCGACCAAGTTCACCTCCGAGCAGGAACGCCGGCTCAAGCGGAGCCTGGAGGTGTTCTGCCGCACGGCGTCGACGCGCCTGTCGGCCGAGCTGCGCATGCCGCTCGAGCTCGAGGTCATCAACTCCACGCAGCTCACCTGGTCCAACGCCCACTCGCAGGTCGTCTCGAACTCGATCACCGCGCTCATCGACGCGACCCCGATCGGCACGCGCCTGATGCTCTCGCTCGAGCCGGCGCTCATCCTCGGCGCCATCGAGCTGCTGCTCGGCGGCTCGGAGCCTTCCGAGGTCCGCGAGCGGCGCATGACCGACATCGATTTCGCGCTTGCCCGGCACTTCACGGACCGCATGTGCGCTCAGCTCTCGGTGATCTGGACCGACGTCGCCGCGGTCGAGCTCTCGGTGGCGGCGCTCGAGTCGCACCTGGAGACGGCCCAGATGGTCTCCGTGAGCGAGCCGACCCTCACGTTCATGATGGAGGCGCGCTTCGCGGGCACGTCGACGACGGCGGCGCTGCTGCTGCCGTGGTCGGCGATCGCACCGGTGGCCGATCGCTTCGGCGCCAGCGACGACGCGCCGAACCGCGGCGCCGAGGAGATCGAGCGGGTGCGCCGCGCGGTCGGCGGCGTCGACATGACGGTGCGCGCCGAGGTCGCGTCGATCGAGCTTCCGATCGAGCAGGTGCTGGCGCTCCAGCCGGGTGACGTGCTGCCGCTGGCGGCGCCCGCCGAGGCCGGGGTCACGCTGTACGCCGACAAGGTGCCTGTCCACCGGGCCAAGCCGGGCCGCAGCGGCAGCCGCCGCGCGGTGCAGGTCGTCGAGCGCGTCCGGAGGCCGCGATGAGCGACGACGCGCTGCTCCGCCTCGGGAAGTCCACGTCGGAGGCGATCTCCGGCGTGCTGGAGATGTTCGCCCCCGGCAAGATCGCGCCGGGCGACGTCACGGTGCTCGCCGGCAACCCCATGGACGGGCTGCCGGTGCCGGCGGTCGCCACCAGCGTCTCGTACGTGGACGGCGTGACCGGCGCCAACGTGTTCGTCATGACGCTCGACGGCGCGCGCAGGCTCGCCGCGGCCATGATGGGCATGGAGGAGCCGGAGGATCCGGACGCCCCGGAGCTGTCGGAGCTCGAGCTCTCGGCGGTCTCCGAGGCGATGAACCAGATGATGGCCTCGGCGGCGATCGCGATCTCCTCGGTGCTCGGCACCGAGATCGAGATCGGCACGCCCGAGACCAGGATGTTCACCGACGCGGCCGAGGCGCTGGACGTCTACCCGCAGACCCCGCACGCCGTGCGGGCGTCGCTGTCGGTGTGCGGGGAGCCATGCCGGCTCCTGCAACTCGTGCCGAACGCCTTCGTGGTGCGCATGTCGAGCGCTCTCGACGACCTCGGGGCCGAGGTGCCCCCCGCCGCCGAGCCGGCGGCTGTGGGCGCCACCGCGGCGGCGAAGGGCACTCCTGCCGGTCCCGGCATCCCGTCGCTCGCGGGGATCCCCGTGCGCGTCTGGGCCGAGCTGGGCAGGGCGCAGATGCCATCCGCGCAGGTGGTCGGGCTCCCGGCCGGCGCGGTGGTCGAGCTCAACCGATCGGCCGACGAGCCGATCGACTTGTACGTCAACGGTAGGCGCTTCGCCACCGGCCGCCTGATGGTGGTCGACGGCACCGACTGGGCCGTGCGGATCGAGACGGTCCTGGCGCCCTCGAACACATCGAACGAATCACAGCTGGAGGTGGCCCGATGGCCCGAGTCCTGGTAGTCGACGACGCCGCGTTCATGCGGAAGATGGTGGGCGACGCGCTCGCGAAGGGTGGCCACGAGGTGGTCGGAGAGGCCGGCAACGGCACGGAGGCGATCGCTCGCTTCCAGGAGCTCAAGCCGGAGGTGATGACGCTCGACATCACGATGCCCGAGAAGGACGGCATCTCCGCCCTCAAGGAGATCATCGAGCTCGACCCGAGCGCGCGCGTGATCATGTGCTCCGCGCTCGGCCAGGAGTCCAAGGTGCTCGAGTCGATCAAGCTCGGCGCGAAGGACTTCGTCGTCAAGCCGTTCCAGGCCGACCGCGTCCTCGAGGCGATCGGCAAGGCGCTCGCGTAACACGGTCGTCTACACCAGCGCCGGGGTCTCCCCCCGGCCGCTGGTGTGTGGGGAATCTCGTGCTCGGCCGAGATGCGCTCGGCGGTACGCGGCGGTCGCGCCTGTTGATTGGTGGCGACTCATAGCACTATGCTCGGCCTGGTGTGGCCGTCGAGCTAGACGTAGACCGGATTCTCAGCGTCGTGGCTGAGAGCGTTCGCAGGCAACAGTGCATCCTGTTCCTGGGCGCTGGTGTGCATGCACCGCCTCCGAACGGATCGGCATTCGAGTATCCGGAGGAACACCGGCCGCCGATCGGCAAAGCGTTGAGTCGGAAGCTCGCGCAGATCTCGGGGTTCGCCGAGAAGTTTCCCTTGGAGGATGCCGACGACCTTCAGCGCGTGGCGCTTGCGTTCGAGGTCGATTGCTCGCGCCAAGAGCTCGTAGAAGCGGTCAGGACGGAGGTTCATCAGGGCAAGCAGCCGTCACCGATCGTCAAGGCGCTCGCCGAGCTCGATTTTCCGCTCATCATCACGACGAACTACGACCGCCTCCTGGAGCGAGCGCTCGTCGCCGCCGGCAAGGATCCGCACGTGACCGTCTACGAGCCGGATGGCGATCAGCCGACCGCCGATTGTCCTGAGCCGACGGCCGCGGAGCCGGTCGTCTTCAAGATCCACGGCGATGTCTCGCATCGCGAGACGATCGTGATCACCGACGAGGACTACATCAACTTCGTCATGCGCATGAGCAGCAAGCGGCCGTACGACCCGGTTCCGATGACGATCGGCTACTACCTCACCCGCTGGACGACCCTGTTCGTCGGGTACAGCCTGCTGGACTACAACCTTCGGCTCTTGATCAAGACGCTTCGGTGGAAGGTGGACCGCGCCAACATGCCCGCCATGTACTCGGTCGACTTCCGGCCCGATCGCCTCGTCGTGGCCGTATGGGATGAACAGCAGCGCTACGTCAAGTTCATCGCCGAGGACGCCTGGGCGTTCGTGCCGAAGCTCCACGAGCTCGTGCAGGGCAAGGAGCTGAAGCCGTAGCCCTCGACGAGCGTGTGGTCGCCGTCCCGGCGACGCCGTATCGCGGAATCCAGCCCTTCCGCTACGTCGACCATCCGATCTTCTTCGCGCGCGAGGAGGAGTCCCGCTATCTGGCCCGGCTGGTGGCCATGTACCGGGGCGTGTTCCTGTACGGCGAGTCCGGGAACGGCAAGTCGTCGCTGATCAACGCCGCGCTGATCCCCGAGGCAACGCGACTCGGCTTCCAACCCGAGCGGGTGCGGCTCCAGCCGCGAAGCGGCGAGGAACTGGTCATCGAGCGCATCGCGACCGCGGAGGACGAGGCCGAGTGGCTCCCCTCGCAGCTCGCTCCGCCGGATGACGACTCGCCACGTGTCGTGCTCTCGATCGCGGAGTTCGAGGACCGAGTTCGTGCCGCATCCGGCAGCGATCGGCGCTCGCTGCTGATCTTCGACCAGTTCGAGGAGCTCCTGACGTTGTTCGAGGAGGCTCGAGCAGATGAGTCGCAGCGCCGGATCGTGGCGCTGCTTGTGCGGCTTCTCCGCGAGGACGTGGCCATCAAGCTGCTGTTCGCGTTCCGTGAGGACTACCTCGGCAAGGTCACGCAGCTCTTGGCCGCAGCGCCAGACCTCATCGATCAGGCACTGCGGCTCCCCCCGCCCGCAGCGCGCACGCTGGCGACGATCATCCGCGGGCCGTTCGAGCGCTACCCGGGCCATTTCGATCGGGAGATCGCGCCCGGCTTGGCCGAGCGCCTGCGGTCGGCGCTGGCCGCGCGCTTCGGCGCGGGCGATCTCAGCCTGTCGGAGGTGCAAACCGTCTGCCTGCGCTTGTGGCAGGCGGACGACCCGGATGCCCTCCTCACGCAAAGAGGCGCCCAAGGGCTGCTCGAGGACTACCTCGGCGAGGCGCTCGACGCCTTCCCGCCCGACCTTCGGGGCGCGGCGATCACGCTGCTCGGCCAGATGGTGACTTCGTCGGGAACGCGGAACGTGATGTCGGCCGAGGACCTGATCCAGCGGGTGCGGGCGGACGAGGACATCCCGCCGTCACTCCTTCAGGAGGCGCTCGATCGGCTGGAGAGCGAGTCGCGGCTCATCCGCCGCGAGCGGCGGCGCGACCTCTACCTCTACGAGGTCACGAGCGAGTTCCTGCTGCCGTGGATCGGCCGTCATCGTGACGAGCTCCGCAGAGCGCAGGAGCGGCGTCGCTACCTCCGCCGCGTGCGCGTGCTCGGCTCGCTCGCCGCGGCGCTGCTCATCGTGGCCGCGGCCGTCACGCTGCTCGCCCTCTACGCCGTGCGGCAGAAGGGAGACGCGCAAGACCAGCGGAATGCCGCGCGGCTTGGGCAGACTGAGGCGCAAGACCAGCGCGACGAGGCGAAGCGGCAGTCGGCGAAGGCCGAGGCGTTCGCCCTCGCGTCGCTGGCGAAGAGGCAGCTCCAGAGTCGGCCTGACGTGTCGCTGCTGCTCGCGCTTGCGGCATACCGTGCGAGTGGGGAGATCGTCGAGGCACGGAGCAGCCTGCTCGACGCGCTGCCGGCCACAGAGGGCAGCCTCGCGATCCTTCACGGCCACACCGGTCGGGTGGGAGGCATCGCCTTCAGCCCCGACGGACGGACGATCGCCTCAGCGAGCGACGACAGCACGGTGCGGCTGTGGGACGCCGAGAGTCATCGGCAGCTCGGCGCCTCAATCACCGGCCCGCGCGACGCGGTATATGACATCGCGTTCAGCCCCGACGGCACGCTCCTGGCCGCTGCCGGCGGCGACGGCAAGGTGCGGATCTACGACGTGCCGAGCCACGAGGAGCGCGCGACGTTCAACGCTCACGCCTTCGCGGTCAGCGACGTCGAATTCAGCCCTGACGGCAAGATCCTGGCCTCCGCCGGCTACGGAAGGCTCCAGCTGTGGGACGTGTTGAGCCACCGACGACTCGATTCGGTCAGAACGTACGCATTCCGCGTCGCGTTCAGCGCCGGCGGGCGCAGGCTTGCGACTGCCGGGTCCCTCACACAACTCTGGGCGATCCGCAACCACAAGTTGCTCCTGTCATCGACAGGTCCCCGGACGTCGCCCGCGCCTGTGCTGAGCATCTCCTTTAGCCCGGGCGGCAGGATCCTGGCGACCGGCGACTATGACGGGAAGGTTCGGCTCTGGAACGCCCGGACGTTCGCGCGGCTCCGTGTGCTCGATCGCTCCGCTAGCTCCTTCAGCGGAATTGCCTTCAGCCCCGATGGGCGCATGCTTGCCTCTGCCGGCGACGACGACACGATCCGACTGTGGAGCGTGCGCACTGGACAGCGGCTCGGCGCGGCGCTGACCGGCCATACCGACGACGTCACAAGCATTGCCTTCAACCGGGATGGGCGCAGGTTGGCGTCCGCCAGCAGCGACTCCACGATCCGGCTGTGGGACGTGAAGAGGCGTGCGCCGCGTGACGTGCGGCTCACCACCGGCGACAGTGTTCGTACCGTCGCGATCAGCCCCGACGGCAAGATCGTGGCCTCCGCCGGTCGCAGGACGATCCGGCTGTGGAACCGCCGGACGCACAAGCAGATCGGCGCCACGATGACCGGCCACGAGAACCGCATCAACAGCGTTGCGTTCACACCCGACGGCAAGACTCTTGCCTCTGGCAGCGACGACCAAACGCTCCGGCTGTGGGACGTGGCGACGCACAAGCAGCTCGCTGTGCTCCGCGGCTACCACGATTGGGTGAACAGCGTGGCCTTCAGTCCCGACGGAACGGTCGTGGCCTCCGGCAGCGACGATTCCACCGTTCGCCTCTGGGACGTCCGGACTCACAAGCAGCTCAAAACCCATAGCACTGGGCCGGCCGTCTGGGTGAAGAGCGTGGCGTTCAGCCCTGACGGCAAGCTCATCGCCTCCGGCAGCGACGACAGGATGGTCCGCCTCTGGGACGCCCGGACGCTGAAGCGGCGCGGCCGGCGGCTCGCGCGTCTCGGCGGCAATGTCTCAGCCGTCGCCTTCAGCCCTGACGGCAAGGTCCTGGCCGCCGCTTCCGACGACAGGACGATCCGGCTCTGGGACGTCGCGAGCCGCACCGAGCTCGGCGCGCCGCTCGCGGGTCACCGGTCAGCCGTAAAGGCTCTGGCCTTCAGCCCCGACGGGCGCACGCTCGCATCCGCCAGCATGGACAAGACCGTCCGGCTGTGGGACGTCGGCAGCCGTACGCCGTTCGGCCCGCCGCTAGCCGGCCACGCGAGATCCGTCAACGCCGTCGCGTTCACTCCTGGCGGGAAGGTCCTCGTGTCGGCCAGCGGCGACAAGACGATCCGGCTGCGAACGGTGATCCCCTGGAGCGACTTCGCCAAGCTGCGCGACAAGATCTGCGCCCGTGTGGACGACCTCAGCGACGCGGAGTGGAAGCGTTACGTACCGGACATCCCGTACCGCCGAAGCTGCGAGCGCTGAGCGCATCGACCATTTGTCCAGGCTGACCGATCGGGCCTGGTTGACCGGTGGGTCGCCCGAGCGCCGCACGCCGCGGTGCGCAGCGAAACTCCAGAAAGCGAATGGCCTCGGAGCCAAACCTCCGAGGCCATTCTTTGGACGCATGTTCGATTACGCCCGCTGCGCGCCCCGCATAAGTTGCCTCGCGGTCACTGAAGCGAAACACTCCGAACGCGGTGGCAGCCGCACTCGGGGGGAAAGGCGGGGTCATGGGTTGGCGCGGTTAAGCAGCTCCCCATTCCATCAAGTGAGACGAGCGCCTAGGGCGCTCGTCCTCGTTAACGGCGCGCAGCCCGCTTGTCTGGATCGGACGTCCGTCTACGCGACCGCGGCCCGCGGCCGGGCGTAGTCGGCGACGCGCCGCTCGAAGGCCAGCTCGCGCTCGAAGTCGGCCTCGTCGGCGTGGCGGAACGCCACCCGGCCGGTCTCGACCATCTGGATGAAGCACTCGACGACGTCGGTATCGAGCTGCGCGCCGGCGACACGCCGGAGCTCGACGATGGCGGCCTCGATGCTGACGGGCCGGCGATAGGAGTCGCGCGAGGTCATCACGTCGTACGTGTCGGCGACCGAGATGATCCGGGACCCGAGCGGGATCTGGTCGCCGGAGAGGCCGTTCGGGTAGCCCCTGCCGTCGATCCGCTCGTGATGGGCGTGGATGATCTCGGCGACCGGGCCGTAGCCCTCGATGCGACCCACGAGCTTCGCGCCCTGCTCGGGGTGGAGCTTGACGATCTCCCACTCGTCGTCGGTCAGCTTGCGGTCGGCGAGCAGGATCGTGTCCGGGAAGATGAACTTGCCGATGTCGTGGAGCAACGCGGCGGTGTGGATCAGCTCCTGCTCGCGCTCGGGCAGCCCCATCAGACGGGCGACCTCGCGGGAATACCGCGCGACGGCCGCGGAGTGGCGAGCCGTCATCGCGTCGCGCATCGAGAGCGTCTGGAGGACCGTGCTCAGCAGGCCGACCTGGAGCGACGCGAGCTCGCGGGTGCGCGTCTCGAGCTCCTCGCCGCGCTCGTACGCCTGAACACGAGCCCAGACGAGATACTGGAAGACGCCCAGTACGACGGCCGCGAACGCGACGGCGCCGATCCCCAGCCGCAGGTAGCTGTACGCCACCGTCGCGGTCAGCAGCGCCGTCGCGATCTCCGACGGCAGCATGGTCACGTACAGGGCCCTGCCCTTCGACCAGAGGCGCCGCACGCCGACCACGGGATGCGACGCGGCGATGAGCAGGAAGTTGAGGATGTTCGTCGTCAGGTAGACGAGCACCACGACGGCGCAGAACGAGATGCTGTTCGGCATGGAGTCCGCCAGCAGGCTGTCGGCCACAAGCCCTCCGGCCAGCGGGAACACGGCCCAGGTCATGGCGTCGTTGAGCACCGTCATGAACGGTCGCCGGGAAAGCGGCGCGTAGACCAGCGTCGTGCCGATGCCGATCGCCACCGCAGGCGCGGGACCGAGCAGCACCATCGCCAGCACGACCGAGAAGAACGCCCCGGAGACCCGCACCCCGCGCATCTCGACGACCATCACATCGCTGATGACCGCGAACGTGAAGAGCATCAGCACCAGGGCGATCGGGTGCCAATCCGCGGCCTCGGACGTGGCCACGGCGCCAACGACAGCCGCAACCAGGGCGGCCGTCAGCAGTCCCAGGATAAGCCCCGTGCGAGTTGACACAACGATCCGGTCATCGGCACGGGGGCGCGGTTTCTTAACGCGGAGCGCCATCGAACCGGTGGACATCCGTCCAGTGGGCTCGCGCTTGCTGAAGGGCTAGCATTCCTGCCGTGCGGGGGCGCTTCTCACCGCTGGGCGTACGCCCCTTCAGTCGTCTGCTGGTGTCCTACACCATCAACGAGCTCGGCGATGCCGTGGGGTTCGTCGCGCTCGCGGTGCTGGTCTACAACCGCACGGAAGCGGTCGCTCCGACCGCCGCGTTCTTCCTCGCGGGCAAGTTCCTGCCCGCCCTGGTCGCGCCCGCGCTGACCGCTCGCCTCGACCAGACGGCGCTGCGCCGCAGCCTCCCGGCGCTGTATGTGGTCGGAGCCGCGACGTTCGCCGCGCTCGCGTTCATCGCGTCCGAAGAGTTCATCCTGCCGCTCGTGCTCGTGCTCGGCCTGCTCGACGGCACGCTTGCGATCACCGGCCGGAGCCTCACCCGTGCCGCGGTCGCGACCGTATTGCAGCCCTCAGGCCTGCTCAAGGAGGGCAACGCGCTGATGAACATGGGGTTCGCGGTGGCGTCGGTGGGCGGCGCCGCGCTGGCCGGCCTCCTCATCGCAGAATTCAGCGTGGCGACCGCACTCCTGGTCGACGCCGCGTCCTTCCTCGCCATCGCGATCACCCTGGCCGCGACGCGTGGCCTGCCGGCCGCCCACGTGAAGCGCGAGCCGTGGCGCGAGCGCTTCGGGGCGGGGATGCGCTTCGCGCGGCGCAGCGCGTTCATCCGCGTCCTGCTGATCGGGCAGGCGCTGGCGCTGATCATGTTCACGCTCGTCGTCCCGATCGAGGTCATCTACGCGAAGGAGAGCCTGGGCGCATCGGACGCGGGCTTCGGCATCCTGCTCGCGTCCTGGGGCGTGGGCATCGTGGTCGGGAGCCTCGTCTACCTGCTGGTCAAGCGGCGCGACACGCTGGGGCTGATCATCGTCTCGACTGCCCTGGTCGGGATCGGCTACCTCGGCATGGCGAGCGCCGAGACCCTGTTGTTGGCGTGTCTGCTCTCGATCGTGGGCGGAGCCGGCAACGGCATCCAGTGGATCGCCGTCGTGACGGCCCTGCAGGAGGCGACACCCGCCGATTACCAGGCCCGCATCGTGAGCCTGCTCGAGTCGCTCGGCGCCGCGATGCCCGGCATCGGCTACCTGCTCGGCGGCGCCCTCACGGCGATCGGATCGCCGAGGACGGCCTACACGGTCGCAGGCATCGGCGTGTTCGTGCTCGTCGCCGGCGCACTGGTGCTGCGGCCCAGGATCGAAAGGCCGGTGGTCGGTGAGCGACCACGGGCGGGTGACGTCCCGCTGCCGGATCCTCTCGCCTCAGCTCCCACGCTCGAGCCGACCGGCCCGCGCAAGCTCTGAGCGCTGACGCGTCAGAATGCGACGGGGGCCTCGACCGCGCAGTTCCCTGACGCCATGGAGGCGATGACGATGTTCGAGAAGTACTACACCCCCGAGCAGTTGGCGCAGCTCGAGCAGCGGCGACAGGCGCTCGGCGAGGACGAGATCAAGCGGGTCGAGCAGGAGTGGGCCGACCTGTACGCGCGGCTGCGCGAGCTCCGCGAGGCCGGCGTCGACCCCGCCGACCCCGAGCCGCAGGCGCTCGGCCGGCGCGCGAGCGAGCTGATCCAGATGTTCACCGGCGGCGACCCGGGGATCCAGGCGTCGCTGCAGCGCATGTACGAGCAGGAGGGCCCCGAGAAGGCCTCGCGCGGCATGGGCTCGCCCGAGGACTTCGAGTACATGGACGCGATCCGGGCCGCGGCCTAGTTCGTGATCCCGAGCCCCGGCCATCCGGCCTGGAGCGAGACCGCGAGCTCGCGGATGGCGCGCCGCCACTGTGGCGGCGCGTCGTCCCACGAGTAGTCGCCCGACGCCACGCGGGTCGCCGAGCGCAGGTCCTCGTCCAGGCAGATCAGGCCGGCGGCGTCCGGCACCAGCCGTTCGAGCCCGTCGAGGTCGAGCCGGGCGTCGCGCTTGCGCGGCATCTTGTTCACCAGCAAGGTCAGCGGCGGGCCGACCGTGCGCAGCAGCTCGGCCGCCTCCGCCACCAGCGACGCCGTCGCGGGATGGGCGTCGGAGACGAGCACGAGCTGGTCGGCGGCCGCCTGCGCGGCGCGCGCGGCGGGCTCCTGCAGGCCCGTGCCGCAGTCGAGCACGAGCACGCCGACCATCGACTGCAGGCGTGCGATGACGCGGGCGTAGGACTCCTCGTTGAGCTGCGCCATCCGCGACGGGTCGGTCGGGGCGGGCAGCACCATCAGCCCGTCGAAGGCCCGGCCGAGATGCCGGTCGAGCGCCGTGACCGAGAGGTCCGGCTGCTCCAGCACGTCGCCGAGGTCGTCGACGAACACCTGGTGGTCGGGCGTCAGCGTCCGGCCGAGCGACCCGTAGTCGGGGTTCGTGTCGACGGCCACGATGCGGTCGCGCCGCACCCGCGCCAGCAGCGAGCCGAGCAGCACCGTGAGCGTCGTCTTGCCGACGCCGCCCTTCGGCGAGACGATCGCGATCGTCGCGCAGCGCGTCAGCCGCGGCTCGGCGATCCGGCGGTCCAGCCGCGACTCGTACTCGCTGTCGCGCCAGCTCGCCTTCCAGCGCTCGCCCGCGGACCGGTGCTCCGGCTTGGTCAGCACCTCGCGCTTGCTCGCGGCCGGCGGCTCGGGCGACTCGGTGAGCGACGGCTCGGGCTCGTACCCGAAGAACGCCTTGACCGCGAGCGAGAAGCGCTCCCCCCTGGTCAGCGCCTCGGGCAGCGCCGCCCGCGTGCGCTCGCGCGGCGTGCCGCGCCGGCCGTCCGGCCTGCGGGCGACCTCGGCGGGCTTGGGCGGCGCCATCGCCTGCGAGCGCACCTCGGTCAGCGTGAGCACGGCGCCATCGGAGACGCCGCACTGGGCGAGCGTGCGGTCGAGCGGGAGCGGCTGATGGCCGGGCGGCGCGACGCTCCACACCGCCGAGCGGCCGTTGTCGGCCGGCGCCTCGTCCATGCTGAGCTCGACGAAGGTCGGGATCAGCTCGGAGATCGGCGTCTCGGTGGAGACGACGAGGTCGACGCGGCGATCGGGGCCGGCGATGGTGACGGCGCAGGTGTTCATCTCAACGCTCTCCCTGTGATACCCGCTCCGCCCGGAACCGGGGTCGGCGGTGAGAAGGCAGTCTGCACGAGGACGGGGCGCTCGCCGCGGCGCACCAGCAGCCCGCGGCCGGGCGGCTGCGCGACGGCCTTGGTCCCGCCCAGCAGCGGCCCCTCCCCCGGGTCGCCGCTGAGCAGCACGCCCGGCGACCCGAGCTCACGCAGCCGTCCGAACACCGCCTCGTATGCGCCGCGCGCGCTGCCGCCGACGCGGCGCGAGAGCACGACGTGCAGGCCCACGTCGCCGCCCACGGCCAGCACGTCGAGCAGCGGCGCGAGCGGCCCGCCGGTCGGCCCGGCGACGAGGTCGTAGTCGTCGAACAGGACGACGTAGCGCGGCCCCTCCCACGTCGGGCCGGCCAGCGGCGAGGCGTCGGCGGGCGCCATCCGCTCGCCGGCGATCGCGCGCAGCCGCTCGGCCGCCGCCTGCGCCGCGGGCGGCGACGCCGCGTAGGCGAGCACGTGCGGGTCGTGGGCGAGGTCGATCAGCGAGCGCCGCACGTCGACCACTACGAGCTGCAGCTCGCCCGGCTCGTGGGCGGCGATCAGCCCCTGCCCGAGCCCGCGCAGGAGCGACGACTTGCCGCTCTGGCTGTCGCCGAACACGAGGAAGTGGGGATCCGGACCCGAGAAGCGCACCCACACCGGGTCCAGGCCGCGCTCCTCGACCCCGAACGGAACGCCCTCCCGTGCCGACGGCGGCGGCAGCCGGCGTGCATCGAGCTCGCGCGGGAGCAGGCGGATCGGCGGCGCCCCCGGACCCGTCCAGCGCTCGGCGGCCTCCCCCACCAGATCGCCCAGCGCCGCTCCGACGCCCGTGTCGCCGGCCACGCCGTCGACCCGAGGCAGCGCGACCTGGAAGTGCAGGCCGTCCGTGGTCAGCCCGCGCCCCGGCACCTCGGCGGGGAGCGAGGCGGCGGCCTGTCGCGAGACCAGCGAGTCGATCGCGTCGTGCAGGCGCAGCTCGAGCCGCGTGCCGAGGTTGTCGAGCAGCGCGGGCCGGATCTCCGCCCACCGGTTGGCCGCCACGACGACGTGGACGCCGAAGCTCAAGCCGGTCGCGGCCAGCTCCTCCACCTCGCGATCGAGGCCCTCGAACTCCCGCTTGAACACCTCCCAGCCGTCGATGAGCAGGAACACGTCCGGGAACGCGCCGGCGCCGCGGGCGCCGCTCATCGACTCGTGGCCGGCCTCGCGGAAGGCCTGCTCGCGGTCCTCGACCTCGGTCCGCAGCTGGCGCACGACGCGCGCGACCGGCTCGCGGTCGAGCTTGCCGGCGATGCCGCCGACGTGCGGGGCGCCGGCCAGCGCGGCCAGCTGGCCGCCGCCGAGGTCGATCCCGTAGAGCTGGACCTGCGCCGGCGTGTGCCGCCACATCAGCGCGGCGGCGAGCGTGCGCAGCACCGTGCTCTTGCCCGTGCGCGGCGAGCCGACGACCGCGACGTGCCCGCCGGGGCCGGAGAGGTCGAGCGCGAACGGCGCGGTCCGCTGCTCGGCCGGGAGGTCGAGCCGGCCCACCACCGCCCGCAGGCCCTCGGACCGCTCGCCGCCGCGCCACCACGGGGGCTCGGCGAGCACCGCGTCGAGCGGCTCGACCGCCGGCAGCGGCGCGACCCAGACCTGGTGCACGGGCGGGCGGCCGGAGGCGAGCCGGTCGACCAGCACCTGCAGCTCGCTCGGCCCGGACGGCGGCGGGGCGTCCGGCTCGGCCACCGCGCGCCGCTCCTCGACGCCCGCCTCGAACACCCGCACCGGCGCCAGCGGCTCGGGCTCGACCGGGGCCTCGACGTGCGGCCCGGACGCCAGCGCGGCGCGGAACTGGACGTACTTGTCGGTATCGACCTTCAGGTAGCCGAGGCCGGGCAGCGAGGGCAGCAGGTAGGCGTCCGGGGTGCCGAGCACGAGCTTTGACTCGGTCGCCGAGTACGTCCGCAGGCAGAGGCGGTAGCGCAGATGGCTCTCCAGGCCCCGCAGGCGGCCTTCGTCGAGGCGCTGCGAGGACAGCAGCAGGTGGATGCCGAGCGAGCGGCCGACGCGGCCGAGCCCCACGAACAGGTCGATGAACTCGGGCCGCGCCGCCAGCAGCTCGGCGAACTCGTCGACGATCACGAGCAGGTCGGGCATCGGCGGCATCGACGAATCGGCCTCGCGGCGCGCCTGGTAGGCGACGATGTCGTCGAGGTTGCCGGCCTCGCGCAGCATCGTCTGGCGGCGCTCCTGCTCGCCGATCAGCGCCGCATGCATGCGGTCGACGAGCGAGAGGTCGCGCTGGAGGTTGGTGATCAGCCCGGCGACGTGCGGGAGCCGCGAGAGGTCCGCGAACGCGGCGCCGCCCTTGTAGTCGACGAGCACGAACGCGAGCTGCTCGGGCGGGTGGGTGGCGGCGAGCCCGGCCACCAGCGAGCGGAGCAGCTCGCTCTTGCCCGACCCCGTGGCGCCCACGAGGACGCCGTGCGGGCCCATGCCGCCCTCCGCGGCCTGCTTGAGGTCGAGCTCCAGCACGTCGCCGTCGGCGGCGCGACCGATGGGGGCGCGCAGGCTCTGCGCGCGCGGGCGCGGGCGCCAGGTGCGCTCGGGGTCGAGCGCGGCGGCCGACCGAAGGCCGAGCAGGTCGACGAGCCGGACGTCGAGGCTCAGCCCGCGCTCGCCGTCGCCGCCCTCGGCGAGCCGCAGCGGCGTCAGCGTGCGGGCCGTCGCCTCGCTGGTGCCGAGGTCGACCTGGTCGAGGTGCACCTCCGGGATCGAGGGCGCGTCCTGGCCCCACAGCTCCCACGCGCCCGGCCCGCGCTCGGGCGCGCTGAGGCGGGCGTCGATGTGCGACGGCTCGTGCTCCCGCGCATCGGTGAGCAGGATCAGGACGGCTTTGAGCCGGCGGGCCTGCATCAGCAGCTCGCGGAACGCCGCGACGTCGTTGGCCGGGTGGTCGGGGCGGTAGCCGTCGAGGATCACGATCAGCTCGGGGGCCACGAGCGGCACGTCGCGGCCGCGCACGTCGGCCTCCGCGATCCGCCGCAGCTGCTCGAGCCGCGGGCCGATCTCCGGCTCCAGCAGCGCCTCCAGCTCGCGTGGGGACCGGGCGAAGAGGAACTGGCCGGCGTCGCGCTGCTGGTGCGGCAGCCACTTCCCCCACTCCCAGTGGTCGGCGTGCTCGCGCGGGAACGCGGTGAGGATCCGCAGGTCGTGCGGAGCGCGCCAGGCGGCGAGCTGGTTGATCAACGTGCGCGCCCACGCGCGCGAGCGGTCCCGGTCACCCGTGACGGCGAGCACGCCGATGCCCGCCAGGTTGACCACCACGGGCTCGCCACGCAGGGTCTCGCGCCGCTCGACCAGCCTGCGCGCCTCCTGGAGCGAGTGCGCCTGGTACTCGGCCAGCGGGTTGGAGCCGAGGTCGAGCTCGACCTCGCGGTCGAGCGGCACGTTGCCGGTGCCGAGCCGGACGTGCAGGAAGTCGCGGTGGTCGGGGCGGCGCTCCCAGACGTGCGCGCGCTTGACGAGCAGCGTCCACAGGCGGCCCGGGTCCGGGTACAGGCGCGCCAGCGCGCCGCGCTGGAGCTCCCCCGCCTCGGCCAGCTCGGCGTCGCGCTCGCGCAGGTACTTCGCGTAGCGGCGCGCGTCATCCGCGGCGCGCTTGCGGACCGCGCGCTTCTGCGACCAGCGCATGCCGATCGAGAACAGGAGCAGCAGCGCGATCATCACGCCCGCGATGATCAGGAAGGCGCTGTTGCGGTAGACGATCGCGAACCCGACGAGCCCGACGCCGCCCACGACCGGGAACAGGATCTGGATCAGCGACGTGTGCGGCGGCGGAGGCTGGATCGGCGGCGGCGCGATCCGCAGCCGCTCGGACGGCACGGCGGCCGGGTACTCCCGCGGCGGGCGATGGAGGGTCAGCGCGTCCTGCACGTGGGGAGCGAGTACCCGCTGATCAGACCTCGACCACCACCGGCAGCACCATCGGGCGACGCTTGAGCCGCTCGTAGATGAACGCCGCGATGTCGTCGTGCAGGAATGACTCCAGGACGGCGGTCTCGGTGATGCGCTGCTCGGCCGCGCGGTCGAGCGAGTCCTCGACGGCCTCGCGCAGCTCGTCGACGATCGCGGCGTTCTCGTCGAGGAACGGGACGCCCCTCGCGAGCACCTCAGGCGGGACGACCGACGAGCCGTCCTGCTCGGACACCGTCGCGACGATGATGAAGATGCCGTCGGCCGACAGCATGCGGCGGTCGCGGAGCGCGACGTCGGCGACATCGCCGATGTCGACGCCGTCGACGAAGACGAGGCCCGCGGTCTGGCGGTCGCCGAGCCGGGCGCCCTGGGCGTCGATCTCGAGCGGCGTCCCGTTCTCGGTGCGGAAGATGTTCTCCGGCGGCACGCCGACGGCCTCGGCGAGCCGCCCGTGCAGCAGCATCCGCTTGTAGTCGCCGTGGACGGGCATCACGTACCGCGGATTCGTGAGGTTGAGCATCATCTTCAGCTCCTCCTCGTAGCCGTGGCCGGAGGCGTGGATCGGCGCGTCGCGCGCGGTTACGACGTCGCAGCCGATGTGGTACAGGCGGTCGATCGTCTCGTTGACGGCGCGCTCGTTGCCGGGGATCGGGGTCGCCGAGAAGACGACCGTGTCGCCGCGCTTGAGCTCGACCGCGGGATGGTCGCGGTACGCCATGCGGCGCAGGGCCGACAGCGGCTCGCCCTGGGAGCCGGTGGAGATGATCACCAGCCGCTCGTCGCGCCACTGCTCGAGCTCGCGCGGCGGGATCAGCTGGCCCTCGGCAACCGAGATATGCCCGAGCGAGCGGCCGATGTTGACGTTCTTGCGCATCGACCGGCCGACCAGCGCGACCTTGCGGTCGTGAGCGGCGGCGGCGTCGACCACCTGCTGGACGCGGTGGATGTTCGACGCGAAGCAGGTGACGACGATGCGGCCGGGGCAGTGGGCGAACAGGCGCTCGAGCTGCGGGCCGACCACCGACTCGCTGGTCGAGATCCCCTGCCGGTCGGCGTTCGTGGAGTCGCCGCACAGCAGCAGCAGACCCTCGCGGCCGAGCTCGGCCAGGCGCGCCATGTCGGCCGGCGCGCCGCCGACGGGCGTCTGGTCGAACTTGTAGTCGCCGGTGAAGAGGACGGTGCCGAGCTCGCACGTGAGCGCGACGCCCGCGGCGTCCGGGATCGAGTGCGTGAGGTGCACGAGCTCGATCGCGAACGGCCCGGCTTCGGCCACCTGGCCGATCGGGAGCACGTCGAGGTTGACCTCGCGCAGCTTGTGCTCGTCGAGCTTCGAGCGCGCCATCGCGACCGTGAGCTGGCCGCCGTAGACGACCGGGACCGCGTGCTGCCCGAGCTCGCGCAGCACCCACGGGAGCGCGCCGAGATGGTCCTCGTGGCCGTGGGTGATGACGATCGCCTCGATGTCCTCGACCCGCTCGCGCAGGTACGTGAAGTCGGGCAGCACGAGGTCGATGCCCATCATCTCCGCGGTCGGGAACCGCAGCCCGCAGTCGACGACGACGAGGCGGTCGTCGTACTCGACGACCGTCAGGTTCTTCCCGATCTCGCCGACGCCTCCGAGCGGGAGGACGCGCAGCCTGCCGCTCACGCGGCGTGGACTCCGGTGAATAGACCCTGTCGTTCGAGCGCGCCGCGGACGATCTCCAGCTGCGTCTCGTCGGCCTCCACGAGCGGGAGCCGCACGCCGCCCACGTCGTGGCCCAGGAGGCTCAGCGCCGTCTTGACCGGGATCGGGCTCGAGGTGCAGAACATGGCGTCGAAGATCGAGCGCAGCGAGGCGTGGATCTCGGCCCGGCGCTCGGGCTCGTCGAACATGCGGCGCATCTCGGGGCCGACGATATGGCTGGAGACGTGGATGCCGCCGGCGCCGCCCACGTCGAGGCAGCGGGCGAGGTCCTCGTCGTTGCCGGTCAGGAGCGTCATGCCGTCGATCGGGCGCAGCTCGGCGCTGTTGGACTGCTTGACCGCCTCGATGCCGTCGATCTGCGCGAGTTCGGCCAGCAGGTCCGGGCCGAGGTTCACCGTCGTGCGGCTCGGGATGTTGTAGACGATGATCCGCGTGCCGCCCGCGGCGCGCGCGACCTCCTCGTAGTGGCGCACGATGCCGCGGCGGTTCGGGCGGTTGTAGTAGCCCGTGACCGACAGGAGCGCGTGCGCGCCCGCCGCCGTCATCCGCTCGGCGAGGTGGCAGGCGTGATGGGTGGCGTTGGAGCCGGCCCCAGCCGCGATCAGCGCCTCGTCGCCGAACTCCTCCACCATCAACGTGACCAGCGACACCATCTCGTTGTCGGTCAGCGTCGGGGACTCGCCCGTGGTGCCGCACACCACCAGGCCGTCGGAGCCGTTGGCGAGCAGGTGCCGGCCGAGCGCGACCGCCCCCTCTTCGTTCACGTGCCCGTCCGCGCGGAAGGGGGTGACCATGGCCGTAATCAGGCCTCCCAGGGGACGCATGGCGCAGATTGTCGCAGGCCAGGCGGAGATAATGATTTCGCCTGCCAGGCGGAGACGCTCCTTCGTCGCGCTCGCCTTCGGCGACGTTACTTCAGGGGGTCGCCGCCGGTCAGCTTCGGCGGCGCGTACGGATCCTCGTCGTCCGACGGGGGCGCGGCCGGGTCCGGCGTCGGGGCCGCTGGCGGTGCCGGCGGCGGCGTCGGGGCCTGCTCGCCGAGCGGGTCGCCGTGCGGGGGCGTGGCGCGGCCGTGCTGGTCGTAGTCGACGGGCGGCCCCTCGGAGGGCTTCGAGCCGCTCTGGCCCTCGTTGAACTGCTTTTGCACCTCGTCGAGCTTGCTCTGCGCCTGCTCGGCCATCTGCTTGGCCTTGTCCAGGAAGCCCATGCGTCCTCCCTTCGGGGATAAAGCTTTCGCCTGCCAGGAGAGACGCTTCTACGTCGCGCTCGCCTTCGGCGTCGTTACGTGAGGGTATTGCGCCCACTTGCTCAAGCATCCCGGGGAACCGCCGATCCTGAGCGGGACACCGTGATGGTTCGCAAGCTGACCGAAACCCCGACGGACCACCGTCTCGAGCACGCCATCGAGCGGCTCGGGCGCCTGCCGGTGCTCAGCGCCACGGTGCGCCGCGTCCAGCTCATCGCCGAGAGCGAGGACGCCGGGATCGGCGACATGGTCGCCGCCCTGGAGGCCGACCAGGGCCTCGCCGCCGACCTGCTCCGCTACGCGAACTCCGCCGCCTGCGCGCGGCCGCTCCGCGCCCGCAGCATCCGCGCCGCCGTCACGCTCGTCGGCCGCAAGGCGATCGCGCAGCTCGCGGTCGAGGCCGCCACCTTCCGCTTCTTCCAGCGCGCGCCCGGCAACGGCGGCCGCTCGATCGGCCACCTCCACCTGCACGCGGCAGCCGTCGCCGGTACCGCCCACGCGATCGCCGAGCGCACCGGCGCGTCGACCGACGTCGCCCACCTCGGCGGCCTGTTGCACGACGTCGGCAAGCTCGTCATGCCGCTCGCGTACGGCGACGACGTGCTCGACAGGATCGCGGCCGAGCATCCCGCGGGCGCCCCTCGAGCCGCGGCCGAGCGCGAGCTGCTCGGCGTGGACCACGCGGAGGCCGGCGCATGGGTCGCCCGCGCGTCGCAGATCGAGGAGCCGGTGGAGCTCGTCATCGCCTCGCACCACGGAGGCGCGAGCGGCACCGAGGTCGCGTCGCCCGAGGCCGCGTGCGTGATCATCGCCGACGAGGTCGTCGGCCTCGCGTCCCGGACGCAGCCCGACTACGCGCTGCTCGGCCCGGCGCTCGAGCGGCTCGGCCTGTGCGACGAGGACTTCGACGACCTCGCGCTCGAGGCCGTCCGGGGCGGCAAGGGCGGCGCCGCCATGGCGGCTCGCGTGGCCGAGCTCGAGCGCCAGGCGCGCGTGGACGACCTGACCGGCGTGCTCAACCGCCGCCACTGGATGGCGACCGTGCGGCGCGCGGTGGCCGACCGCGAGGCCGGCAGCATCCTGATCTGCGACATCGACCACTTCAAGGCCGTGAACGACGGCCACGGCCATGCGACCGGCGACCTCGTGCTCACCGAGGTGGCGCGCCACCTCTCCGGCCAGGGCGTCGTCGGCCGGCTCGGCGGCGACGAGTTCGCGGTCTGGGTCCCCGGCGCGCGGAGCCGCGGCGACGAGGCCGCCTCGGCCGTGCTGGCAGGGCTCGCCGCCGCGTTCCCCGGCGAGCTGCAGGTGGGCGTCTCGATCGGCGCCGCCAGCCCCGCCACGGGCTCCGACAGCCTCACCGCGGTCCTCTCGCAGGCCGACGAGGCGCTCTACGAGGCCAAGCGCGCCGGCCGCGGCCGCGCGGTCCGCTACTAGGCTCGAACGGCAACTGCGCAGCGGCAAGAATTCCGGTCGCTGTCCTGGATAGGTGTCGAATATCGACAGTAGGGCAGGACGGCGCCCTCGAAACGACGGATTCACCGCCTCCCTACCCTGCCGAAGTTCGTCTGCGCCACCGCAAGGCATCGGTGAACCGCCGCGGCACCAACGGCTCGTCGCCCTCCTCCCACAGGGTGACCACGACGAGCTCGTCGCGCGGGACGTCCCGCAGGCAGACGTAGACGAGGTCGGGGCGGTCGACGTCGCGGACGTGGATGGCGCCGCGCGGCGCCTCGGAGACGCGGCCGGCCTCCCACGCGCGGCGGACGCGGCCGGCGATCTCGGGCCGCGGGTCGAGCACGCCGCGCACGCGCTGGAGGTAGCGCTCGACGGCGTGGTCGGTCACGCTAATCAAGGCGCGCTCACACGAGCTTGCGAGTGTGAGTAAGCCGCACTCTCAATCCTCGAAGAGCAGACGCTCGAGCCCCACGGTCACCGGGTCGGGGAGGTCCGCGACCCGGCGGATCGCCAGCAGGACGCCGGGCATGAAGCTCGTGCGGTCGGTCGAGCGATGGCTGATCGTGAGCGTCTGCCCGACGTCGCCGAGGATGACCTCCTGGTCGGCGACGATCCCCGGCAGCCGCACCGAGTGGATCGGCACGTCGCCCTCCATCAGCTCGGCGGTCCGGGCCGCGGTCCCGGAGGGCGCGTCGAGCTTGGCGGGGTGGTGCAGCTCGATGACCTCGGCGCGCTGCATGTGCCGCGACGCCTCGGCCGCAAACTTCATCATCAGCACCGCGCCGATCGCGAAGTTGGGCGCGAAGAAGGCCTTCGCCGAGGACGGAGCGGCGGCGGAACGGAGCTCGTCGAGATCGAAGCCGGACGTTCCGATCACTACGTGCACGCCGGCCTCGAGCGCCGCGCGCGCGTTGTCGAGCGCCGTGTCGGGCTGCGTGAAGTCGACCAGCACGTCCGCGCTGCCGAGCACGTCGGCGACCGCGGTGTCGAGCCGCGGGTCGGCGCGGCCGGTGAGCTCCATGTCGTCGGCGACATCGACGGTCGCGCACACCATCTGCCCCATCCGCCCGGCGGCGCCGGCCACCGCGACGCGGATCATGCGGCGACGCCGGCGCCCGGGCAGACGTCGTGCACGGCCGCCCGGAACGCCTGCTCGTCGGGCCCGATGCCGGCCGCCGACAGGCGGTCGGGCGTCCACAGCTCGTCGGTCAGCTCGCGCAGGTCGTCCATCGTCACGGCCTCGAAGCGCGCCATCACCTCGTTGGTCTCCAGCAGCGGCAGGCCGTACAGCAGCGACGCACCGAGCCGGTTCATCCGCGCCCCGGTGGACTCCAGCGCGAGCACCACGCGCGCCTTGACGTTCTCTCGCGCGCGCTCGAGCTCCTCGTCCGTGGCGGGCTGCTCGCGCAGGCGCTCGAGCTCACCGGCCACGACCTCCATCGCCTCGCCGATCTTGTCCGGCCGCGTGCCGACGTACAGCCCGACCTGCCCGGTGTCGGCGTACTGGCCGGCGAACGAGTAGACCGAGTACGCCAGCCCGCGCTCCTCGCGCACGGCCTGGAACAGCCGCGAGGAGGACAGGCCGCCGAAGATCGCGTCGAGCACGCGCGAGGCGAAGCGGCGTTCGTCGCCGCGCGGCAGCCCGACGGCGCCGACGCACACGTGGCACTGCTCGGTGTCCTTGCGCTGGAAGCGGACGGTCGGCGCCGGGTCGGCCGGCGCGGGCTCGATCGGCGGCGCGCCCGCCTCTCGGGAGCTCAGCGTGCGCTCGGCCAGCTCGACGACCTGGTCGTGGTCGACCGACCCCGCGGCCGCGACCACGACCGAGCCGGGCACATACCGGGCGGCGTGGAACGCCGCGATCCGATCCACCGGCGTCTCGCGGATCACCGGCGCGCGGCCGATGATCGGCCGCCCCAGCGGGTGCCCGCCGAACACCGCCTCGCCGAGCACGTCGAAGACCGTGTCCTGCGGGTCGTCCTCGTACATGGCGATCTCCTCGAGCACGACCTCGCGCTCGGGGTCGACGTCGCGGAACGCGGGCCGCCACACCATGTCGGCGATCACGTCGAACGCGCGCGGGAGATGCTGGTCGAGCATCCGCGCGTAGACCGTGGTGCTCTCCTTGTCGGTGCCGGCGTTGAGCTCGGCGCCCATGCCGTCGAAGAGCTGGTCGATCTCCGCCGACCCGTAGCGGTCGGTGCCGCGGAAGAGCAGGTGCTCGAGGAAGTGCGAGAGCCCGGCCTCTTCCACCGCCTCGCCACGCGAGCCGGTGCCCACAAAGAAGCCCAGGGCGGCGGACCGGACGGAGGGCATGACCTCCGTCGCGATCCGCAGCCCGCTGGCCAACTCCGTTATTCGGTGGCTAGGCATCAGGACACTGGTGGCCGGAACAACACATTCTTTCGTGCCGCCTTAGATCAGCCGGCACCGAGGTGCCGACTGTGTCGTTCCGGCAGTTACGTTCAGGGCGCTAGCCCCGGTCGGGGTCCCGGTCGCCGCGCGGCGTGCGCTCGCGGTCCCGGTCGCGCCCGCGGCCGCCGCCGTTGCGACGGTCGCCGCCCCGGCCGCCGCGGCCGCGCTCGCGGCCGCCGCCGTCACCGCCGCCGGAGCCGACCGCGGCCAGCTCCTCCTTGGTCTTGCCGGCGATGTCGGGGTCCTCGGCCAGGCGCAGGCCGATGCGGCCGCGCTCGCGGTCGACCTCGACCACGCGGACCGAGATCTCGTCGCCCTTGTTGAGGACCTCCTCGACCGTCCCGACGCGCTGGCCGGGCGAGACGTTGGAGATGTGCAGCAGGCCGTCGGTGCCCTTGGCGAGCTCGACGAACGCACCGAAGGTGGTGGTCTTGACGACCTTCGCGCCCACGAACTCGTCGCCGACCTCGACCTCCTTGGTCATCGAGCGGATGCGCTCGGCGAGCGCGTCGCCCTGGGCGCCGGTCTGCGCGTAGACGCGCACGTTGCCCTCGTCGTCGACGTCGATCTGCGCCTCGTACTCGTCCTGGAGCGAGCGGATCGTCTCGCCGCCCTTGCCGATCAGCAGGCCGATCTTGTCGGGGTCGATCTTGATCGCCGAGATGCGCGGCGCGAACTCGGACAGCTCGGCGCGCGGCTCGCCGATGGCGTCGGCCATCTTGCCGAGGATGAACTCGCGCCCCTGCTTGGCCTGGGTCAGCGCGTCGCGCAGGATGTCGAACGTGACGCCCGTGATCTTGATGTCCATCTGCAGCGCGGTGATCCCGCGCGACGTGCCGGCGACCTTGAAGTCCATGTCGCCGAGGTGGTCCTCCACGCCCGCGATGTCGGAGAGCACGACGTAGTCGTCGCCCTCCTTGATCAGGCCCATCGCGATGCCGGCCACCGGCGCCTTGATCGGCACGCCGGCGTCCATCAGCGACAGCGTCGAGCCGCACACCGAGGCCATCGACGACGAGCCGTTGGACTCCAGGATGTCCGACACGACGCGGATCGTGTACGGGAAGTGCTCCTGGTCCGGGATCATCGGGACCAGCGCCCGCTCGGCGAGCGCGCCGTGGCCGATGTCGCGGCGCTTGGGCCCGCGCATGAACCCGGCCTCGCCGACCGAGAACGGCGGGAAGTTGTAGTGGTGGAAGTAGCGCTTGGAGGTCTCCAGCCCGAGGTTGTCGAGCCGCATCTCCTCGCGCGTGGTGCCGAGCGCGACCACGGACAGCGCCTGCGTCTGGCCGCGCGTGAACAGCGCGGAGCCGTGCGTGCGCGGCAGCGGCTTGATCTGGATGTCGATCGCGCGGATCTCGTCCGGCTGCCGCCCGTCCGGGCGCTTCTTCTGGACGGCGATGCGCTCGCGGATGAGCTTCTTCTCGAGCGCGTCGAACGCGAGCTGCGCCCGCTGGCGGAACTCGGCGTAGGTGTCGGCAGCCGGGTCACCGGAGTACTGCTCCAGCACCTGCTCCTCGACCGCCTTCGTCGCGTCTTGGCGCTCGAGCTTGTCCTCCACCTGCGTGGCGGCGTCGAGCGCGGCGCCGTGCGACTGCGCGATCTGGGCCGCGAGGTCGGCGTCGACCTGCGGGACCTCGATCTCCAGCTTGGGCTTGCCGGCCTTCTCGGCCAGCTCGCGCTGCGCGGCGACGAGCTTGCGGATCGCGCTATGGGCGATGTCGAGCGCGTCGAGGATCTCCGCCTCGGGGATCTCGTTGGCGCCGGCCTCGACCATGAGGATCGCCTCGTCGGTGCCCGACACGACGAGGTCGAGGTCGGACTCGAGCAGCTGCTCCTCGGTCGGGTTGATGAGGAAGTTGCCCTCCGCGTCCTTGCCGATCCGGACCGCGCCGACGGGCGTCGGGAACGGGATGTCGGAGATCGCGAGCGCGGCGGAGGCGCCGTTCATGGCGAGCACGTCGTAGGCGTTCACCTGATCGACGGACAGCGGCATGCCGACGAGCTGCGTCTCGCGGCGCCAGCCCTTCGGGAACAGCGGGCGCAGCGGGCGGTCGATCATGCGCGCGATCAGCGTCGCCTTCTCGCCCGCGCGGCCCTCGCGCTTGAAGAACGAGCCGGGGATCTTGCCCGCGGCGTACATGCGCTCCTCGACATCGACCGTCAGCGGTAGGAAGTCGACGTCGCGGAGGTTTCCTGCAGTGGCCGTGTTGAGCACGACCGTGTCGCCCGAGCGGACGACGACAGCGCCGGAGGCCTGCTTGGCCATCCATCCGGTCTCGATCGAGATCTCGTTCCCGCCGATCTCGACGGAGACCCGGTGCACTTCTGCCATGTTTCCCTTTCCTGTGCCCGCCCTTCGGTAGGCAGGCCCTCTGCATCGTCTATGACGCTTCGGTAGTCGTTGCCATGCATGGTAGTAGCTGTTGACAGGCGGGTAGTCAGACGAGCCATGGCCTCACGCATCGTCATCTTCGGAGCCACCGGGTACGTGGGCCGCCTCGTCGCGGAGCGCCTCGCCACGCAGG
This sequence comes from uncultured Solirubrobacteraceae bacterium, assembly GCA_963844205.1. Classification (GTDB taxonomy): domain Bacteria; phylum Actinomycetota; class Thermoleophilia; order Solirubrobacterales; family Solirubrobacteraceae; genus DASSUW01. The sequence goes on from CAWJNK010000001.1 coordinate 375,110, forward strand.
GAGCGTCGCCCGTCCTGGCCGGCCGCTCGGAGGACACGGTGCGCGAGCTGGCCGAGCGGCTCGGCGTCGAATGGCGCGTCGCCGACGCGCTCCGCCAGAACTCCGTGTTCGCGCTGCTGGAGCCCGGCGACGTGCTGGTGAGCACGGTCGGGCCGTTCGTGAAGTGGGGCGAGCCGGCCGTGCGCGCGGCGATCGCCGCCAAGGGCACCTACATCGACTCGACCGGCGAGCCGCCGTTCATCCGCCGCGTGTTCGAGGACTTCGGGCCGGCGGCAGAGCGCGCGGGCGCGGCGCTGCTGCCCGCGATGGGCTACGACTTCGTGCCCGGCGCCCTGGCCGGGGCGCTGGCGCTCGCGCAGGCGGGCACCGACGCCGTGCGGGTCGAGGTCGGCTACTACGCGTTCGGCGCCGGGATCAGCGCGGGGACGCGGCGGTCGGCGGTCGGGATCATGTTCGAGGACGGCTATGCGTTCCGCGGCGCGGCGCTGCAGTCGGCGCGCATCGCCGAGCGCGTCCGCTCGTTCCACGTGCGCGGCAAGGACCGCGACGCGCTTTCGATCGGCGGCGCCGAGCACCTTACGCTGCCGCCGGTCCACCCGCAGCTGCTGGAGGTCAACGTCTACGTCGGCTGGTTCCCCGCCCTGGCCCGCCCGCTGCAGGCCGGCAGCCTGGCCGGCTCGGTGGCGCTGCGCGTGCCGGGCGTGCGCGGCGCGCTGAAGTTCGCCGGCGACCGGCTGGTCGAGGTCGGCGGCGGACCGGAAGCGCCGGGATCGGGCATCTCGTGGGTGGTGGCCGAGGCCTACGACGCCGCCGGCGAGCGGATCGCGGAGGTCCACCTCTCCGGCCCCGAGCCGTACGTCCTGACCGCCGGGATCATCGCCTGGGCCGCCCGCCGCGCCGCGAGCGCGGGAATACCGTCCCCACCCGGCCCGGGCGCCCTCGGCCCGGTCCAGGCGTTCGGCCTGCGCGCGCTCGAGGAGGGCTGCCGAGAGGCGGGCCTCGAGCGGGTCAGCGACCCAGCCGTCGCGTGAGCGATCCGGCGGCGAGCACCGCGCGCGAGACGAGGCCCGCGGGCTCGAGGTTCCCCTCCCCCGCCACCCGCAGGCGCGGCTTGGCGGGGCGGCGGAACAGCCGCCAGCGGAGCTCGTCGAGCCGGCGGGCGGGCCGCAGCACGGCGGGCTCCGGCATCGCGTAGACGTCGCATCGCCGCGCCGGGGAGCGCTCGCGGTCGAGGATCGCGTTGACCGCGCGGCGCGCGGCCTCGTTGGCGGCTTCCATCGTCGCCAGGTCCGTGTTGGTGCGGACGTAGTCGGCGGCCAGCAGCAGGTTCGAGATGCGCGTGGTGACCCCCGGGCGATCGGCCCACGAACCCGCGGTGTTGATCAGCAGCGGCTCGAGGTTGGCGGCCTCGGTCGGGTTGGGGAACGTGATCGCGGGGTCGAGGAACCAGGCCAGCACGTGGCGCTCGTCGAGCACGGGCGTCGGCCCGTCGTTGAGGTGGTCGGTGAGCTGGCCCCACACCTCTGTGCGGATCTCCTCGCGCGAGCAGCGCATCGCGATCTTGCCGGTCCGGCGGCCGGGCGTGTCCCAGTCCGAGACGTCGATCGAGAGGACGCCCTTCACGCGGCCGTCGCCGTAGCGCCCGAGGTCGACGTCCTTCCAGAACTGCGCCTGCGAGATCGAGGTGAGCGCCCACTCGGAGTCGATGTAGACGGCATGGCCGTGCTCGAGCGGCACGTCGCGGTCGAGGTAGAAGAGGACGCCGTTCATCCAGCGCGTCACGAGCCGGTCGAGGCGGGCGAACGCGGGCTCCAGCGCGCGCAGCGGCGGGCCCGCGAGCTGGCGCATCACCTCGACGGGGAGCGCGGCGATGTAGCGGTCGGCGGTAACCGTCCCGGCGGGTGTGGTGACGCCCGACACGAGTCCGTCGCGCACGGTGATGCCCTGGACGGGCGACTCGAGCCGCACGTCCACGCCGAGGGCGCGCAGGTGAGCGACCCACGGGTCGATCCACGCCTCGTTGGTCGGCGCGTCGAGCACGCGGTCGGCGCGGCCGCCCGCGCGGGTGAGGTCGAACACGATCTGGGCGAGGATCAGCCCGCCGGTGCGGGCGCTGATCTCCCGCCCGCGGGCCGCCACCAGCGTGCGGGTCAGGCCCTCCCCGATCCACTTGCGGAACGCCGTCGAGCGCCGCTCGGCCGCGATGAACTCCCACCACGGCTGCAGCTCCCACTGCTCGTAGCGACGCTCGTCGCAGCTCGTGAGCAGCGTCAGCAGCCGCTCCATCAGGACCGCGTGCTCGTGCGGCGGGATGCCGAGTCGCGTGAGGACGTCGAACAGGAAGCGGCTGAGCACCGCGAGGTCCTCGAGCGACTCGGGGAGGTGCGCGGCGGCCACGAGCTCGTTGCGGCCGCCGGTCTGGGCGAACAGGATCCGCGTCGCGCCGGTGAGGTTGTCGAACACGGTCCCGCCGCCGTCGGGGATCCGCCGCATCGTGTCCGGCAGGTGCTGGTAGAAGCCCGGGAAGAAGCGGAAGCCGTGCTCGGCGGGGAGGTCCGCGCGGCCCCCGGTGCCGGAGCCCGGGACCGGCAGGCTGCGCGCCTTCCCGCCCGGCAGGTCGCGCGCCTCCAGCACGACGACCTCGAAGCCGCGCTCGGCGAGCTCGTGCGCCGCGGTCAGGCCGGCGACGCCGCCTCCGAGGATCGCGACTCGCATGGCCCGACTCTATGACGAATCGTGCAGGGCTGTCACAGACGGGCCGCTACCTGCGAGGGTTGGCAGGAGGGAGTCGATGACCACCGACGAGGACCTCCTTCTCTCGGGCGATCCCGAGGACTTCGGTCGGTTCTACGACCGCTACGTCGACATGCTCCTGGGTTACTTCGCACGCCGCACACACGATCCCGAGGTCGCCGCCGACCTGACCGCGGAGACGTTCGCCGCCGCGCTGGTCGCGCGGCGCCGGTTCCGCCGCGCCAAGACGCCGGCCGTGGCGTGGCTGTTCGGGATCGCCCAGCACAAGCTCGCCGACTACCGCCGGCGCGGCGCCGCCGAGCAGCGCATGCGCCAGCGGCTCGGGATGGAGCGGGTGCCGGTCGGCGAGGACGACGCCGAGCTGATCACGATGCTTGGGCGCGACGCCGCCTGGCAGCTCATCGACGAGCTGCCGCCCGACCAGCGCGAGGCGGTGCGCGCGCACGTGATCGAGGACCGCGCCTACGGCGAGATCGCGTTCGACGCCAGCACGTCCGAGGCCGTCGTCCGCAAGCGCGTGAGCCGCGGCCTGGGCGCGCTGCGGGAGAAGATCGGAGCGCGGCGATGAGCTTCGTCACCGAGCTGCGCGAGGAGCTCGTGGCGGCCGCCGAGCGCGAGCAGACGCGCCGGCTGCCCCGGATCGAGCGCCCGAGCCCGCGGCTGGTGCTCACCGCCGCCGCCGCGGCCGCCCTGGCTCTGATCGTCCTGCTCGCCGTCTCGGGGATCGACACGCAGCCGGTCGACCGCGGCGAGCGTCCCGCCGCGCGGCCGACCCCCGAGGGGCGCGACCTGTTCGGCGGGCAGCTCGTGCCCGACGTCCGCTACCGCACGCGCTCCTTCGTGCCGACCCTGTCCTTCGAGGTGCCCGACCGGTTCTGGTACGCCGCCGTCACCGACTCGCCCGACGCCGTCATCCTCGACCGTCATCGCGACCTGAAGCCCGGCGAGTTCTTCAAGCCGCTCGGCGGCATGCGGTTCGATCGCATCAGCACCGTGTACGACCCCGCCGTGCGCGGCCTCGGGGCAAGCCGTGTCGCCGCGCCTACCGACTACATCGCCTGGCTGCGCGAGCACCCCGATCTGCGAGTCAGCGCGTCGCAGCCCGTGCAGGTCGCCGACACGCCCGGGCAGAGCGTCACCGTCGAGGTGAGCTTCACGCGGCCGGCCCACAGCGACGCGTTCTGCCGGAACCGGTACCGGATCACGTGCACGTTCCTGGCCCCGACCATGTCCTACAACAACGGCGTCCGCCTGCGCGTCATCGTCCTGGACACCGAGCCGCAGCCGCTGGTCATCACGATCGGCGGCGTCAACGAGCGGGCGCTGGCGGCCGTCGAGAAGGCCGCCACGCCCGTGCTGGACTCGCTGCGGATCGGCGTCCGCTGACGGTCACTTGACCGTCAGCGTGCCCTCCATGCCCTCCTGGCGGTGCTGGTCGACGGGGCAGTAGTACGTGTACTCGCCGGGCTTGAGGTCGACCGTCAGCTCGACGTTGCCGCCGGTCACGGTGTCGCTCTCCTCCTCGACGCCGTTGCCCTCGACCTCGACCGCGTGCGGCGTGTCGGAGTCGTTGACGAGCTTGATCGTCACGCTGCCGGCGGCCGCGGACAGCGAGCCGGGCTGCCACGAGATCGCGCCGCCCGGGTCGGCGGTCAGCGTGAGCGCCCCTCCGCCGCCGCCGCCACTGGAGGCCCCGCCGCCACCCCCGTCGTCGTCGTCGCCCCCGCACCCGGCCGCCAGCAGCACGCCCGCCGCCAGCAGGAGCGCGAGGAGCCAGCTGATGCGGTGCATGTTCAGCTCCTTCGCAGTCGACATTCCGGGTCGTGGTACGCGGGAGGGGCGGGCCGGGTTCAGGAGAGCCGGGCAGTCAGCACGTTGCGCTTGTACAGCGTTCCGTCCGCGCGGTGACCGCGCCGGACGATCCTGATCGCGTTGTACTCCTCCTTGCGCAGTGCGGTGGTGAGGATCACATACGCATGGCCTTCGGCGTCGGTGCGGAACGTGCCCGCCGACGCCGTCCACTCCTCGGCGTCGCACAGGACCTCGTACACCGCACCCTCCGCCGGGAGGCCGCGAACCAAGAGGTGGACGGTCGTGCCCTCCGCGCCGCTCTCGAGGTTCGCCTGCGCGCTCGCCGACGGCGGCGCGCTGACGTTCTGGAACGTCAGCTGGTAGCGACGCGCCGGCTGTTCGTCCTCGCCGAGCACCGCGAAGCCGGCCGCCGCCGCGGCCGCCGTGACCAGCGCCGCGGCACCGACCGCGAGCCAGCGAGGCCGCAGCCGCCGCATGACGAGCCGGCGGCGCCGACGCGGCGACACCGACCGGTCGCGCGCGAAGGCATCCAGCAGCCGCTCCTCGAACGCCGGCGACAACGGCTCGGCGGTCGCCTCCTCGGCGCCGCCGGCCAGCGACAGCAGCTCCGGCAGCGGCGCCAGCGCTTCGTATTCCGCGGCGCACTCCGGGCAGCTCTCCAGGTGCCGCTTCACCGCCGCGGCCTGATCAGGGTCCAGTCCGCCGAGGACGTAGGCGCCCAGGTCGGGGCGCAGGTGCTCGCAATTCACGGCACGACTCCCATCTCCTCTAACGCGAGCCGCAAGGAGCGCAGCGCGTACCACGTTCGGCTCTTCACGGTGCCGACCGGCAGCTGGCACCGCTCGGCGATCTCGCGCACCGACAGGCCCTGGAAGTGCGCGAGGCGGATCATCTGTCGGTGCTCGGGGGTGAGTCGCTCGAGCGCCGCCGCCACCTGCCAGCCGAGCATCGCCTGCTCGATCGAGTCGCCGGACGCCGCGCTCTCGAAGATCGGCTCGCCGCCCGCCAGCGACGGCCGGGCGGAGGCACGCCGGCGCATGTCGATGATCGCGTGCCGGGCGATCTGGTACAGCCAGGTCCGCACGCTGCCGCGCGCCGGGTCGTACCGGTCGGCATGCCGCCAGGCGCGCGTGAACACCTCCTGCACGATCTCCTCCGCCGCGCCGCGCTCACCGAGCGCGTTCAGCGCGAAGCCGAGCAGCTCACCGGAGTAGGCGCGATAGAGCGCCCGCAGCGCCTCGCCTGTGGCGTCGGCCCGCAGGCGCTCCATGAGCTGCGCGTCGTTCGGCACGGTTAAACGGTTTACGCGTAGAGCTGGACCGCGGTTCGCCCTGAGTATCCCCGACCGTCGCGGAACAGTGTCGGGGTGGTGACGACGCCCGCGCGAACGCCGCCGCGGAACTGCTCGCGGACCCGGTCGGCGACGGGCTGCGAGCGGCGGTCGGCGTCGAAGCGCTCGAGGTCCAGCCCGAGGCGCTCGGCGCGCGCCCACAGGTGCGGGTCCTCGAGCCGGCCCTGGTCGTCGAACAGCGCGTCGTGCATCGGCCAGAACGCGCCCTGGGCGGCCGCGGCCTCCGCCGCGTACGCCGCCGCCTGCGCGCGGGGATGGCTGCCGCGGACCGGGAAGTGCCGGAACGCGACCCGCAGCTCGAGCGCGCGCAGCCGCACTTCGAGCTGCGCGCAGAACGGGCACTCGTAGTCGCCGTAGACGATGAGCGCGGGAGCGTCCTCCAGCCCCCGCACGTGATCGTCGGCGGACAGCGGGGGCAGCGGGGCGGAACGGAGGTCGGTCAGAGCGCGTCGAAGATCAGGTTGGCGCCGGGCAGCTCGCTCGGCGAGGGCGCCTCGTAGCTCCATTTGACCACGCCGTCGGGCCCGATCACGACCAGCGCGCGCTGCGGGAAGCCCTCCGGGTGCAGGACGCCGAACGCGCGGCACGCGGCGCCCTTGGGCTCGAAGTCCGAGAGCTGCTCGATGGCGATGCCCAGGTGCTGCTGGAACGCCGTCTGCGAGTACGTCGCGTCGCAGGACACGCCGTACAGCGTCGCCCCCTTGGCGGCGAAGTCGTCGAGCACCTCGTTGTAGACGCTGAGCTGGTCGGTGCAGACCGGCGAGAACGCGAACGGGTAGAAGACGAGGACGGTGGTGCGGCCCAGCAGGTCGGCGCGCGTGAACGGCGCCCGATCGGGCCGCGCGAGCGAGAACTCCGGCGCCGGCTCGCCGGCGGCGATGACCACTACCGGCGGAGGCCGAGCTCGCGGATCAGCGAGCGGTAGCCCTCGAGGTCCTTCTTCTGCAGGTAGTTGAGGAACCGGCGGCGGCGGCCGACGAGCATCAGCAGGCCGCGGCGCGAGTGGTGGTCGTGCTTGTGCTCGCGCAGGTGCTCGGTGAGGTGGTTGATGCGCGACGTGAGCAGCGCGATCTGCACCTCGGTCGCCCCGGTGTCGTTCTCGCCCTTGCCGAACTTCTGGACGAGCTCGCGCTTCTCTTCTGACGTGATCGCGGTCATCTGCGGCGAGGCAGGCTAGCAGGAGCGCCCACCACGCAGTCGCGTCCGCGGGACTTCGCGACGTAGAGCGCGTCGTCGGCGCGGATCAGCAGCTCGTCGGCGGATTCGCCCTCCCATGCCGCCCAGCCGATGCTGACCGTCACGCCGACCTCCTCCACGCTCGCGCGCAGCTTCTCGGCGGCCACCGCGCCGGCGGCCGCGTCGGCGTCGGGCAGCAGCGCGAGGAACTCCTCGCCGCCGAGCCGTCCGAGCTGGTCCTCGGCGCGGATGTGGTCGCGCATGGCGTGGGCGACGGCCGCCAGGACGCGATCCCCCTCCGCATGCCCGCGGGTGTCGTTGACGGCCTTGAAGTGGTCGACGTCGATGACGGCGACGGTCAGCGGGCGGTGGTGGCGGCGGGCGCCACTGAGCATGCCGGCGAGCTGGGTGAGGATGAAGCGGCGGTTCGCGAGCCCGGTCAGCGGGTCCTCGAACAGCAGCGCCTCCAGGCGCTCGGCCTGGGCGACGATCTCCTCCTGCAGCCCCTTGGTGCGCCCCGCGGCCTGGACGCGCATGAGCAGCTCGGCGTCGCGCACCGGCTCGACGAGGATGTCCTGGGCGCCGCGGGCGATCGCCTCGGCGGCTCGCTCCATCGGCGGGTCGCCGGGCTCCACGAGCACGACGGCGGTGCGGAACGCGTCGGCGTCGCGCTTGATCCGGTCGAGCAGGCCCTGGCCGGCCGCGGCATCGACGACCGCGACGTCCGGCCGCCATTCCCTGCAGCGCTCGAAGGCGTCGCCGGCGCAGTCGCACTCCGTCACCTCGTGTCCGGCGTCAGCCAGAACCCGCTGGAAACGGCGTCGCTCCCTCGCCCGCCCGTGGGCTACGACAACTCTCATTGGTCACGGCCCGCATACCCGCACTGCGGCGACCTACGCTCGTACGTCCGTCTAGGGGCCCGTCCGAGGACCCCGGCACGCCCGCGGCGGCCGGGCCGGATCTCCTCCGACGAACCCTATCGGACGATCCGGCGCGTCTCATGCACGTCCGCGCCCATCTGCTCCACGAGGGCGTCGACGCTGTCGAAGCGCCGCTCGCCGCGCAGGCGCTCGAGGAAGTCGAGCCGGAGCTTGCGATCGTAGATGTCGTCCTCGAAGTCGAGCAGGTACGCCTCCACGAGCAGGCCGCGGCCGGTCTTGAACGTCGGTCGCACGCCGACGTTGACCGCCGCCACGTGCGTCTCGCCGCCGACCTGGGCGCGGCAGGCGTAGATCCCGTGGTCGGGCACGACGAGGTGCGGGTCGGGGACCAGGTTCGCGGTCGGGAAGCCGAGCGTGCGGCCGCGCTTGTCGCCGTGCGCGACCGTGCCGCGGAGCTGGAACGGGTCGCCGAGGAACCGTGCGGCCGCGGCGACGTCACCGGCCGCGACGAGCCCGCGGATGTGGGTCGAGGAGATGATCTCGCCGTCGAGCTCGACGAGCTCGACCACGCGCGTCTCGAACGCGTCCTGCGCGCGCAGCAGGGCGGTGTCGCCGCGGGCACGGTTGCCGAAGCGGAAGTTCTCGCCGACTGAGACCCGCTCCGCCCCGAGCCGTCCGACGAGCTCCTGGTCGATGAACTCCTGCGCGGTCTGGGCCATGCGCGCGCCGTCGAACGGGATCACCACGAGCTCCTGGACGCCGAGCGACGCGATGAGGTCGGCCTTGATCTCGAGCGAGGTGAGCAGCTTGGGGGCCGAGTCCGGCGCGACCACGGTGCGCGGGTGCGGCTCGAACGTGAGCACGGTGTCGGCGCCACGGATCACCTCGCGGTGGCCGAGGTGGACGCCGTCGAACTCGCCGACGGCGACATCACGGGGCCGCCGGGCGGCGTCGGGGAGCCAGGTGACGTGCATCAGATGGTCGGACGTGCGGCCCCCGCGGCCGCCTGGCCCCGGATCGTGGATGCAGGGCGGTGCACGGCGAAGCGGGACAGTGGCAGCGCCACGGGCCGCTTCGGCGGGTGCCGATCCTGCGCCGCGAGACGGCGGCAGGCGGTCGTGGTGGTCGTGCGTCCGGCCATCTCTAGCCGCGGAAGCCTACGACGGGCTTGAGGGTGCCGTCCCCACGCGGCTCGGCGAGCGCGATGAGGCCGTCGGCGTCGCGCAGGCGCACGGTCCCGTCCGCGGCGCGGGGCACCGCCACCCCGTGGGCCGCGCGGCGGGCGTCGTCGCCGGCCAGCTCCACCGCCGGGAGGAAGGCCAGCGCGTCGTCGAGCGGGACGATCCGCTCGGGGTCGGCGTCGGCCACGTCGAACGGCCCGATCGCGGTCCGGCGCAGCTCGACGCAGTAGGCGTCGCCGAGGTCGGCGATCAGCGACCGGACGTACGTGCCGGATGAGCACTCGATCTCGAAGCCGGCGCGGTCGCCTTCGCGCCACAGGAGCTCGAAGCGCGAGACGCGCACCTCGCGCTCCGGGATCTCGACGCGCTCGCCGCGCCGGGCGCGCGCGTAGGCGCGCTCGCCGCCCACCTTCACGGCCGAGTACGCCGGCGGGCGCTGGCGGATCGCGCCGGTCGGCAGGTGGTCGAGCGCCGGCATGCGGCCCGGCGCGATCTCGCCCTCCGGATCGCCGGTCGTCGACGTCCACCCCAGCCGCGCCACCGTCTCGTAGCGCTTGCCCAGCGCCATCAGGAAGCGCTGGACGCGCGTGGCCCGGCCGACGAGCACGAGCAGCAGCCCGGTCGCGAACGGGTCGAGCGTGCCCGCGTGCCCGACCTTCGACGACAGCCTGCGGCGCTGCGACGCGACCACGTCGTGCGACGTGACCCCGGCGGGCTTGTCGACGAGGATGACGCCGTCGTTCACAACTGGTCGGACAGGGCGCCGCGCAGGAACTCGACCAGCTCGGGGAAGTCGAGGTCGGTCGAGAAGCCGGCCGCGCGGCGGTGGCCGCCGCCGCCCGCCGCCCGGGCGATCACGGAGACGTCGACGCGGTCGTCGGTCGCGCGCAGCGACACCTTGCGCTTGGGCGTCGCGCCGTCGCCGAGCAGGTCGCGGATGAGCCCGGCGACCGCCGTGCCCTCGACGGACCGCAGGTGGTCGACGACGCCCTCGGAGTAGCTCTCGTCGGCACCGGTCGACTGATAGTCCTCGAGCGTGAGGTGCGTGACCGTGAGCAGGCCGCCGTCGAAGCGCTGGACGTTGGTCAGCCCGCGCGCGAGCAGCTCGAGCTTGCCCTGCGGGATGCCCTCGTAGAGGCGGCGGTAGATGGCGTGCACGTCGATCCCGCCGTCGATCAGCTCGGCGGCCATCTCGTGGGCGCGCGAGCCGGTGTTCTCGTACATGAAGCGCCCGGTGTCGGTCACCACGCCGACGTACAGCGCCTCCGCGATCGGGTGCGTGACGTCGACGCCGAGGCCCTTGGCCAGGTCCCACACCATCTCGGCCGTGCACGACGCGAGCGGGTCGACGTGGTTGAGCGTCCCGAAGCGCGTGTTGTCGTGGTGGTGGTCGACGTTGAGGATGCAGCGCCCGGAGCGCTCCAGCGCGGCCGCCGGGGTGCGATCGATGTTCCCGCAGTCGAGGAACACCATCACACGCTCGGACAGGTCCTCCGGCGGCTCTGTGACGAGCCCGTCGAGGTGGATGAAGCGGTACTCGTACGGGAGCGGGAACTCGTCGGCGGTCAGGAACGCCACGGCGTCCTTGCCGAGCGCGGTCAGCACGTGCTGCATCGCGGCCAGCGAGCCGACCGCGTCGCCGTCCGGCCGCTCGTGCGTGGTCAGCAGGAACTTGTCGTGGTCGCGCAGCGTCGCGAGCGCCTGGGCGCGGGTGGCCGAAGAGCCGTTGTCGGACACGTCAGTCGACCTCGCGCTCGATCAGCTCCCCGATCCGCTCCGCGCGGTCGAGGGTGTCGTCGTAGACGAAGTCGAGCGTCGGCGTGTGCTTGAGGTGCAGCTCGTCCGCCACCCGCCGCTGGAGGAAGCCGTGCGCGGACCGCAGGCCGTCGAGCGACCGGCGGCGCACGGCGCCGGTGCCCAGGACGGACACGTACACCCGCGCATGGCGCAGGTCAGGAGCTGTATCGACTGCGGTCACCGTGACGAATCCGACCCGTGGATCCTTGAGCTCGGATGTGATGGCGCCGGAGAGGACCTCCCTCATGGCCTCATCGACGCGGCGCATCCTGCCGCCGGTCATCGTAGTGACTCCAGGTCGTTCCATGACGCGACCTGCCGCTCGACCCGCACGCCCTGCGGAAACCGCGCGTCGAGCGCGCGGACAACGTTGTCGGCGGCCTCGTCGCAGCGCCCCGGAGAACCGCCCGTGATCGCGACCGCGAGCGTCGACCGCTGCCACGTGTCCTGGTGGGCGACCTCGGCCACGGAGGCGCCGCAGCGGTCACGCAGATGTGCCTTGACCCGGTTCAGCTCGGCCCGCTTGCCCTTGAGCGAGTCGACGTCGGGGAAGTGCAGGTGCACACGCATGAGCACGACGTACGCCTGCTCGCCGCTCATGAGTGAGCGAAGCGAACGGTTACGTAAGGCAGGATGCCGAACTCCATCATCAGACCGCGGGCCGGATGCCCCGCGGAGCTAACTCAATGTGCGCTCGACCTGCCGGGTCTCGTAGACCTCGAGCTGGTCGCCTTCCTTGATGTCCGAGTAGTTGTGGAGCACGATGCCGCACTCGAACCCGGCCTGGACCTCGCGGACGTCGTCGGGGCCGCGGCGCAGCGACGCGATGGTGCCGTCGTAGACGACCGCGCCGTCGCGCACCAGCCGCACCTTGGCGCCGCGCGTGACCCGGCCATCGGTCACGTACGAGCCGGCGATCGTGCCGACCCGCGAGGCGCGGAAGATCGCGCGGATCTCGACCTCGCCGACCGTCTCCTCGACCTCCTCGGGCGCGAGCATGCCCTGCATGGCGTCGCGCAGGTCCTCGAAGGCGCGGTAGATGATCGAGTAGGTGCGGATCTCGACGCCCTCGCGGTCGGCCAGCGAGGCAGCGTCCCCGACCGGCCGGACGTTGAAGCCGATGATCACGGCGTCGGACGCCGCGGCGAGATTGACGTCGGACTCCGTGATGCCGCCGACGCCGGAGCGCACGATGTTGACCTCGACCTCGGCCTGCGGCAGCTTGGCGATCTCGTCCTCGAAGGCCTCCAGCGAGCCGGACACGTCGGCCTTGAGGACGAGGTTGAGCTCCATCATCTCCCCGTCGCGCGCCTGGTCGAAGATGCTCTCCAGCGAGCGCTTGCGGCCGCCGCGGCGGGCCTGCTGCTCGAGCTTGAGCCGGGTGGCGCGCTCGCTGGCCATCGAGCGGGCCCGGCGGTCGTTCTCGACCACGTGGGCGAACTCGCCGGCCTCCGGCACGGAGTCGAAGCCCAGGACCTCGACCGGCTCCGACGGTCCGGCCGACTTGACGCGGTTGCCCATGTAGTCGTGCATCGCGCGCACGCGGCCCCAGTGGGCGCCGGCCACCAGCGCGTCGCCGACGTGCATCGTGCCGCGCTGGACGAGCACGGTCACCACGGCGCCGCGGCCCGGATCCAGGCGGGACTCGATGACCACGCCGGATGCCTCGGCCTCCGGGTTGGCCTTGAGCTCCTCGACCTCGGCCAGCAGGAGGATCGACTCGAGCAGGTCCTCGAGGTTCTGGTGCGTCTTGGCCGAGACGTCGACGAACATCGTCTCGCCGCCCCACTCCTCCGGCTGGAGGCCGAGCTGGGTCATCTCGGTGCGGACGCGATCGGGCTGCGCGCCTTCCTTGTCGATCTTGTTGACCGCGACCATGATCGGCACCTCGGCGGCCTTGGCGTGGTCGACCGCCTCGCGGGTCTGCGGCATCACGCCGTCGTCGGCCGCCACCACGATCACCGCGATGTCGGTCGACTGGGCGCCGCGGGCGCGCATGGCGGTGAACGCCTCGTGGCCGGGCGTGTCGAGGAACGTGATGATCTTGTCGCCGTGGTGGACCTGGTAGGCGCCGATGTGCTGGGTGATGCCGCCGGCCTCGCCCTTGACCACCTCGGTCTCACGGATCGCGTCGAGCAGCGAGGTCTTGCCGTGGTCGACGTGGCCCATGATCGTGACCACCGGCGCGCGCGGCTCGAGCTCCTCGTCGGAGTCCTCGAACTCGGGCTCGGAGGCCGCCTCGTCGGCGGCGTGGACGATCTCGATCTCCTTGTCGAACTCGTCGGCGAGGATCTGGACCGTGTCGTCCGCGAGGGTCTGGGTGACCATGGCCATCTCGCCCAGGCCCATCAGCTTCTTGATGATCTCCGGGACGGGGACGCCCAGGTACTCGGCGACGTCCTTGACGGTCGAGCCGGAGTTGACCTTGATGACGTCCGCCTTGAGCGTCGCGACGTCCTGCGCCTCCGGCTCCACGTACGTCCCGCGGCGCCGGCGGCCGCCGCGCCGCGGCGGGCGCCGCTGCGGGCCCGGCGGACCGCCGCCCGGGCCGCCACCGGGCCCTCCGGGGCCGCGGCGGGAGGCCTGCGAGTCGATCACCACGCGGCGCACGCCGCCGGCCGCGCCGGGGGCGCGCTCGCCCTGCAGCGAGGATCGCGTCGGGCGCTGGCGGCGCTCGCCGCCGTCGCCGCCGGCCGCGGGGGCTTCCGGCGGCTGACCGTCACGCTCAGGCTGGGGCTTGGGCTTAGGCTTGCCCTTCGGCTTGGCCTGCTCCTGCCGGCGCGCCTCCTGCTGGCGCTGGCGCTCGGCCAGGCGCTGACGCGCGGTCTCCGACGCCGGGCGGTCGAAGCCCATGCCGGTCTGCTGCGGCTGGCGCTTGGGCTCCGGCTTGCCGCCGTTCGTGGACTGCCGCGGCGGCTTGCCCGTCAGCGCGCGCTCGGCCTCCTCCTCGTCCACGGCCGACGCCGCCGCCTTGACCTTCAGCCCATAGTCGTTGAGGCGCTTCATGACCTCCGCAGCGGGCATGTCGTACTGCTTGGCTAGCTCGTGGACGCGCTTCTTGGCCATGTGTGAATGAAGTCTACGGTGTCCTCAGGGATGGTCACGGGCGCTTTCAGGGCCCGCTGGAAGCCGCGGCGGGCAACCGCGGCGTCGAAGCATTCGCGGGTTCGGTGCACCCACGCACCGCGGCCCGGGAGTCGTGCCGGCGGATCCGGCACAAGTGCACCCCCCACGGTAGCGAAGCGGTGCAGCACCGCTCGCGGGGCGCGCTCGCCGCACCCCGCGCACCGCCTCAAGGAGGGTCCAGGCGCAGATATCGGCGTTCCTGGCAAGAGAAGCCCCACCCACCCGGGACAGTGCGGGGATCCCGAAGGGGCACGGCCCACCCCGAGGACGCAGCCAGGGGCGCCGAGGTCAAGCCTGGCCGACGACGTCGGTGTCCTTGCCCTCTAGCGCCTGGTGGGAGTCCAGGCCGCAGTAGCGCGAGCTCGGCAGCGCGGCGTTCGGGCAGCGGCGCCCGTTGGCGAGGATCGCGTGGCAGCGGCCGCCGACGTCCTCCGCACCGTTGTCGTCGTAGCCGGACTCGCTCTCCTGCTTGGAGAACTCGGTCTCGGACCGGATGTCGACGCGCCAGCCGGTGAGGCGGGCGGCGAGCCGGGCGTTCTGGCCCTCGCGGCCGATCGCCAGCGAGAGCTGGTCGTCGGGCACGATCACCGTCGCCTGCTTCCCGTCGTCGTCGACCAGCACCTCGCGCACGCGCGCCGGGCTGAGCGCCTTGGCGACGAAGCGGGCGGGCTCGTCGTTGTACGGGATGATGTCGATCTTCTCGCCGCGCAACTCGGATACGACCATCCGCACGCGCGAGCCGCGAGGGCCGACGCAGGCGCCGACCGGGTCCACGCCGTCGGCGTGCGAGACGACCGCGATCTTCGACCGATAACCGGGCTCGCGGGCCACGTTGGTGATCTCCACCAGGCCGTCGGCGATCTCCGGCACCTCGAGCTCGAACAGCTTCTTGATCAGCTCGGGGTCGCGCCGCGACACGATGATGCTCGGGCCGCGGGTGGAGGACGAGACCTCCTTGATCACGGCCTTTATCCGCTGCGAGTGGTCGTAGCGCTCGCCGTCGACCTGCTCGGACTTCGGCAGCAGCGCCTCGACCCGCTCGCGCAGCTGCACGAGCGTGTAGCGGGAGTCCGACTGCTGGACGATGCCGGTGATCAGCTCGCCGACGCGGTCGCGGTACTCCTCGAACATCATGTCGCGCTCGGCCTCGCGGATCCGCTGCAGGATCACCTGCTTGGCGGTCTGCGCGGCGATCCGCCCGAAGTCGTGCGGGGTGACGTCGCGGGTGTCGATCTGGTCCTCGAACTCGGCCAGGCGCGCGGGGTCGATGTCCGGCGCCTCGGGGATGATCACCTCGCCGGTCTCGGGGTCGACGCGGCGCTCCTCGAGCGTCGCCGCCTCCTCGGCCTCGTCGAGCAGCTGCTCCTCCAAGTCCGGCGGCAGCAACAGCTCGTCGACGCGGAAATCACCCGAGTCGCGGTCCATCCGGACGCGGGCGTAGCGGGCCGCGCCGGGCTGCTTCTTGTAGGCCGACAGCAGGGCGTCCTCCAGGGCCAGCATGAGCTTCTCCTCCGAGATGCCCTTCTCACGCCCGAGGACGCGCACGGCGTCGACGATCTCTTGCGACATGCTCAGTCCCCCAGGAGGTTGGATCGGTGGATGTCCGCGTACGCGATCGAGACGACGCCGGTCTCGGCGGCCACGGTGACGCCGTCGTCGCCGGCGTCGAGCAGCTCGCCGGTGAAGGACCGGCGGCCGTCCTGCTCGTCGCGCATGCGCACGCGCGCGCGCCGGCCGACGTAGCGGCGGAAGTGCTCAGGCTTGGTCAGCGGCCGCTCGATGCCGGGCGAGGAGACCTCGAGCGCGTACTTCTCGCGCACCTCCGGCAGCCGCTTGGTGACGCGCTCGCAGAGGTCGAGCGTGACGCCTTGGGGATGGTCGATGAAGAGGCGGACGAGCTTGCCGCCGACGACCTCCGCGAGCAGCACCTCGACCTCCGGCTCCGTCTCCGAGAGCCGGGCTTCGATATCGGCCTGGATCGCGCTCATCGTGTCCCCATCATCATGAAAAAAGCGGGCGAGCGCCCGCTTTTTTTGGCCTTGCGGCCGGAAAAAGCTGTACGCGTGTTATAGCACTTCACCCGGGGGGCTCCGCCCCCCGTGGACCCCCCGAACGGCAACGTCAAAGTCAACGGCAACTGCCACTGCAACGGCTTTCGCGGCTTCGCCGCGAGCGGCTTCGCCGCGACTTACGCGGCTTTCGCCGCGCGTTCCCGATAGATGCGGTAGTCGCGCCGCTCGGGCCGCAACTGGGCGGCGAGGGTGAGCGGCTTGCGGGCCTCGGCCGGGCGGCCGAGCTCCATCAGGGCGCGGCCGAGGCAGAAGAGCGCGTAGTCGTTGGTCGGCGCACGCTCGACGACGGCCTCGAACTCCACGCGCGCCTCCTCGAACTGGCGCGAGCGGAAGTAGGCACGGCCGAGCGCCTCCCGGATCGAGGTCTTCTCCGGCTCCAGCCCGGCCGCCTTCGCGAGCGGCACCGTCGCCGAGTTGAAGTCCCCCGCCTCCAGGAGCGCCGTGCCGCGCTTGAACAGGTCGTACACGTCGTCCATGAAGACCCTGAGTGTAGGTCAGTGCGCGCGCGGCGGAAGCGCCCACCAGGCGCGGAGGCGACCGGCGAGGCCCATGCCGCGCGCGAGCTCGGCCCGCAGGCCGCGCCGCTGGGCGGGCGTGGGCGCGCTGGGACGCCCGCCGTACCGCAGGTCGCGGATCGCGCGCACGTAGCCCGCCGCCGCCGGGCTGCGCGCGAAGCGCTCCTCGAGCGCCCGCAGTGTCGTGCCGGGGCCGGGGTGGCGGCCGCTGCGCCGCAGGGCGCGCTCGAGCTCGGCGACCGCTACCGAGGCGGCCGGCGTCGCCGCGCGGCGGCGGCGCCGGCGCCACAGCAGCACGCCGCCCGCGGCGAGCGCGAGGGCGGCCACCGCGCCGATCGCGATCCATGTCCACGAGGTCCCCTCCTCGGCCGCCGCGCCGCGGCGCCCGGGGTCCGACGGTAGGTCGCCGCCAAGGCTCGGCGGCCCGCCGGCGGCGCTCGGCGCTCCCGCGTCGTTCGCCTCGTCGGGCTGCGAGCGCGGCGGGGCGGCGGCGGGCGTCGGGTCGAACGTCACCCAGCCGATGCCGCGGTACCAGACCTCGACCCACGAGTGGGCGTCGAGGTCGCGCACCACGTACTCGCGGGTCTTGGTGTCGAGCGATCCGGACGTGAAGCCGGTGACGACGCGCGCGGGCACGCCCGCCATCCGCAGCAGCAGCGTCATCGAGCCGGAGAACTGCTGGCAGTAGCCGCTCTTGGCGTCGAAGAGGAAGCCCTCGAGGTTGTAGGCCGCCTGCGGCGGGGTCTCGCTGTACTGGAAGTCGCGGCGGAGGTAGCTCAGGACGGACTCGACGAGGTCCTCCTGCGTGTCGGCCTGCCGGCGCAGCCGCTGCGCGAGCGCCCACGACCGCCGGTAGGGCCCGTCCTCGAGCGCGCTGTTGGCGATGGCGGGCGGCTCGGGCTGGCTCACCCCCTCCGGGCGAGCCTGGAGCCGAGAGTCCTCGTCCTCGAACGCGGGAAAGTAGAACGTGTAGTTCGGCACGCCGGTCTGGAGCTGGCCGCTCGCGCCGCCGGCGGGCAGCACGAGCCGGCGGAACGCCGCCAGGTCGGGCCGGGCAGCGTCGGTTCCGGACGCGCGGCGCTCGCTCTCGTTGCTGGCCGGCGTGTAGGCGAGCGCGGTGTACGAGTCGCCGCGGCGCAGCGTCCGGCCCGCCACCCACGTACCGTCGCCGCGCGGCGTCTCGCGGACGTTGGGCGCGTCGACGAAGTCGGTGTAGCCGGCCGTGATGTAGGTGCGGCTCGACAGGTTGCGGATGGTGACCCGGATCTCCTGCGTGCCCTCGTCGATCGCCGCCTGGTCGTCGGGCCAGCCGGGATCGTCATCGCGCGTGTCCTCCTGGATCCAGCGCGCGCCGTCGAAGCCGTCGAGGTTCGCGGCCTTCCAGTAGGCGGGGCGCTTGGAGGCGCGGACCCGCAGCAGCTCGCGGCCGTCGCGCGGCCAGTCCAGCGGCCCGTAGTCGTGGTCCCACGTGAAGGAGGTCGAGCGCGCCGACGCGGCGCCGAGCGCCCAGCTCTCGTAGTCCCACCACGGCGCGTCGCGGTCGAGCGCCGGCGCGAGCATGAGCGCCAGCACGGCGACGCCCGCGGCCACGAGCCCGGCGTTGCCGGCGTCGCCGACGCGCAGCTTCTCGAGCCGCAGGAACGCGAGCACGAGCAGCGCCAGCGCGGCGCCGCGCATGAACTCGTTCTCGAAGTCGAGCGAAACGGCGGGGACCGCGTAGAGCGTGACGAGCAGCGTGAGCGCGAGGCCCGGGAACCCGATCCGGTTGCGGCGCGGCCAGAACGCGGCGATCGCCGCCGCGGTGACCAGCACGGTGCCGCCGAGCCCGATCACGGTCCGCGTCCACTCGTCGAGGCCGCGGTAGGGCACGCGCACGCCGGGGACCGACTCGATCCCGCGGCTGATGCCCGACGTCAGCGAGCCCCAGCGGTCCGGGCGCAGCAGCTCGTCGGCGACGCCGCCGCCGAGGATCGCGAGCGCGAGCGCGACGACCGACACCGCCACGGCGGCCGCCGCCCGCGCGCGCCCGGTCAGCCGGCCGGCGGCGAGCAGCCCGAACATCGCCAGTCCGCCCGCGCCCAGCGCGTACAGCGCCCGGTGCGGTGCGGCGGGCTCGAGCAGCACCATCCAGTGCAGCGCGCCAAACCCGGCGAGCGCGATGAACGCCAGCCCGCGCGCGAGGGGCACGGAGAGCGTGGGGTCGGAGGGAATGCCCGCGCGAGCATCGAGCTCGCGCTTCTGACCCGGACGTCGGGCATCCAGCCCGCCGTAACTGCTCGGCTGCGCCTCGCTCTTCGCGGTCATCCAGCCACGGCCTCCATCGCGGCGGCGGCGCCGGTGCGCGTCGTGAGGAAGCCCTGGCACCCCGCCACCTCGAGCACCGCCCGGCGGTTCGGCAGCGCGCCGGGGATCACGAGGATGCAGCCGCCGGGGGTGCGGCCGAGGCCGCGTGGCGGGCGGTCGATCGGGCGAGCGGCGACCATCACCACGAGGCCGCGGCGGTTCTGGGCGGCGACCAGCGACGGGCCGGTGGACTCGTCGAGCAGCGCGAGCCGCACGTGCGCGGCGGGCCATGCGAGCAGGTCCCGCTCGATCACGTGCGCGCGGCGGTCGCCGGGCAGGAGCAGCGAGCAGCCGGTGCGGCGGGCGAAGTGCACGGTCAGGGAGGCGGCGGCGCGGACCGCGTTGTCGAGCGCGTCCGGCGACGACGGCGCGCGCGGGTCGAGCACCACGAGCGGCCGCGAGTCGGCCTCCGAGATCAGCTTGCGCTCCATCAGCCCGTGCCCGCGCGCGACGGCGGGCCAGTGGATGCGCGAGGCCGGGGAGCCCGGGCGGTGCTCGCGCAGGCCGTCGAGCTCGGTCTCCGCGGCGGCGATCAGCGCGGCGCGCGCGTGGGCGGGCGTGGCGTCGCCGCCGCCAGCCGTGGCGCGCACGGGCAGCACCCGCGGGAGCACGAGGATCTCGTCGCCGCCGCGGCCGGTCACGACCCGCTGGGCGAGCCCGAACGGGTCGCGCAGCACGAGCGCAGGCGGGGCGAGCCGGCGGCGGCCACGGCGCCCGAACGTCACCTCCACCCGCACGCGCGCCGAGGTCTTGCCGGCGCGGAAGCGGACCGGCTCGGGCAGCAGCGGCTCGTCGATCCAGCCCGGCGGCAGCGGCAGCCGGCCCGCCGTGGCACGGATCCGGACCGCGAGCGGCTGCTCCTCGAGCACGCTGCGGGCCCCGAGCTCGCGGTGCACCTGCGCGCCCCACGAGCCCGCCCCGATCCAGCCGGCGGCGCCGAGCCCGAGCAGGGCCAGCGCGGAGCCGGTGACGTACAGCGGCTCGGCATCGAACGTGCCGGCGACGATCAGCAGCAGGACCCCGAGGGCCGCGCATCCGAGCGCCGACCGCACGAGCCGCGCCCCCTAGAGCGCCGGCGTGGCCGCGATCGCGTCGGCCACGATCGTCGCTCGCTCGACGCCGGCCGCCTCCGGCACGAGCATCAGCCGGTGCGCGAGCACGGTCACGGCGAGCGCCTGGACGTCGTCGGGCAGCGCATGGTCGCGGCGCTGGACGAGCGCGCGCGCCTTGGCGGCGCGCAGCAGCATCAGGCCGGCGCGCGGCGACGCTCCGAGCTCGACGCGCCCGTCCACACGCGTGTGGCGCACCAGCGACACGATGTAGTCGCGCAGCGCGCGCGACGCGTGGACGCCGTGGGCAGCCTCGACGGCTTCGACCACCTCGGCGCGATCCGCCACCGCCTCGAGGTCCAGCACGCGGTCGCGCGCCTCGTGACCGGCCAGCATCCCGGCCTCCTCCTCCGCGTTCGGGTAGCCGAGCGAGACGCGGACCATGAAGCGGTCGACCTGCGCCTCGGGCAGTGGATAGGTGCCCTCGTACTCGACCGGGTTCTGCGTCGCGAAGACCATGAACGGGCGTGCCAGCTCGTGTGACGTGGCATCGACCGTGACCTGGCGCTCCTGCATGCACTCGAGCAGGCCGGACTGCGTCTTCGGCGATGCGCGGTTGATCTCGTCCACGATCACGATGTTCGCGAAGATCGGGCCGGGCCGGAACTCGAAGCGCGCCTCGCGCTGGTTGTAGACGTTGGTGCCCACGATGTCGGCCGGCAGCAGGTCGGCGGTGCACTGCACGCGCGCGAACTGGCAGTCGATCGATCGCGAGAGCGCGCGGGCCAAGCGCGGTCTTGCCGACGCCGGGGTAGTCCTCGACGAGGATGTGGCCCTCCGCGAGCAGCGAGACGATCACGTGCTCGAGGACGTCGTCCGTGACCTTGACCGCCCGCCGGACGTTCTCGGCGATGCGGCGGGCGACCGACACCGCGGCGTCGACCCGCTCAGGGCCGACGGCGTTGCGTTCCGCCTCAGGGGTGGGCTCCAGGGGTTCCATTCAGCGCGGCACCTTCACGTCGGTAGATGAACGGGGGCTCAAGACCGCATCGAGGATGGCGGTGGCGACCTCGGCCTTCGAGGCGCGGGGAACGTGCAGCTCGAAGTCGTCGGTCAGCACCGTGACCTCGTTCTCCGAAGCGTCGAACGCGATGCCCGGCGTGCTGACGTCGTTGACGACGATCGCGTCCAGGCCCTTGCGCGCGAGCTTCTCGCGCGCGTAGGCGAGCGCACCCTCGCCGTGCTCGGCGGCGAAGCCGACCATCAGCTGGTCGGGGCGGCGGCGGCTGGCGAGAGTGGCGAGCACGTCCGTTGTACGTACGAGCAGCAGATCCAGTTCCGAGCCGGTCGCATCCTTCTTGAGCTTGCCGGCGTGCGGCTCGGCCGGTCGGTAGTCCGCGACGGCGGCGGCCATCAGCAGCACGTCGGTCGCGTCGATGCGCTGCTCGCACGCCGCGGCAAGCTCCTCGGTGGTCGTGACGTCGACGTAGTCGATGCCCGCGCGGCGCGGCAGGGAGACGTTGGCGGCGACGACGGTGACGTCGGCGCCGCGGCGGGCCGCCTCCTCGGCGAGCGCGAAGCCCATCCGGCCCGAGGAGCGGTTGCCGACGTAGCGGACGGCGTCGATCGGCTCGCGGGTGCCGCCCGCGGTCACCAGCACGCGCAGGCCGTCGAGCTCGCGGCCGGCGCGCAGGGCGTCCTCGAACGCG
The DNA here is from genome assembly GCA_963844205.1 of uncultured Solirubrobacteraceae bacterium. Taxonomy (GTDB): domain Bacteria; phylum Actinomycetota; class Thermoleophilia; order Solirubrobacterales; family Solirubrobacteraceae; genus DASSUW01. The sequence goes on from CAWJNK010000001.1 coordinate 396,876, forward strand.
GCGAGCAGCTTCGGCGGCTCGGGCAGCCGGCCGACGCCGAACTCGCCGAGTGAGGCGAGCGAGCCGGTGCCGGGCTCGAGCACGGTCGCGCCGCGCTGCCGGAGTCGCGCGAGGTTGTCCTGCGTGGCGGGGTGCTCGTACATCCACGAGTTCATGGCCGGAGCGACGATCAGCGGTCGCCGGCAGGCGAGCGCGGCGGCGGTGAGCAGGTTGTCGGCGTGGCCGTTCGCGAGCTTGGCGATCGTGTTGGCCGAGGCGGGGGCGATCAGGAAGGCGTCGGCGCGCTCGACCAGCTCGAGATGCGAGAGCGGCGCGTGCTCAGGCACGGGCTCGCCGGGGAAGGCGCCGCGCAGCGGGTCCGGCTCCCACTCGGTGACGAGCACGGGCGCGCCCGTGATGCCCGCGAACGAGGCGGTGCCGACGAAGCGGGTCGACGCCTCGGTCTGGATGACGCGGACGGCGTGGCCGGCCTTGATGGCCAGGCGCGCGAGCTCGATCGCCTTGTAGGCGGCGATGCCGCCGCTGACGCCGAGCAGGAGGCGCGCCATGGTTGTGGTGGCCGGCCGGGCCTGCTCAGCCCCGGTAGCGGTACTTGACCTTGCCGCTCGCGACTTCCTCGAGCGCGATCGTGAGGTAGTTCTTTGACCCCGTGTCCACCATCGGGGGCGGGAACTCTTCGAACGTGCCCTCGCCGAGGTTGTGGTAGTACGAGTTGATCTGGCGCGCGCGCTTGGCGGCCACGATCACGCTGGCATAGGGCGAGTCCACGTTCTCGAGCAGGCGGTCGACGCGGGGTGAGATCAAGAGGGTTCCTCCGTCGGTTTCGTGGCATCAGATGCTAGCGCCGAACGGACAAGCTCCTCCAGGGCGCTCACGGCGTCCTCGAGCCGGTCGTTGTAGACGACGTGCGGGAACTCCTCTTGCGCGCGCAGCTCTTCGCGGGCGCTGGCGAGCCGGCGCTCGACGTCATCGGGCGAGTCGGTGCCGCGGCCGACGAGCCGCGCGCGGAGCGCCTCGTCGGAGGGCGGGGCGATGAAGATCCGCTCGGCCTCCGGCATCGTCTCCGCCACCTGGCGGGCGCCCTGGACCTCGATCTCGAGCACGACCGGGACGCCGCGCGCGAGCCGCTGTTCGAGGTCGGACCGCAGCGTCCCGTAGCGGCGGCCGGAGTAGCCGGCGTGCTCGACGAACTCGCCGCGCTCAACCCGGTGCTGGAACTCCGCGTCGTCGAGGAAGTGGTAGTCCACCCCGTGGGTCTCCCCCAGCCGCGGCCTGCGGGTGGTGGCGGAGACCGAGAGCTCGAGCTCGGGCACGCGCTCGATCAGCGAGCGGATGAGCGTTCCCTTGCCGACCCCCGACGGGCCGGTGATCACGAAGACGCGCGCCACCGACCGGGCGACCCGCCAGAACCCGTTGGAACCGTGGCCGCTTGCACTAGCGGCGGAGCATGCTGACCAGCTCGGTGCGCTGGCGCTGCGAGAGGCCCCCGATGGTCTTCGAGGGCGAGATCCGGCACTGCTGCAGGACCTTGTTGACCTTCACCCGGCCGTACTTGGGAACCGCCAGCAGCATGTCGAACACCTTGGCGGTCTCGACGTACTCCGGCGGCTCGAGTAGGAGGTCGTGGATACTCTGCCGGCCGCCTTTGAGATCACGCTTGAGCTGCGCGCGCCGCGTACGAATCTCGTTGGCCCGTTGAAGTGCCTCCATTCGCTGCACCAGGGAGCGCTCGGGGGCTGCCACTGAGGGCTTCGGAGGGGTCTTGGTCGCGGGCGGCATGGGCGGCGAGTCTACATCCGTTTCTTGGTCACACAAGCCGTAGGGCACGAATTCGCCTCGACCTCAAGTTGAGGTGAAGCCGCATGCAGGGGAGTTGACGGTAACCGGGTGCTTTGCAGGACTTTTCCAGTCGATTTGTGCTAAAGCGGCACGACCTCGCCGTCGCGTGCGTGGTTTGCAGGGATAATTTCCGCGAGGCTGGACAGCTCGTCAGCAATCCGCTGCGCGGCCAGGGGGTCGCGGAACGATTCAGTGCCCACGGCGACCACATCTGCGCCCGCCTCGAGGAGATCCGCCGCATGGCGCCCAGACTGGACGCCTCCCATGCCCACGATCGGCAGCGCGACCCGCTCGCGGACCTCGCGGACCTGGCTTAGGGCGATCGCGCGGACGGCCGGACCGGACACGCCGCCGGTCCCGCCGCCGAGCCAGGGCTCACCTGGCCGGTGCGGGTCCATCGCCATCCCGCGCAGCGTGTTGATGAGGCTCACCGCGTCGGCGCCGTGCTGCTCGGCGGCGGCGGCCACGTCGGCCGGCGACGCGCAGTTGGGCGTGAGCTTGACGATCAGCGGCTTGGCGGAATGCGGGCGGACGTGGTCGAGGAGCGCGGCGAGCTCGCGCGGGTCGGCGCCCATGATCAGCCCGGTCTTGACGTTCGGGCAGGAGACGTTGAGCTCGATCGCCGCGACCTCCTCGCGCTCGGCGAACGCGGCCACGAGGCGGGCGACGTCCTCGCGCGCGGAGCCCATGACGTTGACGATCAGCGGCACCGGGAGCTCGGCGAGCTGCGGGAGGTCGTGCTCGAGGTAGCCGGCGAGGCCCTTGTTGGGCAGCCCGATCGAGTTGATGAGGCCGCCGGGCAGCTCCCACAGCCGCGGCGGGGGGTTGCCCTGGCGTGGCTGGAGGGTGACGGTCTTGGAGACGAAGGCGGCGAACGGGAAGCGCTCGTACATCGCGTCGCCGAACGCGCGCCGGGCGGCGATGGCGTCGAAGGTCCCGGACCCGTTGACGATCCGGTGGGCCAGCGGGATGCCGCAGAACTCGATCATCCAGCCCCGCGTCCCCCCACGGACTCGTGGCCTCCGGCCACGCGCGCCCCAACGGACTCGTGGCCTCCGGCCACGCGCGCCCCCACGGACTCGTGGCCTCCGGCCACGAGCGACAGGTCGACGACCGGGCCGTCGACGCAGAGCCTGATGTAGCCGTCGCGCGTGGGCACGACGCAGCCGAAGCAGGCGCCGAAGCCGCAGGCCATGCCGGACTCCATCGCGAGCTGGCCGGGCACGCCGGCCTCGCGGCAGATCGCCGCGACGGCGTCGAGCATCGGGGGCGGCCCGCAAGCGTAGACCTCGATGCCGCCGTCGATCTCCTCGCGCAGCAGGTCGGTGACGAATCCGTCCTCGTCGGTGATGACGCGGGCGCCCGGGATCAGCGCCGCCCCCTCGGCGTGCGCCGCGTCGCGGAAGCCGAGGAGGGTCAGCGGGTCGTCGAGGGCGTCGCCCCAGATCGCCAGCGGCGCGATGCCCACGCCGCCGCCGACCAGCACCGGCCTTCGGCCTTCGCGGGGAGCGGTGAAGCCGCGGCCGAGCGGGCCGAGCAGGAGCAGCTCGTCGCTGGGTCCGAGCTCGGCGAGCCGGTTCGTGCCGGGCCCGACGTCCTCGAGCAGGAAGTCGAGCTCGCCCTCGCGCGCGCGCATGACGGAGAACGCGCGCGGGAGGAACGGCCGCTCGTCCTCGCCCCCGCCCCACCGCTCGGCCGCGGTGAGCATGTAGAACTGGCCGGGGTCGGGGGTCGGGCCGTCCGGGTCGGCCGCGGTTAGAACCACGTACGGCCCATAGTCCCGACGTTCAACGACGCTTGTAGGGCGGCGACCGAGCGGCGCGAGCGTCCGCGTGGGGTCGTTTGTGCACGAATAGCGTGCATTAGCAACCCCACTCACGACCCCGCTCCCCTCAATGCCGGTGTTCGTCCGCCATTCGCGTGCAGCTCCTGCAGCGAGACGACGGCCGGATCCCCGACCCGAGCCGCGGCGATGGCCCGGCTCGCCGCGAAGCCGCCGGCGACGGTGGTGATGCACGGCACGCCCCGGGCGATGGCCGCTCGCCGGATCTCGTAGCCGTCGGCGCGGGCGGCGGTGCCGGTGGGCGTGTTGATCACGAGGTCGACGTCGCCGTTGTCGATCCAGTCGACGACGTGCGGCGACCCCTCGCCGAGTTTGTTGAGCCGCTCGACCGGGATCCCCATGCGGGAGATGGCGGCGGCGGTCCCGCGGGTGGCGACGATCCGGAAGCCGAGGTCGTGGAGCTGGGCGGCGATCCCCATCACCGCCGACTTGTCGGTGTCGGTAACGGTCAGGAACACGGTCCCACCCTGCGGCAGCCGGGCGCCGGCCGCGGCCTGGGCCTTGGCGAACGCGGTCGGGAAGTCGGCCGCCACCCCCATGACCTCGCCGGTCGAGCGCATCTCCGGCCCGAGCAGGGCGTCGGCGCCGGCGAAGCGGTCGAACGGCAGCACCGCCTCCTTGACCGACACGTGGTCGCCGCCGGAATCCTCGGGCAGCCCGAGAGACGCGAGCTTCTCCCCCAGCATCACGCGGCAGGCGAGCTTGGCGAGCGGCAGCCCGGTCGCCTTGGACACGAACGGCACCGTCCGGGAGGCGCGCGGATTGGCCTCGATCACGTACAGGTCGTCGCCGAGCACGCCGTACTGGACGTTGATGAGCCCGACGGTCCCGAGCGCCAACGCGATCCGACGCGTCGCGTCTCGGATCTCGCCCAGCATCTCGGAGCCGAGCGAGTGCGGCGGCAGCACGCACGCGGAGTCGCCGGAGTGGATGCCCGCCTCCTCCACGTGCTGCATGACTCCGCCGATCCAGACGTCCTCGCCGTCGCAGATCGCGTCGACATCGACCTCGATCGCGTTCTCGAGGAAGCGATCCAGGAAGATCTCGTCCCCGTTCGCCCCCACCCGCTCCAGGTAGTCCTGCAGCATCTCGAGGTCGTAGACGATCTCCATGGCGCGCCCGCCGAGCACGTAGCTCGGCCGCACCAGCACGGGCCAGCCGATCCCGGGCGCCGCCGCCAGCGCGTCCGCGGCCGAGCGCGCGGTCGCGTACGGCGGGACCTTCAGCCCGAGCTCGCCGAGCAGGCGGGAGAAGCGCCCGCGATCCTCCGCGAGGTCGATCGCCTCCGGCTGGGTGCCGAGCAGCGGCACGCCCGCCGCCTCCAGACCCGCCGCCAGCTTCAGCGGCGTCTGGCCGCCGAACTGCACGATCACCCCTTCGAGCTTGCCGCCCGCTCGGCGTCCGGCCTCGCCTGATCGGGCGGCGCTCGAATCATCCGACTGCCCCTCGACCTCGACGACCGCGAGCACGTCCTCGAGCGTCAGCGGCTCGAAGTACAGGCGGTCGGAAGTGTCGTAGTCGGTCGAGACCGTCTCGGGGTTGCAGTTGACCATCACCGCGTCGCGCCCCGACTCTCGGACCGTCATCGCCGCGTGCACGCAGCAGTAGTCGAACTCGATCCCCTGGCCGATCCGGTTCGGCCCCGAGCCGAGGATGATCACGCTCGGCCTCTCGCCCCGCGCGATCTCCTCGCGCACCGGCGGCCGCTCCCAGGCCGAGTAGAAGTACGGCGTCTCGGCTTCGAACTCGGCCGCGCAGGTGTCGACCGCCCGGTACGTCCGCTCGCCCTCGAACGCGCGATCCAACGCCTTCAGCTGCCGCAAGAACCACAGGTCGATCCCGGTGCGGGCGCGGATCTCCTCCTCCGCCTCCCCACGTGCCAGCAGTTCGAGGATCAGGTCGAACCGGTCGGCCGACGGGTGTTCGAGACGCGCCAGCAGATCGCCGGAAAGGTCCACCGGAGCATCGAGCTCGCGCGACCGCATCGCCTTCGCGAACGCCTGCCGGAACGTGCGGCCGATCGCCATCACCTCGCCGACCGACTTCATGTGCGTCGACAGCCCGCTGTCCACCCCCGGGAACTTCTCGAACGCGAACCGCGGCCACTTGACCACCGCGTAGTCGAGCACCGGCTCGAACGACGCCGGCGTCCGCTTCGTGATGTCGTTGTCGATCTCGTCGAGGCGGTAGCCGACCGCCAGCCGCGCCGCGATCTTCGCGATCGGGAACCCGGTCGCCTTCGAGGCCAGCGCCGACGAGCGCGACACGCGCGGGTTCATCTCGATCACGACGACCTCGTCGGTCGCCGGGTTGACCGCGAACTGCACGTTCGAGCCGCCGGTCTCGACCCCGACCGCCCGGATCACCGCGATCGCCTGGTCGCGCAGCCTCTGGTACTGCCGGTCGGTCAGCGTCTGCTGGGGGGCGACGGTGACGCTGTCCCCGGTGTGGACGCCCATCGGGTCGACGTTCTCGATCGAGCAGACGATCACGACGTTGTCCGCCCCGTCGCGCATGACCTCGAGCTCGAACTCCCCCCAGCCGAGCACCGACTCGTCGATCAGCACCTGCCCGATCGGCGACGCCGCCAGGCCACCGGCCACGATCCGCTCGAAGTCCTCGGGCGTGCGCGCGATCCCGCCGCCGCGCCCGCCGAGCGTGAACGCCGGGCGGACGATCAGCGGCAGACCGAACGCGTCGAGCGCGACCCGGGCCTCGGCGACCGAGGTCGCGATCGTGTTGCGCGCGGTCCGCAGCCCGGCGGCGCGCATCGTGGCGTCGAACAGCTCGCGGTCCTCGGCGCGGCAGATCGCGTCGTAGGTCGCGCCGATCAGCTCGACGCCGTAGCGCTCGAGCGTCCCGTCCTCGTACAGCGCCTTGGCGAGGTTGAGCGCGGTCTGGCCGCCGAGCGTGGGCAGCAGGGCGTCGGGCCGCTCGCGCTCGATCACCTGCGCGACCGGGCCGGGCAGGAGCGGCTCCACGTACGTGGCGGTCGCGAACTCCGGGTCGGTCATGATCGTCGCCGGGTTGGAGTTCACGAGCACGACCTCGTAGCCCTCCTCGAGCAGGACCTTGCAGGCCTGGGCGCCCGAGTAGTCGAACTCGGCCGCCTGGCCGATGACGATCGGTCCCGAGCCCAGCACGAGGATGCGCTGCAGGTCGTCCCTACGCGGCACGATCGAACTCGTCGATGAACAGGTCGAACAGCCCGAGCGAGTCGTTCGGCCCCGGCCCGGCCTCGGGGTGGTACTGGACGCACGCGGCCGGCACGTCGAGCAGCCGGAAGCCCTCGACGGTGCCGTCGTAGAGGTTGACGTGGGTCAGCTCGGCGGCGCCGAGCTCGGACTCGATTCGCGCACCAGGCTTTCCGGCCACCGCGAACCCGTGGTTCTGCGAGGTGATCGCGATCCGCCCGGTCGCGAGGTCCTTGACCGGGTGGTTGGCGCCGCGGTGCCCGAACGGGAGCTTGAACGTCTCCAGCCCGGCCGCCCGCGAGAGCAGCTGGTGGCCGAGGCAGATCCCGAACACCGGCTTGCGGACGAGCAGGGAGCGGATGGTGTCGACGACGTAGTCCAGCGCGGCCGGGTCGCCCGGACCGGGCACGAGGAAGAAGCCGTCCGGGTTGCGAGCCAACAGCTCGTCGGCGCTCGTGGTGCACGGGTAGAGCTCGAGCTGCACGCCCCGCTCGACGAAGTTGCGGACGATCGACCGCTTGATCCCGGTGTCGAGCGCGACGATCCGCACACCCCCGCTCTCTCCTTCGATGCGCGGCGCATCGATCGTCACCTCGCGCGCGAGGTCGCGGCCCACCATCGAGGGCTCGGCCCGCACGCGGTCGATCGCATCGCCGGACGGGAACCCGGCGGGGAAGATCCCGCCCCGCATCGCGCCCGCGGACCGGATGTGCCGCACGAGCGCGCGCGTGTCCACGCCGGTGATTCCCGGCACGCCGTGCGACGCCAGCCAGTCCAGCCAGCCCTGCTCCGCCCCAGGCGCGTCGACCGTGTTGACCGCCTCGCGCATGATCGCCCCGGCCGCGTGGATGCGGTCGCTCTCCCAGGCGTCCCACGAGACGCCGTAGTTGCCCACGTGCGCGGTCGTGAACGTGATCAGCTGCCGGGCGAAGCTCGGGTCGGTCATCGACTCCTGGTAGCCGGACATGCCGGTCGTGAACACGACCTCGCCGGTCATATGGCCGGGCGCCCCGACGGCCTCGCCGTCGAACCGCTCGCCGTCCTCGAGGAGGACGTAGGCGGTCACGCCACCACCGCCAGGTTCCGCTCGCGGTAGGCGAGCCCGCCGGCGGCGACCGTGGCGACCACGCGCCCGCGCACCTTCCGCCCCGCGAAGCAGCAGTTGTCCGACCGGCTCTCATATCCGTGCTCTCCGACCTCCCACTCCGATGAGAGGTCCACGAGGCAGAAGTTCGCCCCCCTCCCCACCTCGATCGCCGGCAGCGGCAGGTCGAGCACCGCGGCGCCGCTCGACAGCTTGTCCACCACCAGCCCGAGCGGGAGCACGCCGGGCAGCACCAGCTCCGTGTAGATCGCCGCGAACGCCGTCTCGAGGCCGGTGGTGCCCATCGGCGCCTCCTCGAACGGCATCTCCTTCTCCTCGCGCGCGTGCGGGGCATGGTCGGTGGCGATGCAGTCGATCGTCCCGTCGCGCAGGCCGTCCACCACCGCCAGGCGGTCCGACTCGGCGCGCAGCGGCGGGTTCATCTTCAGCCGCGTGTCGAGGTCCTCGAGCAGGGCGGAGTCGGTAAGCGTGAGGTGGTGCGGCGACGCCTCGGCGGTGATCCTCACGCCGCGCGCCTTCGCGGCGGCGACCGCCTCGACCGACTCGCGGGCGCTGAGGTGCTGGATGTGGATGCGCCCGCTCTCGTAGCCGGCGAGCGCGGCGTCGCGCGCGATCAGCGTCGACTCGGAGACCGACGGGATGCCGGCCAGCCCGAGCCTCGCCGACACCTCGCCCTCGTGCATCACCCCGCGGCCGGAGAGCGTCGGATCCTCCTCGTGCAGACAGAGCACCCCGCCGGCCAGCCGCTGGTACTGGAGCGCCTTGCGCAGGATCCCGGCGCGGTGCACCGGCTTGCCGTCGTCGGTGAACCCGAGCGCGCCGGCGTCGCGCAACTCGGCCATCTCGGTCAGCGCCTCGCCGCCGAGCCCGCGGGTGACGCTGGCCAGGAAGCCGACCGGCACGCGCGCCTCGCGGCGCGCCTGCTCGCGCAGCGAGAGCAGCACGGGCGCCGAGTCCACCACCGGGTCGGTGTTCGGCATCCCGACCACGACGACGTACCCGCCGGCCGCCGCCGCGCGGGTGCCGGAGTCGAGATCCTCCTTGTGCTCCTGGCCCGGCGTGCGCAGGTGCACGTGCGGGTCGACGAAGCCGGGGAACAGATGCTTGCCGGCGGCGTCGACGACCTCGACGTCGGCGTCGAGCCCCTTGCCGAGCTCGGCGATCTCGCCGCCGCGGACCAGCACGTCGAGCGGCTCGTCGATCCCGGTGCGGGGATCGAGCACGTGGGCGCCGCGGACCAGCAGGTCGGCGGGCGCGGTGGGCCGCGACTCGAGCATCACGCGGTCACCGGCGTCGCCGCCTTGGCCTGGCCGGCCGGTGCGCCCCGGCCCGCCAGCAGCTCGTACAGGACCGCCATCCGCACGACGACGCCGGCCGCGACCTGCTGGCCGATGATCGCCTGCGGGGAGTCGATCACCTCGGCGGCCAGCTCGACGCCGCGGTTCACCGGGCCGGGGTGCATGAGCACCTGGCGCGAGCCGAGGCGCCGCCCGTTGACCTGGTAGCGCGCCGCGTACTCGCGGATCGACGGCACGAAGGAGTCGGTCATGCGCTCCTTCTGCATCCGCAGCGCGTACACGACGTCGGCCTCGGGCAGCCGGTCGAGCGAGAACTCGACCTCGCACCCGAGCGACTCCATCCCGCGCGGGATCAGCGTCGGCGGCCCGCACACGGTCACCCTGGCGCCCATCGCGCCGAAGGCGTGGATGTTCGAGCGGGCGACCCGCGAGTGCAGGACGTCGCCGACGATCCAGATGTTCGCGCCCTCGAGCGAGCCGATCCGGTCGCGCAGCGCGTAGACGTCGAGCAGCGCCTGGGTCGGGTGCTCGTGCTTGCCGTCGCCGGCGTTGACCACGCCGGCGTCGGTCCAGCGGGCGACCAGGTGGGCGGCGCCGACGTGCGGCGAGCGGATCACGATCAGGTCCGGCCGGTAGGCCGAGAGCGTCTGGACGGTGTCCTTGAGCGACTCGCCCTTCTCGATCGCGCTGCCGCTCGAGCTCAGGTTCACGACGTCGGCGCTGAGGGCCTTGGCGGCGAGCTCGAAGCTCGAGCGGGTCCGCGTGGACGCCTCCCAGAAGAGGTTCAGCACGCGCCGGCCGCGCAGGGCGGGCACCTTCTTGATCTCGCGCTCGGAGACCTCGGTGAAGGACTTGGCGCGGTCGAGGATGCGCTCCATCGTGGCGCGATCGAGGTCCTCGATCGACAGCAGGTGCCTCATGCCAGGGCCTCCTCCAGCGTGACGATGGCGACCTCGTCGATGCCGTCGATCTCGGTCACCCGGACGTTGACCCGCTCGCCGCGGGCGGTGGGCAGGTTCTTGCCGACGTAGTCGGGCCGGATCGGCAGCTCGCGGTGGCCGCGGTCGGCCAGCACGGCGAGCTGCACGCGGGCGGGACGCCCGTAGTCGAACAGCGCCTCGATCCCGGCGCGGGCGGTGCGGCCGGTGTAGAGGACGTCGTCGACGAGGACCACCGTGAAGTCCTCGAGCCGGAACGGGAGGTGCGAGTCGTGCACCGCCGGATCGACCGGCCGGGTGGTGACGTCGTCGCGGTAGAAGGCGATGTCGATGTCGCCGAGCGGGACCTCCTCGTCGAGCAGGTCGCACACGAGTTGGTGCAGCCGGGTCGCGAGGTGGGCGCCGCGACGGTGGATGCCGACCAGCGCCACGGGTTGCCCGGCGTTCTTCTCCACGATCTCGTGCGCGATGCGCACGAGCGTCCGCCGGACGTCGTCCTCGTCCAGGACGACCTTCGCATGGTTCATCCGTACGTTCCTTCCTGGCCTCACGGGACCGGGTTAAAGGGACGGGCAGGAAGGTAGCAGCGCGCGCAGACGCAACCGGCGCGGCGTCAGCGCGCGGCGCCGAGCTTTTCCAGGAACCAGCGGGATCCTTCGGCGGCGCACGCGTCCGGCGTTCCGACGATGCCCAGCCCGCCGAGCGACTCGTCGGCGGTCAGATGGGCCCCGTCGTAGTGCATCCGCCAGGAGATCCGGTCGCCGTCGTCGCCCACCACGTCGACGTAGGCGGCCAGCACGCCGTCGAGCATGAACGCGCCGGAGTGGTTGGGGTCGATCGACTCCGGCCAGTCGAGGGCGTGCCGGCGCAGGGCCATGAGGAAGCGGCCGTGGACCGCGTCGCACTCGTCGTCGAGCGGGAACCAGAGCGCGCTCATGGTGTCGCCGCCGGTTCGGGCTCGCGCTCGGGCTTGACGACCGCCGGCTCGCCGCGCTCCGGGAACGGGACGGCGATCTCGTCGAAGTCGCGCGGGACGACCGTGTTCGGGAACACGGCGCGGGCCTCGTCGCGGACCTCACGCGGGAAGTAGCGCGTGCTCAGGTGGGTCAGCGCAAGCAGGCCGACGCCGGCGTCGCGCGCGATCTCGGCGGCCTGGCGCGCGGTCGAGTGTGCGGTGTCGCGCGCGCGGTCCCGCTCCTCCTCCATGAACGTCGCCTCGTGGACGAGGACGTCGGCGCGGTGGGCGAAGACCTCGACCGCCTGGCACGGCGCGGTGTCGCCCGAGATGACGATCCGGCGGCCGGCGCGGGTCTCCCCCATGACCTGCTCGGGCGTGACGTCGCCGACCGCCTCGCCGCGCTGGAGCCGGCCCCAGTCCGGCCCCTCGGGCACGCCGAGCGTGCGGGCCGCCTCGACGTCGAAGCGGCCGGGCCGCTCGTCCTCGACGAACGCATAGCCGTACGCCTCGATCCGGTGCTTGACCGGGAACGAGGTGATCACGAACGAGCCGAAGCGGACCTCGGCGTGCGGCTCGAGGTCGGCGATGCGGAGCGGGTAGCCCGTGCGGCCGACGATCGGGCGGAGCCCGGAGAACAGGCGCTCGGTGCCCGGCGGGCCGTAGACGCTCAGCGGCCGCTCGCGCGCGCGCAGGTCGAACGTCTTCAGCATCCCCAGCAGGCCGAGCCAGTGGTCGAGGTGGAAGTGGGTGATGAAGACGGCGTCCAGCTCGGGCAGCCCGATCGACCGCAGCAGCTGCTGCTGGGTCCCCTCCCCGCAGTCGAAGAGGATCCGCTCGCCGCCGGCGCGCAGCAGCAGCGCGGGCAGGCCGCGACGTGCGGTGGGCACCGAGCCGGCCGTGCCGGCGAAGAACAGCGAGACGTCCATTCAGCATCCGAGGTTAGTGGGATGGCTCGACGCGCTGCAGGGGCGCGTGTTGAGCGAACTCCACGGCGTGTTCCTTGCGGCGCCGTCGTCGCTGAGGTGTCATGCCGGAGGGCAGGAACGTCCCGACGTGGCAGGGTTGCATGTGGGCGGCTGGTCGCCGTCGCCCACGCGCACCGGAGCGGGGCCTCGTCCTACAGGGCGGGGCCCCGCAGTCCGTCGTCAGTCGAGGTCGATCAGCTCGAAGACGGGCCGGCCGTGCTCGACCGTGGCAAGGCCCATCGTGTGGCGCGGCGCGCGACGGCGTTCGGTCGGCGAGCCGGGGTTGAAGATCGCGAAGCCGCCGCGCTCCTCGTGCAGCGGCAGGTGCGAGTGGCCGAAGACGACGGCCTGCGAGTCGGGGAAGCGGTTGCGCATGCGCTCGAGCCGGCCGGTCGCCGGGCCGGCGTCGTGCAGCATCGCGATCCGCGCGCCTGCGATCTCGACGGTGCGGGTGACCGGGAGCCGGGCCTGGAGCTCCGGCGAGTCGACGTTCCCGCGGACGGCATGGACCGGCGGCCCGAGCGCCAGGATCTCGGCGAGCACGGACGCCTCGCTGATGTCGCCCGCATGCAGGATCGCGTCCGCCGCGCGCAGCCGCTCGACACAGGCGACCGGCAGCGCCCGCCCACCGCGCGGGAGATGCGTGTCGCTGATGATCGCCACCACCATCGAACCCGGATCTTCCCGCAACCCGGCGCTAAGCTCCGTCGGCCAGGCGCCCGTAGCTCAGTGGATAGAGCGCTCGCCTCCGGAGCGAGAGGTCGCAGGTTCAAATCCTGCCGGGCGCGTTGTACCGTACTCTGTTGAGCTTCAGCGGTTCAGCAGATGGCCGCACACAACACCTCTGATGTAGGCGACCCGCCTCCTGAGTTCGGCGAGGATCCCGCGATGGCTCGGCGCCGGACGGACCTCGCGTCGAGAGCCGCGGACGCGTTCGCGCGCTCGGCCGCCCTGTTCGAGCAGTACGCCGAGCTGTCCAGTGCGGTGCACCAGGCCGATGCGGATCTCGCGGCCCGTGTCGAGCATGCGCGCGCGGTGCGACGGCGTTGGGCGCTGATGCACCGGCGCTCCGTCACAGGGCGCTGATCAGGAGCGCGGCCGCGGTGAGGCCGATGATCAGCGCGAGCGGGTAACGGTCACGATGCAGTAGCTTCGGACCTCATGCTGTGCCTGCTGACGATCCGGCGCCTCAAGCACGGCGCCCACGAGGAGTTCGCGAAGAGCTGGACGCCCGAGCGCTGGCACGGCCGGCTCGCGCGGGCCTACCACATCCGCAACCAGGACGACCCGCACGAGGTCATCACCGTCGCGTTCTTCGAAGGCACCGAGGAGGACATCGACGCCATGCGCGACGACCCCGAGTGGATGGCCGGCGAGGAGCGCAGGCTGCGTCGCATCGCGCCGCTCGAGGAGTCCGTCAAGCTGAGCGGCATCTATGAGGTGGTCGAGGAGATCGTCCCGAAGTAAGAACCGCGCGCCGCGGGACGCGAACCCCTCGACCATGGCAGCGATCGCCGAAGTGCCGCGCGACGAATGGATCACCGCGCTCAACGGGCCTCCCGCCGTGCGCGAGCCGGCGCTCGCGGAGCTCCACGCGCTGCTGCTCCGCGCCGCGCGATACGAGCTCGGCAGGCGCCGGGCGATGTTGAGCGACATCCCGCACGCCGAGATCGACGACATGGCCGCCCAGGCGGCGAACGACGCCATGGTTGCGATCCTCGGGAAGCTGGACACGTTCCGAGGCGCCAGTCGCTTCACGACCTGGGCGTACAAGTTCGCGCTTCTGGAGGCAGGCGTGAAGGCGCGTCGCCGCTCCTGGCGCGACCATGAGGTGCCGCTCGACGCCGAGGCGTGGCCGACCGTCCGCGACACCGGCCCCACCGCCCACCAGGTGCTCGAGGACGCCGAGCTGCTGCGCGCCGTGCGCGACGCCATGGACACCGCGCTGACCCGCCACCAGCGCGAGGTGTTCACCGCGCTGGCCCTCAACGGCGTGCCGATCGACGTGCTGGCCGAGCGGCTCGACACCACGCGCGGGGCGCTCTACAAGACCCTTCACGACGCCCGCCGCAAGCTGCGCGCCGCGATCGGAGGTGATGGAGAATGAGCCTGCTGGGACCGGAAGGCCCGGAGGTCACGTGCGACGAGTGCTTCGAGCGCCTCGACGAGTACGTCGAGCTCGAGCTCGCGGGCCTGGACGCCGACCGCCGCATCCCCGGCATGCGCGCCCACCTCGAGGGCTGCCCGGCCTGCCGCGAGGACCACGAGAGCCTGCTCGCGCTCGTCGCCGAGGGGTAAGACCCGCGCGCCGCGCGGCGCAAACCCTCGTATGACTGACTCATCGACCGCCGCGCGGCAGGCGTTCCTGCTGCTGCGGATCGCATTCACCGTCGCCCCGATCCTGTTCGGGCTCGACAAGTTCGCCGAGGTGCTCACCGACGACTGGGCGCGCTATCTCTCGCCTCAGTTCAACGACCTCATCCCCGGCTCGGCCGAGGACGCCATGTACCTGGTCGGGATCGTCGAGGTCGTGGCCGGGCTCGTCGTCCTCGCGCTCCCGCGCTATGGGAGCCTGCTCGTCGCGGGTTGGCTCGGCGGCATCATCGTCAACCTGCTGCTGGTCGGCGGCTACGGCGACGTCGCGCTGCGCGACTTCGGGCTCATGCTCGGCGCCTTGACGCTCGCCCGGCTGGCCTGGTCGGAGCTGGGCAGCACGTCGCGCGCCCACTCGCGTGTCTTCCACTCCGGCACCGGCGGCTCGGTGCCCGCCTCGGGGACGTAGCGGGAGCGCTCGACGAGCTCCATCTTGTGGATGTAGCGCGGGCAGTTGGGAAATACCTCGCGCGCGCGGACGCGGATCACGAGCGTCGCCCCCGGCCACGATCCGAGCAGCGGATCGTCGGGGTCGACGCTCGCGGTCCCGTTCAGCCGCAGCCGCTTCTGGCGCTCGAACGAGATGAACAGCAGGCCGACCTCGGGGTTGACGAGCAGGTTGCCGAAGGACTTGAACATTCCGTTGCCGTCATAGGCCGGGAACGCGATCGTTCGCTCGTCGAGCACGCGCACGAAGCCCGGCTCGCCGCCCTTGTACGAGCACTCCGGGCGGCCCTGTGCGTCGGCGGTGGCGAGGAAGAGCATGTCCATGCTCTCGATGAACGCGCGGTCGTCGTCGTCGATCGCGTCGCGCAGGGTCACGCTCTCGAGCCGGTCGGCAAGCCGGCGCGTGTCGAACGCGTCCTGGAGCCGCCGCTGGCCTTCGTGGTAGAAGCCGCGATGTTCGCCGTCAGGCGAACTCGCATGGCGAAACTTGTTTCGCCCGGTCACGCCCAGTCCATCGGGTCGTAGCCGCTGGTCCGCGGCGCCGAGACGATCAGCACCGCGGCGACGTCCTCGCCGTAGTTGATCACGGTGCGGCTGAGGTGCGGATCGAGGCGCGCGAACGTCCCCGCGGGCATCTCGATCTCGCGTCCATCGACCGCGAGGCTCGGCGACCCCTCGAGGACGATGAAGACCTCCTCCTGGTCGCGGGCCCTCTCGTCGTGCTCGGGGATGCGCTCGCCCGGCGGGATCTCGACGAGGTTCATCCCGAACGCCGACAGCCCGAGCGAGCGTCGCGCGAGCAGCCAGTTGCCGGTCCGCTCCAGATCCTCGCGCTTGCGGATCGTCACCCCGTCCAGATCCATGGCGGCGAGCCTACATCCCCATGCGCCGCTCGAACCAGAGGAACCCGGCGCTCGGCAGCTCCGAGAAGATGTCGGCGCGCACCTGCACGCGGGCCTCGGCGCCGACCTCCTGTCTGAGGCGCTCGGCCAGCTCCTGCACCTCCTCGTCGTCGAACGAGCCGACCAGCAGCATGCCGCGGCGCAGCTCGGTCGGCCGCCCCTCCTCCTGCAGCCGTCGGGCCAGCGCCTCGAGCGCCGCCTGGTCCTCGGACTCGACGAGCACGAAGTACTCGGGGGCCTCCTCGCCGGCGCGCGGATCCTCGACCACGTCCCCGCGCTCGGCATCGAGCCACGCGTCGCGTTCCTCGTCCCAGCGCGTGACGCTGATGTCGGCGGTCAGGCGATCGGCGTCGACCAGCTCGCCGAGCACACGCTCGGCCTCGCGCGCCGCGGCCTCGGAGGTGGTGTACACGTACAGCCGCGGGCCGTCGCGAGTGACGATCGCGCCGCCGCCGAGGCGCTCGCGCGCGTCGTCGTCGAGATCGTGGGCGCGCAGTCGCTCGCCCAGCGTATAGCCGTGGCGCTCGTCGTCGAGGTTCACCTCGACGCGCCACTCCTCGTCGGGAACCTTGGGCATGTCGCCCAGGCTAGTCGAGCAGAGCCGTCGCCGGGTCGAGCAGCAGCCGCTCGACGACGTCGGGGTGCTCCGGGCGGCTGAAGAGGAAGCCCTGAGCGGTGTCGCAGCCGGTGGTCTGGAGGTTGCCGAGCTGCTCGGAGGTCTCGACGCCCTCGGCGGTGACCGACAGCCCGAGCGCGTGGCCGAGCTCGACCACCGCGTTCACGATCGCGACGTCCTCCGAGGAGTGCGGGATGCCGCGCACGAACGACCGGTCGATCTTCACGCAGTCGACGGGGAACCTCCGCAGGTACTCGAGCGACGAGTAGCCGGTGCCGAAGTCGTCCACCGCGATCTTCACGCCGAGCCGCTTGAGCGCCGCGAGCGTCCGCGTGGAGGACTCGGGGTCCTCGACGAGCACGCTCTCGGTCACCTCGAGGCAGAGGTGCGACGGGTCCATCCCCGTGCGCTCGAGCGCGGCGCCGACGATCTCGATCAGGTCGTCCTGCGCGAGCTGGCGCGCCGAGACGTTGACGCGGACCACGAGCGGCTCGTCGGCGGCGCGCTCGGCCTGCCAGCGCTGCGCGAGGCGGCAGGACTCGTTGAGCACCCATGTCCCGATCGGGATGATCAGCCCGGTCTCCTCGGCGAGCGCGATGAAGCGGTCGGGGCCGACGAGGCCGTCCTCGGGGTGCTCCCAGCGCACGAGCGCCTCGAGCCCGACGATGTCGCCGGTCCCGACCGACACCTCGGGCTGGAAGTACACGCGCAGCTCGTCGCGCTCGATCGCCGCGCGCAGGGCACGCTCCGTGTGGAGGCGCGTCAGCGCGCGCTGGCGCGTGACCTCGTCGAACAGCATCAGCCGCCCGCCACCGGCCTCCTTGGCGCGGTACATGGCGGCGTCGGCGTCGCGGATCAGCTCCTCGACGTCCTGGTCCGGATCGGCGGAGAGCGCGATGCCGAGGCTGGCTGAGGACATCGTCTCGCCGTGCGTGAGGTGGAAGGGCATGCCGAAGACGCGCAGCACGCGCTCGCCGACCGCGATCGCGTCCTGCTCGTCGACGATGTCCTCGCACAGGATCGCGAACTCGTCGCCGCCGAAGCGCGCGACGGTCTCGTGCCGGCGCAGCGAGTGACGCAGGCGCTCGGCGGCGGCGACGATCAGCTTGTCGCCGGCCGTGTGGCCGAGGCTGTCGTTGATGACCTTGAAGCGGTCGAGGTCGAGGAAGAGCACCGCGACGTAGCGGCCGCGGCGGCGCTGGAGGCGGTCGAGCGCCTGGGAGAGCCGGTTGTTGAACAGCAACCGGCTCGGGAGGCCGGTCAGCGGGTCGCGCAGGAGCTGGTTCTCGTTCGTGCGCCAGGCGACGATGTGCGCGGCGCTCGCGGCGAGCACGAAGATGCCGTGGATCAGCGCCCAGCGCCAGGGGTGCTCGATCGCGGACTGGTGGCTGTAGACGGTCTCGGGCGCGAGCGCGCCGGCGACGCCGTGGTGGAAGACGACGTAGCCGATCGCGACCAGGAACGGGAGCCAGTCCTGGTACAGGGTCAGGACGCCGATCATCACGAAGAAGTGGAAGTGCGCCTCGATGACGCCGCCCCACAGGTGCACGAGGATCGCCGACGCGGTGATGAGGCCGAACGAGGCGGCGGCCACGCGCAGCTTCATGCCCGCCCATTCGGACCCGGCGAGCAGCGCCGGGAGGGCGAGGAAGCCGCCCTCGACCACCATGTGCGGGACGCTCTGGCCCTGGAACAGGCCGAACGCCGTGAGGCCGACGACGTGGCACCAGAGCAGCCAGACGATCGTGTGGTGGCGGCGGCGCCAGATGTGCTCGGGCAGCAGCTGACCCTGCGGCAGCCAGGCGCGCACGTAGTCGAGCAACCGCGCCGGGCCGGTGGTGTCCGCGCCGAGGGCGCGATCGAGCGTCCCGCCGTCGAGTTCGCTCATGACAGCGCCGCGGCGCCTTGGCCGACGGCCGATCGGAGGAGGTCGATCGCGTCATGCTCGCGCGCCGGCGGAGTGACCACGCACGGCGCGCCGGTCTTGTAGACGAAGCGGCTGCGCGCGTCGTGGTAGCTGCGGTCGGCGCCGAAGAAGCACTCGTGCGAGCGCGCGAGCTCCTCGGTGCGATAGACGCTCAGCGGCTTGACCTGCTCGTCCCGCGCGCGGCGCCGGCGCTTCTCCTCGAGCCAGTACGCGTGGTCGTCGTGCCGCGCAAGCCGCTCGGCGAGGCCGCAGACCTGCGCGTAGAAGCTCTCGGCGGTGTCCCCGAACGCGGCGTCGAGCATCCCGATCTCGACCGCGCGGCGCGTGCCGATGGCCCGGAACGGCGCCGATGTCAGCTCCGCGGTCAGCTCGGCGCCGATCCGGCGCGGCATCAGGTACGTCCAGTACTCGGAGCCATAGAGCCCGCCCATGTGCTGGTAGTAGGGGTTGAGGACGACGTCCTCGCGTGCCACCACGTGGTCGGCGGCCATCGCGAACGGGACGCCGCCCGCGGCCGCGTCACCGGCGAGCGCCGAGATCGTGAGGTGGGAGTCGGTCTCCACGATCTCGCGGACGACGTCGTCGATCGCGTGCAGGTTCCACCACGACTCCTCACCGGGCTCCTGCGCCGCCTCGATCACGTTGAGGTGGATGCCGTTGGAGAAGAAGTCGCTGCCGCCGGCGAGCACGATCACCTTCGTGGGGCGGCTGCGCGCGTAGCGGTAGGCCTCGAGCAGCCGCCGGGACTGTGCGGTGCTCATCGCGCCGTTGTAGAAGTCGAACTGCAGGTAGCCGACGCCGGCCTGCTCGGTGTACTCGATCTCGCGCCAGGTGTGGTCCTCGGGGATCGGGGCGTGGATCGGGACGTCGATCTCGGGGGCGTCGAGCTTGATGCCGGCGAGCTCGAGCGCGCGGGTGGCGGGCAGCTTGAAGTGGTCGGGACGCTTGAGGTGCGTGATCCAGACGGCGCCGTCGACCGTTGCGCGGCAGATGCCGCCGTGGCGGGTGGCGATGACCTCGCCGGGGAGGCCTCGCAGGCCGCGCTCGCGGTGGACGCCGAAGAGGTGGAACTCCCCGCCGCCGATCGTGTCGAGCACGCCCGGATGGCCCTCGGCGGCGCGGACCCGGCGGACGATCGTCTCGGTCGAGTCGGCGGTCCAGTCCAGCGCGCGGTCGGGCTGGCGGATCAGCGGCCGCGGGCGGCCCGTGGTGGACGGGTCGTCGTAGTCGAGCTTGCGGGGGGCGTCCCCGTTCTCGAGCGCGTCCATGGCGTCGAGCAGCGCGGCGATCGCGCCGTGGCGGACCTCGTGGCGGTAGAGGCTGCTCTTGCCTGCCTCGCGGGTGCGGAACGTGCGGGTGCCCCAGATGTCGCCGCCGTCGACCTCGCCGGTGGCCTCGAGCACGGTCACGCCCCATTCGCCGAAGCCGAGCTCGATCGCCCAGTCGAGCGACGACGCGCCGCGGTCCCCGACCGGCCCCGGGTGCACGATCAGGCAGCGGTGCTTGGACCAGATCGACTCCGGGATGATCTTCTTCAGGATCGGGCAGACGATCAGCTCGGGCTGGTGGCGCGCGACCGCGGCCTCCATCGCCTCGCCGGTCTCCACGACCGCCACTTCGACCGTGTGCCCGAGCTCGGTCAGCGCGATCTGCGCGCGCTGGCTCAGGCTGTTGTGCGCCGAGACCAGGAACAGGATGCGGAGCGGTCGCCTGGCCCGCTTGACCGGCGCCTCACCGCGAAGCGGATTCGGGCTCCGCCGGAGTGCGTCGTGGAGGTCGGTCACGCTCCGGTAATCGGCGCGTCGGCACTCGGGTCGCATCGTCCGATCGTCCAGTGCCGGTGAACGGGGACGTTCAGGTGTGCCGGCGGACGTCAACTGCGGCATTGAGGGAGGGTGCGCGTGGGTTTCGTGCAATCTCAGACGGCCGACCCGCGCGAATTGCACGTTTCCGCCGCATACGAGGGGTTTCGTGAAATCGGGCGGTGGCCGCCGCCGAAAATTTCACGAAACCGCCGGTCCTGACGCCTCCCTACCCTGCCGAAGTTCGAGCCGCCGGGCCGCCGCGGTCAGGGGTCGCGCCAGGCCTCGCGCTCGGCGGCGAGCCCGGAGCAGCAGGACGTGCCGCCGCAGTGCGGGCAGGTGGCGTCGGAGGCGGCGGAGACCCAGCCGGGGTCGCCGAGCTCGGGGTCGGAGTCGAGGTCCGGCGTGCCGAGCGCCCAGGTCTCGAAGACCTGGCCGCATCGCGGGCACTCCACAGTCAGCCGCTCGACCGAGGGCATAGCCCCCACGGTAAGTCAGCCCAGGAGCGCGCGCAACTGCCGGTTGACCGCGGGCGCCGCTCGAGGTGTTCAATCCATGAGGCCGGCGCTGCTGGTGGCCGGCGTCGCGCTCCTGGTGGGCGCGGCGCCGGCCGAGGCCGGAAGCGCACTACGCACAACTCGTTCCTCGCCGACGAGCGGATCCGGTCTTCCGTCCGAACGGCGGTCTACCGTCGCCGAGCGATGGCGTTGAGCGCCTGTCCGAGCTGCGACTCGAGGTTCCTGCAGCCGCTGCGCTGCGAGCCCAAGGGGTCAGACGAAGTGCTCGTCGACCTCCGGTGCCCCGAGTGCATGACCCATCTGCAGGCGCCTTTCTCGCGCGCCGACATGGCGGAGCTCGACCGCCTGCAGAGCGAGTGGCGCGCGGAGATCGTCGCCGCCTACGAGCGCTCGATCACCGAGAGCATGGAGGCGCTCGCCGCCTGCCTGGTCCCGGCGCTCGACCAGGACCTGATCGGCGCCGACGACTTCGCTACCCGCCCGCGACTGCCGGCAGGATCGTGAGCTCGTCGCCGTCCGAGACGGGCGTGTCGAGCCCGTCGAGGAAGCGGATGTCCTCGCCGCCGAGGTAGACGTTCACGAACCGCCGCAGGCCGCCGCCGTCGTCGGCCATCCGCTGGCGCAGCTCGCCGTGCTGGTCGTAGAGGCTCGCGAGCGCCTCCCCCACCGTCGCGCCGTCGACCTGCGCCTCGGTCTGGTTGCCGGCGGCGTCGCGCAGCTGGGTCGGGAGCTTGATCGTGACCGCCATCACGCGACCCCCGCCGTCTCGAAGGCGGCCTCGAACTCGTCGACGGAGGGCGCGATCTCGGTGACCTCGAACGTGCCGCGCACGGTGTCGAGCGTCTTCAGGCCGTCGCCGGTGATGTAGGCGACCACGCGCTCGCCGGGGTCGATCGCGCCGGCGGCGGCGAGCTTGGCCAGCACAGCGGTGGTCACGCCGCCCGCCGTCTCGGTGAAGATGCCGGTCGTCTCGGCCAGCAGGCGGACGCCGGCGCGGATCTCGTCGTCGCTGACGCTCTCGATCGCCCCGCCGGTCGCGTTTGCGAGCCCGACCGCGTACGGGCCGTCGGCCGGGTCGCCGATCGCCAGCGACTTGGCGATCGTGTCCGGCTTGACGGGGCGGCAGACGTCGGTCCCGGCCGCGAAGGCCTGGGCGACCGGCGAGCAGCCGTCGGCCTGCGCGCCGCACATCACCGGGACCTCGCCCTCGAGCAGCCCGGCGTCGATGAAGTCCTGGAAGCCGCGGGCGACCTTGGTGAACAGCGAGCCCGACGCGATCGGCGCGACGACGCGGTCCGGCAGCTCCCAGCCGAGCTGCTCGGCGGTCTCGTAGGCGAGCGTCTTGGAGCCCTCCGCGTAGTACGGCCGCACGTTGACGTTCACGAACGCCCACGACGGCCGCTCGCCCGCGATCTCGGTACACAGGCGGTTGACGGCGTCGTAGTTGCCGCGGATCGCGACGATGGTGGTCCCGTAGGCGCCGGTGGCGAGGACCTTCTCCTGCTCGAGGTCGGCGGGGATGAAGACGTACGACGGCAGGCCGGCCGCCGCGGCGTGCGCGCTGACGGCGTTGGCGAGGTTGCCGGTGCTGGCACACGCGACGGTCTCGAAGCCGAGCTCGAGCGCACGAGCGAGCGCGACGGACACGACCCGGTCCTTGAAGGAGTGGGTCGGGTTGGCGGTCTCGTTCTTGATCCAGACTTCCCGGATCCCGAGCTTCTGGGCGAGGCGATCAGCCCGGACGAGCGGCGTCCAGCCCGTGGGCAGGGCGGAGCGGGCGGGACCCTCGAGCGGGAGGAAGTCGGCGTAGCGCCAGAGCGTGTGCGGGCCGGCCTGGATCCGGCGCTTCAGCTCGTCGGGCCGCCTTGAGGTAGCCGCGTAGGCGACTTCAAGCGGGCCGAAGCAGCGCTCGCAGACGTAGCGGGCCTCGAGCGGATAGGTGGTCGAGCACTCCTTGCACTTCAGGGCATCTGCCGGCATGTGTTACTGGAACCTCCGCCTTGGGGTGTGCGGCGAAGGTCCGAGGAGGATGCCCTGCGCCGCATCTCCCAGGCCGTCGTCTTGGAGCCTGATGGAATTGCCACCGTTTCCCGCTTAGCGCGGGATGGTTGGCGGGGTTTCATAGGGCCAGTCCCTCCACCCCTCTGGATGCGTTACTGCTATGTGCCGGACAGCATACAATCTCTTCCCGATGCCGCTTTCTGAGGATCCGCTCAGTCATGCCGAGCCTGCCACGCTCACCGTTTGGGCGCCGCTCGGCCCGTGCGCGGTCCGCGGCGGCTGATCTCGCCGCCGAGCACGACGAGCCGCGCGTCGAGATCGTCGAGGCGCCGGGTCTTCGGTGGATCAACATCGAGCGCCCGCGGTCGGTCGACCTCGCCTGGCTCCAGGAGCGGTACGAGTTCCATCCGCTCGACTACGAGGACGTCGTCTCGCGCAACCAGCGCCCGAAGGTCGACGAGTACGACGACTACCTGTTCATCGTGCTGCACTTCCCGCGCTACGACAAGGCGGTCGGGCGGCTGAACGCGGCGGAGGTGGACCTCTTCGTCGGGCCCGACTTCCTGATCACGATCCCGAACGAGCCGCTGCAGCCGATCGAGTACCTGTTCGAGCGCGTGCGGACCAACGAGGAGCTGCGCGAGTCGCTGTTCTCGAAGGGCCCGGGCTACCTGCTCTACAAGACCGTCGACGACCTCGTCGACTCCTCGTTCCCGATGCTGCGCAAGATCGGCAACAAGCTTGAGCGGATCGAGGAGGAGATCTTCGAGGGCAACTCGGCCGAGGTCGTCCGCGACATCTCGAACGTCAAGCAGGAGATCATCAACTTCCGCAAGGTCGTCCGGCCGCAGCGGTCGGCGTTCCAGGACCTCGAGCGCAACAAGGCGCGATACATCGCCGACGACCTCGAGATCTACTTCGAGGACATCAACGACGCGTCTGAACGCGTGTGGGACATGCTCGAGAACTACAAGGAGGTCGTGGAGGCGCTCGAGGGCACGAATGAGGCCCAGATCGCGCACCGCACCAACGAGGTCTTCCGCGTGCTGACCGCGATCTCCGTGATCGTCCTGCCGTTGACGCTGGTGGCAAGCGTCTGGGGCATGAACGTGCACGTGCCCGGACAGGGCGACGTGGGGGCGTTCTGGCTGGTGCTGGGGCTCATGCTCGCCATGCTCGTCGGGCTGATCATGTACTTCCGCCGCCGAGGCTGGCTGTGACCGACGCGGCGCTGGCGGAGCGCCGCCTGGTCGAGGTCGCGGCGCTCGAGAAGCCGGCGCAGGCCAAGCGGATGCTGGTCATCGTCAACCCGTACGCGACGACCATGACGGTGCGGCTGAAGCACCTGGTCGTGTATGCGCTGCAGGGGCGCTACGACGTCGAGGCGATCGAAACCGAGCGGCGTGGCCACGCGATCGAGCTGGTGACGGCGGCGGTCGGCGAGGCGTTCGACGTGGTGGTGGCGTTCGGCGGCGACGGGACGGTGAACGAGGCGGCGAACGGGCTGGCGGGGACGTCGACGCCGCTGACGGTGCTCCCCGGTGGATCGAACAACGTGTTCTGCAAGATGCTCGGGATCCCCAACGACGTGGTCGACGCGACCGAGCACCTGCTCCGCCTCGCCGACCGCTGGGAGCCGCGCGCGATCGACCTCGGCTGCGTCAACGGACGGTCCTTCACGTTCGCGGCGGGCGTGGGGCTCGACGCGAGCGTGGTCGAGCGGGTCGACGCGCATCCTGCGCTGAAGGCGCGCTACGGGGCCTGGTACTACGCGTCGGCGGCGGTGGGCGTGTTCCTGCGGCGCTACGTGGTCAACCCGCCGCGGCTCGAGGTCTCGATCGGCGGCGAGACGCGCCGCGGGGTGAGCGCCTTCTTCCAGAACGGCGAGCCGTACACGTACTTCAAGAGCCGGCCGGTGAACCTGGTCGAGGGCGCGCGGCTCGACTCCGGCGACCTGGCCGGGGTCATGCTCACACGCGCGCGCCCGTACGACGTGCCGACGGTGACGTTCCGGGCGCTGTCCGGCGCCGCGCGGATCGCGCGGCACCGCGGGATCGCGGCTTTGACGGGGGTGCGGGAGGCGACGATCCGGTCGGTCGACGGCCGGCCCGTGCCCGTGCAGGTCGACGGAGATCACATGAGCGACGAGACCGTCGCCGAGCTCTCCGTGCGGCCGGGCGCGCTGCGTGTCGTCAGTTGAGGATGGCTTGCGCGGCGGTGCCCGGGCGCGGGGGACGTCGCCCGGGCATGCCGCCTCTGGGGAGGATCAGCGGGCGATCGACCACCTCCATGTGGTGCCGCCGCCGGTGAGGATCAGGAGGCCGGAGAGGACCAAGGCCCACAGCATCAGGCCCGTGAACGGGAGCTCCTGCGCCAAGGCGCCGAGCTCGCGCCGGACCTCTTGCGCGGTGCCGGTGGTTGGTGAGGGGCTCGCGGCGAACTCGCCGAGCCGGCCGCGGCTCGGGCTGGTCGGCGTGTCGCCGCCGCCTGCGAGGGACTCGTCGCGGCCGCCGGCGGCCGTACGGTCGTCGGTGGGCTGAGTATTCGTGCCCACGGGCTCGGACGTCGCCGGCGTGCTGCCGCCGTCCGGGTCTGTTGCCGGCGCGGTCGGGTCGCCGGCCGCCGAGCGCCCGGGCGTCGACGCATCCCCGCCGCTGTCCGGCGACAGGACCGTGACCGGGGCGTTCGCGGTGACCGGAGCGTCGGCGGTCACGAGCGGCGCGAAGCCGAGCGATCCGAGCTGGGCCGAGCCGGACGAACCCGTCGCATCCTGATCGCCGGCCGACGTGCCGCTGCCGCCCGACGACCCGGCACCGCCAGCCGACGTGCCGTCCCCGCCCGCCGACGTGTCGCCCGAACTCGTGGCGTCGCCGCCGCTGTCCGGCGACAGCACCGTCACCTGCGCATTCGCCGTCACCGGCGCGGACGCGGCCGCCTCCGGCGACGCTCCCGCGGAGCCGACCTGCGCCGAACCGGACGAGTTCGACGCGTCCTGATCGCCGCCCGACGAACCGGCGTCGGATGTGGCGCCGCCTGCGCTCGCCGTCGAATCGCCGGAGTGGCTCGCATCACCGCCGCTGTTCGGCGAGGCGACGGTGACCGGCGCGTTGGCCGTCACCGGGGCGCTCGCCGCCACGGCGGGCTCCGCGTCGGTGGGTCCGACCTGGGCGGCGCCGGTCGAACCCGTGACCTGCTGTGGCGCGTCCTGCGCGCTCGCGATGGCCGGGCTGAACGCCAGGCCGAGCGTCGCGGCGGCCACTGCACAAGCTCTTCGGATCATGTGTCTCTGTCTCCATTCGGTCTGCGTGAACGACTGTCAGCGCCGGCACGGCCTCGGGCCGCGACAGCGTGTGCGGCAAGCCGGCCGGGGCCACTTAGCCGGGTCGTTCGGGCAGCGCGACGAAGGGGGCGGGCGGCGCCCAGTCCGGCTGCAGCCGGACGAGGGCGCCGAGCCGCTGCGCGGCGAAGGTGAGGAGGAGCAGGAGGCCGAGCAGGCCCGCGGCCGAGGCGGCGGCGCTCGAGGCCGCGGCGACGCTGGTCGCGCCGCCGGATCCGCCGAGCGGAGTCGCGCCGGGCCCGCCCTGCGGACGATGCGTGCCGGCGGCGGGGGTGCGGTTGCGCCACCCGGAGGCCGTCACTGACTGCGTCTTGTCCGACCCGAGCTGGACCAGCTGCGGAACACCGGTGGTCGCCGGGATCCAGGCGGCGGCGCCGAGACCGGCGAAGCCGCCCGCAGTGGGCTGCTTGCGGTGGTCGGCGTCGCGGTCCGCGGCCGCGCTGGCTGCGGTGGCTCGCGCGTGCCCCGAAGCCGCTTTACCTGCCGTCTCGTGGGCGGCCGCATCGCCCGGCTGTGTGGACGCGTCGGCGCCGCCGTTCAGGACCGGCGCGGTCGACACGGCGTCAGCGCCGCGTTTGAGGACCGGGGCGGTCGACACTGCGGGGCCGGGCCGAGGCTCGGTCGCAACGGGAGTGTTCGGGACGGGAGCCGCCGCCACGGCCGCCTGTGGAGCGGCGACGGCGGGCCGGGCGACCTTGTGGACCGGCTCGCCGGCATGGCGGAGGGACGTCGTGGCCACCTGTACCGCGGCGTCGGCGGGCGCCGGGACCCCGACGGTGCCGGGCGCCGGTGCCTGCTTAGTCACGGCCGGCGTCGCAGTCGCGACGCCGTCCAGCGCCCACGCAGCTCGCGCCGGCCCGGCAGACCAGGCCAGCAGGACGCAGGCGAACGGCCATGGCGAGGATGCTGCCCCGCCATGGGCAGGCACATCTTGCTCGTATCAACATCCGGGGTTACGGATTCCCATCTAGCGGTGAAAATAATCCGATAAGTAGTCGGAAGATGATCCACAAGGGGGTGTGACGGCCGGAAAGGGAGTGCGAGGACCGGTGCGGGGCGCCGATGTAGCCTGCGTGCCCTTGACGGACGAGGCGACGTCCTGGCATCTGGACGAGGGCGACGAGATCGCGCCCGGTCGCAGCGTCGTGCGCGACCTCGGCGGGGGCCGTCGATTCGAGGTCCTGCTCGTGTGGGACCACTAGCGGGGCAACTCGACGCCTATCCCGGGACAGAACGAAACCGCGTTATTCACTTCGCGAGAGTAAGGAGAGTCCTCGAGGAACTCGAAGACACGGACGCCGGGACGCCAGGTCGTGCCACCGACTAGGTCCGGCGTCAGCCGCCGCTGGGGATCACGCGGTATGCGTCGAACACCGAATCGATCGCCCGGAGGCGGTTGATCGCGGCCTTGAGGGCCTGGGTATCCCCCACCTCGATCACGAACCGGTTCTTGACCATCGGGTGCTGCACGCTGCAGTAGGCCTCGACGATGTTGATCCCGCCCTCCGCGAACGTGCGCGAGAGGTCCTCGAGCAGGCGGTGGCGGTCCCACGCGTCGACCTGGATCTCGACCTTGAACGACGTCTCGTTGTCGCCGTCCCATGAGACCGGCACGAAGCGCTCGGGGTCCTTGCGGAGCGCCACCGCGTTCGGACAGTCCTCGCGGTGGATGGTGATGCCGCGGCCGAGTGAAACGTAGCCGAGGATCGGGTCGCCGGACACGGGGCGACAGCACTTGGCGAGCCGCAGCGGAACGTCGTCGACGCCTTCGACCCGGATGCCGAGCTTCGACGACGGAGCGTCCGGCTTGCGGCGGACGGTCGGCTTCAGCAGGTCGTCGGCCGCCGACGTCTCGGCCTCGGCGCTCTCCCCCTGCTTGAGGCGGTTGAGGACCTTGTTGACGACGACCTTCGGCGAGATCTTGGCGCCCCCGAGCGCGATGTAGAAGTCGTCGGCCTTGCGGAACCCCATCTCGCGGATGACGTCGGCCAGCAGCGGGGAGCCGACGATCCGCTGAGCGGGGAGGCCGGCCTTGCTGAGGTGCTCCTGCAGGAGGTCGCGGCCGGTGTGCTCGGAGTCGTCGCGGGACTCGGCCTTGAACCACTGCCGGATCTTGTTGCGCGCGCGGGTGGTCTTGACGAGCGCCAGCCAGTCGCGCGACGGGCCGCGCTCCCGCTTGGCCGTGAGGATCTCGACGATGTCGCCGGAGTTCAGCTCGTAGTGGAGCGGGACGATCTTGCCGTTGACCTTGGCGCCTACGCAGCGGTGCCCGACGTCGGTGTGGATCTCGTACGCGAAGTCCAAGGGCGTCGCGCCGGCGGAGAGCGACTTGACTTCGCCCTTCGGCGTGAAGACGTAGACCTCGTCCTCCATCAGCTGGCCGCGCAGGTGCTCGGTGAACTCGCGCGGGTCGTCCTCGTCGGTCTCCCAGTCGAGGAGCGACTTCAGCCACTTCAGCTTGATGTCGGTCGGGTCGCCCTTTCCCTTGCCGCCGGTCTCCTTGTAGCGCCAGTGCGCGGCGACGCCGTACTCCGCGGTCTCGTGCATATCGCGGGTGCGGATCTGGATCTCCAGCGGCCGGCCCTCGGGCCCGATCACCGTCGTGTGGAGCGCCTGGTACATGTTGAACTTGGGCATGGCGACCATGTCCTTGAACCGCCCAGGCAGCGGCTTCCACAGCGAGTGGATCACGCCCACGGCGCCGTAGCAGTCCTTCACGGAGTCGACGATCACCCGCATCGCCGTGAGGTCGTAGATCTCGTTGAACTCGCGGCCCTTGCGGGTCATCTTCGAGTAGATCGAGTAGAAGTGCTTGGCGCGGCCTGAGATCTCGGCGTGGATGCCGAGCGCCTCGAGCTCCTTCGCCAGGTAGCCACCGGCGCGCGCGACGTAGTGCTCGCGCTCCTCGCGCTGCTGGTTGACGAGGCCCTTGATCTCCTGGTACTTGCGCGGGTGCAGGGTCGAGAACGCGAGGTCCTCGAGCTCCCACTTGATCGCGTGGATACCGAGCCGGTGCGCCAAGGGCGCGTAGATCTCCAGCGTCTCCTTGGCCTTCTCGATCTGCTTCTGCTTCGCCATCGCCTCCAGCGTGCGCATGTTGTGGAGGCGGTCGGCGAGCTTGATGAGGATGACCCGGATGTCCGTGGCCATCGCGACCATCATCTTGCGGTAGTTCTCGGCCTGCGCCTCGTCGCGCGACTGGAACGTGATGCCGGTGAGCTTGGTCACGCCGTCGACGAGGCCGGCGACCTCGTCCCCGAACGCCTCGCGCACCTCGTCCAGCGAGGCCGACGTGTCCTCCACCGTGTCGTGCAGCAGCGCAGCGCACAGCGTCTCGGTGTCCAGCCGCATGCCGGCGCAGATCTTGGCCACGCCGACCGGGTGGACGATGAACTCCTCGCCCGAGCGGCGACGCTGGTCGGCATGGTGCTCGCAGGAGAACGTGAACGCCTGCACGACGCGACCGCGGTCGACCGATTCGGCGACCTCGTCGGCGTGCTCGGACACGATCGCGAACAGGTCGGCGAGCAGCTCGCGCTCGAGGTCGGTGAGGTCCTCGGGGACGTCGACGGCGGGCCCGTGGGGATGCTCGGCGCGGTCGACCGGGCGATGGCCCGCGACCGCGACCGGCGTGTCGCCGTCCGTGGACCCGCCGGCCATCGGCGGCGGCGTGGACCGCGCTCCGTCCTCCTCTGGGGAGGTCAGGCCGCTCGCCGGATCGTGTCGCTGGTCAGGAATCGGAGTCCGTCCTCGAGCCTTCGATGGTAGGCCCGGAAGGCCACCGAGTGCTCGAGCGTGGTGCGCGCGGGCGGCTCGACGATCTTCAGGACCGGCCCCTCGCGATCGAGGATCCCGAGATCGAGCTCGGAGAGGACCCGCACCAGGCGCCCCGCGAGCGCGGCGGACCTCGGCTGCGACCCCTCGCCCCGTAGCACCGCCTCGAAGGCCTCGCCGCGGGCTTCCCCCGCGCCGCGCAACGCGCGGTACAGGGCAGCCAGCGGCTCGCGCAGGGCGAAGTTCCACTGATGTACTTGTCGAGCAAAGCGTAGCTCGTCCTGACCCCACGCCAGATGGGCTCGCGAGCGCCCGGACAGACGTTCGAGGAGCGCGAGCGACCGCGGGTCCCCCGGCGGGTCGACCGCGACGAGATGGGCGAACGGAGCGGCCAGCTCGGGGGCGTCCTCCAACGCGGCCCACTCGCACAGCGCGAAGCCGCCGATGCGCCCCCTGAGGGAGCCCGCGCGATGCCGCGCATGGGCCACGATCGCGAGCACGGGCTCGCCGGCGGCGACGAGGTCCGCGAGCAGGCCGGCGATCCCGGTCCCGCGGGCGTCGCGGGCGAACGGGACCGGATCGTCGGGGCGGGCGGGGACGGGACCGGCGTGGCCGGCGGCGAACGAGACGGGGTCGTCGGGGCGCGCGAGCGCGACCGGGTCATAGGGGCTGGCGGCGGCGAGGTCGCGGGCCAGCTCTGCGTCGAGACCGGCGAGGAACGGCGGTTCGCCGAGGACGTCGATCCCGCCGGTGCCGGCGGGGCGGGCGTGGCGGAGGACGAGGCGGGGCTCGACGGCGCCGTTCCAGCGGTTCGCCTCGAGGTGCACGGCGGCGTCGACCAGCTCATCGCCGACCGCGGGCAGGCGCGTCCCGGCGCCGAACTGCACGCAGCGCGACCGGGCGCCGCCGGCGTGGAGCGCGAATGCTACGTGGCGGCCCTCGCCCATCGGCCGCGGGTCGCCGAACCGGGCGGCCGGGACCATCAGCGAGACCGGCGGGTTGGCCTGCCCGAACGGCGCCAGCCGCTCGAGCTCCTCCGCGAGGCCGAGCGTGAGCGCGTTGCCGGGGACCACGGCGTCGACCCGGCATTCGGGCACGAGGTCGGCGGGCGTGAGCACCTCGCCGGCGTGCGCCACGAACCGCTCGCGGAAGCCGGCCACCGCTTCGCGCGCGATCGTCAGCCCCGCCGCGGCGCGGTGGCCGCCGTAGCGGTCGAGCAACTCGGCACCGGCCTCCAGACCAGCGAGCAGGTCGAACGCGGGGATCGACCGCCCCGATCCGGTGCCCTCCTCGCCGTCGAGCGCGATGAGCACCGTCGGCCGGTGGTGGCGCTCGGCGATTCTGGCGGCGACGATCCCGATCACGCCCGGGTGCCAGCCGTCGGCCGCCAGCACGTACGCCGGCGCGGGCCCGCGCTCGGCGACCTGCGCTTCGGCGGCGAACAGGATCCGCGTCTCCACGTCACGGCGCTCGGTGTTCACCGCGTCCAGCTCCGCGGCGATGGCGCGTGCCCGCTCGGCGTCCTCGGTCAGGAGCAGCTCGAGCCCCGCGTCGGCCCGGTGCAGGCGGCCGGCGGCGTTGATCCGTGGCGCGAGGCGGAAGCCGATCGCCCCCGAGTCGATCACCCCGGGATCCACTCGGGCAACCTCCATCAGCGCCCGCAGGCCCGGCTTGCGCGTGCCGGCCAGCGCGCGCAGCCCTTCGCGCACGAGCCGGCGGTTCTCACCCACCAGCGGCACGACGTCGGCCACCGTGGCGAGCGCCACCAGGTCGAGATCCTCGTCCGCGGCCGCGGCGTCCTCCCCCGCTCCCTCCAGCAGCGCCTGGGCGAGCCTGTGGGCCACGGCGGTCGCGCACAGGTCGGCGCACGGGTAGCCCCCGACCCGCGGATGCACGATCGGCGCCGCCGGCAGCCGACCGTCCGCCCGCGGGGCGTGGTGGTCGGTCACCACGACGTCAACGCCCGCGGCCACCGCGGCCGCCACCTCCTCGACCGCCGTGATCGCGCAGTCGACCGTCACCAGCAGGTCGGTCCCGCGCTCGGCCAGCCGCGCGACCGTGGCCGCCGCGAGGCCGTAGCCGTCGTCGATCCGGCTCGGCAGGTACCAGTCCACGTCGGCGCCCAGGGTGCGGAGCGCGCGCACGAGCACCGCCGTGGCGGCCACGCCGTCCACGTCGTAGTCGCCGTGCACGGTGATCCGCGAGCGCCTGCCGACGTGGCCGAGGATGCGCGCGGCCGCGTCGCGCAGGCCGCCGAACGCGTCGAGCGGATGAGCTTCGGCCGCGGAGAGGAACGCGCGGGCGGACTCCACCTCCCCCAGCCCCCGCCGCACGAGCACCTGGGCGAGCACGTGCGAGACCCCGAGCGCGGCCGCCAGCCGCTCGGCGGCCGCGAAGTCGTAGGCGGTGACGGTGAAACGGGTCTCGATCCCTGGCACGGTCGCCGGAGCGTATGTCCGGCCCCTGACGGAATCGCGGGGCAGCGGGCAACAATGCGCGAAATCGGCACGATTCCGCAACGAAGTTGTGGCGAACCGGGTATCACAGCGCTCAGACACTTCGAGCGGAGGTGGCGCCATGGCAGGGGCAACGCGGTTCGCGGTGACGGCAGTGGTGGCGACCGCACTGCTGAGCGCCTGCGGAGGCAGCTCCGAGCCGACCGCCGAGGAGCGCAAGGCCGCCAAGAACCGGTGGATCCAGCGGGTCGACGCGGCGTGCCAGAAGGCCAACGAGGCCATCGCGCACCGCGGCTGGCCCACCGACCTGGTCGATCTCGACCGCCTGGTCGTCCGCGGGATCGACGACGCGCAGGCTGCCATCGCCACCATCACCGGGCTGGCGATCCCCGAGGGCGCCGGGCCGAAGCCGGGCGCGTTCGTGAAGGAGCTGAAGGCGCTCGAGCCCGAGCTGACGAAGCTGTCGGAGGCGAGCGAGGACCTCGAGCCGGCCGCGCTCGTGAACGCCGCCGAGGCGATCAAGCCGCGCCTGGTGACCGCGGAGAAGACCGCCGAGGAGGCCGGCGTCAGCGACTGCCTGAGTCACGACGAGCGCTTCTTCGTCCCCGACGCCGTGCGCGCGCCCGTGTTCGCCGAGCAGCTCGACAAGCTCGATCGGTCGCTCCTGCGCCGGATCGAGCGGATCGACTTCGCAGAGGCGTCGACGCCCGGCGACTTCGCGCAGGCCTTCGATCGCTACAGCGAGGTGATCGACACGGCGCTCAAGGGCATCGACACCCTCGACCCGCCGCAGTGGGCCGCGCAGCAGACCGCCAACTACGCCGACGCCTTGCGCGACCTCCAGTCGGAGACCCAGACGTTCACCGCGCTGCTCGTGCAGGACAAGGGCAAGGCGCCCTACGAGCTGGATCGCTCCAAGTACCTGCGGGCGCAGAAGGACCTCAACGTCGCCGCCAACGCGGAGATGAAGACGCGACGGAGGATGCTGCGCGCTGTCGGCGCTGGGCCCACCGACCGCCTGCCCCCGCAGGACGAGGCCGCCGAGCCGGAGAGCGGCGAGCAGTCGTGACTCAGGAGAACGGCGGTCGGGCCGCGCTGGGGTAGTCCACGCCGCGCTCGGCCAGCCGCTCGCGGACCCGCCGCTTCACGCCAAGGACCGTCGATCCCTCCGCCTTGACCTGCTTCTTCAGCGCGGCGACCTCCGCGTGCAGCTCCTCCACGCCGTCGCCGGTCGCCAGCGCGTCCCGCAGCGCGGCGAACAGCTCGGGGCGGCAGCTTGACAGCGCGTTGATCGAGCCCGAGCCGCCGGCCCGGACCGCCTCGACGATCTGCGGCTCGGTCCCGGTGTAGAGCTCGAACGAGTCGAGGCCCTGCACCGCCTCCAGATACGCCCGGTGCCGGTCGAGATCGCCGGTGGAGTCCTTCATGCCCGCGAAGCCGGCCCGCGCGAGCTCCGCGGCCAGCGACGGCGACAGGTCGTTCACCGTCCGCGGCGGGATGTTGTAGAGGAACGCCGGCGCGCCGCCGGCCGCCTCCAGCAGGGCAAGGAAGTGGGACCGGACCTGGTCCTCGGTGACGGGATAGAACCACGGGACGTACGCGGCGACACCGCCCGCGCCCGCCGCGAGCGCCCGCCGCGCGAGCGCCACGGTCGCGGCCGTGCTCGGCCGCCCGACCTGGACGATGACCCGCAGCGAGCCGGCGGCGGCCGCGGCCCGCCCGGCGAGCGCCTCGATCTCGTCGTGCTCGAGCAGCACGCCCTCGCCGGTCGTGCCGGCCACGAAGACGCCGTCCAGCCCCGCCTCCTCGAGCCAGCGCAGGTGCGTCTCGAAGGCGTCCAGGTCCAGCGCCCCGTCCGGCCCGAACGGGGTCGTGATGGCCGCGAGGACCTTCGGCATCAGTAGGCCGGGTGCAAGCGCTCCTGGCGCAGCCCGATCCAGTAGACGATCCCCATGCCGATGGCGGCGCCGGGGATCGCCTCGATCGCGCTCAGGATGCCCGTGTCGCTCTGGCCCGGGATCGATAACCCGTGGATCAGGAACCCGAACACGAGCGGGCCGATCACGGCGCCCAGGAACGCGCCGACGATGCCCGCCCAGAAGTGGTCCGGCAGGAAGATGGTGAAGTGCCAGAGGGCGATGCCCATCATCACCCAGACGAGCGCAGCCATCAGCGCGGCCTCCCGTGACGTCGATTGCGCGGCTTCTTCGGCTTGTCGGCGCCGTCGCCTGAGGCCGGCGGCTTCGTGCCGTCGCCCTTCTCCGCACGCGACCGAGCGCGGCGGCCGCCGGCGGGGCGGCCGGCGGCCCGCGCCGCCGCGGCGGGCTGGCGCTCTTCCTCCTCGACGCCGAGGTCGCGGACCATCTCCTCGAACTCCTGGCTCGAGACACCGCGGGTCGGGTCGGCCGCCTGCGTCAGGCCGCGGCGCTTGCGCTCCTTGGGCACGACGTCCACCGGCGCGCCGGCCGTCGCCACCGCGTAGGCGGGCAGGGCGCCGCCGAACTCGCGCCGGATCCGCACCTCGCGCGCGTGGTACACCGGCTCGCGCTGCTTCCAGTAGGTGAGCACCGGGCCGGCGATGAACACCGACGAGTACGTCCCCGACAGCGTGCCGACGAGCAGCGCGAACGCGAAGTCCTGCAGCGTCTCGCCGCCGAACAGCATCAGCGCGAGGATCGGCAGCGCGGCGCAGAAGCTCGTCGCCAGGGAGCGGACGATCACCTCGGACATCGAGCGGTTGTAGATCTGCGAGAACGCCGCGTTCGGCATCCGCGGGATGTTCTCCCGGATCCGGTCGAACACGACGATCGTGTCGTAGAGCGAGAAGCCCAAGATCGTGAGGAGCGCCGCGACCGTCGACGCCGTCACCTCCCGGCCGAGCAGTGCGTAGACGCCGCCGGTGATCAGCAGGTCGTGCATGAGGGCGATGAGCACCGGCACCGCGAACTTCCACTGGAAGCGCAGCGTGATGTAGATCGAGACCACGACCAGCGAGGCGATGATCGCGTAGATGGCGGTGGTGGCGACGGAGCGGCCGAAGCTCGCGCCGATCGACTCCGAGCTGGGATCGTCGGCGAACCCGAACTTCTCCTCGAGCGCGTTCTCGACGCGGTCGACCTGCTGCGGGGCGAGCTGCTCGGCGCTGATCTGCACCACGTGCTCGCCCAGGTCGCTGCCCGCGACGGTCTGGACCTCGGCGTCACCGAGCCCGACCGGCGCGAGCGCTTCGCGCACCTGCTCGACGGTCGCCGCCCGCTCGAGCGGCGCGGTGATCCGGGTGCCGCCCTGGAAGTCGATGCCGAAGTTCAGGCCGGAGATCGCGATCGCCAGCGCGCAGACGAGCAGGATCGTGCCCGAGAGCGCGAAGAACCCCTTCGAGCGCCCCATGAAGTCGAACTTGATCGGTTTGGGGTCGCGCGCCCCGAGCGCGGCGCGGGAGCGCAGCAGCCTGGTCCCGCGCAGGGCGTAGAGCATGGCCTGCGTGGCGAGGACCGCCGTGAAGAGCGAGAGGATGACGCCGACCGCGAGGGTGAGCGCGAAGCCGCGGACGCCCGCGGTCGCCAGCATGAACAGGATGAAGGCGACCAGGACGGTGACGATGTTGGCGTCCATGATCGCCGTCAGGCCCTTCTTGTAGCCCGCGGAGATCGCCTGGGCGACCGATCTGCCGCCGCGCATCTCCTCCTTGACGCGCTCGAAGATCACGATGTTCGCGTCCGCCGCAACGCCGAGCGTGAGGATCAGGCCGGCGATGCCCGGCAATGTGAGGACGATCGGGATCAGCTTGACCAGGGCGAAGAAGTACAGGCCGTAGATCGCCATCGCGAGGACGGCGATGACGCCGAGCACGCGGTAGAAGGTGATCAGGAAGAGCGCGACGATCGCGAACCCCGCCAGGCCGGCGACCAGGCCCTGGTCGAGCGCCTGCTGGCCGAGCGTCGCCGACACCTGCGAGCGCGAGACCAGCTCGAGGCGGATCGGCAGGGCGCCGATCTCGAGGATCCGCGCCAGGTCCTGGGCCGAGGAGATCGTGAAGCTGCCGGAGATCTGGGCGCCGGTCGAGCCGTCGATGCCCTGCGGGTACTCGTTGTAGTTGATCGTCGGCGCCGAGACGAGCTCGTCGTCCAGGACGATCGCGAAGTGCTGGGAGCTGTTGGCCGGGATGTCGCCCGGCAGCGCGTTGTCGACGCCGCGCTGCGCGATCTCGGCCGTGATCCGCTTGAACGCCGCGCGGCCCTTGTCGGTGAAGTCGAACGTGACGATCGGCTCGCGCGTGCGCTGATCGAAGTTCTGCTCCGGGTTCTTGATGTCGGTGCCGGACAGCGCCGGGTTGTCCTCGACGAGCCAGTAGCGGTCGGGGTCCGGGGAGTCGGCGTTGGGCTTCTCGTCGCGGACCACGAGGATGCCCTCGGGCACCTCGAGCACCTCGACGTTCGAGCGCTGCCCGGGATCGAGGTCCTCGAGCGCGGAGGCGCGCGACGCCGACGGCTGGCCGTTGTTGAACGGCTGCTTGGAGGTCTTGTTGAAGGCGTAGAAGCGCGGCGCGTCGGCGGCGCTGTTGTTGTTGTCGGCCTGCGGCTTGCACTTCGAGGCCTGCTTGACGGCGTTGTAGAAGCCGGTGATCGCCTGCCGCGCGCCGGCGTTCTCGTCCGGGTCGGTGCGGCAGTCCTCGTCGAGGAGGTTCGCTTCCCAGTCGTAGAAGAACAGCTGGGCCGTCGAGCCGACCTGCGCCGCCGCCCGCTCGGCGTCCTCGACGCCGGGCAGGTTGACCTCGATCTGGTTGTCGCCGGAGAGCAGGAGCTCGGGCTCGGACACGCCGAACGCGTCGACGCGGTCGCGCATGATGTCCAGCGACCGCTGGAGCGCCTCCTGCGTGACGGTCGGCTGCTGGGCGGTCGGCTCGCCCTTGTAGATGAGCTGGACGCCGCCCTGGAGGTCCAGGCCGAGCTTGGTGTCCCGCGTCGTCACGGCGTAGACGGACCCGCCGATCAGGCCGAGGACGATCAGCAGGACGAGAAGCGAGCGACGGCGTTCGGACATGTGGCTCGTGAAGGGTAGTTGCTACTTGGACGGCGTCAGGACGAGCAGCAGGCCGCCGTCGTCATCGTACGCCGGAAACAGATCCGCGACCGCCTTGGCGGGCAGATCCCCCTCCGCGTGAACGACCACGGGCTTGCCGAGCTGCCGGACCCCCCATTCCAGCACGGTCCCCACGTGGTCGGCGCCGCCCTCGAAGTTCAGGCCCAGCACCTCGCGCACCTCGCGGCCCATCACCTTCTCGTCGGAAAGCCCGGTCAGCTCCCGCGAACCGCGTCCGCAGCCGATGATCCGGCCCGCCTGGTCGCACACGAAGAACGCCGCGTTGGGGGCCGGGTAGTAGTCGTCGAGCAGCTCGAACAGGAAGCCGAAGCCGCACTTGCTGCAGCCGCGCGGCTGGTTGCGGAAGCCCTGCTGGCGGTCGCTCGCGGAGGTCCGATGACCGCAGTTCGGGCAGATGAACAGGTGCGCCACGGCTCCTTAGCCTAGACCCGCGGGCGTAAAGGCTCGATCAGAAAAGCGTCGAGTCTTCGGCGGCCGGCTCGAGCCCGAGGTGGCGGAACGCGTGGACGGTCGCGCAGCGCCCGCGCGGGGTGCGTTTGAGGAATCCGCGCTGGAGCAGGTACGGCTCGTAGACGTCCTCGATGGTGTCGGACTCCTCCTGGACGGCGACGGCGAGCGTCGACAGGCCGACCGGACCGCCCGAGAACTGGCGGCAGATCATGGACAGGATCTCGCGGTCGAGCCGGTCGAGGCCGGCGTGGTCGACCTCGAGCAAGTCAAGGGCGGCGCCGGCGACGGTCGTGTCGATCGGCCCGCCGCCGTGAACCTGCGCGAAGTCGCGCACGCGGCGCAGGAGCCGGTTCGCGACGCGCGGGGTGCCGCGGGCGCGCTCGGCGATCGCGCGGGCGCCGGCTGCCTCGATCGCGACATCGAGCACCCGGGCGGAGCGCGTGACGATGCGCGCGAGGTCCGCGGCGTCGTAGTGGTCGAGCCGGTGTTGGATGCCGAAGCGATCGCGCAGCGGGGTGGTCAGCAGGCCGGCTCGCGTGGTCGCGCCGATCAACGTGAAGGCCGGCAGCTCGAGCGTCACCACGCGGGCGCCCGGGCCGGTGCCGACGGTGATCGGCAGCTGCCGGTCCTCCATCGCGGGATAGAAGGTCTCCTCCACGGCGCGCGGGAGACGGTGGATCTCGTCGACGAAGAACACCGACCGCGGCTCGAGCGCGGACAGGAACGACGCGATGTCGGCCTTGCGCTCGAGCGCGGGGCCGGCCGTCTGGATGAACGGCACGTCGAGCTCGGCGGCGACGATCTGGGCCAGCGACGTCTTGCCGAGGCCGGGCGGGCCCGCGAGCAGCACGTGGTCGAGCGCCTCGCCGCGCGCCGCGGCGGCGGCGATCGAGACGCCGAGCTGCTCCTTGAGCGCGTCCTGGCCGACGAACTCCTCCAGCACCCGCGGGCGCAGCGAGGCGTCGATGTCCTCGTCGGGGCGCTCGTGCGGGGTCTGGAGGCGGTCGGCGCCCGGGCTGCGGATCATCGTCGCGCCCCCTTGAGCGCGTGGGCGATCAGGTCCTCGGGCGTGTCTCCGGGCGCGCCGTCGAGCAGCTTGTCCGCCTCCACGGGCGAGAAGCCGAGGCCGACCAGGCCCTCGCGCGCCAGCGTCCGCGGATCGTCGCCGCCGCGGCGGATCACGATCGGCTCGTCGACCTTCTCGCGCAGCTCGACCACGATCCGCTCCGCCGTCCGCTTGCCGATCCCGGGCGCGGCCTGCAGGCGCGCGGTGTCGCCGGCGGTGATGGCGGCCAGAAGGTCGCGCGGCGGGCCGCCGGACAGGACCGCGAGCGCCATCTTCGGGCCGACGGACTGGACGCCGATCAGCAGCAGGAACAGGTCCCGCTCCTCCTCGGTCGCGAACCCGTACAGCAGCAGCGCGTCGTCGCGCACGATGAGGTGCGTGTGGATCGCGATCTCCTGCCCCACTCGCGGGACATTGCGGAGCGTCTCCGCGGAGACGGCGAGCCGGTAGCCGACGCCGCCGCAGGACACGACCACGTGGTCCGCCCGCCGGACCGCGACGGTGCCCTCCAGGGAGGCGATCATCCGGCCAGCGCCGCGGCCAGCGGCGCCCCGTTGGCATGGCAGATCGCGACCGCCAGCGCGTCGGCGGCGTGGTCGGGGCGCGGGAGCTCGGTCAGCGCGAGCAGGGTCTGCACCATCCGCTGCACCTGGTCCTTGGCGGCGCGGCCGCTCCCGCAGACGGCGTTCTTGACCTGCTGGGGCGTGTACGAGGCGGTCGGCACGCCGCGCTGGCCGGCCGCGAGCATCACCACCCCGCGGGCCTGGCCGACCGCGAACGCGGAGCGGGCGTTGGCGCCGAAGTACAGGTCCTCGAGCGCGAGCGCGTCGGGCCGGTACTCGTCCAGCAGCGCGCCGACGCGCTCGTGGATGACCGCGAGCCGCCGCCCGGCATCGAGCCCGGGCGAGGTCTCGACCACGCCGCCGTCGAGCGCCAGCATCCTCCCCTGGTGCTGGGCCACGACGCCGTAGCCGGTGTTGGCCACGCCGGGATCGATGCCGAGGACGATCACGTACACGGCGGGGATTCTGCGCGGCGGGCCGGACGCCTTCTTCACCGCGCCGCGGGTCGAGTGTCCAGTTGTTTCCCTATGACGGCGAAAAGTGGACACTCGGCAGATCGCGGCGTCGATCCCCCGCTTCCCTACCCAGCCGCAGTTGACGTTCGCCCCGCTAGCCGCCCGGCAGCGAGGAACCCGCGAAGCCGAAGAACCAGACCGCGAAGAGGACCGCGGCGACCCCGACCGAGACGATCATCACGCGGTCCAGGACTCCTCCGCGCCGGTCCACCTGCCGCTCGCCTCGCATCGACCGCGTCCAGCCGGGCCGGTACTCGTCGACCTCGGTGCCCGTCACCCGGATGTGCGCGCGGTTCAAGGCGCCCAGGCCCTTCCCCACCACCGCCATCCCGATGGGGAGCCCGAGGATGATCAGCAGGTACGGCCCCATGCTCGGGTTCGGTGTGTCGGCGAGCTTGGAGGCGATGTAGACGAGCGCCAGCGGGACGCCGAGCCACATCAGCACGCTCCCCAGTGCCATCAGCGCGACGAGCGTGATCGCCGCCGGATTCCACGAGGACCGCATGCGGGCCTCGTACCCGATCAGCCCGCGACGCGTTCCAGGATCTCGGCGTCGACGTCGAAGTTCGCGTGGACCGCGTCGACGTCGTCCTGGTCCTCGAGCGCGTCGATCAGCCGCAGGACCTTCGTCGCCCCGTCCTCGTCCAACGGAACGAGCGTCTTCGGCCGCTGGGCGACCGACGCCTCTTCGACCTCCACGCCCGCCTCGGTGAGCGCCGCGCGCACGGCGGCGAGGTCGGACGGCTCGCACAGCACCTCGAAGACGTCGGCGTCCATCTGGATGTCCTCGGCGCCCGCGTCGATGGCGACCATCAGGTCGTCCTCCGAATAGCGCTCGCCGTCGACCACCACGACGCCCTTCTTGTCGAACAGGTAGGCGACGGAGCCCGGCTCGCCGAGGTTGCCGCCGTTCTTGGAGAAGACGTGCCGCATCTCCGAGCCGGTGCGGTTGCGGTTGTCGGTCAGCGCCTCCACCAGCACCGCCACGCCGCCTGGCCCGTAGCCCTCGTACATGACCGCCTCGAGCGCCTCGGCGTCGGCACCCTCGCCGGTGCCCTTCGCGATCGCGCGCTCGATGTTGTCCTTCGGCATCGACGCGTCCTTGGCCTTCTGCACGGCGAGCGCGAGCGCCGGGTTGCCGTCGACGTCGCCGCCGCCGTCCTTCGCGGCGACCGTGATCGCGCGCGCGAGCTTGGTGAAGAGCTTGCCGCGGCGGGCGTCGACGATCGCCTTCTTGTGCTTGATCCCCGCCCACTTCGAGTGTCCGGCCATGGCCTTCGATTCTAGAGTTCGGCCCGCGCCAGGGCCTTGGCCCCGGCCAGATCCAGCCCGCGTCCGCGCTCGAGCGCCGCCTCGCGCCCGGCCACCAGCTCGCGCGTGCGCGCGGACAGGGCGGAGAGATACGGCGCGGCGGGCCAGCGCTCGGCGACGCCCAGCAACTCGGCGGCCGCGTCGAGCTGCCCCCGGCCGGCCAGCACGGCAGCGACCGCGAGCAGCGTCGTGCGCTGGGAGGCGGCGTCGGAGCCTTGCTCATCGTGCTCGAGCGCCGCGATCAGCCGCTCGCGGGCCTGCGTCTGGTCGCCCTGCGCCGCCGCGGCCACGCCGAGCGCCCGCAGGCTGAACCGGATCATGTGGTGGTGGTCGGCGTCGCGGGAGCGCTCGAGCGCCGACTCGAGCCAGCGCTGGGCGCCCGCCGGATGGACGTCGATGAGCACGATCCCGCTCACGTAGTGCGCCCAGGCGATCATGAACGTCGACTCCAGGCGCTCGCCCTCCTCGCGCATCTCGGCCGCGAGCTCGAGCGCCGCCTCGCGCTCGCCCGCCGCCTGCAGGAGCTGGACGACGAAGCCCGCGGACTCGTACGCCAGCAGCAGAACGCCCGCAGCCCGGGCGAGCGTCACCAGCTCGCGGTACACGGCCAGCGCCTCCGCGCGGTCCCCGTCGAAGAACGCGAGCTGCGCGAGCGTGCGGCGGGCGAACAGGGCCGGCTCGCCGACGCCTGCCTCGAGCGCGACCGCGGCCTCGGCATGGGCGCGCGCGGCGGCCGTGTCGCCGCTCACCAGACGCGCGACCGAGGCCGCGCCCAGGGCGCGCGGACGCAGCGCGTGCGCGCCGGGCCAGCGCGCGAGCGCCTCCTCTGCGAGGCGGGCGATCTCCTCGGCGTGCCGCGCGTGCGCGGGCCACCACAGAGCCTCGACGAGCGTGAACGCCCGGTCCGGCCGCTCGTCGCGCAGGCACCAGCGGACGGCGGCGCGCAGGTCGTCGAACTCGTCGACCAGCGGCAGCCTGGACTCGAGCCAGCCGGCCTCGAGCACGCGCCGCGCGCGGGCGACGTAGTGGTCGGCGTGACGCTCGTCGTAGCGCTCGCACTCGCCACGCTCCCGCAGCCGCTCGGACGCGTACTCGCGCAGCGTCTCGAGCATGCCGTAGACCGTGCGGCCGCCCGACTCCGACGCCACGACCAGCGAGTTGGCGACGAGGTCGTCGAGCAGCCCGGCGATCGCAGCCCGCTCCACCCCGTCGCCGCTGCACACGTCCTCGGCATCGGCAATCGTGCCGCCGCGCGCGAACACGCACAGGCGCTCGAACAGCCGCTTCTGCGCCTCGTCGAGGAGGTCGTAGGACCAGCCGATCGCGGCCCGCAGCGTCGAGTGCCGGGCGGAGGAGCGCCGCCCGGAGACCGCGAGCAGGCTGAAGCGCTCGTCGAGCC
Source organism: uncultured Solirubrobacteraceae bacterium (assembly GCA_963844205.1). Lineage (GTDB taxonomy): Bacteria > Actinomycetota > Thermoleophilia > Solirubrobacterales > Solirubrobacteraceae > DASSUW01. The sequence goes on from CAWJNK010000001.1 coordinate 439,573, forward strand.
GCGCGGCGATCTCGGCCGGCGCCAGCGACCGCGTGCGGCCCGCCGCGAGCTCGATCGCGAGCGGGAGGCCGTCGAGCCGCCGGCAGAGCTCGCCGATCGCGTGCAGGTCCACCATCCCGCCGGCGGCCTGCGCGCGGTCGACGAACAGATCGACGGCAGGGCTGGAGTCGTCGGCCGCGGGGACCTCGAGCCCGGCCAGGCGGAGCACGTGCTCGCCGTCGACGCCCAGCGGCGCGCGGCTGGTCGCCACGACGCGGATCGCCGGGCAGCGGTCGAGCACCTCCTCGACGACGGCGGCCGCTCCCTCCAGCACGTGCTCGCAGTTGTCGAGGACGAGCAGCCCGGAGCGCGTGGCCGCCTGCTCGAGCCCGCCGAGCGTCTCGGCCACCGCGCCGGCCACGTCGGCATCGGCGGCCACCGGCGCGAGCTCGCACCACCACGGCCCGTCCGGGAAGCGCGAGGAGAGCCGGTGCGCGAGCTCCAGGGCGAGCCGGGTCTTGCCCGCCCCGCCGACGCCGGCGATCGTCACCAGCGGGCCGCCGCCGACCAGCTGCTCGGCGAACGCCAGGTGCGCCTCGCGGCCGAAGAAGCGGCTCGCGCGGAGCGGCAGGCGGCGCGCGGGCGCGGGCGCGGCGGCCGGGGCCAGCCCGCGGTCGTGGAGGAGGATGCGCTGCTCGAGCTCGCGCGTCGCGGCGCTGGGCTCGAGCCCGAGCTCGACCAGCCTCGTACTCAACCCTCGCAGCGTGTCGAGCGCCTCGACCTGGCGGCCGCCGCGGTACAGCGCGAGTGCGAGGGAGCGGGCGAGCTCCTCGCGCAGCGGCTCGTCGGCCGCCAGGCGCTGGAGCGCGGGCAGCGCCTCCTCGTGGCGGCCGAGCTCGACCAGCGCGCGGGCGCGGCCCTCGGCGGCGCGCAGCCGCAGCTCCTCGAGCCGGCGGATCTCGGCCTGCGCGAAGTCCGCGTACGCGACGTCGCCGAACGGCGCGCCGCGCCACAGGGCGAGCGCCGCCTCGTAGGCGGCCAGCGCCTCGGCCGGCGGCCGCTGCGCGGCGTCCCGCACCAGCCGCTCGAGGCGGACGGCGTCGACCTGGTCGGGATCGGCGACCAGCCGGTACCCCGCGCCGTCCCGCACCAGCAGCGTGGACGGCGCGCCGGCCGGCCGCGTCGGCTCCAGGAAGGCGCGCAGGTTCGCGAGCCGGACGCCGAGCGAGCGGGCGGCGGCCTGCGGGTCGCCGCCCGGCCAGGCGGCCTCGAGCAGCGCGTCGGCGGGCACCGCCCGGGCGGGCTCCAGCAGGAGCCGCGCGAGGATCATTCGCTCCTTCGCTCCGGGCGGCGCTGAGGCCGTGTCGTCGTGGATGACCTCGAGCGGGCCGAGCACGCGGAACTCCACGGCGGCGAAGGTACGCGATTCGTACCATCTCGCACAACGGGGGCTAGCACCCGAATCTGCTGCTGTCCCACTCCTTTTCGAGCGCCACCGCGTCCTTGTACGTGTCGAGGCAGCGCCAGTAGCCGGTGTGCCGGTACGCGGCCAGCGCGCCGTCGGCCGCCAGGCGCTCGAGCGGCTCGCGCTCGAGCACGCTGTCCTCGTCCAGGTACGCGAGCGCGCCCGGCTCGAGCACGAAGAAGCCGCCGTTGACCCACTCCTCCGAGCGGGGCTTCTCGCGAAAGCCCGTCACGCGCGCGCCATCCAGCATCGCCACGCCGAACGGCAGCTCGGGGCGCACGACCGTCATGGTGGCCAGCGCGCCCGAGCCGTCGTGAAGGCCGACCAGCGCGCGCAGGTCGATGTCGGCGACACCGTCCGCGTAGGTGAGGCAGAACGTCTCCTCGATGCGGTCGCGGACGGCGTGGACGCGGCCGCCGGTGGGCGTGTCCGGGCCCGTGTCAACGCACTCCACCGCTCCGGGCCAGTCGATCTCGGCGACACAGCGCGCGATGGCTTCGCTCTGGTAGCCGGTCAGCAGCAGGAAGTCGCGGAATCCCTGGGCTGCGTAGATCGACGCGACGTGCCAGACGATCGGCCGCCCGGCGATCTCGATCAGCGGCTTCGGGCGCTCGCCGTTGAGCCGCGTCCCGCGCCCACCACAAAGGATTAGGACCCGCATCCGGCGCGTATCCTTGCGCGCCGATGCCGGTCAACGCTCCACCCGAGATCTTCAAGGCCTACGACGTCCGCGGCCTCTACGGCGAGCAGATCGACGGCGACGTTGCCGAAGCGGTCGGCCGCGCGTTCGTCCGCGTGCTCGGCGTCGAGCGCCCGCGCGTGGGCCTCGGGCGCGACATGCGCCTCACCGCCCCCGAGCTGGCGGCCCGCTACCGCGACGGACTGATGGCCGAGGGCGCGCACGTGGTGGACGCCGGGATGGTCGGCACGGAGATGCTCTACTGGCTCGTCGGCTCGCGCGACCTCGACGGCGGGCTCATGTGCACCGCCTCGCACAACCCGAAGGCCTACACGGGCGCGAAGCTCGTCGAGCGCGGCGCGGTGGCACTGGCGGGCGACAGCGGGATCGGGGAGCTGCGCAGACGGATAGAGGCAGGGCTCGGGAAACCGTCCCACCCACCCGGGGGCTCGTCGGAGGAGGTCGACATCTATGCGGACTTCCAGCGCGACGCGCTGAAGTTCATCGACCCCGGCGCGATCAAGCCGCTGAAGGTCGTGGTCGACGGCGGCAACGGCATGGCGGGACCGATGGTCGGGCCCCTGCTCGAGCGGCTCGGCCTGGACCTCGTCACCACGTACTGGGAGCCCGACGGCGAGTTCCCCGACCACGAGCCGAACCCGCTGCTGGAGGAGAACCGCCGCTTCATCGTCGACAAGGTCCGCTCGGAGGGCGCCGACCTCGGCATCGCCTGGGACGGCGACGCCGACCGGTGCTTCTTCATCGACGACACCGGCCGCTTCGTCGACGGCGACTTCCTCACCGCGCTGCTCGCGGAGTCCATCCTCGAGAAGCAGCCGGGCGCCGACATCCTCTACGACGTCCGCGCGTCACGGGCCGTGCCGGACCTCGTCGAGCGGCTCGGCGGCCGCGCGCACATGAACCGCGTGGGGCACGCGTTCTTCAAGCTGCGGATGCGCGACGAGGGCGGCGCGTTCGGCGGCGAGGTCTCCGGCCACTACTACTTCCGCGACTTCTACAACGCCGACTCGGGCACGATCCCGGCGCTGCTCATCCTCGAGCTGCTGTCCCAGCGCGACGCCAAGCTGTCGGAGCTCCTCGAGCCGCTGCGGTCGCGCTACTTCATCTCCGGCGAGATCAACTCCGAGGTCGCCGACCAGCAGGGCAAGATGGACGAGATCGAGCGCCGCTACGCCGACGGCCGCATCTCGAAGCTCGACGGGGTCTCGGTCGACTACGACGACTGGCATTTCAACGTGCGGCCGTCGAACACGGAGCCGCTGCTGCGGCTGAACCTCGAGAGCGTGGTCTCGAGGGAGGACATGGAGCGGCGGCGCGACGAGGTACTCGACCTCATCCGGTCGTGATCCACTGCCTCCCGATCCCCACGCCGTTCGCGGTCGGGCGCGTCAACTGCTACCTGATCGAGGACGACCCGCTGACGCTGGTCGACACCGGGCCGAACTCCGGCAAGGCGCTCGACTCGCTCGAGCGCGCGCTGCGCGATCACGGCCGGGCGATCGAGGACCTTGAGCGGATCGTCATCACGCACCAGCACCTCGACCACCTGGGGCTGGTCGGCATCCTGGCCGACCGCTCCGGCGCCGAGGTCTGCGCGCTGGAGCTGCTGGCGCCGGTGATGGAGGAGTTCGGCGCGCACGCCGAGCGCGACGACGAGCTCGCCGGAGCGCTGATGCTCCGGCACGGCATCCCGCGTGACGTGGTGACGGCGCTGCGCGCCGTCTCGCGCTCGTTCCGCGGCTGGGGCGGCAGCGCGGCGGTGGATCGGCGGCTCGCGGACGGCGACCGACTCGAGTTCGCCGATCGCGCGCTCGAGGTCCAGCACCGGCCGGGCCACTCGCCGTCCGACACCCTGTTCTGGGACGCGGAGCGCGCGACGCTGATCGGCGGCGACCACCTGATCAAGCACATCTCCTCCAACCCGCTGATCTCGCGCCCGCTCGGCGGCCGCTCCGGCGAGCCGGGCGCCCGGCCGCGCGCGCTGATGATGTACATCGACTCGCTGCGCGAGACCCGCGAGCTGCCCGCCGAGGTCGTGCTCGCCGGCCACGGCGAGCCGGTCCTCGACCACGTCGCGCTGATCGACGAGCGGTTCGCCATGCACGAGCGGCGGGCGGCGAAGATCGCCGGGCTGATCGCCGACCGCCCGCAGACCGCCTACGAGATCGCACAGGCGCTCTGGGGCAACGTGGCCGTCACGCAGGCGTACCTCACGCTGTCCGAGGTGCTCGGCCACGTCGACCTCCTGGTCGACCGCGGTGAAGTGCGCGAGGTCGAGGTCGGCGGCGTGATTCGCTACGAATCAACCTGATGCACGACGTCGAGTTCGTCCTCGTCAGCCTCCTCGTCTCGGTGGCGGTCCTCGGCGCGGCCGCGCGGGCGGTGAACATCCCGTACCCGATCGTGCTCGTGGTCGGCGGGCTCGTGATCGGGTTCATCCCCGGGCTGCCCGACATCGAGCTCGCCCCCGAGCTCGTGCTGGTGATCTTCCTGCCGCCGCTGCTCTACTCGGCGGCCTTCTTCGCCAACCTCAACGACCTCCGGCGGAACCTGCGACCGATCGCGCTGCAGGCGGTCGTGCTCGTGTTGCTCACCATGTGCGCGGTCGCCGTGGCGGTCAAGGCACTCGTGCCCGACATGCCGTGGGCGGCCGCCTTCACGCTCGGCGCCATCGTCGCCCCCACCGACCCCGTCGCCGCCACGACGATCATGCGGCGGATGGCGGTCCCGCGGGGGATCGTTTCCGTCGTCGAGGGCGAGAGCCTGATCAACGACGGCACGGCGCTCGTCGCCTACCGGACCGCGATTGCCGCGGTCGGCGGCACGTTCTCGGTCTGGGAGGCGGGACTGGAGTTCGTCCTGAGCGCGGCCGGAGGCGTAGCGATCGGCCTGGCCGCCGGATGGGTGCTCGCGCAGATCCGGCGGCGGATCGACGACATCCCGATCGAGATCACCATCTCGCTGCTGAGCGGCTTTGCGGGCTACGTGCCGGCCGAGGCCGTCGGGGCGTCCGGCGTCCTGGCGGCGGTCACGGTCGGGCTTGTCCTCGGCTGGAAGGCGCCCTACATCTCGACCGCCTCGATGCGCCTGCAGGGCTACGCCGTCTGGGAGATCGTCACGTTCCTGCTCAACGCGCTGCTGTTCGTGCTCATCGGGCTCCAGCTGCCGCTCATCCTCGACGGGCTGTCGGGGCAGCCGCCCGGCGAGCTGCTGTGGTGGTGCGTCGCGATCAGCCTCGTCGTCATCGTCACGCGCCTGATCTGGAGCCAGACGGCCGTCTTCGTCGTCCGCGCGCTCGACCGCCGCGAGGCGCAGCGCATGCGCCGCTCGAGCTGGCAGAACCGCACGCTCATCGCCTGGTCGGGCATGCGCGGGTCGGTCTCCCTGGCCGCCGCCCTGGCGCTCGAAGCCGACTTCCCGCAGCGCAACCTGATCCTGCTCCTCACGTTCGCGGTGATCTTCTCCACGCTCGTGCTCCAGGGGCTGACCATGCCGGCCCTGATCCGGGTCCTGGGTGTCACCGACGACGGCGCCGACGCCCAGGAGGAGCTGCTTGGCCGCCGCGCAGCGGTGGACGCCGCGCTGCTCCGGCTCGACGAGCTGGCGGTCGAGGAGTGGACCTACGACGAAACGATCGAGCGCATGCGCAAGATGTACGAGTACCGCAGCCGCCGGTTCGCGGCGCGGGCGGGCGAGAGCGACGACGGCGACGGCATCGAGCACCGCTCGGTCAAGTACCAGAAGGCCGTCCGGTCCGTGCTCGCCGCCCAACGGGCCGAGCTCGTGCGGCTGCGCAACGCCGGCGACATCTCCAACGAGGTGATGCACCGGCTCGAGCGCGAGCTCGACCTCGAGGACGAGCGGCTCGAGATCTGACGTCCAGGTTTGACAGGAGAGCCGATCGGGCGAAATAGTTGTGCTTCTGGCGGAATCGCTGCCGCGGCGGCAGCGGAGCTCGAACGGGAGGAGAGCTCAAATGACACGGGCGCTACGCATCGCCTTGCCGGTTCTTGCCCTGCTCGCCTTTGGCGTGCCATCCGCGGCCGCGGACTCGCCGGAGGACGGGTCCGCCCTGTGGCTCCGCTACGTCCGAGTCGACAACAGCGAGCGGCTCGGGCAGTACCGGAGTGCGATCTCCAGGATCGTCGTAGAGAACGTGGACCGCAACAAGGTCCACCGCAACACGCCCGACCTCCGTATGGAGGCGGGCTCGAGCGAGAAGCTCGTCGAGAGCACTCTGGAGGCTGCGCGGGACGAGCTGGCCAGGGGCCTGCGCGGGCTGCTCGACCGGCCGGTCCCGGTCGGAAGCGGCGCCGCGCTCGACGGGGCCGTGGTCGTCGGCACGCGCGACAGCTCGGAGCTGGTGCGCAGGCACGTCCCCGCAGGCGACCTCGCGTCGCTCGGTGGCGAGGGTTACCTCATCCGCTCCGTGTCGCAGGGCCGGAGCACGTTCACCATCGTCGCCGGCAACACCGAGCTCGGCGCGCTGTACGGGACCTTCGCGTTCCTGCGGCGCATCCAGACCCAGGCGCGGATCACCGGCCTCGACATCTCCGAGTCGCCCAGGGTCGCGAACCGCCACCTGAACAACTGGGAGACGACGCGCCTGTACGCCGGCAACAACGCGTCCGGCACCGGCGGGCTCGACGGCGAGAACGGCTCGATCTTCAACTTCGCCGCGACCGGCGCCAGCGCCGGCCGGAACCTGCCCCTGATCCTCGATCGCTACATCGTCGTCGCCCGGGCGCTCGCGTCGGTGGGCATCAACGGCTTCGAGATCAACCTCGTCAACGCGAACAACGCCTATCTGACACCCGCCTACATCGCTCAAGAGGCGGCGCTCGCCGACGCGCTGCGGCCATACGGGATCAAGATCTCGCTCGCGATCAACTACACGGCGCCGACCGACCCCCGCTTCGCGCCCGACACGCTGACCAACCAGCAGCTCGATCCGTACAGCGACGACTTCCGCGGATGGTGGAACCGCAAGGCGCGCCAGATCCAGGCGTCGATCCCGGACTTCATGGGGTTCACCGTGAAGGCGAACTCCGAGGGCCAGCCGGGCCCGCAGGACTTCGGCTACGACCACGGGGACGGCGCCAACGGCATCGCCGCCGCCATCCGGCCGCTGGGCATGAAGGTCTACTGGCGCACATTCGTCTACAACGCCGACGTCGATCCCGACCGACTCAAGCGGGCGTACCTCGAGTTCGGGCCCATCGACGACGAGGCGCGCTTCGAGGACAACGTGTTCCTCCAGACCAAGAACGGCCCGCTCGACTACCAGGCCCGCGAGCCCATCAACCCCATGTTCGGGCGGATGGAGAACACCAACCAGGCGCTCGAGCTCCAGATCACCCAGGAGTACACCGGCCAGAGCACGATGCTCGCCTACCTGGGCCCGATGTGGGAGGAGGTGCTCAAGACGGAGACCCACGCCCCCGGCCGCGTGGGAGAGATCGTCGACGGAACCGCGCAGAACCACGACGACACGGCGATCGTCGGCGTGGCCAACCTCGGCAACGCCGACAACCTGACCGGCCACCACTTCTCGCAGGCGAACCTGTTCGCGTTCGGCCGCCAGGCGTGGGACTGGAAGCTCGACTCCGGCGACATCGCCGAGGACTGGGTCCGGATGACGTGGACCAACGACGACCGCGCGGTCCGCACCATCGTGCAGATGATGATGGGCTCCTGGGAGGCGCTCGTGAGCTACCAGACTCCGCTCGGCATCGGGCACCAGTTCCGGTCCAGCGACCACTACGGGCCCAAGCCGGACGAGTTCTTCATCAAGGACGACTGGAGCCCCGTCTACTACAACAAGGCGGACAGCGCCGGTCTCGGGTACGACCGGTCGGCCACGGGCAGCAACTTCGTCGCCCAGTACTTCCCGACGCTGGAACGGCGCTACGGGAGCCTCGAGACCGTCCCCGAGAACCTGATGATGTGGTTCCACCACGTGCCGTGGGATCACCGGATGCGAAACGGCAGGAGCTTCTGGGACGAGCTGGTCGGGCGCTACCAGATCGGCGTCCAGTACGTGACGTGGATGCGCGAGACGTGGGACTCGCTCGCGGCCGACATCGACGCACGCCGCTTCGCGGAGGTGCGGGCCAAGCTGGCGGCCCACGAGGTCGACGCCGCGGACTGGCGGGACACGAGCGTGGGGTACTGGCGCCAGTTCAGCGGGCGGCCCATCCCCGTCGACGACCAGCCGCTGTCGATCACGATCGTGGTCGACGGGAAGCGATTCGGCGGCTTCGACCTGTCCGCCGACTCCTACACGATCCCCGTCGCCGCCGGCGCGTCCCCGCGGATCACCGACGTCAGGACTGCCGATCGCGACGCGGGCTACCGGATCCTCGAGCAGGCCACGAGCGTTCCCGGACGCGCCGTGGTCAAGGTCACGAACGAGACCTTCTTCGGGCCGATCGTGAAGAACTACGTGTTCGAGATCTCGTCCAGGTGATCCACGTTCGCCCGGTCGTCGGCCTCGGTCGACGGCCGGGCGGCGAACCATGCGTCGAGGATCTCGGCGAGCTCGGCCTCGGACGTGCTCCGGAGCGAGAGCGCGAGCACGTTGGCGTCGTTCCACTTGCGAGCGCCGTCGGCGGTCTGGGCGTCGACGCATAGCGCCGCGCGGATGCCCGGGACCTTGTTGGCGGCGATCGACGCGCCGGTGCCGGTCCAGCATGCGACGACGGCCTGGTCGGCGCGGCCCTCGGCGACGTCGCGGGCCGCGGCCTCCGACGCCCACGCCCAGTCGTCGCGCTCGTCCGTGTTGAGCGCGCCGTGGAGCAGCGGCTCGTGCCCGCGGGCGCGGAGCTGCTCGACGAGCGGGCGCGCCACCCCCGTGTCCTCGTCCGCTGAAACCGAGATCCTCATCTCGGCCTACCGTAGCCACCGCCGCCGGGGGTCGAGATCGTGACCGTGTCGCCCGGCTGCAGCGTCGCGCGCGCCTTCGGGCCCAGCGGGCGGCGGTTGAGGCGGTTCGTGCCGGGCTTGCCCGGCTTCCCGCCCGCTGCCCCGCGCGGGGAGTGGCGGCGCCGGTCGGACAGGATCGACATCTCGCACGGCTCCAGCACGGTGATCTCCCGGATCACGCCGTCGCCGCCGGGATGGTGCCCGGCGCCGCCGCTCCCGGCCCGCAGCGCGTAGCGCTCGACCCGCAGGGGATAGGCGACCTCGAGCGCCTCGACCGGCGTGTTGAGCGTGTTCGACATCGCCACGTGCACCGCCGACGGGCCCGGCCCTTCCGGCGTGCCGCCCTGGCCGCCACCTATCGTCTCGTAGTACGTGAAGCGCGGCGAGCCGAACGTGAGGTTGTTCATCGTCCCCTGGCCCTGCGCGGGGGCGTCGACGGCCTTGCCGAACGCGCGCATGAGGCAGTCGGTGATCCGGCTCGAGGTCTCGACGTTGCCCGCCACCACGGCCGCGGGCGGCCGCGCGTTGACGAGCGAGCCCGCCGGGGCGGCCACCGTGATCGGCGCGTAGGCCCCGCCGGACGCCGGCGCGTCGGGGTCGGCGAGCACGCGCAGGACGAAGCAGCACGCCGACGTGGTGACGGCGAGCGGGCAGTTGAGGTTCCCGCCGTGCTGCGGATCGGTGCCCGCGAAGTCGACCCGCACGTCCTCCCCGTCGATGTCGACCACCACGCGGATCGTGAGGTCGCCCTCCAGCGCCTCGACGGTCTCGCTCGCCTCGTAGCGGCCGTCCGGCATCCCGGCGATCGCCGCGCGCGTGCGCCGCTCGGCGTAGTCCCACAGCTCGGCGCACGCGGTCCGCCACCAGTCCGCGCGGCGGCGCTCGACCAGCTCCGCGGCGCGCCGCTCCGCCAGGTGGTGGACGGCGAGCTGGGCCCGCAGGTCCCCCCGGCGCTCGTCGCCCGACCGCGAGTTCGCCGCGATGAGGTCGATCAGGTCGTCGTCCAGCCGCGAGGGCGGGAGGATCAGGCCCTCCTGGTGGAGCTCGGTCGAGTCCGCGGGCATGGAGGCCGGCACCATGCCGCCGACGTCGGCGTGGTGGGCGCGCGACGCCGCATACCCCATGAGCTCGCCGTCGACGTGGATCGGCGACACGCAGGTGATGTCGGGCAGGTGCGAGCCGCCGAGGAACGGGTCGTTGAGGATCCAGACGTCGCCGGGCTCGGGGTCCTTCGCGCGGACGGCCGCCACCGACGCCGGCAGCGCGCCGAGGTGGACCGGGATGTGCTCGGCCTGGATCACGAGCCGGCCGTCCGGGTCGAACAGCGCGGTCGAGCAGTCGCGCCGCTCCTTGATGTTCGGCGAGAGCGCGCTGTGGATCAGCGCGGTGCCCATCTCCTCGGCGATGCCGCGCAGCGACCCAACCGCGACCTGGAGCTCCGCGGCGTTCACGTCGCCTCCAGCACGAGGATGCCGTGGTCGTCCGCCCTGCCTGCCCAGCCGGGCGGGACCAGGCAGGTGGTCTCGGGGAACTCGACGATCGCCGGCCCCGAGACCTCGGTTCCCGGCGGCAGGCCGGACCCGCTGAGCACCTCGGCCTCGACCTCGGAGCCGTCCCAGCGGACCGTGCGGCGGCTGCGCTCGACGTCGCCGGTCGCGGTGAGCGTGACCCGGGCGCCGGGCGCCACCGCGGCGGCGCGCAGTGTGACGAGCTCGACCGCCCGTTCGCGGTCGGCGTGCCCGTAGCGGCGCTCGTGCTCGGTATGGAAGGCCTCCGCCAGCTCGGTCGCGTCCTCGAACGGCACGAGCAGCTCGAACGACTGGCCGGCGTAGCGCAGGTCGGCGGCGCCGCGGACCTGCTCGCCGTCGCGCGCGGCAGCGAGCTCCGCCACGGCGCGCTCCAGCCCGTCCGCCTCGGCGAGCGGCTGCAGCAGGCTGCGGGAGGCGTCGCGCCGGCGCTCGGCCGCCGCGAGCCCGACCGCCGACAGCACCCCGCTGGCCGGCAGGCACAGCACGCGCGTGGCCCCGAGCTGGGCGGCGAGCTCGCAGGCGTGCAGCGGCCCGGCGCCGCCGAACGCCAGCAGCGACGCGCCCGCCGGATCGTGGCCGCGCTCGACCGAGACGACCCGCAGCGCCTGCACCATCGCGTTGACCGCCACGGCCACGACGCCCTCGGCCGCCTCCTCCGCGGAGCCGATGCCCAGCGACTCGAGCGCCGTCCGCGCGGCTTCGGCGTCGAGCCGAAGGTCGGCCGCGATCGGCGACGCGCGCGGCAGCCGGCCCAGCACGAGGTTGGCGTCGGTCACCGTCGGCTCGGTGCCGCCGCGGCCGTAGCAGGCCGGCCCGGGATCGGCGCCCGCGCTCTGCGGGCCGACCCGGAGCGCGCCACCGCTGTCGACCCACCCGATCGACCCGCCGCCCGCGCTCACCGTGTGGATGTCGACCATCGGCAGCCGCACCGGCAGGCCGGCGACCTCGCGCTGGACCGTGAGGTCGGACTCGCCGCCGCCCTCGGCCAGGAAGAACGTGTCGCAGCTCGTGCCGCCCATGTCGAAGCCCAGGGCGGGCGGCTCGGCGACGATCCGCGCCGCGACCGCCCCGCCCGCCGGGCCGGAGAGCAGCATCGCCGCGGGATGGGCAGCGGCCTGCTCGAGCGTGGCCACGCCGCCGGAGGACAGCATCACGTGCGGCTCCGGCAGCCCGGCCTCGGCGGTCGCGGCGCGCAGCCGGCTGACGTAGCGGCCCGTCGGCGGGCCGAGCGCGGCGTCGACCGTGGCGGTGGTGGCGCGCTCGAACTCGCGCACCTCGGCCGCGACCTCGTGCGACGCGATGACGAACGCGTCCGGCAGCGCCTCCCGGAGCATCTCCGCCACGCGCGCCTCGTGCGACGGGTCGCGGAACGCGAACAGCAGGCACACCGCCACCGCCTCCACGCGAGCCCGCGCCAGACGGCGGGCGGCGCGCTCCACGCTCGCCTCCGACAGCTCGCGGATCACGCCCTCGGGCCCGATCCGCTCGTCGACCTCCACGCACAGGCGCCGCTCGACCACCGGCGGGGTCGGCGCGACGTGCAGCCGGTACAGGCTCGGGCGCGCCTGGCGGCCGAGGAACAGCAGGTCGCGGAAGCCCTTGGTGGTGACGAGCGCGGTGCGCGCCAGGCGGCGGGTGAGCAGCGCGTTGGTCGCGACCGTGGAGCCGTGCACGAAGTGGGTGACGTCGCCGGGCTCCACGCCCGCGCGGGAGAGCACTTCGCGGGCGGCCGCCACGACGCCCTCCTCCTGCTGCGCGGTGCTGAGGACCTTGGCGGTGACCATGCCGTCGGGGCCGACGAGCACCGCGTCGGTGAACGTGCCGCCGACGTCGATCCCCAGCGCCGTCACGCGAGCACCACCTTGGCGGCCTGCTCGCCGAGCCGGACGGCGTAGTTGGTGCCGCGGTCCTCGGGATAGACCTGGGTGGTGTTGGCGAGCACGAGCCCCGGAATCGGCGTCTTCATCGGCGGGATGCGCTCGTGGTACCCGACCGTGACGATCGGCTGGGCCGCGGGCTCGCGGTGCAGCCAGCGGTCGAGCACCCACGAGCGGTCGAACACCGGGTTCACCCTTCGAAGGCCGGGCAGGTAGCGCTCCAGCAGGGCGTCGGCGTCGAGGTCCAGCAGGTCGTGCCCGTGCTCGAGGTAGTTGGCGACGTAGAGGAAGCGGCGGCCGTCGTAGCGCTCGGGCTCGACGAAGTTGGTGTGCTCGATCAGGCCCACGAACGGCAGCCCGCGGTCGGCGACGTTGGTCCAGTAGTAGGGCGTGAACGGGCGGTCGAGCTCGAGCAGCAGGCAGAGCGCGGCGAAGTACTCGATCGGCGGCTCGGGCAGGCCGGTGAGCCGGGCGAAGACGTCGTTGGGAACGGTGGCGAGCACGCGGTCGTAGCGCTCGGTGCCGGCCGGGTCAAACTCGCGCGGGTCGTGCCCGGCGCGGAACGAGCCGGGCGCGCCGTATGTGATGTCGAGGCCGGGCTCGATCCGGACCGCCGGCCGGTCGATAAGCACGCGCCCGCCGCGAGACTCGATGCCGGCGCGCAGCGCCTCGAACAGCGGCTCCCACGAGCCGACCGGGTAGCCGAGCTTCTCCTCGCGCGCGTCCTCGCCGCGCCGCAGGCGCAGCTTGCTCCACAGCCACACCATCGCGATCGCGTCGGCGCGCTCGCCGAACTTCCCCCGCAGCATCGGGCCCCAGACCTCGCGCCATGCCGCGCGCCCCATCCAGCGCTCGATCCATGCGCGGGCGGTGACGCGCTCGAACGCCGCCCGATCGGCGCGCCGCTGGAGCGCGAGCACCGCGGCGCCCATCCGGATGCGCGAGAGCGGCGGGAGCGGCCCGAACCGCAGCAGGTCGAGCGGCGTCGTGAACGGCCACTGGCGCCCGTGCGCGAACATCGCGACGCTCGACGCCCGCCACTCGACCTGGAGCCCGAGCTCGTGGTACAGCGCGGCGATGTGGCGGTCGGTGGTGAAGAGATGGTGGTAGTAGCGCTCCAGCCGATGCCCACCGCCGACGTCGAGCGTCGCGGCCTGGCCTCCCAGGCCCGGCCAGCGCTCGTAGACGTCGACCTCGTGACCGTCACCGGTCAGCCGGTGGGCGGCGACCAGGCCGGCCACGCCCGCGCCGATCACCGCGATCCTCACTTCTCTAGGTTCGCCTTGTCGCGCACGACGTACAGCGGCCGGTGCTTGACCTCGTCGTAGATGCGCCCGACGTACCCGCCGATGATGCCGACGCAGATGAGCTGGATCCCGCCCAGCAGCAGGACGATCACGATCGTGGTCGGCACGCCGCGCTCGTAGATGTTCGTGTAGCGGGCGACCACGGTGAGCGGGATGGCCAGGAAGGCGAGCGCGGAGAACACGAACCCGAGCAGCGTCGCGACCTGCAGCGGGCGGTGAGAGAAGCTGGTGATCGCGTCGAAGCTGAAGCGCAGCATGTGCCGCAGGCTGTACTTCGTCTTGCCGGCGGTGCGCGCCTCGCGCTCGAACGTGACCGCCGTCTGCGTGAAGCCGACCCAGACGCTCATGCCCCTGAGGAAGCGGTTGCGCTCCGGCATCGCGAGCAGGACGTCGAGTGGCCGGCGGTCCATCAGCCGGAAGTCGCCGGACTCCGGCGCAAGGTCGATGTCGGCCAGGCTGCGGAACAGCCGGTAGAACCAGCTCGCCGTCGTGCGCTTGAACGCCGTCTCCCCCTCGCGGCGGCTGCGGACCGCGTACACCACGTCCGCGCCCTGTCGCCAGCGCTCGACCATCTCGGGGATCACCTCCGGCGGGTCCTGGAGATCGCCGTCGAGCATGACCACGACCTCGCCGCTGGTGTGCTCGAGCGCGGCGGTGAGCGCGGCCTGGTGGCCGAAGTTGCGCGACAGCGTGACGACCTTGACCCGGTCGTCCTCCTCCGCGAGCCGCGCGAGCTCGGCGGCGGTGCCGTCGCGGCTGCCGTCGTCGGCGATCACGAGCTCGAACGGGACGCCGTCGAGCGCCGCCGTCACGCGCGCGTGGAACGCCGCCACCGTCCCCTCCTCGTCGTGCATCGGGGCGGCGACGGAGAGCAGTGCAAGGTCGCGTGGCATCGGAGTGAAATCTGAGACCGGATGTCGAAGTCCGATTCGCGGGTCTGGATGACCCGCGGAGGTATCTTCCAAGAGATGGTGGACGAGCGCGCACTGGAGCAGGAGCTGTACGCGATCGGGACGAAGCTCGCGGCGGCGATGCCGGTCACCCGCAACCCGCTGAAGGCGTTCGACGAGAAGGCGATGGACCTGGCCTCGCAGGACGCCGAGCTCAAGGCCGCGCTGTTCCGCTTCGTCGACGTCGTGCCCGCCTGCCGCAACCTCGACGACCTCGCGCGGCATCTCACGGGCTTCCTCGGCGAGGTCGAGACGCCGCAGGGCGGGCGGGTTCCGATCAGCGTCGCGATGAAGATGGGCGGCTCGAAGGCCGGACGCGCCGCGCTCGGGGCCGCGTCCGCCGCGGGCGTCAAGCACATGGCGCACCGGTTCATCGTCGGCGAGGACCCGAAGGCCGCCATGGGCGTCCTGCGCGACCTGTGGAAGGACGGTGTCGCCTCGTCGGTCGACCTGCTCGGCGAGGCGACGGTCACCCAGGCCGAGGCGCAGCGCTACGCCAACCGGTGCGCGAACGCGCTCGACACGCTGGTCGCGGCCGCCCGGCGCTGGCCCGACCGCCCGCAGCTCGAGCGCGACAGCGCGGGAGCCCTGCCGCGCGCGAACCTCTCGGTCAAGGTGTCGGCGCTCACGCCGCTCCTGCGGCCCGACGCGCCGCGCCGCGGGAAGATCGACGCGGCCGACCGCCTCCGCCCCCTCCTGCGCCGCGCGCACGAGCTCGGCGCGCACCTGCACATCGACATGGAGTCGATGGACTCGCGCGACGCGGTGCTGGAGCTGATCCTGGAGCTGCTGTCCGAGGACGAGTTCCGCGCCGGCCCGTCAGCCGGTTTGGTGCTGCAGGCCTACCTGCGCGACTCGCCGCAGACGCTCGACACGATCCTCGACTGGCTCGGGACGGTCGAGCGCGCCCATCCGCTCACGGTCCGGCTCGTGAAGGGCGCGTACTGGGACCACGAGATCGTCCAGGCGCAGCAGCATGGCTGGGACTCCCCCGTGTTCGACGTCAAGGCCGACTGCGACCTCAACTTCGAGCACCTGACCCGGCGGCTGTTGGACGCGCGTCCGGCGGTTCGCGTCGCTATCGCCTCGCACAACCTGCGCTCGGTCAGCCACGCGATCGCCTACAGCCGGCTCAGCGGCGGGTCCGAGGCTGACGTCGAGATGCAGGTCCTGCGCGGGCTCGGCGACCCGCTCCAGACCGCGATCGCGCGCCAGGGCCTGCGCGTGCGGACCTACTGCCCGGTCGGCGACCTCGTGGCCGGCATGGCCTACCTCGTGCGGCGGCTGCTGGAGAACACGTCGAACGAGAGCTTCCTCGCCGAGCAGGCGCGAGGGGCGGCGCTCGACGAGCTGCTGGCGCGGCCGGTGGCGTCGACGGCCGCCTAGGGACGAACTTCGGGCATGTAGGGAGGCGGGATCGAGGCCCGCGAGGGTCGAGTGTCCAGTTGTTTCCCTATAACGGCGAAAAGTGGACACTCGGCAGATCGCGGCGTCGATCCACCGCCTCCCCACCCAGCCGCAGTTCGCCGGCGCTGCCACGGCTATCGTCTCGTCGCGCGTGAAGCCCTTCACGAACGAACCGATCATGGAGCTCCGCCGCGCCTCCGTCCGCGCCGGGCTGGCCGACGCGCTCAACACCCACGACGCGAAGGGCCCGCTGAAGGTCCCGGTGTGGATCGGCGACGACCGCCGTGAGGGATCGGACATCGCGTCGACCGACCCCGGCCGGCCCGACCGCGTCGTCGCCGAGGCGGCCGCCGCGCGGCCGGACGACGTCGACCACGCGCTCGCGGTCGCGAAGCCGTGGGACGCGCCGGCGCAGGAGCGCGCGGAGACGCTCGTGAAGGCCGCGCAGTGGCTGCGCGAGCGGCGGCTGGAGGTCGCGGCGCTCGCCGTCCGCGAGTGCGCCAAGCCGTGGCCGGAGGCGGACGCGGACGTGTGCGAGGCGATCGACTTCCTCGAGTACTACGCGCGCGGCGCAATCGACCTCGCGCAAGGCGCCCCGCTGCTCCAGCCGGCCGGCGAGCGCAACGAGCTGATCTACCAGGCGCGCGGCGTCGTCGCCGTCATCTCTCCCTGGAACTTCCCGGTGGCGATCGCGCTCGGGATGACCGCGGCCGGCCTGGCCACCGGCAACGCCGTGGTCCTCAAGCCGGCCGAGCAGTCGCCGGGCTGCGCGCTCGTGCTCACGCAGGCGCTGCGCGAGTCGGGAGTGCCGCCCAGCGCGCTCGCGCTGCTCCCCGGCGAGGGGGACGTCGGCGCCGCCCTGGTGCGCGACCCGCGCGTGCACACGATCGCGTTCACGGGCTCCAACAAGGTCGGGCTCGACATCGTGCGCGCCGCCGCCGAGACGCCGCCCGGCCAGAAGCACCTCAAGCGCGTGATCGCGGAGATGGGCGGCAAGAACTGCGTGATCGTCGACTCCGACGCCGACCTCGACGAGGTCGTGCCCGCCCTCGTCAAGTCCGCGTTCCTGTACGCCGGCCAGAAGTGCTCGGCCGCGGCACGGGTGCTGTGCCACGAGGCGATCCACGACGCGCTGGTCGAGCGGCTGGCGGGCGCGATCGAGGTGCTCGAGGTCGGCCAGGCCGACGACCTCGAGATCGACGTCCCGCCGGTGATCGAGCAGGAGGCGCAGGAGCGCGTCGCCCGCTACACGGAGGAGGCCGAGCGCGGCGGCCGGATCGCCGCCCTCGCCCGCGACGTGCCCGACGGCGGCTGGTTCGCCCGCCCCGCCCTGGCCGCCGACCTGCCGGAGGACTCGTCCGTGCTCAGCGACGAGATCTTCGGGCCCCTGCTCGCGATCGAGCGGGTGCGCAGCGTCGACGACGCGTGCGACCGCGTCGACGCCTCGCCGTTCGCGCTCACCGGCGGCCTGTTCGCCCGCAACCCCGACACCGTCGACCGCGTCATCGCCCGCTCGCCGGTCGGCAACCTGTACGTCAACCGCGCCATCACCGGCGCGATGGTCGCCCGCCAGCCGTTCGGCGGCAACCGCCTGTCCGGCACCGGAACCAAGGCCGGCGGGCCGGGGTACCTGCTGCAGTTCGTCGAGCCCCGCGTGGTGACCGAGAACACCATGCGACACGGGCTCGTCGTCTGAGGGGTCTCCAACGGATACGGTCCGCTGACATGGCCACGGAGTGGGTCCTGTTCAACCTCACGGGCACGCTCGTGGATCCGACGGTGCTCGCGCAGCCGCTCGGCGACTCCGGCGCGGACGAGGATCTCGTGCTGGCCGCGCTGGACGACGCCATCGCGATGGCGATGGTGGACAACCTGACGGGCGCGCTGTCGCCCCTCGACGAGCTGGTCCACGCGGCGATGCGGCGCCGGCTCCGCCTCGCGGGCGGCGACGAGTCGCGCGCCGCCGCCGCGCTCGAGCTGATGGGGACGATGCCCGCCTACCTCGAGGTCCCGGGCGCGCTCGAGACGCTGCGCGCCCGCGGGCTCCGGCTCGGCGTGCTCGCCCAGAGCTCCGCGCGGGCGACCGACTCCGTCCTGCGCTTCGCAGGCCTGCGCGACCGCCTCGAGCTCGTCCTCAGCGCGCAGGACGCCGGCGCCTACAAGCCCGACCTGCGCCCGTACCGGATGGCGATCGAGCGCACGGGCTCGCCGGGCTCCGAGATCGTCTTCGTCTCCACCCACTGGTGGGACGTCGCCGGCGCGAAGCGCGCCGGCATGCGCACGGGCTGGGTCGCCCGGCGGGAGCGGTCGCTCCTCGAGCACATCCCGCCGCCGGACTACACCGGCCGCGACCTCGCGGAGACCGCCGCGGCGATCGTCACATCGCTGGTGCGGTAATCGCAGGCGACGGGTAGAGTTCCGCCGAGGCGCGGACGAAAGTCACGTGCAGGGAGGCGGAATGTAGATCCGTTCCGCAAATGGCAACGAGCAGGGGGGATCTTGCTCATGAGTAATGCACGGTTGAGCCGCCGGCGGTTCCTCGGGGCGACGGCAGGGAGCGCTGCAGCGCTCGCCACCGCCGGCGCCTGGGCTCCGCACGCGATCGCGGGCGCGGGAGTGCCGAAGGGGTCGATCTCGATCCAGATGTGGAGCCTGCGCGACATGTTCGCCGCCGATCCCGAGGGCACGCTCCGCGCCCTCTACGGCATCGGCTATCGCCAGATCGAGCTGGCCGGCATCCCGCCGGGCCATTCGGCCGCGAGCCTGCGAGCGCTCCTCGACGAGGTCGGGATCCGGGCGTACTCCGGCCACGACGGCTGGGACGTCAACAACTTCGACGAGGCGGCCTACCGTGCGCAGCTCGAGCGGTCGGTGACGCTCGGCCAGGAGCAGACGGGCTTCGCCTGGTTCCCCGGCCCGTACACCGAGGCCTTCTTCAAGACCGTCGCCGGACAGCTCAACCGTGCGGGCGCGATCGCGCGCGAGTACGGGCTGCGGTTCTTCTACCACAACCATGACTTCGAGTTCACGAACCGGCGCGCCGACGGCCGCCCCGTCTACACGGTTCTGCTCGAGGAGACCAATCCGAAGCTCGTCCACTTCCAGATGGATCTCATGTGGATCAACTTCGGCGGCGGTCCGTGGCGCGAGCTGCTGACCACGCTGCCGGAGCGGTACGTCAGCTTCCACATCAAAGATCAGTCGCCGCAGGCCGCGCCGGGGTGCGACTGCGACGTGTTCACCGACCCGGGCCAGGGCGTGACCCCGCTCCAGGAGATGATCGCCACGGCGGGCACGCAGCGCAACAAGCGCTTCGTCGTGGAGCGGGACTCCCAGCCGCACCCCCTGACCACCGCCAGGATCGGCTACGAGTTCCTGCGGACCGTCGCCGTCTGAGAGACGCCGACGGCCTCCAGGAACAGCTCGTGTAAGCGAGTCTCGCCCACGATCTCGGGGTGGAAGGAGATCACGAGCACATTGTCCTGGCGGACCGCCACCGGATGACCGTCGACTGCGGCGAGGACCTCGACGTCCTCGCCGCAGACCTCGACCCACGGCGCGCGGATGAACACCGCGCGCACGGGCGGACCGGCGATGCCGGGGATCCGCAGGTCGGCCTCGAAGGAGCGGATCTGGCGACCGAACGCGTTGCGCCGGCACTCGACGTCGAGCACCCCGAGGTGCGCCCGGTCGAGCATGATCATCCCCGCGCAGGTGCCGAACACAGGCGTGCCGGAGCGCGCGAAGTCGCGCAGCGGCTCGGCCAGGCCCTCGCGCTCGATCCCGAGCGTCATCGTGGTCGACTCGCCGCCGGGAATGACCAGCCCGTCGAGCCCCTCGAGATCGGCCGGCACCCGGACCTCGCGCACGTCGGCGCCGAGGTCGCGCAGCATCCGACCGTGCGCCTCGAAGTCGCCCTGGAGCGCCAGGACCCCGACGAGCATTACCAGCCTCTGTTCGCCAGCAGCTGCGCTTCGTCGAGCTTGCGCGTCTCGAGCGAGGTCATCGCGGTGCCGAGGCCCTCGGACGCGCGGGCGACGCGCACGGGGTCGGCGTAGTGCGTGGTCGCCTCCACGATCGCGGCGGCGCGCGTCGCGGGATCGGAGGACTTGAAGATCCCCGAGCCGACGAACACGCCCTCGGCGCCGAGCTGCATCATCAGCGCGGCGTCGGCCGGCGTGGCGATCCCGCCCGCGCAGAAGAGCACGACCGGCAGCTTGCCCTCGCGCGCGACCTGCCGCACGAGGTCGAGCGGCGCTTGGTGGTCCTTCGCGGCGGTCGCGAGCTCGGCGTCGTCCATCACCGTGAGGCGCTTGATCTCGCCGATGATGCGGCGCATGTGGCGGACGGCCTCGACGATGTCGCCGGTCCCGGCCTCGCCCTTGGAGCGGATCATGGCCGCGCCTTCGGCGATCCGCCGCAGCGCCTCGCCGAGGTTCGTGGCCCCGCAGACGAACGGGACCTTGAACTGCCACTTGTCGACGTGGTTGGCCTCGTCGGCCGGGGTCAGGACCTCGGACTCGTCGACGTAGTCGATCTCGAGCGCCTCGAGCACCTGCGCCTCGGCGAAGTGGCCGATCCGCGCCTTGGCCATCACCGGGATCGTCACGGCCTCCTGGATGCCCTTGATCAGCAGCGGGTCTGACATCCGGGCGACGCCGCCGTCGCGCCGGATGTCGGCGGGCACGCGCTCGAGCGCCATCACCGCGGCGGCGCCGGCGTCCTCGGCGATCTTCGCCTGCTCGGCGTCGACCACGTCCATGATCACGCCGCCCTTGAGCATCTCGGCCAGACCGGCCTTTACGCGGAACGTCGCCTCGTCGCGCATACGCGACGCAGGATATCGGGCCTACTCGAGCGGCTTCGGAGTCGTCACCGGGAAGAGCCGCTCGCGCAGCTCGCGGCACACGGTGTCCTCCCAGCGGCGCAGGCATTCCGGGCACTCGAACCGGAACACCGAAGCGGTGGACCCGCAGACCCAGCAGCCGTCGGGCTCGTCTGACACATCGCGACGGTACCGCCTGGGAGCGGAAATGCCTCCAGACCTCCGAGTAGTCTCGCGCTGTGGTCGTGCGGGCCGTGTTCGAGGAGCGCTACTGGTATCCCGACGACGGCGGCCAGGTCTGGATCGCCGGCTTCACCCCGGTGGACGACGACGGCCGCTACCTACCCCGCGACGCGCCCGAGCTCACGGCGCGCGGGCTGCACGTCGCCGGCGTCGCCGGCGCGCGCTTCCAGGCCGAGGCGCTGGACACGGACGCCGCCGCCCCGGGCCGGCCGCTCGAGCTGCGCCGCGACCCGGGCAACGAGCACGACCCGAACGCGATCGCGGTGCTGGCCGGCGGCGAGCAGGTCGGCTGGGTGCCCCGCGAGCTGGCCGCCGAGATCGCCCCGCAGCTCGACCGCGGCGCCCCGTGGTCGGCGATCGTCCTGCGCGAGCACCGGGCCTCACCCCGCGACCCGCGCACGGGCCTGACCATGCTCCTCGCTCCGGAAGCTGATGTATCGTTTGTCACATGGCGACCGACGACCTCATCGCGCCCGACGAGACCGCCTTCCGGCTCGACCTGACGCCGGCGCAGCTCAAGATCACCTATTCCGCGCTGAAGTCCATGCTCGCCGACTTCGGCCACGACGAGCCGGACGTGCATCGCGTGATCCGCGAGATCCTCGCCAAGCTGCCCGAAGAGGCCAGCATCCGCGCGATCGACTTCAACGCCGAAATCCGACGGGCTACTTCAATCTGAACGCACGGATCCGGTCGTCGTACTGGGCGGCGTCGCGCGAGTAGACGCCGTAGGCCAGCGCCTGCAGCAGCGTCAGGAGCCCGGCGTGCGAGCGCACGAAGGCGGGCGAGTTCGATGAGTAGTACAGCGTGCGCTCGGCCAGCTTGGAGACCTCGGAGAGCGTCGCGTCGACGACCGCCAGCGTGCCCGCCTTGCGATGCCGGGCGATCTTCATCGCGCGCACGACCAGCGGGTGCGGCCGGCCCGCGCTGAGCCCGATCACGAGCGTCCCCTCGTCGATGCGGCCCAGCCGCGACAGCGCCTCCTGCGACGGTGAGGCGGCGATCTCGGCGCGGACGTCGAGCAGCATCAGCAGGTGCCGCAGATAGGACGCGAAGAACGCCATCTGGTCGGTGCCGGCGATCACAATCCGCTCCGCCGTCGCGATCGCCTCGATCGCTCCCTCGACCTCCGAGCGCGACACCTTGCGCGCGGTCTCCTCGACGTTGACGTGGTCGGCCGCGACCGCCTGCTCGAACGGCGTCTGGTCGAGCGAGAACAGCGGCGCCGCCTCGAACCCGTTGCTCTGCGCGGTCGAGCGATGGTGGTGGCGGTACTCCTCGCGCGCCGCCTCCTGCAGCTCCGGGAAGCCCTCGAAGCCGAGCGCCTGCGAGAACCGGACGACGGTCGACGACGACGTGTTGGCGCGCCGCGCGAGCTCCTCGGCGGTGTGGAAGGCGACCTCGTCGAGATGGTCGACGACGTACTGCGCGACGTCCTTCTGCGAGCGGGAGAACTCGTCGAAGCGCGACGAGATGTAGGCGGACAATGTCTGGTGGCCGCGCGCGGCGGTGGGCATCGTGGCGGTCCTCGGCATGGCGGACCGTCTTTCGACGGTCGCCTCGTAACCTCCTGCCCGGCTTATGACTCGCCTCGACGGACTCGTCCTTCTGACCCCGCCCAAGCACGGTGACGACCGCGGCTTCTTCATGGAGACCTACCGCGCCGATACGTGGGCGGCCCAGGGCGTGCCGACCGCCTTCGTGCAGGACAACCACTCGCGCTCGCGCCGCGGCACCGTGCGCGGGATGCACTTCCAGACCTCGCCGGGCCAGGGCAAGCTCGTCCGCGTGGCCCGCGGCCGCGTGTTCGACGTCGTGGTCGACATCCGCCACGCCTCGCCGACGTTCGGGCAGTGGGACGCGGTCGAGCTCGACGACGAGGGGGCGCAGCAGCTGTGGATCCCGGTCGGCTTCGCGCACGGCTTCTGCGTGCTCTCCGACGTGGCCGACTTCGTCTACAAGTGCACGAGCTACTACGACCCCGCGACGGAGGCCGGCTTCAGCTTCGCGGACCCGGACGTCGGCATCGAGTGGCCGGACGGCGAGCTGATCTACTCGCAGCGCGATCGAGACGCGCCGCGGCTGGCCGAGATTGCCGACTCCGTCCCGTTCTGACGGCCGCTTCGCGCCGAGCCCGACCGGGGTGCTCCACCTCGGCAACCTGCGCACGGCGCTGCTGGCGTGGCTGTTCGCGCGCTCGGCCGGGGCGCGCTTCCTCGTGCGGATGGAGGACCTCGACACCGGCCGCGTCCGCCCCGGCGCCGCCGAGCAGCAGCTCGCGGACCTCGCCGCGATCGGGATCGACTGGGACGGCGAGGTCGTCTTCCAGTCGCGGCGGATGGAGCTCTACGCGGAGGCGATCGCGGCGCTCGGCGACCGCGTGTACGAGTGCTACTGCACGCGCGCCAGAGATCCGCGCCGCCCCGTCGGCGCCGCACGGGCCGCTGCCCGAGGGCGCGTATCCGGGGACGTGCCTGCGGCTGTCGGCGGCCGAGCTGGCGGAGAAGCGCGCGAGCGGTCGCGCGCCGGCGCTGCGTGTCCGCGCCGACGCCGCCCACGTCGCCTTCGAGGATCGGCTCCACGGCCGCCAGGAGGGCGTCGTCGACGACTTCGTCGTGCGCCGCAACGACGGCGCCCCCGCCTACAACCTGGCGGTCGTCGTGGACGACGCGGCGCAGGGCATCGGCGAGGTCGTGCGCGGCGACGACCTGCTCGACTCGACGCCCCGCCAGCTGTTCCTCGCGCGCCTGCTCGGGCTGCCCGAGCCCGCTTTCGCGCACGTGCCGCTCGTGCTCGGGCCGGACGGCGAGCGGCTGGCCAAGCGCCACGGGGACGTGACGCTGCGCGAGGTCGAGCCGGCCGCCGCGCGCGAGTGGATGCTGCGCACGCTCGGGCTGCGCTCGGTCGACGACTTCGATCCCGCCACGATCCCGCGCGAGCCCACCATCTACTCCGAATAGGATTCGCGAGATGTTCGTAGGACGCGAACGCGAACGGGCACGGATCGACCGGCTCCTGCAGGACGCTCGGGCGGGGCGAAGCGGAGCGCTGCTGTTGCACGGCGAGGCCGGCATCGGCAAGACCGCGCTCATGCGCTGGGCGATGACGCAGGCGAGCGGCATGCGGGTCCTCCGCGCCAAGGGCATCGAGTCGGAGTCCGACATCCCGTTCGCGGGCCTCACCGAGCTGGTCACGCCGCTGCTCGACCGCCTCGACGACATCCCCGAGGTCCAGGCGCGCGCGCTGCGCGGAGCCCTGGCGCTCGGCCCGGCCACCCCGCACGACCGCTTCACCGTGCCCGCCGGGCTCCTCAGCCTGCTCGCGGTCGCCGCCGAGGAGCGGCCGATCCTGGTCGCGATCGACGACGCGCAGTGGCTCGACGAGGCGTCGCTGGAGGCGTTCCTGTTCGCCGGCCGGCGCGTCGGGGCCGAGGGGATCGCCCTGCTCGGCTCGCTGCGCGACGGGACCGCGGTCGCGGGGATGGAGGTGCCCTGGCTCGAGCGCCTCACGGTCGCGCCGCTGGCCGAGGGCGAGGCGCGCGAGCTGCTCGGCGGCGAGCGGCTGGCCCCGCCGGTCGCCGACCGGCTGATCACCACCGCGGCGGGCAACCCGCTCGCGCTGCTGGAGATCCCGCGGCTGCTGTCGGACGGCCAGCGCGCCGGCCGCGAGCCGCTCGAGGAGCCGCTGCGGCCCGGCACCGGGGTCGAGCGGGCGTTCCGGCGCGCGCTCGACGCACTCTACGACGACGAGCGGGGCGCGCTGCTGATCGCTGCCACCGCGCACACCGGCCGGATCGACGTCATCGCCCCCGCGCTCGAGCGCGCCGGCCTCACGCTCGACGCGCTGACCGCCGCCGAGGAGGCGCGGCTGATCGAGATCGACGGCGACGACCTCGAGTTCCGCCATCCGCTGCTGCGCTCGACGGCGTACCACGCCGCGAGCGCCGTCGAGCGCCGCGGCGCCCATGCTGCGCTCGCCGAGTCGGCCAAGGTGGGCAGCCCGGAGCGCGCCTGGCACCTGGCCGCGTGCGCGGTGGGACCGGACGAGGAGGTGGCGGCGGCGCTGGAGGCCGCCGCGCACGACGCCCGCGGGCGCGGCGCCCACGCCACCGCGGCGCGTGACTTCGGCCGCGCGGCGCAGCTCACGCCCGAGGACGAGCCGCGCGCGCGGCGGCTGCTCGAGGCCGCGACCGACACCACCCGCTCCGGCGAGTCCGAGCGCGCGCTCGCCCTGCTGAGCGACGCCGCGAGGCTCGCCACCGACCCGCTCCTCGCCGCCGACGTCCAGCGCATGACCGGCCACGTCGAGATGCGGCGCGGCTCGCCGCTGGTGGCGTACGAGCTGCTGGTGGCCGAGGCCGAGCGGGTCCGCTCGCGCGACCCGCGCCGGGCCGCCGGGATGTTCCTCGAGGCGTCGGTCACCCACATGATGACCGGCGACATGCACGCCCTGGTGGCGACCGCCGAGCGCTCCCGCGTGCTCGCGACGTCGGCCGACCCGGCGATCGAGCTGCTCGCCACCGCCGTGATCGGCGAGGCCTATCTCGCGCTCGGTGACGTCGAGCAGGGCGACGCGCTGCTGAGCGCGTGCGAGCCGTACCTGCTGGAGGGCGACCCGCTGGCGATCGTCGAGGTGGTCGGGATGGCCGCGCACTCGTCGATCTGGATCGAGAAGTTCGACCGCGCGGAGCGGATCTTCGACCGCGTGATCGCCGCCGCGCGCGACGCCAGCGCGGTCAGCGCGATGATCTACCCGCTCGCCGCCCGCGCCCACCTCGACTTCCGCCTCGGGCGCTGGGGCGCGGCGCGGGCCGGGGCCGCCGAGTCGGTCGAGCTGGCGCAGGACACGGGGCAGCTCCCGCTGCTCGCGCACAGCCTCGCCGCGCTCGCCCACACCGAGGCGGCGCTCGGCCAGGAGGAGGACTGCCGCCGCCACGTCGCCGAGGGACTCGCCCTCGTCGCCCGCTTCCAGGGCGACGCGACCGGCACCTACCACAACGCCGCGCTCGGGCTGCTGGAGCTCGGCCTCGGGCGGATCCAAGAGGCGATCGCCGTGCTCGAGGACACGCAGCGGACCGCCGACCGGCTCGGGCAGCAGCCGTCAGTGGTGATGTTCACGCCGGACCTCGTCGAGGCCTATGCGCGCGCCGGCCGGCGCGACGAGGCGCAGGCGCTGCTCGAGGGGTTCGAGGCGCGCGGCCGCAAGGCCCGCTCGCGCTGGGCGCAGGCCGCGACCGCGCGGCTGCGCGGGCTGCTCGCGCCCGACGAGGAGATGCGGGCGCACTTCGACGCCGCGCTCGCGCTGCACGACGGCCTGCCGATGCCGTTCGAGCGCGCCCGCACACTGCTGTGCCTGGGCGAGCGGCTGCGCCGCGCCCGCCAGCGGGCGGACGCGCGCGGGCCGCTCAAGGAGGCGCTCGAGACGTTCGAGCGCCTCGGCGCGCGCGGCTGGGCCGAGCGGACCCGCACCGAGCTCCGCGCGACCGGCGAGCAGCAGACGCGGCGGGCGGAGACGGCGGCCGAGCAGCTCACCCCGCACGAGCTCCAGATCGCCGTGCTGGTCGCCCAGGGCATGACGAACCGCGAGGCGGCGGCGGCGCTCTTCCTGTCGCCGAAGACGATCGAGTACCACCTCGGCCAGATCTACCGCAAGCTCGACGTCCGCGGCCGCGCCCAGCTCGCGCGCCTGATGGCGATGGAGCTGCCGGAGGGCAAGCGCGACCCGTCGGTGCTCGCCGAGGCGATGTCGTGAGCGTCAGCCGCGGAACGGCTCCGTCTCGGTGAGCGCGATCCGGTCGCCGAGGTTCGGGTCGCGGTCGCGGTAGAGCTCGAGCACGACCCGGTACCGCTTGCCGGGCTCGGGGATGGTGACGAAGAGGTCTTTGCCTCCGCCCTCCGAGCACGCATCGGGGGTGAACGTCATCGCGACCGCCCGGTCCTGGCCGGGGACGACGGCGCCGAGCGTCTCGTCGCGCTCGATCGCGACCAGCGACCACGTGACCGTGAGGGTCGAGTCGCGGTAGCCGGTCGTCCGGTAGCTGAAGCGGATCTCGGAGCCGACGATGTTCGGCTCGCCGGCGACCTCCTCCTTCGGCACGCCGGAGCGGATCAGGTGGTCGCGGAAGCGCACTTTGGGGAAGACCGGTGCGCCGGTGAACGAGGCGTCGGTATCCCCGAGGCACGGCCTCAGGTCCGGCGCGAGCGCGAACAGGACCGCGATGATCGCGCCCGCGGCGGTGGCCGCCGCTCCCACCCACTTGACGAGCCGGAACGAGCGGCCCTCGCCGTCGTCGGCGCTCATCTGGGCCGGAAGACGGCTCCGACCGTCTTGGGCGCGGTCAGCCGGAGCGTGCAGCGTGGCTTCCTCCCGCTGCAGAATGAGGTCCAGCGCTGGAAGCGCCGGCCCTTGCGTGGCACCGCCTTGAGCTTGACCGTCGTGCCCGGCGGGAACAGCTGCTGGCAGTCGAAAAGCGTGCCGGCGGCTCCGCCGCAGAAGATGGAGTGGCTCGTGTACGCGGAACCACCAGACACCCTGCCGCGCCCTGAGACGGTTACGCTGAGGCCGAAGTTGCGGGCGGGCGGCGGCGGCGGCAGCGGAGGAACCATCGCCTGGACTTCGGTCGACCGATCGACGATGAGCGCGCAGGTGGAGCCGGTGCCCTTGCAGCCGGCAGCCCACCCCACGTCGAGCGGCGCCGTGAGCGTCACCGGCGTGCCCGACGGAAAAGCCGCGCTGCACAAGGGCGGGCAGTCGATGCCGGGCGGCGAGCTGGTGATTCGCACGCCGCTGCTCGTGACGGTGAGCGTCGGGGTCCCCGGGTCGGGGGTGAGGATGCGGAACGCCGCCGTGAGGTCGACATCGCCGGGGACGACGAACTCGCAGGTCGTCGAGACCTGTCCCTCACACGCGGTGCCTCCCCACACATGGAACACGCCGCCGACGTCCGGCACGGCGTTCAGCCTCACGGTTGTGCCGTGCCTGAAGCTGGCGGCGCAGGTCGCCGCCCCAGACCCGCAGGACAGCCCTTGCGGCGCGCTGACCACCGTTCCCGGTCCGCTCACCACGAGACTGACGCTCCGCTGGATGCCTTGGAACTTCGCGCGCACCCTCGTCCTTCGGGTCACGGCGACGACGCACGTCGGGCTCTTGCCGAAGCACGCTCCCTTCCAGTGCGCGAACTCGGCGCCCGGCCCGGGCACGGCCTTCAGCCGGACCGTCGGAGCCCCGTGATAGGTCGCCGAGCAGTCGTCGCCGCACTTGATCCTGCCGTCCGCTGACGTGACCGTCCCCACGCCGTTCTTGATCACGCGCAGCCGCTCCGCGCCGTGCGCCGCAGGCGCGGTGCCCGCGCCAGCAATCACTGCCATGCAGGCCACGACGGCTCCTCGTCGCACCAGATCCCACCTTCTTGATCGGGGTCGTCGTGACCCTATGAGGGCACGTTCGAACCTGTCAACCGGTCAGTCGAGCTGCTCCTCGAGACGGGCGACCGTGTCGCGGGCCTCGCTCGCCGCCTCGCGGGCGGCGTCGAGCTCGGCGTTCGCCTCGTCCGCATGCTCGCGCGCCTCCTGCGCCGCCGCCAGCGCAGCCTCGAGGCGGCCGGCGGAGCGGTCCGCGGCCTTCTCCGCCCGTTCGAGCTCGCGCTCGCGGGAGCGGCGCTCGGCACGCGCCTCGCGGAGCTCGGTCTCGAGCCGCTGCCGGCGCTCGCGCTCCTCCTGCAGGCGTTCCTCGGCCGCCGCTCGGTCGGCCGCCCCCTGCTTGGAGGCAGGTTTGGCCCGCTTCTTCGCCGGCTTGCGGGGGCGCGTGGCGGACACGTCGGCGCCTGCCAGCAGGCCCCACGCGGCACCGCCCTGAGCGTCCGCCACGACGCGACCCTGCTCGAGCGCGGCGCGCACGTCGTCGTCGGTGGCCGCGGCCTCCAGCGTCGTCCGCAGCTTCTCCAGCGTCGCCGCCGTGGGCTTGCGGCCGCCGGGCTTGAGGTCCTTGGCGGCCGCCATCAGCGCGTCGACCGCCTCGCGCTCGGCGGCTGTCGCCTCGCGCAGCGCCTCGGCGCCTTTGCCGGCCACGGCCGCCTCCTGCGCCTCGCGCAGCTCGTCGCCGGCGGCCAGCAGGTCGTCGACGAGGTCGCGGTGCTCGCGCGCGAGCGCGTTCGCGGCCCAGGCCGCCTGCGTCGGCTTCGGGAGCTTCGCCACCACGTCCGCGACGCCGCGCTCCTTCGCCTTGCGCAGCTCGCGGGCGGCGGCGTCGCGCTCGCGCGTGAAGTCCTCGAGCGGCAGGCCGTAGAGACGGCCGGCGACCTCGTCGACGGGGTCAGCCACCTTCGCCCGGCGCGACGCCCGTGAAGGTCGGCCCGTCGCCCACGCGCCAGCCGCGGGTCATGCCGGGCGAGTTGAACGTGGCGGCGACCTCGCCGTGCGAGCTGACGGCGACGAGCCCGCCGTCCTTGCCCCAGCGCCCGAGCCCGTCGATCGCCACCGCGCACGCCTCCTGGACGCCGAGGCCGCGGTGGCGGATCAGCGCGTCGACCTCGTGCGCGAGCGCCGAGCGGATGATCGACTCGCCGTGGCCGGTGCATGAGACGGCGACGGTCGCGTCGTCGGCCCAGGTGCCGGCTCCCACCAGCGGCGAGTCGCCGACGCGGCCGAGGCGCTGGCCTGAGACGCCACCGGTGGAGGTCGCGGCCGCGAGGCGGCCCTGCGAGTCACGCGCGACGGCGCCGACGGTTCCGTGCGCGGCGCCGTCGAGCCCGGCCAGCGCGAGCCGCTCGCGCTCGGTCACGAACCACGTCTCGGACTCGAACGCGAGCCCGGCGGTGGCGGCGAACTCGGTCGCGGGCGCGCCGACGAGCAGGACGTGGCGGTCTTCCTCCATCACGACGCGGGCGGCGCGGATCGGGTTGCGGACGCCGCGCACGGCCGCGACGGCACCGGCCGCGCGGGTGGTGCCGTCCATCATCGACGCGTCGAGCTCCACGCGCCCGTACTCGGTCAGCGCGGCGCCGCGACCCGCGTTGAACTCGGGGTCGTCCTCGAGCACGATCACGGCCGCCTCGACCGCGTCGAGCGCCGTGCCGCCGGCGGTCAGGACCGCGTGGCCGGCCTCGACGGCGGCCGCCGCGCCCGAGCGCATCCGGTCGAGCCGGTCGCCCTCGGTCGGCAGCCGGCCCGCGCCGCCGTGCACCACGATCGCGATCTGGTCCATCAGCGCGGCACCCTACACGCGGTCCAGGCCTCCCAGAACGGCGCCTGGGCCACCAGGTCGAACCCGCTCGGGATGTCGGGCTCCATCGGGCCGCCGCCGTGCGGGCTCCAGCGCAGCACGGCGGCCGGCGGCTCGGGCGGGCGGTCGATGCCCTTCATCGAGACATCGAGCTCCCAGGCGACGAGCGGCCGCACGTCGGGCGCGGTGCGGATCGGCGCGCAGCCGACGAGCGCGTCGCGGCCGCCGGCCGCCGCGACGAGGGCCGGGAGCGCCTCGCGGCGGTCCGCGCGCGCGCCGACGTCGGTGACCTGGTCGCGGAGGTCGCCGGCCGTGATCGCGCCGACCGCGAGCACGAGCGCGGCGGCGGCGACCGGCGCGCCGGCACCCGCCGCGATCGCGCGACCCGCCGGCGCGGCACGGCCCTCGATCCCGCGGCCCGCCAGCGCCGCACGGCCCCCGATCGCGCGACCCGCCCAGGCGGCGCCGGCGCCGGCGAGCACGCACCCGTAGGCCATCGCCGCTACGAGGTATCTCGGGTTGCCCGCGTAGCCGGCCTGGGCCATCACCGCCACGATCGCGATCCACGCCGCGGCCGCCGCGGCCAGCGCGCGTGCGAGCGGGGGGCCCGCGATCGTCCCGACCACGGCGGCGAGCGCCGCCGGCACCGTCATCAGCGACACCGCGTCGGCCAGCACGGCGAGCCCCGGCACGTCCTCGAGCGCCGCGCTGCCCAGGCTCGGCTCGCCGCGGGCCGCGCGCGACGCGCTCAGCGCGCCGCCGATCCCGAGCGCGTCCGGGCCGAGCCACAGAACCGGCACGACGATCGCGGCGACCGCCACCGCCGGGCGCGCGGCGCGGTCCCGGCGCCAGAGCCACAGCCCGTAGAGCCCGAGGAACGGCCACACCTCGGGCCGCAGCAGCGCCGCCGCCGTCCCGAGCGCGAGCGCCAGCCGCGGGCGATCGGAGAGATGTGCGAGGACCGCCCACAGCACCGCCGCCGCCAGCAGTCCCTCGGAGTTCCCGAGCGCGGTGTTGAACATCCACCACTGGCTGAGCGCCATCGCTCCCGCGGCCGCCGCACCGGCCGCCGCGCCGCCGAGCCGCGCCGCCAGCGCCCACGCGCCGGCGATCGCCAGCAGCCCGCCGGCGCGGGCCACGAGCAGCCACAGCGCCGGCGCCGGGTCGCCGGTGAGCGCGAGCGGCGTGGTGACCACCACCGGCAGCGGCTTCCACGAGGGGCCGCCGCTGGTGTCGAGCGCGAACCGGCCGGCGTCGCGGCCCCACACCACCCACGCCTGCGGGTCGAACGCGAGCGCCCACGGCAGCAGTAGCGACAGCGCCGCCACCACGACGGCCGCGACCACGAGCCGCAGCGTCAGGTCACCCAGCTCACGATCAGCAGCATCATCACGAGCAGCCCCGCGACGAGCACGATGCCCGCAGCGCGGGCGCCCCACATCATCGCCGGCGACCGGTTGCCGAGGTGGACCCGGTTGGCGGCGGCGGCCCGCGCGGCCTCGGCGCGATGGTGGGCGGCCGCGCGACTGACCTCGCTGCGGCGCATGGCCGCGACGCGCCCGGCCGGGGTCGCGGCCGGGACGTCGTCGGTCACGCCGCCGGCGGCCGACGCCGACACCACCCGACGGTGCTCGGCGGTCTGGGCCTGCACCGCGTCGAGCTCGCGCCGCAGGTGCCGCGCCGTGGCGCGCTCCTGCTCGAGCTCGCGCGCGATCCGCTCGTACATGCGCTTGGCCGCCGCCTCGGCCTCGCCGCCGTCGTCGTCGCCGTTGACCTGCGCGGGCCGCGCGGCGAGCTCCTCGCGCAACCGCGCCGTCTCCGCACGCTCGGCCTCCACGGTGCGCTCGGTCTCCTCGCGGGCCGCGGCGAGCTCCGCGCGCAGCCGCTCGGTCTCCTGCGCCTCGGCGGAGATCGTGCTCTGCGCCTCCTCGCGGGCGGTCGCGAGCTTCTCCCTGACGTCGGTCGAGGCGGCACGCTCGGCGGCCAGCCGCGCCTCGGCCTCGCCGCGCGCGGTCTTCGCCTCGTCACGGGCGATCTCGAGCTCCTCGTCGCGGATCGCGAGGTCGGCGCGGAGGCGGTCGCGCTCCTCGATGGCGGCGTCGAGCTCGGCCTGCAGCCCCGCGATCTCCTTTGTCAGCTCCGCGCGGACCGCCTCGAGCTGCACCGTGGTCTCGGCGCGCAGCGCCTCGATCTCGCTCTCACGCTGGGCGAGCGCGGCGTCGGCCTCCTCGCGGAGGCTGACGAGCTCGGCGTCGCGCTCGGCGGCCGTGGCCTCTGCCTGCTCGCGCTGCCGGCGCTCGGCCTCGAACTCGCCGCGCAGGTTCTCGTCGTCCGGGCGGCGGCGCCGGCGGCGCGGCGCCGGGAGGTCGACGGCGAACCGCCCGACCTCGAGCACGACGGCGCCGACCTGCTCGGGGTCGCCGTCGTAGGCGAAGGATGCCCGCCACACGCCGTCGGACGGAACCAGGTGGCCGCCCGGCATCGCGGTCAGCCGCCGCTTGCGTCCGCCGGCCTCGAGCCTGAGAACCGGCCGCCCGATCCGGCGGCCCTGCAACCCGCTCCAGCGGCCGACGACCTCGAGCCGCCCCGGCTCGCTCCACGCGAACCGCTCGAGCTCGAACGCGATCTCGCGCAGCTCGGGCATCAGCGTTCCTTGATCGCCGCCGTCTCGGTGGTGTCCTGCCGGTGGTCGACGACGGGGACGCGCTCGCGCACCTCGCGACCCTGCACGGACACCGCGAACGAGACGCGCCCGAACGTGAGCACGGCGCCGGCCAGCAGCACGAGGGCCGAGCCGAACGCCGTCCACGCGCCGGCCTCGAGCCGGTCGTCACCGGCGGCGGCCGGCGGCGGGTTGACCAGCTCGGCCGCGACGAGCACGGCGATGGCGAAGACGATCAGCGGCAGCCAGCGGCGCTCGACGTACTCGAGGTCGGGGATGAGCAGCCCGACGGCGACCACCAGCGCCGCCACGGCGAGCACGGCGAGCAGGACCTCGACCACCTCGAAGGCCTCCCACGCCGTCAGCGGTCCGTACCAGTCCATGAACAGGCTCGCGAGCAGTGCGATCGCCCCGAGCGCGACGAGCATGGGCCCGACTTCGAATCTCCTCGTCATTCAGATGCCCCCTGTCGATGTGCGGCCGGGGACCCTAAGGATCGCAAGCGCGCCAGTCGGATGCGGCGGGTCACCATGATGACCGGAATCCGGTCGTACGTTCCCATGCTGACCAGCACCCGTTTCCCAGTCTTGATGACGGGGAGTCAACCAGATGAGCGTCCTTCCCCCGGGACGTCTCGCTCCTCCTCTCGGCCGGGCGGGCGGCCCGAACGTCACCCGCCCGGCCGGTCCCCCGTCGTCGTCTCCAGCGGGTCGCTGCGCTGGCGCAGCGCGTTATACGCCGAGGCCCGGACGACGAGGTCGCCCTCGACGCCCTCCGGCACCGGCACGTCGACGGTCCCCGACGACCCGGCGAGCTTCTCCGGGCGGCTGGCCAGCAGCTCGTCCTCGTCGCCGGGACGGTGGAGCGTGACCAGCAGCCGCGACGCTCGGCGCTGCGGCGCGGGATCGACGGCGTAGTCGACCACCACCCGGTCGTCCTCCCGGCGGGCGGCCAGCGAGACCAGCTTCGGGTAGGTGAGCTTCCCGGCCTGCCGCACGACGCGGCGGCCGCGGCGAAGTGGCGTCGCGCGCACGGCGCCGGCGTGCCATGCCGCGGGGCGGTCCCACTTCTTCGACTGGCGGCCCGGGCTCGCCGGGCTGCGGCCGCCGAACGTGCCGCCGCCGACGCCGGTGGAGTTGCCCCAGCGGCCGTTCCAGCTCGCCCACGCGCCGAACTCCTCGAGCTTGGGCAGCACGGGCGGCAGCGAGCCGTCCGGGTTGTCGACGCCGAGCACGTACGGATGGGAGCCGGGCTCGAAGTAGCAGGCGTGCGAGAGCGGCGCGACGTAGACCACGGGATGGTCGCCGTTGCGCTCCATGTCGTCCCAGTCGCGCGCCTCGCCGTCCTCGTGCTGGGAGTAGGTCGCGACCTCGGGGGCGCCGTCGGCGCCGAGGCCGACCTGGACGAGCTCCCAGTCGCCCTCGTGCTTGCCCAAGCCGAGCAGGTGCTTCGGGTTGTAGTAGCACCACAGCCAGTACTGGAGCCAGACTCGGCCGCCGTCGGGCTTGACCCGCGCGTAGACCCGCTCGCGGTAGGCGGGGTCGCCCTGGAAGCGGCGCGACGCGGGCAGAGGGTCGCCGGCCTCGTCGAGCCGGTCGCCGTCGCGAACGTCGTAGCTCGCCAGGAGCGCGAGCGTGAGGCCGCCTCCCGCGCGCGAGACGATGCTGCCGTTGCTGCGCTTGAGCGCGTTGTCGCGGTAGTCGGTGATCGAGGCGGCCGACATCGCGCGGTACGCCTCCTGCGGGTCGTAGACCAGCGCCGGCTTATGCCGCTCGAGGCGCTCGTCGAGCGGGCTCACGACTGCACCAGCGTTTCGGCGGCGACGCGCAGGTGCTCGCGCAGGACGGGCGGGCCGTCGCGCTCGAGGTCGCGGACGAGTTTTCCGTGGTCGGCGGCGAGCTGCGGCGGGTCGAGGTGCGGCTTGAGCGCGAGCAGGAACAGCCGCATCTCGCCGCTGAGCGCCGCGTGGGCGGCGGCGATCCGCGGGCTGCGGGCGGCGGCGACGATCGCGCCGTGCAGGTCGGCGTGCGCCTCGTTGATGGCGCTCCAGGGCGGGTCCTCGCCCGCGCAGGCCGCCTCGAGCCGCGCGAGTGCATCGTGCACTTCGGGCGGCAGGCGCCCGCCGTTGCGCGCGATGGCGAGGTGGGCGGCTTCGAGCTCGAGGGCGGTCCGCAGCTCGTAGAGCCAGCGGACGTCGTCGCCGGTGAGCTCCGCGACCCGCGCGCCGCGGTGCGGCTCGATCCGCACGAGCCCGTCTGCGGCCAGCGAGCGCAGCGCGGCGCGCAGGGAGTGCCGCGCGACGCCGTAGGCCTCGCACAGCTCCCGCTCGCGCAGGCGGGCGCCGGCCGGGAGCTCGCCGTCGAGGATCTCGCGGCGCAGCGCGTCGGCGAGCGCGTCGACCGTGGAGGTGCGGTGCAGCTGACGCGGCGCGGCCATTAGCGGATCATGCCCGCGCCCGGTCGGGCGATGCAAGCGCGGGCGCCGGGATCCGGATCGCGAGCGCGAGCAGGCCGGCCAGAACGAGGCCGGCGCCGGCGGCCGACGCGGCGGTGAACGGCTCGGCGAGGACGACCGCCCCGAGCGCCCCGGCCGTCAACGGCTCCGCGAGCGTCAGCGTGGCGGTCTCGGACGCGCTCAGCCGCTTCAGCCCACGCGCGAAGAGCACGTACGCGAGGGCCGTCGGCACCGTGCCGAGGAACAGCGCGAGCGCGATCCCGTCGGCATGCAGGAGCCAGCCCGGGCCGCTGAGCGCGAGCGCAGGCAGCAGCGCGACCGCGCCGAGCCCGAACGCGGCGGCCATCACCTGCTCGGGCGCGTGCCCGGCGGTCAGCAGCCGCTTCGCGGCGAGCGTGTAGACGGCATACGAGGCGCCCGCCGCGACCGCCAGCGCGACGCCGGGGAGCGACACGCTGGCGTCGCCGCCGGATAGCGCGAGCATCGCCACGCCCGCGCAGGCCAGCGCGGTCGCGGCGGCCCAGCGCGGATCCGGCACGCGGCGGTCGAGCAGCCACTCGAACAGGCCGGCGAGCGTCGGCGCCGAGCCGAGCGCGACGATCGTCCCGACCGCCACGCCCGTGTCCGCCACGGCGGCGAAGAACGCGAGCTGGTAGACCGCGACGCCGGCGACGGCGGCGAGCACGGGCCCTCGCGACCAGCGGGGTCCGCGGACGCCGCCCCGCATGAGGACGGCGACGGAGACGAGCAGAACGCCGCCCACGAGGATCCGCGCCGCGCCGACGCCGACCGGGTTGGTCGAGTGCGGGCCGAGCGCCTGCGCCGTGCCGGTGGTGGCGAAGCAGAGCGCGGCGAGGAGGACCTGCAGGCGCGCCGTCGCGGTCGTGGCGGTCGTCGCTGTCGTCGCGGTCGTCGGCACTGTGCGCCGATTGTTCCACAATTCCACCAGGTGCGTCAAGGGACAACGTCAACTGCGCAGGTAGGGAAGCGGCGAAGCCGTCCGCGCGACCGCCGAGTGACCGGTTTTCGACCTGGGAGGGGGAAATCCGAGCGCTCGGCGGTCGAGTGTCGAGTTAATACCCTCTAGCGGAATTAACTGGACACTCGGCCAGCCGGGCGGCTCGCTCCCCCGCTGCCCTACCCAGCGCAGTTGAAGTTTCGTCCCGCCTAGGCCAACAGGATCTTCCCGTCGCGCTCGACGACCTCCAACGTCGGCAGCGGCAACTGGGCGGGGCCTCGCGTCGGCTCCCCCGTCGCCGGATCGAACCTCGCGTGGTGGCAGGGGCAGCGGATCTCGCCGTCCGTCCACCCCACCTCGCAGCCCGCGTGCGTGCAGGTCGCGCCGAACGCGGACACGGA
The DNA here is from genome assembly GCA_963844205.1 of uncultured Solirubrobacteraceae bacterium. Taxonomy (GTDB): domain Bacteria; phylum Actinomycetota; class Thermoleophilia; order Solirubrobacterales; family Solirubrobacteraceae; genus DASSUW01. Next base: position 476,473 of record CAWJNK010000001.1, read on the forward strand.
GCCGTCGGCCGCCCGGATCACCAGCGCCGGCGTCCCGTCGAGCGGGTTGGTGACGCTGAGCGCGTCCCCCGCCGCGACCGCCGCCGAGTCGGCCAGCGGCGTTCCCGCGGGCACGGTCGCGCGCGCCGGGGCGGCGCCTCGCATGAGGATCGAGACGCCCGCGATCGTGCCCGTGGCCGCGGCCGTCAGCCCCAGCGCCTGGAGGATGGCCGCCCGCCGGGTCAGCAACGCGCCCGCGCCCACCACGCGGCCACGGCGCGGCAACCTCACGGCCCGCGGGCGCCGGTGGTCGAGCGCCGGCTGCCCCGCGGCGCCGGCCAGCACGAACGGCAGCCACGCGAACGCGAAGACGATGTCCGAGCCGAGGAAGTACGGCTTCGTGTGCCAGCTCGCGGTGAGGAAGAGCACGAGGCTCAGCCCGAGCCCGCCGGCGGCGCTCGCACGTGTGAACCGGCCGGCGACGGCGAGCAGCCCGATCGCGATCTCCGTCAGCGCGACGCCCACCCCCGACACCCCCGGCCGCGGCAGCGCGAACGTCTCCAGCAACCAGCCGCCCGGCGTCCCTTCCGCGAACGCCTCCAGCTGCGTGCCGATGTACGTGTCGGCGCCGGCCGTCAGGAAGCCGGGATCGGTGAGCTTGTTGACGCCCGCGTAGACGAACGTCACGCCGAGGAACAGGCGGAGCGGGAGCAGCGCGGCTCCGGGCGAGAGGGTCTTCACATCTCCCCTACGCCCGGCGGCGCCGGATCGTTCCCGTCAGACTGCCGCGCCATGGATCTGGGTCTGCAAGGCAGCGCCGTCCTCGTCACCGGCGCATCGGGAGGCATCGGCTCGGCGACGGCGCGCGTCCTGGCCGCCGAGGGCGCCCGCGTCGGCGTGCACTACCACGGCAACGCGGCCGCCGCGGAGGCGCTCGCGCAGGAGATCGGCGGCGTCGCGCTACAGGCCGACCTGCGCGACGAGCGCTCGGCCGACGCGCTCGTCCCCGCCGCGGTCGAGGCGCTCGGCCGCCTCGACGCCTGCGTCGCGAACGCCGGCACCTGGGACCCGGAGGACGTCCCGGTCGCCCGGATGAGCCTCGACCGCTGGCGCGCGACCGTCGACGAGAACCTCACCGCGACGTTCCTGACCGCCCGCGGCTACCTGCGCCACGTCGAGGCGACCGGAACCGGCTCGCTCGTCATGGTCGCGTCCACGTCAGGCCTCTTCGGCGAGGCCGGCCACGCGGACTACTCGGCCTGCAAGGCCGGCATCGCCCACGGACTGCTGCTCACGCTGAAGAACGAGATCGTGGAGCGCGCGCCGCTCGGGCGCGTGAACGTCGTCGCGCCCGGCTGGACAGTGTCGCCGATGACCGAGCACGAGCTGACCGAGGAGAAGCTCGCTCGCGTCACGGCCACGATGCCGCTGCGCAAGGTCGCGACCGCCGACGACGTCGCGCGCGCGATCGCCTACCTGTGCTCGCCGGTCGCGGCCGGACACATCACCGGCCAGGTGATCACGGTCGCGGGCGGGATGGAGGGGCGGCTGCTGCGGTGACGCTGCTGCGGGACGTCGCCGAGACCTCCGCCGGCGTGCGGGCGACGTCGGCGCGCGGCGGCAAGGTCGAGCGGCTCGCCGAGCTGCTGCGCCGACTCGAGCCGCCGGAGACGCCCGCCGCCGTCGCCTGGCTGTCGGGCGAGCTGACGCAGCGGCAGATCGGCGTCGGCTGGGCTGCGCTGCGCGACCGGCCGCTCCCGGCCGCCGAGGCCTCGCTCGAGATCGCGGACGCCGACGCCGCGTTCACGCGGATCGGCTCCCTCACCGGCCAGGGGTCGCAGGCGGCGCGGCGCGCGGCGGTCGGCGACCTGCTCACGCGGGCGACCGAGGACGAGCAGCGGTTCCTGGTCGCGCTGCTGCTCGGCGACATCGGGCAGGGGGCGCTGGCGGGCGTGATGGTCGACGCGGTTGCCAAGGCGGCCGACGTCCCGCGCGCGGACGTCCGCCGCGCGCTCATGCTCCGCGGCGACCTCGGCGCCGTCGCCGCGACCGCGCTCGCCGACGGCGTCGCCGGCCTGCGAGCGATCACGCTGGAGCTGCTGCGGCCCGTCCAGCCGATGCTCGCGTCGCCTGGCGAGGACCTCGAGGGTGCGCTCGCGCGGATCAGCCCGGCGGCGGTCGAGTACAAGCTCGACGGTGTCCGCGTCCAGGTGCATCGCCGCGACGACGAGGTCCGGGTCTTCACCCGCACGCTCGACGACATCACCGCGCGGGTGCCGGAGGTCGTCGCGGCGGCGCGGGCGCTGCCAGTCGACCAGGCGGTGCTCGACGGCGAGGCGATTGCGCTGCGCGCCGACGGCCGCCCGGAGCCGTTCCAGGTCACGGCCAGCCAGGTCGGCCGGGGCGGCCTGTCGGTGCTCTTCTTCGACGTCCTGCATGCGGGCGGCGAGGACCTCATCGACCGCCCGGGGTCGGAGCGCTTCGCCGCGCTCGAGGAGCTCGTGCCGGGGGCCGGTCGCATCCCGCGCGTCCTGGCGCCGGACGCCGAGGCGGCGAGCGAGGTGCTCGACCAGGCGCTCGCGCTCGGGCACGAGGGCGTGATCGTCAAGTCACTCGAGGCGCCCTACGCCGCCGGGCGCCGCGGCGCCGGCTGGCTCAAGGTCAAGCCGCGCCACACGCTCGACCTCGTGGTGCTGGCGGCTGAGTGGGGTCACGGCCGGCGGCGCGGATGGCTCAGCAACCTGCACCTCGGCGCGCGCGAGCCCGACGGGTCCGGGCACGTGATGCTCGGCAAGACGTTCAAGGGCCTGACCGACGCGATGCTCGAATGGCAGACCGAGCACCTGCAACGGCTGGAGGTGGCGCGCGACGACTACACGGTCCACGTGCGACCCGAGCTGGTGGTCGAGATCGCGTTCGACGGCGTGCAGGCGAGCACGCGCTACCCGGGCGGAGTCGCGCTGCGGTTCGCGCGGGTGCTCCGCCACCGGCCGGATAAGCCGGCGGCGGAGGCAGACACGCTCGACGCCGTGCTGGCGATCCACGCCGCGGGGCGCTGACGCGGCGCTACGAGGCGGCGGCCATGATCCCCGCGATCATGTTCGCGAGGCCCAGCACGAGGCCGATGCTGCCGCAGATCATGCCCGCGGTCGCCTGGCCGGCGTTGGTGAGGCCGCGGCGCCGGATGTCGCCGCGCGCGGTCGCGCCGAGGACGATCGCGACGATGCCCAGGACCACGCCCAGGATCGCGATCAGCGCCGCCGGGATCGAGATGATCCCGAGGATCATCGACGTCGTGGCGCGGCCGGAGCGGCCGCCCGTCGTCGCCGTCGGCGGAGCATGCTGATCGAGCGGTGAAGCCGCCGTCCGGGGGGTGTCCCGCGTGGTGGTGGTCTCCGGGCTGTCGGTCGCTGCCATGCTGCCTCCCTCAGTAGTGGGCTCCCTTGCGCCAGTGATGCCCGGGATGGGCGTCGATCATGCGGCCGCCTGCGGCGCCTGCTCGCGAGCGAACGGCAGAAGCACCGCAATCGAGAGCGTCATGCACGCGACGATCGCGACGGGGACCTGCCAGGTCCAGTCGCCGCCGACGCTCATGACCATCGCGTTGTTCCCCGCGTGGAGCGCGACGCACGGCAGCAGCGAGCCGGTGAACCAGAACAGCAGGCAGGCGCCGAAGCCGAACACCGCGAGGGCGGGCATGGCCTCGATCGGGCTGGAGAGCACGTGCGCGGCGCCGAAGATGAGCGCGGTGACCAGCGCGCCGATCCACGGGCCGCGCCAGCGGGTCAGCGCCGGGAAAAGATAGCCGCGGAACGCGATCTCCTCGGCGATCGGCGTGACGACGGCGACCGCGAACAGGATGAAGATCAGCTCCCGCTCCGTGATGCCTGGGTCCTCCTCGACGTTGGAGAAGCCGCCGACGAGCGCGGCCCACAGCGCCTCGATGGTGAGGATCCCGATCCAGATCGCCAGCGTCCAGCCGACCGCGCGCCAGAAGCGGGTGCGGCGGACGCCGAGCGTGGCGGCGGTGAGCCGCTCGGCCCCACGCTGGGCGGAGACGACGATGATCGCGACCAGGAGGAGGTCGGCGAGGACGAATGCGACGGCCGTCATGGTGTCGGTGTCGCCGGCGACGAGGATCGCGCCGAGCGCGACGAGCTGGCTCACGACGAGGCCGCCGATCACGGCCGCGACCGCGACGGGCGGGCGCCAGCGGGCCGGGCGGGGCGGGGCGACGGTCTCGGTGGCGGGCGGCGGCTCGGCGTGGGTCGTCATCGCCCCGACGTCCTACCCGGCCGCGGTCCCGTAGACTCCGCGCCGTGCTCGACCTGTTCGCCCTCGACGCCGCCGCCAAGGCCACGATCGCGCTCATTGCGGTGTTCGGCGTCGTGTTCCCGGCGCTGGCCACCGGCCTGATCGCGTTCGCGGCCGCGCAGGCCGCGGCCGAGCGGCAGGAGAACATCGCGCGGCGCGCGAAGCGGCAGGACTAGGGCCGGTCCTAGAGCACGCCGGCGACCGCCAGCGCGATCGCGGCGAGGAGGATCGCCACGAGCGCGAGCGCCACGATGCGGACGGCCCACAGGGCCGTGCCGTCCTTCGGCGGGGCGAGTCGGCTGTCCGTAGCCGGGCGCATCCTGCGGCGCGGGGCGAGCCGGGACTCGCGCTCGCGTTCGGTGCGGAGTGAGTTGAGCTCGCGCTCGAACCGCTTGCGGTCGGCCCGCACCGAGACCAGCTCCGCCTCGACTCGCTCACGACCGGCGCGAGCGGCGGCGACCTCCCCCGCGAGCTGATCGCGCTCGCCGAGCACGCCGGCCAGATCGCCGGCGAGCCGGTCGCGCTCCGCCCAGGCGGCCTCCAGCTCGGCCCGGCCGGTCTCGTCGCGCGGGGCGGCGAGCTCGTCGCGGGCAGCCGCGAGCTCGGCGCGCAGGCGCGACCGGTCGTCCGCAGGCGTCACCGAGTCGCGCAACTCGGCGCGCAGCGCTTCATCTCGGCGTCGAATCGCCCGGCGCCGTGCGCAGGCGGTCGAGCTCGTCGCCGGCCTCCGCTAGCTCGGCTCGCAGGCGGGCGTTGTCGGATTCGAGCGCGGCGTGCGCGGTGCGGGCCGCGGCGAGCTGGCGCTCGGCGAGGCTGTGCGCGGACTCGGCCTCGCGCGCCCGCGCGATCGCGGCCTCGGCCGCCTCGAGCGCGCGCTCGCGCTGGCGGTACTCGTCGTTGACCAGGCGCTCGCCGTCGGCGCGCGCCCGCTCCGCCTCCTCGCGCGCGCCGGCCGCGTCCTCGCGCGCGTGCTCCACCTCGCCTCGCAGGCGCCCCAGCTCGTCGGCCGACACCGTCGCCTCGTCGAGCGCCGCCTGGAGCGCGCTGCGCTCCTTCGTGGCGCTGAGCAGCTGCTCCCGCACGCGGTCGAGCTCGGAAGGCTGCCGCGCCTTCGCCGGCCGCGGCTTGACCGCGCGCGCGCCGGGCAGCGGCAGCTCCACGACGAGCTCACGGCCGACCTCGAGCTCGGCCCGGTCGGCATCGAGCTTGCCGCCTTCCCACTTGAAGGCCGCCACCCATGGCTCGCCGTCATCCGCCGCCCACGGCTTGTGGTCGAGCACCGCGACCAGCCGCCGGCGGCTGTCGCTGCGATGGAGCCAGAGAACGGGCCGCACGAAGCGCCGGCCGCGCACGTCGCGCCAGTGGCCCGCGACCTCGACACGGTCGCCGACCACGGCGAAACGCTCGACGACGAACGCCGGCTCAGTAGCCGTGGAATCGCTAATCGTCGCCATTGCCCCTCGGCAGGCTACTGCGTCCCCCCGATATACCGGGTTTGAGATCACCAGTGGTGGGTCACTATTGACACGATGTCGCCGTTGTTGAGCTCCCGGGCCCCGGTGAGTGTGAACCTCCGGCTGCTCGGGGCCTGCGCGGTGACAGCGGCGTTTGCCGTCATCGTGGCGTTCAGCGCCGGCTCCACGAACCGCCCCACCGCGGCCGTCCCCGCGGCGCTCGCGGTCGGCTGCGTCTGCGCCGCGCTCGTCGGCCACCTGCTGTTTGCAACGGCTCGTGCAGAGAACGACTCGCGGCTGCTGTGGATGTCGGCCGGCGTCACGGTCGCCTTCGCGGGCCTCGTGACCGACGTACTGGGCCACCGCTCGATCTTCTTCAGCGGCGGGCCGGTCGATCAGAGCGTGGACGCAGCCGCCGCCCGCTACCTGATCTGGCACGTCGCGCTGCTGGCGGCCGGCGTGTTGGCGGTCGCCCGCGTCCGAGCGCGCCCGCGCGCGCTGCTCGGGTTCGGCGCCGCCGGGATCGTGCTGCTCCTCTACGCCTCGCTCGCGTCGGCCCCGTTCGGGGACCTGGCGAACGACGGCGGCTACCACGCCGGCGTCCGGACCGCGGTGGCGATCATCGCGATCGGCCAGCTCACCGTGGCCGCCGCGTGGTGGCGCGCAAGCGGCGGCGCGCCGACGTGGGCCGAGGTCTGCGTCATCGCGCTCACCGCGCTCTCCGGCCTCGACTCGCTCTCCTACCTGCTCGCCGCTGAGCCGTACGACGAGGCCTGGTGGGCCAGCTTGACGCTGCGCGCCGGGCAGTTCGCCGTGCCCGCCGTCGGCCTCGTCCTCGGCTTCATCGCGGTCGCAGACCGCCTGCGCGAGCTGCAGGACGAGATCGCCCAGGGGCTCGAGCACGAGCGGGAGCGCGCGGCGCGCGAGGAGGAGGTCATGCGGCTCGACCACCGTCGCCGCGCGCAGGCGGAGGAAGGCATCGGGCGGCTCATCGACGGCGAGGGGCTCTCCATCGCCCTGCAGCCGATCGTCGACCTCGACACGCGGCGCGTGGTCGGCGCCGAGGCGCTCGCGCGGTTCGCCGACGAGAACGGCGAGCGGCTCCCCACCGAGGAGACGTTCATCGACGCGCACGCGCTCGGGCTCGGCGTCGAGCTCGAGCTCGCGGTCATCGAGCTCGCGCTGCGCAACCAGAGCCGGCTGCCCGAGGGCCTGTACCTCGCGCTCAACGTCTCCCCCGCGCTGTTGGGCGGCAGCGAGCTGGAGGCGGTCGTCGAGCGCGGCGAGCACGGCAGGCGCCCGCTCGTGGTCGAGCTGACCGAGCACCAGGCGGTGGAGGACTACGTCCAGCTCGACGGCGCGCTCGAGCGCCTGCGCGTGCACGGGGTCCGGGTCGCGGTCGACGATGTCGGCTCCGGCTTCGCGTCGTTCCGCCATGTCACCCGCGTCAAGCCCGAGATCCTCAAGCTCGACCGGTCGCTGGTGTCCGGCATCGACGACGACCCGGTCCGCCAGTCGCTCGCGGCCGCGATCGTCTCCTTCGCCCGCGACGTCGACGCGATCGTCGTCTCGGAGGGCATCGAGTCCGGCGACGAGCTGTCGTGCCTGATGGAGCTCGCGGTCGGCTGCGGCCAGGGCTTCTACCTCGCGCGTCCGGGCCTCGGGCGGGTCGAGCCGCGCGTGCCGGAGCTGACCGCGACCTGAGCGATACTTACACCTTGGAATGATCGTCGATTGCGCGGTCTACGAGGATGGCTGCCGCCGTGAGGGCGACCTCCCGCTGGCCGAGGCCGGAGAGGCCGCGCACCGCGACGGATCCTTCGTGTGGATCGGGGTCTACGAGCCCTCCGGGGAGGAGTTCGACGCCGTGCGGCGCGAGTTCGGCCTCCACGAGCTCGCGGTCGAGGACGCGGTCGAGGCGCATCAGCGGCCGAAGGTCGAGCTGTACGGCGACACGCTGCTCGTCGTGCTCAAGACGGTGCGCTACGTCGACAGCAGCGACGAGCTCGAGACCGGAGAGATCCTGCTCTTCGTCAACCGCGACTTCGTGGTGAGCGTCCGCCACGGACAGGCGGCGCTGCACGACGTCCGGCTCGAGATCGAGAAGCGGCCCGACCTGCTGCGGTGCGGCTCGGGCGCCGTCCTGTACGCGATCGTCGACCACATCGTCGACGACTACGAGCCCGTCGTGGCGGCGGTCGAGTCCGACATCCAGGAGGTCGAGCACGAGGTCTTCTCCCCGTCTCGCTCCAACCCCGCCGAGCGGATCTACACGATGGAGCGCGAGGTGCTCGACCTGCATCGCGCGATCGCGCCGCTCGCGCCCGCGGCGGACAAGCTGGCCAAGGGCTATCACGAGATCATCCACCCGGACCTGCGCACCTACTTCCGCGACGTGCACGACCACCTCCTGCGGATCAGCGGCCGGATCGACAGCTTCCGCGACCTGCTGTCCAGCGCGCTGCAGGCCAATCTCACCCAGGCGGCGGTGCGCCAGAACGAGGACATGCGCAAGATCTCCGCGTGGGTGGCGATCGCCGCCGTCCCGACCGGCGTCGCGGCGATCTACGGCATGAACTTCAGCTTCATGCCGGAGCTGAAGTGGCATTACGGCTATCCCGTCGTGCTGGGCTCGATCGTGCTGCTGTGCGGGCTGCTGTACTGGCGCTTCCGCCGCTCCGGCTGGCTGTGACCGATCCTGGGTAGCCACTGGGCATGCCTTCCGCCACCGAAATCGGCCAGGCCGCGCTGCCGACCTGGCGCGGCGCGCTCGCCGACCGCGTCGCTCCCCCCGCCGCCAAGCGGACGCCCCTGTCGGAGGATCAGGCGCGCGCCGCGATCGGGGCCGCGTTCTTCGCGGTCGCGACGTTCTACGTCGTCACCACGCTGGTCCGGATGATCCGGACCGCGCGCGGCTAAGCCCGAATCCGGGCTAAGCGGCCGCGCGGACGGCGCCGCCGGCGTACTCGACGGCGTCGCCGTACGCCGTCGCGAGCGAGACCTCGCCGTTGCCCGCGGTGGGGAACTGGCCCTGCTCGTACGAGACCACGGTGGCCAGCAGCTCGCCCTTGGGGCCCTCGCGACGCAGCAGCGCGGCGCGGATCTCGTCCGAGAACGGGAGCGTGTCGAGCACGTCCTCCATCGGCGAGTCGAGCAGCGCGTCGGCGACCGAGAAGAGGCCGACCGTGAAGTGGGCGTCGGAGCCGTCGACCGCGCGGTTGCCGCCGAGCACCTCGCACATGCGGGCGCGCTGGAGCGCGAGCTCGACGAGCTCCTCCGGCGCGTCGGAGGCGGCCGCGAGCGCCATCACCGTCGCCCAGCGGCGGACGGTGGCAGTGCCGAGGAGGGTGAGCGCCTCGCGGACGGACTCGACGGTGCGTGGAAGCGCGAAGAACGCGGAGTTGACGTAGCGCAGGAGCTTGAGCGAGAGCCCGATGTCGGAGCTGATCGCCTGCTCGAGGTCCTCGAACGTTGCGTCCGGCTTGGCAACCTCGACCACCGACGCGAGCGAGGCGATGCCGCCGGTGCCGACGCGGCGCTGCCTGGTGAGGTTCGGCTTGGCGAAGAAGTCGCCCTGGAAGACCGCGAAGCCGAGCTCCTTGCACCGGGTGCGCTCCTCGGGCGTGGCGACGCCGGTGGCGACGAGCGTGAGGTTGCCGGCCGCCTCGGCGGCGGTTCGGAGCACGTCGTCGCTGCGGCCGTCGACGGGGAGCTTGAGGTAGGTGGCCACGCCGGCGAGCGACGCGTCGTAGCCGTCGAGCGCGATCGCGTAGCCGCTGAACTGGAGGCGGCGGAGTGCGGTGAGGACCTCGTCGGTGGCGGGCACGCCGGGGAGCTGGAGGACGACGCGATCGGGCCGCACGGGCGGCGTGCCGACCGCGAGCAGGAACTCGGCGGTCATCGTGACCCACACCGGATGCCGGCCCGTGAGGCGCTCGAGCCCGATGTCGCCGAACGCGTCGAGCAGCAGCCCGGCGGTCGCCTCCGGCCCTCCGCGGGAGTCGTCGACGACGAGCTCGTACCCGACCACGGCGCCGTCGGCGTCGGTCAGCGGCCGCCGCACGACCGCGATCTCGGTCGGGTCGGCGGGCTCGGCAACGACCTCGTCCGCGGCGACGATCTCGTCCGCGGCGACAACCTCGTCCGCGGCAACGACCTCGGGCGAGGGCTCCGGCGCGACCTCGGCGAACGCCGCCAGGCCGTACTCCGCGGGGAACGTGCCGCCCGGCTCGCGGCGCGCGGCGGTCGCGGTGAACGTGCGCTCGCCGATCGTGACGGTGACCTCGATCGCCGCGGCCGGATCCGCGCCCTCGAGGCCGTCGCCCGTGAGAACGAGCGTGTCGGTCGGCGGCGGCGGAGGTGGCGGCACGGCGACGACCGGGGCCGGCGGGGGCGGCGGAGGCGTGCGGCGACCGAGGATCCGGTTGAGCAGGGACATCCTCTTCGTGATGTCGACCGTGCCAGGGCGGACCTTGAGGCTGTGCGACGAGTCGCCATATCCTCGCCAATGACGTAATATATTGTGCTCAGCCGCCAAGCGCGGCGTGCAGTACACGCGAGACCTCGATCTGGCGTGATCAGGCCAGCAGCTCGCGCAGGAACGCCAGCCCGTCCACCGCGATCGCGTCCTGCGACGCCGCCAGCGGCCGCCAGATCGACGCCGCCGTGGCGATCGTCTCGTTCTCGGCCGTGAAGGACTCGATGACGACCGTCCCGTCGTAGCCGACGTCGCGCAGCGCGTCGCGGACCTCGGTCCACGGCACGTGGTCGGCGCCCGGCGCGCCGCGGTCGTTCGCCGAGGCGTGCACGTGGAACAGCTTGTCGCCGGCCGCGCGGAACGCGTCGCCCACCGACTGCTCCTCGATGTTCGCGTGGTAGGTGTCGATCAGCAGGCCGCAGCCGTCGATGCCGTCGATCGCCTCCAGCGCCTGCTCGACCGTATTCACAAGACTGGTCTCGTACCGCACCAGCGGCTCCACGGCCACGCGCACGCCGCGCGAGAGCCCGTACTCGCACACCGGGGCCAGCGCCTCGCGCAGCGACGCGTAGAGCTCGCGCCGCTCGTCCGCAGAGATCCGCCACACGCGACCGGTCGACGTGTAGATCGGGCCGGCGATGGCGCCCGCCCCCACCACCGCCGCCAGATCCACGCACGACCGCAGGAACGCCTGCGTGTCCGCCACCACTGAGGCGTCGGCGCCGCACAGCTCGCGCCCCGGTGCCATGGCCACCGCCACCGAGGCGCCGAGCCCGCACCCGGCCAGCACCTCGGCCGCGCGTTCGGCACTGAAGTCGCCGAGCTGCTCGACCGGGAGCTCGACGATGTCGAACCCCCAGTCGCGCAGCTTCGGCGCGAGCTCGGCGAGGCCCTCGTCGGTCAGCGGCGAGGTCCAGATCCAGGTGTTGGCGCCGAGCTTCACCTGCCTACTGCCAGGGCCCCGGGAACCCGGGCATGTCCTCGCACCCGCACAGCGCGTAGTGCAGCGGCGGCATGTCCGGCTGGACGTACTCGTCGAGGTTGTCCTCGCTGATCTTCGGCTGCGGCAGGACCCACTCCTTCGGGACCTCCTCGCCCTTGACGACCTTCAGCGCGGCGATGATCGGCGTCCGCCACTGGTACGTGGGGTACGTCGGCGCCAGCGCGGTCCAGCCCTCCTCCTGCCACTTGGTCAGGAAGTCCTGCTGGTCCTCGCCGGTGATCGGCGGCACCTCGACGCCGGCGTCCTCGAACGCCTCGCTGGCCGCCACCGAGGTCGCGCCCGCGTCCATCCACACACCGTCGATCTGACCCTCGCGCTGGATGTAGTCCGACACGATCGACTTCGTCTTGGCGGCGTCGCCGTCGGTGAACTCCACGCCGACCACGTTGAGGTCGGAGTCGTCGAAGATCTCCTTGGCGGCCGACCAGCGCGTCTCCAGCACGTCGACGCCCGGCAGGATCCGCAGGGCGAGCACCTTGCCGCCGGAGTCGACGTTCTCGGTCAGGAACTCGGCCGCGTCGGCGCCGTACGCGTAGCCGCCGATCGGATGGATGAACGTCACCGGGCACTGGGTCTCGACCCCGCGGTCGAAGACGATCACCGGGACCTCCTTGCATGCCGCCTCCACAGCCGGCGTGAGGGTCGCGGTCGTGTTCGGCGACACGATCAGCGCGTCGCACTTGCCGCCGGAGACCATCGACTCGATGTCGGAGATCTGCTTGTCGTCCTTCGCCTCGGCGTCGACGACGGTGAACTTGCCGATCTCGTCGTGCAGCTTGACCTCCTGCTGCATCGTCTTCCAGCCGACCTGGCGCCACGGGTTGTCGACCGCCGCGTTCGAGAAGCAGATGTTGTAGCCGCTGCTCTTGCTCGACTTGAACTCCGAGGTGTCGGCCATCTCGGGCTCGATCGCCTGCTCCCAGGGCTTGTCCTCAGGCCCCTCGGGCGTCGCCTCCCGCTGCGCGAGCTGGCGCTCGAAGTCCTCCTTCACGAAGAACTCCGACTGCTCGCCGGTGTTGGACTTCGTCTCCTCCTGGCCGGCCGGCTGCTCCTCGTTGCCGGCCGTGTCCGACTCGTCGGTGCCGCACGCGCCGACGAACAGCACGCACGCGAACAGGGCGAAGAGCCCCGCGATCCTCCTCCACGTCATCTGGTGCCTCCCCTTGTGGTTTCCGACCGGTTCATCGCGCGCCCCGCAGTCGATACGCGGCGAACGCCACGGCCGCGATGATGATCACGCCCTGCACGGTGTCCTCGAGCGCGCCCGAGATGCCCTGCAGGTTGAGCCAGGTGAACAGCGCCTCGAGCGTCAGCGCCCCCGCCATGGCGGCGACCACCGACCCGCGACCGCCGCCGAGCACGACCCCGCCGAGAACGCACGCCGTGATGGCGTCGAACTCGAGCCCCTGGCCGACCTGCGCGGAGACGCCCGCGAAGCCGCCGAGCAGGATCCCGGCCACCGCCGCCAGCGTGCCCGAGAGCACGAACGCCACGATCCGCACGCGGTCGACGCGCACGCCCGAGAGCCGCGCCGCGCGGTCGTTGTCGCCGGTCGCGATCAGCTGGCGCCCGTAGTCCGAGCGCATCAGCACCACCGCGACGGCGCCGATCACCACCAGCAGCAGCACCGACCAGGGCAGCTGGTCGATCGCCGGGATGCCCTCGATCCCCTGCCGGCCGATCGCGCGGAACTCCTCCGACAGCGCGCCGCGCGGGGCGCCGTTCGTCCACAGGAACACGGCCCCCTCGAGGATCAGCAGCATGCCGAGCGTGGTGATGAACGACGGCACCCGGAGCAGCGTCGAGACCACGCCGTTGAAGACGCCGACCGCCGCGCCGATCGCGAGCAGCAGCGCGATCACGGGCCACGTGCGGCCGGGCTCGTTGTCGATCAGCCGCGCCCCGACCACCACCACGACCGTCACCAGCGAGCCGACCGACAGGTCGAAGCCGCCGCTGATGAGCACGAAGTACGAGCCGGTCGCGAGGATGACCAGCGGCGCCGCCCGCTTGAGGTAGGCGAGGAACGGCCCCGGCTCGAGGAAGTTCGGGTTCAGCACCGCGATCCAGGCCAGGAGCACGAACAGCAGCAGGAAGATCGTGCCGGTGCTCAGGAGCGAGGCCAGGAGGCGCCGCCAGAGCGACCCGACGTCGGACCCGAACCCGGCGGGAACCGGCTCGCCGCTCATGCGCTCCGCTCCTGACGCCGCGCGTAGACCGCGACCGCGGCGATGATGATCAGCCCGCGCACCACGTCCTTGAGGAACGGGTTGACCTCGAGCTGGTTGAAGGTGTTGTCCAGCACCGCGAGGATGAAGACGCCGCCGATCGTGCCGAGCACGCCGCCGCGGCCGCCCATCAGCGCCGTGCCGCCGAGCACGACGGCCGCGATCGACTCGAGGTCGTAGCCACCGTCGACGCCGACCGTGGGCGTGCCCGAGGCGAGCCGGCTGGCCAGGAAGAGCCCGGTGATCGCCGCCGTCAGCGAGCACACGACGTGCGCGGCGACGATCGTGCGGTGCGTCCGCAGGCCGGAGAGCTTGGACACGTCCTCGTCGCCGCCGACCGCGTAGACGTGGTAGCCGAAGCGCGTGTAGCGCAGCACGAAGTAGATCGCCGCCACCACCGCCAGCAGCAGGAACGCCGACGCCGGGACGACGCCGAAGCGCGTGTAGCCGAACGACTTGAAGCCTTCCGGCACCGCGCCCGCGGGGCCGTCCCAGTTGTTGTCGATCAGGCCCTTGAGGATCAGCGCCATGCCGAGCGTGGCGATGAACGCGTTGACGCGCAGCTTGGTGATGATCAGGCCGTTGAGCAGGCCGACGCCGCCGCCGACGCCGAGCACGAGCGCGATCGCCGGCACCACGTTGGCCGACGAGCCGTCCATGGTCGTCGCGGCCAGCAGCGAGCTGAGGCTGATCAGCTGCGCGACCGACAGGTCGAGCGAGCCGAGCAGGATCACCACCGTCTGGCCGGCCGAGACGATGCCCAGCGCGACCGAGCGCTGGAGCATGTTGACGACGTTGGAGACGGTCAGGAAGTCGCCGCCACGGATCGTGACGACGATCCAGGCCAGCACGAAGACGGCCAGCAGCGCCCCGTACACCGGCGCGGCCGGCGACGCCAGGACGCCGCGGCGCCAGGTCGCCGAGCGGCGCTCCGGGGCCGGCCGCGGCTGCGTCTCGGGCGGGTCGGCGACGGTCACGCTGCCGCCTCCTGGTGCCCGGTCGCGAGCTGCATGATCTCCTGCTCGCCCGCGCCCGCGGGCAGCTCGCCCGCGAGCGTGCCCTCGTGCATGACGAGGATGCGGTCGCTCATGCCGATCAGCTCCGGCAGCTCGGACGAGATCATCAGCACCGCGACGCCCTCGCGCGCGAGCTTGCGGATGATGTCGTGGATACCGGCCTTGGCGCCGACGTCGATGCCGCGCGTCGGCTCGTCGAAGATGAGGATCTGCGGCCGCGTCTCGAGCCACTTGGCGAGCACGACCTTCTGCTGGTTGCCGCCGGACAGGAAGCGCACCTCCTGCTCGGGCCCGCGCGCCCGCAGCTCGGTGACCGCGGCGAGCTCCTTCACGCTCATCAGGCCCTCGGTCGAGCGGCGACGCCGCGCGCCGGGAACCACCGTTCGGACCGCGAGCAGCATGTTGTCGGCGATCGACTGCGCGAGCGCGAGGCCCTCGAGCTTGCGGTCCTCGGTGATGAAGCCGAGGCCGGCCCGGACCGCGGCGCGCGGCGTCTTGAACCGGCGCGGCTTGCCGTCCACCTCGATCGTGCCCGCCGTGATCGGGTCGGCGCCGAAGATCGCGCGCGCGAGCTCGGTCCGGCCGGAGCCCTGAAGGCCGGCGAGGCCGACGATCTCGCCGGCCCGGACCTTCAGGCTGACGTCGTGGAGGACGCCGGTCGACAGCCCGGCGACCGCGAGCCGCACGTCGCCGAACTCGCTCGGCTCGCCGCGCGGCGGGAAGTAGCCGTCGAGCTCGCGGCCCACCATCAGGTTCACGAGCCCGCGCGAGTCGGTCTCCCCGGTGGCCAATGTCTTCACGAGCCCGCCGTCCTTGAGCACGGTGATGCAGTCGGCGAGCGCGAACACCTCGCGAAGGCGGTGCGAGATGTAGAGCATCCCGATGCCGCGCTCCTGGAGCCGGCGCACGAGCGTGAACAGCAGCTCGACCTCGTGGTCGGCGAGCGCGGCGGTCGGCTCGTCGAGCACGAGGATCCGCGCGTCGAGCGAGCGCGCCTTGACGACCTCGACCACCTGCCGCTGGGCGACCGACAGCCGGCGGACGAGCGTCCGCGGGCCGAAGCTCGTCTCGCCGACCTCCTCCAGGAGCCCCGCCGTGGCCCGCTCCATCCCGCGGCGGTCGACGATCCCGCGCTTGACCGGCTCGCGGCCGACGAACACGTTCTCCGCGACCGTCCGGTCCGGCAGCAGGTTGAACTCCTGGTACACGATCCCGACCCCGGCCGCCTGCGCGGCATACGGGTGGTGGAACGAGACCGGCTCGCCGTCGATGTGGATCGTGCCCTCGTCGGGCGGGTGGACGCCGGCCAGCACCTTGACGAGCGTCGACTTGCCGGCCCCGTTCTCGCCGACGATCGCGTGGATCTCGCCGGCCTTGAGCTCGAGGTCGACGCCGTGGAGCACCTCCACTCCGACGAAGCTCTTCCGGATCCCCTGCATCTGGAGCAGGGGCGCCGCTTCAGACATCCACCCAGCCTCCGGAGGCAGCCGACGCGAGCACGGCCTCGGTCACGCGCGCGGCGCGCACGCCGTCGCCGAACCGTGGCAAGCCGTCGGGCTCCTCGCCCGCGATCGCCGCGTAGGTGTCCGCCACGAACGCGTCGAAGCAGTCGAGGTAGCCCTGCGGGTGGCCCACCGGCACGACCGTGTGGCGCGCCGCCGCCGGGCTGAGGTACGTGGCGTCGCGCCACACCTCCTCGGTCCGCTCGCGGCGCCCGACCCACAGGGTCTCTGGGCGCTCCTGCTCGAACCGCACGCTGGCCGACTCGCCGGCCACCTCGATGTGGAGGTGGTTCTTGCGCCCCGGCGAGACCTGGCTGACGAGCAGCGTGCCGAGCACGCCCGAGGCGGTGCGGAACATCACGGTCGCGAGGTCCTCGGTGGTGACCGCGCGCCGCCCGTTGCCGTTGCCGTCGGCCGACGCCTCGAACGCGCGCGCGGTGGCGTGGCTCGCCCGCTCGGGCACGACGGTGGCGACCTGCGCGCAGACGGCGGCGATCCGCTCGCCGGTCATGAACTCGGCGAGGTCGCACCAGTGGGAGCCGATGTCGGCGAACGCGCGCGACGCGCCACCGAGCCGGCGGTCCACGCGCCAGTTGTCGTCCTCCGGCGTCGACAGCCAGTCCTGCAGGTAGCCGCCGTGCACCAGCCGGAGGCCGCCGAGCTCGCCGGCAGCGATCCGCGCGCGCGCCTCGAGCGCCGTCGGGTGGTAGCGATAGACGAACGGCACCGTCGCGACGGTCCCGGCCTCCTCGGCCGCCTGCGCGAGCCCGGCCGCCTCGTCGGCGTCGAGCGCCAAGGGCTTCTCACACACGACGTGCTTGCCGGCGGCCAGCGCCGCCTGCGCCAGCGGCGCGTGGAGATGGTTCGGCGTGCACAGGTGCACGACGTCGACGTCCGGCGCCGTGGCCAGCGCGGCCGCGTCGTCGTACGCCGTCGCCCCCAAGCGCTCGGCGGCCTCGCGGGAGCGCTCGGGCGTGGACGTCGCCACGCCCGCGATGTGCGCTCCCGCCAGGCGCGCCGAGCGCGCGTGCACGGCGCCGATGAAGCCGGCGCCCACGATGGCCGCGCCGAGCGTGCGCGGCCGCGTGGCCTCCGGCGCCGGCCTCTCGCGCGCGGCGGCCGTGCGTGGCTCGGTCATGGCGACGCCAAGCGTCGCGGACCGGGACCTCCCCCCTGCCTGTCCATGCCCGGCAACCTACGAAAACTTTTGGCCCTTGTCAAAGCAAAAGTCGTTGGCTTATCGAAACAAAGATGGGGTAACTGAGTTTGTTCGGCTGCCGACTTTCGTTGCAATGCGTTTGACGGATCGGCCCGGATGCTGTTGTCTTCCGGGCGGGAGAAGCGTCGTTCCGGCTAGGGAAAATGGGAGGGAGCAGGGGGAATGCGCCGTACCACGTCGCTCGCGTGCTGTCTGTGCACGCTGCTGTCGCTGTCGCTCGTCTTCGGGCTCTCACCGGCCCGTGCCGATGACTGGACGTCGCTCGCGTCCCCGCTCGGGGGGACCGAGCAGGTGCGCGCCCAGGCGCCCGCGCACGTCCTGATCTTCACCAAGACGACGGCGTTCAGGCACACGGAGGCGATCGAGCAGGGCACGCCGCTGATCCGCGACGCGCTCCAGCAGGCGGGCATCACGTCCGAGCACACCGAGGACTCGACGATCTTCAACGACACCGATCTCGCGCGCTTCGACGCGCTGGTCATGTTCCAGGCGTCGGGCGACCCGTGGACCGCCGAGCAGAAGGCGGCGATGGAGCGCTACCAGCACAACGGCGGCGGCATCGTGGCGATCCACAACGCGGCGGACATGCGCGGCAACTACGCGTGGTGGGACAACCTCATCGGCTCGCTGATGCCCGGCCACGCCGCCACCGGCACGAGCCCGGGCCAGCCCGGGCAGGTCATCGTCGAGGACCGGACGCACCCCTCCACCTCCCACCTCCAGGGCCGCTGGAGCCGCGCTGACGAGTGGTACAACTTCTCGACCAACGTCCGGGGCGACGCCCACGTGCTCGCCACCATGGACGAGACGACGTACGACCCGGGCTCCAACGGGATGGGCTACGACCATCCGATCTCGTGGTGCAAGCCCTACGACGGTGGCCGCGCCTGGGTCACCGCTATGGGCCACTTCGGCGCCCACTACTCCGAGCCGGCGTTCATGCAGCACATCGTCGGCGGCGTCGCGTGGGCGGCCGGCGTCGCGCCCGGCGACTGCGGCGGCACGCGCAACGACAGCTTCGAGAAGGTCGCGCTCGACGAGAACACGAGCGCGCCGTTCGCGCTCGACGTCGCCCCCGACGGGCGCGTGTTCTTCACCGAGCTCGTACGCGGCCAGATCCGCGTCTACAACCCGCAGACCAGGACGGTCAAGACCGCGCTCACGCTCGACGTCTACGCCGGCGGCGAGGACGGCCTGCTCGGCATCGCGGTCGCGCCCGACTTCGCGACGACCGGGCACATCTACGTCTACTACGCGCCCGACTCGGCGGACAACACGAACCCCGCGAACTTCAAGAGCCGCGTCTCGCGCTTCACCGTCGACGCGAACTCCGACATCGACCCGGCGTCGGAGAAGCTGATCATCGAGGTGCCGGCCAGCCGGGAGCCGGACGAGCCCGGCCACACCGGCGGCGGCCTCGACTTCGACCTCCAGGGCAACGTCCTGCTCAGCGTCGGCGACGACGTGAACCCGCACTCCGAGCCGTCCGGCGGCTACGCGCCGCTGTCCGAGCGCGACGGGACGTTCCACGACGCACGGGCGACCTCGGCCAACACCAACGACCTGCGCGGCAAGCTGCTGCGCATCACGCCCGGCGCCGACGGCGGCTACACGGTCCCCGCCGGCAACCTCTTCCCGGAGGCGGACGACACGCAGGACAAGACGCGGCCCGAGATCTACGCGATGGGCTTCCGCAACCCGTTCCGCTTCTCGGTCGACCCGAACACGGGCTGGATCGGCCTCGCCGACTACGCGCCCGACTCCGGCACCGACCGCCCGGCCGACCGCGGCCCGGCGGGCATCGTCGAGTGGAACCTGATCAAGACGCCGGGCAACTACGGCTGGCCGCTGTGCATGGGCAACAACGAGCCGTTCCGGGACGTCGACTACCGCACCAACCCGGTCACGGTCGGCAACTTCTTCGACTGCGCGAACCCGGTCAACGACTCGATCCGCAACACGGGTTTGACCAATCTGCCCCCGGCGCGGGCGCCGGAGATGTACTACGGCTACACCAAGTCGTCGGTCCCGGCGGTCATCCCCGCGGGCGGCGGCCTGGCGCCGATGGGCGGCCCGTTCTACGACTTCGACCCGAACCTGGAGTCCGACGTCAAGTTCCCCGCCTACTTCGACGGCAAGCCGTTCTTCTACGAGTGGTCCAAGAACCGGATCTACTCGATGATCCTCAACGGCGAGGGCAAGCTGGAGAAGATCAGCCGCTTCCTGCCCACGCAGAGCTTCCTGTCGCCGCAGGACCTCAAGTTCGGGCCTGACGGCGCGCTCTACACGCTCGAGTGGGGCGGCGGCTTCGGCCGCGACAACCCCAACTCGGGGATCTATCGCATCGACTACATCTCCGGCTCGCGCTCGCCGGTCGCCGTCGCCACGGCGACGCCCGACAACGGGCAGGAGCCGCTCAGCGTGACGTTCTCCGGGCTCGGCAGCTCCGACCCCGAGGGCGGCACGCTCACCTACGCGTG
This sequence comes from uncultured Solirubrobacteraceae bacterium, assembly GCA_963844205.1. Taxonomy (GTDB): domain Bacteria; phylum Actinomycetota; class Thermoleophilia; order Solirubrobacterales; family Solirubrobacteraceae; genus DASSUW01. Next base: position 496,145 of record CAWJNK010000001.1, read on the forward strand.
GGACTTCGACGGCAACGGCACGGTCGACTCGACGGAGCCGGCGCCGACGTACGTCTACTCGCAGCCCGGCGTCTACCAGGCGCGGCTGACCGTCACCGACCCCGCGGGCAAGGACGGCACGACCGTCATCCCGGTCACGGTCGGCAACACGAAGCCGTCCGTGAAGATCACCGGCCCCGTCAACGGCGGCTTCGTCGACTGGGGCGACACGATCCCGTGGTCGGTCGCCGTGTCCGACCCCGAGGACGGCACGATCGCGCCGAACGACGTGATCGTCCAGCCGGCGCTCGGGCACGACGGGCACACGCACCCGACCGTCGAGCAGCGCGGCACGAGCGGCACGGTCACCACCGACCTCGGCGGCGGCCACTCGGAGGACATGAAGGTGTTCTTCGCGATCGACGCCCGCTACACGGACAAGGGCGACGGCTCGGTGCCGCCGCTCTCGGGCTCCGACACGGTCGTGCTCCAGCCCAAGCACAAGGAGGCCGAGCACGCGGAGCGCACGCTGGGCGTGACCACGGCTCCCGCGGCCGGCGACCCGGACGGCGGCGCCGACGCGCTCACCGGCCTCGCCGAGGGCGATTGGGCGGCCTACGAGCCGGTCAACTTCACCGGCACCGACACGATCACCTTCCGCGTCGCCTCCGCGCAGGCGGGCGGGGCGATCGAGCTGCGCAGCGGCGCGCCGGACGGCACGCTGCTCGGCACCGCGGAGGTGCCGGCCACCGGCGGCAGCCAGTCGTGGGCGGATGTGCAAGTCCCCACGCCGGAGTCGACGGAGACGATGAGCCTCTATCTCGTCTTCAAGGGGACCGCGAACTTCCGGCTGAACTTCTGGGAGATCGGCGGCAAGGGCATCTCGCCCGACAGCCGCCCGAGCGTGAAGGTCACCTCTCCGGAGCCGATGCAGGCGCTCGACCCGGGCACGAACACGCTGGCGGCCGAGGCGACCGACGCCGAGAACCCGATCACCAAGGTCGAGTTCTTCGTCGACGGCGCGAAGGTCGGCGAGGACACGACGGCGCCGTACAGCGTCGACTGGACGGAGACCGAGGAGGACTACTACGTCGTCCACGCGGTCGCGACCAACAGCAAGGGCCTGAGCTCCGACTCGCGGCGCGTGCGCTTCACGGTCGGCGAGTTCGGCGTCCGGCTGCCGTGGCAGACGTTCGAGAGCATCCCCGACGGTCAGCCGGAGCCGGCGTTCGACCAGCTCGGGGATAACTTCACGGTCACCGCCGCCGGCGCCGACCTGTGGCAGGGCACGAACCAGTTCGGGGCGGTGTTCCTGGAGAAGGGTGCGCCGGAGAACTTCGTGGCCACCGTCAAGGTCGCGTCGTTCGACGGCACGCATTCGAACTCGAAGGCCGGGATCATCGTGCGCAACAACATCTCGGGGACGCCGGACGGGCGCGGCTACCTCGTCGTGTCCGAGAAGGGCAACGGCGAGACCGAGTACATGCACGACGCCGGCGGCAACGGCCAGGTCAACAACTCCGGGGAGCCGGTCGCGACCGCCTGCCCGGGCGACAACCAGCCGACGTGGCTGAAGGTCGAGAAGTACGGCACGGACTTCATCGTCTCGTGCTCCAAGAACGGCACCGAATGGACGCAGGTCGGTGCCAAGACCACGATCCCGGCGGCCGCCGCGACGCAGGACATCGGCCTGTTCGTCGTATCGCACATCAGCTCGACGAACGCGACCGCGCAGTTCAGCGACTGGGCGATCGACACCGATCCGGAGGTCCCCGAGCCCGAGCCGGAGTACGACGAGCCGCCGAGCTGCGCGCAGGGGCTGTCCGACGAGTTCGACGGGCCGCTCAGCACGAGCCGCTGGACGGTGCGGCGCGGCACGGTGGCGACGAGCAACGGCAACCTCGTCCTGCCCGTCACCAACGGCGACATCAACGAGGGCAACACCGGCGCGATCAGCTACGCCGGCCAGCCCGTCCCGAGCGGTGACTGGACGGTGGAGACGAAGGTCGACATCGCCCACGACAACGAGTGGCAGCATGCGGCGCTGGCGCAGCTCGTCGACAACGACAACTACGTCAAGTTCGCGGCGACGATGAACTCGAGCGGGACGCGGTTCCTCGAGTTCCAGACCGAGACCAACGGGTCGCGGTCCTGGCACGGGCCGAACGTCGACCTGCCCGCGAGCGCGCCGAGCACGATCCACCTGCGCCTCACGCGCACGGGTGACACGCTCGCCGCGTCCTACTCGCCGGACGGGACGACGTGGACGCCGATGGGCGGCACGGCGACGCTCAAGCCGGGCGGCACGATCGGCGTGCTCGCGGCCGGCGACACCGACGCCCAGAACGTGAACGCGATGGTGGACTACTTCCGCGTGACGCCGGACGCGGTCGCGGAGGACCCGGGTGTTGACGACGCGTTCGACGGGACTGGCCTGGACGGCTGCCGCTGGGACCGGATCCACCACTACAAGGCCAGCCGGACCCGCGTGGCCGGCGGCAAGCTATCGATCGACACGTTCAACGCGGACATCAGCGGTGGCGACAACGGGCCGATCGAGAACCTGATCCTCCAGACGCCCCCGCCCGGCGACTGGACGGTCGAAACGAAGATGACGGCGCCGGTCGGCGACAGCTGGCAGCTCGCGGGCCTCCTGCTCTACGGCGACGACGACCACTACGTGAAGTACGACGTGGTGGCCGACAACGCGCCGGGCGCGCCGAGCGCGCGCCGCGTGGAGCTGCGGTACGAGAACGGCGGGCCGCTGACCGGGCCGGGCGGGACCGATCCGGCCCCGCCCGCGAGCGCCACCGACACGTGGTGGCTGCGGCTGACCAAGACCGGCGACACCTACACGGGCGCGATCAGCGCCGACGGCTCGACGTGGGTGCCGTCGCCGGGGTCCGTGACGGTCGCGCTGGAGGACCCGGCGATCGGGCTGATGGCGATCGGGCCGGACCAGGCGGCGCCGATCACCGTCGACTTCGACCACTTCCGGGTGGTGCCGGAGAACGTCGCGCCGACGGTGGACGCGTCGGCCGACGTCGTGAGCGGCGACGCCCCGCTGGAGGTGCGCTTCTCGGCCGCCGGGGACGACCCGGACGGCGACGAGAGCCGCCTCGCGTACGCGTGGGACTTCGGTGACGGCGGGACCGCGTCCAGCCGGGAGGCCGTCCACCGCTACGAGCAGCCGGGGACGTACGAGGCGAAGGTCACGGTCACCGACCCCGACGGCGCGACCGCGACCGACACGGTGACGATCACCGTCGCTACCCCGCCACCGAACGCGGCGCCGACGGTGCGGGCCTCGGCCAGCCCGAGGGCCGGCCGTGCGCCGTTGCGCGTCCAGTTCAGCTCCGCGGCCAGCGACCCGGACGGCGACTCCCTGACCTCGGCGTGGGACTTCGGCGACGGCGACCGCGCGGACGGCGCCGCCGCGACCCACACCTACCGGCGGCCGGGGACGTACGACGCGAAGGTGACGGTCACCGATCCGCGCGGCAACACCGCGGCGGACACCGTGCGGGTGCGGGTGGCGGCGGTCGGTGGCGTGGCCGGCGAGCAGGCCTCGCAACTGCGGCTGGACCTCGGCGCGACGCAGTCGGCGGCCGACGTGGTACGGCACGGCCTGCACTACCGCGTCTCGTGCGGGGCGGCGTGCCGCGTGTCGGCCGTCCTGCGGGCGGCGGGCGGCGACCGGCAGCGGCTCGGCGCCGCGGCGGCGCGACGTGTGCGCGCCGGCGCCTCGCGCGTGATCGTCGTTCGGCTCGACCGGGCCGTGCGGCGCAACCTGATCGCCGCGATGCGCGAGGCGGGCGTGCGCCGGCTGAGGACGAAGCTGGCGACGATCGTGCGCGACGAGGACGGCCGCCGGACGGTGCGCAGGACGGTGGTCCTGAAACGATGAGGCGGTGGCGATCCTCGTCGACGAGCTGCGCGAGTACCCGCACACGCGGCTGCCGTTCCGGCACTGGTGCCACCTGGTCAGCGACGAGGGCTACGACGAGCTGCACGCCTTCGCGGCACAGCTCGGCATCCCCCGCCACCGCTTCCAAGGCGACCACTACGACCTGCCGCCGCACCTGCGGCGGCAGGCCGTCGCCCTCGGCGCGCGCGAGGTCGGCACACGCGAGCTGACGCGGCGCATGGCCGGGCCGAGGGGCGAGCGAGTCCGAGCCCGCCGCGCCGCCCGCGGGGGGTCCTGACGTAGCCGGTCCGATTGCGCGAAGATGCTGAGCGTGCCTGAAGCCGACGCCACGCGCCTCGCCGTCCTCATCGACTCGGACAACACGACGGCGAGCCTGACCACCGAGCTGCTCGAGGAGATCGCCAAGTACGGAACGCCGACGATCAAGCGTGCGTATGGGGACTGGACGACACAGCACCTGGTCAGCTGGAAGGAGCAGCTGCTACGCCACGCGATCCAGCCGATCCAGCAGTTTGCCAACACCCGCGGGAAGAACTCGACCGACTCGGCACTGATCATCGACGCGATGGACCTGCTCTACGCGGGGAACCTGGAGGGGTTCGTCATCGTCTCGAGCGACAGCGATTTCACTCGACTGGCGACGAGGTTGCGGGAGTCGGGGATGACCGTCTACGGGCTCGGGCGCCAGACTACGCCGGAGCCGTTCGTGGCAGCGTGTAACCGGTTCATCTACCTCGAGCTCCTCAGCCAGGAGTCGGAGGAGCACGAGCAGCCGGGATCGGATGGTGAGGAGTCGGCACCGCCGCTGCCCGACCTCGAGCAGATTCTGAGGACGGCGATCAAAGGCACGTCGAAGGACGACGGCTGGTCCCACCTCGGGGAGGTCGGGAACTTCCTGAGCCAAAGCCACGCGGCGTTCGACGCTCGGGCCTACGGCTACACCAAGCTCGGGGAGCTGGTGCGCGGCGAGCCCTACGTCGAGGTCAGGGATGTGGCCTTGCCGACAGGAACCAGTCACATCCTGGTGCGGCTCAATCGGCGGTCGCGAGGATGACGCTCGACGTTGGCGATCGCGGCACCCTCGGTCACGCTCTTGACGGTGCCGCCGAGCTGGTTGCGGGCGCTGAGCTTCATGTCATGTTCCCTTCCCCTGCGTGAACGGACGATGAATCGACACGATCCCCGCGCCCGTCCACAGCGATGACGAGGTCCGCGCGTGGTTCGCATCGCACGTGGTCGGCGAGACCGAGCTGTGGGTCGCCGAGGACATCCTCTACGTCTGGCGCGGCGGAGAGGCTGTCCCGGTTCGGGGTGTACGTTCGTCGTAGAGGCGTGACCCGGTCCAGAGGAGGACACCATGAGGTATCTGCTGCAGATCTACTCGGGCGCCGCGATGGCCGAGTACGAGCGTCTCTCTGCGGACGAGCAGGACGCGATCGTGGGCGAGTTCCGTGCCATCTCGCAGTCTCCCGGCGTCATCGGCGGCGACCAGCTGCAGCCGGCCGACACGGCCACGACCGTCCGTGTTGAGGACGGGCAGGCGCTGCTCACCGACGGTCCGTTCCTCGACGCGAAGGAGCACCTCGGCGGGTACTACCTCGTCGAGGCGGACGAGCTCGACGAGGCGCTCGAGATCGCCGCGCGCATCCCCACCGCGCGGATGGGCGGAACGATCGAGGTGCGCCCCCTGGTGGAGAGCTAGCGCTGCTCGAGCAGGTCTTTCGCGACGAGTGGGGCCGCGTCCTCGCCAGCCTGGTCGGCTTCCTCGGCGATTTCGACCTCGCCGAGGAATCCGCTCAGGAGGCCTTCGCGCTGGCCGCCCAGCGCTGGCCTCGACACGGCACGCCACCCAATCCCGGCGCCTGGCTCACGATCACCGCCCGCAACCGCGCGATCGACCGCCTGCGTCGCGACCGTGCGCTCGCGGCGAAGACGCGCCTGCTCGACGTGCCCGAGGCCGCGGAGGACGAGTTGGAGGAGCGAACCTTTCCCGACGAGCGGTTGGAGCTGATCTTCACCTGCTGCCACCCGGCGCTCGCGCTCGAGGCGCAGGTCGCCCTGACCTTGCGCGCGCTCGGCGGCCTGCGGACCGAGGAGATCGCCCGCGCCTTCCTCGTTCCCGAGGAGACGATGAAGCGGCGGCTGACCCGGGCGAAGCGCAAGATCAGGGATGCGGGCATCCGCTTCAGCGTTCCCGCCGACCACCGGCTGCCGGGGCGGCTGGCGGCGGTGCTGGCGGTCGTCTACCTGATCTTCAACGAGGGCTACGCCGGCCGCGTCGACCTGGCGGCGGAGGCGCTCCGGCTCGGACGCGCGCTCGCCGAGCTGATGCCCGACGAGCCCGAGGTCCACGGGCTGCTCGCGCTGATGCTGCTCACCGACGCGCGCCGCGACGCCCGGTTCGACGCCGACGAGCTGGTCCTGCTCCCGGACCAGGATCGCTCGCGCTGGGACGCCACGCAGATCGCCCGCGGACGCCGGGCGCTCGACCGCGCCGTCGCGCTGCGGGGGCGCGGGCCGTACGTGATCCAGGCGGCGATCGCTTCGCTGCACATGGAGGAGCCGCGCGACTGGACCCGGATCGCCGCCCTCTACGACGAGCTCGTCCAACTCACGGGCTCACCTGTCGTCGAGCTGAACCGCGCGATCGCGGTGGCCGAGACGGCCGGGGACGAAGCCGGGCTCGCCCTGGTCGACCGGCTCGACCTCGACGGCTACCAGTACTTCCACTCCACGCGCGCGGACCTGCTCCGCCGTCTCGGCCGTCGCGACGAGGCGCGCGCGGCGTATCAGCGCGCGCTCGAGCTCGCGCACACCGAGCCCGAGCGCCGCTTCCTGCAGCGGCGCATGACGGAAGTCGGCGCGTAGGTGTCCCCTTCCGCAGCTCCCGTTCGTGGTCAGGACACCACGAACAAGGAGCGCAAGCGATGCCCTCGATCAGCGACGGCGTCTGGCGGCTCGATCCCGACCGCTCCAGCGTCGAGTTCCACGTTCCCAGCGTCTACGGCCTGATGACCGTCAAGGGCCGCTTCGGCGGCTACCACGGCACCCTCGACCTCTCGGCCCAGCCGTCGATCGCGCTGACGATCGAAGCGGGCAGCCTCGACACAGAGAACCCGCGGCGCGACAAGCATCTGCGCTCGGCCGACTTCTTCGACGTCGATCAGCACCCGCAGGTTCGCTTCGAGGCCGACAACGCCAGGCTCGCGGGCGAGGACCTGAAGGTCTACGGACGCCTGCACGCCCTCGGCAGACACATGCCGCTCGACGTCGACGCCACGCTGCGCGAGGTCGACGGCCACCTGGAGATCGAGGCCAGCGCCGTCGCGGACCAGCGCGAGCTCGGGATGACCTGGAGCCCGCTCGGGCTCATCGGCGCCCCGAGCAAGCTGATCGTCCGCGGCCGCTTGACCCCCGCTCACTGAGCGGGCCGCACCACCGGGCCGGTCTGGACCGCCTCGAGCGCGCTCGCGGGGATCGTCTTCAGCCCGTTGAGGGCATCGTCGTCCCAACCGGGGTCGAGGGCGCCGCCGATGAACACGCGCGCCTCGCCCGCGTTGTCGGCCACCAACCCGCCGTAGGTCTTGAGCGCCTGCGCGACCACGAGCGCGTGGCCGCGCAGGCCGCTGATGTCGTAGCTCGCCTTCAGGCGCAGGCGGACGCCCATGGGCGGCTGATTCGGATCGGTGTTGGACGATGCCCAGTGCGTGGCGGGGTGGATGTAGGCCCGCTGCGTGACCGGAACACTGATCCGCAGCGCGTGGCGGATGACGCCGGCGTCGGCCTCCTCGCGCCGGGCCAGACCGGGGAGGATCGGCAGCCCGGCGGCGTCGGCAGAGGTCCAGCCCTCGGGCCGCAGAGCGTTGGAGCGGAGGTCGAAGACCGCGCCGCTGTAGGCGTGCCACCCCGCGCCGTCGCGCTCGGCGTCGTAGATCTCGAACAGCTTGCAGTCGCCCTGGCGCAGCGTCACCACGTGGCGGTCGCTCCCGGGTTCGACCGGCGCATCGAGCGGCGTCGGGTAAGGACCGGGATCCGACTCCTTGGGGACCTCGAACGTCATGGGTACGAGCGGCTGGGTGAACGGGACGCTCACATAGGGCATGCCGTATACGCCGCCGCCGCCGAAGCCGGGCCATAGGGTCATCGACCCCAGGGAGCCGATGTAGTCGTGCGAGGTGTCGACCGGTGCGCGCGACACGTCGGTGTTCCACGGGTTGTCGTTCGGGAAGATCGGGCAGTCGCCGATCACCGGGCTGCCCGCGAAGCGGTCTTCGGCTGTCCCGCCGCCGGGCGCACTGCCGCCACCCGGCACGGCGCCGCGCGCAAGCGTCGTGACCCTGACCGCGCGTGGCTTCGCACAGCGCGTACGGCGACAGGGCAGGACCACGTAGCGATACCGAGTCGCAGGCGCGACAGAGCGGTCAAGGAACCGGCGGCGATTGGCCTTCAGACGCACCCGGCGTCCCGAACGCCGGACCACGTAGCGCGTCTCGCCGCGTGAGCGATCGCGCCACCGGAGCCGGACGCCCTCGGTGTCGGCGCGCGCCGAGAGGCTCGCGACCGGCCGCAGACGCGCCTCCGCCCGGGCGGCGAACAAGGCAACCAGCGCGCACCCCGCCGCGAGGACGACCGGCAACAACCGCACCCCGCCAACGTTAGCGGTCCATGCGGTTGAGGCCGTACATCGCCAGCGACCCCATGAACGTCGCAAGGCCGGCCAGCGCCAGCAGCCCCGGCCACGTGTGCGCCCAGCTCGGCTCGATCCCCTCGACCGTCGCCTGCCGCGCCATCTGCAGCACGTACGTCACCGGGTTGTAGTGAGCGGCCTCGGCCAGCCAGCCGCGCAGCAGGACCTCCGGCGTATAGGCGGTCGAGAGGAAGACGGCGAGGAACACGCCCTGCTGCATCAGCGGTCCGGCCTGCTGCGTGCGGAACGTGACGGCCATGAAGATCCCCCACAGCGCCGCGACTGCGCAGAACCCCGCGCCGGCCACGTAGAGCGCGACGAGACCGGCGACGCCGCCCGTGAGCTCGGCCCCCACCAGGAGCCCGAAGATCAGCACCACCGTGGCCGGGACCAGCGACCGCGTGACGGCGCCGAGGATCGGCCCGACGACGAGCAGCGGCCGCGGCACCGGCGCCACCAGCAGCCGGTCGAACCACCCCTGCTCGATGTCCCGCGCCAGGTTCGACCCGGTGGCCGCGCCCGCGAACCCCGCGCCCTGGAGGCAGGACAAGGGCACGATCCAGGAGATGTAGGAGTCGGTCTCGAACCCGTCCAGCCCGGTGAGGCGGCCGAACTGACCCGTGATGCCGAGCATGAAGACGACCGGCGCGACCGTCGCGGGCAGCAGCGCTCCCCGCACGCGCAGGACCTCGTTGAGCGACCGGCGCCACAGCGTCAGCGCGACGCTCATAGCCGGCGCAGCCGCTCATGGAGCGCCACGGTGGCGACGCCCACCGTCGCGATCGCGAGGCCGGTCGCCGACAGGAACCCGAGCCACGGGCTGCCGAGCGCGACGTCGCCCCCGAGGAGCGCGCGCACGCCCTCGACGACGTACGTCAGCGGGTTGTAGTCCGACACGCCGCGCAGTACCGGGGTGAGCAGGTCCTGCGGGAAGAACGCCGGCGCCGTGAACAGCATCACGAACATGAACGGGAACAGGCTCTGCAGCAGCGACAGCGAGCCGGTGCGCAGCGCGATCGCGCACGAGACGCCGCCCATCCCGACCGCGGTGACGGCGGCAAGCGCGATCGTGCCGACCACACCGCCGAACCCGCCCGGGTACCTGGCCCCGAACAGCAGCGCCACACCCAGGAACCATGTCGTCTGCGCCATCGAGAGCACGAGCGTGCCGCACAGCCGCCCGAGCACGAGGCTCGTGCGCCGCACCGGCGCGGTCAGCAGCCGGTCGAAGAAGCCGAACTCGATGTCCGATGCCATCGCGATCCCGGCGGTGAGCCCGGCCAGGATCGTCCCCTGCACGATCGTGCCGGGGACGACGAACGCCAGGTATGACGCGACGTCGGGGAACCCGCGCAGGCCCTGCGCCGCGCTCGTGCCGCTCGCGATCACGGCGAGCAGCAGCAGCGGGAGCACGAACGTCGGCATCAGCAGCTGTGCGCGCCGGAACTGCACGCTCAGCACGCGCCGGCCCAGCGCAGCGACGACCCGCCCCTCGGCCGCGAGCGTGCTCATGCCGCCTCGGGCGCCGCGGCACCCTCCAGGTGCGAGCCGGTCACGGCCATGAAGACGTCGTCGAGCGTGGGCGACTCGACCTCGACGAACTCGACCGCCACGCCGGCCTCGTCGAGCGCGCGGATAACCGGCGCGATCGCCGCCTTCCCGGCCGCCGTGCGGACCCCGATGCGCGTCGGCGCGCGCTCGGTCGGCCGCTCGACGGTGCCGAGGCCGCCGAGCGCCGTGCACGCCCGCCCAGCGTCCTCCGGATCGGACATCTCGACGTGCACGGTCGGCTGTCCCACCCGGCCCTTCAGCGACTCCGGCGTCCCCTCCGCGACCAGCTTCCCGCGCGCGATGATGCCGACGCGATCCGCGAGCTGCTCGGCCTCCTCGAGGTACTGCGTGGTCAGGAACACCGTCGTGCCGTCCTCGTGCAGGGAGCGGACCTCGCGCCACAGCGCGGCGCGGCTCGTCGGGTCCAGGCCGGTGGTCGGCTCGTCGAGGAAGAGCACGTGCGGGCGGTGCACCAGCGCCAGCGCGAGGTCGAGCCGCCGCCGCATGCCGCCCGAGTAGCCGCCGACGCGGCGGTCGCCGGCCTCGGTGAGCCCGACGCGCTCGAGCAGCTGCGCGGCACGCTCGCGCGCCTCCGGGCCGCGCAGCCCGTGCAGCGCGCCCTGCATGCGCAGTAGCTCGCGCCCGGTCATCAGCGGGTCGATCGCGGCCTCCTGGAGCGCGACGCCGATCGCCCGCCGGACCGCGTCCCCGTCGTGCACGACCTCGTGGCCGGCCACCTTCGCCCAGCCGGACGTCGGCCGCAGGAGCGTGGTGAGGATGCGGACCACCGTCGTCTTGCCGGCGCCGTTGGGCCCGAGGAACCCGTAGATCTCGCCGTCGCGCACCTCGAGGTCGAGCTCGTCGACGGCGCGGATGCCGCCTTTGAACTCACGGACGAGCTGGTGGACTTCGACGGCCGCGGTCACCCTGCCGAGTCCGCCGGCGCGGCAGGGCTGGGGGCGGGTGGCTGCGACTTGAGCGGGCTGCTGACGCGGCCCTGCTCGTCCTCGGCGCGGATCACGTGCATGACCGCGTTGATGAGCGCGAGGTGCGTGAACGCCTGCGGGAAGTTGCCGAGGTGGCGGCCGGTGCGGGTGTCGATCTCCTCCGCGTAGAGGCCGAGCGGGCTCTGGTGCGAGAGCAGCCGCTCGCACAGCGCACGGCCGCGCTCGGGCTCGCCGATCTCGCACAGCGCGGAGACGAGCCAGAACGAGCAGATCGTGAACGTGCCCTCCTCGCCCGCCAGGCCGTCGTCGGTCTCCTCGACGAGGTAGCGGAGCACCAGCCCGTCCTGCGTGAGCTCTTCGGCGATCGCGAGCACGGTCGCGCGGATGCGCTCGTCGTCTGCCGGCAGGAAGCGCACCAGCGGCATCAGCAGGATCGACGCGTCGAGCGCGGTGGTGTCGTAGTGCTGGGTGAAGACGCCGCGCTCATCGAGCGCGTGCTCGCAGATGTCGGCGTGGATCTCGTCGGCCACCGACCGCCACTCCATCGCGAGGTCCCATTCCTCGCGCAGCTCTGCAAGCCGTGCGCCGCGGTCGAGTGCGACCCAGCACATCAGCTTCGACGACGTGAAGTGCTTCGGGTCGCCGCGCACCTCCCAGATGCCGCGGTCGGGATCGCGCCAGTTGGCCATCGCGGCCTCGACCTGCTGCTTGAGGAGCGGCCACACGCGCTCGGGAAGCGCGTCGCGCGACTTGGTGTGCAGGTACACGGAGTCGAGCACCGCGCCCCAGACGTCGTGCTGGTCCTGGTCGTGCGCGCCGTTGCCGATCCGCACCGGCCGCGCGTTCTCGTAGCCCGACAGGTGGTCGAGCGTCTGCTCGGGCAGCTCGGCGCGACCGTCGATCCCGTACATGATCTGCAGCTGCCCCTTCGCGGCCTCGGCGCAGTCGGCGACGAAGTAGAAGAAGTCGTTGGCCTCCCAGTCGAACCCGAGCGTGTACAGGCCCCACAGCGCGAACGTGGCGTCGCGGATCCAGGTAAAGCGGTAGTCCCAGTTGCGCTCGCCGCCCGGGGTCTCGGGGAGCGAGGTGGTGGCGGCCGCGAGGATCGCGCCCGTGGGGGCGTACGTGAGGCCCTTGAGCGTCAGCGCGCTGCGCTGGAGGTCGGAGCGCCACGGGTGGTCGGGGAACTGGCCGCGGTCGAGCCAGTGCTGCCAGTGGTGCGCGGTCCACACGAGCCGGCTGTACGCCTCCTCGTACGTGTGCGGTGCGGGGTGCTCGGTCCACGCGAGCGCGCAGAACACCTGCTCGCCTTCCTTCATCAGGTGGCGGGCGGTGGTGCGCGGGCCCTCGATGCCGAGGTTCAGGTCGCTGACGAGGCGCAGCTCGAGGTCGGAGCCGTCGGCCTTGACGACCGCCTCGTGGTAGTCGGTGCCTCCGTACTCCCACGTCCCGCGGAGGCGGCCGTAGTCGAACACCGGCTCGCACGCCATCGAGAGCTGCACCTCGCCGTTGACGCAGCGCACCATGCGCAGGAGCACGTGCTCGGCGTCGTAGTCGGTCGGGGCGCGGCGGTGCGTGTGCGAGCGGTCGTCGCTGTGGTGCCACGGGCCGATGAGCAGGGCGTCGCGGACGATGATCCAGCCGCCGCGCGTGCCCCAGCTCGTCTCCAGCACCATCGTGCCGGGCAGGTAGCGGCGCGCCGCGGGCACGTTCACGCCGGCCGGGCCGAGCCGCCAGATCCCGGCGTCGCGGTCGAGCAGCGCGCCGAACACACTCGGCGAGTCCATCCGCGGCAGGCACATCCACTCGATCGCGCCGCTGGGAGCGACGAGCGCCGTCGCCTCGCAGTCCGACAGGAAGCCGTAATCGGCGATGGCGGGGAACGGGCTGCGTGCGAAGCCCTTCGCGGCGAGCTGGTCGATCATGTGATGGGGCGACACGAGGCGCGAGCCTACCGCGTGGAATAGCTGGGCGGATCAGCGCGGCACGGGATGCCTCGGCTCGTAGAGTCCGATCGGGCCGTAGCCGGGCACCTCGACGCTCGCCAGCACGCCCCATCCCTCGTCAGACGGCTCCGACGCGACCGTGACACCCCGCTCGCGCAGCGCCGCGAGCGTCGCGTCGAGGTCGTCGGTCATCAGGTAGAGCTCCTGCCGCGGATCGCCCTCGGCGGGGTGCACGGCGAGCTCGGCGGGCGGCAGGGCGAAGATCAGCCAGCCGCCGCCGGCGTCGACGGATTCGAGGCCGAGGACGTCGGAGAAGAACCCGCGGGCGGCGTCGGCGTCGCGGGCGAAGAGGATCGAGTGGACGGCGTTGATCAATCGAACAGCTCGTCGAGGAAGCTCTTGCGCTTCTTGTGCTTCTTGTGCTCGCGGTAGTCGTGGTAGATCCGGTCCGCGGTGTGCGAGTCGAACCCGTACCCGCGCTTCTCGCGATCGCCGCCGGTCATCTCGCGGATGAACTCCTCGTCGTCGGCCCCGCCGACCACCTGGCGCTCGCGCTCGAGGATGCGATCGAGCTCGCCGCGGTCGAGCCAGACGCCGCGGCACTGCCGGCAGGCATCGATCTTCACGCCGCTGCGATCGAGCTCGACGAGCTCTCCGTCGCAGGAGGGACACTGCATCGCCATGCCGGGATCGTAGTGAGAGGCTTCCGGACATGGCCGGCCGAGAGACCCCTGCGACCGCGTCGCGCTTGTGAACGACCCGCTGCGGATGTACCTCGTCGTCCTTCGGGGTGCGGTCGAGGACCTGGCGCGCGCCGCGGAGCTGGCCGGCGCCGCGGCGGTCGCGTGCGTCCGCGAGCCGGCGTTCGAGGCGGCCGTGGATGCCTGGCGACCGCGCCCCGGCAAGGTGTGCCTGCGGGCGCGGACGGCGAGCCAGTGGGAGCAGGTTCTCGAGGAGCCGCACACGCTCGCGGGCGACGCCGTGGCCGCGCTCCCGCCGCGCCGGCGGTCCGAGCGCGGCCCGCTGCTCGAGCGCCTGCAGGCGATGAGCACCGACCTCGGCGAGGCCCCCGCGACCGCGCCGCCGAGGCCCGGCGCCGTGACCTACCTGCTCAACCCGGACGCGCCGATGAGCTCCGGCAAGACGCTCGCCCAGGTCGCGCATGCGGCGGTGATGGCCGCGGACGGCGGCGGGCTGGAGGCGTGGGTCGCCGCCGGCTGCCCGGGTCGCGTCCTCGCGCCCCCGGCCGAGGACTTCGCCCGGGCGGCGGCACGCGACGACCTCGCCGCATGCGTCGCCGACGCGGGCCTGACCGAGGTCGCGCCCGGGACCGTCACCGTGGTGGCGCTGCCGCCCGCGTGAGCGGGCGGCGACCGCCGTTCGTCAGGACGTCCGTGCGCGCGACTTGGCGGGCTTGGCCCGCGACTTCGCCGGCCTGGCCCGCGTCTTGGCGGGCTTCGCCCGCGCGCGCGCCTTGGCGGGCTTCGCCCGCGCGCGCGCCTTGGCGGGCTTCGCTCGGGCCGTCGTCGCGCGCTTCGCCGGCCGGGAGGCCGACGAGGACCGCTTCGCCGTGCGCGAGCTCGCCGACCGCTTCGCCGTCCGCGCGCGCTTCGCCGGCCGCGACCGCGACGTCGCCCGTCCGTTCGCGCGCCGCTCGGCGGCCGGGACCTCTTCGGTCACGACGGCCTTCGTGAGCTGCGGGATCAGCTTCTGCAGGAACGCCGCCATGCGCTCCTCCTGACGGCGGAACTCGCGCGCGAGCTTGGACGTGTCCTTGTCGCCGAGCGCGTCCGCGAGCGTCTCGATCGCCAGGTAGTTGCCGATCTCCTCGTGCTCGTTCCAGAGCTCGGTCTTCGCGTTCTTGAGCAGCTTCTCGGCTTCGCCCGTGCCGCGCAGCGCGTGCACCGGCCCCTTGGCCGCGGCGACGGCCTTCGTCGCGGCCGCGGTCGCCTTGCTCGCCGCGGTCGACACCACGTCCGGCCCCGGCAGGTTCGCGGCCTCCGCCTTCCCGCCCAGTTGCTTGATCCGTCGTTCGAGCCCCCTGGCCTGCGCCTTCGTCTCCTTGAGATGGTCCTGAAGCCGCTTCTTGTAGGTGGCGCGGCCGGCGGCCATCTGGATGTGCGCCTGCAGCGCGGTCTCGAGCTCCTTCTCCTTCCCGTACGCCTCGTTGAGGTACTGGACGAGCTTCGAGTCGCGTGCGTTCAGGTCATCTGCCATGGGCAATGCTCCTTTGCAGGGGGGTCCCGTCCGGTGTTCCCACTTGGCGCGCCGCCCAGACGTGGGATCGCGTCAGCGCGGCGCGAGCGCGGACTCGATCGGCTCGACGCGCCGCCGCGCCAGACGGTCGCGCGCCGACTCCGCGAGCGCGACCGCGCTCACGCCCGCGAGCGCGATCACGAGCGGCATGACGGGCAGGTTGCGCCGCGTCCCCGCGAGCAGCAGCGCGCCGATCACGGTGATGCCGCAGACCAGCGCCACGATCGGCAGCACCTCCCGGCGACGCCGGAGCCCGAGCAGCACGAGCCCGCCGAGGCCGAGCATCAGCACGGCGTAGTGCAGGATCTTTCCCGGCACCCCGGGGACGCCGGCGCTCCGCCACATGTGCCGGATCTTGCCCGCCAGCATCTGCGCGACCGCGCCCGGCTCCGAGGTCGCCCAGCGGGCGAGGTTCTCGCGGCCGATGCGGCCGAGCGCCTCGTCGCGTGAGAGGTCGGGGTAGCGCTCCGCGACGCGGTCCAGCAGCGGGTTCATCGACACCCGTCGCAGCTGCTCCTCCGACAGCGGCGCGGCGCCCGTGAAGCGGTGGCGCAGGTGCTGCTTGACGCCGTCGTGCAGGCCGTCGCCCGGCAGGTAGGTGCCGATGAACAGCGCCTTGCCGCCGCCGGTGCTGACCGGCACGAAGCGCCCGAGGTCGCTCGACGCGATCGCGGTCCACGGTGCCACGACCACGGCGAACGCAAGGGCGACGAGGCCGCCTGCGGCCGCCCCACGCGAGAGGCCGGAGCCCCGCGCCGTCACCACGGCGGCGAGCAGCGCCAGCAGCGCGGTGAGCGCCAGGTACTCGGGCCGGGCGTACGCGGTGAGCCCGAGCAGCGCGCCCGGGACCGCCCACGCCCAGGGCGAGCGGCCGGCGTCGCCCGCCCACAGGAACGCGAGCACCGTGCCCGGCACCGTGACCATCGCGAGCGGCTCACCGGACAGCAGGCCGGAGTAGTAGAGCGTCGCGGGATAGACGGCCGCCAGCGCGGCGGCGACCACGCCGGCGCGCGGACCGCCGAGCCGGCGCGCGACGAGGTACACGAGCAGCACACCGATCGTCCCGGCCACAGCCATGCCGACGCGCGCCGCGACCGGGCTCTCGGCGCCGATCAGGTTGTAGACCGCGGCCGCGAAGAGCGGCGCGCCGGGCGCGAAGTCGTAGGGGTTGGCGGAGCCGGGCAGGCCGTAGACGCCGTCCCGGTACAGGCTGGCCGCGAGCCGCTCGTACATGTCGGCGTCGCTGCCGTTGCGGACGTCGATGCCGTGCGCGGCGGCCAGGACGCGCGCCGCCAGCGCGAGCGCAAGCACGCCGAGCAGCACCCACAGCACGCCTCGCCCGCCGTGGCGTTCAGGCAGCGTCCTCGCCCATGCGCCCAACCGATCCCTCCTCCTCCGCTCGAGCCTTCCGCGCAACCCTATCCGCGCGCGCGGCGACTCATGGCGGCGTGGTCCTCGTCGTGACGATGATCGGCGCGCGGGCGACTCAGGGCGGCGTGGTCATGGTCGTGACGATGGTCAGCGGGCGCAGCGACTCAGGGCGGCGTGGTCCTGGTCGTGACGATCGTCGGCGCGGTCGGCTGCGCCCGGACGCCGACGATCGCGCCGGGCCTGACCGGCGGGGGCTGCGGCGGCGGGCAGCCGGCGACTGCGGTCGAGGCCGGGCACGGCGTCTCGGTGACAGGGTCGTCCGCGGGCGGGGGCGGCGGCTCGGTCACGGGGTCGGGCGCGGTCGTGGGCTCGGGCGGTGGCTCGCCGACGACGGGCTCCGGAGTCACGTCGGCGGCCGGCGGCGGCGCTTGGCGGCGCTTCGGCGCGCGGCGGACGCGCTCGACGGGCGCGTCGTGCGTCACGAGCGCCGCGACGGGCGTCGCGGCGCCCGAGCTCTCCACGGGCTCGGCCGGGCTCGTGCGCCGCTCGACGGGCTTGGGGGCTTTCTCGACCGCCTTGATCGCTCGCTTCCGCCGGACGGGCTCGGCGACCGGGTTCGCCTCCCACTCGACGGGTTCGCCGACCGGTGCCGGGGCCGGCATCGGGAACACCCGCGAGGGCGTCGCCGCGCGGTCGGCGAGCACGAGCAGGAACGCGATCACGAGCAGCGCGCCGGCGGCGGTCACGAGCCGCAGGTGACGGCCGCGCGAGCGCCGGTTCGCGGCGACCGCGGTCCAGTCGGCGCCGACGCGCTCGGCGGCGTGCGCGATCGCCTCGCCGCGCAGCCACAGCGCCGGCACCAGCGGCAGCCACAGCCGGTAGGCGACGCCGGCCTCCTCCATCGCCTCGAGCCGCACGCGGCAGGTCCCGCATCCGGTCAGGTGCCCGGCGAGCCACGCCGCGCTCGCGTCATCGTCGAGCGCGCCGTCCTGGCGCATCGCGAGCAGCGGCAGCGCCTCGTCGCACACCGCCGAGGCGGCCGCGACCGAGCCGAGCGCGGTCTGCCGCAGGTTGTCGCGCAGGTTGATCCGCGCGCGCGAGATGAGCTGGGCGACCGAGTTGCGGTTCATGCCCATGATCTCGGCGACGTCGTCGTACGAGAGCTCCTCGAGTTCGCGCAGCGCCAGCACCTCGCGCTGGCGCGGAGGCAGGCTCTCGTTCGCGGCGCGGATCTGCTCCTGATGGGCACTGCGCAGCGCGCTGCGCTCGGGCCGGTCAGGATCCTCGCCGCTGCCGACCGGGACGGCGGACTCGAGGATCTCGCCGGGAGTCACGCGCTTGCGCCGGGCGACCGCGTCGTAGCTCGCGTTGCGCGCGGCGGTCATCAGGTAGGACGCGAAGTTCAGGTCGCGGCCTTCGAGGCGCGGCAGCCGCTCGAGGACGGCGACGAACGTCTCCTGCGTCGCGTCGGCGGCGTCCTCCGCGGAGCCCGTGATGCGGTAGCAGAGGTTGTAGGCCTTGCGCTCGTAGCGGTCGTAGAGCGTGGCGAAGGCGGTGCCGTCCCCGGCTGCCGCCCGCCGCGCGAGCGCCTCGTCCCCGTCGTCCCGCACGGTCTCCTGCGGGGCAGAGCGCGATGCGGTCCACGGGAGGCGCAGCGCGCCGGTGGCGGGGGAGCTCAATGCATGCCGTCCTTGGAGGTCGGGATCCGTTCCTCCACATAACCCAGACCCCGGTCCCGAATTACGCGCGCGCGAGGCACCTGACCGATCGACCAGTTCGCGGACGCGCCGTAAGAAACCGCGGGCGGCCCGGTTGAACGGACATCAACCCCTCGGCCCAAGGAGGCCCGCAGTGATTTACGCCCGCCGCATCCGCCGTCCGTCCGCCGCGCTCGTCGTCTCGTTCGCGGCGCTGTTCGCCGCCATGAGCGGCACCGGCTACGCGGCGCTCAAGATCACCGGCTCGAGCATCGTCAACAGCACGGTCACCGGCGCCGACATCAAGAACAAGTCGCTCGGCCCGCAGGAGCACAAGCCCGACTCGCTCGGCGGCGCCCAGATCAACGAGTCGCTGCTCGGCACCGTGCCGCAGGCCGCGAAGGCGACCGACGCCGACACCGTCGGCGGCACGCCGGCCTCGGCGTTCATGCTCAAGCAGCCGCGCGCGTTCGAGGCGCCGATCCCGGCCGCCACCAACATCGCCAACAACGCGGTC
Organism: uncultured Solirubrobacteraceae bacterium; assembly: GCA_963844205.1. Lineage (GTDB taxonomy): Bacteria > Actinomycetota > Thermoleophilia > Solirubrobacterales > Solirubrobacteraceae > DASSUW01. Next base: position 515,024 of record CAWJNK010000001.1, read on the forward strand.
ATCGGCACGCTCGCCGACCTGCAGCCCGGCGCCTACGTCGTCACGGCCAAGCTGACGTACGACAACGACGGCGTCGTCCAGACCCAGACCTGCACGCTGCACGTGCCCGGCGGCAACGACGTGACGCAGTTCACCACCGACCTCACCGACACCGAGACGCTCACGCTCCAGAAGGTCACGACCTCGAACGCCGTGTTCTCGCCCTCCGTCTCATGCACCAGCGACCCCGGCGACGACGACATCGTCGGCAACGGCAACATCATCGCCGTCCGGGTCGACTGATCGCGAGCCCTGCGGGCCGGGCACGGATGCCCGGCCCGCGGTGTCCATCCAATGGACACATGTTCGACTCATCAACAGACTAGTTTCGCGGCACTATTCCCGCCGATGCTCTCTCTGCGCAGGGGTCTGGGCCTCGCCCTCCTCGTTCTCCTCGGGGCGCTCGCCTTCATGGCGCTGCCCGGCCCCGCTCACGCCGCCGGCTGTCCCGACCAGCCGCTCGCACGGACGTTCCAGCCCTGGCTCGATCTCGCCTGGTATCAGGCCGCTCCCGACGGCGGCTTCGAGGCGCGCGCCGACGGGTGGAGGCTCAGCGGAGGCGCCGCCGTGGTCGCCGGCAACGAGCCGTTCTTCGTCGGCGATCCCGGCGACGCGCGGTCGCTCTCCCTGCCGCCCGGCGCCTCGGCCACCACGCCCGACGTCTGCATCGGCGTCGAGCACCCCACGCTGCGCTTCTTCGCGCGCAACACCGGCTCCGTAACGTCGACGCTCGGCGTGTCGGTCGTGTTCCGCGACGTACTCGGCCTGCGGCACACGCTGCCGGTCGGCGTCGTGGTGGCCGGCGACGAGTGGGCGCCGACGCCGGTCGTGCCGGTGGTCGTGAACGTGCTCTCGCTGCTGGGCGACCAGGACGTCGCCTTCCGCTTCACCGCGCTCGACAACCACGGCGAGTGGACGATCGACGACGTCTACGTCGATCCGTACAAGAAGGGCTGACGCCTACTCGAGCGCTGCGCGCGCGTTGTCGAGGTCGTCGGTGGCGATCACGATCTTCACGCCGCCGAAGGTCGTGTAGGCGAGATCGACGTTGACGTTGGCCTCCGCGAGCTCGCGCGCGAGCTCGCCGAGACTGCCGGGCCGATCGTCGACGTCGACCACGAGCACCTCGCGCTCGTCCGCAACGCCCATGCCGGCCTGCTCGAGCGCCTCGACCGCGCGCGTGGCCGCGTCGTCGTCGACGAGCACGTGGATGAAGCCACGACCCTGCCCGGTGAAGGCCGCGAGGCCGCGGATGTTCACGCCGGCCGTGCCGGCGACTTCGCCGAGCCGAGCCAGCTCGCCGGGCTCGTCCGCGAGGATGACGGTGAGGTCCATGGCCATCGCCGCTGATCTTCTCAGGCCGCTGCTCAACGCGCTGCTGTACTTCCCGGCTGGTGCGCTCGCCGCCGAGCCCGGTGTGCCATTCGCCGATCTCGATGTGGAGACCGAGGACGGCGAGCGGCTCCACGGCTGGTGGGTGCCGGCGACGGGAGCCCCACGGCTCGGGCATGTGCTGCTCCTGCACGGGAACGCCGGCAACATCGGCGACCGCGTCCCGCACGTCGAGCTGCTGGCGGGCACTGGGTTCGACGTCCTGGCGTTCGACTACCGCGGCTACGGCCGCAGCACCGGCCGTCCCGGCGAGCAGGGCACGTACCTCGACGCGCGGGCCGCGCTCGAGGCACTGCGTCGCCAGGACGGGGTCGATCCCGCCCGCGTCATCTACGTCGGCGAGTCGCTCGGCGGCGCGATCGCGCTCGAGCTGGCGCTCCACTCCCCGCCCGCCGGGCTCGTGCTGCAGTCGACGTTCACCAGCATCCGCGACATGGCCCGGCTGCACTACCCGTTCATCCCGCGGGCCGCGGTGCCGGACGCGTACCCGAGCCTGCGGCTCGTGCAACGCCTGCGCGCGCCGCTCCTCGTCCTCCACGGCGACCGCGACGAGATCGTGCCGCTGATGGACGGGCAGGCCCTGTTCGACGCGGCACCCGAACCGAAGACGATGCACGTCTTCCGCGGCGTGGCGCACAACGACGTGCTCGCCCGCGCGGGCCGCGAGTGGGCGGACGCGATCGCGCGCTGGGCGGCTCAGCAGGCGGGGTCGTAGTCGCGGCCAGGCAGCGCGTCGTTCCACTCGGCCCGCGTGAGGGAGCGGCCCGCGACGGCGCACGCCTGCCGTGCCCACGAGGACGGCCGCACGTCCCAGCGGAAGCCGCGGCCGGCGTCGGTGATGCCGAACAGATACGCGCCGTCCTGCGTGAACAGGGGCGCGGCGAACCGGTTCGAGACGGCGGTCAGCGGCGTGCCGAGCGACTGCTGCGTGCGCAGGTCGAACAGGCTGATCGTGCCGTCGGGGCTGCCGGTGGCGAGCGTGCGGCTGTCCGGGCTGATCGACGCCCAGTACACCTCGCCGGTGTGCCCGGCGAGCGGGCGCGAGACCGGCCGCCAGCTCGCGGTCGACCACACCCGCGCCGAGCCCTCGAGGCTTCCGACCACGAGCGACTTCCCGTCGGGGGTGAACCGCACGAGGACGTTCGTCGGTTCATCCCGGGCCAGCGTCGTGCGGCGGCGGAGCGTGGCGACGTCGACGATCTCGACGCCCAGCGCCGAGGCGACCGCCAGGGTCCGCCCGTCGGGGCTGAGCGCTGCGTCCGTCGGGTCCAGCGCCCGGTCATAGGAGCGCGGAGGTCCGACCGGCCGCCCGTCTTCCAGGTCCCAGACCAGCACGGTGTCCTGGAAGGCGACGGTCGCCATCAGCCGTCCGTCGGCGCTGAAGCTGAACGTGAGCAGCGAGCCGGCGTGGCCCCGCAACCGGTCGACGACGTCGCCCTGGCGCGGGTCGACCAGCGCGAGGTAGCCGTGATCGCCGCCGACCGCGAGCAGCCGGCCGCCCGCCATCCATCCGAGGGCGCGCACCGGGCCGCGTGGGACGACGCGGAACGCCCGCTCCTCGCGCAGCGACCGGGCATCGATGAGCGAGACCGTCCCGTCGCGATGCCCGACCGCCAGCGTCCGCCCGTCAGCGCTCAGCGCGTAGCCGAGGGTCGGCAGATCGGGCCGCTCGCTCCGGTCGTCGGGCCCGATGTCGAACGGACGACCGAAGCGCCGGTCGCCGAGCAGGTCCCAGACCAGGACCTTGCCGTCCAGCGCGGCGGTGTACAGCGTCCGGTCGTCGCCGGCGATCGCCAGCGCCGTGATCTGGCCGGCGTGCCCCTCGAACGTTGCGATCGCCGCCGCCCCCTCCACGTCCCACACGATCGCGCGATTGTCCTCGCCTGCCGTGACCGCCGAACGCCCGTCGCGACTGAAGGCCGCAAGCAGCACCGCACCGTCGTGGCGTCCGGAGGCGGCGCGAGCGCTCCCCGTGACCAGATCGACGAACTTCACCGTGCCGTCGGCGCCGCCGACCAGCATGGTGCGATCGTCCGGGCCCAATGCCGCCGGGGTGCCACCGAGCGGGATCCGTCGCAGCGGCCGCAGCGTCCGCGCGTCGCGGATCACCGTCGGCCCGCCCTCGAAGCTCGTCACCACGCGCCGGCCGTCGCGCGAGACCATCAGGCTGACCGTGCGTGTAGCGGCGGGTGACGAACCGCCGGCCGCCCAGCGCACGGCCACTGACTGCGTCGTACCGCTGGATCGCGGTGCTGCCCGGCGCCGAGCCTCCGATCGTCGCGAACAGCGTCCGGCCGTCGGGCGCGAACGCGAAGTCGTTCGTGAACGTCGGGGTGAACATTCGCGTGACGACGCGCTGCGTGCCGGCATCGAGGACGACCGGCTGCTGCCCGCCGATCGCCAGCCGGGATCCGTCGTCGCTGAACCGCACGTCGTGGTACCTGCCGCCTCCGACGCCGCGGCCGGCAATCGTCTGCGGCGGTGCCGCGTCGCGTCGCGTGACCGTGTCGACGAGCCTCAGGGTGCCGTCGCCGTCGACGATCGCGAGCGTGTGGCCGTCAGGACTGAGATCGAGCGCCGTCGGGCGGTCGCCGCCGCCGATCACCCCGACCGCGGCTGGGCTCCTGAGGAGCATGGCGAGCAGGTTGCTGCGCGTCCGCGGGGAGTCGTCGAGCGCGATGCCCTGTCGGGCGAGCAGCAGCGCGTGGTCCAGGTCGTCGTCCGCGAGGGCCTCCGCGCCGAGGCCTTGCGCCGCGGCCACGGTGGCCTCGTCTCGCGCGGCGCCGCGCTGATCGAGCGCGACGACCCCGGCGGCGACCGCCAGCACCAGGAGCGCTGCCACGCCCGCGAGCACCATGCGCAGGCGGCGCTGTGCGCGCCCGGCCGCGTGCCGGCTCTCGAACAGGAAGTCGCGCTCGGTGGCGGTCAGCTCACCGTCGCGGTCCGCCGCCCAGTCGGCGGCGGCGGCGAGGCGGCCGCCGCGGTAGAGCCCGCCGGGGTCGTACCCGTCGGCCTCCCAGGCGCGTGCCGCGTCGCCGAGCCGGCGGTGCAGCCGCCGCCCTTCGACGTCCTCGTCGAGCCACGCGCGCAGCCGCGGCCACTCGCGCAGCAGCGCCTCGTGCGCGACTTCCACGGCGCCGTCGCCGACGGTGAGCAGGCGGCGGTCGGCGAGCACGTACGCGACCTCCGAGGCGTCCGGCGCGAGGTCGGCGAGGGCGATGCGGCGCCGCACCACGGCTCCGCCCACGTCCTCGTCGGTCAGCCGCAGCAGCAGCCCGCGCGCGACGTCCTGCCTTCCCGGATCGAGTTGCAGGTAGGCGTCCTCGGCGAGCCGTGCGACGGCTCCCTGGACACCGCCGCTGCGCGTGTACGCGGCGAGCTGCAGCCGGCGCCCCTCGCGCGCCCGCCAGAGCTCGAGCAGCGAGGTCGACAGCAGCGGGAGCGCGCCCGGCCGGCCCTCGACGTCCGACAGCAGGGCCTCCACGAGCTCGGGCTCGACGGTCAGCCCGACGCGCTCGGCCGGGCGCTCGATCGCACGCGCCAGCTCGTCGCGGGACATCGCGCCCACGAGGACGTGGTTGGCGCCGAGCAGCTTCGACAACTCCGGATACGCTGCACAGCGGCCGTAGAAGTCGGCGCGGATCGCGAGCACGACCGGGATCCCGCCGCGAGCGGCGCGCGCCAGCGCCGCGGCGAACTCGGCCCGCTCGGCCTCGTCGTCGCAGGCGGTGAACAGCTCCTCGAACTGGTCGACCGCGAGCACGCCGCGCCGCTCGCGGGCGAGACTGCGGGTCGCGCGGCGGAGCTCGCCGAGCGGGCGCTCGCCGGGGCGGATCAGCGCCTGGGTCCAGGTGTGGCTCCCGGGCAGGACGCCGCCCGCGAGCGCCGGGAGCAGACCGGCCCTGACAACGGACGACTTGCCGCTGCCGGACGGGCCGACGACCGCGAGCAGCGGCGCACCGACGAGCCGGGCGACGAGCTCGGCGACGAGGCGCTCGCGGCCGAAGAAGTACTCGGCGTCGTCGCTCTCGAACGTCGCGAGGCCCTTGTACGGGCAGACGACCCGGTCGTCCTCGGCGGCGGGGCTGGCGAGGCCGGCGCGCTCCCGGGTCGACTGCAGCTCGACGACGCTGCCGGCCAGCTCGTCGACTAGTGCGCGAGCCTCGCTGCGACCGGCGGCGGCGCGGTCCGCCGCTGCGTCCACGCGGCGGGTCGCCTCGCGGCGCGCCCACTCGCTCGCCGCCTCGTGGACCCGCCTCGGGACGCCGCGGCTGGTGGCGAGCAGCGTGTCGACCGGCACATCGCGGCCGCCGGACGGCGCGTAGAAGCCGGCGATCGCACGGACGCCGTCCGCGGCGAGCGGCTCGAGGACGAGCGACTCGCGCGGGTCCAGCCGCGCGAGCGCCGCCGCCTCCTGGCCCGTCGCGAGCACGAGCGTGTGCGGGGCGACCTCGCCGAGCGCGGCGCGAACCTCGGCGGCCGCGCGGTCGGCGTCGTCCAGCACCAGCAGCGCCGGACGCCGCGACTCGCGCGCGCGGGCGATCGCCGCCAGCGCGGCCTCGGGCGGTCCTGTGCCGCTGGCGTAGAGCACCGCCGCCCCCTCGCGATGGGCCTCGCCGGCGATCTCCGCCGCGATCCGGGTCTTTCCCATGCCGTAGGCGCCGACGACCGCGACCAGCGCGCCGGCGCCGGAGGATGCGCGCCGCCAGCGGGCTCGCAGGCGCTGCAGCTCGTCGTCGCGGCCGATGAGCGGCGGGGCGGCGGAGGGGTCGAGCTCACGCGGGAGCTCGACGGCGACGGGCTCGACGTCGAGGGCCGGGTCCTGGCGCAGGATCGCGTCGTGCAGGCGCCGGAGCTCTGGCGACGGCTCGACGCCGATCTCCTCCACCAGCGTGTGGCGGGCGTGGCGATAGGCCTCCAACGCCTCGGCCTGACGCCCGCAGCGGTAGAGCGCCAGCATCCGCTGCCCGTGGACGCGCTCGCGCAGCGGGTCCTGGGCGAGCAGCGCGTCGATCTCGCCGACGAGCTCCTGGTGGCGGCCGGCAGCAAGGTCGGCGTCGATCGCCAGCTCCGCTGCGGTGAGCCGCAGCTCGTCGAGGCGACGGATCTCCGCGGTCGCGAACGGCTCGTCGGCGACGTCCGCGAGCGGCTCGCCGCGGAACAGGGCGAGCGCCGCCCGGGCCGCGTTCCCGGGCTCCCCCGCCTCCGCCGCGCGCGCCGCCTCGGAAACGAGCCGCTCGAGGCGGCAGGCGTCGACGTACTCGCGGTCGATCCGCAGCTCGTACGCGCGCCCGCGCGTGAGGATCTGCGCGCCGCCGTCGTCCTCGAGCAGCTTGCGAAGCCGCCAGACGTAGTTCTGGACCATCTTGGCTGCGCTCGGCGGCGGGTGCTCTCCCCACAGGCCCTCGATCAGGCGGTCGGCGGTCACCGCACGGTTGGCCTCGAGGCCGAGCATGGCCAGCACGGCCCGCTGCTTGGCGCCTCCGACGGCGACCGGGCGGTCGTCGACGCTGGCCTCCAGGGGTCCGAGGACGCGGATCTGCATGCGCCGGACCAACCCAATCACCTCGTCAGTGCCCGATCAACGGCCATGGCCACACGGTGGATCACGCCGGTCTACGCGCGGTCTACGCCGCCGGTCTACGGGAGGCGGTGACCGGACGCAGAACGGGCGTAGACCGGGCGCTCGGATGCTGCCGGCCATCACCCACCCCGGCCAGGAGGCCAAACCGTGTTCACCTCCCACCCCATCCGCCGCCCCGCCATCGTCACCGCGCTCGCCGTCGCGCTGCTCGGCGCCACGGTGAGCGGGCCCGCCGCCGCGCAGCCGACCGACATCCACGACGGGTGGGAGACGTCGAGCCCCGCGGACACGACGTCGACCCCGCGGCAGGACCTCCGCAGCCCCGACGCGATCGACGCCGCCCGCCGGATCAAGATCGCGCTCGCGATGGAGCGGTACTACCAGGGCGAGCCCGGATCGCAGGTCGCCGAGGCGCCCGCCCAGGCCCCGTCGGCCGACGACGCCGCGCTCGCGATGGAGCGGTACTACCAGTCGTTCGGCGAGCCCGCGCCGCTGGTCGCCGACACGTCCGCCCCGGCCCCGGTGGACGACGACGCGCCGCTGCTGCCGATCGCGATCGCCGTCGCCGCCGCGCTGGCCGTCTTCGCTGCGAGCGCGACGCACGTGCGCCGCCTCCGGCTGCGCCGCCGCCGCACCCTCGGAGCCGTCTCGTGAAGAGCGATCTCACGATCGGCACGCCGGGCGGCACCGCCGTCGCCCACTAGCCACGAGCGCGCCGAGCCGCAGTCCGGCTCGGCGCGCTCTGCGCACTTAGCGGCAGGAGAAGGCCGGCTGGCCGGCGAGGTAGGTGCGCAGAACCTTGAGCTCGTCAACGTGCTCAGCGGCGATCTTGAGCGGGTTCTGCGAGAGCACGACCAGGTCGGCTCGTTTTCCGGCTGAGATGGTGCCGACGTCGTTGGCCACGCCGAGCGCGAGAGCGCTTCCTCGGGTGTAGGCGCGGAGGGCGTCCTCGACGCTGATCGCCTGGTCCGGCTCGAGCGTCTCCTCAAGCCGCGTCCGCCGCGTCGCGGCGGCCTTGATCGCGCTCAGGACGTCGTAGTGCGAGACGGGGTAGTCGGAGCTTCCAGCCAGGGTGACCCCGGCGTCGAGCATGCGGCGCAGGGGCATGACCTCGATCGGCTTGGGCGGCGGAGCCTCAGCCTCGCTGTCGCCGATGTCGTAGATGAAGAACGGCTGGACGACGGCGACCGCGCCAGCATCGGCGATCCGCCGGACCAACGGTGGGTCGACGAACATCACGTGCTCGAGCCGAGGGCGGCCGGGGAGGCGATCCAGACCGCCCTCGGCCCGTTCGATGGCCTCAAGCCCCATGGAGACGGCTTCGTTTCCGACCGCGTGCAGGGCGACTTGAAACCCGCGCTCGGCGGCACGGCTTACCGCGGAATCGAGCACATCCTGGTCCCAGAACAGGATCCCTTGGTGAAGCAGCCCGTCCGGGCCCCGGCGAAAGCTCGACCGCTGGCTCGCAGCGCGCACCGCGGCGAGCCCCGCCCCGCCGATCGCGCGGCGAAGCGTCGAGGCCGCCGCACGCATCACCTGCCACCGGGAGAAGCACATGGCGCAGCGCTCGCCGCCGTCGAGGAACAACTTCGCCGGCCCGACCGGAGCGACTCTGGGTCCCGAGCCCGTCGGCGCATCGTCGAAGCGTGGGGCAAGCATGCTCGTTGCGCCGACCGGCATCCGATGCACGGTTACGGGCAGCCGGCCCTCCCGGGCGGCCCGCAAATAGAGCGTGTCGAAGGACGGGGGCACGCCGGGATCTCCGACGCGCGTGATCCCATGCGCCAGCAGCTCTCTTCCGTGGTCTTCGGCCTCCGCCAGCCACGCGTCCTCGGTCCCGTCGAGGAGCGCATCGCGGGACCGCGCCTCGGCCAGGTAGCAGGCCGCCTCCACGATCTCGCCCGTGAGCCGACCGCGTCGGTCGCGGACGATGACCCCACGGTCGGGATCGGGCGTGTCGGCGCTCCATCCCATCGCGGCGAACCCGGCCGAGTTCAGACACGCCTCATGGCCCGAGTAGGCGCGCAGGAACAGGGGGCGGTCGGGGCAGGCCTCGTCCAGCTCGGCGAGCCGCGGTGGGCGTCTCTCCCGAAGCTTTCCGGGGTCGTACCCATGACAGCGGACCCAGCCCTGCGAGCGCTGGTCGGCGATCTCGTCGATCCGCGACAGAAGGGCCTCCATCGGCGTGTCCGGCTGATGGTGAAGGTCCGGCGTGCGCCGGTTGAACGCCGCGAAGCAGTAGTGGTGGTGAGCGTCGATGAACCCCGGAAGCACCGCGGCGCCCCCCAGCGCCACCACCCGCGCATCCTCACCGATTGCGGCACGGACCTCCGGCCGGGCCCCCACAGCCACGATCCGCCCCTCTCGCACCGCCACGGCCTCGGCGTACGGGCGCGCCACATCCATCGTGACGACCTCCCCTTCCAGGATGAACGCACACGCGTCCTCGCCGGCCACACCGAAGACCCTACGCGCGCACACGAGATGTGGAACGGTTTCGCCGTGCCGCGGGGTCAGACCCGCATGCACACGCTCACGGCTCCCGACCACGCGGCGCTCGCGTACGACGCGATGGCGCCCTTCTACGACGACTTCACCGCCCACCACGACTACGAGGGCTGGGTGGCGATCCTGGAGCGGCTCGTGCTCGAGCACGGCCTGGCCGGCCGCCGGCTGCTCGACGTCGCCTGCGGCACGGGCAAGAGCGCGGCGCCGTTCCTCGCGCGGGGGTATCGGGTGACGGGGTGCGACGGCTCCGGCGGGATGCTCGCGCGGGCGAGAGGACGCCTGGGCGCCGGCGTGTCGCTCCACCAGCGCGACCTGCGCGACCTCGGCTCGCTCGGGTCGTTCGACCTCGTGTGCTGCGTCGACGACAGCCTCAACTACCTCCTCCACGAGGACGAGCTGGTCGCCGCGCTCAGCGGGATGGCGGCGCAGCTCGACCGTGACGGGCTCGCGCTGTTCGACCTCAACACGCTCGCGACCTACCGGAGCTTCTTCGCCGCCCCGGCCGTCGTGGAGACCCGATCCCACCTGCTGGTCTGGCAGGGTCGCGCGACGGCCGACTTCGCGCCGGCGGAGATCGCCGAGGCGACCTTCGACGCGCTCGCCCTCGACGGCGGCTCACCGCGGGTTCGCGCGGTCCACGCCCAGCGCCACTACCCGGCCGGCGCGGTCGACGCCGCGCTCGCCGAGGCCGGGCTCGTGCTCGTCGCGCGCCGCGGGCAGGACCTCGCCGGCGTGCTGTCCGACCTCGACGAGACGCGGCACACCAAGGTCATCTACGTCGCTCGATGCCGGCAGTGAACGTCCGGCTCGTCTTCGAACCGGCTCTCGAACGTGTCGAGCCGGAAGACGAGCGAGCGGTTCAGCGTCGCCGGCGGGTGGGCGCCGGTGAGCGCGTGGAGGATCTCCGTGGCCACGAGCGTTCCCAGCAGCCCGGAGGCCGGCCCCAGCGTCGGCGCCGGGCGCACGCGTGCGCTGCGGAACGCCGCCACCTCGTCGGCGAGCGGGTAGCGCTCGCGCGCGTCGGCCTCGACGCACTCCAGGCACGGTGAGCGACCCGGGATCCGCAGCGGGCCCACCCTGACCACCGGTGGGTGCTGCGCCGCCGTCATGTGCGGGATCCCCTGGGCGCGGCACGCCGCGTCGACCCAGCGCGACAGCTCGTACATCGGCCAGTCCGCGGCCTCGACCACGAAGTCGCAGCCCGCGATCGCATCAGCGACGTCGGCGGCGCTCCGCGCGCGCACCGCCCGCGTGACGATTGCGAGACCCGGGTCGAACCGGCGGAGCGTCTCCGCCGCAACGGACACCTTGCGGCGGCCGACATCGGCCAAGCCGTACAGGATCTGCCGGTTGAGGTTGCTCAGCTCGACCCGGTCGTCGTCGACGAGGACGAGGCAGCCGACGCCCACGCAGGCCAGCGCGGCGGCGGTCCAGGTGCCGAGCCCGCCGCAGCCCAGCACGGCGACCCGCGCGCTGGCGAGCCGCTCCTGCGCCGCCAAGACCTCGCGCCCGTCCCCGAACCGATCCTCGAGCCAGGCGAGCTGGCGGTCGAACCGTCCGTCGGGCCGCGCGCCGCCGTCGGACTCCAGCAGCAGACCGAGGTCCGCGAGCTGCGCCAGCGCGGCCTCGGTCGCCTCGACCCCCTCCCCCATCCGCGCGGCGATCTCAGCGACCGTCAGCGGGGGCCCGTCGAGCGCCGCCAGCAGCGCCCGCTCGCGCGGCGCGGCGTCACGGATGACGAACTCCGCCGCCGACCCGCCCTTCAAGACGTACACGTGCCCGTCCGAGCCGGCGAACGGCTCCACCGACGGGCGCAGGGAAAGGCGCCGCCCGCCCGCCGCGGGCGGCGCGTCCGGGCTCACAGGCCCTTCTGGGTCGACGCCTCCGGGACGAGCGGGAGCTCGACCGTCTCGATGCGGATCATGGTCACCTCCTCTAGTCATCGTGCGCCAACTCTGCGGCGCGTTTTGTCGACTTTGCGGGACCCATGACCACAACGACCGGCTGAGCACTGAAAATGGTTTCAGGCTCTAGCAATGTCATTCCAACCAACATCGCGGCGACTGGGACTGGCTCGCCGTCAGCCGCTTCTGCCACCGCCAGGCGACCCGCTGGTCGCCTGCCGGAACCGATCCGCAGGACGTCGCGCAGGAAGCCGTGCTGCGCGCATGGCGCATGCGTCATCAGTGCCGGGACCCCGCAACCCCGTGGGGCTGGCTGACCCGGATCTGCCAGCACGAGGCCGCTCGCATCGCGTCACGGCGGCGGCCCTCGCCGCTCGCGGAGGGCTACGAGCCGGCGGTCACCTCGCCGGAGGAGGAGACAATCGACCGCGTGGCCGTCGGGACCGCCGTGGCGCACCTGGAGGCGCTCGACCGCGAGCTCATCGCGCTCCGCTACCGCGACGACCAGACCACCGAACGTATAGCTGCCCGGCTCGCAATGCCCGAGGGCACTGTTAAAGTGCGGCTCCATCGCGCTCGGCGTCAGCTCCGACGCGTCCTCGACGATGACTGAAACACTCACCCAGCAGGTCGACCAGCAGCTCATCACGGCGCTCGGCCACCCGCTCCGCCAGCGCCTCTTGATTTTGCTCCACAAGCGCGGCGTGGCGAGCCCGAGAGAGCTCGCCGAGCTCAGCGGCGAGCGCCTCGGGAACGTCAGCTACCACGTCCGCGTGCTGCGCGACGCCGGCTGCTGCGAGCTGGTGCGGACCGAGCCGCGACGTGGAGCGGTGGAGCATTTCTACCGGGCGACCGCACGCCCGATGCTCGACGACCGCCAGTGGGCGCAGCTGTCCGTCTCGGCCCGACGCAAGCTCTTCAGCCAGGCGCTGCGGGATCTGTGGAGCGACGCGTTCATGGCCGCCGAGGGCACCGGGTTCGACGACGAGCAGGCGCACGTGAGCCGCTCCCACCTGGACCTCGACGAGGAGGCGTACGCGGAGCTGGTCAAGGCACTCAACCAGGTCCTCGACCACGGGTTCGAGCTGCAGGCCGAGACGGCCGCGCGGCGAGCGGAGCGCGGCGGCAACGACGGGCCGCCCGACCGGCGCGTCGCGATGGGACTGCTGCTGTTCGAGCGCGGCGTGCCGCCGCCGAACTCAACCCCGCCGCGCCCGTACCGCCGCCGGCGCTAGTGCGTCGCGGGCCTCGGGCGTCGGCTCGGGCCAGTCGAAGCCGGGCCGCGCGATCACGTACCCCTGTCCATAGCTGACGCCGATCCGCGCGAGAACGCGGAGGTCGTCGAGCGACTCGATGCCCTCCGCGCACACGCGCGCCGAGGTCCGCTCGGCGAAGCGCACGAAGCACTCGACCAGCGCCTGCTTGGCCTCGTCGCCGGCGACGTCCTCGATCAGCCCGCGGTCGAGCTTGATGAGGTCCGGACGCAGGATCATCAGTTGCCGCAGCCCGGCGTAGCCGGCGCCGGCGTCGTCGACCGCCACGCGCGCGCCGCGCGCCCGCAGCCGCTCGAGCGTGGCGTGCAGCCGCTCGCCGTCGGCGACCAGCTCGTGCTCGGTGATCTCGACGACCACGCCGTCGAGGTCGCTCGGGAGCCGCCGCAGCACCTCGTCGTCCCGGAGCGCGGCCGGGCTGAGGTTGATCGAGAGGTAGCCGCCGGGCGCGTCGTCGCGGCTGGCGAGCGCCGCCTCCGCGGCGAGCGCCTCGAGCTGGACGCCGAGCCCGCATCGGTGCGCCTGCGCGAACCACGCGTTCGGCGGTCGCGAGTCGGGATCGTGCGGGAAGCGCGCGAGCGCCTCGTACCCCGCGAGCTCGCCGGACGCGAGCTCGATGATCGGCTGGAAGACCGGCGTGATGGCGCCGTCGGTGCGCAGCAGGCGGAGCACCTCGTTGCGCTGCTCCTCGCTGCGCTCGAACCACGTCACACGGTCGGGATCGACGGCGCCCTCGCTCGGGAACCGCCGGGCCAGCTCGCCATGGCGGTCGGCTCGGAACACGACGTGACCGCGCTTGCCGGCGCGCTTCGCCGCGTACATCGCGATGTCGGCGTTGCGCATCAGCTCGTCGGCCGAGATCGTCTGCGCGACGCCGATGGCGACGCCCACGCTCGCGCGCAGCGGGACCGGCAGGCCGCGGATCGAGAACGGCTCGCCGAATGCGTCGAGGATGCGCTGCGTGACCGCGACGGCGTGGTCGACGTCGGGCACGCCCTCGAGCAGAATCCCGAACTCGTCGCCGCCGAGCCGCGCGGCGGTGTCCGCGGAGCGCAGGCACGAGCGCAGCCGCCTCGCGACCAGCACGAGCAGCTCGTCGCCGCTGGCGTGGCCGAGCGTGTCGTTGACGGTCTTGAACTCGTCGAGGTCGACGAAGAGGACGGCGACCTGGTCCTCGAAGCGCCCTTCCCGGGAGAGCGCCTGCTGCAGCCGGTCCGACAGCAGCGCGCGGTTCGGAAGCTGGGTGAGTGGGTCGTGGAAGGCGCGGTGGCGGAGCTGCTCCTCGAACGCCTTGCGCTCGGTGACGTCGCGCACCGTGAGGACGAGCGCCTCGACGTGCACGTCGGCGCTCATGTCGTTCGCGAGCGCCTCGACGTCGAGCCAGTAGCCGTTGCGGTGCCGCATGCGGATCTCCAGGCGGCGGTGGCGCCCGCCGTGGACCGACGCCAGCAGCGCGAGGTCGTCCGGGTGCACGAGGTCGCCGATCGGCCGGTGCTCGATCTCGCGCGGGTCGTAGCCGAGCAGGTCGCGCGCCGCGCGGCTCGCGCTGCGCACGACATGGCCCGAGCCGAGCAGGAGGACGAGGTCCGAGTTGTCGTCGATCAGGCCGCGGAAGCGGGCCTCGGAGGCCGCGAGCGCGGCGGACTCCGACGCGGCGACCTCGGCGCGTCGGCGGACCCGCTGATAGACCACGACGAGCAGGAGCAGGAGCCCGAGCAGGCCCAGCACCGAGAGCGTCGAGAGCAGCGTGGCGCGCTCCTCCGCGTCCGATGCCTGGCGAGCGCGCTCCTCCTCGATGCCGGCCAGGCGCGCCTCGACCTCGTCGAACGCCGGGCGCAGGGCGGCGGCGGCGCCTCCCCCGACACGGTCGCCGTGACCGAGTGCGGCCAGCACGCGCTCCGCCACCGCGCGGTAGCTCGTGAGGGCGTCGACGAGCTTCTGCACGCCGATCTGGGCGCCGTCGCGGGTGACGCTGTCGCGCGCGAGCTGGGCGTCGATGGCGTGCCCGTTGCGCTCGACCTCGGAGAACGTCTCCGAGTCCGCGCGCCCGCGCGCGAGCGACTGGAGCACGAGGCGGTCCAGATGCCGCGTGTCCTCCGCGAGCTCCAGGAACGCGATCTGCGCGTCACGCCGCTCGGCCGCCTCGTCCCGCAGGTCGCCGACCGTGAGCGCCACGATGCCGACGAGCCCGGCGCCGAGCACCGCGAGCCACGCGCCGAGATGGCGCGCGAGGACCAGGATCGCGATCCGCGACATTGGTCCGGTTATCGGCGCGAAGCTTCGGCGCCGTAAGCGCCACGCGCGGCCTGTACGCGCGCTGACGCGCCTACTCGACCGTGGACGAGTACTCGAACGTCGACCGGTAGGCGCACCGTCCGTCGAACTCGAACGCGAGCGGGTCCTCGGCGACGCGGAGCAGGTCGGCGCGAAGCTCCGTCCCCGATCGGTGGTGGCCCGGGATGACGCAGGTCACGGGCTCCTGGTCCTCCACCGGCTCGCGGACGCGCACGAGCACCTCGTCGCCCGCCCGGAACCAGCCGCGGCGCGGCGTGTGCTCGATCTCGATCGGGGCCGGCCGCCAGCCGAGCGGCCGGCTCTCCTTCCAGACCCACGGGAAGTGCTTGTGGGGTGTCCCGCCGAGCTCGCCGGTGAGGATCAGGGCGAGCGCCTCGCACTGCCGCGCGTCACCGCGCTCGTCGACGTAGAGGAAGAACGTCCAGGGCGAGCGCGGCTCGTCGTCGTCGTAGTGGCAGGCGAGGACCGCGCCGAGTCCTGACAGCTCGAGCTCGCCCGCGTGCCCGTCGGTCACGGCCCACGAGAGCGCGCCCATGCAGACGCCGTAGCTCGAACGCCCTCCGCCCCGGCCGCCGATCCGGCGGCACGGACAGATCGCCTCGCAGTTGCATGCCTCGAGGTAGGTGCCCGCGATCCTCCACGGCACGAAGTCGTCGCGCACGGGTCCCCTCACCGCCCCGCCGTGGCCATGCCGGACATCGCATCGCCGCCCGGGATCGTCAGACCCGGGATCGCGGCCGGATCCGCGAGGAGGGCGACGGCGAGGATCAAGAGGAGCGCGGCCGTCCCGTACGTCGCCGCCCGCCCCCAGGGCACGGTCTTCTCGAGCGCGATCAGCGGCAGCATCATCGCGGCCATCATCACCGCCCACACGCCGAGGAACCAACCCAGTGCGCCGAGGTCGCTGCCCGGGCCGTCGTCCATCCCGCGCATGCGGTCGGCCGTCGCCCACCACGCCACCGCAGCCAGCACGAACAGCGTCGCGATGAGCCCAAGACGGGCGTGAACGGCGCCGAAGGCGGGCATGGTCCGGCCGATTCTCTTCCGGCCGCCGTGCCCAGTCAACGGAGCGTGGAGTACAGTCGATGCGGACCAATCCACCGGGGGGAGGCTGGTGTGTTGACCAGGAAGCACGTGAAGGTGGCGCTGCTCGCAGCGCTGATCGCAGGGGTGACGGCGCAGCCGGCGCTCGGCTCAGCTGTCGGAGCCGCCGCCGCCGATCGAGTCCTACGCGGGAGATCCCGGCCGGGCCGGCGATCCGGCGAGCTGGCGCACGCCCGAGTTCCTGCGGGACAACGGCATGCTGTCGATCGGAGCGGAGTTCGCCTACGCCGCCGGCTACTCCGGCACGGGGATGAACATCGGCATCGTGGACTCGGGCTACTTCCTCGGCCACATGCGCGAGCACGGCAGCCTCGACACGAACTACACGGTCGGGGACCGCTACTTCTCGGTCGTGGCCCAGGGCGGCGAGACGGGCCCGACGCCGGGGTTCTACGACCCGGCCTTCAACGACAGCCACGGGACGCACGTCAGCGGCACGGTCGGTGCGAGCCGCGACGGCGTCGGCGAGACCACGCCCCTCGGCCCCGAGGCCAACATGCACGGCGTCGCGTTCAACAGCGACGTGTACACCGGCAACACCCACAAGACGGACGGCGTGTTCTACGGCCTGGTGCCTGACACCGCGACCGCCGCGCAGACGCCGGACAACGCCTACCTCGGCAACGTCTACCGAGCGGTGAACGCCGCGCGGACGGCGAACGGCAGGCCGATCAGGATCATCACCAGCAGCTGGGGCAGCGCGCCGCCGACGGAGAACTACAACACCCTCGAGCCGCCGCCCGGCGGCCCGGCGAGCTTCGGCCTGAACGCGGCGTTCAGGTACCTGTCGACGCCGGAGGGCGTCGCCGACGCGAACGGCAACACAAGCCACTGGCTCAACGGCGCGATCGAGGTCGCGCGCACCGGCACGATCATCCAGTTCACCGCCGGCAACGGCGGCGTCGCGAACCCGACGGCGCGCGGCGCCGCGCCGTACTACCTGCCCGACCTGGAGGGGCGCTGGTACACGACGTCGGGGATCAACCCCAACATCGGGCGCACGTTCAACGCGGACGGGTCGGTCCTGGTTCCCGGGCAGCAGGAGTTCAACCAGTGCGGTGTCGCGAAGTGGTCCTGCGTGACGGCGCCGAGCAGGCTGATCAACAGCACCTGGGTGGAGGTCGTCGACGGCATGCCGCGGGCGACGTACCGGGCCGCGTCCGGCACTTCGATGGCCGGCCCGCATTCGGCGGCCGAGCTGAACCTGATCATGCAGCGCTTCCCGTACATGACCAACACGCAGGCGCTGTACACGATGTTCACGACCGGCCGGCAGAACAACACGATCAACGACACGGCGGGCACGGCCGTCCCGAACCCGACGCGCGGCGAGATCGTGCAGGTTCCCGACCGGCGCAACGGCTGGCACACGCCGAGCCTGCGGGAAGCCATCAGGGGCCCGGGCCAGCTGATCGGGTCGTTCGACGTCGACACGCATGGATTCAGCGACGTCTGGTCGAACAACATCTCCGACGTCGCCATCCAGGCGCGTCGGCAGGAGGACGCCGCGGAAGACGCCGCCTGGGAGTCGACGAAGGTCGCCAAGGGTTGGACCAACGGGCTGCCCGCCAACGCGAGCGAGGCCGACAAGTTCGACTTCGCCACCGGTACGCGCCGCGAGCAGGCACGCGACGCGCGCGTCTACGAGGGGAGCCTCACGAAGCGCGGCGCCGGAACCCTGTTCCTCACCCGCGCCGACACCTGGCACGGTGCCAGCACGGTCCGCGGCGGCAAGCTCTCGGTCGTCGGCTCCCACGCGAGCCCGATCGACGTCGCCGGCGGGACCCTCGGCGGCAGCGGAACCGTGGCCGGCGGCATCGACGTCGACCGCGGCGTGCTGCAGCCCGGTCTCTCGCCCGACGAAGCGGCCCGGATCAAGGACGTGTCCGTCGCCGCCGGCAATGTGCTCAACGCCGGCCAAGACGTGCGTATCGCCCGCGACGGCCGCTTCGCGACGACGGTCCGGAGCGACGACGACTACACCAGCGTCCGGGCCGCGGGCGATCTGGTGCTGGCGGGAGAGCTGTCGGTGGACGTGCGCGGAGCCCTGACCCCGGGGACCGTGCTGACGATCATGAGCGGCAGGTCGATCAGCGGCAGCTTCCACGCGATCCCTGAGGGGCGTGTCCTGAACACGGGCGGCCACCTCTTCCGCGTGTCCTATCGGAACAACCGCGTGACGCTGACCGTCATGCAGGCGGTGCCGCCGGGGAGCGACTAGGCGACACGGGGGAGGGGCGCGGCGGAGCGCCCCTCCCCCACGCTCAGGTCGCCGGTCAGCGGACCCGGATCAGCCTCCCGCTCGGCCCGGGCATGGCCCGGCGTGAGGAGCCAGACAACGTTTCGCAGCCACGCCGATGGCCGGGGTGGATTCGGGCCACCGCGCGACGGATTTTGAGGGCTGCTCCATAGCCGTTGGGTGTCGGGGCCTGTGGTGGCGCTCAGGTCCGTGCCACCGAGAAGGTGCCCTTCACGTTGCCCTGGACGGCGCGGCCGGCCGGGGAGAGCTTGAAGGGAATCCGGAGCACGCCGACGGCGGGCCTGGCCGGTAAGGGGATGGTCAGCTTCGTCCGCTTCGTGCCGACTCGGACGCGCCGCCGCGCGGCGGTGAGGACGGCAGCCGCCGACGTCTTGATGTGCACGGTCACCATGCGCGCTTTTCTACTCACCTTCAGCGGCACGTCGAGGTCGACGATGCGCAGCCGCGGAGCCTCGACGCGCAGCGGGAGTCTGGTGGTGCCCGTTGCGCCCTCTGCGATCGCGCGCGACGAGCGCCAGCTGTCGCGCGCCTAGCGGTAGCCGTGCGCGTAGTTGCCTTCCGCTGCCGAGCCGCTTCTTGCCTGCGAACCACGTGAGCGCCTTGCCGGGGAGCTGGCGGTCGAGGTCGTCGAACGCGCTCCCGGTGAGCACGGTCCGCTCGCCGGAGCGCACCAGCGCGGCGGTCTGGGGCGTCAGGATCTGGACTCGAGGCGGTGTCCCCTGGGCGACGAATGGGCGCGATGTCGCCGCGCCGCTCGGAGAACCCGTCGCTGATGCCGAGCCGGATCTGCGCCCGCTCGCTGCCGGCGAGGATGCTGCCCGGCACCGATGCGCGGCCGTTGCTCGGCCCGTCGTAGACGGTGCGCCATGTGCGCCCGTTGTCGGCGGAAAAGTTTGTGGCCACCCCCGAACACGCCGGGTCATGCCCGACGTCGAGACGCGGTCCCTGACGTGGCCCACGGTGGTTCCGGAACACCAAGCGCGGACG
Organism: uncultured Solirubrobacteraceae bacterium; assembly: GCA_963844205.1. Classification (GTDB taxonomy): domain Bacteria; phylum Actinomycetota; class Thermoleophilia; order Solirubrobacterales; family Solirubrobacteraceae; genus DASSUW01. The sequence goes on from CAWJNK010000001.1 coordinate 534,368, forward strand.
CGCCGATAGCTGCGCTTGGAGATTCAGCTGCAGGAGCCTGGCCGGAGCTCGTCCAGCTCATGCGGCGCGAGCGTGAGCCAAGAGGGGCGTGAGTGTCGCAAGCAGGCGAAAGATGGCATGAGCCGGGCTTCTGTCCTGGCGCGTGTGTAGGGACCTCCTCAGCTCAGGCGCGCGTGCCGGTAATGAACCGTGGAGCGTGAGGAGGCCCCGTGTGGCAATCGTAATGGGACCTCGACCAGCATCGAGCACAGATCTCGGCCGACTGGCTTGACACCGCGACCGGTGAAACCAGCCGCGCACGCGTCACCGCGCCGCGGCCTCCGGTTTGCTCGAGCAGCACCGCGGCGCGTTGGTCGACGAAACGTGTGAATAGCTGTTGGGCGTAGCCAAACACGAGGGCCACGCGAGGATCTGTGCCGAGGAGTCGAGGGCACTCAGTCCAGGCAGGAATTCTCCGGCCATGAAGACCAGTTGACCGGTCAGCAGCCAGCTTCGGTTCGTTGGTGCAGTTGCACCCGGGGCGTCGACGCGCGAGTGTCCTCCGTGATGACCGAGACGGGGAACCGCACGAAAGCTAGCGTGCTGGCGCTTGGACGCCTCCAAGACTCGGCGCAGGCGGTAGCGGCGGTCGCCGGCGCCGCTGCGGGCATCGTCGCGTTTATCTATGTCCTCGGCGGCGCGGTGATGTGGCTACGTTTCGCCCGCGCTGGCCTCCCCGCCGACGAGGCGGTCGCCGCCATGACGACGACGATGCTCTTGACGGTAGGCGTGCGGCTGCTGGTGCTGCCAGCACTCATTCTCGGGATCCTCGCAATCGTGCTGGTCGCGTTCACGCGTGCCAAGGAGCGGGCCGGCTACCGGGTGCTCCGGATGCCGCGCATTCGGCTCGGGCGACGCGACGGAAGACGCACGCCTCGTCAGGGCGCTCCTGGACCGGATCCGCCGGTGCGATCTCGCTTGTCTGGGCGCTTTGTGCCTCGGGCGGCCACGCCGGTCGACCAGAGATCCGCCAGCGATCCGGTCGATGGGAACCGCCGCGTGTTCCGCGTCGCCAGCCGCGTGGCGGCCGTGATTGCCATCATGCTTTTGGTCCTGGCACTCCCGTTCTCGGGCGGTGGGCTCGCATGGCTGACCGCGCCGTTGCTGCTGGTCTACTGGTGGCGCGGTTTCGGCTTCGCCCCGCGCGACCGGCGCGACGTGTCGGAGTTCCGCTTGGCCGCGCTGGTGATCGCGGTTGCCGCCTTCATCACGCTGGCTCGCCAGTTCGACGACCCGGTCCACCTGCTGCGCGCCAAGGTGGAGTTCGTCAGGACGACCGGCATGAAGCCCCTCGAAGGCGTCTTCGTATCCGCAGACTCCCAAGGCATCAGCGTCGGCGATCGCGGCGCGAAAACGATACGTACGGTACGGCGGGCCGACGTCGCCTCACTGGCCCTCGGACCGCCCGTCGAGTACGCGCCCAACGCTTCGCTACTGAGCGGCATCGTCGGCGGCGGCGAGTGGTCCCTCGTCCCCTTCGCGGTCAAGGGCATGTGGTGCGACGGCGTCCGCTATCCCTGGACGAAGCTCGGCGACCTCTGTCAAGGCAGCCCGCGCGTCGAGCCCAGTGCGGCCCGGCATGGATTCACCGTGACCCCCACCCGGAACGGCGACGGTGTCATCAACGCGATCGTGCGCTGCCCGGCGGAGTCGCCGGCCGACTGCGAGGGCTACGCCCGGCTAACAACGGTTGCGGCATACGGCCGGCAGGCCCTCGGGCCGCTGGCGCTCCCACGGACGATTCCGCTCCCGCCCCTCCGCGAGAGCGCCGCCCCCTTCACGGTCGAACGCAGGCGTGCATGGCCACCGGTGGCGATTCCGGTCCGGCGGATCGATTGGGAGACCCTCCATTCGAAGCCGGTGCGAGATCGCGGCCTCGTAATACAGCCGGTCCCGATGTGGATCGAGCTGTCCGCGGATCCGCGGGGCGAGGCGGTGTTCAGCCGCAGCCAAGTTCCCGTCACGTTCAGCGAGCCGCCGCCGCTTCCCGCACCAGCGGCCGAGCCGCCTCGCAGCACGCTGCGGGACCGCAATTAACGGCGGGCCACGCGGCGTCCGGGGCCACGAGCGGACGCGACCGGGCTTGCCGTCCTCGCAGGCACGCGCCACGGCCGGCGGGCGGTCAAGACGACTGTCGATGATCCCGGGCACCGGAGCCGGGGCTGCTGCCATTCGCGTCGTTCGCGGAGCGCCGTTGCGGGAGCGCCGGCGTCGGGTGCCTGACGGAACTCGCCCGCCGCCGTCAGGCGGCGCCGCGCCCCGCGGCGGTGAAGCTGCTCCACAGTGTCGAGGCGACGGCGCTCGGGTCGGGATCGTCATGGACCTCGACGCGCTCGACCCACTTGACCCACTGAAACCCGCGGCGCCCCGGGGCGACAAGGCGGCACGGCGCGCCTTGGCCGTGGGCGAGCGGCTCGCCGCCGACATGCGTGGCGAGCAGCAGGGCGCGCGCGTCGCGGAGGCCGAAGCTCCAGCGGTAACCGGTGCGCGAGATCACGCGCACATGGCGAGCGCCGGGCTCGACGCCGGCGTCGTCGAGCAGGCGGCCGAGTGAGACGCCGCGCCAGCGCTGGGTCGAGAAGAAGCCGCCCGTGCAGTCCACCGTGGCGGTCAGCGCGTCGCCGCGGTCCAGCTCGGCGGCGGTGACGGCGAGCGGCCGTCGCACGCGTCCGGCGACGGTCAGCCGGTAGCCGCCCGCGAGCAGCCGCGGTCGATCGGCAACCCACGATGTGGCCGGGAACGCGTTGCCGGTGAACGAGCCGGCGTCGTACGAGCCGGTGAAGCGCCGCCGGGCGCCGGGCAGACCGAGCGTCCGCTGGACCGGACGCTGGAGTTGCCACGCAGCCAACGATCCGACGCCGACCGCGGCCGCCGTCAGGAACTGGCGCCGGTCAGCGAGGTCGCGCCCGCGTGGGCGTTTGGCCCGCACCCGCGCGTGAGCGAGCACCACGACCGCCAAGACCGCGCCGAGCAGGCCGTGCCAGAACAGGACCGTGTAGCCCGCGACCCCGACCCAGCCGACGGTCGACCACACCATGCCGCTGATCAGCACGGCCAATACGAGGCCGAGTGCCAGCAGGCCGTGCAGCGTGCGCGGGTCGCGGCGCGCCCGCGCGCCGACGCGCGGCAGCACCCGACGCAGCTTGAACACGAGCAGCAGCGATAGCGCGGTGCCCGCCAGCGCGTGCGCGCCGAACACCCAGGCGCCGCCCGGGGACCCGGCAAACCAGGTCGCCAGGCCGCTCACGAGACCGAGCGTCACCAACAGCGCCAGACCGCAATCAGTGCCCCGCGGCGTCACGGCCCGCCGATTCTACGGCGCCACGACTACCGGCCCCGCGAGTCGCCGGCGGGCCCGCCCGGCGGCGACATTCGTCGCACGCTTCCGACCGCAACCCGAACGGAGGTCTGACGCTTGCGCTGCGAGACGGTCGCAGCCAACGTGAATGCGAGCGTCTCGAGCCGAGCGCGAGGGCGAACAGGCGCCCGGCGCCGGGCGGCGGTCCTCATGGATCACGAATGATGCGGTCATGGTTTGGCCTCGCCGGCGCAGACGGAGATCGCGTCTTGATCGTGGCTAGGCGCCCCTGTGAGCGAATGCTCCGGCTCGGATCGCGGCCGGTCGTTCAGCGGAGCAGGGCGAGCAGGGCGGAGAGGGGCGCGGCGATTTGGACCTCGTCGGTTTTGAGTAGATGCTGGAGCTCGAGTCCGTCCAGGGCGGCGATGAGCAGCTGCGTGATCGTGTCCGGGTCGATCGCGTTTGTCATCCGGCCGCGGCGCTGTTCCTCTGCGACCTCGGTGCGCAGCCAGGCTCGGATGCGCCGGTAGCGCTCGACGAACCAGTCGTGGGCGGGGTGTTCGGGATCGACGCTCTCGGCGGCCAGTACCACGAACAGGCGTATGAACTCGGGGTTGGCCTCGTGGTGGCGTGCGAGGTCGAGCAGACCGTCGGCCAGCGAGGCGTTCGCGGTCGCCGCCTGGATCCGTTCGGTGTTGCGGCCCTCGTGGTACTCGAGTACGCGCACGAGGAGGTGCTCTTTCGAGGGGAAGTGGTGCAGCAGCCCGGGTTGGCTGATTCGGACGTCGCCGGCGATCGAGGCGAGCGACGCCCCGCGGTAACCGCGGGCGGCGAACGCGGTGAGTGCCGCTTCCAGCAGCTGCTCGCGCCGGGCGCGGCCCTTGGTCGTGGTGGCTGATCCGTCGTTCTCTAGCACCGTCGAAAACCTTCGGCTCGTCGCGAGACTCCTGGTTTGACAGCCTACCTAGTACTCGGTAGCTTCCCGAATGGTTTTGCCGGACCGCAGCCAAAAGTTCGCTGGTCTGGCGCGAAATGCGGGGCAGGGAGGAGCCATGAAGGGGTTCATGAGCGGGCGTTTGCACGCCCTCGTGACGACCGCCGCAGTGCTGACGCTGGTTGCTGTGCCGGCCGCCGCGCCGGCGCAGACCGGGCCGCCGGAGCCGGACGAGGCGCGTTTTCAGAAGGTGCTGCTGGAGGGCGAGGGGTTGACGCAGCCGATGCGGATCAAGGTGGCGCCGGACGGGCGCGTGGTCTACATCGAGCGCGACGGGCGCGTCAAGGTGTGGGACCCGGGCACGCAGAGCACGAAGGTCGCCGGCTCCGTCGCGGTCCGGGTGACCGGCGAGCTCGGCCTCGTCGGGCTCGAGCTGGCGCCGGACTTCGACAGCACCGGGCATATCTACCTGCACTATTCTCGGCCGGACTGGCAGACCTCGTTCATCTCGCGCGTGTCGCGGTTCACGCTGACGGACGAGAGCACGCTCGACCCGGCCTCCGAGGTGCCGATCATCGACATCCAGCATCCCGAGGGCGTCGGCGGCGGCCACAGCGCGGGGGACCTGCGCATGACGGCGGACGGGCTGCTGTTCATCGTCACCGGAGACAACACCAACTGCTGCGCCGCCGCCGGCTTTGCGCCGCTCGACGAGCGGCCGGGCCAGAGCAGCGCGGACGCCCAGAAGACGTCGGCGAACACGAACGACCTCAACGGCAAGATTTTGCGCATCCGGCCGCGGCCGGAGGGCGGCTACGACATCCCGGACGGCAACCTGTTCGGACCGAACGGCGTCTACCCGGGCGTGGAGGGAAAGACGCGTCCGGAGATCTACGCGATGGGCTTCCGCAACCCGTTCACGCTCGGCGACTTCGACCCGGCCACCGGCGCGCTGTGGATGGCCGACTACGGGCCCGATGCGGTGCTCGGCGACCCCGAGCGCGGACCCGCCGGGCATGTGGAGGTCAACCTGATCACGCAGGCCGGGTTCTTCGGCTGGCCCTACTGCATCGCCAACAACATCCCCTACCGCGACTGGGACTTCGCCACCCAGACCCCGAAGGGGGGCTGGTTCGACTGCGCGGACCCGGTCAACGAATCGCCCAACAACACGGGACTGGTGGACCTGCCGGCCGCCCAGCCGGCGACCATCTATTGGAGCTACACGGGCCAGGAGCCCTTCCCGGAGCTGTTCGGGGGCGGGGCGATGGCCGGTCCGCGGTATCAGTACGACGCGGACAACCCGTCCAAGACCAAGTTCCCCGAGTGGTTCGACGGCCGGCGCTTCTTTTATGACTGGACGACGAACTGGATCCAGACCACGCGCTTTGCCGAGGACCTCAAGACGCCGGTCGACATGAAGCGGTTCCTGGGCACCGAGTTCTTCAGCAAGCCGATGGACCTCGAGTTCGGCCCCGGCGGCGCGCTGTACGTGCTCGAGTACGGCAACGGCTGGGGCTCGAGCAACGACGACGCCGGGCTGTACCGGATCGACTACGTCGAGGGCAACCGCACGCCACGGGTGCGCGCGACGGCGAGCGCCAACTCGGGCGCGCTGCCCCTGGCCGTCGAGTTCGACGCCTCGAACACCACCGACCCCGACGGCGATGCCCTGCGGTTCTCGTGGGACTTCGACGGAAACGGGACGGCCGACGCCAGCGGCGCCACGGTCTCCCACACCTACACGACGGCCGGCAACTTCCAGGCACGCGTGACGGTGACCGACGACCAAGGCGCGTCCGCCGTGCAGAGCTTGTCAGTGGTGGCGGGCAACACCCGGCCGACGGTCAAGTTCACGACCCCGATCGACGGGCGGTTCTCCGAGTTCGGGGACAGCATCCCCTTCAAGGTCCAGGTCACCGACCCCGAGGACGGGGCGATCGACTGCACCAAGATCACGGTCACCTACTCGCTCGGCCACAACGAGCACGCGCACCCGATGGCCGAGGCGACGCCGAACGCGGACTGCACCGGCGTGCTCGTCCCCGGCCGCGACGCCGCCCACGGCCCAGGCGCCTACGTCTACCACGTGATCCAGGCCACCTACACCGACAAGGGCGGCGCCGGCGGCACCCAGCCGCTGCTGGGCGAGGACGGCGTCGTCCTGCACCCGCGCACCTACGAGGCGCGCACCTACCCGCGCGGCGAAGGAGTCGGACTGTTCTTCGGGCAGCTGTTCGTGCCCGGCTCGGGCAACTGGTTCATGTTCCCGCGCATCAACGTGGCCGACATCGACCGCATCAACGTCGAGATCGCCACCCGGATGGCGGGGGTGAAGTTCACCGTCCACGCCGACTCACCCACTGGCCCGGTGCTAGCGACCGTCGAGAACATCCCGTACACCGGGTCGACCAGCATCCTCAACCGCCAGTACAAGTGGTTCACGTCGGGAGCGGTGAACGACCCCGGCGGGGTGCACGACCTGTACTTCGTCACCGAGTGGGCGGACGACCTGCAGCCCGAGGTGTTCGTCCGCACCGTGCAGTTCATCACCGCACCCGAGAGGGTGACCGCGATCGTCGCACCCGCCGCGCCCAACGGCGCCAACGGCTGGTACACGAGCCCGGTCACCGTCAAGGTCGACACCGGCGGCGCGCCGCTGTGGACGCGGCAGGTCTCGCTCGACGGCGGCACCACCTGGACCAACACCAACGCCGCCGGCGAAGCGACGATCGATGCCGACGGCACAACGACCGCGCGCTACCGCGCGATCGACAGCGCCGGCACCGTCGCGCCCGGCGGCACCCTGACCGTGAGCATCGACAAGACCGCCCCTGCGCCGGCTGTCGCCGGCATCGAGGCAGGCGCCACCTACGGCGACTCGCTCACCCGGACTCTCGTGCTCGGCGCTACCGACGCCACCAGCGGGGTAGCCTCCACGACCGCAACGCTCGACGGGCGACCCGTCGCCTCGGGCGCCCTGAGGCTGTACCAACTGGCTCTCGGCGCGCACACGCTCGTGGTCACCAGCACGGACGTGGCCGGGAACACCGGCACCAGGATGCTCACATTCACGACCGACACATCGTTTGCGGACATGCGCGCGCTGATCGACCAGCTCGCGTCCAGCAACGGGCAGCGCAACAGGCTGACGGACCAGCTCAACGCCGCCGCCAAGTCGGCCGCCGGAGGAGACACGGCCAAGGCCATCCGCCAGCTGCGCGAATTCAAGGTCCTCGTCCAGCGCGAACACAAGCTCGACGGCGGGCTGCGCACCGCCCTGCTACGCGACGCCGACGCCATGATCGACCGCCTCGGCGGCGGCTGAATCGCGATCGTCAGAGGGGCGGCCGACCACCGGCCGGCCGCCCCACCCCCGACAAGAAAACAACCAGACCAAGGGAACACCCGACGTCGAACACCACGAGAAGGAGCCTCTGACCTCGGGCGGGACGCATCGACGCCGCGGGGGCTGCCGCGGGCGGCACCCTCAACCCGGCTCCGGACGGGACCCTGGCCCACGGCCGCAGGACCGGGCCGCGACGACTATCGGTTCGGCAGGAGGCGCCAAATCCGCTCGACCGAATCCGCGCGGCTCGCCCACCCAGGCCGCCCTGGAACTGGAGTTTGTCGCCGCCGCTTCAGCCGCGCCGGCGCGAGGCCGGTGCGAACCGCTTCGCAGCTGCCTTCCTGGGAGCCGCCGCCGGCACGAGCAGGATCGCGCTCTCTCGACGGTTAGCGTCGGCGGGATGAACGACATGCCCCACCGCCCTTCTCGCCCACATCCGCTGCGCGGCGTGCCGCGCGGCATCGGAACGCGCCGGCAGCACGAACGGAGCGAACGCGGACGTCTCGCCGCCTGGCTTGAGACGGCCGAGCGCCGTGGTGCGTCGTCGAGCCTTGTACAGGGAACTGGGCACCCTCGCGCCCAGGTCCACGCCCGCCACGCCGCCGGCGCTTGACTTTCGTAACCGGTCGGCCGTTTGCCGTGGCCTCGGGTGCCGGGGATACTCGCGTGACGAACGTCGCGCCATCATGACCGACCCGGCCCCTCACGATCCACCCCTAAATCCGCTGCGCCTCACGCCGAGCGTGCACGCCGCCATGAAGGAGCTGCCGGACGCGAGCACACCTGCGGCGATCGTGGCAGCACTGCTCCGCGTGCACCCCGAGTACGCCAACGGTCTGGGCCGTTCGATGGTCCTGGATGCGCAGCTCGGCCCGCCGTTGGCGGTCGTGGAGTGGCTCGCGCGCGTTCAGGCATCGATCGCCGACGACCGCGACAAGCTCCATGGGCGCGTGGTCATCGCCGGGCTCGCGCGACTGGACCCGACGTTGCGCGAGCAGCTCCAGGCACAGGGCTTTCTCAGCGCCCTCGAAGAGGAGATCCACGAGCCGCTCGAGCAGATCTTCGGCGACGCACCGCCACCGCCCGCGCCGCCGCGCGAACGCGTTGCTGCCACGGCCGCCGACGTGCCGACGCCGAAGGACCGGCTCGGGTTCACACCGCTCGTGAGCGCGCTGCGCGCGCTGCTCGACGACGAGAACACCGCCTTGCCCCTGACGGTGGCGGTAACCGGCAAGTGGGGCGCCGGCAAGTCGTCCGTCATGCGGCAGCTCGAGCAGCAGCTGCGGGAGCCGCCACCGGGTGTCACGCCGAATCGGCGGTGGACCACAGTGCGCTTCGATGCCTGGAAGTACGAGCGCAGCGAACGCCTGTGGGCGGCGATGGCGAAGGCGATCTACGACCAGGCGCTCGAGCAGCGCAAGGGCATCGCCGCGCGACTGCGGTTTCGTGTTCGCCTCGAGTGGGTCCGTCTCGGCCTCTGGCGCTTCCTCCTGCGCTTCGCCTGGCCGCTACTGGTCGCCGCGGCCGCCGTCATCGCGTTGGCCGCCGCCGACCTGGGGCCTGGTGGCCGCGCCGCGGGCACACTCGGCCTCATCGCCGCCAGCTGCGCCGTCGTGGCCCAGTACTGGAAGGCGGTCGCCGATCCGTTTAAGCGGGCGGTCGAGCGTCACGCGAGCCATCCCGACTACGAGCAGTTCCTCGGCTTCACCAGCGAGGCCGACCACGACATCGCCTGCCTGACGCGGACCGTGACGTCGGGGGACGACGATGCGCTCGTCGTGTTCGTCGACGACCTGGACCGCTGCAGCAGCGCCCACCTGGTCGAGGTCGTGGAGGCCATCAGCCAGATCTTCAACTCCGACGAGCGCCGGAGGCGGGGCGCCGACCGCTGTGCGTTCGTCCTCGGGCTCGACCGCGAGATCGTCGCCACCAGCATTGAGGCCGCCTACGCGGAGACGATCGGTCGCCTCGAACGGGCGAAGAGCCCACTGGCGCCGGACTTCGGATTTCAGTTCCTCGGCAAGATCGTCCAGCTCTCGGTCGGCGTGCCCCAGCCCAGCCGAGACCGCCTTCGCGCGCTGCTCACCGAAGGCACGCCCGCACCGACCGACAACGCGGCCGCGGCCGCTCTGCTCGAGGACGTCCGCCAATCTCCCGAGGTCGACACCGCCGAGCTCACCGCCGTCGACTGGCTCGAGCTCAACCCCCGCCAGGCGAAGCGGTTCCACAACATCTTCCGTCTGCAGGTCTACGTGGCGGCCGGCGGCGACGTCCGCTTCGACGACGAGCAGCTGCTCGGGCTGGCGCGGTGGGTCGCGCTGCGACTCCGCTGGCCCGCACTCGCGGACGATTTGGACCAGGAGCCGACCCTGCTGAAGCTGCTCGACACAGTCGCGAACGAGGAGAAGGTCCCAGAGACTGACTGGACCGACGAAGAGCGGCGGCTACTCAAGGAGTACGAAACCTGGTTCGTCCACGGGAAGGTCCTGAGCGTGCTGCTCGAAGCCAAGGGGAGCATGTCGTCGCGTACGAGTGAGCTCCCGCTGGACCGCTTCCTGCCCGTCGCCTGAACACGGCGAGACCAGCGACGCCGGCGTCGATCGTGCGGACGGGCGTGACTGTGCCGGGCGAGCAGCCCCAAGCCGGGCGCGTGTGCGCCCGTGCATTGCGCGATCGGGCATCCGCGGCCGCATGGCCGAGATCTCGCGGTGAGGACGGCGATCTCCCCTGGAGCTACGCGTCCGGCGGGCGGAACGTGCGCACGTCCGTCGGCTCGACCGGCTCCTGGCCCGCCGGCTGCAGGCGCACGTCACCGAGCGGGCCCGTGTCAGCGGGCCGCCGATGACCTGCAGGACACCGGCCGTGGCGCTGTAGGAGCGGCGCTCGCCGTCCACCGTGACCACCGGGGCCGAGGATGCCGCCAGGCTCTCGGGGCGGGCTGGCGGCACGCAGACCGCGACCGACACCAGCGGCCCAGCCACGCGTCGCACCCGAGCGGGGTCGTGTCGCACTGACGCCCCCGGGCGCTGACCGAGCACCACGGCGAGCCGTAGCGGTCCTGGCGGCCCGGCGAGCGCGGCGAGTCGGTACCCGATCGGTCACAGCGCTTGCCGCAAGACGCACCCCACAGCCCGCCCCAGATCGTCCACGACCGCAGCGGCTGGCCGAGGTCGACGCGAGGCAGCTCTCGAAGGCAGTTGTCCTCCGGGGTGGCCTCCGAGATGCAGTCCGCGTCCTCGTTGCGCCCCCACGGCCGCGCGCCGTCGAAGCGCCGCTCCGGTACCTGTGCCAGGCGCTTGTAGCGGACGAGCTGCTGGCAGAGGAAGTGCGGCCGGTCGCATTTGTGGGCGTAGGCCGCGTGGCTGCCGTTCGCGACGTACACGAACGGCCGTCCGTCGGGCCCGCGCTCGAGCTCGCCCGCCGCATACCGAAAGCGGCCCTCGTGTGAGGCGAAGGAGACGTAGTCGAGCGTGTCCTTCGAGCCCGGTGCCGTGACCGCGGTCACGCCCTCCCAGTCGCTCTCGTGGTCGTAGCTGTCGGGCGTGTTGTCGTTGAAGCGCAGAAACCACCAGTAGTCGACGTAGTACCGGTTGTTGGCCCAGCTGGCGCGGTAGTACATGGCCGTCGAGGGGCCAATGTCGCAGTCCATGAGCGGCGGCTCGGCCGCGCACTCGGCGAGCGTGGGCGAGCGGAACTGTGACGGCCGCTCGTCGCCGGCCACGTCGAGGTAGCTCTCGTCCCCGAACGCGCCCGAGTCGCTGACCTTCTCCGCGAAGGCCTCGAGACCAGCGATGCGTTCGCAGCCACCCGTGCGCGTGCACAGCCGGTGGCGCGGCCGCTCGGAGAAGAATCGCCGGAGGACGAGCGGTGGCCAGCGCTCGCTCGAGTCGAACAGCAGCCGCGGTCGGAATGCCTGCGCCAGCTCGAACGCGAGATCGGGCGGCACCTCCGTGCTCGCGGTCTCGGAGTCTGCCTCAGCCGGCGGCTCGTCACCTTGCAGCAAGAGCACAGCGGCGACCCCGATCGCGACGCCCGCAAGCAGTCAGAGCGGTCGGAATCGCCAGACCGCAGGCTCCGTTTGAGGATCTTCAGTAGTCGCGTGGTCAACACCTACCGCGATCGAGCGCGTCGGCTTCACAGTCGACGGCGTCGAGCAGCACGAGCACGCAGCACCCGAGTGGCCCCAGGCGCCGGCGATACCGTGCGCACCGTCCGCCACGATGCAGATTCCGCGGTCCCCACCGTCACGCTGCTGAACCAGCACGCCGCGCCCAGCCACTACATCGCTCGCCTCGACACCGGAGGCCGGTGCGAAGGCTGGGGCTGGAACGTCGATGCCGTCCTCGAGGATCGCGCTCGAGCGTTCGACGGCGTACGGCCGGCGGGTGTCCCGGCTGAGGCGCTCATCGACCAAGCCGCTCTCGTACGGTGGCTGCGCCCACTGATGCCCGCTTCGGGTGGGCACTCTCGACGCGTCAGCGCGGCTCCAAGGTGCGGCAGCAGCTCGAGCCGTGCTGCGACGACGGCACGGTCGGGCAGCCCGATGAGCCATCGGGCGCTCGGCGGCTGCGACGACGACCACGACTGCGACGTCCCGCGGTGATTTCGTCCACACGCCTACAACACCAAGCAGGATCGGCGCGGCGCGGGCGCGGGGTGCTAGATACTCGCGGCTCTGCTGGGTCCTTGGGCTCGGCCCAATGCGACGAGGTGAGGCTATGTACGTCTCGATCCGTCAGTACAACGGCCGCAACGTGGCGGAGTTCTCCCGCCGCGTGCAGGAGGGGTTTGTGCCGGTCGTCCAGCAAGTGCCTGGTTTCTTGGCGTGGTACCTCGTTGACGGGGGCGGCGGCGCGCTGTTTACGATCACGATCTGCGAGGAGCGGGCCGGCGTGGAGGCGTCGGTTAGCGCCGCAGCCGACTGGGTGGAGGACAACGTTGCCGACCTGGTCGAAGGGTCCCCCGCCGTGATCAACGGTGAGGTCAGAGCGCACACGTAAGCCGGTGACCAAGCGGCCTCGCGGGCGCCCGCTTGTGCGACGACGCGCGCGTCCGGTGGTCTGAAGTCCGCGCCGGGGCGCGCGCCGTCTACGTGTTCCAACGCTCGCGCCGGTGAAAGATTGCCCAGAAAGGATCGGCGCTCACCTGACCGAGCGCGCGGGCCCGGGCGTTAGCGGCTGCCCGCCCGCTCCAAGGAGGAACACCTCGCACACCGCACATCGGTGGGGGGCGATCTCTGCACGCCCGCGACCGCGACGCCACGGCGGGATTACAAACTTCCCGCCTCGATGAAGGAAGCGTGGTAGCGGGTCACGAAGGCGTCGCTGGCGGCCACGCGATGCCCGCGGGCGATCTGATGTCACGGGCGCCGAGCCTCCATCAGCGTGAGACGGTGCCAAGCAGCACACTGCACAGCGTGACCGTGCGCCTGTTGACGTGGGCCGAACGCCCAGACCTCGCCGAACGCGGACCCCCGTCGGACGCCGTTTGGCCCGAGTACAACCTTCATGGCGACGTCTTCGACGACTGGTGGACGCCGTTGCTCGAGGAGCTGCCGGAATACCAGTTCGCGCTCTATGACGACGCCGCCGATCATGTGCTCGCCGAGGCACACACCGGCCCGCTGACCTGGGACGGCGACGACCGCACCCTGCCCGACGGCATCGACGATGCCCTGCAGCGCGTCGTCACGGACCGCCGCGCGAGTCACCCGGTTGACACCCTCTGCGCGTTCGCAGCGGAGGTCGCTCCGGCGGCCCGCCAGCGCGGGCTGGCCGGCGAGCTGCTGCAGGGCATGCGTGAACTCGCGGACCGCCAGAAGCTGCGGCGGCTGATCGCCCCGGTCCGGCCGTCGTGGAAGGAGCGCTATCCGCTCACACCGATCGAGCGCTACGTCGCCTGGCGTCGTGACGACGGCCAGCTGCTGGATCCCTGGATGGGCCTTCACGAACGGCTCGGCGCGCGCGTCGCCACCGCACTGCCTCAGTCGATGCGCATCACCGGGACGATCCGAGACTGGGAGGCATGGACCGGCCTCGCCTTCCCGGACTCCGGCCCGTACGTGTTCCCCCACGGCCTCGCCCCCCTCAACGTCGACCGCGAGGCCGACATCGTCACCTACTGGGAGCCCAACGTCTGGATGATCCACCCCGAGCTTCGCTGAACGCGAGACGTGCCCGCGACCGTGCGCGCGAGCGACCAGCCGACGCGAATCCATCGATCGCTTACGACGGAACGTGCGACCGCCGCCCGCTGCGTGCCGGCAGCAGCGCGCCGAGCCCAGGTCCTCGCTGCTGGTCTTGTCTTGAGCGTGCGGTAGCCAGGCCGTCTGCCCGCGTTGCACACGGAGAAGCAGGTGGGCCACAAGAAGCGACGACGCCGGGGCCCGGCGGGCACTATCGCCCGGGAGATCACCCAGCGCGGGTGCCTTCCCGCCCGCCGCCGTGTGTGCCGCTGCCGACCGCTTGCACGCCCTGAAAGCCCGCCCGCCGACCCGCCGTGGCTCGACGGGCCCGAGACGACATCCGATCGCCTCTCTCACGGCAAGCGCATGCGAGACCAGCAGCGGCCTGCGTTCGGGCGGAATACGGGGATGTCAGCGCGCGAACATTGGTCGTCATCCCCGGTCGACGCTGGATTAGGCTCCACCCGTGTGGCGACGAACCGTGACCCGCGCGACACGGACTGAACGAGCCTCGTACCAACAGCCCACCCACGCGCATGCGGCGAGCCAGTCACTGTCAGTTAGCGAGCAGGCGGTCCTCGCGCTCCAGCGTTCGGCTGGCAATCGCGCTGTTGCGGGCATGCTCCAGCGGGTCAACTTCGAGAAGGGCATGAGGATCGAGTTTGCGCAGACGGATGCCGCAACAGCGATGCGGTGGGTTGAGGAGCTCGAGGCCGAGGATTGGAAGCACGCGAGCATTTCCCATTGCATGAAGCTCGTACGCCGCGTCGCGCATCTGGCGCGCGAACTCGAAGTGAGAGACGGCAAGGAAGCCGCGAAGGTACTGTGGTCTTATAAGAGACGCGCCGAGAGGGTTCAGCGTAAGGTGGAGATCCGCGAGTCCAACACGCTCCCGGAGAAGTACTCGTACACGGAGGTCGGCGACGTGATGGAGCATCACGCGGCCCTTATCGGTGCTAGCGCGGTGCGGAAGTCCGACGAGGATGTCTAGCTAGCTAATTAGCGCGCTCTACGGGTACCGCCGCAAAGACTTCGCCGCGTACTTGCTCTGGAATCTGCTCGGCGAGCACACCAGCTTTGAGGCTGGTCCCGGCAACCGCGACGCGCGAATCGAAGCGCTTCGCGCCCGTTGCAGCTGACACCGCTTCGAACAAGCTCTCAGCGTACGCGCCAACCGCGACTGGAACGTCGCCTCTACGATGCAGCGCGCGCAGCTGATCGAGCCGATCTTCGGCCACGGCTTTACCCGCTTCAACTGCTGCGGCAGAGCCGCGGCCCGCACCGAATCGCGGCTCATGGTGGACCTCTCACAACCCTCCGGGGATGAAACTGAACGGGCCACGGCTCGAGGGCGCCGTCCGGGCGTGGAGTTCGCGTCGTGCGCACCGGGAGGGGCTCTGTGGGAGAACGTGGCTGGGCAGGCCGAGCTCGAGATGGGCCGCGAGCCCGACATTACCTCTGTGGCCGCCCTGCGACTCGCCCGGTTGTGCCGTGAGCACGAATCCGTTCTTGTCGTTCGCCCGCCTGTTTCCCGCGGTGACAGTGTCGTCGAAGGAGAGTCGGTGCGGTTCATCGGGCTAGACGTGCATCTCGATTTCTGCGAGATCGCGAGCTGCGAGAACGGGCGGGTGCGCGCGGGCGGTCGGGTGCCAGCAACGCCGGATGGAGCCGCATGTCGCGCAGGTGGTGGTGGCGACGAGCAAGGAATTGCGCGCGATCACCGAGGCCAAGGTCAAGACCGACCGCCATGACGTCGTGGGCGACCGCGCAGGAACGCGCCGTCGCGCGCGGCGTCCACTTCGCGGTGACCGTGACCCCGGCCTATGGCGATGACGCCCGCGCCGAGTCCCGCGCTGCCCCGGCTGGGGCGCCCTTCGAATGATCTTGACGGTCGCGCTGCGTCGGGGGATCCTGTTCGGTAAACGTCGGACAACCCGTCGCCGAACAAGGAAGGTTGGGCGTGGACACTGAGACGCCGCTTCGCATCGACCATATCCGGCTTGCCCGCTACGCCCGGTCGGTCACCTCGCTCGGATGGCTGTTCACCCGCAAACGGTCACGCGAGGCCTGGCTCGTCTTGATGAACACGGGCGAGGTTCGCGTGTACGACGTTCACAAGCGGACGCCGGATCCGCAAGAGCAAGTCCCCATCCTGAGTGCCCCTTCGCCACGTGATCTCGAGACGAAGCTGCGTCGCCGATCGGTCAGAATTCGCGTGGGGAAGCGCTGGCGGCGCGTTCACTTTACGGGCCGCGAGAGAGCGCCTGGGACTGAGTGGGGGTCGGCTGTCGGGGACGTCGGCGACTTCTTCCTGCCGGGTCTCGGGTCTGTTGGCGAAGTCTTCGACTGGTCGAAGGGCGGGGTCGAGCGCATGCGGGACACTCGGCGCAGGCGTGCGGCGCGTGCGGCGTGGAAGACCGTTCTCTCGGTCGAAGACGGCTGGACCGCCGTTCCCGGCAACGTTGAGCCGGACCATGCCGCCAAGGCGGCTTCAGGCGAAGCGCCGACGAGCACCTCATAATGTCGGCGGCCAGGAGCTTCGGTCGCGGTCAACGAGTCTGGTAGCTAGCTACGCGCGACAAGACGACGCACGCAGGACCCGAACAGTCTGCAGAGGCGCGTGGCGCTCGCTGCTCCGTCACCTCCCCAAAGCTCAGGTTCTGCTGCAATCTTCGATCCCTCCCGAGCGGCTGGGTACTTCTACATGAAGCGGACCGGCGGCGAGCGCCGTGACGACCAACGTCGGGCGGTGGCATTGGGCCCGCTCCACAGCCAAGGACGGGGATATACATGAAGCGCGCATTTTTGTCGGTTCTCCGGTCTTGGTTGGGAGCGGCGCCCTGGGGCGACACTGTTCCGTGACGGGTCGCTGATGCAGCTCAGTCCTTGGTAGTGCACGAGGCGGACCTCGACGCGAATCCGCCTCAGCCGTTCACTCACATCGGCGAGGATTTTGTCGCTTTGACGTTCCTGCAGATGGGCAACTCGACGAGTTTCGCTGGGCCAACATGGGCATCGCGCTCGCGCCTTGTCCCGTTCGTCAAGCTCGCGCGCACGATCCGCCGCCACCGCGCCGGCATCCTCGCCGCCATCCGCCTCGGGCCTCCAACGACCGCCTCGAAGGCCTCAACAGCCGCATCCGCCTGATCAGCCACCGCAGCTTCGGCGCCCACTCCGCCACACCCGTCATCCCCCTCGTCTACCTCTGCTGCAGCGGCATCACGATCGAACTCCCGCGATGAACTTCACCCCCAAGACGACCGGAGCGCCGGCTTTCCTAGTGCGGACCCTACCCGCCACGCCCTTGACCCACGCCGACCGAGGAGACCTCCATGGCTGTCACCAGTCAAGGCGACAGCTACCGCGGAGGCATCCCCGCCTCCTGCGCGGCACTCGAGTGGCGCCCGACGAGGCCCGCTTAGTTAGACCGCGATTTGCTCGAGCGTCCCGACGCGCTCTTGGCCTTCGCGGCTCTGTAGCACCCGGACGCGTTCTTGGCCTTCGAGGACCTGCGGGATCAGTTCCTCGATCGTGTGCCCGTCGAGGTTGTTGGGGTCACCCAGAACCATTGGGCTCATCCCGTTCTGGATGAGCAGCCGGTTGAGCACAAGAAATGCGGTCGTGCGCAGGTTCCCGTCGGTGAACGTGTGCGCGAGCTCAAGGTCCTGGCAGCACTTGAGGATCGCGGTCAGCTTGGCGTCCTTTCCCTGGACCTCGACGATCTCCTTGTTGTAGCGCTCGATGATCGCAGTGACCCTCGTCGCGCACTCTTCGGCCGTCTTCTTGAGGTGCTTGACGGTGACGACGTCTTGCTTGAACTCGTCCTGAGACTCTTCGATCGAAAACCAGTCGGTCCACTCGCTGGCCTTACGCAGACGGCCCAGCCCGTCGATCGTGAACGTCTTCCCGAGCACACCGCCAAATTGCACGCCGACCGTGCGGTAGCCCTTCTCGAACGCCTCCCCGGTCCCGCGCTGGCTCACGCCTTCGATGGCTGCGTCGTGCAGGTTCTTGTACAGCTCAGCGGTGAAGGGCTCAGCGAGGGTGTCGAGCATGACCTTGAGAGCACGCATCATGCCCGCCATGTATCCACGCTCGTTCTCGAAGCCGTACGCGCCGCGGTCCTGTTGCTTGTCGGCGTCCATCAGCAGCTTCCACGCCTCGCCGGCGGGAATGTCCGCGAGCGCTGCGTGCCCGCTCATCGTTTGCGCCAGCTCCACCTCGGCCCCGCGACGCTTCACCGCCCCGCCGCCAACCGTGGCCAGCTGGACGTTCCTCGGGAATGGCAGTCCTAGGCCCCAGGACATCTTTTCCATGCACTCGATGACCTTGCCCGGATCGGCGGCGAGCGCACTGACCTGCGCCAGGGCGTCGCCCGCCGCAGCGTAAAGCCGAGGTGCGTTCGGACCGTAGGTCAGCTGCCCACTGACGCCCACCTGTGCGTCGCGCAGGACGGCGAGCACGTGTCGCGCTACCAGTGCAGCCCGGAGCGCGGCCTCGATCACGTCCCAGGGCGTGTCGTTGGCGTGGTCGGCAATAACCTTCCGCGTCGCCGCCTCGGCCCTGTCCTGCGCGATCAGACCCGCCAATTGCGTCGCGGCGGCCAACAGTGTCGCCGTGTTCGTGACGCGCTTGGCCAAGGGTACGTCGGTGATCTCGCGCTGCAGGATGGCGGCAACGGCGCGGTTGCCGATCGTCCGCTGAAGACCGAGCAGCGTGGACGACCCACGGCTCTGGCCCACCACCGGCGCGGCTCGGCTACCAGCTGGCCGCTGCAGACCAACCCGTGCCGGCGGCGCAGCAACGTCACGTCCGCCGCAGGGTTCCCCGCGACTGATCATCTTCCCAGACTAACCAGGCCGCGTCGTCCCCGCAAAGGACCGTCCCTGGCGCCGACCGCCGAAACTGGTCTAGCGCAGCCACGCGTCGAGCTCCGCGTCGCGATCCACCCGACCGGGCGCGTTCGTCGCGCGAAGCGGTTGCCGGCCGTTTCGTCGACGTGGCGCGGGATGCTGATGTCCCGTAATACCCGCCCGGTGAAACGCCCGGTGCAGGGGCGCCACCGCGAGCGCCCAGCCCACGCTCGCCCTGGACGACTTGCGAGCGCCTCGGCCGGCGTGCGCCAGACGCTCGCTTATGCCGGAAAGCAGGCGTATCGTCGAGGTCGGCGCCCATCTCTAGCAAGGCCGGCGAGGTCGCAACGACGCTCGGAGCCGGGTTTAGCAGGCGGCCGCACACTGCGGTGTGCCTTACCTACGGCAGGTAGTTACGTTCAGCGACGCCGCAGGAAGGCTTCGCCTAGCCGGCCAGACTTAACACGCGCTTGGGGAAACCCGGGACAGCTCACAACCCTGTCCGGCGAAGCGGGGGACTCCAAGACTTGCGGCCAGGGACGGTAACGTCCAGCCCATGGCGGACATGGGTGCACCACTCGATCGCTATCGGGAGGTCGAGACGGGCGAGCCGTTCACGCCCCAGAACCCGCGGCTGCTCAAGATCGAGCTGTCCGAGACATCGGTGATGGCGCGCAACGGGTCGATGGTCGCTTACCAGGGCGACGTGCGCTTCGAGCACAAAGGCGGCGGGCTCGGGCGGCTGCTCAAGAAGGCGGCCACCGGCGAACAGCTGCGGCTGATGCAGGCGACCGGCTCCGGCGAGCTGTTCCTCGCCCACCACGCGATGCTGGTCCACGTGCTACGCCTCGACGACGATTCGCTGAGCGTCAACGGCACCAACATCCTCGCCTTCGAGGCGAGCATCGACTGGGACGTCACGCGCGTGAAGGGCGGCACGGCCGGCATGCTCGCCGGCGGTCTGTTCAACATCCACCTGCGCGGCACGGGCCTGGTGGCACTCGTGTCAGACGGCGAGCCGCTGCGCCTCGACGTCTCCGAGGCCCCCACCTTCGCTGACCCGCAGGCCGCGATCGCGTGGTCGGGCGGCGTGACGACGAACCTCAAGACCGACGTGCAGGCCAAGTCGCTGATCGGGATGGGCTCCGGCGAGAGCTTCCAGCTCGGCTTCTCCGGCCAGGGCTGGGTGCTGGTACAGCCCTCCGAGGGCCGGCCCGTCACAAGGGCCTAACGGCGGGTTCCGTGCCCGCTGATCGGGACCTCGGCGCGTAGGCGCGGCCGTTCTCCGGTGACGAGATTGGCCTGGCTCGGAAGTCCGCAGACGTGTGTGAGGCGGACGCCCGCACACTTGCCGAAAGCAGGTGCAACCCCAGCACCGTCGTGGACGACTGCGTATCGTCCGGGGCGGGCGCCCGGGGAGCGCTGATCGAGACGCCTGCTTGTCACTGAGAACGAACGTGAACTCGACCTGCGCGTAATCTATGGCCTCATCGCGTACGGCACGCGCACGCTCGTCTGACCTCTGATCGCCCGGGGCGCCGCCGCGCCGCGCCGCGCCCGATGGCCACACGCTTCGTTGGCGATCGGCGCCCGGTCACGATCGTGGCGTGGTCGGCGACGATGTCGCCGGGAGCCGACGTGGTGAACAGGACGTCGGACCTTGGGATCGAGTCCGAGGCAGCCGACGAGCTTGCGCGGCGAGCGAAAGCGCGTGATGTGGCCGATCGCGCCGATGAAGGTCGCGGCGACGCCGCACGCGGGCGCGGTGGGCGCGGCGCTGTGGGGCACGGAGAGCGCCCCGAGCTGATCGGTCCGCGAAGTGACCGCGCCTTTAGGCGCTCGGCGTCACGGCCGATGTAACGCTGGTGGGACTCTTTTTCGGATGATCGCCTTTGCGTCGCTGCTGGTGGCGGCGGCCGTGGCCGCGCCGTCGCTGACGCAGCTTCCGCCCGTCACGGACCGGCCCGCGGACGTGCTGGTGCTTCCCGACTTGCCGGCGCCGGGGCTCCCGGACGTGCCTGTACCGGAGCTCCCGGACGTGCCTCTACCGGAGCTCCCGGACGTGCCGGCGCGCGAGGTCCCAGAGCTTCCGGGGGACCCGCCGGTCGCCCCTCCCGCGGTGCCGGACGGGCCGGCGCCCGGCGCGCCGGCGGCGCCCGTCACCGAGCCGTCGCCGCCCGGGTCTCGCGCCGCGCCGGCCCCTGCCGGCATGGAACGCCGGACGGCGACCGGGCGGCCCGGGGTCTCCCGGCAGCCTTCGCCGCGGCGGTCGGGCGCCGCCCGTCGCGTCGTGACGCCGCAGCTCGCGGCGGCGGTCGAGCGACGAGCTCCCCCGGGCCCTGCGCAGCAGGCTGCGGAGCCTTCTGGGCAGCCGCCGGGGTTCGCCGGCGACGTCCTTGAGCTCATCGAGGCACTGCCCGCGGCCGTGCTGTGGGCGCTGGGTGGCATCGCCGCGCTCGCCCTCGGGCTGGCCGGCAACGCCTTCTGGCAGTCGCGGCAGCGGGCGGCGCTCGAGGCCCAGCGCGCCGAGCTGCTCGACGACATCGGCCTCCTCTCGCGCGCCCTGCTGCCGTCCGTGCCGGATGCGCTCGATGGGCTGATCGTGTCGGCGGCCTACCGGCCCGCCGATGGGCCGGCGGCGGGCGGAGATTTCTACGACGTCTTCCCGCTCGGCGAGCAGCGCGTCGGCATTCTGCTCGGCGACGTGTCCGGCCACGGCCGCGCCTCGGTCGCGCAGGCGGCGCTGGCCCGCTACACGCTCCGCACGCTGATGGCGGCCGGGCACGGGCCGGGCGATGCGCTCGCGCGCGCGGACAGGCTGCTCGTTCGCGACCTGCCGCCCCACTTCGTGACGGTGATCGCGGCCGTCTACGACGGCGGGACGGCCGAGCTGACGTACGCGAAGGCGGGCCACGCGCCGCCGATCGTGCTGGGGACGGGGCACGATCCGGACGCCGAGGTTCCCGCCAGCCCGATCGGGCTCGGACTCGGCGACGCCTGGCCGGAGTTCCGCCTTCGGCTGAGCGACGGGGTGTCGGTCTGCCTGTACACCGACGGGCTCGAGGACGCGCGAATCGAGGGCAAGCGGGTCGGGCGCGAGACGGTCACCGGACTCCTCGCCGCCCAGGAGGTGCCGGACGCCACGCGGCTGATCCGCGACCTCGGCGAGATCGCCGACCATCTGGGCGACGACACCGCCGCAGTCGTCGTGCGCGCCGGCTAGTAGCGGGTCGCGGGCAATGCGGCCGTGGCGGTGCCCCTGCCGTGCTTCGCGTTGCTGAGCACCAGCGCGCCGATCGGCCAGATCGGCCAGAAGTAGCCGGCGGTGCAGCTGCTGTCGGGATCGCCAGGAGTTCCCCCGGACTGTTTCGTGGACACTTGATCGCTGGGCCGTCTGGCCTGGCAGCGAGGAATCAGTGTTCATGCCTGCGCCGCATCCGTTGGAGTTCCGCCGTGAGGCGGTCGAGCTGCTCGAGCGCAGCGGCAAGTCGGTCCCGCAGGTCGCCGCCGAGCCGGATTCCGGACGCAACTCGCGGGGGAGCGGCGCCGCCCTGCCGGATCCAACAGCACGGTCATCGGACCTCCTCCGATCGGACAGCAGACACCCCGGCTGCCCTACGGGCGGACGGAGACCGGGCTACCGCTCACCCCGGCAAACCGAGCGTCTGCCCCAGCTCAGGCCGGGTCGCTCGAGACGCTCGAGACGATCTGCCCGTGCCCGAAGCGATCGCGGACGCTGGCGGCTGTGAGCAATCGCGGGCCGCCTCGCCGGAGAAGGCTCGGCTCCTCCCGATCGGGATTCCTGACGACAGCGAGCTCCGGGCCACGGGGGTGGACCGTTCGATTCCGCAGCCTGGACCGGTGGTCCATGGCGCGGCTGTGAGGGGCTGCATAGGCTGCCGCCGGCGATCGAACGCGGCCGGATGGGAGCCGCGCGCGGTGATGGTCGCAGCCAGTCTCACGCATCCGAACCCATCCAAACGTTTGGAGAAGAACTCGGCGATGATCCGTTCGATTCCCGCTCGACGCGCGTTGGCGTGCGCCGTGGCCGCAGCGACTCTGCTCGCCGCGAACACCGCATCGTCGATGGCCGCCGACCCGGTCCTCGACCTCGAGACGTTGACCGGCCTGCAGGCCGAGAAGATGATGGAAGACGGTGAACTGACGTCCGTCCAGCTCACGCGGGCCTATATCAACCGCATCGCGGCGCTGAACAAGCGCGGTCCGGGCCTGAACGCGGTCACGCAGCTCAACAAGGACGCGCTGAAGGACGCCGCGCGGCTGGACATGGAGCGCGCCGCCGGCCACCTGCGCGGTCCCGCCCACGGCCTCCCTGTCCTGCTGAAGGACCTGATCGACGTCAAGGGCATGTACACGTCGAACGGCAACTACTCGCTGCGCAACTCCTTCCCCGCGGACGACTCCGGCGTCGTGAAGAAGCTGCGAGCGAGCGGCACGGTCATCCTCGGCAAGGTCGGCCTGTCGGAGTACGCCAACAGCTTCGGCAACCAGCACTCCGGCTTTTCCAACCTGACCGGCCAGGTCCTCAACGGCCAGGACGCCGACCAGGGGCCCAGCGGCTCGTCGTCAGGCTCCGGCACGGCCGGCACCGCGGCGCTCTCGATGCTGACCGTCGGTACCGAGACCTCGGGCTCGATCATCAGCCCGTCGGGCGCGCAGAGCCTCGTGGGGATCCGGCCCACCGTCGGGCTCGTCCCCGGGTACGGCATCGGCCCGATCTCCGCGTCGCAGGACACGGCCGGCCCGATGGACCGCTCCGTCGCCAACGCGGCGATGAACCTGCAGTCGATGGCAGGACGCGATCCCAAGAACGAGACGGCATACGAGGCCTTCTTCGGCCCGAACATCTTCGCGTCGATCACGCAGGCGCCCGACCCGCTGCCGGACTACATGTCGGCGCTCGACCTGGACTTCGTCGATGGCAAGCGCATCGGCTACAACGGCACGTTCAACGCTGACACCCCGGCCAAGATCGCGTTCGACGCCCTCGAGGCCGCGGGCGCCATTATGGTCGAGCGGCCGTCGATCCCAGTCGGCAGCGTGCCCGGACTGCCCAGCGGCTACCAACAGCACAAGTCCATCAACGAGTACTACAAGAACCTCGGCCCGAACGCGCCGATCAAATCGCTGGCAGAGGAGGTTGCCGACAACCAGGCCAACGAGCACGAGGCGCTGAAGTTCGGCAACAACAGCCACCTCAACGCCTTGGCGGCCGACGTCTCGCCGGGCGGGGCGAACGAGACGGCCTACCGGGAGGCCATGCCCATTCGCCGAGCGGCCCAGTGGAAGGCCATCAACGACATGATGAACAACGAGACGCCCGATGATCCGAGCGATGACTTCATCGCGATCCTCGGCTCCGTCCCCAGCGGCGCGACCGCGGGCACGCCGCAGATCACAATCCCGATGGGCTACAGCGCCACGACCCGCCGCGCGCAGAGCGTGTCGATCCACGGCAACGCGCTCAGCGAGCGGAACCTGATCGGTGTGGCGTACGTGATCGAGCAGGCCACGAAGCTGCGCAGTCCGGCTTCGCAGATCAGCCCGAGCATGTACCGCTGCGCCAAGACGGTGCCGGCGCCGCCGTTTGCCTCACGCGGTGGCTGCAACCCGGATTACAGGCGCCTGATCGGCATGGTCGCCAGCGCGCCGACCCTGCCGTTCTCGCTCGAGACGGAATCGGCCAGCAGCCTGCAGGCGCGGATGACCGCCGGGACGCTGACGGCGAAGGACCTGACGAAGGCATACCTCGCCCGCATCGCGACGACCAACGCGGAGGGTCCGGCGATCCAGGCAGTCCGCGACGTCGACCCGAAGGCGCTGGACGCTGCCGCGCGCCTCGACGCCGAGCGCAAGCAGGGCAAGCTCCGCGGCCCGCTGCACGGCATCCCGGTGCTGCTCGACGACTCGATCGACGTTCACGGTCTGCCGACGACTGCGGGCTCGATCGCCCTGCAGCACTCCATGCCCACGAAGGACTCAACGATCGTCGCCAAACTGAAGACGGCCGGCGCGATCATCCTCGGCAAGACGAACGTCTCCGAACTGGGCGGCGTGTTCAGCACGACCATGCCCGAGGGATACTCATCGCTCGGCGGATTCGTGCTGCTGCCCTCAGACACCGACAACAACTCGGGCGGCTCCTCGGCCGGTTCGACGGCGGCGACGGCCTCGGGCCTGGCGGCGATGACCGTCGGGATGGAGACCGGGACCGACCTGGGGGCGCAGATGATCACGCCGGCCGGTAACGCCGGCGTGGTGGCACTCAAGCCGACAGTCGGACGCGTCGGCCGCACGGGGGTACTGCCGGTGGCCAAGTCACAGGACTCACCGGGTCCCATCACGCGGACGGTCCACGATGCAGCCACGCAGCTGCAGGCCATCGCCGGTGAGGACCCCGACGATCCCGCGACCGCCGGCACCCCGGCGGTGCCGAACTACACCGGCGGCCTCTCGCCGACCGCTCTGAGCGGCAAGCGGGTCGCCGTGATCGACAGCACCACGGCGCCGTACCCGGCCGCGGTCACGGCGATCCAGGGACTCGGTGCCACGACCGCCGTCAAGACGATCGGCACACCCAGCCCGAACCCGGCGAGCATCGTCTTGCGTGAGTTCAAGCGCGACCTCAACGCGTACCTCGGCAGCGGTCACTCCGGTGGCGCCGGATCGCTGCAGGAGATCATCACCTACAACACCGCCGACCCGGAAGAGGGCCTGAAGTACCAGCAAGGCGAGCTCACGGCCGCGCAGGACGTCGATCTGTCGGATGCCGCCACCGCGGCGACATACGAGTCCGACAAGACCAGCGGCAAGGCGTCCAACCAGCAGCTGATCGACACGATCCTGAACAACGGGACGCCCGGCGACGCGAGTGACGACTTCGATGTCATCGCGGTCCCGAGCGGGAGCTCGCTCGTCGGGATCGCCGACAGGGCCGGCTACCCGGTCCTGACGGTGCCGGCCGGTTACGGCACGGGCTCGGCGGGTCGCAACCCGATCGGCGTGACGTTCGTCGGTGGCGCCTTCACCGAGGGCAAGCTCCTCGCTGCCGGCTACGCCTATGAGCAGGCGACGAACGTGCGGCTCGCACCGAGCTGGACCAACCCGAGCATGTGGCGGTGCGTGCCAGGCAGCACGTTCTTCTCGCCGCATCACTGCCACCCCGGGGACCTGCAAAGCGATTCCTACGGGATGAACTACTCACTCGGTCCCATCGGCCCTGCCAAGTAGACAAGCTGATCAGGGGCGCCGGCCGCCGCCGGCGCCCTCGAGCAGCTGCCGGATCGCCACAGCAACGCGACTGCCATGACGCCTGAACCGGTGCCCTCTTAGGGAGAGGGCCACTGCGGCTTTGCGCCGAGACGCAGCCGTGTCCACCGGCACAGGCGAGACGCTCGCTCCGGACGAGACGCAGGCGTCGGCGGCCGAGCGATCGGCTCCCACGTCGCTCCTGCTTCTGTCGAAAGGAGCGGCGAAGCCGTCGCTGCTCCCTTCCATGTCAGAGTGGTCCCCCGCAGCGGGATGTGACCCCGCCTCCCCACGCGAAGACGCTCGTGCCGCGAGTGGGCTCCCGGCACGCGTCGCGAATCTCGTGTGTCCGGTAAAGAAGGCCCCGCCTTGCGGGGCCTTCTGATGCCTCTCGCAGGATCTGAACCTGCGTTTCTAGTCGGGGAGACAGGACTTGAACCTGCGGACGCCCGGCCTCCGCCGGATGTTCGACACTTCTCGCGAGCCACATCTCACTCCGCAGTGCCGAACCGTTGATCTGAGCTGGCGTCGGATCTGCTGAGCATTGGGCCGGGGGCCGGCGATCCGGCTACCGCCTCTTGGGGCCGGGCGCCGGCGATCCGGCTACCGCCTTTCCGGGCGTGAGCCCGCTCTGGGGCGTGACCCGGCCGGCAGCCGGTGCTGAGCGAGCGGGGGCGCGGTGTCCGCGCGGCGCGTCGTGGTAGGTCGCCTGCGCGGGCCCCTGCCGACCCCCTCCCACGCCCCTGAAAGCCCGGCCTGCCAACCCGCCCGGGCCGCGACGAGCGGCATCGGTTCACGCAAGCCGCACACGCGTTTGAGCCCACTCGCTGACATCACGACGAGACATCGCTTGCAGCCGCACGCGGAGCCCCGATATGACTGGGCCGTGGAGGTCCCGCGCAACCGACGCATCTGGCATTTCGAAGCCGAGCCGCTGTGCGACGCCCTCAACGACGCCGGCGCGTGGCAGACCGCCGTGCGCATCCGCGTCGCCCACATCGAAGCGCTGCGGCACCGCCCCGAGGGCACCGCATTCGACTTCCGGCCGACGCCCGAGGACACCGCGCCGCTCAACCTCGGCCTCGACACCCTGCGAGCCGAGCGCGCACGGCAGAGCCGGTTGCCCTAGCGGCTTGCGAGCTCGTCACCCGGGAGCCGCCCGGACGAGATGTGTGGGGACAGCACCCCCGACGGACTGCTCCTCGTCGTCCATTGCGGTAGCCGTGCCGCATGCGGGTTGAAGTTGCCGCGGCCGTAGCATCCACGCGAGACAGCGGCGCTTATACGGCACGCCGTGGAGACCGGACTATGGCGAGTCCCGCTTGGACGGGTAAGACGTGGCGGTCCAGCCCGCGTCCACGGCTAGTTGCTCCCAGGTCGGTTCGTAGTCGTTACTCGTGATCTTCTGAAAGACCACCCGAGCGGTTGCTGCGCTAGGAGCAGGTCCTGTCCGCTCGGTCGAGACGAGTGCCGCCGTCGACGCGGCGTAGGCCTTCAGCGCCGCGTACTGACGGTCTCTCGACGAACGCCAG
Source organism: uncultured Solirubrobacteraceae bacterium (assembly GCA_963844205.1). Classification (GTDB taxonomy): domain Bacteria; phylum Actinomycetota; class Thermoleophilia; order Solirubrobacterales; family Solirubrobacteraceae; genus DASSUW01. The sequence continues at coordinate 561,826 of CAWJNK010000001.1, forward strand.
CCAAGCGGCTTGTTCTCGCGTATCGCCTTGCGGACGATCTTGAACGACTGCCGTAGCCCAGCAAGCGTCCTGATGTCCTCCGGATCTCGCAGCGGTCGATCTGCGGCCAGCCGAACCAACATCGCTTCCAGGCGCCCTTCTGCGTCGGCCGCCTCGGAAAGCAGCTTCCACGCTGTCTCCTCAGCGGGCTGGGGCTCCGGAAAGCGACAGTACGTGTCCCACGCCTTCCACGTCGCGAAGATCTTCCCGTACAGCGACGCCAGCTCCTGCATGGTCTCGCGATCGAACTCGCGCTGCTTGCGTCGCTGCTCAAGGCTGTGAGCGACACGATTAGTGACGAGTGCAGCGCCGGCTACGGCGAGCAGCGCGGCGACGACCGGGCTCAGTGCCTTGACCCACTCGAATGTGGATTCCGCCAAGACCGGCATGTCGCGCGAGGAGTCTCTCGCACCTCGCAGATGCGTGCATGCGGTGCGCTGCTTCGCCCGCGCAGCGGCTTCGATGATTGAGACGTCGAGCACGCCGCAGTCGCTACTGCCTCCCATGCTGAGCGGAGGCGGGCGTCGGACCACTTCTCCTAGCGCCGAGCGGAGCGGGCGGTCACTCCGACGTCTCGTGGCTTTCCTGAGCGCGAACGACGAGCGCAACGGCTGAGAGGTCGACGGCGGCCGCGTTGTCCGTCAGGAGCTCGGCGAGAGTCCCGGCGGCGAGTCCCGCCGACCGAATGGCGTCCGCGTCAGTGGCTGCGCGGAGCGTGAAGGTGACCGTCAGCTTGTCAGTGCCGACGGATCGCGCGCTGTGCCGGTCATACCGGCCGCCGAGGTCACCGCGCAGCCGGTCGTCGATGACCTGACGTAGCTCTTGCAGAGCGTGGAGCACCTGCCCGGGCGCGTGGCCGCGCTCGCAGCTCAGCGCGACGCGTGCGCTGTACCGCGGCCCTGAGGGCTCCGGCGGTGACGTGTTCGGATGCTCAGGCACGGTGGGTACAGCGCGGCTCCGTCATTTCGTGGCGGGGACACATGTGAGCGTACGGGGCAGGCTGGTCGGCCCATCCTGCCGCATCAGCCACCCCCAGCGCGTGGCTCGAACGGCGAGGGCCGGCATCACGCAGGGACATCAACGTCGCCCCGGACGAGATCGCTGTCCTCGCCTCGCCGTTCACGACCCGGCTCGCAGGTTTGGGCACGCCTCGTTTGCGTCCCGAACGGGCGGGCGCTCGCTCTGCATTTCGACGCACGAGTCGAGCTCAGCGGAGGCAGGCAGGAAGCAGCGCGAACGCCTCGTCGACGGTGAGCAGCGCCGCGGCGGCGACGCCTTCGGCGGGGATCCACGCAGGGAAGAGAACCTCGATCGTCCGGCGGGCACCAGATCCCGTGTGCACCTCGTCGACGGCGGCAAGGCACCCAAGCGGAAACCGATCGGCGACACAGTGGACTGCAACACCACCCCTGCTCGCACACCCAGTCCAGCGGATCCATCAACCCGATTCAAACACGCGACATCGCCTCCGCGACGCTGCCGCCAACTTACGCCGGACCCCGGCGCCGCCGCCACCGCTCTAAACGAGGTCCAGGCGTCCGCCACGCGAGATCGGAACCCGTGCCGCTACCGCATCCGTGGAGGAGCAGCGGTCTCCACCTGCGCTCCCGCTGCTCATCCAGCGCGAGCGTCTCACGCCTGAACTCGGCGACGCTCGCGTGCGTGCACGAAAGGAGGAGCGAGCTGCGGGTGCGGGGAGATGACCGCCGGCGCGCCCGAGTTGCATGGTGGCTGTTGCGCAAAGGCGCGACGGCTGGGCGGCCGGGTTGCTGCTCGAAGTATGAGCCGCCGCCGCGGGCGAGCAGGGGGACTGGCTCGCCGTGAGTCTCAGCTGGCCCTCGTTAGGCGGCCGCGAGCCGCAGGTGCTGCTGGTGGAGCTTGAGGACGGATGAAAGTCAAGTCATGGCGAGCGCCTTGTTGGATCCGGTGGCCTTCCAGTCGGTGACGAGGCGGCGGTAGGCGACTTCGGCTTGTTCGGAGAGCTCGCGCTCGCGGGCGCGTTCGGCGCGCTGGCTGTAGGTGTTCTTGGTCGGGAGGTCGCGTCGTCCGGGGTGGCGCTCGGCGCCGGCGCGCAGCTCGAGGCCGCGGAGCTTCTTGCGCGTCAGCGACGGGCGCTGGAAGGCGTAGTCCTGCTCGCGCGTGAGCAGGTGCCAGAACAGCACGGCGAGCTTGCGCGCGACGGCGACGATCGCGATCTGGCTGCCGCGGCGCGCGCGGACGCGCTCGTAGAAGGCGCGCATCGGGCCGGCGGTGCTGACGGCGACGAACGCGGCCTCGGCGAGCATCTGGCGCACCTGGGCGGCGCCCTGCTTGGAGATCCGGCCGTGACGCGCCGCGCCGATGCCCGACTGGCGGACCTTGGGGTCAAGGCCGAGGTAGCTGACCAGCTTGCGCGGCTCGGGAAAGCGGCGAATGTCGCCGACGGCGGCGATGAACGTCGTCGCCGTCATCAGGCTCACGCCGGGCACGGTCATCAGGCGCTTGATCGCGTCCGAGCCGAGCGCGTGCTCGGCGATGCCGCGTTCGAGGATCGCGATCTCGGCGTCGAGGAAGTCGATCTGGCGCAGGCACCCATCGACGGTCTCGCGCTCGTCGGCGGGCAGCTCGAGCTCGGCCAGCCACACGCGGCCGCCGCGGCCGAAGGCGTCGCTCATCGGCGGGCGGCCCTTGAGCGTGCGCATCAGCACCGCGTGGACCTCGTTCTTGGTGCGCGTGCGCTGGCGCACCAGCTGCGCGCGGCGCGCCAGGCGCCGGCGCAGCGCCCGCGTCTGCTCGTCCGGCAGCCAGCAGCCGCGCAGCAGCCCGGCGGCGAGCAGCCGCGCGAGCGTGCGCGCGTCGCGGCGGTCGGTCTTGACCTTCGCCTCGGTGATCGCCCGCAGCTCCGTCCGGGTCGCCACGACGACCCGCGCCACGTGCGGCTCCAGCGCCCGCGCGATCGCCAGCGCGTTGCCGGTCGCCTCCAGCGCCACGTGATCGTCGGGGCCGAGGCTGTTGGCCAGGATCTGCAGCCCCTGCGGGCTGGTCGGCACGCGGCCCCCGGACCGCACCCGCCCTGCCTCGCAGATCGCGACCTCGCAGAAATCGCAGATGGACGTCTAACCCGATGAACCGCACCCACGTCTCCCTTCGCTCGAACGTCACGACGGGAGACCAGGTGGGCAAACGACAAGAACGGATTCGTGCTCACGGCACAACCGGGCGAGTCGCAGGGGCGGCCACAGAGGTGATGTCGGGCTCGCAGCCCAGCTCAAGCACGGCCTGCCCAGCCTACGTTCTCCCAGAGAGCCCCTATCCCGGTGCGCCCGACGCTAACCGCGCGCCCGGACGGCACCGCCGGAGCCCTCAGCCGGGCAGTTTCATCCCCGGAGGTTGTGCGTGGCGGTGATCAGGCGCCATTCCGACCGGCAGGCGGCTCTGCCGCGGCGCTGGAAGCGGTCGATCTTGCGGTTGAACTTGGTGTGGCCGAAGACCGGCTCGATCATCCCGTTGCGCTTGCCGTAGAGCTCCGCGCCGACGGGTGTGTGCAGCACCCGGCGCATGAACGCATAAAGGCCGCCGTTCCAACCAGGTCGCGTGCCTTTGCGCTTGTTGGCGTCGGGCGGGATGAGGACCTGGATGCCGTCACCGGCAAGTGCCTGCATCTGGACCTGGTGCCAGTAGCCGGCGTCGGCTAGGACAACCTGTGGCGCCTCCGCCACGCCGGCCGCGCAGAGCTCGCGCCGGGCCGCGTCGACCATCGGCCCGATCTGCCCGAAGTCTGCTGAGGAGTTCGTGAGCTCGGCGGCGATCACGATCTGGTGCTCGTTGGTGGCGGCTTGGGCGTTATAGCCCTGGACCCAGCCACGCGGGTGTCTTGACGTTGCGCGAGTCGGGGTCGGTTGTGTTGATCTTGCCCTGCGGCGTCGCCGGCGGCGTGTAGGGCTTCGGCGCTGACCCCATCCGCCGGCCGTTGCGCATCACCCCACGCGCGCGGTAGGCCTCGTAGGCCGCGTTGGCGCGACACTCGGTCTGGAGATCCTCCTTCCAGCCGCCGCTTGGCATCGCGCAGCCGCTGCGGACGCGATGCCGGGATCGGCCTGGCCTCCTCAGCGCGCTGCTGCTCAAGGCGATGCTTGGCTTCGGCCAACCACTTCGCCCGCCCTTCACCGGTCGCCAGATGCTCGGGCAGCTCGTCGCCGCGACGCTCGCCATAGCGCTCGTCCTCCGCCTGGTCGACGGCGTCGGCGTCGGCGAGGATCTCGCGGGCGATCTGCTCGTAGTCGCAGGTCGCACGCTCAGACGCGTTCGCGTGCACCTTCGTCCCGTCGACCGCGATCACATCCACCTGCACCAGCCCCGCCTGCGCGCATAGCCCCAGCACGTCACCGAACAGTCCTGCCAACGCGTCCTGGTGGCGCTGGCGAAAGCGCGCAAGCGTCGTGTGGTCCGGGACCTGATTGGCGGCGATCACCCGGTAGGCGACGTCCTCCTGGCAGGCGCGCTCGATCGCCCGCGAAGACCGTGTCCCGCGCGCGTACGCGTAGAGCAACAACGCCACGACCATGCCGGGATCGAATGCCGCCCGGCCGTGACCGTCCGCCCGATAGGCGCCGTAGAAGGCGGCAAGATCCATCTGCGCGACCGCGTCGAGCACGAACCACGCGAAGTGATCCTCGGGCAACCACTCCCGCACATCCGGCGGCAACAGAAACGACTGCTCACGATCACACGCGATGAAGTTCTGTCCCATCGCGGAAGCTTCTTAAACTCGCCGGACAACAACGGGTGCACGACCGCCGGCGGCACGAGCGGCGTCCCCCGACCACGATCCCTGCTCCGACGCCCCTTCCAGGCGAACGCAGCAGCGGCCGGTCTTCGTGTCGTTACAAATCGCCGCCCTGCTTCGAGTTAAGGGGTGATGGAACGAGACGGCTCCGGCTCCGGACGTGAGATGGTCGGCATCACGTGATCGGCGATCAGCTCACCGATGAGGATCTGCTGGCGAGCGGTGAGCCGGAGCACTTCGGGTGCTTTTACCAGCGACACGTGCGGGAGGTACTGGGTTACATGATGCGGCGGACCGGCGATCCGGAGGCGGCGGCCGATCTGACGGCCGAGACGTTCGCGGCCGCGATTGTCGCGCGGCGCCGGTTCCGGCCGGGCGTGGCGCCTGCCGGCGCGTGGTTGCTCACGATCGCGCACCGCAAGCTCGTCGACTACCAGCGCCGCGGGTTCGCGGAGGAGCGGGCGCGCCGGCGGCTGGCGATGGAGCGCCGTCCCCTGGCCGAGGAGGACACCGCGCTGATCCGCGCGCTCGGCGAGGAGGTCACACTGGTCCGCTGGCAGGAGCTGCCCGCCGATCAGCGAACCGCGATCCAGGCGCGCGTGCTCGACGAGCGCCCGTACTCGGAGATCGCGTCCGAGCTGGGCACCTCAGAGACCGCGGTGCGTATGCGCGTCAGCCGCGGCCTGGCGTCGCTGCGAGGACGACTCAGGAACGCGAGATGAGCGAGGACTTCATCAGCGGCCTGCACGCCGACCTCGTCGAGGCGATGGACCGCTACGAGCGGCGCAGTCCGCGCGGACGCCTCGCGGCCGGGCGCTACCCGCGACTGCTGAGGCGCGCCACCCTGGCGCGTGTCGCGGCGGGCGCCGCCCTCATCGTCGCCCTCGTCGCGGTCGTCGTGACCGTCGCGCGCGAGTCGGACGTCGAACGGGAGGCGGCGCCGCCGGGCAAGAAGCTCGTCGCTACCGACGTCGAGCGCGGCGTGCGCTTCAGCCTCGACGGACGGGTACTGACGGTGCAACTGCTTCCAGATAGACCCGAGGTGCTCGAGACGGTCAGCGGCGCGGAGATCAGCGCGACCTGCGGCACGAACGTCGCCGCGCCGCCGGGTGATCCGCGGGGCGAGACCACAGTCTTCCGGATCTGGCCGGCCGGCGAGACGAGCCTGAGCTACCGCTTCCCGCGCGACGTCTCGAGCTGGTGCCGGCTCGGCCGCCAGTCCGTCGGCATCGTCGCGTCCGTGAGCTTCCCCGTCGCGTGGTCGGGGGCGAGGGGGCCGATCGCCGAGACCGCCAACAAGTGGGCGCGGCACTTCGCCTCCAGCCCTCAGACCTGCACCGACTACATGAGCCGCACCGCCTGCGAGCAGGCGAAGGAGTGCGAACCGGGGTTATCGATTCCGGCCTGCAGGGCGAAGGCGCGGCAGTGGGCAGCGGAGCACCGCGGCGCGACGGTCCAGAAAATCGCCATTAGCGGTGACCGAGCGGCCGCCACGATCTCGAACCAGGGCCGCGAGCTCGGGACGGTCCAGCTGCGACGTACCGCGACGGGCGAGTGGCTGATCGACAAGCTCGGCGAGGACGGGCTGACGGCGGAGCTACGGCGGAAGCTGCGGGGTCCGGGCGGCTGACAGATCGAGCGGTTCATGCAGAGTCGCGGGTCTTCAGCTTGGGACGACGGGGCGCAGCGCGCTGAGTAGTTCTGTTGCCGCTCGCTGCGCTGCTCCTTCGAGGCAATAGGGGCATCGTGGCCCACCCCTTTGCGCAACAGCCACCATGGATCGGAGCAGTCAGCCGGTCGCTGCTGCCTCTCCACAATGCGGCAGTCCACGAAGTCGAGGCGGCTCCTCCTCGGTCTGCGGACGTTCTCGGCATCTTCACGCGCCGCTCGGGCAGACCCCCTTGAGTGTCGGGCGTGATCGCTCTGTATGCGCACCGGCTCGGCCGCGCCTATGGGCCCGACGACTCGCGGACCGCGCTGGCGGGCGCGCTTGCCGCGGACGCGGACGGGCTGGAGACCGACGTGTGCCTGACCGCGGACGGCGAGCTGTTGCTCTTGCACGACCCGTGACTTCCGTTCGGGACGGACCTCGAGGGATGGGCGCACGAGCGCACGGCCGCTGAGCTGCGCCGCGCACGGCTTGCGGGCGGCGAGGCGCCGCTCTTCCTCGATGAGCTGCTGGCGGTCGCGCCGCGCGATCTCGTGCTCCAGGTCGAGGTCAAGTCCCACGCCGACCCCGAGCTCGCGACGCGCACCGTCGAGGCGCTCGCGGTGGCGCTCGCCCGCGCTGACGGGCGGCGCGTCGAGGTCCTGTCGTTTGCCTCGGTCGCCTGCGCCCACGCCGCCGGGCTCGGGCTGCCCGCGCGGCTGGTCATCTGGGCCGACTACGCGCCGCAGGTCCTCGCGCGTTGGGCGCGGCGGCGCCGCGTCGTCGGCGTGTGTGTGGAGCACTTCGTACTCTCGCGTCCGCTGGTGGCCGCGCTGCGCCGCGGCGGGCTGAGCGTCACCACCGGCACGGTGAACGACGCGACGCTACTCCACCGCGTGGCGGCGCTCGGCGTCGACGCCGTGACGACCGACGATCCCGCGGCCCTGCGCGCAGCGTTCGCGGCTGCCGCCTAGGACGCCCTCGTCAGCGTCGCCATGATCCGCGGGTGCCCGTCCACGACGACGGTGCCGTCGACGCGCGCCTCGGACAGGCCGGCCAGCCGGGCGATTGCGCCCAGGCCGCCCGCGCCGAAGCCCCAGTAGACGTACTCGTCACCGTCGTAGACGCCGCCCGACTGGTGGACCTCGATCGTGTGTGCGTCGAGGCGGCCGTCGCTCGCGATCCCGTATGTCTCGACCAGGAGGCGCCCGCCCGGCGCCAGCAGGGCGGCCAGCCGTCGCAGCAGCCCGAGCGGATTCTCGACACGGTGCAGGATCCCGAAGCAGAGGACGACGTCGAAGCGCTCCGCGGCGCCGTCGAGCGCGAGCGCGTCGCCGCGGCGGTACTGCACGCGCGAGCGGAGCAACTCGGCGATCGTCGCGAAGCCCTCGCCTCCTTGCAGCTCGATCCCCCAGCGCGCCCGCACCCACGCGACGTACTGCTCGTTGTCGACGGCGAGCACGTGCGCCGCGCCCCGGCGTTCGGCGAGGAACGCGTAGAAGCCGTCGAACGTGCCGACGTCGAGCACCCGCTCGTCGGCGAAGGACTCGGGCAGAAACGGCACGCGGTAGCGGTGATCGCGCGCGACGCCCGGCGTGTAGAGACCGTGCTCGCGGTTGAGCGCAAACGTGTGGAACCACAGCGGCACGCGCCCTAGCGCGCGTTGTGCGGCCGCAGGGTCGGCCTCGATGGGCAAGAGGTCCGCGACGGCCCGCTCGGCGTCCGTGACGACGGGGAGCGCGCGTCCGGAAGCGCTCGCCATGGCACACCTCGTGTTGTCAGGTTTTGAACGCAGTGTGAACGATCGGCGACCCACGGTCCAGTGCCGCCGCGCCGGTAGCCGACCGCGCGACACAAGGCGCGCGGGCGGGTGGCGTCTCAGAACTGCTGTAAATAGCCTCGGCGCCGTCAAGGCGACGGCGTAGGTTCCCTCAAGTCCTGCAAGACGATGAAGGAGGACCTACGCCGTGAGACGTACCGTACCGCCGTCGGCGGAGATCGAGGAGCAAATCGACCGGCTGCTTGCCGTGGGTGTTGGTGAGAACCCGCGCGAGTCGTTGTCTGAGCTGGCCAGGCTGGGGGCCAGGTTGATCATCCAGCGGGCTGCGGAGGACGAGTTCGATGCCTGGCTGGGCCGGGCCAGGTATGAGCGTCGGCCCGGCGATCAGCGCGGGCTGCGCAAGTACGAGAGCGGGCTTCGCAACGGGTTTGGCCCCGGGACGGTGCAGACGGCCGAGGGAGAGCTCCGGATCGACATCCCGCAGGTCCGCCAGGCCGCCGAGACGTTCGCCTCCAAGCTGTTCCCCCGCACGCCGAAGCTGTTGCGGACCGAGCCGCTGAAGGCGCTGGTGATCGGCGCGTTCGTGCGTGGCCTCTCGATGCGTGATGTCGAGTCGTTGTGCGAGCAGGCCGGCCTCGGCAAGCTGTCGAAGTCGACCGCCTCGCGGATCTGCGAGGAGCTCCGGGAGCGTTATGAGGCGTTCAAGCGCCGCGACCTCTACGAGATCCGAGTGGTCGCGTTGTTCCTCGACGCGACGTTCATCGCTGTGCGCCACGACGGGCCCTATGAGGATTGGCAGCAACTCGGGCGTGATCTGATCGCCCGCGGGCTCGGGGCGCCGATGCTGATCGTCGCCGACGGCGCCCCCGGGCTGATCACAGCGATCGAGCAGTGCTGGCCGGCCTCGGATCGCCAGCGCTGCTGCGTGCACCGCGCGCGCAACCTCGACGCCAAGCTGCCCGAACGCGAACGGGTCAAGCAGGCGTACTGGCGGGCGCTCGATGACGCGATCAGCCCCAGCGACACCAAGCAGCGACTGAAGGTCCTCGTCGACGAGCTCGACAAGGCCGGCTACGCCGCCGCGGCCAGATGCCTGGCCGATGACCTGGACGCGCTCGTCGTCCACCTGCGCTACCCGCCCCGCCACCGCCGCCGGTGGCGATCAACGAATCTGCTCGAACGCTCGCTCGGCGAGATCAAACGGCGGACCAAGGTGGAGTTCCCCCGGTTTCATGGACACCTGAGCGCTGAGCCCGCTGGGGCTCTGCGAGAGGATGGTGTCTCATGCCAGCCCCGTATCCGATGGAGTTCCGTCGTGAGGCGGTCGAGCTACTTCGGCGCAGCGGCAAGTCGGTGCCGCAGCTCGCCGCCGAGCTCGGCGTCTCGCCGCAGTCGCTGCGCAATTGGGCGCGCCAGATCGACATTGACCAGGGCCGCGCCGAGGGCCTGAGCAGCGACGAGCGCGAGGAGCTGCGCCGGCTCCGTCGCGAGGTGCGCACGCTCACCGAAGAGCGCGAGATCTTGAAAAAAGTGCCCGTGGCCGCCTTGGCGGCCGCCTCTGCGGGGTGAGAATCCCGGGCGCTGCTGCTGCTCGGATCGACGCCGGCGCCGCTTGGTGCGATCGAGCCCGTAGAAAAGTGTGGCGCGGGGACCTGTGGGACCGTTGACTGCTGCTTCGAGCGCGTACCTCAGACTCATCTCGGTAGGGCCCCTCCGGGCGGCGCGGCATCGGATCGACCCCCGGACAGGGAGGCTGCAGATGGATGTGCTGGTCGAGCGCTGCGCGGGTCTTGACGTGCATCGCGACAACGTGGTGGCGACGGTCCGCACTCCGGGCCAAGGGCGTCGGCGGCGTCAACAGCAGACCCGGACGTTTCGCGCGACGCTGGCCGGGCTCGCCGACCTTCGCGAGTGGCTGGCCGGGCTCGGCGTGACGCTGGTCGGGATGGAGGCGACCGGGGTGTACTGGAAGACGGTCTTCCAGGCGCTCGAGGAGCGCTTTGAGTGCTGGCTGCTCAACGCGCAGCACCTGCGCAACGTGCCGGGCCGCAAGACCGATGTGAAGGACTCGGAATGGATCTGCCAGCTGGTGGAGCACGGCCTGGTCCGCCCGAGCTTCGTGCCACCACCGGAGATCCGCCGGCTACGGGATCTCACGCGGCTGCGCAAGGCGCAGATCAACGAGCGCATCCGCGCGATCCAACGCCTCGAGAAGGTGTTGCAGGACGCCGGCATCAAGCTCACCAGCGTCGCCTCGCAAACGTACTCGAAGTCCGCGCGGGCGATGCTCGAAGCGCTGCTGGCAGGCGTGACCGAGCCCGAGCAGCTGGCCGAGCTGGCAAAGGCCCGCATGCGATCAAAGATCCCGCAGCTGCGTGAGGCGCTGGCCAACCGCTTCGACGTCGCCCACCACGGGATCATGGCCGCCCAACTGCTCGGCCACATCGACGCGCTCGAGGTCGCGATCCAGACGCTGGACGAACGCGTCGAGCTCGCTCTGGCGCCGCACGCGCGCGTGGTCGAGCTGCTGTGCACGATCCCCGGCGTCGCGGTCCGTACCGCCCAGGTCCTGATCGCCGAGTGCGGCCTTGACATGACACGCTTCCCAACGGTCGGACACCTGGCCTCATGGGCCGGATCTGCCCCGCCACCACGAGTCAGCCGGCCGCCGACGCTCAGGACGAACCCGCCCCGGCCCACGCTGGCTGACCGAAGCGCTGACCGAGGCGGCCAAGGCCGCCGCGCGAACCAAGGGCACCTACCTCGCCGCCCATCACGCTCAGCTGCGCGGGCGCCGCGGCGAGGCCAAGGCGATCGGCGCGACCCGCCACGACATCCTCGTCGCCTACTTCCACATCGTCCGCGACCAGGTCCCGTTCCGCGAGCTTGGGCCGGACTGGCACCGCAAGCGCTACTCGGTCGAGCACCGCGCGCGGCGGCTGCAGCGCCAGCTCCAAGCGCTTGGCTACCGGGTGACCGTCGAACAGGTCGACGAGGTCGAACAGACCGCCTGAACTGGGGCACAGCCCATGCCGGTCTGCCGCCGCAGCGGCCCGGCGGCGCGATCGTCGCTGCCCGGACGTTGGTGGCGACTCGGGGATTCACACCTCAGCGGCGGTCTTCTTCGCCAAGGAGGGCGGGACCCGGTGAGCGTGTACCGGTTCATCGCCGCGAGGAAGACCGAGCACTCCGTCAAGGCGATGTGCCGCGTGCTCGGGGTCTCGCGGTCGGGCTATCACGCCTGGCAGCGGCGCCCGCCGTCGCCGCGGGCCCGCCGCGACGCCGAGTTGACCGAGCGGATCGGGCAGATCCACCGGCGCAGTCTGAAGACGTATGGGTCTCCGCGCGTGCACGCCGAGTTGTTCCTAGAGCACGGGATCCGCGTCGGCCGCAAGCGGGTCGAGCGGCTGATGCGCCGCGCCGGCTTGTCCGGGCAGATCACGCGACGACGCGGGCGCACGACGATCCGCGTGCAGGGCGTCCGGACGGCTCCGGACCTGGTCGAGCGCGACTTCGCGCCGACTGAGCCGAACCGCTTGTGGGCGGCGGACATCACCTACATCCGGACCTGGGAGGGCTGGCTGTACCTGGCATCGGTAATGGACTGCTACAGCCGCCGGATCGTCGGCTGGGCGCTCGCCGACCACCTGCGCGCCGAGCTCGTCGTCGACGCGCTCGAGATGGCCGTCGCGCGCCGGCGCCCCGACGCCGGGCTGGTGCATCACTCCGACCAGGGCTGCCAGCCCGGACTCAACCGGTCCTCGCAACAGTTGTCCTTGCGGTGAACGTATCGACTGCGGGTGACGGCTGGCTCGTGCGGGCAGCCAGGTGGGCCTGAGGACGGGCGCGGCTGTCGTCGCGGAGGCTCGCCCGTAGGGCGGGCCGGAGCGGCGATAGCCGCGCGCGCGTCCATCCGGTGGCCCTCCGTGGTTGTCGCGATCAGGCCGCGGCGGCGAGGTAGTCGGTGAGTACCTCGGTCGGCGTTCTCCAGCCGAGCGTCTTGCGCGGCCGCGTGTTCAGTGCCGCGGCGACGGCAGCGAGGTCGTCGGGGCCGTGGCGGGCGAGATCGGTGCCCCTTGGGAAGTACTGGCGCAGCAGCCCGTTGGTGTTCTCGTTGCTGCCGCGCTGCCACGGGCTCTGGGGATCACAGAAGTAGACCTCCAGCCCGGTGGCGATGCGCAGCTGGGCGTGGTGGGCCATCTCGGCGCCCTGGTCCCACGTCAGCGAGCGACGCAACTCGCCCGGCAGTGTCGTCATCGCGGCGACGATCGCGTCGCGGACGGCCTGAGCGCCGTGGCCGGTCAGGGCCGGGCCGTCCTTGACGCGAGGGCCGTCCCGTCCTTGCATCGGGGGCAGGTGCAGCAGCATCGTAAACCGGCTTGAGCGCTCGACCAGCGTGCCGATCGCCGAGCTGCCCAGGCCGAGGATCAGATCGCCTTCCCAGTGGCCCGGCACCGCCCGGTCGGCCGCCTCGGCGGGCCGCTGGCTGATCATCACCTCGTCGGTGACAAAGCGCTTGCCGCGGCCACAGGCGCGCGCCCGCGGCACGCGCAGCGCCCTGCCCGTGCGCTGGCACGCGGTCAGCTCGCGCTTGAGCGCGCCGCGGCCCTGGACATACAGCGACTGGTAGATCGCCTCGGGCGAGATCCGCATCGCGTCATCATCGGGGAAGTCCAGGCGCAACCGATTGGAGATCTGCTCCGGGCTCCACGACCGCGCCCAGCGCCGGTCCCGGCGGCGCCCGCGACGCCGGCCGATCCACGCGACCTGCGGCCCAGCCACGGTGACGCCGTCAGGGCGCCTCACGCGGCCAGCCAGCCGGTCCCGCACATAGCCACGCAACCGATCGTTGACCGCCAGCTTGGCCGGCTTAGGGCGCTTAGCGCGCTGATCGGCATGCCACTGCGCGCTCGTCGCCCGGTACTCCAGCCTCCCGCCACGGGTCGCGGCGTTGCGCCGCAACTCCCGCGAAATCGTCGACGGCGAGCGGCCGATCTGGCGCGCGATCTCCCTGACCTTGGCGCCGCCGGCGCGCAGAATCGCGATCTCCTCGCGCTCGGCGAACGCCAGGTACCGCCCTGACAGCGGAGCCTGACTGATCGGCGGCACCCCGCCAGCCTCCGGAAGCCACCGGACGCCCACCACCGGCGACACGCCCGCCTCGACACCGGCCGCGTCGCTGCGCTCGCCCCGCGCAATCGCCGCCCAGAAGCGCTGTCGGTGTTCGCGTCGACCGACCGGTGGCCGACCCGGCGATCGCATCACCGGCCGCCCCGCCTGCTGCGCACCCCACCCCTTCGGCCTGCCCATCGCAACCCCCCATCATCGAGTGTTGCGACGACCGCTGGAATCCGCCCAGTACACGTCGCTGGTCTTCACGCGCCGCTGCCGTCAGGTCGGGATCGAGGTCTCGATGGGCTCGCGCGGCGACTGCTTCGATAACGCCGTGCTGGAGAGCTTTCACGCCACGATCAAGAAGGACCTCATCCACCGCCAAGCGTGGCCGACCAAGGCCGAGGCGCGCAGCGCGGTCTTCGAATACATCGAGACGTTCTACAACCGCCGGCGCCGTCACTCGCGGCTCGGGATGCTCTCGCCCGCCGACTTCGAGAACTCGCTCCTATGTCAAGTGATCTTCGCTCGTAGCGGACTTCTCAGCTGATGCAGCGCATCGGTGCGGGTGCGGTGCTGACGAGCGTGATGTCGCCCCGTCGAGGTGCGGCAGTATCCACGTCGGCGCTGATGCTCTGATCGTTCTGAGGGGTCTCGGCCGGCTGGGAGAGCAGGTGGTGGAAGCGGCGGGCGAGGTGCCGCTTGAGGCAGCGCAGCGCTCCCTTCTTGCCCTTGCCCTCGGCTTCCTTGCGTGCCAGGTAGGCCTGGGTGGCTGGGTCGTGGCGGGCGCGGGTGATCGCGATGACGTGCAGGGCGTGGTTGAGCTGGCGGTCGCCGCCGGGGTCGAGCCGGTGGCGGTTGCGCTGGCCTGAGGAGCACGGGATCGGCGCCGTGCCGGTCTGTCGGGCGAAGCTGGCGTCGCTGGCGAATCGCGCGCTGCCGGCGGTGCGGCCGATCAGCAGCGCGGCGGTCAACGCGCCGCAGCCGGTCTCGGCGAGCAGTAGCGGGCGGTGCGCCTGGATCAGGGCCAGCAGCTCGCGTTCGAGCGCATCGACCTGACGGTTCAGCACGCGCAGCTGCGCGACTTGCTCGCGCGCGACGCGGACGCGGGCGCCGCCGCCGATCCGACGCATCCGTCGGTCGATCCGCTCAAGCTGGCGGGCAGCGGCGAGCGAGCCGCGCTTGAGTGACCGTTCGAGCTCGGGGCAGAGCTCGAGCAGATGCCAGCGCAGCCGGTTCTGCACTCGCGTGCGCTCGGCGACGAGATCCTTGCGGTGATCAGAGAGCAGCCGGATCTCCATCGCCCGCTCGTCCAGATGCGCCACCGGGAACCGCTCGATCCCATCCTTGACGACGGCACGGGCGATCGCGAGCGCGTCGATCTGATCCGACTTGCCCGGCTGGCGCTCGCCGCGTCGGGAGGCGCCCATCCGGTGCGGCGGCACCCTGATCACTCGCTCGCCCGCGGCGATCAGCGTCTGCTCGAGCCGGCGCGCGACGTGCCGGCAGTCCTCGATCGCCCACACGCGCTCGTCATCGAGCCCGCGCGCCCAGCGCAGCGCGGCCAGATGATCATGTTCCTCGGCCTCGATCTGGCGCTGCCCGCGCACCCGGCCGGTCCCCTCGTCGACCGCCGCCAGCGCGTGCGTGCGCTTGTGTGTGTCCGCTCCGATCACGATCATCTGCACCGTCCGTTTGGTTGAGCACCGACGAAGCGGATCTCCGGCGGACAACCGTCACTGGGGGCGATGCCACGCTCCTTATCTGTGCAGGGGCCCAGGCGTCAAGCGCGGGTCCGGTTCTGTCGTCGCAACTGCCGCGGCGTCTGGAGGCGCGTGTGGCCGGTTCGCTGTGCGGGTCATGTGCGCGCGGGCGCCCAGCCTTATCTCGGTCCGCGGCGCGGGTTGGCGCCGCGCCGGCGACATGATGATTGATGGGGTGATCCCGCTGGGGAAAGCGTTGCGGCCGCTCGGTCTATCAGGGCCGTCCACGCGGACGTGGCGGCAGGAGCATGGGAGGAGCCGGCCGCGGCGCATCGGTGTCAGTGAGGGCTGCGCGCGCATGACCGACTTCACGCCGGTTGCAGCGCCTCCTCGCCGAGTTCGCGCAACGTGTGGTAGCTGCGCTTGAGCAGCTTGCGGGCGATCGACAGGCACGCGCGATTGGCACCCAACCGCTCCGCCGTCTGCCGGTAGTAGTCGCGGTCGGGACTGCCGGCGCGCGCCGCCGACTGCGCCGCCTCGAACAGCGCCCACCGCAACGCGGGCGGCCCCTGGCGCGACAGATGCCCGGCGGCGCGACGCATGTCGGACTGGTGGACGGTGATGTCCAGGCCGCCGTAGCGGACGGCCTCGCGCGAGGAGGAGAACCGCCGCGCGTCACCGAGCTCGGCGAGGATCGTCACGGCGACCAGCCCGCCGATCCCGAAGTGGCGCATCAACGCTCGACAACCCGACTGGCGGCGCGCATAGGCGCGCAGCTCGCGCGTCAGCGGCGCCAGCTGGACATCGACCGCCTCGATCATCGCCAGCGCGACCGTGACCTGCTCGCGCGCACCCGCCGGCAGCGGCTGGGCGGCGAGCCACTGCTGCCCCTCGCCCGTCATCAGGTTGCGTCGCTGCGGGCAGCCGTGGTGATAGAGCACCGCCTGGATGCGCTGCTGCCACTCGCCGCGCTGCGCCGAGAGCGTGTGCCGCAGCCTCACCCGCGCCCGCAGATCGAGGATGTGCTCCGGTGCGATCCACGACTCCGGCAGCCGCCCGATCATCAGCAGCTCGCGCAGATGCCGGGCGTCTGCACGATCGCTCTTGGCCCGCTTCTTGTTCCCCCGCCGAGCCGCCGTCTCCGCCGGCTCGGCCAGATGCACGCCCGCCCCGACGGCCTGCAGCTCCTCGACCACGAACCGCCATCCCGTCGTCGCCTCCAGCGCCACCTCGAGCTCCCGGTCGCGGAAGCGCTCGGCGAACTCGCGGACGGCGGCGCGGTCCGCCGGCGACACGCGCGCACGCGAGACCTCCCCCGTCGACGTGTCCAGCCAGTCGGCGGTCATCTGCGCTCGATGCTGGTCGAGTCCCATTACGATCGTCACACGGGGCCTCCTCAAGCTCCACGGTTCAAACGCCTGCGCGGACAAGCGCCGCGCCTGAGCTGAGGAGGTCCCTACACACGCGCCCGGATAGACCCGGCTGCTCATGCCATCTATCAAGTCACGCCGAAGGTCCTCGGGCGGCGGCGGGCGACACAAGTTCACCGGGTCAGACCAGACAGGCGACGCAGAACTCTAGGGTCAGCCCGCCGCCAGCTCGAGACCCAACCGAGCCGGTCGGACGTCACCGCCCAACGCGACGACTCTGCCAGTGACAGAACTCTCGTGACCGGCGGGACGAGTCTCGCCGCTTCGCGGCTCGCATCCATCAACAAGATCGATTACAAGACAACGTCAACGGCCCAAGCCGCCTAACAACCCCGTGTCCACCGAAGCGGGGGACGTCCAAGGTGATGGGCCGCTTCCCCGGCCAGACCAGCTGCCTCACCCTCGTCTGGGCCGTCCTCGATCTCCTCATCACCCACCAGACCAACGGCATCCACGTCAACCAGCTCGACCGTCAACGGCTCAAGCGGATGAGATACGAAGGCACCGACCACACGATCCCCGAGGAGGTGACAGCCGCCTAGACTCAACGCGAGTCGGGAACCTCGGCCGCGACGAATTTACAGCAGCAAAGAGACGCCACCCCCCACCGCGCTCCTGCATCGGCGGAAAGCAGCAGTCACGCACCCGCTATCGCGTTCCATGGTGGCTGTCGCATAAGTCCGCGACGACGGCCGTTCGTTGTCGATTTGTCCAACGGCCGGGGCGCCGCCTACGCTGATTCGGCGTGCGGCCGAGTGGTCGGCGTCGCGTCCGCCACCCCTGTTGGAGATCTCTCCAACGCCCTCGACTCATGCGACAGCCACAGGGCGAATGCGTTTGCGCGCCCCGCGAAGTCCCCAGGTGCCGTCGAGAGTCCGCGACGATCTCCACTCTGGCGCTTCTCGCGTTGTGTCACCCTCCGCAGTTCTCGGGAACGATGCCGCCGTTGGTGTTGAGGATGGCGGTGATCATGCCACCGTCAAACCCGTTAGCGTTGGCGTGGGATCCGGCAATCGTGAACATCCCGAACGCGGCGTGGGTGTTAGTCATGTTGCACGCGCCGGTGAGGCCGTTAACGGGTGTCGGTCCCGGGGTGGCCGCGGCAACTCCGGCGCCTGCGCCGCTTGCTGCGAGTGTTAGGGCCGTCAGCAGCAGGGTTGTGCGAGCTCTCATTTGGTATCTCCTTCCTGTGCAAAGCCATCTCTACTGCGGTGGCGTAAAGCTTGGATCGAACCGCTTCCGCGCAGCCGCCCCCAACGCTGATGCGATCACCGTGTCGACGTGACGCGCCGAACACGTCGTGTCCGTCGAGCGGCGTCGGTCTCAGTGGCCGCCCTGGTTGCCGGGCTGGCCTTCATAGCCGAGCAGCCCGGGCGGCTGGCCGCCGCCGGGATTACCGCTGGCGCCGCCCTGGTTGCCGGGCTGGCCCTCATAGCCGAGCTGGCCAGGCGGCTGATCGGCCGCGGCGACAGCCGGCGCGGCGGCGAGAGCCGCGGCACACAGACCGGCCAGGATCACCTTGCGCTTCATATGGGTCACCTCCTCTCCGGGGGCGTGCCCTCCGCGGCGATCATCTCTCATCGCCCGAGGCGGCCGTGGGTGGTCTTTCTCCCCCGGACGACCAGCGCGCGACGGGCGACCGCGCACCTCGGTGAAGCGCCCGCCGCACTGTCGCTGGAGGCACACGCGATAGCGCGCGCAATCCCGCGCCAGCTAGCGCAATCGCGTCGCGCTGGCGCCGGGCCCCGCGCCACGACTGCTGGTCGTCGTCCGAAGCGGGAGCGCGGCCGTGGAGGCGCGGCGGCTGTGAAAGCGGCGCCCCGCGATGAGTTCGCGGTCGCGGTGCGGTCTTAGCGACATGACCAACCGTGAGCCCACCGCGACGACCCCTCTGGACAAGACGTCCGAAACCGAGCCGCCTCCGTGGAAGCGGGCGCGCGATCTGCTTGACGCCGGTGCGCTCGCCGAGGCGGCCTCCTTCCTAGGCACCGTGCGGCCCGACGGCAGACCGCACTCGGCGAGGATCGGCGCCGCCTGGTACGACGGCAACGTCTATTTCCAGACCGGGCAGCAGACCCGCAAGGCTCGCAACCTCGAGGTCAACCCGGCGTGCACGCTCTCGACGAGTTTGACCGGGATCGACCTGGTCTTCGAGGGGTTGGCCGAGCGGATCACCGACGGCCCGACGCTCGGGGCAGTCGCCGCCGTCTGGCGGGAGGGCGGCTGGGCGGCTGAGGTCAGCCGGGACGGGATCGTCGCGCCCTACAACGCGCCCGGCACCGGGCCGCCGCCATGGCAGGTCTATCGCGTGGCCGCCCACACCGTGTTCGGCGTCGCGACGGCAGAGCCGTACGGCGCGACACGCTGGCAGTTCTGAGCCACAGACCGTTACCCCCACAACCAACGCTCACAGGAGACAACCGAGATGAGCGAAGCAATCCAGTTCCCCGAGACCCGCGCCAAGGCGGCGAAGCAGCTGGCGGATCGATACATGGCGCTCTGGAACGAGCCCGACGCCGACCGGCGCCGGCGGATGATCGCCGAGCTCTGGACGGAGGACGGATCACAGATCCTCCAGCCGCCCCAGGAGATGCGCGAGATCGCCGCGAGCCCCGGCATCGGGCTGGCGGCCACACTCGAGGCGCGGGGACACAGCGAGCTCCAGGCGCGGGCGACGACGTCCTACGAGCACTGGGTCGGTTCCGAAGGGCTCAGCTTCCGGGCGCGAGACGACGCCCACAGGCTCGGCGACGTCGTCAAGTTCCACTGGGAGGCAATCGCCGACGACGGCTCGACGGCCGCAGCCGGGCTCAACGTGCTCGTCCTCGCCGCGGACGGCCGGGTCCAGCGCAACTACACGTTCGTGGATGGTGCGTGATGGCCACGGTCGAGGCGAACGGCGTCACGCTCGGCGTCGAGCACTTCGGCGACGCGGCGGCGCCGCTCGTTCTGCTCACCGGCGGTACGACCATGCTCTCGTGGCCCGACGCGCTCTGCGAGGCGCTCGCAAGCGGCGGGCGCCACGTCGTGCGCTATGACCTGCGCGATTCCGGCGCCTCGACCACCGTCAGCTCCAAGGCTCCGACGTACACACTGCGCGATCTTGCCGCCGACGCCGCGGCCCTGGCCCCCGAACTCGACGACCGGCCGGCGCACCTCGCGGGCATCGGCGTAAGCGGGATGGTCGCCCAGGTCGCCGCGCTCGAGCACCCGACCGCGTTCTCGGCGCTCACGCTCGTGGGGACGCGGTCGGTCGCTCCAGGCCGAATCGACGCCGACCTGCCCGACCATGACGCCGCGACGATGAAGCGACTGTTCTCGCGCTCCATGCCCGACTGGGCCGACCGCGCCGCAGTGGCCGAGTTCGCCGCCAGAGGCGCGGAGATCCTCGGCAACGACCCCGGCGCCGCGCGCGCGACCGCCGAACGCATCTGGGACCGCACGCCGGGCACGGAGCCCGCGGTGCAGATGGCCAACCAGATCGGCATGGTGTTCGCCAAGCTCAACTGCAAGCCTCGCTGGCGCAAACGCCTGCCCGAGCTCGCGATCCCCACGCTCGTGGTGCACGGCCGCCGCGACCCGTTCTTCCCTGTCGGCAACGGCGAAGCGATCGCGCGCGAGATCCCCGGTGCCCGACTACTCGTGCTCAAAGAGGCCGCCACCGCGATCCCCGATGCGGCCGCCGGTGAAGTCGCGGCGGCAATGCTCGCGCTCTAGATGCTCGCGCTCTAGACGCTCACGGATCGAGCCTACGACCGGCGAGCTGGACTTGAAGCAAACACTCCCGCTTCTCGTCCGACTCAGCAGCGAGCGGACGCGCCAATCGATGCGCCGGACAGCTCGTTTGCCAAACAAGCAGGCGTCCCCCTTGCGTTTCTGGTCGTCGTCCTCAGTGCCAGTGCCGGCGGATGTCGTCGGCGCGCTCGCTCGGGGGTGACGGGCAGCCCGGTGGCGATCACCAGCGGCTGCGTAGAGTGCCGTCCCGTGACCGAGCTTGATTCCGAAGTCCGCGCGCTTCTCGATCGGTGGGCGGCCGGCCCGGCCATGCCGGTGAGCGAGCTGACGGCGGAAGCCGTCCGCGAGGACGACCTCGCTGTGCTCGACCTTCAGCAGGCGCCCCGAGACCTGTACTCGGTCGAGGACGTCGACGCCCCCGGTCCGGCGGGCACGGTGCCCGTGCGTTTGTATCGCCCGCGGCCGGGGCGGCTACACACGTTGCTGTTCCTTCACGGCGGCGGCTTCGTGATCGGCCGCGACGGCTACGACGCACCCCTGCGGGAGCTGGCGCTGGCCAGCGGTTGCCTGATTGCGTCGCCCGAGTGCCGACTTGCGCCCGAGCACCAGTTTCCTGCCGCGACGGACGACGCGCTTGCCGCGGCACGCTGGCTCAACGCCGAGGCACCGGCGCTCGGCGCGTCCAACTCGCCGCCGGCAGTGGCCGGCGACAGCTCAGGCGGCAACCTCGCGGCAACCGTCACGCACGCGCTCACCCTCGACGGCGCGCCTCCCTCCTTCCAGGTGCTCATCTACCCGATGCTCGACGCGACCGCGAGCTCAGCGTCCTACGACGAATTCGCCGAGGGCTACGGCTTTTCAAGCGAGAAGTCGCGGTGGTACTTCGACCAGTACCTGCCACCGGGCGTCGACCGGCGCGCGCCACGGGTGTCGCCCCTGTTCGATCGTGGCCTCAGCGACACGCCGGCCACGCTGATCGTGACTGCCGAATGCGACCCGCTGCGCGACGACGGCGAACGCCACGCCGAAGCGCTGCGCCAGGCCGGCGTAGCGGTTGAGCTGCGTCGCTACCAGGGAATGATCCACGGCTTCTTCCAGATGACCGGCGCGCTGGAAGGCTCACGGCGGTTGCACCGCGAGCTCGGTGACTGGATGCGTGGGGCCGCCGACCAGGCACACCGCGTGACGGTTGGCGACAAGGCCACGGGCGAATAGGGACGCGCAGGCAAAGCGCGCGTCGCTTGCCTCTGCGCATTGCGAGCGTTGCGTGACGCCCTTGGCAGCCGTCGCGATCACGACGCGCGGCCCATCCAGGCTCTCGAATCGCTCGCCAAGCGAGCACATGCTCGTCGCCCGCGGACGCATCGAGATGGACAATGACCAGGCGTCCACCGGCGCGCAAACCGGCCCCCGCCGCACTCCCGCATCAGTGGAAAGGACGGTGCGGAGGGAGAGGCGGGCGACGCG
The DNA here is from genome assembly GCA_963844205.1 of uncultured Solirubrobacteraceae bacterium. GTDB lineage: Bacteria > Actinomycetota > Thermoleophilia > Solirubrobacterales > Solirubrobacteraceae > DASSUW01. Next base: position 583,505 of record CAWJNK010000001.1, read on the forward strand.
GGCGGTGATACTGGAGGTGGGGACTTCGGCGGCGGCGACTTCGGCGGCGGCGACGTCGGCTTCTGAGACCGGGAGACCCGTGGCGGCCGGCGGTTCACCCGCTCGTCGCCGCCCACGGCGAGCCGGGCCGACTAGACCCTCGCATTCAGACGGCGAGCGACGGGTCGGCGGATCATCGACCCACCGCGCCCGCCCGGCCTACGCTGCCTGCCCGCGGGCGGTGCCGATGCACACCGAGCCGGGCCGAGCGTGTCGACTAACGATCGCGTCACGCTCGCTTCCGTCAGCAACCGCGAAAGCGTGGACGTCGTCGTCCGTCACGCCCGCGTGTCGTCCGGAGCGGGCGTCTGACGCCTGCGCTGGCCACACTCGCTTGCGTGCACGAAGGGGAGGAGCGCGCCGCGGGTGCGGGAGGTTGACCGGCGGCGCGCCGGAGCTTGCATGGAACTTGGTAGCGACGGCGGCGCTGCTGCCTTCGAGATGCAATCGCGAGCCGGAGCCGATCGGGCGCCGGCGGACGGCTGGATCTCGTTCTTGCGGGGGTTGGGTCCGCGCTGGTCAACTGATGTCGAGTAAAGCGAGAGCAGCTGAGAGTCCGTCTCTGAGCTAGCCGAGCCGTCAGGGCTCCCGTCTGGCCGTCAGCCACCGGAGGAATGGCACGACGGTGCGCGCGAGGGCAGTTGCTGGTGGGGTGTCGGTCCGGCGGGTCGAAAGTGGGTCACCACGATGCCGGGCACGAACGAGGTCGGCGGATCCCTGAGGCCCGCATCAAGCTATGCGGTGGTCAGCGCCGAGCCACGGACCGCACGGCGTCAGCCGCACGGCCCGTGTGACTGCTCCGATCCGGGGGACGCAGTCGGGTCTGGCCGAGCGTGCGGCGCCATGACGCCGTTGCGTCGTGTCGCTAGCTGCCGAAGCAGGCATCGCCGAGCAGATCGTTGGTGATTGTGAATGCCGTCGCCGAGCGGGGGGCGCTCAGCGCGCCAGGGTTCGAAAGGAGCGCCGCGCAGCCCGCCTGGGGATGGCTTCCCGGCTGCTCGGGGAACGTCGTGCCCGGTGTGCCGGGATCGGCGAGCGCCGGGCTCGCCGTGAGTGCCAGCACGGCGATGCTCAGGCCAGTTGTCGTGATTCGCTTCATCGCGCCTCCTTGGGTGCGTTGTTGCTGTTGCTGATGGCCGGGTTCTGCGTTCCGGGTGCCGTTGCGGTGCCATCCGTTCACGCCATCCAGAGATTTCGGTCGCGTGCTTGAGCCTCAGCGCTCGGGCAGGACCGGGCGAACGAGGACCGTCGTGGTCCACAGCTGGTAGGGATCCGACACGCCCGGGTTGATGACCTCGAGCTCGCCGGCGGCCTCGGCGCCGGGGATCTGGTCGGCGCTCGTGATCGGCACGAACGCGGGGCTGTACGCGTAGGCCGAGCTGTAGCGCATCGCGACGACCCGCAGCGGCGCCGTGTACTCACCGGCCGTGCCCGAGCTTCCGAGCCCGGGCGCGCTGGCGAGCACGTGATCGTGATAGGGGATCGGTGAGGGCGGGAAGCCGTTGTGTTGGGGCTGATAGCCGGACGGCAGTGTGATCGGGCCGGTCGTTCCGGCCGCGACCGGGAACTCGATGATGTAGATCGGTGAGGCCCGGTCGAGCAGCCCGGCGCTTGCGTCGAAGATGACCGCCGCGGCGGTGTTGATCTCGGCGGTGTGGCCCTGGATGTAGACGGTCTCGGTCACCGGACCCGCGGCCACGGCACAGGACGGTGCGGCGGCAAGCCAGCCGACCGGCGCGGCCAGTGCGGCGCAGACGAGCAAAGAGAGGTGGCGGGGGTGTCGCATGGCGAGGTTCCTTGGTTGGGATTGAGCGTGATGGCGGGGTCAGTGCGGCGCGGGCCGTGACCGGCTGCTGACGGCGGCCGTTGCGGCGATCCGCGGTGGTCATCGGGCGAGTCGTCGAAGGAATCGCGTGACTGTGCGGAGGAAGCTGTTGTGGGCGGGGACGGCGGTAAGGGGGTCTGAGTGGATCATCTTGGGGTCCGCGACGAGGGTCGCCGAGAGCCGAGTGCGCCGGGCGATTTCCTCCTCGCCTTTTGCGTGTGGAGCAGCGGGCTGACCGTCAGGCGAGCGCCGCGCAGAGCTCGGCCGTGTCCCCGAAGAACAGCATCTTGGGGCCGTGGTTCTCGACGATGCTCCCGTCCGGGCCGAAGCCGAGCACGCCGACGTCGTGCACGAGCAGCCCGCCGCCCGGCACGGTGACCGTGTAGTGGTTGCCGACGAAGACAGCTGTCACGGTGTCGAAGTCGCCGGGGACCGCGAAGGTGTCGAACTCGGTGATGTCCGTCGTGTAACGGACGGATTTTCCTGTCTTTGAGTTGTAGAGGATGTTGTCGGCGGTGGCGGGCCAGCGGTCGTGCAGGACGCGCCGGACGAGGTTCCCGTCGCGGTCGTAGTAGCGCGCGGCCGTCTCCTGGACGAACCCGTTCTCGAGGATGTCGAAGCCCTGCGGGCAGGTGCCGTCGAAGCCCCCGAAGTAGCTGTCGGCGGTCTTGCCGTGGCAGACGGTGCCGCTCCCGTTCGTCCGGCAGGTATAGAAGTCCGGCGGGGGCGGGTTCAGCGTCGGGTCGGCTCGGGCCGGGGCGGGCACGCCGGCTGCGAGGGCGGCGACAGCAACGGCGAGGCTGCGGATGGCGGTGCGAGTGCGCATGGCAACTCCTTGGTGTCCGGGGCGGCCGAGACGATCTTGCGGTGGCGCTGATGGCGTTCCGTCGGCGGTGCGTGGGGCTGCAGAGGCTCGCGTGGGCCGCTGACAGAGTGCTTTCAATCGGCTGACAGGCTCGTTCTGCGTGCACGGCGGGTGCCGAGCCGATAGCGTCGGCGGTGAGGTCGGATGGAGTTCCGCGTGCTAGGGCCGGTCGAGGTGCGCTCCGCGCGCGGCGTGGTTGGGCTGGGCGGGCCGCGCCAGCGGGCGTTAGTGGCGATGCTTCTGATGCACGCCAACGAGCAGGTCAGCGCGGAGCGTCTTGCGCTGGGGCTGTGGGGCGAGAACGCGCCCGCAAGCGCGCACAACACGGTGCAGGTGTACGTGTCGCGGCTGCGCAAGGCGCTCGGCGACGACGAGCTGCTTTCGACGACGTCGGCGGGCTACCGGTTGCGCGTACGGCCGGGCGAACTCGATCTCGAGCGCTTCGAGCGGCTCGTCGATGATGGTCGGCGCGCGCTCGCGGCGGGACGGCCGCAGGAGGCCCGGCAGCTGCTGCGCGACGCGCTGGTGCTGTGGCGTGGGCCGCCGCTGGCGGACCTGGCGCTCGAGCCGTTCGCGCAACCGGAGATCGCACGGATGGATGAGCAGCGCCTAACGGCCGTGGAGGCGCGCGTTGAGGCCGACCTGGATGTCGGATGCCACGCGGAGGTGATCGCTGAACTACAGCAGCTGGTCGGCGAGTATCCATTGCGCGAGCGCCTGCGCGCGCAGTTGATGCTCGCGCTGTATCGCAGCGGCCGCCAGGCCGACGCGCTGGAGGCCTACCGCCACGCGCGGGAGGTCCTCGTCGAGCAGCTCGGGATCGAGCCGGGCGCCGAGCTCCACGACCTCCACGAGGCGGTCCTCGCGCACGACCCCGCGCTCGATGCGCCACCCGCCACGGGCCGTCGACCTTCCGACGGCCGTGACGCGCGGCGGACGTCGCCGGGCGCGCTGGGCGACCGCGCGTTGCCGGCGCCTCCGAATCGCACGATCGGTCGTGAGTACGACCTCGCAGCGGTCGGCGAGCGACTGCGCACCACGTCGGTCCGGCTGTTGACGCTGACGGGGCCGGGCGGCGTGGGCAAGACGCGGCTCGCGCTTGAGGCTGCCCGTGCCGTCGAGTCGGACCTGGCCGACGGTGCGTGCTTCATGTCGCTGGCCGCGGTGCAACGGCCCGAGGACGTACCCGGGGCGATCGTCAGCGCGCTCGGGATCATCCTGCTCGCGGGTGAGTCGCCCAGCCAGGCGGCCGAGCGCTTCCTGGCCGCCAAACACGTGCTATTGGTGGCTGACAACTTTGAGCACGTGCTGGCCTCCGCGCCATTCATTGGCGCGCTGCTCGGCGCCTGTCCCGGTCTGACGGTGCTTGCTACCAGCCGCGAGCCGCTCGCGCTGCAGGCCGAGGAGCGCTATCTCGTCCCGCCACTCTCGCTGCCCGAACTCGGAACGCCCGCGGACACGGAGGCACCGGCCGGCGACGATGCAATGACGCTGTTCGTCGAGCGGGCGCGAGCCCACGATCCCGCGTTTGAGCTCAGCGCCGGCAACGCTGCCGCGGTCGCGGAGATCTGCCGGCGCGTCGACGGGCTGCCGCTGGCGATCGAGCTCGCCGCGGCGCGCTGCGCGCTGCTGTCGCCTGCCGAGATCGCCGAACGTCTGGACGTGGCGCTCGGCGCTCCGGGTGCCGCCGCCCGCGACGCGCCCGCCCGCCACCACACGTTGCGGGCGACCGTCGACTGGAGTTACGAGCTGCTGAGCGACGACGAGAAGGCGTGCTTCGCGCGCTTCGCCGTGTTCGCGGGCGGTGCGACGATCGAGGCGGCCCAGGCGGTCACCGGCGTCGATCTCGACACGCTCGACCACCTTGTCGGAAAGAGCTTGCTGGTACGCCGGCGGCAGTCGCACACGCCCACCAGGCTGCAGATGCTCGAGACGCTCCGCGCCTACGCCGCCGAGCGCTTCGAGGCAGCCGACGACCGCGATGCCGTCCGCGAGCGCCACTACCGGTATTTCCTCGCGGTCGCCGAGCGCCACGGCACCGAGCAGGCGGTGATGGGGGTGGCCAGCACGGAGCACCTGACGCGTCTCGACGCGGAGGTTCACAACTTCGACGCGGCGCTTCGCTACGCTGCCGGCTGGCCGAACGCCGGACCGGCGCTGGTGATGGTCGCGGCGCTTGGCTGGTATTGGGACCTGCGAGAGCGCTACGCGGCGCACGCGCTCGACTGGATCGACCGAGCGTTGGCCCTGCCCGGCACCGAGAACCACCCAGCAGAGCGCGTCCGCGCGCTGTTGGCCAAGCCCTTCAGGCTGCGATGGCTCGGACGCGTCGCCGAGGGGCCCGCGATCCTCGCCGAGGCTCAAGCCGTTGCGCGCGCGCTCGGCGATCCGCTCCTGCTGGCCAAGGTGCTGATGGCATGCTCCGTCTGGTGGTCGATGGCCGGCCGCTCCGACGCCGCGGATACTGCCGCCGACGAGGCGCTGCGGTGCGCGACGGCAGCAGACGACGAATGGGAGATCGCCGATGCGTGGAGGTGCAAGGCACGTGCCGCCCGCAGTCTCCCGGAACTGCGCGAGCGCGTCGACCGAGCAGCCTTGCTGCTCGAAGACGTCGGCAACGTGGTCAGACTCGGCCAGCTGTTCGGCGATGCCGCCTACAGCGCGCTTGCCATGGGTGGCGACCGCGACGCGAGGGAGTTCGCCGATCGCGCAGCGCCGATCGTGCGAGACGTTGACAACCCCGGTATCTGGATGTTCCGCACTGTGTCCGGCATCACCGGGCTGGCCGCCCTACTGACGGGCGACACCGACGCCGCCCGCGATGCCTTCCGTGAGGAGCTCGAGCTCTGTCGCCGGCTCATCGCGCTGCCGATCGCCTCCGAAGCCCTCCTCGGGCTTGCGGCCGTCGCCGTCGTCGACGGCGACCTCAGTCATGCCGCGCGGCTTCGCGGCGCCGCGGCGGCCCACGGCTACGGCCACCAGCAGGACGAGGTCCCCGCGAGGCTCGACGGGGCGTTCCTCGCGCCCGCCCGCAGGCACCACGGAGCCGACGCATGGGACACCGCCGTCCGCGAAGGGGCCCAGCTGAGCTTCGAGGACGCGATCGCCTACGCGTTGCACCAACAGCGCGCACCGTCGGCGCACGCAGCTTCCACGACCTAACCGCCGCCCGGACGGGGCGCGTGTCGTGCGGCTACCCAGCGCGACGCGCAGGCGTCAAAGAACCCTTCGGCAAACCCCGCGGCACGGCCCGGCGCAGCACCTCGCGGGCCGCCTCGCGGTCCCCGGCGCGCCGCTGGACTTCCGCCAGGGCCAGCAGCAGCTCGAACTCTGCGCGCGGGTCAACCTCCACCGGCAGCTCGAGCGCGTGCCGCAGGTATCCGGCCGCGGTCTCGAAGGCCACCGCCGCGGCGGCGCTCCCGGCCGCGCCGACCAGGGCCTCGCGAGCCTTCCCCGCCGGAGCAAGCGGACCGGCCTCGACGACGTGATGCGCGCTCGGCGTGCGCTGTGCCGGGCCGCTGGTCGAGCGCCTCGCCAATGCGCTGATGCAAGCTCGGCCCGTTGCGGACATCCGCTCGTAGATCGCGCGCCAGCGCGTCGACGAAGGCGAAGCGACCTGGACTGCTGCCGACCTCGACGACCAGGCCGGCGGTGAGCGCGGCGTCCAGGGCTGCGAGGACCGGCTCGCGGCCGCCGGCGAGCTGCTCGAGCACGCCGAGCTCGAACTCGGTGCCGATGGCCGCGGCCGCCCGCAAGCTCTCGCCTGTGACCGTCGTGAGCCGACCGACGCGCTGGGCGATCAGCTCCTTGACCCCCTCGGGACTGAGTGTCCGCGCCGGCGCGCAGGAGTTGTTCGATAAAGAACGGGGTGCCGGCCGTGCGGGCGTGCATCCGGCGCACGAGCTCCGGGTGCGGTGCCGCCCGCGCCCGCATGGCGATGAGCCGCTCGGTCGCCGCGGGGTCCGGGCCGGCAAGCCGCAAGTGCACCACCGCGTCCTCGCGCCGAAGGTCGACGACGAGCGCTCCCACGGGACCGTCGGAGTCGGCCGCGTCGCGCGTAGTCGCCAGCACCACCAGCGGCCGTAGAGCACGGTCATCGCCTACGCTGCACGCGCGGCCTGCAGGGCGAGGCTCGTCTTGCCGATCCTCGCCTCGCCGGCCACCAGCACGACACGCGCCTTCCCATCCCGCAGCGCGCGCCCGACCGCGGCAACCTCCTCTCCCGCCCCACGAACAGCCGCTCTTCACGCAGCGGCGCGGGGAGCGGCAACCCTTCCGCAGACGCGCGGCCCTCGCGCAACAGGCGCTCACCGAGCGCACGAACAGCCGCTCCGGAAACCGCGCCGAGCTCCTCCCGCAGCATGCTACGCAGGGATTCGTAGACCCCGAGCGCCTGGGCCACGTCGCCGCGAGTGGCCAGCACTTCCATCAGCAGCGCATGCGCCGACTCCCGAAGCGGCTCGACCTCGACCAGCCGGCGCGCCGCCGCCTCGGCCGCCGCGAGCTCGGCGCCGCCCAGGGCCAGCCCAGCCCGAGCCACGCACCTAAGCAGCTCCGCCTGGACGTGGCCGAGGTCACGGCGGCACTCGTCGACCCATGCGCGGTCGAGGTCAGGCAGCAGCGATCGCTCGAGGATTTCAAGCGCCGCGCGTCCCACCGCCAGCGCCTCCCGCGGGTCGCCTGTGGCGAGCGCCTGCTCGACACGAGCGGAGCGCGAGCCGCGACCTCCACGTCGATCCAAGCGTCGGGCTCCAGGCGCAGTGAGAGCTGCGCGCGCCCCTCCAGCACGCCGACGGGCATGACGCCTCGCAGCCGCGACAGCAGCCCCGTCAAGTCAAGTCCCGGGAGGTGGTGTAGGAGTCTGGCGCTCCAGTCGTCGGTGAGGACGTTGGCGGCTCAGGCCGCTTGGAGCTCGGGCACCTCCTGCTTGTTCTCCTTGTCTATGTGATCGTCTCGTCCCGCCAGGACGAGAGAGATCGACTCGGCCGAGAGGTAGCGGCGGCCGACGAGCCATTCGTCGTTGGCTTCGATGCAGAGCATGCCGGCGAGGCGGATCAGGCTGCGGTCGTCGGGGAAGATGCCGACGACGTCGGTGCGGCGGCCGATCTCGCGGTTGAAGCGCTCGAGCGGGTTCGTGCTGCGCAGCTTGCGCCAGTGATCGGGCGGGAACGCGTAGAAGGCGAGGATGTCGGCCTCGGCGTCCTCGAGCATGGCCGCCACCTTGGCCAGTCGCCCGTCGAGGTGCGCGACCGCTTCCGAGAGCCGGTCGCGAGCCTGCGCGAGCGAGTCGGCGTTGAAGATCGGACGGATCAGCGCCGCCAGCAGCCCGTGCTGATCGCGACGCGCGTGACCGAGACAGTCCCGGAGGAAGTGCACGGTGCAGCGCTGCCAGGCGCAGCCGAGAACCTTCGCGATCGCGGCCTTCAGCCCGGCATGCGCGTCGGAGATCGCGAGCTGGACGCCGACCAGGCCGCGCTTGACGAGCCCTCTGAGGAAGTCGGTCCAGAACGCCTCGGTCTCGGCCTCGCCGACGTCGATCGAGAGGATCTCGCGCCGCCCGGACTCATGAACGCCGTGCGCGACAACGAGCGCCTTGGTCACCACCCGGCCGCCGTCGCGGACCTTCTCGACCTTGGCGTCCAGGAACAGATACGGGTAGGCGCCCTCCAGCGGCCGCGTCCGGAACGCGTCGACGTGCTCATCGAGCGCCCGACAGATCCGCGAGACCTCGCTCTTGCTCACCCGCAGCCCGAGGCTCTCGACCAACTGGTCAACGCGACGCGTCGAGACCCCGCACACGTAGCACTGCTGGATCACCGCCAACAGCGCCTGCTCGGAGCGCCGACGCGGCTCCAGGAAGCTCGGGAAATAGCTGCCACGGCGCAGCTTGGGGATCTGCAGCTCCAGCGACCCCGCGCGCGTCTGCCACTCCCGCGCCCGATAGCCATTGCGATGCGTCATCCGATCATCCGGGCGCCGCTCACCGCGCTCGGCGCCGATCTGCTGGGACACCTCGATCTCCATCAGCTCCGCGCACACGGCCTCGACCGCCGCGCGCAGCACATCCGCCTGCTCCTCGAGCAGCACCCGCTTGACGACCTCCTCGATCGTCATCCTGTCGGCACCGGCCATCGCAGGCGCCTCCTTCCGTCGAGTCGTGGAACAACCCGACGATCATGGACGCCACGGTGGCCGGAACCACGCTCAGCGCGATTCCGTCCGAACCGCTCCTACACCAACCCTAGGGACGTGACCCCCCGTCAGCAGGCTCTCAGGCGCCGCCGGTGCGCGCCCCGGCCACAGCGCGTCGATCAACTCGTCGCGCGAGACCGGACGCCCGCGATGCAACACCAAGTACGCGAACACCAACCGACCCTGCCTGCTCGGCAACGCCCCCTCCAGCCGCCGGCCGTTGAACTGCGCCACAAGCGGACCGCACAGTCGCACCACGGTTGTCCCGAGCGCTTCCAACGTCGATCGCAATCTAGCTCGTAAGCCGGCCCGGGGTTCGCGGAGACCGGATTTAGTCACGACCGCAGGACCGTCGCGGCATTCGCGAGGACGGATGTACGCAACGGTCTGCCGCCGGCTCTGACAGCGACGTAGGCGATCTGCTTTGGCTCTCGCGTGGATATGAGCAGGCGGACGATTCGCGCGACGGAGTCCTCCTTTCGCGTCGAAAGCGACAGTGCGCTGACATGCGATCGTTCGCAACATGGCTGAACCGCCGTTCGACGATCTCCGCGCGGCGATGGCCGACGTAATCGCCTTTATTGGAGCGCCATTCCGTTCTGTACGTCCAGGAGGTCCGGGCCGCGCTCGTGGAGGTCGCGGAGAGGGATGTGTACGGAGCGCACTCCGCGCGCATCCATCGTCACGACCGCCTACATGCTCGAGCTCGTCGACGACAATGCGTCCGGCGTCGGCTACCTGCTCAAGGATCGCGTGCGCGACGTTGCCGAGTTCATCGGCGCCGTCGAGCGCGTCGCCGCGGGAGGCACCGCCTTCGACCCCGCAGTCGTCAGCAGCCTCGTCGGAGGACGCCGTCGCTCAGTGCTGGACGAGCTCAGCGACCGCGAGCGGACTGTCCTCTCGCTCATCGCCCGAAGAGGGCTCGAACCGGGCCATCGCCAAACAGCTCCACCTCAGCCCTCGGGCAATCGAACGGCACGTCCAAACGATCTTCCAGACGTTGGGGCTCGCCGACTCCGAGGACGACAACCGCCGCGTCCTCGCGGTGCTCGCTCTGCTCGGACGCTGAGCGGCGGTAGAGCGAGCCGCACCGCGTGAGGCGGCGATCCGACACGAACTCGTCGGCCGATCGCCTCCACACGCGGGCCCGACGTTGCAATTGTCCCCGGACGGAGATCCCGCTCCGTCCCGACACGCCCGAACCCGAACCAGACGAGGCCTCCATGTACCCCCACGTGACCCAGTTCGAGACCCGACGACAGGAGCTCGCGCGCAGCTTCGCGTCGAGACGGGAGAGTGACGAAGCAGGCCGCGACGCGGTGGCCAGGCGTGCGCCCGCCGGCCCGCCCCGGTACAAGCTCGCGCTTCTCACCTGGGTAGCCGCCTACGCGGTCATCACCTTCCTGCTCGGCGTGCTCGGCCCGGCTATGACCTCCTGGCCACTGGCGCTGCGCACGCTCGTCCTGAGCGTGACGATGGTCGTCGCCTTGACATGGCTGGTGATGCCGCGCCTCACGCGACTCTTCCGGCCGTGGTTGAGCGCCGGCGCCTGACTGCCCAAGCCTCGATCTGAACCGGGCCGTCGTCGACGACGGCCGAGAAAGGAATAACTGTGGCGATGCGCCTCGACCTTGAAGCTCTCGAAACCAGCTTCGACCTGGTGGCCTCTCAGGGTGACCGCCTGATGGACATCCTCTGTGCGCGGTTGTTCGTCGCGGCACCCGCGGTCGAGCCCGGTGTTCGCCGGGACTGACCTCGCGCGCCAGAAGCGCATGCTGCTGGCGGCGCTGGTACTCCTGCGCGAGTCTCTGCGAGACCTCGGCCGTCGTTTCGAGGCTGCGCGCACTCGGCGCGCGGCACGTCGAGTACGGCGCCGAGCCGGAGCACTACCCGGTCGTCGGCGCTGTCCTGATCGCCTCGATGGCTGAGGTGGCGGGCGCGGGCATGGCGTCCGGCGCACGGGCGAGCGTGGGCTGCCGCGTTCGATGTCGTCGCCGGCGCCATGCTCGACGGCGCCGCGTCCGCCCGGCTCAGCCCTGCCGCGTGATCCGGTTGGAGCCGTGGCGGATTGCCGCCACCCGATGGCGGCAGCCCGACGGCTCATCTACGGGGTGTCTCCCTCGCACTGCGACCGAGCACCGGCGAGGCTTGATACGTCGTGCAGCACCCTCCCCGAAAGGACCACCCATGTTCTCCGCCACCGCTTACACCATCCGCATCGCGACCGCCGAGGACGACCCGGCGCTCCGCCGTCTCGCGGACATCGATTCGCAGGATCCGCTGACGGCGGGTCCGGTGCTGCTCGGCGAGGTCGACGGCAAGCCCCAGGCCGCGGTGTCGCTGGCGGACGGTCGCGTCGTCGCCAACCCGTTCGTGCCGACCGCGCACCTGCTCGCGCATCTGCGCATGCGCGCCGGCGCGCTGGGTGCATACGAGCGCATGCCGTCGCTGCCCGCTCGGCTGCGAGCCGCGCTCTCCGGCTCCGTCCTGTCGCGCCCTGTCATCGCCCCCGCCTGAGACTCGCGCGCCGGCATGTTCCAGACACCGTTCTGCCGCCGCCTCAGGCTGACGGCGCCGGTGGTGCAGGCGCCGATCGGTAGCGCGTCGACGCCTGAGCTGGTCGCCGCCGTATCGAACGCCGGTGGGCTCGGCATGCTCGCGTTGACCTGGACAGCCGTCGGCTCGCTCCACGAGCGGATCCGTGCCGCCCGCGCGCTTCCCGATCGCCCCTTCGGTGTCAACGTATCGCGATTGCGTCGCGGGCGACTTGCCTCTCGCGCGAGCGGTCACGCCGGTCCGTCGAGTACCCGCTCGGAATCTCGCGGATGCCGCTTCGTGAGGAGCCTCGGAGGCTGCGGTCGGGGGAGTACCCCTCGCACGCGCTTGATGTTTGATCCGCCGTGACGTCCGGCCTCGAGGAGAGGCTCCGACCGGCGGTGAACTGACTCGCGTTCACACTGTCGGCCGTTGGGCCTGACTGGCTTTCGTTGTGTCGCTCGTTGTCGAGCGTTGATGCGCCACTTCGGGATCGGCGGGCTGGTCGCCGTGACGATCCTCGCCGAGCTCGGTGACGCGCGGCGGTTCTCCTCCTCGCGCGAGGCCGTCCGCTACGGCGGCCTGGACATCGCCGTCATTCGATGTGGAAGTGGAGGAGGTCAATGATCGTGCTCGGTGCGGACACCCACAAGCGCTCGCACACGATCGCCGCGCTCTCAGCGACGACCGGTGAGCCGCTCGGCGAGCAGACCGTCCAGTCCGGCGCGAAAGGCTCAGCGGCGTTGCTGGGATGGGCGCGAGGGGGCCTGGGTGCAGAACGGGTGTGGGCGCTGGAAGACTGCCGACATGTCTCGGGCTCGTTGGAGCGGTTCCTGATCGAGCGCGGCGAGCGGGTGCTGCGGGTGCACAGCACGTTGATGTCCGCGTCATGGCGGCAAGTCCGACAGCATCGACGCGCTTGCGGTTGCGCGAGCGGCGCTCCGCGAAGGCCTCGACACGTTGCCGGCGGCGCAGCTGGACCGGCCCGAGCTCGACTTGCGGCTGCTCGTCGATCATCGCGAACGACTGGTCCGCGCCCGGGTGCGCTCAACAACACGCTGCAATGGCACGTGCACGACCTCTGGCCCGGACTCCGACTGCCCGGCAGCTCGCTGTTTTACGGCAACTGGGGACCACGCATCGCGCGCCGGCTGGCCCGGTCCGAACAGACGATGCGCGTCGGCATCGCCCGCGATGAGCTGCGCCGCGTCCGCGAACTGACCCAGACGATCAAAGCGCTCGAAGCCGAGCTCGCCGACCTGGTCGCCCAGATCGCGCCCCCACCTGCTCGCAGAGCCCGGGTTCGGACCCATGACGGAAGCAAAACGCATCGGCGATATCGGCGGCGCCCGACGGTTCGCCACCGACGCCAAACTCGCGCGCGCCGCCGGCGTCGCCCCGGTCCCCGTCAGCTCCGGCAAGACCAACCGCCACCGCCTCGACCGCGGCGGCAACCGCCAAATCAACGCGACCTCCACCGCATCGCCGTCACCCGCCTGCGCTGCCAATCGCCGCTTAGACTGACCACCACCGGGAACCTAGGTCGCGGCGAATTTACAGCAGCAAAGAGACGCCACCAAGCGCAGCACTCGCGCTCGCTTCGTCGGTAGCGCGGTTGTCCTAGCCCTCCGCGACGCTCGCGTGCAGCCGCCGTTGTGTCGCGGTGTACCACGCCAGCCCGATGACGGTGCCCGCGGTCGCTAGGAGCAGGTTCCAGCGAATTCCGAGGATGTGCGCGGCGGGGTCGACGCGCAGCAGTTCGTCGACGATGCGAAAGGCGCAGTAGCCGGCGACGTAGAGGGCGAACAGGCCAGGTGGGCGGATCCGGCGGTGGTGCCCGAGCCAGACCAGAGCGGCAGCGAGGCCGAGGTTCCAGAGCAGTTCATAGAGGAACGTCGGGTGGAAGGTCGGCTCGGTGGCGTAGCGGTCGGGGCGGTGCTCGGGGTCGATCTCGAGTGCCCACGGCAGGTCGGTCGGGCGCCCGAACAGCTCCTGGTTGAAGTAGTTGCCGATCCGTCCGATCGCCTGTGCCACCAGCAGCGCCGGCGCGGCGGCGTCCATGAAGCGGGCGAGGTCGGCGCCGGCGCGTTTGACGCGCCACAGGCCGACCAGGGTGCCGAGCGCGATCCCGCCCCAGATGCCCAGACCGCCCTCCCAGATCGCGAACGGCCCCCACCAGTCGTCGAAGGCGTCCCCCGGGGTGGTCGCGAGGAAGTACAGGCGTCCGCCGACGAGGCCGGCCGGAAAGGCCCACAGCACGACGTCGTAGACGAGCTCGCGCGAGCCGCCCTCGGCTTCCCAGCGGCGTCGGGTGATCGCCACCGCCGCGATCACCGCGAGCGCGTAGCAGAGACCGTAGACGTGGACCGTAAAGGGGCCCAGGTCCAGGGTGTTCGTCGACGGGCTCGGGATGGCGGCCGACTGCGGACCCATGCGGAAGAGCATGACGCTCCACGAGCGAGCTCGAGCTCGTGCCGATTGACACGTCCTACAGCCTGTAGGAAGCTTCGGTCTATCGAGCGCTCCTGGGGAGGGGCGCGGGGAGGAGAACAGTTCCATGCGAAGGCGCGCTGTTGCGCTCGGCGCCGCACTGGCCGGCATCCTTGGCCTGGCCACGCCCGCGGGGGCCGCGATCCCAGTTCACGCGACCGGCTGGAACGCGGAGGACGGGCCGATGCCGGCCATGGCGGAGCATCCGGGTGGGCCGGGGCACCTCTCGCCCGGGAGCAGGAACGTCGACCTCGTCGGCAGGGTGCAGCTGACGAACATCGACGGCGGCATCGCCGACGTGGGGTCGTTCGGTGGCTACGCGTATCTGAACGCGTTCAGCCCCGAGTGCGTCTCCAACGGCGGCACCGGAACGGGCGTGCACGTCGTCGACATCCGGAATCCGAGCAACCCGCGGAAGGTCGGCTTCATCGCGGCGCACCCGAACAGCTACGTCGGCGAGGGCATCCACATCGTCCGCGCGGACACGCCCTCGTTCAGGGGCGACATCCTGATCCACAACAACGAGACCTGCAACGCGGCGCAGTTCGCGCCTTCTGGCGCGTCCCTGTGGGACGTCACCGATCCGCTGAGCCCGAAGCCGCTGTCGCTGAACTTCGGCGACCCGAGCCCGGCGGTTGCGGGCCAGACCTTCCACACGACCCACAGCGCCCAGCTCTTCGTCCAGCGCGGGGTGCTCGCCGGCGGCAAGGACCGGGTCATCGCGACGCTGCAGGACAACCAGGACCTGGCGGACGTGGACATCTTCGACGTCTCGAACCCCCGCAGCCCGGTCATGCTCTCCGAGCCGGGGCTTGAGAGCTGGCCAGGCGCCCAGGGCTCGTACGCGAACGGCGACACGGTCTTTCACCACGACATGCAGCACAAGCGGATCGACGGGCACGACTACCTGCTCGTCTCCTACTGGGACGCCGGCCAGGTGCTGCTAAACGTCGACGACCCGGCGAATCCGGTGTTCGTGGGTGACTCGGACTACCGCTTCCCCGATCCGCTGATGCCGCAGTTCGAGATCCCCGAGGGCAACAGCCACCAGGGGTACTGGTCGAGCAGCAACGACTTCATCCTCTCGACCGACGAGGACTTCTCGCCGTTCCGGACCGACTTCCAGATGACCAGCGGGGCGAACGCGGGTGCGTACGGCGCCGGTGAGTTCGGGTTCACGCCGTCGGTTGCCAGCCAGCCGGGCGGGACGATCGGCGGGCCGACGGTCTTCGGCGGACGGGGCTGTTTTGCCGCCGGCCCGAACGCGGGGCCCGACGCCGTCGGGGATCCGGCTCCGCCGCCTGCGAGCGCGATTCCCGCGGCACCGGGCGAGGATAAGACGGTCGTGTTCTCGAGGGGCGGCTGCTTCTTCTCGACGAAGATCGCCGCCGGCCAGGATCTCGGCTACGACGTCGTCATCGTCGGCCAGAGCCACGCGGGCACCCGTGACGGCCTGCTGCCCGACGGCTTCTTCTGCGGCGGGCAAGGACACGACTACGACGAGCAGATCCCGGCGATCTGCATCGGCCACCGCGCCATGCACCTGATGTTCAACGACACCCCCGAGTACACAGGTGCGGACGGCGTCGACGTGCTCCTCGGAACGCTCGGCGCGAGCTACCTCGCCAGCACCGAGTTCGACGGCTGGGGCTACGTGCAACTGCACGACGCCCGCGATCCCAACCTCCGGATCATCGACTCCTACGCGGTTCCCGAGGCCCTGGACGAGGACTTCGCCGAGGGGTTCGGAACCCTCAGCGTGCACGAAGTCAAGACCGACCCGCGGCCGAAGAAGGACCTCGCCTACATCTCGTACTACAACGCCGGAATGCGCGTGGTCAAGTTCGGCCCCGGCGGGATGACCGAGGTCGGCCACTACATCGCCGAGGGCGGCAACCACTTCTGGGGCACGTTCCCGGTCTGCGCCGGCCAGTGCCTGCTCAACGACAAGGACCAGGGCCGCGGACGGCACAACGAAAAGCGCCCGCTCCTTCTGATGAGCGACCGCGACAGCGGTCTGTGGATCTTCCGCTACACCGGCAAGGAATAGCCAAGTGAGGCGCCGGCCCCGCAAGGGCCGGCGCCACGTCGGTCAGGGCGAGGGGTCGTGGGCCAGGCTCGTGTCCGGGACCCAACGAGCGCGACTAGCAAGCGCATTTCCCGCGTCTCGGGCTCTGCCTGGCGCGCTCAGGTGCGAGCAGAACGTCGGCATCGAGTCAGTTCAGCCGCGCCTCGAGCGCCACGACGACGTCGCGCCAGCGGCTCGACGACGATAGTGGCGTCGCCTCCCTGGTCGTTCGCCGAGGCAAGCCGTCGACGACCGGGCAGCCCGAAGGTCACGTGCGCTAGCGTCGACCGTCGGTGTGTTCACGCGCATCGGAAGCCCGCGACCAACGCGAGCAGGCCGCTCCCACGCGACCCGCCCAGGTGGTGGTGCCGCGCGTGAATTGCGGCAGCCGCATAACCTGGCGGCGGTTCACAGTGAGCGCTCGCCTCGTGCGCCGCAGACGCCCCACCTGTGCCGGCATCGTTGCCGTTGTGGCGCTCTGCGCGGCGACGGGGTCCGCGTGCGGCGGTGCCGACCGTGCTCGGGACCAGACGGCGGCCCCGGAGCTCGCCGACCGGTTCGACGCTCACGCCGCTTGGCGCATGATCGAGCTGCAGCTCAGCCATGGTCAGCGGCCCGCGGGGTCGCCGCAATTGCGTCGCGTTGCGCTACGGCTGCGAGCGATGCTCCCGCGCGGTCACTTCGAGGCTGTGCCGGAGAGCCACGACCGCCGTGATGAACCCAAGGCCCGCTGACGTTACGCGCATGAAAGCTACTCCTCCCCGCATCTAACGCGGCGAAAGTTGCTCGGCCGAACCTACCTCAACGCGGCACCCAGGAAAAGACCACTCGCCGACCGGCTGCCGCCCAGGTCCGTGCCGACCCGCTCCCACGCCGCTGCAACCCGCGGCCCGTGCGTCCACACGCGCCGCTCGCTCAACCAATCTCTCCACGGGCGCCCCGACGAACCCCCTCCACACGCTCGAACCGGCGCCGCCCACCCCGCCTCCTTCGAGCCGATCCCGCCGACCCACCTCGGGTAGAGCACGTGATACGCGAGAACCCCGTGGTTCACCGCTCGCTCCCCTCCGGGGGAGCTGCCAGGGTGGGCTCGCACGTCTGGCCCTGTCCACGGGAACCGCAGCTGGCGCACCGCGAGCACCCCAGCTCGAGGGTCGGCGTGCGATTCGGCCGGGCGTGACCCACGACGATCCGTCGGAGCACATCGAGTCTGATCTTCATTACCTGTAACCGTCACGCCGCGACTGCCGGAAGCCCGCACGCCGAGCAGGGCCGCCACGCCGCCGCCGGCGCCCGCTGCCACACGCGGCGATCCCGCCCGTCCAGCTGAATCAGGCTCGGTCGCGCCGGTCGGATCTCGTGCCCGGAGCGGCAGCTTCCGGCAGACAGTCGTGCGCGATCAGCTGCCGGGCGTCCGGAGTTCCGCCGCGCCTGGGCCGTAGCGTCCCCACATGGCCGACGTCCCCGCGCTCACGCTTGCCGAGCCACTGCTCACCGCCGAGCAGGTGTCGCGCCTGCTGGGCATCCCGCGGTCGAGCGTCTATGAGTACGCGCGCCGCGGCGAGGATCCGCTGCCGGCCGTGCGCGTCGGCCGGCACGTGCGGTTCCATCGCATGGCGCTCGAGCGCTGGCTCGCCGAGCAGCACGGCTGACCACAGGGTCCGCCACTCCGCGGCATGTGCCGGATCAGCCGGCGACGGCCTCGGCGGGTCCGAGCACGCGCGCGAGGTAGGCGCCGCCGAGCTCCGCGTCCTCAGCCTTTGTCTGGTGATGCACGTAACGCGTTGTGGTCTTGATGTCGCGGTGCCCCGCGTAGCTCTGCACGTTGGTCACCGGCCACACGTTGACCGCCCACGTGCACCAGGAGTGCCGCAGGTCGTGGACGCGGATCGGGATCTGCGGGTTGCCGTGGCGGTCGACCTTCTCGCGTTTGTGGCCCATGCCCGCGCGCGCCAGAGCCGCGTAGAACACCGCTCGGATCGTGGCGTCGTTCAGCCGCTCGCCGAAGCCGGTGCAGAAGACATAGTCGTCCTCGGTGCTGAAGTCCCGTCGCGTGCTGAGCGCCGCGAGCCGCTCGGCGAGGATCGGGACAAGCGGGGCCGACCGCGCCCGTTTGCCCTTCGGCGTCGAGCGATTGCCGTGCGTGTAGCCGGACTCGACGCGGATCATCGCGCGGTCGAAGTCGACGTTGCGCCACGGAAGGTCGCGCTTCTCGCCCATTCTCAGCCCGGCGTAGAACGCCGTCGACAGCAGCGCCCCGTACATTCGTCGCTCAGTGTCGGTGACATCGTCGATCGCGTCCTCGTCACGCTTCTCCGCCGGTCGCGCGTCGTGGCCGTCGACGAGCGCGCGGTACACGGCCTCGAACTCGATCGGCTCGAGGATGTTGAAGGTCTCGGCGTCCTCGAGCGTGACACGCTCGGCGTCCTCGGACGGGTTGGAGGCGATCATCTTGCGGCGCTTGGCGAGCTTGAAGACCGCGTGCAGCATGACCAGGATCTTCTGCACCGAGCGGGGAGACAGATGCGAGGCGAGCAGTTCGCGCCGGAAGTCGTCGACGGCATCAGTGTCAAGAGCGTCGCGGCGCTCTTCGTGCAACTCGACGCGCTGCCGCCCATCGCGCAATACCACGATCTCCCGACGCTCGATGGTGTAGAGCGGCGTATCCGCGCCAAATCGCGGGAGCAGGTAGGCGCGGGCGGTGTTCCGCGCGTCCTGCACCGTGCTCTCCTTGCGGCGCTTCTCGTCGCGCAGATACGTCAGCCAATGCTCCACCGCGTCGCCGAACGTCGGCACGCGCTCGACTGTCGTCCCGGACTGCGCCGGCGTCTCGGGCGGCGTCCACCGGGCCTGCTCGAGGATCGCTGCCAGCCGGTCCTCGGCGTCCCTCGGGGTGACGTATCCGTCCGGGCACGGACCGTTCCCGGCGTGCCAGATCACCGCTCCGCGCGTCGTGCGCCGCCCGGAATCCTTCACGTGTGCGGCGCCGAGCGTGCGGGTGCGTTTGACTCCGGCGCGATCGGTCCAGTGGGCGAAGTACTTGCGCCTGCCTGGCGCGCCCTTGACCTGCAGGTGGCCGGTCAGGCGTGGGCCTTGCTCAAGCATGGTGACGTCTCGCAGCACGTTGCGCTCCTGGCGGACCGCCGACATCTACACCGCAGGCCAGGGCACGAGCTAGAGAGTAGCCAGAGAGTAGAATGACTGCAACGGCGAACGATGTGCTTGGCCGCGATTTGGCTCTAGGATGCCAATCTTTGCGATGGGCCGGGGTGGAGTCGAACCACCGCGCGACGGATTATGAGTCCGCTGCTCTGACCGCTGAGCTACCGGCCCTGGGCTGGGAATGTACGACCTTCGGGCAGTGCGTCGAGCGCGCGGCGGGCGTGGTCGGCCCAGACCGGCATGCCGGCGTCGTCGTTGCGGCGGACCGCGGCCTGGAGCCGGGCCGCGGCCTCGTCGGGCCGGCCGAGCACCGCCGCGAGGCCTCCGAGGAGCCGCTCGGTCGAGCCGAAGCTCGAGATCGCCCGGCCCGCGGTGAGCGCCACGTCGGCGTACGGGAGCAGCCGCTCGTAGACCGGCGCCGCGAGCTCCGGGTCGTCGAGCTCGATCGCCGCGGAGGCGAGCTCGCCCACGCCCGACGGCCAGTTGACGTCGAACGGCAGGGCGCTGAAGTCGTCGGCGACGAGCAGCGCGATCTGCTCGCGGGCGGCGTCGGGGCGGCCGGTGACCGCGAGCAGCCACGCGTAGGAGCAGCGCCACGCCGCCCCGGCGGGCGAGGTGGCGATCTTGTCGTGCAGCAGGTCGACGTCGAGCGCGTCCCAGGTGCCACGCATGGTGACCTCGCCGAAGACCAGCATCTCGCGGAACAGGCCGGCGTTGCGGTCGCCGGCGCGCTCGCCCTCCTCGCGCGCCCGGTCGCGCAGCTCGGCCGCCTCCTCCCAGCGACCGGCGTGGAGGGCGTCGACCGCAGCCCACAGCGGCGTGTACCACGTGTATGCCGGCATCCGCAGGCGGGCGGCGAGCTCGCCGTGGCGGGCGACCTCGGCACGCCACTCGTCCATGTCGAACGCTTCAAAGAGGTCGACGGCACACCAGTTCCGGGCCTGAAGCTCGACGTGCGGGTCGCCCGCTGCGGCGATCATCTCCTCCGCGGCGGCGAGCCGCTCCCGGAGCCGGTCCGGCCGCCATAGCGCCACGTGGCGCGCGTTCAGCGCCGCGGCGAGCGCGCGCCGGTCGCCCGACTCGCGCGCCACCGCGACCGCCTGCGAGCTCAAGGCCTCGCTCCGGTCGCGCGACGGCGCGTAGTACAGCTCGACCGCGAGCCGTGCCAGCAGCTCCGACCGCAGGATCGGTTCGTCGACCGCGGCCAGCGCCTCCTCCAGCAGTGAGATCGCGCCGGCGTCGAGGTCGATGATCGTCACGCCGAGGCCCGCGTGCCCGAGCGCCGCGCGGCCCAGAAGCGAAGCGTCGCCGGCTTGCCGGGCGACGGCCGCCGCCCGCTCGAAGCACGATCGCGCGAGCGCCGGCTCGCCCGCCCGCAGCAGCGCGTCGCCGCGCAGCAGCAGGAGCGGACCGGACTCGGCCTCGCGCGTGACCTCCAGCGCCCGCTCGAACTGCGCCGCAGCCTCCTCATAGGCCAACATCGCCAGCGCCTCCTCGCCGGCGCGCCGCAGGTACTCGGGCGCGCGCTCGTCCGCCGCCTCGCAGAGGTGAAAGGCGATCTCGGGCAGATGCCGCTCCTCCGCGGCCGCCATCAGCGCCTCCGCCGCCTGGCGGTGCAGCCGCGCCCGCCGCAGCGGGTTGAGGTCGCGGTCGACCGCCTCCCGCACGAGCGCGTGCGGGAACTCCAAAGTCCGTCCGTCGCCGGAGAGCAGGAGCCGCGCATCGAACAGCTCGTCGAGCAGCCGCTCCACCTCGGCCGCCGGGCGGCCGGCGACCTCGGCAAGGAGCGCCGCGTCGACGACCTGGCCCAGCACCGCGGCGACGGCCAGCAGGTCGTCGGCGTCGGGACTCAGGCGGGCGAGCCGGGCGCCAACGGCGTGGCGGACGCTCTCCGGTACCGACGTGTCGTCGTCGGCCAGCCCGCGCAGCACTTCCGCGACGAAGAACGCGTTCCCGCCGGTCCGCGCGTGCACGGCGCCCGTCACCCGCGCCGCCGCGTCCGGCCCCAGCCACGCGGCCGCCAGCTCGCCGACCTCCGCCTCGGCGAGCCCGCGGAGCCCGACCCGCTGCGCGCCGCCGTCACGCCGAAGGTCCGCGAGCGCGGCGGCCAGCGGCGTGCGACGGCCCACCTCGGTGTCGCGGTACGTCCCGACCACCAGCAGCGGCGCCGGACGGCCGCTGCGCAGAACGAAGGAGAGCAGGAGGAGCGTCGGCCGGTCCGCCCAATGGAGGTCGTCGAGGACCACGACCAGCGGCCGCCGCTCGGCCACGCGCGTGAGCACGTCGTCGACGGCGAGGAACAGCCGGTGGCGAGCGCCGGGATCGTCCGAGAGCGCCCCGCGGCCGCCGCCCAGCAGCCGGTCGAGCTCGGGCGCTGCCGGCCCCGCGAGCGCGCGCGCCGCCGCCGGCCCGAGCTGGCGCAGCACGTCGGTGAACGGCTCGAACACGGCGAGCTGATCCTCCGAGCAGCGGCCGAGGAGCACGGTGGCCTCGCCCGCCGAGCGAGCGAACTCCAGCGCGAGCCGCGTCTTGCCCACGCCGGGCTCGCCGGCCAGCAGGAGAAGCCGGCGAGCGCGCCGCTCGAGGACCACGCCCCACGCCGCGCGCAGGCGCTCGAGCTCGGCGCCTCGACCCACGAACAGTTCGTCGCGCTCGAGCGCGGCGGGCCCCGGGATCGCCTCCGCCGCCCGGTCGGCGCCGGCTTCGTAGAGCCGGTCCGCGTGCCGCCGGCGCAGCTCGAACACCCAGTCGTCGTCCATGTCCTGCAGCAGCTCGCCGTCGAGCACAGCGACCGCGTCGTCGACCCGGCCCTCGTCGATCAGGGCGTCGAACTCGCGCAGGTCCACCCAGGCATCGTCGAGCGCGACGGTGTCCCTTCTCGCGACCAGCCGCTCGGCGTCGTCTCCGAGCGCCCGCCGGAGCTCGCTGAGCGCCGCGCGGAGGCTGGTGCGCGCGCTGGCGTCGAGCACGTCGGGCCAGAAGCGCGCCGCGAGTTCGCCGCGCGCATGCGGGCCCGGGTGCGCGGCGAGGTAGGCGAGCAGCGCGCGGGCGCGCCGTGACGACGGCAGCGGGATCTCGCGGCCGTCGGACTCGAGCGCGAGGCTTCCGGAGAGGCGCACGCGGAGCATCGCGCCAACCCTACTTTCACGCTGCGAGAACGGTGGGAGAACGC
The DNA here is from genome assembly GCA_963844205.1 of uncultured Solirubrobacteraceae bacterium. GTDB lineage: Bacteria > Actinomycetota > Thermoleophilia > Solirubrobacterales > Solirubrobacteraceae > DASSUW01. The sequence continues at coordinate 605,853 of CAWJNK010000001.1, forward strand.
GCGGCACGGACACTGCGCCCATGACCGTGCTCCGTATCCGCGACGTCCGCCTGATCGTGAGCGCGGTCGGGCTGTCCGCCTTCGGCGACTTCCTGTTCTGGATCCTGATCGCCCTGCACATCGAGGCGATGACCGGCTCGCCGCTCGCGGTGTCGGCATTCTTCCTCGCCCTGTTCGGCCCGATCGTGGCGCTCGGCGGGTTCGCCGGCCGCCTCGCCGACCGGGTCGAGAACACGCGGCTGCTCCGGCTCGGCTCGCTCGCGCAGGCCGCGGTGGTCGTCGCGATGGCGGTCGGGAGCGACTCGCTGGCCGCCATCCTCGTGCTCACGGTCATGCTCGGGATCGGCGCGGCCATCACGCAGCCCGCCGAGTTCGCGCTCGTCCCGGCCGCGGCGGGCGAGGAGCATGTCGCGCAGGCGAACGGGCTCGTCGAGACCGCGCGCTACCTCGGGATGACCGGCGGCCCGCTCGCAGGCGGCGTGCTGGCCTCGACCGGGCTGCTCGAGGTCGGGCTGCTGATCGACGCGGCCACGTTCCTGACCGTGGCGCTCGCCGCGCGGCTCCTGCATGCCCGCCGCGACCCGCGCACCGCACCGAGGATCGACGGCGACAGCGGCCGCGCCCGCGACGGCCTCGCGTACCTCACCGCCGACCGCGTCCTGCGCATCACGCTCGGCGGCGCCGTGGTGGCGCTGCTGTTCTTCTCGATCTCGATGGCGGCCGAGCTCTTCTACGTCGTCGACGTCCTGGATGCCGGCGGGCTCGCCTACGGGCTGCTGGGTGCGGCCTGGACGGCCGGGATGGTGGCGGGAGCGGTCGGGATCCCACGCCGCGTGCCGCCGGCAGGGCTGGCTACCGCCGCGCTGGCCGCGGTCGCCGTCCAGGGCCTCGGCATCGCCGGCGCGGCAGCGGGCATGCTGTGGGCCGCGTTCGCCGGGTTCACGGTCGGCGGCATCGCGCACGGCGCCAAGAACGTCCTCATCCGGACCCTGATCCACGATCGCGTCCCCGAGGCGCTACGCGGCCGCGGCTTCGGCGTCTACAACGCGGCGCGCAACGCCGCCGAGCTGGGCGCGATCGGCGCGGGCGGCGCGCTGATCGGCGCCATCGGCGCCCAGCCCGCGCTGCTGCTGGCCGGCGCCGTCCCGGCCGCGATCGGCCTCGGCGCCCTGCTCCTGCTCGCCGGGCCCATTCCCATCACCAGGAGGACCGCACACGCCTATCTCGACGCATGAAGCCGGCCACGTGTACTGAGCGTCACGCCGGGCGGGCGAGCGGGCGGCGTGCGGGCACGGTGGGGAGGCTCAGGGCGAGCGCGGCGGCCGGCACCGGCAGCGCCGCGATCGTCCAGAGCACGGCGTGCAGGCCGGCGGCGTCGGCGATCAGGCCCAGTGCGGTCGCCGCCACGCCGCCGAGCCCGATCGCCAGCCCGAGCGTGATGCCCGACGCCAGCCCCACTCGGCTCGGCAGATACGCCTGGCCGAGCACGATCGTGATCGAGAAGCTCGCGATCGCGACGAAGCCGACGAGGCCGAGGACGACCGTGGCCGCCGCGGCCCCCACCAGCGGGAGGACGACCAGCAACGGCAGCAGGAGCACCTGGGTGCCGATCAGCACCGCCCGGGCGCCCCAGCGGTCGACGAGCCCGCCGCCGACCAGCGTGCCCACCGCGCCCATCGCGAGCATGACCGTGAGCGCGGCGTTGCCCGCCGCCTCGGTGGAGGCCAGCTCCGCGATGAAGTAGGCGGGCACGAACGCCTGGAGGCCGAAGTACACGCCCGAACGCAGCGCGATCAGCCCGCCGAGCCGCGTGAACGCGCCCCAGTCGTCCTCGCCGGTGGCCGCCGACGCCGGCGCCTGCACCTCCTCCAGCCCGCGCAGCCACCCCAGCTCGCGGACGATCAGCACCGCGGCCGCCAGCGGGAACACCACGAGTGCGAGCGTCCCGCTCAGCCCGAACACCAGGACGAGCGGCGTGGTCAGCAGCGGCCCGAGCGCGAAGCCGGCGTTGCCGCCCACCGAGAACAGGCTCATGCCGCGGCCCTTCCGCTCCGCCGACGCGAACCCCGCGAACTTCGCGCCTTCGGGATGGAACGCCGCCACGCCGAGGCCGCTCACGGCGACCGCGACCGCGGTGAGCGCGTACGTCGGCGCCGGGCCGGCGAGCGCGATCCCGACGCCCGCCAAGACCAGTCCGCCCGGCATCAGCCACGGCGTCGCGATCCGGTCGGAGAGCAGCCCGAACAGCGGCTGCACGATCGAGGAGCTGATCGTCGAGAACAGCACCAGCGCGCCGAGCGCGGCGTACGAGTAGCCGCGGTCGGCGGCCAGGAACGGCAGCAGCGCGGGGACCGCGCCCTGGCAAAGATCGACGCACAGATGGCCGCTGCCCAGCACCCCGAGGGCGCGCCGGTCGAGGCCCACGCGATGTTCGCGAAGCGAACTCGCAAGGCCGAGCTTGCTCGGCCCGCTCACGAGCCCGCCGCCACGCGCGCCGCCAGGGTCCGGCCGGGAGCGACCGCGAGCGTGACCGTCCCGTCGCGGCGCGCGACCGCGGCACCGTCGAGCTCCGCGGCGATCTCGCGCAGGCGTTGGGCGAACTCGGTCGCGTCGCCAAGCGTGTCCCAGCGCCAGCGCATGACGAGGACGGATGCGCCGCCCGCGCGCCACAGCTCATAGCGGTCGCCGCCCCACCCCGCGGCCGCCGCCGACGCCCCGCCGAGCAGCTCGCGCGTCTGCAGCTCCCCCCACACCCCGGCATGGGCGCGCTCCCAGGCGTCGCCGAGCACGGCGCCGACCCGCAGGCGCACCGGCATCGGCTCGTCGGCATCGAAGTAGGCGGCCGGGTGCAGCACCTGCTCGGTCGACGACGGCGGGCGCAGCTCGTACGCGGTGTCCACGAGGTCCCACCGCCCACCCGCACGCCGCAGCAGCTCGCTCACGAACTGCTCCCCGCCCAGGTACGGGTACAGCACGACCGCCTGCAGGAACGGCGGCAGGCCGCCCGTGTCCTGGAACGCCGAGGAGAGCAGCCCGCCGAGCGTCTCCTCGGCGCTGAAGTGCCGCTGCACGTAGGCGTACATGAGCGCGGTCGCGGTGCCCTCGTGCAGCGCGGTGCGGGCGAGCGTGCGGTCGTCCGTCGACGGCGCGGTCTCGAGCCCGAAGCGCTGGTCCTCGAGCGCGTGGGTGAGCTCGTGGGCGAGCACCATCTCCTCGAGCACGCGGTTGCCGGTGCCGGCGCCCTCGACCACGCGCAGACGCCCGTCGCGCGGGTCGTAGTAGCCGGCGATCCCCTCGCCGAACAGCGAGCCGCTCAGCTCGCGCAGGTCGGCGTCCTCGTCGATCAGGCCCAGCAGCTTGTAGATCTCCTCGTCCGCGGCGAGCCGCTCGGGCGGATATTCGCGATCGAGGTCCTCGAGACCCTCGCGCCGCGCCTGCTCGCCGGTGACCGCGAGCGGCCGCGGCACCTGTTCGAAGCGCAGCCCGCGCAGCCCCTCCACGCGCTCGGCGATCACGCGCACCGGCGCGGCGGCGGGCAGCGGCTCGGTCCCGCTGTCCTCGGTCGCGTACCACAGCCCCAGCAGGGCCGCGGCCAGGACCGCCATCACCACGAGAGGCATCCGCATCCCTGATTGGATAGCGGGTCCCCGACCGAAAGGACGTCAGATCGATGCCAGAGCGCGCCGCCCTCGTCACCGGAGCCTCGAGCGGGATCGGGCTCGCGATCGCCGATGTGCTGGGCGCCGAGGGCTACGGGCTGACCGTCGCCTCGCGGCGGCCCGAGAAGCTCGCCGCCGCCACCGAGGAGCTGCGCGGGAAGGGCTACGACGTCCAGGAGGTGGCCGCCAACCTCACCGAGGAGGAGGACATCCAGCGCGTGGTCGCCTTCCACCGCGACCGCTACGCCCGGCTCGACGTGCTCGTCAACAGCGCCGGCGTCGGCGTCGGAGCGGCGGTCGCCGACATCCAGACCAAGCGGGCCGACATGCAGCTCGACCTCAACGTGCGCGCGATCATCCTCTTCTACCGCGAGTGCTCGGAGCTGCTGCGCGCGGCCGGCGCCGAGCACCGCAATGCGCTCGTGGTCAACCTCGCCTCGATCGCCGGCAAGTCCGGTGCCGCGTGGCTGTCGGTGTACTCGGCGACCAAGGCCGCGGTGGTCGGCTGGACGCAGGCGATGAACCAGGAGCTGAACGGCGACGGCGTCAAGTCGGTCGCCCTCTGCCCCGGGTTCGTCGACACGCCTATGACCGAGTTCATCCGCGAGCAGGTCAGCCAGGAGGAGATGATCCAGCCCTCCGACATCGGCGAGGCGGTGCGCTATCTGCTCAAACTGTCCCCCGCCTGCGTGGTTCCCGAGATCGTCTTCCAGCGGCCGGGCCAGGCGATCTGAGGCAACTGCGCAATGAAACGGCCACACCTGCGTTCCTGCTCGCAGTACATTTGACGACGCGTTGGCAGGACGGGCTTTCGATGTGAGTGCTACAGGCAACGGAGACACCGTCGTTTCTCTGCGTGCAGAGCTGGACCGCACCGAGCGGCAGGCGTCGGCCCGCCAGCGCCAGCTCGAGCGCTATGCCGCGGACCTGCGCGAGGTGTTCAAGCAGGAGCGCAGCCGCGCCCAGGAGCTGCGCGACTCCTACCGCGCGACCGTCCGGGCGCTCTCCAACGCCGTCGAGGCCCGCGACTCCTACACCGGCAAGCACGCCGAGCGCGTCACCGCCTACGGCATCGCGCTCGCCCAGGCGGTCGGTCTTGACACTGACCGGGTTCCCGGGATCGAGTTCGGGTTCCTGCTGCACGACGTCGGCAAGGTCGGCGTGCCCGACGCGATCCTGTTCAAGCCCGGCTCGCTCGACGAGGCCGAGTTCGCGCTGATCGCCCAGCACCCGGTCATCGGCTCGGAGATCCTGCGCGACGTCGACTTCCTGGGCGACGGCAAGCTCGTCGTCCGCCATCACCACGAGCGCTGGGACGGCAGGGGCTATCCCGACCAGCTCGCGGGCGAGGCGATCCCGCTCCCGGCGCGCGTGTTCGCGGTCGCCGATGCGCTCGACGCGCTGACCACCGACCGTCCCTACCGGCGCGGCACCCGCTTCTCACGTGCGCGCGACGAGATCCGCTCGAACGCGGGCTCGCAGTTCGATCCCGTGGTCGTCGCCGCGCTCGACCGCATCCCGGATGCGCGGTTCGCCGAGCTGCGGAACGAGATCGCGTGACGCGGACGATCCTGATCGTCGACGACGAGCCGGCCATCCGCAAGCTCATCGCGACCACGCTCGAGGACGTCGCCGGCTACCGGCTCGAGGAGGCGGAGAACGGCGCCGAGGCGGTGCAGCGCGCGGTCCAGGCGCGGCCGGAGATCGTGTTCCTCGACGTGGACATGCCGCGGGTGAACGGGATCGAGGCGTGTCGCCGGCTGCGGTCGGACCCGGCGACGGCCGACGCCACGATCGTGATGCTGACCGGCGCGTCGGGCCCGCAGGCCGAGCGAGGCGCGCTGGCCGCGGGCGCCGACCTGTTCCTCACCAAGCCCTTCTCGCCGCTCCACCTGCTCCGGCTGGTGGACCGGATCGGCGCCGCCTCCTGATACGGTCGCGCGCCGTGAAGCTCGGCGTGCACATCGGATACTGGGGGCTCGGCCTGACGTCGGAGGACCAGCTCGGCCTCGTCCAGGAGGCCGAGCGGCTGGGGTACGACTCGGTGTGGACCGCCGAGGCCTACGGGTCCGACGCCGCGACGATCCTCGGCTGGCTCGCGCAGGCGACGACGACGATCCGGCTGGGCTCGGCGATCTTCCAGATGCCCGGGCGATCGGCGGCGATGACCGCCATGACGGCCGCGACGCTCGATCAGCTCTCCGGCGGGCGGATGATCCTCGGCATCGGCTCCTCGGGCCCGCAGGTGGCGGAGGGCTGGCACGGCCAGCGGTTCGGGAAGCAGCTCCAGCGCACGCGCGAGTACGTCGACGTCGTGCGCAAGGCCTTGAGCCGGGAGCGCCTCGTGTACAAGGGCGAGACGCTCGAGCTTCCGCTGCCCGACGGTCCCGGCAAGGCGCTCAAGCTCACGATCGCGCCCGTGCAGGAGCGGATCCCGGTGTACCTGGCCGCGATCGGCCCGAAGAACACGACGCTCGCCGCCGAGATCGCCGACGGCTGGATCCCGACCCTCTTCTCGCCCGAGCACGTCGCCGAGTTCCGGCCGCTGCTGGAGGAGGGCTTCGCGCGCGCGGGGAACGGCAAGGGGTTCGACGACTTCGACATCGCCCCGACCGTGAACGTGTTCGTGACCGACGACGTCGCCGCCGCGCGGGACGCGATGCGGCCGTACGTGGCCCTGTACGTCGGCGGGATGGGCTCGCGGGAGAAGAACTTCTACAACGCGCTCGTGCAGCGCTACGGGTTCGAGGACGCCGCCCGCGAGGTGCAGGACCTGTACCTGGAGGGCAAGCGCGACGAGGCGGGGGCGGCCCTGCCCGACGAGCTGATCGACACCGTGTCGCTGTGCGGGCCGCCGGACGTCGTGCGCGAGCGCCTGGCGGTGTTCCGCGACGCCGGCGTCGGCACGCTCATGGTCTCGCCGATGGCGTGGACGTTCGAGGATCGGCTCCAGCAGCTGCGGCGCGTCGCCGAGCTGGCTTGAAGGTCCTCCTCGGCGCGTTCGGCGACCCGGGCCACGCGTTCCCGATGCTCGCGCTGGGCGAGGCGCTGGTCGCGCGCGGGCACACGGTGGCGCTGCAGACGTGGCGGCGGTGGTCGGATGCGACGCGGGCCGCCGGGATGGAGTTCGCGGCCGCGCCCGAGTACCACGTCTTCCCGACCCGCGAGGCGCCGCTGACCCCGTACGCGGCGGCCGTCCGGGCGGCGCGGGAGACCCGCCCGCTGGTGCGGTCGTTCGCGCCCGACGTGGCCGTGTCCGACATCCTGACCCCGGCGCCGGCGCTGGCCGCAGAGCTCGAGGGCGTCCCGGTGGCGACGCTCGTCCCGCACCTGTTCCCGCACCTGCCGCGCGGCTTCCCGCCGTACTCGATCGGGGCGCGGCTGCCCCGGACGGCTGCCGGGCGCGCGCTGTGGTCGGCGACGGACCGGCTCGTGCTCGTCGGGCTGGAGCGCGGCCGGCGGGAGTACAACGACTGCCGCGCGCGGCTCGGGCTCGGGCCGCTGCCGTACGTGCACACCGGCGTGTCCCGCTCGCTCTCGCTCGTCGCGACGCTGCCGCAGCTCGAGTACCCGCGCGACTGGCCGTCGTGGACGCGGGTCGTCGGGCCGCTGCTGTGGGAGCCCGAGTCGGCGGGCGTGGAGCCGCCGCCGGGCGACGGGCCGGTCGTGCTGGTGGCGCCCTCGACCGCGCAGGACCCGTCGCACGTGCTGCTGCGCGCGGCGCTCGAGGGGCTCGCGCGCGAGCCGGTGCGGGTGATCGCGACCTGGAACGGCCGCGAGCCGGCCGAGCCGCTCCCGGCGGCGCCGAACGCGGTCGTCGTGGACTGGCTGTCGTACTCGAAGACGATGCCGGCGTGCGACCTCGTGATCGCCCACGGCGGCCACGGGACCCTGATGCGCGCGCTGAGCTGCGGCTGCCCGGTGGTGCTCTCCCCCGCGGGAGGCGACATGGGCGAGAACGCGGCGCGGGTGGACTGGGCGGGTCTCGGGGTGCGACTCCCGCAGCGGCTGTGCACGCCGCGGGGCGTGCGGCTCGCGGTGCGGCGGGCGCTGCGGCGTCCGCGCGAGTCCGTCGAGGCGGTCGCCCGGTGGCTCGCCGCCCACGACTCGCGGACGCGGGCGTGCGAGGAGATCGAGCGCTGGGCTACGAGTCGAGGAAGGCCTTGACCTCGTCGAGGCGCGCGTCGAGGGCCTTGCGGACCTTCGGGCCGACCGTGCCGAAGAGGTCGACCTCGCCCTTCTCCCACGTCCCGGCCGCCTCGCCGTCGACGAGGATCACTGGGCGCCCGTCGCCGCGGAAGTCGTAGCACTGCTTGACGACGTCGGGGTGGGCGAAGCGATCGCGGCCGTCGGGCGCGTAGCCCATGGTGTAGGCGTCCCACTTGGGCAGCAGGTCGACGGCCCCCTTAGGCGGCTTGGCCTTCTCGAACGCCTTGCTGTCCTCGGCGCGGATGAGCAGGCCACCGTCGAGCTCCTCGGTGTCGTGCGCGGCGAGCGCGGCCTTGGCGCGCGTCGCCGTCACGCCCGCCCACCACTGGAAGTCCTTGGCGCGAACGGGGCCGAACGCGCGCAGGTACTCGCCCGCGAGCCATCGGAGCGCCTCGTCCGCGTCGGCGTCGTCGAGTCGCGCCGCGACGTAGCGCAGCTCGTTCGAGCGCAGGCCCGTTGCGCCGACGCGGACGAGCTCGGCGTCGCGCGTCATCTGCGCGGAGGCGCCCTTGAGCGCCTCGGGCTCGGCGCCGACGGCCTCGCGCAGCTCGGGCAGCGTGAGCGGCTCGGCGGCGGCCTTCAGGATCTGCTTGCGCAGCTCCTCGTAGCGCTTGTCGGTGAGCTTGAAGTGCTTCATCCGCTTCTTGCGGTCGGCCGGCGGGGCCGGCGTAGCGTGGAAGGCGAGGTGCGCGGTCGCGCGCGGGAGCAGGTGGATCGACATGCGCATGGCGGGCACGCGCAGGACGTCGAGCCGGTGGAACGCCTTGGCGTCCGTTTTCGCGGCACGGGCGTGGAGGGAGAGCGGGGCGGACGGGTGCGAGCTGTAGACGGCGATGACGTCGCCGAGCGCGCGGGCGGCGTCCGGCGCGGCGCGGCCGAGCCGCTGGCGCTCGTAGGTGAACGCGCGGAGCTGCTCGATCATCGCTTTCCCGTCAGCGGTCTGAGGGCGAGCCTGCGCGCCCTTCCCGCGGTCCGCCGGCCGATGGCGCGAGCCTGCTGCGAACGGCTCGGCGGGCGCGGCTTGTAGCCGTATCCGAAGATGCGCGGCGGCGTCATGAACGGCCGCACGCGGACCCGCTCCATCCCCTCGAAGAACACCTGGCGCACGGCCTGCTCGCTGAACCGGTAGAAGTCGAACGTGTAGTGGACGCGGTAGGTGACGGTCGACCGGCCGCTGTCGGTCTCGGGATCCCTGACGTAACCGGGGACGCTGAGGATCAGCAGGCCGCCCGGTCGCAGCACCCGGCGCATCTCCGCCACCGAGTGCCAGAAGCGCTTGTCGTGCTCGAGCGTCGAGCAGCACAGCACGAGGTCGAACCAGTTGCTGCGGAACACGCCGCGCATGTTGTTGGCGTTGCCCTCGACCGCCGTGATGCCGTCCTCGCTCGGCAGCGCCTGCAGGTTGAGGCAGTAGCGATCGGCCTGCTCGAGCTCGGGGAACCGCAGGAGCGAGTCCCGGCCCATCAAGCCCCCGACCTCCAGCGCCCGCTCCGGCTTGACGCCGGTCCGGCGGATGATGGCGTGGTAGCGCCGCATGACCTTTGGGCTCACCGCGCGGAACCTAGCGGGTCACACAATCGGTCGCCGGCGCGAGGAAGGGGGTGCGATGCGCCTCCGACCCATGATCCTCCCCGCCTTGATGGTGCCGTGCGCGGTCGTGCTCGGCGGCGTCCCGGGCTTCCTGGTCGGCTTCACCGCGGCGCTGCTGGCGATCGACCGGGCGCTCGGCTTCAGCGGCACCCGCATGCTGAGCGCGGACGACGCCTTCCGGCGCGCGACGCGCGGCCGGCGCGGCCCCGAGCTCGCCTACCTGGCCGACGACACGGGCTGGGCCGCGACGTCACCGCGCCGCCGGCTCGGCGTCCAGCCGATCGCCATCGCGTCGATCGCGGGCACGTCGGATCGCCACAAGGCGGTCGCCTTCGACCGAGACTTCCGCCCGCCGGACTGGAGCCGCGGACGCTGGACGCAGATGCACCACGCCGCCCAGCACGGCACCGACCTGCCGCCGATCTCGGTCTACCGGGTCGGCGAGCGGCACTTCCTGCGCGACGGCCACCACCGGGTCTCGGTCGCCCGCGCGCGCGGCGCGGACATCATCGACGCGAGCGTCGTCGAGCTGCTGGGTCAGCCGAGCTGAAGGATCGTCTCCGTGGCCCACTCGACCGCGTCGTAGTACGCGTCGCTGAGCCCGGTGACGTCGGTGTCGCCCGCCGCCTCGTCGAAGCGGCCGTGCTCGTAGTCGACGACCGCCTGGAGGATCTCGCCCTCAGGCCCCTCGTGCGCGAGCAGGGCCGCGGTCATCGCGTCGTCGAACGGCAGTGCTTCCAGCACCTCGGGAAGCCGGGTGTCGAGCAGGGCGTCGGCGACCGAGAACAGGCCGGCGGTGAACGCGCGATCGGCGTCCGCCTCCTGGTTGCGGCCGGCGCGCACCTCGCAGCAGCGGGCGCGGATCAGCGCGGTGACGAGCAGCTCGTGGGCGTGGCCGCGGGCCTCGGCGAGCATCAGCAGCGTCGTCCAGCGACGGACCGTGCGGCCGCCGATCAGCGCGAGCGCGTGGCGGATCGAGCGGACCTCGTGCCGGGGCGCGACGTGGGCGGAGTTGGCGAGGCGCAGCAGCCTGTGGCTGACGCCGACGTCGTGGCTGATGAGCGCCTCGAGCGCGTCGAAGTCGTCGTCCTCGGTCTCGAGCAGCTGTGCGACGGCGCCGAGCCGGAGCGTCGGCGTCGGGCGGCCTTCGACCAGCACGGGGCGCTCGAAGAAGAAGCCCTGGAAGCGCTCGATGCCGAGCCGCCGGCACTGCTGGAGCTCCTCGCGCGTCTCGACCTTCTCGGCGATGACCTCGATGCCATGCTCGCGCAGGCGGGCGAGGTTGCCGGCGTGCTCGTCGGGGCTCAGCGCCTGGACGTCGAGCTTGGCGAGGTCGGCCAGCTCGAGCAGCGGGGCGTACTCCGGCCGGTAGTCGAAGTTGTCGAGCGCGAGCGCGAAGCCGGCGTCCTTGACCTCGGCGAGCACGGCGAGCAGGTCGTCGTCGACCAGCTGGTCTTCGACGAGCTCGAGGACGACGCGGTCCGCCGGCAACGGGAGCGGGCGGAACGTCATCAGGAACTCGCGGTCCACGTTGAGGAACGCGCGCTTGTCGCCCACGAGGCGCTGGAGCCCGACGTCGGCGAGCGCGGCGACGAGCACGGTGGCCGTGGCCCTGCCGCCGTCGACCGGGCGCCCGTCATCGCCGACGGCGCGGTAGAGGAGCTCGAAGGCCTGGACGTTGAGGTCGGCGTCGAGGATCGGCTGGCGCGCGAGCACCACGCCGGTGGCTGACGAGGCCGGGGTTGCGGTTGCGCGATCGGCCATCACAGCCGGGTCATCGACCCGAGGTGTTGGCGCCTTGAGCTACAGGCCGTCGGCGAGCGCGCGCAGCGCTCCGATGCTGGGCCGGATGAGGTACGCGCCGCCGCGGCAGGTGACGAACCGGGGCTGCGGTGTGAGGAAAAACGGTGGATCGCCGGGGATCGTCATCTTGCCGGTGTCGCCGTCCGGCTCGCCGATCAGGAAGTCCTTGTCGGCCCCGAGTCCGAAGGGGTCGCCGTCGTCGATCCAGAGCGCCTGGATGGTCTCGAACTGGCGCCAGATGTCGGTGTTGAAGCAGACGAAGATCAGGCCGCGTTCCTGACCGTCGTCCTCGTGGGCGTCGGGCGGGAGCTTCGGGCCGTAGGGGCGGCCGCGCCGGATGATGCGGTGGCGGTTGGTGAGGCGGCCGTCGTGGAAGCCGATCGAGTCGCGCGGGTTGGCGCGGCGGATGTGCGCGCCCGCGGGGCAGCGGAGGCCGTCGGGGTCGTTCTTGTACGAGAAGTCGTTGATGGCGTGCGGGTTGGCGGCGAGTGCCGGGTCGGGCCGGTCGGGGGAGCGTGCGAGCGGGGTGCCGTCGGGCCAGCGGCCGACGATCTTGGCGGCGAGCCGCTCGGGGCCGCCGGGGAAGCGCTCCCCGTGGTGCGCGAGGAAGCGGCGCAACGCGGCCACGTCCATCGCGAGCTTGCGGTAGACCATGAACGTGCCGTTGCGGTCGAACGGTGGCGCGGGAGCCTGCGGCAGCGCTCCGTCCTCGTCCGTGTAGCCGTGGAGGAACTCGCCCGCCCAGACGTCGCGCCAGCGGCCGCGGCCGGCGGGCTGGCCGTCGCCGGGGCGGGGCGTGACGCCGCTGCCCGCGATCGCGGGCTGGGCGATCCCGTCGAAGAACCCGAAGTGGTCGCGGCCGTCGCGGCTCGCCTCGGCGCGCTGCTCGTGGACGACCGTGACTGCTTGTTCGGCCCCCACGGTTTTCAGCGCCTGGCGCGCCTGCTCGAGGTGGCGAGTGTCGCTCGCGTAGACGGTGACGAGCACGTGCGCCTCTGTGGTGCCCAGGCCGGGCTCCCAGTGCTCCGGCGCGCTCGGGCCGCGGTCGCCGAGGCGGTCGGCGCGGGCGGCCATGCCCTCGCGGAAGACGTCGGGGAAGGAGTCGAGGATGGGTTGCGGGAGGTCGAGCGCCTCGAGCCCTGCGTACGTGAACGCGACGTGCATCGCGGTGGGTGGCTGGTTGTTGTTCCACGGCTCGGCGGTCGCGACCTGCGGCAGCATCCGCCTCATCAGCGCGCGGGCGTTGCCGGCGTCGTCGATGCGCAGGAACACGTAGGCCGCGACCGGGTACGTGTAGCCGCGCAGGACGTTGCCCTGGATATCGGCGAGGTCGACGTCGGCGGGCTGGGTGGCGCGCTGGGGCAGGCAGCGGAACATCAGCCGAACGCGTCCCGGAATCGCTGCTGCAGCGTCGGCGCGTCGAGCCCTTGCGCTTGGGCCGCGAAGGCGGCGACCTGCGCGCGAAGGTCGAGGCTCTCGCGGATGTCCTGCACGGTCGCGGTCGGGAACGCCGACGCGAACAGGCTCGTGTCCACCTGGTGGTCTCGGATGTAGCGCTTGAACGCCGGGCGGTCTCGGGTTCCGGGATAACCGGCGCAGTGGGACCACCACCGGTCCGCCTCCGGCCCGATCCGCTCGCAGATCTCGTCCAGGTAGGGATCGAGGTCGCCGTCGAACGTGCTCGTGAACAGGAGCTGCTTGGAGGCGAGCCGGTCCGGCTTCTGCGGAGCGCCCTGGTAGACGAGCTCGTCGAAGACCTGGATGCGGGCGAGGTGCAGGCGGTCGAGCTTGGCGAGCGGGCTGTCGGGGCCGAGCGGGAGGCCGTCGAGGTGCGCGCGCAGCTCGTCCTCGTGGCCGGCGATGATCGGCGTGAAGACCGTCAGCGCGTACGCGGTGCCGACGCGGTTGCCGCGCTCAGACATGCGCCTGGACGTCCCTGATGAACGTGTCGTACGCGGCCTTGAACTCGTCCGGGCCGAGGCGATCGGCTTCCTCTGCGAGCCCCTTGAGCCGCTCGCGGACGTAGAGCGCGCTCTTGATCATGCGAGTGCTGGCATCCGGGTGAGCGCAGTAGTACGTCCCGCCCTCCATGCTGTTGCGCGCGATCCACGCCTTCAGCGGCTCCGACGGCGGCGGCCCGGGGAAGTTGATCCCCCGCCCCCAGGTGATGCGGATGTCGCGCGGGATGACGTACGCGAAGGCGTCGATGTAGTGCTGCCACGGTCCGTCGAAGTTGCTCTCGAAGAGCAGGTACGCGTAGTTCAGCCGCTCCCCCGGCAACCGCACGATCGACCAGCGGACGAACTTGATGAAGTTGAACTGGAGGATGTGCCCCCGCGCGAGCGGCACGTACTTGGCGAGCCAGAAGCCGGTCTTCAGGAACAGCAGCCACTGCGGCCGGATCGGCGTGAACAGCGTCAGCGCCGTCATCCGCCCGAGCACGTTGCCGGGCGGCGCGGCGCGCGTTGCGGACGTCTCGGCAGCCACGGGCTCCATCCCCGCGCGACCGTACCAGCGCACCGGCCGCGGGTGGAACGACAAACGGCCCCCGGATCACCGGAGGCCGCGGTTCTCAAGCTCGGGGGGTGGGACTCGAACCCACAACGACTCGGTTAACAGCCGAGCATTCTGCCATTGAATTACCCCCGACCGGTGTATTGAACTACCGTGAACCTGCTAATCGAAGGCTACCGGACGAATCGCAAATAGTAGCGATCCCCGCCTCAACCTCCGCGTGGCAGTTTGCGCAGAGGAGCACACACTTGACGACCTCCTCGCGAGCCTTCGCGAGCGACCGCGCCAGGCCGCGACTCGACAGCGCGAACACCTTCTTAGTCGGATCAACGTGGTGAAACTGAAGCGCGCCCGCATACCGCGAGTAGCCACAGAGCCGGCACGCTCCACCGGCCTCGCGTACGAGGATCTCCTTGACCCGCCGGCGACGGGCGCTCACGGCCTCGATTCGGCACCGCTTGCAGCGGTAGCGCCCGGCCGCCGTTCGCACCCACGTCGTCCATCCGTGGGTCGCGCACTCGCGCACGACCGCAGGCTGGTGCGAGGTTTCAGACCGCCGCCCCGCGCCCGCGGTTTGAAGCTCGAACCTCGCGAGCCAGTGCCGCACAGCGGTCGCGCTGCGGTCGAGCTGCGTCGCGATCTCGCGGATCGAGCGACCATCCTCGACCAGCGCCTCGAGACGTTCGCGGTCGAGCGGGCCCTTGGCGCGGTGCCGCGCGGCATGCTGGGACGCGAGGCCGTGCTTGTTGACCCAGTACGCAATCGTCGAGGGCGCGCGGCCGGTCTCGCGCGCGATCGACTCGATCGAGCGCCCCGCCTCGAGCTGTGCCGCCAGCCACGCCGCCTGCATGACACGAACACTAGTTCGCCTATCGGACGGACTCAGTGGCCCACTTAGCTCAGGCGGTGGCGGATCGCGTCGAGCACCTGCTGGCGCTCTCGCGCGAGCTCGCCGATGCGCTCGTGGCCCTCGGTGCGCGCCGTCGCGATGCGGCGGTCGAGGTTGTGGAGGTCGAGCTGGAGCACCTCGAGCTCGAGCTTCGCCGGCGTCGCCTCGAGCTGCCCTGCCCGGATCACGAGCTCGGCCACGAGCCGGGCGAGCGCCTCGTCCCCCGCCGGCAGCTCCCCCGCCGGGGAGCGGAGCCGACCGCGCAGGTACTCCGCCGCGCGACGGGTGGCGGGCGAGGAGAACAGCTCGCCGAGGTCCGCTGCGGCCAGGCGCTCCTCGCCCTCCTCCGGCAAGGCCAGACAGTAGGCGAGGAAGGCGCGCTCGCTCATCTCGCGCCGGTCGAGCGCCGCCCGGGCACCGTTCGAAGCGGCGGGCCGCGCCGCCGTGGGCCGGCTTGCAAGCGCCGACGCCACCAGGCTCTCCGTCAACCCCAGCCGCCCCGCGACGAGCTGGACCAGCTCCTCCCGCAGCACGCTCGGCGGTAGCGGCCGGATCGCGGCCGCCGCGGCCTCCAGCGCCCGCTCGCGCCCGTCGGTCGTCCTCGTGTCCCCGCGCTCGAGCGCGAGCTCGACCTCGAACCGCGCCAGCGGCACCGCCTTGTCGAGCAGCGAGCGCATGGCGTCGGCGCCGTCGGCCTGCACGACGTCGGCCGGGTCGTTCCCCTGCGGCAGGCGGACGATCCGGAAATCGAGCCCGCGGCCCTGACTGCGGTCGTTGAGCGCGCGCACGGCCGTCGTGCCGCGCTTGATCGCGTCCTCCCCCGCGGTGTCCGGGTCCTGGCAGAACAGGACGGTGGGCGCGAGGCGACGCAGCCCGCCGACCTGCTGGTCGGTCAGCGCGGTCCCCATCGATCCCACCACCTCAGGCACGCCGGCCTGGTGGAGCGCGATGACGTCGGTGTACCCCTCGACGAGCACGAGACGAGACGCGCGCGCGGCCGCGGCCCGGGCGAGATCGGCGCCGTAGATCATGCGCCCCTTGTGGAAGACCGCGTTGTCCGACGAGTTGAGGTACTTCGGCCTGTCCTCCGCGCGCAGAGACCGCGCCCCGAACCCCAAGACGCGGCCCCGCTCGTCACAGAGCGGGAACATGATCCGGCCGCGGAAGCGGTCGATGATGCCGCGGCCGTCGCGCCGCTGCGACGCCAGACCGCACGCCAGCAGCTCGTCGACGCTGTAGCCCGCTCCCGCCGAGGCCGCCACCACGCGGTCGAACGCGCCCGGCGAGAACCCGACGCGGAACTCCCGCAGCGCCCCCTCCTCCAGCCCCCGCCCGGCGAGGTACTCGCGCGCGGGAGCGGCCTCCGCCGACTCCCACAGCACCCGCACGTAGTACGCGGCGGTGCGCTCGAGCAGCGCCATCAGGCGGTCGCGGGCCTCGCGGCGGGCGGCCTCGCGCGGGTCCTCGGCCTCGCGCTCGAGCTGCACGCCGTAGCGGTCGGCGAGCGACTCCAGTGCGCCCGCGAAGTCGAGCCCCTCGGTCTCCATGACGAACGAGAAGACGTCGCCGCCCGCGCCGCAGCCGAAGCAGTGGTAGAGCTTCTCGACGGGGTCGATCCCGAACGACGGCGTCCGCTCCTCGTGGAACGGGCACAGCCCCTGAAGCCTCCGCACACCCGCGCGACGCAGCTCCGTCCGGGCCCCGACGAGCTCCTCGAAATCGACCGCGTCGCGGACGCGCTCGCGGGAATCCTGCGTGTAGCGCGCCATCAGCGATGCCCGGTCATCTAAATCGCGAGGCCCTGCGGGACGAAGCGCTCGGTCCAGGCGCGGATCGCGTAGCGGTCGGTCATCCCCGCGAGCCAGTCGACGACGCGGTCGGCCAGGACGTCGCCCGGCGGCAGCTCGTCGGGATGCTCGCAGTACCAGTCGAACAGCCCGCGCAGGACGCGCTCGATCCGCGCGTGCTCCGCCCGCGCGGTGGGCCCGAGGTAGACGTGCTCGAACATGAACGTCCGCAGCCCCGCCATGGCACCACCGACCTCGTCGCCCTGGACGATGTCCCCCGCCCGCTCGGAGTGCTCGACCAGGTCGTGCACCAGCCGGTCGATCCGCGCCGAGCCGGTCTCCCCCAGGATCGCGATCTCCTCGCCCGGCAGCGCGTCGGGCGACAGCACGCCGGCGCGCACGGCGTCGTCGATGTCGTGGTTGATGTAGGCGATCCGGTCCACGAGCCGGACGATCTTGCCCTCCAGCGTGGCGGGCTCGCCGGCGCCGGTCGAGTGGCGCAGGATGCCGTCCCGCACCGCGGCGGTGAGGTTCAGCGACTCGAGCTGCTCGACCACCCGCAGCGAGTGCTCGTTGTGCCGGAACCCGCGGCCGAACCGCTCCCGGCCGCAGGCGTCGAGCACCGCCTCGCCGATGTGCCCGAACGGCGGATGCCCGACGTCGTGCCCGAGCCCGATCGCCTCCGTGAGGTCCTCGTTCAGGCGCAGCGCCCGCGCCACGGTGCGGGAGATCTGCGTCGCCTCCAGCGTGTGCGTGAGCCGCGTCCGGTAGTGGTCGCCCTCGGGCGCGACGAACACCTGCGTCTTGTGCTTCAGCCGCCGGAAGGCCTTCGAGTGCACGATCCGGTCGCGGTCGCGCTGGAACGGGGTGCGCAGGCCGCAGTCGGCCTCCTCGCGCGCGCGCTCGGCCGGATAGGAGCGCGCGGCGAGCGGCGAGAGGTGGGTCCCCTCCCAGGCCTCGATCCGGGCGCGGTAGTCGTCGGCGACGAGCACGCCCTCAATTGTGACCGCCGCGACGGCGCGGACCGTCAACCGTCACGAAGAATGTGCAATTTGCGCCTGAGCGGCGGCGACGCGAGCGATCGGCACGCGGAACGGCGAGCAGGAGACGTAGTCCAGGCCGGCCATGTGGAAGAAGTCGATCGACTCCGGGTCGCCGCCGTGTTCGCCGCAGATGCCGAGCTTGAGCTCCGGGTGTGCCTCGCGCCCGACCCACGACGCGAGCCGGACGAGCCACCCGACTCCCGGCTTGTCGATCGTCTCGAACGGGGAGCGGTCGATGATCTTGCGCTCCATGTAGACCGGGACGAACTTGGACTCGACGTCGTCGCGGGAGAAGCCGAGCGCGGTCTGGGTCAAGTCGTTTGTGCCGAAACTGAAGAAATCCGCATGTCTTGCGATTTTGTCTGCAACAAAACACGCGCGGGGCAGCTCGATCATGGTCCCGACGGTGTAGTCCTCCCGCTCGTGCAAGTCGTGCTCGTCACCGATGCGGACCACCAGCGCGCGCAGGATCTCCAGCTCGTGCTCGTAGTCGACGAGCGGGATCATGATCTCGGGGTGCGGCCCCTCGTCCATGGCCGCGACGGCCCGCATGATCGCCTCGACCTGCATCTCATAGATCTCGGGATAGAGGATCCCGAGGCGGCAGCCGCGCGTGCCGAGCATCGGGTTCTCCTCGTGGATCTCCTCCACGCGCGTGAGGATCCGCTCGAGCTTTGGCAGGTCGTCGGTGCACTCGATCCGCGCGCGCTCGACCTGGGCGCGGAGCTCCGGCAGGTTCGGGAGGAACTCGTGCAGCGGCGGGTCGAGCAGCCGGATCGTGACCGGCAGGCCGCTCATCGCCTCGAACAGGCCCTCGAAGTCCTCCTGCTGGAACGGGAGGAGCTCGCCCAGCGCCTCCCGGCGGCCGTCCACGTCGGAGGCCATGATCATGGCCCGCATCTTGGGCTGGCGGTCCTCGGCCATGAACATGTGCTCGGTGCGGCACAGCCCGATGCCCTCGGCGCCGAGCTCGCGGGCCTTCCTCGCGTCCTCGGGGGTGTCGGCGTTGGCGCGGACGCCGAGGCGCCGCACCTCGTCCGCCCACTCCAGCACGCGCTCGAAGTGCTCGTTGACCTCGGCCTCCACGAGCGGCACGTCCTCGAGCGTCACGCAGCCCTTGCTGCCGTCGATCGCGATCCGGTCGCCCTCGGAGATCTTGGTGCCGTCGACGGTGATGACCTTCTGCTTGAGGTCGATCGCGAGCGCGGAGGCGCCGACCACCGCGGGCCGGCCCATCCCGCGCGCCACCAGCGCGGCGTGGCTGGCCTTGCCGCCCTCGGAGGTGAGGATGCCCTTGGCGGCGTGGAAGCCGGCGACGTCGTCGGCCTCCGTGAACGGCCGCACGAGGATGACGTCGCGCCCCTCCTCCCCGGCCTTGACGGCGTCGGCCGCGGTGAACACGACCTCGCCCTTGGCCGCGCCGGGCGAGGCGTTGACGCCGCTGGCCAGGACCTCGAAGTCGGCCTTGGGGTCGAAGGTCGGGTGCAGGAGCGCGTCGAGCGCGCCCGCGTCGATCGTGGCGAGCGCCTCCTCCTTGGTGAGCAGCTCCTCGTCGACCGCGTCGCACGCGAAGCGCACGGCCGCCTGGGCGGGGCGCTTGGCGTTGCGCGTCTGGAGCATGAACAGCTGCCCGTCCTGGATCGTGAACTCCGTGTCCTGCATGTCCTTGTAGTGCTTCTCGAGCGTGCGCAGGATCTCCATCAGCTGCTCGTGCCCTTCCGGCATGACCTCCTTCATCTCGGAGATGTCGCGCGTGTTGCGCACGCCGGAGACGACGTCCTCGCCCTGCGCGTTGACGAGGAAGTCGCCGCTCGGCTCGGGCGCCCCGGTCACCTCGTCGCGGCTGAACGCGACGCCGGTGCCCGACTGGTCGCCGGTGTTGCCGAACACCATCTGCTGGACGTTGACCGCCGTTCCCCACTCGTCCGGGATGCGGTTCAGCCGCCGGTACTGGACGGCGCGCTCGCCGGTCCAGGAGTCGAACACGGCGCGGATGGCCTGCTCGAGTTGCTCCTTGGGATCCTGCGGGAAGTCGTAGAGGTCCTTGAAGCGCCCGGTGAGCTCCTTGAGGGCGTCGACGTCGAGCTCCGTGTCGTCCTTGACGCCGCGGTCCTCCTTGATCTCCTTGATCTGCTGCTCGAACTTCTCGCCGGGGATGCCGCGGCTGACGTTCCCGAACATCTGGACGAAGCGGCGGTAGGAGTCCCACGCGAAGCGCTCGTTGTCGGTGGTCTTCGCGAGGCCTTCCACGGACGTATCGTTGAGGCCGAGGTTGAGGACGGTGTCGAGCATGCCGGGCATGGACTCGCGGGCGCCAGAGCGGACCGAGACCAGCAGCGGGTCCTCGTCGTCGCCGAGGCGCTTGCCGGCGTGCTCCTGCAGGCGCTCGAGCGCGTCGGCGACCTGCTCGGCCATCCCCTCGGGCTCGGTCTGGTCGGCCTTCATGTAGGCGACGCACGCCTCGGTCGTGATCGTGAAGCCGGCCGGGACCTTGTCGGCGCCGAGGACGCGGGTCATCTCCGCGACGTTGGCCCCCTTGCCGCCGAGCAGCTCCCGCATGTCCTTCGAGCCCTCGGCGAAGTCGTAGACCCATTGCTGCTCGTCGCCCATGTGCGGCGATCCTACCCCCGCCCACCGGGCACGGCCCCCGGTCACCGCGCCGCGCGGCGAGCCCGATCGTCCGGGCGCGCCGACGCGCGGCGAATCCGATCACTCGCGCGCGCCGATCACACCCGCGCGGGTCAGCGGGCGGCGCCGACCGGCCGGAGCCGGATGTGCCCGTGGTACTCGAGGGTCTCGAGGATCGCGCGCTCGGCCTGGGCCAGCGCGCGGGCCGAAGCAGTCGGCGCCTCGGCCAGCGGCCGACTGAGGGCGCCGACCAGGAAGTCGTGCGCCTCCTGGTCGAGCGGGAAGGCGCTCGCCTCGCACGCCGCGCACACCACACCCCCCGCCGCGCCTGAGAAGCCGACCAGGTGCTCGTGCTCGCCGCACGACGCGCAGGCGGCGAGCTGCGGCGCGAAGCCCGCGGCCAGCAGCAGCTTGACGCGGAAGGCGAGTGCGTTCGCGCGGCCCGCCCGCGCCGGGTCGCGGTCGAGCAGCGCGAGCTGGTTGGCGAGCAGGTGGTACACGCCGGCGTGCGGGTCGCCGTCGTCGAACACACGGCCGACGGCCTCGCAGGCGCGGGCGGCGCCGTCGAGCGCCGCGGCGTCCTCGCGCAGCCGCGGATGCGCCGCGATCGTCTCGACGCTCGTCACGGTCAGGAGGTCGCCCCTGCCTTGGTAGAGCACGAGATCGAGGCGGAAGAACGGCTCCAGCCGCCCGCCGAACCGCGACCGCGCTCGCCGCACGCCCTTGGCAATCGCGCCGACTCTTCCGCGATCCGGGGTATACAGGTGCAGGATGCGGTCGGCCTCGCCATACCGGAGGCTGCGGATGACGATGCCCTCGGTCTTCAGGCTGCCGGGCACGAAGCCTCCGGGCGCGAGGCACGCTGCGCACACCCCAATTGCGACGCTATATTTAGTGAAGTCTTGAGTCGGGTCACGATCTACACGACCGAGCCGTGCGGTTTCTGCCGCGTGGCCAAGTCCCTCCTGAATAAGCGCAACGTCCCTTACAACGAGGTCAACCTCGCCAAGGACCCGTCGGGCCGCATGGAGCTGGTGCAGGTGACGGGGATGATGACGTTCCCACAGGTCGTCATCGACGACGCGCCGATCGGCGGCTATCAGGAGCTCGTCGCGGTGGACCGCGCCGGCGGCCTGGCCGCGCTCGCCGAAGCCGCCGCCTGAGGACCCGCGCGGTTCGTCGCCGCGCCCGCACGGGCCATCCGCGCGCCCGCGCGGTTCGTCGCCGCGCCCGCACGGGCCATCGGCGCGCCCGCGCGGTTCGTCGCCGCCGTCCGCGGACGCGGCTGGCAGCGCTCGCACACGTACGTGCCCCGGCCGGCGGCGCGGAGCTTGCGGATCGGGCGCCCGCAGCGCGGGCAGGGCTCGCCCTCGCGCGTGTGGACGAGGAACTGGTCCTGGAACGTGCCGCTGACGCCGTAGGGGTCGCGGAAGTCGTCGATCGTCGCGCCCTTGGCCGCGATGCCGGCGTTCAGCGACTCCACGACCGCCTCGCGCAGGGCGTCCACCTGCCCGCGCGTGAGGCGGCTCGCAAGCCGCAGCGGGTGGATGCGTGCGCGAAAGAGCGCCTCGTCGGCGTAGATGTTGCCGACGCCCGCGATCCGCTTCTGGTCGAGCAGGAACGCCTTGATCGGCCCGCGCGAGGTGCGCGTCATGGCGTGCAGGTGCGCGGCGGTGAATGCTTCGCCGAGCGGCTCGACGCCGAGCCGCGCGGCGAAGAACGCCTCGCGCGCGGCGCCGCCGAGCGCCAGCTCGCCGGTGCCGAACCGCCGCGGGTCGGAGAACGCGAGGACGTGCTCTCCGAGCCGGAGCCAGACCCGCACGTACGGCGGCGCCCCTGGCGGGTCGAGCAGCAGCGTGCCGGTCATCCGCAGGTGCATGAGGAGGAACACGTCGTCCTCGAGCTCCCACACGAGGTACTTGCCACGGCGCGAGAGCCGCTCGACGCGCCGGCCGTCGACCGCCGCCGCCAGCTCGGCAGGCGCCAGCGGCCGGCACCAGCGCTCGTCAAGCACCTCGAGCGAGCGCAGCTCGAGCCCTTCGACGTGCGGCGCCAGGTGACGGCGGATCGTCTCGATCTCGGGGAGCTCAGGCACGGTCGTTCAGCGTAGGAGCTCCGATATGCGTCGCGCCGCTGGGCGGGGCGCCTAGAGTGACTCGTCCAGCTCGGCCAGCGTGAGGCCGAGCGTGCGGCGAAGCGCGCGGTCCACGAGCCGGGCGCCGGGCCGACCTCGCAGCGACGGGTCGTTGAACGCGTCGTAGAGCGCGAGCAGCCGCCGGTGACCGAACCGGTCGGCGATCGCGAATGCCGCGGCCGAGCTGAGGTCGTAGGCCTCCGATTGAGCCGTCCCGCTGAGCTGCGCGATGGCGTCCGGCCGGCACAGCGTCGCGAGGTCGGCGCCCGCCGGAGCCTGTCGCCGGTCGCCGGACACGTAGAGCGCGACCCCCTCGCTGAGCCACGCAGGAGTGCGGCCGGACGTCGCGTCCGTGAGTGCGGCGTGGGTCAGCTCGTGCGTGACGACCCGCGTGCGCGCCGCGGCGTCGAGCGCGGCGAACGCCGGCCAGACGACGAGCAGTCGCAGCGAGAGCACGCGGGCGGTCCGCTGCGCCGGCCCCTGCTGGACGACGCTCGCGTCGGATAGGGCGGCGAGCGTCCCGACGCCGCGGATGCCGACCGTCAGCGCACGCGCCTGGGAGGCGTCGCCGCCGACGACTACGAGGTAGCGCCGCCGGAGGTCGCGGGTGAGCAGGTCCTGCATCGTGACGTAGCCGCTCTCGAGCGCCGGCGTCAGCGCATCGACGGGCACCGCGGGCGGGACCAGGACGACGAAGTGCGGCGTTCGCCGCACCTCGAACGTGGCGACCTCCCACGGCGGCAGCCCGCGCCCACCGCGGACGCGCGAGATCCGCCAACCGTCGCTCGTGCGGACCGCGTCCACGCGGCGGTCGGTGCGAAACGTCCCGCGGACGCCCCGGATCCCGTACTCGGTGGAGACCGACGCGGTCGCGCGGTCGCCGGACGGGTCGACGCGCCGCGCCTGCAGCGTGACGCCCGTGAGCGGGAGCCGCGCCGCCCGCCGCGCGGCTGCACGGTCGCGGCGGCGCTGCGCGCCGGTGGCCGTCGCGGCATAGGCGCGCGCATCGCCGGCCTCGAGCGCCGCCGCCCGGTCGCGCACGAGATCCGCGACCTGCGCCGCGTCGCTTGGCCCGGGCCGCTCCGCGGGCGAGCCCGGCGTCTGCGTCGGCCGCGGCTGCGAGCCGCTCCCGCCGCCGCAACCGGCGACGATCCCGATGGCGACGGCCAAGACCGCGAGCCGCGACGCCGCGGCGCGTCGCCTCACGGGACGAAGGGGTCGCCGGGCAGCGCCGGCGCGTCGCGCCCGGTCAGCCAGCGGAGCACGGATGCACCGACGTCGGCGAACGGGCCGTCGCGGCGCCGGCCTTCGTGGCCGGCGAAGCTCGCGAGCAGGGGCGCGTGCTCGCGCGTGTGGTCGGTGCCGGGGTGGGTCGGATCGCACCCGTGGTCGGCGGTCAGCACGAGCAGGTCGCGCTCGGGGTCGAGCCGCGCGAGCCAGTCGGCGACCGCAGCGTCGATCCCGCGCAGCGCTCCGTGGAATCCCTCGACGTCGTTGCGGTGCCCGAAGACCTGGTCGGTCTCCACGAGGTTGGTGAACACGAACCCGCCGTCGAGCGAGTCGATCAGCCGCCCGGTCGCCTCGATGGCGGCCGCGTTCGTGGACCCCTTGTGCTGCTCGTCGACCCCCACGCCGTTGAACACCTGCCCGATCTTGCCCACGGTGTGGACGGGCATCCCCTCGGCCTGCAGCTCGTCGAGATACGAGCGGCCCGGCGGATTCAACGCGATGTCGCGGCGCCCCTCGGTCCGCTGGAACGCACCGGGCTCGCCGCGGAACGGCCGTGCGATCACCCGGCCCACGGCATGCTCCCCCGTCATGATCTCGCGCGCGGCGGCGCACGCCGCGTACAGCTCCTCGAGCGGGACGACGTCCTCGTGCGCCGCGATCTGCAGGACCGAGTCGGCCGACGTGTAGACGATCAGCGCGCCGGTCTCCATGTGCTCGGCGCCGAAGTCATCGATCACCTGCGTGCCGGAGTAGGGCCGGTTGCACAGCACGTCGCGCCCCGTTACCGCGCGAAGGGCGTCGAGCACTTCGTCCGGGAACCCCTCGGGATAGGTCCGCAGCGCGACCGGCGTGATCACGCCCATCAGCTCCCAGTGGCCCGTGATCGTGTCCTTGCCGGGCCCGAGCGGGTGGAGCCGGCCGTGCACCACGGGCTCCTCCACGGGCGGCGCGCCGGCCAGCGGCATGATGTTCCCGAGGCCGAGCCGGGTCAGGACCGGCAGGTCCAGGCCGCCGGTCGCCTCCGCGACGTGGCCGAGCGTATTAGCGCCTGCGTCACCGTAGTCGCCGCTGTCCGGCAGCTCGCCCGCACCACACGCGTCGATCACGATGACGAAGGCCCGGCGCACCGGGCGAACGCTACCGCCGCGCCCGCGGGTGGGCTTCGTAGTAGACGTCTTTCAGCCGCTCCGCCGACAGGTGCGTGTAGACCTGGGTCGTCGCGATGTCGGCGTGGCCGAGCATCTCCTGCAGGGAACGCAGGTCGCAGCCGCCGGCCAGCAGGTGCGTCGCGAACGTGTGGCGGAGCGTGTGCGGGCTCATCTTGCCGTCGAGCCCCGCGGCCCGCGCGTGGCGCTGGACGATCTTGTACAGCCCCTGCCGCGTCAGCCCCCGTCCGCGGTGGTTGACGAACAGCCGCGCCTCCATCCGGTCGCCGACGAGCCGCGGCCGCCCGCGGCCGAGGTACGCGACAAGCGCCCGCGACGCGGCCGAGCCGATCGGCACGAGCCGCTCCTTCGAGCCCTTGCCGCGGGCACGCAGGATGCCGCTCTCGAGGTCGACGTCGCCGATCTCGAGCGTGATCGCCTCGGAGGCGCGAAGTCCGCACGCGTACATCAGCTCGAGCAGCGCGCGGTCTCGCAGCGCGGGGGGCTCGGTCCCGCGCGGCGCCTCCAGCAGCTTCGCGACCTCGTCGCGCGTGAGCACTTGCGGCAGCCGCCGGCTCTGCTTGGGCGCGCGCAGATGGACGGTCGGGTCGTCGGAGATCAGCTCCTGGCGCCGCAGGTGGCGGTAGAAGGAGCGCAGGCACGCGACCTTGCGCTGCAGCGTGGCGGCCGACACCGGCGGGCGGTCCTCCCCGCCCGCCGCCAGGTCGGCGACGAAGTCCGCGAGGTCGCCGTGCCTCGCCTCGAGCGCGTCGGTGCCGGAGCGGCGGAGGTGCGCGCCGAGCTGCAGCAGGTCCGACCGGTACGCCTCGAGCGTGTTGCGCGACAGGCCGCGCTCGAACTCGAGGTAGGCGAGGAAGTCGAGCAGCAGGTGCTCGAACGGCTGGGTGGGCGTCGCGATCGCCATCAGCCTGACCCCTTCGCCGCCGCCTCACGCGCTCCCTGCGCGTGCAAGCGACCTCTCACCGCGGCGACGACGGTGGCCGGGCCGCGTCGCCTGCGGATAGCGTGCGCCCATGAGACGCATACTCATCGCCGCCGGCGTCGCCGCGCTGATGCTGGCGCTGCCCGCATCGGCCGCCACTCCGCAGAAGATCACGAAGAACGGCGTGGGCGAGGTCAAGCTCGGTATGACGTTCCAGGAGCTCCGCGATCAAGGGCTCGTCGGCAGGCTCCGGCACGGGTGCGAGCTCGGCGGGCCGAACACGCGGACCGCGCGGCTGCGCTCGCCGCTGCGCGGGGACGTCGACTTCACCCAGACGACGCCGCGCAAGGTCACGACCATCACGATCCGGCGCGGCGCGCGGGCGCGCGGCGTCAAGGTCGGCGACCGGATCCGCGACATCAAGGACGCCTACCCCAAGGCGAAGGTGAACCGCAGCACCGAGGAGGTCTTCGGCATCTGGCTCGTGCGCGTCCCGCGCAACGGCGGCGGGAGGATCAGGTTCGCGGTCGACGCGGACACCCGCAAGATCACGCTCATCGGCGTCCCGATCATCCCGTTCTGCGAGTGAGGCGCTCCTTCAGCCGGTAGAGGCCGATCAGGGTCTTCGAGTCCGTCGTCTCGGCCAGGATCGCGTCGAGGTCGCCAAGCGGGCGCACCTCGACGTCGATCCGTTCGTCGTGGTCTACCTCGGGCACCACGTCGGCGTCCGAGATGCCGGTGGCGAGGAACAGGTGGACCTGCTCGTCGGTGAAGCCCGGCGACGTGTAGAAGGAGCCGAGCGACTCCCACTCGGCCGCCTGCTTGCCGATCTCCTCGGCGAGCTCGCGCTTGGCACTGTCGAGCGGCGACTCGCCCTCCTCGTCGAGCTTGCCGGCCGGCAGCTCGAGCAGGTCGGGGCTGCCGATCGCCTCGCGTGGCTGGCGTACGAAGACGAGGTTCTCGCCGTCGAGCACCACGACGGCCGCCGCGCCGGGATGCGTGACGATCTCGCGCTCGACCTCCTCGCCGTCCTCGTGGCGGAAGCGGCCGCGGATCACGGTGAAGAAGCCGCCCTCGTAGATGGTGTCGGTGGAGATGCGCTGGAACCGGGAGCTCACGCGGCGCATTGTGCCAGCACGACGCCGAGGCGCAGAGCGCGCATCAGGCTGCGGCGGCCTCCTCGAGCAGTGCGAATGAGACGTCGAGCATCCCCTCCAGCGCGGACACCGACACGCGCTCGGTCGGCTCGTGGTTGCGCTCGGTGCCGTTGGCGAGGTTCAGGCACGGGAAGCCGGCGGCCTGGAGGGCGTTCGCGTCGGACCCGCCGCCGGTCTGGATCCTCCGAGCCTCGTAGCCGCAGGCGCGCAGCGCCGCCTCGGCGGCGGCCAGCTCGGGCGCCGACGCGCGGACCTTGTAGCCGGTGAACAGCTTCTCGCACACGACGTCGACGTCGCACTCGGCGTGGGCCGCGCCGTCGTGCAGGGCGTCGACGATGCCCGCCACCACCTCCTCGACCCGCGCCGCGTCGAGCGAGCGTGCCTCGGCCAGCACGCGGCAGCGCTCGGGCACGACGTTGGTGGAGCCGACGCCGCCGCGCACCGAGCCGACGTTGGCGGTCGTCTGCTCGTCGATCCGGCCGAGCGGCATCGCCGCGATCGCCACGGCGGCCGCCAGGATCGCGCTGCGGCCGTCCTCGGGCCGGATGCCCGCGTGCGCGGCCTTGCCGTGGAAGGAAGCCTCGAGGCGGAAGTAGGTCGGCGAGGCGACCACGACCTCGCCGATCGGTGTCGCGTGGTCGTAGACGTAGCCGAAGTCCGCCCGCAGGCGGGAGGTGTCGAACGCCTTGGCGCCCGCCAGCGCGTCCTCCTCCGAGACCGTGAACAGCAGCTCGATGCCGACCGGCGAGCCTTCGACGGTGGCCCGCCGCGCTGTCTCGAGCATCACCGCGACGGCCGCCTTGTTGTCGGCGCCGAGGATGCCATCGTGCTCGTTCTCCCAGCCGCCGTCGACGAGCACCGGCTCGATCGGCGCCTCGGTCTCCACCGTGTCGAGATGCGAGCAGAGCAGCACCGTGCGGTCGGATCGCCCGTCGATGCGGGCAAGCACGTTGCCGGTGTCGTCCTCCTCGGCCTGCACGCCCATGCGACGCAGCTCGGCGATGACACGGTCCGCGCAGTCGCGCTCGTGCCCGAACGGGCTCGGGATGCGGCACAGGTCGGTGAACAGCTCCGCGAGCCGGGCCTTCTCGGCCTCGGACGCCGGCCTCACGTGGTGTGGGCGGCCTGGTGCGCGGTGATCTCCTGCGGCCGCCGCTCGCGCGCCCGGCCGAGCGCGGCCGCCACGAAGTCGCGGAACAGCGGCGCCGGGCGTTCGGGCCGCGACTTGAACTCCGGGTGGAACTGCGACGCCACGAAGAACGGGTGGTCGTGGATCTCGATGATCTCGACCAGCCGGTCGTCGGGCGACGTGCCGGAGATCACGAGGCCGGCCGCCTCGAGCCGCTTGCGGAGGAAGTTGTTGACCTCGTAGCGATGCCGGTGCCGCTCGTAGATCACGGCCTCGCCGTAGAGCTCGCGCGCCTTCGTGTTCTCGTGCAGCTTCACGGGGTCGGCGCCCAGGCGCATGGTGCCGCCCATGTCGGCAACCTCCTTCTGCTCGGGCAGGAGGTCGATCACCGGGTACGGCGTCTCGGGGTCGAACTCGGTGGAGTTCGCGCCGTCCATGTCGACGACGTGGCGCGCGAAGTCGGCCACCGCCATCTGCATGCCGAGGCAGATGCCGAGGAACGGGATCCGCTGCTCGCGCGCGATCCGCGACGCGGTGATCTTCCCCTCGATCCCGCGGACGCCGAAGCCGCCGGGGATGAGGATGCCGTCCGCCTGGGCGACGCGGTCGCGCACCTCCTCGTCGGCCAGCGTCTCGGAGTCCACCCAGTCGATCTCGATCGGGCAGCCGTGCTCGAAGCCGGAGTGCCGGAGCGCCTCGGCGACCGAGAGGTACGCATCCTCGAGCTTGACGTACTTGCCGACGAGCGCGATCCGCACCGGATCGTTGCTCGCGGCCTCGCTGGCGCGGCGCATGAGCCGCTCCCAGTCCGTGAGGTCCGGCGGCGACGCCTCCATCCCGAAGTGCTCGAGGATGAAGTCGTCCACGCCCTCGGGGTGGAAGTAGAGCGGGACCTTGTAGATGTTGTCGACGTCGCGCGCGGAGACGATCGCCTCCTGCGGGAGCGAGGCGAACAGCGCGATCTTCTTCCGGACGTCGTGCGGCAGGCCGCCCTCGGAGCGGCACACGACCATGTCGGGCTGGATGCCGATGCGCCGCAGCTCGTTGACGGAGTGCTGCGTCGGCTTCGTCTTCAGCTCGCCGGCGTGGCCGATGTAGGGCACCAGCGTGAGGTGGATGAACATGCAGCGGCGGCGCCCGACGTCGACGGGGAACTGGCGGATCGCCTCGAGGAACGGGAGCGACTCGATGTCGCCCACCGTGCCGCCGATCTCCGTGATCACGATGTCGACGTCCTGGCTCTCGGCGATCAGCTTGACCCGGTGCTTGATCTCGTCGGTGATGTGGGGGACGACCTGGACGGTGCCGCCCAGGTAGTCGCCGCGACGCTCCTTGCGGATGACCGAGTTGTAGATCGCCCCGGCGGTGACGTTCGAGCCGCGGGACGTGTTCGCGTCCGTGAACCGCTCGTAGTGCCCGAGGTCGAGATCGGTCTCCGCGCCGTCCTCGGTCACGAACACCTCGCCGTGCTGGAACGGCGACATCGTGCCGGGGTCGACGTTGATGTACGGGTCGAACTTCTGGAGCGCGACCTTCAGGCCGCGGGCGACGAGCAGCCGGCCGATCGAAGCGGCGGCTATGCCCTTGCCGAGCGAGGAGACGACCCCGCCGGTGACGAAGATGAATCGGGTGCGGGGGCGTGACTCAGGCATTGGCAGTCCTCCTGCCCGGCCAGTCTAGAGCGTGGCGCGGCGGCACCGACCGGCCTGCGGCGCGACCGCTTCCGGGCGCAGGTCCGACGCGCCTGCCGTTCGGCGGCTCGCAGGCCCGCTGATTTCAGCTGCACACCGCTTGACGCGCTGGCCTCGCCGTGTACAACCCTGGGCGGGTACAAACCAAGGGAGGGGGAGTCATGAGTGTCAGATCGCGCTTCGCTGCCGTGTTCGCGGCGGCGAGCATGGTCGTGCTGCTGCCGGCGGCGGCGCACGCCCAGCAGGTCACGGGGCTCGAGGTCCGGCAGGACGACGGGTTCGCGACCCTCAGCTGGGATCCGGTGGAGGGGGCGACGGACTACCAGATCGAGCGCACGCTGGCGGGAGCGCCCGCGACGGCAGTCGTGGTGGGAGTCTGGCGGCCGAACCGGCAGATCAACCAGGACTCGCCGGCCTTCGCCGACGCCGGGTTCAATCCCGGTGACAGCTTCCAGTGGCGTGTCCGCGCCCGCTTCGGCACGGTGCCGCAGCCGTACTCGGCGCCGGTGACCGGCACGACGCAGCCGGAGTTCGGCGACCCCGGCACGCCGGGCGAGAGCCTGCGCACGCAGTGGGAGGAGACGAACGCGGCGGTGTTCACGAACGACATGAACGAGTACGGGTACACGGCGGCGCTCGATGCCGCCAGCCCCAGGGTGCGGGTGGTGGAGATCGGGCGCACCGTCCTCGGACGGCCGATCAACATGTTCATCATCGGCTACCCGGCGCCGAAGCCGACGGCCGCTGCAGTCTCTGACAATCCGGCGGCGCTGCTGAACTGCAACGTGCACGGCAACGAGCCGTCGTCGCGCGAAGGTTGCCTGATCCTCGCTCGCGAGTTCGCCTTCTCCGACGACCCGCGCACGCTGGACATCCTGCGCAACATGACGGTGCTGATCGTCCCGGCGATCAACGGCGACGGTCGCGCGGCCAATATCCGCGGGAACTCGACGGGCCAGGACCTCAACCGCGACCACTCGCTGCTGCGTCAGCCGGAGACCTTCGCGCTCGCCGCGATGGTGCGCGACTACACGCCGGAGGTGGCGTACGACGGGCACGAGTTCGGCAACAGCCAGGCCGGCGACCTGCCGACCCTGTGGCCGCGTCACCTGAATGTGGCGGAGTCGATCATGAGCGAGTCGAAGAGCCTGATCGAGAACTGGCTCTACGGCAACGGCTCCGAGGACGGCTGGTGGTACTGCCCGTACGGGTGCCAGAACGGCGGCGCGGTTGGCCTCAGCCAGGAGACGATCCTGCGCAACACGATGGGCCTCAAGAACACGGTCAGCATGCTGCTGGAGGCACGCAGCGCCGGTGGCACGACGCGCCCCGACGAGGCGATCCCAGCGAACAACCGCCGCCGCAAGACGTACTCGGCGATGTACACGATGCAGCAGCTGCTCGACTACTACCGGGAGCGTCAGCCGGTGGTGCAGAGCACGATCGAGGCGGCGACGGAGTTCCAGAAGAGCAACACCGGCCGCATCGTGTTCCGCGGCAGCTATGACGTGCCGGCGTTCCCGGCGCCGCACCCGGGTGAGGCGCCGCCGCCGGACGAGCCGGCGGAGGGCGTCCTCGACCCGCCGCCGTGCGGCTACCTGCTGACCGACGCGCAGCTCGCCTCGCAGCAGGACGGGAGCCGCTCGGCGGCCGACCGCCTGGCCGCGCACGGCATCAAGGTCCAGCGGCGCAGCGGGGGCCGCTGGTTCGTGCCGATGCGGCAGGAGCTGCGGGGCCTGATCCCGCTGCTGCTCGACGGCGAGGCGGCCGAGCCGATGGTCGCCGGCCAGCGCGTGGCCTGCTAGCCGACCGCGTCGCTCGCCGGCGTCACGCCCAGCGTGGCGCCGGCGGGCGCGTCGCTCGCCGGCGTCGCGCCCAGCGTGGCGCCGGCGGGCGCGTCG
Source organism: uncultured Solirubrobacteraceae bacterium (assembly GCA_963844205.1). Lineage (GTDB taxonomy): Bacteria > Actinomycetota > Thermoleophilia > Solirubrobacterales > Solirubrobacteraceae > DASSUW01. The sequence goes on from CAWJNK010000001.1 coordinate 637,305, forward strand.
CTGTCCGGCGTCACGCCCAGCGTGGCGCCGGCGGGCGCGTCGCGGTCCGTGGAACGGCGCCCTGCGAGCGAGCGTGCCGAGGCCGGCTCGCCCCGAAGGTGAGCGCGCCAAGGAGCGGCTCAGGCCGCCTTCAGCAGCTCGCGTGCGTGGCGGCGGGCGGCCGCGTCCCCGTCCTCGGCGCCGAGCATGCGCACGAGCTCGCCCACGACGGCGCTGCGCTCGAGCCGCGTGACGGTCGTCCGGGCGGTGGCGCCGCTGGTGTCCTTGACGATGGTGAAGTGGCGGTCCGCCAGCGAGGCGATCTGCGGCAGGTGGGTGATGCAGATCACCTGCCGGCCGGCGGCGAGGTCGCGCAGCTGCTCGCCGACGGCGCGGGCCGTCTGGCCGCCGATGCCGGCGTCGACCTCGTCGAAGACCAGGGTCGGCGGCCCGGCCTCGGCCGCGACGCCCATCAGCGCGAGCATCACGCGCGAGAGCTCGCCGCCCGACGCGGTCTCGCGCAGTGGGCCGGCGGGCACGCCCGGGTTCGGCGCGATCAGGAACTCGACCTCGTCGCCGCCCGCGGGCCCGTAGCCGTCGCGCGCCGCGAGGCCCGCCTCGAAGCTCGCGCCCTCCATCGCGAGCCCGGCCAGGCGCTCGACGACGGCTTCGGCCAGCGGGCCGGCGGCTTTGTGGCGCGCCTTGCGCAGCGCCTCGGCCCGGTCGCCGAGCTCCGCCTGCGCCTCGGCAAGCCGCGCCTCGCCGGCCTCGAGCGCCTCCTCGGCGCCTGCGAGCTCGTCGCGCCGCGCGCGGCACGCCTCGGCATGGGCGAGCACGGCGGCAAGCGTGCCGCCGTGCTTGCGTTTCAGGCGATCGAGCAGCGTGAGCCGCTCCTCGACCTCGTCAAGCCGGCTCGGCGGCGCCTCGATGCCCTCGCCGTAGCGGCGCAGCTCACCCGCCATGTCGTCCGCCTCGACGGCCAGGGCCTGCGCGCGGTCGGCCAGCGCGTCGAGCGCCGAGTCGACGCCGCGGACGGCGGCGAGCGCCGAAGCCGCGGCGGACAGCGCCACGGTCGCGCCAGTCGACGACGCGCCGCCGAAGCCGTCCGACGAGGCGCCGTCGGGATCGTCGCCGGTCAGCGCCGCGACGGCGCCGCCCGCGGCGCCCATCAGTGCGGCGAGGTGGCGGAGCCGCTCGCGCTCGGCGAGAAGCGACTCCTCCTCCGCCTCGCTCGGATCCGCGCGATCGATCTCCTCGAGCTCCCACTCGAGCAGGTCGAGCTCCCGGTCCCGCGCGCCCGCCCTCGCGCGCAGGGCCTCCAGCTCATCGCGCAGCGACCGCTCGCGCGCGTAGGCGGCCGCGAACGCCTCCCGGCGGGCTGCCTGCTCCGGGCCGCAGAAGCCGTCCAGGATCTCAAGCTGAGCCGACGCGAGCGTGAGGCGCCGGTGCTCGTGCTGGCCGTAGAAGGAGAGCAGGGCACCGCCGATCTCGGCGAGGTCGGCCGCGGTGGCGCTACGGCCGCCCAGGTATGCGCGCGTGCGCCCCTCGGCGCTCACCCGCCTGGCCAGCACCAGCTCGTCCGCCTCCTCGGGCAGCCGGTCCGCGAGCGCCTCGCGTAATGCGACAGGGAGCGCGAACACGCCTTCCACGTAGGCCTCGGACGCGCCGGGGCGCACGATGCCGGCGCGAGGCTTGCCGCCGAGCAGCAGGTCGATCGCATGGGCGAGCACGGTCTTGCCCGCCCCGGTCTCGCCGGTCAGGACGTTCAGGCCGGCGCCTAGGCCGAGCTCGGCCCGTTCGATCAGCAGCAGGTTCTCGACGCGCAGCTCGTGCAGCACGCCGCACGGTGTATCAGCGGGACCCGACGGAGCCGCGGGGATTGCGCGGAGCGGTCACGGTCCTGTGGGAGGTTTGGTGCACGCCGTTGCAGAGTTGTGACGGGTAGCGGTGGCGCCGACGAACTGCGGCTGGGTGGGGCGGTGAGGGTGCGGGCGGCGCGGCCGGAAATCGAGCGCTCGGCGGTCGAGTGTCCGGTTAATTCCCTGGGAGGGAAACAACTCGACACTCGGCGGTCGAGTGTCCGGTTAATGGGCCTGAGGCGTATTAACTCAGCGCTCGGCCGACCCCGCCGCCGCCCTACCCGCGCAGTTCGCCGGGATCGCCGCGGGGCACGAGATCGCGGTGCCGTCGCGCCACGAGGTCGGGGGCGGCTACCGCGCCAGCCGCCCGAACCGCTCCCGCAGGCGGTGGTAGAAGCTCGCTCCGGGGAGCTGCGCGAGCGTCCCGCGGCTCTGGGCGAACTCGATGTGCAGGTCCTCTCCCGGCGGGAGCTCGCACGTCGGGCGCCCGTCGACGTGCACCTCGACCGGCTCCTCGCGCGAGGCGTTGTTGATCGTCAACAGATCCCCCGGCGCGACCACCAGGGCCCGCGCGGTCAGCGAGTGCGGCGCGACGAACGACACCACGTAGCCCTCCACCCCCCACGCCATCACCGGACCGCCGTTGGCGAGGTTGTAGCCCGTGGAGCCCTGCGGCGTCGCGACCACCAGCCCGTCGCAGCGGACCCGGCCGATCTCCTCTCCCGCCAGGCCGTACGCCAGATCGGCGACCCGATGGCCGGGCTTGCGATGGATCGAGATGTCGTTCATCGCCGTCCAGCTGCCCTCGGGGCGACCCACCGCGATCGTCGGCAGCTCCAGGGTCTCGAAGTCGCCCGCGAACGCGCGGTCGAACTGCTGCCCGAGCCCGTCCGGGTCGACCGTCGCCAGGAACCCGACCTCGCCGAAGTTGACCGCGAACACCGGCACGCCCGTGCCGGCGTACAGGCGCAGCGCGGTGAGGATCGTGCCGTCGCCGCCCATGACGATGCACAGCTCGACGTCGTCGACCCGGTCGGAGCTCAGCTCGAGCCCCTCCCCCGGCGTCAGCCCGTGCTTGCCCGTCTCGTTGGCGTCGAAGCGCAGCAGGACACCGGCGCGTCGCGCGGCGGCGATCACCTCGCGCATCGCGGTGGCCGTCTCGGCGACCCGCCGGTGGGTGAACACGGAAGCCGCCCTCACACGTCCACCTCCGCCAGAGCATCAGCAGCGACGTCCGGGCGGCCAACCTCGCCCAGCCACACGAACGTCTCGCGGTTCCCCGCCGGTCCCGGCAGCCCCGACGGCACATAGCCCAGCACCGACGCGCCTAGCTCCCGCGCCGCCGCCGCCACATCCTCCACTGCCTCCCGCCGCAGCGCGACATCCCGCACGACCCCGCCCTTCCCCACCCGCCCGCGGCCGAGCTCGAACTGCGGCTTGACCATGGCCAGGCAGTCGAACCGCGCGGCGGCGCACCCGAGCACCGCCGGCAGCACCTTCACGAGCGAGATGAACGAGACGTCGATCACGATCAGGTCGGGGGCGAACGGCAACATGCCCGGCTCAAGCGCCCGGGCGTTGACCCGCTCAAGCACGGTTACCCGCGGATCGCCCCGGAGCCGCCAGTCCAGCTCGCCGTAGGCCACGTCGACCGCCACAACGCGCAGAGCACCCCGCTGCAGCAGGCAGTCGGTGAAGCCGCCGGTGGAGGCGCCGACGTCCAGCGCATGCCGCCCCGCCACGTCGAGCCCCAGACTCTGCAGCGCGTTGGCCAGCTTGACCCCGCCGCGCGACACGTACGGGAGCGCCTCGTCGACCGCCAGCTCGACGTCAGCCGCCACGAGCTGCCCAGGCTTGGCCGCCACCGCGCGCCCCGGCCCGACGTGCACCTGCCCGGCCAGCACCGCCGCGGCGGCACGCGTTCGGGACGCGAACAGGCCGCGCTCCGTGAGCAGGCTGTCGAGGCGGACGCGGGCCACGGCGGCAACACGGTAACGGCGTGAGCGAATTCACAGAGCGCAACCGCCCGCGGCGGGACCATGTCCGTGCCATGCCACGACGACTCACCCTCACCGAACACGGCGTTCTGGAGCTGTTCGTCGGCCTGCTGCTGATCGGCGCGCCGCTCGTGCTCAACCTCGGGCCGGTCGCGCTGATGGCGGGCGTCGGCGCCGGCTCGCTGGTCGCCGGCCTCGGCCTCGCCGACGGCCTCCCGATCTCCACCCACATGGCAGCCGATCTCGCGCTGGCGCTGGCCCTGCTGGCCGCCGCGGCGCTCTTCTCGGCCGCCGACCACCCGATCGCCGCGACCCTGCTCGCCTGCGGCGCAGCGGCCGAGCTCGCGCTCAACCTCGCGACGCGCTGGGTGCGGCGGTAACTAGACGAGGCGCGGCTCGAGCACCGCAGCCTCGATCCGCTCGGCGATCCGCTCGGCGGTGAAGCCGACCTCCTCGTGGAGGAGCTTCGGCGCCCCGTGGGTCACGTAGCGGTCCGGGAGCCCGACGCGCAGCATCCGCGGCGCGGCCCCGCCTTCCGACAGCGACTCCCACACCGCGCTCCCGAAGCCGCCCATCAGCACGCCCTCTTCGACGGTCACGACGAGGTCGTGCTCGGCGGCCAGCTGGGCCAGGAGGCCGGCGTCGAGCGGCTTGGCGAAGCGGGCGTCGGCGACCGTGACGTCGAGCCCGTGCTCGGCCAGCAGGTCGGCCGCGCCGAGCGACTTGCCGACGCCCGCGCCGTAGCCGACGACCGCCACCCGCTCCCCCTCGCGCAGGATCTCGCCGGTACCGACCTCGAGCACCTCCGGCTCGCGCGGGATCTCGACCCCGACCGCCTCGCCTCGCGGGTAGCGGATCGCGGCCGGGCCCTCGATCTGGAGCGCCGTGTGGAGCATGTGGACGAGCATCGCCTCGTCGCGCGGCGCCATCAGCGTGATGTTCGGCAGCGGGCGCAGGTAGGCGATGTCGAACGCGCCGTGGTGGGTCGGGCCGTCGTCGCCGACGAGGCCGGCGCGGTCCATGCAGAACGTGACGTTGAGGCGCTGGAGGCAGACGTCGTGGACGATCTGGTCGAACGCGCGCTGCAGGAACGTCGAGTAGATGGCGGCGACCGGGCGCATCCCCTGAAGCGCCATGCCGGCGGCGAACAGCACGGCCTGCTGCTCGGCGATGCCGACGTCGAAGTAGCGGTCGGGCATCGCCTTCTGCAGGATCGAGAGACCGGTGCCGGAGTTCATCGCGGCGGTGATGCCGACCACGCGCTCGTCGCGCTCGCACTCGCGCACGATCGCCTCGCCGAACACCTGCGTGTACTGGGGCGGGGCCGCGGACGTCTTCTTCGACGGCGCCGCGGGGCGGCCGTCGGCGATCGAGTGCGGCTTCGCGGCATGCCACTTCTCCATGCCCTCCAGCCCGCCGTCCTCGGCAGGCGCGAAGCCCTTGCCCTTGACCGTGGCGACGTGGATCACGACGGGCCGCTCGGCCTCGAAGGCGGCACGGAGCGCGACGCGCACGGCGCGGACGTCGTGGCCGTCGATCACGCCCATGTAGGCCCAGTCGAGCTCCTCCCACCACAGGCCCGGCTGCCACAGCGCCTTGACCGACTCCTTGACCTGCGGGCCGAGGCGCTCGAACCGCGCGCCGATACCCGCCGGCAGCCGCGTGAGCCGCTCCTCGACGCCCTCGCGCGCACGCCAGAACCGCGGCTCCAGCCGGACGCGGTTGAAGTAGCGCGACAGCGCGCCGACGTTCGGCGCGATAGACATCCCGTTGTCGTTGAGGATCACGACCAGCGGGGTGCCGAGGCCACCGGCCTGGTGGACCGCCTCGAAGGCGACGCCGCCGGTCATCGCGCCGTCGCCCACCACGGCGACGACCTTGCCGTCCTCGCCCGCGCCGTGCCGCATGGCCTCCTTGAGGCCGACGGAATAGCCGATCGCCGTCGACGCGTGGCCGGCGCCCATGATGTCGTGCTCCGACTCGGCGATCGAGCAGAACGGCGCCAGGCCGCCGTACTTGCGGATGGTCTGGAGCTGGTCGCGGCGGCCGGTCAGGACTTTGTGCGGGTAGGCCTGGTGGCCGACGTCCCACACGATCTTGTCGCGCGGAGAGTCGAGCAGGGAGTGGACGGCGACCGCGATCTCGCAGGCGCCGAGGTTGGCGCCGAAGTGCCCGCCGATCTCGCCGACCGTGTCGATCAGCAGCTCGCGCACCTCCTGCGCGACCTTCTGCAGCTCGTCCTCGGGGAGGCCGTGGAGGTCCTGCGGGCGGTTGATGCGGTCGAGGATCCGGGTCACGAGGTGCGGGTGTAGATGAAGTCCGTTATGTGCTCGAGGTCCGCCCCGCCGCCCGCCTGCCGAATCGCCTCGCAGGCGTTGCGATGGGAGTCCGCGGCCATCCGGCGCGCGCCGTCGACACCGTATTGGCTCACGTAGGTCAGCTTCCCATGGCGCTCGTCACTGCCTTGCGGCTTCCCTAGGGCATCTTCAGTACCCGTCACGTCGAGAATGTCATCGACGATCTGGAAGAGGACCCCCAGCTCTGCCGCGAAGGCACGGAAGCCAGCCAGTCTAGTGGAGGCGGCTTCGCCGGCTGCGAGCAGGAGGACACACTCGACCGACGCGGCGATCAGCCGGCCGGTCTTGAGCTCGTGCAGGCGGCGCAGGTCGACGTCCCCGTGCGGCACCAGCCCGCGGACGTCGATGTACTGACCGCCGACCATCCCGTTGACCCCGGTGGCGGTCGCGAGCTCGGCCGCCGCGGCGAGCAGCCTGTCCGGCTTCGCGACCTGGTGCTCGAGGAGGTGCCGGAAGGCCTCGGCGTAGAGGCCGTCCCCGGCCAGGATCGCGATGTCCTCGCCGTACTTGACGTGGCAGGTCGGGATGCCTCGGCGCAGGTCGTCGTCGTCCATCGCCGGCAGGTCGTCGTGGATGAGGCTGTACGTATGGATGAGCTCGAGCGCGGCGGCGAGCGGCAACATGTCCGCGGGATCCCGGTCCAGCGCCTCGGCGGTGGCGAGCGCGAGCACGGGGCGGATCCGCTTCCCACCCGCGAGGAGGCTGTAGCGCATCGCCTCCTCGAGGCCGGCCGTCCCCGCCTCGTCGGAGAACCGCAGCTCCGCGAGGTACTCCTCTACCTGGGTCCTCAGGTGCTCGGGATAGCTCACTGCCCGAGCGCGAGCTGGCCGCTCGAGCCGCCGCCGGCGTCGGCGGCGCGGACCTCGCGGTCCAGCTCGGCGCCGGCCTCCGCGGCCGCCCTGGCGCACTCGTCCACCAGCGCGGCGGCGCGGTCGGGGGCCAGGTCGCCCGCGCGCAGCTCGGCGGCGGTGCGCTCGAGGCGCTCGACGATCCGATCGAGGGCTTCAGGCGGCATGCGCGCCGCCATTCTGGCGCACGTCGCGCAGGACCGCGCCGAGGATGCCGTTGACGAAGCCCGGGGCGTCCGCGCCGCAGAACGCCTTGGTGGTCTCGACCGCCTCATCGATCGCGCCCTCGGCGGGGATCGGGTGGTCGGCCTCGACGAGGTCCGGGTGCAGCATCTCCAGCAGGGCGGTCCGGAGGATCGCCCGCTCCAGCGGGGCGATGCGGTCGAGCGTCCAGCCCTTGGCGTTGCGGGCGATGTGCCCGTCCAGCTCGTCCGCGTTGTCGGCGGTCGCGTGCGCGAGCGCGCGGGTGAAGGGCCCGTCGGTGGGGTCGAAGACGTCGTCGAGCGGCCGGCCGGTGAGGTCGTGCTGGTAGAGGGCGAAGACCGCCGCCCGGCGCTGGTCGGATCTACGCACGTGACATGTACGAGCCGGAGCGCGTGTCGACCTTGATCCTGTCGCCGATGTTGACGAACAGCGGGACGTTCACGGTCACGCCGGTCTCCAGGGTCGCGGGCTTGTTGCCCCCGCCGGACGCCGTGTCGCCCTTCACGCCGGGGTCGGTGTGCGTGACCTCGAGCTCGACGCTGGCGGACAGCTGGAGGTCCGACGGCTCGTTGTCGATGAACAGCAGGTCCACGCTCTCGTTCGGCTTGACCCACTTGAGCGTGTCCTGGACGCCGGCCTCGGGGATCGCGAGCTGCTCGTAGCTCGACTCGTCCATGAAGTGGGCGTCGGTCCCGTCGGCGTAGAGGAACTGCATCTTGCGGGCCTCCGTCCGCACGGGACGGAACTTCTCCCCCGCCCGGAACGTGCGGTCGATCACGGCGCCGTCGCTCGCCCGCCGGAGCTTCGTGCGGACGAACGCCCCGCCCTTGCCGGGCTTGACGTGCTGGAACTCGAGGATCTTGAAGACCGTGCCTTCGACCTCGATGTGGTTCCCGTTCTTGAACTGGTTGGTCGAGATTATGGTGTATCGCCTCGCGTCGCCGTTGTCGTGCAGGGCTGCATGAAGACTAGTAAGCCGCCCGACCGCGGCTGGGCACCCGGGGTGGGTTGTCGGCGGCATCGCGTTGCGGTAACCCTCGCCGCATGAAGCCCACCGACTCGCTCGTCCCGCTGTGCTGAGGGAGCTCCTCGCCTTCCTCGGGATCTCGCTGGTGGTGATCATGACCCCGGGGCAGGACACGGCGCTGACGATCCGCAACACGCTGGTCGCGGGGCGCGGCAACGGCGTGCGCACGGCGTTCGGGGTCTCGTGCGGGCAGCTCGTGTGGGCGCTCGCCGCCAGCACCGGCCTGGCCGCGCTGCTCGCCGCGTCCGAGCCGGCCTTCGACGCGCTCAAGCTCGCCGGCGCCGCGTATCTCATCTTCCTCGGCGCGCAGGCGCTGCGCGACGCCATCAAGGGCACCCGGACCCACGACCAACCGAAGCCCACCACGCCCCACGGCTTCCGGCAGGGCCTGGTCAGCAACCTCGGCAACCCGAAGATGGCGATCTTCTTCACGGGCCTGCTCCCCCAGTTCGCCCCCGAGACCGGACCCGCGTTCGCGACCATGCTCGCCCTCGGCTGCGCCTTCGCCGCCCTCACGCTCGCCTGGCTCACCCTCTACGCGTTCGCGGTGGAGCGCGCCCGTTCCGCGCTCGCCCGCCCCGCGGTCCGCCGCACGCTCGACGCCGTCACCGGAACCGCCCTGATCGCGCTCGGCGCCCGGATCGCTGCCGAACGCTAGTGTCGCGATTCGGAAATTCGGTGGTGCCACCGAATTTCTGCATCGGGACACTAGAAGCCGGTGGAGAACAGGATCGCGGCCAGCAGCACCGTCAGGCCGAAATAGCCGAAGGCGAGCCCGGTGAGCGCCGCCGCACGGCCGATCTGCGCACCGCCCGACTGCGAGATCTGCCGGAGCGCGACGTGGCCCATGATCACCGCGGCGATCGAGCCCACGATCCAGAACAGGCTGACGACCACGGACGCGACCGCGAGCGCGTTCACCCGCTGCTTCGGCCGCACGAAGACCGGCTTGGCGCGGTCGATCCGCGCCGGCGGCGGCGTGACGTCGAGCGTCAGCGCCTCCAGCTCCGAGCACCAGCGGGACGCGTAGGCCGTCTCGATCCGCTGCTCGAGCTCCTCGCTGTCGAGCCGGCCCTCCATCCCGGCCACGCGCAGGCGCTCGATCGTGGCCTCGCGATCGGCGTCAGAGGCTCGCAGGTCGTGCTTGGACGGCTCATACGGCACCGTCGGCCCAGCGTAGTGGCCGACGGCGCCGTATGGAACCGGAACTGACTAGTCGCCCGAGTCGTACTTGAACGAGATCGCGAGCCGCACCCGGAAGGCGCTCACCGCGCCGTTCTCGATCGTGACGTCCTCGCGGACGACTTCGGCGACGCGCAGGTCGCGTACGGTCTTCGCCGCCGTCTCGACCGCGTTGCGCGCGGCTGCCTCCCACGACTCGCTGCTGACGCCGATCACCTCGGTGACGCGGTACACGCTGTCGGCCATCGCTCTCCTCCGGTTGAAGGTTCGCGCGGCACTCTTTCATGAAACGACCGAGGCCCGCCGGATGGCGGGCCTCGGTGCGGCAGGAGTGATGCCTACGGACTAGCCGTGGATGAAGTAGATGTCCGCGGGCTTCGTGTTGAAGGGCGCCCAGCCGTCGCCGATCGTCACGATGGTGCTGCACGCCCGCGAGCGGGTGTACGGCAGGCACGGGTTGAACGGGTTCACCCAGCCCTCGGGCTGGCGGCCGTCCGCGGCGGGGGCGCTCGCATCCAGCGCGTCCCAGCCCAGGACGCCCGAGGCCAGGGAGCGGCTGCACTCCATGACGTTCGGGATGTCGTCGTGGTCCTGGTCGTCCGCACCGTCGCGGATGCCGTCGCCGTCCGAGTCCGGATCGTCGTGGCGGGTGCCCGCGTAGGTGAGGAAGTACGGGGACTCCTTCTTGTACAGCCCGTTCCAGTAGGACTGCTGCATGCAGCCGGTGGTCTCGGCCCAGTTCGTCAGGCCGTCGGCGTCCTCGTCGCGCTCGGCGTCGTCGAGCTTGGTGCCGCCGAGGAAGTTGTAGTACGTCTGCTCGGTGGCATCCGGGGCGCCGCCGCTGCGGTCGAAGTCGCGGATTTCGTAGGTGGCGCCGCCGTTCCAGTACTCGACGTCGCTCAGGTCCGACAGCCGGACGTTGAGGTAGCCCGTCGACCCGGCCCAGGCCAGGAAGTCGTTCTGCTTGTCGTAGTTCACGGCGTCCAGCGCGGGCGTCCGCCGGCCGGTGCCGCCGGCCCGCGTGGTGACCGAGTACTGCTCGCCCGCGGAGTACGAGAGGCCCGAGAGGGTGCGGGCCGCGCCCTTGGAGATCGTGTAGACCCAGAGCTTGTACTCCTGCACGAGCGTCAGGCGGTCGCCGTCGTGATCGGTGCCGCCGTCCTGGCCGTCGAGCGGGTTCGGGTACGGGACCTTGCGCGGGTAGGGCGCGTAGTCGTTCGGGCTCTGGTGCTCGTCGTCGTTGAGGTCGCGGGCGGACTGGTACTCGTAGCCGTCCTCCGCGCCGTCACCGTCGGTGTCGGCCTTGCAGGGGTCGAGCAGCGCGCTGAGGTCGGCCTCCTCGGCGTCCGAGAGCAGATCGTTGTCGTCGTCAGCGTCGGTGCGGTTGAGCGTGCCGTCGCCGTCGCAGTCGCCGTTCGGGTCGGCCTCGGGCGCGACCGGCGGCGCCGGCGGCTTCTCCGGCCCCACGATCGGGGAGTCGGCGCGCGACGTGTAGCGGCGGCCGAAGCGCGTCGACATCACGCGCACCTGGAGCCGCGTCGCGGTCGGCGTCCCGTTCTGGACGGTCAGGAGCTTCTCGAGCCGCTTGGGCAGCTTCACCAGGAGCTTCTTCTTGGTGCTCTTGTCAGCGCGCACAAGGAGGACCTTTGCGCCCTTGCGCTTGAACGCGACGGTGTTCTTGCCGATGCCGGGCCGGAAGTGGCGGCCGTGGATCGTCAGGGTCTCGCCGACGAACACGTGCTTGGGAGACACGCGCTTGACGACGGGGGCCTTGGCGGCTTCAGCGGTGGCTGTGCCCGCAGCGGCGGGCACCAGGAGTGCGGTCAGGCCGGCCATCAGGCCGGCGCGGCGCAGCATTGGGCGGGTGCGGGCTCGGAGTTCCATCGCCCCCGGTATCGGCGCACCACGCCGAGGTCTTGAGTAGGGCCTTGGCCCTAGTGGACCTCTGTCAGCTCCTTCGTGGTCCCCGAGAGCACCCGGCGGCCGTCCGCCGTGACGACCACGAGGTCCTCGATCCGCACCCCGCCGCGCCCCGGCAGGTAGACGCCCGGCTCGACGGTCACGACGTTGCCCTCGACCAGAGGCGTGTCGCCCGTGCGGGCCAGTCGCGGGCCCTCGTGGATCTCGAGCCCGACGCCGTGCCCGAGGCCGTGGCCGAAGTGCTCGCCGTGGCCGGCTTCCTCGATGATGTCGCGCGCCACGGCGTCGATCTCGCGACCCTCCGGGCCCGGCCGGACCGCGTCGAGCGCCGCCTGCTGCGCGCGCTGGACGAGCGCGTACGCCTCCGCCAGGTCGTCGGGCAGCTCGCCGGTCGCCCACGTGCGCGTGCAGTCCGAGTGGTAGCCGTCGAGCCGCGCGCCGATGTCGAGCGTCACGAGCGTCCCGCGGGCGATCGGCACATCGGCGGGCTCGGCGTGCGGGAGCGCGCCGCGCCCGGACGACGCGATGATCGAGTCGAACGCCGGCTCCGCGCCGCGGCGGCGCATCTCGTGCTCGAGCGCGAGCGCCACGTCCCGCTCGGTCCGGCCCACCAGCCCCTGCTCGCGCAGCCAGGCGTAGATCTCGTCGGTCACCGCCGCCGCGGCCGCGATCCGCTCGACCTCGCCGGGCTCCTTGACCGCGCGCAGCGCCTCGACGATCCCGCCGGCGGCCACGAGCTCGATCCGGTCCGGGATCACCCGGCGCAGCCGCCCGTGTGTGCGCACGCTGACGTGCTGGTCGTCGAACCCGAGGCGGAGATCGCCCGAAGGCCAGCCGTCGCCGAGGGCGGTGACGAAGTCCTGCGGGCCCTGCTCGCGGTCGAAGCCCTGGACCTGCTGGCCCGCCTGCTCGACGTAGCGGAAGTCGGTGATGAAGCGGCGCACCTCGCGGCCCACGATCGCCATGGCGTTGGAGCCGGTGAAGCCGGTCAGGTAGCGCACGTTGACGAGGTTCGTCACGAGCAGGAGGTCGAGCTCGCGCTCCGCCAGCGCGTCGGCGACCCGGTCGGCGCGGCTCACAGCGCCTCCTTGAGCGCCACCAGGGCGTCGCGGTAGCCCTCGACGCCCCTGCCGCTCACCTTGGCCACGCACACGCCCTCGAAGACGGACACCCGGCGGAACGGCTCGCGACCCTCGACGTCGGAGAGGTGGACCTCGACGGCGGGCAGCCCGGAGACCTCGACCGCGTCGCGCAGCGACCACGCGTAGTGCGTCCACGCGCCGGGGTTGAGCAGCAGCCCGTCGGCGTAGTCCCCCGCCTTGTGGATCTCCTCCACGTACTCTCCCTCGTGGTTGCTCTGGAAGAAGCGGGCCTCGAGGGCCAGCTCGCGGGCGAAGCCGTCGATGCGGCGCTCGAGCTGCGAGAACGTGAGCCCGCCGTAGTGCTCGGCCGGCCTGCGGTCCAGCGCGTCCAGGTTCACCCCGTGCAGGACGGCCACGCGGTTCTTCATCGCCCGCGCAACTCTGCCACGGCGCGCCGCAGCTCGCCTTCCGCCACCGGGCGGCCGGGTCTCACGTCGCCGGGCGCCTCGACCAGCACGAACCCGACGCGCCCGCCGCGGCGCTTCTTGTCGCGCGCCGTCGCGGTGACCACGGCGCCGGGATCGACCGTGCCGTCGAGCGTGGTCGGGAGCCCGCGCGCAGCGAGCAGGCCCGCCACCTCGGCGCGCAGCTCCACCTGGCCCGAGAGCTCGAGCGCGGCCAGGAGGCCGAGGCCGACCGCCTCGCCGTGCCGGTAGCGGCGGTACTCGGTGACGGTCTCTATCGCATGGCCGACCGTGTGGCCGAGGTTGAGCACCTGGCGGCGGCCGGCGTCACGCTCGTCGCTCGCCACCACGGCGAGCTTCGTGCGGGCGCAGGCCAGGACGAGGTCGCCGTCGAGCGCCGCCCCGGAGCGGACCCGCTCCCACAGCGGCCCGCCGGCGATCAGCGCGGTCTTGATCACCTCGGCCCACCCGGCGGCGAGCTCGGCCTGCGGCAGCGTCGCCAGCGTGGAGGGGTCCACCAGCACCGCGGCCGGCTGGTGGTAGGCGCCCGCGTAGTTCTTGCCCTCGGGGATGTCGACGCCCGTCTTGCCGCCGTACGCGGAGTCGACCTGCGCGACGAGCGTGGTCGGCACCTGGACGACCTGGACGCCGCGCTGGTAGATCGCGGCGCAGAAGCCCACGACGTCCCCCACGACGCCGCCGCCGAGCGCGGCGACGTGGTCGTCGTGGTCCATCCCCGCGGCGGCGAGCGAGCGCAGGAGCTTCTCGACGCTCGTCAGCGTCTTGTGCTGCTCGCCGGCCGGAATGGCCAGCTCGGCGGTCGCGTCCGGGACACGGTAGAGCGCGCCGACGGACTCGTCGGTGATCACGAATCGCCGGCCGGCGACCGGCCAGAAGCCGCTCGCGAGAAGCCCCTCCCCCACGTGCACCGGGTAGCTGCCCGACGCGGCCGCCGCCCACAGGAGCCTGGTGCCCGCCGGGGCGTCCGCGAGGGCGCGCACCGCGCCCGCCGCGCGCCGCACCTCCTCGCGCGAGGAGTCGAGCAGCACCGCGTCGGCGAGCGCCTCGTACAGCGGCGTCCGCTCCGCGTGCAGCTCGACGAAGCGCTCGCGGTCGCGCGCGAGCGGCCGCCGCTTGTTGCCGGCGCGCCGCCACGCGGTCTCGACGTCGACGTCCAGCAGGACCACCGTGTGCCGGCGCATGAGCTCGCGCACCCGCGGCGAGCCGACCGCGCCGCCGCCCAGCGACAGCACCGGCGAGGGGGGGCGCTCCAGCAGCCCGCACACGACCTCCTCCTCGACGGCGCGGAACGCCGCCTCACCGTGCGAGGCGAAGTAGTCCTCGATCGGCGTGCCGAGCCGCTGCTCGATCTCCTGGTCGGCGTCGGTCGCGCGGGCGCCGAACGCGCCGGCCGCCGCCCGGGCCGCCGACGTCTTGCCGGCCCCCATGAAGCCGATGAAGACTAGCGTCGAGGTTTCCATCCGATGCGCCGCTCGTAGGCGGCCACGGCGGCGCGGACGTCGTCGATGTGGTCGCCGCCGAACTTGGCCCGGTAGGCGTCGGCGAGCACGATCGCGAGCATGGCCTCCCCCACCACGCCGGCGGCCGGCACCGTGCAGGAGTCGGTGCGCTCGCGCAGCGCCCCGGCCGGCTCGCGCGTGGCGATGTCGACCGACCGCAGCGGCTTCGTCAGCGTCGGCAGCGGCTTCATCGCGCAGCGGACGACGAGCGGCTCGCCGGTCGTCATCCCGCCCTCGACGCCGCCCGAGCGGTTGGTCTCGCGGTAGTAGCCGCGCTCCTCCGAGTAGAAGATCTCGTCGTGCGCAGCGGAGCCAGGCAGGCCGGCGAGGTCGAAGCCGTCGCCGATCCCGCAGCCCTTGATCGCCTGGATCGAGAGCATCGCGAGCCCGATCCGACCGTCCAGGCGCTCCTCCCAGCTCACGTGGGAGCCGAGCCCGGGCACGAGCCCGAACGCGCGCACCTCGAAGACGCCGCCGAGCGACTCGTTGCGCTTGCGCAGCACGTTGATCTCCTCGACCATCGCCTTCGAGGCCTCGGCGTCGAGACAGCGGACTGGCGAAGCGTCGACGTCGGCGAAGTCGGCGGGCACCAGACCGTCCACCCCCGGCGCCCGCACCGAGCCGATCTGGGTCACGTGCGAGAACACCTGCACACCGAGCGCGGCCAGGAAGCCCTTGGCGAGCGCGCCGCCGGCCACGCGCGCCGCGGTCTCACGGGCGCTGGCGCGCTCGAGCACGTTGCGGACGTCGGTGAACCCGAACTTCTGCACGCCCGCGAGGTCGGCGTGCCCGGGCCGCGGGAGGTGCACCTCGGGCACCTCGGCCTCGACCGGCCACGGGTTCATGCGCTCCTCCCAGTTCGCGTAGTCGCGGTTCGCGACGCGGACCGCGATCGGCCCGCCGAGCGTGCGGCCGTGCCGCACCCCGGACGTGATCTCCGCGCTGTCGCGCTCGATCTTCATCCGCCCGCCGCGGCCGTGGCCGAGCTGGCGCCGGGCCATGTCGCGGTCGATCGCGGCCAGGTCGAGCTCCAGGCCCGCGGGCAGGCCCTCGACGATGCAGGTCAGTCCGGGCCCGTGGGACTCCCCGGCGGTGACGACGCGCAGCGGCACGCCGTCCATCCTACGTAGGGGTTGCCCCTTTCCGCCGCGGCTCCAATCGGAGCCGCGGCGGAATGGCACGTTCCCCTACTTGACGTCGGCGTCGCCGGCGCGCTTGATATCGACCAGGTCGAGCTGGTACTGCGCGGTGACGCGATTCTCGTCGTCGGCCTCGGCCTCCGGGTCGATCACGTCGAGGAACTCGGTCTCGCCGACCGACAGCTCGATGACCTCGCAGTTACTCGCGTGCGGCCTGCACGTGGCGTCGCCCTCGACCTCGACGGAGGCGTCGACGAGGAACTTCGCGCGCTTGCCGTCCTTGGTCAGGCCCATGTAGATGAGCAGCGGCAGCTCGACGTCCGGCACCGGCTCGAGCTTCTTGATCGCGAAGCGCTGCGACTGCTCGCCCTTCGCCTCGCCGAAGCGGACGACGACGGTCCCGGCCGTGAACAGCTTGACCGGCGCGGCGGGATCCGTCGTGACCGGCACGACGACGCCACCGCCACCGACGGGCGGCAGCTTGACCTCGATGCCTCCGGTGGCCGGCGGCTTCTCGGGCGTCGGCGCGGCCGCGGACTTCGGCTCGGCGACCTTGGCCTTCTTGGCGGGAGCCGGGCGGAACGGGTCGTTGACGGAGCCGAGCACGCGGCGGCGACGGGCGCGATCCTCCGGCGTGACCTCGGCAACGACCGGCTCGGCGATCGCTTCGTCGGCCTTGGAGGTGACGGCGTCCGCACCGATCACGGGCGGGACCGGGGCCTCGGGGCTGCGGGCGAGCATGACCGGGACCGCCGCCAGCGCTCCCACGAGGAGCACGGCGATCGGCCACAGCCGGCGGCGCACGAGCTGGCGCCAGGTGGACTTGACGGCGTTCATTGTGCGGCTCCGGTGGACGCGGTTGTGGTGGACGGCGTGGCCTGCGTCGTGCCCGCGGCCGAGGCCGCGCCGGGCGCCGGAGCGCCCGTGACGCCCTCGACCGGCGGCACGATGTACGTGGCTGCGCCGATCTCGGCCTGCATCGTCGGGAAGCCGGCAGCGCCGGGGGCGATCTTGAGCGTCTCCAGCCGCAGCAGCCGGCCGGTCACATCGATCCGCTCGTTGTTCACGGTCACGAAGTGCTCGAGCTTCGAGAAGAACGAGGTCAGGTCGAAGTAGCTACCCGAGAAGCTGAAGCTGAACGGCATCGCGGACAGCGCTCCGCCGGCAATGGGGACGGTGCCGGGCGCGGACGCAAGCTCGCCCGTCGCGGTCTGGCCGCCGGCCGGCGCTGCGCCGGTCGTGGGCGGCGCGGCGGCGCCGCTGCTGAGCTCGATCTTCTCGAAGTCGACGCCGGTCCGCTCGGCCGCAGTCTCGAGCTGCACGAGCAGCGACCGCACGTCGTCGTCGCCCGGCGCGGCCTTGCCCAGCCGGACGAGCCGCGAGTAGTTCGCCTTGTAGTTCGCACGGGCCTGCTCATAACCGGCGAGCTGCAAGCGGGCCTGCTTGGTCTCAGCCTGCTTGGTCGCGATGTCGGCCTCGAGCGTGGCGATCTGCTCCCGCTTGGGGGCAAGCGCGAAGTAGTAGAAGGCGGTAGCGGCGAGGACCGCGGCGACCATCGCCAGCAGGATCTTGTTCGTGGTGGTCATCTCAGGAACCCCCTCCCTGCGGGGCGGAGGTCGAGGTGGGCGCGCCGGATCCGCTCTCCGCCGGGTCGGCGGGAGGCGTGGTGACGCCGCCCGAGGACTGGGTGGTCCCGGACTGCCCGTTGCCGTCCGCCGCGGGCTGCGCGGCGCCGCCGACGGTCACGTCCTGCACGGTGGCGGGGACCTTCGAGCGCTCGAAGAACAGGACGAGCTCGAACTCCGGGGGCCGGTCGCCGGCGCAGCCGGTCAACGTCGTGCCGGTGGTGGTGGCCGCTGCGGCCGGCGCCGCGGCGGCCGGCTTGAGCGACTTGCTCAGGCTGACGCGGGTCACGCCGTCCACGGCGCGCAGCCGCGACAGCAGCGTGGCGACCTGCTTCTGGCTGGTCGTGCAGCCCCTGAGCTCGATCGCCGGGGAGGCGATCGCGCCGCGGACGGCCGAGCCGCCGGAGCCGCTGGAGACCGTGCCGTTCAGCTCGGTCAGCGTCACGGCGGCGGGGATGGCGCGCGAGATGTCGCGCAGCGCCTGCTCCCAGTCGAAGCGGGAGGACGCGAGGTCCTTGACGGTCTGGATGCGCGTCTCGGCCAGCGCCTGGAAGTCCGCGTAGGGCTTGAGCTGGTTGACGCGCTCGGTCGTCGTCCGCGCCTCGGCGATCGCTGCGTCGAGCTTCGCCTGACGGTCCTTGACCGTGTTGGTCGTGAGCACGTACGCGGCGAGCGCGACGACGCACGCGGCAAGCGCGCCGAGCACCACGAAGGCGCCGATGCCGCCGGGCTCGTCCGCGGTCACGGGGGCCTTCGGAGCGACGCCCTTGGGCGTGCCGCGCAGGTCCGGGGGGAGCAGGTTGATGGCCTTCATCTCGCTTGGCTTATCGGCACCCCATTAGCCCGCCTTGAGGCGAGTGGGTGGGGTCGAGGCCCTACGCGAAGGTGGTCAGGTACAAGTCGACCATCGCGTCGCCCGCGAACAGGGCGACGACCGCGCCGAGCGCGAGGAACGGGCCGAACGGGACCGCGGTCTTGCGGCCCTCCTGGGCGCCCTTACGGGCGATGACGGCAGCTCCGACGAGCGTGCCGGCGACGAGCGCGACGAACACCGCCGGCCCGACGGCTCGGCCGAGGAACAGTCCGAGGACGGCGGCAAGCTTGACGTCTCCCATGCCCATGCCGCGCGGGTACGCGAGCGCGGCGAGCAGGAAGAAGCCGCCCGCCGCGGCGGCGGCGATCAGGTGCTCGAGCAGCACGTCCGGCGCTGTCAATGCAACGAGCACCGGCGCGATGACCGCTCCGAGCAACGTGAGCTTGTTCGGGATGATCCGGTGCTCGAGGTCGATCAGCGTGATCGGGATCAGCAACAGGACCAGCGCGAGGCCGAGCAGGGCGTCCTCGTCGGGGCCCTTGGCGAGCACGACCCCTGCGCACAGCAGACCGGTCATCGCCTCTACGAGGGGGTAGCGCGCGGATATAGGCGCGCGGCAGCTACGGCAGCGGCCGCGCAGTGCCAGCCACGACAGCACCGGGACGTTGTCGTACGGCTTGATCGGGGTCTGGCACTGCGGGCAGCGCGACCGCGGGCGCGCCAGCGACTCGCCCCGCGGCAGCCGGTAGGCCACCACGTTCAGGAACGAGCCGAAGATCGCGCCGACGGCCGCTGCGAGCATCAGCCGACGGCTTCGACAGCCAGGCCGGCCGCGACGGTCAGGCGACCGAGGTCGGCCTCGGCGTCGTCCGAGTCGACGACAGCCGCCTCGAGCGGCAGCCGGAGCTGCTCCGACAGCGCGTCGACAAAGCCGGGGATCTCGACGGCGGGACCGGTCAGGACGCCGGCCTCGACCTGCTCGGCGCTCTCCTGCATCCGATAGAAATTGAGCGAGTTGCGCACCGTGTCGGCGAGCTGGTGCACGCCCTCCTCGAGCACCGAGCGGGCGGCAGCCACGAGGTCGGCCTCGCCCTCGACCGCCTCCAGCGGCGCGTGCAGTCCGACGTGCTTGAGCCACTGATGCGCGTGCTCGACCGTCAGGCCGCGACGCTCGGACAGCGTGTGGACCATCGCGTCGAGGCCGCCGGCGGCCGCGCGCGTGAACAGGCAGCCGCTGCCGTTGGCGACGGCGACGTTCGTGAGCCCGCCGACGCTGATGTAGAGCACGGCGCCGTGGACCTTGCGGCCGCCCGCGAGCGCGCGCACCATGCCGAAGGCCGACAGGTCGATGCCCTCGAGCTTGAGCCCGGCCTCGCGGCCCGCGGCGACGAGACGGTCGACCATCTCGCGGCGGACGGCGACGACGACGACGCGCGTACGGGACTGGCCACTCGAATTCTCGATGGTGCCGAGCGACTGCCAGTCCAAAATCGCCTCGTCCATCGGCATCGGGATGTGGTCGGGCGCCTGCGCCTTGACCGCGGCGGCGAGCGCCTTGTCGTCATCGAGTGGCGGCAGGTCGAGCGTGCGGACCACGATCCGCTGATTGGCGATCCCGAGCCGGACCCGGTTCGAAAGCCCGTGCTCGGCGAAGAACGCCTTCAGCGCCTCCGCGAGCGCGGGAACGTCGGCGACCTCGCCGTCGCGCAGGATGCCGGGACGGAGAGGGGCGACGGCGCCGCGCTTGAGCGACAGCGACCCGTTGACGGTGACCTCGGCAGCGGCGATGTGGCCGGGCTCGAGGTCGAGGCCGACGATCGCGGCCTGCTTGGAGGAACGCTTCTTGAACACGAGTGAGGTATCGGCCGCGCGTAGTGCGGTCTTTAGATCGCCTTCGGCGGCAGCTCTCGCCACGTGTTCTGGACGAGGCCCACGGTGCCGTACGACTGCACGGCGTCGAACGCATTCGGATCGAACTTGACCTGCAACCCGTTGGAACCGACCTTCAGGCAGCCGGCCCCGTCGATCGCAAGCGCGCCCCACACCCCGAAGCCGCCGTTGGTGTTCATGACGTCGCGCACGGGGTCGACCGACGACTGCGAGGTGCAGGTACCGTCGCCACGCGCCGGCAGGCTCGCTGGGCACGTTCCGTCGGAGTTGTTGACGACGTAGATGATTCCCCGGAAGGTGATGCCGCCGCTGAAGTCCGCCCGCCCGCAGTGCCAGATCAGCAGGCCGGGCTCGTCCGGCGCGTTGATGCACGCCCCGGCCATGTCGTTCGGCGGGTCGCACGGCACCGTGAGCACCCGGTTGGTCATGTTGGGCGGGCTGGCACAGCCCTCGACCCACACGACCTGCCCGCTGAGGTCGTATTGCCGGGTGACCGGGTCCTCCACGGGACAGCCGTCGTAGTAGCGGTTGTCGGTCCGGGCGCGCGTACGAAATCGCGCGAGCTGCTCCCGCGTCATGAGCGGCGGCGCCGCGGCGATCTTCGGCGTGGGAACGATCTGGCCCGCCTCGGACTGCAGGCAGGCGGCGGCGCCGGTCGGGCAGCGGACGAGGACGTCGGATCCGGTCGCGTCGATGATCGGCGTCCCGCCGTGGTTGCCCCGGTTGGTGACCGACAGCGCGCCGGCCGTCACGCCGGCGTTCGGCACGTTCTCGCGCACCTCCTCGAGCTTCAGGCGCGCGACGACGTTGCGGGGACGGCCGCGCACGGTCGACTGCGCCTGGACCCAGAGCTCCTTGTCGCCGTTGAAGTCATAGGTGCACGGGCCTGGGCACACGGTCCCGTCCTCGCCGACCTGCGGGAGGTCGGCGTTCTCGGGGACGTAGTCCTCCAGCGGCGGGCCGTTGTCCCGGACCTTGGTGATCCATGACGTGTCGGCGCTCTGGTCGGCGTTCGCGAAGTTCGTCCCGCCCTGGGCCGAGGCGAGCGTGCTCGGATTCGGGCAGCGCTCGGCGTCCGCGACGGTGGCGGCGCCGGCGGAGGTGCAGTTCGTGGGGTACGGCTCCTCAGCGCTCGGCCAGTGATTGGCCAGCACGAAGCCCTGCGCGAACAGCACGCCCTCGTCGAGGTTGAGCGAAGACTCGCGCTCGCGCTGCTCGCGCACGCGGTCGGTGTTGGAGTCGCCGAGCGCCACGACCGAGAGGCCGATGGAGAGCATCAGCATGGTCAGCACGATGGCGGTCACCAGCGCCGAGCCGCGCTCGTCGGACAGTCGGCGGACGATCATGTGGGAATGGTCACCCCTTGGCGGTAGACGTCGAACAGGCATCCCGGGTCGCGCGCCACGAGCCAGATGTCGACCGTGCTCAGCGTCGGATCGGTGTTCGGGAACTCGTAGGTGAGCGCGATGCCGGGCGGCAGGACCTGTGGATCGTTGTTGTCGGGATCGACCGAGTTGCACGAGCCGAGCGCCTCCAGGTCCGCGGTCGTCGGCTCCCGCCGCATCCAGATGTACTCGAGCGTGCGGCCCTCGGGGTCGCTGGAGCCCGACGCGTTGAGGATCACCGTGCGCGTCGCCTTGCGCACCGCCGTGAAGATCGCCGTCGGCTTCTCGTTCTGGTTGCGCAGGTACACGCCGGTCGAGACCTTCAGCTCGCGGGTCAGGTCGGTGATGTCCGCGTCGACCGAGACGTCGATGCCGATCTGGCTGATGCGCGTGTAGTCCGACTCGCTCGCCGGGCAGGTCGGCGGCGCGCCGGCCTTGCACTCGTACGTGAAGATCGGTTCGCTCACGCCTCCGGCCATGTTCGTGATGCCCTCGGCCGCGACTTCCTCCGTCGCCCAGTCGCTGCCGGGGCACGTGCCGCCCATCGCCGCGGTGAAGGACTCGGTCGCGCTCTCGGCGCGCCACAGCCGGGCCGAGTCGACGCTCGCGCCGTCGCCGGCGGTGTCGAGGCAGTACCGCACCCAGCGCTTGGCGGGATCGGCGGTCTGGAAGATGAGGTCGAACGGCTCGGCACGCTGGATCGTCGCCGGGAGCGCGAAGCCGGTGGCCTGCGGGTTGGCGAGGTTGCGCAGCTCGCGCGCGGCGCCATCGAGCGTCGTCCGCGCGACCTCCGCGTGGTCGTGCTGGACCTCGGCGCGCTGGTTGGATCGGTAGTACGAGACGAACGCGGTCATCGACGCGCCCATGATCAGGAGGAACAGCGCGCAGACGAGCAGCAGCTCGACCAGCGTTACGCCGCGCTCGTCGCGGACCAGCCGGCTCATGGGGTCCACCCCACCGGGTCGGACGGGCTCGATTCGTTGAATGCGCCGTCGACGGCCGTGACCCAGTAGGTGTGGCTGCCGGCGTCCGGCTTCGGATCTGTGTACGTCGCGTCGGTCGTGATGGTCACGTCGTAGCGGCCCCCCAGCCCGGTGCCGGCGTCGCGGTAGATGCGGTAGAAGCGGATCGGCAGCGCGCCGTCCGGGACGGGCGTCCAGGTCATGACGGGAAGGCCCGCGGTGTCGGTGGTGACGGCGAGGCCCGTGGGCGCGGCCGGCTCCGCGCCAGCGGGGCCGACGCTGAGCGGCGCCTGCATCAGCGCGCCCTCGCGCGGCGTGCTGCTGGCGGCGCTCAGGACCGCACGGTCCACGGCGACGACCTGGTAGTCGATCGACTGGCCGCCGGGCGGGGTCGTGTCCACGCACGACGTCACCGTCGTGTAGGTAAGTCCGGCGTCGTCGCAGATCCGCTCGGTCGTACCGTCGGACAGGACGCGGTAGACCCGGTAGCCGATCACGTCGCGCTCCGGGCTCCGCGTCCAGCGGATGTCGACGACGCCGCCGTGCTGCACGTTGCGGCCGCCTTCGACGCCGGTCAGCTCGAGCGGCGCGAAGCGGTTGACGTGGACCACGAACGCGCGCGCCTCACCGGGAACACCACGCGAGTCGAACGCCTGGGCGGACACCCTGTAGGTGCCGTCGCCGACATCGAACGTGTCGAGCGACCAGTCGATGTCCCAGTCCTCGGTGCCGGCTCCCGAGAGCTCACCCTGGCTGACGCCGTCGTCCACGCTCCAGCGCAGCGTCTGGGCGGGGCTTGTCGTGACGTCGAAGTGCACGGTGCTGGCGGTCACGTCGCCCACCGGGCCGGTGAAGGCCTTGATCTGCGGGCCGAGTCCACCGGCCGGGTTCACGACCATGGCCGTCTGCTCGACCGTGTGGGGACCGCCCTTGTCGCTCCAGGCGATCCTGAACGTGACGCGCCGGAAGTCGTCGGGGTTGATCTCGGCGGGCGCATTCGCGACCGGACTTGCGGCAGGCGTGCAGGCGTCCGGCGGCGGCGTTACGGAGAGGCCGTCCTTGGGGTCGTCGAATGCGCACACCTCGACGTCGACCGTGTACGTCACGCGCCGGCGCTCGAGTCGCCACGGGGACGCGCTGCCCTCGACGCGGCCGTGCGAGCGGAGCGCGGCCTCGATGTCGTCCGGCTGGAGCCGGTCGTAGTCGGTGCCGCGCGCGTACTCGACGAGCTCGCGGCCGAGGTTGGCGGCGGCCATGCGGGCGTTGTTCTGCGAGACCGACGAGTTCGCCCTGTCGATCAGCGCGAACGTCGCCGCCACGCCGACCGCCAGCACGAGGGCGGCGACCATGACCTCGATGAGCGTGAAGCCGGATTGGTCGCGAAGGTTGCGGGTGCGCACGGTTCTGGTATCGACGTTCGGGCGGCTCCGCTTGAGCGGTCTGGACCCCAATCGGATGCCCGCTTAACGACGAAGCGGGCCCCGGAGGGCCCGCTTCGCTCGAAGGGTGAGATCGCTTGCGCGACTACCAGAGGCCGCTGGCAGGGCAGCCCTTCTCGCCGTCGGTGTCGCACTCGCGCGTGACGTTCCCGTCGTCGGTCTTGGTGATGGTGAAGACGCTGCCGGTCTTGGCCTGCGTCACGGTGATGACGTACTCCTGATCCGTCGCGTTGGCGACCGCGAGACCAGCTGCGGCCACACCGTCGTCGAGCGCGGGCTCGATCCCGACCAGCGTCGCGATGTCGTCGGTGTACACCTGGTTGTCGGTGTAGTACGTCTCGAGGGCCGTCTGCGCCGTCCGGGCAGCGGTCTTGGCCTCGGTGTCCTGCGCCTTCGCACGCTGGTTGAGGAAGGCCGGCAGAGCGATCGCGGCGAGGATGCCGATGATCAGGATGACGACCAGGAGCTCGATCAGGGTGAAGCCCTTCTCGTCCTGGGCGCGCTGGCGGAGCTTGTAAAGCATGTGGGTGGTCCCTCCTGAAGGGATCGTTGGGCCTGTGCGTGCCATGGCCTCGGTCCCAGTCCCACCACTGGCGGTGGCAACCCGGCTTGCTCCCATCCGAGGAGCTCCGTGGCTTTGCGCCTCGCCCTCGCGGACGATTTGCCTTTGACACCTTGGTTCTGGCACCCCCTGTATCGGCGGTTACACGCGAGTCCTTAAGTGTTCGTTACCTCCGGGGTGGACGACCGGTCTACGCTCGGCTCGTGCTCGGCCGCCGGTTCCTGATCCTGGTCGCGGTGCTGATGGGCCTCACGGCCCTGGCGGCGAGCGTGGCCCCGCGCCAGCCCGCGCAGCGCGAGGGCCGCGAGCGCGTCCACCCCGACGCCGGCGCCGGCCGGCTCGCCGACGCTCGTCACCGTCTCCAAGATGCTCACCACGAGCGAGGGCAATAAGCGGGTGGGCGTCCGCGAGGGCGACCTCGTCGAGCTCACCGTCAGCGGCGATGAGCGCGACAGCGTGACCGTGCTCGGACGGGTCGACGCCATGGACCCCACCACCCCCGCGCGGTTCTCGCTCGTGGCCGGCGAGCCTGGCGAGCACCCGATCGAGCTGGTCGACGCCGACCGGCAGATCGGGACGCTGGTTATTCGCTAGCGGACCGGCGTGCGCTCTGGGCGTCGTGCCCGGGCAGGAACCGGCCGCCGCCCTCGCACCACGGGCAGGTGACGAGCTGCGGCGTGCCGCCCAGCGTGGAGACGACCTGGCCGGTGCCGCGGCACGGCGTGCAGCGCTGCGGGTCGTGCGGCTCGGCGGGCTCGGTGCTCACGGCCGCCCACGGTAGCGGCTGTCAGCCGAGGCCGGGCGGCGCCACCGAGGTGGAGGCGCGAGCGGTCTCCCCGGTCCCGCGCAGGACCGGGTCGGCCGGGCGGTCGGTCGGCAGCGAGCGCCGGAGCGTCGGCGGCACCTCGCGGTCCGTGAGCGGCCGCAGGAGCCCGAACTGCCGGAACGTGTTCTCGGCCTTGACGGTGTCGGTCACCCGGAACAGGAGGCCGTACACCGCGGGTGCGCCGAGCGGCGAGCGGGCGGCGATCTCCTGCGCGATCTCGGGCTCGAAGCACTCGACGTCGTCGAGGGGCTTGGTGAAGAGCAGGGCCGCGTTCGGCGCGTCGTCGGGGTCGCCCAGCACGGTGAGGGCCGAGCCGCCGAGGCTCGTCCACAGCCAGCCCTCGATCCCCTGCTCGCGCGGCACGACCACGGTCGGCGAGAGACGCTTGAGGACGGCGAAGCGCCCGGCCATGCCGCTCGTGCGGGCCGAGCCGGGGTCGACGAGGCCGAGCTGGAGCGTGCCGAGCGGCACCCGCAGCGGGGTCCGCAGCGCCCGCTCGAACGAGATCGTCGCGCCCATCGCGCTCAGGCGCACCTGGTCGACGCCGCTGCCGCGCCGGCCCCAGGATCGCGGCGCCTCGAGGTCGAGGACGTACTCGCGCTGGGAGGAGCTGGGCGGCGGCAGGGACATCTCTGCGTGTTAATCGGCGCGGCCGGGCACGGTGATTAGGGCTCGTCGCGGTGCACGGTATCGGGCGAGAAGGCGGGCAGGCAGACCGCGACGTAGGAGGCGCCCTGAGGCGTGGAGTAGCGCACCCACTCGCCGGCCCGGACGAGCACGGCCTGGCCGGCCTCGACGTCGAGCGACCCCTCCTCGTGCTCGACCCGCAGCGAGCCTTCGAGCACCACCGTGTACTCGTCGAAGTCCGGCCGCTGGCCCGGCTCCACCCAGCCGTCGGGCGAGCGCATGTGCGCTACGCTCACGCGCTCCTCGCCGGTGTTGACGCGGCCGACGTACTCGTCGATCAGCTTGGGTTTGGTCCCGGCGGCCTCGACTCTCGAGGGGTTCTGGATGATTTCCGGCATCCGCGCGGGTATATCACCGTCATGAAAGGGGATGAGCTCGTACCCATCCTGCGAGGTGTCCTCCACCAGTGGGCGTTCTGGTTCGCGCTCGCGGCGGCGATCGGGCTCGTTGTGCTCTCCCCCGCCGGCGTGCCCCGGGTCGCGGCGCTCGTCTACGGCGCCGGGCTGTGCACGATGCTCGCCGCGAGCGCGCTCTATCACCGCTCCCGCTGCACGCCGCGCGTGCGCTCGCTGCTGTGCCGGATCGACCACAGCGCCATCTACGTGTTCATGGCCGCCAGCTACACGCCCGTCGGCCTGCTCCTGCTCGACGGCGCTCTGCGCTGGATCGTGCTCGGGACCGTGTGGGCCGGCTGCCTCGGCGGCGTCGCGCTCAGCTTGGCCTGGATCACGGCTCCGCGGGTGCTGTTCGCGCTGACGTACTTGGCGCTCGGCTGGGTGGTGGTGATCGCGTTTCCTCAGCTGATGGCGGAGCTCGAGGCCGAGCCGCTGATCCTGTTCGGCGCCGGCGGCGTCCTGTACTCGGTCGGCGCCGTCATCTACACGCTCAGGCGGCCCGACCCGTGGCCGCGGACGTTCGGGTTCCACGAGATCTTCCACGCGCTGGTCATCGCCGCCGCCGTCACCCACTTCGTGGCGATGGCCGGCTGGGTGATTCCTTCGGGGTGAGCTCTATTTCCAGGAGGTCGCCGCCCTCGTGGTCCACCTGGAGGGTGGTGTGCTCGATCGCGAACTCGTCGTGCAGGACCCGCTCGAGTGCGCGGCGGGCGTCGTGGCAGTCCGAGTCGCGGCCGACGAGCACGTGGGCGGAGAGGGAGACGAAGCCGGACGTGACCTCCCAGACATGCAGGTCGTGGACCTCGGTGACGCCCGGCTGGGCGGCCATGCGGCGGCCGACGGCCTCGGGGTCGATCCCGCGCGGGGCCGCCTCCAGGAACACGCGCCCCGACTCCCGCAGCAGGAAGTACGCGGCGCGCAGCATGAGCGCGGCGACGAAGAGGGCGGCGATGCCGTCGGCCCGCTCGAAGCCCGTGAGCAGGATCACGAGGCCGGCGATCGCGGTGGCCACGAACGCCGCCAGGTCCGTGAGGATGTGCTGGAACGCGCCTTCGACGTTCAGCGACTCGCGGTTGGCGCCCGCCAGTACCCACGTGGCGGCGAGGTTGACGGCCACGCCCGCGAGCGCCACGACCAGCACCGCGGCGCCCTCGACGGGGTGCGGGTCGATCAGCCGCCGGACGCTCTCGTACACGAACAGGAGGCCCAGCACGAGCAGCGTCGAGCCGTTGATCGCGGCCGCGACGATCTCGCTGCGCCCGAGGCCGTAGGTCATCGCGCCCGCGGCCGGCCGCCTCGCGAGCCGGATCGCGACCAGCGCGAGCGCGAGCGCCCCGGCGTCGGTGAGCATGTGCGCGGCGTCGGAGAGCAGCGCGAGCGAGCCGGCGAGGATGCCGACCACGACCTCGACGGCCATGAAGCCGGCGATGAGCGCGAGCGCGATCGCCAGCCGGCGGGAGTCGGCCTCGTGCGTGTGGCCGGTGGTGATGGTGGTGGTAGGCCAGGCCTCTAGTGTGCGTGATGCTGGTGCACGACGGCGTGCCCCTTGCCGCGGGCCAGCAGCCAGCGGTTGGCGGGGAACGCCGCGACGCCGGCGATCAGGAGCGCAGCGGCGAGCGCCGCCCAGAACCCGATGTCGCTCAGCGTCGCCTCCATCGCCCCCGGGATCAGCAGCATGATCGCGTTGTCGACGATCTCCATGATCGTGATCGAGATCGTGTCCGAGGCGAGCGCGATCGGGATCACGGCGGACAGCGCCATGCCCGAGCGCAGCAGCGGCAGGCTCGTGAGCAAGTAGCCGAAGAAGAACGCGAGGGCGACCGCGAGCACGATCGTCGCGAGGTCCGACCAGCCGAGCGCGGTGCCGATGATCATGCCCAGCACCTCGCCGATCGCGCAGCCGGTCAGGCAGTGCACGGTCGCGCTGAAGGCGAGGGCGTTGAGTGACTTTCCGTGCATATACCCCCGCAGGGTATCATTCCGCCTGTACGCTGTCGGCATGTGCCGAAACATCCGGACGCTCCACAACTTCGCACCGCCGGCCACCGAGACCGAGGTCCAGGACGCCGCCCTCCAGTACGTCCGCAAGATCAGCGGCTCGACGAATCCGTCGCGCGCGAACCAGGAGGCGTTCGACCGCGCGGTGGAGGCGGTGGCGGCCGCGACGTCGCAGCTGCTGGCCGAGCTGGTGACGACGGCGCCGCCCAAGGACCGCGACGCCGAGGCGGCCAAGCGGCGCGCCCGCTACGAGGCGAACCCTAGGGTCGCAGCCGCACGATGAAGCCGCCGTCGGCGGCCGTCGGGAACGTGAGCGTGTCCGCGGACGTGACGGTCCGCTCGCTCACGGCGAGGCCGTCGGCGCCGTCGTCGGTCGTGATCGTCGCGCGGTAGCTGCGGCCGGGCTGGAGAAAGGTCAGCGGGACCTCGTTGGTTTGTGCGGAGCCGGCGCGGAGGCCCGCGACCCACCAGTCGTGGCCGGCGCGGCGGGCGATCGTGGCGCGCTGGTCGAGGGCGAAGTCGATCAGCCGCGTGTCGTCCCACGCGACGGGGAGCTCGTGGAGCACGGCGTCGGCGGCCGGGCGCGCCGCGTAGCTCTCGGGCGTGTCGGCGAGGTGCTGGAGGCCGGACTCGAACGCGACCGCCTGCGCGAGCTGGTGGCCGGCGCTGGTGGTGCGGCCTGGCGCCGAGAACGCCACGGGCGTGTAGTCCATCGACCCGACCACGTTGCGGGTGAAGACGAGGTTGACGTCGTGGGCCGCGGGGACGACGCCGTTGCGCGCGTACTCCGCACCTCGCACGGCCTCGGTCGTCAGCACGTTCGGCCACGTCCGCTGGATGCCGCGCGGGAGGGTGGCGCCGTGGAAGTTCACGAGCAGGCGGCGGCGGGCCGCGGCGCGGGCGATGGCGTCGTAGACGGCGATCCGGCGGCGGCGGTCGGACTGCAGGAAGTCGACCTTGACGCCGGCGACGCCCCAGCGCGCCCAGCGGCCGAGCAGGCGCTCGCGGTCGGCTCGGTCGCGCAGGGCGCGCCAGTGGGTCCAGAGCAGGATCCGGACGTGGCGTGCGGCGGCGTACTCGACCAGCTCCGGCACCCATCGGGGATCCCATCCTTCGTCGACGAGCACGTACTCCCAGCCGCGGGCCGCGGCGCCGTCGACGAACTGCTGCTGGCGCGCGAGGCTGCGCGGGCTCTCGCCGTCCGACCACCACGACCACGCGACGCGGCCGGGGCGGATCCAGCTCGTGTCCGCGATCCGCGAGGGGCGGCCGAGCGTCAGCGGCAGGCTCGACTCGACCACCTGGCCGAGGCGGCCGAAGAGGGCGAACCGCCACGCGCTCAGGTCGCGGTCCGGCGTGCGGTCGGCGCGGGTGGTGTGAAGACGGCCGCGGCGGGCGGTGAAGTGCGCCGCGCCCTGGCCGGGGCGCAGGCCGGCCTCCGAGAGCAGGATCGCGGTGGCGCCGGCGGTGATCAGCGCCGGGTAGCCGTAGCGGCCGCGCGCCGCCGCGAGGTTTTGGTGGCGATACGGCCGCTCGTAGCTGCTCGAGTAGCGCTGGAGGAGCGCTTCGGCGCCGCGCGGCATGGCATACACGGGCGCGCGGGCGTTGCGCTGGCGGATCGCGACGCCGTCGCGCGCGGCGAGGACATCCACCCGCCGGCCGCCGCTCATGGTGAGCGTCAGCACGCGCGCGTGGAGCTCGTGGACGCGACGTTTCCCGGCCGGCGTGGTGAAGCGGCTGTGCAGGGCGCGGCGGCGGCTCGTCACGTTGCCGGGCCGCCCAACCCGGACGCGCGCGGTGATCACGCGCGTGCCGGTGCCGAGCCGCGCCGTGACCACCACGTCGCGAGCCTGCGTTCGCACCGTCGCGTACGCGGCCCGACCGGGAGCCGAGACCGTCCACGTCTCCGCCGCGGCGGGCTCTGCGGCCGCGAGCGCGCACGCCGCGACCAGGAGTGTCATCAGACCCTTCATCCCGCGGGCGGGAAGGCTAGAAGCTCGGGAATGCGCAGTTGCCGTTCGCTCGGTAACGAGGGAGACTGATCACATGGCGAGCCGAAGAGAGACAACGGCGAACGACACGGATCGCTACGTCGTCCCGAACGATGCACGCGGCGGCTGGGACGTCGTCAAAGAGGACCACAAGCGGGTGAGCGCCCACACCCGGACGCAGCAGCAGGCGATCACGCGCGCCAAGCAGATCGTCAGCAACCTCGGCGGCGGCGACGTGCGCGTCCAGGGCGAGGGCGGCAGGTGGCGTGGCGCTGACACCAAGTCCGGCGCGAAGCACCGGGAGTCAGCGGCGCCCGACTTGCGCGGGCGCAAGAAGTAGCGACGCTCGGCGGCGCCCGAGCGGCTGCACGCTCAGGACTCAAGTCGAAGACCCGCAACGGTAGCCTCGGCGTGGTGTTCGACCACGTCGGCATCGCCGTCTCGGACCTGGCCGCGTCCGAGCGGTTCTACCGCACCGTCCTCTCCGTGCTGGGGGTCGAGCCCAGCTATGCGGACGCCGAGCTCGTCGAGTGGGAGGACTGGGACATCATGCCCACGGACCGCGAGCATCCGGTGACCCGCGGCCTGCACGTCGGGTTCCGCGCGCCGAGCCGCGCGGCCGTGGACGCCTTCTGGCAGGCGGGAATCGACGCCGGGTACCGCGACGACGGCGCGCCCGGGCCGCGCACGGAGTACGGACCCGACTACTACGGAGGGTTCCTGCTCGACCCGGACGGCAACAGCGCCGAGGCCGTGCACGGCGAGCGGGCGCGCCCTGGGCCCGACGGCAGCGTCGACCACCTGTGGATCCGCGTCGCCGACCTCGCGGCGTCCAAGCGCTTCTACACGACCATCGCGCCCCACGCCGGGATCCAACTGGGGGACGACGAGCCCGGCCGCGCGCAGTTCACGGGCGAGGACTACAGCTTCTCGCTGATCGACGACGAGCGGCCGCTCACGGAGCACGTCCACCTCGCATTCCCCGCCCGCGACGACGCCACGGTGCGCGCGTTCCACGCCGCCGCGCTCGCCGCCGGCTACGAGGACCACGGCGGTCCGGGGGAGCGCGCCGTGTACCACCCTGGCTATTACGGCGCGTTCGTCATGGACCCCGACGGGCACAACGTCGAAGTCGTCAATCACAACCGCTGAGCGATAGTCCTTCCCGGGCGGGGGATTCGGGCCGTGGGTCGGCCGTGGCTGTCGTGTCGCTGTGGCGATGACACCTCGTTCGTGACCGGCGCTGGTCATCACCGCCATCCCGGTCGCCGCGGCGCTGGACGCCATCGGAGAGGACGTCCTGGGGCGACCGGATCATCCTCGACCCGTCGGTGCCGCTCAACGAGGACATGACGCTCGCCTACCCCAACGCTCGGCCGCCTCGACGGCCTCCGTAAGCGAATGCTCGCTCTTGACAAGGATCGCACGGTCGTGAGCGAACAGCGCGACACTCAACCACGCGTGGGGCTCGTGATCAGCGCGCTGCTGGTGGTGATGCTGCTGGCGTCGCTGGATCAGACGATCGTCTCGACCGCGCTGCCGACGATCGTCGGCGAGCTCGGTGGTCTGGACCACATCAGTTGGGTGGTCACCTCTTACCTGCTGGCCGTGACGATCGTCACGCCGCTGTACGGCAAGCTCGGCGATCTCTACGGGCGCAAGCTCGTGCTCCAGGGCGCGCTGGTGATCTTCTTGATCGGCTCGGTGCTGTGCGGGCTGGCGCAGGGGATGACCGAGCTGATCGCGTTCCGCGCGATCCAGGGGCTCGGCGGCGGCGGGCTGATGGTGAGCGCGCAGGCAGCGATCGGGGACGTCGTGTCGCCGCGCGAGCGCGGGCGCTACAACGGGCTCTTCGGCGCCGTGTTCGGGGTCTCTTCGGTGGCTGGGCCGTTGATCGGCGGCTTCTTCACCACGCACCTGAGCTGGCGCTGGATCTTCTACATCAATCTCCCGCTGGGCGTGATCGCCCTGGTCGCCCTGGCCGTCACGCTGCCGACGGTCACAGAGCACGTGCAGCACAACATCGACTATGCCGGCGCGGTGCTGCTGGCGGTCGGGCTGAGCGCGCTCGTGCTGGCGACCACGTGGGGCGGTAACCAGTACGACTGGGCGTCGGCGCAGATCGTCGGGCTCGTTGTCATCGCGCTCGCCGGCCTGCTCGCGTTCCTGCGCGCGGAGTCACGCGCGGCGGAACCGATCCTGCCGCTGCACCTGTTCCGCAAACGCGTCGTCGCGGTCACGAGCGCGATCGGGTTCGTGATCGGCTTCGCGCTGTTCGGGGCGCTCACCTACTTGCCGCTGTTCCAGCAGGTCGTGCGCGGCGCCTCCCCGACCGAGTCCGGCTTGCAGTTGATCCCGGTGATGGCCGGCGTGTTGATCGGCTCGATCGCCTCGGGCCAGGTGATCACGGCCACGGGCCGCTACAGGGTGTTCCCGATCGCCGGCACGGCGACCGCCGTGATCGGGATGCTGCTGCTGACCCAGCTCGATGTCGGCACGTCGGCGCTGTACACGTACGCCGCGATGTTCGTGCTGGGTCTCGGGCTCGGGCTGGTGATGCAGGTGCTCGTACTCGCGGTGCAGAACGCGGTCGACTACGCCGACCTCGGCGTGGCGACTTCGAGCGCCAGCCTGTTTCGCTCGATGGGCGGCTCGCTCGGCACCGCCGCGCTCGGCGCGGTCTTCACCGCTCGCCTCACCGACGAGCTCGCCGGCACACCTGCCGCGCAGGTGAGCGGGGGCGGCGCGAACCCCGAGGCCATCCAGCGCCTGCCAGCGGCGATTCGCGACACCTACACGGGCGCGTTCAGCGACTCACTGGCGACCGTGTTTCTCGTCGCCGCCGTGATCCTCACGGCCGCCTTCCTGCTCTCGTGGCTGATCCAGGAACGCCCGCTGCGCCAGACGGTCGAGACGACCGGGGTCGGTGAGGCTTTCGCCGCCCCGTCGAGCGGCGACTCGCTGCGCGAGCTGACCCGCGAACTCGCCCGCCTGCTCGGCCGCCAGCGCACGCAGGCGCACATCGAGCGCACGGTCGAGGCATCCGGGGTCGGCCTGCCGCCCGGCCCCGCCTGGCTGCTCGTCCAGGCCCACGAGGGCGTCGACCTCAACGACGCCGACACGATCACCCACAACCGCCCGATCGACGCAGCGTGGGTGCGCGAGCAGGTCGACCTGCTCGACGAACGCGGGCTCGTCGACGAGCACCAACTCACCGACCGCGGCCAGGCGACCGCCAAGCGCCTGATCGACACGGCGCGTCAGTCCCTGCACGCGCTCGTGGCCGACTGGAGCCCCGACGAGGATCCGCTCCTCGACGACGCGATCCACCGCATCGCCCACGAGCTTGCCCGCGAAGCCCCGGCGCCCCGCTAGACCGCTCCGCACCGGGCCAATCCCGACATAGGGGAATCTCAGGCTTCCAACCTGAGATCAACCCTGACCCGAGCCCGCGCTACTTGATGGCGTCGTAGACCTTGAACATCGGCATGTACATCGCCACGACGATGAAGCCGACGATCCCGCCCACGAGCACGATCATGACGGGCTCGAGGATCGAGGTGAGGGCCTTGATGGCCGCGGCCACCTCGTCCTCGTAGAAGTCCGCGACCTTGGTGAGCATGGTGTCGAGGTTGCCGGTCTCCTCGCCGACGGCGATCATCTGCGCGACCATCGCCGGGAAGATCGGGGCTTGCTTCAGCGGCGCCGCGATCGCGCCGCCGGACTTGACCGACTCGACGACCGCGTCCATCGCGTCCTCGACGACCGCGTTGCCGGCGGTCTGTCCCGTCACCTCGATCGCCTGCATGATCGGCACGCCGGCGGAGTAGAGCGCCGAGAAGGTCCGCGACCAGCGCGCGAGCGCGATCTTCTGGACCGTCTGGCCGATCTTGAACGGGATCCGCAGGCGCAGGCGATCCCACTGCGGGCGGCCCCAGGACGACTTGCGCCACTTGCGGAAGCCGACGACGATGCCGACGAACAGCGCGATCAGGATGTACCACTGGCCCGTGACCATGTTCGACAGGTTCACCGTGAACTTCGTGATCAGCGGCAGCTCGCCGCCGAAGTCCTTGAACACGCCCACGAACACGGGGACGATGAACGCGATCAGGCCGATCAGCACCATGCACGCGAACGTGAGCACGACCGTCGGGTAGGCCATCGCCGACTTGACCTGGCGGCGCAGCGAGTCGTCCTTCTCGAGCTGGTCGGCGGTCCGCTCGAGCGACTGCTCGAGCACGCCGCCCGCCTCGCCGGCGCGCACCATGGCGACGTACAGCGGCGAGAAGATCTTCGGGTGCTTGCCCAGTGCCTCCGAGAACGAGAGGCCCGACTCGATGTCCTCGCGCACGGCGCCGATGGTCTCGCGGAGCATCTTGTTCTCGATCTGCTCCTCGAGCACGTAGAACGCGCGCAGGAGCGTCATACCCGAGGAGATCATGGTCGCCAGCTGGCGCGTCATGATCGTCAGCTCCTGAGCCTTGACCCGCTTGAAGAGCGAGATCTCCGCCTGGAGGCCTGACTTCTTCTCCTTCAGGTCCATGACCGTGAGGCCGCGGGCCTTGAGCTCGTCGACCACCGCCTCCTTGGTCACGCCGGCGATCTCGCCGGTCGACGGGATGCCCGCGCCGTCGACGGCCTTGTAGGTGAAGGTCGCGGCGGCCATCAGGCGGCCACCGAGGTCGGGGGCTCCATGCTGACCGCGGCAGCCGGCGAGTGGACGAGCTTGCGCATCTCCGACGGCTCGGAGGAGCGCGCCTCGGCCGCGGCCATCGTGATCTTGTTCTCGCGCACGAGGCCGGCCAGCGAGGCGTCCATGGTCTGCATGCCGTGGGCACCTCCGGTCTGGATGAGCGAGTAGATCTGGTGGGTCTTGCCCTCGCGGATCAGGTTGCGGACGCCCGGGGTCGGCACGAGGACCTCGGCGGCGACGCAGCGGCCCTGGCCGTCGGCGGTCGGGATCAGCGTCTGGGTGACGACGCCCTGGAGGCCGATCGCGAGCTGCGCGCGGATCTGGCCCTGCTGGGCGGGCGGGAAGACGTCGATGATTCGGTCGATCGTCTGCGGCGCGTCTTGGGTGTGGAGCGTCGCGAACACGAGGTGGCCGGTCTCGGCCGCGGTCAGCGCCGTGCCGATCGTCTCCATGTCGCGCATCTCGCCGACGAGGATCACGTCGGGGTCCTGGCGCAGCGCGGCCTTGAGGGCGAGCGCGAAGGACGGCGCGTCGGACCCGAGCTCGCGCTGGTTGATGATGCAGCGCTTGTGGTTGTGGAGGAACTCGATCGGGTCCTCGATGGTCATGATGTGCTCGTCGCGCGTCTCGTTGATCTCGTTGATCAGCGAGGCGAGCGTCGTCGACTTGCCCGAGCCGGTCGGGCCGGTGACGAGCACGATCCCGCGCGGCTTCTTGCCGAAGCCGCGGATCACCTGCGGCAGGCCGAGCTTCTCGATCGGCACCGTCTCGGTCGGGATGAGGCGGAACGCGGCGCCGATCGTGCCGCGCTGGAAGTAGGTGTTGACGCGAAAGCGCCCGACGCCGGGGATCGAGTAGGCGAAGTCGAGCTGCCAGTCGGTCTCGAGCCGCTGCCGCTGCGAGTTGTTGAGGATCGCGTAGATGAACTCGCGCGTGTCCGTCGGCGTCAGGGCCGGGACGCCGTCGATGGCCACCAGGGAGCCGCGGATGCGGAGCATCGGCGGCGAGCCCGCGGTGACGTGCAGGTCGGACGCCTTGTTCTTGACGACCGCGAGGAGAAGTTCCGAGTAGTCCAGGCTCACGAGCCTTTACATCGGCACGCGAGCCCCGCGTCCTGTAGGGGTCCAGACCCCACCGATGGTTCGCCAGGCTAACTAGGGGTCTGACCCCTAGTTAGCGCGGCTAATTAGCGCGTGCCGGCGACGCGCGCGATCTCGGCGATCGAGGTCAGGCCGCGGCGGACCTTCTCCAGCCCGTCCTCGCGCAGGCGCATCATGCCCTCGTGGACGGCCGCGTGGGCGATCGTCTCGGCGGGCTCGCGTGCCACGGCGAGCGCGCGGATCGTGTCGGACACCCACATGACCTCGTACAGCCCGATCCGGCCCTTGTAGCCCGACCCGCCGCAGCGGGCGCAGCCGACCGGCTCGTAGGCCTCCAGATCGAGGCCGACGTTGAAGCCGTTGGCGCGCATGACCTCGGACTTGATCGTCGTCCGCCGCTTGCACTCCTCGCACAGCAGTCGCGCGAGCCGCTGGGCGACCACGCAGTCGACCGCCGAGCCGACCAGGAACGGCTCGATCCCCATCTCGATCAGACGGGTCACGGCACCCGGGGCGTCGTTGGTGTGCAGCGTGGAGAGCACGAGGTGGCCCGTCAACGCCGACTCGATCGCGATCTGCGCGGTCTCGCGGTCGCGGATCTCGCCGACCATGATGATGTCCGGGTCGGCACGCATCATCGAGCGCAGGCCGCCGGCGAACGTGAGGCCCGCTTTGTTGTTGACCTGGACCTGCGTGATGCCGTCGAGCTGGTACTCGACCGGGTCCTCGATCGTGATGATGTTCTTCTCGATCGTGTTGAGCTGGTTCAAGGCGCCGTAGAGCGAAGTGGACTTGCCGGAGCCGGTCGGGCCGGTGACGAGCACGGCGCCGTGGGCCTGGGAGAACGCCTTGGTAAACCGCTCGAGCGCCTGCGGGAGCATGCCGAGCTGCTCGAGCTCGATCATGACCTTCGACTGGTCCAGGATGCGCATGACGACGTTCTCGCCGTACGCGCACGGCAGCGTCGCGACGCGGAGGTCGATCGGCTTGCTCGACACCTCGAGCGAGATGCGGCCGTCCTGCGGGACGCGCCGCTCGGCGATGTCGAGGTCGGAGAGGATCTTGACGCGTGAGACGACCGCGGGCACGGCGCTGGCCGGGATCACCGCCGCCTCCTGGAGCACGCCGTCGATGCGGTAGCGGACGCGCATGTCCTCGTCGCCCGGCTCGAAGTGGATGTCCGACGAGCCGCGCTCGACGGCCTCCTTGATGACCCGGTGCACGAGTTGGATGACCGACGCGTCCTCGCCGGACGCGCCGAAGTTGATCGGCGTCTGGTCGCGGAAGTCGTACATCGGCCCGGCTGGTGCGGCCGGGACCTGGCGCTGCTCGTCACCCTCGTCGCCGTCGTCCTCGATCGGCGCCGTGGCGCCGTTGCCGAAGTCGGGGTCCTCGAGCCGCTCGAGCAGCGCATCGATGTCGCTGGCCGACGCCACCGCGGGCCGGACCTCGTACCCGGTCATGACCGCGATGTCGTCCTGCGCGAGGACGTTCGCGGGGTCGGACATGGCGACCAGAAGGGTTCGCTCGCCGGCGAACGAGACCGGGACGGCCTGGTAGCGCTTGACGGCCGCCGGTGTGACCAGCTTGGCGGCGTCGGGGTCGACGCGGTAGACCGACAGGTCGACGTGATCGAGCCCGAAGCGCTCGGCGACGGCGCGCGCGAGCTGCTCGTCGGTCAGCGTGCCGTCCCTGGTCAGCAGCCGCTCGGGCAGCGCGCCCGCGTCCTCCGCGCGCGCGACGGCCTCGTCCATCACCCCCCGCTCGACGAACCCGAGGTCCACGATCACGTCGGTCAGCACCCGGCCGGAGCCACCGCGCCGCGACGGCGTGGTGATCCCCTTGCCTTTCTTCTTCGCGGGTGCCCCGGTCTGTGTCGGTGGATTCATGTGATGGCGATGGTCGTGGCGGCCTCGCGCATCGCCTCGCGTGGCGCCTCCATGCCGGTCCAGCGCTCGAACGACGCAGCGCCCTGTGCGACCAGGATCTCCAGACCGTCGACCACGCGAGCCCCTCGGCTTCTTGCCGCTCCGAGCAACCGCGTGCCGCCGGCCCGATAGACCATGTCCACCACCAGGCTTCCGGCACCCATTTCATCGGCC
The DNA here is from genome assembly GCA_963844205.1 of uncultured Solirubrobacteraceae bacterium. Classification (GTDB taxonomy): domain Bacteria; phylum Actinomycetota; class Thermoleophilia; order Solirubrobacterales; family Solirubrobacteraceae; genus DASSUW01. Next base: position 675,355 of record CAWJNK010000001.1, read on the forward strand.
TCGACGGGGAGCGCCTTGAACGTGGCCTCGGGGTCGTGGAGGCCGACCGACGTGCAGTTGACGACGATGTCGGCGGGCACCGACCCCGGCACGGCACGCACGCCGAGGTCCGCGGCGAGCGCCTCGGCGCGCTCGGGGGTGCGGTTCCAGACCGCTACGTCGGCGCCCGCGGCGGCAAGCGCCCACGCAGCGGCGCGCCCGGCGCCGCCCGCGCCGAGCACGAGCGCGCGCCGGCCTGCCACCGGCTCGCCGAGCGCCGCCAGCAGCCCCCGGGCGTCGGTGTTGTCGGCCTCGATCGCGCCGTCCTCGAAGGTCAGGGTGTTGGCGGCGCCGATCGCGCGCGCGGCGTCGGACGCCCGGTCCGCGAGTCCGAGCGCGGCGTGCTTGTGCGGGATCGTCACGTTGACGCCGCGGAAGCCGGCCGCAGGCAGCGCCCGGACGGTCTCGGCGAACAGCTCCGGAGGCAGCGGCAGCCGCACGTAGCGCCAGCCGTCGAGGCCGACGGCCGCGAGCGCGGCGTTGTGCATCTGCGGCGAGCGCGAGTGCGCCACGGGCCAGCCGCAGACGCCGAGGTACGTCGTCAACAGCTGGCGGGCGACTTGCCGCCGCGCTCGGCCCGCGCCTGGTCGTAGCGCTCCAGGTCGCGGGCGAACTGGGCGTCGGTCGACGACCAGGCGTGCTCGCCCTCGCCGCACGGCTTGACCACGTAGAACAGGTAGTCCTTGCGCGCCGGGTTGGCGGCGGCCTCGAGCGACTTGCGGCCCGGGTTGCCGATCGGCGTCGGCGGCAGCCCGGTGTGCATCCGGGTGTTGTACGGCGTGTCCTTCTCGAGCTCGGAGACCCGCAGCGGGCGCGACCAGTTGCGCGCCTCGTAGCGGATCGTGGCGTCGATCCCGAGCGGCATCCCGCTCGAGAGCCGGTTGTAGATCACCGCGGCGGCGAGCGGGCGCTCGCGGTCGATCTGGATCTCGCGCTCGATCATCGAGGCGATGATGAGCACGTCGTAGCGCGTCAGCTTCTTGCGCTTCGCGTAGCGCAGGTCGATGCCCTTCAGGTTGTCCTCGAACGCGGCGAGCTGCTTGGAGACGAGATCCTTGGCCGGGCTGTTGTCCACCAGCGTGTAGGTGGCCGGGAACAGGAAGCCCTCGGCGGTGCGGGTGCCGCGCGGGGCGCCGAGGCGGCGGATCCGGCGCAGCACGCGCCGTTCGCTCGCCGCCTTCGCGTAGCTGCCCTTCAGCGGCCCCTTGTCGACGACCCGCGCGGCCTCGCGGATCGAGAGCCCCTCGGGGACGGTGACGTTCACGGTCGGGACGACCTTGACCTTCGGGCCCTTCTCGAGCGCCGCGATCGCGTCGCCGTAGCTCATGCCGCGGAGCAGCGTGTACTTGCCGGGGCGCAGGCCGCCGCGGCGGCCCGTGAGCGTGGCGTTGAGCTCGAAGAACGTGCCGCTTGCCACGACGCCCTTCTCGGCCAGCAGGTCGCCGATCGTGCCGGCATCCGTGTTCTCGGGGATGTCGACCTGCACGGTCTCCGTCGCCTCGCCGTGGAAGGGCTGGAACGTGGCGTTGATCAAGTACAGCGCGAAGCCGATCGCGGCCAGCGCGACGACGGCGCCGATCCGGCGGCCCCACGAGCCGCGGCGGCGCGGCCGCGGCGGCGGCGGGCGGCGGAGCGGGCGGCGCGTGGCGGGCACGCGCCGAGGGGGCGGGGGCCGATCCTCCACGGCGGTCACGGCACGGATCGGCTCGGCCTCACCCTCATCCCGGGACGCATCGTATGCGGCGGGCTCGACGCGTCGCGGCGCCGGGGCGGGCTCGACGGGCGGCGGAACGTCGGCAGGCGCCGGGTCCGGCGGCACCGCGTCGTGGAACACCTCAGGCGGGGGCGGTGGCTGCGCGCGGCGCGCGGCGCGCTCGGCCGCGGCACGGGCTCGATCCTCCGCGGAGCGCTGTCCGCGGTCTCGCCTCCCCCCGAACGCCATCAGCTGGTGTGCCGTTCCTCCGCTTCCAGCAGCAGATGCAGCGGCAAGCCGTCCTCCCCGGGCACGACCTTCAGAGTGCCCACGACGGGCACCATCAAACCTTGGCCATGCATGTACGTGCTCATCACGGACACGGACTCGATCTCCCCCGACGCTAGCTGGCGCAGCTGATCCTGCTGCTGCTGGTACCCCGCACGATCATGCGGCGACGGCCATGCGGCCTTCGCGAACGCGTGCTCCGAGTACCCCACCAGTCTTGCAAACGCGGGGTTCAGCTCGCGGAACCGGCCGTCGAGGCCGAGGAGCGCAAGCGGCTGGGAGGCATCGTCGAACCCGTGGCGCGGGGCGCGCACGGCGGCCTCGCTCTTGCGCCGCAGGTCCTGCGCGGGCGTCTGCGGGCGGCGCAGCCTCGCCGCCGAGGAGCTCGACCCGGCATCGCCGCGAGCGGCGGCGAGCAGCTGCTGGAAGACCTCGTGGACGCCCGAGCCGCCTTCGGCCTGGCTCTGGGCGGCCGCGCGCTTGGCCTGCTCGGCCTCGCGGCGCGCGATGACGGCGGCCTGGCCGGCGGATGTGAGGCCGGCCTTGACGTCCTCGAGCTGCTTGAGCGCGTACGTGAGCTCGGCCTGCATGGCCTCGACCTTGCGGTCGCCCGCCTCGGCGGCGGAGCGGGCCGCGGCGGCGTCCTCGCGCACGCTCTGGGCCGAGTCCCGGACCGTCTCGATGTCGGCGCGGATGGTCTCGAAGCCTTCGCGCGCCTCCTCGGCGATGCGGCGGACGGCGGCCAGCTCGGCGCGCAGCTCGGTGCCCTGGGCCTCGAGCGCGGCGCTCGACGCCTGGCCCGCCTCCACGACGTCCCTGCCGAGCCGCTCGACCCGCCCGCCGACCGCCTCGAGCCGCTCGCGGCTCGCGGTCATCTCGGTGCGCAGGGACTGCGCCGTCGTGTCGAGGTCGGCGAGCTTCTCGGTGGTCCGGTCGCCGGCCTTGGTCGCAGTGGCTGCGTCGGCGCGCGCGGCCTCGGCGGCCTCGGTGGCGCGCTCGACGTCCGTCGCCAGCGCGGCGATCTTCTCGTCGCCGTCCTTGAGCTCGCGGCGGGCCGCGGCGGCATCCTCGCGGGCGCGGCCGGCGTCCTCGCGGGCGGATGCGGCGGCCTCGCCGGCGGCGGCGGCCTGCTCACGGGCGCCGAGCGCCTCCTGGCGGGCGTGCTCGACCTGCGACCGGGCGGCCTCGACCTCGCCGCCGAGCCGGGCCAGCGACGCGCGGAGCTCCTCCGCGTCGGCGCGGCCGCCGGTGACGGCCTCCTGGGCCTCGCGGGCGACCGTCGACACCTCGTCGAGCTTGTCGCGCAGCCCACGGACGTCGGACAGGACGGCGCCGGCGCCGCGATCGACCTCGTTCAGGCGCTGCTCGAGCTCGCCGACGGCCTTGCGGCCTTCCTCGGCGACCTCGTCGATGCGGGCCGCGTCGGCGCCCTCGGCGGCGAGCGCCTCGGCGCGCGCGGCCGCGGCGCGGATCTCCTCGATGGCGCCGGCGGTGGCAGCGCCGGCGGCGGCGACCTCGTCGATACGAGCGGCGGTGCCCGCGGCGTCGGCGCCCAGCGCCTCGGCGCGCGCGGCCGAGGCGGCGGCGTCGGCGGCCGCGGCGCGGATTTCCTCGACGGCCGCGGCGGTGGCGTCGCTCGCAGAGGCGACCTCGTCGATCCGGCCGACCACGTCGTCGCGGACGTCCTCGACGCGGCGCGCGGCGTTGTCGCCGGCGGCGCTCAGCTCGTCGAGGCGGCCGGTGAGGGCGCGCTCGAGGTCGGCCAGCTCGTCGATCCGGCGGGTCGTCGCCTCGCCGGCCGCGGCCAGCTCGGCGAGCCGCATGCGGAGCGCCTGCTCGGCGCCGCGCAGCGCGTCGACCTTGCCGCCGAGGGCGTCCACGACGTCGCGCTCGGCGGCCTGGGCGACCGGGATGCTGGGGTTGGAGTCGCGCTCCTCGAGCGAGCGGCGCAGCTCGTCGACCTGGGCGGCGGTGCGTTCGCCGGCGGCGCGGAACTCGTCCCGCTCGCGGCGCGCCTCGTCGAGCCAGCCGCGGACCTGCTCCTGCTTGTCGCGCAGCGCGCCCAGATCGTGGCGCAGCGACTCGACCTCGCCGGCGCCGGCGCGCAGCGTGGCGATGTCGGACCGCAGCGCGGCGAGGTCGGCGGCGCCTTCGCGCACGGCGGCTAGCTCGGCGCGCAGCGCCTCGACGTCGGCGCTGGAGCCGCCGGCGTCGAGGCGGGCCTTGAGGGCGTCGAGGTCGCCGGTCGCGGCGTGGACGGCGTCGATCCGGGCGCTCAGCGCCGCGAGGTCGGCGGGGACGGCGGCGACCTGCTCGCGCAGCGGCTCGAGGTCCGGCACGCCGCCGTGCAGCGCCTCGACCTGGTCGCGCAGACCGGCGAGGTCGGCGGACGCGGCCTGGAGCGACTGGAGCTCGGCGCGGAACGCCTCGATCGCCGCGGCGCCCTCGCGCAGCGGCGCGATCTCGGCCCGCAGGGCCTCGAGCTCGCGTGCCGGGACGGTGTCCTGGCGCAGGGTGTCGATGCGGGCGCGCGTGGCTTCGAACTCGCGCGCGAGGTCGTCGAGCCGGCGGCGGTCCTCGCCCGCCTCGGCGCGCTCGACGGTGACGGCGGTGAGCTGCTCGCGCAGGGCGTCGGCCTCGCGCTGGACGTGCTCGACGCGCTGGAGCGCGGCGGCGAGGTCGGCGCGGGCGGCCTCGGCCTCACGGGTGCGGTCGCGCTCGAGCTGCTCGATCGTGGCGGCCAGCTCGGCGCGGGCGGATTGGGCGGCTTCCTCGTGCTCGGCGCGGACCAGCTCGAGCTGCGACGTGAGCTCGGTACCGCTGGTCCCGGAGCCGCTGAGCTCGAGCCCTGCGATGCGCGCCTCGACGGCGGCGCGGGCCTCGTCGGCACGTCGGCCGGCCTCGGCGATCGCCGCCTCGGCGGTCCGCTGGGCCTCGGCGACGGCGGTGGCGAGGCGGGCGTCGGCGGCCGCTGAGGACTCGGCGCGCTGGCGCTCCAGACGGTCGAGGCGGGCGGCGAGCTCGGCACGGGCCGTCTCGGCGACGTCGAGCGCCCGGCCGCGGTCGTGCGCGGTCTGCTCGGCGTCGAGGCGCGCGTGCTCGAGCCGCTCCAGGCGGGCGAGCAGCTCGCGGTGCTGGGCCTCGTCGACCCCGCCGCCGGCGTTGGCGGCCAGCGAACGCTGCACCTCGGCGCGCAGGGCCTGGGCCTCGCGCTCGGCGGCCTCGGCGCGGCGCTCGGCGCTCTGGCGGGCCTCCTCGAGCTGGCTCGGCAGGCTGAGCGCGACGCGCTCGAGCTCGTCGATCCGCTCCATCGCCGTGAGCAGGCGCGCCACCACGGCGGCGGCGTCGTCGAGGTCGGCGACCGAGTTGCCCTGGATGCCCGGATCGATGTTGGTGAGGCGCTCCTCGACCTCGGCGTCGGCCTCGGCGCGCGCGGCCTCGCGGCGCGCGAGCTCGGCCTCGACCCACGGCGTGGCCTCGAGCGGGCGGAAGACGACCAGCGTGCCGGCCGTGCGCCAGCCCTCCCAGGGCTGGGGCTCGGGCTCGAGCGCCTGCCGCATGGCGCGCACTACGACCGGGTGCTGCGCGCGCATGCGCTGGAGCATGAGGTTCATCGGGAGCTCGAACCCGAGATCCTCGAGGAACAGCGAGAAGTCGAAGCCCTCGTCGAGCTTGACCGGGACGAAGACGGCCTCCATCGGGAAGTCGTGGCCATCGGCCTGCACGGCGCTGACCTCGACGCGGCCGGCGGCGCTCGGCGCCTCGCCGGCCTCAAGGAAGCGTCGCCAGGTCTCGGCGGCGGCCGGCACCGGCGCCTTGACGAGGGTCTGGAAGAAGGACTGGCCGAGCACCTCGGGGGCCGGGCGCCCGAACAACAGCTCCGCGGGCTCGGACCACTTGGAGACGGACCCCTGCCCGTCGGTCAGCACGAAGTAGCCGCCGACGATCTGGCGCAGGATCTCGTCGAGCGAATCGCCGCCGGCCGCCTGCTCGGCGGCCTCGGCCATCAGCTCATCCGGGTCCACCCCCGCGGGGACCGCGGGGGTTCGGCTGTGCGTCGAGGAGTCCACTGCCTCCTCTATCGGCACGAGCCCGCCGCACATTCAGCCATTCGTCGAGAAGAACAGCAGCTGCGCGAGAGTCCAGCGCGGCCTCTCCACCCGCCTGCTGGGCCAGTGACGTGGTGAAGCGCTCGTCGTAGAGCTCGATCGGCACGCGGGTCACCGCGCCCAGGCGGTCAGCGAATTGACGCGTCTCGCGGGTCTGTGGCGAGTCGCCGCCGCGCAGCGACACGGGCAGGCCGACGACGATCCGCTCGGCGCCCAGCTCGTGCGCGAGCGCGGCGATCTGCCGCAGCCCGACCTTGGTGCCGGGGCGCAGGATCGGCTCCAGCGGCGTCGCGAGCGTGCCCGACGGATCCGAGACCGCCACGCCGCAGCGGGCGCTGCCGTAGTCAAGCGCCAGGGCTCGCAAGAGCGCGCTCGATCTCGGCGCGCGCGGCGGCCAGCGCGTCCGGGAGCTTCTCCGGCTCGCGCCCTCCCGCCTGGGCCATCGTGTCGCGACCGCCGCCACCGCCGCCGACCACCTCCGCCGCGACCTTGACCACCGCGCCGGCCTTGACGCCGCGTTCGACCGCGCCGGGGGTCGCCGCCACGAGCAGGCTGACGCGGCCCTCGCCCGGCGCTCCGAGGACGACCACGGCGGGGTCCCCGAGCCGGTTCTTGATGCGATCCGCGAGGTCCGGCAGGGCCTTCGGGTCGTCCAGCTGCTTGACGGCGAGCACGAGCTTGACGCCGTCGAGCTCGACGACCTCGTCGACGCTGTCGTCGACCGGCGCCGCCGATCGCTTCTCGAGCTCGCGCCGCTTGCGCTCCCGCTCGGCGGCGATGTCGGCGACCTGGTCGGGCGACGTGCGCAGGACGCGCGCCGCCTCCGCCAGCACGCGGTCGTGCTTGCGCAGCTCACCGATCGCGGCTTGGCTGGTGATCGCCTCGATCCGGCGCACGTTGGCCGCCGACGAGGTCTCGGTGGTGATCTTGAACGCCCCGATCACGCCCGTGCTGCGCACGTGGGTACCGCCGCACAGCTCGCGCGACCAGTCGCCGTCGCCGACCTCGACCATCCGGACCACGTCGCCGTACTTCTCGCCGAAGAGCGCCATCGCGCCGAGGCCGCGCGCCTCGTCGAGCGTCGTGGTGAGCGCCCGCACGGGAGAGTCGGCGATGATCGCGTCGTTCACCGCGTCCTCGACGGCGCGCACCTCCTCCGGGGTGAGCGGCGCGCCGTGCGTGAAGTCGAAGCGCAGCTTGTCGGGCCCCACGTAGGAGCCGGCCTGGCGCACGTGGGTCCCGAGCCGGTCGCGCAGCGCGGCGTGCAGGAGGTGGGTCGCGGTGTGGTTGCGCTCGGTCAGGTGGCGCGCGGGGTCGACCCGGGCGACGACGCGCTCTCCCTCGTGCAGCTCGCCCTTGATCGGCTCCAGCACCAGCGCCTGGTCGTCGCCCACCCGCACGACGTCGAGCACGCGCGCGGCGCACCCGCCGTCCTCGCACTCGATCACGCCGTTGTCGTGGACCTGGCCGCCGCCGGTCGCGTAGAACGGCGACTCCACCAGCTTGGCCAGCACGCGGCCGTTCTCGCGCGCGATCGACGCGACCGCGGTCGCCTGCTCGGTGGTCTCGTAGCCGGTGAACGTCGTCGGCTCGACGGTCTCCGCGAAGGCCGCGATCCGCTCGCGGTCGGTGTCGCGCGCGCCGCGGCCGGCGCTGTCGCGCGCCCGCGTGCGCTGCTCCTCCATCAGCTCCTCGAAGCCCTGCTCGTCGACGCCGAGGCCCTGCTCGGCGGCGAGCTCGAGCGTGAGGTCGAACGGGAAGCCATAGGTGTCGTGCAGGAGGAACGCCTGGTCGGCCCCGATGCCCTCCTCCCCCGCCTCGCGTGCGCGCGCGATGATGTCCTCCAGCAGCCGCATGCCCTGCTCGAGCGTGCGGCCGAACGCCTCCTCCTCGCGCGTGACCCACATCCGGATCGTGTCGGCGTTCTCGTGCAGCTCGGGGTAGACGGACGCCATCAGCTCGCGCACGACGTCGGCATAGCGGGGTAGGAAGCCGGGCTCGATGCCGACCCGCCGGCCCTGCACGATCGCGCGCCGCATGAGGCGCCGGAGCACGTACCCGCGGTCCTCGTTGGACGGCACGACGCCGTCGGCGACCAGGAAGCTCATCCCCCGCGTGTGGTCGGCCAGGATGCGCAGCGCGCGATCGGTCTCGAAGGTCTCGCCGTAGCGCTTGCCGGAGAGCTCCTCGCCGAGGTCGATCAGCGGGCGGATCTGGTCGGTCTCGAAGACCGACGTCGTGCCCTGCATGATCGCCGCCAGGCGGTTGAGGCCGAGCCCGGTGTCGATGTTGTTCGCCGGGAGCGGCGTGAGCGTGTTCTCCGGGTCCTGGTCGTACTGCATGAACACGAGGTTCCAGTACTCCAGGAAGCGCTCGTTCTCGCCGCCCGGAAGATCATCAGCACGGCCAAACTGCAACCCCCGATCCAGGTACAACTCGCTGCAAGGGCCGCACGGGCCTGTCGGCCCGGCCTGCCAGAAGTTCTCCGTGCGCGGCAGCAGGACGATCCGGTCGCGCGGGATGCCGATGTCGAGCCAGACCTGGATCGCCTCCTCGTCGGGGCCGAGGCCGAGCTGGTCGTCGCCCTCGAACACGGTCGCCCAGATGCGGTCGGGTTCGAACCCGAAGCCCTCCAGCGAGAGCTCCCACGCGAACTGCGCTGCGCCCTTCTTGAAGTAGTCGCCGATCGAGAAGTTGCCCAGCATCTCGAAGAACGTGAGGTGCCGGTACGTGGTGCCGATGTTGTCGATGTCGACCGTCCGGAAGCACTTCTGGCACGTCGTGAGGTGGTTGTGCGGCGGGGCCTCCTGGCCGAGGAAGTACGGCTTGAGCGGGTGCATCCCGGCGCTGATGAGCAGCGTCGACGGGTCGTACGAAGTCGGGACGAGCGGGGCCGACGGCAGCCGCTTGTGGTCGCGCGACTCGAAGAACTCCAGGAAGCGGCGGCGGATCTCGTCGGTCGTCATCGCGACCTGAGTCTAGGTCAGGGCGATGGTCCCGTAGCCGACGACCACGTCGCCCTGCAGCAGGCACGCGGTCTGGCCGGGAGCGGCGCCGTCGACGGGATCGGCGAGCTCGAGCTCGAGCCGCGGGTGCCGGCCCGGCTCGGGGTCGCCGGCGACCCGGCAGCCGATCGCGCGCGAGTGGTAGCGGAGGCGGACGGCGTCGACCTCCGAGCCTGCCCGGTGCAGCCGCGCCCCGCGGACCGCGACGGCTGTCGTGGCGAGCTGCTCGCGCGGGCCGACGACGACCCGGTTCGAGCCGGCCTCGGTGGAGAGCACGTAGAGCGGCTCGCCGGCGGCGACGCCCAGGCCGCGGCGCTGACCGACGGTGTAGTGATGGTGGCCGCGGTGGCGGCCGAGCACGCGGCCGGCGCGGTCGACGAGGTCGCCCGGGCGCTCGGAGAGATCGCCGTGGCGCGCGAGGAACGCCGCCTTGCCGGTGCCGGCCAGGAAGCACAGGTCCTGCGACTCGGGCTTGGACGCCACCGGGAGGCCGGCGTCGGCGGCGAGGGCGCGGACCTGCGGCTTGGTCAGGTCGCCGAGCGGGAACCGCAGCCGCTCGAGCGTGGCGGGCGCCACCGCCGCGAGCATGTACGTCTGGTCCTTCGCCGGGTCGGCGGCCGCGCGCAGCAGCCCGTCCTCGGTGACGCGCGCGTAGTGGCCGGTCGCGAGCGCCGCGGCCCCGAGCCGGTCGGCGAAGTCGACCATCGCGTCGAGCCGCACGTGGCCGTTGCAGCCGACGCACGGGTTCGGCGTCACGCCCGCGGCGTGGCCGGCCACGAACGGGTCGACGACGCCGGCGCGGAACTCGGCGCGCAGGTCGAGCGTGAAGTGCGGCATCCCCATCCGATGGGCCACCGCCCGCGCGAGCCGGACGGCGTGGGCGGAGCAGCAGGACGCTTCGGCGTCGTTGTCGGGGTCCGACCACAGCTCGAGCGTGACCGCCACCGCCCCGTCTCCTGTGAGCAGCGCGGCGACCGCCGAGTCCACCCCGCCGCTCATGGCGACCAGCGTGCGGCCCGGATCGGCCGGCAGCGCGGCGGCGGCGCGGGCGGCGGCGCCGAGCGCGCGGTGGAGCGCGTCCGCGGCGAGGTCGGCGGCGTGGAACTTGCCCGGCGACAGGCCGCCGAGCTCCGCGGCGATCTCGTGCGGCCCGACGCGCGCGGCGTCGAGCACGTGCGAGTCCTCCACGAGGCTGACCGCGGCCGAGCCGGCCGCGGTCATGGCGCCGCAGCCGGAGGCGTCGAAGCCCGCGGCGGCGATGCGCTCGCCGTCGACGCGCAGCGAGAGCCGGATCAGGTCGCCGCACGCGGCGCCGCCGGCGCTGCCGTCATGAGCGCCGGCCGGGCGCAGGCCGTGCCCGGCGGGATGCTGAAGGTGCTCGCGGAACGACTCCACGAGCTTGAGTCTAGGTCCGGATCAGGCCCACGCCCCGAAGCGGGGGCGGCACGCGATCAGAACTGCGAGCCGCAGCGCAGCAGGCCCTCGGCGCCGAACCGCCGGTCCGACCGCTTCTCGGCCGGCCGCGCGACCGAGTTGAAGCGCGCGACGGCCGCACGGGTGTCCGCCGGGCTGGAGCTCGGGCCGACCGCGGCCGACAGGCGCTCGCCGGCTGCGGCGATCGTGGCGAGGTCCGCCGACGAGGCCGTGCGGAACTTGGCCCAGCGCTTCGGCGCCTTGACCGCCTTGAACTCGCTGACCCAGCTGCTGTATCCGCGGCTGAACTCGGCCGCTCGCCCGTCGAGCTGGCCCGGGGCCTCGATGTAGTAGCCCGGGATCGCGGCGAGGCGGTGCGAGTTGCGCGCGCAGACGGCGTCGACCTTGCGCAGGTAGGTGTCCGTGAACAGCCCGGTGGTGTTGCGGAAGGCGTCGACCACCGCCTGGTTGATCGTCGTGGGATCGACGTAGCCGACGAGCGTCTCGGCCTTCAGGTTGCGGTCGGCGACCACGATCGTCGGCGACTGCTCGACGTTGACGCCGCGCGCGATGCGGCCGTACCGCGAGATCCTCTTGAGGGGCGCCGCCTGCACGAACACCCGGCCGTCCCAGGTCCGGACCTTGTTCAGCGACTTGCGCACGAGGCGGTCGTCGGCCGACTTGGGGTTCCAGAACAGCAGGACGAGCACCTTGTCGTTGCGGATCGCCGTGCGGACGCCCTTCGGAAGGCCCTTGAGGTCCTCCGCCGCCGTGGCGGGCGCGGCGGGCGTCGTCGCCCCCTTCGTGCCGGGAGCGGTGGCGGTGTGCTCTCCTGCTTCGAGGCCTTGCCGTTGGCGGCGTCGACCGCGTCCTCGGCCGCGTCGCGAATCTTGCCGGGCTTGCTGACGGACGTGGAGTCGGTCGCCGGCTCGAGCGGCGGGATCTCCTCGGGCTTCGGCCGGAGGAAGAGCATGTACGCGCCGAGGACGGCGACGGCGAGGACGAGGACGATTCGGATCGGCGGGGAGATCTGGCTCACGACCTCGCGTATCGGCACCTGCGCCGCGAAGGTTGAGCCGGATTGGGGTGGCGGCCCTAGGTCGGGCGGGGGACCGCGAGGCGCATGCCGAGCTCGGACAGCTGCGCGTCGTCGACCGGCGCGGGCGCCCCCGTCAGCAGGTCGGAGCCGCTGGCCGTCTTGGGGAACGCGATGGTGTCGCGGATCGAGTCGCGCCCGCCGAGCAGCGCCACGATGCGGTCGATCCCCAGCGCGATCCCGCCGTGCGGTGGCGCGCCGTAGCGCAGCGCCTCGAGCAGGAAGCCGAAGCGCGCCTCGGCGTCCTCGTCGGAGATCCCGAGCGCGGTGAACACCTGCCGCTGGACCTCGGGGCGGTTGATACGGATCGAGCCGCCGCCGATCTCCGAGCCGTCGAGCACCACGTCGTAGCCGCGGCTGCGCAGCGACCCCGGATCGTCAAAGCTCCCGACCGGCGCCGTGAACGGGTGGTGCAGCGCGTCCCAGCGCCCCTCTTCCTCGTTCCACTCGAACATGGGGAAGTCGACGACCCACAGCAGGCTGTGGCGGTCCGGCGGCGCGAGGGTGAAGCGGCGCGCGAGCTCGAGCCGCAGCTCGCCGAGCGCCTGGGCCGCGGTGGCCGGCTTGTCGGCGACGATCAGCAGCAGATCGCCCGGCTGCGCGCTGAGCAGCCGCCCGATCGCGGCGCGCTCGTCGTCGGACAAGAACTTGGCCACCGGCGAGCGCCATGAGCCGTCCTCCTGCACGAACGCCCAGACGAGGCCGCCGGCGCCGAACCGCCGGACGAGGTCGGTCAGCTCGTCGAGGTCCTTGCGCGGCGCCTCGCGCGCACCGGCGTTGATGCCGCGGACGACGTCCGCCGTCGCGAACACCTTGAACTCCGTGCCCACGACCGCCTCGGTGAGGTCCTCGATCTCGAGCCCGAAGCGCACGTCGGGCCGGTCGCTGCCGTAGCGCGCCATCGCCTCGTCGTAGCCCATGCGCGGCCACGGGGGCGGCGGCGCCTCGAACCCGGCCTCCTCGAACACGCGCGCGAGCATCGCCTCGATCACGACGATGACGTCGTCCTCCTCGACGAACGACATCTCGAGGTCGAGCTGGGTGAACTCGGGCTGGCGGTCGGCGCGCAGCGCCTCGTCGCGGAAGCAGCGGGCGATCTGGTAGTAGCGCTCGTAGCCGGACATCATCAGCAGCTGCTTGAACAGCTGCGGCGACTGCGGCAGCGCGTAGAACGCGCCCGGGCTCATCCGCGCGGGCACGAGGAAGTCGCGCGCACCCTCCGGGGTCGAGCGCGTGAGGATCGGCGTCTCGATCTCCAGGAAGTCGTGCGCGTTGAGGTAGTCGCGCATCGCCCGGTTGACGGTGTGCCGGAGCGCCATCGACTGCTGCATCGACTCGCGCCGAAGGTCGAGCATGCGGTGGCGCAGGCGCAGCGCCTCGTCGACCGGCGCGTCCTCGTCGATCGGGAACGGCGGCGTCTCGGACTCCGCGAGGTGCTCGGCCTCGCGCACCGAGAGCTCGATCTCGCCCGTGCGCAGCTTGGGGTTCTCCTTGCCCTCCTCGCGGCGGACGATCTCGCCGGCCGCGGTCAGCGCGTGCTCGGGCCGCAGCTGCTGGGCGAGCGCGTGCGCGTCGGGCGAGTCCTCGGGGTGGAAGACGAGCTGGAGGATGCCCGAGCGGTCGCGCAGGTCGATGAACACGAGGCCGCCGTGGTCGCGCCGGCGGTGCACCCACCCCGCAACCCTGATGGTCTCCCCCACGCGCGAGGCGTCGAGCTCGCCGGCCCACGCGTCGCGGTACGAGTTCGGCCGCGGCGGCCTCATAGGCCGTGGGTGATGTGGTGCATCACGGTGTCGGTCTCCACCTCGCGCTGCTCGCCCGATTCCATGTCCTTCAGGGCCGTACCCTCGTCGCCGAGGATGGCAACGTACCGGGCGCCCGCGCGATCCGCCTGCTTGAAGACGCCCTTGACGCTCCGACCGGCGAGCTCGAGCTGGGCCGAGTGTCCGGCCCGGCGGGCCTCGGCCGCGAGCCGGAACGCGGTCTCGCGGTACTCGGGCTTGGCGTAGGCGACATACAGGTCGAGCGGCGGCGGCGCCGTCGGCGTAGGCGGCGCGGCGAGCAGCATCCGCTCCACCCCCGCCGCCCAGCCCATGCCGGGCGTGTGCGGCCCGCCGAGCTGCTCGATCAGCCCGTCGTAGCGGCCCCCGCCGCCCACGCCGGACTGCGAGCCGAGCGCGTCGGAGGTGAACTCGAACACCGTGCGCGTGTAGTAGTCGAGGCCGCGCACCAGCGTCGGGTCGACCTCGTAGGCCAGCCCCGCGCCGTCGAGCAGCCGCTGGACGGTCTCGAAGTGCTCGCGGTCGTCGTCGGTCAGGCGCTCGATCAGGAGCGGCGCCCCCGCCATGACCTGCCGGGTGCCGGGATGGTCGGCGTCGAACGCGCGCAGCGGGTTGAGGTCGATCCGGTCGCGGACGTCGCCGCTCAGCTCGTGCTCGTGGGCGCGCAGGTACGCCTGCAGCTCGCCGCGGTACTCCTCGCGCGTCTCGGGCGTGCCGAGGCTGGAGATCCGCAGGCGGGCCGTCACCTTGACGGCCTCCAGCAGCTCGGCGAGCAGCAGGACCGCCTCGGCGTCGACGGCCGGGTCGTCGGACCCGATCGCCTCCAGCCCGACCTGCCAGAACTGCCGGTAGCGGCCGTGCTGCGGACGCTCGGCGCGGAAGTAGGAGCCGAGGTACCACAACTTCACCGGCTGCGGGAGCTTGTGCATGCCGTGCTCGAGGTAGGCGCGGCAGACCGGCGCGGTGCCCTCGGGGCGCAGCGTGAGCGAGTCGCCGCCGCCGTCGTCGAACGTGTACATCTCCTTCTGCACGACGTCGGTCGACTCGCCGACCCCGCGGGCGAATAGCTCGGTCGACTCGAAGACGGGCGTCTCGATCCGGGCGTAGCCGGCGCGCTCGAGGATGCCCTTGGCGGTGCGCTCGAGCTGCTCGCGGGCGAGCGCGTTCTCGCCGAGCACGTCGAACGTGCCGCGGGGGGTCTTGATCCGCTCGCTCAACGGGCGAGCTCGTGCAGGAACGGGTTGGTCGCCCGCTCGCGCCCCAGCGTCGTCGCGGGACCGTGGCCGGGGAGCACGCGGGTCTCGTCGGGGAGCGCGTCGAGCAGGCCGGCGATCGTCGCCATCAGCGTCCGGTGGTCACCGCCCGGCAGGTCGGACCGCCCGATCGAGCCCTGGAACAGCACGTCGCCGTCGAACAGCAGCTGGTGCTCCGCCAGCGAGAAGCTGACGTGCCCGGGACTGTGGCCGGGCGTGAAGATCACGTCGATGTCGAGCCCGGCGAGCTCGAGCCGCTCGCCGCCCTCGAGGGTCTCCTCGGGGTCGTACGGCTCGTACGGGCCGTAGCCGGGGAAGACGTAGCGGTTGATGTCCTTCAGGACCGGGACCTCGATCCGCGGGCAGTACACGGGCGCGCCTGTGTGGCGCGCGAGCTGGGCGACGGCGCCGACGTGGTCGAAGTGCGTGTGCGTGAGCAGGATGGCCTCGACGGGCTGGTCGAGCGCGGCGATCAGGCGATCGCCCTCGTCGCCGGGATCGATCACGATCGAGCGCTCGGCCCCGTCGACGATCCAGCAGTTCTCCTGCAGCGGCCCGACCGTGAAGCAGCGGGCGGTCATCCGCTCTTCTGCTGCTGCTTGCGCCTCTGCGCGCGCTGGTAGACCCAGCGGTCCGTGACGTAGGCGAGCGGCGTGTAGAGCAGCACCGCGAAGACGCACAGCACGATCGACTGGCTGAGCGGCACCTCGCCGCCGAACAGCCCGATGCGCGTGAAGACGAACAGGAGCGCCGCCATCAGCCCGGCCTTCAGGAGCGCGCTGTTCCAGGTCGGCGGCTTGTTCATGCGCCGCTCGCGCGCGGTCTCGCGCCCGGCCCCGCGCAGCTCCTCCTCGGTCGGCCGCCGGCCGGTCCGTCCGCGCGACTCGACCACGCCGGCGGCGTTGCCGCGGTGCTTGGACCGCCGCTTGCGCTTGGTCTGGGCCATCGGGTGGAGGGTAGCCGGTCATTCGAGGAGCGGGGCGCCGCGCAGCGGAACGTCGGCGGGAAAGGATTCGAACGCGCTCCGGGGGGCAGGAGCGACGAGCTCGGCCGCGGTGACCGGGGCGCGCTCCCGGATGGCGGCGACCACGTCGGCGGGCGTGACGCGGTCGAGGTCCTCGATGTTGGTCGAGACCTGGACGATGCCCTGCTGCTCGAGCTGCAGGCCGAGCGCGCGGACGCCCTCGATGGTGCGGATCGCGGCCGCGATCTCCTTGGCGGTCTGCAGCGACGCGTCGATCTCGACGTTGAACGCCGCCAGCGGCGGGCGGGCGGCGACGAGCGTCGCGCCGGCGGTCGGGTGCAGCTCGCGCGGGCCGGCGTCGGGAGCCGTCCGCGCGATCAGCGCCTCCGGGCCGCCCTTGCGCAGCTCGGCGCGGGTGCGCCCTCCGGCCAGCATGCCGTAGAGGTACACGGGAATGCTGAGCTCGTCGGCGAGCCGGTCGGCGAGGATCAGCGCCTCGGCCACCGCGGCGCCGCGCTCGGCGGGGTCCAGGTAGACGATCGGGGCGACGTCGACCGCCCCGACGCGAGGATGCACGCCCTCGTGGGCGCGCAGGTCGATCCGGGCCACGGCCTCGCGCGCGCCGGCCAGCACCCGCTCCGCGAGCTCGCCCGGCTCGCCCTGGATCGTGAACACCGACCGATGGTGGTCGGGGTCCGACGAGCGATGGATGAGCCCGGGCCCGAACGCGTTCGCGATCGCGTCGAGGGCCGCGACGTCGCGGCCCTCGGAGACGTTGGGGACAGCCAGCAGCGGCCTGGATCCGCCGATGATCCGTGGATGCCTCGGCGCCGTGGGCCGAGTCAGAGTCGATCGGCCGCGCATCCTCGTGGTGGGCCACTTGGGTCGCGGCCGATCGACTCTGGCGAACGGCCACGGCGGCGAGGCGCCGCGGGGATCGGTGGATTCAGGCCCAGGCCGCGAGTCGTATCAGAGCGCGATGTACTCGTGCATGCGCTCGCGGATGCGCTCCGCGACGTCCGGCGTGCGGCGGTGGGCCTTGATCCCGGCCGCGCGGGCGCGCATGTGCGCGAGCAGGTGCGGCGCGCGGGCGACGTCGGCCGTCACGGCGCGGTTCTCGTCGATCGCGAGGGCGGCGGCGACGACGCCGCGGATCTCGCCGACGATGATGTGGCCGGACGGCCACATCTCCTGCGTCGACCAGCCGAGCCGGACGAGCTCGGGCACGTCGTCGACGCGGGCGTCGCGGATGAGGTAGGCGGTGGCGGAGAACATGGCGAGGGGCTCCTGGGGGATTGCGGTCTTACGCTCCAGGACGCCTCGCGGCCGCCGGTATTCCACAATGCCCGGATCGCGTCCTACGCCGTCAACCCGCAGGCCGTGGAGCACGCTCGGCATCTGATCGCCGCGCGCCAGTACGTGCTCGAGAGCGAGTGGGGCGACGTGCAGCCCAAGGCGGCCGCGCAGAACGCGTTCCTGGAGTCGCACTCGTGGGAGGACTACGCGGCCTGGCACCTGGGCTTGACGGAGGGCGCCACGGATGCGACGAAGGCCCGCTACGCGTTCGTGTACGGGGACTTCCGGCGGCTCCACCGGACCGGGCTGATCGCGTGCGTGTATCGCGCCGCCGAGTGGCGGCACAAGGACGTCGAGCTCGCGGCGCACGAGCTGCTGCAGGAGCTCGACCGCGTGAGCGGATGAAAGTCCCGCCCGGGCGCCGCCGTGCGGGCGGCGGGCGGGCGGGACCGATTCCGCTACGGGATGACGTCGATCCGGTTCAGCGGCGGCGGGCTGAGCTCCGGCGCGGTCGCGAAGTACCGCTGCAGTGACTCGGTGTCGACGGCGCCGCCGACCCGGTTCGTCCCCTGCGGCAGCACCGAGAAGCCGTCACCGCCGTCGGCGAGGAACGAGTTGACGGTGATGCGGTAGGTGCCGGCGTCCGTCACCTGCGTCCCGCTGATGGTCAGCGACCCGGGCACCACGGGGTTCTGGGCGGTCGCGCACGGCGCGCCGACGGCCACCTTGGTGGTGTCGAACGTGTAGTGCACGGTGTGCGACGGGAGCAGGATTCGCGTGGTCGGCAGGCCGCACCACTGCTGCTTGAGCATCTCGTAGAGCTGCGCGCCAGTCAGCGTGATCGTGGTGAGGTTGTTGCCGAACGGCTGCATCGCGAACGCCTCGCCATAGGTGACCGGCCCCGCGTCGATGTCCGTGCGCACGCCGCCGGGGTTCATGAACGCGGCGATGGCGCCCTCGCTCAGGCTGTCGAACAGCTGGGCGTCCGCCACGAGATTGCCGGCGGCGTTCTCGCCCGAGGTGTCGGCGGTCCGCGTGAGGGGCGCGCTGAGGTTGCCGATCACGCGGTCGCGGATCGGCGCGACGAGCACGTTGTAGCGATCGATCAGCGCCTGGACGTCGAACGCGGGCGTGATGGTGCGCGTCACGATCACGTTGTTGGCGCGGACGTTCTCGATGTCCTTCGTCCGCCGGTCGAGCGTGAAGTCGATGTCGGTCACCAGGCGGCCGAACGAGCTCGCGCTCGTGACCGGGCGCCCGTCCACCACGCAGTTGTACGGCTGGTGCGTGTGGCCGGTGACGAACAGGTCGACGGCGTCGTCGGTGCGGTTGACGATGTCGATGATCGGCCCCGAGACGTTGCACGCGTTGATGCCGGCGAACGGGGTCGGCACGCCGCCCTCGTGGAGCAGGACGACGATCGCGCGGACGCCGTGCTCGCTGCGCAGCTCGCGCGCGTACTTGTTGGCAGTCTCGGCCTCGTCGAGGAACCGGAGGTTGCGGATGCCCGACGGCGACACGATGTCCGGCGTGCCTTCGAGCGTCATGCCGATGAAGCCGACCTTGATGTTCCCGAACTTGCGGATCGCGTAGGGCGGGAACATCGGCTGGCCGGTGTCGCGGCGCACGACGTTGGCGGCGAGGAACTGGAAGTTCGCGCCGTCGAAGCGCCCGTCGGCGCCCTTGCAGGTGCCGGCCGTGTCCGTCGGGTGACAGCCGCCGTTCTGCATGCGGAGCAGCTCGGTCTCGCCCTCGTCGAACTCGTGGTTGCCGACGGCGTTGAGGTCGAGCCCGATCTCGTTCATGGCCTCGATCGTCGGCTCGTCGTGGAACGCGGCCGACAGCAGCGGGCTGGCGCCGATGAGGTCGCCCGCCGAGACGACGAGCGAGTTCGGGTTCGTGTCCCGCATCTCGCGGATGTGGGCGGCCAGGAACGCCGCGCCGCCGGCGTCGACGTTCGAGCCGCCCGGCGCGGGCAGGATGCGGCCTGAGCTGCCGGTGGGCGGCTCGAGGTTGCCGTGGAAGTCGTTGAGGCCGAGCAGCTGGACCTCGACGTCGGCCGGCTTGGCCTGGGCTGCGGTCGGCAGCGCGAGAGCCAGAGCGGCGAGTCCGAGCCCGAGGATGCGCGCTCCAGTGCGCGCACGCTTGCTATCCATGCGGTTTTCTCCCCCTCGTGGAACGACGTGAGCGCCATCCGGCGCTCGAATCGGAGCAGCCTACAGCGAGCCGGTCGGGAGGGAAACCCCTTTAGTCATCCAGCATGCTGGCCGCCGCCCGGAGGTCGTTCGTGAACGCCTCGCGCTGGGCCTCGCGCGCCTCGCTGTCGGGCGCGCGGAGGATCGCGGCCGGGTGGACCGTCGCCGTCACGTGGGGCGCGAGGTCGGACTCGAGCTCCTGGCCGCGGCAGCGGGTGAGGCGGAAGCGTGAGCCCAGCAGGGCCTTGCCGGCGGTCGCGCCCAGGAACACGACGACCTGCGGCCGCACCAGCCGCAGTTCCTCGCGCAGCCATGGCAGGCACGCGTCGACCTCGCCCTTCTTCGGCGTGTCGTGGATCCGCCGCTTCCCGCGCTCCTCGAACTTGAAGTGCTTGACGACGTTCGTGACGTACGCGTCGGTGCGTTCGATGCCGGCGCGCTCGAGCGCGGCGTCGAGCTCCCGTCCGGCGGGGCCGACGAACGGGTGGCCTGCGCGGTCCTCGCGGTCGCCGGGCATCTCGCCGATCAGCATCATCCGCGCGCGGGCCGGGCCCTCGCCGAACACGGTCTGGGTCGCGGGCGCGTAGAGCGGGCAGCCGCGGCACTCGGCCGCGGCCTCACGAAGCTTCTTGACGCTGCGGGTCTCGGGGACGAACGGCGTCGCATCCACGCCGTCCGTCCTACCCGCGTCAGTCCTCCTCGATCGCTCGCAGCTCGTCGGCGCGGAACCTGCGTCCCGGCGGCATGGATCGCGGCTTGCCGGCATCGGCGTCGCGGGACCCGACCGGGCCGAAGTCCGGCGGCGGCGTCCGGTGGCGCGTCGCCGCCTCGTAGGCCGTCGCGATCGCGAACAGCTTCGGCTCGCTGAACGGCAGGCCGAGGAAGTCGATTCCCACCGGCAGCTCGGCGGCCTTCGCGGGCAGCACCGTGCCGTCCGGCGCCCGGTCGTAGACGTGGGTCGTGAAGCCCGCCGGGACGGTCATGGCCGGGAACCCGCGGCTGTTGATGTAGGTCCAGAGGCCCGAGCTGCGGTCGTTGACCGTCGGCTCCTGCGGCGCCGTGAGGATGGCCGGCGGGACGTTGCCGGTCGGATAGACCGCGGCGTCGAGGCCCTTCTCGGCGAAGCACTGATGGACGACCGTCTGCAGCGTGAACCGGGTCTGGAGCGTCGCGCCGGTCGCCAGTGTGCGGTCCCGGTCGTCGTTCACCAGGCCCGCGCGCCGGTTCGGCATCGCGGGATCCGTCCAGTGGTTCGCCTTCTGGATCAGGTCCGTGAGGCTTCGCATCTCCGCGTCGCCGCGCTCGCGGAGGTACATGTTGAAGTTGTACCGGCCGTCACCGGTGTCGCCACCGCCGCCGCCCAGGTTGCGGATGCTCGGCTGCCCGCTCGCGTTGTGCGGCACGAGCGACGGGTCGAAGAACATGTCCACCAGCGTGGAGATGTGGTCGCCGACCGGCGCCCCGGACGCGTCGAACGGGAACGCGGACGGGAACTGCCGGACGAAGAGCCCGTTGCGCCACAGCGGCGCGTACTTGTCGACGCAGCTCTGGAACAGCGCGCCGTGCGGGCCCGGGTCCACGATCGTGGCGCCGAGCCGGCGCAGGTCCCCGATCGCCCGGTCGACGATGTCGATGGACTCCGAGTCCGCGACCGTGAACAGGTCCTTGTCCATGTACTCGCGGATGACGCCGATCCGATAGCCGCGCAAGTTGCGTTCCTCGTACTGGTGGTACGGCCTCGGCGGCGTTCGGCCGTTGGCGAACGAGGTGAGCTCGTCCGCGGGGTCGAAGCCTGCGTAGGCGCCCAGGATGCGCGCGGTGTCCTGGACCGTGCGGCAGATCGGCCCGACGCGCGTCGTGACCCCCTGCTGGATCATCCCGTCCGCGCTGACGAGCTCCCGCGTCGGGGCGAGGCCGACGGCGTTGTTGTTCTTGGCCGGCTCTCGCACCGAGGTGCCGGTTTCCTCACCGATGGCGCAGGTGACGAAGTTGGCGGCCACCGCCATGCCCGAGCCGCCGCTGGAGGCGCCGGGGTCGCGCTCGGTGTCGTAGGCGTTGCACATCGTGCCGCCGAACGAGCTGCGGGTGCCGGTGATGCCGCCGGCGGCGTACTCGCCCATGTTCGCCTTGGCGAGGATGATCGCCCCCGCGTCGCGCAGGCGCTGGACGAACGTGGCGTCGTCCGGCGGGCGGTCGTCGGCCCAGAAGGCGTCGGCACCCGAGGTGGTCCGCATGTCGAAGGTGTCGTACTGGTCCTTGATCGCCATCACGACGCCGTGGAGCGGCCCGGCGAGCTTGTGGCGGCGAGCGAACGTGGCGTCGAGCTTGGCGGCGGTCTCGAGCGCGTCCGGCATGGCGGAGTCATCGTCAGCGGCGTCGGTCATGCTGCGCGCCTTGCGCTCGTCGAAGCCCCAGGCCGCGCGTGCCGCGGGCCGCAGGTTGAGGGTGATCAGGGCGTTGAGCTTGCCGGCGTGCGGGATCGTCGAGATCGGGCCGAGGATCCCCTGCGGCTCGTTCACACACGTGCCGTTGTAGGCCTTGATGCGCTCGAGGTACTTCTCGACGATCTCGGTCGTCGTGACCTTGCCGCGCAGGATCGCCGCCTGGATCTCCTCGATCGTCGCCTCCTCGACGCGGAAGCCGTGCTGCTTGGCGCCGGCCGCCGGCGCGACACTCAGTGCGACCCCGATCGCGATCGCGGCCGCGAGCGCGGTACGCCTCCACTGACCCGTCATCAGTCACCCCTTGGTCGTTGCGAGGGGCGAACCTACGGGCCGTCGGGCTGCGCTCCTATGGCCCGCGGGTCGGAGCCGGATCGACCGCCGGGCAGATCTTGATGACCGCGTCGGCGGGTCGGCCTTCCGGGTTCACGACGTCGATCGGCTCGAGCGTGGCGTCCGCGACCGGGCGGGCGACGATGTAGTCGCTATCGACGTGCGCGAGCAGGAAGTGTCCGGCCGCGGCCCAGGCTCGGGTGCCGGCCTGCTCGAACTGTTGCGGCGGCTCGGGCCGCAGCTTGCCCGCCGCGCCGCTCACTACGTAGTGGATGCCGTCGACGACTGCGTGCTGGAAGTTGTGCTCGTGACCGCTGAGCACGAGCTGGACGCCGGCCTCGCGGAACAGCGGCACGAGCCGCTCCACCATCCCGGTCGTGTTCATATGCTCCGGCCCGGCGCAGAACGGCGGGTGGTGCGAGAACGGGATCCGCCAGCGGGCGCCGTCGCCCCGCAGCGTCTCCTCGACCCACCGGCTATGCGCGGGGTCGTCGAAGTAGTGCTCGTAGTCCATACCCGTCGCGATCGACGTGTCGATGCAGACGAACTCGAGGTTCGCGCCGACCTGGAAGCGATAGAAAAGGCCGGGTCCCAGCGAGGCCGAGCCGGTCTCGACCCCAGGCGCGAAGCGGTGGTCGAGGAAGAGGTTGTCGGCGAGCTGGTCGCGGTCGTCGGAGCTCTCGCTGTCCCCCGCGTCGTGGTTGCCGACAGTCGGGAAGAACGGCACGCGGTTGATCACGTACCGGTACGGCTCGTAGAAGCTCGAGTACCAGTCGTCGTCCTCGTTGCCGGTCCCGGCAGTGTCCTGGTGCCCGAGGTAGACGTTGTCGCCGGTGGTGAGGACGAGGCGGACGTCGCGGGCGTCGACCGCGTGCTCGAGCGCCTCGGCGAGCTGGAGCTGGCGGAGGCCCTCGAGCCGGCCGTCGACGATCCCGACGCCGAAGTCGCCGAGCACGGCGAACGTCACGGGCGCGGGGTGGTCGGTGGCCGGGAAGGTGCGGAAGCGGTTGTCGTAGCGGCGACCGGCGGCGACCAGCGTGGCCTGCTCGACGCTCCAGTCGAGCCGCTCGCCATGGGCCCAGGGCTTGCCGTCGACGTGCACGCGGTAGCGGTATTCGGTGTCGGGCTCGAGGCCGTCGATCCAGACGTGGTTGTGGTCGGCGGTCTCGGCGCGCGCGACCGGCGTGCCGTCGCGCTCGACCTCCACGACCGCGTGGCCGAACGGCTCGGAGCTCGCGCCGATCGTCTCCGTGCGCGGGGTCGGCGCGAGCTGGTCGAGCTCCTCATCGTCGACGATCCGCCACTCGCCGTAGGGCGAGTCGCCTTTGCGGAAGTAGAAGCCGCCCCAGGCGATCAGCGCCTTGTCGTGGCCGAGCCCGGCGAGGTGCAGGAACTCCTCGAAGTGGGCGTCGAAGTCGGGGATCTAGTCGCCCTCACGGATGTCCTCCGCCACGCCCGAGCGCGTCTCGGTGCGCTTGACGTCGCGGACCCGGGCCTCGGCCTCCATCGTTCATGTCGTACCCGCTGGATACGGTCCGGGACTCATGGCGCGGGTCCACGTGAGCCTTCCGCTGAGCGGTCCGCAGCGCGCGGCGGGCCGCGGTCGACGACGCGCGCGCGCTCGCGTACCTGGGCGATTTCCACTCCTCCCAGGTGCTCATGACGGCGCCGCGGCTGTCGGCCGCCGGGCTGCTGCAGGTGGCGCCGGTGGCGACGTACGTCGGCCTCGAGGGATCCTCGTTGGTGCGGTTGTCGCCGCACGATGGCGTCGGCGCGCAGGCGATCGCGGGCTGGCTCGCCGACGTGGGCGTGCGGCGGCTCCTCGTCGTCCACGACCACGACGAGGGGTACGGCGTGCCGGTCGGCGCGATGTGCGCCTCGGCGGCTCAGGAGCGGGGGCTTGAGGTGCGCTCGCGGCCGATCTGGGACCACGATGAGGCCCCGGACTTGGGCGCCGACGCGTTCGTCCACGTCGGGGTCGCCGGCTCGGGCGCGGTCGGGCTCTGGCACCACCTACACGCGTTCGATCCCGCGATGTGGCTGCTGGGGTCCGAGGGAGTCGCGGCCGACTGGCTGGCGCGCGAGCTGGGAGAGGCAGAGGCTCGGCGCACGCGCTTCTTCGTCGCCCAGCGGGCGTCGTTCGGCTTCTACGGGTACGAGGCGATGGTGCTGATCCTCGACGCGATCGCGGCCGGCGACGGCGAGCGGGCGGCGACGGCGCGCTTCGCCCGGTCCGTGCGTGGCCGGGACTCGGTCCTCGGACGCTACTCGATCGATGCTGACGGGCGCACGACCAGCACCGCCTACGGCCGGCTCACGGTCCAGGAGGGCGAGCTGGTCTGGGATCGCTGAAGAGCTCGCGGAACTTTTCGAGCTGGCGAAGCTCGTCCGCGAGCGGCCAGACGAAGATGCGCTGCGCGCCGGCCTGTTCGAAGGCTGCGATCCGCTCGGCGCAGAGCTCGGGCGGGCCGATCGGGAGCGCGAGCTCGCGGATGGCGTCCGCGGGCCGGCGCAGCATCGGGGCGAGGACGTCCTCGTACATCGCGGTCGGCCTCGCGGCGAGACTCGGTCACGTAGAGCCACGCGGTCGAGATCCCGTTCGGGAATCCCTCGGGCAGCGCGGCGACGTTCGCGCCGAACGCCTCCGGCGTGGTGTTGTACGCGGACGCGAGCCAGCCGTCGCCGAGCCGGGAGACCCGACGCAGCCCGGCGGCCGAGCCCCAGCTGCCGAGCCAGATCGGCGGTCCGTCGGGCGACACCGGCGGAGGCTCCAGCGTGACGCCCTGGGTCGAGTAGAAGGTCCCCGCGAAGTCCGGTTCATGTTTCAGCAGCGAACGAAGCGCGCGGATCGCCTCGTCGAAGCGCGGCCACCGCTCCTCGAACGGGATCCCGGCGGCGGCGTAGTCGGCCGCCGACGACCCCGGTCCCAGCCCGGCCACCAGCCGCCCGTTCGAGAGGCGGTCGAGCGCGGCGAGCGTCTTCGCGGTCTGCACCGGCCCGCGGATGACGGGCAGCGCGACGGTCGTGGCGATCGTCATGTCGCCGGACGCCTCGAGCGTGGCCGCGAGCGCGGTCGGTCCGTCCAGCCACGGCCGCCCGAACAGCAGGTGGTCGTTGGCGCACAGGAACTGGAAGCCCAGCGATGCCGCCGCGCGCGCGTACTCGACGAGGTCGCCGAGCGTCGGCTGCGGGCCGCCGAGCTCGATGAGCGGGAGATGCGCCCCGTACTCCATGGCGCCCCTGATCGTCTCAGGCCCGGGCGATCACGATGTGCCATTCGTTGCAAGAGGCGGTAGCCGCCGTCGGGCTGACGGCGTGCGCCAACGCATCGAGGATCGCGGCGCGCAGCTCCGGCTCCCGCTCGTGCCCCGCGACGGCACCGGCGCCGCCGCCCGCATCGCGACGCTGACGACATTGCGGGCCTCGGCTGGCGACTCGACGAGAGCGCCGGCTCCGCCGACGCCCTCCCCCACCGCAGCAAGTACCTCGTGCTCGTCAACGGGTTCCTGCGCCGCCTCGCCGACCTGCACCGCGACTTCGTCGAAGCGGTCGAGCGCGAGCTCCGCTGATCGCTAACCTTTCGCCGCGCCCCGCCGGAGTAGCTCAGTCGGTTAGAGCAGCGGAATCATAATCCGCGTGTCGGGGGTTCGAGTCCCTCCTCCGGCATCTCAGGAACTACGCTGCAAACGGGGCCGGTTGTCGCCACCGGAGCTGCCCGTTTCACGTTCGGGGTAGACCGGGGGTACACGGGCACCGCCGACAAGCGCCGCGAGCCGCGCGGCGGTGCGATCACCGGCCGTGGCTGATCGACGTCGTAGGCGTGCCGTCGATGAGGCGCTGGACGACGGCCACCGCCGGCTACCCGGACGCGGCCGATCCGCGCGCCGTGAAGCAGGAAAGCCCGCCAACGGCGGGCTTCCACTGTCTATCGGAGAACCTGGCGCGCGAGCGCCAGGAGCAGGAGTAGGCAGACTGCCGTTTCCATGCTCCATCCCTTCGTGTCGGCGACCCGAAGCCGTCGAGCCACGGAGAGGGTCCCTTTGTCTCGGCGCGTCAAGCCTGCCACGCGGAGCGGATAGATCGGCCGCGCGGCTATGAACGGCATGGCACGCCGGACGTTCGCTTAGCGCTCAGGCGGCGAAGAACCGATCGATGGAGTTCCCCGCTTCGGTGGGACGCCGGGTGATCTGACCCGGTTTCGGAGTCAAGTCCCGGGAGGTGGTGTAGGAGTCTGGCGCTCCAGTCGTCGGTGAGGACGTTGGCGGCTCAGGCCGCTTGGAGCTCGGGCACCTCCTGCTTGTTCTCCTTGTCTATGTGATCGTTTCGTCCCGCCAGGACGAGAGATCAATACGGCCGAGAGGTAGCGGCGGCCGACGAGCCATTCGTCGTTGGCTTCGATGCAGAGCATGCCGGCGAGGCGGATCAGGCTGCGGTCGTCGGGGAAGATGCCGACGACGTCGGTGCGGCGGCCAATCTCGCGGTTGAAGCGCTCGAGCGGGTTCGTGCTGCGCAGCTTGCGCCAGTAATCGGGCGGGAACACGTAGAAGGCGAGGATGTCGGCCTCGGCGTCCTCGAGCATGGCCGCCACCTTGGCCAGTCGCCCGTCGAGGTGCGCGACCGCTTCGAGAGCCGGTCGCGGGCCTGCGCGAGCGAGTCGGCGTTGAAGATCGGACGGATCAGCGCCGCCAGCAGCCCGTGCTGATCGCGACGCGCGTGACCGAGACAGTCGCGGAGGAAGTGCACGGTGCAGCGCTGCCAGGCGCAGCCGAGAACCTTCGCGATCGCGGCCTTCAGCCCGGCATGCGCGTCGGAGATCGCGAGCTGGACGCCGACCAGGCCGCGCTTGACGAGCCCTCTGAGGAAGTCGGTCCAGAAGGACACGGTCTCGGCCTCGCCGACGTCGATCGAGAGGATCTCGCGCCGCCCGGACTCATGAACGCCGTGCGCGACAACGAGCGCCTTGGTCACCACCCGGCCGCCGTCGCGGACCTTCTCGACCTTGGCGTCCAGGAACAGATACGGGTAGGCGCCCTCCAGCGGCCGCGTCCGGAACGCGTCGACGTGCTCATCGAGCACCCGACGAATCCGCGAGACCTCGCTCTTGCTCACCCGCAGCCCGAGGTTCTCGACCAACTGGTCAACGCGACGCGTCGAGACCCCGCACACGTAGCACTGCTGGATCACCGCCAACAGCGCCTGCTCGGAGCGCCGACGCGGCTCCAGGAAGCTCGGGAAATAGCTGCCGCGGCGCAGCTTGGGGATCTGCAGCTCCAGCGACCCCGCGCGCGTCTGCCACTCCCGCGCCCGATAGCCATTGCGATGCGTCATCCGATCATCCGGGCGCCGCTCACCGCGCTCAGCGCCGATCTGCTGGGACACCTCGATCTCCATCAGCTCCGCGCAGACGGCCTCGACCGCCGCGCGCAGCACATCCGCCTGCTCCTCGAGCAGCACCCGCTTGACGACCTCCTCGATCGTCATCCTGTCGGCACCGGCCATCGCAGGCGCCTCCTTCCATCAGTCGGTGAACAACCCGACGATCATGGACGCCACGGTGGCCGGAAGCAGCCTCAGCGCGATTCCGTCCGAACCGCTCCTACACCAACCTAGGGAGTGACCGGTTTCGGTGGAGCCGCGGTTCTGGAATCAGGCGGCTTGGTCGTTGCTGTTGTTGTTCAGGAGATGATGGTTGGGATAGATGGCTTCGATCGCGGGAGCTGAGAGACCAGAGGGAGACGTTTCGTGGGCCTCGTCGGCTGTCGCGGTCTTAGCGCCAGCCGCTTGGTCAGTGCATGGTTGTTGGTGCCCACGCGTGTTCGACCTCGGCGGGGGTGAGCATCGCGAGCGATCAGTGTCGGCGTCGGGTGTTGTGGAAGAGCTCGATGTAGTCGTGGATCGCGGTGGCGAGCTCGATCCGGGTCTTCCAGCGGCGGCGGTTGAGCAGCTCGACCTGCATGCGGCCCCAGAAGCACTCGATCATGGCATTGTCGTAGGGGCTGCCGACGGCGCCCATCGACGGGGCGAGGCCGGCGTGCGCGGACGTTGTGGCTGAAGGCCCAGGACGTGAACTGCACGCCGCGATCGGAATGGATGACCAGCCCGTCGCGGGCGGGGCGCGCGCGGGTGGCCATGCCGAGCGCGTTGAGCACGAGGCTGGTGGTCTGGGTGCTGTCGATCGACCAGCCGACGACCATGCGCGAGAAGGCGTCGAGCACGACGCAGCAGTAGAGCTTGCCCTCGCGGGTGGGGTGCTCGGTGATGTCGGTCATCCACAGCTGGTTCGGGCCGTCGCGGCGGAACTCGCGCCGGACGAGATCCAGCGAGGTGACCTTCGCGACCGGCGCCGCTGCGGCAGCCGGCGGGTCGGCAGGCCCTTGAGGCCGAGCTCGCGCATGATCGCTCGACCGCGTTGTGGCCGACGACGATCTCGCGGCCGTGGCGCAGCTCGGCGGTGACCCGCAGCGCGCCGTAGGTGCCGCCCGAGGCCTTGTGGACGTCGGCGATCTCGCCGGCCAGCCAGATCCGTCGCAGCGCGCGCGGCGAGGCGGCCGGTCCTTCCAGGCGTAGTAGCCCGACTGCGAGACGCCGAGCGCGCGGCAGGCGTGGCTGACGTCGATTCCCTGCCCGGTCAGAGACTCGATCACCGGGTAGAGCCTTTTGGGGCGATGCGCTCGAGGAAGACCTCGTTGACCTTCCGTGAGACCGCCAGCTCGGTCTCGAGCTGGCGGATCCGCCGCTTGGCGGCGGCGAGCTCAGCGCCTGGTCGGTGCTCAGGCCGTCGAGCTCGCCGCGATCGATGCGGTCCTGCTTGAGCCAGCTATACCGACTCCATTTTCTCCGGGTCAGATCAAGGTCTCCGTCAAACCCGGGATGGCTCACCCTGATTTGGCTGGGTAGCGTGGTTTGAGTCGTCGTCCAGTTGTGTTCACGGCGACGTGGCCGCGACGCAGACGCGCATCGTCATGCGAGCCGTCGGAGAGGTAGGGTTGCGCCGCAAGAAGCACAACGAGACCAGGGGCATGCGTCGTGGTGCTGATTCCAAATCCCTGCCTTACGATCGCGTTTCTCGATGCGGGACAGGGTGACTGCAGCGTCATCAAGTTCCCGCAGGGCACTGTGTGGCTGGTCGACTGCGGCTCCAGCAAGAATCCGGGTGTCGTGACGCCGGAGATTAAGACGGCGTTGAACCGACTGGTGCCGGCCAGCGGCGAGGTCGCGCGGCTGGTTCTGACACGCCGACATCGACCACTACAACCTGCTCGACCGGTTGCTGGACGGAGGCATCACCTTCGACCGGATCGACTACGGCTGCGATCTATCGCTCTACAGCGCCGTCCGGCCATCAGCAAGTACCTCGCAGACATGGACGGGGCCGATCCCAAAAAGGCGCACTCACCCGGCTCCGCGTACTACGGGGGCGATGAGGACGCGGTCAAGGTGGAGGGCGTGGAAACGTGGCTCCTCGCCGCCAACGCCTCGGGCAACCCGAGCGCAGCCGACGGGCCGACGAAGAACGCCAACAGCATCGTCCTGCTGCTCAAGTACGGGCCCACGAAGATCTTCCTGATGGGTGACGCGACCGCGGCCACCGAGGGGTTCATCCTCGACAACGCGCAGACTGGAACGGCTATGGGTCTGCTGGAGAACCTCGGCAGGCAAGCCGGCAACGCCTCGGTCGGGGCACGGTGCTCAAGGTCGGTCATCACGGCAGCGAAACGTCGTCATCCGCGGCGTGATCCGCGAGATCCATCCCGACAGCCTGATTGTCGGCTCGGACACAAAGACCTGGGGAGGCAGCGGGATACCCGACGTCGAGCACGTGCGCGACATCCTGTCCTACTGGGCGCCCGCGAATTTCCGGCAGCACCAGGTCGTCATGTTCGACCGGACGCTGGCTCCGCCCCCGCCGCCGCCGGCGCCGTTGCCGCGCGACCGGCCGACCGGCAGGCCGCACGTCAGTTTGAAAAAGCAGCGGCCCAAGAAGCCGCGGAAGGGGCGGTTCAAAGCCTGGCAGTGCCAGAAGGCGTTCATGACCACGCTCAACGACGTGCGCTACGGGGGGGATTCCGAGTCGCCGGACGGCGCCGGTCACTCGTGGTACTGGTTCGTGGGTCCCAAGGGCGACATCGCGGTGATCCCGACCGAAGAGCTCCCCGCGTGAGCGGCTCGGCCGGCGCGCTGCGACAGCGGATCGCCGCCGCAGCCGGGACGTTCTCGATCGGCTCCGGCGAGCTGGGGCTGCCGCCGCGGACCGCCTGTTCAGAGACTGGCTCGGACCCCCCGGGCTCGCGCTCACGTCGGCGGCGCCCGGCACCGGCGATCTCGTCGTCGCCGGCAAGCTCGCGCTCACCGGCGCAGGCAGCGGGTCGGCGCTCGACGCGACGGTCCGGGTCAACGCCGACGGGGACGCCGTCGTCGCGTTCGAGCTCGCGCTCACGCTCGACACCTGGCGGGTCGCGACGCCCGAGCCGACGTCGACCTCGAACCGCTGCGCGCCCTCACCGCCATCACCGCCACGCGTCTGCTCCTGCGCGCCGACGCGTACGACGCTCAGCCGCGCGCGGGCGTCGAGGTGGACCTGGAGTTCCCCACCCAGACCGGGACCGAGATCGTGGCACTGCGCGGGTTCGCGCCAGCGGACACCCTCGACGACGGCTGGGGGGCGAACTGGGAGCTGGAGGCGGAGTTCGCGCCAGGGCTCGGGCTCGGCGCGCTGACCGGGCTCACGACGCTCCCCGGCGTCGACGCGCAGCACGTCGACGTGAGCGCGCTCGAGAAGGCCGTCGGCGCGCTCGACGCGATCCGGCTCAGGCGCGTCGGGCTTGCGCTGGCCGCGAGCTCGTCCAAGGTCATGGCGCTGCACGTCGACATCGTGCTCAAGGACGCGTGGACGCTGGTCGCCCACAAGTTCGAGCTGACCGACGTCCGGCTCGCGCTGGCGATCACGCTGCCGACGATCGCGCCGCGGGCCGACGTCACGCTCTCGGCCACTTTGCTGATCGCCGAGGTGCCCGTGGCAGCCTCGATCAGCTACCCCGAGCTCGCGATCAGCGCGGAGCTCGAGGAGCCCGTGCCGGCGGAGAAGCTGTTTGGGCAGTACCTGCCCGAGGCCCGGGTAGACATGGACATCGAGCGCGCGGCGCTGGCGTTCGATGCCACCACGCGCGACTGGCAGATCGAGTTCGGGGTGGCGGGCGGCAAACGTGACGACGGCACGATCGGCGGCTGGCGGCTGGCCGACAAGGTGACGCTCACCGAGGTCAGCATGAGCGTGGCCGGCAGGGGGCAGCCTGCCGGATGCCAGCTGCTCCGCGGCTTCGATGCTGGCGGGATCCCGATCCTGCTCGCCGGCAGTTATGACGCCGGCAGCTGGTCGTTGCTCGGGGAGTCCGTCGCTCCCGAGGGCATCCACATCGGCGCGCTGCTGAAGTCCCTCAGCGACGACATCGGCGTCACGGCGCCGGCCGCGGTCACGGGTATGGACCTCACGCTGGTCAAGCTCGAGGTCTCCACCACCGGCCCATCGCTGCTGTTCATCTGCGACGGGAAGTTCCCGGTCGGGGCCGGCGAGGCGGACTTCGAGGTCTACCTGGATGTCGGGCCGGATGGCGCCGGCACGTCGCTGCGCGTCGACTCGGCCGCCTGGCTGGAGCTGACGCTCCACAGGCGGCCGGAGTTCCCCGCCACTCGAGTTCGAGGTCACTTTCGACCACGACGCGAGCTCGACTTCGGTCTCGGCCGGCTGGAGCGGCAAGCCCGCGCTCTCGCTCGCCGACTTGCGCGGCAGCCTGCTCGGCAGCGACGTCGACCTGCCCGAGGGGCTGGCGTTCGAGCTCGAAGCCGTGTGGCTGCGCGTGAGCAGCGACGGCTCGGTGATCGTCGCCGTCGACACCGCCGCCACGCGCGCGCTGCTGGCGACACTGGCGCCGGGCACCGGGCCGCGCCGGTACGTGGGCGCGTTCGAGCTCGACGTGGACGCCGGCCTGAGCGACCTGCCGCTCATCGGCGACAAGATCCCGCCCGAAGACGACCTCACGCTCGACACCATCCGGCTGGTCGCGAGCAACGGCCTCAGCGCGACGCAGGTGCAGACGATCACCGGCGCGCTGCCCGCGCACGACGCCAAACTTCCGCGCCTGGCCACGCTCCCGCCGGGCGAGCTCGCAGCCGGGGTGAGCGCGGCGCGAGCGTCAAAGCGGGCGGCAAGCCGGTCGAGCTGCCGACTGCGCCGCCACCACCCGCCGAGCCCGCACCCACAGTCGGGCGGGCGCCCGCCGCTCCGGGTGCGTGGCTGGACGTCGGGCGCTCGTCGGGCCCCTGCACGTCCGTCGCGTCGGCGCGACGTCGGCGGACGGCCGCGCCTGGCTGCTGCTCGACGCCGGGCTCGCGCTCGGCCCGCTCGCCGTCGACTGCCAGGGCCTCGGACTCGGACTCAAGCTCGACGACCTCGCGAACGCCGAGGGCCGGCTGCGAGGGCTCGCGGTGTCGCTGGATGCCCCACCCATGGAGATCGCCGGCGGCCTCGTCAACACCGGCAGCGAGTACGAGGGCGAGCTGTTGGTGAAGGTCGGCGACCTCACCATCCTGGCGCTCGGCGCCTGGAGCACGTCGCCGGCCAGCCCTCGCTGTTCGTCTACGCGGTCCTCGACTATCCGCTCGGCGGGCCAGTGTTCTTCTACGTCACGGGGCTCGCGCTCGGGTTCGGCTACAACCGCGGCCTGGTCCAGCCCTCGCTGGGCGAGCTGCCCGCGTTCCCGCTGGTCGCCGCCGCGACCGGCAAGGCGCCCGACACGCGCACGCCGACCGATGCGCTCATGGCGCTGAGCACGCCGAAGCAGTGGGTGCCAGCGACAGACCGGAGAGGACTGGCTCGCGGTCGGCGTGCGGTTCACCTCGTTCAAGCAGCTCGTGTCGTTCGCGCTCCTGACGGTCGCGTTCGGCCGCGAGTTCCAG
Organism: uncultured Solirubrobacteraceae bacterium; assembly: GCA_963844205.1. Lineage (GTDB taxonomy): Bacteria > Actinomycetota > Thermoleophilia > Solirubrobacterales > Solirubrobacteraceae > DASSUW01. Next base: position 708,214 of record CAWJNK010000001.1, read on the forward strand.
GTCGCGCTGCTCGGGCTCACGGCGCTAACCGTGCCCGCGCAGGTGCCCAAGCCGATCGCCTACGCCGAGCTGGCCGTGAAGGCGACCTACTCGCCCGCCAACGGCGTGATCGCCGTCGCCGGGCAAGTCACGCCACAGTCCTACATCGTCTCGCCGGCCTGCCGGCTGACCGGCGGCTTCGCGTTCGCCGTCTGGACGGCAGACATCGAAGGCGCCCCACGGCCGGGCGAGTTCGTGGTCACGCTCGGCGGCTACCACCCGCACTTTCCACCCGCCGGACGGCTACCCCCAAGTGCCCCGGATCGGGGCGCGAACTGGGACCCAGGGGGCGCTGACCGTCAAGGCCAACATGTACTTCGCGCTGACGCCCGCGTGCGTGATGGCGGGCGGCAGCCTCGAGGCCGCGTGGCGCAGCGGATGACCTGGAGGTGTCCTTCACCGCCCACGCCGACTTCCTGTTCGGGGGGAAGCCGTTCCACTACGAGGCGAGGGCAGCGTCGATCACGGCTTCAACGCGCGGCTGCGCATCACGGTGATCACCACGTTCACGCTCAGCCTGCACCTCGGCGTCTGGCTGGAGCTCTACGGGCCGCCGTTCGCCGGCCGCGCGCACGTCGACCTCGGGACATCGTCTCGTTTACGGTCGCGTTTGGGAACGACAAGCCGGAGCGCAAGCCGATCCCCTGGGACAGAGTTCAAACGCAACGTTCCTCCCGGCCGAGACCTGGTGCGGCACGCTGGCGTGGTCGGGCGGGCTTAACGAGCGCGAGCTCGGGCCACGTCGAGAACGAAGGCGTCGGCCTAAGGGGTGCTCAACGGCGAGCGGCTTTCGCTGCAGAGCGTTCACCGCCGTGCCGGCCAAGACGGTCTCGCTGTCCTCCGGGCAGAAGACCGTTCGATCGGGGAAGGGGTCGCCGTCCTGTCGGCGTCGGGCCGGTCGGAATCGCCGACGGGCGCCCTGGACTCCGCGTACGCGGTCACGGCTGCACCGGCGCTGGCAGTCCGACGGGACGCCCGACACCACAAAGGACGTCACCGAGCACCTGGACATCACGACATTCACACGCTGACACAGCCGCGAGGCGCTGTGGTCGATGACGGCGGCGATGAGCACGTCGACAAGCGACCCGAACCAGCCGGCCACCGTGCCGGAGATGGCCGTCGGGCTACTGATCAAGGCCAAGGCGGTGCCCCCGCACGACTCGACCGGCGTCGACTGCGAGCACGCTCTTCCAGGGGAGGCGCCGTCGCTCACGCCCGTTCACCGGCAGGCCGCCAGCCGAGCCCGCGGCCACGCGGACGCCGCCCACGGATGGCCTCGGCGCTGCCCTCGCCGACCCCGGCCGCAGCCGGCCGGGCCGTGCCGACCTCGCGGCGGTTCTGAACGCTTCCCGGCGCCGTGCTGCCCGCGCGGCCCGCGACGGCCCGGCTGCCTCGGCCGTCGCGGCGACCGTCTCGGATGTGGCCTACGCGGAAGTCGGTGGCTGAGATGGCGCAGACGGTCTCGTTCTTCGCCCGCCACGAGCTCCGGCGCTGGTCGGCGCGGCCGTACAGCTCACGGTCGGAGACCACGACGTCACACAACGCCGAGCACGGCATCGACGAAGCGCCGCGGAGCACGACCAAGTTCGCGGTCGCGGGCCCACGTTTTCAGCCTCGACGCGAGCGCGATCGGCCGCCCGGCTTCCCGCCGCGCCCAACACCGAGGGCGACTACGCCGCCGCACTTCCGCCGCATATCGCGTTCGACCTAGGCTGAGCCTTCCGTGGGAGCGCACGGCTGGCTCCGGGGCGCCGTGGCTGGCACTGCTCGTGCTCGACGATGACGAGGGCGTGCACGCCGACGACGCGCAGGTGGGGGACCTGCGGCGCACGCCGTTCGCCGCCGACCCGCAGCGCCCGACCATCATGAAGACGAGCGCCCTGCCCGGCGCGACACTTTCCTACGCCGACGCCGACGCCGATCGCGCCTTGACTTGGAGACCGGGCCATGGGTTGCGCGGACCGCTGTCGTGTGCTCGACCTGCCCGTGGAGCGGTTCACCGCGCTCGCGCCGGCACTCAAGGACCTGGCGTGGCTCGCTCACGCGCGAGCACGATCAGACGGAGCAGTCCTACGTCGTGGCCAACCGGACGCCGTCCCAAACGGCCGGCGCGACCGCGCACCTGGTCTCGCTCGAGGGTCTCGCGGCGTTCCTCCCCGGCGCCCAGGGTGACGCGCTGGACGGCGCGACCCACGTGCGGCTGGTGACGCTGGCGAGCTGGAGTTTCCGCGCCAACGGGCCCACGTTCGCCAAACGCCTGAGCGCGATCGACTGCGCGGCGCTGCGGCTGCCCGAGCCGGCGGCCGGCGCCGGCCCGGCCCTCGAAACCGCGCGCCGCGCCGCTCGGCTGGGCTACTGCGGCGCTCGCCCACCGTACGCGCGCGGGCGACGCCACGCTCGCCTGGTATCGCGGGCCGCTCGTGCCCGGCCCGGTGGCGGCCGCGCTCGCCGATCCCGGCGACCCCGTCGCCGACGCCGACCGGCTGCTGCGCTACGACCCCGAGACCGCGATCTTCGACGTCTCCTACGCCGCGGCCTGGCAGCTCGGCCGCCTGCTGGCAATGGCCGACGCGGAGTTCGCCGGCCGGCTGCGCGCGTGGAAAGCGAGCCTGGGGAAGCAACCGCGCGCTGGCTCGCTGAGCGCGCCGCCGGCCCAGGAAGCCGTCGGGGTGCAGGTCTACGGCGGCGCGCTGCCGGCCGGTGTCGAGTGCGCTGCCCGCGCCGCCGCGGCCGCAGCGCTCGACGCCCCACCATGCTCGACACCGAGCCGTCCGCGGCGCCGCGCACCAAGGGCGTCCAGCAGCTGCTCGAGGCGGCCGCGCCGGCCGTCCAGGACGATCTGCCCGGACCGCTCGCCGCGTGGCTCGGCGGCCTGGCCTGGCTGCGCGGCGTGCCGTTGCGCTACCTGCTGGCGGACGAGCGCCTCGCGCCCGCGCCGTCGCTGCGATTCTTCCACGTCGACCCGCACTGGACGCGCGCGCTCGTGGACGGCGCCCTACAGCCTCGCCCGCACGTCCTCCTGGCAGTGGGCGGGCGACGCGGCGGCGGTCGGCGCGCTGCGCGCCGCGACCGTCCCGCCGGCCAGCGGGCTGCTGCTCGCTCTCGCCGCTGGTCGACGACCATGGCCCGCTGACGGTCGCGGCGCGCGACGCCAACGACAAGCCGCTCGACGCGACGGTCCAGCCGCTCGCGCCGGGCATCCTGCTCTGCCTGCTCGACGGCATCGCGGCGACGGTCGAGATCCGCGAGGCGCCGACCACGCTGCACCTCGAGCTCGGGGGAGGCGTGACCACGCCATGGCGTGGGGAGCGCGTCGTGAACGTCGACCAACTGGGCGGCGCGCTCGCCGGGGATTCGGGGGCGCTCGCGTTGCGGCTCGCGGCCGTGGGCGAGTCCGTCGGCTACGCCGTGGAGGCGCCGTGAGCACGCTCGTCGTCCCGATCGACGTCCGCGCCCTCGTGGTGAGCGCGGAGGACGCGTCCCGGACGCATGCGTTCGCGCGCCTGCGTTACGGGTTCGACGAGCTCGGCGCTCACCGGGGGGCAGAGTCGATCACGCCGCAGCCGTTCGCCGACGCCGCGCCGGGCGAACTGCCCGCCGGCGTGCACCTGCACTGGGCGATCCCGGCCGCGCTGTCGCGGGTCTCCGTCGACCCCGGCACGATCGATCTCGCCCCGCCGAACCGCTGGCTGGTCGTCCGGATCGGCGCGACCGCGACGGCCGAGAGCGCAAGCTGGCGGCGTGGGTGGTCGAGAGCGACTACCTGTGGGATACCGATACCGACGACCGCAACGCGCTCTGCCGGGCCGTGCCCGTCCACGCGCCCGCCGGCGCTCCGACCCAGGTCACGCGCAAGCTCGGCCGGGTTACGCGGCTCGCGGACTTTCCCGGGCCGCCCCCGCCCTTGCGGGCCGACCACACGGTGCTCGGGTTCGGATCCCGACGTTTGCCGCCGCCTACCCGCACGCGCCCAACGTGTTCGGCATGTGGGACGCGCTGGACGACGGGGCCGGCGAGACGGCAGTGTCCTACCTCGTCGCCGGCTGGCACGGCGACACAGCCAGACAACCCCGGTGGGAAAAGCAGCGCGAGAACCTCGCCGCGGACACGGGCTGGCACGGTGACGGGATCGCGGGCGCCACCCGCTCGCTGTGCGCGGGCGTGATCGCCGGCGTCGACCGCAACGCGAGCGTCCCGCAGGCGGCGGCGAAGGACGTCGACCTCGCCCTCGGCCAGACGGTCACTGAGGCGTTTGCTGCGCTGCTCGCTGCGCGCGACGGCGGCGCCGACGCGGCGAGCCGCGCTCGGGGGGAACCTGCTGCAGGCGGGCTTGCTGCCGGCGCTGACCACGCGTGGCGGGGCGGCGCATTGCGACGCGCGGCTGCACAGCGCGCGCTTCGCCACCGTGCCCGGCGGCTCGGAATGGGAGCTCGCGCGCAGCACGCCCGTGACCGGCGAGACGCCGCGCCCGGTGGAGACCGACGACCTCGCCGACGCCGCGCGCCAGGCCGGCGAGCCTCTCCCGGTCGACCTCGCTACCGACCTGCATGCGCTCAACGCCGCCCAGGCTCGGCCGACGCGCTCGCTCGCTCGCTCGCCGCCGCGCGCGGACAGCTGTACGTCGCCTGGACGAAGTTCTTGGAGCGCGAGTACAGCACGGACGCGCTCGACGTGACGGTCCCGCTGAAGTTCCTGCATGCCGCCGTCGCCGACGTCGAAAGCGACGCAGACGACCTCGCGCAAGCCCAGCAGGCGCTCGCGGACTCCGCGGACGATCTGCGCACGCGCGCGGGCGACGCCGGCTATGACCTACCTGTGGGCCCGCCGCGCGCTTCTGGGCGCCGCTCGATCCCGTCCTGGTCGCGCTCGGCGCAGCCGCGCAACGCCCCGACCGCATCGGGCGCAACGGCGCCAAGGAGCTAGCCGTTCCCGCTTGCGGTCGGGTCCGAGCCGGAGCTCACCGCGGCCCTGGACGTCGGCGGAGCGCCGGTCACCGCGGCCGACCTGCCCAGCCTCGACCTGGCCGCGACGCGGTGACCTCCGCGCTCGGCGCGCTGGTGGCCGAGGCCGTGCTGCTCGACGGCGGGCAGGCGCCGTGCCTGCTGGCGCAGCTGCTCGCGCCGCGGCTTGGGCGCCCAGGCCGACGAGCTCCACGACGCCGTCGCGGACACGCAGCGCACCGCGCGAGCAAGCGTGCCCGAGGTCGGCCTCACGGCCTGGACGCAGCCGTGGCTGCCGCTGCAGCTCGACTGGGAGGTCGCGGTCACGCCCGACCCCGGGGCCGATCCGGCGGTCCGCGACTACGCCGCCGACCTGCTCACCGCGCTGGACCGCTACACGCTCGACCCCCGAGCGGGCGAGCTCGTCGTCAAGGTCCCGCGGGTGGCCGACAAGAGCCGCGTGGTCTCCGGCAGCGCGCTGCTGGCGTCGACCGCCGCGCTCCCGCTGCGCAGCCAGATCGACGACTACCTCACCCGTTGCCCTGACGACCCGGCGGCGCCCGCGCTACGCGCGCTCGAAGAGCGGCTTGAAGGGCTGCCGCTGCTCGCGCAGGCACTCGCGGGGTTCGGGCTGGAGCTGCTGATGCGCCGGCCGACGCTGCCACTGCCGGTCCTCGATCCCGGTGGGCAGGGCGCGACGAAGCGCTTCAGCGATTCGCGGGTCGCCGCCGCTGTCGACGTCCACAACGACCTCGCCGCGATCCCGGCGCTGCCCTACCTACCGCTGCGGGCCGGAGTCGCGAAGCTCACGCGGCTGCGGATCGTCGACGCGTTCGGCCAGTTCCGCAACGTCGACACGCGCATGTGCACCCGCGCGCAGAGCCTGATCGGGCCGGCGGGCCCGGACGCGTTCTGGCTCGCGCCGCGGCTCCCGCAGCCGGCGCGGCTGACGCTGCGCTGGCGGTCTGCGCTCGACGATGCGACCGACGCGCGCGATGTGGCCTCCTCGCCGATCTGCGGATGGGTGCTCTACAACCACGTCCAGCAGACGCTCGACCTCTATGACCGCGACGGGACACCGCTCGGCGCGGTCGGCGCGGCCGGCTGGCACAACGCACCGACCGATCCGGCGCGGCTCGCGGACACGATCGACCAGCGGCTCAAGGGCGCCAACGAGCACCTGGAACGGTTCGCGTTGAGCGTCCGGGCGCCCGCGTTCCTGAGTGAGCTGCTCGACGCGATTGATCGCGCGCTCACCAACGTCGCGCTGGCGACGGCGCTCGGCTCCGGCTCCACCGCGGCGCTCGTCGGGCGCCCGCTCGCGTTGGTGCGGGCCGCGATCGATCTCGAGCTGCTCGGACCGCCGGCGCCGGACCAGAGCGACGACGCGTTCGAGGCAGTGCTGAAATCCTATGTGGCCGCAGGCTCGCCGCCTGACGGTGTGCGCGGGCTGGCGCGCCGCGACGCGGGGATGAGCGGCCTGCGGGTCCCGGTCGTGCTCGGCGATCTTGACACGGCGCACGACGGGCTGGTCGGGTTCTTCGCCGACGATGCCTTCACGAAGTTCCTGACGCCGGCCGCGGAGGACGGCGGCACGCATGTGCGCCGCCCGGTGGCCGCGGATCTCACGGTGACGCCGGGCGGGACCGCGGTCCACGTGACCCTGCTGATGGACCCGACGCAGGCCGTGCACGCCGCGACCGGCCTGCTGCCGTCCAAGTCGATCGTGATCCCCGCGCACATGTACGCAGACGTGTTGCATACGCTCGGCCTGGCCGTGGCGGTCATGCCGGCGCTGACCGCGGGGGGCGCGGCGACGCTCCCCGTGCCCGCCGAGCCCGGCTTCGAGTGGCGGTGGCTGACGCTCGTCGACGAGGGCGCCGCGGTGCGGCTCGACGATGCCGCCGTGACCGTCGCCGCGTCCGGCCTCGGGTCCGCGCGCGTGCAGGCCGCCGACGGCTGGCTGCTGCTGCGCGAGGCCAATCCCGCCCCACAACCCCCGCAAACACTATGAGCCTCGACGTCAAAGTCACCAACGCCCACGGCGACCCGCTGCTGTTCACCGGCGCCGGCGCCGCCAACCAGCTCGTCGTCACCCTCCAGAACGCAGGCACGACCCCGATCAAGCTGCACCCCGGCCCGGCGGTGGCCTCGACGCTGAGCGTGGACTACACCACGCTCCAGATCGGCCTCGGCAAGCTGGTGCCGGCCCCCGATGCGGCACGCCTTTCGGTCAGTGCAACCGACAAGACGCAGGCCGCGTGGGACACGAGGTTCGACGGGGTCTGCTGGTGCCTGGCGCCCAGCCAGGCAGTGCAGCTCGACCACCTGGAGTCGGTGACCGTCACGCTCGGCTCCTGGCCGGAGTTCGCGACCGCCACGCACGGTCAGATCGAGGTCGACTGGAACGGCGCGGGCGGCGTCGACGACGACGGGATGCTGTTCACGCTGATGGTCGTCAACCCGCCCGGCGCGGCCCCGCGGCCGCTCACGGACGCGCTGTCCGTGACCGTCGACGCCGAGGAGGTCTACACCACGGGCCAGACCAGCCCGAACGTCGTGCGGATGCGGTTGATCAACCAGCTGCGCTCGCCGCTCGCGGCCAAACCGGGCACGCCGGTGTTCACGCTCATGCTCACCTGCGGCGACACGCCGACCGCGCAGACCCTCACGACTCGCTCGCTCGCCCTGGGCACCGGCGTCGTGCCCGCGCCGGGCTACGAGCAGCAGTGGAAGGCGGACCTGATCGACGATCAGGTCGCGCCGCCGTGCTGGCGGCTGCATCCGCAAACGCCCGAGATCCTTGGGGCGTCCGCCGGGGTCGAGTTCGAGATCTCACCGCTCGTCGTCCCGCCGCCGGACGGCTGGGGACTGATCTACCTGATGCACACCGGCGTCCCAGGCTACGACGACGGCTATCAAGCGCTGACCGTGAACAAGCGCAAGCCGGCGAACTTCATCCTGCGCTGCTTGGCCACCACGCCCGACCTGATCGACCAGGGTGAACCGGTGTCCCTGTCCTGGCAGACGTTCGGCGCCGACGGGCTGCGACTGTCATGGCCCGAGGGGCCCGCGCGAACGCTTCAGACGCGCACGGCGCCGGCCGACATCCCGTTCAGCGGCAGCTTCGACCCGCCCGCGCCCGATCGCGACACCACCTACCACCTCGAGGCGTTCGACGCCCACGGCAAGAAGATCGACGACCGGGCCGTGCCGATCACCGTCAAGTCGCGCGCGCCCGCGATCCGACTCTCGGTCACGCCGGCCGTGGCCGACACGTCCAAAGGCCTGGTCAAGGTCGCGCTGAGGTGGTCGGCGAGCGACACCGACAGCGTGCAGTTCGCCCAGAACGTGTCGCTGGACACCGGCACGCCGAGCGGCACCGCCTCGGTGCGCGAGACGACCGACTTCGTCGTCACCGCCGTCGGCCCCGGCGGCCAGAGCCGCGACGTCGCCACGTTCTTCGACTATCCCGGCTTCCTGACCGGCAACACCTTCACGCTCGCCACGCCCGCCCCTCTTCCGCCTGAACTCGCTTCGACCTACTACTTCATACTGCACGAGACGCTCACGTTCAATGACGACCACACCGCGACCTTCAGCGCCGGGTCGGAATCGAACTTCCCGATGGCGAGTGGAGGATTCTGGCCCTCGATTCCGTGTACGTGGCAGCTGAAGGGCGACACGGCGACCCTCGTCGGGCCGACCGGGCTGCCCGCCAGTGTCGTGCGGATCGCCGGCGAACAACTGGTCTACGTGCAGTCGGTGTTCGACCAGATCAACCTCCCGTCGGGCTTCGACCGGCACGGGCACACGTTCACCGCGACGCGCCGATGAGGTCGGCAGGACGGCGCGCACGCCGCGTCAGCTTGGCCAGCCGGGGACGGCCACGACCACGAGGCCGGCCCAAGAGACTTCCTCCTCGGTGTGCTCGACGAGTGTGCGGGGGTCTTCGTTAATGGTCGGACGCTCGGCGGCCGCGGGCACCCGCGCGGCTTCGAGGAACAGTTCGGCGACCGCGTCCAGCTGCGACACGGCCGACGGCGTGTCGGAGCGCCAGCGAGCTCACGCTCCGCCTCGCGCAGGCCGCCTTCGACTGCGGGACGGGTTTCGCTCGATTGCAGCCGCCTTCGACGAGCGCCGCCCACGACGGCAACCTCAGATAAGCGGGTGCGCTTATCAAGGGACCGCCGGAAACCTCTACTCACGCCGTGGCCAAGTAGAGGATGCAGGAGTCACCGACGGCCGCGAGGTCGTCTGCTCATCATGCTGCTGCTCTGCTCGGAGAACGTCCGCAACAGCCACTGCTCTACCTGAGCGTCTATTTCGAGCAGAATCGCGAGGCGTACTACGACCACCTCCGGCGAGTGCGGACAGAGGGTGCGTGGGAGGACTGGCTCGCGTTCTTCCTCGAGGGAGTCATCGCGGTCGCGAGCTCGGCCAGGGAGACGGCACGGCGCATCACGCAGCTGGTCGAGAGCGACCGCGAAGCTATGCACGGGTTGGGCCGCGGCGCCGCGTCTGCGCTTCGCGTCCACGAGCTGGCAGGGCGACACGGTGGTCCCGCCGAACCGCGCCGCGTGACTGATGCTCATGGCCGAGCCGCGCATGCACGGCGCGGCTCTGAGCCCTAGTGTTCGCACGGAAGCTACGGCAGGTCTTCCTCGGTGATGTGAGACTCGCATCCGAGGCGCTGAGCCTCGGACACCGCCCCTGCGCAGTACTCCTTGACCGCATCGCTGACCTCGGCCGCGCGATCCAGGTCGTCCTGCTCGAACTCGTACGAGGAACTCCCGTCGAGCCGCTCGGGGGTCGGATCGATCTCGGAGCCTCCTCCGCAGCCGGCCAGTACGGCGCCGAGCACAATCGCAAGCACTGTTCTCCTGCGACCCACGACTCAGGCCTGGGCGTCGGTGGCCGTCAGGTTCTGGCTCTGCCGGAACTCCAGGGCCTCGGGGATCTCGTCGAACTGCAGGAGCTCGCCGGTCAGCTCGAGCAGGTGCGCCTTGACCTCGGCCGGGGTGGCGTAGAAGAACTCGCGGCGCAGGTTGACCCGGTTCACCCGCCGGTCGGCCAGTCGCTGGTGCAGCTCGGTCTCGATGCCGACGGCGTCCTCGGAGAAGAACAGCGCGTGGACGTCGAAGCTGAACGGGACCGAGGCGTCGCCGAGCTCCGGACCCGGTCCATCGGATCGAGCCGGCGGGTCATGCCGATCTTGACCATTCGCTCACCGAAGGCGCCGACGTTCGAGATCACGTAGACGTAGCCGGCCCGGACGTTCGCGGCGCGATAGTCGACGTCCTCGATCGCCGCGTCGATCTCCGCGAGCTGCTCCCGCAGCCGCTCGGCGCCCTCGCGTCGCCCTTGGCCTCAAGCGCCGCGAGCGCGTTGGCGTAGTGCTGCCGCTCCTTCTCCAGGCGCGCGCGTCTCGCGCTCGATCTCCTGCAGCACCTTGCGCTCCTCGCGCAGCCGCTCGCTTTCCTCGCGCTCGCGCTCCTTCTCCTCGGCCACCTTCTCGAGGTAGTCCGCGGTCAGCTCGAGCTCCTTGATGCCGCAGCCGGTGGTAGTCGGCGCGAGATGCGGATGTCCATCGACTTGCCGAGCTTCTCGATCGTGGTCGCGCGACCTTCGTCGAGCCGGTATCGGCGGCGTCCAGCTTGTACGGCTTCAGACCGCGACGGGGTTGTCGGCCTCGGCGTTGTAGGCGCGGAGCATCAGCTTGGAGAAGTCGCGCCCCATCTTGCGGCCCTGCGTGACCGAGCCGTTGACCGCCCAGAACGTGGTCGCCCTGGACAGCGCCGCCATCGCCTTCGGCCATCGCCTTGATCTGCGTCGCGCAGATCGCTCCAGCTCGTCCTTGTAGGCACGGCGTCGTCGAGCGGGTGCGCGGTACTGGTAGACACCGACCTCCTGGAGGATCGCGCCTACCTCCGTGCGCGGCTCCGTCGCAGGCCACCTCGTCTTGCAGGATGCTCGTCGCTGCTCGTCGAGCTGGCCCATCTCGCGGCGGCGAACGGGTCGCGGCATCGAGGCGCTCCTGCTCGAGCCGGCCATTCTCGGTTACCGATCTTCGCCCGCGGGCATACTACGCTCCTCAGCGACGACTTCGCCGCCGCCCAAGACCGTCGAGCTGACCTCGTCACCTTGCTCCTTCCACCACAAGCTCCCACACCTCTTCCGCGCGGCAAACACCGGAGATCCGCTCCTCTCCCGACACAGCACCGTCCCATGACCTATCTCGTCGTCCATCACCGACAACGCGCCGACGATCCGCGTCCATGATTGCTCCGTCGTCGAAGGATGGCCGCCGCATCCCCACAGTTCGATCAACCATGCTGATCGCTTCGGCTGAACACCTCCCGCAGGACGACCATACATTCCAAGCCCGGAATACCACCAAGAGCGAGGTGCCTATGCTGACGTGCGGGAGTCCGACGATGAGCTGCCGGTACACCTACCGGTACACCAAGAACCAAGAGTGTGTGCAACTCAAATCGAGCTGACAAGTTCGCTAGCTTTCAACGCTTCACTACGGTGATGCTTCGCCGACTCAGTGGCTTCTCGGGTCGACGCGGGTGTCGAGTGCGCGCGTTGTGCTTCCAGACGCTGCCGCGGAGCTCCGCGACGCGCTGGAAGCCGAGGCGCGCGCCGAGACTCGGCGGAAGCGGCGGCAACGCGGTCGTCCTGCGACGGGGCCGACGGATCCTGCACGGCGCGGGTCTGCATCACTACGCCTTCCAGGTCGAACTTCCCGCAACGACTGCCCGTTGACGGCCCCGCGAAGCTGGTGATCGACGGCCGCGCGCCGGTCGACGTAATCGTCGCCGAGGTCAAGGGCCTGTGGGTCCGCGTAGTAAGTCCAGACGACCTCGGGCAGACAATCGCCGGCGCGTCGCTGCAGACCGACATGGCTGCCTGCTCGAGCGCCTGATCACGCGGCTGGAGGCCGCCCGACGAGCTGGCCAACAGGATCGGCGACCGCGTCCTCGGGTCAATCTCCCGGGCCGCGAGCCGGGACGCTCCAACGCACCTGTCAACTCGCGCTACGCACTGTTCCCCGAGCAGGAGACCGCGCTGCGGCAAGCACTCGGCGGCGACGTGTTCATCTGGGGGCCGCCCGGCACGGAGACGGAGAACGATCGGCGCCATCGTCTCGGAGCTGCTGCGGACCGGACGCTCGGTGATTCTGGTCTCCCACACCAACTCGGCCGTCGATGGCGGCCTCGGACGCGCGGTGCGCAACCTGGGCCTGATCGCTGATCACGGCCCCGGTTTTCGAGGAGGGCGACCTCGTCAGGGTTGGGGTCTGCAAGGACCGCCGCCTGCCAGGACGACCCCGACGCAGCGGCGGCCGTCATCTTTGAGGGATGAATCGCGCGTCGCCGCAGCGCGAAGTCGGAGCGGGACTAGCCGCCATCGAGCAGGCGGCCGCCGAAGGGCACCAGCACAGCTCTCGCAGCTGCGGCGGCTGCTCGATCTCGACGAGTTCTACCGGCACGCCCGCCCGAGGGTACAGGCGGGCTTCCGTGCGCGAGTCGACCAGGCCGAGGCCACCGCGCAGCAGGCCGATGCGACAGCCGAGCGCCTGGCGGCGGCACGCGCCGAGCTGCAGCCTCTGGAGCGGCGGCTGGCGGCGTGGAGCGCTCTTCGCGGCCGAGACCGAAGTAGCGCGGCTTGAGCGCGACAGCGACTTGCAGCACGACGGCTCGGTGAGCGAACCGCCGCGCGCGGCGCCGCTGGAGGCCACTCTGGCCGACGCTCGGGAGATCCTGCGCCGGGCCGAGGAAAGCAGCGGCCTGTCTCGCGGATATACCGCCGGCTGCCCAAGCCGACTGAGCAGCGTGTGACCCGTCGCTGTTATCCGGCTCCGCCTCCAGGAAGCCGAGCGCTCGAAAGCCGAGGGGCAGCGAGCATGCGCACGACCAACGAGCAGCTGCGCGTGCAGCGCCAGGAGATCGACAAAACCGCTCGCTGGCCCGGCCAGACAGCCCCGACGAAGTCACCCTCCGCACGACCAAGAACGCCGCTCCACGGTCGGAACGGGTCGAGACGGAACAGGCGCACCTGCGATCCGTGCACTCCGACATCGACCGGCCATTGCGCGCGGAGCTACAGGAGAGGCGCCCGCGTGCTCGCCGAGGAGGACCTGGCGCGCCCGGTTCGCGCCGGCGCCGCACTGCGGGCCCAACTCGAAGCGCTGGAGGGCTGTGTTGAGCGGGTGGGCGCAGAGGTCGAGGCGTTCGACGCGACGGCCGCGCGCTCGGAGATCGGGGAGCTGGAGCGGACGATCGCGCAGGGCCGCACACGCGCGGAGGAGCTCAGGAGCTGATCGCAAGGCCGAGGAGCAGGTCGTCGCCGATGCGCGGCTGGTCGCGACCACGCTGACGAGCGCATATCTACGCGACGCGATCGTCGCGCGGACCTTCGACGTGGTGATCCTCGACGAGGCCTCGATGGCGCCGATCCCGTCGCTGTTCTTCGCCGCCGGGCTCGCTACCGACAGCGCGGTCGTCGTAGGCGACTTCCGCCAGCTGCGCCGATCGTCGTCTCCGAAGACGAGACCGCGCAGCGGTGGCTAGGCCGCGACGTCTTCGAGGTCGCAGACGTGACCAAGTACGAGCACGCCGACGAGCCGCCGCCGTGGTTCGTGATGCTGGGCGAGCGAAGCGCATGCGCGCAGATCGGCAGCGTGGTCAACCGCTTGGTCTATGCCGGCAACTGCGCGACGGCAGCCTCGCGACCCTGGACGAGCCGGGGCTAGCAGCCGCTGGCCTACCGCGACGGGCGCGTCCTACTGGTCGACTCAGCGCCAGCGGCGCGTGGGTCTCGCGCGTCCCGAGCGGCAGACACTCCAGCAAGGTCAACTTCTACTCGGCGACGGCGTGCGTCGACCTCGCTGGCGCACTGCTCGGCGAGCGCCACACGCCCGACGAACGAATCGACGCGGCGAGCGTGGCGATCATCAGCCGCTCCGACCGCACGCGTCGCTGTGCGAGCTGCTCGTCGAACACCGCGGCCTGGTGCCCGACGTACAGGCCGGCACCGCGCACTCGTTCCAGGGCGGGGAGGCGCAGACGGTCATCGTCGACGTGGTCGACGCGCCGCCCGTGTGGAAGTCGGGGCTGCTGCGCCCCGACGAGGACGACGACCAGAACCAGCGGCTGCTCAACGTCGTGATCACACGCGCCAAGCAGCGGCTCATCCTTGTCGGACACTTCGACTGGATGCGCAAGAACGGCAAGCACTCGTTCCTGCACAAGCTCATCGCCGACCTCGCCGAGCGGCACCCGGTCGTCCCGGTCGAGGAGCTGATCCCCGACGCCCTGCACGCTCGCGTCGCGGCGGCACGCGGGCTGATCGTCGGCGAGCGCGAGGCCGACGGCGACCACGTGATCGCCGACAAGGTCGCCTACTACGACCTGCTGCGCGGCGACCTGGCCAAGGCGCGCGAGCTCGTTGCGATCTTCTCCCCGTTCCTGACCCCCCACCGCCTGCTCGACCTGCAAGCCGACCTGCGAGCCGCCCAAGAGCGAGGCGCGAAGCTCGTCGTGGTCACCAAGCCGCCGGCCGAGCGCGGCCAGCAGCAGCAGGTCCACCGTGATGCCGAAGCGCTACTCCGCGAGTGGGGCGCCGCGGTGCTGCACAAGCTCAACGCGCACGAGAAGCTCGTGTTCATCGACCCTTTCGGCCGCGATGCCGCCCTGTGCTGGCATGGCTCGCTGAACACGCTCAGCCAGCGCGACAGCGGCGAGCTGATGACCCGCGAGCGCCAGCCTGTCGTCGGCCGCTACGCCGACTCATGGGCCTGCGCGACCTGCTCGACCTCGCGCTCGATCCCAGCCCGAGCGTGCGCATGTGCCCGGTGTGCCAGGACCACCCGCTGATGGCCGTCGAGAGCGGCAAGACCCCGCCGTTCCTCTGGCGCTGCGAGGACACAGACCACACTGGCGCCGCAAGGACGACACCCCGCCGCGCGACGGCAAGATCATCTGCCGCACCTGCGGCGGCGCGCCCAGTACCACCAGACCGATAAAGGCCAGACTGGCGCTGCACCGACAACCACCGCCACCGCATCACCGTCCACCGCGACCACCTCCGCCTACCGGCCATGCGCGCCCTCATCCCACGGCACGACCTCGTCGCACTCGAGCGCAACTGGAAACTCCCGCCCTCGCCGCGGCCGACAACGGGCCAGGTGCAGCTCGCCTTCGAGGGCGCGAACGGCGACGCGGCCGCGCCGACGACCCTCGACGACGTCGCCTTGGCGCCGCGCGAGCTCGACGTCCTGCGGTTGATGGCCGGCGAGGGCAGCTACTCGGACATCGCCGACGAGCTTGGCCTGCAGCCGGAGACCGTGCAGGGCTACGCCAAGGCGGTGCGGCGGAAGCTCGGCGCCTCCAGCCGCGAGGAGGCCGTCGCTCGAGCACGCGCCGCCGGCCTAATGCCCTGACCTGGACCGGCGTGCCAGACCTCGTGCTCCGGCCAGGCCGGTGCCAGTTCGAACGGGCCGGACCACCGAATCGGGCCAGTCGGCTTCAGCGGATGTCGACGATCTGCATCGCCCGCGCGCGGCAGACGCCGTCCTTGACGATGTAGACCTCGACGTAGTGCGTGCCGGTGTACTTCGTCGACTCGTGCTTGGTCGGGTTCGGGCCGCCGCTGGCCGCCGTGATCTTCCCGCGCAGGCCGCCGGGCACTGCGGCGGCCTCGGCCCCGTAGTTCTTGACCTTCCAGTAGACGGTGTACGGCCACCGAACGGTCGTCTCGGAGACCTTGAAGTACAGGTCCAACCCCTTCTCGAGCGGGCTATTGGCGGGGATCGTGCCGATGTTCGTCGTGCCGCGGTCGACCTCGGTGGTCAGCGTGACGAAGTCGGTGATCTGCGTCGGGATGCTGCGATGGACCTGAAGGTCTTCCTCGCCAGGGTCGAGCGTCGCCACCGCCGCGCTCGTGGCCGGGACCAGCGCCGTCGAGCTCGACGTCGTGACCGTCGTCGGGAAGTCCTCGCCCAGGAGCTCGTTCCAGCGCTTGAGGCTGAGCGGCAGGTTCGCGTGGCTGAGCCCGAGCGCGGCTTCGGCATCCGTGGCCGCCTGCTCGACGACCTTGCGGAAGTCCTGGTAGGCGCTCGGCGGCCAGCGCGCCGCCAGGTTCTCGCTCGGCAGCACCGGGTTCGGCACCGCCGGCGGGCCGGCCGGGTGCTGGGCGAGCAGGTTGGCGACGTGGCGCAGCGCGCCGGCGATGCGCTCGGCGTCGGGCAGGCCGTGCGGCATGTGGTTGGCAATGAGGACCTGCAGGACGATCGACTTGATCGCCTGCCGCGCTGTTTGCGTCTCGTCGCGCCAGCGCTTGAGCTCCTGGACGGTCGCGGCGAACTCCGGGCCCTGCTGCTCGCACCACTGCGTGTACTCCCGCGGGGCCGTCGGGCGCCACTCGTCATCGGCCGGACGCGGGACCTCGAGCGGCTCGGGGCAGCTGGTCCGGCGGGCGGGGACGACGTCGACGTGGAACTTGCCGGCGTCGTCGGGCGCGTAGCGCAGGCGGATGCACGGCCGTTCGCGGTCGCCGTCGTCCTCGATGCGCTCGCCGTAGCCGATTGCCTCGATCGCCGCGCGCATGTCGCGGATCGCGTCGCGCGGCGAGTCGCCGGCCGAGGCCGAGACGACGACGAGGTCGACGTCGTACTCGCCGTCCTCGGCGCTCGGAGGCGGCTTGACCGCCGTGCGGTTGGCGTAGCTGCCCTGGAGGAAGGCGTCCTCCTGGGCGAGGCCGAAGTGCTCGCGCAGCCGGTCCGAGAGCGTGGTGGCGGCGCTGTTGATGCGGTCGACCTGGTGCCGGCCGAGCTGCAGCCGGCCGAGGAAGGCGCCGAATGCGTCGTCCAGCGTCACGGCGTCTGCTTCTCCTCGGCGGCCGCGCCGGTGTCGCCGCTCTTCGGGACCGGCGCGGAGTCGGGCTGGTCGAGGTTGCGCAGCATGAGCAGCAGCCGCGGGAAGATCGGCCACAGCGACAGGTGCAGGCGCACGTCGAACAGGAACGTGCGCTGCGCGTCGTCGGTGCCGGGCGGCCGGTCCTCCTCGGCGGTCGCGCCGAGCGGGTGGCCGGCCGGGTCCTCGCGCGCCCGTTCGATGTACGGCAGCGCGACGGTCTTGATGTCGCGCACCAGCCGGCAGTAGGAGCGGGCCATGAAGCCGGACTCGGTCCCGATCCGGCCGCGCGCGCGTTCGATGTTCTCCTGCAGCTCGTGGAAGCGCTCGCGCAGCGCCTTCTCCTCGTCGCCGTCGTCCGGCGACCGGCGGCGCAGGCGGTGCGGCATCTCCTTCCAGTCCAACGCGTGCTCGAGCGCCTCGACGTACATCGCCCGGCGCCGCTCCGCGGCCCGCTGATGAGCCACGCCATCCCCTTGAGCAGCGCGAGGATGATCGTGCCGCCAGCCGCGACGAACGCCGCGACGAACTTCGGGTCGCTGAAGATGGTGGCCTCGGGAAGGGTCATGGGTTCGCTTGCCTGATCGCAGCCGCATGACGTTAGTGATGCCGTCGGACGGCACATGGTCTACGCCTCGCGTGAGCGCCGGCAGGGATGTCGGTGCGGCGGCCAGCTCGGAGACCGGCGCACCTACGGACGCAGTTCACTCTGGCTCGGGATCGGACAACACTACGTCGGCGGCCCCGAACCTCACGTGGCGGTCATGCTCGCCATCGAACAGTTGAGGGGAAGCGGAGCCGCCACCGAGCCCGACGCCGTCGCCGTATGGAAGATGCGGACTGACATGAAGGCGTCCTCCGGGTCGGGCGTGAACAGCTGTCGCGACTCGATCAACGCCGCCAAGTAATCGTCGGTGTCCGGATGTTGGGCTTCAAGCCGCTCGCGGTTCTCGTCGATCCACCGCTGCCAGGCCTCCGAGGAGCGGGACCTGCGCTCCAGGACAACGACGGAGCTGAGGTACCTGTTGTTGCGGGCGACTTCACCGTCGCGACCGAAGCCGGGACGGAAGTTGCGGATGGTGCCACTCGCCCGGTCGTAGGCGCCGACGATCTGCGGTTTGCGGTTGCCCAGTGCTCGGTTTCCGAGATGGCTGGCGCGGTTGTGTCCCCTTTTGTGTCCCCCAGCCCTCGCAAACGCAGCGTTAGCGCCAAAGAGTCGCGGAATCGTAATCTGCGTGTCGGGGGTTCGAGTCCCTCCTCCGGCATGAGAAGTGCCTGCAAATCGGTGCTTTCTTCCACTCGAAGGACACGCGGAATGATTCCGCGTGTCCTGCGCTCCGGGGACCTGGATTTGGCGGAACCACGTGGTGTCGTGCACCTCTCGATGACATTTGTGTCCCCCGGCGTGTCCCCCCGGGGCGAATTCCGATAGCTGGCCACTAGGACGTCGTGGCGAGCTGGCAAGCCCAAGCTCTGGTTGACATCACGACGGACGCCCGAAGAGGATCCGCTCATGCCCGCTGAGTGCTACTGGTGCTCGATCGATGACGTGGCCCCGGACAACCCGCCGCTCGGGACGTGCTCGGACTGCTGGGTGTTCGCCTGCCTCGAGCACGCAGAACGTGACAAGAACCTTGGCAAGTGGAAGTGTTTCGCCGGCGTCGCGAAACTCGTGACGGTCGCGGCCGGACTCGACGATCCGGACGACGTCGACGACCCGCCGATCCGCACGGCGCAAGAGCTCAGCGAGCCTTCCCCCGCATCGCCGCGGCGACCGACAGCCTGCGCACGGAGTGGAGCCGGCGCACGCAGGACCTCGTCAACGCTGCCACGAGCGCAGTGCCGGAGCGCGTCGAACGGATGAAACAGATCGACCCGAGCATGAGCCTGCTCGGACACGCCGTCGGCATCGTGCGCCATTACGTTCCCGATGTGTGGGGGCTGGACAGCGGGGCTCCGGCCGTGAGCGGCAGGCTCGGCAAGCTGATGGAGCAGCTCTGACCGTGTCCGAACCGCCCAGAGTGAGCCTCGTCACGGGCTGCGACAATCCGCCGTCTCTCGGCGTCGTCAAGCTCCCGAAGGCGATGCCGGACTTCGCGGAGGCCCGAGTGCTCTTCAGCTCGGCGACAAGCGTCGTCTGCTGAAGGTCGACTACCGCAGCGACGGCGGTGACGGCGCATGCCTCACCGAGCGCGACCACCGGGCGCTGGGCAGCCCTTCCGAGGTGGAGTACCGCGCCGTGACCAAAGCGCAGGCGCTCGTCCTGGACCCAGGCCTCCGCCTCGCGCTCTTCACCGCGGTCGTGACGTTCGTCTCGGCGGTCCTCGGCATCTACCTCACCTTCGACAAGGCGACCGCGCCGGATGCCACGACCGGCGCGGGTCGAGCACGGGAGTGATCGCGACCGCCGCGGTCGTCGCGGTGCTCGCGTTCATCATCGCGCTGCTGAAGCTCAACAAGGATCTGGGCGAGATCTAGTCCGAGGCGCCGGGAGTCCGACGGGTAGCCCGAGCTGATGCGCGTCCTTCGCGGCGATGGCCACGCTCGCCCGCGCCCGCGTCGCCGCGACGTATAGGGCGCAGCACGGCTTCTCGTTCTGAGCCTTGCCGCGCGCGAGAAACTGCTTGATCCCGTCGGTCGCTGCGATGAGGACGCGGTCCTCACTGAGGCCCTTCGCCATGCCGAAGGTGACGAACTCGAGGTCCAGGGCCCTGGCGGAGCTCGCGCTGTACCGCAGACACAGCGGGGCGAATTCCGCGACGTAGGCGGGCACGTGCTCGAGCTCCACCGCGAAGACGCCGTCGTGACCGGTGACCGCCGTGTTCTCCGAGCGCGTCGGCGGGAAGCCCCACGAACCCGGGAAGACGCGGTCCGCGAAGGTCGCGACCAGCTGGTTGCAGCGCCAGGTCGTGGACTGGTGCTCGATCTCCAGCAGGCCGCTCCCCTCCTGCTTCTCGAACCAGCGCTTGATGGCGACGCCTTTGTACTGCTTGTTCTTCTGCTCCTGGACCTCTGTCTGCAGGATCGCCTGGCGGACGTCGCCCACCATGCGGACGTCGATCGGCGAGCGCAGGAGGCGCTCGAGGATCTCCAGGTCCCATCCGTTGAGGTCCTGGACCTCGTCAACGTGGAGCTCGTCGACGATCCGGCCGAGGCGGTCGAGCACGGCGCCGTGTGCCGCGTCATCGACATCGGCGGCCAGGTGGGCGAGATGGCGCTTGTACGCGCGCCCCTCGCTGTCCAGGAATCGCGCCTCGCCCGTGGCGAACCGGCCCGGATCGCCGTCGAAGTTCAGCCCAGTGAGCCGCCTACCGGGGAAGCGGAGCGGGAGGTACGGCCTGATCCAGTGCCGTAGGAGGAAGGCGAACCAGCCGCTGACCTCGACGCGTGCATCGAGCGGCGCCATCCGCCCGATGCGGCGGATGAGCTCCTGCTGGTTCGCCTGGGTGTACGTCACCACCAGTAGCCTCCGGCCCTTCCGCGCCTCGACGCAGTCCTCGACGATCGACTCGGTCTTCCTGCCGCCGGCGACCGCGAGCGTCAGACGGTTCATCGCAGGAGCTCGACCGCATCCTCGATGTACGGCGGGAAGGCGATCGTCTCCTCCGACTCGAGGATCCGCAGCGCGCCTTCGGTCTTGTGCCTCGCCATCCAGGCCGCGAGATCGGCGCCCTCGGGGACCTGCAGGACGCGGCGGAGCACGTCTTCCTCGTTGTACGAGCGCAGTTGCGCCTCGAGCGTCGAGCCGTGGTCGAGCTCGCTCACGAGGAGCGCTCGCCGGCCGGTGGCGAGGAGCGCCGCAACTGGCTCCCTGACCTCCTCGGGGGTTTGGTTGTCGTTGTCCTGGAGCGCGACGACCTGCCGGTCCAGGGCGGAGCAGATCTCGAGTGCGCGGCGGAACGTGAGCCCGCCCATCGAGATGACGTCGATGCCAGCCTCCGCAGGCAGTATGCCCGTCGCGTCGCGGAACGCGCGCGCGAGCACGATCTCGTCGGAGGGCCCCTCGACCAGGGCCAACTTGTCGGCGAGGACCAGGCGCAGCGTGTCGTAGCCCGACAGTCGCTGGAAGTACCTCACGGTGGACGGGTGAAGCGTCGTGAGCCGGGCGGGCCGGCCTTCGTGCAGCAGCAACAGCCGGTCGAGGCCGAGGCGATTCAGCACGAAGGAGCTGTGCGTGGTGACGAAGAGCTGCTGATCCGCGGATGCGAGATCGTCGATGCGCTTGACGAGCCGCCGGAGGCTGCGGTGCGAGAGGTGGTTCTCGGGCTCCTCGATCAGCACGAAAGTCGTTGTCCCCGACGTCCGGCTCATAGCCAGCGAGACCTTCACCGAGGCCTGTTGCCCTTGCCCCGCCATTGCGAACGGGATGTCCTCGACCTGAGGGACGATGCCGGTCTCCCACGACGTTCTCGCGGACTGGTCCATCTGGAGCCCGATCCGCCGGTCGTGGATCTCGGCGTTGGCCTCGGCGATCCGCTCGTTCACGTCGGCGAGGGCGCCGTCGGTGATCTGCTGATGCGCGCGGCGCTGATCGAGCGAGATCAAAGCCCGTTCGCGCGCGTCGAGATGCTCGCTCAGCATCTCCCGCGTGTGATAGTCGACGCCCGAGGTCGAGCGGATGGTCCGTGAGTCGATGAATGCGACCGCCAGGTGCTTCGGCCGGCGACCGAGCCGGAGGCCGGAAGTCTTGCCACGCGACTTCATAGAACTCGGCCGGGAGACCGCAGGCGGTTTCTCGGCGAGGTACGTCTGAAACTCTGCCGCGTACTCCCCGGCCGGCACGATCGACATCGACACTCCGACGGAGTCAGTGCGTTGTGAGTTGTGAACGCCGCGGAGCTCATGGACGTCATCGGGCTGGCCGCTGAGGTAGCACTCGATTAGGATGGTTGGCGGCGAACATGCCTCGCCCCTGTCACGATGCGCGAAGAAGTCCCGGACGTGCGCCTGGTTGAACCAGAACGGATTCAGCTCCTCCTCCGGCGCGGCGCCCGTTGATCTTGCCCGTTAGTGCCAGTGCGATGGCCTCGAGGAGCGTCGACTTCCCTGACTCGTTCGCTCCGACTAGCACGTTCATGCCGGGGTTCGGCTGGAGATCCAGTGTGTCGAAGAGCCGGTACCCCTTGATGATGACTCGCGTGATCACGTACAGCGACGATCGTCTGCTTCACGCCGCATTGTGTCGAAATGCGGCGCCCGTTGCCAGTCACGACCGTGGCGCCACGAGTATGTGAACTCGTCGTAGTTGATCGTCCCGTCGTAGATATAGCCTCGCGGCCGAGCCGACGGCCATCTCCTGTTGATGGCGATGCACTCGTACTTCCGCTTTACGCCTCGAGATCGTCGCGCCCTCCGCCGACGTGTGTCGGCGCCGGGTGAAAACTGGACCACCTGCGCCGTTTGAAAACTGGACCACCTGAGCGCCGTCCGGTGGTCCTCGGACCCTGGGCTCGTTTGCGCAGAGCGGGCCGGGAGGACCGAGGTGGTCGGAGTGGAGCAGTGGGCGGAGGTCCGGCGGCTGCGCTTCGTGCGCGGCTTGTCGATCCGCGAGATCAATAGCCGCACGGGGCTGCATCGGGAAACGATCCGACGTGCGATGCAAGCGACGAGGCCGCCGGGCTATCGGCGGGCGCCGGGGGGCTCGAAGCTCGATCGGTTCAAGGACGAGATCCACCGACTGCTGCAAAGAGGAGCCGAAGTTGCCGGGCCAGCGCGTCCGCGAGCTGATCGCGCCGCTGGGCTTCGACGGGGGCAAGACGATCGTCGACGACACTACGCGAGGTGCGCCCGCTGTTCGCGCCGCGTGCCGCGGACGTTTCAGCGGACGGTCTATCGGCCGGGGGAGGTCTGTCAGTTCGATCTCTGGGAGCCCAGGGCCGAGGTGCCCGTTGGGCACGGCCAGACGCGCCGCGGCTGGGTCCTCGTCGCGTGCCTGGGCTACTCACGCGCGGGCGCCGGCGCACTGATCTTCTCCAAGCAGACGCCGGATCTGCTGTTCGGGATGGCACGTTGTCTGTGGTCTGCTCGGGGCGCTGCCGCGAGACGCTGGTCTGGGACCGCCAGGCCGGCGTCCACGGTCACGGCGGCCGGCCGACGGACGAGTTCGCCGCCTTCTGCGGCCAGCTGCGGGTCGACTGGCACTTCTGCGCGCCGGCCGATCCGCAGGCCAAGGGCGTCGTCGAGCGCCTGCAGGACTTCCTCGAGCGCAGCTTTGAGCCCGGCCGGGCGTTCGCGAACGAGCTCGACTTCCAGGCCCAGTTCGACACGTGGTTCGCCGAGCGCGCGAACGTCCGCCACCACAAGACGCTGCGCTGCCGCCCGGTCGACCGGCTGGCAGAGGAACGAGAAGTGATGGCGTCGCTGCCGGCCGCTGCCGCCCGACAGCGACCGGCGCTGGGTGATCCGGGTCCCGCCCGACCCGCACCTTCGCTTCGACAGCTGCGACTACTCGCTCGACCCCCGCCTTGGTCGGCCGGCGCGTCGAAGTCCGCGTCACGGCAGCGCGAGGTCCTCGCGATCGCGTTGGACACCGGCGAGCTCGCGTGCCGCCACCAGCGCAGCTTCGCCCGCCACCGCACGATCACCGACCTTGCGCATGCGCGGGCACTGCGGGCCGGTCGCGCGCGAGCCCGAGCCGACGGTCGAGATCCGGCCTTTGGTGCGCTACGACGCGCTGATCGCGTGAGCGGCCCCGACTCGGAACTCGCGCACCTATTCCGGCCAGCTCAAGGCGCCCGCCGCCGCGAGGGCGCTGCCCAAGCTCGCCGACCGTGCCCGCGCGAGGAATGGAGCTACGAGCATTCGCCGCCACGCTGCTCAAGACCGAGACCGACAGCCGCGACAGCCACGGCGGCCAGGCCCGCATCAAGGCCGCCCGGTTCCCGGCGCGCAAGACGCTGGGGAGTTCGACTTCGCCTTTCAGAGCTCGATCGGGCCGCGGGAAGCAGGTACTGCACCTCGGCCAACTCGACTTCCTGCACGGCCGCGAGAACGTCGTCCTGCTCGGACCGCCCGGCACCGGCAAGACCCACCTGAGCTATCGCCCTCGGGATCCGCGCCTGCCTGGCCGGAAACCGCGTCGCGTTCCGGACCGCGACCGAATGGGTCGCGCTGCTCGGCGACGCCCAACGCCAAGGCCGCCTCGACGCCGAGCTCGATCGCCTGCAACGGATCCCGGCTGATCGTCGACGAGGTCGGCTACATCCCGTTTGACCCCCACGCCGCGAACCTCATGTTCATGCTCGTCAGCCGCCGCTACGAACGCGCCTCGCTGATCGTCACCTCCAACAAGCCCTTCAGCGGCTGGGCGAGATCTTCGGCGACCAGATCACCGCCGCCGCGATGATCGATCGGCTCGTCCATCACGCCGAGATCCTCGCGCTGAAAGGCGACAGCTATCGCCTCAAAGACCGCGACCTCGCCCGCCCCGCTCGAGACGACCGAACCGAACTCTCGGGAACTGCGGGCCGAGCCCGGGCCGGCTTCGCCGGCCCGGCATCCCCAACTAGATGAACGACAGAGTGGCCCACTTTTCGACCGGCGCGAGCGGCCCACATTTCAACCGGCCTTGACATCGAGATCGCACGAGCCCGTGAGGATCGGGCCGTCGAGAAGCCCCTCGCCGACGAGATCCATAGGCGGGCGACTTCCCCGGCGAGCACCCGCGCCTTCTTCCGCGCGCCGAACACCGGAATCCGCTCCTGTGCTTCGACCACGTTCGCCTCGGTTTCGCAGCGAATCCGTCGCGATTGGCGGCGAGACTGCCCGGTCGTGATCACAATCGAGCTGCCAAACAGCCGGCGTTCGACGATGCCACCCAGTTCATTCGCCAACCCCTCGCGGGCCTGAGGGATCGACAGCGACCCGGCATTCTCTGTCGAGTGCCTCGCCGGTCAAAACGCAGCCCGTACCTCCAGGTCCGGCGTTCCTCCCCGCTTGTGCGTGCCGCACAAGCTGTCGTCCATTCGACGATGACTGCCGATACGCTCGCGCGAGCGAGCGTGCTCGGCGGTCTGCGCGTCACGGCCGCCCCGGCTCCCCTTTTTGGTCGCACCTGGTCTCCCCCAGACTGGGTCCATCGTCGGGTCACCGGGACTCGGCCTGGAGCGCAGGAGGCGCACGCAGATGGAGTACCTCTTGGCGGTCGCGCTGCTCGGCGTGATCGGAGTGGTGTCCGGCCTTGTCCGGATCATCTCCCGTCTCGTTGACTAGCAGCCGACCCAAGAAGCCAGCCCGCAGGTGGGCGGCCAGCAAGGCCGCCCACCCTGCGGCCAGTGAACCCCATGTCCGAAAACTCGTCAAGCGGCCCGCACCATCGACCCAACACGGCGCCGAACCTGCGGCGTCTTGCGAACGCCGTGATCAGGATCCTCGACGCGGAGTTCAGCGATTGGGAATGACGCTCGATGCCGTTGGTCGCCGAGTCGGCGCGTCCCCTCGCCAGGTCCAGCGTGCGCTCGGCGAGATCCGCCATACCAAGTACTCGATTGAGCTTCGCCGCCGCCGCCTGAGCTGGTCCGTAAGACTCTTGGTTCGTGGCTGGCCTGTCGGAGCGACCGCCGAAGCCTGTGGATTCAAGAGCCCATCAGCGTTTACGCAGGCATTCCGCGGGCGCTACGGAGTCACGCCGTCACGAGTCCTCGCGGCGCGCGACGAGATGGAAACCCTCCGGATCGCCGCGGAGCGGCCCAAGCCTCGAAGTGGGACGCCGGACTACTACCGAGTAATCCGACGTATGCGACGGTCGCGCCAACGGTTCCTAAGCACGCTCAGGACCATGCCTGACGACATCCGCCACGAACTCCTCGCGCCCTCCGAAGGGATCCCGCGACCACCCCGGCGCCGGCGAGGCCGACCATACCGGTCGCCGCGCAGTGGCATCTGGTCGCCTGTCGACGCGCGCGCGGTTCAATCGGCGGAGTAGTTCGGCCATCGCCGGCCTCCAAGGCAACCGGCCGGCTGATTACCCTCAAGTGATGCCCGAGGACTCCTTCGTCTTCGATCCTCGTCGAGTTCATCAGCCCGCCGTACCTCGACTGCCCGTTCTGCCACGCGCGCGGCGAGTACGGCGTACTGATGGTGGGTGGCCCGGGTACGTGCGTCGATGCCGCAGTTGCATGCGGGATGAGCGGTTCGCGCTGCCGCCGATCAAGAAGAAGGTGCTCTACCTCGACCAGTTCGTGGTGAGCAACCTCATGAAGGTGCTGCACCCTGGCGAGCGCGAGCGCATGCGGTGAGCTTCCAGGCGCGCAGGCAGACTCTTGGCTCGACCTGTTCGAGCGACTCGATCGGCTCGTAAAGCTGCAGCTCCTAGTGTGCCCCTCGTCGACCGCGCACTGGGAGGAATCACTCACGACGCGCTTCTACGAACAGCTGCGCCGGATGTACGAACACTTATCGGGCGACGTGTCATTCGAGGACCCGAGCACGATCCGGCGGGCCCAGGTTCATCAACAGTTCCTCGCCTGGCTGGGCGAAGGAGACCAGCGAGGGACGGTCACGATCGACACCATCAGCCACGGAGAGGTAAATCGCTGGCTGGACCGGTTGTCCGTCTACGCGCGCCTCGGCGGGGACGACGCGTTCATCGACGACCTGCGAACGACCCGACAGCGAACGCACGCCGGTCTAGCGAAGTACGTGGAGGACTGGGCTCGCGGGCCTCGGCTCGGGTTCGAGCACTATTTCCAGCAGGAGCTGTCGACGTACGGCCCGATCCAGTGGCGCAGCTACTGGGAACGAGTCATGGCGGTCGGGCGGATGATGGACGGTTCTGGACCTTCGACCCTGAGCTGGCGGGCGCTACCAACGACGCGCAGATCCTGATCGTCTCGTTCAAGGATGCTCTCGCCCGGCGCGGCCACGACGACCACGATCAGCAGCTCGCGAAGATCAGCGAGTTCTTCGCCTCCGACGAGATCAAGCAGGCGCCCTTCCTCCAGATCAGCTGCGCCATGTTCGCGGCTATGGCGGTCGAGGCGTCGATGCAACAGGCTCCAACGCCGGACCAGGGGATCTGGGACAGACATCGCGATGGTTTCGACGCTGCTGCCCTACTGCGACGCGATGTTCATCGATAACCGGTGCCGACGCCTCCTTGCGGCAGCAAGCGACGGAGCGGGACTGGATTACGCCACCGAGGTCTTCTCGATGGCCTCGCAGAACGAGTTGCTCGAGTGGCTGGCCGACGTCGAGTCGGCTGCCGGCGCCGAGCACGTCGCGCTCGTCAAGCAGATCTACGGCGACGGCTGGCTAGAGCCGTATACCTCCCTGTTCGAAGAGCTGCCCTGATCTCGCCTCACAGCTCACCGCCGGTTCTACGCCTGGCGAGAGGTGGCGGGCGGGGAGTCACCGGCTCTCTCGTTGTCGCGAAGCTCGACGGTCAAATCGATGCCCGTCCACCAGGGGGTAGCGGGGGTTTGACGTCCGGCTCCGCCGAAGTTGCGCGCCGGCAGCCCGCGACTCACGGCCGATCTCGTACCCGCCGCCCTAGTTCGGTCCGGGAGAGATACAGCCGTTCGAGCTCGTTGAGCGACGTCATAACGCGCCCGACGATCTCGCCGTCGGGCGAGACGATCCGCACGTGCCGCACGCTCAGGTCGAGATCGACGATGAACACCAGCCACGAGTCCGCGCCAACGTAGCTGTGCTCGGTGAGCGGCCTGCCAGCTACCGCCGACATCTCCTCGGCGGATTCAAGCCAGAGGCGAGCGTCGTGCGGCGCCTCACGACCGACATCCTCGAGCGCGATCAGAGTCGCGCCCGCGCGGTTGATGAGGAAGCGGGCATCGCGTTCTCGCATCCGTCGCACGACCTCGATGTACCGGCGTGCCGCTGCGACGAGAGGAGCGGTGGCCAGGAGTCCGACTACGCCCTGCGCCGCGGCCTCGAGCACCCACTCCACGACAGCCGTCCAGGTCTCGGCGCCCCGCCCATAGGATCCGCCTCGTACGAGCGGGCGGCCGAGCGCCTCGTCCCTGGCCGGCGGCTCGCCAAGCGCGCTCGCCACACGGAGCTCGGCGTCGCCGGAGTCGCCGTCGAATTCCGACGGGTCGTCGCCGCCGCTCCCGAGAGGACGGCGAATCCCGGCTGGCTGTAGAAGCGGCTTCCGCTTCGGTCCCGCTCCTGGATCAAACGGTGCTGCAACTCGATGAACTCACGATCCTCGCGCGGCACGTCGCGCACTGCCTTCCAGATTGCTAGCGGGTACGAGGGCGTCCCTAGGGACGGTGGGGCGGGTTGCTCGGCCCGGCGGACCCTAGTACAGACCTGGCGCTCGATCGCTTGCGGGCCGGCGTCGGGTGACCAAGCGGCCGCATGCCCGACGCAGGCTGCACGCCGCGACGCTCTGCCTGGCTACGGTGAAGGGGTGCCGCGCCGCACTCGTGAGCACGCACTCGAGAAAGAATCGCGGATCGCGTTCGAGCAGCTGTTGCCCGAGCGCTGGATCTACCGCCGAAAGGACGCCGACGACTACGGGATCGACGGTGAGGTGGAGGTCTTCCGGGACGATGGTGAGGCGCTCGGGCTGACCTTCCTGGTCCAGCTCAAGTCGACCGACGAGAAGCGGGCTGACAAGGGGCTCGCGCGCTCGATCGCGATTGATCGAGCCAGCTACTACCGCTCGCTGGCGTTGCCGGTGCTTATGGTGCGCTACCTCGCCGCGTCCGACCGCACCTACGTGCGGTGGTTCCACCTGGACACCGCGTTCGGTCGCGGCCGCGGCCGGAAGACGACAACGTTCCGCTGGACGGACGACGACCTCTGGGCCGACGAGCGGCGGGGGTGGCAGCTTGCGGAGGAGGCCCGTAACTTCCTCGATCTCCGCTCGGCCGCGATGCGCCTCCCGATGCCCCTGCGCCTGGATGTCGAGCCTTCCGAGGGATGGTCCGTGGGCGAGGGCGAGATCACGCTTAGTGTGATGGAGCTGCTCCGGCTCAGGCCCGACGTCCTCGCGCGGGTCGACGCCCCGCCCGGCTCGGCGACCGCGACGATGACGATCCGCCCCGACCACGTGAGCGTCGAGCTCGGCGGTGTGACCGGTGCCACCCTGGACCTCGGGTCCGGGTATGACCCAGGCGACGGCGGCGAGCAGCTCGCGCGCGACGGCCTGGTCGCGGCGGCCCTGGCGTTCGAGAGCGTCGGCCAGGCCGCCCCCGCCGGCCGGCTGGCGACCGCTTATCTGCCCGGATCGACGCTCGTTCGCCACGACGACGTCGTCTGGGCCATCGCCTCGACGCTGTCCCGGACCCGCCAGGTCCGCGAAGCGCTTGATCTCTCCGACGCGCTCGACTCGATGGATCCGGGGGCACCGAGGCGAGCCTGCAGTTCACCTTCCCGGCGATCGCGCATGCGGCGTCGCTGAGCGGCTCCGAACTCGAGCGTTACCGCGAGATCATGAACGTGCGGATCGATCGGCGGGAGGCCGCTGGGCGCGGGCAGGCGGCGGCCATCGAGTGCTTCAACCTTGGCAACCACCATCGCGTCCGCGCCGAGCCACATGCGGCCCTCGAGCTCTACGACCGCGCCGCGGCCCTCGACCCGGGCTACGAAAAGTACGCCCACTACTGGCGCGAGCGCGCGAACGTGCTCTTCTTCGCCGCGCGGCTCGACGAGCAGAGCCACGCCTACGACATGCGCGACACCGCGTTCCGTCGGCTCTTCGAGGAGGCGATCGACGCCTATCGGCGAGCGGTAAAGATGGGCGACGACCCGTGGGACCAGGCCCTGCTCGCCGACACCTTGCTGCATGCCGGGCGATACGAGGAGGCCGCCGCCGGGTTCACCGCGTACCTCGAGAGCCGCGGCGAGTGGCTCGACCCAGCCGACGGCGAGTGGTACCTCAAGACTCTGGTGCTGCCCGAGATCGTCGACCGCCGCGGGCAGCGCCGACAGGAGCGGCGGCTGCGGGAGGCGGAGGCCATGGCCGGCGGCGAGCCGGCCGAAGACACCCCGGCGGGCCGGCGCGAACTGTGCGAGCGGGCCCTCGAGCTCGACGCGCTGTCGCCGCTGGCGTGGTTCAACCTCGGCCAGGCCCTGCGCCAGGAGGACCGGATCGACGAGGCGGCCACCGCATACCTCGCCGCAGGGCTGTTTCGTACTTCGACGTCGAGGCCTGGCGCAGCGTCTTCATGTACCACGCTTTCGGCGGCGACATCGACCTGCTGCCGGTCCTGCTCGCCACCGGCCAGATGCTCACCCGCGGGCAGCTGGTGCCGACTCTCCGCGAGCTCGCCCGACAGCAGCCACCCGAGTTTCCGCAAGACCAGTTCCTAAAGGCGCTCGCCGACCAGGTCGCTCTCCTCGGGGACGCCCGCTCCGACACGTTCGAGCTGCGCCAGCTCGAGCGCGCCGGCCGCGTCCACGGCATCGAGCTGCCGTCGGCCACTCACCGCGAGCAGCCCCGCGAGCCGCTCAA
Source organism: uncultured Solirubrobacteraceae bacterium (assembly GCA_963844205.1). Classification (GTDB taxonomy): domain Bacteria; phylum Actinomycetota; class Thermoleophilia; order Solirubrobacterales; family Solirubrobacteraceae; genus DASSUW01. The sequence goes on from CAWJNK010000001.1 coordinate 738,534, forward strand.
CCTGCCGCGGCCGGGCCGCAACGACCCCTGCCCATGTGGAAGCGGACAGAAGTACAAGCGCTGTCACGGCCGCTGACCACGCGGCCAGGCAACTGCGGGAGCTCGTTCGCGCTTGCCCTGGACGACGCGAGCTCCCGCAGCGCATGACGCTTGTGTCCCCTTTTGTGTCCCCCAGCCCTGGTTTTTGGCTCTGTAGAGCCAAGGCGCCGCGGAATCATAATCCGCGTGTCGGGGGTTCGAGTCCCTCCTCCGGCATCCGCTCTAGATGGCCAAATCCGCGCTGTAGAGCCAAACGTGCACGGAATCGATGGCGGGCCGCCGGACCCCTACGAACCCCTAAAACGCCATGCGGGCTGACATTTATGTCCCGCCGGCGTGTCCCCCGGGGCGAGTTTCGAGGACCGCCGACTAGGAGCGCTATGGCGAACTGGCGCAAGACTCAAAACGCCGGGTGTGTACGCCGCACACCAGCTTCGCTGCGCGGCGTTCGACAACGATGATGGTCGCTGCCGCTGCGAACCGTCATGGCGAGGACGGCGCCGTCATCCGCTGACGGGAAAGGCCGAGTGGCAGAAGCGTCGGTCACCAAAGAGCGAAGTCACGTGCTCTCCTGGCTCAGGACCGTGCCGAGGGTCGGCCGGCCACGTTGTTCTTGCTTTCGTGCTGAGCCTCGCTGACAGCACCGTGAAGGGCAAGCCGCCGAGCGGACTCGCCGGACCAGCTCCCTCCTGTGGTACATGTGCGTGCCGCGGTTCGTGCGGGGGTCGAGTTCGAGTCGCCACTCGATTGATCCGACGACGCTGTCACCGGTTCCTGCACGAGCGAGACCGCGCCGTCGCATGACCTCGCGGCCGTCGACGTCCGGCGCCGGGTGAATCGCCGAGTGTCAAGGCCGGTTGCAGATGCACCCTGTGCGTCGTTGCAACTACACCGCGCTGGGTCTTGATTCAGGTTGCCCGCCGACGCGGACAACCGCGTTCCTCAGGAAACCGATGCCTTGGATTTCGATCTCGACTTCGTCGCCGTCCGTCAACGTGACGGCGGGTTTCCTGGATATGCCGACCCCTGCCGGCGTGCCGGTCAGAATCACGTCGCCACGTTCCAGCGTGAAGACCGTCGACGCATCCGCCACGATTTCCCGAACGCCGAAGATCATGTCGCTGGTCGTCCCATCTTGTAGTGCCTCGCCGTTGAGACGTTGGACAACCCGGAGGCCGTCACCGTCCCCTAGCTCCGACACGGGCACCACCGTGGGCAGCAGCGGACAGAATGTGTCGAACCCCTTACCGCGGAGCCATTGACCTTCACTGAACTGCAGGTCTCGGGCGCTCACGTCGTTGGCGCACGTATAGCCGGCCACGTACTCGAGGGCGTCGGCGACGTCGACGTGACGAGCCGTGCGGCCGATGACGACAGCCAACTCGGCCTCCGCGTCGATATGGCGGCTTTCGGGGGGGAGCACGATCGCGTCGCCAGGCCCGCAGAGCGCGTTGGCGAACTTCCCGAACAGCAGCGGCCGAGCGGGTATCTCCGCGCCGGACTCGGCGGCGTGGTCGCGGTAGTTGAGGCCAACGCAGATGACCTTCTCGGGAGTCGCGCGGTCGAAGCGACGCTGCCACTCGCGGCGAATTTGCTCGGTGCCGGTCGCCGTCATCGGTCTCTCCTTTCGCTTCTGGCCTAGGAGACCAGTGCCCCGAGGTCCACGGGCAAGCAGGTGCCGTTGATGCCCGAGGAGGCGGGAGACGCGAGGAACGCCACCACTCGCGCGACCTCGGCTGTTTCAACGAACCTGCCCCCGGGCATGTCCGCCGCCATCCTGGCGAGGACCTCCTCGCGAGAGGCGGAGTGAAGCGTCATCTGCGCGGCGAGCTGACTTTCGACCATTCCGGTCATCATCCATCCCGGCGCCACGGCATTCGCGCGGATGCCTCGAGCGGTGCCCTCCAGTGCCGCGACTTTGACGAGGCCGTTTACCGCGTGCTTCGCGGCGACATAGGCAGCCTTGTAGGCCTCGCCGACGAAGCTGCAGCCGGATGCGGTGACGACGATGCTGCCGGAGCTGCGCCGACCCAGCGCCTCCCAGGCCGCCTGAACCGCCAGGAAGGGTCCCTTGACCATGAGGTTCATCAGCCGATCCCACTCGCGCTCGGGGAACTCGTCGATCGGCGCGAGGTACTGGGCGCCGGCGTTCAGGACCAGGGCGTCGAGGCGGCCGTGCGTCTCCAGCGCGGCCTCGATCATCTCGATGTTGCCCTCCCGCGTCGTGAGGTCGGCCTCGTAGCATTCCGGGCCGTGGAGGTCGACCGGGAACGTCTGCATCCCGTCGGCCGTCAGGCGTTCGCAGATCGCCCTGCCGAGGCCGCCGAGCGCCCCTGTCACGACCGCAACGTGTGGCTCAGGCACTTCGATCTCCTTCGGTCGCGAGCATCGGTATCACGTCGTGCGCGAGCGTCGAAAGCATGCGCAGCTCGTCGCCGTCCTCCGGGATGAACGGCCAGATCGCAAGCCGGTTCAGGCCCATTCCCACCACGGTCTCGAGCCCGTGCCTGACATCCTCCACGGTGCCGCTGACCGCGAAGTGCTGGAGCAGCTCCGGCGGGATCTGCCGCGCGAGCTCGTCGATGTTCGACAGCGCATACGTGCGTTCGTCGAGCAGGCGGCGAACGGCCCGCGGCAGCTCGAGGTCGATCAGGTCGACCAGGGCCCGGCGTGCCCGAGAGTGCTACGGCAACGCCCCGCCTGACGGCGCGGTGCGCGCACTCGGCGTCGTCGTCGACGCTCACGTACAGCCAGGAGGTGAGATCGATGTCGTCCAGCGTGCGCCCGGCCCTGGCCGCGCCGTGTGCGACACGGCCGAGCGCGTACTCGAGGCCGGCGCGCGACGCGAACGTGCCGACGAGCACGCCGTCGGCGACCTCGCCGCCGACGGCCAGCACGTTCGGGCCGCGCGCGGCGACGTAGACCGGGACCTCGCGCGCGCACGGGAAATCGAGCTTCGCCTCGTTGACGAACACATGGTCGCCGTCGAGGCTCACGACCTCGCCACGCCACAGGCCGCGCATCACCTGCACGGCCTCGCGGATCGCCGGCGCCGGCCGCCGGCGCTCGATGCCGAGCGCTGCGAACCCGCTGATCCCCGCGCCGATGCCCAGCACCGCGCGTCCGCCGGAGAGCTCGTCGACGGTGGCAATCGCCGTGGCGGTGAGCGCCGGGTGGCGGATGTACGGATCGGTGACGCAGCTCCCGATCCGTATCGAGGACGTCGAGAGAGCGGCTGCCGTGAGCCAGCAGTAGACGTCCCGGAAGAACCGCTCGTCAGCAATCCACAGGTCGCCGAAGCCGAGCGCCTCGATCTCCCGGACGAACGCGATCATCTCCGTCGGCGATCGATCGCCGACGATGCCGATGCCGGTCTCGCGCACGCCCATCGTGGATGCGGGAGCGGTCGCCATCGCAGCTACAGGTCGACCTGTGCGCGATAGTCCGCCGGGCTTTCCGCGGGCAGCCCGTCCGTTTCCTTCTCGCTGTAGGTGAAGTACACGACCCGCCGCCTGCCCTCGTCACCGCCGAGCCAGCCCGCCGGGGAGCAATGCCAGAGGCCATTGAGATGGGCCGTGACGTCACCGGGCTCGGCCAGGACCGCGACTTCGTCCGCGTGCGTCTCGGTCCCCGTCGGCATCTCGGACCGATCGCCGGAGCGATGCGTGCCAGGCACGACCCGCATCGCGCCGTTGCCCTGGGTCGACCGATCGAGGTAAATGCCGACGGTCAGCGTGCGGCCGTACTCAGGCGTGTCGTAGTCGTCGTGCCAGCGCAGTCCCCGGAAGCCGCTCCCGGGATCCGGCCACTTGTCCTGGTAGACGACACCCGAGCGATGTCCGGTCATCAGCCGCCCTGCTCCCGGGCACAGCTCGGCGAGCGCCTGCACTCGTGGGTCGTCGACAAGCCGCGCGACCAGAGGTACGTGTTCCGCGAGGCGGTAGACGCGGCCCGCGCGCGGCGTGCCGTCGGGCGCCACTCCCATCGTCACGTCCGGATGGTTGCCGTCCGTGGCGGCAACCGCAGCGTCGACGGCCTCGAGCAGCGACGCGCGCTCGTTGGCGTCGAACACGGCCTCGTGGACCACGAACCCGTGCGTTGTCAGAAACTCGCGCGCCTCGTCTGACATCTTGTTGTCACGCAGGTGAAAACGTGTTTGATTCTCTGATGGTGACAGCCGCTCCGCGAGCACGTATCGCTCCTCCACACATTGCACCGTTACTTTCACTCCACATCTGTCACATCCGCCAAAGAGAGCCTGGTCGGCTCGTGATATGCTCCTGCAAGGCGGAGCCCGCTTATGGTGAGATCTGTGCTGACTGCATACCAGGTCCTCGACATGCTGCGGGAGCAGCCTGCGACGCTTGGCGAGCTCGCCGCGCGTATCGGTGTTCACAAGACCACTGTGCTGCGGCTTCTCCGCACGCTCGAGGAGTGCCAGCTCGTCGAGCGAGAACAGGTGGGATCCGAGCTCCGGTTCAAGCTCGGCATCGGCCTGCTGACGTTCGCCGGCGCGGTGCTCAGCCGGCTCGACCTGCGCGGGCGCGCGCGTGAGGATCTCGAGTGGCTCGGGGACCAATCGGGTGAGACGGTGCACCTGGGCGTGCTCGGCCAGAACCGTGTGATCTACATTGACAAGATCTCGTCCGGCCATCCGGTGCAGATGCGGTCGCACATCGGCCAGGCCGGACCGCTGCACTGCACGGCTCTCGGCAAGGCAATGCTCGCGTTCGTGCCCGACTCGGACGCGATCGTCGATGGCCTCGTGCTCACGCGCTACACCGAGTCGACGATCACGTCGCACGACACGCTGCGGGAGGACATCGCGCTGGTCCGTGAGCGGCAGTTCGCGATCGATCTCGGCGAGGAGGAGGACGAGATCTACTGCGTGGCCGCGCCGATCTTCGGTCACGAGGCGCGCCTGCTGGGTGCCGTCTCGGTGGCCGGACCGAAGCACCGGCTGGCCCTCGCGCGCGTGAACGAGATCGCGCCGCTGGTGGTCGAGACTGGCGAGCGCATCTCGCGCAGGATGGGTTTCCAGGCGCATGTCGGCACGATCTGAAGTCCGCCCGCTCACGACCGTGGCATACCGTCGTCCGCGGCCGGCATGACGAAGGCGTGCTCTTCGACCCAGTCAAGCCAGACCGGGGCATCCGCATCCGCGACGGCGTCTGCGGCGTGGACCTCCACCGGGCCGATCGCGGTGCTGATCACGTAGCGTCGGCGGCCGCCGACGAACACACCCTCGGCGATCCGGCCCTCGAGGGCCGACGAATCGCCGTCGCCGTCCGGTGTTCCCGTCGACACGCGCACGCGCTCGGGCCGCACCAGAACCGTGACCGGCGCGCCGGCGGCGTGCGGGCCGCTGCTGCGAGCGGCCACGACCACACCGTTCTCGAGCCGCACGCGACAGCTCGTGCCCTGCGACTGCACGATCGTTCCCGTGAACAGATTGGCAGTGCCGACGAAGCTGGCCACGAACCGGGTGGCGGGCTGGAAGTAGACCTCCTCGGGGGTGCCGACCTGCTCGATCACGCCGTCGCGCATGACGACGATCCGCGTCGACATGGCCAGCGCCTCGTCCTGGTCGTGCGTCACGTAGAGGAACGTGCAACCAACCGTGCGGTGGACGCTCATGAGCTCCAGCTGCATCCGCTCGCGCAGCGCACGGTCGAGCGCGCCGAGCGGCTCGTCGAGCAGCAGCAGGTCGGGTGAGTACACGAGGGCACGGGCGAGCGCCACCCGCTGCTGCTGGCCGCCCGAGAGCTGGGACGGCCGTCGGGAGCCGAGACCGGCCAGCCCGACGAGGTCGAGCACCTCTTCGACCCGCCGGTCGACGTCCGCGCGCGCCACCCGCCGGACCTTCAACGGGTAGGCCACGTTCTCGCGGGTCGTCATGTGGGGGAACAGCGCGTAGTTCTGGAACACCACGCCGAAGTTCCGCCGGTGCGGCGCGCGTGCGGTGATGTCCTCGTGGCGCGCGAGCACGCGGCCGCGCGTCGGCTGCTCGAAGCCGGCGATCACCATCAGCAACGTCGACTTGCCGGAGCCGCTCGGGCCCAGCAGCGTGATGAACTCGCCGTCGCCGATCGTAAGGTCGATGCCGCGCAGCGCGTGCACGTCCTTGCCGTAGACCTTGTGCAGTTGCTCGAGCTGGATCGCGCCGAGATCGCCGCGCGGACCGCCGGACGGTCCTGTGCCTGAGATCGGATTGCGTGTGCCGTCGAATTCCACGGCGGCCATCCTGCGTGCGATCACCGCGCGCCCTCGCTCACGGTCACGCTCGGCGGCGCGGCAACCGCCGCCGCGGGCGCCGACGCCCCGAGCAGCACGCGCGCGCTGCGCAGCAGGACCACGATCGCGACGACCGTCATCGAGCCGACGATCAGCAACGTCGACGCCGCCGTGGCGATCGGCGAAGCCCCGGTCTCGATGTGCAGCAGCAGCTTGACGGCGACCGGCGTGTGGCCGGGCCCCACGAGGAAGCTCGAGATCACCGCCTCGTCGAGCGTCAGCAGGAACGACAGCGTCCCGCCGGCGAGCGCCACCGGCGCGATCATCGGGAGGGTGATGGCGCGTAGCGTTCGGAGCGGTCCCGCGCCGCAGGCCAGCGACGCGTACTCGAGCTGCCGGTTGACCCCGAGCGTGGCCGTGGCGACGAGCAGCGCCACGAGCGGCGCCGTGAGCAGTGCGTTGGCCACTACGAAGCTCATCGTGTTCCCGACCAGGCGCAGTCGCAGTGCCACGCCATAGAGCGAGATCGCGATGACGATCGGAGGGATTGCGAGTGGCGCCGCGACGACGACGTACGCAACGCGCCGCGCTGCCGGCGGTAGGCGCGCGATCGCCACACCGGCGAGCGCGCCGACGAGCGTGGCGAAGACGGCCGACAGCGATGCGACCACCAGGGTGAAGCGGATCGCCGACGTCCAGCTCTCATCCGACAGAAGCTCGTCGTACCAGTGCAGCGAGAGGCTCTGCGGCGGGAACTGGAAGTAGTTGCCCGGGTCGAGCGACGCGAGCGCGACGATTGCCATCGGAGCGACGAGGAACACCAGGCCGAGGCCGCCGAGCACGTTCACCAAGCGCTGCCCCGCGCCGTCCATGCCACTCACGCCCGCCTCTTGCGCATGACACCGAGCACGGCGGCCGCGGCGAGCGCTGCTGCCAGGGTGGTGATGAGTAGGATGACCGCGATCGCGTATCCGCGCTCGATGTCGAACCGCGTGAACACCTGGTCGTAGATGAGATTGCTGATCATTGACGCCCTCGGACCGCCCAGTACCGCGGGTGTGATGTAGAACCCGAGCGAGAGGATGAACACAGCCACCGTGGCTGCGGCCGCCTCGGGCGCGATCACCGGCAGCTTGACCGCCATGAACGTGCGCAGCCGGCCCGCGCCCAGGCTGAGCGACGCCTGCGACAACCGCTGGTCGTACCTGATCAGCGTGGCGTACAGGGGAATGACCAGGAACGGCAGCATGACGTGGACCATCCCGACGACGACCGCCGGCCTCGTGAACAGCAACTGGAGCGGACCGAGCCCGAACAGCGAAGCGACGTCGTCCGCGATCGCGTCGCGCTGGAACACACCGAGCCAGCTGTAGCTGCGCGCCACCGAACTGCTCCAGAGCGGGATGATCACGGCCGCGAGCAGGACGGGGCGCAGCCAGCGCGGCGCCGACGCGATCATCTCGGCGATGAAGTAGCCGATGACGGCGCAGATCAGCGCGACGGTCAGCGCGCTCTCGAACGTCCGCCTCAGGACGATCCAGAAGACGTCGTTGCCGACGACGGCGGTGTACTCGCTCCCGGTCCCGTCGCCGGCGACGATGCTCCCGTGGACCGCGCCCACGAGCGGGTAGATCATGCCGAACGCGATCAGCAGGACGAACGGCGCGGAGAGCGCCGCGAGCAGGAGCGGGCCGTAGACCGGGTCCCGGTTCCGCAGGCCGCGGCGACGACCGCCTGCCATCCCCGTGGCCATCGCGATCACCGGCCGCCTACCCCTGCAGGTAGTCGTTCCAGCGGTTCAGCAGCTCGTCGGAGTTCTCCTGTATGTACCCGAGCAGCTCGTCCGAATCCGGCACGAGTGAAGACGTGTCATACGAGATAGCGTCCGCTACCTCCGGCACCTGTGTCTTGACCGCGTCGAAGCCGGCGTTCGTCGGGGGACGGTAGTAAGTGATCGTCGACCACGTCACCTGTTCGTCGGGGTGGGAGAGAATGTACTCGTACAGCCGCATCGCGTTGGCCGAGTTCGGGGCGTCCTTGGGAGTGCACAAAGATGCGCGGTACTGGAACCCTTGGTTGAAGACGCCCTTCACGGGCTGGCCGTCGATCGCGAGCGCCGTCGTGCGCGCGTCGGTCATGATCGCCATCACGACCTCCTTCGAGCGCAGCAGGTCCTGGGCCGCTGAGAAGCCGTCGTAGAACGCGCGGATGTCGCCCTTGACGGCGTTGAGCTTCTTGTACGCCCGATCGAGGTCGAACGGCACGAGATCCTCCGGAGCCACACCCTCGGCGAGCAGGGCCGTGGCCGGCATCAGCCACGCCGAGTCCAGCCCGAGGTCGGGTGCGCCGCGCGGTCCCGGGAACTTCTCGACGTCGTAGTAGTCGGCCCACGACTGCGGGCCTTCGCCCTTGAAGACGTCGGTGCGGAACGCGAACATCGGGAACACCTCGAGGTCCAGCAGCACCCGGTTCTCGCCGAGACCGCCTTCGACCGCGAAGTCGTCGGTCGACTTGACGATCTGGGTGTCGATCGGCGCAAACAGGTCGGGGAACGACAGTGAGGTGTTCGGGCTACAGACCACGACGTCCCACAGGACGTTGCCGGACTGCTGTTGCGCCTGCAGCTGCGCGATCGGATCGTCGCCGCCCTCGACCAGCTCGACCTTGATCCCGGTGTCGCGCTCGAACGGCTGCAGGTAAGCGACTTGCAGGCCGCGGAAGTACTGACCGCCGGAGCCGAGTACGACGAGCTTCCCGCTGCCGCGGCTCGCAGAGTCTCCGCTGTCGGATGCGTCGTCGTCCCCGCCACAAGAGACGAGCAGGCCGCTGACCAAGGCCACCGCCACGGTCACGGCAAGGGTGAGCATGCGCCGGCTACGCAGGAACTCCATGTGCCCTCCTTCTCGCTCCCTCTTTCCGTTGCGCACAGCGCAACGGCGTTGCGTGGACTGCGACGAGCCTGCCAGACCTCGGTGGTTAAGTCAAGCCCGCGGGGCGGCGCCGGAGCAGCACGATCCCGACCGCAAACGCGATCAGGAAGATGCCCGCGCCCTGCACTGCAGTGACATCCTCGTCGAACAGCACCGTCGCGAGCGCCAGCACGATCACGAGCTCCCACGTCGTGACGATCGCGGCGATCGAGGCGCTCACGAAATGCAGCGCGCTCATCAACGCGAGCACGCCGCCTGGCGTCGCGAAGATCCCGAGGTAGAGGATCAGCGCCCAGCCGAGACCGGTCGGCTCGCCCCATGCCGCACCCGAGGCGACCAGCGTGGCGACGAACGCGACGCCGCCGCTCGTCACGACGACAGCACTCGTCAAGAGGCTGTGCACCGCATCGTCGAGCGCGCTCGCCCAAACGACGTAGAGCGCATACAGCAGCGTCGAGGCGGCCACCGCGAGCAGCGCGACCGGGTCCAACTCGGCGTGCGACCAGCCGATCACGAGCGCCGCGCCCGCCACGGCGACGACGGACGCAGCGCCCAGACGCCATTCGAACCCCTCGAGGCGAGCAGTCACCGCGACGCCCATGACGATGATCGGATAGGTGAAGACGAGCACCGACGCGGTGGAGACCGGCATCCGCGTGATCGCCCAGTAGAACAGGAACATCTGTCCGCCGTAGCAGAGCCCGACCAGCGCCTGTAGCGCCAGCGTGCGGCTCGGCAGTGGCGGAGGCCAGACGTTCGTGGCGCGCACCGCCGCCCACAGCACGGCGCCGCTCAGCATCAGCCGCGCGGCAACGAGCCCGCCGACCGTCAGGCCGCCCTCCTCGGTCGCTAGCTTGGCTCCGATCGTGGCCGTCGCGAAGATCGTCGACGACACGAGGACCAGCGCGACTCCCGGCACGGAAGACCGCGCCGGTGCCTCCCCCGCGGACCGGGCCGTCGGTGCCACCGTCAGTAGCCGCGTTCCGTGTCCACCTCGCCTCGAAGCGTCCCGTCGCCGATGAAGCTCGCGACGTTCTCGGCGCCCATGACGATCATCGCCCGCCGCACCTCGGGGGTGTTGCTCGCGCGATCGGCGGATACCAGGACGTTCGGGAGCAGGTGGACGCCGAGCATCGACGGAAAGCCGTAGTAGGCACCGACCGTCCCGCGCTCGTAGAACCACCAGACGTCGCCGGCGTACCCGCCGATCGCCTCGGCTCGGAGCGCCTCGGCGAGCGCCGCCTCGTCGATCAGCTCCGCACGCGAGACGTTGACGAGCAGCGCCGTCTGCTTCATCGCGGCCAGCTGCGGTGCCCCGATGAGATGCCGCGTCTCGGGCGTCAACGGCGCGCAGACGACGACCACGTCGACCGCGCGAAGGACGTCGTCGATCTCGGTCAGTGGGCGAACCGACTCCGTGCCGGCGTCACGCGCCGGGGCGCCCGGCCGCACGACGCCGACGACGGACATCCCGAACGCCGCGGCGTGGCCGACGACCCGGCGCCCGATGTTGCCGAGCCCGATGACCGCCATTGCCTTGCCCGCCAGTTGCACGCTCTCGTCGCGTCCCGACCACAGGGGCAGATAGCGGGACTCGCGCGCGGCCGCGTGGTTCTGGAGGAGGCGCTTCGCGAGCCCGAGGACCAGCGCCATCGCGTGCTCGGCGACGGCCGTCCCGTTGGCGCCGGCGACGTTGCCGAGCCTGATGCTGCGGGAGCGCAGGAGCTCGAAGTCGACATGATCCACGCCGGCGTGGAGCGCCTGCACCAGCACGAGCTCGCGACCTTCGCGGATCACCGCGTCGGGGACGATCCAGCCCATGATCGCGTCAGCGTCGCGGGCGATCCGCATCAGCTCCGCCGGGTCGCAGACGTGGCGATCGTACGACCGCGAGCTCGCCGGCGCCCGAACGTCGACGTCCTGCGGCAGCCGGTCCGTGATGAGGCGCTGCTCCTCCTGTGTTGCCTGCCAGCTCAGCGCCAGCCGGAAGCGGCTCACCTCTCCCCCAGCTCGGCCGCCGGCGCGAGCGCGCGCAGGCGGTCCACCGCGTCGGCGTCGAGGGCGAGGGCTCCCGCGAGGGCGTTCTCGCGCACGTGCGCGGGATTCGTGCTGCCGGCGAGGGTGACGGCGACGCCCGGCTGGTGGATCGCCCACGCCAGCGCCAGCTGGCCGGCCGTGCAGCCCGCGTCCCGTGCGATCGCGCCGGCCGCGTCCGCCAGCTCGAGGTTCGCCGGCAGCCGATCGGGGGCGAACAGCCAGTCGTACCAGTCGAGCTGCGGCGGCGCCGACCGGCGCGCGCCGGTCAGAAGGCCGTAGGCGAGCGCGCCGTAGGTGATCACGCCGATGCCCTGGTCGCCCGCCCAGGCGATGAGCTCCTCCTCGGTCCGATTGAGCAGCGAATACTCGACCTCGAGGCAGTCGACGTGGCGGATCGCCTCGCACGTCTCGACGAGCTCGCGTGGGAAGTTCGAGAGCCCGATGGAGCCGACGAGCCCGTCGTCGGCCAGCCTCGCGAGCGCCTCCCACGTGCGGCGAAGGTCGACGTGTGGATCCGGCCAGTGCAGCATGCAGATGTCGATCTGCCCGCGTCGCAGGCGCCGCAGGCTGCGTCTCACGCCCCAGGCGATCTGCCACGGCTCGAAGCCCGACCCCGAGCTGGAGGGGATCGGGGCGAGCTTGGTCGCGACGCGGACGTCGCCCTCCCACTCGGCGCACGCCGCGCCGACCAGGCGCTCGGACCTGCCTGCCCCGTATGTCTCCGCGCTGTCGATCCAGTCGATCCCCGCGTCCAGCGCTGCGTGGATCGCGTCGATCGCCACCGGACCGGGAAGCTCCTCGCGGTCTACGCGCCCGGCGATCTCCCACGCTCCGTAGCCGACCGCCGAGAGCTCAGGACCCAGCGTTCCCAGCCGCCGCCGATTCATGACCCGTCCATGACCGGGACCTCGGCGACCTGCATCGCACGGGCCACGTCCGCGGCAGTCTCGATCGCTCGATCCACGTCCCCCTGCGTATGCGCGGCGGATACCTGACTGCGCTTGAGGTTGAGCGGCAGGACGAAAATCCCGCGATCGATCATCCCCTGCTGGAAGGCAACGAACCTCGGCACGTCGTTGCGCAGCAGGTCGCGGTATGAGCGCACCGGGCCCTCGAGGAAGTACAGGACGAACAGCGACCCGAACCCCGTTGCGAACGTCTGGACGCCGGTGTCCTCGAATGCCCACGTGAGCCCGGAGCGCATCCGCTCGCCGAGCGAGAAGATGTGGTCGTACACGTCGCCGGACTCGAGGCGCTCGATCGTCGCGAGCAGGGCGGCCATGCCGACCGGATGACCGTTGAACGTGCCGGCGAACAGCGCTCCGCCCCCCGCCGTCGCGGACTGCTCCATGATGTCGGCCCGCCCGCACACCGCGGCGACGGGGTAGCCGTTCCCGATCCCCTTGCCGAACGTCGACAGGTCCGGCCGGACACCGCCGATCGCCTCGAAGCCCGCGAGGCCGTGGCGGAAGCCCGTGACGACCTCGTCGAAGATGAGCACCGCCTCGTGGCGGTCGCAGCACGTGCGCAGCGCATCGAGGAACTCGGACGTCGGCAGCAGACACCCGACGTTGTGCGGGATCGGCTCGAGGATGACCGCGGCGATCGCGTCGCCCTCCTGGGCGAACACGTCCCTCACGGCCTGCGCGTCGTTGAACTCGCGGATCAGGACGTGGTCGAGCGCTCCCGGGAGCAGTCCCGCGGACATCGGGAAAACCCGGTCCACGCCCTCCTCGGGCGTGATCACGTTCGCGAGCGCTCCGTCGTGCCAGCCATGGAAGCAACCCTGGAACTTGACGATCTTCGTGCGCCCGGTCGCGGCGCGCGCGAACCGCAGCGCCATCGCAGTCGCCTCCGACCCGGTGACACAGAACAGCACCCGTTCGGCGCTCGACACGTGCTCCTTGACCTTCTCCGCCGCCTGCACCTCCAGCTCGGTCACGCCCGCGCCGATGATGTCGATCGATCGGAGCGCACGCTCGACTGCGCGATCGACGTGATCGTCGCAATGCCCGAGCACCTGGCAGCCGAACGCAAGGTGGTAGTCCACGTACTCGCGCCCGTCCACGTCCCATATCCGCGAGCCCGCGGCGCGCGCGAACGCGAGCGGCGTCGGGAGCCGCCTGGAGGACGTGTTGACGCCGCCCGGGATCGCCGCCTCGGCCCTGCGCAGAACGGATTGCATGCTCATGGATGGCCCTCGATGCCGGGGATGTCCTTCGGCTCGGCGAGCAGCTCGTAGCCGTCTTCGGAAACCGCGACGACCACCTCGAGCCGGCACCCGAGGCGTTCGTCGTTGGCGCCGACCTCGAGCGCGAGCACCATCCCCGGGGCCAGCACGTCGGTCGACGCCGGCGTGATGCGAGGCCGCTCGTGGTACGCGGTCCCGAGCCCGTGGCCGGTGTGATGGGCGTAGTCGAAGCCGTGCCCGCGAACGACCGCGCGGGCGACGTCGTCGACGTGGCTGGCAGGCACGTCGGGGCGGATCTCGGCGACGCAACGTCCGAGCGCCTCTCGGACCACGGCCAGCCGGCGGGTGACCTCGGGCTCCGCGTCGCCGAGCGCGAACGTCGTCGCCGAATCGCCCCAGTAGCCGTGCACGCGCGGCACCAGGTCGAGGATGACCACGTCGTCAGCGCCGAGCACGCGGTCGCTCGGGCCACCCTCGGCGGCCACGGTGCGGGGTCCCGATACGCAGTCCGCCCACAGGTCGAGCCTCGAACCGGCGCGCGATTCCATCGCGGACCTGACCAGCGCGAACAGCTCCAGCTCGGTCATTCCCGGCGCGACCGCCTCGGCGGCCGCCGCCAGCCCGGCCTCGGCGACGGCGATCGACGTACGGAGGGCGGCGATCTCGCCGGGCGACTTCACGGCCCGCGAGCGTTGCAGCTGCGGCGTCACGTCCGTGATCGGCTGGTCCGTGATGGCGGTCGCACACAGCGGCAGGTAGGCGGTCTCGCCCGCGAGCTGCCCCTCGGGCCGGACCGCCTGCGCAAGGCCGGCCAGCAGCGCATCGGCGGGCCGCATGTCCTCGAAGGCATAGCCTTCGTAGGTGACGATGCGGACGTCGGGATCCACATCAGCGGTATCGGCGTCGCTCGAGACCAACAGCGTCGCGACGCCGTCGAGCGCCAGCAGGCAGATCGGGTTGGCGGGGGCGAACGGGCTCGGCCCCGCCTCGAACGGCGTCACGTAGCCCGTCAGCCAGCACACCGTCGCCGGGTCGGCCGCGAGCAGCGCCTGCGCACCGACCGACGCCGTCACCTCGGCAGCCGCGGCGCGCGGACGCGTCCGGTCGAGCGCCGTCAGGACACTGGGAGCGGACATCGGCGGGTCAGCCGAGCGTGCCTTGCCGGTAGAGGCGCCCGACGCCGGCCAGGCCGCTGCCGCCGGCGAGCGCATCGGCGCGCCACAGCGTCACCTGGTTGGCGGTCAGCACCGGCCGCCCGAGCTCGGACTCGAGGTCCTCCAGCACGGCGGCGACCTTCTGCCCGGTGCAGGCGATGAACACGCAGTCGACGTCATCGACCGCCGCCGCACGGGCCGCGTCGGCGATCGCCGCAGTGTCGGTCGTCGAGTGGTTGTGCTCGAGGCCGAGCCCGACCAGCTTGCGCACGTCGAAGCCTGCATCGGTGAGGAACGCCGTCAGCCGCTCGTTCAGCTCATCGATGTAGGGCGTCGCCACACCGACGCGCTCGCTCCCGACCGCTTCGAGCGCCGCGACCATCGACAGCGACGTGTTCGTTGCCGGAATGCGCGCGGCGTCACCGATCCGCTGCGCCTGCTCCCGCGCCCACCGCCGCCCGTTCACGAACGACGCCGACGTGCAGTTGTAGCCGACCGCACGCGCGCCGTCGCGCGCCAGCTCGGCGGCGATCGTCTCGAGCTCATGCTGGCCGCCGAGCCGGCTGACGAAGTCGGCGTCGATCGGGAGCTGCGTGCCGTCGGCGGCCACCGGAACCGGCTGGAACGCGAGCTGCAGCCTCGCGCCCTCTGGCGTCAGCCGCGTCAGCTCGTCGTTGGCGCGCGTCTCGGTCTCGTCGGGATCGAGCGGAATGATCGCTCCGATGCGATGCATGGGCGCCACGTCCGCCTAGACCGCGGGGGCCTCGGCCACGCCGGCGGCCTGCGCGGACTGGTCGTACTCGCGCGGCGTGCTCGAGAGCCCGAGCATCTCGCGCGCCTCCGCAGGGGTCGCCACGCGCCGGCCGAGCTCGTTCGCCAGACGCACGACGCGCTCGACGAACTCGGCGTTGCTGGTGGCCAGCTGTCCGCGGCGGTAGTAGACGTTGTCCTCCATCCCGACGCGCACGTGGCCGCCGAGCACGATCGCGAGTGCGTGCAGCGGCAGCTGGTAGGGACCGATGCCGATGACGCTGAACAGCGCGTCCGGCGGCAGGCTCTGGACCATCGCCATCAGGTCCATGGGAGTCGCGTAGTTGCCGTTCTCGGCGCCGAGAACGAACTGCACCCAGTACGGTCGCGGCACCAGCTCCTGCTCGACGATGCCGTCCATCAGCGTGAACTGGCCCGAATTGAACAGCTCGAACTCCGGCTTGATCCCGAGCCGCACCATCTCGCGCGCCAGCTCCTCGACCTCGCCGTAGGTGGTGTAGAAGATGTCGTCGATGACGACGTCCTCGTCCCTGCCGGTGAGCGGGGCCTCCCGCTTCTTGAGCGTGAGCCGGTAGGCCTGCGGCCCACAGTCGAGGGCCGACATCTCCGGCAGCGCGTACAGGCTGCCGCGCTCGAACACCTCGTGGCCCGCGGCGTTGTCGATGACATCGCCCGCCATCGTGTTGTTGATGATGATGTCCGGGCAACGGGACCTGATCAGGTGGTTGATCTCCCGGTAGCGCTCGGTCTCGTGGGACATCATGCTCAGGTTCTCGGGCCGCCGGGCGTGCACGTGGACGATGCTCGCCCCGGCGTTCCATGCCTGCCACGTCGACTCCGCCTGTTCCTCCGGCGTCTCAGGCAGGTTGGGGTTGGACTCCTTGCCCTGGATCGCGCCGGTGATCGCCACGGTCACGATCAGCGGCGGCAGGTCCTGCAGTCCCCGGCGGACACGCCGGACGTACTCCCTCGGATTCGTGTAGTCCCAGGCGAGCTGGCCGAGCTCCATGTAACTCCTCTCCGACCTTGCGCCGTTGCGCTACATGCAACGGCGTTGCGTTTACGCTATCAACGGTGTCAGCGACGGTCAAGCGGCGCTGAAGTCGAGGCCGAGTTCCTTCTGGAGCGCCAGGGCGATCTCCCACTCGTCGTCGCGGACCGGCACCCCCTCGACCAGCCGGCGCTCGTACTCCCGGGCGGAGCGCTGACCCGGCACGCGGACCGCGTCGAAACCGCGCGCGGGTGCGACGTGCCGCAGCGCGGTGATCAGTTCGTCCATGTCGCGCTTGAACCGGTCGACGTCGAGGAACTGCCCAACGTCGATCGCGATGAAGCAGTTCCCGAAGCGGCTGCGCGGAGTGGGTGCCGGATCGTCGCGGTTCACGTAGGAGCCGCCGGCGCCGCTCAGGATGCCGGCCAGGATCTCGACGATCAGCATCCACCCGAACCCCTTCGGACCTGCCGGGAGGAGCGCACCGTCGAGCGCGGACTCGCGCGCCATCGGATCGATCACGATGGCGGCGGGATCGTCGCCGTACGTGCCGGAGGCATCGACGACCGACGCGCCCTCGAGGCGCGCTCCGTCCCGTGCCGCCCGTACGGCCTGGCCCATCGAGTAGCGGCTCGTCGCCATGTCGATCACGAGGGGCGCCTGTTGCCCCGTCGGTACCGCGAACGCGATCGGGTTGGTGCAGAAGAACGGCTCGCGCCCACCCCACGGCGCCACGATCGGGTAGCCGTTGCTCATCGCCAGGCCGATCATGTCGGTTGCGAGCGCCTGGAGGGCGAATGCCGAGGCCATCGCGAAGTCTCCGGACTCCACGACGGTCACGATCCCGATCCCCGCGGTCCGGGACTTCTCGATCGCGCGCGTCATCGCCATCGTGCCGGTCACCTGCCCGACATTGCGGTGTCCGTTGACGACGGCGAATCCAGGCCCCTCTCGCTCGACGACCGGCACTCGCCCGAACTCGACGACGCCGTCGCGTAGTAACTGGTGGTAGTAGGGGATGATCGCGATTCCCTGGCGCGTATAGCCGCGCAGGTCCGCACGCACCAGACATGCGGCGAACGTACCGGCCTCCTCGGGCGATGCTCCGTGAGCCTCGGCGACGGCGGCGTAGATCCGCCGGAGTCGCTCGTGGGCGATCACGGGCAAGCGCGCGCGTTCCTCACCCGGGAGCCGCGGAACGGTACAGGGCTCCCGGCCCGTCCGCGCGGGCCGCGCCCACCAAGCGCGCAAGCTGCCACAAGGTGGCCTGATTGGCGGTCACGACGGGGAGGTCGAGCTCCCGCTCGAGCCCCTCGATGATGTCCGCCACCTTCTGGCCGGTGCACGAGATGAACACGGCCTGAGCATTCGGCGAACGCTCGACGGCGGTGACCGCTGCCGCACGGATGTCGGCCGTCGGGGTGGTCGCGTGCAGCGTCGGGCGATGCAGCGCCACGAGCTCCGTCACGTCGATCTGCCACTCCGCCAGGAAGCGCACGAGTCGGTCATTGACCTCCGCGACATACGGGGTTGCCACCGCCACGCGGCTCACCCCCAGCGCTCGCAGCGCCTCGATCGACGCGAGGCTCGTGCTCGTGGCCGGGACGCCGAGGATGCCGCTCAGCTGCTCGGACCGCTCCTCCGCCCACCTGCGGCCGCGGGCGAACGTCGCCGACGTGATGGCATGCGCCACCGCGCCGGCCCCGCGCTCGACGAGCTGCTCGGCGAGCCGGATGACGATCGGGTCCGCACCGGCGTCCTCGACGAAGCCGGCGTCGATCGTCAGCGGCGCGCCGTCCTCGGCGGTCGGCATCACCTGGAAGGCCACCCGGACGTCGAGTTGGCGTGGGGTGAGCTTCGCCAGCTCGGCGCGCGCCGTCGCCTCGGTCTCGTCCGGGTCGAGCGGGAAGACAACTCCCACGGCCTGTTGCGGTGAGTGATTGTCCATTTCAGTCAGCCTACGTCCGTGGTTTCGCCGCGTCAAGGCGATTTCTAGGCGGGCAGATAGCTGCCGTCCTCCATCCATCCCTCGGAGACGACGCCGTCACGGACGAGCCCGTCGATGTCGGCTGGCGCGAAGCCGAGCTCCTCGAGCACGACCCGCGAATGCAGGCCATGCCGAGGCGCAGGAGCGCCCATCCGCATCGGCAGTGACTCGGACTGCACCCAGGTTGGCGCCAGCTGCTCGACGGGCCCCCCGAGCGGGTGATCGAAGCGCAGGAACAGCACGCCGGCTTCGTCGAGTGGCGCGTCCAGCTCCGACGTACGTGCCGCGCGCGCGGTCTCGCTCCGCAGCTCGTCGAGGGTCACGACCCGGTGTGCGGCGATGCCGCGCGCGTTGAGGTGCTCCTCCCAGTGCGTTGCCGAGCGCGCGCCGAGCACATGGGCGAGCTCGGGAATCAGCTCCGGCCGGCAGTGGGCTCCGTCCGGCTCCGCCAGGAACAGCCAGCAGTCGGCGGCACAGTAGATGCGGTACAGCGCGTGCTCGCCCGTGGCGTCCTGGCCGCTCGGCTCCGCCGGCTGCTGCCGCGACGCGCCGTCGTGCATGAAGGGAAGCTGCATGTACATCGCGCCGCGTGCCAGCGACACGCGCGCGTGGTCCCCCTCCGACGTGATCTCGCGCCGGTATAGCGCGAGCGCGGTCGCGAACGCCGCGGCGTAGCCCGTCGAGTAGTCGGCGAGCGACGCGAAGCCGTGCACGACCGGGTCGGCGCACGAGCCGAAGCGCGTCTGGGCACCCGTCGCGGCCTGAAGCACCTCGTCGTAGCCGCGATATCCGCTGTGGCGGCCGGCGGCAAGCCCGCCCCACGCGGTGATCTGGCACAGGATCGTCCGCGGGTTCACGTCATGGAGACGGGCGGGAGTGATGCCCAGCGACTCCAGCGACTCGTCCGGCCCGTTGTAGATGACGACGTCGGTCGACGCGAGCTGCGCGGTCAACACCGCCTGTCCGCGGCCGCTCGCAAGATCGACGAGGACGCTTCGCTTGCCGCGGTTGACGTCGATGCCGACGAGCACGCTGCTGGACGGTGACAGCGTGGGCTGGGGCGGATCGATCTTGACCACGTCCGCGCCGTACTCCGCGAGGGTGCGGCCGCAGGCCGGGCCCGAGATGACGTTCGTCAGGTCGAGCACCTTCACGTCTTCGAGCGCGGAGCCGTCGGCCGACCGCGAGGCTCGCACCGGCTCCCAGATCCGGGTCGCCGCGGACCACCACGCCCCGTCGACCGGCACCGCGCCCTCGATCGGGCTCCGGTACGCCGATCCCGCCGAGGCGAGGTCGACCAGGGGAGCCGGCTGGAGCATGCGCCCGCCCGTCGGCAGATCCACCTCGCAGACGAGGCCGCCATCCTTCGCCGCGCTGCTGCGCACGAACTCGAGCGTCGTGCGCTGCACGGCGCACGGAATGCCGATGTCGCCCAGCTCGCGTTCCCATTGCTCGGCCGGCTTGGTCGCGAAGATCGACGCAAGCCGGGTCCGTAGGTGGATCCGGCGCTCGTCCGACAGCCGCAGGCAGTCGTAGAGATTCCTGCCGGTGGTCGCCGCAGTCTCGTCACGGTATGGGCAGGCGAAGACGAACCCGCGCGCGAGAAGCTCGCTCCGCAGGTGGAAGTGATCGATCAGGCGATCGACGTGCCTCATCGAGTCGCCGATCGACAGGAAGAGGAGACGACCGTCGGCACACGCCTGGTTGCCGAAGAACGGGCTCTCGTACCGTTCCCACACGGCCCTGACCTGGTCGCTTTGCCCGCGACGTCGCAGCTCGTGCAGTCCCGGCAGCTCCTCCGCGGGGACACAGCCGAGAAAGCGAAACCGCGGCGGCAGCGGCTCTAACTTCAGGCCCATGTAGCCGAGCGGCGACGCCGCCGCGGTCAACAGCGGCACCTCCACGCGGGCGCCGAGGCCCAGCCGCAGCATCCGCCTCAGGGCGAGGGCCGTCGCGGTCGCCGCATGGAGTGCGGCGTAGATCGACGCGACGGGCAGCGCGGTGTAGACCGGTGTGCCGTCGACCAGTTGCTTGCGATAGCTCGTGTCGAAGAGATGGCCGGTGGCGGCGGCGATCACCCCCTCCCACCCTCGCCACGTGCGGCGGCGCCGATCGCGCGACGGGAAGCCGGGAAGCGACACGTGGACGAGCCGCGGATTGCGGGCGTGCAGCTCGCCCGGCCCCAACTCGAGGCGCTCGAGGACGCCGGGACGGAAGTTCTCGACCAGCACGTCGGCGGAGGCCGCCAGCGCAAGGGTCGCCGCTCGGCCCGCTCGCGTCTTCAGGTCCAGCCGCATCACCCGCTTGCCCCGGTCGAGGATCGCGGTCGCGGGATGGTCCCACCTCGGCCCACCCGGCGGCTCGATGTGGATCACGTCGGCTCCCTGGTCCGCGCACAGCATCCCGACGAGCGGTCCGGCGATGTAGTGGCCGAGGTCGAGCACTCGAACACCGGCCAGCGGGAGCACCGAGTCGGGGACCACGACGGCGTCTACTCGTGGCGGGCGTAGCGCAGGCGTTCGCCGGTGAACCCGTTACGCCAGACGTCGTCGCAGGCGGCGGCCATCTCGTCGAGCCCGTCGACGATCGACGCGTAGATGTTCGCCGGCACCGGTCCGTTCGCCGGGTCGAAGAGCAGGTTGTTCCGGCCGTAGAAGATCGCCAGGTCGACGAAGCGGTCGAGTCCCTCGAAGCCGAGCGCGCGGCGGCTCGCGTGCGGCAGGATCCCGATCGGGAAGTCGAAGTAGGCGACGTCGCCCGGGATCGGCGTCAGGGTCGGGTTCTCGAGCCCGGGCTGCTCTCCGGGAAGCGGGCGAACGAGGCAGTAGACCTCGTTCGACGCGAACTTGGCGTGCACGGCGTCGCTGGCCTGCGGCAGGGCGTCCCATACGTGCTGCGCTGTCGCCGGCGCGAGATCGTCGAGCAGCCGCGCGACGCACGAGACCTGGCGCTTCTCCAGTGTGATGCGGATCAGACGTGACAAGCGGTGTCCTCCTAGGCGTCGAGGGCGACGATGGCATCGATCTCCACGTCGAACCCGGGGAGATCGGATTGGGAGGTCGTCCGGGCCGGACGCGGCTCCGGGAAGAAGTCCTCGTACACGCGGTTCATCTCGGCGAAATGCCGCATGTCGCTCAGGTATGCGTTGACCTTGACGACCTGGGCGACGCCGCCTCCGGCGGCGGAGATCACGGCGGCGAGGTTGCTGAGCGTCAGCGCGACCTGCTGCGACACCGTCTCGACCACGAACTCGCCGGTCGCCGGATCCACAGGTCCTTGGCCGGAGACGTACAGCAGTCGCCCACTCGTGACCACGCCCTGCGAATACGGCCCCTTCGGCTCAGGCGCCTGGGTCGTGCGGACCGGCTCTTTCATTGCTTCGCGCTCCTTCCTGGCCCGGCCGCGAGCGCGGCCGGGCCCCGTCGTCGAGTGTCAGGAGAGGGCGCGATCCCACGCGTCCTGCAGCTCCTGGCCGTTCTCGCCCATCCACACCCAGTCGAACGCCTCCATGCCCCTGAGCTGCTCGGTCGTCAGCGTGTTCTTGCGGAACTCCGGCGGCACCTGCGCGGACTTGTGGATCGGGGTGAAGCCGTACTTGGGAGCCTGCGACTGCACCTCGGGAGAGAGATGGATGTTGATCCACTTCGCCGCGAGATCCTCGGTCTCCGTGCGCCCTGTGCGCACGATGCTTATCGCCTCGTTCGCGAGCGCCAGTCCCTCCTTGACGTCCAGGAAGTTCTGCACGTCGACGCCCTCTCCCTGGAAAGCCGGTGCTTCGATGATGAAGCCCATCCGCAACCACGCCTCACCGCTCTTGATGAGCGTGGCCGCCTCGTCGTCGCCTTTGTAGAACGTGACGACCTGCGGCTCGAGTTTCTTTGCGAGCTCGATGCCGGGCTGGAAGTCGTGCGGCTTCCCGGACTGGATCGTTCCGGCTCCGCCGATCATCGAGAGCATCATGAGTCCCCAGCCCGAGCCGTAATTGGCGTCCGGCCAGGTGACGTGGCCCTTGTAGGCGGGATCCAGGATGACCGTCCAGGAGTCCCAGCCGCTCACCTTCGACTTGTCGATCTTGTCGGCCCGATACAGGAGCGTCGTCGCATTCGCCCAGGCGGCCACGGTGAACGGTGACCACACCTCCTCCTCGAAGAACCCGGTCTCCAGCTCTCCGAGATTCGGGATCAGCTCCGCTTTCTCCTGGATCGGGATGAGCAGGTCGAGCTCCTTCGCGATCCGCGCGGCCCACGCCGGATCCCAGTACACGACGTCGAGGCCCGGATTCGCGCGCTCGGTACGGAGCTTGGTTCCCGCCTCCGTGCTCCCGCCGAGCACGAACTCGTATTCCACCCCGGTCTGGCGCTTGAACTCCGGGCCGACCACTTCCTCGATCAGCGCTCCGAAGGCCCCGCCCCACTCACTCACTCGGAGCTTCGAGCTCCCAGCCGCTTCACCGCCTGCGGGCGCCGACTGGCCGCAGCCGGCGACGCCGAGTAGCGCCGCACCCGCACCCATGTAGGCGGCATTTCTGACGAAGTCCTTCCGGGTCATCATGTCCTGCACGTCCAACCTCCTCATCTCCACACCTCACTCGGCTGACAACAGTCCTGTCTAAGGGCGCACGAAACCGACGGCTGCCAGTGGCAGACCTCCCTTCCGCGGCGCGGTTGCTCTACCCCCGGCCGATTCCCGAGAATGACTCCAGGCCGATGGTCTTTGTGATTACGAAAATCGTCGGGACGGTGAGCAGGATCAGAAGTGAGCCCAGCGCCATCGTCTCGGGGGTCTGGCCGAAGCGCATGTCCTGCCAGATCTTCACGGGGAGCGTCGCCTGGTCGGACAGGAGCTGCGAGACGAGGAACAGGTCCAGCGAGATCACGAACACGAAGACGGCGCCGGCGAATAGGCCGGCACGGAGCAGCGGCATCGTGACCGAGAGGAACGCCCTCGGGCCGCTCGCCCCGAGACTGCGGGCCGCTTCCTCCAGGTTCGGATCCACGCCACGGAGGCTTGCCGTGATCGCCCGGATCATGAACGGCAGGCAGATCAGGCTGTGCCCGATCACGAGGATGCCGAACGATCTGCCGAGCCCGAGGTTGAAGAACACCTGGTACAGCGCGATCGCGATGACCAGCTCGGGGATGATGATCGGCGCCAGCGTCATGATGGTGAGGAGGCTGCGACCGCGAAAGCGGAAGCGCGTGATCGCGTATGCGGTCGGGATGCCGATCGCAACCGTGATCGGGATGACGGCGAAGCCGGTCAGCAGGCTGGTCCTGATCGCTGCCAGGTACGCCGGATCGGAGAGCGCAGACTCGTACCAGTGCAGGGTCAGCCCGCTCGGAGGCAGCTTGATGAAGGACGTGGCGGTCAGCGACCCGGCGAGCACCGCCACGAGCGGCACCAGCAGATAGACGATCACGACTGCGACGACCGTCACGAGCCACCAGCGCGACAGGTAGGCGGCCGCGGCGCGCGGCGCGATCGCGGCACTCATTGCGTCGCTCCCAGCTGGCGTTCCATCAGCCGGTAGTAGACGAGGAGCACGATCACCGCCATCACCAGGAGGACGAACGACATTGCGGAGCCCAGAGCCCAATTGCCGCCGACGACGAACGTGTCGTAGATCGTCTCCGCGAAGAAGTTCAGGTCACGCGATCCGAGCGCCGCCGGCGTGATGTACGAGCCGATCGAGAGCGTGAAGACCAGCAGCGATCCTGCGACGACTCCCGGGATGCTCAGCGGCAGCGTCACCGTCCTGAACGCGCGCCAGCCGCTCGCGCCGAGCCCGCGCGCCGCCTCCTCCAGGCGGGCGTCGACGTTCCGAAGCGCCGCGACGATCGAGAGGATCATGAACGGGAGGAAGATGTGAACCAGCCCGATCGCGACGCCCTGCGGTGCGTACACCATCTGCAGCGGCGTGTCCCGCAAGCCCAGGCGCTGCAGCGTTTCGTTCACGAAGCCCGCGTTGCCGAGGATGTACACCCACGAGTACACCCGGATCACCGAGGGGATCAGCAGCGGGCTGATGATCAGGGCGACCAGAAACAGGCTGAAGCGGCGGCCGCGGGCGACGTACAGCGCGACGGGGTAGCCCAGCACGATCGTCACCAAGACGATGAGCGCCGACGTCAGGAACGTCTGCTGGAGGATCTGCCAGTAGTGCGAGTCGGTGACGAACGCCCGGTACTGCTCGAGCCCGAGCGGAGCATCCCAGTCGATGACGCCGCCCTCGACCGGGCGCAGGCTCATCACGAACATGTTGAAGAGGGCGAAGGTGAGAAAGCCGTAGGTCGCCAGCAGCGGGAACACCATCCCTGGCCGCGCGAGCGCGCGCCGGCGCACAGCGCGTCCCGACGATGCCGGGAGCGGTGCCCTGGGCGGTGCGACCTGCGCTGCGCCCGGCTCGCCGGACTCCGTGAGCTGCGCCGGGGTCGCCATGCCGGGGCGCTAGCGCGCCGCTCCGGTCGCGACGGGAGTCGCCTCGGGCGCGCCGGCCACGCCGCCCGCGGTCAGCGGGACGAGCGCATCCGGGCGCAGCCTGCAGAACACGGTCTGGCCGACGGCCCGTACCTGCACGGCCACGACGTTGGGCTGGTCGGCGAAGAGCTGGTCGCCACTCTGCAGGTCGATGCGGTACAGCACCCGCGGGCCGGTGTAGACGACGCTCGCGATCGACCCCTGCACGACGTTCAAACCGTCCACCGGCTCCGCGTCGAGGAGCTCCACCTGCTCCGGTCGGATCCCGACGTCGGCCCCCATCGGTGCAGCGCCGCTGCCCGCCGCAAGCTGGACGCCCAGTTCGAGACCGGTCTCGGACACGAACCGCGCGCGCCCTGACGCGTCCGGCTCCAGCCGGCCCTGAAGTACGTTCATGCTGCCGATGAACCGTGCGACGAAGAGGTTCGCCGGCCGGTTGTAGATGTTCGCCGGGATGTCGATCTGCGCTGCCGTTCCGGCATCCATGACGACCACCCGGTCCGACAACGTCAGCGCCTCCTCCTGGTCGTGGGTGACGTAGATCGTCGTGATCCCGAGGCGCTTCTGCAGCTCCCGGAGCTCGACCTGCATCGACTTGCGCAGCCGCGCGTCCAGATTGCTCAGCGGCTCGTCGAGGAGCAGGATCCGCGGCTGGATCACGATCGCGCGCGCGAGCGCGACCCGCTGCTGCTGCCCGCCGCTCAGCTCGCTCGGATACCGCTGCGCAACGTCCGGCAGCTCGACCAGCCGCAGTGCCTCGGCGACGCGCGGACCGATCTCCGAGCCCGGCACCTTGCGCATCCGGAGCCCGTAGGCGATGTTCTTGAACACCGTCATGTGCGGGAACAGCGCGTAGCTCTGGTAGACCATCCCCATGTCGCGACGCGACGGCGGCACGCCCTTGATGTCCACGCCGTCGACCACGAGCTCGCCCTCGTCGGGCGCGATGAAGCCGGCGATCATCCGCAGGGTCGTCGTCTTGCCGCACCCGCTCGGCCCCACGAGCGAGAGGAACTCGCCGGCGTCGACGTCGAAGCTGAGACCGTCCACTGCCCGGACATCCCCGTAGCGCTTGGTCACGCCGTGCAGGACGAGCGCCTTGGTCATGTGCTCGCTACGGGTCCCTCCGAACCATGTGGGCGCATTCTTCCCTCCTTTGCGACCACTGTCAATCCTTGTCAGCCACTGAAATGACCGCCTCGCTCGCGCTCGTCTATGAGCGTCAGCACGGCGCGCCGTGTCGCGTCGACGAGGTTCTCGATGTCCGCGTCGGTATGCGCATACGAGGCGTGGCTTCGCTTGAGGTTCAGCGGCAGCTCGAAGCACCCGTCCTGCATGATCCGGCGCCGATAGCCGGTGAACATCTCGGCGTCGTTGCGGGTGAGGTCGCCGAAGTCGTCGACCGGAGGCTCCAGGAAGTACGTCACCCACACGGAGCCGAACCCCGTCGTGACCGTCGGGACCGGCACGTCCGCGAGGGCCTCGGTCAGCTCGCGCCGAGCCTTTTCTCCGAGCCGGAAGATGTGTTCGTGCACCGGCTGCTCGCGCAGCTTCCTGATCGTCGCGATCGCCGCCGCCACGCAGGCGGGATGGCCGTTGTACGTGCCGGCGACGAACACCGGCCG
The DNA here is from genome assembly GCA_963844205.1 of uncultured Solirubrobacteraceae bacterium. Classification (GTDB taxonomy): domain Bacteria; phylum Actinomycetota; class Thermoleophilia; order Solirubrobacterales; family Solirubrobacteraceae; genus DASSUW01. The sequence goes on from CAWJNK010000001.1 coordinate 764,970, forward strand.
GCCGGGAATGGAGGAGCACTGCTCCATCAGGTCACGCCGGCCGGCGAGGGCGCCGATCGGATATCCGTTCGCCATCGCCTTGCCGAGCGTCGTGAGATCGGGGCGCACGTCGACGATCGACTGGAAACCGCCGAGGGCGTGGCGGAAGCCGGTGATCACCTCGTCGAACACCAGGATCGCCCCGTGCCGGTCGCACGCCTGCCGCAGTCCCTCGAGGAAGCCCTCTCGCGGCAACAGCGCGCCGACATTGTGCGGGATCGGCTCGACGATGATGGCGGCAACCTCGTCGCCTCGTTCGGCCAGCGTCCGTTCCACCGCCGCGAGGTCGTTGAACGGCAGGACGAGCGTTGCCTCGACCGTCGCCGGCATCATGCCCGTGGACAGCAGGTGGTAGCCGCCCAGGGCGTCGGCGGGCGAGATCACGTTCATCGCGACCGAGTCGTGCCAGCCGTGATAGCAGCCCTGGAACTTGATGATGAGCGGTCGGCCGGTGACCGCGCGAGCGAGCCGCAGCGCGTGGAACGTCGCCTCGCTTCCGGTCGCCGTCAGCAGCACGGACTCGACCGACGGAACGAGCTCGACGAGCAGCTCGGCAAGCTCGATCTCCTGCGGCGTCCGCCCGACTCCCGTCAGGCCGACCGTCCTGAGCGTCTCGACGGCGGCAGCGTCGACATCTGGATCGCAGTAGCCGAGAATGGCGGGCCCGAACGCCGCGTGGTAGTCGCAGTAGACGTTGCCGTCGGCGTCGCGGAACGTGGCGCCCTGCGTGGCGACGATGACCAGGTCCTCCAGCCCGGGCACGACGCGCTGCGCGCTGCTCACGCCCCCAGGCATCACTCGCCGCGCGTTCTGCGCGAGGGTGGACGAGCGACTCTCGCTCACACTGGTCATCAAGTTGCCTCCTCGTTGGGTGGACCGTGTATCAGCCGGTGCGCGTCGCCCAGCTCGCGGTAAGCCCCCGGAATCGTCGCCAGCGTTGCGCGTAGCTCGTCACTCACCGGCCCGACCGTCCGTGCCGGCGTGCCCCGGGCGAGTTGGCCGGCCGAGATCTCGCGGCCGGGCGGAACCAGCGAGCCCGCGGCGACGACCGCCCCACGGCCGATCCGCGCTCCGTCGAGCACGACGGCGCCGATGCCGATCACCGCGTCGTCCTCGACGGCGCAGCCGTGAAGCACCGCGTTGTGGCCGACCGTAACGCGCTCCCCCACCGTGACCGGATGTGCGTCGTCCGAATGCAAGGTGCAGTTGTCCTGGATGTTCGAGACCGCGCCCACCTCGATGTGACCCTCGTCAGCGCGCAGCACGCTGCCGTACCAGACGCTCGCACCAGGGGCGATTCGCACGTCCCCGATGACTACGGCAGTCCGCGCGACGAACGACTCGGCGGAAAGCTCCGGAGCGGCGTCGCCGAGCTTCGCGATCATCGAGCCGGCGCCGCCGCGCGCTGCGCCTCGAGCTCTCGCAGGCGGTTCTCGGAGTACGTCGACGGCACGGGCGAGATGCCGAGCATCTCGCGCGCGTCCGCCGGTGTCGCGATCTCACGGCCCAGCGCGCCCGCGATCTGTACTACGCGCTCGACGAACTGGGCATTGCTCGTGGCCTTCTCGCCCCGCCGGAAGTAGACGTTGTCTTCCATCCCCACCCGCACGTGGCCGCCCAGCAGGATCGAGAGCGTCGTCAACGGCAGCTGGTGAGGGCCGACGCCGATGACGCTGAACAGCGAGCCGTCGGGCAGGGCGTTGACGAGGTCGAGGACGTCCATCGGAGTGGGGAAGTTGCCGTTCTGGACGCCCATCACCAGCTGCACCCAGTACGGCTCCGTCGCGAGGCCCGCCGCGAGGACGTGCTCCATCAGCCAGAACTGACCCGCGTGGAAGATCTCGAACTCGGGCTTGATGCCCTGCTCCTGCGCAAGCCGGCGCATGGTGCTCCAGCTCACCGAAGCGCACGTGGAAGACGTCGTCGACGAACACGTCGTCGGGGCGTCCATCGAGCGGCGCCTCGCGCCGGGCCAGCTTCGACCTGTAGGCAAGCGGCCCGCAGTCGAACGCGACCACCTCGGGATTCGCCTGCATGCACGCCCAACAGCACCCGTTCCTACCGTTCGTGGGCTCCAGGTCGACCAGGTCGCCGCCCGCCGTGTTGTTGATGATGATGTCGGGGCAGGCCTCGCGGACCAGTCGGTTGATCAGGTAGTAACGCGCGGGGTCGCACGACATCTGGCCGAGGCTGTCGGGACGGCGCGCATGGATGTGGACGACGCTGGCGCCCGCCGCGTAGGCGTCGCGGGTCTGCTCCGCCTGCTCTTCGGGCGACTCAGGGAGGCTCGGATTCGCCTCCTTTCCCTGGGCGCCACCGGTGATCGCCACGCTGATGATCAAGGGCGGCATGCCCTCGCGCACCTGGCGCATGTAGTCCCAAGGGTTGGTGAACCGCCACGACCGTCTCATCCGCCCACCGCCGGGTCGATGACCACCTTCACCGGCCGCTCCGCCGCCAGGCCGCCCTCGGCGCAGACGATCGCCTCCTCGGCTGCCTCGAGCGGATAGATGTGGGTGACCAGGTCTTCGAGCGGGTACCTGCCCGCGGCGAGCAGGCGCAGCGCCGGGGCCACGGCGCGCATGTCGTGGGTGTTGACGCCCCGGATCGTGATCTCCTTGTCGATCAGCCGGTCCCCCACGAGCTCCGTGCTCTGGTAGCCGGTCATCCCGGCGAGCACGATCGTGCCGAGCTTGCGCACGCAGTCGACCGCTGTCGCGAGCGTGCCGGACGCGCCGGCCACGTCGATCGCCAGATCGGCCAGGTGCCCGCCACCCTCGTGCGCAACGGCCGCCGCCACGTCCTCCTGGTCCGCCAGGACGACGCGGGTCGCCCCAAGGCGGCGCGCAAGCTCGAGCCGGCGCTCATCCCGCGAGAGCCCCACGACCGTCACCGCGGCCGCGCCCGCCTCGACGGCGGCCACGACCGCCGCGAGGCCTTGGGGGCCCGGGCCCAGGACGAGCACGTGATCGCCGATCTGCGCGCCGCCGACGGTCTGCACCCAGCGGATTCCGTTGGCCACCACCGCGCAGGCCAGCAGCGCAACCTCGGGTGCCACCCCGTCGGGAACCGCGTGCACCAGCGAGCCGGGCCCGGCGTACACGTACTCGGCGTAGCCGCCCCACAAGCCCGGCTCCTGTGCGGCCGAGATCGGGCCTCCGTACCCGAGGCCTTGGTCGCACAACCGGTAGTCGCCGGTCAGGCAGTACCAGCAGGCGCCACATCGGATCGGGTACTCGAGCACGACGCTGTCACCGAGCTCGACCTCGTGGTGCTCCAGGCCACCGGGCCCGGCGTCCGCGACGACGCCCGCGATCTCGTGCCCGAGGATCGTCGGGTAGGGCAGCGCCCACTTGCCGCGGAAGAAGCCCGGATCGGAGCCGCAGACGCCGCACTTCACGACGCGCACGAGGAGGTCGTTTCCGACGAGACGCGGACGCGGCAGCGAGTCGAGAACGATCTGCTCCGGGCCCACGAGCACCGACGCCCGGACCGCGGCGGCCGTCACGACGTCTCCAGCAGCTCGGTGCGGAGCTGGACGATGCGCCGCACCCCAGAATCCCTTAGCTCCTGCAAGCGGTCGGTGGCCAGCGCAATGCCGGCGAGCTGGTCGTCGAGGCCGGACAGCAGCTCGTCATCCACCGCCAGCGGCTGCTCGATCTCACCCAGGTGCGAGAGATAGCGCTCCATCTCGGGCGTGGCGTATCCGGTTCCGGAGACGATCTCGTTCGCGAGCGGGCCGATGAACGGGAGGCGCAGAGCGAAGCTCGCCGAGACCACGCGGTCCACGTCCATCGCCGTGCACACGCCGCTGGCTACGAGCGAGAGCGCCTCGCGCAGGAGCGCGAGCTGGAGCCGGTTTCCGATGAATCCGGGGACCTCGCTGCGCAGGAGCACCGGCTGCTTGCCGATCGAGCGAAGCCATTCCAGCGTCGCGTCGACGGCATCGGCGTCCGTCCGCGGCCCGGGGACGACCTCGACGAGCGGGATCAGGTTCGCCGGGTTGAACGGGTGCCAGACCAGCGCTCGCCGGGCCAGCTGCTCCAGCTCGGCGGGAACGAGCTCGCTGATCGGCGCCCACGAGGAGCTGCTTGCCACGATCGCGTCCGGCTCGACGAGCGGAGCCAGCTCGCCGAACACGGACCGCTTCAGGTCCTTGTCATCGGGAACGGCCTCGATCACCAGGCTCGCGCCTCGCACGGCCTCGGACGGCTCCTGCGTCGTCGCGACGGCCCCCCCGCTCACGGCCAGCCGTGCCGTTAGCGCGTCGAGCTGGGCCGCCACGGCGTCCTGGACCACGACCTCGTGGCCCGCCGCCACGAACGCCTCTGCCCAGCCGGAGCCGATCCGGCCGCAACCGATCACCGCGACGCGCGCCCCGCCCGCAGGCGGGGATGCGGGATCCGAGTCGCTCGCGCTCGATCGCATGCATCGATCCTAGGGCGCAGTTTCAAGAACTGTCAAGGCGTATCAGCGATTGAAATGCCCGTCGCCTTTGACCGAGGCTAGGCGGGTCGTTAGTGTCACTCGCCACAACAAGAGATTGATAATTGCAACGTGACCGCCATGCACCGGCCGCGGTGCCGCTCATCCTCACGTCCGCGGCGAGCCTCACCCTTTGCCGGCTCCTGCTGCTCGGCCAATCGCTCCTGTTCGCTGCGTTGATCGCAGACTTCGGCGAGTCATCCGGTCAGACCGCGCTCCCGTTCAGCCTCGCATTCGCGATCTACGCCGGATCGTGCGTGTTCGTGGGACTGGCCTGCTCGCTGTTCGGTCCCCAGGCCGTGATGCGCGCGGGCACCGTCGCGCTCGCGCTCGGCCTGCTCGCGACGACGGCCGCGCCGTCGTTTGCGATCTTGGTCGCCGCCTACGGCGTGCTCGTGGGCCTCGGCACCGCGATGCTCGGACTGGTCCCGACGGTCGATCTCGTCAGCCGCCGGTTTCCGCGCTCGTACGGGCTGCATCTGGGCCTGATGATCGGGATCGCCTCCGCACTCGTCGTCGCCCTTACGCCGGCGATCCAGGCCGGCGTCACGGCGATCGGGTGGCGTTGGACCTACCGGATCATCGCGCTCGCGGCGCTGGCGCTGCTCGCGGCGCTCGTCGTGGTGGACTCCTCCGGGCCGGAGCGCAGCCTCACGCTCCGAACCGTCCGCCTACGCAACCTGCTGCCAGCGGCGGGTGACGGCCGCAGGCCGTTCGCCGCGCTTGCCGCCACGTATGCATTCATGGGCTGGTACGCCGGCTCCGTCACGGTCCACGTGGTCAGCCACGCCGAGGAGAGTGGGTACTCGTCCACGGCCGCAGCCGTGGGATTGACCGTGCTGCTCGGCATGTCGGCGATCGGAAGCCTGGTCGCCGGCTGGGTGTCCATCGGGCTGCAGCGGGTGACCGTCTACACGATCTCGGGCGCCCTCAAGCTCGCCGGCGTCACGATGTTGCTCGTGCTACAGCCGCCGTACTTCTGGCCGCTCGCGCTGTTTGCGGTCGCGTTCGGGCTCGGACACGGATTGGGCCTGACGATGGAGAACGCTGCGATCGCCGACCTCTTTCCTCCGGCGCAGCTTGCGCCGGCGCTGGGCGCGCTCGAGGCGGTCGCCGGCGTCGCGGCGGCAAGCGGCGCGGCCGCGACCGGCTTCCTGCGCGACGCGACCGGCACCTACGACGTGGGGCTGCGCCTACTCGTCGTGCCGATCGTTCTGTCGGTGGTGGCCTATTGGATCGCTGCACCGCAGCGCGAGGCGAGGCGACTCGCGGCATGACCTTGTCGGCGAAAGGAGCACCGATGGATGACAGCGACGTGCAGCGCGTGCCGGTCGACTGCCACACGCATGTCTGGGAGGACGGATTGCATCTCGGCGGCGCCTTCGTCGAGGACGCTGTGCGTGCCTGGGGCGACGGGCTCCGCATCGCGGTGACGCCGGAGGAGCACTGGGCGGCGATGGAGCAGGTGGAGCGCGCGATCGTGCTCGCGTTCAACGCCCCCGCGTGCGGCGTCGTCGTGCCGAACGAGTACGTCGCGGACTACGTCGCCCAGCATCCCGAGAAGCTGATCGGCTTCGCGAGCGTCGACCCGAACGATTCCCGGGCGCCGGACCAGCTCGCTGACGCCGTCACCGCGCTCGGGCTCCGCGGGCTCAAAATCGCGCCGATCTACCAGGATTTCGACCCCACGGGCGAACGGGCACGGCGGGTGTTCGCCGTGGCGCAGGACCTTCACATCCCGATCCTGTGGCACCAGGGGACCTCGTTCGTGCGCGCAGGCCCGCTGAAGTACTCGAGCCCGATCGCGGTCGACGAGATCGCCACCCTCTTCCCCGACCTGCGGATCGTCGTCGCGCACCTCGGCCATCCATGGATCGCAGAGACGATCGTCGTCGTACGCAAGCACCCGCATGTCTACACCGACATCTCGGGCCTCCACACGCGGCCCTGGCAGCTCTACAACGGACTGGTGACCGCGCTCGAGTACGGGATCATGGAGAAGCTCCTGTTCGGGACCGACTTCCCGTTCGCGACGATCGCGGCGACACAGCGGGCGCTGCGGGACGCCGGCGCGCTTGCGGCCGGTACACCGCTTCCTCAGATACCGGTGGACGCGGTCGAGGGGATCATCGGACGGAACTCGCTCCAGCTCCTCGGGCTGGACGGCCGATGACGCCCGCACGCTGGAGCATCATCGCGTCGAGGAAGATGCGCGCGGCCGTCACGCACTGCTCGATCGACACGGACTCGTTCGCCTGGTGAGCATCGGTCACGATGCTCCCGGGCCCGAACAGGACGGTCGGGACCCCGCCCTGATTGGCCAGCACCGACGCGTCGCTGACGGCAGGCCAGGCCACCACCCGCGGTGCCGGCCCGTGCTTGGCTGCCGCCGCCTCGAGCAGTGCTACGACCGCGTGGTCCCTCGCCGTCTCGAGAGGCAGTGCCTCGATGACCTCTCGGAGCTCCGTGGTGACTCCGAACCGGCCCTCGAGCGAGGTCAGCAGCGGCTCGATCCCTGCACGGACGGACGCGCCGGTCTCACCCGGGAGGATGCGGCGGTCGAGCTCGATGACGCACTCGGCCGGCACGATGTAGGGCCGGGTCCCACCGTGGATCGTGCCGACCGTCAGGCTGCCCGCCCCCAGCAGCGGGTGCTCGGCGGCGCGGACTCGCCGCCCCATCTCCGCAAGCGCCCCGATCAGGTCGGCGGCCGCCACGATCGCGTTCAATCCGGATTCGGGCGTGCTCGCATGAGCCGCTTTCCCTCGCACGGCGAGCTCGAAGACGACGGCCCCCTTGTGAGCGCGGACGAGCTCCATCTCGGTCGGCTCCGCGACGATCGCCATGTCGGCGCGCAACCCGCGCTCGACCGCCGCCTGTACGCCCGCGAGGTCCTCCTCCTCGCCGACGAACGCCGCGAAGACGACGTCTCCGGGCGGCTTGACGCCCACCCGCGCCGCTGTTGCGATCGCGACGACCGCGGCGGCCAGACCGCCCTTCATGTCGCAGCTCCCGCGCCCGTAGAGGCGGTCGCCCTCGACCCGCGGGACGAACGGATCCGTCTTCCAACCGCTGCCGGACGGAACCACGTCCATGTGGCCGGCGAGCAGCAGCGTCGGCCCGTCGCCGCCGCGCAGGCGGGCGACGACGTTGCGGCGCGCGCCTTCGACCGCCTGCAGCTCGGTCTCGAGCCCGGCCTCCGCGAGCCGGCGCTCGAGCAGATCGCCCACCGGCCCCTCGTCTCCGGTCACGCTCGGCATCGCGACGAGGGCCTTGACGAGCTCGACCACCTCCTGCGGGTCGATCACGTCGCTACGCCCACGGCATCGGTTCCCACGCCGCACTCGAACAGCTTCAGCTCGACCGTGTTGAGCCGCTCCGGCCCATCCTCGCTGACGATCACGGTCTCGGAAAACCCGATGCCGACCTCGCCGAGAATCAGCACGCCGGGCGGGGCGTGGAACACCATCCCTGACTCCAGCACGAACCCATCGCCGTCCCTCAGTGACGCGATGTGCCCCTCGCCCCAATCGGGTGGGAAGTTGATCCCGATCGAGTAGCCCGTCCGATGCAGGAAGTGCTCCGCGATGCCGGCCCGCTCGAAGACACTCCGGCAGGCGCGATCCACCTCGCCTGCAGTCCGACCCGGCCGCATCGTCTCCACCGCCGCCTCGAGCCCCTCGATGCTGACCTCGGCGATCCTCTGGTGGCGGCTGGAGGCGCGGCCGGCGACGGCCGTCCGCATGACCGCGGCGGAATAGCGCTTGACGACGCCGGAGATCTCAAGATAGACCACGTCCCCGTCTTCGACCGTGCGGCCCGACCAGGTCGAGTGGGCGAGCCAGGACCGCGGCCCGGACGTGATGAAGGGAGGCAGCGACGGATACTCGCTTCCGTGCCGAATGCCCGTGGCCGTGACCTCCGCCGCGATCTCGTTCTCGTTGACGCCGGGGCGGATCACTTCGAGCGCCCGCGCCATCGCCGCGTTGGCCGCGACGGCCGCCGCGCGGATCGCCTCGAGCTCGGCCGGGCTCTTGCGGACCCGGACCGACTCGATGAGACCGGACCCGTCGACGACGTCGGCGGCGCCGACCGCGGATTTCAGCCGGTCGTAGCGGGCGGGACTGAGGAACCAGGCGTCGCGCTCGAGTCCGACCCGCCCGGTCAACAGCTCGCGCTCTCGCAGGGCGCGCACACATGCGTCGGCGGGATCCTCGATATCGGTGTACCCGACGAAGTCGCGGACGTACGAGAGACCCGCCGCGTTCGTGCTCTCGAGCAGCCTCACGACGAGCGCCGGCGCTCCTTCAACCGGGACCGCGAGGCACTGGTAGCTGTAGTAGCCGGGCGTCTGGTAGCCGGTGAGGTAGTAGATGTTCTCGGGGATGTGCGTGAGGAGCACGTCGATCCCGGCGACGGACATGCGCTGACGGACCCGCTCGAACCGGCTCGCGAACTCGGACGCGTCGAACACCAGGTCGGGGTCTGTCACGACCGCGACTCCGGGTGCGCCTCCACGTCGGCGAGCGCGGCGGCGACGCGACGCACGCCCTCGGTCAGGAGCTCGGGGGAAGCCGCGAGCGAAATCCTGATCGCGCCCTCGCCGGCGACGCCGAACGCACTGCCGGGCGCGACCGCGACTCCTGACCGGATGACGAGCTCGCGACAGAAGTCCGCGCTCGGCACGCCGGGTGGCAGGGCGTTCACCCAGAGGTAGAAGGCACCCCCGGGCTCGACGAACCGGATGCCGTGCCCGTCCAGCGCGGCGGCGACCAGGTCGCGCCGCTCGCCATACGCATCCCGCATAGTCCGCACGACCTCCTGCGGACCGGTGAGAGCGGCGACGGCGCCATGTTGCGCCGGAGTGTTCACGCAGGAGACGATCGCCTCCTGGATCTTCGTCAGCGCGTCGACGAACGCCGGCGGTGCGACGACGTACCCCACGCGCCAGCCGGTCATCGCGTACGTCTTCGAGAACGAGTAGATGCTCACCACGCGGTCCTGATGGCCGATCGCGGCAGCGCTGACCATCGAGTCGTCGAAGACGATCTCGTCGTAGCACTCGTCGGAGATCACCCACAGGCCGTTGTGCTCGGCGAGCGCGAGCAGCTCGGTCATTCGCGCGCGCGGGATCACGGTGCCCAACGGGTTCGACGGGCTGTTGATGAAGATCGCGCGCGTGCGGTCCGTGATCCGCTCCTGGATCGCCGCCGGCTCGGGGAGGAAGCCCTGCTCGGCGGTCACGGGATAGAACGCCGCCTCGGCGCCGACCAGGCTGGCGATCATCGCGAAGTTGGGCCAGGCCGGGTCCGGAAGCAGGATCTCGTCGCCCGGGTCGAGCATCAACCGGAAGCTGGCGAAGAGCCCCTGCACTGCGCCGTTGCAGACGACGACCTGGTCCGGTGACGGCTCATAGCCGTTGGTCCGGGCGATCTTGGCGGCGATGGCCTCGCGCAACTCGGGCAGGCCCGCGTTCGGCGAGTAGAGCGTCGATCCGTCACGGAGCGCTTTGACTGCAGCCTCGACGACGTGGTCCGGCGTCGGAAAGTTCGGCTCCCCCACCTCAAGGTGGATCGTGTCGGGGTTGGACCACGCCAGGTCCATGATCGCGCGGACTCCAGAGGGGACCACGCGACTCGCGGTCTGCGCAAGGGCCAGGTCGGATGGTGCCTCCCGGTGCTCTTGCGCCTGGACCACGTTCATACGCCGCTCACGGGTGCGGCATGTTCGCAATCCTTTCGGTGTATGTCAACGGCTTTCAACTATTGAAACGGTGTCGCCACGACCTTCGGACTCCGCCACGTGACCGAGCAGGCGCGAGAGGTCCATGCCCCGAGTCGCGAGGACCGGCCCGATCTCGTCGAGCCGCTCCGCGGTGAGACGTGACGGTGGACCTGTGAGGCTGAGCGCGTAGCGCGGATAGCCGGCTTCGTCCCGCACCGCGACGCCGACGCAGGTGACCCCCTCGGTCCCCTCCTCGTCGTCGATGGCGAACCCGCGCTCGGCAGTCCGGAGCAGCTCCCGTTCGAGCTGTCGCACGTCTGTGATCGTGTTCTGCGTCAGCCGGACGAGATCCAGCTCGGCGAGGGTGTTCCCACGCTCCTCGACCGGGAGCGCCGACAGCACGGCCTTCCCGAGCGACGTGCAGTGCAGCAGGTCACGCTCTCCGACCGTCCTGCCTTTGCGGATCGGATTCGTCCCTTCGACGGCCTCGATGATGATCACGTCGCTGCCGCGGAAGATGGCGAGGTTGACCGTCTCGCCGAAGCGCTCGGCAACCTCGCGCATCAACGGCAGCGCCAAGCCGCGAACGTCACGGTCCCTTGCGGCGATCTGGCCGAGCTCGAACAGGCGCAGACCGAGCGAGTAGAGGCTCGAATGCGGATCGCGCTCGACGAAGCCCTTGTCCTCGAGTGCCGACAGGTAGCGCAACGTCGTGCTCTTATCGAGCCCGCACGCCGCCGCGACGCTGGCGAGCGGAAGCTTCGACGCATCTCCCGCGCTCAGCGATCGCAGGATCGCGTCCACGCGATCGACGCTGCTCATCGAGTACGTGCGTCTCAGCGAACGCCCCGTTTCATCACCTGACTCCTCGTTGCATCGACCGGACGCTACGCCTCGCCCTGACGAGAGTCAATCGCGACGCATTGCGTCCATTGCAACATCTTGACAGCCAGCGAAAGCCATGGAATGGTCCGCCAGCCCGTCTTCCACCGATCGCACGACAAGGGACATGCGTACCGAGTCAGCTGACAACCTGCGGCGCAACTACGAGGAGATCGCCCGCCGCCTCGGCGCGGACGACGAGGAAGCCGCGATCTTCGCGAGACCGTTCATCGGCGCGGATCTGCGCGGCCGAGACACGCAGGGCATCGCCTGCATCCCGCTCGTATATCCGTGGTTCCGAGACGGCGGCCTCGAGTTCGGCACTCCGACCACGGTGGTCGTGGACCTGCCCGGCCTCGCGATCGTGGACGGCGCACATGGCCCGGGCCAGGTCGTGGCGGCACGCGCGATGGACATCGCGATCGAGAAGGCGAAGTCCGCCGGCGCGGCGTGCGTATGGGTGCGCAGGACGAACGACTTCACGATGGCGTCGAGCTACGCGATGCAGGCCCTCGAGCATGACTGCGTCGGCATCGCGATGAGCAACGGGGTCCCGCTTGTCGCGCCATGGGGCGGTCGGATCCCGCTGTTCAACACCTGTCCTGCGGCCTGGGCGGTTCCTGCGGGCAAGTACGACCCGATCGTCCACGACGCCGCCTTCAGCGCCGTGTCGCATGGCGTGGCGGTCATGGCTGCGCGCGATGGTCGGAAGCTGTCCGGGACCCCGCTCGTCGACGAGAACGGAACCGCCACCGACGATCCAGGCCCGCTCATCCTCGATCCGTTCGACCGCAACTCACCCCAGCTCGGGGCGATCCAGGCGCTCGGCGCCAAGGGCTCGGGCTGGCTGTTCTTCGTGGACATCATCGCCGGCGTGCTCTCCGGCGGGACCACCGGGACCAAGATCCCGTTCAACCCGACGCGCGATCAGCGCTCGACCGTCGGCCATTGGCTCGTAGCCATCAGCCTGGCGGCGCTCGGCGATCCGGACGAGCTCAAGGCCGGAGTTGACGAGGTCATCGAGCTGACGAAGGCATCCGCGCCGGCGGAGGGTTTCGACGAGGTGAGGTATCCGGGCGAGGCGGCCGGGGCTACCCAGCGCGAACGGCTGCGGGACGGCGTCCCGGTGCGCGAGGAGCACTGGGAACAGCTCGAGGCCATCGCGGACGAACTCGGGATGCAGTTGATGGCCAGCTAGTCACGCGGGACTGGGGCGAGTCGCCGTGAGCGACCGGCGGCGCAGGAGCGGAAGAACGTCACGGGCAAAGCACTCGAGCGCACGGCGCTGGTCGGGTCCGGGGAAGTGAAGGACCAGCTCCTCGAAGCCGAGGTCGACATACCGCCATACCGCCTCGACGACGACCTCTGGATCTGCGGAGACGATGAAGCGCGAGCTCGCCCGGTCGAGATTTGGCGTCTGCCAGGCGCTCGAGCTCTACTGGATCCTCGATACCGGACTTCTCGTCGGCTGACAGTGCGAGTGCCGCCCACTCAGTGGCAGTCTCGTTCGGCGCGTTCAGGGTCCAGGTCGTACGAGACCTAGATCTCGATCATCTTGCGGATTGAGCTGTAAGCGCGCCCGGCGTGATCGCTTCCCTGACGGACGGCCGCCAGGAGCCCTTCGTACAGCTCGGGCGCCTTGCCGTTCGTGCAGATGAACCCGTCGCCGGCGCGCCCCGCGAGCTTGGCAGCCAGCGACCCGGACGCGGCGACGTAGATCGGCACCGGCTCGTCAGGGCGGTCATAGATCGTCGCTCTCCTCGTCGTGCTCATCGACGGCTCAAATAGCGCGACACAGCGGGTGGCGACAATTTGGCTCGTCGCCGAAGACCGCCGCCGCGACTCGTCTCGGCCTGGGTGGACATTCCATGACGTCCTGCGAGCATCCTGCGCTGATGGCTTCTGAGCGACATAGCGCCCTCGACGTCGTCGCGCTGCTCACCGACTCTGGGCGCTGGCCGGTCGGCACGGTCGGCACGGTCGTCGAGGTCGACGACCACAGCGCGCTCGTCGAGATCTCTGACGAACGCGGGCACGCGCTGGACTTCGTGAGCCTGCCGCACGACGCGCTGACGTCCTCCGGCGGGGACGTGTCGCGCGCAGCGTCGTAGTCCGAGCCAAGAACAGGCTCGCGGTTGTGTCCCCTTTTGTGTCCCCCAGACCCGATTCTTGGCTCTGTAGACGCTATGGCCCTGCGTTCCGGAGCCGTCTGGGGTAGGCCGGACCCTTTCGCTCGTGCGGGGGTTGTCTGGCCGGAGATGGGCTCCGGCTGACCCCAGGCGAAGGAGGGTCCGGCCTTGCAGGGCACGATGACATGGGTGGGGTTGGATGTGCACGCGCGCTCGACTCACGGTGCGGCGATCGACTCGCTGAGCGGCGAGCTCTCGCGGGTGCGCTTCGGTGCGGGTGTCGAGCCGCCGGGGGTCGCGTGGTTGCGTGAGCTGCCGGCGCCGGTGCGCGCGGCCTATGAGGCGGGCCCGACGGGCTTCGGGCTCGCGCGGCTCGCGATCGACGCCGGGATCGACATGCGGGTGGTCGCGCCGAGCAAGACACCGCGCGCCAGCGGCGATCGCGTCAAGACCGATCGCAAGGACGCCGAGCTGTTGGCGCGGTTGTTGCTGGCCGGCTTCGCTGAAGCCGGTCTTCGTGCCGCCCGACTGGCTGGAAGCAATCCGGCATCTCGCGCGCACGCGCGAGCATGTGCGCCGCGATCTCGGCCGTGCGCGCCATCGCGTGGGCAAGCTGTTGTTGCTGCACGGCCGCGTGTATTCCAGCCCGACCACGTGGAACCAGGCGCATCGGCGCTGGCTGGCCTCCCAGAGCTTCGAGCACGCGCCGACCGAGCTGGCGTTCATCGATCAGCTCGCCGCGATCGATGGGCTGACCGCCCGCCGTGACGCGCTCGATGAGCGCCTCTCGCGCCTGGCGCAGGACCCCAGGTTGTGGCCGACCGTCGCGCGCTTGCGCTGCTTTCGCGGCATCGACACCATCACGGCGCTGCTGGTGCACCTCGAGCTCGGCGGCGACTGGCAGCGCTTCGGCTCGCCGCGCAGGCTCTCGAGCTGGCTCGGCCTAACGCCATCACTGGATCAGTCCGGCGAAACGATGAACCAGGGCTCGATCTCCAAGACCGGCTCCTCGATCGCCCGGCGGCTGCTGGTCGAGTCCGCGTTGCACTACCTGCGCCGACCGACGATCGGCGTCACCTTGCACAACCGCCAGGCCGGCCAGCCCGACCACGTGCTCCAGATCGCCTGGCGCGCGCAACACCGGCTGCACCGCGTCCATCACCGGCTGCGCGAGCGCGGCAAGCCCGCCAACGTCGCCACCATCGCCGCCGCCCGCGAACTGGCCGGCTTCCTCTGGGCCGCCGCGACCGCGCCATGACCTGATCGCGCCTAATAGCGATCCGGACCCTCGGCCTCCCGGGCCGGGCCAACGGCCGCCGGCACGCGCGCTGGCTCTATGAGCCGCCCACAAGGCGACGCCCCTTCCGTAGACAGCGCACGCCGGCGACGAAGCCAGCGCCCTGGGCTAGCCAACGCCCGCATCATCAGACTGACCGCCACGCGACACGTCGACGTCGCGCCCGGCCCGGGAGCCGAGACCAAGCAACACACGGCCGCTCAGCGACCGCGCTCAACGCTGCCCACTTGACAAACCGGCGGCCATATCAGAGCCAAAACGCCGCGGAATCATCCGCGTGTCGGGGGTTCGAGTCCCTCCTCCGGCATCAGAAGTTGCTGCAAATAGGCGCTTTCTTACTCGAACGGACACGCGGAATACATTCCGCGTGTCCCAGTCTCCGACTCCCTGGATTTGGCGGAGCCACGTGGTGTCGTCGGGGCCGCGCTGACATCTGTGTCCCCCGGCGTGTCCCCCGAGGCGTCCGTCCGGCACTCGACAAGGTCGACCGGCGCCGGCAGCCATGCGGCGGAGGCTTCTACATATCGGGCGCGACCCATGCGTGGCCGCTCCAGCGGTCGGTTAGGTAATCGCTGCTCTAGCCTCGGACCGCAGGTCCGTGAGGCGCCGGACAGGCGCCGGTTCCGACTTGTTGCCTGGCTGAACGTGGTTAGCGACAGCCAGGATAATTGGCGTGGACCCCGTCGGCGTTGTCAGGTCAGGCCGCTGGGGTTAGCTGGTCGTCGTGATCCTTCCAGGTGGCGGCGACCTCGCGCGGCGTGCGGTAGGCCACCCGGCTGTGGGGTCGGTGGTGGTAGCGGTCGACGTAGGCACCGATCGCCGCGCGGGCCTCGTCGAGGGTCTCGAATTCTTCGCGCCAGATGCAGCGTTGCTTGAGCTTGGAGAACCAGGACTCGATGAAGGCCTGGCTCTCGGGGTCGCGGTAGCCGCCGCGCCGATGGGACGATCCCGAGCTCGCCGAGACGGGTGCGGAACGCCCGTGAGGTGAACGCGGAGCCGTTGTCGGTGCCGAACGTCAGCCGCCCGGGCTCGATGCCGCGTTCGGCGGCCGCCTGTCCGATGACGGCGATCGCCTCCGGCGCGTGGCAGCGGACATCGAGCGCCCAGGCGGTGATCTCCCGGGTGCAGCAGTCGAACGCGGCGTTCAGATAGCACCAGCCGTGCTCGGCGACCCAGATCGATGTCATGTCCAAATGCCAGAGCTGGTCGGGGCGCTCGACGCGGAAGAACCCCGGCCGCCGGCGCCGTCCCTCGCTGCGGCGGCGCTGCAGCAGCCGGTGCTCGCGCATCAGGCGCTGCACGCGCTTGCGATTGACCGCACCGCCGAGCTCGCGGCCCGCGAGCGCTGCGACCATCCGCGTCCCGTCGGTCGGGTTCGCGCGCGCGACATCGAGCACCACTCGGTCGATGCGATCGAGCGGGCGGCGCTGGCCGGCCGGTGGGCGCTTCGGCCGCCGGTAGACGCTATTGCGCAGGAAATGCAACTGGTCAATAGATCAGCACAGCGGCGTGACTCGAAGCAGCGTAGCCGCTCGGTGAGATCAGTTGGCGCGGTCCGCCTCGACGGCCGCCACCTCCTCAATGAGGATCGGCACACCGACGCTCATGGTGTGAACGCCCACGATGCTGACGATCTGGAAGACCTCGAGAATCTCCTCCTTCGTCGCGCCAAGTCCGAGTGCGTTGCGCATATGCGCGCGGATGCCGGGCGGGAAGAGGTGTGTCGCCGAAGCATTGAGTGCAACGTAGATGAGCTCCTTCATCTTCGGCTCAAGCGGACCGTTCCGCCACGGCACCGACGAGAACATGAGGTACGCCTCGAAGTAGTCGGGGTCGATGCCGAGCAGGTTGTCCCAGTGCTCGTGCCAATAGCCGCGGGCTTCGATGAACCGCTCCTTGAGCTCGAGCTGACGGGCGTCATAGTCGGGCATGCGTGCGCTCCTCTCGGGGTCGTGTGAACACCGTCAGCCCGCGCCGCGCTCGTCGCCCTCCGACGCGATGCCGCCGCCGACGGGCTGCTCGACGGTGGCGACGAACCTGAGCTCCGTCGCGAGCTTGAACTCCTCTTCTGCGGGGCAGATGTGCTGGATCGTCCCGAGCCGCGCTGCCTCCGGGTCGCGACCTCGTATCCCTCGCAGATCCTCGAATGGCCGTCGAGCGACTGCTTGAGCTGCTCGCGCGAGACGAGCCGGGATGACGTCGGCGCGCGCCCTCGCGAGTAGTCCCTTGACCCGCTCGCGTGAAGTAGCGCTTGGGTCGTCGAGGACGCCATCCATCTCGCCTATGCAGGCCTCCATCAGCTGATCGCCCCGCCCGGTCAGCGGCGATCTCCGCCGCCTCCACCTCGATCATCATCCGGACCTCGCGCAGGTCGCCCAGGAGATCCACGATGACCGGGCTGTCGCGCAGCGCGGTCACGATCTGCGAATCGAACATGTACCGGTCGTCGCGGCTGCCGCGGCCCTGCTCGCTTGTGACCAGCGGCTTCGACCCGAGGACCTTGAGCGCCTCGCGCACCGTGGTGCGGCTGGCCACGAAGCGGCTGCAGAGCTCGGCCTCGGACGGCAGCACGTCGCCCAGCGTCAACTCGCCGCTGACGATCGCGTCGATCAGCTGCGCGGCGACCCACTGGTGCAGCGTCCCGTGTCGAGCGGCGGGCGTGCGGCCGGCGAAGGGCTCGATCATGGCGCGTTCGCCCGTCCTTCGCCTGCCGTCGCGGCCGGCGGCGAGCTGAGGTGCCCGATCTCGACCGGAGCCAGCTGCTTCGCGATCGCGGCCTCCTCCGCGAGCCGGCGCGCGTCGTCGGGCCTGACGCACGCGGCCGTGTGGTTCGCCCCGACCGCGCGCGGCTGCGGCCGACCGGCGCCGCACTCCGCCACCGCGAGCGCGCAGCGGTCGCGGAAGACGCAGCCGGCGCGCCACAGATCGTCCGCGCACGGCTGGGCGTCCGGCTCTTCGCCGGCGCGCTCGCTGGCCTCGCCGGCGGTCGCGGCCTGGAGATGCCGGCGCTTCGGGTCCGGCATGAGCACGGACGACAGGAGCACGATCGTGTACGGGTGCGCGGGCGCCTCGATCACTTCCTCGGTCGGCCCCTGCTCGACGATCCGTCCCTGGTACATGACCGCCACCCGCCTGCTCACGTGCCGCACGGTGAGCAGATCGTGCGAGATGAACAGGTAGGCGACGTCGCGCTCCCGCTGGATCTGATCGAGCAGGTCGACGATCTCGGCACGCACCGAGAGGTCCAGCGACGAAGTCGGCTCGTCGAGGACGATGAGCTCCGGGTCGACGGCGAGCGCCCGAGCGATCCCCACGCGCTGGCGCTGTCCGCCGGCGAGCTCTCCCGGACGGCGCTCGAGGTGCTGGGGTCCGAGCTGGACCTGCCGCAGCAGCTCGGTCACACGCGCCCGGCGCTGACGTCTCGGCACGCCGGCGAGCGCGAGCGGGTCGCCCACGATGTCGGCCACGCGCATCCGCGGGTCGAGCGAGTCGTACGGGTCCTGGAAGACCATCTGGATCCGCTTGCGCAGCGGCCGGAAGCCGCCGCCGGTGAGCTTCGAGATCTCCTCGCCGTCGAAGCGGATCGAGCCGCCGTCCACCGCGGTCAGCCCGAGGAGGCACTTGGCGACCGTCGACTTCCCGCTCCCGCTCTCTCCGACGAGCCCGAGCGTCTCGCCCCGGTCAAGGTCGAAGTCCACACGGTCCACGGCGCGGAAGCTCCGGCGCGTGCCTTTGAGCGGATAGTCCTTCGTGAGATCCCGAACGGAGAGCAGCGTCACGGGAGAGGCTCCACGAGGTGGCAGCGGGACCGCTGGCCGGCGGGCGCGTCGGGCACCTGCGCGAGCGGCGGCTCGGCGACCAGACAGCGGTCGAACGCGAACGCGCAGCGCGGATGCAGCACGCAGCCGCCAGGAGGGTCCGCGAGGTCGAACGGGCTGCCGCGCAGGCTCAGCTCCGGATGGTCCTTGCGGCCGGGCAGGCTGGACGAGGCCAGCAGGCTCAGCGTATACGGATTCCGGGGCCGGGCGAAGATCGCCGGCGTCTCGCCGCGCTCCATGACGCGGCCGCCGTAGAGCACGACGACGCGGTGACAGAACTGGGCCACGACGCCGAGGTCGTGCGTGATGATGAGCGCGCCGGCCTTCGTCTCCCGCAGCAGCTCCGTCAGGACGTTGAGGACCTTCAGCTGCACGGTGACGTCGAGCCCGGTCGTCGGCTCGTCGGCGATCACCAGCTTCGGGCGGCACATCAGCGCGATCGCGATCATCACCCGCTGCGCCATGCCGCCGCTGAGCTGGTGCGGGTACTGCCCGGCGACCCGGCCGGGGTCGGCGATCCCGGTCCGCCGCAGCATGACCAGGCACTCGGCGCGTGCCGCGCGCTCGGTGCTCGGGACGTGCTGGCGGTAGACGTTCACCATCTGCGTCTCGATCGACAGCATCGGATGCAGCGACGCCTTCGGGTTCTGGAAGACCACGCCGATGTCGGCGCCGCGCAGCGCGCCCATCTCCTTCTCGGTGCGCTCGAAGAGGTCGGCGCCGTTGAACCGGGCACGGCCGCTCTCGACGTAGATCGGCGGATCGAGCAGCCGCAGGATGGCTCTCGCGGTCATCGACTTGCCCGATCCCGTCTCACCGACGATGCCGACGATCTCCCCCGGCAGGACGTCGAGCGCGATCTCGCGAAGGAGCGGCACGCTGCGGTCGCCCTCGAGCAGCGACACGCTCAGGTCCTCGACCTCGAGGAGCATGCCGGAGTCAGCCGCCGCGTGTGACGGCGGCTGCTCCGCGAGCGTGTGCGCGGGCGCTCGCGCTCGATGTCCCGGCAGGCGAATCGCGAGCTCGCTCTCAGCCGTGCCCGAGCTGCTTGAGGATCGTGGCGGAGTCGACGTAGTCGCTGTGGCGGGTGATCCGGTTCTCGCCGTCGACCTGGAGGATCGCCGTGCCGCGCAGCTCCATCGGCCGTCCCGTTGCTTCGTGGCCGTCGAACGGCCCGCCGTTGGTGGCGCGCAGGCGCCACTCGTACGCGACCACCCCGTCGGCTGCGACGCAGGCGCCCTCCATCCGCGAGTGCATGTCGGGGAACGCGGTGAGCCACTCGGTCACCGCCTTGCGCACGTCGTCGACTCCGCGGCTCATCGCTCCGGACGCGACATCGTCGAGGACGCCGTCGTCGGCGAAGTAGCTCACGACCTTCTCGACGTCGTGGTCGTTCCACGCGCTGTTGTACTCGTCGGCGAACTTGCACATGTCCATGGCGGGTGCCTCCTCTCGTAGGGACTTAACATCTGCGGTCGACACGGCTACTCCTTCGACCGCCGGTTGAACCACTCACGGATGGCCTCGCCGGTCAGCGCGTAGCCGAGTACCGTCACGCCGAGGGCAAGGCCGGGGAAGGTCACCGGCCACCACTGGCCGGTGATGATCGACGACTGCCCGGCGGCGATGTCCGACCCCCACTCCGGCGTCGGCACGGGGACGCCCGCGCCGATGAAGCTCAGGCCCGCGGCCAGCAGGACCGACCAGCCGACGGTGACCGACGCCTGCGCGAGCGACGGCGCGAGCGAGTTGGGGACGATGTGGCGCCGAATGATCGCCGCGTCGCTGCGGCCGGTTACCCGCGCCGCCTCGATGAACGTCCGCTTCTTGAGGCCGAGCGTCGAGGCGCGCGTGAGCCGGAGGAAGGTCGGGATGTTCAGGAACGCGACGACGAGGATCACGTTCCCGATGCCCGCCCCGGCGGCGGCGACGAGGCCCAGCGCGAGGATGAAGACCGGGAACGCCTGCACGACGTCGGTCAGCCGCATCATCACCTCGCTGATCCGGCCGCGGACGCCCGGCTCGTCGCCGAGATAGCCGGCGACCGTGCCCAGGATCACCCCGAACAGCAGCGAGATCGCCGTCGCCGACAGGCCGATCGCGACATCCCACCGCGGTGCGCTCAGCACGCGCGAGAGAACGTCCTTGCCAGAGCTGTCCGTGCCCATCGGATGCGCGGCGCTCGGAGGCGCCAGCACCGCAGTCGGATCGGAGGCCTGCGGGTCGTACGGCGCGACAATCGGACCGAACAGGGCCAGGAACAGCGTCACCGCGACGATCGCGATCCCGAACCCGTGCAGCCAGCGGCGCGCCCGGCGCCCACGCGTCGCCTCGCGCCGCGCCGCGCGGAACTGGATCAGGACGCCGGCCGACACGCTCAGTGCTCCACGCGGGGATCGAGGCTGAAGTGCACGAGGTCGACGACGAGGTAGACCGCGAGGCTGAACGTCGCCGCGATCAGGACGAAGCCCTGTACCGGGGCGAAGTCGCCCTGGGCGATCGAGTCGACGGCGTACTGGCCGACGCCCGCCCAGCTGAAGACCTTCTCGACGAGCACGGCGCCGCCCAGCAGATAGGCGTACGTGACCCCGAGCAGCGTCACGATCGGCGGAAGCGACGTCCGCAGCGCGTAGCGCCGGATCATCGGGAGCGGAAGCCCGCACGCCCTCGCGTACGCCACGTGGGGGCTGCGCTGCGCCTCCTGCATCAGCGACCGGGTCATCTTCACGACCGGGGCCGTGTAGACGAACGCGAGCGTGATCACCGGCAGCGCGAGATGCGCCAGGGCATCCCAGAGCGCAGCGAAGTTCAGCGTCAAGATACTGTCGACGGTGTAGAGGCCGGTGATCGTCTCCGGCGACACCGTGTCCGGGCTGAGCCGCCCGAGCGGCGCCGGGAACCATCCGAGCACGGCGAAGAAGAGGTAGATGAGCATCAGGCCGAGCCAGAAGTCCGGCACGGCGCCGGAGAGCAGGTCGTAGCCGCCGACGGCCCAGCGCCGGGGGCCGCGCCGCGTGCTGGCGTAGACGCCGAGCGGGATGCCGATCAGGATCACGAGCAGCAGCGCGAGCGAGATCAGCTCTAGCGTGGCGGGGATCCGCGCCCGGAGGTCGTCGAGCACGGGCTGGCTCGTGAAGATCGACGTTCCCCAGTCGCCGTGGAAGAGGTTCTCGACGTAGCTCACGTACTGCTCGGGGATCGACTCGTCGAGCCCCAGCCGGGTGCGGATCGTCGCGATGGTCTCCGGCGTCGCCGTAGGCCCGGCGATCGTGCGCGCCGGATCGCCCGGGATCAGGCGGATCAGCGCGAACGTGACGATCGAGATCCCGATCAGCTGAAGCGGGAGGAAGGCGAAGCGCCGCAGGATGTAGCGCGCCGTCCGCATCCGTCACGCGGCCTCGCAATGCGGAGCAGCGTCGCGGGCGCCTTGCCACCAGGCCTCGCGCACGGGCAGCAGGTGATCGACCATCCAGGCGTACGCGTGTGAGTCCAGGCGGCGCACGACGCGGCTGCGCTCGCGGCGGGCGGCCAGCCAGTCGCGGCGGCGGGACGCCCGCCCGAGCGCATGCTCGGCCTGCTCGCGCAGGCAGAGCCAGCGGACGATCTGCAGGAGCTCCGGCGGCGGCAGGCAGAGCGACAGCCGCACCTCCTCCACCGCCGCCGCGGGCCCGCCGCAGCAGCGTGCGAGCGGCTTGCCGGCGACGAGGTGCTCGAGGGCGCCGAGCCGCGCCTCCGCGAACCGCCTGAGCCGCGCGTCGTCGCCGTCGAGACCGAGCTCGCAGGCCGCCGCCTCGACCAGCAGAGCGTCGATCAGCCACTCGAGCGTCTCGAACAGCAGCACGCGCTGCCGGGCCTGGAGCGCCCGCACGTCACGATCGCGCCCGGCTCGCGACGCGGCGACCAGCTTCGTCTCGAGCTCGAACTGCCGGAACGCGTACACCGCCGTCAGCCGTTCGAGGGTCACCGTCTCCTCGCCGACCTCGAGCACGATGTCGCTGGCGCGCGGCACGCTCATCTGCCTGCCCTCACTCGGTGACGCCGAGCTTGAACCACTCGTAGTTGTTCTGCGACCCCCAGCTGACGCCCGAGACGCGCTTGGATGTGACCAGCTGCCATCCCTCGTACCAACCCCACAGCAGCGGCGCGTCGTCCCAGATGATCTCCTGGGCCTCGGCGTTGAGCTGCTGGCGCTCGGCGTCGTCGCCGGTGTAGATCGCCTTCTCCAGCAGCTCGTCCACGCGCGGATTCTTGTAGTTGGCGAAGTTGGTCGCGTTGGTGCTGTAGTAGTAGAGGTGGAGCTGGTAGGTGGCGTCGGCGAGGATCGCCTGCTCCTCCTGGAAGACCATCTGCTCCTTGCGGGCCGTGTAGGCGTCGTTGAACGCCGCCGGCGGCAGCTTCTTGAGCTTCAGCGTGACGCCGACCTTCGCGAACTCCGTCAGGAGGATCTGTCCGATCTGCTCCTGGTGCGGCTTGCCGGCGTTGTACGTCAGCGTGGTGGTGAGGCTCGACTTGCCGGCCTCGGCCAGGAGCGCCTTCGCCCGGTCCAGGTCGTGCGGCCACAGGCCCTGCTCGACGAAGCCGGGGTAGTTGGCGGGCACCGGCGCCACGGCATCGCGGCCGAAGCCCAGGAACACGGCCTCGCGGATCTGGTCGCGCGGGACCGCGTAGTTGAGGGCCTGCCGTACGCGCGGGTCGGTGAACGGCTCGACCTGCGTGTTCATGATCGGGTGGACCGACAGGTTGCCCTCGACCTGGCGGACGGACGCCGCCTCGCTGGAGCCGAGCTGCTTGAGCTGCCGGAACGACAGGAACTCGGCGATGTCGACGGCGCCGGCCGTGATCGACGTGCTGCGCGCCGAGTCCTCAGGCACGACCTGCTGCACGAAGCGGGTGATCCGCGGCTTGCCCCCGTGGTAGCGCTCGTTGGCGAGGTAGACCGCCTGCCGTCCGGCCTCGAACTTCTCGACGCCGTACGGGCCGTAACCCTGGCCGTTCGTGCCGGCCCACTTCGTCGCCCACGGGTCGTCCGCGCTCGCGTTCTTCTTGAACTCGGTCGAGTCGACCGGCCCGACGCCGAAGCCGAGCGCCTGGGTGGGCACGACGAAGATGCTCGGCTTGTCGAGCTCGATCGACACGGTGTACTTGTCGACCGCCGTGACGCCGACGGCCTCGCCGTTCTCCTTGCCGGTGTTCTTCGTCTTGACGGTGAGCAGGCCGAGGATGAACGCGCCGATCGCGCCGGCGCTCGAGGCGGCCCGGTCGTGGGCGTACTTGACGTCGGCGGACGTCAGCTCGTTCCCGTACGAGCTCATCACGCCTTCCTTGAGCGTGATCGTGAGCTTGCGGCCGTCACCCGACAGCTTCCACTCGGTGTAGATGTTCGGGCGCAGGACCTCGAAGTTCGGTGTCTGCGTCTCCTCGTCGAGCTCGCTCGGGATCGTCTCGTAGACGAGCCCGGTCTCATAGAGGTTCGGGATCGTCGCCGCCGCCTCGTTCCCGAACCCGATTTCGCGGTCGAGCGTCGCAGGTGTCGCCGCGACGGCCGCGGTGAGCCGCTCGGCGGGCCCGAGCTCGCGCGTCGTAGGCGAGCCGCCGCCGTCCTGCGCGCCCTGTCCGCCGTTGCTCTCGCCGCCGCAGGCTGCCAGCACGGCGGAGATGCCCGAGAACGACAGCCCGGCGGCCGTCGCCCTGACGACGAAGGTCCGGCGGGATATCTGCCCGCGCTTCAACGAGTCCGCATAGCGCTCGATCTCGTGGCTCGATCTGTCAGTCATGTTCGCTCCTAGGCGCTCGTGGCAATTGACGCCGGCCGGCCGCGGCCGGCGTCCTCGACGCCTGCCCCAGGCCCGGTCGAGCGCCAGCCGCTCGCGAGGCTCTGGCCTTCCGATTCGATGCGCCGTCGCATCTCCGCAGCGACATTGCGCACCCCCAACGCACTGCCGACCGATGCCCCGAGCGCTTCCGCGTACAGCCGCTCGAGCACCACGTCGTCCTCTCCCAGCCCGCCGTCCACCCTTGCCCAGCCGCGTAGCACCACCCGTCCGTCCCCCACCTCGAGGAGGTCGCGGTCCGCGATCTCCACACCGTCCTCGTCGACCGCCCCGGCGCCGACCGCGATCACGTGCTGCTCGGTGTCGGCGACGTCGCGCACCCGCGCCTTCCGCCGCCGCTCGGCGAGCTGCCGGCGCAGCGCGCCGGTCCGGTCGTTGTCCGGCCGGCCCTCGCCGTCCAGGACGACGCCGTAGACGTCGCGCGCCGCCGGGACGGAGACGATCTCGTCGTACACGTCTTCGGCGACCTGCTCGGGGTCGCGCCGGAGCGGATCCCCGTAGCCGCCGCCGCCCGCCGTGAGGACGACGAACTCGTCGCCCTCGCGCATCGGTACGAGGTTCGTCTTGCGCTTGATCGCGAACGTGCCGTCGGACGTCGTCAGGCCGTAGCGGCCGACGAGCCCGCTGCGCCCGCCGAACACGCCCCACGGCGGAACGCGGGTCCGCTCGATGAAGATCGACCCCTTGGTCACGTGCCCCACAGGCCCGTAGCTGATCCGCTCGCCGCACCCGCCGCGCCACTCGCCCGGACCGCCGGAGTCGGCGCGGTACTGGTACTCACGCACGAAGAACGGCGTCACGTTCTCGAGCACCTCGACCGGCTGGCTGGCGCAGTTGCCGGTGATCGCGATCGTGCCGGACATGCCGTCGCGGCCCCGGCGGCCGCCGGTGCCGCCGACGGGCATCAGGTACATCACGTACGGGTCGCCGGTGCGCGGGTCGACGCCGCCGAACCCGATGTCGGAGTTGGCGCCGTGCTCGACCCCCGTCACGCGGTCGGGCACCATCTGAGCGAGCGCGCCCAGCGCCACGCCGAAGATCCGCTGCGAGCAGTTCGTCTGCCCGCCGGCCACCGGCGCGGGCCACTCGGCCTCGCACAGCGAGCCCGGGCGGGTGCGGATCGTCACGGGGCGGAAGGAGCCGACGTTGGGCGGGATCTCCGGCCCCAGCACACAGCGGACGACGCCGTAGGTCACGGACGCCGTCACGGCATACGGGCAGTTGATCGGATGCGGGATCTGGTCGCTGCTGCGCGTGTAGTCGAACGTCAGCTCGTCACCGCGCACCTCGAGCGTGACGTGGACGCGCAGCGCCGGCTCGTCGGGCTTGACGCCCTCCATGAAGTCGAAGTACTGGCGGCGTCCGTCCGGCAGCGCGGCGATGGCCGAGCGCATCATGCGTTCGGAGTACGCGATGACGCGCTCCATCCCCGACCGCACGCCCGGTGCGCCGTGCCGCTCCGCGAGCTCGCGGACGCGCTCCTCGCACAGGCGCAGCGCCGCGACCTGCGCCAGGCAGTCACCCCGGAAGATGTGCGGCGCGCGCATGTTCGCGAGCAGCAGGCTGAAGATCTGCTCGTCGGGCTCGTTGGCGTTGAAGAGCCGGACGGGCGGGATGACGAGCCCTTCCTGGATGAGCTCGGTCGCGTCGCCGCAGAAGCTGCCCGGGCACATGCCGCCGACGTCGGGATGGTGCGCCCGCGTGCCGGCGAAGCAGAGCAGCTCGTCGCCCACGAAGACCGGGGAGAACATCGTGATGTCGGGCAGGTGGCTGCCGCCCCGGTAGGGATCGTTGACGAGGTAGACGTCGCCGGGGCGGAACCGCTCGACGTCGAGGGTCTGCATGCACGACTTGACGGACTCGTGCATGGCGCCCAGGTGCACCATGCAGCCCTCGTTCTGGGTCGCGAGATCGCCGTCGGCGGTGAAGATCGCGCACGAGAAGTCCAGGCCCTCGTTCAGGATCGACGAGTAGCTCGAGCGCGCGAGCACGACCGCCATCTCGCGCGCGATCGTCGTCAGGCCGTTGGCGATGATCTCGTAGTCGAATTGGTCGGGTGCGGACGTGTTCAAGGCGACTCCCACCGCGTTCAGACGTTGATGACGAGGTTTCCGATCGAGTCCACGACCGCCTCCGCGCCGGGCGGCACCAGGACGGTCGACAGTCGCTCCTCGACGATGGCCGGGCCCTGGACCGGGCTCCCCGCGGGAAGCCGCGAGCGCTCGAAGACGGGCACCTCGGTGGCGACGGACCGATCCTGGTTCGCGAAGATTGCCCGGCGCTGCCCGAGCAGGGCGGCCGAGACGTCGCCGTCGCCGGAGACCTGCTCGGTCACGAGCGATGGCGCCGGGCCGCGCGCGGCGACACGCACGGCCACGAGCTCGAGCGGGGCATTGGGGTTGCTGTAGCCGTACGCGCGGGCGTGCACGACGTGGAAGCGGTCCGAGACCGCCGCGATGTCGAGCCCGCCGCCGTTGGGCGGCGCCTGGACGGTGAGTTCGTGCACCTGGCCGCGGTAGCGCAGGTCGACCGCCACGTCGACCTGCGTGTCAGCGACCTCACGGCCGCCGCGCAGCACCGCGATCCCCCGCTCCCGGAGCGCGGCGACCTCGGCGTCGAACACCTCGCGGTCCAGCTCGCCGAGCGGCGTGTAGATGGTCTTGACCAGGTCGACCCGCGGCTCGCTCGCCAGCATGCCCAGCGCCGACGTGTTGCCGGGGTGCAGCGGCACGATCCCGCGGCGGATGTTCGCCTCGCGCATGATCGCCGCGATGTGCAGGCCACCGGCTCCGCCGAAGGCCACGAGCGTGAACTCGCGCGGGTCGTGTCCGCGCTCGACCGAGACGCGCCGGACGCCCTGCCACATGTTGGCGTTGACGATCCGCAAGATGCCCAGCGCCATCTCGTCCGGCGCCAGGCCGCCGTAGGCCACGCCCAGCCGCGCGAGCGCCTCTTCGGCGGCGCCGACGGAGAGCGCGACCTCGCCGCCCAGGTAGCCGTCCGGGTTGAGGTAGCCGAGGAACAGGTTCACGTCGGTCACCGTCACCTCGGTGCCCCCGCGGCTGTAGCACACCGGTCCGGGGACGGCGCCCGCCGACCGCGGGCCGACGTGCAGCGACCCGCCGCTGTCGATCCACGCGATGCTGCCGCCGCCGGCGCCGATCGACTGCACCTCGAACGCGGGCGTGCGGATCAGTCCCTCCCACTCGAGGAAGTACTCGGAGGCGATCTGCGGCGTCAGGTCCTCGACGAGGCTGACGTCGGTGCTCGTCCCGCCCATGTCGATCGTGATCAGGTTGCGGGCGCCGGACTGCGCGCACAGATGGCACGCGCCGACCACCCCGCTGGCGACACCGGACTTGAGCGTGTGAAGCGGCCGGTCGGCGACCTCGGAGGCGGAGACGTGCCCGCCGTTGGACTGCATGATCGCCAGCTCGCCCTCGAAGCTGCGTGCGGCAAGCTGGGCCGACAGCGTCGTCAGGTAGGCCGCCATGATCGGGATCAGCGCGGCGTTCAGCACCGTGTTGAAGGCGCGCTCGAACTCACGCCACTCGGGCAGGACGTCGGAGGAGAGCACCAGCGAGGCTTCCGGGTGCACGGTGCGGAAGACGGCGGCGAGCTCGTCCTCGTGCGCCCGGTTGCGGTAGGCGTGCACGAGGCAGACCGCCACGGTCGTGACGCCCTCCGCGCGCAGCTGCTGCGCCACCTCGCGAACGCTGTCGTGATCGAGTGCGGCCACGACCTCGCCGCCAGCGCCGATGCGCTCGCGGACGGTGTGGATGTCGCGCCGGCGAACGAGCGGCGCCGGCTTATCCCAGTGCAGGTTGTACGGCTCGGCCTTCGTCTCGCGGCGGAACAGCAGCACGTCGCGGAAGCCGTCGGTGGTGATCAGCGCGATCCGGGGCAGGGTCCGCTGCAGATACGCGTTGACGCCGATCGTGGTGCCGTGGACGATCTCCTCCATCGCCCGCACGTCGCCGGCGCGCTCGAGCAGGGTGATCAGGCCCTCGGTCGGGTCGTCGGGCGTGGTGGCGGTCTTCAGCACGGCGCGCACGCGGCCGTCGCCGTCGACCATCGTGAGGTCGGTGTGGGTTCCGCCGATGTCGACGCCGACGCGGAGCCTGGAGCTTGCGACCGACATCGCTACGCCCCTCCCGCGTCGCCCGGCAGCCCGCCGTCCACCACGATCGACACCCGCCCGTCGCCGCCGTGGGAGTAGCGCGCCACGGTGTCGCCGTCGAGCTCGATGCCGAGGCCGGGCCCGGACGGCACGGTCACCATGCCGTCGACGTCGATGTCGATCGGCGAGGTCAGCAGCTCGTCGCGAAGGGCGTTCGGGGTCTGGTCGAACTCGAACAGGACCGCGTTGGGCACGGACGCGAACAGATGCGCGTTCGCGGCGAGGCCCACGGCGGACCCGAAGACGTGCGGGGCGCAGCCGAGGTTGTGGCAGCTGGCGAGCGCGGCGATCCGCCGGCACTCGGTGATGCCGCCGGTCCAGGTCGCGTCCGGCTGGACGATGTCGACGCCGCCGGCGGCGACGAGGTCCTTGTAGCCGAAGCGCGCCTGGATCGTCTCGTACCCGGCGATCGGGATCGATCCCGCGCGCGTCAGCCGTGAGTTGCCCACCACGTCCTCCGGGAAGAGCGGCTCCTCGAGCCACGCGACGTCGGCCTCCTCGAGCAGCGGCATGGCGCGGAGGGCGACGTTGGCGTTCCAGCCCGAGTTCGCGTCGACCATGAGGCCGATGTCCGGCCCGATGCGGTCGCGGACCGCCTGCACGCGCTCGAGGTCGGCGCGGACGGTGACATGGCAGAACGCGTCGTCGAACGCGCTGCGCAGCGGGTTGAGCGCCACCTCGGGGTTGCGGCCCACCTTCATCTTGACCGCCCGGAAGCCGCGCCGCACGTAGCCGTGCAGCTCATCGGCCAGATCGTCGGGCGACTGAC
Organism: uncultured Solirubrobacteraceae bacterium; assembly: GCA_963844205.1. Lineage (GTDB taxonomy): Bacteria > Actinomycetota > Thermoleophilia > Solirubrobacterales > Solirubrobacteraceae > DASSUW01. The sequence goes on from CAWJNK010000001.1 coordinate 794,124, forward strand.
CGGCCAGGTAGAACCCGCCGCTCGCGTACGCGGGCAGCCGGGTCTGGAACGTCCCCAGCAGCTCGTGGACGGGGCGGCCGGTCGCCTTTCCGAGCAGGTCCCAGAGCGCGATGTCGATCCCGCTCATCGCGGCCACCACGGCGCCGCGCCGGCCGTGCTGCATCGAGCGGTGGAACATCCGGTGCCAGATCGACTCGATCTCGTGCGCGGGCCGGCCGATGATCAGGTTCGCGAGCTCGTGCTCGAGGATCGCGCGGGTGGTGTCCGGCGGGCCGCCGAAGTGGGCCGACTCGCCGAGGCCGGTCAGTCCCTCGTCCGTGTGGACGTGGACGAGCACGGCGCAGCGCTCGGGGATGAAGTTCAGCGCATCGGCCATCGGTTCCGCTCGCGTGTAGCGGAGCACCGTCGTCGTGACGGCTGTGATTCTCAACTGGGCTCCTCGGGGTCGATCGTGTTCCGGCCTCCGTGCGCAAGCGCGTAGTCGCCGAAGGCGTTGACCTCGACGAGGTGGCCCTGGGGAACCACGATCGTCGTCGTCTGCTCTTCGATCACCGCCGGGCCGGCGATGACCATTCCTGCGGTGATGCGCGAGCCGTCGTAGATCCGGGTCGAGACGTGGCCCTCCTCGTCGTCGAACAGCGCCTCGCGCGTGTGGGAGAGCGCCGCGGCCGGATCGGGCGAGCCGAGCTGCTGCCCCGGCCGCGCCGGGGTGGGCAGCTTGCCGATGGCGGTCAGCCGCCAGTGGTAGAACTCGACCGGCGAGTCGCGCAGCGCGTAGCCGTACAGGCGCTCGTGCGCGCGGTGGAAGCCGTCGACGAGCGCGTCCACGTCGATGCCGGCAGGCACCGGGTACGTGATCTCGTGGACCTGGTTGGAGTACTTGGCGTCGACCTCGCGCAGCAGCCGCAGCCCGTGGGCATCGACGCCGGCCATCTCGCGCCGCGCCTCGTCCTCGAGCTCGCCGTAGATCCGCTCGACCGCCTCGGGGTCGAGGTCGTGGCTGACGGCGGGCTGCGAGCGGACGAAGTCGTGCTTGACGTCGGTGAACACCATCCCGATCGCGCAGAAGACGCCGGCCGCGCGCGGCACGATCACCTGCGCGGCGGCGAGCTCCTCGGCGAGGGCGGCCGCGTGCAGCGGGCCGGCCCCGCCGCCGACGATGAGCGCGTACTCACGAGGGTCGCGACCGCGTGCGATGGTCATCGCGCGGATGGCGTGCACCATCGCGTTGTTGACGACGCGGACGATGCCGAGCGCCGCGCGCTCGAGGCTGATGCCGAGCGGGCGCGCGATCCGCTCGGCGATCGCGCGCTCGGCGAGGTCCCCGTCCAGCGCGACGTCGCCGGACAGCACGTTGTCGGCGTTCAGGTAGCCGAGCACGAGATTGGCGTCGGTCACCGTCGGCTCCTCGCCGCCGTTGCCGTAGCAGGCCGGCCCCGGGGCCGAGCCCGCGCTGCGCGGTCCGACGCGCAGCGCGCCGCCGGCGTCGACGTAGGCGATGCTGCCGCCGCCCGCGCCGATCGTGTGGACGTCGAGAGCGGGCACCGCGATCGGGTGCTGCTCGATGCGCACGTCGGTCGAGACGCCGGCGTTACCGCCCTCGACGATCGATACGTCGAAGCTCGTTCCGCCCATGTCGACGACGACCGCCCGGTCGCGCGCGGCGCTCTCGCCGTAGTAGACGGCGGCGGCGGGGCCGGCCGCCGGCCCCGAGTTGAGGGCGTTGACCGGCTTCGCCCTCACGCGCTCCGGCGGCGCCGTGCCGCCGTTGATCTGCATCAGCAGCAGCGCCGGCGCGCGCGTGCTCGACCGGATGGTCTGCTCCAGCTCGTCGATGTAGTCGGAGATGATCGGCCGGATGAAGGCGCTCAGGACCGCGGCGCTCGTGCGTGGCCACTCGCGGATCGACTCGACGATGTCGCTGCTGATGACGACGTCGACGTCGGGCACCTCCGCCGCCACGATCTCCGCCGCCTGCCGCTCGTGGGAGGGGTTGACGCTCGACCAGAGGAACGCGATCGCGATCGACGTCACGCCGCGCTCGACGAGCGTCCGCGCGGCGGCGCGCACGCCGTCCGCGTCGAGCGGGCGGAGGACCTGGCCGCGCCGGTTCAGCCGCCCGTCGATCGGGACGCAGAGGTGTCGCGGAACCAGCGGCCGCGGCGCCTCCATCCGCAGGTTGTAGCGATCGGGCTTGTAGCCGTCGCGAATCACCAGGACGTCGCGGAAGCCGCGCGTCGTCAGCAGCCCGACCTGCGGCCCGCGACGCTCGAGGATCGCGTTGGTGGCGGCCGTCGTCCCGTGCACGACGAGACCGGTTTCGTCGAGTAGGTCGGCGACCGAGACGCCCAGCTCGCCGGCCATGCGCTCCAGGCCGCGCCCGACGCCGGGCAGCGGGTCCGGCTTCGTGGTGAGCGTCTTGAAGACGCGGGTCTCCCCGCTGGCGTCGACGATCGTGCAGTCCGTGAACGTGCCCCCGATGTCGATGCCGATCCGGTGCGCCATGGCTCAGAGCGTCCGGGGGTCGCGGACGAAGTCGTCGCTCGGCTGCATCTCGCGCGCGAGCCAGTCGCTTGCCCCGGGTCGCGTCGGGTCGATCAGCGGGCCGGGCGGCCGCGCCCCACGCAGCCGGGCGCGCAGGCGGTCCGTCGCGGCGCGGTCGACCGCGAGCGAGTGGGGATCCAGCGCGACGCCGTAGACATCGCGGGCGCGCTCGGGCGAGAGCAGCTCGGCGCGGACCTCGTCCGCCACCAGCTCCGGGTCGCGGTCGAGCGGGTCGCCGTAGCCGCCGCCGCTGCCGCCGACGATGACGTAGCGCTCTTCGGCGTCGACCGCGAAGCGCGCCATGCCCGAGTAGAAGGTCCTGCGGCCGTCCGCGTGGACGACGTACTGACCGCCGCCGTTCGCCGGCCGCCCACCGAAGACGCCGTGCGGCGGGTTCGACACCTGGTCGCCCCAGCTGTTGACCTCGATCGGCTCGGCGGGTACCAGCACGAAGCGAACGGCGTGGCCGCCGTTCCACGTCCCGGCTCCGGCCGAGTCCGGCTCGAGCTCGTACTCCTCGACGAGGAAGGGGTACAGAAGCTCCATCACCTCGACGCTCAGCACCTTGGTCGCCCCCGAGGCGCCGGGGCTGCACAGCAGCGGCCAGCCGTCGTAGCCCTGCAGTGCGGGCCCGCCGGCGACGCCGTTGAACAGGAAGACGCCCCATCGCTGCCCGGAGCCGTCCCTGTCCAGCGCGGCGATCTGCGGCATCCCGTGGCTCGTCCCCCAGCCCGACGTGACCCGCTCGGGGACCGCGTGCGCCAGCGCCTTCATCACCGCGGCCTTGATCGCGTCGTTCGGATGGCCGGTCGCGAGCGGCGTCGCCGCCGGCCACTCGGCGTTGCAGATGCTGCCCGCCGGCGCCGTGACGTGGATGTGGTCCAGGCACCCCTGGTTGTGCGGGATCTCGGGGTCGATGGCCTGCAGGATCGGGATCGATGCGCCCGAGAGCAGCGCTCCGTACGACGAGTTGACCGCGCCGCGGACGGCGGGGGCGCTGCCCGCGAAGTCCAGATGGACGTCGCCGTCGTCGATCGTGAGCTTGACGCGGATCGGGATGTCGCTGCGGTCGCCCTGCCCGTCCGAGTCGACCCACGCCTCGCCGTGGTACTCGCCCGCCGGGAAGCGCCGGATCTCCTCGGCGGTGCGTCGGTCCGCGTAGCGGATCATCTCGTCGGCGTAGTGGAGGATCTCGGCGTGCCCGTAGCGCTCGATCAGCTCGAGCAGGCGCTGGCGGCCCTTGCGAGCGGCGCCGATCTGCGCGCGCAGGTCGCCCACCTCCATCTCCTGGTAGCGGACGTTGGCGAGGTACAGGCGCAGCACGTCCTCACGCTCGCGGCCGCGGTCGCAGATCTTCAGCGGCGGGATCTTCAGGCCCTCTTGGAAGACGTCGGTCGCCGTCTGGTTGAGGCTCGTCGGCAGCGGTGCGCCGGTGTCCTGGTGGTGTGCCTTGACGACGCTCCAGAACAGCAGGTCGCCGTCGTGGAAGACAGGCGCGATCGCCATCAGGTCGCCAATGTGGGTGTTGCCGCTGTACGGGTCGTTGCAGAGGAACACGTCCCCGTCGTGCACGTCGGCGCCGAACTGCTCGCGCAGCGTCTGGAGCACGAGGTGCTGGGAGTTCGTGTGGATCGGCAGCGACTCCGACATCGAGATCTGCCGGCACTCGCCGTCGTAGATCGAGCACGAGAAGTCGCGCGCGACGGAGATGACCGGCGAGTAGGCGGTGCGCTCGAGAGCGAGCGTCATCTCGACGCAGATGGCGTCGACCGTGTTGAGGACGACGGCGAACGTAATCGGATCGAGGACTCGTCCTTCGATCATCGCCCCACGTTCCATCAGATGATCATCACACATATGATGAGTGCGCGTCAAGACGCGAAACTGACCTCCGCGACGAGGACGACGTCCTCGCCGATGCGGCCGGTGATCGTCCATCCGCCCGCCCTGTCCCCGACCGGAGTCAGCTCGAAGTCGACTTCGCGATCCACGAACACCGGCGCGACGAACTTCGCCGCCACTTCGGCGCTCGCATCGCCCGTCGCCGCGTGCTGGCGCAGGAGCTCGAGGGCGACCGCGAGCGCGTGGTGGCCCTGGACGATCAGGTCCTCGAGGCCCGCGGCGCGCGCCGCCTCCCGCGACGTGTGCGTGTTGTCGCCCGGCCGGACGCGGACCGCGCCCGAGTAGTCGCGCAGCTGTGATGCCGTCGGCGTCCAGCGCATGACCTTGGCGCTCATGGCAGCGGCACCACGTGCTCGTGCTCCATCCAGCCGACCGGCTCACCGGCCACGCTGGCCTCGGCGCGCACGCGGATGACGCCGCGCCCGCGACGCTCGAAGCGGTCGTCGACCCGCACCGTCACGTCGACGTGCTCGCCAGCGGCCACTGGACGCTCGACGTGCCACTTCGTGCGCGCCTGCATGGCGCCGCCGATCGACCAGCGGTCGGTGACGAGGTTCATCGTCTCCTGGTCCCAGACGGCCAGCGGCGCGGCGCCGTCGCGGCGCAGCTCCGGCGGCATGCTGGACCAGTACGCGGCGATCATCTCCGGCGTGATCGCGATGCGGCTCGTGCCCACCGTCTCGCCGGGCGTCACGGTGTCGTAGGCGTACGGCGGCAGCTCGACGCTCTCGGAGCGCATCAGCGACCCCTGAACACCGGCTCGCGCTTCTCGGCGAACGCCGCCGCCGCCTCCTGGTGGTCCTCCGTGGAGAACAGGAAGAGCATCAGGTCGATCTCGTGGCCGATCGCGTCGTCGAGCGGCAGCTCGAGGCCGCGGGCGACCGCCTCCTTGGCGGCGCGCATGGCGAGCGGCGGCCGCGCCGCCAGCTCCGCGCACAAGCGCTCGGCCTCGGCGCGCAGATCGTCGTCGCCCACCAGGCGGTTGACGATGCCCAGCCGCTCGGCCTCCTCGCCGCCGAGCCGCCGCCCCGTGTAGATCAGCTCGAGCGCGCGTGTGCGGCCGATCAGCCGCGGTAGCCGCTGCGTGCCGCCCGCGCCCGGGACGATGCCGATGCCGACCTCGGGGAATCCGAGCTTCAGCGACGTCGCGGCCACGCGCAGGTCGCAGGCGAGCGCCAGCTCGGCGCCCCCGCCGAGCGTGAGCCCGTGCAGCGCGGCGACCGTGGGGATGTCGAGCTCCGCGAGCGCCTTCCACGGGTCGAAACGCAACCGCTCGGCGCGCTCCTCGGCCAGCGGACGGTGCTCGCGGAACTCCTTGACGTCGGCTCCGGCCGAGAACGCGCGCTCGCCTTCGCCGGTCAGGAGCAGGACGCGCGCCGACGAGCCCTTCACGTTCGCCAGGAGCTCGCACAGTTCGCGCCGCATTTGGAGGTTGATCGCGTTCAGCACGCGCGGGCGGGCGAGCGACACGTGCACGATGCCGTCGCGCTCGGTGACCTCGATCGTGCTCGGGCCCGCGGCCACGGGCGCCTCCGCGGCGCTAGGCGTCGTAGTCATAGAACCCCCTTCCGGTCTTCTTGCCGAGCCGCCCGGCGAGGACCATCTGCTTGAGCAGGATCGGCGGGACCAGTGCGTCGTCGCGCGTGTCCGCGTACATCGCCTCCGCCGCCGCGTACGTCGTATCGAGCCCCGCGAGGTCGTTGAGCTCGATCGGCCCCATCGGGTGGCCGAGGCCGAGCTTGAGCGCGGTGTCGATGTCCTCCTTGGCCACGTCGCCGGACTCCAGCAGCCGGATCGCGCCCAGCAGCAGCGGCGTGAGCAGCCGGTTGACGATGAAGCCGGGCCGGTCCGGCGCGATGACCGGCGTCTTGCCGAGTCCCTCGATGAACGCGCGCGTGGAGTCGAGCGCGGCAGGGTCGACCTCGGTGGTGCGGACGACCTCGACGAGCCGCATCAGCGGCGCCGGGTTGAAGAAGTGCGTGCCGACGACGCGCGACAGGCGCTGCGTGCGGGACCCGATCTCCAGCACGGACAGGACCGACGTGTTGGTGGCCAGGATGCAGGAGGGCTGGCAGGCCTCGTCCAGCGAGGCGAAGACCTGCTGCTTGAGCTCCATGCGCTCAGAGACGGCCTCGATGACGATGTCGCGGTCGGCGAGATCGCCGACGTCGCCCGCCGGCGCCAGCCGACCCAGCGTCGCCGCCCTCTCCTCGGCCGTGACCTTGCCGCGCTCGATCCCCTTGTCCAGGAACGCCTCGATCCGCCGCATGCCGGCGTCGAGGATCTCGGGCGCGGCCTCGACGACGCGCACGTCGTGGCCGGCCTGCGCGCAGACCTGCGCGATGCCGGAGCCCATGAGGCCGCAGCCGACGATCCCGACCTTCTCGATCCGCGCGGCTACCACGGCAGCGGCAGGATCCGGCGGGCGTTCTCGTACAGGATCTTCTCCCGCACGCCCGGCTTGAGGTCGAGCGTCTCGAAGCCCTCCATCCACTTCTGCGGAGTGACGTACGGGTAGTCGCTTCCGAACATCACCTTGTCCTGCAGCCGGGTGTTGATCTCGTGCTTGAGCTGCGGCGGGAAGTACTTCGGCGACCAGCCGGAGAGATCGATGAAGACGTTCGCCTTGTGCAGGCAGATGGCGATCGCCTCGTCCTGCCAGGGCCACGACGGGTGCGCCAGGATGATCTTCAGGTCGGGGAAGTCGGCCGCGATGGAGTCGATGTAGATGGGCCGCGAGTGGTCGAGGTAGAACCCGAGACCGCCCGGTTGGCCGGACCCTGCGCCCATGAACCCGGAGTGGAAAAGCATCACGGCCCCGAGCTCCTCGCACTTCTCCCACAGCGGGTAGAACTCCTTGTGGTGGGGATAGAAGCCCTGCCAGCCGGGGTGGAACTTGACCCCGATGAGACCGAGCTCCTTGATCGAGCGCTCGGCCTCCTGGACCGCGAGCTTGCGCTTCCACGGGTCGACGCTGGCAAGACCGACGAACACGTCGCTGTGCTCCCGGCACAGCTCCGCGACGTAGTCGTTGGTGACGGGCGGGTATCCGGTGCGCGTCTCAGAGTCGAGCGCCAGCACGACGGCCTTCATGTCCAGCGCCCTGTATTCGTCCGCGAACTCCTGGTCGCTACGGACGGGCACCTCGACCTTGAAGTACTGCTCGATGAGCTGCTCGTAGTGACCCATGTGGTCGACGAGCTTCTCCTTGGTCGATGGGTGAACATGGGCGTCGATTGCGATCACGGATTCCTCCTCGGGGTCAGTAGGTCATCGTTCGCTGAGCGGGAGCGAGTCGGCCGGCGGGGAGGCCTGCGTGAGGCCGCCGTCGACGGGCAGCGTCACGCCCGTGATCCACGACGCGTCCTGCGAGCACAGGAAGACGATCGCCGCGGCGACGTCCGCGGGCTCGCCCAGCCGGCGGAGCGGGTAGTGCGAGGCGGCTTCGGCCTCGCGGCCATCCCACAGCACGCGCGAGAACGCGGTCTTGACGATGCCCGGGGCCACCGCGTTCACGCGGACGGCTGGCGCAAGCTCGAGCGCGAGCTGGCGGGTGAGGTGCACGAGCGCCGCCTTGGCGACGGAGTATGCGCCCACCGCAAGCCCGGGGCCGAGCGCGACGGCGGAGGCCACGTTGACGATCGCGCCGCCGTGGTCGCGCATCCAGCCGTCCCAGGCGGCGCGTGCGACCATGAGCGGCGCGCGCTGGTTCACCGCCCAGGTCTTGTCGAGCGCGCCGATGTCGATCTCGGTCAACCCGCCGGCCGCGGGGTTGGTCCCGGCGTTGTTGACGAGCAGGTCGCACGCTCCGAAGGCCTCGAGCGCGGTCGCCACCGCGGCCTCCGCGTGGCCGGCGTCGTCTACGCGGCCGGCGACCGTGACGACGCCGTCGGCGCCGTCCCAGGCCTCGTCCAGGCGCTCCTGCTTGCGGCCGGTGGCCACCACGCCGCGGGCACCTGCGGCCAGCAGCCGGCGCACGGTCTCGGCGCCGATGCCTCGCGTCGCGCCGACCACGAGCGCAACCTTCCCGTCGATTCCGGGGCGCGTCTCAGTCACGCGGGTCGTCCTCCTTCCCGGGCCAGGCGCCGCCGGTCCGCAGCAGCCCCTTGTCCACCTTGCCCGTTCCGCTGCGCGGCAGCGCTCCCACGAACTCGACGACCTTCGGCTTCTTGTAGCCGGCAATCCTGCCGGCGCAGTGCTCGCGCAGGTCGTGCTCGCTGACCGCGGCCCGGGCCACCACGAAGGCCTTGACCATCTCGCCCCAGCGGCCGTCCTGCACCCCGACGACCGCGACGTCGCCGACCGCCGGATGGCTGCGAAGCGCGTTCTCAACCTCGAGCGAGTAGACGTTCTCGCCGCCCGACTTGATCATGTCCTTCTTGCGGTCGACGATGTAGAGGTAGCCGTGCTCGTCGCGCCGGGCCAGGTCGCCGCTGCGGAACCAGCTGTCGCTCATCGCCGCTTCGGTGGCCTCGGGCCGGTTCCAGTAGCCGCTGCAGAGCCCCGGGCCGCGGTGGACGATCTCGCCCACGTCGCCGACGGCGACAGGCCGTCCGGCGTCGTCGACGACGCCCACCGACGCGAGCACCGTCGGGCGCCCGATGCTGGCGTTGCGAGACTCCATGCTCTCGTTGTCGAGCAGGGTCGCGAAGGTGCCGACCTCGGTCATCCCATAGATGAGGACGTACTGGCCGGAGGGCGCCAGCCGCCGCATCGCCTCGACCTGGGACGGCGGCGTCGGCTGGCTGCCGGTGAGCAGCCAGCGCAGGCGGTCGAGCGTGACCCCGCGCTGCAGGCAGACACGCTCCACGTCCGCCCACTGCTGGACGAGCAGCAGCGTCGCCGTGACGCCCTCGCCGGCCAGCAGGTCGGCGATGGGCTCCGGCGTGAAGCGGCGAGCGATCACGAGCCGGCCGCCGCAGAGCAGGATCGGCAGCGCATGGAGCTGCAGCGACGCAACGTGGCAGAGCGGCAGCATCGCGAGCGCCACGTCCGCAGGCGCGTACGCCATGTGCGCCTGGACCCCGAGCAGCGTCGACAGCATCGACCGGTGGGTGTGCAGCGCGCCCTTGGGCAGCCCGGTCGTCCCGGACGTGTAGAGGATCAGGAGCGGCGTCTCCCCGGAATCCACGTCGAGATCGCCGGACCACGGGACCGCGTCGACCGCCGCGCCGTCGAGCGCATCCTCGTAGAGCGGCTCCGGCTGCCCAGCATCGAAGCTCAGCGCCCCGCCGAGGCGATCGGCCTGCTCGAGGAAGGCCGCCGGCCTGTACTGCGCCTCGTGGACGACGAACGCCGGCTCGCAATCGCGCAGGATCCAGTCGATCTCCGCGGGCGACAGGCGATAGTTGAGGAAGACGCACGTGAGCCCGCGCTTCGCGCACGCGTAGAGGAGCTCGATCATCTCGACCCGGTTCTCGCTCACGCAGGCCACGCGGTCGCCGGCGCGCAACCCGGCATCGTCGAGCCGCCGCGCCAGCGCCTCGGCGCGACGGTACAGCTCGAGGTAGGTGAGCCGGCGGTCGCCGTCGACGACGGCCGGACGCCCGGCGTGGTGCGTCACGGCGCGGTCGAGCGCTGCCGCGAGGTTCACCTAGATCACCGCCACGGGTCGCACCATCGACGCCGTCGCGCCGCGGATCCTCAAGGGCAGGCAGACGAACAGGAACTCGTAGTGGCCACCGGCCGCGAGCTCCTCGAGGCTCACCCACTCGAGCAGCGGGATGCCGCGCTCGGCGAGCAGGTAGACGTGGACCGGCTGCGGGCGGCCCTCGATGCCGGAGGGCTGGACCTCGAAGGCGCCCGTGTCGGCGCCGAGCGCCAGCGGCTCGCGCTCGGCCAGCCAGCGCGCTCCGTCCAGGCTGACCCCGGCGCCGTCGCTGGCGGCCACGGCCTCCTCGTCGGGCCAGCGGCGCATCGTGCCGGTGCGGACCAGGATCGCGCTGCGCGCCGGCACCTCGACGCCCTGGCGCGACGCGGCGAGCTCGAGGTCCTCGGAGCCGACGCCGTAGCCGGCCGGCAGCTGCTCGACGCCGCGGGCCGCGCACACGTCGAGCAGCACGCCGCGGCACACGAGCGGCGGCAGCTCGGAGGCGTCGTCGGACAGCGCGCCGAAGTCGCCCAGGTGCTCGTCCGCCGAGCGCCCGCCGTACCACTCCGCGCGCTCCCCCCGGACGACGTGGCAGCGGGCGTCGATGTGGGTGCCGGTGTGCGCGGTGCCGCTGATGAGCTCGCTCACAAACCCGTAGCCCTCGGCGTTCCCGGCCAGGAGCGGCAGGTCGCGCTGGTTGCGCTGGCCGCGCGGGGACCGATAGGTCAGGACCTCGAAGCGTGGGTGCACCGGGTGCACGGGCATGCCGCGCCAGTGCCGGCTGTCGAGGTCGACGACGATCCCCTGCCGCGGGAGCGCCAGGGCGTCGAGCACGGCGGTGCTCTCGGCGGCCGCCTGCGTCATACGCCGGCGCTCTCCTGGGCCAGCGCTACCGGGCCCGGGGTCTCGAACTCGCGGACGACGTCCCAGTCGATCTCGATCCCCAGGCCCGGCTCGCGCGACGGCGCGATGAAGCCGTCCTCGACCGCCGGCGGCTCGCCGCCGAGCCGGTCGCGCAGGGGGTTCGGCGTGCGATCCACCTCCATCAGCGTCCCGGTGGGCGCCGACACCCCGAAGTGCAGGTTCGCCATCAGGCTGACGATCGACGAGAACGCGTGCGGCGCGACGGGGACCGCGAACGCGTGCGCGAGCGCACCGATGTGCCGGAGCTCCGACAGCCCGCCCGACCACGTGGCGTCGGGCTGGGCGAAGTGGATCGCGCGGGCGGCGAGCAGGTTCCGGAACCCGAAGACGCCCTGGACGGTCTCGTAGCCGGCCACCGGCACCGCCGTCGAGGCGGCGACGCGGGCACTGCCGGCGACGTCCTCGGGCGCGACCGGCTCCTCGATCCAGTAGGGGTTCGACGGCTCGAGCCGTCGCATCATGTGGACGGCGGTGTTGGCGCTCCACGCGGTGTTCGCGTCGAGCATGAGGTCGACGTCCGGCCCGATAGCCTCGCGCGCGGCGGCCACGCGCGCCACGTCCTCGGAGAGGGAGGTCGCGCAAAAGCCGGGCTCCGAGGTGACGGCGAGCGGATCGAGGTCGACGGCGTTGCGCCCGACCTTCATCTTGACCGCGCCGAAGGTCCCGTCGCCGAGCGCCGCCAGCAGCTCGGCGCCGACATCCTCCGGCGTCTCGCCGACCTTGTAGAAACCGGTGCTCGCATACGCCCGCAGCCGGTCGCGCGTCGCCCCCAGCAGGCGGTACGTCGGCTGGTTGCACGCCTTGCCGAAGAGGTCCCACAGGGCGATGTCGATGCCGCTGAGCGCGCACATGACGATGCCCTGGCGCCCGTGCTGCATGGTGCGCTGGTACAGGCGCCTCCACAGCCGCGGAACGTCGAGCGGGTCCTCGCCGATGAGGTGTGGGGCGAGCTCCTCGCGGATCACCGTGGTGGTGCTTACAGACGGCCCGCCGAAGCCCGCCGCCTCGCCGACGCCGGTCAGCCCGTCGTCGGTCTCGACCACGACGAGGATCGCGGTACGCCGGTCGATGTAGTGCAGAGCATCCGCCATCGGGCGCTCGAGCGCCGCCGTCAGGACATGCGTCCGGACGTCGACGATCTTCATCGAGCGGCCCCGCCCGGCATCGCCGCCGCCGCGGACCCCGCCGCACGCTCGCCGAGCACGGCGAGGATCTCGCGCGAGAAGTCGGGCAGATCGTCCGGCGTGCGCGAGGTCACGAGGTTGCCGTCCCGGACGACGGCGGCGTCCTCGTACGTCGCACCGGCGTTGACGAGGTCGTCCTTGACCCGGTGCAGGCACGTGGCCCGCCGGCCGTCGAGCACGCCGGCGGAGGCGAGGACCCACGCCGCCGCGTGGCAGATCGCCGCCGTCAGCTTGCCGTCGCGGCAGCAGTCGGCCACGAGCCGTAGGACGTCGGGGTCGCAGCGCAGCGTGTCGGGCGCGTACCCACCGGGCACGATGACGCCGGCGACGTCCTCGGCGCGCACGTCGGCGGCGGCGATCCGCGCCTCGATCGGATAGTCGTGCAGCCCCCGGTAGATCCGGGCCTCCGGCCCCACCACGAGGACATCCCACCCCTCCTCCGCCAGGCGGTGGATCGGGTACCAGGCCTCGAGCTCCTCGTACAGGTCATCGACGAAGACGACGATCGGCTCCATGCTCTCCTCAGCTCATTTGGTTTGGCGGTGCCCTCGGCTCCGCCCTTGCCTGCCGCTCCCCACGCGCCCCGTCTCTCCTCCGAGCACGGTCTTCTCTGCCAGCTCGAGCTCGCGCGCCGTCAGCTTCAGGTGGTCGCGCATCTGGCGCTCGGCGGTGTCGGGATCGCGCTGCTCGACGGCGTCCAGCACGGCGGCGTGACCCTCGTTGGACTCGCGCCGGCTGTCGGCCGACGTCACCGTGACCACCTGCAGCTTCGACGTGCGCAGAAGCTCCTGGATCGGGTCGAACATCCGCTCGAGCACGACGTTGTGGCTCGCGCCCAGGAGCGCTCGATGGAAACGCACGTCCTGCTCGAAGAACGCCCGGTCGTCGTTGACGAGGCCCTCCATCCGCTCGACGAGCCCGCGCATGCGCTCGACCTCGTCCGTCTCGCGCTCGAGCGCCGCGGCGCGCGCGATCTGCGGCTCGAGCATCCACCGGATCGCGAACAGGTCGTGCAGCAGGCGCCGCATCAGCGGCGCGTTGCGGGCGAGCGCCGCGATGACGTCGGGGTCAAAGATGTTCCACTCGCTCGACGGCTTGACGCGCGTGCCGAGGCCGTGCTCGACCTCGACGAGGTTCTTGGCCGCGATCACCTTGAGCGCCTCGCGGATCACCGTCCTGCTCGCGCCGAACTCCGCGATCAGCCGCGGTTCGCTGGGCAGGAAAGAGCCCTCGGGGATGTCGCCGGCCACGATCGTCGAGATCAGCTGGCGCGCCACGTCCTCGTAGAGCCGCTCCCGCTTGACGCTGCTGAAGCGCGTTGGCACGGCAGCTTCGGTACCAAGGCCCGGAGAGGCGGTTTCGGGGTGCGTAGGGCCGATAGACATATGATGTATGATGAGTCTAAGACCGGACGAGCAAACTGTCAACCGGCGCTGCATCCACGCCGCCAGAGCTCACTCGGAAGCGAACCGGAGGGACAGATCATCAAGCGCAGCCCGACGCTCAACGACGAGCAGAAGCGGGCCGCCGCGGCCGGCGCCACCTCGACGGCCGTCTTGACTGTCGGCGAAGCGATGGTCCTTATCGACCCCGGCCGGGCGACGAGGCTCTCGGCGGGGCAACCGATCGTCCTCCGTGTCGCGGGCGCTGAGTCGAACGTCGCGATCGGACTCGCGCGCCTCGGCGTCCGTGCTACCTGGATCTCACGCGTGGGCGCGGATCCGCTGGGAGAGATGATTGTCGCTGCCGTCGGCGGCGAAGGCGTCAACGTCGCGAAGGTGCACCGCGACCACACGGCACCGACGGGCGTGTTCCTGAAGTGGCGCGCCGGCGGCCGCTCGCACGTCGTCTACCACCGGCGCGGCTCGGCGGCCTCGCGACTGTCCCTGGACGACGTTCCTGAGGCGGCGCTGCGGGCGGCGGATCTCGTGCACCTCACCGGCATCACGATGGCCCTGTCGGACAGCGCGCACGCTCTCGTCGTGGACCTCGCACGACGGGCGCGGGAGCACGGCATCCGGGTGGTATTCGATCCAAACTGGCGGCCCGCTCTGTGGTCGAGCCACGCCGCAGCCGCGACGGCGCAGGCTGCGGTGCTCCCACACGTCGACTGGTACCTCTGTGGCGAGGAGGAAGGAGCCCTCCTGTTCGGCACCGACTCGCCTGAGCGCACGCTCGCGGCCGCCCGGGCCGCAGGCGCGCGCGATGCAGTCGTGCGCGTGGGGCACCGCGGCTGCCTCGTCCGCACTCGTGCCGGGATCCGCGAAGTCCCGCCGGATCGCTTGGTGGACGTGGTGGACGAGGTCGGCGCCGGCGACGCGTTCGCCGCCGGCTTCATCTTCGGCCTCCTCAGGCGCGCCTCGCCCACGACGTGTGCTCGCGTCGCGAATGCCGTCGCCGCAGCGGCCCTCGTCGGCACCGGGGATTGGGAGACGCTTCCTAGGATCAACGAGCTTCGCACGGAGCTCGCCGGCCTAGGCCTCACGCTCAACGGCGGCGACGCGGTCGGGGAAGACGCGCCTTGAAGCTGGGACCATTGAACTCTCTGTTCTCGATTCCCTTGTTGGCCCAGTGATCAGGTTCATGCGCGTATACGTGGCGCGAGCTGCGCCTGGATCTCCGTGGACTTGAATCCGGTGATCAAGAGCGCCTTGGCCTCACGCCGCCGTTCCGGAACGATCGCGAACACATCGAGCGCGAACCGCAGTTCCGAGCGGATCGCGACCACGTCTCGTGTATCCGCCGGCCCTCGGGTGAGACTCTCGTCGCGCCCCTCGATCTCGAAGCCGGTGTGCGCCCGCTCCTTGCGGTCGAGCTTCCAGGCTTCGCGTTGTGCCTGGTCACGAGCCAGGAGCCAGGCTCGCCACTTGCCGTCGCGGTCCGACTGGTGGCGGATGAACTCCATCCAGGCGAAAGTTGCAGGCGTCGTCGACAAATGTCCGGCGAACGTGTTGACCAGGCGCTGACGATCCCCGTCAGCCGCTGGTGGAAGCTCTGGAACAGCTCGGCCTCGTCGCCGAGCAGCCGAGATCGCGCTGTAGGCGTCCCCGGACGCCCTACTAGGCCTTGACTCACTCTTGCATTCGCAGCAAGACAGCTGCGACGCCGGCGCCATCGGATTCCATGCAACTGAGCGGTGCGCACGGATGAGGCCGATCGACCGGAACGCTGCTGCTTTCCGTGAGCCAGCAGCCGGCAGGCGCGCTCCCGCCGCTGCTCCTGTCGCATGCCGCTCGCCAGTCCGGACGCAGCACGGCCGTGGATTGCGGTCCTCCTTTCGTCCTGACTGCGGGCGTCTCGGTCGCGGCGCATGAGACGACTGCTGCAAACGAGCAGCGGGTGTCCGCTGGCGGACGGTCGGAGCCAGGGCGCTAGCGCATCCACGCGATTCGAGCAGCGCCGCGGATGCGTTCCCGCGGGAACGCTCCACTGCTGGTTCTCGTCCGACTCAGCAGCGACCGGACGATCAAAGCGGTGGGCATGGACTGCTCCCTTGCCAAGAAGCAGGAGTCTCCCTCGCGTGAGGAAGATCCGGCGAATCTCGCCGGTGACACCAGGGCGGGCGAGTAGAGCTGCGATCCCCAGGATCCGCCAGGGCAGCTACTTCCCGAGCGTCCTTGAGCCGCGCCGGCGCTCCGAGCAGGCGCTGCTCGCCGTGGTTCAGTATGTGTGCGGCGTCTCCACGCGGCGCGTGGACCAGCTAGTCGAGAGCCTCTTGCTCAGGATCAGCAGGAGCGAGGTCAGCCGCGTGTATGAGGCCTTGGGTGAGCACGTCGCGTCGGTGATGATGTGGCTGCTCAGGCCGCTTGACCCTGCGGGCCCGCCCGGCGGGTCTCGTCGGACCGTGGAACGGCCGACAAGAATCAGCGTCGCGTCGGCGGAACCAGGTTCCGTCCGACCCGGACCCACACCACGCTAGGGGACGTGACCCGGTCGCGGCCAACCGTCGTCGGGCCGGCTATCCGCAGCCAGCGCGCATCGGACAAGATGAGACTGGTTTGGTGAGCGAAATGCGCCTCAGAGTCGGACTCGTCGTAGAGCCAGGAGGCATCGACTACCCGTACAGCCACGGGGCCTACCTCGGCCTCGAGCGGGCCGTCCGCGAGTTGGGGATCAGAGGGCGAGTGCTGACAACCGCCCCGAAGGAAGGCTACGTCCCGAGCCTCTCGCTTCTCGCGCGGCAGAAGTACGACCTCATCATCGCAATAGGAGTCGTTGCCACAGGAGGCGTTACCGTCCCCGCGATCGACAAAGTCGCCTCCTGGTTTCCCGAGACGACGTTCGCAATCATCGACGCCGCCCACGATGACTTGGCGCATCGCCCAGAAAACGTAGTGGGCCTCGTGTTCAGGGAAGAGCAAGCCGGTTATCTGGCCGGTCACCTGGCTGCGCTCGTGCTGAGTCTCTCTCCCGGGGAGGAGGTGATCAGCTCGGTCGGCGGCCAGCGGGTGCCGTCGGTCGAGCGGTGGATCGCCGGCTACCAGGCAGGCGCGCGAGGAGCCAATCCTCGCGTCACGACGTTGAACAGCTATACCGACGACTTCCTCGACCCCGCGAAAGGCAGGTCCGTCGCTCTGGGCCAGATCGCCAAGGGATCGCGAGTCGTGTTCCAGGTCGCCGCGGCCTGCGGCCTCGGCGCGCTGGAGGCGGCAAGCGAGCGTGGGATCTGGGGGATTGGAGTCGATGTCGACCAATCCCACCTCGGCCAGCACATACTGACGAGTGCGGTGAAGAGGCTGGACGTGGCCGTCTTCGACACGATCGAGGAGTTCGCGCGCGGGACGCTGGAGACCGGTCGCACTTACCGCTTCTCGCTCCAGAACCGCGGTGTCGGCCTCGGCACGATCAGCGGGCGGGTGCCCCGCTCGCTCACGGGCGAGATCGAGGACGTCAGGGCCGAGATCGTCGCCGGCAAGATCGCGATCGCGACCTCGGTCACATAGCGCTCTCGCTCTGTATCGAAACCCAGACGAACCCGTCCCAAGCGGCCACGTCCGTCGGCGCGTGGCCAACCGGAACGACTCCCAACACCCGGCCGTCCTGGGCATCGATCTGGACGACGGTGCCGTCGGCGTTGTTGGCTGCGAACACCGCTCTGTCCGTCGCGCACAGGCCCACCAGCCCTCTGCCAACCGGGGTCGTCTGGCTCACTGTCGCCGTGTCCGGGATGATGCGCCAGACCTGGCCGCGCGCGTCAGCGACCCAGACAGCCTGCTTCCCAGTGGTCAACGCGACGGGGTACCCGATGGGCACCTCGGTCGTGGCCGTGTTCGTTTGCGGCTCGATGCGCAGGGCCCGCTCGGCGAGCGTCACCACCCAGAGTGCTTCCTCGCCGACCGCGACGCCTACCGGTGCATGGCCGACGTCGATGATCGCGAAGGGCTCGTTCGTCATCGGGTTGATGCGAAGCACATGGTGAGGACCCGCGGCGATCCAGACCGAATCGTCATCGGCGGCGACCGCATAGGTCGGGTTCCAGGCGAGTTCGCTCGAGCCCCTCAGGTCGATCGTGTCGACGACGGCGTCGGCGCTGGGATCGATGCGCGAGACGGTACCGTCGCTCCCGTTCGCCACCCAGACCGCGTCGGTGGCGACGGCGAGGTCTATCGCCGGTGCTCCGATTCCGATCGTCCTGATGACTTCCTGGCGCTCCTTATCGATGCGTGAGACCGTTCCATCGTCTGCGTTGGCGACCCAGACCGAGCCGTGCCCGATCGCGACGGCGACAGGCCTTCGGCCTACGCGCACGTGGCCCACGACCCGCGAGCGCTGCGGGTCGATCACAGCAACCGAGTCGGGAGGAACAGGCGCCTCGGTGCGGGGCGACGCTCGGCGACGCTGTGCGACAGAGTGTCGTTCGGCCCGCGGGACGACCGGTGAATTGAGCGACGGATCGTGGTTGAGGATGGCTCTCTCGAGGCGTTGGAGCTCATCGTCCGGCTCGAGCCCGAGCTCCTCGTGCAGCAGCCGCCGCCCCGAGCGGTAGACCTCGAGAGCGTCTGCCTGGCGACCGCAGCGATAGAGGGCCAGCATCAGCTGGCCGCGCAGACGCTCGCGCAGCGGATGCTTGCGCACGAGTGACTCGAGCTCCGGAACCAGCTCCGCGTGCCGGACGAGCGCGAGGTCGGCCTCCACGCGCGCTTCGAGGGCGCCCAGCCGCAGCTCCTCGAGGCGGCGCCGGTCGCCCTCAACGTAGGGCACGTCGGCCAAGTCGGCGAGCGGCTCGCCCCGCCACAGTGAAAGCGCTTCGCGGAGCCGACGGGCGGTGGCGGCTGGCTCCGACCGGCGGCTCTCGGCGACGAGCGACTCGAAGCGTTCCAGATCGAGCTCGCCGTCGGCCACCTGGACCACGTAGCCCCGGGGCTGCGTGCCGATCACATCCGCGCCGAGCGTCTTCCGCAGCTGAGAGACGTAGACCTGGAGCGCGTTCGTCGCTCGCTCAGGAGGCTCGTCGCCCCAGAGCGCTTCCATGAGGCGGTCACGCGAAACGACGTGATTGGCGTCGAGCAGCAGGACCGTGAGCAGGGCGCGCGGCTGCCGGCTCCCGATCGGGAGCACCTGACCGTCGGCTTCGACCTCAAGCGGGCCGAGGATGCGAAAGTCCATTGCCCCGCGCGACCGTAGCACGGTCGCGAACAGGGAAACGCGGAAAAGCGTCTCCCTTGCAGGGATTTAAGCGGGCGTTCAGCGATTTCCGCCGCTCGCTTCAGCGGAGCGCTGTCTTCTGGTCGAGCGGCCGCACAGGGCGGCCCCGACAAGGAGGAGTCAGATGTTCGTTCGCCGGACACTCGCAGCTCTCGCAATCGGAGCCGTCCTCGCAGGCGGGACCGCCGCTGCGGCCTCAGCCGGTGTGCCCGAGGGCATGACTAAGACCGCAGAACGGGCGCTCCACATCCGCAGCGAGGCGCTGAACAACCTGTACGGCAACGCCGTGACAAGGCCTTCGCCCGACGCGTTGAACGCGCTCGCCGTCCGGAGCAAAGGCATGAACAGCTACGGCAAGACGCTCCAGGCATCCACGCCCGCGGCCTCCACCCCCGCATCGACGTCGTTCGCGTGGGACGACTTCGGGACCGGCATGGCCGCGGCGTTCGGCCTCGTCCTGCTCACGGGCGGCCTCACCGTCGCCGTCCGCACTGGGACGCGCAAGCGGCTGCGCATCCCCTCGTAGATGCCCAACCCCAAGCGCCGGCGCGTTGCGCCGACAGCCCGCCCCCGCGGCGGGCTCTCGGCGCGCAGTCGGCCCTGACCGCGCTCCTGCCTTCGTGGAAAGCAGCAGTCCCCGCTGCCGCTTTCGTGTTCCATGAGGAGCAGCGGTCTGGACTTCTCCTCCGCTGGTCGTCCGAACCGGAACCTCGCCGTGTTCGGGCTCTAGCGCTCGTCCGTCGTCCCGGAGGTGAAGTCCGCGGTCGATGCGTTGAGCCCGCGCTGAACTATTCGAGACGGCGACGCGTCCGAGCGCGGCCATAGCGTCCGAAACGTGTCGAGACGGTTCCTTCTGCCGCGAGCGCGTGAAGCGGTCATCCCGACGGAGAAGCTCGTCGGCTACGCCCTCAATCCCGAGCTTCCACGAGGACGACACAAGGCGCGCGTGTTCGCCGCGGCACTGGGCATCCGCCAGTCCGACTGGCGGTATCTGCATGACCAGCTCCTGCACGCATTGGTCGACGCCGACGTACGCGGGACGCGCATCACGGCCCATGGCGTGCTCTACGACGTCGTCTACTCATCGACGGCTTGAATGGCGCGACACAGCGGGTGGCGACGATTTGGCTCGTCGCCGGAGAGCGTCAGCCGCGACTCGTCTCGACCTGGGTGGACATCCCATGACGGCCTGCGAGAATCCTGCGTGATGGCGTCTGAGCGACATAGCGCCCTCGACGTCGTCGGCCTGCTCACCGACTCTGGGCGCTGGCCGGTCGGCACGGTCGGCACGGTCGTCGAGGTCGACGACCACAGCGCGCTCGTCGAGATCTCTGACGAACGCGGGCACGCGCTGGACTTCGTGAGCCTGCCGCACGACGCGCTGACGTCCTCCGGCGGGGACGTGTCGCGCGCAGCGTCGTAGTCCGAGCCAAGAACAGGCTCGCGGTTGTGTCCCCTTTTGTGTCCCCCAGCCCCCGCAAACGACGCTGTAGAGCCAAAGTGCCACGGAATCATATCCGCGTGTCGGGGGTTCGAGTCCCTCCTCCGGCATGAGAAGTGCCCGCAAATAGGCACTTTCTCCGATCCGAGGACAAGCGGAATACATTCCGCGTGTCCCCGGTTCCGCAGTCGGCGATTTGGCGGCGTAGCGCGGTGCCGTGCAGGCGTCGCTGACAGTTGTGTCCCCCGACGTGTCCCCCTGGGCGGCACCAACGCGAATGCCGCGCGACCCTTATCGCTGGCCGAAAGGGGTCGAGCATCGCTTCATCGATCAGGTCGTCGCCGTCCTTCGGCCTGGGATCCACCCGTGATGCCGTGGCGGTCGGCGGCCGCTCGGCAGGTTAGGCCGCCGTGGACCGGCGCCGGGCGATCAGGATCGGCGGGTTCTCGAGCTCGGAGATGGTGCCCTCCAGGTGCTCGAGCGTGTCCGGCACGGTGATCGCCTCGATCGGAGAGGGGTCCGCGCGCAGGGCTTCGACTTCGACCTCGAAGCCGGGGTAGGCGGGCGCGATGACTCGGTAGCCGCGGCGCTCGTACCGGGGGATCCAGTACTCCCAGCTGCGCGGGGTCATCCAGAGTCCGTGGATCAGCACCATGGCGTCGGCGTCGGCGATGGTGTCAGTGGTCATGTGGCTTTCCTTCCGGCCGAGGTCAGGCAGGCCCTAAGCCCGCACGCTTGCGTCCTGCTCCGCGAATCGCGCCAGCAGCCGGCTCAGGATCGCAACGACGGCGTCACCTGCCGCTCGTACGGCGAGATAGTCCATTTGCCCGGAGCGCACTGGTTAGCGAGCTGAAGCATGACTGTCATCGTCGATGCCGCCCGAGACTGCGGCAATGGGTGCCAGCGTGCAGGTAGCGGCGACATACACCAACCACGACGGACGGCCGACCATGCCCGCTACATGGTCATGGCGCCACCCGATCCGGCGGTGGATGCATCGCGGCCATCGCGGCACGCCGTTGCGACCGCGCGTGGCGCGCTTCCCGCAGCTCATGCGCGAGCATCCTCGGCCAGCTGCCATGCGCGAACGACGGACGGTACGAGACGTGCAAGCCGAAGTCTCGGTAGGGGGCGAAGAACCAGGGGACGCGGACGTGCCAGGCGGACGAGATGACGATCACGTGTCGCGCCTCGCCGAGCGCAAGGACGATCGGCAGTGAACGCGAGGCGTTTTCGGCGGTGTCGCGTCCAGCCTCCTCGAGGAGTGCCGGTGCCTGATGTTCGTCCCAGGCGGTCTTCATCTGCTCCGCTTCAGACAGCCCGCCGGTCGACGTGTAGCCCGTGAGGATGACCGCGCGGATCGGGAACCTGCGCGCCAGCCGTGACGCGTGGCGAAGACGCGCGCGCGACTCTGAGGAGATCCGGTGCTCGGCGCTGATCCCCGGCTCGCGGTGGCCGAGCACGACCAGTACGCGGTCGCTCGACCACTCGGGCCGGCTGCTGAGCAGGCTCGCAGCGTCGCGATCACAGATCACCGTCAGCCGCGGGTGGTCGCGCAGCAGCGAGGCGGGGGATCCGGGGCCCACAGGCTCCTCGAGCATCGCCCGCAGCGCCGGCGCCTTGGCCACTCCAGTGACCAGCAGGATCAGCTCGCGCGCCCTGTAGAGCGTCCCGAGTCCCGCGGTCAGCGCGCGGGCCGGGACCCGGTCAAGGCCCCGGAAGCCCGGCGCCGCGTCCTCTCGGGTAGCGGCTACGAGGTCCACGACCCGCACACCGGATGCCATCTTCGCCGGCGGCTCGTCGAACGCTACATGTCCGTCCCGCCCGAGCCCGAGAACCGCAACGTCGATCGGCGCCCCCTCGAGCACGGCCTCGTGGCGAGCGGCCTCGGCAGCCAGATCGGTCGCCGAGCCGTCCATCGTTCGAAGCGACTCAAGTGGCACGCCTCGGAGCTGCTCATGCAGTTGCGCGGCAAAGCTGCGCTGGTCTGCCGGTCCGAGGCCTGCGTATTCGTCGAGTTGCAGGACCGTCGCCCGATCACTGGGCAGGCTGCCGGCGGCCGCGTGGGCGCGCAACGCCGCGTACATGCCCTGCGGCGACCGCCCCGTCGGCAGCAGCAGCCGCGCAGATGGACGGGCCATGAGCCGATTGACCACGAGCTCGGCGGCAAGCTCTCCCACGCGGCGCGGATCGGCGACGACCAACGGGGCAGGCGCGCCTTGCACCCGCGCAGTGTGCCGCAGCGCTCTCATCGCGGTGCTCCGCTCCGGCAATCGAGCTCGCCGACCAGGCAAGAATGACCCCGAGCGTGGCCATGCCGTCACACGGGCTGCCTGATTACGAGCGTGGGCCGATCGGCGTGATGCACGATCGCGCTCGAGACGCTCCCGAGCAGCATCGACTGCAGGCCCGTCAGTCCGCGGGAGCCCATGACGATCGTGGCGGCGTCGTGGAGGTTGGCGATCTCGACGATCGTCTTCCACACCGGTCCGGTTGCCTCGACGGCGACCGGCTCGGCATGCAACCCCGACCCTTCCGCGATGCGGACGCCTTCATCGGCGACACGTCCACCGAGTTCTGCGCCCGCGCGATTGACTTGGGCGAAGTCGAACATGCTGTCAGTCGCGCCCGCGAACGCGAGGCTGCCCAGGGCGGGCGTCGGCTGCCATACCGTCACCACCAGCGCATCCCTACCGCCGAGTAGGCGGCCGGCGTGCTCGATCGCGTGCCTGGCGTCCTCGGATCCGTCGTAGCAGAGCAGCAGCGGGCCGTCGGCGGTCGGCGTGTGCCCGCCGGGGTCGACCGCGAACGTCGTCACCGGCAGGCGAAAGCGCTTCTCGATGTGCTCGATGAGCCGGCGCTCCTGCCAGTTGGCGTGGGCTGAGACGTGCAGGGCGATCAGGATGTGATCGGGCTCGAACTCCGAGGCAGCGTCCGCGATGACCGTCATGACGCTCCCACGGGCAGCCGCTCCGCTAGCGTCGGCGCCGATCGAGTGCATGTGGTTCAGGACGGCGTCGAGGCGCTCATCGGCGAAGTGCCGAAACCGATCTACGTCGTCGGCGAGCCAGGCGAGCCTCCCTGGGAGCGAGGGCGTGAGGACGTAGATCTCCGTCGCGGTGTCGATGATCGCGCGGACGGCCGGCGGCAGTTCGTCGACGTCGGCGACAGCCGCGTCGGAGACGAATAGGAGCCGCCGGATCGCCGGCGTGTACTTAGTGGGAGGCGAGTCGGACGCCGCGGCGTGTGGCCTACTCATGATGCGCTCCTTTCGAGCGGATGCGCGATCTCAACGGGGATGCCGTCCTCCTGGGGCATGACGTCGGCGGGCTCGCCGGTCTGGCGGCTGAGGTACGGCGCGAGGTAGCGGCCGCTGAGCTTGTTCGGTGGCCACCACAGGGCATGCGTTGAGATGGTGGAGTCGTCGCCGGCGCCGCCGCTGATGTCGGCGCGCAGAAAGCGCGGGGCGGCGCCGGTCAGCAGCACCCCGCGCAGGACGGGCGTGAACGGCTGTGGATCGAGGTCGACGCCGACCGAGGCTGCGATCGCCTCGGCGACCGCGTCCGCCTGCTGGGCAGCGAGGCCGCCGTGCTTGATCGGGAAATCCGTCGCGTCACCGGCGGCGTACACGCCGTCCAGGCCGACGACGCGCCCGTGGGCGTCGGTGTGGGCGAAGCCGTCGCGTCCGCACGGGATGCCGCGCAGTCGCGGTCCGGCCAGGCGCGGCTCGGTGACGATGCGATCGACGGAGAGCCGCCGGTCCCCGGGGCGGATGTCCAGCCATCCCGGCCGGCCGGGTACGCCGATGCTGCTCGTGTGCAGGGTGACTCCATGCTCGGCGAGCAGCGTCGCGACGGCGGCGCTCGCCGGAGCGCCGAACATGCCGAGCGGCTCCTGCTCCGGGGTGACCAGACTCAGCTCGACCTCCGGACGGTGATGAGCCGCGGCCGCGGTCATCAGCGCGAGGTCGTAGAGCGGCAGCGGCCAGCTCGTCCCGGCCGGCTTCACGAATGCCAGCTTGTCGACCCGGCCCTCGTGGAGCTGGTGGAGCAGCAGTCGATAGGCGGGGCCGTCGCGGCCGTCGTGGAAGGTCAGCACGCCCTCGGTGTGCCAATCCCGCTCGGGGCGAGCTCCCAGGGCAACGACGAGCATGTCGTAGGCCAGCTCGTGGCCGGCCTTTGTGACGACCACGCGCCGCTCGCGCTCGACGCGATCGAGGGCGCCACGATGCCACTCAGCGCCGTACTCCGCCGCGACGTCCCGGAGCCGGACGCCGCGCACGCGTTGCAGCGAGAACGGCTGAGCTACCGCCATCGAGCGGTTGACAAACCGCAGCTCGGGCGCGACCAGCGTGATGTCGATGCGATCTCCGGCCAGCGCTCGCAACGCCAGCAGCGCCTCGAGTCCCGCGACGCCGGCGCCGGCGATCACCACGCGTGGGCGGGCACGACCGCGGTGCCGTGCCGCCCGCCGACGATCGCCTGCGCGCACCTCGCGCTCGATCACGGCCTCGGGAGCGAGTTGGCCGCCCTCGTTGATCCAGCGCTCGGTGGCGAGTCGATCGGTCATGGCTGACACGTTGCTCGCCTTGGCAGCTCTGAGCCATGGGGTCCGCGCCGCATTTCGGGCGCAGCGCGGTCAGCGGCGCTCCGCGAGGCGTGCCGAGTCGTCGACAGTGCCCTGCAGCTTGGTCTCGATGCAGGTGAGCAGGTCGCGGTAGGAGTCGCAGAAGGAGCGCACGCCTTCGTGCTCGAGCTCGGTCGTGACGGCGGTCAGGTCGAGGCGTGCTTGCGCTGCGCGTCGGAGTGTCTCCACCGGGGACGGGGAGCTCGGATCGAAGGCTCGGCCGGCGTCGCCGTGGTCGGCGAAGGCGCGCAGAGTGGCCTCCGGCATGGTGTTGATGACGCCCGGCGCGATCAGCTCTTCGACGTAGAGCACGTCCGAGTAGGCGGGGTCCTTGGTGGCGGTGCTCGCCCATAGAGGTCGCTGGGGTCGGCCGCCGGCGTCGGCCAGAGCGAGCCAGCGCGGGTCGGAGAAGCGTTCGCGGTACCGCGCGTATGCGAGTCGGGCGTTGGCGATCGCAACACAGCCGCGCAGGTCGCGCGGGAGCATCGCATCGGCCTTCGCATCGACTCGCGAGACGAAGAACGACGCCACCGAGGCCATGGCAGCGATCGACTCGCCGGCGTGTACGCGCCGTTCGAGGCCGGTGAGGTAGGCGTCAATGACCTGCTCGTAGCGCGCCACGGAGAACAGCAGCGTCACGTTGACGTTGATTCCGCGAGCGGTGAGCTCCTCGATCGCCGGCACGCCGGCCTCCGTGGCGGGGACCTTGATCATCACGTTGGGGCGCGCGAGCCGGCCCCACAGCTCGACGGCCTGCTCGACGGTGGCCGCGGTGTCGTCGGCGAGGTCGGGCGTGCACTCGAAGGACACGAATCCGTCGCCTCCGGCGCTCGCGTCGTAGGCCGGGCGCAGCAGGTCGGCGGCCCGGCGGACGTCCTCGAGCGCGAGCTCGAAGAACAGCTCCTGAGGGTCGCGCACACCGGCGGCGAAGGCCGCACGAAGCTGGTCGTCATAGCGGTCCGAGCCCGTGATCGCCTTGGCGAAGATCGTCGGATTCGAGGTCGCGCCGGTGACGGCGCTGTCGGCGATCAGCGCCGCGAAGGCGCCGCTGTCGAGCAGCTCGCGTGACAACGTGTCGAGCCAGATAGAAACCCCTGCGTCCTGAAGTTGGTTGAGACGCCTCATGCGGCCGTGCCTCCCTCGATGGGTGTGAGCTGCTCGAGCGGCACGTCGGGGTCGGACAGGCGCCAGTCGTCGACGGGGACCCGGTCGCGGATGAGCCGCTGGATCGGGTCGACGACATCCCAGACGTTCACGTTCATGCCCGCCAGCACGCGGTCACCGGCGAGCCAGAAGGCGATGAACACCCGGCTGGCGGGATCGCCGCGAAACACCACGCGGTCCCAGGTGCGAGCGAAGCCCGAGTACTCCATGCCGACGTCGTACTGGTCGGAGAAGAAGTACGGGAGGCAGTCGTAGGCCTGCCCGGAGCCGAGCATGTTGCGGGCGGCGATCGGGCCCTGGCGGAGGGCGTTGGCCCAATGCTCGACGCGGATCCGCTCGCCGTAGAACGAGTGCTGAGCGCCGGCGACATCGCCGGCCGCGAACACGTCCGGCGCGCCGGCGCGGAGGTGCTCGTCGACGAGGATCCCGTCGCCGATGGCGAGCCCGGCGCGGGCGGCGAGCCGAGTGCGCGGCTGAACGCCGATCCCGACGACGACGAAGTCGCATTCGAGATGGCGCCCGTCGCTCGTCCGGACGCGCTCGACGGCGCCGTCGCCCTCGAAGGCCTCCACCCTGGTCCCCATGAGCATTCGCACGCCGTGATCGGCATGGATGTCGCGGTAGACGCCTCCCACCTCCCGGCCGAGCACCCGCTCAAGCGGCACCTGATCCGGGGCGACGAGAGTGACGTGAAGTCCGCGTTGCCGCGCCGACGCGGCGACCTCGGCGCCGATCCAGCCGGCTCCGACCACGACCACCGTCCCGCCGCGGTCCAGCCGCTCGCGCAGCGCGTCGGAGTCCCCGACACTACGTAGGTAGTGCACGCCGTCGAGTTCCCCGCCGGGGATGGCGAGGCGCCGCGGCTCGGCCCCGGTGGCGAGCAGCACCCGGTCGTAGCGCAACCGCTCGCCGTCGTCGAGCGCCACCTCCTTCAGCCACGGGCTCATATCGATCGCGGTGCGGCCGAGCCGCAGTTCGATGTCGTGCTCGGCGTAGAAGCTTTCGTCGTGGACATAGATCCGGTCGCGTCCGGCCTCGCCGCGCAGGTAGTCCTTCGACAGCGGCGGGCGCTCGTACGGGCGCGCGTCCTCGGCCCCGACGAGCACCAGGCGCCCCTCGAAGCCTTCGTGACGCAGGGTCTGAGCGGCCTTGGCGCCGGCCAGGCTGGCACCGACGATCACGAACGTCTGCTTAGCGGTCATGGGAAGTCCTCGCAGTCAGGGCCAGGAACTCCTGGCGGGTCTCGGGGTCATCGCGGATCACTCCGCGCAGCGCCGAGGTGACAGTCCGGGCGCCCGGCTGCTGCACGCCGCGCAGCGACATGCACATGTGCTCGGCCTCCAGGACGACACCGACGCCGGCCGGCCGCAGCTCGGCCTGCAGCCAGTCGGCGATCTGCACGGTCAAACGCTCCTGGATCTGCAAGTCGCGGGCGAACAACTCGACGACGCGCGCGAGCTTGCTGAGCCCGATGATGCGCTCACCGGGCAGGTAGCCCACGTGCGCCAGCCCGCGGAACGGCAGCAGGTGATGCATGCACAGCGAGTGGAACGGGATCGCCTGCGCGACGATCAGCCCCTCGTAGCCGTCCTCGTTCGGGAACGTGGTCGCCCGGAAGGCCGGCGGCGTGAGCAGCTCCGCGTACGCCTCGGCAACCCGCCGCGGCGTTTCGTGCAGGCCGTCGGCGCCCGTATCGGCGCCGAGTGCCCGCAGCAGGTCGCTGACGGCGTGCTCGACCGCCTCGAGGTCGATCCTCCGACGCGCCGCCCTGTCGTCGACGAGGGCGAGGCCCGTCTGGCACTCGAGGAGGTGCATCGCGCCGGTCAGGACCGGTCGCGCTTCAGCGGCGGGTCGTACGACCACGCGAGCCGCGCCAGCGTGAGCGCGCCGAGTAGCAGCCCGAAGTCGCGCAGCGCGACGTCGTAGAACCCTGGGACGGTGAGCAGGTTGATGATGATCCCGGCCAGCCAGGCCGCGACCACCGGTGCGCCGTAGCGCGGCTTGATCGCCACCAGCACGCCGGCCAGGATCTCGACGCCGCCGACCAGGTACATGAAGTCCTGGCCCGAGCCGGGCGCGATGTCGTTGATCCACGGGGCGAGGTAGATCGGCCAGTCGACCAGGACGTTGAAGAACTTGTCCAGCCCGAAGGCGATTGGCGCGACGGTGAATGCGATCCGGAGTAGTACGAACGCCTGGTAGCCCGCTTCGCGCCCTCTCAGCGCGACGAGCGTGGAGGTCGACCGACTCGCGGTCCCATCGTGAAGTGCGGAGGCTTCCATGGTGCCATTCCCTTCTATCGACAATGGATATAGGTATAAGATGTCGCGCATCGGACTATTTGTCAATCGATCTTGTCGATAGACTGACCGCATGAACGATCCGCTGGAGCCCGTCGGTGCGCTGAGCGCGCTCGGCGATCCGACCCGCCGCGGCGCGTACGACTACGTCTCCGCCCAGGGGCGCCCCGCCGGTCGCGACGAGGTCGCGAACGCGCTCGGCATCGGGCGCACGCTCGCCGCCTACCACCTCGACCGCCTGGCGAAGGAGGGGCTGCTGTCCGTCGCCTACGCGAGGCGCTCCGGCCGAACCGGTCCGGGCGCCGGACGGCCCGCCAAGCTCTACGAGCGCTCCGAGCGCGAGCTCGCGGTCAGCGTCCCCCCGCGCGACTACGGCCTCGCGGCGCGGCTGCTCGCGCACGCCGCGGCGCATGACGAGGACGGCGGAACGCGGCGTGCCCTGCGCGGTGCCGCCGAGGCGCTCGGCCGCGACATCGCCGCCACCGCCCCAGATCCGCCCGACGTCGAGCGGCTGCTGCGCGAGCGCGGCTACGAGCCCTACGAGGACGACGCCGGCGTCCTGCGCCTGCGCAACTGCCCCTTCCACGCTGTCGCCCAGAGCCACCCCGAGGTCGTCTGCGACATGAACCTCAGCCTGCTCGGATCGATCCTCGCGGGCCTTGACGCCGACGTAGAGGCCGTGCTCGAGCCAGGGCCCGGGCGCTGCTGCGTCACGATCAAGCCCACGCGGGAGACCGAAGGTTGAGCGCTCAGCGATCGTCCTCACCCGACCATGACCCCTTTCTCAAGCGTTCGATAACTGAGGCCAAAGCGTGCCGCCGGCTCCTAACCCGGCCCATCGGGTGCGCAGTCCATTCGCCGCTCGCCGCGAGCCCATACGGTGGGCATGGAGCGCTGGACACGACGAAATGCGGTCGCGGCCTCATCGCCGACTGCGCGCGGCGCAGCGATGGTGTCCGGCATGGACGCACCCATTGCCATGCCCACCTCGCGCGAGATCGCGCCGACAGGCGTCGTCATGTCAAGCGCCGAGTACGCCGCGCTGACTCGCGAGCTCGAGAGCTTGCGCAGTTCGCATCGCAGCGAGCTGGCGCAGCGGCTTCATGATGTGCGGGCCCACGGCACGACGAGCGACGACGACGACCGGCTCGCCGTGCTCGAAGAGGCCGCGATCGACCGCGCGCGAATCGCTCAGCTCGAGGATCTCGTCCGGTGCGCCACCGTGCTCGACGAGGACGCCGTGTTCGACGGCGCAGCCGGGCTGGGCTCAACCGTCGAGGTGGCCGACGAGGCCGGCCGCACGACGACGTACCGGCTGATCGGACGGCGCACGTCTGAGTCCCCTGCCCAGGAGGTGACCCTCGGGTCGCCCGTCGGGAAGGCGATCGTCGGCGCCCGGGCCGGCGATGTCGTACACGTGCGCCTCCCGGACGGGCGCGAGCGCAGTTTGACCGTGCTGGGTGTCAGCGGCGGCGCGGAGGATCGGATCGCCAAGGCTGCGTGATCCGATGCCGGTCAGGACCAAGCGCATCTACGACCCGCCGTCGCACGGCGACGGCTACCGGATCCTCATCGACGGCATCTGGCCGCGAGGCATCACGCGCGAGCGAGCCGCTATCGACGAGTGGGCGCGCGAGCTCGCACCCAGCGCGCAGCTGCGACGGTGGTACGGGCACGAGCCGGAGCGCTTCGATGAGTTCGATCGCCGCTATCGCGCCGAGCTCGCCGCCCAGCGTGAGCGGCTGAGCGAGCTGCGCCGCCGCTCGCGGTCAGGCGTCGTCACGCTGGTCTTCGCAGCGCGCGACGCCGAGCACAGCAACGCGACCGTGCTCGGCGACGTGGTGCGCCGCGGGCTGCGCTGACCGCTCATGTGGCCCGAGCTTCTCGCTGAGCGATCCAGCGCTCGAGCACCTCGGGCGTGCCGCGCTGGCCGTGGAGCTGACAGAGGTAGCGAAGGACGCCCGCGGCATCGGTGCCCTCGGGCCCGGCGATCGCCTGAAGCGCCGTGAGCGCTGTCTGGGCCTCGGTCAGCGTGAGCGGCGCGATATCCATGGACCAGCGGGCATGCCAGCTCGCCGCCGCGCACCGGAAGCGCTCGGGATCCTCCTCGAGCATCGTGAGGCAGTTGGTGAGCTCATCGGCCAGCGAGAGCCGCGACCCCGCCGGCCGGGTGCCCCAATAGCCGGCCGTGGCCGGCGGTCCGATCAAGTGCGGCCCAGCGCCGGGAGCGATCACCGCCAGCAGCCTGTGTCGGTTCGGTGAGGCGACTGAAGCAGTCATGTGCGCTCCCTTCGGTAGTACGCGGCGTTGCGCTCGATGTAGGCGTGCCACTCGGGTGGAACCATGTCCTCGGGGGTGATGGCATCCACCGGGCACGCCTCAACGCAGGCGTCGCAGTCGATGCACTCCTCGGGATCGATGTAGAGCTGGTCAGCCTCGTCGAAGCCCGATTCCTCGGCCGTCGGATGGATGCAGTCCACCGGACAGACCTCGACGCACGACGTGTCCTTGGTTCCGATGCAGGGCTCGTTGATCACGTAGGCCATGGCGACCCTTCCGCGGAGGTTTGCACAATGAGGGTGTGTAAACCGTATCACCGAGGCCCCTGGTTTACACACTCGTACTGTGCGAAACTCGTGGCCGATGGACGTCCCGAAGATCCCCGGCGACGTACTCGCACAGCCGACCCGAGCGCGGCTCTTCGCTCGCCTCGGCGAGCTCCGGCGTGCAGCGAGCACGGACGAGCTGGCCACTGAGCTCGGACTGCATCGAAACGGCGTCCGCATGCACCTCGATCGCCTCGCGGAGGCCGGGCTGGTCGTCCGTGAGCGTGAGCACCGGCCGCAGGGGCGGCCGCGCGACGCATGGTCGATCAACCCGGACGCGCAGCCTGGCGGCGACCCGCCGACGGCGTACACGGACCTGAGCCGCTGGCTGGCGCGAAGCATGTCCGCCGGCAAGACCCGCGTACGGGATGTCGAGGCGGCGGGGCGGGAGATCGGTCGCGAACTGGCCACCGAGGGACCGTCGTCGTCAGCGGAGGGGATTCGCGACGTGCTCGGAGCTCTCGGCTTCCAGCCCACGAGCACGATCGACCGCGAGGGAACGCTCACCTACACCCTCGCTAACTGCCCATACCGCGACGCGGTCCGCGAGAACCAGACGGTCGTATGCGCTCTGCACCGCGGGCTTACGCGTGGACTGCTTGACGACATGTCGCCACGAACCAAGCTGGCCGGCTTCGTCCCCAAGGATCCGTACACGGCCGGATGCCTGATCCAGCTGAAAGGCCCGCTGGCCGACGACGCCGCGCAGAAGCTCAACTCGCCAGCGCCGCCACGAGCACCAGCAGCGCGACGGTGAGCGCGCCGATCCCAGCCCGCGCTCCGGCAGGCTTCGCGCCAGCCATCGGTGTGGAAGTGGGTGCTCACACGGCCCTTGCGGCCGCCAGCGCGCGCCCGGCGAGCGAACGAGCCGCGGCTGATGCGCGCTCGGCGTCGGCGAGAGCGGTCTGAAGGTTCGCATAGCCGAGCTGCATGCGCTCGGACCTCCGTTTCGCTCTCGAATCCATGCCGCCTGAGCTCTGCTCGACAGTCCGTGCGCATGTCTCCTCGAGTGCCGCAGCGGCCCAGAGCAGCTCACGCAGCGCGGCCTCGATGCACCCGAGAACGGCCGGCACCGCTCGCGCAGCCTCCGGAGCGTCGGCGACTCGACGGATGGCTGTCGCCGCCTCGACGAGATCGCAGCCGCGATCGTAGAGCTCGTTGTCCGGCGCGCGAGTCGTGGGCGTAGGGGCGGACGAGACGGTCGTGGCGCGCACGGCGATCGTCACGCGGCCTTGGGCGTCGCGCGTCGGTGTTCCAACCCGGGCATGCTCGCGGGCTCCTCCATCGTCTCGGCCACGAGATGGCTCGTCCGCGCGCAACACGCGGCTGCGGTTCGCAGCGCGGCGGCAGTGTCGTGGATCGAGGCCAGCAGTTGGGCCTGCCTCTCGTGTGACGGTCCGGCCCCATCGAAAGCTCCGGGCCAATCGGCCGCAGCTCGCGCATACCGCCGCGAGATGCATTCGTGGAGGTCACCGGGCGGGATGAGCGCGTGCGCGGCGCCGTCGCAGCCGCGACTGAGAGCGTGTAGCGACTGCTCGATGCACTCAAGAGCCGCTGGGAGGAAGGCGGCGCACGCTCGATCGCCGGCGCCCTGCTGGAGACGCTCGGCCGCCGAGAGCAGCGTGAGCGAGTCGTGCGCGAGCCGGATGCGGGGATCGTCCATGACACGCAGCCTCGCGAGGCACGTTCCCGACGTCCATGGGGGCGAGACTCCAAGCCGGGTCGATCAGGACACCCTCAGTGCCCACCGCGGCCGTGGGAAGCTTCGTCCATGCGTACGCGGCTGAACTCGCTGCCGCTGTTCTGGCGGGTGTTCGGCACCAACGCCGCGGTTCTCGCGTTCGCGTTCCTCGCCTTGGTCTTCGCGCCGGTGACTGTGTCGGTGCCGCCGACGGCGATCGAGCTGGTCGTGCTCGCGGTGGGGCTCGTGTGCCTGCTCGCGCTCAACCTGGCGCTGCTGCGGCCGGCGTTCCGGCCGCTCGACGAGCTCGTGGAGACTATGCGCGGGCACGATCCCCTGTCCCCCGGCAAGCGCGTGCGCGTCAGCGGCGGGCCTGCGGTCGTGACGCTGGCCCAGACCTTCAACGAGATGCTCGACCGTCTGGAGTCCGAGCGGCGCGAGAGCGCGCGCCGGGCGCTGCTGGTTCAGGAGGGCGAGCGCCGGCGGATCGCGCGCGAGCTGCACGACGAGGTCGGCCAGACGCTCACCGGCGTGATGCTGCAGGTGGAGGGCTTGGCCGGAGTGATCCCGGAGGAGCTCCGCGAGCAGCTCGACGAGCTTCGCGAGACCGCTCGTCACGGTACCGAGGAAGTGCGCCGGATCGCACGCCGGCTGCGCCCGGAAGCGCTTGAGGATCTCGGGCTAGAAAGCGCGCTGGCTGCACTGGCGGCTGGCATCGGCGAGCAGGCGCACCTACGGATCGAGCGGCGCCTGGAGCCTGGGCTACCGCTATCGCAGGAGCAGGAACTGGTCGTTTATCGCATTGCACAGGAGGCGCTCACGAACGTAGCGCGGCACGCCGACGCCACCGAGGTGCAGCTCCACCTCGAGCGCACCAAT
The DNA here is from genome assembly GCA_963844205.1 of uncultured Solirubrobacteraceae bacterium. Classification (GTDB taxonomy): domain Bacteria; phylum Actinomycetota; class Thermoleophilia; order Solirubrobacterales; family Solirubrobacteraceae; genus DASSUW01. Next base: position 827,610 of record CAWJNK010000001.1, read on the forward strand.
GGGCGGGCCATCCTCACGGTTCGCGATGACGGCGGCGGACTTCCGCCGGGGGCCTTCCGGTCGTCCCAAGGCATCCGCGGCATGCGCGAACGCGCGATGCTCATCGGAGCTGAACTCACCATCGGCGAACCGGCGGCCGGCGGCACCGAGGTCCAGCTCTCCATCCCGCTCGAACCGAGAACCGCATGACAACCCCACTGAAGACCAACGTCCTCATCGCCGACGACCATCCGATCGTGCTCCGCGGACTGCGAATGGTCCTCGACGCCCAACCCGACCTCACGGTCGTCGCCGAAGCCACCGACGGCGAGCAGGCCGTCGAGCGGGCACTCTCGGAGGAGATCCACCTAGCAATCCTCGACATCTCGATGCCACGCAAGACCGGACTGCAGGCCGCGCGCGAGATCACGCACCGCAAGCCAGAGGTCCGCCTGCTCATGCTCTCGATGCACGACAACGAGCAATACCTCTTCGAGGCGATCCGCGCCGGCGCCTCCGGCTACGTGCTCAAGAGCGCCGTCGACCGCGACCTCGTCGAGGCCTGCCGGGCCGCCATGCGAGGCGAGCCGTTCCTCTACCCCGGCGCCGTGCGCGCACTCATGCGCGAGTACCTTGACCGCGCCCGCGCCGGCGAGGCGCTGCACACCGAGCTGCTGACCCCGCGCGAGGAGGAGATCGTCAAGCTCGTCGCCGAAGCCCACACCAACGAGGAGATCGCCGAGATGCTCTTCATCTCGAAGAAGACCGTCGAGCGACACCGCGCGAACATCCTCGAGAAGCTCGGCATGCGCGACCGCGTGGAGCTGACCCGGTACGCCATCCGCCGCGGGCTCGTACAACCCTGATCCGCGGGCCCGCGGTGCTATGCGACCGCGTTACGCCGAAGCGCGCGCACTGCGCTGGCATCTCCAGGTCTATCGATAGGCCCTCGACCCGGGGCCGCAGATCTCATGCTCGCGCGACTCACCCGGGCACCGCTTCTGCTCGCCGGCGCGTACCCGGTCGACCTGCATGTCGACAGCGTCCATCCGGAACTCACCGGTGCGTTCCGCGCGGACGCCGAAGAGGCCATGCGCCGGATCGGCGCTCTCGTGGAGCAAGCACCGGGCCCGCGCGTCCCTGTCACTACCACGGTTGTTCCCTCCGCCGCCTTCCCTGCGCGCGCCATCCATGACCTGGCCGAACGGGAGGAGGCGAGCCTGGTCGTCCTCGGGTCATCACGGCGCGGACACGTGGGCCGCGTGCTTCCCGGTGCCGTCACCGACCGTCTGCTCCATGGCGCCCCTTGTCCTGTGGCGGTGGCGCCAACCGGCTTCTCGTTCGAGGATGCCGGCGACGGGCCGCGACTGATCGGCGTGGCGTTCACGGATACGCCCGACGGCCACACAGCCCTCGCGAGGGGATGCACTTTGGCCGCCCAGGCGCGCGGGCTCGTGCGGGTGCTGACCGTGTCCGAGCCATTGGACCCGCTGATCACCGGCGCGCTGAACGCCGTCACGCTCGAGTACGTTCGCAGCGCGCGCGATGACACCGCGGCGACCGTACTTCGTCGTGGCCTTGACAGAGTGTCCGTCGGGCGGTCGGCCGGCGGCGAGATACTGACCGGCCATCCTGCGGACGCCCTCGCGGCAGCCTCGGAAGACCTCGATCTGCTTGTCTGCCGCTCGCGCGGATACGGCCCGGTCCGCACGCTGCTGCTCGGCGGAACCTCCCACGCATTGGTGCGCAAGGCGGCATGTCCCGTGCTCGTCGTACCGCCCGGTTCGCCGGCGCACGAGACCAGCCCGCCTCGACCCGATCAGCACGCGTTCGCAGGCTGACGCGTCCCGTCATGGCTTTCAAACACGCCCACAGCGCACTCCTCGTGCGCCGCCACGTTCTGGACGACGGCCGGCTGGTCACGGTGCGGCGCGCCGTGCCGTCTGACGCGCCTGAGCTCACGTTCGTGCAAGACGATGACGACTGCGAAGGCGGCCTTGTCGCGCTCGATGACCACGGCGCTATCGTCGGTCACGCTGGAGTCGAATCAGGTATCACCGTGGTCGATGGCTGGTCGGAATCTGGGCTAGCTGCGTTACTAGCCGACTGCGATGCGGCTGGGTGGTGGCGTGATCGCACTTCGCGGGCCGACTTCAACGCAGCGCGCCGTTGTCACCCCCGCGACGGCTGACCCGATCTCATGCGCCTGTCCTCGCTGCCGCTGTTCTGGCGCGTCTTCTATACGAACGCTGCCGTGCTCGTGTTCGCGTTCCTGGCGCTCGTGCTCGCGCCGGTGACCGTGTCCGTGCCCCCGCATCTCACGGAGCTGATCGTGCTGGCGTTTGGGCTAGCGGGCATGCTCGTGATCACCCTCGTGCTCCTCCGCCCCGCGTTTCGTCCGCTCGACCAGCTCGCTGACACGATGCGCCAACACGATCCGCTGTCGCCGGGCCTTCGAGCGCACGTGAACGGCGAGCCGGACGTGGCCGCGTTGGCCCAGACGTTCAACGACATGCTCGACCGGCTGGAATCCGAGCGGCGCGAAAGTGCGCACCGGGCGCTGATGGTCCAGGAGGGAGAGCGACAGCGGATCGCTCGCGAACTGCATGACGAGGTGGGCCAGACGCTCACCGGAGTGATGCTTCAAGTCGAAGGCCTGGCGGCAGTGATCCCTGACGAACGGCGCGAACAGCTCAACGAGCTGCGCGAGACCGCCCGCCAGGGAACCGAGGACGTCCGAAGGATCGCCCGTCGGTTACGGCCGGAGGCACTCGAGGACCTTGGGCTACAGAGCGCGCTCGCTGCGCTCGCGGGCCGGATCGGCGAACAGGCACACATCCCCATCGGTCCGCTCCTGATCGTCCGTGACGACGGGCGCGGCCTCGACCCAGGGGCGCGCTCGTCCTCACACGGGATCCGCGGCATGCGCGAACGCGCGATGCTCATCGGAGCTGAACTCGCGATCGGCCCGGCGCCAGGGCGAGGCACAGAAGTGAAGCTGACCATCCCCTCGACCCCCCTGACACATGACTACTCCCCTGAAGACCCGCATCCTCATAGCCGACGACCACCCGATCGTCTTGCGAGGACTCCGAATGGTGCTCGACGCCCAAGCCGACCTCGAGGTCGTCGCAGAGGCGACCGAAGGTGATGATGCTCTCGATGCACGACAACGAGCAATACCTGATCGAGGTGATCCGCGTCGGGGCGGCGGGCTATGTGCTCAAGAGCGCCGTCGACCGCGACCTCGTCGAAGCCTGTCGCGCGGCCATGTGGGGCGAGCCGTTCCTCTACCCCGGCGCCGTGCGCGCCCCTCATGCGTGGATACCTGGAACGCGCGCGCGCCGGCGAGGCCCTCGACGGCGAGATGCTCGCTCCTCGCGAGGAGGAGATCCTCAACCTCGTCGCCGAGGCGCACACAAACGACGAGATCGCGGAGATGCTCGTCATCAGCAAGAAGACCGTCGAACGGCATCGCGCGAACATCCTCGAGAAGCTCGGCATGCGCGACCGCGTCGAGCTCACCCGCTACGCGATCCGGCGCGGGCTCGTCCAGGCCTGAGCGGGCAACTGCACCTTGCACGACGCCGACGTGCGGTCGGCACCCCATCGCCTCGAGCGATGCTGCCGCCCACACTTCAGCCAATGCTCCGCGTCGCCCTCCTGGATGATCATCCCGCCGTACTCGCCGGCTTGCGCCGACTCATCGATTCCGAGCCGGATCTGACGGTCGCAGCCGCCGCCTCGACCGCCCACGAGCTCGCACACGAACTCGACGGCTTGCGGCCCGACGTGCTCGTGCTCGACTACGACCTCGCGCGCGACGACGGGCTCGCGCATTGCCGCCGGATCAAGAGTCGCCCACAGCCCCCGGCGGTGATCATCTACTCCGCGTACGCGGGCCCGGCCCTGACGCTGGCAGCTCGCGCCGCGCAGGCTGACGGCGTGGTGGACAAAGCCGAGCCCGTGCGAACGCTGCTGACCGCGCTGCGCAGAGTCGCGCTCGGCGAGGTCGTCCTGTCACCGGTCCCCCGCGACGCGTTCGAGGCAGCGGTCGCGAAGCTCGAGGATGACGATCTGCCGGTGTTCGCGATGCTTCTCGACCGCGAGCCGCTCGACTCGATCGCGCGCGCATTGCGTACTGACGAGGCCGAGGTCAGCTGTCGCGCGCAACGCATCACTGGGCGCCTTCGCCCCCGGCTCGGCGGCCGCGCCGACGACCTGGCGATACAGGCCGGACAATCGCACCGAACGCACTGACAGTCGACGCTTGGTTCTCCCACCGGAGCCACGTCGCTACGTCACCACTGCGCAAGCCCTTGGTCAGGCCCATCGACCCCATCGCCGCGCCCACCGGCACCTCGACGTTCGCCGCCGCGCTCGACCACTTGACCCGCGGCGCCCGGCCGCGCGGTTGTGTCCCCTTTTGTGTCCCCCAGCCCCGGTTCTTGGCTCTGTAGAGCCAAAGTGCCACGGAATCATAATCCGCGTGTCGGGGGTTCGAGTCCCTCCTCCGGCATGCGAAGTGCCTGCAAACAGCCGCTTTCTGCAATCTCGGGACACGCGAAGTACATCCCGCGTGTCCCCCGCTCAGGATTCATGTTTCTTGCGGCGCCGCGTCGTGTCGTCGGGGGCGCGCTGGCATTTGTGTTCCCCGGCGTGTCCCCCGAGGCGCACTAGCCTCGGACCGCAGGTCCCTGAGGTGCCGGTCAGGCGCCCGTTCCGACTTGTTGCCTGGCTGAACGTGGTTACGTTCGGCGAGGCGTGACGAGGGGCTGGCACGCGCCCGGCTGCCGCGGCCGCCGACCCGCGACTCGGAGTGCCGGAATCAGGAGGAAGCGGAGGTCGTGCTCGTGTCCCTCGATCGGCCGATGCGTGGGACCGTGGGCCGGGGGGTGCATCGTCGCCGTTTGAGGAAGCCAAGGCGTATCCTCGCGCGATGCCCAGCGGCCTCAGCGCGGCGATCGACAGTCGCCTGAAAGACCTGATCGTGGCCTGGTCCCGCCGCCGATGGCCGCCATTGCGGCTGGTTCCCGCTCGATGGATCCGGCCGGCCGTCGCACCGATGGCACTGCGACTGCGACGCTTGCTCTCGCGCGTCGTTCTGGCGGCGGCGCCTGTCAGCGTCATCCTCGGGCTGCTGATTCTGAAGCCCTAGGCGGCGTGTGCACGCCGTGCTCGCCTTCTTTAACGACAGCCCGCAATCGGTGAAGAGCGCTTGACTCTCGCGCAAGCGGTGACGGTGGTTCGTCGAGCGGACACGGGAGTCGCGGTGGCCATGCGACTGGAGGGCGCCGCTCCTTGCAGGCGATAGCAGCACTGCGTCAGTCCCGGCGCGACCCACGGCGCCGCGCCGGTGTTCGAGAGACGCTCTTGATCAGTGGCGCGGAATCCACGATCGCATCGCGGTAGGGCGGTGTCGAGCGAGACCGCGACTCAGCCGCAGCCGCCGTGGTCGGCCGTCGTGATCGTGAAGACACCACGCCCGACGAAGTGGGGCGTCGGCTGGTAGAGGATGCCCACGTCGATGCCGTTGAACGACCCGCTGAGCCGGCCGCCCTCCCGCCATGCCTGGTGGGCCAGCCAGTTGCCGGTGAAGCAGCGATCGTGGAAGTGGCTGCCCCACGGAATACCCGGCTCGTCGATCGGGCCATCGGTGCCCGCCACGTTGAACGAGGTGCCGGCCATGTCCCACGTGAGATCGACGTCGAACGGGGAGCCCTCGTCCATCGGCACAACCGCATCGACGTGCGCGGACCGCAAGCGCTGGTCGACAGATGCGACCACGCCTTCCGCCACCCCCATCCGCTCGCCGAGCAACTCGTCCGTCCCGTCTGGATGGAACAGCACGTGGGCCTCGGCGACGATCAGCACCCACGGAGCTCTCCTGGCGTTCTCGTCCGGAGCCGCTTCCTGGAACACAAAGGCGAAGCGGACGCTGCACTCGGTGTCAACCGCAGGCGGAGGCCCACCTGCGAAAGGGCAATCCCAGGCTTCGCCGATCGCCACGCCCGTCACCAGCAGGTGAAACTGGAACGTATCCGCGGCGCGCGCGGTAGGCGTCCCGACCCAGCACACGGCCGCGAGGAAGATCACGATCAGCGCTCGGCGCAGCGCGTCGGGCATCGAGGGCCTTCTACCAGCTTGCGACCGCCAGATCCAGCGGTCGCCGTCCCTGGCGACGGATCGTCGTCCAGTACTGCTGCTTCGAGGCGAGGCTGTCGGGTAAATCCGGCGGGCGGTCCGGTTCACCGCGCGCGGCGGTGAGTTCCGGCGGCGCCGCGGGCGGCGGGGGCTGCCGTCCCCGGTCAGGGCGTCGCGGCGGCGAGTCGGTGCTTGTGGAGCTTGAGCAGATTGTGGGTCGCTGTGATCAGTCGCCATTCGCTGCGGCAGGCGGATCTGCCGCGGCGTTGGAAGCGTTTGATCGCGCGGTTGAACTTGATCTGGCCGAAGACGGGCTCGATCGTGATCTGGCGTCGGCGGTAGAGCTCGTGGCCGTGCGGTGTCGCGAGCACGCGGCGCATGAACGAGTACATGCCTCCGGTCCAGCCCGGCCGTGGGCCTCGGCGCAAGCCGGCGTCGGGCGGCACGAGCACCGGGATGCCCTCGCCGGCGATCTGCTCCATCTGGCGCTGGTGCCAGTAGCCGGCGTCGGCGAGCACGACGTCGGGATTACCGAGCCCAAGCGCGGCGAGCTCGCGCTGCGTCGCGCGGACCATCGGTTCGAGGTGCCCGAAGTCCGGTGACTCGGTCGTGATCTCGGCGGCGACGATGATCTGGCGGTCGTTGACCGCGAGCTGGGCGTTGTAGCCCTGCATCCCCGGCTGGCCCTGCGTGCGCACCACGGGCGAATCCGGATCGGTGACATTCATCAACCCGGTCGGCAGCTCGGGCAGCTCGAACGGCTTGACCATGCCGGGCGCCATCCGCCGCGACCCGTCGGCGGCGACGCCGTGCGCCCGCCAGTGCTCGTAGGCGGCATTGGACGCGCGGTCGGCATCGAGCTCCTGCTCCAGGCGCCGGCACGCCTCAAACAGCCGCCCGGCGCGATCGCCGCCGATCGGGCGCCCGTCGCGCTCGCGCTGCGCTTCCAGCGCGCGGCGGCCCTCGCGCAACCACGCCCGGCGACCCTGCGGACGCGTCACGAACTGCCGCGGATCGAGGTCCACCTTGACGCGACCCTCGTCCTCGTCATCGGCCCGCTCGGCGGCCTGCTCGCGCTCCCGGTTCAAGCGCTCCTTGGCCGCGCGCAGCGCCTGGCGGCGGCCCTCGCGCGTGCGCAGCTGCTCGGGGAGTTCATCCCCCCGGTCGGGGCCGTAGAGCTCGTCCTCGCGCTCGTCGATCTCGGCCGCCTCACGCAAGATCGCCCGCGCGATCTGCTCGAAATCGCGGTTGGCGTTCATCGACGCGTTCGCCGACATCTTCGTGCCGTCAATCGACACCACCCCCACCGACGCCAGCCCAACCCGCGCGCACAGCCCGAGCACGCCCGAGAACACCTCGCCCAGCGCGTGCTCGTGGCGGCAGCGGAAGTCCGCGATCGTCGAGTGATCCGGCACCAGATTGCCGGCCACCACGCGATAGGCGACATCCTCCACGCACGCCCGCTCGATCCCCCGCGCCGAGCGATTCCCGCGCGCGTACGCGTACATCAACAACGCCACCATCATCGACGGCTCGTAGGCCGGACGGCTATGGCCATCAGCGCGATACGCGCCATAGAACGCCGACAGATCCAGCTCGCCGACGGCATCGAGCACCGTCCACACCAGATGCCCCTCCGGCACCCAATCGCGCACCGACGGCGGCATCAAAAACCTGCTCACGGTCAACACCGATGAACCTCGCGCCCATGCTCACAGGCTGCCGGTAGACCCGGACAGCACCCACCCTTTTCCCGACAGCCTCAGGCAGACGGAGCAGCGCAGCCGCCGAGGCGGTGAACTTCCTCGCCGCCCACCGGCAATTCGTGGACCTGGTGACGATCGACATCGGCGCCAACGACCTCGGCGACTGCCTCGTCGTGCTCAACTTCAGCGACGCCTGCCGGCTGCGCCACCAGCCGCAGATGACGTCGAACCTCGCCACGATCCTCGCCAAGCTGCGCGCCGCGGCCGGTCCCGACGTTGCGATCGTCGGCATGAACTACTACGACCCTTCACCGGCCTGTGGATCCTCGCCGATCCCCTCTTCGCCGGCGACGAGAACCTCGCGCACCAGCTCGCACGCGCCTCCGTCGACTTCTTCGTTCGGTTCAACGTGGCACTCGAGGCCACCTACGATGCCGCCGGCTCCCCTGGGCGGACGTCGAGAGCGCCTTCGCAGTCACCGACTTCACGAACAGCGCCGAGCTGCCCGGCGTCGGAACCGTGCCGCTAAGCGTCTACAACTCCTGCGCCCTCACGCTGTTCTGAACACGGCTGGACATACACCCCAACGACGCCCGGATTCGCCGTCATCGCGCGCGCCTTCGCCGAACAGCTCTAACCACCGCGAGAGGCCGGCGCCCAGTAGGCGCCGGCCTCGTCTTGCCCTTGCCCGACGATTCTTCGTCGCGAGCAACCGATCGAAGTCGCGGCGGTAAAGCCACGAGGCGCGCCGTGCCGCGTCAGCGCCGCCACGACACTCCAAAGCAGACAGTCAGCCATTGAACGCGCATCGGCCGAACGACCTCACGCAGGCCGGCCCCGTCATCCAACTCCTGCGCGACCTCGCCGCGGCACTCGACATCGCGGTCCTCGTCCTGCACCACACCGGGCGAGCCGACGACAGCTACCGCGGCTGGTCCGGGCGCCGGCCTCCGGGACATCGCCGCCGAGTTCGACGCCACCGTGGCGTTCTGGCGGCGCTGGCTGCGCCGCTCGCACCCGCTCGCCTGAAGTGCGAGCCCGGGCCGGCTACGACGCGAATATCCGGCTCGCATTTCTAACACCTGCGCGGTGGCTTCTGGGAGAGTCGTTCCGTGACGAGCGCGACGAGGAAGCTGCTGTTGCGGAGAGCGGCCCTGAGCCTCGCGGTGGCGATCGCCGGCGCGGCAGCGCAGCCAGCGTTGGCCAGCCATTCCGATCTTGGCGGCGAGTGGCATCTGGATTCGTTCGGGGCGACCACGCCGGACAGCTCGGGCCACAACCTGACCGGGGCGACGGTGGGCTCGCCGCAGGTGGTCAGTCCCGCGCGTTTCGGAAATGGGCTGAAGTTCCCGACCGAGAGCGACTACATCAACGCGGGCAATCACGCCGAGCTGCAGCCCGCGAACGTGTCGGTGGTGGCGTGGGTGCGGTCGGCGAGTGTGCCGGCGACGGTGAAGGGGGTCGTGAGCCAAGGGGCGACGGGGACGTGCAGCCATTCGTCGTATTCGCTGTATACGGGGGGTAGCACTGATACGTCGGGATTGCGGTTCTACATCTGGAACGGGACGTCGGCGCCGAGGTCTCCGCCGGCTCCCAACACGATGTGGGATGGGCAGTGGCACTTGGCCGTGGGTACCTATGACGGCTCCGCGGTGCGGCTGTACGTGGACGGTCAGCTGATCGGCTCCACGCCGGCCAGCGGGAACATCGTCTACAGCCTCGCGGGCAACAACGACCTCATCCTCGGCGGCGCGGTGGATCCGTCGTGCATCGAGCAGATCAACTGGAGCGGCGATCTCGACGAGGTGCGCGTCTACAACCGCGCGCTGAGCCCCGAGGAGATCACCTATCTCGCGCGCTCCGACCACACGACCCCGCCCGAACTGCCGATCCCCGGGTCGCCGCCCCCGCCGCCGCGCGACACCCCCGTGGCGGTCCCGGACGAGGTCATCAAGCCACCGCAGATGCTTGTCGCCGCGGGGTCGGGCCAGACCGCCACGCTCGGCTGCGGCGGGGCCCAGATCACCAACCTCGTCGCCACCAGCGTGACGACGCAGTGGTTCAAGCTCCTGCCGACGCGAACGAGCCTGCGCGGCGCAGGCCCACTGAACACGCTGGTCGGAATCCCGCGCATTGCGAAACTGGTGGCGACCACGCCGACGTTCAAGGTCTCCGCCAAAGACGCCGGCGACAAGATCGTCTGCGTCCAGACGGGCAAGACGTTCAACGGCAAGAGCCTCGTCACCGCGAGCCCGATCAACATCTACTCGCCGGTGGGGGGGTCGAAGCTCCACCGGGTGCCGTCGACCTACGGGGACTTCCGCGTGCGCGGCATCGACGTCTTCCAGATCACGCAGCCCAGCGCCGGCGCGCAGATGTTCGGATTCCCGAGCGGCGCCTTCGGCACGACCTGCGGTGGCGGGACGCCGTCGGGCTACGTCGGACCGGGTTGCGCGAAGAGCGCCGACCCGACCCGCGTCGCCTATGACGGCGTGCCGCTGGACATGCGCAAGCCGACGACCGCGATCGTCTACGTCAACATGGTCCGGGCGCCGCCGGCCTCGGGGACATCGCTGAACGTCACGCTGCAGGCGCGGCTCAATGGCAAGCTCCTGCAGGGCGCGGTCACGCAGCCATTCCGGCCGGTCGTCGCCCCGACGCCGTTCGTCACGGCGGACGAGCGCGGCAGTGCGGTCCTAGGTGTGCGCTTCACGGTGCCGCCGGCGTGGCTGCTCCTGGCCAGCCTGAGCGGCGAGCAGCTCGACCTCGAGGCCAAGGCGGCGCTGCCGGTGTCGGCCGGCGCCGGCTACGAGACCGAGTGTGGATTCCTGGCCGTCGTCGCCGCGAATGACTGCACGAGCACCGACGACCGCTTCTCGCTCGGGGACCTGCCCGTGTCGGACCGGCTGTCGGGGATCCACATCCGCCCGATCCCGCTCCTGCTGGCCGGGCAGGGCGGGTTCCCGGCGCCCGAGACCGTCCTGTCCGAGGTCTTTCGCCTGTACCCGGGCGGGGACCAGATGTTCATCGAGTCCTACGGCGCGGCCGTGGACATCAGCGGCGTCACCCGGCTGACGGCGACGAACGGGTGCGGCACGGCGCCGGCGGGCGAGACGCCCGCGGCCGCCGGCGCGCGCGTCCGCAGCTGCCGGTCTTCGGCCGTCGACGCGGCGCTCGACGGCTGGTGGCGGGCCTCGGCCGCCAACCGCACGGGCTACAACCTCCTGGCGGCCATCCACGACTACCCGGCTGGCGACGGCGGCCAGGAGCCGGGCTGGACGCGCGCCGGGCCAAAGCTCGGCACGCCCGGCGCGCACCCCACGATCGCGATCAACGACGGCTCGATGAACCGCCCGCACACGGCCGCGGCGCACGAGTTCGGCCACGCGCTCGGCATCCCCCACGCCGGCCAGGACCTCGGCGGGATCTTCGGCGCGACGGCCTGCCGGGGCAGCAGCGACGGGCAGGTCGGCGAGCCGTGGCCGCCCGACTTCACGGGCCGGCTGCAGGGCGTGCTGTTCGAGCCCGCGACCAACACCCCCACGGTCGACACCGATACGTCACAGCGGTTCGACCTGATGTCGTACTGCGCGCCTGAGAGCCAGTCGTGGCTGTCGCCGCGCAACTGGAACCGCGCCTTCTCCGTGATCTCGGCGCTCGACGCGGCGTCCCGGTCGCGCACGTTCGCCCGGGCGGCCGCCGGCAACGGGCAGGCGTTCGTCAGCGGCACGTGGGACGTCGGCACGTCGGAGGCCCGGATCGTCCGCGTCTACCCCGCCGACCCGGGGAACCTCGTCGACGCCCCTGATCCGCAGTCGCCGGTGAAGGTGCGCTCGCTGGACGCCGCCGGCAAGGTCCTCGGCGAGGTCGGCGCGGTGATCACGTTGCCGATCATCCACGGCCTCGGCCGCGGCGGCGCGACGTTCGACGCGCCGCTGGCCAACGGCGCGACCGCGGTCGAGCTGGTGATGGGCGGGGTGGTCGTCGACCGCACCGCCGCGTCGCGGCCGCCGACCGTGCGGCTCACGACGCCCGCCGCGGGCACGCGTGCGCGCAAGGGCTCACTCGCCGTACGCTGGAAGACGACCGATGCCGACAGCAGCGACCGCCAGGCCAGCGTCGAGTACGCCGCCGACGGACGCAACTTCCGTACCGTCTGGCAGGGCCCCGACCGCGGCTCGGCCAGGGTGCCGGCCGCGTACCTGGAAGGCGCCACGCGCGGCCGTGTCCGGGTGACGATCAACGACGGCTTCAACGAGGCGACCGCGACCTCAGGCGCGATCCGGGTCGCAGGCAAGCCTCCGGTGGTGCGGCTGCAGGGCCCGAGCCCGAAGGCGCGGCTGTATTCCGATCTGCCCGTGGTGCTGCTGGGCTCGGCCCTGGACGACACCGAGCGCCCGCTCGCGGGCAGCCGGCTGACCTGGTTCGCCGGCGCGCGGCGGCTCGGGCACGGCAACCGCCTGCGAGTCAAGCTCCCGGCCGGCCGCGTCCTCCTGCGCCTCGTCGCTCGCGACGCCCGCGGCCGCACGGCCACGGCGACGCGCCGAGTCACGGTCGGGCCGCCTCTCCTGCGCGTGACGTCCCTCGACGTCCCCGACAAGGTCCCCCACGGTGCGCGCACGGTGAAGGCGCGGCTCACCACGTCGGCGCCCGCCACGGTGACGTCAGGCGGGCACCGCTACGCGCTCGGCACGCGGCGCACGACGATCAAGATCGCGCTCGCGGGCAAGCCGCGGGCGGGCGTCCTCACGCCGCGGATCACGCTGCGCGGGCGGGCCAAGGGCCAGAAGCCGCTGCGCGTCGACCTCGTGGTCTACCGCAAGTAGTGGTAGGCGCCCCACACGACCGCTGAAGAAGGCGGCGGGCACGAACGGCGTCGCATCGGCAAGGAAGCATTCCCGCCGCGCGGTGTGCCTTACCGACGTCAGATAGTTACCCGCGACCACGCGGGCACGCTGGTGCTCAGTGCGCTCGCGATGGTGGTCGCAGCAGCGATCTCCGCGCCCCTCGAGCATGCCACGGCGTCGCTCAGTGACGTATACGCCAGGATGGGCGTATAGGTTAGGCGACAGCATCTGCCTCCGCCGACGGCGGTTCCCCAGTGGCGAGGAAGTGATCGAGGCCTTCTGGGCGACTCCCGCGTGAGAAGAAGCGGGTCGCCATTCGGGCAAGCGTGGCCACCGGCGTCGCCTGGCCTTCGAGGTCGATGACCTGACGGTCCAAGTCGATCCTGGCGATGCCGTCCGTCGTCGGAACAGCGGCGATTACCGACCGGACGCGGTAGCTGCCGGCACCTGGCGCGCTGAGGATCTCCCGGATGCGTCCGTACACCTCCCCCGCCCCGGTGAGCGGCTCGTAGCGGATGCCTTCCCGCGGCCCAACTAGCCCGACCTGCTGGAGACCGCGCTGGGAGAGCATCGCCTCGGCGTCGCTGAGCATGGGCAGCGGGTTGCCGCCCTCCTTGTCCTTGAAGTGCCGGCCGTCGTCAGCGAAGAACGTGCGCAGGTCGTTGACTTCCAAGCCGACGATGCCGTTGTCGATGATCCAGTCGTAGCTGTCGAACAACGGCGGACTCGCGAGCCGTTCGGCCCAGACCCACTTCGCAGTCCAGTTGGGCAGCAACGCGTGGGCCATTCCGTTGAATGTTGCGCCGTGCAGGTCGCGTCCGAGGATCCGACCCAGGTCCTCGACCTTGATGAACCCGGCGTTGCGCTGCCACGTCTCTGGAGCGACTTCTGCCGTGCTCGCCAGCAGTCCGTTCAGGATCTCGCGCAGGGACGCCACTTCGAGCAGCTCCGGATTCCACGGAGTCTGACTCGGGAAGTCGTATGGGTCTCCGCCGTGGCGCACCCACTCGGACTGAAGTGCTCGTTCAATTTCGTGTTGGCCTTCCCCTGGAAGGTGGTCATCGAGGATGGCCAGCGCCAACTCGACGTTGAGTCGGGCTGTGTCCATCTCAGCGGCGACGTCCTCGATGTGCCGCAGCGCCTGCACGTAGACGAGCCCGACGCGTTCGGCGCGCGGCCGGTCGACGAGTCCGCGCCCAACGCGCACAAGCGGCGCGGTCGCCTTCCGAGTGCGCCCCTCGCTCTGAGTCCGCTCATCGAGCTCGTCGATTGCCTCGCTCTGCGTGATCAAGCTCCCATTCGTCTGTGCGGTCGTTCCCGCCCACGCCGGCGATTCGAGGTTCTCGCGGTCCGTCATCCCTAGGAACAGCGGGGACTCGTCGCCGAGCAGATCGAGGTCCTCACCGAACGCCCGTGAGCCGACGCTGAAGCGCAGATGAACATGGCGCTCGCGGCGGTCCTCGGCCGGACCCCAGCGGATGACAAGGTCGGGGACGAACGTGTGCGTGAAGTAGTGGGTGCGCTTGATGTCCGAGCTGGGATCGAGCCGGTGCAGCGCGTTCCCAACGAGCTCGTGGACGCTGGTGGCGGCATCGTCGCGGTGGGGAAGCGCAAGCGCGGCGTGCAGTTCGCTGGTGAAGCTCATGCCGCGAGCTCCAGGATCCGGCCCACGACGGCCTTGCGGAGTTCCAAGCCCATGTTCATCTCGTCCACGCGGCGGTTGACGATTGCAAGCCACAGTCGAGGAGCAAGTTGCTCGGCGATCGACATCTCGAACGCCTCATCACCCAAGCGGTCCGGGTGTGTTTCGCACGCGGATTTGATCTGTTCGGCGGTCGTCAGGTTCACGAAGTTGCCCTGCGAGAAGGGGTGAGTGGTCGCCCACATGAACTCCACGTCGGCCGGGGCGGCTAGGTCACGTGATTGCTTGACGAAGCCGGAGTAGCAGACGGCCAAGTACTCGTCGTACAACGTGCCCTGGTCGCCGGCCTGGCTGTACTCCTTGCACTCGACGTAGAGCGTGCGGCCCGGAGCGCCGTTCTCGTCGAGCAGAGCGCCGATGAGGTCAAAACGCTCGAACGTGCGGCCGAAGGGCTGGCCGTCGTCATCGGTCTTGGTCAGCTGAGGCAGACGCAGCTTCGGGTACGGGTGCCCGTCCTGGTCGAGGTCGTAGATCGACTGGTCGATCCGGAAGCGGCACGTGTGGTCCAGCCACCGCCGGACCTTCTTCGCTCCTTCCTCGCCGATCTTGTGCGTCTCCTCGGCTCCGATGCTGAACTCGATCGCCACTTGCGCTCACCCTATTCCTGGCGGGAGACGATGCATCTGCCTCACTCTCCGTCGTAGACCACGAATGTGGCTGTCTTGTCGGCGCGCGAGCAGCTGCCGGCGCGGGACGCTTTCGAGAGCATGGCGCCGGCGCAGATCCAGCCGTCGAAGTCGACGACGCCGCTTAGCCCTGACCTTCGGTCGGTGCAAGGCGCAGGAACTCGTTCCAGAGCGCCTCGGCGCCGGCGCAGTTGATCTCGCCCCGTTCGACCTCGATCGTGATCGGCGTCCCGTCGGCCTGCTCGCCAGTACACCCGTCGCTCGTGAGCTGGCGCTTGCGCTTGTTGCGCTTGCGGGGCGGCGGCGCGTTGTAGGCGCCGATCGGACATTCGCTCTCGGTGATCGAGTCGGTGCCCGAGTTCAGCGACCGGACCCCGTGCTCGACGAAGAGCGCGCGGCAGCCGTCGAGCTGGCCGAGCTCCAGTCCCGTGGCCTCGGGATCGTCGGGCGCATCCGATGGGAGGTCGGCTGCGACGCTGCCGTCGCCCGGGTTGAGGTTCTGGCAGTCGACGACGGTGTATTCGTAGTCGTCCTCGTAGAACGAGCCGTCCGGGGACTCGTCAAACAGCTCATCGCAGCCTTCGTCGAACCCGACGGTGTACCCGTCGTTGAACGCGTCCCAGCCGGAGCCCTCCTGGTTCTCCCAGTCGACCTGCGCGCAGTCGACGGTGATCTCCACCTCGTTGCCCTCGGCAATTAGCTCTCCGGCCGCTGGGGACTGGTCGACGACCTCGCAGCCGGTCGCATCTCGAGAACTGTCGAACCCAAAGTCGTCGTTGGCCCCGACGAGCGCCGCGGTAAGCCCTTCGTGCTCGACGTCCGACACCGCATCAGCGCCGTCCTCCAGCGAGACGTCAGGGACCTCGACGCCTCCATCCTCTCCGATGTACGCCTGGTCTTCGGCGTCCGAGGTGGTGCTGGCGTCGGTGCCGCAGCCTGTCAGCGCAACGACCAGCACCGCCGCGAGTACGGCTATCGCAGGGCGGGGTGCCGCGGCTAGCCAGCGCACCGTCGTCGCCGCTCGCCTCACCTCGACACCGTCGTCATGTCGCGGCAACGGTGGCTGCGGGCGCCGTCTGCGTCGCGTTGAGGCCGTCCATGGATTCTCCTGCCACGGGCTCGCGTCCAAGGTGGTACACCCTAGATCGGTCAGGAGCCTCCCGTAAAGCGTCGCCTCGTCGGAATGCGTCGAGGCGATCCGCAGCAGCGTGCGCGAGCGGTCACCCCCTGACCCTTGACGAACGGGCCCGACCACACCATCGTCACCGCGTGCGATTCGCGCGTGGCACCTCACACTCCGACGATGAGGCAGCGTTCATCCGGCGCCTCGAGCGCGCCGGGTACGTGCTCCGCGTTCGCGAGCCAGGCCATCGCATGTTCCGCACGCCGGATCTGAGCGTCCACGTCCACGTCTTGGGCGACGGTGACCAGGAGGCCGACCGCTACCTGGCCTTCCGCGACCGCTTGCGATCCTCGCCCGAAGACCGCGTGCCAATGCGCGCCTCAAGCGCGAGCTCGCGACGCGCGACTGGCCGGAGATCGGCCGCTACGCGGACGCTAAGGGCCCGCTGATCGAAGCGATCCTCGCGCGCGCACGCCAGCAGCCGCGAACCTGAGTCGCGAGCCCCGCGCACCAGGCGTCCATGCGCCCGCTGCGCCATCTGAGGCGGCCGGTCACGCCCGAGCGGCGGCTCCCGTCGCGACGCCGCCAGCGCGCCGGCGATGTGCGCAGCGCTGAGCAGCTGTGAAGCTATGAGGCGCGAGGGCGCCCGGACCGCCGTGTGCCTTACATACGACAGATAGTTAGCTGCAGCAAGGCGCCGCGTTCGCCGTCATTCGGCTCGACCGCCCGCTCTGCGCCGCGGCGACTCAGCATCGAGCGCTCGAGCGCGAACGGGCGCTGCTCCCTGCACGCACTGCGCCCCGCTGCACACTGCGCGCGCTTGAATCACATTTATGCCGGGGGCGTCGGCCAAGCCGGCGCCCCCCGGATTCGTTCGGCCGGTTATTGAGGACAGCCCGGTCCCGGCAGCGGCTCGTCGACGCGCACCGCGGTCGGGGGCGTGGTCTTCGGCGCGAAGTAGGTCGCGAAGAGCACGAGCGTTTCGGTCTGGCTGAGGTTGCGGGCGAGGTGCACCTCGTCCGGATGCGTCGGGAACGCCGACCCCGCGGGGTAGGCGACGCCGCTTGTGCAGTCCTCGTCGTGGTACAGGGTCAGGATTCCCTGCACGACGACGTTGACGTTCTCGCCCGGATGATGGTGCCAGCCGAACGTGGCCCCGGGCTGGGCGACGATTCGCTGCGTGACGAGCTCGACCGCGCCCTTGGTCATGACCTTGACGTGCGCGCCGTTCTCCAGCTTGGTGTTCACCTTGAGCTCCTCGGCGAACGTGCCGCGAGCCGTCTCGGCCGTGAGCGTAGGCGCCGGGCTGGGCGGTGTTGCGAGCGCCGCGCCGGCGAGGACGGCCGCCACGACGAGCGTGAGACCGACGACAATCCTTCGCATACTGACTCCTCTCCTTGGATCCGGTGAGCACCCGGAAGGCCCACCGCTGGGGCTAGCATCTCGCTAGACGAGCGGGCGGGGCAAGTCCCACACCGGTGGGGAGCAGGCGTGGGGCGAACATCGGCCCAAACCACCGCGTATCCTCCAACTCAGCTGTGATGTGAACGCGGTCCTCGCGCTACCGCATCGGGGCGATAGGAGCAGCGTGTGGTCCACACGGCCGCGCGTAACCGCCGCGTCGAGATGCATGGTGGCGGTGCGCCTCGGCGACTCGCCGTCGCCGAGGCGCGGAGTGACAGCGCTGATGCGCCAACTCCGGGCTGCGTAGCCGGGAACGCTCGCCGGCATCGCGCCGCCGGTCGCCGCGGCGCGTCGGCGCCCAGGGCTGTCACTTCGTCGAGTTCAGTTCACGCGGCGCGATCCGCCGCGTCGGCTCACCGGACCTCGATGTTGCCGCGGTTGACCGTCCTGGTCGGCGCTACCCGACCGGGCTCGGGTTGGCCAAAGTCGGGGTCGTCGCACTCCCTGACCAGCGGGTTGGGCGGCACGCCGCTGAACTTGTCTACGCCGGCACCGGGCTCCCCATTGTCCTGGACCGAGAACCGATGGATCTCGCCAACCGGAGCGTCTGGGAACGGAAAGCTGGTCCTCGTAACGACACCGCTGAGCTGGGCAGTCTTCCCGTCGGGCAGGACGGACAAGCAATCGATGCGCATGTGGATCACCAGCTCGACGCCGTCGAGCGTGAACTTGCGACTCGCGATCTGTGCGTTGCCCTCCGCCGTGCCGTCGGCGTATTGCACTGCCGAGAACGAGAACGTCCGGTTGAACACCTCGCCCGTAGCGACGTCGAGATCGTCCTGGTGACCTGCACCGGTCGCCCAGTGCACCACGGGATTGTCGGCACCGGGCGCCGCAGGCGCCACGATCGCCGCCACGACCAAACCGGTCACGACGGACCCGAACACCGCTGCCGCGGCGACGCTGCGCCTACGTACCATCTCGCTCTCCTTAGCGTTGCTGGCCCAAGCGCCCGCGGAGACCGGCGGACCGGGTGGCCGGGTTGTCAGCACGTGATCGTGTCGACCCTCTTCGATCGCGTCGCGGCTGTCAACCTCCCGCACGACCAGTGCTTCCCGGCCGGCGCCGGCCGCCGGCGCGCGACCGGCACCGGAAGCGGGTTCCGCTCGTCGTAGCACTCGCATCGCGCGAAATCCGTGCGCGCGACGATGCTCGTCTAACTGCCGCCGCGAGCGAGTAGCGGCGGCGCGGCAAGGAGCCGGACGATAAGTCGCCGCACTCTCGCTTGGACCAAGATGCGATAGCCCTGGCTCGCCGGAGACGACCGCTTCCACGGGAAGCAGCAGCGCGCCGGTCGATCGGCCTCATCCGTGCGCACCGCTGAGTTGCATGTCAACGGCCATCGGTGCGCCATGACTGCTCCTTTGCCAAGAAGCAGGAGTCTCCCCCTGCGCTCCTGGTCGTCGTCCGGAGCGGGCGTCGGACGCGGTGATGGCCGTGCTCGGAGGCGAGCACGCTGCGCATTAATGAGGCGCGCCCGCTGGTCAACCAGCGCTTGGGGAGGTCCACTCTCGTGTGTAGGCAAGCCTGCGCCCAGCCCTGTGTGCGATCAGCCGACGGCTGCGCGGATCGCGGCGGGCGAGCTTGTCGGGGTCGAGCGGGCGCATGACCGAGCTCAGTCGCGGTGGACGATCTCGTAGAGCCCGACGCTCTCGGGTCGTAGGTCCAGCGCGGATCGGATCGGCTCGGGAACCTGGGCGCGGGGGTGGTCGTGCATCGTGGTCAGAAGCGTGTCGGCCTCCTGCGCCTGGCCGGCGCTGGCGTAGAAGCCGATACCGACGAGCCGGGCGTTGTCGCGGTCGACGAGCGTCATCGAGCCGCGGTAGCCCGGAAGGTCGCCGAAGGGGTCGCTCTCCAAGCCCTCCATCCACTCCTTGACCTGATCGGTCAGGTTGAGGTCGACGTTCTCGTAGATGGACAGGCGAGCGAACATGCTGCTCCTTAGATCGCGACGTAGGCGTCGCCGAAATCCTGGCGGCGGTCCGGGCGGACAGCCACGGGGTCGTCCCGGTATTGAGCCCCTAGGGTTTCGCCGGCGCGACCGACGGCGCTAGCTGTCGTCGCGAGCTGATCCCGAGCTTGCGGTAGGCGTTGCCGAGGTGCATCTCGACGGTCTTGACGGTCACGAAGAGGCCTTGCGCGATCTCTGTGTTGGTTGCCCCGTTGGCAGCGAGATCGACGACCCGGCGTTCGCTCGGTGTCAGCGCCGCGAGTCCGGTTAATGCGGGGCGCTGGAGCTTGGCTCCGGTCACGCGAAGTTCCTCTCGTGCGCGCTCGGCGGTCGCGAGCAGTCCGCCGGCGCAAGCGAGGTCGAGCGCGCGGCGTAGCGGTTCGCGTGCTGCCTTGCGCTGGCCGCGGCGGCGCAGCGCCGCGCCGAGCTCGAACAGCGAGAGGGCGAGCTCGCGACGCGCGGGTGAGCGCTCGAGGTGCTCGACCGCGTCGCGCAGCTGGGCGAGGCCTTCGTCGCCCCCGACGATGAGCCCCGAGACGGTGAGCGCCTGCCCGATGTAGCCCGGCGTGTCCCACACGCGCGCCCAGCTCAGCGCGGCCTGCGCCTCCCGCGCGGCGGCCGCCTCGTCGCCCGTGGCGTGGAGCAGGCGAGCGATCCGGAGCCATCCGTCGAAGTCGGGATCGGGCGTCAGCCCGCCTCGGCGCCGCCGGACTTCGAGCTGATCGGCCAGGGCGCCGTGCAGGTCTGCTCGAGCGGCGCGCAGCATCGAACGGATGCTGAGAAAGTACTCGGCACCGCGATCAGACCCGCTCTCCTGCGCGGCGCCTAAGGCCTCGAGGACCGTCTGCGCCTCAACGAGCTCGCCGCGCTCGATCAGCACCTCGATCAGGCACGCCGCGCCGCGGAAGTGCTGCCACATGGGGGCGGGCAGGCTCCCGTAGGCCGCGCGCGCGTCGGCCTCCGCATGGGCAGCGGCCCCTGCGCGCAGGGCGATCCACGCGCGCCACATCGAGGCCGTGGCGAACCCGGGCACGGAGCCGCGGCGCTGAGCCTCGGCGGACGCGATCGCCAGTGTGCGGCGCGCCACATCCAGCCGGTCGGCCTTGAACAGCACGTCGAACACGAACTGTAGCCACGCCAGATCGGGACCGCTCGCGGCAACCAGCTCCGGATCGGCCACCGCGCGCTCGACCGGCTCGGCCACGTCCTGCGCCGAGCGCCCGAGCAGGAAGCGATGGATCGCGACATGCAACAGCAGCTGGCATTCGCCGACCGTGCGGCCCGGTAGGTCCGCGAAGCGCTCCGGCTCGCCGAGCACCTGCGCCATCAGCACCGGGCTCATGAAGATCGCCATCAAGCGCGTCGCCTCCAGCTTGAGCTCGAGCTCGCGGTCGCGGCCCGTGACGCCCGCGAGCGCCTGCTCGACCATCCCCAGCACCTCTTGTGGCTCCTGGCGGCCGGGGCCGGTGGTCCACATCAGGGCGAGCGCCGCGTGGGCCCGGTCGACCGCATCCAGGGCGGCGTCGGAGGCCTCGAGCACACGATCGAGCGCCTCGGGGCGGCCGAGCCCGCTCTGAGCTCGTGCGAGGTCCAGCAGCAGCGCCGAGCGCAGCGCAGGCGCAGGAGGCTCGGCGAGCGCGCGTGCCAGGCACGCGGCGGCCTCGTTCAGTGCGCCCGACGCGAGTGCGCGCCGCCCCGCTGCGGCCAGCGTCGTGGCGACGGCCTCGTCCCCGCGCGGGTCGGCGTGCAGCAGGTGCAGGGCAACCTTCTCCGGCGCGGCGCCCGCCTCCCCGAGGATCCGAGCGGCGCGCGCGTGCAGCTCTGCGCGCGTTCCCGCCGTCAGGCCGCTCACGACTGCGTCACGAACCAGCGCGTGCTCGAACTCGAGCGGACGGACGTCGCGCAGGATCCCGGCGCGCACGAGCTGTGCTCCGAACACCGCGGCCCGCTCCAGATCGATACCGGCCAACCGCGCGGCCGTGATCAGCGGCGCCCGATCGAGCACCGCGACTGCACGGGCCAGCCGGACCGGCCCGTCCCCGAGCCGCGCGAGCGTGGTGCTGACCGCGCCCGCGACCGCGTACGGTCCCACCCGCGTCACCGCGTCCGCGTCGTCGGCCCCAAGGTCGCCAAGCCCGGCGGCCAGCCGCCGGATCAGCAGTGGATTGCCGCCGGTGGCGCCATGGCACGCGTCGACGAACGCGGCGGACGCCGGCGTTCCGTCGCGCTCCGCAAGCACAGCGCCCGTCGCCTCCCGCGACAGCGGGGCGAGCTCGATCGTTGTCACAGAGGGTGCCCCGCCAAGCGCGCCGTCCTCCGGCGCGACCGGCGGCCGCCGGGCCGCCAGCAACAGGACAGGCAGGTCGTCGAGCCGGTTCGCGAGAAACTCCAAGAACCGGACGGAGGCGCCGTCGGCCCAGTGCAAATCGTCGACGACCAGCACGTGCGGCCGCTGTTCGGCCAACGCGGCCACAATCCAGTACAGGCCGTGCAACACGCCGAAGGTCGCATCGGCGTCGACCTCCGTCAGCGCGCCGCCGGAAAGCACGACAGGCGCCGCCAGCGCGCCGGCCCCGTCAAGCGTCCGACTGCGCGCAGCAGCGGACATGCCACGCAACCGCGGTTCCAACAGCTGACGCGCGATTCCCCACGCGTACGCGACCTCCAGATCCGATCCGCGAGCGCTCGCCACCGCGACGTTGCGCTCCCGCGCCGCAGCACGCGCCAGCTCGAGCAGGCTCGTCTTCCCGATCCCCGCCGGCCCCTCCACCACCATCACTCGCCCTCGTCCCGCGACCGTCTCGTCGAGCGCATCGACGATCGCCCTCGACTCGGCCTCTCGCTCGTGCAGGTGACCCGACATCCCGTGGCGATCCTACGCCCGAAACGTTGGCGTCGAGCGACCGAGACGCCGCCGCACGCCAGCCTGATCACGATTCCGGCGACGCACACACACCTCTCGCCCGTTCCGCGCGCTGCGATCAGTGCCGGGGCTGCGCTTCCACGGCAGACAAGCGTCCGCCTCGAGCTGAAACCCCAGGGTCGCAATACCGGGAGGACCCCGTAGCGGTCCGCGAGGACCACGCGCAACGATCGCCACGACAGCAACCCTCCCGACCGAGCGTGTGCCGCGACCGGGTCCCGACGCCATCCGCTCCTGGCCAGCAACACCCGAAGCGAGGAGCACCATGAGAGCCCGCCCGATCCCATCAACGCGATCGCACTACCGCCGTCGAGACGACGCCCTGGCTCGCCCGACCCCGAGGACCACCTGGGCGATCGGCCTCATGCTGACTCGCCGAATGGCAGTCGATGCCCCGTGGCGCGCCGCGGGCCTCGCTCGCGCCTCTCAAGCGAAGGACACTCGATCGCCGTGGAGGCGTAGCGGAATGAGGCGCGGAGTGCGACTGACGATGATCGGCCTGCTGTGTGTGCTGGTTTCGGGCGGTGTCATGGCGTCCGACGCTGCTGCGACGACCGGTGATCTGACCCAGAAGCCGGGTGTGGCTGGCTGTTGGAGCGCGGTCGGGTTGTGCTCGCCGGGGACGGCGCTGGCCGGTGCGCGCTCGGTGACGGTCAGCCCCGACGGCCGGAGCGCCTACGCCGCGTCTCAGGCCGGCAGCGCGGTGGTGGTGTTCGATCGCGCTGTGGATGGCACGCTGACCCAGAAGCCCGGTACGGCAGGCTGCATCTCGGACACCGGGGCGGGTCCCTGCGTCGACGGGACTGCGCTCGACAACGCCCGTTCGGTGACGGTCAGCCCCGACGGCCGCAGCGCTTACGTCGCGTCCGGCTCGATCGGCGCGGTGGCGGTGTTCGATCGCGCCGTAGACGGCACGCTGACCC
This sequence comes from uncultured Solirubrobacteraceae bacterium, assembly GCA_963844205.1. GTDB lineage: Bacteria > Actinomycetota > Thermoleophilia > Solirubrobacterales > Solirubrobacteraceae > DASSUW01. The sequence continues at coordinate 850,998 of CAWJNK010000001.1, forward strand.
AGAAGCCGGGCACGGCAGGCTGCATCTCGGACACCGGGGCGGGGCCCTGTGTCGACGGCACGGCGCTCGGCGGCGCGTTCGAAGTGACGGTCAGCCCCGACGGCAGGAACGCCTACGTCGCGTCCAACTCGAGTGGCGCGGTGGCGGTGTTCGATCGCGCGGCGGACGGCACGTTGACGCAGAAGGCCGGTACGGCGGCCTGTATCTCGGACACCGGGGCGGGGCCCTGCGGCGACGGCACGGGCCTCGGTGGCTCACTCGGGGTGGTGGTTAGCCCCGACGGCACGAGCGCGTATGTCGCGTCGTTCGACAGCGCCGCGGTGGCGGTGCTCGATCGCGCCGCGGATGGCACGCTGACCCAGAGGCCCGGTACGGCAGGCTGCATCTCGGACACCGGCGCGGGCCCGTGCGTCGACGGCACGGCGCTCGACGGCGCCTCCTCGGTGACCGTCAGCCCCGACGGCCGGAGCGTCTACGTCGCGTCTCAGATCAGCAGCGCGGTCGCGGTGTTCGATCGCGCCGCCGACGGCACGCTGACCCAGAAGCCCGCCACGGCGGCCTGTGTCTCGGACACCGGCGCGGGCCCCTGCATCGACGGCACCGCGCTCGCCGTCGCCGCCTCCGTGGCCATCAGCCCCGACGGCCAGAGCGCCTACGTCGCGTCCTTCGACAGCGACGCGGTCGCGGTGCTCGATCGCGCCGCGGACGGCAGCCTGACCCAGACGCCCGGCACGGCCGGCTGCATCTCCGACACCGCGGCAGGCCCCTGCCTCGACGGAGCGGCACTCGACGGCAATCGCTGGGTGACGGTCAGCCCCGACGGTCGCAGCGTCTACGCCGCGTCGGTCATCAGCGGCGCCGTCGCGGTGTTCGACCGCGAACCCCCAGCCCCGCCCTCGCCGCCCTCGCCCGCACCCCCGCCGCCCGCGGAGCCGCGGCCATTCATCAAGACGCTCCGGCGGGTGCCCGGAACCCCGGCGCCGGCCACCGGACGGCCGCTGCTCCTCACCGCCGAGGTCGTCGGGAACGCGACGAGGATCGCCTGGAACGTCGACCTGGCGGGGCGGACATCACGGATCGTGGCGCCGGTTGGCCAGAAGACCCTGCGCCTGGTACCCACGACGGCCGGCCGTTTGAGCGTGAGTGCTCAGCCGATCGGGCCTGGGGGCTCAGGTCAGACGAGCGTGACGGCTCTCGCGGTCGCCCCGACGCCGCGGACGTCCGTGACTCGGCGGCTGCTCGGAGCGAAGGTGCTTGCGGACGCGCCCGTGGTCGCGGCCATTGACCTCGGACCCGGATTCGACGTTTCGGACGTCTTTGATCGCGCGGGCAAGTGCATGCCAACCACGCTGCGCGCGGGTTCATTGCAAGTGGACGGCTGCATGCACGCGATCGTCTCGGTGGACCAGATCCCCGTCGCCGAGCGCGGAATCCTCCGCGAGATGACCGATCGCCTCCGGGCTAGTCCGACCACGGCGCAGCTCAACACGGCCCTGGAGCAGCTCAACGGCTACCTCGTCGATGCCGGCGACGTGATCGGTGTGAACGGGCTGGCGGTCACGCCGCGGGACGGCGGGTCGGTCGTGATCTATCCCGAGCTCGAGGCCGTGGCGTCGTCGAACGCTGACATGGCGATCGGGAGCGACCCCAGGCAGCGGATTAGCCTGGGCAACCCGAACCGCTTCCTGCTTGACGTCGGACAACGGGTGAGGGGCGAGATTCCTCTGGGACCGCTGCCTCGGGTCGGCGGCTTGGAGCGGCTCGCCGGGTTCGGCTTCGGAACTGGCCAGGTCACCATGCGGCTGGTGCCCGGAGAGCCGCCCTCGACGCTCGTCACCGTGCGGCTCAGGCTCCCGAGCTGGCTGTCGATCGGCGCTCTCGCCGCCGAGGGCGAGGCGACCTTTCGAGCGACCCCCGACCGAGGCCTGGTCCTGCAGGACATGCGGATCGGGCCGATCGACGCCGACCTCGGCGCGGCGCGGGTGAAGGCGCTCCAGATCGCCTACCGGTCCGAGAACGACGAGTGGGAGGGCGGTGGGGAGGCGTGCGTGATCAGCGCCTGCCTGAAGGCGAACGTGCTGATCGCCGGCGACGCGCTCAAGAACCTGTCGGCCTCCCTCCCGCTCCCGCCGCCGGGGATCACGCTGTTCCCCTTCGTCCAGCTCTACCGCATCGGGTTCGGGGGCGGGCTGGACCCGACCCGCTTCTACGGCGAAGCCGGGATCACCGCGTACGGGATCTACGACATCACGGCGCGAGCGACGCTCGCCTTTCCCAGCGCGGCTGCGCCGTTCCGGCTCAACCGCACCGAGAGCCCCGGCTTCCCGGAGCACCTGTACGGCGTGCCCAGGGACAAGCTGACGCTAGCTGCCAGCGGCAGCGCCGCCATCAAGGTGCCGTTCTTCGACCGCGTGCCGTTCGCCAACGGGCACTTCCTGTACGAGTACCCCGGCTACTTCGCCTTGGGCGGCCAGCTGCTTCAGACCTTCGGCCCCCTGAAGCTCGACGGCCGGATGGGCGGCGAGTTCAATGCCGCAAACGGCAGATTCAACGTCGAGGGCGGGGTCACGACGTGCTTTACGGGCTTCTCCGACGTTGCCGACTTCCTCGGCGCCTCGATCGACCTGAACGTCTGCCGCGGCGGGAACGGAGTGTTCTCGAATCGTGGCGCCGCCGGCTGCGCCAAGATCATCTGGCGGTTCGGTGTGGGCTACGACTTCCGAACCAACAGCCCCTCGTTCTGGCCCTTTGGCTGCAAGTGGGAGCGCTACCGCGAGCTCAACGTTCGCGAAAAGCCGCGGACGCCGGCGGCTACCGCGGCGCAGGCAGACGCCGGCCGGCCGCCGCTGGTGGTTCGGATCCGTCCTGGTGAGCGGCCGCGCGCGCTCGCGTTCCGCGGCACCGACGGCGCCCCGCGTCTGCGGGTGCGCTCCTCCGACGGCGAGCGCGTCGAGATCGGGCCCACGGTCGTGGGGGTCCGGACGATCCGAGTCCTTCGCTCCGAGCGCTGGAAGAACACGACGATCGGCCTGATGCGGCCGGGCACCTACCGGATCGAGGCGCTGCCCGACTCCCCCACGGTGTCGAGCATCAGTCAGGCGATCGAGTCCCCGCAGGCCAGCATCAACGCCCGCGTGGAGGGCCGCGGCACGCGGCGAGTCCTCCGCTACCGAATCCGCGACCGGGCCGACCAACGGGTCACCTTCATGGAGGTCACGAGCCGCGGGACCAGCCGGCCGATCGGGACGGTCGAAGGCGGCGGCCGCGGCACGCTGCGCTTCTCCCCCGCACCGGGCACGGAACGACGCGTCGTGGAGGCCCAATTCACGATCGACGGCTGGCCCGCCGAACGCAGGCGGGTGGCCGGCTTCCGCCCGCCCTCACCCCGGCTGGCCCGGCCCTCCCGGTTGCACGTCAGGCGCCACGGGACGACGCTACGCGTCGCCTGGCGAGGCGTCGCCGGGGCTACGCGCCACGACGCCGTGCTCACGCCCTCGGTGGGGCCTCAGCGTGTCCTGCGGGTGCGAGGAACTCGCGCGACGATACGGCGGGTTGCCCGGACAGTTTCCGGGCGGGTCGCGGTGCGGGCGGTGAGCACGCAGCGCAAGAGCGGAGCCGCCCGGGCGAATTTCCGGCGCATCCGCCGCCCACGCACCGGGTTCGGACCGCTGCCGAAGGCGCCACGCGTCCGGCGCTGACATGAGGACTCTGACATGACTACCGAAGGGAGTCACCCGATGATCAAGTGCTTCACGCCCGTCGCCGTCGCAGTGCTCGCCCTCGCGGTCTCCGCGCCGGCGGCCCCAGCCGACCCGCTCAAGTCCAGGAACAGCTCACCTTCCCGGTGATCTGCGACGACGGCCGCACGGTGCAGGTCGTCCTCAACGTGCAGGGCGAGTTCACGCCCGCCCACGTGAGGGATAGCCATGTAACGGGTGCGGAACTCGCAGGCATGGCGATGGCGCCGCGACGTGGCAGACAGCCCCTTCGGCGAGTCGCCCGGTCACCGCGCTCGCTGATGCGAACAGGATGATCCGAACCAACCCTCGGAGGATGACCGAAATGCGCAAAGGACACGGAACTCAGGAACCAGGACTTGGAGATCCGCCAATGATGGCCAGGCTTCGTTCTCATGCGACGTTCGCCAACGTGGTGTCGCTCACGGCGCTCTTCGTCGCGCTCAGCGGCGGGGCCTACGCGCTGTCGATTCCGAGAAACAGCGTCGGCACGAAGCAGCTCAAGCAGAATGCCGTGACCGGATCGAAGATCAGAGACGGAGCCGTGACCTCCTCGAAGGTGAAGGACGGCACGCTGCTCGCGAAGAAGTTCAAGCCCGGCCAGCTGCCCGCCGGCCCGGCCGGACGGCAGGGAGCCCCCGGACCACCCGGACCGCAAGGAGCGAAGGGCGACCCTGGGGTTCTGACCGGCCCGGCGGGCGGCGACCTGACTGGCAACTACCCGGCTCCCGCATTGAGGCCGTCCGAGGCCTTCCGCGAAGTGGGCGCGCCGGGCCAGCCGCCATTCGAACACAGCTGCCGGAACGTAGGCGGCGCGGACGAGACCGTCGCCTTCTACAAGGACCGCGAAGGCGTCGTGCATCTCAAGGGCATCTACCTCGGGTGCTCACCCGCCGGCGATTCCCCGTTCACCCTGCCTCCGGGCTACCGTCCCGCCAGCGGCAAGATCATCCAGTTCGTCGTGGGATCTGCCACCATCGCCGTTTACGGTCCGGGCTTCGGCGTCGACGGTCAGCTGTTCTGCACGACGCCCACCTGCAGCCTCAACGGCATCACGTTCCGCGCGGCGTCCTGATACTCCTCTCGTCAAGCAGCGCCTCCGCTGGTCGGCCCGTGCCGTTCTGCGAGACCGACCCGTGTAAGGAGGGGAGGGCGACCGAGTCCGTAGCGGGATCGCGACGGCCGGGCGCGCCGGCGCCTCGCCATCGCTTGCGATGAGGGACCAGCAGGCAAGCGACACCGTTTCGCCAGTCTGGATCAGCGACGCAGCTCCCGCCGAATCGCTCGACCCGGGTGCAGCACCCGCCCGCTGGCTGCTGCTTCCGGCATGGACGCGGTCGTCTGCCGACGGCGCGCCAGACGCCTGAGCGGACGATGAGCAGGCGCGCAGGGTGAGACTCCTGCTTCTCAGCAATGCAGCCGTCTTGGCGCACCGGTCGAGCGTCCGTTGGCTGCTGAGATGGACGAATCGGAGCAGTCGCCCGGCGCGAGGGACGCGAACGTGCTGGCTGCTCCTTTCCACGGGATGCGGGCGCTCATGGGCCTTCGCGGGCCCGCGTGCGAGTGACAGCGGCGTGGGGTGGCGTTGACCGGGTGATCGGATCTTCGCTTCGCGCGCGATGATGCCGCCGTGGTTGTGCGTTATCCACCGCCGCCGTGGCGGTTGGCCGGCCGGCTCGTCGTCGCGCTCGCGCCGGTGCGCCTGGACGTGGCACGCGCGCTGGTGCCGGCGCCGCTGCGGCTGCTGCCCGCCTGGCCGGGGCGGGCGCTCGCGATGCTGGTTCTCGGCCTCTATGGCGAGGGCTCGACTCTGCGCTACGGCGAGGCGGCCGGCGTCGCGGGACCCGTGCTCGCCGGCGGTCGCCTCGGCGGCCTGGTCACTTCGATCTGGGTCGACGACGAGCGCTCGCTGGCCGGCGGACGGGAAGTATGGGGCCTGCCGAAGCAGCTCGCCACGCTGCGGTGGCGGCCGGGAGCGGTCGACGTGCGCGACCCCGCCGGCGCGCCGATCGTGCACGCGCGCTGGCGCGAACCGCGCGTGCACATGCCCGTCCCCGCGGCCGCGCCGTTCATCGCGGTCCTCGATGGCGCCATCCGACACGCCTGGCTGGCCGGCAGCCTGCACCTCGCGCCCACCGCGATCGAACTCGACATCCCCGACCGCTCGCCGCTCGCCCCCCTCGCGCTCGCTGGACGCCGCCTCGGGCTCACCGGCCGGCTCAACGTGCGAGCCACCACCCCCCGAGACACCACCACCTAACCGGCCCCGGCTTCGGCCGCGCCAACGCCACCACCGCACAGCAACGGTCCGAGTGTGCCGAACACACGACAGGTAGTCAGGTATTGCGAGGCGGCGCCGAAGCGTCCCGTCGCCCGGCGTCCCCTCCGCGTCACGTTGCGTGCGACCGAGGTCACTCAGGGGCATCGCGCGCTCATGCGGATGAACGCATACGGCCGTCGTAGGAGCGCCTACGCGGATCGCCCGGATGCACCGCACGGGCGTGGCCACCCGACGGCAGACGGCCACGTCGCGGGCCGCGCGAGGACACCGCCCGACCAGCGAATGTCGACACCAGTTCGCTCGCTCCTCGTACGCGAGTGCGACGCCGTGGCGCAACGCGCTCACGTTGTTCCCGTGGCGGTATTCCATGCGGCGCAATCAACGCCCGATTGATGTGCCGATGGGCTTTCGCTCGGCGACCCTCGCGGATAGAGTCGGAAGGCCATCGAGACGAGGGGGGCGACGTGAAGCGCCTGGTTCTGACGATCGCCGTGACGACCGCTTTGATGTCCGCGGCGCCTGCGGCCGCCGATTGGAGCGTTCCGGTGGGGAGCAACGTGGTGGCAGACCAGGTCATCGCCGGTGGCGGCTATCCCGTGCCGCCCGGCGCTACGCGCCCGGATGCCGGCACCTGCCGTGCGGGGCTCTACGACTCCAACCGCTCGGAGTCCTGGATCGCCGTGCAGCCCGGCACGGAGTCGCTCGTGGGCACGTCGAAGGTGTTCTTCGAGAACTTCAGCACGTTCTATGACTTCCATCTCGGCGCGTTCGCCATCCAGCACGGCGCCGTCACCGGCGCCAGCCAGGTGCAGGGCTATGACTGCGTCTCCACCGGCACGCAGGCGATGCCGCCGAGCTGGACGAACAACACCGATCCGAACGTCGACTTCGACACGAAGGGCCGCGCCTACCAGACGACGCTGCCGTTCAACGCGTTCTGGGAGGGAGGGCTGCATCCGAACGGCGCGATCGACCTGTCCTACTCCGATGACCTCGGTCTGCACTGGGTCAAGGGCAACGGCGGGCGCGACCTCGAGCCCAACAACAACCAGACCAGCCTGAGCTTCGGCCACGTCGAGGACAAGCAGTGGGTCGCGGTCAACCACTTCCCGGGCACCGCCTTCCAGGACCACGTCTACGCGATGTGGACCACGTTCAACGGCGCCGCCGGGAACGGCAAGATCCGCGTGGCCGTCTCGCGCGACCGCGGGCAGACCTTCTCGAAGGCGACCACGCTCACTCCGCCGGGCACCACCACGCCCGCGACGACCTACGTGTATCCGTCGGTCGGCGCGGACGGCACGCTCTACGTCGCCTTCGTGGGCGGCTTCGACACGACGAACAAGAACCGGATCGGCCACGTCTACGTCACGAAGTCGGTCGACGACGGGGTGACCTTTGGGCCCTTCGTCGAAGCGGCCTCCCCGAGCGAGAACCCCTTCGGGTTCCTGCCCAACACCAAGTTCCGCGACGGCATCATCGAGAACTTCACGGCCAGCCCGAGCTACCCGGGGCACGTGTACCTCACCTACGAGGACTGGGACGTCGCCGCGGGTCAGTTCGACGTGAAGCTCAAGCAGTCCACTGACGGCGGGCTCACGTGGGGACCGGAGCGGACCGTGAACGACGCGCCCAACTCGCCGACGACGGACCAGTTCCAGCCTTCGGTCGCCGCCGGCCCGCGCGGCGCGGTCGCCGTCGCGTTCTATGACCGCCGCGCCACCTGCCCGGTCGATGCGAGCATCCTGCCGGAGCACCGCGGCGACGCAAATACCTGCATCGACGTCTCGCTGCAGGCCTACAAGGATTCCGGCACGTCCGCGGGTGCGGTACCGGTCGGGGGCAACGTCCGGGTCTCGCAGTTCACCTGGGACCCGGACCAGTCCCAGCAGAAGGTCGGTGGGATCACCCAGTACGCGTGCGCTGGTCACGCGGACCCGTGCCCGCAGGGAAGGGGCTTCATCGGGGACTACTTCGGCCTGGCGATCTCCGGCGGCGCCGTCTACACGTTCGCGGTCTCGACCCACTACCCGTCCGCAACGGTGACGGCGGACGACGGCGGGCCGGTCTACTACCAGAACCAGGTGCTCGGGATCGTGCCCCGCGCGACGTTCGGGAGCGGCTACTGAGCGCCCTCCCAGCCTCGACCCCGGCGGCCTGACTGTCAAGGCTCACATCGGCCTAGGTGTTGCTGAGGCGCCGTCGTCGGCGGGGTGAGCAGCTGCGGCTCACCACGTCGTTGGTGTAGCAAATTGGCGCCAGATCGTCAGGAACAGGCAGGCGGCGCCGACCATCGAGCTGCTGAACGATGCCGCCTTCGTCGAGGAGCTAGCGTCTGAACCTGCGCCTCTGCTCCTCCTCGAGGCTGTCGCAATATCCCGCTTCCACGGGTGCTTCTTGTCGAAGTGCCCGACGACCTGCCGTCAGGCGCCGACTGACCCGCGGCAACGGGGGACGGGGCGGCGCCTGGCCGCCCCGCCCACATGCGGCCTACGGGTGGTTGGCGCGGATCGCGTGCACGTCCGCGCCGTCGCTGACGGTCGACGTGAAGAAGTTGATCACGTCGTTGCCGGCGATCGTCTCAAGGCCCATGTAGTCCCCGAGGAACAGGCCGCGGGGCACGCCGGGCGCGAAGAACGAGATCGGCGCCGTGTAGTGGTCGAACGGCCCGTACAGGTGCTGCTCGGTCTGCCAGCTCGCGCCGCCGGTGTGCGAGTGGCGCAGCCACACGTCCGTGGTGGCGATGCCGTCGCCGAGCACGTTGTTGCGGTCGTCCCAGTAGGTCAGCACGACCGTGCCGTTGGCGGTCACCTCGATCGAGTGGTTGTACGCCTGCACGTTTCCGCCCTGGGTCGAGACGACCGTCGGGCCGGTCCAATGGCGGCCACCGTCGGTCGACTTGACCATCACGACCTTGCTGATGGGCGTGCCGAGCCCGTCGCCCCACACGACGTAGATGTCGCCGTTGGTCGGGCTGATCGCGATGTCGGGAAGGTAGTCCTCGGCCCGGATCGGGAAGTTGTCGTCGGGGACGAACAGCTGAACGAAGTTGATCGGCGCGATCTGCACGGGCGAGGACCAGTGCAGGCCGGCGTCGTTAGAGCGCGACACGCTCATGTAGGTCGCGTTGCCGCCCGCGAGCGCGCCCCTGAACAGGTTGGCGGCGACGTTGTAGAGCGTGCCGTCGGGGGCCACGGCGATCTGGTTGCCCTGGAAGTACGAGTTCGACTGCCGCATTGGCACCGGCACCGACCACGTCCGCCCGCCGTCGGTCGTCCGGGAGAACATCGGTTCACCACGGAACGCGAACGAGTGCTGGTCCACGACCGGGCTGTTGACTCCCTCGGCAGGATGCGTGAACCGCAGCCACGTCGCGTACGCGTAGCCGGCGCGCGTCGGGTCGCCGGTGATCGAGACCTTGTCGTTGGAGATGCCGCGGCTGCCCTCGTCCTCGATGAGGATCTGCGGCGGCCGCCACGAGCTGCCGTTCCACGACGTCACCGAGATCGCCGAGATCCCGAGCGCCGCGGAGTCGATCGGTTGCCCGATGAAGTACAGGTTGCCGGCCTTGTCGTAGGAGACCCACGGATCGGTCACGCGGCCGAACCGCGTCGGACCGCCCTGGCAGGCACTCCACGGCACGTCGGGCAGCTTGGCCCAGCTCGTGCCGCCGGTGGTCGACCGCCACGACGTCAGACCGCGGGCGCCGCCGTCGGGCCAGCGGTCCTGCTGCGAGACGCCGACGATCTGCGCCGGGTTGGTCGGGTTGACCGCGACCTGGGGCTCGACCTCCGCGTTGTTATAGGCAGCGGTGAAGTCGGGCGAGGCCCCGAACGGGCAGCCATTCAGCGTCGACCCGCCGTTAACTTTGACGTCGGCTCCCAGCGTGTACGGGCCGGCCACGGCGGAAGCCGCCAGCCAGGCAGTAATGACGAGCGCGGCGACCGTCGCACCCGTGAGAGATGTTGCGCGCAAGGTGGACTCCTCTCGATTCGGAACACCTGCTGCGTCACGCATGGCCTACCAGGTCACGAGGGGCACGGTCAAGACCGTGCGCCGCGTCTACGTCTGCGGCGCCGTCAGGGTGGCCTGACGGGCAAGGACCCGTTCATCTGGGGCGACTTCAGCTGGCGCTGCGTACACGCCCACGGCGGCCCAGTCGCAGCTGCCAGAGGGGATGAGCGACTACCGGCCAACCTCGCCTCGCCCGCCGACGCCGTCCGGCGGCAGCTCGTCCTGCTGTACGTCCTGCTCGGAGCCGTCGCGCTCTCGACCCTCCTCGCGGTCCTTTTCGCCCGTCGAGCCTTCTTCACCGCCGCCCACCAGCTCCGCGAGATCGCACCCGCGCAGCAGCACGTCGCCAGGCGAACCGCCACTCGGAGACGAACCAGGAGCCCGACTGAAGCCCGTGCTCCTGCCTTTCGCGCGGTCGCGGCCGGCATCGGTCGGCGGGGGTCGCTCCGGCTCGCCATTCGCAATGCGGGGGATGCGAGCGTTTCAACGGTCGCCCTCGCCAACAGCCATCGCGACGACACCGGGCGACAACGTCGCCAGCTTCCGCACCGCCAGGCGAGACCGCTCGACCGTGGTGTGCCTTATAGACGGTAGATAGTTGTGCTCAAGAAGGCAATCGCCGCGGCCCGCCGGCACAGGCCCACGCTGCGCTAGCGGAAGGACGACGTCCCGGACGGCGCTCGCGCTTTAGGCGGAAGCGATAGCGGCTCGGCGCGGCGTCCCGCCGGCTCCCTCGCCGCTGCCTGGCATGGAACGCGATACGACGAGGAACGGGACATCGGGTGTGGCGGTCGTGTTGATGGCGGGAGAGGAACCCGGCCGGCGCCGCGCGATCCAATAGCCGTTCGCGCGGCGCCATAGGCGGGCTTATCTCACCCGATCATGTCGTCCTGCAGCTCGCACCACTCCTCCTCGGTCATGTCGAAGCCGGCGTGGGGGCCGGCGACCTTCACGGAGAGCTCCTCGAGCGTGTTCCCACCCGGGGCGGGGTTGCCATCCGGCCCGTCGTTGCCCCCGGTGTCGAACAGGTACGTAAAGCGCAGCTGTCCGCGCTCGCGGATCCGGGTCTCGCCGCTCATGTCGGTCACCGTGAACGGCTGGCCGACCTCGATGGTGTCGAACACGAAGAGCGTCCCGCCCTGCGGGACGGCCTTGACGTCCTTGTTCAGGACGTGGCCCTCGATCGTGTAGAACCTGCCGTTCGCGAGGTTCGTGACGGTGTCGACGAAGTCGACCTGGAAGTGCCCGAAGAACGCGGTGTCGAGGTCGTGCTTGCCGGTGCGGGTGATCGACGTGGCCGAGAAGACGGCGTCACTGCGGAGTTGCTTGCCGCACTCCTCGAAGAACTCGGTCCCCGTGCCGGATTCACGACTGTGCTCGTAAAGCTCGGCCTGCGCGGGGACAGCCCCCGCCGCCGCGAGCACGGCCGCGATCGCCACGCAGCGCTTGATGATGCTTGAGCTCATGGTTCTCCTTCCCCCTCGGGATTTGAGGGCGGCCGTATGACGGCGGCCGCCCTCGGTGTACATGTCAGTTGAGCGGCTGGAAGTAGTGCTTTTTCAGCTGGTGGGCGACCTTCTTGCCGAGTACCGCCCCCTGCACGTCGGCGGTGCGGAAGTGGATCCCGCTCCAGATGCGGGCGTCGATGATCTCCTTGAGCGCCAGGGAGAAGCGGTCGAAGCTGCGGGGCGGGCAGGGCGCGGGAGAGCACTTGTTGCTGAGCGCCGTGAACGGCACCTTGTCGGTGCCGAAGAAGGCCTTGAGCGCGTGCACGGTGGCTCCGCTGACGCAGGTGTGGCCCGACGGGTGGTCGGGGAAGCCGGGCGTGACGAGCGCCGGCCCGGAGACGGGGACGCTCGGGTCAAAGAGCGGAAGCCAGGTCGGATCGGCCGTGGTCGCCGGGTTGCCGTCCGCTCCGGCCTCTCGGATCGCCGCGATCGGCCGCCAGAAGCTCCAGTGGTACTTGTCGTTCCAGCATCCGATCGAGCCGTCGGCCGCGGCGAGGTTGGTCATCGCGAGCATGCGCGCGCTGTCGACGATGTCCAGCCCGCGGCTCGCCGCCAGCGCCCGCAAGACGCGGTTCCAGATCGCGGGCCCGCTGTCCTGCCAGAAGATCGCGGCCTGTGTCTGATCCGCGGTGCGGCTCGTGCTCGTGAGTGAGCCGAGCTGCTTGACCTCGTTGAGGTCGTCCGCGTACGCCTGGCTCGTGAGCGCGTTTGGGCCGTCGGTGCGCAGCATCTCTGCGCTCGGGACCAGGAAGGGGCGCACGTTTCCGACCCACGGAGCCGGGTCGAGCCCGAAGTTCGGCGGCGTCGGCCGCCAGGCGCCGGGAGTAGTGCCGAAGACGAACGTGAACGGTCCGCCTCGGCCATCGCTCGCGCGCGTCGCGAGCATCGTCGCTGCGCTGGCCTCGCCGACCTCGACCCCGCCCGTCTTTGCGGGCCCGTCGGGCACGCCCGCGAGGGATGCGGCATAGAGGGGCTGCAGCGTCGCCTGTTGCGTCGGGAAGACGCCGACGAGGGTCCGGTAGGCGGCGGTCGCCGCGGCCGCGTCCTTGGAATCCGACGGTTCGGCCGCGGGCGCGGCGAGATAGGGTCGGTGGCCTCCGTCGATCGCGTTGACAGCGTCGTAGACAGCGCCCTGCACCATCGCCAAGCTGAGCGGCTGCACGTGTGCGGGTTGGCCCGCGGCCGCGGACGCCGCGATCGCGTTCCAATCGATCGCTGCGTTGCCGGTGGACTGCGCGCGAGCTGCCGGAGCAAGCGCAAGCAGCAGCGCCGCGGCGGCAACGAGCAGACCGCATCTTGCATAGCTCTTCACCTGTCTCACCTCTGCACCTCATCTCGGGTCGCTTGCGGGGCGACCGTCGCGGGCGCCGGTAGAAACTCGGTCAAAATCCCGCCAGAACGGCGCCCGGCCGTCGACTCCAGGCACCCGAGATCGCGCGGATGGGTGCTGCCGGGCGCGTTTCTACCGCGCTTTTACCGGCCGCGTGCATCGTCCTCGACGTGACCCCGGCAAGCCCTCAGGCGCTGCTCGAGGCCGCGGCGGATCGCGTCGCAGTGGCGGCCATCCTCGACGCCGGCGGCCGCCATCAGGAGGCGGTGGCGACGCTGCGGCAGGCGCTGTCGGTCTACGAGCGCGTGCTCGGGCCGGACCACTACGAGGTCGCCGGCCTGCTGCAGACCCTCGCCGGCGCCGCCGAGCGTTCGGGCGAGGCCGAGCAGGCCGCCGCGCTGCGCGCGCGGGCGCTGCGCATCAGGCGCCGGGTGCTCGGCCATACCCACCGGAGGTCGAGTTGACCGCTGTGGACGTAGGTTACGGTTCTGACATAGGCTCGGCATCGGGGCGGGCACGGATGCACATGCAGATCCACCTACTCGGACCCGTAGAGGTGAGCTCGGGCAACGGACGCGTCGCCCTCGGCGGCCCGAAGCCGCGCGCCCTGCTCGCGATGCTCGCGCTCGACGCCGGCATCTACCGTCTCTTCCGAGCGGCTGATCGACGGGCTGTGGGGCGACGAGCCCCCGCCCACCGCGGCCAAGATGGTGCAGCTGTACGTCTCGCAGCTGCGCAAGGTGATGGCCGCGCACGGCGAGGACGGCGCGATCGCGACGCGCGGGCGCGGCTACGAGCTGCAGATCGGCCGCGACCGGGTGGACACCGCGCGCTTCGAGCGGCTGCTCGCCCAGGGCGCCGCGCGCGAGGCGCTGCGCCTGTGGCGCGGGCCGGCCCTGGCCGACGTCGCCGACGAGCCGTTCGCCGCTGCGGAGATCCGGCGCCTGGAGGAGCTGCGCGCGAGTGCGCTCGAGGTCGCGATCGACCAGGACCTCGACGCCGGGCGCCACCGCGAGGTGCTGCCGGAGCTCGAGGCGCTGCTGGCGCAGGAGCCGCTGCGCGAGCGCCTGCACGCGCAGCGCATGCTCGCGCTCTACCGCTCGGGCCGCCAGGCCGAGGCGCTGGAGGCGTACCGCGAGGCGCGCGCGACGCTGGTCGAGGAGATCGGCGTCGAACCCGGCCCGGAGCTGCGGCGGCTGCACGAGGCGATCCTGCGTCAGGACCCCTCGCTCGACCCGCCGGGGCAGGAGCCGGCCGGCGCCCCGCTGGTCGGGCGCGATGCCGAGCTCGCGCACCTGCGCGGTCTCTGGCGCCGGGCTCGCGCCGGCTCGGGCACGAGCGTGCTGCGTCACGGGACCGCCGGGGATCGGCAAGACGCGGCTCGTGCAGGAGCTCGCCGACGAGGTGCGCCGCGACGGCGGCGCGGTCGCCTACGGCGAGCTGGAGGAGGCGCACGGGCCGACGCTGCTCGTCCTCGAGGATGTCGCGCAGGCGCCCGAGGTCCCGCCGGACCGGCCCGTCCTGGCCGTCGCGACGGCGGTCGAGGGCGAGGGCGAGACGCTGCCTCTGGCGCCGCTCGAGCGCGACGACGTCGCCGCCCTGGCGCGCTATCACGCCGGCGCGCGAGCCTCCGTCGAGCCGCCGGTGGACCGCCTCCTCGCCGAGAGCGGCGGCGTCCCGGCGCGCGTGCACCGGGCGGCGGCCGCGTGGGCGCGCGCGGTCGCGACCCGGCGGGTCGGCGAGGCGGCGGCGCGGGCGTCGGCCGAGCGCGCCGGCTGGCATCTCGCCGGCGACGACGTCGCCACCGAGGTCGTCGAGCTCCAGACGGTGCGCGAGCGCGCGCAGCTCGCGGGCTCCGGCGCCCTGCCCGCGTGCCCGTTCAAGGGCCTGGCGTCGTTCGACGTCGACGATGCGCCGGTGTTCTTCGGCCGCGAGCGACTCGTGGCCGACATGATCGCGGGGCTGACCGGCACGCGGCTGATGGGCATCGTCGGGCCGTCGGGCAGCGGCAAGTCCTCGGCCCTGCGCGCCGGGCTGCTGGCCGCGCTGGCAGACGGCGTCCTGCCCGGCAGCGAGCGCTGGCCGCAGGCGCTGATCCGCCCGGGCGCGCACCCGCTGGCGGCGCTCGAGCGCGCCACCGCCGAGCTGCCCGCGAGCGAGCGCTGGATCGTCGCGGTCGACCAGTTCGAGGAGGCGTTCACCGCCTGCCGCGACGCCGCGGAGCGGGCGGCGTTCGTCGACGCGCTCGTCGCCTGCGCGCGCGACCCAGGACGGCGCACGCTCGTGCTCGTCGCCGTGCGCGCCGACTTCTACGGCCACTGCGCCCGCTACTCGGAGCTCTCGCGCCTGCTCGGCGCCAACCAGGTGCTGGTGGGCCCGATGCGCCGCCACGAGCTGCGCCGCGCGATCGAGCTGCCGGCCCGCCGCGCCGGCCTGCGCGTCGAAACCGAGCTCGTCGACGCGCTGCTCGACGACGTCGAGGACGAGCCCGGCGCGCTCCCGCTGCTGTCGACCGCTCTGCTCGAGCTGTGGCAGCAGCGCGACGGCCGCCGCCTGACCATGGGCGCCTACGAGCGCACCGGCGGCGTGCTCGGCGCGGTCGCTCGGCTGGCCGAGCGCGCCTACGAGCGGCTCGACGTCCCCCAGCGCGAGGCGGCGCGGCGGCTCCTGCTGCGCCTCGCCGGCGACGGCGGCGTGCGCGTGCGCGTGCCGATCGGCGACCTGCCGGGCGACGTCCACGACGTCCTGTCGGTGCTCGCGAGCGACCGCCTGATCACGGTCGGCGACGGCGAGGTCGAGGTCGCGCACGAGGCGCTGCTGCGCGAGTGGCCGCGCCTGCGGGCGTGGCTCGACGAGGACGCCGACGGGCGCCGCGTGCACCGTCACCTGACCGAGGCGGCGCGCGGCTGGGACGCCGGCGGGCGCGACGCCGGCGAGCTCTACCGCGGATCGCGGCTGGTCGCCGCGTCCGAGTGGGCGACCGCCCACGACGAGGACCTCAACCGGCTCGAGCGGGAGTTCCTCGCCGCCGCGCGCGCCGCCTCGGAGGCGGAGGCCGAGCGGCGGCGGCGCGCCAACCGCCGCCTGCGCGCGCTGCTGGCCGGCGTCGGCACGCTGCTCGTGCTCGCGGTCGCCGCCGGCGCGATCGCCGTCTCGCAGCGCGGCCAGGCGCGCGATGCCGCGCTCGTCGCCGACGCCCAGCGGCTGGGCGCCGAGGCGCTCACGAACGAGCGCATCGACCAGGCCCTGCTGCTCGCGCGCGCCGGCGTCGAGCTCGACGACACGACCGCCACGCGCAGCAACCTGCTCGCGCTGCTCGTTCGCGACCCGGCCGTCGCTCGGCGAGCTGCGCGGCGACGGCTGGCCCCTGTACTCGCTGGCGCTCAGCGACGACGACCGGCTCGTCGCGATCGGCGACGAGCGCGGCGCGGTGATCGTCTACGACACCGCCACCCGCACGCGCCTCAGCAAGCCGTACACGGCGGACGACAGGCTGGTCCAGGGCCTCGCCTTCTCCCCCGACGGCCGCACGCTCGCGCTCGCCGTTCACTGCTCCATCGACGATTGCGACGCCGACGGCCGCGCGAAGACCTTCGTCGACCTGATCGACCCGCGCACCGGCGAGCGCCGCCAGTACATCCCGCTGCCGCCGCTCCCGAACCGTCCCGGCTGGGAGTACGCGCGGGTTCGCTTCCAGCCCAACGGCCGCGACCTGATCGTGCAGCAGACCGACGTCGCCTTCCCCGACGGCCCCGCCTCGCGAACCTGGCGCCTCGACGCGGCCCGCGGCACGGTCGCGGGCCCGCCGCTCGAGCTCGGAAGCCACGCGGCCTTGAACCTCGTCACGACCGCCGACCGCAGGCGGGCATTCGTCACCAGTCCGGGCGACGACGCCACCTGGGAGATCGACCCGACGACGCTGCGCGTGGTGCGCACGCACCCGGTGGGCGGCCACGCGGGCGCGGTCAGCGCGGACGGCCGCCTGTTCGCGCTCGGCTCCCAGGACGGCACCGTGCGCCTGCTCGACCTCAAGACCGACGAGGTCCGCCGGTTCCGCGGCCGGCAGGAGAGCGGCGAGCATGCACCTGACGTTCAGCGCCGACGCGAGCACGCTCGTCGCCGTCGGACGACAGCGGCGAGATCGTCGTCTGGGACGTCGAGCGCGGCGCGATCCGCGAGCGCTTCCCCGGCCCCGCCGGCGACGTCTACGGCCTCGCCGTCTCGAGCGACGGCCGCACGCTCTACAACACCGCGTCGGACGCGCGGATGCGGATCTGGGACCTCGCGGGCGACCGCCGCCTCGACACCCGCTTCGACGCCGGCGCGCCGTTGATCATCGACAACCAGTCGCCCAAGGGCGTGGCGCTGAGCCCGGACGGGCGCACGCTCGCCGTCACGCAGGCAGGCGGCACGGTGGACCTCGTCGATGCACAGACGCTGACGGTGCGGCACCGCCTGCAAGTCCAGCGCCGGGCGGCGCTCGGCGTCGAGTTCAGCCCCGACGGCCGGCTGCTGGCGGTCACCGGCGAGGGCGCGCGCGTGACGCTGTGGGACGCGCGCACGCTGTCGCCGGTCCGGGAGCTGAAGGGACTGAAGGGGTTCTCCCAGGAGGTCGCGTTCTCGCCCGACGGCCGGCTGCTCGCCGCCGGGAACGAAGACGGCGCGCGGCAGCGCACGCTCGTGTGGGACGTGCGCACCGGCGAGCGCACGCCCGTCGAGTTCGGCGCGCCCGGTGCTTCGCTCGCCTTCAGCCCCGACGGCCGCCTGCTCGCCGCCAACGGTAACGAGGTCCCCACCGAGGTGCGTGACGTGCGCAGCGGCCGCGTCGTGGCCCGCCTCAAGACCGGCGATTTCATCCGTTCGGTCGCCTTCAGCCCCGACGGCGAGCTGCTCGCGATCGGGCACTACCGCGGCAGCGCCCGGCTCGTGTCGACGCGCACCTGGAAGCCCGTGGGACGCGCGATGGACGGCCAGGAGGCGCGCCTGACCGCGCTCGAGTTCTCGCCCGACGGGCGCGTGCTCGCGACCGTCAGCGCCGACGGCACCGTCCTCCTGTGGGACGTGGCCACGCAGCGGGCGATCGGCTCGCCGCTGGAGATCGAGCCCGACGCCTACGTGGCCGCCGCGTTCTCCCGCGACGGCTCGCACCTGTTCGCCGTCCCGCACACGGGGCGCGGCGTGCGCTGGGACGTACGCCCCGAGTCCTGGAAACGCCACGCCTGCCTGGTCGCCGGCCGCGAGCTGACCGAAGCCGAGTGGCGCGACGCGCTCCCGGACCGGCCGCTCCGGCCCGTCTGCCGTCGGCGCTAGTGCAGCCTGCTGCTTATCGGCAAAGGAGCTGTGCGGGCGCGCCCGTTCGAGCGTCCGCTCGCTGCTGAGATGGACGAATCTGAGCAGAGTGGCCGACACGACGCGCGCGAAGCTGCTCGCTGCTCCTTCCACGGATGCGGGCGTCTCCGCCCGTACGCGGCTGAGCCCGCTCGGGACGACGACCAGGTGTCCGCCAGCGTGGGATTCGCTCTCATCTCACTGCCGGATTCGTCGCGAACGAGCGGCGGCACCGGCGCTATCGACTTCCGCAAGGCGTCGGCGGCGCGCGCCGGCGTCCGGAGCTCGTGGCATCGTCGGGCGATGGCGCGACCGGCGGGAACGACACTTGCTCGCTTTGTGTCCCCTTTTGTGTCCCCCAGCCCAGGTGTTTGGCTCTGCAGAGCCAAAGCGCCGCGGAATATTTCCGCGTGTCCGCAGGCCGACTCCCCGGATTTGGCGGAGCCACGCGGTGTCGTGCGTGCCTCGCTGACATTTTCAGTCCCCCCGGAGTCCCCCTCGGGCACTGACCCATTCTCTGCGACGCCGGTGATCCGCCGACCGCAGGCACTGGCTCTCGTGCGGCGCGAACCGACTCAGCCGCGCGCGGGAATGCCCGTGGCGAACGGCCTCATGAGGGCGCTCCATCGAAGGGTAGGAGCCGGTCGACGCCGAGCAGCTCGAAGAGCCGGCGCACCGGAGCGGACCCGCGCGTGACCGTCAACTCCCATCCATCGTTCCGGGCAGCTTGGGCAGCGGCCAAGAGCACCCAGAGTCCGGCGGCATCGATGAACGCCAGCTCGTCGAGGTCGAGCAGGACGACGGCGCGACGCTCGCGCAGCGGGCGCAGGCGATCGGCGACCAAGTCAGCCGTCGCGAGGTCGAGCTCGCCGCGAAGATGCACTCGCACCCGCGCGCTCTCACGCAGCTCAGTCACTTCGAAGGGCGCAGGCTCGCTGCTCACCGGGTGTGCTCATCTCGTTACGGTTCCACGCGGTCGGACGAGGCGGCGACCCGCAAAGCTGGTTGCGGTAACGAGCCGAGGCGGCGAGCGAAGGCGCTCCTAACCCCAGCCTACGCCTCTGGGGCGTCGCCGCAAGAGGGAGGACATGCCGATCGCGGTCGATCGCGGTCGTAGCGTGCCCGGCCTCGACGCGCGGCGATCTTGTGACATTCGGCTCGCGTGCTGTGCCTGGCTGGCCCGCGCGCCGGGACGGGCGCGGTGCCTGCGGTTGAGTCCTGGCTCGGGCGTACCAAGCCCGTCCACCAACGCGCATGCACCACGCCACTTGGCACCATAGTGTTGGGCGCGCTCGGGTACGCTGTGGCCGTGTCGGCGCTGCCGTTCACCGGTGCAGCTTGCGGGCTCGGTGGGCGGCGCCGGAGCCGCTTCGAAGGGCCGCCTGCGTGTTTCGGGGCGGAGCAGTCGAGGTAGAGGAGCAGAGGCGAGCGGAGCGATGGAAGGCGAGCAGAAGGCCCTGGGAGAGACGCGAGCGAAGATCTCGAAAGAGATCGTGCGCCTGCAATCCGAGTACTACGGCAAGGGCCCGACCAAGGCCAAGACCTACATCGTCGACGACCTCGTCGTTGTCGTATTGGAGGAGTCGTTCACGCGCGCCGAGAAGACGCTCGTCGAACGCGGCGAGCGTGAGGCGATCCAGCAGATCCGCCGCCGCTTTCAGCAGCAGATGGCCGACAGCTTCATCAGCGTCGTCGAGCAAGCCACTGGGCGCAAGGTCAGGGTGTTCCTGTCGGAGACAGACGTCGACCAAGACGTCTCGGTTGAGACGTTCCTGCTCGCCGACGACCGGACCGACATGACGGCGTTCGAGGACGTCTGACAGCCGCGGGTCGGCGCGCCTCACCGGGACTGCCCGCGGGACACTAGTGCGCAGCGGGGCGCACGGGTTCGAGCACGAACACCTCGACGGCGAGGTCGGGGTCGATGTGGTTGTCGCTCATGAAGCCGATCACCCTGCGCCCGGTCAGCCGCTCGACTTCCCCGCTGATCTCGGCTTGCATGACGCGTTGCCAGCGTCGCCGCAGGTCGAGCACGGCCGCGCCCTCGCCGGCCTCGGCGAGGCTCCGCTCGCCGACCGTGAGCGTGTCTTGGAGCACCACGAAGACACCGTTCTCGCCGATCGTGGTCTTCGCCTTGGTCGGCCCGCGGCCCGTAGTGCGGGCCAGCACCCCCACGATCGTGTTCGAGATCGCCGCCGCGAGCTCACCCTCGGGCGGGCGGGGGTGGGCGGTCATCGTCGTGCCTCGGACATGACGGCCGCCCAGCACGGTCCGCCGCGAGCGCGGCGCAGGTTTGTCAACCGCTCCCGTTCGATGGTGCCCGCAGACCGGGCGGTCGCCTCGCGCGGGGATACGGCGGAATCGCTCATGGCGCAAACCAGAGGCTATCGCCCCGACCGTCGCCGGTAGCGGCGGCGACCACCGGACGATCCAGCGCAGTCGGCCTCGGCCCGAGCCGACGAAACGGAAGCGGTGTCAGCAGGACGCCGCCTGGCTGCCCGGCAATGAGCGCGAGCCGCTGCGGGCCGTACCACATGGAGGTGAAGCCATGGCCCAGGGCCCGTCCCTGAGGCCGGGCAGGCTGGCCGACCCGCTCGTCGCGATCAGCGGGGGGCGCGGGCGAGCTCGCGCGCGCGTTCGCGAACGCGCGCCAGCCGGCGAGTGCGTTCCAGCCGTTCGCGTGCCGCCGCACCCGCCGGTGACGGACCAGCGTCATGCGCGCGGGGATAGCGGTCGTGGACCACATCGCGTTGCGCGTCCCGGTCCTCGGCTCGGGCCTTGGCGGCGAGCTCAGCCCCGGCAGCACTCGTGTGCTCTGAGACTGGTTCCGGCGCGCCGGCGTCGTAGACGCGCCCGGTGGTGCGCTCATCAAGGACCTGGACGTCCGTCATCAGTCTCCTCCCGCGGGCGTCCGCCTGCGCTTGCCGCTCGCCCGCTGCTTGGCTTTCCATTTCGAGACGATCTCCCGCTGGGCCAGTGCGCGGACGCCTCCGCGCGCGTCGGCGCGGCCGCGCACGCGAGCTGGGCCCACACCCGCGTGCCGCCGGCGGCCACGCGCTCGAGCCCCCAGCGTTCACTGAGCCGTTGGACGAGGTTCAGCCCGAAGCCGCCGTCGAGACCCGGGGCTCGCGGAGCGATCACACCACCGCGGCCCGCGTCCCCCACCTCCAGGCACACCATCGTGCCGGTGAGCTCAACCCGCACGGCGACGACTGCGTCGGCGGACGCGTCGCTGTGACACACACTGTTGGTCACCAACTCCGACACGACCAGCCGCGCGTCCTCCAGGAGCAACGCCGGAACCCGACCGCGCAGACGCCCCACCACGATCCTCGCGGCGCCGGGCGCCCGCGCATCGAGCGGCAGACTCACCTCGAGCGCGCCACCCCCGCGCGCCGCACCATCGCCGCCCTGGCGCCCCATCTGTTCGCTGGCGAAGCGCAACTCGGCGTTCTCCGTCCTCAGCGCAGCGGCCCCGCTGCGTAAGGTCGACGCCACCGCCGTGAGTTGCTCGATCACGCGCGCCTGGCGCCGGCAGACTAAGCGCAAGCCGTCAAGCTCCGAACGCGCACCGACTGATTCGGCCGGCAACGATGGCCGACCGTTGCTCAAAGCGCCCTCGTGTGGCTGCATCGGAACCGCCTCCCGGAACCCCTCTCGACGCCCGCCAACCGCGTGCCCGAGAAGTGTTCGGCGAATTGCGGAGGATCACCCCGACGCTTCCCGCACCGATACCGTCGTCCGGCCCGAGCCGCACCAAGGAAAGGCTCCCTATCACCCCGAACGATACCCGCACCAACGACGCCCATGCCTCGACCTCGTCTCGACCTCGTCCCCGGGCGCTGATTTCTGACCTCCGACAACCCGCCTGACCCGCCGCACGCCGGCACGGATAGCGGCGATCACCACTCCGCTGGGTCCGCCCGCAACGCGGAGACTTCGGGAATTTTGCGCGAGCCCCCGCGTCTTAAAGGTTGACCGCGCAACTTTGCGGGGCCTACATCGAAGCCGGGCCAGGCCGCACCGCGGCGCGAGGACCCGCGAACAGGAGGCTCTGATGACCACGAAACTCAAGCGGCGGTCTGCCGCTGCCCGTACGTGGAGTGCGGCCGTCGCCGGCGTGGCCGCGGTCGCGCTCGCGGTGGCCGGCTGTGGCGGCACGTCCGGTGGCAATGACGCCGGGGCCTACGGTGCCCCGAGTCCGACGAGCTCGGCGTCGTCCTCGGGCGAAGCGCCTGGCTCCGGCGGAGCGTCCGTCGCGCTCGCAAGCTCGAAGCTCGGCAAGATCCTCGTCGACAGCGAGGGCCGAACGCTGTACCTGTTCCAGGCGGACACGGGAACGGCGAGTACGTGCAACGGCGCATGTGCGAGCGCGTGGCCGCCGCTGACCACCCCGGGTCAGCCGATCGCCGGCCCCGGCGTCTCAGCCTCGAAGCTCGGCACCACGAAGCGCGGCGACGGAACGACCGGCGTCACGTACAACGGGCACCCGCTGTACACGTACGTCGGCGATAGCGCTCCCGGTCAGACGACCGGCCAGGGGATCGACGGTTTCGGCGCCGAGTGGTATGTGCTGTCGGCCGCCGGCGACCAGATCGAGACGAGCGGCTCTGAGAGCAACAAGTAAGCACCCTGCGAGATGGCTCCTGAAAGGACCGTTCCCATGAGCACGACTCTGGACAATGAGCTCGTCCGCGAGCTGGCAGGCCGGGTCTCCGGACCCGTCCTGTCACCGCACCAGGCGGGCTACGACGAGGCTCGCGCCGTCCACAATGGCCTCGTCGATCGCAGACCGGCGCTGATCGTCGGCGCCCGCACGACCGGCGACGTGGTCGCCGCGCTCGCGTTCGCGCGGCGCGCGGGGCTCGAGGTGTCGGTCCGCGGCGGCGGGCACAACGTCGCCGGCCGCGCCGTCACCGACGGCGGGGTGATGATCAGCCTCGCCGACATGAAGGACATCGCCGTCGATCCCGCGCGGGCGACCGTCGCCGCGCAGGGAGGCGTGACGTGGAGCGAGCTGAACGCCGCCGCCGGCGCGCACGGCCTGGCCGTGACCGGAGGCGTGGTCTCGACGACCGGCATCGCGGGCCTCACACTCGGGGGCGGGCTCGGCTGGCTGATGGCCAAGCACGGCCTGGCGGCCGACAACCTGCTCTCCGTCGAGCTCGTGACCGCGGCCGGCGAGGTGCTCGACGTCGATGCCGTCTCGCACCCGGACCTGTTCTGGGCGCTGCGCGGGGGCGGCGGCAACTTCGGCGTCGCTACCTCGTTCACCTACCGCCTCCACCAGGTCGGCATGGTGACCGGTGGCCTGATCGCCCACCCGATCGAGGCGGCTCCCGACCTCCTTCGCTTCTACCGCGACGCGGTCGCCGACGTGTCTGATGACCTGACCGTGTTCGCCGGGCTGGTGCACGCACCGGACGGCTCCGGCGCAAAGCTCGCGGCGCTCGTCGTCTTCCACGCCGGCGACCCTGACGCGGCCGAGCGTGAGCTCGCGCCGTTCACGGCCTTCGGGTCGCCGCTGATGGTCCAGGTCGGCTCGATGCCGTACCCGGTGATGAACACGCTGCTCGACGCCGGCTTTCCCGATGGCGCGCTCAACTACTGGCTCTCGAGCTTCACCCGAGGCCTGCCGGACGCGCTGATCGACACCGCCGTCGACCGGTTCGCCGCCGCCCCGTCCCCGATGACGTCGATCCTGTTCGAGCACTTCCACGGCGCCGTGACCCGCGTCGGGCCGACCGAGACCGCCGTCCCGCACCGCGAGCCCGGCTGGAACGTCCTCGTTCCGTCCGTGTGGAGCGACCCCGTCGACACCGACGCCAACATCCGGTGGACGCGCGAGACGTACGCCGGCCTACAGCCCCAACTGGCGGCCCGCCGCTGGCTCAACTACCTCGGCGACGACCAGGGCGACGACGCCATCCGGGCCGCCTACGGCCCCAACTACGAGCGGCTGCGCGAGATCAAGCGCCGCTACGACCCCGACAACGTCTTCCACCTCAACCACAACATCGCGCCGTAAGCGGATCGCGGTCACGGCCCGGCGCAATCCGCCCGGGCCGTCCGCGCCGGGCCCCGATGCAGCCCTCCGAGCGCCCTTCATGCCTCGTCGGCCCCGATCCCGTCACGGCCGGACGGTCACCCACGCGGCGCCGCCGGCGACGGCGACGCCCTGGGGACTGTGGCCGACCGAGAACGTATCGATGACGTGATCGGTCTCCGGGTCGATCCGCGAGACGGAGCCGTCACCGCTGTTCGCTACCCACACCGAGCCGCCGCCGGTCGCCACGGCGGCGGGCTGGTCGCCGACCGAGATCGCCTTGGTGACAGAGCTCGTCCGCGGGTCGATGCGGGACACGGAGTCGTCGTCGCCGTTGGCCACCCAGACCGCACCTTCGCCGACCGCGATGGCGACTGGGGCGTTCCCGGCGCGGATGATGCGAACGACCTTCCCGCTGTCGGGATCGATGCGCCGCACGACGCCCTGATCGCCGTCGACGGCCCAGACCGAGTCGGCGCCGACGGCGATGGCGGACGGCGCGTGGGCGAGCGGGGTCGCCAGGACGGCGGAGGACTTTGCCGAGGCGCGATCGTAGTCGACGCGGACGAGCCCGGGCGGAATGTTGGTCGCGACCCATACGGACTGGCCGGTGGCGGCCAGGCCGCAGCGTGACCCCGTCTGCAGTGCGCCGACTCGGGGTCCCTGCCTCGGGGTGCGATTCGCGAGCGAGATCGTCTCGTCGAGCTCGATGCCTCCGCCTTCCGCGGTGTAGATGTGAAGCAGGCTCCCTGGCGCACCTCCGGAGCATCGGTCCAGGACCCATACCTCTTCGGCAGCTCCCGCGACGTTGCCGGGAACCTCGCCGACACCCTTGGTGCCGAGGAGCCTCCTGGCTTGCGGGTCGATGCGCGACACCGACTGGCTGTCCAAGTTGGTCACCCACACGAGGCCCGCACCGGCCGCGACCGGGCCGGGGTCCTGTAAGACGGGGATCGCACCCACGACGGCATTGCGTCGAAGATCGATGATGGCCACCGAGTCCGCCGGCACGGCCGTTTGGCCTGAGCCGTCGCCGAGGAGCAGCGCAATCACGACGACGCCGGTGGCGGCCAGCGCCATCAGCACCAGTGTCAGGCGCACGTTCGCCCTTCGGCGGAGCGGTGTCGGCACCCGCGGTCCTGGTCCGAGAGTCGGATCGTGGGCGAGGATCCGGCGCTCGAGCTCGCGGAGCTCCGGCCCGGGCTCGATGCCAAGCTGCGAGACGAGCGTCTGCCGGGCGCGCCGGTAGGCGTCGAGCGCCTCCGCCTGGCGACCGGACCGGTAGAGCGCGAGCATCAGCTGGGCCCAGAAACGCTCGCGCAATGGCTCGGCCGCGACGAGGCGCTCGAGCTCGCCGACGAGCTCCGTTCCGCGCCCCGCGATGAGGTCCGCCTCGATGCGGTCCTGCACCGCGTCCAGGCGCAGGCCTTCGAGCCGAGCCGCCTCGGTCTGGACGAACGGCTCGAATCCGATGTCGCCCAGGGCCTCGCCGCGCCAGAGCCCGAGTGCCGCGCGAAGCCGCTCGGCGGCGCGGCCCGGATCGCCCCGCTCCAGCGCGTCGCGGCCCTCGGCCTGCAGCCACTCGAAGCGCTCGAGATCCAGCTCCCCGATCGCCGTCTCCAGCACGTATCCCGGCGGCCGCGTGGCGATCACGTCCGGCCCGAGCGCCTTGCGCAGGCTCGAGATGTGCCCGTGCAGGGCGGTCGCAGCGGTCGCCGGCGGCCGCTCACCCCAGAGCAGCTCGATCATCCGCTCGCTGGCGACGACCCGGTTCGTGTTGAGTAGCAGCAGCGCCAGGACGGCGCGCTGCTTGCCGCCTCCGAGCCGAACGACGCGCCCGTCGTCGCGCACTTCGACCGGCCCAAGAATGCAGAATTCCATCGAGCGCTCGCGGCGACGCTACAGCGGCGCCGGCCGGCGCGCAAGACGGCGATTAGTCGCGCGTTAGCCGCTCTTAGCAGCCGGTTCGCGCCCACCCCGACGATCAGCGCCTTATCGCGCTTCAGATGTCCTCGCCGCCGGCCTCCGCCTGACCTGAACCTCCCGACCCTAGGAGCCCCATGTTCGCTCGCCTGTCCATCTACGAGAACGTCGACCTCGACCTTGCCGACCAGGTCACGCAATGGGTCGAGACAACGGAGACCGACCCCTTTCGCGGCCTTCCCGGCTACCGCGGCTCGATGACGCTCGTCGACCGCGACAACGCGCGGCTCGTCGGCATCGGCTTCTACGCGAGCGCCGCCCAGGCGCAGGAGGCCGAAACGCTCCTGACCACCCTGTATGAGCAGTCCCGCGCCCAGGTTCCCGAGCCCATCCGACCGGCGCTGGAGATGCGACCCGAGAGCGTCGGGCTCTACGAGATCGTCCACCGCGACTGAGCGTGAGTCATGTGCCCCTGGTGCTTTCTCACGCCGGCGTGTCCCTGCCGTCGCGGCGGCGCGCGCCCCTCCTGGCTGCCGGCCGCCAGGGCGATCGCCGCTGCGGCGAGGCGTCTCAGACCGAGGCGACATGCCTGAGCCCCACGATCGCCGGAGGGCTGAGATGGCCCCGGCGACGCCCGTTCCCAACACCCACAGAGGAGTGTCCATGCAACTGGTTCGATACACGCTGATGACCGCGGTGGTCGCGTCCTTGCTGTTGCCGACGATCGCGACGGCGACGGGCGACCACTCGAAGGGTGCGGGCAAGTCGCGCCAAGTCGAGCGCCTGCGCCAGATCGAGCAGAAACGCCTGCAGGCGCTGGTCGACGCCGACGTCGCCGTCGCCGGCTCGCTGATCGCTGATGACTACCAAGGGATCAACCCGATCGGCGAGGTCCTGACCCGCGACGTGTTCCTCGGCGCCGTCGGATCGGGCGCGATCGACTTCCTGTCCGACGAGGTCACCTCGCCGATCAGGGTGCGCCGGCACGGCAATAGCGCGGTCCTGCGCTACCAGCACACGATCGACATCCAGGTCGCCGGCATCGGCCACCTCACCCACCCCGCGTGGACCACCGCCCTCTACGAGCGGCGGCGGGGCAACTGGCAGATCGTCTGGGAGCAGACGGGCGCGATCGGGCCGCTGCCGCTGCCGACCTGACCACAACGAGCGATACGCGCCGACACCCGCCAGCGCCCGGGCCGCGGCCGACCCGGGCGCTCGTCCGTCGTCCTAGTCGCGCGCGGTGATCTCGGGGGCGCGCGCGGTCTCCCACACCGTCGCGCCGCCGTTGTTCGCGCTCACCGCGCAGTGGATGACCTTGCCGACGTCATCCGCGGTCGGCACGTACCGCTTGTCACGGCCGACGATCAGTGAGTCGGTCCAGGTCAGGTTCTGGGTGCCGAACTCCGGCTCGGCCGGGGTGGTGACGTTCCCGAGGTCGAGCTGGCTCGGGGCGCGGAACCGCGGATGCTCCGGCCCGATCGGGTTCGAGCGGTACCAGGTGACCCAGAAGTCGGCGCCCGGGGTGTTCTCCCACTCGCCGCGACCGCAGGTGAGCGGCCGACCCACGCGTCCAGAGCCGCCCGCCTCGGGAGGCTCGACGTTGACCGGGATGTCGGCCTCGTCGATGTCCTTGACCTGGATCTCCCGGTAGGAGATGCGGTCGTTGCCGCCGTGGGTCTGCAGGCCCAGGTAGCCCTCGGCGAGCTGGCGAGCCATGGTGGGCGGGTCGCCGTTGCGCGATGCGATCTTCGGCACCGAGTTGTCGAACTGGTTGATCAGCTCGCCGTCGATCAGCACCGTGTACTGCTGGCCGATCGTGCGGATCTCCATCTCGTGCCAGACGCCCTTGATGAGCCGCTCGTTGGTCCTCGACTGCTTGGCGTTCAGGTTGCGGAACCCGTACACGGCGCCGGTCTTGATCGGATCGCCCGACGGTTGCGGGCCGCCGCCGGTCAGCGTCTCGTTGATCTGGATCTCGTGCCCGCAGTAGACCTGCGTCCAGTGCTGGTGGTTGTTCGCGTTGGAGTTGGTCGTCAGCGGACCCGTGCCGGCCAGGTTCGTGACGTTGTGGGTCCCGGTACGGGCGCAGTAGGCGCCCGAGTAGAGGAACGGCGGGTCGGAGGCGTCCGAGGCGGGCGGGAACGGCCCGTCGGCGCCCTCCCAGAAGTAGCTCGTCGACTCCGCCGGTGTCGTGCGCCCGCACACCACCAGCGCCCCCGGGCAGAGGTCGTAGTTGTAGCCGAGCGGCTTCTGCGCCAGAACGTCGGCGGTCGTCGCGCCCGTGTACCGGATCTCGGGCGAGCGGATCATGATGCCGCCGTTCCGGGTCGACTCCGGGGTGTTCTCGACCGTGTACTGCAGCTTGATCACGGCGTCGCCGAGCGGACGAACCGGGTACCAGTACGCGCCGAACGGCGACGCGCCGACCTTGATCGCACCCTCGACCGGGTCGAGCGTCGCTCGCCCCTGAGTGGCCGAAGCCGCGATCGTGCTGCTGGCGAAGATCCACTTGTCGAACGACGCGTCCGAGCCGGTGGGCGTGCCGTCGAAGATGTACTCGAACCCCGGGTCGGGCGGTGGAGCCACATACTGGGCTCCTGCCGAGCCGGGTGCCGCGAGAGCGGCCGCCGCGATGCCCCCCACCAGGAACGCAAAGCGCCGTCTGAGCCAGCGTTGCATCCGATGCCTCCTCCCCTCGCTTCCCTCGGACTCCCGCTTCTGCCGAGGACCAGTCGAACTTATACCGAACGCCGGGACAGCCGCGCGACTAACGGTTCCCGGACGGCTACCGGCCGCGGTCGTCCGCGGCCGGCAGCCGTCACGGTCACCAGGTCGCGATCGCGGAGCGGATCGCGGACCGGTACTTCTCGATCGCCGCCTTCGCGTACGCGTCGTTCGCCGCCGCGTCGTCCGGGCAGTCCGCGCAGTTGTAGAAGTGCCCGTACGAGAACGGTCGCCCGATCACCAACCCGCCCGACTTGAACGGGATGAGCATGCGCCCGAACGCAGCGCGCACGTCGCTCAGGCTGCCGCCCTTGCCGCGGCGGACGATGTTGGCGACGAAATCGTCCACGATTCCGGCCTTCCCGACCCGCGCCGCCTCCTCGGCGACGAGCTCCTCCATGCCGTCCGGAACGCCGCTCTGCTGGACGAGCGTGTCGAAGAAGCGGTTGCGCACGCTCGCCGTCGGCAGCAGCGAGCCGTCGGACGCCCCCTCGATCATGCGCGCGAGGTCCTCGAGCGTCGTGTCGTTCGCCGGCGTCCCGCACCCGAACGTGTGGTTGAGCTCGGTGCTGGTCGCGCCGATCGACGGCGCGAACGCGTTGAGCGTCGCGCGCCCATAGCGCTGCTCGACCGCGTACGTCGCGGTGTTGCTCGACTGCGCCATCATCGCGCGGTCGGCGTCGTCGAGCGTCATCGGCACGGCCGCCGCGTCGTCGTCCGGTGCCGGGCACGTGATGGCGGCCGGCACCGCGACGATCGCGCTCAGGTTCTCCGCCGGCAGCGCCTCCATGCGCGTGTGCAGGTAGAGATGGTGCAGCGTCTTGAGCACGCTCGCCGGCTCGAAGACACGGTCGCCGCCGAGGCTGACGCTGACGGGGCCGCCGACCTGCTTGACCCACATCCCGAAGCGCCCGGCGCGCAGCTTCGAGGACTCGCGCGCAAGGCTGCGCACGCGCGCGTTGAACTCGTCGGCGTTGTCGTTGATGACGACCGTGTAGCGGCGGTTGCCGCCGATCGTGTACGTGTCGAGATCGACGATGCGGCCGGCGTTCTGCGAGACGAAGTCGCCGGCGCGGCGCGCGTCGACGTTGATCTCGTAGGCCGAGAACTCGCCGTCGCGCCTGACCTGGATCGCGTTGTAGCGGCCGTTCGAGAGCCGGTCGAGGCTGAAGGTCCGGGCACCGTTGTCCGACGCGCTGTCCTGCACAGTCGAAAGCGGCACGTTGCGCCACCACCACCAGGCCTTCTTGTCGACGCCGCTGTTGCGGATCATCACCGCGGCGTACTTCGTGCTTCCGCCGGAGCTGTAGCTCTCGAGATCGATGAGCCGCGAGGCGTGCTCCTTCAGGCGGGCCTTCAGCGTGTCGGCGCTGACGCCCTGGTACCAGTGCCAGTTCTTCGCGGCCTCGCCGGTGTTGCGGACCATCACGGCGGCGAAGCGGCGGCTGCCGCCGTCGACGTAGGTCTCGAGATCGATCAGGCGCCCGTCCTTCTCGTCGATCTTCGCCCGCAGCTGCGCGACGGTCAGCCCGTGGTACCAGTACCAGCCGCGCTGGTAGACGCCCTGGTTGTGGACCGTCGCGACGGCGAAGCGCAGCGGCGAGGTCGTCTGGACCTCGAGGTCGATGATGCGGTCGCCGTGCCGCTCGAAGCGCTCCCGGACCTGCTCCTTTGACAGCCCGTGGTACCAGTGCCAGCCGGTGCGGGCGGTCGAGTTGCGCTCGGGGTCGGGGGCGGCGGCGGCCGCCGGTGACGCCGCGGCGCCGAGGCAGACGGCGGTCGTGGCGAGGGCGGCGGCGATGCGACGATGATGTGAAGACGTGGGCCTCACGGGTCCGTCCTTTCGGTTGCTGGATACGGCTAGAACCTGCGAGGCGCCGGTTCCTTACGGTCGGGGCGAAAGGAACCACCAACTCGCCGGTTCTCCCCCGTAGGACCGCCCCCACCAGGCCGCCTTCGAAGACGCTGCCGCGCCCGCCTGCGAGGGCTTCGGTGGCGCGCGTGGACGATTCGCTCTGGCTCGCGGTTCAATTCTGCGGGTGTCGGAACGAACCCGGCGGGGTAGCCGCGGCGCGTGGTGAGGCACGGACTGCCGATCGTCGTCGTAGGGATGCTGCTCGTTTTCTCGGGCTGCGGCTCGGAGCCGGCGCCCGTAACCGAGCAAGCGCCGCCGCCGAATGCGGACCAACGCAGGCTCGTGCGCGAGTTCAACGCGCTGCTGCACGGCGCCGCGATCGACGTCCGCTTTCCCGTCGCCGAGTGCACCACGCTGCCGAGGCGCACGCGCGCCGAGCTGCGTGACTCGCCGCAGCGGATCGCCGCGGCCCGCGCCCGCCTGGCGCGGCTGCGCATGCCGAACAGCTATGACCGCGTGCGAAGGCGACTCGACGAGGGGATGCAGCTGATCGCCGAGGCGAACAAGCTCCTGCTCGCCTGGTCGGAGGGCCCGGACGACCCGGAGACGGGCGAGTGCGGCCAGAGCACCGACAACCTCCGGGACAGCGCCTATGACGAGTTCCACGACCTCGCCAAGCCTCACCTCCAGGCCTTCATGGCATGGCACACCCCGATCGCCGCCCAGATGCACGCGACCACCTGGGAGCTGGGAGCGGCCGGGCTGATCCCGCGCTAGGACTCCGGTCCCGCACCCACCGGACGACAGGCGCAGCCGGTGATTCGCCGGCCGCCGGCGTCCGTGCCGGCGGTCGGCTCGGGGAGTGCGCTAATCAGCGGCGACGGCGAGCGCCGCCGCGGCCGGCGGCTGCCGGTAGACGAAGGCGATCGCCTTCTTGGGACCGCGGTGATCGCACTGGACGAGCACCTGGTCGAACGAGTGCGGTTCGAGGGCGCATCGGTAGCTGCGGATGCGCTCGGGAGGCGCGGCGACGCGGGCTCCGGCGAGCCAGTCGCCGGCGATCCCGAGCGCGACGTCGCATGCAGACTTGACGGCGACGACCGAGGCGACGCCGCTGGGCAGGAGCGAGAGGTCGCCGCAGGCGGTGTGCGGCTCGTCCGCGGCGCCGACCGTGATCGGAAGCGGCTGCCAATCCGGGGACTCCTCGATCACCGGCGTGTTCGTCAGCGGCGCCGCGTCGCTGCCGTCGGCGTTCATGACCCACACGTCGCCGGGCGCGGCTTCGGTCGGCGAGCGCGTGAACGCGATCAAGCGGCCGTCCGGCGACCAAGCAGGTCCTTCGTCGTGCAGCTCGTTGTCGGTCAACTGCCGGACGTCGGTGCCGTCCGCGTCCATCACGTAGATCTCGCGGTCCGCGCCGTCGCGGGTCGATTCCCAGGCGATTTGCGTTCCGTCGGGCGACCACGCGGGCGCACTGTCGAGCGCCTCGTCGTCAGTCAGCGCGACAACGTCCGATCCGTCCGCGCGCGCGACGTAGATCTCCTCGTCCCCGCTGGGGGCGATGCCGTCGTCGTCACCGCGAAACAGCAGACGGGTACCGTCGGGCGAGAAGGTCGGGTAGCGCTCGTCGCCCGGGCGGACGACCAGCGGCCGGGCGCTCGGCTCGCCCGGGACAAGACCAAACGGCGAGTCCATCACCCAGATATCGGCCACGTTGCGCGAGGGGTCGCTGCGGTTGGTGCGGAACACGATCCGCTCGGCATCCGCGCTCCAGGCCGGCTGCGTGTTGTTGATCAGTCCGTCATTGGGCTTCGTCAGCGGCACCGCCTCCGCACTGGCGTCCCACGGAGCCACGTAGACCGCGTCCCGGCGCGTGTGCGCCACCCAGCGGCCGTCGGGTGACCAGCTCGACTGCTGCTCGTTGTCGGTACTGATGGTCACCCGCGTGCGCACGCCGTCACGCGCATAGGCGAACACGTCGCGGTTGGCCCGCACGCCGCCCTCAGCAGGGACGCGCTGGGTAAGCGAGATGCGGCCGTTGACACCGGGCCACGCCGCTCCGGCCATCGGTGGATCGGCGGCGAGCAGGAAGCCGGCGAGCGCCGCCAGCGCCAGCGCCCACGAGGACGCGCGCTGCGGGACGAGAGGAAGGGACACGATGCACCTCCGTTGAGCGATCAGGATGCTTCAACGATTCTGTGCGGGACCTTCCGCATGCCAGGCACAAGAGGTGGAGATCCGCCTACCCCTCGGTCGGGCACGCAGCTCGCAGCGTCGGCGCGCCAGCGCCTCGGGCGCGCCGGCGTACAGCAGCGCCGACTCTCGTCGGACAAACGTCCGGTCGAGTTCCTTCCCTGACAAACCTTGAGCGGTGAGACGTCGGCGTCTGGTACGGCTTGACCGCGCGCAGCGCTCGGCGCCACGCGACCCAACCTGAAAGGCAGGCGGACATGCCTGGAACGTCGCGCTCGCATCGCGGGCGCCGTTGTGCTCTGTTGGCGGCCATGACGGTCGCGCTGGTCTTCGCCGCGGGGGCCGGGACGGCGTCCGCGCAGACCGGCGTCGGAGGGCAGCTCTTCGCCACCGGCGGCACCGTTGAGCTCGACGTGCGGCCGGCCTCGGCGGTGTTCGTGACCGAGCTGTTCCTGCGGAACGAGGACGGCACCCGCGGTCCGACGCTCGCGCTCAACACCGAGACCGGCAGGCACGTCGTCATCGGTCCGTTCCCGGCCGGGCGCGAGCTCGTCTTCGGGATCTTCGTCCGCAACAGCAGCGAGACGTTCCTGATGGGCCCGGCGAGCCGGAACCGCGACGGCATCGCGCACGCGGCCGTCACCCAGGTCGCCGAGCGGGTCTTCGACGTCGGCTTCGAGGACACGCTCGGGGGCGGTGACCGCGACTACAACGACAACGTCTTCCGCTTCACCGGCAACCTCGCGCCGAACGTGCCGCCGACTGCGAATGACCAGTCGCTGACGACCCCGGAGGACACGCCGCTCGCGCTCGTTCTGACGGGCTCGGATCCAGAGGGCGGGCCGCTGACATTCGCCGTCGCCACCCAGCCGGCCCACGGCACGCTCGCGGGCACGGCGCCATCGCTGACCTACACGCCGGCCGCGAACTTCACCGGGACCGACACGTTCACGTTCACGGTCACCGACGCCGACGGAGCCGTGGACACCGGCACGGTCACGATCACCGTCGCGCCGGTCAACGATCCGCCGGTGGCCGACGACCAATCGCTCACGACACCGGAGGACACGCCACGCGCAGTCACGCTGACCGGGTCGGACATCGACGGCGACGCCCTGACCTTCACGGCCGCGGCGCCATCCCACGGGACCCTGTCGGGCAGCGGTGCATCGCGGGTCTACACCCCGGCGGCGAACTTCAACGGGACCGACTCGTTCACGTTCGTCGTCGATGACGGCCATGGCGGCACCGACACCGGCACGGTGACGATCACGGTGACCTCGGTCAACGATCCGCCCGTGGCGAACGACGACGCGCGGACGATCGACGAGAACGACCAGGTGACGGTCGCCGTCCTCGCCAACGACAGCGACCCCGACGGTGACCCGCTCGCCGCGGCGCTGGTGTCGGGTCCCGCGCACGGCACGGCGACCTGCAGCGCCACGCAATGCGTCTACCGGCCGGTCTCGAACTTCGTCGGCACGGACACCTTCCGCTACCGCGCCTGCGACCCCTCGGGAGCATGCGACGAGGCAACCGTGACGATCCAGGTGCGCGGCATCGGCAAGCCCGGCCGGCTGACCGGTGGCGGATGGCTACGCACCGCCGGCGGCAAGTCCCACCACCAGATCCAGCTCGGATGTACGGCCGCCGACGGCGGCACGCTGCAGATCAACGCGCCGGCCGGGCGGTTCCGTCTCGAGCACGTCGACTACGCGCTCTGCGTCGACGCCCCGGCGCTCAACCCCGGCGGCCCCAAGGCCGGCTGGGAGATCCATCGCGGCAGCGGCACCGGCAGGTTCGACGGCGCCGGGGGTTACACGATCGAGTGGACGCTGACCGACGAAGGCGAGCCGGGCCGCTCGGACGGCTGGTCGATCGTCGTCCGCGATCCCGCCGGGCAGGTGGTGCTGAGCGAGGACGGCTCGCTCAACGGCGGCAACCACCAGGCGCACGCACGCTGACCAGGCCCGAACGTCTGCCCGGGGCGCGCCGGCGCGCCCCGGGCGCCGACGTATGCCCATCATGGAGCCGAACCCGATTCAGTCCACGGACCCATAGCGAATCACCCGGCGCGTGTGAAGACACGTCACCCCCTCATCCGGGACTCTGGCGCTCGGTGAACGAGATCGTGCAGCAATACGACGCAGCGAGCATGCTGGAGGCATTGACACGTTGATCCGGCCCGAGTTGCACCTCGACGACTGGCGGGCGACGAAGGACACGCTGCATCTCTACTGCCAGATCGTGGGCAAGATGCGGATGGCGGTCACGCCGCCGCGGAACCATTGGTGGCACGTGACCCTCTACGTCGACTCGCGCGGGCTGACGACGCGTCGGATGCACCATCGGGGCACGACGTTCGAGGTCCGCTTCGACTTCGTCGACCACGCGTTGGTGGTCGCGACCGCCGACGGCCGCAGCGGCGGTTTCGCGCTCCGCGACGGCCTCGCGGTCTCCGAATTCGATCGACAGCTCCATCGCACGCTGGCCGACCTCGGGCTCGACGTCGAGATCAGGGAGGAGCCGTTCGGGGTCCCGATGACCACGCCGTTCCGCGAGGACGTCGAGCACGCCTCATGGGATCGCGACGCCGTCGAGCGCTTCCATCGGGTCCTCGACTGGTCCGACGCGGTGCTCGACGAGTTCAGCGGCTGGTTCTGCGGGAAGACGAGCCCGGTCCAGGTCTTCTGGCACGGCCTCGATCTTGCGACAAGCCGCTACTCGGGCCGCCCGGCGCCGCCGATCGAGGCCGACCCGGTCACGCAGGAGGCATACTCGCGCGAGGTCATCGCCTTCGGCTTCTGGGCGGGCGACGACAACCTCGGCGACGCCGCGTACTACTCGTACACCGCGCCCGAGCCCGACGCGTTGCGCGACCAGCTCCTGCCGGCCGGCCAGTGGGTCGAGTACGGCGCGGGATCTCTCGCCGTCCTGCCCTACGAGACGGTCCGCCTCAGCGCTGATCCGCGGATGTTGCTGCTCGCGTTCTTCCAGGCCGCTTACGAGGCGGGCTCCCGCCTCGCCGGCTGGGACACCGCCTCGCTCGAATCGGCCTGGTGCCCGACGCCGGCCGAGTTGCAGGCACTACAAGCGGGCGCGGGTGTCTGGCGCTAGGGCACTTCGTGCTGGCAGTGATGGAGGTGGTGCCCGCGATGAGCGTCGGCGCCGACGCCAGAGACGGCGGCGGCGGGCACGAACGCACCGACGAACACGGTGCACACGACCATCGTCGTCGCGAGCGCGTTGAGTGCAGCGCGCGTAGGTCGTGTGGTTCGGGAGCAGCGGTCCAGGACCTGGCCGAGGCGTTCGCGAACGTCCGTGTCGGCAAGACCGACGACCGCCGGGGGGCGCTCGCCGGTCGCCGCCTTGCAGATCACGCTCGCCAGCGCGACGCGATCGTTCTCGTGGCGCAGGGCCCAACGGTCCGCGTCGCGTTCGAGGTGGAACGCGAGCTCGCGTACGCCTCGGCCGCTGCCCGGCACCGCGCGGCCGAGCGCACGAAGGCCCACGGCGAGCAGCATGACGAAGCGGTGCCGTCGCGCGATGTGCCCTTCTTCGTGGTCCAGTCCGGCGGCCAGCTCGTCGTCGTCCAGCGATGTGAGGGCGCCGGCCGAGACGAGGATCCGCGGGCGGATGAGTCCTGCAACCGCGAACAACACGTCGGGTCCCCCGACGATGACGCTGTTCCTCGGTCCGAGGCCGACCGCGTGCTGTGCGACGAGCTGCCGCGCCGCACGGATGTCGCGCACGCTGCCGAGGCACATCCACAGGAGCGACGCGGCGAGCACGATGCCCGGGACGTACAAGGAGCGGGCTGCGACGCCATGACCCTCGACGGACAGGTCCGAGCTGCCCACGGGCAGCGCCACGTGAGCGCACCAGTGCGCGAGCGAGACGAAGAGCCCGGTGCGCGGCAGGAAGAACAGCAGGTAGATGGCCGCGAGGAGACAGACGATCGCCCGCAGTGCGAGCGAGCTCAGCCAGAGGACGACGGCCGTGACGGGGGCGACGCGCTGAAGGCGCAGCGCGTGCGGTAGGACGATGCCCGCGGCGGTGATCGCTGCGAGCGCTGCGATCATCTCTTGCGACGTCGTTCGTTCATCTCGCGCGCGAGCTCACGGAGATCGGTCAGCTCATCCTCTTCGAGCCCGCCGATGAGCTGCGCAAGCGCGGCCTCCCGCGCCGCCTTCGAGGCCCCGGCCAGAGTCTGCGCGATCGATCGACTGAGATACTCGGCTTCAGACACCAACGGCCGGTACTCGTACGCGTTCCCGACCTTGTGGCGTGACAGAAGCTTGCGGTCGGCCAGGCGATTGAGGATCGTCTGAACCGTGTTGTACGCCCCGCGGTAGCGCGGCGGCAGTGCGATGCGCACCTGCTCGACGGTTGCTCTCTCCAGGCGCCAGACGGCAGCCATCGCCTGCGTCTGCAACTCCCCGGTGAGCGGTGTCACGTCCGCCATCGGAACCAGTATGAAGGCTCCCGGGCCGGCCTTGATCCGAAGGGAGATCAACTGTAGGTCCCCGGCGCCGGGAGCCTCATCGGGATTGTGCATAGGAGGAGGGAAATCACGTCCTACGCACCGTAGGTTTTATCACGCCCGCTGCGGTTCTGCAGACGAAGCGGAGAGGGCGATACCCCGAAACTCGGTGTCGGGCGCCGGCCCCGGTGCGGGGCCGGCGCCCACGCTGTCAGCCGCTCGGCCGCACCAACCGGTAGACCCGGCCCGTGGTGCCGGACGGCCCCGGCTCGTCGCTGGTGAGCACGTACATCTCGCCGGCGAGGTCCTGGCCGAATCCGATGACGTAGTGGCCCAGCCGGCGAGTCGGGCGCGTGGTGACCTGCAGCTGCTGCATCTTCCACAGGCCCGTCTTGCGCGGCTTGGCCACGAACAGCGACCCGTCCGGCTCCTCCTCCTCGCGGCTGTAGTCGCCGAAGATGTAGTCGCCGGAGAACCGGCTCAGCTCGGTGCCCCGGTACACGTGCCCGCCCACAATGGCGTGGCCCAGGCCGCCGCCGAGGGGGTTGTGTTCGTTCTGGTATTCGATCGTCGGGTCGAGGAGCGGATCCCCGGCTCGCGGATGCGGCGCGCCGACCACGTCGGGACACTCGGCGGGCGTCGCCCCCGGGTCGTCCGTGGAGAAGCAATGCGCGCCCTCCTTGACGTTCCAGCCGAAGTTGCCGCCGCTGACCGCGATGTCGACCTCCTCCCACAGCTCCTGGCCCGCGTCGGCGATGAACAGGCGGCGGGTACCGCCCATGTCGAACGCCATGCGGTACGGGTTGCGGAGGCCATAGGCCCAGATCTCGTCGCAGCCGTCCGCGCAGCCCGGCGTGCCGGCGAACGGGTTGTCGGCCGGGATCGCGTACGGCACGCCGCGGTCGACGTCGATCCGGAGGATGTTCCCGAGCAGGTTCTGCTGGATGTCCTGTCCGTTGCCGCCCTCGTTGGCCGTATACCAGTCCTCCACGTGGCCGAGTCCGACGTCGTCAGCCCCGCCGCCGTCGCCGATCGACATGTACAGGTAGCCGTCGCGCGGGCCGAACGCGAGCGTGCCGCCGTTGTGATTGAACTGCGGCTTGTCGATCTCGAGCAGGACCCGCTCCGAGGCCGGATCGGCCCGGTTCGGATCTCCGGCCGAGACGCGGAACTCCGAGAGGCGGGCCGTGTGGTCGTACCCGGGCGGTGCGCCCGGCCGGAGCGGCGCGCTGTAGTAGACGAAGAACCGCCCGTTGGCCGCGTAACCCGGGTGGAACGCGAGTCCGAGCACCCCGCGCTCGTCGAAGTCGGGCATCAGCGGGACGATCCGGCTCCGGAGGTCCAGGAACGGCGTCGGTGACAGCGTACCGTCGGCCGTCAGCACGCGAATCGTCCCGGCCTGGTCGACGACGAAGCGGCGTCCGCTGCCATCGGCCACCGGGACGAGGGTTATCGGCGAGGTCAACCCGTCGGCGACGAGCTGCACGCCGACGGCCGGACCCTGCGCCTGGGCTGGTGCGGCGATTAAGGCGAGCGCGGCTGCCGCGGACAGCGCCACAATGAAACGAAGCACATCAATCCCCTCCCGACTGTCGTTACTCGAGATCGGCGCACGCGATCTTCGGGCCACCGGCGGTGGTTCCGCCCGGCGGGATGAAGTGGATCACGACCGACTGCGCCTCGGGGCGTGCGACCCATTCCGCGCTTCCGCGCCCGTGGGCCACGCCGGCAGAGTTGGCCCGGATCCCGAACATCGGGTCGTCGGTCGAGGAGAACCAGAGCTCGTTGGGCGGCATCGCGGAGCCGGCGGGATCGTTCTTGTAGTGGGCGCCCCCCGGATTCGCGTCCGAGCACGGCGCGTTGTGGAGATGCGCCGCGTAGGTCGTCGCCGGTTCGAGCCCTCGAACGACGACCTTGCCCTCGGTGCCGGCGGCGCTCCGCGTCAGCGTCGCGAATCCGTCGATGTCGAGCCCCATGGCCGTGCCGTCGGGCAGCGTCTGGAACGTGCCGCGGACCTTCGTGGGGCCCGCGAGCGCCGACGCCGCCCCGAGGGCGGCGATCGCAATCGTCGCGGACGCCACTATCAAGACTCTCGAGAGCACGAGCTCCTCCCTTGCAATCGGTCTGGCTCCGGCCGGTCCCGGTGAGGGACCGGCCAGAGTCTGCGGTTCATCCGGTCGAGAACTCCTGCGTCTGCGGGTTCAGGTGCGGCAGCCTGATCGCGCTGCCGGTCTGAGGCCCGCTGAAGCGGAAGACGTTCAGGCCCTTCGTGATCTCCGACTCGTAGATGAAGTTGTTGTACCAGTACGAAGACCACGCCCCGCCGAGCTCGTTCACCGTCGCGCCGGCGGGAGTCATCACCGGCGGCAGCGGCGGCGGGTCGGACCAGCCGAGCGTCACCGGGCTGGCCGGGTTGGTGAAGTCCGCCACCCACGTGCCGGCCTGGTAGTTGCCGCTCACGAGCACGTGCCGGCCGTTGCGCAGCGGCACGGTGTTGTAGTTGTGGATCGTGCAGTTCTCGGTCGAGGACTGCGGCCGCGGCAGCGTCCACTGGCCGAGCTTGGCGCCGTTGCGCGCGTCGTAGAAGAACGCGCTCTTCTTCACCGGCGGATCGGTCGCCTCGCACTCCGGCGCCGCGCCACCACCCGGCTCCCAGCCGAGGATGATCACCTCGCCGTCCCACGTGAAGGAGGCGGAGTGCCAGTTGCCGTTGCACAGCGGGCCGCCGGTGTTGCAGACCCCAGGCTCCTCGATCGTGTACAGGAACTGCGGATCCGTCAGGCTGCCGCCGGGGATCGCGTTGTCGCCGATGTCGAACACGTTGCTCATGTGGCCCGAGGCGGTCGCGAGCATGTTCACGTCGCCGAGGATCGCGCCGTTGTCATGCGCTGCATGCCCGCCCATCAGCGGCTCGCGGCGCACGTGGCTGGCCGCAGCGGGGTTGTCGAGCGGCACCTGGATGATGTCGATCCAGTCGCACTCCCGATCCGCGGGATTCGGCAGGGCGGCGTTGCCGCCGGACGTCGCGTTGTAGATGACGAGGCGGTTGTTCGCGCGGTCCGGAACCGGCGTCAGGGTGTGGGTGCCACAGCCGGGCGAGTCGGCCTGCGGCCTGGCGCTCAGCTCCACCTCGCCGATCAGCTGCGGATCCTCGAGGTCGCTGATGTCCCAGATGTGCATGCCCTCGAAGCCCTCGGGGACCGGCTGCCCGTCGCAGAACCGCCCGGCCGGTGCCGGGCTGTTCCATGCGCGGACGAGGATGTCCCCCCAGACGGCGATGTCGCCCTGATCGCCGTTGCAGTGGGCCCAGGAGATCTCCTTGGGGTTGCCCGGCGAGTTCTTGATGATCCGGAACCCGTCGTAGTTCCCGTTGAAGATCAGGTCGCCCCAGAAGGCGATGTCCGAGTTGACGTTGCGCTGTGCGCTCGTCGTGCCGTTGAACGTCGCGGGGTGGGGACTGTGCCCCAACGCGTGCATGTTCTGCGTATGCGGGCGCGTGCCGTGATCGGCCGCTGCCGTCGCGGGCAAGACAACAAAACCGACCGCGCACACGGCCAGTGCTGCAACGCGCAATGGTCCTCGCATGATTCCCCCCTTGTGGATGCGAGGTCGCCGGGGTCCCTGCTCCTGCCCGTCCCCAGGGTCACCGACACTCCGGCGGCTCCGGTTATTGCCCGGCAGCCTATCCTTCGGCGCCCGACTGTCAAGCGGAATTCCGACAGCCCGTGGGATGAGGCGCGTATGGACCGGAACTTGTCGCATGCGTTTACTGGACACCGTGGCTGTCCCCGTCCTACTGGACGTGGGATCGCTATGAGGTCCGGGGCCATCGCTGCGGCGGCCACCGCGCTGCTTCTTCTCGGCTGCGGTGACGCCAACGATCAGCCGTCGGGGCCGGTGACGGCCAGCGATCCCGGCGTCATCCATATCCACGGGCTCGGCCGCAACCCAGCTGATGATGCGTTGTTCATCGCCACCCACACCGGCCTCTTCAGGATGGCTTCGAGCGATCCGTCCCCCGAGCGGGTCGCCGGCCTCTACCAGGACACGATGGGGTTCGCAGTCGTCGGCCCCGATCACTTCCTCGGTTCAGGGCACCCCGGCAACATCGAGAGCGATCCGCCCTTCCTGGGCCTGATCGAGTCGCGCAACGCAGGCGAGAGGTGGCGCCCCATCTCCCTGCGCGGCGACGTCGACTTCCACGTGCTCGAGGCCCAGGACAGGACCGTGTACGGCTTCGGCAGCGACTGGGACACGCGAGAGCCCCGGTTCCTTCGTAGCGACGACAAAGGGCGGACCTGGACCCGCCTCACTCCCCCGGAAGGACTCCTGGGGCTGGCCATCGACCCCCAAGACCCGCGCGTCAGCGTCGCACTCGGTGAGCAACGCGGCTGGATCTCCCGTGATGGCGGAGCGAGCTGGCGCCCGCTTTCCATCCCGGGCGGAATGGTCACCTGGACCCGCGAGCTTGGTCTGATCGCGGTCGACCTCGGCGGCGCAGTCCGCACGGCGAGCGAGCCGACCGGCGAGTGGAACGAGGTCGGCCGGCTTCCCGGGACGCCGGCAGCGCTGGAAGGTGTCGGCGACGAGCTGCTCGCCGCCACTCACGAGCCGCAGGTGCTGTCGTCGCGCGACCGCGGTAAGACGTGGAACGAGCTGCTGGAGAGATAGGGACACTGCGGTTCGGTCCCTGTTGAGTCCGCAACGGGCTGGGGGGCCGGCTCGGCGGCCCCCCAGCTTGATCCGATCAGCGCGGCCGATGGCTGCGCTCCGCGTCAGTTGCCGCGGTGCTTGTTGCCGCTCTTGTCCTTGCCCTTGCCGTGACCCTTACCGGTCATCATCTCGTGGTCCATGGTCTGCGGGTTCAGGTGGTCGACCAGACCCTTCCGACCCGGCCTCGGGAGCTTGTTCGTCCGGTACACGACCATGCCCTGGGCGATCGCGTTGTTCTCCACGCCGTCGGACGCGTAGATCGGGACCTTCCCAGGCCCGCCCTTGAACAGCGGACCGGTGTACGGATACGCCGACCAGGTGCCCGAGTCCCGGGCCGGGTCGAAGTACGCGATCTCCTTCAGGCGCGTCGGCTTGCTGAAGTCGATCACGTCGACGCCGCCCGTGTACCAGGCGTTGACCAGCAGGTCTCGCTTGATGCCCATGGCGGCCATGCCCATGTGCGCCGAGCAGTACTCGGTCGCCCCCGGGTTCGGCCGCTTGTCACCGACGTGGAACTCGCTCAGGAACTCGCCTTCCATGTCGGTGAAGAACATCTTGCCGGTCTTGTGGGTCCCGCCCGCGGGGTTCCACGGCCTCGGCTGGTACGTCGTCATGGTCGGGCAGCCGCTCCCGAAGGACTCGTCGACCCAGTTCACGACGGTGCCGGCGTTGTTGAACATCACCGAGTGGAAGAAGTCCACCGCGCCCGGGAATTGCGCGTTCGCACCCCCGCTGACCTCGTCGTCGCCGACCATCATCGGATTCTCGGTGTCCGGGATCCCGGTGGAGGGATCGACCTCCCACACCTGGCCCTGCTCGGCGCACGCAGCGCCGGCCAGGTTGTGCTCCATGTGGGTGACGATGTCATGGCAGGCGACCGCGGCCGGCTCGAGCGGCGCCGCCGGCGTGCTGCAGAGCCCCTTCTCGCACCAGTCCTGCCTGCCGTCCGGATCGCCCGGGTAGACGATCCGCGGCGCGGCGATCTCGGTCGTGGCCGCCGGGTTGTTCAGCGGCACCGACAGGACCTGGATCTGGCGATGAAGCGGGTCGTTGACGACCTTGTCCGGGTCGTACGGGTTCGTGACGTTGTTGAAGTTGGCCTGCCCGCAGGTGGGCCCCGCGCGCAGCGGGTACGACGCCACGTAGACGATCAGGCGCGGGTTCGTCTGATCCTCCGCGAACCCGGTCCACGCGGTGATCGTGTGGGCGCCGCAGTCGGTGTACTGCATCTTCACCGGCGTGATGGTCTGGAACGGATTCGCCGGGTTGTCGCTCATCTCGAAGATCCGGACGCCTTCCCAGCCGTTGCGGTCATCATGAGCCGACCGTGGCGCGCCGCAGTTCGGATTCGCCATCGTCCGGTCCACAGCCAGAAGCAGCAGGTCGGCGACGCCGTTGCCGTTGCGGTCCCAGACGATCGGGTCGGCCTGCAGGCCGTCGCACTGCACGTCCTTGACCAGCCGTGGAGCCGCTGGGTTGGAGATGTCGAAGATCCGCACGCCACCCCGCGGCGGCGTACCGGGCGGGAACCCGGTATCGCCGGTGTAGTAGCCGGAGAACACGTGCTTGCCCCAGAACGCGAAGTCGGAGTTCGTCGCCTGGTTGGGTGACGTGAAGATCTCCGACATATGCCGGCTCTGGTCCACGGTGATCTGGCCGAACGCAGGCCCGGCAAGGACCCCGGACGCGACCACCGCCAGCAGCAGGACGCGGGAAAACCGCCTCATGACCATCCCCCTTCCAAGGTCAACTCCAGCGGAACGAGAGCGATGACTTGACGCCTTCGCATGCCTTACCCCCCTCTGGTGAGCCTCGCGCGTCCGACAGCCTGTCGGACATCGCGCAGATTACACGGTCTCGTATCTCGCGCGCTTCGGTGGCGCGCGCGCACCAGCGTGCCGCCCCTCGGTCACCGGACCGAGACCTCGCGACGGCGCGTGCGGACGAAGATGCCGGCGAGCGCCGCGAGGAGCGCGGCGACGGCCACCACGAGCGCGACGATGGACAGCGTGTCGCTTCCCTCATCCTGCTCGCCACCGGCGGCTGCGGGCGACGGCGTGGCCGCTGGCTCCGCTGCGCCCTCCTCGGCCGCGGGCTCGAGGACCGCGACGGTCGGAGCGGGACTGTCCGCGTCGGGCGGCCCGATCCAGCGCACGGTCTCGCCGTTCGAGTAGACCTGAACGGCTGGGAACGTCATCTCGGACCCTGCCTCC
The DNA here is from genome assembly GCA_963844205.1 of uncultured Solirubrobacteraceae bacterium. Classification (GTDB taxonomy): domain Bacteria; phylum Actinomycetota; class Thermoleophilia; order Solirubrobacterales; family Solirubrobacteraceae; genus DASSUW01. The sequence continues at coordinate 895,349 of CAWJNK010000001.1, forward strand.
TCGGGCACCTGGAACGACATGCCGAACTCCTGGAACTCGCCGGGCCGGATCCGCCCGCCGGACCAGGTCACCGTGTCGATCCGCTCGGTGATCTGCTCGCCCTCGTCGTCGATCGGCTCGTCGAGTTGGACCATCTTCACGGTCCGCCGCCAGCCCTCGACCGGTTGGAAGCTGGCCGAGATGACCTGCTCGGGGAACTTGAGGGTCACGCGCGTGGTGTCGGCTCCGTCGCGCTCGTTGGGTACGCGTACGTCGAACTTCGCGAACCCGCCGGCCTCCCACTCGCGCGGGTTGACGGTGACGTGGGCCGCTGCCAGCGGCGCCGCCAGGAGCAGCGCCGCGAACGCAGCGACGATCGGTGCTGCACGGATCTTCATGCTCAGGACTCCTCTTCGATCGGTACGGAGATGGTTTCTGTGAACAGCTCGAACTCACCGCGGCGCGCCTCGATCCGAAGCCGCCAGTCGCCGGCGAGCGAGAGGTTCGCGGCCTCCACGACGTAAGCGCGCGGCTCATCGCCGGGCTTGGCCGTGTAGCGCAGCGGGCCGATGTCACGCGCCGGCAGCGACGCCAGGACACGCACGGCGTCCGGCGCCTCGTCCTCGAACTCGAGGTGGATCTCGTTCACACCGGGCATCGCCGGCATGACCGTCACGTGGGCCATCAGCGGCCCCAGCTCGACCTCCTGCTCGTACGGGCCGTGCATCGCGACCTCGGTGCGCGCGGGCGGCGCGTTGACGAGCGCTGCGGTGACGCCGACGACGGCGGTCATGACGACGAGCTCGGCACCCGCGAAGCGCAGGAAGCGGCGCCGTTCGAACGCGGACGCGATCTGCGCCCGCAGGCGCGGGACCGCGATTCGGTTGTTGTAGGCGCCAAACCCGAGGAGCACGACGACGAGCCCGACCTTGACGAGCAGGAGCACGCCGTACTCGGTCTCCCACAGCCCACGCCACGCGCGCACCTGCAGGTAGCCGTTGACGGTGCCCGCGACGAGCAGGATCGCCACCGACACGACCGCCATCGTCGAGAACCGCGGCACGCTCGAGGCCGCCAGCGGCCACCGGTCCTCACGGGCGATCACGAGCGCCGCCACCACGAAGGCGAGCCCGCCAACCCAAACCGCGGCCGTCTGGACGTGCGCCGCGTCCGCCACGAGCGCCACGGCCCCACTCACGCTCGCGTGCCCGGACAGCCCGGGCGTCACCACGAGACCGAGCCCCAACAGGACCGCCGCCACCGTCACCGGACGGCTCAGCCGCCCGCCTGCCCGCAAGACGAGCAGGATCATCGCCGCCAGCACGGCGGCGAGCGCCGCGCGGACCAGCGAGAGACGCCCGAACCGGGTTCCGGCCACCGACGACACGACGTCCCAGGAGAACGCTTGCCCGAGGCCGATGCCCCCGGCTGCAGCCCCTTGGAAAGCGATGCCGAGCAGCGCGACGATCACGAGGGCGATCGCGGAACCGGCGAGCACCTTGAGCAGCTTCCGCCTGACGTCCACGGAAGCCGCCCCGAGCGCGAGAACCAGCGCCGCGATGCCGCCGACGCAGAGCAGGAGGAGGAGGAAATCGAGGAAGCGCCCGCCGAGGTAGACCACCGACACGCTGAAGTCGGCGCCCTCCAGCACCTGGGCGGCGATCCCGCTCGGTTGCGGGCCGGGTTCCTGCACGTGGAACACCCACGCGCCGTTGATCGGATCCGAGTCGGCGGAGATCACCCGCCAGGCGACCGTGTAGGTCCCCCGCGCGAGCTCGCCGTCGATCGCGACCGCGACCGACTCAGGCGAGGGTCGCACGATCTCCCCGCCGTCGACCCGCCGGCCGTCCCCGTCATAAACGCTTATCGACCCGAGCGCCGTCTCCACGGGCTCGTCGAAGCGCAGAAGGACCCGCTCAGGCGGATGCTCAACGACAGCATCGCGCCGTGGCTCGGTCGCCACGAGCGTCGAATGCGCGAAGGCAGGGGCAGCCGAAGCGAGCGTGGCGATCCCGATCGCCATCGCCGCCCCACACGCCCTCCACGGGCGAGTAAGCCGCCGGTTCATCCTCCCCTCCTCCCATGGGAGATCTCGGTCGCGGCGAGCCGGCATGAAGCGCCGCGGCCCGTACGCCTACGTGACGGTGAGCGCGGGCGGCGCGCGGCCACCGTGCCCGGTGGCGAGGACCGGTGGGCGTGCGAGAACGGGCGCCAAGCGCGCGGCGAGCGGTGGCGCTGCGGCGCAGCTGCGTGGCCGTGGGGCCCACGGGACCACGAGCTCGCGGCCGAGTGCATGCCCGGCCGCGAGCACGACGGTCGCGAGCCCCAGCACGAGCAGCGCGACCGGCAACTGCAGCGCCATCCCCATGAGGAACACGGGCTCGAGGACCGTGCCGACCGGAAGCTCATTCAGCTCGATCAAGCGCTCGATGTGCTCCTGGACGGCGAAGCCGAGCGGCGGCAGAAGCCCGACGGGCCAGGCCGGCACGCGCGCCGGCGCGGCGCGCCGAAACCCGTCGTGGGCAGCCACGGCGAGCAGGACCGTGATGGAGCACGCGACGAGGATCGGCGCAGCGGCGACGCCGCCGTGATGGTCGTGCGGCGCGACGAGGCTGTAGGCCAGCGAGTGCGCGGCAAGCCACCCCGCCATGGCGAGCGGCAGCGACAGCAACCACACGAGGCGGCCTCGTGCCATCGGCACCCATGATCGCACGCGTTGAAGCCCGGTGCGCCCCGCTCGACGAGCCGCTCGTGGGGGGTCACTGAACCCCTACGGGTTGTCGGACACTCGAACCCCGCGCTGCTGAGCACCCGTACGCGCCCGGCGCCGGCGCGCGGCGTTGAGACGTCTCAACGCGCCTTGACACCGAAACACGCGCAATTGAGACTCAGCCGTGGCAAGGACTACGGAGAGCCGCCGCGCTCCGCTGGGGTTTCTACGACGGGGTGAGCAGCGTGGAATTTCGGCGCGCCTCCTACAACCCATGGGGGGAACCTGTGCGAGGATCGACGTCCCGGGACGGGGGCCGCGGCAGAGCCGCGTCACGCACGGCACCCTCGCAACCGGGGAGGTTGGAATGCGCGTTTCGCGCCGTACCGTCGTAGCGGCCCTCGTGGCGGCCGCATGCCTTGTGGTTCCGTTGGCGGCGATAGCAACCAAAGGGCCGAGCAAGGCCGACGTGGCAACGGCCACGTTCGATTACACGGACAACATGGAGCCGATCGGATACTCGGCCCGCAAAGTGCCCCTCGACAACTTCAGGCCGAGGCAGGGAACCTTCAACTCCGATCTCGCGTTCTGGGGCGACACCGCGATCCAGGGCACGTACTCCGGGTTCCGGCTGATCGACATCGACGATCCGGATGATCCGGAGCTGCTCGTGAACTGGGAGGACTGTGCGAGTCCGACGAACACGGTCGGCAACCAGGGCGACGTGATCGCCTGGGGCCGGAAGGGTGCGCGGCGGCCCGACTTCATCTTCCGCTCGTGGAACTCGCCGACGCCGGCGCCGCGGCAGAACTTCAACAACCCCGCGAGCCCCGAGATTCCGGCCGGCGATCCGCTGCGGCTGACCCAGCCGGGCGCGTTCTGCGGCGACTGGCCGATGTTCCGCGTGCCGGGCACGCCCACGCATCCGGTCACCCCGCCGGCTACGGATCGCGGCCAGGAGGGCGTGCACATCATCGACGTCCGCGATCCCGAGGAGCCCAAGGTGGTCGGCTTCGTCGACACGCCGTGCGGGTCGCACACCGAGACGCTGGTGCCCGACCTGCGCAACGATCGCCTGCTGATCTACAGCAATTCCTCGGCGAACACGACGTTCGGCTCACCGGAGCCCGGGTCAACGCCCGCCTCGTGCGCCGGCATCGACATCATCGAGGTGCCGCTGGACGATCCGTCCGAGGCGTCGTACCTGCGGTTCGAGATGGCCGGCGACGAGATGGAGGAAGAGCACCACTCCTGCCACGACACGGGCGTGATCCTCGGTGAGGCCAATCTCGTGGCATGCGCCGGGACCGCCGGTGGCACCAACACAGGCGTCAACGTGTTCAGCATGGACCCGGCCGACGGCGGCTCCAAGGAAGACCCCAAGTGGCTGTACCACAAGATCACCGGCGGGATCTCGCTCGGGCACTCGGCGGGCTTCACGTGGGACGGCGAGGTGCTCATCGTCGGCCACGAGCCTGGCGGCGGGGGCGCCGCCGAGTGCGAGGCGACGGACGATCCGCTGCGGCGGACGTTCTTCTTCCTCGACGCGAGGACCGGCGATTCGATCGGCCAGTTCACGATCCCGCGGCCACAGACCAACGTGGAGAACTGCACGACGCACAACTACAACGTCGTGCCGATGAAGGCGGGCAAGGGCTACGTGATGGTCAGCGGCAACTACCAGTCCGGGATCTCGGTGATCGACCTCAGCGACCCCACGGACGCCGAGGAGATCGCGTTCGCCGACCCTGCCCCGCTCGTCGATCCGAACCCGCCGGTCGGGCTCGAGCTCGGCGGCGACTGGTCGACGTACTGGTACGACGGTGAGATCTACGAGTCCGACATCACGCGCGGCATGATCATCTGGGAGCTCAAGGACCGGGCGGTCCGAGACACGATCAAGCTCGGGCAGTCGAACCCGCAGACACAGGAGTTCACGATCGACTCCCGCGGCCGGAAGCGTTGACCGCGTAACGCCGCGCTTCGCGAAAGGGGGCGGCCCCAAGGGCCGCCCCCTCTTGCTTTCCGTTGGGTCCGTCGCTAGGCGCCGGCTACGCCGCCTCGAAATGGCGCTCGCACAGGCGGAGCCGGCGGGCGTCCCAGACCATGTAGGTTCCGAGCACGAGCTGGACGAGGCTGCGCCAGACGTCCTCCCAGCGGTCGCGAACACGCACGAACGCGAGCAGCAGGCGCCGGCGCGTCCGCGGCTCGCGCCGGGCCGCGCGCGCGACGAGGATGCACGGCCCGCGGTTCGGGATCGAGCGCGTGTGCGAGGCAGAGGAGGAGAGCGCGAAGCGCCGCAGCACCTCGCGCGTCGCCGCTCGCATCGCGACCGGCGCGATCCCGCGCGCCGGGCACGGGCGGTTGCCGGCGACGCCGAACGGGATGAAGGCGGCGTCGCGGTGCGAGCGCCCCTCCCACCGGTCCGGCCGGAACGCATCCGGGTCGTCGTAGCCGGTTCGGTGGTAGGCGGGGTAGTTGAAGCAGAGCACGGAGCCGGGCGGGATCGTGTGCCCGTCGACCGTGATGTCCGCGGACGTGATCCGGTGGGCGATGCCGAACAGCGGATACAGGCGCATCGTCTCGTCGAGTACGCGGTCGAGGTGGCGCACGTCGTCGGGCGCGGCGGCCGCCCGCTCCTGCGCGTCGCGGTGCTGGGCCAGGACCATGAGCAGATGCGCCATCGCCTCCGACATCTGCACTACGGCGGTGTTGAAGAATGTGCCCTGCAGGTACAGCGCCTGCTCCCGCGTCGACAGGCCGGCGGGCAGCGGCTGCCGCGGCTCGGGACCGTGCTCGAGGCAGTCGACGAGGTACTCCGTGAGCCGGTGGCGGCGGCCCATGTGCCGCAGGCCGGTGCACTTGAGCGCGGTGACGACGTCGTTCGCGTTGCCGACGATCAGCTCGCGCGCGCGGCGCGGGCAGCGCTCGCCGAACACCAGCTCGTACGCGAACTCGGCCCAGATCGGCATCATCAGGTTGCGTAGCCGGACGAGCCGCAGACCAGTGCTACGCCGCTCGTCGAGCACCCTGGCCGTGCAGTCCGCCGCCAACGCCTCGACGGCCGCGTGCGGCCGGGCCAGCAGCCGGCGCGTGGTGCGCGCGACCTCGTCGTAGCGGGGGCCCGGCTCGAGGTGCTCCTGGTGGAGCTCGGGCCCGGGCGACAGCCAGTACCAGAACAGGTCCGACAGTGCCGCACCGCGGCTGCGGCCGTTCGCGGCCGGGTGCGCGTACACCTCCTCGAAGTGCGCGGCGTCGACCGCCCGTCCGGGGATCGCGACCGCCTCGTCGCCTCCCGCGTGCGTGAAGATGCGCATCCGCAGCGCGACGACGGCGCCCGGCAGCCAGTACGGGAGGCTCGCAAGCGCCAGCGTCCCCGCCGCGGCACGCGCGCGCGTCACCACGGCTCCTCCACCCTCGCCACGTGCAGCAGGTCGCGGTCGGCCTGCACCGGGGAGTCGCAGCCGCACATGACCAGCGCGCGCTCGAGCTCGGCGCGCAGCAGCTCGAGCACGTGCCGCACGCCGGGCTCGCCGGCGACGGCGAGCCCCCACAGCACCGGCCGCCCGATGCCGACCGCGGTCGCGCCCAGCGCGCACGCCTTGACGACGTCGGTCCCACGGCGGACTCCGCCGTCCACGAGCAGCGGCACCTCGCCGCCGACCGCGTCGACGATCGCCGGGAGCAGGTCGACGGCCGCCGGCACGCCGTCGAGCTGGCGGCCGCCGTGGTTGGAGACCACGAGCGCGTCGACGCCGGCCGAGACCGCGATCCGGGCGTCCTCGGGGTGCACGACGCCCTTCAGCGCGATCGGGAGCGTGGTCTCCCCTCGGAGCCACTCGACGTGCTCCCACGAGAGCTCCGGCGTGAAGACGAACCGTCGCGGCGGGCCGTCGCCGTCGCGCATGTTCTCGCAGCACATCCCCTCCGGCAGCTTGGCGAAGCCGTGGCGCAGGTCGCGCTCGCGACGGCCGAACGCCGGCGAGTCGGCGCTGACGACCAGCGCGGCGCAGCCGGCCGCCTCCGCCCGCCGGACCACCGCCTCCGTGAAGCCCAGGTCGGGCTGGATGTAGAGCTGGAACCACGGCCCGGGACCCGCCGCCGCGATCTCCTCGATCGCGACGGTCGACGCCATGCTCGCGATCATCACCGTGCCGGCGGCCGCCGCCGCGCGCGCGGTGGCGCGCTCGCCGTCGGGATGCGCGAGCCGATGGAAGGCGGTCGGCGCGATCACCACCGGCATCGAGGCGCGGGAACCGAGCAGCTCGACCTCGAGTCGCGGCCGGCCGCCGCCGCGCAGCACGCGCGGGACCAGGCCGATGCGCGCGAACGCCGCCTCGTTGGCGCGCAGCGTCAGCTCGTCGTCGGCGCCGCCGGCGAAGAAGTCGTACACGGCCGGATCGAGGCGCTCGCGCGCCTGCTGCTCGAGCTCACGCAGTGACAGTGCCTGCATCAGATGCCTTGCTCTCCGCGAAGAACTCCTGCAGCGGCAGGCGGTGCCCCGGCCCGGTCCACTCGTTCTCGAGGTTCTCGGTCACGTGATGCTCGGCCACCAGCGTCCCGCGCCGGTGACAGCGGACGACCGGGTGCAGGTACCGCCCTTCGGCGGCGCGCTCGGCGTCGGACTGCGCGATGCGGCCGACCGACACGTCGAACGGATCGACCAGGTCGTGATCGGGCCCGTACTCGAGCGTGATCGTGAAGTACAGCTTGGGCGGGCTCGCATGCACGTAGTCGAGCGGCAGCTCCTCGTAGTAGCGAGCGCGGCCGGGCTCGACGACGATCAGGTCGCACATGAACGCGAACTGCTGCCACAGCGCGGACGTGCGGTTCACGCGGGCGATCACGGCCTCCATCAGCGTCTCGGGATCGGCGGCGAGAACGGCGTGCGGCCACTCGACGCCGTGGTACTTGCGTTCGAGCATCCGGTGCAGTGCCCGCACGCCGTAGCGGAAGCCGTGGATGAACCCGCCGGTGGAGCGCTTGAAGTCGCGCACCTGCATCAGCGTGCCGGCGAAGTACAGGCCAGGCACATTGGTCGACTCCCACTCGGGCGTCTGCGCCGGGAAGCGGTCGTCGAACACGAGCTCCGGCTCCGGAAGGATCGACGGGTCGAAGCGGAACCCCGTGCAGACGATCACGCGGTCGTACGGCAGGTCGCGGGTGACCTCGTCGGCGCGCGCGAAGCTGACCGTCACGAGGTAGCCGGCGTCGCGGCGTTCGATCCGCTGCACGGTTCCGTCGAGCAGCGCGTTCTGCGACTTGAGCTGGTACGTGTCGAGCAGGTTGTTGTTGACCGCCCGAAGGTGCCCGACGTAGTGCGTCCGCCAGGCCATCCGCAGCGACTCCGGGCCCGCGACGTGGATCACGGCCGCCGTCTCGATCAGGTTGTCGGCGGTCTCGAACCCGGAGTTGCCCTTGCCGATCACCAGCACGCGCTGGTCGAGGAAATCGCGCGGGTCGACGGAGACCTCGCCGTAGCGCTCCGCCGTCTCGATGCCGGGGATCGGCGGGATGTGGGGTTGGGTGACGCCGCTGGCCACGATCACGCGCCGCGCCCGGTAGGTGCCGCCGCGCTCGTCGACGACGGCGAAGCCGCCGTCCACGCGCTCCACCGAGCGGACGCGCGTGCCGTACACGATGCGCAGCCGCAGGGTGGCGGCGTAGTCCGCGAGATAGCGAACCAGGTCGTCGGCGTCGGGGAAGTAGCGCTCCGTGTAGCGGGTGAAGAGCAGGCCCGGGTCGTCCGACAGCAGCGAGTTCCAGTCCATCCGCAGGTTGAGCTCCGGGTCGTCCCAGCCGGTGTGGGGCTTGTTGATGGAGATCAGCCGGCGGTGGCGCGGGAACGTGCGGAAGAAGCCGCCGGGAGCGGGTCCGGCCTCCAGGATCGTGTAGTCCCGGCCCGCCTGCTGGAGGTGGTGGCCGAGCTGGAGCCCAGCCGGGCCGGCGCCGACGATGAGGTACTCGGTGTCGGTCATTGCACCTCCAAGGCCTTGCGTAGTTCCACCGCGGTGATCTCCTCGAGTCCGCGCCGCCGCGTCTCGATTCCGAAGCGTCCGACCGCCAGGGCGGCGAGCGCGACCGGGACCGCCCCGAGGAGTGCCGCGCCGCGGAGGCTCGGCGGTGCGATGCCGACGACCACCACGCCGACGCCGAGCAGCCCGCCGGCGCGGGCGCACATGCCCGTGAGCCCGGTGCCGCGCGCCCGGATCCGCGTCGGGTAGACCTCCGACCCGTAGGGCGTGAGCATCGCCAGCATCGAGCTGGTGCCCACCAGCAGCAGCACGATCAGGGCCTGCAGCAGGTCCGGGTGGCGCCCGACCTCGTCGCCGAGCGCGGCGAACGTCGACAGCGTCGCGGCGGTGAGCGTGGCGAGCGCGATCATCGTCCACCGGCTGCTCCAGAACCCGTAGAGCCAGGCGACCACGAACGTCGCGGGCAGGCCGATCAGGGCGGCGTCCGCCAGCAGGCGGTCGGCCGCGGCGGCGTCCAGCCCGCCGGCGCGGAGGTTGGTGGGCAGCCACAGCAGGAATCCGTTGTTCACCAGCCCCCAGCCGATCCCGAACAGCGCCACGCCGGCCGTGAGCCCGCCGAACGGCCTGCGGAACAGCTGGGAGTATCGGCTCTCGGGCTCCAGGTCTTCGGGCACGTCCGGGTCGGCGGCCACCAGGCGGGCCCCGAAGCGCTCCATGATCGCCCGTGCCTCCGTTGTCCGGCCCATGGCGAGCAGGAAGCGCGGCGACTCGGGGATCCAGCGGTTCAGCGCGATCAGCAGCACTCCGGTGGGCAGCCCGAGCAGCCACATCACGCGCCACCCGAACTGCGGTTCCAGCCAGGACGCGAGCCAGCTCGTGACGACGTAGGCGCCGGCGACGTCGCCTCCGATCAGCACCATCAGCCAGCTGCGATGGCGGACCGGCATCGTCTCCGCGAGCAGGGCGAACGCGATCGGCAGCATCCCGCCCACCGCCATGCCCATCAGGAAGCACATCACGAGGTTCAGCTCGAACATCGGCATCGAGCCGCAGATCGAGGTCGCGATGAACATCAGGCCCGCGAGCAGGATCGACGCGCGGCGGCCGATCCGGTCCCCGAGCCATCCCCACGTGAACGAGCCGACGACCATGCCCACCAGCGCGCACAGCGGGAAGATGGCGACGGGCACGTCGCCATCCGGGTGCAGCGCCGACTTCAGGCCGTACTCCTCCGCCATGCCGGGTACCACGAACGCGAGCGTGGTCGGCTTCATCACGTCGATCGTCACCGCCGCCGCCATCACGAAGAGGAGAAGGACGTGCGGGAGCCGCAGCGGCGCGTCGTCGAGCGTCTGGACGCGCAGGTTCGCGGCGGCGTCGTCGCGCCGTCGGGCGGAGCGGGCGGGCACGAGCCCGTAGGCGGAGAGGGCCAGTCCGCCCACGATCAACCCCATTCCCGCGAGCATCCCGGGGTCGACGGGCATCCCGACGAGCCGGTACTGCATGTCGCGCGCGCCGAGGAACATCGGCAGGTGCAGCACGACGCCCGCGATCACCGCGCCCGTCCCGAACCAGAAGGCGCGGCGATCGCGGAACATGATCGCCGGGCGCGCCGCTGTGCCCCCAGTCCCCACGGGTCGCTATACGTGCGGGTGAGCGCGACGGTTCGGCGGTCAGCGGCCGCGGACGATCAGGCGGAGGAGGCGGCGGGGGCGTTTGCCGTGCCAGGCGCTGCGTTCGTTGCTCGCGGGAAAGGGCTGGTCGGGTATGGGGGTGCCGAGGAACTCGCATAGGGGTGCCCATCCTTCGCGGACGTCGAATACCAGCAGGCGATCGGGCGCGATCGTGGCCTTCACGTCGGCCATGTGGTTCTCGTAGACCTTGATGGCGTGCGCGCGGTCGTCGATGCGGCCGTCGAAGACGCGGTCGAAGATCGTCGCCTTGGCCATGCGCGGGTAGAGGGCGAAGTCCGGGGCGCGGCGCGTCACGAGCCGGCGGATCACGCGGCGGCGCAGCGGCAGCGGGCGGCGCTCGGCGAGTGCTCTGGCGAAGATGGTCTCGCTGATGCTGTCGTACCAGCGGTCGGGGTCGCGGACGGTAAGGATGACCTTCGCATCGGGGTAGTGCTCGGCAAGTTCCCGCCAGTACGCGGCGGCGGGCCAGTCCAGCGCGGCCTCGAAACCGGTGAACACCTCGTCCCAGCCGGGGCCGCGGCCCTCGCCGATCTCCAGCCACTGGCGGACCCGGTACGGCTCCGCGATGACCGTGGACATGTGGTAGCAGGGGGCGTGGCCCAGCAGTTCCAACGCCGCTTGCAGCGACCGCGTGCCCGTTCGGCCGAACCCCGCACCGATCGCCTTCACCGTCGTGCTCCTCTGCGCTGGAGAACTTTCGGGGTGGATGACACGTACTTCGTGGTGAACGACATGTCGGTTCGACGCCGGGGTTCCAGCGAGCCGCTCTTTCCGCATGCCCTGCTCGAGGCGCTGCGGGCGGCGCCGGGCAGCCCGGCCTTCGAGCACCGGGAAAGGATCGTGTCGCGAGGTGAGCTCCTGGAGCTCATCGGACGGCTGGCAGCCGCCCTGCGTGCAGCCGGGCTTGGACCTGGCCGGGGCCTTGCCGTCAGCCTGGCCATTTCCCCGGAGGCCTTCGCAGCGCAGATGGCCGCGCATGTGCTGGGCTGCCGTGTCGTGGGGATACGGCCCGGTTACACCCCCGGGCAACTCGCCCACGTCCTCGACATGGACGTCGACGCGCTCCTCGTCGACCAGTCGACCGCGACCTTTGAGCTGCTGACGGCCGCCGGACGCACGCCCTTGCTGTCCCTGGGACCGACCTGATGGCAGCGCCCTCCGGAGACGGCGGAGCGGAGCCGGTGATCACGGGTCAGCCGGATGATGTGGCTTTTGTGGCCTTTACCAGTGGGAGCACCGGGAATCCCAAGGGGTGCGCGATCACGTACCGGGCGCTTACGGCGCACTGGGCATGGCAGCCCCGCGTCTGGTCGCCGGTCGCCGCCGAGTTCGCCAGCGCCTTCCAGCGCTACATGCTGTTCGGCACGCTGTCCAGCATCGTGGTGATGGAGTTCCTCGGCCCCTGCCTGCTCGGCGGCGGCACCGCGGTGATTCCGGAGGACGATGGGCGGCCGCTCTTCCCGTACGCCATCGAACGCCACCGGATCACCGGGTCCATCATCACCGTGCCCCGGCTGTGCCAGATGCTCGACCTGCTCCGCAAGGAGCCGGCCGACGTGAGCAGCCTGCGCGGGCTGATGGTGTCCGGCTCGCCGCTCAGCCCGGACCGACTGGCCGAGGCGATGGAGCGGCTGGGCCCCGTGGTCTACCAGGGCTACGGGCAGACCGAGGTCGGCAACATCGCGATGCTCACCCCGGGCGACATCGCCGGCGGCCCGGACGACGCGCTCGCCTCGACCGGGCGTCCGCACCCGCGGGTGGAAATCAGCGTACGGGACGAGGCCGGGCGCGAGCTCGCCCCCGGCCACGACGGCGAGATCTTCGTACGCTGCCCGTACCAGATGAAGGGTTACTGGGGCGACCCGGGGGAGACGCGCGACGTCCTGCGGGACGGCTGGATCCGCACCCGGGACCTCGGCCACGTGGACGACAAGGGCTATCTCTATCTGGTCGGGCGCACCCGCGATGTCGATCCTGGTCAACGCGATGGTGGTCTATGCGGGGCCGATCGAAAGGGTGCTGGCGAGCCATCCCGACGTCATCGACGCGTACGTGACGGGGGCGCCCGACGAGCGGACCGGGGAGGCGGTGCACGCCTTCGTCGTGCCCGCTGGCGATCGGGACGTCGCCGGCGCGGCGTCGGTCGAGCTGGCCGCGCTGGTGCGCGCCCAGCTCGGCGAGGACAGCGTCCCTCAGACGATCACGGCGGTGCCCGGCGTTCCGGTCGCCGCCAGCGGCAAGCCCGACAAGCGGGCACTGCTGCAGCTACACGAACGCGATAGTCGGGCGGCGACGTGATGCGGTTGTCAACGCCTAGCGACGTCGCCGGGCCGTGATCAACCAGGAGCGCGAATCGAGGGCCACGCCGCGCTCGTCGCTGTAGTGCGCCGCGAGCGTCTCGCGCAGGCGCTCGACGGTGCGAGCCGCCTCGCCGTCGCTCAGGCTCGCGAGGGCCGCGCTCGTGTCCTGAAACCCCCGAACGATCGCGAGCGCGGCATCGAGGTCGTGTCCGTAGAGGACCGGCTCGTGGACGTCCTCGAAGTGCATGCCGTCGAAGCCGGCGCCCTCGAGGATGCCCGCGGTGGCTTCGGCATCGCCGAGCGAGAACGCGTCCGCGTTCGGCTGCGGTGGCTGCGCCGCGTCGCCCAGTGCGGCGTCGATCGCCTGCGCCCATTCGTTGTGCTCGCGTCGCTGCCAGACGAGCAGCACCATCCGCGCCCCGGGTCGAAGCGCGGCGGCGATGTTGGCGAACGCGGCGACCGGATCGGAGAAGAACATCGTCCCGAAGCGGCTGATCGCCACGTCGAAGCCGGCGGGGTCGAAGCGATGCACCTGGGCGTCGCCCAGCTCGTACCGGACGTTGTCGAGCCGTTCGTCCGCCGTCAGCTGACGGGCGCGCTCGAGCATGCGCTCGGACACGTCGACGCCGACCACGCGGCCCGGCGCCGCGGCGCGCGCCGCCTCGCGAGTCGTCAGTCCGGTTCCGCACCCGATGTCGACGACCTCGTCACCGGGGCTGATCCCGTATGCGGCGCGAAGGTGCTCGTGGTGAGCGCGCAGCTCGGCGTCGTAGAAGTCCAGGCTGTTCGCCGAGCACACCGACGCGATGCTAGTGGGGCTAGGGCAGCGCGGTGCCCGGCTTGTAGGTCCTCTCGATGTGACCCTTGAGGTCCTTGGGGTCGAAGTAGACCGGCCGGAGATCGCCGTTCGCGAAGCGTTCGGCCTGGTCGAAGAAGTGCGGCGAGGCGGGATCCCCGCTGTTGCCGCCCTCCCTCACCGCCCAGGCTCGCAGCCTCGGCCCGAACTCCACCACTGAGACGAACGTGTTGCCGCTGGTGGCGTAGAAGCGCACCGTCCCCGGCCGGCGCGATCCCGTGTACGACGCGAGCGAGCCCCAGGTCGCGGCCGTGAACGGCACCGGGACGCTCGGCTTCGCGTCGTCGAACGTCTGGGTGATCGCGCCGTCGTTGCGCTGGAAGCGGTTGATCTCGCCCCAGGGCACTCGCCAGCGGCCGAAGTCCTGCGTCAGCCGGTCCACCGCGGCGTCGAGCGACGCGAGTCGCTGCGCATCGGTGTTGCGCGGCCCCGCACCCCAGAACACGGCCAGCGACGTCTCGATCGAATCCACGCCCCAGCGGTAGTCCCAGTTACGGAGCAGCTCGATCGGCTCCGCGAGCCTCGCCTTCTGCTCGTTGCCGTCGGGCAGGCTCTCCCACGCCGCGACGAGCTGCGGCAGGAGCTGGGCGAACGTGCCGAGGTAGGAATCGAAGGCGGCGTCGCGGAGCGTCGCCAGGGTGAAGTCGTTCCGCGCGGACAGGAGCCGGACCGCATGCCGCCCGCGCTCGTTCTCGCTGCCCGTGTTGAAGTAGCGCGGATAGTCGGAGGAGTTGGGGCTGTCCCCACCGCAGCACGTCCAGGGCCAGTTGTTCGTGTTGTACACCCAGCCGTTCTGCGGATTGACCACGTGCGGGATGGTCTCGAGGCTGTGCAGCCCTTGCCAGTCGGTCGCCGGATCGCTCCCGTCGACGGGCTGTTGGTAGTCGAAGCGATCGTCGCGGATCGGCATGAACTGCGGCAGGAGGAAGGCGATGTTGCCCTTCGAGTCCGCGAACAGCGTGTCGTTCGAGCTGTTGGCCTTGAGGTTCGCCACCTTGGTGTAGTCGGCATAGTCCTGCGCCTTGGTGCGCAGGAAGCTCTGCTGCAGCGCCTCGATGGGCTTGTTCAGCAGTGCGGAGGCGACCCACCTGTCGCCCGTCTGGCGCACGATCGGGCCGTGATGCGTGGCGTACGTGGTGAACGTGCGCTGCGCCTGCTCGCCGTCCGCCGTGCGATAGGACAACGTGATCGGCTTCGCCGTCACCGGCCGCAGCTCGTCGCCGTACCGGTAGGAGAGGCTGCCATCGCCCTCGGTGACGATCGTCTCGGCGAACTCGTCGACGTTGTCGACGGGAGCCGACGTGTGCATCCAGCCCGCGTTCGCGTTGAAGCCCTGGTAGATGAAGAACTGCCCCCAGGTGATGGCGCCGTAGACGTCGAGCCCTTCGCGACTCGTCACGTGCTGCACGTGCCGGAAGTAGTGGCTCGTGTGCGGGTTGATCAGGAGCAGCGCATCGCCGTCCCTTGTGTGGCTCGGTGCGATCGCGATGCCGTTCGAGCCGGAGGGCTCGGTCTCGGGCTCGGGCTCGGGGAACAGCGCCTCGGACGCCGCCGCACCGGCCATCGCCGCCGCACCGGTGTCGTAGAAGTTCCTCAGCTGGGTGAGCGAGATCCGCTCGATGTCGCCGCCGATGCTGCCCTCGGTGAAGCTCAGCGCCATCCACGGCTCGAATCGCGTGATCACGCGCGGCTCCACCTCGGGATGCGTCGCGAGGTAGTAGTTCAGGCCGTCCGCCCAGGCGTCCATCAGGTCGCGCAACCACCGCGGGCTGCTCGCGTAGAGCGCCTTCAGCTCCTCGGGATCGATGAACAGCCGCTGGCGCAGGTCCTGCCAGATCGCGCTCTCGCCCTCGGCCTCTGCGAGGCGGCCGAGGCTGACCAGATAGTTCCGCTCGACGCGGTTGAAGTCGTCCTCGGCTTGGGCGTAGATCATCCCGAAGACGGCGTGGGCATCGGTCTTGCCCACGACGTGCGGAACGCCCCAGTCGTCCCGCGTGATCGTCACGTGCGCGGCTTGCGCGAGCCAGCGTGCGTGCTCCTGCGCGTGTTGCGGAGGAGCGGCGGACGCGCCGCTGGGCACGAGCGCGGCCACGACGGCGAGGACGGCTGCCGAACGGAGCAACGCACGTCCGCCGCGTCCCGCCCGGGACAGCTCGTCGTCGACAGTAGAAGCCTCCCGGCTTGCGTCGATGTCACGCATTGCGACATCCCCCCTGACCGACATCTGAACTGATCGCGAACCGTACCACCGCGACGCTCGCGCCGCCCTCCGCTTCCCAATCGGGATTGGGCTCAGGACGGGTTGACAGCGCCGTCCGTGGCGTGAGGGAATAGGCCAACCACGGATAGGAGGAGCCATGCGCAAGGCCCGAAAGGTGCACGTCGTCGCAGCGCTCGTCGCAGCATTCTGCGCCTGGCTCCTGGCATCCGCGGGCGTGGCTGCGGCGGCGCAGCAGAAGATCGCCTGGGCCAAGTGCTTCGGCGGGCCGTTCCAGTGCGGCACGCTGCAGGTGCCGCTCGACTACGGCCGGCCGAACGGGTCCACGATCTCGCTCGGGCTCACCCGGCTCCCCGCCACCGATCCGGGCCGCCGGATCGGCTCGCTGCTGATCAATCCGGGCGGGCCCGGCGGCCCGGGCTCGGCATTCATCGTCGACGTCGGACCGGACCTCTTCACGCCCGAGGTGCGGGCACGCTACGACCTCGTCGGCTTCGACCCGCGCGGGATCAGCACGAGCGCCGCGCTGCGCTGCTTCGGCAACGACCGCCAGTGGGAACCGTTCTTCGTGCCGTTCGCGTTCCCGATGGACGCGGACGAGCTCGACCTGTGGATCGCCGGCGACCACTTCCTCGACGACGCGTGCGCGCGCCGCGGCGGCGCGATCGCCGAGCACATGGCGACCGGCAACGTCGCGCGTGACATGGACCGCCTGCGCGCCGCGGTCGGCGACGCGCGGCTCCATTACTACGGGGTCTCATACGGCTCGTTCCTCGGCACCACGTACGCGAACCTGTTCCCGGACCGTGTCGGGCGCCTCGTCGTCGACGGCGTGCTGAACCCGGTCGCCTGGACGACGGGCGTCGGCGACGAGGCGGAGACGATCCCGTTTTCGACGCGGTTGCACAGCGATGCCGGCGCATGGGCGACGCTGCAGGAGTTCTTCCGCCTGTGCGATGCCGGCGGCGAACGCTGTGCTTTCTCCGGCGGGGCAGAGGACCGCTACGCACAACTCGCTCAGGACCTGCTCGCCGCGCCCAAGGTGGTCCCGTTCCCGGACGGGACGGAGGGCGAGATCAACTACTCGGTGCTCGTCGCGATCACGCTCAGCTTCCTCTACTTCTCGCCCGACTGGCCCGAGCTCGCGCAGCTGCTCGCGGACTTCGAGTCAGCGCCGGGGTCGAAGCGCGCCCGGATGGCGCTGCAGCGCTACTCGCGATCGTCCGGCTGGATCTCGCACCGCTCGTTCCCGCGCTACTTCAATGCGCTCGAGGGCGGGCCCGCCGTGTTCTGCACGGATTCCGACAACCCGGACTCGTACGACGCGTGGTCGGCCGCAGCTGTGGCCGCCGACGCAGGCGCGCCGTACTTCGGGCGCGCGTGGACCTGGATCAGCAGCATCTGCGCCGACTGGCCGTTCGCCGACTCCGACCGCTACACCGGCCCGTGGAACCACGCGACCGCGAACCCGGTGCTGGTGGTCGGCAACCAGTTCGACCCGGCGACGCCGTACGCGGGCGCGCAGACGGTCGCCGCGACGCTGCCGGGCGCGCGGCTGCTGACGCTGCATGCGTGGGGGCATACGTCGGGGTTCTTGTCGAGCTGCGCCGACGAGGCGATCGCGCGCTACCTCGTCGACGGCAACCTGCCGCCGGTCGGCACCGTCTGCGAGCAGGACGAGGTGCCGTTCGCGCAGTAGGGGACCCAGCGGACGGCTTCTACCGACCTGTCGGGCGATGCGCGGCCGCGCGGGTGTGAGCCCGCCGGCCATGCGCTGAACCGCGACCTGGGGCACTGCGTCCGGCGGCCGCGGCGCGATGGATCAGGCTCCGCAAGGCGTCGTCAGTCGGCCCGGGCTCATCTCGCGGCATGAGCATCTTCGGGTGGGCGGTTCGGAACACCGGACCGCTTCCGGCCTGCTCCACCGCGACTTCGACCTTGACGAGGCTGGCGACATGGGCGACCACGCCATCCACGTTGCCGCCCTCGGCGGCGACGCTCACGAGCTGTCCTTCTCGAAAGGTCTTCAACATCCGGCTCCGAGCCTACTCGCTACGGATTGCGCTTGGCGAGCTCGGCGCGCTCGAGCCGCTCGGCGGCGACGCGGAGCGCCGTCTCCTCGGCGTACTTCGCTTCCCGCCGCTTGCGGCCTCGCCTGCTGGCCTCGTCGTTGCGGCGGGCGATCTCGTCCCGCGCCGCGCGCCATGCGGCCTCCCCGCGCTTGACGGGCTCCGCCGGTCGCTGCCGGTCGCTCGTGTCGCTCATCGCGTTCTCCCATCGCCGTGCCCGGGTCCCGGCGTGTCCATGCGCTGCAGGGCCATCGCGACGGCCACCTCGAAGCTCTCGTCGCCGGGCGGTTGCACCAGGCGGTACCCGACGATCTCCGAGAGCCCACCGACGGGTTCGAGGACAGAGCCGCAACCCTCGCAGGTGCCCGGCGGCCCACCCGCCGTCATGAGACGGGTCGTGCAGGTGACGCACTTGTAGTGGGGCATCAGGCCGCTTTCGTTTGGGTCTACTTCGTCACTATAGTGGACTTCGAAATCTAGAAATCTCTGTCCGGGTTCACGGGCCTAATCGGAGCGCAGGAACCTCAGGACGGCGAGCACGCGCCGGTGGTCCGCTCCCGCGCGCGGCAGGTCGAGCTTGGAGAAGATCGCCGTCACGTGCTTTTCCACCGCGCGCTCGCTGACTCCCAGCACCTCCGCCATGGCAACGTTCGACCGCCCTTCGGCCATCAAGGCCAGCACCTCGCGCTCTCGCGGGCTGAGCGCGGCGAGCGGATCCTCGCGGCGTCGGCGGCCGAGGAGCAGCCCCACGACCTCGGGGTCTAGGGCCGAGCCACCGTGCGCCACGCGCTGCACGGCGTCGGTAAAGCTCGCGACGTCGGCGACGCGGTCCTTGAGCAGGTAGCCGATGCTCTCGCTGGACTCGGACAGCAGCTCGAGGGCCGACGCCTCGTCGACGTACTGGGAGAGCACGAGAACGGCGGTGTGAGGATGCTCGGCGCGGATCCGGAGTGCCGCGCGCAGCCCCTCATCGCTATGTGTCGGTGGCATCCTGACGTCGACCACGGCCACGTCGGGCTTGTGCGCGCCGACCTTGCGGAGCAGGTCCTCCCCATCGCCTGCCTGCCCGACGACCTCAAAACCGGAATCCTCCAGCAGCCGAGCGATCCCCTCGCGCAGCAGCACGGAATCGTCCGCAATCACGACGCGCAGGGCATTTCCGGCCTCGCGTCCGGCAAGCCCGCCTGCGCGGTTGACCGCGGACGCGCTCATGTCGCGTCCGGGCGGGCCATCGGGGCCCGGCTCGTGGCCTTCGTTCGCATCGGCGACCTTCCCGAGCGCGGCCCGGCCGTGTCACGGCAGCCGGCGGCTCGATAAGAGGACGGCCCTTCGGTCGCTGGAGAGGAAACCCTCCGGGAGGTCGCTCTCGGCAACTCGCCGATCACGGCGCTGCGCGAAGTCGCTTTCGCAAGAGCGGTGAAGTGCCCTGTGCCCCCAGTCTACGGCACGCCGTCCGGGCCGGTGGGTGGACCGCCGGTCGGATCACCGCCGCCGAGATCTGGCCCGCCGGCCACTGGCGAGATCCGAACCCGCAGGGAACCTGTAGGCCACCTACAGAAACGCGCCGTCGATTGCCGGTCTTGACGCAAGTCTCGTGGCGCGCGGACACCTAGCGTGGAACCGATGACTCGACTCGAGCGCAACGTGAACATCACCGCCGTCCTGCTGCCCTTCCTGGTGGTGGCGGCCGCTGTCCCACTGCTGTGGGGCGAATTCGTGGGCCCCTCCGACCTGGTCGTGTTCGCGGTGATGTATCTGCTGTGCGGGCTCGGCGTGACGGTCGGCTTTCATCGGATGCTCACCCACCGTGCCTTCGCGACGCACCGTACGACCCGGTACGTCTTCGCGATCCTCGGCTCGATGGCCATCCAGGGACCGGTGATCGAATGGGTCGCCGACCATCGCAAGCACCACGCCCACACCGACAAGGAAGGCGATCCGCATTCGCCCCACGTCGGTCACGGCGCCGGCGTTCGCGGGGCGCTGCGCGGCCTCTGGCATGCGCACGTCGGCTGGCTGTGGCGGACCAACGGCCAGGCACGCGCCTACAAGTACGCACGCGAGCTCGCCGAGGACCGCGGCATGAAGCGCATCAACCGCGCCTTCCCGCAGTTGATCCTCCTGAGCCTCGGCCTGCCGTTCGCCCTGGGCCTGGCCATCACCGGGACGTTGCGAGGCGGGCTCACCGGGCTGCTGTGGGGCGGCTTTGCCCGCATCTTCATCCAGCACCACGTGACCTGGTCGGTCAACTCCATCTGCCACTTCTTCGGCACCCGGCGCTTCGCCGTCGAGGATGAGTCGACCAACGTCTTCTGGCTCGCCCTGCCCTCCTTCGGCGAGTCCTGGCACCACAACCACCACGCCTTCCCGCGCTCAGCCGCCCACGGCCTGCGCTGGTGGGAGCTGGACCTTTCGGCGCTCACGATCCGGCTGATGAGGCGCGTCGGCCTCGCGTGGGACGTCGTGCTGATCACTCCCGCCCGCCAGGAGCAGAAGCTCGCAGCGCCGGCAGCGCCGGCAGCGCCGACGAGCTGACGCGCGACGAGTCTCGACGCACCTCCCCACGGCTCCACTCGGGCTGGTGCAGCGCCTCGGCGATCGCCGTGTACGCCTTGCGGTTCCAGGCCAGCCCGACGTGCGAGCCACTGATCTCGACGTTGTCGGCGTAGGGCACGACGCACGACGACCAGCGGACCATCCCGTCGCCCTTGGAGTAGATGCTCGTGAGCCGTACGTCCTCGGGGAACGGCGCCGTGTAGCCGGCGGTGAACGCGCACCCGCAGTCCTCGGTCATGCACCCCCGCCTGCCGGCGCCTCTCTCGACCGCACGGGCAAGGGCGACGGCGGCGAGGGCCGGCGCGGCCGCGTCGAACTGGGACGTCAGGCCGGATCCCATCGCGACGACGTGCGAGACGAGCTCCGGCCTGCGGGCGGCGACCGCGCGAGCGAGGTGCCCGCCGCGCGAGTGGCCGACGACGGCTACCCGCCGCCCCTCGGCCTCGGCCAGGTCGGCCACCTTCTGTTCCACGCGCGCGAGCGCGCGCTCGGCGCAGCCGGCGTTGAAGAGCATGCGGCACATGACCGGCCGGTAGCCCGTCTGGCGCAGCCAGAACGCCAGGTGCGAGAGCGTCCAGTCGCCACCCGCGAAGCCGGGCAGGAGGACCACCGGGCGCCCGTCGCCGCGAGGCCGCCCGCCGCGAAGGTAGATCGGGTCGGCGAGCAGGCGGAGGAACTCGGCCTGCCAGCGCAACTCGGCGATCGGTCGGCCCCACCAGACGGGCGGCATGCCCGGATCCTATGGGTGCGGCCGGGCGGGTCGACTACCCTCGGCGCGGTGAAGGCCAAGGTGGACGAGGCAATCGGCGCGCTGGGCGCGCTGTTGGGCGATCGCCTGTCGACGTCGGACTCGGTCCGGGACCTCCACGGGCGCGATGAGTCGGCTTTCCCGCCGGCGCGGCCCGATGCGGTCGCGTTCCCGCGCTCGACTGAGGAAGTCGCCGCCGTCGTCGGCACGTGCGCCGAGCACGGCACGCCCGTCGTCGCGTTCGGCACCGGCTCCTCGGTCGAGGGCCAGATCCTCGCCGTCGAGGGCGGCGTCGCGCTGGACACCAGCCTGATGGACGCGATCCTGCGCGTGAGCATCGAGGACCTCGACGCCACGGTGCAGCCCGGCGTCACGCGCACGGCGCTGGAGAAGCGCATCGGCGGCGACGGCGCGTTCTTCTCCGTCGACCCGGGAGCGGACGCGTCGCTCGGCGGCATGGCGGCCACCGGCGCCTCAGGGACCAACACCGTGCGGTACGGGACGATGCGCGAGAACGTGCTCGCGCTCGAGGTGGTGCTGGCGGACGGGCGCATCATCCGCACCGGCACGCGCGCGCGCAAGTCGAGCGCCGGCTACGACCTCACCCACCTGTTCATCGGGTCGGAGGGGACGCTCGGGATCATCACGGAGCTCACGCTGCGGCTGCGGCCGATCCCCGAGGCGATCTCCGCCGCCGTGTGCTCCTTCCCGACCACCCAGGACGCCGTCGGCACGGCGATCGCGATCGTCCAGTCGGGCGTGCCGATCGCTCGCTGCGAGCTGCTCGACGCCACGATGATGCGCGCGATCAACGCGCACGAGAAGCTCGAACATGCCGAGTCGCCCACGCTGTTCCTCGAGTTCCACGGCTCGATCGCCGGCGTCGAGGAGGACGCCCGCTACGTCGAGGAGCTCGCACGCGAGCACGGCGGCGACGACTTCGCATGGGCCGTGCGGACCGAGGATCGCTCGCGGCTCTGGCGCGCCCGCCACAACGCCTACTTCGCGGGCATCGGGCTGCGCCCCGGCTGCCGCGCGCTCACGACGGACGTTTGCGTCCCCGTCTCGGAGCTCGCCGCCGCGATCGACGCCACGATCGCCGACGTGGCCGCGCTCCCCTTCCCCGCCCCGCTGCTCGGGCACGTCGCGGACGGCAACTTCCACGTGATGCTGCTGATCGACCCCGACGACCCGAAGGACCGCTCGGCGGCCGAGGCGGTCTACGAGCGGATCGTCGACCGGGCGATCGCCGTGGGCGGGACCTGCACGGGCGAGCACGGGATCGGCCTCGGCAAGCGCCGCGCGCTCGGCGCGCAGAGTGGCGAGGCCGTCGAGGTCATGCGCGCGCTCAAGCGCGCGCTGGACCCCGCCGACCGCCTCAATCCGGGCAAGCTCCTGCCTCAGTCCAGCACGTAGGTGCCCGGCGCCGGCCCGAGCACGGCGTGCCGGCGGTTGCCGGCACGCTTCGGCGCGCGCTTGAGCTCGCCCGACCGCTCGCCCAGCCACGCCGCCCAGTCCGTCCACCACGTGCCCGAGCGCTCGCTCGCGCCGTCGAGCCAGTCCTCGGCCGCCGGCGGGTTGACCCCGTCGTCGGCGACGCGGTAGCGCGCCTTCGGGTTGCCGGGCGGGTTGACCAGCGCGGCGACGTGGCCGCTGCGCGAGAGGACGAAGCGCGTGTCGCCGCCCAGCAGCTGGGTCGTGGCGTAGCAGTTCTCCCACGGCGTGATGTGGTCGGAGACGCCCGCGACGACGTAGGCGTCGGTCGTCACCGCGGCGAGGTCGATCGGCGTGCCGAGCAGCTGCATCGCGTCCGGCTTCGCGAGCGCGTTCGTGAGCGCCAGGTCGGCCAGGTCGCGCAGCAGCCCGGCGGCCATGCGGGTGGTGTGCGCGTTCCAGAACAGGATGTCGAAGGCCGGCGGCGTGCGACCGAGCAGGTAGTTGTTCTGGACGTAGTTCCAGATCAGGTCGTTCGGCCGCAGCCAGGCGAAGAACGCCTGCAGCGCCTCGCCGTCGAGGTAGCCGCGGCGATCGACGGCCTCGACCGCGAGCTTGGCGACCTCCGGGCCCATGAACGCGCTCGCGGTGCCCGCGCGCTCCGAGTCGATCACGCAGACGCCCAGCATGATCGAGCCGAGCCGGTCGAGCTCGCCGCGCACGGCCATGCGCGCCGCCAGCGCGCTGACCAGGGCGCCGCCGGAGCAGTTCCCGGCGAGGTGGAAGCGCTCGCTGCCGCTGATCGCCGACAGCGCCTCGACGGCCTCGAGCACGCCTGCCGCGTACGTATCGAGCGTCCAGTCGCGCTGCTCCTCGGTCGGGTTGCGCCAGGAGAGCGCGAACACCTGCTGGCCGGCACGCACGAGCGCCTCGACGAGGCTTCGCTCCGGCGCCAGGTCGACGAGGTAGTACTTGTTGACCATCGGCGGGACGAGGAGCACCGGCTCGGCGCGGACCATGTCGGTCTGCGGCGCGTACTGGATGAGCTCGAACAGCTCCGTGCGCATCACGACCGAGCCGGGAGTGGCCGCGACGTCGACCCCGACCTCGAAGGCGTCGGCGTCGACGCTCGAAGGCAGCCGCGGCGAGGACGTCATGTCGCTCGCGAAGGCGCGCGCGCCACGCACGAGGTTGGCGCCGCGCTCCTTCACGGTCGTCCGCAGCGCGACCGGGTTGGTCAGCAGGTAGTTGCTCGGCGCGGCGGCGTCGTGGAGGTTCTCCAGCGCGAAGCGCACGCGGCGCTCGTCCTGCACGTCCAGCCTCGCGTCCCGCAGGACGCCGTCGAGCGTCCGCCCCGCAGCCAGGTAGCCCTGGACGAGCCGCGAGAACAGCGGGTTCTCCGTCCACGCGGGATCGGCGAAGCGGCGGTCGCCGCGCGCCGGCGCCTCGCCGCTGCCGGCGGCGGCACGGGCCAGGCCGCCGGCGAGGCCGGCGGCGCGCCGAGCGACGCGGTCGGGCCGGCGGGCGAGGCCCGCGGCGAAGGAGACACCAGCGCGGCCGGGGATGAAGCGGTCCATCAGCGCACCACCAGCTCGGGCGCGCCGAGCAGCCGCAGCGCTGCCTCGGCGGTGAAGCACCGCAGGTCCTCGAGCGCGACCTCGGACACCCACGCGACGTGCGGGGTGAGGATCACGTTCGGCGCGTCGAGCAGCGGGCTGCAGAGCGGCAGCGGCTCGATCTCGGTGACGTCGAGCGCGGCGCCCGCCAGATGACCGGAGCGCAGCGCGGCGACGAGCGCGTCCTCGTCGACCAGGCCGCCGCGCCCGATGTTGATCAGAATCGCGCCCTCCTTCATCTGCCGGACGTCGATCATGTGCCGCGTCTCGGGCGTCAGCGGGACGTGCAGGGACAGGCAGTTCGCGAGGCGCAACAGCTCGTCGAGCTCGACCAGCTCCACGCCGGCCGCCGCCGCGACCTCGCGGCTCGCGTAGGGGTCGTAGGCCACGACGTCCAGGCCGAACGCCTGCGCTTTGCGGGCAACGTGGCGGCCGATGCGGCCGAAGCCCACCAGCCCGAGCGTCCAGTGCGACAGCCGTGCGACCGACTCCGGCGGCGGCACGTCGACGCCGCCCAGCCGCACCGAGCGGTCGAACGCGAACAGCTTGCGGTAGAGCGCCAGCAGCAGCGCAATCGCGTGGTTGGAGATCTCCTCGTGGCCGTATTCCGGCACGTTGCCGACGCCGATGCCGAGCTCCTCGGCGGCGGCGACGTCGACGTTGTCGAGGCCGACGCCGTAGCGCACCACGGCGCGGCAGGCGGTCAGGCGCTCGAGGTGGGCGCGGTCGAGCGGGACGATCGGGCCCGCGAGGATGGCGTCGACCTCACGCTCGACGGCGAGGTCGAAGGCGTCCTCGGCGGTGAGGCCGAGGTCCTGGGTGTCGATGACGTCGTAGCCGAGAGGCTCGAGGACGCGGCGCTCCACGACGCGGTCGCCGTGGACGCCGTGGTCGATGACGGCGATAGTGCTCATGGTCGGCTCTCCCTTCACGCGGCGAGGCCGGCGTGGATCGTGCGCAGCTCGCGCTTGAGGATCTTTCCGCTCGGGTTCTTGGGCAGCCCGTCGGCGACGACGACGTACCTGGGGGTCTTGAAGCCGGCGAGGCGCTCGCGGCAGAACGCGGTGATCGCCTCGGGCGCGATGACCGCCCCGGCGCGCGGGACGACGACGGCGGCGACCGCCTCGATCCAGCGCGCGTGCGGGATCGCGAACACGGCGGCCTCCGCCACGGCCGGGTGCGCGTGGATGACCTCCTCGACCTCGCGCGAGGCGACGTTCTCGCCACCCGACTTGATCATGTCCTTCATGCGGTCGACGACGTAGAGGTAGCCGTCGGCGTCGAGGATCCCGAGGTCGCCCGTGTGCAGCCAGCCGCCGCGGAACGTCTCGGCGGTCTTGGCGGGATCGTTCCAGTAGCCGAGCATCGCCTGTGGTGAGCGGTGCACGATCTCGCCGACCTCGCCGGCCGGGACAGGTTTGCCGTCGTCGTCGACGACCATCGTCTCGACGCTGAGCGCCGGGCGGCCGGCCGACCCCGCCTTGCGGACCTGGTCCTCGGGCCGCAGCACGGCCGCCACCGGCGACATCTCGGTCTGGCCGTAGAAGTTGAACAGCCGGACGCCGGGCAGCCGCTCGCCGAGCTCCGCCAGCACCTCGACCGGCATGATCGACGCGCCGTAGTAGCCCTTGCGCAGCGACGAGAGGTCGCGGCGGTCGAAGTCCGGGTGGTTCATGAGCGCGATCCACACGGTCGGCGGGCAGAACAGCTTCGTGGCGCGCTCGGCCTCGACGGCGGCCAGCATCGCCGCCGGCTCGGCCTTGCCGAGCAGCACGTTGACGGCCCCGAGGTGAATGCTCGGCGTGAAGAAGCAGTGCAGCTGCGCGGAGTGGAAGAGCGGCAGCGCGTGGACCTCGATGTCGTCGGGCGTCATCTCGCCGTCGACGAAGCAGCTGGTGTGCTGGGCGATCAGGGAGCGGCTCGTGAGCATCGTGCCCTTGGGCCGTGACTCGGTCCCGCTTGTGTAGAGGAGCTCGACCGGGTCGTCGTCGGCCAGGTCGACGATGGGCTCGGCAGCCTCGGCGTGGGTCGTCCAAGCCGACACCTGCTCCCATCCGGGCCGGTCGTCGCCGATGACGCCCCAGACGGCGATCTGCGCGCCGGCGGCGTCGATGCCCGCCTCGGCGAGCGGCACGAGCGCATCCTCGGCGACCATCGCGGACGCGCCGGAGTGCTCGAGGATGAAGCCGACCTCGCCCGCGCCGAGCATGTAGTTGACCGGCACGCAGATCAGGCCGAGCTTCGCGCACGCGAAGTACGTGACGACGAAGCCGTACGAGTTGTGGCCGAGCAAGGCGAGGCGGTCGCCCTTGACCAGGCCGCGCTCGGCCAGCGCGTTGGCGGCGCGATTGACGGCGTCGTCGAGCTCGCGGTAGGTCCGGCGCAGGTCGCCGTCCACGATTGCGGTGCGGTCCGAGTGGCGGGCCGCGGAGCGGCGCAAGAGGTCGCCCATGGTCTGGCGGCGCGCGATGTGGGTGGTCACTGATTCTCTCCTCAGACGGTCGCGAGCGGCGCGGCGAGCCGGCGCTCGGCGATGGCGTGGGCTGCCGCGAGCGGCGTGATGCCGAGGCCGGCGGCCTCGGTCAGGATCCGGCGCATGAGCGCCTCGATGCCGGCGATGCGATCGCGCGCGCCCTCGCCGTCGGCGCCCTCGAGCTCGGCGGCGACGCGCATCAGGCCGCCCGCGTTGGCGACGAAGTCCGGGGCGTAGTCGATGCCGCGGCACGCGAGGTCCTCGGCGAGCGCGTCGTGGGCGAGCTGGTTGTTGGCGGCGCCACACACGATGCCCGCGCCGAGCCGCGGGACGGTCACGTCGTCGAGCGCACCGCCGAGCGCGCACGGGGCGAGCACGTCGACCTCGGCGAGCATCGCCTCCCCCGGGCTCATCCACGTCGCCCCGGGCAGCTCGTCGGCGAGCGCGCGCTTGGCCTCGTCGATGTCGGACACGATCACTCGCGCCCCATCGGCGGTGAGCATGCGGGCGAGCGCCTCGCCGACGTGCCCGGCGCCGACGACGGCGACGCTGCGGCCGTCGAGGCCAGTTGTCCCGAACCGGTACTCGACCGACGCGCGCATGGCGGCGTGCACCCCGAACGCCGTGAAAGGGCTGGGATCGCCGAGGCCGCCGAGGTCCTCGGGCAGGCCGACCAGGTGCTCGGTCCGCGTGGCGACGAGCCGCATGTCGGCCGGGCTCGTCCCGACGTCCTCGGCCGTGATGTACCGGCCCCCGAGCGCCTCGACGGCGTCGCCGAAGTCCAGGAGCATCGCCTCGCGCATCGCCGCGGTGAGCTCGGTGCCCGGCTCCACGCACACGACGCCCTTGCCCCCACCCAGGTCCACCCCGGCCACGGCGGCCTTCAGCGTCATCCCCTCGGCGAGGCGCAGCGCGTCCGCCACGGCGTCGGCGGGGTGCGGGTAGGTGGTCAGCCGGCAGCCGCCGAGGGCGGGCCCCAGCGCGGTCGAGTGCACGGCGACGATCGTGTATGCGCCGCTGCGTGCGCCACGGCGCACCTGCAGCAGCTCGTGGTCGAGGCCGGCCAGGCCCATGTCGGATCCTCCAAGGTTGCTCATCTGCGATTCAGCATGGGCGCCCGGCCGCCCCGCTTCCTCCGACGTCTGTCGGAAATGCGGCCGTCGGCGTGCGACAAGGCGCTAGCGGGTGAGCCGGGAGAGCCGCAGGCCGAGGTGTAGGGCGAGGCGGTCCTCCCCGACCTTCAGGCGCGCGCCCGTGATCTCCTCGATGCGCTGGAGCCGGTAGTACAGCGTGGCGCGATGGAGGTTGAGCGCCTCGGCGGTGGCCTTGACGTCACCGGCACGGTCCAGGTACGTCTCGAGCGTCTCGACCAGCTGTTCGTGAGCGCCGTCGCGCAGGAGCAGGACCAGGCCCGGATGCAGCGCCTCGGCGCCGAGGTCGTCCGGGAATCGCACGAGCGTCCGGTAGACGCCGAGCTCGTCCCACGCGGCGACCCGCCCGAAGCGCGCGACGCGCTGGGCGACGGTGACGGCGTCGCGCGCCTGCCGGTATGACAGCCGCGCGGCGAGGAGCGGGTGGGCCCCGCCGATCCCGACGCGCGTGACCGCGTCGATCGCCTCGGCGCGCCCGGCCTCGTCGGCGAGTGAGAGGAGGCTCTCGGCGAGGTCGCGCGGCGACGGCGCCGACGCGTCGCCGAGCGCGATGGCGAATACAGCGTGGTCACCCCGGCGCAGCTCGAGGCCGCCCCGCGGCGGGACGAGCCGGCGCAGGCGATCGAGCGCGGCTCCCATCGCGATCTCGCAACGCGCCGGCTCGGCGTCCGCCCGGATGACCAGCACCGCCACGCTTCCGGCTTCGAGGAACCCCTCGTCCGCCAGCGCTCGAGCAGCCTCCTCGGCGTCCGCCGAGTCGTCGCCGAGCAGGTGCGTGACCAGCCACCGCTCGCGCTCCCGCTCGAGCTCGCGCAGACGCCGTTCGCGGTACAGGATCTGCGCCGCCTCGTTCGCCGCGTCCTCCGCCTGCGCGAGCTCCGCCGCGCCGAGGGTCTCCTCCGCGTCGACGATGAACATGAAGCCAAGCAGGACGTCGCGTGCGCGCAGCGGGATGCACACGCGCGCCTCGGCACCGAGCACCGGGTTCGCCGGCAGCCGCACGGGCCCCTGCGCCTGCTCGATCCCGAACGAGAAGGCCCACTCGAGCGCCTCATCGGACACGCGCCGCGTCAGGATCGACCGCATCCGCGCCGGATCCGGCTCGTCCTCGTGCGGGCTGTGCACGAGCCAACGGATCTGCCGATCGTCGAGCGCGACATCACGCCCGATGTCCGCGGCCAGCGAGTCCACGATGATCTGCAGCGGTGCGTGGGTGCTCACGCCGTCACATCATGCCGGAGCCCGGCGTGGCCACCGGTTCGAGCGGGCCGGCTGACGTGCCGGAGCGCCCCGCGCAAGTTTCGACGGCGCGCCGCGTTACCGCCCACAGGATGAGATCTCTTCGCGCCGCACTTATCAGCATGCTGTCGGTCCTGTGCCTGGCCGCTCCCGCGTCCGCTGCGCCGCCGCCCGACGCCGTGATGTCGCCCAACGTCGAGTACCTGGGCTCCATCAAGCAGGACGTCGGCCTCACCACCGGGGCCAAGGTCGTCGGCAAGCGGATGTTCGTCACGTCTGGCAAGAACATCTCGATCTATGACATCTCCGACCCCGCGGCGCCGCAGCCGCTCGGCGAGATGAAGACGAACATCGCGTGGGAGAACGAGGAGGTGCCGACCAACGGCAAGGTGCTGGCCGTGGCAAGCGACTTCTACTCCGTCGGCGTCCCGGAGTGCGTGGCGGCGATGGCGGCCACCGGGTGCGTGCAGCTCTTCGACGTCCGCGATCCCGCGAACATCAAGCAGGTCGGGACGATCCCAATCGCCAACCACACGGCCGAGTGCGTGCTGAACTGCCAGTACTTCTACGGCCGCGCCGGCACGATCATCGACGCTCGCGGCGTGCTCGACGGCACGCCCCCGAAGGTGATCGGGAACTGGATTGGCGAGCTGAGGGCGCAGGGCGTCGACGAGCGCTCCTGCCATCACATCCGCGAGATCCGCCCCGGCGTGCTGCTGACCGCGTGCCAGCCGTTCGCGGCGATTTCGGTCAACGCCGAGGACGGCGGCTCGCCGGCCCATCCGAAGGTGCTCTACACGGGCCAGGCCGCGAAGTTCGTGCACTCCGCGCGCTGGCCGCGCGAAGGCAACGACCGCTTCGTGATGATCGGAGGCGAGCAGAACTTCACCGGGCGCTGCGAGCGGAACAACAGCGAGTTCTCGGTGTACAGCGCGGACGACGTCCTGGCCGGCCGGTCGACCCAGTTCGCGGGCCCGCTCGCCCAGGTTCCGCCGGCCGGCAACGGCGTCTACGCCGACGGCAAGCCCGTGGCGGGCGCGCTCGGCTGCTCGGTGCACTGGTTCCAGGAGCACAAGTCCTTCCGCAACGGCGGCCTGGTGGCGATCTCCGAATACGAGGACGGCGTGCGCTTCCTGCAGATCAAGCCCGACGGGGGGATCGAGGAGCAGGGCTACTTCCTCTCGCTGGGCAGTTCGTCGTCGTCGCCGAGATGGGCCGGTCGGGGTGACGTCCTGTACTCCATCGACTACCAGCGAGGGATCGACATCCTGCGCTGGAAGGGCAAGCACTACGTGCCAGATGCCCCCGCCGAACCGGATGCGATCCCGGGCACCGAGGGTGTCACGCTCCCGCCGGCCCCGACCGCCGAACAGGCCGCCCAGCGCGAGGCGCTCGCACAGGAGCTCGGCCAGACCGGCTGGTCGCCCGGGCTGTGCGCGCTCGCGGCCGGTGCGTGAGCGACGCCCTACGAAAGCGAGTGCGTGCCCGCGCGGGTGAGTTAGCCGGCGTGAAGCATCGGGGGCCGGCTTGCGCCGGCCCCCGTGCTCGATCCCGCGTCAGCGCAGCAGGTAGTCCATCGCCCGGTCCATGATCTGGTTGCGCGTCGCAGCCCCGGTGACACCCTCCAGGCCGAAGCCCATGTAGACGGTGTCCGGGGTCGCGATGACGGCGCCCTCCTTGATGCCGAGGCCGCCGCGGGGCGCCCAGTCGTTGAGGTTCGGGCCCTCGATGCCCTCCGCGTCCTGCGGCGCGCCGGGGACGGTCCAGCCGTCCGTCTGGTTGCCGTCGTTCTCGAAGGACGTGCTGCCCTCACCGGTCGAGACCACGATGTCGTCGATGAAGACGCCGGGGAACTGCTGGAGCCCCCAGTCGCTCACCGACGTGATCGAGACCTCGACCTGACGGCCCGCGAACGCCGAGAGGTCGACCTGGAACTGCTGCCAGCCGCCGGACGCGCCATTCGCCGCGTTCCACTCGCCGCTGCTGCCGGTGCTGCTGCAGCTGCCGTCAGCGGGGTTGAACGTCTGGTAGTGCGTCAGGAACGGATGCAGCACGTTGGTCTCGTCGGCCAGGTTGCTCCAGCCACCCGTGCACGACTGGTCGTTGCTGAGGTCGTCCGTCGTGTGGCCGTTCAGATCCGGCAGCGTCGTCCAGTCGTCCTGGCCGACGGTGTGGGCCTCGACGATGAGGTAGTCGAAGTCGAGCTCCACGTTGAAGCTCGTCCAGAACGACATCGTCGCGCCGCCCGCTGGCACCGTGATCGTCCGGCTGAGGCGCTTGTAGGCCTCGTCGGCGCGGTTGGACCACATGAACGACTGCCCCGTGTGCGGGTCGAACGGACCCGCGAGGCCGCTCAGGTACTCGGCCGCCGGCCAGCTATCGAACTGCGGGAAGCTGTCCGCCGGGTCGGTCACCTTCAGGAAGTCGCCGGTCGCGATGAACGACGAGTCCGACCCCTGGTTCTGAGCGCTGTCGGCGCCGTTGAACCCCCACGTGAGGCCGGCGAGCGGATCGTCGATGCCGGCCACCTGGAACGGGTCGCCGGTCTCCGGATCGAGCCCGCCGTCGGGCGACGTGATCGCCGCGCCGAACCAGTACTCGATCGGGTCGCCCTGGGAGTCGCCGGAGCCCGACAACGCCAGGCAGCGGGCCGCGACCGCCGGATCGGAGCTGCACTGGCGGTTCTCGAACGGGTCGTAGTTCTGCGTGCCGAGCCCGGGCGTGTACTGCTGCCCGGCCCTCTGGCCCGTGTAGAGCACGCGCCCGCCCTCGTTGACGAAGTCGCGCACCTCGAGCAGCTCCTGCATCGCCAGCCGCGACGCGTTGCCCGGGCCCCACCCGAGCTCACGTGTCACCACGTCGTCGCCCGTGTACCAGACGACCGCGTCGTAGTGGCTCAGCACACCGAGCGCATCAGGCGCGGTGCGTCCGTTGGCGTCGACGTCATAGACGTCGAACGCGACCCCGTTCGCGGTCAGCGCGTTCGTGTAGAACGACAGGTACTGCGGCGCCGTCACCCCGGTCTTCACCGGCGAGGCGCCGGAGTAGTCCTCGGCCGCCAGGACCAGCACCCGGCGCCCGGTGTCGGACTGGACCCGGTACGTGAACGACGGGCTCGTGGCGCCGCCGCCGGTGAACCACACCTTCACGCTGTCGCCCGGGGCGGTGCCCGTCACGGTGCCCCTCATCACGTGGTAGTAGGTCCCGTTGCCGGGGCCGTAGCGCTCGCCGCCGTTCCACTGGCTCGTCGGCCCACTGCGGACTGGGCCGCCGTTGACCTGGTACCGCAGCGTGACGGTGCCCAGACTCCGCTTGGCGAGCACGCGCACCTCCTGCGGATCGCCGTACGAGGTGCCGAACTTGAAGTCGAACATCGACGTCTGCCCGTTCTGCGGGTCGATGTCGTCTGCGTCGAGGTAGAACGGCTCCACGCCGATGCCGACCGGCGAGTCGGGCGTCGCCGGATGCGTGGCCGACTTCGCGAGCCCCAGGTGGAAGGGCAGCGTCTTCTCGAACTCGGCCTGGACGAGCGCCTCGTCGTCCGGGAAGACGAAGCCTGCGCCCGGGATGCCCTCACCGAGCTCCGGCGTGTACGCGATCGTGCCTACGCTGGTGTCCGCGTAGTCGGTCGTCTCGCCGTTCGTCACGTACAGCGTGTCGGCCGACTGCCCCGGGTTGAACCCCGGGATCGCCGACCGGGCGCCGTCGAGGCCGCCGAGCGCGACGTAGATCGGGTAGTCGGCGTCGAGCGTGCCGACCTGCCAGCCCTGCGGGTAGAGCAGCCACTGGCCGAACGAGTGCAGGTTCGACTGGAACTTCGGTTTGATGCGGTCGATCAGGCCGGCCATGGCGCGCGTCTCGGGCTCCGAGCCGGCGCTCGGGCCGCGATAGGTCTCGTCCGCCGTGTCGGGCGCGGAGCCCTCGTTGTCGTAGCCCCAGTGCTCGGCGAAGTTGCGGTTGGGATCCACGCCGTCGCCGACGCCGATCTGCCCGTCGCCGTTGTTGTCGCGCAGGTTCTTCCGCCACAGGCGCTCGACGTCGAACGTGTACTGGTAGCCGTCGGGGTTCGCTGAGATCACGAACCACAGCTCGGTGCGCTTGAGCAGGTCCTTGATCGCCTTGTCGTTGGCGTGCCAGCGGGCGATGAAGTGATGCAGCAGGCGCCGGTTGACCTCGAGGCTGATCCATTCGCGCGCGTGCTGGTTGGACGAGTACAGAACGGCCGGCCGTGATCCGTCGGGCACGTCTCGGGCACCCTGCGTGACCTTCAGCGCGATCAGCTCGCGACCCTGATGCGTCCTCCCCAGCACCTCCAACTTGACGAGCTGCGGATTGCGGCGGGCCACGTCGAAGAGCTCGTCGCGGATGCCGCCCGGCTCGTCCCATGACCGGTAGACCTGGAATCCGCTCGCGGCCATCGCGGCGGCCTGCTGCTGCACGGTCTGGCCCTTCTTGTTACGCGTCAGCTTGATCTTGACGCCGGCCGCGGCGACCTTCGCCCGCTGGCTGTCGGTCAGGACGGCGTCGGCCCGGATCCCAGACGCCGTCTGGCTGACGCCGGCGAGCTCGACGCCCCCGGCGGCTTTGGCGATGTCGCCGGCGGCGCCCTCCAGCGTGTACATCTCCAGCTTCTCGCGTCCGCCTGCGGCTGCCGGCGGTACGAAGACCAGCGCGATCGCCAGTACCGCGAGCCCGACGGGCAGGCTACGTCGTGAGCGCATAGGCACTCCCCCCTATGTGATGGTCGCCGCGCGGGAGCAGCCGCCCGCCCTCGATGCGCCCGCTCAATGGCGAAGGACCATACTCCTCGCGCGGCCGGCATGAGCCGTCACACTAGGCTCGCGCGAGCGAGACGAGATCGGCTTTTGCGGGGCGGCGTTCCCGGCCGCGCTGTCACAGAACGACCCGGCTGTCCGGTCACGATCGTATGCCGCCCGTCCAGGTGATCCTGGCCAGTTCTGAACACGCGTCGGGCAACGCCGAACTCCGGGTCGGCGGCGAGCTGATGGCCGCGACCTTCCTCTACGACGGACGGTTGCACCTGCGCATCGAGCCCCGTCTCGACGGCGAGCCATGGCTGATCGAGGCCGCCGCCCTCGAGCTCGCGCTCGAGGACGCGGCCCGCCAGATCGCCGAGCACTGACCCGGCTCAGTACGCGGCGATCAGTCGGTTCGCCTCGTCGATGCCCTGCGCGAGGCTGGGGTACCGGCGCGGGCGACTAGGGACTCGACCCGGGACTCCCCCGGACGAGAGCTCCCCTGCCTCGGAGGAAGCTCGTGGCCATGAACACCACCGCGCAGATCAGTCGTCCCACCTTTGGCGAGGTGCTCGCGGAGATCGTCCCCCTGATCGGGTTCATCCCCGCCTACGGGCCTCCGGTCGTCTCCGTGCTCGGGCCGTGGCTGCTCCTCGTGCTCGTCTTGGCCGGGCCGCTCGCCTGGTTCTTCGCCCTCGTGGTCGTGGTGATCGTCGCGGCGACGATCGTGACCGCGGTCACCGCTTCGATCGTCGCCGTCCCGGTCATGGTCGTCCGCCACGTCCGCCGGCACCGGGCACGTCACGCGTCCATCAGTACGCGTGCCGCGCAGGTCGTCACGATCGAAACGCCGCGGGTGGCGGCATGAGCGCGCAGGTCGCCGAGGTGTCCGCGGCCGACGCCTCGATGTTCCAGACCGCGCGTCCGCGGCTGTTCGGCATCGCCTGCCGGGTGCTCGGAAGTGCAAGTGAAGCGGACGATGTGGTGCAGGAGACGTGGATTCGCTGGCAGGGCACCGACCGCCGCGAGGTCCGCGATGCCGGCGCCTTTCTCGCGACGGCAACGACGCGACTCGCGATCAACGTCGCGCAATCCGCTCGTGCCCGGCGCGAAACGCACATCGGCCCGCGGCTTGACGACCACGTTGACGCCGCAGCCAACCCCTCGCTCGACGTCGAGCGAGGCGAGGCGCTCGAGTCCGCGGTGCGCATGCTCTTGCAACAGCTGTCTCCGGCCGAGCGAGCCGCCTACGTGCTTCGGGAGGCGTTCGACTACCCGTACCGGCGCATCTCGCTGGTCCTCGCGGTGAGCGAGGCGAACGCCCGGCAACTCGTCACCCGTGCCCGCCGCCGTCTCTGCGGCGAACATCGCCGGCCGGTCGGTGCCGCAGCGCACCAGCGACTTCTCGACGCCTTCGTCGCCGCCGCGCGGACCGGAGAACTCGCAACGCTCGAACACCTGCTGGTGACGGGAGATTGCCTTGTTCCTCTCGCGGCATAGCTCCCGGACGTTCTCGCGGCGAACGCGAGCGGTGCGACGACTGCAACAGCACGCTTCCGATCGCGCCCGGCGTCGCCGTCGCCTGCGAGCGCAGCATCGACACCAAGCCCGCCAGCACCAGGTCGGCACCGAGGTCGATGCGATCCCCGGTGTCACGAGTCGTGCCTCTATCTGGTCTTCGCTGATGCACCCCGGTCGATCCCACACTCCCACCGAAAGGACCCACCCATGTCGCCCACGATCGTTCTCGTCCACGGCGCGTTCGCCGAGTCGGCGAGCTGGGACCGCGTCATCCGCGAGCTGGAAGCCGCCGGTCACGACGTGATCGCGGCCGCCAACCCGCTACGCGGCCTCGCCGCCGACGCCGAGTCGGTCAGCGACCTGGTCCGCACGATCGACGGGCCGGTCGTGCTCGTCGGGCACTCCTACGGCTGCGCCGTGATCTCCAACGTCGACGCCGACGCAGGCGACATCACCGGGCTGGTCTACGTGTGCGGCTTCGCGCCGGACACGGGCGAGAGCGCCAACGCGCTCGCGCAGCGCTTCCCCGGTAGCACGCTCGGCGACGCGCTGCGGCCCGTGCCGCGCCGCGACGGCACGACCGACCTGTACATCGATCGCGAGATCTTCCACGAGCAGTTCTGCGCCGACGTCCCGGCGCCCGAGGCCGCCCGCATGGCCGCCACCCAGCGGCCGGTCACGCTCCAGGCCCTCGAGGAGCCGTCCGGCGAGCGCCCGCTGTGGAAGCAGCTGCCCTCGTGGTGGCTGATCGGCGGGCAGGACCGCAACATCCCGCCCGCCCTGCAGCACTTCATGGCCCACCGCGCCGGGGCACGCCGGACCCTCGAGCTGCCCACCGCCTCGCACGCCGCGGCCGTCTCGCACCCCGACAGCACCACGCACCTGATCCTCGAAGCCGCCGCGCCGGTGCCTGTCGCCGCCTGACCCTCACAAGGAGACCGAAATGTCCGTTCACACCACGCTTTCACCGGTCGTGCTCGAACCGGCCTCGCAGGCGTTCGTCGAGGCGACCGCGACACCGCCGTTCCTCTACGAGCTCACCCCCGATGAGGCGCGCAAGGTGCTCGACGACGTCCAGGCGGCGCCCATTGACAAGCTGCCCGTCGAGGATCGCTGGATCACCGTGGCGGCCGAGGTGGGCGACGTCCGCGTGCGGATCGTCCGGCCCCTCGACGCCGACGGCGCGCTGCCCGTGATCCTGTACATGCACGGCGGCGGCTGGGTGCTCGGCAACGCCGGCACCCACGATCGCCTCGTGCGCGAGCTCGCCGTCGGCGTCGGAGCCGGGGTCGTGTTCGTCGAGTACGACCGTTCGCCGGAGGCGCACTACCCCGTCGCGATCGAACAGGGCTACGCCACCGCCCGCTGGATCGCCAGGGAGGGGGCCGCCAACGGGCTCGATCCGGAGCGCATCGCGATCGCCGGAGACTCCGTCGGCGGCGGCATGACCGCCGCGATCGCGCTCATGGCCCACGACCGCGGCGACGTGCGCTTCGTGCACCAGTCGATGTACTACCCGGTCACCGACGCGGCGATGGACACCGGCTCCTACGACCAGTTCGCCGAGGGCTACTTCCTCACCGCGAAGTCGATGGCGTGGTTCTGGGACGCCTACGCGCCCGACGTCGAGCGGCGTTCGGAGCCGTACGCGTCACCGCTGCGCGCGAGCGACGAGCAGCTCGCCGGACTCCCGCCGGCGCTGGTGATCGTCGACGAGGCCGACGTGCTGCGTGACGAGGGCGAGGCGTACGCGGCTCGCCTGCGCGCGGCCGGTGTCGCCGTGACGACCGTGCGCTACGACGGCATCACGCACGACTTCATGATGCTCAACCCGCTTAGCGGCACGCACGCCACGCGCGCCGCCGTCGCGCAGGCCATCGCGACCTTGCGTCAAGCCCTGCACACCGCCTGACCCTCGCCCTCCAAGGAGCCCAATCATGAAATCGCCCATCCTCCTCATCCACGGCCTCTGGCTGACCCCGCGCAGCTGGGAGGGCTGGAAGGAGCGCTTCGAGCAGCGCGGGCACGAGGTCCTCGTGCCGGCCTGGCCGCGCATGGAAAGCGAGGTGCAGGCCCTCCGCCGCGACCCGTCCGTCATGAACGGGCTCGGCCTCGCCGAGGTCGTCGAACTCTACGAGCAGATCATCCGCGAGCTCGACACCCCGCCTGTGATCATGGGGCACTCCACCGGCGGCCTGGTGACCGAGCTGCTGCTCGACCGGGGCCTCGGGGCGGCCGGGATGGCTCTGTCGCCGGCGCCGGTGAAGGGCGTGCTGCGCCTGCCGCCTTCGTTGCTTCGCACGGTCTTCCCGGCGCTCCGCAACCCGGCGAACCGGAAGAAGACCGTCCCGCTGACGCCCAAGCAGTTCCGCCGCGGCTTCACGAACACGATGAACGACGCGGACGCCGAGGCGGCCTACGCGCGCTACTACGTTCCCGCCCCCGGCCGGGTGGTCTTCCAGGCGGCGTTCGCCAACCTCAATCCGCACGCCGTCACCAAGGTCGACTTCCACAAGGACGACCGCCCGCCGCTGCTCGTGATGGGCAACGATCAGGACCACACGATCCCGGCCTCGGTGAGCAAGGAGGCCGCGAAGCGCCTCGGCAAGTCCAAGGCCGTCGTGGAGTACAAGGAGCTCACGGGTCGCCCCCACTTCCCGGCCGCGCCCGGCTGGGAAGCGGTGGCCGACTACGCGCTCGACTGGGCGAACCGCCACGTCGGCGCGCCGGTCGAGTCGTCGGAGCGGGCGAGGGCCTGACGCCCGCCGCGTCGCGCCGCGACCCCTCCCCCTGACAACCCGTCTCCAAGGAGTTCCGATGATGCGTTCATGCCTCGCGGCGTTGCTTGCCGCGATCCTCCTCAGCGCCACCCTCGCCACCACGCCCTCGTCGGCGCGCGCCGCCGATAAGCCCACAGTCGTCCTCGTCCATGGCGCGTTCGCCGACGCCTCGGGCTTCGGAGCAGTTACCAGCCGCCTCCAGCGCCGCGGCTACACGGTTATCTCCCCACCCAACCAGCTCCGCGGACCCGCCAGCGACGCCGCCTACGTGGCCAGCGTCATGCGAACCATCAGCGGGCCGATCGTGCTCGTCGCCCACTCCTACGGCGGCGCGGTGATCTCCCTGGCCGCCAACCAGGTCACCAACGTGAAGGCACTCGTCTACCTCGACGCGCTCGCCCTGGACGCGGGCGAGAGCAACCTAGACATCGCCGAGCGCTTCCCCAGCAAGATCCTGCCGGCACTGCAGGCCCGTCCGTTCCCGCAGGCCGACGGGAGCGAGGGGACCGACTTCTACATCGACCCGGCGCAGTTCCGGTCGGTCTTCGCCGCCGACCTCCCCGCCAGGATCGTCGCCCGGATGGCGACCGCGCAGCGTCCGATATCGCTGGCCGCCTCAGTGGAGAAGTCCACCGAGCCGGCCTGGAAGACGATCCCCTCCTGGTACGTGGTCGGGCGCCAGGACCAGGTCTTCACCGCTGAGGCCCAGCGGTTCATGGCCAAGCGCGCCGGCGCGCGTGTGACCGAGATCAACTCGTCCCACGCCGGCTTCATCTCGCGCCCCGGCAAGGTCACGAAGGTCATCCTCCGCGCCGCGCGAAGCGTCGGCTGACGATGCTGCTGCGGTCCCGCCGCCCGAGTGCGGCGGGACCGCCGATCAAGCCCTGACCAGCTCCGCTGGAACGCCTGCTTGAGTGGCGTATCGGAGCGCTCCGCGGAGCTCTTTGCGGGAGCGGATGTCGAGTTTTGTGAACACCTTCCGCAGGTGGTACTCGACCGTCCGTGGGCTGATGAACAGCTGGGCGCCGATCTCGGGATTGGTGTGGCCGTCAACGGCGAGCCGGGCGACCTGCGCCTCCTGCGCCGTCAGCTCGTAGAACGTCTCGACCGTGCGCTTGCGGACGGTCTCACCGGTCGCGAGCAGCTCGCGACCTGCGCGCTCGGCGAACGCCTCTGCTCCTATGCGACCGAACGCGTCGTGCGCCGTACGCAATTGCTCTCGCGCGTCCACAGGGCGGTTCTCGTGGCGAAGCCACTCGCCATACAGGAGCTGGGCGCGTGCACGATGCACCACGATGCGGGTGCGGGAGAGCCGCTCGATCGCCTCGCGGTAGAGCGCGTCGGCATCGTCGCTGTCGCTGATGAGCGCGCGCGACCGAGCTTGGATGCCGAGCGCCCAGTCCGTACCCGCGGCGCGTGTCCGTTCTTCGAGCCGGCCCAGCGCGGTGGTGGCGACATCGAGCCGTCCCCCTCGGACGGCAGCCTCGACGAGCTCTGTGAGCGGCCAGTTGAACATGCCGAAATCCTCGTGCTCGCAGGCCCGCTGGGCCGCGGCGAGCGCGTCCTGAGAGCGGCCAAGACCGTTGTACAGGACAGCGCTCGAGAGCTCGGCCATGCAAATCGCCCTCCCTTCGCCCCTGGCGCTGGCGGCTTGGATGCTGGCCTCCGCCATCTTCAGAGTCGGGCCCTCCTGGCCTCGCCAGGCGGCCAGCAGAAGCGACGTGCCCTGCCAGCGCGTGTTCCCGGTCGCCTCGACTATCGCATCGGCCTCCGCGGTCAGGACCGACGCGGCGGCGAACTCCCCTGCGTAAATGTGAACAGCCGCGCGGTAGAGGAGGAACGTCGGAAGCACCGTGAGAGCGCCTGCATCGCGAGCGAGAGTCACCGCCCGCCTGGTGAGCTGATCCCACGATTCGTCGTCCCAGACCTCATGGGCGGCGGGCCATGCCATCAACAGCCAGCGCAAGCCTTGGTCGCCCGGGACGTACCCTTGCGCGAACGCGTTCACCGCTCGCCTGAGAGGCGCCAGGCCGGCGGCGTAACCATGCGTGTAGCGCGTCGCCAAGCCATCGAGCAGCAAGTCGGCGGCCCGCGGCGGTTCCGGACGCACAGGCGCGACGCGGGCCGCGGCGGCTATCTCCTGCAAGTCCTGGCCTCCGCCGAGGCGGCCGGCGAAGATGCTCGCTGCGAGCGCTTCGAGGTAGGTCTCACGCGCCAGACCGGCATCGACCGGCTCGAGACGTCTGGCGGCTGCGAGGAGCATCGGGGCCGCGTCCTTACCTCGCGTGCGAGTGAATGCGATCTGAGCGCGCAGCCGCCCGATGCGGGCGCGATGGAGCTCGTCGAGCGGCGCGATTTCCGCCGTGGCCAGGAGCTCGAACGCCGCGGCCGGCCCGGCGGCGTCGAACTTCGCCTGCGCGGCGGCCAGCGCCCGGATTCCTCGCTGGACCGGGTCGGGAGTCAGCTCGGCCGCCCGTGCCAGGAACGCGGCCGCCGCCGCGATGCCGCCCCGGCCCTGGGCACGCGCGGCCAAGTCCTCCAACTCACCGGCTACGCTCTCGTCCGGCCCCACCGCTGCGTGGGCCCGGTGCCACGCCCGCCGCTCCGGATCCACGTCCGGGTCCGTCGCCTCCGCCAGCGCGCGATGCACCTCCTGTCGGTCACGCAGGCTGGCCGCGCGATACGCCGTCGAGCGCACGATCGGATGGCGGAAACGCACCAGCGCACCGAGCTCGATCAGCCCGGCCGCCTCGGCCGGCGCCGCTGAGTCCGCTCCTATCCCGAGCCGCTCGAGGGCACGCCACAGCAAGGTCGCGTCGCCGACGGGGTCGGCCGCCGCTGTCAGAAGAAGCCGTCGCGTGTCGCGCGGAAGCGGTTCGAGCCGACGGAGGAAGCCTCGTTCGATGCGGCTGGCGAGGGGCAGCGAGTCAGGCAGTCCGAATCCGCCCGCGAGCTCCGCGGGCGTCAGCCCCCGGGGTAGCTCCAACAGCGCGAGCGGGTTGCCGCGCGTCTCAGCGACGATCCGATCGCGCACCCGCTTATCCACCGGGCCGACGATCACCGAATCCAACAGGGCACGAGCATCACCTTCGCCCAGGCCCCGCACTACGAGCTCTGGCAGCCGCGCGAGCTCGGATCCGTCGCTGGGCTCGCGCACCGCGAACACCAGCGCAACCCGCTCCGCCAGTAGGCGCCGCGCAACGAACGAAAGCGTCTGCGCCGAAATCAGATCCAGCCACTGTGCATCGTCGATCACGCAGATCAGTGGCCCGTCCTCGGCCACCTCGGCGAGCAGGCTCAGGACCGCCAACCCGACCAGGAATCGATCGGGCGGATCCCCAGTAGCCAGGCCGAACGCCGTCCGCAGCGCATCGCGCTGAGGATGAGGCAGACGATCCAAGCGGTCGAGCAGGGGCGCGCAGAGCTGGTGCAGCCCGGCGAACGGGAGCTCCATCTCAGATTCGACGCCCGCCGCCGGCGCGATCCGACATCCCGACGCGCGCGCAAGCAGATGCTCCAGCAGCGCGGACTTGCCGACCCCTGCCTCTCCGCGCAAGACGAGCACGCGACTCTGGCCCGCGCGCACGCCGTCCACTAGGCGATCGAGCGTCTCGGATTCAATACGTCGGCCACGCAAGCGTGGCCGACGATCACTGTTAGGCATGCGGAGTTGCCGCGGGTAGGGACGGCTTGGGAGCTTACATCCCTAGACGGAGCCCAAGACGGCCTCTGCGGATGTGTCCGCGAGCGTGTCGCGAAGCTCCTTGCGGCTGCTGACGTCGAGCTTGCGGAAGGTCTTGTGCAGGTGGTACTCGACCGTGCGCGGGCTGATGAACAGCTGGGCGCCGATCTCCGGGTTGGTGTGCCCGTCGCAGACCAACCGCGCGACCTGGACCTCCTGGGGCGTCAGGACGTCGCGCGTGTCCGCGGTGATCCTGCGCACGGTCTCGCCCGTCGCGAGCAGCTCGCGGCGGGCACGCTCGGCGAACGCTCCGGCCCCCATGTGGCTGAAGCTCTCGTGGGCGACGCGCAGGAGCTCGCGCGCGTCCGTGCGCCGGTTCTCGCGCCGGAGCCACTCCCCGTAGAGGAGCCGGCTGCGCGCGAGCTCGACCGCCGCGCGGCTGCGCGCGAGCCGCTCGATCGACTCGTGGTAGAGGGACTCGTCGTCGCTCAGGAGCGCACGGCAGCGCGCTTCGATGCCGAGCGCCCAT
Source organism: uncultured Solirubrobacteraceae bacterium (assembly GCA_963844205.1). GTDB lineage: Bacteria > Actinomycetota > Thermoleophilia > Solirubrobacterales > Solirubrobacteraceae > DASSUW01. Next base: position 937,636 of record CAWJNK010000001.1, read on the forward strand.
TCGGTGCCGCTCGCCCGCGTGCGTTCGCTCAGGCGGTCGAGCGCGGCGGCGGCCTCGTCCGGCCGGCCAGCGCGGACGCCGGCCTCGATCAACTCGACCAGGGCCCAGCCGTACGCGATGATGTCCTCGTGCTCGCATGCCTGTTGCGCGGCCGCGAGTGCCTCGCCGTATTGGCCGTGGCCGTTGTGCAGCAGCGCGGTCATCCAGAAGAGCAGGCCAGGCGCCAAACCCTCGCCACGCGCGATTGCACCCGGTAGCGCGTCGTCGGAGATCGCCTGCACCTGCGCCCGATCGCCGCGCGACGCGGCCAGCATCAACGCCGAGTACTTGAGCGGCGGGATGCCGGTCGCCTGCGTGAGCGCATCGACCTCCTCGATCAGCGCCGCGGCGGTGGCGAAGGCCCCGGAATGGACGTAGAACGCGGCAAGGAAGTTGGCCATGCCTGGGAGCAGGTTGAGCGCGCCGGTGTCGCGAGCGAGGCGCACGCCGCGGGTCGCGAGTACGTGCCAGAGGTCGTCGTCCCAGAGATCCTGCGCGAGGCGGCACGCCAGCCACAGCCAGCGCCGGTCCTCTCCGCCGCCGTCGGGTTCGCCAAACGCACGCAGCGCGTGCGAGAGCGGCGCGACGGACGCCGCATACCCCTCGGTGAACCGGATCACGAGGGCGTCGAGCAGCAGGTCGGCGGCGCCAGGTGCACGCACCGCTGTCGACGCGCGCGCGGCCTCGGCCACCTCACGCTCATCCGGGCCGGTGCCGAGGCGCCCGGCGAACATCGCCGACGCGATCGCCTCGAGGTAGGTCTCGCGGGCCATCTTGGCGTCCAGGGGATCGAGTCGCCTGGCCGCCTCGAGCAGCAGCGGCGGCGCGTCGCGTCCGCGCCGGCTGGCGAATGCGATCTGCGCGCCCAACCGCTCCAACCGCGCACGATTGAGCTCGTCGACCGGCCCGAGCTCGGCCGCGGCCAGGAGGTCGGACGCGGACGCAGCGTCGGCGACGTCGAGCTTCGCCTGGGCCGCGGCGAGCGAACGCTCGACGCGCGTGGCGGGGTCTGGCGTCAGCTCGGCCGCCCGCTGCAGGAACGCGGCGGCCGCGGCCAGCCCGCCACGGCTCTGCGCGCGGTCGGCCGAGCGCGCCATCTCCGCCGCCACCGCCTCGTCCGGTGTCGCCGTCGCGTGCGCGCGATGCCACGCGCGACGGTCGGGATCGAGAACCGGGTCCGTCGCGTCAGCGAGCGCGAGGTGCACGTCGCGGCGGTCCCCCGGGTCCGCCGCGCGGTAGACCGCCGAGCGGACGAGCGGATGCGGGAAGCGCACCCGCGCGCCGATCTCGACCAGGCGTGCCGCCTGGGCCGGTCCCGCCGCGTCGGGCCCGATGCCGAGCAGCTCGGCCGCGCGCCACAGCAACGGCACCTCGCCGACCGGCTCCGCTGCGGCCGTCAGCAGCAGAAGCTGCGTGTCGGGCGGAAGCGTCTGGACGCGCTGGAGGAAAGTGTGCTCGATGCGGCTTGCCAAGGGGCGCGCATCGGGGAGCCCGAACCCGCCCGCAAGCTCCGCCGGCGTCAGTCCGCGCGGCAACTCCAGCAGCGCGAGTGGGTTGCCGCCGGCTTCGCCGAGGATCCGAGCCTGGACCCCCTCGTCGAGCAGCCCCGGCATCGTCGCGTCCAGAAGCAGCCGGGCCTCGTCGGCGGGCAACCCCTCGATCACGAGCTCGGGCAATCCCTCGAGCACCTGCTCGTCGCCGGACTCGCGCAGCGCGAACACCAATCCCACCCGCTCCGCCAAGAGCCGGCGCGCCACGAACGCCAGCGTCTGCGCCGACACCCGGTCAAGCCACTGGGCGTCGTCGACGATGCAGAGCAGTGGCTGCTCCTCGGCGACGTCGGCGAGCAGGCTCAGGACCGCCAATCCGACCAGGAAGCGATCCGGCGGCGGTCCGGCGCTCAGGCCGAACGCCGTGCCGAGCGCGTCACGCTGCGGGCCCGGCAGATCCTTGAGCCGTCCCAGCATCGGCACGCACAGCGCGTGCAGGCCGGCGAACGGCAGCTCCATCTCGGACTCGACGCCAGCCGCCCGGGCGATCCGGCATCCGTCCGCGGCCGCCGACAGGTGCCGCAACAGGGCGGTCTTGCCGACTCCCGCCTCGCCGCGGAGGACCAGCACACGACTCTGGCCCGCGCGCACGCCCGCGACCAGTCGTTCCAGCACGTCGCGCTCGCTGACACGGTCGAGCAAGCCCGACGGTGGCAGGGGAAGCTCGAGCATGTTGACGGGGCATTATCGCGGACCGCCCTAATGGGTACTCACGCGAGGCTGGCGGCAAATCCTTCGCGCCAGCTCGCGTACCGCGGTTGCCATCCGAGCTCGCGCTTCGCCTTCGCGTTCGAGGCGCCGCGCAGCGACATCTCCAGGGTGTCCGGAGAGGGCGGCATCTCCGCCGCCGCGAGCGGAACGGCGCGCAGCGCCTGCGCGAGGACGGGCAGCCACTCCGGCTGCGGCGCCGGCTCGTCGTCGACGACGTTGTAGATCCCCGGCGCGCCCCGCTCGAGCGCCGCGACGGCCGCTGATGCGGCGTCTTCGACGTGCAGCCAGCTGTACATGCCGGTGGCGCCTTCGACGAGCGGCACGCGACCCGCGATGATGTCGGCCGCGGTTGAGCCGCGCCGGTCGTGATACGTACCGGGGCCATAGAGCATGCCGTAGCGCAGCACGAGACCCTCGATCCCCGCTGTGCCCGTGACCAGCTGCTCGTGCTCGACGACCGCCGCGACCACGCCGCCGAGCGGCGGTGGTGCGTCGGTGAACAGCGCCGCGTCCTCCTCCTTGACGCGGTCGCCGGTCGGCGCGTACGCGAACGCGATGCTCTGCGCCACAACGCGGCGTGCGCCGGTGGCAAGCGCCGCGTCGACGAGGATCCGTGTCCCCTCGGTCCGCACGCGGTTGTTCTCGTCGAACAGGCTGGGATTGCCCCAGTCGAGCCGCGGCGGCAGCGAGGTGAGTTGGTGGATGACCACTTCCGGCGAGGCGTCGGCCACGGCCGCCCGCACCCCGTCGGCGTCGAACACGTCGCAGACGACCGGGTCGGCGCCGACCGCCTCGAGCTGCGCAGCACGCAGTACCGAGCGGGTCATCGCCGTCACCTCGTGCCCGGCGTTCAAGAGCTGCGGCACGAGCGGGCTGCCGATCACGCCCGTCGCGCCGGCCAGGAACACCCGCATCGCCAGAAGGTACACGGGAGGTCGCACGACCTGCTCGCCGGGGCCGCGTAGGCTCGCAGCATGAGCCCCTCACAGACAGCCGACCTCGAGAGCCGGTGCGACCTGCTGCGGTCGCTGCACCGCCCCGGCGCCCCCCTGCTGCTGCCGAACGCCTGGGACGTGGCCACGGCGAGAGCTGTCGTCGCGGCCGGGTTCTCCGTGGTCGCGACGACCAGCGGCGGTGTGGCGGGCACGCTCGGCTACGAGGACCACGAGGATGCGCCGGCCGACGAGATGCTCGCCGCGGCTGCGCGGATCGCCAGGGGCGTCGACGTGCCCGTGACGGTCGACGCCGAGGCCGGGTACGGGATGGAGCCGGCCGAGCTGGTGGCGGGGCTGCGCAGCGCCGGGGCCGCCGGCTGCAACCTCGAGGACACCGACCACGCCGCGGGCAGCCTCCGCGATCCCGATCGGCACGCGGAGTGGCTCAGAGGGGTTCGTCAGGCCGCCTCGGCTGACGGCTACGGGCTCGTGATCAACGCCCGGGTGGACGTCTTCCTCGGTCCCCTCCTCGCCGGCGCCGGTCCGGGTACCCAGGAGGAGCTCGTTCCCGAAGCGCTGCGCCGCGCACATGCCTATATCGAGGCCGGCGTCGACTGCGTGTACCCGATCGCCCTGTGGGAGACCGACGCGCTGCGCCGCTTCACCTCGGAGATCCACGTCCCGGTGAACGTCGCGCGCCTGCCGCAGGCACCGTCGCTCGCCGAGCTGGCCGCGCTGGGCGTGGCCCGGGTGAGCTGGGGACCCTTCCTGTACCGCGACGCGATGGCTCGCTTCGAGGATCAGCTCGCTTCGCTTCAGGAGTGAGTGTCACGGAACGGTCGGCTGTCCGGTCTTGGGGGTGAAACCGACAGAAAGGCCCCTCATGAAGATCGTGGTCATCGGCGGCACCGGGCTCATCGGATCGAAGCTCGTGAGCAAGCTGGGCGAGCACGGCCACGCAGCCGTTGCGGCGTCGCTTGACACCGGCGTCAACACGGTCACGGGCGAAGGGCTCGACGAGGCGCTCGAGGGCGCTTCGGCGGTCGTCGACGTCTCGAACGCCCCGGCCTGGGAGGACGCCGCGGTGATGGAGTTCTTCACCACGGCGACGGGCAACCTGCTCGCGGCGGAGGCCGCCGCGGGCGTCGCGCATCACGTGGCGCTGTCGGTCGTCGGCACCGAGCGCCTGACCGAGAGCGGCTACTTCCGCGCAAAGCTCGCCCAGGAGCAGCTGATCGCCGGCGCCTCGATGCCGTACTCGATCGTGCGAGCGACGCAGTTCTACGAGTTCATGCAGCGCATCGCCGCTGACGCGACCGACGGCAACACCGTCCGCCTCCCGCCGGCGCTCATCCAGCCGATGGCCGCCGACGACGTCGCGAGCGGGGTCGGCCGCGTGTCCGTCGGCGCGCCGATCAACGGGACGGTGGAGATCGCGGGGCCCGAGCAGTTCCGCCTCGACGAGCTCATCCGTGGCGCGCTGGCGACGCGCAACGATCCGCGCGAGGTCGTCGCCGACCCGCAGGCGCGCTACTTCGGCATCAACCCGAGCGAGCGCACCCTCCTCCCCGGCGCCGACGCGCGCCTGGCCGAGACCCGCTTCGCCGACTGGCTCGAGCAGCAGCTCGCAGCCGCCTAACCCCCACCGACCTCTCCCAACACGTAGCCATGAATTCCAACGAGCCGCTCAGCTCGATCGAGCGATCCGAAGAGGTCCTCTCGTGGGCCGGCGTCGCCGCCGTCGCAACCATCCGCATCGTGGAGCTCATCGCGATCGCCGTCGCCGCGCTGCTCGTCGTCCCACCGCTGGCGATCCTCGCCGCGGTCGTCGTCGTCCCCGCGATCGCGTTGACGGCGGTCGTCGTGCTCGCGGCCTCGGTCGTCGCGGTGCCGGTGTTCCTGGTCCGGCACGCGCACCGACACCGGGCCGCTCATGCGCATCAGCTGGTTCGCCGCCTTGGCGGCCTGTACGTGAAGCCGAGTCCCTAACTGTTGAGGCAACTCAACGGCGCGGGCTTGCCAGACGTCCGGTGGGTGCGCTGTCATGGAGCGGCGACCGTCGCAGGGGCGGTCCGTTGTCATGCGGGAGGAGAAGTTCCATGCGCCGACGAGCGTGCGCAGCGCTGCTCGCTGCCGGGCTGGCTGCCGCCGCGGCTCCGGCCGCGGCCACAGCCGCCGAGGAGTATCTGCAGCCCTACACCGCCGACGTCGACCAGATCGACGCCGGCAAGCTGGCCGAGATGGGCGTCGACCTCGGACACTCGGGCTACGACCCGAGCCGGTCGTACACCCAGCGGGTCGAGGTGGTCCTGTATCCGTCGCAGGCCAGGAAGCTCGAGGGCCGCGGCGTCGAGCTCACCGAGGTCGAGATCGCGAAGCCGGCCGGCACCAAGGAGGAGCGCCAGGCCGCGACCGGCGGTGACAGCCCGAACCCCTACTACACGGTCTACCGCCAGTTCATGGAGCCCGGCGGCATCCACGACGAGATGCTCGAGCTCGCCAAGCAGAACCGCGACATCGTCGACTACCAGGTGATCGGACGGTCGCGGCTCGGCAAGCCGATGGCCGTTCTGAAGGTCACCGCGAACGCGCGGCACACGCCGGACAACACGCGGCCCGCGGTCCTGTACTCGTCCAACAACCACGCGCGCGAGTGGATCGCCGCGGAGGTCGAGCGGCGCCTGATGCGCTGGATCATCGAGCACAAGAACGACGCGAAGATCGCGGAGCTGCTCTCGCGCACCGAGCTGTGGTTCATGCCGATCCAAAACCCGGACGGGTACGACCACACGTTCACCTGCGGCTCGGGTCCCACGAACCGCCTGTGTGGCGCCGGTGAGCCGGAGAGCAACCGCTTCTGGCGCAAGACGCTCCGGGACAACAACGCGGACGGGATCTTCGGCAACGCCGGCGACGGCGTGGACCCGAACCGCAACTACCCCGCCAAGCGCGGCATCGACGAGGAGGGTGCGACCAACGACCCCAACGGCCAGACCTACCGCGGCCCGTACGCGCTGTCGGAGCCGGAGAACCTGGCGTTCGACCGGCTGCTGCGCCGGATCGACTTCGTCGCCAACGTCAACTACCACTCGGCCGGCCAGCTCCTGCTGACGCCGGTTTCCTACATCACCGACTACGCGCCGGTGGACGCGACGATCTTCAACGCGATGACCGGCACCGACGGGGACGGCGCGGTCGAGCCGTACCAGCCGCAGCGGTCTTCGGACCTGTACGAGTCCAACGGCGACACGATCGACAACGCGTACATGAACTACGGCGTGATCGGCTGGACGCCGGAGCTGGACACGTGCGCGACCGGCGGCGGCCCGGCCGGCTGCAACCAGTTCGCGTTCCCCGACGACGAGGAGAAGGTCGAGGCGGTGTTCCAGAAGAACCGGCCGATGGCGCTCAACATCGCGCACTCGGCGGGCCAGATCGACCGCCCGCGGAACTTCGACAACGACCCCACGCAGTACCAGATCAAGGCCACGCACGACATCCAGCCGACCAGGTTCGACGTCTCGTACGGCGCGACGCAGGAGATCGAGGCGAACGTGCGGCGCTCGCTCGGGCCGGTCGACGTGACCGCCACGATCTCCGGCCCCGGCGGCTCGAGCCGCACGGTCACCGCGATCCGGGCGACCGACGTGCCGCCGGGCGAGCGGTACGGCGACGCGCCTGGCGTCTTCTACAAGCGGGTGCGGGTCGAGACGCCGGCGAACTGGGCGTCGCCGACGCAGACGCCGCGGCACGCGACGCCGGGCGACACGGTCGCCGTCACGATCCGCGCCGGCGGGCTGCAGCAGCGGTTCTCGTATCGCGTGGAGGCCGTGCCGGACGGCACGGCGGGCCAGAAGCGCGCGCTGGTGATCGCCGCGGAGGACTACACCGGGACCTCGCCGAATCGCGAGGCCGGCTACGACGGGGCTCCGCGCTACGTCGCGCAGCACGTGGACGCGCTCGAGGCGGCCGGCTACGAGGTCGAGACGTTCGACGTCGACGCCCCGCCGCAGGGTCCCGCCGGGCAGCCCAGCCCGCGCGATCCCTCGTTCCTCGGGGTCCTGTCGCACTTCGACGCGGTGCTGTGGTACTCCGGGGACGACTTCGTCCCGCAGGATCCGACCGAGACCGACGCGCGGCATCTCAGCGGGCCCACCACCAAGGCGGGCTCCCTCCGGCTCGCGAGCTGGGCGCACAAGACGATGATCGCCGTGCGCGAGTACCTGAACGAGGGCGGCAAGGCGATCGTGGCGGGCCGCAACATCCACGAGTGGCCGACCGGGTCGCGCAACCTGTCGGCGACGGGGCCCTACGAGTGGGCGCCGGACAAGCTGCCCGGGTTCTTCTATCCCCCGGACAACGGCGGTGACGACGACATGCCGGGCACCGCGTTCCAGCGCTACCGCGGGATCTCGAACGACACGTGGCAGAACTACCTCGGCGCCGTCGGCAAGGAGGGCGGCTACGGGACGACGACGTTCGCTCCGGGAACGCCGGTCGAGATCGAGAACGGGAGCATCTTCGAGGGGATGGACCCGGCCACGATCGCGATCGACTCGGCGCCGGGGAACGATCCGAACGAGGACGCGAACGGCGCCGCGGCGCCGCGCGCCAAGCTGCCGACGCGGCTGCACAACTGGTCCGGCCTGTCGGTCCAGGAGCCGCTGCGCCAGGAGCGCGTCGAGCTCGACTTCGCCGGCGCGTCGACGTCGCGGACGGGCGGCCTCGCCCTGTCCACCGCCGACACGGTGACGTTCGGGTTCGGCCTCGAGCAGGTGCCGGCGGCGACGCGGAACGAGCTGGTCAGGCGCGCGATGGCCCACTTGCTCCCGACGGCGGCGGACACGACCGCCCCGGCGCCGGTGGCGTTCAAGTACCCGACCGCCGACGGCTACGTGGCGACCCCGCGCGACCCGGTGGAGGTCGACGTGACCGCCGCTGACGAGCGGGGCGACATGAAGGAGGTCCGCCTGCTGGTCGACGGCGAGCTGGTGGCGACGTCCCGGACGTTCCCGTTCCAGTTCCGGTACACGCCGCCCGCGGCGGCCGTCGGTGACACGGTCACGCTCGTGGCCGAGGCCGAGGACCAGGCCGGCAACGTGGCGACTGCGACGCGCACGATCTCGGTGGTGGCGGCGCCGAAGTCGGACGAGGCGCCGCGGCCCGGCGACGGCGGATAGCCGGTTCGGGGCCCCGCCGTCCGCGGCGGGGCCCCCCGGCTACGACGAGCGCAGCCGCTCGATCTCGTCGGCGTACCCGACCCGGAAGCCGAGCGCGACGCGGTGTGCCTCACCGGCGCCCGCGGGCCAGAACGCCGGGACACCGCCGACCTCGTCGTGCTCGATCTCGATCAGCCCGTCCGGCGCCACGTGGGAGGGGATTCCCCGCCCGGCCGCGATCGGAACTCGAGCCACTGCGCCGCGGAACTACGCTGGCGAGTAAAGTCCACCATCTCCATCATCTGGCTCGTTTCGCTAGACTCCCCTTTATCCACCCCCGTCATCCATCGGAGGCCGTATGGCGCAGCTCATGAAGGTTCGCGAGGTCGCCCGGACGCTCGGCGTGCACGAGAACACCGTGCGCCGCTGGGAGGAGCGAGGGCTGCTTCGCGCGGTCCGGCTGCCGAGTGGCGTGCGCCGCTTCCGGCCGGAGGACGTCGAGACGGTGCGCGCCGAGATGTTCAGCGGATTCGCTCCGCTGCAGGAGGACGACGACGTCGTGCCGGTCACGCGCGTCCGCTCGATCGACTAAAGCCGTCGGGCCCCGCACCTAACGTTGCCGCTGGCATGGGACCCGGCGAGCATCGCCCGCACGACCACGAATACTGGACGCAGCCTTGGTCGACCACGCTCTTCGCCGGCGACCTTTTCGAGGCGATCCCCTTCGGCGACCAGCCGACGACGATCTACACCGGCGGGGAGGAACCGGTGCGAAGCCGCGACTCCATCCATCCGTACATGTACCTGCCACCACTGGAGGACGTCCTCGACAACGAAAGCGTGGCCTGCCTCTTCCGCCCCAGCCTGGTGAGCGACGAGCTGCTCGCCAACCCGCCACGGCGGATCGCGCAGCTGCAGCCACCCCGCGAGGCGCCACCTCAAGATCAAGCTCGCCGCCTACTGGGCACGCGTCGCCGCCGACCCTGCCGACCTGCCTCTCCACGAGCGCGACGAGGACGCGGTGCGAACGGAAACATCGCCAGCCAGCCCGTACGACCGCTAGCGGTCTCAAGGTTGTAGCTCATGTCTGAGGACCCTCTAGGTTGCGTGGTCCTGGATACGCGAGCCACGCATCGACTTCCTGCCTGATCAGCTCCCAGGAAGTCGAGTCTCGCCGCCGCGATTGGACGCCGCCTGTTTCACGGTCATCGCCGGAGTCATCGTCCTCGCGCGGAAACGGTCGCTTGCGGAGGTTCCGGTACCGGTCTGGCTAGCAGCGCTCGTCGCCATCGCGCTGAGCTTCCTTGCCGCGATGTGGACAGCATCCCTCTGGGTGTAGCCCCGCTACCGGAGCAGCGGCTCATCACCTGACGACACCGGCGGCGAACATCCACACGAACGACAGCACGATCGCGAGGATGCCGAGGACCATGCCGGCAATGGCGACGCCCATGCCGGCGAGGTCCTGCGTGCGGATGTCATCCATCGCGCCGGCGCTCTTCACCATCGCGGTCACGCCGAGCACGATGCCGACGACGGGCATGAGCGACGCCACGAGCGCGATGACGCCGAGGATGACCGAAGTCCTCGCGGCACTTGGGGGAGCCCCCAGCTCCGCGCGTACGCTCCCCTGCACGGATTCTTCAGCCATAGCCTCCAGTCGGTCGACTGTACGCGTCGTACCCGCTATCCGCCGGTCCTGGTCGCCTCCTCCAGTGCGCGCGTACCGCCGACGACGGGGATCGACGCGGAGCTGCCGGCGGGAGCGATCGTGACCTCCGTGCCCGGCCTCGGGCGCACCGTGTAGTCGCGGTCGGTCGACATCACCATCAGCCCGATCCGCCGCCCCGCGGGCACGATCGTGTCCTTCGCCTGCAGGTCGACGTTCAGCCGGTAGGACGCGCCCGGCGTGACGCGCTCGCTGACGAAGTCGGACTTGCGGTTCTCCGGGTCCTTCCAGCCACGGGTCAGGATCGTTCCGCTGCCGGTTTCCGGGAGGCTGACGAGGTACACGGAGAGGTTCGCCTTCGGCTTGCTGAACGACGCGGTGAGCGACACGGTGGGCGTGCCGCTGATGCGCAGGTTGTCAGACAGCACCGGGCTCACGTAGAGCAGGCGGGCGCTGGACGACGCGGCGTTGAGCGCGCTGATGGCGGTCACGCTCGGGTCGTCGACGAGCGTCTCCGGGCGCCCGGCGCCGGTCCCGAGCGTGAGATGACCGCGACCGGGCGCGCCGGCCTTCAGGCGGACGACGGCCGTCGACGTGGCCGGGTCGGGCCACTCCGCGTACGGCGTCGGGTTGGCGGTGTTGCAGGCGAGGAATACCGTCGCGCCGCCGACGACTCGCTGGCCCGCTCCGGTCGCCACGGCCGAGGCGAGCGTGAGTGTGCCGCCCGCGACGTTCGTGATCAGCCGGGTCGTGTTCGCGATCGTGCCGTCCGCGTTCGTCTGCGGGATCGTGAGCGTGTAGCCGACGCGGAACGGGGCTGTGCTCGCGACCGTGAGCGTGTCTGTGTTCGCATGCTCGCCGACGACGGTCGTCGCCCGCTCCGGGCACGTTGCCGCCTCGCGCACGACCCAGGACTTGGCGAGGTTCTCGACCCCGTTCTCGTGGCCCCACAGATACTTCGTGAACCACAGGTTCGTGAGGAAGTCGGTCGGCGCGCCGCCGTGCCCGCCCTGGTGGAAGTAGAACATGTGCGGGACGCCGTTGGCCTTCAGTGCCTCGTACAGCTGGGCGGCCTGCTTGGTCATGACGTTGAAGTCGCCGTTGCCGTGCGCGACCAGCGTCGCCGCCTTGATCTTGCGGGCGTTCACCATGTAGTTGCGCTCCTGCCAGAGGGCGCTGCGGTCACCCGACGCGCGGTCCTCCTTGGCGATCAGCTCGTCGATCACCGGGCGGCAGATCGTGCGCGGGTTGCCCTCGTCCTGGCGCGAGTAGACGAGGTCGGCGAGAACATCGAGGTCCTCGCCCTGGAAGAGGTTGTTCCCGTTGCCGCCGGCCGCCTGGTGCGGCGCGCGGACGAGGCCGTTCGCGCGGTAATAGTCGTACCAGTCCGAGATCGCCGAGATCGGGACGATGGCCTTCAGGCCCTCGACGCCGGTGGTGGCGGCTCCGATCGGAAGTGTGCCGTTGTAGGAGGTGCCGATCATCCCGGTCCTGCCGTTGTGCCAGTTCACGGGCAGCGCCTCGACGTCCCCGGTGCGCGTCGTATAGGCCTTGGTGCGGCCGTTGAGCCAGTCGATGACGGCAGTCGTGCTGAGCGTCTCGTTGGGGGCGCCGGACGTCGGGCAGCCGTCGGACAGGCCGGTGCCGGCCGTCTCGGCGTGCACGACGGCGAAGCCGCGCCTCATCCACGTGCTCTCGTGCGACGTGCTGATCGTCGGGCTCCGGAACGAGCCGGCGAACCACTGCTGCGGCGCGCGCGCTGCGGGCGGGAACCCGACCTCGTGGTCGACCGGCCAGTTGCTGGCCTCGCCGGTTCCCGCGTAGTAGGGGCTCGCCTCGAAGACCACGGGCACCTTGAGGCCGTCGGTTTCCGTCTCGCGCGGGAGAGAGTAATCGGCGTGGATGCGGTCGAGCTCGCCGTCGCCGTCGCTGTCGAACGTCGACCGGACCCACACTTCGCCGTTGATCCAGTCGGCTGGGTTGGCCGAGAACACATTCTGCGACAGCCCGTTCACGAACGTCGGCACCGCCGGCGCGGGAGCGGGCGCCGCAATCGCCACCGACGCCGACCCCGAAGCCGCTTCCGGGTCCCCGGGCGGCAGTGGCCGCGCCGACGCCGCGGTCACACCGACGAGCGCCATCGTGGCAGCGAGCGCGCCCGCTGCGATCAAACGCCTGCTGATCTCCATCATCCCGCCCCCTGTCTCGCGCCTCTTCGACGCACAGTCTGCTCCCCGATCACGCGAGTCGCAACCGAGATTGTCTTGCCCGGCGCTGAGATCTCTCCACTACCGGAGCACGACGAAGCTCCAGCTTCGCGTGGCGGCGTTGCCCGCCTTGTCGGTGGCGAGGACCCGTACCGAGTGGTCGCCGGGTACCAGTCGCCTCGGCGGCGTGTAGGTGAGACGCCGCGCGCCTACCGTCCCGTTCTTTCAATTCCCATCACTTCTCGCCACGGAACCGAAAGAAAATGCAAGAAGCTCTTGACATTAGTTGCGAAGGGCGACTATTGTCGGCGGGCGCACAAAAGTCGGCAGGGGGCCTGGAGAAAGCAGGCGGGTGCCAACTTCAAACGTGCCGTTCCCAGCGGGAGGGCCACGGTGCCGAACCTGAGGGGTGAGCTGGGGTGTTCAGACGGAGGAGAGGGCTCAAGGGCCTTGCCGGGCTGACGATTGCGACCGCTGTCTCGGCGGGCGTTGCGGGCACGGCGTTCGCGGCGGATACAACGCCGCCCGCAGTGGCGCCGGCGACGTTCGCGTCGCCACCTGACGGCAACAACAACTGGCGCCTGACGACGCCGCAGAAGCTGACCCTGTCGGGGACCGACGACGTGGCCGTCGGCAAGTTCCAGTACTCGCTCGACGGTGGCGCGACGTACATCGACGTCCCGGTCACGGAGGGCCCGTCGGCGACGGCCGAGGTGTCGCTCTCGCAGCAGGGCAACACGTCGGTGCGGTATCGCGCGGTCGACAGCTCGGGGAACTTCTCACGCGGCGCGACCACGAACACGACCCTGGCCCAGCCTTCGGCGGCCGGGGCGACGGCGATCCGCCTCACGAGCACGGCCAACCGCAGCGCCGGCGACGAGCTCTTGATCGACTCGGGCGCCGGCCAGGAGACGGCGACGATCGCGACGATCGTCACGCCGGCTCCCCCCTCCCCCGCTTCGAACGTGACGCTGACGGCGCCGCTGGCGAACGCGCATCCCGCGGGCGCCCTCGTCGCCGGCACGGCGCTCTACAACACGATCGCGCTGCTGATCGACACCAACGGGCCGGTGGCGACGTGGGGTACCCAGGCGACGACGTTGCAGGCGACGTCGGCCACACCGGGTGCTCCTGCGGCCGCCCCCGGTGCGACGCAGGTCCGGCTCGCGAGCCTGACGGGCCGCGCGGCCGGCGACACGCTGCAGATCGACCAGGGGCCCAACGCCGAGACCGTGAAGATCGCGAGCGTCGTCGACCCGCCGCCGGCGGCACCGGCGGCGAACGTCGTGCTGACGAGCGCGCTGGAGAAGACGCACCTCGTCGGGGCCGCGGTGTACGTGCCGTCGATCGTGGACGGAAAGATCCTCCAGTCGCAGACGCTGACCCCGCTGCGCACCGATCCGCGCCTGCGTGATCCGAGCGACACCGTCGCCAACGGCGCGGGCGGCGCGGCGCCCCGGCGGATGACGCTGGACGGCAAGTTCATGATCCCGCGCGCGCTGCAGCTCAACCGCCTGACGGTGGGCGGGCACACGCAGACGGTGGCGCTCCAGGACGTCGCCGGAAGCGCTCTCAAGTACACGAACCGCTTCGTGGTCACGACGTCGTTCGCCGACCTGGCGACCGTCATCGACCAGTACGCGGACAACGCGCTGCGCACCACTCAGAACGGCGCCTCCGCGGTGGGCGCGACCGGCCTGCGCCTCGCGAGCCCGTTCGGCTTCCGCGCCGGCCAGCAGATCGTCATCGACTCCGGCGACAACCAGGAGACGGCGACGATCGCCAAGGCGCTCAGCCCGCCGCCGACGCTCTCGACGACGCTGACGGCGCCCGCCTCCGCGGGCGACACCCAGGTACGCGTCGCGAGCTACACGCAGAGCACCACGGGCCCGAACGCGCCGACGAGCAACGGCCCGATCATCGGCCAGCCGATCGTGCTCGACACGGGCGCCAACCAGGAGGTCGTCTCGGTCGCGCAGCACATCACCCCGCTCCCGGCTGCCCCGGCCCCGAACGTGGTCCTGAGCGCTCCGCTGGCCAAGGCCCACGCCGCCGGGACGGCGACGACGCTCGCGAACGTCATCCTCACTGCGCCGCTCACGAAGGCGCACGCGAACGGCACGCCGATCGCCAACCCGCGGCCGCTCATCTCGGCCGAGACGGCGGCCGAGTTGAAGGCGCTGGTCGCGGACGCCAAGGCCCAGGCCGACGCGGGCGACACCGACGGCGCCATCAGCTCGTTGAAGGCGTTCGGCTCGGCGGTGAGCGACGAGGATAAGGCGGTCGAGAGGGCCCTGGAGAGCGCCGCCGACGCGCTCATCGACGAGTTGCGCGGCAAGGAAGTCGATACGCGGCACACGGGCGTGACGGTCGGGCCGGTCGACGACGGCGATCAGGTGATCCGGGCCTTCTGGAATCCGACGCCGTTCACCGCCAACCCCGGCGCGAAGTACAAGGTGCTCGTCAACGGCCGCGCGGGCGGCTTCCGCCACCAGTCGATCGTCGACTTCGAGGCGATGATCCAGGACATGGGGGCCAAGAACTCCTTCGACGTCGACATCTGGGACCCGAACATCAACGGGAGCCCGGGCCGGCAGGCGCCGGCGGGCGTCTCGCTGGTGGCGAACCCGTTCCTCGACCTCGACACGCTCAAGCAGTACAAGACGGTCGTCTTCAACTCCACCGTGGGGCTCAACGCGGCGGGGCTGAACGCGACGGAGTTCGCGAACCTCCAGGAGTACATCCGCGGCGGCGGCGGCTTCATCGCGATCCACGGCGCCACCGACTCGATGCAGAACGTGCCCTGGTACATGGACCTCGTCGGCGCCGGCTTCACCAACCACGGCAGCAACGCCGGCGGCATCCTCATCGACACCGAGTCGGGCGGGCACGTGCAGTTCATCAACGCGGACCCCAAGCACACGACGACACGGGGCATGCGCGACCGCTGGTACACGGTCGAGGAGAACTACAACACCAACCGCAATCCCGCCGAGCTCGGGATCGTGCACCCGCTGGTGTACGAGAACGAGGACACGCTGGTCGGACAGCTCGGCTACGGCACCGGCGCGCTGTTGAACAGCGACCAGCACGCGATGGTGTGGTGCCGCAACTTCGACGGTGGCCGCTCGTTCGTGACCACCCTCGGACACAACTGGCAGTTCGCCAACGAGTCCTGGTACACGACGATGATCCTCAACGCGATCCAGTGGACCGCGGGTCAGGAGTACGCCAACTGCGTCACCTTCCACGAGGTGGCCGAGCTGCTGGCGGCATCGGTCGCCGCGGGCAACGTGAACAGCGCTGGCGACGCGGCGCTGAGCTCGCTGCTCGCCGACGCCAGGGCCGATTTCGAGGCCGGCGACTACGACGGCTCGATCTCGCTGCTGAAGGAGTTCGTCGACCAGACCAAGCGGTCGTCGAACTGCAAGTCGGGCAGCAAGTGCCCGGACGGCGGCGCGGCGCTCGACGCGCTCGAGGACAAGGGCGACGAGCTGATCGACTGGGCCAAGGGCCTGGACTAGCCGAAAGCGAGCGGCCCGGCCTCACGTGGCCCCGATGGGCTCACAGAGGTCGGGCCGCTCCGCTCGGTCGAGCGCGCGGCGCAGCATCGTGAAGGCGATGGCGCCGCCCACCAGCGGGAGCCAGAAGAGGATGATGCGGTACGCGAGGACGGCGGCCGCCGTCGCGGCGACGGGGGCGCCGTAGACGACGAGCGTGCCGATCAGCCCGCCGTCGATGCCGCCGACGCCACCCGGGAGCGGGAGCAGGCCGCCGAGCTGCCCGATCAGGTAGCCCATCAGCACGACCGAGAGCGGGACGTCGGCGCCGACGGCCTTGAACGTGGCCCAGAGGACGGCGTTGTCGAACGCCCAGTAGCCGATCGCGCCCGCGACCACGGTGAGATCGTGCGTGCGCAGGATCTCAACGGCCTCCGCCGTGCCGCCGATCACCGCCCGCCGGACGGCGACCATCGCGCGGCGCAGCTTCGGCTCGCCCGCCTCCGGGTCGCGGCCGGGTCCAAACCGTGGGACGGCCAGCACGAAGACGATCACCGCGACCGACAGGGCCGCGGGCAGCGCGGTCAAGAGCAGCGAGCGATCCGGCCCGACCAGCCCGACCGCCATGAGCGTGCCCAGCACGGCGACGGCCACGAAGTTCACCGAGCTCTTGATCAGGAAGAACGCCACCGACCTTCGCGCGATGCGGTCGGCCGGCATGCCGCCGCGATGCAGGATCCACGCCCCCAGCGCGAGGCCCGCCGCGCCGCTGGCGGGCACGAGCGAGCCGACCCCGAGCTCGGACCACGCGATCTGCGCGCTCGTCCGCCACGACATCCGCGGGCAGAAGATCCCGCGGAACATGAGCACGTAGGACCCGCACGACAACGCCTCCAGGACCACCGCGACGGCCAGCCAGCCCACCGCCGCGCCCTCGAGCCGGTCCCGCACCTCGCCGAGGCCGGGAGCGAACAGCGCCACGAGCACGATCACGGCCAGCAGCGCGACCACCTGGAGAAGGCGACGCACCAGCCGCCGCGGCGCGAGCTCAGGCGGCAGCCCTTCCGCACCGCGGCTGGCCAGTGGCTCGGCGCGCAGCTTCCGTGTGGGCCCGGTCACCGCAGTCGAGTCTTGCAAGTGTCCGACATCCACATCGCGAGCCGGTCGCGGAGACCGACGAGCCAGGCTCGTCGAGTCGCGCGAGTCCAATCGGCGCCGGCGATCGCACGGTCGCGGATTCCGATTGGGATCGTGTCCGCCCGCTGCGACTCTGGCTCAATGAGCGGAACCGCCACGCCGAAGGTGACGACAGGCGGGCTGCTGCTCGTCGTGCGCTACGTCCTGCCGATCGGCGTGGTACTCGCCGGCGTCCTCATCTTCCTGCTCGCTCCGAGTTCGAGCCGGTTCGAAGGCGCGGCCGCGTGCGTCGGCGCCGGGCTGAGCATCCTCCTGCTCAACGTGCTCTACCGAGAGGGTGTCCGCGGCGACGCCGATCGCGACGCCGAAGAGCGGGCGCGAGACTTCTACGACGATCACGGCTACTGGCCGGACGAGAAGCCGCGCCCCGGTCGCTAGGCCGGGACCGGGATGTCGGCGGCGATCAGCGTGCCGCCGTCGAGCGGGCTCTCGACGTGGAGCCGGCCGTCGAGGGCGGAGAGCCGATCTCGGAGCCCGAGCAGCCCGCTGCCGTCCGGTCGGGCGCCACCCGCGCCGTCGTCCCGCACATGGACCCGAAGCGCGCCGTCCTCGACGTGCGCCGTGACCGCGACTCGCTTGGCACGGGCGTGCTTGGCGATGTTGGTCAGCGCCTCGGCGACCACGAAGTAGGCGGTCGCCTCGACCGGGGCCGGCAGCCGGCCGACGGACACGTCGCACTCGACCGCCACCGGCACCCGCGAGGCCAGTGACTCGACTCCCGCGCGCAGGCCGCCGTGCGTGAGCACCGACGGCAGGATGCCGTGCGCCAGCTCGCGCAGCTCGACGGTCGCCTGCTCGGCGTGGCCGAGCGATTCGGTGACGAGGGCGGGGGCGCTCTGCCGCCCGGCCTCGAGCGCCTGGAGCGCAAGCTTCAGCGTGATGACCGTGTGGACCAGGCGCTGCTGGGCTCCGTCGTGCAGATCACGGACCACGCGCCGCCGCTCGTCGTCGGTCGCCTCCACGATCCGCGCGCGTGACGCTGCGAGGTCCGACCTCGCCTCGATGTTCGCGATGGCAGTCGCAACAAGCTCGGCAAAGGCTTCGATCCACTCCTCCGTGCCGGCGGGCATCGGCTCGGGCTGCCGCGAAGTGACAATCATCGCCCCCCACAGCCGCCCGGAGACCACGATCGGACCGCCGACCGCGGACCGAGCGTCCAGCCGGCGCCCGTACTCCGAGATCGCCCCGGTGGCGATGCCGTAGTCATCGATGCGCGCCGGCCTCCCGGTGCGTGACACCGTCGAGATGACGTTCACCCCGCCCAAGGGCAGGCGCGTGCCGACCGGGACGAGCTCGGACAACGGCCCCCAGCACGACACGATCGTGGCCGCGTCATCGTCCTCGTAGCGGACAAGCCGCGACGCGTCGACGTCGAGGAGCCGTCCCAGCTCTTCAGCGACCGCTGCGAAGACCTCGCCCGGAGGCGATTCGCGCGCGACCAGCGTGGCCACGCGCCGCAGCGCCGTCTGCTCGTCCGCGAGACGACGCACCTCGGCCCGCGCCTCGCTGTTCGAGATCGCCGTGGCGACGAGCTCCGTGAAGGCGGCGATTCTCGACTCGGTGTCCATCGGGAGCGGTTGTTCGTGCTTTGAGGAGGCGACTATCACGCCCCAGAGTCGCTGATCGACGACGATCGGAGCGCCTATCGACGACCGAAGGCCCAGCTTCCGGCCTAGTGCCGCCGCACGGCCGGATGCATCGTCGTAGCTATCGATCCGCGCGGGCAGCCGGCTTCGCGACACCAGCCCGACGACGCTGTCCCCCTCGAGAGGGACTCGCGTGCCGACCGGTACGAGATCTCCGGCCGGGCTCCAGGCGGCGACCCCGGTCGCGGTCGTCCCGTCGGGCTCGTACCGCGCCATGTGCGTGGCGTCGACGCCCAGGAGCTGCCCGACCTCGCGTGCGACTGCCGCGAAGACCTCGGCCGGTGGCGCTTCGCGCGCGACCAGCGTGGCCACGCGCCGCAGCGCCGTCTGCTCGTCCGCGAGCCGAGCGAGCTCGTCTCGGCTCGCGGACCTCGAGATCGCCGTGGCGACCAGCTCCGTGAACTCGGCGAGCCGATCCTCGATGTGGTCGGGCAGGGGCGTCCGGCTTGTCGAGTCCGTCGACATCGCGCCCCAGACGGCGCCGTCGACGATGATCGGCGCGCCGGCGCATGCGCGGATCCCGATCCCGCGGGCGGCGTCGCCGATCGTGCCGGGAACGTCGGCGAAATCCTCGATCCGCGAGGGGCGGCCGGTCTTCAGGACCCGGGCGCAGATCCCCGGGCCGTCGAGCGGCCAGCTCGTGCCGGCCTGGAACGGATGCGGATGCTCGCTCCAGGCGCCGATCACCGTCGCCGTCGCGTCCGGCTCATACCGCCACACCGCGACCAGCGGCAGCCCGATCACGTGGCCGACCTCTCTCGCGATGGCGGCGAACACCTCCGCCGATGTCGCGCCGCCGGCCACCAGCGCCGCGATCCGCCGCAGCGAGCCCTCGCGCGCCGCGAGCAGCGCATCGTGCTCGCGCAGCACCTGCTCGGCCCGCAGCTGATCCTCGATGTCGCGGAAGGCCACGACGGCGCCGCGGCCGTCCGGCATCTCGATCGGCGCCGAGACGTAGGAGACCGGGAACATCGAGCCGTCGCGCCGGACGAACCAGTCCAGGTCGCGCGCGACCGTCTCGCCGGTGGCGCGCGGGAGCATCATCGGGCACTCTGCGCTGGGATACGGCGTCCCGTCGCGGTGCTTGTAGTGGATCGTGTCGTGGCTCCGGTGCCCGAACAGCTCCTGGGCGCTGCCGTACCCGAGCGCCGCGATCGCGGCCGGATTCGCGAACCGGATCACGTCATCCGGATCCACGACCCAGATCGGCTGGCCCGCCGTCTCCAGCACCGCGGTGAGGAAATCCTCGGCGCCGACCCTCAGGCCGGCCAGATCGGTGAGCGACACAGGCACGCGAAGGGCTCCGGGCCCGACCGAGTCTACGCCCGGGCCGGCGATCCCAAGCGGGATCTATTGGTGGATCAAGCGTGCGACGCGCGCGCGGACGTTCGGTCGTCTATCGGCTCAAACCCGCCGAGCGGTATCTCGGCGTCGACCAGCGTGCCTCCGCCGGCCGGGCTCTCGACGCGGAGGCGGCCGTCGAGCACCGCGAGCCGGTCGCGCAGGCCGACGAGGCCGCTCCCGTCGGGCCGGGCGCCGCCGACCCCATCGTCGCGGACGTGGAGGTGGAGTGTGTCCTCCTCGACGCGCGCCTCGACGGCGGCGTGGCCGGCCCGAGCGTGCTTGGCGACGTTGGTGAGCGCCTCCGCCACGATGAAGTAGGCGGTCGCCTCCACGGCCGCCGGGAGCCGACCGACCGCGACGTCGTTGTCGACCGGGACGGGCATCCGCGAGGCGAGCGCCTCCACGCCCGCGTGCAGCCCGCCGCGCGTGAGGGCCGACGGCAGGATGCCATGGGCGAGCTCCCGCAGCTCGCCGGTGGTGTGCTCGGCGTTGTCGAGCGCCACGGTGACATGGTCGAGCGCCGCGTTGTCTCCCTGCTCGAGCGCACGGCGGGCGAGCTTGAGCGTGATCACGGTGTGGACGAGCCGCTGCTGCGCGCCGTCGTGCAGGTCGCGCACCACGCGGCGGCGCTCCTGGTCGGCGGCGGCGACGATCCGCGCCCGCGACTCGGCGAGCTCCGACCGGGCCTCGATGTTCGAGATCGCGGTGGCGACCAGCTCGGTGAACTCGCCGATCCGCAGCTCGATTCTCGCCGGGAGCGCCTTGGCGCGCCGCGTGGCGACGATGACTACGCCCCAGAGCCGTCCGTCGACGACGATCGGGCTGCCCACTGCGGACCGGACGCCCACGTCGCGGGCGGCGGCGGCGGCGCCGGTGGCCGTCGCGTAGTCGTCGATGCGCGCGGGCCGGCCCGTGCGGTACACCTCCGAGCTGACGTTGTGGACCCCCACGGGAAGGCCCGCCTGAACGGCGGTCCCGAAGCCGGAGGTGGTCCGGTCCGCGACGATCGTGACCGTCCCGTCTGCCTCGTAGCGGTTGATCATCACGTCGTCCAGATCCAGGAGGCGTGAAATCTCCTCGGCGACCGCGGCGAACACGTGTTCCGGCGACGCCTCGCGGGCGACGAGCGTCGCCACGCGCCGCAGCGCGGCCTGCTCTTCCGCGAGGCGTCTCACCTCGGCCCGCGCCTCGGTGTTCGACAGCGCGGTGGCGACGAGCTCGGTGAACTCGGCGATCCGCGCCTCGGTGTCGGCAGGGAGCGGCGCGTCAGCCTTCGACGAGGCGACCATCACGCCCCACGGGCTCTCGTCGACGATGATCGGGGCGCCGACCGACGAGCGGATGCCCAGCTCTCGGAGCATCTCCACGATCGAGCCGGTGGCGTCGTCGTAGCTGTCCAGCCGTGCCGGCCGGCCGGTCTGCGCAACCAGCGACGAGACGTTCCGGCCGTCGAGCGGGACCCGCATATCGGCTGGCGCCTCGTCCCCAGCGCGGCTCCAGTTGCCCACGCCGGTCATCGTGCCGTCGCCTTCATAGCGGCCCATGTAGGTCGTGTCGACGTCGAGCAGCCGGCCGACCTCCTGCGCGACCGCGGCGAAGACATCTGAGGGCGGGACGCCGTGCGCGACGAGCGTCGCCACGTGCCGCAGCGCGGCCTGCTCGTCCGCCAGCCGGGCGACCTTGCGCTCCGAGGCCTCGGCGCGTCGCGTCGCCGAGGCGGCGAGCTCGCCGACCAGGACGGAGACCGCGAGGTAGACGATCAGATTCGCCAGGTTCCCCGAGCTCGGGAACGCCTCGGCGTGGGTCGGAGGGAACTGGTACCAGTCGAACGCGAGCAGGCCCGCCATCGCCGGCGGCACCGCGTACACGACGCCCCACCGCCGTGCGATGGCGATGACGGCGGCGACGCACGCGGCGCCGAGGACAGCGGCGAAGACGTCCGCCTCGACCACCGCGAGCGCGACCGCGATGAGCGCGAAGCCTGCGACGCCGGCGGCGAAGGCCAGCGCGACCTCGGCGCCCAGCGAGACACGCCGCGCGCGCGATGATGCGGTCACCTGGGCGAGGCTAGACCATCACCGTTCAGGCGGCTAGCGGAGGCGCAGGCGGCGCACACGAGGCCGCTCGACGTTGCCGGCGAAGTCGATCGCACGCGTCCGGACCCGGTAGGTGCCGCGCGGCAGCCGCTTGGACAGCCGGAACGACCAGTGCGTCGTGCCGCGCACGACGAACCAGTGCTGCCGCCCGTGGCCGAGCTTGCGCAGCCGGCCCTTGGCGACGAGCGTCTGGACGGCCCGGCCATGCTTGCGCTGGACCGAGATCGCGACGCGGTCGACGCCACAGCCGATGTCACGCGCGGCGCCGCGCAGGAGCCGGCTCCGGCCGGCGCGACGCGCGGCCTTGCGGGTGATGCCCGAGGTCGGGCTGACGTGGTCGATACACGCGCCCGGCTGCACACCGGGCACCGGACGATCGGTGGGCGACTGTGCCGACGCGGGGCCGGCGGTCAGCGCACCGGCGACGAGCAGGGCAACGGGGAGGAGAGAGCGAATGGGCATTCCTGCACTGAACCGGTTGAGCGGGGCGCCCTCAACAACGAGTCGCGCTCAGCCGATCGACGGCTCCGATTGAGGCGCCCGCGGCCACCCGATGTGCTCCGCACATGCGACTTTCGATCCGACTCCTCGCGCTCTGCGCGGCGTTCGCGCTGACCGGCGTCCCGGCCGCGAACGCCGCGACCCCGACCCGCACGTTCGGCACCTACGTCGATCCGTGGCACGTGGCCGAGTGGACCGCCAAGGTGGGAGCGGCGCCGCAGTACGCGGCCCGGTTCGAGGCGTTCTCGCGCGGCACCACGGTCGACGAGTTCCTCCGCGAGTCCGAGCGCCAAGGCCTTCACCGCGTGCTCGTCACGTGGGAGCCGTGGAGGCCCGTGCCCGCGGAGCTCGGTGTCGAGGAGGGGTTCCGCGAGCAGCCCGGATACCGCAACCGCGACATCGCCGCCGGCGCCCAGGACGCCTACATCCTGGCGTTCGCCCGCAGCCTGGCGACGTTCCACGGCCGCGTCGACCTGCGCTACGCCCACGAGATGAACGGCACGTGGTACCCGTGGTCGCACGACCCGATGGCCTACCGGCGCGCGTGGCGCCGCACCGTCCGCCTGTTCCGGTCGGCGGGCGCGAGCAACGTCCGCTTCGTATGGTCCCCGAACCCCAGCCTCTACCTGCCGTTCCGGACCTGGCGGCGCAGCGTCCGCGTCTACTGGCCCGGCAGCCGGTACGTCGACGCCGTCGGGTCGACGATGATCAACTTCGGCGGCCGCAAGCGGTACGCCGTGAAGCGCTTCGTGCCCCGCCTGCGCGCGCTGCGGCGCATGTACCGCAAGCCCGTGGAGCTGACCGAGGTCAGCACCGAGCATCGCGGACGCCTCCGCTGGCTGACCTCGCTGCGGCGCATGCTCCGCCGGACGCCGTGGATCCGGTCGGTCGCCTGGTTCCAGCACCAGAGCCGCGGCCAGGCCCAGATCGTCGGGTCCGGCCGGCTCGACTGGGACGTTCAGGCGGATCCGGCCGCCGCCGCGATCATCCGCGGCATCATCCGCGACGGGCTGCGATAGCGGGCCGGAACAGCAGGACGACCGGCGCGAAGACGGCGGCCCACACGGCGGCCATCACGGTCCACACGACCCACGCGGGCGCCGCCGCGCCGAACGCGTGGCGGTACCGGAGCGTCATCGCGACGACGAACAGCGCCGCGACGAGCGACCAGCCGGCGGCGAACAGCGCATAGCGCGCCAGCGCCGGCGAGTCGCCGTCGGACGCCTGGCCCGCCAGCCGCCGCGCGAACTGCTCGCGCGCGCGGCGGCGCAGGTTCGGCTCGCGGAGGACGTCGACCAGGATGTGGTAGCCGTCGCGGTCGAGGAACGGGTTGAGGTTGAAGCAGGCCCCGAGGTAGGCGCCGAACGCGAGCTGGAAGCAGATGTCGCGCACGGTCCCGGGCCCGAGCAACAGAGCGCCGATCGAGAAGACGGCGCCGAGGACGGCATCAGACGCCGGGCCTGCGGCGCTGATCGCGATCCGCCGCCGCCGCGGCTCGAACCACGCCTGCGAGGTGTCGACGAACGCGTAGGGGAACACGAGCAGCAGCTTGAACCCGGCGCGCTCGACGCGGCGGCCGGAGGACGCCAGCGCGAGTCCGTGCGCAAGCTCGTGGACAGCGACGACCGCCGAGCGGCCGAGCAGGAACACGAGCCCGCCGAGGCCGAGCTTGGAGGCGACCACGAACGGCGTCCCGTAGCGGTGCGCGACGAGGAAGGCGAACACGCCGAGCCCGCCGATCGCCAGCAGCGCGAGAGCGACCAGCGCGGGGCGCGTGAGGAGCACCCACGCGCCGCCCCGGTAGATCCGCTCGACGAGGTCGCCGGCCCCGGGCACGAGTCGCTCCCGCGGCGCGAGTGCCCGCCGATACCACGGCTGCGTCGCCTCCGCGAGCGCGGGCGCTCCGACGCCCTCCAGCAAGCCTCGGTCGCCGAGGTCGGCGAGCAGCCGCGCGAGCCGCACGGGACCCGAAGGGCCGAGCCGTCGCTCGGCCTCCGCGATCAGCTCTGCCGGCGAACGCGTCCCGTCGAGCTGCTCGAGCAGCCGTGCGTCGTCGTCGCCGAACCGCAGGAAGGTGTCGCCCTCGAGGTCCCGGAGCACCCACCTGCGAGGACCCTCGGCAGCCTCGAGGCGCTTGAGCGCGTAGCCGGGCCGCACGCGGACGCCCTTGCTCGACGCCACGCCGGACGGCACCACGATCGTGCGCGCCGCGTCGGCCGTCTCCCGTGCGCGCTCGACCAGCAGCTCGGTGTCGCCCAGCCGCAGGCGGGCGCCATCTCGCAGCCGCGCCCGGCCGGTCACGCGCACGCCGTCGACGTACGTCCCGGCGAGCGAGCCGAGGTCCTCCACCGACGAGCCGTCGGCGGAGATCCGGGCATGCCGTCGCGACACGGACGGGTCGCCCAGGACCACCGTCGAGGCCGGGTCGCGCCCGACCGTCATCTCCCCCACGAGCGGCACCCGCGCGCCCTGCGCGAGCACCAGCTCGAGCACGTCCGCCCGCCGGCGCGCATCGCGCCGGCGGGCGGTCGTCAGCAGCTTGGAGTCGCCGCTCACGACTCCGCGCGACGCGCGACGGCGATCAGCCCGCCGCCCGACGCCATGAGCACCAGCGCGCCGGACGCGAGCCCGAGGAGCGTGGCGTCGAGACCCTGCTCGGCCATGCCGCCCGCGCCGGCCGCGACGCCGCCCTGCGGCACGGTGATGCCAGAGGTGGAGTGCGTGCTGCTCGACTGGGACGAGACGGCGTGCGTGGACCCTCCGCCGCTGCTGCTCTTGCCGCCGCCGCTGTTGCCGCCGCCGCTGCTCGAGCCGCCGCCGCCGCTCGTGCCGGCGGGCGCGGGCGCGGGCGCCGGGGCAGGCGCCGAGGCGGGGGCGGGAGCCGGCGCGACCTCGGTGCCCGGCTGGGGAGCGACCTGAGTGACTCCGTCGTCGTCGTCGCTGTCGTCGTCGTCGTCCTCGCCCGCGAGCGCGGGCGAGGCGCCGATGGCGAGTGCCGCGGCGGTGGCCGCGAGGATGGACATGGTGCGGTTCTGCTTGAAGGTCATCGGAACCCCTTCCGTCGGTTGTGCCGGCCGATCGGCCGGTGGACCTCCAGGGTTCGCGCGCGCGGCAACGACCGCAACAACGTCCGCCGATCCCGCGAGCGCCGGCAGCGATCGGTGCTAGCGGCGCGCGCTGCGCATGTAGGTGAGCACCGCGAGGACGCGCCGGTGCTCGTGGGTCGCCGGCGAGAGGCCGAGCTTGGTGAAGATCCGGCCCACGTGCTTCTCGATGGCGGCCTCGGTCACAACCAGCTCCTCGGCGATGCCGGCGTTCGACTTGCCCTCGGCCATCGCGGCGAGCACCTCGCGCTCGCGCGGCGTGAGCTCGTCGAGCGGCCCGTCGCCGCGGCGGCGGCCGAGCATCCGGCCGATGACCTCGGGATCGAGCGCGCTGCCGCCGGCGGCGACGCGGCGCACGGCGTCGACGAAGCTCGAGACGTCGCCGACGCGCTCCTTCAGCAGGTAGCCGACCCCCTCGGCGCGGTCGCCGATCAGGTCGATCGCGTAGCTCTCCTCGTAGAACTGCGACAGGACGAGGACGCCCGTGTCGGGCAGCTTGCCGCGCAGCTCCATCGCCGCGCGCAGGCCATCGTCCTCGTGGCGCGGCGGCATCTGGACGTCGACCACTGCGACGTCGGGCCGGTGGGCGAGCGTCCTGCGCAGGAAGTCCTCCGCGTCGCCGGTCTGCGCCACCACGTCGAACCCGGCCTCCGTGAGCAGCCGCACGATGCCCTCGCGCAGGAGGACATCGTCCTCGCCGATCACGATGCGCAGGGCCTCTGGCACGGACCTACGCTATCTCAGCTCCCTACGCGTCGCCGAGCATGGCCGCCAGCGTCCCGTCCGGCAGCGCCTCCTTGGGCAGGAACCCGACGCCGCCGAAGCTCTGGACGGCCTCGGTGGTCGTGGCGTCCGGGTCCGACGAGACGACCACGACGCGCGGCCGCCATGGCAGCGCGACGAGCTGCGCGGCGAGCGCCATCCCGTCGCCGTCGGGCAGCCCGACGTCGACGAGCGCGGCGTCGGGACGCAGCTCGGCCGCGGCCGCCGTGGCGGCTGCGACGGTCCCGGCCTCGCCGACCACGCGCAACCCCATGGCGGAGAGCACGCGCGCGGCCAGGCCGCGGAACTCCACGTCATCGTCGACGATGAGCACGGTCTGAGTCACGCAAGTGATCCTGCCAGCCCGCCCGGCGGTCCAGTGTCCGGACAACCGGACAGTCCTGTCAGGTCAGGCGGTCTAGGCGGGACCGCGCCGCTGCCGCACAGTTGTCGTATGCCGACGACGAAGGAGCGCATCTAAGTGGAACTGCGACACCTCAGGTACTTCGTGGCGGTCGCGGAGGAGCTGCACTTCCGCCGCGCCGCCGAGCGCCTGTACGTGGCGCAGCCGGCCGTCAGCGAGCAGATCCGCAAGCTCGAGGCGGAGCTGGGTGTGCGTCTCTTCGACCGCACCCACCGCAGCGTCTCCCTCACCCCGGCCGGCTCGGCCCTGCTCGTGGAGGCCCGCCGCGTCCTGCACCAGGCCGAGATCGCGCAGCGCGCGGCCCGCAACGCGCACGACTCGGCGGGCTCGAGGCTCCGCATCGGGTACGTGCCGGACGCGCTGCCCGCCAGCGTCCCGCGCGCGCTGCAGGCGCTCGCCTCCGAGGCGGCGCGTGTCGAGGTCTCGCTCGAGACGGGCGCCACGCACCAGCTCATCCAGTCGGTTCGCGACGAGCGGCTCGACGCCGTCGTGGTCGGGCTCCCCGCTGCCTGCGCCGGACTGCACGCGACCTCGCTGGGCGAGCAGTCGCTGGTCGCTGCGCTCCCGGCGGGCAGCCCCAAGGCGTTCGAGTCCGAGCTCACGCTCGAGCGGCTCAATCCCGACCGGCTCGTGATGCTGCCGCGGGACTGCAACCCCGCGCTGCACGACGCCGTCGTCTCAGTGTGCCGTGACGCCGGGCTCACGCCGGCCTTCGTCGAGGCGCCCGAGCCGCGCGTCGAGGCCGTCCTCCTGGCCGTCGCGGCCGGCGGCGGCGCCGCGCTCCTGCCCGCCTCGGTCACTCAGCGCTACGCGACGCCCGGCGTGCGGCTGGTCGATGTGGTCGGGATCGAGCCCGCGTTCGAGTCGGCCATCCTGACGCGGCCGGACAGCGACAGCCTCGTGATCCACCGCTTCCTGCGCGCTGCCGCGTACGCGGCCAAGCGGCGGCCGGCCGCTCCTGCGCGGCTCCAGGTCGCCGTCTGACGATCCGGGGTGTCAGCCCCACGCCCCTCGCTGTGGCGGACGCCGCGGTCGCGGTCGCTGCTGCTCGTCGCCGCGCTCGCCGCGTTGACCGGCGCCGTCGCGCTCGCCGCCCACGTCTACACCGATGCGCTGTGGTTCCGCGAGGTCGGCCGCGAGGACGTGTTCTGGGCGACCCTGCGGTGGAAGGTCCTCGGCCGCGGGATCCCCGCCTTCGGCACCGCCTGCTTCCTGCTCGCGAACTTCGCGGCGGTCGAGCGCGCCATGGCGGCGCACGCGCCGCGGCGGCCGGCCCGCCTGCTCGCCTACCCCGCCGCCGCCGTCGCCGCCGGGGTGATCAGCGGCGAGCGCGCCGAGGGCGTCTGGCGACTGCTCGCACTCTGGGCAGGGCGCAGCGACTTCGGCGCCGTCGACCCGCTGTTCGGCCGCGACGTCGGCTTCTTCGTGTTCTCATTGCCGCTCTATCAGTGGGCGTCCGGCTGGTTGCTGGACACGCTGGTGATGGGCGCGTTCGCGACGCTCGCCGTCTACCTCGTCGCAGGCGGTCTCCGCGTCGCGCGCCCACGCATGCTGGTGCCGGGCGCTCGCAAGCACCTGCTCCTCCTGGGAGCGTTCGCGCTCGTCGTCGTGGCATGGCGCTACCGGCTCGACCAGTACGCGCTCGCGCTGCCGCACGGCGAGGCGGCCGGCGCGGGCTACACGGAGGCCCACGTCCGGCTGCCGGCGCTGCGCATCCTGACGTTCGTGGCGCTTGC
The DNA here is from genome assembly GCA_963844205.1 of uncultured Solirubrobacteraceae bacterium. Classification (GTDB taxonomy): domain Bacteria; phylum Actinomycetota; class Thermoleophilia; order Solirubrobacterales; family Solirubrobacteraceae; genus DASSUW01. The sequence continues at coordinate 966,216 of CAWJNK010000001.1, forward strand.
CGGCGCCGCGCTGCTGCTGTACGCCGCCGTCCGTCGCGTGCCGCGGCGCCCGCTGGCAGCCGCCGTGGCAGTCGCCGCGCTGGCGCTCGTGGGCCCCGGCGTCGTGGCGCGCCTGGTCGAGCGCTTCGAGGTCGCCCCCCAGGCGCTCGCGCGCGAGCGACCGTACGTCGATCACGGCATCGCGGCGACCCGCCGGGCGTTCGCGCTCGACCGCGTGGACGTGCGCGAGGTCACCGGAGGCGGCGCGCTCTCCCACGCTGACATCGACGCGCACCAGAGCGCGCTCGAGAACGTGCCGCTGTGGGACCCGCGGGTGCTGCGGCCGGCGATGGACGATCTGCAGTCGATCGGGCGCTACTACACCTTCCCGAGCCTCACGCTCGACCGCTATGGGTCGCGCGTCGTCACGCTCGCCGCGCGGCAGCTCGACCTGCGCGCCCTGGGCAGCGATGCACGCGGCTGGGCGAACGACCGGTTCGCCTATACGCACGGCTACGGCGTCGTGGCGGTCACCGCGGCGCGGGCCGACCACGTCGGCCAGCCGCAGTTCACCGAGCGGAACTTCGCTCCCGACGTCTTCGGCCTGCGCGAGCCCCGCATCTACTTCTCCCAGCGCACAGGCTCCGGCCCGCCGTACCTCGTCCTGAACAGTCGCCGCGCCGAGGTCGACCGGCCGAGCGCGCCGGATTACCACTACGACGGCAGCGGCGGCATCGCCCTCTCGAACCCGCTGCGGCGCGCTGCGTTCGCGATCCGGTTCGCCGACACCAGGCTCCTGCTCACCGAGACCGCCACCGAGCGGTCGCGGATCGTGCTGCATCGCAACGTGCGCGACCGGCTCGGGACGCTGGCGCCGTTCCTGCGCTGGGACTGCCACCCGCAGACCGTCGTGATCGGCGGGCGCGTGCAGTTCCTGTTCCACGGCTACACGACCAGCGAGCTCTACCCGTACTCGGCGCCGCTGCACACCGGCGTCAACTACATGCGCGCCGGCGTGGTCGCCGCCGTCGACGGGTTCGACGGCCGCATCGTCCTCTACGCCGACGACGCCGACGATCCGATCCTGCGCGCTTGGCGCTCGGTGTTCCCGAGCCTGTTCCAGCCGTCCTCGCGGATGCCGGACGAGCTGCGCGCGCACCTGCGCTATCCGCGCCGCCTGTTCGACGCGCAGGCCGAGCTGTACACGACCTACCACGCGGACGAGCCGACCGCGTTCTGGAACGGGTCGGATGCCTGGCAGGTTCCGCAGCAGATCGCAGGCCCGCTCGAGGACGCGGGCGAGATCCGCTTCCCCGGGCCGAGGCCGCGGGTCGACGCCGATCGCTGGGTGATGCCGTCGCGCTATCTGCTCGCTCGGCTGCCCGGCGATGCGAGCGAGCGCTTCGCGCTCGTGACGCCGTTCACGCCGCGCGGGCGCCAGAACCTCGTCGGCTACCTGGCGGGGTCGATCGCCTCCGACGGCGGCGCAGGAGCTCACGCTCCTCAGCCTGCCGCGCGACCGGCTCGAGCTCGGCCCGGCGCAGGCCACGCGCCGGATCCTCGCCAGCCCGGAGGTCAGCGAGCGGTTGCAGATCGTCAACCGCGAGTCGCGCGACCTCGGAGAGGACTCCGTGAGCCGGACCGTCCTCGGCGCGCCCCGGGTAATCCCGGTCGGCGACGCGCTCGTACACGTCCAGCCGATCTACCTCACGGCCGGAGGAGGCGGGGTACCTCGGCTCCAGTTGGTGACGGTGCTGGCGAACGGACGCGTCGGCTATGGCCGCGACGTCGCGTCGGCGCTGCGCCGCGCGGTCGGTCCTCGGTAGGCAGCAGCGCGCGAGCGAGGGCCGGCACCGACCGGCGCTCGTGCACGAGCACGTCGATCGCCAGCGCCAGGAACGCGATCGCCAGCCCGATCCGGGTGACGACCGCGGGCATCAGGAACTGCGCCGCGAACAGCGCCAGCATGATCGCGGCATCGCCGCGGCTGAGGCGCAGCGTCACGAGCGCGGCCACCGCGTAGAGCGCCACGCCGATCGAGAGCACCAGCTCGATCCGCTCGCGCCCCGCGAGCGGCAGCGGCCCCGTGCCCGCCCCGGCGAGATAGGCGAGCGGCAGCGTGCCGAGCGCGAGCGTGTACTGACTCACCGCTCCCGCGAGCAGAACCGCGACGCTCTGCCCGCCGCGGCCGTGCGTGAGCAGCACGAACGCGACCACGAGCTCGGGTGTCTCGGTCGCCACCGGCACGATCCACTGCAGGAGCAGGTACGGGTCGATCCCGACCAGCGCTCCGCTGCCGAGCACCGCGTCGCCGAACGGGACCGCGGTGAAGAGGATCGCCGAGGCGGCAAAGAGCATGAGGCCGCCGACCCAGCGGCGGCGCTCGCGCGCGGGAAGATCGGAGAGGGCCGCGGCAACACCGACCGGCTCGGGACCGTCGTCGGCCGACCCCGCGGCTCGCAACAGGTAGAGGCCGTAGAGCGAGATCAGCACCAGGGCGTCGACCAGCCCGAGCTGCCCGCGGACGACGATCCGCAGCGACCACAGCGCGGCGAGGGCGAGGATCGCGAGGTCCAGACGCTGCGCCGGCTCGAGCGCGACCGGCACCAGCCGGGGGCCCCGCAGCAGCGCGACGGCGGCCGGCAGGGCGACCGACACGCCCAGCAGCAGGCGGCTCGCGCCGGTCAGGTTGGCGGTCACGTAGTCCGCCCGGCCGATGAACGCGAAGTGCAGCTCGACGACGTACTCGGGAAGGATCGCGACGAACGCGACGGCGGCCATGACCACGCCGCGGGCGACGTCGACCTGCGCCGCCTCGCACGCCCACGCGAGCAGGAACGCCGCCGCGACGACGGCGAGGCCGTAGGCGACCAGCTGCAGCGGATACGGCGCGGCGCCGCCGCTGAGCCGCACCAGGAGGCCGGGGACGGTGACGGCCGCCGTGGAGGCCAGCCGCTGCTGCCACGGCACCAGGCCGCCGATGGTCACGTGAGCTCGAGGACGAGGGCGACGAGGAGCAGGGCGAAGAAGATCGCGATCGCCCACGCGGTCCAGGCGGCCACGCGCGCTCCGAGCGTCAGCATCGTCAGCGTTGGCGTGGCCGTGGGCGCCGGCATCGGCGTCAGCGTGGGCGTGGGCGTGGGCGTGGGCGTGGGCATCGGCGTCGGTGTGGCGACGGCCGCGGCGCCGGAGGTCGGATCATCGGCCACGAGCCCGCGGCCGATGGCGAACGCGTACAGCGAGTGCAACGCCTCGACGACCGCGTCCTGGCGCCGGGCGCTGAGCCCGGCCTCGTCCAGGTCGTCGAGCATCGCCGTCAGGTTGCGGGTGCGGATCGCGCCCATCCGCATCGTGCCGAGCTCGGCATCGACATGGCTGAGCGCGGCGCGGCGCTCGCGCCGCTCGCCGGCGGTGACGGCCGAGCCGACGAACTGGGCGATCACAGAGCTGAGGGTTGGATCGGTCATGGTGAGCACCAAGGCGAGCGGCCGGCAGGGCGCCGGCCGCTCGCGTTCGGGAGCTTCGGGCCCGCTCAGTCCTCGGCGGGAACGATCGGCCAGTTGGCGCTGACGACCGCCTTGGTCCGGAACACCTGGGCGTTCGCCGAGTTCAGGACACGACGGCCGCCGGCCGTGAGGTCGGTCGCGTCGAGGAGCGTGCCGTTCATCGCCTGGAGCTCGTCGTCGAGCTCGGTCGCGTACGGCGGCATCACGGTGTCGAACGTCGGGGCGGCGTCCTCTTCCTCCTGGCTCTTGCGAGCCAGGGCGAGGTCCTCGGGCTCCTCGACGACGGGCGGCGCGACGCTGAGGATGTACTGCAGCGCCTGGTCACGCCGGTTGTTCACCTGGTTCAGGGTCGTCGAAAGCGCGTTGAGGCCGGTGCCGTGGGAGCCGTCGATGAGGGCGACCATCGCGGACGCGACGTCGTGCTGCAGGGTGAGCACGCGGAACGCCGTCTCCGGCGGCGAGGCATACGTCGGGGCCTGGGACTTGCGGGCACGGACGCGGGCGTCCTCGGCGGGAGGCGGCAGCGGCGCGGTGCGGACGACGTACTTGGCGCCGCGCCAAGCGGCGGCAAGCTGCCGCCGCACGACCTTCAGCGTCGTGGCCGCCTCGACGGGCTTGTCGTTCTCGATCTTGCGGGTGGCGCGCTCGAGCGCACGCTCGGTGCGCCCGATGCGGACCTGCACGAGCGAGGGGTACGTGAGCTCGACGACGTCGCTGCCGGCTGCCTTCGCCTTGGCCGGCGCCTTCGCGTCGGCCGCAGCCGGCGCGACCGCGATCAGAGTCGCGGCAACTGCGATTGGGAGTGCGGCTCGGAGGGAGCGCATGAGACTCCTTTGTCGGGGAGGAACGGATCGGCGACGTTTCTGGCCGCCGTCGGGCCAAGCTAGGCCATGCCGCGCCCCACGAGGGCACCCCGCGGAATCCCCGGTTCGGGACGATCCAGCCATCGTGAATCGCGATTGCCGCGGGCGCGCGAGGCGGGAGCATCGGAGCGATGTTCAGCTTCCTTCGCGACCTTCACGAGTCGCTCGGACACGATCGGGGCTTCACCGTCTACATGGGCTTCTTCATCTACGTCTGGGTCCTGTGGTCGGCGAAGGCGCTTGCGGCTCGGCGCTACCGGCCGTCGGACGCTGCCCTCCCCGAGCCCGCGACGTCGGTGATCGTTCCCGTCTACAACGAGTCCGAGGCCGTGTTCCGGCGGTCGCTGGCGAGCGTCGTCGCGAACGGGCCGACCGAGCTGATCGTCGTCGTCGACGGCAGCGATCCCGAAATCGCCGCCGTCGCCCGCGAGTACTCCGACCGCGTCCTGCGGGTGCCGAAGGCCGGCAAGCGGATGGCGATCGCCGCCGGTCTGCGCGAAAGCGACCCGAGCACCGACGTCGTGGTGGTGCTCGACTCCGACACCGTCTGGGCGCCGAGGGCGCTGAGCGAGATGCTGCGGCCGTTCGCCGACCCGCGGGTCGGCGGCGTCACGCCGCGGCAGGCGATCTTCGACGTCGGCGACAACCCCGTCCGCCGGCTCGCCAACTGGATGGAGGACATCCGCTACCACCTCACGGTCCCCGCGCAGTCGGTGTTCGGCCAGGTCGGCTGCCTGGCGGGGCGCACGATCGCCTACCGGCGCTCGGCGTTCGAGCCGGCCGTCGAACGGCTCGTGCGCCAGACCGTGTTCGGCATCCCCCAACACGTGGGCGACGATCGCGTGCTGACGAACGAGCTGCTGCGCACCGGCTGGCGGACCGTCTACCAGTCGACGGCGCTGGTGGAGACCGACGCGCCGTCGGACTGGCGGTCGTTCTGGCGCCAGCAGCTGCGCTGGGGCCGCTCGAGCCAGCGCGAGACGCTGCTGAGCCTGCGCTGGCTCTGGCGCAAGCCGGTCGCGTTCCTGAGCTTCGCGACCGACATCCTGACGCCGTTCGCGCTGTACGCGGTGGCGGCCCTCGCGATCGGCCGTACGCTCAGCGGGCATGCGGACGCGACGGGTCTGCCGCTCGCGGTCGAGCTGCCGCTGGGCTATCTCGGCATGCTGGCCAGCATCGGCCTGCGCCAGACGGCGCACGTGCGCCGGGTCCCGCGCGACCTCGCCCGGCTGCCGCTGTTCGTCCTGCAGATCACGTTCGTGATGGTCCCGATCCGGATCGCCGCCTTCGCGACGATGTTCCACCAGGAGTGGGGCAGCCGCAGCGATCGGCCGGCGCGATCGGGGCTTCGCTCGTCCCTGTTGCGGCCGGAGCCCGTGCCGGAGACGCTGGTCGCCATGCCCGGAGAGTCCTCGTCATGAACCGCTCGCTGCTGCGCCTCCTCCCCGCTGTGGCCGCGATCGCCGCAATGGTGCCCGCCGCGCTCGCGGCCGGCGGAACTGCCTCCGAAGGGAAGCCGCTGCTCCCCGATCTCGACCAGGAGACGCCGACCGGCCTCGTGCTGACGAAGGCCCGCAGCGGGTGGCGCCTCGGGTTCGACTCCGCCGTGCGCAACGTCGGCGCCGGCCCGCTGATCATCGACGGCAAGCGGCCCGACCCAGGCGAGCGGACGATGTCCGGCGACCAGGTCGTCGTCAACGCTGACAGCCCGCGCGCGGTCGTCGCGGGCGTCGGCGCGCTGCGCTACGTGCGCTCGCCCGACCACCGCCACTGGCACCTGCTCGGGTTCGACCGCTACGAGCTGCGGCGCGCGGGCAGCGGCGAGGCCGTGGTGGCCGACCGCAAGTCCGGCTTCTGCCTCGGCGACCGGTACCCCGTGCGCACGCGCGTGGTGCCCGCGAAGCCGCTCGAGCCCGTCTACCGGAGCCGCTGTGGCCTCGACCGGCCGGGCCTGCTCGGCGTCCGCGAGGGCATCTCGCCCGGCTACGGCGACAACTACGTGGCGAACCTCGAGGGTCAGTACCTGCCGCTCAACGGACTGCCCTCCGGCCGCTACGTCCTCGTCCACGTCGTGAACGCCGACCACCGCCTCCTCGAGTCGTCCTACGACAACAACGCGGCGTCGCTCCTGCTCAGCCTGCGCCGCCGCGGCGGCGAGCCGCGGATGCGAGTGCTCCGCGTCTGCCCCGACACGGACCACTGCACCGCCGGGCGCTGACGCCAGGGCGCGCGGGTCACCGGACCCGCCTGATCGGAGCTTCTCGTGCGAGGTCGGCGGGCTACGCTCGTGTGCATGGCGTCGCGGGTTCGCGGTCGGGCGGTGCGCGCGAGCGTCGATGACGGGATCGATGTCGCGGTTGTGGTCGCGAAGGCCCGTGAGCTGGCGGTGATGGGCTGGGTGCGGCCGACGGGTGAGATCCACGCCGAGGGCTCGCTTGAGGCGGTCCAGGCGCTGGTTGCGTTCCTCGGTGACTCGGTTGGGGTCGAGAGCGCGCGGGTGGAGGGTCACGAGCAGTTCGCGGTGCGCGGCGTGAGCGCCGGGGTGTTCGTCGTGCAGGAGCACCAGGCGACCGCGCACCACTACGACCTGCGGTTGGAAGTGGACGGGGTGATGCGGTCGTGGGCGGTGCCCAAGGGACCGTCACTCGATCCGGCCGACAAGCGCCTGGCCGTGCAGGTCGAGGACCATGCCATGGACCACAACGACTTCGAGGGCGCGCTCGGTGACGGGGGTGTGATCGTGTGGGACCGGGGCACGTACGAGCAGGGCGGACGCGTCGCCTGGCCTGAGGCCATCGACCGCGGGCACGCGGTGTTCGTCCTGCACGGTAAGAAGCTGCGCGGCGGGTTCGCGCTTCAACGCACGCGCTCGGGCGCCAAGCCACAGTGGCTGTTGATCAAGCGCCGCGACGACGAGGCACGACCGGGCTCGGACATCGTCGCCGAGCGGCTCGAGTCGGTCATCAGTGGCCGCACGCTCGCGGAGCTGCTCGCCTAGGGACGAACTTCGGCATTGAGGGAGGCCGCCCCGCGGGTCGAGTGTCGACTTTTCCGCCTTGAGGGGCGAAAACTGAGCACTCGGCGGTCGAGTGCTCGGTTAATACGCCTGAGGCCCATCAACTGAGCACTCGGCGCGCATTCGCTCCGCCACCTCCCCACCCAGCGCAGTTGACGTTCGCCGGCGAGCGTCGTTGCGACGCTCGCCGGCGGCCGTTAGGTAGTCGCGCGCGCGTAGACGACCGTGTTGTCGACGTAGTGCCCGGTCGACTGGTCGAAGTCGCCGCCGCACGTGATCAGGCGGAGCGTGGGACGCTTGGTGCGGCCGTAGACACGGGCGGTCGGGAAGTCGTCCTTCGGGTACTGCTCGCTGCCCTCGACGGTGAAGCGTGCGCGGGTGCCGTCGCGGCGCACGACCACGATCCTGTCGCCCGGGTCGAGGTCGCGGAGCCGGTAGAACACCGCGGGGCCCGTGTGCGAGTCGATGTGGCCGACGACGACCGCCGGGCCGCGCTCGCCGGGACGCGGGCCGCCTGACCACCAGCCGGTGTCGCCGAAGTCCTTGGGGACCTCGAGCGTCCGGTCGCGGTTCAGGCCGAGCTTGATGATCGGCGCGCGCACGCCGATCGCCGGGACCTCGATGCGGACCGGGATCGCGACGTGCTTGGCCGGCGGCGCCGGCGGGATGACGGTGCGACCTGGCTGCACGTCGAGATGGCGCACGACCCGCCGTGCGCCGCCGTCGCCGCCGTCGTCGTCGTGCGACGCCGTGCCGACCACGCCGACGAGCAGCGCGAGGCCGAGGACGACCGCGGCGAGGCCGAGGAGCGTCGCGAAACGCCGGCTCATGACGTCGACCGGCGGGCGACGACGATCAGGCGACCTCCCGCGGCGAGCGTGAGCAGGACCCCGCCGGCGAGGCCGAAGAGCACGCCGTCGGAGCCGTCCTCGGCTTCCCCGCCCTCGCCCGCCGCGACGGCGCCTTGCGGGACGCTGTCTTCGGCGAGGCCGAACGTGCGGGTCTGGCGTGCGGTGAGCGCCGACGGGCCGACCGGAGTCGGCACGACCGGGACGACCGACGCCGGGGACTTCTCGGCCCGGCAGTCGCCGCCGGAGCAGCCGTCGGAGCCGGCAAGCGCCGGCGATGCGGTCGCGCCGAGCGCGATCGTGCCCGCGGCGAGGATGGACAGGAGACGTCGATGCATCGGAGCTCCTCGGGTTCTGGTGGTCAGGCGGCCAGCCGCACGCCGTGCGGATCAGCGCTGGAGAGGTGCTGCGCGGCCCACTCGTACATCGCCATGAGCGGCCCGGTGAGGCTCCAGCCGAGCGGCGTCAGCGAGTACTCGACGCGCACGGGGACCTCGGTCCCCACGCGGCGTGCGACCAGGCCGCCTCGCTCGAGCGAGCGCAGCGTCTGGGTCAGCGTCTTCTTGGAGATCTCACCGACCTCGTAGAGCACCTCGGTGTAGCGCCGGGTGCCGGTGGCGAGCAGATAGAGGATGTCGACGCTCCACTTGGCGGCGAGCAGCTCGAGCACCGCGCGTGTGCCGTTGATCATCTCGAGGTCGCCGACCTCGCCGGGCATGCCAGTCATCGTCATGGTCTTCCGAGAGTGCGGCCGACCACCCGCGACGGCAACACGAGCCGGTGATCGGACGATAGGTGCGAGCCATCCGATCGGCCGCCCGCATCCGACGATCAGCAGAACCGATTGCGCGTGGCCCGGTACGCGCGAGGCTCCCGTCATGCGCCTGCTCACGCTCAACGCGCTCACCGGCGCGGCGACGCTCCTGCTGCTCGTCGTCCTCGCCCTGCCCGCGAAGCATGCGCTGGACGAAGGCGCGCAGGCGCGTGCGGCCGCCCCCTCTGCGGGCCTCACGCACTACGAGCCGGCGCGCCGTCCCGCGCGCGTGTTCGGCGTCTACGTCGATCCCTGGCACGTCGACGACTGGGCGCGCGCGATCGGCGCCGCGCCGCAGGCGATCGCCAAGTTCGAGGCGTTCTCGCGCCGACGCACCCTCGACGAGTACGCGGCCGAGAGCCGGCGGCAGGGCGTCCACCGCATGCTCGTGGCCTGGGAGCCGTGGACGCCGGTGCCCGCCGCGCTCGGCGTCGACGCGCAGTCTGAGCCGCAGCCCGGCTACCGCAACATCGACATCGCGCGCGGTGCGCAGGACCGCTACATCATGCGGTTCGCGCGGAGCCTGGCCCGCTACCCGGGCACCGTGTGGCTGCGCTACGCGCACGAGATGAACGGCTACTGGTACCCGTGGAGCCGCGACGCGCGCGCGTATCGCTGGGCGTGGCGGCGCGTCGTCCGGCTCTTCGGCGTGGCCGGCGCGGACAACGTGCGGTTCGTGTGGTCGGTGAACGCCAACCTCTACGAGCGCGAGGCCAGGTGGCTGCGAGCGGCGCGCCGGTACTGGCCGGGGAGCCGCTACGTCGACGCCGTCGGGTCGACGATGATCGACTTCGGCGGGGACAAGGACTACACCGTCGCTCGCTTCGCGCCGCGGCTGCGCGCGCTCCGCCGGTCGTTCCGCAAGCCGGTCATCCTCGCCGAGACCAACACCGAGTACGACGGCCGTGACGTGTGGCTGCGCGACCTGCGGCGGATGCTGCGCGGGATGCCGTGGGTTCGCGCGGTGTTCTGGTCGCAGCTCCCGAGCCGCGGCAAGGCGCACCGCACCGGCACGACCGGCGTGGTCGACTGGGACGTCCAGCGAGATCCGACGGCAGCCGCGGCACTGCGCCGGATCATCGAGGACGGCGTCCGCTGAGCCGCGAAGCGTCCGCTGCCCGCCTGATCGAGCGCGTGCTCGCGGACGCGGCGTTCCGGGCGCGCTTCCGTCGCGACCCGGAGGCGGCCGCCCGCGAGGCCGGGCTCGAGCCCGTCGAAGGGCGCGCGTTCGAGACGCTCGAGCTGCGCGAGTCGAAGTCCAGCCTGGCCGGGGCGATGCTCGCCGCCGCGGTCGAGGGCATCAGCGTCTACGACTCCCTCGACCACCTGGCCGGCGGCGGCCACCCGTCGGTCGCGGCGAACGACCTCGTCGCCGACCCGGACGATTCCGGCGACGTGGACAGCTCGCCGAGCTCCGACGACGCGGGCGACGCCGACGACACGGAGGCCTCGACCGGCTCGGACGACTCCGGCGACACGGACGACTCCGCCGACACCGACGACTCCACCGACACCGACGACTCCGCCGACACCGACGACTCCGCCGACACCGACGACTCCGGCGACTCTGACGATTCCGGCGACGAAGACGAGCCCGACGAGGACGACGACGAAGACGAGGATGAGGACGAGCCGGACGAGGAGGAGCCGGACGAAGTCGGGCCCGACGTCGACGACCTCACCGACGACGAGGTCGTCGAGGGTGAGTCCGGCGAGCCCGACGAGCCCGACGAGCCCGACGAGCCCGACGCGTCCGACGGCCGACGCGCCCGACGACTCCGGCGAGCCGGACGAGGGCGGCGCCGTGCCCGACCTCGGCGACGTCGACGCCGACGTACCCCGGCGACGACGCCCCGCGTGAGCAGATCGCGCTCTGGATGGCCGGCGAGGCGCAGCGCCGCGGCCTGCCTCCGGAGCTGCCCGTGATGGCGGCGCTCGTCGAGTCCGGACTGCGGAACCTTCCCGGCGGCGACGCCGACTCCGTGGGGTTCTTCCAGATGCGCGTGAGCATCTGGAACCGCGGCGACTATGCCGGCTACGCCGACCGCCCCGAGCTGCAGCTCGACTGGTTTCTCGACCACGCCGAGCAGGTCGGCGGCCGTGCCGGCGACGGCGGCGGCTACGGCGAGTGGATCGCCGATGTGGAGCGCCCGGCCGAGCAGTACCGCGGCCGCTACCAGGAGCGCCTCGACGAGGCGCGCGACCTGCTGCGCCGCGCGCGGCCGCCGGTGGAAGAGCTCGTCGACGGTGCCGCGATCCACTCCGGCTCCCATGCTCGTGCCGCGCTCGCCGAGGCCAGGAAGTACCTCGGCACGCCGTACCAATGGGGCGGCTCGTCCCCCAGGACCGGGTTCGACTGCTCGGGGCTCGTCCAGTGGGCGTACGCCGAGGCGGGAATCCGGATCCCGCGCGTCACCGACCAGCAGATCCTCGCGGAGGGCGCCACGAAGGTCGACCGCCGCCACCTGCTCCCCGGCGACCTCGTCTTCTTCCGCGACGCGACGGGCTACGTCCACCACGTCGGGATGTCGCTCGGCGGCAACCGGTTCCTCCACGCCCCTCATACCGGCGACGTGGTGAAGGTCTCGAGCCTCAAGGAGCCCTACTACGCCGAGCAGTTCACCGGCGGTCGCCGCTTCGACCCGGCGGTCGCGCAGCCCGAGGACTCACCCGCGGACGAGCGCGCGGTCGCGCGGGCGCGCGTGGCCCTCGAGCGCGATGCCGCCGAGGTGGATCGTCCCGGCACCGCTCTGTTCCTCGCCGTCGAGGCGCAGGAGAGCTACAAGAACGGCCACACGCAGGTCCTGGCCGCGATCCGGCCGGATCAGGTCCGGACCCGCTGACGACGGGAGCTCACGGCTCGCCGCCGTCGGGCTCGTCGTCGCTCGGATCGTCCGACTGCGAGTCGCCGATCCCTGACGGGTCGGCGGGAGGCGCGGCGTCGCGCGGTGCCGACCGTGCGGCCGCCGGCACGGCACCGGAGGGTCGCTCCGGAGTACGGGACCCGTTGCCGAGCGAGAGCCCCGCCGCCAGCACGGCCACGAGCGCGCCTGCGAGCAGGAGCCTCCGCGCGGCGCGCAGCCCGCCGCCCGGCCGGCTCCGCCGCGCGGCGGCCGTGGTTGCCACCCGCGGGCGCGGCAACCGCGGCATCACCGTCGAATCGCCCGCCAGCGTCGCGGGCGTGCGGACGCCGGCCGTGACCGGCAGCGTCGTCGTCCGTCGCCAGCGCGGTCCGAGCCGGTCGAGCACGATCTCCTCGAGCTCGAGCCACGCCGTTGCGGCGCTCTGTGCCCGGCCCTCGGGCTCCTTCACGAGCAACCGCGCGATCCAGTCGGACAGCCGCGGGTCCACCGACGGGTCGACCGTCGCGAGCTCCAGCGGCGGCTCGTTCACATGGCGGAGCAAAATCGCCATCGGCGCCCCGCTCGTGTCGAACGGCGGCCGCCCGGCGAGCAGCTCGAACGCGATCACGCCGACCGCGTAGAGGTCGGTCCAGGGACCGACCTCGCGTCCCAGCGCCTGCTCCGGCGCCATGTACCTCGGCGTCCCGATCGTGGTTCCCGTCACGGTCAGCGCGGCCGTCACGTGCGCCTCGTCGGTCACCTTCGCGATCCCGAAGTCGGCGATCTTCAGGCGGTCGTCCCCGCTGACCATCAGGTTCTCCGGCTTGAGGTCGCGATGGACGATCCCGCGCTCGTGGGCGAAGGCCAGACCGGCCAGGAGGCCTTCGAGCGCTTTCGCCGCCTGCGCGAATCCAAGCCCGTGCATGTGCGGGCGCAGGGACCCGCCCTCGATGTACTCCATCGCGATGTACGGCGTCCCGTTGTCCTCGAAGAAGTCGTGGACCGTGACGACGTTCGGGTGGTTGAGCGACGCCGCGAGCCGCGACTCGCGGACGAAGCGCCGCGCGGTCAAGGGATCAGAGACCGGCAGCGCGGTGAGCTCCTTGAGCGCGACGAGCCGGCCCAGGTCGGTCTGCCGGGCGAGGTAGACGGTCGCGACGCCGCCGCGTCCCAGCTCCCGCAGTAGCTCGTACCTGCCGACGGCTTGCGCGCGCATGTCGTGATCGTCACCGACCGGTGGAGCGTCTCCAAGTGGGACCCGCGATCGTCCGATCGCCGCTACGACTCGGGGCCGCCTTGACGTGGACGAACGCATATGGATCTGGCTCGCGGCCGTGCGCGAGCGGTTCGACGAGGCACGATGGGTCGCGTGGAACGTCGTCCGCGCCGTCCTCTCCACGGCCGCGCTGGGCAGCCTCGCGTTGGCCCTCGTGCAGTACGGGCGCACGGTCCTCGGCTGACGACAGATCACCGCGTCACCTGCGACCCTAGGACGCGATGAGCCCCACCTGCACGCACCTGGATCGCATCGAGCTACTCGAACTCCCCGATTCGATCGCGGGCTGTGAGGACTGCCTCGCCACCGGCGGCACGTGGGTGCACCTGCGCATGTGCCAGACGTGCGGTCGCATCGGCTGCTGCGACAGCTCGCCCAACCGCCACGCGTCGGCGCACGCCCGCACCGCGGAGCACCCGATCGCCCGGTCTGCCGAGCCCGGGGAGGAGTGGAGCTGGTGCTACGTCGACGAGGTCGCGTTCGTCGCGCGAAGGTGAGCCCCATCCCGACATCCGGCCAGAGGGAAACGCGAATGACCGACGAGAGCATCTCCGCACGAATCGAGCGCCTCGTGGGCGAAGAGCACGAGCTCCGTGCCCGCGAGCAACATGACAGCAGCGATCCCGCCGCGCTCGAAGGCGATCGTGAACGGCTCCAGGAGGTGGCGGTCGAGCTCGACCGCTGCTGGGATCTCCTCCGCCAGCGCCGAGCGCTGCGGTCCGCCGGCGCGGATCCCAACGACGCCGCTGTCCGAGACGAGTCGACGGTCGAGCGATATCTGCAGTAGGGGCGGGCGAGGCCGGACCCCGTCCGGCCTCGCACCCCGTGTGAGCTAGCCGTTCGTGGCGACGAGGTCGTCGGCGAACGCGATCAGGCGCAGGCCCGTCGCGCTGTCGATCGCCTTCCCGAGCTGGCCGTCGACCTGCTCGGCGAACGCGTCGATGGTGTTGTGCTCGAGGTCATGGCGGCCACCGGCGTGGTTGCCGACCGCGAGGTCGAGCGTGATCGAGAGCACCTTGTGCGTGCTCTCCTTGGTGATCAGCCCCTCGCTGAGCGCGCGGTCGATGTTGTTGCGCAGGCTCACCGCCGTCGCGTGCAGCTCGAACGTGCGCGTCTTGTCGCCCGCGTTGCCGAGGTTGTCGGCGGCGGCCACCATGATCGCGTGCGTGCCCGGCGCGAGCAGGAACATGTCGAGCACCTGCCCGTTGGCCGCGGCGGCGCTGTCGAGCGTCGCCTTGACCGTGGTGTCGTCCACGCCCGAGCCGGCGTCCGTGACCGTGTACCCGATCTTGCTGAAGTCGTCCGAGTCGAACAGCACGCCCTCGGGCGACGGCGTCGTGAACGTGATCTCCGGCGGCGTGGTGTCGAGGAAGACCTCGCGCGTCACCGGGGTCCCGGCGTCGAGGTCGTCCGTCGCGTCGAACGTGTGGCACGGGTCCGCCGTGCGCATCTGGACCTTGTAGAGGCCGTCACCCGCGTCGGCGGGAATCGAGAACGTCCCGTTGGGAGCGATGTCGACCCACTCGCCCGCGCCCTGACCGGCCTTGAAGATCCGGTACTGGGCCTGGATGCGGGCGTCGGTGAAGACCGCGTCGGTCGCGCCGGCCGTGAACTTGTTGTTCGCGGCGACGTACGTCACGCCGTTCTTGGTGAACGTCGTTCCGCCGAGCGACAGCGTCGCCGCCGGGGCGTCCGCGTCGGTCGGGTCCGAAGACGAGAGGTCGCCGAGCGCCGGGAACTGCGCCCCGCCGTTCTCCCAGTCCTTGTAGATCGTGGAGAACGTCGGGCGCAGCAGGCACGACTCCCAGATCGGGAACGTGTCGTTGCCGGCGTCGAACTTCTCCAGGCGCGGCGTGGCGCCCGAGCCGCCCGGGCAGTCCGCGTCGTCCTTGGAGCAGAAGCGCGGCCGGCCGTCCTTGCGCCACGAATGGTCGGAGTCGATCGAGCGCAGCCACGGCTTGTCGCCCGAGAGCTGATCGACCATCAGGTTGGCCGGCACGGTCGCGCCGTCCTGGTAGGTCGACACGCCGCCCTTGATGTCACCGCGGGCCGCGAGCATGTCACCGAGCGCGGCGTTGAGGCCGTCACCGTCGAGCAGCAGCAGCTTCGCGTTCTGGACCGTGTTGCGGTAGGCGGCGAAGTTCTCCTGGTCGAAGACGGCATCGTCCTTGAGGCCGGTGCTCGGGATCGTCCCGACGCCCGGCAGCGTGACCTGCTGGTTCTCGTGGTGATCGGCCGGCAGGTTCATCAGCGCGTCGAGCTTCTCGTGCGTGCCGGGCTCGAACAGATCGACCTGCTGCGTGCCGATGCCGGGCAGCGTCAGAGAGACCGACTGCACGCCGATCCAGTGCGTCGGGGAGGTCACGAAGCTCTTGAGCTGGTCGAGGTCGAGGTGCAGCTCCTCCTCGATCGCCTCCTTGATCTTGTCCTTGGCGAACTGCTCGACCGTGTCGATCGCCTCGTCGAGCGGGTTCAGCGCGGGGCCGAAGATGTCCGTGATCGTGTCGGAGAGCTCGCCGAGCAGCGTGGCGGCGTCGCCGACGGCGTCCGGCGCGCCGAGCATCGAGATCAGGTGGTCCTTGATGAAGGCGTCGGCCTCGTAGCCGACGAGGGCGTCGATGTAGCCAACGCCGTCCTCGCACTCGGTGCGCGAGGCCGAGAACTCGTCGTCGGGCTTGATGCGGCAGATGTGGTCCTGCGCCTCGCGCATCGAGCGCGGATCGAACAGCGCCTTGGTGGAGGCGAGGCCGAGGTCGCTCCAGTTCTTCAGGCCGGAGTCGACGTCGTCGATCCAGTTGTCGAGGTAGGCCGTGACGAGCAGGTTGATCACCGTGTCGCTCGGACCGTCCAGGACGAGGTCGGGCGGGCAGAGGACGATGACGCACTTCCACCGCTTGTACGAGGTCTTCTGCTCGCCGCGGATGGTCTGGACGGTCAGTTCCTCGTCGACGGGGATGCAGCCCGGCGATCCGATCAGGCAGTCGAGGGTCTTCGCGTCGTCCAAGTAGCGCGCCCTGGCCAGCTGGAGCTTCGCCCGCATGTCGAGGAAGAAGTCGATCAGCGCGCCGCGCTTGGGCTCGGCGCCGTTACCGTCCGGCTTGCCGTCGCCGTTCTCGTCCGGCCCGCCGTCGACCGGCGCCGGACCACCGGGGCAGCCATCGTCCGCCGTCCCATCCTTGTCGTCGTCCTTGCCGTCGCCGCAGGTGCCCACCGGGAGCGGGTTGTGCGGGTCGATGAGCGTCTCGTAGATGAAGCGCTTGGGCGCGGCGTACGGGATGTGCGGCGAGCCGTTGTTGCTGACCTCGGGGTTGCCGTCCTCGTTGACCTCGCCGGGGATCAGGGTGCGATCCTCGTTGCCGTCGTAGCCGGGCGTCGCGTCGCCGATGTAGCCCTCGGCGATGATGTGGCGGATCGCGATCTCGGCCGACTCCTTGTCGGAGAGGATCTCGCCGATGGACGGGAACACGCCCTGGGCCACGTCGTTGATGAGCGTGTGCGCCCACATGTCGCCCGCGGCGTGCGTGAGGTAGCCGTAGGCGAAGGCGAGGATCTGGCCCTTCTGGGCGGTGCTATAGGACGGATCGTCCTGCGCCTCCCAGGCCTTCCTGAGGATGTGGCGCAGCCACTTGCCCGTCTGCTCGGGGTGGATGACCGACTGGCCGTAGACCAGATCGGGGAAGCCATCCGGCCCGACCACGCCGGCGTTGTAGTAGGGGCGGTTGTTCGTGAGCGCGGCGACCACCGCAGGGCGCACCGCGTACTCGCGACCGTCGATCGTCACGTGGCCGTCGTCGGTGACGTCCTCCCACGCGCGATCGCCGGTGAAGTTGTGCGTGTACGGCTTGAAGGCGTGCGCGGATGGCGCCGCACAGAAGGCGAGCGCCGCTGCCAAGACGGCAAGCGCGCACGCGAGGATGACCGGCCGCGCACGGCCGGCAGACAGCGCGTTCATAGAGCTCCTTTGGGGAGGGAGAGACGCCCCTGGGGAGGAGCGGGGCGGATGTCAGACCGGTGGAGTATCTGAAAGCGGCCACCGCCGGGTGGTGTGGCCACCTCCACCCCAGCTGTCGGATCGCCGCCTCATCCGCGTCGGCGCGCGCCCGTGACGACCGCGGCTCGCTGCGCTACTGGAGGATCGGCGTTGCCTTCACGACGCCGGACTTCTCAATCGCTCGGGTTGACGTGGATGTTCATCTTCGTGCCGTTCCACAGCGCGATGATGTTGCCCTGCTCGCCCCGGCGGTCCAACGTGTCGCCGACCTGCGGGTTCTTGTTCCCCACGGGGTACCCGTGCGCGTTCGACATGACCTTCAGGCCTAGGCCCTCGTCGATGCGGCGCCAAGTCGCGACCGCGGTTGAGATCGCTGTGCGCGTGTACGTGCCGCCGAGCGTGTGGTTGACCTTCCCCTTGGCCCCCGCGACGTAGTCGTCCTTCATCCAGTTCAGACAGGCCGTGAGGAGGTCGTCGTCGTCGATCATCGGCAACAGCACGTTGTAGTCGCTGTCGTCCTCGTCCATCTCCTCCTGGCGCTTCCGGCGTTCCGCGCGCTTCTCGGCCTCGCGCTTCTCGGAGATGATCAGCTCATAGGCGGCGGGCAGTCCCGCGGGGAACTTGTCGATCTCCGGTGCTTGGGCGTACGTCAGGATCGTCGTCTTGGCTCCGGCCGGAATGTCGGAATCCCAGTTCATCTCGTGCGTCTGGCATTCCTTCCGACAGAGCTCGATGGCCTCCGCCTCGGATTCGGCGTACTGCACCTTGCGGCCGCCGATCTTCTTGGTCTTCACGCGGGCGAGCATGCGCACGAACGCCTGATTGCCGGCGGTGCGCTGGATCGCCACGGCCCGCTTGAGCGGCTCCGCCTCGCGCAGCGCGGGCTGCGGCTCCCGCTCGGCCCGGACCCGCTCGTCGTTCAGGTGAACCTGGTCGCGCATCGGTCGATCACGCGTCGGCCGTCGCAACCGGCGTCTTGGCGAACCTCCCGGAGCCGGAGGCGGAGTGGTAGCGCTCCGCGATCTCGATCGCCCGCTCGACCTCGGGCACCTCGTCCGGTGACGCGATCTGCCAGCTCCACTCGCGCGTCGTCGGATTCCACTCGTCGAGCAGGTCCGGATAGGGGTCGGCGAGGTTCAGCGCACGCGGCTCATCGGGCAGCTTGATCGCCAGCCGCACCGGCGCCTCCGCAGCGAGCTCGATCAGCACCACGGTGTACCCGCGGGCGCGCTGATAGGCGACCGCCGAGCGGCGGAGCTCGGCCTTCCAGTCGAGCCCGCGGTGCATGATGGCCGCCTCGAGCTCCCGGGCGAGCGCCTGCGCGACCTCGAACTGCGGCCTCGGCAGGATGCGCCGGAAGTCCTCCCAGGTCAATGTCGCCTGGGCCGACCCGCGGCCCTTGCGTCGCTGCGCGGCAGCGGTCCAGCCGAACAGGCGGGAGACGAGCGTGTGCTGCCGCCCGCCGTCTTCCACGTACTGCCTGATCTCGAGCGCCAGCACCTCGGTGGGGCTCATCTGCTCGTTCATGAACTCGACGATCCGGCGGAGATCCGCCGGGATGGCGTCCGCGGCGAAGATGAGGCGCAGCCTTCCGACGCTCATATTGACCCGGACGTGCTCCCAGTAATGGCCGGGCTCCATGTCGACGCCGAGGTCCTCTCGCAGCACGTCCTGCACGTCCCGCCCCTGGTCGCGGCACCGCGTTTCCAGCGTCGCGCGGAGCTGCGCGGGGTCCTGATAGGCGATGACGTTGGCCGCGTAGTCGACCATCTGCCCGACGAGCTCGCGACTGGCGTTCGGATCCGCGCTGCGAGTGACTTCGACGAGCGTCGGCACTCCCTGCTCGTCGAGGAACACGTAATCGGGGCCGGCTTGGTCGCCGGCCCGGCTGACGAGGATCCAGCGCCGCCCGTCGGCTTCCTCATCACCCGCCAGGAGCGCGGGGCTCTCAGCCAGCAGCTGTTCCAGGACCGACTCGGCCTGCAAGACCTGCTCGCGCATCGGGATGAGCTTGTCGCCTTGCCGGAGGAAGACGCCCACCGCGCCATCGTAACCCCGGGCCGCGAACCCGACAGGACGTCCGACCGTCATCGCGCGCGACCTGCCCGATCGGGCAGCCGAACGGCCCTGTCCGGCGACGGCGGGCTGGGCTACCGTCGGAGCGTGCCCGCCACGATCAACGTCCCGCTCAACACGATGCTCGCCGACCTCGATGCGGCGCTGCGGCGGCTGCTCGAGGCTGAGCTCGCCGATCATGGGTTCGACGGCGCGCGGGTGTCGTTCGAGGCTCCCACCAACCAGTGGGCCGCCGGACTGACCGCGCCGACGGTCGACCTCTTCCTCTATGACCTCCGGGAGGCCGCCGACGCGTCCGTCAGCGGCTGGAGCGAGCATCGCGGCAACGGCCCGGCGCGGCTCGAGCGGCCGGCGCTGCGGCTCGAATGCTCGTACGCCGTCACCGCATGGACGCGCGAGGCCGAGGACGAGCACCGCCTGCTCTCGCAGACGCTCGCGGTCCTGCTCGCGCACACGCGGCTCCCAGACGCCGCTCTCGGCGGGCGGCTCGCCGAGGCCTCCGCCGCGCAGGGTCCGATCATGACGCGGATCGGCAAGCCGAAGGACGACCACAAGGCCGAGT
The DNA here is from genome assembly GCA_963844205.1 of uncultured Solirubrobacteraceae bacterium. Lineage (GTDB taxonomy): Bacteria > Actinomycetota > Thermoleophilia > Solirubrobacterales > Solirubrobacteraceae > DASSUW01. Next base: position 985,990 of record CAWJNK010000001.1, read on the forward strand.
TCTGGACCGCGGTCGGCGGGCGCTACCGAGTCTCGCTGGACTACGTGGTCACGCTGTCGATCGTGCCCGGCGTCACGCTCGAGCGCGGGCCGGAGGTACGCACACACACCGTGCGCGTCGGCGACCGGCACGCGGGGACACCGCCGTTCGAGCGTCACCGGTGCGGTGGCATCGTGCGGTCGCCTGACGGCCAGCCGGTGGCCGACGCATGGGTCGTACTGCCCGACGTCGGGGCATGGGCCACCTCCGGGCCCGACGGGCGCTTCACGTTCGCGGGCGTGCCGGCCGGCAGCCACCGGTGCGAGTGCCGCGCGCCCGGGGGCGCAGTCACCGAGGCGGAGCTCGTCGTGCCCGGCCGCGGCCTCGAGCTCACGGCCGCGGCGCCGTAGGTCGGCCCTGACGGGCAATCGCACCGTCCATTCGGGCAAGGACCGTTCCTGAATTGCTGCCCGCCCGCTCCCGCCGGGATCGCGGAGACTCGGGATCTGTGCAGGCGATGAGCGACCCCCCACGAGTGCTCCTGGGAGCGCTCGATCCGATCCTGAGCGTCGGCATCACGCGGGCGTTGCAGGAGGGCGGCGCCGCCGTCGTCGATCACGGGAGCGAGGCGGACACGCTCGTGGCACGCGCCGCGGAGAGCCTGCCCGACGCCGTGGTGGTCGGTCCCAGGCCCTCTGGGCTGAGGGAACGCCTGCGCGCGGTCGCGCCCGCGGCCACGGTCGTCGTCTGGCGCGGCGACGAAGAACTCATCGAGGTGCTGGCCCCGGGCACCTCGGCGCCGCGCGTCGTGCCCGCGCCGGCGGCAGAGCGCCTCCATGGCGAGCTGTTCGGCGGGGGAACCAGCGAAGGAGGGTCATGCCCAGCTACCTGACGCCCGGGGTGTATGTCGAGGAGGTGCCGTCGGCGTCCAAGCCCATCGAGGGCGTCGGGACGTCGGTCGCCGCGTTCGTTGGACTCGCGCCCGGCGGCCCGCTCAACACGCCCGTGCAGCTCTCGAACTGGACCCAGTTCGCACGCACCTTCGGCGATCCGACCCGAGACGACGGATCGCCCTACATGAAGGGGGCCTACCTCGCCTACGCGGTGGCGGGCTTCTTCGACAACGGCGGCAGCATGTGCTGGGTCGTCCGCGTGGGCGGCGACCCCGACGGCGCCCGCCACGTCGCGCTGCCCGCGGCCGGCGCCCAGGGCGGCGAATCGCTGCGGGCGATCGCGCGAGCCGACGCCGAGGAACCGGTGGCCGTCGAGCTCTCGGAGGAGACAGGCGCGGAGGGCGAGAGCGGCGCGAACGGCAACGGAGGCTCCCCGGGCGCGCAGACGACCTACCGGGTCGTGGTGACGTCGGGCAAGCAGGAGCCCGAGGAGTTCACGGGTCTCACGATGGAGCCGGGACCGCGGAACGTCGTGACCACGGTTAACACGCAGTCGAAGTACGTCAGGCTCGAGGAGATCAACGCGGCGCTGCCCGACCTTCGCCGTCCGCCGGCCGCCGGCGAGTACTCGCTCGACAAGGCCAACGGGGCGGCGATCACCGCCGGCGACGTCACGGGCGATGTGGCGCGGCGGACGGGCCTTGACGGCCTGAGCGCGATCGACGAGATCACGATGCTCTGCGTCCCCGATCTGATGGCGTTCGCCGCCGACAACGACGACGTCCTGCGCGACCTGCAGGGCAAGATGATCGCCGCCTGCGAGAACGCCGGGGACCGGATGGCGATCCTCGACCCCCCGCCTCGGATGCTGCCGGGAGAGGTCCTCGACTGGCGGATGAACGCCGCCGGATACGACTCCAAGTTCGCCACGTTCTACTACCCGTGGATCGAGGTGCTCGACCCGTCGAGCCAGCCGGTCATGGTGCCGCCGTGCGGGCACGTCGCCGGGCTGTGGGCGCGCACGGACACGAGCCGCGGCGTGCACAAGGCGCCCGCCAACGAAGTCGTGCGCCGCGCGAACGGCCTCGGCTTCCAGGTCACCTCCGCCGAGCAGGCGGAGCTCAACAAGAACGGCGTCAACTGCATCCGCTCCTTCCCCGGGCGCGGCATCCGCGTGTGGGGGGCCAGGACGCTCTCGAGTGACCCCGAGTGGCGCTACATCAACGTGCGCCGGCTCGTGAACTTCATCTCGGAGTCGATCATGGAGGGGACCCAGTGGGCGGTCTTCGAGCCCAACGACTCGCGGCTGTGGATGCAGCTGAGGATCTCGACGGCGAACTTCCTCACCCGCGTCTGGCGCGACGGAGCGCTGTTCGGCGCCTCGCCCGATCAGGCGTTCTACGTCAAGTGCGACGAGGAGACCAACCCTCCCGATCTGATCGAGGCGGGCCAGGTGACCACCGAGGTGGGTATCGCGCCGGTCAAGCCGGCGGAGTTCATCGTCTTCCGTATCAGCCAGTTCCAGGTCGGCGTCGGAGAGGGCGCGTGATCCGGCCGACCGCGTTTGACCAGAGAGGAGCACGCCGATGCCCAACGAGAACCTCGCCGGCTCGTACCACTTCACGCTCAACCTCGGAGGCGCAGAGGCCGCCGGGTACTTCAAGGAGTGCTCCGGCCTGACGAGCGAGCACAACGTGGTCGAGCACACGGCCGCGGACGCCAACGGCAAGTCGATGATCCAGAAGTTCCCGGGCCAGATGAAGTGGTCGAACATCACGTTCAAGCGCGGCATCGACAATCAGATGCAGCTCTGGCAGTGGCGCAAGGACGTGGTCGACGGCAAGATCGCCAGCTCTCGCAAGGACGGCACCATCCAGGTGGTGGACTGGGAGGGCAAGCCGGTGATGACGTTCAAGTTCGTGCGTGCGTGGCCGTGCCGGTACAGCGCGCCGGGGCTGACCGCCGCTGGCAACGAGATTCTCATCGAGGAGCTCGAGATCGCGCACGAGGGCTTCGAACGCGCGTAGCACTGATGCGGACGGAGTACGCGTTTACGCTGCCGCTGGGCTATGTCGACGCCGCAGGCGCCGTGCACCGAGAGGGCACGATGCGGCTCGCGACAGCCCGCGACGAGATCGAGCCATTGCGCGATCCCGCCGTGCGGCGCAACGAGGCGTACGTGACGGTCCTGCTGCTCGCGCGGGTCATCACGCGGATCGGGGCGATGACGGACGTGACGCCGCAGGTGGTCGAGGAGCTGTACGCGGCCGACTTCGACCACCTGCAGCGTCTGTACGAGCGCATCAACACCGACGGGGAGCTCGTCGGGGTCGTGTCGTGCCCCGACTGCCGTAGCGAGTTCGAGGTCGACCTGAGCCAGATCCAGGACGGCCCGCCGGAAAAATGACGCGGCCGTCTCCGCCTGAGCTGATCGCGGAGGTGGCCCGGCTCGCTCACCACCTCCACTGGCCGCTCGACGCGCTGCTCGACCTCGAGCACGCGGACCGTCGGCAGTTCCTGGAGCATGCGTCGGCGATCGCGGCCGAGGAGATCGGTGTGCCGTGACCGGCCGGCCGCATGAAGGTGGCTCCTGGCTCGGTCGGGAGCTGGCTCGCCGCCGGCTGTCGCTGTGGCGCGCGAGCGGCGGAGCACTCGCCGCGCGGCTGACCGGCCGCCGCCGGCCGGCGAGCTTGGCGGCGGCCACGCGTCTCGCGCCTCGACGGGAGGCGCCCGCGCCGGCGGAACCGCCGCCCGAGATGCCACAGATCACGGGCATGACGGACGAGGCCGCGCGGTGGCTGTTCCTCGGCGAGTTCCCCGAGGACGCCGCGCCTTTCCTCGCCGTTCAGCCGGCGGGCCACCTGTCCCCCGCGTCAGCCGCGCCGCGCAGTGCGGCGCGTGCAGCCCGGCCTGGCTCCCCGGGCGTCGTGAGACGCGGGCGCGTCGAGGAGGGGCCTGCATCGGCGCCACCGCCGACTGCATCGGCGCCACGCGACGCCGACAGCACCGCGGGGCAGCCGACCGGCGTCGCGCAACCTGACGCAAGGCCGCCTGCGAGTGAGCCGGCGGTCCTTCGGTCCAAGTCGGAGCGGCGCAGCGCGAAGCCGGCGCCGATCCTTCGGCGGCAGCCCGACCCGCATCGCCCAGCGGATGAAAACCGTCCGTCGTCAGCGCCGGCGACGCGTCCGCGGCCCGACGACGAGCCGGACGGCGCACCGCCTCCCGCGACGGCACCGCAGAAGTCGACCGGCGCGCGCGACAAGTCCTCCGAGAGCCCAGCCGTGCGTTCGCCGAGCCCGCCAGAGCGCGGCCAAAGTGGCGAGCCGGCGCCGGAAGCCTCTTCGACGCTCCAACGGACGCCGGACACCGACCATGGAACGCTCGAGGGCGACAGCCCCGCCGCTCCACGCACGTCCACCGATGGCGAAGCCGCACAACGTCAGTCACCCGCCTCCGGGAGGCGCTCCGGCGATGACGCGTCGCCCGATCGGCACCGCCGCCCATCGGTCGACCCAGCGACCACCACTCCGCAACCGCGCCCGACCGTCGAACGAGCTTCGACCACTCCGCAAGCTCGGCCCACCGAACGAGCGACCGCTGCTCGGCCAGCTCGCCCAACCGTCGACCGCGCGCCGACCGGCGAACAACCTCGCGCGGACACCGAGCGAGCGGCGACCGGTGCGCAAGCTCCTCCGCCCAAGGGTTCGTCCCGGCGTGCGAGCGCGCGAACGCTCGTGGGCGACAGCCCCGACGCTTCTCGCACGTCCGCCAGTAGCGAACCCGCACCAAGTCCGGCACCCGTCCACGGGCGGCCGCCCGGCAATGAACCGTCGCCCGAACAGCACCGTGGCCCAACCCTCGATCGAGCGACCACGACTCCACAACCTCGCCCCACCGTTGACCGAGCGCCGACCGGCGAACGACCTCGCGCAGACACCGAGCGAACGGCGACCGGTGCGCAACCTGGGCCAACCGTCGACCGAGCGCCGACCGGCGAACGACCTCGCGCGGACACCGAGCGCGCAACGACCGGTGCGCAACCTGGGCCAACCGTCGACCGAGAGCCGACCGGCGAACGACCTCGCGCGGACACCGAGCGCGCAGCGACCGGTGCGCAACCTCGTCCGCCGAACGCCTCGTCGCGGCGCGTGGTCGCGCGGACGGCGGCCAGCGGTCGGACGCCTTCCGCGAGCGTCGCCGATCCGGCGGAGCCCGCCCGTGCCGCGCGAGCGGCGCACGCTGGTGAGTCGCCTCCTCCGCGGCACGCGGCGGTGAGCGCGGCTCGGCCGGGCCGGGCGCCTCGCGATGCAACTCCCCATGGCGGACCGGAGTTGCTCGGGAGCGGAGAGCCAGAAACCTCGGGTATCCCGGAGCGGCGCCCCGCTCAGCCGCCGGATGCCCCAGCGCGGCCGAGGGGTGGCCGAACAGCCGGCGCCGAGCCCACGGCCGGTGACGGGAGCGACGACGCTCCCGTCGACCGCGCGGCGCGACGAAGCGTCAGTCGCACTGCGACCACCGCTGAGACTCCTTCGGCGAGCCCCGAGCCTGCCCGATCGGCAGGCCCCGCAGCGTCGGTGCCGCGAGAGGAGCCGGCTTCTCGGCGGCGACTTGCGGCCGGCGGCCCTGAGCCGGTGCGCGCTGAGGACCCGGCCGACAGGGCGCGCCGGGAGGCAGGTGCCGATCGCGCGCTGGAGGCGGCAGACGAGGCTCCGGGCATCGCGGAGCAGCCACCCGCTCAGGTCCGCGGCCCCCTGATGAGACTGCGGCCCGGCCCGTCCGTCGGGGCCGACCAGCCGGGTACGGAGTCGGTTCGCCGCGAGCATGCGCAGCCGCCCGTCCGGGCCGACCAGCCGGGTACGGAGTCGGTTCGCCGCGAGCATGCGCAGCCGCCCGCCCGGGCCGACCAGCCGGGTACGGAGTCGGTTCGCCGCGAGCATGCGCAGCCGCCCGCCCGGGCCAACCAGCCGGGTACGGAGTCGGTTCGCCGCGAGCATGCGCAGCCGCCCGGCTCTGATTCGGCCGCCGGCGCGCAGCCGTCGACCGAGGTGGCTCGGACGCCCGCCGGTCGCGACACCACGCGAAGTGAGCAGCCCCGAGCCGCTCGTGCGCGCTCCCACGCCGAGCCGTCCGACCGCCCGAGTCGCCCGACCGGCGCAGCGCCCGCCGCCAGCGACGAACCCACGGGTGAGCCCGCGCGCCCAGCGGAACATCCCGCCAGCCGAGCCGCCGCTGTCGCCCGCACGCCCTCGGGCGCCGGGCCATCCCCCGAACCGGCCCGCCCCAGCGGCCAAGCAGGCTCCGGCGCTGACACGCCGCCCGACGCCGCACCGTCCCGCGAATCCAGCAGCACCACCGGCCAAGCAGCCGGCGTTGCCCGCGCGTCCTCCACCGCCGCGGCCTCCCCCGCCACCGGACGAGCATTCGCCGCCCGTCGCAGGCCATCCCGCCCCGAGCCCACCGCCGACTCGGCCCAAGCGACCACCGTCGCTGAAGGACCATCCCGCGCCGGGCCCTCCGCCGAACTGACCCAGCCGACCGGCCGAGCAGCCGCGGTCACCCGTCCACGAGCCGGCTCGGAGCGCTCGCGCAGGCGCAGCGGCGGGCCGGACGAACCGCCGGTCGTCGCGCGCGCGCCCGCCCGACGTCGAGCCCTCCGTCGAAGCTACCCGGCCGGCCACCCCAGCCGTAGGTCCCGCCCGTACGGCCGCTCCCACCGCGCCGCCCGCCAAGGCCACACGGCCGGCCGCCCCAGCGCCGGCTCAAGCCCGCACACCCACGCCCGCCGCGCCCTCTCCCGAAGCCACACGGCCGGCCGCCGCAGCACCGGCTCTCGCCCATGCGACCGCCCTCGCTGCGCTGCCGGACGAACCGCCGGTCGTCGCGCGCGCGCCCGCCCGCGTCGAGCCCTCCGTCGAAGCTACCCGGCCGGCCACCCCAGCCGTAGGTCCCGCCCGTACGGCCGCTCCCGCCGCGCCGCCCGCCGAAGCCACCCGGCCAGCCGCCCCAGCACCGGCTCTCGCCCGCACACCGACGCCCGCCGCGCCATCTGCCGAAACCACCTCGCCGGCCGAACCAGCGCCGGCTCTCGGCCGCACACCGACGCCCGCCGCGCCATCTGCCGAAGCCACCCGGCCGGCCGCCCCAGCACCGGCTCTCGCCCATACGGCCGCCCTCGCCGCGCCGTCCGCCGCCGCCGCCGCCGCCGAAGCCAAGCAGCCGGCCGGACGAGCCGCGAGGCCCGCCCGTAGAGCCGCCCCCGCCGCGCCGTCCGCCAAGGCCACCCGGTTGGCCCAACCTGCGCCGGCACTGGCCCGCACACCCACGCCCGCCGCGCCGTCCGCCAAGGCCACCCGGTTGGCCCAACCTGCGCCGGCACTGGCCCGCACACCCACGCCCGCCGCGCCGTCTGCCGAACCCGCGCGGCCGCCCGCCGAGCCGTCGCCGGAACCCGTGCGCCCGCCCCGCCGAGCGGCTCCCGTCGCTCGCGCACGGAGCTCCGCGGAAGCCAGCGCGCCCTTGCACGCACCCGCTCCCCCGCCCGAGCACCGCGGTGCGACGCCCTCCACCGCTCCCGTGTCGCTCGCCGCGCGCCGTCCCGCGGACCCGGCGGCTGCGGACGGCGTGCGCTCCCCCGACCGCTCGACCGTCCGGCTGCGCCGGTTGAGCCGGACGGTCGCTCCGGAAGTCGATCGGGAGCGTCGAATCGTTCGCGAGACCGAGCGCGTGGCCGCCCGCATGATGCCGCCGGCGGCGGGAACCTCAGCGGCGGCACAGACGCCCGAACGTCTGGCAGGGACCACCGAGCCGGCCCGGCTGGCGGCGCTGACCGGCGGCTCGCTGATGAACGCACCCGACGGCCGCACGAGCGTCGTCTTCGCGGCCGGTGATCAACAGCCTGGCGGATCGGCCCGCGCCCCGCGCACGGTAACGGCGCAGCGTGCGCTACCGGAACCGGTCCCCGCGGCCACATCCATCGACGTCGACGAGCTGTACGACCAGATCGCCGCGCGCCTGCGCCGCGAGCTGCTCCTCGACCGCGAACGCGCCGGAGAGCTGCCATGAGTCCCACCACGACGAGCGGAACGCCGGCGGCCGGCACCGGTCCGGGTACCCAGGTCGACCCGCTGGCCGAGCTCTCCTTCCTCATCCAGATCCAGGGCCGTGAGATCGGACGGTTCGCCCAGTGCACAGGGCTCGGAGTCGAGTACGACGTCCTCGAGTACGCCGAGGGCGGCAACAACGAGTACGTCCATCAGCTCCGCGGCCGCGTCCGCTACCCGAACGTCGTCCTCGGTCGCGGCATCACCCACGAGGACGAGTTGCTGCGCTGGCTCTTCAGCACTGAGGCGGCGAGCCAGCGACCCACCGTGACGATCACGATGAACGACCCGACCGGCAAGCCGATCCGGCACTTCGCCCTCGCCGCTGCGCTGCCGGTCCGCTGGACAGGACCGAGCGCCCAGAGGGGCGCCTCCGGGACCGCCACCGAATCGCTCGAGATCTCGCACGCGGGGTTCGTCTGATGCCCGAGCCGACCGGCTTCCAGAAGGCACGCCTCGACATCGAGGGTGGACAGCGCCTGGAGTGCTGGCTCAATCCGACCCAGTACTCGATCGCCAAGGCCAACGACTGGACGACACGGCCCGTGGTCGGCGCGAGCCTGCCCCAGGCGCAGTTCGGCGGCGGTCGCGCGCGCGAGCTCGCGCTCGAGCTGCTCTTCGACGCCGCGCCCGACGGAGACGTCACGAGCGCGACCGATCAGCTGTTCAAGATGATGGAGGTCGACACGACGCTGAGCGCCGGGGGAAAGCTCAACCAGGCCCGCCCGCCGACGATCACTCTCAGCTGGGGGTCGTTCACGAGCTTCAAGGCCGTCTGCCGGCACCTCCACGTGCAGTTCGAGCTCTTCTCCCCGGACGGCACGCCGATCCGCGCACTCGCGGCCCTGACCCTGGTGCAGGTCGAGAAGGACGCGCGCTCGGGCGGTGGAACGCCCGCCCGCGCCCAGAACCCGACCACCCGCGCCGAGCCGCGCGTGCGATCCCACACCGTGCGAGACGGCGACAGCCTGCCGCTCCTTGCCTTCGAGTACCTGGGCGACGCGGCCCGCTGGCGTGAGATCGCGCTGGCGAGCGGCATCGACGACCCGCTCCGCCTCGAGCGCGGCCGGAGGCTGGAGATCCCAGGATGACGGCGGTCACCGGCCCCCTGCTCGCCGGCGCCGAGGTCCGCCTCGACGGCACCGCCCTCGACCCGGCGGTGGCCGCACAGGTGCTCGAGATCCGGGTCGACCAGCACCTCCGGCTGCCCGACCGCGCCTCGGTGCGGCTCGCCGATCCGCGGCTCGCGCTCGCCGACGGCACCACGTTCGCCCTGGGAGCGCAGTTCGACGTGCTGCTCGCCCCGCCCGGCGGCGGCCCGGCGGTGAGCGTCTTCGAAGGTCAGCTCGGCGCGCTCGAGCCGGAGTTCACGGAGCACGAGGCGATCCTCGCGGTGCGGGCGTACGACCGCTCGCAGCTGCTGCACCGGACGAAGCGCACCGAGACCTACCAGGAAATGGGCTACGGCGACATCGCGAGCGCCGTGGCAGGGCGCAACGGGCTGTCGACGGGGACCATCGAGTCGGGCGGGGGCACGGCGCCGTTCGTCCAGCAGAGCAACGAGACCGACTGGGAGCTGCTGTGGCGCCTGGCCGACGAGATCGGGTTCGAGGTCCGCGTCACCGGTCGGGATCTGCACTTCCGGCAGGCATCCGGGTCGGTCGCCGCCGGCACGCCGGTCCGGCTCGTCTGGGGCGAGGAGCTGCTCGACTTCCGCCCGCGCGTGACCGGGATGCGCCAGGTCGAGTCCGTCACCGTCCGGTGCTGGGACCCGGTCCGCAAGCAGGAGGTCGTCGCGACCGCCGAGCCGGCCACCGGCGGGACGTCGATCGGCATCGCGCGCGGCGACGCCGCGAGCGCGCTGGGCGGCGGGACGCTGGTCATCGCCGACCAGCCGGTGAGCTCGCAGGAGCAGGCCGATGCGCTGGCGAAGGGCATCGCCGACCGCATCGCCGACGGGTTCGTCGAGGCGGACGGGACCACGCTCGGAGACCCGCGACTGCGGGCCGGAGGGCGCATCGAGGTCGCCGGCGTCGGCTCGCGCTTCGGCGGCACCTACGCGCTGTCCTCGGCCACGCATCTCGTCCGGTCGAGCCGCGGGTACGAGACGCGCTTCACGGTGTCGCCGGGCCCGGCGCGCCCGCTCGGCGCGGCGACACGGCCGGCCGGGGGCCGGCCGTGGCGGCACACGATCGTCGTGGGGCTCGTCACGAACAACCAGGACCCGGACGAGCTCGGCCGCGTGCGTGTCAGCTATCCGGCGCTCGGGACGGACCACGAGGGATGGTGGGCCCGGGTCGCGGGGGCGGCGGCCGGCGGGCGCCGAGGCGTGCTGATGATGCCGCAGGCGGGCGATGAGGTCCTGCTCGGGTTCGAGCACGACGACGAGGAGCGCCCCGTCGTGCTCGGCTCCGTGTGGAACGGCGAGGGCAAGCCGCAGGAGCTCGTACATCCGGACGGCTCGTTCGCGGTGCGCAGCGACAAGCAGGTGGTCGTCGACGCCGCCGATGCGATCTCGATCACGGCCGACAAGACGCTGACGCTCAGCGCTGCGGGCGACGCCAAGCTGACCACCGAGCCGGGCGGTGACGGGCCGCCCGGCAACGTGAACGTGACGGCGAAGGGCAGCGCGACGATGAAGGCCGGCACGGGCGTGTCACTCGACGCGGGCACGGACGGCAACTTCGCCGCGAAGACAGCGCTGACGGTGAAAGCGGGCACGCAGCTGACGCTCGAGGGTGGTGCGGAGGTGACCATCAAGGCCGCATCGCTCAAGCTCAGTGCCACCGGTCCGGTGCAGATCTCCGGCGCACAGGTCCTGCTCGGATGACGACCGTCCTCGGCAGCGGCCTCGCGTTCCCGCTCGGCGTCGACGAGCGCGGGCGGATCGCCCTCGCGCACGACGAGATCGACGTGGAGCAAGCGATCCGGCTCATCCTGTCGACCGCACCCGGCGAACGGCCCATGCGCCCCGAGTTCGGCTGCGCCGTGCACGACTGCGTGTTCGAGCGCATCGAAGCCGACACCCTCGCGCGCATCGACCGCGCGGTGCGCGTCGCGCTCGATCGCTGGGAGCCGCGCATCGAGCTCGAGGACGTCTCGTTCGAGACGCGCAGGGAGGGCGAGCTGCTCGTCCATCTCCACTACCGCCTGCGCGCCACCAACCACGTGCGCAACCTGGTCTTCCCGTTCTACGTCGTGCCCGCCGAGGAGGTGCCATGACGCTCGAGCTGCAACCGCTCGACGACCTGCGCTTCCAGGATCTCGTCAGCCAGGCGCGCAAGCGGATCGCGCTGCGCTGCCCGGAGTGGGACGAGCACAACGTCTCCGACCCCGGCATCACGCTCATCGAGCAGTTCGCGTCGATGGTGGAGATGCTGGGCTACCGCATCGACCGGATCCCGGAGCGGCTCCACGTCGCCCTGCTCCGCCTGCTCGACATCGAGCTCGCACCCCCGGTCGCGGCCACGGCCGAGCTCGAGTTCCGCCTCGCAGCGCCCGCCGAGCGCGAGGTCACGATCCCCGCGCACCACACCGAGATCACCACGATCGCCGGCGTCGCCGAAGAGCCGATCCCCTTCCAGGTCAGCGAGACGTTCGTCATCCGCCCCCTCCGCCCGGTCGCCGTCGCCGTGCGGCGCGGAGGGCGCGTCGAGAGCCTGGCCGTGAGCCAGGGCGAGTGCCGGCCGAGCGGCACCGACCGCGTCGGCTTCGGCCCTCAACCGGCTCCCGGCGATGGGTGGTACCTGGGTTTCGCCGAGCCGCTCGACCGCCTCCTCCTGCGCGTCAGCGTCGACGCTTCGAAGGCGCAGGGCGCCGGAATCGACCCCACTGCGCCGCCGCTGCGGTGGGAGGCTTCAGCCAGGCCGACCGACGTTTCGGAGCCGGAGGACTGGGCTGCGGTGCGCCTGCTCAAGGACACGACCAAGGGGTTCAACGCCGGCGGTGGTGAGATCGAGCTGCAGATGCCCGACTCGACGGCGCCGGCGCAACTCGGCGCCGAGCGCTGGCACTGGCTCCGCTGCCGCCTGGCGGACGACAGCCACGAGGAGCGGCGCTACCGCCGGCCGCCACTGATCGAGTCCGTCACGGCCCACGTCGTCGGCGCGCGGGTGCCCGCCCACCACGCCGCCCGCGTGACGAACGAGGAGCTCGGGGTCAGCGACGGGACTCCGGCCCAGACCTTCCACGTCCGCCAGACCCCGGCGCTGGAGCCGAGCAGCCCGGACGATCGGCTCGAGGTGCGCGAGCAGGGAAGCACCGACTGGGTGTCCTGGACGGGCGTAGCGTCGTTCAAGGACAGCGACTCCGACGACCGTCACTTCCGGTTCGACCCGGCCTCGGGCAGGATCGAGCTCGGCCCGGCGATCCGCGCTCCTCGAACGGGGTGGAGGCAGCACGGCGCGGTCCCCCCAAAGGGCGCGACCCTGCGGATGACGGGCTACCTGTATGGCGGCGGGTCGCGCGGCAACGTCGCGGAGGGGACGTTGCGCGTGCTCCGCAAGGGGATCCCGGGAGTCGCGTCGGTGCGCAACCTGGCGGCCGCGCGCGGTGGCATGGACGGCGAGACCGTGGAACTCGGCCGGCAGCGAGCCGAGCTGGAGCTGCGCACGCGCGATCGAGCGGTGACCGCGCAGGACTTCGAGTTTCTCGCCGGCGAAGCGTCGCCGCGCGTCGCGCGTGCGCGCTGTGCCCGGCCGATGCCCGGCCGGGCGATCCCGGTGTACGTGCTGCCCACGGTGCCGGAGCAGTTCCCCGACCCGCCGCGCGCGCTCACGTTCGACGAGCTGACGCCGGACAAGGAGCTGCTCGCCGAGGTGCGCGCGTATCTCGAGGAGAGGCGCGTGCTGGGTACCTCGGTCGACGTCCAGCCCGTGCCGCTGCGCGGAGCCCAGGTTGCGGTGGACGTGCGCGTCGAGCGGTTCGCCGACCCCGTGCGCGTCGAGGGCGGGATCCGACGCGCGCTGTATCGCTTCCTCAACCCGTTCGGCGGGTCGATTGCCGGCGACTCGGAGGGCTGGGCCTTCGGCCGCGCCGTCACCGACGGCGAGCTCCGCGCCGTGGTGCACGCCGTTCCGAGCGTCAGGCGCATCTCATTGCTCCGCATCTACGAGATCGATCCGGCCGGGGGCGACGGTCTGCCCCGCCCGGCCGGAGCGACGATCGTCATCGGCCCGGACGAGCTCGCCTTCTCCGGGACCCACGCCATCAGCTGCAGCCGTGACTGACGCCGCCCCGCCCACCGCGTCCGCCCGCGGGTATCTCCGCCACGGCCTGCCGGCGGTCTACCAGGAGAACGACTTCGCGATGCGCTTCCTGGAGGGCCTGGAGGAGCTCCTCGACCCGATCGTCGCGTTCCTGGACGCCCTGCCCGCGCACCTCGACCTGTCGCTCGCACCGCCCGCCTACGTCATGCTCGTCGGCGAGTGGCTCGGCATCGACCCGGAAGGCCGGTGGCGGGAACTCCTGGGTCGCGACGAGGTTCGGCGCCGCGAGCTCGTGGGGCGTGCAACGGTCATCGCGCGCAGGCGAGGCACCGGCGCGTCGCTGCAACTCGTGCTCGATCTGCTCTTCCCCGATCTCGGGCTGAGGGTTCAGGACTTCGGGCGCAGCACCTTCAGCGCCGAGCCGCGCGATCCGCCCGCAGCCGACGCGGCGTTCGAGGTCGTCAGCGCAGTCGAACCCGCGCGCGCTCGCCGAGCGGCCATCGATCGCGTCGTGGAGCAGCTGCGGCCGGTGCACGTCCTGTATCGAGGTCTACGAGTCGAGGAGGCGCACGGATGAGCCGGGTGTGTCCGAGCTGCGGCTACGACGAGATCTCCGACCAGGCCGACTGGTGCCCACGGTGCAACGAGTTCCTCGCCTGGGATCGCAACGGCGAGCAGACGACGGTCGCGGACAGCCGGAGCGCCGCCGAGGCCACCACGGTTACGGCGCCCACCGTCCAGGCCCCGCCGGCCGCCGGCCGGGTGGTCCTGCAGCTCGTTGGCGTGGACGACGGCGCTCCCAGCGATCGCCCGGCCGAGCTGAGCGTCGAGGCCGGCCAGACCACATCGCTCGGCGCGCTCGTTCGCAACGAGAGCGAGATCGTCGAGCACTTCCGGATCAGCGTCGTCGGTCTGCCGGACGGCTGGTGGTCGGTCGAGGAGGAGATCGTCCGGCTGCTCCCGTTCGGAAGCGGGGACTACGAGAAGGGGCTGGCGGTTGCGATCCATCCGCCGCGGACCGCGCAATCACGCGCCGGGCGCTGGGAGTTCGACGTCGTGGCGACCGGCGTCGCGCAGCGGCTCGAGGCGCGCGCGGAGGCGTGGGTGGATGTCCAGCCGTTCCAGGCGCTCGAGATCACGGCGCGCCCGCCCGTGGCGCCCGGCCGCCGGAGCGCGCGCTTCTACGCCGATGTCCGGAACGTCGGCAACGCGCCGGTCGCCGTGGACGTCGGGGCGTCCGAGCTCGAGGACCGCTGCACCTTCGTGCTGCCCGCCGTGAGCACCGGCATCGTGCCGGCCCAGACGAGCGCGATCCCGATCGTCGTCCGGCCGCGGAAGCCGCTCATCCTCGGGCGCAAGGCCGACCGCCCGCTCGAGCTGCGCGCGTGGACGGCCGAAGAGGAGCCCGGCCCAGTCGCATCGGCGTCGGCGATCTTCCGCCAGCGCCCCTGGATCCCGTGGTGGGCGGCACTCCTCGTCCTGCTCCTCGTGCTCATCGCGGTCCTGCTCTTCCTGCTGTGGCCGAACCGCGAGACCGTGCCCGACGTCCGCGGCATGCCCAGCGCGTTCGCGGCCCAGGAGCGCCTCGAGAAGGAAGGGCTCACGGCGTCGCCCAACTCGAAGTCCGAGGTTCGCCCCGACGTCAAGCCCGGAACCGTCATCGGCCAGACGCCCGCTCCGGGCACGGAGGTCGACCCGGGCGACGCGGTCACGCTGCTGCTCGCCCGAGGCGCCCGCGGGACCCGCGTGCCGGACGTGAGCGGGCTCACGCCGAGCGAGGCCGACGAGCGGCTCGTCGGAGCGCACCTGACGCTTGGCAAGGTCGCGCCGAAGCTCGACCCGAAGGGGACCATCGCGAGCCAGGTCCCGCTCGCCGGGCGGCTCCGGCTACGGGGCACGCCAGTCAACGTCATCCTCGCCGGCACGAAGGTGAAGGTGCCCGACCTCAGCGACCTCAAGGTGGCGAAGGCCGAGCAGCAGCTGGCGAAGGTGGGCCTCAAGCTCGGTGAGCAGAACCCGAGCCCGAATCCCAACCGGCCGATCGTCAGCCAGGTGCCGGCGGCCGACACGCAGCGCCCCGCGGGCACGGCGGTCGACGTGTTCCTCAAGCGACCCAAGCCCAAGAAGAAGGCAAAGGACGCGGCGGAGGCGGGCAGCGCCTCGGCCGTGCCGTCGACGAGCGGGGAGGCAGCCACTGCGGCGGCCGCGGAGGTGCAGGCCGCCGGCCTGCAGCCGCGTACGGTCCTGGCCATCGACGCGGCGGCGCCCGGCACGGTCGTCCGCACCGTGCCCGCCGCGGGCGAGCCGGCGCCGTCGGACGGCGTCGTACGGATCGTCGTCTCGGCCGGGTTCCCCCGCCTGGCCTACGAAGGCTACGCCGAGCTCATCACGGTCGACGGAGCCGTGGGCCGCGCCGCCACGGCGGTCCTCCCCCGCAAGACCGAGGACGCGAAGCCGTCATGGACCCCCGACGGCCGTGCGGTGGTGGCGCGCTACGAAGGCGGCCTGGTGATCGCGAGCACCCGCAGCCCAGGGCGGCCGGCACGGCTCGCCCTCAGCCGCGCAGGTGATGACCTCGACGAGCCGTCTGTCGCCGAGGGCGGGCAGGGACCCGTCCTCGCCTTCGTCAGCCACGACCCGGAGCTCGGCGATCGCGTGTGCTTCAGCAGGCTGTCCGGAAGCGCGGCGAGCCGGCCGTCGTGCCGGCGCCTCGCCGGTTGGCGGCTCGGCGAGCTCACGTGGACGCCGAACGGCCGTACCCTCCTGGCCTTCGCCAAGTCGGTGAACGGCGCGGACTGGCGCTTCGGGCTTCTCCGGCTGAAGACCGACACCCCGTTCTCCACCCGCGCCCGCGCCTGGCGCGGCGGCCGCTCGATCAGGACCCCCATCTACCCGCGGCGCGGGGTGGCGGCCGTGGCCGTCGACCCCTCCGGTCGCCGCCTCGCGGTGGTGACCAGCCATGCCACGAGCCGCTTCCAGGTCGCGATCGCGGCGCCCGACGACCTGGCTCTCAAACACGCGAAGCTGCTCCCGCTTCAGGCGTGCGACGTCGATTGGCGGCCCGACGGTGCAGAGCTCGCGGTCGTGCAGAGCGACAACTGGTGCAGGCAGGCTCGCGGCCGCATCGTCCGCGTAGCGCCGGAACGCCCGCTGGAGCTTCAGACGGTCGTGCTGCACGGTCGCGATCCCGCCTGGCAGCCGGTCGAGCTCGGGGCCGTCAGCCCTGCACGAGCATCTGCCCCGGGGACACAACCATGAGCGGCGACGGGGGCACCCCGTCGGTCTGGCCGCTGACACTCGCCACGTACACCGGGCGGCCGCCGGCGAGGACCTTGAGCGACCACGAGCCCGGCAGCGTGGCGACCACCGTGGTGCACGGCTTCGTGGCCGGGGTGGGAGGCTGCGCGCAGCCCACGATCGGCGCCCCGATCAAGTCCGGCACGCACATCACCGGAGCCCCGCCGGCGAGGACGACTACCTGCCGCGGAATCAGCATGACGCGCCCACCGTGGGCGCACATCACAACCGCCTGCGACGTCAGGAGCGGTGGCACGTGACGACCGGTTGCATAAGTGGAGAGACTCTAACTAGTATCGGGCTTGGCATCGATGTCCCTCCGTTCACCGCTCAGCGGCGGCAAGGGAGCACAGTGGGTCATGTAGCCGTCTTCATCGTCGACCCCCACTCCATCTTCAGGTTGGGTCTAGCGACGTGTCTGGAGAACCTTCAGTTCGTCGGACGGGTCAGCGGCGTCGACAGCGTGCAGGGCGCCTGGCGCCATGACGATCTCGCGACGAGTGACGTCGTGGTCGTCGACGCCTCGGCCCCCGACGCGCTCGCGTTCATCCGGAAGACGCGCGAGGCGGGCAACGCCAGGCTGATCGCGAGTGCCTCGAACTGGCCGCAGACGGACATCCTGGCCGCGATGGAGGCCGGCGCTGTAAGCGTCCTGCGCAAGGACACGCTGACACCGGAGAGCCTCGAGGCGAACGTGCGCGCGACGTTGCAGGGCGCCGGGGTGCTGCCGTCGGACCTGCTGAGCGGGCTGCTCGTCGCCTTGCACGCCGACGACGGCCATTCCTCGCGGCTGACCAATCGCGAGGAGCAGGTGCTCCGGCTGATCGCGGACGGCCACGCGACACGGGAGGTCGCCGAAGAGCTGTGTTACAGCGAGCGGACGGTCAAGACCGTCCTGCATGACGTCGTGACCAAGCTCGGCGCCCGCACGCGCTCGCATGCCGTCGCCCATGCCGTGCGTGCCGGTCTGATCTAGTGCCAGGCGCGCGCGAGCACGAGCGGCGGGATGAGCGTGCGTCGGAGCCGAGACGCGAGTCGCCGCAGGCGCCTGCCGCAGCGGTCCGGAGCGTAGCCTCGAGCATCGGCAACGCGGCCTTCGCTCGCTTTGCCGAGCCCGGCGCGGGGATCCTTCCCGGCGGACGCGTTCATCCAGACGTCGAGGCCGCCATCTCCACCGCTCGCGGACAGGGAGGCGCGCTCGACAGCGGCGTTCGCGACCACGTCGGCGCCGCCCTCGGCGACCCGCTGACCGATGTCCGCGTGCACGCCGACGAGCGCGCCGACGCACTCGCTCGCTCGGTGTCGGCCCGCGCCTTCACGACCGGAGCCGACATCTTCTTCGCGCGCGGCGAGTACCGTCCCGCCACTGCGACGGGCGATGCGCTGCTCGCCCACGAGCTCACTCACGTCGTCCAGCAGCGCGACAGCCCGGTCACCGGCCCGCTTACCGTCACCGACCCCGGGGGAGCGCTCGAGGTCGAGGCCGACGCGACCGCCCGTGAGCTCGGTGGCGGCTGAACCGGCGGCCGCGACGGGCCCGTTCACGGCTGTCGCGCAGCGGGTGCGCCGCGCAGTGCAACACGTCGCCGCAACCGACCCGCACCCGAGTGACCCGTTCCGCGGGCTGTACGTCTCCGATGACGCCGCGCTCACTCTCGCGAGCGACACGGACGTCGACGGCGTCGACGAGCGGATGGCGTCGGTCGGCGCGCTGCTCGGCCTCGACCGGCTCGACCTTCCGGTCCTGGCTCTGTGCGCCGCGCCGGAACTGGACCCGCGGTTCGGCCGACTGCTGGCGTACCTTCACGATGACGTCACGAGACGGCTCGCGAGCCCGCGGCTCGCCGCCCGGTTGCTGACCGACGACCCGGCGCTGTCGGACGCGGTGCTCGGCCGGTTCGCCGCGGACGCGCCGCTGCGCCGGGTCGGGGCCGTGCGCCTGCTCGACGACGAAGCGTCGACCCCGATCGCCGATCGACTCGTAAAGGTCGACGATCGTCTGGCGGGCCACCTGCTGGGCGTCGGCCTCGCCGCTTCACCCCCCGGCGACCGGCTGGTCGCCGCATCCGCGAGCGACCCCGGCCGGGCCGCCGCCGTCCGGCAGCTGCGTGCGGCGCTCGGCGATTCCGAGCTCGGCGTCTCGCTCGTCGCGGTCGGCGCCGATGCCGCCGAGCTGCTCGCGGCCGCCCGGGGCGGCCCCGTGCTGGTCGTTCCCGCGCGTGAAGCCGCTTCCCCCGAGGCCGCCGCCGCGGCGGTGCTGCGGGCCGCGCTGGCCCGCGCTGCGGTGTGCTTCGAGCTCGACGGCGTCTCGCCCGACGACCGCGCCGGTGTGGCCGCGTGCGTCGCCGATCGGGGAGCCGGAGTTCTGCTCTGCGCGCGCCGGCCGGACGCGGTGGCGGGCATCCCCGGCCTGCGCGCGCTCGCCGTCCCAGTGCCCGAGGCGAGCCTGGCCGAGCGCCGGACCCTCTGGCGTGCACGGGCCCCAGGCGCCGACGTGGACGGTGTCGCCGCGCGGTTCCGGCTGAGCATGGATCAGATCGCTCACGCGGTGGAAGTGGCGGGCGCGTCGGCGCGTTCGCGCGGGAACGGGCCGCCTCTCCCGGCCGACCTCGAGCTCGGTGCCCGCGATGCCTCACGGACGCGTCTGGGCGAGCTGGCGGTGCGGGTCGAGTCGAGCGCCGGCTGGAACCACCTCGTGCTGCCCGCGGAGCCGCTCGATCTGCTGCGGTCGGTGGCTGCCTTTCTGCGCCATCGCGACCTCG
The DNA here is from genome assembly GCA_963844205.1 of uncultured Solirubrobacteraceae bacterium. GTDB lineage: Bacteria > Actinomycetota > Thermoleophilia > Solirubrobacterales > Solirubrobacteraceae > DASSUW01. Next base: position 1,005,228 of record CAWJNK010000001.1, read on the forward strand.
TCCTCTCGGAGTGGGGCTACGGACGTACGGTGGCGGGCGGGCAGGGGCTGAAGGTGCTCTTCGCCGGCGAGTCCGGCACGGGCAAGACCATGGCGGCCGGCGTCATCGCCCGCGACCTCGGGCTCGACCTCTTCCGCGTCGATCTCGCCACGGTGGTCTCGAAGTACGTCGGCGAGACGGAGCAGAACCTCGACCGCATCTTCGCTGCCGCCGAAGGGTCGAACGCGATCCTGCTGTTCGACGAGGCCGACGCGCTCTTCGGCAAGCGCTCGGAGGTCAAGGACGCCCACGACCGCTACGCGAACATCGAGGTCGCCTACCTGCTGCAACGGATGGAGGCGTACACCGGCGGGGTCATCCTCGCCACGAACCTGCGCAGCAACGTGGACGACGCGTTCCTGCGGCGGCTCGACATCCTGGTCGAGTTCCCCTTCCCGGAGCCGTCCGATCGTCGCCGGCTCTGGCGCGGCCTGGTGCCGGCCGACGCGCCGGTCGCCGACGACGTCGACCTCGACCGCCTCGCCGACCGCTTCAGGCTCACGGGCGGGTCGATCCGAAACTGCTCGGTCACGGCCGCCTTCCTGGCCGCGGACGAGGGCGCCGCGATCGGCATGCGGCACCTCCTGCGTGCGATCGCCCAGGAGCTGCGCAAGCACGGGCGCCTGACGCTCGAGGCCGATTTCGCGGGGCTCGCGGCGGGCGCGTAGCGATGACCCGATCGATCCTCAACTCCCTGTCGACGATCCAGATCATCGTCCTGTTCATCGGCGGCATGGCGCTGCTCACCGTCGTCGCCGTGCTGCTGGGGCGGCGGCTGTTCCCGGGGAAGGCCGAAGAGTTCGAGCGTGTCGCCGACAGCCTGCGGGTGGTCTACGAGCTGATCTTCGCGCTGATCCTCGCCTTCGTCATCGCTGCCGTGCTGGACGAGATGGGCGATGCCGAGTCGGCCGTCGCCGGGGAGGCGACGACGATCTCTGCGCTCGTGCGCGGCAACGACGCGTTCCCGGCGAGCGTGGGGCGGGAGCTGGACGAGGCAGTGGACCGGTACGTGCACGCCGTCGCCACCGACGAGTGGAAGACGATGAAGGACGGCGAGAGCAGCCCGCAGGCGGCCGCCGCCCTGGAGGGCATGAACGCCGAGTACCAACGGGTTCAGCCGGAAGGCTCCACGCAGGACGAGATCTACAGCCAGGCGCTGGACGGCCTGAGCGCGGTGGGTTCTGAACGCCGCGAGCGGCTGGACATCGCGGCCTCCGATCTTCCCACGTTCCTGCGCGTGCTCGTCCTCGTCGGGCTCTTGCTGCTGCTCGTGCTGGAGTACCGCCCGCACCTGGCCAGGCTGGCCGGGCTCGTCTTCATGGGAACCTTGGCGACGGTCGTCACGGGGGCGTTCCTGCTCACGGTCGTCCTGGACTACCCGTTCGCGGGAGACGTGTCGGTCAGCAACGCGCCGCTCAAAGAGGGCAACCTCGCCCGGTTCTGGAGCGAGGAGCTCGCGTATCGACCCGAGTCCGGCGACAAGCCGCAGCCGCTGACGGCAGAGCGGTTGGAGGGTGTCTACAACTCCAAGGCCTACGGAACCCTCGTCCTGCAATGCCACGACGAGGGTCCGCCCCACGCGGTGCGCGATTGCGGTTCGGGCGACAGCAGGATGCGCGGCGTGTACCGCTACTACGACGGCACCATCACGGGGGAGGTCGACGACGGCGTCTTCCGCGGGTGGTGGAGCGAGGCGCCGACGCACCGTAGCCTGGGCTATGCCGGACGTGTCGAGCTGCGGCTCGTAGAGACGTCCGACGGCCCGCTCGTCGCGGGCCGCTGGAGCGACCTCTACGGTCCGTTCCAGGATGGCTGGGATCTCGAGGAGATCGGCGGCGAGCCGCCGCCGGATCTGGCTCGGCGCCTGGAGCGTCCGCGAACCTTCATCGAGGACCCGCGCGCAAGCGGAACCTAGCGTCATCCGCCTTGGCGCGGCCCAAGGCCGAGGCGGTGCGCATCGCGCGCGACATCCTCCGTGGGCGGGTAGAGGCAAGGTCTAGGGGCACGGTTAGGGCTCTCCCCGAAGCGAGCGCGCGCCGGGATCGCGGACACTCCGGCGATGCTTCGACTCCTCGTCCTCGCCGCGCTCGTGCTCGCGGTCATGCCGGCTTCGGCGTCGGCCGCCCGGATCAGCCTGGCCGGTGACACGCACATCACGGTCCGCTCGGGCGTTGAGCCCGATCGCCTGCCGATCGCGCCGGCGGGCGACGTCAACGGTGACAGGCGGCCCGACCTGATCGTGGGCGCCTCGGGCATCGGCGACGGGAACGCCTGGGTGGTCTTCGGCCAGGCGGCCGCGACCACGATCGACCTCGACGCGCTCGGCAGCCACGGGTTCGTCATCAGCGAGACCTCCGGCCTCGGAGGGACCGACTTCGGCCACGACGTGGCCGGGGTCGGCGACGTCAACGGCGACGGCCGGGACGACGTGGCGGTGAGCTTCCCTGTCGCGGGCGCCGGCGGCGCGCGCCGGGGTGGCGCGGCGGTCGTCTTCGGCTCGGCATCGACCGCCGCGGTGGCGGTCGACAGCCAGGCGGGAGCCGTCGCGGGCGGACGCGGCTACGTGCTGCGCGGGCACGCTGTCAACAGCTATTCCGAGTGGGAGCGGGTAGGCCAGAGCGTGGCCGGGGCCGGCGACGTCAACGACGACGGCCGGCCCGACGTGATCATCGGCGCTCCGATGATGAGCCGCGGCAACCCCGATTGCTACGGCTCGAACCAGACGTGCCACCAAGGCGGGGCCTACGTCGTGTTCGGCAAGTCGAGCACGGGCATGGTCGACATCGACAACCTTGGCAACCTCGGCTTCGAGATCTGGGGCCCCGAGGGCGAGCAGGACCTCATGCTCGGCGAGAGCGTCGCGGGCGGGAGCGACGTCGACGGCGACGGACGCGCCGACGTCGTGGTCGCCAGCTCGGGCGGCGACCATGACGGGCGGATCGACGCGGGCGTGGCCTACGTCGTCCGCGGACGCGACGGGACCGCGATCGCGGATCTCGGCACGCTGCCCAACGGCGTCACCTGGGCCGGCTTCCGCGTCGACGGCGCGCTGGCCGGCGACGGGCTCGGATGGTCGTCGGCGCTGGTGCCGGACTCGAACGGCGACGGGCGGGCGGAGCTCCTGCTCGGCGCGCCCAACAAGGGCGCCGGCAGGGGCGGCGCGTACGTCGTCTTCGGACGATCCGCCACCACCCCCGTCGACGCGGCCGACCTCGGCACGGCGGGCTACCAGCTCGCGGGCAGCCACAGCGGCGCCCGGAGCGGGAGCTCGGTCGCGGCGGCACCCGACCTCAACGGGGACGGGCGGCCCGAGCTGCTGATCGGCAGCCCGAATGCCAACCAGCCCCAGTGGCTCGGCACCATCGACGCCGTCGGATCGATGTCGGTGGTCTTCGGCGAGGCCACGGCGACGAGCCTGTCGCTGGCCGACGCCCAGCTGGGCGAGCACGGCTACACGGTCTACGGGCCGGCCCCGAACGCCCACTACGGCGAGGACGTGGGCGCCGTGGAGGACCTCGACGGCGACGGCTGGCCGGACCTCGCGATCTCCTCCAGCGTCTCGGCCGAGGGCGGCCCCGACACGGGCGCGGTGCGGATCATCACCGCGACGCCGCGGCCCGCGGTCACGACCGGCGGCGCGACGGCCGAGGCGACGTCGGCGACGCTCGCGGGCAGCGTCCGGTCGCCCGACGGGCCCGCGACGTGGAGCTTCGAGTACGGCACGGCCAGCGCGACCGTCCCGGTCGTCGCTGCGGCGGCGTCGGCGGCCCGGCCGGTGTCTGCGGTCGCCGGCGGGCTCACGCCCGCGACCGTCCACGGCTACAGGATCGTGGCGCACAACGCGTGGGGCGTCGCGCGCGGCGCCTCCGCGCAGTTCACGACCGCTCCGGTTGCCACCGCCGAGGACGGCGGCGCGACGGCGGACACCGTGGCGCCGGTTGTGACCGTGACCCCGCCGGCCTGCCGCGCCGGGCTCTCCAAGCGGCGCTGCCGCGCGCGCCGGACGCGGGCCGGCGCCTGGCGCACGCTGCGCGGCGTCGCGACCGACGCGGCCCCGACGTCGGGCCTGGCGCGCGTCGAGGTCGCGCTCGTCCGCCGCTCTGGCGCTCGGTGCGCCGCTTGGACGGGCACACGGTTTGGTGCGCGCGCGTGCGCGCGCGCGAGAACGGCTTTCCGCCCCGCGGCGCTCAGCGGCTCCGCATGGTCGGTCAAGGTGGCCTCGTTGGGCGCCGGCACCTACGAGCTGCGCGTACGCGCCGTCGACGGCGCCGGCCACAGCTCCGCGGTCGTCGTGCGAGCACTGCGGCTGCGCTGAGCGGTGACGACAAAGGAGCGACCGTCAGGCGGGTAACGTTCCGCCGGGCGCCCATGTTCGGGGCGCCCGGCGGTTCGTTGCGCTACTCGTCCGCCGGCGGGCAGCCGGTCTCGCCGGGCGTCAGGCGCAGTGCCTCGGCGGCGCCGACGTCGGCCCGAGAGAGGCTGCCGTCTGCCAGCGCCTCGATCACGGAGGCCGCCGCCACGTACGCGGTCTTGGCGATGTAGCCGTTGGCCTTCTGGCCGATGTCGCCCCGCATCTCGACCAGCACCGACGCGGAGCCGAGCAGGCCGTACGCGTTGCGCGAGATCCCCGGAGGCGTCGTGCCGCAGTAGCGCGAGAAGTTCGCGTAGCCATAGCGGTGCACCGCCTGCACGAGGGTCGACACCGCCTGCTTGGAGCGGAAGACGACCTGGTCGAACTGCGGCCGGATGCCGAGCGCGTCGGCGGTCGCGGTCGCGTTCGGCCACAGCGTGGAGCCGGTCACCATCTGGCCCTCGGCGTCGGTCTTCGAGCCCTGGTGGTGCAGATCCATCACGACGTCGACACCCGCTGCGCCGCCGGCGTCGTCGTACGCCTTGCGGATCGCCAGCGCCTCGGGCACGGGGTTGTCGCCCTGCCCGACGCCGACCGGCCCCGTGTTCGGGTCGTCGCGCGGGTCGCTGACCAGGTAGGAGTGGTAGCGGTTGATGTCGTAGCCGCGGCCGACGGCGTAGAACGCCGGGCACGGCGCGACCGTGCAGAACGGGTCGACGTTGTGGCGCCACGGCTCGCCGATCGGCGTGGCGTCGAAGCCGTCGATGTTCACGCGCGGGACGATCGTGACGGTCAGGGCGTCCCTGATCTGGTTGGCCCCGGCGGCGTTGCTGGTGAGCGCTCGAACGAGCTCGAGCGCCGAGTTGCTGACCGTGAACTCGTCGCCGTGCTGGTTGGCGATGATGACGATCCCGCGGTCGCCGCTGCCGATCGTGACGATCGGGATCGCGCGACCGCTGCCCTTGGCCCGGAACGGCGAGTACGCCAGCTCGGCCGCCCCGTGGCTGCTTGCCACCAGCCGTTCGAGCGTCGAGACGAGCTCGTCGTAGTCGCGGATCGCCGACAGCGACTGATTCTGGTTCGGCTGCGCCCATGGGCCGCCGGGTGTCGACTCCGGCTGCTGTGCGCCGGCCGGCCCAGCCGTCAGCGCGGCGATCAGGGCTACCGCCCAGATCGCGGTACAGGTGCGTAGCAACATGGTCCCCCTCCCGTTGGGGTTTTGTCCGCCGTCCAGCAGGTTACCCGGCGGCGGGACCGACGACAGGTCGAGTAACGTTCCGACCGGCGGTCCGATGTGCGCAGGGGCGATGGGAGGGACGGTGGGCGTCCCTGCAACCGAACGGAAGGATCCGCCATGCCACCGACCCCGCCCACCGACGCGGAGCTCGACGCGCTGATCCGCGCGCGGCTGGCGCTCGTCGGCATCGACCTCGAGCAGCTCCCGCTGTCCGACCCGTCGGCGCCCGCCGACCAGACGCGCGTGATGAGCTCGCTGCGCAGCTTCCTGCGCTCGACCCCGCCCGTCATCTCGGCCTACAGCCCGAGCGTCCAGGACCACCCGCCAGTCGTCTACCCGGCGCCGTTCAGCGCGTGGACCCGATGACCGACGCGCCGCTGGACACCCAACTCGACCGCCGGGCGTTCCTGACCCGGATGGCGGCCGCGTCCGCGCTTGCCGCCGGCGGCATCGCCGTCGTCGAGGCAAGCTCGCCGCGCACCGCCGTCGCGGCGCCCCTGCCGGACGCTCTCGACGACCTCACCGAGCTCACGCTCGCGCAGACGGCGGCCGCGATCCGGGAGCGCCGGATCTCGTCCGAGGAGACGGTCCGTGCCCACCTGGAGCGGATCGAGCGCTTCGAGCCCACCTACCTCGCGTTCAACACCGTGCTCGCCGAGCAGGCGCTCGTGCGGGCGCGCGAGCTCGACCGCCGGCGACCCGCCGGCGTGCTGCACGGCGTGCCGGTCGTGGTCAAGGACAACTACTGGACGAAGGGCGTCGAGACCACGGCGAACTCGCACATCTTCGAGGGGTTCGTCCCCGACGAGGACGCGACGTGCGTCGCGCGTCTTCTCGCCGCGGGCGCAGTGATCCTCGGCAAGACCCAGATGGGCCCGCTCGCCACGACCCGGGCGACGACGCCCGACGGCGTGGTGACGACGGTCAACGCCTGGACGCCGAACACGCCCGCCTTCGATCCCGGCGGCTCGTCGTCGGGCTCGGCCACCGCGGTGGCCGGGCGGCTGGCGTGCTCGAGCATCGGCACCCAGACCGGCGGCTCGATCACGAGCCCGTCCAACCAGCAGGGACTGACGGGCCTCAAGCCGACCATGGGCCGGACGTCGCTGTACGGGATCATCCCGCTGACCTACTCGCGCGACCACGCCGGTCCGCTGGCCCGCGACGCCCGCGACGCGGCGATCATGACCGAGGTCCTGGCGGGCCCGGATCCGAAGGACCCGCGCACCCAGGGCCTGCCGCCCGTGCCGGACCTGGTGCACGCCGCCGAGCCCGGCGGCAGTCCGGGCCGGCCGCGGGTGCGCTGGGACACCACGCTCGGCGTGCCGCCCGGCTACGCGAGCGGGACCTCGGCGACAGCGGTCGCCCGCCGGGCGATGCTCGACGTGTTCGCCGATCTCGGCGTCCGCGTGCGCGAGGTCGCCCTTCCGGAGGAGTGGGACCTGCTCACGGGCGGCGTGTTCAACAACGTGCGCCTGCCCGAGCGCACCGAGCCGTTCCTGCCGTACCTCAAGCAGGACCTGAAGCTGTTCGGCGTCTCACTCAACAGCTGGATGCAGGGGCTGTTCCTGTCCGGCGACGAGTGGATCAAGGGCCAGCGGGCCAAGCACGTGCTGCTCAGGCGCGTGCTGGACGACCTGTTCGCCCAGTGCGACGCCGTCCTGCAGACCAACCCCGTGCCGTTCGACATCATCGGGCTGCCCGAGATCGCGTTCCCGATCGGCTTCCAGCCGAACGCCGCGAGCGGCCGCGACGTCCCGATCGGCGCGATCGTCGGCGGCCAGCCGTACGCCGAGGACCGCCTGCTCGCGCTGGCGGGCGCCTACCAGGCGGTCACGGATTGGCACCTGCGGCGGCCGGAGGACCCGGCGCCCGCCGCGGCTGCGCGCGCGGCGGCGGCGGCCCGTCCGCGGCTCACGGCCGAGGACGTGGAGCAGCTGACGCAGTAGGGCGAAAACGGCCCGCCCCACCGGGGCGGGCCGTTCGCACCTTCAGCGGGTCAGTACTGCAGGCAGTCGACGTACTCGAAGCTCTCCTTCGCGAACGCGAACGGGTCGAACGCGCCCGACGGCGGGTCCTGCTCGAGGATGTACTGCTGGATCTGCCCCTGCGAGGCGGCGAAGAGGGCCGCCCAGTCGACCTCGCCCTGCCCGACGGTCGTCTGCCGCTGGGTGGGCTTGCCGATGTCGATGATGTCCTTGACGTGGAACAGCTCGATGCGGTCACCGAACCGCTCGACCAGTGCCACGGGATCCTCGCCGGCGCTCACCGCCCAGCCGACGTCGAGCTGGAAGGTCACCCAGCGCGGGTCGGTGTTCTCGTAGAGGATCTGCCACGCGCTCTTGAGCGTTCCGTCGCCCTGGGCGTCGACGTACTTCGTGGTCCACTCGGCGGTGTGGTTGTGCCCGAAGATCGGCCCGGTGCCGTTCTTGACCGAGCGCTCGCCCAGCCGGTTCAGTGTGGCGGCGGTCGCCAGGGTGTTCTCGTAGCTGCCGATGCCGGGCGACGCGAAGCCGCCGGAGCCGGTCCAGCGCTGGCCCAGCAGCTTGGCGTCCGCGATGTTCGCGTCCCAGTTCGCCTCGCTCGTGGACATGTGGCGCGAGGGCACCGCCAGGCTGTATTTCTCGGCCAGCGCGTCGAACTGCGCGGCGGTGAGCCCGTGGAAGCTGAACGGCTCGATGTTGCGGAAGCCGACCGAGCTGAGGAACGCGAGGACGTACTCCAGCCGCTGGGCGCGGGTGGCCTCGGGCCCCGGCGCGCCCGGCTGCGTGTCGATCCCTTGGTCGATGTACCGGTTGAACGTGTACAGCTGAATCGAGATCTTGCTGACCGGGACGCTGCGTCCGACGGTGCAGTTGGCCTGGTCGGCCTTGTCCGGCTCTGCCTGCGCGCCGGCCCCTGGCGGGCCGGCCATCGCCAGCAGCATCGCCAAGGCCGCAGCGAGCGCGAGCAGCGTCGCCGCCGTCGTGGGTCTCATCCGACTGTAGGGCTTCATGCGAGTCCTCCCGTAGGTCGCTTGGCGCTCGCCGTCGGTGCGCGAGTTCCGGCGCACGACAACGAATGCACCAGGACTTCTCGCGCCCCCTACCCGACTTTTGTCGCGAGCCCGGCCGATCTTATCCGTTCGGCAGCTTCATCGCCTTGCCGTCGAAGTCCGCGGGGTCGTAGTCGATGCCCATCAGCTCCAGCACGGTGGGCGTCACGTCGACGAGCCGCATCTGGCGGTTCGGGTCCTTCGCACCCACGCCCGGCCCGGCGAGGACCATCGGGATCTCCTGGATCAGCCGGTTGTGGCCTCCGTGGTCCCCCACGACGCCGTACGTGACGTCGCTCTCGAGCAGGCCCACGACGTCGGGCCCGTATGGAGCCGCCATCGTGTCGACCAGCTCGTCGCCGTGCTGGACGAACCAGGCGCGCTCATGGCCTGTCGTCTGGTTCGTGCCGTAGCGGGCGTAGGTGTCCTGCGCGGCGTCGAGGTGATAGCTCGCGATCACGCCGGGCATCTCGAGCACGGCTTGCGCGGCCTGCTGCTTCTTCGCCGTCGAGTTGTCCTTCAGCCAGGCGGCGATGTGACCGTCCTGGTAGGAGAAGCGCAAGTTCGTGTCGGCCACCGGGTCCCCGCCGGGCGGTGTGAGCGCGTCGCGCAGCGCCGCCACCGCAGGGCTCGGGTCGCGGTAGTTCTCGTCGGCGTCCTGGCCGTAGTACCAGTTGCAGTCCGAGCGCAGGCCGCTCGAGCCGTTGACGCTGTTGCAGCGCACGCCGCCGGAGGTGAGCGGTCCATCGAAGCGCCCCAGGAAGGGCCGGCCGGTCTGGGCGGCATGGTCCGCGGACACCACGATGAGCGTCTCGTCGAGGATGCCCTTCTCGCGCAGCGCGTCGACGATGCGGCCGACCTGCGCGTCGGCGTTCTTGGCGGCGAACGGGAGGTGGCTGAGCTCCTGATCGGAGCCGGGCGGTCCGGTGACGTCGTCCTCAGGCCCCCACATGTGCCCCATCTTGTCGATGGCTCCGAGGCTCACCATCATCCCGCGCCAGTCGGGATCGGCCTGGATCACGCGAATCGCGGCGTCGGCGGACCAGTTGTCGCCGCCGACGTGCAGATCGTCGCGGCCCGGCACGAAGCGGTCGCCGTCGAGCGGATAGATGGAGGCCGGCAGCAGGCCGCCCGTGCCGTAGGCGCCGGCGCCCTGCCAGGTGGACCAGCGGCTGCACGGGAAGGCGAGACCGAGGTACGCCGGCGGGAGGTTGCCGCTGACGAACTCGGGCTGGCGCCAGTCCGACGTCTTGTAGGTGGGGTCGCAGGCCGTGGGGCTCGAGCTGCCGCGGATCTGGAAGATGAAGTCCTCGGGGTCGCCCAGCGTGCCGTCCGCGACGGAGCCCGCGTGCCCGGCCGGGCACGCCGCCGTGCGCTTCTGGGCGATCGACACGAACTTCGAGCTCTCGCCGAACTCGGCGTCCAGGTAGTCGGCCAGCCGCCGGTATCCGCCGGCTTCGGTGAGCGACCTGAACTGGGCGCAGGTCATGCTCGACGTCACGTAGAGGTCTCCGGGGGTGCCGAGCACGCCGTCGACGTCGCGATGCACCTCATTCGACCATCCCATGTGCTTCGGGAACAGGCCGCTGGTGAGCACGCTGTGGCTGATCACCGTCTCGGCGGCCATGTGGCCGACGATCGCGTTGTCAAAGCTGGCGCCACGGCGCATCAGCGCCTTGACGTTGTCCATGTCGTAGCGCTGGATCGTGTCCGGTCGCGCCTGGTCGAGCATGATCAGCACGACCCTCGACGGTCGCTCCGGGGCCGCCTGAGCGGGCGCGGCGACGATGGCGGACAGCGCGACGAGCAGCGCAGCGAGCTTGCGGTGCGACACGGCCGGACCCCCTCCTCGATTGGCTCGCTGCCAGTCCTACCTCACATATCAGAAGGCTGTCAAATCGTTGCGAAACGGGTTGCGCGCGGTGAGCGAACCCTGATATGTGAGCGGCAACAGCGACGAGGGGGAGGAGATCCAATGCGTGATCCACGGTCGGCGCTTGCGGAGTTGAGCGGTGGAGGGATGGATCGGCGCCGCTTCTTGGCCTGGACCGGTGCGCTCGCCGGTACGGCGCTGTACAGCCAGCTTCGCGGCGACCTGGCGGTCGCGGCTCCGCCGATGGCGGGCTATCCGTTCGCGCTCGGGGTGGCCTCGGGCGAGCCGCACGCGCGCGGCGTGACCCTGTGGACACGGCTGGCGCCCGAGCCGCTCACGAAGGACGGCGGCGTCTGGGCGAAGAGCGTGCAGGTGCAGTGGCAGGTGGCGACCAACGAGCGCTTCACGAACATCGTCGCCTCCGGCACCGTCGCGGCGCTCGCCGAGCTCGCCCATTCCGTGCACGTCGACGTGAACGGCCTGCAGCCCGGCCGTGTCTACTTCTACCGCTTCATCACCGGCGGGACCGTCAGTCCGATCGGGCGGACGAAGACGGCGCCGAGCGGGCATGTCGCCGAGCTCGCGTTCGCGTTCGCGTCCTGCCAGGCGTGGGATCACGGCTTCTACTCGGCGTACCGGCGCATGGCCGAGCATGACCTCGACCTCGTCATCCACCTGGGCGACTACATCTACGAGTACGGCGTCTCCTCCACCGGCGGCAACCGCCACGTCAGCGTCCCGGCGGCGCTGCGCGAGGAGTGCCGCTCGCTCGAGCGCTACCGCCTCCAGCACGCGCTCTACAAGACCGACCCCGACCTGCGGGAGGCCCACCGGCTCTTCCCCTGGGCGGTCACCTGGGACGACCACGAGGTCGAGGACGACTACGCCGGCATCCACGCGGCCTACGCCAACGACAGCGGGGGCTTCCTCAAGCGCCGCGCCGCCGCCTATCAGGCCTACTTCGAGCACATGCCGCTCACGATGAACGCCAAGCCGCGCAGCGGCGAGCTCCTGCTCTATCGCCGCCTGCGCTACGGCGACATCGCCGAGTTCAACATGCTCGACACTCGCCAGTACCGCGACGACCAGCCCTGCGGCGACGGCGAGCAGTTCGCCTGCGATGGCAACCTGACGGCGACCAAGCTCGGCCCCGCGCAGCGTCAGTGGCTGCTCGACGGCGTCCACGGCTCCACCGCGCGCTGGAACGTGCTCGCGCAGGGAACGATGATGGGCCAGCTCAAGCACAACCAGGAGGGCACGTACTTCTGGCAGGACGCCTGGGACGGCTACTCCGGCGAGCGCTCCCGCATCCTGCAGGCGATCCACGACATGGGCGTGGCGAATCCGGTGTCGATCGCCGGCGACTGGCACTCCACCTTCGTGCACAACCTCAAGGCCGACTACGCGGACGACGCCGCCCCGGTGGTGGCGACCGAGTTCGTCGGCACGTCGATCACGAGCAACGGCGACGGGCTCGTCTACGGCCCCTACTACGGCCCGATGATCCCGTTCAACGAGAACATCGAGTTCTTCGACGGCGACCGCCGCGGCTACGTGCTCTGCAAGCTCGACCACGAGGTCTGGCGCACCGAGCTGCGCATGGTCGAGAGCGTGTCGAACGCCGACGCCGCCGAGTACACGTTCGCGAGGTTCGTCGTCGAGGACGGCCAACCCGGCGCCCAGGGCGAGTGCGTGCCCGTCAACCCGCCGCCGCTCGGGCGGGTCGACTGCTGACGCGTACCCCGGGAGGGTATACTTGAGACGTGGCCACTCAGCATGTCGAGCTGCCCCTCACGGGCATGACGTGCGCGTCCTGCGCGAACCGGATCGAGCGCAAGCTGAACACGCTCGAGGGCGTCACGGCGTCGGTCAACTACGCGACCGAGAAGGCCACGGTGGACTTCGACGAGACCGCGGTCGCCCCCGAGCAGCTGGTGGCGGCGGTCGAGGCTGCCGGCTACCAGGCCGTGCTGCCGTCCGCGGAGCCGGCCGCCGACGAGGTCGACGAGACCGCACCGCTGCGGCAGCGCCTGCTGGTGTCGCTCGCGTTGACGGTGCCGGTGCTCGCGATGGCGATGATCCCGCCGCTGCAGTTCGAGAGCTGGCAGTGGCTGTCGCTGACGCTTAGCGCCCCGGTGGTGCTGTGGGGCGCCTGGCCGTTCCACCGCGCGGCATGGGCGAACCTCCGGCACGGGGTCGCCACGATGGACACGCTGATCTCGATCGGCGTGCTGGCGGCGTTCGGCTGGTCGCTCTACGCCCTCTCCGGCGACGCCGAGATGTACCTCGAGGTCGCGTCCGCCATCACCGTGTCCATCCTCGCCGGCCGCTACTTCGAGGCGCGCGCCAAGCGCCGCGCCGGCGCCGCCATCTCCGGGCTGCTCGAGCTCGGCGCCAAGGACGTCGCCATCCTCGACGCGGACGGGACCGAGCGTCGGCTGCCGGTCGAGCAGCTCGCCGTGGGCGAGCGGTTCGTGGTCCGCCCGGGCGAGAAGATCGCCACCGACGGGATCGTCGAGCAGGGCACGAGCGCGGTCGACCAGTCGGTGCTGACCGGCGAGTCCGTCCCCGTGGAGAAGCAGCCCGGCGACGAGGTCGCGGGCGCGTCGGTCAACGCCGGCGGCCGCCTGATCGTCCGCGCCACGAAGGTGGGCGCCGATACGGCCCTGGCGCAGATCGCCCGGCTCGTCACCGACGCGCAGTCGGGCAAGGCGCCCGTCCAGCGGCTGGCCGACCGCGTCTCGGGCATCTTCGTGCCGGTCGTCATCGGCCTGGCCGTCGCGACGCTCGGCTTCTGGCTCGGGGCCGGCGAGGACCTGACCTTCGCGTTCACCGCCGCGGTCGCGGTGCTCATCATCGCGTGCCCGTGCGCGCTCGGGCTCGCGACGCCGACCGCGCTCCTCGTGGGGACCGGCCGTGGCGCCCAGCTCGGGCTGCTCATCAAGGGCCCGGAGATCCTCGAGTCCACGCGGAAGGTCGACACGATCGTCCTCGACAAGACCGGCACCGTGACGACGGGCCGTCTGGCCCTGCTCGACGTCGTGCCCGCCGACGGTGAAGACCGCGCCGACGTGCTGCGCCTCTCGGGTGCGGTCGAGGACGCCTCCGAGCACCCGATCGCGCAGGCGATCGCCCGCGCGGCCCGCGACGAGCTCGGCGCGCTGCCGCCGCTTGACGGCTTTGCCAACCACGAGGGGCTCGGCGTCGAGGGCGTCGTCGACGGGCACGGCGTGCTGATCGGACGACCGGCCTTCATGGCCGAGTGGAGCCTGAAGCTGCCGGCCGAGTTGCGCGACGCCCGAGGCGCCGCCGAGGCGCAGGGCCGGACGGCGGTCGTGGCGGCCTGGGACGGCGAGGTCCGCGGTCTGCTCGTCGTCGCCGACACGGTCAAGGCGACGTCGACCGAGGCCGTCAGCCGTCTCAAAGCGCTCGGGCTGCGCCCGGTCCTACTCACCGGCGACAACGAGAGAACCGCGCGCGCCGTGGCCGCGGAGGTCGGCATCGACGATGTGATCGCCGAGGTGCTGCCTTCGGACAAGGCCGCCGTCATCCGCGGCCTCCAGGGCGAAGGCCGGGTGGTCGCGATGGTCGGCGATGGCGTCAACGACGCGCCCGCGCTCGCGCAGGCCGACCTCGGGCTGGCGATCGGAACCGGCACCGACGTCGCGATCGAGGCCTCCGACCTCACGCTCGTCTCCGGCGACCTGCGCGCCGCCGCCGACGCGATCCGGCTCTCGCGCGCCACGCTGCGCACGATCAAGCAGAACCTCGGCTGGGCGTTCGGCTACAACGTCGCCGCGCTGCCGCTCGCCGCCGCCGGCCTGCTCAACCCGCTGATCGCCGGCGCCGCGATGGCGTTCTCGAGCGTCTCGGTCGTCGCCAACGCCCTGCGACTGCGGCGATTCCGGGTCCAGCACGCTACACCGCTCGATGAGATTTGAGTAATCTCTAGGAGACGGCGCGCCTCGGCCCTTCAGAACGCCGAGACGGTCCAGACGACCGCTTGCATCGCCGTCCTCACCGCTGGGGCTCGGCCGGCCAAGGGGCCTTTCCTACGTTCATCCCTCGGCCGGGCCCCAGCTTCACCCGCTCGGGCAGTCTGTTCGTACGCTGTACGATACGTGAGGTGGCGACTGAGACGCGGACAGCCCTCACGAAGGAACGGGTCATCCAGGCGGCCGTGGCGCTCGCCGACCGTGAGGGCCTCGACTCGCTGACGATGCGCAGGCTCGCCGACGAGCTCGGCGCCGGCGCGATGTCGCTCTACCACTACGTGCCCAACAAGGACCAGCTCGTCGCCGAGATGATCGACGTCGTCTTCGGCGAGATCGAGCCGCCCTCGACCGACCTCGACTGGAAGACCGCGCTGCGGCGGCGCGCTCTCTCGACCCGCGCCGCGCTGAACCGCCACCGCTGGGCGGTCGGCCGGATGGAGGGAACGCATTCGGGAGAGGCCAACGCGCGGGTGCACGACGCCATCCTCGGCTGCCTCCGTCGAGCCGGCTTCTCGGTCGCGACGACCGTCCAGGCGATGTCGGTCCAGGACGCCTACATCTACGGCTTCGCGCTGCAGGAGAAGGACCTGCCGTTCGAGACCGCCGAGGAGAGCGCGGCCGTCGCGGAGGGGCAGGGATGGGACAACGAGGCGCTCACGAAGCAGTTCCCCTACCTCGCCGAGGTCGTCGCCGGGCATGTCGCGAAGGTGGGCTACGACTTCGACGAGGCGTTCGAGTACGGCCTCGACCTGATCCTCGAGGCGCTCGAGAGGCGCCGCGACTCGGCGTAGCCGCGGCGCCCCTCTCGCCGCTCAGTCGTCCCAGCCGTAGTCGGGCAGGTCGAAGAAGCGGTCTCCGTCCAGCGTGTCGACCGAGCCGTCGGCGAGCCGCTGCGCGAGGCCGGCGACCCCGGCCTCGACGATCGCCGTGAGCTGGCCGTTCTTCTTCTGGCCGAAGTCGTCGGACTGGCCGCGGACCTCGAACAGCACGGTGCCCGTGCCGTTGAGCGCGAACGAGCTGCGGGCCTGGCCCGGCAGGTCGCGCGCCTCAGGATGCAGGTACCGGGCGATGCCGCCCAGGAACGGCGACTGGTCCGCGTTGCCGCCCCCGGCGTGCTCGCGCATGCCCAGGTAGGCGGCGTACGCGAAACGGCGCGACTTGTCCTGGTCCAGCAGCGGCCAGGCGTCGTACTTGCCGCTGTCCTCCGGCCCCAGCGGCGGGTAGTCGAGCGTGACCGTGACGTAGTCGCCGTCGCCCTCGATCTGCTCGCACGGGCCCATGTGGTGGAGGTCGACGTAGGCGTCGACGGCGCCGAACTCGTCGCGCAGCTCGAGGTAGAGCTTGCGCAGCGTCCGCGACTCCGGCGACAGGAAGAAGCCGGGCAGCGCGTCTGCGCCCGGGAGGTCCTGCGCCCGCGGCTCGTACGCGAGATCCGGATTGAAGTCGCGGTTGAGGTCGAAGCCGCCTGCGTTGCGGCTGTAGTACCACGCCGGCTCGGCGCCGGCGAGCTGCGGGAACATCTGGACGACCTCGGACCACGGCAGGTCGTTCTGGCGCCGGTTGAGCTCGCCGCCGTCGGGATTGATCATCGGCACCGCGACGAACGTGATGCCCTCGAGCAGCGTCTTCGTCTCGGCGGTCTGGCTCGAGCCGATGTGCTGGAGCCAGTGCAGCAGCGCCTCGGTCCCGGTCTTCTCGTTGCCGTGGATGGCGCTGGTGACGACCATCACGCGGTCACCGGACCCGACGCGGGCGGCGTACAGGTTGCGGCCTCGAGCCGTCTTGCCGATGACCCGCACGTCGACGGGATTCCGGCTGGTCCGCTCGATCCGGTCGAGCGCGGTGCCGAGCTGCGCGTAGCTCGTCCAGCCCGAGAACACCGGGTCGTCGAGGTTCCGGCAGTCGGCGTTGGAGTCCTGCGCCTGTGCGGTCGCCGTCAGCGCCGCCCACGCGAGCAGGCAGATGATGAGGACAGACGTCTTCCTCGGCATGGGTACCCCCTCCCAGGGTCGTTTGGCCGTGCGCGCACCCCTGCACCGCACGGCGACCCGATCGTACCGCCGATCTCCGCCGGGCGCAGGGCGCGCCCGGCGAAGATCGTGGAGCCTCAGAAGCCGGGCCCACCCCCGCAGGCCACGCCCTGGCCGAACGGGAGGTCGTCCCATCCGGTGCCCGGGTGGCCGTAGAGGCTGCCGTCCGCGGCCGCGTTCAGCACCGCCATCGACGGCCGCACGAACAGCTGCTCGAGCATGCCGTTGCTCTTCTGGCCGACCGAGCGGACCTCATAGAAGATCGCGCCCTGCGTCATGAACCCGGGCACGCTGCCGCCCGGCCCGGGGCCGCCCATCAGCATGCGGCTGAGGACCGCGTTCGTGATGTCGATCAGCGGGTACCGGGCGACACCCGCCGTGCCCATGCGACTCACCGTGTCGACGGAGATCATCGCCATCTGCCGGTTCGTCAGCCACTGCTGGGCCGTCATGCGGCTCGGGTCGATCGACCGTGCGCCGATCTGGAACGAGTTCAGCTCGTTCGTCCCCTGCACGCGTGACGACTGCCCGAAGTGGTGCAGGTCCAGCGCCAGCCGCGGCCGCAGACGCTCCCACAGCGCATAGAACGCGCGCGACTCCGGCTGCGCGAAGTTCTCCCAGTCGCGGTTGAGGTCGATCCGGGAGGGCGTCGTGCTCTGCCGGATGTTGGCCGTGGCACCGTCCGGGTTGTACATCGGGATCACGACCACGGTGAGCGCGTCCCGGATCCGACTGGCCTCGGCGCTGCCGCTGCTGCCCAGGTACTTGAGGACCTGCAGCGAGGCCTCGGTGCTGTGCAGCTCGTTGCCGTGGATCCGCGCCTGCAGCCAGAAGACGTCCGGCCCTGTGCCGACCGTCGCGTAGTACAGCTGCCGGCCCTCGCCCGACAGGCCGGCGCTGCCCACCTCGACCGCGCCCTGGCTCGACGCCTCGATCGACCGCAGCTGCCGGCCGACCTCCTCATAGCTCGGCAGGCTGCTGAGGCTGACGTTCTGGCTCTCCTCTACGCATGGCCCACCCGGCACGTGGTCCGGCGGATCGGCTGCGGCGACCCCTGTGTATGCCGCGGCGAGGCCGGCCGCCAGTGCGGCGGCCAGCCAGCTTCTGCGATGCATGTGCCCCCCTTAGAACGTGACGCAGTCGAGGTAGGCGAGCCCCTTCTGGGCGGCCTCGAACGGATCAAAGCTCGGGTCGCCGAACCGCGGGTCGTGCTCGACGACGTAGTACCTGACCGGGCCCTGGGAGGCCGCGAAGACCTCCGGGAAGTCGATGATGCCCTCACCGACGATCTCGATCGGACCGGGGAACGGGCCCGCCCCCATGTCCTTGACGTGGAAGAGCTGGATCCGGTTGCCGTAGCGCTCGAGCACGTTGACCGGGTTGTCGATGCCGCCGCCGTTGGTCGCCCAGTAGATGTCCATCTGAAAGACGACGTTCCTCGGGTCGGTGTTGGCCGCCAGGATGTCGAACACCGTCCGGCCACCGAACGTCCTCTGGAACTCGATGTGGTGGTTGTGCACCATCAGCGTCTGGCCCGCCTGCCGCGCCCGCGCGCCCAGCTCGTTCAGATACTGCGCGTACGCCACCCACTGCGCCTCGGTCGTGTAGACCTCCGGGAAGATCGGCGTCGCGCCCGACCCGAAGTACTTGATCCCCAGGACCTTGTTGTCGGCCAGGACCTGATCGAAGTCGACCGGACTCTCCGGCCTGCCGACGTCCACGTGCCGCGCCGACGCCTTGAGCCCGTACTTGTCCAGCAACGCCCGGTACTGCTCCGCCGACAGACCGCTCAGCGTGAACGGCTCGACATTGCGGTAGCCCATCTCGCTCAGCCGCCGCAAGACCTCCTCGGTACGCGCGATCGTCGCCGCGTCGGTACCGAAGCCGATGTACTCCGCGAACGTCCACAACTGGATCGAGATCTTGTTGTCCGGCACACCCCGGCCCGCGCAATCGCCGCGAGCCGCCGATGCCGCCGGCGCCGCCGCGAGCGCGATGCCCGCTGCGAGCGCTACCACCGCAGCCGCGCGCAGGAACCGACGAAGTGATGAGGTCATGCTGCTCCCCCTCCCGAGAGTCTGCCTACGTCAAGGCATGCCCCTACCCGCGTCGCGCGCTTCGCAGGCGTCCGGTGTCGCCGGTCTGGCGCGTGACCTCGTGAGCTAGCCGCTTCGGCGCTCAGCGATGTGCGCTTTCGGCGTGGATCGGCGCCCAATTGCTTGATCGCCGCGAAAAGAATGACTAGGGTCGATTCGGCGGAACTGTGTTTCCCTGCGATCCGGAGATCGCGGCGTTCGCGATCCCACGAACCGCCCCCAGCGGGCGGGAGGAGGGGCAGCGAGTATGAGCAGGAAACTGAGCCGGCGGCAGTTCATCGGCGCGACCGCCGGAGCCGCCGCGGCGGCTTCGCTCGGCGGTACCGCGGCCATCAGCCTCGGGAAGGGCAGGCCCACGATCCCGCCCGGCCTGCTCGGGGTCCAGCAGTTCTCGGTGCGCGATGCGACGGCACGGCTGAGCATCGCGTCGAGCAACCGGCTCGGCCTGACGCCGAGCATGGGCTTCCTGGGCGGCCCCGACTATCCGGATGACCCGACCGACCTCGGCCCGCTCGTGCCGCTCCCGGGCGGCTATGCCGAGGTGTTCGAGTACCTCGCTTCGGTCGACGTCAAGAAGTTCGAGTTCTTCCAGTCGACGCAGGACGCCCGCGAACTGGGCCGCCAGCCGACGGCCGCCGAGATCCGCGGGTACCTCGACGCGGCCGGCTTGCAGGCGGTCGGGACCCACCAGTTCGGGCTCGGCAACCTCGACCCCGCGACCGGCAACCTCACGGCGAACGGCGAGGCGCTCTTCGCGTTCCTCAACACGCTCGGGATGGACACGATGGGCTTCTCGGGCAACCTGTCGCAGCTTGGCAACAACAGCCCGGACCCCGCGAATCCGGCCGTGAACCTGCCGAACGCCTCGGGCTGGCTCGAGGACTACGTGAACCCGGTGAACGGCAACCGCACCTTCGGGTTCAGGAGCCGGGGGGAGCACGCGGAGCGCATCGGCGAGATCCTGCAGTCGCGGGGCGTCAAGTACTTCTACCACCCGGAGCAGGACAACTACCGCTTCTTCAACGACCCGGCGCACCCCGAGCTCAACACGGTGCACCGGATCGAGTGGGTGATGGACAACACCGACCCCGTCCTGTTCGGATGGGAGATCGACATCCTCCACAACTGGTCGGGCCGGGTGCGCTTCCTCAGCGCCACGACCCACCAGCCCGACATCAGCGTGTGGGAGCTCGCGCAGGCCCAGAAGCGCCGGGTGATGGGCTGGCACATCAAGGACGGCTTCCGGAACACCGCGCAGACCGGGACCTGGGTCGGCGGCCCGCCGGAGAGCGGAGGCGCGCCGTACTTCCAGACGTTCCTGCGCACACCGACGTTCACCGACGCGATCGTGTCCGGCGAGGGCGACCTCGGCGCGGGGCCCGGTCCCGAGCACCCGAACGCCGATCCGGACTGCCCCGGCTTCGAGTACATGTTCGAGAACCTGGGCGGGCAGCAGCGCCTGTACCTGATCGAGAGTGACAGCGGACCCGGACCGGCGACCGGCCCGGCCGCCGACCCCGGCCGCTCGCTGCGCCATGCGAAGGCCTCCGCGGCGGCGCTGCGCGCCCTGAGGGTGTAGACGATCGGGACCGCCGGCCGGAACGACAGGAGGGGCGCTCGCGCAGCGCCCCTCCGCTCCGCGCGCAGATCGCTTGCCGTTCTGCTCGCGGCCGCGCTGACCGCGCTCGCCGGCGCGGCGAGCGCTTGGGCGCACGGCGACCCGACGGCGCACTACCTCGAGACGGACTCGCTGCTCACGTCATACGCCGCGCCGCCCGACCTCAGGGTCGAGCTCCAGCTGCGCGGGGTGCTCGAGGCGGCCGCGGAGCGCGGATACCCGATCAAGGTCGTCCTGATCGCGAGCGAGGAGGACACCGGCGGCGAGCCGGAACCGCTCGAGGACACGCAGACCTACGTCACATCGGTGAGCAAAGACGTCGCCGCCGTCAGTCCCCTCCGGGCGCCGGTGCTCATCGTGACGCCGCACGGGTTCGGCCTGGGCGGGAAGCAGCCGGCCGGCGGCGCGCTCACACCGATCACCCCGCCGCTCGCGGCCGAGCTCGTGCGTCGCCTCCCGCTCGCGAAGAAGGCCGACGGCAACGCCCTCGCCCGCTCGGCCATGGTCGCCACCCGGCGCCTCGCGGCGGCCGGCGGCCACCCGCTGCCCAAGCGGATCCCGCCGGCCGAACAGAACCTCACGGGCATCCTCGGCACCGGCGCGCCTGGCGACCCGGACACCCCAGGGGGGCCGTGGCTGATCGCCGCCGTCCTCGCCAGCACCGCGCTCCTCGCCGCGCTGTTCGTCGCCGTGCACCGGCGCGCGCTGCGCGAACCCGAGCCCGATACTTGAGCGTGCGATGGCAGTCCGCGCGCTCGTCTTCGACGTCTTCGGCACGCTCGTGGACTGGCGGTCGGGGATCGCGGACGCCTTCCGCGCGAGCGCCGTCCCCGGCGACCCGGAAGAGCTGGCCGACGCGTGGCGCGCCCGCTACCGGCCCATCCTGGCCGAGGTGAACGACGGCGCGCGGCCGTGGGGCGACTTCGACGAGCTCCACCGGGCGACGCTGGACGCTCTCCTGGCCGATCGCGGCGTGGACGCGTCGGGCGACGAGCGGCACCGCCTGGTGGACGCCTGGCACCGGCTGGACCCGTGGCCGGACGTGCGCACCGGCCTCGAGACGCTCCGCGCCGAGTTCGTCACGGCAACGCTCTCGAACGGCCACCTCGCGCTCCTCGTCGACCTCGCGCGCCACGGCGATCTGCGGTTCGACTGTCTGCTCGCGGCGGAGCTCGCACGCGCGTACAAGCCCGCGCCCCAGGTGTACCGCAGCGCGGCTCGCCTGCTCGGCATGGAGCCGGGAGAGCTCATGCTCGTCGCGGCGCACCCGTGGGACCTGGAGGGCGCGCGCGACGCGGGGCTTCGCACGGCCTTCCTGGACCGGCCCCTCGAGTACGGCCCGGACTCCCCCAGCCGCGAGTTCCCTGACGCCGACCTCTCGGCCGACGACTTGCACGAACTCGGACAACGGCTGTCGCGGCAGCTCGGCGAGTAACCCCGGCGGCAAACTCAGGCAACTCTCAGCGTCCTGCCAGCCGTTTCACGCACGGCGGACCGAGCATCGGTGCACATCCTCAACTCCAGGAGGCAGACACCCTTGCTCACCACCACCATCCGCAAATCGGCGAAGGCCGTCGCCGCCCTCGCCGCCCTCGGGCTCGGCGGCGCCGCGATCGCCGGCGCGGCCGACAAGGCGGGCTCGCCGTCGCAGAGCCCGCCGGACCGTCCACAGCGCGAGGCGCTGTCCAGCGACGTCGCGGCCAAGGTCAAGGCCGCCGCAGCGGAGAAGGTCCCCGGCGCGACGGTGCTCCGCACCGAGGCCGGCGGGCCGTACGGCACGGCCTATCACGCCCATGTCCGGACCTCCGACGGCACCCAGAAGGTCGTCCTGGTGAACTCGTCGTTCGAGGCCACCGCGGTCCAGGCCGACCGGGGCCGCGGCCCCGGCGACGGCCGGCACGGCCCGGGCGGGCCCGGCGGCCGCGGCGGCCCTGGGGAGACTGCGCTGACCGGCGACACGAAGGAGAAGGTCGAGGCCGCCGTCCTGGCCGAGTACGCCGGCGCGACGATCATCCGGACCGAGACCAACGCCGACTCGAGCGCGCCGTACGAGTCGCACATCACGACCGGCGACGGCAAGGAGCTCGAGGTCCTCGTCAGCAAGGACTTCAAGGTCGTGGACGCGCGCGAGCACCCCGCTCGACCGTAGTCCGCTGTGCGAGGGGCGGGACTCCAGGGCCCGCCCCTCGGTTCACCTATCCGGCGTAGCAGCGGCACGCAGTTCGATCCGGCGGGTACTACTGTAAGCGGCCGGGAGGAAGCAACCGTCTCCCCGCGCGCAGGGGCCCGGGGGGACATGGGAGGAAGAGCGAATGCCTCGTACAGGGCTGCTGCTGACGTGCGTTCTCACGCTGCTCGCGCTGCCTGCGTCCGCGCAGGCTCAAGGAGCGGAGCTGCCGGCGGTGGGGCCCGGCTGCGACGAGGCGAGGCTCGGCGCCGAGGACAAGATCCTCGTCTTCTCCGAGACCGCGGGCTTCCGGCACGCCTCGATCCCGACCGGCCGCACGGCGATCTGCAAGGCGGCGGGCGGCGACGGGATCGCCGTCGACTGGACCGAGGACTCCGCGGCCTTCACGGCGGACACGCTCGCCCAGTACGACGCGGTCGTGTTCCTCTCGACCACCGGCGACGTGCTCGACGACGCGCAGCAGGCGGCGTTCGAGGGCTACATCCGCGCGGGCGGCGGCTACGCCGGCGTCCACGCGGCGTCTGACACCGAGTACGGCTGGGCCTGGTACGGCGGACTGGTCGGCGCCTACTTCAAGACCCACCCGGCGATCCAGGACGCGACCGTCGAGGTCAGCGACGCCAAGCATCCCTCGACGGCGGGGCTCCCGCAGCGCTGGCAGCGCAACGACGAGTGGTACGCGTTCCGCTCCAACCCGCGCGGCGACGTCCACGTGCTCGCGACGCTGGAGGAGTCGAGCTACGACCCGGGCGCCGTACCGATGGGCGTCGACCACCCGATCGCGTGGTGCCACAACTACGACGGCGGGCGTTCCTGGTACACGGGCGGCGGCCACACGGCGGAGAGCTACGGGGAGCCGCGGTTCGTCAAGCACCTGCTCGGCGGCATCAAGTGGGCGGCGAACCTCGTGCCCGGCGAGTGCGGCGGCACCGAGTGGGGCAACTTCGAGCGCGTGACGCTCGCCAAGGGCGCCGCCGAGACCGGTGAGCCGATCGGGCTCGCCGTGCTCCCCGACCGCAGCGTGCTGCACACCTCGCGCGACGGCGTCGTGCGCTACACCGACGCGGACGGCGCGACCACGGTCGCGGCCAGGATCCCCGTCTACAGCCACGACGAGGATGGCCTGCAGGCGATCACGCTCGACCCCGCGTTCGAGCGCAACCGCTGGGTCTACGTCTACTACGCCCCGCCGCTCAACACGCCCGCGGGCGACGCGCCGTTCGACGGCACGCCGGAGCAGTTCGCGGCCTTCAAGGGCGTCAACCGCCTGTCGCGCTTCAAGTGGGATCCCGCCGCGAAGCAACTCGACCTCGCGAGCGAGCAGAAGCTGCTCGAGGTCGACCAGGACCGCGGCATCTGCTGCCACAACGGCGGCGATTTCGCCTGGGACGCGGCCGGCAACCTCTACCTGTCGACCGGCGACGACACCAACCCGTTCGAGTCGCAGGGCTCGGCGCCGATCGACGAGCGGGCGACCCGCAACCCGGCGTTCGACGCCCAGCGCAGCGCGGCCAACTCCGGAGACCTGCGCGGCAAGATCCTGCGCATCAAGCCGCACCCGACGGCCGCGAGCTACACGGTCCCGTCCGGCAACCTGTTCAAGACCGGCGGGCGGCGCGAGATCTTCGCCATGGGGTTCCGCAACCCGTTCCGGATCTCCGTCGACAAGGAGACCGGCCTCGTCTACGTCGGCGACTACGGACCCGACGGCGGCGCCGATCCGGCGCGCGGCCCCGACGGCCAGGTCGAGTTCGACGTCGTGCGCAAGCCCGGCAACTACGGCTGGCCCTACTGCATCGGCGACAACGAGGCCTACCGCGATTACGACTTCGCGACCGGCACGTCCGGTCCGTCGTTCAACTGCGCCGCGCCGGTGAACGCGTCACCGCGCAACACGGGCGCCACGCAGCTCCCGGCGGCCATCGCGCCGGACATCTGGTACGGCACCGACGGCCCGTGGGAGGAGGAGATGCGGCCCGGCGGCTCCGAGTCTCCGATGGCCGGCCCCGTCTACCACTACGACGCGCGCAACCCGTCGACGACCAAGTTCCCCGGCTACTACGACGACCACTGGTTCCCGTACGAGTGGGGGCGCGACTGGATCAAGGAGACCGCGCTCGACAAGACCGGCGGCCCGCTCGAGGTCTCAGCGTTCCTCGACGACGACGCGTTCCGCTGGCAGAACCCGATGGACATGGAGTTCGGGCCGGAGGGCTCGCTGTACGTGCTCGACTACGGCAGTAACTGGTTCGGCGGCGGACCCGACTCGGCGCTCTACCGCGTCGACTACGTCAAGGGCGGCCGGCGCCCGCTCGTCGAGACGAGCGCCGACCCGGCCACCAGCAGCGCGGCCAGCCAGACCGTGCAGTTCTCCAGCGAGGGCACGCGCGATCCGGACGGCGACCCCATCACGTACGAGTGGGACTTCGGCGACGGCACGCCGCACTCGACGGAGCCGAACCCGAGCCACACCTACGCCGCCGTCGGCAGCTACCGGGCGACGCTCACCGTCACCGACAGCACCGGCCGCAGCGGGACCGACGACGTCACGGTCGTCGTCGGCAACGCCGCGCCGACCGTCGAGATCAGCTCCCCGGCCGAGGGCGGCTTCTTCTCGTTCGGCGACACGATCCCGTTCGAGGTCACCGTCACCGACGACGAGGACGGCACGGTCTCGGGCGACCATGAGGCCTGCGCGCGGATGAAGGTCGCGTACCTGCTCGGGCACGACGAGCACTCGCACCCGATCACCGACGCGACCGGCTGCCGCGGCACGATCCAGGCCGGCGGAGACGCCGGGCACGGCGACGACGCGAACGTCTTCGGTCTGATCTCCGCCACCTACACGGACGGCGGCGGACGGCCCGGCGCGCCCACGCTGGGCGGCCAGGACGGGCTGCGGATCTGGCCCAAGCTCCTGCAGGCCGAGCACTACGTCGAGCAGCGCGGGGTCATCGTCTACGAGCTCGCGGGTGCGGCCGGCGGCGCGCAGGTCGGCTCTACGGAGGACGACGGGACCGACGGCGGCGTGAACTACATCGCCTGGGATCCCGTCAACCTGACCGGGATCAACTCGCTGACCGTGACGGTCGCGGCGGGCGGCGACGGCGGGCCGGTCGAGGTCCGGCTCGACGACCCCGTCAACGGTCCGCTGCTCGGCAGGATCGCGGTGACGAACACCGGCGGCTGGGAGACCTACAAGGACTTCGACCTGGCGATCACACCGCCCGCCGGGAAGCACAAGCTCGTCTTCGCGTTCCCCACGGGCGGCATGGACGTCGATCAGATCCGCTTCAACGGCCAAGGGATCACGGCGCAATAGCGGCGCTCGCGCAGCCGATCCCCGTGATCCCCGATCACGGGGCAATAGAGCCCAGCGAGCCGATCGCCGATCACCAGGTGATGGTCCTCAGGTAGTCGATACCGGCCTTCGCGGTCTTGAACTCGGCCTCCTCGTCGCCGGGGTGGCTGAGCTGCGGCTCGTCGTGCTCGATGAAGAAGTGCTTGTCGCCCTTCGCGCCGGCGCGGAACACGTCGGCGAAGTCGAGCATGCCGGGGCCGACGTCCTCGACGGGGTTCCCCGCCGTGCCGTCGGCGTTCCGACGCGTGCCCCAGACGTGGTCCTTGACGTGGTAGCCCATGTAGCGCGCGGGGTCGCGGCTCAGGTACCGCATCGGGCTCTCGCCGCCGACGACGATCCAGAGGATGTCGAGCTCGAGCATCACCAGCCTGCGGTCCGTCTGCTCGAAGTAGACGTCGTAGAGCGGCGAGCCGTCGGCCCGGCGGTTGCGGAACTCGAAGTCGTGGTTGTGGTAGAAGAACTGGAGGCCGTACTCCTTCGCCATCGCCCCGGCCTCGTCCATGCGGTCGGCGATGAACTTGAACCGCTCCTCGGTGTACGGCTCCGGGTACCACGCCAGGCCGGTGTACTTCTGGCCGAGCGCGGCCGCGTACTCGAGGTTGGCCTTGTAGCCCTCGCGCCAGCCGTCGCCGACCGTGTCGACGTCGAGCCCGTCGTGGCTGGCGTTCACCGTCAGGCCGGCCGCGTCGAGCTCGGCCCGGAACTGCTGAGGCGTCCACTCGAAGCGCCAGTACGGCTCCACCTCGGTGTAGCCGTTGCGGCCGAGCCACCGCAGCACGCGGCGGGCGTCGGCCTGCGAGTTGTCCATGACGCGGCGCATGGTGTAGAGCTGGATGCCGCGCCGGTTGAGCGGCACGCTGCCGCCGCCCGCAGCACCGGCTGCGAACGCCGCCGACCCTGGCGAGCCGACCCCCGCCGCCACCGCGCCGGTCCCGATCGCGGCGCCGAGGAACCGGCGCCGATTCATCCCCTGATCCATAACTGCCTCCCAACAGTCCGGATTCGATGCCCCTGAGACGGTAGCGGCGAGGACTATCATCGTCCGCCTTTGTCGCGGCCCCGGTCCTGGTTCACGCGAGCGCGGCTCGAAAGCCTCGCGGCGCTCGCGGCCTGCTTCGCGGCATCCTGGCTCATCTCGCGGAACGTGCTGCGCCCGGGCCTGTTCTCGGCCGACGCGTTCGTCCATCAGTACTGGATGTGGCACTTCCGCGACCCACAGCTGTTCAACGACTCCCTCACCGAGGCGCTGCGCGGCTCGGCGCGGTACCCCGAGGGCTACGTCGCTCTGTTCCGGGTCTTCACGCAGGTCGCCAACCCGATCATCTTCGGCGAGTGGCTCGGGGTCGCGCTCATGGCGGGGTCGGCCTGGCTGATCTGGGCGATCGTCCGCGAGCAGAGCTCGTGGCGGCCCGCGGCGTGGATCGCCGCCGGGCTGTTCCTCGCACTGATCGACATCCACCGCTTCTACGGCGGGTTCCCGCGCGCGTTCGTGCATCCCGCGGTGCTGCTCACCGTGCTGCTGGCGATGCGGCGGCATCACCTGGCCGCCGCCGTCGTGGCCGCGGCGGGCGCGCTGTTCTACCCGACCGCCGCGCTGCTGGCCACCGGCGTCCTGCTCCTCTCGTCGCTGGCATGGTCGGGCCGGCGGCCGCGGATCGAGACGCCCCGCGTCTGGTTCGCGCTGCTTGCGCTGGCCGGCACGCTCGCGGCGATCCTCGGCCCGGCGCTAGCCTCCGGCGGCGCGCCGGACGTGTTCACCGCCGCCGAGGCGCGGCGGTACCCCGAGTTCGGCGTCGACGGGGCGCTGAACTTCTTCGTGCCGTCGACGATCGACTACCTGCAGCAGAACCGCAGCGGCTTCGACCTGCGCGGGTCGGGGAGCGTGCTGCTCCTCGCCGCGCTGGCGCTGCTGCTCGTGCGGCCGGCCAACCTCAGGCTCCTGCGCCGGGAGGTGCTGGCGATGCCCGTCGTCGCGCTGCTCGGGTGGGCGGCGGCGCAGGCGGTCCTCTTCCGGCTCTACCTCCCCCACCGGTACACGTATCCGCTGGTCGCGTTCTTCGCGATCGCGGTCGCCGTCACGCTGCGGCCGACCTGGACGGCGGTGTGGTCGCGCCCGCGGCCGCGCCTGAAGGCGTTCCTGCTGCTGGCCGCCGCGCCGGTCGTCTTCGTCCTCGCCTTATACGCGTTCCCGCTCGGCCTCGAGTGGTCGCTCGCGGACCACTGGCTCGAGATCGCCATCGCGGCCGGCTGCGTCCTGCTGGCCGGCGTCGTGGCGGTGCTGCTCGGCCGCCGGCCGGAGCGCGCGGTGCCGGCCATCGGGGCGGTGGTGACGGGCCTGGCGGTGGGGGCCGCGATGCTCGGGGCGACCGAGGACTGGGCGCGCGGGACGCGCTGCCCGACAGGGCCGGTGACCAAGTACCTGGCGACCACGCCCAAGGACTCCGTGATCGCCGGCGACCCGATGGACATGAAGTGCCTCCCGGGGGTGACGCGGCGCGCCGTGGTCATCTCGACCCAGCTCGCGCCGTCGTACGAGGTCGACTACTTCCTGCAGGCCCGCGAGCGCATGTTCGCGTCGCTGCGCGCCTACTACGGCCAGACCACGGCTGGGCTCGCCGACCTCGCCGACCGCTACGGCGCCACGCACCTGTGGGTCCGCCGCGAGGCGATCGGGAAGGTCGTGGCCGAGGACGGCGCGGCCTGGCGCCAGGGCGACGAGCCGTACGGGACGTTCATCCGCGGGCTGCTGGCGCGCGGCGATCCCGTCGTGCTCCACCTGCCGCACGCGTGCCTGCGCTGGAGGGACGGGCCGCAGGAGGTCTACGACATCCGCTGCATCGCCGACCGGGCGCGGCACTGAGCGCCGGCACGTCCGCGCGCGGAGCACTCCCACGCGCGGACGGATCTCCCGGTCAAAGCCGTTCGCGGCCCGGCGAAAGCCCGCCCCTGGCGGGCGGGGCCGGCCCCACCGGACCGCGAACTACGTGCAACTGTACGAAACCCGCAAGCCCGTGTCTGCTGACCGGACGTTCAGTCCTGTCCCCTCCCGCATGACTAGGTGTCGCGTCGCTCTGCCCGAGGTAGATCACCCTGGGCGGGTGATGCCCGCTCACCCGTGGCGCGTCCACGATGACCCCGACCACTGAAAGGGGTGTCGATGTCAACAGAGACGCAGACGAGGCCGGCGTCCCAGGACGTATCCGGCTGGGCGGTTGGCGGGATCGTGTTCGCCGCCACGATGATGGTGCTGATCGGGGTCTTCCAGGCGCTCGCAGGCCTGGTGGCGCTCTTCAACGACGAGTTCTACGTCGTCGCTCGGAACTACACGTTCGACCTCGACGTCACCGCCTGGGGCTGGATCCACCTGCTCGTCGGGCTCGCGATCCTGGCCGTCGGCTTCGGCCTGTTCGCCCGCCAGACGTGGGCGGGGGTGGCCGGGATCATGCTGGCGATGCTGAGCGCGCTGGTGAACTTCTTCTTCATCCCCTACTACCCCCTGTGGTCGCTGCTCATCATCGGGCTCGACATCTGGGTGATCTGGTCGCTGACGCGCTCCGGCGCCATCGACACGTGAGCGGCTACCGGTCGACCTCCGCCGCGCGGTAGCGCCGCGCGTGCCAGCCGAACGCGGCGAGGCCGACCGGCAGCGGCACCCAATAGGAGAACAGGCGGTACGTGAACGTCGCGAGCACGGCGGCGCCGGCGGGCACGCCGGCCAGCGTGAGCGTGGCGGTGAGACCGGCCTCGACGAAGCCGAGCCCACCCGGCGTGATCGGGATCTGGGCCAGGATCTGTGCCGCGCAGAACGCCAGCAGCACGAGCGACGGCCGCGGCTGCGAGCCGACCGCCGCGAGCGCCGCGAGCAGCGTCGCGTAGTCGAGTGCCCAGCGGCCGCTGGTGGCCGCCAGCGCGCGCTTCCAGCGCGGACCGAGCGTGCCCACGATCCGGTCGCGCTCGCGCAGCAGCCGCTCAGGGAGCTGCCGCAGCGGCTCGGCGTGCCGCCGCAGCCGGTTGCGCACCGTCTGCACGACGCGGCCGACCCAGCGGAGCACGCGGTCGTACGCGATCAGCAGCGCCCCGACCCCGAACAGCGCCACGAACAGCACGAGCCCGACCCCCGTCGCCTCCAGCAGGTCGCGGCTCACCCCGCCGCGCAGGATCCCCGGCACCGCGAGCACCGGCATGGCGAGCACGGCCGCGAACGTGAGCAGGTTCGTCGAGGTCAGGCCCGCCACCGCCCGCGGGCCCGGCAGGCCCGCCTGCACGAGCATCCGGTACTGGAGCGCGGCGCCGAGCGCCCCGCCACCGGGCGCGATCTTCGCCAGCGCGTTCCCCGCGAGCTGCGACGTGATCACGGCCGGCCACGACGGCCCGCGCATGGCGAGGTACTGGAGCGCCCACACGCACGCCCACGCGCCGGCCTGGAGCGCCAGCATGAGGCCGAGCCAGGCGGGCGACAGCCGGTCGAGGTCCTCCCACGACCCCAGCACGTCCGTGAGGCTGGGCGCGACGAGATAGAGCGACACGCCAGTGACGGCGAGCCAGAACACGGTCCGGACCAGCCGCCGGCGCGGCGGCGTCGCCGCCTGGCCACGCTCGATCTCGTGCTCGACGTCGGCGTGGTCCTCGATCGCCCGCTCGAGCCGGTCGCCGACCTGGGTCATCGGCCGTAAGTCAGTCGCCCAGGTGGCTCACGAAGTAGTCGAGCGCCGTCGCGGTCTTGGTCTGCTGCTCGCCCGAGAGGTCGACGCCCTTCCCGGACAGGAACGCGCGCGCCTCCGCCGCGACCTGGAACATCGCCCTCGGCTGGCACTTGGTCGAGAGCTCGAGGATCCGCGAGCCGTCCGGGTACAGCCACAGCTCCGCCACCAGCTTGCGCCCCAGCTCCTCCGGCGTGAAGTTGAGCTTGAGCACGAGGATCGGCCCGAGCAGCGTGAGCTCGTCGAGCTCGAGGCCCGGCGGCGCGTGGTCGGCGTAGAAGCCGCGCTGCTCCTTCGTGAACAGCTTGCGGATCGGCCGGTCACCCGCGGTGTGGCGGCGGACGTCGTTCGACCCGATCCGCGCTTTCATCGACGCCGAGCACACGTAGCCGCCGGGCATCGCGTCGAGCTCCACGACCATGCTCGGCGAGCGCCGCAGCTCCTTCGGGATGTCGTCCGGCACCACCGGGCGCAGCTTGATGACCGAGTCGTCCTCCCGGCCCTGCACGCGCCGCGCCCGGACCACGAGGCCGGCCTTGTTGAGCGTCAGCTCCGGCGTGTCGAAGAAGTGCACCATCCGGACTTGCGCCTCGAGCGGGTCCATGCCGAGCGCGAACGCGGTCGACCGGTGGTGCGCCTCCGGCACGGTGAGCTTGAGCTCGACGCTGTCGGCTCCCCCGGCGAGCGCGAGCGCCTGCTCGAGCTGCTCGTCGGACAGGCCGGCGGCGGTCATGCCGGCACCGCCGCGCCCGGGTCGACGCGATCCCGCGCTCCCCGCAGCTTGAACGCGACCGCGATCATGAACGCGCCGCGCACGAGCAGCGAGATCGCGAACAGGACCGCGAGCGTGACCAGGCTCAGCTCCGGCAGCGACAAGATGAGGATGCCGAGGATCGCGTCGATGATCCCGAGCCCCATCTGCGCCGCGCGGTCCTCGAGCGTCGAGAACGAGCGGACGAACCGCACGATCCCGGCGACGACGAGGTAGATGCCGAGGACGACCACGATCGCCAGCAGGCTCTCCCCCGGCCGGCGGAGGCAGATCAGGCCGGCGACCACTGAGAGGACGCCCACGATCGCGCTCAGCGCACGCCCCTCCTGGTCGCCGCCGATCGCGTCGCCGATCTCGATCGCGCCCGAGAACAGCAGCCCGACGCCGGCGATGATCCCGAGCACCAGCAGGGTGATGTCGGGATAGACGATCGCCAGCACGCCGGCGCCGAGCGAGACGAGGCCGACCACGAGGAAGAGCCACCAGTTGCGGCCCAGGGCCGGGATCTCCGACGAGGTGGACATCGCCTACGTCGCGGCCCCCTCCACGAGCGCCTCGCGCAGCGTCTCCTCGGACTCCGCGGACAGCGACGTGTGCAGCACCTCGCCACCGTACTGGGAGATCCGCGGCAGGACCTTGTCGGGCGTGCTGCTGCGCACCAGGACGAACAGCGCCGCTCCGCCCGGCTCGAGCTTCGAGCCGAGGTCCTTCATGAACTTGTCGTCGACGCCGTAGTCGACGAGCGCGCCGGTCGCGCCGCCAGCCGCCGCGCCGACCGCCATGCCGAGCAGCGGGGCGAGGAAGATCAGGCCGATCAGGCCGCCCCACAGCGCGCCGCCGGCCGCACCGGTCGCGCCGCCGTGGAAGCTCTGGCGCAGCTTGATCTTGCCGTCGTCCTGCCTCCTCGCCACGACGAGGTCGTCGATCTCGATCGAGTGCTCGGTCTGCAGCTCGGCGAGCGTCCGCGCCACCTCCTGGGCCGTCGCCTCGTCTGGGTAGGCGATCGCAACCAGATTGCTCATTTGTCCTCCACCTGTCTGTTGCCGTCCTCGCCACCGTCGCGCGCGACCGGGTGACTCGGCATCACCCTCCGAGGGTGAAGCGAAGTCACCCCGCCGACCGTCACCGTCACGAGGATGCGTGCCGCGAGCTACGAGATCCGCATTCGCGGCCGGGTGACAGAACCGCTGCTCTCCAGCTTCGAGAACATGAGCAGCAAGCTCGAGCCCGTCGAGACCGTCCTGCACGGCCCGGTCCGCGACCAGGCAGAGCTGCACGGCCTCATCGACCGCATCCAGGCGCTCGGCCTCGAGCTGATCGAGATCCGCCGGCTTCCGGGCTAAGTACACGCGGCTAGGGCGCCAGTAGCTCGAGCGCGCGGGCGCGGCTCACCGCCTCGCGCCGGTCTGCGACGTCGAGCTTGCGGTAGATCGCCTTCAGGTGCGTCTTGACGGTGTTGACGGACACGAACAGCTCGGAGGCGATCTCCTGGTTGGACATCATCGTCGGCAGGTAGCGCAGCACCGCGCGCTCGCGCGGGCTGAGCGGCTCCATCACGAACGGCGAATGCGAGCGGCCGCCGCCGTTGGCACCGTCGAGCGCGGCGAGCAGCTCGCCGACCAGCGCCCGGTGAGCCGTCCCGCGCCGGAGCTGGCGGTTGAGCAGCGGCGCGAGCGAGCGCCCGAAGTCCAGGAGCGCCCACCGCAGGCCGCCGGGCTCGGCGTGTTCGAGGCCGCGCTCCAGCGCCTCGCCCGCGCCGTCGTGGTCCCCGAGCGCGTCGAGCGCGAGGGCGTCGACGATCCAGGCCTGCACCGCCGCGGTCGTCTGCTCGTGGTCGCGCTCCGCCGACCACTGCGCGACGGTCGCGCGCGCGAGATCCCACTCGCCGTCGGCGAGCTGGAGCTGCGCGAGCACCACCGCGCTCGGGAGCGAGCTCGGCCCGGGCGCGTCGCCGCCGACCGCGTTCGCGGCACCGGCGCGGTCGCCGAGCTCGGCGCGCAGGACCGCCTCCCGGACCGCGAAGTACTCGCGCATCGTGTCGGGCAGCGGCCAGTCGCCGATCTCCTCCGCGCCCGCCTCGATCACGGCCAGCGCGGACTCGAGCTCCCCGCGGGCGGCGAGCACGCCGGAGCGCAGCAGCGCCAGCCCGGCGAGCAGCGGGCGCTCCTGCGTGCCGTGCAGCGCTTCGCGGGCCAGCTCCACGGTGTCGGCGGCCGCCTCGCCCCGGTCCCACAGGAACTCGGCGTTGGCGAGCGCGAGGTAGGCGGCGCCGGCCGGCCATGTCCGCTCCCAGCCGCGCCGCTCGGCCAGGGCGATGGCCTCGCGTGCGTGCCGCGCCGCGCGAGGGAAGTCCTGGGTCGTGCCCGCGAGCGCTGCGAGATGGGCGATCGCCAGCAGCGCGAGCCAGTCGCGGCCCGCGTCCTCCGCGGCCCCGCGAGCCCGCTCCAGGTGGCGGCCCGCGGCCTCCGCCTCGCCGGTCCATAGCTCGGCGATCCCGAGGTTCACGAGCGCAAGCGCCCGCAGGTCGGCGTCGACGACACCCGGGTCGAGCCGCCCCTCACGCGCGAGGGCGCGTCCCATCTCGACCGCGGCGCCGAGGTCGCCGCGCAGGCGCGCGACGTGCAGCGCAAGCGCCGCGTACGACACCGCGAAGCGTGCCCGCCGCTCCTCCGGAACGCCGGCGGCGGCCACCTCGGCCGACTTCAGCAGGCGGGCGGCGGCGGCGTGATCGCCGCGGTCCAGCAGCGCGCTGGCGACCGCGAGCGCGAGCTCGGGATCCTTCACGGTCCACTCGCGCGGCACGCGCTCGATCAGCGGCCGCAGCGCGCCGACCTCGCCGCGGATCAGCAGATCCACCCAGCGCTCTCCGGCCAGCTGCGCCGCCAGGTCCCATGCACCGGCCTCGACCGCGTGGTGGAGCCCGCGCGCGTCGTCACCGTGCCGTGCCAGCCAGGTGGCGGCCCGGCAGTGCAGGTCGGGCACCTCCTCGGGCCAGTCGCTGCGGAGCTCCGCGTACAGCAGCTCGCGGAACAGCGCGTGATAGCGGTACCACTCGCCTCGGCGATCCAACGGCGCGAGCAGCGCGCCCGCGCGGGCGAGCTCGGCCAGGTGCCTGTGGCCGTCGGTGCCGCCGGTCAGCTCGTCGGCCAGCTCGCCGCAGACGACTCCGACGACCGACGTGCGCAGCAGGAAGCCCCGGTCCTCCGGCGACAGCCGCGACGTCACCTCGGAGATCAGGTAGTCGCTGATCGCCCGGTCGTCGCCGGCGAAGTCGTCGACGAAACGGCCGGGGTCGGGATGGTCGCGCAACGTCAGCGCGGCGAGCCGCAGCGCGCCTGCCCATCCCTCGGTGCGGTCGCAGAGCCGGCGCACGTGCTGGTCGGCGAGCGTCACGCCCGCCGTGGCCAGCATCTGGACCGTCTCGTCGAGCGTGAGCGCGAGGGACGGCTCGCGGATCTCGGTGAGCTGGTCTTGCAAGCGCAAGCGGCCCAGCCGCAGCGGCGGGTCGGCGCGCGTGGCGATGACGAGCCGCAAGGCCGGCGGCGGACGGTGAAGCAGCTCGTCGAGGTCGCTGTGGACGACCTCGGCGACCTCGTGGAAGTCGTCGAGGACGAGCACGACCGGCTCCTCGCGCTCCTCGAGCGCCGCCGCCAACGCTGCGAGCATGCGGTCCACGCGGATCTGCGGATGGGAGGCCAGCGCCGTCACCGCCTCGCCGGCGCCGGCCCGGCGCAGCGCCTCGAGCACGGCGCGCCAGAACCGCCGCCGCTCGGCGTCAGCGCCGTCGAGCGACAACCAGGCCACGGGGCCGCGCGGCCGCGCGGCGGCGATCCAGCTCCCCAGCAGCGCGGTCTTCCCCGCCCCGGGCGGGGCCGAGATGAGCGTCAGCGGCCGGGTCGTCCCTTCGTCGAGGGCATCGAGGAGACGACGCCGCGCGACGATGGTCGGCTGGTCCGGCGGGTAGGCGAATTTGGTCGCCGGTAGCGTCACGGCGCGGGTTGACGGGGCGATCTGGGGTCTACTGTCCGAACCGTACCGGCGTGCTGAGCGCGTTCACACCGTGTCGACCGGCATGTCTGGTGCGTGCGCTCACCCCTGGGGAGTGAGGAAAGCTCACCCGGGCAGGCGACAACATGGCGGTCCATCGAGACCCCCACGCGCAAGCTGCCGCAGAACCTGACGTCGGAGGTGCTCGACCTCGTGAACCGTCTGGTCGAGCCCGTGCTGCGCCTGAACGCGCTCGATCGCTCGCTGGCGCTGGGCGCGCAGGCGTTCGGGGCCCTGATCCCGCTGATGATCCTGCTCGAGGCCGTCGAGCCCGGGGACGCCGACACCGCCGACGAGCTGATCGCCCGCTTCGACCTCCACGGCAGCACCGCGGACGTGGTCAGGGAGGCGTTCCAGGTCACCGGCCAGCAGACCTCGGCGACCGCTCTGAGCGTGTTCCTGCTCGTGGTCTCGGTGCTCTCGTTCACGCGGCGCCTCCAGCGCCTGTACGAGGACACCTGGGGGTTCCCGCAGCGCGGAATCCGCGGCACCGGCTGGGGGCTTGCCTGGATCGGGGTCTTCGCCGTCTACGCCGTCCTGCACCCGGCGCTCGACGACCTGGTGGACGGCACCGCCAGCGCCGTCGCGTCGATCGGGGGCGCGTTCGCGATCGGCCTGCTGACCCCGTACGTGCTGCTCGGCCGCCGGCTTCCCTGGAGGCGGCTGGTCTTCCAGGCCGGCGTGACCGCCGCCGGCCTGACCGCGCTGGCGATCTGGAGCGCGATCTACATGCCGCGGGCGATCGCGTCGTCGGCGGCGGCGTACGGCGCGATCGGCATCGCGTTCGCGCTGCTCACCTGGCTGTGGGGGCTCGGGATCGTGCTCGTGGCGGCCGCGATCCTCGGCTCGCCGCAGATGCGGTGGAGACCCTCCGGATCACCCGCCGCGGGTGAGGGAATCGTCCGCGACGCTCGTTAGCGTCCGAGCACGATGGACCCGTCCCAGCGCGTCGAGATCGTCATCCCGGTGCGGACGATGGTCACCGTGCTCGCGTTCGCCGGGCTCGTGGCGCTCGCGATCGTGTCGCTCGGGACGCTGCTGTCGATCTTCGTCGCAGCCGTGATCGCGCTCGGCCTCGACCCGCCGGTCGGCGCGCTCGTGCGGCGCGGCTGGGGGCGCGGGAAGGCGGCGCTGTCGGTGTTCGCGGCGCTGTTCGCCGCCGTGTTCGGGATCGTCGTCTTCACGGCCGGCCCGCTCTGGGACGAGATCGTCGATTTCGTCAACGAGCTGCCGGCGTTCTGGGACGAGCTCACGCAGACCGAGGGGTTCCAGACCCTCACGTCGACGGCCGGCGCCGACGACAAGATCCGCGACGCGCTCAAGGACCTCGCCGCGGGTCTGCCGGACGCCGCCAACACGCTGCTCGGGATCGCGGGCGGCATCTTCGGCTCCCTTCTCTCGCTGGTCACGCTCACGTTCCTCGCGCTGTTCCTGCTGATGGAGCGCCCGACGATCACGGCATGGCTGTTCGGCTTCACGTCGCCCGCCGCCGAGCAGCGCTGGTCGCCGGTCGTGGAGGAATCGATCGCGGCGGTCTCGTCCTCGCTGATCGGCAACGTCGCGATCTCGGTCGTGGCCGGAACGGTCGCCGGTGTCTCGGCCTGGGCGCTCGGGCTGCCGTTCCCGATCGTGCTCGCCGTCATCGCGGGCTTCCTCGATCTGATCCCGCAGGTCGGCGCGACGATCGCCTCGATCATCCTCGTCGCGGTGGCGCTCACCGAGAGCACGACCGCCGCGGTGATCATGCTGGTCATCCAGCTGATCTACCAGCAGGTCGAGAACTACATCATCTATCCGATCGTCTACCGCCGGGCGGTCGAGCTGTCGCCGTTCACCACGATCGTGGCGGTGCTGATCGCCGGCTCGGTCCTCGGGGTGGTCGGCGCGATCCTGGCGGTGCCGTTCGCCGCCGTGGTCAAGACCGTGCTGCGCGAGGCCGGCACCCCGCGGCGCGAGCGGATGGCCGCGCTGCGCGAACCGACCGTCACGGAGGCGGCGCCGGTGGTGACCGAAGCCGAGCTTCCACCCCGGATCACCCACCCCGGGTGATCCTCAACCCACCCCCGCGCGCGGGATGCTTCTCGGGTGAGCGGCATCACGCGCCCCGAGGACGTCACGCGCCTCAAGGAGGAGGTCGCGGCGCTGCAGGCCAAGCTCGACCGCCGCGAGCGGCGGCGCACGGCGCTGCGGCGCACGGCGCTCTCGTTCCTGCTCGCGCTGGGCTGCGGCCTGGTGGCGATGTCGCTGATCGCGGCGTTCGTCCGCGCAACGGTGATCAACACCGACCGCTACGTCGACACGATGGCGCCGATCGCGCGCAGCCCCGCCGTCCAGCAGGCGGTGGCGGACAAGCTCGACGGGGCGATCGAGAGCAGGGTCGACTTCGACGCTCTGCTGAGTGAGGCGCTCCCACCCCGGGCCGACGCGCTCGCGCCCGCGCTGTCGGGCGGCC
Source organism: uncultured Solirubrobacteraceae bacterium (assembly GCA_963844205.1). GTDB lineage: Bacteria > Actinomycetota > Thermoleophilia > Solirubrobacterales > Solirubrobacteraceae > DASSUW01. Next base: position 1,043,021 of record CAWJNK010000001.1, read on the forward strand.
TGCAGTCGGCGATCCGCTCGCGGCTCGACGCGTTCGTGGCGTCGGACGACTTCGCCAACCTGTGGGACGAGGCGAACCGGCGCGCGCACTCGCGCGTCGTGGCGCTGCTCACCACCGGCGAGTCGAAGCGGCTGCTGCTCGAGGGCGACACCGTCTATCTCGACCTCGGCCCCGCGGTCGACCGCGTTCGATCCGGGCTCGAGGAGCGCGGGCTGGACCGGCTCGCCGCCGCGATCCCGCCGAGCGTGGACGGCCGCGTCACGCTGCTGCAGTCCGAGGGACTCGTCAAGGCGCGCAAGGGCATCGACCTGATCGAGGGCCTCACCATCGTGCTGCCGATCCTCGCGCTGCTGTGCCTGGCGGGCCACGTCGCGCTCTCGCGCCCGCGCCGGCGCGGGCTCCTGCGCGTCGGCCTCGGGCTGGTCGTCACCGCGCTGCTGCTGCTGGCCGTCGTGGGGGTCGGGCGGTCGCTGTACCTCGACGCCATCGACCAGCAGGTGCTGCCGCGACAGGCGGCGGCTGACATCTTCGACGCGCTGGTCGCGCTGTTGCGCGCGGGCCTGCGCGTGATCGCGGTGGTGGCGATCGTGGTGGCGCTGGTCGCGCTCGTACTCGGCCGCACGGACGCGATCGCAACCCGCTCCCGCGCCGTGCTGCGCGGCGCGAGGTCGAGCCGCGGCGTCGGCTGGGTCGCGCGGCACCGCGCGCTGCTCCAGGGCGCGGCGGTCGCACTTGGCGCGCTCGTGCTGCTCTCGTGGGACCCGCCGACCGCGGGCCTCGTGCTGATCGACGCCGTGCTCGTGATCGCCGCCGTGGCGCTGATCGCGTCGATCTCGAGCGCCGCGCCACCGTCCTCCCCGGCAGCGCCGCCGTCGTCGCCGCCGGCGGCAGGATAAGGGCGAGGAACCGTGGGCGCCGTCGACCGCGCGCAGCGCGAAACGGCCGATCGCTAAATCACCCCGGCGTCGATCAGCAGCCTCCAGACGTCGGCCTGGTCGACGACCTCGACGCCGAGCTTGGAGGCCTTGGCGGTCTTGGCGGCGCCCACGTTCTCGCCGGTGATGAGCATGTCGGTGCTCGCCGACACCGACGAGGCGGTGGTGGCGCCGGCGCGCTCGCACAGGCGCTGGAACGTCGGCCGCGGGATCTTCTCGCCGCTGCGCGGGTCCGCGATCGTGCCCGTGACGACCACGGTCTTGCCGGCCAGCGGCGCGTCGGCGGCGACCTCGGGCGGCAGGTCCTCGTCGCGCACGTCGAGGTCGACGCCCAGCTCGCGCAGCCGCGCCAGCTCCGCGCGGGTGCTCTCGCGGTTGAGGTGCGCGTGCAGGCTGGCGGCGACCTTCGGGCCGACGTCCTCGACCTGCTGGAGCGCCTCCTCGCCGGCGTCGGCGACCGCCTCGAGGCTGCGGAAGCCGGCGCGGCAGAGCTTCGCCGCCGTGCCCTCCGAGGCCATCGGGATCGACAGGCCGATCAGCGCCCGCCGCAGCCCGACCGCGCGGCTGCGGTCGATCGACTCGATCATGCGGTCGGCCGAGATGTCGGCGATCCGCTCGAACCCCAGCAGCGTGTCGCGGTCGAGCGCGTAGAAGTCGGACGGCCGCTCGAGCAGCCCCGCCTCGTTCAGGCGCTCGATCCACACCGGCCCGATCGCGTCGATGTCGGCCGCGGCGCGCGACGCCCAGTGGATCAGCCGCCGCACGGTCTGCGCCGGACAGGCGACGTTGGTGCAGAACAGCTCGCGGCTGTTGCCCTGCTCGGTCAGCGGCTGGCGGCAGGACGGGCACGTCTCCGGCGGCTCGATCTCGCGCTCGGCGCCGGTGCGCTTGGAGGCGTCGAGCACGCCGGCCACGAACGGGATCACGTCGCCAGCCCGGCGGACGAGCACGGTGTCGCCGATCCGCACGTCGCGCGCGCGGATGACCTCCTGGTTGGCGAGCGTGGCGCGGGTGACGGTCGTCCCGCCGACGAACACCGGCTCGAGGACCGCGACGGGCGACACCTTGCCGATCTTGCCGACGTCCCACAGGACGTCCGACAGCACGGTGGTCTTCTCCTCGGCCGCGAACTTGTACGCGAGCGCACCGCGCGGGCTGTTGGCGCGGGTCCCGGCGGCGGCGTAGGCGCCGCGGTCGGCGAGCCGGAGGACCGCGCCGTCGAGGTCGTAGTCGAGCCGGTCGCGCTCGGCCTCGATCGCCTCGATGACCTCGAACGCGGCGGGCGCTTCGTGGCAGTGGCGCATGTCGGCGGCGTCGAACCCGAGCGTCCGCAGCGCCTGCTCGAGGTCGTCGTGGACGCCGTTGGTGGTGTAGAGGTCGAACGCGAAGAACCGCAGGCGCCGCTCCGCCACCACGGCGGGGTCCTTGGCGCGCACGGTGCCGGCCGCCGCGCCGCGCGGGTTGATCAGCGGCTTGTCGGGATGCTTGGCGTTGTAGGCGGCGAACGTCGAGCGCAGCATCACGAGCTCGCCGCGCACCTCGATGCGGCCGCCGGCGTCGACGCGGTCCGGGACGCCGTCGGCCAGCGCGCGCACGAGGACGGTGACGTCGTCGCCGGTCGTGCCGTCGCCGCGCGTGATCGCCCGCGCGAGCCGGCCGCCCTCGTACACCACCGCCAGCGACAGCCCGTCGAGCTTGGGCATGACCACCACCGGCTGGCCGGGAAAGCGATCGAAGAACGCGGCCACCTGCTCCGGCGTGCTCGCCTTCTCGAGCGAGAGCATCGGGCGGCTGTGGCGGACCGGCGCGTGCAGCACGCCGGGCGCCCCGACCTGCTCGAGCGGGTTGGGGTCGGGCGCGAGGTCGGGGTGCTCGGCGATCAGCGCGCGGAGCTCGTCCTCCAGGGCGTCATAGTCGGCATCCGCGACCAGCGGCCCGCCCTGGTAGTACGCCTCCCGCAGCTCGACGATCCGGCCCGCGAGCTCGGCGATCCTCCCCGCCGCCGTCATGCGAGCGAGGCGAGCTCCACGTCCGGGTCGCGCAGCCGCGCGGGGTCCACCTGGGCGCGGGAGCGGATCAGCGCCTGGACGTCGTCGGTGACGTCCCAGACGTTGACGTTCATCCCGGCCAGGACGCGGCCGTCCTTGACCCAGAACGCGATGAACTCGCGCGCGTCGACGTCGCCGCGGAAGACGACCTCGTCCCATTCGGTGGCGTGGCCGGCGTACTCCATCCCGACGTCGTACTGGTCGGAGAAGAAGTACGGGATGCGGTCGTAGGGCTCGGCGGCGCCGAGCATCGAGCGCGCGGCGGCCGGGCCCTGCTCGAGCGCGTTGTGCCAGTGCTCGACCCGCAGCCGCGTGCCGAAGAACGGGTGCGCGTGGTTGGCGACGTCGCCGGCGGCGAACACGCCGTCGGCCGAGGCGCGCAGGCGCTCGTCCACGAGGATGCCGTTGTCGACGTCGAGGCCGGCCGCCTCGGCGAGCTGCGTGCGCGGGATGACGCCGATGCCGACGACGATGTGGTCGCACTCAAGCGTGCGGTCGGGCAGCGTGACCCGGCCGGCCTCGACGGACTCGACGCGCGTGCCGGTCAGCACCTCGACGCCGTGGTCGCGGTGGATCGCCGCGTAGATCTCCCCCAGCTCACGCCCGAGTACGGCCTCCAGCGGCACCGACGCCTGCTCGATCAGCGTCACCTCGAGCCCCTTCTGGCGCGCCGAGGCGGCGACCTCGGAGCCGATCCAGCCGCCGCCGATCACGGTCATGCGGCCGCCCTGGTCGAGCAGCGCGCGGAGGGCGTCGGAGTCCCGGAAGTCGCGCAGGTAGTGCACGCCCTCGGCACCGGGCAGCCGGCGCGGCTCGGCGCCGGTCGCGAGCAGCAGCCCGTCGAATCTCAGCCGCTCACCGCCGGCCAGCGCCAGCTCGCGCGCGCCGAGGTCGACCGCGTCGACCACGGTCTCGGTGCGCAGCTCGACGTCGCGCTCCTCGTAGAACTCCGCCGGGTGCACGTAGGCGGCCTCGCGCTCGGCCTCGCCGCGCAAGTAGTCCTTGGACAGCGGCGGGCGCTCGTAGGGACGGTCGGGCTCGGCGCCGATCAGCACGACGCGCCCGTCGAAGCCCTCCTCGCGGAGGGTCTCGGCGGCCTTGGCGCCGGCCAGGCCGGCGCCCACGATCACATGGGTTTCGCTCATACGGTGTCAGCGCGCTCGGCGCCCGACACCTTACGCGCTGGACATCGGCGGGCGCTGACGGTCCGGCGGGCCGCCACGCCCGCCTGCGACGATGTCGCCGTGGAGCACCGGACCCTCGGCGACTCGGACCTACAGGTCTCGGTCATCGCGCTGGGCTCGTGGCTGACGTACTCGGGCGGCGTCGGGCGCGCGGCCACGGAGGCGTGCACGCGGGCGGCGTTCGACGCCGGCATCACGTTCTTCGACACCGCCAACGTCTACGGCCGCGGCGCGGCCGAGAGCGCCTGGGGCGAGATCCTCGGCGACTACCCGCGCGACTCGTACACGCTCGCGACCAAGGTCTACTTCCCGATGTCGGCGCGCGACCGCGGCCTCTCGCGCGCGCAGATCCACAAGCAGATCGACGGGTCGCTCGAGCGGCTGCGGACCGACTACGTCGACCTCTACCAGTGCCACCGCTACGACGACGACACACCGCTCGAGGAGACGATGCAGGCGCTCACCGAGGTGGTGGAGGCGGGCAAGGCGCGCTGGATCGGCTTCAGCGAATGGCCGGCGGACCGCATCCAGGCGGCGCTCGACCTGCCCGGGGTGGCGAGGTTTGTATCCAGCCAGCCGCAGTACTCGGCGCTGTGGCGGGCGCCGGAGGCCGAGGTCATCCCGCTGTGCGAGCGCAACGGCATCTCGCAGATCGTCTGGTCGCCGCTCGCCCAGGGCGTGCTGACCGGCAAGTACCGGCCGGGCGAGCCGCCGCCGAGCGACTCGCGCGCGCGATCGAGCTCGATGAACCGCTTCATCAAGCAGTGGCTCACCGACGACATCCTCGAGGCGGTCGACCGGCTGCGGCCGATCGCCGACGGCGCCGGGATCACGATGTCCCAGCTCGCGCTCGCGTGGGTGCTGAGCCGGCCCAACGTGACGGCGGCGATCGTCGGCGCCTCGCGGCCGGAGCAGGTGCACGAGAACGTCGCCGCCGCCGACCTGACGCTGTCGGAGGACACGCTGCGGGCGATCGACGAGGCGCTGAGCCCCGTCGTCAGAACAGCGGCGGGGTAGTCAGCAGCGGTTCGATGCGCCATCGCCCGGAGGGCGATGGCGCGGTGGCGTGCCAGAGCTCGTCGAAGCCCTCCTCCGGCGCGGGCCGCACGAGCCGCCGCGCCGTGACGGCCGCGGCGCCCGGGCCGACGTGCTCGGACCGGCCGGCGCCCTCGACCAGGTAGCCGACGACCTTGAAGCCCGCCGCCCGGGCCGGCTCGAGGTAGCGGGCGCGGTCGGCCGCCGTGGGGTTCGTGTTGTCGACCACGAACGGCCGGCCCTCCTCGAGGCACGAGGCCACGAGCGCCGCCTCGCGCGCACGAGAGCCCACCACGTCGAGGCTGACGTGCACATGCGTGGCGGCGAAGCGGTCGCGGTACAGCGTGGTCTTGCCGCTGCCCTGCGCACCGCAGAGGATCACGGCCTCCATCGCGGCCACCACGCCGGGACGGTCCGTCGGTATTCCTCGTACTGGGCGCCGTACCGCTCCGCCAGCGTCGGTTCCTCGTAGGTCTTCGCGAATACTGCCATTCCGGCCCACACGACGGCGGCGTAGATGAGCAGGCCCGGGCTGCCGAGGAGCAGCGCCTGCCCGACGATCACCGCCGTGACCGCGATGTACATCACGTTGCGCACGTAGCGGTACGGCCCGCCCACGACGAGGCGCTCGGTGGGGGCGACCGGCGCGGGCGTGCCGAGTCCCTCCCGCACGAAGCGCGCGAACGCCTGCACGAGCACGACGGTGCCGGCGACCACTATCGCCGCCCCGAGCACGCGCAGCGGGAGCCACCACTCGTGCTCGACCTCCCAGCCCGCCAGCAGGTACGGCACCACGCCCGCCACGAGCGCGGGCGCGAGCGCGAAGAACAGCGCGCTGCCGGCCGCCGCGGTCGGGCGCCGCACCCCTACTCCCCGATGTCCTCGTTCCAGACGTCGGGGTGACGAGCGATGAACGCGTGCAGGAGGTCGACGCACTCCTGCGAGTCGAGGTCGACGACCTGCACGCCGGACTCGCGCAGCCACTCGATGCCGCCCTGGAACGTGCGCGACTCCCCCACCACGACAGTCCCGATCCCGAACTGCCGGATCAGCCCCGAGCAATACCAGCATGGCGCCAGCGTGGTGGCCATGATCGTGTCGCGGTAGGACCGCCGGCGGCCGGCGTTGCGGAACGCCTCGGTCTCGCCGTGGGCGGAGGGGTCGTCGCGCTGCACCCGCTGGTTGTGCCCGCGGCCCAGCAGAGCACCCGAGGCGTCGAACAGCGCGCCGCCGATCGGGATGCCGCCCTCCTGCATGCCGGCGCGCGCCTCGGCGAGCGCGACCTCGAGCAGCGCGTGATGGTCCACCACCCGCGCGATCGTACCCTTGATGGGACCCGATGCCGACTGTCGAAGGCCTCCAGTTCGGATACGCCCTGCACGAGCTGCCGCCGGGGCGGCTGCCGTTCCGGCGCTGGCGCTGGGAGCTGTGGCACGGCGCGACGCTCGTTGCCGCGGGCTGGCGGCTGTCGCGCCCGCAGGCGGGGCGCGCGCTGCGGATCAGCGCCGCCGAGTTCGGGCACCGGCTGTTCGGCCTGCCGTTCCCGCCGCGCAACCCCGTCGCCGCGGGCGGCGACCTCCAGCCCGGCAGCGCCGAGCGCCTCGCGATCGGGCCGATCACCTGCCTTCTGGTGCCGCGCGCGCTCGAGCCGCCGGCGGCCGCGAGCTGGGCCTGAAAGGCCGCGCCAAGGTCCCCGCAACCCCACGCCAACCGCGCGCGTGGAGAGTCCCGGGCCATGAAGCCGTCCCCCCTCCCGAACCTCCACACGAGCCGCGCCCGGCCCGTGCTGCGCCCGTCCACCCGCGCCCCGCAGCCGCGCACCATGCGCTCGACCGTGCTGCAGTCGCTGCTCCTCGCCCCAGGCGGCGGTGTGCCCACACACCGCCACGGCCAGGGCGCCGCACGTACACGAGCGATCTGACATGGGCTTCGTCATGGATGACGCTCCGCCCCTCCGGACACTGGTGAGCGACGACGACCCGCTCGTCCGGCGCCTGATCCGCGACACCCTGCAGCGCGAGAACGTCACGGTCATCGCCGAGGCGAGGACCGGCCGCGAGGCCGTCGAGCTCGCGCTCTTCTACCGCCCCGACGTGGTGGTGATGGACTACATGATGCCCGAGATGGACGGCATCGAGGCGACGCGCCGGATCTACGAGCAGGCCCCCGAGATCCGGGTGATCCTCCTCACCGGCTCCTCCGACGAGTCGCTCGGGATGCGAGGCCTGCGCGCCGGCGCGGCCGGCTTCCTCTCGAAGGACATGGACCTCAACTCGCTCCCCCGCGCGCTCCGCGGCAGCCTCGAGGGCGAGGCGGCGATCTCGCGCAAGCTCGCCATGCAGCTCGTCCAGCACTACCGCTCCGCCCCGCTCGGCGGCGTCGGCCTGCGGCCCGTGCGCAGCCACCTGACCGACCGTGAGTGGGAGGTCCTGGACCTGCTGACCGGCGGCGCCACGACCGACGAAATCGCGCGCGCGCTCGTGCTCTCGACCGAGACCGTCCGGTCACACCTCAAGAACCTCTACCGCAAGCTCGGCGTGCGGTCGCGGGAGGACGCCGTCGAGGCCGCCACCCGCATGCGAGAGCTCGTCTAGCGGCTATCGGCCGAGTCCGGTGGAGGCGCGCTGAGCTGAAGTAGGCTTCCGCGCGCAACCAAGGGGAGGGGCTCATGTCCGGTCCGCGCGCACTCGTCATCCTCGCCACCGTCGTGCTCGCCGCGGTGGCGGCCCCGCCGGCATGGAGCCATCGCGATGACGGCGCCCGCCACAGTCTGCGGGCGCCGGTCACCGACCAGACCTTCTACTTCGTCATGGCCGACCGGTTCCAGAACGGGACCGCGGCCAACGACCACGGTGGGCTGCTGCCGGGCAAGAGCGAGGGCCAGTCGGGCTTCGACCCGACCGGCAAGGGCTGGTACCACGGCGGCGACCTGCAGGGTCTGCGCAGCCGCCTCGGCTACATCAAGCGCATGGGCGCGACCGCGATCTGGCTCACGCCGAGCTTCAAGAACAAGGCGGTCCAGGACAACAACGGCTTCCCCTCCGCCGGCTACCACGGCTACTGGATCACCGACTTCAAGCAGATCGACCCCCACCTCGGCAGCAACGACGACCTGAGCGCGCTGATCCGAGACGCCCACCGGCTCGGCATGAAGGTCTACTTCGACGTGATCACCAATCACACCGCCGACGTCATCCGATACGGGGAGGGCCCGGCGCCGACCTACATCTCGAAGGACCAGTACCCGTACCGCACCGCCGCGGGGACGGTGTTCGACGACCGCGACTTCGCCGGCACGAGCTTCTTCCCCGCGCTCGCGCCGAGCGAGCAGCCCGCGTGCCCGCCGTCTGGCTCGCTGCAGAGCTTCCCCTACCACCCGTGCGTGCCGGACGGGACGCCGCCGTACCTCCTGAACGAGCAGAACGTCAAGGTCCCCGCCTGGCTCAACGACGTGAGCATGTACCACAACCGCGGCAACACCACGTTCGCCGGCGAGAACTCGCAGTACGGCGACTTCTTCGGGCTCGACGACCTCTTCACCGAGGACCGCCGCGTGGTCGACGGGATGATCGACATCTACAAGTTCTGGATCCGCGAGTTCCGCGTCGACGGCTTCCGCATGGACACCATGAAGCACGTCGACGACGCGTTCTGGCAGCGGTTCGCGCCGACGATCGAGAACTACGCGCGGTCCCAGGGGATCCGCGACTTCTACATGTTCGGCGAGGTCGCGGAGGACTTCAGCCACGAGATCGTCTCGCACTACCCCGTCCACGACGACGTGCAGGGCGTCCTCGACTTCCTGTTCCAGATGGCGTCCGTCGACTTCGCCGGCAAGTCGCTCGCGACCGACTCGCTACGGGACTTCTTCGTGAAGGACGACTGGTACACGGACGGCGACTCGAACGTCTACAACCTGCCGACCTTCCTCGGCAACCACGACCGCGGGCGGATCGGCATGTTCATCCGCAACGCGAACCCGGGCGCGAGCGAGGCCGAGCTGCTGGCGCGCGACCGCCTCGCGCACCAGCTCATGTACTTCTCGCGCGGCAACCCGGTCGTCTACTACGGCGACGAGCAGGGCTTCACCGGCGCGGGCGGCGACCAGGACGCGAGGCAGGACATGTTCCCGTCGCAGTCGCCGCAGTACAACAACCTCGACGACCCGATCCCGGGCGACGACGGCGCCGGGCGCAACGACAACATCGGCTCGAACAAGACGCCGATGGACGACAACTTCGACCCGGCGCATCCGCTCTACCGCGAGCTGGCCGCGCTCGCCGAGGTGACCAGGCGCCACCCGGCGCTGCGGGACGGCACGCAGCAGCATCGGTTCTCCTCGAGCGGCCCCGGCGTCTACGCGTTCTCGCGCATCAACGGCAAGCTTCGCCGCGAGTACGTCGTCGCGCTCAACAACGCCGAGCAGGCGGCCTCGGCGTCGATCCCGACGTACGTCCGCGACAGTCGGTGGGAGCGGGTCTACGGCACCGGCTCGAGCTCGCTGCACAGCGGTGACGACGGGCGGCTGCAGGTCTCGCTCGGCGCGCTGTCGACGGTCGTCTACCGCGCCAAGGACAAGATCCCGCGCAGCAAGTCGGCGCCGACGGTGTCGCTCGACGTGCCGGCGACCGGGCGCGACCGGCTCGAGGTGCGCGCGAACCTCGGCCGTGACCAGTTCGCCGAGGTGACGTTCCTCGCGCGGACCGGCGGCGGCTCGTGGCGCAGCATCGGCACCGACGACAACGCGCCGTACCGCGTGTTCCACGATGTCGCCGACATCGAGCCCGGCACGACCGTCGAGTACAAGGCGATCGTGCTCGACAACGCGCACCACAGCCGCACGAGCGCGGTGCGCAGCGCGACGATCTCGCCGCCCGCCATCGTGCTGGAGGCGCCGCCGCAGAACGGCCGCCGGCGCGGGATCATCGAGGTCCGAGCGATCGCCACGCCGGACCACGCCGACAACGTGGTGCGGTTCGAGCGCTCCGTGAACGGCGGGCCGTGGACCACGATCGGGACCGACGCCTCGTCGCCGGTCTACACCGTGTTCGACGACGCGTCGAGCCTGGCGGACGAGACCACGGTGCAGTACCGCGCGGAGCTGACGTACGCGCCGGGGAAGACGGTCATGAGCGATCCGCGCACGGTGACGATCGGGCAGACCTTGGCGACCGTCCACTACAACCGGCCGGCGGGCGACTACGGCACCGTCGCGGACGGCTGGGGCCTGCACCTGTGGGGCCAGGCGATCGGCATCCCGGAGACGCAGTGGGGCGACCCGTTCGAGCGAACCGGGATCGACGCCTTCGGCGCGTTCTACGCGATCCCGATCGGGGACGAGACCAAGGCCGTGAACTTCATCATGCACCTGCCGGGCCAGGACAACGTGCCGACCACACGCGAGCCCGGTGGCGACCGCTCGTTCGTCCCGCGCGACCATCTGGAGATCTGGCTCAAGCAAGGAGACCCGACGGTCTACTTCACTCAGCCTCCGACGTAGGCCGAGGGCGTGCTGGGCGACGTGACCCCGAGCCGCGAAGCTGTCACCCTCATCTCATGCTCGCCGGGGCCTCCCGTCGCAGCGTCCGCCTCCGTGCCCGCGAGGTGCCCGACACGTGGCCGGCGGCGGCGGTCCTCGTGGCGCTCGGGCTGCTGCTCTTCGCCGGCGGCGGGCCGCTGCGCAGCGCGCTCGCGACCTTCGCGGTCGGGACAGCGGTGGTGGTCGGCGCGCTCTGGATGCGCGGCCGTGTCGCCCGGCGGCGCGACCGGCGGCGGGCCGAGGCGTCGCACGCCGCGGTCGTCGCCGGGACGGCCTCGCGGTTGCGCGCCGCCATCGGCGACCAGGAGCTGGCGGTCGCGCTCGACGTCCTGACCGGTGGCCCGCTGGGGCCGCCGCGGTCACTCGCGGCGGTCGCGCGCGAGGTCGGCGCGGCCACGCGCTCGGCCGGCGTCCCGGTGGTCGTGGCGGTCGACGAGGACACGGTCGTCGCCGGCCTCGACGGCGTGGTCCGCGCGCTCGTGCGGCGGGCAGTCGCCGTGGCGCCGCCGCAGTCGACCGTCACGGTGGCGGTTACGAGCGGCCGCGTGGAGGTTCGCGACGAGGGCGTCGCGACGCTCGCCGGGTTCGACGGCGAGCTGGCCGGGGAGCTCGCGCGCCGGGCGGGCGCGGACGTCCACCTGTTCGAGGGCCTTGCCGTCCTCCAGCTGCCGCCGGCATCGCGAGCAGCGTGAAAAGGACGAGCGCGAGCGCCGCGGCGCTGAGGATGTACCAGGGCCACGGGCCCATGACGTCCAGCAGCGACCACGTGTCCGGCTTCTCTCGCAGCCACATGTAGTTGCCGCCGGTCAGCAGGTTCGCGGTGCCGGCCGCGGCCGCCACGATCAGCGTCGCGGCGAACGCCCGCCCGACCGCTCCGGGGCGCGGGCGGATCCCGCGGCCGACCACGAGCAGGACGGCGGCCACCACCGCGCCGGAGTGCGTGATGAAGAACGTCCAGTAGAGGAGCTCCGGGAAGTCGGCGCCGAGGTCGGGCGTCAGCACGGCCTGCAGCGAGGCGGTCAGCGCCCAGAACCACGTCAGCTCCACCAGCAGCGGCCGCGCCGTCCACAGCGCGACCACGGAGACGACGGTGACGACGTCGGTGAGGTGGAGCGGCAGGTTGAAGTCGAGCGACCAGGTCCCGCGGGCGACGAAGTGCGCGTGCTCGACCAGGTACGTGGTCCCGATGACGACCGCCAGCGCGCGCGAGACGGCGACGGAGCGGGCGCGCGTCGCCGCGGCGGCGCCCGCGGCGGTGACGCCGATGGCCGCGACGTGCTCGGCTGACAGGAGCTCCACCCGCGGTCAGGCTACGCATGCGCGAACATGCGGGCGCACAGCTCCCGGCAGGAGGACCCCATGCTCGACCACGTCGGATTCGGTGTCAGCGACTACGCGCGCAGCAAGGCGTTCTACGAGCAGGCGCTCGCGCCGCTCGGGATCACGCTGCTGATGGAGCCGGTGGCGCAGGCCGCGGGCTTCGGCGCGGACGGCAAGCCGTTCTTCTGGATCGAGACGCGCGGGCCGGCCGTGCAGGGCGGGCTCCACGTCGCCTTCGCGACCGACCGCCGCGAGACGGTCGACGCGTTCCACGTCGCGGCGCTGGAGGCCGGCGGGACCGACAACGGCGCTCCCGGCGTGCGCGAGATCTACCACCCCACCTACTACGGGGCGTACGTGCTCGACCCCGACGGCAACAACATCGAGGCGGTCTGCCACCGCCCCGCGTAGCTCTCAGCCGAGCGTGTGCAGCACCGCCGCCTGGATCCGGTCCTCGCCCGGGAGTGCCGCGAGCTCGAGGTTCTTGGCGTACGGCAGCGGCACCTCGGCCATGCCGACGCGCTCGACCGGCGCGTCGAGATCGTCGAAGCACGCCTTCTGGATCCGCGCCGCGAGCTCGGCGGTGACGCCGAACGACGGCCAGCCCTCCTCCACGCACACAACCTTGTTGGTCTTGGCCACCGACGCGGCGACGGTCTCGACGTCGAGCGGCCGCAGCGAGCGGAGGTCGATGACCTCGGCGCTCACGTCGTGCTCGGACGCCAGCTTCTCGGCCACGTGCAGCGCGCGGACGGTCGCGAAGGAGTGCGAGACGATCGTGATGTCCGAGCCCTCGCGGGCGACGTCCGCGCGGCCGATCGGGGTGAGGAACTCGGGGTCGAGCGGGACCTCGCCCTTCTCCTTGTAGATCGGCAGGTTCTCGACCACGAGGACGGGGTCGTCGTCGCGGATCGCGGCCTTCAGGAGGCCCTTGGCGTCCGCCGGCGTGGCGGGCGCGACGACCTTCAGGCCGGGGGTGTGCGCGAACCACGCCTCGAGCGACTGCGAGTGCTGGGCGGTGAGCTGGTTGCCGGCGCCGTTCGGCGTACGGATCACCATCGGGCAGCCGACCTCGCCGCCGAACATCGTCCGCACCTTCGCGGCGTGGTTCACGACCTGGTCGATCGCGACGAGCAGGAAGTTGATCGTCATGATCTCGACGATCGGGCGCTCGCCGCCCATCGCGGCGCCGACGGCGGCGCCGACGAAGCCCTCCTCCGAGATCGGCGTGTCGCGGACGCGCTCCGGCCCGAACTCGTCCATCAGGCCGGCCGTGACCTTGTAGGAGCCCTCGAAGACGCCGACCTCCTCGCCCATGATGAAGACGCGCTCGTCGCGCGCCAGCTCCTCGCGCATGGCGAGGCGGAGCGCCTCGCGGTAGGTCATCCGCTGCGTCCCGGTGGTCTGCTGCTCGGCGACGGCGCTCATGAGCCGAGCCCTCCGCCGAACACGAGCTCCTCCTCGCCGAACGGGCTGCCCGGCCGCATGCGCGCGAACTGGCCGCCGCTGCCGGGCGCGTAGACGCTGCGGGCGAGCTCGCCGACGTCGGGCTCCGGGCTGGCGTTCGCGAACGCCACCGCGGCGGCGACGCGCTCGTCGACCTCGCGATCGACCGCGTCGAGCTCGTCGTCGGTGCAGCCGTGCTCGCGCAGGGTCGTGCGCAGGCGGGCGATCGGGTCGTGCGCCCGGCGCGCCGCGATCTCGTCCTTGGTGCGGTAGGCGAGTCCTGCATCCGCGACCGAGTGGCCGCGGTAGCGGTAGGTCACGGCCTCCAGCACGGCCGGCTCGCGCTCCTCGCGGGCGCGCTTGAGCAGCCGGCCCGACGCCTCGACGACCGCCTCGAGGTCGTCGCCGTCGACGCGCTCGCCGTGCATCCGGAACGCCGATGCGCGGCGGTACAGCTCCGGCTCCGCGGACGCGCGGCTGACGCTCGTGCCCATCCCGTAGCCGTTGTTGACGACCAGGAAGACCGCCGGGAGGTTCCACAGCGCGGCGAGGTTGAGCGACTCGTGCCAGGCGCCCATGTTCACCGCGCCGTCGCCGAGCTCGCAGATCACGGCCTGGTCCTTGCCGCGGCGTACGAGCGCGAGCGCGAGGCCGGTGGCGACCGGGAGCTGGCCACCGACGATCCCCCAGCCGCCGTAGAAGCCCTTGTCGACGTCCAGCAGGTGCATGGAGCCGCCGCGGCCGTGGGCGCAGCCGTCGGCGCGGCCGAACAGCTCTGCCATCACGGCCTCCGGGGATACGCCGCGGGCGAGCGCGAAGCCGTGGCATCGATAACCGGTCACGAGCACGTCGTCGGGCTGCATCGTGTGGACGACGCCGACGGTCGCGGCCTCCTGGCCCGACGAGAGGTGGCAGTAACCGCCGATCTTGGCGGCCTTGTACTGGCGCTCGGACTCCGTCTCGAAGACCCGGATCAGCACCATCTGCTCGTACAGGCCGCGCAGGTCCGCCGGCGAGAGCTTGAGCGGGGCGTCGATCGTGGTCATGCGGTCTCCCCCTCGGGTTCGAAGTAGTCGGGGTGCTGAGCGCGGATCACGGGCAGCGTCGACAGGACCATGCGCAGGTGGTGGCGCAGGGCCTGCTCGGCGGCGTCGGGGTCGCGCTGGGCCACCGCGGCGACAACGGCGCGGTGCTCGGAGATCATCTCCATCAGGTAGCCGGGTTCGGGCAGGCTCAACCGGCGGACGCGGTTGAGGTGGCCCTTGGCGCGCTGGCTGAGCGACCACGCGATGTCATGGCCGCTGAGGTCGCAGAGGGCGCGGTGGAGGTCGTCGTCGAGGACGTAGAAGCCGTCGAAGTCGGCGGCCTCGCGGGCGGCCTCCTGGCGGCGGATGATGGCCTCCAGCCCGGCGAGGTCGCGGTCGCGCGCGCGCAGCGCCGCGTGGCGGACGGCGGCGCACTCGAGCGCCTCGCGGACGAACTGCGCGTCCGCCACCGCGTCCTCGCTGATGCGCGTGACGAACGTGCCGAGCTGGGGGACGATCTCGACCAGGCGGTCGTCGCGGAGGCGCTGGAGCGCCTCGCGGATCGGGGTGCGGCTGACGCCGAGCAGGGCCGCGAGCTCGTTCTCGGAGAGCTGGCGCCCGGGCGCGAGCTCGGCGGACACGATCGCGTCGCGGAGCAGGGCGTAGATCTGGCCGCGCGGGCGCGCGCGGCGGTCACGCGTAGCGGTGAGAAGCGCCTCCATAGGCCTTGAATACTTGCATACAAGCGCCCCTAGGGGTCAGACCCCTTGGTTACTCCGAGTAGGGATGGGGTCTGACCCCGTTGAGGGGTTGGACCTGACCCCTCAAGGGGTCTGACCCCCTAGTTTGCTAGGCTAATTAGCTGTGCGAACGACTTCCACGCCAGATCTCGCCGGCCAGCTGCGGCTGACCATCGTGCGCACCGCGCGGCGGCTTCGGCAGGAGGCGGGCGGGGGCCTCTCCCCCTCCCTGACCGCCGCGCTGTCGACGGTCGAGCGGCACGGGCCGATCACGCCGAGCGACGTCGCGGCGCGCGAGCGCATCCAGCGCCCCACCGCGACCCGCGTTCTCGCGCGGCTCGAGGAGCAGGGCCTGATCACGCGGACGGTGGATCCGTGGGACCGCCGATCGAGCCTCGTCGAGGCGACCGACGCCGGGGGCGAGCTGCTCGCCGAGCTTCGCACGCGCAAGACCGCCTTCCTGGCCAGCCGCATCGAGCGCCTCACCGCCGAGGAGCGCGAGACGCTCGACCGCGCCGCGGACATCCTGGAGAGGATGCTGGCCGAGTGAGCGCGGGTCTCGCGCGCACATTCGCCTCCCTCAGCGTCCCGAACTACCGCCGCTACTTCAGCGGCCTCGTCGTCTCGATCACCGGCAACTGGATGCAGACGGTGGCCGAGATGTGGCTGGTGATCCAGCTCACCGGCAGCGGCGTCTCCGTCGGCCTCACCGCGGCGCTCCAGTTCCTGCCGATCCTGCTCTTCGGCGCCTGGGGAGGCCTGCTCGCCGACCGCATGCCGAAGCGGCGGCTGCTGATGATCACGCAGTCGCTGATGGCGCTCCCCGCGCTCACGCTCTACGCCCTGACCGTCCACGGCTCGATCGAGATCTGGATGGTCTACGCGCTCGTGCTCGTGCGCGGCGCCGTGAACGCGGTCGACAACCCGGCCCGCCAGTCGTTCGCGATCGAGATGGTCGGCCCCAAGCTCGTGGTCAACGCCGTGGCGCTCAACAGCGTGACCATCCACACCGCGCGCATCCTCGGCCCGGCCGCCGCGGGCGCCGTGATCGCGCTGCTCGGTGTCGGCCCCTGCTTCCTCATCAACGCGCTCTCATTCGGCGCGATGCTCGTCGCCCTCCGCGCGATGGACCCGACGCAGCTGCACACGCCCGCGGTCGCGGCCCGCGAGCCCGGCCAGCTCCGCGGCGCCCTGCGGTACGTCGCCCGCACGCCCAGTCTCCGGATCCCGCTCGCGATGATGGCGGTGGTCGGCACGCTCTCGTTCAACTTCCAGGTCCTGCTCCCGCTGCTCGCGAGCTTCACCTGGCACGGCACTGCCTCGCTGTACACGGCGCTGGCGGTCGCGATGGGCCTCGGCTCGGTCGTGGGCGCGCTGGCCGCCGGGGCGCGCGGGAGGGTCGGCCCGCGACTGCTGGTCGCCGCCGCGGCGGCGTTCGGCGTCGCCGAACTGCTGGTCGCCGCCGCGCCCACGATCGAGCTGCAGCTGCTCGCGCTCGTCCCCCTCGGCGCGGTCAGCGTGACGTTTGCGGCGGGAGTCAACAGCGCGATGCAGCTCGCCGTCGAGCCGCTGATGCGCGGGCGGGTGATGGCGCTGTACTCGGTCGTGTTCCTCGGCTCGACCCCGATCGGCGCGCCGCTGGTCGGCTGGATCGCCGAGGTCGCCGGCCCGCGCGCCGGCCTCGTGCTCGGAGCCGCGGCCGCGCTGGCAGCGGCCGCCGGCGCCCGCATCGCGTTCGCGCGCGCGGGCCACGAGATCGCGGTCCGACCGCACGCGGCGCGGGCTACGAGCGCACGGGCGAGGACTCGCTGCGAGTCATCTTCACCGACGCCGACAGCTCCGCTCCTCCGTCGCCCCTGAACACGCCCTTGACCGGCGGCACGTCGGCGTAGTAGCGCCCGTGGCCGATCTTGACGTGCGTCTCGCCCCCGAGCGTGCGGTTGGTGGGATCGGCCGAGACCCAGACCGGCTCGCCGTCGCCCGGCACCAGCGCCTCGATCCAGGCGTGCGTCTCGAGCTCCGCCGAGTCCGCGCCATCGTCGCCGTTCGGCGGCGCCCACAGGTATCCCGACACGTAGCGGGCGGCGATCCCGTGGCGGCGCAGGAGCAGGAGCGCGAGGTGCGCGAAGTCCTGGCACACGCCGGCGCCGGTCTCGAGCAGGTCCGCCACCGTCGACCCCACGAACGTCACCCCCGGCCGGTACTCGAAGCGGTCCGGGATCAGCGCCACCAGCGCCCGGACCGTCGCCAGCGGGCTGTCCGCCCGCGAGAGCCCGACGAGCTCGTCCAGCGCGAGCGTGTCCGGCTCGCCGTCGCCGAGCAGGAACTCTCCCGCCGCCAACCGGTACGGCGCGGCCTCGACCTCCGCCCATCCGGACTCCGCCGGCTCCGCCGGCGCGGTGGTCTTCACGCGCGCGCGGACGTCGATCGACAGGTGGTCGTGCGGGCGCGAGATCCCGAACTCGATCACGGTCGTACCGAAGTAGTCCGCGTGCTGGTGCAGCCGCGACTCGGGATCGACCCGCACGACGAAGTCGTCGACCCGCTGGGTCGGCGTCGTGGCGGGCTTGACCCGCAGCGCGTTCAGGTTGTCGGTGACCGGCGCCTCGTAGCGGTACTCGGTCAGGTAGCGGATCGCGTAGTGCATCAGGCCACGCGCGCCTCGGGCGGCGCCATGCCTCCAAAGTACCGCTGGGCGATGTCGGCATCGACCTGCGCGAGTTCGCGCTGGACGCTGCCGAGCGTGGCGGACAGCGCGCGGTCCGGCTCCACTGTGCGCGCCCGGAAGTCGAGGTCGGCCATCAGCCGCCCCACCCGCAGGACGGCGGGCGAGCCCCGATAGCTCGTGTCGGCGGCGGTCAGGGCGGCGTGCAGCGCCTCGACGGAGAACGCCACCGAGTCGGGGTAGTCGCGCTCGTAGAGCAGGAACCGCGCCACGGGAGCGGCGTTCGGCGGCGCGGGGACCGACCGCCGGTAGGCCTGGAAGCCGCCGACCGCCTGGAGCAGCGCGAGCGCCTGCCCGTCCAGGGCGTGCCCCTCGGCCTCGGCGGCCTCGGGCGGGAGCGCGACCCGCAGCATCCGCAGGACCATGTCGCCCGCCTCGATCGCGGCGCCGGCCTGCAGGAACGCATGCGCCTCGTCGCGCAGCATCGTCCGCGAGGTCACGCCCCAGAACAGCCCGCACCGCTCGCGCACGTACGCGTAGACGGAGTACGGCCCGGACCGCAGCGCCGCCGACATGTCGCGCCGCAGCAGCCCCATGTGAAACGTGTTGATGGCCTCCCACATCTCGGCCGAGAAGACGTCGCGCACCGTCCGCGCCCCCTCGCGCGCGCGGGTCACGCAGTTCAGGACCGACGTCGGCGTCTCGGGGTCGAGCGTCAGCGCGCGCAGCACCTCGTCGCGCGAGGCGGGCGACTCCGGCAACTCGCCCGCCACGATCGTCAGCAGGTGGTCCCACGACAGCAGCACGCCGGCCGGGTCGTCCGGCCGCGCCTGCACGTCGGCGTGGAAGACGCCGTCGAGCATGCGCGCGGTGTGCTCGGCCCGCGCGAGCTGCCGGCCGATCCAGTACAGCTCGTGCGCAATGCGGGCCAGCATTACTGCTGTTGTGCCTGCTGCTGGGACGACCACTCGCCCTGCCGCAGGCCCGGCATGCGGGGCGGCGCCCACCGCGCCGCGGGCGCGTCGGCGACGTCGGAGTCCACGCCCTCCTCCAGCACCCATGTGTCCTTCGACCCGCCGCCCTGGGAGGAGTTGACGATCATCGACCCCTCGCGCAACGCCACGCGCGTGAGCCCGCCCGGCACGATGCGGATGTCGTCCCCGAACACCGCGAACGGCCGCAGGTCGACGTGCCGCGGCGCCAGCCCGCCCTCCGGCCCGGCGGTCGGGACCGTCGACAGCCGCACCAGCTGCTGGGCGATCCACCGCTCGGGGCGGCGGAGCACCTCCTCCGCCTGCCGGGCGATCTCCTCGTCGGTCGCCGTCGGCCCGATGAACACGCCCTTGCCGCCCGACTCGCTCGTCGGCTTGACCACCATCTCCCCCAGCCGCTCCAGCACCCAGGCGCGCTGCTCGGCGTCGGTCATCAGGTAGGTCGGGACGTTGTCGAGGATCGGCTCCTCGCCGAGGTAGTACCGGATCATCTCGGGCACGTAGTGGTAGATCGCCTTGTCGTCGGCGACCCCGGTCCCGACCGCGTTGACGATCGCGACGCTCCCGGCCCGGTAGGCGCGCATCAGCCCTGGCACGCCCAGCATCGAGTCGGGCCGGAACTCGAGCGGGTCCATGAAGTCGTCGTCGATTCGCCGGTAGATCGCGTGTACTCGCTGCAGCCCGCGGGTGGTGCGCATGAAGCACACGGCGTCGCGGACCACGAGGTCGGACGCCTCGACCAGCTCGACGCCCATCTGCCGCGCCAGGAACGCGTGCTCGAAGTACGCCGAGTTGTACGGGCCCGGCGTCCACACCACGACGGTCGCCTCCTCCTCGCCGCCGGTCGGCGCGACCTGCGACAGCGCAGTCCGCAGCAGGGCCGGGTAGTGGTCGACCGGCCGGACGCGGTAGTGGGAGAAGAGCCCCGGCAGCAGCCGCGTCATCGCGACCCGGTTCTCGAGCACGTACGAGATGCCGCTCGGCGTGCGGACGTTGTCCTCGAGCACCTTCCACGAGCCGTCGCCGTCACGCACGAGGTCGCAGCCCGAGACGTGGCAGTAGACGCCGCCCGGCGGCCGGATCCCGTGCGCGGCGCGCGCGAACCCCGAGCGGGAGACGATCAGCTCCCACGGCACGAGCCCCTCGTGGACGATCTCGCGGCCGTGGTAGACGTCGTCGATGAACTGGTTCAGCGCACGGATGCGCTGGGCGAGCCCGCGCTTGATCGCCGTCCACTCCGCGGCGGGGATGATCCGCGGCACGAGGTCGAGCGGGAACGGGCGGTCGCGGATCGGTCCTTCTCTTTCGTCCCCACCCACCCCGGCGGCGTCGAACGTGATGCCCTGCTGCATGAAGATCGCGTCGCGGTGGCGGCCCGCCGCCGCCAGCGCCTCCGGCCCGAGCGCGGCGAGCGCATCGACGAGCGTGCGCGCATGGGCGCGCGGCGCGCCGGTCTCGTCGATCATCTCGTCGTAGAAGCCGTCGCGCACGGTGAGCACGCAAGAATCCTCGCACGGCATGATTCGTGACCATGCCGAGCCTGAACCTGTGCATCGCCGGCGCGACCGGCTGGACCGGCAGCGCGCTGGTCGACGCCGTCAACGCCGCCGAGGACCTCGAGCTCCGATCCACCGTGAGCCGCTCGGCGGCGGGCGGCGAGATCGGCGGCGCGCCCGCCTACGCGACCGTGGCCGAGGCGCTCGACGGGGTCGACGTCCTGGTCGACTACACGGCGCACGACGTCGTGCTCGCCAACACGATGACCGCGATCGAGCGCGGCGTGGCGGTCGTGATCGGCACCTCGGGGCTCACCGCCGACGAGTTCGCGCGGATCGACGCCGCCGCCCGCGAGCGCGGGCTGGGAGTGATCGCGGCCGGCAACTTCTCGCTCACCGCGGCGATGGCGCAGGCCGCGGCCCTGCTGGCGGCGCGGCACCTGCCGTCGTGGGAGGTGATCGACTACGCGAGCGCCGGCAAGCCGGACGCCCCCAGCGGCACCGCCCGCGAGCTCGCAGAGCGGCTCGGCGAGGTCCGGCCGCCGGCGGTCGAGCGCGCGGTGGAGGACACGGCGGGCGAGGTCGCGGCGCGCGGCGCGACGGTCGGCGGCACGCAGGTCCACTCCCTGCGGCTGCCGAGCTTCACGGTCTCGACCGAGGTCGTGTTCGGCCTGCCGGACGAGCGCCTGTCGATCCGCCACGACGCCGGCTCCTCCGCGGCGCCGTACGTCGCCGGCACGCTGCTCGCCGCCCGCGCCGCCCCGACCACCGTCGGGCTCGTCCGCGGGCTGGACACGCTGCTCCTGGGCTGAGCAGCCTGACGTTGCGGCGTCACCGGTACCCGCTCCGCGTGAGCTCGAGCACCTCGTCGGCGTTGCTCGAGGTCACGAAGTCCGGCCCGGTCGGGATCAGCTCGCCAGCGGGCGGCATCAGCATGTGGCGGCTGCGCTCGGCGAGCAGGATCACCGGCAGGTAGCCCTGCAGGTACGGCTGCTGGTCGACGGCGAACATGATCTGCTTGTCGCGCACCGCCGCGAGGACGTCGGGCGACAGGTCGAAGGTCGCGATGCGCACCTGCCGTCCGGAGCCGCGCACCGCGTCGAGCGCCGGCTGCGCGGCGGCGGCGCCGAGCGTGAGGATGCCGTCGGCGTTGCGCTCGGTCACCGCCTGCGCGATCCGCTGCTGCGCCTGGTCCGGGTTCTGGAGGTCGACGATCAGCTCGCTGGCGCTCGCGCCGCCCTTGCGCATCCCGTCGCCGAAGCCGCGGCAGCGCTCGTCGAGGCCGGCGTTGCCCTTCTCCTGGTTGACGCAGATGGCGTTCCGAACCCCCGCCGCGGCCATCCGCTGACCGCTCTCGAGCCCCGCCCGGTACTCGGGCTGGCCGACGTGGGCGAGGATGCCCGGGAGGTCGCGGAAGCGGTCGCTGCCGGAGTTGATCGACACGACGGGGATGCCTGCCCGCTGGGCCCGCCGGATCGGCGCCCGGAGCGCCTGCACGTCGGGCAGCGACACGATCAGGCCGTCGAGCCGGGCCGAGATCGCCTCGTCGATGAGGCGCCGCATGCGCGCGAGGTCGTACGTGTCCGGCGCGCGGTAGGAGACCGCGACGTCGGTCTGGCGGCCGGCGTCCTCGAGGCCCTTCTTCACGATCGCCCAGAACGGATCGGACGCCTGGCCGTGGCTCACCATCGCGATCCGCGCTGCAGCGAGCCGCAGTCCACCTCGCCGCTCAGGCGTCTCCTCCGGGGCCGGCCGCTCCCGCTGCGCCTGGTCCTCCTGCACCACGACGTCGTCCTCGCGCACCGTCGTCGTGCCGCCGCAGCCGGCGACCAGCGCAAGCAGGAACGCGAGCGCGAGCCGGCCTCTCACAGCCCCGCCTCGTCGCGGGTCGGGATCCGCGCCACCAGCCGCGTGCCCTCGCCGAGCGGGCTCGTCACGGCCAGCTCGCCCTCGAGCGCGGCGAGGCGGTCGCTGAGGCCGCGCAGGCCCGACCCGGCGTCGATCCGGGCGCCGCCGATGCCGTCGTCGGTGACCACGACGTCGATCGCGCCGGGGCGGCGGCGGACGCTGACCTCGGCCTTCGTCGCGTTGGCGTACTTGACGACGTTCGTGAGCCCCTCGGCGACGACGAAGTACGCGGCCGCCTCGATCGGCGACGGCAGCCGGCCCTCGAACGCGAGGTCGCACTCGACGGTGATCGGCGCCCGCTCGACGAGCACGTGGATGGCCGGCCCGAGGCCATGGTCGGACAGCACGGCGGGATGGATGCCGCGGGCCAGCTCGCGCAGCTCGGCGAGCGCGGCGGCGAGCTTGTCGGCCAGCTCCTCGACGGTGTCCGCCAGCTCGGGCTCGTGCTTGAGCCGCGCTCGCAGGAGCCGCAGGTCGAGCGCCAGCGACACGAGCTGCTGCTGGGCGCCGTCGTGCAGGTCGCGCTCGATCTGGCGCCGGGCGTCGTCGGCGGCCTCGACGATCCGCCGGCGTGAGTGGCGCAGCTCCTCGAGCCGGGCGCGCAGGTCGGCCTTCAGCCGCTCGTTGTCGATCGCCAGGGCGGCCGCCGAAGCAGCGGCGTGGACGAGCTCGGGCGTCGCGTCGAGCTCGGCGTCGTGGACGATCGCTGCCACGCGGTGGCCCTCGCGCTCGACCGCCGTCCACGCGCGGCCGGAGCCGGACGCCGGCAGGTCGACGGCGCGGCCGCGATCGTCGACCCAGATCCCGCGGTCCGGGAGCCAGTAGGCGATGTTGAGCGAGCGGTCGCCGAGCCGCTCGGCGAGCATCTCGCGCACCGGCCCCTCCCCCGCGCGCTCGGAGCGCAGCAGCGCCTGGGCGAGCGCGCGCAGCGGACGGGCGATCCCGTCCTGGACGGCGATCGAGACCACGGCGGCGGCGAACGCGAGCACGCAGAGCGCGAGCGCGATGCCCGGCCCGAGCGCCCAGGGGCCGACGAGGCGGTCGGGGTCGCCGCCGAAGCCGTCGACCGCGAGCGCGAGCAGGCCGACGGCGAGCGCCACCGGCGTGGCGACGAGCAGCAGCCCGAGGAGCGCGACCGGCAGCCGCAGGAGCAGCATCGCCACCGCGCGCCAGAAGGGCGAGTGCCCGGTCGCCTCCAGGATCCGGCGCCAGTCCCCGCGCGGGGGGCGCGGGACGGGCGGCAGGTGGGCGTCGATCCAGCGGTTCGCGTGCCGCCGCTCGCCCTCGGCGAGCTGCCACGTGAGGCGGATGACGCCGGACAGCAGCGGCAGGCCGATCCAGACGAGGCTGAGGATCGCGCCGAGCAGGAGGCCGCCGCCGATCAGCACGAGGTAGATCAGCCCGTACGGAAGCCCCATGAGCAGGTAGAGCAGCGAGCGGCCCGCCGCGCGCAGGTGGCGGGGGAGCTCGAGCCCGCGGCCGGTGGCGCGGATCGCGGTCACCGGCGGCCCTCCACGAGCACGTCGCCGGTGCCGCTGATCGCCTGCACGGCGAACGAGGCATCGTCGGAGACGACGAGATCGTTCACGCGCGCCGTGCCGGTGTCGCTGCTGGCGTCCACCCGGTAGCGCCCGGGTGGGACGATCGCGTGCACGTCGCCGTTCGCCGAGCGGAGCTCCATCCGGTCGGGGGAGCACTCGGCGGCGCCGCGCACGCTGCCGCTACCCGACGTCGCCGTGAGCCGGAAGCCGCACAGCGCGTCGACGGCGATCGGCCCCGAGCCGGTCTCGATCCGCGCCGAGCCGTTGAGGTCGCTTACCAGCACCTGCCCGCTCGACGTGCGCACGTTGAGCTGCACGTTGTCGCGCACGAGGATGCGGTACGAGGCCCGGCAGGTGCCGACGATCGTGTCCGGGCAGCGAGAGCGGATGCGCAGGACGCCGTCCTGCACCGTGTGGCTGTCGCCCGGCGGCCGGTCGAACGCGAACGACTCGGTGCGGACGACCCGGATTGGGCCCGTCTCGCCGCCGACGACTTCGACGTCGGCGGCGCCCACGTCGAGCTCGATCGCCGACAGCGTGCCGATCACGCGGTAGGAGACCTCGCGCCGCTCGCTCGATGCCGCCCACCAGATGCCCATGACGGCGACGGCGCCGAGGAGGAGGGCGGTGGAGCCGATGACGAGCCACCACCATGGCGACGCCCTCCGGGCGCGGCCCGGCAGGCGGAGGGGTGAGCGGCGGGGCTGCTGCCGCGCCGGGGCATCCTCCGTGATGCTCATCGCAACGAGCGTATCCGCCGCGCCGGAGGAGGCGCGGCGGATTGGCTGCGGGAACGGTCTACGCGAGGACGGGGCGCGGAGCGTGCGCGGCGCGGCGGCGCCAGCGACGGCGCGGCCGGCGGTCGCCGGCGGCCGCGCGCAGGAGCTGGACGAGCTCGGCGCTGGGATAGAACGGGTCGGCGACTACGCGGCCGGTCTCGAGGGACAGCGCGGCGCGAACGTCGCCGCCGGCGGTGGCGAGCGTGACCTCGCCGGTCAGCGGGCGAGCGCTGTCCAGCGCGGCGAGTCGCTCGAGCGCGGCGGTATCGACGGCGGTGGCGGGGCGAAGGACAAGCGGGGAGGTCATGGGCATCAGTGTCGGGCAGCGGCGCCATAAACTCAAATGATCGTTCTTGATCCCTCTGATAAAGTTGGCTTATGGATGATCTTCGCCTGCTCAGGGTCCTGCGCGAGGTCGCGCTGCGAGGCTCGTTCTCGGCGGCCGCCGAGGCGCTGTCCTACTCCCAGCCCGCCGTCTCCCAGCAGATCGCGCGGCTCGAGGCGCAGACCGGCGTCAAGCTGATCGAGCGCCAGCCGAAGGGCATCAAGCTCACGCCGGCGGGCGAGGCGCTCGTCCGCCACACCGAGAGCATCCTCAGCCAACTCCAGCACGCCCAGGCCGAGCTGACCGAGATCGCGTCGAGCGCCCGCGGCAAGCTGCGGCTGGCGTCGTTCACCACCGCGGCCGGCACGATCGTGCCGCTCGCCGTCAAGGCGTTCCGGCGCCTGCGTCCGGGCGTGCAGGTCGACCTCCAGCTCATGGACCCGCCGCAGTCGATCCCCGCCCTGCGGCGCGGCGAGCTCGACCTGGTGATCACCGAGGAGGGCGGCTTCGAGCAGGAGCCGGAGCTCGCGGGTCTCGGCGTCGAGCGCCTGATGGACGACGTGCTGTATGCGTCGCTGCCCGCGGACCACCCGCTCGCCACCCGCCGCGCGATCTCGCTCACCGACCTCTGCGACGAGGAGTGGATGCTGGTCGGCCTGCGCGGGACGTGCGCGGACTCCAACATCGTCCTACGCGCCTGCCAGCAGGCGGGATTCGAGCCACGCGTCGCCTACACGTCGGACGACTACTTCGCGATCCAGGGACTGGTGGCCAGCGGCATGGGCGTCGCGCTCGTGCCGGGGCTGGCGCTCGTGGGCACGCGCGACGACGTCGCGGTCCGGCCGCTGCGGGGCCGCCCGCCGTACCGGCGGATCGGCGCGGTCTTCCCGCCCGACCCGGTCGGCCCCGTGGCCGTGATGGTCGACTGCCTGCGCGACGCCGCCGAGGAGTACAAGCGCCTCGCGCCGATGTCTGCGGTGGCGACCGCGGCCTAGCGGCATGAAGGTCGCGATCGTCGGCGCCGGCTTCGGAGGGATCGCAGCCGCGATCGAGCTGCGCCGGCACGGCTTCCTCGACGTCACGATCCTCGAGCGCGCGCCCGAGCTGGGCGGCACCTGGCACTACAACGGTTACCCGGGCTCGGCGTGCGATGTCCCGAGCCACCTGTACTCCTTCTCGTTCGCGCAGCGCCGCGACTGGTCGCGCCTGTGCTCGCCGCGCGACGAGATCCTCGCCTACCTGCGCGACGTCGCTCGCGAGGAAGGGATCGACCGGCTCGTCGTCCCGGGCACCCACGTGACGAGCTGCACGTGGGACGACAAGGCCCGCCGCTGGACGATCGCCGCCGCCGACGGGCGCACCTGGCGGGCGGCCGCGCTCGTCGTGGCGACCGGGCAGCTGCACCGGCCGGCGTTCCCGCCTGTCGACGGGCGCGAGTCGTTCGCCGGCCACAGCTTCCACTCGGCCGAGTGGGATCACGGCTACGAACTTCGCGGCAAGCGTGTGGCCGTGATCGGCACGGGCGCGAGCGCGGTGCAGTTCCTGCCCGAGGTCGCGCGCGTGGCGAAGCGCGTGGTGGTCTTCCAGCGCACCGGGAGCTGGCTGTTCCCACGCCGCAACCGCCGGTATCCGAGGCTTGTGAAGACGATCATCCGCGGCGTCCCGGGCGTCCAAGCACTGCGGCGGCGCTTGTGGTTCTCCTACGGCGAGTTCGTGACGCTCATGATCCGGCACCCACGTACCTGGGGCCGGATCGGCCATGCGCGCTCGGCGGCGTTCATGCGGTGGCAGCTCAGAGACCCCGAGCTGCGCCGGAAGGCCTGGCCGGACTACACGTTCGGGTGCAAGCGCATCCTGTTCAGCTCGAGCTACCTGCCCACCCTGCAGCGCCCGAACGTCGAGCTCGTCACCGACGCGATCGCGCGGATCACGCCGACGGGCGTCGTGACGGCCGGAGGCGCCGAGCACGCGGTCGACTGCATCGTGCACGGCACCGGGTTCCGGACGAACGACTTCATGCTGCCGATGGAGATCGTCGCCGGCGATGGGCGCAGGCTCCGCGAGGTATGGGCCGACGGACCGCGCGCGCACCTCGGCATCACGGTCCCCGGCTTCCCGTCGCTGTTCCTGATGTACGGGCCGAACACCAACACGTCGGGCGGATCGATCATCGTCTATCACGAGGCGCAGGCGGCGTACGTGCGCCAGGCCCTCGAGCACGTGCGCGACCGCGGCGCGGCGGCGATCAGCGTGCGGCCCGACGTCGCAGCGGCGAGCGACCGCGAGCTCCAGGCCCGCTTCGGCGGCACGGCGTGGACGCGCTGCGACTCGTGGTACCGCGACGACGGGGGCAGGATCGTCGCGAACTGGCCCGGGTACATGCGCGAGTACGTCGAGCGCACGCGAGTGCTCGACGTGAGCGAGTACACCCTGGTGCCGGCACCGGTCGCCAGGCTCGCAGGCGCGACATGAAGTCCGCCCGCGCGGCGAGCGCCGCGCCGCGCCGCTCCGCGAGGTCTTCGGCTACGAGCCCGGCCGGCCAGTCGTCTCTCCGAGCCGCCGGCGAACGTCAACTTCGGCATTGAAGGGAGCACCGGGCGGTGCATTTCTCCCCAATTCTCGCCCCGGGGCAGTTCGTTGGGGAGAAACGCACCGTATCGGTGCGCAAGTCCCCAAGCGCAGCCGGGGACGCCGCGGGTTGGGGAGAAATGCACCGCCCGGTGCCTCCCTCAATGCTGAGAGGAGAACGTGAGGTACGCCGCCGCGGCTGGGGGACCGCGACGGCGCCCTTCAATCACGTTGCTGCCGGCCGAGCGACCGCCGGGGAGGAGAGAGGGACAAGCCGGGGCCGGAGCGCGTCGAGGCGGTCATGGCTCGTCCGTGAGCCGCGCCTCGTATGTTGGGGGGAACGACGGGAATACTCGCAACGGGGGATGGGCCGCTCGATACGGGCCGCCCGTCAATGTTGGTACGGAAAACCGAACCTAGATGGGCGGGCCAGCATCCTGTGTACCCTCGGGCCGGTGGTGGACACCCCGGTTCTCGCCGTCCTGCATAACCTCGACGACGCCTTCACCGGCCATGCGGGCCCGGCGCTGCGCGCGGCGGGCATCGAGCTCGACGAGCGCTTGCTGAAGGACGGCGACGGGCTGCCCGCGCTCGGGGACGTCGACGGCGTCCTCGCGTTCGGCGGCGAGCAGTCGGTGCGCGACATCGCGGACGAGCCGGTGCTGGCCGCCGAGGCCGAGCTGCTCCGCGACGCCGTCGCCCGCGACCTGCCCGTGCTCGGCGTGTGCCTCGGCGCGCAACTGCTCGCCCACGCGCTCGGCGGCAGCGTCGCCCGGCTGCCGCGCCGCATGGTCGCCTGGACGCCGATCGAGCCGCTCCCCGCCGCCGCGGGGGACCCCGTCCTCGGCGCGCTGCCTGCGGGCGCCTTCGCCCTGCACTGGAACGAGGACGGCTTCGAGCCGCCGGCCGGCGCCGTCGAGCTGCTGCGGCGCTATGGCCCGACCGCCGAGGCGTTCCGCTACGGCGATCGAGCATGGGGCGTGCAGTTCCACCCGGAGGTCGACCCCGAGAACCTGGAGGGGTGGTACCGGACCGGCTACCAGGAGCTGTCGGAGGCCGGCGTCACCGAGGCGCAGGCCCGCGCCGCCGACGCGGTCCACCTCTCCGGCCAGCGCGCGCTGTCCGAGGCGCTGTTCGGCGGCTTCGCCCGCGTCGTGGCCGCCCGCGCCGTCGCCGCGTGAGCGGGCCAAGCAAGCATGGCGGGGAATCGGCTGACGCCGATTCCCTTGGGGACTATCCCCACCGGCTGGCGATCCCGACGCGCTGGCACGACAACGACGTCTACGGGCACGTCAACAACGTCGAGTACTACGCCTACTTCGACACCGTGATCAACGCCTACCTGATCACCGAGGGCGGGCTCGACATCCACGCCGGCGGCGTGATCGGCCTGTGCGCGGAGTCGCACTGCGAGTTCTCGGCCCCGCTCGCGTTCCCGGAGACCGTGCAGGCCGGCCTGCGCGTCGCCCACCTGGGCCGCTCGAGCGTGCGCTACGAGATCGGCCTGTTCGGCGAGGGCGCGAGCGAGCCGGCGGCGACGGGCTGGTTCGTGCACGTGTTCGTCGACCGCGCGACGCGCCACCCGGCGGACATCCCGCCCGGCGTCCGGGCCGCGCTCTCGGCCTTGAGCTCGTAGATGCCCTTCGTGTGCCGCCGGCCGCCGCGGCCGCTGCGGCCGTGCTCGAGGAACGCATGGATCTCGTCCCGGGGCCGGTCGATCGTGACGGTGACGGTTACGGGCTTCATACGCGCCATACTGGCTCACGTGCCCACTCCCGACGAGCTGCTCGCCCCGGGTCCGCTTGAGGCCGCGGTCGCCGCGCTGGCAGAGCGCAACCACCACCACCTCGCCCAGATGAGCCCCGCCGAGCGCGAGGACGCGATCGCGCACTGGCGCCAGCTCGCCGTCGCCGTGCTCACCGCCGCCGGCGCCGCGCTCGAGGACGGGGACGCCGAGGAGCCAGCCGAAGGGCCCGGCCGGGCCGTCATCGTGCTGGAGGACTCTGGCCCCGAGGAGATCGCCATCCACGCGACGTTCTTCCCGCAGCTGGAGGACCTGGGGGGCGGCGAGGTCGGCGCCACCCCGGCCCAGGTCGCGGCGCTCGAGCTGCTCGAGCAGATCTCCGACGAGGACGATCACCACCCCCACTGACATCGCGACCGAGGGCGAGTGGCTCCGCCGCACGCTCGAGGAGATCGTCGCGCAGCTCAGGCGGCTGTTCGACCTGACCGGCTGCGCGTTCGTCGTCGTCGACTGGGAGCGCCGCCACATCAGCCCGGTCAGCGCCTGGTTCTCCTCCCGGGAGGTCGCGGAGGCGCTGGGAGCCGTGCTCAGCCGTCCCTATGACCCCGAGCGGCCGGGCATCACCGAGGCCGCGATCGAGCGCCGCGCGCCGCTGCTGATGGACGACATCACGGCCTGGCCGGGCGCCGCCGCCCTCCGCCGGAGGCTGTTCGAGCAGCTCCCGCCCGACCGGGCGCAGCTGACGTGGGACTTCTACGCCTCCGCCGCGCTGCTCTCATGCCCCGTCGAGGCGCCGGACGGCCGCATCCTCGGCGTGCTCGCGCTGTCCGCCTCCTCGTTCAGCGAGGACGAGGTGCGCAGCGCCGGCGTGTTCGCGCACCTGGCGGGCATCGCGCTCGACCGCTCGGAGCTGCTCGGCCGCGAGCAGCGCCGCGCCCGCGAGGAGCTCACGCTCAACCGCGCGGTGCAGGAGCTCGGGCGCTCGCTCGAGCTCGAGGACCTGGCGGCCGCGATCGTCGAGCAGGCCCTGGTCATCAGCGGGGCGTCGAAGGCGATGCTCACCCGCCAGGAGCCGGCGAGCCGGGACCTGCAGGTCGTGTGCTCGCGCGGGTACTCGGAGCGGTTCCGCGACGCCCGCTTCGCCTCCGGCGAGGGCATGATCGGGCGGGTGATCGAGACCCGCGAGCCGTACGTGAGCCGCGAGGCCGACCGCGAGCGCTTCCTCGAGTGGGTGGTCGCCGCCGAGGGCATCGGGTCGTTCGCGCACGTGCCGCTGTCGATCGGCCCGCGGCTGTTCGGCGTGCTCACGGTCGCCGACGAGCGCCCGGACGCCTGCGACGAGGAGCTGCTCCCGCGGCTGGAGGCGTTCGGGCTGGCGGCGGCAGGCGCGATCGCCAACGCGCTCGACTTCGCCCGCGAGAAGCGCGTCGCGTTCGCGCTCACCCGCGGCTTCGTCCCCGGCCCGCTCCCCGAGCTCGAGGGCTTCGACGCCGGGCTCGTGTTCGAGCCGTCGGGCCATGCGGCCGGCGGCGGCGACTTCTTCGGCATCTGGCGGCTGCCGGACCGCTCGGTCGCGCTGCTGGTCGGCGACGTCAGCGGCAAGGGCATCGAGGTCGCCGCGATCAGCTCGATGGTGCGCTTCTTCGTCGAGGCCCGCAGCCACGACGCCCCCGACCCCGCGCAGGTGATCGCGCAGACCGACGCGCTGCTGCGCGGCCGGCTCCCCGGCACCACGTTCGTGCCCGCCGTGATGATGGTGATCGACGAGCAGCGGATCCGCTGGTGCAACGCCGGCCATACGCCGCCGGTGCTGCTGTCCGCGACCGGCGAGCGCGAGCTGGGCGGCACCGGGCTCCCGCTCGGCGTCGACCCGGAGGGCACGCACGAGACGCAGGAGCACGAGTTCGGGCCCGGCGACCTCGTGCTGGCCTACACCGACGGGCTCACCGAGGCGCGCCGCGAGGGCCGCCAGTTCGGCGACGTGCGGCTCCCCGGGCTGATCGCCGACCACGCTCGCGAGCTCGACGCCGACGGCCTCGTTCGGCGGCTTCGCGACGAGGTCGAGCAGTGGGCGCCCGAGCTCGACGACGACATGGTCATCCTGGCCCTGCGGCGGCGCTCGTGATCGAGCTCCGCCGCGAGCCGCCCGACGGGCCGGCGGCCCGCGCGCTGTGGGAGGAGTACATGGCGCTCACCCGCGCGCGGCTTGGCGAGGACTTCCAGCCGAGCGAGGAGATCTTCGCCACCCCGGAGGACCTCGACGTGTGGCTCGTGCTCTACGAGGACGGCGAGCCGGTCGGCTGCGGCGGGCTGCGCGGGGAGGAGATCAAGCGCATGTTCGTGACCGCCCGGGCACGCGGGCGGGGCCACGGGCGGCGGCTGCTGCGCGAGCTCGAGGCGCTCGCCGCGCAGGCCGGGCACCGGCGGATCAGGCTGCTGACGACCGAGGCGCTGGTCGAGGCCCGGGCGCTCTACGCGTCCGCCGGGTACGCGGAGGCGTCGCGATTCCGGATCGAGGACCGAACCGACTACTGGCTGGAAAAGCCGCTGTAACGTCTGATCCATGGCCGAGCGGTTCTGCACCCTCGCGGACGGGCACGAGGTCTGCTTCGAGACCTTCGGCGACCCCTCCGATCCCGCGCTGCTGCTCACGATGGGCCTCGCGACGCAGATGCTCGGCTGGCACGAGGACTTCTGCGACGCTCTCGCCGGCCGCGGCTTCCACGTGATCCGCTACGACAACCGCGACGTCGGCCGCTCGCAGAGGATGAACGGTCGCGTCCCGTCGACGCTCGAGCTCCTGCGGCGCGACAAGCGGGCCGCGAGCTACACCCTGGAGGACATGGCGGCCGACGGGATCGGGGTGCTCGACCACCTCGGCATCGAGCGTGCGCACGTGATCGGCGCCTCCATGGGCGGGATGATCGTGCAGACGCTGGCGGCGCGGTTCCCCGAGCGCGTGCTCTCGCTGGTCTCGATGATGTCCAACACCGGGGCTCGCTGGAGCGGCCAGCCGTCGCCGCGGCTCTACCACGTGCTGCTGAAGAACCCGCCGCGCGACCGCGCGGGCTACCAGCAGCACGCGGTGTGGGTGTTCTCGAAGATCGGCTCCCCCGGCTACGAGCGCGACGACGACGACCTCCGGCGGATCGCCGGGATGAGCTACGACCGCGGGATCAACCCGGCGGGGTCGGCGCGCCAGCTCGCGGCGATCATCCACTCCGGCGACCGCACGCCGCTGCTGCGCACGATCACGGCGCCCACGCTTGTGATCCACGGAGACAGGGACAAGCTCGTGCCCCCGTCGGGCGGGCGCGCGACCGCGCGCGCGATCCCGGGCGCGCGGCTGCTGCTCATCCGCGGCATGGGCCACGACATCCCGCGCGGGGCGTGGCCGATCATGTTCGACGCGATCGAGCAGAACGCCGCGCGCGCCGGCGCTCCCGCGGCCGCCTAGTGCCCCCGGCCGCAAGCACGACGCATTCCGACGGGCCCGGCCCGCGTCTGCCGGCACTCGGCAGGCGCACACGTGCCACCAGCATGCGAGCGCCTGCCGTGCACCGGCAGACACGACCCGGACTCCGCCGGGTTATGCGCCGAACTTACGGCCGGGACCACTAGCGCCCCATGGCGGCGCTGCCGGCGATCGCCTACCCGCCCGAGCTCCCGGTCAGCGCCCACCGCGAGGAGTTGCTGGAGGCGATCCGCGAGCACCAGGTCGTGGTGGTGGCCGGCGAGACCGGCTCGGGCAAGACCACGCAGCTCCCGAAGCTGTGCCTGGAGCTCGGGCGCGAGCGGATCGCGCACACGCAGCCGCGGCGGCTGGCGGCGCGCACGGTCGCCGCGCGGATCGCCGAGGAGCTGCGCGTGCCGCTCGGCGAGGCGGTCGGGTACGCGGTCCGCTTCCGCGACCGCTCGCGCGCCGACACGCGCGTGCGGCTTATGACCGACGGCCTGCTGCTGGCCGAGATCCGGCGCGACAAGCTGCTGCGCCGCTACGACACGGTCATCGTCGACGAGGCGCATGAGCGGAGCCTGAACATCGACTTCCTGCTCGGCTACCTCGCGCGGATCCTGCCGCGGCGGCCGGACCTGAAGCTGATCATCACCTCGGCGACCATCGACCCGGAGCGCTTCAGCCGCCACTTCGGCGACGGGCCGGTCGTCGAGGTGTCGGGCCGCACGTACCCCGTCGAGGTCCGCTACCGCCCCGTCGAGGACCCCGACCGCGACCAGGAGGACGCGATCGCCGACGCCGTGGACGAGCTGCTGCGCGAAGGGCCGGGCGACGTCCTCGTGTTCCTCTCCGGCGAGCGCGAGATCCGCGACACCGCCGACGTGGTGGCCGGCCGACTGGGCGCCGGGACCGAGGTGCTGCCGCTGTACGCGCGCCTGTCGGCGGCCGAGCAACAGAAGATCTTCCGGCCGCACGCCAAGCGGCGGGTCGTGCTCGCCACCAACGTCGCCGAGACGTCGCTGACCGTGCCGGGCATCCGCTACGTCGTCGACCCGGGGACCGCGCGGATCAGCCGCTACAGCGCCCGCCTGAAGGTCCAGCGGCTGCCGATCGAGCCGATCTCGCAGGCGTCGGCCGACCAGCGCAAGGGGCGCTGCGGCCGGACGTCGGACGGCATCTGCATCCGCCTCTACAGCGAGGAGGAGTTCGAGGAGCGGCCGCGGTTCACCGAGCCCGAGATCCTCCGCACCAGCCTCGCGTCGGTGATCCTGCAGATGGCGGCGATCGGCCTGGGTCGCGTCGAGGACTTCCCGTTCCTGGACCCGCCCGACCGCCGCCAGGTGCGCGACGGGATCCGGCTGCTGGAGGAGCTCGGGGCGCTCGACGACGCCGGGCGGCTGACCAAGCTCGGCCGCCGGCTGGCGGACCTGCCGGTCGACCCGCGGATGGCGCGGATGGTGCTGGAGGCCGACCGGCTGGGGTGCGCCGAGGAGGTGATCGTGATCGCCGCCGCGCTGTCGATCCAGGACCCGCGCGAGCGCCCATCCGACCAGACCGCCCAGGCCGACCAGCTGCACGCCCGCTTCGCCGACCCCGAGTCCGACTTCCTCGCCTCCCTCAACCTGTGGCGGTACCTGCGCGAGCTCCAGCGGTCGCTCTCCAGCAACCAGTTCCGCAAGCGCTGCCTGGCCGAGCACCTGCACCACCTGCGCATCCGCGAGTGGCAGGACCTCGTGCAGCAGCTCCGCGAGGCCGCGAAGGGCGTCGGCGTGACGTTCAACCGTACGCCCGCCGAGCCGGCCGACATCCACCGCGCGGTGCTGTCCGGCCTGCTCTCCCACCTCGGGCTGAAGGACCCGGCGTCCCGCGAGTACCAGGGCGCCCGCGGGGCACGGTTCGCGATCTTCCCCGGCTCCGGGCTGTTCAAGAAGCCGCCGAGCTGGGTCATGGTGGCCGAGCTCGTGGAGACGACGCGGCTGTGGGGGCGGACCGCCGCGAGGATCGACCCTGGCGACGTCGAGCCGCTCGCCCGTCATCTCCTGAAGCGGACGTACAGCGAGCCGCGCTGGGATCCGCGGCGCGGGTCGGTGGTGGCGACGGAGCGGGCGACGCTCTACGGGCTCCCGATCGTCACCGACCGGACGGTCCAGTACGGGCGCATCGACCCGTTGCTCTCGCGCGAGCTGTTCATCCGCCGTGCGCTGGTCGAGGGCGAGTGGGAGACCCGGCACGCGTTCATGGCCGAGAACGCGCGGCTGGTCGAGGAGGTCGAGGCGCTGGAGCACCGGGCGCGGCGGCGCGACATCCTGGCCGGCGACGAGGCGCGGTTCGCGTTCTTCGACGCCCGGATCCCGGCGGACGTGGTGTCGGCGGCCGGGTTCGACCGCTGGTGGCGGGACCAGCCCGCGGACCTCCTAACTTACAGTCCGCGCGTGCTCGTCGATCCGGCGGCGGCGGCGATCGACGATCGCGAGTGGCCCGCCACCTGGAAGCAGGGCGAGCTGACGCTCGACCTCTCCTATCGCTTCGAGCCCGGAGCGCCGGACGACGGCGTGACGGTCGATATCCCGCTGCAGCTTCTGGGACAGGTGCGGGCCGACCGCTTCGAGTGGCTCGTGCCAGGGCTGCGCGAGGAGCTCGTGACGACGCTCATCCGCGGGCTCCCGAAGGAGCTCCGCCGGCCGCTGGTGCCGGTGCCGGAGACGGCCGCGCGCGTGCTGGCCGGGCTCGAGCCGCGCCGGCGCCCGCTGGCGCAGGACCTCAGCCGGCAGGTCGGAGTGCCGCCTGAGGCCTGGGACTTCGCGCGGCTGCCGCCGCACCTGCGGATGACGTTTCGCGTCGTGGACGAGCGGCGCGGCGTGCTGGCCGAGGGCGACGACCTCGCCGACGTCCGGGCACGGGTCCGGCCGCTCCTGCGCGCCGAGCTGACCGCGGCGGCCTCGCGGCTGGAGCGGACCGGGCTGACGTCGTGGGACGACATCGGCACGCTGCCGCGCGAGGTCACGCTGCGCGGCACCGGCCAGGCCGTGCGCGCGTACCCGGCGCTGGTGGACGAGGGCTCGACGGTCGGCGTGAAGGTGCTCGAGACGCCGGCCGCGCAGCGAACCTCGATGCGGGCCGGGACGCGGCGGTTGCTGATCCTGACCACCCCCTCCCCCGTCCGGTACGTCCTCGGCCGGGTCGACAACGCCGCGAAGCTCGCGCTGACCCCCACGCTTCTCGATGACATCGTCGTCGCCTCGGTGGAGGCGTTGATGGCGGAGGCAGGCGGGCCGGCGTGGGACGAGGCGGGCTTCGAGCGCCTCCGCGACCATGTGGCCGGTGGGCTGGCCGACACGGTCGCCGACGCGGTCGCCGTCGTCGTGCGGGTTCAGGACGCCGCGCGCGAGGTGGAGGCACAGCTCGAGCCGCTGCGGGCGGTCCCGCTCCAGCCGGCGCGAGCCGACGTCCGGGCGCAGCTGCGGCGGCTCGTGTTCCCCGGCTTCGTGGCCGCAACCGGCCTCGCGCGGCTGCCCGACGTGGAGCGCTACCTGCGGGCGGCGTCGCGGCGGCTCGAGCGGCTCCCGGACGCCACGGCGGTCGACCGCGACCGCATGAACGCGGTCCACGAGCTCGAGCGGGTCTATCGCGAGCGCCTGGCCGCGAGCCCGGACGCCGACGGCCTGCGCGAGATCCCGTGGATGCTCGAGGAGCTGCGCGTCTCCCACTTCGCCCAGTCGCTCGGGACCCGCGGCCCGATCTCGGCCAAGCGGATCCGCCGCGCGCTGGACGAGGCGACCACGCGCGCGTAGGGTGGCGCCGTGAGGGCGCTGCCTCCAGCGTTGCGGTACGTCTCACCGGTCGAGCTTGCCGAGCGACTGAAGACCGAACGGCGCGGGGTGCCGTTCGCGCTCTACCTCGACGGCGATGGCCGGCAGCGCATCGTGGAGCTGGGCGGCAGGGCGCTGTGCATCGGACGGGAGCCCTCCAGCGAAATCCCGCTCACATGGGACACCGAAGTCTCGCGGTCGCATGCGGTGCTCGAGCGCGTCGGCGCGGAATGGACGCTGGTCGACGACGGCCTGTCGCGCAACGGCTCGTTCGTCAACGGCCACCGCATCCGCGGCCGCCAGCGGCTCGCCGACGGCGACACGATCAAGGTCGGCCGCACACTGATCCTGTTCGCGGCCGCAGGGACCGAGCTCGTTCCGACCGAGACCACGCGCGATGCCGCGCCGCCCGAGCTGTCACCGGCGCAGCGGCGCGTCCTGGTGGTCCTCTGCCAGCCGATGCTCCACGACGCCTTCGCCGGGCCGCCCTCCAACCGCGAGATCGCCGAACAGCTCGTGATCAGCGTCGAGACGGTCAAGAGCCACCTCCGCGCGCTGTTCGAGCTCTTCGGCATCGAGGGCATGCCCCAGAACCGCAAGCGAGCGGAGCTCGTCCGGCGCGCGCTGGAGCGCGGCGTCGGGATGGTGGGATGACGCTCACGCCCTTGGGTACTGCCCGCGGGGTCCTGCTGTCACCCTCTGAGCTCGGTGAAGCTCGCGATCGCGACCCTGATCGTCATGGCGTTCGCCGGCGCGGGCTCAGCCCCCGCCGACGAGCCCGAAGCGCCGGCCAGCCCGGACGAGATCGTCGAGTACCGCCAGTCCGGCGAGTGGAAGGCCGACACCACGCGCGCCGTCCGGCGCGCGCGCCGGTTCCTAGGGCGCCACCTCGACGACGAGCGGCCGGCGATCGTGCTCGACGTCGACGACACCGCGCTCTCCACCTACGCCTGCATGAAGGCCGCCGACTTCGACCGGGCCGAGGCGAAGTGCGGTCTCAAGCGCCGCCTTCCGGCGATCCCTCAGACGCTCCGCGTCTTCCGGTTCGCCCGCGAGCACGACGTCGCCGTCTTCTTCGTCACGGGCCGCCGCGAGCGCCTGCGCGAGGTCACCGTCGCGAACCTCCGCTACGCGGGCTACGCGGGCTGGAGCGGGCTGCGGATGCGCCCCGACGAGCAGCCGGCGAGTCGCAAGGACGGCTGGAAGGCCCGCGTCCGCCGCGCGATCGAGCGGCGCGGCCGGCGGATCATCGTCAACCTCGGCGATCAGCGCAGCGACCTGGACGGCGGGCACGCGCTGCGGTCGATCAAGCTCCCGAATCCGATGTACCGCATCGAGCAGGCCTGAACCGGTCGAGCACGGACAGGACGACCTCGCCGCCGCAACCGAGGCACGTCTTTCCGATCAGGGCGGCCGGCCGTGCCACGCTCGTCCCGCTCAGGCCGCAGGCGGGGCAGGAGAACACGCACTCCACGAAGGCGCCACCGGCGAGCAGCTGTTCCTCGGCGTCCATGCCCGCTGCATCGTGCCAGCCCTGCGGACGACGGGCAACCGGCCCTGACCGTCCGTATCGGTGGCGGTGGATGAAGTCGGCGACTTTCGGCAATACCTGCGCTGAGCAAGCGACGAGAGGAGCATCGCCGTGGCCAACGCGCTGCAAGAACAGTTCGCCGAGGTGCTGCTGGACAGGATCCGACGCGACAACTACCCGAGCATCACGCAGATGGACCTGCTGGAGGCCGCCGCCCCGCCGAGGCAGCGGGCCGAGTTCGCCATGCACCTGTTCGACAGGATCCAGGAGGAGCCGTATCCGAGCCTCTCGATGTTGGCCCGCGCGCGGCGGCTGGCCGAGGACTTCGGGGGCTGACGAGACTCGGGGCACCCGTACTGCGACTCCACCGGCGGGCTCGTACCCTCCTCCCCCGCCATGCCCCGGTCCGCCATCTGGTCGCTGTACGCCCTCAACGTCCTCATCTGGTCCAGCACCTGGGTCGCGATCAAGATCGGGCTGGAGGACGTGCCTCCGCTGCTCGGCGCCGGCGTCCGGTTCGCGCTCGCGGGCGCCGGGCTGCTCGCGCTCGCCCTCGTGCTCGGCCGGCGGCTTGAGACCGACTGGCTGCTCGCGGCCCTGCTCGGGCTGCTCCCGTTCGCGGGCGCGTACGGGCTCATCTACTGGGGCGAGCAGTACGTGCCGTCGGGCCTCGCGGCCGTGCTGTTCGGGGTGATGCCGCTGTACTCGGCCACGATCGCGTCGGTGGCGCTGGCCGACGAGCCGCTGCGGGCGCGGCTGGTCGCCGGGATCGCGGTCGCGGTCGGCGGGCTGGCGCTGGCGTTCGGCGAGAGCCTCGCGCTCGGGCACGCCGAGCGCGCGCTGCTGGCCGCCACCGCGTGCGCGATCGCGCCGCTGGCGGCCGCGATCGGCAACGTCGCGACCAAGCGCCGCGCGCAGCGGCTCGACCCGATCGTGCTCAACGGTTGGGGGATGCTCGGCGGCGGCGCGCTGCTGCTGGCGACCTCCGGGGCCGCCGAGGACTGGGGCGCCGCGGTGTGGACCGGCCAGGCGTTCGGGTCGATCGCCTACCTGGCCGTCATCGGCTCGGCGGTTCCCTTCGTGACACTCACGATCCTGCTCCGAGAGCTGCCCGCGGTGACGGTCTCCTACATCACGCTGCTGCTCCCGTTCGGAGCGCTCGCATTCGGCTCTGCGCTGTACGACGAGCGCATCACGCTGGTGGCGCTGGGCGGCGCGATGCTGGTCGCCACCGGGCTGCTGATCGCGCAGTGGCCGCGTCGGCGCGCTGTCGTCCCGGCTTGACGCGGTCAGCCGACCCCGATTAGAAGAGCGTCATGCATCGATGCCGCAACCCGCTCTTCTGCGTGGTCCCGCCCTACGTGCTCAGCCAGGTCGCCAACCGCGGCAGCGAGCGCCAGCGCAACTGGGCCCTCCGCACGCTGCAGACCGACGCCACGATCCGCCACGCGCGGTCGGTGAACGCCAAGACCCGCGGCCGCAAGGGCCCGGTCGAGGGGCCGGACGCGCTCGCCGCGGCCGCTGCCGCCGGGGCCGCCGCCCGCAACCGGGTCATCTGGGACGCCAAGGGGTCCTGGGAGATCACGGGCATCCCGCGCGTCCGTGACGAGAACGACGGCCCGACCGGCGACCCGGCGGTCGACGAGGCGTTCGACGGCTTCGGCGACACGTTCGACTTCTGGCAGGCCGCCTTCAGCCGCGACTCGATCGACAACGAGAACATGCCGTTGCGCGGCGTGGTCCACTTCGGCGAGGAGTACCCGAACGCGTTCTGGGACGGCCGCCGGATGGTGTTCGGCGACGGCGACAACGAGCTCTTCCTGCGCTTCACGAAGTCGCTCGACGTCATCGGGCACGAGCTCGGCCACGGTGTGATCGAGGACGAGGCCGGGCTCGAGTACTGGGGCCAGTCGGGGGCGCTCAACGAGCACTTCGCCGACGTGGCGGGCGTGATGGTCAAGCAGCGCAAGCTCGGCCAGACCGCCGACCAGGCCGACTGGCTGATCGGCGCCGAGCTGCGCGGCGACGAGTTCGACGGCGACGCCATCCGCTCGATGAAGGCCCCCGGCACCGCCTACGACGACGCGTGCCTGGGCAAGGACCCCCAGCCGGCGCACTGGCGCGACTACGTCCGCACGTTCGAGGACAACGGCGGCGTCCACATCAACTCCGGGATCCCCAACAAGGCGTTCTACCTGCTCGCCACGAACCTCGGCGGCAAGGCGTGGCACGCCCCCGGGCACATCTGGTACGACGCGCTGCGGAGCCCTCAGCTCACGACCACGGCGACGTTCCGGCAGTTCGCGCGCATCACGCACCGCGCGGCGCGGCAGCGGTTCGGCGTCGGCTCCGACCAGGCCAAGGCGGTGCGAGAGGCGTGGGAAGAAGTGGGCGTGCGCTGGGAATGAGGATCGAGGTGCGCCAAGAGGGCGGGTTCGCGGGCCTCCGCCGCCCGCCCGTCGTGCTCGAGACCGATGAGCTCGAGCCGGCCGTGGCACGCAGGCTGGAGGAGCTGGCGGCCGGGCTCCCAGCCGGGGGCCCGGGTGGGCGGGCTTTAATCGGCGCGGACCAGATGCGCTACGACGTCCTCGTCGACGACGTCGGCGGGCGGCGCACTGCGACGTTCTTCGAGCCGGACGTCCCGGCGGATGTGCGCGAGCTCCTACGCCTTGCTCGTGACGCCGGCCGGGGCAAGGCGTAGCTCCGGCGGCACGTCCGACACGGTCTCGAAATGCTCGCCGACGGCCGTGATGGCGAGCAGTCGCTGCACCGCCGTGCCGCCGCGGACGAGCAGCAGCCGGCGCTGTTCGCGTCGCGCCCGTCTCCGCGCCGCCAGCAGCCGCGCGAGGCCGCAGGAGTCCAGGAACGAGAGACCGCGCAGGTCGAGCACGAGGCAGGACGGTCGCGCGCCCTCCACACGTCGCAGCTCCTCGTCGAACGTATAAGCGTGCTCGAGATCCAACTCACCGCGGAGCGAAACCCGCACCGCGTCACCCGCCAGTGGCTCGATGGTCAGGCCGAAGCCTCGCATCGCCCTTCCCCTCTGTTCGTGTGCTGACACACGGTACCCCTTCTGCACAGGACTACACCGTCTCGGCCGGACGCATCGGGACCGTCCGCCATCATCGGACGCGTGGAGGGACGTGCCCGTGCACGATCTGACCGTAGGCGGGTGCAGGTTCGGCGCCGCCGTGCCGCGCTCGCGGCGGCCGCTGCGATCGCGCTGATCGCGGGCCTCGCCGTGGGCGCCAGCGGCGGCGACGACGCACCGCCGCCGGCCGATCAGGACCCGTCGCCGGAGCCGCGGCAGGCGCCGGAGCAGGCGGTCGAGAAGCTCTCGCTCGAGCAGCAGGTGGGCCGGATGGTGATCCTGCGCTTCGCAGGCACGTCGGCGCCCGGGTACGTCCGCCGCGCGCTGCGCGAGGGCCGCGCCGCAGGGGCGATCCTGTTCCGCGACAACGTCACGGACCCCGTCCAGCTGCGCAACCTGGCGCGCAGCCTGCGGGCCGGCGCGCCCGGCACGATCGTGTGCGTCGACCAGGAGGGCGGCCCGATCCGGACCGTGCCCTGGGCGGAGCCACTGCGGGCGCCGCCCGCGCAGCAGGCGTACGGCGCCGTGCGGGAGGACTCGATGGCCGCCGGCGAGGACCTGCGCGAGCTCGGCATCAACGTCACGCTGGGCCCGGTCGCCGACGTCCCGTCCGAGGGCTCGGTGATGACCAACCGGGCGTTCACGTCCGACCCGGCGGCGGCGACCGCGGCCGTCGCGGAGTCGGTCGCCGGCTGGCACGACGCCGGCGTGGCCACGACCGTCAAGCACTTCCCCGGGCTCGGCGGCGCGACCGTCAACACCGACGACGGTCCGGCGACGATCGAGCGCACGCGCCGGCAACTGACCCAGGAGCTGGCGCCGTTCGCGTTCGCGATCCAGCAGCAGACCGAGTTCATCATGGCCTCGCACGCGGTCTATCCCGCGCTGGATCCCGAGCGGATCGCGTCGCAGTCGCCGGTCGTGATCGAGGACCTGCTGCGCGGGGAGATGGGCTACGAGGGCGTCGTGATGACCGACTCGCTCGAGGCGGAGGCGGTGCAGGCCGTCTCCGGCGTCGAGGAGGCGGCGGTGGCGTCCGTGGAGGCGGGCGTCGACCTCATCCTCACGACCGGCCGCGGGTCGTACACGCCCGTCTACCGCGCCCTGCTGGCGCAGGCGCGCAAGGACGCCGCCTTCCGCGAGCGCGTGCGCGAGTCGGCCACCCGCGTGCTCGCCGCGCAATCATCCCTGGATGGCTGACACTTTCAGGATCGGCGAAGCGGTCCCGAGCTTCACGGTCACCGACACCGAGGGCGTCGAGCACACGGTTCCGGCGGCCGAGGCGCCGCCTGCCACCGTGCTCATCCAGAGCTGCAACCACTGCCCGTACGTGATCGCGTGGAACCCGCGGCTGCGCGCGGCCGCCGAGGAGTATGCGCCGCGCGGGGTGCGCTTCCTGGCCATCGGCTCGAACGACGCGGAGCGCTATCCCGCCGACTCGCCGGAGCGGATGGCGCAGTTCGTCCGCGACAACGACTGGCCGATCCCGTACGCGTACGACGAGTCGCAGGACGTCGCGCGGGCGCTCGGCTCCGAGCGCACGCCCGAGGTCTTCGTGCTCGACGGCGAGCAGCGGCTCGTCTACCACGGCGCGCCCGACGCCGACCACCAGGACCCGTCCCAGAACGCCGCCTGGCTGCGCGGGGCGCTCGACGACGTGCTCGCCGGGCGAGCAGTCCAGCGCGCCGAGACGCCGCCGCGCGGATGCTCGGTCAAGTGGCGCCCGTGAACCGGTCGGCCCGCCGGTCCGAATGGTCCCTATGGATGGTGAGATCGGGGCGTAAGATCGAGCCGTGAACCGCCGGGTCAACGAGCACAGCATCGCGCTGGCGCGCGAATGGCGGCGCCTCGGGCGGGCCGCCACCGTGGTCGCCATCATCACCTCGCCGGCGCTGTTCGTCGCGCTCTACGACCGCGCCGGGTGGCCGTTCTTCTGGGCGCTCGTGGGCACGCTGCTCGGCATCGCGGCGTTCCGCGGGCTGATCGACGTGCTCGCCCACAGGCTGATCCCGGCCCCGTCGCTGTACGGCGCCGAGCGCGAGCTGCGCGGCGAGGACATCGTCTCCCGGCGGAGGCTGTGGTACTGGCGTCGCAAGTACCGGCGGCTGACGTGGGTGGTCTCGGTCCTGCTCGTGCTGACGCTGATCGCGATGGCGTTCAACGCGGTCACCGGCGGCGACTCGTCGTTCGCCGGCGGGCTCGAGTCGCTGTGGGAGCTGGCGAAGACGTTCGGCCCGGTCGCGCTGATGTACCTGCCGATCATCTCGATCCTGTTCTTCGCGAACTTCCTGATCCTGTTCGGGCCGATGCTCATCCTCGGCATCCAGCAGATCAAGGGCTACGAGCCGGGCGACGCGGACTGGGGCGTCAAGCTCGCCGACGTCCGCGGCCAGGCCGAGGCGAAGGAGGAGATCACGCGCGTGGTCTCGCTCTGGCAGTCCGGCGAGGAGTTCGAGAAGGCGGGCGGCAAGCGCGAGCGCGGCGTGCTCTTCCTGGGCCCGCCCGGCACCGGCAAGACGATGCTCTCCAAGGGCATCGCGACCTCGTTCAACTGCCCGTTCGTGACGATCCCCGGCTCCGGCTTCGCGCAGACCTTCATCGGGAT
This sequence comes from uncultured Solirubrobacteraceae bacterium, assembly GCA_963844205.1. Classification (GTDB taxonomy): domain Bacteria; phylum Actinomycetota; class Thermoleophilia; order Solirubrobacterales; family Solirubrobacteraceae; genus DASSUW01. Next base: position 1,086,804 of record CAWJNK010000001.1, read on the forward strand.
GGACGCCGTGCTCGTCCGCTGGCTGGCGTTCAAGGCCAAGCGGCTGGCGGCGAAGTGGGGCGGCCAGTGCATCGTGTTCATCGACGAGATCGACGCCGTCGGCCGGCGCCGGCAGTCGCTCGGCACCGGCTTCTCGCCCAACGCGGTCCCGAGCATCCACGACCACCTCTTCTACGGCTCCAGCGGCGCCCTGACCGCGGACGGCGACCTCGTGCTGGAGAGCGCCGCGTGGCGCGACCGGCTGTTCCAGCTGCGCGCGCCCGAGCCCCGGCAGCTCTATCCCTCCTTCTACCGCCGGCTCGGCCAGGCCAGCCACAACTTCATGGTCCCGGGGATGGGCGGCATGGGCGGCGGGCTCGCGCTCAACCAGCTCCTGGTGGTGATGGACGGCATCGACGAGCCGCCGATGACGAAGAAGTTCTTCACGCGCCGGCTCAACACGTTCCTGGACGCGCTGTACGTCATCCCGCCGCGGATCTGGAAGCTCAAGCTGCGGCTGCGGTCGCCGCGCCCGCGGGCGGAGCAGATCTACTTCATCGGGGCCTGCAACGTGCCGCTCGAGCAGCTCGACCCCGCGCTTACGCGGCCGGGCCGGATGGGCCGCCACATCTACTTCCGCACGCCCACGTGGGAGGACCGGCGCGACATCTTCGACCTCTACCTCGGCAACGTCGCGCACGAGCCAGAGCTCGACACACCGCAGAAGCGCGACGAGCTGGCGCGCATCACCAACGGCTACTCCCCGGCGATGATCGACCAGGTCTGCTCGCTGGCGCTCACCTACGCGCACGCGGTCGGCCGCGAGCGGTTCAGCCGCCACGACCTGGTGGAGGCGATGACGACGATCGAGTCGGGCGTCGCGATCGGCCAGCCGTACCCCAAGCACGAGGAGCGGGCGACCGCCATCCACGAGGCCGGCCACGCGGTCTGCGGGCACGTGTTCATGGAGAACCGGCTGTCGACGCGCCTGTCGATCCGCAAGCGCGGCTCGTCCGGCGGCCACCACCAGGCGATGGAGATCGAGGACCGGTTCGGCCACTGGCGCTCGGAGGAGGTCGGCGACCTCATCTGGGGGCTCGGCGCGATGGCGGCCGAGCACGTCTTCTACGGCCAGAACACGACGGGCGTCACCGGCGACGTGGGGTCGGTGACCGCGCGCGCCGCGCTCATGGTGGGGTTCCGCGCCATGGGCCCGGCGGCGGTCGACCTGGGCGATCGGATCGAGGACCCGGAGGAGCGCGACGAGGCGGAGGAGCGGATCCGCGAGCGCTTCGTGCGGATCGGCTACCAGATCATGAACCGCTCCGGCGGCGGGCTCATGGACGAGAACCCGTTCGCGGCGACGCTCGCCGACCGCGAGAAGCGGCCGCTGATCGCGGCGCTGCTGGGCCAGGCGTTCGTGGTCGCCTACCAGACCGTGACCCAGAACCGCGACGCCACGGACCGCGTCGCGCAGCAGCTGATCGTCGACAAGGAGCTCTACGGCGACGACGTGACGTCCCTGCTCGACGGCGTCGGCCTGCGCAAGCCGGCGATCGACGTGCTCGAGGAGTCGACGTGGCCGGCGATCTGATCCCGCCTCCCTCCCCCGCCGGCAAGCCGCCGCCGGAGCCGATCCTGGAGCCGATGGTCGCGACCGCGGCCGTGGCGGAGCCGGAGGCGCCGGTCGCGGCGCCGAGCGGGCCGGCGCCGTTCCGCAGCCGCTTCGGGTTCGTGTGGGGCGCCCTGATCGGCATCGCGCTGTGCGCGGCCGGCACGCTTGCGCTGCTGATCGCGTCGCCGCGCGAGACGGGGCCGAAGCTGGCCGAGCACTGGTCGGAGTGGCAGCCGGACACGTCGCGCATGGCCGACGGCGCGGTGGACATCGCCGGGCACGTCGGGCTCCAGTACAAGCTCGACGACGGCGAGCAGCTCGTGTCGGTCAACAGCTCATCGCTGGAGCTCGGCGGGCAGGAGATCGGCGTCGCGGTGCGGCCGCAGGGCCGCGACCTCCAGTTCCTGCAGGGCGACGGGCTGCTCTACATCCTCAGCGGTATCGGGGCGAACGCACGGCCATCGCCCCGCACGGCGAGCAAGAAGCGCGTCCGCCTGCTCAAGCGCGAGGCGCTCGAACTGGCGCTGTACACGTTCCGCTACCTGGACGACGTGACGATGGTGGCGGTCCTGCTCCCGCAGACGGCCAAGCAGGCCGAGCGCAACGCCGGAGGGGCGACGGCCGCGCCCGAGACGAACGCGATCTTCTACCGGCCCGGCGACCTGCTCGAGCAGCTGCAGGTGCCGCTCGACCGGACGCTCTCGCTGAAGACGCCGCGGCCGAACACGATGACGAAGGACGAGACGGCGCGGGTCGAAGAGCTCACGCTGCGCAACCTCTTCCACGCCTCCGTGCAGCCGCTGGAGGCCAACCACAACTACCTCGTGCTGGTGGAGCCCGAAACGGTCGAGTGACCGTCGCGCGGCTCGAAGCCCGCGCAGGCGAGGACGGGGAGCGGCGGGTACTTCGGGTAGCGCTCCGGCTCCGTCCGGTGACGGAGGCACATCGAGAACGTCGACCCGCGGGTGGTGTGCACGAGCTTCTGGTGCGCGCAGCGGTCGCACAGGCCGGTGTTGGGGGTGGGTGGTGGGACCGTATTCCCGCTGCTCACCGTAGGCCAGCCCACCTGCAGCGGGTCGTCACCGCAGGCCGCGGTGGCTGAGCCGGGCCAGCTCCTCGTGGTGCCGCGTCACGCGCTGCTTGACCGGATCGTCGTCCTCGCGGTTGTGGACGAGGCCCCACATCGCGTCGGCGGTCTGCTCCGCGCTCTCGGGCGTCGCGCGGGCGCGCATCTCGTCCACCAGCGCGAGCTCGAGGCGCTCGATCTTCTGCTCCGCCGTGCCCTCGCCGAGCGACGGGAACGGGACCCCGCGCAGGTTTTCGTCCCATGCGCCCTTGACCATCGCGAAGCGGTTGCGGAGGGAGATCGCGTCGTCTGCCATTTCGCGGCGCGAGTCTCGCACACTCGCTGGCGGCCGGGACGGCCCACGTATCGTGTCTCGTCCTGTGAGCACGTTCGCCCGACTCCTCGGCTTCCTGCGCCCCTACCGGACCGGCGCCGCCTGGTCGCTGGTGCTGGCCGGGCTCGCGATGGGCGCCACGGTGGCGCTCCCGTGGCTCACGGGCCGCGGGATCGACGCGGTCACGCGCGGCGACCGCGCGGACGTCCGGATGTACGGGGCCGCCATCGCCGGCGCAGCGCTCGTGCGGGTGCTGTTCTCGGTGGCGCGGCGGCTGGTCGCGGGGCGGGTATCGCTCGGCGTCGAGCTCGACCTGCGCAACCGGCTCTACGAGCACCTGCAGACGCTCGAGCTCGGGTTCTTCGCCCGCCAGCAGACCGGGCAGCTGATGTCGCGCTCGACCGTGGACCTGGCGAGCGTGCGGTTCTTCCTCGGCTACGGGCTCGTGTTCATCGCCCAGAGCGCGCTGACGATCCTGCTCGCGTCAGTGGCGATGTTCTTCCTGCAGCCCGGCCTGGCGGCGCTCTCGCTGCTGCCGGTGCCGTTCGTGGTCCTGATCGCCGCCCGCTACGGGCGGCTCTCGCGCCCGGCGCTGACCGAGGTCCAGCAGCGGATCGCGGAGCTCACCGCCGACGTGGAGGAGAACGTCTCCGGCGTGCGGGTGGTGAAGGCGTTCGCGGCCGAGGAGCGGCAGCTCGACCGCTTCCGGGACAGCGTGACGCGGGTGTTCGACCAGTCGATGGCGGCGACGCGGTTGCGGGCGTTCTACAACCCGTTCATCGGCTTCCTGCCCAACCTCGGGCTCGCGGTCGTGCTGCTGGTCGGCGGGCGGCAGGTGGTGAACGGGTCGCTCACGATCGGCGACTTCACGGCCTTCTACGCGTATCTGCTGCTGCTGATCGGGCCGATGCGGCAGCTCGGGATCGCGCTGGGGATGGCGCAGCGGGCGACCGCCTCGGGCACGCGGATCTTCGAGCTGCTGGACCGCGAGCCGCGCGTGGTCGAGCCACCCGACGCGCCACCGCTGCCGGACGGCGCCGGGCGGGTGGAGCTCGACGACGTGACGTTCGCGTACGAAGGCACGTTGGCGACGGCGCTGCGGGACGTCGACCTGGTCGTCGAGGCGGGCACGACCGTCGCCCTGGTGGGGCCCACGGGGTCGGGGAAGACCACGCTCGTGCAGCTGCTGGGGCGGCTGTACGACGTCACGTCGGGCGCGGTGCGGATCGACGGCGCCGACGTCCGGTCGGTCGACCTGCGCTCCCTGCGCGGGTCGATCGCGGTGGTGGACGACGACCCGTTCCTGTTCTCCGCGACCGTGCACGAGAACATCGCCTACGCGCGGCCGGACGCGACCCGCGAGGAGGTCGAGCGGGCCGCTGCGCGGGCTCAGGCGGCGGCGTTCATCGAGGCCCTGCCGGCCGGCTACGACACGCGCGTGGGCGAGCGCGGGCTGACGCTGTCGGGCGGGCAGCGGCAGCGGATCGCGATCGCGCGGGCGCTGCTGGCCGACCCGCGGATCCTGGTCCTCGACGACGCCACCAGCTCGGTCGACGCGTCGACGGAGCAGGCGATCAAGGCCGCGCTGCGCGAGGTGATGGCGGGCCGCACGACGTTCGTGATCGCGCACCGGCTGTCGACGATCGCGCTGGCCGACGAGATCGTCGTGCTCGAGGGCGGACGGGTGGCCGCGCGGGGCACGCACGCCGAGCTGCTCGAGCGCAGCGCGCTGTACGCGGAGATCGCCGAGAAGGGCCTGCCCGACCAGGTGTTCCTCAACCGCAAGCCGCGTGAGGCGGTGGCGGGGCTGTGAGCACGGACGGGGGGGCGCCGCGCACGCGGCGCGACGAGATCGTGCACCGCTGGCGGGCGACCGGCGGCCGCGGCCGCAAGCTGCGCGGCCTGCTTGCGCTCCTGCGGCCCTATCGCGGGCGGACGATCGTCACGTTCGTGGCGCTGCTGGCCAGCACGGCCGCTGCGCTGGCGCCGCCGCCGCTGGCCAAGCTCGCCATCGACGAGGGCATCATCCCGGGCGACCTGGAGACGCTCACGTGGGTCGTGGTCGCGTTCCTCGGAAGCGCGCTCGTCTACTTTGGCGCGACGTACGTGCAGACGTACCTGGTGGGCTGGATCGGCCAGCGGGTGCTGCAGGACCTGCGGATCCAGCTCTTCGCGCACCTGCAGACCCTGTCGGTCGGGTTCTACTCACGCCGCCAGGCCGGCGTGCTCATCTCCCGGCTCACCAACGACGTGCAGGCGCTCGACCAGCTGGTCTCCGACGGCGTGGCGACCCTGTTCGGCTCGACGCTCACGCTGATCGGCACGGTCGTGATCCTCGTCGTGCTCGACCTCGAGCTCGCGCTGCTGACCTTCCTCGTGTTCCCGCTGCTCGCGCTCGGGTCGCTCGCGTTCCGGATCGTGTCCGCCAACGCCTACCGGGCGACCCGCGAGAAGGTCGCCGCCATCACGGCGTACCTGCAGGAGTCGCTCTCCGGGATCCGGGTGGTCCGCACGTTCGCGCAGGAGCGCCGCCACCTGGCGCGCTTCGACGAGCTCAACGAGGACAACTACGACGCCAACATGAAGACGGTCTATTTGAACGCGTCGTACTTCCCGGGCGTCGAGCTGCTGTCGGCGCTCGCGACGGCGGGAATCCTGGTCTACGGCGGGATGCAGGCGATCCAGGGCGAGGTCACGGTCGGCGTGCTGGTCGCGTTCATCGCCGCGCTCAACAACTTCTTCGATCCCATCCAGTCGCTATCCCAGTTCTACACGACCTACCAGGCGGGGATGGCGGCACTCGACAAGATCTTCGAGCTGCTCGACGAGGAGCCCGAGCTGCGCGACGCGCCCGACGCCGTGGAGATGGGCCGGATCCGGGGCGACATCGCGTTCGAGGCCGTGACGTTCTCCTACGGCGGGTCGGCGGGTGACGCGCTGTCCGACATCAACCTGCACGTCCCGCCCGGGCAGACCGTCGCGCTCGTCGGGGCTACCGGGGGCGGGCAAGTCGACGTTCGCGAAGCTGGTGGCGCGGTTCTACGACCCCACGGAGGGGCGCGTGCTGGTCGACGGGCACGACCTGCGCGATGTCGCGATCCGCTCGCTGCGGTCGCAGATGGGCGTCGTGCCGCAGGAGGCGTTCCTGTTCAGCGGCTCGATCGGCGACAACATCGCGTTCGGGCGGCCGGGCGCGAGCACGGCCGAGATCGAGGCCGCCGCCCGCGCGGTCCACGCGCACGGTTTCGTCGTCGCGCTCGAGCACGGCTACGACACCGAGATCGGGGAGCGCGGGATCCAGCTCTCCGCGGGTCAGCGCCAGCTCGTCGCGTTCGCCCGGGCGCTGATCGCCGACCCGCGCATCCTCGTGCTCGACGAGGCGACCGCCAACGTCGACATCCACACCGAGGGCCTGATCGAGGCCGGCCTGCGGCGCCTGCTGGCCGGCCGCACCGCGATCGTCATCGCCCACCGGCTGTCCACGATCCGCACCGCCGGCCGGATCGTCGTGCTCGAGGGAGGCCGGATCGCCGAGCAGGGCACGCACGACGAGCTGCTGGCCGCGGAGGGCGCGTACTGGCGCCTCTACCGCGACTGGGCCGAGCAGGCCGCGGCCTGACCGTTACCCCGGACCGTCGGCCACGGCCTCACCGTTACCCCGCACCGTCGGCCACGGCCTGACCGTTACCCCGGACCGTCGGCCACGGCCTCACCGTTCGCTCGGACCGTCGGCCACGGCCTCACCGCTCGAGTCGAGGCTCGCCTGGCGGGCGACGTACGCGTTGAAGAGGGTCGCATCGTCGGCGGCGGCCGGCGGGGCGAAGACGAGCAGTGCGCCGATCGCGCCGGTCAGGAGAAGCGAACGGTGTGAGGTCATGACCGGCTAGTACCCCGATCCCGCCCGCGGTCCTACGACCAATTGCCCATGGAAGCGCGCGGCGCGGGCGCCTAGCGTCCGGTGCATGACACGTACCGCGAGCCAGATCATCGTCGACGAGGTCACGTCGTGGCCGGGCATGGAGACCGCGGTCGGCGACCGCGGCGAGCTGTCGCTGCGGCTCGGGCGGCGCGAGATCGGCCACCTCCACGGCGACCACGCGGCGCACTTCGGCTTCCCACGGGCGATCGCGGCCGATCTGCGCGACGCCGGCCGCATCGGCCCCCACCCCGCGTTCCCCGAGAACCCCGGCTGGGGAGCGCGCCGGATCCGCGACGAGGCCGACGTCGACGACGTCATCGCGATCCTGCGGTTGAACTACGACCGCGCGGTGGCGCGGCACGGGGTTCCCGAGACCTCGACGCGCTAGCGCGCGGCCGGCGAACGTCAACTGCGGACGTCAACTGCGCAGGTGAGGGAGGTGGGGGACCGTGGGTTTCGTGAAATTTCGGACCGTCCTCGCCCGCCGATTTCACGTTGCCGCCGCATACGAGGGGTTTCGTGGAATTAGGCGAGGCCGACCGCCGAAGTTTTCACGAAACCGTCGGGACGCCTCCCCACCCAGCCGGGGTTCGCCGGACCCGCCTGACACGATCCGTCGATGCACGACGCGCGCGACATCGTGGCCGCCGGCCTGGCCGGCGCGGCGTTCTCGGCCGTCCCTTCAACCGCCTACTCGCTCGTCGCCGGCGACGACGTCCTCGAGGGCGGACGGGCGGCGGGCGCGATGCTGCTGCCGCGCGAGCGCGGCACGGCGCGGCTGCTCGCGGCGGGCGCGGTCGTCCACCTCGCGATCTCGCTCGGCTGGGCGGCTGCGCTGACAAGGGTCCTGCCGCGCGGGCGCGAGCCCGTGACCGGGGTCGCCGCCGGCCTCGCGATCGCCGCGCTCGACCTCGGCGTCATCGGCCGCCGGATCCCCGCCATCCGCGCCCTGCCGCAGGGCCGCCAGTGGGCCGACCACGCGGCCTACGGGCTCGCGGTCGGCGTGGTGCTTCGCGCTAGCCGATCTCGACGAGGTCGACGACGAAGATGAGCGTCTCGTTCGGGCCGATCGGGCCGGATCCCTGCGGCCCGTACCCGAGCTCGGGCGGGATGACGAGCAGGCGGCGGCCGCCCTTCTGCATCCCGACCATGCCCTTGTCCCAGCCCTGGATGACCATCCCGGCGCCGAGCTGGAACGGGAACGGCTGGCCGGCGTCCCACGAGGCGTCGAACTGCTGGCCGTTCGACCACGACAGGCCCACGTACTGCATGGTCAGCGTGTCGCCCGGCTTCGCCTTCGGCCCCTTGCCCTTGACGATGTCGCGGATCACGAGCTCGGTCGGCGGATCGCCCTTCGGCGCCGGCACCTCGGGCTTGGCGTCGGTCGTCTTCGACGTCCCCTGCACGAGCGCCTCGATGCCCCCGGCCGAGGCGGTCTCGGTCGGCGTCGGGGTCACAGCGGTCTCGGACGAGGCGTCGTCGTCGTCGCCGCACGCAGCGACTCCCGCCCCGAGGACCAGCGCGCACGTCAGAATGATGAACCTCGAACGCAGAGCTGCGGGGCAGGGACTCGAACCCCAACTACCAGAGCCAGAATCTGGCGTGCTGCCAATTACACCACCCCGCAATGGGCGGCATCGAGTATAGGACCGCTTTCCGTCGACCGCCCCGCGCGCTACCTTCTGTCAACGCGCCTGAGTAGTGGCGCAGACGCAGATTGGGGCGCCTGAGCAGTGGCGGGAGGGTAGACAGGTCGTATGACTGACGGCGGGAGCGGATCGATACAGCTTCTCGAAGCTGACCCGGAACTGGCGCGGGGCCTCGACCCACGCCGGATCCGCGAGGTCTCGCAGCGGCTGTTCGTGCGGGCCGTGACGATCCCGCGCGGGACGTGGAGCCCTGCACGCATGATCAAGGAGGGCAGCCAGCCGATCGGGCTGCTCGTGCTCGACGGCCTGCTCGTCCGCGAGGCGACGGTGGGCGACCATCCGTCCGCCGAGCTGCTCGGCCCCGGCGACCTCCTGCGCGCCTGGGAGGACCGCGACGCCGAGGTGCTGCTGCCGCGCAGCGTCCGCTGGAGCGCACTGACCACCGCGCGGGTCGCGGTGATCGACCACGCGCTCGCCGTCCGCGCCGCGCAGTGGCCCGAGATCTTCGCTTCGCTCGTCGAGCGGGCTGCCCGCCGCGCCGAGCGCCTGGTCATCATGCAGGCGATCGGCCATCTCACCCGCGTCGACGACCGCCTGCTCGCGCTTCTGTGGTGCCTCGCGGAGCGCTGGGGCCGGGTCGTCCCCGGCGGCGTGCTCGTGACCCTGCGGCTGCCGCATCGCACGCTCGCCGGCATGGTCGGCGCCCGCCGCCCGTCGGTGACCACCGCGCTCGGCCAGCTGATGAGCCGCGGCGACATCGAGCGCCGCCCCGACGGCAGCTGGCTCCTGCTCGGGCAGCCGCCCGAGCCGCGCGCCCAGGGCGGCGAGTCGATCCGCCTGTCGCGCCGCGCGAGCGGCTAGTCCCGTCGTTCGTGAGGACGTGCGATCGCCGGTGGTCGCCGGCGCCGCCTGACGCCGCACGGTGATCCGGTGGTGTGCTGGTGGCACATCACCGGTCGCCGGGTGGTGTCAGGCGGTGATCGGCGGCCGCCGGAATCGTGCGGACTTGCGAACGCCGGGACTAGAGCGCGCCGGCGTCGACCGTCTCGCCCGAGCGCATCAGCTCGCGCGCGCGCTGGAGGTCGTCCGACCGGCCGACGGTGAGCGCCGCCGCCACGCGGCCCCCACGCAGGTAGAAGATCGTGAACTCGCCGTCGTCCACCGAGCCGCGGACGACCTCCTCGTCCCACTCGCTCGCCGGCCCGACGTACTCGAGCGAGCACCAGTCGGCGAGATCGGACCAGAAGTACGGGATCTCCGCGTACGGCTCCTGCGACCCCATGATCGCCGCCGCGACCGCCGCGCCCTGGGCGCGCGCGACCTCCCAGTGCTCGACGCGCAGCCGCCGCCCGTGGACCACGGAGTCGTACTCGCAGGCGTCGCCGGCCGCCCACACGTCGGCCGCCGACGTCTCCAGCCGCGACGAGCAGGCGATTCCCCCGGACTCCCCCAGCTCGAGTCCCGCCGAGCGCGCGAGCATCACGTCCGGCACCGCGCCGGTGCCCATCACCACGAGGTCGGCGTCGACCGAACGGCCCGACTCCGTGACCACCCGTTGCACACGGCCGTCGCCCTCGAAGCGCCCGAGTGCGTCGCCGCCGACCCACTCGACGCCGTGCGAGCCCAGCACGCCCGCGAAGAACTCCCCCGCCGTGCTCCCGAACCCGAGCGAGAGCGGGAGCTCCTCCTGCATGACCAGCGTGCAGTGCTTGCCCTGGGCGGTGAGCGACGCCGCGACCTCGCAGGCGATGTACGACCCGCCGACCAGGACGACGCGCTCCGCCTCGGCGGCGTCGGCTCGGATGGCGTCGGCGTTGCCGAGCGCCCGCAGGTAGTGGATGCCGTCCAGCTCGGCGCCCTCGACTCGCAGCCGCCGCACGTTCGCGCCCGTGGCCAGCACCGCGTGCCGGAACGAGACCTCGTCGCCAGGCAGCTTCGCGACCCGTGCCGCGGGGTCGAGCTTCATCACGCTCGTGCGGATCCGCAGGTCGAGCCCGTCCGGGAGCCCGAGGTACGTCTGCTCGCGGCCGACGTCCCCGCGCAGGTACTCCTTGGAGCAGAACGGCCGCTCGTACGGGGGTTCGACGTCGCGGCCCGCGAGGAGGATCGAGCCGTCGAAGCCGCCGGCGTGCAGCGCCTCGGCGCACGCGGCGCCCGCCGCGCCCGCGCCGACGATCAGGACGTCGACGCTATCCACCGCCGTTGTCGCCCACGAACTCGCGCGTGATGTCCTGCTCGAGCCCGGGGTCGAGCACCACGAGCACCTCGTCGCCGGCCTCGACCACCGTGTCCGCCTTCGGCACGAACCCGCTCCCGTCGCGAAGCACGGAGATGACGAGCGCGCCGTCCGGGAGCGACACCTCGGCCACGCGCCGGCCCGCGGCGGGCGCGTCCTCGGCCACCACGAGCTCGATGATCTCGAGCCGCTCCTCGGGCAGGTCGAGCAGGTGCACGAGGCCGTAGCGCGGCACCTCGTGCTCGATCAGCCGCAGGATGAGGTCGGTGGCGCTCACCGCCGGCTGGATCCCCATGAGCTTGAAGTGCTCGAGGTTCCGCGGGTTGTTGACCCGGGCGATGATCCGCTCGCAGAGGTACTTCTCCTTCGCGACCTGGCAGATCAGGAGGTTGTCCTCGTCGTCGCCGGTGACCGCCACCACGAGGTCGGCGCGCTGGATGCCGGCGCGCTCGAGCACCCACAGCTCGGTCGCGTCGCCGTACTGGACGGCGTGCTCGAGCTCCTGCTCGACGGTCAGGTAGCGGCGACGGTCCTGCTCGAGCACCGTCACCTCGTGGCCCTTCTCGATCAGCTCGCGAGCGAGGTTCCAGCCGACCTTGCCGGCGCCGGCGATGATCACGTAGAGCCCGGCCATCAGCCCTCCGACAGCGCCGCTCGCTCGAGCTGCTCGATGGCGATCTGGGTCGGGCAGATCGTCTGGACGCCCTGCTCGGAGTACCACGCGGCCCGCCTTGGATCGAGCACGCGCGCGATCACGCGCGGGACGTCGAACCTGCGCTGCGCGATCTGCGAGACGACGAGGTTCGTGTTGTCGCCGTTGGTGGAGGCGATGAACACCTGGGCCTGGTCGATCCCGGCCTCGACCAGCGCGTCGAGCTCGAGCGCGGTGCCGATCGTGAACCTCCCGCCTGCCTCCTCCCACGACTGGCCGAGCTCGACGTCCAGCCGCTCGTGCGACAGCGGATCCTCGTCGAGCACGGACACGGTGTGCCCGGCGCGCAGCGCCGAGGTCGCCACCGAGGAGCCGACCCGGCCCGCTCCGACCACGAGGACGAACATGCGCCGCGAGCCTAGCGGTCGGGCACCGGCAGATGGCCGGCCGGGACCTCGATCGGCTCGTCGATCGCCCGGGTGGGGTCGGCGCCCTTGGCCGGCGGCGCCGTGAGCACGACGCGCGACGGCGCCTTGTTGACCACGTAGCGCGTCGTCTCTCCCACGAACGTGTCGTGCAGGCCCTGCTTGCCGCCCAGCAGCACGCCGCCGCGCGTGCGCACCGGCTCCTCGGCGGCGAGCACGATCGCCTCCACGCCGCGACGCCTGGCCTCGCGCACGATCGCCTCTCCCGCGCGCCGGGCGCGCACCACCGCGGTGGCGACCTCGACGCCCTCGTACTCCTCCCCCACCGCCTTCGCGCGGGCGAGCGCTTTGCGCGCCCGCTTGAGCTCCTCGTCGGGAACCGGCGTGTCGAGCGGCAGCGACATCGGCACCTCGAATATCCACAGAGCCTCGATCACGGCGCCGCCCTCGCCGAGCTCGCCGTCTTCCTCGGAAGCGAGCCGCCCCGCGGTCTGCACGATGTCGTCGTCGAGCTCGGTGCCGAGGATCGGGACCAGGATCGAGCCGTACTCGGCCTCGGCGCGCTTGCGGGTGAGCACCTTCTCGGGCACCGAGATCCGCTTCAGCAGCGGCTTGTCCTCGGAGAGGCGGTAGTAGACGTAGACCAGCACGCCGAACGCCATCCAGCCGAGGCCGACCCAGCGCGCGCCCTGGTGGAACGCCAGCACGGCCACGAACGCGGCGCCGGACAGCAGCGTCCCGAGCGCGGCGGGCAGCGGGAGGTCGCCGCCCATCACGCGCACGTTGAACGGCATCTTGTACGGGCGGTCGCGGTCCGGCTCGCGGTAGCGCAATCGGCAGACCGACAGGCACACGATCGTGAACGCCGTCGTCGCACCGAAGGCGGAGATCGCGAGCAGGAACTCGAGGTCGGCGGTCAGCAGGAGCAGCGTCGCCACGACCGCGCCGATGCCGATGATCACCACGGGGGTCGACGTCGCCGGGTGCAGGTAGCCGATCCGCGACGGGATCTGGCGGTTGAGCGCAAGCGAGTATCCGAGCCGCGAGACCCCGAGCATCGCCGCGTTGCAGGCCGCGGCCAGGATCAGCACCGCCGAGCCCGCGACGATGTAGCGCAGCGGCTCGCGTAGCCAGTCCTGCGAGAAGTCGTCGACCACGCCGAGCATCGGCGCCTCGATCCACATCGAGCGCGGCTCGTCGGGCAGCGTCGCCGAGGCCACCAGCGCGATCCCCACGTACGGCACGATCGCGGCGAGCATCCGGACGGAGATGAGGCGACGCAGGCCCCGCCGCCCGATCGCGACCTGGCCTGCGAGGCCGGACGAGACGTCGAGCCCGCTGAAGGCCACCAGCACGAGCGGGAACGCGAACAGCAGATCCTCGAGCGACGGCATGCCCCCGATCGAGGCCGGGTCGGTCAGCACCTCGGGTTGCACCAGGTAGATGAGGCCGAAGGCGACGATCAAGAGTTGCAGCGCGAGGTCGCCGAGCACCACGAAGACCGCGCGGTTGTAGCGCGGGGCGCCCGATCCGCGGGCGTTCCACCAGGCCACGAACACCACGAGCGCGGCGGCCATCAGGAACTCCGGCACGCCGGTGTCGAGCTCGCCCCAGAACACCGCCGCGTAGTCGGTGGTGGCGAACGCGCAGATCGCGATCAGGATCAGGTACTCGAGGCAGATCGCCCAGCCGGCGATGAAGCTGACCAGCTCGTTGAACGCGAAGCGCGCGATCACGGTCGCCCCGCCGCGCTCCTGGTGCAGCGACGCCCCCTCCACGTAGGAGACGACGACGAGCGCGAACAGCAGCCCACCGAGCAGGAACACGAGCCACGTGAACCCGAGCGCGCGCTCGGCCACGAGGCCGACCGCGAAGTAGACGGACGCCGCGACGAAACCCTGGACGATCCCGAACAGCGCCGGCGCGCCGAGCGACTTGCCGAGCGGTTTCACGGCCGCCGCCCCGCGTACAGCCGGCCCGCGCCGGCGCCCACGAACAGCAGCCCGAGCAGGAGGCCGAGCGCCACCGGGCCACCGCCGCCCGCCAGCGTCCGCACGATCATCGCCAGGCCGATGACGACCATCAGCGCCGACAGCACCTGCGTCGCCCGGGTCACGTAACCAGCTCCCGCTCCAGCCCGAGCCGCCGCTTGGCGCGCTTCTGGTCGGGCGCCGACTCGATGATCACCCGGCACGGCCGCTCGGCCAGCACCGTCTCCAGCGTCTTGCCGAACAGCGACGCGCCGTCCACGCGCCGCGGCAGTGGCAGCACGATCGCCGACGCGCGCATGTCGGTCGCCTCCTCGACGATCCGCCGCCCGGCCTGGCCGGCGCGGATCTTCTCCTGGTGGCCGGAGACGCGGCGGCCGCCCTGGATCCGCGCCTGCTCGATCGCGGAGTCGGCGGCGGCCTCCTCCTCCGGCAGCGTCGCGTCGATCGTGAGCGCGTTGGGGACGGTGACGAGCCCGAGCACGTGGACGCCGCGCCGCCTCCCGGCCGCGAGCTTCATCGCGGTCGCCATCACGCGCTCGTCGTAGTGGCCGTCGACCAGAGGGACGAGGATGGAGTCGTACTCGGCCTCGTGGTCCACGACCGGCTGCGGGATCGCGACCTTGACCGTGGAGATCAGGTCGAGGCCGTGGCGGCGGCGGAAGGCGAGGTAGATCGCGATCCCGACCGCCAGCCAGCCGACACCGGCGGCGGCCACCGGCACGTTCAGGGCCACGATGACCACGAACGCGACCGCCGTGAACGTGCCGCCGACGACCGCGAACAGCGGCCACTCGACGCCGCGCCACGTGAGGTTGCCGGGGCCCTTGTACGAGCGCGGGAAGTCGGGCAGCTTGATCCGCAGCCGCACCACCGCCGCGTGCGCCATCGTGAACGAGAGCAGCGCGCCGAACGAGTAGATCGCGCCGAGGAACTCCTCCTGGCCCGGGAGGATGACGACGATCGCGAACGCCGAGAAGAGGAGGATGCCGATCCACGGCGTGCGGAAGCGCGGGTGCAGGCGCCGCAGGCCGTCGGGCATCTGCCGGTGGATGCCCATCGAGTAGACGAGCCGCGACACCCCGATGATCCCCGCGTTGGTGGCGAGGAAGAGGATCGTCGCGGCCAGCAGGCCGACGTAGATCTCGCCCACCGACTGCAGCGGCCCGAGGTCGAGCTCCTTGACCACACCGAGGATCGGGTCGCCGGCGAAGCCGCCCTCCTCCTCGGTCAGGCCGAGCAGCGTCTGGTACTCGCCCGTCGCCGCGTTGAACGTGACCGGCAGCGCGGACAGCGCGACGGCCGGGAGCGTGAAGTAGATCGCGAAGACGGCGATGCGGACGCGGTTGATCGCGGTCGGGATCGTCTTCGCCTCGTCGCGTGCCTCCTCGGACATGTTCGAGATCGTCTCGATGCCCGTGTAGGCGAGCATGCCGATCGGGATCGCGAGGACGAAGTCCTTCCACTCGGGCGCCTCGCCGAGCTTGACGTTGTCGACGAGCGTCTCGGGCGAGAACACGAGGAACATGCCCACGACCACCAGCAGGAGCTGGGTCGCGAAGTCGATGACCGCGAGCAGGATGTTGACCCCGGTGGACTCCTTGGCGCCCAGCACGTTGATGGCGGCGAGCACGGCGATGACCAGGCAGCCGGCGATGATGTCGCCCGGCGAGGAGCGCAGGTAGTCCCAGAACAGCCCGCCGATGTAGTGCGGCACGAAGAACGCCGAGATGGCGATCGTGGCGACGTACGTGAGCATCTGCGCCCACGCCGCCACGAACGACCAGAACTCGTTGAACGCGCGCCGGGCGAAGCTCGAGGAGCCGCCGGCCTCCGGGTACATCGTCGTGGCCTCGGCGTAGGTCGCCGCCGTGCAGAAGAAGAAGAACCCCGTGATGATGAACACGAGCGGGGTGAGGCCGAGCGCGAACGAGGCGACGAGGCCGAGCGCGTAGTAGATCGACGACCCGACGTTCCCGTAGGCGGTGGAGAAGAGGGCGTTGGCCCCGAGGACGCGTTCGAGGCCCTCCAGTCGGCGTCGTGCCATGTACGGCCGATTCTAGATTTCCGGGTGGGCAGGCTCGGTGATCTATGGGACCTGGAGCACGAGCAGGGCGAGGTCGTCCTGCGTGCGGCCGCCCTGGAACGCGAGCACGTCCTCGACGATGCGGTCGGCGATGCCGGCGGCGTCCGCGCCGGTCGCCGACGCGAGCAGCTCGGCCAGCCGCTGCTCGCCGTACATCCCGCTCTCGCCGCGGCCCTCGGTGACCCCGTCGGTGAAGCAGACGAGCGCGTCGCCAGGGCCGAGCCGGACGATGACGTCCGGGTGCACGATGTCCGGCACGATGCCGAGCAGCGGGCCGCCGCACGGCACCGTCTCGACCCGGCCGTCGGCCCGCAGCACGAGCGGCTGCGGGTGGCCGGCACTGGCCAGCGTGAGCTGCGCGCCGCCGGAGACGATCTCAAGGCGGCCGTGGAGCGCGGTGCAGAAGCGGCCGTCCTCGATCTGGCGCAGGATCGCGTCGTTGAGCAGGCCCAGCACCTGGCACGGGCTGTGGTGATGCAGGCTCTCGGCCCGCACCGTGTAGCGCACCATCGCGGTGAGCGCGGCGGCCTCGGCGCCCTTGCCGCAGACGTCGCCGACCACCAGCGCCCAGTCGTCCTCGACCGCGTACAGGTCGTAGAAGTCGCCGCCCACGACGGTCCCCTCGCCGCCGGGCAGGTACCGCGCAATGGCCTGCAGGCCCGCGATCTCCGGCAGCCGGCGGGGGAGCAGGCTGTCCTGGAGCGTGCGCGCGATGTGGCGCTCGCGCTCCTCGAGCCGGGCGTTCTCGATCGCCAGCGATGCGATCCGGGCCAGGTCCTCGAGCATGGCCTCGTCGCTCGTCGTGAACTCGCCGCCGGCGACCTCGATGTGCCCGAAGTCCAACCCATCGCGGCCCACCAGCGGCGCCGCCAGGACGTCGCTTGATTCGGACCCCGCCCGCCCGGCATCGGGCGCCTCCGAGCTGGCGGACATCTCGTCCGCCAAGCCGGGCCGCATCGTCACCACCGCGCGCTCGGTGCCGATCAGGTCGCGGGCGCGGTCGGCGATCATCTGGAGGCGCTGCTCCAGCGAGCGCGCGCGGTGGACGGCCAGCGACGCCGCGGCGAGCGCGTCGAGCTGGGCGGCCCGGCGCTGCTCGGCCGCGGCGGCGGCCTGCGCCTCCTCGTACAGGCGCGCGTTGTCGACGGCGAGGCCGGCGCGCAGCCCGAGGTCGCGGACGAGGTCGAGATCGTCGTCGTCGTAGCGGCGGCCGGACTCGGCCATGGTCAGCGACAGGGCGCCGAGCACGCGGCCGCGCGCCCGCAGGGGGACGACGATCTGCGACCGAGGCCCGATCGCGCGCATCAGCTGGGCGCCCTCCTCGCCGGTCGTCTCGCGGGCGGAGCGCGCGACCTCCTCGGGCACGATGTCGGAGGTGATCTTGGCCTCGCCGGCGGCCAGTGTCGTGCCCATGCCGACGCGCTCGGACTCCGCGAGCGTGCCGCGCGCTCGCCACGCCCGCATCAGCGCCTCGCGCTCGGGGTCCTGATGCGCGATCGCGACCGGCCGGCGGCCGCTCTTGCCCTCGAGCAGCTCGATCTTCACGTAGTCGGCCAGCTCGGGGACCAGCAGGCGGGCGAAGCGATCGAGCCGCTCGTCGACGCCGAGCGCCGAGTCGAGCACCTCGCCCGCCCGCACGAGCAGGTCCTGGCGCTGCTCGGCCTGGCGGCGCTGCGTGACGTCCTGCAGGATCACGACGGCGGCCACGATCGTGCCGTCACCGTCGCGGATCGGCGCGGAGTTCGCCTCGATGATCCGCGTGGCCCCGTCGCCGCTCGTGAACTCGAGCTCGGCACCGCGCACCGTCTCGCCGCGAAGCGACCGGCTGAGCGGCCACTGCCCCTCGGCCAGCGGCCTGCCGTCCGCATGCCGGGCGCTGGGCCGCGCGCTCTCGAGCGGCGTGCCCGGGTCGACCGTCGGGACCCCCATGGCCGCGAGGCCCTGGTTCTCGAGCATCACGCGCCCGTCGGCGTCGGCGATCACGACCCCGACCGGGAGCTGCTGCAGGACGCCCTCCAGCCGCAGTTCGGCGTCCTTGCGGGCGGTGATGTCGAGCACGACCGCGCCCACCCCCGCGAGCTCGCCCTCGACGCGGACCGGGAACCAGCTCGCGAGCACGTGGCGGACGTGACCGCGGCCGGGCCACTCGGTGTTCAGCTCGCGCTCGAGGATCGGCTCGCCGGTCTCCAGGACCTGCCGGTAGATCGGGACGAGCACGTCCGCCAGCTCGGGGAGGACCTCCTCGACCCGGCGCCCGACGTGCTCCTCGGCGGGCCGGCCGTTGATGGCGGCCAAGGCCGCGTTGATGCGGACGTAGCGCAGATCGGTGTCGAGGAAAGCGAGGCCGACCGGCGCTCCCTCGCCGACTACGTCGAACAGCGCACTGGCCTCGCTCGCCGACACCCAATGCGCAACTTAACATGAGCGGCGGTGGCACACCTCGATCAGACCGTCGTCCACGCGGAGGAGCTCGTCAGACGATCAACGGGATGATCAGGAGGGCGACGATGTTCGCCACCTTGATCATGGGATTGATGGCCGGGCCGGCGGTGTCCTTGAACGGGTCGCCGACGGTGTCGCCGGTGACCGAGGCGGCGTGCGCCTCGGAGCCCTTGCCGCCGTACGCGCCGTCCTCGATCAGCTTCTTCGCGTTGTCCCACGCCCCGCCGCCGGCGGTCATGAAGATCGCCATGAAGAGGCCGACCACGATGACGCCGATCAGCAGCCCGCCGAGCGCCTGCTCGGACAGGAAGCCGACGATCACCGTGACGACGATCGGGATCAGCGACGGGATGATCATCTCGCGCTGGGCGGCGCGGGTCACGATGTCCACGCACTGGCCGTAATCGGGCTTCTCGGTGCCCTCCATGATCCCCGGCTTCTCGCGGAACTGGCGGCGGACCTCCTCCACGACGGCCTGGCCGGCGCGGCCGACCGCCTCCATCGAGAGCGCGGCGAACAGGTAGACCATCATGCCGCCGATGATCAGGCCGATCAGCACGTCCGGGTTGTCGATGCCGAACGTGATGACGTGGCCGGCCTCGTCCTCGAGCTCGATCTTGAAGGCGGCGAACAGCACGAGGGCGGCGAGCGCCGCAGAGCCGATCGCATAGCCCTTGGTGACGGCCTTGGTCGTGTTACCGACCGCGTCGAGCGGGTCGGTGACGTTGCGTACGTCCTCCGGCATGTCGGCCATCTCGGCGATGCCGCCCGCGTTGTCGGTGATCGGGCCGAACGCGTCGAGCGCCACGATCAGGCCCGTCAGCGACAGCTGCGCCATCACGGCCACGCCGATGCCGAAGACGCCGGCCAGCTCGTAGGAGCCAAAGATGCCGAGCACGATCACGAGCGCCGGCAGCGCCGTCGCCTGGAGGCCCTTCGCGAGGCCCTGGATGATGTTCGTCGCGTGGCCGGTGACCGACGCCTGGGCGGTGCTCTTGACCGGCGCGAAGCGCGTCGAGGTGTAGTAGTCGGTGAGGACGAAGAGGCACGCCGTTACGCCGAGGCCGATCAGCGAGCAGAGGTAGATGTCCCACACCCCGGGCCCGGCGCTGCCGTCGAGCCGCGTCAGGTCGTCCATCATCCACAGCGTCACCGGGATGAACAGCAGGGCCGCGATCAGGCCCGCCACGATCATGCCCTGGTAGAGCGCGCGCTCGACGTTGCCGGTGCGCGACTTGACCGCGAACGTGCCGATGATCGACGCCAGGATCGAGACGCCGCCCAGCACGAGCGGGTAGATCACGACCGAGTCGTTCTCGAAGGTCAGGACGCCGAGCAGCATGACCGCCACCGCGGTGACCGCGTAGGTCTCGAAGAGGTCGGCCGCCATGCCGGCGCAGTCGCCGACGTTGTCGCCCACGTTGTCCGCGATCACGGCCGGGTTGCGCGGGTCGTCCTCGGGGATGCCGGCCTCGATCTTGCCGACGATGTCGGCGCCGACGTCCGCGCCCTTGGTGAAGATGCCGCCGCCGAGACGGGCGAAGACGGAGATCAGCGAGCCGCCGAAGCCGAGGCCGATGAGCGCGTCGACGGCGTCCTTGTCGGACTCGTCGAAGATGCCGACCAGGATGCCGTAGTAGCCGGCGACGCCGATCAGCGCCAAGCCGACCACGAGCATGCCGGTGACGGCGCCGCCGCGGAAGGCAACATCGAGCGCCGGGCCGATGCCGCCCCGGGCCGCCTCGGCCACGCGGGCGTTGGCGCGCACGGACACGTTCATCCCGATGAAGCCGGCAGCCGCGGAGGCGAGACCGCCGATCGCGAAGCCGATCGCCACCGTCGCGCCCTGGACGAAGAGCAGCGCCACGAACAGGACGACGCCGACGATGCCGATCGTCGTGTACTGGCGGCGGAGGTACGCGGTCGCGCCCTCCTGGACCGCCGCCGACAGGGACTGCATAGTGGCGTTGCCCGGAGACAGCGCCAGCAGCGACCGTGTCGTCAGCAGCCCGTACGCGATCGCGAACCCCGCGCAGATGAGCGCGACGACGACCCCGTAGTCGGACAGAAAATCGGTCAAGGGAACCCCTCTGGAATCAAGACTGCACGCAAAGCGAAGCGGCAGCCCGGCCGGGGCCGCCGCTGAAGCGCGGCGCAGTCTATCGCCTGGCCCGGCGCTATTGACCTGGTACCCAGAGCCGCCCGGACTTCTGGGCGGGGCCGGGCTGGTCTCCGGACTCGTCCGCGGCCGGCGGCTCCGTCGGCGCCGCCGGCTGCGGCTCTCCGCCGGACATCTGCACGTAGGCCATCTGCAGCCGCGACAGCGCGTCGCGGACCGGGGCCAGCGCGTCGCCGTGCTCGGGCTCGACGAGCGGCAGCAGCGCGCGCGCCCCGTCGATCGCCTTCTTGACCTGCGGCCAGTCGGCCTCGGTGCCCTCGGCCAGCCCTGCCTTGCGGGCGCCGAGGTTGATCAGCGTGACGATGGTCTGAAGGAGCACGTCGTCCACGCTCAGCTTCGCCATCTCGGCCTCGAGGGCCCGGATCTCCTCTTCAGACGGCTGTCTCATATGTGGCTCTCGTTTCCTCCACGCACTTCGCGTACACCTCGTACGGCCCGGCGCCCGCCTCGATCATGCGCCGCTGCCGCTGCGCGCTGTTGAGCGCCGGCAGCGTCACGTCGGCGCCCGTCCAGGCCTTGAGGCGGTCGAGCGCCTCGGCAGCCGGGTACTCCTCGATCCTGGGCGCGGTGAGATCGAGCAGCCGGCCGTCCTGCCCGTAGCGGATGGCTCGCCACATGTTCTCCTCGATCAGCCGTCCCGGCAGGTCGGGAAGCGGCTCTCCCGCGTCGATCTCGCGCAGCGCCTGCGCCACCGTCGCGACGAGCAGCTCCTCCAGCGCGTCGGCCTCGGTGCTGGTGCTCTGCGCATCGCAGATCCGGATCTCGACGGTGCCGAACGAATGGTGCGGGCGGACCGACCACCACAGCTGGGTGAACTCGATGATCGAGCCGGTGCGCACGAGCAGGCCGACGTAGTCCGCCCACTGCTGCCAGCCGCCGATGACGTCCGGCACGCCGCAGCGCGGGAACGACTTGGTGAAGATCTGGGTGCGCGCCGAGTGCAGGCCGGAGTCGCGGCCGTCGACGAACGGCGAGCTGGCCGAGATCGCGAGCAGCATCGGCAGCACAGGGCGCAGCCGGTCGCAGACCTGGACGGCCCGGTCGGCGCCCTGCACGCCGATGTGGACCTGCAGCGCGAACGTGTTGTTGCGCCAGGCCACGTACTTGAGGCCGTCCTCGACGCGGTGGTAGTGCGGCGTGTCGATGATGTGCTGCTCGCGATAGTCCGACAGCGGGTGCGTGCCGGTGGAGCCGAGCCGGACGCCGTGCGCGTCGGCCAGCGCGAACAGCCGCCGCCGCGCCTCGTGCTGCTTGGCGCGGGCATCCGCGATGTCCTCCCCGCGGCCGGACCGGATCTCGATCTCGGACGAGATCAGCTCGCCGGAGATGGCGTCGGCGAGCACGGGGTCGGCCGCCCCGGCGTCGCGGAGCTCCTCGAACTTGGGCACCAGCTCGAGCGTCTCGGGATGGACGAGCGCGTACTCCTCCTCGATCCCGACCGTGAGGTCCTGGGAGGCCTCGAAGGTCTCGCGCGCAGCGACGAGGTCGATCAACTCAGGTCAGGTAGAAGTAGAGCGCGTAGAGGAGGTCGACCGCCGGGCTCGACGTGTGCACGGTGACCTCCGGCGGAACCTGCAGGAGCGCCTCAGAGTAGTTGAAGATGATCTTCACGCCCGCTTCGACCAGGAGGTCGGCGAGCTCCTGGGCGGCGGCCGTCGGGACGGCGAGCACGCCGACGACGATGTCCTCCTCCTCCACGACGGTCTTCACGTCGTCGGTGTGGCGGACCTTGACGCCGTTGATCTCCTCCCCGACCTTGCCGCGGTCGGTGTCGAACATCGCGACGACGCGGAAGCCGTGGTCGGCGAAGATGTCGGACGAGGCGATGGCGCGGCCGAGGTGGCCGGCGCCGAACAGCGCGATGTTGTGCTGCCCGCTCGTGCGCAGGATCTTCCGGATCTGGGAGACGAGCGAGTCGACGTTGTAGCCGACCCCGCGCTTGCCGAACTTGCCGAAGCCCGACAGGTCGCGACGGATCTGCGTCGAGTTCACGTGCGTGTACTCGGACAGCTCCTGCGACGAGATCGTCTCCTTGCCCATCTTGCGCGCCTGGGTGAGCACCTGCAGGTAGCGCGACAGGCGCGCGGCCACGCCGAGCGACAGGCGGTCAGCGAGCGGACCGACGCCCGCCTCGGCCTGCCCCTGCCCCTGCCCCCGCGTGGCGACGTCGCCGAAGCTCATCCGGGCAGACGATAGAGCCTGGCTTCCAGCGCCGCCTCGTCGACGAAGAAGTCGAACAGCTCCTCGTCGCCGAGCGCGACGACGGGGATGCGCTCGAGGTAGCGGCGATGCAGATCGTCGTCGCTCGTGATGTCCACCTCACGCAGCGAAAACGTTGCCCTGGCGCGTACGCGCTCGAGCGCCGCACGAGCGTCGTCGCACAGATGGCAGCCGGGGCGGCTATAGAGCGTGATGGTGGGCGGTGGCGTAGGCGTCGAGGTCGAGGTAGCCCGGGAAGGGCGTCGCGGGCGCGAAGCGGGCGGCGGACGCGATCATCGCGGCGTTGTCCGTGCAGAGCTCGGGCGGCGGGATGTGCACGGGGACGCCGAGCGCCGCGGCGCGCTCGCGCAGCAGGCGGTTCGCCGCCACGCCGCCGCCGATCGCGAGCCGCGGCTCGGGCTCGTCTTGCAGGGCTCGCTTCACGCGGGCGATCAAGGCTTCCACGATCGCGTGCTCGTAGCTGGCGGCGAGGTCGGCCCTGCAGCGCTCCGTCTCCTCGGGGCCGAGGTCGCGGACCTTGTACAGCAGCGCGGTCTTGAGGCCGGCGAAGCTGAAGTCGAGGCCGGTCACGCGGGCGCCGGTGGGGAAGTCGAACGCCGCGGCGTCCCCTTGCGCCGCGAGCTTGGAGAGCGCCGGGCCGCCGGGGTAGCCGAGGCCGAGCAGCCGGGCGCCCTTGTCGAATGCCTCGCCGGCGGCGTCGTCGAGCGTCTGGCCGATCAGCTCGTACCCCGCGTGGTCGGTGACCTTGGTGAGCAGGGTGTGCCCGCCCGAGGCGATCAGGCACACGAACGGCGGCTCGATCGGGTCGGGCTCGAGGAAGTTGGCGGCGACGTGGCCCTGGAGGTGGTCGACGGCCGCGAGCGGCAGCTCGCGGGCGGCGGCGAGCGCCTTCGCGGTCGCCACGCCGACCAGCAGCGCCCCGACCAGGCCGGGCCCCTGGGTGACGGCGACGAGCTCGACGCCGTCGAGGGTGGTCTGCGCCCGGTCCAGCGCGTCGTCGACCACGGCGTTGACGAGCTCGAGGTGGTGGCGCGACGCGATCTCCGGCACGACGCCGCCGTAGCGGTCGTGGACGCCCTGCGAGGAGACGACGTTGGCGCGGATCTCGCCCGCGGTGGTGACGACGGCGGCGCAGGTGTCGTCGCAGGAGGTCTCGAGCGCGAGGATCACGTGCCCGGAACGTCGTCGAGCGTGCCACGCAGCGTCGCCGGCGTGCGCCACATGATCACGGCGTCCTCGCCGTTGTCGGCGTAGTAGCGGCGGCGGACGCCGGCGGAGCGGAACCCGAACCGCTCATAGAGCCCGATCGCCCCCTCGTTGGAGCGGCGCACCTCGAGCGTGAGCTGGCCCTCCGGCCCGATGCGCTCGATCAGCGCCGCGATCATCGCGGTGGCGATGCCGTGGCGGCGGCGGTCGGGGTCGACGGCGACGTTCATGAGGTGCCACACGGCGTCGTAGCGGGAGCACACGAGGTAGCCGGCCAGCTCGCGCTCCACCTCGGCGGCGAGGCAGACGCCGGAGGGCTTTGAGAGCTCGAGCACGAACATCGCGAGCGACCACGGAGTGGTGAACGCACGGCGCTCGATCGCGACGACCTGCGGGAGGTCGGCGTAGGTGAGGCGCCGGATCTGCGAGAAGCTTTCCGTGAAGGGATCAGCGGACGGGAGGGTCACGGGGGGAAAGCTTTCCGGTCGGCTTGGCGTCCGGCTCGCGGCGGTAGTCCGGAAGCAGTGCGTCACGGCCGGCGGGCTCCCTCTCGGCACCCAGTCTCGCGACGTGGACGGCGCTGACGCGGTGTGCCGGGGAGTCGTCGGCCGGGACGGTCGCCCCGGCCCGTTCGAGCTCTCCCCGAAAGCGTACTGCGCCATCCCCCACGGCCAGCGAGCCCGGCACGATCCGGGCGGCGAGCGCCTCGGGGGTGAGTGCTATGGCACCGAACCGACCCGGCGAGGCGGCGAACACCTCCCCGCGACGGGCGTCGATGACCGCAAATACCGGGATGGGGTCAGACCCCAAGGGGTCTGACCCCGCGCGGGGTCTGACCCCTTCGGCGAGCGCCTCGAGGCTCGAGACGCCGACGAGCGGGAGGTCGCGAGCCTGGGCCAGCGCCCGGGCGGTGGCGATCCCGATGCGCAGGCCGGTGAAGCCGCCGGGCCCGACCCCGACGGCGATGCGCTCGATCGCGTCCCAGTCGTCCACGACCTCGTGGACCAGCGCCAGCAGTCGCGCGGTGTGGCCGGGACGCGCTCCCGGCACCGGGTCGTCGCGGCGCTCGACCGCGGGCGGCCAGACCGCGACGGCCGTCGCCGCAGTCGCGGTGTCGATGCCGAGGATCACGCGACCTCGATGCTGCGCTCGTCGCCGCCCGCGTGGGCGAGGTGGACGGTGTGCGCGACCCGCTCGGGCGGCCACGCGCCCGGGCCGTGCTCGGGCCACTCGACGAACGCGATCGCGTCGGGAGCGAAGAACGGCTCGAGCAGCCCCGGGTCCTCGTCGGCCATCCCGGCCAGCCGGTAGAGGTCGAGGTGCGAGACCGGCCCCGCCGCGCCGTCGTAGGCGTGGCCCACCACGAACGTCGGGCTGGTCACCGGGCCGGCGACCCCGAGCGCCCGCAGCGCGCCACGCACGAACGTGGTCTTGCCGGCACCCAGCTCGCCGGAGACGAGCACGACGTCACCGGGCCGGAGCGCTGCCGCGAGCTCAGCGCCGGCCCGTTCGGTCGCATCGGCCCCGGTGGTCGAAACGGCGCGGCTCAAGGCGGAATAAAAGGCTAGTCCGATCCGTAACAACGGGCCCGGCGGAGCGTAAAGGGCGGGAGTGTCCTTACCGATGACAAGTGTGATGATCCGTCTCCTCAGCCTCAGCCTGCTCGTTTGCCTGATCCTCGCCGCCCCCGCGAGCGCCAAGCCGCCGATCGTCGGCATCGGCGACCAGGACGCGAAGATGTTCACCGCCCCCGCGTTCCAGAAGCTGGGCGTCCGGCACAGCCGGCTCGCGCTGGCGTGGGACTGGTACCGCGACCCGCACAGCGTCTACCTCACCGACGTGTGGATGGAGCAGGCCCAGGCCGCCGGCGTCCAGCCGCTGGTCGCGTTCAACCGCAACTGGCGGTCGAACGGCCACCGCAAGCTCCCCTCGCTGGCGCTGTACCGCAAGAGCTTCCGGCTCGTGCGCGAGCGCTACCCCTGGGTGACGGACTACTCCGCCTGGAACGAGGCCAACCACACGACGCAGCCGACGTCGAAGAAGCCCGCCGCGGCGGCTCGCTACTACAACGCGATGCGCAAGGACTGCCGCACCTGCACGATCGTGGCGGCGGACGTGCTCGACAGCCCGGACATGCTCCAGTGGGTGAAGAAGTTCAAGCGCTACGCGCCAACCGCCCGCATCTGGGGCCTGCACAACTACAAGGACGCCAACGACGCTCGCGGCACCACCAAGCTCCTCCTCAAGGCCGTGCGCGGCCAGGTGTGGCTGACCGAGACCGGCGGCATCCTGCGGCTGAAGCCCGCCGACGGCAGCCGCGGCGGCCGCAAGAGCACGAAGGCGCAGCAGGCGCGCGCGGTCAAGCGCGTCTACCAGATCGCCAAGTCGAGCCGCCGGATCACCCGCGTCTACTTCTACGAGTGGGCGAAGAAGCGCGGCAACCGCTGGGACTCGGCGTTCGTCGAGACCAACGGCAAGCTGCGCCCGGCGTACCAGGCCCTGAAGCGCGGCCTGCGCGTCAAGGGCGAAGCGGCCGTCGCTCGCTGAGCCTGACGCGGAGCACGACTCCGCCGGCGAGCAGCAGCGCGCCGCTGAGCCCGACGAGGGCGGTGCCGGCACCCGTGTACGGGAGCTGCTCCGCAGCGGGCGCCGACTGCGCGGGCTGAGCGGGAGCCGCCTCCGGGGCGGCCGGCGCGACAGCGCCGTCGTCACCGGCCGGCTCCGCGCCCTGCGAGTCGTCCTGGCCGCTGCCCTCCGGCTCCGCCTGGGCGCCCTCGTCGCCGAACGGGTCCTGGTACTGCTCGTCCCCGGCGCCCTGCGCCCACGCGGCGGAGGGCAGCGCCAGCAGGAGCGCTGCCAGAGCGCAGACCACGCGTCGGGAGGCCATCCGCGCGGACGATAGCGGTCGTCGGTCCGGTACCGTCGCGGCCTTGCGACGCCTGCCGGCCCTCGACAGCGACACGGCTACCGCGGCCGGCCTCGCGGGCGCACAGCTCGTCGCCAACGGCATCGCGGTGGTCTTCACCGTGGTCTTCGCCCGGCTGCTCGGCCGTGAGGACTACGGCGCCCTGGCGGCCGTGACCTCGACGTACCTGATCGTCTCGGTGCCCGGGTATGCGCTCCAGGTGGCGGCCGCGCGGGCAACGGCGACCGGCCGCATCGCGCTCGCCCGCGACCTGCGGGCGACCGTCGACCGCTGGACCCAGCGGATCCTGATCGCCACCGCGGCCCTCGCGCTCGCGGGCGCCCTGCTGCGCGATCCGCTGGCGCGCCTGATCGGGGTCGAGGAGGCGTGGGCGGCGGCCGCCGTGCTGCCGACCGGCGGGCTGTGGCTGCTGCTCTCGGTCCAGCGGGGCACGCTGGCGGGGCTCGGCGCCTACCGGCCGGTTGGGCTCTCGATCGTCGGCGAGGCCGTCGCGCGCCTGCTGCTGGCGGCGCTCCTGCTGGCCGCCGGGCTCGGCACCACCGGCGCCTACCTCGGCATGCCGGCCGCGATGGGGTGCACGGCCATCGCGCTCGGCGTCGTGCTCGCCCGCCGCTCCCCTGCCGCGGCGGGTGACGCATGGCCGCTGCGCTCGCTGGCCCGCGAGGCGACGGTGCCGATCGCCGCGCTCGTGCTGATCGCGGCGCTGCAGAACATGGACGTGATCATCGTCCGCCACCACTTCGACGACGCCTTGGCGGGCGCGTACGCCGCGGCCGCGGTGGCCGCCAAGGTGGTCGTGTGGACGGCGGTCGGCGTCGGCCTCTACCTCCTGCCCGAGGCGGCCCGCCGCGCCGCCGAGGGCACCGCGGCGCGGCCCGTCCTGCTGCGAGCGTTGGGGGTGGTCGGCGCGGTCGCGGCGCCCGCGCTGCTCGTCTTCGCCGTCGCGCCGGAGGCGGTCCTCCGGGTCGGCTTCGGCGCCGAGTACGAGCCCGGCGCCGACGCGCTCACGCTGCTCGCGCTGGCGATGACCCTGCTGGGCTTCGCCTACCTCGCGGTCCAGTTCCTGCTCGGGATCGGCTCCTCGCGGTTCCTGCTGCCGCTGGCCGCGGTGACGCTGGCCGAGCCGGTGGTGCTGCTGGCGCGCGACTTCGAGTCGATCGCCGGCTTCGCGGCGCTCGTGCTCGCGGTCCAGCTCGCGGCGGCCGCGGCGGTGCTGGCGTCGTCGCTGCGCGCGTCGTCGCGCGCGGCGGTCACGGCACCCGCCTGACCAGCGCCCGCAGCCGGCGCTCCGCCTCGCGCGCCCGCGCGGGATCCTCGCGGGCGTTCGCCACCCGCACGAGCTCCCACGCGAAGGCGTTCTCCGGCTCGTCGCGGACGATGTCGTCGGCGACCGCGGCCGCCTCGCGCTCGCGGCGCGCGAAAAGGAGCATCCTCGCGCGGTCGAGCCGCGGCGACGTCGTGTCGAGGCTGAGCTCGCCTGCGCGCTCGAGCTTGTCGAACGCCTGCGGGGTGCCCGACACGTCCCGCGCGGCGGCGACGAGGGTGGCGCTGCGCAGCTCCACCGCCAGGCCGGCGGCGATCGCCACGGCGCCGAGCGACACCAGCGCGCGGACGCCCCGTCCCGGCCGCGGGGCGTCGCCGGCCAGCAGCATCCCGGCGAGCAGCACCGCGACGAGCGTCAGCGCGGGCATCTCCCAGTCCCAGTCGAGCGCGCTGTGCGCCGCCCACACGGCGAGACCGGCGACCGGCGCGACCGCCGTGACGCGGTCGCGCCGGAGCGCGGCCGCCGCGCCCGCGGCGACGCCGCCGACGAGCAGGCCGAGCAGCGCCAGGCCGACCAGCCCGAGCTCGCCCGCGGTCTCGAGCTCGAGCGAGTGCGCGTCGCGCACCACCTCGTTGACGTCCCGCTCGCGCAGCCAGTCGACGGCGAACGAGCCGGAGCCGCCGCCGTGCAGCGGCTCGGCGCGGAACGCGGACAGCGCGACCTCCCAGTACGCGTAGCGGTTGGACGCGGCGCTCGACAGCCGCGTGGCCGACGCGCCCTCGTCCGGCTCGCCTTCGACCGCCGCGGCGGCAGCCGCAAGCAGCACCGCGCCGGCCACGGTGGCGATCACGACGAGCCGCCGCGCGCGCCGGCCGGCGGCGGCGTCGGCCGCCGGCGCTTGCCGGCCCGCGGCGTCGTCCACGGCCGCCGTGCGCCGGTCCGCAGCGGCGTCGTCTACCGCCGATGCCCGTCGCACCACCAGGGCCGCCGCCACCCCCGCGACCACGAGCGCGGCGAGCAGCACGAGCCCTTCGGATTCGCGGGCGCCCTCAAGCGTCCGGACGGCCGGGAGGGCGGCGGCCAGCACGCCGGTCGCGACCGCCGCGGCGACTGCACCGGCCGGCGCCCGCAGGGCCGCCGGTCGGGGCTCGAGCGCCGCCAGGACCCCGACGCCGATCACCGCGGCGGCGATGGCGCCGCGCGAGAAGGTCAGCGCCAGCGCGGCTCCGAGCGGCGCCGCGCCGGCCGCGGCGGCGGCACGCAGCCACGCCGGCCGGCCGGGCTCTCCCGCCAGCCGCGCGCACAGCACGAGCCCGATCGCCGCCCACGCCCCCATCGCGTTCCAGTACGTGAGCGGCTGGTTCAGCCGCCCCATCGCCGCCTGCGAGCGGGCCAGCTCGAACAGGCCTGGCAGCAGCCGCTCGGACAGGCCGTAGACCGCCGTCGCGACGATCCCCGCGGCGAGGACCGGGACCGCAGCCCGGGCCGCGCCCCCGCGCAGCAGCGCCGTCGCCGCCAGCAGCGCCCCGAGGTAGAGCGCGAGGCGCTGCGCGTCGTCGACCGCCGGCGCCCGCAGCGGCGCCCACGCGAACGACACCAGCGTCCAGACCACCAGGCCGCCCAGCCCGGCCACGGCGGCCAGCGCGGGCCGTGACCGCGGCACGGGCGCGGCGACCGCCACGAGGATCCACATCCCGACCGCCGCCCACAGGCGCGCCTCGTCGAAGTAGCCGCCCTGGACGAGGGCGAGCGCGAACGGGCTCGCGAGCAGCGCCGCCGAGCCCGCCCGCGCGATCACCGCACCCTCCAGACCGTCGCGCACCCGAACCGGTGCGGCGGCTCGGTCACCCGCTCGAGAACCTTGGACACGTCAGTGCGTCCGTGGCAGTCGCTGAGCAGGAAGCTGGCGCCGGAGCGCGCGCACCAGCGCCTCGGCGGCGGCCGCGTCGAGCCGCCCGCCGAACAGGTCCTCCGCCTGCTGTGTCCGCTCCGGCTGCCGCGGCGTCCACGAGCCGGCGCCGATCCAGGTCTCGCGGCCGGTGTAGGCGGGCACGACGATGCCGCTGTAGACCGGCGCGAGCACCCCGCCGGGCTCGCTCTCGCGCTCGAGGTGGCGGAGCGCGGCCCGCTCGTCCGCGGTGAGGAAGAACGGCTGGCGCCCGAGGTGGACAGCGTCCGCCAGCTCCGTCACCCGATACACGGTGCCGACCGCGCACAACAGGAGCAGCGCGGCCACCACCGCCACCGGTCGCAGCGCGCGCGGCCCCAGCCACGAGCGCAGCGCGAGCACCGCCAGCACGGAAAGCGGCAAGCCCAGGCCCTGCAACGCGTGGAACGGGAACGTCCCCGCCGGCTGGAAGTACACGAGCAGTCCGGCCGGCGGCCACGCGCGCAGCGCGATCGCCGCGAAGTCGGGTGCCGGCAGCCGGTAGGCGAACGCGGCCGGGACCGCGAGCGGCGCGAGACCCGCGAGCAGCACCCACCACGGCCAGCGCGGCAGGTCGTTGACGCGGCCGGCGAGCTCCCACGATGTGTCGAGCAGCGACAGCAGCACGTAGTAGACGAGCGGCGCGGCGGTCGCCGCCAGCGGCAGTGCGAGGTCGCGCGCCGCGGCGCCGGCGGTTCGGCCGCGGTCGCGCGCCGTGGGGCGGGGCCGGCGGGCCGCTCGCGGTCGGCGCCGCGGCGCCGGCTGGCCGCCCGCGGCGCACCCGGACCGCCTCGGCGGCGACCAGCACGAGCGCGAACGTCGCGCCCTGCCACGGCTGCAGCCACGCGCACAGCAGCCCGCCGGCGGCCGCGAGGCCCAGCCGCCCGCGCTCGTAGGCGAGCAGCGCGAGCGGCACGAGACCGACCGCGATCGCCGTGAACGAGTACCCCCACAGGTACGCGCCGGTCCACAGCTCGCCGGTCACGAAGTCGATCGCCAATTTGTCGGCCTCGTCGCCCAGCCCAGTCCAGGCCACGAACGCCGCGACCGGGGAGCAGAAGAACAGCGCGAGCGCGAGCGCCAGATAGCGGTCGCCCCTGCGCTCCAGAGTCCGCCGCACGAAGCCCAGGCTGCCCGCGAACAGGACCGCCACGGCGACCGGCTTCCACGCCAGGTACGCGAGCGCCGGGCCGGCGCCGAGCCGGTACAGGAGGCCGGAGAGCAGCAGCCCCGGATGCAGGAAGTCGCGCGGGCCGTCCGCCAGGTCGTGCTGGTTGGCGATCAGGCCGTGCTCGCCCGACTGCCGCGCCCAGTCGAGGTACTGCATCGGGTCGGCGACCAGGAAGCCGTCGGCGCCGGTCACGACGCCGCCGCGCAGCCAGACCCGCAGCACGAGCCCGGCGAGCACGGCGAACGCCAGCGCGGCGAGCGCCGCCAGCAACGCGACCTCGACGCGGTCGAGCCGCGCGCTCACCCCTCGGCCTGGGGCTCGAGCCGCGCGCCCTGCGCGGACACGGCGCGCACGCGCCGCCGGACGGCCAGCAGGTCGCGCGTCACCGGGACGATGACGCGCGGCATCGACAGCCGCGAGCCCGCGCGGTCCTCCCACGGGATGCCGACCTCGGCGATGCGGTAGCCGAGCGCGCGGGCGAGCGCGAGGGTCTCGGCGTCGAACACCCAGCCGTCGAGCCCCGAGGCGCCGAAGGCGGCCTCCGCCGCCTCGGCCCGCCACAGCTTGAAGCCGCAGAACAGGTCGCGGGTGGGCTCGTCCAGCGCCCGCCGGCAGAGCCCGACGAACGCGCGCCCGGCGATCCGGCGCCGGATCGGCTGCCTCCGCCCCACCTGCGCCCCCTCCGCGAGCCGCGAGCCGACGACCACGTCGGCGTGCTCGACCCGGGCCAGCAGCCGCCCGAGCGCGGGCAGCGAGGAGGCGCAGTCGGCGTCGCAGTGCAGCCGCAGCGCGCCGCCGGCCTCGAGCATCCCGCGCCGCAGCGACGCTCCCTTGCCCAGGTTGCGCGGGTTGCGCAGCACCCGCACGCGCTCGTCGCCGAGCGCCTCGACGGCGGCCACGGTCCCGTCGGTGCTGGCGTTGTCGACCACGATCACGTCGTGGGTCAGCCGCTGGCGCTCGAGCTCCGCGAGCAGCGCATGCACCGTCGCGGCGATGCCGGCCGCCTCGTTGTACGCGGGCACGACGGCCGACAGCTGCGGGGCGCGCATCGGCGGCAGTCTAGGGGTCTGCCCCGGTCCCGATAGGCTCCCGCCTCCCATGGACCCGGGCCCCTGCCGGATCTGCAACGGCCGTCTGGAGCTGTGCCATCGCGGTCGCGGCGGCCGCCTCCGGGCCGCCGACCTGGCGCCCAGCAACCACCGCCCGGGCGAGCACGGCGACCTCTTCGAGTGCGTCGAGTGCGGCGCCGTCCAGCAGCCGAGCCTGCCGTCCGGCGACGACCTCCACGCGCTCTACCGCGACATGCGCGACGACGCCTACATGCAGGAGGAGGCCGGCCGCCGGGCGACCGCGCGCCGCCTCCTGGACCTCGTCGCCCGACATCTGCCCGGCGGGCGCCTGCTCGACGTCGGCTGCGGCCACGGGCTCCTGCTCGACGAGGCCCGCCGCCGCGGGTACGAGGCGAGCGGCGTCGAGCTCTCGCGCACGGCCGCCGCCTACGCGCGCGGGACGCTCGGCCTCGACGTCGCCGAGGTCCCGCTCGAGGAGGTCACCGGCCGGTACGAGGTGGTCGTGCTCGCCGACGTCGTCGAGCACCTCGACGACCCCGCCGGCGCGCTCCGAGCCTGCGCCGAGCTGGTCGCCGACGGCGGCGTGCTGTGCGTCGTCACCCCCGACCCCACTTCGGCGACCGCCCGGCTCGCCGGCGAGCGCTGGTGGGGGCTGGTGCCCGCGCACACGTGCCTGCTGCCGCGCCGGACGCTGCGCGAGCTGATCGCCGCCACCGGGCTCGTGATCTCCGACGACGTGCCGCTCGTGCGGTCGTTCGAGCTGCGCTACTGGCTCGCCGGCCTGTCGGAGCGCGGCGGCCGCGCCGGCGCCGCGCTGCGCGCGCTGGGCCGCACGTCTGTGGGCCGCCGCACGGTCTCGCTGTCGCTCGGCGACGAGCGCGTGGTGCTCGCCCACCGGGTCCCGGTCCGCCGCCCCACGCGCCCGCTGGCGCCGGACGGCGGTTCCAACCGCGTGACCGTCGTCCTCCCCGCATACCGCGCCGCCGAGACGATCCCGACGGTGGCGGCGCAGATGCCGGTCGAGGCGGTCGACCGCCTCCTGCTGGTCGACGACGCGAGCCCCGACGCGACGGCCGAGATCGCGCTGGCCGAGGGCTTCGAGGTGCTCCGCCACCCGGTCAACCGCGGCTACGGCGGCAACCAGAAGACGTGCTACACCCGCGCGCTGCTCGACGGCGCCGAGATCGTGGTCATGGTCCACGCCGACAACCAATACGACCCGGTCCTCGTCGAGCGGATGGTGAAGCCGATCGAGGCCGGGCTCGCCGACGTGGTGATCGGCTCCCGGCTGCTCGAGGACGAGGCGATCGTGGGCGGCATGCCGCGCTGGAAGTGGGTGGGCAACCGGGCGCTGACGGCGGTCGAGAACCTCGTCTTCCGGCGCGGCTTCTCCGAGTACCACACGGGCTACCGGGCGTTCTCGGCCGAGTTCCTGCGCCGGGTGGCGTTCCTGCGCAACTCGGACGACTTCGTCTTCGACCAGGAGATCTTCGCCCAGATCGTGGCCAGCGGCAGCCACGTGGTGGAGCTCCCGATCCCGACCCGCTACTTCCTCGAGGCCTCCAGCGTGTCGTTCCGCGCGTCGGTCCGCTACGGGCTCAAGACCCTGTGGGTGCTGGCGCGCTTCCGGCTCCACGGGCGCGGGTACCGCTGGGAGCTGCTCCGCCGGCCCGCCGCGCGGCTCGAGGTGTCCGCCGCGGCGCCGCGGTGAGCATCGCCCGGCAGGTCGCGGGCAACACCGCCGCGCAGGCGCTCGGCAAGGCGGTGGTCCTTGCCGCCGGCGCGATCTCGATCGCGATCACGACGCGGTACCTCGGCGCGGCCGGCTACGGCAGCTTCGCGCTCGCGCTCGCGCTGGTGCAGATGCTCGGGGTGCTCGCCGACTTCGGCCTGGTGAGCGTCGTGGTGCGGGAGATCAGCCGCGAGCCCGGGCGCAGCACCGAGCTGGTGGGCAGCGTGCTGGCGCTCCGGCTGCTCGTCGGGGTCGCCGTGGTGGCGCTCGCCGGGCTGCTGAGCCTGGTGCTGCCGTACTCGCCCGACGTTCGCGTGGCGATCCTCATCGCCGGGATCCCGTTCGTGCTCGGGCTGGCGACCACGTCGCTGTCCACGATCTTCCAGGCGCGGCTGCAGATGGGCCGCGCCGCGGCCGCCGACGTGGCGGGGCGGCTGGCGGGGCTGGCGGCGCTGATCGCCGTGGTCGAGGCCGACCTGGGGTTCCTGGCCGTCGTGGCCACGACGGCGGTCGGCGCCGCGGTCACGCTGGCCGTGACGCTGGCGATGGTCCGCGTGCGCCCGCAGCTGCGTCACTGGCGCGAGCTCGCGGTCCCCGCCGTCCCGATCGGCGCCGCCCTGGCCGTCAACGAGATCTACTTCCGCGCCGACACGTTCATCCTCTCGCTCTTCCGCCCGTTCGACGAGGTCGGCCACTACACGCTCGCGTACCGGGTCTACGAGCTGCTCGCCGTCCTCCCCGCCATCGTCATGACGTCCGTCTTCCCGCTCCTCTCCCGCTACGTAGCCGAGCATCGCGACCAGGCGGCGCGGGTGATCGACGCCACGGCCGACTTCCTGGTGGCCGTCGCGACGCCGATCGCGGCCGGCGGGCTCGTGCTCGCGCCGGAGCTGGTGCAGCTCGTCGCCGGCGACGGGTTCGAGGGCTCGGTCACCCCGCTGCGGCTGCTGCTGTGCGCCGCCGGGGCGGCCTGGGTCAGCGGCCTGCTCGGCTACACGCTGATCGCGGCCGACGAGCGCCGCGCCATCCTGCTGCTCAGCGCGACCGCGCTGGTCGTGAACCTCGCGCTCAACCTGGCGCTGGTGCCGAGCTACGGCGCCGATGCGGCCGCCGCGGTCGCGCTCGGATGCGAGGTGCTGCTGCTGGCCGGAGGGTGGCTGCTCGTCCGGCGCCTGGAGCTCACGCCGCGGCTGCGGGTGCTGTGGCGCTCGCTGGTGGCGGCGGGCGCGATGGTCGTGCTGCTCGTGTGGCTCGGCGACGAGAGCCTCGCGCTGCTGCTCCCGGCGGGCGCGCTCGCCTACGCCGCCGTGCTCGCCGCGCTCGGCGGGCGGCGACTGCTGGAGCGGGTATGAGGCCGTCGGTGCTGGTGGTGTCGGCCGAGCCGGTCGGCCCGCGGATGGCCGGGCCCGCGATCCGCGCCTCCGAGCTGGCGCGGGCGCTCGCCTCCGCCTGCGACGTCACGCTGGCGGCGCCGGCCCCGAGCGCGTCGGACCTGCCGCTGATCGAGGCGGGGATGGCCGACGTCGAGGCGCTCGTCAGCGCCGCCCGCGCCCATGACGTCGTCGTGGCCCAGGAGCTGCCGCCGACCGTGCTCGAGCGGATCGCGGGCGGTCCGCGGCTCGTGATCGACCTCTACAACCCGATCGTGGTCGAGGTGCTGGAGGCGGTCGCGCATCGCTCGCCCGCCGCGCGGCGCCGCATCCGCGGCACCATCGTCCAGCGCACGCTGGCGCAGTGCGCGGCCGCGGACC
This sequence comes from uncultured Solirubrobacteraceae bacterium, assembly GCA_963844205.1. Lineage (GTDB taxonomy): Bacteria > Actinomycetota > Thermoleophilia > Solirubrobacterales > Solirubrobacteraceae > DASSUW01. Next base: position 1,122,641 of record CAWJNK010000001.1, read on the forward strand.
TCATCCTGTGCGCCAACGAGCGCCAGCGCGACCTGTGGACCGGCGGGCTCGCGCTCCACGGCCTGATCGACCGTCCAGACCTCGTGATGGTCGTGCCGTTCGGGCTGCCGGCCGAGCCGGTCGGAGCTCCCGGCGGGCTGCGCGCGGCGTTCCCGGAGATCGGGCCCGACGACAAGGTGCTGCTGTGGGGCGGCGGGATCTGGGGCTGGCTGGACCCGGTGACGCCGATGCGCGCGGTGTCGCGGCTGGACGGCGTGCACCTGGTGGTGATGGGCGCGGGCCGGCCCGGCCTCGAGGCCACCGGCCAGGCGCGGCACCTGGAGGCGGCGCTGGCCGAGGCGCGCGCCCACGAGGGCGTCGTCCATATCAACACCGGGTGGGTGCCGTACGACGAGCGCGGCGGCTGGCTGGCCGAGGCCGACCTCGGCGTCACCGCTCACCACGACCACCTCGAGGCCCGCTACGCCCACCGCACCCGCGTGCTCGACTACCTGTGGGCCGGCCTTCCCGTCGTGGCCACGCGCGGCGACGCGATGGCCGACCTCGTCGCCCGCGAAGGGCTCGGGCTGACCGTGCCGCCCGGCGACGACGCGGCGTTCGCGGCCGCGTGCGCCGAGCTGCTCGCGGACACGGAGGCTCGCGAGCGGGTCGCCGCGTTCGCCCCGACTCTGCGCTGGGATCGGGTCGCGGCGCCGCTGGTCGAGTGGTGCCTGGCCGACCCGCCGCGCCGGGCGATCCGGCGCGGCGTCCTCCGCCGCGCGACGCTGGCCCACTACCGCTGGGCGCTTCCGCAGACGCTCGCCGACGAAGGGCCGCGCGCGGCGCTGGGGCGCGTCGGCCGGCGCCTGCGGCGCGCCTGGACGCTGCGGTGAGGCGGCTGGACCGGATCGAGCTCGGCGCGCTGGTGGCGCTGGCCGGGCTGTCGGTCGTCATCCTGGCCGCGCTGCTCACCAAGGGCCGCGCGCTCACCGGCGCCGACGGGCTGCTCGCGTCCGACCAGCTGCAGTACTTCACGTGGATCCGGCAGGCGTCCGAGCACGGGCTGATCGGCAACGAGTACGACATGGCGCCCGACCACCGGGTCTTCCTGCACCCGCTCTTCCTGATCTCGGGCGTCCTGCACGCGGTGGCGGGCATCACCGTGCCGCTCTCCTACCTGCTGTGGAAGCCGGTCGCAGTGCTACTGACGTTCGCGGGCGCGCTGCTGTACGTGCGCCGGCTGCTGCCGCCCGGCGGCCAGCGCCACGCGGCGCTGATCCTCGTGCTCTTCGCGGTCATGCCGGCGAGCTGGCTGGTGGCGTGGAGCGACTGGGGCGGCAACCCGCGCCAGTACACGTTCGACTTCATCTCCGGCGAGATGTGGTCGGGCCAGTTCCTGTGGGGCTACCTGATGACCGCGATCGCGGTCTTCTTGATGCCGCTCGTGCTGCTGGCGGCCGAGCGCGGGCGCCGGCTGCCGGCCGCCGCGGGCGCGCTGGCGGTCGCGTGGCTGCAGCCGTGGCAGGGCGCGACGCTGGCGCTGATCGTGGTGGCGGTGGAGGCGCTGCGGTGGCGGCGCTCAGGGCAGCGGCCGGCGGCGGCGGCGCTGACGGTGCCGGCCGCGGTGGCGCTGCCGACCGCGTACTACCTCGTGCTCTCGCTGACCGACGAGGCGTGGAAGCTGGCCGGGGAGTCGAACGCCGCCGGCTCGCAGGCGACGTGGAGCTGGCCGTGGTGGGCGATCGCGCTCACCGTGCTGCCGCTCGCGGCGCCGGCGGCGCTCGCGTACCGGCTGCCGGCGCGGGGCTGGCAGGAGCTCGCCGTGCGGGTGTGGCCGTTCGCCGCGCTCGCCGTCTACCTGGCGCCGGTCGGCACGTTCCCCTACCACGCCTTCCAGGGGCTCGCCATCCCGCTGTCGATCCTCGCCGTCCAGGGCGTCGTGACCGTCTGGCCGCGGCCGCAGCCCGCGCTGGTCGTCGGCCTGCTCGCGCTCATGACGCTCCCGGGGATCGCGCACAAGTTCAGCGTCGCGGTCAACAGCATCCGCGCCGCCGGCGACCCGTACTTCGTGTTCGAGGGCGAGCAGCGGGCGCTGGACGCGCTCGAGCGCGACCCGCGGCCGGGCGGCGTGCTGGCGCCCGCCTACGGCGGCCACATGCTGCCCTACCGGACCGGGCGCGAGGTGTACGTCGGCGCGCTGTCGTGGACGCCGGACTGGGAGGCGCGGGTGCGCGAGACGCGTGAGCTGTTCGAGGGCGACATGGGCCCCGCCGAGGCGCAGGCGCTCGCGCGGCGCTCGCGGGCCCGCTTCGCCTTCGTCGACTGCCGGCCGGGGCTGCGGGACCTGCGGCCGCTGCTGGGACCGCTGCTGGAACGGGTGGACCGCTACGGATGCGCGACCGTCTACGTCCTGCGCTGATCCCGGTCGCGCTGTTCGTCGCGGGAGCGCTGCTCTCGGGCGTCACGGCGCTCGACGGCATCCAGCCCAACGACGAGGGCCTGATGCTGCAGGCGGCCGCGCGGATCGCCGACGGGCAGGTCCCGTACTCGGACTTCTGGTGGTTCTATCCGCCCGGCCAGCCGTTGCTGCTCGGCGGGCTGTGGGAGGCGTTCGGGCCGTCGCTGCTGTCGTGGCGGGTCCTGCGGGTGCTGTGCGACGCGCTCGTCGCGCTGCTCGCGTGGCGGCTGGCCGTGCGCGGCGGCGCGTCGCGGCCGGCGGCGCTCGCCGCGTGGCTGGCCGCCGCGCTCGCGATGGCGTATCCCAGCGGCCCGCACCCGTACCCGCTGACGCTCGCGCTGGCGCTCGGCGCGCTGCTGCAGTTCGAGCGCCGGCCCGCGTGGGCGGGCGTCCTCGCGGGGCTGGCCGCGTTCTGGCGGCTCGAGTTCGCCGCCTATCTCGCGGTCGGGATCCTCGTCGGCTGCCTCGCGCGGCGACGGCGGGGCCGTGCCGCGCGGGCAGGCGCTGTGGGCGGCGCCGGGCGCGCGGGCGCCGTGGGCGGCGCCGCGCGGTTCGCCGCCGCCGCGGCCGCGACCGTGGCGCTCGCGTACGCGCCGATCGTCGCGCTGGCCGGCGCCGGGCGGTCGTTCGACCTGCTCGTCGACTATCCGGTGACCGACTTCTCCGAGTATCAGTCGCTCCCGTTCCCCCTCGACTACGACGGGCCGCTCAACACGGCGTCGCTCGGCGGGTTCCTGTCGGACTCGGCGGAGAACGTGCTCGTGTTCTACCTGCCGCTCGTGCTCGTGATCGGCCTGGCGGCCGGTCTCGCGGCGGTCGTGCTCGAGCGGTCGCCGTTGCGCGTCGCGACCGCGGTGTTCTCGATCGGCATGGCCCACTACCTGGTCACGCGGCCCGACCTGTTCCACACCGCGCCGCTGGCGGTGCTCGTCGCGGTGCTGGCGGCGTGGGCGCTCGGCTCCCGCCGCGTGCTCGCCGTGGTCGCCGTCGTCGTGCTCGCGTACGCGATCGCCGAGGGCGCCGACCGCCGCTGGCTCGAGCTGCGCCGCGACTACGCGCCGCTCGACCTGCCGGTGGCCGACGGCGTTCGCGTCCCGGCCGCCGAGCGCGCCGACCTCGAGCGCGCGGTCGCCGAGGTCCAGTCACGCGTGCCACCCGGCACGCCGACCTACGTCGCCACCCGCCGGTCCGACCTCGTGACCTCCGGCTATCCGCTTCTCTACGTGCTGGCCGAGCGGCCGAACGCCACCCGCTACGACATCGCGGCGCCCGGGGTCGTGACGTCGGCGCCGGTCCAGCGCGAGATCGTCGCCGACCTCGAGCGGAGCCGGCCGGCCGCCGTGATCCGCGACACCTCGCCGCTCACGGCGGCGCCCGAGCCCAACCGGGCCGGCGAGTCGAGCGGCGTGCGACTGCTCGACGAGTACCTGGCGCGGGAGTACCGGCCGGTCGCCCGGTACGGCCGCTTTGAGATCCTCAGCCGAGGAAGTCCGTGAGCGACTCGGCGATCCAGTCGAGCCGCGGCTCGTCGAGGCCCGGCCAGCAGCCGACCCAGAGGGCGGCCTCGGTGGCCCGGTCGGCGTGCTCGAGGTCGCCGACCACCCGGTGCTCGAGCCCCAGGAAGCCGGGCTGGCGGACCATGTTGCCGGCCAGCAGGAGCCGCGAGTCGATGCCGCGCTCGAGCAGGAACCGCTGGAGCTCGCGGCGGCGGTCGGCGCCGCCCTCGCGCAGCGTCATCGGGTAGCCGAACCAGGACGGATCAGCGCCGGGCAGCGTGCGCGGGAGCACGACGCGGTCCTCGAGCGGGCGAAGCGCCGCGTCGAGCCGGGCGAAGTTCGCGCGGCGGCGGGCCGTGAAGCCGTCGAGTTTGGCGAGCTGCGAGAGCCCGAGCGCCGCCTGCATGTCGGTGACCTTGAAGTTGTAGCCCACGTGCGAGAACACGTATTTGTGGTCGTAGCCGGCGGGCAGCTCGCCGTAGCGCCCCTCGAAGCGGCAGCCGCAGGCGTCGTTGACGCCGGTCGGGCACCAGCAGTCGCGGCCCCACTCGCGCAGCGAAGTCAGCGCGCGCTGCCAGACGTCCTCGTCGCAGGCGACGGCGCCGCCCTCCCCGGTGGTCATGTGGTGGGCGGGATAGAACGAGTACGTCGCCGCCGCGCCGAACGTGCCGACGAGCCGCCCGCCCAGCGTCGAGCCGAGCGCGTCGCAGACGTCCTCGATCAGCACGAGGCCGTGGCGCTCGCACAGGTCGGCGAGGCCGGCCGCGTCGAACGGGTTGCCGAGCGTGTGGGCGAGCACGAGGGCGCGCGTGCGCGGGCCGATCGCCTCGGCGAGCGCGTCGAGCGACGGGTTGTAGGTGTCCGGCTCGACGTCGACGTAGACCGGTACCAGCCCGTGCTGGTAGAGCGGCGTCACCGTGGTGGGGAAGCCGATCGCGTTCGTGATCACCTCGTCGCCGCGCTTCAGCGGCCGCTCGTGGAGGTGCGAGGTGGCGGCCGCCACGGCGAGCAGGTTGGCCTGGGAGCCGGATCCGACGAGCGCCGCGTGCCGGCGGCCCGCGGCGCGCGCGAAGGCGTCGGCGAAGGCGCGGGCGAAGCGGCCCTCGGTCAGCCAGCCGTCGAGCACGGCGTCGGTGAGCGCGACGAGGTCGGCCGCGTCGAGCACCTTGGCCGCCACCGGGACCGGTGTGCGGCCCGGCTCGAACGGCGTGTCGGCGAGCGCCGTCTCGGCGTAGCGGCGGACGGCCTCGAGTGCCTGCGCGCGCGGGTCGCTCATGCGGCGCGGCACCCTATCGTCCGGCAGGGATGGGGTTCACCGCGGTCATCGTGCTGCACGACTCGGAGCCGGAGCTTCGGACGCTGCTGGACTCGATCGAGGCTCACCTGGCGGAGTTGCCCCAGCTCGTGGTCGTCGACTCCGGCTCGCGCGACAGGGGCGCCGCGTGTGGCGCGCGAGCGCGGCGCCGAGGTCGAGGTGCTGGACGGGAACCCCGGCTTCGGAGCGGCCTGCAATGCGGGGGTCGCCCGCGCGCGCGAGGACGTGACGGTGCTGCTGAACCCGGACTGCGAGCTGCTCGACGGCTCGTTGGCCCGGCTCGCGGCGCTGGCGCGCGCGCATCCAGGAGCGCTGCACGTCCCGCGGCTGCTCGAGCCTGGATGGCAGCGTCCAGCGGTCCGCCCATCCGCTTCCTGGCACGCCGGGCGCGGTGGTGGGTGCGATCGTGCACCCACCGCTGCTGCCGCGAGCGCTGCGCGAGCGGCTCGAGCCGTACCGCTCCGACCGCGCGCGCACGGTCGGCTGGGCGATCGCGGCCTGCCTCGCCGGGTCGACGGCGCTGCTGCGCCGGCTCGGCCCGTTCGACCCCGGCGTCCACCTGTTCGCCGAGGACATGGAGCTGTGCCTGCGCGCGCGGGCCGCCGGCGTGCCGACCGTGCTCCATCCCGAGGTCCGGGTCCGGCACCTGGGCGGCCACGCGACGCGGCGCGACGGCGAGCCGTTCGAGCTCCTGGCGCGCCGCCGCCGCGAGGCCGTTGCCACCACGAGAGGGGAGCGCGCGCTGCGAGCCGACGACCTCGCGCAGGGCCTCACGTTCGCGACGAGGGCCGCCGGCCACGCGCTATTCGGCGGCGACCACGAGCGCCCGCGGGCCCAGCTGAAGGCGCTGTGGCGAGCGCGCCGCGCATGATCGCGCCCGACGATCGGGCGGGGGCCCGAGCGCGCCCATGACCGCGCCCGACGATCGGGCGGGGACCGCCGCGCACCACGAGCCGTCGGCCGCCGGCGACGATCGGGCGCAGCGGCCGGTCCTGGTCGTCACGTACGCTGGCGTCCTCGGTGGGGCCGAGCGGGTGCTGCTCGACTGGGCGGGCGCGCTGCGCGGGCCCGTGGTCCTGGCGTGCCCCGAGGGGCCGCTCGCGGCCGCGGCACGCGCACGCGGCCTCGGCGTCACGCCGCTCCCCGAGCGGCCGCTGCGGCTGCGCGGAGCGCGGATATCTGCCGCCGCCGCGCTCGTCGCCCACCGGCGCGACGTGGCGCGGCTCGTCCGGCGCCATCGTCCGGCGGTCGTGGTCGCCTCCGGCCAGCGGCCGGTGCTGGCGACGCTCGGCGTGCCGACGCCCGTTGTCGCGCTGCACCACGACCTGCCGACCGGCCCGCTGCTCGCCCGCGCCGTCCGCTGGGCGACCCGCCGCAGCCAGGCGGTCGTCGCGCCCTCGGCCACGGTCGCCGCCGCGTTCGGCCGGCGCACCCACGTCATCCACCCCGGCGTCGACCTCGAGCACTGGCGCCTCCCGCCGCCTGCCGGGCCACCCTCGCGGGCGCTCGCGCTCGGCGCGCTCGTGCCGTGGAAACGCGCCGACCTCGCGCTCGAGGTCGCGGCCCGGATCCCCGGGCTCGAGCTCGAGCTCGTCGGCGCTCCGCTGCCCGGGGACGACCCGCGGTTCGTCGAGGCGCTCCACGACCGCGCCGCGCGCCCCGACCTCACGGGCCGCGTCCACTTCACCGGCGCGCTCGCCGACCCGCGGCCGGCCTTCCGCCGCGCCCACTGCCTGCTCCACTGCGCCGACCGCGAGCCGTACGGCCTGGCGCTGGTCGAAGCGCTCGCGGCCGGCCGGCCCGTGGTCGCCGCGGCCGCGGGCGGGCCGCGGGAGATCGTCGACGAAACCGCCGGGCGCCTGTTCCGCCCCGGCGACGCTGAGGACGCCGCGCGGGCGCTCCGCGAGACCATCGCCGACCCGGCGGCGCCTGCCGCCGCCCGCGCCCTCGCCGAGCGCGCGTTCGACGGCGCTGCCGCCGCGGCGCGCTTCGCGACCGTCGTGGAGACGAGGTGGGGCTGCCCACACCCGCGGACATGGGAACGCCGTAGCGGCACGGTGACCGGACGGGAATAGCCTCCCGGCCGTGAGCACCTGGCGAGCACGGCTCATCCGCGGCGCCTTGCGCCCGCAGACGCTCCTCAACCTCCTGTACCTGCTCGCCGCCTTCCCGCTCGGGCTCGCGTACTTCATCGTGCTCGTGATCGGGGCGTCGGTCGGCGCCGCGCTCGCGGTGGTCCTCGTCGGGCTAGCGGTCCTGCTCGCCACCCTATTCGCCGCGCGCGGGATGGCGGCGGTCGAGCGCGGTACGGCACGTGTCCTGCTCGGCGTCGCGATCCCCGGGCCGCCCGACCGTCGCGAGCTGCCGCCGTTGCGACGGGTCGGCAGCATCCTGCGCGATCCCGTGACCTGGAAGGGCCTGGTCTTCGTCGCGCCTGAAGTTCCCGCTCGGCATCGTGACCTTCGCGCTCGTGGCCGCCAGCGGGTTCCTCTCGCTGGTCTTCCTGTTCGCGCCGCTGATCGTGCTCATCACGCCGGTGACCGTGTTCGGCTGGATCGTCGAGTCGCCGCTCCAGGCGCTCCCACTCACGGTCATCGGGATCCCGGCGGCGCTGATCTCGCTCCACCTCTACAACGGCCTCGCCTGGCTGTGGGCGCTGTTCGCGCGGGTGATGCTCGGCCCGAGCACCGCGCAGCTCCACGAGCGCGTGGACGACCTGCGCGACGCCCGCGCGCGCATCATCGCCGCCGGCGACGCCGAGCGGCGCCGGATCGAGCGCGACCTCCATGACGGCGCGCAGCAGCGCCTCGTCGCGCTGTCGCTCACGCTCGGGATGGCGGAGTCGCGACTCGCGTCCGATCCTGCCGCCGCCGCTTCGCTCATCGCCCAGGCCCGCGAGGAGGCGCAGCTCGCCGTCAAGGAGCTGCGCGAGCTCGCCAGCGGCATCCATCCCGCCCTGCTGAGCGAGCGCGGGCTGGGGCCGGCGCTCGAAGCGCTCGCGGCGCGCGCCCCGGTGCCCACCACGGTCGACGGGGTGCCGTCGCAGCGGCTGCCGGCCGCGGTCGAGGCCGCCTGCTACTTCGTCACCGCCGAGTCGCTGACCAACGTCGCGAAGTACGCAGGCGCGATGTCGGCCAGCATCCACCTGGCCGTCGAGCACGGGCGCGTGCGCCTGACCGTGCGCGACGACGGCGCCGGCGGCGCCGATCTGAACACCGGCACCGGCCTGCGCGGCCTTCGCGACCGCGTCGACGCGCTCGACGGGCACCTCGACGTCGACTCCCCACCTGGCCTCGGCACGACGGTGATCGCGGAGATCCCCATCGGGGGCCACGCGTGAGGCTCGCGCCCGTACTCCTCCTGCTCGCTCTGGCCTTCGCCGCGTGCGGCGGCGGGGACCGGATCACCGAGACGCGCGACGTCGAGCCCTTCGACCGCCTGGTGGTCGAGGACAGCGTGGACGTCGCGGTGGTGCCCGGCGACGGCCGCGAGGTGCGCGTGTACGCGGGCGAGAAGGTCATCGACCGCATCCACACCGACGCGGTCGACGGTGTGCTGCACGTCGACGTCCGCGACCGCGGGATCGTGATCGGCGACGACCCGCTCGGCGACGCCCGCGTCGAGGTCTCGGCGACCGACCTGCGCGGCGTCACCGTCGAAGGCTCGGGCGACGTCAGCCTCAGCGGCGTGCGCGGCGACGAGCTGGAGCTCGACGTCCGGGACGCTGCCGATCTCGACGCCACGGGGAGCATCGACCGCCTGACCGCCACGGTCCAGGGAGCGGCCGACGCCAACCTCGCCGGCCTCGCGGTGCGCAGCGCGGTCGTGGACGTCAAGGACGCGGCCGACGCCGACCTCAACGTGAGCGATCGACTGGACGTGACGGTCCGCGGCGCGGCCGACGTCACCTACCGCGGGGATCCCGAGGTCGAATCCGACGTCCAGGACGCCGGCGACCTCCGGCACGAGCGGCCTTAAGGGTCTGTCCAAGAAGATCCGGTCCTGGACGTGGCGGGGTTCTTGGACAGGCCCTTAACGAGCGGAGCCCGGCCTGAGCCGGGCTCCCGGGTCCGAATCTCTCCGGACGAATCTCGCTGGGCTCTAGGCGGCCTCGCGCAGCGCCATCACGTCGGTGCGCTGGCTGAGGCGCTTGAGGGCCCGCTCCTCGATCTGGCGCGCCCGCTCGGTGGAGACACCGAGCTTGCGGCCGGCCTGGCTGAGCGTCTGCGGCTCCTGGTCGCCGGCGCCGAAGCGCATCTCGATCACGTTGCGCTCCTGCTCCGGGAGCTCCGCGATCGCGCTCAGGAGCGTTTCCGAGCGCAGCTTCTCGCCGACCTCCTCGTCCACGGGGGCCGTCTCGATCGCCAGCAGGTCGCCGAAGGACGTGTCGCCCTCGTCGCCGACCGGCTTGTCGAGGCTGACCACCGCGCGGTCCGCCTTGCGGATCTCGATCACGTCCTCCAGCGGGAGGTCAGCCACGGCGGCGATCTCCTCGTCGGTGGGCTCGTGACCGAGCTTGGTCGTGAGCTCGCGCTCGATTCGCCCAACCTTGCGCGACCGCTGGGCGACGTGGACCGGGAGCCGGATGGTCCGGCTCGTGTTCTCCAGCCCACGCTGGATCGCCTGACGGATCCACAGCGTCGCGTACGTCGAGAACCGGAACCCCTTGCGCCAGTCGAACTTCTCCACGGCCCTGATGAGGCCGAGCATGCCCTCCTGGATGAGGTCGCCGAGCGCAAGGCCCTGCCCCTGGTAGCGGCGCGCGTTCGCGACGACCAGACGCAGGTTGGAGTTGATCATGCGGTCCTTGGCGGCGAGGTCGCCCTTCTCGATGCGCTGGGCCAGCTCGATCTCCTCGCTGGGCTTGAGCAGGGGGTAGCGACCGGCCTCTCGCAGGAGAAGCTGGAGGGAGTCCATCGTCGGATCCGCCTCGTGCTCAGAGGTGGTCCGGGTGCGCGGGATATCGGTGAGCGTGCTCGTTTTCTTTCCTTTCGGTGTTTTGGTTGCAGCCATGTTCTAGAAGACCAACTTCTGCAGTAGGTATTATAGGGCAAACCCGTTGTCTGAGCAATCATCTGGGCCCCGCATGGGGCCGCACTCTTCGGCGCCGCTTCCTGCGGCTACCGTCTAAGCGGCCCGCCCGGGGGAGGTCGGACGGCCGCCCATGAACGCGATTTCCTGGACCGGGACTACGCCGGAGACCCGTCGCCGGCCCAGGCACCGGACCCACGGCGGAATCCGGGCACTACAGACAACCCTTGGCGCCGCCGCAAGTTACGCGGTTTTCTGCCCGCTGATCGCAGGTTTTAGGCGCTAATGAGAAAGTGAAGCGCAATCCGCGACATTTTGCGTTGCGGGTGTGACCGAGCGCACAGTTCTCGGCCGCTATCGGCGAGCGGCGGCGCGCCGGGCTGCGCGCCTCGGCAGGAGGCCGGTCACCGTCGCAGGCCGGTCCGTGGGCGGCCGCTCGGCCGCCACGGCCTCGGCCACGATCGCCTTCAGCGCGGCCTGGAAGCGCACGGTGCCGAACCGCTCGGCGGCGGCGACGCAGGCCGCCGGGTCGACCGCCATCGGGTCGAAGCTCGCGACGACCTCCGCGAGCGAGTCGGGGTCGCTCTCGTCGTAGTAGGCGCCGGTCTCGCCCTCGTGCACGCTCTCCAGCACGCCGCCCGAGGCGAGCGCGATGACCGGCCGGCCCGACGCCAGGGCCTCGACGGCGGCGATCCCGAACTCCTCGGCGGCGGTCACCACCAGCGCGCGGGCGCGGCTGAGCAGGTCCGCCACGGCCGGGTCCGGCAGTCGGCCGGTGAACATGACGGTCGGGCCGGCGAGGCGGCGCAGGCGGCGCAGCTCCGGGCCGTCGCCGACGACGATGAGGGGCTTCCTGAGGCGGGTGAAGGCCTGGACGGCGACATCGATCCGCTTGTGCGGCATCAGCTCGGCGACGACCAGGTAGTGGTCGCCGACGTTGCCCGGCGCGAACCGCTCGAGCTCGACCGGCGGGTGCAGGACGGCCGCGTCGCGGCCGAAGTAGCGGCGCAACCGCGAGGCGGTGAGCCGGGAGTTCGCCACGTACCGATCCACCCGCTGCGCGGCGATGTAGTCCCAGCGCCGCCAGCGCGAGAGCACGACCGAGAGCGGGAGCCGCGTCGGCGCCCGGCGGGCCGCGAGCGTCGCCTCGCGCTCGGACCACGCGTAGCGGAACGGGTTGTGGCAGTAGCAGACGTGCACCGCGCCGGGATCGGGGAGCACCCCGTGCGCCCAGGCGCTCGACGACGAGATCACGAGCTCGTAGCCGCGCAGGTCGACCGACTCGATCGCGAGCGGGTACAGCGGCAGGAGCGCACGGAAGGTGCGCGCGCTGGGCCGGAGCTTCTGGAGGAACGAGGTGCGCGGGGCGCGGTTTGCGAAGCGCCCTTCGGTGCCGTCCTCGTCGTAGACGGCGGTGAAGACGTCGGCCTCGGGCCAGGCGTCGCAGATCGCGGCGAACACACGCTCCGCACCGCGAAGGTCGAGCAGGAAATCGTGCACGAGCGCGACCCGGAGGGGCATCCAAGGGCGAGTCTATGCTTCCGCGATGCTTCGTCGCGTCCTGCCGCTGGCCGTTCTGATCGCGGTGCTGGCCGCCGCTCCGGCCTCCGCCACCAAGCGCGAGGTGCCGCGCGGATGGCTCGGCATGGTGGTCGACGGGCCGCTGATGGAGGGCGCCGCGGGGACCCCGGAGGCGGAGTGGGATCTGCTCGCGCAGAGCGGCGCCGAATCGGTCCGCGTGGCGTTCCGGTGGCCGGCGCTGCAGCCCGCAGCGGGAAAGGCGCCGGATCTCGCGGCGACCGACGCGCTGGTGCTCGCGGCGGCACGCCGCGGCGTGCAGCTGCTCCCGGTCGTGCATGGGACGCCGCGGTGGGCCGCGCTGCACCCGTCCAAGGGCCAGGCGTCGCCCCCGCGCAAGGTGTCGACGTACACCCGGCTCCTGCGGATCCTGGTCCGCCGCTACGGGCCGGCCGGCTCGCTGTGGGCCGAGCACCCGGAGGTCCCCCGCCTGCCGATCCGCGACTGGCAGGTCTGGAACGAGCCCAACTTCCGCGAGTACTGGTCCACGCAGCCGTTCGGCCCGAGCTTCGTCAAGCTGCTCCGCGCCGCGTCGCGGACCATCCATCGGGCCGACCGAGGCGCGCGGGTGATCCTCGCCGGGATGGCCAACTACTCATGGACGGGGCTCGAGCGGCTGTACCGCGCCGGCGGCCGCGGCTCCTTCGACGCGGTGGCGCTCCACCCGTTCACGATGAAGCCCGCGAACGTGGTCCGGCTGATCGAGCTGGCGCGAGCCGTGATGCGGCGCTACGGCGACGGCCGCGTGCCGGTGTGGATCACCGAGCTGTCGTTCCCGGCGGCGAAGGGCAAGGTCGACAAGCCGCGAGGGCTCGAGACGACCCAGGCCGGGCAGGTCAAGCGGCTGCGGGCCAGCCTGCTCGGCCTGGCGGCCCAGCGGCGGCGGCTGCGGATCGAGCGCGTCTTCTGGTACGCCTGGCTCACGTACGAGACCAGGACCAGCTCGTTCAGCTGGTCGGGCCTGCGGCGGTTCCGCGACGGCACCTACGTCTCCACCTCGTCGCTGACGGCGTACGAGCGCGTGGCTCGCCGGCTCCAGGGCTGCGCGAAGGCGCTCGGCGACGCTCGCCGCTGCCGCTAGCCCCACGCGACGGCGTCGATCGCGCGCGCGGTCGCGTCCCAGTCGAACTCGCGGGCCCGCGCGAGGCCCGCGGCGCGGAGCCGCTCGCGCTCGGCCTCGTCGCCCAGCAGCGCGATGAGGGCCGCTTCGAACGCCTCGCCCTCCGGAGCGGCCAGCAGGGCGGCGCCGCCGCACGTCTCCGGCAGCGCCGCGGCGTCGGCGGCCACGACCGGCGTGCCGCTGGCCATCGCCTCCAGCACGGGCAGCCCGAGGCCCTCGTAGCGCGACGGGAGGGCGAACGCCTCGGCGCCCGCGTACAGGCCGGGGAGCAGCGCGTCGTCGACGTGGCCGAGCAGCCGCAGGCCGGTCAAGCCCTCCTCGCGGGCGAATTGCGGCCGGTGCCCGCCGGCGACCACCACCTCGACGCCCTCGGCCGCCAGCGCCCGCGCCGCGGGCACCAGCGCGCCGAGGTTCTTGCGCGCGGTGTGCGACGCGACGCACAGCACGTAGGGACGCGTCAGGCCGAGGGCGCGGCGCGCCGGCTCGGGGTCGGCAGCGGGCGTGAAGCGCTCGTCGACCCCTCCGCGGACCACGGTCGCGTCGACCCCCAGCAGCTCGGCCAGCTCGCCGCGCGCGAACTCGGACACGGTGACGAGCCGCCAGGCACGGCGCGCGATCGCGGGCAGCACGATCCGCTGCCAGGCCGCGTAGGCGCGGGAGTACCAGTCGGGATGGCGGAGGACGGCGGCGTCGTGGATCACGACGAGCGATCGGCCGTACGCGAGCGGCGCGAGGTTGGCGGGGCACACCAGCGCCCGCGCCCGGGTCGCCCGCACCGGCAGCACGACCTGCTCCCACGCATGCCCGGCCCGATGCGCGAGCGCCGCCGGCGGCCGCAGCACGGCGTACCCGCCCGGCCGCAGCGCGGGAAGCCGCCGCGCGAGCTCGCGCGCCCACCGCTCCACCCCGCCGAGCTCCGGACGCGCCGCGGCACGCGCATCGATGGCCACGGGGCGGTCGTCATCCGTCATCGCGCGCGCCCCCGTGACAACCCGTGGCAATCCGTCATCATCGGAGTGCGCTTTGATGAGTCGTGTGAGACGCCCCATGCTCCGCCGCCGTCCGCTGTCCGCGGTCGTGGGCGGCGCCGTGCGCCCGTCCGAGGTCGAACCGGAGACGCCCCCCGAGGGAGCTCGCGTCGCGCTCCGGGTGCTGGAGCGCGCCGACCGGGAGCCGTTCCTCGCGCTCGCCCGCGAGAGCCGCGAGCTGCACCGGCCTTGGACGTACCCGCCCGAGCGGTCGGACCAGTTCGACGACCTCTACGCGCGCTCGCGGCGCGACGACTTCGCCTGCCTGCTGGCGTGCCAGGTCGAGGAGCCGCGCGCGATCGTCGGCGTCTTCACGATCTCGCAGATCGTCCGCGGGGCGTTCCAGTCGGCCTACCTCGGCTACTACGCGAACCAGCACCACGCCGGCCAGGGGCTGATGCGGGAGGCGATGGAGCAGGTGCTCGACCACGCGTTCGGGCCGCTCGCGCTGCACCGGCTGGAGGCCAACATCCAGCCGGGGAACCAGCCGTCGATCGCGCTCGCCCGCGGCGCCGGGTTCCGGCTCGAGGGATTCTCCCCGCGCTACCTGCTGATCGGCGGCCAGTGGCGCGATCACGAGCGCTTCGCGATCACCGCCGACGAGCGGGCCGCTCAGAAGAGCCCGAGCTGAGCCGCCTCGCGCTCACGCTCGACCTCGGCGACCATCTCGGGCTCCGGCACCACCGCCTCCGGCTCGGGCTCGGGCTCCGGCTGGTCGGGCGGATCCAGCGCGAGCAGAGCCGGAATCCGAGCGAAGTCCTCGCGCAGCGTGTCCAGCATCTTCGGGGTGTAGAGCGCGGCCGCCGGGTGGTAGATCGGGTACAGCCGCACGCGCCGAGGCCCGATCTGCCGGATCTCCTCCCGGCCATGCAGCCGCGTGATCCCCGTCGCCGGGTCGCCGCGCAGCAGCTTGGTCGCGAAGTTGCCGAGCGTGCACACCACCCGAGGCTCGATCAGCTCGAGCTGGCGGAACAGGTAGCCCTGGCAGGCGTCGATCTCCTGCGGCAGTGGGTCCCGGTTCCCCGGTGGTCTACATTTCAAAGTATTGGCCACGAAGACGTCAGCGCGCGTCATGCCGATCTCCTCGAGCAGCGTGTCGAGCAGGCGGCCGGCCTGGCCGACGAAGGGCAGGCCCTGGCGGTCCTCGTTGGCCCCGGGCGCCTCGCCGACGAACATGAGGTCGGCGTCGGCGTTGCCGGAGCCGAAGACGACGGTCTGGCGGGTGGCGGCGAGCTGGGGGCAGAGCGTGCAGTCCCGCGCCTGCTGCCAGACGGCCTTCAGCTCCTCGCGCCGCTCCGCTGAGCTCCCCATCGACCGCTGACTCTAATCGCCGGCACGGCGGACTATCCTCTTCAATGACAGCTGAAGCCGGTATCTCCGTGAGGGAACTGGACTCCATCGCCATCGTCGGGGCTGGCCGCCTCGGAACCACGCTCGCCGCAGCGCTCGGGGCGCCGAGCGCCCTCGGGCGTGGCGCTTCCGCACACGGCGCGACGACGGTCCTGCTGTGCGTCCCGGACGCCGAGATCGCCGCCGCCGCGGCAGCGATCGCGCCAGGCCCGCTCGTCGGCCACTGCTCGGGCGCGACCGGCCTCGACGTCCTGGCGCCCCACCAGGCGTTCTCGCTGCACCCGCTGATGACGATCCCCGCGGGCGCGCCGCCGGACGTGCTGCGAGGCGCCGGCTGCGCCGTAGACGGCACATCCCCCCGCGCGCTGGCGGTCGCCGAGGCGCTCGCGACGCGGCTGAACATGCGCGCGACGCGGGTGCAGGAGGAGGACCGCGCCGCCTACCACGCCGCCGCCTCGATCGCCTCCAACTTCCTCGTCACGCTCGAGGGCGCGGCCGAGCGCCTGGCGGCGACCGCGGGCGTCGAGCGCGCGCTGCTCGCGCCCCTCGTGCGCGCCGCCGTCGACAACTGGGCGGAGCGCGGCGCCGAGGCGGCGCTCACCGGGCCGATCGCCCGCGGCGACGAGGAGACGGTGGCGCGGCAGCGCGCGGCAGTGGCGGAGCGCACGCCCGATCTCCTCCCCCTGTTCGACGCCATGGTGGACGCGACGCGAGCGGTGGCGGCGGCATGAGGATCGTCCGCACCAACGCCGAGATGCGCGCCGCCCGCGCGCAGGCGAGCGGGACGGTGGGCCTCGTCCCGACCATGGGCGCGTTCCACGGCGGCCACCACGCGCTCATGCGCGCGGCCCGCGAGCGCTGCGACGAGGTCGTCGTGTCGCTGTTCGTCAACCCGGCCCAGTTCAACGATCCCGCCGATCTCGAGGCCTATCCGCGCGACGAGGAGCGCGACGCCCTCGAGGCCGCCGAGCTCGGCGTCGACGTGCTGTACGCGCCGACGGTCGAGGAGGTCTACCCGGCTCACTTCGCGACCTCCGTGCGCGTCGAGGGCCTGTCCGACGTGCTCGAGGGCGCCGTCCGGGGCCCCGACCACTTCGCCGGCGTGTGCACGGTCGTGACGAAGCTCTTCAACGTCGTGCAGCCCGACACCGCGTTCTTCGGGCAGAAGGACGCTCAGCAGGTCGCGGTCCTGCGCCGGATGGTGCGCGACCTCGACCTCCCCGTCGAGCTCGCGATCGTCCCCACCGTGCGGGAGCCGGACGGGCTCGCGATGTCGAGCCGCAACCGACGTCTCGCGCCCGACGAGCGCCGCCGGGCCGTGTCGCTCTCGCGGGCCCTGCACGCCGCGGAGGAGGCAGTCGCCGCAGGCGAGCGTGACGCCCACGAGATCGAGCGCGCGGCACGCGCGGCGCTGAACGGCGTCGACCCTGAGTACCTCGCGCTCGTCGACCCCGACAGCTTCGAGCCGATCATGACCGTCGACGGCCGGGTATTGGTGGCCGTGGCGGCCCGCATCGGCGCCACCCGACTGATCGACAACACCATCGTCCATGAGGCGGCGACCCCCAAACGGGCGCCGACCACCTAGGAGGAGCACCATGTCGTCCCCGCCCCGCAGCGACCGCAAGCCGATCACGCTCACCAAGCTCGCCGAGATGCGCGCGCTCGGGGAGCCGATCGTCATGGTCACGGCCTACGACCACCCGAGCGCGATCGTCGCCGAGGAGTCGGGCGTCGACATCGTGCTCGTCGGCGATTCGGCCGCCAACAACGTGCTCGGCTACGAGGACACCGTGCCGGTCACCGTCGAGGAGCTGCTGATGCTCGCCGCCGCGGTCCAGCGCGGCCTGAGGACGCCCCTGCTGGTCGGCGACCTCCCGTTCGGCTCCTACGAGGCCTCCGACGCCCAGGCGATCGCCACCGCCCACCGCTTCGTCAAGGAGGCCGGCTGCGACGCCGTCAAGCTCGAGGGCGGCGGCGCGATGGCCGAGCGCGCCCGGGCGATCGTGCGCGCGGGCGTACCGGTGATGGGCCACGTCGGCCTCACCCCGCAGACCGCGACCGCGCTCGGCGGCTACCGGGCGCAGGGCCGCACCGCCGAGCGCGCGAAGCAGGTGCTCGACGACGCGCTGACGCTGCAGGAGGCCGGCTGCTTCTCGATCGTCTTCGAGGCGATCCCCGCCGAGGTCACGGACGCGATCATGGCGCACATGGAGATCCCGGTGATCGGGATCGGCGCCGGCGCCAGCACCGACGGCCAGGTCCTCGTGCTGCACGACCTGCTCGGCATCAACGACGGCCGCCGGCCGAAGTTCGTCAAGCGGTACGCCGACGTGAAGGCCGAGATGGTCAGGGGCGTGACGGCCTACGCGGAGGACGTGCGCACCCGCGCGTTCCCCGCGCCGGAGCACGCCTACGGGATCGCGCCGGAGGAGATGGAGCGGCTGCGCGCGCTGCTGCCGCCGCACCGCACCGCGGTCTGATCACAACTCGTTCACAACTCCTTTACAAGTAGACGGCCATACAGCCGGGCCGCCTCCTACACTCGCCCGCCATGGCCCGGCTGTCGCAGCTCTTCGCTCCCAAGGAGCGCGAGTTCTTCAACCTCTTCGAGGAGTCGGGCGCGAACATCGTGCGCGCGGCGGAGCTGCTCGAGCGCATGCTCGAGCACTGGCCCGACCACGCGGAGCTGGCGCGCGAGGTGGTCGTCTGCGAGCAGGAGGGCGACCGCATCACGCACGACATCATCCAGCGGCTGAACCAGACGTTCGTCACGCCGATCGACCGGGAGGACATCTACGCGCTGGCGTCCTCGCTGGACGACATCGTGGACTTCATCGAGGAGGTCTCGGACTTCCTCGGGCTCTACCGGATCGAGGCGCCGATGGACAAGGCGACCGAGATGGGCCGCATCCTGCACCAGGCCGCCCGGGCGGTCGCCGGCGCGATCCCCCGTCTGCGCACGTTCAAGGACATCCATCACTACACGGTGGAGATCAACCGCCTCGAGAACGAGGGCGACCAGGTGGTACGAGAGGCGCTGGCGTCGCTGTTCGAGCGCGGGATCGACCCGATGCTCGTGATCCGCTGGAAGGACATCTTCGAGCGGCTCGAGGACGCGATCGACTCCACCGAGCGGGTCGCGAACATCCTCGAGGGCATCGTGATCAAGAACCAGTAGATGGAGTCGGATCTCGTCCTCTGGATCGTCGTCGCGACCGCACTCGCGTTCGACTTCACCAACGGCTTCCACGACACCGCCAACGCGGTGGCGACCTCGATATCGACGCGGGCGATGTCGCCGCGTGTCGCGGTCTCGCTCGCCGCGGTGCTCAACTTCGTCGGCGCGTTCCTGTCGCTCGCGGTGGCCGCCACGATCGCCTCCGGGATCGTCGACGCAAACGTCGTGACGCTGCCGATCGTCTTCGCCGGGCTGGTCGGCGCGATCGCCTGGAACCTCGCCACGTGGTACTTCGGCCTGCCCTCGTCGAGCTCGCACGCGCTGATCGGCGGCGTGGTCGGCGCGGCGTTCGCGGCGGAGGGCGCCAAGGCCGTCTACGGCGACGGGCTGCTCGAGAAGGTGATGATCCCGGCGCTGGTGGCGCCCGCGCTCGCCCTGGTCACGGCCGGAATCGGGATCATCATCTGCTACCGGATCGTCGGCCGCCAGCACCCTGGCACCGTGTCGCGCGGATTCCGGCTCGGCCAGATCGTCTCCGGCAGCCTGTTCTCGCTGTCGCACGGCACCAACGACGCGCAGAAGACGATGGGGATCATCGCGCTCGCGCTGGTCGCCAGCGGACACCTCGACGCCGGCGCCGACCCGCCGACGTGGGTCGTCGTGAGCGCCGCGACGGCGATCGCGGCCGGGACCTACGTCGGCGGCTGGCGGATCATCAAGACGATGGGCAGCCGGATCATGAAGATGGATCCAGCCCAGGGCTTCGCCGCGCAGAGCGTCGGCGCGGCGGTGATCCTCTCCGCGACGCACGTGGGGTTCCCGCTCTCGACGACGCACGTCGCCGCGGGAGGGATCATGGGCGCCGGCGCCGCCAAGCGGATCTCCGCCGTGCGCTGGGGCGTGGCCGGCAACATCGTCGTCGCCTGGGTGCTCACTCTGCCGGCCGCCGCAGTCGTGGGCGGCGTGACCTATGGGGTCACGCAGCTCTTCGGCAGCGGCGCGACGGGGCCGGTCGTGGTATCGGTCGTGCTCGTCGGGCTGCTGATGTGGGCGCTCGCGCGCCGCGTCCAGGCCGGCCGGACCCTGACGGCGGAAGGCTGAGCGGTGCTCGCGGCGGTCCAGGCCGGGGACATCTTCGAGGTCGTCTGGGTCTCGCTGGCGGCCGGCGTGTTCGTCTCCACCTCGTTCTCGTTCGTCGTGCTCGGGATGGCGCGGTCCGCCGTGGCGGCACGGGCCGGACGGGGAACGGCCGCGATCGCCTACGGGGGGCTCGCGCTGGTCGCCTTCGCGACCTTCGCGTTCGCCGTCGGGTACGGCGTTCACATCATGCTGTCGAAGAGTTAGGCGAACGCCGGCCCAGAGGGCGGTGAACGCCGGCCCAGGGGGCCGGGTTCACTTGCGGGTGTTCGCCCGGGGGGCGAAACCCGCGGTAGGTGGTCAAAGCCGGCCCAGAGGGCCGGGTTCACTTGCGGGTATTCGCCCGGGGGGCGAAACCGGTGAACGCCGGCCCGGGGGGCCGGGTTCACTTGCGGGTGTTCGCCCGGGGGGCGAAACCCGCCGCGGCCGGGTATTCAATCGTTCGGATGACCCTCGCGGGGGCGCCGGCGGCGATCGAGTAGGGCGGGAGGTCGGTGGTGACGACCGAGTTCGCGCCCACCACGCAGCGGTCGCCGATCGTGACGCCGCTCGTAACGACCACGTTCGCGCCCAGCCACACGTTGTCGCCGAGACGGGTCGGGCCCTTCGAGGTGAAGCCCTGCCAGGGCACCGGCATGTCGGGGTCGTCGAAGCGGTGGTTCGCGTCGGTCACGAAGCACCCGTTCGCGAGCATGCAGTGCTCGCCGATCTCGACCAGATCCGCAGCGGCGACCTGCACACCCAGGTTCAGGAACGTACCGCCGCCGATGCGGATCCGCGCCGGCGCCTGCGCGGTCAGCCAGACGTTCGGCTCGAGCAGGACGTGCTCGCCGAGCTCGAGCCGGCCCTCGCGCAGCATCTCCAGCACGTTGCCCTGCACGGGCCAGCGGCAGAACGCCCGCCGGCGGGCGAACTCGTAGTGGATCCGAGCCCGGTTCCACGGCAGTGAGCTGCGCTCGTACCAGCGCCATTTCTGCCACCAGAGCCTCAGGTCGGCCGCTTCCAAGGCGCTGAGCATGCCATGAAGGACGCCTTGCAGGGCGTCGTAACTCCGCGCGCACCGGTTCCAGGAGCGTCGCGACGGGGTGAGGATGGTCATTGAACCCGGACCACGGAGGACATGATCGTGAGCCCGAGCCGCCTGCTGGTGCTGTTCCCGCTGTTCTGCATCTACCTGCTGATTCCTGCGTCGCCCGCCTCGGCCGCCGTGGCGCACACCGTGCAGCCCGGCGAGACGCTGTGGTCGATCGCCGCCGCCAACAACCTGACGACGAGGACCGTGGCCGCCTACAACGGCCTATCCGAGGACGCCCAGGTCGTGCTCGGCTCGACGCTCATGGTCCCGACCACGGTCGAGGGCTACGCCTCGCTGCAGCAGGCGGGCCTCGTGCCGACCGACCCCGCGCAGGCCGCCGCGCCGTCGTCTTCGACGTCGTCGTCGGGCGGCTCGTACACGGTGGTCGCGGGCGACACCCTCTCCGGCATCGCCGCCCGGGCCGGCGTCTCGATGACGTCGCTGGCCGCCGCCAACGGGCTGGACCCGAACGCGTTCCTGCTCACCGGCACCGTCCTGAGCCTCGCCGGCGGCTCCGCCCCCGCCCAGGCCGCCGCCGCGCCCGCGGCGAGCGGACCGGCGCCGCAGGGCGCATACACCGTCCGCGCGGGCGACACCCTCGGTGGGCTCGCCCGGCAGACCGGCGTGTCGATGCAGGCGATGGCCGCCATGAACGGACTCGACCCGAACGGCGTGCTGCTCGAGGGCACGGTCCTCAAGCTGCCGGGCGGCGCGCCCGCGCCCGCGCAGGCGAGCCAGCCGGCGCCGGCGGCCACGGTCGTCCCGGAGGCGGCGCCCGAGCCGACCGCGCAGCAGGTCACGGCTGCCGACGTCCAGAACGTGGCCGCGGTCCACGGCGTCTCCCCCTCGCTCGCCGCGGCGATCGCGTGGCAGGAGAGCGGCTTCAACAACGGGATGGTGTCCCCCGCCAACGCGCGCGGCGTGATGCAGGTCATGCCGGGCACGTGGGACTACGTCCAGCAGAACCTCGCGGGCGGCCAGGCGCTCGATCCGAACTCGGCGACCGACAACATCCACGCGGGCGTCATGTACCTCAAGCGCCTGATCACCGACGCCGGCGGCGACGAGAACGCCGCGATCGCCGGCTACTACCAGGGCCTGGCGTCGGTGCGCGAGCGCGGGATGTACGACGACACGCAGCAGTACGTCAACAACGTGCAGGCGCTGAGATCGCGCTTCGGGGGCTGATCCGGCGGCAAGGACACGCCCCGGCTCACGCCGCGGCGGCGACCTTGCGGCGGCGGCGCGGCTTCGCCGGCTGCGCGGTGCCCACGAGCTCGCGCAGGAACGCGCCGGTGTGGGAGTCGGCGACCGCGGCGACCTCCTCCGGCGGCCCGGCCGCCATCAGCCGGCCGCCCTCCTCGCCGCCCTCGGGCCCCAGGTCGATCACCTGGTCGGCGACCTTGATGACGTCGAGGTTGTGCTCGATCACGACGACGGAGTTGCCGGCGTCGACGAGGCGCTGGAGCACCTCGAGCAGCCGCTGGATGTCGGCGAAATGGAGGCCCGTGGTCGGCTCGTCGAGGATGTAGAGCGTCCGCCCCGTGGCGACCTTCGAGAGCTCCGCCGCGAGCTTGACGCGCTGCGCCTCGCCGCCCGACAGCGTGGTGGCGGGCTGGCCGAGGCGCATGTAGTCGAGCCCCACGTCATGCAGCGTCTGCAGCCGGCGCTTGATCTTCGGGATGTGGGCGAAGAACTCGAGCGCCTCCTCGATCGGCATCTCGAGCACGTCGGAGATGTTCTTGCCCTTGAACCGGATGTCGAGCGTCTCGCGGTTGTAGCGCTTGCCGTGGCACTGCTCGCACGGGACGTAGACGTCGGGCAGGAAGTGCATCTCGATCTTGATCTGGCCGTCGCCGCGGCAGACCTCGCAGCGGCCGCCCTTGACGTTGAACGAGAAGCGGCCCGGCTTGTACCCGCGGGCGCGCGACTCCTGCGTCTTGGAGAAGAGGTCGCGGATCTGGTCGAACAGCCCGGTGTAGGTCGCGGGGTTGGACCGCGGCGTCCGCCCGATCGGTGACTGGTCGACGCTGATGATCTTGTCGAGGTGCTCGAGCCCGCGGATGCGCTTGTGCGCGCCCGGCCGCATCCGCGCCCTGTGCAGCTTGTTGGAGACCGCCTTGTAGAGGATCTCGTTCACCAGCGTCGACTTGCCGGAGCCCGACACGCCCGTGACGGCCGTGACCACGCCGAGCGGGACCTTGACGTCGACCGCCTTGAGGTTGTGCTGCGTCGCGCCCTGGATCTCGACGTACGCGCTCGGCTTGCGGCGCTCCGCGGGCGGCTCGATCCGCCGCGTGCCGGCCAGGAACTGCCCGGTCAGCGACTCGGGGACGCGCATGACGTCCTCCGCCGTGCCATGCGCCACGACGTAGCCGCCGTGCTCACCGGCGCCCGGCCCCATGTCCACCAGGTAGTCCGCGGCGTGCATCGTGCCTTCGTCGTGCTCGACCACGAGCACGGTGTTGCCGAGGTCGCGCAGCCTCTTCAGCGTCGCGATCAGGCGCTCGTTGTCGCGCTGGTGCAGGCCGATCGACGGCTCGTCGAGGATGTAGAGCACGCCGACCAGCGACGAGCCGATCTGCGTCGCGAGCCGGATCCGCTGCGCCTCGCCGCCGCTCAGGGTCGCCGACGCGCGGTCCATCGAGAGGTAGCCGACGCCGACGTTGTCCAGGAAGCGGAGCCGCTCGTCGATCTCCCGCAGGATCAGTCTCGCGATCGCCCGGTCCTGGTCGGACAGCTCCAGCGCCTCGAGCCACTCGAGCGAGCGCTTGGCGCTCAGGGCGCTGAACTCGTGGATCGCCAGCCCGCCGACCTTGACCGCCCGCGACTCCGGCCGCAGCCGCGCGCCCCCGCACTCGGGGCAAGGCCGCACCGACATGTACTCCTCGATCTTCTCGCGCGACCAGTCGCTGTCGGTCTCCCGGTAGCGGCGCTCGAGGTTCGGGACGATGCCCTCGAACGTGGTCATGTACGACCGCTTGCGGCCCATCCGGTTGCGGTACGAGACGTACAGCTTGTCGCCGTTCGTGCCGTACAGGAAGAGGTCCTGCTCGTCGGGCTCCAGGTCCTCCCACGACGCGTCGAGGTCGATCTCGTAGCGGTCCGCGATCGCCTGGGTGATCTGCTCGTAGTAGCTCGTCGCGCCGCTCGCCCACGGCAGGATCGCGCCCTCGTTGAGCGTGAGCGACGGGTCCGGCACCACGAGCTCGGGGTCGATCTCCATCTGCGACCCGAGGCCGGTGCAGCGGGGGCACGCCCCGTGCGGGGAGTTGAAGGAGAAGGACCGCGGCTCGAGCTCGGGCATCGAGATCCCGCAGTGCAGGCAGGCGAACTTCTCGCTGTAGGTCGTGGTCTCGATCGGCCCGCCGTCCCGGGGAACTGTCTCGATCTCGACCATGCCGTCGGCGAGCGCGACCGCGGTCTCCACCGAGTCGGCCAGCCGCTTGCGCAGGTCGCGCCGCATGACCAGCCGGTCGACCACCACCGAGATGTCGTGCTTGTACTTCTTGTCGAGCACGATGTCCTCTTCCAGGAGCCGCAGCTCGCCGTCGACCTTCACGCGGGTGAAGCCCTCGCTGCGCAGCTCCGACAGCTGCTTGCCGTACTCGCCCTTGCGGCCGCGGACGATCGGCGCCATGACCATGAAGCGCTCGCCGTCCTCGGTGGCCATGATCTGGTCGATGATCTGCTCGGCCGACTGCGCGGCGATCGGCCGCCCGCAGTTGAAGCAGTGCGGCTTGCCGACCCGCGCCCACAGCAGGCGCAGGTAGTCGTAGATCTCGGTGACGGTCCCGACCGTCGACCGCGGGTTGCGCGACGTCGTCTTCTGGTCGATCGAGATGGCCGGCGACAGGCCCTCGATCGAGTCGACGTCAGGCTTGTCCATCTGCCCGAGGAACTGCCGCGCGTAGGCCGACAGGGACTCGACGTAGCGTCGCTGGCCCTCGGCGTAGATCGTGTCGAACGCCAGCGACGACTTGCCCGAGCCCGACAGGCCCGTGATGACGACCAGCGAGTCCCGCGGCAGGGAGACCGAGATGTCCTTCAAGTTGTGCTCGCGGGCGCCTGAGACGACCAGGAAGTCGGAACGTGACATAAGACCGCTCCCATCTTAGGGAGGGGAACGGATGTTCGACGACGTCATCTTCCGCAATACGCGACCATGTATTGCGCCGGGCCCGGGCGGCTGGGGTTTCCTACGTTCACCCCTGGCCTGACGCCGGGCCCGGCACCCATATGACGCACGAGGAGCAGGACGGTTGGCCATGTCGCTGATTTCCTCAATGCACCGGAACGCTGCCTTGACAGCCGCTTTGCGGTCCTGAGAGGGTCGAGGCGAACGTAGGAGGGCTCCGTGAACGTCATAGGCGGAGCCCCGTCGCCCGGAGGGGCCCGCGCCCCTCCTGGGTCGGCGTCGGCTTCGCAAGATCATCGCCGTCGCGCTCCCGCGAGGAGCGCCGACGTGCCTTAACGGCCCCGGCACGCGCGCATGGGCAGGCGCTGCGGCCGGCTGCCGAACCTAGAGGAGGTCTCATCCAGCGCGCCTTCGCCCGGACTCGGGAGGGTGACGTGCGCCTTGTCGAACCCGCGCGGTGAGGACCCCTCGTCAACACCGAGGTGAAGAGATGAATGTCTTTCGTAGGTATGCACGGCCTGGTGCGCTCGTCGGCGGCACGGCAACGCTGATCGTCGGCCTGGCATTGGCGGTGCCGGCGATCGCGTCGCATCCCGAGGCCAGCCTGGCCGGCAGCAACTTCGAGATCGACGTCGACGCCAACCTCAAGCGCGACGACCCGGCGCCGTCGATCGACTGGGCCAGCGTCACCGAGATCCGGGCGACCGACAAGGTCGAACGGAACCGGCGACGACTCCTATTCAGGCGGCGTGAAAGAGGACACCGGCCTGTCCGTGCGGCGACGACCGACTCGATCCCGCCCAATAAGAGCGACCTGCTGAGCTTCCACGTCTACAGGGAGCCCGGCAGCGGCAGCCATCCGGGGTTCTTGAACCTGGCCTGGAGCCGGGTCTCGGAGCCGAGCGGCACGACGCTGATGGACTTCGAGTTCAACAAGTCGAGCACCAAGTGCTCGTCGGGGCCCAACGTCGTCCGCACGGTTGGTGACCTGCTCATCGAGTACTCGCTCGACCAGGGCGGCTCGCGCGCCGAGATCACCGCGCGGACGTGGAACGGCACCGCGTGGGGGGCTCCGGCGGACCTCGACGTGCCCTCGGCGACGTGCGGCGGCCAGCCGTGCGCGGCCGGCACGATCAACACCTCGCCGATCCCGGCCGCGGAGTCCGATGGACTGCTCCTTGCGGGACAGAAGGATCCGCGGACGTTCGGAGAGGCGCAGCTCGATCTTCGCCTGCTCTTCCAGCCCAACAAGTGCTCGTCGTTCGGCAGCGCGATGCTCAAGAGCCGCTCGTCGGACTCCTTCACCTCGCAGCTGAAGGACTTCGTGGCGCCGGTTCCCATCAACCTGCAGAACTGCGGCCAAGTGATCATCCGCAAGCAGACCCTTCCGGATGAAGACCCGAACACGACCGACTTCGGGTACACGAAGGCGTTCAACACCGACCCGACGTCGGCGAACACGTTCACGCTCAAGGACGACGGGGTCAAGGACTACGGCAAGACCGTCCTCTTCGGCAGCGGGTACACCGTCGTCGAAGACGTGATCCCGACGAACTGGGCCTTCAAGAGCCTCGACTGCAGCGCCAGCTCAAATGTCACACCGGTGATCCTCGGCGCCCAGGTGACGTTCGCCATCGACTCCGACACCGACATCCTCGACTGCACGTACACCAACGAGCTCCAGCTGGGGGCGCTCAAGATCCTCAAGAACAGCACCAAGGGTGGTGCTGTCTCCCAGCCGGGTGCGGTGTTCTCCTATGACGGCCACACCGTGACCGACAATGGCGCCGGCGATGAGGACGCGGACGTCGGCGAGGTGTGCGTCTCGGGTCTTTCGCTCGGGAACTACACCGTCAACGAGGTGTCGCCGCCGCCTGGATACGGCGACGCAGGTCAGTCGGACCTGACGGCGACTGTGGTGAACGGGACCAACTGCACCAACAACCAGCCGACAGGCGCCGGCGTGGTGACGTTCATCAACGCCCCGCTCGCGGATATCCAGGTCAACTTCCGTGACGGCGGCTCGGGCGAGACCAGCGCGACGTCGATCAGCTGTTCCAACACCGGAACGACGCCGAGCACGACACCGGCCACCGGTTGGGACGACTCGGTGACGCACGAGGACATCTCGATCGATCCGTCGCCGCGGACGGTGACCTGCACCATCGTCATCGACCCGTAGGAAGCGGCATGCCCCGGGGGCCGGTGCGGGACCGGCCCCCGTTAGGGCGCGGCGACCAGGACGCCCGAGTCCGCGAGCTTCTCTCGCAGATAGCGCAGGAAGGGCTCCACCTCGAGGTCGCGGCGGGTCACGCGCCGCAGCAGCTCGCGCGGTGGGAACTTGCGCCCGTGGCTGTGGACGTGCTCACGGAGCCACTCGCGGATCGCCGCGAAGTCGCCGTGCTCGAGCAGGTCGTCGACGTCGGGGAGGTCGTCCATCAGGCGCTCCCACATCTGCGCGGCGATCAGGTTGCCGAGCGTGTAGGTCGGGAAGTAGCCGACGAGTCCGGCGCTCCAGTGGACGTCCTGGAGGACGCCGTCGGCAGGTCCGGGGACCTCGATGCCGAGCAGCCGCAGCATGCCCTCGTCCCATGCCGCGGGCAGGTCGTCGACCGAGAGCGTGCCCTCGGTCAGCGCGAGCTCGAGCTCGAAGCGCAGGACGATGTGGAGGTTGTAGGTCGTCTCGTCGGCCTCGGTGCGGATGAGCGACGGCTGGACGGTGTTGACGGCGCGGTAGAGACCGTCGACGTCGAGGCCGTTGAGCGCGGCCGGCAGGGACTCGGCGAGCCGCGGGCGCAGCCAGGCGCAGAACGCCCGCGAGCGGCCGATGATGTTCTCCCACATCCGGCTCTGCGACTCGTGGACGCCGAGCGACACGGGGTCGTCGAGCGTGGTGCGGAACAGGCGGCGGTCGACGCCCGCCTCGTAGAGCCCGTGCCCGAACTCGTGCAGCGCCGAGTAGAGCGCCACGGCGAAGTCCTGCTCGTCGTACTTGGTGGTGAGGCGGACGTCGTCGGGCCCCATGCCGGAGGCGAACGGGTGTAGCGCGGGATCGAGGCGCCAGGAGTCGGGGTCGAAGCCCAACTCCTCGAGCACGTCGAGCACGGCGATGCGCTGGTCCTCGACGCCGAACCGCCCGTGGAACGCTCCGTCGTTGCGGGGCTGCCCGGGGTCGCCGGCGGCGGCCACGAGGGGGACGAGCGCGTCGCGCAGCTCGGCGAGCAGCGGGCGCAGCTCGGCGGTGGTGAGGCCGGGCTCGAAGTCGTCGAGCAGGGCGTCGTAGGGGTTCTCGTGGCCGGGGAAGCAGGCGACGTAGCGGTGCCGGAGCTCGATCTGGTGCGCGAGCGCGTCGCGGAAGCGCCCGAAGTCGTTGGCCGCGCGCGCCTCCTGCCAGGCCTGCTGGCCGAGCGCCTTGGCCTTCGACAGCTCGGCCGCGAGCTCGGCGGGGACGCGGACCGACTTCTCGTAGTCGCGCCGGGTCCATTGGACGAGGCGGACGTCGTCGGAGTCCGGGTCCTCGCCCGCCGCCCATGGCTCGAGCGCGTCGAGCAGCTTTCCGAGCTCGGGGTCGCTCTCGCGCGCGTGGATGGCGAGCGCGATCGTCGCCCCACGCTCGGCGCGGGCGGCGGCGCCGGCCGGCGGCATCATCGTCTGCTGGTCCCAGAACAGGAGCATGCTGACCGCGTGCAGGTCGCTCAGCTCCGCCATGCGTGCCCGGAGCGCCTGGACCTCCGGCGGCCGCCCGCTCACCGGTCCGCCCGCTCGTACACGTCGTCCAACAGCGTCTCGGGGTCGTCGAGCGTGAAGTGTTCGGCGAGATAGCGGGCGGTCTCCTCCCGCGGGGTGCCGCTGAGGGCCATGTTGAGGGCGATCAGCCGCGCCCCGGCCTCGTCGCCGTTCGGGGAAGGCGCGGGCGCGAGGTCCGGCTCGGGCGCCGCGGGCTCGCCCCCCGCCGCGGCACCGAGCCCCGCCGCGTCGTCGTGCAGCCGGGCGAGACCCTCGTTGAGCCGTTCGCCTCCGGCGCGCAGGGCGTCGAGCAGCGTGCCCAGCTCGCGCTCGAGCTCGTCGAGGCGCGACAGCATGCCACCGGCGGCCCGCTGGATCTCGGCGACGTGGTCGGCGGCTTTGCGCTCGGCGTCGGCGCGCAGCTCGGCCGCGCTCCCCTCGGCGGCCTCGAGGATCGCGCGGACCTGCTCGGAGGTCCCGGCCGCCAGGGACGACCGCGGTGTCGGGCGCTCGCGCAGGCTCTCGATCTCGTCCGCGACCCGGCGGAGGTGCTCGTCCACGGCCGCCTGGTCGTAGCCGCGACGGCCGATCGGGAAGTCGCGCCGCTCGATGGAGTCTCTGTCCACGCGGTGAGGATAGTCGCGCGGTGCACCGGTGAGCGGCCCTTCGCCTTCAGGTCGGCAGGCGAGGGGTGCCGTCGGCGGCGATCACGACCAGCCCGTCGCGCTCGAGGCCGGCCAGCGCCCGGGCGCGGCGACGGCCGCGCACGGCCGCCGGGAGCGGTTCGCCGGCGACGAGGGCGGCCACGATCCGGCCGCGGGCCCAGCGATCCGTGTCCTCGAACCGGCGCGCGCCGCGGCCCGGTCCGACGGGGCGGTCCGCGCCGCTGCCCGGTCCGACGGGGCGGTCCGCGCCGCGGGGCGAGGCGGTCGGTGTCGGGCCGCCGGCCCGCCGCGTCGCGCAGCCCTTGCGGACCGGGCATTCGTCGCAGCGCGGCGCTCGCGGGCGGCAGACGGTGGCGCCGAGCTCCATCATCGCCTGGTTGAAGTCCGCGGCCCGGCCGGCGGGCAGCAGCTCGGCCGCGCGCGCCGCCAGGGCGGCTCGGCGCCGCTCGACCCCGTCGAACCGACCGATCACGCGGCGTGCGTTGGTGTCGATCGCCGGTTCGGGCCGGTCCCAGGCGAACGAGGCGACGGCGGCCGCGGTGTACGGGCCGACGCCGGGCAGCTCCGTCAGGTCGTCCGGCCAGCCGCGCGCGACGACCACGCGGCCGGCGGCCTGGAGCGCGAGCGCGCGCCGGTTGTAGCCGAGTCCGCTCCACGCGGCGAGGACGTCGCGCGGCGGCGCGGCGGCCAGCGTCCCCGGGTCGGGGAAGCGAGTCAGGAACGCCTCGTAGTACGGCACGACCCGCCCCGCCTGGGTCTGTTGGAGCATGACCTCGCTGACGAGCAGCGCGTACGGATCTCGCGTGGCGCGCCACGGCAGCGGGCGGCGCACGCGCGCGTACCAGTCGAGCAGCGCGCCGACGTCGAACATCCCGCGATGATGGCGGACGGCGTCACGCCGCCGCCCAGAGGTGCCGGACCGCGTGCGTCCGGTGCGGCCGCCAGCGATCGGCGGCGTCGGCGGTCGCGCCGATGCGGGCGAGGCCGTGGCGGACGCCGAGGTCGGTCGGGAGCCAGGCGTCGGGGTCGCCGAGCGCGCGCATCGCGACGTACTCGGCGGTCCACGGCCCGATCCCGGGCAGTTCGAGCAGCGCCGCGCGCGCCGCGGCCGGGTCCGCGCCCGGGTCCAGCTCGAGGCCGTCGGCGAGCGCACCGGCGAGCGCGGCGAGGGCTCTCTGGCGCGAACGCGGCATCGCCATGCCCGGCGCGGCCTCGGCGATCGCCTCCGGGCGTGGCCACACGTGCGTGAGCGTCCCGACGGGCTCCGGCAGCGGCTCGCCGGCCAGCGCGACGAGCCGGCCCGCGAGCGTGCGGGCGGCGGCGAGCGAGACCTGCTGGCCGAGCACGCCGCGGATCGCCAGCTCGGCGCCGTCGACCGTGCCCGGCATCCGCAGCCCCGGCCGGGCCGCGATCAGGGGCCCGAGGTGCCGGTCCTTCGCGAGGTCGGCGTCGGCCGCGGCCGGATCCGCGCCCGCGAGTCGTTTCAGGGCGCGGGCGGCTTCGGCCCGGTCACGCGGGTCCGCCACGACCACGCGGTCCGGCAGCTCGATCACCCCCGGTCCGTGAGCGAGCCGGACGGTCCGCCGGAGCGTGCCGCCGGTCGCCTCTTCGATGCCCGGGACGGCACGTGCCGCGAGGAATTCGATCGTCGCGGACGTCAACTTCGGCTGGGTGGGGAAGCGAGGTCAGGCCGCGCGAGGGGACAAACGTGCAAACGGGAGCGGTCGTGAGGCGAAAATTTCACGTTCCTCCTCCAGACGAGGAGAAACGTGCGAAGCCCGCGGCGGACCGCTCGAGATCGCACGTTTCTCCCGCCCCGTCTCCCTCCATGCCGCAGTTCGAGCCTCCGGGTGGCTCGATGCCGAAGTTTCGTGCCGCCGCGGCGTGGCGTGGAGCGAAATCCACGCAGATCCGGGCCGTGGCGGGCATACGATCTCGGACTGGAGGGGGGAAGCCGGCACACGGCTCACGAGGGGTCGACCATGGGGTCGGCCCCTCACGTGGGCGACCCCGCACGCGCGGCTACGTCGCCGTCGCGGCCTCGTCGAGCTCGCGCCGCAGGTCGCGGATCTCGTCGCGCAGCTTGGCGGCGTACTCGAACCGCAGCTCCTCGGCGGCCGCGAGCATCTCCTCCTCGAGCTCGACGATCGTCTGCTCGATCTCGTGCGGCTCCATGTCGACCCGCTTCTCGCGCCGCCGGCGGCGGGACTTCGGCACCTTGCTGTCCCCCATCAGGAACTCGCTGATGTCGGAGATGCCCTTGACGATCGTCTCCGCCGTGATGCCGTTGTCGAGGTTGTACTGGACCTGGACCGCGCGCCTGCGGTCGGTCTCCTCGATCGCCTTGTCCATCGCCGCGGTGCGCTTGTCCGCGTACATCAGGACCTTGCCCTCGACGTTACGCGCCGCCCGCCCGATCGTCTGGATCAGCGAGGTCTCGCCGCGCAGGAAGCCCTCCTTGTCGGCATCCAGGATCGCGACCAGCGACACCTCCGGCAGGTCGAGCCCCTCGCGCAGCAGGTTCACGCCGACCAGGACGTCGTACTCGCCGAGCCGCAGCTCGCGGATGATCTGGATCCGCTCCAGCGTGTCGATCTCGGAGTGCAGGTAGCGGACCTTGAAGCCGACCTCGAGCAGGTAGTCGGTCAGGTCCTCGCTCATCTTCTTGGTCAGCGTCGTCACGAGGACACGCTCGTTGCGCTCGGTCCGCGCCCGGATCTCGCGCATCAGGTCGTCGATCTGGTTGCGGGTCTCGCGGACCTCGACTTCCGGGTCGACGATCCCGGTCGGCCGCACGAGCTGCTCGACGATCTTCGCCGAGTGCTCGCGCTCGTACGGGCCTGGCGTCGCCGACACGAACACGAGCTGCGGCGAGATCGAGAGGAACTCGTCGAACGTCTGCGGCCGGTTGTCCAGCGCGCTCGGGAGCCGGAACCCGTAGTCCACGAGCGTGGTCTTGCGCGACCGGTCGCCCTCGTACATGGCGCCGAGCTGCGGCACCGTCTGATGCGACTCGTCGATGAAGCAGACGAAGTCCTTGGGGAAGTAGTCGATCAGGCAGTACGGCCGGGCGCCGGGCGGCCGGCCGTCCAGGATCCGCGAGTAGTTCTCGATGCCGGAGCAGAACCCGACCTCGCGCAGCATCTCCATGTCGTACTGCGTGCGCTGGCGCAGGCGGTGCGACTCGAGCAGCTTGCCCTCCGCCTCCAGCTCCGCGCAGCGATGGTTCAGCTCGCGGCCGATCTCCTCGACCGCGCGTTCCATCGTGCCCTCCTTGACGTTGTAGTGCGTCGCCGGCCAGATCGCGACGTGCTCCAGGTCGTCCACGATCAGCTCGCCGGTCAGGGGGTCGAAGTGCTGCAGCCGCTCGACCTCGTCGCCGAACAGGAGCGCGCGGAACGCGGTCTCGGCGTACGCGGGGAAGACCTCGAGCGTGTCTCCCCGCACGCGGAACGTGCCCCGGCCCAGCGCGGTGTCGTTCCGGTTGTACTGGAGGTACACGAGCTTGCGCAGCAGCTCGTCGCGATCCACGTCGCCGCCCTTGAGCAGGATCTGGCAGTTGTCGTTGTACGTCTCCGGCGAGCCGAGGCCGAAGATCGCGGACACCGAGCCGACGATCACGACGTCGCGCCGCGCGAACAGCGCCGCCGTGGCGGCGTGGCGCAGGCGGTCGATCTCCTGGTTGATCGCCGAGTCCTTCTCGATGTAGAGGTCCTTGCTCGGGACGTAGGCCTCGGGCTGGTAGTAGTCGTAGTACGAGACGAAGTACTCGACCGCGTTCTGCGGGAAGTAGGTCCGGAACTCGTTGCAGAGCTGGGCCGCGAGCGTCTTGTTGTGGGCCAGCACGAGCGCGGGGCGCTGGAGGCGCTCGATCGTGGCGGCCATCGTCATGGTCTTGCCCGTGCCGGTGGCGCCGAGCAGCGTGACCCCGCGGGCGCCGCCCTCGATGCCCTCGACGAGCCCGTCGATCGCCTTCGGCTGATCGGCGGTGGGTGAGTAGACGGCGTCGAGCTTGAACGGTGGCATGGACCCACAGACGATAGTGGGCGCCCCGGACGTAGACCTGCATCTACCTCATGGTCGATCTGCCGGGCGCGACCTGGGCGCGGTTCGTGATCTGGATGGCCATCGGCCTCGTCATCTACATCTTCTACGCGGAGGAGGAACTCGCGGCTGCGCCGGGGCGAGGTCACGAACCCGGAGGCCGAGCTCCCGGGCTCGCCGTAGACGCACGCACCACGAGCTCCGGCGGCGTGCCGATGAACGGCTGTGCGGGCTCGCCGGAGATCGCGGCGAGCAGCGCCGCCGCGGCGGCCTCGCCGAACTGCGCGTAGTCGATGCGGACGCTGGTGAGCGCCGGCGACGCGAGCGCGGCCACCGGCGAGTCGTCGAAGCCGGTGATCGAGAGTTCGTCCGGCACCGCGATCCCGCGCGCGCGGGCGGCGGCCAGCGTCGCTGCGGCGAGCAGGTCGCTGGAGTGGACGATGGCGGTCACGTCCCCGTCGAGCAGCGGTCGCGGGTCGCCGAACGCCACCGGGCCGGGCGCGATGCCCGCCGCCTCGAGCCGCTCGCGCCAGACGCGCATGCGCGCCTGGACGTGCTCGAACCGCTCGTCCGCGCCGCAGAACGCGATCCGCCGGTGGCCGAGGCCGATCAGGTGCTCGACCGCCTCCCCCGCCCCGCGCGCGTGCTCGGTCTCCAGCCACGGGAACGGGCACGGCGACACCGGGTGGCCGGCGACGACCGCGGGCAGGTCGATCAGGTCGAACCGCGGGTCGTCGAGCTCGACGTCGCACAGCAGGAAGCCGTCGACGCGGCCGGAGGCGGCGAGCTGGGCGTAGGTGTCGAGGTCGATCGGCTCGCCGCTGTCGATCACGCGCAGGACGAGCGCATGATCGGTCCGCGCCAGCGTCCGCTCGACCCCGGCCAGGAAGCGCACGAAGAACGGGTCGACCTCGAGCTGCTCGACCGGCCGCGCGAGCAGCAGCCCGATCGCGCGCGCCCGCGCCTCGGTGAGCGCCCGCGCGTGCGCGCTCGGCCGCCAGCCCAGCTCAGCGGCCGCGGCGAGGATCCGCCGCCGCGTCTCCTCCCCCACGCCCGGCCGCCCGTTCATCGTGAACGAGACGGAGGCGGACGAGACCCCGGCGCGAGCGGCGACGTCGTCGATGGTGGGGCGGCGGCGGCGCGGCGGCTCGTCGGCCGCGCGGCGCGGCGAGTCGTCGGCCATCGCCTGGTGCGGCGGGGCGTCGAGATCGCGTTCGGCGGGCATGACTTGGGGTATCCTGCCATGAAGGTGACTTAAGCGCTTTAGGGAGGAGATCACCTTGGGTCTCAAACGTGCCGTTGCCGCCGGGATCGTCCTGGCCGCCACGATGGTGCCGGCCGCCGCACAGGCCGCGCCCGAGCTCTCGACCAGCGACCAGCTGAAGGCGCGCCGGTACGTCAGCGCCGGCGATCGCGCATACGTCATGGGCTTCCAGGACGGGCGGTTCTACGCCCAGGGGTGGCACGTGACCGGCGAGATGGGCGGCGTGTGGACGCAGCCGCTGAAGCTCGTCGACGGCGTCTGGTTCCGCCTCGACGGCGAGTGGCTGCCGCCCGCCGAGAGGTTCACCAGCGGCTGGGGCTACACCCGGATGGCGTTCCCCAGGACCGCCGGCCTGCGCGTGACGCGCACCGACTTCGCCCCGGACGGCACCCGCGGCGCGCTGCTCGGCCTGCGGCTGGAGAACAGCGGTCCTGCCCGGACCATCGGCGTCGACGTGGACGCGCACTCCGAGGTGATGTCGCACTACCCGTGGGCGTGGACCACCCCGAACGCGGGTGACTTCAACCTCCCGGACACCGGTGCGTTCACCGACGGCGCACTCGAGTTCCACGACACCGGCACGCCGCACCCCAACGCCGGCGCGCACGACTGGGTCGCGCTGGTGGGCTCGAATCCCGCGCCCGCCGGGGGCGAGGCCGGTCCCGGCCACTGGGGCCCCCAGGCCCCGCCCGTGCTGTGCACGGCCGAGAGCCAGTTCTGGTGTGACGAGGGCCCGTTCGGCAAGGGCACCGGCGGGCAGCTGCGCTACACGCTGACCGTCCCGAAGAACGGCTCGAAGACGCTGTGGGTCGCCGTGGCGGGCTCCGACCAGGGCACGGCCGCGGCCCGGTCCGAGCTCGCCAAGGCGCTCGCCGACCCCGAGCGCGCGCTGGCCGAGAAGATCCGCTCGCGCACCGAGCTGTCCCGCCACACGCGGCTCTCGCTGCCGGGTGACCGGCGTCTCGAGGCCGGCATCGAGTGGGGCAAGCAGAACATCCGCGACCTGACCCAAGAGGCGGACGGCCTCAAGATCCGCGACGTCGACGAGGGCCGCGCCTACCCGCCGCCCGTCGGGACCGTCCCGCACGCGCAGTGGGTCGGCGCGGGCTACCCCGACTACCCGTGGATCTTCGCCACCGACGCCGAGTACACCGCGTTCGCCTCCGTCACCGTCGGCCAGTTCGAGGCGATCGAGGCCCACGCGCGGGCGCTGCGCGACGTGTCGGTGATCCTGAACCGCGACTGCCTCGGCAAGGTGGCGCACGAGGTCGTGGCCGAGGGCTCGGTGTACTTCGGCGCCTGCCACCACGCCGGCAACACCGACGAGACGGCGAAGTTCCCGAGCCTCGTGGCGCTGGTCTGGCGCTGGACCGGCGACGACGGCTTCCGGGACGAGCTGTATCCGTTCGCCGTGCGCAACATGCAGTACATCTTCGAGGAGCTCGACGACGACAACGACGGCTGGCCGGAGGGTCTCGGCAACGTCGAGCGCAGCGGCATGGGCGAGGAGAAGCTCGACAACACCGTGTACACGATCCGCGGCCTGTACGACCTCGCCGACATGGCGCGCTCGAAGGGCGACACGGCGACCGAGACGTGGGCGCGCGGGCGCGCGCGCGACATGTGGAACCGGTTCGAGGCGGCGTGGTGGTACACGCCGGAGCTCCAGTACGCCGACTCGCTCAAGAACCCAACCAACACACAGGTGTTCCAGAAACACTGGATCGGCGTGACGCCGATGGAGGCGGAGCTGACCGTCGACGAGCAGGCCGTCCCCGGCATCGCGACCCTCGGGCACGGCACGACCGCGCTGGCCGGCCGCGAGGACCCGTGCTACTCCGGCGAGCGGCCGTACAACCGCGGCCTGTTCCACACCGGCTGCGGCGGCGGCCCCACCGGCGCCGGCGAGCGGACGATCTTCGGCCTCAACACCGCGATCCAATCGGTCGGCGAGGGCAACTACGGCCGGCTCGGGGGCGATGAGCAGAAGCGCTACACCGACGCCGAGGTCGAGCCGATGTTCGGCGAGCCCTACAGCGGCGGCGACGTGGTCCACCACACGCCCGGCACGCCCGACGAGCAGCCCGGCGCCTCACCGGAGATCTTCCCGTCGCCGGACTTCGACGGCGCCGGCCCGCGCGACGCGAACATGGAGCGCTGCACACGCTGCCGCTCGATGGTCATGCAGGCCTGGAACCAGTACGGGACGATGTGGCCGGTCGTGCACCAGCAGCTCGGCGTGCGGCCGGACATGGGCCGCGGACGGCTGACCGTCGT
The DNA here is from genome assembly GCA_963844205.1 of uncultured Solirubrobacteraceae bacterium. Classification (GTDB taxonomy): domain Bacteria; phylum Actinomycetota; class Thermoleophilia; order Solirubrobacterales; family Solirubrobacteraceae; genus DASSUW01. Next base: position 1,159,503 of record CAWJNK010000001.1, read on the forward strand.
GCCGCAGCTGCCGTCGAGGGCGCCGATCGCGGGCGACGACATCCGGCTCGGCGACGGGTCGGTCGACGTCGCGGCCGCGCGCCACGGCGCCAAGTACATCACCCGCGTCGACACCCGCGACGCGGACCTGGAGCAGCTGTGGATCGGCCACACGCTGCCGCGCGGCTCGACGGTGCGGTCGGTGACGCTCGACGGCCGCAGCGTGGACTGGGACGAGCGCGATACCAACCGCGGCCTCGAGGTGACGGTCGCTACCGGCGGCGGCGAGCACGAGCTCGTCGTGACGGCCGGCTGAACGTCATCTGGGACGGCCGCGGTCAGCCGCGGCCGTCCCAGCGGTTCTCGAGCGCCCAGCGGGCGCCGACGGTCCACGCCTGCACGCGGTTGGAGAGCGCGACCGGCTCGACCTGGCCGCCCGCTCCGACCGCGTACAGCTCCGGCGCCCGCCCGAGGCTTTCGAGGGCGGCGAGGACGCCGGTGCGGACCCGCTCGGCCTCCTCGCTGCGGCCCGCGGCCCGCAGCCCGCCCCAGCCGAGCCACGAGTCGAACGGCCAGACCGACCCACGGTGGTAGGCGTGCGGCTCGAACACGGGCGACTCGCTCGACAGCGTGCGCAGGCCGAAGTCGGTGAGGATGTCGGGCCAGCTGAGCCGCTCGGCGGCCGCGTCGCGCGCGTCGGGCTCGAGCGCGTCGGCCCACAGCAGCCAGCCGAGCTGCGAGCCGGCGCCCGGCACCACCCGCTCCCCCGCCTCGACCGCCATCGCGTCGGGCACGAGCGCGGACAGCCGCGCGCGCAGGGCGTCGGCGCGGTCGTCCCAGAGCGCGCATCGGGCTTCGGCGCGGTCGTGCCGGCCGAGCGCGCGCAGCGCGGCGTACGCGACGGCCTGCGAGTCGACGTCGGCGAGAGGAGGCTCGGGGACACTGCCGTCGGGGCGCAGGATGCCGCCGCCGTAGGCCGCCGTCGGGTCCACGGTGTCGCGCCACCCCTGCTGGGTCAGCGCCGGCCACTCGCCGGGGCCGTGGCGCACGAGCCCATCACCGCGGTCCAGCGCGCTGTCGAGCCACTCGGCCGCCCCCCGCAGCGCGTCGTCGAACCCGCCGACCGCGGAGGCGAGGACGATGTACCACGACGTTGCGTCGGCGGTGCCGTAGTAGTCGAACGGGCCGGGATCGGGCCAGCCCGCCTCGACGAACCCCTCCGGCGCCGCGTCGCGGAACTCGTGGCCGATCTTCCCCGCCTCCTCGACCCTTCCGCGGTGGGTCTCGCGACCCTGCCGGGCGGCCAGCGCGCTCAGCGTGGCGCGGGCGACGTCGGGCCGCGTCGGCAGGAGCTGGAGCGACGTGATCAGCGAGTCGCGCCCGAACAGCGCGTGGAAGCGCCCCGGATCGCCCTCCTCGACCGGCGGCGTGGACGCGTACGGCCAGCCCTCGTCGGACAGCAGCTCGTCAATCATCGAGCCTCACGATGACGGCCTCGTGCGGTCCGAGCCCGCTCCCCGTCCCGTCCGGGTCGCTCGAGACGAGCAGCGTCCCCCGCGCGGCGAGCGGACGCGGCTCGTCGGAGAAGTTGACCGCCGCCAGGATCTCGTCGCCGCGGATCCAGGCCAGCACGTCCTTCCCCGCCTCCACGGTCCGCTGCGTCCCGCCCTGGAGCGCCGGCTGCTCGCGGCGCAGCGCGGCGAGCCGCCGGAACAGCGTGAGGCTCGACCGCGGGTCGCCGGCCTGGTCGCGGGCATTGAGCGCGTCGTCGACGGGCAGCCACGGCTCGCCGGCGGTGAACCCGGCGCCCGGGCCGGGCTCCCACGGGATCGGCACCCGCTCGGGGTCGCGCCCGTCGACGTCGACGACCCGGTCCGGCGGGATCTCCGCGTTCGGCAGCCCGAGCTCCTGCCCCTGGTAGACGAACGGCGTGCCGCGCAGGGCGTAGAGCAGCACGGCCGCCGCCCGGGCGCCCGCGGCGCCGATGCGGGTGGCGAGCCGCGGCTTGTCGTGGTTCTCGAGGAACCAGGCCGGCCACGCGGTCCGGTCGGCGAGCGCCTCGAAGTCGTCGATCGACGTTCGGAAGGCGTCGGCGTCCCAAGGCAGGTCGACGAACACGAAGTTGTGCGCCAGGTGCAGCTGGTCGCCCGACTCGAGGTAGAGCACGATCCGGTGCAGGTCCTGGAGCGCGACCTCGCCGACGATCATGCGGTCGTCGTACTCGTCGACGACGCGCCGGATGCCCCGCAGCCGCTCGTGGATCGTCTCCCAGTCCTCGTCGTGGCGGCGCGGCGCGCCGGTATGGTCGCGCAGGAGCGGGTCCTTGGCGATCTTGTGGATCGCGTCGAGCCGCAGGCCGTCGACGCCGCGGCCCATCCAGAAGCGGATGACGTCGTGCATCGCGGCCTCGACCTCCGGGTTGTCCCAGTTCAGGTCCGGCTGCTCGCGCATGAACGAGTGCAGGTACCACTGGCCGGTCGGCTCGTCGAGCGTCCACGCCGGGCCGACTGCCTTGAACTGCGAGCGCCAGTCGTTGGGCGGGCGGTCGCCGTCGCGCCACACGTACCAGTCGCGCCTGGGGTCGTCGCGGGAGCTGCGCGAGGCCTGGAACCACGGGTGCTGGTCGGACGTGTGGTTCGGGACCCAGTCGATCACCACGCGGATCCCGCGCTCGTGGCAGGCCGCCACGAGGGCGTCGAAGTCGGCCAGCGTGCCGAAGATCGGGTCCACGTCGCAGTAGTCGGTGACGTCGTAGCCGAAGTCGGCCATCGGCGACGTGAAGAACGGCGACAGCCAGATCGCCTCGACCGCGAGGTCGCTCAGGTGGTCGAGGCGGGCGGCGATCCCGCGCAGGTCGCCGATCCCGTCGCCGTCGGAGTCCGCGAACGAGCGCGGGTAGATCTGGTAGATCGCGCCGCGCTGCCACCAGGCGAGCTCATCCATCGACGAGCGCGCCCTCCCATGCCGCGAGGCGGCCGTCGAACGGCTGCCCGTCGCGCGAGCGGTCGGTCCCGATCAGCACCGTGCCGCGCGCCTCGACCTCCACCGGCTCGCCGGACAGGTTGAGCGCGACCACCGTCGACTCGCCGCGCCGCCACGCCCACGCGCCGTTGGGCGCGGGAAGCGTCGCGTACGCGCCGTCGCGCAGGTCGGCCCGCTCGCGCCGCAGCGCGATCAGGTCGCGGACGAAATGGAGCACGGACGCCGGGTCCTCGCGCTGGGCCTCGACGTTGCGATCGAGGTCGCCGAACGGCAGCCACGGCCGCGCGCCGTCGGGGCTGAAGCCGGCGCCCGGCGCGTCGCTCCACAGCATCGGCGTCCGGTGGCGGTCGCGGTTGCGCTCCGGGTTGCCGGTGCGGCGGGCGACGGGGTCGAGCGCGCCCGCGGGGTCGAGCGGGACGTCCTGAAGCGCGATCTCGTCGCCGTAGTAGAGGAACGGCGTGCCGCGCAGGCTCAGCAGCATCATCAGCGCGACGCGCGCCTTGCGCTCGTCGCCGTCCGCCCAGCGGGTGGCGAGCCGGCCGGCGTCGTGGTTGGAGCCCGTCCACACCGGCCACGCGCCGGCGGGCAGCTTCTCCTCGATCGCCTCGACGATCGAGCGCAGCACCGCGGCGTCGAGCTCGGAGTGCACGAACAGGAAGTTGAACGCCAGGTGCAGCTGGTCCTCGCCGGTGCCGTAGTAGGGGATCAGCTGGTCGAGCTCGAGCACGTACGTCTCCCCCACCAGGATCCGTTCGGGGCTCGAGACGCGGCGCCAGCGCTTGAGCACGTCGTGCACCTCGGGGCGGTTCATCGAGAAGACCTGGCGCGTGCCCCGCTCGCGGACCTTGGGGTGGTCGTCGGGCGTCGCGGCCGGGTCGTCCCGCAGCTCGCGGTCCTTGACGATCGCGTGGCAGACGTCGATGCGAAAGCCCGCGATCCCGCGGTCGTACCAGAAGCGCAGCACGTCGTCGAAGGCGCGGCGCACGTCCTCGTTCCACCAGTTGAGGTCGGGCTGCGTGGGCAGGAAGTTGTTCAGGTAGTACTGGCCCGAGGCGTCGTCGAGCGTCCACGCCGAGCCGCCGAAGTTCGACAGCCAGTTGTTGGGCTCGTCGGTCCACACGTAGAAGTCGCGGTAGCGGCCGCCCGCGAGCGCGTCCTGGAACCACGGATGGCGGTCGCTGGTGTGGTTGGGGACGAGGTCGAGCAGCACGCGGATGCCGCGACGGCCCGCCTCGGCGACCAGCGCGTCCATGTCCTCGAGCGTGCCCAGCTCGGGGTGCACGCCGACGTAGTCCGAGACGTCGTAGCCCCAGTCGTCGTTGGGCGACGGCATCGTGGGATTGAGCCAGATCCCGTCGATCCCGAGCCACTCGAGGTGGTCGAGCCGGGAGACGATCCCTCGCAGGTCGCCGATCCCGTCGCCGTTCGAGTCCGCGAACGACCGCGGGTAGATCTGGTACAGGACCCCGTCGCGCCACCACGCCATGGGGTGGCAGGATATTTGACCGACGCTTCCGGAAATGATTCGATGGAAGCGGTTCCACGAGAGGAGAGTGGGTTGGCGACCATCAGCGAGGTCGCGCGGCACGCCGGGGTGGGGATCGCGACGGTGTCGCGGGTCCTCAACGGCTCGCCCGCGGTCCGCGAGCAGACCCGGCTGCGCGTGCTCGACGCGATCGCCGAGCTCGGCTACGCACCGAACCCCGCCGCCCGCGCCCTCTCCACCGGCCGAACCCTGTCGATCGGCGTCGTCGCTCCGTTCTTCACCCGCCCGTCGGTGATGGAGCGGCTCCGCGGCATCTCGCACGTGCTGGCGGGCGCCGGCTACCGGCTCGTGCTGTTCGACGTCGAGCGGCCGGGCCAGGACTTCGAGTCGTTCCGGACGCTGCCGGGCGGGCTCGACGGCCTGCTGTCGATCTCGCTGTGCCCGCCCGAGCCCGACCTCGCGCGCTTCGTGGCCGCCGGCATGCCGGTGGTGCTCGTCGACCATCCGGATCATCGACTGCCCGGCGTGTACACCGACGACGTGGCGGGCGGCCGCCTGGCCGCCGAGCATCTGCTCGAGCTCGGCCACCGGCGGATCGCGTTCATCGGCGACTTCGAGCACAACTACCACGGCTTCATGTCGAGCGCGATGCGGCGGACGGGCTATGAGCACGCTCTCGCCGCCGCAGGGCTCGAGGTGGTGCCGCAGCTCGTGCGCCGAGCGGCGCACGGACGCGAGCCGGCGGCCGCGCACACACGCGAGCTGCTGGCCCTGGCGGAGCCGCCGACGGCGGTGTTCGCGGCCTCCGACACCCAGGCGATCGGCGTCCTCGAGGCCGCCGACGAGCTCGGCGTCGACGTGCCGGGCGACCTCTCGGTCGTCGGCTACGACGACATCGAGCTGGCCCGCTACGCGGGCCTCACCACCGTGGCACAGCCGCTCGAGGAGAGCGGCTCCCGCGGCGCGGAGCTCCTGCTGGCGGCACTCGAAGGCGCCGCGCCTGTGCGGAGGAAGCTCGCGGTCGATTTGGTGGTCCGCTCAACCACCGCGGAATGCGGTAGGAAGCGCAGTGCAGCCGCTCGACACCGTCCGGTCCGGGGCAGGGAACGCCGCCGGCAAGCACGCCAAGAGGGCGAGAGGGTACGTTCCTGACCTAACCCACGGACAGAGGGGGAGCTCGTGTCCAAGAGACTTCTGTACCTGCTCTGCATGGCACTCGCCTGCGGAGTCCTCATCGCCGCTTGCGGCGACGATGACGACGGAGGCGGCGGCGGTACGTCGAGTGAGACCGGCGCCACCGAGGGCGCCAAGGCGATCGACCCGGCGTCGATGGACAGCGCGAAGGGCGACGTGACGGTCTGCATGGGCAAGGACACGGCCGGTGACATCACCCTGGCCGTAAAGGAGTTCAACGCCCAGGGCAACGGCGTCACGGTCAACCTGCTCGAGTTCTCCACCTCCGCGGACGAGCAGCGCACGCAGTTCGTCCAGCGCCAGGAGGCCAAGTCGGGCGAGTGCGACGTCTTCTCCTCCGACGTGATCTGGACGGCGGAGTTCGCGTCGCAGAAGTGGCTGCTCGACATGACGCCCTACATCGAGTCGCGCAAGGACGACATCATCCCGGCGACGCTCGAGACGGTGAACTACGACGGCAAGTACTGGGGCGTCCCCCAGCAGACCGACGCGGCGTTCCTCTACTACCGCACCGATCAGGTCAAGGATGTCCCGGCCACATGGCAGGAGGTCTATGACATCGCGGGCCAGAACGACGGCATCGTCTACCAGGGCGCGCCGTACGAGGGCCTCACCTGCGACTTCCTCGAGATCGCGTTCGCCGCCGGCGGCCAGGTGCTGTCCGAGGACGGCAAGGAAGCGGTGATCGACTCGCCCGAGAACGTCAAGGCGCTGCAGTTCATGGTCGACGGCGTCAAGAACGGCGTCGCCGCCAACGGCGTGACGACCTACATGGAGGAGGAGTCCCGCCGCTACTTCGAGTCCGGCAAGGCGACCTTCATGCGCAACTGGCCCTACGCCTACGCGCTCGGCCAGAAGAAGGGCACCGCGGTGTCCGGCAAGTTCAACGTGGCTCCGTTCCCGGAGTTCGAGGGCGGCGGCAAGGCGGGCATCCTCGGCGGCCACAACCAGGTCGTGTCCGTGTACTCGGACAACCCGGGCGGCGCGCTGAAGTGGATCGACTACGTGACGGGCGAGGAGAACCAGAAGCGCCAGCTCCTCGAGTACTCGCAGTCGTCGACGCTGCTCGCGACGTACGACGATCCGGCCATCCAGAAGAAGTACGAATTCGCCACGCAGCTGCGAGACGCGATCAGCCAGGCCAAGTCGCGCCCGGTCTCGCCGGTCTACCCGCAGATCTCGCAGGCGATCTACAAGAACGTCAACGAGGCGCTCGCCGGGCGGACGTCGCCCGAGGACGCCCTGAAGAACGCCCAGTCGCAGATGCAGCAGGCGTTGGAGACGTTCTGATCGACCATGGCTGACGCGGCAGTTCAAACCGGCACGCAGAGGCAGCGCTCCCGGGGAGTCCCGGAGCGCCGCCTCGCGTGGCTGATGACGACACCGTCGTTGATCCTGATCGCGCTCGTAGCGGTCTATCCGATCATCTACGCGATCTGGCTCTCGATGCACGAGTACAGCCTGATCCGGGCCGGGGTCTCCCGCTGGGCGTCGCCGGCCGGGTTGGGCAACTACATCGACGCGTTCAAGACCCCCGAGTTCGTCGACTCGATCATCATCACATTCGTCTACACGATCTCGTCGGTCTTCCTCGAGACGATCATCGGGCTCGCGATGGCGCTGATCATGGCGACCGCGTTCAAGGGTCAGGGCCTGCTGCGCACGGTGGTGCTCGTGCCGTGGGCCGTGCTCACGGTGGTCACCGCGATCATGTGGAAGTCGATCGTGGACCCGAACCTCGGGTTCGTGAACCAGCTACTCGGTACAAATACCGTCTGGCTCGGGGAGGAGCCACAGGCGCTGATCGTCATGATCCTCGCCGACACGTGGAAGACGGCGCCGTTCATGGCGCTGCTGCTGCTCGCCGGGCTGCAGGTGATCCCGGGGGAGATCTACGAGGCGGCGAAGGTCGACGGCGCGACGACGTGGCAGCGGTTCCGGAGGATCACGCTGCCGCTGCTGATGCCGGCGCTCCTCGTCGCGCTGATCTTCCGCACGCTGGATGCGCTGCGAGCGTATGACCTGCCGAAGGTGCTCACGAACGGCGCCAACGGCACGACGACCATGTCCCTCATCGCCCAGCGAACATTCCAGGAGAACCGCCTCTACGGGGAGGGAGCGGCGTACTCGATCATCACGTTCCTCATCGTGATGATCGTGTCGTTCGCGTACATCCGCTTCGTGGGCGGCAACATCCGCGGCCTGACTGAGGACCGATAGCCATGGGAGCCACAGCAGCCCCCGTCGGGGCAGCCACACGCGACGAGGTCGCCGTCAAGAAGAAGGGGCCGAAAGCCCCCGGCCCGCCGTGGTGGATCTACGTGTGCGTGGCGGGAGTCGTGATCTTCTGCCTGCTCCCGTTCTACTGGCTGGTCAACATCTCGCTCAAGACGGGGCCGGCTCTGTCCTCGGCGGACATCTTCCCGCCGAATCCGAGCCTGGAGAACTACAAGTCGATCTTCAACAACGACGACTTCACGAGAGCACTGGCCAACAGCGCGATCGTGAGCCTCGTGACGACGTTCCTGGGCATCGTGGTGGGCGCGTTCGCGGCCTACGCGCTCGCGCGGCTGAGGATGAATTTCAAGTTCATCCTGCTCGGCATCGTGCTGACGATCTCGACCTTCCCGCAGATCGCGATCGCCGCGCCGCTGTTCCGCCTGTGGACGGACATCGGCCTCTACAACACGCTGATCGGGCTGGTCATCCCGTACCTGACGTTCGCGCTGCCACTCTCGATCTACATCCTGGTGTCGTTCTTCCGCGAGATCCCCCGGGACCTCGAGGAGGCGGCGCTCGTGGACGGCGCGACGAACTTCCAGGCGTTCCGGAAGGTGATCGTCCCGCTCGCGGCCCCCGGGCTCGCGACGACGGCGATCCTCGCCTTCATCGCCGCCTGGAACGAGTTCCTGCTGGCGACCACGCTGACCTCCTCCCGCGAGGCCCGCACGGTGCCGGTGGCGATCTCGCAGTTCACTGGGTCCTCGCAGTTCGAGGTCCCGTTGGGGACGCAGTCGGCGGCGTCGGTGGTGATCTCGATCCCGCTGGTGCTGCTCGTGCTGCTGTTCCAGAAGCGCATCGTGGCGGGCCTGACGGCAGGCGCCGTCAAGGGCTAGCTCGTGCTCCGGCTGCCGTCGCCGTCCCTCGCGGCGGCGGCAGCCCTTGCCCTGCTCAACGGCGCTCGTGGTCGTCGCGCTCTGGGGGCCGGCGGGGCTGCGCGACATCCACGACACGGCGAGCCTGCTCACCGGGCTCGGCCGCGTCACGGGGCTGCTCGGTGCGTACCTGGCGCTCGTGCAGCTGCTCCTGCTCGCCCGCATCCCGGGGCTGGACCTCGAGCGGCTCGTGCGCGTGCACCGCTGGAACGGCTTCGCCTGCCTGACGCTGCTGGTCGCGCACGCCGTGCTGATCACGGCCGGCTACACGGTGGGCGACCGCATCGCGCTCCCGGATGAGGTCTCGCGGCTCATCTCCGGCTATCCCGGCGTGATCACCGCGACCGCCGGCCTCGTGGCGCTGATCGCCGTCACGGTGACCTCGATCGTGATCGTGCGCCGCCGCCTGCGGTACGAGACGTGGTACTTCGTGCACCTGTACGCCTACCTCGGCGTGGCGCTGGCGTTCAGCCACCAGCTCGCGACCGGGAGCACGTTCGTCGGGCGGCCCGGCGCGCGCGCGTACTGGTACGCGCTCTACGCGGTCACGCTCGGCTCGCTCGTGGCGTTCAGGCTGGCGCTGCCGCTGTGGCGGAGCGCGCGGCACCGGCTGGAGGTGCTCCGGGTCATCGACGAGGGGCCCGGCGTCGTGTCGCTCGAGATCGGCGGGCGGCGGCTGCACCGGCTGAAGGCGCGGACCGGACAGTTCTTCACGTGGCGCTTCCTGACCCGGCACCACTGGTGGGAGGCACATCCATTCTCGCTGTCGGCGGCGCCGGACGGGCGGCGGCTGCGGATCACGGTCAAGGGCCTGGGCGACTACACGACGTCGCTGCGCGACGTGCCGCCCGGCACGCGGGTGATCATCGAGGGCCCGTTCGGCGGGTTCAGGGCGGCAGGGCGCGGGGTCGCGCTGATCGCCGGCGGGGTCGGCATCACGCCGATCCGGGCGCTGCTCGAGGACCTGCCCGGCGACATCGTCGTGGTGTACAGGGCCTCGAGCGAGGAGGAGGTGATCCTGCGCGCCGAGCTCGACGAGCTCGCGCACCGGCGCGGGGCCGACCTTCACTACGTGGTCGGCGCCGAGGCGCTGTCGGGAGAGCGGCTGCTGGAGCTGGTGCCGGACATCGCGCAGCGGGACGTCTTCGTCTGCGGCCCGCCGGCCATGACCGAGGCGACGCGCGCCAGCCTGGGACGGACCGGCGTGCCGCGCCGCCGGGTCTCCGTCGAGCGGTTCGCGCTCTGATGCGGCGGGTCGTCGTCGCGCTCGTGCTGACCGCGGTCGCGGTGGTGCTGCTCGCGCGCTACGAGACGACGCCGCCGGTGACGCGCAGCGCCGACGACCCTCGCAAGCCGCCGGCCATCGCGACGCCGTCGCCCGCACCGCCCGGATCGGTCAGCGCGCTTGGGCCGGCCCTGACGACCCCGTTCTCGGCCATCCAGGTGCGAGCGACGCTGCTTCGCGGCGAGCTCGTCGGGGTCGAGACCGTCGCCATGAGCGGCGACGGGCCGCATACCGACGCCCTGAACGCCCGCGCGGAGCCGATCCTGCGCGAGCGGGCGCTGCGCGCGGGCAGCGCGGACGTGGACGTGGTGTCGGGCGCGACCTCGTCGAGCGAGATCTGGCTCGAGTCGCTGCAGGCGGCGATCCGGAAGGCGCGCCGTGCCGGGTGAGCACGTCATGGGGATGCCGGTCCGGGTGGAGGGCGAGATCGACGCGGCGCGGGTCTTCGCCTGGCTGCGGTGGGTCGACGCCACGTTCAGCACCTACCGGCCGGACAGCGAGATCTCGCGGCTCGACCGCGGCGAGCGGTTCGATCCCCATCCGCTGGTGCGCGAGGTCCTGGCGCGCTGCGAGGAGCTTCGGGTGGCGACCGGCGGCCTGTTCGACGCGCGCGCCGGCGGAAGGCTCGACCCGTCGGGCTACGTGAAGGGCTGGGCCGTGGAGCGGGCGGCGGCGTTCGGGCGCGGCCGCTTCCTCATCGACGCCGGCGGCGACGTCGTCCTGCGTGGGACATGGCGCGTCGGGATCCGGCATCCGTACGAGCGCGACAAGCTCGCCGCGGCGATCACGGTGTCGGACTGCGCGGTCGCGACGTCGGGCGCGTACGAGCGCGGGCCGCACATCGTCGATCCACGCACTGGGAGGCCGGCGACGGGCCTCGACTCGGTGACCGTGATCGGGCCCGACCTCGGCACCGCCGACGCCTACGCCACGGCCGCGTTCGTAGCCGGCGACCCGGCGTGGACGGCCACGTTCGTAGCCGGCGACCCGGGCCTCGCGGCGATGTGCATCGCCGGCGACCGCGTGTTCACGACCGCGACGTGGCCTCGAAGCGGAACTCGCAAGCGAGTTCGTGTCACGACCGCGACGAGGCCTCGAAGCGGAACTCGCCAGGCTCGACGGTCCAGCCGCCGTCCCAGTGCGCCAGCGCCCGCGGCTCGATTCTGACCTCGACCTCGACCTCCTCGCCCGGCGCGGCCTCGGCGATCGCGAAGCCGGCCAGCCATCGCGGCGGCCGCTCGATCGCGCTGTCGGGCTTCGATGCGTAGACCTGGACGACCTCGCGGCCGGGGCGGTCGCCCGTGTTGCGCAGGCGGACCGTCACGTGATCGCCGGCCGGCTCGAGGGCGAGGTACTCCCATGTCGTGTAGCCGAGCCCGTGCCCGAACCGGTACAGCAGCTCGCGGCCGTCGCGCTCGAACGCGCGGTAGCCGACGAAGATGCCCTCGTCGTAGACCAGGACGCCGTCCTCCGGCCTCGTCGACGGCAGGCCCGCCTCGGTCTTCGGCCAGGTGGTCGGCAGCCGGCCGCCGGGCTCGACCGCGCCCAGCAGGACGTCGGCGAGCGCGTTGCCGAACTCCTGCCCCGGGAACCAGGCGAGCAGGACGGCGGCGACATCATCGGCCCACGGGAGCAGCACCGGCGCGCCGGCGTTCACCACGACGACCGTCCGCGGGTTCGCGCCGGCCACGCGGGCGACGAGCTCGTCCTGGCGGCCGGGCAGCGCGAGCGAGTCGCGGTCGACGCCCTCGCACTCGACCTCCTCGTTGGTCCCGACCACGACGACCGCGACGTCGGCCTCGCGTGCGAGCGCGACCGCGCGCTCGAGCTCGGCCTCCGGGTCGACGAACGGCGGGTCGACGTTGAGGTGGACGGCGGCCAGCGGGCCCGGGTCGGGGACGTAGCGCACGACCAGCTCGCGCTCGCCGTCGAGGGTCACGGGGACGCCGTGCTGCGGGGGGCGCAGGACGGCCTCGCCGAGGTCGGCGCCGGGGGTGAGGTCGACGCGGCGGTCGAACAGCTCCTCGCCGTCGAGGCTGAGGCGGTGATGGCCGACGCCGGTCACGCCGACCACGTGCTCGCCGTGCGCATCCGGCCGCAGCCGGGCCTTCAGCTCGATCTCCGCGGTGCCCGGCGGGAGCGTGCCGAGCCACGTGAACGCCGCCGCGTGGCGATGCTCGGAGCCGAGCTCGTCCCCCTCGGCGTCGAGGAACCGGACGTGGACACCGTCCGGCAGCAGCTCGGGCGCCGCCGCCGGAATCCGGGTGTGCGCGCGCACGCCCCTTGCATGAGTGACTTCGAGGCCGGCGGCACGGAGTCCCTCGAGCGGCGACACCGTGTAGGGCGGGAACACGGTCGCGCTGCCGCCGCCGAGCGTGCGGGCCACGGCCGCGCTCGGCCCCAGCACGGCGACCGACGGCCGGCCTTCGAGCGGGAGCGTGCCGTCGTTCCGGGTGAGGACGAAGCCGGCGGCTGCCGTGGAGCGAAGCTCGGCGGCGATCTCCTCGTCGCTCCATGGCCGGGCGGGCAGCGCGGCGGGCTCGACGCCCTCGAGCGCGCCGACCCGGGCAGCCAGCCGCAGCAGCCGCAGGACCTTGGCGTCGACCGCCTCCTCGCTGACCCGCCCGTCGCGGACGGCGGCGACGAGCGCATCGCCCCACGGCCCGTCGGGTCCCGGCATCGCGAGGTCCAGCGCGGCGTTGCCGGCGCCCTCGGTCGACCGCGCGGCCATCCAGTCGGACATCACGAGGCCGTCCCAGCCCCACTCGTCGTGCAGGACGTCCTGGAGCATCGGCGACTCGGTCATCGTCGAGCCGTTGACGCCGTTGTAGGCGGCCATCACGGTCCAGCAGCCGGCGTCGCGCACGATCGTCTCGAACGGCGCCAGGTACAGCTCCCGCAGCGCCCGCTCGCCGACGCGGGCGTCGAGCGTGAAGCGCTCTGTCTCGGAGTCGTTGGCGACGAAGTGCTTGACCGTGGCTGCGACGCCCTCGGCCTGGAGGCCGCGCACGTAGGCGGCGCCGATGCGGGCGGTCAGCAGCGGGTCCTCGGCGAACGACTCGAAGTGGCGCCCGCCGTAGGGCGTGCGGTGCAGGTTGACCATCGGGGCCAGCACGACGTCGACGCCCTTGCGCCGCGCCTCGGCCGCCAGCAGCCGCCCGAGCCGCTCGATCCGCGCCTCGTCCCAGGTCGCCGCCAGCAGCGTCGGCGACGGCACGTTGGCCGACGGCTCGCGCTCGTCCCACAGCTCGCCGCGCACGCCGGCGGGCCCGTCGGAGGTCACGAGCCGGCGCAGGCCGGCGGCAGGCTCGTCGTGCAGGGCCCAGAAGTCGGCGCCCGTCAACAGCCGGACCTTCTGCTCGAGGTCCAGCGACGCCAGCCGCTCACGCAGGACATGCTCGCTCACCGGGCGTATTCTCGCGGTATGTCGACGACGTTGACGGCTGCCGTGCTCGCGCTGGTGGGCATCATCGCCGTGATCGGGGTCGCGTACGTCTTCTACCTCGTCGGGCGAGCCGAGGATCGCGAGCGCGCGGCGGCCGCCGAGCCGCCGCCGGAGGAGCCGCGGCCGGAGGACCATCCCGAGCGCAACGGCCGGCTCGCGCGCGAGCGCCGCCGGCCGCTCCCACGACGGCGCCCATGAGTCACTTGTAGAAGTTGCGGTCCCAGCGGTGGCGCTTGAGAGCGGCGACCTGCTCGTCGGGCAGCCCGCGGCCGTCGCCGACCGCGCAGTTGCGCTCGACGTTGCGGACGGTCCGCATGCCCGGGATGGCGGCGGACACGGCGGGGTGGGACAGGATGTAGCGCAGCGCGACCTCGGGCAGCCGATCGCGCTCGATGCCGAGGTCGTCGAGGATCGCCTGCACGTGCTCGGCCACCTGCTGCTTGCGGTCGTCGCGGAAGTAGCGGTTGCGGAAGTCGCCGTCCGGGAACTCGGTGTCGGGCCCGATCCGGCCGGTCAGCGCGCCCTCGTCGAACGGCACGCGCGCCAGCACGCCGATCCCGTGCTCGGCGCACGCGGGCAGCAGCTCGTCCTCGGGCGACTGGTCGAAGACGTTGTAGATCACCTGCACGGTGTCGACCACCCCGCTCTCGATCAGCCGCAGCGCGTTGGCGGGCTGGTGGTCGTTGATCGAGACGCCGAAGGCGCGGATCTTGCCCTCCGACTTGAGCTCCTCGATCGCCTGCTGCCAGCTCCCGCGGCCGGACCACTCGTCGGACCACACGTGGAACTGCTGGACGTCGATGGTCTCGAGCCCGAGGTTGCGCAGGCTGCGCTCGGTGCACTCGCGCACGTGGTCGGCCGGGAACGCCTCGTCGGGGTCGATGCCGTCCGGCGCCGGCCAGCGGCCGTTCTTGGGCGGGACCTTGGTGGAGACGTGCACCGGCTCGTCGCGCTCGCGCACCACCTGGCCGACGAGCTCCTCGCTGTGCCCGTTGCCGTAGCCGAGCGCGGTGTCGATCAGGGTGATGCCACAGTCGATGGCGCGGTTGAGCGCGAGCAGCGACTCGTCGTCCTCGGCGCCGAGCCACAGCGAGCCGCCGATGCCCCACGCGCCGAACCCGACCTCCGAGACGTCCAGGCCGGTCCGGCCGAGCTTCCGGTTGTTCATGCCGTCAGCCTATGACGCGGGCACGGGAGCCGGCTCGGCGACCAGCACCGTGCCGCGGTCGTCGCGCAGGTGGCGCCGGACGAGCGCCGCGCCAATGAGCGTGACGGCCGAGCCGACCAGCAGCGCCAGGCCCAGGGCGTCCGTGAACGCGCCGTTGGCGGCGGCCATGAGCGCATCGCCCGCCCCGGCCGGGAGCTGCGCCGCGACGCCGGCCGCGCCGCCGATCGAGTCCATCGCCGTATGGGCGTGCTCGGGCGACAGGCCCGCGGTGGCGGACTCCACCTGCGACGAGTAGACCGAGCTCGAGATCGAGCCGATGACCGCGACGCCCAGGGCGCCCGCCACCTGCCGGTTGAGGTCGTTCATCGCGGATCCGACGCCCGCCTTCGCCTCGGGCACCGCGCTCATCACGGACCGGGTTCCCGGCGCCATCACGTTGCCCATCCCGAGCGGGACGGCGAAGAAGAACAGCGCCACGACCCAGACCGCGGTGTCGGGCTGCCACAGCGCCACGCTGCCGATCACGAGCGCGACGAGCACCATGGCGCCGAAGAGCTGCCGCGGCGTGCCGAGCTTCGCGTTGAGCTTGTGGCTGACGCCCGACCCGATGACGAGGCCGAACGCGAGCGGGAGCATCACGAGGCCGGTCTCGATGGCGGACCGCCCCTGCACGACCTGCAGGTACTGCGTCATCAGGAAGATCGTCCCGAAGAGCGCGAAGAACGTCGACGAAATCGCGAGCGAGCCGAGCGAGAACGCCGGCCGCTTGAACAGCGAGAGGTCGAGCAGCGGGTCGCGCGTGCGGAGCTGGCGGCGGATGAACAACGCGCCGAGCGCGACGGCGGCGGCGAAGGCGCCGAGCACGAGCCCGTCGGTCCAGCCGCGCTCCGGCGCTTCGATGACGGCCCAGACGAACGTGCCGAGACCGGCGATCGAGAGCAGCACGCCCGGCATGTCGAGGGCGCCGGGGCTCGGGTCCCGGCTCTCGGGCACCAGCCGCGTGCCGAACGCGAGCGCGGCCAGCACGACCGGGACGTTGATCCAGAAGATCGCGGGCCAGGAGGAGATCTCGATCAAGGTGCCGCCGATGAGCGGCCCGAGCCCGATGCCGACGGCCGCCATCGCGGACCAGACGGCGGTCGCCTTCCCGCGTTCCTCCTTGGGAAAGACGTCCATGATGATCGAGAGGGTCGAGGGCATGATCAGCGCACCGCCGATCCCCATCGCCGCCCGTGCGGCGATGAGCTGCGTGCCGGTGGTCGCGAATGCGCCGGCGACGCTCGCGAGCCCAAAGATCAGCAGGCCGCCCTGGAGCGCGCGCTTGCGCCCCCGGCGATCACCGAGGTTCCCGGCGGCGAGCAGGAGCCCGGCGAAGACCAGCATGTAAGCGTCGACGATCCACTGCAGGGTGGAGCCGGAGACTCCAAGCTCCTCCTGGATGCTCGGCAACGCCACGTTCATGACCGTGTTGTCGAGCCCGATGATCACGAGCGACAGCGACAGCACGGCGAGGATCTTCCAGCGGTTCCGATGCGTCGTGGTGGATGTCATGGGGAGTCCGATCAGCGGTAGAAAACGAATGTTCGTTCTTTATACTGTAATGACCGTTCTCCGTCAAGCTAGAATCGAGCACCCGATGCCGAAGGTCACCGAAGAGCACGTCGAAGCGCGGCGACGCCAGATCCTCTCCGCCGCCCTGCGCTGCTTCGCCCAGCAGGGGTTCCACCGGACGACGATGCAGGACATCTTCCGCGAGGCGGATCTCAGTCCGGGCGCGGTGTACAGCTACTTCGCGGGTAAGGACGAGCTCGTCCGATCGATCGTCGGCGCGATGATGAGCTTCCTCGCCGAGTCCGCTCCCCTGTTCAACGAGCCGCTGCCCGAGGGCCGGCCGCGCCGGCCAGGCGAGGCGCTCGCGGAGCTGATCGACCGCTACCGCGCGTTCGAGCTGGGCACCGTCGTCGAGCGCGCGCGCATCTTCCCGCACCTAGTCGGCGAGCAGCAGCGGGACCCCCAGCTCAACGCGGCGGTCCGGTCCGGGATCGGGCAGGCGCGAGGCGGCTTCGAGTCGCTCGCGCGCGCGGCCCAGGATCGGGGCGAGCTCGGCCCGGGGGTCGAGCCCCGCGAGGTCGCGACGCTCGCGATCTCGCTCCTGCAGGGACTGCTGATCCAGGTGAGCGTGTTCGGCGACGAGCTGGACATCGACGCCTACGCGCGTGCGGCGGCGGCGCTGCTCGACCGGTAGTCAGAGCCCGAGCTCGGCCCGGTATTCGCGACGGTAGTCGCGGCGGGCGCTGAGCACCTTCGACACGTAGCCGCGCGTCTCCGCGAACGGGATGTGGTCGGCGACGCGGAACTTCTCGCCGCGGGCGGACGCGTTGCGCCACCACTCGTCGACCTTGCCCTCACCCGCGTTGTAGGCCGCCAGGGCGAGGATCGTGTTGCCGTGGTAGCGCTCGAGCAGGTAGCGCAGGTACCACGACCCGTATGCGATGTTGATCTGCGGGTCGGCGAGGTCGCCCTGGACGAACTCGGTGCCGCCGGACTTGCGCGCGATGTAGTCCGCCGTCGAGGGCAAGATCTGCATCAGGCCCTTGGCGCCGGCGTGCGACGTCTGGTCGCGGAAGCGGGACTCGACGTAGATCACCGCCGCGATCAGCGACGGGTCGAGGTTCTTGTCGTTCGCCTGCTGGCGGATGATGTCGTCGTGCCGGAGCGGGAGCTTGATCTCCTGCACTGCCTTGTCCGCCCACGGCGACAGGATCGCCATCACGACCGCGGTGGCGGCCACGACGAACGCGAGCAGCAGCACGCGGCGGCGCATCACTCGGCCGCGCGCGGGGCGCCGGGTCGGCCGGCGGCGCGTGGCGGTGCGTGCCTGGGTGTGTGCGCTCACGAGTTCAGCTTGGCAAGGATCGTGGACAGTGTGTTCTCGAGATCGGCGATCGATCCGGAGTTGTGGACGGCATACGTCGCACGATGCGCCTTCTCCTGCTGAGACAGCTGGCGCGCCGTCCGCTCGTCGACCGCCTCATGCCCGCGAGCGGCCGCCCGAGCGGCGCGGACCTCGTCGTCCGCGACGACTGCGATGGTCGCATCGTAGGCGGAATCGCCTCCGGATTCGAACAGGAGCGGCACCTCGACCACGAGCGCGGGCGGCGGCGGCTCGCGGGTGGACTCGATCGCGCGCCATTCCGCAATCCGCTCGCCGACCTTCGGCCAGATCAGCCCCTCCAGCCAGGCGCGGTCCTCGGGCGTCGCGAACGCCCGGCGGGCGACGGCGTGGCGGTCGACCACCCCGTCGGGCGCGACCTCATCGCCCCAGCGGGCGACGACTGCGGCGCGCACCTCCGGATCGCGGTAGAGCTCGTGCACCACCGCGTCGGCCGACAGGGTGGCGGCACCGAGGCGGCCGAGCGCCGCCAGGGCCTCAGACTTGCCGGCGCCGATACCGCCGGTCAGACCGACGAACGGCGGCGGGCTCAGGACTCTTCGTCGGGCTCCGAGTCGGCTTCGGCGGCCGGGGCCTCTTCGCCCTCGGTGGCAGGTGCTTCTTCGGCTTCCGCGACAGGGGACGCTTCGGCTTCCGTGGCCGGCGGCTCGTCAGCCTCGGCGGCCGGCGCCTCTTCGGCCTCGGCGACAGGCGCCTCCTCGGCCTCCGCGGCAGGCGCCTCTTCGGCCTCCGCGGCCGGGGCCTCCTCAGCCGGCGCCTCGTCGGCCGGCTCGATCTCGGTCACGTCGCCCTCGATGACCGGCTCCTCGACCGGCGCCGTATCAGGCGCCTGGGCGGCGAACACGTCCTCGGACAGGCCGAGCTCCGGCACGTTCTCGAGGTCGCCCGCGTCGGCCAGCGGGCGGCGCGGAAGCACCTGGCCCTCGACGCGCTTGATCGACAGCGAGAGCCTGCGGCGCTCGGAGTCGATCTCGAGGATCTTGACCTTCACGTCGTCGCCGGGCTGGACGATCTCGCGCGGGTTCTCGACGTGCTGCTGCGCCAGCTCCGAGATGTGCACGAGGCCCTCGACGCCGTCCATGATCTCCACGAACGCGCCGAACGCGACCACCTTGGTCACCGTGCCCTCGAGCTCGTCGCCGACGTTGTAGGTGTCGACCACGCGCTGCCACGGGTCCTCCTGGGTCTGCTTGAGGCCCAGGGAGATGCGCTGGCGGTCGCGGTCGATGTCGAGCACCTTGACCTGCACGGTGTCGCCGATCGAGAGGATCTCGCTCGGGTGGTTCACGTGCGACCACGACAGCTCGGAGATGTGGATCAGGCCGTCGATGCCGTCGAGGTCCACGAAGGCGCCGAAGTCGACGATGTTGGAGATCTGGCCCTCGATGATCAGGCCGGGCTGGAGGCGCTCCAGGATCGCCTGGCGCTGCTCCTTGCGCTCCTCCTCGAGCACCGCGCGGCGGCTGAGCACCACGTTGTTGCGCGAGCGGTTGAGCTCGATCACCTTGCACTGGATGTTCTGGCCCAGGTACTCGTCGAGGTTCGGCACGCGCCGGATGTCGACGAGCGACGCGGGCAGGAAGCCGCGGACCCCGAGGTCGATGATCAGGCCGCCCTTGACGACCTCGATCACGGCGCCGATGACCGGCTCGCCGGACTCGGCGGCGGCCTCGATGCGGCGCCAGGCGCGCTCGAAGCGGGCGCGCTTCTTGGACAGGATCAGCCGGCCGTCCTGGTCCTCCTTGGTGAGGACCAGCGCGTCGACCTCCTCGCCGATCTCGACCTCCTCCGAGGTGTCGACCGACTTGCGGATCGACAGCTCCCCGGACGGGATGACTCCCTCGCTCTTGTAACCGATGTCGACGAGGACCTCGTCCTTGTCGATCCGCACCACCTTGCCGGTGACGACGTCGCCCTCCTCGAAGGGGACGATCGTGGCGTCATAGTTGGGAACGATGCGGCCGTCGATCTCGAGCAGCATCCCGTCGGAGCCCTCGACGATCTTCGCGTCGGTGTCGGTGGTTGGAGGGGTCATTGTGGCTTCCATTAGCGGCCAGATACTGTAGCGATCCCCTGTTATGCCCGTCCGTGCAACAAAGCGCGGCGCCGAGCGCACGCGCTTCGCCTCGGACGCCGCCGCCGACGTCCTGATCTGCGGTGCTTCGTTCGCCGGCCTGGCCGTGGCGCGCGAGCTGCGGGCGAGCGGCGCGAAGGTGCTGGTCCTGGACCGGTACGAGATCGGCGAGCGGCAGACCTCGGCGTGCGCGGCGCCGACCGAGTGGCTGGAGAACCTGGGGCTCTCTGAATCGATCCGCCAGACGTTCGGGTCGCTGCTCGTCCACACCCCGCAGCGCACCGCGCGGTGGGCGCTGCCGTGGACGTTCTCGACGTTCGACTACCGGACCTTGTGCCGCCTGCTGTGGGAGCAGAGCGGCGATGCGGTCTTCGAGACCGCGAAGGTGGACAGGCGGACCGGGAACGTGGTGCGTACCGATCGCGGGGATGTGTCGGCGCCCTTGATCGTCGACGCGCTCGGGTGGCGGCGCGTGCTCGGCGCCGGCTTGAACGTGCAGCCGCCCGACGCTGCGCTCTCGCGTGGGCTGGAGGTCCACCCGGCGGGGCGCGGCGCCGACCTCGAGCTGTGGCTCGACCGCCGCTACATCTCGCCTGGCTACGGCTGGTCGTTCCCGGCGCGCGACGAGCTGCGGATCGGCGTCGGGTCGTTCGATCCCCGGCTGCACGTCAAGGACCCGACGCTGTTGCTGGCGGACGACGTGTCGGCGGACGCCGTGCGCTTCCAGGGCAACTGGATCCCCCACCGGCTCCGGCCCGCGACCGAGGACGGCGTGTTCTTCGTGGGCGACTCGGCCGGCCACTGCCTGCCCATGACCGCCGAGGGGATCCGGACGGCGCTGTACTTCGGGGTCGCCTGCGGGCGCGAACTGCGAGCGGCGCTCGATGGGCGCCAGACGGCTCGGGGCAGCGCTGCGGCGGTACGGGGAGTTCTCGGCGTCGCACCGGCTGCCGTTCGCGTGCATGTACGCGGCGCAGCAGTCGGTCCGGCGCCTGCACGGGGCGCCGATGAACGCGCTGGTGCGGCTGTTCGGCCGCCGAGCCGTGTCGCACTGGGCGTTCCGCCAGTACCTCGACATCGCGCCGCCTTCCGCGGCCCTCCCCGCTCCGGGGTCGTCGCGCGCCGCGGCAGCGCGCGCTGCCTGAGTCGCGCGGCGGGACGAACGTCGGCGGCGCGGCGGGATGAACGTCGGCGGCGCGGCGGGACGAACTTCGGCATGTAGGGAGGCGGGTTCGTTCGCCTCCGAGGGTCGACCGCTCGGTTTTCCCCCCTCAAGGCGGAAAACTCAACACTCGACCGCCGAGCGCTCGGTTAATACGGCTGAGGCGTATTAACCGGGCGGTCGACCCGCCGCGGCGGTCGAACCCGCCTCCCTACATG
Source organism: uncultured Solirubrobacteraceae bacterium (assembly GCA_963844205.1). GTDB lineage: Bacteria > Actinomycetota > Thermoleophilia > Solirubrobacterales > Solirubrobacteraceae > DASSUW01. Next base: position 1,180,604 of record CAWJNK010000001.1, read on the forward strand.
CCGAAGTTCGTCCCGCCGCGCGGCGAGAGCTACCAGGAGCCCTCGCCGACCGCGCCCGCACGCCGGTAGGGCTCCTCCTCGCGACGGATGAGGTCCGGGTTGACGCCCCGCTCCGCGGCCAGCGCGACCGTGAGGCTCTGGAGCGCCGCGGCGCCGGCCAGGAGCCGTGCGACCGAGCCCGGGATGCCCTCGGGCGGCAGCAGCGTCAACACCGGCATCCCGATCTCGCCGACCGCCGCCGCGGCCAGCGCCGCCCGGCGGTCGATGCGCGGCGCGCCCGGGTCGCTCTCCACCAGCACGACCGCGGTGCGGGCGTCCTCTCCGGCCAGATGCCCGTGCAGCAGCGACTCGAGGTGCAGCGCGGCCGTCGGGACTCGCGCTCCCTCGGCGAGCTTGAGCGCCAGCTCGTGAGCCGTCACGAGATCGACGCCGAAGCCCGTGCACAGCACGCGGTCGGCGCCCGCGAGCGCGGCGGCCGCCGGGTTTCGATTGATCTGGGCGCGCAGGAGCTCCTCCGCCTCGGCGCCGGTCGGAACCGAGAGGCCGAGCCCGCGCGCCAGCGCCGCGCCGACCGCGATCGACGACGTGTACGCCACCGTGTGGCACCACGAGTCGTCGTGCACCGGGGTGAAGAGCACGTGCTGGGCCGGACCGGCGGCCGGGCCGTCCGGACGGCTCGTCACCAGGGCCGTCACGGCCCCGCCGGCAGCCGCGGCCTCCAGCGCGAGCGTGGTCGCGCGCGTCCCGCCGTCGTGAGAGATGCCGATGCAGACGCCGCCGGTCTGCGGCCGCTCGGCGGCGTCGAGCGACTGCCGCGAGATCGCGCGCGGCGGCCAGCCGCCGCCGAGCGCCTCGTCGATCAGCGCCGCGACCGCCATCGCCGCGTGCTCCGACGTCCCGCACCCAACAACCGTGACCGCCCCGTCGCCGATCGCGGCGGCCACGGCGTCCACCCCTTCGGGCGGCGTGTCGAGCAGGTCGCGGACCGCGGCCGGCTGTGCGGCGATCATCTCCTCGGTCACCCACGGAGGCCCCGAGCGCAGCTCGGGGAACTCGGCCGTGTGCCACGACGTGTCAGTCACGAGCGACCCGGTCGAGGCCGGCGCGGAAGCCCTCGGCGATCTGGTCGAGGTGCTCCTGCTCGACGACGAGCGGCGGCGAGACCGCCAGCGAGCCGAGCAGCGGCCGCAGGAGGACGCCGGCCGCGCGCGCTCCCTCCGCCACCTTGGCGACGGCGCCCGGGTCGCGCTCGAGCACGTCGTCGGCGAGCTGGACCGCGCCCAGCAGGCCGAGCCCGGCGCGCACCTCGGCGACCGCCGGGTGCGACGCCAGCGGCGCCAGCGCGTCCGCCAGCGGGCGCTCGAGCACGCGCCCGCGCGGGATGATGTCCTCGCGCTCGTAGATGTCGAGCACGGCGAGCGACGCCGCGCAGACCGTCGGGTGGCCGGCGTACGTCGCGCCGTGGCGCAGCATCGGGCCGCCGGGCTCGTCGAAGAACGGAGCGGCGACCCGGCCGGATGCGATGACGCCGCCGAGCGGCAGGTAGCCCGAGGTGACGCCCTTGGCGAACGTGATCAGGTCCGGCCGTACGTCCTCCCAGCGCTCGATCCCGAACCAGGTCCCGAGCCGGCCGAAGCCGCAGATGACGGCGTCGACCACCAGCAGGACGTCGTGCTCGGCGCACAGGTCGGCTACGCCCTCGATGTAGCCCTCCACCGGCAGCCGCACGCCGCCGGCGCCGATCACCGGCTCGCAGAAGAAGGCCGCCACGCGCTCCGGCCCGACGCGCAGGATCTCGGCCTCGAGCGCGGCCAGCGAATCGTGCTGGACGCTCGAGACGTCCGGCACCAGCGGGCCCCAGTTGCTGGTGTTGGCCTCGATGCCGCCGATGCTGGTCCCGAAGCCGTGGGTGCCGTGGTACCCGTGCGAGCGGGAGATCAGGTGCGTGCGCTCCGGCCGGCCGGCCAGCACCCAGTGGCGGCGCGCGATCTTGGCCGCGGTGTCGATCGCGTCCCCGCCGCCCGAGGCCAGGAACACACGGGCGTCGTCCATCGGGGCGAGCGCGGCGAGGCGCTCGCACACCTCGTTGGCGGGGCGGTTGCCGAAGTTGCCGAACGTGGAGTACGCCGGGAGCGTGCGGAGCTGCTTGGCGACGGCGTCGGCGATCTCGGGCCGCGAGTGCCCGAGGTTCGCGTACCAGAGGCTCGCGGTGGCGTCGAGATAGCGGTTGCCGTCGGTGTCGTAGACGTGGACGCCCTCGCCGCGCTCGATGACGAGCTCGCGCTCGCTCACCGCGCCCATGTCGGCGAACGGGTGCCAGAAGCGGGTCGTCGCTGTGGTCACTGCCATGGGCGAGGACGGTATCGCGTCAGCGCTCGAGCGCCCGTCGCAGGGCCGCGCCGACGGCGTCGATCGCCTCGCGCGGGGCGCCCGCGACGGCGAGCCAGCGGAAGAAGCCGTGGATCGTGCCCGGCCAGCGCACGAGCTCGGTCTGCACGCCCGCCTCGCGTAGCGCCCGCGCGTACGCCTCGCCCTCGTCGCGCAGCACGTCCTCGTCGGCGGTCAGCACGTAGGCCGGTGCCACCCCGGCCAGGTCGGTGGCGCGCGACGGCGACGCGTCGGGGTCCTCGCCGGACGCCCCGTCGAGGTAGAGGTTCCAGAACCGGCGCATGCTGGCGGCGCTAAGCCCGTGCCCGTCCGAGAACTCACGGTAGGAGGGCGTGTTGAGCGCCGAGTCGATCACGGGATAGATGAGGGCCTGGGCCCGCAGCGGCAGCTCGCCGCGGAGGCGCCGCGCGGCCACGGCCGCGAGGTTGCCGCCGGCGCTGTCGCCGGCCACGGCCACCCGCTCTCCGACGTTCCCCGCGAGCCAGCGGATCGCGGCCAGCGAGTCGTCGAGCGCCGCCGGGAAGCGATGCTCGGGCGCGAGCCGGTAGTCGACCGCCGCCACCACCGCCCCGGACGCGTTCGCGAGCGCGCGCAGCGGCGTGTCGTAGCTGTCGAGCGTGCCCATGACCCAGCCGCCACCGTGCAGGTAGGCGACGACGCCCCCGGAGTGGTCGTGCGGCCGGTACGTCCGCACCGGGATGTCGCCGCCCGCCGACGGCACCGTCAAGTCGCGGACCTCGGCGACCGGCTCCCCGGGCCCGCACAGCCGCTCGGTCTCGGCGGCATGCGCCGCCCGGGCCTCCTCCACCGGCACCTCGTGCGCGGGCGGGCCGGGCACGGCGTTCATGCCGTCGAGGACGGCCTGGATGTCGGGCTGGAGGGTCAGAACCCGCGCCGCTCGCGCGCGCGCATGACGGCCGGGTCGTGGGGATCGCGGTGGCGGGAGTCCCAGACCGCGTGCGCGATCCACAGGAACGCCAGCAGGATCACGACGACCGTCAGGATGACCACCTCACCCGGCTCGAACGCCCCGAGCGCGACGAAGAACGCGAACAGCACCACGATCGCGAGCACGAGGATCCAGAACGTCTCCGAGAGCGTGGCGAGCATCCGCGAACGGCGCTGCGGCATGTGCCGATCGTATCAACGGATCCGGAGCAGATCACGCGCCTCGGCGGCCCCCACGGGAGACCGGTCGAGCAGCCGCGCGAGCGCCAGCGCCTTCTCCACGAGCTCGGCGTTCGAGCCCGCGCGGCGGTCGAGCTCGACCCGCAGGTTGTCCTCCAGCCCGACCCGCATGTGGCCGCCCATCGTCAGCGCCGCGGCGGCGAGATGGAACTCGGCCGGATAGCCGACGCCGGCCGTGCACCACGTGAAGTCGGACCCGAACAGAGCCACGGCGGTGCGGTGCATGTGGAGGAGCTGCTCGAGCGTCGCGGCGTTCGCGCCGAGCACCCCGAGCACGAACTGGACGTGGATCGGGACGTCGACGAGCCCGGCGTCTGCCAGGTGGCCGAGGTTGTAGAGGTGGCCGACGTCGTAGACCTCGTACTCGGGCTTGGTCCCGGCCTCGCGGAAGCGCTCGGACAGCCGCTCCATGTCCGCGAACGTGTTGCGGAACACGTAGTCGCGCGTGCCCTCGAGATACTCCACCTCCCAGGGCGCCATCTCCGGCCGGTGGCGGACCTTGAAGATCCCGAAGTTGAACGAGCCGCAGTTGAACGTGGCCATCTCCGGCCGCAGCTCGGTGACCACGCGCGCGCGCTCGTCGATCGTCATCCCCACCCCGCCGCCCGTCGTCGGCTGGACGATCGCGTCGCAGCGCTCGCCGATCCCGGTCAGCACCTCGCGGAAGAGCCCGAGGTCCGCGCTCGGCTTTCCGGTCTCCGGCTCGCGCACGTGGATGTGCACGATCGCCGCGCCCGCCGCGTGCGCGCCGACCGCCGAGTCGACGATCTCATCCGGCGTCACGGGGATCGCCGCGCTCTGCGACGGCACGCTCATGCCGCCGGTGATCGCGCACGAGAGGAAGACCGGAGCGCCGCTCATGCGGGCCTCAACCGGTCGGCGGTCAGCGGAGCACAGCACGCCAGCAGCACCAGCGCGGTCCCGACCAGCAGCCACAGGCTCGTAGCGAACGAGCCGGTGGCGTCGCGCACGGCGCCGAGGCCGAACGGCGCCAGCGAGGCCAGCACGTAGCCGCCGAGGTAGACGAGCGCGACCGCGGCGCCCGCCTCCCCCGGCTCGCGGGACACGTCGAGGCACATCGCGAGGCAGAGCGGGAACACGGCACCGATCGCCGCGCCCGCGAGCGTCGCCCACGCGAAGCCCAGCGACGGGATCGCCGCCACGCCGAACGTCGCGACCGCGACCAGGGCGGAGCAGCTCGCGAGCCACAGCCGCCGGGACCCGCCGCGGTCCGCCAGCCACGGGATGCCGAGCCCGCCCGGCAGCGCCGCGAGGCCGAACACGGCGACCAGCGCGCCGGCGGTCCCCGCGCTCCAGCCGCGCTCCTGAAACGCGTCGGGCACCCACGCCACGATGCCGTAGAAGACCACCGACTGCAGGCCGAAGACGGCGACGATCACCCACACGATCGCCCGCCGGACCGGCAGCGGCGGCGTGCGAGCGACCGCCCGCTCGCTCCATTCCCCGCGACTCAGGAACAGCCATCCCGCCAGCAAGAGGACGGTCACGGCCGAGAAGGCGGCGAGCGCGCCGCGCCAGCCGCCGAACGCCGCCGCGGCGGGCACCGCGAGCGCCGACGACACCGCCGTCCCCAGGTTCAGCCCGGTGGTGCAGACGCCGTTCGCGAACGCGGGCCGCGTCGGGAACCGCGCCTTGACCGCGACCGGGAGCAGCGCGCCGGCCATCGCCATGCCGACGCCCACCGGCACGGTGAAGAGCAGCACCGGCGCGATCCCCGGAACGGTGACTCGCACGAGGCCGAAGACCGCGACCGCCGCCACGCAGGCCGCGACCGCGGTGCGGACGCCGAGCCGCCCGGCCAGCGGCCCGGCCGCCGGCGCGAACACGCCCATGCAGAACACCGGGATCGTGGCGAGGAGCCCGGCGACGGCGTGCGAGACGGCGAGGTCCGCCTCGATGTCCGGGAGCAGCGGCCCGACGCCGACGAGCTGCGGGCGCAGCGCGAGCGCCGCGACGAACAGCGCCGCCAGCAGCGCCAGACCGCTCCTGGCGGGCGCGGACACGCTCATAGGGCAACCCCGCGATGTTCGCGAAGCGAACTCGCAAGGGAATCGGCGTCAGCCGATTCCCCGCCATGCTTGCTTGGCCCGCTCACGGCGTCACGATCACCTTCAGCGCGCCGTCGCGGCGCTCGGTGAACGTCTCGTACGCCTCCGCGAAGTCCTCGAGCGGGAAGCGGTGCGTGATCAGCTCGCGGAGCCGGACCCGCCCGGCCGCCGCGAGCGCGATCGCCTGGGGCATCTCGCCCGCCGCCGCGCGCACGCCGACGACGTCGATCTCGTCGAGCACGACGCGCTGCAGCGGGATCGACGCCGGCTCCATCGGGATCCCGATGATCGCGACCCGCCCGCCCTTGCGAAGCAGCTCGCAGCACTGCCCGAGCGCGGCGGCGTCGCCGGAGCACTCGAGCGCAACCTCGGCACCGAGCCCGCCGGTCATCGCCCGCACGGCCTCGACCGGGTCGCCGGCCGTGAAGTCGACGGTCTCGTGCCCGAGCGACGCCGCCTTCTCCAGCCGCGCGCCCCGCCCCACCACGATCACGCGCCCGGCGCCGAGCGCGCGCGCGAACTCCGCCACCAGCAGCCCCATCACGCCCGGCCCGACGACCACGACAGTGTCCCCCGGCGCGTGACCGCCGCGCTTGACGGTGTGCAGGGCGATGGCGGCGGGGTCGAGCATCGCCGCCTCCTCGTCCGACAGCGCGTCGGGCACCGGGAACACGCTCTTGATCGAGTGCACGACGTACTCGGCGTACGCGCCGTCCACGTTGTGGCCGTACTGCTGGTGCACCCGCAGGTCGCCGAACCGCTCGCAGATGTTGTACCGGCCCTCGACGCACTTGCGGCAGAAGCCGCACGCGGCGTGCGACGTCCCCGCCACGCGGGTGCCGACCTCCCACCCGAGCTCCGCCGCGCCCGGCCCCAGCTCGACGACGTCGCCGCACCACTCGTGGCCGGGGATCAGCGGCCACCCCTGCGGCCAGAACCCCGGGTAGTGGCCCTGGATGATGTGCGGGTCGGTGCCGCAGATGGCGATCGCCCGCACGCTGCAGAGCACCTCGTGCGGCCCCGGCGACGGCCGCTCGACGTCCTGCACGCCGAACACGTTCGGCTCGGTGACGACGAGCGCCCTCACGTGATCGCCACCGGGTCGACCATCGAGCCGGTCGCGCCGCGGATCGCGAGCGGGAGCGCCACGAACAGGAACTCCCGCACGCCCGCGCGCGCGAGGCCCTCCAGGTCCAGGCTCTCGAGGATGTAGATCCCGCGCTCGATCAGCAGCAGCGTGTGGACCGGCTGCGGGTTCGCGGGCGTGCCGCGGTCGGGCGCCGGCTGGACCTCGAACGTCTCGGTGTCGGAGCCCACGGCGAGCACGCCGCGGTCGGCGAGCAGCCGCGCCGCGGAGATGTCGGGGCCGGCGCCGCGGTGGGCGGCGAGGGCGTCCGGGTCCGGCCAGTGGGCGAGATAGCCGGTGCGCACGAGCGCCACGTCGCCCTCGCCAACCGCGACGCCGTGCTCCGCCTCGATCGTCTCGAGCTCCTCGGCGTCCACCGGCTCGCCCGCCCCCAGCGACTCCACGCCGCGGAACCCCGGGACGTCGTACAGCACGCCGCGCCGCCACAGCGGCGGGATCTCGGTGGCGTCGCCCTTCAGCGGCCCGAAGTCGCCGAGGTCGGTCCGCGCCGATCCGCCGTGCCAGCGGTCCTCGGAGCCGATCGTCATGTGCCCGTGCGCGTCGATGTGGGCGCCGGAGTGCGTCGTCCCCATCACGAGCTCGCTCATGAAGCCCAGGCAGGCGTCGTTGGGCGGCCCCCACGGGATCTCGCCGGTCGCGCGCAGGCCCTGCGGCGTGCGGTACGCAAGGACCTCGAACGTCGGATGGCCCGGCCAGATCGGCATCCGCGGGAAGCGGTCGCGCGCCAGGCGGTGCATGCGGCCGCTCTGGATCATGCCCGCGAGCCGGCGCACCTCGTCCGGCGCGTTCGCGGCCCGCACGCGGGACAGCGCCGGCGCCAGCAGCGCGTCGCCGATCTCGCGCGCCCGAGGGAGGTCGGCGCTGATGCGCTCGACGCTGTGGCGCAGCTTCCCCATCGCCCGCTCGCGCGGGGCCCGGCCCTCCTCGACCCAGTCGGCGATGAGCGGCGCCATCGTCTCCAGCAGCGACAGCCCGTCGGCCGCCTGCACGAGGTCGGCCTCCGGCCAGCCGCCCTCCTCGTGCACGCGAACGATCCCGGCCACCTCGTGCGCGAGCTCCTCGCTCGCCCCGCGCTCGAGCAGGCCGGCCGCGATCATGTCGGCGCAGCGGTCCTGGTGCCAGCGGTTGTACTCCGGCGAGTCCCAATCGCGCGCCGAGTCCCAGCCCGCCGACGCGTCCGGGTACGCGCGCTCGACGTCGTGCGTGGCGGCGGCGATCCGCGCCGCCTCGCTCGCGCCAGGCTCGAGCTCGAGCAGCCAGTGCAGGGTGCGCTCGAGGTGGCGCGCGTGCGGATGGACCTCGTCCATCCACGCCCGGCACCGCTCGAGGAGCTCGCTCATAGGGCAACCTCACCGCGATGTTCGCGAAGCGAACTCGCAAGGGAATCGGCGTCAGCCGATTTCCCGCCATGCTTGCTTGGCCCGCTCACGCGGTCACCGGCCGCGCTTGGAGGACGTAGATCGAGCCGCCCTCCAGCGCCCACTCGATGTCCTGCGGGCCTCCGAGGCGGCGCTCGAGGTCGTCGCCGATCCGCGCCAGCTCGCGCAGCTGCTCCTCCCCCAGCTTCGGCTCCGCGCCCTCCTCCCCCAGCTCTCGCTCCTCGGTCCCGCCACTCTCGACCGGCACGATCGCGTATGGCTGGCGCGCGACCTGCGCGCGCTTGACCGTGCCGTCGCGCTTGAGCACGTAGTGGTCGGGGGTCACGGCGCCGGAGACCGCGGCCTCGCCGAGCCCGAGCACGGCTTCGACCACCATCCGGTCGCGCCGCCGGTGGACGGGGTCGCAGGTGAAGAGGACGCCCGCCACGTCCGCCCGCACCATCCGCTGCACGACCACCGCCATGCCGAGATCGTCGAGCGAGCCCTTCTGCTCGCGGTAGAAGATCGCGCGCTCGGAGAAGAACGACGCCCAGCAGTCGCGGACGCGGTCCACCACGGCCTGCGCGCCGCGGACGTGCAGGTAGGTCTCCTGCTGGCCCGCGTAGGACGCGGCCTCGGAGTCCTCGGCGCAGGCGCTCGAGCGCACGGCGACCGGCGGGTCGTCCCCGAGCGCCTCGTAGGCCGCGGCGATCTCCGGCGGCGGATCGGCCCGGGCGACGATCGCCTGCGCGCGGGCGGCATCGGGCAGCGCGGCCCGCAGCTCCGTGCCACCGTCGCCGAGCGCGGCCACGAGCGCCTCGGCGGGCACCACGAAGCCGGGCGGGACGGGCAGGCCGAGCGCCGTCATTCGCGCCAGCGACGCGCCCTTGCCACCCGCGCGCGCGACCTCGGTGCACGACTCGTGGTCGAACCGCAGCACGCTCAGTCCTCCACGATCGCCACCGCGCGCACGGGGGCGGCCGTGGTGCCGACCCACTTGACCGGCATCACGATCAGCTGGAAGCCGTGCGGGCGGCCGATCTGCTCGAGGTTCATGAGGTTCTCCAGGTGCCAGTACTCCTCGTCCCACATGACCCGGTGCGCCTCCCAGAACTTCTTCTTCTCGAACATCGCCCACACCGGCGGGTCGAACGTGATGGCGTCGCAGCCCATCAGCCGCACGCCGCGGTCGATCAGCCAGCGCGTGGCCTCGGCGCTCATGCCGGGATGGTCGGTGCGGTAGCGCTCCTCGGTGTTGTAGGCGCCGGCGCCGGTGTGGATGAGCACGATGTCGCGCTCCTTGACCCCGTACTCGATCTTCGCGAGCGCGGCCTCGATGTCGTCGGCGCTGATGATGTCGCCCGGCGCGCGGTCGGTGAAGTCGAGCACGACGCCGTCGGAGACGCAGTACTCGAGCGGGATCGTCTCCGGCCCGCCGGCGTCGGGGACGATGTGCTTGCGGGCGTCGAGGTGCGTGCCGACGTGGTCGTTCTGCACCACCAGGTAGCTGGCCGTGAGCGAGTCCACCCCGTGGGCGGCCGCGCCGATCCGCTCGGCGAACTCCGTGTGGCTCTCGTAGACGCACATCGCGGGCGGCGGGACCCGCGGGAAGGTCAGCATGTCCATGTGCACGGGCATGGAGAGGTCGACGATGCGGCTCACACGGGCTCCTTCAGCAGTTCGGCGGCATCCATCAGGTGTCGGTGCATGGCCTCGGCGGCCGCGTCGCCGTCGCGGGCGCGCAGTGCGTCGAGGATCGGGACGTGGCGGTCGGACAGCGCCTGCAGGTCGAGGCCCGGCTGGGAGACCGTCAGATAGGTCCGCGAGTACGGCTCCAGGAACGACCACTGGCGCTCGAGCGTCGCGTTGCGTGCGGCGCGCACGATGGTGGCGTGGAAGGAGGCGTTGGCCTGCGACTGGTCGTGCGCGTCGCCGCGCCGGGCCGCGCGGCGCATCGTCTCCAGCAGATCGGCCAGGAGCAGGAGCTCGTCCTCGGTCATGCGCTCGGCTGCGAGCCGCGCGGCGAGCGCCTCGAGCGCGGCGCGGACCGGGAAGGCCTCGAGCAGCTCCGCGGCGCTGAACGCCTTGACCGAGCAGCCGCGGAACGGCTCGTGGACGATGCAGCCGAGCTGCTCGAGGTCGCGCAGCGCCTCGCGCACCGGCGCCTGCGAGACTCCGAGCTCCTGCGCGATCCGGGTCTCCACCAGCCGCGCGCCGGGCGGGTACTCGCCGGTCACGATGCGCTGCAGGATCACGTCCTTGATCTGCGCGCGCAGGTTGGAGCGGATGAACGGCGCGTCGGTCACTGGCAAGCCGTGAGGCCTCCGTCGAGGGTGAGGACCTGGCCGGTGATGAACGCCGACGCGTCGCTGCACAGGAGCAGCACCGCTCCGACGACGTCGTCGGTCTCGGCGATGCGGCCGAGCGGGATCCGGTCGTAGAGGGCTTCGCGGAACGCGTCGTCCGCCAGGAGGTCCTCCACCTGCGGGGTCCGGACGAACGTCGGCGAGATCGCGTTGACGGTGATGCCGTGCTTGGCCCACTCGGTCGCCTGCTGGCGCGTGAGCGCGTCGAGCGCGCCCTTGGCCGCCACGTACGCGGAGAACCCGTTGTCGATGCCGAGCTGGCCCCGTACCGAGGAGAGATGCAGGACGCGGCCGCCCCTGCCGCTCTCGATCATGGCGCGGGCGGCGGCCTGCGTGGGCAGCAGCGCCGAGCGCAGGTTGAGGTCCAGCATGCGGTCCCACTCGTCCTCGGGGTACCGCTCGGCCGGGTACAGCGCGCCGCCGGCGCCGCCGCCGACCGCGTTCACGATCACGTCGACGCGCCCGAACGCCTGCATGGCGGTGTCGAGCGCGCTGTCGGCCTGCTCGCGGTTCGTGACGTCGGCGGCGACCGCGATCCCGTCGCCGCCGGCGGCGTCGAGCGCCGCCGACGCGCGCTCGGCGTCGCGCCCGATGACGACGAGCCGCGCGCCGACGCCGGCCAGCGCCTCGCACAGCCGCGACCCGATCCCGCCCGAGCCGCCCGAGACCACGGCGACCCGGCCGTCGAGCCGGAAGCGGTCGAGCTCGCTCACCGGCGCCGCCTCCACAGGAGCAGGAGGAGCAGCAGCGCGATGCCGGCGACCGGCACGGCACGCTTGAGCACCGCCTCGCGGCTCGCCTCGCCGAGGTCCAGGACCTCGGGCGACGGCCGTGCGGCCGGCGGTTCCGCGGGGCGCGGTGCGGGCGCGGGCCGGGCGGCCGCCTCCGCCGAGTCGCCGGCCGGGCCGGGCGGCGGCGTCGCGGCGGGGCTGCGCGGCCCGACGACACGTGCGGTGTCCTCGGGCGGCGCGGCGGCGGGGCTGCGCGGCCCGACGACACGTGCGGTGTCGTCGGGCGGCGCGGCGGCGGCGGGGGCACCGGCCATCTCGGACGCGAGGCAGTCCGCGAAGCGGGTCATCAGCTTCGCGCTCACGTCCTGCATCACGCCGCGCCCGAACTGCGCGGCGGGGCCGGTGACCCGCATATCGGTCTCCACGCGCACGCGCGTACCGCCCTCGACCGGCTCCATCGACGACGTGATCGTGGCCGCGGCCGTGCCCTGCCCGCGGCTGTCGCGCGCCTGCGCCCGCATGACCGCCCGGCGCGCCGCCTCGTCGGCCTCCTCGATCTTGACCGTGCCCGCGTAGCGGGTGGTGATCGGGCCGATCTTGATCGTCATCGTGCCCTTGTGCTCGTCGCCCTCGGACCTCTCGATCGAGGCGCCCGGCAGGCACGGCGCGACGCGCTCGACGTCGAGCAGCACCTCCCACGCCTGCTCGACCGGGGCCGGGACCGTGAACTCGTTCTCCAGCTTCATAGCGTCTCGTAGAACTCCCGCTCGCGCGCCTCGAGGATGTCCGGGATCGCCTCCTCCTTGACGAGGCGCGTGAAGTGCTCAGAGGCCATGTGCGCCTCGTAGCCGGCCTCGTCGTCGTACTGCTCGTAGAGGAAGAACAGCCGCGGGACGTCGGGCGAGCGATGCGCCTGGTAGAAGCGGTTCGCCGGCTCGGCGCGCGACGGCTCGGTCATCTCCTCGCAGATCTCCGCGAGCCGGTCCTCCTTCCCCTCCTTCGCGGTCCACTTGGCGCAGACGACGTAGGCCATTCAGGTGCCTCCCTTGGTTCCGATGCGGTTGCGCAGCACGCCGATCCCCTCGATCTCGAGCTCGACGACGTCACCCGGCGCGAGCCAGCGGTCGAGCTCCAGCCCGGAGCCGCCCGCCGCCGTGCCGGACCCGAGCACCTCGCCCGGGTAAAGCGTCTGCGAGCGCGACGCGTAGGCGATCATGTCGGCGAACGTGTGATGCATGTGGGCCGAGCTGTCCTCGCCCCACAGCTCGCCGTTGACGCGCACGCGCATGGCCAGGTTCCCGGCGTCGAGCTCGTCGGCGGTGACCAGGCACGGTCCGAGCACGTTCGAGCCGTCCCAGTCCTTCGCCTTGCCGGGGCCCATGCCGACCGGCAGCTCGCGGGCCTGCACGTCGCGCGCCGACAGGTCGTTCCAGATCGTGTAGCCGAAGATGCAGTCCGCGCTCGAAGCGTCGCGGACCTCGCGCCCGACGACCGCGGCGAGCTCGAGCTCGTGGTCGAGCTTGTCCGTCCACGCCGGCCACGGGACCTCGGCGTCGGGGCCGATCACCGTGTCCGGCATGCCCTTGTAGTACGCGGGGACGTCGTACCACTCGCCGGGGATCGGGCGGCCGAGCCGCAACAGCGCGTTCTTCATGTGGCCCTCGAAGGCGAGGAAGTCGCGCAGGGAGCGCGGCCGCAGCGGCGCGAGCAGGCGAGCGCCGTCGACCCGCTCGCCGCCGCCGTCGGGCGCGCCCGCCTCGATGAACGCGACCATGTCGCCGTCGAAGCCGAGGTCGCGCACCTCGTACCCCTCCAGCGCGCCGACCCGCGGGCCGGCGCCGGCGTCGTAGGTCACGAGACGCACGCCCGCACCGCCTCCTCGATCTTCACGTAGCAGCCGCAGCGGCACAGGTTGCCGCCGAGCGCCTCGCGGACGTCGTCGCCCGGCCGCATCGCCTTCGCGGTCAGCACGAATCCGGGCGTGCACCAGCCGCACTGGAACGCGTGCGCTTCGTTGAACGCCCGCAGGACCGGGTCGGTCTCGTCGAGCCCCTCGACGGTCGTGATCTCGCGCCCCGCGACGGCGGCCGCCAGCGTCAGGCAGCCCGACACCGGCTCGCCGTCGAGCAGCACCGTGCAGGCGCCGCAGACTCCGATCGCGCACGTCTCGCGCACCGACCGCAGGCCCTCGTCGCGCAGCGCCTCGAGCAGCATCTCGTCGGTGCGCACGTCGAGCGTGGTGGCGCGGCCGTTGAGGATGACGTCGACGTTCACAGCGCCTCCAGGACCCGCTCGGCCGTCATCGGGAGCTCGGTGACGTGGGCGCCGAGCGAGGCCAGCGCGTTGCCGATCGCGGCCGGCACCGGCGGCAGCGCGGTCTCGCCGAGCCCGTGGACCTCGGCGCCGTCGCGCTCGATCAGCTCATGCGTGAGCCGCGGCATGTCGCCCGCGGCCGGCACGTTGTAGTCGGACAGGTTCGCGTTGGTGACCTGGCCGTCGGCGAACTCGATCGCCTCGAACAGCGCGGTGCCGAGCCCCATCAGCATCGACCCCTCGTTCTGCAGCTCGGCGCCGGGCCGGTTGACGACGCGGCCCGCGTAGACCGCCGCGTGCACGTGCTCGAGTAGCACACGGCCGGTCTCCTCGTCGACCGCCACCTGCGCGGCGGCGGCGCCCTGGTGCCAGTGCGTCGAGGCGACGCCCTGCCCGGTGTCGGGGTCGAGCCCGCCCTCGTTGCGCACCTCGCCGAAGCCGCGATCGCGGTCCCCCATGTCGCGCACCGCCTCGGCCAGCGCGCGGCCCATCATGTAGGTCGAGCGGCTCGACGTCGTGCGCGTGTCGAACGGCGTCGTGTCGGTGTCGGGGTCCGGGACCTCGACCTGGCCGGGCTCGCACCCGAGCGCCTGCGCGGCCATGAGCCGGATCGACTGCCGCACGTCCTGCCCCATCTCGCACGACGCGCTGCGCACGACGTAGCCGACCGGCGTCCGATCGATCGCGATCTCGGCGCGGCTCGGCGTCTGCATCCCTTTCAGCAGTACGCACAGGCCCTTGCCGCGGGGGTCGGCCTCGTAGCCGACGGCGTCGGCGGCCGCCTGCAGGCACTCCTCGAAGTGCACGTCGTGCATGACCTCGCCGGTGGCGAACGTGTCGCCGTCGCGCAGCAGGTTGCGGCGGCGCAGCTCGAGCGGGCTCATCTCCAGCTCGCCCGCCAGCAGGTCCATCGTGCGCTCGGACGCCCACACGGACTGCATCGCGCCGTAGCCGCGGAACGCCCCGCCGGGCGGCAGGTTCGTGTAGACCGCCAGCGAGTCCACGCGCACGTGCGGGATCCGGTACGGGCCGACGCCCGCGTAGCCCATCTTCGTCGCGACGCCCGGCCCGCAGTCCGCATAGGCGCCGGTGTCGGCCCAGCAGTCGACCTCCTTGGCGACGAGCGTGCCGTCGCGGCGGGCGCCGATCCGCACCCGCACCACCGCCGGGTGCCGGTTGAGCGTGACGAACTCCTCCGCGCGGTCGAGCACCGCCTTGACGGGGCGGCCCGCCTTGCGGGCCAGGCACGCCACAAGCGCCTCCAGGCGCACGAACGTCTTTGCCCCGAACGACCCGCCCATCGGCGGTGCGATGACGCGGATGTCCTCTTCGGGCATCGAGAACAGGCCGGCGAGGTCGGCGCGCGTGTTGAACGGCGTCTGCGTGCCGCTCCACAGCGTCAGCCGCCCGTCCTCCCACTCGGCGACCGCCGCGTGCGGCTCCATCGGCGCGTGCGCGGCGGCGGCCGTGCGGAACACCTCCTCGACCACGACGTCGGCCTCCGCGAAGCCGCGCGCGACGTCGCCGTGGCGGATGCGGAAGCGGTGGCAGACGTTGGTGCCGGGGATCGGGCGGACGTCGATCGAGACCGCGTCCCGCGCGGAGGCGGCCGCCGACTCGTGCACGAGCGGTGCGCCCGGCGCGACCGCCTCGAGCGGGTCGAGCACCGACGGCAGCTCGTCGTAGGCGACCTCGACGGATTGTGCCGCGGCCCTGGCGGCCGCACGGGTCGGCGCCGCGACGGCGGCGACCACATCACCGACGTGTCTCGCGACGTCGGCCAGAACCCGCTGGTCCTTGACCTGGCAGCCGTACGTCCCGAGGTCCGCGACGTCATCCGGCAGCAGCGCGACGACCCCGTCGTGCGCCTCGATCGACAGCACCCGCGCGTGCGCGTGCGGGGAGCGGACGAAGGCGGCGTGCAGCATCCCCGGCCGCTCGACCTCGACCGAGTACCGCTGCGCGCCGGTCACGCGGGGGTCCACTACGCGACCGCCTCCACCGCGCGCCGCACCTCCGCCGCGATCACGCGGCGCCGGTACGCCGCCGATCCGCGCGAGTCACTCAGCGGCTCGATCCGCTCCGCGTACCGCGCGCCGATCTCGGCCGGCTCGCCGTCGCACAGCTCCGGGAAGTCCTGCGGCGTCTCGGCGACCGCGCCCACGACCACGCGCATGCCGTCGCGTCCGTTCACGGCCGCGACGGCCACGCACGGCCGGTCCTCGCTCGAGCGCGAGCGGAACTTGCGGTACGTCGCCCGCTCCGGCTGTTGCGGTACGCGCACCTCCACCAGCAGCTCGTCGGGCTCGATACAGGTCTCGTAGTAGCCGAGGATCAGCTCCCCCACGCTCACCGCCCGGTCCCCGCGGGGCGAGCGCAGGACGGCGCGGGCGTCGAGCGCGGCGAGCATCGCCGGCGGATCGCTGGCGTAGTCGGCGTCGGCCAGCACCCCGCCGACCGTGGCGACGTTGCGCACGCGCGGGCTCGCCACCAGCGAGAACGCGCGCGCGAGCGCCGGCCAGCCGTCCCGCACCTCCCGCTCCACAGTCCGGTGGGTCACCATGGCGCCGAGCCGCAGCTCACCGTCGACGACCTCCACCCGCCGCAGCTCCTCGACCCGCGCGAGCGACAGCAGCGCGGTCGGCGCCAGCAGGCCCTGGTTCATGAGGATGCCCAGGAACGTCCCGCCGGCCAGCACTGTCGCGTCGGGGTGCTCCGCGCGCAGCGTCAGAGCCTCCTGCAGCGAGGAGGGAGCCATCCATGCCGGCTCAGCCAAGAATCTCGACGACGCCCGTCGTGCCGTTGACCCGGACGCGGTCGCCGGTCTTGATCCGCTCGCCGGCGTTCGTCGTGCCGACGACGGCCGGGATCCCGAACTCGCGCGCGACCACGGCCGGGTGCGAGACGACGCCGCCGGCCTCCGTGACGAGGCCGACGATCTTCGTGAACAGGACCACCCACGCCGGGTTGGTCATGCGGCACACGAGGATCTCGCCGCTCTGCACCTGGTCGAACTCGTCGAGCGAGGCGACGAACCGCGCCGGCCCCTCGACCACGCCCGGCGACGCGGCCAGGCCCTTGACCTCGCCCGTCGTCGACGGCTCGCCGGCGTAGAACTTGTCCGGGAAGCCCCAGAGCGCGTTGTAGGGGAACTCGAGCGCGGTCTTGGTGGCGGAGCCGACCCACGACGGCGGGCGCTTCTCGGCCGCCTCCTCGCGCGCGTCGCGGCGATCGGAGACCAGCTCCTTGGCGTCGAGCGCGCCCTGGTCCGCCATCAGCAGCCGCAGCTCGTTGTAGCGGAGGTACATCACGTCCTCGGCGTCGTCGAGCACGCCCGCGTCGGTCAGCTTGCGGCCGATCGCGATCAGCGCCAGCCGCAGCCGCGCGTTGGTCCCCTGGTCGACGTAGAAGTGGTGGTCAGGGGTGAGCGGGTTCATGTTCAGCGAGAGGTCGAGCGCCTGCTGGAGCTTCTCCCGGCTCTCCCCCGCGACGCCCTCCATGACCTCCCGCTTGGCCGCCTCGAGGTCGTCGCGCACGGACGCGATGTTCGACGGGTAGTCGTAGTCGGTCGCGATGTAGCCGCGGATCGCCTCCACGATCGGCGCCGGGTCCTCGCGCCAGGTCCTGAACGCGAACTCGTGCGACCAGATCGCCTTGTTGCCGAACGCCTCCTGGTGCGACTCGATCCGCTCCGCGATCAGCCGCCGGCCGCGCTCGGATCCCTCGAGCGCGCGCAGCACGTCCCCCGCGGTCTCGCCCTCGAAGGCGGCGGACAGATCGCCGTCGCCCTTGATCTCCTCCTTGATCTTCCACAGATCCTCGATCGAGTCCCAGTTGCGGTCCTCGAGGCTGGACTGCAGGCGCCCCATCAGCCCAGGGTCCTCGCCGCCGCGGACCTCGGCGATCACCGAGTTGAGGTTCGTGGTGGACGCGAACTGGGCGAAGTTGAGCATCCAGTGGATCTTCCAGTGGCGGTCGTGGACGTCAATCGCGTCCTCGAGGTAGACCGCCATCTCGCGCATCGTCGCCGCGTCGTAGTCGATGCCGTCCAGGTACGCGAAGTTGCGCTCGATCTCGGGCCGCAGCCGGTCGCGCCACCAGGCGAGGAAGTTGCCCGCGTACTCGGGCAGGACCCAGCCCAGGTAGGCGCCGATCTTGCCGGCGTGGTCGGGGTCGCGCGGGACGCGCGGGACGTAGCGGGCCTGGTACTCGGTCGCCTCGGAATGCAGGCCCGGGTCGCACGGCACGGCCGCCGTGTAGACGTAGCCGTTGATCTCCTTGGCGATCCAGTCGCACGCGAACGGCGTGCCGAAGCGCCGGAACATGTGGTCGCACGTCAGCCACCACCCGCCGATGTCGAAGAACATCGGCGACACCGGGTTCGGGATGTGGAGGTCGTCGTAGATCCAGAAGAGCTCCTTCTCGCCCTCCTGCCACTCGATCGGGAACTCGTCCGATCCGTGGAACGTTCCCAGGACCTCCTCGGCCACGGCCATGCTCTCCTCCTCGCCCTCGAGACTCCGGCGGCGGATCCTAGATAATCGATGATCCGCGCGCAAGGCCCGCGGTCCGAATCGAGAGTTACCGCGAGTAACCAAGGGTCAGACCCCCTTACTACCGGCGGTAACCATGGGGTCTGACCCCTTGGTTACCGGCGGTAGGAAAGGGGTCAGACCCCGCTGGTCAGCGGATCGTCACCTTGCGCTGGAGCGCGCCCTTCCCGCCGAGCGAGACCGCGAGCGAGAGCCGCAACCGCTTCGCCCCCGACCGCACCAGCCGCCGGCCGGTGGACCGCGACGGCTTCAGGCGCACCGTGGCCTTGCGGCCGGCGGCGCAGCTGAGGCGCTTCGAGGCGAGCGTCCGCCTCGCGAGGCCGAGCCGCCGGGCCGTCGCGCGCGTGACCTTCGCCGACGCGCGGCCGCCGGCGGTGCGCTCGCACGCGAGCCGGACCATCAGGCCGCGCGTCCCGAACGCCTGCACCGAGGACGGGACCGTCAGCTCGGCCTGCGCCGCGCGCACGCCGCTCTGCTTGGGGTCGACCACGATGTGGACGGTCGCGGACCCGCTGGCGCCGTGCGGATCGGTGACCGTCAGCTTGGCGTCATAGCTGCCCGGGGTCTTGTACGTGTGGGTCGCACTGGCACCGCCGGCCTTGCCGCCGTCGCCGAACTCCCACACGTACTTCAGGCCCTCGCGCTCGGGATCGCGCGCCGAGGAGGTGAACCGCACCTTCAGCGGTGCCGTCCCGCGCTTCGGGTCGGCCGCCACCTGCACGGTCGGGGCCTGGTTGCCGGGCGGGTTGCCGACGGTGATGGCAACGGTGGCGCTGGCGGTCAGCCCGCCCTCGTCGGTCACGGTGACCCGGGCGGTGTACGTGCCGCCCTCCGTGTAGGTGTGCGTCGCCCGCCAACCGCTGGCTCCGTCGCCGTCCCCGAAGTCCCACGCGTAGGTGAGATCGTCGCGGTCGGGATCGGTCCCCTGCGCCGTGAACAGCACCTCGAGCGGCGCGTTGCCGGAGCGCGGGGCCGCCGCGGCCTCGACCGACGGCGCGCGGTTGCCCGGCGGATCGGTGACCTGGACGACCACCTCGGCGGTCCCGAACTTGCCGGTCGCGTCGGTCACGGTCACCTTCGCCGTGTAGGTCCCCTTGACCTCGTAGGTGTGGTCCGGGTCCTCGTCGAACGACGTGCCGCCGTCCCCGAAGTCCCAGTGGTACTCGAGCTCGTCGGCCGGATCGTCGTCGCTCCCGGTGGCCGAGAACTTCACGGCGAGCGGCGCGGGGCCGGACGGCTTGTCGACCGTCGCCTCCACCGTCGGCGCCTCGCCGCCGGGCTCGGCGACCTCGACCACGACCTCGTCCGAGGCCGTCGTGCCCTCGTCGTCGGTCGCCGTCACGGTCGCCGTGTAGGTCCCGGGAGTCCTGAACGTGTAGTCGAACTCCGGCCCGATCACGGTGCCGTCGCCGATCGTCCAGCGGTACGTCGGCGGGGGCCCGCCGTCGGGGTCGACCCCGGTGGCCGAGAAGTGCACGCGCAGCGGCGCCGGCCCCGACGTCGGGTCGGCGAAGCCCTCGACGGTGGGGGCGCCACCGCTCTGGATCGTGTACGTCCCGGAGGCGACCCCGCTCACGTTGCCCGCGACATCCGTCGCGCGGCGCTCGAGCGTGTGCTGCCCCGTGCCCGAGATCGTGACCGGGCTCGTGTACTCGGTCCAGGCGCCGCCGTCGAGGCGGTACTCGACCTTCGCCACCCCGGAGCCGGAGTCCGTTCCGGCGAGCGTCACCGCCGTCGGCCCCGTGAACGTGCCGCCGTCAGGCGTCGCCGTCGAGGCCGGGGCGGTCTTGTCGATCTTGACCGTGACGGTCTTGTCGGCCTCGACGTTGCCCTCGGCGTCGGTCGAGCGGTAGGTCACGACCGTCGTGCCCTCGTCGCTCACCATGACCGGGCCCGTGTAGCTCTGGAAGGCCCCGGTGCCGAGCTTGTACTGCGTCGTGGCGCCCGGCTCGGTCGAGAGGGTCACGGTCGCGTCGCCGGCGTGCCAGCCGCTGGCCGGCGCGGGCGGCGCGAGCGTGTGCGTCGTGGTCGGCGCGGTCGTGTCCGGCAGCCCCGGGGTGATCCGGAAGAAGTCGAACACCGCGTCGTTGCGCGACGTCACGGTGGCGTTGCTGTCGTTGGCGTAGACGCCGATCTTCGGGGTCGGCACGCTCGCCAGCGCCGCGGGCTCCCCGTACGGCGTCCACGGCCCGCCGGCGAACCGGTAGTACGCCCGTAGCGTGGTGCCGTCCGAGGTGATCCGCATGTCGACCGTTGTCGGCTGCGTCGAGATGTTGACGAAGCCGCCGAAGCCGGCCGCGGTGTTGTTGGCCTCGCGCAGGAACTCGAGGCCGCGGCCGTTGGCGTAGACGTAGTCCGCCTTCACGTAGTTGGCGTCGTCGCCGTACACCAGCAGGCCGGCCTGCTCGTAGTTCTCGTTCGGGTCGAACGTGAGCCGCGTGGTCATGGTCCACGGGCCGGCCGGGGCCGGCTGGAGCAGGATGTTCGGGTTGTTGTTGGGCGCGTTGGCGAAGAAGTCGCCGTGCGCGGCGGGCAGCGTCAGCTTGCCGTCGCCCACCGTGTAGCCGCCGGGCTGGTGCCGGACGATCTGGCTCCAGCGGCAGACGTTGAGCGAGCTCCCGTCGAACTCGTCGCTCGGGTCCTGCGGCGCGTCGAGCGTGAAGTAGTCGAACTGCGCCGTGTTGGCCTGCGCGCCCCCGGCGGTGGACGCCGTGGCGTACATGCCGACCTTCGGGTTGGTGAGGCCGTTGAGGTTCGTGGCGTTGCCCGTGTTCGTCCACGTCTGGCCGTCGGCCGACCGCTGCGCCTGCACCGTCGTGCCGTTGCTCGTGAAGCGGACGTAGAACGTGTTCGGGAACCCGGCGCCAGCCGCCGCCGAGCCAAGGCCCGTCGGAGTGTCGTTGAGCTCCTTGAACGCCTCGAACGTGCGGCTGCCGTTCCAGACCATGCCGGTCTTGATCCAGTTGTTGTCGTCCGTGTAGATCAGGAGGCCGGCGTTCTGGAAGTTCACGGTCGGGTTCCAGGTCACGCGCGCCGTCGCGGTCCAGGGGCCGGAGTCCGGCAGGTCCTGGAGCACGATGTTGCGCTGGGTGTCGCTGTTCCCGGCGTGGATGTCCTCACCCGGCTGGGCGTTGAGGTTCAGCGTGCCGCCGCTGACCGACAGGAACTGGTCATCACGGCGCACCACGCTCCACCGGTTGGCGTCGAGCGTCGTCCCGTCGAAGTCGTCGTTGCCGGGGCAGGACGCCAGCGGCGGGTACGCCTCGACCGCGATCGTCGTGCTGCGCGACCGCTCGCCGTCGCTCACCGTGAACTTCGCGGTGTACTGGCCGGGCTGCGTGTACGTGTGGGTCGCGTTCGCGGTGGTCGCGTCGACCGTGCCGTCGTTCGTGAAGTCCCACGCGTAGGACAGCGTGTCGCCGTCCGCGTCGGCGCCGGTGCCCGTGAAGCTCACGGCCAGCGGCGCAGGGCCGGCGACCTTGTCGGCCGTGGCCGACGCGGTCGGCGCCGAGTTCGACGCCACGCCCTTGCCGATGAACGTGAACTCGTCGAGGTCGAACAGGTCCGTCGGGTTCGTGGCGCTCATCGCCCGGAACGTGAAGTACAGCCTGCCGCTCGTGCCCTCCGGGTCGACGGGGATCGTGACGTTCTGGAAGTCCGTCCAGCTCGCGGTCGGAGGCAGCGCAGCCGTGCCGATCACGGCGCCGTCCACGGCTCCCTCGCGCACATCGACGAAGCCACCGTCCTCACCCGCGGCATAGCGGATCCGGAGCTGATCGATGTTGGCCAGCGACACCGGCTCGAAGTAGATGAACTCGTTCGCATCCGTGTAGCCGACCGTCCTGCCGCCCTCGGCGTTGCCGACGGTGTTGGTCTGCGTGCCGGACTCGCCCGTGTAGTGCTCGGCCTGGATCGTCTTCGGCGTCAGGCGCCGGGTCGACGCGCCCTGCAGCGGCGCCGCGCCTGGCGCGCCGTTGTCCGTGTAGTTGGCGATCAGGACGAGCGCGATGTTCGCGCTCTTCTCGTGGCCGGAGTCGGCCGGAGCCTCGATCGTGCCCGAGCAGCCGGTGCGGTCGACGCCCGGGTGGACGTGGGCGTTGCCGCCCTCGTCGTGGAAGACGCCGACGTTGACGGTCACCTTGTTGCAGTCGATCGTGCCGTCCTCGGGGTCGGTGACGGTCACCGTGTACGGGATCTCGTCGCCCCAGTCGAACACGCCGCCCTGGACGGGCACCGTCAGGTTGACCTGCGGCCGGGTGTTGCCGGCGTTGATGACCACGGTCGAGCTGTTGGACTTGCCGGTCGAGTCGGTCACGGTCAGGCGCACGGTGTAGGTGCCGGCCTGGGTGAACGTGTGGGTCGGGTTCACGTCGGTCGACGTCTGGCCGTCGCCGAAGTCCCACGCGTAGGTCAGCGTGTCGCCGTCGGCGTCCTCGGAGCCGTCGCCGCGGAAGGCGACGGTCAGCGGGGCCGGCCCGGAGTCCTTGTCGGACGTCGCGCGGGCCACCGGCGTACGGGTGCCCTTGGCGTAGTCGATCCGGTACAGGCCGGAGTCCTCGTTGATGCCCGAGCCCGCGTAGTTGAAGTTGCGGCCCCACTCGAGGACGTACAGCGAGCCGTCGGCGCCCATCTCGATGTCATGCGGATGCCGGAAGTCGGCGTTCGGCATGAACTCCTGGATCTCCTTCGGCTTGCCGGCCGCGTCGAGCTCGAGCGTCGCGATCCAGTCGCGCGACCAGTCGGCGAAGAAGACCTTGTCGTCGAACCAGGCCGGGAACTTGGTCTGCGACGCGTTGTCGGAGTCGAAGTGGTAGATCGGGCCCGCGATCGCCGTGCGGCCGGGACCCTGCGGGATCGCCAGCGGGGCGTTGTTGAACGGGTAGTTCGGAGCGTTCGCGTGCGGCTGGTAGGGCCACCAGAGCAGGGCGCCGGTGGTCGGCGGCGTGTTCGCCTTGCCGGTGTTCCACGCCGAGTCGTTCAGCGGCCCGTCGTCGACCCCGCCGCCGCCGTCGCAGTCGAAGAAGCCGCCGTTTGTCAGGGTCGCGAAGTCCCAGTTCGAGTAGGCCTTGTTGTCGGCGATGCAGTACGGCCAGCCCATGTTGCCCGCCTCGCGGATCTGGTTGAGCTCGTCGTAGCCGCGCGGGCCGCGGTTGGCGTTCTCGCCGCCCGCGTCGGGGCCGACCTCGCCGTTGTAGAGCCAGCCGGTCTCCTGGTCGACCTGGATGCGGAACGGGTTGCGGTGGCCCATCGTGTAGATCTCGGGCCGCGTCATGCCCTCGACGCCCGGGTACTTGCCGCCGAGGCCGAAGAGGTTGCCGGGCGGGATCGTGTAGGTGCCGTCGGCCTGCGGCGTGATGCGCAGGACCTTGCCGCGCAGGTCGTTGGTGTTGCCCGACGAGCGGCGCGCGTCACGCGCGTGGTCGGCGTCGGGGTTGGTGCCGGGCTCGTTCGCGAGCCGGTCGTCGATCGGGTTGTAGCCCTGCGACTCCGCGTGCTGCGTGTCGTCGCCGACGGAGATGTAGAGGTTGCCGTCGGGCCCGAAGGTCAGCGAGCCGGAGGAGTGGCAGCAGATGACCCGCTGGTGCGGGATTTTCAGCAGGATCTTCTCGCTGGCCATGTCGAGCGTGCCGTCCGCGTTGACGGTGAAGCGCGAGACGTGCTGCTCCTCGGGGGTCGGCGCGCTGTAGAAGAGGTAGAGCCAGCGGTTGGTCTCGAAGTCGGGGTCGAGCGTGATCCCCAGCAGGCCGTTCTCGTTGCCGCGGTGCACCGGGATCGAGCCGATCGTGCGAACCGCGCCGTTGGACCGGTTGTAGAACTTGACCGTGCCGGCCAGCTCGACGTAGTAGACGTTGCCGTGCTCGTCGACCGCGATCTCCATCGGGTTCTCGGTCGTGTCGTCGAGCGTGACCTTGTCGAACGACGCGTCGGTCGGGAGGCCCGGGCGGTCGGGCCCGCAGTCGCCGGCCTCCGCGCCGGCGGCCCACCGGATGGCGCCGCTGATGTGCTTGAGGTAGGCCTGCTCGGACCAGTACGCGCCGTCGTGGCCGAGCGCGGTGTAGAAGTGGCGCCCGCCGTCGTAGTTCGAGCACCACGCGATCGGGTGGTCGTCGGCGGCCGCTGAGCCGTCCTGCTCGTCGTAGGTGTTCTCGTCGAGCTTGAGGAGGACGTGGACGTTCTTCGGCTCGGCGGTGAAGTTGTACCACTCGTCCGTGCGGACCCAATTGGGCTGCGGGAGGTCCTTCGTGGCCGGGTGCTGGGTGTCGACGACGTTGACGGTCGCCTCCTGGAACTGGACCGGCGGGGCCGGGTGGTTGAGGAACCAGGCGCCGCCCATCATGTCGCCCTTCCAGGCCCAGTTGCGGTCGGCGTTGGCGTCGGCGTGGATGCTCACGATGCCGCCGCCGCGCTGCGTCCAGCGCTCGAACGCGTTCCGCTGGGCGCCGTTGAGGATGCCCTCACCGTCGGTGTCGAGGAAGACGACGACCTCGTAGGGCCGCAGGCCCGCGTCGGTGAAGCGGGTCGCGTCCTCGGTGGCTTCGACGTTGTAGCCGCCCTCCGCTCCCATCTGGGCGATCGCGGCCTTGCCGGCGGTGATCGCGCTCTCGTGGCGGAAGCCGGTGGTCTTCGAGAAGACGAGGACGTCGTACTTGCCCTCGACGGTGACCGTGCCGGTCATGTTCGGGTGGAACCGGCACAGGAACGTGTAGGTGCCGGGCGCGGGGAATGCGCGCTCGATCGCGGCGCCGCCGGGGTCGCGCGTCTCGTCGATGCTCCAGTTGGCGCTCGAGGAGGTGAGCGTGTGGGGCGTCTGCGCCTGGTCGAACTCCCATCGCACCGTGGAGCCGGCCTGGACGGTTACAGCCGGCGGCTCCCAGGCCGGGCCCGACGCATCGCTGGCATCAATGGTCGCGGCCGGCGCCTGCGCCGACGCGCTGGTCGCAGCCAGTGAAAAGCCCACCAGCGCTGCGATGAAGGCCATACACAGCTTCGCCCTCGACGACATCTTGCCCTCTCCCCTTTTCCGCGATACGGAATAGTTGTTCTGCCATACGAATGCTGCCACAGGGTTCACCGCGCGTCAACTCCCGCGTAGGCGCGGTCCAGGATCTGCACGGTGTGGCGGACCGGCAGGTCCAGGTGCTGCCGGATCTGCGTCAGGCAGCCGATATTTCCCGCCGCCACGACCTCCGCACATGTAGCGCGCAGGTTGGCCGCCTTCCGCCGCCCCAGCTCGGCGGCGGCGTCCGGCCGCTCGACGTTGTAGGTACCCGCTGAGCCGCAGCACAGCTCCCACTCGTCCGGGACCACGACCTCGTGCCCCGCGGCGCGCAGCAGGCGCTGCGGCGCCTCGCGGACGCGCTGGGCGTGCGCGAGGTGGCAGGCGTCGTGGTAGGCGATCCGTGCCGGCCGCTCGGGCGGCGGCGGCTCGACGAGGCCGAGCTCGTCGAGGAACGCGCTGACGTCGACGACCTTGCCCGCGAGCGCGCGGGCCTCCAGCTCGTCGTGCTCGCCCGCGAAGAGGAGGCCGTACTCGCGCATGCCCGAGCCGCAGCCGGCGGCGTTGACAACCACCGCATCGACGTCCTCGGGGAAGGCGGCGAGGTTGCGGCGCGCGTGGCGGCGTGCCTCGGCGGCGCGGCCCGCGTGCATGGCCAGCGCGCCGCAGCAGCCCTGGGTCGTAGGCACGACGGTCTCGACGCCGTTGCGGGCCAGCACGCGCAGCGTGGCCCAGCCGATGTCCGGGTCGAGCACCTGCTGCGCGCAGCCGGCGAGCAGCGCGACACGGGCGCGGCGCTCGCCCTCTGCGGGGAAGAGCTCCGGCAGCGGCTGCGGCTTCGGCAGGCGGTCGGGGAGCAGGTCGAGCATCGGGCGCAGGCCCGCGGGCGCCAGCCGCCGCGAAATCGTCCCATCGACGCGCCGCGAAATCGCTCCCTCCAGGCGCCGCACGATCGTCCCGGCCATCGCGGCCGCGCGGAACCGCCGCGGGTACGGCAGCGTGCGCGCCATCGCGGCCCGCTGCGCGCGCTCGGCGGGCGTGCGCCGCCGGAGCGGCTCGCTGTGCGCGCGGAACGCGGCGAGCAGGTCGCCGTACTCGACGCCTGACGGGCAGGCGGTGACGCAGGCCTGGCAGCCGAGACAGTTGTCGATCGGCCCGAGCGCATCGACGAGGGGAAGGTTGCCCTCGAGCACCTCCTTCATGAGGAAGATGCGGCCGCGCGGCGAGTCCGGCTCCTCACCCTTCGTCACGTACGTCGGGCACGTGGGCAGGCAGAAGCCGCAGTGGACGCAGCTGCCGACGGCGTCCGCCATCGCCGGGCCCTGGGGGCCGAGCCGGTCCGGGTCGATCGCGTGCTGCATCAGGCCACCGCCTCTTCGAGCGCGGGGGTGGTCGTCGGGCCGGCGAAGCGGCCGTGGGGATCGAGGCCGCGGCGGACGCGGTCGGCGAACGCGCCGCCGCCGGTCGCGCCGAGCAGCACGGGGCCGGGCGGGCCGGTGAGGCGGACGGCGCCCGCGCCGGCGTCGCGCAGCAGGGCGTCGAGGTGGTCGAGCGGCCGGTCGGGCGGCCAGGCGATCCACGCGGCGGCGGCGCCGGACGAGTACCGGCGGGGCACGCCGTCGAGGCCGGGGTCGAGCTTCGCGACGCCGCGCGGGCTCGTGGCGACGCGGACGATCGAGGCGCCGGCGGCGAGCTTCCCGTCCCACAGCGCGGCGTCGCCGGCGCCGAGCGCTTTCTCGGCGGGCAGGCCGAGGGTGCGGCGCAGCCGCTCCAGCCGCGCCTCGAGCTCGGGCGGGGAGCCGCCGAGCCGGATCAGCAGCCGGCCGGGCGGGACGAGGTCGAGCGCCTCGATGTCGAGCCCGGCAGCGGCGGCGCGCTGGAGCGCCTCGAGCGCGGGCTGGAGGGTTTCCGCGTCGGCGACGAGCGTGCCGTAGGCAGGGGGCGCGGGGAAGACCTTGAACGCGACCTCGACGAGCACGCCGAGCCGGCCCATGCTGCCGACCATGAGCCGCGGGAGGTCGAAGCCGGCGGCGTTCTTGACCACGCGGCCGCCGCCGCCCACGAGGGCGCCGGTGCCGTCGACGAAGCGCGCGCCGATGATGAAGTCGCGCACGCCGCCGTGGCGGTAGCGGCCGGGCCCCGACGTGCCGGATGCGACGACGCCGCCGAGCGTGGCGCCGGCGCGGGCCAGCGGCGGGTCGAACGGCAGGTGCTGGCCGTGGGCGGCGAGCGCCTCCTGCACGACGCGCACCGGCGTGCCGGCGAGCGCGGTGATGGTCAGCTCGGAGGGGTCGTACTCGACGATGCCCCGGAGCCCGGCGACCACGAGCGGCGTCACGCCCTCGGCGGGCGTCGACAGCGCGGGCTTCGACCCTCCGCCGCGAGGGAGAACGCGCGGGTGCTCGCGCACGGCCTCCTGCAGCGCGCGAATCGCGTCGCTGGGCCCGGGCCGTGCTGCGCCCCGGTTCGAGACGCGATCCGTTGGGAACATCTTGCCGCGGTTCGCGAGCTCGAGCGGGTCGACGGAGTCGCGGATCCGGCGCATCGCCGCGAGGTCGTCGGGGCCGAACATGCGCGGGAGGAACTCGCGCTTCTCGACGCCGATTCCGTGCTCGCCCGTGATCGACCCGCCGAGCCCGATGCAGAGGTCGAGGATCTCGCCGGCCAGCGCCTCGGCCCGCTCGACCGCACCCGGCTCGCGGCCATCGAACAGGATCAGCGGATGCAGGTTCCCGTCGCCGGCGTGGAAGACGTTCGCGACCCGCAGGTCGGCACGCGCCGCCAGCCGGCCGATCTCCTCGAGCGCCTCGCCGAGCCGCGTGCGCGGCACGCAGCCGTCCTGGACGAGGTAGTCGGGCGCCAGCCATCCGACGGCTGAGAACGCGCTCTTGCGCCCCTTCCAGATCAGCGCGCGCTCGGCGGCGTCCTCGGTGGCGCGCACCTCGGTTGCGCCCGAGGCGCGGATCACCTCGGCCAGGCGCGCCACGTCGGCGTCCACACAGGAGCGCTCGCCGTCGAGCTCGACGATCAGCAGCGCCGGCACGTCCGGATAGCCGGGCTTGACCGAGGACTGGGCGGCCTCGATCGCCAGCTCGTCCATGATCTCCATCGCCACCGGGAGCAGGCCGGCGGCCACCACGCTCGCCACGGCGTCGCCGGCCGCCCGCAGGCTCGGATAGGCGGCGAGGACGGTGTGCGTCGCCTCGGGGACCGGCAGCAGCCGCAGGGTGGCCTCGAGCGCGATCCCGAACAGGCCCTCGGAGCCGACGAAGCCGCCAAGCCAGTCGGTGCCCGCCGGCTCGGGCCCGCCGCTGCCGAGCCGGACGACCTCGCCGTCCGGCAGCACGGCCTCGACCGCCAGCACGTGGCTCGACGTCATCCCGTGCTTGAGGCAATGGGCGCCGCCGGAGTTGAACGCGATGTTGCCGCCGATGGTGCAGATCGACTGGCTCGACGGGTCGGGCGCGTAGAACAGGCCCTGCGCCGCCGCCGCGCGGCTGACGTGCGCGTTGATCACGCCGGGCTCCACGACCGCGACGCGCTCCACGGCGTCGAGCCGCAGGATGCGGTTGAGCCGGTTGAGTCCGATCACGATGCCGCCCTCGACCGGCAGCGAGCCGCCGGACAGGCTCGTGCCGCTGCCGCGGGCGACGAACGGGACCTTCTCGCGGTGGCACGCGCGCACGGTCTCGACGACCTCCTCGCGCGTCTCGGGGAGCACGACAGCCTCGGGGCGGCAGCGGAAGGACGTCAGCGCGTCGGACTCGTACGGCGCGACCCGCGCGGCGTCGGCGAACAGCCGCGTAGGCGGATAGAGCCCTCCCAGTGTGCCCAGCAGCCCCTCGACCGACATCGGTCGTTCCCCTCCGACTCGCCCCTGCAACCGCCGCGCCCCTCAGATCGAGCGGCGCCTGTTGCATCTAAGTTATATCTTTGTAGCATCCGACCGGTACCTATGGCAACCTCTCCGTTGAAGATGACCGCCACGGACCGGGCGTACGAGTTCACGAAGGGACGGGTCCTCGACTCGACGTTCGCGGGCGGCGAGCTCATCACCGAGGGCGAGGTCGCCGACGCGCTCGGCATGAGCCGGACGCCGGTGCGCGAGGCATTCCTGCGGCTCGCGGGCGAGGGTCTGCTGCGGCTCTATCCCAAGCGCGGCGCGCTGGTGGTGCCGGTCTCGGTCGCGGAGGTCGAGGCCGTGATGGAGACCCGGATGCTGGTCGAGCGCTTCGCCCTGGACAAGCTGCTCGCCGCCGGCCCGGCGAACGGGATCGCCGATGCGCTCGACGCCGCGATCGCCGAGCAGGAGCTGCGAGCCGCCGAGGGAGACGCCGACGGCTTCGTCGCGTTCGACCGCGAGTTCCACACCACGTTCGTCACCGCGGCCGGCAACCCGATCATCACCGGGCTCTACGACTCGCTGCGCGACCGCCAGCGGCGCATGATCATCACGTCGCTGCTGGTCGACACGAAGCGCATCACGTCGATCCTGGTGGAGCACCGGGCGCTCGCCACCGCGATCCGCGACGGCGACCTCCAGCGCGCCCAGACCGTGCTCGAGGCGCACCTGCGCGGCACGCTGGATCTCGTGCGGCCCGGCTGAGCGGGGCGAACGTCAACTGCCCTGCTTACGCCGCGGCTTCGTAGCCCAAGGCCGCGGAGACCGATGCCGCGTGCTCGACCAGCAGCGCTCCCAGCGCCTTGTCGTGCAGGATCCGCACGGACGGGCCGGAGACGCTGATCGCCGCGCAGGGGCGGCCTCTGTGGTCGAACACCGCGGAGGCGACGCAGCCGACGCCCTCCTCGTGCTCCTCGTTGTCCACCGCGTAGCCGCGCCGGCGGATCCGGACGAAGTCGTCCTCCAGCGCCTCGAGCGTGACGAGCGTGTGCGAGGTCAACCGCTCGAGCGGCTCGCCGCCGCCGTAGAGCGTGCTCGCCGCGTCCGGCGGCCCGGCAGCCATGATCGCCTTGCCGGCGCCGGTTGTGTGGGCGGGGACGCTGGTGCCCACCGTGGTGAACATGCGCACGTTACGCGACCCCTCGACCTGGTCGACGTAGACGACGCGATCGGCGTCGAGCACGACGAGGTTCACCGTCTCCCCCGTGGCGCGCTGGATGCGCTCGAGGTGCGGGCGCGCCGCCAGGCGCAGGCGCTCGAGCCGCTGCTCCAGCCCACTCGCCACCTCCACCACCTTGTAGCCGAGCAGGTAGCGCCCGGACTCGCTGCTCTGGCTCACGTACCCGCGCTTCGTGAGCGTGTGCAGGAGCCGGTGCGCGGTGCTGGGAACCAGCCCCGTGCGGTTCGCAAGCTCGGTCACGCCGAGCTCGCCGCCGTCGGAGAGCGCCTCCACCAGATCGAGCGCGCGCTCGAGGGACTGGACGCTGTCGCGGCGCTCTCGCATTCCGTCATCCAATCATAAGCTTCCATAGACCGGAAGCGTCCCTTTCGGTAGGGTCGCGCTCCGATCACCGAGGGGAGGGAGCGAATGGAGGGCTCGAGGACGGTTCTGCTCGTCGGCACGCTTGACACCAAGGGCGCCGAATACGCATACCTGCGCGAGCGGCTGCGCATGCATGGCGTCGACGCGATCCTGGCCGACGCGGGGATCAACGAGCCCGTCGGGGTCGAGCCGGATCTCCATGTCGGCGGCGACCGCGAGGCGCTCGCCTCCGCGGGCGACCGCGGCGCGGCCGTGACCGCGATGGCGGAGGCGGCCGAGGAGCTGGCGCGCAGGCTCTACGCCGAGGGGAAGATCGGCGGCGTGCTGGCCGCCGGCGGCTCCGGCGGCACGGCGATCGCGACGCGCGCGATGCAGGCGCTGCCCGTCGGCGCGCCGAAGCTCATGGTGTCCACGATGGCGGCCGGGAACACGGCCGACTACGTCGGCGCGAGCGACGTGACGATGATGGCGTCGGTCACCGACGTCGCGGGCGTGAACTCGATCTCGGGGCGCATCCTCGCGAACGCGGCGGCCGCGATGGCGGGCATGATGCAGGCGCCGCCGGTCGAGCTCGGCGAGACGAAGCCGCTCGTCGGCGCGACGATGTTCGGCGTCACCACGCCCTGCGTGACCGCCGCCCGCGAGCGGCTCGAGGAGCTCGGCTACGAGGTGCTGACGTTCCACGCCACCGGCGCCGGCGGTCGCGCGATGGAGGGGCTGATGGACTCCGGCTTCCTCCACGGCGTGCTCGACATCACGACCACCGAGCTGTGCGACGAGCTGGTGGGCGGGGTGCTGTCCGCCGGGCCGGACCGGCTCGAGGCGGCCGGCCGGCTGGGCCTCCCCCAGGTCGTCTCGACCGGCGCCCTCGACATGGTGAACTTCGGCGCCCGCGCGACCGTCCCGTCGCAGTTCGAGGACCGCAACCTCTACGTGCACAACCCGTCGGTGACGCTCATGCGCACGACGAAGGAGGAGTGCGCGGAGCTCGGCCGCCAGATCGCGAGCAAGCTCTCCGCGGCCACCGGCCCCACCGCTCTGTTCCTGCCGCTCAAGGGCGTCTCGATGATCGACGCCGAGGGCCAGCCGTTCCACGACCCCGAGGCCGACGCGGCGCTGTTCGCGGCGCTGCGCGAGGGCCTCGACGACCGCGTGGAGCTGATCGAGATGGACAACAACGTCAACGACCCGGAGTTCGCCGCCGCGATGGCGGACAAGCTCGACGAGTACATGAAGGAGAAGCAGTGACGGGAGACGAGGCACGCGCCAAGCTGCGCGCCACGCTCGACGGCGGCGGCGTGATCATCGGTGCCGGCGCCGGCACGGGCCTGTCGGCCAAGTGCGCGGAGGCGGGCGGCACCGACCTGATCATCATCTACAACTCCGGCCGCTACCGGATGGCGGGCCGCGGCTCGCTGGCGGGGATCATGCCCTACGGCGACGCCAACGCGATCGTGATGGAGATGGGCGGCGAGGTTCTGCCGATCGTGCCCGACACGCCGGTCATCGCGGGCGTCTGCGGGACAGACCCGTTCCGCCTCATGGACGTCTTCCTGCGGCAGGTGCGCGACGCCGGCTTCGCGGGCGTGCAGAACTTCCCCACCGTCGGGCTGATCGACGGCACGTTCCGCGCCAACCTCGAGGAGACCGGCATGAGCTTCGGCCTCGAGGTCGACATGATCCGCAAGGCGAAGAAGCTCGGCCTGCTGACCACGCCGTACACCTTCGATCCCGACGACGCGGTGGCGATGACCGAGGCGGGCGCGGACGTGCTCGTCCCCCACATGGGTCTCACCACGAAGGGCTCGATCGGCGCGCAGACCGCCAAGACGCTGGATCAGTGCGTCGAGGAGATCCAGGCGATGCGCGACGCCGCCGTGCGGATCAACCCCGACGTCATCGTGCTCTGCCACGGCGGCCCGCTCGCCGAGCCGGAGGACGCGCAGTACGTGCTCGACCGCACGGAGGGCATCGCCGGCTTCTACGGCGCGTCGAGCATGGAGCGGCTGCCCACCGAGGTGGCCATGACCGAGAACATGAAGCGCTTCAAGGAGCTGGCTGTCTGATGCCGTCCAAGTTCGTCGACCCTGCCTCGCTGCCGACCATGACCTTCGACTGGGGCGTCATCAAGCCGCTGGTCGCGACCGACAACACCGAGAACCCCGAGGTGAGCATGATGCACGTGATCCTGCTCCCCGGGAAGGGCCACGATCGCCACAACCACCCGGAGTCCGACGAGATCCTCTACATCCTCGCCGGCGAGGGCGACCAGATGGTCGACGACGGCGAGCCGCAGCGCGTCCGCCCCGGCGACACGGTGTTCATCCCCAAGGGCGCGTTCCACTCGACGCTCAACACCGGCTACGAGCCGATGGTCATCCTCGCCGTCTACGCGCCGGCCGGCGCCGAGGAGGTCCTCAAGACGCTGCCCGACTACCAGGAGATCCCCGCGGGCGAGGCGCCCGCGCTGTCCCGGGGCTAGGGGCCTAACGCGCCTGTGACAGGCGTGTAACGCGCCTCCGACGAGGATCGGGCGGACCCGTCCCCGATCGACAAGGAGGATCGAATGGCGGAGCTGAAGGCTCTCGACCTCACCCAGCTTCGGACGGAGCTCGTGCGGCAGAACGCCCCGTGGCGCTCGGTCGACACCACGATCACGATGCTGGAGGAGCAGGACCGCCGGCGGCTGCTCGGCGTCCCGACGCCTCCCAAGACCGAGGCCGATCGCATCATCCAGCAGGCCGAGGCCATCCAGGCCGTGAGCGGCGGCAACGGCCGCGCGGCCGAGGGCAACGGCCATGCCGCGATCGCCGGCATCGGCGCGGCGTTCGACGCTCGCAACGTCGGCGGCAGCAGCTACGTGACGGCGGTCAAGAACCAGCTCAACTGCGGCTCCTGCGTCGCCTTCGGCACGTGCGCCGCCACGGAGGTGACCGCCGGATACCTGCGCGGCCAGCCAGGGCTGCAGCTCAACCTCTCCGAGCAGCAGCTGTTCTTCGTGCATGGTCCCGCAACCGGCGCGTCGTGTGCCAACGGCTGGTGGCCCGAGCACGCGTTCTCGGCGCTCCAGAGCCAGGGCGTCACGCTCGAGGACTACATGCCCTACAACCCGGCCGGCGGCGGGGCTCTCAACCCCGACTGGCCGAACAAGAAGGCGCAGATCACCGGCTTCTCGACGCTCACCGGCAACGTCGCGGCGATCAAGCAGCACATCCAGAACTACGGGGCCGTCAGCGCCTGCCTGATCGTCTACCAGGACTTCTTCAGCTACGGCGGCGGCGTCTACAAGCACGTCTCCGGCGCGCAGGCGGGCGGGCACTGCGTCTGCCTGGTCGGGTTCGACGACACGCTCGGCTGCTGGATCGCCAAGAACAGCTGGGGCACCGGCTGGGGCGAGCAGGGCTTCTTCCGCATCGGCTACGGCCAGTGCGCGATCGAGACCTGGCGCGTCCACGGGTCCCAGGCGGTGAACCTGCGGATGTGGGTCAGCTCGCTCGTCCGCGGCCTGTGGAGCAACGAGTCCTCCGACAACGCGCACGTGTACCTCGACAAGCTCGGCTGGTCGAGGCTCGCCTACGCGGCGCCGGGAGCCAACCAGTCGATGCTCACGGAGTTGACGTCGTCGCGCCTGCGCGGCACGGCGGTCAGCGCGTTCCACGACAGCGGCCAGATCATCGAGACCTACGTCTAGACACGGAGCCAGCATGAGTCCAACCAAGACCAAGGAAGCGCCGTCGCGGCCCTCCACGAAGGTGGCCGGGCCGCCGGCCGACACGCCCGTCCCGAGCCAGGTGCCGCAGGGCCTCGTGGGCGCCGTCGCCGACGGCCGCAACGCCCCGGTGCTCGCTCCGCCGGACTCCGAGGCCGCCGCCCTGATCGGCGCGCAGGCCGAGGTGGCTGGGATCACCGCGTGGCAGTCGGTCACGATCGGCGGGATGTGGACGAGCAACCACCAGAGCAACGCCTGGGCCTACCTCAACGGCATCGGGTGGCGGCGGATCTCCCCGTCCAACGCCGTCTCGCACCACGCCATGCTCTCGATCCTCCGCCTCGCGAGGGACGCGAACCTCACCGCCCAGTGCGACGAGGACGGAAGCGTGATCCACAACGTCTACGTCTGGTGATCATCCTGTAGACGTGAGCGAGCGACGCCTAGGGCCCGAGGACGCCGGCCGCACCGTCGAGGTGGCGGCCGGCGTCCCGCTCGTCGTGGCGCTGCCGGAGACGGGCGGGACGGGCTACACGTGGCAGGTCGAGCAGCTCCCGGAGGGCGGCCGGCTGCTCGGCGAGCGCTACGAGCACCCGCCCGGGGCGGGGATCGGCGCGGAGTCGCTGCACGTCTTCGAGATCGACCCGGGGTCCGGCGGGCCGCTGCGGCTCGTCCACGGGCGCCCGTGGCTCGGCGAGGAGGGCGTGCTCGACCGCTACGAGGTCGACGTCACCCGTGCGAGAACGCCTGGTTGATGAGCTCGTCGAGGGCGGGTGACGGCGGCATCCCGAGCCCGTCGCGGAACAGGCGATGGCAGGCGCGGTACTGGTCCAGCGCCTCGCCGCGGTTGCCCTCCGCGAGGTAGGCCCCGATGAGCGCGCGGTGCGCGGTCTCGCGGAGCGGGTCGGCGGCGACGGCGACCATCGCCGTCCCGACCGCCTCCCCGTAGCGCCGCTCGCGCACCAGGCGGGTGCTGAGCGTCTCGAGCGCGTGCAGGCGGAGCTGGCGGAAGCGGTCGCGCTCGACGCGGACCCACTCCTCGCCCCAGTCCGGGAGGATGTCGTGCGCCAGCTCGTCGGGTTCGAGGTCCGTGACCGGCTCCCCGTCGAGCACGCGTTCGGCGTCGGCCCACGCCCGGTGCACGTCGACGCCGACGTGGTCGGCGAGCCGGAGATCGTCGGTCACGACCACCAGCGCGCGGCGATGGACGTGCGCGAGCCGCCACAGGAGCGAGCGCAAGCTCCCGTTCGCGCGGTCGGTGGTCGAGTCCGGCCACAGGACGGCCGCGACGTGCGCTCGCGGCGCCGGTGGCGGGGTGAGTGCGAGGAAGGCGAGCAGCCGCTGGGCCGCGCTCGGGAGCTCCACGCGTTCGCCGTCGCAACGGAGCGAGAACGCGTTCAAGAGCCTGAGCGATGCCGTGTCGGCGGACATGATCTTCAGCGGTGAGAAGCGCCAGTCCGATACTAGGGCGCTCCCCGAGCACGCCGCAAGAGCGGCTACTCGCGGATCACAAGCCAGGCGCCGAGCGCGAGCAGGACGACCCCGGAGACCTTGGCGGCGGTGATCGGCGAGCGCTCGATGCCGAGCCAGCCGAAGTGGTCGATCACCATCGCGACGCCGAGCTGCCCCGCGATCGTGAGCGCCGTCAGGCCGCCCACGCCGAGCGCCCGGACGGTGAAGACGATGCTGCCGACGTAGAGCGCGCCGGCCAGGCCACCGCCGATCGCGACGTGGAGCGGAGCGTCCCCGATCCGCCGGATCCCGCCGAGGCCGTCGGTGAGCGTCGCGAGCGTGAGCAGCGCCACGAACGACAACGCGAGCGCGACGACCGACGCGTTGACGCCGCCGACGACGCGCCCGAGCTGCGAGTTCAGCGGCGCCTGGGTCGCCACCAGGCCACCGACCACCGCCGCGACGGCGACGGCGACGCCCTTGTCCATCACTTGGCGTCGAGCCAGTTCGGGCCCGAGCCGGCGTCGACCTTCAGCGGCGGGTCGAGGTCGGCGGCGGCCACCATCTCGCGCGAGATGACCTCGGCGGCCCGCTCCGCCTCGCCCTCCGGGCCCTCTGCGAGCAGCTCGTCGTGGATCTGGAGGATGAGCCGCGTCTCGAGCCCCTCGGCCGCGAGCGCGTCGTGCGCGCGGACCATGGCGACCTTGATGATGTCGGCGGCCGTGCCCTGGATCACCGAGTTGACCGCGAGCCGCTCGCCCAGCTTGCGGGTCTGCCAGTTGCGCGCGCGGATCTCTGGGATCTGCCGGCGGCGGCCGAAGAGCGTCGAGACGTACCCGTGCTGCTCGGCCTGCTCGACCGCGTCCTTCATGAACTGCGCGACGGCCGGGAAGCGCTCCAGGTAGCGGTCGATGAACTCCTGCGCCTCCTCCTGAGCGATCTGAAGGCGGTCGGCGAGCCCGTAGGCGGACAGGCCGTAGACGATCCCGTAGTTGACCATCTTGGCCTTCGACCGCATGCCGACGTCGAGCCGCTCGGGCGGCAGCTCGAACACCTTCGACGCCGTCTCCGTGTGCACGTCCTCGCCGCGCAGGAAGATGTCGCGCAGCACCTGCTCGTTGGCGATGTGGGCGAGCACGCGCAGCTCGACCTGCTCGTAGTCGACCGAGATGAGCACGCTGCCGGGCTCGGCCACGAAGCACTGGCGGATCACGCGGCCGGTCTCCGTGCGGATCGGGATGTTCTGCAGGTTCGGGTTGATCGAGGCCAGGCGCCCGGTCGCCGCGTTGGTCTGCAGGAACGTCGTGTGGAGGCGGCCGTCGTCGCCGATCCAGGCCGGGAGCGCGTCCAGGTACGTCTGCACGAGCTTCGTGAGCTCCCGGAAGCGCTCGATCTTGGGGATGATCGGGTGCTCGTCGCGGATCGCCTGCAGCACGCGGGCGTCGGTGCTGAAGCCGGTCTTGCCGCGCCGCTTGCGGGACAGGCCGAGCTTGACGAACAGCACCTCCGCGAGCTGCTGCGGGGAGCCGATCATGAACTCCTCGCCGGCCATCTCCCAGATCTCGCGCTCGAGCTGCTGGGCGTCGGCGCGGATGCGGCTCGCCGCCTCCTCCAGGCGCCGGGTGTCGAGCCTGATGCCCATCTTCTCGGTCTCGCGCAGGACGTGGACGAGCGGGAGCTCGATGTCGGTCAGCAGGTCGGTGAGCCCGCGCTCGCGGAGCTGCTCGCGCTGCTGCGCGGCAAGGTCGTGCACGAGCACGGCGCGGGCGGCGTTCTCGTCGTCGGCGGAGACGGCCAGGCCGCGCTCCTCGGCCAGCTCGTCGAGCGGGAAGCCGCGGCGGGCGGGGTCGAGCAGGTAGGCGGCGAGCTCGGTGTCGAACACGAGGTTCTTCGGGACCTCGGTCAGCGCCTTGGCGTCGTGCGCCACGACGGGGCGGTCGCCGGCGGCCGCGACGAGCTCGGCGGGCTCGTCGACCTCGCCGGCCAGCGCCTGGCGCGCGCCCGCGGCGTAGGCGCCGAACCGCCAGCGCTGCTCGCGGGGCAGCAGCTCGCCCTCGGGCACGACGGGGCATTCGGCCACCAGGTAGAGCTCGTCGCCGGCGAGCGCGGCGACGTCGGCGGGCGTGGCGTTCGCCTTGACCTCGACGGTGCGGGCCACGGCGGCCTCGGGACGCGGGATCGCTTCGGCCTCGGCGACCGCGAGCGCCTCCTCGAGCCGCCGCAGCGGGTCGCGCAGCTCCCATTCGCGGAAGACGGTGCGCAGGTTGACGCGATCGGGGCGGCGGCCCAGCTCGGCCTCGAGGTCGAGCTCGACCGGCACGTCGGTGACCATCGTCGCGAGCTGCTTCGAGAGCCGGGCCGCGTCGGCGTGCTCGATCAGGTTCTGCTTGCGCTTGGCGCCGGAGATCTCGTCGACGCTGGCGAGGACGGTCTCGAGGTCGCCGTATTTCTGCAGCAGCTCGGCGGCCGTCTTGTCGCCGATGCCCGGGACGCCGGGGATGTTGTCGCTGGTGTCGCCCTTGAGGCCGATGAAGTCGGGGATCTTCTCGGGCGGGATGCCGTACCGCTCGATGACGCCCTCGGTGTCGTAGACCTTCGTGTCGGTGATCCCGCGCGAGGTCGTCATGATCCGCACGCCGTCCTGGACGAGCTGGTAGGCGTCGCGGTCGCCGGTCACGACCATCACCGGGATGCCGCGCTCCTGCGCCTGGGTGGTGAGCGCGGCGATCACGTCGTCGGCCTCGAAGCCCTCGACGGAGATGTTGCGGTAGCCGAACGCCTCGACCAGCGGGCGCAGGTGCGGCCACTGGAGCTTCAGGAGGTCGGGGCGGGTGCTGCGCTGCGCCTTGTAATCGGCGGAGATCTCCTTGCGGCCCGACATCCCGGCGTCCCAGACCACCACGGTGGGCACCTCGCCGTAGTCCGTGAGGATCTTCACGAGCATCGACGCGAAGCCGAAGATCGCGTTCGTGGGGCGGCCGTCAGAGGTCGCGATCGACTCCGGGAGCGCGAAGAACGCGCGGTACGCGAGCGAGTTGCCGTCGATCAGGAACAGCTCGCGCGGCGCGTCTCCGTCGGTCTGGGCCATCGGTGTCGAAGGCTAGTACCGTCGTGCGCAACGAGGCGCGATGAGCGGGTGGTCGCCGGCGTCGGCTGAGGCCGCACGGCGATCAGGCGGTGATGGGCGGCCGCCGAAATCGTATGTCGTTGCGGACGCCGGTACTGGTAGGTGACGGCCCGCCGAATGACGCCGCGTCGCTATGCTGGCGGGTCCATGCTCCTCCGGCAGGATCGATGACCGAGACGCCGAGTCCCGAGGACCGAGAGGCGATTCCGGCACCCGCCCCCGAGGACCCGCCCGCGACCGACGAACCCACGGCGCCCGAGCCCACGTCGGACGAGCCGGCGGCCCCCAAGGAGTCCTCCCCGCCCGCGGCGGCGGACGAGCCGGCGGCCCCCGCGGAATCGCCGGCGCCCGAGCCCACGGCGGACGAATCGCCGGCGCCCGCCCCGACGGCAGACGAATCACCGGCGCCCGCGCCCACGGCAGACGAATCGCCGGCGCCCGCCCCCACGGCACACGAATCACCGGCGCCCGCCCCCACGGCACACGAATCACCGGCGCCCGCCCCCACGGCACACGAATCACCGGCGCCCGCCCCCACGGCACACGAATCACCGGCGCCCGCCCCCACGGCACACGAATCACCGGCGCCCGCCCCCACGGCACGACGAATCACCGGCGCCCGCCCCCCCGGCCGACGAACCCGCGGCGCCCGCCCCCACCGCCGACCAACCCGCGGCGCCCACCCCCACCGCCGACCAACCCGCGGCGCCCACCCCCACCGCCGACCAACCCGCGGCGCCCACCCCCACCGCCGACCAACCCGCGGCGCCCACCCCCACCGCCGACCAACCCGCGGCGCCCACACCCGCCGCCGACCAACCGGCAGCGCCTGCGCCCGCGGCGGACGAGTCGGCCGCGGCGGCGGCGCCCGCGCGTCCCGCGCAGGATCAACGGTCACGGCAGGGCCAGGGCCGTCCCGGCGAGAAGCCTCGTCGTCGTCGGCGGCTGACCGCGGCGGAGAAGCATCGGCGCACGTTCTTCGCGAAGCTGAGCGAGCTCCGCAAGCAGGAGCAGGCGGCCGTCGAGGCCGCGGAGCCCGAGCCGGCCGAGCAGCCGGCGACCGAGGCGCCCGCCGAGGGCGAGGCGGCTCCGGTCGCAGAGGGCGAGGCTGCCCCTCAGGCGCAGCCGCAAGCGGCGGCCCCGCCGCCCACCTCGCCGAGCCGCTCGGCCCGCGCGCAGGCCCGCCTGGTCGCCGCCATCGAGCGCGTCGGCGGCGCCGAGGCCGTCCGCGAGGCGCTGCAGCCCAAGCGCCGCGACGACGGCGAGACCATGAAGTGGTCGTCGGTCTGCGCCGAGCAGGCCCAGGGCCACAAGCCGGGCGACCCCGTGTTCACCGCCTGGGTCCGCCTCGCGGCGACTCCGGTTCGCGACGTCAAGGCGATCGTCAACCCCCGCACCCGCGACGACGACCGCCGTGGCCGTGGCCGTGGTCGCGGTCGAAGCGGCGGCGGCGGTGGCGGTGGCGGTGGGGGCGGTGGGGGCTACCGCGGCGACCGAGGCGACCGGGGCAGCGGCGACCGCGGCCGGCCCGCCCGCCGCGAGGAGCTCGAGGAGCACGGCCGCGACGGTTCCTTCCGCTCCTCCGTCCGCATCGTCCACGTGGACAGCGAGGGACAGCGCAAGGACGAGCGCGACGACGACCGCCGCGCCGAGCGCGAGGCCAAGCGCCAGGCCGAGGCCGAGCGCCTCGCCAAGCTCGGGTACTAGATCGGCCGCCCGGTGATCCGGCCCCTGGGCGGGGCCCGCGCCGCGCCGAGCGGGGCGGATTCCGGCCGCACTGCGACCATGATCCGCCCCGGGGCGGATTCCGGCCCGCATCGCGACCATCATCCGCCCGGGGCGGGGTCCGGCCGCATTAGCGACCATGTTCCGCCCGGGGCGCGTGGCACGAGTGATTGAATGACCGCATGTCTCTCGCCGAGGCGATCGACCGCACGCCGTGGATCGACACGCACGAGCATCTCGTGGAGGAGCGGCGGCGGCTCGGGCCGGATCCGTACGTGTTCACCGGCGTCTGGGGTGAGCGCATGTGCATCCCGGGCGGTTGGACGGCGCTGCTCGCGCACTATGCCGTCGACGACCTCGTCAGCGCGGGCCTGGATCCGGCAGCTGCGCATCGGCTCACATGGAATCCCGGCGAGCCGCTCGAGCAGTGGGACGCCGTCGCAGCCGCCCTCACGGCCGCGCGCAACACCGGCTTCACCCGGGCGGTCGAACTCACGACCGAGCGCCTGTTCGGCCGCCGCCTGGCGCGGGACACCTGTGAGGAGATCGATGTAGGGTGCCGAGCCCTGCGCGCTCCGGGCTGGTACGCCCGGGTTCTGACGGAGGCCGGCGTCGAGCGATGCCACGTGAACTCGCTCGAGGACGACCCGTTCTGCGAGACCGACGAGCCCGCGTTGCTCGAGCAGGACCTCGCGCTGTACCCCCTCATCAGCGGCCGCGCCCCACAGGTGGAGCGCCGGAGCGGCATCAATGTCGGCGGGCTCGACGACTACCTCAACGTCGTCGACTGGTGCTTCGAGCGCTTCGCGCCGCATGCGGTCGCGGCGAAGATCGCGTGGGCGTACTTCCGCCCACTCGCGGTGTCCGAGCCCGGTGCCCCACCCCGGGCGGCCTTCGCCCGCCTCCGGCGAGGCGAGTCGGACCTCGCGGATCGCCGGGCGGTGGAGGACTTCCTGCTTGAGCGCAGCATCGAGCTCGCGACCGAGCACGACCTGCCCGTCAAGCTCCACCTCGGCCACCTCGCCGGCACGTCGCGCCCGGAGCTCCGCTGGGTGCCACACCACGTCGCCGACGTCATCCCGCTGATCCACGCGCACCCGCACACGACGTTCGTCCTCATGCACGCCGCCTGGCCGCAGCAGGAGCAGCTCCTGTCCGTCGCCAAGCACTTCCCCAACGCCGTCGTCGACCTCTGCTGGGCGTGGTCGCTCGCTCCCCGCTCGACCACCGACTTCGTCCAGCGCTTCCTCACCACGGTCCCGGCGAGCAAGCTCCTGTGCTTCGGCGGCGACTCGATGGTCGTCGAGACGGTCGTCGGCCACGCGGAGCTGGCCCGTCGAGGGCTCCAGGCCGCGCTCGAAGGCCTCGTCCGCGACGACTGCCTCACGCCGGACGACGCCCTCGCGCTCGTCGCGCAGCTCATGCGCGGCAACGCGCTGCGGATCTTCGGGTAACTCAACCTGGCCGGTACAGGAAGACTCCATCCATCCACGGCCCGTCAAGGCCCATATCGAGGAACGCGGCCACCGCGTCCTCGGGCGTCTCGACGATCGGCTCCCCGCGGCGGTTGAATGACGTGTTGAGCAGCAGCGGGACGCCGGTCTCGGCCTCGAACGCCCTGAGCAGTCGGACCAGGAAGGGATCATCCTGCGACCCGACGACCTGGACGCGGGAGGTACCGTCGACGTGGACGACCGCGGGAGCGATGCGCCGACATTCCGGCGTCGCCTCCGCGACGATGAGCATGAAGGGGTCCGCCGCGGCCGCCGGACCGAAGTACTCGTCGAAGCGCTCGGCAAGGACCATCGGCGCGAGCGGCCGGAACGGCTCGCGGTGCTTGATCTTGCGGTTGATCCGCTCCTTCGCAGCCGCCCTGCGCGGATCGGCGAGGACGCTCCTGCCTCCGAGCGCGCGAGGCCCGATCTCCGATCCGCCGTTGAGCACGCCGACGATCGCACCGTCGGCGATGACCCGCGCGAGAGCCTCCGGACCGTCGACGGCCGGATCCTCCGCGGCGTGTTC
This sequence comes from uncultured Solirubrobacteraceae bacterium, assembly GCA_963844205.1. GTDB lineage: Bacteria > Actinomycetota > Thermoleophilia > Solirubrobacterales > Solirubrobacteraceae > DASSUW01. The sequence goes on from CAWJNK010000001.1 coordinate 1,223,193, forward strand.
GACCACCGCCCCAGCCGCCCGCCGGATCCGCGCCATGTCGTAGGACCGCCCGGGGCGAGCGATCGAAGGCATCAGCGGTGTGCCCCGAATCGTGATCTGGAACGGCTTCGCGGAGCGCCGACGCCTGTCGAGCCACAGGCTCCCGAACGCGATCCCGGCGTCCCCTGCGTGCGGCGGCACGATCAGACGGCGTCCTGGCGGAAGTGCCGCCGCCAGGGCGCGGTTCGCCACAGTGTTGAGTGCGCATCCGCCGGCGAGCGCGAAGACGTCGAAGTCGCCGTCCGCGACCAGGTCGTTGCCGAGGCCCCCCATACTCGCGATCGTCCGCAAGGACGATGGACGGTCGTGCAAGCCGAGGGAACGCTTTTGATGTGCGCGAGGCACGATGGGTTCGCTGGTCGGCGATCACGGCGCTGCTCCTGGAGTTCCGACCTGACGCCGTCATCGACGCGGACTGGCGCATGCATCCGGCCAACGTGACGCTGCGTGCGCTGGCCACGGACCCTTCGATCCGGCGCCCGCTGATCCACGTCGAGCGCGCGGCCGACCTCGAGCTGGTGCTCACCCACTGGGACGATGCCCTGATACTCGTGACCGGTGGTCACGACGGCGCCGGCGCGCGGCGCGCCGGAGCGCTAACCGCCTTCTCGTGCGACGACACGGAGTACGTCGCGGTTGGCTCCGCGGCGCGGGCCGCGCTGAACCGCCTTCAGCAACTGGCCCTGGTGACGGTCGGCCGGGCTCCGAAGCCCGACCCGGTGCGACTAGCATCCGGCCGCGTGCCGCTGACCACGTCTGCCCAGTTCTCGTTCGTGATGCGCGTGCGGATCGACCATCGGCCGGGCATGCTCGGCCGGGTCGCGACCGCGATCGGGAACGCCGGCGGGACGATCGGGTCGATCGACCTGATCGCGGTCGACGACGTCCACACGCTGCGGGACATGACGATCGACGCCGGCGGGACCGACCACGCGCGTGCGATCGTGGACGCGGTCGGCGCGGTCGACGGCGCCGAGGTCGTCGACACCACCGACCGCACGTTCCTGATGCACGTCGGGGGCAAGATCGAGCAGCACAACAAGCACCCGCTCCGCAGCCGCGACGACCTGAGCATGGCCTACACGCCTGGCGTCGCCCGCGTCTGCAACGCGATCGCCAACGACCCCGACAAGGCCTTCCAGTACACGATCAAGCGCAACACCGTGGCGGTGGTGTCCGACGGCAGCGCCGTGCTCGGGCTGGGCGACATCGGCCCGGCGGCAGCGATGCCGGTCATGGAGGGCAAGGCGATGCTGTTCAAGGAGTTCGGCGGCGTCGACGCGTTCCCGCTCTGCCTGAGCACCAAGGACCCGGACGAGATCGTCGCCACCGTGAAGGCCGTCGCCCCCACCTTCGGCGGCATCAACCTCGAGGACATCAGCGCCCCCCGCTGCTTCGAGATCGAGGACCGCCTCAAGCGGGAGCTCGACATCCCCGTCTTCCACGACGACCAGCACGGCACCGCGGTCGTCGTCCTCGCCGCCCTCCTCAACGCCATCAAGCTGACCGGGCGCAGGATCGAGGACCTCGACGTCCTGATCGTCGGCCTCGGCGCGGCAGGCATCGCCGTGGCGAAGATCCTGCTCGCGGCCGGCGTGCGCCACATCATCGGCTGCGACTCCAAGGGCGCGCTGTCGACCGACCGCGCGGACTACCAGGACGGCTCGATGACCGACATCAAGCGCTGGTTCGCGGAGGCCACCAACGCGGAGCGCCGCTCCGGCGGGCCGGCCGACGTGATCGAGGCCGCCCACCTCTTCATCGGGCTCTCCGGCGCCCGGGTCATGCCGCCGGAGGCGCTGGCCAAGATGGCCGACGACGCGATGGTGTTCGCGATGGCCAACCCCAACCCCGAGGTGACGCCCGAGGAGGCCGAGCCGTACGCGCGCATCATCGCCACCGGCCGCTCGGACTACCCGAACCAGATCAACAACGTGCTCTGCTTCCCGGGCATCTTCCGCGGCGCGCTCGACGTCCGCGCGCGCGAGATCACCGAGGACATGAAGATGGCCGCCGCCAAGGGCATCGCGGCCGTGGTGCCGGAGAACGAGCTGCGGGAGGACCACATCATCCCGTCGCCGTTCAACCGCGACGTCCCCGCCGCCGTGGCCGCCGCCGTCGCCGCGCAGGCGAAGCGCGAGGGCTCCGCGAAGGCCGACCCGGGCGCCATCGGCTACGCGCCCGGCGACACCCAGGAGTTCGGAGCCATCCGGTCCGGGTAACGTCGCTCGCAGTGACGAGCTTGCGAGGAACGATCCGGGTAACGTCGCTCGCAGTGACGAGCTTGCGAGGAACGAGAGCGAAACTGGTTATCACAGGCGGGACCGGGCGGATCGGCTCGCTGCTGGTCGAGCGGCTCAAGGCGCGCGGCGACGACGTCACGGTCCTCAGCCGCAACCCGGAGCACGGCGTGGCCTGGGAGCCCACGAAGGGCCCCGCACCGGCCGAGGCGCTCGCCGGCCGCGACGCGGTCGTGCACCTCGCCGGCGAGGACATCGCGCAGCGCTGGAGCGCCGACACGCTGGAGCGCATCCGGACCTCGCGCGAGCTCGGCACCCGCAACCTCGTCGAGGGCCTGCGCGCCGCCGACCCGCGGCCGGCCGCGCTGATCTCGTCGTCGGCGGTCGGCTACTACGGCCACCGCCCCGAGCCGGTCGACGAGAACGCACCGCCGGGCGACGACGTGCTGGCGGACGTCTGCGTCGCGTGGGAGCGCGAGGCCGAGCGCGCCGCCGAGCTCGGCATGCGCGTGGTGCGCATCAGGACCGGCATCGTGCTCGACCGCCACGGCGGCGCGCTGCCGAAGATGCTGCTGCCGTTCCGGCTCGGCGTCGGCGGTCCGATCGCCGGCGGCCGGCAGCCGTTCCCGTGGATCCACGTCGACGACCTCGTCGCCGTCTACCTGGCCGCGATCGACGACGAGCGCTGGACCGGCCCCGTCAACGCCACGGCCCCCGAGCCGGTCAGCAACCGCGAGTTCTCGAAGGCGCTCGGCCGCGCGCTGCACCGGCCCGCGGTCCTCCCGGTGCCAGGGTTCGCGATCCGCCTCCTGTACGGCGGCATGGCCAAGCTCGTCGTCGAGGGCCAGAATGCACGGCCCCGCCGCGCCACCGAGCTCGGCTTCCAGCACCGGCACCCGGACCTCGACGAGGCGCTCCGGTCGGTGCTCCGCGACACTTGACCACCACCTCCGGACCGCTGGTAAAGTGGCGACGGTGACGCCGAGCGCCAGGCCCGACCGCTACGAGCCGCTGCCGGGCCTGCTCGAGATCCCGGGCTTTCTGATCCGCAAGATCCCGCCGCGCGCCCGGCGCCCAGCGGCGTTCATCGCCGCGATCCTGCTCGCCGCCGCCGTCGTCGCCCTCGTGGTCAGCATCCCGGCGATCACCGAGTCCAAGGACGAGCGCGCCGTCTCCGAGCAGCACGCCAAGCGCGAGCGCCAGGCCCAGCGCATCGCCGAGCTGCAGGCCGAGCTGCGGCTGCGGACCGGCCGCGGCGACGGCGCCCGCGGCCTGGAAGGCGCCGCCGCCCTCGAGGCGCGGCACGCGCTTGCCGCCGACCTGGTCGCCGCGGTGCACGACGACGCGCTCGCCCGCGTGCAGTCCGGCGAGTTCAACCAGAGCGTCGAGCGCGTCGAGTGCGAGCGCTTCCCGCGCGGCGTCGGCGTCCCCGATCCCGCGGCCGACCTCTCGAAGGCGACCGGCCGCTACTCCTGCCTGGCGATCACCGCCGACGCTCCGCGGGTCGAGACCAACCAGGCCAGCAGCATCGGCTACCCCTACCGCGCGCTCGTGAACTTCGACACCGGGCGCTTCAGCTACTGCAAGATCAGCGGTCGCCCCGGCGAGGGCTCGCTGACCCGCGAGTTCCCGGTGACGGTTCCGCCGGCCTGCGGCGGCCAGCGCTGACACAGCGGGCGCGCTCGGCCCATGTACAGGGCGTGGCGCTTCCGCCCGAACTCGCCCGGCTCGGTGACCATCTCGTCGAAGCCGCTCGCCGCACCGGCCGCGCGCGCCGTGCGCAGCGGCGGCGCCGCGTCGCGCTCGCGGCGATCTCCGGCGCGATCGCGTTCGCCGCATTGACCCCCGCGGCGCTCGAGCCCGCTCACGTCGACCTCACGATCGCCGCCGTGGACGGCTTCGCGCGGCCCGCGTGCGACGGGCGCTGCGTAGAGCCGATGGTCCTCCACCGGCCCTACGCAATTCAGTAGCTACTCGTGGTGGGTGGCGGCCTCGACGGCTGCCAGCCGCTCCTCGGTGTCCTTGCCGCGACCCCAGGGGCCGATCTTCTTCCACTTGGAGTCGGGCTTCGGGGGCCACACGAGCCAGATGAGCGTGCCGACCACCGACAGCAGGAGTCCGAACGAGAGGCCGAGCTTCTCGCCGTAGCCCTTCCGTTCGGACAGGTAGGAGGCGATGATCGCCGACAGCAGCCATACGTACATGAGCCACAGCGCCGCGGCGCCTAGGAGAGCGAACGAGGTCATGTTCCGAGATATGCCTTCTGCACTTCGGGGTTGGTCCGCAACGAGTCCGACGCGTCGCTCATCACGACCTTTCCGGTCTCCAGCACGTAGCCGCGCTTGGAGACCTCGAGCGCGAAGTTGGCGTTCTGCTCCACCAGCAGGATCGTCGTGCCCTGCTGGTTGATCTCCGCGATCGTCTCGTAGATGCGCTCGACGAGGATCGGGGCGATGCCCATCGACGGCTCGTCGAGCAGCAGGAGCTTGGGCTGGCCCATCATCGCCCGCCCGATTGCGAGCATCTGCTGCTCGCCGCCGGACATCGTGCCGGCCTTCTGGGCCTCGCGCTCCTTCAGGCGAGGGAACAGCTCGTAGATGCGGTCGAGGTCCTTCAGGATGCCCGCGCTGTCGCGCCGCAGGAACGCCCCCAGCTCGAGGTTCTCGCGCACCGTCATGCGTGAGAAGCACTTGCGGCCCTCGGGCGACTGGCAGATCCCGAGCCGGACGATCTCCTGCGGCGGCAGCATCGAGATCTCCTCGCCGGCCAGCTTGATCGAGCCCTTCCGCGGCGGCGTGAGCCCGGAGATCGACCGCAGCGTCGTCGACTTCCCGGCGCCGTTGGAGCCGATCAGCGTGACGCACTCGCCCTCGTTGACCTCGAGCGTGACGCCCTTGAGCGCCTCGATGTTCCCGTAGTAGGTGTGCATGTCGGTGACTTCGAGGAACGCGGTCATGGCTTGTTTCCCTCCTCCGCGGCCGCCTTGCCGAGATAGGCCTCGATCACGCGCGGATTGGTACGTACCTCCGCCGGCCCGCCCTCGGCGATCTTCTCGCCGTGGTCCAGCACCGTGATGTGCTCGGAGACGCCCATGATCACCTTCATGTCGTGCTCGATGAGGATCACCGTGATCCCGCGCTCGTCGCGCAGCTTGCGCATGAACGCCGTCAGCTCTTCCGACTCCTGCGGGTTCATGCCCGCCGTCGGCTCGTCGAGCAGGAGCACCTTCGGGTCCGACGCCAGCGCCCGGGCGATCTCCACCCGTCGCTGCTCGCCGTACGAGAGGTTGATCGCCAGCCAGTCGTGATGGCGCTTGGCAACGCCAACGTACAAGAGCTCCTCGCGCGCCTTCTCCTCGACGCGCTTTTCCTCCTTGCGCACGCCCGGCGTGCGGACGATCGACCCGAACAGGCCCGCCCTCATGCGGGCGTTCTGGCCGACCATGCAGTTCTCGACCGCGGTCATCGTCGCGAACAGGCGGATGTTCTGGAACGTCCGCGCCATCCCGAGCTTCATGATGACGTCCGGGCGGCCGCCGGTGACGTTTCTGCCGTCGAAATCGATGCGCCCGTAGGTCGGCTTGTAGAAGCCGGTGAGCATGTTGAAGAACGTCGTCTTCCCGGCGCCGTTGGGGCCGATGATCGAGACGATCGATCGCTCGGGCACGCGGAACGTGACGTCGCTGACCGCGGTCAGGCCGCCGAACTGCTTCGTCACGTTCGTGGCGTCGAGGACGATGTTTCCGTTGGCGTCGGTCATGCGCGTGCCTCGTAGACCGATTCGTCGGCGTGCTCGTCCGCGTGCGTCATCTCCTGCTCGCGCCTTCGCTCCGGTAGCAGGCCCTGCGGCCGCAGGATCATCATGATCACCAGCAGGAAGCCGTAGATGCCGAACGTGATCTGTGTCATGTCGAAGTCGAGGTTGAGCTTGCCCGGCACGTCGTTGAGCACGTCGGGGATCAGCCAGTTGTTGACGTACGCCAGGACGATCGCGCCGAGGACGACGCCCCAGATCGAGCCGAGACCGCCAAGGATGACCATGGCCAGCACCAAGATCGAGAAGAAGAACTGGAACTGGTCGGCGTTGACCGTGTTCAGGAAGGAACCGAGGAACGCGCCGGAGATGCCGCCGAACGCGGCGCCCGTGCCGTAGGCCAGCAGCTTGGTCTTGACAGCCGGGACGCCCATCGACACGGCGGCCACCTCGTCCTCGCGCAGCGCGATCCACGCGCGCCCGAGCCGCGAGTCGCGCAGCCGGAAGTTCACGAACAGCACAACAGCGATCAGGGCGAGGGCGGTCCAGAACCAGGGGCGCAGGTTCAACGAGGTGAACGGGTCGAACCCCGGGATTGCGATCTTGTCCACCGGCGTGATGCCCTGCCTTCCCGCGGTGATGACCTGCTCCTCGCCGAAGAAGTTGCCGAGCGGGCCGCCAAGAACCGGGATGCTCGAGAACTTCACGTCACCGAAGTTGACGGCCAGACGACCGATGATCTCGCCGAACGCGAGCGTCACGATCGCGATGTAGTCGCCGCGCAATCGCAGCGTCGGAAGGCCGATGACCATTCCGGCGATCGTCGTGAAGACGATCGCGACGACCAGGACCAGCACGAAGTTCAAGTGGATGCCGGGCAGGTTCGCCGCGACGCCCGACACACCGATGTGGATGCCCTCCTCGTTGTTGACCTGCGAGAAGAACCCCGAGCCGAGCCACCCCATCGTGTACGCGCCGATCGCGAAGAACGCCACGTAGCCGAGGTCGAGCAGGCCCGCGAAGCCGACGATGATGTTGAGGCCGAGAGCGAACACGACGTAGGCGAGCGCCAGCGTCGCGTCGAACAGCTGGTCGCTGCCCGAGTCCAGGGCGAGCGGCACCAGGGCCAGCACGACCAAGAAGATCGGGATGAACGCCTTCTCGGCCCAGGGCGGAATCCTGTCCGAGCGCCGAGCCCCGGTCGGGGTCGTGGAGCTGTCGGGAGCGGTTACGGTCTCGGTCATCCCGCCTCCCTCGTCTCCTCGCCCAGCAGGCCGGACGGCTTGAAGACCATGATCAGGATCAGGTACACGAACACGATCGCCGGCGTCCACTCGCCGCCGATGCGGTTGTCGGAGAGCTGCTGGATGAACCCGATGATGAACCCGCCGAGCACGGCCCCGCGGATGTTGCCGATGCCGCCCATGACGGCGGCGGTGAAGGCGATGAGGCCGGCGGTGAAGCCCTGGAAGTACCAGATCGTGGTCTGGTAGAGGGCATAGATGAGGCCGGCGGCGCCGGCCAGCATGCCGCCGATCAGGAAGGTCAGGGAGATCGTCGTGTCGACGTTGATGCCCATCAGGCGAGCGGCCTCGGGGTCCTGCGCGGTGGCGCGCATCGCCTTGCCGAGCCGGCTGCCGCCGATGAACGTCGTCATCGCGAGCAGCAGCGGGATGGTCACGCCGACGGCGAGCACGTCGCCGTTGGTGATCTCGACGCCGCCGATCGTGATCAGCTCGTTCTGCGATCGGATCAGGTCGTCGATGCCCTCCTGCGAGCCGCCGAGCCACAGCAGGCCGACGTTCTGCAGAATGAACGAGAAGCCGACTGCGGTGATCAGTGGTGCCAGCTTCGGCGCACTGCGCAGCGGGCGGTAGCCGACGCGCTCGATCATCGTGTTGAGCAGGCCCGACCCGAGCATGCAGATGGGCAGGGTGATCAGCAGCCCGAGGACCAGCAGGCCGGTCCCGGTGTCCTGGGTGAGGCCGATCGTGCCGAAGAAGCCCGCGGCGACGAACGAGCCGATCATGAACACCTCGCCGTGGGCGAAGTTGATCAGCTCGACGATGCCGTAGACCAGCGTGTAGCCGATCGCCACCAGCGCCCAGATGGCGCCGTTGGAGAGGCCGTCCACGAGGTTGTTGCCCAGGCGAGAGAGGTCACCCTCGTCGCCGGTGAGGTCGCTGATCGCGAAGCCGACCGGCAGAATCAACAGAACCACGATGAGGCCGTACTTCGATATGAACTCCCGCGCCGCCTGACCCGGGGCGGCTGGACGCGTTGCGGGAACGCTTGTGGCTTCCATTTGTGCAGACTCTTCCAGATCACGCTAGCCGGGGGCGGGAATTTCTTCCCAGCCCCCGGCAGCGCAGTCCGTCAGATCAGGCTCAGCCGGCCTGAGCCTTGATCGTCTTGTCGAAGGTGAGCTCGCCACCCTCGATCTTGTAGATGCCGTAGTCGGTCAGCGTCGTGTCGCCGTTCTCGTCGATCGAGTACGTGCCGAGCACGCTCTGCCGATCCTTGGTGTCGAACAGCGCCGCGACGATGTCCTCCTTCGCGCCGCCGCCGGAGCGCTCGATGGCGTCCAGCGCGAGGCGCATCGCCTCGTAGCCGTAGATCGAGTACGGGTCCGGGTTCGGCTCGCCGTACTTCTCCTCGAACTGCGAGAAGAACTCCTGGCCCTCAGGCGGGTACTCGTCCGGGGACAGGGTCGCGACCGAGACCTGCACCTTGGACGCCACCTCGGCCGGGATGCCGCCCTCCTTGGGATCGGCGAACCCGGACTCCGCAACGCCGTCCGGCCCGTAGAGCTTCGCGTCCGGCAGCGCCGCCGAGAAGTCCTTGTAGAGCTGGACCGCGTTGTTCGCGGTGATGCCCGAGTAGATGAAGCAGTCCGCGCCGGCGCCCTTGGCCTTGGAGGCCAGCGAGCGGTAGTTCGGAGCGTTCTTGTCGATCGCCTCGTTGGAGATGATCTCGAGGCCCTGCGAGTCTGCCGAAGTCTCGATGTTCTTCGCGAGGCCGGCGCCGTAGACCTCCTTGTCGTTGGTCAGCTGAACCTTGGTGCAGCCGTCCTCTTTCATGAGCGTCGCGAGCGCGGCGGCCTGGATGGTGTCCTTCGGGACGATGCGGACGTACGTACGCTGACCCGTCGGGTAGAACTTGTCCGGCTCGCCCGGCTCGGAGCCCGGCTCGTCCGACGTCAGGCCGACGTAGGTGTTCGCCGGCGAGATCTGCGGGACCCCGCCCTCGTTGAGGATCGGGATCGAGACCGCCGAGGCACCGGAGTTGAACTCGCCGATGTAGACGGCGGTTGCGTCGTCCTGCGCCGCCTTGCGGGCGTTCGACGTGGTCGCCTCTGGCGTCCACGAGCCGGCCTGCGCGGTCGAGTCGTCGAGCGACTCGTACTGGACCGTGATGTCGCCGGCCTTGCCGCCCGCCTGCTCGAGCGCGAGCTTGATGCCGTTCACCATCGCGGTGGTCTGGGGACGTGAAGCGCCCTGGAGCGGGAGCGACGAGTAGATCTTGACGGTCTTGGCCTCGCCACCGCCGCCCCCGCCGCCGCCGTCATCGTCGTCGTCGCCGCAGGCAGCAGCGCCCATCGCGAGCGCAGCCACCAGGCAGCCCGTGGCTGCCAACCAGCGTGAATTCAAGGAACCCCTCCTCATAAAGGGTTTGATTTGGGCGGCGATTCTACGCACGCCCGTTCCGGCAGCGCAACAGAGTGCCACGAAGCTCGGCAGATTGCGTTCAAACGGCGAACCCGGCGGTGCGGAGCCGTCCGTTCAGAGGTGTCCGTCAACCGCTGCGGCGGCCGGGCATGTGCGGGAGCACGATGTGGCCGGCGGCGGCGATCACCAGCATCAGGACGGTGATCAGGAAGGCGTCGAACCCCTTGGTGCCGAGCGCCCAGAGGACGATCCACACGACGAGGCCCGCGATCAGGGTGAGCAGGACGCCCATGCGGCCGCGATCCTAGTGGATCCGGCCGGAATCTCGGCGGGGCGCGCCAGAACCCGTCGAGAGTCCGGGCGGGTCCACTAGCGTTGCAGCGCGCTTGCCAGCGTCGCGACCACCTCGCCGACCGCCGCGGCCACGCCGGCGCGGTCCTTGCCCGCGTCCGCGGCCTCGGTGGCGGCGCGCACGAGCCGCGACCCCACGATCACGCCGTCGGCCCCGGTGTCGACCGCCGCGGCGGCCTGCTCGGGGGTCGAGATGCCGAACCCGACCGCGACGGGCACCTCGCTGTGGCGCTTCGCGTTGGCGATCACGGACGCGAGCGAGCGGTCCACCCCGGTGCGCTCGCCGGTCGTCCCCAGGGCCGAGACCGTGTAGATGAACCCACGCGCGCTGCGCGCGATCTCGGCCATCCGGTCGTCCGGAGTGGTGGGCGCGATCAGCGGCACCAGCGCGAGCCCGACCCCGTCGCATGCCTCTCGCACGCCGGCCGCCTCCTCGAGCGGCAGGTCGGGCACGATCAGCCCGCTGACGCCGGCCTCGGCGAGCTCGGCCGCGAAGCGCTCGGCGCCGCGGGCGAACACGAGGTTCGCGTAGCACATGAGGACCACGGGGACATGCTCGGCGATGCGGGAGGCCGCCTCCACGACGCCGTGCGGCGTCGCGCCGGCCTGGAGCGCCCGGGTGCCGGCCGCATGGATCACCGGGCCGTCGGCCAGCGGGTCCGAGAACGGGACGCCGAGCTCCACGAGGTCGGCGCCCGCCTCGGCGCACGCGGCCCCGATCGCCACCGACGTCTCGAGGTCGGGGAAGCCGCCCATGAGGTACGGCATCAGGGCCGCGCGGCCCGGCGCCGCCTCGAACGCGGCAGCGATGGTTGTTGCCCCTGCGGTCATCCCGACCGCAGTCTGACGGGGACCTCGCCGTCCGGGCTCGGTTAACCGGGTTTCGCCCTTCATTCCCCGATTCCGAGCCTGGGCAGCACCTCGGCGAGGTCCTTGTCACCGCGGCCGGACAGGCACACGAGATCGAGCGTGTCGTGCCCGACATCGCTGCGCAGCGCCCATGTCACCGCGTGCGAGGACTCCAGCGCCGGGATGATCCCCTCCAGCTCGCACACACGCCGCAGCGTGGCCAGCGCCTCGTCGTCGGTCACGGCCACGTAGCGGGCACGGCCGGTGTCGCGCAGGTGCGCGTGCTCCGGCCCGGTGCCGGGGTAGTCGAGGCCGGCCGAGATCGAGTGCGCCTCGAGGATCTGCCCGTCCTCGTCCTGCATGATCGCCGAGTAGGCGCCGTGGAGCACGCCGCCGCGACCGCCGATCGTGAGCGGCGCGCCGTGGCGGCCGGTCTCGATCCCCTCGCCGGCGGCCTCGACCCCGATCAGCTCGACGCCGGCGTCGTCGACGAACGGGATGAACGTGCCGATCGCGTTGGAGCCGCCGCCCACGCAGGCGATCACGCGGTCGGGCAGCCGGCCGGCCGCCTCGAGCACCTGGGCGCGGGCCTCGTCGCCGATCACGCGCTGGAGGTCGCGGACCAGCGCGGGGAACGGCGCCGGCCCGACGCACGAGCCGATCACGTAGTGCGTGTCGCCGACGTTCGCGACCCAGTCGCGGATCGCGGCGGACACCGCCTCCTTGAGCGTGCGGGCGCCGGCGTCGACCGGCGCCACCGTGGTGCCCAGCAGCCCCATGCGCTGCACGTTGGGCCGCTGGCGGCGCATGTCCTCGGTCCCCATGTAGACGACGCACTCGAGCCCGAGCAGCGCGCACGCGGTGGCTGTCGCGACGCCGTGCTGGCCGGCGCCGGTCTCGGCGATGATCCGCCGCTTCCCCATCCGCTTGGCGAGCAGGGTCTGGCCGAGCGCGTTGTTGATCTTGTGCGCGCCGGTGTGGAGCAGGTCCTCGCGCTTGAGGTAGATCGGGTGGCCGGCGGCCTCGGACAGCCGCCTGGCGTGGTAGAGCGGCGTCGGGCGGCCGGCGAAGTCGCGCAGGAGCGTCGCCAGCTCGCCACGGAAGCCCTCGTCGGCGCGCGCCTCGATCCACGCCTGCTCGAGCTCGGCGAGCGCGGGCATCAGCGTCTCGGGGACGTACTGGCCGCCGTAGGGGCCGAAGCGGTGCTCGATCGCGGTCACGACGCGACCGGGCTGGCCTGGGCGGCCGCGATGAACGCCTCGACCTTGGCGGGGTCCTTGACGCCGGGCTCGAGCTCGACCCCGGAGGAGACGTCGACCGCCCACGGGCGGACGGCGGCGATCCCGTCGGCGACGGTCTCGGGCGTCAGGCCGCCGGCGAGGATGACCGGGACCTGCGAGTGCCGCTGCTCGATCAGCGCCCAGTCCCACGTGCGCCCCGTGCCGCCGCGCCCGCTGTCGAGCATGTGGAAGTCGGTGTGGAAGCGCTCGATGGAGCGCATGTCGGCCGCCGACGCGATCCCGAGCGCCTTGATCACGCGCGCCCCGGTGCGCTGGGCGACGGCGGCGCAGAACGACGGGCCCTCGTCGCCGTGGAGCTGCACGTGGGTGAGGCCGATCGCCTCGACGGCGTGCGCGACCTCGTCGAGCGTCGGGTTGACGAACACCCCGACCGGCTCGACCCGGCGCCGTAGCGCCCGCGCGATCCCCGCCGCGACCGCCGGGTCCGCGGCCCGCTTGGACTGCGGCCACAGGATGAACCCGATCGCCCACGCGCCGAGCGACGCCGCCAGCTCGGCGTCCTCGTGGCGGGTGATGCCGCAGATCTTCACGCGGGGCATTGCTGTGCATCGTAGGCCGTTGCAGGTCTGCGAACTCGATGGCCATGACGGTCCCGGCGAACTGCAGCAGGGTAGGGAGGCGGTGAGCCTGGCGGTGGCGAGGGCGCGGCGGCGGCGGAAACGCGCAATTCCGGACGGCCTCGCCCGCCGAATTTCACGTTCCCGCCGCATACGAGGGGTTTCGTGCAATCGGCGCCGTTCGGGACCGAGAGATTTCACGTTGCCGCCGCATACGAGGGGTTTCGTGCAATTGGCGCCAGCCGGGAGCGAGAAATTTCACGTTTCCGCCGGTCCCGACCTCCTTCAATGCCGCAGTTCGAGCCCTGAACCCGGTTCGAACCCGCAGCCGGCCCGCCGCGCTCAGCCGGCCGGCACCGTCGCCGGCCGCTCCTCGAGCCGGACCGTCGCCTCGACGGTGCTGCCGTCGCGCACGATCTCCAGCTCGACGGTGTCGCCGACCGAGCGGCGGTCGACCTCGCCGAGGAGCCCGGCGAGCGTCCGCACGTCGACGCCGTCGACCGTCCGCACGACGTCGCCGGTCTGCAGGCCGCCGGCGGCCGCCGGGCCGCCGGGGTGGACGTCGACGATCTCGACGCCGCCGTCCACCGCCCGGCCGCGAAGGCCGATGTAGGGCCGAACGACCTTGTGGTGCTCCTCGAGCTGCGCGAACACGTCGCGCGCAACGTTGGCGGGCACCGCGAAGCCGGTGTCGCCCTCGAGCCGCGCCGTGACCCCGATCACGCGGCCGTCCGCGCCGAGCAGCGGGCCACCGGAGCTGGCCGGCTCGATCACGGCGTCGGTCTCGAGCAGGTCGTCGATCACGTACCCGCCGGCCACCTCCACCCGCATGCCGGCGCCCGAGATGCGGCCGCTGCCGCCGGTCGCGCCGGCGCCGGTCGGGTTCCCGACCACGAGCACGCGGTCGCCGGTCTCGACGAGGTCGGAGTCGCCGAGCTCGAGCGGGCGCAGGTCGAGGCCCTCGCGAGCGACCTTGAGCATCGCGAGGTCGGTCTCCTCGTCCTTGCCGATCACCGTCGCCGCGACGGTCGGACCGTCGGGGAACGTCACCTGAACCGCGGTCACGCCGGACACGACGTGCGCGTTGGTGACGATGCGGCCGTCGGAGTCGAGCACGAACCCCGATCCGCTCGAGAGATTGAACGCGCTGTCCGCGCCGGCGTCGAAGGCGCTGGACTCGGGCTGGACGGAGTTCGCGCGCACGGCGACCACGCTCGGCGCCGCCCGCTCGTAGATCTCGGTCGAGCTCATCTGCTCGCCCTCGTCGAGCGCGAGCAGGCCCTGCTGGCGCGTGATGGCTCCGGTGCTGCCGCCGCTCGCGACCATCGCCGCAGCGGTGATCGCGCCGCCCAGCAGGGCCGCGACCATGGGCACTGCGAGCTGCCGGCGCGTCATGCACGCTTAGGGTTGCTCCGCGGCGTTAGTGGCGTCTAAACGTCGAGCTCGGCGCCGCCGGTGAGGCGCCGGCACGCCGCCTCGATATCGGCGGCGCGCATCAGCGTCTCGCCGATCAGCACGGCGTCCACGCCGACGCGCTCGAGCTCGTCGAGCTCCTCGCGAGTGGAGAAGCCGGACTCCGACACCACGGTCTTGCCGGCGGGGACGTCCGAGAGCAGCTCGTAGGTCCGCTCGATGTCGACCGAGAAGTCGACGAGGTCGCGGTTGTTGATGCCGAGCACGTCGGCCTCGACGTCGAGCGCCACCTCGAGCTCGCGCTCGTCGTGGACCTCGACGAGCGCGTCGAGGTCGAGCGAGCGGGACTCCTGGAGCAGCTCGTACAGCGGGTCCGGCTCCAGCGCGGCGACGATGAGCAGGATCGCGTCGGCGCCCGCGGCCGCGGCCTCGTAGATCTGGTACGGGTCGACGATGAAGTCCTTGCGCAGGACCGGCAGCGTCGTGATCGCCCGCGCGGCACGCAGGTCGTCGAGCGAGCCGCCGAAGTGGAACGGCTCCGTGAGGATCGACACCGCCGCGGCGCCGCCCCGCTCGTAGGCGTCGACGATCTCCTCGATGCTCGAGCCCTCGCGGATCGCGCCCGCCGACGGCGAGCGCCGCTTGTGCTCGGCGATCACAGAGATCCCCGGGCGCAGCAGCGCCTCCTCGAACGGCCGCCCCTCCGGGCGGTCCGCGATCACGGCCTCGAGCTTCGACAGCGGCACCGAGCGGCGCCGTCGGCCGACCTCGTCGCGCGTGTCCTCCACGATCCTCTCCAGCACGCTCACGCGGGCCTCCGCTCGCCGTCCGGGCTCGCCCCACGGCGGAGGCCGCGTGAGTCGTCCGGTGCGGGCGCCAGCTCCTTCGTCATCTCCACCAACCGCTCCAGGCTCGCCGCCGTGCGCCCGTCGTCGATCGCCGCCTCGGCCTCGCGCACGCCCTCCTCGAGCGTGTCCACGCGTCCGGAGACGTAGATCGCCGCGCCCGCGTTGAGCACGGCGAGGTCGCGCTGCGGGCCGGTCTCCCCGCGAAGATCCGCCGCGTCGTCTCGGCGTTGACGTCAGGCGTGCCGCCGGCCAGCGCCTCGGGTCGGGCGCGCGGGAGCCCGACGTCCTCCGGGGCGACCTCGTAGGAGCGAAGGTCTGGCCCGTCGACCTCCACGACGCGCGTTGTGCCAGAGGTGCTCATCTCGTCCAGACCGTCGGCGCTGGACACTACCAATGCCTTGCGGGCGCCCAGCTTCGCCAGCGCTCCCGCGATGGTGTCCAGGAACGCCGAGTCCGACACCCCGATGACCTGGCGCTTGGCCCCGGCTGGGTTCGTCAGCGGCCCCAGGAAGTTGAAGATGGTACGGACCGCGAGCTCCTTGCGGACGGGGACGACGAAGCGCGTGGCGCCGTGGTGGGCAGGCGCGAACATGAAGCCGAAGCCCGCCTCCTCGATGCAGCGAGCGACCTCCTCGGGCCCGAGGTCGATCCGGACGCCGAGCGCCTCCAGGACGTCGGCCGAGCCGGAGAGGCCCGTCGCCGAGCGGTTGCCGTGCTTGGCCACCGCGCAGCCGGCGCCGGCGGCGATCAGCGCGGCGGTGGTCGACACGTTGAAGGTCGGGCGCCCCCCGCCGGTGCCGGCGGTGTCGATGAGGTCGTCCCGGCCGGTCCTCACCGGCTTCGCCAGGCGGCGCATCGTGGTGGCGAGGCCGACCAGCTCGTCGACGGTCTCCCCCTTCGTCCGCAGCGCGATCAGCACGGCCGCGGTCTGCACCTCCGACGCGTTGCCCTCCATGATCTCCGCGAGCACGGCCGCGGTCTGCTCGGCGCTGAGGTCGCGGCGCGACGCCAGCGCGTCGATCGCATCAGTCAGGATCGCCAAGGAAGTTCTCCAGCAGCCGCTTGCCGTCGGGGGTGAGGACGGACTCCGGGTGGAACTGCACGCCGAGCGCGGGAAGCTCGCGATGGCGAACCGCCATCACGACGCCGCCGCCGTGCGCGGTCACGGTGAGGACGTCCGGGAGCGCGGGATCGGCCACCAGCGAGTGGTAGCGGCCGACCGTCAGCGGGTTCGGCAGCCCTTCGAACAGCCCGGAGCCGTCGTGCTCGATCTCCGTCGCCTTGCCGTGCACGGGCACGTGGCGGACCACCTTGCCGCCGAACGCCTGCACCAGCGACTGGTGGCCGAGGCACACGCCGAGCGTCTTGACGCCGGCCTCGGGGAAGCGGCGCATCACCTCGACCGACATGCCGGCCTCGTTGGGCGTGCAGGGGCCGGGCGAGACCACCACGCGGTCGTAGCCCTGGTCGAGCAGCTCGTCGACCGCGGCGGCGTCGTTGCGCACCGCCACCGGCTCCGCTCCCAGCTCGCCCAGGTACTGCACGAGGTTGTACGTGAACGAGTCGTAGTTGTCGACCATCAACACCCGCATGTGGTCACCTCGACGTGAGCTCCGCGAAGCTCGACGCGAGTTCCGCGAAGCGAACTCGCAATGGAATCCGCGCCAGCGGATTTCACGGCCACGCCTCCTGCCGCGCCGCCAGCTCGATCGCGCGCACGACGCCGCGGGCCTTCGCGCGCGACTCCTCGTACTCGTAGTCGGGCTTGGCGTCGGCGACCGTGCCGCCACCGGCCTGGACGTGCGCGACGCCGTCCTTGATCACCACCGTGCGGATGCAGATGCAGGTGTCGAGGTCGCCGTCGTAGGACAGCCAGCCGACCGCGCCGCCGTAGGCGCCGCGCTTGACCGGCTCGAGCTCGTCGATGATCTCCATCGCGCGGACCTTGGGCGCGCCGGAGAGCGTGCCCGCCGGGAGCACCGAGCGCAGCGCGTCGACGGCGCCCACGTCCTCGCGCAGCATGCCCGCGACCGAGGACACGATGTGGATCACGTGCGAGTACGTCTCCACGCCCATGAACGACTCGACGTGGACGGAGCCGTACTCGCAGACGCGGCCGAGGTCGTTGCGGCCGAGGTCGACGAGCATCACGTGCTCGGCGCGCTCCTTCTCGTCCGCAAGCAGGTCCTGCGCGATCGCCTTGTCGTCGTCGACGGTGGCGCCGCGCGGGCGGGTGCCGGCGATCGGGCGCGTGGAGACGCGGCGGCCGTCGACGGTCAGGAGCGGCTCGGGCGAGGCGCCGACGAGCTGGAAGTCCTCGAAGTCGAGGAAGTACATGTACGGCGAAGGGTTGACCGCCCGCAGCCCGCGGTAGATCGAGAACGGCTCGACCGGCGACGGCGCCGACCAGCGCTGGGAGGGGACGACCTGGAACGCGTCGCCGGCGTGGACGTACTCGATGATGCGCGCCACCATCGCCTCGAACGCCTCGCGCGGCAGGTTGGACTCGAAGGTCGGCTCCGGCTGGGCCTCGGCGGCCTGGCGCGGGAGCGGCCCGGCGAGCCGCTCGCGCACCTCGCGGATCGCCTCGTGCGCCCGCTCGTGGGCGGCGTCGTCCTCGTCGACGTAGGCGTTGGCGAGGATCGTGACCGTGTGCTTGAGGTGGTCGAACGCCACGATCACGTCGGAGAGCATGAGGGCCATGTCCGGCAGGCCGACCGGGTCGGGGTTGACGTCCGGCAGGCGCTCGACGGCCCGCACGCAGTCGTAGCCGAAGAAGCCGACTGCGCCGCCGGTGAACGGGATCGGCTCCTCGATCGGCGCCTGGCGGAAGCGCGCGATCTCGGCCGCCGCGAGCGCGTAGGGGTCCCCGCCGTCGGCGAGCGTCCAGCGCAGGACCTTGCGCGGCTTGTAGCCGATGAACGACCAGCGGCCGACCCGCTGGCCCTGCTCGGCCGACTCGAGCAGGAACGCGGGGCCGGACCCGCGCAGCTTCAGGAACGCGCTCACCGGCGTCTCGCAGTCCTCGATGAACGTCTCGCACACGGGGACCAGGTTGTGCGTCGTTTCAGCGACGCCGGGCACGCAGGACCTCCTCGGCGTCGGCCAGCGCGAGCCCGCGCGAGCGCAGCAGCACGGTCAGGTGGTAGAGCACGTCGGCGGCCTCCTCGGCCACCCGCTCGTCGCTCTCCTCCCGGGCCGCGCGGGCGACCTCCTCGGCCTCCTCCTGGACCTTGTCGCCGATGCGCGCGGGGTCGGCCAGCAGCTCGGCGGTGTATGAGCCCTCGGGCTTCTCGGCGGCCCGCGACGCGATCACGCGCTCGAGGCCCGGCAGGACCTCGTGCGGCGCCGTGGCCTCCGTGTCGCCGTTGTGGAAGCACGTGCGGGCGCCGGTGTGGCACGCCGGGCCGGCCGGGACGACGAGCGCGAGCACGGCGTCGAGGTCGCAGTCGAACCGGAGCGCCTTGACCGCCTGCGTGTTGCCGGAGGTGGCTCCCTTGTGCCACTGCTCGCCGCGCGAACGGCTGTAGAGGTGCACCTCTCCGGTCTCGCGGGTGCGCTGCAGCGCCTCCGCGTTCATGTAGGCGAGCGTCAGGACCTCGCCGGACGCCCAGTCCTGGATGACGCAGGGCACGAGGCCGTCCTCGTCGAAGGCGATCTCCATCTGGACGGGCGATTCTAGGGTTCCTGGACAGGCGCCAAGGGGCGGGCCTGATCGAGGTACCACGTGAAGGCCCGCCGGCAGGGCCGCTCGCGGCCCATGACGGCCAGCAGGGCGGTGAGCGCGCGCGGCGGCAGCGCGGGGATCAGCCGCTGGAGGCGGAGGGCGCGGCGGAAGAACGGCGCGTGGGCGTCGGAGAACGCGCCGTAGGCCGCGAGCGCCTGCTCGCGGCGCTGGCTGCCCGCCACGACCGCGCGCAGCTCGCGGCCGGCGGCGATGCCGAAGTGGAACGCGGTCCGGATCCCCTCGCCCGAGAGCGGGATGCAGTGCCCGGCCGAGTCGCCGACGAAGAACACGCCGTCCTCCGCGGCCGGGCGCAGGTCGTGCGGGAACCAGTTGCCCTGGTAGCGGACGGCCTCGGTCTCGAGCCGGCGCGCCATCTCCCGCGTGGGGTCCTTGACGTGGTGGCGCGGCTCGTAGGAGCCGACGCCGACCCGCCGCTCCCCGCCCGCCGGCACCGACCAGGCGTACCCGTAGCGGACGACCGAGCGGTCGATCCAGACGTCGAGGTCGGCGCCGCGGGGGTCGTGCGGATGTACCTCGAGGCCGCGGGAGATGCGCGCCTCGGGCGGCTGCACGTTCGCGCCCGGGCCGAGCACGCGCCGCCAGCCGAGCGCGTCGACGATGAGCGGCGCGTGGAGGTCGCCGCGGTCGGTGTCGACCGTCTCGCCGCTGCGAGCGCGGACATGCGCGATCTCGAACCGCGCGTCCGCCTGCTCCCACAGCGCCGCGCACAGCTCGCGGTAGTCGAAGCTCGACCAGCTCCACGGCAGCCGGAAGCGCGTCGACCCGTGCGGCGTGTGGAACGTCATGCACGGCAGCTCCTGCCGGATCGAGCGCTCGACGCCCATCGCGTGCAGCCACGGCGTGGGCGCCGCGCAGGCGGACGTCGCGCGCTCGCCGATCTCGTAGCGGTCGACCACGAGGACGTCGGCGCCGGCGCCGGCCAGCTCGCGCGCCACGGCCAGGCCGGCAAAGCTCGCGCCGCAGATGAGGACGTCTGCGTGGGCGTCGAGCCGCGTCCGGTCGGCCCCGCGGAGCGTGGCGCGCTTCGTCACCGGCGCACCGCCGCCAACACCCGCGGGACGTCGCGCGCGCCGACGCCGATCCGGCGCGCGAGCACGTCGCCGCCGGCCGCCTCGGCGCGGTCGAGGATCCGACCGTACGCCGCGCAGGCGAGGCGGATCCCGGAGCGGACCGACCGGGGCGCGGCGGCGATCGCCGGCTCCGCGGCCTCGAACAGCGCGCGGGCGCGGGCCACATGCTGGGCGATCAGCGCCCGCAGGCCGGGCGTCGCGCGCTCGGCCTCGAAGTCCTGGTCGGGCACGCCGAAGCGGTCGCGGTCCTCGGCCGGGAAGTAGATGCGGTCCAGCCACCGGTCCTCGCGGACGTCGCGGATGAAGTTGGTGAGCTGGAAGGCCTGGCCGAGACGGCCGAAGTCGGCGTGAAGGCGCTCGGGCACGCACAGCAGCGGGGCCATGATGCGGCCCACGGAGCCCGCCGACCCGTCCATATATCCGAGCAGCTCGTCCCAGGTGCCGATGCGCACCGGCCCGCAGTCCATGCGCATCGAGCGCATGTAGGGGCCGAGCTCGTCCAGCGGCAGGTCGTGGCGCTCGCCCGCGTCCGTGAGCGCGATGACCGCGGGGTGCGACGAGCGACCCCGGCGCAGCTCCTCCTCCCAGGCGTCAAGCGCCGCGCGGCGGGCCGAAGGGGTCGGCGGGCGGTGCGGGCCGTCGACGATCTGGTCGGCGGTCCGGACGTAGCCGTACAGCGCGTGCGTGGCCGGCCGGACGTCGGCGGGCAGCCGCCGGGTGGCCCAGTAGTAGGTCGGGTCGTGCCGCAGCTGCAGCCGCCGGCATGCCGCGTAGGCCGCGCTGATCCGTGGGTCCATGGCATCCATTGTCGCGGCAGGATGTCCGCGAAACTCGATTTCCTCGGAACCAGGGCACGGATGCCCGGGTTCTCGTCAACTGTTATGACGTTCTGCAATGGAAGCACTCCTGCGCGACCGGCGGCTGCTCTACGTGACCGGCAAGGGGGGCGTCGGCAAGACCACGGTGGCCGCCGCGCTCGGTCTCGCGGCCGCCGAAGCGGGCCGCCGGACGATCGTCTGCGAGGTCGCCGAGCAGGACCGCGTGTCGCGCGCATTCCAGCGCGAGGGCGTGGTCGCGGAGACCGAGGTCCAGCTCGCCGACAACCTGTGGGCAATCACGATCGACCCCCAGCGCGCGCTCGAGGAGTGGCTCGCGCGGCAGGTCGGCGGCGTCGGGCTGCGCGTGCTCGCGCGCTCGTCGGCGTTCCAGTACTTCGTGGCCGCGGCGCCGGGGGCCAAGGAGCTGATCACGATCGCCAAGGTGTGGGAGCTGGGCCAGGCGACGCGCTGGGACCGGCACGGCCGCACCTACGACCTCGTGGTGGTCGACGCGCCGTCGTCGGGCCACGGCCTGGCCATGCTGACGACGCCGAGCACGTTCGGCGAGATCGCCCGCGTCGGGCCGATCCGGCGCCAGGCGTTCCGCGTCCGCGACCAGCTCGCCGACCCGGAGAAGACCGGCTACGTGGCGGTCGCCCTGCCGGAGGAGATGCCCGTCAACGAGACGCTCGAGCTGGAGCGCAAGCTGCCCGAGGCGGTCGGCGTCGGGCTCGAGGCGATCGTGGTCAACGGCATGTGGCCGGAGCGGTTCAGCGCCGGCGAGGCCGAGGCGATGCGCGCCGCGATGGACGGCCGCCGCGACGGCCCGCTCCAGGCCGCGCTGACCTCGTACGAGCGCGCCCGCGCCCAGCGCAGCCATCTGCGGCGGCTGCGACGCGCGACGTCGGCGCGCGTGGTCACGCTCCCGTACCTGTTCGAGTCCGAGATCGGGCTGCCCGAGTTCGAGCGGCTGGCCGGCGCGCTGGCGCGCAAGCTGTGACGCCCGAGCCGGCCCGCACGCTGGCCCGCGAGGCGCGCTGGGTGTGGCGGGGAGAGCAGCTGATCGGCTGGACGATCGCGGGGTTCATCGCGATGGGGGTGGCGGCGCAGCTCGACGGCACGCTCGCGCTGCTCGTGCAGCTCGTGCCGGTCGTGTGCCTGGTCGTCGCCGTGGCGCTCGTGCCCTCGCTGCGCTGGCGCCGCTGGCGCTGGGACGTCCGCCCGGAGGCGATCGACATCCGGCACGGGACGTTCACGATCCGCCGCACGCTCGTGCCGATGCTCCGGGTGCAGCACGTCGACACGCGCCGGAACCCGGTGGAGCAGATGTTCGACCTCGCGACCGTGGTGATTCACACCGCGGCCGGTAGCCACACGATCCCGCTGCTGCGGGTGACCGACGCCGACGAGGTCCGCGACCGCATCGCCGACCTGGCACGGACCGCCGATGAGCCCTGAGTCGCCCGAGCCGCCGCGACCGGCCGAACCGCCGCGACCCGTTCCGCGCCGCCTTCACCGCTCCGGCATCGCGGTCTACGCGGTCGGCGCGCTGCGCGAGGCGGCGCTGCCGCTGCTGGTCCTGGTCGTGGTGTCGGGGCTCGGCGGCGGGCTCGACGAGCGCGCGCTCGTGCGCGGTCTCGCGTTCGCGGTCGCCGGCGTGGTGGCCGCCACCGTCCTGGGCTACTGGCGCTGGACGACGACGACGTGGTGGGTGACGGCCGACGCGATCCACCGCAAGAGCGGCGTCGTCGGGGTCAAGGAGACCGACGTCCCGCTGCGGCGGATCCAGGCGATCGACCTCGAGCAGGGCCCGCTGCAGCGCCTGTTCGGCGTCTTCTCGGCGCACGTGCAGACCGGAGGCGGCGGGGCCAAGGGCGAGATCGTGCTGGAGGCGGTCGGGCCCGAGGACGTCGCCGCGCTGCGCGCGCTCCTGGCCGAGCGGGAGCCGGCGGCGGTCGCCGAGCGGCCCGAGCCGGAGGCCGAGCGGCGGCTGACGCGGCCGATGCTCCTGATCGCGGCGCTGACGGCCGGCCAGCTCGGCGTGATCCTCCCGGCCCTGGCCGGCTTCTTCCAGCTGCTCCAGTCGACGTTCGACGAGGAGGAGGCGGTCCGGCTCGTGCCCCACACGGTCTCGGCGGCCGTGTTCGGCGCGGTGGCGCTGCTGGTGGCCGCGTGGCTGCTGTCGGTGATCGGCTCGGTCGTGGCGTTCGCGGGCTTCACGGTCTCGCGCGAGGGAGACCGGCTGCGGATCCGGCGCGGGCTGCTGGCGCGGCGCGAGGCGACGGTGCCGGTCGAGCGGGTGCGCGCGGTCGAGGTGGTCGAGGGCCTGCTGCGGCTGCCGTTCCGGCTCGCGGTGGTGCGGATGGAGGTCATCGGACACGCGAAGGAGCAGGCCGCGGCGCAGACGCTGTTCCCGCTCCTGCGCCGGGACGAGGTGCGGCCGTTCCTGGACCGGCTGCTGCCCGAGCTGGCCGACGACCTCGACGGGTTGGAGCCCCCGCCGGCCCGGGCGGCGCGGCGGTATGCGCTGCCGCCGGCGGTGATGGGGCTGGCGGCGGGCGCGGCGGTCTGGGCGTTCACGCCGGGCGGGCCGTGGGCGCTGCCGCTGGCGGCCGTGCTGGCGGGCTACGGCCTGCTGCGGTTCCGGACGGCCGGGTGGAGGCTGAGCGGCGGGCGGCTCGCGGTCCGCTCGCTGCGGGTCGCGCGCGTGACCGTGCTCGGGCGGGCCGCGAACCGCGAGTGGCACGAGGTCGCGCAGAACGTGCTCCAGCGGCGAGCGCGGCTGGCCGACGTCGTGGTGGCGTTCGGCAAGCGGACGTCCGCGCGGGTCCGGCACCTGGACGCGGCAACCGCCGACGGGTTGTTCGACCGCCTCGGCGCGTGAGCTACGTGATCCCGAGCCGGTCGAGCAGCGTCTCGTCGCCGCGCCACGAGCGCCGCACCCGCACCGACAGGTCGAGGTGCACTCGGGTGCCGAGCTCGCGCTCGAGCTCGCGCCGCGCGGCGATGCCGATCGCCTTGATCATGCGCCCGCGGTGGCCGATCAGGATGCCCTTCTGCGACTCGGTCTCCACCCACAGGAACGCGCGCACGATCACGAGGTCGTCCTGGTGGTGGAGCTCCTCGACCTGGACCTCGACCGAGTGCGGGACCTCCTGGCGCGTCCGGTGCAGCACCTGCTCGCGGACGAGCTCGGCGAGCAGGACGTGCTCCTGCTGGTCGGAGACCTCCTCCGGCGGGAAGTAGAACGGGCCCTCGGGGAGCAGGCCGGCGAGGTGGTCGAGGAGCGCGGGCACGCCGCGGCCGGTGCGCGCGCTCACCGGGAACACCTCGGCGTCGTCGCCCGCCAGGTCCGCGGCCGCCTGCAGGGCGAGCACGGTGCGCGGGCGGTCGAGGCGGTCGACCTTGTTGACGGCGACGACGACCGGCACGGTCGCGGTGCGCAGCGCGTCGGCGATGAAGACGTCCCCCGGGCCGCCGACCCCCTGCTCCCCGCTGACCACGAACAGCGCGGCGTCGGCCTCGGAGAGCTCGGACTCGACGCGGTGCTGCATCCGCTCGGTGAGCGCATCCCGAGGCCGCTGGACGCCCGGCAGGTCGGTCGAGGACGAGCTGGAAGCGATCCGGCGCGGTGACGACGCCGCGGATCGCCCGGCGGGTCGTCTGCGGCTTGTCGGACACGATCGCGACCTTGTGGCCGACCATCGAGTTGACGAGCGTGGACTTGCCGACGTTGGGCCGGCCCGCCAGCGCGACGAACCCCGAGCGCGTCATCGCAGCCACGTCATGATCTCGGCCTGGACGGCCAGCATCTCGCCCTCGTCGGTCTCGTGGTCCATGCCCGTGAGGTGAAGGACGCCGTGGACGACCGCCTCCAGGACGTCCTCGGTGTGCTCGGCGCAGATCACGACGTCGCCCAGCTCGCGAGGGCCGAGCGGCGTGCCGTTCTCGTCGACGGGGAAGGAGAGGACGTCCGTCGGACCCGGCTTCCCGCGATGCTCGCCGTTGAGCTCGGCGATCCGCGCGGCGTCCACGAACTCGACCGCGAGGTGGCCCTCGTCGATCCCCGCCGAAGCGGCGGCCAGCGCGCACGCCTCGACCACCTTCGCGGCGGGCAGGGCGGCGCCGATCACGTCGACGTCGAGCAACTCAGATGGTCGATTGTGCGGTCGCGGGGGTCGTGCGATCGGCCATCAGGCGGTGCGGCGGCGTTCGGCGGGCCGCAGCTCCTGGGCGGAGCGCTTCGTGTGCTCGTCGTAGGCGGCGACGATCCGCTGCACGAGCTTGTGTCGCACGACGTCCTCGCCGCTGAAGTTCACGAACTCGAGCCCGTCGACGCCGCCCAGGATGTCGTTGACGACGATCAAGCCGGACTTCTGGTCGCGCGGGAGATCGACCTGCGTGATGTCGCCGGTCACCACCATCTTGGACCCGAACCCGAGCCGCGTGAGGAACATCTTCATCTGCTCGGGCGTCGTGTTCTGCGCCTCGTCGAGGATCACGAACGAGTCGTTGAGCGTGCGGCCGCGCATGAACGCCAGCGGGGCCACCTCGATCACGCCCTTCTCGAGGTGCGCGGCGACCTTCTCCGCCTCCATCATGTCGTGCAAGGCGTCGAACAGCGGGCGCAGGTACGGGTCGACCTTCGCCATCAGGTCGCCGGGCAGGAAGCCGAGCCGCTCGCCCGCCTCCACGGCGGGGCGGGTGAGGATGATCCGGTTGACCTCGCGGCGCGCCAGCGCGGCGGTCGCCATCGCGATGGCCAGGAACGTCTTGCCGGTGCCGGCGGGGCCGACGCCGAACGTGACGGTCGAGCGGCGGATGGCATCCACGTAGCGCTTCTGGTTGACCGACTTCGGCGTGACGCGCAGGTTGCGATGGCGCCACACGACGTCGTCGAGCACCTTGGCGGGCGACTCGCGCTCGTCGAGGACACGGGCGACCGACTCGATCGTCGCCGGACCGATGTCGTGGCCCCGCTCGACCATCGAGCTCAGCTCGCGCACGACCGTCGCGCCCGCCTGAACCGCGTCCGCGTCACCGTCGAGCGTGATGACGTTGCCGCGCAGGAAGACGTCGCAGTCGAGGTGCTCCTCGAGCGTGCGCAGGATGAGGTCCTGGGAGCCGGCCAGCTCCGCAGCCACCTCGTTCGAGAGCTCCATCTGCCGTCTGGACACTAGTTACCTCCGCGGGTCATCCTGACCGCGAATCGGACCTCGACATCCGGTCTCGGATCATGTCAGCGCTGCCTTCACCTTGGTCGACACTCGGCGGCCGTCTGCGCGTCCATCGGCGGCCGCCATCACATGCTTGATCACCTGGCCCATGTCGCGGGGCGAGGACGCGCCGGTCTCCGCCACCGCCCGCTGCACCAGCTCGTCGAGCTCGGCGTCGGACAGCTCGGCGGGGAGGTACTGCTCGATGACCCGGGCCTCGAAGTCCTCGGTCTCGGCGAGGTCCTCGCGCGACGCCCCGCGGTAGGCCTCGGCGGCCTCGCGACGCCGCTTGCGCTCCCGCCGCAGCACCGCCAGCTCGTCGCCGTCACCGTCCTTCTCTGCCTTCTGCAGCTCCGACAGCACGAGGCGGAGCGCACCTACACGCTCCCGCTCGCCCGCCTTCATGGCTGACGCGACGTCGGACTTGATTCGATCGGCGATCTGCAAGCACTTCCTAGTGTACGGCGACCCCCGGTCACGCCGCCAAAAAAGTCACCTTCCTGAGTCGCGCGGCCGCACGGGTCACGCGCGCCTCGATCTCGCGGTGTCCCAGCGCCCGCGCGACCGACACCCGGTGGCGGCCGTCGACGACGTAGTAGCCGTCGGGGCGCTCGACCACCGTGATCGGCGGCAGCGAGACGCCGGTGCGGTGCGCGAGCGCGATCCGGTGCCAGCGATAACGCACGTGGTCGGAGATCGGGCGGAACCGAGCGTCGAACACGATCGTCGGCTCGAGGCTGCCGACGATCGCGTCGGTCGGAATGACCTCGAGCCGCGCCGGCCCGCGAGTCACGGCCTCTGCGTCCGTCAGCGCGGCCAGCGCGTTACGGCGGCCGAGGAGTCGTACGGCGCGGGCTGCACGGCGAGCCCGCACGAAGTCGTCGGCGGCGTCCAGCGCCGGGAGACCGGTGGTGTGCGAGAACATGCGCCGGACGGTACGTCCGACCCGGCTTCGCGTTCTTGAACAAATCGGCCACTCTCTACGCGAGCACGCTGAGCAGCGGAGCCCAGGACACGGCGTGGTCGTGCCCCGCTCTGCGGCAGTGCTCGAGCGACTCCTGCAGCAGCGCGCGGGGCGACAGTCCGGCGAGCCGGAGGCACTCGCGCGTGAGGTGCGACTGGTCGGCGTAGCCTGCCTCGGCAGCGAGCATCGCCAGGTCGGCGGGATCACCTTCGCGGCCGTGCGCGAGCGCGAGGAAGCCCTGGAAGCGCAGCATCCGGTGGACGACCTTCGGCGGCAGGCCGATCGCGGCCTGGACCCGGCGGCGGAGCGTGCGCTCGGAGATATAGAGCTCGGACGGAAGCGAAGCGACGTCCTCCGTCCGGCCCGGCAGCAGCAGCGCCGCGGCGCCCGCCACCACGGGGTCGGGCTCTTCCTCGACGCGCGCGAGCGCAGCGGCCTCGAGTTGTGATGCCGCCTCCTCGGGCGTGGCGGCCGAGGCCACCAGCTCGCCGATCCGCTCGGCCTCCGGGCCCCACAGCTCCTCGGCGCCGACCGTGAGATCGACGAGGTCGGAGGCGGGCACGCCGAGCACCGCGGGGGCGGCGCCGAGGCGGAACCGGACGCCGACAACCGTGGTGCCGGGAGCGAGCGTGTCGAGCCGCGGGACGGTCTGCGGCCCCACGACGCGCGGGAGTCCGCCGATCTCGCAGCGCAGCTCGACGCTGCCGTGCGGGATCGTGCGGTGGCGGTGCGGCTCCGAGCCCGGCGCGACGCCATGGATCCACAGCGACGCGACCTGCGGCGCGGTGGGAGGGCGTTCGCGGTAGGTCTGCTCGGCCATCCGCCGATGGTGCCAACTCTGTCTTTGCGCGTCAGTCGTGCTGCCACCCGGGGCGAAGTTCGTCCCGGCCGGCCTAGAAGGGCCATGGAACCCACGATCGTCGTCGTCGCGCGCGGCCTCGGGCGGGTGCGCGGCCTCATCGGCCGGCGGCGGTGGCCCGCGGGCGTCGCGCTCGAGATCCCCCGCTGCCGGTCGGTCCACACGTTCGGCGTGCGCTTCGCGCTCGACCTCGTGTGGCTCGACGCCGAGCGCCGGGTCGTGCGGATCGATCGCGGCGTCCCGCCCTGGCGGGTGCGCTGGTGCCGAGCGGCCCGCTCGGTGCTCGAACTGCGCGTGCCGACCGCCCCCCCGCCACGCGCGAGCGATCGCCGTGCCTCAGGCGGCGCGGCGCCGCGCGCGCTGCCCACCACCCCACCGCCCGATCGATGGTCAAGCGAGCGCGATCAGCGCGATGCCGGCGACGACGATCACCGCGCCGGCGAGCCGGCGGGGCGGGACGCGCTCGCGCGCGGCGATGGCCGCGGCGGCGGTCGCCATGACGACGCTCGTCTCGCGGAGGGCGGCGACCGGGGCGGCCTCGGCGGTCTCGAGCGCGGCGAGCGCGAGCGCGTACGCGGCGAACATCGCCAGGCCGGCGGTCATCGCCCGCGGCGTGGCGGCGGCGCGCAGCGCGCCGGTCCCTCGTGCGGTGGCGACCCCGGCGGCGTACAGCGGGGCGGTGATGAGCATGACCGCCTCGAGGTATCCGAACGCGGCAGCATGGCGGATGCCCTCGTCGTCCACCATCGTGTAGCCGGCGATGCAGGCGGCGACGGCGAGCGCGAACACGAGCCCGCCGCGGGCAGCGCCGTGCCCGACCCCTCGCACCAGCAGCACACCGGCGGCGATCGCGACGACCCCCGCGGCCTCGCCCGACGACACCGCCGCGCCGAGGGCGACGACCGAGACGGCGAGGACGAGCACCGGCGCCGACCCGCGGGCGATCGGGTAGACGAAGCTGAGGTCGGCGCGCTCGTACGCGGCGGCCAGGAACGCGAAATACGCGAGCTCGAGGGCCGCCGAGGCCACGATGAAGGGCCACGCCCCCGCCTCCACGTCCCACGTCAGGGCGGCCGCGGGCGCGAACGCGATCACGGCGGTCAGCAGCGCCACGGCCCCGGTCGCGTGGCTGTCGCGCGCGTCGGCGACCAGCCAGTTCCACAGCGCATGCAGCGCCGCGGACCCCAGCACGAGCGCGACGGCCACGCCGGTCAGCGGTCACCTCCGCCCGTGGCGGCAAGACGGCACGATCGCGAGAGTACCCAGCGGGGGCGAAGCGCCAGGCGTCGCCTAGCCAGCCTGGGACGGCCACGCGAAGCGCCAGGCGTCGCCTAGCCGGCTGGGGCGGCCGCGATCAGCTCGGCGAAGCGGTCGGCGCTGACGTTGCCGCCGGAGATCGTCACCCCGATCCTCAACCCGCGCGCATCCGGCACCCGGCCGGCCAGCAGCGCGGCGAGCGCGCAGGCGCCGGACGGCTCGGCGACGGTCTTGAGCCGCTCGAACAGGAACCGCATGGCGTCGACGATCTCGGCATCGGAGGCCAGGACCACGTCGTCGACCCGCTCGCGGATGACCTCGAAGGTCAGCTCGCCCGGGGTCGGGAGCTGCTGGCCGTCCGCGATCGTCCGCGGGACCGGGATGCGCACGCGCTCGCCGGCCTCGAGCGACCGCTTGACGTCGTCGCCCGCCTCCGGCTCGACCCCGATCACCCGCACGCCGTCGAGCACCCCCTTCGCCGCTGTCGCGCAGCCCGAGATCAGCCCGCCGCCGCCGACGCACACGAGCAACAGATCGAGCGGGCCGGCGTCCTCGATCAGCTCGAGCGCCGCGGTCCCCTGCCCGGCCATGATGCGCTCGTCGTCGTACGGATGCACGGGAACGAGCCCGCGCTGCTCGACCAGCGCGGCGAGCAGCTCCTCGCGGTCCTGTCCATAGCGGTCGAAGCGGATCACCTCCGCGCCATGGCCCTCCGTCGCGGCGAGCTTGCCGGGCGGCGCGTCCTCCGGCATCAGGATCACGGCCGCGATCCCGGCCAGTCGTGCGGCGAGCGCGAGCGCCTGGGCGTGGTTGCCGGAGGAGACAGTCGCGACGCCGCGCGCACGCTCGGCCTCGCTCAGCGACGCGACCGCGTTGTACGCGCCGCGGAACTTGAACGCGCCGACGCGCTGGAGGTTCTCGGCCTTCAGCAGCACCGTCGCGCCGGTCGCCTCGTCGAGCGCCCGCGAGGTGAGCACCGGCGTGCGGTGCGCGACGCCGTCGATCCGGCGCGCTGCGGCCCGGATGTCGTCCAGCGAGATCATCGGGTCATCAGGATGGCGGACCAGCCGTCCCCGTCGCGGCGCGCGGTCAGATCGAGGCCGCGCGCGGCGAACGCTGCGGCGACCTCGTCGACCTCGCCGGTCTCGAGCCCGGACGCGATGAGCCGGTCGGGCAGCCGGTCCAGCCGCGGCGCGATCTCCAGCAGCAGCGGCCGCACGAGGTTGGCGAGGACGGTCGGTGCCCACGGGCCGGGCACTGCGCGCAGGTCACAGCGCGAGGCTGTCAGCTCCACGCCGTTCGCCTCGGCGGCGGCGAGGGTCGCCTCGACCGACGCTCGCTCCACGTCGCACGCCAGCACCGGCTCGAAGCCCAGCCGGGCGGCGGCGACCGACAGGATCCCGGAGCCGGACCCCCAGTCGGCGAGTGGCCCGCCGCGCGGCAGGTCGACCAGCAGCTGCAAGGTCAGCCGCGTGCTCGGGTGCGCGCCCGTGCCGAACGCCTGCCCCGGGTCGATCACGACGTCGAGCGCGCCCGGCCGGGCCGGCACCCACGGCGGTCGCACGCGCAGCGGGCCGACGTCGAGCGGCCGGTGCCACTCGCGCCAGTTCGAGCCGTCGGCGACCTCGGTCGTCGACACGTCGACCAGCGCGCCGCCGGCCGCCGCGCGCACGTCGCCGACGTCGGGCAGCTCGCCTGCCGCGCCGTAGAGGGCGTATTCGACGGTGTCGGGGTCCACGTCGCGCTCCTCGAGTCCGCCGGGGACGAGCGCCAGCAGCTCCGCCAGCACCGGCTCGGCGTGCGCTCGCGCGACGCGCACCGCGAGCCGGATCACCCGAGCATCACCGCCGCCCACCCGTCCTGCTCGACCCGCCGCCGCTCGGGCAGTCCGAACGCCGCGACGACCTCGTCCGCCTCGCGCGCGAGCATGCCCGCCGCGATCATGACCTGCGGCGACGGCTCGAGCCGGGCCGCGACCTCGAGCAGCACGGGCAGCGGAAGATTGGCGACGATGGTCGGCGCCCACGCGCTCCCGCGCCGGATGTCGCCCGCGACCGCCTCGACCGCCACGCCGTTGCGCGACGCATTCGCCCGGATCACGTCCAGCGCGGCCGGCTCGACCTCGACCGCGGTCACGGGATCCCACCCGAATCGCGCTGCCGCGATCGCCAGCACGCCCGTCCCCGCGCCCCAGTCGCACAGCGCGCCACCAGGGTCGCAGCCGAGCAGCAGCTCCAGGCACAGCTGCGTCGTGGCATGCGTGCCGGCCCCGAAGAACGGCCCGGGGTCGATCACGAGGTCGTCCGGCGAGCCGTCGATCCACGGCGGTCTCACGACGAGATCCCCTATGCGGACCGGGCGCAGGAACTCGTGCCAGCGGACCTCCCATCCGTCGGGCACCTGCTCCGCCAGCACGTCCACCAGCGCGTCCCCGACCCGCGCGCGGATCTCGTCGCGCCCCGGCAGCTCGCCCTCCGGCGCGTACAGCGCGTACTCGACCGCCCCGTCCACCTCCCGCTCCTCGGCGCCACCCGCCAGCAGCGGGAGCAGCTCCGCCAGCGCCAGCTCGGCGCGGTCCGCGCGCACGCGGATGCCGAGCCGCACGAGGGTCAAGGGTTCGTCCAAGAAGATCCGGCCCGACCAGAGTGGTCGTGGACCGAGCCGGGCGCCGCGCGAATCCCGAAGGAATACGGACGTATTTCGAGGGTTTGCGTGGCGATCCGGCGACGTGTCCGCGGCCGCTCTGGGCGTGGCGGGGTTCTTGGACGGACCCTCATCCGGCCAGGACCCGCCGGAGCTTGGCGATCATGCCCTCGTCGGCGCGCGCGTTGTCCTCGGTCAGGCTGTCCGCGAAGCGCTCGAGCATGTCCCGCTGCTCGGACGTGAGCCGGCGCGGGATCGTCACGTTGACCACCACGCGCAGGTCGCCGGTGCGACCGCGCCGGAGCGGCGGCATGCCGCGCCCGCCGAGCGTGACCGTCTCCCCCGGCTGCGTGCCGGCCTTGATCTCGACGGGGATCGGGCCGTCGAGGGTCGGCACCTCCACGGTGGTGCCGAGCGCGGCGAGCGGCGCCGGAACGTCGATGACCGTCACCAGGTCGCTGCCGTCGCGCAGGAAGCGCTCGTCCTCGGCGACGCGCACGACGACGTAGAGGTCGCCGTTCGGGCCGCCCCGCTCGCCGGCGTGGCCGCGGGCGGAGACGTGGATCCGCTGGCCGTCCGCGATCCCGGCCGGCGCGCCGACCGTCACCCGCCGCCGCTCGACCACCATCCCCTCGCCGCCGCACTCCTCGCACGGCTCGCGCGGGATCCGGCCGTCGCCGCCGCAGGTGTCGCAGATCGTCGAGCGCACCATCTGCCCGAACGCCGTCCGCGTCACCGCCTGGAGCTGGCCGGAGCCGTGGCAGCGGGGGCAGGTCTCGATCGGCGTCCCGGGCTTGGCGCCGTTGCCGTGGCAGGTGTGGCAGCGGGTCCGGGCGTCGTAGGCGACCTCGACCTGCTTGCCGTGCGCCGCCTCCTCGAGCGTGATCTCGACCGCGACGGCGATGTCGCCGCCCTGGACCGGCCCGCCGCGCATTGGACCGCCGCCGCCGAAGTCGAACCCGCCGGCGCCGAAGAACGCCGAGAAGAGGTCGGAGATCGACCCGAAGTCGCCGAAGTTCGGCGCGAAGCCGCCGGTTCGCAGGCCCTCGTGGCCGTAGGCGTCGTACTGCTGGCGCCGGTCGGGATCCGACAGGACCTCGTACGCCTCGGCCGCCTCCTTGAACTTGCCCTCGGCGTCGGGGTCATGGGCGTTGACGTCGGGATGCAGCTCGCGAGCGAGCCGGCGGAACGCCTTCTTGACCTGGGCCTCGTCCGCGTCTCGCCCGACGCCGAGCACCTCGTAGTAGTCGCGCGGCATCAGCTCTGGTCCCTTGGTTGGTGGCGGCGGCCGTCACGAGGGCTCGTAGATGTCCTCGACGAAGCGCGACAGCTGCAGCGCCGCCTCGCGCACCGTCATGATCGCCCGGGCGTAGTCCATCCGCATCGGCCCGATGACCGAGACCGTGCCGAGGTTGCGCTGCGGCAGCCCGTAGTTGGCGGCCACGAGCGAGAGCGAGCGCAGCGCCGGCATCTCGTTCTCACCGCCGATCCGCACGTAGATGTCGCGCTCGTCGAGCGCCCGCGACAGCACGCCGAGGAGCGACACCCGGCGTTCGAGGGCGTCGAGCAGCTCGTTGAGCTGCGACACGTCCTGGAAGCGGTGCTCGGACAGCAGCCGCGCGGCGCCGTCGACGTACAGGGTGTTCTCGGCGGTGAACGCCAGCTCCGTGAAGGCGGGGGCGAGCTGGGCGATGAACGCCCGCTCGGTCGGGTGCAGGCCGGGGTCGTTGAGCTTCGCCTGGAACATGCGGGACCCGATGCTCATACCCGCGAGCTGCTCGTTGAGGTACGAGGCGGCCCAGTCAGCGAGCCCTGGATCGACCGGCCGGTCGAACGTGAACACGCGCTTCGAGACCCCGCCTGTGGAGGTGATGACGACCACCATCAGCACCTGCGGCTGCAGCGGCAGGACCTCGACGTGCCGCAGCGTGGTGGTGGCGATCGGCGGCGCGGTGACAATCGCCAGCAGGTTCGTCACCTGGGACAGCGTCTCGGTGGTGACGCGCATCGCCTCGTCCACCTCGCGGCGGACGAGCGAGAGCTGCAGCTCCCCCTTCGGCTCGGGCCGCGCCGGCAGCAGCCGGTCGACGAAGTAGCGGTACCCCGCGTCGGTCGGCGCGCGGCCGGCCGACGTGTGCGGATGCGCGAGCAGCCCGCGCTCCTCGAGGACGGCGAGCTCGTTGCGGATCGTCGACGGCCCACACTCGACGTCCGGGTCGGCGGCGAGCGCCTTCGACCCCACGGGCTGACCCGTGGCGTTGAAGCCCTCGACGACCTTGCGGAGAAGCAGCTCCTGACGAGCGGTGAGCACCCGTCAGAGTCTATGAACCACCTTGCCGCGCCGGACGAGCCGGTTCTCGCCCTGCGTCGCCTCCACGGTCCCGTCGGGCGTCGTCGTGACCGTGATCTCCTCCTCCGGCACCCCCATGCCGCGGAACTGGACGGAGAGCGACTGCAGCTTGAGGCCGTCGCCCTGCGCGCGGGCGCACTGGGCCATCGTCCACATGCCGTGGAGGATCTTCCCCGGAAGGCCGACCGAGCGCGCGAACTCGTCGTCGAGGTGGATCGGGTTGAAGTCCCCGCTCGCGCCCGCATAGCGGTAGGTCAGGTACCGGTCGGGAGTGACCTTCATCTCACGATGTTCGTCCATCGCCCCTCGCACACCAGCTCGCCGCGCTGGTTCTTGGACTCGCTCTTGAATACGTAGAACTGCAGGCCGCCGCGCTCGTACTGCTCCTCGAGCGATGCCGCGGTGGTGATCTCATCGCCCGCCACGACAGGCTCGTGCCAGGTGAACTCCTGGGCACCGTGGACCATCCGCGAGAAGTCCAGACCGGACTCCATGATGGCCGGGAAGACGGCGGGGCCCGAGTAGACGGCGGCGAACATCGGCGGCGCGACGACGTCCGCGAACCCATCGTTGCGCGCCGCCTCGGGGTCGACGTAGCGCGGGTCGGTCTCCCCCACCGCGTGTGCGTACTCGCGGATCTTCTCGCGGCCGACGGCGTACGTGATCACGCTTCGTCCCCCAACTCGAGCACCGCCAGGAACGCCTCCTGCGGGACCTCGATCCGGCCCACCTGCTTCATCCTTCGCTTGCCCTCCTTCTGCTTCTCGAGCAGCTTGCGCTTGCGGGTGATGTCGCCGCCGTAGCACTTGGCCGTGACGTCCTTGCGGAACGCCTTGACGGTCTCGCGCGCGATGATCTTCGCCCCGACCGCGGCCTGGATCGGCACGTCGTACTGCTGGCGCGGGATCTTCTTGCGCAGGCGCTCCGTGAGCACGCGCCCCTGGTCGTAGGCCTTGTCGCGGTGGACGACCATGCTTAGCGCGTCGACCGGGTCGCCGCCCAGCAGGACGTCGAGCTTGACGAGGTTCGACGCGCGCAGGCCGATCGGCTCGTAGTCGAGCGACGCGTAGCCGCGCGTGCGCGTCTTCAGCTGGTCGAAGAAGTCGAGCACGATCTCGGCCAGCGGCAGGTCGTAGGTGATCTGGACGCGCTCGGCGCTCAGGTAGTGCATGCCGTTGTGGACGCCGCGCCGCTCCTGGCACAGCTCCATGATCTGCCCGATGTACTCCTTGGGCGCGAGGATGCTGGCCCGGATGTAGGGCTCGCGGACCTCCGCGATGCGCGCCGGGTCCGGCATGTCGGTCGGGTTGTGGACGGGGATCACGGTGCCGTCGGTGAGCGTGATCTCGAACTCGACGGACGGCATCGTCGCCATCAGCTCGAGGTCGTACTCGCGCTCGAGCCGCTCGCGCACGATGTCCATGTGCAGCAGGCCGAGGAAGCCGCAGCGGAAGCCGAAGCCGAGCGCGTCGGAGGTCTCGGGCTCCCAGGAGAGCGCGGCGTCGTTGAGCGTGAGCTTCTCGAGCGCGTCGCGCAGCTCCGGGTAGTCGTCGTTGTTCATCGGGAACAGGCCGCAGAACACCATCGGCTTGACGTCGCGGTAGCCGGGCAGCGGCTCGGTCGCCTTGCTGCCCTTGGTGGTCAGCGTGTCGCCGACGCGCAGGCTGCTGACGTCCTTGATCCCGGTGATGAGGTAGCCGACCTCGCCGGCGTGGAGCTCGTCGGCGGGGGTCTCGAGCGGCGTGAAGTAGCCCATGTCGTCGATGTCGGCCTCGGTGCCGGCCGCCATCGCGCGGATCGCCTCGCCCTTGCGGAACGTGCCGTCGACGACGCGGATGTAGGCGATGACGCCGCGGTACTGGTCGAACTCGGAGTCGAAGATGAGGGCCCGCGGGGGAGCGTCGGGGTCGCCGTGGGGCGGCGGGACGCGCGTGACGAGCTCCTCGAGCAGGTCCTCGACGCCCTCGCCGGTCTTGGCGCTGATCCTGAGCACACCGTCGGCGGGCTCGCCGATCAGCTCCGAGATCTCATGTCCGACCCGCTCCGGCTCGGCGCCCGGCAGGTCGACCTTGTTCATGGCCGGGATCAGCTCCAGCCCCGAGTCGATGGCCAGGTAGGTGTTGGCGACGGTCTGGGCCTCGACGCCCTGCGAGGCGTCGACCACCAGCAGCGCTCCCTCGCACGCGGCGAGGCTTCTTGACACCTCGTACGTGAAGTCGACATGGCCGGGCGTGTCGATGAGGTGGAACTGGTAGTGCTCCCCGTCGCGGGCGGTGTAGAAGACGCGGACGGCCTGCGCCTTGATCGTGATCCCACGCTCGCGCTCGAGGTCCATGCTGTCGAGCAGCTGCGCGCGCATCGCCCGCGGGTCGACGGTGTGGGTGAGCTCGAGGATCCGATCGGCCAGCGTCGACTTGCCGTGGTCGATGTGGGCGATGATCGAGAAGTTGCGGATGTGCGCCTGGTCGGCCACGGGGTTTGAAGCTTAGAGTCCGTTTCAGGACAGACGGTGGGCCTGGGACGGTCGAGCCGTGGATGCCAGGCGCCGCACGCGGACGAAGCCGATAGTGGGGTTATCGGCGAGCCCGTGGGTGGCGACTGGCGCCGCGGATCGGCCGTATCCAGGCTCGCCGGCTCCTGAAACGGGCTCTAGGAGCGGCGGAGCCTGCGGGTGAACAGGTCGCGGATCTGGAGCGCTTCCGGGATCTTCAGCGCGAGGACGATCGCGGCGTAGGCGGCCGAGCCGACGGCGAGCGCGGTGCCGACCGAGACGATCTGCGCGAGGAGGCTCTCCCCCAGCGCCTGGTCGAGCGCGTACCAGACGCCGTAGGCGATCCCGCCGAGCACCGCGGAGGCGGCGATGATCTTGATCGTCGCCCGCGCGGTGGTCGCCAGCTGCAGCCCGCCGATGCGCCGCCGCAGGAAGTACGACTGGCCGACGGTCATCGCCGCGGTGGAGACGACGGTGCCCAGCACGACGCCGCCGATCCCCAGCGGGTCGTAGAGCGCTGCGGACACGGCGGCGTTGATGGCGAGCGTGACGCCGGCCAGAGCGGTCGGGGTCCAGGGACGCTGGAGGCTGAAGAACGTGCGCGTGAGGAGCAGGTTGAAGCCGCTGAACGGGAGGCTGAAGCTGAACCAGAACAGCGCCTCGGCGACCTGGTCGGTGGACTCCGCGTCGAACTCCCCGCGCTCGTAGACGAGGCGCGTGATCGGCTCCGGAAGTGCGAGCGTGATGGCCGCGGCGGGGATCAGCAGCAGCGCGATCTGGCGGATGCCGTTGCCCTGGGTCGCTCTCAGGCCGTCCCAGTCCTGGCGCGCGACGAGCCGGCTGAGCGCGGGGAACAGCACGGTCGCGACCGCGACGCTGAACATCCCCTGCGGCAGCATGTAGATCCGGAACGCGCGGTCGATCGCCGCCGGCGCCTCCTCGGAGATCCGGAACCCGAAATACGTGTTGATCAGGAGGTTGAAGTTGATGAGGCCGAGCCCGATCGTCACCGGCAGCATCAGCAACAGGACGCGCTTAATGCGCGGGTCGCGCCAATGGAAGTTGATGCGGATCGGGATGTGCAGCCGCCTGAGCACCGGGAAGCACACCGCGAGCTGGCAGGCCGTGCCCGCGAGGACGCCGATCGCGTAGGCGTAGATGCGGTCGTCGCCCTCGAACAGCGGCGTCAGGCCGATCAGCGCGACGATGATGACGAGATTCCACAGCAGCGGGCTGAGCGCCGGGATCGTGAAGTGGTCGTGCGCGTTCAGGACCCCCACGAGCAGCCCGTTGACGCCGAGCAGGACGACGATCGGGAACATCACGCGCGTGAGCCCGACGGTCAGGTCGTCGAGCGCGGGGTCCTTCGTGAAGAGCGGCATGATGACCCCGGCGCCGAGCATGAACAGCACCGTGATCACGCTCAGCACCGTGAGGATCAGTCCGAACAGCGCTCCCGCCAGCTGGAGGGCCTCCGCGCGCTTCTTGTGCTCCAGCAGCTCCGAGAAGACCGGCACGAAGGCGGCGGACAGCGCCTGGTCGGCGAACAGCGAGCGGATGAGGTTGGGAACCTGGAACGCGGCCGTGAACGCGGACGCGGGGCCGGTGGTGCCGAAGTAGCGGGCGGCCACGACCTCCCGGATGAGGCCGGCGATGCGCGACAGGCCCGTGGCCACGGAGAAGATCGCCGTGTTCACGGCCGTGCGCCTCGAACCCGAGTTCGAAGCCGGTGGCTGGCTCGAACCGGAGTTCGAAGCAGGTGGCTGGCGGTCTGAGGCCGACAAGCGGCGCGCTATAGTACGCCGCCGCCGCGGATCGTCCGCGGTTTCTCTGCGTCATGGCCAACATCGCCTCTCAGATCAAGCGCAATCAGCGGTCGCTGCGCGAGCGGGCCGAGAACCGCCAGTACACGTCGGCGGTCAAGACCTACTTCCGCCGG
This sequence comes from uncultured Solirubrobacteraceae bacterium, assembly GCA_963844205.1. Lineage (GTDB taxonomy): Bacteria > Actinomycetota > Thermoleophilia > Solirubrobacterales > Solirubrobacteraceae > DASSUW01. The sequence goes on from CAWJNK010000001.1 coordinate 1,261,567, forward strand.
CTCCAGGCCGCGGTCGCCGAGGGCGACGACGAGCGGGCCGACGCCGAGCACCACCGCCTGGTTCAGCTGATCGACAAGTCGGTCAAGCGCGGCGCCCTGCACCGCAACAACGGCGCGCGCAAGAAGTCCCGCGCCGCGCGGCTGCGCAAGGGCGCGGCCTCCTAGGCCGTCAACGCGCCGCGGCGATCACCGCGCGCACCGCGGCGGTGTCCTCGCCGAGGATCACGGCTCCGCTGTTGCCACCGCGGCTCTCCACCTCGAGGTCGGCGAGCAGCTCCAAGGCGCGGCGGTAGGCGTCCGGGTCGCGCTTTGAGACGTCGGCGATCAGGCGGTCGGCGGCGAAGGATGGCATCCGGAGCGTCTTGCGCACCTGGGCGGCCGGCTTGCCGGCCGCGAGCGCCTCGGCGATCGTGAGCGCGTCGCGGACGCGGCGCACCATCTGGTAGAGCAGGCTGGGGAGGCGCTCGCCCTGCTGGCGCAGCTCGAGCAGCAGCCGGAGCGTCTGCTCCTCGTTGCCGGCGACGAGCGCGTCGGCGAGCTCCCACGACTTCCGCTCGGCCGACGTGGCGCAGGAGTCGTGCACCTCGTCGACGCCGATGACCGCCCCGGGCCCGTGCTCGAGCGCGAGCTTCTCCAGCTCCCGCAGGAGCCGCTGCTGCCGCTCGCCGACCTGTGCGACCAGCGCCCGCGCCGCCTGCTTGTCGACGGTGATGCCGAGGTCGGCGCCTTGCGCACTGATCCAGCCCGGCAGCCCTCTCTTGCCGAGCACGTTCTCGGGCGCGATCTGGCCCCCGACCGCCTCGACCGCCTTGTGCAGCGCGGCGGGTGCCTTGGCCCGCGAGTCCTCGCGCGCGAAGAACGCGACCGTCAGCGCCTCGGGGTCCGCGCTTTGGAGAGCGGCGGCGACGGTGGCGACGTCGGGCTCCTTCCAGCGCTCGACGCCGTCGGCGATCACGAAGCGCCGGCCGAGCGCGAACGTCATCGCCGTCAGGGCGCCGGTGATCGCCTCGGCGGTGCACGCGTCGCCCTCGAACAGCTCGACGCCGCTCTGCCCGCTCTCGGCCTCCGCCATGGCGCGCAGGCGCGCGCGGCGCTCGCCGATCCGGCCGTGGTCGTCGCCGTGGATGAGATAGGCGGGCTTGAAGCTGGGCACGGGTTGGCGAGTCTAGACACTAGTGCTCGACCCTCACGGCACCTCCTTGGACCCGGAGACGGATGGTGCCGTCGCGGTCGGTCCGGTAGACGTGGTCGACGACCCGGAGCGCCTCGAGGGTCGAGGCGGTCGGATGGCCGTAGGTGTTCCTGCGCCCGACCTCGATGGCGGCGAACTCCGGCCGGACGCGCTCGAGCAGCGCCGGCAGGCCTTCGTCGGCGCTGCCGTGGTGGGCGACCTTCAGGGCCTCGACGTCCGGTAGCGGCAGGGTTCCCGTGACGTTGCTCTCGGCGTCGGCGGGGAGCAGGAGGTCGAAGGCGCCGGACTGGACGTGGGCGACGATGGCGCGGTCGTTCGGGTCGCCTTCGGGGCGGAACCCCGGGCCGTGCGGCGGGGGCCAGAGCAGCCGCATCCGGATGCCGCCGAGCTCGAGCACCTGGCCAGCGTGGGCCGCGATCCGGCGCGCCCCGCGGGCTGCCTCGGGCAGGCCGTCCTGGACCGCGGTCGACCAGCCTGCCCCGCCGTTGACGATCAGCCGCGCGGGGACGCGGCGCAGGAGCGTCAGCGCCGCGCCCTCGTGGTCGGTCTGCGCGTGGGTCAGGACAAGCGCGTCGAGCCGCTCGACGCCGGCCTCCGCCAGCCGCCGGAGGATCGGCCCGCCGGGCGGCCCCGTGTCGACCAGCACCGCGACGCCGTCCTTCTGCAGCAGCGTCGCGTCGCCCTGGCCGACGTCGAGGAAGGAGACGACGAGCTCCCCCGCGCGGGCGGTGCCACCGTACCGACGTTCGTCGCGGTGACGAGCAGCAGCACGAGGGCCGGGGCGGCCACGGCGACGGCGACGAGACGGCGGGGGCGCGACGCGTCGTAAGCCGGCCAATCCGCGGCGTGGCGCCAGACGTGTCGCACGAGCAGGACCGCCGCGGCGAGCGCGGCGTAGGCGGCGAGCAGCGCGGCGGGCGAGCCGAGCCGGACCGGGAGCACGGCGGCCGGCGCCCCCGCCATCGTGTGCGCGACCCACTGCACGAAGCCGAGCAGCGGCGCGTTCGCCGCGTTGAGGGGCGCGGCGAGGGCAGGCGCGAGTTGTGCCGCCGTGGCGGCGAGCATGCCGAGCCACATCACCGGAGCGATCGCGGCCGCGGCGAGCAGATTGGCGGGCAGGGCTGCGAGCGAGACCTGCTCGAAGTGGAAGGCCATCAGCGGAGCGGTGCCGACGGTCGCGGCCGTCGTGATGGCGGCGACGTCCGCCACCGGGCCGGGCATCCGGCGCGCCAGGGCCGCGCGCAGCGACGGCGCGAGCGCGAGCAGGGCGACCACGGCGGCGAACGAGAGCTGCCAGCCGGGCTCGCCGGACGCCCGCGGGTTGATTGCGAGCGTGACAGCGGCAGCGAGGGCCAGCGCGTACCAGCGGTGGGCGGGGCGGCCGGCGAACGCGGCGACGAGGCCGGCCGCGCCCATGACGCCCGCACGCTGGATCGAGGGACCCGCGCCAGTCAGCGGCACGTAGAGCGCGACGAGCGCGATCGCGAGCAGCAGCCGCCCGCGCAGGCCGATCCCGAACACGGCCCCCGCCGCCAGGACGAGCGTCGCGAGCAGCATCACGTTCTGGCCGCTGACCGCAAGGATGTGGGCGAGGCCGGAGCGCTTGAACTCGTCCCGCACCTCCTCCTCCAGACGCTCGTCCTGGCCGAGGACCATGCCGCTGAGCAGCGCCGCCTTGTCGTCCGTCAGTCCGCGCGCGAGCCCGTCCTCGGCCCGCCGCCGAGCGACGTCCACGAGCCCGGCGACGCCGCCGCGACGCTCCCCCGTCCGCCGCAGCTTGTGCACTTCGAGGGCGGCGTCGGCGCCGCGGCGGCGCTGGTAGGCGTCGAACAGCCGGAGCGGCTCCACCTTCCCGTCGACCGCGACCACCTCTCCCACGCCAGGCCACGCGCCGGCGTACGCCTCTCCGCGCACGCGCAGGACCGCGATCTCGCCATCGGCGGGGCCGCCGACGAGGCGCGCACGAGCGACGGCCGGCCCGACCGGCCGCTCGCGCACCGGCTCGAGCAGCACCGCCCGGGCGGCGATCGAGCTGCCGTGCAGGCGCGGCAGCGGGCCACCGTCGAGCGCCGAGATCCGCGCGTCCGCGACCAGCGCGCCGGCGAGTACCGCCGCCGCAGCGGCGGCTGCCAGGAGCACCGATCGCGGGTCGCCGAGCCTCGCGGCGCGCGGGACCGGGACGCCGGGCGCATCCGCGGCGGTGGCCGCGCGGGACAGATCGAGCGTCGTGGCCGCATGAGCCGCGACGACCGTCGAGGCGGCGGCGACCGCGGCGGCCAGCGTTGCCGCCCGCGGGAGCGGTGCCAGGAGGAGGCCGGCGGTGGCCGAGAAGAGAAGGAGGTGGCGCGGGTGGCCGGCGAGCGTCCCCAACGCGGTGGCCGCGCGCACCTCACACCCGCACCTGCTCGCGGAGCGAAGCGAGCCGCACGTCGCCGATCCCGGGCACCTCGCCGAGCTCCTCGACCGACCCGAAACCGCCGTGCTCCTCGCGGTAGTCGAGGATGCTCTGCGCCGTCGCCGGGCCGATGCCGTCGAGCTCGTCGAGCTGCTCCAGCGTCGCGGTGTTGAGGTTCAGTGGCACGCCCGGTTGCGTCGGAGCCGCCGCCGGCCCGGCCGGGCCGGCCGCCCCGGCTCGGACCTTCACCGGCACGAGCACCTGGCGGCCGTCTTCGACCTTGGCCGCCAGGTTGACCTGGCTGAGGTCCGCCCTCCTGGTCGCGCCGCCCGCGCGGCTGACGGCATCGTCGACCCGCGCTGCGGGCCGCATCCGGTACACGCCCGGCTGCCGGACCGCGCCGGCGACGTGGACGATGACCGTGCTGCCGGTCGAGTCGACGTCCTCGACCCGGATCGCGGCGGGCGGCGGCGCCGGCCCCTTAGCAGCCCCGTTGCGGGACAGGTGCCAGACAGCGAGCACGGCGACCGCGAGCATCGCGAAGGCGCAGGCGGCGAGTTGACGAGGTGGGATCTCGGGCACGACCGCGGAACCTATGGCCGGTGCCAGAACGGAACAGCACGCAGATGTGACAATTCACGCGCAGAGGTGTGACGAAATCGCGCAGCCGGGAGGGCGCGGCGGCGGGCAGCGGCGCGCTGGCGGCGAGGCGCGGCGCCAGCGGGCGTTCAGCGCTCGGCGAGGCGGAGCGCGTCGGCCACGGCCTCGTGCGGCTCCGTGGCGGCGACGACTCCCTCGGGCGCTTCTCCGCGCAGCACGGGCTCCCACGTCTCGAGCCCCACGACGGGCAGGCCGGCCTTCAAGGCCAGCGCGATCTCGCTCAGCGTCCCCCACCCGCCGCCCACCGCGACGACGGCGTCGGCGGCTCGGACCACCAAGGCGTTGCGCGCCTCGCCGAGCCCGGTCGGCAGCCCCACGAGCACCCAACCGTTGGCCTCCTCGCGATCGAGACCCGGAAGGATCCCGACGGTGAGCCCGCCGCGCGACCGCGCGCCCCGGCAGGCCGCCTCCATCACGCCCCCGAGCCCGCCGCAGACGAGCCCGCACCCAGCCGCCGCGACCGCGGCGCCGACCTCCTCGGCCACCGCGAGCTCCGCGTCCACGGCGTCATCCGCCCCCGACCCGACGACCGCGATCCACGCCCGGGGCGGCGGCACCTCAGCGCACGACGAAGTTCACGAGCCGCCCCGGCACGACGACGACCTTCACGACCTCGTGCCCGTCCAGGTACCGGGTCACGTTCGGCCGCGCGCGCGCCAGGGACTCGAGCTGCTCGCGAGACGCATCCACCGGCGCCTCGAGCCGATCGCGCAGCTTGCCGTTGACCTGCACCGCGACCTCGACCACGTCGCGCTCGAGCAGGGACGGGTCTGCGGCCGGCCACGGCTGCTCCCAGACACGGTCCCCGGTCAGGAGCTCGTAGGCGTCGGTGCCCGTGTGGGGCGCGAAGGGGAAGATCACCGAGGCGGCCGTGGCAGCGGCCATGTGGAGGACGTCCGGGGAGACCTCGTCGCGGTGGCGGTATGCCTCGTTGACCAGCTCCATCACCGCGGAGATCGCGGTGTTGAACGCGAACCGGCCCGCGACGTCGTTGGTCACCTTGTCGATCGCCCAGTGGGCCTTGCGCAGCAGCTCGAGGTCGGCGCCGGCGCCGGTCCCAGGGTCCTGCTCGACGGGCCGCCGCCCGGTGTCCTCGGAGATGTCCGCCGCCAGCCGCCACAGGCGGGCGAGGAACCGGTGCACGCCCTCGACGCCCTCGTCGGTCCAGTCCGCGTCCTGGTCCGGCGGGCCGATGAACAGGATGTACATGCGCGCGGTGTCGGCCCCGTAGCGCTCGACGTATGGCTCGGGGCTGATCATGTTGCCCTTCGACTTGGACATCTTCGCCCCGTCGCGGGTGATCATCCCCTGCGTGAAGAGCCGCTGGAACGGCTCCTCGCTGTCGAGCAGCCCCATGTCCGCGAACACCTTCACGAAGAAGCGCGCGTACAGGAGGTGCAGGATCGCGTGCTCGATGCCGCCGATGTACTGGTCGACCGGCGTCCAGCGATTGGTGATCACCGGGTCCCAGGCCGCGCCCTCGTTGTCGGCGTCGGTGTAGCGCAGGAAGTACCACGAGGAGTCGACGAACGTGTCCATCGTGTCGGTCTCGCGCCGCGCGGACCCGTCGCAGTTCGGGCACGTCGTGTTGACCCAGTCCTCGGCGGCGGCCAGCGGGGAGCGGCCCTGCGGCGTGTAGTCCTCGACGTCGGGGAGCAGGACAGGCAGGTCTTCCTCCGGGACCGGGACGGTGCCGCAGCGGTCGCAGTAGACGATCGGGATCGGCGCGCCCCAGTAGCGCTGGCGGGAGAGCAGCCAGTCGCGCAGCCGGTAGTTGATCGAGCGGTGGCCGCGGCCCTCCTGGTCGAGCCAATCGATGATCGCGTCCTTGCCCTCGACCGCCGACATCCCCGTGAACCGCCCGGAGTTGACGAGCACCTCGTTCTCGCTGTGCTCGACGAACGCGCCCTCCTCGTCGGGCGCTCCGCCGGCGGGCTCGACGACGGGCCGGATCGCCAGGTCGAACGCCTTCGCGAAGTCGTAGTCGCGCTGGTCGTGCGCGGGGACGGCCATGATGGCGCCGGTGCCGTACTCCATCAGCACGTAGTCGGCGACGAACATCGGGATGCGCTCGCCGTTGACGGGGTTGACGACGGTGCGGCCGAGCGGGACGCCGGTCTTCGTGCGCTCCGTGTCCGCGCGCTCCTCTCGGCTCTCGGACAGCGTGCGGTTGACGTACTCGCGGACGGCCTGCTCGTGCTCGGTGCCGGCGGACAGGCGCAGGACGTCCGGGTGCTCGGGCGCCATCACGAAGAAGGTGGCGCCGAACAGCGTGTCCGGCCGGGTGGTGAAGACGGGGTAGTCGACGCCCAGCTCCGGCTGGGTGAACGTGACCTCGGCGCCCTCGGAGCGGCCGATCCAGTTCTGCTGCATCCGCACGACGTGCGGCGGCCACTGGATGGTCTCGAGGTCGTCGAGCAGGCGGTCGGCGTAGTCGGTGATGCGGAAGAACCACTGCTCCAGTTGGCGCAGCTCGACCTCGGTGCCGCAGCGCTCGCAGCGGCCGTTGATCACCTGCTCGTTGGCGAGCACGGTCGCGTCCTTCGGGCACCAGTTGACGGCCGCCTCCTTGCGGTAGGCCAGGCCGCGCTCGAACAGCTGCAGGAAGATCCACTGGGTCCAGCGGTAGTAGCGCGGCTCGTGGGTGCCGAACTCGCGCGACCAGTCGATCGAGATGCCCCACGACCGCATGCCGCGCTGGAACGCCTCGATCGACTTGGCGGTCGAGTCGCGCGGGTGCTCGCCGGTCTTGATCGCGTGGTTCTCGGCCGGTAGGCCGAAGGCGTCGTAGCCCATCGGGTGCAGGACGCGCCGGCCGGTGCGGCGGTGGAAGTGGGCGACGGCGTCGCCGACCGAGTAGTTCTTCAGATGCCCCATGTGGGGCTCGCCCGACGGGTACGGCAGCATCTCGAGCACGTAGGACGACGGGACGCCGTCGACGTCGTCGTTCGAGACCTCCCACGTGCGCTCCTGCTCCCACACGCGCTGCCACTTGGGCTCGATCGCGCGGTGGTCGTAGCGGTGCTCGGATGCCATGGGGCGCGGAGGTTAGCGCCGATCTCAATCCGTCCGGAATACGAACTAGTGTTCGTGTCGTGTCGATGAGCACGAACCAGAAGGGCGCAGTCGCGGAGATGCGGATCGCAGCCGAGGCACTCGAATTGGGCTGCACGGTCTACCGGCCCATGAGCGAAGGGTGCCGCTACGACTTGATCATCGACGTCGGTGGCCCACTTCTTCGCGTTCAGTGTAAGTGGGCGTCGGTCAAAGGCGCGACCGTGGTCGTGTATTCGATCACGAGCCGCTTGACCCCCCGTGGCTACGTGCGGACGACGTATGGCCCTACCGAGGTCGATGGCATCGCGGCCTACTGTCACGAACTCAAGCGCTGCTTCTGGCTGCCGATTGATGAGTTCGCCGGCAAGAGCGTGGTGCACCTTCGTCTCCGACCGGCGCGCAACGGCCAGCAGTCAGGGCTAAGATGGGCGCAGCACTACCCCCTCGGGGCTATAGCTCAGCTGGGAGAGCGTCGCGCTGGCAGCGCGAAGGTCGTCGGTTCGAGCCCGACTAGCTCCATCGCAAGGCCGCTCCGATGAGCGGCCTTCGTTGTCTCTAGAGCGGGATCTCGGCTCGGACGGTCGTGCCGCGTCCGGGCGGAGAGTCGACGACGATCCGGCCATCGAGCGCGCCGACGCGGTCCGAGAGTCCGCGGAGGCCCGAGCCCTCCGCGACGTCGGCGCCGCCCGCTCCGTCGTCGATGACCTCGACGACGACGGCGCCCGCAGACCGCGAGACCGTGACCGTGGCGGATGAGGCGCGCGCGTATTTCGCGACGTTCGTCAGTGCCTCGGCGACCACGAAGTACGCCGCGATCTCGATGGTCGCCGGCAGCTCGCCCGCGGCCACGGAGACGGATACCGGGACCGGCGCGCGGCCGGCCAGCGCCCGAATTGCAGGCTCGAGCCCGCGGTCGGTGAGGATCGCCGGGTGGATGCCGCGCGCGAGCTCGCGCAGCTCGTCCAGAGAGGCCTGCAGCTCGGCGCTGGACTCGTCCAGCAGCACCGCCGCCTCCGACCCCGGCTCGAGCTTCATCCGCGCGAGCTTGAGCTTCAGCGCCAGCGCCACGAGCCGGGACTGGGCGCCGTCGTGCAAGTCGCGCTCCAGCCGTCCGCCGCTCGGCGTCGGCCGCCTCGACGAGCCGCGCTCGCGAGGCGCGCAGGTCCTCGATCCGTGCCCGCAGCTCCGCCGCCAGCCGCTGGTTCTCGAGCGCCAGCGCCGCGGCCGCGCCCGCCGTCCGCACGAGCTGCGGCTCCTCGGACAGCGCGGGGTCGTGGGCGATTGCGGCGATCCGGCGGCCGCCCAGCTCCACCTCGGTCCAGCCCGGCCCGGCGACCGTGACCGGATGGCCCATCGCGTCGACGAAGCGCGACGACTCCGGCAGCCAGTACGCGAGCGCGAGCGAGGGATCGCCCAGCGCCTCGGCGAGCGCCGCCCGCAGCTCACCCTCGCCGGGCAAGTCGCCGACCCGGGCGATCAGCGCCGACAGTGCCGCGCCCTGTGCGAGTCGGCTGCGGAGCAGACCGGTGAGGAAGCCGAACGGCACCGTCGCCACGAGCGCCTCCGACAGCCACTCGAGCCCCTCGGACGGCGACCCGGCGGCGTCGAAGCCCTTCGCGACCAGGAACGCGAGGAACGCCAGGCCGCCGGTCACCAGCACGGGCGTGAGCGCCCGGCGGCGCGCGCCTCCCGTCGCCCGCTCACGCCGCGCGATGATCACGACCGCGGCCACGACGAGCCCGAACGCGACCCCGTACTGCACCGCGTCGAGCGCGTCCGAGAGGCCTTGGTCAGGCTCGACGATCAGCAGGTTCCGCGGCTCGCCGGGCTCCTCGAACAGCAGCGACGGCAGCTGGAGCACCGTGACCGTTAAGTAGCCGGTCGCCGCCAGGGCCCGCTCGGCGCGGGTCTGCAGCCGGCCCGTCGGGAAGGCGACGAGCAGATGGGCGACGATCGCGACGAACAACCCGTCGAGCGCGATGCCGATCGTGAACACGATGTCGCTGTCCGACGCGCTGAGCTCGCTGGCGAACCAGGCGAAGCCGGCGGCCGTCATCAGCAGCCCGGTCCGGTTCGCGGGCCTTCGCCACCACGCGAACAGGCCGGTCCCGATGAACGACCAGCCGACCAGCAGGGCCAGCGCCGCCTCGACGCCCCGGTCGTCGACGTGGTCGCTCGTGAGGATGAGCGCGGCGCAGACGAGCCCGAAGGCGAGGCCCGCGGCGCCGACCGCCGCTACTCGCCGACGGCCCGCTTCGGCGCCTCGCCCCACAGCTGCTCGAGCCGGTAGAACTCGCGCGCCTCCGGGGTGAAGACGTGCACGATCACGTCGAGGTAGTCCATGAGGATCCAGCGCGCCTCGCCGAGCCCCTCGACGCGCCGCGGCAGCACGCCGTGCTCGTTCTTCATCCCCTGGTGGATGCGGTCGTGGATCGCCTTCGTCTGGCGGTCGGTGTTGCCGGAGCAGATGACGAAGTAGTCGGTGTAGCCGAGGACGTCGCGCAGGTCGAGCTCGACCGGGTCCATCGCCTTGACGTCGGCGGCGTAGCCCGCCACGAGCTCCGCGAGGCGGGCCGGCTCGACGCTCATCGTGCGGCCACCTGCCGGTAGAGGCCCGCCTGCGAGATGTAGTCCGCGACCGCGTCCGGCACGAGGTAGCGGATCGGCCGCCCGGCCGCCACGAGGCGGCGGATCAGCGAGGAGGAGATGTCGAGGCGCGGCATGTCGAAGAAGCGAATCCGTTCGGCGCCGAGGCCGGACAGGCGCTCGGCGATGTCGGCGCGGCGCACGCCCTCTCGCTCCGCCACGCCGAGCTCGGCCAGCTCGAGGATGGCCTCCGGCTCGCGCCACGTGGGCAGCGAGAGCGCCATGTCGCCTCCGACGATGAAGGTCAGATCGTCTCCCGGGGACCGCTCATGCAGCCTTCGCAGGGTATCGACCGTGTACGAGGGACCCGGGACGTCGGCCTCCACGCGCGACACCTCGATCCGCGCCTCCCCCGCCACCGCGCGCCGGCACAGCTCCACCCGCTGCTCCAGCCCGGGGTCGGCCTGGACGCCCTTGTGCGGCGGCTCGTTGACCGGCACGAGCAGGACCCGGTCGAGCTCCAGCTGCGCCAGCCCCTCCTGCGCGCAGACGAGATGGCCGATGTGCGGCGGGTTGAACGTCCCGCCGAGCAACCCCACCTTCACTAGGGACGAACCTGGCCCTCGCCCTCGACGAGGTACTTGAAGGTGCAGAGCTCGCGCAGCCCGATCGGGCCGCGGGCGTGGAGCTTCTGCGTCGAGTTGCCGATCTCGGCGCCCATCCCGAACTGCCCGCCGTCGGTGAACCGCGTCGAGGCGTTCACGTAGACGCACGCGGCGTCGACGCCACGCTGGAACGCCCGCGCACTCGCCGTCGAGCCGGTCACGATCGCCTCCGAGTGGCCGGAGCCGTAGACGTTGATGTGCTCGATCGCGTCCTCGACCGAGTCGACCACCCGCACCGCGAGCACGAGCGCGAGGTACTCGGTCGCCCAGTCCTCCTCGGTCGCCTCGCCGGCGCCGCCGTCCAGCGCCCGCACCCGCTCGTCGCCGCGCAGCTCCACGCCGTTCGAGCGCAGCGCCGCGAGCGCTCCGGGCAGGAACGCGTCGGCGACCGACGAGTGCACGAGCAGCGTCTCGGCCGCGTTGCAGACGCCGGGCCGCTGGACCTTCGCGTTGACGACGATCTCGCGGGCGGACTCCAGGTCCGCCGACGCGTCGACGTAGACGTGGCAGTTGCCGGACGCGGCGTAGATGACCGGGACCTTCGCGACCGCGCTGAGCGCCGCCTTCAGGCCCTCGCCGCCGCGCGGGATGATGAGGTCGACGACGCCCTCTTGGGTCGCCAGCTCGGCCAGCTCCTCGCGGCCGCCGCCCGCGACCAGGGACAACGATCCCGGCGGCAGGCCCGCGGCCTCGGCGGCCTCGCTCGCGACCGCCGCCAGCACGGCGTTCGAGTGCGCCGCGGAGGAGGAGCCCCGCAGCACGATCGCGTTGCCCGACTTGAGCGCCAGCGCGGCGGCGTCGATCGTCACGTTCGGCCGCGCCTCGTAGACGACCGCCACGACACCCAGCGGCACCCGCACCTTGCGCACGTCGAGCCCGTTCGGGAGCCGGAAGCCGTCGAGCACCTCGCCCACCGGGTCGGGCAGCGCGACGATCTCGCGCACGCCGGTCGCCATCGCGGCGACGCGCCGCTCGTCCAGCGCCAGCCGATCCATCAGCGCGCTCGAGAGCCCCGACTCGCGGCCGGCCTCGAGATCGCGCGCGTTGGCCTCGAGGATCTCGGCGGTCCGCGCCTCGAGCGCTTCGGCGATCGCGAGCAGCGCGCGGTCCTTGGTCGCGCTGTCGACCTGCGCGAGCTCGCGGGCGGCCGCCTTGGCGGCGCGGCAGATGTCGGAGACGGACTGGGCGGCGATGGCCATGACCCGACAAGTCTAAGACAGGACTCGAACCCACCGAGATCGATAAGCTTCTTCGATCATCCGGGCTGGCATCCGACGTCGCTGACGAAGTTCCGCGCGCGGCTGCTGCTGCACCGTCTGGAGCGCCTGGCGTTGGAGCGCTCGCTGGTGCTGGCCGAGGAGCTTGGGATGCTCGAGGGGCCGGTCGAGCAGATCATCGATTCGACGCCGATGCTCGGCGCGGCTGCGACGCAGGACACGGTCAAGCTCGTCCGTCATGGCGTGCGCAAGCTGCTCGATGCGGTCGCTGGCGTCGACGCAGATGCGGCGGGCCAGCTCGATCGCGCCTTGGAGTTCGATTACGCGCGGCCCAACGAGAAGCCTGATTGTCGCTGGCGCGAGCGCGCCGAGCGCGAGCGGATGCTCACGCGCGTCGCCCAGGACGCCGAGCGGGCGCTGCAGGCCGTCGAACAGGCCGACGGATTGCTCGCCGATGAGGCGGTCGGCGACGCGCAGCGGTTGTTGCGGGAGCTGATCGGCCAGGACTTCGACGTCGATGACGACGGCGTCCCGCGGCTTTATCGCGGCACGCGCGCGGACCGGATCATCTCGACGGTCGACCCGGAGATGCGCCACGGGCGCAAGAGCCAGCATCAGCGCTTTGACGGCTACAAGCTCTCGGCGGCGGTCACCAACACGCGCGAGCCGCTGATCACCGCGGTCGAGGTCGCCCCGGCGAGCGAGCAGGATGGGCCGCAAGCCAAGCACCTCATCGACGCCCAACCGGCCGCGCGGCGCCCACCGCGGGTGCTCGGTGACACCGCCTACGGGACCGGCCCGGTTCGCGCCGAGCTCGCTGAGCGCGGCGTCGATGTCCTCGCTCCGCTGGCGCCGGGGATGACCAAGCCCGGCCGCTTCGGCAAGCGCGACTTCCACGTCGACCTCGACGCGGGAACCGTGACCTGCCCGGCCGGCGAGACGGCACCGATCCGCACCGAACCCAAGGGCGCTCGCCGCGCCAGGTTCGCGAAGGCGGCCTGCGATCGCTGCGCTCTGCGAGACCGTTGCGTCCAACCCGCCGGTGGCTTTAAGGCCGTCCTGCTCGCGCCCGAAGAAGAGCTGTTGATCGCGGCCCGCCAAGCGCTCGACGACCCGCCGACTGCTGAGCACCTGCGGCGCACCCGCCCGCGCGTCGAGCGACTACTCGGGCTGCTCGCACACCGCTACACAGCCCGCCGCAGCCGCTACATCGGCACCCGCAAAGCCCGCCTACAGGCCGCCTGGACCGCCGCGCTGGTCAACCTCAACCCGATCAGCCACCACCTGGCCGCCCAGACGGCATGACCGACAAGCGCGCCGGTTCCCGAACCCACCCAACCGACCGGCGGCCGCCATCAACGCCCGGCGCGCCAAACCGACTTCTTCAGGGATCTCCTAGGCCAGGACGAAGTAGTCCCGGTGGACGGCCTCGTCGGTCGCCCGCGGGAGCACCTCGCGCACCTGCGCCGACTTGAGCCCCATCACCTGGCGCAGCTCCTGGGCGGAGTAGTTGCAGATGCCCTTGCCGATCGCCGACCGGCCGTCGCGCACGTCGACCGCGTCGCCGGCGTCGAACCCGCCCTGGACGTCCACGATCCCCACCGGCAGCAGGCTCGCGGCGCCCTCGCGGAGCGCGCGGGCCGCGCCGGCGTCGACGGTGACGACGCCGTGGCTGGGCTTGGCGTACTTGAGCCACAGCTTGAAGCTCGACTGGCGCGTGGCCTGCGGCGCGAAGCGGGTCCCGGCCGGCTCGCCCGCCCACGCGCGGGCGAGCACGCCCTCGACGAGCCCGCTGCCGATCACGGTCGGGATCCCGGCCGCCGACGCCATCTCCGCCGCCACGACCTTCGAGCGCATCCCGCCGGAGCCGAGCGGCGACGGCGAGTGGCCGATCTGAAGCCCCGCCAGCGACTCCGGGTCGGTGACCTCGCGCACGAGCTCTGCCTCGGGCGAGGTGCGCGGGTCGGCGGTGTAGAGGCCGTCCGCGTCGGTGAGGAGCACGAGCAGGTCGGCGTTCACGAGCACCGACACCTGGGCCGCGAGGAAGTCGTTGTCCCCGAACGAGACCTCGTTGGTGGTGGTCGTGTCGTTCTCGTTGATGACCGGCACGATCCGCCACTCGAGCAGCTTGGAGAGCGTGTTGCGCGCGTTCAGGTAATGCGCCCGGGCGCTCATGTCGAAGAACGTGAGCAGCACCTGCGCGGTCTGGATCCCGCGGTCGCGCAGCAGCTCGTCGTAGGTGCGGTAGAGCCGGCCCTGCCCGACCGCGCTGGCCGCCTGCAGGTCCTGCACCGTCGCCGGCCGCGCGTCCATCCCCAGGAGCTGCATGCCGCGGGCGATCGCGCCGCTCGTGACCACCACGACATCCACGCCGCGCCTGTGCAGCGCCGCGACCTCCTCGCACACGCGCGCGACGAGGGACAGGCGCAGCTCGCCGTTCTCCTCGGCAACGATCGACGACCCCAGCTTCACGACGGTGACGGACATGCGTGCCGCAGCTTAGGAGGGGTCCAGCTCGAACACCACGCCGCCGAGCTCGACGTCGTCACCCGGTTCGAACCCGTGGCTCTCGAGCGCCGAGATCACGCCCATGCGCCGCAGCCGGTGCTCGACGTGGGCGAGCGCCTCCTCGTTCTCGAGATCGTGGCGAGCGATAAGGCGATCGACGGCGTCGCCGGTCACGCGGAACTCGCCGTCGCCGACCTTCTCGACCTCGAACGCGCGTCCCGCCGCCGGGCGGAAGACCTGGAACTCCGCCACGTCGTCCTCCCCCGCGCCCTCCTCGAGCGGTTCCGCGAGCGGCACGCGGCGCAGCAGCTCGACCCGCAGCGTGTCGAGCCCCTGGCCGGTCGCGGCCGAGGTGACGACCACGAGGACGCCGAGGCGGTCCTCCCACTCGGCGGCCGCCGCGGCGGCGGCATCCTCCGGCACGAGATCGGCCTTGGAGAGCGCGAGGACGCGCGGCAGCTCGGCGAGCCGGGGGTCGTGCTCGGCCAGCTCGTGCTCGATCACCCGGTGGTTCTCCAGAGGGTCCGAGCCGTCGAGCGGCGCGAGGTCGAGCACGTGCACGAGCAGCCGCGTGCGCTCGATGTGCGCCAGGAAGTCGTGGCCTAGCCCGGCGCCCTCGTGGGCGCCCTCGATGAGCCCGGGGATGTCGGCGACCACGAGCTGGCGATCCTCGCCCTCGACCGTCCCCAGCACCGGCTCGAGCGTGGTGAAGGGGTACGCGGCGACCTTGGGGTTGGCGCGGGTGAGGCGCGCGAGCAGCGACGACTTGCCGGCGTTCGGCAGCCCGACGAGGCCGACGTCGGCGAGCAGCTTGAGGTGCAGGTCGACGTGCCCCTCCTCGCCCGGGAGTCCGCGCTCGGCGATCCGCGGCGTCTGCCGGGTGGAGGACTTGAAGCGCGTGTTGCCGCGCCCGCCGGCGCCGCCGCGGGCGACCAGCACCTTCTGGCCTGGCCGGACGAGGTCGTAGCGCGTGCCGTCCCACTTCTCGACCTGCGTGCCCGGCGGCACCGCCACGATCAGGTCGTCGCCGTCGGCGCCGTGGCGCTGCGAGCCCTGGCCGTGCCCGCCGCGCTGCGCGCGGAAGTGGGCGCGGCGGCGGAAGGCCTGGAGGTCGCGCAAGGAGTCGTCGCAGCGCAGGATCACGTCGCCGCCGCGACCTCCGTCGCCCCCGTCCGGGCCGCCCTTCGGCACGTGTGCCTCGCGGCGGAACGACAGGGCGCCGTTGCCGCCGGCGCCGGCGCGGACCTCGAGGTGGGCGCGGTCGGTGAGCACGGTCATGTAACGTCGCCGAAGGCGAGCGCGACGTAGGAGCGTCTCGCCCGGCAGGCGAAAGGGTAATCCGATGGACCGCGTCTTCCTCATCACCGGTGCCTCGACGGGCATCGGCGCCGCTACTGCCCGCCAAGCCGCCGACGCCGGCTACCGCGTCGTGCTGGCCGCCCGCTCCGAGGACAAGCTGCAGTCTCTGGCGAGCGAGGTGGGCGGCATCGCCGTCCGCTGCGACGTCACCGAGTGGGAGGACCAGCAGGCGCTCGTCCGGCGCGCGCTCGACGAGTTCGGGCGGATCGACGTCGCGTTCGCCAACGCCGGCTTCGGCGGCGCGCGCGGGTTCGACAAGGGCACGCCTGAGGACTGGAAGGAGATGGTCCTCACCAACGTCTACGGCGTGGCGCTGACGATCCGCGCCACCATGCAGCCGCTGAAGGACTCGAAGGGTCACCTGCTGCTCACGAGCTCGGTGGCCGGCCGGCGCGCGCTCCCGGGCTCCCTCTACTCGGCCAGCAAGCACGCCGTGACGGCGATGGGCGAGGCCGCGCGGCTGGACTTCAACGACACCGGCGTGCGGGTCACGCTGATCGAGCCCGGCATGGTCGATACGCCGTTCTTCGACCAGCCGCCGAAGCTGGAGGCGCTGCAGGCCGACGACATCGCCCGCGCCGTCATGTTCGCGGTCTCACAACCGCCCCACGTCGACGTGAACGAGATCCTGATCCGCCCTACGGCCCAGCCGACGTAGGAGGCTAGGCCGGAGGGCGCGCCGTCCGCGCAGCCGACGTAATCCCGGCGTAATGGCGGCGCCCCTACCGTTGGGGCGTGGCGCTGCTCGTGCTGTTCGCGTTCGTCGCCGGCGCCGGGACGGCGCTGTCGCCGTGCGTGCTGCCGGTCCTGCCCGCGCTGCTGTCGGCCGGCGCCACCGGCGGGCGGCGGCGGCCGCTCGGGATCGTGCTCGGCCTCGCCGTCACGTTCACCATCACGATCGCCGGGCTGGCGGAGGTGGTCGACGGCGTCGGGCTCGGCGACGGCACGCTGCGCTCGCTCGCGGTGGTCGTGCTGCTCGGCTTCGGCCTGCTGCTGCTGGCGCCGGCGCTCGCGGACCGCGTCGAGGCGGCGCTGTCCCCCCTGCTGCGGCTCGGGCCGCGGTCGCGCGGCGACGGGTTCGTGAGCGGGCTCGGCGTCGGTGCCGCGCTCGGGTTCGTGTACGCGCCGTGCGCCGGGCCGATCCTCGCGGCGGTGATCTCGGTCAGCGCTGCGTCTGGCAACACGATCGCGATCGCGGTCGCCTACGCGGCCGGCTCGGCTGCCGCGCTGTTCGTGCTGTGCCTCGGCGGACGGCGGCTGCTGACCCGCGTCCGCGGGCCGCACGTCCAGCGCGTGATGGGCGCCGTCATGGTGGCCACCGCGCTCGCCGTGCTGGTCGACGCCGATGTGCGCTTCCAGACCGCGATCGCCGACGAATTGCCGGCCGTGCTGGTCAACCCCACCGGTTCGCTGGAGCGGTCGGGCGCGGTCGAGCGGCGACTGACCGGTCTGCGCGGGCCTGCACGATTCGCGGGCAAGGAAGCCGGTCTCCCCGAGCTGGGGGCCGCGCCGGAGTTCGAGGGCGTCACGCGCTGGCTCAACTCGCCGCCGCTCAGCCTCGCCGACCTGCGCGGGAAGGTCGTGCTGGTCGACTTCTGGACCTACACCTGCATCAACTGCCTGCGGACGCTGCCCTACCTGCGCGCGTGGGACGAGCGCTACCGCGACCGCGGGCTGGTGATCGTCGGCGTCCACACGCCCGAGTTCGCGTTCGAGAAGGACACCGGCAACGTGCGCGACGCGGTCGCCCGCAACCGGCTGCGCTATCCGGTCGCGCAGGACAACGACTACGCCACCTGGAACGCGTGGGGCAACCGCTACTGGCCGGCCAAGTACCTGATCGACGCAGGCGGGCAGGTCCGCTACACGCACTTCGGCGAGGGCGACTACGACGTGACCGAGCGGGCGATCCGTGGCCTGCTCGCGGAGTCCGGCGGCGACGCGCTCGGCGACCGCGCCGGCCGCCAGCCCGGCGAGGTCCCCGAGCGAGCGACGCCCGAGACCTACCTCGGCGCCGCCCGCGCGGAACGCTGGCTGCGACCGCCGCAGCCTGGCGTGCACGCCTATCCGGGCGCGGACGGCGCGCTGCCGCCCGACACGTTCGCGCTCGGCGGCACCTGGAAGGTCGACGCCGAGGCGGCCGAGGCCGTTCGCGGCGCGACGATCAAGGCGCACGTGACCGGCAAGTCGGTCTACCTCGTGCTCGGCTCGCGTGCCGGCCGCCCGCGGGACGTCACGGTCCGCCTCGACGGCGAGCCCTACCGCAGCGTCACGGTCCGCCGCCAGCGCCTCTACACGCTCGTCTCGCTCCCGCGCACGGAGGAGCACGAGCTGACGCTCGAGCTCGAGCCGGGCGTCGCCGGCTTCGCGTTCACGTTCGGCTAGGCGGCCGTAACGACGCCGAACGTCAGCGCGACGAAGGAGCGTCTGACGTGGCAGGCGAAACCGAGATCACCCGCCCGCGGCGGCCGGTGCGGAACTGCACCGTGCCCGCCGACTTGGCGTAGATCGTGTCGTCCTTGCCGATGCCGGTGCCGTCGCCGGGCTTGAACTTCGTGCCGCGCTGGCGAACGATGATCTCGCCGCCCGTCACGGCCTGGCCTGCGAACACCTTCACGCCGAGGCGCTTGGCGTTCGAGTCGCGACCGTTGCGGCTGGAGCCGAGCCCCTTCTTGTGTGCCATCAGTGGTTCCTCCTGTAAGTCGCGGCGCCCTTGGGCGGCCGCTGGCGCCGCCTGGCAAGGACGCAGACCCGCAGGAATACCCCTGGTATTTCAAGGGTTGAGGACGCCGCCAGGCGGTGATCAGCGGTCGATCCAAGGGTGTCGGGGCTTGCAGGAGGGGCCACTACTTCGCTACTTCCCGATCTTCGTGATTCGCAGCCGGGTGAGCTCCTGCCGGTGGCCGGTGCGGCGGCGGTAGCCGCGCTTGGGCTTGAACTTGAACACCCGCAGCTTCTTCCCGCGCTCGTGGCCGACGATCTCCGCCTTCACCGGCGCGAGCTTCGACGCGTCGAACTGCGCGTCGCCGTCGCCGGCCAGCAGCAGCGTCGTGAGCTCGACGGTGGCGCCCGCGTCGTCGGGCAGCCGCTCGACGAGCAGGGTCTGGCCCTCCTCGACGCGGTACTGCTTGCCGCCGGTCTTGATGACTGCGTAGGACATGGTTCAGATCACTCCTCGGCGTCGGCCGAGGCCTTCGCACGCGAACGGCGCCGTCCGCCTCTGCGGCCGCGGCGCCGGGGGCGAGAGGATAGCGCGTCGCCGTCGCCGTCGCCGCTCTCGCCGGCCTCCTCGACCGCCGCCGGCGCCGTGCCCGCGTCCGGTCCCTCGTCGTCGGCGGCGAGGACCCGCGTGGCGTCGATCTCGACCGCCGCGCCGTCCTCCTCCGCCCGCCTGCGCTGGCGGCCGCGCGGCTTGGACGGCTTCGCCTTCGCCTTGGCCTTCGCCTTCGCTTTCGCCTTCGCCTTCGGCTTCGGCTTGGCGGTCTCCTCCTCGCGCGCCCTGCGGGTGGCGGCGGCGCGCTTGGCGGACGACGACCGCCGGTTGCGCTCCTCGACGCGCTTGCGCTCGGCCGCGCGCTCCTTGGCGGCCTCTGCGGCCACCTCGGCGTCGGAGCCGGTGAGGACGGCGACCGCCGACGTCCGGCCCGCCTCCTCGATCCGCACGAGCTTCTTCTCGCCGACGAAGCCGATGCCCTCGCTGACCGCGATCAGATAGCCGTCGATCTTCGCGACCCCGTCGTCGGGGTTGTACATGTGCGGCTCGACGATGTCGACGTGCACCTCCTCGCCGACCCGGAACGGCACCGCGCGCTCCTCGATCTCCTCGCGCGTGCCCTCCATCGTCACCGCGAAGTGGTCGAGCGGCAGGCCCTCGGAGCCCTCGAAGTGGAAGAACTTGCCCGTCTGCTCCTCGAGCGCGTGCAGCTCGCGCGCGCCGTCGGCGGTGAAGTGAGAGCTCACCCGCGGGTTGATGCGGACCAGGTACGCATCGGGCGCGACGTCGCCGGCGTCCTTGACCATGTGCCGGAGGTGACGCGCGGTCTCGATCGCGATCGTCTCCTCCGACTTGACGACGCCCTCGCCGTGGCAGATCGGGCAGGTCTTGGACATGATCTCGCGCACGCCGTCGGTGACGTTCTGGCGCGTCATCTCGACCAGGCCGAGCGGCGAGATCTCGACCACGAAGGTCTTCGTGCGGTCCTCGTCGAGCGACTTGCGCAGGACCTTGAGCACGGCGTCGCGGTTGCGGGCGCGCGCCATGTCGATGAAGTCGATGACGATGATGCCGCCGATGTCGCGCAGCCGCAGCTGGTTGACGACCTCTTCGGCGGCCTCGAGGTTGGTCTTGGTGATCGTGTCCTCGAGCCGGGCGCTCTTGCCCTTGCCCGTGAACGAGCCGGTGTTGACGTCGATGACCGTCAGCGCCTCGGCGTAGTCGATCATCAGGTAGCCGCCGCTGGGCAGGTCCACCCGGCGGTTGAGCATCCCCTCGATCACGGGCTCGACGCCGTAGGCCTCGAACAGCGGCTCGTCCTCCTCCCACAGCTCCACGCGGTCCACCAGCTCCGGCGCCGTGCGGGCGAAGAAGGAGACCAGGCGGTGGTGCTGCTTGGGGTCGTCGACCACCGCGCGCTCGAAGTGCGCCGAGAAGATGTCGCGCACGACGCGGACGGAGAGGTCGGCCTCCTGGAACACGAGCGCGGGCGCCTCGGTCTCGGCGACCCGCTTCTCGAGCACGTCGTTGAGCTTGAACAGGTACTGCAGCTCGCGCTCGAAGTCGGCGCGCTTGGCGCCGTAGGCGGCCGTGCGGATGATCGCGCCGCCATCGCGCAGGTCGAGCTGCTTGGCCTCCTTGCGCAGCCGGTCGCGCTCCTTGTCCTCGAGCCGGCGCGAGACGCCGACGCCCTCGCCGGTCGGCGCGTAGACCATGTAGCGGCCGGCGATGGTGATCTCCATCGAGAGCCGGGCGCCCTTGGTCTTCAGCGGGTCCTTGACGACCTGGACGACGATCTCCTGCCCCGGCGCCAGCAGTTCGGTGATCCGCGGTCCGGAGCCTCGCCCGCGGCGCGCCTGCTCGACGCCCGGCACGACGATCTCGTCCACGTGCAGGAACCCGTTCTTGTCGAGCCCGATGTCGACGAACGCCGCCTCGAGCCCCGGAAGGACGTTGTCGACCTTCCCCTTGTAGATGTTGCCGACGATCGACCGGCCGCCGCGACGCTCGAAGTAGACCTCGGCGACGCGATACCCGGCCGGAACCTCGGCCTTCTTCTTACCCCGCCGGCGGCGGGACTTCGACGGAGCCTCGGGGTCGCCCGATGCTTCCAGCATGGCGACCCGGGTCTCCCCACGGTCGACCGTGACCAGCACTTGCTTTCTCACTGAAAAAAGTCCTCATTGGAAGATGGTTGCCCTCCCCTTGAGCTCCGCCGTTTCGCGCGCCTGCGCGTGGACGGAATGGAGCAGGCCGAGGGCCAGAAATGTCGCGAGCATCGACGAGCCGCCGAAGCTCAACAGCGGGGCCGTCACACCGGTGATGGGCATGATCCCCACGTTCATCCCGATGTTCACGAAGAGCTGGAACAGCAGCATCAAGGTGATGCCGCCCGCGAGCAGCGCGCCGTACAGGTTCTTCGCGACGGTCAGGATATGCAAACCTCGCCATATAAGTAGCGCGTAGAGCGAGAGGATGAGCGCGCAGCCCGCAAAACCGTAGGTTTCGCCGACCACGGCGAAGATGAAGTCGGTGTGGTGCTCGGGCAGGAAGTTGAGCGATGTCTGCGTCGCGTCCTCCACGCCGCGGCCGGTCTTCTCCCCCGAGCCCATGGCGATCAGCGCCTGGTGCTGCTGGTAGCCCTCGTCGCCGGGATTGGCCGACGGATGCAGGAACGACGTCAGGCGGTCCACCTGGTAGGACTCGAGCACCTGCACGCCCCCCAGCGGCGCGACGACGAGCACCAGCGTGATCGCGACCGCGAACAGCGCCCCGAGGGCCGCGAAGTGCCTCCACGGCGCGCCGGCCACGAACAGCAGCGCCAGCGTCCCGGCCACGTAGACCATCGCCGAGCCGAGGTCCGGCTCGAGGATCACGAGCAGGGTCGGGAGCAGGCCCAGCAGCATGATCCGGGCCGTCGTGTCCCGCCCCATGCGCCGCATGCGGTCGACCAGGAAGCCGGACAGCGCCACGATCAGCAGCACCTTGCCGATCTCCGATGGCTGGAAGTTGAAGAACGGCAGCTCGATCCAGGCTCGGGTGCCGCGCGTGGCGCCGGCCACCGCCAGCACCAGCAGGATGATTCCCAGCAGCAGCCCGTAGACGGGGTACCGCAACTCCCGCAGCCGCGAGTAGTCCACCCGCGACACCGCGTACATGAGCACCAGGCCGACGGCCGCGTACGCCGCCTGCCGGTGGACGTAGTAGTTCGGGTCGCCGGTGATGTCGCTCTGGGTGGCCCCGTTGAGCGCGACCAGCGACGTGGCGACCAGCCCGAGCGAGGCGAGCAGGAGCAGCGGGTCGAGCCGCAGGTGCCACTCGCGCGGCACGAGCGGAGGCGGCGGCTCGGAGGCGGGCTGGATCGGGTGGGAGCTCAATTCGACTGGTCCGAGCCTTCGTGGAACTCGTCGTCCTGCAAATCGAACCACTGATTGAGGATGAGACGCGCCGCGGGTGCCGCTGTCTCCGCGCCAAAGCCGCCGCGCTCGATCGTCGTCACGACCACGATCGGCTTGGTCGGGTGCGCGACGTAGCAGGCGTACCAGGCCTGGTCGGGGTTCGGCGCGCGCTCGGCGGTGCCGGTCTTGCCGTAGAGGATGTCTCGGTAGCGGAAGTCGGCGAACACGTCGCTCGACGTGCCGTTGGCCGCCGTCGCCGCCCCGTGCAGGCCGGCCATGATCGCATCGCGGTTCGCGGGATCGAGCCCGACGCGGCGGCGCACGGGCGTGCGGATCTCCTCCAGCAGCACGCCGTTGCCGTCCTCGACCCGCATTCCGAGGTGCGGCCGCACGACCTTACCGTTGTCGATGATCGTGGAGTAGGCGGTCGCGAGCTGGAGCGGCGTCGCCTGGAGGTCGCCCTGGCCGACGGCGAGGTTGACGTTGTCGCCCGCCGTCCAGGTCCGCTCGATCCCGCCGCAGGCGAACAGCGCCGCCGTCGTGCCCGGCTCCACCTTGGCCTTCTTCGCGCAGCGCAGGTACTTCCGGTAGCCCTCGTCGCGCCACTTGGCGTCCGGCACCAGGCCGGAGAACTCGCCCGGGATGTCGATGCCCGTGCGCCGCCCGACGCCGAGCCGCCGCGCCCATTCCTGCAGCACCGGGCCGCGCCCGTTCATGTCGAGGCCCAGCTGGTAGAAGAAGATGTCCGAGGACACGGTGAGGGCGCTCGGGAGCTGCAGCGCGCCGTACGAGGCCTCGCGGGCGTTGTGGAGCACGCGGTCGCCGAGCTCGAACTCGCCGTCGTCGACGATCGTGCTCGTGGGCGTGATGACGCCCTCCTCGAGCGCGGCCATCGCCGTGATCGGCTTGAACGTCGAGCCGGTCGGATAGGTGGCGGCGATCGCGCGGTTGAAGAGCGGCGCGCCGAGCTCCTCCGAGGAGAGCTCGTTGTAGCGCTTCTGCGAGATCGGCTTGGCGAACTCGTTGGCGTCGAAGCTCGGGTAGGAGCCGAGCGCGAGGATCTCGCCGTTGCGCGGGTCCATCGCCACGAACGCGCCCGCCTTCGCGCCGTTCTCGGCGGCGGCCGCGACCGCGCGCTGCATGGCGTCGTTGGCCGCGCGCTGGAGGTTGAGGTCGAGCGTCAGGCGCAGCCGCTGGCCCTGGCGCGGCTCGCGGCGGGACATGCGGCGGCGGTCGTCGCGCGTGCCGAGGGCGTTGATGACCACGCGGGTGAAGCCGTCCTTGCCGCGCAGGTACCTGTCGTAGCTCTCCTCGATGCCGTCGGCGCCGATCCGCGTGCCGGGCTCGACACCCCGGTAGCGCGCCAGCTTGAGCTCCTCCGGCGAGATCTCGCGCGTAGTGCCGAACAGCTGCGCGGCGAGTTCCTTGTGCGGGTAGTCGCGGAGGTACTGCTTCTCGACCGCGACGCCGGGGAACTGCTCCTTGCGCTCGCGGATGAAGTTGAACGCGTTGCGGTCGACGGCGCTCTTGATCGTCACGTTCGAGTACGGCAGCTCGGCGACGCCCTCGATCACGCGCTCGTGGATCAGCCTCGGGCGGACGTCGATGACCTTGCCCAGCTTGCGGTAGAGCCGGCGCAACTCGACCTCGCCCGCCGGCACGGGCGGGACCGGCACCGGCTCGGCACGGCGCGCGGCGCGCGCCAGCCGGCGGCGGTCGCGGCGCTGCTTGCGGGTCGCGCGCCTGCGCTGCTCGCGGATGTCGCGCTCGAGCGAGCGGAGCCGGTCGGCGGCCTGCAGGCGCGCCTTCTCGGCCTTGCCGCGCTCCTTGCGGAACTCGTCGGCCTGCTTGTGGACCGACTCCGGCAGCGAGCTGGGCACGATCTGGACGACCGGCGCGACGCGGGTCTTGACCAGCACGGTGCCGTGGCGGTCGACGATGTCGCCGCGCGGAGCCTCGATCCGCACTTTGCGCACGCGGTTGTCGCGCGCCTGCGAGACGTAGTCCTCGCCGGACAGGACCTGCAGGAACCAGAGCCGGAAGAAGACGATCGCGAACAGCACGAACGCCAGTCCTCCCAGCACGGCGACGCGCACCGCGAGCTGCGGCGTGATCGGCGGGCGGCGCTCCTCGACGGGGTTAGGCACGAGAAAGCGGGCTGAGGCCGCCGGTGGTGTACGCGCGGCGGCGACGGCGACGCGGGTCGTCGGGCAGGAACGGGAGCAGCACGCGACGGCAGACCGCGTAGACGGGCAGCGCGAGCAGCGTGTTGAGCACGATCGTCATCAGGATCTGGCGCAGCAGCTGGAGCGAGACCGGGGCCTCGACGCCGAGCAGGAACTGGAGCAGCGAGAACCCGATCGCCGCGATCGCCGTCGCGACGGCGCCGACGACCACGGGCGCCAGCGTGTGCGCGGGGTCGCGCAGCTCGCGCAGGCGGCCGGCGCCGTAGCCGATCCCCGTAAACACGAGCGAGTTCACCCCGAGCGTCTGCAGCAGCACGGTGTCGACGAACAGGCCGAGGCAGAAGCCGAAGACCGCGCCGGAGATCGAGCCGCACAGGAAGCCGACTGAGGCCACGAGCAGCGGCGACAGGTCGGCCGGGACGCCGAAGACCGAGATCTGGGAGACCGTCGTGAGCTGGAAGATGCCGCCCAGCAGCCCGAGCAGGGCGAGGCGGCCGGCGGCTTGCGCGCTGAAGGTCACGGCGTCTGGGCGCGGAGGTCGGCGTCGGGCTCGGTCAGGACCTCGACGAGGTCCAGCGAGCGCAGGTCGGCCGCGGGCTGCACGTGGATCACGCGATCCAGCTCGCCCTCGCCGGTCTCGATCCGCTTGACGGTGCCGATCGGGATCCCGCGCGGGTACAGCGACGTCAGGTCCGACACGCGGGCGGAGGTGCTGGTCCCGGCGGTGATGATCCGCTCCCCGCGCCGGACCTCCTTGGCGTTCGGGACGAGCTCGAAGCGCAGGTCGCCGGCTGCGCCGACCGCGGGATGGACGCTGCCGGGCTCGCCGCTCTTGAGCGACCGCGCCGACACGCCGAACTCCGGATCGGTCAGGAGCATCACGACGGCGTTGCCGTCGGACACCTCCTTGATCTTGCCGACGAGGCCGGCGCTGTTGACCACCGGCTGGTCGACGCGCACGCCGTCGCTCGAGCCCTTGTTGATCTGGAACGTCTGGTACCAGGAGCTCGGCGAGCGGGCGATGACCCGTGCCGCGACCGGCTCGTAGCTCGCGAGGCCGCCGGCGGTGTTCATCTCCTGCAGGCCCTTGAGCTGCTCGAGCTCGCGCTTCTCGACGGTGACCTCGGCGAGCTCCTTGTTCAGCCGGTCGACCTCCGCCTTGTAGCGCTCGGCGTCGTCCTTGGCGTCCATCGTGTCGCCGAACCAGCCGAACAGGTCGCGGAACGGCTTGAGCGCGCGGTTCGCGCCCTCCTGGATCGGCGCCAGCACCTCCATCGCCGTGCGCTGGACGGCGTGCAGCGGGCCGCCGTTGGCCTCGCCGAAGTACGCCGTCAGCAGGAACAGCGAGAGGGCCACGAGTGCGGCGAGCACTGCGCGGCGACGGCGTACAACCTTGTCGTGCATCACCTAATCGAGGCGCTCACGCGAGCTTGCGAGTGTGAGTAAGCCGCATCATCTTCTCTGTTGTCTTCGGTTGCGATTGTTCCGGTTCGACCGGTGGATCGCCTCGAACTCCTCGAGCGAGCGGCCAGAGCCGACCGCGACGCACGTCAGCGGCGACTCGGCGCGGTGCGCGGGCATCTGCGTCTCCTCGCGGAGCCGCTCGTCGAGCCCCTGCAGCAGGGACCCGCCGCCGGCCAGCATGATGCCGCGATCCATGATGTCCGAGGCCAGCTCGGGCGGCGTGCGGTCGAGCGTCTCCTTGATGGCGTCGATGATCTGCACGAGCGGCTCCTCCAGCGCCGACCGCACCTCCTCGGAGGTGAGCACGACCGTCTTCGGCAGCCCGGAGACGAGGTCCCGGCCGCGGATCTCGGCCTGCACCTCCTCCTCGAGAGGGTAGGCGCTCCCGATCTCCAGCTTCACCTCCTCGGCGGTCTGCTGGCCGATCAGGAGCTTGTACTCCTTCTTGACGTAGTTGATGATCGCCTCGTCGAGCTCGTCGCCGCCGACGCGCACGGACTGCGAGACGACGATGCCGCCGAGCGAGATCACGGCGACCTCGGAGGTGCCGCCGCCGATGTCGACGATCATGTTGCCGGTCGGCTCCCCCACCGGCAGGCCGGCGCCGATGGCGGCCGCCATCGGCTCCTCGATCAGGTACGCCTGGCGCGCACCCGCGCTCAGGCACGCCTCCTCCACGGCGCGCTTCTCGACCCCGGTCACGCCGGAGGGCACGCAGACCACGACACGCGGGTGCGCCCAGCGGTTCTGGTGCACCTTCTGGATGAAGTGGCGGAGCATCTCCTCGGTGACGTCGAAGTCCGCGATCACGCCGTCCTTGAGGGGCCGGATCGCGGAGATCGTGCCCGGCGTGCGGCCCAGCATCCGCTTGGCCTCGATCCCGACGGCGTGGACCTCGCCGCTGCGCGAGTCGATCGCCACCACCGAGGGCTCGGAGAGCACGATCCCCCGGCCGCGCACGTAGACGAGGGTGTTCGCGGTGCCGAGGTCGACGGCCATGTCACGGCCACCGAAACCGGTGAGGTACGAGAAGAAGCCCATTGAGAGGAGCGCGCAGGTTGAAGCCGAGCCCGCCGCCGGGCGTCGAGTGTATCGAAGGGTCCGGCCGCTGAAATCAGGGTTTCAGGAGGGTTTTCAGCCGTTCGAGCGGGAGTCCGACGACGTTGAGGTAGTCGCCTTCGATCCGCTCCACGAGCTCCCCGCCCGCCCCCTGGATCGCATATCCGCCGGCCCGGCCGTCCCACTCGCCGGTCGCGACGTACCGCGCCAGCGTGGCGTCGTCGGAGGCCTTGAACGTGACCTTGGTGATTTCGACCGCGGTGGCGACGACCTCGCCGTGCTCGGCGAGGGCGATCGCGCCGATCACCTCGTGGGTGCGGCCGTTGAGGCGGCCGAGGTACTCGCGCGCCTGGTCGTCGTCGGCGGGCTTGCCATAGATCACCCCGTCGAGGGCGACGATCGTGTCGGCGCCCAGCACTAAGTCGGTGGAATTGGGGTTGGGTGGGTGGGAAAAGATCGCTTTCGCCTTCCGGCGCGCGTTCAGCTCCGCCACCGCGGCCGGATCGCCCGTCTCCTCCTCGTCGACGTTCGCCGGCCGCACCTCGAACGGGATGCCCGCTTCGGCGAGGATCGCCCGCCGCTGCGGCGACGCTGAGGCCAGGATCAGACGTCGGGGAAGAACAGCTTGGCCTCGCGCTCGGCGGACTTCGGCGAGTCCGACCCGTGGACCATGTTCTGCCCGACCGCGATCGCGAAGTCGCCGCGGATCGAGCCCGGAGCCGCCTCGATCGGGTTCGTCGCGCCGATCACCTGGCGCGCGGCGGTGACCGCCTGCTCGCCCTCGAGCACCATCGCCACCAGCGGGCCGGAGGTGATGAACTCGACGAGCTCGCCGAAGAACGGCTTGCCCTCGTGCTCGGCGTAGTGCTCCTTGGCCATGTCCTCGGGCATGGTCATGTGCTGCAGGGCCACGATCGTGAGGCCCTTGCGCTCGAAGCGGGCGATGATCTCGCCGGTCAGGCCGCGCGCGAACGCGTCCGGCTTGACCAGGATCAGGGTCCTGTCCACGAAAGTCCTTTCGTTCGACTAGCGGCGCTGACGCCGCTGCGGTTCAGGTTCGCCGTCGGCGCGCTCGACGGTGATGTCGTGGGCGACGGTCGGCTGGTCGGTCGTCGCCGACCGCCGGCGCCGGCGGGTCGACTGCGGCGGCGGCGCGGTATCCATCTCCGCCTCGCAGTACGGGCACAGCTTCCACGCCGGATCGACCGGCTTGCTGCACGAGTAGCAGCGCTCCTTGAGCTTGCGCATGCAGCTCGGGCAGCGGAGGTAGTCCGACTTGATCTCGTAGTCGCAGTGCGGGCAGAGCTGGTAGTCGAGCTGCGCGAGCCGCGCCTCCGCCGCGGTCATCTCCAGCTCACGCAGCCGCACGTCGTCCACGAACTCCGGCGGGCGGACGATCAGGTACACGATCGTCCCCACGAACGGGAACAGCGACGCGGCGGTCGCGCACGCGACCAGCATCGGGTCGTCGATCCGGCGCCGGGCATCCGCGAACGTCCAGAAGATCAGCGCGAAATAGACGACGACCAGCACGAGCAGGAGCACGTTGACCGCGGTGTTCAAGCTGTCGTTCGTGATCCCGAATATGCCGAAGTAGGGCATGAGCTGCTCGAATCGTAGACGGAGGGGTTACAGGAACGCTCGACCGAGGGCGAAACCGATCGCGAAGAAGATGAGGATGACGAGCGCGACGACGACCGCGACGACCGCCGCCATGGCCAGCAGACTCGGGCCCTGATCGTTCACAGGGCGGACGCCCTCCGGCGTCCGGGCTCGCCCAGCAGGTCGGCCACGAGGTAGATCGAGCCGGTTGCCAGGACGGCGCCGTCGGGGCCGGCGAGCTCCTGCGCCCGGGCGACCGCCGCCCGCGGATCGCGGACGATCTCCGACGCCGGCCCGCCCAGCTGCTCGGCCAGCGAGGCGAGCGTGGCGGGCGGCAGCGCGCGGGGATTGGCGGAGCTCGTGAACACGGCCCCCACGGTCTTCCCGAGCAGCTCGCGAAGCATGCCCGCAGCGTCCTTGTCGTCGAGGATCGAGACGACCGCGATCAGCGGACGGGCGCCCACCGCATCGTCGAGCGCCGCCGCCAGGGCGGCCATTCCCGACGGGTTGTGGGCGCCGTCGTAGATCGTGAGCGGGCGCTCGGCGACCACCTGCATCCGGCCGGGCACCTGCACCCGCGCGGCGACGTCGGCGACGACCGCCGGGTCGAGCTCGCCGAGGTGGGCCCGCGAGGCGGCGACCGCGACCGCGAAGTTGCCGCGCTGATAGCCGGCGGGGCCGTCCTCGACCGGCGGCGCCGGCACCACGCGCGCGCCGGTCTCGTGCGCCAGCCGCTCGACCTCGGCGTCGAGCGGGCCGGTCACGAGAGTGACCCCGTCCCCGGGCGGGTGGGACGGTTTCACCACGGCCAGCTTCTCGCGCGCGATGTCGACCACGGTCGGGCCGAGCCAGCGCGTGTGCTCGAGGCCGACGTTGGTGAGCACGACGACCGGCGCGCCGAGCACGTTCGTCGCGTCGTGCCGCCCGCCGAGCCCGGCCTCGACCACGGCCACCTCGACGCGCCGGCGGGCGAGCTCCGAGAACGCCGCCGCGGTGAGCAGCTCGAACTGGGTGACGCGGTCGCCCTCCTCGAGCGTCCTGTCGACCTTGGCGGCCGCCGCCGCGGTCCGCTGGACGGCGGCGGCGAACGCGTCGGGCTCGAGGTCGGCCTCGCCGACCCGGATGCGCTCGGCGAACGACGTCAGGTGCGGCGACAGGAACGCCCCGGTGCGCAGCCCGTGGGCCTCGAGCAGTGCGGCGATCATGCGCACGGTCGAGGACTTGCCGTTCGTCCCCACCACGTGGATCGCCGGGAACCGCTCCTGCGGGCTGCCCAGCACGGTCAGCAGCCGGCGCATGCGCTCGAGCCCGAAGCGCATGCCGAACAGCTCGAGTGACAGCAGGTGGGCCTCGGCGTCGTCGAGGCGCCAAGCGCTCACAGGTCGGCCAGCTCCCGCTTGTAGCCCTCGAGCTTCTTGCGCTCGGCTTCGACGACGTGTGGAGGCGCCTTGGACACGAAACCCTCGTTGGCGAGCTTCGCCTCGGCACGGGCGATCTCCTTCTCCAGCTGCGCCCGCTGGGCCTCGGCGCGGCGGGCCGCGGCCTCGACGTCGACGGCCTCGGAGGCGAGCACGACGATGCTCCCGCCCGGGACGCCGACGGTCGCCACCGGCTCGCCGCCGTCCGACGACCACTCGACGCGCGCGAGCCGCGCGACGTGCTCCGCGGTGCTCTCGTACCCGGCCGCCTCGAGCCGTGCCGGGACGGGCTTGCCGGCCGTCGCGCCGACCCGGTCCCGCCACCCGCGCAGCTCCTGGGTGGCGGCGATGGCGCGCCCGACGTCGGCCTCGGCGGCCTCGTCGACGAGCGCCTCGGCGGGCTCCGGGTAACGGCGGACCATCAGCAGGGTCGGTGGGGACGTATTTCCGGGAACATGCGACCAGATCTCCTCAGTGACGAACGGGATGATCGGGTGCGCGACCGCCAGCGTCTCGCCGAGGACGTGCAGGGCCAGCTCGGCCACCTCGCGGTTGTCGTCCGCGTACAGGCGCGGCTTGATCATCTCCAGGTACCAGTCGCACAGCTCGCCGTAGACGAAGTCGTAGAGGCGCAGCGCGGCGACGTGGAACTCGAAGCCGTCGATCGCGCCCGCGACGTCGCGCTTGGCGGCCTGCAGGCGGGAGAGGATCCAGCGGTCCTCGATCGCCGTCGCGGCCGGGGCGGCCTCGGGCAGCTCGACGCCCTCGGGCACGCGCAGGAGCACGAGCCGGGACGCGTTCCAGAGCTTGTTGGCGAGCTGACGGCCCTGGGCGACGCGCTCCTCGTTGAAGCGGACGTCCTGCATCGAGGAGCTGGCGAGCAGGCCGAAGCGGACGGCGTCGGCGCCGTAGCCGGGGAACTCCCCGCCCTCCACGAACACGGGCGGTCGCGGGCCGCCCTCGATCAGGTACAGCGGGTCGATCCCGGTGCCCAGCGACTTCGACATCCGCCGGCCGTCCGGCGCCTGGACGACCGGGTGGACGTAGACGTCGTCGAACGGCACCTCGCCCATGAACTCGAGCCCGAACATGATCATGCGGGCGACCCACAGGAAGAGGATGTCGCGGGCGGTCGAGAGGACGTCGGTGGGATAGAAGGCCTTCAGCGCCTTGGTCTGCTCCGGCCAGCCGAGCGTCACGAACGGCCAGATGCCGCTGCTGAACCAGGTGTCGAGCACGTCGGGGTCGCGCTCCCAGCCGCTGCCGGTCGGCGGGTCCATGCCGACGTACGTCTCGTCGCCGCGGTACCAGACGGGGATCTGGTGGCCCCACCAGAGCTGGCGCGAGATGCACCAGGGGCGGATGTTCGACATCCACTCGACGTAGCGGCGACGCTGGCCCTCCGGGTGGATCCGCACGCGGCCCGACTCGACGACCTCGATCGCGCGCGGCGCCAGCTCGTCCATCCGCATGAACCACTGGAGCGAGATCAGCGGCTCGATCCGCTCGCCGCTGCGGGCGGAGTACGGGACGTCGTGGCGGTACTGCTCGGTGCGGACGATGCGGTTCTCCGCGCGCAGCGCCTCGACCACGGCCTCGCGGGCCTCGAGCGCGGTCATGCCCTCGAAGCGCTCGCCGGCGGCCGCGGTCATGCGACCGTCCTCGCCGATCACCGAGATCTCCTCGAGGCCATGCTGGCGACCGATCTCGAAGTCGTTCGGGTCGTGCCCGGGGGTGATCTTGAGCGCGCCGGTGCCGAACTCGGGCTTCACGTACTCGTCCGCGATGATCTTCAGGCGGCGGCCGACGATCGGCAGGATCGCGGTCTCGCCGATCAGCCGGGTGTAGCGGTCGTCGTCCGGGTGGACGGCGATCGCCGTATCCGCCAGCATCGTCTCCGGCCGGACGGTCGCGATGGTGATCGAGCCGTGACCGGACTCGAGCGGGTAGTCGATCGAGTAGAGGGTGTCCGTGACCTCGCGCTGCTCGACCTCGAGGTCGGAGATCGCCGACCGCGAGCCGGGGTCCCAGTTGACCATGTAGTTGTCGCGGTAGATCCAGCCCTTGTGGTAGAGGTCCACGAAGACCTTCAGGACCGCCCGCACGTACGACGGGTCGAGCGTGAACCGCTCGTCCTCGTAGTCAGCCGAGGCGCCGAGGCGCTTGAACTGCTCGACGATCGTGGAGCCGTACTCCTCGCGCCAGCGCCAGACGCGCTCGACGAACTTCTCGCGCCCGAGCGCCTCGCGGCTCGTGCCCTCCGCGCGCAGCTGGCGCTCGACCAGCGTCTGGGTGCCGATCCCAGCGTGATCGGTGCCGAAGATCCACTTCGTGCGCTTGCCGCGCATGCGCGCGAGGCGGATCAGCGCGTCCTGGACCGAGCCGTTGAGCGCGTGCCCCATATGCAGCACGCCGGTGACGTTCGGGAGCGGGATCGCGATCGAGTAGTTGTCCTCGGCCTCGCCCGCGGGCTCCGGGTGAAACAGCCCGGACTGGAGCCAGCGCTCGCGCACGCGCGGCTCGACCTCGGCCGGGTCGTAGCGCGTGCGGGTCTCGAGATCGCTGGTCGCCATCGGGCCGCGGAGTCTAGATCGGTTGCGGTGAGTTACACTTCGACAACCGATGTCACAACGTCACTCGGTTGTGGACGAGGATGGGCGCCTGCTCGACGCCGCCCGGGAGTGCGTTCTGGCGGTCGGGGTGCGGCGGACGACGGTGACCGACGTCGCGCGGCGGGCGGGCGTGAGCCGGATGACGCTGTATCGGCGGTTCCCCGACCTCGAGGCGATCCTCGCGGCGCTGATGACGCGCGAGTTCGGGCGACTCGTGGATCAGGCGGCGGAGCAGGCGGATGGCACGACCGCGCGCGAGCGGGTGGTGGCGACGGTGGTCCATGGCTCGCGGGCGCTCGCGCACGACCCGCTGTTCATGCGGCTGCTCGACGTCGATCCTGAGCTGCTCTTGCCGTACATGACCCGGCGGCTCGGCGGCGTGCAGCGGATCGCGGTCGCGGCGGGGGCGGCGGCGCTCGCGGTCGACGACGGGTCGGTCCGGACCGACGCCTCCCCGCAGGTGCTGGCGGCCGCGATCGAGCTGATCGCGCGCGGGTTCGTGCTCGGCGCGCACGGTGAGCTCGAGCCGGAGCTCGACCCGTGGGCCGAGCTCGGGCGGGCGATCGACGGGTACCTGCGGCCATGACCGTGTCGCCCAACGCGGCGCCCGGCGGAGCGTCGCCCAACGCGGCGCGCGGCGGCGCGTCCTTTGAACGCGGCGCGCGGTGGTGCGTCGCTCAACGCTGCGCGCCGGGCGGCGGAGCTCGACCGGCTCGCGGGCAGCGAGGCGGTCGACGTCGTGGTCGTCGGCGGCGGCATCACGGGCGCAGGCGTTGCGCTGGACGCCGCGTCGCGCGGGCTGTCCGTCGCGCTGCTCGAACGGCGCGACCTCGCGCACGGGACCAGCCGGTGGAGCTCGAAGCTCGTCCACGGCGGCCTGCGCTACCTGCAGCACGGCGAGTGGGGGCTGGCGTGGGAGTGCGCGGTCGAGCGGGCGACGCTCATGCGGACGGTCGCCCCGCACCTCGCGCGGCCGCTCCCGTTCCTGATCCCGCTCGATGCCGCGCTCTCGCGCCGCGACGCCGCAAAGACGCTGATCGGGCTGCGGGTCGGCGACGGGCTCCGAGCCGCCGCGCGCACCAGCCGCCGCCTGCTCCCACCGCCGCGTCGCGTGAGCGCGCTCGAGGCGCGCCGCCTCGCGCCCTCGCTGCCCGCGGCCGGCCTGCGCGGCGCCCTGCTGAGCTGGGATGGCCAGCTCGAGGACGACGCCCGGCTGGTGATCGCGGCCGCGCGCACGGCCGCTGCCCACGGCGCGCGGATCATCACGTACGCGGAGGTGACGGCGCTGCGTGAGGACGGCGTCGAAGCCGTCGACGCCCGGACGGGCGCCGCATTCACGGTCCGCGCGCGGCACACCGTGGTCGCCGCCGGAGTGTGGACCGGCGCGCTGACCGACGCGGTCACGCTACGCCCGAGCCGCGGCTCGCACCTGCTGCTCCGCGCCGAACGGCTCGGGCACCCGCGCGCCGCCGTGAACATGCCGGTGCCGGGCGAGCACGGCCGCTGGGTCTTCGCCGTCCCCCGCTCCGACGGCCTGGTCATGATCGGGCTCACGGACGTGCCGGCGCCCGGCGAGCCGGCCGACGAGCCGCGCCCGGACCCCGCCGAGGAGGCCGAGCTGCTCGAGCGCGCCTCGGCGGCGCTCGACGCGCCGCTGCGGCCCGACGACATCGTGGGCCGGTACGCGGGCCTGCGACCTCTGGCCGCCGCAGGGGCGTCAGCCGCCGAACGAGTGTCAGCCGCCGCAGGGTCATCAGCCGCCGAAGGGGGGTCTGAACCCTCTGTAGTGGAACAGATGCGGTCTGTACCAGCACAGAGGGGTCTGACCCCCATGGCGGACGCGGCGACGGCGGACCTGTCGCGGCGGCACGCGATCGTGGCGGACGCGAGCGGGGCGCTGGTGATCGTCGGCGGCAAGCTGACGACGTACCGGCGGATGGCGCAGGACGTCGTCGATCGCCTCACCGACCGGCCGTGTCGCACTCACGCGCTCCCGCTGGTCGGCGCCGCCCCGCCCGCGGTGCTGCGCTCGGTCGCCGCGCCGGACGCGCTCGTGCGCCGCTACGGCACCGAGGCGCCGGCCGTCGTGGCACTCGCCGACGGCCGCGAGGAGCTGCTGGAACCGGTCGCGCCCGGCGTGCCGGTCTGCGGCGCCGAGCTGCTGTGGGCGGTCCGGCACGAGCTCGCGCTCACCGCGGACGACCTCGTGGACCGGCGCACCCGCGCCGGGCTGGTGCCGGAGTGGCGTGCCGCGGCGCTGGAAGCCGCCGCGAGGTTCGACGGTTCGGTTGACCCGACCGTCGCCGCCGCACCGCGCGCCTAGCATCACACCCATGGCCTACCGCGAGCTGCTGCAGCGCGACCAGCACCTCGCGTGCCTCTGGCTGAGGGACGCCGAGGCCCAGCCGCGCCGCCATCGCGTGCTGCCGGACGCGTGCGTCGACATCGTGTGGGCGGACGGGCGACTCCTCGTGGCTGGGCCCGCGACCGGCCCGGTAGTCGTCGAGCTCCCGGCGGGAGCCGTTTCGATCGGCGTCCGCTTCCGAGTCGGCGCCGCCGGCGCCGCGCTCGGCGTGCCGGCCGGCGAGCTGCTCGACAGCACGGTTGCGCTCGAGGACCTATGGGGCGCCGACGGCGCGCGGATCGCCGAGACGATCGGGTCCGCCGCCACGCCCGCGCAGCTCACCGAGCTCGCCGCCGCAGTCAAGCGCCGCATCGCCGGCGACCCCGACCGCCTCGTCCGCGCCGCCGCCACCGGAGCCGCCCGGCACGAGCTCGGGATCGGCGACCGCCAGCTCCGCCGCCGCTTCGGCGACGCCGTCGGCTACGGGCCCAAGACCCTCGAGCGGATTCTTCGGTTCCAGCGGTTCCTCGCCCTCGCGACCCCCGGCCACGAGATCACGGGCCACGAGATCGCGGCCGCCGACGAGTCCCCGGGGCCGCGCGACCTTGCCCGCCTCGCGTTCGAGGCCGGGTACGCCGACCAGGCGCACCTCACGCGCGAGTGCACCCGGCTCGCCGGGCTGCCTCCCGCCGCGCTGCTCGCCTCCGGCGCCGGGCCGGCAGGCGAGACGTCCGTTTCGTTCAAGACGCACGCGCGGCCCGCGGCCACCATGGCCGCATGACCGCCGACCTCAACGCCGCCGCCGGCTTCCTCCACGCAACCGCCCGCGTACTCGAGCGCCGCCGCTTCGACCACCTCTTCCACGGCGGCAGCGCCGACGCCGTCGTCCACGCCCTGCGCGCCTACCGCAACGACGACGGTGGCTTCGGCCACGCGATCGAGCCCGACATGCGCGCGCCCACGAGCCAGCCGGTCGGCATCCACACCACGCTGGAGATCCTGCATGAGGTCGGGGTCCGCGACGACGCGATGATCCAGGCCGCGGGCGACTGGCTGATGACCATCACGCGCGACGACGGCGGGATCCCGTTCGTGCTCGAGGACGCCCTGGCGTATCCGCACGCCCCGTGGTGGCAGTACAGCGACGAGTCCTCGGCGATCCAGACACCCATCAACGCCGCCGCGTTCCACCGGCTCGGCGCGCAGCACCCGTGGCTCGAGCAGGCCGACGAGTTCTGCTTCCGCACGATCGCCGAGCTCGACCTCAGCGGGATCACCACGCGGCCGGGCTACGCGCTGCAGTTCGGCGTGGCGTTCCTGAACACCCACCCAGACGCCGAGCGTGCCGAGCAGGCGCTCGACGAGATCGCCCCCGCGCTCGAGCCGCTGTACGCGGTCGACCCCGACCCGAGCGCCGAGGTCACGAGCCCGCTCGCCCTCGCCCCCACGCCGGAATCGCGCAGCCGCCGCCTGTTCGACCAAGCCACGATCGACCGCCACCTCGACGCCCTCGCCACCGCCCAGCAGGACGACGGCGGCTGGCGGGTCTCGTGGCCCGACTGGAACCCGGCGGCCGCCCTTGAGTGGCGGGGCGTCGCCACGGTGCAGGCGCTCCGCCTCCTCAGCGCGAACGGCCGCGCCTGATCAGGCCGACTTGGCCTCGGGCGAGTCGGCCTCGTCCGGGGCCTCGGTGACCAGCGTCGGCTTGACGCTGCGCTCGACCGTCTCCTTGGTCACGACGCACTTCTTGACGTCGCGCCGCGACGGCAGCTCGAACTGCACGTCGAGCAGGATGTCCTCGATGATCGAGCGCAGGCCGCGCGCGCCGGTCTCGCGCTCGAGCGCCTTGTCGGCGACCGCCTTCTGAGCGTCGGTGGCGAACACGAGCTCGATCCCGTCGAATGCGAAGAACCGCTGGAACTGCTTGACGATCGCGTTGCGCGGCTCGGTCAGGATCGTGATGAGGTCGTCGCGCGAGAGCTGGTGCACGGCCGAGCACACCGGCAGGCGGCCGATGAACTCGGGGATCAGCCCGTACTGCATGAGGTCCTCGGGCAGCACCTTCTCGAACAGCGCGCCGGTGTCGCGCTGCGTCCTGGACTCGATCTGGGCGCCGAAGCCGACGCCCTTGTGGCCGATCCGCCGCTCGATCACCTTGTCGAGCTGCGCGAAGGCGCCGCCGCAGATGAACAGGATGTTCGTGGTGTCGATGGTGAGGAACTCCTGGTGCGGGTGCTTGCGCCCGCCCTGGGGCGGCACCGACGCCGTCGTCCCCTCGAGGATCTTCAGCAGCGCCTGCTGGACGCCCTCGCCCGACACGTCGCGCGTGATCGACGGGTTGTCGGCCTTGCGGGCGATCTTGTCGACCTCGTCGATGTAGATGATCCCCGTCTCGGCCTTCTTGACGTCGTAGTCCGCGGCCTGGATGAGCTTGAGCAGGATGTTCTCGACGTCCTCGCCGACGTAGCCCGCCTCGGTCAACGCGGTCGCATCCGCGATCGCGAACGGCACGTTCAGGATCCGTGCCAGTGTCTGGGCGAGCAGCGTCTTGCCGCAGCCGGTCGGGCCGAGGAGCAGGATGTTCGACTTCTGGAGCTCGATGTCCGAGTCGTCCGCCTGCATCATCTGCACGCGCTTGTAGTGGTTGTAGACCGCCACTGACAGCGTGCGCTTGGCCTGCTCCTGCCCGACGACGTACTCGTTGAGGACGCCGTAGATCTCGCGCGGCTTGGGCAGGTTGTCGATGTCGAACGACGGCGGAGCGGTCAGCTCCTCGTCGATGATCTCGTTACAGAGGTCGATGCACTCGTCGCAGATGTAGACGCCCGGGCCCGCGATCAGCTTCTTGACCTGGCGTTGCGACTTCCCGCAGAAGGAGCAGAGAAGCTGTTCGTTGGAGTCGGTGGGCCGGGCCATGATCCGTCTCCCTCAGTGCTCGGAGATCACCCTGTCGATGATGCCGTACTTCGTCGCCTCTTCCGAGCTCATGAAGTAATCGCGCTCGGTGTCCTGCTTGACCTTGTCGATCGACTGGCCGGTGTGGTCGGCGATGATCTCGTCGAGCCGGCGGCGGAGGTCGATGACCTCGCGGGCGTGGATCTCGATGTCGGTGGCCTGGCCTTGGAACCCCGAGGAGACCTGGTGGATGAGGATCTTCGCGTTCGGCAGCGCCATGCGCTTGCCCTTCGCGCCGCCCGCCAGCAGGAGCGCCCCCATCGACATCGCGATCCCGACGCAGATGGTCTGCACGTCAGGCTTGATGAACTGCATCGTGTCGTAGATCGCGAGCCCCGCGTATACCGAACCGCCCGGTGAGTTGACGTAGAGCGAGATGTCCTTGTCCGGGTCCTCGGCCTCGAGATGCAGCAGCTGGGCGACGATCAGGTTCGCGATCTGGTCGTCCACCGGCGTGCCGAGGAACACGATCCGCTCGTTCAGCAGACGGGAGTAGATGTCGAACGCTCGCTCCCCACGGGAGGTCTGTTCGACGACCATCGGTACGAGTGGGCTCACGGTCCTCGCTTCGTTTCGCTTCGGGCGCTCGAGTCCTGCACGGCGTCTGGGCCGCAGCCTAGCAATCGCGGAGCTCGGCCTTTCCCGGTCTTGCGACTAGGAACCAGGAGTCCAGAGCTGACCCGTCGACCCGCTCGTGGCGCGCTCGGAGTCGCCGGGCGTCCACAGCTTGTCGCGCGCCTTCGCCTGCTCGATCGAGATCGGCTTCGCCGCCTCCGCGACGAGCTCGATCGCCTTGCGCTGGGCGAGGTCCTGCTTGAGGGACTCGAGCCGGCCCGAGGACTTGAGGCGCTCGAGCAGCTTCTTGGGCGACGTCCGGCCGCCGCCCTCGGCCGCCGCCTGCTCGACGGCCTCGAGGATCTCCTCGTCGGTCGGCTCGATCCCTTCGGCCTCGATGATCGCGGCCAGCACCGCCTCGCGGCGCAGCGCCTGCTCGGCGTCGGGCTTGCTCTGCTCGACGATCTCGTCCTCGCCGCGGCCCGAGATCCGCAGGTAGGTCTCGCGGCTGATGCCCTGATGGGAGAGTGAGTGGAGCATCGAGTCCCACAGCTCGCGCGCGCGGGCCTCGACCAGGGCGTCTGGCACGTCGACGCTCGCGGCGTGCACCGCCGAGTCGAGCGCCGCCTCGCGGAACTCGGCCTCGATCCGGGCGGACTCGACGTCGGCGAGACGCGTGCGGATGTCCTCGCGCAGCTCGTCGAGCGTGTCGAAGCCCGCCTCGGCGGCGAGATCGTCGTCGAGGTCCGGGAGCTCCTTGGCCTTGACCTCCTTGACCGAGACGGCGAACTGCGCCTCGTTGCCGGCCAGCTCGGTCGCCGGGTAGTCGTCGGGAAACGTCACGGTGACCGTGCGCTCGTCGCCCGCGGCGGTGCCGTCGAGCTGCTCCTCGAAGCCGGGCACGAGCCGGCCGGAGCCGAGCTCGACCATCTGGTCGCGCCCCTCGCCGCCGGCGAACGGCTCGCCGTCGAGCGTGCCGCGGTAGTCCATGACCACGAAGTCGCCGGACGCCGCCGGCCGGTCGACGGTGTCGAGCCGCGCCGACCGCTCGCGCAGCCGGTCGAGCTCCTCGCCGATCGCCTCGTCGGACACGCCGGCGTCGCGGCGGCCGACCTCCAGGCCCTTGTAGTCGCCGAGCTGAGCCTTCGGCCGGACGCCGATCTCGATCGAGAACTTCAGCGACTCGCCCTGCCCGGGCAGGTCGCCGAGGTCGAGCTGCGGCTCGCCGACCGGCACGACGCGCGCGGCGTCGATCGCCGCCGTGTACCAGGTGGCGATCGAGTCGCGCACCGCCTCGTCGAGCACGGCGTCGCGCCCCATGCGCTGCACGATCACGGGCGCCGGGGCCTTGCCGGCCCGGAAGCCCGGCACGCGCAGGTTGCGGCCGAGCCGCTGGGCGGCCTGGGCGACGCGGCGCTCGACCTCCTCGGCCGGCACCTCCGCCTGCACGCGTACGCGCGACTCGGGGAGCTCGGTGACTGTGGTGACGACCTCGGTGGCCATGGGCGGCCCACCACTGTACAAACCGCTACCTGTGCTCGCGTGGCTCTACACCGGCCCGCTCGGCCACCTCTTCGCCGGGGTCTGGGACTGGGTCGCGCTGCTCGTCAGGTCTCATCGCTGACAGGCGCAGACCGACGAGCTCGCCAACGAGGACCTCGTCGCGAGTGCGAGTAAGCCGCATACGGATCCACCGACCGGCGTTCACAGCGAGCGCCGGTGGGTATTCCACCTCCATGGCGGTTCCCGGAGAGATCGACGCGCTGCTCGAGCGCGGCCGCGAGATCGGCTGCGTCGACGAATCAGAGCTCTCGCAGATCGTCGAGGACCTGGACCTCGACCAGGAGCAGGTCGAGGCGATCGCCGCCCGCTTCCAGGAGGAGGGCGTCGAGATCCTCGACGACTGCGGCCTCCGCCAGGCACCACCGACCGCCGTCTCCAACCGCGAGCTGGCGACCTATACGACCGACGCCCTCCAGCTCTTCCTCAACGAGGCCGGCCGCCACCAGCTGCTGACCCCGCAGGAGGAGATCGAGCTCGCCAAGCAGATCGAGCGCGGCGACCTCGAGGCCAAGGAGCGCATGATCAACGCGAACCTGCGGCTGGTCGTCTCGATCGCCCGCAAGTACCAGGGCATCGGGCAGCTCAGCCTGCTCGACCTGATCCAGGAGGGGATGTTCGGGCTCATCCGCGCGGCCGAGAAGTTTGACTGGCGCAAGGGCTTCCGCTTCTCGACCTACGCCACGCTGTGGATCCGGCAGGCGATCGGGCGGGCGCTCGACGAGCGCGGCCGCACCATCCGGCTGCCGATCAACATCGCCCAGCGCGAGCGCAAGATCGCCAACGCCGAACGCGAGCTGAGCACCCGGCTCGGCCGCGCGCCGACGGTCGAGGAGATCGCGGCCGAGGCCGAGCTCGACCCGCAGCAGGTCGAGGAGGTGCGCGAGGTCTCGCGCCAGGTAACGAGCCTCGAGCGGCCGGTCGGCGACGAGGGCGACACCGAGCTGCGCGACCTGCTGCCCGGCGAGTCGCCTCCACCGGCCGAGGAGGTCGAGCTCGCGCTCACCCTGGAGGCGGTGCGCGACGTCGTCCGCTCGCTGCCGACGCGCGAGCGCGAGGTCATCCAGATGCGCTTCGGGCTCAACGGCGAGCACGAGCCGGTCTCGATCCGCGAAGCCGCCCAGCGCCTCGACCTGCGGCCCAACGAGGTCCGCCGGATCGAGCAGCGCGGCCTCGAGGAGCTCGCTCTGCGGCGCGAGCTGGTCGCGCTGCGGGCGGCGTAGTAGTGCCCCTGCCGGCATCCGGCCGGCGCTGTGACGGTCGCCATCCGGGCGACCGTAACCAGGCCTCTAGGCCGGCGCGCCGTCGGCCGCCAGGGCGGCGGCGCGGGTGGCGTACAGCCGGAAGCGCTGCGTGAGGTTGGTCATCTCGAGCAGCCGGCGGACCGGGCCGTCGGGCGCGACGACCTCGAGGCTGGTGCCGGACTCGTCGAGCTGCGCGGCGGCCTTGAGGATCGTGCCGAGCGCGGTCGAGTCGATGAACGCCACCTCGGAGAGGTCGAGCACGAGCCGCCCGCCGGGGCTCGCCGACGCGAAGGCGAGCACGGTCGAGAGCCGCGGGGTAGCCGAGATGTCGAGCTCGCCCTTCGCGACCACGAGGTGGCCGCGGTCGATGGGGTCGTGATCGATCTGGTAGTCCATCGGCGCGGGGTCATTACCCATCAACGGTGCTCCCTATTCTCCTCCCTCGGCGCCACTGCCCTCCGGGGCCGGGTCGGCGCCGATGCCGCCCGCCTCCTCGGAGCCGCCGAGGTACACGTGCTGGTGACCGTATCCGGTTGCGATGTTGATCGCATCGAGTTGGGTCGCGGCGACCGCCCACGTACGCACCGCGAGGTTCCTCTGCTGCCGGGCGCGCTCCAGGAGCGCGGCTCGCGCGCCGGGCTGCTCGAGGGCGAGCGCGTAGCTCGCCACGGACTCGGCCAGCGCGTCGAGCGCGGCCGCGAACCCGCCGCGGGCGACGTTGGTCCCGGTCTCGCCGGAGACCGTCTCGGCGAAGAACTCGTCCTCCTTGGCGACGACGCGCCGCCAGCCGGCCACGTCGGCGGGCTTGGCGAGCGTGCCGAGCTTGGAGTCCTCGCCCGGCGGCAACGTGCGGCCGAGGCCGGTCAGCGCGGGCGCGAGCGCGTCGACCGTGCCGCGCATACGGTCGGTGAGCTCCTTCACCTGCTCCTTGTCGCGGACCTGCGTCTGCTCGCGGAGCCTCGCCGCCTCGCTGTCGACCTCCTCCTTGAACGCCTGGTCCGCGGTCGGCTCGTCGCCGGAGCCGGACGCGATCACGACGCCGGCGACGCCGAGCGGGATCAGGACCAGTGCAGCGACGAGCACGCCCAGCCAGAACGGCCGGCGGCTGCCGGACTCGACCGGCGGAGCCGTCGCCGGCTGAGCCTCCCGCTGCCGGGCCTTCTTGACGCTCCGCTTCGCCATCCCGGCGGCGGAGGGTAACGGCTACGCCGTAGTCGCCGCCCCACGCAGGCGCACGGGCACGTCGTCGTCGAACGTCTCGAAGAAGCCGCCGACGACGTCCTCCAGCTCCCCCATCCCGTCCGCGCAGAACAGGATCGGCTGGTACTTCGTGATGTCGTACTCCTGCGCGGCCATCGCGAGGATGTCGAGCGGGCGCAGGTCGGCGCCGCGGAACTCCTCGATCTCGCCGTAGGAGGAGAGGATCCCGGCCCCGTAGGCGCGCACCTCGCCGTCCTCGCGCATGACGCCGAACTCGATCGTGAACCAGAACACGTCGGCGAGGAACTGGAGCGCCTCGTCGGTCTCGACGCGCTGCGCGGCGAGACCCGCCTGGCGCTTGATCTCGGCGAAGCGCGGGGACGCGAGCAGGTTGCCATGGCCGACGACCTCGTGGATGAGGTCGGGCTCGGGCGTGTAGAGCGGCATCGCGCCGTGGCGGATGTACTGCGTCGAGTGGAAGACGCGGTCGCCGAGGGAGCCGTAGAACTCGCGCAGCGGCACGAGGCCGGCCGCGGGGTGGTACACGAAGCCGGTCAGCGGCTTCAGGCCGGCGGTGACCTCGTCGAGCTGCGGGATGTGGTCGACCGGCAGGTTCAGGGCCGCAGCCGCCTCCTGGAAGTCGCGGCACGCGTACTTGGCGTGCTTGGGCGCCAGCTCCCGGCAGACGATCCGCCAGACGTCGTGCTCGGCCTCGGTGTACTCGATCCGCGGCGCCGGGGTGCCCGGCTCCCATGCGAGCGCGTGCGCGGCGATCACGTTGCGGCGCTCGCGGTACACCGGGTCGCTGGCGCCGGGATGATCGGCCGCGAGCTGCACATTCGCCGTGCCGTCGTCGTTGGCCGTCACGGGCGAGTAGAGCTGGGCTTCCTCGAACATGCAGATCGTGTATCGCGCCCTTCGCGCGCATGCAATCGAGACGGCATAGAGTGGGCTCGACGTGCAAAGACCAGTCCGTCTGGACGACGTGGATCGCAAGATCCTTGACCATCTCGAGCGCGACGGCCGGGCGACGCTCGCGGACGTAGGCGCCGCCGTCGGCCTCTCAGCGTCGGCGGTCAAGCGGCGGGTCGACCGGCTGCACGAGCAACGCGTCATCGTCGGCTACGCCGCGATCGTCGACCCGCAGGCGCTCGGCGACCGGCTCGAGGCGTTCGTCGAGCTCTACTGCGCCGACAACGTCGCCCCGGGAGACCTGCTCGCCTCGGTGTCCGGCCTCGACGCCGTCGTCGCCGCCCACACCGTGGCCGGGGACGCCGACGCCGTCGTCCGCGTCCGGGTCGAGGGCATCGAGGAGCTCGAGCGCACGATCGAGCAGCTCCGCCGCGACCCGAAGGTGATGCGCACCCGCACCATGGTCGCGCTCTCGACGCTGGTCGAGCGTCCGTAGTCACGTAACCGCCGCGCCGTGGGGTAGTAGTTGGGGGCATGGCGGACGAGCTGCGCGCGCTGACCCGGCTGGCGTTCGACGAGCTCGGCCTCGGGGCCGGCGGGATCGGGCAGGTGCACCGGGCGATCGCGGACCGGGCGTTCCGCGGGCCGAGTCCCGCGAAGTTGCTGCACGACGGCATCTCGGGCGCCGTGTACGCCTCGATGGCCGGGACGGCGGCGCTGGTCGGCCGCGGTGCCGCGGCCGTCGTCCGCGACCGGCCGGTCTCGGACACGCCGCGCGGCGCCGTCGCGCTGGCCGTGCTGAACGGGCTGCGCGGGGACGCGCTCGAGCCGCCGCTGGCCACGACGATGACCCTGCGCGGCGGCGGCGAGCCACGGCCACGCCTCGCGGTCTTCGTCCACGGCCTGTTCGAGACCGAATATGCATGGCGGTACGGCGGCGGGCCGACCTACGGAGAACGGCTCGAGGGGTTCACGCCCGTTTGGGTCCGCTACAACAGCGGCCGCCACATCTCCGAGAACGGCCGCACGCTGGCCGAAGAGCTCCGGCGCCTCGTGGCGGACTGGCCGGTCGAGGTCGAGGAGATCGCGCTGATCGGCCATTCGATGGGCGGGCTCGTCGCGCGGAGCGCGTGCCACGCCGGCGGCGACTGGACGCGCGCGGTCAGTCACATCGTCTCGCTGGG
The DNA here is from genome assembly GCA_963844205.1 of uncultured Solirubrobacteraceae bacterium. GTDB lineage: Bacteria > Actinomycetota > Thermoleophilia > Solirubrobacterales > Solirubrobacteraceae > DASSUW01. The sequence goes on from CAWJNK010000001.1 coordinate 1,306,113, forward strand.
CTCGCCGCACGCCGGCGCGCCGCTCGAGTCGGCGGTCCACTACGCCGCCGCGGCGCTCGGCGTGGCGCCGGAGACGCGCCCGTTCTCCCGCTTCCTGCGCCGCCGCAGCGCCGGCATCCGCGACATGCGGCGCGGCTCGCTGGTCGACGAGGACTGGCACGGCCGCGACCCCGACGCCCTGCGCGCCGCGGCCTGCCAGGAGGTGCCGTTCCTCGACGGCGTCCGCCACTGCTTCGTGTCCGCGACCGTGACGCGCGACGCCCGCCACCCCGTCGCGCGCGTGATCGGCGACTGGCTCGTGCTGGAGGCGAGCGCGTCGCACCGGGCGCAGGAGGCGCTGCACGTCGGCGGCGCGCACCACCTCGCCCTGCTCAACCACCCGCAGGTCTACGAGCGGCTCAGCGAGTGGCTAGCGCCTCGACCCGGCTAGCGAGCCACTCGGTCACCTGCTCGTGCTCGGGCTTCATGAGGACGCTGCGCAGGATGCGCGCGCCAGGCGCGTCGAGCTCGAGGTCGGGATGGCGGGCGGCCAGGTGCTCGGCGTCGACGCGGACCGTGCTGAGGAAGACCGGGTCGTCGGGATCGTCCATCCCGGCGCGGACGATCGCTGCGCTCGCCGCGTCGAGCTCGCTCACGCTCCCCGCGGGCGGCAGGTACGTGACGATGTCGAGCTCGGGCTCGACGTGGAGCCGCAGCGTCCGGAGGCGGCCGGCGAGGTCGCGCGCCGCGCGGCGGGCGGCGGCGAGGATGGGCTCGAGGTCGACGGCGCGCAGCGTCAGCCACAGCGCGGCGGCGGCGGCGCCGGCGCGCGAGCACTCGAGGCTGATCTCGCCGAGGTGCAGCTCGTCTGAGGTGAAGTACGTGTACGGCGAGTCGTGGGCGTAGAGGCGCCCGACGCCCGGGTCGTTGAACAGGACCGCGCCGCAGCCGTAGGGCTGGAGGCCGTGCTTGTGCGGGTCGATCACCACGGAGTCGGCGTCGCCGATCGCGCGCATCGCCGCGGGCGCGTCGTCGAGCAGGACAAAAAATCCGCCGTACGCTGCGTCGACGTGGATGCGGACCCCGTATCGCTCGCGCAGCGCCAGCGCCTCGTCGACCCGATCGACCGCTCCCAGCCCGGTCGTGCCCGCGGTGAGCACGACGGTGCCGACCTCCCCGCGCGCGCACGCGGCGTCCAGCGCGTCGAGGTCGATCCGGCCCTCGGGCCCGGCGGGGACCTGCGTCGCGGACATGCGAAGGACCTGGCACATGCGCCCGTGCGTGTAATGGGCGTTGGCGCCATACGCGACGCCCTTGTCCGGATGCAGCTCACGCGCAATCCACAGCGCCTCGAGGTTGGCGATCGTGCCGCTCGAGGTCAGGTGCCCGAGGAACGGCTCGGCGAGCCCGAGCATGCGCGCCAGGTCCTGGACCGCCTCCTTCTCCATCTCGCTCGTCGCCGGGCCGCCGTCGAGCGCGTGGTTGTTCGGGTTGACCAGCATCGCCGCGACGTAGCCCGCGGCCGCCGCCGGGTGCGGCGGCTTGAGCATCTGGCCCGCGAAGCGCGGATGGAAGAACGGGTAGTTGCCGCCCATCCGGCGCTCGAACTCCTCCCAGGCCGCCGCCCAGCGGTCGGGGTCGACGGGCGGGAGCGCGGGCCGCTCGCCCCAGCGGGCCTCCCAGCGCTCGACGAGGTCGACCGCAGCTTCGATCCCGGTCCGGTCCACGGGCGGCATGATCGTCGGCCGCGCGCGGTGATGTCGCGCGGGGGCGCCGCAAGATCGTGCGGGGGCGCCGCAAGCCCGCGCGGGGGCGCCGCGAGGTCGTGTGCGGCGGCCGCGATCGTGGTGGCGGCCGCGGTGGCCGGGTGTGGCGGGTCGGGCGAGCCGCCGCAGGCGCGTGCGGCGGTGTCACCGTCGGCCACGCTGTCGCCCGCCGCGGAGCCCCAGACGGCGATCGTGTGGGGCCTCGACCACCCGCGACGCGCCGTGCGGCGGCTGCGCTCGCACCCGGCGGTCGTGGCGGCGACGCCGGTCGGCCGCGGCGCGGTGCTCCTCCGCGCCGGGGTCGCGGCCGGCGGGCGGATCGTGCAGCGCGTCAAGGCGGGGTACGCGGTGCCGCTCGACGTGCTCGCCGTCGAGCCCGCGGGCTACGCGGCGACGCTTCCGGAAGCGGAGCGCGAGCCGTTCGGCGCCCTGCGGCCGGGGACGGCGATCCTGTCGACTACGTCGGCGCGGCTGCGCCGGCTCGGGACAGGCGGCGTGTTGCGGCTGGACGGCGGGCGCCGGCTGCGCGTGGTCGGAGTGGTCGAGGACGCGGTGCTGCGCGACGCCGAGGTCGCGCTCGCCTCCCGCGACCGCCGCGTGCAGCCGCTGCGCACGACGGCGATCGTCTCGCTCCGGGAGCCGGTCTCGCCGCGCGAACTGGTCCGCCGGACCGAGCGCGGCGCGGCGGCCCGGATCGTCGGCGGCGGCGGCCCGGTCGGGCCGGCGCGCCCCGCGGCGCTCAAGGTCGCCTTCGGCGAGCCGGCGGTCGGGCTGCCCTACGGCGACGACTGGATCCGCGTCGACCCGGCGTTCGTGCGCCGCCACATCGTCACGCGCTCGGTGCCGATCCTCGGCTCGGTCACCTGCCACCGCGCGATGATCGGGCCGCTGCGGGCGGCGCTGGGCGAGCTCGCGCGCCGCGGCCTGGCGCGGCTCGTGAACCCCGGCGACTACGCCGGCTGCTACGCGCCGCGGCGGATCCAGCCGCGCGGCCAGCTCTCGCTGCACGCGTGGGGCGTCGCGATCGACCTCAACGCCGCCGCCAACCCGTTCATGGGCAGCTCGCGGCAGGACCCGCGACTCGTGCGGACGATGGAGCGCCACGGCTTCACGTGGGGCGGCCGCTGGCCGACCCGCCCCGACCCGATGCACTTCGAACTCCGTAACGTCCCGCGGTCATGAAGCTCTACGAGCACGCCTCCTCCGGCAACTGCCTGAAGTGTCGCCTGGTCCTGCGACGGCTCGAGCTGCCGTACGAGTCGATCTCCGTCGACCTGTTCCGCGGCGAGACCCGCACGGCCGAGCACTTCGCCCGCAACCCCGACGGCCGCATCCCCGTGCTCGAGACCGACGACGGCGACCTGATCGCCGAGTCCGGCGCGATCCTGCTGCACCTCACCGAGGGGACGGCGCTGCTCCCGGCGCCGGGCACGATCGAGCGCTCGCGCGTGCATCAGTGGATGTTCTTCGAGCAGAACCGGATCGAGGCCGACCTCTCGGTCGCGCGCTTCATGAAGCTCGCGGGACGCGACGTCACGCTCCCGGAGGCGTTCGCCCAGCGGCTGAAGCGCGGGCGCGACGCGCTCGCGGCGCTCGACCGCGGCCTGTCCGACGGCCGCCCATTCCTGGCCGGCGACGAGTTCACGGTGGCCGACATCGCCGTCTACGGCTACGGCCACTGCGGCGCCGACGCGGGCGCCGACCCGCGAGACCATCCCCACATCGCCGCCTGGCTCGACCGCGTCGAGGCCACCCCGGGGTTCGTCAACGACCTCGAGCCCGTCCCCGCCCACGTGGCGGAACGACCGCTGTGAAAGCCCTGCAAAATCTGGGTAGCACCGTGGTATGGCGAAAGATCACGGTTCATCCATCAAAGACGACAAGCAATACGAGGGCCTGCGCAAGAAGGGCATGAGCAAGTCGCGTGCCGCGGCGATCGCGAACGATCCGGGCTCGTCGAGCAAGGGCGGCAAGGCGTCCGGCTCCGGCAAGAAGCGCGACACCAAGAGCCAGGGCGGCACGAAGGCCCAGAAGGCCGCCGCCGGCCGCAAGGGCGGCAAGGCCGCGGCCAAGAGCTGACCGCTCCGCCGGCCAACTTCAACTGCGCAGGTGAGGGAGGCGGCGGAGCCGGCCGCGCGGCGGTTTTCGTGACGCTGTCCTGGATAGGTGTTCATATGCGACACCTATCCAGGATCGTCGTTGGTAGCTCACCTCGCGGGTGGCACACCCGCTGCCCTACCCAGCCGCAGTTGACGTTCGCCGGAATAACCAGCGCGGCTAGAAATCAATCACGCTCCGGATCCCGTCCTGGGCGTGCATCAGGTCAAACCCGCGGTTGACGTCGTCGAGCCGGAGCTTGTGTGAGACGAACGGGTCGACGTCGATGTCGCCGTCGAGATAGCGCTGCACGAGCTGCGGGACCTGCTCGCGGCCCTTCACGCCCCCGAAGGACGACCCGCAGACCCGCCGGCCGGTGATGAGGTAGCGCGGCACGATGTCGAGCGTCTCGCCCTTGCCGGCGACGCCGGCCACCGTGCACAGCCCCCACCCCATGCGCGCGGACTCGACCGCCTGCCGCATGACCGACACCAGGCCGGTCGCCTCGAACGTGTAGTCGGCGCCGAACCCGCGCGTCTCGTCGAGCACGCGCTGGACGACGCCCTCGCCGCCCACCCAGGTGTCGGTCGCTCCCTGGCCCCGCGCGAGCTCGAGTCGATCCTCCGACAGGTCCACGCAGATGATCCGCTCGGCCCCCTGGAGCCGGCAGCCGGCCACCGCGCCCAGCCCCACCATGCCGGCTCCGAACACCACGCACGTCGACCCTGGCTCGACCTTGGCCGTGAACATCGCCGCCCCCAGCCCGGTCGACAGCCCGCAGGCGAACAGGCAGGCGCGGTCGAGCGGCGCGTCGGGCGAGACCTTCGCCAGCGCGATCTCCGGCATCACCGTGCACTCCGCGAACGTGCTCGTGCCCATGAAGTGCCGGATCGGCTCGCCGCCCCGCGACAGCCGCGCCGTCCCGTCCGGCAGGTAACCCTGGTTCTGCTGCTCCCGGATCGCCAGGCACAGGTTCGTCCGCGGCGATCGGCAGTGCTCGCACTCGCCGCACTGGGGCGAGAACAGCGTCACCACGTGGTCGCCCTCGGAGACCGACCGCACGCCCTCCCCCACCCGCTCGACCACGCCCGCGCCCTCGTGCCCGAGCACGGCCGGCGCGTAGCCCGACGGGTCCGCGCCCGACGCCGTGTAGAGGTCGGTGTGGCAGACGCCGCATGCGACGAGCCGGACCAGGACCTCGCCGGGCTTGGGGTCCTCGAGCTCGACCTCCTGGACCACCAGCGGCTCGCCGAACTGCTCCAGGACCGCCGCGCGCATCTGCATCCCTCGCTCCTCCTCCGTCTGTCGGGAAGGGAGAGGCTATGTCAGGATCGGCCCCTATGAGCGAGAACTCACTCGGCCGGATGGTGCTGGACTCGACGGAGCGCAACCGCGGAACGGCGATCCGCTTTCCGCGCGACGGCACGTGGCACGAGTGGTCGTTCGCCGAGCTCGGCGCCGCCGTCCGGGAGCTCGCCCGCGGGATGGCCGCGCTCGGCCTCGAGCCCGGCGACCGCGTGGCGCTGCTCGGCGAGACCCGCCCGGAGTGGACGCTGGCCGACGCCGCGCTCCTCGCCGGCGGCTTCGTCGTCGTCCCCGTCTACCACACCAACTCCGCCGAGGAGTGCAAGTACGTGGTCGACCACTCGGGCGCCCGAGCGATCGTCGTCGAGAACACCGCGCAGCTCGAGAAGATCGAGGCGGTGCGCGGCGACCTCCCCGGCCTCGAGCACATCGTCAGCATGGAGCCGACCGGCCGCACCCCGACGGTCGACGACATCCGCGGCCGGGCCGGCGAGGTCCCCGAGGAGGACCTGCAGCGCCGGCTCGACGCGATCGCCGCCGACGACGTGGCCACCATCGTCTACACGTCCGGCACCACCGGCCCGCCGAAGGGCTGCATGCTCACCCACCGCAACGTGCTGTTCACCGGCGAGGCGTACGTGGAGCGGTGCGACCTGCGGGCGGGCGCGGTCCTGTTCATGTTCCTCCCGCTCGCCCACGCGCTCGCGCGCGTGGTGCAGATGGTCGCGTTCCAGACCGGCGGCACGCTGGCGTTCTGGAGCGGCGACTCGCGCAAGCTGGTGGAGGACGTCGGCGCCGCCGCGCCGACCCACTTCCCGTCGGTCCCGCGCGTGTTCGAGAAGATCCACGCGCGCGTCCTGGCCCGAGGCGACGAGGGCAGCGACCTCAAGCGGCGGCTGTTCGCCTGGGCGATCGCGACCGGCCGCAAGGCGCGGCCGGCGATGCGCAAGGGCACCGCCTCCCCCGTTCTGAAGGCGCAGTACGCGCTCGCCGACCGGCTCGTGCTGTCCAAGGTCCGCGGCCTGTTCGGCGGGCGGCTCGAGCTCGCGCTGACCGGTGCGGCGCCGATCCCGCGCGAGGTGCTCGAGTTCCTCGACGCCTGCGGGATCACCGTCCTCGAGGGCTACGGCATGACCGAGACGTGCGCGGCGGCGACCCTCAACCCGCCCAAAGACCCGCGCTTCGGCACCGTCGGTCCGCGCCTGCCCGGCACCGACGTGAAGATCGCCGACGACGGCGAGATCGTGCTCAGCGGCCCGAACGTGTTCAAGGGCTACCACCGCAACGACGACGCCACGCGCGAGGTGTTCGAGGGCGACGGCGTCCGCACCGGCGACCTCGGCGAGCTCGACGACGGCTACCTGCGCATCACCGGCCGCAAGAAGGACCTCATCATCACGTCGAGCGGCAAGAACATCTCGCCGACGAACATCGAGAACGCGCTGCGCGAGTCGCGCTGGATCTCCCAGGCCGTCGTCCACGGGGACAACCGCTCGTACCTCGTGGCCCTGCTCACGCTCGACGCCGAGGAGGTGCCCGCGCTCGCGTCCGAGCTCGGGATCGACGGCGACATGCCGACGATGGCCGGCGACCCGCGCGTGCGCGATGCGCTGCAGAAGGAGGTCGACGGGGCGAACTCGCGCTTCGCCCGCATCGAGCAGGTGAAGAAGTTCACCGTGCTGGAGAACGACCTCAGCCAGGAGGCGGGCGAGCTGACGCCGACCATGAAGGTCAAGCGCGCGGTCGTCGAGAAGCGCTACGCCGACACGTTCAGCGAGCTGTACGACGGGTAGGCACCGGCGCATGCTCGCCGTCTACGTCGTCTCGACGAACGCCGACGACCCCCTCTCCGCCCTCGAGGTCGGCGAGCGGCCCGAACCCGAGCCGCCGGACGGGTGGACGACCGTCGACGTGCGGGCGGCCTCGCTCAACCACCACGACCTGTGGTCGCTGCGCGGCGTCGGGCTGCCCGAGGACCGGCTGCCGATGATCCTCGGCTGCGACGCCGCCGGCGTCGACGTCGACGGCAACGAGGTGATCGTCCACTCGGTCATCGCGAGCGACGACTGGCGCGGCGACGAGACGCTCGACCCCAAGCGCACGCTGCTGTCCGAGAAGCACCAGGGCGCGCTCGCCGGAAAGGTCGCGGTGCCGCGGGCGAACCTCGTCCCCAAGCCCGCGGCGCTCTCCTTCGAGGAGGCGTCGTGCCTGCCCACCGCGTGGCTCACCGCCTACCGGATGCTGTTCGTCAAGGCCGGCGTGCAGCCCGGCGACACGGTGCTGATCCAGGGCGCGGGCGGCGGCGTGGCCAGCGCCGCGGTGGCGCTCGCCCGCCAGGCCGGCCTGCGCGTGTGGGTCACGAGCCGCGATCCGGCCAAGGGCGAGAAGGCGGTCGCGCTCGGCGCGCACGAGGCGTTCGAGAGCGGCGCGAAGCTGCCGGAGCGCGTCGACGCCGTGCTGGAGACCGTCGGCGAGGCGACCTGGAAGCACTCCCTGCGGGCGCTGCGCCCGGGCGGCACGCTCGTCGTCTCGGGCTCCACCAGCGGCGCGAACCCGCCGGCCGAGCTGCAGCGCGTGTTCTTCCTCCAGCTCAGCGTCATCGGCTCAACGATGGGCACGCGCGACGAGCTCGCGCGGCTCGCCCGGCTGCTGGAGACGAGCGGGGTGCGGCCCGAGATCGACCGCGTGCTGCCGCTGTCCGACGCGCGCGAGGGCTTCGCGGCGATGGACGTCCGGCGACGTCTTTGGCAAGATCGTCTTTACGCCATGACGTTCGCCATCAGCCTCTACGACCTGTCGGTCTGGGTGCACGTCTCCGCGGTGGTCGTCGGGTTCGGCGCCACCTTCGCGGAGGCGCTCGCGTTCCCCGTCGCGATGCAGGTAGGCGTGCGGCACCTGCCGTACGTCCATCACCTCCAGCTCGCCATCAACCAGCGGCTCGCCGGGCCCGCGCTCGGCCTCATCATCCTCACCGGCATCTACCAGACGATCGACGCCGACTGGGGCTTCGGCTCGTTCTGGATCAGCGCGACGTTCGTCATCGTCATCGCGCTGGGCGCGTTGAACGGCGCCTACTTCGTCCCCACCGACCGCAAGCTCGCCGCGCAGGCCCAGCGCGAGATCGACGAGACCGGGACGGTCTCCGACGACTACCAGCGCCAGGCGCGCCGCGAGGGGATCTTCGGCGCCGTCGCCGGCCTGCTGATCATCGCGGCGATCTTCCTGATGGTCGCGAAACCTGGAGCATGATGGATTCACGACGCCGGTCTTCGCTGACCACGGTCACGAAGCCGGGAGCCTGACCCGCGCAGCCGGCGGCGGACGCCGCGCCGGTGATCAGGACTCGCATCACGCCGGCACCGGCTCCCTGACCGGCGCGTCGAGGCGGTACTCGGCGGGGTCGAGCGTCGCCACCCGGCGGCGGAAGCGCCACGTCCAGTCGGGCCAGATCGTGGCGTTGCGGCCGGTGCGGTCGAGGTACCAGCTCGCGCAGCCGGTGTTCCACACCGTGCCCGCGAGCTTGCGCTCGAGCTCGGCGTTGGAGCGCGCCTGGGCGTCGGCCCGGACCTCGATCGTCTCGGCGCCGCGCTCGCGCATGAGCCGCAGCGCGTCCATCGCGTGCGCGATCTGCGACTCGATCATGTAGACCATCGAGCTGTGCCCGAGCCCGGTGTTCGGGCCGAGCAGGAAGAACAGGTTGGGGAAGCCGGCGACGCTGGTCCCGAGGTGGGCGCGCGGGCTGCCGTTCCAGAGGTCGTCGAGCAGCTTGCCGCCGCGGCCGCGGACGCGCTGCGCGGCGGGGATGTCGGTGACGTGGAAGCCGGTGCCGAACACGATCGCGTCGACCTCGCGCTCGGTGCCGTCGGCGGCGACGATCGAGCGCGCGCGGACCTCGCTGACCCCCTCGGTGACGAGCTCGACGTTGGGCCGGCCGAGCGCCCGGTACCAGCGGTTCGACGGCAGGATCCGCTTGCAGCCGATCGTGTAGTCGGGCGTGACCTTCGCGAGCAGCTCGGGATCGTCGATCTGGTGCTCCATGTGCTTGCGGGCGAGCCGCTCGACGACCTTCATCAGCCGCGGGTTCTTCACGAAGCCGAGGACGAGCGCCTCGCGCCCGGCGTAGATGCCGCCGCGGACGAGGCGCTGGGCGGCCGGGACCACGCGGAACAGGCGCCGCTCCCAGCCGGTGATCGGGCGGGTGGAGTGCGGCAGGACCCAGGGCGGGGTGCGCTGGACGACGTGCAGCTCGGCGACCTGCTCCTGGATCTCCGGCACGTACTGGATCGCCGAGGCGCCGGTGCCGATCGAGGCGACGCGCTTGCCGCGCAAATCGAAGTCGTGGTTCCAGCGGGCCGAGTGCCAGACCTCGCCCTCGAAGGCCTCGAGCCCGGGGATCTCGGGGATGCGCGGCTCGGTGAGCGGGCCCATGCCGGCCACGAGGACGCGCGCGCGGATCGTTCCGTCGGTGGTCTCCAGCTCCCAGCGCCGCTCCTGCTCGAGCCAGGTCGCGGACTCGACGGCGCAGTTGAGCCGGATGTGCGGGCGGACGCCGAAGTCGTCGGCGCAGCGCTGCAGGTACGCCCAGATCTCCGGCTGGGTCGAGTACGTCTGCGTCCAGTCCGGATTGGGCGCGAACGAGAACGAGTACAGGTGCGAGGGCACGTCGCAGGCGCAGCCCGGATACGTGTTGGCCTGCCACGTGCCGCCGACCTCGCCGGCCCGCTCGAGCACGACGAAGTCGTGCCCGGCCTGCTCGAGGCGGATCGCCATCCCCAGGCCGCTGAAGCCGCTGCCGATGATCGCGACGTCGTGGTCCATCCCGGTGTCGATACCCGCAAGTTACGGCTGGGCGACGACCCGCGCGAAGGGCTGATGCGCACGCTGGGCGCGTACCTTCAGGCCCTGCGGTTCGAGGCAAGCTCGACAATTTGATTTAGGCATGCCATAATCAACGTCGTGGCAGAACTCACGCGACGCAAGCTGCTGGCCGGATCGCTCGCCGCCACCAGCGGCGCCGCGCTCCTGCACAGCACGGTTCCCCACACCCACCCGTGGGAGGCCGAGGCCGCGGCGCAGGACCACGGCGCGCACGGCGCCGGAGGCGGCCACGCCGACTTCCGCGACGGCCGGACGGTCGACCATGCCGCCAACGGGTTCGACCCGCACGAGCTGCTGCGCGACTTCGACTGGGGCACGTCACGGCGCCTCGCGAGCGGCCAGGTCCTGCGCGAGTGGGAGCTGTACGCGGCCGAGCAGGAGATCGAGGTCGCCCCCGGGGTGAAGTTCGCCGCCTGGTCGTACAACGGCCGGGTCCCGGGGCCGGCGCTGCGCTGCCGCGAGGGCGAGCGGCTGCGGATCACGTTCCGGAACGCCTCCCACCACCCGCACACGATCCACTTCCACGGCATCCACCCGGCGGAGATGGACGGCGTGCCGGGGCTCGGCGCCGGCGAGATCGAGCCCGGCGGGGAGACCGTCTACGAGTTCGACGCGCTGCCCGCCGGCCTGCACCTCTACCACTGCCACGTCCGGCCGCTCGCCGAGCACATCGCCAAGGGCCTGTACGGCGCGTTCATCGTCGAGCCGGTCGACGGCCGCGAGGACGCCAACGAGCTCGTGATGGTGATGAACGGGTTCGACACCAACTTCGACCGCGCCAACGAGCTGTACGCCGCGAACTCGATCCCGTTCGCGTACATGAACACCCCGATCCAGGTCAAGCGCGACGAGCTGGTGCGGATCTACCTCGTCAACGTGCTCGAGTACGACCTCATCAACTCGTTCCACCTGCACGGGAACCTCTTCCACTACTTCCCGACCGGGACGTCGAGGACGCCGTCCGAGTTCACCGACACGGTGATGCTGTGCCAGGGCCAGCGGGGCATCCTCGAGTGGCGCTTCCCCATGGCCGGCCGCTTCATGTTCCACGCGCACCAGTCCGAGTTCACCGAGCTCGGCTGGCAGGGATTCTTCGAAGTGACGTGATGGAGGGGCGCGCCGCGACCGTCCAGAAGCAGCGCTCCATCCCTGCGTGGATCCTCGGCCTGATCCCGCTGCTGCTGATCGTCGCGGCCGTCGGGGTCTTCGCCCTGCTCGACGGTCCCGGCCTCGGCGAGCGGCGCGGTCCGCCGGTCGAGGAGCTGGCGGTGGAGCGCACGCGGCTGACGCCGGGCGTGATCGAGCTGACCGTCCGCAACGACGGGCCCGACGACGTGCGCATCGCGCAGGCGGTGGTGAACGACGCGTTCGCGCAGTTCTCCGGCGCCGACGGCCCGATCGGCCGGCTCGAGACCGCGACCGTGCGGATCCAGCAGCCGTGGATCGAGGGCGAGGCGTACGAGGTCGCGCTCATCACGTCGAGCGGCGGGACGTTCGCGCACGAGATCCCGGTGGCGGTGGAGACGCCTCCCAACGACCTGTCGTTCTTCGGCCTGATGGCGCTGCTGGGCGTCTACGTCGGGGTGATCCCGATCGCCCTCGGCATGCTGTGGCTGCCATGGGTGCGCCGGATCCCGCCTAGCTGGCTCCGCGTGGTGATGGCCGTCACGGTCGGCCTCCTGGGCTTCCTCGCAATCGACGCCACGCTCGAAGGGTTCGAGCTGGCGGGCGAGGGCTCGCAGGCGTTCGGCGGCGCCGCGCTGGTGCTCCTCGGCGGCGTGATCTCGTACCTGCTGCTGAGCGGCGTCTCCTCGTGGATCGCCGCGCGCCGCAAGGGCGCGTCAGGCGCGTCGCTGGCGCTGCTGGTCGCGGTCGGCATCGGGCTGCACAACCTCGGCGAGGGTGTGGCGATCGGCTCGGCCTACTCGGTGGGCGCGCTGGCGCTGGGCGCGTTCCTCGTCGTCGGCTTCGCGCTGCACAACACCACCGAGGGGCTCGCGATCGTCGCCCCCGTCGCGCAGCTGCGGCCGTCGCTGGGACGGCTCGCCGTGCTCGGGCTCGTCGCCGGGGCGCCGGCGGTGCTGGGAGCCTGGATCGGCGCCGCCGCGTTCAACGCCAGTCTCGCCGCCTACCTCTTCGGCTTCGGGGCCGGCGCGATCGTGCAGGTGATCGTCCAGCTCGCGCCGTCGCTGCGCGACGACGCTGGCCGCACGCTGCATCCCGCCGCGGTCGCCGGGCTGCTCTCGGGCATGGCGCTGATGTTCACGACCGGGCTGCTGGTGAGCGTATGACGGGTTCCTCCGAGGCCGTCGAGAACTACGCCAAGGCGATCTACTCGCTCCAGCACCGCGCGGGCGGGGAGCCGGTGGCCACCAACGACCTGGCCGACCGGCTCGAGGTCACGGCGGCGTCGGCGTCCGGGATGATCAAGAAGCTCGCCGACCTCGGGCTCGTCGCGCACGTCCCCTACCGGGGCGTGCAGCTCACCGACGAGGGCGAGCGGCTCGCGCTCGAGGTGCTGCGCCACCACCGGCTGCTCGAGCTCTACCTGGCGACGCAGCTCGACGTGCCGTGGGACCGGGTGCACGAGGAGGCGGAGGCGCTCGAGCACGTCCTGTCGGAGGACCTCGAGGCGCGGATCGCGGCCAAGCTCGGCAACCCGACGCACGACCCCCACGGCGATCCGATCCCCGACGCGCAGCTCCAGATCGACGAGGGCGCGACGCCCAGCCTGGCCGACCTCGAGCCGGGCGCCCGCGGCCGCTTCGTGCGCGTGTCGGACTCCGACCCGGCGATGCTGCGGTACCTGTCCGAGCGCGGGGTCCGCCTCGGGGATCGGCTCGAGGTGCTCGACCGCCAGCCGTTCGACGGGCCGCTGACCGTGCGGTTCGGCGACACGCTGCAGGTCCTCGGCGGCGCGCTGGCCGCCGCCATGCGGGTCGAGCTCGACTGACGTTCAGAGCGACCGCAGCGGGTCCGCCTGGCCCTGGAGGTCGTAGAGGCCGCTGACGCTCGTCGGCGTCCCGACCGCCTCGACCGCGGCCATGACCTCGCTGGAGCCGATGCGGTCGTCGTTGCGCAGCCCGTCGGCGCCTTCGGTGAGGACGTAGCGGATGCGGCCCTGCTCGACCGCGTCGGCCAGCCAGTCGGTGGTGACCTGGCTCTCGCGGCCGGAGAAGCCGCCGATCGCGGCGACGTCGGCGCCGGAGGTGATGAGCGAGCCGGCGGCGCCGGACTGGCTCGAGACCGCGATGGTGCCGCCGCCGTTGGCCTGCGCGTACGCCAGCGCCGCGGTGAGCGTCGAGGTGTCGCCGCCGAACGGGCTCCCGCCTCCGGCCGGAGGAGCGCCGCCGAAGCCGGGCCCCGGGCCGCCCGGAGGGGCACCGCCGCCGAAGCCGGCCCCCGGGCCTCCCATCGTCGTCGTCGCGGGGCCGCCCGCGGGGAACGTGCCGCTCGCGGCGTGGCCCAGCGTCTGCAGCGACCAGCTCGCCGGCGCGATCAGCAGCACCGCCATCGCGGCCGCGACGACGACGCGCCGGTCGAGCACGCCGCCCACGAGCAGCACGGCGGCGCCGACGCCGGCCGCCGCGATCCAGGCGGCGTCGGCGCCGAGGATCATCGTCTCGGTCGCCGCGCCGGCGACGATCGCGGCCGCCGCGACGAACCGGCCCTGGGTCATCGCCGCGCCCACCAGCGCTGCCGTGAAGGGCGCGAGCTGGGCGACGTAGTAGGGGTGGAAGATCCCCTGGGCGCGGCTGAAGGCGACGGCCGTGATGAGCGCGGTGCCGCCGACGGCGATCAGCCAGCCGGTGCGCGGGTCCGTGCGCTTCAGCCGGGTGAGGGCGAGCAACGCGATGCCGCCGACCAGCGCGGTGCCGAGCAGCCATCCGGCCTGGCCGCCGAGGGCGTCGTTGAGCAGCCGCAGCGCGCCCGGCTCGCCGCCGAACAGGGCGCCGCCGCCGGGCCCGGCTCCGCCACCGGGCCCGCCGTCCTGCCCGAACAGGCGGCCGAGGCCGTTGTAGCCGAGGATGAGCGACCAGATGCTGTTGTCGCTCGTGCCCGAGATCCAGGGCCGGTCGGCGGCCGGGGTGAGCCACATCAGGATCGGCCAGGCGAGCCCGACGACGGTCATGGCGGCGCCGCCGGCGAGGAGCTGGCGGACGGCCGTCGCGCGACCGCGCGGGGCGACCCAGAGCCAGGCCGCGGCGATCGCGGGAACGACGAGCAGCGCGGCGGCCATCTTGGCCTCGAAGCCGAGCCCGACCGCGACGCCCGACAGCACGATCCAGCGCGTGCGGCCGTCCTCGAGCCCGCGCACGAGCGCCCACACCGCGGCCGTGCAGCACAGCACGAGCAGCGCGTCGGGGTTGTTGTGGCGCGCGATCGCGACGGTGATCGGCGTCAACGCGAGCGTCAGGCCCGCGACGAACCCGGCGACCCGGCCGAAGTGCCGGCGCGTGAGGTCGTAGGCGAGGGCGACCGTCGCGACGGCCATCAGCGCCTGGGGCACGAGCAGGCTCCACGAGCTGAACCCGAAGACGCGGGCCGACAGCGCCTGGACCCACAGTGCAAGCGGCGGCTTGTCGACGGTCATCACGCCGGCGGTGTCGAACGAGCCGTACAGGAACGCGTGCCAGCTCGTGCTCATCGAGCGCACGGCGGCGCTGTAGTACTCGTTCGCGAAGCCGTTGCGGTCGAGCGCCCAGAGGGAGAGGACGGCTGTCAGGAGGAGCAGGGCGGCGAGCTCGGGGCGGGGCAGCGGGATCGAGAGCGCGCGCTGGCGGCGGGCGGGCAGCGGGAACGAGGTCGTGGACATGCGGCCACCTTCGGCGTGGCGTGCGAGAGCCGCCTGGGACGGAGCTGGGAGTTCGCTGAGCCCGCGCTCTCAGGGACCTCCCAGCCCGTTCTGAGCCGTCTCGCACGGTCCGGCCCGAGGGTGGTCGCATGGCTCTCCCGCGACTCCTCCCCGACGCGCCTCACCCCCAGATCGAGATCGTGGTGCCCGTGCGCGACGAGGAGGCGGCGCTCGCGCTCAGCGTGCGCCGCCTCCACCGCTATCTGACGGCCGAGTTCCCCTTCAGCTGGCGGATCGTGATCGCCGACAACGCGAGCACCGACGCGACGCCCCAGGTGGCCGCGGAGCTCGCCCGCGAGCTGCCCTTCGTGTCCTCGATCCGGCTCGAGCGGTCGGGACGGGGGCGGGCACTGCGCGCCGCGTGGTCGGCGAGCGACGCCGAGGTGGTCTGCTACATGGACGTCGACCTCTCGACCGACCTGCGGGCGCTGCTCCCGCTGGTGGCGCCGCTGCTGTCGGGCCACAGCGACCTGGCGATCGGCACGCGCCTCGCTCGCGGGGCGCGGGTGGTGCGCGGGCCGAAGCGGGAGCTGATCTCGCGCGGCTACAACCGGATCCTGCGGACGGCGCTGCGCGCCCGGTTCAGCGACGCGCAGTGCGGCTTCAAGGCCGTGCGAGCGGACGTCGCGGGCGAGCTGCTGCCGGCGATCCGCGACGAGGGCTGGTTCTTCGACACCGAGCTGCTGGTGAACGCGCAGCGGCGCGGGCTGCGGATCCACGAGGTTCCGGTCGACTGGATCGACGACCCGGACTCGCGCGTGCGGCTCGTCCGCACCGCGGTCGAGGACCTGCGCGGCGTCGCTCGTTTGATGGCCGCCGCGCCGGTCGCGCGGTTCATGGCGGTCGGGGTCGCGAGCACGCTCGCGCACGCGCTGCTGTTCCTGGCGCTGCGCGGGATGTTGGGTGCCGCCGGCGCCAACGCGGTCGCGCTCGCGCTGACGGCGGTCGGCAACACCGGGGCGAACCGCCGCTTCACGTTCGGCGTCCGCGGCCGCGCGGGCCTGCTCCGCCATCACGCGCGCGGAGCGCTCGTCTTCCTGCTCACGCTCGCGCTCACCAACAGCGCGCTGCTCGTGCTGCACGGGCTCGACTCGACGCCTGCGGGCACGGTCGAGCTCGCCGTGCTCGTCGCGGCGAACCTCGCCGCCACCGTCACCCGCTACGTCGCCATGCGCGCCTGGGTCTTCAGTCGTGAGCGGCGCCGCCCGCGAACTGCGGCATCGAGGGAGGCGGGATCGAGCGTCCCGCGGGTCGAGTGTCCAGTTAATACCGCTAGGGGGGATTAACTGGACACTCGGCCGGTTGGCTCCGCCGCCTCCCTACCCTGCCGCAGTTGACGTTCGCGGGAGGACGACGGTGAAGACGGCTCCCCTGCCGGGCGCGTTCGCGGCGGTGACCTGACCGCGGTGCGCGTCGACGATCGCCGCGACGATCGCGAGGCCGAGGCCGGCTCCCGCGCGGCCTCGCTCACGGCCTCCTTCGGCGCGCCAGAAGCGCTCGAAGAGCGCGGCGGGGTCGCCTGACGGCAGGCCGTGACCGTGGTCGCGGACCTCGAGCCGGACCGCGGCGTCGACCGCGACGCTGACCTCGACCGGCGTGCCCTCCGGGGTGTGGACCAGGGCGTTGCGCAGCAGATTGGCGAGCACCTGCCGGAGCTGGTGGGCGTCGCCGGCGACGACTGCCTCGCGAGGCGCCTCGAGCGAGATCTCCCGGTCGGGGGCGACGGCCTGCGCGTCCGCGACCGCGTCGGCCGCGAGGTCCGCCAGGTCGACCTCCGTGTGCGGCGCCTGCGCGATCTCGTCGAGCCGCGCCAGCGTCAGCAGGTCCTCGACGAGCACGCCCATCCGGGCGGCCTCGTCCTCGATCCGCCGCATCGCCTTCGTGACGTCCTCGTCCGACCGCGCGGCGCCCATCCGGAACAGCTCGGCGTAGCCGCGGATCGAGGCGAGCGGCGTCCGCAGCTCGTGCGAGGCGTCGGCGAGGAACCGTCGCAGCCGGTCCTCGCTCTCCTGGCGCTGGCCGAAGGCGCGCTCGAGCCGGTCGAGCATCGCGTTGAACGCGATCCCGAGCCGGCCGACCTCACTCCGCGGGTCGGTCGCCTCGACGCGGTGCGAGAGGTCGCCGCCCGCGATCGCGCCCGCCGTGTGCCCGATCCGGTCGAGCGGGAGCAGGCCGACCCGCACGACGACCCAGGCGACGAGCCCGAGCACGACCAGGATGCCGGCGATGACCAGCGCCGAGAGCAGCAGCAGCCGGCTCAAGGCGGCGTCCTCATCGGTCAGCGGCGCCGCCACGACGATCACGCCGTTCCCGGATCGTTGCGCCTCCGCGTACACGCGGTAGCGGTTGTCGTCCCCGCTCTGCCCGTCGACCGTGAACGGCTTGTCCAACGGCATGGCCGCGGGGAGCGCGGGGTCGGCGGTGATGTCCTGTCCGTAGTCGAAGACGTGGCGGGCGTCGACCGCGCCGGAGGCGTTCCGGTGCTCGACGTACGTGCCCGGCGGCAGCCCGCTGCCGGGCGGCGGCCCACCGCCCCCGCGCCCGCGCTCACCCGGCCCGTGGCGCTCGGGGCCGCGGTCGTCGATCCCCAGCGCCCCCGCGGCGGCCGGCGGCGCGACCGAGATCTGGTCGTCGAGCCGGTCGAGCAGGAACGAGCGCTGCCCGACGTAGGTGATGCCCCCCAGGAGCAGCAGGCCGGCGGCGGTGAGCGCGAGCACGGCGGCCAGCAGGCGGGCGCGGAGCGAGTGCATCTAGGTCCGCGGCGGCCGCAGCGCGTAGCCGACGCCGCGGACCGTGTGGATCAGCGGCGGCCCGTGGGCGTCGAGCTTCTTGCGCAGGTAGCTCACGTACGTCTCCAGCACCCGCGCGTCGCCGCCGAAGTCGTAGTCCCAGACGTGCTCGAGCAGCTGCGCGCGGGTGAGCACCCGGCGCGGGTTCAGGAGCAGGTAGCGCAGCAGCCGGTACTCGGTGGCGGTGAGGTCGACGTGCATGCCGGACCGCGTCACCTCGCGCGTGTCCTCGTCGAGCTCGAGGTCCTCGAACGTCAGACGGCTCGACTCCGGCTCCGCCAGCCCGGCCCGCCGCAGGATCGACCGGATCCGCGCGACCAGCTCCTCGAGGCTGAACGGCTTGGTCACGTAGTCGTCGCCGCCGAGCGTCAGGCCCCGGATCTTGTCGTCGGTCGCGTCGCGCGCGGTGAGGAAGATGATCGGCACGCGGTTGCGCTGGGCGCCGAGCCGCTGGGCGACGTCGAAGCCCTCCATGTCGGGCAGCATCACGTCGAGCACCATCAGGTCGGGCCGGAAGTCGGACACGGCGGCGAGCGCCTCGCCGCCGGTGCCCGCCGACGAGACGTCGAAGCCCTGGAAGCGCAGCGCCATGGTGACGACGTCGACGATGTTCGGCTCGTCGTCGACGACAAGGACGCGCGGCTGCGGTGGGGTCATGGGATCAGTGTCGGGCGCGCGAGTGTGGGCTTCCTGTGGGGTTGCTGGGAGTTTCCTGAGAGCCGGCTCCTCTCAGGATGCTCTCAGCGTCGTCCCAGACTTCGACCGTACGTTCGCCATATGACGGACGGTCACCTGTTCTGGATCACGAGCCGCGCGGCGGGCATCCTCGCGCTCCTGCTCGCGACGGCGTCCGTCACGGTCGGCCTCCTGATGAGCGGCCGCCTCGTCCGCCGACGCGGCCCCGACCTGCGCGCCACCCACGAGGCGCTCGCGATCGCGACGATGGCCGCGATCGTGGTCCATGCCGGCGCGCTGCTCGGCGACTCGTTCATGTCGCCGAGCCTCGCCGACATCACGGTGCCGTTCGCGAGCTCGTTCCACCGCTTCTGGACGACGCTGGGGATCCTCTGCGGCTGGGGCACGCTGATCCTCGGCCTGTCGTACTACGCGCGGGCGCGGGTCGGCGTCCAGCGCTGGCGCCGGCTGCACCGGCTGACGGCCGTCGTGTGGCTCGCGTCGATCGCCCACGCGCTCGGCGAGGGCTCGGATGCCGGCGAGGCGTGGTTCCTGCTGGGAGCCGGCGCGCTGGTCGTGCCCGCGCTGGCCCTGCTCGTGATCCGGACGACCTCGATGAAGGGAGCGACCGCATGACCCATCCCCGAATCATCGCCATGCAGCGGCGCATCGCCCTGATCCGCAAGGTCGTCGCCGTCTGCGCGGTTGCCGCGTTCCTCGCGCTGTTCGCGACGATCTACGTGCAGATGGCGACCGGCCGCGATCCCGTGCTGGGAGCCACGACCGCGCACGCCTCCACGACAGGATCGTCGGGATCGGCCACGAGCCAGGGGTCGGACTCGTCGGGGTCGGAGCCCGCCCCCGTGACGACCGCGCAGTCGTGACCGAGGCGAACGACTCGTTCGCGTGCTTCGGCGGCACCTGCACGGTCCACGTCGGCGGCGAGGGCGCGCGCGAGGCCGTCGCCGCCGCGAAGCGCAGCCTGCTCGCCTGGCACGACCGGTTCACGCGCTTCGACGCCGAGAGCGAGCTGTCGCGCCTCAACGCCGACCCGCGCGACGTCGTGCCCGTCACGCCGCTGATGGCGCGCTTCGCGGCGTCTGCCGCCTACGCGGCCGAGCTCACCGGCGGGCTCGTGGACGCGGCGCTGCTCGACGAGCTCGAGCGCGCGGGCTACCGCGGCGACCTCGGCACGCCGCTCGACCTGCCGACCGCGCTCGGCCTCGCCCCGCCGCGCCGCCCAGCGAGCGGCCGCCGTCCACCGACCATCGAGGTCGACTTCGGGGCACTCACGGTCCGCCGCGAGCCCGGCACCCGGCTCGACGGCGGCGGCTTGGCCAAGGGCCTGTTCGCCGACGTCCTCGCGGAGACGCTCCGCGGCCGGCCGAGCTTCGCCGTCGACTGCGCCGGCGACCTGCGGATCGGCGGCACCGCGCGGCGGGTCGACGTCGCGAGCCCGTTCGACGGTCGCATCCTCGACACCGCGACGCTGACGGACGTCGGCGTCGCCACCAGCGGCATCGGCCGCCGCAGCTGGCTCGGCGGCGACGGACGGCCGGCGCACCACCTGCTCGACCCGGGCAGCGGCCGCCCCGCCTTCACCGGCGTCGTGCAGGCGACTGCCGTGGCGCCCACCGCGCTCGAAGCCGAGATCCGCGCCAAGGCCGCCGTGCTGAGCGGCCCGGACGCCGCGACCGCCTGGCTCCCGCACGGCGGCGTGATCGTGCTCGACGACGGCTCGTGTTTCGCGCTAGCGCCGCGGTAGCGGCGCCAGCACACGGGCCGCGATGCCCGACTGCGTCTCGCGCCCGTACCCGTGATCGGCGCTCCGGGTCAGGATCGCGAGCGCGATCCGCTTCCCCCCGCGCTCGAGCAGCGCGACCTGGTGGAAGATGCCGATCCGCCAGCCGCCCTTGAACATGATGTGGAAGCCGCGCTCGCCCGCGACCGGCGCGATCCCCCAGCGCTGTGACGGCACGATCGAGGCCAGCAGGCCGCGGAAGTAGGAGCGGTGACGGCGCGGCGTGAGCCGGTCGATGCGCAGGAACAGCCGCGCCTGGTCGTACGCCGTGAGCAGGGCGTCCGCCCAGTTGCCGCCGATCGAGAAGTGCCGCATGCCGGCCTTGCGCGCGATCGCGTACAGCGGCGCCGCGCCCACGCGCGCGTAGATCGCGCTCGCCGCGTCGTTGTCGGAGTACGTGATCATCGGCCGCAGCAGGCCCCGTTCCTCGGCGGTCAGCGCACGGTCGCGCGCGCCGCGGATGAGCGCCAGCGCGAGCATCGCCTTGACCACGCTCGCCGAGTAGTACGTGCGGTGGACGGCGACGCCGCGGATCCGCCGGCCCTCGGCGACCGCGAACGCCACGGTTCCCGCGCGCTGCCGTACCCACCGCTGCGCCTCCTCGATCCCGCCGTGCGCGACGAGCCGCGCCGGGACGATGGGGGCGGCCGCGACGGCGCGCGGCCGGACGGTGGCCGCGGCGGCGCGCGGCCGGAGGTCCGCCGCCGGGCTCGCCAGCGCAGTGGCCGGCCGCGTCGGGGCGTGCGCGACCGCGGCGGCCAGAAGGGTGAGCGCGAGGGCGGCGATCAGCGCGCGCACGCGAGATCAGCCCCCGGCCAGCCGCCCGAGTTCGTGCATCGGCTCGCGCAGCGCCCCGTACAGCGAGGCGTAGATCGCGTACAGCTCGTCGTACCGGCGCGCGCGCTCGGGGTCGGGCTCCGTGACCTCCTCGCGCAGCCGCACGCGCGAGCTCGCGTCGGCGACGCCGGCGAACACGCCGGCCGCGGCACCGCCCAGCAGTGCCGCGCCGTACGCTGGGCCCTCGTCGACCTCGGTGCGGCGGATCGGGCGGCCGTAGACGTCGGCCTGCAGGCGCAGCCACAGCGGCGAGCGCGCGCCGCCGCCGACCGCGCGCATGTCGTCGTCGGGCGTCCCGAGCCCGCGCATGATCTCCAGCCCGTCCCGCATCGAGAACGCGACGCCCTCCATCACCGCGCGCGTCATGTGCGCCCGGCCGTGGCGCACGGTCAGCCCTACGAACCCGCCGCGCGCGTGCGGGTCCAGGTGCGGGCTGCGCTCGCCGGTGAGGTACGGCAGGAACAGCAGGCCCTCGGACCCGGGCTCGACCGGCGACGCCTCGTCGATCAGCTCGCCGAAGCCGGCGCCGGCGCCGAGCCGCTCGCGCCACCACGACAGCGAGCCGCCCGCCGACAGCGTGACGGCCATGAGGTGGAACGCGTCCGGGACGGCGTGGCAGAACGCGTGCACGCGGCCCGAGGGGTCGGGGGTGAACTCGTCGCGGTGCGCGAACAGCACGCCGCTCGTGCCGATCGAGGTCGAGACCGAGCCCTCGCGCACGACGCCGACCCCGACCGCGGCCGCCGCGTTGTCGCCCCCGCCGGCCGCGACCGGCAGCCCGCGCGGCAGGCCGAGCTCGTCGGCGACTTCGTCGCGCACCGTGCCCGTGGCCTCCGGCCCCTCGAACACCTTCGGCAGCCACTCGCGGGGGATCTCGAGCACGTCGAGGATCTCGTCCGACCAGTCGCGCGCCCGCACGTCGAGCAGCAGCGTGCCGGCGGCGTCCGAGGCGTCGGTCGCGCGCTCGCCGGTCAGCTCGAAGCGCACGTAGTCCTTCGGCAGGAGGACGCTCGCCACGCGCGCGTGGGCCTCGGGCTCGTGGCGCGCCAGCCAGAGGATCTTCGGGGCCTGGAAGCCGGTCAGCGCCGGGTTGCCGGCGAGCTCGAGCAACCGGGCCTCGCCCACCCGTTCCGTGATCTCGTCGCACTCGTCGGCCGTGCGCTGGTCGTTCCACAGCAGCGCGGGGCGGATGACCTCGCCGGCCGCGTCGAGGAACACCGAGCCGTGCATCTGGCCCGTCACGCCGAGCCCGACGATGTCGTCGCCGGCCGCCGCCGCGACATCGCGGAGCACGCCCTTGGTCGCCTCCCACCACTCGGCGGGCCGCTGCTCGGTCCAGCCGGGGCGAGGCGTCAGCAACTCGTGCGGGCGCGTGGCCTCGGCGACCAGCTCGCCGTCGGCGGTGACCGCCAGCGCGCGCGTGCCGCTCGTCCCGACGTCGACACCGACCAGGACCGCCACGGCCGGGACCCTACCTTCAGGGCACGACGATCGCCTTCACGTTGGCCGGGTCGTCGCGGCCCGCGCGCAGCGCCGCCTCCGCGTCGCCGAGCCCGTAGCGGCCGGTGATGATCGCCTCGGGGTCGACGCGCCCGGAGGCGACGAGCGCGATCGCGGTCGGGTACGTGTTGGCGTAGCGGAACGTGCCGGTGAGCCAGAGCTCGCGGTTCTGGATCAGGGACAGCGGCACCCGCGCCTCCTCGTCCGGCCCCATCCCGACCACGACGGCGGTGCCCGCCGGGCGCAGCGCCGCGATCCCGGCCGCCAGCGCGGCCGGATGGCCGGAGCACTCGATCAGCGCGTCGGCCTCGTCGAGCGGCTCGCCGGCGCGCAGCGCGCGGGTCGCGCCGGTGCGCCGCGCCAGCTCGAGGCGGTCCTCGCTGACGTCGGTGACCGTGACCTCGGTGGCGCCGAACGCGACCGCGCACTGCTGGGAGAGCAGACCGATCGGCCCGGCGCCGGTGATCAGGACGCGGTCG
The DNA here is from genome assembly GCA_963844205.1 of uncultured Solirubrobacteraceae bacterium. GTDB lineage: Bacteria > Actinomycetota > Thermoleophilia > Solirubrobacterales > Solirubrobacteraceae > DASSUW01. Next base: position 1,329,074 of record CAWJNK010000001.1, read on the forward strand.
CCGGGAGACACGCCGGCCCTGCGGCACGCCCAGATCCCCACCGACAGCGGCTCCATCAGCGCGCCCGCGTCGTCGGACACCGAGTCGGGCAGCGCGAACGCGAAGTCCTCGTGGATCGTCACGAAGTTGGCGAACGCGCCGTCGATCGGCGGCGTCGCGAAGAAGCGCACGTCCTGGCAGAGGTTGTAGCGGCCGGCTCGGCACTCGCGGCAGCGCCCGCACGGCACGCCCGGCTCGAGCGTGACGCGGTCACCCACCGCGTGCTTGCTCACCTCAGGCCCGAGGCCGACGACGCGACCCGCTGACTCGTGGCCCAGCACCATCGGCGAGCGCACGACGTGCGTCCCGATCCGGCCGTGCTCGTAGTAGTGCACGTCCGACCCGCACACGCCGACCGCCGCGATCTGGACGAGCACCTCGCGCGGGCCCGGCTCGGGCATGTCGCGCTCCTCGATCCTGAGGTCACCGGGCGCGTGGAGAACGGCAGCGAGGTTCATCACCGGGCACTCTACGCGCGCGCTGCGGGCGGCCGCGATCGCCGGCGCGCGCGCCGGGCGAGCGCGGCGATCATGCGGTCGCGGAGCTCGAGGAGCGCGAGCTGGACGCTGCGTGGCTTCGCCTCGTCGTCGAACGGCCCGTGGGCGCCGCGGTCGTCGAGCGGTCCGTAGAGATAGTCGGGGCGGCTCGGGTCGATCGGCTCGCCGGTCTGCTGCGCGTCGACGTTCGTGCGCGCCAGGTAGCGATCGGCGAGCGCCGGGGCGAGCTTGTTGCCCGCGATCACGATCCCGGTCATGGCGCCCAGCCACAACTCCCGGCGCGGGTGCTCGCTCGCATGGACGATCGCCTCGGCCGCGACCTCGGGCTGGAACACCGGCGGCACGGGACGCGGATGGCGCCGCAGGGTGGTCCGGACCCACGTGAACTGCGGCGTGTTGAGCCCGGGGAGCTGGACCATCGTGACGCGCACGGCGCTGCGCTCGTGCAGCAGCTCGGTGCGCAGCGAGTCGGTGAACCCGCGGATCGCGAACTTCGCGCCGCAGTAGCTCGCCTGCATGCCGATGGGCTTCCCCTGCGCCCCTGCGAGCAATCCCGACCAAGTAGTTGTATGCACAACTACTTTGCGCTACACTTCGTTGCATGAACCTCGCCGGCCTCCACCACATCACGATGATCACGGGCGATGCCCAGCGCAACGTCGACTTCTACGCCGGCGTCCTGGGGCTTCGCCTCGTCAAGAAGACCGTCAACTTCGACGCTCCCGAGGCGTACCACCTCTACTTCGGCGACGAGCGGGGCTCCCCGGGCTCGATCCTGACCTGGTTCGAGTTCGACGGCGCGCCGCGCGGGCGCGCGGGCGCCGGGATGATCCACACGCTGCAGCTCGGCGTCCCGTCCGAGGCCTCGCTCGACTTCTGGGCCGACCGCCTCCAGGCCGCCGGCTACGGCGCCGAGCGCACCGAGAACCGCCTCCGCTTCGAGGACTACGACGGCCTCCGCCTCGAGCTCGTGGTCTCGGACCAGTCGCCGCTGCGCGCCGAGCATCCCGAGATCCCCGCGGAGCACGCGATCGTCTCGCTGGAGGGCGCGCGCGCCTACTCCGAGTACGCGCACGTCCCCGAGGGCGTGCTCACCGACCTGCTCGGCTTCACGTACCGCGGCGACGGCGAGTACGTGCTCGAGGGCACCGACCGCCGCTTCTCCTGGGCCTACGACCCCGCGCCGGCCGCGTCCGGCCGCCAGGGCGCCGGGACCGTGCACCACATCGCGTGGGGGGCGCCCGACGACGAACAGCTCGACTGGCAGGAGCGCATCCGGTCGGCCGGCGCGTACGTGACGCCGGTCCAGGACCGCGACTACTTCCTCTCGATCTACTTCCGCGAGCCGCGCGGGGTGCTGTTCGAGATCGCCACGCTCGGCCCCGGCTTCGCCGTCGACGAGGACCCCGACCACCTCGGCGAGGAGCTGCGGCTCCCGCGCCAGCACGAGCACCTGCGCGCGCAGCTCGAGGCGACGCTGCGGCCCGTGACGAACCCGCGTCGGGTTCCCGCGTGAGCGACCTCGTCACCCGCGAGCGCCCGGCGGCCGGGGAGCCCGCCGGGCTGCTCGTGCTCCACCACGGCCGCGGCGCCGACGAGCAGGACCTGCTCGGCCTCGCGGACGTCCTCGACCCCGACCGCCGGCTGCATGTCGTGACCCCGCGCGGCCCGCTCCAGCTCCCGGGCTGGCCGGGCTACCACTGGTACGTGGTCCCGCGCGTCGGCTATCCCGATCCCGACACGTTCCGCGCCGCCTACGAGAGCCTGGCGGGCCTCCACGACGAGCTGTGGGAGCGCACCGGGATCGGGCCCGAGCGCACGGTGTTCGGCGGCTTCTCGATGGGCTCGGTCATGAGCTACTCGCTCGGCCTCGGCCCGGGCCGCCCGGCGCCGGCCGGCATCCTCGCCTTCTCCGGCTTCGTGCCCACGGTCGACGGCTGGCAGCCCGACCTCGCGCGCGACACCCGCGCGTTCGTCGCCCACGGCCGCCAGGACCCGATCATGGACGTCGAGTTCGCGCGCCGTGCCCGCGAGCTCCTGGAGGGCGGCGGGCTGCCGGTCGAGTACCACGAGTCGGACGCCGGCCACCACATCGACCCTGCGCACGTCCCCGCCGCGGTCGACTGGCTGCGCGCCACGCTCGACTAGGACCGGTACTAGTCTGCCGCGCGTGCCCTACGAGTCCGAGCGCCGCCGCGCGCGTGCGACGCTGGCCGGCGATGCCTCGCGGGCCGGCGCGCGCTCCCACTACCGCGCGATGGGGATCGACCCCAGCCGGCTGACCGGCCCGATCGTCGGCATCGGCTCGACCTGGACGGCGACGATGCCGTGCAACCTCACGCACCGCGAGCTCGCGGCCGCGGTCGCGGTCGGCGTCGAGCAGGCGGGCGGGGTGCCGCTCGAGTTCAACACGATCGCGGTCTCCGACAACCAGACCCAGAGCACGCCGGGGATGCGCGCGTCGCTCGTCTCGCGCGAGCTGATCGCCGACTCGATCGAGCTGATGGACATCGCCCACGACTTCGACGCGCTCGTCTGCATCGTCGGCTGCGACAAGACCGTGCCGGCGGCGCTGATGGCGCTCGCCCGCGTGGACAAGCCGGGGCTCGTGATCTACAGCGGGCCGATGCGCGCCGGCACCTGGCGCGACCGCAACGCGACGATCCTCGAGGTCTGGGAGGCGGTCGGCGCCTTCCGGCGCGGCCTGATCGGGCGCGACGAGCTGGACGAGCTCGAGCGCGTCGCCTGTCCCGGCCCCGGCACCTGCGCCGGCCAGTTCACCGCCAACACGATGGGCCTGGCGGTCGAGTTCCTCGGGATCGCGCCGCTCGGCCACGCCATGGTCCCGGCCGACGACCTCGACGAGCGCCGCCGCGCCGCCGCCGAGCACGGCGCCCTCGCGGTCCGGCTCGCCGGAGCCGGCCCGACCACGCGCAGCTTCCTCGACCGCCGCGCGCTCACGAACGCGATGGCGGGCATCGCGGCCACCGGCGGCTCCACCAACGGCCTCCTGCACCTGCTCGCGATCGCGCACGAGGCGGGCGTCGACCTCGACCTCGACGACCTGGTCGACATCAGCGCCCGCACGCCGGTGATCGGCGACCTCAGCCCGTCCGGTCGCCACGTGGCCACCGAGCTGCACGACGCCGGCGGCGCGCCCGCCGTGATCGCGGAGCTGATCCGCGCCGGCCTGCTCGACGGCGCCGCGCCGACCGTCGGCGGCGGCACGCTCGCCGACGCGACGGCGGCGGCGCCCGCTCCCGACGGCAAGGTCGTGCGCACCGCCGAGCAGCCCTACAAGCCGCCCGGCGGGCTCGTGGCGCTGCGCGGCAACCTCGCCCCCGAAGGCGCCGTCGTGAAGGTCGCGGGCACCGAGCGGCGCCGCCACGAGGGGCCCGCTCGCGTGTTCGAGTGCGAGGAGGCGTGCACCACCGCGCTCGCCGAAGGCGGCATCATGCCGGGCGACGTGCTGGTGATCCGCAACGAGGGCCCGGCCGGGGGGCCGGGCATGCGCGAGATGCTGGGGGTGACGTCGGCGGTGGTCGGCGCCGGTCTCGGCGAGTCCGTGACGCTGGTGACCGACGGGCGCTTCTCCGGCGCCACGCGCGGGTTGATGGTCGGGCACGTGAGCCCGGAGGCGGTCCGCGGCGGCGCGATCGCGGCCGTGCGCGACGGCGAGCGGGTCACGATCGACATCGACGAGCGTGTGCTGCACGTCGACGTGCCGGACGCGGAGCTCGCACGCCGGCTGGCGGCCTACGAGCCGCCGCCGCCGGCGTTCACCCGCGGCGTCCTCGGCCGCTACTGCACGCTGGTGGGATCGGCCTCGAACGGGGCGACGCTGCCATGAGCCGCTACCTCGTCACCGGCGCGTTCGGCGCGATCGGCGTCTGGACGATCCGCGCGCTGCTCGACCGCGGCCACGAGGTCGTGAGCTTCGACGTCGGCGAGCAGGCGCCGCGGATGTCGATCGCGCTCTCCCCCGACGAGATCGAACGCGTCATCCGCGTCCGCGCCGACATCACGGACCTCAACGTGGTCGAGCGGGCGCTCGACGAGCACGCGATCACGCACGTGATCCACCTCGCCGCCCTCCAGGTCCCGTTCGTGCGCGCCGACCCGCCGCTGGGCGCCCGCGTCGACGTGCTCGGCACCGTCAACGTGTTCGAGGCCGTCCGCCGCCGCCGCGACCGGACCGCCCCGCTCGTCTACGCGTCCTCGATCGCCGCGCTCGGCGAGGAGGAGCACCCCAGCACGCTCTACGGCGTCTTCAAGCGGGCCAACGAGGGCACCGGCGTCCGCTACTTCGCCGACTACGGCGTCTCCTCGATCGGCATCCGCCCGCACACCGTCTACGGGCCGGCGCGCGACCAGGGCCTGACCTCGGCGCCGACCACCGCGCTGCTCGCCGCCGCCGCGGGCGTCCGCTACCACATCCCGTTCGGCGGAAGCGTGCAGATGCAATACACCGCCGACGTCGGCGAGGCGTTCGTGCGCGCGACCGAGCTCGAGAGCTACGAGGGCGCGTCGGTGCACAACCTCGACGGCCCGGTGGTCTCGATGCCCGAGCTGCTCGGGCTGATCGCGGAGGCCGTGCCGGACGCGGCCGGTCAGCTCACCGCCGCCGACGAGCCGCTGCCGTTCCCGCCGGGCGTGGACGGGTCGTCGTTCGTCGACCTGCTCGGCGGCTCGGTCATGCGGTCGATCGACGACGGCGTGAGCGAGTCGATCGAGCGGTTCCGCGAGCTGCTGGCCGACGGGCGCGTCAAGCCGCCCACGGCACACCGCGACGGAGGGTGACCACGTGCAGCGGCGCGCCGGCCTCGACCGCCGCGTCCACGACCCGCCCCGGCCACTCGGTGTTGCCGGCGAACAGGTCCCAGTGCATGGGGACGAGCACCGAGGCGCCGATCTCCGTCGCGAGCTCGACGGCGTCCCGCAGGTCCATGTTGCCGACCAGCTCGCGGGCCTCGCGGTAGTGGGTGCGGCCGTTGACGGGGAGCAACGCGATGTCGACGGCAAGAGGCATGAGCGCGGACCGCAGCGCGTCGGTGACGATCGTGTCCCCGGCGTGGTAGACGGCGGTCCCGTCGAGGTCGAGCACGTAGCCCACGAAGGCGGGGTCGTCGGGATAGCCGTCGGCGACGGTACGGCCGTGGATCGCCGGGACGACCGTGCAACCCCCCACTCCCTCCAGCTCGATCCGGGCTCCCCGGTCCACGCCGATGAACGCGGCGCCCGGCGCGGCCTCCCGCACCATCGCCTCCAGCGGCGCCGGCGCGACGATCCGCAGCTCGTCGCTGCGCGCGGCGACCTCACGGAGCGAGTACGGGTCGAGGTGGTCGATGTGCTCGTGGGTGACGAGCAGCCAGTCCACGCCGGCCCCGAACTCGTCGACCGACAGCGGCGGGTAGAGGCGAGCCTCGTGCTCGGCGAAGAAGGGGTCGACGAGGATGCGTATCCCGCCCACCCCGCCGGCCTCGAGGCGGAAACTCGCCTGCCCTAGCCAGGTGACGACGAGCGGCATGTCCGCGAACATAACGTGTGAGCCGATGCAGGCGCTGATCACCACCCCGCTGCAGGGCGGCTCGACCCGGACCGCCACGGTCGGCGACCCCGACCGCCGCCCCGGCGCGCTGCTGATCCGCACGCTCGAGGTCGGCGTGTGCGGGACCGATCGCGAGATCGCGGCCGGCGAGTTCGGCTCGCCGCCGCCGGGCGAGACCGACCTCATCCTCGGCCACGAGCTGCTCGGCGTCGTCGTCGAGGGCGGCGACGGCTTCGCCGAGGGCGACCTCGTGACGGCCACGGTGCGGCGCTCGTGCGGGCACTGCGCCGCTTGCGCCGAGGGTTCGCCCGACGCCTGCGACACCGGCGACTACACCGAGCGCGGCATCACGTCGCTCCAGGGCTTCGCCAGCGAGCTCGTGGTGGAGGACGCCGAGCACGTGGTCGCGGTCCCGCAAGCGCTCGCGCGGCTCGGCGTGCTGGCCGAGCCCACGTCGATCTGCGCGCGCGGGATCCGGCACGCGACGGCGATCGGCGAGCGCCAGCCGTGGGAGCCGGCGCGCGCGCTGGTGATCGGCGCCGGCGCGATCGGGATGCTCGCCACCTACATGCTGCGGCTCGCCGGGCACGAGGTGTGGACGGCGGCGCGCAGCGAGCCGTCGAGCGAGAAGGGCCGGCTCGTCACCGCCGGCGGCGCCCGCTACGTCTCGACCGCGGAGACGCCGCTGGCGGCCCTGCGCGAGGAGACCGGCGGCTTCGACATCGTGATCGAAGCGGCCGGCAGCGCCGAGATCATGGTCGAGGCGATGGGCGTGCTGCGCCGCAACGGCGTCGCCTGCCTGCTCGGGCTCGACGCCCACCCACACCAGGTCGCGCTCGACGGCACCGTGCTGGGCCGCGACTTCGTGATCGAGAACCGCGTGGTGTTCGGGAGCGTCAACGCGCACCGGACCGACTGGGCGGCCGCCGTCGGCGCGCTCGAGGCGATGCAGCAGCGCTGGCCGGAGGCGATGGAGCAGCTGGTCGGGCTCCGCGTCGAGCCCGACCGGTTCTCCGAGGCGTTCGGCTACCGCGGCGTCAAGGCAACCTTGCGCTTCAGTTAGGCGCCAGCGTCGCCCTCGTGGACGCGAGGCGGATCCCGTCGCCGCCGAAAAGGTGCGTCATACCGACGATGTCCATCCCGATGTTGTCCCCTGGCGAGGCGTCGAACGGCGGCGGCATCCTGGACACCAGGTTCAGCGTCTCGCCGCGGTGCTCGAGGCCGACGTGCACGAACACCTCCGACCCGAGGTCCTCGACCGTCCGGATGACCGTGCGCAGCCCCCCGTCGCCGAGCCGGACCGCCTCGGGGCGGAAGCCGACCGTGATGTCGCCCGCGCCCTTGGAGAGCGCCGCCTCGGCGCGCGGGTCGAGCTCGAGCACGGCGCCGCCGAGCCGCAGCGGGCGCTCATCGCCGACGTTGACGAGGTTCATTGCCGGCGAGCCGATGAAGCCCGCCACGAACAGGTTGACCGGCGAGTGGTAGAGCGTGCCGGGCGCGTCGCACTGCTGGAGGAGGCCGCCCTTGAGCACCGCTACGCGGTGGCCCATCGTCATCGCCTCGACCTGGTCGTGGGTGACGTAGACGGTCGTCACCCCGAGCCGGTTCTGAAGCTCGACGACCTCGGTCCGCGTCTGCACGCGGAGCTTGGCGTCGAGGTTCGAGAGCGGCTCATCCATCAGGTAGACGGCGGGCTGCCGCACGATGGCGCGCCCCATCGCGACGCGCTGGCGCTGGCCGCCCGACAGTGCCTTGGGCTTACGGTCGAGGTACGGCTCGAGGTCGAGGATCCGCGCCGTCTCCTTCACACGCGCGATGCGCTCCTCCTTCTTGACGCCCTGCTGCTTGAGCGCGAAGCCCATGTTCTCCGCCACCGAGAGCTGCGGGTACAGCGCGTAGTTCTGGAACACCATCGCGATGTCGCGGTCGCGCGGGCGGACGTTGCTGACGTCCCGGTCGCCGATGCGGATCTGCCCCGCGTCGAGCGGCTCGAGGCCCGCAAGCATCCGCAGCGCGGTCGACTTGCCGGAGCCGGAGGGCCCGACGAGCACGAGCAGCTCGGCGTCGCCGACGTCGATGCTCAACTTGTCAACGGCGGCGATGTCCGTCCCCGGGTAGGTCCGGGTCGCCTGGTCGTACGTGACTGCCGTCATCCGGGCCTCCTCACTTGATTGCACCCATGGCCAGGCCACGGATCATTCGCTTCTGGGCGATCCAGCCGGCGAGCACCACGGGGATGCAGGCCAGCACCGACGCGGCAGACAGCTTCGCCAGGAAGTCTCCGCGCGTGCTGATGTTCGTGGTGACCCAGATCGGCACGGTCGAGCCCTCCACCGGGTTGAGCTGGACGGCGTAGAAGAACTCGTTCCAGGCGAAGATCACGCACAGGAGCGCCGTAGCGGCGATGCCGGGCGCGGCGATCGGCAGGATGATCGACGTCAGCTGCCCGCGCAGGCCGGCGCCGTCGATCTCCGCCGCCTCGATCAGCTCGCGCGGGATCTCCTGGAAGAACGACCGCAACATCCACACGGCCAGCGGCAGGTTGATGCCCGTGTAGAGGATGATCAGGACGTTCCGCGAGTTCAGGAGGTTGAGCTCCCGCGCGAGGATCCAGATCGGCAGGATCGACGCCACGACGGGCAGGAACTTCGTCGAGATGAAGAAGAACAGGGCGTCGCGCCACTTGAAGACCGGCCGGATGGCGAGGGCGTACGCGGCCGGGATCGCGAGCGCCAGCACGATCAGCGTCGAGACCAGCACGACGACCGCCGAGTTCGTGAACGCCTCGCCGAACGACAGCAGGCCGCCGGCACTCGCGGTCACCTCGTCGAACCGGTCCATGGTCGGGTCGAAGAACAGCTTCGGCGCGGTGTTCGCGTCCTGCTCCTCCTTGAACGCGCTCAGCACCATCCAGAAGACGGGGAAGAAGAACACGAGGCCAACGACCCATGCCAGCGCCCCGAAGGCCGCGTTGACCCAGCGGCTCTCGCCGACGGCGATGGCAGGCGATTCGGCGCTCATGCGGCGTCCTCCCCCTTCAGGAGCCCTGACAGGACTCGCAACGCGATGGTGGCGATGACGATCGAGGCCACGACGACCACGATGCTGTAGGCCGACGCCTGGCCGAACTCCCAACCGCCGCCGATCGATCGCTGGAACACGAAGTACGGCACGTTCGTCGAGCCCGGCCCGCCGCCCGTCATCACGGCGATCAGGTCATAGACCTGGATGAGGTAGATGGTGCCGAGCAGCACGCCCAGCTCCATGTACGGCCGCAGGTGCGGGAGCGTGAGCTGGCGGAACGTGCCCCAGGACGTCGTGCCGTCGACCTTCGCGGCCTCCAGCACGTCCGCCGGCTGGCTCTGCAGCCCGGCGAGCATGATCAGCATCATGAACGGGGTCCACTGCCAGATGAGCACGATGGCGATCGACAGCGTCGGGTAGCGGGAGACCCACTCGACCGACGAGAAGCCGACCTGCTCGATCAGCCAGTTGAGCGTGCCGTACAGCCCGTTGAAGATCTGGTTCTTCCAGATCAGGCCCACGACCACCGGCATGAGCAGGAACGGCGTGATGAGCAGCGTCCGCACGAGGCCCTGGCCGAGGAACTTGCGGTCGAGCAGCACCGCGAACGCCGTCCCAAGGATGATCGCCCCCAGGACCGGGCCGACCGTGAGCTGGAAGCTCACCCACACCGCGTCGCGGAAGAACTCGTCCTTGAACGCGTTGATGTAGTTGTCGAGGCCGACGAACTCGCGCGGGCCCGGGGGCACGACCTTCCAGTCCGTGAGGCTGTAGTAGATGCTCATCACGAACGGGACCTGCGTGAGCAGGATCATGAGGATCAGCGCCGGCAGCAGCGGGAGCCGCCGGCGCCATGCTTCGCTGAGCTCCGGGGTGCGCCGGGACGGCTTGACGTCCGGCGCCTTGACGATGTCGGCGGTGGTCGTCATCCCCCGACCCGCGACGCGATGTCCTGGCACGCCGAGAGCGCCGCGTCGATCGATGTGCGCTTCGCGATGACCGCCGAGAACTGCTGCGTGCACTGGTTCCCGACGTCCTGGAACTCAGGGATGCCGACGAACTGCACGCCGGGAAGGCCCGGACGAGGCGTCGTCCCGGGGTTGTCGATCGGCGCCGACGCCATCGCGTCAAGCGTCGGTTCGGCGAACGCTGCGGCCGCCTTCTTGTATTCGGGGATCTCGTAGGTCGACTCGCGGGTGCCCGGCGGGATCGCGGCCCAGCCGCCCTCGACCTTCGGCCCGGCCTCCTTGAGGTACTGCGGGCCGGTGGCCCAGGAGACGAACTTCCAGGCCAGGTCCTGCTTCTGAGACGTGGCCGGGATGGCGAGTGCCCAGGCCCACAGCCAGCCTGAGGCGTCGGTCTGCTCGACCGGCGCGGGCGCGTAGCCGTTCTTGCCCTTGACCGGGCTGTCGGACGCCTCGAGCAGGCCGGCGGCGACGGTGGCGTCGTACCACATGGCCACCTTGCCGTCGCGGTACTGGGCGAGGCACTCGTTGAAGCTGGCGTTCGCGGCGTCATCCTCGCCGGCGTCCGCGATCAGGCCGGTGTAGAACGTGAGCGCGTTCTTGAACTCGGGCTGGGTGATCTGCGCCTCACCCACGGAGCCGTCGTCGTTCGCGCTCCACCATGTGCCTCCGAACGTGTTCAGCACCGTGGTGAACGCGGCGCCGAGGTCGCCCCAGCCGGGCTTGCCGCGCAGGCAGATGCCGGCCGTCTCGTCCGAATCGACCTTCTTCGCGATGTCCGCGACCTCGTCCCACGTCGGCTGCGCGGGCATCTCGACGCCGGCCTTCTTGAGCAGGTCCTTGCGGTACATCAGGAACGACGACTCGGCGTAGAACGGCGACGCGTAGAGCTTGTCGTCCACCGACAGGCCGGTGCGGACGCTCGGGATGATGTCGTCGAGCGCGTACGCGGAGTCCTTGCTGGCGAACGGCGTGAGATCGACGAGGCTGCCGTTCTGGCCGAACTGCGGCGCCTCGTACATGCCGATCATGGCCACGTCGAACTGCTGGCCGCCGGCGGCCACGTCACGCGTGGTGACCTGGCGCAAGGTGCCCTCGTCGAGCACCGTGTAGTTCACCTTGATGCCGCTGTCCTTGGTGAACAGCGAAGGCGTGAGATCCGCGATGTCCTTCATCTGCGGGTTGTCGACGATGGCGACGTTGATCGAGCCCCCGCCTGCTCCCTGATCCGAATCGGAGTCGTCGCCCCCGCAGCCGACGGCGACGACGCCGGCGACGGCCAGCAGCACGACGGCGGCGGACGAATGGCGCACCCAATTCCTCATCTCGCTCCTCCTGCTCGGACCCGGGGAAACCCCTCCGGACCCCACAACTAATACCTTGGGTTTTCTTGGGTGTCAAGGCGGATCGGGTACCAACTCCAACTTAATTCCATGCTTGCAGCTTGGAGACACCTGTGTTTAGATCCCGCTCGTGGGCTTGGCAACCGCGATCGAGCTTCGGCAGGACCACCTCGCCGCGATTCGCGACCGCGGGGTCCCCGTGCCCGCGTACGACCGCCGGCGGCTGGCGCCGCGCATCGTCCACGTCGGGGTCGGCGGCTTCCACCGCGCGCACCTCGCGGTCTACGCGCACGAGCTGGCCGCGGCGGGTGGCGACTGGGGCATCGCCGGCCTGGGCCTGCTCCCCCACGACGCCGAGATGGGCGCCGCGCTGACCAGCCAGGACTGCCTGTACACGCTGATCGAGAAGGGCAACGGGGAGCCCTCGGCCGCGGTGATCGGCTCGATCGTCGACTTCGTGCACGGCCCGCCCGGGCAGGAGGCGGCGGTGACCGACCTGATCGCCGCCCCGGCGACCGCGATCCTGTCGCTCACCGTCACCGAGGCCGGGTACGGCGAGCCGTCGGCGCCCGGTGAGCGCACGACCTTCGACCGCCTGGCCGCCGCGCTCGCCGTGCGCCGCGACCGCGGGGCCGGCCCGCTCACGATCCTCAGCTGCGACAACGTGACGAGCAACGGCGAGGCCGCCCGCACGGCCACGCTCGCTGCCGCCGCGCGGTTCGACGACCGGCTGGCGGACTGGGTCCACGAGCACTGCTCGTTCCCGAACTCGATGGTCGACCGCATCACCCCGGCGACCGCCGACGCCGACCGCGAGTGGCTGCGCGACAGCGCGGGGGTCAGCGACCGCTGGCCCGTGGTGGCCGAGCCGTTCCGGCAGTGGGTGCTCGAGGACGCCTTCGCGGCCGGGCGCCCGCCGTTCGAGGACGCCGGCGCGCTCTTCAGCGACCGGGTCCACGATTGGGAGCTCTACAAGCTGCGGATGCTCAACGCCGGCCACTCGTGCATGGCCTACCTCGGGGCCCTCGCCGGGATCGCCTTCGTCCACGAGGCGATGGCGGTGGCGTCCGTCCGCCGGTTCCTCGAGGATCTGCTCCTGAACGAGGCCGTACCCACACTCGTCGCCATCCCGGGCCATCCCCGCGAGGACTACGTGGCCTCGGTCCTCGAGCGGTTCTCCAACGGCGGCGTGCGCGACCAGATCGCCCGCCTGTGCATCGACGGGAGCGCGAAGTTCCCCACGTTCCTGATCCCGACGATCGCCAAGCAGCTCGAGCACGGCGGGCCGATCGAGCGCGCGGCCACGGCGCTGGCCGGCTGGGCGCGCTACCTCGGCGTCGTCGAGGAGGCCGACCAGGCGTTCGACGCCACCGGCGAAGTCGCCCGGCGCCACGCCGCGAACGCGCTTGCCGACCCCGTGGCGTTCCTCGCGTACGACGCCGTGTTCCCCCCCGCGCTGCGCGACTCGTCCCGGTTCCGCGACGCGTTCGCGGCCGCCTACCGCCGGATCGCCGAGGCCGGCCCGCTCGCAGCGATGGAGGCTCGCGCGCTGACGGGGGACGCGCCGTGAGCGGGCCAAGCAAGCATGGCGGGGAATCGGCTGACGCCGATTCCCTTGCGAGTTCGCTTCGCGAACATCGCGGGGAGGTTGCCCTATGAGCGAGCAGCCGGAGCGGGTGCCGCGACTGCCGCACGACCGCCAGCAGGCGATCTACATGCTGGCGCTGCGCCAGGGCTCGGTCGACGGCGCCGACCTCGCGCGCCGCTACGGCGTGACCACGGAGACGATCCGCCGCGACCTGTCCGAGATGCAGGAGCGCAACCTCCTCCGCCGGGTGCACGGCGGCGCCGTCCCGATCGAGCAGATCACCCACGAGCCGCTGCTCGACGTGCGCGGCCAGATGAACGCCGACGAGAAGCTGCGGATCGCGACGCTGGCCGCCGAGGAGGTGCCCGAGCAAGGCTCGGTGATCATCGACTCCGGCTCCACGGGCCAGCGCCTGGCCGACGTGTTCCCGGTCAAGCGGGAGGTTCACGTCGTCACCAACTCGCTTCCTACGGCGCTGACGCTGAGCCGCCGCGGCGTGCACGGCCTGACCGTCCTCGGCGGGGCAGTGCGGCCGAAGACGCTGGCGATGGTCGACGACACCGGCTGCGCCGAGCTGGCCGATCTGGCGATCGACACGCTGTTCATCAGCTGCGACGGCCTGTCGTTCAAGCACGGGCTGACGACGCCCCACCGCCACGAGCGCGCGCTCAAGCGGGCGATGATCGCGTGCGCGCAGCGGGTGGTCGCGATGGTCGACCAGTCCAAGTTCGGCAACGCGCAGATGTTCAGCTTCGCCCGGTTCGACGAGATCGACGTCCTGGTGACCGACACGCGTGCCGTCCCCGAGGCCGTCGAGTTCCTCTCCGGCCACGGGATGACGGTCCGCTGTGCTTGACGCGGGCGAGCCTCCCTCACCGCGCGAGCTGGAGCGCATCGCGGGGGCGGTCGCCCGCGCGGCGGCCGCGGTCGTGACCGACGCCCACCGCCGGCCTGTGGCGGTCGGCTCCAAGCTGTCGCCGACCGACGTCGTGACGGAGACCGACCTCCGCGCCGAGGCGCTGATCCGGCGCCTGCTCGCCGAGGCGACGCCGGGTGCCGGCGCGCTGGGCGAGGAGGGCGGCGCGACGCTCCCCGCGGCGCGGGTGCAGTGGGTCATCGACCCGCTCGACGGCTCGGTCAACTTCCTCCACGGCGTCCCCGTGTTCGCGGTGAGCATCGCCGCGGCGGTCGACGGCGAGGTCGTCGCGGGCGCGGTGGTCGACGTGCTGCGCGCCGAGCTGTTCGCGGCCCACGTGGGCGGCGGCGCGAGCCGGGACTCTGCGCCGATCTCGGCCTCCGGCTGCACGTCGCTCGCGGAGGCGCTCGTGGCCACCGGGTTCTCGCACCGGGCGGACGAGCGGCTGCGGGAGGCCGAGGTCGCGCACCGGCTGCTCTCGCTCGTGGGCGACCTCCGCTGCTTCGGGTCGGCGGCGCTCGAGCTGTGCTGGGTGGCGTGCGGGCGGGTGGACGCGTACTACCAACGCCACACCGAGCTCTGGGACCACGCCGCCGGCGCGCTGATCGCGGCCGAGGCGGGCGCGGGCGTCGAGCTACCGTGCCCCGAGAACGGCGACCTGGTGCTCGCGGCGGAGCCGGTGATCTTCGACGAGCTCCGCGCGGCCGTGCTGGGCGGCTAGCCGCTCCCAGGCCTCGAACAGCGTCCTCGACGCGATGCCCTCGGCCATGCGGGCGGCGGCGTTGATCCCCGTCCAGCGCTCCAGCCGGTCGTGGTCGAGCCCGAGCGGCTCCCACAGCCGCTCGAGGTAGGCGCCGGCCAGCGAACCGAGCGTCGAGCCGTTGGAACCCGGGAGGTGGCTCGACCCGCTGTCGAGCAGCAGGCAGGTCCGCGAGACGTCCGCGACCGGGTCGCCGCGCGACGCGTCGTACCAGTCGACGAGCACCGGGCCGTCGCGGCCGAGGATCACGTTGCTCGGGTGCAGGTCGCCGTGGCAGACGCGCAGGCGCGGCTCGCGCTCCGGGATCAGGTCGAGCGCCCGGCCCAGACCGGGGTCGACCTTCGCCGCCGCGAGGCGGATCTTGCTCACGAGGCGGTCGTGCTGGTGCGGCAGCGCGACCGGCGCCACGAGATCGAGCAACGACAGTTGCAGGTCGGCGAGCCGCCGGCCGGTCTCCCCGGCGCGCTCCGGGCGCTCGCGCAGCCGCTCCCACAGCGTCGGGCCATCGATCCGCTCCCACACGCTCGCGGGGCGCCCGGCGATCGTCTCGATGCCGAGCAGCCGGGGCGCGGGCGCGCCGGCCGCGCGGGCCGCCTCGGCGTACCGCGCCTCGCAGTGGATCCAGTCAGCGGCCATCCACTCGTCCGGTTTGGGCACCTTCACGACTGCACCCCGCCCGTAGGCATGGATGGCGGAGCGCGTCCCCTGCGCCACTACGTCCCCCAGAAGCATGCTTACCCTCTGCAAGCGCTCATTCGAGCGGCTGTTGCCGGTAGACCGCTCGTCCGTACGCAAGGTAGCGGATGGTGACGTTTCGTGCAAGAGTTCGCCGTGATCCGCTCAAACGAGCGCACGCTCAAGGAGGCTCGTCCTGTCGAAGAACGCGGCGGCCGGCCCGGCCGCCCTCGTGCTCACCGCCACCGTCGCACGCCACTACTACTTCGACGGCGAGAGCAAGAGCGACATCGCGGCCCGGCTCGGCCTGAGCCGCTTCAAGGTCGCCCGCCTGCTCGACCAGGCACGTCGCACCGGGCTCGTCCGGATCGAGCTCGACTACCGCGGCGAGCTCGACCTCGACCTGTCGGTGCGCGTCGCCGAGGCCTACGGCCTGCGGCACACCGTGGTGGTCGACGCGCCCGACGACGACGATGACGCGGTCCTGCGCGAGAGCCTCGGGCGCGCGGCCGCCCGGCTGCTGACCGAGATCGTCACCCCCGACGACGTGCTCGGGCTCGCATGGGCGCGATCGCTGATGGCGATGCGCAGCTCGCTCACCCGCCTCGCCCCGTGCCCCGTCGTGCAGCTCACCGGCGCGCTCTCGCGGCCCGACGTGGACGAGAGCTCGATCGAGCTGGTGCGCGACGTCGCGCGGATCTCCGACGGGCCTGCGTACTACTTCTACGCACCGATGATCCTGCCCGACGCGGCGACCGCGCGGGCGCTGCGGACCCAGCCCGAGGTCGCGCGGGCGGTCAGCCGCTTCCCGGCCGTGACGAAGGCCGTCGTGGGGATCGGCACGTGGACCCCGGGCCAGTCGACGGTGGCCGACGCCGTCAGCGACGCCGAGTGCCGGGAGATGTACGAGCTCGGCGCCCGCGCCGAGACCTGCGGCGTCCTGCTCGACGCCGAGGGCCGCCCGGTCACGACTTCGATCACCGGTCGCCTGATCGGCATCGACGCGGAAGGCCTGCTCGCGATCCCCGACGTCATCGCGCTCGCGTACGGCACCGCCAAGACGGAGGCGGTGCGAGCGGCCCTGCGCGGCGGGATCGCGACGAGCCTGATCACGCACAGCTCGATGGCCCGCCGGCTGCTCGGGGAGGATTGACGCGCGATGCTGCACGAGCAGATCCTCAGCGGCGGCTTCACCAACGCCGGGCTGGTGACCCGCGTCGGCGACACCGTGCGGCGGCCGCTGCGCCCGACCAGCGCGGCCATCCATGCGATGCTCGAGCACCTCGAGCGCGCCGGGTTCGACGGCGCTCCGCGCTTCCTCGGCGTCGACGAGCACGGCCGCGAGACGCTCTCCTACATCCCCGGCGACGCCGTCGTCCCGCCGTATCCGGCGTGGGCGCTGACCGACGAGGCGCTCGTGAGCGTGGCTGAGCTCCTGCGGCGCTATCACGACGCCGTCGCGTCGTTCGACAGCCGCGGGCTGAGCTGGCCGCCGCCGGTGCCGGAGCGCTTCCGCGGGGCGATCGTCACCCACAACGACCCGAACCTCGACAACGTGATCTTCCGCGACGGCCGCGCCGTGGCGCTGATCGACTTCGACCTCGCCGGCCCCGGATCGAGGATCTGGGACGTCGCGTGCGCGGCGCGACTGTGGGCGCCCCTGCGCGCCGAGGAGGACGTGCCGGACGTGCTGCGCGGGCGCGCGCTCGACCGGCTGCGCACGTTCGCCGACGCGTACGGGCTGTCAGCGCCCGAGCGGCCGGAGGTCGTCGACGCGATGGTCGACGCCCACGAGTGGTGCTACGACGTCGTGCGGGCCGCGGTGGAGAACGGCCACGAGACGTTCGGCGCGCTCTGGCTCGGAGGCGGTCGCCTCCGAGCCGAGCGCACGCGGACCTGGCTGGCCACGCACGGCGCGCCGATGCGCGCCGTGCTGGGGGTGCCCGACGTCAGTCGTGGTCCGACAGGTCCTTGATCCGGACGTTGCGGAACGACGCGACGTCGTTCGCCCCGCCGTGAGCCTGCAGGCCGATGTAGCCCACGTGCCCGCGCGCCTCCGACGGCGGGTCGTTCGGCCGCCCCTCGAGGTAGACGCCGGGGACGTTCTCGTACTCGTTGATCACGACGCCGTCGCGGATCACGGTGTAGTGCTGCTTGACGACGCGGATCTCGATGTCGCTCCACGTGCCCTTCGGCACCGGTCGCGCGGCGGCGATGTCGAGGTCCTTGAACCCGTAGATCGAGCCCGTCTTGCGCGGGTCGCCGGTCGCGTTGTCGTTGATCTGGACCTCGTGGCCGCAGTTGACCGCGATCCACGCGGGCGCGCCCGCGTCGCCGATCTGGCCCCCGTTGAACGTCATCGGACAGCCGGGCACGGGCGGGTGCGGCGCCGGGAAGCGGACCTGGATGCCGCTGTTGGCGCGCGCGCCGGCGTCCGGCGCGTCGTCGCGGAACTGCAGCTTGAGCGAGAAGTCGCCGTACGGCCGCGCGGCGTACCAGAGCACGCCGAGGCCGGGCTGGCCCGGCCCGGACTTGATCGTCCCGTCGCGCTGGAGCGTCATCGAAGCCCCGCCCGCGTACCGCCAGCGCTCGAAGCAGCGCCGGGTCCCGTCGAAGATCGTCACGTAGCCGCCGCGCGCCTCCCCGCAGCTGGCCCGCTCATCGCCGTCCTGCGCGGCGGCCGGTATCGCGACCGCGGCGGCAGCCGCCCCGAGTCCGAGCAGCATCAACAGCCTGCGCATCTCTGCCTCCCTCCGCGGCCCCCTGCGGCCGCTCCGCGAGCAAACACGTCTGAGCCTAGCGACCGCCAAGGTTGCGCCAAGCCGGCGCCAACGCGCGCGCGTAAGTCTGTGGCCCGTGATCAGCGACCACCCCATCACGACCCCGCGGCTCGGGTTCACCGTGACGGAGACGATCCGGCCCCCCGAGCCTGTGGTGCCGGATCCCTTCATCGCGACGACCCCGGCGCCCCCGGCCGCCGCCCCGCTCGCTCGCTGATCAGGCGCCGGCGCGTGCGCCGCGCCCGGCGGCCACGAGGTCGGCGAGGCGGACGAGCTTCACGCGCGGGCGGCCGTGCGGCTCACCCGCCGCGCGCTCGACCTCGTCGATCGCCTGCCAGCCCTCCCACGTCACGGCGTCCGGCGCGCAGGAGAGGAGCCACTGGGCGCACTCGTCGGCGTCCGGCCGCGAGTCATCGAGCGCGCCGGCCTCGGCGTCGGCGACGACCTTGGCCACGGTGTCGGCGGCGTCCTTCTTGTTGGTGCCGATGACGCCGCTCGGCCCGCGCTTGATCCAGCCCACCGCGTACTCGCCGCGGTGCGGGACGCCGACCTCGTCGCACACGCGGCCGCCGTCGTTGCGGATCAGGCCGCGCTTGGCGTCGAACGGGATGTCGGCGAGCGGCCGGCCGCGGTAGCCGATCGAGCGGAACACGAGGCCGCAGGCGATGACCTCCTCCTCGCCGGTCGGGACCGCGCGGCCGTCCTCGAGCCGGTTGCGGACGACGCGGATGCCCGTGATCGGACCGTCGGCGCCCTCGCCGAGGATCTCGACCGGCGAGCGCAGGAACTTCAGGGAGATGCGGCGGCCGGCGTTGCCCGGCGGGCGCTCCGCGTAGCCCTTGAGGATCTCGACGTTGCGGCGCGCCGTGGGCGCGGCGTCCTCGGGAACCTCGACGTCGACCTCGGAGGGGTCGACCTGGACGTCGACGCCGGTCATCTCCCCCAGCTCGCGCAGCTCGGGGTTGGTGAACGCCGCCTGCGCCGGACCGCGACGGCCGAGCAGGATCACCTCCTGCACCTGCGCCTCCGCCATCGGGCCGAGCGCGTGGTCTGCGACGTCGGTCGCCGCCAACTCGTCGGGGTCGAGCAGGAGCATCCGCGCGACGTCGATCGCGACGTTGCCGTTGCCGATCACCACCGCGCGCTGGGCGGACAGGTCGAACGAGTCGTCGGCCCCTTCGGGGTGGCCGTTGTACCAGGCCACGAAGCGGGTCGCCGGGTAGGAGCCGGGGCGGTCCTCGCCGGGGATGCCGAGCCGGTTGTCGTCGGCCGTCCCGATCGCGTAGACGACCGCGTGGTAGCGCTCGAGCAGCTCCGCGCGCGAGACGTGCTCGCCGAGCGAGACCCCGCCGAAGAAGCGGAAGCCCGGCTTGGCGGCGGTCTTCTCGTACACGCGCGTGACGGCCTTGATGTTCGGGTGATCGGGCGCGACGCCCGAGCGGACGAGGCCGAACGGGGTCGGCAGCGCGTCGAGCAGGTCCACGTCGAAGCCCGCCGCCAGCAGCTTGTCGGAGGCGTAGAAACCGGCCGGGCCGGCGCCGATCACGGCGGTCCGCATGGTCTCCACGCTAGCGAGCGCGGAGGCGGCGGCGGCTCAGGTCTTCGTGGGCTGGGGGACGATGCGGATGTACGGGCGCGGGGACTCCCACTCGCCGAACAGCTCGCGCGCCTGCTCGTCGTTGACCGACCCGGCGATGATCACGTCATCGCCCTGCTGCCAGTTCACCGGGGTCGACACCTTGTGCCGCGCCGTCAGCTGCAGCGAGTCGATCACCCGCAGCACCTCATCGAAGTTGCGGCCGGTCGTCATCGGATAGACGAGGATCAGCTTGATCGTCTTATCCGGCCCGATCACGAACACGTTGCGAACCGTCTGGTTCTGAGCGGGCGTGCGCTGCGTCGGATCCCCCTCGACGTCGGCCGGCAGCATCCCGTACAGCTTGGACACCTCGAACTCCGGGTCGCCGATGATCGGATAGTTCGGCGCCGTCCCCTGCGTCTCCTCGATGTCCCTCGCCCACTGCTCGTGATTGTCGAGCGGATCCACCGAGAGCCCGATGATCTTCACGCCGCGCGCATCGAACTCGGGCTTGATCTTGGCCATGTACCCCAGCTCGGTCGTGCACACCGGCGTGAAATCCCGAGGATGCGAGAACAACACCGCCCACGAATCCCCGATCCAGTCATGGAACCGGATCTCGCCCTCGGTGGTCTGCGCAGTGAAGTCAGGGGCGGTGTCGCCGAGCTGAAGAGCCATCTCTCGTTCTCCTGATGGTGGGACTTGGAATTCTATATAAGGCGATCCAGTTCCTGGGTATTGAGCACGTCGGCGGCGGTGGCCCAGCCGCGGCGGGCGGTGCGCACCGAGAGCTCCATGTTCTCGAGCCCTTGGGTCGAGTGCGCGTCGGTCGAGCAGACGATCTTCACGCCCGCCCGCACGGCGTCGCGGACGTGCTCGCCGCTCAGGTCGAGCCGGGGCGGGAGCCCGTTGACCTCGATCGCGACGCCCCGCTCGAGCGCGACCTCGTACACGCGGTCGAGATCGAGCGCGTTCTCCGGGCGGCGACCGATGATCCGGCCGGTCGGATGGCTGAGGCAGCGGACGTACGGGTTGCGCAGCGCCTCCTCCACCCGCAGGGTGAGCTCGCGCCGCGGCATGCGCTGCCCGCCGTGGACGCTCGCCTGCACCCAGTCGAGCTCGGAGAGGACGTCGTCGGGCAGGTCGAGCCGCCCGTCCGGGAGGATGTCGCACTCGATCCCGCGCAGGACGCGGAACGGCGCCAGCGCCTCGTTCGCGGCGGCGACCTCCTCGGCCTGGCGGCGGACGTCGTCGGGGGTGAGGCCGCGGACGGCGCCCACCGCCGGCGTGTGGTCGCAGATCGCGACGTACTCGTAGCCGCGATCGCGCGCGGCGCGGCCCATCTCCTCCACGCTGGCCCGCCCGTCCGACCACGTGGTGTGGCAGTGGAGGTCGCCGCGGATCTCGTCGGTCGAGACGAGCGCCGGCGGCTCGTCGCGGAACGGCTGCTCGCGCAGCTCGGGCGGGCACCAGGGGATCCCGAGCGCACGGTAGACGCCCTCCTCGTCGGGCGCGTCCGGCAGCGGTTCGAGCGCCGCCACGTATTCGGGCGCGCCGGTGGCGCGCATCAGCGCCGTCCCGAACCGCTCCGGCTCGGCGACCACGAGCTCGATCGGCACGCCCTCGACGGTCACGCCGACCGCGCGCTCGCCGTTCCGCTCGACCACGGCGACGATCTGCGGCAGGGCGGCGAAGCGCTCGAGGACCGGGGCGGGGCAGACGACCGACAGGTGCTCGCAGGAATCGCACCAGCGCCGCACGTCGCCGGCCGGCTCGCCGCCGAGCGCGTCGGCCACGCCGCCCACCAGCTCCCGCGCCCGGTTGAGCAGTAGCCCGCGCTGCGGTCGCGGCTCCGCGTCGCGGGCGAGCGCCTCGAGGATCTGCGCCTCGATCTTCGGCCCGATCCCCGGGACGTCCCGGAGCCGTCCGGCGGCCGCCGCCTCCCGGAGCTCTTCCGGCGTGCGCACCCCGAGCGCCCGCGCGATCTCCACCGACCGCTTCGCGCTCAGCCCGAGGTAGCGGCCCAGGCCGACCAGGCCGGGCGCGAGCTCGCGCTCCAGCTCCGCGAGCTCCGCGATGTCGCCGGTCTCGACCAGCTCGCGCAGCCGCCCTTCGATCCCCGGGCCGATCCCGCGCAGCTCCCGCGCCCGGCCCGCGCGCACCAGGTCGGCGACCGGGACGGCCGTGCTCCGGATCATCTCGGCGGCGCGGCGGTAGGCGCGGGCCTGGTAGGGGTTCGCCTCGGCCAGCTCGAGCAGCGATGCGAACCCGTCGAGGCGGTCGGCGATCCGCGCGTTGTCCACCTCAGGGATGCGGGGAATCTAGCGAGCCGTAGACTCCGGAACGTGAGCGACTACGTCACGATCGAGCGGGGCAACGAGGCGATCGCCGACCTCATCAAGCAGCGGCTCGAGGAGGCCGGCATCCCCTGCGTGGTCGTGGCGGGCGACACCGCCTCCTTCGCCGGCTCCGGCGCGTCGTACGCGGTGACCGTGCCGCCTGACCGGGCGGACGAGGCCAGAGCGCTGCTGGGCGACTGACCCGTGCCGCACGTGCGGCGGGCGCTGAGCCCGGCCTGACGCCGTCTGTCAACATTCCAAGCGTCGGCCAGACCGTCTGCCGGCCGCGCGTGGGAGCGTGCGAACGCAGGGGAGGATGTCATGGGGATGCGTGCTGGAAGGATCGCGATCGGCGCGGCTGCGCTCGTGATCCTTGGGTTTGCCGGAAGCGCCCGCGCGGCGGAACCGGCTGGACCTGTGGGCGCGGACGGCAAGACCGCGCCGGTGTTCAACTACTCGCAGGCGATCAGGGAGCGGGTGTTCATCCCGCAGCCGGGCGTCGACCAGGACTCCAACGGCAAGATGGACTTCGTGACGGCCGACATCATCCGGCCGAAGGAGTCCGGCCCGGGGGTCAAGGTGCCCGCGATCATCGACCCGAGCCCGTACTACACGACCATCTGCCGCGGCAACGAGTCGCAGTGCATGGCGGACTGGGACGGGGACGGCGTCAACGACCGCTGGCCGCTGTTCTATGACAACTACTTCGTGCCGCGCGGCTACGCGTACGTGCTGGGCCAGATGCTCGGCACCGGGTACACGACGGAAGGCTGCCCGAATCACGGCGGCCCGGAGGACATCGCGGGTGAGAAGTCGATCGTCGACTGGCTCAACGGCCGCGCGCCCGCCTACAAGGCTCCGGACACGTCGTCGCAGCCGGTGGTCGCCGACTGGCACAACGGCAGCTCGGCGATGATCGGCAAGTCCTACGACGGCACGCTGTCCAACGGCGTGGCGGCGACCGGCGTCGACGGCCTGAAGACGATCGTCCCCGTCTCGGCGATCTCGGAGTGGTACCACTACTCGCGCACGGGGGGCGTGCGACACAACACCAACTACCCGGGCGGCAGCCTCAACCCGGGGATCACGACCGGCCCGCCCGACGGGCAGCCCCCGGGCGTCGACCTCCCGAACCGCAGGCCGCTGTGCGCGGAGTTCAACGACTTCGTCAACACGATCGACGGCGACTCGCACGGCGACGTCAACGAGTTCTGGCGCGACCGCGACTACGTCAAGGACGCGAGCAACATCAAGGCCGCCGTGTTCGCGATCCACGGCTTCCAGGACGACAACGTCCGCATGGACCACCTGGGCCTGTGGTGGGACGCACTGAAGGCCAACGGCGTGGCGCGCAAGCTGTGGCTGCTGCGCACCGGCCACACCGACCCGTTCGAGGTGCGCCGCGCGACGTGGGTCGACACGCTGCACCGCTGGTTCGACCACTACCTGCAAGGCGTCGACAACGGCATCGAGGCCGAGCCGGCGGTCACGGTCGAGGACGAGAAGGACGTCTGGAACAACTACGGCGACTGGCCCGTCCCCGGAACCTCGACGGTCAACGTGTTCCTGCGCGGCACGAGCGAGGCCGCGCCGGGCACGTTCGCCGGCGCCGCCGGCGGCACCAGCGGGGCGGACACGCTCTCGTTCGTCGGCAGCAACGGGACCAGTGAGACCGGGTACATGAACAACCCGGACGGCGCGCAGACCAACCGGCGCGTCTTCCTGTCGAAGCCGCTCAAGGCCGACGTGCGCATGTCCGGCACCGCGAGTCTCGACCTCAAGGCGTCGCTCAGCACCGCGCAGTCGAACCTCGGCGTGCTCGTGGTCGACTACAACGCGAGCCCGTTCACGGTGGTCAGCCGCAACGGCGACGGGATCACGCAGACGCAGGACCGCACGTGCTGGGGCGCCGCGAGCGACGGCACGACCTGCAACCTCGGCGAGACCTGCACCGCGCCGCCGGAGACCGTCGACCATGCGTGCTACCGCGAGATCACCAAGCGCACCCAGGACGTGACGCAGTGGCGCGTGACGCGCGGCGGCCTGGACTCGTCGAACCGCGACTCGCTGTGGTACCAGGACGCGACGCCGGTGACTATCGGCGAGAAGGACATGTTCCCGATCCCGACGATGCCGACCGAGCACACGTTCAAGGCCGGCCACCGGATCGGGATCATCGTCACCGGTCACCTGATCGGCCTGACCTCGGCGGTCGAGGGCGGTCCGGCGGCCACCAACGGCTCCGTGATCACCGTCGACACGATGACGAGCAAGGTCCAGCTGCCGATCGTCGGCGGCCGCCAGGCGGCGATCAGGGCGGGCGTCTTCTAGCAGCGGTTGAGCGCCGGCCGCGCGAGGGCGGCCGGCGCTCCAGCTCGGCTTGCCGGAACGAGTCGGACCTCGCGGGCGGCTCCTCGTCGGGCTCGCGGCTTGCGGTGGTTCGTCGGAGACGCGAAGCTCTGCGCATGGGATGCCTCCTCGCGCTCCTCGCCCTCATCTCTCCGCGACTCGTGCTCGTCGTGCTGTGGATCTTTGGCGACGTCCTCAGCCGTGCGTTTGACAGCTGGATCATCCCGCTGCTCGGCTTCTTCCTGCTGCCGTGGACGACCCTGACCTACGTCGCGTTCTGGGACTGGGGAGCCGGGCGCGACGTGGTCGGCTTCGAGTGGTTCTTCGTGATCCTGGCCTTCGTGCTCGACCTGGGCTCGTACGGCCAGGGGCGCCGGGCTCGGTAAGCGGGCACGGACGGCTGACGGCTCAGCCGCCGGGCCGCTCCGCCGCGATCTCGGCGTTCGTCTCGGCGCTGCTCGCGGCTTGCAAGCCGGCTGCGTGCTGCCACAGCTGCGACGCCTCGAGGAGGCCGGCGCCGGATCCGAGAAGCCCCTTCCGCGACCCACCGGCGTCGACACTCCAGCGAAGCTCATCGTCGCCCCTGAACTCGAGCCGGACACCGGCGAACCTCCGCCGGCAGAGGCCGCGTAGCCCGCGGCTCGTTACGGCTCGAGCGGGAGCTCGGACTCGAGCGTCTCGAGCACGTGATCCGCGCCGGCCTCCCGCAGCGCCTCGACGTCGTAGTGCCCGGTCGCCACGGCGATCGCGGTGCAGCCGTTGGCGTGGGCGGCCGAGATGTCGAGCGGCGTGTCGCCGACCACGTAGATCTCCGTGTTCGGGACGTCGCGGCCGAGCATCGCCTCGCCCCGCTCGATCGCGCGATGCACGATCCCGGGGCGGTCGACCCCCGCGCTCGCGTACGCGCCGAACGTGAACCAGCGGTTGAGGTCTGCGCGGGCGAGCTTGATGTGAGCCGCCCCGTCGCCGTTGCCGGTGATCAGGCCCAGCAAGTGCCCGGCCCGGCTGAGCTGGCGCAGTCGCTCCGGGACGCCGGGCAGCACCCGGTAGCCCTTGCTCTCGGCGATCGCCTCGGGCAGGTGCTCGAGCCGGCGCTGGACGACCAACGCCAGCTCGTGCGCCGTCGGCGGCCGCCCGATCACGGCCTCGAACGTCTTCGCTCCGACGTCCGGGTCGGTCATCCCGGCGTCGGTGTACTCGCCGATGTCGGCGGGGATCCCGTGGAGTTCTTGGAATGCTTGCTTCCACGCGACCGCGCCGGCGCCGCCGGTCGACACCAGCGTTCCGTCGATGTCGAACAGCAGGATGCGTCTGGTCTCGTCGCTCATTCGAACCTCCTGGCGACTACCCGGCGTCGGAGAACACCGAAACGGCGCTTGGTATGGTCCGGTGCAAGGCAGGGGTGCGCAAGCGCGCATCCATCGAACGATCCCGCGGGAGGGGATATGTTCACCAAGCATCTCGGTGCTGCGTGCGCCGCGGCGTTACTCGCGCTGGCCGCGCTCGCGCCGATCGCGTCGAGCCACCCGATCGAGAACGGCGAGTTCTACGTCCCGTGGGGCGAGCGCGTCGGCGGCGACCGTGCGGTCGACCTCGTCCGCGGCACGGCCGCCGAGGCCACCGCGGCGGGCACTGAGGGCCTGTCGCTGGTCGGCAACGCCGACAAGGACGGCACCGTCAACTCGGACCTCGCGTTCAACGGCGACCTCGTGTACGCCGGCAACTACTCGGGCTTCCGGATCCTCGACGCATCGACCCCCACGCCCACCACGCTCGTCGACTTCGCGTGCAACGGCCCGCAGAACGACGTCTCGTTCCACAAGATGGGCGGCAAGACGTTCCTGTTCCAGTCGATCGACACCGCGCAGACCGCCGAGGACTGCTCGAGCGTCAACGCCCCGATCGCGAACGGCGGCCGGGTCGGCTACGAGGGCGTCCGGGTCTTCGACGTCACGAACCCGGCGCAGCCGAAGTTCCTCGACATGATCCAGACGGCGTGCGGCTCGCACACGCACACGCTGATCCCGGACGGGCAGCAGGCGTACATCTACGTGTCCTCGTATCCGCTGGCCGGCAGCAGCATCACGCCGGACGGTGCGACGGGCCCGGGCGACTACCGCGCGTGCCGCAAGCCGCATAAGAAGATCTCGATCATCAAGGTCTCGGCGCCGGGCGGCGAGTTCACGTCACAGCTCAAGGAGCAGCCGCTCGCCGACGACACGCCGTCGCAGAACGGCTTCGACAGCTTCCAGGCGTGCCACGACATCCAGATCCTCGGTAGCAGGAACATCGCGCTGGGCTCCTGCGCGTCCGGCGGTCAGCTGTGGGATGTCTCGGATCCCTGGAACCCGACCACCAACGTTCCCGGCAAGTACACGCTGATCAACAGCCCCGGCGGCGGAGACAACTTCGAGTTCATCCACTCGGGGGTCTTCTCCTGGGACGGGACGCGGTTCGCGATGATGGACGAGACGGGCGGCGGCGGGACCGCCAACTGCTTCGGCAACGCCACCGTCGACGGCTTCTACTACTTCTACAACGTGGTGAAGCCGGGCCAGCCCGCCCCGAAGCTGCGGGCCCGCTACTCGATCCCGCGACCGCAGGGCGCGGAGGTCTGCGTGTCGCACAACGCGTCGGTCATCCCGGTCAGGAACCGCAAGCTGATGACCGCGGCCTACTACCAGGGCGGCGTCACGGTGGTCGACTTCACCGACCTGGAGAACATCCACGAGGTGGCCTTCGCCGACATGGACGACGCGACCGGCCAGGCCGACGAGTGGTCGTCGTACTGGTACAACGGCCGCGTCTTCTCGAACAGCGGGCTGAACCGGCGGACGTCGAACCGAGGCGTCGACGTCTACCGGCCCAGCGGCGACCTCGCGCGGCTCACGCAGCGCGCCGCGACGTGGTCGTACTCCAACCCGCAGACGCAGGAGGCGTGGCAGGCGCCGTAACGGCAAGCGTCAGCTCGGCGCGGTCGCGGGCGGGGAGCCAACGCCGCACCGCGATCGCGCCGAGCACGGCGCACGCGCGGGCGACCGCCGACGGCAGCCCGTCCAACCGACCGCCGGTGTCGTTCGAAACGCTGCCGAGGACGACCGCTTCGAGCCGGGAGACGCCTCGACGACCGACAACGACGAGGTCCGCCTCGTACTCATCGGCGAGCCGCCCCGAGCAGCCTGCCGATGTCCGCCGAAGCGCCACAGCGGAGCTCCGGGCGCGTGTGGAGTCCGGCATCGGACGCCCGCTGGACGCTCTCCTCGGCGCCACCTGCCGTGCCGCGGACACGAGCGCCTCGTCCTGTTCGCACCTGGGACCGCTGGGCGACTTGGTCGCCCTCCGGCGCGAGCGGAGAGAGATCGTTCAGCGCGGGCCGGCGGCCGGCGAATCCCGCGAACACCGCCGGCTCGATCAGCGCGCGTACCTGCGCATCTGCGCCCTGAGCGTGCGGAACGTCGGCCGGATCTCGCCGGTGGCCTCCACCAGGCCGGAATCCCAGCGCGGGCGTTCCTCCCACCGGCCGAACCAGTTGTAGATGTAGATCCGCTTGACTCGCCGCCGGTTGAGCCGGGAGAGCTTGAAGACGTTGCGGATGGCCCGCACGGCGGTCCGGTGGTTGCAGCGGCGGACCTTGTGCCGGGCCGCGGCGGTTGGGCATCCAGCGGTTCCAGATCGCCCCGGCCTCGGTGAACCACACCGGGCCGCGCGTATTCCTGAGGAACATCCGGGTGCGGCGCCGGGAGTTGCGGTTTGCGTCGATGTGGTTGTGGACGGCCCAGATCCCCACGCGGCGCTTGGTCGCGTGGTCGAACCGCTTGATCCCAGCGCGCGTGACCGCTGCCCGAGCTCAGCGTGAGCCGAGCGCGCGCCGTGGAGACGCCGCTGTGTCTCGCCGCGCTGACGAACTCGTCGGCCGGCCGACGACTGGCTCGGCCTCTGCGCGATGCCTAGGAGTGATAGTCTGATATAGGACTAATTTCGATGTGGAGGTTCTGCATGAACACCCAGACGGATACGCCCGACGGAACGGTCGAGCACTTCTCGGAGCTGCTGGGAGCAGGGCGCTTGGATGCCCTGCTCGGCCTCTACGAGGAGGCTGCGATCTTCGTGCCCGAACCAGGGCGCGTGGTCAGCGGGCGGGCGTCCATCCGCGACGAGCTTGAGCGGCTAGTCGCCCTGAGCCCGCGCATGAGCGGGCGGGTGGAGCAGGTGCTCCAGGCAGGCGACACCGCGCTGGTCGCCTACCGCTGGCAGATGCAGGCAAGCGCCCCCGACGGCACGGCAATCCGGCAGGGCGGTCTCAGCGCGGACGTCCTGCGCCGCCGGCCGGACGGCTCGTGGGGCGTGGTCATCGACGACCCCTACGGGGGCGCCGGCGCGACGGACGGCGCATAAAGTCGCGCGGGTGGCGCATGCGACCCGCGACAACCTCGGCTACCTGCTCGCCAAGGCGTCGCAGCGCTGGAACGAGCAGTTGCAGGAGGGCTTCGCCGAGGCCGGCTTCCCCGAGGTGAAGGCCTCATACGGCTCGGTGCTGATCCCGCTGCTAGAGGAGGACGGGTTGCGGATGGGCGAGATCGCCCGCCGCGCCCGTCTCTCCAAGCAGACGATGACGACCATGGTGCGGCTCTGCGAGCGCGACGGGCTCGTCGAGCGCCGCCCCGACCCCGACGACCGCCGCGCGACACGCGTGCACCTCACGGCCAAGGCCCACCGCTTCCAGCCTGCCGGCGAGCGCGTGCTCGCCCGCCTCGAGCGCGAGGCGAGCAGCGTGCTCGGCGAGGGGTGCCTCGCCGAGCTGCGCCGGTCACTCAAGCAGCTCTCATGAGTCTGCGCACGTTCAAAAGATGCCTTTCGCGGGCTGTGCCTCCAGCTGGGTCCGCATGGGTTCGCGGCCGCCTCGCTAGGCGGCGATCTCGTGGAGGCTCTTGGGTGCCGCGGCCAGCATCGGCTTGTCGAGTGCCCATGAACCCTTCTCGCCCGCGAATGCGAGAGCTACCGGCGCGACACCGGCGAGGCTGCGCGACGCTACTGATTCAAGAACCGCTCCGCCACCGCGCGGAAGAACTCCGATCGCGTGATCACGCCGATGACCTTGCGGCCGTCGATCACCGGGACGAGCAGGACGCGGTGGTGGAGGAAGATCTCGGCGACCTGGGCGTCGGAGAAGTCGGCGCCGACGTCGATGTGCTCGGTGTTCATGTAGCGGCTCACCGGGTCCGCGCGGCATTCGCGGCGTTTCTCGAGCGCGTCCTCGAGGCTGCGGGTGACGAAGCCTGCGTACTTGAGCTCCTTGAGGTAGCCGGGGAAGACGGCGCCGAGGAACTCGCGCTCACCGTAGATGCCCACGAGCTGCTCGTCGTGGTCGACAACGGGGAGGGCCGGGAGGCCGCTGTCGAGCACGGCTTGCGTGGCGTCGCCGACGTTGTCGCCGGCGTTGATGAGCGGCGTCTCGCGCAGCAGCGGATCGCTCACAGTGCGAGGGCTCATAGCAGGTACCTCACGACGATGTAGGCGGTTGCGATGATCATGGACGTCAGCGTGACCGGGATCCCGATCCGGGCGAAGTAGATGAAACCGATCGGCCGGCCGGCGCGAGCGGCCATACCCGCGGCGGCGACGTTCGCGGCGGCGGCGATGATCGTGGCGTTTCCGCCGAAGCACGCCCCCAGCGCGAGCGCCCACCAGTACGCGTCATCCCCCGAGTTGCCGGATTGGAGCTGCTCGACGACCGGGATCATCGCCGCGGTAAAGGGGATGTTGTCGACGAGCCCCGAGCCGAGGGCGGACACCCAGGCGATGCCCAGCAGCTCCGCCGTGCGGTCGCCGTCGGTGACCGAGCCGACGCCCTGGGCGACCTCGTCGATCGCGCCCGTCTCCTCGAGCGCGCCCACCATGACGAAGAGGCCGATGAAGAAGAACAGCGTCGGCCACTCGATGCCGGCGAGCGAGTCCTCGAGCTTCTGGCGGCTGATGAACAGCATCACCGTCGCGCCTGTCATGGCGACGGTCGCGGGCTCGATGTGCAGCGCCTGGTGGGCGAAGAACAGCAGGATCGTGCCCACGAGCACCGGCACGGTGCGCTTGAGCTCGTCCATGTCCTCGATCGAGCGGCGTGCGTCGAGCTCCATGACACGCGCGCGAGCCTCTGGCGCGACTCGGAGCCGGCGCCGGAAGGCCAGGTAGAGGCCGGCCGTCACTACGACGAAGGCCACGAAGGCAACCGGGGCGAGGTTGACGATGAACGCCATGAACGACAGGTCGGTGGCGCCGGCGATGAGGATGTTCGGCGGGTCGCCGATCAGCGTCGCGGTGCCGCCGATGTTGGAGACCAGGATCTCGATCACGACCAGTGGGATCGCGTCGATGTCCAGCGCGTCGGCGAGCAGGAAGGTGATCGGCACCATCAGCAGCACCGTCGTGAGGTTGTCCAGAAACGCCGACAGCACCGCCGTGGTGCCGGCGAGGGAGACGACGACCCACAGCGGACGGCCGCGGGACAGCTGGCCGGCCTTGATCGCGAGCCACGTGTAGACGCCAGTGGGCTCGGTCACCTTGACCATGAGCATCATCCCGGCGAGCAGGCCGAGCGTGTTCCAGTCGATCGCCTCGATCGCCGCGTGCTGGTCGATCGTCTGCGTGAGCAGCAGGAGAACGGCGCCGAGCAGCGCTACCTTCGTGCGATGAACGCGCTCGGAGGCGATGACGGAGAGGGCGACGGCGAACACGATGACCGCGACAGCCATCAGTTAGCCTCGAGCTCGATGGCGTCGGCGGCAACGACGAGCTCGGCCTTCATCCCCAGCAGGCGCAGGTCGCCAAGCCATTCCGCGCACGGGCCGCTCTCGACGTAGTCGCGCACCGACCCGGTGATCTGGAGCTCGAGCAGCCACCGCCAGTCACCGCCATGCCAGGGGGAGGCCTGCTCGAGCCGGCTCAGCTTTGCGGAGCGGACCGCGTCGGCCGCGGCGACGGCACGCAGCTCTCGTCGCACCCAGCGCTCGGCTTCCTCGCGGGTGAGGTGATGCGGGCGGGTCCAGAGGACGAGCACGCGCGGCACCGCGTCATCGTGTACGCGCTGTCGCAGGGGCACCATTGGGTGCGCTTCCTATCTTCAATCTGCGACTAGGCCCGGTTAGCACGCGACGTGGGCGCGGCAGCCCACACCGCTACGGCTCGACCAGCCCCCGCCTGATCGCGTACCGCGTGAGCTCGACACGATCGCGCATGCCCAACTTGCCCATGAGGTTCTCGCGATGCCGCTCGACGGTCTTGCGGCTGATCGACAGCGCCGCGGCGATCTCCTCGCTCGTGTGGGCCTCGGCGACCAGCTTGAGCACCTGCAGTTCGCGCGGCGTCAGCGGGCCCGTGAGCGAGGCATCGCCCTCGCGCTCGCGGCTCAGGAAGTCGCGTACGAGCGCCGCGATTGCAGACGGATACAGGAACGGCTCGCCCCGCAGAGCCGCCCGGCACGCCTCCACGAGATCACGATCCGCGGCCGTCTTGAGCACGTAGCCGCTCGCCCCGGCCTTCAATGCCTCGAACAGGTACTGCTCGTTGTCATGCATCGACAGCATCAACACGCGCAGGTCGGGCCGCAGCCGCACAAGCTCCCGAGTTGCTTGCAGACCGGTGCTGCGCGGCATCGAAACGTCCAACACCGCCAGGTCGATCTCCAGCCGGCGCGCGAGCTCGACCGCCTCCAGCCCATCGCTCGCCTCGGCCACCACCTTCAGATCCGGCTCGGCATCGAGCACCAGCCGCAGACCGCGGCGCACCATCACGTGATCGTCGGCGAGCATCAGGCGGGCGGCGGTCACGGGCGCCTCGCGAGCCGCAGTCGCACCGACGTACCTGCCCCGACGGCGCCGCGCACCTCGAGCTCGGCACCGATCAGCAGCGCACGCTCGCGCATCCCGACCAGACCGGCGCTCTCGGGCGCAGCTCCCGGCTCGAAACCGGCGCCGCCGTCCCTGACCTCGAGCTCGACCCGCCCGTCGCGGGCGTCGAGGCAAAGCTCCGCGGACCGCGTCGCGGCGTGCCGGACCACGTTCGTCAGCGCCTCCTGCGCCACCCGGTAGACCACGAGCTCCTCCTCGGGGTCCAGCGCCGGCAGTGCCGGCGAGATCCGGCGCTCGACCAGCAGCCCGGTCCGGCGCGTCATGTCGTTCGTCAGAGCCGCGAGCGCGCTGCGCAGCCCGAGATCGTCCAGCGCCTCCGGCCGCAGGCGGCGAGCGATCCCGCGTACCTCCTCGAGGCTCGCGCGTACCGTCTCGCGAGCCTCTGCGAGCCGATCCGCCCCCGGACTGCGATCGGCGCGGTCGAGCTGCAGGATCACCGCCGTCAGCGCCTGGCCGACCTCGTCATGCAACTCGCGTGCGATCCGCCGCCTCTCCCCTTCCTGAGCGGCCAGCGCGCGGCGTGCGCTCTCGCGCCGCTCGAGCTCTAGCCGGCCGAGCATGTCGTTGAAGGCGGCGGTCAACTCGGCCACCTCGGGGTCGGCCTCCTCGACTGTCGCGCGCTCGCCCGGACGCAGCGGATCGATACCGCGCATCACCGCCGTAAGCCGGCCCAGCGGCCGGAACGTCCGCCTCAACAGCGCCAGATCGAGAACCAGCATTGCGGCCAGGCCGCCGCCGAGCGCGGCCAGCTCGACGAGCGCGATCGGAAAGCTCACCGTCAGCGGCGACACGACCAGCAACAGCGCGGCAAGGACGAGCACCGCTGCGTTGGTCCCGAACACTCGCCACAGCAACGTCATGCGGCAGGGCTCTCGACGAGCGGAGATGAGTGGATGGCCGGGCGCACAGTCGATCCTCGGCCGACCAGGCTTCCCGGCACACCGGGATCCATCCTACTGCTGCGAGGCGCCTGCCCGCTGGCCCGCGCGAACGCAGCAACGGCGGCCGCGCCTTGGTCAGCACCGGCGGCCAAGCCCGCGCGCAGTCGCCGTACAGGTGCGCGCTACGTGCAGGGTTCTCAGGGGTCGATGAGTCCGCGGCGGATCGCGTAGCGCGTGAGCTGGATGCGATCCGTCAGCCCTAGCTTGGCCAGGATGTTCTCGCGGTGCCGCTCGACGGTCCGCCGGCTGATGTGCAACAGGTCGGCGATCTCCTCGCTCGTGTGCGACTCGGCGACGAGCTTGACCACCTCCTCCTCGCGCGCGGTCAACTCGCTGGCCGGCGCCCGCGTCGGATCGTCGATCCATGCTCGCAGCAAGGAGCGCACCGTGGGCGGATAGAGGAACGTCTCCCCGCGCATCGCCGCGCGGCACGCCTCGACGAGATCGCGCTCAGCCGCGCTCTTGAGCACGTACCCGGACGCTCCCGCCTTCAGAGCCTGCAAGCAGTAGAGCTCTTCTTCGTGCATCGACAGCATCAGCAATCGCAGGCCAGGCCGCTGGCGCGCGAGCTCGCGCGCGGCGTGCAATCCGGTCCGCCCCGGCATCGCGACGTCGAGGACCGCGAGATCCACATCGTCGCGCAGACCACGCTCCACCGCCTCGACCCCGTCCGCGGCCTCCGCGACGACCTCGAGATCTGGCGCTGCGTCGAGGATCATCCGCAGGCCGCTGCGGATGAGCGTGTGGTCATCGACGAGCAGGATGCGCGTCCGTGCAGGAGTGCTCATCGGACGGGCACCCACAGCCGGACCTCGGTGCCACGCGGCGCGCGGCGCCGGATCTCGAAGGTTCCGCCGACGAGCAGGGCACGCTCACGCATCCCGGCAACCCCGTGCGAGCTGTGCAGGTCATCGGTCGAGATTCCCTGCCCGTCGTCGGCGACCGTGAGGACCACCGCGTGGTCTTCAGAGCGCAGCTGCAGCTCCGCCTCGCGCGCGCGGGCATGGCGAGCGACGTTCGTCATCGCCTCCTGGGCGACGCGATAGAGCGCGAGCTCAGTCTCGTCATCGAGCGCCGGCAGCTCTGGATCGATGCGATGACGCACCCTCAACCCGGAGCGCTCGCCGAACCCCGCGGCGAGGGCCACCAGCGACGCGCGAAGCCCGAACTCGTCGAGCGCCGGCGGGCGAAGACCGCGCGTGATCTCGCGCACTGTCTGGACGCCCTCCCGCACGTTGTCCTGGATCGCGGCCACATCGTTCCGGTCTCCCGATGGGACGGCAGCGGCGAGGCCCTCGAGCTGCAACACCACTCCGGTGAGCAGCTGACCCACCTCGTCGTGCAGCTCCCGAGCAACCCGGCCGCGCTCCGCCTCCTGCGCGCGCAGCGCCCGGCGCCTGCCGTCGGCGCGCTCACGCTCGAGCCGGTCGAGCATCGCGTTGAACGCCCTGCTCACGCCGGCGATCTCGCGGTCGCCCTGGCCCTCGCCGATCCGGCGGCCCGGCTCGTAGGGATCGACCCGGCCCATCGCCTGCTCCAGCCGCTCGAGCGGACCGAAGACCCGTCGCAGCAAGAGCAGGTTCACGACGATCACCGCCGCCGTCCCAGCCGCCAGGACGATCCACTCGCTCCGCGTGACGGTCGCCGAGATGGTGGCCGGCGAGAGTGCGAGAAGCAGGGCGGCCGTCACGAGCACCGTGACGTTGACTGCTACTGCGCGGCGGAACAGGGACATCGAGGGGCCGCTCCGGGCCTGATGCTAGCCCTGTTGCCCGCCCGCCGTGGCGGTGTCGAAGGACCGCGGCTACGCGCCCCGGTCGCCCGCGACCGTGTCTTTGTCCGCTTCGACGAGCGGATCGTGGTACGCGTCACGCAGGTTCCAACCGCACGCGGTGCACACAACGTCACCCGGCGGCGCGGGCACCCCGCACCGCGGACACTCTGTTTCCTTCGGCGGCTCTCTCCGGAGGAACCTTCGGAGGCTTCGCACGGCCGTCACCTCAGCTCTCGGTGGACCCGTCCAGAAGCTACGGGCGCGGCGGCCGACTCGGAATGGGGAGTGATCCCCATTCCGGTGAACGGTCGCCGTCCACGCTCGCGAGCAGGAAGCGAATCCGGCCGAGCTCCTGATGAAGGACCACCTCGCTCTCGCCGTACAGCGGTGACCGGCTATCGGTGAGAAGCTGCTCCGCGCGGGCGAGACCGCGCAATCCGCCGCCTTTCCGTATAAGGATCGCCAGCTCGCCGAGCTCTGATGCGACGCCCCGGACCACCGAAACGTTGTAGAGAGGCTCCACCCGGTGACACGAGGGTCCTGGACGAGTGACCTCGCCGCGGATCACGTCGAGCGTCCGCGCCAGCCGCTCGCGATCGGAAGGGTCGAGAAGCCGGCGCCGTTCACGCACGACGGCTTCAACCGGAAGCGATCCTCGGCCCTCCGCGATCAGATCGACCGCCCGGTGCTTGCGCGACTCGATGAGCGCGCCGACGCGCCCGAGCAGCACGATCAGCACCGTCGTGGCGGCGACAGCCAGCGGTAAACCGATCGAGAGCCCGTCGATGAGCCCGTACACGCCGACCGCCAGCAACCCCGAGACGGTGAAGCACTGCTCGACCGCGACGGAGAGCCGCGAAGTCGCGCGCGTGAGCGGATCATCCTGGCCGAGGACCCGAAACTCGCCGCGTTGCAGCTTCGTGCTCATGGGGTGCGATCGACGGCCGCGGGTGGAGCGCTCGAGCTCCCCACACGAGCGCGCCACCCGACATCGCCGTACCCTCACTCCTGCAGCTGGATGGCCGCTAGGTTCTGAAGATTCTGCCTGCGCCGGAGCCGGAGATGAATGGGTCGCGCTCCCCATTCCGGCGCGTCGCTCTTGGAGTGCTCGGGCGCATGCGACGTATCAAGTCATGCGTCCTCTCGTGCATCACGGCATCTCGACGGCGACCGAACGAGGACGCTTCGTCGCGAACCTGCCCGCCCATGGCGTCACCGAGCTCCATAGCGACATCAAGGTCTACAAGGATCACGCGTTCATCGTCAAGGACCACCGTGACAACGGCATCCAGGTCTTCGACCTCACGCGGCTGCGGGACATCGACTACGACGACGCGCCTGTCACCGTCGACGCGGACACCGTCTACCACGGCCCCGACGAGCACTACACGGGGCGGGAACTGTGCTTCGCATCGAACCCGAGCTCGGCACTCGTCGACGCGTTGACGATCGTCGACGTGACCGACAAGTCGCACCCGGTGATGGTGGGCAGCGTCTTCGAAGGCCTGCCGAACACCTACAGCCACCAGGGATGGCTGACGCCCGACCAGCGCTACTTCCTGCACGACGACGAGAGCGACAACGGCTCCAGCTCGGCGGCGGCGCAGGGCCGAACCCGCACACGGGTCTTCGACGTGACCGACCTGACGCATCCGGTCCTGCAGTCCGTCTACCACGGCGAGACCCGGGCGCCCGCGCACAACCTCTACACGCGCGGCCGCTACATGTACAACGCGAACTACATCGACGGGCTGCGAGTGGTCGACATCACCAAGATCGACCACCCGGGTGACGAGTTCGCCCCGGAGACACCGGCCGCGCCGGACCACCAGGGCCTGCGGGAGGTCGCCTGCTTCGACACCGACCCGTACCGCAACGACATGGGCATCCAACACCGACAGTGCCGCTCGTCACCTGCTTTGGGTCGGCCGGAGCCGGCCGGTCGGGACAGCGCCGTGACGATCGGTCCGTCGAGCTCGAGGTGCGCGACGACGGAGTCGCGGCCGGAATACCTTTCGTCCGCGATCGGCAAGACCGGTGCCCGGAACCGGACGCATCCATCACGGTTCCCCAGAGGCGCGGCGCGTCGGCCCTCGCCACGCTCGACGGTCACCCACGCGAGGGGGTCGGCCGTCTCGCGGCGGCTCAGCCAGGACCCTCCGTCGCGCCGCGACACGGGCGCAAGACCGCGTTCGGCGGCACATACCGCGTCGGCAGTCTCGGTGGCAGGAAGCGTTCCCGCGGGAACGTCCGCGCAAAGCGCGGCGGCGGCCCCTCGGCCGCAACGCATGTCTCGCGACCCAGGTCCGCGCCTACGCGGAGACGTTCTGGCGTCCGGACGCGATCCAGAGGTGCAGCGTTTCGGGCGCGACATCGGCACCATTGGGCCAGCTGATCGTCCCGAGCTCCGGGTCGAGCTCAACTCGACCGAAGTACACAGGATCGCGAAGCGGCTCAAAGACGCCACTCCAATCCCAGTTCGAGGCGTCAAGCTCACCGCTGACGCCGTCATCGAACGCAAGCCGCAGACGATGCTCGCCGACAACCTCGATGTCGACCATCCGGTGCAGATGAGCCGCGAAGTCCATGCACGAGATGCTACGGAAGCGGATCGATGCGTACGAGCGGAGCGTTGTCGCGCGCGTGGCCTGCAGGGCCTGAGCTGTGCCGGCTGACGCTCAGGCGGCCGCGGCGGCGACCGGCGCGAGACGGTCGAGCGTTACCGCGTACGCGACGCGCGACCCGGTGCCGATCGCGTTCGCCACCGACCGCGAATGCGCGGTCGCGGCATCGCCGGCGGCGTACACACCCGCGACGTTCGTCCGCCCGTCGGCGTCGGTGACGATCGTCCCGGCCGCGGTCAACTCGCAGCCGAGCGCGGCCGCGATCCCATTCGGCTGGTCCCGGCGCGTGTTCACGAACAGCGCTTCGCGCCGCTCGGCCGGGCCGTGCGAGAACTCGATCTGCTCGAGGCAGCCGTCGTTCCCGGCAAGCCCGGCGATCGGCTCCGTCCGGACTCGCACGCCCGCTGCCGCCAGCAGCGCGCCGCCGGGGTCCGGCGCGCCGTCAGTGCACAGCACGACGTCGTTGCTCCAACCTGACAGCACGAGCGCCGAGCGCACGGCGGCCGCGCCGCGGCCGTGAAACGCTAGAGGCCGGTCGCGCACTTCCCAGCCGTCGCAAAACGCGCAATGGAACGCCGACCGCCCCCACAGTGCCTCGATCCCGGGCAGCGGCGGCGGGTCGTAGCGCAGCCCGTGGGCCAGCACGATCGCATGGGCGCGCACGGACGGCCCGTCCGTCGGCCTCACAACGAACAGATCCCCGATCCGCTCGGCGTCCTCGACGGCGCCCGGACGGAGCTCGACGTCCGCATGCTCCCGGAGTTGACGCCGCCCGCTGTCGCGCAGGTCCGCCGGCCTCACCCGATCATGCCCGAGCAGCCCGCCGACACCCTGCGAGACCGCGTTCGCCGGCCGATCGTTATCCACCACGAGCACCCGCTTCCGCGCCCGGCCCAGCACGAGCGCCGCGCTCAGACCCGCGGGCCCGCCGCCGACGATCACGGCGTCGTACGGCGTGCTGCGCCAAGCATCGAGCTGATAGAGCCGGCGGGTCATGCCAAGTTAGACGCCATCACCCCTCGCAATTCATCCCTGACCGGAGACATTCGGGGGTTAGCCGTACCTACTCGCGGGCCTGTCCGGTCAGAGCGCGGGGACGGGGTGCTCGTCGCTGAGCGGCTCGCGGACCGGCTCGCACGATGCGCAGGTCGCGCCTCGACGAGCCGGTCCTCGGGCCGTGACTACTACTTGACGGTCACCCAGCGCTGATCGCTGACGAACTCGCCGTTCTCGGCCTCCTCGACGATGCACCACTGCACCCACGCCATGCCGGCCTGGAGTGCGTCCCACGCGCCCCACGGAGCGTTCGTGACGTCCATGGTGACGCTTTGGGAGTGCGTGCGACCATCGCAGACGAGCTGTTCGTCGCCGCAGGTCAACCCTGGCAAAGACTGGACGAAGGTCCGGTAGAGCGAGACCGTTAGCGGTCAGGACGCTTCGTCGGCCGTGAAGGTCGAGGCGGGCGACGCGGAGCGACTCGGCCTACTATCCCTCTCATACGACAGGAGGCCCACCGTGCCCGCATCCGACGACCAGCCGACGACACTGAGCGATGACGACATCGAGACCCGTCGGGTCGGCACCATCACCGCCATCGCAGCCGACGACTCCGACACGGGGGACGACACCGGCGATACGTCGGACACCTCGGACACGGGCGACGACAGCGGGGACACCGGCGACGACAGCGGCGACACCAGCGACACGTCCGACACCGGCGACGACGCCGCCGCCTGACGCGGTCGGGCTGACGCTCGATCCCGTCAGCCTGACCGACTTCCTCGCCCACTCCTTCGAGCGCCGCCCGCTGACGATCCCGCGCGCAGAGCCCGGGCGGTTCGACGGCATCCTGTCGGCCGCCGACGTCGAGCGCCTCGTCTGCGAGACCGGCATCCGCATGCCGGCGTTCCGCCTCGTCGCGGACGGCGCGCCGCTGCCTGCCACCGAGTACACGGAGAGCATCACGTGGCGGCCGGGGAGCTTCGACGGCCTCGCGCGCGTGGATCGGGTCGCCGCCGCCCACGACGCCGGCGCCACGATCGTCCTCCAGGCGCTGCACCTGCATTGGCACCCGGCGGCGCTGTACTGCCGCGGGCTCGAGCGCGAGCTCGGCTTCCCGGTCCAGGCCAATGCGTACGCGACCCCGGCAAGCGCCCAGGGCTTCGCGGTCCACCACGACACGCACGACGTGTTCGTGCTGCAGGTGGCCGGGACGAAGCGCTGGCGGATCTACGAGCCGGTTGTCGAACTGCCGCTGAGCACCCAGCGCTGGTCGCCCGACCTCGGCGACCCCGGCCCGCCCGTCGACGAGCTCACGCTCCAGCCCGGCGACACGCTGTACCTCCCGCGCGGGTGGCCGCACGAGGCGGTCGCCCAGGAGGACGACTCGCTGCACCTGACGATCGGCCTTCACCCGCCGGCGCGGCTCGACGCCCTCCGCGCCGCCCTCGACGACTGCGGCGACGACCCCGAGTTCCGCCGCGGGATCGCCGCCGGCGGCGCGCTGCCCGACGCCCTGGTCGAGCGGCTGGCCGCCCGCCTGGACCCGGACGCGGTGGCGCGGCGAGCCCGCCGCCGGTTCGTCGACAGCCGGCGCCCGATCCTCGACGGCCAGCTGACCGCCATGCGCGCGGCCACGACCCTGCAGCCGGACGACCTCGTCGAGCGGCGCGCCACGGTGATCGCCGACCTCGAGGACACGACGCTCCGCTTCGAGGGCAAGGAGGTCCGGTTCCCCGCCGTCGCCCGCGAGGCGCTGACGGCGATCGCCGCCGCGAGCCGGCCGTTCACGGCCACCGACCTGCCCGCCACGCTCGACATCGATGGGCGCCTCGTGCTCGTCCGCCGCCTGATGCGCGAGGGGTTCCTCCGGCCTGCGCCCTGATAGAACCGCGGTCGTGACGCTCGGCCAGATCGGGATTTGGAAGCTGCACCATGAGGGCGTCGAGACGGTGCCCGAGATCGAGGCACTCGGATACTCGGCGCTGTGGCTCGGCGGCAGTCCGTCGATCGAGCAGGCGCGGCCGTTCCTGGCGGCGTCCAGCACGCTGACGGTCGCCACCGGCATCCTCAACGTCTGGCGCCACGAGCCGGCCGACGTCGCGCCCGGCCACGCCGAGCTCCAGGACGCGTTCGACGGCCGCTTCCTGCTCGGGATCGGCATCGGCCACCCCGAGGCCACCAGCGAGTACCGGACGCCGCTGGCCACGATGCAAGCGTTCCTCGACGGCCTCGACGGCGGCGACCCTCCGGTCCCGCGCGACGAGCGGGCACTCGCGGCGCTCGGCCCGAAGATGCTCGACCTCGCCGCCCAGCGGTCGCTCGGCGCGCACAGCTACTTCGTGCCGGTCGAGCACACGCGGATCGCGCGCGAGCGCATCGGCCCTGACGCGCTGCTCGCGCCGGAGGTCGCCGTGGTGGTCGAGACCGACCCGCAGGCCGCGCGCGAGATCGCCCGGGCCTACGCCGCCGGCTACCTGCGCCGCAGCAACTACACCCGCAACCTCCTACGGCTCGGCTTCACGGAGACCGACCTCGCGGACGGCGGCAGCGACCGGCTGATCGACGCGATCATCCCGCACGGGTCCGCCGCGCAGATCGCCGAGGCGGTCCGCGCGCACCTCGACGCGGGCGCCGATCACGTGTGCCTGCAGCCGCTCGGCCACGGGGCATCGCCGATCGCCGACTACCGCGCGCTGGCCGAAGCGCTGCTCTAGGTTCGCCAGCTCGCGACGAGCTCGCGCGCCGCGGCCCAGCGCTCGCGCTCGACGGCCCGATCGGCGGGGTCGAGGGCGGGCTCGGCGACGAGGTCGAACGCGATCTCCGGCAGCGCCTCGGGCGAGTCCCACACGCCCGCGGCGAGGCCGGCCATCGTCGCGGCGCCGAGCGCGGTCGAGTCGGGGCGGGCGGTGCGCTCGACGCGGACCTCCGCGAGGTCGGCGAGGCGCTGGGCGATCCAGTCCGAGCGCGACAGGCCGCCGTCGACGCGCAGGGTCTGGAGCGTGCCGATCGCGTCGACGGCGTCGGCCACCTGGTGCAGGACGCCGTCGACCACCGCGCGGGCGACGTCCGCGCGGGTCGTGCCGAGGCTGATCCCCAGGAGCGCTCCTCGCGCGCCGGCGTCCCAGCTCGGGCTGCCGAAGCCCTGCAGCGCCGGGACGCACACGACGCCCGGCTCCGACTCGCGCAGCAGCACGTCGAGCTCGCGGCCCGCGGGCAGGGCGCCCACCCGCCCGAACCAGTCGACCGCGGCGCCGGCGGTCGGGATGAAGCCCTCGAGGGCGTAGCTGGTCGACCCGGCGCGGCGCCAGGCGCACGAGGCGAGGATGCCGTCCGGCGGGCGCGGCGGGTCGCCGCCGGCGTTGGCGAGCACGAACGCGCCGGTGCCGAGCGTGACCTTGGCCGAGCCGCGCTCCCAGCAGCGGAGCCCGAACAGCGAGGCCTGCTGGTCGCCGGCCGCCGCGGCGATGCGGATGCCGTCGGCGGTCTCGGCCTCGATCCGGTCCGAGTCGACGATCGGCGGGAGCATCGCCCGCGGGATCCCGAACAGCTCGAGCAGCTCGTCGTCCCAGTCCGCGCCGCCGAGCGGGCACAGGAGCGAGCGACCCGCGTTGCCGGCGTCGCAGACGTGGATGCCGGCGAGCCGGAACAGCAGCCAGGAGGCGACGTCGCCGTACGCGAGGTCGCCGTCGCCGAGGTCGTCGAGCAGCCGGCGCAGCTTGGTCGCCGGGAACGTGGCGTCGAGCTCGAGGCCGGTGCGCTCACGGACGAATGAGGCATGCATGCGCAGCGCGTCGCAGGTGCCCTGAGTGCGCCGGTCCTGCCAGACGATCGCCGGGTGGACCGCGCGCCCGGTGGCACGGTCCCATACGACGAACGTCTCGGTCTGGTTGGCGATGCCGAGCGCGGCGACGTCGGCGGGCCGGGCGCCCGTCCCCGCGATCGCCTCGACCGCGGACCGCACGAGCGCCTCCGGGTCCTGCTCGACGAGCCCCGGGCCGGGGAACGAGCACGAGACGGGCACCGACGCCGCCCCGCGCTCGGCGAGCTCCTCGTCCAGCACCACGCAGCGCGTGCTCGACGTGCCCTGGTCGAGCCCGAGCACGAGCGTCACGGGGTAGCCCCGGACGGATCGTGGCGCGAGGGTCACCGCGCGACGGCGGTTCGCTCCGCCAGCGCGGCGCGGTAGGCGCGGAGCGCGGCGGCGTCGTCCCGCTCGGCCTCGCCGGCGCGGGCGGCGGCGACCCGTGCGCGGTAGGCCTCGACCTCGTCGCGCGTCCGCTCCGCGCTCCAGCCGAGCGCGCCGGCCATCAGCGAGGCGGCCGGTTCTGCGGCGGCCAAGCCGCGGTCAGGCGACGTGAGCGCGAGCCGGGTCCGCCGCTCGAGCACGTCCTCGAGGTGCAGCGCGCCCTCGTGCGTGCACGCGTGGACCACCTCGGCCCGGATATGCAACCCGGCGAGCGGGTCGCCGAGCTCGGGCCGCGCCGCCACCAGCGCCGCCAGCTCTCCCGACCGGTCAGCCGCGAACGGGACGTCGCGGGTCACCGAGCGCGTGCCGGGTGCCACGGCGTCGATCAGGTCGGCGGCCATCACGCGGTACGTCGTGTACTTGCCGCCGGCGATCGTCGTCAGCCCCGGCGCCGGCGACTCCACCACGTGCTTGCGGCTGATCCGCGTCGTGTCGCTGCGCGCGCCCTCGGCGACGAGCGGGCGCAGCCCGGCGGTCACGCCGTGGACGTCATCGCGCCGCAGCGGCTCGGCCAGCAGCGCGTTCGTGCGCGCGAGCAGGTAGTCGACGTCGGCCCCGGTCGCCACCGGCGTGTCCGGCCCGTGGCGCCACGGGGTGTCGGTGTCGCCGATCAGCCACCCGCCCTGCCACGGGATCACGAACAGGACGCTCTTCTCGGTGCGCGGCCAACAGGCCGGTCTCCATCGGCAGGCGCTCGCGGGCGACGAAGACGTGGACGCCCTTGGAGGGGACGATCCGGCGCGACGACGTCCCGCCCGCCAGGTCGCGCAGCCCGTCGGTCCACACGCCCGCGGCGCCGGCGACGTGGCGCGCGCGCAGCAGCAGCGCCTCACCGGTCTCCTCGTCGATCGCCTCGACCTCGCCCGGGCTGCGGAAGCCCATGACCCGCACGCGCGTGGCGATGTGCGCGCCGTGCGCGGCGGCCGTGCGCGCGACCTCGACCACCATCCGCGCGTCGTCCTCCGCGGCGTCGTGGAACTGGACGGCGCCGACGAGCGCGTCCGGGCGCAGCGCCGGGGCCACCGCCAGCGCGCCGCGCCGGCTGAGGTGGCGGTGGCGGGGGACCGAGCGCGCGCCGCCGATCGTGTCGTAGAGGATCAGCCCGGCGCCCAGGTAGGCGCGCTCCCACACCCGGCCGCGCAGCGGCCACAGGAACGGCACGGGCTCCACGACCCCGCGGGCGAGCCGCGTCAGCAGCAGCTCGCGCTCGCGCAGCGCCTCGCGGACCAGCCCGATGTCGCCCATCTCGAGGTAGCGCAGACCGCCGTGGATGAGCTTGCTCGACGCGCTGGAGGTCCCGGCCGCGAGGTCGCGCGCCTCGACGAGCGCGACGCGCAGCCCGCGCGTGGCGGCGTCGAGCGCCGCACCCGCGCCGGTGATGCCGCCCCCCACCACCAGGACGTCCAACTCGCCCGAGGTCGCGGCCGCGATCGCGCGGCGGCGCGTGCCGGGATCGAGGTTCACGGCGCTCCGTTGAACAGGGGTCGCAGCGCGGCGTAGAGCGCGAGGTGGCGGCGGTGGAGGTCGTCGTAGACCTCCC
Organism: uncultured Solirubrobacteraceae bacterium; assembly: GCA_963844205.1. Lineage (GTDB taxonomy): Bacteria > Actinomycetota > Thermoleophilia > Solirubrobacterales > Solirubrobacteraceae > DASSUW01. The sequence continues at coordinate 1,373,504 of CAWJNK010000001.1, forward strand.
GCAGATCGGCGTCTGGCCGCACCGGCTCGCGCCGCTCGCCCGCCATCGCCCGAGCGGCGTCGGCCACCGTGGCGTGCAGGCCGGCACCGGCGGCGGCGAGCATCGCCGCGCCGCGGGCGGTGGTCTCGACGTCCTCCGGCCGGCACACCGGCAGCCCGGTGATGTGCGCGCGCAGCTCGAGCAGCAGGTGGCCCTTGGCGCCGCCGCCCACGCACACGACGTCGCTCGGCGCGTGGCCGGCCCCCGCGATCGCCTCGATGACGTCGCGCAGCGCCAGCGCGTTGCCCTCGAGCAGCGCCCGCGCCAGGTGCGCGCGGCCGTGCGCGGCGGTCATCCCGAACCACGCCGCCCGCGCGTCGGCGTTCCACTCAGGCGCCATCGCGCCCGCCAGCGCCGGCACCCACGTGACGCCGCCCGCGCCCGGCGGCGCGCACTGGGCGAGCGCGTTGAGCAGCTCGTAGACGTCGGCGCCGCTCTCCTTCGCCCGCGCCGCCTCCGGGCCGCCGAGCTCGTCGCGGAACCAGCGGTAGGCACCGCCGGACAGCCAGCCGGGGTTCTCCAGCAGCCAGGTGTCCGGGTCCGCATGGGGGTGGAGCTCGACCAGGCCGGTCGGGTCGAACGCGGGCTCGGCGACCACCGCGCACACCGGCTCGGCGGTGCCCATGACGTCGCACACGACGCCCGGCTCCACCACGCCGGCGCCGAGCGTCGCCGCCATCTCGTCGCCCGCTCCCAGCACCACCTGCGTCTCGGGGTCCAGCCCCGTCGCGTCGCGGAGCCAGTCGCGGATCGGCCCCAGCACGGTGTGGGGCGGGAGCACCGGAGGGAGCCGCTCGTGGTCGATGTCGAACGCCGCGGATGCCTCGGCGACCCATTCGCGCGTGCGCGGGTCGAGCAGGCCGGTCGACGAGGCGTTCGAGGGGTCGACCGCAAGCGTGCCCGACGCCTGCCACGCCACCCACGATCCCGGCAGCGCGAACACCGACGCGAGCTCGAATGTGTCGCGCTCGTTGCGCGCCAGCCACGCGATCTTCGCCCCGACGTGCCCCGGGTCGAGGTTGCAGCCGGTGAGCTCGCGCAGGCGATCGGGGTCGGTCCGCTCGGCCGCCGCCGCGCACTCCTCCCCCGCCCGCCGGTCGCACCAGATCAGCGCCGGCCGGAGCGGGTCGCCGTCGCCGTCCGCAGCCACGAGCCCGTCGAGCTGCGAGCCGAACGAGAGCGCGACGATCTCGCGCCCCGCGGTCTGCGCGCGTACGTCGGTGAGCGTGCTGACCAGCGCCGCGGTCCACTCGGCCGGATCCTGCTCGGCCCAGCCCGCGCGCGGATACGACAGGGCGTGCGGGGCGTAGCTCGTCGCGACCAGCGTCCCGTCGGGCTCCAGTGCCTGCGCGCAGGTCCCCTGCGAGCCGACGTCGACGCCGACGACGAGCGGGGCGGTCAGTGCACGTCCTCCCCGGGGCCGCGGCGCAGCAGCCTGAACGTGAACGCGTCGGCGACGTGGTGCTCGCGCGAGACGAGCACGGCGACGCCGTCGGCCGTGCTGTCGACCTGGTCGAACGTGAGCAGGAGCGTCCCAGTCGGCACGGCGAGGCGGCGCGCGAGCTCCTCGTCGGCGTTGCGCGGGGTCAGCGTCGCCACCCCGTGGTCGACCGCGAGTCCGCGCTCGGCCAACGCCTCGTAGATCGAGCCGGCGGCGATCGCGGGCAGCTCCTCGGGCGGGATGTGGTCCACCCGGCACCAATCCGTGACGTCGACGACCCGGCGGCCGTCGGCCGTCCGGACGCGGCTGAGTGCGCTCACCGGCTCGCCGGGCTCGACGCCCAGCACCGCCGCGACCTCCTCCGGCGCAGGCATCGCACCGGACGTGTCCTCGACCGAGCCCGGCTCCATCCCGCTGTGCCGGATCAGCGAGGAGACGCCGAAGTTGCGGCCGAGGTCGCTCGGCAGCGTCGGCCGCGCGATGACGTACGTGCCGGAGCCGTGGCGGCGGCTGACGAAGCCGTCCTCCTCCAAAACCGTGATCGCCGCGCGCATCGACGACCGCGAGACGGTCCGGCGCCGCGCCAGCTCGGGCTCGGACGGGAGCCTCTCCCCGGGCTGCCACTCGCCGGCCAGGATGCGCGCGCGCAGTTCCTGCGCGAGGCTGTGGCGCAGGCGGGGTCCCCTCATGGAGCGACCACCACCTTGAGCGCCTCGCCGGCGCGGATGCGCGGGAAGGCGTCGGGCGTGTCGTCGAGCGCGATGACGTCCGAGACCACGGAGCGGATGCCGCCGGCGTCGGCCGCGAGCATGTCGAGCGCCGCGACCTGGTCGCGGTGCCGCGAGGCGTACGAGCCGTGGACCTGCACCTCGCGGTAGTGGAGCACGTTCGAGGGGAACTCGATGTGCGTCGTCCCCTTCGGCAGGCCGCCGAAGAAGAGGACGCGGCCGCGCGGGGCGGCCATCTCCATCGCCTCCTGCTGCGCGGCGTCGCTCGAGCAGGCGACGATCACCACGTCGGCGCCGAAGCCCGCCGTCGCGCGCATGACCGCCGCGTTGCCGTCGACGTCGTCGGTGTCGACGTACTCGACGCGCTCGTCGCGGAGGATGGCGCGCGCGAGCTCGAGCCGCGGCGCGGCACGCTCGAGCAGCAGCACCTGGCCGGCGCCCTGGAGCCGGGCCAGGGCCGCGTGGGCGGTGCCGACGGGGCCGGCGCCGATCACCACGACCGCGTCGTCGAGCCCGATCGCGATGTCCTTGTGGCCGCAGATGACGTCGGACAGCGGGTCGGCGAACGTCGCGTGCGCCGGGGAGAGGCCGTCCGGGATCCGGAACAGGTTCTTGAGCGCGATGTTGGGAATCGCGACCCGGTCCGCGTACGCGCCCGGATGATCGAAGCCCATCAGCTCGCCGTTGAGGCACAGGTTCTCGGCGCCGCCGCGGCACATCCGGCACATGCCGCACCACAGCGTGGAGATGCAGTGGACCGCGTCGCCGACCGCGATCCCGCTCGCCTCGACCTCGGCCTCCGCCCGCGGGCCGACCTCGAGCACCTCGCCCGAGATCTCGTGCCCGAGCACCCAGGGCGCCTCGATCCGGCGGTCGCCGTTGTAGAAGGAGCGCACGTCGGTGCCGCAGACGCCGCACGCGAGGACCTGCAGGAGCACGCCGTCCTCAGGGCACGCGGGATCCGGAGCGGTGCCGATCTCCATGCTTCCCGGCCCATTCCAGATCGCTGCGCGCACTTCCCCTCCTCGTCGATCGGACCGGTGGTAGCGTACCAGTTGTCAGACAACTACGCCCGCGGAGCGCGGCATCCGGAGGCCCGAATGATCGAGTTCATCTTCATGCTGACCCGCGACGACGTGACCCTCTCGGACGCACGCGAGGTCTACGCCTCGGTCGCCGGGACGGGCCTCCGGCACGTGGGCTGCAAGGACCTCGGGCTCTCCCGCGACGAGCTCGCCGCGCTGATGGACGACATCCGCTCCAACGGCCATACGACCTACCTCGAGGTCGTGTCCGAGACCGAGGAGGCGACGCTCGAGTCGGCCCGCGTGGCCGCCGAGATCCGCCCCGACAACCTGATCGGCGGCACGCTGATCGAGCCGGTGCAGGAGATCCTGGCCGGCACCGGCGTGAAGTTCTGGCCGTATGTCGGGCAGATCGTCGGGCACCCCTGCCTCCTGCGCGGCACGATCGAGGAGATCGTGGCCGACACCGAGCGCGCGGCCTCGCTCGGGGTCGACGGGATCAACCTTCTCGCGTACCGGTACGACGGCGACGTCGAGGCCCTGGTCCGGGCAGTCGTCGCGGCAAACGACCTGCCGGTGATCTGCGCCGGCTCGGTCGATTCGGTTGCGCGCATCCGCGCGTTGGAGGGGTGTGGGGCGTGGGGGTTCACGATCGGCACGGCGGCTCTGGAGGGCGTGCTCGTGGAGGGCGCGCCGTTGAGCGGGCAGCTCTCGGTGGCGCTCGAGGCCGCCGGTGCCAGCGCCCCGGCGGCCTGAAGTCGTTACGGCGCGGTGACCCCCTCGTCGATCATCCGCCCGATCATGTCGAACTTCTTGCGGTCAGTCCGCTTGAGCCAGAACGCATAGCCGAGCGCGATCGCCACGCCGATGACGGCGAACGGGGCGATCAGGTCGACGTAGCCGATCGTGCCGGCCAGCACGTCGATGTTCTTGAACAGCAGGTAGAGCGCGAACACCTGGCCGGCGATGGCGATGATCGGAGCGACGACAACGACCCAGAAGGAGTCGGGGTGCTTGTGGCGCCGGTGCCAGACGATCACCGCCAGTGCGCACACGGTCTGGATGGCCATCAGCCAGACCACGCCCTGCACGGCCATCATCGTGTAGATGCGGACGTAGGCGGTGTCGAACCCGTCGGCGAAGCCGAACCCGGAGCCGACGCCCCAGGCCAGCACGAGCGCCAGGGCGATCACCGTCTGGAACACGCTGGCCACGTGCGGCGACTTGTGCGTGGCGTGCGTCCTTCCCAGCGCCTTGGGCAGAATCGACTCCCGCCCCATCGCGTAGTAGTAGCGCATGGCCGCGTTGTGGAAGGCCATCGCGCACGCGAACGAGCCGGTGAGGATGAAGACCTCCATCACGTGCACGAAGAACTGATTGCCGTACTCGCCCATCGCGAGGAAGAACGGACCGGCCGGGTTTTGCGCGTCCTCGATGAGCGACGACTCCGGGTACGCGGAGACGAAGGCCAGCGACGTGATGACGTAGAGGATCCCCAGGCCGACGACCGAGATCAGCGTCGCCCTGACGACGATCCGCTTCGGGTCACGCGACTCCTCGGCGTAGTTGGGCACCGCCTCGAATCCCACCCATGACCAGAAGGCGAGGAAGAGGCCGACCCCCGCGGCCAGACCGACGCCCGGATCGGTCAGCTGGAACATGTTCAAGGCTTCCCACTGGATGCCGTCGGCCTCGCTGCCGCCCGACCCGAAGACCGCGAGATCGAAGATCGCGAGGATGATGAGCTCGCCGATCAGTGCGGTGCCGAGCACCTTCACGGACAGCTCGACGTCGAACCAGCACAGGACGCTGATCAGCAGGGCGGCGCCGATCGCGAACAACACCCACGGCACCTCCCAGCCGAACCACGAGTTGAAGTTCGTCACCGCGAAGTACGAGAAGCCGCCCAGCAATGAGACCTCGAACAGCGTGTAGGCGAGCGCCCCGCAGATGCCGGTCGCGAGGCCGAGCTCACGACCGAGGCCGTGCGAGATGAGCGTGTAGAAGCCGCCCGTCGCGCGGATCTTGCGCGCCATCGCGATGTAGCCGATCGAGAAGATCGTGAGGATGATCGTCGCGAACAGGAACGCGGCCGGCGTGTAGAGCCCGGTGCCGAAGCCTGTGGCGAACGGGACGTTGAACAGCATCGCGGAGATCGGGGCAGCGCCCGTCACCGCGATGAAGATCACGCCCAGCAGGCCGATGGCGCCCGGCTTGAGACGGTCGACGCCGGAGTCGGCGACCAGCACCGACTCGACCATGCCCTCGTGGCGTGCCTCGACCCGCGTATCCGGCTGGGTGGTTGACATCAGCTCCCCTCTCGACCCAAAGTTGTCCGACGACTTGTGGCATTGAACCATCTGCGTGCATGCTGTGGCAAGCGTTACAAGACATGCACCGCCGCTCCTACGGAACGCGCTCGCACGACGATCCGTGCACGGTCGGCGCGGAAGAGATCGTGCGAGCGCTCGAACGGCCGCCCTTCGGCGTCCCACGTCGTGCGCGCGACCGCGAGCAGCGGCGCCCCGCGCGCGATGCCGAGCAGCCGTGCCTCGGTCGCCCCGGCGGCGACGACCTCGATCCGCTCCTCCGCTTCGCCGGGCACCAGCTCGTACTCAGCCTGCAGCAGCTCGTAGATCCCGCCGGCCAGGGACCGGTCCAGCAGGCCGGGGAAGCGGTCCGCCGGGAAGCTCGCGCGCTCGAGCGAGATCGGCTCGCCGTCCGCGAGCCGGACCCGGACGACCTCGAGCACGACGTCGGTGTCGAGGACGGCCGCCGTCTCCGCGTCGGCCTCGAGCGTCGCCGTGGACAGCACCCGGGCGTCGGACTCGAAGCCCTGGCGGCGCAGGTAGTACGGCAGCCCGGCGAGGCTGGTCAGGTCGCGCTCGACCTTCCGCTCGGCGACGAAGATCCCGCCGGCCCGCCCGCGCACGCGCCGTACGACGCCGCTGCGCTCGAGGTCGGCGAGCGCGGCGCGCACCGTCGACCGCGCCACGCCGAGCCGCTCGGCCAGCTCACGCTCGGTCCCCAGGCGCGCTCCGGGGCGCGCCGCTTCCACCTCGGCGAGCAGCCGATCGCGAGCCTCGCGTGCGGTCGGGCCGAGGGATAGCTCCACGTGCTACATCGCCTCCATGGCCATCATCGACTCGGGCAGCACCTGGCCGCCGTCGACGACGATCGTCTGGCCGGTGATGTAGCCGGCCTCGTCGGTGGCCAGGAACAGCGCCGCGTAGCCGATGTCCTCGACCTTCCCGAGCTTGCGCTGCGGGATCGAGGACTCCATCTTCTCGCGGTACTCCGGCCCCAGCTCGTCGAGCCCCTCGGTCTCGATGTTGCCGGGCATGACCGCGTTGATCGTGATCCCCTTCGGCGCGAGCTCGATCGCCGCCGTGCGCAGGAAGCCGAGCTGCGCCGCCTTGGTCGCGCCGTAGTGGCACCAGCCCGGGTAGCCCGTGATCGGCCCCGTGATCGAGGAGGTGAGGATCACGCGCCCGTGGCCGCTGCGCTCGAGCGCGGGCATGCACGCCTTGACCGCGAGCATCGTGCCCTTGACGTTGGTCGCGAAGATCGCGTCGATGTCCTGCTCGGTCATGTCCTCGAGCTTGGCGTCGGGGAACACGCCGGCGTTCGCGCACAGGACGTCGATCCCGCCGTGCCGCTCGACGGCCTCCGCCGCCATCCGCTCGCAGTCGGCCGCGACGCCGACGTCGGCCCGCACGTAGGTGCCCCCGAGCTCGGCCGCGGCCGCGTTGCCGGCCTCGTCGCCGCGGGCCGCGAGCACGACGTTCGCGCCCGCGTTCGCGAAGACGCGCGCGATGCCCTTGCCGATGCCCTTGGTGCCGCCGGTGACGAGCACGGTGCGGCCGGTGAGGGGTGTGAACACCTGCGACCTCCTATCGAGTCGAGAGATAGCGCTCCGCCAGCTCGCAGGTGACGGAGGTGAAGCCGGCGCCGAGCTCCGCCGCCTCGGTGGCGAACGTGTGGTGCGAGCCGATCCAGGCCACCAGCAGCAGGCGGCGCAGCATCACGAACGTGTCGAGCTCGGCCTCGTCGGCTGCGTCGAGCGGCGCGACCGAGCGGTAGCCCTCCAGCCATGCGTCGCGCAGCTCCGGCACGCGCGGGTGCTCCTCCATGAACGACACCGTGGTCGCGAAGTCGTACATGAACCAGGCGTAGCCGCAGTCGTCGAAGTCGATGACCCGGACGTGGCCGTCGTCGACCAGCAGGTTGGCGAGCCGGATGTCGGCGTGGACGAGGCCGAAGCGGTCGGCGCCCTGCCCGTAGGCGCGCAGGCGCGACTCGATCGTCGCGGCGAGCCGCTCGAGCAGCGCCAGCTCTTCGGCGCCCATCCCGAGGCCGTCCTGCCACAGGCCCCAGTAGCCGCTCGGGCCCAGCGTGTGCTCGAAGTCCCAGATCGGGCGGTCGAAGTCGGGCGGTGTCGTCCACGTGCGCGTGTGCGCGTGCATGCGGGCGGAGACGGCGCCGAGCGTCCGGAAGCCGTCGATGACGTCGTCGCCGGACGGGTCCGGCTCGGCGCCCGGCAGCCATTCCCACAGGACGACGTTGTGGGTGCCGACGTTCACGACCCGCTCACCGCCGGGCGCGGCGACCGGGACGCAGGTGTCGACGGCACCGTCCTCGCGGAGGGCGTCGACCCAGTCCAGCTCGCACTCGATCTGGTGCGCGGTGCGGTAGCCGGGCCGGTGGACGCGCAGCGCGAACGTCCCGTTCTCGGGGTCCTCGACGCGGTAGGTGTGGTTCTCGGAGACGTTGCAGAGGTCGGCCGTCGCCGCCGGCGACAATCCGAAGCGCGTCAGCGCCTCCGTGGCCAGATCGTCGATGATCAATGTTCGCGTCCCGCGACGTCCTCCAGCACCCGCGTGATCTCCTCGCGTGCGCGCACGATATCCGCGGTCGAGCCGGCGAGATAGACGCGGCCGGCGGCGCCGATCATCGAGACGGTCACGAGCGTGAGATCGGGCGCGGCGCGTTCGGCGGCGTTGGCGGCGACGGCGGCGAACAGCGCCGGGACCATCTCGACCACGAGGAGCGTCTGGCCGGGCAGCAGCATCGACGCCTCGCGGTTGCGGTTGACGATCACGGCGTGCTGGTCGGTGACGTCCTCGATGACGTCGGTGTAGAGGATGCGGGGTCGAAGGCCGTCCTCGGGCGTCGCGCCGATGCCTGCGAGGATCGCCTCGCCCGCTCGCTGCACGTCCTGCGGGTCGCGCGAGTGGACCTCGAGCACGCCGAACTGGCGCTCGACGAAGTGGATGCCGGGCTCGACCTCGGGGACCGCCTTGAGCGCGAGGTCGATGATCCGCTCGATCGCGAGCGCCGGCGCGACCTCGACGATCAGCGCGTGGTCGCCCTCGATCGGCGGGTAGCCGCGCGCGCGCATCGGCGTCCCCAGGTACGCCGCGAACTGCCGCCCGAGGTCCGGGATCGGCAGGTAGACGCGCAGCTCGACGTTCACGCCGGGCCCTGCCGGTCGTCGCGCCCGGCCACGTTCGCCATCAGGCGGCGGAGGCCGTGAAGTGCTTCCCGAGTTCGTTGTGCGGACGTGGGATGACGTGGACGGAGACCAGCTCGCCGACCGACCCTGCCGTCTCCGCGCCGGCCTCGGTCGAGGCCTTGACCGCGCCGACGTCGCCGCGCACGACCACCGCCACGAGGCCGTCGCCGACCTCCTCCCGCGAGACGATGGTGACGTTCGCCGCCTTCACCATCGCGTCGGCGGCGGCCAGCGCCGCGACGTAGCCCTTCGTCTCGATCATGCCGAGCGCTTCGTTCATGGCTGCTCCTCTCCTTGTTCGTCCAGCGAACCGATGATCAGTGCGTCGAGCGGCGGATGCTCGGGGCTGAAGTAGCCCGAGGCCACCGACCCCGTCGCCACCAGGACGCGCTCGCCCTGGCCGCTGCCGAGGACGTCGAACGCGACCAGCGTCGCCCCGTCGTCCGTCTTGACCTCCAGCAGAGCGCCGCTGGGCAGCGAGTCGACCCGCCGCGTCATCCATACGGAGCCCGTGACCGTCGCTCTCAGCATCAGCGCTCCCGTTCGATGTCGATCCCCAATGCCCGCGCCTTCTCCCGCGCCAGCGGGGTGAGCACGGCGCCCGGCCCCAGCACCAGCCGGCCGCCGGCGTCCGCGGCCTTCTTGACCATCCGCTCGGTCACCGCCCCGCGCGCGACGCGCACGACACCCTGTGGGTTCGCCGCGGTGTTCGTCGCGCCGCCGCCGAGCGTGAACCGCAGGCGGCCGGCACGGATGTCGTCGGCGCGATCCAGCACCGTGCCCACGAACGCCGCGAGGTCCGCGTCGCTCTCGATGCGCACGGCCTCGGTCCGGGCCGACGACGCGTTCCCGATCGCGGTCGGGGCCGACGCCCCGTTCCCGATCACCTCGCCGGGCGCCGCGGGCTGCGACCACGTCGACGGGCGGTGGACGGCGGCGACCGGCGGTGGCGGCACCGTTGCCGCCTCGCCGTTCCCGTTGGCCAGCGCCTCGGCGAGCAGCTCTCGCAGCAGGTCGCGCGCCGCGTCGCTCATCCGACCGCCTCCAGCGCCCCGGTCGCCGCCTCGCCCGCGGCGCGCACGTCGGACTCCTCGCCGGTGATGTACACGCGCCCGGTCGCGCCGATCATGCGGTAGTCGACGACCTTGATGCGCGCCGCCTTCTCGGCCTCGTTGACGGCGAGGATCGCGTACGACGCCGGCTGCATCTCGAGCACGAACAGCGACTCGCCGGGCAGCGCCATCGACCCCAGCTTGTTCCGGTTGATGAGGAACGTGTGCTGGTGGTCGAGCCGCGAGACGAGCGTCGAGGCGAGGATCTGCGGCTTCGTCGCCTGGGCGGGCGAGGCATCGAGCGCCTGCAGCACCGCGTCGCTGGCGCTGCGCACGGCGGCGGTCGAGCGCGAGTGGAACTCCAGGTAGCCGAACTGGCGCTCGACCACGAGGATGCCCGGCTGGAGCGGCGTGTGCTTGATCGCGACGTCGGTCAGCGGCTCGATGTCGAGCCCCGGGGCGACCTCGATCACCGCCGCCGCCATCCCCGTCCGCGGCAGCCGCCCGCGGATCCACGTGCCGAGGTAGCACATGGTCTGCGGCTGGAGCTGGTCGATGAAGATCGCGGAGCGCAGCTCGGCCATCAGGACCCCCGGCGGTCGTCGCGCGTCACGACCGCACCAGCTCTCGCAGCTCGTCGAGGATCAGCGCCCGTAGCTCGTCGCGGCTGATCCCGCCGTTCTGCGGCTCCGCACGCGCGACCGGGGCGGGCTCGGGCCGCGCCTCCCACGGCTGCAGCCCGTCGAACTCGCCGAACGGCTCGGCGGTCGCGTAGGCGAGCCGCGTCCACTGCGTCAGATGCCGGGGCTCGAGGTTCTCGGTCAGGCTCGAGCGCCCGAAGAAGCCGGTGCCGATGGTCATGGTCGGCGCGAGGTTCGTGTCCAGCCCCGCCGAGCCGGTGCTGCCGGGCGCGTTGACCGCCACCCGCAGCACGCGGACCGCGGCGCCGTAGGCGAGGATCGTGCGCGGGTCGCGCGAGTGGATCACCGCCGAGTGGCCGGCGCCGCCGATCCGCAGCAGCGCGCGGGCGGCGTCGATCCCGCGGGCGGCGTCCGGCACCCGCACGAGCCCGAGCAGCGGGAACAGCTTCTCGAGCGCGAGCGGCTCCTCGGGCACGATCAGCGGGAACGGCGCGACCAGCACGCGCGTCCCCGAGGGCACGCGGATGCCGGCGGCCTCGGCCAGCGCGGCCGCGTCCTTCCCCGCGAGCTTGGTCTCGATCCGCCCGTCGGGATACAGCGCGGCCCGCGCGCGCTCGGCCTCGTCGGCGTCGAGCACGTGCGCGCCCTGCCGGCGCAGCTCGCGCTCGAGCGCGTCCGCCACGCGCTCCTCCACGATCGCGACCGACTCGTTGGTGCACAGGATCGAGTTGTCGAACGCCTTCGAGTCGGCGAGGCAGCGGGCGGCCGCGGCGACGTCGGCGGTCGCGTCGACCAGCGCCGGCACGTTGCCGGGGCCGACGCCGAGCGACGGGTTGCCGGACCGGTACGCCGCGCGGACGACCGCGGTGCCGCCGGTCGCGACGATCACGTCGACGCCGTCGTCGACCATCAGCGCCTCGATCAGCGGGATCGTCGGCTCCTCCACCACCTGCAGGCAGCCGTCGGGTGCACCGGCGCCGACCGCCGCGTGCGCCAGCAGATGCACGGCCTCGGCCGACGTCCTGCGCGCCAGCGGATGCGGCGAGACCACCACCGCGTTGCGCGTCATCAGCGCCAGCAGGACCTTGAAGTAGACGGTGGCGATCGGGTTGGTCGACGGCGTCAGCGCCAGCACCACGCCCGCCGGCTTCGGGACCGCGACGATCTTCGCCGCGGCGTCGACCTGGACGCCCACGTAGTCCTCGCCCGCGTACCGCTCCACCACCCCGCGCGAGCACGCCTCGTTCTTGCGGCGCTTGTGCTCGGCGACGCCCATGCCGGTCTCCTCGACCACCGCGACGGCGAACCTTTCCGCGTTTTGGTATGCCGCGTCGGCGACCGCCTCGACGACGCGGCTCGTGCGTTCGCGGTCGTACGACGCGAACGCCGTGGTCGCCCAGCGGGCGCGCTGGAGCATCATGCGGGCGCGGTCGATCATGCCGCGACCCCCGCCGCGCGGCCGGCGGAGACCCCTACGTCGGCGAGCGCGAGCCCGATCGCGACCCGTGCGCGATCGAGCACCTCGTCGACCAGGTCGGGGCCGAGCAGGATGCCGGGCTTGAACTGCAGCACCCGCGGATCGAGCGTCGAGAAGATCGCCCACACACCGTGCTCGTAGAGCCGGCGCATGACGAGCTTGGCACCCTGCGGGTGGTCGAACTCGAGCCCCATCACGACGCCGTCCTGCCGGATGCCGACGAACCAGTCCGGATACAGCTCCTGGATCTCGCGCAGCCCGGCGCGGAAGCGGTCGGCGATGTAGAGGACCATCGAGCGCACCTCGGGCCGGCCGCAGATCTCGAGCACCTTCAGCGCCACGATGCAGCCGAGCTCGGCGCCGCCGCCGGTGGAGATGTGGCCGAAGCCGTCCTCCTTGAGCCAGGCGCTGCACTCCTCGCTCACCACGCAGCACGCGATCGGGTACATGCCGCCGGTGATCCCCTTGCCGACGATCATGATGTCCGGCTCGATCCCGGCCTTCGCCACCCCCCACATCTCGCCCGTGCGCATCAGCCCGGTCTGCACCTCGTCGGCGATGTAGAGCGCGCCGTACCGCTCGCAGAGCAGCTTCACGGCCTGCAGGTAGCCCGGCTCCGGCAACGGGAACCCGTAGGTGGCGGGGATGGTCTCGATCACCACGCCGGCGACGTCGCCTCCCTTGAGCGCCTCCTCCATCGCCTCGAGGTCGTTGAACGGGACCTGGACGAACTCCTCGGGGCGGTCGGAGAGGAACAGCGTCGAGAAGCGCTCGTCGCCGGTCGCCACCGCGAGGCCGGTGTGGCCGTGGTAGCCCTTGCGGATCGAGACGATCTTGCGGCGCTGGCGCGTGTGGCGCGCGGTCTTGATCGCGATGTCGGTCGCCTCGCCGCCGCCCGACCCGTAGATCACGCGCCTCAGGTTCGGCGGGCAGGTGGCGACGAGCGCCTCGGCGAGCGCCGTGCGGGCGAGCGCCGGGAAGTGGTGGTTGCCGATGTCGAACCGGCCCATCGCCTGCTCGAGCGTCGCGATCAGCTCGGGGTTGCGGTGGCCGAGGTTGTACGTGCCGCCGTTCAGGTGCAGGTCGACGAGCCGGCGGCCCTCCATGTCCCAGAAGCAATACCCCTCGCGGCGGTCGATGACGAGGTCGACGCCCGCGTCCTGCCAGAACCGCGTCTTGTCGGGGTTCCAGAACTCCTCCGAGCGCCGGAGGAAGTCCGCCTTGTCCTCGAATGAGAAGAAGCCGTAGTCGTACACCCGAGACCTCGGCCGGAACGTACCACAGACCAGACCAAAAGCAAGCCAGGTTTATTTTTGGTCTGCGAGGAAGGCATCGAAGAGGCGGAACGCCGCCTCGCGTGCCGCCGCCCGGCGCTCGGGCGACGCGTCCAACGACGCCTCCACCCCGTCGTGCTCGGCCCAGCCCTCGACGATCTCGACCGTCGCCTCGGGGTGGAACTGGAGGCCGAGGTGCGGGCCGATCCGGAAGGCCTGCGTCGCGGCGCCGGTGCGGGCGATCTCCGTGGCGCCGGGCGGGGTCGCGAAGCGCTCGAAGTGCCACTCCAGCCACGGGCCGGGCGGGATCGCCTCCGGGTCGTCGGTCTGGATCTCGCGCCATCCCAGCTCGGGCGAGGGCGACCGCTCCACGCGCGCGCCGAGCACCGCGGCCAGCGCCTCGCCGCCGAAGCACAGGCCGAGCACGGGCACGTCGCCGTCGATCGCCGTCCGCAGGAGCTCGAGCTCCGCCACCACCGCGGGGTCGTGGGTGTCGCACGGCCCGCTCGTGTGCCCGAGCGAGACGACGAACGCGTAGTCGGCCGGATCGGGCAGCGGCCCGTCGAGCCACGAGCGGCTCAGCTCGTACGGGATCCCCCGCGCCTCCAGCCACTCCCCCAGCAGCCCCGGCGGCGCCGACTCGACGTGCTGGCGGATCAGGACGGGCCTCACGCGCGCAGGATATGGCTCCTCCAACCGAGCGAAATTACGAGCGCTTGATGGCGCGCATAGCGACGGTTACGGAACGTCGCGCACCATGGCTGCGTGGACACCGTCGCCCATGACATCGTCGGCATCGCGATCGTCCTTCTGACGGCCGCCGTCTTCGCCGCGATGGCGTGGGCGAGCCGCCCGCACTAGACGACCGCGTCCTCGGTCCTGAGCCTTCTGATCGCGTTCGCCATCCGCCGCTGCCGCGCCTCGGGTGTCCTCGCATCCTCCACGTCTGCGACGAACCGGCGCTGGCGGCCGTACGGAAGAGACTCGAAGTAGTGCAACGCCTCGGGCGCCGACTCGAGGGCGTGTGCGAAGTCGGACGGGACGACGATGATGTGGCGCGGCGCCAGGCTGGAGGTCCGTGGGGAGCATGGTCGTAAGACCACGGCCCGCGCCGCGACTCATCGTTAGGCCGCGGCCTCCGAGGCGACCCGCGGCCGGGCGGGGAGGCGCGCCGGGGCGTGGATCAGCACGGCGGCCGCGAACATGCCCGCGAGCGTGGCGCCGAGGCCGGTGTATCCGGCGAGCGCGAGTGCGAGCCCTCCCGCCCCCGCGCCGAGCAGGTAGCCGAACTGGTTGGCGGCCGCGCGCATCGACATCACGGCCAGCTTGTCCTCCGGCGCGGTGTCCATCCCGAGCGCGCTGGCGAGCATCGAGCGCCACCCGTTGACGAACGCCATCACCGCCAGCACGCCCAGCGTGAACGCAGCGCCGGGGCGCACGATGCCCAGCAGGAGCACCGCGCCGCCCTGGAAGCCGGTGAGCGCGACGAGCAGCGCGGGGGTCGCGTGGGCCGCGCGGCGGCGCGCGGTGAACGTCCCCGGGACCATCGCGGCCGCCATCGCCCCGAGGCCGAGCGCGACGACGCCCGGCGACAGCGGATAGCTGTCGAGCAGCAGCGCGCCCGCGTAGGTCAGCACGCTCGCCCACGCCGCGTTGGCCAGGAGCTCACCGGCGGCGAAGCGGGCGACCTCGGGCCGCCGCCAGGCGCCCACGGAGTCCCCGGTCCGCTCCGACCGGCGGTCCGGCGGGCGCATCCGGACGAGAACCAGCGTGACGAGCGCGACCACCGTCGGGACCGCGATCCACGTCGCGCGCCAGTGGAGGTCGGCGACGACGCCGACGACGGGCATGCCGGTGATCCACGCCGCCGGCATGCCGGCGATCGCCCACGCGAGCACGTGCGATCGACGGTCCGGCGCCGCCCACTCGCCCGCGGCCGCGATCCCGACCGCCACCAGCAGCCCGATCCCGACCCCCACCACACCCTGCGCGAACGCGAGCAGAGCGAACCAAGGTGCCGCCGCGCTGAGCGCCGACCCGACCGCCACGAGCGCCGCGCCGGCGCTCAGCAGGTCGCGCAGCCCCGGGCGCCGGGGAGCGACCGCGAGCAGGACCGCGGTGACGCCACCGGTGAGGCCGGAGATCGACCGCAGCTGCCCCGCCGTCGCGGTGGAGACCCCGAACTCACGCGCGACGTCGGGCAGGATCGGCGACAGCACGAGCATGGCCGCCTGCGACGCGAAGAGGCAGAGGAAGAGGACAGGGCTCGGCCGGGCCATCGCCGAATGACACGGGACGCCGCCCAACGGCCGGTAGTCGCCCGGTAAATGCCGCGCAGGCGCCCGAGGGGTGGGATAGCGTTGGCCCGCCATGGCTCGTCCGCCGGCAGCCAGGGATGCGCTGATCGCACTCGTCGTCGGCGTGGTGATGCAGCTGGAGCTGCTGCTCGTCGACGCGCCGAGGCGCGACCTGCTGATCGCGCGCGCGACCGCGGTCGCGCTGGCCGGCGCCGTCGCTGTCCGGGGCCGGGCGCCCGTCGTCGCGGCGGGGATCGGGATCGTCGCGATCACCGTGCTCGAGAGCCTCGGCGACGACGTCAACGAGAACCTCGCCGGTCCGTTCTTCGTGATGCTGTTCCTCGCCTACTCGGTCGGCGCCCACACCGACGGGCGCGAGCTGCTCGCCGGCGCCGTCGTCCTCCTGGGCGGATGCGTGATCGCGGTCCGGCTCGACAACCCGCCCGGCGGCGCCGACGACATCTTCTTCGGGCTGACCATCATCGCCGGCGGCCCGCTGCTGCTCGGCCGCCTCGTGCGCGCCCGCGTCCGGCTGAACGCGGCACTGCACGAGAAGGCGGAGGCCGCCGACCGCGACCGCGCCGCGCGCGCGGCCGGCGCGGTGGCGGACGAGCGCGCGCGGATCGCCGGCGAGCTCCACCACCTGGTCAGCGCTGCGCTGGCGTCGATGGTCGGCCAGGCGGGCGCGGCGGAGCAGCTCGTGCGTTCCAAGCCCGAGGTCGCCGAGCGGGCGTTCGCGTCGGTCGAGGACACCGGCCGCGAGGCGCTCACCGAGATCCGCCGGCTGCTCGGCGTGCTCCGGCGCGACGACGAGGAGCTGGCGCTCGCCCCGCAACCGTCGCTCGCCCATGTGCGCGACCTGGTCGCCCGCGTGCGGGCCGCGGGCGTCGCGGTGGACCTCGAGGTCGAGGGCGAGCAGGCGCCGCTCCCGGCGGGCGTCGACCTCACCGCGTACCGCGTGATCCAGGAGGCGCTCGACGCGCCCGACGCCCGCCGCGCCACGGTGCGGCTCCGCTACGCCGACGACCAGGTCGCGCTCGAGGTCACCGACCTCGGCGACGCCCGGCCGGAGCTGCTCGGCATCCGCGAGCGCGTGGCGATCTACGGCGGCGACCTCGTCGCCGAGCCGGTGGCCGGCTCCGGCTACGCGGTCCGCGCCCGGCTCCCGCTGGAGCGCGCCGCGTGAAGTGGCGGTCGCCGTCCGAGCGCGTGCTCGACGTGGCACTGACCGCGGCAGTCCTCGTGGCAGCCGTCGCCGAGACGCTGCTCAGCGAGACGCTCACCGGCCCGCGGTGGGTGAACGCGCTGCTTGCGACGGCGATGAGCCTGCTGCTTCTGTGGCGGCGAGCCCACCCGAAGGCGACCGCGTTCGCGCTGGCCGTCCTGGCGGCTCCGATGGCGGTGTGGGTGACCGACCCGTCGGCCCTCGTCGCGACGTTCTTCCCGCTGCTCATCCTGGCGTACGGCGGCGGGCGGTACGCCGACGGCCGCGACTCGTACCTCGTGCTGGCGGTGCTGTGCGCAGCGATCGTCGGGGTCGTGGTCCCGTCCGAGGACCCGACCGCGAGCGACTTCTACTTCCCCACGCTGATCACGACGCTGTGCTGGTTCGTCGGGCGGACGGTGCGCCTGCGGCTGCGCCATGCCGCCGAACTGCACGAGGCCGCCGCGCTCGCCGCCGAGCAGCGCGAGCGGGAGGCGCAGCAGGCGGTCGCCGACGAGCGCCGCCGGATCGCCCGAGAGATGCACGACGTCGTCGCGCACAGCATCAGCATCATGGTCGTGCAGGCCGGCGGGGCGCGCCGGATCCTGGCGACCGACCCGGACCGCGCCGAGCAGGCGGCGGTGCGCATCCGGCAGGCCGGCTCCGGCGCGCTCGCGGAGATGGACATCCTGCTCGGCGTCCTCGAGACCGTCCCGGACGGCGCGCTGCAGCCCGGGCTCGACGCGCTCGACGAGCTGATCGCGCGCACGCGCGAGGCCGGGCTCCCGGTCACGCTCGAGATCCGGGGCGCGCGGCGGCCGCTGCCGGCCGGCGCGGAGCCGGCGCTCTACCGCGTCGTGCAGGAGGCGCTCACGAACGCGATCAAGCACGCCGGCGGCGCGACGACGCGGGTCGGGCTCGTCTGGGGCGAGGACGCGCTCGAGCTGCGCGTGGTGGACCTCGGCGACGGCGGGCTCAGCCCCGAGCTCACCGGCGCCGGGCACGGCCTGATCGGCATGCGCGAGCGCATGCGCCTGCACGGCGGCGAGCTGGAGGCCGGCCCGCGCCCCGGCGGCGGCTTCGAGGTCGTCGCGCGGCTCCCGCACGAGCGCGAGAGGGCGAGCGTGCCGTGAGCATCAGGGTGCTGCTCGTGGACGACTCCGAGCTCGTCCGCGAGGGGCTGCGGATGGCGCTGGACCCAGCGCCCGGCGTGGAGGTCGTCGGCGAGGCGGGCGACGGCGCGGCGGGCGTCGCGGAGGCCGAGCGTCTGCGGCCGGACGTCGTGCTGACCGACGTCCGCATGCCCGTGCTCGACGGGATCGAGGCGACGCGCCGGATCGTGGCGCTCGACGGCCCGCCGGTCCACGTGCTGATGCTGACCACGTTCGACCTCGACGAGTACCTGTTCGAGGCGCTGCGAGCGGGCGTCAGCGGGTTCGCGCTCAAGGACACGCCGCCGGACGACCTCATCGCCGGCATCCGCGCGGTCGCTCGCGGCGACGCACTGGTCGACCCCGAGAACACCGTGCGGCTGATCGACCGCGTGGCGCGCAGTCACCCGCCGGCCGCCCCGCCCGCGGGCGTCGACGAGCTCGCGCCTCCCGAACGCGACGTGCTCGAGCTCGTCGCCGCCGGGCTGACGAACGCCGAGATCGCGGCCCGCCTGCAGTTCGACGGCGACGCGATCGACGCGACCGTCGCGCAGGTCCTCGCCAAGCTCGGCGTCCGCGACCGCGTCCACGCCGTGTTGGTCGCCCACGAGGCCAGGCTGATTCGCTAGGCACGGCGCACCACGATGTCGCCCGTTGCGGTGCGGGCGCGCACCTTGACGGTCTCGTCGGTCGGCTCGGGACCGTCCGAAGCGTCGAGCGAGCACTCCACGGTGCCGCCGTGCGTTCGCACGTCGAGCCACGCCGCAGTGCCCTCGCGGACGCCGATCTCGAGCGCGCCGGAGGCGCTCTCGAGCGCGACCGCCCCGCGCACGACCTCGCCGATCCGGACGTCGCCGTTGGCGGTCTTGGCCACCACCGTGGCGTGCGCCCGCTCGACGCTGATGTCGCCGTTCGCGGTGCTCAGCCGGAGGTCGCCCGTCACGGCCCCGACGGCGATGTCGCCGTTGGCCGACCTGACCACGGCCGTCCCGTCGATCTCGCGCACCAGCACGTCGCCGTTCGCGGTCTCGACCACCGTGTGTCCGGTCGTATTGGCCACCACGACGTCGCCGTCGGCGGTGCGGATCCTGGACTCGCCGAGCCGGCCCTCGCAGCGGAAGTCCGCCGAGGCCGCCTTGGCGGCCAGCCGCGAGCCTGCCGGCAGCTCGACCGTCACCTCGATCGAGGCGGCGCGCCCGAGCAGCGAGCGGAAGCGGTGCCGGGGCGCCTTCACCAGCAGGTGGCCGTTGGAGAACTCGACCACGGTCTCCTCGGCGGTCTCGACGTCGGCGGCCTGGGACGGGTCGCCGGGGCGGACGTCGACGACGGTGTCGGTGCGCTCGCTCGCGGTGATCCGGACGCCGCCCGCGGCGCGGACGCCGCCGGACCCGAGGTCGATGGTCGCGAAGATGGGCTCGGGGGTGTCGAAGGTCGGCATCGGCATCACCGAACCCAGCCCGTGTAGCCGTGGGCGCCGAGCGGCCGCCCGCGGCGGCCCCGCTGGCCGGGCTCGAGCGCGGCGGCGACCGCGCGCACGAGCCAGGCATTGACGGAGATGCCGGCGTCGGCCGCGGCGTCGTCGACGCGGGGCTTGAGCTGCTCGGGCAGCCGCAGCGTGAGCCGGGACGTGCCGCCCTCGTCGGGAGGCGGCGACGGCGCCTCGAAGTCCTCCTCGGCCGGCGGTGACGTCACGACGAACTCGGGCTCGCCTCCGCGCAGTCGCACCTCCACGGCGCCGGGAGCGAGGTCGCGGGTGATCTCGTCGGCGGCCGCGGACAGGGCGTCGAGCAGCGCGAGCCGGGTCGCCGACTCGAGCGCGCCCGCGAGGCGCTCGGCGAGCGCGCGGGCGTCCTCGCCCCCCGGCTCCGCGGCGACGGCGAGGCCGCGGCGGAGGTTCTCGACGTACGGCTCCAGATCCATGACGTCATAGTGACGTCGTAGCGACGTCTTGTCAAGTCATATGAGACATCATCGCGCCGTCGATTCGTCCGATGGGCGGTGGGGTAGTCAAGCCGCGTGCGCGCCAGCGGGCTGATCGTGGCCGTGGTCCTGCTCCTCGGGCTCGCCGCCTGCGGGCGCTCGGGCGCCCGCGAGGACGTCCGCGCCGTCACCGAACGCTTCTTCGCGGCGGTGGAGTCCGGCGACGGCGGGACGGCGTGCGAGCAGCTCAGTCCGAGCACTCGCGCCGAGCTCGAGCGCCAGGAGCAGACGGAATGCCGGGAGGCGATCGCGAAGCTGCAGCTTAAGGGCGGGACGGTCAGCTCGCTCGACGTCTTCGCGCTGAACGCCGTGGTCGAGCTGTCGAGCGGCGAGATCGCGTACGTCGACGACGGCGAGGAGGGCTGGCGCCTCTCGGCGATCGGCTGTAAGCCCCAGGAGAAGCCGGCCGACCGTCCGGCCGACTGCGAGCTCGAGAGCTGATGCGCACCGTCTTCGTCCTCTACATCGTCCTCATCGTCGCCGGCCTGGCGACGGGCTTCGTCATCGGACTGCTGCAGCTGTGAAGGAGTGGGTCCGCAACAACGGCCTCGCGCTGTTCTTCGGCGTCCTGTTCCTTGCGACGCTCGTCGCGCAGGCGTTCACGGGGCAGGACGAGTTCAACCACGGACAGATCGCCCACCTCGAGGACCCCGTCTCGCTCGGCCGCTACGTGACCTCGTCCGAGTACTGGGTCGACGTGCTCGAGAACTGGCAGTCCGAGTACCTCCAGTTCACGCTCTTCATCCTCGCCACGGTCTGGTTCGTCCAGAAGGGCTCGCCCGAGTCCAAGGAGCTCGGCAAGGCGGGCACCGAATCCGACCAGGACCAGAAAGTGGGCGAGCATGCGACGCAGCGCTCGCCGAAGTGGGCGCGCGTGGGCGGCCTCCGGACCCGGATCTACTCGAACTCGCTGCTGCTCGTCATGGGCGCGATCTGGGTCGCCTCGTGGCTCGGGCAGTCGGTCACCGGCCGGATCGTCTACAACGCCGAGCAGCTCGACCACCACGAGGGCGCCGTGGGCTGGCTGCGCTACCTGACGACCTCGGACTTCTGGAACCGGACGCTGCAGAACTGGCAGTCGGAGTTCCTCGCGGTCGGCTCGATGGCGGTGCTCGCGATCTACCTCCGGCAGCGGGGCTCGTCGGAGTCCAAGCCAGTCGGGACGCCGCACGAATCAACCGGCGTCGAGGGCTGACGTGCTGCAGCGCGTCGCGGCCATGCTGGGACTCGGTGACGGGCTCGCGATCTACCTCAACGACCATTTGGCCGGCGCGACCGCGGGGGCGAATCTCGCCCGACGGGCGGCAGGCAACAACCGGTCGACGCCGTACGGCGACACGCTCGCCGAGATCGCGGAGGAGATCGAGGAGGACCGTGACGCGCTGCTCGACGTGATGGAGCGGCTGTCGGTGCGCGAGGATCCGGTGAAGGTCGCGGTCGGGTGGGGCGTCGAGAAGGCGTCGCGCTTCAAGCCCAACGGCGGGCTCGGCTACACGCCGCTGAGCCGACTCGAAGAGCTGGAGGCGCTGCTGCTCGGCGTCACCGGCAAGCTCGGCCTCTGGTACGCGCTGCGCCAGACCCACGGCGCCGATCCACGGCTCATCGGGGTCGATCTTCAGGCGCTCGCCGCCCGCGCCCGGTCGCAGCGCCGCCGGCTCGAGCGCCTCCGCTCCCGCGCGGCGCGCGAGGCGCTGGTCTGACTCCGTTTCCGAAGTCCCGCCGACCGGGAAGCAGAGGCCCATGCGAGTCGTCGTGGTCGGCGCGAGCGGGAACATCGGGAGGAGCGTCCTCGCGGCGCTGCGCGACGACGCGGACGTGTCCTCGGTCGTCGCGATCGCGCGGCGGCCCGCCGCGAGCACAGATCCCAATCTCGAATGGCGGGCGCGCGACATCACGCGCGACGACCTGCGGCCCGATTTCCAGGGCGCCGACGCGGTCGTGTGCCTGGCGTGGCTGATCCAGCCTTCGCGCGACCTGGAGACCCTGCGCGCGACGAACGTCGACGGCAGCCGCCGGGTGTTCGAGGCGGCGAGCGAGGCGGGCGTGCCCGCGCTCCTCTACTCGTCCTCCGTCGGCGCGTACTCGCCCGGCCCCAAGGACCGGGCCGTCGACGAGAGCTGGCCCACCGGCGGCATCCAGACCTCGTTCTACTCGCGCCACAAGGCGGAAGTGGAGCGCATCCTCGACGGCGTCGAGGCGCGCAACCCGTCGCTGCGCGTGGTCCGCATGCGCCCCGCGCTCGTGTTCAAGCGCGAGGCCGCGTCCGAGATCCGGCGCCTGTTCGTGGGGCCGCTGCTGCCGAGTCCGCTCCTCCGCCGCCGGTTGATCCCGGCCGTCCCGAAGTCCGACCGCCTGCGCTTCCAGGCGGTCCACTCGCTCGACGTCGGCGAGGCGTTCCGGCTCGCGCTGCACGCCGACGCGCGCGGCGCGTTCAACCTCGCCGCCGACCCGGTGCTCGACGGTGACGGGCTCGGCCACCTGCTCGAGGCACGCCCGCTCGCCGCGCACCCCGGCCTGCTGCGAGCGGTCACCGACCTCACCTGGCACCTCCGGCTCCAGCCCACGCCACCCGGGTGGGTCGACCTCGCCCTGGGCGTCCCGATCATGGGCACCGCCCGCGCGCGCACCGAGCTCGGCTGGAGGCCGCGCCACAGCGCCGCCGACGCGCTGCTCGAGCTGCTCGCGGGCCTGCGCGACCGCGCCGGCGCCGCGACGCCGACGCTCGACCCCGACGCCGGCGGGCCGCTGCGCCTGCGCGAGCTGCTCACGGGCGTCGGAGCACGCCAGAACTAATGCACCGATCGCTCTGGCTCGAAACGACCGAGCCGCGAACCGAGCATCCCCCGCTCGACGGCGAGCAGCGCGTCGAGGTCGCGGTGGTCGGCGCAGGCATCACCGGCATCACCGCGGCGCTCCTGCTGGCGCGCGAGGGTCGCACCGTCGCGGTCGTCGACCAGCACGTCGTCGGCGGAGGCACCACCGGCCACAGCACGGCGAAGGTCACCTCCCAGCACGGGCTCACGTACGCGATGCTGCGGCTCACGCACGGGCGCGACGCCGCGCGCACGTACGGGGAGGCGATGGAGGCGGCGAAGGAGTGGATCGCCGGCGAGGCCGTCGACTGCGCGTTCCGCCGCAAGGCCGCGTATGTGTACGCGAGCGAGGGCGGGCAGCGCAAGTTCGTCGAGCGCGAGGCCGCCGCGGCGGCCGACGCCGGTCTGCCCGCCACGTTCGTGGAGACGGTCCCGCTCCCGTTCGAGACGCACGGCGCGGTCCGGTTCGAGGACCAGGCCGAGTTCGACCCCCGCGCGTACGTCCTCGGCCTCACGCGGCTGCTCACCGAGGCCGGCGGCACGGTGTACGAGCACGCGCGGGCGCGGCAGGTCCACGACGGCGAGCCGTGCCGCGTCGAGGCCGAGCGCGGCACCCTCATCGCCGACTACGTCGTGGTCGCAACGCTGATGCCGTTCCTCGACCGCGGCGGCTACTTCGCGCGCGCGTACCCGCAGCGCTCGTACGCCGTGACCGCGAGGATCGACGGACCGCCGCCGGACGGCATGTTCATCACCGCCGGGTCGCCGACGCGGTCGTTGCGCTCGCATCCCTACGAAGGCGAGGAGCTGCTGCTGGTCGGCGGCGAGGGCCACCACGTCGGCTCGACGAAGGCGCAGCCGGAGCGCTACGAGGCGCTGATCGACTTCGCGCGTCGGCACTGGGACGTGCGATCGATCGATCACCGCTGGTCGGCGCAGGACTACATGCCCGACGACAACGTCCCCTACGCCGGTCGCCTGCACTTCAAGTCCCGCCGCGTCTACGTCGCGACCGGCCTGCGCAAGTGGGGCATCACGGCCGGCACCGTGGCCGCCATGCTGATCTCCGACGCGATCCTCGCGCGCGAGAACGACTGGGCCGGGCTCTTTTCCTCCACGCGCATCCGGCCGCTGCAGGAGGCGCCCCGGTTCGCGCTCGAGAACACGCGCACCGGCATCCGGTTCTTCTCGGGCCGGCTCAAGCACCGCGGCACACGACCGATCGCCGACCTGCAGCCCGGCGAGGGCGACATCGTCTCCGCCGACGGCCAGAAGGTCGCCGGCTTTTGCGACGACGACGGCGCGCTGCACGCCGTGTCGAGCCGCTGCACGCACCTCGGCTGCCAGGTCGTCTGGAACGCCGCCGAGCGCACCTGGGACTGCCCGTGCCACGGCTCGCGGTTCGACGTCGACGGCGACGTCCTCAACGGCCCCGGCGTCACGCCACTCGCGCCGCGGCCAACCGAGTGACCCTCGCGTCGATTCATTGATCAAGAGACGCGCACACTTCGGGCCCCCATGGGGTTGACAGCAACTCTTCGGTCAGTTGAAATCGCTCAAGTAAGGATTGTTGAGTAAATAAAGACGCCCGCCCGCCGAAAGGGGCCGACGTTGGCACCCGACCCTGGGCTGAACTCCCACTTCGACGCTGCTGTACCGATCCTCGCCGAGAGCCGGGTCGTGCCGTTCCTCGGTGCCGGGGTCAACTGCGCGGGCCGGAACCCCGGCGCGAAGTGGAGCGAGGGCGGCGATGACCTGCCGGATGCCTGGGAGCTCGCCCGGTGGCTGGCCGACAAGGCCGGCATCAGCGGTCATGAAGCGGACCTTCTGCGGATCGCGCAGATCCTGGAGACGCTCCTCGGCAGAGGCGAGCTCCATCACCGGCTCCATCAGGTGTTCGAGCCCGAGCCGCGGCCGACGGCCATCCACAAGCTCCTTGCGGGTCTTCCGGCACGCCTGCGCTCGGCGCAACAGAAGCACCCCGAGCTGCGAATCCAGGACCCGGGCCTGCTCGTCGTCACGACGAACTACGACGACGCGCTCGAGGGCGCCTTCCGCCGCGCCGACGAGCCGTTCGACGTCGTCACGTACATCGCCACGGGCAGGAATGCGGGCAGCTTCGCGCACCTCGCGGACGGCGAGCGGGAGCCGCGCGTGATCCTCGTGCCCAACGAGTACGTCGACGTCTCACCCCGCAACCGGACCGTGATCCTGAAGATCCACGGAGCCGTCGATCGCGGCCGTCCCGAGCGCGACTCCTACGTGATCACGCAGGACGATTACATCGACTTCCTTGCTACCTCGGACCCCTCCGGCATGCTGCCGGTGACGCTGGCGGCCAAGCTCCAGACCAGCCACCTCCTGTTCCTCGGGTACGGCCTCAAGGACTGGAATCTGCGCGTGATCCTTCGGCGGCTGTGGGGTGCGCAGGAGGTCAACTTCGTCTCCTGGGCGGTCCAGCTCGGGCCCGACGCGATCGAGAAGGTGCTGTGGAAGAAGCGGGACGTCGAGATCCACGACGCCGATCTCGCCGACTACACCGAGCGGCTCGACCGGCGGCTCGCTGAGTACCTGCGGGAGCGACCGCCCCTCGACGAGGGCCTCGCGGCGGCGTCATGAGCACGGTCGTCCGCCCCCCGGCGCCGCAGGAGGACCAGCCTCGGATCTCGAGCCCGTACCGCGGGCTGATGCCGTACCGGGAGGAGGACGCGGACTACTTCTTCGGGCGCACCGCGTACATAGAGCTCGTTTCCGCGAACCTCGTCGCTTCCCGACTCACGGTGCTCTACGCCCCATCCGGGGTCGGCAAGAGCTCGCTGCTGCTGGCCGGCGTCGTCCATCAGATGCGCGAGATGGCGCGCGGAGCGGTGAGAGATCACCAGCCACCGGGCTACGTCCCGGTCGTAGTCCGGCGCTGGAGCGGCGACCCGATAGCCGAGATCGAGGCCGCCGTCGCCGACGCCCTGCGGGCGGTCCTCGGCGACGAGTCGAAGCCTGGCGAGAGCGACCTACCGGGCCTCGCGGGAGTGTTCGATGGCGCCGCCAAGGCCAGCGGCTCGAAGGTCTACGCGGTCTTTGACCAGTTCGAGGAGATGCTCCTCTACCACGGGGATGACTGGGACGACGACGACGGACCGGCGCCGGAGCTGGCCCGGCTCATGCGCGCCGACGAGATCCGCGCGAACTTCCTGATCGCGATCCGCCAGGACTCGCTCGCCGAGCTGGACAGCTTCAAGGGCCGGGTCCCAGGGCTGCTCGACAAGCGCGTGCGGCTGCCACATCTGGACCGGACCGCGGGGCGCGAGGCGATCGAGCAGCCACTCGATCGCTGGAACCGGCGGCACAGGGTCGAGGAAGGGATGAGCCTCGATCCCGAGCTGATCGAGGCCGTGCTCGATCAGGTCACGACGGGAGCGATCGCGCTCGATCGAGCCGGGGGCGGTGGCACGCCGCAGGCGAGCGGGTCGATCGAGGCGCCGTTCCTGCAGCTCGTGATGGAGCGGATCTGGGAGGTGGAGCGCGAGGCCGGCTCCGATCGGATGCAGCGCTCGACGCTCGACGGCCTCGGCGGCGCGACCGAGATCGTCAGGACGCATCTCGACCGCCAGATGCAGCTGTTGTCGGACGAGGAACAGGACGTCGCCGCGGCGGTCTTCCACCGGCTCGTCACGCCGTCGGGCGCCAAGGTTGCGCTCCGCGCGAGCGACCTCGCCGCGTGGACCGGGATCGGCCGCGATGCGCTCGAGCGAGTCCTCGGGGAGCTCGCGCAGAGCGACTGGCGGGTCGTCCGCGCGATCGAGGACCCGGCGCGGCCGGACGCACCGCCCGATCTACGAGATCTACCACGACGTGCTGGCAGAGGCGGTGCTCGACTGGCGCGCCCGCCACGACGCGCGGCGCGAGGCGGTCGCGCTCGCGGCACGGGCGCGGGAGGAGGCGCGCCGGCGGTGGCTGCGCCGCCTTCGGCTCGGGCTGTTCGTGGAGGGACGCGGTCGCCGTCGGCCTGATCGCCTTTCTTGCTCGTCACTGGCGAAAGCCGGGAGGCGCACGACCGCAGCCGGATCGCCGCGTCGCGGGAGCTGGCAGCGACTGCGCGTGCGCAGGTCGGCACCGACCCCGAACTCAGCATCCTGCTCGCCGACCAAGCCCTTCGACGCGAACGGACGAGCGAGGCGGTCGGAGCGCTGCGCGCGGGTCTGGCGGCCAACCGCTCGCTCGCCGTCCTCGACGCCGGCACCGAGCCGGTTCGCGATATCGAAGTCGCGCCCAACAAGAAGCGGATCCTCGGCGTTCGGCAGCGACGGCCGGCTGCGAGTCTGGGGCCTGGCCGACCACAAGCTCGTACTCGACGTGCCGGCGAGCCGGTCAGCGCTCACCAGCGCCAGCTTCAGCCGGGACGGCCGGCGGATCGTCACGACGCACGGGGACGGCACAGCTGGCCGTCTGGAGCGCGGACCACGGCACGGAGCTGCTCAGCGTGGAAAGCGGCGGGCGCCCAGCGACGTCGGGCGGATGGGACCGGACGGGCCGGCGCTTCGTCTTCGTCGCGGCCGGCGCCGCGACCGTGTGGACTGTGAACGGCCGCCGCATCGCCACCCTCCGTGCGCCAGATGGCGCGATCATGAGTGCGCGCTGGCAACCGCGCACCGGACGCACGATCCTCACTGCGGGCACGATGGCGTCGCCCGGATCTGGAATGTGCGCAGCGGCCGGGCGACGGCATCACTGGCGACGGGTGACGCGCTGCGGGACGCTCGCTTCAACGATCAGGGCTCGGCCGTCGTCACGATCAGCGCGCCCGGGAGCAGCGGGCCTGGGTTTGGACTCCCTCGACCGGCGGCAGTCGCCCACTGCATCATCCACCTGACCATCCACAAGCGCCGCTGTTCGATCGCGACGTTCGACCATTCCGGCAAGCGGGTCGCCACCGCAGGCCTGGATCATCGGGTGCGGATCTGGAGCGCCGCACCGGCGAGACCGAGGCGATCCTTACGGGCCACGGCTCGTACGTGACCAGCGATCGCCTTTAGCCCGGATGACACGACCGTCGCCACGGCGAGTAACGATCGCACGGCGCGAACGTGGAACGCGGCGACCGGTGAGCAGGTCAGCGTGTTGCGCGGCCATGACGACTGGATCTCTGGGCTCGCATTCCCGAGTGCCGAACTCGTCGCCACGGCGGGGAACGACGGCGATGTGCGCTGTGGCGCACCGGCGAGACGCAGGTTGCCGCCACCACCACACGCGATGAACTCCCGACATCAGCTCGTTCAGCCCGGACGGCGCCCTCGTCGTGACGTCGACGAGATCTGCGGCGTCGAGCTGTTCCCCTGGCGATCCTCAACGGATCGCACCACCCTGCTCCCCGTTCGGGGCGGGGCGAACATGGGATCGGTGAGCCCGGACGGCGAGTTGCTGCGTGGTCGGTGACCGCACACGAAGAGCGCCCCTCCGCGCCCGGGCTCGTCCTGCGTGTGGACGACGGCAGGCTCGACGGCAGGCCGCTCGCGCTCGACGAGCCGCGCAACGGGGCGGTGACCGCCGCGTTCAGTCCAGACGGGCGCACGATCCTGACCGGTCACCGCGACGGCGCGGCACGGCTGTGGTCGACGCGGACGCATCGTGTCATCCGCCGGCTCGGCCGTGCCGTCCTGCCCTCCGCGCGCCGGACGCTGATCGACGCCGATTTCAGCGTCGGCGGCACGCAGGTCGCCACCGTCGGCGCGGACGGCACGGCGCCGCGTCTTCGACACCGACACCGGGCGTCAGCTCAACGCGTTCGCGGCTCCGGTGGGGAAGCTGAACAGACCGCTCAACGCGGTTGCCCTGCAGCCCGGCGGTCACCTACTCGCTACGGCGGGCGAGGACGGGCTCGCGCTCCTCTGGGATATGCGGACGGGCAAGCTCGGCCGCTCCAGCACGACGACGCAGTCACCAGCGTCGCCTTTAGCCCTGACGGCGCCATCGTCGCTACCTCGAGCTGGGACCGCACCGCCCGGCTGTGGGACGCACGCACCGCTCAGCCGCTCGGTGTCCTCGCACACGTGCCGCGCAGCCGTGGCGTCCGTCGCGTTCAGTCCCGATGGACATAGCGTGACGGCTGACTGGACCGGCCGTGTCCGCGTGTTCGCCTGTGGGGTGTGCGGGCCGGTCGACGAGCTCCAGCGCAGGGCACGCGAGCAGGTGAGGCGCGGAGCTCACGCGCGAGGAGCAGATCGCGTACCTGGGGGCAGACGATGGCTAGGGCCTGGGCGGGTGTGGCGGCGGTCCTGCTCGCGGTGCCGGCGGCGAACGGGGCGGCGGTCGCGCAGCGTCCCGGTCGGGGGCACGCTCGACCTGGAGCGGGCCTCCGAAGCCCACTCCGAGGTCGTCTCCGAGCGCCGGGTCGCGGCCGTGGCGATGCTGCGCGGCAGCCCAGACGTCGCAGCCGTCGGGGAGCCCCGTGGGAAGGCCGGGCCGCGTCAGGCTCGTTCGGCTCGAAGCCGGCGGGGTCGAGCCTCCGAGTCGCCGGACGGTCGTGCTCGCCGGCCCGGGCCGGGGCGCTCGTGCCGGGGCCGCGCTCGCGGCGGTCGACGAGCTCGTCGGCGACGACGGCGCCGACATGCTCGTGGGTGCGCCCGGGACCGCGGTGGAGGGGCGAGGCCGTCCGGGCGCGGCGTTCCTCATCCCGGGCGGGAGGCGGGCCGGCCCACTCGAGATCGGTGATGCGGATGCGGTCACGATCCTCGGCGTGGCGGACGGGGATCGCGACCGGTGCGGCGGTCGCCTCCGTGCCCGACGTCGACGGCGACGGGCGGCCCGACCTCATCGTCGGCGCGCCGGACGCCGATCCCGGCGGCCGCTCGAACGCCGGCTCCGTGTTCCTGATCCCGAGCCGCGGCCTGCGGCTCGGAGACACGGTCGACCTCGCAAACCCCGACGCGGCGCTGCGCATCGACGGCCCGGCAGCCGGGGCGCGCGCCGGGCGGGCGGTGGCCGGCTCACGCGACGCCAACGGCGACGGGCTCGGGGACGTGGTCATCGGCGCACCCGGCGTGAGCGCCGCCTACATCGTGCGTGCAGCGCCGGGTGCGCCAGTCGATCTTGCCGCCGGGGGCGCGGCCGTCGTGGCGTTGCTGGGAGCGGCCGGCGAGCGGGCCGGCACGGCCGTCGCCGGACCCGGCGACATGGACGACGACGGCATTCCCGACATCGCCGTCGGCGCGCCGGTCGCAACCGTCCCGGGCCGTGGTCCAACCGGCGCCGTGTACGTGCTCGCGCCGCCGCCCGGCGCGGGATCGTTCCTGCTCTCAGAGGTGAGCGAGGTCATCGAGGGCGAGGCGCCGGGCGACCTCGTGGGCAGCCGCCTCGCCCGAGCCGGCGACGCGGTCGGCGAGAAGATCCCCGATCTGATGATCGGGGCCCGCGGCGCCGATCCGCTCGGCCGGCCCAACGCGGGGGCCGTGTACGTCGTGGCCGGCGGCGCCGCCGCGGGCGGGACGGACCTCGCGCTGCTCGGACGGGGCGGCTTCCGGCTCGCCGGCGAGGCACGCGACATGATGCTCGGCACGGCCATCGCGGGAGACGTCGACGTCGACGGCGACGACCACGACGACGTCCTGGCCAGCGGGCCTGGAATGGACCCGTCGACGGTCCTGCAGAAGGCGCCCTTGCTGCCCGCCAAGCCCGAGGGCGAGCCGGGATGCGACTCGCGGCCCGCGGCGATGGTGTTGGACGCCTCGAAGGCACTCGCCGACGCCGACCGGCGGGAGCTCCGCGGCGAGGCCGTCGAGCTCGTCCTCGGGCACCCCGCCACCGACGAGCGACCGCTGGAGGCGATCACGGCCGCGCCGCTGCCGGCGGAGGTGTTCGCGCCGCTCGAGTCGCACGAGCTGGCGTCTGCACCGCGGACCGCCGTCGCCGAGGCTCTGGTGGACGAGGCGTTGGCGCGCACGTACGAGGGCGGCGACCTGCGAGCGGCGCTCGCCCAGGTCGCCAAGCGCGAGCCGCGCCCGGAGTCGGCGATCGTGGTCGCCGGACGCGGCGCGACGTGGAGCCCCGGGAGCGCCCCGCCGTTCCCCACGGACGTCGTGGCCGTCGGGGTCCGGGTCGGCTCGGCGAAGGAAGCCACGCTCCGCAGCCTCGCCGACGCCTCGGGAGGGAGGTACCGACGCGTCACCGCGAACGAGCTGCAGGCGGAGGTGGCCCACCTCGACGCCCTTCGTCGTTGCGAGAAGCGGCTGCCATACGAGCTGTACGGGCGCGCGGCGAGCCTTCAGGACGACGTCCCGGACGCGGTAGCGCTCGAGTCTGACACCGTCCTCGACGTCGAGGCGACAACTCAGAAGGACACCCTGTACGCCGACATCGTCCTCACGTCGACGTCGGAGGACGCCCAGATCGAGCCGGACACTCTGGTCGTCGACGAGGTCGGCGACAATCAGCCCAAGACCGAGTTCGACGCGCAGGATCTGCAGGCTGCCCAAGCCGAAGACGGGTACAGCGAAGACGGCATCACCGTGACCGCCAGCTCCGGTGACACGTTCACCGTCCTGCGCGTGAGCTTCCAGGGGGAGCATCGGAACGACGAGCTGACTCCTGAGACCGGGCCAAGCGCCCACGCCGCCTACCATCGCCGGCACGTCTTCCACTACTACGGCGGCCGCAGCGAGTCCCGTGGCTACGCCGCCGCCCAGCGAGCGTCGGGATACGTGCAGCTCTTCCACCGCACGGCGCGCCCATAGGCGGCTCGGCGGCGCGTCGATCCGACAGGGTTTTTGACAAGGTCGGCCGCGGCTGATCGCGGCACCAACGTCAACAGGAGGATCGACCCATGACGCTGAAGCTCGGCGACGCCGCCCCTGACTTCACTGCGCAGACCACCGAGGGTGAGATCCGGTATGACTGGATCGGGATTCGTGGGCGGTGTTGTTCTCGCATCCGCGAGATTTCACGCCGGTGTGCACGACCGAGATCGGGTACATGGCCAAGATCAAGCCCGAGCTCGATGCGCGCGGCGTGAAGATCATCGGGCTCTCGGTGGATCCGCTCGACAATCACGAGAAGTGGGCCAGGGACATCGAGGAGACGCAGGGGACGGCGCCGAACTATCCGATCATCGGCGACCCGGAGTTCGAGGTGTCCAAGCTGTACGGGATGCTGCCGGCCGACGTCGACCGGGATCCGACGCAGCGCACGCCGGCGATGAATCAGACGGTCAGGAACGTGTTCGTGATCGGGCCGGATAAGACGATCAGGTTGATCCTGGTGTATCCGATGACCACTGGACGCAACTTCGACGAGGTGCTGCGGGTGATCATCGCCGGGTCGGTCAACGACGAGCAGGCGCGCGAGCTGTTCGGCGAGTGGGAGTCCCCGCGCCCCTACATCCGCATCGTCCCGCAGCCCGGCGCGACCGCGGGAGTGTCCTAGACGGGCCGCGAGCTGGTCGAGTCCCCGCGCGTGCCGCGGCCGGCGACCGCGCGCCAGATCAGCAGCACGATCATCGTGCCGATGATGGCGCCGATGATGCCGCCGAAGTCGAACTTGTCGTCGTCGCCGATGCCGAGCACCGCGGTGAACAGGAAGTAGCCCACGAGCGCGCCGATGATGCCGAAGACGACGGTCTGGACGAACCCCATGGGGTCCGGTCCGGGCAGCAGCAGCCGCCCCAGGTAGCCGGCGAAGATTCCGATGAAGATCGCGGCGATGATTTCTCCAAGCATGACCTCTCCCTACCCATCGTCGTGACTAGACACGCGCCGCGGCGTCCCGCACGGCGTCGAGCGCCGCGCGGGTCGACGGGCGCGCGCGGTCTGACGTCCGCGTGGCGGCGAAGATCCGGCGGGTGACCGGACCGCCGGCGATCGGTCGCACTGCCACACCCGGATGCCGCTCGGGCAGCGGGAGCTCAGGCAGCAGCGTGACGGCGAGCCCGCGGGCCACCAGCGCCAGCGCGATCGTGGCGTCGTTGGCCCGGTGCCGGATGTCGGGCTGGAAGCCGCCGAGCTCCCGGCACGTGCGCTCGGTCATGTCCTCCCACGCCATCCCGGCGTGGCCGCTCGCCCAGGCCTCGCCGGCCAGCTCGGCGAGCGGCACGGCCTCGCGGTGGCGGCGAGCGACCGGGTGCCGGGCCGGCAGGACGACGTTCACCGGATCGCTCAGCAGCTCGTGGCGCTCGACGCCCTCGGGCAGCCGCACCGGCTGGTGCTGCCACTCGTCCCCGATCACGAGGTCGACGTCGCCGAGCGCGAGCGCGGGAAGCGCCTGCTCTGGCTCGGACTCGACGACCTCGCAGCGCAGCTGCGGCGCAGTGCGCCCCAGCGCCTCGATGGCCGGCAGCGCGAGCCGCACCAGCACGGATCGGAACCCCGCGACACGGGCGCGGCCTGCGATGGTGCCCGCGGCCGCCGCGAGGTCGGCCTCCGCGAGCGCCGCCCGCTCGAGCAGCGCCTCGGCGTGCGCGACGAGCACGAGCGCCGCGTCGGTGAGGCGCACGCCGCGCCCGGCACGCTCGAGCAGCGGCACGCCGGCCTCGCGCTCGAGCATGGCGAGCTGCTGGGAAACCGCCGAGGGCGTGAACTGCAGCGCGTCCGCGACCGCGGCGATCGTCTTGCGCTCGCTCAGCTCGCGGAGGAGCCGCAGGCGTCGGAGCTCCAGCATCGTGCGGGAACATAACGCCGATGATCGTGGCGACCTGGAACCTGGAGAACCTGTTCAGGCCGGGGAGCGAGTACGGCCCCACGACCGAGGAGGCGTACGAGAACAAGCTCGCCGCGCTCGCCGAGGTGATCCGCGGCATCGGCCCCGACGTCCTCGCCGTGCAGGAGGTCGGGTCGAGCGAGGCGATCCAGGATCTCGTCGACCGCCTGCCCGGCGACTGGCACGTCGCGCTGTCGCGGTTTCCCGACCGGCGGGAGATCCGCGTCGGGTTCGTCTCCCGGCTGCCGTTCGACGAGGTCGACGACGCGCACGACTTCCCGCGGCCGCTGCGGCCCGTCCAGGTCGACGACGCCGGCACCACCCTCGCGGCGACGAACCGTGGCGTGCTGCGGGTCCGGGTCACGAGCGCGGGCGTGCCGCTGGACCTCGTGACCTGCCACCTGAAGTCGAAGCTCCTGACGTTCCCGGGCGAGCGGTTCACCCCGCGCGACGAGGGCGAGCGCGCGGGGTTCGGCGCCTACGCCCTGTATCAGCGCGCCGCGGAGGCGGTCACGGTCCGCTCCGTGGCCGACGGTCTCCTCGACGGTCGCGGCGATGCGCGACCGGTCGTGGTCCTCGGCGACCTCAACGACGAGCCGGCCGCGGGCACGACGCAGATCCTGCTCGGCCCGCCCGGCTCGGAGATCGGGACGGAGGGGTTCGACCGCCCTGACCGTGGCGATCCCTGGCGGCTCTGGAACCTCGCCCCGCTCGTCCCCGAGGAGCGGCGCTTCACGCGGATCTTCCGCGGCCGTCACGAGTTGGTCGACCACATCCTCGTGAGCCAGGCCCTCGTCCGCCGCGTCGCGCGCGCGGACACGATCGCGCAGCTCCCGCCCTCGATCACCGAGTTCCCGTGGCAGCGGCGGGATGCGGCCGGCTCCGATCATCGTCCTTTGTTCGCGGAGTTCGCGTAGTACCTTTGCGCGAAAGGCCTCGCAGGGGGGCCGAGTCATAGGGAGGGGTCTTCATGACCGATCGACCACGCCTCCGGCGTGTCTGCCTGGGCGTGCTCGCAGCCGCGCTGTTCGCCGCCACCGCACCGGCTACGGCGAGCGCGGCCGAGAGGTACATCGTGCTCTACAAGGGCCAGTCGACGCCGGGGAACGCCGCCACCACGGTGCAGCGCGCCGGCGGCGAGCTTGTCGCCGACTACGCCCAGATCGGCGTCGTCATCGCCCGCTCCGGCGACACCGCGTTCGCGTCGAAGATGCGTGGACAGGCGGGCGTGGACCAGGTCGCCGCGACCAGCGCCTACGGCATCCGCCCGTTCAAGGACGTCGAGACGGAAGGTGCGTCCGGTCCGCCGCCGGGTGACCTGCCCAACAGCCCGGCGACCGACGCCGACACGTTCTCGGCGCTGCAGTGGGACATGCGGCAGATCCGCACGCCGCAGGCGCATGCCATCACCGGCGGGTCGCCGTCCGTCACGGTCGGCGACATCGACACGGGGCTGGACAAGGACCATCCCGACCTCGTCCAGAACATCGACTTCGCGCGCAGCGTCTCGTGCGAGTCGGGAGCCCCGAACTCCTCGCCGGCCGCGTGGGACGACCGCGCCGGCCACGGGACGCACACGGCGGGCACGATCGCCGCGGCGGCCAACGGGATGGGGATCGTGGGCGTCGCGCCCAACGTCAAGGTCGCCGGCATCAAGTCGTCCAACGACGACGGCTTCTTCTTCCCGGAGATGGTGATCTGCTCGTTCATGTGGGCGGGCAGCCAGCACCTCGACGTCACCAACAACTCGTACTTCGCCGACCCGTGGCTGTTCAACTGCCGCAACGATCCGGTCCAGAGGGCGATCTGGAAGGCGGAGCAGCGGGCGATCCGCTACGCGCAGTCCCAGGGTGTGCTAGTCGTGGCGGCGGCGGGCAACGAGTCCACGGACCTGTCGCATCCGCGCGTCGACGTGATCAGCCCGGACTTCCCGCCGGGCAGCGAGCAGGAGCGAGAGATCACCAACGCGTGCGTCGTGGTGCCGGTCGAGGTCTCGGGCGTCGTGGGCGTCTCGGCCAACGGGCGCATGGAGCAGGACGACCGCGATGACGACGACGACTACCTGAAGTCGTTCTTCTCGAGCTACGGCGTGTCGGCGGTCGACGTCGTCGCGCCGGGCGGGGACTCGCTGTACCCGGAGCCGACGGTCACAGGCCGCGTGCTGTCGACCTGGCCCGCGGACGCGATGGCGAGCTGCGTCGCGAACCGGCAGGTGGTCGAGGCCGGCGTGCCGGGCGGCACCTACTGCTGGCAGCAGGGCACGTCGATGGCGAGCCCGCACGCGGCCGGCGTCGCGGCGCTGATCGTCTCCCGCTACGGCGACAGCTCGTCGCCCCAGAACGGGCACATGCGACCAGGCCAGGTGGCGTCGCTGTTGAGCCACACGGCGGACCCGCAGCCATGTCCGGAATCCCTGCCGGAGGGCTACGACGACTTCACGCAGTCGTCGGGTGAGCTGCAGGAGTGCCAGGGCGGGCCGGGCCACAACTCGTGGTACGGCAACGGCCGGGTCGACGCCCTGTCGGCGATCACGCACGCCTCGGGCAACGGCTGAGATGAGCTCCGGCGGGGGCGTGCTCGCGCCCCCGCCGGGCCTCTCGGCTGAGTACACGTGGCCGGAAGTACGGCGCATAATCCGGTGGAGTCCGGGTCGTGTCTGCCGGTGCCCGGCATCCGCGAGCATGCTGGTGGCACGTGACCGGATGCCGGGCGCCGGCAGGCGCGGGCCGGGCCCGCCGGAATGCGTCGTACTTCTGGCCGCGTGTACTTAGTTCACGCGCCGGTTGCGTGAAGGCCTCGTGCCTTGCCGTACCCTGTTGGCGATGGCAACCGTCCAGGCCGCAGGTCGTCAGGAGCTCGTGTTGGTGGCCGAGCCCGTGTCGGTCAGACGCGCGCGAGGCTGGTTGTCGTCGCTCGCGGCAGGCCTCGTCGACCCGTCGCGGCAGAACGACCTGGAGCTCGTGATCACCGAGATCGTCACCAACGCGGTCCGCCATGGCGCTCAAGAGGGTCGCCTGCTGCTCGCCGCCACGCCGAAGCCGGAGTTCCTCTGCGTGCAGGTGACTGACGAGGGGGTCGGCCTCGTCCCGCGCCCGGGTGCGATGGCGTCCGACGAGAACGGGGGCTTCGGGCTGTTCATCGTCGAGCGGCTCACCCGTCGCTGGGGCGTCACGCGCGAGAACCGTCACACGCGCGTCTGGTTCGAGTTCGACTACTGAATCGCGTCGGCCAGCAGGTCGACCTGCCGCGGGTCGGTGGAGGTCGGGAAGAAGGCCAGCTCGTCGCAGCCGGCGGCTTCGAACGCGTCGGCGTACGCGCGCACCGTGGCCTCGTCGGTGGCGGCCGATCCGGCGATCGCCGACGCCGTCTCGTCACCGAGCCACGCGTAGTAGTGCTCGAGGTCGTGCGCCGCGTCGTCGACGGCGTTCGGACCGAGCGCGAAGTAGGCGAGCGCGGTCAGCCGCGGCTCCCCTTCGCGGCCTTCCTCGCGCCACGCCTTCCGCACGGCCTCGGCGCGCCTCCCGAACTCGTCCGGGGGCACGCCGCCCGCCGTCCAGCCATCGCCGTACTTCGCGGCGCGCCGGAACGAGGCCTCGACGCCGCCGCCGACGAGGAGCTGAGGCCGGCCGACGTCGTCGAGCGGCGGGCCGATCCCGCCCGCATAGCCCCGCTCCTCCCCCGCCCAGATCTCGAGCATGTCCTCGATCATCGCGGTCAGCCGGTCGCCGCGGTCCCGCATGGGGGCATCGCTCGCCGTGTAGTCGTCCTCGCGTGACCCGAGGCCCACGCCGAGCACCATCCGGCCGTTCGAGACGTGATGGATCGTCGCGACCTGCTTCGCCAGCAGTGCGGCGTTCAGCCGCCACGGGGTGAGCAGCACCTGCGTGGTGAGGCGGATGCGCTCCGTCACCGCGGCCGCGGCGGCCAGCGCGATGAGCGGCTCGTAGCCCGCATAGACCAAACGGTCGAGCGACGCGACGCCGGGAAAGCCCCTCGCCTCCGCGCGCCGCGCCCACTCGAGCAGCGAGTCGCGGGTGACGCCGGCGACCATGTTCGGGAGGCCGACCGTGATGTCCATCACGCGCCGCGTCCGGCCCAGACCGTGACCCGCTCGAGCGGGAGCCCCGCCTTCGTGGCCACGAGCCAGGCGGCGTGGTCCTCGTTCTCCGTCCACACGTCGCGCACGGCGATGCGCGCGCCGGCGCGCTCGACCGTCCACCCAGCGTCTTTCGCGGCCTGCTCGAGTGCCGCTTGGTGCTCGCCCAGCTCGAAGCCCTCGGGCAACGTGACGTCGAACGGCTCAGACCCCGGCGGATGCTTGGCCCGGCCCACCCGGCAAGCCTACCGGGCGTTCACCTCCTCACCTTGCCGAGGCTGCGCCGCTGTGCCGGCGTGAGCTCCAGGTACGCGTCCTTGGCCGCCTGCATGCATCGGCGCGTGGCGTGTCCGGCCTCGTAGCTCGAGTCGCACGCGCGCGCGACGCGGGCTCGCATCTCTGCGGGTGCCGACGCTGCGGATCGTGATCACCTCGCCGGGCGCCGGGCCGGCCTTCCTGGCGGCGCTCGCAGCCCCGATCAGCGCTGCACTTCGACTTGTGGATGGCGCGACCGTGCGTGCCTCCGCCGCTGACCCTGGTGGCGATGCAGATCCACTGGTGATCGGCGATGTCGGGCAACGCGCCCGGTAGCTGGATGCCGATGATGGCCTGGACCTCGCGCCGGGTCAGGCACCAGCGGTTGCCGTCGAAGCACGCCGAGGAGTACCAGTAGTCGGCGCCGAAGCTGACGCCGCCGTACGCCGAGTCGCTCCACGCCTGCGCCGTCGTGTGCCGCCAGTAGATCTTTCCGGCGTCCTTGTGCGGGACCGCGTACCAGCACCATGCCGAGAGGGTCTGAGCGCCCCACACCGGGTAGTAGTCGCCCGGAATGGCCGTCCAGAACGCGTCGATCTCCGAGCGGTGGATGTTGCGAAGGGGACGGAACCGTCCCTTGCAGCGCCGCAACGCCGACGACGCGCAGGCGTCCGTCCCGTTGTCGCAGAGCCCCGGATCGTCCGACGCCTCGCTGGTCGTGTCGTCGACGTCGCGCCACCTCGGAGCCGGGGTGGTGAACGAGTCGTACGCCGTCCCGTCGTTGGTGCCGTTGCTGTCCCAGCGCTGGGTGCTGCCGTCGCTGAGCCGCGACGCGATGCGGAACTGGTACCGGGTCTGTGGCGTCAGCCCCGTGACCCGATACGACTCGAGCGCGACCTCGCCGGTGTTCGACGCACAGCCGAAGTCGTGCCGCGGTCCGACGGGCTCGAACGAGCCGCCGGCGCTGGCGTTGCGGAGCTGGTAGTACCAGTAGCCGCTGACGCCCGCGGTGCAGGCGCCCTTGCCGTTCAGGACGGCGTTCCCGGCGTCGACCTCGGTCGCCGGCTGGGTGTCGCAGGCCCCGAGCACCAGAACCAGGAGCAGGGCGCCGAGGACACCGGCGGGACGGGTCCGCAATGCGCGGATACGCGTGAACATGGCCCTCTCCCTCCTCGGACCGGGCGCTGCCCCGTCGAACCGACCTTATTCCGCGGGGAGCGTCATGGTCAAGGTCGCTTGATCAATCGAGGTGCGAAGAGCGCATCCATTTCATTGGGGGAATCCGCTATTTCGCGGCGGTCGGTCTGCCCGTAGCGTCGGGGCATGTCCACCGTGCTCTCTGAACTCAAGACACGCCACCGCGCCATCTGGGCGTCCGGCGACTACCCGTCGATGGTCGAGACGTTCCTGCTGCCGCTCGGGCCGCGCCTGGTCGAGGCCGCCGGCATCGGCCCCGGCATGCGCGTCCTCGACATCGCCGCCGGCACCGGCAACGCCTCCCTCCCCGCCGCCGCTCGCGGCGCCGACGTGACCGCCAGCGACCTGGTGCCCGAGCTGCTCGAGGCCGGGCGGCACCGCGCCGAGGCCGCCGGGCTCGAGCTCGACTGGGTCGAGGCCGACGCCGAGGACCTGCCGTTCGAGGACGGGTCGTTCGACGTCGTGATGTCGGCGATCGGCGCGATGTTCGCGCCGTACCACCAGGTCGCCGCCGACGAGCTCGTCCGGGTCTCCCGCCCGGGCGGCACGATCGCGCTGCTGAGCTGGACCCCCGAGGGGATGCTCGGCGCGCTGTTCCGGACGATGGGGCCGTTCATGCCGACCCCGCCCCCGGGCGCGCAGTCGCCGCCGCTGTGGGGCAGCGAGGAGCACCTGCGCGGGCTGCTCGCCGACCGCGTCGAGCTCGGCACGCTCGAGCGCGGCGTGCTCGAGGTGAACGCGTTCGACCGACCGCGCGACTACGGCGAGCACTTCAAGGCGCGCTACGGCCCCACCATCGCGGCCCGCGCGAACGCGGAGCGCAACGGCCGCGCGGCCGAGTTCGACGCGGCGCTCGACCGCTTCTGCGACGAGTGGAACCGCGGCACGCCGGAGCACGCGCGGTTCGAGATGGAGTACCTCGTCGCGGTCGGCGAGCGGCGGTAGCTCGAACGCATCACAGCCCCCACGACGGGCCCGTAGCGTCCGTCGCCACCGGGGCGATCGACAGGTCCGGCTGCGTGCCCCGGGTGACGATCACGACCGTCTGGTGACGATCGAGGTCGATCTCGAGCACGCCGCCGGGCAGCTCCCGCCAGGTGACCGGCCGCGCGCCCTTCGCGGGGCGCACCTCGTACGGGCCGGGCAGCCCCGGCGCCACGCGGCACGGCTCGCCGGCCAGGCTCTCGACGTGTACGAACTGCGTGCGCCCGCCGCGGCGCGCGGCGCTGACCACGAACGCGCCCTCCGTGCGCAGCCGCGAGATCACGGCGTCCTGCCACGCCTCCGGCACGGCCGGGAACACGCGGATCGTCCCGCCGTGGCTCTGGATCAGCATGTCGTGCAGCGACTGGGCGCCCGACAGCGGCGTCTCCATCACCGGGCTGTTGCCCTCCTGGTACATCGTGTTCGGCTCGATGTACTCGTCGAGCAGCGTGCCGAGGTACTCGTGCGCGCGCTCGCCGTCGCCGAGCAGCGAGCTCATCGACGACGCGCCGGTGAATGTGTAGCCCTGGAGCGCGCCGGCGAACCCGACCCAGTGGGCGAGCGAGCGCTCCAGCAGGTCGCGCTGCTCCTCGGTCGAGGCGTCGAACACGTACAGCGGGTAGAACCACAGCAGGTGCGAGTAGTGCCGGTGGGAGGACGTGAGCCGCACGTCCGCGCCGATCCACAGCCCGTCCGGGCCCTGCGGCGGATCGACCAGGCGCTCCAGCACGTCGCGCCAGCGCGGTCGCAGCTCGTCAGCGATCCCGAGCCGGTCGGAAGCGTCGAGCAGCGTCCGGCAGCCCCAGGTCAGGAGCGCGAGGTCGTAGTTGCAGTCGCGCGCCAGCGCGTACTCCGGCGAGAACGTCTCCGGCAGGTGGAGCCGGCCGTCGGCGTCCTCGGTCAGGAAGTGCAGGTAGAAGTTGACCGCCCGCCGCAGCAGCGGATAGACGAGCTCGCGCAGCACGTCGTCGTCCATCGTGTGCCGGTAGGCGAGCCACGCGTTGTGGAGCGCCCAGGTGAGGTTGCCGACCTCCGGCAGCGCGTCCCGGCTCACGGTGCCCGGGACCGCGACCGTTGACCCGTTGGTCAGATCCTCCTGCGTCGTGCGACCGATCGCCGCCGAGTCCGCGCGGTAGGCCTCGGGCACGTTCAGCGCCAGGTTGTCGCGGTACCGGTCCAGCTCCCACGACAGCGAGTCGAGCTCACGGTGGCCGGTCGCGAGGATCAGCCAGTACTCGAGCTGGACGTTGAGGTTCCACCACGTGGCGGGCCAGCTCGTCGGCTCCAGCCACGGCCCGGCGGTCCCGATCACCGGGCGGTCCGCCCGGGTCGCGCTCGCCATCTTGTAGAGCTGGATCCAGTAGAAGCTCTGCAGCCGCGCGTCGGGGATCGAGACGAAGCTGCGCGGATAGAAGTCGTGCCACCACCGTCGGTGGGCCGCCGCGAGCTCGTGCACGGGGCGGCGGGCGCCGTGGTCGGCGGTGCGGGCGGCCTGCTCGGCCGCGCTCGCCTCCGGATATGTGTGCGCAACGCTGACGACCAGCGTGCCGTCGGTGCGGCGCCAGGCGGTCGCGGTCTGCCCTCCGGCCACGAGGTCCTGCACGCACTCGCCGCCGTCGGGGGTCGTGGTGAGGACGGGATCGGGGTTCATCCGGTAGTCCGGCGGTGGGGTCCGGCCCGCGGCCCGCGGGGTGATCGCGGGATACGGCGTGAACGACCAGTCCAGGCCGCGCTCCCCGGCGTCAGGCGTCACGTCGACTACCAGCAGGTCCTCGGTCGCGTGCACGAAGGCCCGCAGCTGCAGGGTGCCGAGCGTGGTCGTGATGGTCCCGGCCAGCTCGGCGTCCCACAGCGAGAGCCGCAGGTCGACGTCCGTGACGTCGCCGGCGGTCTCGAGCGTCAGGTAGCCGATCCGCAGCCGGGAATGTCCCCAGACCGCGTTCGACATCTCGGCCGTCTGGCCGAGGTTCGTGACCGGCC
The DNA here is from genome assembly GCA_963844205.1 of uncultured Solirubrobacteraceae bacterium. Taxonomy (GTDB): domain Bacteria; phylum Actinomycetota; class Thermoleophilia; order Solirubrobacterales; family Solirubrobacteraceae; genus DASSUW01. Next base: position 1,415,333 of record CAWJNK010000001.1, read on the forward strand.
CCATCGCGGCCTGGTGGTCGTGCACGCGGCTGTCGCCGAGCGTGAACTGCAGGCGCTGACGGGTCGGGTGCTTGTACAGCGACGCGGCGAGGCCGCCGTTGCCCATGAACGGCGCCTCGAAGAACCGGGCCGGCACGCGGGTCCAGGCCATGTCCTGGCCGGCCAGGAACTGCCGCCAGGCGCCGGCCGACCCCATCTGGTCGTCCAGCCCCGGGGGCGCGGCATCGGCGACGTCGAACGGGAGGCCGGCGACGAGCGCGCCGGCGAGCGTCGAGCCGATGAACTCTCGGCGGGAGATCACGGGACCACCTCCTGGTGGCGGGTGTCGCATCCTTCGATGCCGGCGTGCCAGCGGCAGGCGATCGCCGCGAACCCGCCGTCGGCCGGGATGTCGACGGCGAGCTCGTCGCCGTCGCGCATGACGCGCTGCTCGCGGACCAGGCCGAGCGGGCCGTCGCGCACGAGGTCGACGAGCCAGATGCCGGTCTCGATGTCGAGTGGCACCTTCACCGTCCTGGCAGGCCCCGAGAAGCTGCCGCCGACGAACCAGCGCGTCCCGCTGCGGCGGGCGAACACCGCGCCCTCGGCCGGGCGGCCGGACAGCAGCCGCGTCTCGTCCCAGGCGGTCGGGACCTGCTCGAGGAAGCGGCGCGCCTCGGGCCGGGCGTCGTACGACTCCGGCGTGCCGGCGAAGTTCTGGACGCCGGACTCGAACACGACCGACAGCGCGAGCTCGTTGGCGTCGGAGGTCGGGCGCCGAGTGGCGTCGCGGTGGAACGCCTCCGGCGTGTAGTCCATCGACCCGACGACGTTGCGCGTGAACGGCAGTGCCGTGATGTGGCTCGTCGTCAGGTTGCTGCTCTTCTCACCGCCGTGGACGCCCTCCATCGTCACCACGTGCGGCCACGTCCGGTGGATGCCCTTCGGGATCGTCGAGCCGTGGAAGTTGACCAGCAGGTGGTGTGCCGCCGTGGCCGGGAGGATCTCGTCGTACCACTTCAGGCGCTCCTGCGACTCGGAGTCCATGAAGTCGATCTTCGCCCCGGCGACGCCCCAGCGCTCGAGCGTCGGCAGCCACTGGGCGCGCTCTTCCGCGGTGTCGAGATCGCGGAAGTGGATCCACACGAGGATCCGGACGCCGCGCTGCGCCGCGTACCGGACGAGCTCCGGCATCCAGCTGTTCGTCTGCCAGTCGGGGTCCGTCACGTCCCACTCGTCGGCCTTGAAGTACCAGCCGGCGTCGACCGCTTCGTAGGGCCAGCCGCGCGCGGCCGCGTAGTCGACGTACTCCTTCTGGCGCTCCAGGCTCTGCCCGGCGGTCCGGCCGCCGGCCAGCCACGTCCACAGTGCCGGGCCGGGACGGACCCAGCGCGTGTCGGCGACGCGCGAGGGCGGCGCGAGGTCGTCGACCAGCGTCGACTCCGTCACCGTCGCGAGGTCGCCGACGATCATCGCCCGCCACGGCGTCGCGAGCGGGCCGTCGACCTGGACCGACTCGTCCCACAGCTTGACCGCGTAGCGGCCGCTCCCGGTCGTGTGGACGAGCCGGGCGCCGGAGTAGCTGCCCGTCAGGTCCGACTCGGCGATCAGCAGGTATGTGCCGCCGACGTCGAACAGCGCCGGCGTCATGAACTCGGCGCTGGGCGCGGTGGCCGCCGTGTACTGGATGAACGGGTTCTCGTAGTCGCGCCGGTGCCGGCCGAGCCAGGCGGTGGCGTCGTCGGGCACCTCGAACGTGGACGCCTCGCCGAGAACGGCGCCGAGGTCGCCGGGGATCACGTACCGGTAGGCGATGCCGTCGTCAGACGCCCGGACCACGAGGTCGAGCCGTCCGCCGCCGGCACCCGCGAAGGCGAAACGCGCCTCGTTCGCCTGCACGAGGCGCTCGAGCTGCTTGCCCACCGTCGTCGTGTAGTGCTCGGCGACCCGCCGATCGCTACGCCCAAGGAAGCGCAAGCCGCTCGAGAGATCCGATCTCTCGGTGAGAATCCCGAGCGGGGACGGCTCGAGCACGGTCGCTCCGCCGCGCGTGACCTCGAGCGAAAGCGTCCCCGCCGCGTCGTCGAGCCGGACGACCCCCTCGGGCCCGTCCGGGCCGGACACCCGCCAAGTTGACGCATCCGCCGAGGCCGGCGCCATGACGCAGAGCGTGACGGCGAAGGCGGCCAGCCTCGCCCCTGTCTTGAAGTTCGGAATCGGCATCTGGCCCTCCCGCGAGCACGAAACATCCGATCTATCGCACTGCATGGTAGCCGACAACTCGCCCCGGGTTGATCCGGCCGCCTGCGCCTGCGAGGTTCTGCGATATGAAGAGCAGCCTCGAGATCGCCCAGGACGCGACGCTTCAGCCGATCGAAGCGATCGCGGAGCGCACCGGCCTGCTGCCCGAGGAGTTCGAGCCCTACGGGCGCTACAAGGCCAAGGTCTCGCTCGACGTCATCGGCCGCCTGAGCGACGCGCCGGACGGCAAGCTCGTCTGCGTGGCCGGCGTCACGCCGACGAAGGCGGGCGAGGGCAAGACCACGACCGCCGTCTCGCTGACGCAGGGACTTGGCGCCATCGGTCGCGAGCCGCTGCTGTGCCTGCGCGAGCCGTCGCTCGGGCCCGTCTTCGGCGTCAAGGGCGGCGCGGCCGGCGGCGGGCTGGCCCAGGTCGTGCCGATGGAGGACCTCAACCTGCACTTCACCGGCGACATCCACGCCGTGGGGGCGGCCAACAACCTGCTGGCGGCGCTCCTCGACGCGTCGATCCTGCACGGCAACCCGCACTCGATCGACGCGCTCCAGGTGGCCTGGAAGCGCGCGCTCGACATGAACGACCGCGCCCTGCGCGAGATCACGCTCGGACAGGGCGGGCGCGCCAACGGCTACCCGCGCGAGTCCGGGTTCGACATCACCGCGGCCTCCGAGGTCATGGCGATCCTCGCGGTGTCGCGTGACCTGCACGACCTGCGCAGCCGGCTCGGCGCGATCACCGTCGCGCGCTCGTACCAGGGCGGCAAGCCGGTGACCGCCGAGGACCTCGGCGCCGCCGGGGCGATGACGGTGCTGCTCAAGGAGGCCCTCAAGCCCAACCTGATCCAGACGCTCGAGGGGCAGCCGTGCCTGATGCACGCGGGACCGTTCGCGAACATCGCGCACGGCAACTCGTCGCTCGTGGCCGACCTCGCGGGGCTGAAGCTCGCCGACTACGTCATCACCGAGTCCGGCTTCGGGTCGGACATGGGGATGGAGAAGCTGTTCAACATCGTCTGCCGCCACGGCGGCCTGCGCCCGAGCGCCGTCGTGCTGGTCGCCACCGTGCGCGCCTTGAAGCACCACGGCGGCGTGGAGGATGACCCGCGCGTCGGGCGCGCGCGCGACCTCGCGGCGATCGCGGTCGGCGCGGCGAACCTGTACCGGCACCTCGAGATCGTGCGCGGCTTCGGACTGCCCTGCGTCGTGGCGGTCAACCGCCGTCCCGGCGACACCGACGAAGAGGTCGAGCTCGTGCGCGAGCTGGCCGTCGAGGGCGGTGCGCAAGCGGCCGAGGTCAACGACGGCTTCACGCGCGGCGGCGAGGGCGCGGCGGCACTGGCGGAGGCCGTCGCCGACGCGTGCGAGCAGCCGTCCAACTTCACGCTGACCTACCAGATCGACGACACGATCGAGGACAAGATCCGCAAGGTCGCGACCAAGGTCTACGGCGCCGCCGACGTCGTCTTCTATCTCGAGGCCCAGCGCAAGATCCAGCAGTACACCGACGACGGGCTCGCACGCCTGCCGATCTGCATGGCGAAGACGCACCTGTCGCTGTCCGCGGATCCCGCGCTGCTGAACGCGCCGGACAACTTCACGCTGCCGGTGCGCGACCTGCGGGCCTACACGGGAGCCGGCTGGCTCGTGCCCTTGTGCGGCGACATCCAGCAGATGCCGGGCCTCGGGAAGACGCCGGCGGCGCTCAACGTCGACATCGACGCGGACGGCAAGACGGTCGGTCTCTTCTAAGGCTAGGCGTCGCGCTCGTTGGTCGCGACCAGCAGGCCGGCCGCTGTCCCTGCCGCCTCGGCGAGCAGTCGGCCGGTCTCCGCGTCAGCCTGCACGGCGGCGCTGACGCCGGCGCCCACCCGCTGCGCCAGCTCGACGACTTCGACGGCCACGGCCTGGAGCTCGCGCGGGACGGCGCTGGCCTCCTGCAGGGCGGCGGCGATCCGGGCCGGGCGCGCCGGGTCGTCCGCCGGCAGCCGCCTCGCCTCGAGCACGGGCGCGTACGACGACAGCTCCCGCTCCGCCAGATCGAGCGCGCGGGTGCGCAGCGCTCGCGCACGGGCGGCGACGTCGCCGGCGTGACCGATCCCGGCCGCCATCTCCACGAGCGCGGCCGCCAGCGCGCACACGATCCCCGCCGAGGACCCGCCGCCCGGCGCGGGCGTCGGCGCCGCCACGGATTCCAGGAGGTCGGCGAGTCGCTGCTCCGCCAGCGCGGTCATGGCGCGCGAGTCTACGGCCAGTTCGCCCGCAGGTTCGCGTCGAAGAACGACGCGTCCCGTCGGGTAATCACGCCTGCCCGCGGTGCGGCTGCCCGTAGTCAGCTCTCCTGCGCCCGGATGTACGTGAGGACGGCGAGCACGCGGCGATGTCCCTCGGCTCCGACAGGAAGCTCGAGCTTGGTGAAGACGCCCGCGATGTGCCGCCGCAGGGCGGGCTCGCTGATGCCGAGGTCGGTCGCGATCGCGAGGTTGGACCGCCCCTCGGCCATACCGGCGAGGACGGCGAGCTCGCGCGCGCTGAGCTCGTCGAGGGGACCGTCGCGGCGCCGGCGGTCGAGCATCTGGGCGACGACCTCGGGATCGAGCGCCGAGCCGCCGCGCGCCACCTGCCTGACGGCTTCGGCGAATCCGCGCGGCTCCATGACCCGGTCCTTGAGCAGGTAGCCGACACCCGCGGCGCTCTCCTCGAGCAGCTGGATCGCGTAGCGCTCCTGCACGTACTGGGAGAGGACCATCACGCCCATCTGCGGGTGCTCCGAGCGGATGACGGCGGCCGCGCGCACGCCCTCGTCCGTCTGGGTCGGCGGCATCCGGATGTCGGTGACGACGACGTCGGGCCGGTGCTCGCGCACTTGATGCAGGAGCTCCTCGGCGTCGCCGGCCTCGCCGACGACGACGAAGCCGGTGTCCTCGAGCACGCGCACGACACCGGCGCGCAGGAGGAACGAGTCCTCGGCGACGACGACGCGCAGGGGACGTTCGGCCACGGCGCTCACGTGCAGGGCAGCTGTGCCCGTAGCCGCGTGCCGTGGCCCGGAGGGCTCGAGACCTCGAGCGTGCCGCTGAGCGCCGCGACGCGGTCGGCGAGGCCTCGAAGCCCTGAGCCGTCACCGGCGTCGGCGCCGCCCACCCCGTCGTCGGTGATCTCGACCAGGAGCTGTCCGTCCACTCGCTCGACCCGAACTGTCGCTTGCCGCGCGTGTGCGTACTTGGACACGTTGGTGAGTCCCTCCGAGACCACGAAGTAGGCGGCGGTCTCCACGGCGGCGGGCAGCCGCCCGGTCGAATGACCGACGATGTCGACGGGGACGGGCGCGCGCGCTGCCAGTGCGCGCACCGCCGGCTCGAGCCCGCGGTCCGAAAGCACCGCGGGATGAATGCCCCGGGCGAGGTCGCGCAGCTCCTTGAGGCTCTGGCCGAGCTCGTCGATGGAGCCGTCGAGCAGCGCCGCGGTGTCCGAGCCGTCGGTCACGCTCATCCGCGCGAGGCGCAGGTTCAGCGCCAGGGCGACCAGCCGTGACTGCGCGCCGTCGTGCAGGTCGCGCTCGATGCGGCGGCGCTCGCCGTCGGCCGCCTCGACCAGACGCGCTCGCGAGGCGCGCAGTTCGACCAGGCGCGCCCGCAACTCGGCATCGAGGCGCTGGTTCTCCAGCATCAGGGCGGTGGCCGCGCCGGCGGCCCGGACCGTCTCGGCGTCCTGCGCGCGGTCGTGCACGATGGCGGCGACGCGCTCGCCGTGGTGGTCGATCTCGGTCACGGTGCGACGCGCGTCGTCCTCGCCCGGCAGGTGGGCGGGGGATCCGGCCGCATCGACGTAGCGGTGGAGCTCCGGCATCCAGAACGCGACCTCCAGCGCCGGGTCGCCGAGTGCGCGCGCGAGCGCGTCGCGCAGATCCGCGCGCTCCGGCATGTCGCCCAGCTCCGCCATGAGCGTGCGCACGCCGCGCGAGCCCGAAAGGTCGGCCCGAGCCAGGCCGGCGAGGAACGCGAACGGCGTGACGGCGAAGGCCGCGAACGCCATCCACAGCACCGCGTCGACCTGGCTGGTCGCGTAGGCCGCGACCAGGGCGAGCGTGACGCCGCCGCTGACGAACAGCGGCACGAGGCTGCGGCGCTCGGGCGCTGACGCTGCCCGCCACTGCCGGACGAGCATGCCGACCGCCACGAGACAGAGGCCGAGGCTGATCGCCGAGCCCAGAGCGAGCGCGGCGTCGCTGAGACCCGCGTGGCGCTCGACGAGCAGCACGTTGCGCGGACATCCGCCGCGGCAGTCCGTGATGACGCTTTCGGCGTCGCTGACCAGCAGCGCGGGAACCGGGGCGAGCGGGATCAGCACGTAGCTCGCCGCCACGAGCCGGCGACGCGCGCGGGTCGGCAACCGGCCGGTCGGGAAGCTCAGCAGCGCGTGGCCGAAGATCGGGCCCCAGAGACCGCTGGCGACGATGCCGAGGGTGAACACGAGCGGCGAGTCGGAGGCGTAGACAGGCCCGAGGAACCACGCGAAGCCCACCAGGACCATCAGCAGTCCGAAGCGCGACTCGGGTCGGCGACGCCAGGCGTACAGGCCCGTGCCCACGAAGCTCCAGCCCACGACCGGCCCGAACACCGCCCACACGGCCGGGTCGGGGAGGTGCTCGCTGGTGAGGACGAGCAGCACGTCGCCGACTCCGCAGAGCAGGGCTGCAGCCGCGACGACGAGCGTCCGACGCGCCGTCATGCGGTCAATCCTGACGCGTCGCGCGGCGCGTGGCTAGTACCGGTGTACTTACGAACGCCGGTACTAGGTGCGGCTGACCGCACCGCTTCCGCGACCCGGCTCGCACGCGGATGCCTGCCCTCCCCCATGTCCGCGCCGGGCCTTCGCCGCGAGCCTTGCCGACATGACCGCCACCCTGTTCAGCATCCCGCTCGCCTTCGCCGTCCTGCTGTGGTTCCACCCGATGGTCGGCGATTACGAAGGCCTCCGGGACGTCACTACTCGCTTCCAGATCGTCCACGTCGCCATGGTGCTCGTGCTCCCGCTGGTGGCGCTTGGAATGCGCACCCTGCTCCGCGGGCTGCCCGGCCGCGCCGCCGCCGTCGGCCGCGCTGGGCTCATCGCCTTCGTCGCGTTCTACGTGCCCTACATCGCGTTCGAAGGCATCGCGCTGGGCGCGCTCGGCGACCAGCTCAACGCCCTGCCGGCCGACCAGCGCGACGCGGTCGCGGCGGGCTTGGTCGAGGACTTCGCCAGGAACCCGATCCTCGGCGAGCCCGGCGTCTTCTGGGCACTCGGCTCCACGGCCTGGATCGTCGTCGTCGTCTCCACCGTGCTCGCCTTCCGCCGTGCCGGCGCGCCCCGCTCGCTCCAGTTCCTGCTCGGCGCGACGGCGCTGATCGGTGCGCACGCGCCGCCGCTCGCACCGATCGGCTATGCGTGCTTCGCCGCCGCCGGCTGGATGGTGCTGCGGGAGCGGAGGGCTACCGCCGCGGAGCCGATCGCCCCGGCGGCAGCGGTCGCCGCGTAGACCACGTGAACGGCGCGGCCCGATGCGCGAAGCTCCACTGACCATGAAGCGCATCGGGCTGCTGGGCGGCATGAGCTGGGAATCCTCGGTCGAGTACTACCGGCTGATCAACGAGGCCACGCGCGATCGGCTCGGGGGCCTGCACTCCGCCGACTGCCTGCTGCGATCAGTCGACTTCGTCGAGGTCGAGCAGCTCCAGCGCGCCGGCGACTGGAAGCGAGCCGGCGCGCTCCTCGCGGCCGAGGCCGCGGCGCTTGAGGCGGCGGGAGCCGAATTGCTGGTGCTGTGCACGAACACGATGCACAAGGTCGCGGATGCGATCACCGACGCCATCGAGATCCCGTTCGTGCACATCGCCGACACCACCGCCGAAGCCGTACGCGGCCAGGGACTGGAGACCGTCGGCTTGCTCGCCACCGGCTACACGATGGAGCAGGACTTCTACGTCGGCCGGCTCCGCGACGTGCACGGCCTCGACGTGCTCGTGCCCGACGAGGCGGACCGCCGGATCGTGCACGACGTCATCTACGAGGAGCTGTGCGTCGGCGTCATCGCCGACGACTCGCGCGAGGAATACCGGCGCATCATCGCCGACCTCGCCGACCGAGGCGCGGAGGGCATCCTGCTCGGCTGCACCGAGATCGACCTCCTCGTCGGGCCTCGGGACTCTCCCGTTCCCGTGTTCGACACCACCCGGCTGCACGCACACCGCGCAGTCGATCTCGCGCTCGGCTAGGCAGCATGAGGAGCGATGAGTTTCCGGTATTGAGGTTGTCATACAGCCATGACGACGAATCACGTGCTCGAGACCGCCGAGGTCGACATCGCCTATGACGTCCACGGCCCACTGCCGACGGCCGACGGACGAGCGCCGCTGTTCATGATCGGCCAGCCCATGGAGGCCGGCGGCTTCGCCACCCTGGCGTCGCATTTCCCGGACCGGACGGTCGTCACGTACGACCCGCGCGGCCTCGGCCGCAGCACCCGCAAGGACGGCCGGGTCGACCATGCGCCCACGGTCCAGGCGGAGGACGTGCACGCCGTGATCGAGGCGCTCGGCGCCGGCCCCGTCGACATGTTCGCGAGCAGCGGGGGTGCGGTGACCGCGCTCGCGCTCGTGGCGGCCTACCCCGGGGACGTGGCCACCCTGGTCGCCCATGAGCCGCCGCTGATCCCGGTGCTCCCCGACGCCGAGGCGGCCGAGCGCGCCCGCGCTGCGGTTCGCGACGCGTACGAGGCCAACGGGTCCGGCGCCGGCATGGCGGCCTTCATCGCGATGAGCTCCTGGCAAGGCGAGTACACCGACGACTACTTCGCGCAGCCTGCGCCGGATCCCGCCGGCTTCGGGATGCCGACCGAGGACGACGGCTCCCGCGACGACCCGCTGCTCTCCGACCGGTCGTGGGCAGTCAGTAGCTATCGCCCCGACGTCGACGCGCTGGCGGCGGCGCCGACACGCGTCGTGATCGCCGTGGGCGAGGAGTCCCAGGGCACCTTCACCGGACGCACGGCGGCGGCCACCGCGAAGCTGCTCGGTCAGAAGGCGACCGTGTTCCCGAGCCACCACGGCGGCTTCCTCGGCGGCGAGTTCGGCTACGCGGGCCAGCCCGAGGCCTTCGGTCGCAAGCTGCGCGAGGTCCTCGGTTGACCTCAACATGAGAGCCGCCATCTAGGCGGACAGGGGCGACGCGTCGGTCCTGCGTGTCGCCGTGCGGACTAGCTAGCTAATGCGATCTCCGCGAGAGTCGGGGCGGCTCACTCCGGCAGGGTCTCGACTGCTCGTCTAGGCTTGCGATCACCATGGTCGCGGCCCGCGCGCCCGGGTTCCTAGGCCGGACCGGCGAGCGCGAAGTGCTCGACCGGCTGCTCGCGACCGCTCTGAGCAAGGTGTTCGCGAAGCTCGAGATCCAGTCCCGCCACGCGCCGGCCGTCGCGCCGGCGACCTCCGAGTCGGAGCGGGCTCCGGCCTGATCTCAGGATGCTGTGGCAGATCGCCCAGGCGCTCGGTCCCGTCGAGCAGGAGTACCTGCTCGAGGCGCGGCAGATGCAGGCGCTCTCGTTCGCGGTCCACATCCCGCTCGTCTGCTTCGGCGTGGCGTTCCCGGCGATGGTCGTAGGCCTCGAGTGGCTCGGCCGGCGCCGGGGCGACGCGCTGCTGCTCGCGCTCGCCCGCCGGTGGTCGAAGGCGATGATCGCCCTCTTCGCCGTCGGCGTGGTGACGGGGACGATCCTCTCCTTCGAGCTCGGCCTCCTATGGCCGGAGTTCATGGCCAGCTTCGGCGAGGTCTTCGGCCTTGCCTTCGCGCTCGAGGGCTTCTCGTTCTTCGTCGAGGCGATCTTCATCGCCATCTACGTCTACGGGTGGGACCGCCTGTCGCCGCGGGCGCACATGCTCGCCGGCATCCCGGTCGTGCTCGCCGGCTTCAGCGGCTCGCTGATGGTGATCACCGTCAACGGCTGGATGCAGCACCCGACCGGCTTCCGGATCGAGGACGGCCGCGCCGTCGACGTCGAGCCGTTCAATGCGCTGTTCGGCAACGCGTTCTTCTGGCACGAGCTGGTGCACATGTACCTGGCCGCCTTCCTGGTCGCCGGCTTCGTGACCGCGAGCGTCTACGCCGCGGCCGCGCTGCGCGGCCGGCGCGACCGCTACGTGCGGGTGGCGCTGGCGGTGCCGCTCGTCATGGCCGCCATCGTGGCGCCCGCGCAGGTCCTGGTGGGGGACTGGGCGGCGCGCGAGGTCGCCAAGCACCAGCCGACCAAGCTCGCGGCGTTCGAGGGCCTCGGCCGCACGGAGGCCGGCGCACCGATCCACATCGGCGGCTGGTACGACGAGGAATCGGGCGAGGTGCGCTACGGGATCGCGATCCCGAAGCTGCTGTCCCTGCTCGCCTACCACGACCCCGACGCCACCGTGCGGGGGCTCGAAGCCGTGCCGCCCGAGGACCGCCCGCCCGTCAACGTGGTGCGGGTGGCGTTCTTCACGATGGTCGGGATCGGCTCGCTGATGGCGCTCTTCGGCGTGTGGCTGGTGGCCGTCTGGTGGCGCCGCCGCGAGCTGCCTTCCAGCCGCTGGTTCCTGCGGCTCGTCGTGGCGTTCGGGCCGCTCTCGGTCGTGGCGCTGATCGCCGGCTGGGTGACGACGGAGGTCGGCCGCCAGCCGTGGGTCGTCTACGGCCAGATGCGCACCGAGGACGCGATCACGGGAGCCGACGGGATCCCGCTCGGCTACGCGGCGCTGGTGGCGATCTACGTGGCGCTCGCGGTCGCCACGGCGTGGCTGCTGCGGCGGCTCGCGCGGACCCCGCTCGAGGTGCCCGATGGGGCTCGCTGAGCTGCCGCTGCTGCTGGCGCTGGTCGGCCTCGCCGCCTACGTCGTGCTCGGCGGCGCCGACTTCGGTGCGGGCCTCTGGTACCTCCTGCTGCCCGGCGAGCGGCGCCGGCCGCTGCGCGACCACACCTACCACGCGATGGGACCGGTGTGGGAGGCCAACCACGTGTGGCTGATCTTCGTGCTCGTCGTGGTCTGGACGGCCTACCCGCGCGCCTTCGGCTCGATCTTCTCGACGCTCTACGTGCCGCTGTTCGCGGCCGGCCTCGGGATCATCATCCGCGGCACCTGTTACGCGCTCCGCAGCGCCGTCTCGACGCCGCGCGAGGAGCGCGTCCTCGGCGCCCTGTTCGGCGCCTCCTCGATGCTCACGCCGTTCGCGCTCGGCACCGCGGTCGGTGGCATCGCCTCGGGCCGCGTGCCGGTCGGCAACGCGGCCGGCGACCCGATCGACGCGTGGCTCAACCCGACCTCGATCGCCGTCGGCGTCATCGCCGTGCTGACCAGCGCCTACCTGGCCGCGGTGTGGCTGACCGGCGACGCCGAGCGGGTCGGCCGCCGCGACCTCGCCGAGCCGTTCCGCGTGCGCGCGCTGGTGATGGCCGCGCTCGCCGGGGCGGCGGCGCTCGGAGGCCTGCTCGTCCTGCGCGCCGACGCCGAGCGGATCTTCGACGGCCTGACCTCCGGACCCGGACTGGCCGCCCTCCTCGCCTCGGTGGCGGCCGGGGCGGCGACGGGGCTGCTCGTCGCGCTCCGCCGCCCGGAGCCGGCGCGCTGGTCGGCCTCGGTCGCCGTCGGCGCGATCGTCGCCGGCTGGGCGCTCGCGCAGCGCCCCGAGCTCCTGCCCGGCTTGACCGTCGAGGAGGCCGCCGCCTCCGACTCGGTGATCGTCGCGCTGCTGATCTCACTCGCCGCCGGCGCCGTGATCCTCGTACCGTCGCTGGTGCTGCTGTTCTCGCTCGTGCTGCGCGGGCGCTTCGACGAGCCGGCGCGCCCGGCGGCGATCGACGCCGGGGCGCCGCCTCCGCGGCCATCGTGGATCGCGGTCGCCGCGGCAGCCTGCCTCGTGGTCGGCGCGCCGCTGCTCTTCCTCTCCGAGGGCGGGGCGACCCTGGCGCTCGGCGTCGCGCTCCTGCTCGTGGGCCTGGCAGCGGCAAGCGCCATCCTGGTGGGACAGGTGACGCAACGGCAATGACCACATTGATCTGGAGACCAGGATGAACCACAACGACAGCGCCCACCGGGTCGTCATCGTCGGCGGCGGCTTCGGCGGGCTCCAGACTGCGCTCGGCCTGCGACGAGCAGGCGTCGAGATCACGCTCATCGACAAGCGCAACTTCCACCTCTTCCAGCCGCTGACCTACCAGGTCGCGACCGGCGCGCTGTCGCCGGGCGAGGTCGCGTATCCGCTCCGGGCGATCTTCAAGCGCAACCGCAACGTGCGCGTGGTGCTCGGCGAGGTCGAGCGCTTCGACCTCGAGCGCCGCGAGGTGGTCCTGCAGCCGGTCGGCGATCTGCCGACGCCCGAGCCGGTGCCCTACGACACGCTGATCGTGGCGGGCGGCTCGCACTACTCCTACTTCGGCCACGACGAGTGGAGTGCGCATGCGGCCGAGGTGAAGTCGCTCGAGAGCGCGCTGACCGTCCGCAGCCGGCTCCTCGCCGCCTTCGAGGCCGCCGAGATCGAGCGCGATCCCGAGCGGCGCGGCGAGTGGCTGACGTTCGTGGTGGTCGGCGCCGGGCCGACCGGCGTCGAGATGGCGGGCCAGATCGGCGAGCTCGCCCGCGACACCCTGCGCGGCGACTTCCGCAGCGCGGACCCGCGCACCGGCCGCGTCCTGCTCGTCGAGGCCGCCGACCGCGTGCTCACCGGGTTCCCGCCGTCGCTGTCGAAGAAGGCCGAGCGCTCGCTGCGCCGGCTGGGCGTGACGCCCGTGCTCGGCAGCACCGTCGTCGACGTCGACGAGAACGGCGTCACGATCGAGCATGCCGACGGCACCACCGAGCGCGTCGCGACGCGAACCGTCGTCTGGGCCGCCGGCGTGACCGCCTCCGGCCTGGCGTCGACGCTGGCCGAGCTCACGGGCGCGGAGCAGGACCGCGCCGGCCGGGTGACCGTCGAGCCGGACCTCACGCTCCCCGGCCATCCCGAGGTCTTCGCGATCGGCGACATGGTCCGCGTCCGCGACCGCGACGGCGCGGCGATCACGTTCCCCGGCGTCGCGCCGGTCGCCATGCAGCAGGGGCGCTACGCGGCGAAGGCCGTCCGCGCCCGCCTGACGGGCCGGACCGCGTCACCGTTCCGATACCGCGACAAGGGCAACCTCGCGACGATCGGCCGTGCCGCGGCGGTCGCGGACATCAGGGGCATCAAGCTCAGCGGCTTCCTCGCCTGGATGACCTGGCTGGTCGTCCACCTGTTCTACCTCATCGGCTTCCAGAACCGGCTCCTCGTCTTCATCCGCTGGTCGTTCAGCTTCGCGACGCGCGGTCGCGGGGCGCGGCTGATCACGAACGCCGAGGCGGCCGGGCAGGGGGCCGGCTCGCTGCCGCGATAGCCCTACGAATCCGCGCGCTCCGCTTCGACCAGCGGATCGTGGTACGCGTCGCGCAGGTCCCATCCGCACGCTGCGCACGTGATCTGACCCGGCGGCGCCGGGACTCCGCATCGCGGGCACGGCGTCTCTTGCGGCGCCTCGCGGCGAAAGAGATCTCGCAGGCTACGCATGGCGTCTCACGCTACGGCCGCCGCCCGCCATCGGGAATGGGGAGTACTCCCCATTGGCGCAGCGGTTATGGGGAGCACCCCCCATGGCCGCCGGCGGCCGTCGTGCCACCCTCTCTCCGTGTCGCTGTTCTGGCGCGTCGTCACGATCAACGGGGCCATCCTGCTGGCGGCCGCGCTCGTGCTGGTGTTCTCGCCGGCGACGGTCAGCGCGTCCGCGGCGACAGCCGAGGTGGCGGTGCTCGCAGCCGGGCTGGTAGTCGTCATGTCGGTGAACTTCGTGCTTCTGCGGCGCGTCTTCGGCCCGCTCGAGCGTCTTGCCCGACTGATGCGTCAGGTGGATCCGATGTCACCGGGGCGGCGGATCGACGTCGACCCTGCGGTGGGCGAGGTCGGCGAGCTGCTCGACGCCTTCAACGAGATGCTCGACCGGCTCGAGCACGAGCGGCGGGAGAGCGCGCTGCGGGCGCTGGCCGCCCAGGAACGCGAGCGACGCCGGCTGGCCCGCGAGCTGCACGACGAGCTCGGGCAGACGCTGACCGGCGTCGTCCTCCAGCTCGGCGATCTCGGCCGCGCAGCGCCGCGCGAGCTCCAGCCGGCCGTCGCCGAGGTGCAGGAGGCAGCGCGGCAGAGCGCGGAGGACGTGCGCGACATCGCGCGCGGCCTGCGCCCGCAGGCGCTCGACGAGTTCGGGCTGCGGAGCGCGCTGATCACGCTCGCCACCGGCTTTGCCGAGCGCAGCGGCCTTCAGGTGCGGCACGACCTCGCGACCGACCTCCCGGCCCTCGAGCCCGAGCAGGATCTCGCGGTGTACCGCGTCGCGCAGGAGGGTCTGACGAACGTCGCGCGCCATGCCGAGGCCGACGCCGTGCTGCTGTCGCTGGCCGCCGAAGACGGCCGCGTGGTACTTCGGGTCTGCGACGACGGGCGCGGCATCGACGAGCGCGCGGCACACAACGCCGGCGGGCTCGGTGGCATGCGGGAGCGGGCGATGCTGATCGGCGGCCGGCTCGCCGTGAAGCGCCTGCGACCGTACGGGACCGAGGTCGTGCTCGAGGTGCCCGTGGGCCGCCGGTCATGACGGTTCCGCTGGTCACCCGGGTCCTGCTCGCCGACGACCACACGGTCGTCCGCAACGGGCTCCGGCTGGTGCTCGACGCCGCGCCCGACCTCCAAGTGGTGGCCGAGGCCGCCGACGGGATCGAGGCAACCGAGCTCGGGCTGCGCGACGACATCGACCTCGCGGTGCTCGACGTGGCGATGCCGCTGCGGACCGGCCTGCACGCGGCGCGGGACCTGATCCGTCGCCGACCCGAGCTCCGGATCCTCATGCTCTCGATGCACGACCTCGAGGACTACTGCTTCGAGGCGCTCAAGGCCGGCGCCTCGGGCTACGTGCTCAAGACGGTCGCCGACCGCGACCTCGTCGAGGCATGCCGCGCCGCGATGCGCGGCGAGCCGTTCCTCTCCCCGCCGGCCGTGCGGGCGCTGATGCGCGCCTACCTGACGGACCCCGAGTCGATCCGCGACAACCCGCTCACCGCGCGCGAGCAGGAGGTCGTCAAGCTCGTGGCCGAGGCCCAGTCCACGGCGCGGATCGCCGAGCTGCTGACGATCAGCCCCAAGACGGTCGAGCGCCACCGCGAGAACGTGCTCGCCAAGCTCGGCATGCGAGACCGCGTGGAGCTCACCCGCTGGGCGATCCGCCACGGGCTCGTCGAGGCCTAAGGGTCTGTCCAAGAAGATCCGTGGCGGGGTTCTTGGACAGGCCCCTAATGGGGAGCTGCCCCAATGGCCGGCGCCGCGGGCCCGGTGCAGCCTTGGACCCAGATGTCCACGAGACCGGAGGTCCTGATGTCCGTCCCGCCCCAGCCCACGCCCCGTGACTCCGCCGAGTGGGAGGTCGCAGGGGAGCGTCCCGCGCACACGAGGGCCGACAAGACCGGGCCTGTCCTCGTCGGGCTCGTGCTCGTCGCGATCCTCGTCGCGCTCGTCCTGCTGCTCCTCCTCTAGCGATCGCAGCCCGTGGCCCCATCGTCTGCGGCGTCGAGCGCTCGACGCCGGCCCGCTCCGCGGCGCGCCTCGGCGCAGCACTCGCGCGCCGGCTCGGGAGCGGGCTGGTGCTCGAGCATGCGGTGCTCCACGAGGGAGATCGATCGGCGGCGCTGGCGATGCTGGAGGAGCTCGGGGCGCAACTCGACATGCCGACCGCCCACTTGCGGGTGGACGTCGGGCCGGCGGCGGAATGCCTCGAGGCGGCGAGCCGGGATGCGACGCTGCTGGTCGTCGGAGGCGCGAACGGGCGGACGGCGTTCGCAGGCGGCCTGCGAGCTTCGCTCGTGCGCCGAGCGCGCTGCGCGGTGGCCGTCGTTCCGGCGGTGCCCCGACTCGGGGGCGGCGAGGTGATCTGCGGGGTCCGCGACTGGGCCGACGTGGCGACCGCCGCTGAGGCGAACCGGCTCGCTCATGCGCTCGGGCTGCGCCTCGTCCTCATGCACGTCCTGCCGCCGACGGCCGGCCACGGCGAGCCGCCGTCGGGCATGTTCGAGCGGCCCTGGGGCCACGAGGCCGCGTACCGCCTGCTCGACGTCGTCGCAGAGGCTGTCGGCGGCGCGCCGACGCTGCGCGTCGAGCACGGAGCCGCCGGTCCCAGGCTGGCGCAGGAGGCAGCGGCTGACGAGGCCGGGTTCCTCGTGGTCGGCGCGCCGACCCGCGGTCGCCTGGCGGCCGCGCTGACCGGCTCGGCGTCGTCGCACCTCATGCGCCGAAGCCCGCGGCCCCTCCTCGTCTGCTCCGGGCTCCCGCGCCCGTCCAGCTGCGGGTGACGTGGAGAACGAGCTCGCCGTTCTCGGAGCGGCTCTCCTGCTCGCCGGACTGTTCGCCCGTGCCGGGCGGCGCATCGGCCTTCCGACGATCCCTTTTTTCATCGTCGCGGGGATCACCTTCGGCCCGCACACGCCGGGTGTCGTCGTGCTCGACGACCCCGATGCGATCCACCTGCTGGCGATGCTCGGCCTTGTCCTCCTGCTCTTTCACCTCGGGATCGAGTTCTCCATCGACGACCTCCTCGACGGTGGGCGTCGCCTCCTCTGGGCGGGCGGCTCGTACATCGTCCTGAACTTCGGCGCCGGCATCGTCCTCGGGTGGGCGCTCGGCTGGGGCACGCGGGAGATCTTCGTCATCGCCGGGATGATCGGGACGTCGTCGACGGCGATCGTCACCAAGCTCCTCCTCGACCTCCGGCGACTGACCAACCCCGAGACGGGGATGATCCTCGGCATCATCGTCGTCGAGGACGTGTTCCTCGCCTTCTACCTCGCGCTGCTGGGGCCGATCTTCGGGGAGCAGGAGGGGACGGCCGAGATCGTTGCGTCGATCACGGTCGCCTTCGCGTTCCTCATGGCCCTGTTCGCCCTGGCGAGGTGGGGCGCACGACTGGTCCGTCCCATCATCTCGGCCGAAGACGCCGAGCTCACCACGGTGCTCCTCATCGGCTTCGGCGTCTTCGTCGCCGGGTTCGCCGACCATGCGGGCGCGTCTGACGCCGTCGGAGCGCTGCTCGCCGGGATGGTCGTCTCCGGCACCGGCATCGGGCCTCGCGTCGAGCGGCTGATCATCCCACTGCGCGACACCTTCGCCGCGATCTTCTTCTTCTGGTTCGGCCTGACGATCGCGCCCGATGCCATGGGCGCGATCGCGCTCCCGGTCGCGGTCGCGGTCGTCGTCACCCTCGCGTTCAACATCGTCGCGGGCGTCGTCGCCGCCCGGATCTACGGCTTCGGCCGGCCTGAGGCCGCGAACACCGCCCTGATGCTCGTCAGCCGCGGGGAGTTCGAGCTGATCCTCGCCTCCCTGGCGGTCGCGGCCGGACTCGACAGCCGGGTCGCTGCGTTCGCCGCGCTCTACGTGCTCGTGCTCTCGATCCTGTCGCCACTCATGTCGGCGAAGTCCTCCGTGCTCGCGCGCCGTCTGCCACGCGCGCTCTTCGCACCCCGACCCGCCCTCGAACGCCCCGCGTTCCGCGGAGCGGAGCATGGCTGAGCGCCGCCGTCGCCGCGCACGGCGCGACGACGGCGCACGCCGTGGCCGCTTCCTACGCGACGGCCGGCGTCGGGTCGGGGCGCACGAGGACGGTGTCGGCGACCCGGACGATCTCGTCGACGGGCAGGTCGGCGGCCCGGCCGTGCGCCCGGATGGCCTCGGGGCTCTCGGCCTCGTAGATGCAGAACGTGCCCAGCGCGCCGCTCTCCTCCGCCAGGACGTAGGAGCGGATCCAGCGCACACCGGAGCCGTCCTTGTCGCCCTCGTGCGTGGAGCGGGCGGCGGCCTCCTCCAGGTCCTCGGCGGTGGTGAAGCCGTTTCGGCGGACGATCACGTAGAGGTCCATGACTTCCTCCTCGGGGCCTCTGGGCCCCGTGTCGATTGCGATGCGAAGCTATGCCCTGCGGACGCAGCGCGAATCAGCCTGATTGCCGTACTTTCGGATGTCGCGTGCCGTACTTAGACTCCCGCCATGCCGGGTCGCAGCAGCTTGGTCGGGCGCGCCACCGAGCTTGAGCGGCTCGTGGCCAGAGTTGATCGCGCGCGGCGAGGCGACGGCGGCCTGGTGCTCGTCGCCGGCGAGGCGGGGATCGGCAAGAGCCGGCTGATCGCCGAGATCGTTCGCCGATCGGAGGACGCGGTCGTGATCTCCGGCGCCGCGACGCACAGCGGCACCGCGCCCTACGCGCCGGCCGCGGCGGCGCTGCGCTCGCACCTCCGCCGGCATCCGGACGCGCTCACGGGCTGCGGGCCGCTCGTTCCTCATCTCGCGATGATCCTCCCCGAGCTGGGTCCGCCGGCCGTCTCGACGGACCGGCCGACGCTGTTCGAGGCGATCCGCTGCGCGCTCGCCGGGCTCGCGAGCGACCAGCTCGTGCTCATGGTCCTCGACGACCTGCAGTGGTCGGACGAGGCGACGCTGGAGCTGCTCTCGGCGCTGGCCGAGCCGCTCGGCGAGCTGTCGGTGCTCGTGCTCGCCGCGTATCGCTCAGACGGCCTGCCGCGCGACCACGGAGTGCGCCGGCTCCGGCACGAGCTGCGCCGGGCCGGTCGCCTCGACGAGGTGTCGCTGGGGCCGTTGGGGCGGGAGGAGCTCGCCGAGTTGCTCGCCGCCGTGGCCGGTCATTCGCCGGCGCCGTCGCTCGTGCGCGTCGTGCTCGACGCCACCGAAGGCACGCCGTTCTTCGTCGAGGAGCTCGCCGGGGCCCTGCTCGTGAGCGGGTCGCTGGAGGCCGGGCCCGAGGGGCTCCAGCTCTCGCGCCACGGTGAGGTCCCGCTGCCGGAGACCGTGCGCGACGCGGTCCTCCTCTCCGCGTCGGAGCTGTCGGACGGCGGGCGCGGCGCGGCCGAGGCCGCCGCCGTCACCGGTGAGGCGTTCGATCTCGAGCTCGTCGTGTCGCTGTCGAGCGCCGAGGGCGTCGGGGAGCTGCTCGAGCGGGGCCTCGTCCGCGAGCATGCCGACGGCACCGGCGCCTTTCGCCACGCGCTGGCGCGAGAGGCGCTCTATGCCGACGTCGCCTGGATGCGCCGGCGCACGCTGCATCGCGCAATCGCGGAGGCGCTCGAGGCGGCGAGCGCGCCGAGCCGCGAGATCGCCACCCACTGGCTCGGCGCCGGCGACATCCCGCGTGCACGCGCCGCGCTGCTGCAGGCCGCGACCGAGTGCGAGGAGGTCCACGCCTTCCGCGACGCTACGGAGCTGGGCCGCAAGGCGCTCGAGCTGTGGCCTGAGGCCGACGACGACGACCGGCGCGAGGAGGCGCTCGAGCGGTACGCGCGCTGCGCCGAGCTGGCCGGCGAGCTGGCCGAGGCGGCGCGCGCCTGGCGGGCGCTTGCCGAGGTGCGTGACGAAGTCGGCCGGGCCGATGCCCAGCGCCGGCTCGCCGGCGTGCTGGAGCTGCGGGGCGAGCGCGAGCCGGCATTCGCCGCGAGGCGCCTCGCCGCCGAGGCATTCGCAGCCCACGGCGAACCGGCCGATGCCGCCGTCGAGCTGCTCGTGATGGCCAACCAGCGCCGGATGGCCGCCCGGCATGGGGACGCGATCGAGCTCGCCCGGAACGCGCTTCATGAGGCCGACCGCGCCGAGCGCCTCGACCTCCGGCTGCGTGCGCTCGGCCTCGAGGGCATGGCACGGGCGAAGCACAGCGACCATGCCGGAGGGGTGAGGATCGTGCGGGACGCGCTGGCGATCGCGCTCGACCATGACATGACCGTCGTGGCGGCCGACCTCTACCAGCGCCTGAGCGTCGCGCTCTACGACGCCGCGGACTTCCGTCAGGCCGAGGAGGCACTCGACACGGCCCTGGAGTTGTGCGCGACGACCGGCGACGCCGGCGTCGAGGTCGCCTGCGTCACCTGCCTCGCGTACGTGCTGCGCGAGCGTGGCGAGTGGCCGCGCGCAGCGGAGATGTGTCGAGAGCTGATCGCGAGCGGCACCGCCGTCTGGGTGGCCGAGGGGTTGTTGGGCGCGATTGGAGCCTACGAGGGGCGCCTCAGCTCCGCTCGGCGGATGCTGACGTCGTGCCGGACCGCCGCATCACAAGCGCGTCACTACAACATGACGATCGACTCGACGGCCGCACTCGCCCGCGTCGCCGCCGCCGACGGCGCAGACGACGAGGCGCGCGAGCACTGCCGCTCGCTGCTGGCTCTCTGGGAGCAGTCCGACGACCGCCACTACGCGATCGCCGGCCTGCGGTGGGGAGCGTCCTGGTACGCGAGCCGCAACGACGCGAACGGCGTGAACGAGTGCACCCAAGCGCTGAGCCGCATCGCGTCGCAGACGGGCCATGCCGACGCGCTCGCCGCGCTCGGCAGCGCGATCGGCGAGAGCGCGCTGCTCGACGGCGACGCCGCGACGGCCGCAGAGCAGATCACCCGCGCCTTCGAGCTCCATGCCGACCTCGACATGCCGTTCGAGCGCGCGCAGATCGAGCTGCGCGCCGGCGTGGCGCTGGCGGCGGCGGGAGAGCGCGAGCTCGCGCTCGAGCGCCTCACCGGCGCGTATCGGCTAGCCCGCAGGCTGGGCGCGCGCCCGCTGGCAGCCGAGGCGGCACGTGCGGTCACGCAGATGGGCGAGTCGGTGAGTCGCCGGCTCGGCGTGCGCGCGGCCGCGCACGCGGACGGCGCCGGCCTCTCGCGGCGCGAGCTCGAAGTCGTGCGCCTCCTCTCGGTGGGGCAAACGAATCGCGAGATCGCCCACGACCTCTTCCTCAGCCGGCGGACGGTCGACATGCACGTGCGGAACATCCTGCGCAAGCTCGACTGCCGATCGCGGGTCGAAGCGGTGCGCCGGGCGAGCGACCTCGGGCTGCTCGCCGGCTAGCGGCCAGATCCCTCAGCCCTTGGCGTATTCCTCCGCCGCTCGCTCCTCGAACTCGAATCCGACGAACCGGTCGTCGCCGACGACCCACGCGTCGTGGCCAGGCTCGATGACGTACGCGTCGCCCGGGCCGATCTCGACCTCGGTCCCGTCCTCGTGCTCGATGGCGAGCCGACCCGAGTGGACGACTCCGACGTGGCGAGCCTGGCAGCTCTCGGTTCCGGCAACGGGCTTGACGCATTCCGACCACCGCCACCCCGGCTCGAACGCGAACCGCGCGGCGGTCGTACCGCCGAAGCGCACCACGTCAACCTGCGTCTTGTCCGGCTTCCGCGTCTCGTCAGGCGAATCGAAATCGCGTTTCTCCACACCGGCCATGGCCGTCTCCTCTCGTCGATCGATGGTGAGATCGTCGCGCTCCGACGGGTCGCAATGCAAGATGGCCCGTCAGCGGTGCTCCGGATTGGGGTAGTCGAACCGGCAGCCGGCGTCCCACTCCGCGCGCTGGTTGCCGTGCGCGGGGATCCCGCCGGCGTCCTTGAGCATCCGCGCCATGTGCAGCAGGTTCCAGGTCATGAACGCCGTGTTGCGGTTCGTGAAGTCGTTGTCGGGGCCGCCGGAGCCGTCGTCGAGGTAGCTCGGACCAGGGCCGGCCTCGCCGATCCAGCCGGCGTCGGCCTGCGGCGGGATCGCGTAGCCGAGGTGCTGGAGCGAGTAGAGGACGTTCATGGCGCAGTGCTTGATCCCGTCCTCGTTGCCGGTCACCAGGCAGCCGGCGGTGCGGCCGTAGTAGGCGTACTGGCCGTTCTCGTTGAGCAGGTGGCTGTTGCCGTACAGCCGCTCGATCACCTGCGTGCAGACCGACGACTTCTCGCCGAGCCAGATCGGCGTCATCAGCACGAGGATGTCGGCGGCGATGACGTGCTCGAAGATCGCGGGCCAGTCGTCGCGCTCCCAGCCGTGCTCGGTCATGTCCGGCCAGACGCCGGTCGCGATCTCGTGGTCGATCGCGCGGAACTGCTCCACCGTCACGCCGTTGCGCTCCATGATCGCGATCGAACGGTCGGCGAGGCCCTGCGTGTTGGAGACCTCTGGCGAGCGCTTGAGCGTGCAGTTGATGTAGACGGCACGCAGGTCGGAGAAATCCCAGGGGATGGTCATGCGACGTTGGTTGCACGAAGGCCCTCGGCGTTACACCATGGCGTAACGCTCGCGCGCGTCCGCGGACTGAGCGACATGCCCTCGTTCGAGAACCTGGTCGTCATCGCCGGTGTCGCATTCGCCGCGCCGTTCGTGCTCGGGCTGTTCCCGCGCGTGCGCCTGCCGTCGGTCGTGCTCGAGATCGTGGCCGGGATCGTGCTCGGGCCCTCGCTGCTGGGGCTCGTCGAGGTCGACGCCGCGGTCGAGACCCTCGCGATCATCGGGCTGGGCTTCGTGCTCTTCCTCGCCGGTCTGGAGATCGAGCTCGACAAGCTCCGGGGCCGCGTCCTGCGCCTCAGCGCCGCCGGCTTCGTGCTCTCTCTCGGGATCGCCGTCGCGGTCGCCTTGGCGCTGGCCGCTGCCGGGCTGGTCGAGACGCCGCTGCTGGTCGCGATCATCCTGTGCTCGACGTCGCTCGGCGTGCTCGTGCCGGTGCTCAAGGACGCGGGCGAGATCGGCTCGACGTTGGGTCAGCTCATCATCGCCGCCGCGTCGATCGCCGACTTCGGCGCCATCATCCTGCTCACGCTGCTGTTCTCCGGCGAGGGCGGCGCGGGGTCGGCCGCGCTGCTGCTCGGCGCCCTCGTCGCGCTGGCCGTCGCCCTGGTCGCCGCCGTCAGGGGCGCCGAGCGGTCGATGCGGATCCAGGCCGATCTCCTCCGCCTGCAGGACACGACGGCGCAGATCCGGGTCCGCGCCGCGTTCCTGCTCTTCGTCGGCTTCGCCGCCGTCGCCGAGGGACTCGGGCTCGAGGTCATCCTCGGCACGTTCGTCGCCGGCATGCTGATCTCGGTCGTCGACGGGGATCGGGTCATGACGCATCCGGACTTCCGGCGCAAGCTCGAGGCCGCCGGATTCGGCTTCTTCATCCCCGTCTTCTTCGTCGCCAGCGGCGTGCGCTTCGACCTCGACGCACTCACGGCGTCGGCGTCGAACCTGCTGATGGTTCCGATCTTCCTCGCTGCGCTCCTCGCCGTCCGCGGTCTGCCCGCCGTCCTCTACCGCGGTGTCATCGGGAGCCGCCGCGCGGCGATCGCGGGGTTGATGCAGTCGACGTCACTGCCCTTCATCGTCGCGGCTACGGCGATCGGCGCAGAGCTCGGGCTCATCGAGCCGGCCGAGAGCGCGGCACTCATCGGCGCCGGCCTGCTGTCCGTCCTGCTGTTCCCGCTCTTCGGCCTCGTGCTGCTCCAACGCATCCCGAAGCAGGCGCCGGCGCGTCTCAGCGCTCCGGGGGCTGGCTGAGCATGTACCACTCGAGCGCGAGCAGACAGACGAAGAGGCCCGCGATGCCGCCGACGAACACGGACGAGAGCGTGTTCGAGGCATCGATGTCGTCCCAGGCGCGGATCGTGCCGAGCAGGATCAGCGCGAGCCCGATCAGCTGACTCTCGAGCGTGATCCGGATCGCCGACCACCGCCCGTCGAGGCCCATCATCAGCGCCGTCACGCCGGGGAGCGCGAACCAGCCGCCGAGCGTCTGCGCGGTCAGCGGCGTCAGGTGCCATGGCCAGTGCTCGATCATCGTCGACGGCATCAGCAGCAGCACGAGCGCGACCGCCGTCTGCACCGCCCCCGCGGCGAGCAGCGACGGGCGCACGAAGCCGGGCAGCGGCCGCTCGCCGGGTTCCGGCGTCCCGGGGTCAGTCGCGCGGTTGCGCCACCACGCCAGCGGGACGAGGACCGGCGTGGTCACGTACAGGCCGACCCAGATCCAGAACGCGACGTGCTCGGTGGCGAAGCGATCGAGGTGGTTGAAGGTCCCGATCGCCATGAACAGCGTGAACGCCGTCACCGGCAGGAAGCCGACGTGGATCCGGTGCCAGCGCGTCTCGCGGGCGACGCGTACGAAGAAGTACGCACCGGCGATGTAGCCCGCGCCCATGATCAGCGGCGTGATCGTGGGCTGCACGTCCCACGCGAACCAGTGGCGGGTGTCGTCGGGAAAGAAGTAGAGCAGCGCGAACGCGACGAACAGGAACGGCACGATCGCCGCCCCCAGCCACCGGGTCTCCGGGAACACGCGATCGTCGCGCATGGGTGCTTCTACCACAGCTCGCGTCGCGCTTCGAACGCCTGCCAGACGACGTCATACAGAGCGTGCGCGTCGAGGAAGGGCTCCAAGTCTTCGACGCCCGGTTCGCCGTAGGCGGCGAGGAGCTCTTCCACGAACCTCGCGCTGTGCCCGCGGGTTTTCGCGCTCGTCACGAGCCCTGCGATATCCCACGCGACGGGGCCGGCGCATACGTCCTCGAGATCGTTCCAGAGCAGTCCGGTGTCAGTGCACAGCAGATTCGACAGCGAGGCGTCGCCATGAAGCGCCTGAACGGGCAGCGAGCTCTCGAAGACCGTGGGCGTCAGTGCGTCCAGTTCGAAGCGAAGCCAGTCGATGTCCTGCTGGGTCAACGGCGGCGAGGGACGCAGCTCGGCGAGCAGGCGCGCGAGCCAGTCTCGGATCTCGCTCAGCGGGCCCAGGTCACCGGGGAAGCCGGCGAGCGCCGCATGCAGTTCCCGCAGCGAACGGCCGAGCTCCCGTGGCTCCGGCGGCTGAGCGTCCTGGTGGTGGGGAACGAACTTCCACAGCGTCATCCACATCCCGTCCTGCTCGTGCGGTCCCGGCGGCAGGATGTCGCTCGGCGGAACGACCAGGTCGGTCCGCTCGGCTAGGAAGGCACCGACGGCTACCTCGCGCGCCAGCCATTGCTCGACGTCATCGTGCAGGACCGCCGTTCCGGTCATCACCCGCGCCACGACCGCTGCGGGCTTCAGGTGCACGAGGACGTTGCTGCCCGCCGCAATCCGCACTGCCTCGTCGCAGGCCACGCCGTGCGCACGGGCGACGGCCTGCGCGGCCGCGAGCGCCGAGGCGCTCATCGCGCAAGCTCGCGGATCTTCCCGGCGTCAACCGGCGGCCGCATGCTCGGCCGCGCGGGCATAGCTCGCGATCCGCCCCACGAGCGCGTTGGAGCGGCCATGCGCGCCGCCACCGGACTGCACCAACAGCGCGTACAGGCGATGGGACGGGAACGACCCGCCACCCGCCGGTACCTCGAGCCCGATCGCGCGTAGCCGCGGCGCCGCCATCGCGACGACCAGAGCCGCCTCTGTCTCACGGCCCGCGGCCAGATCATCGAGGCCGGCACGCACGAGCTCATGCCCCGGCAAGCTGCCCTCCGCAGTCGTCATGAATGAAGCGTAGGCCCGCGGGCGGTCGGCGGACTGGTCGAGCTCCGGACCGAGCCGATCGATGCCGGCTTCGAGCGCCTGCTCGCTGCCGTACGTGCCAGCCGTGCCGTCATAACCGGGTCGCGTCGCTCGCGCTCGCTGCTTCACAGCGTCAAGCGGGATCTCGAACCGGACTTCTCGGCGTGACTTCATGAGTCGGCGGCACGTCGCGCGCCATGGGAGCGCAGCCACGCCGCGAGCTTGGACGCGTCGCTGCGAATCGCCGCGTCCAGCGGCGTCAGACCGTCGTGGCCGATCCAGTTGATGTCAGCGCCGCTCTCGAGCAGCCGTTGCGCCGCCTCGCGCTGTCCCGCGTGACACGCGCACCAGAACGCGCTCGTGATCTCGTCGCGTGCAGGCGGGGGGTCGCCGGCGAGCAGCGGCTCGAGGCGCTCGACCAGCCCCAGCCCGGCGGCCTGCCAAAGGTTGGCCTTTGCTCCGTGCTCGATGAGACGGCTCGCCGCGCGCCACTGTCCGAACGCGACAGCATCGGACAGCGAACTGCCGCCACCATCGACGCCATCCTCGCAGGCGTGTTGACGGCGGGCATCGTCAAGTTAAGCTTGACGCATGCAGAAAGCTCGGCTGCCTTCGATCGATGACCTCGTAGCGATCGTGGAGGCGCGCGTCGACGACCAGTCGCCCGCCACGCGTCTGCAGCTCGCGATCGACCTCGGCCGCGAGCTCACGGACCTCGGCGACATCCTGATCGGCCGCTTCGTCGCTCAGGCGCGCGAGGCGGGACTGTCCTGGACCGAGATCGGCCAGCTCTTCGGGACGAGCAAGCAGGCGGTCCAGCAGCGGTACGGCCGAGTCCTCGCCGATCCCGGCGCTTGGCCCGGCCTCTGGACCCCCGCCGCACGCAACACGCTCGATCGCGCCGCTGCGGAGGCACGCGAACTCCGCCACGGCTACATCGGCACCGAGCACGCGCTGCTCGCGCTCGTCAGCTCCGGAGGCGTTGCCGCAGATGTCCTCGCCGATCTTGGCGTGACCCGCCAGCGCATGCTCGCGACCAGCTGCATGCAAGCCGGCCCCAGGTTCGAGAGCCAGGAGGACTGCCTCTCGCTCATGCCACGCTACAAGCAGGCACTCGAGCACAGTCGTCGCATTGCCGACGCACTCGAAGCGCGCACGGCCGACACCGAGCACCTGCTCGCCGGCATCATCGCCGTCCGCGACTCGATGGCCGTCGAGATCCTGCGCCGCCTCAAGGTCAGCGCGGACGACGTCCGCGACGCGCTCGCCGAGCGGCTGGACGTGGAACCCCAGCAGTTGGGTGAGCTCCGCCGGCGACGCCGACGACTGCTCGCCGGGAGGCGCTGAGATTGACGGCCGAAGCCTCGGCGGCGCACCGGTTCAATGCTTCAGACTGGCTCGGACACAGAACTTCGAATGCAAGGAGAGCGCGATGAGCGACAACACCGAGACCGCCATCCTCGCGGGAGGCTGCTTCTGGGGCGTCCAGGAGCTGCTGCGCCAGCGCGACGGAGTCATCTCGACCAGCGTCGGCTACACCGGCGGGAAGAACGACAACCCGACCTACCGGAACCATCCCGGTCACGCCGAGGCCGTCGAGATCGTCTTCGACCCCGAGCGCATCTCCTACCGGGAGATCCTCGAGTTCTTCTTCCAGATCCACGACCCGACGACCAAGGACCGCCAGGGCTACGACATCGGCTCGAGCTACCGCTCGGAGATCTTCTATACGAGCGAGGAGCAGCGCCAGGTCGCCGAGGACACGATCGCCGACGTCGACGCCTCGGGCCTGTGGCCCGGCAAGGTGGTGACCGAGGTCAGCGAGGCCGTCCCCTTCTGGGTGGCCGAGGCCGAGCACCAGGACTACCTCCAGCGCTACCCGAACGGTTACACCTGCCACTTCCCGCGGCCGGGCTGGAAGCTGCCACACCGCGAGACCGCCGCCTAACGCGTGCTGCGGACGAATCCCTCCGAGCGGGATCCAGAACAGCGGAACTCAGGCGGGCGTCGCCATCGCCATCAAGCCTCGCGTCCCAGGCACGTGTCGGTATCGGGACGGAACGCGGCTGAGACTGCGGGTTTCTACGAGCCGGTCTGCGCGTGTTCGACGATGTGCGAGGGTTCGCCACGGAGGATGCTCGGCCGATGACGCAAGTTCTCATCGCCGGCGCCGGGGTGGCTGCGGTCGAATGTGTCCTCGCGCTGCGCGCCGTCGCGGGCTCGCGCGTCGATCTCGAGCTGCTCGCTCCCGCCACCGAACTCATCCAACGTCCGCTGTCGGTCGAGACGCCGTTCGGCGGCCCGCCGGCGCCTCGCCTTCCCCTCGACCGCCTCGCCCGCGAGCTCGGGGTGCGCCTGCACCGGGACGGCCTGGCGTCGGTGGAGTCCGAGCGCCACCGCGTGCTGACGCGTGACGGCGACTCGGTTCCCTACGAGATCCTCGTCGTCGCCACCGGCGCGCGCTCGCGCGAGGTGGTCTCAGGAGCCCACACGTTCCGCGGCCCGATGAGCGCCGGCCTCGTCGAGCAGGCGATCGGCCGCGTGTTCGCCGACCCGGGACTTCGGCTTGCGTTCGTCGCCCCGGCGGGCGCGCGCTGGCTGCTCCCGCTCTACGAGCTGGCGCTGCTCAGCGCCGCCACCCTCCGCGAGGGCGGCGTCGCGGAGCCCGACGTCGTCGTGGCGACGCCCGAGCACGCGCCGCTCGAGGCGCTCGGGCCCGCCGTGAGCGAAGCCGTCCGCGCCGAGCTCGACCGGGCCGGCGTCGACCTCATCACCAGTGCCGCCGCCGTGGGCGCCTTTGAGGGCGCGGTGCGGCTCGAGAGCGGCGCGCTGATCGCCGCCGACCTCGCCGTCGCGCTGCCCGAGCTGGTCGGGCCCCGCATCGCCGGCCTCCCGCACGACGCCGAGGGCTACCTGCCGGTCGACGAGCACGGGCGAGTGATCGGCGCCACCGACGTCTACGCGGCAGGTGACGCGACCGCGTTCCCGATCAAGCACGGCGGCCTCGCCGCCCAGCAGGCCGACGCGGTCGCCGACGCGATCGGCGCGCGCCTCGGCGCCGTCGGTCACCCCGAGCCCTTCCGGCCCGTGCTGCGCGCCCTGCTGCTCACCGGCGGCGATCCGCTCTACCTGAGCGGCGAGCTACCGGCCGCGGGCACGGCCTCGAGGGAGCCACTGTGGTCGCCGCCCGAGAAACTCGCGGGCCGGTACCTCGCGTCGTTCCTCGCCACCGGCTCGCCCGGCGCTCCGCTGACGGACGTCGTCTAAACGCCGACCGCTGCGCTGAGCGCGAACATCGCCGAGCCACCGGCGGCGGCACCGCCGATCGCGCGCCGCCGCCCCAACATCCAGGCCTGCGGGACGAGCTCGCGCGCCACCAGCGCCAGCATCGCCCCGGCGGCGAACGCGAACGAGAAGGGCAGCAGCGCGTCGATCCGGTCCACGAGCAGGTAGGCGATCATCGCCCCCGCCGGCTGCGGCGCGCTGGTGGCCGCGGCGGCCCAAAACTGCTGCGCGGGCGTGAAGCCCGCCTCCTGCATCGGGATCGCCGACGCCGTCCCCTCGGGCACGTTCTGCAATGCGATCGCCAGCAGCACGAACAGCCCGAGCCCCTCGCGCTCGGACGCGAACGCGGTACCGATCGCGAGCCCCTCGGGCAGGCTGTGCACGAGCAGCACGCCGAGGACGAGCACGGAGCGCCGCACGCCGGCGCCGCGCAGCTCGCCGACATGGACGTCGTGCCCGGCGAGCAGGCGCCGCGCCGCGACCAGGAAGGCGACGCCGGCGAGGGCGCCGGCGGCCACTGCCGCGGACGAGCCCTCGTCGAGTGCCGGCAACAGCAGCCCGACGACCGACGCCACCGTCATCAGGCCGGCGGCGAGCCCCCACAGGAACGGCCGCAGGGCACGCGCCCGGTGCTCGAGGACGAACACCGCGATGGCGCCCAGGCCGGTGGCGGAGCCGCCCGGCCTCCATCGGCAGGCGGCCACAGACGCGATCCGTAGAAACCCGCCGCCCCGGAGTGGTCCGCCCCGATGGCTCGCGCGTCCCCGGCGCCTACGGTCGGGCCATGATGACGAACACGCTCACCACCCACACCGTCCTCAACGCCATGCAGGTCGGAGTCATCCACTGCCCGCCCGACGCGGACGTGGCGACCCTCGCGCGCACGATGGCCGACAACCGCATCCACTGCGTCGTGGTCAGCGGCCCGCCATGGGGCATCGTCTCCGACCTCGACCTTATGGCCAGCCTCCGCCCGGGCGCTGAGGCGACCGCCTGCGAGCTGGCGGCCAGCGACGTCGTCGTCGTGGACCCGGCCGACACGCTCGAGCGCGCGGCCCAGCTCATGGCCGAGCACCAGACCGCCCACGTGGTGGTCGTCTCGCCCCACACCGGCGAGCCCGTCGGCATCCTCTCGACGCTCGACGTGGCCCGCTGGGCGGCCTCCTCCTAGAGGTCGACGAGCGGCTCGTCGGCCAGCACCGGCGGCCGCGCGGTGGCCAGATACGGCGCGAGGTAGCGGCCGGCGATCTTTCCCGGCGGCGACCACAGCGCCCGCGCGGAGATCGAGCCGCGCACCGGTTCGCCGGAGCGATCGAGCTCTGAGCGCAGGTAGAGCGGAGCGCCGCCGGTGAGCAGGACGCTCCGCAGGACCGGCCTGGTGAAGGGCCGCGGGACGGCGCGAGCGCCGAGCTGCTGAGCGATCGTGGCCGCCGCGGCGTCGGCCTGCTGGGTGGCCAGGCCGCCCTGCTTAACGGGGAAGTCGGTGGCGTCGCCGGCCGCCAGTACGCGGTCGGTGACACGGGCGTGCGCGTCGGTCGGGAGGAAGCCGCGCTTGTCGGACGGCAGTCCCGGGATGCGCGGGCCCTCGAGCCGCGGCAGGCTGACCACGGTGTCGGCGAGCACGGCTTCGCCGGACTCGAGCCACAGCACGTCTCCGGTGACATGCTCGGGCGCTACGCCGGTCCGCAGGCGGATGCGGCGCTGCGCGAGCAGCTCGCGGAGGGCGGCGCCGGCCTCGTCGCCGAAGAGCGCCAGCGGCTGGGGCTCGGCGGTCACGACGGTCACCATGACGTCGCGGCCGCCCTGCATGTCGAGCTCGGTGCGGGCCATGATTGCCAGCTCGTAGGCCGGCAGCGGCCACGTCGCGGCGGCCGGGACAGCCACGGCGATGCGCACGCGGTGGCCACGGACGGCCTCCTCGAGCATCCACTGCACCGCTCGCGCGTCGGCCGGCCCGCGGAAGGTCAGCGCCCCGGCCACGGCCGGCGCGGGCCGGGCGCCGACGGCGACGAGCAGGTGGTCGTAGAGCAGCGCCTCGCCGCCCTCGATCCAAGCCACCCGCGCGTCGGGGTCGACGCCTGCCAGCACGCCCTGCACGAGCCGCACGTCGTAGCGCGACGCGAGGGCGTGCAGGTCGAGCGACGGCGCCGCACCGAGGCCGAACGGCGTCCTCACGGACGCGGATCGGTCGACGAGGGCGTGCTCGGGGGCCAGCAGGTCGATCTCGAAGCCGCGGCCCGCCAGGACGCGCAGCGCGAGCACCGCCTCGAGCGCGGCGACGCCAGAGCCCGCGATGACCACGCGCGTCATGTCGCACCTGCCTCCTCGAAGGCGCCGAGCAGCGAGTCGAGCACCGCATGCCGGCTGCCGCGCGGCAGCACCAGCACCGGGCAGCGGCCGACGGGGCCGCGCTGGGACGAGCCGACGACGACGAGCGCGGCGCCGGTCCGTTCGGCCACATGGTGGAGCGCGCGGGCGGGCGAGGGGTCGGGGATCGCCACGGTCGCCGCATCGGCGACGCGCAGCAGAAGCTCGCGCGCGTCACGCTCGAGGACCGACGCGTACTCGGGGCTCCCGGTGCGGTCCGGCTGGATGGCATCGGGGTAGGCCGACACCACGCGCAGCGTGGCTCCAGTGGTGCCGGCGAGGCGCCTGGCGAACGCGAGCGCATCCTGCGCCCCAGGCTTGGCGTCGAGCCCGACGAGGATCTCGGTCATGGGTCGCTCCTCCTGGATGTGGGAGGACAGCATGGGCCGCAGGCGCCCGCCCGCCAACCGCCCAAAGCCCGCCGATCTCTGCGGAAAACTACGGACGGCGGCCTTGATAGGTTGCGGCGGTTCGTCGGGCGAGACCGGGGTGCGATGAGTCTGGCGCAGGCCGCACACGAGTTCTTCCGCAAGGGCGAGGCCAACGCCGAGGGCTGGAGCATGCTGATCGCACGCGGCCGCGGCTGGGAGAAGGCCTATCGGGACCGCTGGCGGCACGACAAGGTGGTCCGCTCCACCCACGGCGTCAACTGCACGGGCTCGTGCTCGTGGAACGTTTACGTCAAGGACGGGCTGATCACGTGGGAGACGCAGGCGGTCGACTACCCGCGCACCGACCCCGGCCGGCCCGACCACGAGCCGCGCGGCTGCCCGCGCGGCGCGTCGTTCTCCTGGTACACGTACTCGCCCGCGCGCCTGAAGTATCCGTACGTGCGCGGGAGCCTGCTCGAGCGGTGGCGCGAGGCGCGCGCCGCCGAGGCGGACCCCGTCGCCGCCTTCGCGCGCGTGGCCGCTGACGGCGGCTACCGCGGCGAGCGCGGCCGTGGCGGCTTCGTCCGCGCCACGTGGGAGGAGGCGACCGAGCTGATCGCGGCGGCGACCGTGCACGCGATCGCCGAGCACGGGCCCGACCGCGTCGCCGGGTTCACGCCGATCCCCGCCATGTCGCCGGTCTCGTTCGCCTCCGGCAGCCGTTTCATCTCACTGATCGGCGGCACGATGCTGACCTTCTACGACTGGTACGCCGACCTGCCGCCCGCCTCCCCGCAGACCTTCGGCGACCAGACCGACGTGCCGGAGTCGGCCGACTGGTGGGACGCGAGCTACCTGATCGTGTGGGGCACCAACCTGCCGATCACGCGCACCCCGGACGCGCACTTCATGACCGAGGCGCGCTACCGCGGCCAGAAGGTCGTGGTCGTCTCGCCCGACTACTCCGACCACGTCAAGTTCGCCGACGACTGGCTGGCCGCCCACCCGGGGACCGACGGCGCGCTGGCGATGGCCATGGGCCACGTGATGCTGCGCGAGTTCTGGGTCGACCGGCGGGTGCCGCGGTTCGAGGACTACGCGAAGCGCTTCACCGACCTGCCGCTGCTGGTCACGCTCGACGAGCGCGACGGCGTCCACGTGCCGGGCCGCTTCCTGACGGCCGCCGACATCAGCGAGACCGGCGAGCACCCGGAGTTCAAGACCGTCGTGCTCGACGCGGCGACCGGGCGGCCCGCGGTCCCGAACGGCGCGGTCGGCTTCCGCTACGGCGACGAGGGCAAGGGCCGCTGGAACCTGCGGCTCGACGACCTCGACCCCGTGCTGACGCTTCATGGGCGCGAGCACGAGGACGTCGCCGTCGACCTCCCGCGCTTCGACGTGGGCGACGGCGGCGGCGGCACGATGCGGCGCGGCGTACCGGCGATGCGCGTCGGCGGGCACCTCGTGACGACGGTGCTCGACCTCATGCTCGCCACCTACGGCGTCGCCCGCGACGGGCTCCCGGGCGACTGGCCGGAGGGCTACGACGACGCCGCGCAGCCCTACACGCCGGCCTGGCAGGAGGCGATCACCTCGGTCGACCGCCGGATGGCGGTCAAGGTGGCGCGCGAGTTCGCGCGCAATGCCGAGGTCAGCGGCGGGCGCTCGATGATCTGCATGGGCGCCGGGACCAACCACTGGTTCCACTCCGACGAGACGTACCGCTCGTTCATCTCGCTGCTGCTGCTGTGCGGCTGCGTGGGGATCAACGGCGGGGGCTGGGCGCACTACGTCGGCCAGGAGAAGATCCGCACGTTCGCCGGCTGGCAGGCGATCGCCAACGGGCTCGACTGGCGCCGGCCCGCTCGCCAGTCGCAGGGCACATCCTGGTACTACGCGCACACCGAGCAGTGGCGCTACGACCGCCTGCGGCCGGAGCGCTTCGCGTCGCCGCTCGGGGACGGCCGGTTCGCCGGGCGCACGGCGATCGACGAGCACGCGCGCGCCGTGCGCCTCGGCTGGATGCCGTCCCACCCCACCTTCGACCGCAATCCACTCGACCTCGCCGACGAGGGCGGCGACGACCCAGTCGCGCACGTCGTGGCCGAGCTGAAAGCGGGCCGGCTCGGGTTCGCCGTCGACGACCCGAGCGCGCCGTCGAGCTTCCCGCGCGTGTTCTTCGTGTGGCGCTCCAACCTGCTCGGGTCATCGGGCAAGGGGCAGGAGTACTTCCTGCGCCACCTGCTCGGCGCGACGCACGACGGGCCGCTGGCCGAGGAGCTGCCGCCGGAGGAGCGGCCGGCCGACGTGCGCTGGCGCGAGGAGGCGCCGCAGGGCAAGCTCGACCTGCTCGTCAACGTCGACTTCCGCATGACCACGACGGGCCTGTACTCGGACGTCGTCCTGCCCGCGGCCACCTGGTACGAGAAGCACGACCTGTCGATGACCGACATGCACCCGTTCGTGCACTCGTTCAACCAGGCCGTGCCGCCGCCGTGGGAGGCGCGCACCGACTGGGACGCGTTCGGCGGCATCGCGCGCGCGTTCTCCGAGCTGGCCGCCGAGCACCTTGGCACGCGCCGAGACGTCGTGGCGATGCCGATCATGCACGACTCGCCGGGCGAGCTCGCCCAGCCGCACGGCCGCGTCCGCGACTGGAGAGCGGGCGAGTGCGAGCCGGTGCCCGGCCGGACGATGCCGGGCCTCGTGGTGGTCGAGCGCGACTACGGCGCGGTGGCCGACCAGTGGGCGGCGCTCGGGCCGCTGCTCGAGACCGCCGGCAGCGCCGTGAAGAGCGCGTCGTGGATCCCGGACGAGGAGGTCCGCATGCTCGCGGCCCGCAACGGGCGCGTGCGCGGCGGCACCGCCGACGGGCGGCCGTCGTTGGAGCGCCCCGAGCAGGTGGCCGAGGCGATCCTCGCGCTCTCGGCCGTCACCAACGGGCGGCTCGCGGTCGCCGGCTTCCGCACGCTCGAGGAGCGCTGCGGCGTGCCGCTGGCCGACCTCGCCGAGCCCGCCGAGGACACGCGCATCACCTTCCAGGACACGCAGGTCCAGCCGCGCCGCGTGATCACCTCGCCCGAGTGGTCGGGCATCGACGAGGAGGGCCGCGCCTACGCCGCCTTCACGATCAACGTCGAGCGCGGCAAGCCGTGGCACACGCTCAGCGGCCGCATGCACCTCTACCTCGACCACGAGTGGATGCGCGAGCTCGGCGAGGCGCTGCCCGCCTACCGGCCGCCGATCGACCCGCGGCTGATGCTGGCCGGCGGCGTCGAGGTGGCGGGCGACGGCGTGCCGGAGGTCACGCTGCGCTACCTGACCCCGCACTCGAAGTGGTCGATCCACTCCGAGTACCAGGACAACCTGCACATGCTCACGCTGTTCCGCGGCGGGTCGGGCTTTTGGATGAGCCCGCAGGACGCCGAGGCGATCGGCGTGCGCGACAACGACTGGGTCGAGGCCTACAACCGCAACGGCATCGTCGTCACGCGCGCGGTCGTCTCGCACCGGGTCCCGCCGGGCGTCTGTCTCATGTACCACTCGAAGGACCGCCAGATCAACACCCCGCGCAGCGAGATCGACGGCCGCCGCGGCGGCACCGAGAACGCGCTGACCACGATCGCGATGAAGCCGACGCACATGATCGGCGGCTACGCGCAGCTCTCGTGGGGTCCGAACTACTACGGGCCGACGGGCTCCAACCGCGACTCGGTGACGGTCGTCCGCAAGCGCACCGCGGAGGTCAGGTACTGATGCTCGTCCGCGCCCAGGTGGCGATGGTGATGAACCTCGACAAGTGCATCGGCTGCCACACCTGCAGCGTCACCTGCAAGCAGGTATGGACCAACCGGCCGGGCACCGAGTACGTCTGGTTCAACAACGTTGAGACGAGCCCGGGCCAGGGCTACCCGCGCACGTGGGCCGACCAGGCGCGCTGGAAGGGCGGCTGGGAGCTCGACGGCAAGGGGCGCCTGCGCCTGCGCGCGGGCGGGCGCGTGAAGAAGCTCCTCACGATCTTCTCCAACCCCGACCTGCCGGCGATCGACGACTACTACGAGCCCTGGACCTACGACTACGAGACGCTCGTCAACGCCCCGCTCTCGGACCTCGACCCGGTCGCCCGCCCGCACTCGCAGCTGACCGGCGAGCCGATGGACGTCACGTGGGGGCCGAACTGGGACGAGGGCCTGGCCGGCGGACCGGAGCTCGCCGTCCACGACCCGCACATCGCGGGCATCGAGGAGCAGGTCCGGATGACCTACGAGCAGGCGTTCATGTTCTTCCTGCCGCGCATCTGCGAGCACTGCCTGAACCCCTCGTGCGTGGCCAGCTGCCCCTCCGGCGCCATGTACAAGCGCGAGGAGGACGGCATCGTCCTCGTCGACCAGGACCGCTGCCGCGGCTGGCGCTACTGCGTGTCCGGCTGCCCGTACAAGAAGGTCTACTTCAACCACCGCACCGGCAAGGCCGAGAAGTGCACGCTCTGCTATCCGCGGATCGAGGCCGGCCAGCCCACGATCTGCTCGGAGACGTGCGTCGGCCGCATCCGCTACCTCGGCCTCGTGCTCTATGACGCCGACCGCGTCGAGGAGGCCGCGTCGGTCCCCGACGAGCGCGAGCTGCTCGGCGCCCAGCGCTCGGTGTTCCTGGATCCTGAGAACCCCGAGGTGCGCGAGGCCGCCGCGCGCGACGGCATCCCGGGCGACTGGGTCGAAGCCGCGCGGCGCTCGCCGATCTACGACCTCGCGATCCGCTGGGGCGTGGCGCTGCCGCTGCACCCGGAGTTCCGCACGCTGCCGATGGTCTGGTACGTGCCGCCGCTCTCGCCCGTCGTCTCGACGCTCGAGACGGACGGTTACGAGGCCGACCCCGACGACGTCTTCGGCGCGATCGACCACCTGCGGATCCCGCTCGAGTACCTGGCCAACCTGCTCACGGCAGGCGACACCGAGGTCGTGCGCGGCGTCCTGCACCGGCTCGCCGCGATGCGCGCCTACATGCGCAAGCGCGAGGTGATCGGCGAGGTCGACGACTCGCTCGCCACTTGGGTCGGGCTGACCGGCCACGAGCTCGAGCGCATGTACCGGCTGCTGGCCATCGCCGACTACGAGGACCGGTACGTGATCCCGCAGGCCCATGCCGAGCTCGGGGCCCGGCTGATGGAGCAGCAGGGCGCCTGCGGGCTCGACTTCGACGGCGGTCCGGGGAACTGCGGCGCCGTGCCGGAGCCCGGCGAGGACTTCCACCTGCTCGACATCCTCAAGCGCAGGCCGGGCGCATGAGCGCTCCCTGGGCCCTCCTGTCGTTCCTGCTGCGCTACCCCGACGAGCGCGTGGTCGCCGCGCGCTCGGAGGTGGCGACCGTCGAGCGCGGCCCGGTGCGCGACGCGCTCGAGCGGTTCGTGGACGAGTGGCGCGAGCCGTACGCGGAGCACTACGTCCAGACGTTCGACCTGCGCCGCCGCGCGAGCCTCAACCTCACCTACTACGCGCACGGCGACACGCGCGAGCGCGGCATGGCGCTGCTGCGCCTGAAGAAGCTCTACCGCTCGGCGGGGCTGCCGCTCGACAGCGCCGAGCTGCCCGACCACCTGACCGTCATGCTCGCCTTCGCCGCGCTGGCGCCGCCCGGCTACGGGGAGCAGCTGTTGAGCGAGCACCGGCCGGCGCTCGAACTGCTGCGGCTCTCGCTGCACGACCTCGGAAGCCCGTACGCACACGTGCTCGACGCCGTGGCCGCCTGCCTGCCGCGCCTAACCGTCAAGGACCGCGCGGAGGTCGCCCGGCTGGCGCGCGAGGGGCCACCGGAGGAGGCGGTCGGACTCGAGCCCTACGGGCCACCGGAGGCGATGCCGGTTTGAGCGCGGGCGAGATCCTGCTGTGGATCATCATGCCCTACGTCGCCGTGACGACGTTCGTCGTCGGCACCTGGTGGCGCTACCGGACCGACCAGTTCGGCTGGACCAGCCAGTCGACGCAGATGTTCGAGCACAAGATCCTCGGCTGGGCGGGACCGGCCTTCCACTACGGCGCGCTCGGCGCGGTGGCCGGGCACGTGATCGGGCTGATGATCCCGAAGTCGCTCACCGAGACGATCGGGATGTCGGAGAGCACGTACCGCTGGTTCTCCGCGATCGCCGGCGCGATCGCGGGGGCGATCTGCGTGGTCGGCTTCGTGGGCCTGGCCTACCGGCGGGCGACGAACGACCGCGTGCGGCGGACGACCTCGCGCATGGACCTGCTCGTCTATCTCCTCCTCACGATCCTGATCGGGCTCGGCGTCTACATGACGTTCGGCTACAACCTGATCACGAAGTCGCCCTACGACTACCGGGAGTCGATCTCGGAGTGGTGGCGGTCACTGTTCGTCCTGCAGCCCGACGTCGAGGCCGTGGAGGACGCGAACCTGCTCTACCAGGTCCACGCGATCGTCGCCTGGGCGTTCTGGGCGCTGTTCCCGTTCAGCCGGCTCGTGCACGCCTGGAGCATCCCGCTGCAGTACCTGGGCCGGCCGTACATCCTCTACCGGCGCCGCTACGCCGGAGCCCGCCGTGGCTGAGCGCGGGTCGGGCAAGCAGCTCGCGGTCGCCACGGCCGCGTTCACCGTCTGCTTCTACGCCTGGGCGCTGCTCGGCCCGCTCGGCCCGGACCTCCAGGAGGACCTGGGGCTGTCGGACTTCGAGACGTCGGCGATGGTGGCCGTGCCGGTGCTGCTGGGCTCGATCATGCGGATCCCGCTCGGAGCGCTCGCGGACCGCTACGGCGGGCGGCTCGTCTTCACCGCGCTGATGGCGTTCACACCGCTCCCGCTCGTCGGGCTCGCGCTGTCCCACGACTCGCTCGCCGTGGTGCTGCTGCTCGGCTTCCTGCTGGGATTCGCGGGTGCGTCGTTCGCCGTCGGCGTGCCGTTCGTCAACGGGTGGTACTCGCCGGAACGGCAGGGCGCCGCGCTCGGCATCTACGGGATGGGCATGGGCGGCACGGTCCTCGCAGGGCTCACCGCGCCGACGATCGCCGACGAGCTCGGGCTCGCGGCGCCGTTCTGGCTCGCGGCGGCGCTCGTCGCCCTCATGGCGGTCGTGTTCTACGTGCTCGCGCGCGATGCCGCGCCTGCGGGCGCGAAGCCGGGCGGGAGCCTGTTCGCACCGCTGGCCGTGTTCCGCTCGAGCGGCCGCGCGTGGGCGCTCACGCTGTTCTACTTCGTCTCGTTCGGCGGCTTCGTCGCGATGTTCCTCTACCTCCCGAAGCTGCTCACCGGGGTGCACGACCTCACCAAGACCGACGCCGGCGCGCGCGCCGCCGGCTTCGCGCTGCTATCGGTGATCGGGCGGCCGCTCGGCGGCTGGCTGTCGGACCGCATCGGCGCGGGACGCATCCTGCGCTGGTCGTTCGTCGCGGTCGCCGCGCTGGCGCTCGTGCTGGCGGCCGGCTACGAATCCATGGTGCCGCTGACCTTCGCGTGCCTGACGCTGGCGGTCGCCCTCGGGCTGGGCATGGGCGCGGTGTTCAAGCTCGTCCCCGAGTGGTTCCCGGAGCGCGTCGGGGCGGTGACCGGCGTGGTCGGGGCGGCCGGTGGGCTCGGCGGCTTCTTCCCGCCGCTCGTGATGGGCGTGGTCAAGACGGCGACCGGCGGCTACGCGCTCGGGTTCGTGCTGCTGGCGTCGATGGCGCTCGCGTGCCTTGGCGTGCTCATGGGCCTGCGGGTGGCGGCGCCGGCTCGCGGTCGGCCCGCGCGCAGCGGCTGACCCGCGGCGGGTCTGCGGACTCCTACGGACGGCGGCCCGGCGGCGGGTCGCTTCAGCGACCAGATGCGCGCTCTGCTCGAGCAGCGCCGCGGCCTCGGCCACCTGCTCGACGCTCACGAGGACGACCGGCGGCGCCATGCCGACACGCTGCACGAGGAGCTGGCCCAGGTCCTGTCGGCGGTGCTCATGAACCTGCGGATGCTGCGCCGCCAGGGCGTCGACGCCGAATCGCTCGACGAGCTGCACGACCAGGTCGTGGGCGTCCTCGAGGAGATCCGCGACCTCGCGACCGAGCTGCGGCCGTCGTCGCTCGCGCAGCTCGGCCTCGTGCCGGCGCTCGAGGCGCTCGACGGCGTGTCCGTCGAGGCGGGTGGGCTGCCCGAGCCCGTGCCCGAGCCGGTGCGCACCGGCATCTACCGGCTCGTCGAGCACATCGCGTCGGCGGCCCGGCCCGGTACACGCGTCCGGCTGTCCGTGGCGAGCGAACGGCTCGACGTCGTGCTCGACGCCGAGCTCCGTGGGCCGGAGACCGTGACAGCGGCGCGGGCGCGGGTCGCCCTGCTCGGCGGATCGCTGACCGCGGAGTCCCTGCCCGCCGGGCGGACGCGCCTACGGGTACGGCTCCCGCTTCAGGCTCCGACGGGCAGCGTCGCACGCACGACGGTCCTGCCGACCGCGGAGTCGATCTCGAGCTGACCGTGCGCGAGCGCCACGCGCTCGTGCATGCCGACGAGGCCGAAGCCCTCCGCACGGGCCTCCGGGTCGAAGCCGCGCCCGTCGTCCGTCACGTCGACGCGCACGACGTCGAAGTCGAGCGCGACGTGGATTCGCACGTGTTCCGCGTTCGCGTGCTTGGCGATGTTGGTCAGCGCCTCCTGCACGATCCGGTACACGGTCGTCTCCAGCTCGGGGTCAAGCCTGCCGCCAACCTCGACCTCGGTCACGACCACGAGCCCCTCGACTGCGGCGAGCCGCTGTCCCAGGCTCTCGATCGCCGGCGCGAGCCCGATCTCGTCGAGCGCCGCCGGGCGAAGCTCGGTGATCAGCGTGCGCAGGCCGTCGATCTCGGTGCCGATGTAGTCGATCGCCTCGCGGACCGACTGCTCGAGCCCTTCGGGGTCGCCGCGGCGCAGCGCCGACGAGAGCAGCACCTGCAGCCCCCCGAGCCCCTGGAGCGTCTCGTCGTGCAGCTCTCGCGCCCAGCGCCCGCGCTCCTGCTCACCGGCGGCGATCGAGTGCCGCAGCCGGTCCTCGGCAACCGAGCGCGCGGTCGCCACCGCCGTCGCCGCGCTCGCCGCGAAGGCCTGGAAGAGCCGCTCCTCCTCCGCGTCGAACACGGGATCGCCGGCGAAGCGGTCGAAGGCGGCGAGCAGGCCGAGCGGCGAGTTGCGGTAGACGAGCGGGACCAGCAGCGCGGTCGTGGCGCCGCTGATCCCGAGCTGACCGAGCTGCGTCGGCATGTCGTCCAGGCGCGCCGGGCGGCCCGAGAAGAGCACCTCGCCGGCGGCCGAGCCGGCGAGTGGGAAGCGGCCGCCGATCGCCGTCGACGAGACCTGGCCGGCGGCCGCGGCGAGCTGGAGCTGGTCGCCGTCGACGAGCAGCAGCACGACCGCCCGGGCGTCGAGCAGCGCGCGGCCGCGCTTGACGATCAGCTCCAGGACACGGTCGAGGTCGGTCTCACTGCCCACGGCGCGAGCGATGGCCGAGGTGGCCTCCAGCCGCCGGACGGCGCGTTCGGCCTCCGCGCTGCGGCGCGCCGCGTCCTCGTGCAGGCGGGCATTCTCGACCGCCAGCGCGGCCCAGTCGGCGAGGATCACGGTCGCCGCCTCGTCGCGCTCGTCGAACGGCCCGCCCGCCTTCTCCGTCAGGTACAGATTGCCCCACGGCTCGCCGCGGATGAGGACCGGCACGCCGAGGAACGTGTGCATCGGCGGGTGATGCGCGGGAAAGCCGTAGGAGCGCGGATGGTCGCTCACGTCGTCCAGCCGCAGCGGCGCGGGGTGCCGGATCAGCTCGCCGAGGATCCCGCGGCCACGCGGAAGTTCGCCGATCTCCTCGCGGTCCTCGGGAGCGATCCCGCGCGTGACGAAGCGCCGCAGCTCGCGGCGGTCCTCGTCGAGCACGCCGATCGCGGCGTAGCGCGCGCCGGTCAGCTCGCACGCGACGCGCAGCAGCTCCTCGAGCACGGCATCGACCTCGAGCTGGGCCACCAGCCCGCGACCGGCCTCCAGCAGCGCCGCGAGGCGGGCTTCGTCGAGCGTCCCGAGCTCCACCCCGGGCATTGAACCATCCGTGGAAACCCGCAACAGGTCCGCGGAGCCGTGCGGAGGTGATCCCGCGGCTCGGCGCCGATGCTGGGGGCATGACGCTCTCCCCCACCTCCACCGACACGCCCGAGTCCGCCGCCGGCGCCGGCCTGCTGCCGGTCTTCGCGCTCGCCGTCGTCCTCGCGACGGTCGCCATCTGCGCCGTCGTCGCCGCGCCCGGCACCATCACACTGATCGCCGCCCTGGCCGCCGTCATCGGCTTCGGGACCGGCATCGTGGCCCTGCTGAGCCGCCTCATCGGCCCCGAGGACCACTGACCGATGCGGGTGCTCGTCACGGCGGCCAGCCGTCACGGGGCCACCCACGAGATCGCCGATGCGATCGCGGCGGGCCTGAAGCGCCGGGGACTCGACGCCGAGGCGCGCCACACCGAGGACCTCGCCTCGGCCGATGGCTACGACGCCTACGTGCTCGGCAGCGCCGTCTACGTCGGGCGCTGGCTGGACGCCGCGCGCGAGCTGGTCGAGGGCAGCGCCGAAGCGCTCGCGGCCCGGCCCGTGTGGCTGTTCAGCTCCGGGCCGCTCGGCCCGCCCGACGCCCTCAAGCCCGAGGGTGATCCGGTCGATGCCGCCGCCGTCGTCGAGACGACGCGGGCGATCGATCACCGCGTCTTCGCCGGCCGGCTCGACCGCGGGCTGCTCTCGCTCGGCGAGAAGGCGCTCGTCGTCGCGGTGCGCGCGCCGGAGGGCGACTTCCGCGACTGGGACGCAATCGATGCGTTCGCGGCCGCGATCGCCGGGCACCTCGCGGAGAACTACTGAGTCGATCTACGCCGGAGTGCTGAGGAGTCGCACCCCGATGCGGCCGAAGCTGAGGACAGAGAGTTCAACGGAAGGAAATCCCCGCCATGTCCACCCTCATCCCAGAACCCGAGGACCAGGCCGCCCACGACATCGACTATGCCGCGGCCGAAGGTCTCAACGCCGAGGGCGCCCAGCGCACGATCGACGTCGAGGCCGACCGTCGCTCCTGGACCTTCGTGGCCGTCGGCCTCGTCGGCCTCGTCTCCCTGATCGCCGTCCTGGTCGCGGTCGTCGCGCTCGCGACCAAGACCGACTCTCAGGCCGCGCCCGCCGCCCCCGCACCGGCGATGTCGCACGGCGACCACGCCGCCGCGACCGCGCCCGCCGCCGCTCCCACCGCCGCCGACGGGGAGGGCGTGAAGTTCGAGAAGTTCGAGCGGGTGGACCCGACGCTGCCGCCCGTCCCGGCCGGCACCGTCAAGAAGTTCAAGGTCGACGTCTACCAGCACGTCACCCAGGTCTCCCAGGACCTCGCCCCGACCGAGGTGTGGAGCTTCGCGGTCAACGGCACGTACCACCGCGGCACCGGCGTGTCGGCCCCGATGGTCGTCAATGAGGGCGACACCGTCGACTTCACGCTCGTCAACGGCACCGACGAGAGCATGAACGTCGACCTCCCGCACTCGCTCGACTTCCACTCGGCCGAGGTCAACCCCGGCAAGCGCTACTCCGACCTGGCGCCCGGCAAGTCGATGCACTACCGCTTCGTCGCCAAGCACCCCGGCGTGTTCATGTACCACTGCGCCACCCAGCCGGTCCTCATGCACACCGGCGCCGGCATGGTCGGCATGTTCGTGGTCAAGCCGAAGAACCTCGCGCCGGTCGACAAGGAGCTGTGGATCACCCAGCAGGAGTACTACATCGGCGAGGCCGGCAAGGACGCGGACATGGACAAGATGGCCGCCAAGCAGCCCGACGTCATCGCCTTCAACGGCTACGCCAACCAGTACAAGGACCACCCGATCGACGTGAAAGTCGGCGAGAAGGTCCGCATGTACGTCCTCAACGCCGGCCCGAGCATCTGGAGCGCCTTCCACGTCATCGGCACCGTGTTCGACCGCACCATGATCGAGGGCGCCCCCGGCCACGACGCCCAGACCATCAACCTCGCGCCGTCACAGGGCGGCTGGGTCGAGTTCACGCTCGAGGAGGAGGGCGGCTACCCGTTCGTCAACCACGCCTTCGGCGACATGGTCAAGGGCGCACTCGGCGTGCTCAAGACGCCGAACGCCCCGGGCCCCACCATGGAGCACTAGGACCTCCGGATCTCTCCGGCGAGCGGCGCCCCACACGGGCGCCGTTTCGTCGTTAAGGACTGCGGGGTTCCACGGACTCGGACGTGTAGTCGGCGCGGATGGAACCCGGCCCGCCTCGCGATGCAATGGCTGTGCAAGGCAATCAAGAGGAGGACCACCATGAGCAAGCTCTACATCTACGCCGGCATCGCAGCCAGCGTCATCCTCATCGCCTTCGGCGCCGGCTCGCTGTACATGGGCCTCG
Organism: uncultured Solirubrobacteraceae bacterium; assembly: GCA_963844205.1. GTDB lineage: Bacteria > Actinomycetota > Thermoleophilia > Solirubrobacterales > Solirubrobacteraceae > DASSUW01. Next base: position 1,459,311 of record CAWJNK010000001.1, read on the forward strand.
ACGGTCGTGACCAGGTCCGCGGCGACCTCGCCCGCGAGCAGATCGTCGGCACGCCGGACTCCACCATCCCGGGCCAGAAGGTCGACACCGGCAAGGAGGCGGAGGCGTTCGCCGCAGTCATGCGCAAGCACACGCTGGAGGCCACCGGCGGCCAGACCTACGCCCAGATGGGCCGGTTCCTCGACGAGCAGGGCAACCCGACCTCCGACGAGGCCGCCGCCGCGACGGACCCGAAGACCGGCAAGCCCGTCGAGAACGGACTGCGGAACATGTGGGTGACCTCGACTGCTCTGAGTACCGCGCTCAACACGGCCTACTTCGCGGAGAGCGTCGCCACCTTCGCGATCGTCATGGGCGTCGCCCTGCTGCTCACCGGCATCGGCTTCCTGGTCCTCACGGTCCAGGTGCTGCGGCCGGCCCGCGCGGGCGAGACGGCCCCCCGAGCCTCCGCTCTCCCCACGACCAGCTAGGTCCTCCTCTGGAGGGCGGACATGCGAGCGGCCCCCATCCGGGGGCCGCTCGTCGTTTGCGCGGGAACACGGCAACCCACCGCGCCGGCATGCGGGAAACTACGGACCGAGGCTGGGCCGCCTCGGGCATGCTGTGACGTGATGAGGGACGACGAGACCAGCGTGATCATCGCCGACGACCATGCGGTCGTCCGCAAGGGGCTGCGGCTGCTGATCGACGCCGAGCCCGGGCTGAAGGTGCTCGCCGAGGCCGGGACGGTGCCCGACGCGATGATGAAGACGCGTGCCCTGCGGGCCGACGTGCTGATCCTCGATCTCAACATGCCGGGCGGCTCGAGCCTCGAGGCGATCCCGCAGATCCGCGACGAGGCGCCGATGACGGCGATCGTCGTCCTGACGATGCAGAACGACCCGGCGTTCGCGCGGCAGGCGCTGCAGTCGGGCGCCGCCGGCTTCGTGCTCAAGGAGGCGGCCGACGACGAGCTGCTCGAGGCGATTCGCCAGGCCGCGGGCGGCGGCACCTACCTCAACCCGACGCTCGGCGCGCGACTCGCCGCCGCGCCGCCCGAGCCGGCCGGTCCGCCCGACGACCTGTCCGAGCGCGAGCTGTCGGTCCTGCGCCTGATCGCGCTGGGGCACACGAACAGCGAGATCGCGAGCACGCTGCACCTCAGCGTGCGGACCGTCGAATCGCACCGCGCGCACATCCAGCAGAAGACGCGGCGGTCGTCGCGGGCCGAGCTGGTGCGCTACGCCCTCGAACACGACCTGGTGGAGCTGTGATGGAGATCGTCATCGCCGGCGGAGGGGTAGCCGGCCTGGAAGCGCTGCTGGCGCTGCATCGCGCGCTCGGGGACCGTGCCCGTCTGACGGTGATCGCTCCGGATCCCGACTTCACGTACCGCCCGCTCGCGGTCGGCGAGCCGTTCGGCCTCGGCCACGCGCATCGGGTGCCGCTCTCGAGCTTCGCCTCCGACACGGGTGCGGAGCTGGTGCTCGAAGGCGTCGAGGCCGTCGACGACGCGGCCGGCGAGGTCCGGCTCACCAACCGCGGGACACGCCGCTTCGACGCGCTGCTGCTCGCTCCCGGCGCCCGGCCGGTGGCCGGCGTCGAGGGTGCGACGACGTGGTTCCCCGGCGGCGACTCGGACGCCTACGGCGGCCTGTTGCGGGATCTCGAGGAGGGCTACGCAAAGCGCCTCGCGATGGTCGTCCCGCCCGGCGCGGTCTGGCCGCTGCCCGCCTACGAGCTCGCGCTGATGACGGCCGGAGAGGCCAGCGGGATGGGCCAGTCCGACGTGCGCGTGACCGTCGTGACGCCCGAACACACGCCGCTGTCGCTGTTCGGCGAGCAGGCGAGCACGGCGGTGGCGGAGGAGCTCCGCTGGGCCGGGGTCGATCTCAAGACCGGCGTGGTCGCCCGCAAGGAGGGCGAGGAACTCGTGCTCGAGCCGCAGGGCGACAGGCTCGCCGTGCAGCGCGTGTTCGCGGTCCCGCGACTCGTCGGCCCGGCGATCGACGGCGTGCCGTTCGACGAGGAGGGCTTCATCGTCGCCGACGACACGGCGCGCGTGGAGGGCTGCACGCGAACCTGGGCGGCCGGCGACGGTGTCGTGTCGCCGGTGAAGTTCGGCGCGCTCGCCACCCATCAGGCGCGACGGGCGGTGGCCGCGATCGCAGGCCTTGCCGGCGTGGACGTCCCCGATCCTGGCGAGCCGGTCCTGCACGGCCGCCTGCTGGTGGGCCACCGGTCGCGCCGCCTGGCGCCGAGCGGCGGCGCACAGGGCGCCCCGTTGTGGTCGCCGCACGGCAAGGTGGCGGGCGAGCACCTGCCGCAGTGGCTGGCCGAGCACGGTGTGGCGCCGCCACCGGAGGCGGTCGAGCACCCGTCCGCCGAAGATGAGGGCGGCGTGACCATCCGGCAGCCGTTGAGCGCGATGCGCGGCGTCGAGGCGCAGTACCTGCACGACCTCGCTCGCCAGTTCCGCAGCTCCGACCCCGCGATCGCGTCGCTCGGCCGGCGTATGCACGAGGCTCGCGACGCGCGGTAGGCGACTCCGCGCGTGACACCGCAGTCGTGGTGGGAACAGCTCGGCCTCGTCGCCGTTCTTCAGCGAGTGTCTTAGCCTGGGGGCGTGTGTTTCAAGAGGCAGTCGTGGTGGGCACCGCGGCGAGCGGGTTGAAGAAGAGGGTGGAGCGGCCGGTGAGCAAATCCAACCCGGCGGTGCCGAGTGGCTCGGAGTTGAGCCACTCGGTCGCGCCGGCGAACGAGGGCAGATGCACACGTTCGAACAGCGACATGGCTAGCGAAGCGACCTGAACCCGTCGCGGAGCTCGGAGACGTACAGCTTCGGCTGCTCCCAGGCGGCGAAGTGCCCGCCGCGGTCGAGCTCGTTGTAGTGGACGAGGTTGGGGTACGCCTGCTCGGTCCAGCTCCGCGGGGAGTAGACGACGTCGTCGGGGAAGACGCTCACGGCAACCGGAACGGTGACGTTCCTGACGGCGGCCCAGCTGGCCTTGTGTTCCCAGTAGATGCGAGACGCAGAGACCCCGGTGTTCGTCAGCCAGAACATGGTGGTGTTGTCGAGGATGTCGTCACGCGTCAGGCCTCCTTCGCGCCCGTCGACGAAGGCGGGGGCGACCAATGTCTCGTAGCTGATCGGGTCGTGGTCGATCAGCCAGGCCGCCAGGGCGACGGGTGAGTCAGCCAGTCCGAACAGCGTCTGCGGGTGCCACGCCATCTCGGCCTGGCCCGCGTACCCGTAGGCGCTCGTCAGCGTCTCAACCGCGCGTCGCTCGGCGGCTGAGAGGTCGGGCGGCAGCTCGCCATGGGTCTGGATCGCCCTTTCGATGGCGGGCGGAAACACGCCGGGGAAGGTGCTGTGGATCCCGATCAGCTCCGCGGGGGCGTCGGGGCCAGCGGCCATCACATCGACGAGGATCCCGCCCCAGTCGCCGCCTGCCGCCACGAACTGCGTGTAGCCGAGGCGCTTCATCAGCTCGACCCAGGCGCGTCCGATGCGGGCGACATCCCAGCCGGTTTCGGTCGGCTTGCCCGAGAACCCGTAGCCCGGCATGTGGGGGATCACCACGTGGAAGGCGTCCGATGCGCTGCCGCCATGTGCGGTCGGGTCGGTGAGCAGGTCGACGATCTTCATCTGCTCGATCACCGAGCCGGGCCAGCCGTGGCAGACGACGACCGGCAGCGCGTCCTCGTGCTTGGAGCGCACGTGGACGAAGTGGATGTCCAGCCCGTCGATCTCGGTGATGAACTGCGGGTAGGCGTTCAGCCTGGCCTCGCACTTGCGCCAGTCGTACTCGGTTTCCCAGTAGCGCGCGAGCGCCTGCAGCATCGCCAGCTGCACGCCCTGCGAGGCATCCTCGACGGTCTCCTTCTCGGGCCAGCGCGTGGCCGCGAGGCGCGCACGCAGGTCCTCGAGGTCCGCCTCGGGGATCTCGATCGTGAACGGCCGGACGGCGGTGTTGTCCGCCGGCGTTTCGAGCGTGACAGCCATGTGGGTCCTCCTTGGTGGGGACGGTGGTTGACGACGTCACGGACCCTGACCGTCTCGTCTGCACATCGCGCCCGTCGAGAACCCCGGGTTTGCTCACGGGGTTGCTCACTGGGCCGCTCGCTGGACGTCCTGATCTCGGGGCGCTCGGGCCGGCCGATGTCACGCCGCATGCCATTGAAATCGACAATGTGCGGTTCGTGTCGTTTAGGGTCGTTGGCGATGGACGGCCGTGCTCGCGAACTGGCCGGGCCGGCCGGCCTGCGGGGCCGGGCGAGCGAGTGCGCCCTGCTGGACGAGTTGGTCGCGGCGATCCGTCGCGGCGACAGCCGGTCGCTGGTGCTGCGAGGCGAGGCCGGGATTGGGAAGACGGCCCTGCTCGACTACCTGGTCGCCTCAGCGTCGGATCTGACGGTCGTCCGGGCGGTCGGGGTGGAGTCGGACATGGAGCTGGGCTTCGCCGGTCTGCATCAGCTGTGCGCGCCGTTGCTCGACCGGCTCCCCGAACTCCCGGACCCGCAGCGGCGGGCCGTGGAGATCGTGTTCGGGCTGAGCGCCGGCCCCGCTCCCGATCGGTTCTTCGTCGGGTTGGCCGTGCTGGGCCTGTTCGCGGCCGCGGCCGAAGAGCGTCCATTGCTGTGCGTCGTCGATGACGCGCAGTGGCTGGACCAGGCTTCGGCGTTGACGCTGGCCTTTGTCACCCGTCGCCTGCTGGCGGAGCCGGTCGGGATCGTGTTCTCCGCGCGTGAACCGGGAGAGGAGCTTCGACACCTCTCCGAGCTGGAGGTGTGCGGCGTGCACAACGGCGACGCCCGCGCGTTGCTGAGCTCGGCCGTCCGGTTCAGATTGGATGAGCGAATCCGGGACCGGATCATCGCCGAGACGCGGGGGAATCCGTTGGCGTTGCTGGAGTTGCCGCGGGGGTTGACGGCAACGCAGCTGGCCGGCGGCTTCGGTCTGGTGGGCGCGCAGGCGCTGACGGGACGGATCGAGGAGAGCTTCGTTCGACGGCTTGAGGCGCTCTCCGACGACACGCGACGTCTGTTGCTGGTCGCGGCGGCTGAGCCGGTCGGCGATCCGCTGCTGCTGGGGCGCGCGGCCGAGCGGCTCTGGATCCCGCCGGCGGCCGCGGAAGAGGCAGAGGCCGACGGGTTGCTGGTGATCGGCCAGCGCGTGACCTTCCGTCATCCGCTGGTGCGCTCCGCGGTCTACGGAGCGGCGACCAGAGAGCAACGCCGGGAGGTCCATCTGGCCCTGGCGGAGGCGACCGACGGCAGCGTCGAACCCGACCGTCGCGCGTGGCATCTGGCCACCGCCTCGGCGGGGCCGAACGAGCCGGTTGCCGCGGCGCTCGAGCAGTCCGCCGGCCGCGCGCAGGCGCGCGGCGGCCTGGCCGCGGCAGCGGCGTTCCTGCATCGCTCTGTCGTTCTGACGAGCGATCCCACGCAGCGGGTGCGGCGTGCGCTCGCCGCTGCCCAAGCGAGCTTGCACGCCGGCAGCTTCGAGGACGCGCTCGCGCTTCTGGCGTCGGCCGAGGCCTCGACCCCAGACGAGCTGCAGGCGGCGCATGTGGAGCTGCTCCGGGGTCAGATCGCGTTCGCGTCGAGACTGGGGACCACTGCCCCCTCATTGCTCTTGAGCGCTGCCCAACGCCTCGAGCGGCTCGACCCCGAGCTTGCGCGCGAGACCTACCTCGACGCGTGGGCAGCTGCGCTGTTCGCCGGTCGCTTGGCCTCCGCCGGCAGCCTGGTCGAGGTGTCCCGCGCTGCCGCATCGGCTCCGCGGCCGACCGGCCCACCCCGTCCACCCGATCTGCTGCTCGATGCCCTCTGCACCCTCGTCACGGAAGGACGTGCGGCGGCCGCGCCACTGCTGAGGCGGGCGACGGCCGTGTTGGCGAACGAGGCGTCACCGGCTCAGGAGAACCTCCGCTGGGGCTGGAGGCCGCTGCTCCCGCCCATTCTCCTCTGGGATGAGGACGGCTGGCATGCCATCAGCGCGCGCCATCTCAGGGAGGCCCGCGACGCGGGCGCGCTGGCCCGGCTGCCGATCGACCTGATCGACTGGGGGATCTGCGTCACGTGGTGCGGCGACTTTGGCGCTGCCGCCGTCACGATCGCCGAGGCCGACGCGATCACAAAGGCGACCGGGACCCACATGGCACCCTATGCCCAGCTGTTGCTGTCCGCGCTCCGAGGTCAAGAGGACGCCTCGCCATTGATCGAGTCCACGATCCGTGACGCCGGAACAGGCGGTCAGGGGCTCGGCGTCCAGTTCGCCGAGTGGGTGAGCGCGATCCTCTTCAACGGACTGGGCCGCTACGACCGGGCGCTCGCCTCGGCCCAACGCGCGGCCGAGGAGGCACCGCAGCTCCACGTCTCCCCCTGGGCAGCGACTGAGCTGGTCGAAGCGGCGGTCCGCTCCGGGAAACCCGATGTGGCGGCCGGTGCGCTCGAGCGCGTGATGGCAGCGACCGCGTCCTGCAACACCGACTGGGGCCGGGGAATACAAGCACGCTGCCGGGCACTCTTGAGCGAGGGTGAGAGCGCCGAGCGCCTGTATCGCGAGGCCATCGAGAGACTGGCAAGGACCCCGCTTCGTCCCGAGCTCGCCCGCACTCATCTGCTCTACGGGGAGTGGTTGCGCCGCGAGAACCGCCGGGTCGACGCGCGCGACCAGCTGCGCACGGCCCACGAGATGCTGGCCACGATCGGCATGGAGGCGTTCGCCGAGCGCGCCCGCAAGGAGCTTCAGGCCACCGGCGAGAAGGTGCGGCGGCGGACCGTCGAGACTCGCGACGATCTGACCGCGCAGGAGCGGCAGATCGCGCTGCTTGCCGCCGATGGGTTGTCGAACCCGGAGATCGGGGCGCGGCTCTTCCTGAGCCCGCGGACCGTCGAGTGGCATCTGCGCAACGTGTTCACCAAGCTCGGCATCCGTTCCCGCCGGGAGCTGGGACGCACTACGGGGATCGGAGTCTCGACTCCTCCCGGCCTGAGTTCCTCGTTGTGAGGAGCGCGACCGCGGAGACGATCCTCGCCAAGTACGGCGTCCTCATCGCCTTCGTCGTGATGATCGTCGTGTTCAGCCTCGCGCGCTCGGGGTCGTTCCCCACGTGGGAGAACGCCAAGTCGATCCTCACGGCGGCCGCGCCGATGTGCGTTATCGCCGGCGGGCTCACGGTCATCCTGGTGATGCAGGACTTCGACCTCTCATTCGGCGCTGTGATCGGCCTCGCCGCGGGCGCCGCCGTCGTGCTGATGGCCAACGACGGGTGGAGCTGGCCGATGGCGCTGATCGCCGCGCTCCTCTGCGGCATCGCGGCCGGGGCCGCCAACGGGTTCCTCGTCTCCTACCTGGGAGGGCCCTCGTTCATCATCACGCTGGCCATGGGCACGGTCCTGACCGGCGTGGAGTTCGCGCTGACGGACCAGACGACGATCTTCAGCGGTGTCGCCCAGGGCTACACCGACATCGGTCAGAACTCGTTCCTGGGCCTCAACAACATGGTCTGGATCGCGGCCGTGATCGCGGTGATCCTGTGGGCGCTGCTCGACCGGACCGAGGTCGGCCGGTACATGTACGCCATCGGCGGCAACCCGGAGGCCGCGCGCCTGGCCGGCATCCGGACGCGCTTCCTGCGCCTCCTGGGGTTCGTGGTGGTCGGGCTCGCCGCGGCCGTGGTCGGCGTGCTCATCAGCTCGCAGTCGGGCGCGTACAGCCCGTCGCCGGGCCTGAGCTTCCTACTGCCGGCCTTCGCCGCCGCGTTCCTCGGGTCGGCGGTCTTCCGGCCGGGCGAGTTCAACATCCCGGGGACGGTCATCGGGGTGCTGTTCCTGGGCGTCATCCAGACCGGGCTGACGATGCTCAACCTCGAGACCTACGTCATCAACCTCGTGCAGGGGGGCGTCCTGATCTCCGCCGTCCTGCTCAGCCGGCTCGGGCAGCGCGTCCCGTGACGATGTCGCTCCCCCGCCCCGTCGAGGTCGCGACCGGCCACGAGCCGTTCCTCGTCATGCGCGACCTCGTGAAGCGCTATCCGGGGGTGCTCGCGCTCGACCACTTCGGCGGTGCCATCCGCGCCGGCGTCGTGCTCGGCCTGCTCGGCAAGAACGGCGCCGGCAAGAGCACGGTGATCAAGGTCCTCGCGGGCGCGCTGAAGCCGGACTCCGGCGAGATCCTGATCGACGGCGAGCCGATCGCCATCCACGGCCCGCACCACGCCACGCAGCTCGGCATCGCGGTCGTCCACCAAGAGCTCGCCGACGTGCCCAACCTGTCCGTGGCCGAGAACGTCGAGCTCGGCCTGGGCTATCCGACGAAGGCGGGAATCTTCGTCGACCGCAAGGGCCTGCGCCGCAAGACGCGCGACACCCTCGAGATGCTCGGCGCGGGGCTGGACCCCGATGCGCTCGTCTCCAGCCTCAGCATCGCGCAGCGGCGGCTGGTGATGCTCGCGCGGGGCCTCGCCGCCAACGCACGCCTGCTCATCCTCGACGAGCCGACCGCGTCGCTGACGGACGCAGAGATCGACCACCTCCACGGCATCGTGCGGCTGCTCCAAGAGCGCGACGTCTCGGTCGTCTACGTCACGCACCGCCTCGACGAGATCTTCGAGATCACCGACCACGTCGCGGTCATGCGCGACGGCCGCGTCGTCTACTCGGGGCGCACCGAGGAGCTCACCAAGCAGGGGTTGATCGAGCACATCACGGGGAGTGCCGAGGCCGCGCCCGAGCGCCGCGAGCGCCGCGTCACCTCGCAGACAGTGGGCGACGAGGAGCTGCTGCGCGTCGAGGGCCTGACCCTGCCCGACATCGTCGAGGACGCCAGCTTCAGCCTCCGCAGGGGCGAGCTCCTTGGTATTGCCGGGCTCGTCGGCGCCGGGCGCAGCGAGTTGGTCCGGCTGATCTACGGCGCCGACCCGTACGCCTCCGGCCGGATCTTCATGCACGGCCGGGAGGTGGCCATCGGGTCGCCGCGCGACGCGCTGCGCGAGGGCATCGTCCTCCTGCCGGAGGACCGCCGGCTCCAGGGCAACATCGATGACTTCTCGGTGCGCAAGAACATCACGTTGCCCAACCTCGCGCGCCACCGGACGCGTGGTCCGCTGCCGGTCCCCCACAACGGCCGCGAGCGCGAGTACGCGCGGTCGGTCATCGAGCGACTGGACATCAAGGTTGCCAACGAGGAGCACCCCGTCCGCCACCTGTCCGGCGGCAACCAGCAGAAGGTCGTGCTGGCCAAGTGGCTGGACAGCGGCGCCGAGATCTTCATCTTCGACGAGCCCACCCGCGGGGTCGACGTCGACGGCAAGGAGGAGACGTACCGGCTCATGGAGGAGCTCGCACTTGCCGGCAAGGGTGTGATCTTCATCTCATCGGAGTTCACGGAGCTCGTCGGCGCGTGCAATCGCGTGATCGTCATGCGGGAGGGACGGCTGGTCGGAGAGCTCGAAGGGGAGGCGATCAGCGATGCCGCGCTCGTGGAGCGGTGCTACGCGGCATGACGCACGACCGACCATCCCGAGGAGCGACACGAATGAGGCGCTCGCGCGGCCTGAGCATGGCGGCCCTCGCCGTGCTCGCCATCGTCGCCGTCGGATGCGGCGACGACGACGACAACGGCAGCGCGAGCGGCGGCGGAGGCAAGGTCACCGGCGTCCAGGCCGGCACCGGGTCGCGCAAGGACGAGGCCGCGGAGGCCGGCAAGAAGGCGGCCGAGGCCGCCGGGGGCAACGTCGACCTGCCCAAGAAGAGGGCCGGCATCCTGCAGATCGTCGGTGCGAGCGAATCGGCGCAGCGGGCCGAGAACACCGTAACGGAGGCCATCAAGAGCGTCGGCTGGACCACGACCGTGTGTGACGCCCAGGGCGATCCGAAGAAGATGGCCGCCTGCGGCGACAGCCTCCTGGACCGCAACGTCGACGTCATGTTCGTCACCGGCATCGAGCCGTCCCTCATCAAGGGCCAGCTACGCAAGGCCAAGCAGCAGAATGTCCCCGTGGTCGAGATCAGCGGCCAGGTCACCGCCGATCCGCTGTGGTCCGGCACGTACTACCCGGACGAGGAGAAGGCCGGCCGCATCCTCGCGGACAGCCTCATGCAGAAGATGCAGGAGGTCGAGGGGACCGCGGATATCGCCGTCGCGGACTACCCCGCGACCTGGGCCTCCGCGCGCACCGATCAACTCAGACAGGCCGTGGAGGACTCGGGCGGCAAGGTGAAGATCGCGGCCACGTCGGTGACGGATGCGACCAACCTGGTCCAGGGAACGCAGAAGACGGTCACCGACCAGCTGACGCAGAACCCTGACCTGAAGGGCTACTGGTTCGCGTTCGACTCGGCGGGGCAGGCCGGCGGGCCGGCGATCCAGGCGAAGTCCGGGGGCAAGATGTTCCCCGACAAGCCGTGGGTCGTCACGTTCCACGCCGACCTCGGGACGCTTGACCTCATGCGCAAGGGCGCCATCGACGTCGTCCTTGACGTCCCCTACGACGCGGCGGGGTGGGTTGCGGTCGACCAGGCGGCGGAGTTCTTCGGCCGTGGGAAGGCGTTCGACAAGAGCCCGGCCCCCGACTACGGGGGGTTCGAGATCTATGACTACGCCCTGGTGACCAAGGACAACCTGCCGCCGGAGGGCCAGTACCGGACCCCGAAGAACGACTTCGTGACGTTCTTCAAGACGAAGTGGCAGGACGAGTTCGGCACCGCCGGACGGTAAACGGAACGGCGTCAGAGCACGTGCTGGGCCGCGCGTAAGCACGCCGAGTCCGATCACGACGACGCCCAGCGAGGGCAGGGTGTCGAGGCCTGAGAACGGCGGTGCGAGGAACGCGCTCAGCGTGAGCCCGAACACCAGTGCTCCGAACACGCTGCTTGTGACGCGGTGCTCGAACAGCCGGCTGGCCCGCGGACGCGAGAACCGCTCGAACCAACGGATCCGCCGCAGCAACGCGGTCACCAGTTTCTGCCGCGAGGGCGCGGCAAGCTCGAGCCCCTTCCAGCGCGCGGGCAGCCAGATGCATCGGCGGCCGACGACGAGCTGCAGCGCCACCAGCATCGTCACAGCCTCGAGGACGTGCGTCGCGCCGCCGGTGGGGAGCGGCAGTGCGGGCAGCGCCATCAGCAGCACGAAGATGAGCGCGAAGCTGCGTGGTCCGAACAGCTCGATGAGGTTGCCGAGGGTCTTCGGCTGATCGCCACCGAGCCAGTGCTCGAGCTCGTCGCTGACGGTCGTCGAGGCAGCGTCGCTCATGGCGCGACCTGGGGAGGCGAAATCAGGATCGCGGCCCGATCGACATCCCCAGGGCTGCAGGAGTCGCGCGCGCGGCGGTGGTGGCGTTCCTGCAACGTGTAGGCAGCAGCGCCGATGACTGCTCCGACGGCAACCGGAATCGCCAGCGAGTGGACGCCCGCAGCTTCCAGCACTAGGCCGGCGCACGCCGCCACGACGACACTGTTGACGACCGCGACCATCCCGGCGGCCGTGAGCGTCAGTTGCCATGCGCTGGGTGTAAGCCTCTCCCCGTGAGCCGGCGCCGCCGGCCTGGCAACAACGAGGTACGGCTCGAGCTCCGGCGAGACACGCAGGTAGAAGCTGCGCAGGAGCGCGATCCGATTCGCGTAGGCGAGGTCCTCGATCGAGGACTGAACCAGACGTACGAATGTCACCACCCCCACGAACGCCAAGACCGGCAGCAGAATCAGCGCGAACGCATAGAACGTCGCGCCAAGCCGGGACATCTGTCCGACGAAGGCCAGCGTGATCAGGTTTCCGGACAGGGCGGCGAGATAGATGCTGGCGCGACCGTTGGCCTCAGAAACGGTGACCGCGCGGGCTGTTTGCAGGTTGAAGTGCTCGGTGGTCGCGAACGTGGCCGCGGGTCCTAGGCGTGTGCCAAGACCGTCCGTGAGTGAGGCCGGGCCGGGTTCGCCGCCGGCGCCAGAGCCGTCATACGCGGGACGCGTGTCGCCGCCGCGGCTGATCGCGAGCTCGGTCGGTGCGTCGGAAGTACTCATGGCGCGTACCTGAACGGATGGCGGAACGCGTCGCCGGCATTGGCGCCTGGGACGCAGAAGACGAGCAGGCTCTCGTCTCGGCTGTCAGCTACGACGATCCGCGTGTTGCCGGTGTCCCGATTCCACTCGAGCGAGACCGTGTAACCGTCGTTGTGGCGTCTGTCGAGTTCCACGAACACGATCTCAAGCGTGCGCTTCCTGGTCCGCGATCGCGCCCGTGGCATCCCTGGGTCCGCCACGGGGATAGACCACTGGGGCACCTGGTTGGCGAGGTCACGGCGCGGCCGTCAAGGCAGGCGCCACCGTGCCCGCGAGCATCTGGCGCCGGCCTGATCTCACTGCGAGCCGGGCATGGAACTTGCGAACGGCGTGCGGGCCCTCGATGCCCCTGACCAGAGTCGCTGGGCCGGAGACCCCTCTGGCGAGAGCGGGCCACCGGCTCAGCGACGAATGCCGGGCGTCAAGCGGGCAGCACGACGACGTGCTTGACGTCCGCCATGTAGCGCCCTGCGGCCGCGGAGGCCTCGTCTGCGGTGGCGCCGATTTGACGAGCGACCATGTAGGCCGCGTACCAGTCCCACCAGTCGTGTGGCGGGGCGACCTCCTCGAACGCACCGTGACGCAAGGACGTCTCGAGTAGGAGCTGTGCACGAGATGCGACGTCCATGATCAGACCCCTCTCGGGATCCGCTCGGTGACCTCGAACCTCATCGGGATGGTCGCGACGTCGGACTCGCCGTCGCGGTGGTGTCCGGCTGGGTGATGCTCATGGCTACTCCTTCGGTGTGGGATGAATTGGTGCGTAGATGAGGTTGCTGCTGGGGATCGAGACGAAGATCGCGACGATCCCGAATGCGATGAGGGCCAGCAGCGCCCAGAACAACGTGCGTCCCCACGACGAGAGGTCTCTGCGCGTGGCGTAGCCGTACGCGCCAAAGGCGGCGACGAACGCCGCCGTGGCTCCGGTCGCCTGCCATAGAGCGGAGGGGTCCGCCTTGGCGAAGTCGGCGATGACGGGGGCGACCGCGAGTCCCAGCACCAGGCCCAGTCCGAACAGGAGTCCGATCGCGAGTTGCTCGCGGCCCTTGGCGGCGGCGCTATTGAGTCCGAAGATGAATGCGAACGCGCCGATGAACAGCACCAGCCCGGTCCCGCCACTCAGGTCGCGGCCAAGATAGGCGCCGAGCGCGGCGAATCCGACCGTGACGGCGACGAGGCCCATGACCTGTCCGAGCAGCGCCCGAGCGTCGCGCTCGATCGCCTTGCCGGCGAGGGCGGGGTCGTCGTAGGTGGTCCTGATCGTGCTCATGGTGTGATTCCTCAGTGGTCTTTCGTTGTGGAGGCGCATCGGAGACCCGCGCGTGATGCCGGGGTCCCCGATGCCTGAACTCAGGCGGTGCTAGGCCAGGTCCGAACGGACGTGTCGTCACGAGCGATCGGGCCCGTCGGTCGAGCGGAGTTGAGACCAACAAGGCAGATGACCGCGCCGACGGAAAGTGCGATTCCGGCGCCACCAGTGAGATCGCGGCGCATGTAAGCGCCAAGTGCCAGGCAGCCGACAGTCAGAGCGACGAGTCCCATGGCCTGGCCGAACACGGCTCGGGCGCGATCCCGCCTTGCTGCGGGGGAGCCGCTCGCCGGCTGACTCGGATGGCGCGTATCGAGTTCCACAAACACGGCACCAACAGTGCGCTCCCTGGTCCGCGATCGCGCCCGTGTCATGCCTGGGTCCGCCACGGGGATGCACCGTTGGTGCACCGGGTCGCGGCGCGGCGATCCCCCTGCAGCGCGCGCCAGTACGCACGCCGGGCGCGGTGATTTCAGCGCCGTTTACGGCACGACGGGCGTCACCGACGACCTCTATGTGGCCTCACAGCGCTCCGCAGCGACCGCGCGACGGGAGACCCGCGAGCGGCCCAGTGAGCACCCCGTGAGCAAACCCAGGGTTCTCGACGGGCGCGATGTGCAGGCGAGACGACCAGGCTGCGTGCCGTCACCTCACCACCGTCCCCCAAGGAGGACCCCCATGGCAGTCATGACCGAAAGGCCAACCGGCGACACAACGGTCCGCCCGTTCACGATCGAGATCCCCGAGGCCGACCTCGAGGACCTGCGTGCGCGTATCGCGGCCACCCGCTGGCCCGAGAAGGAGGGTGTCGAGGACGCCTCACAGGGCGTGGAGCTGGCGATGATCCAGGCAATCGCACGCTACTGGGAGACGGAGCACGACTGGCGCAAGTGCGAGGCCAGGCTGAACGCCTACCCGCAGTTCATCACCGAGATCGACGGGGTGGACATCCACTTCGTCCACGTTCGATCCAAGCACGAGGACGCGCTGCCGCTGATCGTCTGCCACGGCTGGCCGGGCTCGTTCATCGAGCAGATGAAGATCGTCGATCTGCTCACCGACCCGACGGCGCATGGCGGCAGCGCGTCGGACGCCTTCCACGTGGTGATTCCGAACATGCCCGGCTACGGGTTCTCGGGCAAGCCGACCGACACGGGCTGGGGCCCGATCCGCATCGGGCGCGCCTGGGTCGCGCTGATGAAGCGCCTCGGCTACGAGCGCTTCGTGGCGGCGGGCGGCGACTATGGCGCGCTCGTCAACGAGTACATGGCCGGCGGCCGCGACGCCCCCGCGTCCCCGGAGCCGGCGCCGCCCGAGCTGCTGGGGTACCACACGACCTTCCCCGGCGTGTTCCCGCCCGACATCGACAAGGCGATCCAGACCGGGGGCGCGCTGCCGTCCGACCTCTCAGCCGACGAGCGACGCGCGATCGAGGAGCTCGGGGCCGAATACAAGCACGCGTCGTACGCCGTGCAGCTGGGGACGCGCCCGCAGACGATGTACGGGCTCAACGACTCCCCTGTCGGCCTCGCGGCCATCCTGCTCGACCACGACCCCAAGAGCTACGAGCTGATCGCTCGCGGCTTTGTCGACGGGGTCGAGGGAGGCCTGACCCGTGACGACATCCTCGACAACATCACGCTGTTCTGGCTGACGAACACGGGAGTCTCGTCCTCGAAGTCGTTCTGGGAGTACTTTCAGTACGGCAGCTTCGCCAACGTCCGGAACGTCACGGTCCCGGTGGCCGTGAGCGTGTTCCCGGACGAGCTCTTCCAGGCGCCGCGGAACTGGACGGAGCAGGCGTATCCCAACCTCATCCACTACAACGAGGTCGACCGCGGCGGGCACTTCGCCGCCTGGGAGCAGCCGGAGCTGTACGCCTCCGAGCTCCGCGACGGGCTGCGGTCGCTGCGCTAGCCATGACCCTGTTCGAACGTGTGCATCTGCCCTCGTTCGCCGGCGCGACCGAGTGGCTCAACTCCGAGCCACTCGGCTCCGCCGAGCTACGGGGCCACGTCGTCCTGGTGAACTTCTGGACGCTGACGTGCATCAACTGGCTGCGCCAAGAGCCCTACGTCCGCGCGTGGTCGCAGGCCTACCGCGACGACGGGCTGATCGTCATCGGCGTCCACACGCCGGAGTTCTCGTTCGAGCACGACATCGAGCTCGTGCGCCAGGCGACGAAGGAACGCGCGATCGACTATCCGGTCGCCGTGGACAACGACTACGAGGTCTGGAGCGCGTTCGCGAACCACTACTGGCCGGCGCTCTACTTCGTCGACGCCGATGGGATCATCCGCGACCACCACTTCGGCGAAGGACGCTACGAGAAATCGGAACGCGTCATCCAGCGCCTGCTGGGCGTTGAACGGGAGCTCGTCTCCGTCGAAGGGGTCGGTGTGGAGGCGGCGGCCGACTGGAACCACCTGGCCACGCCAGAGACCTATCTCGGATATGCGCGAAGCGATCGGCTGCCGTCATCCAACGGCACCGGGCCCGATGATCACCGCGCCTACGTGCTGCCCGAGCGGCTGCCCGTGAACCAATGGGCCCTCGCCGGCGCATGGGCGATCGAGCCTGAGAGCGTCGTGCTCGAACAGCCGGGCGGGAGCATCGCGTTCCGGTTCGCCGCGCGCGACGCGCATCTCGTGCTGTCGCCTGGAGCCCGAGGGCCGATTCCCTTCCGCGTGCTCATCGACGGTCAGGCTCCGGGCCGCTCACGCGGCGCGGACGTCGACGAACACGGAGACGGCGTGCTCCGCGAGGGCCGCCTGTACCAGCTCGTGCGCCAGCACGACGCGGTGCCCCAGCGGACCCTGGAGATCACCTTCCTCCAGCCAGGCGCCAAGGCCTACTCGTTCACATTCGGGTAGCGCGATGCCGGTCTCAACCAGGAGAACACGCATGTCTTCCACGACACCGAACCCGCACACACGGCGTTGGTACCACCTCCGCCCGAAGCCTCGCCGCGGCACCGACTTCATGGGGTTGAACTCCACATGGTGGATGGCGCTCGGATGGCTCGTCCTGCTCACCGTGGTCGCCTTCCCGTTCCCGTGGTGGTGGTGACATGAGCGACAACAACGAGACCGCCGTCCTCGCGGGAGGCTGCTTCTGGGGTGTCCAGGAGCTGCTGCGCCAGCGCGACGGAGTCATCTCGACCAGCGTCGGCTACACCGGCGGGAAGAACGACAACCCGACCTACCGGAACCATCCCGGTCACGCCGAGGCCGTCGAGATCGTCTTCGACCCCGAGCGCATCTCCTACCGGGAGATCCTCGAGTTCTTCTTCCAGATCCACGACCCGACGACCAAGGACCGCCAGGGCAACGACATCGGCTCCGAGCTACCGCTCGGAGATCTTCTATACGAGCGAGGAGCAGCGCCAGGTCGCCGAGGACACGATCGCCGACGTCGACGCCTCGGGCCTGTGGCCCGGCAAGGTGGTGACCGAGATCAGCGAGGCCGTCCCCTTCTGGGTGGCCGAGGCCGAGCACCAGGACTACCTCCAGCGCTACCCGAACGGCTACACCTGCCACTTCCCGCGGCCGGGCTGGAAGCTGCCACACCGCGAGACCGCCACCTGACGCATCGTGCGGACGATTCGCTTAGCAGAGGAGGGGTGAGCGACGGGATTCGAACCCGCGACCGCCGGGACCACAACCCGGCAAATCCGGTTGTGTAGGGTCCGGATTTGGCTCTGTAGCGCGGTTTGAGTCGTCGTCAGTTGTGCTCACTTGGCCTCACTTTGGCCCCCAAATTCGCGCAGCATATCGAACATACGTTCGAGCATGAGCCGGCCCCTTCAGCCCGCGAGCCCGGCGCCTGACCTCGCGCCGCGATCCGCGAGCAGCTCGTCACGGACCGAGGCGCCGACGTCCGCGCACGAGGCAAGACCCGCGCGCCCAATCGCGTACACCCGGCCTTGCGAACGCCTCGCGGCCGCGACTAGATTCGCCCGACAGGTAGGCGTGTCGGAGGAGGAGAAGCAGTGAGCAGTCAGGACGTAACGCCGTTCCCGGCGGGCACGGAGGGCCTGCCGGAGTGCAAGCCGCCGGAGCTCATCGAGCTCGGCGAAGGGCAGACCGTCGACCTCAGAATCGCGCCGGTCGTGAAGCGCCTCGGCGACGACGAGGTGCGGATGCTCGCCTACAACGGGAGCATCCCGGGTCCGATCCTCAAGGTGCGTGAGGGGTCGCACGTCGTCGTCAGCGTCGAGAACCAGGGAGATCTGGAGACGACGGTGCATTGGCACGGTCTACGACTGGACAACCGGTATGACGGCACCCACGAGACGCAGAAGCCGATCGCGATCGGCGAGCGGTTCGAGTATCGCCTCGAGTTCCCAGATCCCGGCGCCTACTGGTACCACCCGCACATCCGGCAGGACTACGGCCAGGAGATGGGCCTCTACGGGACGATCCTGGTCGTTCCGGCCGATCCGGACTACTGGCCGCCGGCGCATCGGGAGGTCATGGTCACCCTCGACGACGTCCTGATCGAAGACGGCCGCGTCGCGCCGTTCGATCCGGAGCAGACCTCGTACTCGGCGATGGGCCGCTTCGGCAACCGGATGCTCGTCAACGGCGAGCCTCAGATGACGCTCTCGGCGCGGCGGGGTGAAGTGGTCCGGTTCTACATCACCAACACCGCCAACACGCGCGTCTTCAACTTCGCGATCCCTGACGCGCGCGATGAAGCTCGTCGGTGGCGACAGCGGCCGCGTCGAGCACGAGGAATTCGTCGAGTCGGCCATCGTCTCCCCGTCGGAGCGCGTTGTGCTCGACGTGTTGTTCGACACGCCCGGCCGGGCGGCGATCGAGCATCGGACGCCCGAGCACACCTACGAGCTGGGGACCGTCGACGTCGCCGACGAACCGGCGGAGCCGGGTCCGGCGGAAGCGTTCGCCACGCTGCGCACCAACCCGGAGATGGTCGCCGAGCGCGCGCGGATCGCGCCCTATCTGGACGCGCCGCCGGACAAGACGCTGGGGCTCGTCGCGGAGATGGACTTCCAGGCTCCCGAGGGGGCGATCGAGTACTTCTGCCCGATGCATCCCGAGGTCGTCAGCGACGAGCCGGGCAAGTGCCCGAAGTGCGCGATGAAGCTGATGCCACGGGCGGTGGTGATCGTCTACACCTGCCCGATGCATCCTGAGGTCGTCAGTGACGAGCCGGGCAAGTGCCCGAAGTGCGCGATGAAGCTGATGCCGACGTCAGGCGCGGCGGCCGAGGGAGCGCCGCAGGAGCACCACGCGCACGCCGAGGGAGAAGAGCACGGGCACGCGGCGGGTGCGATCGAGTGGGAAGACGACATGGTCGAGGTGAACAAGGGAACCACGCCTGCGAACACCCGCTGGCTGCTGATCGACCGTGAGACCGGAGCGGCGGGGCATGACATCGACTGGCGGTTCACGGTTGGCGACCAGGTGAAGATCCGCCTCGTCAATGAGATGGAGTCGGACCATCCGATGCACCATCCGTTCCACATCCACGGAGCCGGCCGCTTCCTGGTGCTCGCGCGAGACGGCGTCGTCGAGCCCAACCTCGTGTGGACGGACACGGTCCTGATCACGCCCGGCCAGGAGCTGGACCTCCTGCTCGACGTGACGCATCCCGGGATCTGGATGGCGCACTGCCACATCGCCGAGCACCACGAGAGCGGGATGATGCTGACGTTCGAGGTGACGCCCCGCGACGCCAGCTAGCTGAACCGTTACGCGGAGCCCGTCGGCGTACCCCGGCGCCGCGCTGCCGGTCAGGGCCCGAGCTCGCTGAAGAGCGTCAGCTGCAGCCCGGCCGGGCCCTCGAGGCGTGCATTGAGCGAGTTCCAGGGCGTGCGGGTAGGCTCGGCGAGCACGGTCGCGCCGGCGGTTGCGAGCGCCCGCGTCGTCGTGGCGCTGTCCTCGACCTCGAACGCGATCCGAACGTGTCCGGCGACCCGGCGGCCGACCTCGACGTCGTCGACGAAGGCGGCGTGCGTGAGATCGAGCAGCTCGAGCGTCGCGCGGCCGGCTTCGAGGATCGTTACGCGACCATCCTCGGAGGCAAATGCCTCGCGCTCGCGCAGTCCGAGGACGTCGCGGTAGAAGACCAGCGCCTCGTCGTAGTCGGGCGCCGTGACGGCTACGCGAAGCTCTCGGACATGTGCTGCGTCGGGCACGAACGACCATCCCTTCCCGTCGCCTCGGAGCGACCTCCAGGTCGCCCGTGGCGCGCTCGTTGCTTGGCGAGTTCCAGCGGCTTCACAGGATGCTCATGGAATCTCTCTCGTGCCACCACGTCGTCGGCAGCCTTCAGGCGTCGCCCGAGCGCGGCGTGAGCTCGGCCAGCGCGTCGGCCTCGGCATGGATGCCGGCGATGAGGTTGAACGCGCCGGTCAGCAGCTGTAGCCCCACAAGCCCCGGGACCTCGGCAATCTGCTCGTCGCGGTAGCCGTGCCCGCGCAGACGCTCGACGTCGGCGTCGCCGATCTCGCCCGGTTCGGCGAGGACTGCTGCGCGAAGGCCACGATCGCGGCGATTGCCGGTTCGGCCGACGTGCCCTGACGCGCGAGCTGGATCTCGCTGTCAGAGACGCCGAGCTGGCGAGCCGCGCGGGTGTGAGCGACGAGGCAGTAGTCGCAGCCGAGCCACTCATGCACCGCCAGGTTGATCCGCTCAGTGATCCGGCGGTCGATATGGCTGCGCTTCATCGCCCGCGTCAGGTCGAGGTAGCCGCGCAACAGCGCGGGCGCGTTGGCCATCGCACGGACCATCGGACCCGGCTCACCGCCACGCTGCACCAGCTCATCGAGCAACTCGGCGGCTCTGCCCTGCGCCTCGCCCATCGGTATCGGCTGGATTCGAGCCATGACCACCTTCTACCCGAGCCGACCCGCGCGCTGTTAGGGCTGCGACACGACTGGCTGGGGTTCGGACGGACGGCGAACGCGCCCTCAACGCCCGAGCATCTCTGGGCATCATCGGGGACGACGGCATCGCCGCCCCCGATCACGCTCCGGTCATCAGCGCGTCTCCAGCCACGAGCCGTCGTCGTATCGCGCGGGCGACGCATCGATGCGCCTGAAGCTCGGGCGATCCTCGGCAACGAGGCCGGCGAGAGCGCCGCGGACGCGGCGGAAGGTGAGAGTCATTGTGGGCTCCATCGGGAGGTTGCGGTGACATGACCATGCTCCCGTAACCGCCCACGCACAACAGTGGGCTCAGCATCCGAAAGGGAGGCGAGGTGCCTCCCTCCCAGCGGTCGAGCAGACCGTACGTTTACCCCCCGGGGGTATGAGCTGAGTGTCGCTCGAGGCGAGCTCGCGCGCTACCTCGAGCCCCGCGCGTAGCAGCCGACAGCGCGGTGCCGGCGTATTTCAGCCGCGACGCATGAGCCGCGCCACGGCGGCCATGAGCTCCTCGGTCATCTCGGCCTTGCCTTCGGCGTCGGCACCCATGACGCAGTGCTGGACGTGGTCGTCGAGGAGGCCGAGCGCGACCTTGTCGAGCGCAGCCTGGACGGCGCTGATCTGCGTGAGCACGTCGATGCAGTAGCGGTCGTCCTCGACCATCCCCTGAACGCCTCGAACCTGGCCCTCGATGCGACGAAGGCGGTTGAGCAGCGGCGTCCTTGGTCGGCGTATAGCCGCGGGTTTCTCGGGCGGCGGGGGTGGCGGGCATGAGAAGAGGGTACCGTACCCCTGGAGGGTATGCTACTCTCCGACTGCGATACCCCCTCCCCGTATCAAGAGCGCTCTCATGAACCACCTCACACAGACCGACGAGACTCGCGACTACACCGTCCGGGGCATGACGTGCTCTCACTGCGTGCTCTCCGTGCGTGAAGAGGTCTCCGAGGTTCCGGGCGTGAGCGCTGTGGACGTCGCCCTGGCCTCCGGCCGCATGACGATCACGGGACGGGACATCGACGATGGGGCCGTCCGTTCCGCCGTCGCCGAGGCCGGCTATGAGGTCGCCGCGTGAGCACGGCAACCAAGCTCATTGCGTTCGTCGCGGCGCTTGCCGTGCTGTTCGGCGGCGCGGCGCTCGCTGGCGCCGCGATCGGACCCGATCGCGACGACGACGTCGCGTCCGCTGAGCCGGAGGGCCACGCCGAGATGGCGTCCGAACCCGCCGATCACGGCGAGGTGCGCGCGGTTCGCGGCCTGGCCGTGGCCGAGGACGGCCTGCGCGTCGTCGTCGACGACCCGGAGCTGCACCGCGGGCGAGAGCGAGGCGCTGCGCTTCCGCATCGTCGGCGAGGGCGGCGAGACCGTCCGCGACTTCGACGTCGAGCACGAGAAGCGCATGCACCTGATCATCGCCCGCCGCGATCTGACCGGCTTCCAGCACCTGCATCCCGAGCAGGGGCGCCGACGGGAGCTGGAGCACGCGGCGTGCGCTTGGACGAGGCCGGCTCGTACCGCCTGTTCGCCGACTTCTCCCACGACGGCGAGAACCAGACCCTCGCGACCGACCTGCGTGTCGACGGTCCCGCCGAGCTGCGCCCCCTCCCGCCGCCGCAGCTCGCGGCCAAGAGCGACGGCGGCTACGACGTACAGCCTCGACGCCGGCAGCGCACGCCCCGGCGAGGAGGCAGACCTGCGCTTCACAATCACCAAGGACGGCGAGCCGGTCGAGACCGAGCCGTACCTCGGCGCCGGCGGCCATCTTGTCGCGCTGCGCGAGGGCGACATGGCCTTCCTCCACGTGCACGCCGACGTCCGACGACGTGCGCGAGCTTCGGTGCCACGTTCCCGACCGAGGGCCGCTACCGGCTGTTCCTGCAGTTCCAGCACGAAGGCCTGCGTCCAGACCGTCGCCTTCACGCAGGAGGTGGGCTGAGGCATGGCCACCGAGCAAGTCGAGCTGCCCGATCACCGGGATGACTTGCGCGTCCTGCGCGAACCGCATCGAGCGCAAGCTGAACAAGCTCGACGGCGTCAACGCATCCGTGAACTACGCGACGGAGAAGGCGACGGTCGAGTACGACGAGACCGCGGTCGCGCCCCGAGCAGCTGGTGGCGGCGGTCGAGGCCGCCGGCTACCAGGCCGTCCTGCCGTCCGCGCGAGCCGGCCGGCCGACGAGGTCGACGAGACCGCGCCGCTGCGGCAGCGCCTGCTGGTCGTCGCTCGCGTTGACGCGTGCCGGTGCTCGCGATGGCGATGATCCCGCCGCTGCAGTTCGAGAACTGGCAGTGGCTGTCGCTGACGCTCGCCGCGCCGGTGGTCGCTGTGGGGCGCCTGGCCGTTCCACCGCGCCGCCTGGGCGAACCTCAAGCACGCCACGGCGACGATGGACACGCTGATCTCGGTCGGCGTGCTCGCCGCGTTCGCCTGGTCGCTGTACGCGCTGTTCGTCGGCGACGCCGGCATGCCCGGCATGACGATGCCCTTCGATCTCGATCCCGGAGCGCGGCGAGCGGCGCGGACGAGATCTACCTCGAGGTCGCGACCGCGGTGACGGTGTTCATCCTCGCCGGCCGCTACTTCGAGGCGCGCGCCAAGCGCCGCGCCGGCGCCGCCGCTCACGGCGCTGCTCGAGCTCGGCGCCAAGGACGTCGCCATCCTCGACGCGGACGGCGACCGAGCGCCGGGTACCGGTCGAGCAGCTCGCCGTCGGCGACCGCTTCGTGGTCCGCCCGGGCGAGAAGATCGCCACCGACGGCGATCGTCGAGGAGGGCACTCAGCGCGGTCGACCAGTCGCTGCTGACCGGCGAGTCCGTGCCGGTCGAGAAGCAGCCCGGCGACGAGGTCGCCGGGCGCGACGGTCAACGCCGGCGGCCGCCTGATCGTCCGCGCGACGAAGGTCGGCGCCGACACCGCGCTGGCGCAGATCGCGCGGCTCGTCACCGACGCGCAGATCCGGCAAGGCGCCGGTCCAGCGCCTCGCCGACCGCGTCTCCGGGCGTCTTCGTCCCGGTCGTCATCGGCCTCGCCATCGCGACGCTCGGCTTCTGGCTCGGCGCCGGCGAGGACCTGACGTTCGCGTTCACCGCCGCCGTCGCCGTGCTCATCATCGCCTGCCCGTGCGCACTCGGGCTCGCGACGCCGACCGCGCTCCTCGTCGGCACCGGCCGCGGCGCCCAGCTCGGGCTGCTGATCAAGGGCCCGGAGATCCTCGAGTCCACGCGCAAGGTCGACACGATCGTGCTCGACAAGACCGGCACCGTGACCACCGGCCAGATGGCCCTGCGTCGACGTCGTGCTCGCCGACGGTGAAGACCGCGTCGACGTGCTGCGCCTCGCGGGCGCGCGTCGAGGACGCCTCCGAGCACCCGATCGCGCAGGCGATCGCCCGCGCGGCCCGCGACGAGCTCGGCGCGCTGCCGCCGCTCGAGGGCTTCACCAACCACGAGGGGCTCGGCGTCGAGGGCATCGTCGACGGCCACGGCGTGCTGGTCGGCCGCGCCGGCGCTCATGGCCGAGTGGAGCCTGCGCATGCCCGCCGAGCTCGACGCCGCCCGGCGCGCGGCCGAGGCCAGGGCCGGACCGCGGTCGTCGCCGCCTGGGACGGCGAGGTCCGCGGTCTGCTCGTCGTCGCCGACACCGTCAAGCCGACGTCGGCCGAGGCCGTCGCCGTCGCTGAAGGCGCTCGGGCTGCGCCCGGTCCTGCTCACCGGCGACAACGAGACCACCGCGCGCGCCGTCGCCGCCGAGGTCGGCATCGACGAGGTGATCGCCGAGGTGCTGCCGTCCGACAAGGCCGCCGTCATCCGCGGCCTGCAGGCCGAAGGCCGCGTGGTCGCGATGGTCGGCGACGGCGTCAACGACGCGCCCGCGCTCGCGCAGGCCGACCTCGGGCTGGCGATCGGCACCGGCACCGACGTCGCGATCGAGGCCTCCGACCTGACGCTCGTCTCCGGCGACCTGCGCGCCGCCGCCGACGCGATCCGCCTCTCGCGCGCGACGCTGCGCACGATCAAGCAGAACCTCGGCTGGGCCTTCGGCTACAACGTCGCCGCGCTGCCGCTCGCCGCCGCCGGCCTGCTCAACCCGCTGCTCGCCGGCGCCGCGATGGCGTTCTCGAGCGTCTCGGTCGTCGCCAACGCGCTGCGACTGCGGCGCTTCCGGGCCCCATGAACAGCACGTACCTGGTGTGGGCAGCGGCCGTCGGCGCCGCCGGCTGCGGTCGATGCGCGAGCGCTGAGTAGCGCCCGCATCCGACCCATTCCGACGAGCCGCGCAGCGCGGCTCAGAAAGGCACTTCATGCAGTCCGCAAATCCGCGGCGCTGGGCGGCCCTTGCCGTCATCGCGCTCGCGCAGTTCATGGTCATCATGGACACGTCGATCATCGGCGTGGCCCTGCCCGAGATCCAGACGGATCTCGGCTTCATTCCGGCGACCTGTCGTGGGTGTTCAACGCCTACGTCGTCGCCTTCGGCGGCCTGCTGCTGCTCGGCGGCCGACTGTCCGACCTCTTCGGCGCCAAGCGCATGTTCATCGCCGGCTGGGCGATCCTCGCCGGCGGGCTCGCTCGCGGCCGGCCTCGCCGACACCAGCGGCGTCGAGATCGCGGCCCGCGCCGTCCAGGGTGTCGGCGCGGCGCTCATCGCCCCGTCGGCGCTGACGCTGCTGATGATGCTGTTCGGGCACGACCCCAAGGAGCTGATGAAGGCATTCGCGCATCTACGGCGCCGCCGCTCCGGCCGGCGGCACCGCCGGCGTCTTCCTCGGCGGCGTGATCACCGAGTGGATCTCGTGGCCGTGGGTGTTCTACATCAACATCCCGATCGCGCTCGTCGTGCTCGCCGTCACGCCGGCGCTCATGCCAGGCGTGCCTGCTCGCCGCGGCTCGATCGACCTCGCCGGCGCGCTCACCGCGACGGCCGGTCTGGCGCTGACGGTGTTCGGCGATCGTCCGCGCGCCGGAGGAGGGCTGGGGCTCGCCGGAGACGCTGCTCGCGCTGGCCGGCGGCGTGGCGCTGCTCGGCGCTGTTCGTCGCGCTCCAGGCCGGCAGTGCGCGAGCCGCTGATGCGCCTGAGCATCTTCCGCACCCCGAACCTGGCCGCGGCGAACATCGCGCAGTTCCTGCTCGGCGCCGCGTGGATCCCGATGTGGTTCTTCCTGAACCTGTACCTCCAGCAGGTGCTCGGCTACGGCGCGTTCGAGGGCGGCGCCGCGCTGCTGCCGATGACCGCCGCGATCATGGTGCTGATGGTGGTCGTGGCCCCGCGGGTCATCGAACCGCTTCGGCTTCAAGACCGCCGATCGTCGGCCGGCATGCTGCTGCTGGCCGCCGGCATGGCCGTGCCTGTCGCTCGTGCGGCCGGACGGCAACTTCGTCGTCGACGTGCTGCCGGCGTCGCTGATCGCCGCCGCCGGCATGGCGCTGGCCTTCATCCCCTCCCTCGGCACCGCCATCTCCGTCCGCCCGGCCCGAGGAGGGCGGCCTGGCCTCCGGCATCGTCAACACCAGCTACCAGGTCGGATCCGCCCTCGGCCTGGCGGCGATGACCGCCGTCGCGGCCTCCCAGGGCGCCGACGAGCTCGGCAACATCGGCGCGCTGACGGACGGCTACTCGGCCGCCTTCCTCGGCGCCGCCGGGATCGCTGTGGTCGGCGCGGTGCTCGCCGCACTGCTACTGCGGGTACCGAAGGCAACCGCCGTGTCGGAGGCGTCGATTGACGACCGCGAGCCGCTCGCGGCCTGATCGCCACTCAGCTTGGGCCCGGCGGCGCCGCCGCCGGGCCCGGGCGATCGGGAAGCCGCAGCCCTTTCAGCGAAACCGCGTTGAGGGCGACGATCACGCTCGAGCCGGCCATCGAGATGGCCCCGACCTCGGGGCGCAGGACGAAGCCAAGGGGCGCGAAGATGCCGGCGGCGACCGGGAGCGCGAGGCTGTTGTAGCCGACCGCCCACCACAGGTTCTGGTGCATCTTTCGGACCGGTGCCGCGGCTGATCGTGATCGCGGTGGCCACGTCGAGCGGGTCCGACCGCATGAGCACGACGTCGGCCGTCTCGACCGCCACATCGGTTCCGGTCCCGATGGCGATCCCGACGTCGGCCTGAGCCAGCGCGGGCGCGTCGTTGACGCCGTCGCCGACCATCGCGACCTTGCGGCCCTGCGATTGCAGCTCCGCGACCTCGGCCGCCTTGTCGGCGGGCAGCACCTCGGCGATGACCTCATCGATCCCGAGCTGGGCGGCGATCCGCTCCGCGGTGACGCGGCTGTCACCGGAGAGCATGACGGGCCTGACGCCCAGCTCACGCAGCGCGCTGATCGCCTCCCCGGAGGTCTCGCGCGGGGCGTCGGCCACAGCGATGACCGCCGCGGCCTTGCCGTCGACGGCGACCTGCACGCTGGTACGACCCTCGCCGGCGAGCTCGTTCGAGCGAACCTCCAGCCCGTCGAGCGAGATGCCTTCGCGCTCCATCAGGCGGGCGTTGCCGACGGCCAGGCTGTGACCGTCGACCGTGGCCAGCAGACCGTGGCCAGGCACCGCCTCGAACGACTCGGTGCGCGGCACCTGCAAGCCCCGCGCCGCGGCGGCCTTGACGATGGCCTCGGCCAGCGGATGCTCGCTGTCGCCCTCCGCTGCGGCCACCAGGCGCAGCACCTCGTCCTCGGCCATGCCGTCGGTGGTCGCAACCGCGACGACCTCGGGCTCGCCGCGCGTCAGCGTGCCGGTCTTGTCGAAGACGACGGTGTCGAGCGACGCGGCCTGCTCCAGCGCGATCGCGTTCTTGAACAGGATGCCCCGGTTCGCCCCGAGACCGCTGCCGACCATGATCGCCGTCGGCGTCGCCAACCCGAGCGCGTCCGGGCACGTGATGACGACCACCGTGATCGCGAACAGCAGCGATTCCTGGACGTCGCGACCGACTATGAAGTTCCAGACGATGAACGTCAGCGCACCGCCTACGAGCGCGACCAGGACCAGCCAGAAGGCGGCGCGATCGGCCAGGCGCTGCCCGGGTGCTTTGGAGTTCTGAGCCTCCTGGACGAGCTTGACGATCTGGGCCAGGGCGGTGTCGGAGCCAACCGCCGTGGCGCGGGCACGCAGCGTCCCGTTCTTGTTGATGGTCGCTCCGACGAGCTGCTCACCGGCGGTCTTCTTGACCGGCAGGCTCTCGCCGGTGACCGTCGACTCGTCGACCTGGCTCTCCCCCTCGACCACCGTGGCGTCGACCGGCACCTTCGAGCCGGGACGGATGAGCAGCAGGTCGCCGACCTGAACTTCTGCGGTCGGCACCTCGACAGGTTGACCCTCGCGGAGAACAACGGCCTTCGGAGGCGCGAGGTCCAGCAGCGCACGGACGGCGTCATTGGCGCCGCCTCGCGCGCGCATCTCGAACCAGTGCCCGAGCAGCACGAACGAGGCAAGCATCCCCGCGGACTCGTAGAAGACCTCACCCTCGACGAAGAACGTGACCGCGACCGAGTACACCCACGCCGTGCCGATCGCCACAGCGACCAGCACCATCATGTCCAACGTCTTGTTGCGCAGCGCGGAGACCGCGCCCGTGAAGAAGATGGTCGACGCGTAGAAGACGATCGGCAGGCTCAACAGAAACTGCCACACGTCTCGATCGACGCCGAACGGCGTCGCGAGCTCGGCGCCGAGCAGCTCGGTGCCGACCATCGACCACAGGACGGTCGGGACCGTGAACACCAGCGCGACCAGGAAGCGGTTGCGCATGTCCCGCACCATCGAGTCCATCGACATGCCGGCGTGCCCGCCATGGCCATGGCCGTGCGCGTTCTCCGCCCGCTCCATCGCGGCGTGGTCGTGCGGCGCCGGGGCCGCCCCGGGCTCGGCCATCGGATCGCAGATATGGCCTGGCACCGACTGCCCGGCGCAGTGGAAGCCGCACTCCTCGACCCAGCGCCGCAGATCCGCGACCGATGTCCGGTCGGGATCGAACGTCACGGCGGCCGTCTGCGCAGCGGGATTCGCCTCGACCTCGAGGACTCCCGGCCGCTTGCCGAGCGCACGTTCGACCACCGCCTTCTGGCTGCCGTAATGCAGTCCGCCGACGTGCAGGACGGTGACTTGAGGTGCATGAACGTCGGAAGGCATCACTGCACCGAGCATACCCCCGCCGGGTAAGCGACTACTCGAACTCCGCCACAGTCTCCATGAGGTAAACCACGAAGCGCCGACGCCTCGTAACGCGAACGGCACCCGCCGTGTGGCGGGCGCCGTAGTCGCGGTCTCGGTGGGTGATCGCTTAGGCGGCGGCGGGCGTCACCACGGGCTCGTGCTCGAACTTCGGCAGCCAGCCCAGACGCTTGGGCAGGTACCAGTTGCGGTTGCCGAGCAGCTTCATCGTCGCCGGGAGGAGCACGGCCCGGACGATGGTGGCGTCGATCAGGATCGCGGCAGCGAGTCCGACCCCGAGCTGCTTCATCGACTGGTTGCCGTCGGTGGCGAACATCGCGAACGTGATCACCATGACGGCGGCGGCGCTGGTGATGATGCCGGCCGTGCTCTTGATGCCGTAGGCGACCGCGTTCTCGGTGCTCATGCCCCGGTCAACGGCCTCGCGGATCCGGCTGAGGACGAACACGTGGTAGTCCATCGAAAGCCCGAACAGGATCACGAAGAGGAACAGCGGGAGCCACGGGGCGATGCCGCCGACGGAGTTGAAGCCCAGCAGCTTCTCGCCGTGCCCGTCCTGGAAGACGAGCGTGAGGATGCCGTAGGCCGAGCCGACCGACAGCAGGTTGAGCACGATCGCCTTGATCGGCACCACGATCGAGCGGAACGTGACCAACAGCAGGACGAACGCCAGGCTGAGCACGAAGCCGAACACGATCGGCAGGTGCGACTTCATCGTGTCGAGGAAGTCCTTCGACCATGCCGTCCTGCCGCTCGTGGCGATCTCCACGCCGTCGAGCTTGCCGACGGTCGCCGGGACCACCTCGTCGCGCAGGACCTCGAGCGACTGGTTGGAGGCGGCGTCGGTGCCCGTGCCGTCGATCGCCAGCGACACGACGGCGACCGTCTTGTCGGGGCTGACCTCGACGAACGTGGGCTCGTGCAGGCGCCCGGTCGCGATCGCCTTCTCCTGGAGGTCGGCGATGGCGGCCTTGACCTCGGGCGTCGTGACGTCCCTAGCCTTGATGATCGTCGTCGCCGGGACGCTGCCGCCCGGGAACGCGGCGTCGATGCGGTCCAGGGTCTGCATGATCGGCTGGCTGCGGGACATGCCCTCGGTGCCGGGCTCCTTGAACTGCATGTCGAGCGCGGGGATCGACAGCGCGAGCAGCAGGCCGCCGGCGACGATCACCGAGACCAGCGGCCGCGCCAGGACGCGGTCGAGGATCGCGCCCCACACGCGGGGCTCGCCACCGACGGCGTGACGGCGCTTGGCGACGTACGGCACGCGGCCCTTCTCCAGCCAACCCTTCTGGCCGAGGTAGGACAGCATCGCCGGCAGGACCGTGACGGATCCGAGCATGGCCACGCCGACGACCAGGATCGTGCCGACGCCGAAGGACACGAAGATCGGGTTGCCGGAGAAGAACATGCCGCCCATAGCAGCCATCACCGTCAGTCCGGAGATCAGCACCGCCCGCCCGGAGGTGGCGGCGGCGACGTCGAGCGCGGCCTCAGCGGTCCGGCCCTTGTCCTGCTCCTCCATCATCCGGCGGAGGTAGAACATCGCGTAGTCGACGCCGACCGCGAGCCCGACGAGCAGCACGACCTGAGCGACGGCCTCGTGGAGCTCTGCCAGCTGGCTGGCCGGCCCGAGCAGTCCCGTGGTCGCGATGACGGCGGACAGGCCCAGCAGTAGCGGCACGCCGGCAGCGACCGCGGCGCCGAAAGCCAGCAGCAGGATGAGCAGCGTGCCGCCCATCGAGAGCTGCAACGAGCGCGCCTCGTCCTTGCGCTCCTTCTCGCCAAGCGCCTTGCGCTCAGACGCGACGCCGTACTCCTCGACGCGCACCTCGGGATGCGCCTTCTGCACCGCGGCAACGGCGGCCACCGGCGCGGCAGCGACCTCCTCCAGCTGCTCCGGCTCGTCGATCTCGCCGGGAAGCCGGAAGTTCACGACGACCGAGCGGCCGTCCCGCGAGACAGGGTCTTCTGCTGGACGCTGCCGCCGATGATGGTGGCGAGGACGACGAACAGGATCCAGCCGAGGATCGCGGTCTTGCGGTGCGAGGCGCTCCATCGGCCCGCACGTGCCGCGAGGTTGTTCGATGCCATGGTCAAGCTCCTTCCAGAAATACCGAGGGGGGGTATCCTGAAGACTCCCAGCCAATGGCGGCGACGCCTATGCGGTCTCCCTGCGTCCTCGGGTACGGGCACCGGCCCGCAAGCCGGCGGCGCAACCGACCGCTTCAAGGTGCGGAGAGCCGCACCAGCGCTACGCCGCGCTGATGCCTGGAGTCAGCCCCGTATGGCTCCGAGGATCGTCGCGAGCAGCGCGTCCTCGGTGCGGTCTCGGCTGATCCGCCCGGATCGGAGTTCGGCGCTGGCGGCGTGGATCAGGGCAAGCACCATCGACAGATGCCAGGAGGGCGGGACATCGGAGCGGAACACTCCGTCGCGCTGGCCGCGTTCGATGAGCGGCTCGAGCGTCGCAAGTACGGCGTGGTGCCTGGCCCGCAGCGCAGGCTGGGGCAGCTGGGTGTTGAGTGCGACGAGCGCGTGGTAGCGCCCAAGCGTCCGCCAGGCCGAGGCGACGACGCGGCGCAGCGCGTCGGCCGCGTCGCCGCGCAGTGGATCAGCGGCCTCGATGGCTGCGGTGGCCTCGGCGATGGCGCGCTCGGTCACGGCCTCGATGAGCGCATCCCGAGTCGGGAAGTGCACGTAGACCGTCGCGCGAACGACCCCCGCCTGGCGAGCGATCTCCGCCATGCTGGCTTCGGGATCGCTCGCCAGCGCGTCCACCGCGGCGTCCATGATCCGCGCCACGCTGCGCTCGGCGTCCGCGCGGCGGCGCGGCGGCTCGGGGGCTGGAGCGGGACGCTTGGTCGGCATGGTCAGTGCACGGCGACTCGGGGCGTGAGCGCGAGCTTGGGCAGGAAGCTGCGCGCCGACGGCAGGATGGCAAGCGCGACGACGCTTGCGGCCGCGGCGATGCCGGCGGCGACGAGGAACGCGCCGCCGATCCCGGACGCCAACGCGGGACCTGCCACCCCGCCGGCCGTGCCGGTGGCGATCGTGGCGAGGATCGCGATGCCGAGCGAGCCGCCGACCTCGTGCCCAGTGGTGTTCAGGCCCGAGAGCATCCCGCTCTCGTCGTCGGCCGCGCCCGTGAGCACCGCCACGGACACCGAAACGAGGATCATCCCGAGGCCGACGCCGACGATCAGCATGCCCGGCAGCACGTCACCGAGATAGCTGCCAGCCGCATCGACTTGCGACAGCAGCAGCAGTCCGCCCGCGGCGATCGCAAACCCCGCAGCGAGCGGGATGCGCACACCGACGCGCGAGATGACGTGGCCGGCGACGTGCACGCCGACGCCGATCACCGCGGCGAAGGGCAGGAACGCCAGCCCGGACTCGAGCGCTCCCGTCCCCAGGACGTTCTGGAGGTACAGCGACGAGAGCAGGAACGAGCCGAACATGACCGCCGACGCGGTGAGCATCATCAGAAAGCCACCGCCGACCGCGCGATCGGTGAGCCGCTGGACGCGCAGCAAGGGCTGGGCCGTGCGCAGCTCGAGCGCGGCGAACATGACGAGCACGACCAGCGCTGCGACGCCGATGCCGAGCGTGCGTCCTGACGTCCAGCCCGCCTCCTCGGCCTGCGACAGGGCGTAGACAAGCCCACCGAGGCCGATGGTCGCCAGCAGCGCGCCCCGCAGATCGAGACCGCTCCAGCGAGGCCTGCCGGCGTCGGCAGGCAGGAGATGCATGGCAGCCACACCAAGCAGCACGCCGACCGGGAGGTTGATGAAGAAGATCGCCCGCCAGCCGACGAGCTCGGTCAGCGCTCCGCCGAGCAGGACCCCGATCGCCGCGCCCGCGCCGCCGACGGCGCCCCAGACGCCGAGCGCCCTCGCACGGTCGGCCCCGTGAAAGCTGCTGGTGATGATCGACAGCGCGGCCGGCGAGAGCATCGCGGCGCCCAGACCCTGGCCGGCACGGGCAGCGAAGAGCATCGTCGCGTCTCCGGCCAGCGCCGTGGCAAGCGACGAGACCGTGAACACCCCGAGGCCGGTCATGAACACGCGCCGGCGACCGAGCAGGTCGGCGGCCCGGCCGCCGAGCAGCAGCAGGCTGCCGAAGATGAGCGAGTAGCTCGTGATCGCCCAGCCGATGTCGGATCGGTCGATCCCGAGATCTCGGGCGAGATCCGGAAGCGCGACGTTCACCGCGGAGATGTCGAGGATGACCATCAGCTGAGCCATGGACAGGAGCAGGAGGAGCACCGAGTTCGCGCGGGGGCGGACGCTGTGCGTGCTCGGGGAATGGGAGTGACGGTGCATGGGGAGCTCCGAAATCAGACAGTAGTGTCGGATTTATGAAAGCAGACACGGGTGTCTGATGTCAAGGTCGGACAGCACACGCACAAGACGGGTGCCACCCGCACTTCAGCCCCCTCGGGTCCCGTTTAGAGTGCCCTCGGCCAGATACCCCTCCCCCGTATTCTCGGAGACCGACCGATGACACGAACCATTCACTTCATCCGCCACTACGCCGAGATGGTCGCGGCGATGTTCGTCGGCATGTTCGCCCTCGGCATGCCGCTCGCGGCGCTGCTGGCCCTGGTCGGCATCGAGGCGTCCGCCTGGCGCACCGATGCACCCGAGCTCATGCTGCTCGGCATGGCCTTCACGATGAGCGTCCCAATGGCGGCCTGGATGCGCTACCGCGGCCACGGCTGGGCGCCGGTCTGGGAGATGACCGCGTCCATGTTCGTCCCGAGCTTCGCCGCCATCGCCCTCCTGTGGGCCGGCACCGTCGAAGACGCCGACGCGCTGCTCCTCATCCAGCACATCGGGATGTTCCCGAGCATGCTGGCCGTCATGCTCCTCCGCCTCGACGAGTACACCGGCCACGGCGCGCACGCCGTGGCCTGAGAGGAATCACTTGATCATGCAACACGACACGCACACGAGCGAGCGGCGGGAGGTGATCGTCGTCGGCGGTGGCCAGGCCGGCCTGGCGATCGGATACCTGCTGGCCCAGGAAGGCCGGGACTTCGCGATCCTGGAGGCGGCCGACACGCTGGCCGCCGCATGGCGCGAACGCTGGGACTCGCTGAAGCTGTTCACGCCTGTCCGCTACAACAGCCTGCCCGGACGCGCCTTCCCTGGCGATCCGGACACCTACCCCGGCCGCGACGACGTCGTCGCCTACCTGACCGACTACGCCCGCGACTTCGGGCTGCCGGTCGAGCTGGGCAGCCGCGTTCGCTCTGTCCGGCAAGCCGACAGGGGGTACGTCGTCGAGGTCGGCGATCGCAGCTACGAGGCCGATCAGATCGTGATCGCGACGGGCCCGTTCCAGGCACCACGCGTTCCCGCGATCGCCGAGCACCTGGCTCCCGAGGTCGTCCAGTTCCACAGCAGCCGCTACCGCGGTCCGGACGACGTGCCGGCGGGCCCGGTGCTTGTCGTCGGGGGTGGGAACACCGGCTATCAGATCGCCGAGGAGCTCGCGCATACCAACGATGTCCATCTCTCGGTCGGGTCGCGCCAGACGCCGCTGCCGCAGCGGATCCTCGGCCGCGACCTGTTCCGGTACCTCGAGGCCACTGGCCTGATGGGCAAGACGGTCGACTCGAGGATCGGTCGCCGGATGCAGTACCGGGAGACGCTGATCGGCTCCAGCCCGCGCGCCGCCCGCCGGCGCCACGGCATCCGGCTGCACGGCCGCACCGACGACGTTTCCGGGTCGGAGGTGCGCTTCAGCGACGGCAGCCGGCTCAGCCCCGGCTCGGTCATCTGGGCCACCGGCTTCGAGCTCGACCACTCCCTCGTGAAGCTGCCGGTCTTCGACACCGACGGCCGTCTCGTGCACCGGCGCGGCGTGACCGAATCGCCCGGTCTCTACTTCCTCGGAATGCCCTGGCAGCACACGCGCGGCTCGGCGCTATTGGGCTGGGTCAAGGACGACGCTCAGCACATCGCCGACCAGATCGCCGGCGTCGCGGCCACCGGCACGACCCCGGCGCGCGCAGTAACCCCCACGCCCCGGCCACGATGAGCCCGACCACCGCCCGAGCGCCGAAGGGCCTGCGCGACCACGCGCCCGGCATGGTCGTCGGCCTCGTCCTCGGCCTGATCGCGCACGCGTTCGCGGCGCCCTTCAACCACGAGGACGCGCTCGTCTTCTTCGCGATCCTGCTCGCCGCCATCGCATGGATCTACGTCGGATTCGCGGTCGCCGACGGACGCCGGTCGGCGATCGCCGTCCAGGCGCTGTCCGCCCTCGTGTTCCTGAACGTCGCGTTCATCGGCGCACAGCAAGACTCCGAACTGCTCCTCGGTGTCGGCTTCATCGCGCACGCCGCCTGGGACTGGCTGCACCACGGCGGCCACGGCCCCACGCGCGTGCGGGCCTGGTATCCGCCGTTCTGCGTCGTCGCCGACCTCGTCATCGCCGTGCCGCTGCTCGCGGGCTTGATCTAACGGCCTGCCGGACCTCACCAGCACGGCCGCTGTTCAGCGATCGACGGCGACTCGGTTCGTGGCTGAGCGCTGTGGGGCGAGGCAGACTTTCTCTTAAGACCCCGATGGTCCACCCAACCGCGTTGGCGACTTGAGTGATCGAAACGGTCGTACGAATGCCGTCGCCGGCGTCTCGACGAGGGCGCGCGCGGCGGCGAGCTTGATCAGCTCCGCCGTTGTGCGCGGCTTGGAGACGTAGATCGAGTGGCTGCCGGGTTCTCGCTTGTCTGCGCGGTCTCGCGCAGCCGCGTGACGGCCTCTCGCAGCAGCCGCGAGATGTGCATCTGGGAGACGCCGACGCGCTGGCCTATCTCGGACTGCGTGAGGTCCTCTTCGAAGCGCAGCCTCAGGATCTCTTTCTCGCGATCGTCGAGGACCGACATCATCGTTTCGAGCGTGGCGGAGAGCTCGGCCTGAAGATAGCCGGGCTCGGGGGCGCCCAGCGTGTCGGCGACCCGGGTGCCGTCCTCGTTGTCGCAGGGGCGATCGAGGGAGTCGGCTCGGTGTGCGGCTGCCGCCTCACGCGCTTCGAGCACCTGTTCAAGGGTGGTCCCGAGCTCGTCAGCGATCTCGGCCACGGTTGGCGCGCGGCTGAGTTCATGCATGAGGCGATCGGTCGTGCGGTCCACGCGCTGTGCCAGCTCTTGGAGGTCGCGCGGAACCCTGACCGCCCAACCTTTGTCCCGGAAATAGCGCTTGAGCTCTCCGGCGATCGTCGGCACAGCGAACGACGAGAACGCGGTCTCGCGTTCCGGGTCGAAGCGGTCGATGGCCTTCAGCAAGCCCACTGAGGCGACCTGAACGAGGTCCTCCAGCGGCTCGGCGCCACGGCGGTAACGTTGCGCCAGCCCCACGGCCAAGGGGAGAAATCGCTCTACCAGCTCTTCGCGGGCCGCCAAATCGTGGCGCCCGCGATAGCGAGCGAACAACTGCCGCTCCCGCAGCCTGCGTGCGAATCGGTCAGCCCCGGTGGCGCCGCCGCGGTTGCGGTTCGCCGCGGAGCGACGCGATCGAACATCCCGGCCCGGGGTGACGGTAGCCGGAGCGGCCGCCCATGGCACGCTCGCGACGATCGAAAGCGGGTTCGGTGTCGTGGACATGTCCCAGCGCGTGTTCGGTCCGTATCGACGTGGGGTTGCGTCGTGTCGTTCGCGTCCGGCCCGGAAGCGAGCGAATATCGTTGAAGCCCAGTTACCCGCAATACCGGTTGCCGCAACGCGGGTTGCCGCAATAAGGGTTGCGGAATGACAGACCGCATGACCGGGCATTGACAATCGCATCTCTACGGGACCGGATCCA
This sequence comes from uncultured Solirubrobacteraceae bacterium, assembly GCA_963844205.1. GTDB lineage: Bacteria > Actinomycetota > Thermoleophilia > Solirubrobacterales > Solirubrobacteraceae > DASSUW01. The sequence continues at coordinate 1,495,527 of CAWJNK010000001.1, forward strand.
TGGCCGATGACGCATTCCTTGAAGCTCTGACGGCGCTTGAGGCGACGCTCGCCGACAACCACGAGCGGACGAAGCTGATCAAGAAGCGCATCACTCAGCTCCGGCGCTTGCGTGGGAAAGGCGCGTCGTACGCCGAGATCGTTGCCATCAGGGACGGGCCGCTGCTCGTGCAGTTGCTTACCGAGAGCTCAAAGGCGCTCGACCGCAGTGGAGCAAGCGTGCGCCGCGCCGAGGCGCGTGCGCTGTACGCCGAAGGGCTGACGATGGACCAGATTGCCGAGCGCTTCGGCGTCACACGTCAACGCGTTTCGACCCTCCTGCGCAAGCCCCCGCAGTGATGCGAGAACCCAGGCCGGCTGCGTCGGCCTGGCGCCCCGTCTCGATCGTCGGGTACTCCGGCGCGTTGCGTCAGACACACCACCGCGGCAGCTAGCGGAGGGTGCTGCTTTCCCTGACAGGAAAGTCTCAGGATGTTGCGCCGGCTGAGCCCTGTGACGCAACTTTGATGCGCCCCGCAGGGTCGGCGAAGTCGACAGAGAGACTCGGCGCAGCAGCGCGAGCGGCGACGGCCGCCGCTACTGCCTTCCATAGGGGTGAGCGACGGGATTCGAACCCGCGACCGCCGGGACCACAACCCGGAGCTCTACCAGCTGAGCTACGCCCACCGTGCGGGTGCCGAGTCTAGCGGCGAATCGGGGTCCGGACATGGAGCTGGGACGTTCCCGCGGGAACGTTTTGGAGACTGACGCGGCCCGGCGGCGGCAATAGACTCGCCCCGATGGAGCTCCTGCAGCCAGCGACGTGGGAGGAAGCGCTCGAGGCCAAGGCGGCCCACCCCGAGGCGATGCCGCTCTGGGGCGGGACGGACGTGATGGTGGAGATGAACTTCGGGCGGGCTCGGCCCGAAGCGATCATCGACCTCACCCGGGTCGAAGCGCTCACCGAGCACTGGCGCGACGACGGCCACCTCCGCGTCGGCGCCGGCGTCACGTACACGCGCGCGATCGCGGAGCTCTCCGACGAGCTGCCTGGCCTGGCCATCGCCTCGCGCACGGTCGGGTCGCCGCAGATCCGCAACCGCGGGACGATCGGCGGCAACCTCGGCTCCTCCTCCCCCGCCGGCGACGCGCTGCCGCCGCTGTACGCGAGCGGAGCACAAGTGGAACTGGCATCGACGAGAGGGACGCGCAAGGTCCCGATCGAGGACTTCATCACCGGCCCGAAGCGCAACACGCTCGAGCCCGACGAGCTGATCGCGGCGTTCCACGTCGCCCCCGCGAAGGGCGCCCAGCAGTTCAGCAAGATCGGGACGCGCAACGCGATGGTGATCGCGGTCTGCTCGTTCGCGCTCGCGATTGACGACGAGGCGCGCACCATCGGCACCTGCCTCGGTTCGGCGGCGCCGACCCCACGCCGCGCCAGAGACGCCGAGGCGTTCATCGCATCCAGCCTCGACTGGGACACAAGAGCGCCCATCGACGACGACGTCCTGCGCCGCTTCGGCGACCTCGTGGCGGAGGCCGCGTCGCCGATCGACGATCAACGCGGGTCGGCCAAGTACCGCCGGCACGCCCTGTCCGTGATGGCGCAGCGCACGATGAAGTGGGCCTGGAGCACATGAGGCTGACCTGCACGATCAACGGCGAGCGCCGCGAGGTGGACGGCCTGTGGGAGGGCGAGAGCCTGCTCTACGTCCTGCGCGAGCGGCTCGCGCTGCCGGGCTCCAAGAACGCCTGCGAGCAGGGCGAGTGCGGCTCGTGCTCGGTCTACCTGGACGACGAGCTGGTGTGCGCCTGCCTCGTGCTCGCCGGCCAGGCCGAGGGCCGCGAGATCGTCACCGTCGAAGGGCTGGCGCCGAGCGAGGACGAGCTGCACCCGATCCAGGAGGCGTACCTGCAGGCCGGCGCCGTCCAGTGCGGCTTCTGCACCCCCGGGCTGATCGTCGCCACGCACGACCTCCTCGCTCGCAATCCGGCGCCCGACCGACCCCGAGATCCGCGAGGCGCTGGCCGGCAACCTGTGCCGCTGCACGGGCTACGAGAAGATCCTCGACGCCGTCAGGCTGGCGGCGCAGCGATGACCACCCTCGTCATCGAAGGCTGTGCGATCGCGACCGTCGACGCGGCCGGCACCGAGCACGCCGACGGCCACATCGTCGATCGAGGACGGCCGGATCGTCGCCGTCGGCGAGGGCAGCGCCCCGCGACCACGAGCGGCACGCGCATAGACGGCCGCGGCACGCTCGCCACCCCCGGCCTCGTCAACTGCCACCACCACCTCTACCAGTGGGCCACGCGCGGCCTCTCCCAGCAGTCGACGCTGTTCGAGTGGCTCCAGGAGCTGTACCCGGTGTGGGCGCGCGTCGACGGCGAGATCGAGCGCGCCGCCGCCCGCGGCGGCCTGGCCGCCCTGCTGCGCTCCGGCTGCAGCACCACCACCGACCACCACTACGTGTTCCCCCGCGGCGCCGGCGACCTGCTCGCGATCGAGGTCGAGGCCGCCACCGACCTCCACATCCGCTTCCATCCGTGCCGCGGCAGCATGGACCTCGGCAAGTCGCAGGGCGGCCTCCCGCCCGACGAGGTCACCGAGGACCGCGACGCGATCCTCACCGCCTGCGCCGAGGCGATCGACCGCTTCCACGACCCGTCGCCGGACGCGATGACCCGCGTCGCGCTCGCGCCGTGCTCCCCGTTCAGCGTCACGAAGGAGCTGATGGCGGAGACCGCGGAGTTCGCGAGGAGCCGGAACGTCCGCCTCCACACCCACATGGCCGAGACGCTCGACGAGGAGCAGTTCTGCCTCGAGCTGTTCGGCGTCCGGCCGGTCGAGTACCTCGAGCAGGTCGGCTGGCTCGGCGACGACGTCTGGCTCGCCCACTGCGTCCACCTCGACGAGCGCGAGGTCAGCCGCTTCGGCGAGACCGGCACCGGCGTCGCGCACTGCCCGAGCTCCAACGCGCGGCTCGGCGCCGGCGTCGCGCCCGTCGCCGCGCTCACGGCGGCCGGCGCGCCGGTGGGCCTCGGCGTCGACGGCCCCGCCTCCAACGAAGCCGGGGAGCTGGCCGGCGAGCTCCGCCAGTCGCTCCTCGTCGCGCGCATCAAGGGCGGGCCGCAGGCGCTGACCGCCCGCGAGGCGCTCGCCCTCGGGACGATCCACGGGGCCCGCTGCCTCGGAAGAGAGCAGGAGATCGGCTCGCTCGAGCCCGGCAAGCTGGCCGACGTCGCGCTGTGGCGGCTCGACGGCGTCGACCACGCCGGCATCGCCGATCCCGTCGCCGCGCTCGTCCTCGGCCCGCGGCCGATCGTCGACACCCTGCTGGTCGGCGGGCGGCCGGTGGTGCAACACGGCCGTCTCACCACCGGCGACGAGGAGGCGATCGCGCGCGAGCTTGCCCACGCGAGCCGCAGGATGCAAGAGGTGACGGTATGACGGTCGAGGCGCCGCCAAAGGGCGGGATCGGCGAGAGCGTCCGCCGGCCCGACGGCATCCCGAAGGTCAAGGGCGACTTCGCCTACTCCTCCGACCTGTGGGCCGACGGCATGCTGTGGGGCGCGACGCTGCGCAGCCCGCACCCGCGCGCGCGGATCCGCGAGCTGAACCTCGCGCCGGCGCTCGCGATCCGCGGCGTGCACGCGGTGCTCACGCACGAGGACGTCCCGGGCCGCAAGACCTACGGGCTCGAGTTCCCCGACCAGCCCGTACTGGCCTGGGACCAGGTCCGCTACCAGGGCGAGCCGATCGCGATCGTGGCCGCCGACCACCCGGAGACCGCGCGCCACGCCGCCGCCCAGATCGAGGTCGACTTCGAGCCCCTGGAACCCGTCACCGACCCTGAAGCAGCCTTCGACTCCGAGCCGCTGCACCCGTCCGGCAACCTCCTGCGCCACGTCCACATCGAGCACGGCGACCCCGACGCGACCGCCGAGGTCGTCGTCACCGGCGAGTACGAGGTCGGCATGCAGGACCAGGCGTTCCTCGGCCCCGAGTCGGGCCTCGCGGTCCCGGCCGAGGACGGCGGCGTCGACCTCTTCGTCTCGACCCAGTGGCTGCACGTCGACCGCGACCAGGTCGCCGCGAGCCTCGACCTCCCGCCCGACAAGGTGCGGATCACGCTCGGCGGCGTCGGCGGCGCGTTCGGCGCCCGCGAGGACCTCAGCATGCAGGTCCACGCCTGCCTGCTCGCGCTCCACACCGGCAAGCCGGTGAAGATGATGTACGGGCGCGAGGAGTCGTTCTTCGGGCACGTCCACCGCCACCCGGCCCGGATGCGCTACGAGCACGGCGCCACGCGCGACGGCGAGCTCGTCTACATCAGGTGCCGCATCCTCCTCGACGGCGGCGCCTACGCGTCCAGCTCCACCGCGGTGTGCAGCAACGCGGCGTCGTTCGCGTGCGGCCCCTACGACGTCCCCAACGCGCTGATCGACGCCTACGTCGTCTACACCGACAACCCGCCGTGCGGGGCGATGCGCGGCTTCGGCGCCGTCCAGACCTGCTTCGCGCACGAGGCGCAGATGGACAAGCTGGCGGCGGCGCTCAACCTGGATCCCGTCGAGCTCCGCCGCCGCAACGCGCTGGCCGAGGGCGGCGTCATCCCCACGGGCGCGACGATCCGCTGCCCCGCGCCGGTCGACGAGCTGCTCGAGAGCGTGTCCGCCCGCCCGCTGCCCGGCCCGTCCGAGATCATGCCCGGCGGCCACTCGAACACGACCCACGGCGAGGGCGTCCGGCGCGGGATCGGCTACGCGGTCGGCTACAAGAACGTCGGCTACTCCGAGGGCTTCGACGACTACTCGACCGCTCGCGTCCGCCTCTCGATGGTCGGCGGCGAGCCGCTGGCCGAGGTCCACACCGCGGCGGCCGAGGTCGGCCAGGGGCTCGTGACCGTGCAGGAGCAGATCGCGCGCCACGAGCTCGGCGTCGACCGGGTGATCGTGCTGCCGGCCGACACGCAGGTCGGCTCGTCCGGCTCGTCCTCCGCCTCCCGCCAGACGTACATGACCGGCGGCGCGGTCAAGCTCGCCTGCGAGGCGGTCAAGGAGGAGCTCGAGCGGCGCGGCGGCTCGCTGGACGAGCCGATCGACATCACGCGCGAGCACCACCACCGGCCCACGCAGCCGCTCGACGAGAAGGGCCAGGGCGACGCGCACGTCACGTTCGCGTTCGCCGCCCATCGCGCGGTGGTCGACGTCGACACCGAGCTCGGGCTCGTGCGGGTGGTCGAGATCGCGACCGCGCAGGACGTCGGCCGCGCCATCAACCCGCTGGCGGTCGAGGGCCAGATCGAGGGCGGCATCGCCCAGGGCCTCGGGCTGGCGCTGATGGAGGAGATCCAGGTCGTCGACGGCGAGGTCCGCAACGCCTCGTTCACCGACTACCTGATCCCGACCGTGCTCGACATGCCGCCGGTGGAGCTCGACGTGCTCGAGCTCGCCGATCCGGGCGCGCCGTACGGGCTGCGCGGGGTCGGCGAGCCGCCGACGATCTCCTCGACCCCCGCGATCGTCGCCGCGCTGCGCGCCGCCACCGGCGCCGCGCTGACGCGCGTGCCCGTCCGCCCCGACGACATCGTCGGGGTCTGAGCGTGCCGGTCCCGCCCGCCGAGCTGGCGGTCCACTACACGGTCGCCGGGCCCGCCGAAGCGCACGACGCCGCACGCGACGCGGCGGCGCCGTCGGGCATCGCGCATGAGGCCGGGCCGGGAGAGACGCTGCTGGCGGGGAGCCGCGAGCAGGTGCTGGCGACGCTGCTCGACGTCGTGGCCGCCGCGCTGGACGCGAGCGCGCATCGGATCGACGTCCGCGTCGAGGCGCCGACGGGGAGCCGGTGAGCGACCGGGCCCGCCTGATCGCCGTCGCCCGCGGCGACGAGGCGCCCGACCTCGTCATCGCCGGCGCCCGCGTGCTCTCGGTGTTCACGGGCGAGTGGCTGGAGCTGGACGTGGCCGTGGCCGGCGGCCGGATCGCCGGGCTGGGCTCGTACGAGGGCGGCGAGCGCGTGGACGCGCACGGCCAGTACGTCGTGCCCGGCTTCCTCGACGCCCACGTCCACATCGAGTCCTCGAAGCTCACGCCCGCCGAGTTCGCGCGCGCGGTCGTTCCGCACGGGACGACCGCCGTGGTCACCGACCCGCACGAGGTCGCGAACGTGCTCGGGCGCGAGGGCGTGGAGTGGATGCTCTCCGCGTCCGAGGACCTGCCGCTCGACGTCTTCGTGATGGCGCCGTCGTGCGTGCCGGCGAGCGACTTCGAGTCCCCCATGCGCGCGCTCGAGCCGGCCGACATGGAGGCGATCCTGCGCCATCCGCGGGCGCTCGGCGTCGCCGAGATGATGAACTTCCCGGGCGTCATCGCCGGCGTCCCGGATGTGCTCGCGCGGCTCGAGCTGTCGGGCCACGTCGACGGGCACGCGCCCGGCGTGGTCGGCCGCCCGCTCGACGCCTACGTCGCGGCCGGGATCCGCTCCGACCACGAGGCGACGACGCTCGAGGAGGCGCTCGAGAAGCGCCGGCGTGGCATGTGGGTGCTCCTGCGCGAGGCCTCCAACGCCCGCAACCTGCGCGACCTCCTGCCGCTGGTCCGGGAGTACGGGCCGCAGCACTGCGCGTTCTGCACCGACGACCGCGAGCCCGACTTCCTCTACCGGGACGGGCACATCGACCAGATGTGCCGTATCGCGGTCGAGGAGGGGATCGCGCCCGAGGCGGCGCTGCTGATGGCGACGCTGCACCCGGCGCGCTGCCACGGGCTGATGGACCGCGGCGCCGTCGCGCCCGGCCTGCGCGCCGACCTCGTCCTCCTCGACGACCTCGCCTCGTTCCGGCCCGCGCGCGTGTACAAGGACGGCGTGCTGGTCGCCGCGGACGGGCAGGCCGAGCCGTTCGCGCGGCCGCCGATCCCGGAATGGGTGCGAAGCACGATGCGCTCGGCGCCGCTGCCGGCCGACGCGTTCGCGATCCCCGCTGCCTCGCGCGTGCGCGTGATCGAGACGATCCCGGGGCAGCTCATCACGAACGCGGTCGAGGAGGAGCCGGCGCTGCGCGACGGCCACGTCGTGGCGGACCCCGAGCGCGACCTCGCGAAGATCGCCGTGGTCGAGCGCCACCACGCGACCGGGCGCATCGGCGTCGGCCTCGTGCGCGGGTTCGGCCTGCGGGCCGGCGCGTTCGCCTCGACGGTCGCCCACGACGCCCACAACCTCGTCGTGGTCGGGGCGGGCGACGAGGACATGGCCGCGTGCGCCCGTCGCCTCCAGGAGATCGGCGGCGGCATCGTCGTCGCGCGCGACGGCGCCGTCCGCGGCGAGCTCGCGCTGCCGGTGGCCGGGCTCCTGTCCGACGAGCCGGTCGAGGAGGTTGTCGCCGGGCTCGAGGAGCTCCAGGCCATGCTGGCGGAGCAGGGCGTATCCGACCGCGCGCCGTTCATGACGCTCTCCTTCCTCGCGCTCTCGGTCATCCCGTCGCTCAAGATCACGGACCGCGGACTGGTCGACGTCGACCGCTTCGAGCTCGTCCCGCTCGCCCTCTGACCAGCATTCGCTTTATGCTGGTCAGGCGTGGACGAGCGCGAGAAGCGACGCATCGGCGAGCAGATCGAGCCGGGAGGCCGGCCCAAGGCGCCCGGGCGGCTCGAGCTGCTCCAGCGCTTCGTCAACACGCACAACCACGACTTCCCGGGCGAGTGGGATCGCATCGGCACGCCGGAGAAGGCCTCGGCGTGGCTGCGGGAGAAGCGGCTGCTGGCCCCGGGCGACGCGGTGTCGGACGCCGACGTGGCTCGCCTGCGCGAGCTCCGGGAGGCGATCCGGGCACTGGCGCTCGCGAACCAGGGCTTGCGACCCGACGCAGACGCGACCGAGGCCATCCGCAGCGCCTCGACGCCGCTCCGCGTCTCCGTCGACGCCACGGGGCGCACCGCCCTCGAACCAGAGCGCGGCGGCGTCGACGGCGCGGTGGCGACGCTCCTCGGCATCCTCCACGAGGCGCAGCTCACCGGGCAGTGGTCGCGCCTGAAGGGCTGCCGCCAGTGCGAGTACGCGTTCTTCGATCGCTCGAAGAACCGGTCGGCGGCCTGGTGCGCGATGTCGATCTGCGGCAACCGGACCAAGAACCGCGCGTACTACCGGCGGCGCACGACGCGATGAGCGCACAGCGGGGACTCGTCGCCACAGCCGCCGGCCTCGCCGTCATCCTGCCGCTCGTCCTCGGCGAGAGCACCGTGGCGATGGAGAACCTGATCCTGGCGGCGGCCTACGTGATCATGGCGCTCGGCCTCAACATCGTCGTCGGCTTCGCCGGGCTGCTCGACCTCGGGTACGTGGTGTTCTTCGCGATCGGCGCGCACGTGGCCGCGTACTTCGGATCTGCCTTCTGGGGGATCCACCTCGACTTCCTGATCATCCTCGTGCTCGCGGTCGTCGCGACGACGACGGCCGGCGTGCTGATCGGGATCCCCACGCTGCGCCTGCACGGCGCCTACATCGGGATCGTCACGCTGGCGTTCGGCGAGATCGTCGGGCAGGTCGTGTCGAACGGGCAGGAGATCGAGCTGTTCGGCGGGTCGCTCACCGGCGGGCCGCAGGGCATCACCGCGATCGACAAGATCGATCTGCCGTTCCTCGCGCGCTTCGACGCGCTGGACCTGCGGCCCTGGTACTGGTTCGCGCTCGCGCTCGTCGCGCTGATGGTGCTCGTCAGCTTCCGGCTGCGCGACTCGCGGGTTGGCCGGGCGTGGATCGCGGTGCGCGACGACGAGGGCGCGGCGGCGAGCGCGGGCGTCCCGGTCGTGCGCACGAAGCTGGTCGCGTACGGCGTGGGCGCCGCGCTGGGCGGCGTCTCCGGCGCCTTCCTCGCGTCCTACCTGAGCACGGTCAACCCGAACCAGTTCACGTTCTCGTTCTCGATCTTCATCCTCGCCATGGTCGTGCTCGGCGGGCGGAGCTCGATCTGGGGCGTCGTGATCGGCGCGGTCATCCTCTCGGCGGTCAACCACTACCTGCTGCCCCGGGTCCTGTACGACGTGCCCGGCCTCGTGGGCCTGGACTTCGACCTCGCCCAGATCGCGTCCGGCATCTACGGCTTCCTGCTGGTGGTGGTCATGCTGCTGCGGCCCGAGGGTCTGCTGCCAGTACCGTGGAATCGTGCGCATCGCGACCTGGAACGTGAACTCGATCAAGCAGCGCGTCCCGCGCCTGCTGCCGTGGCTCGACGAGCGCGAGCCTGACGTCGTCTGCCTGCAGGAGACCAAGCTCGCCGACGACGCGTTCGCCGAGCTGCTGGGCAAGGAGCTCGCGGAGCGCGGCTACGAGGTCGCCGCGCACGGCGAGCCGGCCTGGAACGGGGTCGCGGTCCTGTCGCGCGTCGGGCTCGATGACGTCGTGCCCGGGATCGCCGGCGGCCCGGGCTTCCCGCACCCGGAGGCGCGCGCCGTCTCCGCCACGTGCGACGGCATCCGCGTCGTCTCGGTGTACGTGCCGAACGGGCGGGAGCCGGGCTCCGAGCACTACCAGTACAAGCTCGCGTGGCTCGCGGCGCTGAAGGAGATGGTCGCCACCGGCCCGGAGGCGACGATCGTCTGCGGCGACATGAACATCGCCCCTACCGACGAGGACGTCTTCGATCCCGACGCGTACATCGGCCAGACCCACGTCACCGAGCCGGAGCGCGCGGCGCTCGCGGCGCTGCAGGAGCTCGGCCTCCATGACGTCGTCCGCGACCGCTGGCCCGACGAGCGCGTGTTCACGTACTGGGACTACCGGGCCGGGATGTTCCACCAGGACCTCGGGATGCGGATCGACCTCGTGCTCGCGAGCGAGCCGGTCGCCGACCGCGTCAGAGCGGCGTGGATCGACCGGCAGGCGCGCAAGGGCAGCGGACCGAGCGACCACGCGCCGGTGATCGTCGACCTCGACGAGGCGCCGGACGGGGACATCGGCCCCGTCGTCCCGCCGCCCTCCGCCCCGGTCACCAGGCGCGGCGCCAAGAAGCTGCCGCAGGCGCGGTGACTCATGGCCTACGCGCCGATCAACGACCTCAGCATGTACTACGCCGCTCGTTCCTGAACGCTTAGAACACGTTCGCTTCCAGCCAGTCGGCCGCGAAGAACAGCACGAAGAACGGGACGATCCCCCACATGAGCGGGTGGACTTCGCGCCCGCGGCCGATCGTCAGCATGACCACGACATAGCCGATGACGCCGAAGCCGATCCCGGCCGCGATCGAGAACGTCAGCGGGATGCCGGCGATCACGAGGAACGCGGGGATCGCGCTCTCCGGCGCCACCCAGTCGATGTCGCGGACGATCCGCATCATCAGATAGCCGACCATGACCAGCGCCGGCGCGACCGCCGGGTGGATGAACGTGTCGTCGACGTAGGGGACCGGCTGCGCGACGAGCGCGACGAGCGGCACGAAGAGGATCGTGAGCAGGAAGAGGCCCGCCGTGACCAGCGACGCGAGCCCCGTGCGCGCGCCCTCGGCCACGCCGGCGCCGCTCTCCACGTACGTCGTCACGCTCGACACGCCCATGGCCCCGCCGAGCGCCGCTGCGCCGGAGTCGACCAGGAGCAAGCGGTCGGAGTTCGGCAGCCGCCCCTCGTCGTCCAGCAACTCGCCGCTGCGCCCGACGGCGACCGCGGTGCCGATCGTGTCGAAGAAGTCGGTCATGAAGAGCGCGAAGATGACAGGGATCAGCGAGACCGTCAGCGCGTCGCCGAGGAAGTCGGGATCGAGCGAGTCGCCGATGATCGAGAACGACCCCGACCCCGGCCAGTCCGCGACGCCGTCCGGTCCCTCGAGCACCCCGAAGATCAGGCCGAGCACGACCGAGGCGACCACGCCGAGGATGACGGCGCCGCGGAGCCCGCGTGCGACCAGGACGGCCGCCACGAGGATGCCGGCGAGCGCGATCAGCGGCGGGCCCTGCGAGAGGTCCCCGAGGCCGATGCCGGTCGCCGGGTTGTTGACCACGATGCCGCCCTCGCGGAGGCCGACGAGCGTGATGAAGAGGCCGATGCCGACGCCGATCGCGAGCTTGAGCGACATCGGCACGGCGTGCATGATCGCCGTGCGGAGCCCGGCGAGCACGAGGACGACCGCGACCAGGCCTTCGATCACCACGACGGCCATGCCCACCTGCCACGGCAGCCCCCGCCCGAGGATGATGTCGAAGGCCACGACAGCGTTGATCCCGAGGCCCGGCGCGAGCGCGAACGGCAGGTTGGTGGCGAGCGCCATTGCCGCCGTGGTGATGGCGGCCGCGAGCGCGGTGCACACGATCACGGGCTCCAGCGGCACGCCGGCGGCCGAGAGGATCGCCGGGTTGACGAAGACGATGTAGCTCATCGTCAGGAACGTCGCAACGCCGCCCAGGCCCTCGGTCCGCGGGTCCGTCCCGCGTTCGTGGAGGCGGAAGCGGCGGGCCAGGAAGCCCTGCGGCGGGGACTGCGTGTCGGTGGTCATCGTGGCGCGAAACGTACTCCCGGGTCCGGCGGACCGATGCCTGGTTGAATCCGCCGGGATGGACGCGATCAACGAGCTCGACCGCGCGGCCTTCGTGGAGCGGTTCGGCCCGCTGTTCGAGCACTCGCCGTGGGTGGCCGAGGCCGCCTGGCGCGACCATCCGTTCGCCGACCACGAGGAGCTCTACGATGCGCTCGTCGGCGCCATGTACGCGGCCCCGCGAGAGCGCAAGCTCGCGCTCATCTCCGCCCATCCCGATCTCGCCGGCAAGGCGGCGATCGAGGGCACGCTGACCGCCAGCTCGCGTCACGAGCAGGCCGCGGCCGGGCTCGACCGGCTCACGCCCGACGAGTACGACGCGTTCACCCGCACGAACTCCGCCTACCGTGAGCGGTTCGGCTTCCCGTTCGTCGTCTGCGCGCGCGAGCACACGAAGCAGTCGATCCTGCGCGTGGCGGCGGAGCGGCTGCACAACACCGAGGACGAGGAGATTCGCGTGGCGCTGGAGGAGATCGCCAAGATCGCCCGGCTGCGGCTGGAGGACGCGCTGTGAGGATCTCCTACGGCAAGCTGCGCGTGCCCGTGCACCGGATCGCGGGCGACGACGTCTTCGCGTGCGAGGTGAGCGTCGAGGTCCTCGGCGAGAACTTCGCGGCCGCCTACACCGAGGGAGACAACTCGGCCGTCGTGGCCACGGACACGATGAAGAACTTCATCCTGCGCGAGGCCGCCCGCCACGACGGCGCGACGCTCGAGGGCTTCCTCTCGTTCGTGGGCCTGCGGATGATCACCACCTACCCGGTGATGGAGGCGCTGCGGGTGAGCGGCCGCGAGCTGCGCTTCGATCGGCTGGCCGGCAAGGTGTTCGCGCGCTCGGGCGACGACCACGCGGTCGCTGAGATCGAGGTGTGGCCGGAAGGCGTCACCGCCGTGCGCGCGGGCCGCCACGGGCTGCTGCTGCTCAAGACCAGCGGCAGCGCGTTCACCCACTTCGCGCGCGACGAGTACACGACGCTGCCCGAGCGCGGCGACCGGCCGCTGTTCGTCCGCCTCGACGTCGACTGGCGGTACGTCGACACCGCGCAGCACGTCGACTCGCTCGCCGTGCGCGACCACCTCGCCGCCACGTTCGACGACTTCGTCTCGGAGTCGATCCAGCACCTCGTCCACGAGATGGGCACGCGGCTGCTGGCCGACTTCGCGCCGCTCGCCGAGGTCTCGTTCCGGGCCGAGAACCTGACACGCGACCCGGTCGGCGAGGAGGATGGCCGGCGCGTGTTCACCGACCCGTTCCCCGCGCAGGGCCTGATCACCCTCACCCTCGAGCGATGAGCCTGTCCACGCACGTTCTCGACACGGCGCGCGGCGTGCCCGCGGCGGGCGTTGCGATCGAGCTGCGCCACGGGGGCGGGACCATCGGCGCGACGACCGACGCGGACGGCCGCGCGCGCCTGCTCGAGGAGACGCCGGCCGGCGAGTACGAGCTGACGTTCGCGGTCGGCGACTACTTCGGCGAGCGGGCGTTCCTCGACCGCGTGCCGGTGCGCTTCTCGATCGTCGACCCCGGCGCGCACTACCACGTGCCGCTGCTGGTCTCGCCCTGGTCCTACAGCACCTACCGGGGCAGTTGAGCGGCGCCGCGCGCGTGCTCGAGCGCTGCGACCGCCTCGGCGCCGTCAGCGAGGAGCCGGGCCGGCTGACGCGCCGGTTCGGGACCGAGGCGATGCGCGAGGCGAACGCGCTCGTGGCCGGCTGGATGCGCGAGGCCGGGCTGGAGGTGCGCGAGGACGCGGTCGGCAACCTGATCGGGCGGCGCGGCGAGGGGCCGGTGCTCGTGCTCGGCTCGCACCTGGACACCGTGGTCGACGCCGGCCGCTACGACGGGCCGCTCGGCGTGCTCGTCGCGCTCGAGGCCGCCGAGCGCGTGGCGCGCCCGCTCGAGGTCGTGGGCTTCGCCGACGAGGAGGGCGTGCGCTTCGGCACCGCGTACCTCGGCTCATCCGCGATGACGGGGCGCTTCGACCCCGCCTGGCTCGAGCTCCGCGACGAGGAGGGCGTGCGGCTCGGCGACCTCGTTGGCGAGCTCGGACCGGCGCGCGAGGACGTGCTCGGCTACGTCGAGGTGCACATCGAGCAGGGGCCGGTGCTCGAGCGGCTGGGCGACCCGGTCGGCGTGGTCACCGCCATCGCCGGGCAGAGTCACGCCGAGGTGACGTTCACCGGCGAGGCCGGGCATGCCGGGACGGTGCCGATGGACGCGCGGCACGACGCGCTCGCCGCCGCCGCCGAGTTCGTCCTGGCGGTCGAGGGCGCCGGGGGCACCGTCGGCCGCCTGCGCGTGGAGCCGGGTGCCCGCAACGTCATCCCCGGCCGCGCGGCGATGACGCTCGACCTTCGCAACGCCGACGACGACGCGCGGCGGGCCGCGCTCGCCCGCGTGCGCGACGACGCGGGCGCGATCGCCCGGCGCCGGGGCGTGGAGCTCGCGTGGGACGACACCGCCGACCTTCCGGCGGTGACGATGGACGAGCGCCTCGGCGAGGCGTTCGGCGTCGCCACCCGGCTGCCCAGCGGCGCGGGCCACGACGCGGCCATGATGGCCACGATCGCCCCCGCCGCGATGCTGTTCGTCCGCTGCCGCGGCGGCATCAGCCACAACCCCGCCGAGTTGGTCGAGGAGGCCGACGTGGCGGCGGCCGTCGAGGCCCTGGAGCGCCTGCTGCGTGCCGTCTGACGTCGTCATCCGCGGCGCGACCCTCCCCCACGGCGCCGAGGCCGACGTCGCGATCGACGGCGAATCGATCGCCGAGATCGGGGACGGCCTGGTCGGCCGCGAGGAGGTCGACGCCCGCGGGCTCCACCTCCTCCCCGGCGCCGTCGACGCCCACGTCCACTTCAACGAGCCCGGCCGCACCGACTGGGAGGGCTGGGCGACCGGCTCGCGCGCGCTGCTCGCGGGCGGCGCCACCGGCTGCATCGAGATGCCGCTCAACGCGCACCCGCCCACGCTCGACGGCCCGGCGTTCGACGCCAAGCGCGCCGCCGCCGAGGCCGCCTCGGTGGTCGACTTCGCGCTCTGGGGCGGGCTCACGCCCGTCAACCTCGACCGCCTCGAGGAGCTCGCGGAGCGCGGCGTCGCCGGCTTCAAGGCGTTCATGTGCGACAGCGGGATCGACGACTTCCCGGCCGCCGACGACGACACGCTGCACGCCGGGATGGTCACCGCGGCGAAGCTCGGCCTGCCGGTGGCGGTCCACGCCGAGCGGCCGGCGCGGCTGCGCACGCCGGACGGCGGCGACTGGCGCGCCTGGGTCGCGTCGCGACCGGTCGAGGCCGAGGTCGAGGCGATCGAGGCCGCGATCGCGACGGCGCGGGAGACCGGCTGCTCGCTGCACGTCGTGCACGTGAGCAGCGCCGCGGGCGTCGAGCTCGTCGCGCGCGCGGAAGGCGTGACGTGCGAGACGTGCCCGCACTACCTCACGCTCAGCGAAGACGACCTCGAGACGCTCGGCACGCGCGCGAAGTGCGCCCCGCCGCTGCGCCCGGCCGCCGAGTGCGAAGCCTTGTGGCGCCAGCTCGAGGCCGGCCAGATCGCGTTCGTCGCCTCCGACCACTCTCCCTGCCCGCCGGAGATGAAGGCCGGCGATTTCGTGGCCGCCTGGGGCGGGATCGCCGGCGCGCAGGCGACGCTGGGCCTGCTACTCGGGCGGCTGCCGCCGCGGACCGTCGCCGACCTGACCGCCGCCAACCCGGCCGCCCGCTTCGGCCTCGCGAAGGGCCGGCTCGAGCCGGGCGCCGACGCCGACCTCGTGCTCGTCGACCTGCGCGACCGCCACGTGCCCGAGCTGCAGGACCGCCACAAGCTCAGCCCGTACGCGGGCCGGCCGCTGCCACGCGTCGTGCGCACGTGGCTGCGCGGCGGGGCGACCCGCGGCCGCCTGATCACCCCACGAAAGGACCTCGCATGAGCGACCTGCGCATCACTGCCGGCCCGCTGGAGTTCGGCGCCGACTGGGTCGAGGCGGCGCCCAAGACGTGCGCCGCGTTCGCCGAGAGGCTGCCGTTCGTCAACAAGATCATCCACGTGCGCTGGAGCGGCGAGTCGGCCTGGATCCCGCTCGGCGACCTCCAGACCAACGTGACGTTCGAGAACCACACCAGCCACCCCGCCCCCGGCGAGATCCTGCTCTATCCCGGCGGCTACAGCGAGACCGAGATCCTCTTCCCGTACGGCGGGACGTGCTTCGCCAGCATCGTCGGCCAGCTCGCCGGCAACCACTTCCTGACCGTCAGGGAGGGCCGCGAGCAGCTCCGCGAGCTCGGCCGGATGGTGCTGTGGGAGGGCGCGCAGGACGTGCGGTTCGAGCGCGCGGGCTGACACTCCGGCGTTACCTCCCTACCGCACGGTGCGCGTTGCGGTGACACGCCACCCGCCGTCGGACTACGCTGCCCCGCAATTCGAAGGGGAGGTCTGTTGATGAGAAGGTTCGTACCGGCCCTCGCGGCCGCGTTGGCCCTTGGGTTGGTCGTCGGCTGCGGCGGCGACGACGACGAGCAGCCCGCCGACCAGGGGAGCCAGCCGCAGCAGGAGGCCAAGCAGGGCGGCGACTTGACGGTGCTCTACGCCGCGGACGTCGACAAGATCGATCCGGGAGCGACGTACTACCAGTACGGCATGAACGTCGCGTACGCGACGCAGCGGCCGCTGTACTCGTACAAGCCCGACGACGCAATCAACCTCGAGCCCGACCTGGCCGAGGGGCCGCCGGAGGTCTCCGAGGACGGCAAGACCGTCACGGTCAAGATCAAGACGGGCGTGAAGTTCAGCCCGCCGGTCAACCGCGAGGTGACTTCGGACGACGTCGCGTACGGGATCGAGCGCGGGTTCACCCCGGAGGTCGCGGGCCCCTACGTCGGGGCTTACATGGGCAGCCTCAAGGGCCTGAAGGCGTTCCAGGACGGCAAGGCGAAGAACATCGCCGGCATCAAGACGCCCGACGACCAGACGATCGTCTTCGAGCTCGAACAGCCGCGCGGCGCCATCGTCGCCGGCGCGCTCTCGATGCCGGCCTCGGCGCCGGTCCCGCGCGAGTACGCGAAGCCCCTGGACGCCAAGCAGCCGTCAGGCTACGGCCTGCGTCAGGTTGCCACCGGCCCGTACATGGTCGAGAACGACGAGTCGGGCAAGATCACCGGCTACACGGCGGGCCAGGAGATCAAGCTCGTGCGCAACCCGAACTGGGAGGCGTCGACCGACTACAAGCCGGCGTACCTCGACTCGATCACGATCAAGGAGGGCAACGACCCGGACGTCGCGTCGCGCCAGATCCTCGAGGGCGAGTCGCAGGTGTCGGGTGACTTCCAGCTGCCGGCCCCGATCCTCTCGAGCGTCTCGAAGGGCGATCAGAAGGACCTGATGGTGACGAGCCCGCCGACCGGCCGCTTCCGTTACATCGCGGTCAGGACCGACCGGCCGCCGTTCGACAACGCGGACGTGCGGCGAGCGCTTAACGCGGCGATCGACAAGAACGCGCTGCGGCAGGCGTTCGGCGGTCCCATCACCGGCGAGATCCCGACCCACTGGATCCCGCCGGGTCAGCCCGGTTACGAGGAGGCCGGCGGCAAGGAAGGCTCGGGCGCCGACTTCATGTCCAAGCCCGAGGGCGACCTCGAGCTGGCGAAGGAGTACATGAAGAAGGCCGGCTACGCGTCGGGCATGTACGACGGCAAGGAGTTGACCGGCGTCTCGGATAACGCGACCCAGCAGAAGAACATGACGCAGGTCGCGGTGGCGCAGTTCGAGAAGCTCGGCTTCAAGATCGACATGAAGTACGTCGTGCGCGACTCCATGTACACGAAGTTCTGCCAGGTGCCGAGCAACCAGCCGGACGTCTGCCCGAGCGTCGGGTGGCTGAAGGACTTCGCCGATCCGGAGACGCTGCTGGACCCGGTGTTCAACGGCAAGAACATCCTCGAGGAGGGCAACTCGAACTTCGCCCTGCTCGACGATCCGGACATCAACAAGGCGATCGACGACGCCGAGGTCATCAACGACCCCGCCGAGCGCAAGCAGGCGTGGGGCGACGTCGACAAGCAGATCACGGAGATCGCCGCCGGCATCCCGTGGCTGTGGGACACGCAGGCGATGCTCCGCTCCTCGAACGTCAACGCGGTGGTCGGCCAGAACCTGGCCACCTGGGACCTGACGTTCACGTCGCTGAAGTAGCGACCTGCGACCGTCGTGCGGGCATCTCCGCCCGCACGACGGTTCCGCCGCCGGGCGGGCTCTCGACCACGAGGCGCCCGCCCAGCGCGGCGACGCGATCCGCGAGGCCGGCCAGGCCGGTGCCTGCCCCGGGATCGGCGCCGCCCACGCCGTCGTCGTGCACGCCGACGACGACGTGGCCGTTGACCTGCTCGACGGTCACCTCGGCCGCGGAGGCCGAGGCGTACTTGGCGACGTTGGTGAGCGCCTCCATGACCACGAAGTAGGCGGCGGCCTCGACGGCCTGCGGCAGCCGGCCGTCGATCGAGGCCGAGATCGTGACGGGCAGCGGCGCACGGGCGGCAAGGCTCTCGAGCGCCGGGTCCAGGCCGCGCTCGATCAGGACGGCGGGATGGATGCCGCGCGCGAGCTCGCGAAGATCGGCGAGACCGGCGGTCAGCTCCCCCATCGCGCTGTCGAGCAGCGCGGCGGTCTTGGAACCCGGCTCGGCGTTCTTGCGCGCGAGGTTGAGCGTGACCGACAGCGAGACGAGGCGCTGCTGCGCGCCGTCGTGGAGGTCGCGCTCGATCCGCCGGCGGGCGGCGTCGCCGGCCGCGACGAGCCGGGCGCTGGCCGCCTGCAGGTCGTCGTAGCGCGCGCGCACCTCGGCGGTGAGCCGCTCGTTCTCGAGCGCGAGCGCGGCGGCCGCGCCCGCCGTGCGCACCAGCTCGCGCTCCTCGAGCAGCCCCGGGTCGTGCACGATCGCCGCCACCGGCGAGCCGTCGCGCTCGATCTCGGTGACCGCGCGCCCCGCGTCGTCCTCGGGCAGGTCGACGGTGTGCCCGACGGCGTCGACGTAGCGCTTCTGGTCGGGCAGCCAGTAGGCGAGCGCGAGCGTGTCGTCGCCGAGCGCCTCGGCCAGCGCGTCGCGCGCCCCGGCTCCCGCGAGCCGCTCGAACAGCGCGCTCACCGCGCCCGCGCGCGAGAGGCTGGAGCGCATGAGCCCGACGAGGAACGCGAACGGCACCGCGGTGATGAGGCCGATGAGGACCGCGTCGACGACCGCCGTGACGTCGTCGGCGCCGAGCGCGACCGGCAGCACGCTGAGGACGCCGAGGACGGCCACGGCGCCGCCCGTCCACACGACCGGCGCCAGCGCCCGCCGCTGCAGCGGGCCGAACGAGCGCCAGCGGCGCACCATCATCACCGCCAGGCTGCCGAGCAGCCCGACCGCGATCACCAACCCGAGCCCCTCGATGACGGTCGAAAGCGTCTCGCTGTCCCAGATGGCCAAGATGTTGTCGGGGCAGTCGCCGCAGTCGCCCGGCCGCTCGACGAATAGCAGCACCAGCGGTGAGATGACGGCCACCGCCACCCAGCCGGCTGTGACCACGGCGCGCTCGAGCCCGGGCGCCACACGGCCGGTCGGGTACGCCACCAGCATGTGCACGAACGCGCCGAGCCACAGCGACCCGAGCGCAAGCCCGAGCGTGTACGCCCAGGCCGCGTCGGCGCTCGACAGCGCGCCCAGGAACCAGAGGAAGCCGACGAGCGTCATCAGCGGCCCGACGCGGTTCTCCGGCCGCCGCCACCACGCATAGAGCCCGGCGCCGATGAACGCCCAGCCCATCGTGAGCGCGAGGACGATCCATGGCGTGGGATCGGGCTCGCGGTCGCTGGTGGTGACCAGCGCGAGCGCCGCCAGCCCGAGCGCGAACCCGGCAACGGCCAGTGCGATCAGCGCGCGGCTCAGGCCGCTCATGTGCCGACACTACCTCGTCCGGATCGGCGAATCAGCGCGACATCGGCGAGCTCGCGCGCGTCGCCGAGCGGGCGATCCCCAGCATCTCGTCGTTGCTGAGGTCGAGGCTGAGCGTGTTCGACACCCAGTAGACGGCCTTGCGCGTGCGCCAGGATACGAGCCGCACCTTGCCGCCCTCGCCGTAGAGCTGGTACTCGTGCCGGCCGAAGCGCGCCGTGCGGTGCCGGGCGGCGAGGATCGGCGGGTCCATCCAGGTCGTGCCCTGCACGCCGTAGAACTGTCCCTGGCTCGCATCCTCGGCGACGACCAGCCGGTACGCGGCGTGCTGGTGCCCGTCGTCGTCCTCGACCACGTACCGGCGCGGGTTGGGCGCCAGCTGCGTGCTCGCGGGATAGCGGCCCTTCGCGGAGAGCTGCGCCGGCACGACGACACGCATCCGCGTCGCGGGGCGCCAGGGCGCGGCGCGCAGCAGCGCCTTGCCCTCCGCGAGCCGGTCGACGAGCCGCGGCTCGCGCCGGGACGCGCGAGCCCGGCTGCGCTTCGCCGGGCGGGCGGCCTTGGCCGAGGGATGCATGAACTCGCGCGCGACGGACCGGACCTGCTCCGGCGTCGCCGTCACGTAGCTGCCGAGCCATGCCATCTCCGCCGACTGGGCGGCGTACGACGCCGGGAACTCGATCTGCCGCACCGGCTTGCCGCTCGACAGCACCGCGAGCCGCGCGAGCCGCATCAGCCCGCGCGTGCTCTGGAGGTCGCTGTCGGTCTCGGTCGCCTTGGCGAAGATGCGCACCAGCGGCTTGAGGTTCTCGAGCAGGCCCTCGTGGCGGAGCTGGTCCTTGGCGGCGCTCAGGAAGGTCTGCTGGCGCGCCGCGCGCACGATGTCGTTGTCGAGGTGGCGGAAGCGGACGTAGGAGAGCGCGTCCTCGCCGCACAGCCGCTGGTAGCCGGCCCGCAGGTCGATCTCCGCCCAGTGCTCGGACACCGGGAGGCCCGCGTTGGTGTGGTAGTAGCGGCGGTCGACGTCGACGTGGACGCAGCGCAGGTGGTCGATGGCGTCGACGAACCCGCCGAACGTGGTCGCGGCGGCGTGGTTGATGCGGAACGGGTCCTTGGGCGTGCTCAGCAGCTTCTTGACCGTCCGGGTCGTGAGGTCGAGCCCGCCCAGGCTGTAGGCCTCGTTGATCTTGGCCGTCCCGCGACCGGGGATCTCGACCGCGAGGTCGCGCGGGATCGACAGCAGCGTGATCGCTTCCTCACGCGGGTCGATCCGCACCAGCATCAGCGTGTCCGACCGCGCGTCCTTGGCGCGGTCGTCGAAGCGGCGGTCGGAGCCGACGAGCAGGATCGTCTGCGGCTTGCCCGACTCCGCGCGGTCGATCGTGCCCGGCCGCAGCGGCGCGACGCTGCCCTCGTCCTTGAACACGTTCGCGACGCTCTTGACCTGCAGGAGCCCGGCCGTGGCCACCGCGCCGCCGCTGATGAGCATGACGATCAGCCCGCCGAGCAGCATGCGGAGCAGGAGCCAGCGTGCGCGCCCGGGGAGGTCGTCCACCCCTTCGAGGGTAGCCGTTTCAGGCGCGCCAATAACTGCGGCCGAGCAGCACGGCGATGGGGATGATCTCGACGCGCCCGAGCCACATGAGCGCGGTGAGGACGACGGTCGAGAGGTCGCTGAACGGCTCGTAGGAGCCGAACGGGCCGGCGAACCCGAACGCGGCGCCGACGTTGCCGATGCAGGCCGCGCTCGCCCCGATCGCCTCGAACGCGGCCAGCGGCGTGCCGGCGGCGCGGGCGTCGATCAGCAGCGCGAGCGTGCCGAGTGCGAACGTCAGCAGGTAGAGGAGCACGAACACGACCGCCGAGCGCAGCGCGCGCTCCTCGACCACGACGCCGTTGGCGCGGATCGGGACGACCACCTCGCGGTGGATCGCCTGCTCGAGCTCGCGGCGCACCATCTTGAACAGCAGCAGGTGGCGGACAACCTTGATCGAGCCGCCCGTCGAGCCGGCCGACGCGCCGACGAACATCAGCAGCAGCAGCGTCATCGTCGCCAGCGGGCCCCACAGCGTCGAGTCCGCGGTCCCGAAGCCGGTCGTCGTCATCACCGCCACCGCCTGGAACGTCCCGTGCCGGAACGCGGCCTCGCCGCTCTCGAAGTCGCCCGCCAACAGCTCGAGGGTGACGAGCGCCGAGCCGACGAGCGCGAACGCGAGATAGAGCCGGAGCTCCTCGTCGCGCCCAAGGATGTGCAGGTGGCGCTGGATGACGACCCGGTACAGGCGCAGGAAGTTGACGCCGGCCAGGAGCATCAGGAACAGCAGCACGTACTGCGTGGCCGGCGCGAACACCGCGATCGACCCGTTCCGGCTCGAGAACCCGCCGAGCGCGACGACGGAGAGCGCCTGAGCGACGGCGTCGTACAGCGTCATCGCGGGGTCGAGCCCGGTCCAGCCGAGGAGTGCGAGCGCGAGGATGGCGACGACCGTGAGGCCGGCGTACAGCGTCCACAGGCGGCGCGCGGTCTCGCGGATCGTCTCCGTGAAGCGCTCGATCTCGGTCGGGCCCGCAAGCTCGGACTGCAGGAGCTGGCGGCCGCCGATCCGCAGCCGCGGGAGCACGGCCACGGCGAGCACGATGATGCCCATGCCGCCGAGCCAGTGGCTGAACTGGCGCCAGAACAGCATCGAGCGGCTCAGGCCTTCGACGTCGGTCAGCACGGTCGCCCCGGTGGCGGTGAAGCCGGAGACGGCCTCGAAGTATGCGTCGATCGGGTTCGAGAGCTGCGGGACGTCGCCGATCAGGAACGGCAGCGCCCCGAACACGGGGATCAGCAGCCAGATCAGGGCGACGACGAGGAAGCTCTCGCGCGGGCTTACGGCGGCGCCGGTCTTCGGCCCGGTGATCTGGTCGAGCAGCAGGCCGCACCCGGCGGTCACGACGCCCGCGACCAGGAACGGCCACACGGGCTCCCCGTAGCCGAGCGCGACGAGCGCCGGCACCGCGAACGCGGCGCCGACCCACTTGAGCACGCCGCCGACGAGGTCGAGCGCGCTGCCGACGTCGACGGCCGTGATCAGAGGACCTTCTCCACGAGCGCCGCGCGGCGCGACTCGACGAAGATGATCACGCGGTCGCCGGGGAGCAGGACGTCGGAGCCGTGGGGGAAGATGACCTTGGCGTCGCGGATGATCGCGCCGATCACGGAGCCGGTGTGCGGGAGGTCGTCGAAGCGCCGGTTGGCGAGCTCGGACTCCGGGCGGACGGTGAGGTCGAGGATCTCGAAGCGGTCGCCCTCGAGCATGGCGATCTGGCGGATGCGCGGGTCGTGGGCGAAGCGGACGAACTCCTCCGCGATCACCTGCCGCGGGTTGATGGCGACGTCGACGCCGCCGCGCTCGTAGACCGCGACCGACGCCGGGTCGTGGGCGAGCGCGATCGTCAGGCGGACGCCGTGGGTGCGCGCGAGCACCGCCGCGTAGAGGTTCTTGGCGTCGTCGTTGAGGCAGAACACGGCGGCCGACGCGTTCCCGATCCGCTCGCGCTCGAGGAAGTCGGGGTCGAACGCGTGGGCGCAGAACACGCGTGCCTCCGGCAGCGCCTCGGCCGCTTCGAGCGCGCGCCCGTGGTCGGAGTCGACGAGCCGGACGCGGACGTCGCGGCCGAGCAGCACACGCGTGATCGTCGAGCCCATCCGGCCGGCGCCGAACACGACGATGTCGTCGATCTCGAGGTCGCTGCGCGCGATCAGGCGGCTCCACTCGAGCGCCGAGGCGGGCGCGGCGATGATCACGACCCGGTCGCCCGGCTCGATCGTCTCGACACCGCGCGGGAGGATCAGCCGGTCGCCGCGGATGATGGCGACGACCTTGGAGTCCGGCGGGATCTCCGCCTCGCTCAGCGGCTTGCCGATCACCGGGCCGGTGTCGGTCGTGGGCGGGACGTCGAACTCGACGATCTGGACCTTGCCATCGGCGAACACGTCGGTCTGGCGAGCGGCCGGGATGCCGATGAGGCCCGAGATCGCGATCGCGGTCTCGAGCTCGGAGGAGACCATGAAGTCGACGTCGATCTCGCGCTCCCGCCAGGCCTCGAGGTACTCGACGCTGCTCGTGCGCACGATGACGCGCGCGCTGGGCGAGAGCTTGCGGGCGAGCATCGCCGAGACGAGGTTCGCCTCCTCGCGCGGACTGCACGCGATCAGCAGGGCCGCCTCCTCGATGCCGGCCTCGCGCATGACGCGCTTGGTCGTCCCGTTGCCCTCCACCGTGCGGACGTCGTAGCGGTCGGCGAGCGCGGTCAGCCGCTGCTCGTCGACGTCGATCACCGTGATGTCGTGCTCGCTGTGGAGCGCGTCCACCACGGCCCGGCCGACGTTCCCCGCGCCGAGGACGATGATCCTCACGGCCCTGCCCTCATCGCCCCGCGCTCATGGCCGCCGAGGTCCTCATGGGCCGCAGCGTACGCGCGGCGCGGGCGGCGCGGACAGTTGGCACGAACTCGTGCGCAAGTTGGCACGGCGCGCATGCCACGGGTGATGCGATGCCTGGCACCGTGGTCGCATGTCGTGCACAGCGCGCCACCAGGAGGCCGAGGCCCGCTTCCGTGAGCTGCTGGAGTCGGCGGAGCTGCCGGGGCCGGACGAGGTCGGCTACGAGGCCGACTCGGTGGTCTTCTACTGGCACGAGCCCAAGGTCGCCGTGTTCGTCGACTTCGAGCCGGACGGATAGG
Organism: uncultured Solirubrobacteraceae bacterium; assembly: GCA_963844205.1. Lineage (GTDB taxonomy): Bacteria > Actinomycetota > Thermoleophilia > Solirubrobacterales > Solirubrobacteraceae > DASSUW01. The sequence continues at coordinate 1,519,683 of CAWJNK010000001.1, forward strand.
CCGTCAAGAGCCGGCGCGGCAGGTCGATCACCCGCACATGACCTACGACCGCGCGCTCAGGCGGCTCTACCTCTTCGGCGCTCGCATCCACCACGGTGCGGTCGGGCTGGCGCTGTCCGCCATCGGGCTCGCCCTGGTCATCCACGATCGCGCCGACTGGCCGTTCCGGCTGCGCGACTAGCCGCGCCGGGCGGTAGGTTCCCGGCATACGGGCCCCTGTCACGTCGAGGCGGACGATCCGCGGGCGTCGCGCCGCGCGGACGATCCCCGTCGCCCGCGCGGGGCGGACGATCGGCTTCCGTCGCGCCGCGCTGCACCTCGGTGCCCTGTGGGCGCTCGCGTTCGTCCAGCCGCTGTTCGGGCTGCTCGCCGACAGCGCCGAGTTCTTCATCGCCCGCCGCAACACGACGTTCGACATCCTCGTCTTCGCGCTGGGCTACGCGCTCCTGCCCCCACTCCTGGGCGGCCTGGCGGTCTGGGCGGCGGGGCGGGTCCGGCCGGCCGCCGGCTGGGGACTGCACCTCGCGCTGATCGGCCTGCTCACCGCCGCCCTCGTCCTGCCGCCGCTGGGCGACGCGCTCTCGGGATCGGCCGCGGCGGTCGTCGTCGCGCTGCCGATCGGCGCCGCCGGCGCCTTCCTCTACGCGCGCGCGGAGGCGGTGCGCACGTTCCTCACCGTCCTCTCGCCCGCGCCGCTCCTGTTCGTCGTGCTCTTCCTCGTCTTCTCGCCGGTGTCCGACCTCGTGATGCCCGGCGACGCGGCGAGCTCGGTCGGCGGGCCGGCCAGCTCCAAGACGCCGATCGTCCACATCGTCCTCGACGAGCTCCCGACGACCACGCTGACCGGCGCCGACGGCACGATCGACGCCGCGCTGTTCCCCAACCTCGCGCGGTTCGCCGCCGACGCCACCTGGTACCGCCACGCGACGACGGTCTCCGACACCACGCCCGAGGCCGTCCCGGCGCAGCTCACCGGCGAGCGGCCCCGGCCGGGCGAGCTCCCGACGTCGACGCACCATCCTCGCAGCCTGTTCACGCTGCTCAGCCGCAGCCACGAATTCACCGCCAACGAGCCGATCACTGACGTCTGCCCGGCCGACCTGTGTCCGGAGCCGCGGCCCTCGCTCCGGTCTCGGATCAGCGGGCTGGCCAAGGACCTCCGGATCGTGGCCGAGCACCTCCTGCTCCCCGACGACATGCGCGAAGGCCTGCCCGCGATCGACCGCGGCTGGCAGGGCTTCGGCGCCGACGGGGACGCGGCGTCTCCGCGCGGGCGGCTCCTCGGAAAGGTCATCGAGCGCCTCCGGGCCGATGACGCGGGCGTGGACTTCGCGCGGGTGATCGCGGCGCTCGACCGCCCGTCGGACCGCCCGCCGCTGGTGTTCATGCACTCCACGCTCCCGCACGGGCCGTCGCGCTTCCTGCCCGACGGCCGCGGCTACCCGATCCACCGCCGGGGCTATCCCGGCTTCACCGAGGCGGGCTGGACGCAGCGCCAGTGGCTCGTCGACCAGAGCTTCCAGCGCCATGTGCTCCAGACCCAGTACACGGACGTGCTGGTCGGCCGGATGCTCGACAAGCTGCGCGCCGCCGGCCTCTACGACAAGGCGGCGATCCTCGTCACGGCCGACCACGGCGTCTCGTTCCGGGCCGGGCAGCCGCGGCGCCGGCTCGCGCCCGAGACGTACGCCGACATCGCGCTCGTGCCGTTCATCCTCAAGCTCCCGGGCCAGCATGAGGGCAGGATCGAGGACGGGGCGGTGCGGACCGTCGACGCCGTGCCGACGCTCGCCGACGCGGCGGGGATCCGCGTGCCGTGGAAGGCAGACGGGATGCCCGCCGGCGAGCGGCCGGTCGACGACGACGCGCCGATCGAGGTGACGGACGACGGCCGGGCCGGCCGACCGGTGCCCCTCGGCGAGCTCCTCGCAGACGCCCGCGAGCGCAACGAGGCCGAGGCGAGGATGCTGCGCCACGGCGTGTACGCGCTCGGCCCGCGCCCGGAGCTCATCGGCCGCCGGACCGAGGGCGTCGCGCGCGCGACCGCCGCGCGCGCGACGGTCGATGCCCCGGCCGAGTACGCCGCGATCACGGACGACGCCCCGCTGCTGCCCGCGTTCGTGTCCGGCGACGTGAGCGGGCTGGACGCCGACGCCGTGATCGCGATCGCGGTCAACGGCCGCGTGGAGGCGACCACCCGCGTCTTCCCGGGCAGCGGCGGCCTCCAGTACTCCGCAATGCTGCGGCCGGCCTCCCTCCGCCCCGGGTCGAACACCGTCACGGTGCTGCAGGTCCTCCCGGGCGACGAGCTGCGCGAGCTGGGTTGAGGGTTCACACCGGCACGCCGGCCGGGATCCGCGCCTGCAGGCGCGAGGTCTCCGCCGACGGCTCGACCCCGAGCTCGACCACCAGCGCCCGGCGGCACTCGAGGTACTGGCGCAGCGGCGTGATCTCCGTCCAAATGGGAGCGCCCCGCCGAGTCACGCATCGCGAACGTAGAAACGATGCGGAGGACGGGACGCCCAAGCGGACGTTTGCCGGACTCATGCAAACCGAAACCCGACGGCTCGTGCGTTGACCGATCCCGAACACCGCGAGCCGGGACGCGACGCGGCTCTCCGGGCAGCCGGGTTAGCGCGTCAGCTGCAGGCGGACCTCCTTCGTGCGGCCGTCTTCGTAGGTGATCGTCAGCGTCGTCATGACGCGCTTGCGCAGCGCCAGCAGCTCGCGCGCCTTGCGGTTGAGCTTGACGCGGATCGTGTCGGTGGCGCCCGCAGCGACGCTGAAGGCGCCCTTGCCGACCCTTTGCTCCCCGACCCGCATACGCACCGCGCCCACGCACGCGTTCGCACCCCGGGAGCAGCGCACGTGGATCGCGGCGTGGCGGCGCCGGCGGTTCGCGTCGGCCTTGCCACGGATCACGAGGGCGGGCCTGCTTCCGGGCTGGCCTCCGCCTGACACGACCGCGATCTCGACGCTGCCGGTGCTGGGCTTGGTCGTGGCATCGCCGGCATACGCCGCGGTCAGGGTCTTGGTCCCCTCCGAGTCGAACGCGCCGGTCGGGATCGTGACCTTGCCGTCGACCAGCGCCCCGGAGCCCAGCACGACGTCACCGGACTTCAGCTGCACGTCGCCGGTCGGCACGGCACCCTCCGCGGCGACCGTCACGGTCACGTTGCTGCCCTGGCCGACCTTGACCTGGGCGGGGTCGGCGGTCGCCGTCGTCGTCGAGTCGCGCATCGGCGCCGCGGCGAGGTTCTTGATCTGCACGTTGCGGAACCAGACGTCGTCCCCGTTGCCGTGGTTCTGCAGGCCGACGTGCGACGGCGTCACCATCCGCCCGTCGGCGGTGCTGGTGAAGTCGTTGATCAGCGCGCCGTTGAGATACACGCGGATCCGCTTGCCCTCGACGCGCAGCTCGTAGCTGTTCCACTCGCCCGGAGGCTTCAGCGCGGCGTCGCGCGCCGCCGCGTCGGCCGCCTGGAAGTTGTAGATCGCGCCGGTCGTGCTGTCCGCATCGTCGGTGGCGTCGATCTGGATCTCGTAGCCGTGGTCGACCGCGACCCACGGATCGGTGCCCGGGTCGGGGAACCCGACGAACACGCCCGAGTTGTCGTCGCCGGCCATCTTCCAGTCGAGCTTGAGCGAGTAGTCGTGATCGATGGGCGTCGAGTGCCACAGCAGCCCGAGGCCACCCTCGGTGAACAGCGTGCAGTCGGGGGCGCGAGAGATCGAGCCGGGGCCGGCCATGCGCCAGTCCTCGGTGCTCGCCCGGGTGCCGTCGAACAGCATCGTGTAGCCCGGATCGGGCGTCGCCGCCGTGCACGTCTCGGGATCGAGTGGCGGCTCGCCGACGCTGAAGCGCTCGAACGAGGCGATCTCCGCTCCGGTGCCGTTGTACGCGGCGAGGCCGATGCCGGGGCTCGAGAGCCCGGTCAGCGGGAAGCCCGTGCCGACCTCGGTCCAGGTCGCGCCGTCGTCGAGCGAATACCGACCGCGCAGCCTGCCCTCGGACGCGAACATCTGCAGCGTGATGGCGTTCTGCGCTCCGGCGGGCAGCGCCGCGCTGTTCTGCCAACCCGACGCGCGCGCGAGCTCCAGCACCCACTCGCCCGTCGGCCGGCGCATCACGACGAGCTTGCCCCAGTTCGAGGCGCTCGCGTGCGCGACGACCCCGGCCTGGAGGTAGTCGTCGGTGCCGTCGATCGACACCTTCGTCGTCGCCGCCCAGCTGCCGCCGCTCGGCGCCCGCTGGAGCACGACGTTCCGTGCGGAGACGGCGCCGCCGACGATGTCTCCCTGCTGCGCCTTGATCTGCAGCTTGCCGTCGGCGAGCGAGTAGCCCGCCACGTCCTCGTTGAGGATCGTCGACCAGCGGCAGCGGTCCAGCGCGCCGCCGTCGAACTCGTCATCCGGTTCGAACGTGGGCGGGCACTGCACCGGCTCGTTCTGCGTGACGTCGAGGTAGTCGAGGTTCACGTTGCCGTCGTCGCCCGCGTCGTAGCGGATCGAGATGTCGTTGCTTCCGGCGCGCAGCCTGAGCCTGTCGGTCAGCGTCCCGTAGGTGGCCCACGCGCCGGTGTCCGGCAGCGCGAGCTTCTTCACGAACTGGTCGTTGACGTACAGGCTCACCTCCTTCGTGCCGGAGAAGGGGTTGGGGCCGTTCGCGTACCCGAGCGTGACGTCGGTGTCCGCGTCGGCGAGGGCGGTCACCTCGAACGTGGTGCTCGCGCCCACGTTCTGGTACCCGCCGACGTAGCCGTCGCCGCTGAAGCCGGGATGCTCGGTCTGGACGTTCGCTCCGCCGGCGAGCGTCGCCGCCTCGGCCTCGTACCGCGTGACGCCCGCGGGCGCGAGCCGCAGGGAGTCGAGGTTGACGTGTCCGTCGTCGCCCGTCGCGTGCTTGAGCTCGATGGTGTTCGCGCCCGCGTCGAGCGTCACGCCGTCGACGTAGAGCTGGTAGTTCGGCCACGTTCCGGTCGGCGGCAGCGTGATCTGCCGGCTCGTGCCGTTGACGATCAGGCTGATCGTCTTCGGGCCGTCGAACGGGTTCGGGCCGTTGGCGTAGCGCAGCGCCATCCGGTAGTCGCCGGCCTTCGCCGCGTTGACGTCGACCTTCACCGACGCGCCGACCGTCCCGAAGCCCGACACGAAGCCGGTGCCGCTGTAGCCGGCGTGCTCGGTGTCGAACTTCGCGCCGCCGGTGAGCAGGCCGTCCTCCAGCTCGTACAGCCCATCGCTGACGGGCGCGACGTAGCCGGGCAGCTTGTTGAGCGTGTACCACGCCTCGGTGCTCAGCAGCGCGTCGCCGCCCTCCGACTCGAACGGCCGCGGCGAGCGCACGTAGACGACGCGGTTGGGCTTGAGGCCGTCGATCGCGAGCGTAACCGTCTTGCGGTCGGCGGAGACCGACGCGTCGGTCACGGTCAGCTCCTCCTCGGCGACCTTGGGTCCGCCGTAGGACGAGGTCGGCGCATAGGTCCACTGCCGCACCTGGTACTTGTCGGCCAGCTCGGCGACGGTCGCGTCCGACAGCGGCTTGGTGTAGGTCAGGTCGAAGCCGCCGTCGACGAGCTCCATCTTCTCGATGTCGAACGTCTCGGTGCCGTTCGGGACGAGCTTCTGGAGGCCGAACTGGAGTTTGCCGGTCTGGCCCCAGTTGCCGCCGGCGCCGAGGCCGCCGACGATGATCGAGCCGTCGTCCTCGAGCAGCAGGTGCGTGATCCCGGACTCGAGGCCCTGGGTCATCCGGAAGTACGCGCCCTGGTATTCGCCTTCGACCTTCTCCAGGAACGCGCGCTGGATCCCGCCGTAGGTCACGTCGGCGATCCACATCTGCCCGGCGAACGGGCCGCTCCGGATCAGCATCGGCTGGCTCGGCGAGTTCGCGATCTCGTTATGCGGCAGCCAGAGCGTCGGCGGCGTCGGCCGCTGGTCGTCGTAGCGGCCGGGCTCCCCGGTCGGGCCGGTGGTGTAGTGGTTGTAGAACTTGCCCGGCTGGATGTGGATGAGCTTGTTGGCCGGCAGCCAGCCGCCCTGGTTGTCGGTGACGAAGATCTCGTCCTCGGGGCCCCAGCCGATGCCGTGCGGCGTGCGCAGGCCGCCGGCGACGTACTCGACCGCCCCCGTGTCCTTGGCGATCTTCAGGTGCATGCCGCGGTCGTCGGACCCCTGTGGCACCGTTGTCGCGCCGCCGAGGTCGATCGAGACCGAGAGGTTCAGGTAGAAGAAGCCGTCCTTGTAGAGCAGGCCGAACGCGAACTCGTGGAAGTTGCCGTCGAAGGGCCACGTCGCGATCTGGTCCTTGCCCTCGTAGACGCCGTTGTCGTCGGCGTCTGTGAGCCTGCTCAGCTGGTGCTTCTCGGAGACGTAGATGTCGCCCTCGACGACCTTGATGCCCATTGGCTCCTTGAGCTCCCCGGCGATCTTCGTGGGCGTCACGTCCGCGGGATCGTCGGCGCCCTTGACGCCTTGTAGCCGCCACACCTCGCCGGCGGCGGTCACGCTGCTCGGGTCGCCGTCGTCGTCGCCCCAGGTCAGCACGAGCAGGTCGTCGCCCATCCATTCCAGGCCGGTCACCTTCGGCTCGAAGCCGGGCGGTCGCAGGTTGACGAGGTCGTAGGCGGGGTTGACGCCGTCGAGCGGAAGCCCGTCGCCGGGCGTGTCGACGTCGCCCTCGCACTGCTTCGAGCCGGGAGCGGTCACGCGCACGACGCCCGCGTCGGTGCTCAGCACGTCGTTCGGGACGACGCTGAAGGTGCTGGCCCCGGGCGGCATCCAGCTCAGGGTCAGCTCCTGGCCGCCGCCCGCCTCGAAGAAGTTGATCCGCACCGCGTGCATCCCGGCGGTCAGGTCGACCGCGCCGTCCTTGCTGGTCTCGCCGTGCAGCCCGTCGTGGTCGATCACGAGCCCGTCGTCGATGAACAGCTCCGAGCCGTCGTCGCTCGTGAGCCGGAACGTGTAGTTGCCCGCGGTCGGCACGGTCAGGTTCGCGATCGCGTGAACGATGAAGTTGTCGGTCAAGCCGCCGAAGCCATCGTCCCCGGACCAGTCGATCGTCGGCTTGAGCACGTCGACGTTCGGCGTCTGGCCCTCCTTGATCGGGCACAGCTCGCTCAGCGGGCGCGGCATCTGGAACACCCGCTGCGTGACACCCGGCTCCTGCGGCGGTGGGTTCTGCGCGTGGGCGAGCACCGCTGCCGGCCCGAACAGCACGATCAGGCCGCAGAGCAGTGCAAGCAACCCGACGGACGCGTGGACGCGGGTGTGACGCTTCCGAGCTGACAGCATTCGCGCTCCCCCTCCCGAGATCTGACGACGCGGATTCCCGATCCGCTGCGCGACGCGTGCGCAATCGTACGCGAACTTCCGGTGCGTCACAACAATCTTTTGCGCGAAGGCGGGGAAAAGTCCGCCGTCGTCCGGCCTTGTGGCTGACGCGGTACGCGCGTGGCGGAGCGCCCCGGCAGGACTTGAACCTGCGACCAGCGGATCCCGTCAGGCGGTGTCGTGGATCAGCCTGACGAGTCCGCGGGCAGCGGCTCGGCTAGGTGTCGCGGTGCGGAACCGTCCTCGTTGAGGATCGGCTCGGAGGAGTACTGGGCGACGTAGGTGCGACGCATGCGACCCGTGGCGTTGGGGCCGCTCCGGTGGAACAGCGTGCTGGAGAAGCAGGCGATGCTGCCGGCGGGGACGACGACCGGATCGCCGGGGTCGTCGCCGAAGTACCCGATCCTGTCGTGGGTGTCCTCGTCCTCGATGTGCTCGACCACATCGCGGACTCCGGAGCGCGAGTACGGCAGGAGGTAGACGGTGCCGTTGGCCTCGGACACGTCGTCGAGCGTAATCCAGCAGGTCAGGTACGGCTGGTGCGGATAGTCGATGAAGCCGCCGTCCTGATGCCAGCCGAACGTCATGCCCCGCTCGGCGGCCTTGACCACGTACTGCTCGTTGAACAGGTAGACGGTCTCCCCGAGCGCGGCCCGTGCGATCTTCGCCATGAGGTCTGAGACGAGGAACCTCCGAACCACATCGCTCTTGTCGTAGGCATGGAGGAAGTAGCGGCTGCCACGGTGGTCGAGGTCGAGCATCTCGACGCCGAGGCGATCCATCTCCCGATCGCGCTCGTCGATGAGCCGCTGGCATTGGCCACGCAGGGCCTCGAGGTCGCTCGGGGGCACGACGCGCTCGAGCACGAAGAAGCCTTCGTCGCGAAAACGCCGAGTGTGCTCAGGCGTGACGGCGGGCTCTGACACAACCACGCTGCTCTCCTCTCGCTTGGTTGAAGATCACAGAATCCGCCACCAATAGCGGGCCGTCTTCGCGGAAACGCGCAAGTTCTTATCGTTTCTTGCGATGAGCGAGGATCTCGGGCTGCCGGACGACGTCGACGGACGGGTCGTGCGACACGTCGCGGGCGATCACCGGCCGCGCCCGCATCGGCACGCCGAGCTCGAGCTGAACCTCGTCGTCCGCGGCACCGCCACGTACCTGCTCGGCGAACGCCGCTACGAGCTCACCTCGGGCACGCTCACCTGGCTGTTCCCGGGTCAGGACCACGTGCTCGTCGACGAGTCCCGCGACCACGAACTCTGGTGGGCGGTCTTCCGCCCCAGCCTCGTCGCCCGGACGGCGACGACGCCGCAGATGGAGATGCTGCACGAGGAGAACCCCGCCGGCGAGTTCTCGCGTCGACTCGACCCCCAGCGGGCGCGCCGCCTCGAAGCGCTCCTCCGAGAGCTCCGTGCAGCGGAGGAGATCGACCATGCCTTGCTCAACGCCGGGCTCTCCTACCTCCTCGGGCTCGCCTGGCGGGCGTTCGTCGACAGCGACGATGTCATCGAGGGCGTCGACGTGCATCCGGCGGTGGAGACCGTAGCGCGCATGCTCCGCGCCGACCCGGGCGCCGGCGACCTCACCGCACTCGCCCGCGCCGCCGGTGTGAGCCCGTCGCATCTGAGCCGCCTCTTCAAGTCACAGACCGGCACCTCGATCACGCGCTTCCGCAACCAACAGCGGGTCCGGCGCTTCATGCTGCTCTACCGCGACGGACGAGACACGACCGCGCTCGCGGCCGCTCTCGAAGCCGGCTTCGGCAGCTACGCGCAGTTCTACCGAGTGTTCCGGGCCGAGACGGGCGATCCCCCGGTGCGCACAAGCGGCGGCCCCGTCTCATGCCCCCGAAAGTACAGACTTGGCTCTACCGGGTGCGTTGCGCCGCGTCGTGTCTAATTTCGTGACTCACGGGGCAGCGACAGTCGAGGACGCTCCGATAGCCTCACCGATGCGCGCTTGGAAGCGGCGCAGCGAGTCCGAGTAGCCAAACCCATCCTGCGGGCGTAGGGTCGGACCATCTCGTTTCCCCAGGATTGAGGTCAGTTATGAGCACCGAGCAGGAGCGGAAGTCGACACGGTTCTCCCGCTGGCGAGAGCGTCGGCGCGTCAAGGCGGTACGCGACAACGAGATCAAGCGAGAACTAAAGGCTGAGCGCGCTGCCAGGGCTCCGAGCCGTGAATCCGGTCACGGCGCCGGAGAGCAAGGCGGTGGAGGGTTTGGCGGGGTCGGGATGTAGATTCGCGCGGCGAAACGCCGTAACCGGCGCCACGGTCCGGAAGGCGGCTCGGATGCGCTCGCGGGCGATCGCCGCGTCGGGATGGCCGTATAGCTCGCGGACGAGCGTCCCGCCGTCGTCGTGGCGAAGCTGCGCGGCGACAACCGGCGATCGCGAACAATCCGGCGATGAGACGCCGATCGCCTCCGCCTCTCGCGGTTCCGCGCGTGAGTCCGCGCGGAGGCTCGTACGGCGTCCCGTAGAGGCGGACATGCAGGCGGTCGAGCGCTCGAAGTTGAGGCTCGGTCGGCGGCTGCCAACGCCATTTCGGACCGGGACGGAATTTCGGCGTGACGCGAGGGCGCGTTGCCTCACGTTGCCGCGCTCGGTCCCAATCCAAGCGGCTCATTGCGGCGACGCTAAACGAGCGCACCGGACGGACAGCGCGCCAGTCGAGCGCGCGGGCGGATCGTCGCAGAGATTGCCCCCGCGCCGTCGTGACACGGCCGGGGGCGCGGCGGCGCGAGAGATAGCCGCGCCGCATGACCAACCGTAGAGCGCGCTCCCCGCGCTTGAGTCACGACCGGCCGCGTGACTCACGGCATGACTTGCGGGCACGAAAACGGCCGGTCGCAGCCGATCGCGCCAATAGGCGAAATCTGGACCGCCAACCCGCCGAATTCGGCTCTACGCCGTACGTTCGCGACGATTCCAGACGCCGCGAGACGCCTCCTGACGCCTCGCGGTTGGAAATGCCCCCGGCAGGACTCGAACCTGCGGAGCCCGCATCACCGTCCGACGGGGATCTCGCCCAGCAGGTCGCCCACCTTCGCGCCGACGCGGCCCCAGCGTACGCACTCGCGTACGACGAGGCACGCCGCGCACTTGACGGGCAAGAACGCGCACTCGCGGCATTTCGGACGCGCGCCGGCATCGTCCTCTCGGCGGCGGCCATTGTCACATCGTTTCTCGGCGGACAGGCGATTGGGGCAAATGGCTTCACGACGCTCTCATGGGTCGCGATCGCGGCCTTCGCGGTCGGTCGGCGTTGCAACACTCTGCGTGCTGTGGCCCGACGACAACTGGCAGTTCGAGGCGATCCCGAACCAGGTCATCGGCACGTACATCGAACGCGACGACGCGCTCGACGTGCCGCTCCACGCGATCCACCGCGATCTCGCGCTGCACATGGAGAACAGCTACAGCTCCAATGAGCGCCGACGCCTACGTCCGCTGCGTTGGGCCTTCCGAGCGGCCGTCATCGCCCTAGCGGCCGAGGTCTCGGTCTGGCTCGTCGAGCTCGCTACTGCCGGGTAAATGGAACCAGGTATGGCCACTCCCAAGCCCTCCTCACCCGCACCGGCGCCCAAGCCGCAGCCGATCTTTCCGAGCCCGATGAACCCGGGTACGCGGGGCACGGGTCCGGCCGGCGGCAACTAGGTAAGAGGTCGGTGCCCTGCGTCACATGCAGGCGTCTAGTCCTCCGCCTCCCCTGCCTCCGTCCAGGGCGGAGATGACGTAATCGACGCGCGCGGCATCGAGTCGTCCGGGAAGATCGCCCGAATCCGGTCCTTCGTTGCATCACGGAAGTCGGTGGCGGCTGTGAGGAACAGCACTCCGTGAGCACCGAGCACCGTGGCTGCCTCAGAGAGCTTGGCGAGCTTCGCGTTTTCTTCCTTCGCAGTCCCGAGTCGGTCCGCGACCTTCGCCTCGCCGATCCACAATTCCGGTCCGCGTTGCACGCAGATGTCGATTTCGATTGGGCGTTCAGCTTCGGGGGGCCAAAGATCGAGTTCCGGTGTGGCGGCCATCACGCGATCTGGGTCCCAAAGCTCTTGGAAGATCCCGCGTATTGGAACATCCCCGTTGGAATCCAGGAACTGCCACAGAACCTCGGCGAGCCGATAGAACCAGCGCGGCTCGCCGCTACCCAACCAGTTAGGATCGCCAAGATCGGCGCGCTCGCGACACCGCGCACAACGAAGATCGCCGCCAATCTCCGCCTGTTCGTACCAAGACGCCCATCGACATACTGGGCACTTGTGGATCAAGCCTCTCCCGATGATCCCGCGCCCGACGGCGGTCTGAACGTCCTGCTCCGCCCACTCGCCGGATAGAGCACCCAGAAGATGGCTGAGGGGAAGATACGTCCGCTGATCCTTCAAAGCGAGTCCACGTTCACCACCGCGGAACGCGTTGAAGAGCCGGTTCCACGCGCTGTCGTTCAGGGCGGCTGCAAGGTCTGGGAGGCCGCCGAATAGCTTCGCGGACTGCCGCGCGTAGATGCCCTTGTCCGACGGCTCACAACGCCACTGCTGTCGATCCAGCACGTACTGGACCTGATCGAACAAGTCTCTGCGGTGTAGGCGCGGACGTACTGTTTGGCCCTCCAAGTCTCCGCCGAACCACATGAAGTGGGGACAGAAGTACGACGCACCTTCACGGGTGGCTCTCGCGACGGGCGTCCCATACGCCGACGCTTCAAGGACGAACGGCCCTAGCTGCGGGTTCAACACCGGCTGCCAGCCGTCGACCCGGACATCGGTCATCCATCGGGTCTCGTGTTCCCGTTCCGTGCGCGTTGTTGGGACGGGCGTGGGTAGATGTCCCGAGCGGCCGGAGTCGAGAAGCAAGCCCTGCGGTACTCCGTAGTTGTCCCGGGCGAGCAACCGGCGCGGCTGCGACGGGATCAGCTCCCGCCACGAGACGTGTGCGACTTCCTTGGAACGGAACAACCACGGTCGCAGAGCTTCCGCCGCAGGCGCTACCTCGGCCTCCGATTCGGCCGTGGTTACCACGACCTCTTCCGGGTCGAACTCCCTGATCGCGCCTGCGAGCGCCATCACGGCCCGCCTACTTTCCCTGTACGTGGTCGGCAGCCAGTAGGCGATTCCGGTCATGCGCCGGAGCGCATAGAACAGGGCGAAGTCCGACGGATCGTCTCCAGCGACGACGATCAATCGCGACGGAGGAAGCGGCGATGTCGAGAACAGCCGAGGCCGGTTTCGCTGAGCGTGAGCGGCAGGGCCTTCTCCTCGCGGTTCGGGGAGAAGACGAAGTCCGGCGTCGCTTCGCCGTCGAGCGCGAGCTGCTCAACCGTGCACCCGCGATCTTGCAGGACCGACTCTTGCGCCGAGGCGAGGTTCCCCGATTCGGCCGCTAGTTGAAGTGCGTCAGTGAGCGTGCCGGTCGCCTGCGGCGAGACGATTCGCTCCGGCAGCGGAAACGAGAAGGCATCGCTGAACGGGTAGCCAGGCGCGCGCTCGGTTGTCGACGCGTCGGTGTTGGGATGCAGATCGTGATGAAGTGGTGCGAGCCGCCGCACCAGGTCCGAACTGAGTGGAGCTTCGACAAAAGCCCTTACGAGCGGGTCATCTCGCCAGCGCCGAAGCGTGTCCTCGATCATTTCGGGTGAGAAGCGGCCCTCTAGCTGCGCGCGCGTCGCAGCCTCCGTCTCCGCATACACCTCAGGCTCCAGGTCCTGCAACTCTGCATACGTGCCCGTGTGAAGGACCATCGCGTCTGGGTCCTGAGCGTCCGCGACAGCCGAGAACAGCGGCTTCTCGGCGAAGTCAGGCGTGCACGGGATCGGCATCGCGCCGCTACCACCCCAGTAGCGACTTTGCGCCCGCAGCGCGTTCAGCATCATCACCTGCCAGCGCACGTTCGAGAACATCGCCACCAGGACCAACGCTCTCACGGGCCTCACGGCCAGATACGCGGTCGCCTGCTCCATCGGACCTCCGAGCGGCATGGGAGACGATGATGCCCGAGCGGTAGGACGCGGACGCCGAGCGTCAACTGTCCCGGGTCCCGTCCTACTGAGACTCAGGGAGCGTTCTATGCGCCACAGACAGCGGTACATCGGCGCGCTGACCCTGCCGAGCACCCCCGAGGAGGAAATACGGGGGGGGGTCTGTAGGTACAGACCGGCGGCACTCCAGCCCCATGTAGCCGGTCGTAAGCTAGAAATCGACGCTAGAAACCGGCAGCTTCGGCAGATACGCGCACGCCGGCCACCGGCAGGAAATCAGGTAGTAGCAGGGAAACTCGAGCGCCCCCGGCAGGACTCGAACCTGCGACCTGCGGATTAGAAGTCCGCTGCTCTATCCAGCTGAGCTACAGGGGCCGGCCGGGGGCAGCTTAGTGGCCCCGGCCGGAAGCACGACGCATTCCGGCGGCGCCGGCCCGCGCCTGCCGGCACCCGCACACGTACCACCAGTATGCGAGCGGATTGCCGGGCACCGGCAGACACGACCCTGATTCACCGGGTTATGCGCCGTACTTACGGCCGGGACCACTGATATGGAGGGCGAGATGTCAAGGCGGTAGTTCGTGTGGATGTCGTGTCGGCGCGGTCGGGGCGCTGGCGGGGCGGCACGGGCGGAAGGTCCAGTGTGGTCGACTGCGGGGTCAGACTGATATGCGAGGGCTTGACCTCAAGACCCGGGTATTCGTCGCGGCTCGCCGTCTTAGATCGGGCGCCGTCGGCGGGGGCCGGCTGCCCAAAGTGGTCTCGCGAGCCTCGCGCGACTGTCGTGTGGCCTTCCTGAGTGCTCGTGCGCGCCCCGGCAGTGTCCCGGGCGCGGTCGTCGGGGGTGTGGTCAGTCAAGCGTGGCGGCCTCCCAGCAGAACGCGGCCAGCTCACGCGCGCAGGCGACCGCGACGACGCCGGCCGGCTTGCGGCGCTGGCCGTGTAGGTGCGACCAACGCTGATGTAGGCGCCGCTGCGCGCGCCAGGCGATCTCGATCACGCGCGGGTCTTGTCCTGCCTGGCGGCGGGCGAGGACCTCGCCGATCCGCGGCGGGTGGCGGTAGTGGTGGGCGGCCTCGATCAGCAGCCGCCGGGCGTGGGTCGGGCCGGCCTTGGTGATCTGGCCCTGGCGGCGCTTGCTGTCCGAGGTGCGCTCCGAGGGCACGATCCCCAAGAATCCCGACAGCAGCGTCGGCCGCGGGAAGCGCTCGAAGCGGCCGACGTCGGCGCACAGCCCCGCGGCCGACAGCGTGTCCACGCCCCTGAAACAGCGCAGTCTGGCGATCACCGGCGCGTGGCTGCTGTCGGGGATCGCCTGCTCGAGCGCGGCGAGCAACCCGCTGCGGCGCCCGATCAGCAGCTCGACCGCGGCCAGGTAGTCGACGAACGTCGCCTGCGAACACGGGTCCTCGAAGCTCAGCGAGCGCAGCCACTTCATGTGCGCCCCCGTCCACGCCCGGTCGGGACCGGGATAGCGCTCGCCGCCGCGGAGCAGGAACTTGCCAGCCGATGACGCGCGCGCATCAGGTCGCCGCGGACGTCCTCGATCGCACGCACCAGGTCACGGAAGCGCTCGTCGGCGACCGACGGCACGAACGCGAAACACAGCTCGCCGGCAGCCAGCAACCGCGCCAGCCGGATCGCGTCACGACGATCGGTCTTGACCCGATCCCCGACGCCCTTGGGAATCGACCCCGGTGCGACGACACGAACCTCGATCCCACGCTCGCGCGCCGCCCTGGCCAGCCCGAACCCGGTCGGGCCGGCCTCGTAGACCGCGCGCACCGCGCCCGGCCCGAACCCCTCCAGGAACGCCACCACCTCGATCGGCGGCATCCGCAGCTTGCTCACGCGCAACTCCCCAGTGTCGGGAACGAGCACCGCCGCGTGCGTCTGACGCGCGTGCACATCCAGACCGACAAGGGCCATACCCTTCATCGCCATGGCCGGCTCCTATGCGGTTGTGGGCGCCACGCGAGCTGCAACTCGCGCGGCTTGAACACAACCCCACGAACGCGTGGGGACCGGCCATACTTACCAACCGCGCCGGACGTCACTCATAGGGCTTAGGACGTACCGGACGCTGCGGCTAGAAGCGGTCGAGGCGGAATGGGGCCAGGACTTCGGGGCGGCGGCCGGTGAGCATGTACTCGGTCAGGGCCTGGCCGGAGGCTGGTGCGAGCGTGACTCCCAGCATTCCGTGGCCGGTTGCGACGAACGCGTTGTCGCACTGCGGCACGCGATCCATGACCGGGAGGCTGTCGGGCAGCAGTGGGCGGCCTCCCACCCACGGGTCCCGGATGCGGCCGATGAGATCGTCGGGGTGCTCGTACCAGTCGCCGAGGTAGTGGCGGCTGGCGGCGGCGACGGCCACGAGCCGGCGCCAGTCGAGCCGGCGGTTGTTTCCGCTGAGCTCCATCGTGCCCGCGATCCGGACCGCGCCGTTCATCGGCGACGCGACGACGCGCCGGTCGCCGAGGTAGAGCGGGTGGCTCGGCGGGGTGTCGAGCCGGACTGAGAAGCTGTAGCCCTTCCCCGCCTGAAGGGGGAGGCGAGCGCCCAGCTCCCGGACCAACCCGGACGACCACGTGCCGGCCGCGACGACCACCGCGCTGCAGCGCCGCTCGCCCTCACCGGTCCGGACGGCGACGACTCGCGAGCCAGACCGGACCACGCCGGTCACCGCAACCCCCTCAACCACCGAAAGCCCCGACGCCAGCGAACGGACGAGCCGGTCCGGCTCGACGATCCCCTCCCCCGCCACTCGGTAGGCGGCCGCGACCCCTGGGCCGAGCGCCGGATCGACCCCGTGCACTTCGTCGCCCGTGACCACCTCGTCGGGCAGCTCGTACCCCGCCGGCACGGTGCGCTGCACCGCAAGATGCCGACGCGCGGCGTCGACCGACAGGAACGCGTGGACGAGGCCGGGCGTCCGCAGCGTCGTCTCGACCCCGGCGGCCTGCAGCCCCGCGAACAGCTCGAGCGTCGGTCGGTTGAGCTCCACCAGCGCCGCGTAACCGCGCCGGAAGCGCGCCCGGCGGCAACTGCGCCAGAACCCGAGCGCCCACCGGGCCAACGACGGGTCGAGCGACGGCCGCACGTAGAGCGGCGCGTCGCGCCGTCCCAGCGACCGGAGCACATACGCAGGGACGCCCGGGGCGGCGATCGGCGCCGAGTGGCTGCGGCACACCCAGCCCGCGTTGCCCCACGACGCCCCCGACCCGACCGCCGCGCGCTCGAGCACCTCGACCGGCACACCTGCCGCCGCGAGATACCAGGCGACGCACAGCCCGACCACGCCGCCGCCGACGACGATCACCGGATCGTCGCCGGCGATGCCCCTGCCGGCCACGACTACACGATCCGACCGGAGTCTCGGCGGCTCGCCATGCGTCTCCTAGCCCCCCAGGCCCATCACCCGCTCGGCCTCGGCCAGCCCGCCCTCGAAGTGCGAGGCGTACGTTCCGACGTAGGCACGGGTCCGCTCCTCCCGCGGATCCTGAAAGAGCTGCGCCGGCGGGCCCGACTCGACGATCCGGCCGCCGTCGATGAAGACAACCCAGTCCGACACCTCCTGGGCGAACGGGAGCTCGTGGGTGACGAGGATCATCGTCATCCCGTCCTCGGCCAGCTCACGCATCACGCGCAGCACCTCGCCGGTCGACTCGGGATCCAAAGACGACGTCGGCTCGTCGAACAGCAGCACGGTCGGACGCAGCGCCAGGGCGCGCGCGATCGCGACCCGCTGCTGCTCGCCGCCCGACATCTGCTCGGGATAGGCGGTCGCGCGGTGTGCGAGTCCGACACGCCGCAACAACTGAACCGAGCGCTCCGCCGCCTCCCGCTCGTCGGTCCCGGCGCCATGGATCTGCGCCAGCATCACGTTCTCGACCGCCGCGAGGTGCGGGAACAGGTTGAAGCGCTGGAACACCATCCCGACCCGCTGGCGCAGCTTCGGCAGCGACCGGCAGACGACCCGCTCGCCGGAGAAGATCGGCTCGCCGTCGACCTCGATCAGCCCGCGGTTGGGCCGCTCGAGCAGGTTGACGCACCGCATCAGCGTCGTCTTGCCGCCGCCGCTCTGGCCGATGATGCTCACGATCTTGCCGCGCTCCACGTTGAGCGCGACGTCCTGCAGCACCTGTCGGTGGCCGTCGAACGACTTCCACAGCCCTTCGATCCGCACCGCACTCATGCGACCACCTCCTGTTCGAGCAGGCCCCGCACCGCCCGCATGCGCCGCCTGCGTCGCGGGAGCAGGGGCACGCCGCCGACCACTTGCCGCTCGAACCACAGCAACGCCTGCGACAGCGGGTAGCAGACGGCGAAGTAGATGACCGCGATGACCGCGTAGACCTCGAGCGCGCGGAACGTCTCCGACGCGATCAGGAACCCCTGCGACATCAGCTCGGCCGCCGAGATGGTGACCAGCAGCGACGTCGACTTCAGCAGGTCCACCAGCATCGTGTTCGTGCCCGGCAGCGCCTGCCGCAGCGCCTGCGGGAACACGACGTGCGCGAACGTGACGCCCCGGCTCAGCCCGAGCGCCTCGGCGGCCTCCTGCTGGCCGCCGTGCACCCCCGCGATCGCTGCCCGGAAGATCTCCGACAGGTACGACCCGTAGAACAGGACGAGGCTCAGCGTCCCCGCCTGGAACACGCTCAGCCGCACGCCGACCGAGACGAGGCCGAAGTACGTCAGGAAGATGATCGCGAGGAGCGGAACGTTCTTGAACAGCTCCGTGTAGACCGCCGCGGGCAGGCGCATCGCGCGCAGCGGGCTCAGGCGCATCAGGGCGAGAAGCAGGCCGAGCAGCGCAGCCCCGACGAACCCCGCGACCGTGAACTCGAGCGTCTTGATGAGCCCGTCGCGCAGCGCCGGCGCGTACTCGGACCACTCGACGTTGAACAGTGCGACGATCATTGCGACGGCGGCGTCCAGTCCGCGGGTCGGTCGACGCCCTGGCGCATCTCGGCCA
This sequence comes from uncultured Solirubrobacteraceae bacterium, assembly GCA_963844205.1. Taxonomy (GTDB): domain Bacteria; phylum Actinomycetota; class Thermoleophilia; order Solirubrobacterales; family Solirubrobacteraceae; genus DASSUW01. The sequence continues at coordinate 1,537,966 of CAWJNK010000001.1, forward strand.
TCCACGGTGACGCCGTGAGGAACTGGGCCGGGTCACCGCCGTACTTCTCGATCAGCTTCGCCATCTCGCCGCTCTCGTACATCGCGCGGATCTCCTTCGAGACCGCGGCCTCCAGCTTCGGCTCCTGCTTGGGCAGGTAGAACGAGGTCATGTAGGGGCGGAAGAACTCGTACTCCGGGTGCTCCTTGACCTGGGCGTCGGTCGGCGGCTCCAGGTACTGCGTCTCGATCTTCTGGTCCGGCCGCGCCTTCTGCTGGCTGATGATCAGCAGCGGGTCGAGGAACCCCACGTCGAGCCGCCCCGAGCCGAGGTCGTCGAACACGCCGTTGGCGTTCGGGTACGCGCCCAGCTTGGCGTCCGGGACCGCCTTGATCGAGTCGACCCACACGTAGCCGGTGACGGTGCCGAGCCGCAGGCCCTGCAGGTCGTCGACCGTCGCGTACTGCTCGCCCGACTGGACGCCCATCGCCGGCGGCGAGTAGTACGGCGGGTCGGTGAAGAGGCCCTCCTGCTGCCGCTCCTCGGTCCAGGCCACGCCGCCGACCGTGATGTCGACGCGCCGTGACTGGACGCCGCCGAGCATCCCGTTGAAGTCGGTCAGCTGGGGCTGCACCTCGAGCCCGAGCTTGTCGGCGACCGCGTGGATGATGTCGCCGTCGAGGCCCTCGATCCGGCTCCCGCGCACCGTCGTGTACGGCGCGTAGGACTGGACCGCGACCTTGAGCTTGCCGTCCTCGATCGTGTCGAGCCCGGCGCCGCCGCCGCTCGCGGCGCTGCCGCCGTCATCCGAGCCGCAACCGGCCAGCAGCAGCACAAGCACCGCAACGACCGCCGTCGTCCACCTCATGGTTCCTCCCCACAATGTTCGATGAAGATATATCACCGATATGAAGGTGGTATACTCTGCGTCGATGAGATTGTCAAGGTCGTGCCGACCGCGGAGGGCGCGAAGATGAGGGCTGTGGCCGCGCACGAGAACGTTGTCGACCTGTGGGAACACGAGGACGTCGGCTCGCTCGCCGATCGGGCCTACCTGCGGCTGCGCGAGGAGATCATCGCCGTCGCCCTCCCGCCCGGCACGCTGCTCCGCGAGGACGCGCTGACCCGGCGCCTCGGCGTGGGCCGCACGCCGGTACGCGAGGCCGTCCAGCGCTTGGGGCGCGACGGCTTCGTGACGGTCATCCCCCGCCGCGGGACGCTCGTCAGCGAGATCAACATCACCGACCTGGCGGGGATCTACGAAGTCCGCGCACACCTCGAGTCATGGGCCGCGCGGCTGGCCGCAGAGCGCGCCGGCGAGGCCGACCGCGCCGAAGCGGAGGCACTGCTCGCCGAGCTCGAGGCGCTCGCGCCGGGCTGCCTGTACCCCGACCTGCTCGCTCTCGACCGCCGCATTCACCGCTTCGCTTACCGCTGCGCGCAGAATGCGCACCTGGCGGAGACGCTCGACCAGTACCACAACCTGTCGCTGCGGATCCTCAACGTGGCGATGAAGCGCTACCCGAAGCTCACGCCCCGGCTCGACGACGTCGTGCACGACCAGCGACGGCTCCTCAGAGCGATCATCGCGGGCGACGGCGATGCGGCCCAGCAGGCTGCCGCCGAGCACGTGACCCGGTTCGAGGGCGAGATCCGGAAGGTGATCTAGCGCGCGCCGGTGCTAGACGCGGCGGTAGACCCGGCCTGGGCGGCCGGGGCCTTCGGAGCGCTGCTCGCCGGTGTCGGCGAGCAGGCCTGTGGCCTTGATGTCGCGGCGGAAGTTCGCCGGGTCGACGAGCTCGCCTCGCAGTGCCTCGTACAGCCGCTGCGCCTGCGCGAGCGTGAAGCGCTCCGGGAGCAGGCCTCCGCCGACGCGGACGAACCAGGGCTTGTCGGCGACCCGCGCGCGCAGGCGCCAGAGCCCGTCGTCGACGACGAGGTCGTGGTCGAGTGCGAGCGGGGGCAGGTCGTCGACCGGGTGCCAGCTCGCCTCGCGGCCGGCCGGTCCCTCGTCGGGGAGCGCCTCCGGAGCGACGAGCGCCATGTAGGCGATCGAGGGCAGCCAGCCGCGCGGGTCGCGCTTCGGGTCCGCGTAGGTGCGGAGCTGCTCGAGGTGGACCGAGCCGACCCCGGTCTTCTCGCGCAGCTTGCGCTCCGCCGTCTGCTCGGGCGACTCGTCGGCTCCGACGAAGCCGCCCGGCAGGGCGAACATGCCGCGCTGGGGCTCCTCGAGCCGGCGCGCGAGCAGGACGTTGAGGCGGCCGTCGAGCAGCGTGAAGACGACCGGATCGGCGGTGAGGCCGATCGGCGCCTCGTACCCGGCGCTGTTGCGCGCGTCGATCCGATCCACGCGCGCACTGTGCCAGACAACGACGGGACCGGTCAGACGACGGGCCGGTCAGACGTCGACCGGCGCGCCCGTCTCGGCGTCGACCACCTCGATGGCCATCGCCGGGCAGGCGCGGGCGGCTTCGAGGATCAGCTCGTCGGGCCCGGTCCCGGTGACCACGGCGATCTCGTCGACGCGGAAGACGTTCGGCGCAATCGCGGCGCAGTCGCCGTGACCGCAGCAGGCGTACTCGTCCACGCGGGGCAGCAGGGTCATGCGGCACTCCTTGTCTCGAGGGGTTGCGCCAGAAGGCGGCGCCAGTGGGGAAGCTCACGCGGGCGGCCGACCAGGAGCGCGCCGATCAGCGCTCCGCGCCGGCGCAGGACGGCGGTGAAGTCGCGGCCGGAGCCGTCGATCTCCACCCCATCGGCGCCGGCCGCCTCGCCGACGAGCTGGATGCGGACGCCGTACTGGTCGCTCCAGAAGCTCGCGGGCGGCGCCGGCACCGCAGGCAGGCCGAGGATCGAGCGGGCGGCGGCCACACCGAGCCGCGCGGCCGGCTCCCAGTGCTCGCAACCGCGCACGACGTCGCCCGCCGCGTACACGTGCGGGAGCACGGTCCGCGCGCCCTCGTCGACCGCGACGCCGTCGGCCAGCGGCGTGCCGGCCAGCCAGCGCGTCTCGGGGACGACGCCGATCGCGACGAGGACGACGTCGGCGTCGATCCGGCGGCCGTCGGCGAGCTCCAGCTCGCGCACCGGCGCGCCCGCGACGGCGGGCAGGGCGGCCGTCAAGGCGGCGCCGACCTCGACCCGCACGCCCTCCTCGCGATGCAGGTCGGCGAACCAGCCGCCGAGCCGCGCGCCGAGCACGTGCTGGAGCGGGACCTCGGCGGCCTCGATCAGCGTCACCTCAGCCCCGAGCCCGCGCGCCGTGGCGGCGACCTCCTGGCCGACGAAGCCGGCGCCGACGATCGCGAGCCGCACGCCCGGCGCCAGCGCGCTGCGCAACGCGCGGGTGTCGGCGAGCGTGCGCAGGACGTGCACGTTCGGCCGCCCCGCCAGCGCCGGCAGGCGGCGGGCCCGCGCGCCGGCGGCGACGATCAGCTCGTCGTAGCCGAGCGCCTCGCCGTCCTCCAGCAGCACCCGCCGGACCGACGGCTCGAGCCGCGCGGCGCGCCGGCCGAGCAGCAGCTCGACCTCCTGCTCGGCGTACCAGTCCGGCGGCCGGAAGGGCGCGGCGGTCAGGTCCTTGGACAGCGGCGGACGGTCGTAGGGCGGCTCGGGCTCGCCGCACACGACCCGGATCGGGCCGCGGTGGTCACGCGCGCGCAACGTTTCGGCCGCGCGCTGGGCGGCGAGTCCGCCGCCGACGATGAGGACGCTCGAAGGCACGCGGGCATGGTCGGCACCGCCACGGAAAGGGCCGGCAAAGGCCCGCGGAAGGCTTGGTACAAACTACGCTGACTCGGGTGCGGGCCTTCCTCGCGCTGTGCGCCGTGCTCGCGGCCGCCGGCTGCGGCGGTGACAGCTCGGCCGCGACGTGGCGCACGCTCGAGCCGGCGACGCTCGAGCGGACCGAGGTCGCCGCCGCGCGGGTCGGCCGGTACGTCTACGTCATGGGCGGGTTCGAGCCGTCGCGCGCGACGAGCGCCGCGACCGAGCGCTACGACATCGAGCGCGACCGCTGGAAGCGCGTGGCCGACATGCCGGTCGCGCTCAACCACGCGGCTGCGGTGTCGTACCGGGGGCGCGTGTACGTGCTCGGCGGCTACAGCAGCAGCACCGGCCTGGACGACGAGGTGGCGACGCTCTACCGCTACAACCCCCGGCGCGACCGGTGGCGGCGGCTGCCGTCGGCGCCCACCGCGCGCGGTGCGCTGGCCGTCGGCGTGATCGGCGGTCGGCTGTACGCCGCCGGCGGGGCGAGCTCGCACGAGGCGCTCGCGACGCTCGAGATCTACGACTTCGCCCGTCGCCGCTGGAGCAGCGGACCGGACATGGCGACCGCGCGCGACCACCTCGCCGGCGCCGTCGCCGGCGGTCGCTTCTATGCGCTCGCGGGCCGCGCGCCCGGCCACGGCAACTTCGACGTCGCCGAGGCCTACGACCCGAAGGAGCGGCGCTGGCTCCGGGTGCCCGCGATGCGCAAGGAGCGCGGCGGGATCGGGGCCGCGACGGTGTCGGGCGGCCGGATCGTCGTCGCCGGCGGCGAGGAGTCCGGCGGCACCATCCGCCAGGTCGAGCTCTACGACCCCGCCCGCCGCCGCTGGAGCGCGCTCCCCGACCTCCCGACGCCCCGCCACGGGCTCGGCGTGGTCGCCCGCGGCCGCACCGTCTTCACGCTCGTGGGCGGCGACGACCCGGGCTACGCATTCACACGCAGGCTCGAGGCGCTGGACGTGCCGCGGTAGCGGTTCTCGCGCGGGCCGAGGCGCTGCAGCTCCCGCCCTAAGGCGGAGACCTGGCCGTTTGTCCTGTTTCAACGGTGAGCCGCACTGTCTAGCTTCGTGGGCGGACATGAGGGAGTGGCTTGCCTGCGCGGTCGTGGTGGTCGTGGCTTGCGCGACGCAGGCCCCGGAGGCGCACGCGCGGGCAAAGGCTCCCGGCACGGCGACGCCGCACCTCCTCCCCTCCCCCGGCGCCGTCGCGGCGCGGGAGCAGCCGTCGACCTGGCTGGTCGGCGCGCGGCCTGGGCCGGTCACCAACCGGATCGCGGCGCACCACGTAGCACGGCGGCTGTCCGCGCGCGGCACCTACCTCGTGGCACGCGGGCGGGCGCGGGCGTTCGCCGACCGCCTCCGGGCCGCCGGCGTCTACCGCTTCGCGGAGCCGAACCGTCGCGTCGTGGCCCAGCAGGCGCCGCCCGGCGGTGACGACTTCGCCGCCACGGACTGGCGGGCCTTCCTACTCGACCCCCGCCTCGTGCCGCCCCCCGCCGACACGGCGCCGCTGATCGCCGTCATCGACAGCGCCGTCGACACGACCCATCCCGACCTGGCCGGCGTGCAGGTCACCGGCGACCCCACGGTCAGCGACCTCCACGGCACCGCCGTGGCGTCGGTCGCGGCCGGGCGGGCCAACGGCTACGGGATGGTCGGGATGTTCCCGGGAGCGCCGGTCCTCTCGGTCGGAAGCGGCTTGAGCGACGCGGAGCTGATCCAGGCGATCGCGACGTCGGTCGATGCGGGCGCGCGGATCATCAACCTGAGCCTCGGCGGGCCGGTCCCGAGCTACGCCATGTTCGTGGAGATCGCGTACGCGGTCTCCCAGGACCGCCTCGTTGTCGCCTCGGCCGGCAACGACTACCTGAGCGTGCTGCCCGACGGCACCGTGAACCCCGTCATGTACCCGGCCGCGTTCCCGCACGTCATGTCGGTGTCCAGCGTCGGTCCGTCCGGCGCCAGCAGCAGCTTCTCGACCGCCAACGGCGCCGTCGACGTCGCCGCGCCCGGGGAGTCGATCCTCGCCGCCGTGCCCGTCGCGCTCGACGACGACGGCACGCCCGACGGGTTCGAGCGCCTCGACGGGACGAGCTTCTCGGCACCGATCGTGTCCGGCGCCGCGAGCTGGCTGCTCGCCCGCCGGCCGGGGCTGACCGCCGGGCAGGCCGCCGACCTGCTGCGCTTCACCGCGACCGACATCGCGCCCACCGGGTGGGACGTGGACACCGGCTTCGGGCTCATCGAGCTCGGCGCGGCGCTCGTCGAGCGCGCTCCACAGCAGGACACGCTCGAGGTCAACGACGACATCGAGTGGGTCAACGGGCAGCGCTTCACCCGTCCCGACAAGCCGGTGTTCCGCGCCGGTCAGCGCAAGCGCCGGCTCGAGGCGACCGTCGACCTCTGGAAGGACCCCGCCGACGTCTACCGCATCAAGCTGCCGTCGCGCCGGCGGTGGCTCGAGATCGCGCTCGGCATGCCCCGGGACGCGAACGCCGACCTCGCGGTCTTCAACAACCGCGGGCGCGGCATCTATCGCGAACGCGGCCTGATGGCCACCTCCTACCGCCGGGCCGGACGGACCGACCGCGTCTTCGTCCGCAGCCGGACCCGCCGTCCGCAGACGGCGTACGTCGTGGTCTACGGGCCGACTGAGAAGGACGAGCGGATCGACGCGCCGTACCGCCTGACCATCAGACGGCTGCGCTAGCAGCCCGCCTGGCAAGATGGCGCCCCGTGGCGGTCGACCTGGTGATCGACATCGAGAACTCCCCGGGGGCGCTGGCGGAGGTCGCGGCGGCGATCAGCGACGCCGGCGTGAACATCGCGGCGGCGACGTGCATCGGCACGGGCCAGCAGGCCGAGCTGCACATCCTGGTCAAGCACGCCGAGGCCGCGAAGCACTCGCTCGCGATCTCGCACCTCGCGGTCAGCCGCGAGCGCGAGGTCGTCGTGGTCGACGTCGAGGACCGGCCGGGCGTCCTGGCCGACCTCACGCGCCGGATCGCGCGCGCCGGAGTCGACCTCGACCTCGTCTACGTCGCGACCCGGAACCGCGTGGTCTTCGGCGCGCGGGACCTCGACGCGCTGAAGGCCGCGCTGGACGAGGCCCGGGCCTAAGGGTCTGTCCAAGAAGATCCGGTCCTGGACGTGGCGGGGTTCTTGGACAGGCCCCTAACGCGGCCAGTTCCGGAAGGCGGCGAGCAGGTCGGTCCGCAGGTCGTCCGGCACGTCGGACTCGTCGATCCGCCCGACCGTCGCGATCGTGATCCGCACCTGCTCGACGTAGTACCGGCACCCTTCGCACAGCTCGAGGTGCTGCTCGAACCGCGCGACGTCCCGCTCGGGCAGCGTGCCCTCGAGGTAGTCGGTCACCAGCTCGACGACCTCCTGGCAGGTGAATTGATCAGCCATCGAGGTGCCTCTCGAGCGCGGAGCGTACCCGCGAGCGCGCGCGGTGGAGGAGGACGCGCTGGTTGGCCTCGGAGACGTCGAGCGTCGCGCAGACCTCCTCGGACGAGTAGCCCTCGACGTCGCGCATACGGATCACGGTCTGCTGCGCGGGCGGGAGCTCGGCGATCGCGCGCATCGCGACGCGCAACGTCTCGCGGTCCTGCACCGCGGTCTCCGCGGACGCATGCCAGTTGCCGGGGAACTCGCGCCACCCGCCGGGATACTGGTCGTTGGGACCGCGGAAGCGCTCGGGCGCGACCGCGGGCGCGTCGTCCTCGGCGGCGAGCGACGCGAACGGCAGGCTGCGCGCCTCCCGCGTGCCCCGCGTCTTGGCCTGGTTGACGAGGATCGAGATGATCCAGGTCTTCAGCGACGAGCGGCCTTCGAAGCGGTCGAGCCCGCGGATCACGGCGAGCCACGTCTCCTGCACGACCTCCTCGGCGACGGAGCGGCCTTTCACGTAGCTCTGAGCGATCGCCATCATGGTCCCGTAGTGGCCGGCGACGAGCGCCTCGAACGCGGCCTCGTCCCCGGCCCGCAGGCGCATGAGCAGGTCGGCCTCGCCGGTTGTCGCGAGCTGGGCATCGATCACAGCACGCCGAACCTACCGGCGCGGGCAGGGGTCGGTCCAGGGGGCATGCTCTCCAGTCGCGCGAACGCTCGGATCGTTACGTGTAACGCCCGCGGCTTTGCGACGACCAACCGGCGTCCATCCCCTGTACGACCCCTGGAGGTCCACATGCCGGTCCCTCTCCCGCGCTCGCGCGCGGTCCCGATCCTGCTCGCCCTTTTGGCCGGGCTGCTGCTGCTGTTCTCGTCGAGCGCCATGGCCTCGCCCGGCGACGGCGTGCTGTACACGCAGACCAACGACCCCGCCGGCAACTCGGTCCAACGCTTCAACCGCGGCGACGACGGCTCGTTGTCGCCCGCCGGCACGTTCGCCACCGGCGGCATCGGCCTCGCCGGGCTCGGCGGCCGGCAGGGCGCCGTCGAGCTCAGCGGCGACGGCCGCTACCTGTACGCCGTCAACGCGGGCTCCGACAGCGTGTCGGTGTTCCGCAGCAAGCACCACCGCACCACCCTCGTCGACACGGTCGCCTCGGGCGGCGTCGCGCCGGCCAGCATCGCCGAGCACGACGGCCGCGTGTACGTCCTGAACTCCGGCGGCGCCCCGAGCGTCTCGGCGTTCGAGCGCGGCGCGCGCGGATCGCTCGAGCCGATCGGCACGCGGGAGCTCGCGCCGGGCGCGCTGGGCGCCGCCCAGGTCTCCGTGATGCCGGACGGCCGCTCGCTGGTCGTGAGCGAGCGGGTCGCCAACCGGCTCGAGACGCTGCCGCTCGACGCCCTGGGCCGCCCCGGCGCGCCGATCGTGACCGCCTCGAACGGCGCCGTGCCGTTCGGGTTCGGCATCACCCGGCAGGGCACGATCGTGGTGTCAGAGGCCGGCGCGAGCACGGTCTCCTCCTACCGCGTCGCCGACGGCGGGGCGCTCTCGTCCGTCACGGCCTCGCTGGCCGTCGGCCAGGGCGCCGCGTGCTGGGCCGCCGTGTCGCCGAACGGCCGCTTCGCCTACACGGGCAACGCGGCCGGCGGCATCACCGGCTTCGCGATCGGCCGCGACGGGTCGCTGACGCGGCTCGGCACGACCGGCCTGCTGCCGTCCCCGCGTGACCTCGACTTCGACGCGAGCGGCCGCTTCCTCCAGGCGGTCAGCCCGGGCGGCCAGGTCACCTCCTACCGCGTGGGCTCGGACGGGTCGCTGACGCTCGCCGACACCGCCCCCGCGGCCGCGGGCATCACCGGCGCCGCGGCGATGTAACGGCACGGACGGCGGGGGCGCCGCGAGGGCGCCCCCGCCGGCCGGCTAGCGCGGAATGCGGATGAGGGCCAGCTGGCCGCCTTCGCGCTTGTAGGTGAAGTCGGGCTGGCCGTCGCCGTTGTTGTCGTCGCCCGGCGCCCTGTCGACCCAGAGGGTGTGCGCCTGGACGTTGATCAGGTAGGCACCGGGGCCGAAGGCCTCGGAGGCGTCGACGATGCCGCTCGACTCCCACGCGCCCCAGTTGCCCGGCGGGCGGCCGTCGACGTCGGTCGGGCCGGCTGGGCCGTCGGCCGACTGGTCGACCTTCGCCACCACCTCGGGGACGCCGACGAACGGCACGTACCAGAGGCGCGCCGTCGTGGCCCTCACGTCCGTCGAGCCGACCGGGAACTGCTGGCTCGACCCCGGATCCTCCGTGAGCAGGATCCCGCTGGGCGTGCTCTCGATGTTGTCCGGCTGATGGACCTCCGTCGGCGTCTGGACCGGGGCGTCGTCACCCTCGACGAACACCGTCATCGACGTCACCTTCGTCGGGTCCTTGGGGTCGAACACCATCTTCCACACCCGGCCGTTGGTGGACCGGAAGTTCGGCGTGTCGAGGCTCTGCGCCGCGGTCCGGCCGCGACCGGAGTCGACGACGTACACGACGTTCCCCATGCCGGGCCGCTTGTCGTAGGCGATGTCCTCGACGCGGACGAACTGGAAGACGTTGTTGATGTCGCTCCAGTACTCGAGCACCCATTGCGGGCCGTCGATGCCGACCTGGTTGGGAGGCGCGGTGCGCAGGTCGAGCTGCCAGCTGCCGTTGTTGGGCGGCGGCGGGAAGCCGACGTCGGCGGACTTGAGCTCGGACCCGTCGGCGTTCTTGCCGGTCGCGATGTTCTTCGGGACCTTGATGAAGTGGCCCTTGACCTCCATCCCGGAGCCGGGGATCACGTCGTAGTAGTTCTTCACGCCCGGCGTGTCGGACACGAACGCCCACAGGTCGCCCTTGTCGGCCAGCAGCGACTTCGTGTTCGGCGCGATGTAGTTGTAGAGCTGAGACTGGGCCGGGACCGTCACGCCCGGCGGGAACGTCACTCCGGTGAGCGGGCCGCTCGTGAACGTGTCGTCGCCCGAGAGGACGACCGGCTTGCCGTATCCGGGGATCGCGACGCTGTTCTCGTGGTTGTGCCGGCCCATGCCGTAGATCGGCATGTGCTTGCCGGTGCGCACGTCGAGCGCCACGACGAGCCCGCCCTCCTCCTCCGCCGGGTCCCCGAGCGGCGGCGGCCAGGAGTCTTCCTGGCGGAAGACGTAGTCGGGCGTCTCCTCGTTCGTGAAGAAGATCTCGCGGTCGAAGCCCTCGCGCGATGTCGCCAGGTAGTTCGAGCAGAACCGCTGGAAGCCCGAGCTGCTGTCGATGGCGAACGACCCGTGCAGCACGCCGCCCGACCACCGGTTGAGCGTCAACCGGCTGACCTGCGCGTTGTCGAAGTCGTTCTCCCCGTTCGCGGCGGTCGGCGCCGCGGAGTTGTAGGGGAACGGCACCTTGGCGGTCTCGTGGTTGACGTAGAGGTCGACCCGCCCGCGACCCTTCGTGCGCACCGAGATCCCGTCCGGGATCGCCTCGAACCGGTACCCGTTCTTCAGCGTGTCTCCGACGGTCATCAGCGGCGTCACCTGCGCCCCCGGCATGACCGGCGTGAGCATCGACGGCTGCACGGTCCTGAATCCCGCGCGGTTCTGATGGTGCCCGCCGGCGAACGCGGGTCCGGCGGCGACGACCGTGGTCGCCGCGGCGACGGCCGCGCACACGAAAATCGAGCGACTCCTCATCACCCCTCCGTGGTCGTGTTGAGTCTTGTCTAACAGAAAACGGAGCTCATGACCGAGAGAACCCATCAGTGGACAGCAATCATGCGCCACGGCCAGGCCTTCCGGCCGGGCATGGACCCGCAGGAGCGCGAGCGCGGGAGTGCGTTGACGATGGCCGGCCGGCGGGCAGCGGCCAGCGTCGCGGCGCGGCTCGCCGAGACGCTCGCCGAGCTCGATCTCGAACCCGCGGACGTGACGATCGCTTGCGCCCCCTCGCTGGAGGCGAAGGACACCGCGGCCGAGCTCGCGAGCGCCCTGCCCGGGGTCGGGGCGATCAGGGAGCTGGACCTGCTCGCACCGGCGAGCTGGCCCGCTCACTCGGGTGAGACCGCGAAGCAGCGCTGGGACCAGATCAGCAAGGACGTCGGAGACGGCACGGCGCTCATCCTCGTCGGGCACGACCCCCAGATGAGCTGGCTGCTCCACCATCTCGTCGCCGGTCGCGGACAGTTCCGCGCCGGGGAACTGCCGCTCGGCCGTGGCGAGCTGGCCATGCTCGCGGGGCCGCCCGGCCAGCTCGAGCTGCAGTGGGTCCTCTCACCTTCAGACGAGAGGCTGATCGAGGACCTGCGGGACAAGATCAAGTCCAAGATGGACACCGCCAAGCTGCTCGGCGCGTTCCTCACCGCGCTGCTCGTGTTCGCCGCCCGCGAGCTCGCCACCGTGACAAACCCGCCGGACTGGCACCCATGGGTCGCCGGCGCCGGTCTCGCATTGCTCGCGACCGCGACGGCGGCCTACTTCGTGACGATGTTCCTCTACGACGGGCTGCTGATGCCGGTCCGCATGTGGCCGAGTCCGCGTCCGTCCGCGGGAGGGCTGCCGCGGGGCTTCGTCCAGCGGCCACCGAGCTCGGCCGCGTGGGTGCTCTACCAGAACATGATGCGCGTCTGGTCGAACGCCTTCGTCCCGGCCACGGTGCTCGGCGGCGCCGGCGCGCTTCTGGTCACGATCGCCTTGGCACGACCCAGCGACGGTGCCGGGTGGATCGGCGTGATCGTCGCGGTCGTCGCACTTGTCGCGGCGACATGGGTCATCGCCCGCGCGGCAGCGCCGAAGCTCGGAGTGAGCGACTGACGCGGCTCAGCCGGCTTTCTGTCCGACCGCGAGCCCGAAGCCCGGCAGGAGCTCGCGCCAGCTCGTGCGCGCGAACCCGGCGGCCTCGAAGAGGCGGCGGAACTCCGACGGCGTGTGGAAGCCGATCCAGCCGGGATCCGTCTGCTTGGCCAGCGGCGCGCTCATCGCCGTGAACCACGCGGGCCCGGGGTCGACGACGCAGTACAGCCCGCCGGGGCGCAGGCAGCGCAGCACCTCCCTCGTCGCCGCCGCGGGGTCGGGGTAGTGATGGTGCGCCAGCGAGCTGTAGACGAGATCGAAGGCGCCCGTGAACTCGCCGGGCAGGTCGCCGACGTCGGCCTGGAAGAACGCGCAGTGGTCGAGCCCGTGGGCGCGCGTGGCGCGGTGCGCCGCGGTCACCATCCCGGCGGCGAGGTCGACGCCCACCACCTCGCCGTCCGGCACCAGTCGCGCCATGCGCCGGAGCTCGCGCCCCGCGCCGCAGCCCGCGTCGAGCAGCCGCGCGTCCGGCGACAGCCAGCCCTCGAGCACGGCGACGGCCTCATCGAAGATCGGGGTCGAGAACGGGCGCACGTAGGCCTCGTATACCTCCCCCATGCGGTCGAACTCCGCGACGAGCTCGTCATGCTCGGTGGCCGACTCGAGCAGCACGGGCCGGTCGTGCTCGGCCGAGAAGCGCGGGCCGAGCCCCGGCGCGGGCACGTCGACCGGCTCGTCGCCTTCCGGCGGCGCCACCACGGCCACGCCCGAGCGCTTGAGCGCCTGCGCGGGAGCCAGGACGGTCTGGGCATACGACCACATGGCGCCGACGAGCAGCCCCTCGGCGGCGCGCGAGGTCATGCCGCCCGGCGGCGCACGACGATCGGCACCCGCGTTCCGATCACGCCCGGCACGGCGACCTCGGCGCGGTAGCTGACGTCGGCGTCGAGGCCGTCGTCGACGCGGGCCGCCACGCGGACGAGGATCTGCTCTCCCGGCTCCAGCACGACGACCTCGGGGTCGAACGCGAGCGGCACCGCCACCTCGCGGCCGTCCGGGGCGGCGACCGCCGAGGCCGAGACCGGCGCCGAGACCTTCTCCGACAGCAGGTTCTCCACGAGGAACACGCCGATCGCGGTGCCGCCCGCCTCCGCCTCGAGGACCGTGACCGGCGGCGGGGCCGGGGCCGGGGCGGGGGTCGCGGGGGTCGCGGTCTGGCGGAACGTGAGCGTCCGCGTGGGTACCTCGACCTGCCGCGCGATCGAGCCGAGCGCCTCGAGGTAGTCGACGGTCAGCCGCCCGAGCGCGGCGTAGTACTGGAGGTTCGCCTCCAGCGCCCGGCGCAGGACGTCCTCAGCCACGGGGTTGCCGCCCGCCAGGGCACGGATGGACGCAGTAGAAGTGGTCGTACCAGTGGTGCAGGTAGTCGGGGCAGTCGTCGACCTCGAGCTCGTGGCACGAGTCGGCGCCGCGCTTGGCGGTCCCGATCGTCCAGCGGACGAAGTGGTCGTGGCAGCCGTGGATCCAGACCAGGTGCTCCTGCTCGATGCCGGCGGACTGGCCGGTCGGGACCGTGAGCGAGGCCGTCGCGACGCCGGATTCCATCGGGTCCAGCTGGAGCGTGGCGGGTGCGACCTTGATCGGCTTCTCGCCCCGCACCTGGACGGTTCTCCGGGTCGGCCCGCAGTTCGTGACGCGGATCCGCAGCGTCGCGGTGCCGCCCGGACACACGTGGCTGGTCACCTCTCCGGCCTTCTTGGGATACCAGCAGGGCGGGGGGATGTCGCAGCCGCAGGACGACGTCGGCAGGCTGGGCAGCTCGAACCCGCCGCGCGTCCGTTCACGCACGGCGTCCACGGCGTCCACGCTCAGCCGCACGCCGCGATCGAGCAGGTCGACCATCAGCTGCGCCCCGTCGGCGAGTAGCTGCTGCGACGTCGGGCTCTTGGTGCTCATCTCGGCTCCTCGCGACGAGACTCGACGGCTTCGACTCTGACCGTGCAGACCGCGCCTCCGACATCCCAGTAGCCGAAGTAGCTGCTGCCGGCGGTGAGCTCCCCGTGGAACTCGAAGCTCACCTTGACCTCTCTGGCCTCCCCTGGCTGGAGCACGCCGGCGCCCTCGACGAGGCGCACCCGCACCGGGCCGCCATGGCTCGCGGCCAGCTCGTCCGCGAGGACGCCGAACCGGTCGACGCCGCGCGCCTTCGCGTCGGTCCATGCGCGTGCGAGGCTGCGGTCCAGCCCGTGGTCCTCGAAGAGGCCGAACGCCTGCTTGGCCGCGAGGTCGAGCGGCGCGTTGCCGGCGTTGAGGACGTGCAGGTCGGCGGAGGCCTCGCGAGCCGGGAGCTCGACCCGGAGCGTGATCCGGGCCGGTGTGACGACGACGCGTCGGCGCTCCTGGATCTCGACGACGGCCGGGTGCTTGGCCTCGCCGATCGTCACGACGCCCTTGTACGTCCCGGCGGGGGTGGAGTCCGGCAGTGCGAGGCGGAGCCCGAGCGCCGTCGTCCCGGGCCGGGTGGTGTAGCCGACCGTCGCGTCGGGGACGTCGAGGTCGACCTGCAGCTCGGCGCCCACGGGCACGGCAACGGGGAGCGCAGCGTCGAGCCGGTTCGGGCGGCCCGTGAAGCGGATCGGCGGCGCGGCCGCCGCCTTCGCCTTCCTAGCCATCGGCTCGGTCGATCTGCCCGCCGCACCGCTCGCACGGGTTCGGCACGTACGGCTCGGTGATCATCTGAGCCTCGCCGCACAACCGCACGCACATGAGCTCCATGCCGAGCAGCGACAGCCCGACGCGGAAGTCGGCGGGCAGGTGCGCGCGGATGTCGGGGATCTTCTCGATCGACATGTGCAGCTCGACCGGGTTGATCGTGAGCGGATCGATCCCGAGGCTGACCTTGGGCAGCGACGGGATGTTGATCGTGAAGTTGCTCGGGATGCCCGCCACCGTGACCGGGCCGACGGACCCCAGGCTGCCGCCCAGATCGACGTTGACATCGCTCAGGTCGACGCCCAACGGAGGCCTCCCTTCGGAGCTCGCGGAGCAATCGATGGTCGCAGCGCCTAAGGCGTCCGTCAACCCGGGCCGTCGGGCAGCAGGCCGAGGCGATCCAGCAACGCGCGCTCGGGCTCGCGATCCGTGGCGGGCGAGGGCGGCGGAGGGGCCCGGCGCGGCTCGCGGCACGGGTCGGCCCGGTAGTCCGCGGCCAGCTCCTGCAGCGCGGGCGCGCGAGCGGCGACGTCGAGCAGGATTTCGATCGCGAGGAACATGCGCTCGACGTCGTCGACCGTGCCGGTGACGTCGAGCCGCCCGTCGAGGATCGCGTCCGTGACCTCGAGGTAGCCGTCGAGCAACTCGAGCGTGGTGGCGCGGTCGGTCACCCCGACGCCCTCGACGATCCCGTCGCCCGCGGGCGCGACGTGGAGCTCGTCGCCGGCGAACGCGACGTCGACCGCCTCCTCGTCGAGCACGATCCGCGCCCGCCGGCCGTCGACGACGACGCGCATCCGCTCGAGCGCCGGAGCGTCGGCGGCGCCGAGCCGGCGGATCAGCTCGCCGACGTACTCCTCGAGGCTCCGGCAGGGCGGCTCAATCGACATGCTCGTAGATGCCCAGGCCGGTGGCGTCGATCGTGGTCCCGTCGAGCTCGCCCGTCGCCTCGAACGACCCGGGGAGCTCGTGGATGAAGCCGTAGCCGCGCTCGCCGGGCTCCGCCGTGATCACCTGCGCGGCCGCCGCGGCCCGGAAGCGCAGGCGCACGCGGCCGCGGGCGTCGTCGACGTCGACGTGCACCTCGGCGGGCAGTGCCGGCCGTGCCCGGTCGACGTGGAGCGCGGCGAGCGCTCCCGGCAGGCGGCGCGGCCGCGCGTCAAGCGCGCCGGCGGTGTCGATCCGCACCGTCGAGCCGGTGAACAGCCGCCGCCGCCCGCCGCTGTGGACGAGCAGCACCGGTCGGCCGCCGGTGCGATGGAGCCGGTCGTAGGTGCGGCCGATGACGAACGACGGATCGCCCCCGGGAGCCAGGAAGCAGCCCCAGCGCCAGCCGATGTCGTCGCCCCAGCGCCAGCGGCCCCAGTTGTGGTCGTGGTACGCGTCGCAGCCGTCGAGTGCGATCGCGCGGCCACCCACGATCGCCTTCCCCGAGGCGGAGAGGTGCGCGACCGCCGACCACGAGATCCACCCGTCGCCGAGCGGCAGCCGCAGCGGCACGGTGAGCGGCGGCGTCGTCGCGCGCGCGGTGACCGTGAGCTCGAGGCCGTCCTGCGGGAGGCGCGCCGAGGCGAGGACCATCATCGTGTCGAGCCCCATCGCCACGCTGCGGAGCCCGATCCCGCGCTCGTCGAACGACGCATCGGCCAGCGCGATCGCCTCGAGGTTGCCTGCCCAGCCGTGCCCGGGGAGGTGCACGAGCGCGGCGCCGACCGCACGGGCCTGCGGGTCGCCGGGCGCGCCGTGGGCGGCGACGTTGACGAGCCCGACCAGCCCGGACGCCGGATGGAAGAGGTTGAGGTGCAGCCAATCCTTGTAGAGCCCGGCCAGCGGGTCGAGCGTGGACGGCGCACGGAGCCCGTCCAGCGCCATCAGCGCAGCAGCGGCCCGTCCGGCTCTGCCGACTGGCCCTGTCCGACGGCGTAGTCCGGCCCCAGCGTCGGCTCCGTGAGCGCTTCGACGGCGCGCACGACCTCCACGCTGAATGCCCAGTAGCCGACCGCGAAGTCCAGGAACGTCGCGCGCGGGACGTCCTGCGCTCCCGTGGCGCCGGCCATCTCCGGCGGGATCGGCAGCAACTCGAGAGTCTCGGGGACGTCGTCGGCCAGCAGGAGGGCGAAGTCGTTGCGGAGCTGGTCGAGCACCGGCGTGGGCGGGTGGCTGGACGCCCAGTCGCCGATGCGCAGCGCGTCCCAGATCGCGTCGCCGTTCGGCCCGGCCGGCCCGGCCTCGAGCGCCTGCCGCACGCGCGCGCCCTCGGTCGTGGCCGAGACCTGCCGGCCGAGCTCGGCGAAGCCGGCCGTGAGCGAGCCGATCGCCGCGCTCCCGGTGATGACGTGCAGCGCGCCCAGGCGGCCGGACAGCGAGGCCAGGAGCGTCGCCGTCGAGCGCCCGGACTCCGCGGCGTCGTCGACGAGCTTGACCCGCGCGCTCATGGCCCACCCACCACGACCGCGACGGGGATCCCGCCCTGGCGGAACCCCTGGAGAACAAGCGCCCCGCGATACGTGTCCGGCGGCAGCTCCTGCGGGACCGCGACGGCCAGGGCGATCGTGGCGACCTGCTCGGGGGCGACGAGCAGCGACGGCGGCGTGGCCTCGGCGGCCGGCATCCACGTCACGCCCGACGGCGCCACGAGCTGGCCAAGCGCGGGCGTGACCATGCAGTGCACGCGCTGGCGGTTCTCGATCTCCAGCTCGAGCTGGGCCGAGCCGCCCGGCTGCGCGGTGGCCTGCAGTGCCTCGTCGCCGTCCGGCATCACGACCGTGCCGGGTGAAGCGGGCGCTGCGGCCCCCTGGAGGCGGCGCAGGTACGAGATGGTCTCCTCGGCCAGGCGCGCCTGGAACTCTGTCTGGAGCCGGACCAGCTCTGACAACGCGTTCCCGGGGCTGCCGGCGGGATCGTTGGGCACACGCATGGTCACTTCACGCGATCGATGACGTACCGCAGCATCTCACGCAGGAACCGGCCGTGCTCGCCGTCGCCGGTGAACCGCCCCAGGCGGTCGTAGACCTCCAGCGCCCGCTCGGAGTACTCGAGCGCGAGCGCTCGGCCGTGCTCGAGCGAGCCGGCCTCGATCATGGCCTGGCCGAGCCAGCGGACCTCGTCGGGGTCCTTGTGCAGCCGCGGGGTCGACAGCAGCGTGGCGGCGCGGACGCGGTCGGCGGGCGTCGCGGTGCGCATGAAGTGCAGGAGCATCACCGTGCGCTTGCCCTCATGCAGGTCGCCGCTGATCTCCTTGCCGTACAGCACCTCGTCGGCCTCGAGGTTGAGAAGGTCGTCGTGGATCTGGAACGCGATGCCGGTCAGGAAGCCGAGCTCGATCAGCGGCTGGAGGTCCTCCCGCAGCGGCGCCAGCGCCCCGGGCGGCCCGCCGCAGATCACGCCGATCCGCAGCGGCGCGATCACCGTGTACCAGCAGGTCTTCTTGTAGGCCATGCGCACGTAGTCGCGGTCGCCGAGGTCGAGCCGCTGCTCGGCGATCCAGCCGAGCTCGATGGCCTGGCCCTCGGCCGACTCGCGGGCCATCCGCTCGACCTCCCGGAACACGAGCAGCGCCTTTCGCACCCCGATCGTCTCCGTGTTGCGCAACAGCAGGTCCAGCGCCAGGACGTTGGTCGCGTCACCGACGTTGACGGCGACCGGCACCCCGTGCGCCTCGAGCAGCGTCACCTGGCCGCGCCGGAACTGCGAGCCGTCCTCGACGTCGTCGTGCACGAGGAACGCGTTGTGGAACAGCTCCAGCGCGGCGGCCGAGTGCAGCGCCTGGTCCGTGCGGCCGCCGATGGATCGGCACGCGGCGAGGCAGATGGCCGGCCGCAGGCCCTTCCCCTCGCGGAAGGGATAGTCGGCGAGCAGGTCGTACAGCGGCCCGTACCCCACCTGCCGGCGCTCGGCGAACAGCGCCTCGAGCACGCCGAGGACGTCGGCCCGGGCCTGCGCCAGGACACGGGCGACGACGTCCGCCTCATCGGTGCCCGTGTGCTCTTGCAGCCCGTTGCCTGGCACGCGGGCAGAGCATCTTGGACCCGCGCGGAGGATGCAAGCGCGCCTACGGCTCAGGGATCGACGCGCATGGCCGGCGGTCCTGTCGTCAAGGTGTGCAGATGGATATGAGGCGGCTCGACGGCAAGGTTCTGATGGTCACGGGCGCGACGCGGGGAATCGGCCTCGCCGCCGCGGAACGCCTCGGCGCCGAGGGCGCCCACCTGGTCCTGACCGCCCGCGGTGAGGACGCTGGCCGCGACGTCGAGGCGAGGCTGCGCAAGGCGGGGGTCGACGCGGTGTTCGCGCCCGCCGACATGACCGATGCGAAGGGCCCGGTCACGATCGTCGAGACCGCGGTGGCCCGCTACGGAAGGTTGGACGGTGCGTTCAACAACGTGGGCGGCGTCGTGGCGCCCGGCCGGCCGGCTGATATCGACGTGGCCGGCTGGATGGCTGAGCTGGAGCTCAACCTGAACAGCGTCTTCTACTGCCTGCGAGCGCAGATCCCGGCCCTGTTGGCCGCGGGTGGAGGCGCGGTGATCAACAACGCCTCGATCGCTGGGACGAGCGGGATCGGCGGTCTGACGGCCTACGTCGCGGCAAAGCACGGCGTCGTCGGTTTGACACGGGCCGCCGCGCTCGCCCACGCCGGCGACGGCATCCGCGTCAACGCTCTCGTCACCGGCAATGTCGACACTCCGCTGTACCGCGAGCTGCTCGGCGTCGGGCCGGACGTCGACCGCGCCTCGCTCTCCGCGCCCAACCCCACCGGGCGGGTTGCCGGCCCGGAGGAGATCGCTGCGTTCGTCGCCTTCCTGCTCAGCGACGAGGCGCGCTTCGTGACGGGCGCGATGCTTCCGGTGGACGGCGGGGCGACCGCCGGCTGAGTGGCGACGTGGAGCGCGAGGAGGCGCTGGTCTTCGGCGAGGCTGCCGAGCTCTACGACGCCACGCCCGCCGGCGTCGGCTGCGGGAAGAGCTCGAGGAAGCGTGCTACGGCGCGCCGATCGCCCTCGATCGCGATGTCGCCGTCGCGCAGCGCCTCGGCGAGGTCGCGTCGTTCCCAGATCAGCGCCCGGAAGGTCGGGATGTCGGTCTCGATGATCGCGTCCGGGTCCTCGGGCGCGCCGCGATCGACGTCGATCGCGCGATCGGCGACGCGGACGCGGAAGGTGTTCTCGCCCAGACGCAGCTCGTAGCCGGCGTCGAGGTCCCCGGCGGCGTCGGCGTCGAAGAACGTCCCCAGCGCGAGGATGACGGAGTCGGTGCCGACGGGGGCGTCGGGCGGGAAGGACGGCGAGCGGATGGCCCAGGCGCCGAGCGACATCACGATCGGCTTGAGCTCCCGGCCCCAGTCGGTCAGCTCGTAGATCGAGGAGCCGGCGGGCGGCGGCAGCCGGCGGCGCCGGATGACCGCGGCCTGCTCGAGCTCGCGCAGGCGCTGCGCGAGCACGTTCGGGCTCGACTTGGGGAGCCCGTCGCGCAGATCGGTGAAGCGCTTGGGGCCGAGCAGCAGCTCGCGCACGACGAGCAGTGCCCAGCGCTCGCCCACGACGTCGAGCGCATGAGCGATCCCGCAGCCGTCCCCGTACGTGCGCATCGTCGCCATGACGACCAGTGTAGTCCTAGTGTAGGTAACCGTACTTGTTTTCTAGGACTAACTGGTACTGTCGCGCAATGACCACCACCTCTTCCTCGCTCGACCCGCGACGCTGGAAGGCGCTCGCGCTGCTCTGTACGGCGTTCTTCATGGTGATCCTGGACTCGGCGATCGTGGTCGTGGCACTGCCCTCGATCGACGCGGAGCTCGGCTTCTCGACGGGGGACCTGCAGTGGGTGCTGAGCGCCTACCTGCTCAGCTTCGGCGGCCTCCTGCTGCTCGGCGGCCGCGCCGCCGACCTGCTGGGGCGGCGGCGCCTGTTCATGGTCGGGACCGCGCTGTTCGCGCTCGCGTCGCTCGCGTGCGGCTTGGCGGGATCGGTCACGGTGCTGATCGCGGCACGCGTCGTCCAGGGCGTGGCGGCGGCGATCATGACGCCGACCGCGCTCTCGATCGTGACGACCACGTTCGGGGAAGGCGCCGAGCGCAACAAGGCACTCGGCATCTGGGCCGCCATCGGCGGCATCGGCGCGACCGCCGCGTGGCTGATCGGCGGCCCGATCACCGAGGAGCTCGGCTGGGAGTGGATCTTCTTCATCAACGTCCCGGTGGCGCTCGCCGTGGTCGCGCTCAGCCCGGTGCTGCTGCGCGAGAGCCGCAATCGCGAGCACGGGCGGCGGTTCGACATCGCCGGCGCGGTGACCATCACGGCCGCGCTCGTGGCACTCGTCTACGCCGTCGTCGAGGCGCCGGAGGCGGGCTGGGCGAGCGGCCAGACCCTCGGCCTGCTGGCGCTCGCGGCCACGCTGCTCGCGCTCTTCGTCGCGATCGAGGCGCGCTCGGCGGCACCGCTCGCGCCGCTGCGCGTGTTCCGCTCGCGCGCGCTGGTCGGCGGCAACCTCATGCTGTTCACGCTCGGCATGCTCGCCTTCGGGATGCCGTTCGTGCTCACGCAGTACGCGCAGAACGTGCTGCACTACTCGCCGCTGGAGTTCGGGCTCGCCTCGGTCGTCATGCCGGTGACGGCGGCGATCGGCTCGATCACGGGACAGGCGATCGCGACCAGGGGCGGCCTGGGCGCGATCAGCATCG
Source organism: uncultured Solirubrobacteraceae bacterium (assembly GCA_963844205.1). GTDB lineage: Bacteria > Actinomycetota > Thermoleophilia > Solirubrobacterales > Solirubrobacteraceae > DASSUW01. The sequence goes on from CAWJNK010000001.1 coordinate 1,559,290, forward strand.
TCGGCATGACCCTGACCGGCCTGGGCTGCCTGCTGCTGACCCAGGTGTCCGTCGACGGCAGCTATCTCGGCGACATCTTCCTCCCGCTGCTGGTCTTCGGCCCCGGCCTCGGCGCCGCGTACGTCGCGGGCTCGATCGGCTCGCTCGCCGGCGTCGCCGAGGCCGACGCGGGGCTGGCCTCGGGGCTCAACAACTCCTCGTTCCAGATCGGCGGAGCCGTCGGCGTCGCGATCCTCTCGACCGTCGCCGTCTCCCAAGCCGAGGGCAGCGACCCGCTCGCCGCGCTCACGAACGGCTTCCAGTCCGCGTTCGCGACCGCGATCATCTTCGCCGCGGCCGGAGTGCTGGTCGCGATCGCGCTGCTCGGACGGCTCCGCCTCCCGGTGCCGGCTCGTCCAGTCGTCCAGACCGACTAGTTCGGCGGCGCGGTCCCTCTACCCTCACCGGAAACCAGATCGACGGCAAGGAGGACCACCGTGCTCTCGAGAACCTTGATACTGGCGTGCGCCATCGCCGCCCTTTCGGCGGCGCCGGCGCTCGCAGGCCCGACGAAGGTCCGCGGTACGTTCCAGACGCTGCCCGCCGGGACGGCCATGGGGCTTGACATCGACGGAACCGCGACGCTGACGCGGAGCGCCGCCGGCACGGAAGCCAAGATCGTCGTCAAGGGGCTCGCACCGGCGACGACCTACGCGGCGCATCTGCACAATGCGCCGTGCTCGGCGGCGGACCCCGGCGGCTCCCACTACAAGCACGATCCCGCCGGCCCCAGCATGCCGCCCAACGAGCTCTGGCTGTCGTCGACCGACGACCCGATGTTCGGGATCCGGGCCAACTCAGCCGGCGTGGCCCACGCGCGCGGGAGCGCGGACTGGGTCGCGCGCCCCGAGGCGCAGTCCATCGTGGTCCATGCCATCCCGCCGGGCGGCACCACCGCCGGTGGCCCGAAGATCGCGTGCGCCGATCTCAGGTGACGCGCTAGACTGATACATCCGATCTTTCGGGTGCTCGAAGTGGTACAGGGACCACGTGTACGGGCAGAACGCATGAAGTAGTCGGACGAATCGTCATCGTTGGGAGGCGGAGATGACTCGACGGACAGCACTGGTCGCGATCGTGATGGCCATCGGCATCGGGATGGCCGCGGCTCAGCCTGCTCAGGCGCAGCTGCAGCATCCACGTCAGGAGTGGATGCGCAACTCGACCGCCGGCCTGTTCCTGCACTGGGGCATGTTCACGGAGCCGAAGCACCTCGACTGCGCGGAGTGGGAGAAGGCCGTCACCGACGGCGGCTGGACCCCGGACTACTGGGTCCGCGAGGCGCAGAAGCTGCACGCGTCGTACCTCGTCCTCACCACGTTCCACAGCCGTCTCGGCTACGCGCGGCCGTGGCCCTCGAAGATCCCGGGCAGCTGCGCCACCCAGCGCGACTTCCTCGGCGAGACGATCGCTGCGGCAAAGGCCGAGGGCCTGAAGGTCATCCTCTACATGACCGACGACCCGCAGTGGCACAACGAGCAGAAGATCGAGACGCTCGACTCCGCCGCCTACTCCGCCTACAAGGGCAAGGAGGTCGACCTCACGACGCGTGACGGCTTCGGCGAGTACAGCTACGACCTGTTCTTCGAGGTGATGGAGAAGTACGAGGACCTCGGGGGCTTCTGGATCGACAACGACAACGCGTACTGGGAGCGCAACCACCTGTACGAGCAGATCCGCGAGCGGCGCCCGTCCTGGCTGTTGAGCAACAACAACGAGGACACGCCGATCATGGACACGGTCTCGAACGAGCAGAAGACCGGCATGACGCCGGACTACGACTACCCGCAGGCGGTCTGGACGCCGATGCCGCGCCTGACCGAGGCCGACTACAAGCTGCCCACCAGCGGCCAGTGGTGGTGGGACGGCAACGACTCGGTGGTCGACTACGACCTCAGCGTCGGCCGCTACATCACGAACGCGGGATCCTCGATCAAGTCGCTGATGGCCGAGACGGCGATGGTCAACGGCAAGTTCCCGCCGCGCCAGGAGGCCTTCAACAACTTCATGGCGGACTACCTCCGGCCGATCTGGAAGTCGATCGGCGGGACCGAGGGCGGCGGCTACATGTACGGCGGCATGCAGCCCGGCGCGTTCAACGACGGCGCGCACGGGGTCATCACGGTCGACAAGGACGACCCCGACACCCAGTACGTCCACGTCACCACCAAGCCGCGGTTCGAGGACATGGTCCGCGTCCGCGACAACGGCTACAAGGTCACCGCGGTCTCCGACGTGCGGACGGGCGCGCCGCTGCGGTTCAACCAGTCCGGCGGCTACCTGACGATCCTCGGCGTCGACCGCTGGGACGAGTACGACACCGTCTTCGAGGTCACCACCGACGGCCGGCAGGGCCTCTATCCGCAGCACACGATCAAGGCCTCCGCTCCGGCTCTCACGGACGGCAGCTACCTGAGCTACTGGGACGCCGAGCGGAAGGTGCCGGCGACGATCGACCTCGACCTCGGCGCACCCAAGCCGTCGTCGTTCCTGGCGATCAACCAGCGCGAGTGGTCGCCCACCTACAACCGCGAGACGTTCGGGCGGGCGGAGGACTCGTCGCGCATCAAGGACTACCGCGTGTACGTGAGCGCCGACGGCAAGCGCTGGGGCGAGCCGGTCAAGACCGCGACGATGCCGAGCGCCCGCGGCGTGCAGTTCATCGACATCGGCCCGCAGCGGTCGCGCTACATCCGTCTCGAGGTGCTCAGCACGTGGGGCACGCCGAAGGTGCCCGAGTACTACAACAAGCTGGCCATCGACGAGCTGTACGTCGGCCACGGCTACCCGTACAGCGCCGAGAACCCACTCCCGGGTGAGGCGGAGCGCGGCACCACGAGCGGGTCCGCGACCGTGGTCCAGTGCGACGCCTGCTCGAACGGGCGCCAGGTCAGGCTCAGCGGCGGCGCGGTGACGCTCGACGGCATCCAGGCCGCCGAGGCGGGCGACCACCGGCTGGCGATCCACTTCACCGGCACGGGCGCTTTCGGGGTCAGCGTCAACGGGGCCCCGGCCGTCGACGTGCCGGTCAGTGGGCAGAGCAAGGACGTGCCCGTGCGGACCGCGATCTCCGTGCCGCTGAAGGCGGGCGCGAACAGCATCCGGTTCACCGGCTCCGGCGAGGTCGGCCTGGACCGGATCGCGGTCACGGCGCTGCCGCCGGCGTCGTACGTGCCTCGGACGAGGATCGGCGTCGAGCCGTTCACCGCCGGCGTGAAGCCCGGCGGCACGTTCACGCTGTCGGCCGAGCTCCGCCTCGACGACATCGACCCGGTCGACGACGTCTCGCTGGCGCCGCAGCTTCCGGCCGGCTGGACCATGGAGCCCGGCCCGGCGACCGTGAAGCGCCTGGAGTCGGGGCAGACGCTGACGGGTTCCTGGACCGTCACGGTGCCCGCGGACGCGACTCCCGGCATGCGGAAGCTGCCGGTCCGGGCGACGTTCGGCGCCTTCGGCCGCCCGCAGCAGTCCAGCGGGTCGCTGCAGGTGGACGTGATCCCGCCGGGCGTCGTGTCCGAGATCGAGGCCGAGGCGTCGTCGAACACGTTCAGCGGCCAGGCGGCGTCGACGGGATGCTTCCTGTGCTCGGGCGGCAGGAAGGTGCGCTTCATCGGCAGCCTCCCGGAGAACCACCTCACCGTCAACGGGATCACTGTCGACGCCGCGGGCCAGTACGACCTGTACATGGATTACACGGTCAGCGGCACGCGGACGTTCTACGTCAGCGTGAACGGCGGGCCGGCGGTCGCGGTGCCGCTGACGGGCACGAGCTCGAACGACCCGGTGACGGCGAAGCTCCCCGTGACCCTGGCGGCGGGAGCCAACTCGATCCGGTTCTTCAACGACAACGCGGGCGCGCCTGACCTCGACCGGATCAGGGTCGCGGTGCCATAGATGCTTTGGGGGGCGCGGCTACGGCCGCGCCCCGCAGACCCGCGGCTTCGGCGCGATCCGCGAGCCATGTCATGGGCTCTACGGCGTCGACACGATCAAGGGTCCGTGAGCTATCCCACGGGGAGCAACCCGCGCGGCGCCGCGTGCAGCCGCTCGGCGCCGCTCTCGGTGACAAGCAGCAGCTCGCCGGTCTGAACGCCCGCGGTCTCGTCGCGCGTGACGACGTTCGGCTGCACGACGACGGTCATGCCCGCCTCGAAGGTGAAGTCCGGCATCGCGCCGAGCGCGCGGCTCCGGCTTCCGAGCACCGGCGGCAGGTAGCCGCCGACGAAGCCGTGGACCAGGTCGTCGCGGATCGTGAAGCCCGCGTCCTCGATCACGCCGGAAGCCTCCACCAGCTCCGCCGCGGTCGCCCCCGGGCGCAGCCGGGCGGCGATGGCGTCGAACGCCGCCTCTGCGACGTCATGCAGCTCGCGGTAGAGCGCCGTCGGCTCCGCCGCGACCGTGAACGTCCGTAGCACCTGCCCGGGGTGGTCCCACCACGAGGCGCTGAGCTCGCACACGAGCGCGTCGCCCGCCTCGAGCCGGCGCCCCGACGGCCACTGCGCGGGCACGGCCATCGCCGGCCGGTCCATCGGCGTGGCCGCGAAGTAGTGGATGTGGGTGGTGCCGCCGTCGGCGAGATAAGCGGCCTCGACGAATGCCCCCAGCTCACGCTCGTCGACCCCCGGGCGAGCGCCGGCGCGCAGCGCCCCGAGCCCGCGGTCGGTCAGCTCGCAGCCGATCCGCAGCCACTCGAGCTCCTCGGCGGACTTGACGAGCCGCAGCCGCGTGTAGTCGGCGTCGAGGCTGACGAGCGCGCCGGCCACATCCGCCAACGCGCCCGCGGCGCGCCACGGCAACGGCCCGATTACGCCGAGATGCCGCCCGGTGGCGCCGCGCTCCCGCAGCGCGGCGAGCGGGAGCTCGACGCCTCGCCCCTCGCACGCCCGCACGTCCGCCTCGGTGGCCATCCGGCGGGCATTCGGCACGTGGTTGTAGAAGTCGACGAACAGGATGTCCGGCTCGCCGGGGGTGACGACGACGTACGCCTCGCGCGTCACCGGCCAGCGCGTGAGCCACCCGACCGCTGTCCCGAATCGGTTCGCACCGTAGATCAGCAGGTGGTCGACCTCGCGCTCGGCCATGACGCGCACGATCGCCGAGCGCCGGCGCTCCATCTCGGCGCCGCTGAAGCGCGGGTAGAGCTCGGGCGAGTTCAAGGCACGCGTGCGGCCCGCAGCGCCTGAGCGTCGACCGCCGTCGAACCGTCCATCCGCGCAGCGTTCCACGTCGTGCCGACGGCTGCTGCACGCTCGTCGACGCCGGCGGCGGCCCACGCTTCGGCGGCGTGGAGCGCGCTGCGGCGTGCGCTGTCGGCCGTCCGCATGGCGCCGGGTCGACGTGCCCACCGACGCGTCGGTCGCCTACCCGCGCTCGGCCGAGCTGGCCTGAGCGCCGCGAACGGGGCAGACGCGGGTTCGAACGATGCAATCTGGCCGCCTCGAGCAGCTGGGCACGACGCGCACCGGGCTCGAACTCGACGCCCGGAAGCCGCACGGTGGTCATAGCGCCAACGTGGCACATTCCGAGGTCGCCAGCCATCATCCGTTCGGCTGATCAGGGGGCGGTCACGCCTCCACCGGCAGGCGCGCGATACCGCGCGTGTTGTGGGTCGGGACGCGTTCGACCGGCCCGGCGATCCGGTACTCGGGCATCGCCGTCAGGACCTCCTCGAGCACGACTCGGCCCTCGAGCCGTGCGAGCGGCGCGCCGAGGCAGTGGTGGATGCCCTCACCGAACGCCAGGTTGCGCTGGACCGGCCGCGAGAGGTCGAGCTCGTGCGCCCGTTCCCAGCGGCGCTCGTCGCGATTGGCCGCGCCCCACAGCAGCACGACGCGATCGCCGACCGCGATCGGCGCGCCGTGGAGTTCGACCGCGCGCGTCGCGGTGCGGACCTGGTGCTGGACCGGCGACTCGAACCGCAGGATCTCCTCGACCGCGTCGGGAATGCGCGCCGGGTCTCGGGCCAGCACCGCGCGCTGGGCCGGGTGGTCGTGCAGGACGACGAGCGCATTCCCGATGAAGTCGGCGACCGTCTCGGTGCCGGCTACGAAGAGCAGGATCAACAGGCCGCGCAGCTCGCCGGGACGCAGCGCACCGGTTTGCTCGGCGCCGACGATGTCGCTCATCAGGTCCGCCCGGGGCCGCGTGCGCCGGCGCTCGGCCAGGTCAGCGAACAAGTCGCCCAGCTCGCGAGCGGCGGCGGCCGCGCCGGCGCCGACCGTCTCGCTGCCCTCGTCGCGATGGACGATGCGCTTGAGCAGCTCCGCCAGCACCGTCGGGTCGACGTGGTCGGCCCCGAGCAGCCGCGCGATCACCCGAACGGGCACGGCCCAGGCCAGGCGGTCGGCGGCATCGATGCGACCGCGGCCGCACGCGCGGACCGCGCGCCGGGCTTCGTCCCGCACCGCCTCCTCGAACTCACGCACGCGGGCGGGCGTGAACGCGTGCCGCACGACGCGCCGCAGCCGGTCGTGATCGGGCGGGTCGGCGGAGATGAAGTTGCCCGCGCCGGTCAGCGACAGCGTGTCGTCCAGGTTCACGCCGTTCGCGCTCGAGTGGGTCGTCCAGTCGCGCGCCGCGGCTTGGACGTCGGCGAACCGCGACAGCGCCCAGAAGCCGCGCTCCTCGTTGCGATACGCGGGCGCCCCGGCGCGCAGCCGGCGGTACACGTCATACAGCTCGTCGCCGCGGGCGGTGAGCGGGTCGAAGACCGTCGTAGAGATCCAATGACCCTACCTCGCTCCGGCCGACGCGCGGAGGCCCAATTCTGACCGCGCAACCTGAGCTCGATCGACGGCGTCCAGCATGCGCCTCGCAGAAAAATCGGTGAGCTCGAGCCCGACCGACGGTTACCAGCTCGCGAGTCACCGCTCGGACGACGCTGTTCAGCTTCACGGCGACGGGGCAGGTGCGTCTCACATCCGCGCACGGAACGGGGCGCGCGGGGAGATCTGGCGCCGGCCGGCTCGCGCAGGGGACGCGGCGGCGCCGAGCAGGGAGGACCTATGTCCAGGTTTCGAGTAGTGATGCTGGTCGCTGCGGCGGTGGTCGTCGGCGGGTTCGCGCTGTTGCCAAGGACAACGTCCAGGCCGGCGTCAGGGCGGTCGACCGCGCCGGCAATCGCAGCCCCGTCGCCACGCCGTGAGGCGATGGCGGCCCTGCGCATGATCGGCGTCTGATCCGTGGCACCCCGGGGCGGCATCCGCGCCGCCCCGGGTGCTCACGGTCTCGCTAGCGCTGCTTGTGGAACGGCCCCTGGATCGCGAACACGTGCCCCGGGGTCTGGACGCAGGCGAACAGCGTCTTCTTGTCGTTCGAGAACGTCGGGCCGGTGAACTCGCTGTCCCCCTCGAGCTCGTTGCGGGCGAAGTAGAAGACCTCGCCGCTGTCGGATGAGCCGACGAGGTGGTTCCTGCCGTCGCCGTCCTCGGCGATGATCACGCCGCCGTAGGGCGAGACCGTGATGTTGTCCGGCCCGTCGGGGTCGTTGTCCTGGTCGGCCGGCGTGTAGGCGAACCACAGCCTGAGCTCGAGCGTGGAATCGAGCGGGTCGTAGAACCACACCTGACCGTCGTGCTGGGCGGCGCTGCCGTCCGAGGTGCGCGCGAACGACGCCACGAAGTAGGCGCCGCCGTCGCCCCACCACATGCCCTCGAGCTTGCGGCTGCGGGTTATCTGGCCGTCGCTGAACTGCTTGCGCACCGACGTCGTCGTCGCGTCGCGGTCGGGCACGTCGACCCAGTCGACGCGATACGTGGTCCCCGGCTCGCTCGCCACCGAGAGGTCCGGCACGTGCGCGCCGCCCGGCGTGGAGGCCTTCATCGCCTCGAGCGTCCCTGCCGTGTCGGAGAGGTCGCGCAGCGAGCCATTGCCGAGCGGCAGGGCCGAATCCGGCGGGGTGAAGCGGAACAGCAGGCCGTTCGGCGCGGTCGCGTCCTCGGTGAGGTAGATCGCGCCGGTATGCGGGTCCACCACGCAGGACTCGTGCGCGTACCGCCCGAGCGCCTTGATCGGCTTCGGGTCGCGGTTGGCGTCCTGGTCGTAGGGGTCGACCTCGAACACGTAGCCGTGGCGGAGGCTGCTGCCGGACGGCGAGGACTCGGTCTCCTCGCAGGTCAGCCACGTGCTCCACGGTGTGCCGCCGCCGGCGCAGTTGTTGTGGGTCCCGGCGAGGCTGACGTACTCGCGCACGCGGTTCCCGTCCTTGTCGACCTCGATCGTGGTGGTGCCGCCGCGCGCCCTCGGGTCGTAGACGAAGCCCGGGATCGCGGGGACGCCGTTGGGCTCGCTGCCGCCGATCTCGTGATTGTTGACGAGCACGCTGCCGTTGCCGCCATGGCGGACGAACGTCGCCATCCCGTCCGGATCGTCGGGCGTCACGTGCCCGGACTCGAGCCTCGTCGCGCCGGACTTGGCGACGATCGTGTACGTGAAGCCGGCCGGCAGCGACAGGATGCCGGCGGGATCGGGCACGAGCGGGCCGTAGCCCGGGGGGCCTGGCTTGCCGCGCCCGTTGCCGGGTGCGGCCGACGCGCTCGTGCCGAACAGGCCGTCCACGCTGCCGATCAGCGCGATGCTCAACCCCGACGCTGCTGAACGGCTCAACAGCGAGCGGCGCGATACCAGGGAGGCGGATGTCGGGTCAGGCATGGATGCTCCTCGGTCGGGAATGCGCCGCACGATGGCGACGTCGATCCGCCGTCATGTGAATCCCGCGTGAAATGCACCCCGCTACCCGGGTACTGGGATGGTCGCGGCGACCACCGTGCGGCGTCGGCTGCGCTTTCGACCCGGAGCTTGCCGTCGAGGGCGGCGAGCCGGTCCCTCAGCCCGGTGATGCCGCTGCCGGTGCGCTGGGCGCCTCCGACGCCGTCGTCGCGGACGTGCACGATGCGCGTGCCGTCCTCCACGCGCGCCGTGAGAAGACGCCCGAGCAGGGCGCGGCCACCTCCGTCCTGCTCGCGACGTCGCCGGACCTCGAAGGGATCGGCGGGCGCTACTTCGACGACTGCAACGAAGCCCCGACCGTCGACCACCGGGGCGCCGACGGGATCGGCGTCGCCTCCTACGCCCTCGACCCTGCTAAGGCGGACCGACTCTGGGATATCTCGGAGTCCCTCCTACAGCGCGCGTGAGTGGGACGCCCGCACCGGCCTCACCTGATCAGCAGCGGCGTGCCGATCGGCGTCAGGTCGTAGAGCCGCTCCATGTCCCGGTTTCGGACTCGGATGCAGCCGTGCGACGGCCGGCCGGGTATCAGGCCGGGCTGGTCGGTGCCGTGGATCCCGATGATGCCGCCGCCGGGCCAGTCGGTGAGCACGTCGGAGTAGGCCGCCGTCCCCATCGCGTGCGTGCCGTACAGCGAGTTGCCGCTGACGCGGAACTTCTCGCGGATCCAGAACGAGCCCTTGGGCGTCGGGGTGCCGGGCGCGCCGACGCCGACCGGCGCCCGGAAGCGCCGCCTGCCGTGGTCGAACAATGTGATGCGCAGCGTTCGGCGGTTCACCACGAGCCGGGTGCGGACGAGACTCAAGGGGCCGAGCGCGGCGCGCTGCACCCAGCCGGTGGCGCCGTTCGGCCGCTGCGGTAGCCGCAGCCGGACCCAGGGGATGCCGGCGGCGTCCTGCCGCTGGGCGAGCAGGACGTACACCTCGGGGAAGCCGTCCTCGGTGAGCAGGCGTAGGCGGCCCACGCGCCGTGCAGTCATCGACGGCCGGACGTACACCTGGGCGCGCACGGTGGCGCCGGCCAAGCGCGTGAAGGTGGTCTCGTCCGAGAGCCGCTCGGCCGGAGCCTGCGCCAGCGCAGGCGCGGCGCCCGCCGCGACCGCCAAGGTCGCGACGAGCGCCGTTCCCCGCAGGAGTCTCACCCGGTGAAGCGCGGCGACGCCTGCGCAGCGCGGGCGATCGTGAACCGGAGCGTCGAGTTGCCGCCGGACGTGTCGGTCACGACGGCACGGCCGCGGTGGGCGCCGGCGCTCAGGCTCGAGCACCGCATCGCGAACACATAGCGGCCTGTGGCGGCCGGCTGGGCCACACGCTTTACGCGCTTGCCGTCGACGTAGAACGCGACAGTGGCGATGTCGTCACCGCTGACGGTGACCTTGGCGCTGCGCTCGGACACGCAGTTGCGCGGCTGTTCCAGCGACGGAGAGCCGGAGTCGCCGTCTTCCTCGCCGGCGAGCGCCGACGCGGCGGGCATGGCGAGCGCGGCGATCACCGCGGGCAGGAGCAACATTGAACGTCGGGACATCGTGTACCTCATGAGTTGGGGAGCGAGGATTCGAGTCACGCTGACGCCTGGCGCCGGCCTGCTCAACAACGTCCTGCTCTCAGGCGAGAACCGCGACGTATTGCGACCCGGAGCGGCCCAGCCAAGACTCGGTCGATGGTCCGCTCCCTCCCTGCCCTGCTCCTTCTCGTCGTCGCCTGCGCCGCTGCGCCGGCCGCGAGCGCGAACGTCCTCCCCGACTGCCGTCTGCACCCGTCGCGCTCGATCGGCTCACCGGGCAGCGGCCGGCTCGTGCATGGCGTGCTCTTCCCAGCGTCCGGCCCGGACCACTTCGCCTGGAACTTCCGTGAGCAGCGCATCGGCGGCTCCTCACGCACCCGCTGGGGCGACTGCCGCGTCGTGCGCGCGGTCCTGCACGGGCTGGCCTCCTACCGGCGGCGCAACCCCGGCGCCCCGAAGGTGGCCGTCGGCGACGTGAGCCTGCGCCATGGCGGCGAGATCGACGGGCACTCCACGCACGAGAACGGCCGCCAGATCGACCTCTACTTCCCGCGCCGCGACGGCCGGCTCCGTGAGCCGCACGCCGTTGCCCAGGTCGACTTGCGGCTCGCCCGCGAGCTCGTCCGCGCGATGCGAGGCGCCGGCGCCTACCGGGTGCTGATCGGCACGCACGTCCGGATGGCCGCGCCGGCCGGCGTGATGCGCTGGCCCCACCACGACGACCACCTGCACGCGATGTTCTAGTGTCGCGATTCAGAGCGGCCGGCCGGACGCGACGGCGCGCCGGCTCGCGGTCCCCGACCTCACCACCACGGTCTCACACTGACCGGCATCGCGGCTGACTCCCGAATCGCGGGCGGCCCCGGAGGCCACCCCGCCCGTCGCCTGATCGCCGTGACGACTATGTTCACCGGCGCGCTTCTCGGCGCGCTGCTCGTGGTCCACGTCGACCTCGTGCTCCCGCTCTCGATCACCGCTGCCCTGATCGCGATCTGCGTCCTTGCCGCCCACACACTCAGCCGCGAGCACCCCAGCTGAACAGCCGCGTCTCGCCGACGCAGGTTTGGCGGGGCCTGTCGCGCGTGGTGGTACGCAGAACCGCGTCGGCTTCGGCGATCATGCGATTCACGCGCGGGTAGGTCAGGCCGCGCATCTCGCCGATCTCCTGGTAGCTGAAGCCGGTGACCCGCAGCGCCTTGATGTCGCGACGCCGCGCGGGCACCTCGGCCAGGGCGTTTCAGCGCCTCGCGCAGACGCCATCCGCCGAACGCGTGAGGTTCGAGATGAGGACATGCGTATGCAACTGGGGGTCGCCCGCGCGCGAGGTTCGGTGCAGGAACGCCGCGGCGAGCAGTCCTTGCCCGCGCACCAGCTCACGGCCGTCTCGACCCCGTCGCGTCATCGCCGCCTCGCGCTCCAGGTACGCGAACGCTTCCCGCACGGCGACGTCGTGTGCCCGCTGGACGTGCGAGCGGACGCCGTGGTCGGCGATGCCGAATAGCACGCTCACGGACTTCGGCGCTGAGAACGTGACGTCGAACCCCGGGACGCGGAGCGGACGCCGCGTCAACAGGTCACCGGAGTCCGGCGACCGACCATCGAGCACGAGCCGGAGCTCGCGCTCCCCCACCGGTCCTCCGAGCTCGAGGGCTCGCGTGAGGCCTCCGAGCCACCCACCCGCAGCCTCCGGACCGGCGAGGTAGTAGTCCTCGATGCCGCTCGCGACACTCCGGGGACGATCGACGCGACGCTTGGCCTGCTGGAGGTAGTAGCTCGCCTGTCCACGAGCCAGCTTGCCAATCGAGAGCACAGCGCTCGATCAAGCCGCCGAACTCCGCTCGTGGGCAATCGAGCATCGTGATGCAACTGCGTGCCCGCTCTTCGCAGTGGTTCAGGAGGGAAGGTCTTGGTCTCGCCTGCTTGAGCCTCCGGCGCAAGTGTGTGCCGGTCCTGGCGCGCGTCGAGCTCGAGCACTCGCTCACGGCCTCCGTCCGAGCCACGAGGTCTGCATCATCGGGGAGGGCCAGGGATAGGCGAGCACGAACCATCGCTCCAGCACTACGAACATATGTTCGTAGTGCGAGTCCCAGGCAGCCCCTGCGTTCTTCCCGCGTGCGAGAACTCGGACTTCTACGGATTCGCGATGGCGCGGGAGGCGACGATACTCGCGTGGAGGCAGGGCTCGAACGTAGGAGAGGAGCCCAGTGATGTCGGACTCCACGCGCTTTTCGCGGCGTGTGTTTGTCGCATGGGTCGGCGGTGCCGGCGCCGGCTTTTACCTGTTCGGACGGTCTCCGGGCATGAGCGCACCGGAGGCGTTGGCCCAGATCCCCGGCGGCACGCTGGATCCAGCCGACGTTCCGAAATTCCAGTCGCCGCTGCTGATCCCACCGGCGATGCCGCGGGCTCGGACGATCACGATGCCGGGCGGCAAGCCGGCCGACTACTACGAGATCTCGATGCGGCAGTTCTCGCAGCAGATCCTGCCTGTGGGCCTGCCGGCCACGACCGTCTGGGGGTATGGGGCGGTCAAGTCGGCAAGTCGCAGGGGGCTCCTGATGCACCACGCGCCGTCGCTGACGATCGAGTCGATGTGGAAACGCCCGGTGCGGGTCAAGTGGATCAATGAGCTGGTGGACGCCGACGGCAACTACCTGCCGCATCTGCTGCCCGTGGATCCGACGCTGCACTGGGCCAATCCGCCCGGTGGGGCCGCGCGCCGGGATATGCGCCCGGCGTTTGACTCGACACCCGGTCGCTACACCGGCCCGGTGCCGATCGTGACGCACCTGCACGGCGCGGCCGGGGTGGGCGACGAGAGCGACGGCTACGCCGAGGCCTGGTACCTGCCGGCGGCGAACAACATCCCCGCCGGCTACGCCGCCGAGGGCACTTGGTACGACTTCTTCGCCGGCAAGGCGGCGTCGGATTTCGGCGTCGCGTGGGGCCCGGGGTTCGCGACCTTCCAGTACCCCAACGACCAGCGCGAGTCGACGCTGTGGTACCACGACCACACGCTCGGCATGACGCGGCTGAACGTGTACGCGGGCCCGGCGGGCTTCTTCCTGGTCCGCGGCGGCCCCGAAGGCGACAAGGCCGTTTTGGACAGCCGCTCCGGCGCGACGGCCGTGCTTCCCAGCCCCGCGCCGAACGAAAGGGACGCGTTCCCGTCCAACAAGACCTACTACGAGATCCCGATCGCGGTCCAGGACCGCTCGTTCAACGCCGACGGCTCCCTGTTCTACCCCGACACGCGGGCGTTCTTCGACGGCATCACCGGTCCCTACATCCCCGAGACCGACGTCTCGCCGATCTGGAACCCGGAGTTCTTCGGCAACATGATCATGGTCAACGGGAACACTTGGCCGTTCCAGACGGTGGAGCAGCGACGCTACCGCCTGCGGTTCCTCAACGGCTGCCAGTCCCGCTTCCTGATCCTGGACTTCAGCAACATCCCCGGCGTCGACGTCTGGCAGATCGGCAACGAGGGCGGCTTCCTGGGCGCGCCGGTGAACCTCACCGCCGACCACGGCGGTCGGCTGCTCATAGGCCTGGCGGAGCGGGCCGACCTGATCGTCGACTTCACCGACGTGCCGGTGGGCAACTACGTCCTCAGCAACGTCGGCCCCGACGAGCCGTTCGGCGGCGGTCAGCCCGACGATGACTTCGACAGCGCCGACCCGGACAGCACCGGCCAGGTGATCCAGTTCCGCGTCGTGCCCGCGGTGGCGCCCGACCCGACCACGCCGCCACAGTTCCTGGTCCTTCCGGCCATCACCGGCCTCACCGGCGGCACACCCCGACCGCTGGCGCTGCAGGAGCAGATGTCGGAGTTCTTCGAGGACGCGCCGGCCGAGGCTCGGCTGGGCACCGTCACGGGCGATCCGAACATCGGAACGGCACACTTGACGGCGAAGCGGTGGGAGGACGACGTCACCGAGAACCCCGCCGTCGGCGCCACCGAACTCTGGGAGTTCTACAACGCGACTGCCGACGCCCACCCGATGCACATCCACGAGGTCGCCTTCCAAGTCGTGAACCGGCAGGCGATCACGGTCGACGAGGCGACCGGCACCGTTCAGGTGGACGCAGGCTCGGCACCGACGCCGCCCGAGCCCTGGGAGAACGGGTGGAAGGACACCGTCATCGCTTTCCCGGGCCAGGTGACCAGACTGCGGCTGCGGTTCACCAACGCCGGCCAGTTCGTCTGGCACTGCCACATCGTCGAACACGAAGACAACGAGATGATGCGCCCCTACCGCATCGGACCGCTACAGCCCGGTCAGCCGGACTGAACGGCTGACAGTCACGGCCCGCGCGGGAGGTTCGAGAACCTCCCCCGCGGACGTCGCTGAAACGGCGCACAGCTGATCGCGTGGGACCTGCCCAACAGCCGGACAGCCCGTCGCGCTCTCCTCGTGGCAACTCGGCGGGCGTGCGCCACCAACTGCCGCCCGCCAGAGCAGGATCTTGCACCCTCTTGCGGCGTGCTATGTCCCTGGGAGCTGCCCGGGTGTACCAGCGCCGTCTTCATAGCCGAGGGCGGCGGCTCGGCCGCGGTCGCGGTCGCGGAGGTCGAGCGTCATCGGCACGCGGGCGAAGGTGCGTTTCGACGGTCGCCTGGCTCATGAACAGCTGTCGGCGATCTTGCTGTTGCGCGCCGCGGATCAGAGGATGACCATCAGGACGATGATCACGCCCGCGATCACGGCTCCGCATGCGGGCACCATGAGGGCGGCCACGTTCTCGATCCAATCGGCGAACGTGCCCTCGTGCGGGCTGTGCGGGTCTGCGCGGTGGAGGGCGGCGGACATGGTCGCCTCCTTCAATGGGGGGAATAGAGCCCTGCGAGTGTCCTGCTCTCTGGCGCCGGTCACATCCGGGTAAGCCACTGGGACCGCATGCGGGAAAACGCGCACACCTGTCGCTCCGCGTCCCGCCGAGCAGCCTCGCCGCTGGACAGCGCGTAGTCGCTTCTAGCGGCGCCGACGCACGGCGATCGCGGTGGCGCCGGCGAGGAGCTGCTCGCGTGGGCCGTGCTTCGACGCGTGCTCGGCTTCTCGGATGACGCGATCCGGACCGACATCCCGGCCCGACAATGCGAGAGGGCCTGCGCCTATACCCCGGGGATCACGCCGACCCTTACGTGTTCCAGTCGACCTGTCGGAAAGGGCAGGAGCCCCGGCGCACCGCGTCCGTCGACACCTCCTGTGTTGCAGAAGACGACGACCCTGCCGTCGGCCGGGGCCCGCAGGCCACGAGGCGGCCGTGGTCGATGATCGCGACCGCTTCGCAGATGTGCTCGACCAGCTCGAGCTGGTGCGAGGAGAAGAGGACCGGCACGCCGCGCGCCGCCTGCTCGCGCAGCACTTCGGTGAGCAGGTCGCAGACGATCGGATCGAGCCCGGAGAACGGCTCATCGAGCACGAGCAGGTCCGGCCGATGCACGAGCGCCGCCGCGAGCTGCACGCGCTGCTGGTTGCCCTGCGACAGCTGTTCGATCCGTGAGCCGGAACGATCGCCGAGGCCGAGCCGCTCGAGCCATTCGTCGGCCGCGATTCGCGCCTGCGAGTGCGAGAGTCCGTGCAGCACGCCGAAGTACTCGAGCTGATCGCGAGCGCGCATCTTCGGGTACAGCCCGCGCTCTTCCGGCATGTAGCCGATCCGCTCACGCACCCGCGCGTCGATCGTCTCGCCGCGCCACGTCACCGAGCCGGCGTCGGCGGCGAGCAGGCCGCAGACGATCCGCATCGTCGTCGTCTTTCCCGCCCCGTTGCGCCCGACGAAGCCGAACAACGTACCGCGCGGAACCGAGAAGCTGAGCCCGTCCAGAGCGACGACCTCTTCGAAGGTCCGGCGCAGGCCCGCGAGTTCGAGGGCCGCACCGCGAGTAGCAGCAGCGTCGGCCATGGCACCAGCTTCGCGCGATCGCGGCCACATGCCATCCGTGCCGCTCCGCATCCATGCTGCGGGTTCTGCGCAATCTCGGAACGTGAAGCGGCCCCGGCTCGCTGGTGCGAGGCCGGGGCCGCTGGTGTCCGTGCGAGGTCCCCTCGCCGGTCGAGGAGGACTAGCTGGTGGTGGGGATGGCGGATGCCGCCCCTCGCGCGGTCTTGGCGCGCTCGCCCGCCGGCACCAGCAGCCGGACGGTGAGCACGAGGAAGCCGATGCCGGTCAACAGCAGCGCGACACCCATCACGATCGCGAAGGTCGCCACGCTCTCGGCGAAGTACGCCGTGTTGAGCGCGGTCGTCAGCGCGGTCTCGTTCACCCACATGTTGCGCAGGCCGTTCTCGACCGGCTTACCGGTCTTGGGGTCGACCGCGGCGGCCTTCTCGTCGGACGTCGGCTTGCCGTTCTCGTCCAGGAACCGGCCCATCTGCGCATACGTCAGGCCGCCCGTGGCCTCCATCGTGTGCTTGCGCATCACGTTCGCGAAGGCCTGGGCCTCGCTGCCGGTGTCGACCTTCTGGCCTGGGATCGTGGAGTCCTCGGTGCCGACGATCTGCTCGCGGGCGAGGTCGTCGCGCACACGATCACGACCGTCGAACCCCATGTACACCGACCCGATCCCGAAGGCGATCAGGACGACGCTGGCGGCGATCCCGGCGTAGCTATAGAGCTTGGACATGCTGTCCTCCTCGTAGAACTTGGGTTGCTCACACTGGGCAGTGTCGATCGGCGCGCGTGCGAATGGATCCGGGCGAGCTGCTCGACCGTGTCCGCACAAAACCGCAGCGCTGAACCGACCGACTCAGTAGTCCGCACGCGGCCGTCGTGCGGGACCGCCCGGATGCCCGCCCGCTGCTCAGGTCGGAGGCTTGGTCATGACCAAACCGATCAGCGGCGCGCGCATGGCGTCCAGGAGGTAGCCAGATGTCGACCCTCACCCAGCAACAGTCCCGTGGCAGCGACGCGAAGGGCACCATGCGTGCGGCCGTGTTCGAGGGCCCGGGCCGCATAGCGCTCCACGAGCGGCCGATCCCGGACTGCGGTCCCAACGACGCGCTCGTGCGCGTCGCGATGACCACCATCTGCGGCACCGACGTGCACATTCTGCGCGGCGAGTATCCGGTCGCCCCCGGTCGCATCATCGGCCACGAGCCGGTCGGCGTCATCGAGCGGCTCGGCACCGCCGTCGAGGGCTACGAGGTCGGCGACCGCGTGCTTGTCGGCGCCATCAGCCCGTGCGGCACCTGCTTCTTCTGCCAGAACCACGTCGAGGCGCAGTGCTCCGGGCACCGCGACGAGTGGGAGATGATCGGCGGCTGGCGCCTCGGGAACTCGATCGACGGCGTCCAGGCCGACTACTTCCGCGTCCCCTACGCGCAGGCAAACCTCGCCAAGATCCCCGACGACCTCAGCGACGAGCAGTGCGTACTGCTTGCCGACATCGCCTCGACCGGCATCTCGGCCGCCGAGTCCGCTCAGGTCAGCATTGGCCAGACCGTCGCCGTCTTCGCCCAGGGCCCGATCGGCCTCTGCGCGACGGCAGGCGCCCGGCTGAAGGGTGCGTCGCTGATCATCGGGATCGACGCGATCGAGAAGCGCCTGCACCTCGCCCGCGAGATGGGCGCCGACGAGGTCGTCGACTTCGCCCAGGAGGACCCGGTGGCGGCGATCAAGCGGCTCACCGGCGGACGCGGCGTCGACGTCGCCATCGAGGCGCTCGGGAAGCAGGAGACGTTCCAGTGGTGCCTCGAGGCCACCCGGCCTGGCGGCATCGTCTCGAGTCTCGGCGTCTACGGCGGCAAGCTCGAGGTCCCTGTCGAGCCGTTCGTCTACGGAATCGGCGACAAGCAGATCCTGACCACGCTCTGCCCTGGCGGCAAGGAGCGGATGCGCACGCTGATGGAGCTCGTCCGGCACGGCCGGCTCGACCTCTCCAAGCTCATCACGCACCGCTTCCCGCTCGCGCAGATCGAGGAGGCCTACGAGCTGTTCGGCAACCAGCGTGACGGCGTCGTGAAGGTCGCGATCACGCCATGACGTTCGTCTGGTTCGTTACTTGGCTGATCGCCAACACCATCGGCGGTCACGAGCCGCTCGAGGCCAACCCCGTGAACGCTTGGGCGGCGACGCTGATCCTCGCCATCGCGCTGGATCTCGCCGCCGCCCACGCGACGCGCGGCCAGAGTAGGTAGTCCTCCGCGATCGGGCGCGGGATGCAACGGATGAACCACACGCTCGATCGCGGGAGGCTCCAACCATGAGCTTCCACCGCGTGGTTGTTGCCTTCGACGGCTCGCCGCAGGGCGTAGACGCACTCGCACTCGCGCTCCGACTGCGCGATCCGCTCGAGGGAGTGCTGACGCTCGCGTGCACCGTGACCGGCCGGCGCTGGCACGTCGCCCCGCATGTGCGGCGGCCAGACGCGCCCGTGCCCGAAGAGGTCGCGTCGATGTTCGCCGACGCCCGCGCGACGATGATCCCGCCGGGCGTCCACGTGCGGCAGCGCGCGCCCGTTGCCCCCTCCGCGGCACGTGGCCTCACCGAGCTGGCAGAGGTCGAGCACGCCGACCTGATCGTCATCGGCTCGAGCGGTCACGGCGAGGCTGGTCGCATACGGCTCGAGCGCACCGCCGGCCGCCTGCTGCAGGGCGCCCCGTGCGCGGTCGCCGTCGCCCCCGGCGACTGTCGCGAGATAGACGACTTCCGCCACATCGGCATCGCATTCGACGGCTCCCCAGAGGCCTCTGCAGCGCTCGATGCCGGCCATCGGATCGCGGCTCGTTGCGGCGCAGCCGTGACGCTGCTGTGGGCGCTTCCTCAAATCCACTCGGAGTCGCTGCGGAGTGAGGCGCGCCTGCATGCCGAGGCGGTCCTCGACGCGGCGGCCGATACCGCGCCTGCCGGTGTGAACCCGCGCACGCTGCTGCTTCATGGCGAGCCAAGCGACGTGATCCACCGGGCGTGCGACGGCGTCGTCGACCTCCTAGTGACGGGATCACGCGGCTACGGGCCGATGCATCGCGCGCTGCTCGGCAGCGTCTCGGAGAGCCTGACCGAGGGCGCTCCGCATCCCGTTCTCGTCATGCCCCGCCGTCCTGCCGCCCTCACCGGCGAGCCGGCGCGAGTCCCCCAAGTCACGGAGGCCCCATGAAGCGCGTACTGGTTGCCGGCGCAGGCGTCGCTGCGCTCGAATGCGTGCTCGCTCTGCGCGAGCTCGCCAGCTCACGTGTCGGTGTCGAGCTGCTGGCCCCGGCGGCGGAGCTCGTCCACCGGCCGTCAGCCGTCGCGACGCCCTTCGGCGGTGCGCCCGCTGCTCGGGTCGACCTCAAGCAGCTGGCCGACGACCTCGGTGTCCGGCTGCACCGTGACGCCCTGGCGTCGGTCGATCCGGCGAAGCATCACGTGTTCACGCGCGACGGCGACTATGTCCCGTACGACTTCCTCGTGGTCGCCACCGGCGCCCGCTCGCGCGAAGCCGTCCCGGGCGCGCTGACCTTCCGCGGCCCGATGAGCGCCGGGATCGTCGAGCAGGCGATCGGCCGGATCGGCCTGGATCCCTCCCAGCGCCTGGTCTTCGCCGCCCCAGCGGGCGTGCGATGGCTCCTCCCTCTCTACGAGCTCGCCCTGCTCAGCGCGGCCACGCTGCGCGACCGCGGCATCGTCGAGCCCGACATCGCGGTCGCCACCGGTGAGCACGAGCCGCTCGAGGTCTTCGGCCCCGCGGCGAGCGAGGCGCTCCGGCGCGAGCTCGACCGGGCGGGCGTCGAGCTCATCACGAGCGCAGCGGCCGTCGCAGCATTCGAGCACTCGCTACGCCTCGAGAGCGGCGACCTTCTGCGCGCCGACGTCGTCGTGGCCCTGCCCGAGCTGGTCGGCCCGCGCATCTCCGGGCTCCCGCACGATGACGACGGGTTCATCCCCGTCGACGAACACGGCCGTGTGTACGGCTGTTCAGATGTCTTCGCCGCCGGCGACGCGACGGCATACCCCGTGAAGCACGGCGGCCTGGCCGCTCAGCAGGCGGACGCGGTCGCGGAGGTGATCGCGGCGCAGGTCGGAACGGTCGGCCTGCCCGAGCCGTTCCGGCCCGTTCTGCGCGGGCTGCTGCTGACCGGCGATCGGCCGCTGTACCTTCGCGCCGAGCTCGGTGCGGGCGGCCGCCGGGAACATCGGCTCCTCCCCGCTCCCGGAACGTCGTCGCATGGCGCGCTCTGGTGGCCGCCCGGGAAGGTCGCCGGGCGGTACCTGACGTCCTTCCTCTCGACCGCGACCGCCACCGGGCGCCCGCTCGAGGATCGGGCAGCCGGCGCAGGACCCGAGGGTCTCGAGCTGATCCTCCTGGCAGCCGAGCAGGAGGCTGCCGCCGGCCACCACGAGGCCGCGGCGCAGGCGCTCGACGACGCCGAGAACTGGCTCGGTCCGCTGCCCGAGCACGCGAGCGAGCGCCGCGACTCGTGGCGGCGGCTCGTGCGGCGATGAGCGGTCACGGTCTTCGGGCCGTCCCCCGCGCGCTGCGCGCCCCGATCGAGCGTCAGATCGAGCTGCTCCAAGGGCTGGCCGAACGCACGCTCGGCCCCGTCGACGCGGTCTTCGACCTGCTCGAGCAGAGCGGCGCAGCGATGCGCCGTCAGCCGGACGCGCTCAGCGAGTCCGCTCGCGCACTGGAGCAGGCGGCCGAGCTGATGCGCGCCCAGGCGGAGCTGTGCGAGAGGACGGTGCGAACCGCGCGCGCCGGCCGAAGTCGCCAAGGGGCTCGCTGGAATCCGGCCGCGCGATCGGTAGCCGGCCGCTCCCGCCACCGTGGTTGGCACGGATGACGCGAACGCAGCCCGGACGTACCGTCGAATCACCACCCGAACCCCCGATTGAGCCAAGGAGCCTTCCATGACGATCTTCGACTCTGCGCCGCCCAATGAGGGCCCCGAGTTCCCCCTCGGTCGCTACACCGTGCTCAATGCGTTGCAGCTCGACCTGATCGAGTGCCCCGCCGACGCTGACGTCCGCTCGATCGCTCGCACCATGGCGGAGCACACCGTGCACTGCGTCGTCGTCAGGAACCGCGAGTCCGGCGTCTGGGGGATCGTCTCGGACCTCGATCTCATGGCCGCCATGCGACCCGAGCTCGCCAACTCGACCGCGGGCCAGCTGGCTGCCACCGACCCGCTGACCGTGGGGCTGGCCGACACACTCGAGCGCGCGGCCCAGCTCATGGCCGAGCACCAGGCATCGCACGCCGTCGTGGTCGATCCGGTTACGGGCGAGCCCGTCGGGATCCTCTCGACGCTCGACGTGGCGCGCTGGGCGGCGGCCTGAAGTCCTCCGCCTCGGCGGGCGCCGGGTGTCGGATAGGCAAGGCAGAAGCAGCATCGGGCGAGATGGGTCGATCACGCCGCTACGCGACGACGGCCAGTTGCAGCGTCCGGGCGTCTCAACGCGGGACGGGCGAGTGATCGCCCGTCCCGCGTTGGGCGGCGCCGCCGCGATCACGACGCAGCGGTCTCGGCTTCGGGCGCGAACAGCGGCTCGAGCCCGCGCGAGCCACGCGGCAGGACCACCACAGGGCACGCGGCCTTGCGGAGGAGCGTGTGGGTCACGCTGCCGAGGAGCACCGCGGCCCGCGGCCCGTAGCCCCTCGAGCCGACGACCATCACGTCGACGAGCTCTGACTGAGCGGCCAGCTCGTGGCGGGGGGAACCGGCGGTGAAGCCAGTCTCGACGCGCACGTCGGTCGGCATGGCGGCGACTGCTTTATCGAGGCCCTCGCGCTGCTGTGCCTCGTAGTCCTCGTGCACGTTCCCGTACGGGCCGGGGACCGTCATGAGGGCGGGCGTGGCGACGACGGTCGCATCGAAGATGCGGATCACACGAAGGCCCGCGTCGAAGCGTCGGGCAACCTGGTACGCGGCCGCGAGCGCGGCCTCGGACTCGTCGCTTCCGTCGTAACCGACGCCGACGGTCCCGATCGGACCGGCAGCCGCGTATCCGCGGGGGACGACCGCCACCGGGCACGCCGAGCCGTGCAGCAGCTGCTCGCCGGTGCTACCCGGGACGACGCGGCCTGCCGGCCCATGATGGGTCGAGCCGACGACGACCAGAGCGACGCCGTCCCGCTCGGCCACCACATGGAGTGCGTGCGGCGGGGAGGGGTCGGCGATCGCCTCGGTGTCGGTGGTGAGGCCCTCGACGCCAGCCGCCGTGCGGTCCAGCAGCTCCTGGGCGTCGAGCCGCAGATACTCGCGGTAGGCCTCGTTCGAGCTGCGACTCGGCACGTCGCTGTACGGGAAGACCGACACGAGCCGAAGCGAGGCGCCTGTCGCCTGGGCGACGCGGGTTGCGAAGGCGAGCGCGTCCTGCGCGCCGGCAGAGTCGTCGATTCCGACGACGATCTCGGACATGGTGCTCCTCCTTTCGAGGGTTGGAGCCCAATCGTCCGCCCGGCAGAGATCGTCGCCAACCGCGCAAGACCGCCTGAAATCGGTGGAACGTCCCATGCCCGTTGCGGCAAACTACGGATCGCCGATACGACGACTCAGGCATGCTTGCCGACATGGACGACCAGGACATCACCGTCGTACTCGCCGACGACCACGCGGTCGTCCGCAAGGGCCTTCGTCTGCTGCTGGAGGCGGAACCCGGGATGCACGTGCTGGCCGAGGCCGGGACGGTGCCGGACGCGGTCCGTATGGCGAAGGCGCACCGGCCGAACGTGCTGGTGCTCGACCTCAACATGCCTGGTGGATCGAGCCTCGAGGCGATCCCGACGATCCTGGAGCAGACGGAGGCGACGGCGATCGTCGTCCTGACGATGCAGAATGACCCCTCGTTCGCGCGGCAAGCGCTCCAGGCCGGCGCGCTCGGCTTCGTCCTCAAGGAGGCCGCCGACGACGAGCTGCTCGGCGCGATCCGCCTGGCCGCCGAGGGTGAGACCTACCTCAACCCTCGCCTCGGCGCCCGGCTGGCCGCGCAGCCTGACGTGCCCGCCGGGCCGCCCGACGACTTGTCCGACCGCGAGGTCGAGGTACTGAAGCTGATCGCGCTCGGCCACACCAACGCCGAGATCGGCGAGCGGCTGTTCCTCAGCGTGCGCACGGTCGAGTCGCACCGAGCGCACATCCAGCAGAAGACGCGCAAGACGACGCGCGCCGAGCTCGTGCGCTACGCGCTCGAGCATCGCCTCGTCGAGCTGGTCGACGCCTGACCGTCAGACGGCGGTGAGCTGCGACAACCAGCGCTCGCGGCGCTGGGCGTACGCGGCGGGCAGCACGCCTCCGCCCAGGGCCGCAGCAGCGTCCAGCGCATGCAGTGCCTGCGCGAAGTCGCCCACCGCCGCGTCCTCGTCAGCCAGGAGCAGCGCGAGATCGAGCGCTGCGTCCTGCTCGAGCGGATCGGCGGCGCGTGCGGCTCCCGGGGCTCGGTCGATCAGCGGCTCATCGCCGAGCGACACAGGGCGAGCCGTGGACAGGTATGGGGCGAGGTAGCGGCCGGCGACCTTGCCCGGCGGCCACCAAAGCGCCCGCGAGGAGACCTCGCCGGCGAGGCGACGTGACCGCGTCGCGCCCGAGCGCCGGCCACCCTTCCGGTCGAGCTCGGCGCGCAGGTAGAGCGGAGCTCCGCCGGTCAGCAGTAGGCCGCGTAGGACCGGGGCGAACGGCTTGGGCTCCACGTTCGCGCCGAGCGCGTGTGCGATCGTGGCGGCGGCGGCGTCCGCCTGCTGTGTCGCGAGACCGCCCTGCTTGATCGGGAACGTCGTCGCGTCTCCCGCGGCGAGCACATCGGCGACACCAATGACGCAGCCGTGCGCGTCCGTCGGCAGGAATCCGCGCTCATCGGACGGCAGCCCGGGGATGTCGGGTCCGCTGAGCGCCGGGAGGCTGAGAACGGTGTCGGCGACGAGCGCGCGGCCCTGCTCGTCGAGCCAGAGGACATCGTCGGTCACGTGGGCCGCGCGAGCGCCGGTCAACAGCTCGACGCCGCGGTCTGCAAGGAGCTCACGCATGGCACGGCCGGCGGAGTCGCCGAAGATCCAGAGCGGCTCGCGCTCGGGCGTGACGAGGGTGACGGTCGCGTCGGGCACGCCGCGGATCTCGGTCGCGGCCATGATCGCGAGCTCGTAAGCGGGCAGCGGCCACGTCGCGCCGGGAGGCACCACGATGACCAGCTGCCGGCGGTGGCCGCGAGCCACCTCGGCGAGGACCCACTCGAGCATCGCGACATCAGCGGGTCCGCGGAAGGTCAGGGATCCCGGAAGTGCGGGCTCGAGCTTCGCTCCGACCGCGACGAGCAGGTGGTCGTAGCCGCGGTCGTCGCCGGTCGCGAGGCGGGCGCGCCGGCCGTCGACATCCACGCCGGCCAGCTCGCCCTCGACGAGGCTCAGGTCGTACCGCCGTGC
The DNA here is from genome assembly GCA_963844205.1 of uncultured Solirubrobacteraceae bacterium. Classification (GTDB taxonomy): domain Bacteria; phylum Actinomycetota; class Thermoleophilia; order Solirubrobacterales; family Solirubrobacteraceae; genus DASSUW01. The sequence goes on from CAWJNK010000001.1 coordinate 1,583,900, forward strand.
GAGCTCGTCCAGGTCGAGCGGCGGCGGGGCCCCGAGGCCGAACGGCGTCGCGACCGACGCGGGCTTGTGCTCGAGAGCGTGCGCGGGCGCCAGGAGGTCGATGTCGAAGTTGCGGCCGGCCAAGTCGCGCAGCGCGAGGACGGCCTCCACGGCGGCGACTCCGGACCCGGCGATGAGAATCCGATGCGTCATGACGACAGCGTCCCGCGCGCGGTCGTCGTGCACATCCGCCCGACCCCGCCGCCAGTTGCGGGAGAACTACGGAGCGAGTGCAGCAGGCGACCCGGATGGCGGCCTTCCCGAGGCTGCGTACCGTCGCGGCATGCTCTTCCGCCGCCGCAACCGCGATCCGCTCCGCTCGTGCCCGTCGTGTCGCAGCCGCCTCGCGTGTCCCGTGGACTGGGCTCCGGCCGACGACGCCCATTGGCACATCGAGCTGCGTTGCGGCGACTGCGGCCACCGTTGGGAGCTGGACGTCCACGACTCGCGAGCTGCCCGGTTCGACCTGGAGCTCGACGCTGACCAGAGGGCGATCCGTCGCACGCTGTCGTGTCTCGACCTCGAGCGGATGGCCACCGAGGTCGAGACGTTCGCCGCGGCGCTCTCACGCGACCTGATCGAGCCGGCCGACTTCGCCGTCTGACGAAGGGCCGACCGTCGTGCCGCTGCGCCCGGCGAGCACGGCGCGGGCCTCGGCCAGGCTGCCGATCGCGGCGCGCCCGCCTGTCTCGCGGACGAACCACGCGGCGGCCTCGACCTTGGGTCCCATCGAGCCGGCGGGCAGCTGCAGCTCAATCAGCTCATCGGCCGTGGCGTGGGCGATCGGCGCGGCATGCGGCGTCCCGTAGCCGCGCTCGACGGCGGCCACGTCGGTCAGCAGCAGCAACGCGTCCGCGTCGAGGCCGCGCGCCAGCAGCGCGGCGGCGCGGTCCTTGTCGATCACGGCCTCGACGCCGCGCAGGCGGCCGTCGCGGTCCACGATCACGGGGATGCCGCCGCCGCCCACGCACACGACGAGCACGCCGGCCTCGGCCAGGACCTTGATGGTCGGCAGCTCGACGATCGAGCGTGGCTCCGGCGAGGGCACGACGCGACGCCAGTGCGCCCCGTCCGCCCTCACCTGCCAGTTCCGCTCGGCGGCGAGCGACTCGGCCGTGTCACGGTCGTAGACCGGCCCGATGAACTTCGTGGGGTCCGCGAACGCGGGATCCTCGACATCGACGATCACCTGGGTGAGCAGCGTGGCGACCGATCGCCCGCCGAGCGCGTTCACGAGCTCCTGGTCGAGCAGGTAGCCGATCATCCCTTCACTCTCGGCGCCGAGGACGTCCAGCGGGTATGGCGTGACCTGCCGGTAGGCCTCGCCCTGGAGGGCGAGCAGTCCCACCTGCGGTCCGTTGCCGTGGGTGACGATCACCTCGTGCTCGCGGGCCAGCTCGGCGAGTGCCTCGACAGCGACCACGACGTTGCGACGTTGCGACTCGGCATCGGCGGGCTGCCCGCGCTGGAGCAGCGCGTTCCCGCCGAGCGCGACGACGACACGCATGGCTCACACCTCCCAATCGCCGGTCACGAGTGCGTAGAGCGCCGCCTGCTCGGTCGGCAGGCGGTTGGCGGCCTGCTGCCACACGGCGCTGTGGGCGCCGTCGATCACGGCCGTCGCGACCTCCTCGCCGCGGTGGGCGGGCAGGCAGTGCAGGAACACCGCGTCGCGGGCGGCGAGGCCCATGAGGCCGGGTGTCACCCGGTAGGGCTCGAGGTCGGCGAGGCGCCGCTGGCGCTCGGATTCGGCGTCGCCCATCGAGACCCAGACGTCGGTGTAGACGGCGCGGGCGCCGGCGACGGCCTCGCGCGGGTTCTCGAGCACGGTGGCGCCTGCCGCGATGCCCGGGTCGGGCCCGTACCCCTCCGGGCAGGCGAGCCGCAGGTCGATCCCGGTCAGCATCGCCGCCTCGATCAGCGAGTGCGCGACGTTGTTGCCGTCGCCGACGTAGGCGACGGGCAGCCCGTGGAGGTCACCGAAGCGCTCGCGGAGAGTGAGCAGATCGGCAAGGGCCTGGCACGGGTGATGGTCATCCGTCAGCGCGTTGATGACCGGAACGCCCGCGGCGGCCGCCATCTCCTCGACGTCGCTCTGCGCGAACGTGCGGATCACGATCGCCGAGCAGTACGAGGACATCACGCGCGCGGTGTCGGCGATCGGCTCGCCGCGGCCGAGCTGGAGCTCGTCGGGACGCAGCATGATCGGCAGGCCTCCGAGCCGATGCACGGCGGCCTCGAACGAGATACGCGTGCGCGTCGACGGCTTGGAGAAGTAGCACGCCACGGACGTGCCGGCGAGCGCGTCGCGCCATCCGTTCGGGTCCTCCTTCATCGCGGCCGCGAGGTCGAGCAGCCGATGCAGCTCACCAGGGGTGAGGTCCGCGATGCGCAGCATTGCGCGGGGGGTGGTGACGGTGGTCATAGGTCATCCCTCTCGATCGGGCAGGACATGCAGCGCGGGCCGCCACGGCCGCGGCCGAGCTCCGAGCCGGCGATCGTGATCACCTCGATGCCGGCGCGGCGCAGCCGCGTGTTGGTATCGACGTTGCGCTCGTAGGCGAGCACGACGCCGGGCGCGATAGCGAGGACGTTGTTGCCGTCGTCCCACTGCTCCCGCTCGGACTCGTATGCGTCGCCGCCGGTCTCGAACAGGCGCAGCGCCGGCACGTCGAGCGCGCGGGCGATCGCGTCGAACAGGTCGTCCTCGCGCGTCGCCGGCTCGCCCTGGCGCAGGGTGTAAGCCGTCAGCTCGTGGCGGACCTGCGGGTAGATCGTGAACGCGTCACGGTCCACCATCGTCATCACGGTGTCGAGGTGCATGGCCGAGCGCCGGGCCGGCATGTCGACGGCGATCACGCACGTCGCGGATCCGGCCTCGAACAGCCGTTGCGCGATGCGCTCGACACCCGCCGGGCGCGTCCGCTCGCCCATACCGATCAGCACGCAGCCTCCTCCGATGACGAGCACGTCGCCGCCTTCGAGCTGGGCGGGGCCGCCGAGGCCGTCCGACCAGACCGCGTGGCCCGTGCTCTTGAACAGCGGGTGGTGTCGGTAGATCGCGTCGTAGTGGATGCTCTCCCTCCGCCGCGCCGGCTTCGCCATCGCGTTGATCGACACGCCGTCGTAGATCCACGCCGACGTGTCGCGCGTGAACAGGTGGTTCGGCAGGGGCGCGAGCACGAAGCCGTCGAGGGCCGGGACCTGGGCGCTGAGTGCGGTGCTCGCGAACGGGAGCTCGTCGTAGGTGATGCCGCCGATCAGGCGGTCGGCCAGCTCGACGGGCGGGACGGCGCGCAGCCATCCTGCCACCTCGGGCCCGAGGTCGGGCCCGAGGTCGACGGCCGTCAGCGTCCGGGCGATCACCTGGTCGCGCACGGCGGGCAGGGCGAGAACTTCTGCCAGCAGCTCCTCGAGGTAGAGCACCTCGACGCCGCGGTCGGCGAGCGCGTCGGCGAACGCGTCGTGCTCCTGGCGGGCGCGCTTGACCCACAGGACGTCGTCGAACAGCAGCGCGTCCTTGTTGCGTGGCGTCAGGCGCTTGAGCTCGAGGTCGGGCCGGTGGAGGACGACACGCCGAAGCATGCCGACCTCCGACCCGACGTAGAGCCGCGTGGCGAGCTCAGCGCGCACCGGCGATCACCTTCTCCGGCTCCGGCTCCGGCTCCGGCTCCGGCAGCGTCAGATGCTCGAGCTTGCGCCGCTCCCACCAGCGCATCCCGACGTAGACCGGGATGCCGGCCAGCAGCAGGACGAACCCCTTGGTCACGATGTCATCGCCGGCTCCCGCGATCGCCCAGACGCTGTAGGCGAAGGCGAGCGTGGCGACCACGACGTCGCGAACGAGGTGCAGCGGCTGGAACGTCTCGGGCTCGACCAGCCACAGCCACGCCTGGGCCGCCGCCGAGAAGGCGTATGGGACCAGTGTGGTCAGCGTGGCCAGCAGGATCACGAACTCGAACGCGCCGACGAGGCCCTTCGTGTAGTTCATGAGCATCAGCGCGGTGACGAGCGCAGAGGAGACGACCAAGCCGAAGACGGGGGTCCGCCGCTTGCCGTGTACCTTGGCGAACGGCGCGGGGAACATGCCGTCCTCCGCCGCCGCCATCGGGACCCGGCCTTGGAGCAGGATCCAGCCGTTGAGCGCGCCGAAGGTGGACACCAGCGCGACCAGGGCGATGACCTTGTCCCAGCCGCCGCCGAACACCTCGCCGGCCGCGTCCGCGAACGGCGACGTGGAGACTGCGAGCTGATCGGTCGGGATGATCCCCATGATCGCCACGGTGGCGACGATGTAGAGCATCGTCGCGAGGACGGTGCCGATGATCGTCGCGCGCGGGATCGTGCGCTCGGGGTCCTTGACCTCCTCGGCCGGGACGGTCGCCGACTCCAGGCCGATGAACGCCCAGAGGGTCAGCGCAGCGGTCGTCGACAGCAGGCTGAGGCTCGCGCCGTTCGGTGAGAACGGCTCGTAGTTGCCGCCGTCGATGAAGAACAGGCCGACGATGCCGATGACCGCTAGCGGCACGAACTTCAGCACCGTGGTCGCGAGCTGCACGACGCCGCTCTCGCGCGCGCCGAGGATGTTGGTGGCCGTGAGCAGCCAGATGAGCCCGATGCCGACGAGGGCACCGAGCAGCTTGTTGTCGCCGACCTCCGGCCAGAAGACCGTGAGGTAGCTGACGAAGGCGACGGCGATGGCCGCGTTGCCCGCCCAGACGGCGATCCAGTAGCCCCAGGCGGTCTGGAACCCGATGAAGTCGCCGAAGGCGCGCTTGGCGTAGGCGTACGGGCCGCCCTGGCGTGGAAGCGCGCGCCCGAGGTTTGCGAAGACGAGCGCCAGCAGGACCGCGCCGGCGCCGGTGAACAGCCAGCCCAGCATCGAGATCGGGCCGGCGGTGCCGGCCAGCGTGGCCGGCAGCAGGAAGACGCCCGAGCCGACCATGTTGCCGACCACCAGGGCGGTCGCCATCCACAGGCCCATCGAGCGCTTGAGCTTCGGAGCGCCGTCAGGCGACGCCGCCGAGGCCGACTGCGGGACAGTCATCGAAGATCTCCTCTCAGGGGACGTTGTCTTCGATCGTCCCGCCGATGGCGCGGCTGGTCATCGGGGACACCTCGGGTTTCCGGTGCGGAAAGCTACGGTCTCGCCGGCGCCACCACTTCTCGACGCCTACGACGGGCAGCACGGTGGCCGCGGCGGCGAGCGCAAGCAGCCAATCCTCGGGGCTCAGCGGCGCCGAGCCGAACACGTCGTGCATCGGCGGGGCATAGATGTAGGCGACCTGGAGGGCCAGCACGCCCGCGATGCCGGCGAGCGCCCACGGGTTCGTCCAGAGGCCGACGTGGACGATCGAGTGCCGGAGCGAACGGCACTCGAGCAGGTAGAAGACCTGGAAGAGCACGATCGTGGTCACCACGATCGTCTGGTCGTCGCGAAGCTCGAACAGCAGCAGCGCGGCGACGGTCATCAGCAGGCTGACGATCACCGTGCGGACGACCAGGAGGCGCCCGATGACGGGCGTTCGCGGAGGGCGCGGCGGTCGGCTCATGACGCCCGGCTCGATCGCCTCGACTGCCAGCGGCAGAGCGAGCGTCACGGTGGCGATCAGGTTGACCCAGAGGATCTGCGTCGGCTCGACCGGCAGGCGCGGCACCCCGTCCACGAACGGGAAGGCCAGGACGGCGACGAGGACGATCAGCGCCTCGCCGAGGTTGGTCGGCAGGACGAACGCGATCGCCTTCTGGATGTTGTCGAACACGTGGCGGCCCTCTTCCACCGCCGCTTCGATGCTCGCGAAGTCGTCGTCGGTCAGCACCACGTCGGCCGCCTCGCGCGCCGCCGCGGTCCCCGATTCGCCCATGGCGACGCCGATGTCGGCCTGCCTGAGCGCAGGGGCGTCATTGACGCCGTCACCGGTCATCGCCACGACCTGACCGTCTGCCTGGAGCGCGCGCACCAGGCGAAGCTTGTGCTCGGGGGCGACGCGGGCGAACACCGTCGCCTCTGCGGCGGCGCGCCCGAACTCGGCGTCGTCGAGTCGATCGAGCTCGCGGCCCGTGAGCGCGCGGCCGGCGAGGCCGAAGCGGCCGGCGATCGTCGCTGCGGTCGACACGTGGTCGCCCGTGATCATCTTGACGTCGACGCCGGCCGCCCGGCAGGCGCCCACCGCGGTGAGCGCCGATTCGCGCGGCGGATCGATGAGCGCCGCCAGGCCGAGGAGACGGAAGCCGGCGTCAAGTTCGGCAAGCGTAGTTGCGCGCTTCTCGGCGACCGCGAGGACGCGCATGCCGCCTCCCGCGAGCGCGTCGAGCGCCTCTACCGCGCCGTCGACGGCTGCGCAGCGCTCCAGAACGACCTCGGGCGCTCCCTTCATGAGCACGACGCCGCCCGAGTGGAGCGTGGCCATGAACTTGCGCTCGGAGTCGAACGGGATCGCGTCGAGCCGCGGAGCCCGCTCGCGCTCCGCCTCCGCGCCGATCCCGGCACGCTCCGCCGCGTCGAGCAGCGCGAGCTCGGTGGGCCCCATACCGTCGCTGCACAGAACGGCGGCGCGCAGCAGCGCACGCTCGTCGCCCCACAGATCGCCGACGGTCATGCGGTTCTGCGTAAGCGTTCCGGTCTTGTCGGTGCAGATGACGGTTGTCGATCCCAGCGTCTCGACCGCCGGCAGCCTCCGGATCACCGCGCGCCGGTGAGCCATCTGCTGGACGCCGACGGCGAGCGCGATCGTCACGATCGCCGGCAGTCCCTCCGGGATCGCCGCCACCGCCAGCGACACCGCCGCAAGCACCGCGTCGACGAACGGATAGCCGCGCGCGAGCGCGACCGCGAGCAGAGCGGCTGCGACGACGCAGATCAGCGCGGTGAGCAGCCGCGCCACGCCGGCGAGCCCGCGCGTCAGCGGCGTCTCGACACCCTCGGTGCGCCGCATCAGCTCCGAGATGCGTCCGAGCTCGGTCCGTTCGCCCGTGTGGACCACGACCGCCATGCCTGTGCCCGACGTGACAAGCGTGCCGCCGTGGGTCATCGAGACGCGGTCGGCGACGACGGCGTCGGCCGCGACCGGCGCGGCACGCTTGGCGGCCGGCATCGACTCGCCGGTCAGGGGCGCCTCGTCGACCTCCAGCCCGCGCGAGCCGAGCAGACGTGCGTCGGCCGGCACTCGCTCACCAGGGCGCAGCTCGACGATGTCACCGGGAACGACCTGCTCGGCGTCAAGCTGCGACCGCCGGCCGTCGCGGATCACCGTCGCGCGCTCCGGGACGAGCGCGGAGAGCGCGTGGATCGCCCGGCCGGCGCGCCACTCCTGCGCGAAGCCGATCGCGCCGTTGGCGACCACGACGGCGAGGACCACGGCGCCGTCAGTCACCTCGCCGAGTGCGAGCGCGAGGGCGCCGGCGGCGATGAGGACGAGGATCAGAGGGCTCGAGAGCTGCCGCCACAGCACGACCGTGGCCGGCTCGGGCCGCATCGGGGGGATCCGGTTCGGGCCGAAGCGCTCGAGCCTCGCGCTCGCCTCAGCTGTCTGGAGCCCGCCGGCGCGGCTCTCCACTGCCGCCAGCGCGTCCTCGCCGTCGAGCGCGTGCCAATGCGCGTCCGCTGCGGTAGCCATGCGGCCAAGCTACGGGCGCAGGCGCGGAGCGCCATCCGCTCCGAACACCGAACGGGAGGCGTGGTTTCTACGGGACCGCGGCGGCGGTCGTGGTGACCGTCGCGTCGTGCCGAGCCGGCCGGGGGTCCCCGAGCCGCGTTGCAAGGAACCGCGCGTCGAAGCGCACCGTCGGCGGCCATAGCGGATGGGCTGACAGACACGTCGCGTCGCCCTCTCCGCCGGTCAGCGGCGCCTGCACATACCAGCGGAGCCGGGAGGGCAGGATGCCGCGCAGCACCGGCGTGAACTGCTCGGCGGCCACCGAGAGGCCGGCGTCCGCGGCGATCGCCGCGGCCACGACGTCGGCCTGCTGGGCCGCGAGCGACGGGTGCTTGACCGGGAACGGCGTGCAGTCACCTGCCGCGAAGACCGCCTCCAGTCCGGGAACGCGACCGTGGGGATCAACCGGCACGAAGCCCTCGCGATCGCTCGGAAGGTGCTCAAGGCGCGGGCCGGTGAGGCGCGGTGCGGCGATCACCCGCTCGACGGCGATGCGCCTCGACAGGGGCGCGAGCTCGACCTCGCCGTAGCCGATCGAGCGAACGTACGCGGACTCGACGACGCGCAGCCCATGGGCTTTGAGCGTGTGGCGGAGCGCGCCGGCCGTTCGCACGCCGAGGATCGCCAGCGGTCCCGGCTGCGCGGTCACGAGCGTGAGGTCGGCTTCGACGCCGCTCCGCCGGAGGGTCACGGCAGTGTCGATGGCGAGGTCGTAGAGATCGAACGAGCGGGCCGGCGCCGGCGGCTCCACGAAGGCGAGCGAGCCGATGCGTCCCTCGCGCACCTGATGCATAAGGACGCGGCAGCCGGCGGTGTGGTCTTCGTCGAGCGCCTCTGCTCGCGCCGGCACGGCTCCCGGCACCGCGCCGACCGCGAGGACCAGCGCGTCGTAGGGCAGCCGGTAACCACGTGCGGTGTACACAGCGCGCACGTCCGTGTCGATCGAGATCGCGCGGTCATGACGCACGCCCGCCGCTCCTGCCAGCCGCGCCACGGGCACGCGCACGCGGGCACGGACGTCCAGCGGGTTGCGCACGTCCACGGGCCGGTGGACGACGTAGCGGGACGGTGCAATCAGAGTGACATCGACCCGATCGCCGGCGAGGGCCCTCAAGGCGAGGCAGGTCTCGAGGCCGGCCACGCCGGCGCCGAGCACGAGGACGCGCATCGGCACGTGGCGGAACCGACGCGTCCCGGTCATGCCGCCACCACCGCTGCCGGTAGCGCGCGGACGCCGGCGATCGCGTTGATCAGGGTCGACTTGCCGGCGCCGTTGTCGCCGACGCGCGCGACCAGCAGCGTTTTCATAGAGGTCAGCCGGCTGGACATGCTCCGAGTGTCCGTCGCGCGCGAGCCGTTGCCAACCGGGGAAGGCCCGCGTCCGCGGTCCGCAGAGATCCGCAGGTCGCCGCGGGCGCCCGGTACCGTTCGCCCGGTGCACCCCGTGCCGGCGCCGCTCGTCCTCGCCGACGAGGAACGGGTCGCCCACCTCGCGGCGGAGCTGATCGCGAACCGGCTGCGGGCACGGCCGACGTTGCGACTGCTGCTCTCTGGCGGGCGTGCGCCGATGGGTCTGTAGCGGCGCTGCGGGCGCACTCGCGATTCGGCGAGCTCCCGAGCTCTTCGGCGACCGTGCTGGCGCTCGACGAGTTCGCCGGGCTCGGGGATGTTCCGAGCGAGCCCTCACCGTCGGCCTCGCCTCGCTGCTGAGCGCACGGGAGATCCTCGTCCTCGCGACCGGTTCGAACCGAGCGGAGGCGCTGCGCGCGATGCTGTTGGACGCTCCGAGCACCGCCTCGCCTGCCTCGCTGCTCCGCGCGCATCCACGGTTCACCGTCGTGTGCGATCGCCGAGCTGCCGCGGAGCTGCCGGCACACCGAGGAGGCCACCACGTGTGCGTCGTGCTCGGGCACCGCGAGCCGAGCATCAGCGCCGAGCACCGGATCTCCCACGAGTCGCTCGGGCGGCTGCACCGCGCAGAGTGGATCGCCCAGCGTCGGCCGACGCTCGCCGTCGTCCTCACCGGCTACACCTCGACCGGTGGACTCTCGGAAGCGGAGCAGATGCGAGCGGCGTGGGGGGTTGCGGACGTGCCCCCGGTGCTCGAGGTGGCAGGGCGGGACACAGCCGAGAACGCGACGCGGTCGCTGCCGCTCGTGCTGGCGCTCGGCGACGCGCGGCGGGTGACGGTGGTGACGTCCGCCTGGCACCTGCGCGGGCCATACCACTTCCGGGCGTGACGTCGCCAGGGACTCGACGTCGGCTTCGCGTTCGACTGGCGCGGGCACTGGGGCCGGATGCTGGCGAACGAGCTGCGGGGCATGCGCACCGTCCGCGCCGAGAGGCGTCGCGCGCTCGCCGCGATGGCGCTGCCTCGCTTCGAGTGATCCGCAGCTCGCGACGGCCATGACGCTCCCCTTGCTCTTCCAGCGCGCCGGTATCGACCCCGCCTTCGGCTCCGGTCCGCTGGCCACGGTGGTGCAGGACCTGCTGTCGATCGCCGTCTACTTCGCGATCGCCGTGCCGCTGGCGGCCTGAGCTGCGGGTGACAGCGCGGGACGGCCGATCAGCTCAGGGTCGATCACGTCGATCGTTGCGGGAAATCACGGTCGCGCGGCGCCCCGGACTGACCGATCCTGCACCTGTGACCGCCGTTGTCATCCAGCACGAGCTCGATCTGCTCCCCGCCATCCACGTCGGCGACGGCGCACGCGCAGTCGTGCACCGCCGGCATCTCGAAGCAATGCTGTGTGCCGCACAGCTGCAGGAGGCGCTCGACCGCGCCGAGCGGTGGTACGAGCGACGGGCCGACGCGTTGCGCAGCTTCGACCGGCGCGCCACGGCGACCGTCCGGCGGCTCGTCGCCGATGGTCGGGTCCAGCCGTCGCTGGCCTGGTCGACCTACCCGTAGCGGGCGGCGTTGCGTATGTCGCGCAGGCGCGGCCGCGCACCGGTGCGCAACACCGCTCCGGAATAGCGTTGCGGGTGCGACCAGCGTGCCGACCCGCGTGGAGGTGAACCCGAGCTCGGCGGCGCGTCGCCGAACCGCACCCGCTGCACCGCGGGGGTCACGACGGCGGCGACCTCGGCGTCGGGCTCCGACTTCCACACCAACTGCTGTGCGCCCACGATCAGCACATCGGCCTCTCCGTCGCGCACAGCGGTCTCCCCACCTCGACGGTCGGATATCGGGGTTCTCCGGTGGACCCCCGGACGCTACGCCCGGGTCCGTTCGCCAAGACCGCCGTCCGCCGCAGATCGCGGCAGGGGTAAATACGTCAACGCACCGCACGTACGGGACACCCCGCGCAACGATTCGGCCGACTACGGATGTCCACGTCACCGCGTCGCAAGATCATGACGGCGTGGATGAGCGACTCGTATGCGAAGCGTGCGGCGTGAAGTGGTTCGTGCCCGGCGGGCGGCCCGTTCCGGTTGCGCCGCCGCGCTGCGGCTCGTGCGGCGGGGCGCTGGCGCCGCTGGACGCGCCGGCCGGCGAGCCGCCACCGGGGTGGGTGGGCGCGGCCGACTGATCGGCGCGCGGCTACCGCCCGCGGTGGAGCGCGCGCACGCGCGCGAACGCGGCGGCAACCGCATCCACGCGGCGGCTCCGCTCGCGGCGCCCGGCATCGCCCGAGGGGCGTGCGGACGCGAACCGCGGTGACGATCCGGGGCCCGCGACGAAACGGCCACCGCCGGTGGGAGCGACACGAGAGGACCGGTGGGCGCGAGGCATCGGGCGCGACGATCCTCGCCCACCACCCGCCCGAGTGCATCCGTAGTTTTCCGAGGGTCGCGGTCGGATGTCACTTGGCTCGGTTCAGGCCAGGATGCTCCGGCGGCGTAGCCGCCAGCGTCGAAGCTCGTCGGACCCCCACACGATGAACGGGAAGGCGAGCAACGGCAGCAGCTCGCGCACGCCGAGGTCGTTGGTGCCGAAGATGGCCTGCAGCGGCGGGACGTAGATGACCATGGCCGCGAACGCGAGCTCGAACGCGATGCCCCACAGGAGCAGGCGATTCGAGAACACGCCGATCGAGCGCAGCGAGGCGTGCGTCGTCCGGCACGCGAAGGCGGTGCCGACCTGGCAAAACGTGATGCCGGCGAAGGTCATGGCGGTGGCGGTCAGATAGGCCGCGTGCAAAGCCGTCCCCTCTCCCGTCGGGTCGCCCGGAGCCCAGCCGGCGCTGAGCAGCACCCAGAAGAAGCCCGCTGTCACCAGAGCCGCCTCGAGCAGCCCGAGCCACAGCCACGCGCGCACCAGCATCGGCGCGTCGAGGATCCCGCTGTCGCGCGCGCGCGGCACACGGTCCATGATCCCCGGCTCTGCCGGCTCGCGGCCGAGCGCCAGCGCGGGCAGCGTCTCTGTCCCCAGATCGATCGCGAGGATCTGCATGACCGTCAGCGGGAGCGGGACCGCGCCGCCCGACAGGGCGTAGATGAGGAAGGGCACGACCTCGGGCGTGGCGTGAGCGAAGATGTAGGTGACGAACTTGCGGATGTTGTCGTAGACGACGCGGCCTTCCTGGATAGCCGCGACGACAGAGGCGAAGCTGTCGTCCGTGAGAACCATCGTCGCCGCCTCACGGGCGACCTCCGTGCCGCTCGCCCCCATCGCGACGCCGATGTCGGCCCTCCGCAGCGCGGGCGCGTCGTTGACGCCGTCGCCGGTCATGGCAACCGTGTGGCCAACCGCCCGCAGCGCATCGACGACGCGCAGCTTGGTCTCCGGCGACGAGCGCGCGACGATCAGCTCGGACGCGTCGCGCAGCAACGCCTCGAGCTCGGCCTCCTCCATCGCGTCCAGGTCGGCGCCGTAGACGACCTGCGCGCGCTCGTTGACGATCCCGACCTGGCGCGCCACGGCCATGGCCGTCAGCCCGTGGTCGCCCGTGATGACGATGATGCGAATGCCGGCGCGCTGGCAGGCGCTCACCGCGTCGGCGACCTCGGGCCGCGGCGGGTCGGCGAGTGCCGCGAGCCCCAGGAATGTCAGGTCGAGCTCGGCGCGGTCGCGATCGGGCAGCGCGGTGCCGGGCTCGCTGCGGTGCTCGGCGAAGCCCAGCACGCGCAGGCCCTGGCCCGCGTACTGCTCGAACGCGGTCTCGATCTCCGCGCGGACAGCCGCGTCGATCGGGCTGTCGCCGTCCGGCGTGCGGACGCGGGCGCAGCGCGCCAGCAGCTCGAGCGGAGCGCCCTTGGTGTGGAGCCAGCGAACGCCGTCGCGTTCACGGTCGACGGTGGTCATGCGCTTCAGGCGTGGGTCGAAGTGGTAGAGGCGCTCGCGTGCGACATCGCGCTCGGCCAGCAGGGCCGGGACGTCCTCGCCGAGCTTCGCCGCAGCGACGAGCAACGCGCTCTCGCCGGGGTCGCCGCTGCGCTCCCAGCCGCCGTCTCGCCGCCGGATGCTCGCGTTGTTGCAGCGGATCGCGGTGCGAAGGAGCGCGCGGAACGGCTCGGCCGGGGCCTGCCCTCGGGCATCGGCGGTCGGACGCAACTCGCGGCCCGCCGCCCAGAGCGCGTGCACGGCCATGCGGCCCTCGGTCAGCGTCCCCGTCTTGTCCGTGCAGATCACGTCGGTCGAGCCGAGCGTCTCGACGGCCGTGAGTCGCTTGACGAGGGCGCGCCGGCGCGCCATCCGCCGCACGCCGACCGCGAGCGCCAGCGTGATGGTCGGGAGCAGGCCCTCCGGCACGTTGGCGACCAGCAGGCCGATCGCGAACGTCAGCGCATCGTCGATCGGCAGCCCCGCGAGCGTCGTGCCGATCGCGAGGAACGCAGCGCCCGCGACGACGGCGACCAGCGCGATCAGCCGCGCCGCGCGATTGACCTGCACCTGGAGCGGGCTGACCTCCGCGCGCACCCGCTGCGACAGCGCCGCGATGCGACCGAGCTGGGTCCCCATCCCGGTCGCGAACACGACGCCGACCGCCTCCCCGCCCGTGCACAGCGTCCCCGCGAACACGAGATCGTCGGAGTCGAGCGGTGAGGGCGACGGCCGCGACCGCACCGCGCTCCGCGGGACGGGCATCGACTCCCCGGTGAGCGGCGACATGTCGAGCTCCAGCACGCCGTCGACGAGCCGCGCGTCTGCCGACAGCCGGTCCCCCTCCGACAGAAGCAGCACGTCGCCGGGCACGAGCTCGCGGGCATCGACGGTCACCGCCCGTCCGTCGCGGCGGACCGTGGCCTGCGCCGGAAGGAACTCGCGCAGGGCCTCGGTGGCGCGCTCCGCCTGCAGCTCCTGGACGAACGCGAAGGCGGCGTTGAGCACGATCACGGCGACGATCGCGACGGCGAGCGGCGCGAGCCCGGCGACGAGTGCGAGCACTCCCGCCACCCAGAGGAGCAGCGCGAGCGGGTGTGTGAACTGGCGGGCGAGCGCCCGCAGGTGGCCGGGCCCTTCCCGTCGCCGGATCTCGTTGGCGCCGTGCTGCTGCAGCCGGCGCTCGGACTCACGCTGGGAGAGCCCGCCGGCCCGCGTGCCGAGGTGTCGCAGGAGGAGGTCGATCGTCTCCTCGGGATCGACGTCCTGCCTGCGGCCCGACGCGGCTCAGCGGTGCCGCCTCGGTGGCCATGTCAACCGCCGGGCAGATCCCGCGCGTGCCGCACGATCACGACTGGGCACGGCGCGTGATGGGCGCACTGCTGGCTCACGGAGCCGAGTAGGAGCCCCCGGAAGCCTCCGAGGCCGCGCGAGCCGACGACCAGGAGCTCGGCGTCCTGCGCCTCTTCGAGCAGCACGCCGCTCGGCGCGCCCTCTCGGACGACCGTCTCGACGTCGACGCCGGCGGCGGCATCCCGCGCGTCCTCGAGCGCGCGCTCGAGGACCCGGGTCGTCTGGGGCTCCAGCTCGCGGACAAGGCCCGGACCAGGAGGGACCATGGCGCCGCCGTAGGCCGCAACCGGGACATGCCAGGCGCCGACCATGCGCACGGCGACGCCGCGCAGGCGGGCCTCGTCGAGCGCGAAGCCCAGCGCGGCGTGGGCGCTGGCGGAGCCGTCGACGCCGACGACGATCATCGCTACGCCCGCCCCCAGGCGAGCGCTCCGGCGATGTCGATGCTCGAGATCACCGCGGCCGGCCGGCCACCGCTCGTCACGATCAGATGGGCCGTGTCGTGCTTGTCCATGAGCATGGCCGCCTCCGCCAGCGACGTGCCCGGCTCGACCGTGACGACCTCGGTGCGCGCGGCATCGGCCGCGCCGTGGCCTTCGATGCCTGCTTCGGCCGCGCGGACGATGTCCATGTCGGAGACCAGGCCCCACACGAAGTGATCGCCGCCCACTTCGTCGGTGGTGATGCCGGCGACGACGACGGAATGGACGTGATGGGTGGCCATCGTCTGCGCCACGGTCACAAGCGGCGCGTCGGGGGCGCAGCTCATGACGCCGGGGCGCATGACGTCAGCGACGCTGGCCTTCTCGGAGGCGGGCATCAGGTAGCTGCCGCGATATGGCTGGAGCGACTGGGCCATGGCCCGACGCTATCGCCGCTCTTGACCAGTGCCATCCGTAGCTCTCGCGGTGCCGGACCCGTGGTGATCCCCGATGTCGCGCGGCGCCGTCCGGGCTTAGGTTCGAGGCATGTCCGAGACGATCATCGCCGGCGTCGACCTGGACGCTCCCGACCAGGCGCGCGACGTCGCTCTCGTTCGCGAGCGAGCTTGCGGACCTCACGTCGAGTGACGTCCTCCTCGTCACCGTCTTCGTTCCGCGCGCAGGCGCGTTGAGCAGGCAGATCGAGCGCTGCCGTAAGCAGCTCGCGACGTTCGCGGGCCGGCCGGTCGAGACGATGGCGATCGCCGGCAGCTCGCCGGCCCGGGCGCTCCACGAGCTGGCCGATCAGCGACGGCCGCGCGCGGTCGTGATCGGATCGAGCCGCGCTGGCGCCATCGGTGTCAGCAGCCTCGGCTCGGTAGCCGAGCTGCTGCTGCACGGCGGCGGCGCCCCGGTAGCGGTGGTGCCGAATGACTTCACGCCGCCGACCGGGCGCACGATCGACATCGGCGTCGCCTATGGCGTGACGCCCGAGTCCGACGACGCCGTCCGCGTGGCGGTCGACCTCACACAGCGCGCCGGTGCGCGACTGACGGTGCTGACCGTCCATGAGCCGGCGCCCCATGACGAGATGCCCGAGCGGCGCCCCGGCGAGCACCTCGAACGGGCACTCAGCGGCGCGGAGGCCGAGCGCGTCGAACTGACCGGCGACCCCGCCCCGGCGCTGGCGACCGCCTCCGCCGGGCTCGACCTGCTGATCACCGGCTCACGATCCTACGGCCCGCTGGGCGCCGTTCTGCTCGGCGCTGTGACCCACCGGCTCGTCTACGCCGCCCGCTGCCCGATGATGGTCGTCCCCAGGACCCGCGACGCCGCGATGGCCGTTGCCCTGATCGGCGGCATGGAAGCCGCGATCGACGGCTGACGAACTGCGCGAACACGGTCGGCGGTCACCGCAGAAATCGCCAGAAACCATCCGCGCGGGCTTAGAGTCCTCGGAATGCAGGACACGGCCCTGCGGACGCTGATCGCGCTCGGTAACTCCGTGCTTGAGGAATCCGAGCTCGAGCTGGTGTTCGAGCGCGTGATTGAGGCGGCGCGCGAGCTCACCGGCGCGCGCTACGCCGCGCTGGGCGTGCTGGACGGCCGCCGGGAGCGGCTGGAGCGCTTCCTGACGACCGGGATCGACAACGATACGCGCGAGATGCTCGGCGACCCGCCGAGCGGCCACGGGGTTCTCGGCGAGCTGATCCGCAACCCGGAGCCGCTGCGGCTGCCCGACGTGGGTGGCCATCCCCGGTCGTACGGGTTCCCGATCGGCCACCCGCCGATGGAGACCTTCCTGGGTGTCCCGATCCTGGTCGGCGGCCAGGCGTGGGGCAACCTCTACCTCACGGAGAAGGACGGCGGGGAGTTCACGGACGACGACGAGCAGGCCGTCGTCATGCTCGCCCGCTACGCCGCGATCGCGATCGACAACGCACGCCGGCTCGAGCAGCTGAGCGGGCGCCGCGACGAGCTCGAGCGGTCGCTCGCGGCCATGCGCGCCACGAACGAGATCTCGCGTGCGCTCGCCGGCGAGACCGACCTCGGGGTCGTGCTCGAGCTGATCGCCAAGCGCGGACGGGCGCTGGTCGGCGCCAGCGCACTCCTCATCGAGCTCGTCACCGGCGACCGGCTGACCGTGGCCGCCGTCGCCGGCGACGTCGACCGGGCGATCGTCGGAAGCGAGATCGAGCCGGCGAGGACGGTGGCGGGCCGGGTCCTGGAGACGCGCCGGCCGCAGCGGCTGAACGACGAGCTCAATCGCGCGCGCTTCAACGAGACGGGCCTGGGTCACCTCGGACTGCAGGCGGGCAGCCGGGCTCTTCGTCCCACTCGTGTTCCGGACCGAGACGCCCGGCGTGCTCGTCGCGCTCCATCCGCCCGGTGGAGCCGACTTCAGCGACGAGGACGAGCGGCTGCTGACGTCGTTCGCGACCAGCGCGGCGAGCGCCGTGGTCACCGCGCGCTCGGTTGGCACGGAACAGCTGCTCGCGCGCGAGGCGGCGACGGAGGACGAGCGCCGCAGATGGGCTCGGGAGCTGCACGACGAGACGCTCCAGGGCCTCGGAGCCCTGCGCCTGTCGCTGGCCGCCACCCGCCGGGCCACGGATCCCGACGCCTGGCGAGCCGCGCTCGACGACGCCGTCGCCCAGCTCGACACCGAGATCGCGAACGTGCGCGGGATCATCTCGGACGTTCGCCCGGCGGCGCTCGACGAGCTCGGTACGGGGGCGGCGGTGGAGGCCCTGGCCGATCGGTTCCGCAGCCGCGGGATCGACGTGACGCTGCGCGTCGACCTCGACTACGAGGCCGGCAGGGCCGAGATACGCCATGACGACGAGCTGGAGACGGCGCTCTACCGGATCACGCAGGAGGCGATGACGAACGCCCTCAAGCACTCCGGCGCCGAGTCACTGAGCATCGAGATCATGGAAGCGGACGGCCACATCGACATCCGTGTCCGCGACGAGGGTCGAGGCTACGACCCGTCCGAGCACACCGGCGGCTTCGGGATGCTCGGGATGCGCGAGCGCGTCGAGCTGCTCGGCGGACGACTGACGGTCGACACCGCGCCCGGAGCGGGCACCACGGTCTCGGCACGGCTGCCGGTGCGCCGCCGCCCGTCCGCGAACGGCGTCGACCGGTCGCTGGCCTCCACGACGGCGTGGCCCAGCCGATCGGCGTCGTCCAGGCGGACGTAGTCGGCCGCGCCGGCCTCGCGCGCCCGCGCGACATATGCAGGGTGGTCGTGCATGCCGACCACGATGAACGCGCTCTGCGGAGCGGCGGCGACGATCGCGGGAAGCCCAGCTATGCCGTCGGATCCGAGCACCGACTCGTCGACGACCACCACGGTGGGCGACATGTTCGCGAGCAACCGCGCGAGATCCTCCGCGCTCGCCGTTGCGGCGAGCGGCTCGACGCCCGGCTCCAACTGGAAGACGCTCCAGAGGGCCGTTCGGATGGCCTCGTGGCGGGCGGCAATGAAGACGGAGACCGGGGCCTCAGGGATGTGGGTCGGGTGCGCGGTCATCTCGACAAGCATCGACCGGCGCGGCGCGCGGCTCATCAGGGTCTGCGGCTGAACCGGCGCCCGTAGGAGCTACGGAACCGCGTTCACGACCGCCTCGACGGCTGCGCTCACCTCGGGGGTCAGACCGGTGCCGGCTTCGAACCGCTCGCCTTCGATCCCGTACACGGTCATACGCGCGGGCAGCCGGCCCAGCGCGCGGGCCAGCTCGACCGCCTCGGCCAGTCCGACTGCGTGGGTCGACGTCGAGCTCCTCAGCGCCGCCGGAAGCGGCTCGGCGGCGTCGAAGCGGTGGATCGTGCCCGGCGCGGCGCCGGATCGCACGGCGTCGATGATCACCACCGACTCGGCGCCGTCCCAGACGTCGAGCAGTGCCAGCGAGTCGCCCTCGTGCTCGACGCCATGGAGGCGTCGGGCCGCGATCAGGCCGGCGGCGTCGTCACCACGTGCGGCGTTGCCGAGCCCGATCACGAGCGCTCGACGTCGAGCGTCAGGAAGTGCGTCGCGCACGAGATGCACGGGTCGTGGTTGCGGATCGCCTGCTCGCAGCGGTGGCGCAGCTCGTCGTCGGGTAGGCGGACGTGGCGCTGGACGAAGGCGCGCAGGTCGTGCTCGATGGCGAGCTGGTTCTGGGAGGTCGGCGGGACAATGCGGGCGTCGAGGATCGTCCCGTCATCGTCGAGCTCGTAGCGATGCCAGAGCAGGCCGCGCGGCGCCTCGCTGACGCCGAACCCGACGCCGGCGCGCACCTCGAGTTCGACCGCAGGCCGGTCGGGCGGGTCGTAGGCGGCGATGATCCGCAGCGCCTCGTCGCAGGCATAGAGCATCTCGACGCTGCGCACGACGATGCTCTGGAACGGGTTGCGGCAGCTCGGGCCGACGCCGGCGGCGAGCGCCGCCTCGCGCGCCACCGCCGGCAGCGCGTCGAAGTTGAGGTTGAAGCGCGCGAGCGGGCCGGCGAGGTAGGCGCCGCGGCCGCGGATGCGGGCGTGCAGCGCGTTCGAGTGGGCGACCGGCTCCTCCACGAACCAGTCGTCCCACTGGCTCGGCGCGATGTCGAGTCCGCCGCTCGAGACGATCCGGCCGCGGTCGATCGGGTACTCGCCGTCGACCCGGAGGGCGACGAGCTCGTGGTCGTGCTCGAAGTCCGGAAACGGCAGCGTCCCGGTCCAGCGCACGGTCTCGAGCGCCGCCTCGCGCGCCCGCTCGAGCTGCTCCACCAGCGGCTGCAGCTCGGCGCGCGTGGGCGCCCGGTAGAAGCCGCCGACGCGCACGTTGATCGGGTGGATCTCGCGCCCGCCCACGACCGCCATCAGTGCGTTGCCGACCTTCTTCATCATCAGGCCGCGCTCGACGATCTCTCGGTGGTCGGCGGCCATGGCGATGCCGCTCTCGTAGCCGAGGAAGTCGGGCGCGTGCAGCAGGTGGATGTGGAGCGCGTGGCTCTCGATCCACTCGCCGCAGTAGAGCAGCCGCCGCAGCTCGCGGATCGGGCCGTCGTCGACGGCCACCCCACAGACGTCCTCCATCGCCCGCATGGCGCTCGTCTGGTACGCGACCGGGCAGATGCCGCAGATGCGCGCCGCGATGTCGGGCGCCTCGGTGAACGCGCGGCCGCGCAGGAACGCCTCGAAGAAGCGCGGCGGCTCGTAGATCCGCAGCTGCACGTCTTCGACGGTGTCGCCGTCGATCCGCACGTGCATGGCGCCCTCGCCCTCGACGCGGGCGAGCACGTCGACGTTCAGCGTGCGCCTAGCCGTGCTCATGCGCCTCGCTCTCCTCGCGGAACGGCGCGGCGCCAGCGTTGAAGGTGCGGTAGACGCGCACCAGGTCGCGTTCCTCGGACCCGAGCTCGGCCATCCGCGCGCTCAGCGCCGCGGTGTTCGGGGTCTCCATCGGGCCGAAGCAGCCGTAGCAGCCGCGGTCGTAGGCCGGGCAGAGGGCGCCGCAGCCGGTGTGGGTGACGGGGCCCAGGCACGGCGTCCCGTGGGCGACCATCACGCAGACGGTGCCGCGCCGCTTGCAGTCGATGCACACGCTGTGCTCGCGTATGCGGGGAGCGCGGCGGTGCAGATGGGCGCCGATCACCTCGAGCAGCTGCCGCTTGTCGATCGGGCAGCCGCGCAGCTCGAAGTCGACCGGCACGTGAGCGGCGATCGGCGTCGACGTCGCCAGCGTCGAGATGTACTCCGGCCGCGCGTAGACGATCGACACGAAGTCCTCGACGTCGGCGAAGTTGCGCAGCGCCTGGATCCCGCCCGCCGTCGCGCACGCGCCGATCGTGATCAGGGCGCGCGAGGCGCGGCGGACCTGCTGGATCCGCTCGGCGTCGCCCGCGGTGGTGATCGACCCCTCGACGAGCGACACGTCGTAGGGCCCCTCGACCATCGCGCGCGAGGCCTCCGGGAAGTAGGCGATCTCGACCTCGCCGGCGAGCGCGAGCAGCTCGTCCTCGCAGTCGAGCACGGTCAGCTGGCAGCCGTCGCAGGAGGCGAACTTCCAGACCGCCAGTGTCGGCCGGGTCACAGCTCGCGGATCGCCAGCCACGGCTCCAGCTCCTTCCACGTGTAGACGGGACCGTCGCGGCAGACGAGCGTCGGGCCGAGCTGGCAGTGCCCGCAGTGGCCGATGCCGCACTGCATGTTGCGCTCCATCGAGACGTACGCACGGTCCGGCGCCACGCCGCGGCGGAGCAGCGCCTCGACGGCGAAGCGCATCATCACCTCAGGCCCGCACGTCATGGCCACCGCGCTGGCGGGGTCGAACGCCGCGCCGTCGATCAGCTTCGTCACCACGCCGACGCGCCCGCGCCAGTCGCGGCCGGCCGCATCGACCGTGACGGCCGCGTCCCAGCCGAGGAGCTCGCTCGGGTACAGGATGGTGTCGGGCGTGCGGCCGCCGTAGAGCACGACGATCCGCCCGTAGCGCTCGCGCCGCGCGAGCAGCCGCAGGATCGCAGGTCGCAGCGGCGCCAGGCCGATGCCGCCGGCGACGACCACCACGTCGGCGCCCTCGACGTCGTCGACCGGCCACGGCCGGCCGAACGGCCCGCGCACTCCCAGCACGCGCCCGGGCTCGCAGGCGCAGATCGCCGCGGTGGCGGCGCCGACGGCGCGCACCGTGTGCACGAGCCGCGCCGGATCGTCCGGGTCGCCGCTGATCGAGATCGGCACCTCGCCGCAGCCTGCGGCTCCGAGCATGGTGAACTGGCCGGCCTGGAACTCGAGCGGGGTCGTCCCCTCCAGCTCGAGCGTCCACGTGTCCGCAGTCTCCTGCCGCCGCGCGGTCACCCGGAACCCCTCGGGGACCATCGTGCCGTGCGGCTCAGCCGACGCGACGGCCGCCATAGACGTCGAGCAGTTGGAGGCGGGTGGCCTGCAGGCGGTCGACCAGCACGGAGGCGAAGCGGCGCATGAGCTGGTAGCCGAGCTCGTGGTCAGCGTCGCACTTGCCGCGCAGGCAGGCGCCGTCGAAGACGATCGCGGCGGTGTCGTCGACCGGCGTGCGCGTCGAACATGCCAGCGGTGCGGCTCGAACAGCCACGACCAGCCGACCACCTCGCCGTCATGGAGGGTCTCGATCGTGATCGGCTCGTGCTCCGGCACGGCCAAGCTCGAGCGCGATCGAGCCGTGGCGGATCAGGAAGAAGCGGTCGGCCGCGCTCGCCGGCCCGGAACAGCGGGTCGCCGGCGGCGAAGCGTGCGTTCGTCGCCGCAGCCGGCGATCAGGTCGAGATGGCGCGCGGCCAGCCCGGCGAACATCGGCGAGCCGGCGGTCAGCTCAGCGATCGACCGCATGCGCCTCCTCGGTCGCGCGGATGGCGGCGACCTCCTCGGTGATGTCGATGCCCGACCGGGCACCAGGTGATGCAGCGGCCGCAGCCGACGCAGCCCGAGCTGCCGAACTGGTCGAACCACGTGGCGAGCTTGTGCGTCATCCACTGCCGGTAGCGCGAGCGCGCGGAGCGGCGGACGCTGCCGCCGTGCATCCGCGAGTAGTCGACGGTGAAGCACGAGTCCCAGCGCTGGTGGCGCTCGACGTGCTCGCCGGTGAGGTCGGTCGTCTCCTCGACCGTGGTGCAGAAGCAGGTCGGGCACACCATCGTGCAGTTGCCGCAGGTCAGGCAGCGGTCGGCGACCTCGTCCCAGCGCGGGTGCTCGAGGTTGCGGTACAGCAGGTCGCGGATGTCCGTGACGTCCATCTCGCGGCCCATCTGCGCGGCCGCCCGGTCGGTGGCGCGGTCGGCCGCCAGCGCCTCCTCGCGCTCGGCTGCGGCCGGCGCCAGCTCGGCGACGAGCTCCGCGCCGGTGTCGCTGCCGGCCTCTACGGTGAAGTAGTGGCGGCCGTCCTCGAGGATCTCGGTGAGCGCGAGGTCGAAGCCGTCGCGCGCCCTGGGACCGGTGCCCATCGACACGCAGAAGCACGTCCCCCCTGCCTGGCCGCATTGGACCGCGATCACGAAGACGTCCTCGCGCCGGTCGCCGAGCACCCGGTCGAGGATCCCCATCGCGTGCAGCTCGCACGAGCGCGCGCCGAGAAACGCGTAGCGCGGCCGCTCGCGAGGGGGCTCGGCGATCTCCGTCAGGCCGCCGTCCTCCCCGCGACGGGCGCGGAACAGCCGAACCTCGGCTGGGAGCTGGAACCGCTTCCACGAGTGTGGCCCAACCGCGTACCCGAACAGCGCCTCGTCCTCGCGGCGCCTGAGCCGGTAGTGCCCGCCGTCCTGATCGTCGGTCCACCCGACCGGCAGGTCGCCGGCGGACCGCAGCTCGCCGTAGACGATCGCGCCGTCGGCGACCGTCGGGCCGACCACGGTGTAACCGCGGCGCGCGAGCGCTCCGAACAGCTCGTCGAAGCGCTCGCGTTCGAGGACGTGAAGGCCGTCCGCGTTCACCGTCCTGCCGGGATCGGGACCAGGACACGCTGCGCCAGCTCCACGAGCCGGCTCGAGTAGCCCCACTCGTTGTCGTACCACGCGACGACCTTGACCTGCGTGCCATCGACGACGGTGGTCAGGCCGGCGTCGAAGATCGACGAGTACGGCGAGCCGACGAGGTCGGTAGACACGAGCGCATCCTCGCTGTAGGCGAGGATTCCCGCAAGCGATCCGCGGTCGGCCCGGTCGCGCATGGCGTCGTTGACGGCCTTGACGGTCGTCGCGTGCTCGACCTCGATCGTGAGGTCGACCATGGAGACCGTGGGGGTCGGGACGCGTACGGCGTAGCCCTGCATCCGGCCCGCCAGCTCCGGGATCACGAGGCCGATCGCCTTGGCGGCGCCGGTCGTGGTCGGGACGAGGTTGAGCGCGGCGGCACGCGCGCGCCGCGGGTCCTTGTGCGGCGCGTCGAGCAGCTGCTGATCGCCCGTGTACGCGTGCACGGTCGTCATCACGCCGTGCCGGATCCCGAACGCCTCATGCAGCACCATGGCCACCGGAGCGAGGCAGTTCGTCGTGCAGGAGGCGTTGGAGATGACGTGGTGGCGGTCGGGGTCGTAGACGTCGTCGAAGTTGATGCCGAGCGCGACCGTCACGTCCGGCTCCTTGGCCGGAGCCGAGATGATCACCTTGCGCGCGCCGGCGGCGAGGTGGCGGGCAGCGTCGGCGCGCGCCCGGAAGCGCCCGCTCGACTCGATCACGACCTCGGCGTCCACCTCGCGCCACGGAAGCGCACCGGGGTCTGACTCCGCGAAGACGGGGATCTCGCGTCCGTCGACGCGGATCGCGCCGTCGAGCGCCTCGACCGTCCCGGGGAAACGCCCGTAGACGGAGTCCTTGGCCAGCAGCCGCGCCAGGGCGTCGACGCCCATGATGTCGTTGATGCCGGCCCACTCGATGTCCGCTCCCTGCTCGTCTGCGGCGCGGAACATCGCGCGCCCCGTCCGGCCGAAGCCATTGATTCCGACTCGTACGGGCATGATCGGACCTCCGTCGTGGTTACGTGGCTCTGCCCTTCGAGTCTGCGGCGGGATCCGTCCCGCGCCATCGGCCGCTACCACGGCCCACGGTCCGTAGTTATCCGCGAGTGGGCTCGATCCGGACAGCGAGCGACCGCTCGTGGAAGCGACCGCGCCGCACGAGCTCCACGCGCAGGCTCGGCCCGGGATGCGGATTGGTCGGCTGACGCGTGACTTTGATCGCGACCAACGTCGCGTCCCGCGGCGCGGTGAGCGGGACGACGCGATAGCCGTGCCCGAGCTCCAGGGCGGCCACGTCAGCGAGCCGCATGCGCATGCCGGGGATCAGCCGCACGCTCGACCCGTCGCGGCGCCGCGCCTCGATCACCGAGCCCGCGCCCCAGGTCGGGAAGTGCGCGCGCACGCGGTACCGGCAGCGGCCCGCGCACGTCACCTGCCAGCGGCTCTCGATCGACGCGGCCCGGAAGCGGTGCGAGGCGCTGATGCGGAGCCCGCCACGAGCCACGGTCCCGCGCGCCTCGACCATGTGGAACGGTCCGGCACGGGCGCGTGGCGCGTGCGCGAGGCGGAGACGACCCCATCGCGTGTGCTGCGAGGCCAGCCGCTCGCGACCCGAGGGCGTCGAGACCACGACGCCGAACGCCGCCGGCGGGACGCCGCCGACGTTGGCGGCGTCAGCCGCTACGAGCCAGGGCAGCAGCGACTTGCACCGCGCACACCGTGGGACCCTCGCGGGATCGCCCCCACGCGGTTGCGGTCCGAGCAGCGGGGACAGCAGAGCTCGGACATGCCGCCAGCGTGTGTCCCGCGCGGGCTCGCGCAAACCGGGATTTCCACGGCATCCGCCTCCGGGCTCGCCCCGATGCCTTCGGCCCGCGGCGATGGTTGGCTGTCGGTGACACATCGGAGGTGTCCCATGTCGCAACCCATCCTGGTCGCGTACGCGACGAAACGTGAGTCCACCCACGAGGTCGCCGACGCCGTGGCCGCTCGCCTGCGCGCGCTCGGACATGACGTCGACGTTCGCCCGGCCGCCGAGATCGGCACGCTGGAGCCCTACCGCGCTGTCGTACTCGGTGGCGCGCTGTACGCGGGGCGCTGGCACCGTGATGCGCGCCGCTTCATCGCGAAGCATCGCGACGAGCTGAAGCGCATCCCGGTCGCGGTCTTCGCGATGGGGCCGCTGAAACTCGAACCGAAAGACGTCGAAGGCTCGCGACGTCAGCTCGACCACGCGCTCGCCAAGGAGCACGAGCTCGAGCCGCTGTCCATCGCCATCTTCGGCGGGGTGATCGATCCCGCGAAGCTGCGCTTCCCGCTCAATCGCTGCATGGTGGCCGCCGACGCCCGTGACTGGGTGGCGATCAGGTTGTGGGCGGACGACGTCGCTCAGGTGCTCGCTGCACGCGTCGCCGCCTGACGGCCCCGCCTCACACGCCGCTCGGGGCGAGGATGCTGCCGAGGTGTCGAGGGCGACGCGCCAGGTGCCCCAGGTGGAGCGCGGAGGGGCGGGAGCCGGCGCAGGTTGGGTGGCGGACATGGCAAAGCCTCCTCGGATTCGACCGCACCGATCGTCGCGCGCGTACGGGCTCCCGCCATCCGCGCGATCACCCCCGACGACGTGCGGGAAGCTACGGATCCGGAGACGTGGCCTGCACGGCTGTGGCGGCGACCGGCGCGGGCGAAGCTGCCCCCATGGCCTCGCAGACCGACATCACTCACGCTCGCCCGACGTTCGCCTCGATCGTGTGCGGCATCGACGGCAGCCGGCCCAGCCACGAGGCGGCCCGCCAGGCCGCGCTCCTGACCGACGACGGCGCAGCCCTCACCTACGCAGCCATCAGCTGGCAGCAGGGCTCGGGCGCGACCGCCGTGGCCACGCTCAGCCACGGGCACGCCCATGAATGTCTCCGGCAGGCGCATGTGGAGGCGCGCGAGCTCGGCGTCACGCCGGCGCTGGTCGGAGACCACGCTCCCGACGCCGCCGAGCGACTGATGGAGCTTGCGACCGGCCAGGATCTGCTCGTGGTCGGGATCCAAGGCCACTCGCGCGCGGGCGGGATCATGGTCGGGAGCGCCGCCAGCGCGGCGCTGCACCGCGCCCCCGTGCCTGTCCTGGTGGCGCGGCGGCCGCCCGAGGGCACCGACTTCCCGTCGCGGATCGTGCTGGCCAGCGACGGAACGCCAACATCGGACGCCGCAGCAGAACTAACGGCGCGTATCGCCGGCCGACACGGATCGCACGTGGCCATCGTCGGCGCGCGTGACGGCGAGGCGCCGTTCCGGCCCGGCGTCGCCGAGCACGCGAGGCAGGTCATGGCCGCCACCGGCACCGAGCCGGTGATCCTTGACGCGCCTGGACCTCCGCATCGCGCCATCGCCGACGCCGCACGCGACTTCGACGCTTCCCTGGTCATCACCGGCAGCCGCGGTCTGAAGGGCCTCCCGGCGCTGCGAAGCGTCTCCGAGCGGATCGCCCACGCCGCTCCCTGCTCCGTGCTCGTGGTCCGGCGATGACCGCCATCGCCACGAAGTGGGTCTACGACTTCGCCGAGGGCTCGCGGGACATGCGCGAGCTGCTCGGCGGCAAGGGATCCGGGATCGCGGAGATGACGCGGGTACTCGGCTCCGACCTGGTGCCCGCCGGTTTCACCATCACCACCGAGGCCTGCGTCGCATACATGCGTCAGGGCGGGGCCCCGGACGGGCTCGGCGACGCGGTGGACGAAGCGATCGCGCGCCTCGAGACGCAAGCCGGCCGGCGGCTCGGCGATCCCTCCGATCCGCTGCTCGTCTCGGTCCGCAGCGGCGCGCGCGACTCGATGCCGGGGATGATGGACACGGTCCTCAACCTCGGCCTCAACGACGAGTCCGTCGCCGGCCTGGCCGAGGCCACGGGCAACCCCCGCTTCGCCTGGGACTCCTACCGGCGCCTGGTCCAGATGTTCGGCGACGTGGTCTGCGGCGTGCCTGGCGTCCGCTTCGAGGACGAGATCGCGGCGATCAAGACCGAGCGCGGCGTGCGACTCGACACCGAGCTCGACGCCGACGCTCTCATCTCCCTCACCCGCCGCTTCCAGGCGCTCTACGACTTCCCGCAGGACCCTCGCGAGCAGCTCGAGCGCGCGATCCGCGCCGTCTTCGACTCCTGGATGGGCGACCGCGCCGTGGCATACCGCCGCATCAACGGCATCCCGGACGACTGGGGCACCGCGGTCAACGTCCAGCAGATGGTCTTCGGGAACAAGGGGAGCCGCTCAGGCTCCGGCGTCGCCTTCTCACGTGACGAGGTCACGGGCGCGCCGGAGCCGAGCGGGGACTTCCTCATCGATGCGCAGGGGGAGGACGTCGTGTCGGGCGTGCGGACGCCGCTCGACCTCTCCGAGCTCGCCACCTGGATGCCCGACGCCCAGCGGCGGTTGCGCGACATCCTGCGCACGCTCGAGCGCCACTACCGCGACATGCAGGACACCGAGTTCACGATCGAGGATGGCCGCCTGTACATGCTGCAGACGCGCAGCGCCAAGCGCCCCGCGCAGGCCGCGATCCGCTTCGCCGTCGACGCCGTCGGGGAGCGCCTGCTCTCACGTGCCGAGGCGATCGGCACGATCGACGCCGGCGGGCTCGACGCCCTGCTGCACCCCACCTTCGATCCCGCCGTGCCCTACACCGCGATCGCCCGCGGTGTCGCGGCCTCGCCGGGCGCCGCCAAGGGCGCGATCGTCTTCACCGCCGGCGACGCCGTCGCAGCCGCCGAGGCGGGTCGCGCGGTCATCCTTGTGCGGCCGTTCACCGAAGCCGATGACGTCGCCGGCTTCCACGCCGCCAAGGGCATCCTGACCTCCGAGGGTGGCAAGGCGTCGCACGCGGCGCTCGTCGCGCGCGGCATGGGCCGCCCCGCCGTGACCGGCGCGAGCGCGGTCGACATCGACGTCCACGCGCGCGTCGTCCGAATCGGCGATGTCGTGCTGCACGAGGGCGACGCGATCGGAATCGACGGGTCCAGAGGCGCTATCACCCTCGACGACGTCCCGCTCGTCAGCCCGAAGGTGGACGAGCGGTTCGAGACCGTGCTGGGCTGGTGCGACGAGCTGCGCACGCTGGGCGTGCGCGCCAACGCCGACACCCCCGAGGACGCACGCCGCGCGCGCGCCTTCGGCGCCGAGGGGATCGGCCTCTGCCGTACCGAGCACATGTTCATGGCCGCTGAGCGCCAGCCCAAGATGCAGCGGATGATCATGGCCGACGACGAGGCCGCCCGCCGCGCCGCGCTCGACGAGCTGCAGCCGCTCCAGCAGGCCGACTTCGAAGGTCTGCTCGCAGCCATGGCCGGGCTGCCGGTGACGATCCGCCTGCTCGACCCACCGCTGCACGAGTTCATGCCCGACCGCGTCGAGCTCGTAGAGCGCATCGCCGAGGCGCGCGCCGACGGCGCCGATGCCACAGCGCTCGAGCGCAGCCTCGAGCGCGTGCAGTCGCTGGCGGAGGGCAACCCGATGCTCGGCACGCGCGGCGTCCGCCTCGGCCTCGTCCACCCCGAGATCTACGAGATGCAGGTGCGCGCGATCTTCCGCGCCGCGGCGCTGGTCCGCGAGCGTGGCCACCAGCCCGCGCGGCTGGAGATCATGGTCCCGCTCGTCGCGTACGTGGGTGAGCTCGAGCAGTGCCGCGCCCTGATCGAGCGCGTGGCCGCCGAGGAGGGATTCCCGCGCGACGGCTTCGAGATCGGGTCGATGATCGAGCTGCCGCGAGCCTGCCTGCGCGCCGGCGAGCTCGCGGCCGGCGCCGAGTTCTTCTCGTTCGGCACGAACGACCTCACGCAGACCGCGATCGGGTTCTCGCGCGACGACATCGAGGCGAGGATCGTCCCGCAATACGTCGACGCCGGGATCCTCGATCGGTCGCCTTTCGGGACGATCGATGCGCTCGGCGTCGGCGAGCTCGTCAGCATCGCGGTCGAGCGCGGCCGGGCGGCGCGTCCCGGCATCGAGCTCGGGATCTGCGGCGAGCACGGCGGCGACCCCGGCTCGATCCGCTTCTTCCACGCCACCCGGCTCGACTACGTGAGCTGCTCGCCCTACCGCGTGCCGATCGCCCGCGTGGCCGCCGCGCAGGCGGCGATCGATTCAGAGGAGTGATCTCGATGCCCGCCAAGCCACAGGTCCTCGTCCTCGGCGGTGGGTTCGCCGCGCTGGAGAGCGCGTTCCTGCTCCGCATGCGACTCGGCGAGAAGGTCGACATCCGCCTGGTCAGCGACCGCGACCACTTCGTCTTCCGCCCGAACAGCATCTACGTCCCGTTCGGGACCGATCCGGCGTCGCTGCTCGTCGACCTGCACAAGCCGCTTTCGCGCCGGCGCATCAACTTCGAGCGCGGCCGCGTCGCCGAGGTCGATCCCGACGCGCGCTTCGTCCAACTCGACGACGGGCAGCGCTTCCGCTACGACAAGCTCATCGTCGCCACGGGCGCCGACACGCACGCCGCCGAGGTGCCGGGTCTCACCGAGCACGCGGCGACGATCTGGACCACCGACTCGATGCTCGACGTCCGCCGGCGCTTCGCGGAGGTGCGCGATCGCGCGCTGCGGGGCGAGCACCAGCGGGTCCTCTTCCTCGTGCCGCCCAACAACAAGTGCTCCGGCCCCCTGTACGAGATCGTGTTCATGCTGGAGACCTGGCTGCGCCGCGCGGGCGCCCGCGAGCAGGTGGACATCACCTGGTCGACCTACGAGGCGGGCTTCATCCAGGCGTTCGGTCCGCGGCTGCACGATCTCGTCACCGCGCAGTTCGCCGAGCGCGGGATCGACGGCCACACCGACGAGGTCGTGACCGAGATCCTGCCGGGCGAGGCACGCTACGCCGACGGCAGCACGCGTGGCTTCGACCAGCTGATCGCCTTCCCGCCGTACGTCGCCGCGGTGCGGTACCCGGCGCTGACGTCCGACGACCGCGGCTTCGTCGTTACCGAGCTCGAGACCCGGCTCGCGGCGGACCGCGACGATCTCTACGTCCCCGGCGACGCCGGCGACTTCCCGATCAAGCAGGCGTTCCTCGCCTTCCTACAGGCCGACACCGTCGCCGAGCACATCGCCGCCGACGTGACGGGTGCGCCGTTCCGCGCGCCGTTCGACCCGGTGAGCATGTGCATCATGGAGATGTTCGACACGGCGACCTTCGCGAAGGTGCCGGTCGAGCTCACCGGCGACCCGTCGCGCCCGGTGCGCGTGCGCCCGGACGCCGACGGCGCCTACCGCGTCGGCACCTCGCCGATCTGGCGGCTCGGCAAGAAGACGCTCGGGTTCACCGTCCCGGCGCGCTTCGCGGCCGGCGACCCGTTCCATGCCGGCCGCGTGTGGGAGGTCATGGACGTCGGCCTCAAGGCGATGTCCGGCGTGCTCGCCGACTGAGGACGTGCCTCCGTAGTCGTCCGAACCCCGCCGTCGTGCAGATATCGGATGTGCCCACGCGCGGCGCGCGGAACACTTATCCGTGGAAAGGAGATGCCATGTCGACCCAGACGATCGAGCGCCCGGTCCAGCGGCCTCCCGTCGACTTGCAGGCGCTCTTCCCCGGCAAGTACCTCAGTGTGACGAGCTTCAAGCGCGACGGCACCCGCGTTGCCACGCCGGTGTGGTTCGTGTCCGACGGCGGCCGGCTGTTCGCACTGACCGGCGCGCTCGCGAAGGTCCGGCGCATCCGCCGCAACCCGCGCGTCTGGAGCGCGTGCAGAAGCTGCTGATCGGGCGCTACAAACTCTCGTACCGCCTGGTCATGCTGATCTACCGGCTCGGACGCCGCCTCCGCGGCCGGCGCAGCGTCGCCGACGGCGCCGCGCTCGCGATCACGGTCGGTGCGACTCCGCCCGCGACCTGATCCCGTTGAGCATCGCTCCTGCCTGGATGAGGTCGCCGATCGCGAACCCGGCTGCAACGAGGAACCGGATGACTGGAGCGGGACCTACGGGCGTGTAGCTGGGAGCGGATGTGTGCGCGAGAGCATCACCAGTGCCCGGTCCCTCGCCGTGAAGTAGGAGACGATCCCGTCGGGGCTGTCCGGCACGTGGTCGCCGGGCGCGAGATCCTGGAGCTCCGGGACGATCCGGTCCGCGCTCGGGGTGCGGATCCCGAACAGGAGCCGGTCCATCCACGACGGGATGTACCACCCGGCGCGATGCGTCGGGTACCCCATCTGGACCAGCCACGGCCACACGGCATCCCTCGATGCGCGGATCGTCGTCGCGCGCGTCGCCTGCCACATCGGCTCCGGGACGAGCTCGTCCCCGGGCAGAGTGTCGCGCCGTTCTCGAGGCGTCGCGTGCGTTCCGCGCGCCCATCGCTCGAATGCCCAGCAGCCGGCCGCGCCGAGCACGAGCGCCGTGCTCCGTCCTCGCCTCATGCTTTCCGTTCTCAGTGTGGTGGCAGGAACAGCTCGGTGTCGTAGTTGTGGACCACGGCGCCGACGTGCAGGCCGACGTGCGCGATGGGCGCACCGACGGGGTTCAGCGTCGCGAGCGTAGGCACGCTCCAGACCAGGTCGCCGGTGACCGGCTTGCGCAGCTTGTCGGACCGGAAGTCGCTGTAGCCGGCGTGGTAGACGGCGGTCATCGCCAGCGACGCCACCATCGCCACGGCCCCCACGGCGATGAGTCCGCCGGTCCGCCGACGCAGCGGGCTGTCGCGCAGCGCTGCGAAGACGAGCAGGATGGGGAACGCCGACAGAAGCAAGCCGTCGGCCGCGCCGTAGACGACGCCGCGCCAGGCGATGGCGGCGACGAACTCGATGCCGCCGGGGTGGTCGGCTCCGCCTTCGGCCCGGGTTGCGATGAACGCGCTCATCGCCGCGAACACGACGCCGAGCCCGACGGCGAGCCGCCACCGTCTCGCCAGCATCTCGCGCAGCGGCTGGCGGGTGTCTCGCGCCCAGGCCACGAACAGGGCGACGACCGCGGCTGCGTACAGCGCGTAGTAGAGGTCGCGCCGAAGCCCGAGCTGGTCGGCCGCGACGAACGGGACGAGGAACGCGCCGGCCATGCCGCCCACGAGCCACGCGACGTGGCGCCGGGCGCTGACCGGTGGGTCGGCCCGCGACGTCGTTCCGCGCCGCGGATGGACTGCTGGCTTGGCCTCTGTTGCTGATGAGACCATCGCTACCTCACTTGGTCCACGCGACCGGCTGGTAGCCGGCCGACGGGGTTCCCTGGCTCCACACCACGAGCACGCGGCCAGAGCCCGGATCGATCGCGACCTTCGCAAAGCGCAGCGGCCTCTCGGTGGCGAGGTCCGTGCTGATCTGCACCGCTCCGGCGGCGTCCACCTCGGTCACGCCGGGCCCGTCGACACCCCACCAGACCACGGCGTACGAGCCGTCCCGCCCGCGCGCGACGTCCTCGAGCGCCACGTCCGTGGTGGCGGGCCAGAGGGTGACCGGCGCCGTCAGCTCGACCGCGTCGGCGGTGGCCGCGAGCGTCGCGGCCATCGGGCCGGCGTGGCCGCCCGCAAGCGCCGGCCAGGCCGCGTGCAGGCGCCCGTCGCCGGTTGGGAAGGTGAGCACCCGCGGCAGGTCGGTGACATGGCTGGTCTCGAAATCCGGCGTGAACATGAAGTCGCCGGCCACGGCGGAGCGCCAGACGCCGTTCGCGTTCCGGACGTGGACGGCCGTGTAAACCCGCACGCCCGCCATGCTCCGCGCCGTCTGCAGCACGCCGACGGCGAACTGCCGGCCGTCGGCGGCCGAGGCGTCGATCGCGTCGACGCCCCAGGTGACCGCGTGGATCGTGGTGGCGGCGAACTCGATTCCGCCCCAGCTCCCGCTCGCGCGGCGCACCCGCGCCTGGATGCCGTGTGGGCGCTGCCAGGCGAGCAGGCCGCGCCCGTCGTCGGCGATCGAGAGGATCGGGCTATGCCCTAAGCGGCCCGATCCGGCGCGAGGTGCCGAAGCGGCCGTTCGGATGCATCGTCGTCGCCCAGACGCCGCTGGTCTCGCGTGACGTCGACCGCACCCAGACGACGACGAGGTCGCCGTCCGGCGTGGCCGCCACGCGCGGCTGCGACAGGGTCGCGGGGGTTCCCTCCGGATCGATCCGCCGGGGCGGCCCGACGGCGAGCGTGTGCACCTGCCGGATCGAGCCCGACGCCGTGTCGATGATGAGAAGCTTGATCACGGACCGGGTGTGCTTGCGGCCGACCGGCACCTGGCGGTGGATCGCGAACGCAGCCCGGCGACCCGTGACCGCGAGATCGTGCTCGAGGACGGATCCGTGCAGTGTCACCGGCGGGCGCCAGTTGCCGCCGCGATCCATGACGGCGAAGCGGTGTCGGAGCACGCCCTCGCCGGGCTGGCCGACGAACGTTCGCCATGAGGCGACCGCACGACCCGAACCGTCGAACGCCAGGCCGACCGGCATCGGATCGATGGTGCGCTGTCCCGTCAACGGAACCGGCGCCGCGACTGCAGGCGTCGCCAGTACCACCACCGCGACCAGAGCCGCGCCGGCCGACCGCCGGATCACTGAAGGTCTGACCGCCATGTCGCACCTCGCCTTCTTGCTCGACGGCACGGATAGCCCGCACGCGCGGAATTCGAGCGTCGCACCGCGCACGCGCCCGGACAACCGTGCGGATCCCAGAGCGCAGATCCGTAGTTCGCGGCAGTTCGCTTGCGGCGTCACACAGATGTGCCACGGCGGCAGCCGCGCGAGCATGGGGACGGAAAGAAGGTGGATCAATGTCAACCACTTCCGAGCACGGTCCAATCGCGACGCCGGAGCCGCGGGGACGGCGTCTGCGTCTACTCGCCACTGACACGTGGCCGTCGCTGGCCATCGCCGTGATCTGGCTCGTCCTGCTCTTCGACGCGCTGTTCGGACCGGACATCGTGGTGAGCAACCCGAGCGGCTTCACGCGCCTGCCGTCGGCCGTCGTCGTCGCGTTCTTCGCCTACCTCGCCACGCTGGCGGTCGCCAAGTACGGCTTCGGTCCCGCGCGAGAGCGACCGTTCGACGATCGCCGGACGAGCACCTCGTAGTGCGGCGACGTGGCGCGCTCGTCCGTCACGAACCCGCACGCCTCGAAGCAGCGCAGCGACGCTGTGTTGTCGCGGTCGATGACGGCGAGCAGAGCGTTGCCCGTGACGTGCGGTTCGTCGAGCGCGGCGAGCAAGGTCGCACGCCCGAATCCCCGACGCCGCCGGCCAGGGTGCACGAGCAGCGAAACCGAGCGCATTCCGTCGCCGGCGCAGCCCGCCGGCACCGATTGGAACACCGCGACGAGGCGGCCCTTGACATCGAGACCGACGAGCGTCACGGCGCCCGGCAGCTCGGCACACGCGAGCAGGTCCTCAATCCGCACGTAGTCCTCGGACGCGATGTTCCAGCGCCGCAGCAGCGGCGCGTCCGCGGCCGTCAGGGGGCGCGCCCGGACGGGCGGGAGGCGGTGCTCAGCCCGGATGGACCTTGCCCGTTCCTGAGCGACGGTCATGGACCCAGGTTCCTGCGTCTGATCCGCGGCGCCATCGGGGGACCACACGGTTCGGCGCTTCGGGAATGCCGCGGCTCGTGAGGCAGCGTCTGTGTCTCGCGCGGAGTGCGGTTCAGTAGTTCATGGCGCCCACGACGAGGAGGTTCGACGGATGGCGGCTGCCGCGCCGAACGGCACGCTCGTCTCAACCCCCAACCTCCACCAAGGAGCGCCGCGATGTCCGCCACCATGTCCCCGCCCGTCACCATCGACACACCGCCCGAGACCGCGGTGGCGACTCCCCGGCCTGTTTCCGCTCCGGCGCGGCTCCGCGCCGAGCCGACCGCCCCGGCGTCGTCGACCGGCCGGGTCCGCGAGGGGCTGTTCTTCGCCACGTGGGCCCCGGCTCTGGTCGTCGCGGGTGCGGCCGCCGCAGTCATGCTCGTCCTCGGGGCGCCGATCGGGATGGCCCTCGCGCGGTACGAAGGGCGTCGGTACCGCTAGCAATGGCCGCGGGTCGTGACTGCGGGAAACCCGCAGTCACGACCGCAGTATCGGCCGTTCCCTTCGCAGCGGCGCAGTGGCAGTCTGTGTGCCATGGACATCGTCATCGCCGGCGGGGGCGTCGCAGGGCTCGAGGCGCTGCTCGCCCTCCGCGCCATGGCGCGCAACCACGTGCGCCTCACCCTCATCGCGCCGGACCCCGACTTCTCGTACCGGCCGCTCGCCGTTGCCGAGCCGTTCGGCCTCGGCCACGCCCACCGCGTCCCGCTCCA
This sequence comes from uncultured Solirubrobacteraceae bacterium, assembly GCA_963844205.1. Lineage (GTDB taxonomy): Bacteria > Actinomycetota > Thermoleophilia > Solirubrobacterales > Solirubrobacteraceae > DASSUW01. Next base: position 1,619,315 of record CAWJNK010000001.1, read on the forward strand.
GCGCTTCGCAGCGGACGCCGACGCCGGGCTGGTCATCGACGCTGTCGTCGGCGTCGACGACGAGGCCCGCGAGGTTCACCTGCGCGACGGTGGATCGCGGCCGTTCGAGGAACTGATCGTCGCGCCGGGCGGGCGCGCCGTGGCGGGAGTGAAGGGCGCCACGACCTGGTGGCCTGGCGGCGACGCCGAGCCTTACGGCGGGCTGCTGCGCGACATCGACGAGGGCTACGCAAAGCGGATCGCGATCGTGATCCCGCCCGGGGCGGTATGGCCGCTGCCGGCCTACGAGCTCGCGCTCATGACCGCCGGCGAGGCCCAGGCCATGGGCCAGACCGATGTCAAGATCACCGTCGTCACGCCCGAGCGCGAGCCGCTGACGCTGTTCGGCGAGCACGCCTCCCGGGCGCTCGCCGAGGAGCTGGCCTGGGCCGGCGTCGAGCTCGAGACCGGCGCAGTAGCGCGCGCCGACGCCGGCGGTCTGGCGCTCGAGCCTGCCGGCGATCGCCTCGACGTCCAGCGAGTCTTCGCGATCCCGCGGATCGTCGGGCCGGCGCTCGACGGCCTGGCGTGCGACGAGGAGGGCTTCATCCTCACCCGGGAGGACGGCCGCGTGCGTGGCGCGCAACACACGTGGGCCGCGGGCGACGGCATCGCGTCGCCGGTCAAGTTCGGCGGCCTGGCCACACATCAGGCGCGGCTGGCCGCAGCCGGTGTGGCCAAGCTCGCGGGTGTGACGGTGGTCGACCCGGGCGAGCCGGTGCTCCACGGGCGTCTCCTGGTCGGACAGCGCACTCGCCGGCTGCGCGGCCGCGGCGACGCCGAGGGCGCCCCGCTCTGGTGGCCGCACGGCAAGGTCGCCGGCGAGTTCCTGCCGCGTTGGCTGGCCGAGAACGGCGTGGTCACGCCGGGCAGCGTGCCGCCGCCGGACGATGAGGGCATCACCGTGCAGCGCTCGATGCGCGCCCTCCGCGCGCCCGAGCACCAGTACCTGTTCGAGCTCGGCCGCGAGTACCGGACGGACGACCCGGCGATCGCCGCGCTCGGCCGGCGGATGCGCGAGATGAAGTCGCGATGACGCTGACTTCGCCGCTGAGCGCCGAGGCGCTCGCCCGGATCGACGCGAGCTGGCGTGCCGCCAACTACCTCGCCGTCGGCCAGATCTATCTGCTCGACAACCCGCTGCTGCGCGAGCCGCTGCGGCCCGAGCACGTCAAGCCGCGCCTGCTCGGCCACTGGGGCACCACGCCCGGGCTCAACTTCCTCTACGCGCACATGAACCGCGCCATCCGCGAGCGCGACCTGCAGGCCCTGTTCGTCACCGGGCCGGGCCACGGCGGTCCCGCGCTCGTCGCCAGCACCTGGCTCGAGGGCACCTACAGCGAGGTCTACCCCGAGGTCAGCCGCGACGAGGAGGGCATGCGGCGCCTGTTCCGCCAGTTCTCGTTCCCCGGCGGCATCCCGAGTCACGTCGCGCCGGAGACGCCCGGCTCGATCCACGAGGGCGGCGAGCTCGGCTACGCGCTCACGCACGCCTACGGCGCGGCGTTCGACGACCCGGAGCTCGTCGTGCTGTGCGTGGTCGGCGACGGCGAGGCCGAGACCGGTCCGCTCGCCGCGAGCTGGCATGGCAACAAGTTCCTGGACCCGGCGCGCGACGGCGCCGTCCTCCCCGTCCTGCATCTGAACGGCTTCAAGATCGCCAACCCGACCGTGCTGTCGCAGATCCCGCACGACGAGCTCGCTTCGCTGCTCGAGGGCTACGGGCACCGGCCGATCTTCGTCGAGGGCAGCGACCCGGAGGGCATGCACCAGCGCATGGCCACCGCGCTCGACGAGGCGCTCGACGAGATTTCGGAGATCCAGCGGCGCGCCCGCGAGGACGGCGACCGCGAACGGCCACGCTGGCCGATGATCGTGCTGCGGTCCCCGAAGGGCTGGACGGGCCCGGGCGAGGGCACGCCGGTCTCCCACCAGGTCCCGCTCAGCCACCTGCGCGAGAACCCGGAGGCGCTGGCCGAGCTCGAGGCGTGGATGCGGTCGTACGGGCCGGATGAGCTGTTCGCCGAAGACGGCTCGCCGCGCAAGGACGTGCTGGCGCCGGCGCCCGAGGGCGACAAACGGATGGGCGCCGTCCCGCAGGCCAACGGCGGGCTGCTCCGACAGGACCTGCGGATGCCCGACTTCCGCGACTACGCCGTCAAGGTGGCCGAGCCGGCCCGCACCAGCAGCGAGGCGACGCGGGTGCTCGGCGGATTCCTGCGCGACGTTGTGGCTCGCAACCCGGAGATCTTCCGCGTCTTCGGGCCGGACGAGACCGAGTCCAACCGGCTGGGCGCGGTGCTCGAGGTCACCGGGCGGGCGCCGGACGGCCAGGTGATGGAGGTGCTCAGCGAGCACCTCTGCCAGGGCTGGCTGGAGGGCTACCTGCTGACGGGCCGCCACGGGCTCTTCAACTGCTACGAGGCGTTCATCCACATCGTCGACTCGATGTTCAACCAGCACGCCAAGTGGCTGAAGGTGACGCGCGACATCCCGTGGCGGCGACCGATCTCCTCGCTCAACTACCTGTTGACGTCGCACGTGTGGCGCCAGGACCACAACGGCTTCTCGCACCAGGACCCGGGGTTCATCGACCACGCGGTCAACAAGGACCCGAACGTCGTCCGCGTGTACCTGCCGCCCGACGCCAACTGCCTGTTGTCGGTGGGCGACCACTGCCTGCGCAGCCGCGACTACGTGAACATCATCGTGGCCGGCAAGCAGCCCGCGCTCGACTACCTCTCAATGGAGGACGCGATCATCCACTGCACGCGCGGGCTCGGCATCTGGGAGTGGGCGAGCAGCGACGAGGGCGGCGAGCCTGACGTCGTGCTGGCGTGCGCCGGGGACGTGCCGACGCTCGAGACGCTCGCAGCGGCGGCGCTGCTGCGCGAGTACCTGCCCGAGATCAAGGTGCGGGTGATCAACGTCGTGGACCTCATGCGACTGCAGCCGGAGAGCGAGCACCCGCACGGGCTCCCGGACCCTGAGTTCGACGCGATGTTCACCCCCGACAGGCCGGTCATCTTCGCCTACCACGGCTACCCGTGGCTGATCCACCGGCTGACGTACCGCCGGACCAACCACCATGGCCTGCACGTGCGCGGCTACAAGGAGCAGGGCACGACCACGACGCCCTTCGACATGGTCATGCTCAACGACCTGGACCGCTTCCATCTGGTCATCGACGTGATCGACCGCGTCCCCGGCCTCGCTCCGCGCGCCGCAACCCTGCGCCAGCACATGGTCGACGAGCGCCTCCGCCATCGTGCCTACACCCGCGAGCACGGCGAGGACCCCGCCGACGTTCGCGACTGGACGTGGCCCGGCTGAGCCGGCTGCTGGTCGTCAACACCGGCTCGAGCAGCCTGAAGCTGCGGCTGCTCGACGCCGCGGACACGACCGTCGCCGAGAGAACCGTCGAGTGGCCAGCCGGCGAGACCTTCCCCGCGGACGCGCTCGACGGCCTGCCCGCGCCCGACGCCGTCGCGCACCGGGTCGTGCACGGCGGCGACACGCTGCGGGCGGCGACGTGGATCGACGACGCCGTCCGCGCGCGCCTGCTCGAGCTGACCGAGCTGGCGCCGCTGCACCAGCCGCGCGCGCTCGCGGCCATCGACGCCCTCGCCCTGCGGCTGCCCAGGACGCCCGCCGCCGCCTGCTTCGACACGGCGTTCCACGCGACGCTCCCCGACGCGGCCGCCACCTACGCGCTGCCGGCCGAGTGGCCGCGCCGCCGGTTCGGCTTCCACGGGCTCTCGCACGCCTACGCTTCGCGCCGCGCCGCCGGGCTGCTGGGCCGCGACGACCTCCGCACCGTCACGTGCCATCTCGGCGCGGGAGCCTCGCTGGCGGCGGTGGCCGGCGGCACGTCGCTCGACACGACCATGGGCTTCACGCCGATGGACGGGCTCGTGATGGCCTCACGGCCCGGAAGCGTCGACCCGGGGCTGCTGCTGTGGCTCGTCCAGCGCCGCGGCGTGAGCGCCGCCGAGCTCGAGGACGCGCTCGAGCATCGCTCTGGGCTGACCGGGCTCGCCGGCACGGGCGACATGCGCGAGCTGCTGCGGCGCTCGGACGACGACGCGCGGCTCGCGCTCGACGTCTATCTGCACCGGCTCCGCGCGGGCATCGCCGCGATGGCGGCCGCCATGGACGGGCTCGACGCGCTGGTCTTCACCGGCGGCGTCGGGGAGCACGCCCCGGCGATCCGCGCCGCGGCGGTCAACCGCCTGGACTTCCTCGGTGTCGCGGTGGACCCCGATCGCAACGCGGAAGCTGACGGCGACGCGGTGATCGGCGAGCGCACGCTTGTGGTAACGGCGCGCGAGGATCTCGAGATGGCGCGCCAGGTCCGCGAGTTGATCCGTCTCGATCAACGGTCGAGCGACGGATAGGGCCGTGGCGGCCGCGGCGTCGCGATCCGGATGCGGGCGTCGACCACCGTCGCCCCCGCGGGTCCGACGAGCACCGGGTTGCAGTCGAGTTCGGCGATCTCGGGGTGCGCGGCGGCCAGCGCGGCGATCCGCACGAGGATGTCCTCGAGCGCGGCGACATCGGATTTCGGGGCCCCGCGGTAGCCGTCGAGCAGCGGGAAGGTGCGCAGCGACCGCAGCATCTCGCCGGCGTCGCGGCGGCTGAGCGGCGCCAGCCGCGACTGCACATCGCCGAGCAGCTCGACCGCGCGGCCGCCGGCGGCGCACGCGACCACCGGGCCCCAATCCGGGTCCGACGTGACGCCGACCAGCATCTCGACGCCCTCCGGCGCCATGGACTGCACCAGGTAGCCGACCGGCTGGTGACCGGCGGTGCGCACGGCCGTCGCGATCTCGCGCGCGGCGCGGCCGGCGGCGGCGCCGCCGCGGATGCCGATCCGGACGCCGCCGACGTCGGACTTGTGCAGCAGCCCTGGCGCGATCGCCTTGACCGCGACGTCTCCGGGCAGCTCGGCGGCGCGGCGCGCCACCGCGGCGGGCGTCGCCACGACCGTGGCGGCGACCTGCGGCACGCCGTAGGCGGAGAGGATCTCGGCGACGCGGTCGGGCACGAGCCAGCCGCCGCCCTCGGCGAGCACCTCGGCGATCGTCGCCGCGGCGGCATCGGCGTCGATGCCGTCGGGCAGCTCGGGGGCTTCCGCGGCGGCCTGCTGCCAGGTCGCGTAGCCGGCGGCGTGCGCAAGGGCGCGTACCGCCTCCTCGGGGGTCCCGTAGGCCGGTACGCCTCCGACACCGCCCGCGAGCGTGGCGAGCGCGGCGTCGTCCTGCGCCATCCAGACCGCGAGCAGCGGCTTGCCGGCGTCGCGCGTCGCCTCGGAGGCGGCGCGCACCGCCTCGGCGACGTCCTGCGCCTGGGTGACCAGCGGCGGGATGAAGATGGCGACGATGGCGTCCACGGACGGGTCGCCGGCGATAGCCTCGATCGCCTTCCGGTAATCGTCGGCCGACGCCGAGGCGATCATGTCGACCGGGTTCGTCGTGGTCGCCTCGTGCGGGAGATGCCGTGCCAGTCGCCGCCGGGTCTTGGTCGGAAGCGGGTTGACCGTAAGCCCTGCCGCCTCGCAGGCGTCGGCGCAGGCGATGCCGGGGCCGCCCGCGTTGGTCACGACGCCGATGCGGTTGCCCCGTGGGAGCGGCTGGCCGGCCAGCAGCGCGGCGACGTCGAAGAGCTCGCCGACCGTGGCGGTGCGGATCACGCCGGCGTGCCGGAAAAGGGCGTCGACGGTCGCGTCGGAGGCCGCGAGCAGCGCGCCGGTGTGCGAGGTCGCGGCGCGCGAGCCGGCGGCTGAGCGCCCGCTCTTGACGGCAATGACCGGCTTGCGCGCGGCGACCCGCCGCGCGATCTGCCCGAACCGGCGCGGGTTGCCGAACGACTCCAGGTACAGGCCGATGACGCCGGTCTCCGGGTCGTTCGCCCAGAAGCGCAGGAGGTCGTTGCCGGAGAGGTCGGCCTTGTTGCCGGTCGACACGAACGAGGACAGGCCGAGACCGCGGCGAGCGGCCTCGGCGACCGCCGCGATGCCGAAGGCGCCGCTCTGGGAGGCGAAGGCGACTCCGCCGGCGGGCGGGGCGACCGGGGCGAACGACGCGTTCAGAGCCACGTCCGCGGCGGTGTTGAGCACGCCGAGGCAGTTCGGCCCCACGAGCCTCATGCCGCTGGCGCGGCAAACGGCGAGCAGCTCAGCCTGACGGTTGCGGCCGCGATGTCCGACCTCGGCGAAGCCGGCCGAGAGGACCACAAGCGCGCGCACGCCGGCGGCGCCACACTGGCTCGCGACGTCTACGACGGACTCGGCGGGAACCGCGATCACGGCCAGCTCGACGGGCTCTGGGACGTCGGCGATCGAGCGGTGGGCCGACAGCCCACCGACCGTGGCCTCGCGCGGGTGCACCACCGAGAGCCGGCCTTGGAAGCCGGCTTCGCGCAGGTTGCGCAGCACGGCCGCGCCGACCGAGCCCTCGCGGGTCGACACGCCGATGACCGCAACCGACTCGGGCCGCAGGACATGGGAGACGGCGGCCGCGGCGGCGACCTCGTCGCGCTCCTCGAAGCGCGCTCGCGCCTCCTCCCCGAGCGTGGCGGGCAACTCGATGGACAGTTCACCCGGACGCGACTCGACCTCGACGGCGAAACCGGAGTCGCGGAAGACCTGGATCATCCGCCGGTTGTCGGGCAGCACGGTGGCGGTGAACGTCTCGACGCCCTCGGCGGTCGCGAGCTCGGATAGGTGTGCGAGCAGCACCGTGGCGATCCCGCGGCCCTGCCAGTCGTCGGCGACCTCGAACGCCACTTCGGCGCGCTGCGGGTCCTGCTCGCGGATGTACGCGGCGTGCGCGACGATCCGCTCGGGCTCGCCGGCGACGGCGACCAGGTTGCGCCCGCGCTCGGGCTCGAGCTCCGCCATGTACGAGGCTGCCCGGTGGAGGTCGGCGCCGGCGCTGAAGAACCGCAGCCAGCGCGACTCGACGGACAGCTCGTCGAGGAAAGCGGTCAGGGCAGGCTCGTCCTCTGCCACCATCGGGCGAACGCGGACGGTGAGGCCGTCGCGCAGCGCGACGTCGACGGTGGGGGCGAGAAGGGGCATGAAGCGACCATACGGCCGAAGGAGGCCGGCTCCATCCGGCCCCCACCCCCGTCTCACTGCGTAGTTCGCCGCGAAGATCGGGCGAGGCGCGCATCCAGGGCCTCGCGCAGAGCCGCCATCACGTCTTCCTGGGGCCGATCGGTACGGACCTCGATGCCCTCGACCTCGTCCGGCGGCTGCCACTCCTCGGCCTGGAGGACCGCGACGTCGGGCCCTGCGTCTGACACGTGTTCGGCTTCCCGCATCCGCGCGGCGGCCCGCCGTGCGAGCACCTCGACGGGGGCGCGGCACACGAGCCACGTGAGCTCGGCGGCGCCGAGCGCCGCGAGGAACGCCTCCCGGTCGGCTCGGAAGCGGAACGTCGCATCGACGACCACGCGTTCGCCGGCGCCGATCAGCGCGCTTGCCCGGCGACCGAGCGCCTCGTAGGTCCGGCGGTTGACGGCCGGCTCGTAGGCGCTCGCGGGCGCCCGAGCCGTCGGCGTGAGACCCAGGAGCTCCTTGCGGACGAGATCGGACGACAGCACGCGCGCTCCAGCCCACTCGCCGATCGTCGCCGCGAGCGTCGACTTGCCGCTGGCGGCCGGCCCGGAGACGACCACAGCCGGCCCGATCCGCACGCCCCACCCGAGCCGGTCCGCGAGCGCGAGCAGCGACTCGGCGTCCGCCCGGCGGCGCGCAGCGTCGGCGCTCCCGACCTGGCCCGCCCGCACCAGCGCGACCTTCGCCCGGATCAGAGCCCGTTGCGCGGCGAAGAAGTCGACCAGTGCGTCGTCGCCTGGATCGCCGCCCGCCTCGCGGTAGGCCGAAACGAGCGTGATGGCGAGCCGCTCGTCGCGACGCAGCAGGTCCATGACGAGGAACGCCAGATCGAGGCCGACGTCGATCTCGCGCAGGGTCGGGTCGAACTCCACGCAGTCGACGATCTCGATCCCGCGCTCGAGCACGACGTGCTCGGCGCGCAGGTCACCGTGGCCGTCGCGCACCCGGCCCGTGCGCGCCCGGCGCAGGAGCTCGTCCCGACGACCTGCGAGCACCGCCCTGGCGAGCCGCTCCGCGTCGTCGATAAGCGGCGGATCGGCATGCAGCTCGCGCAGTGTCGCGAAGTTCTCGCCCAGCATCGCCTCGAACCCGGCGACAGCTCGCTCGGCGTCGGTTGGACGGGCGGCGACGGCGTGAAAGGCGGCGATCCGGCGGCCCACCGCCGCGACCTCGTCCGCCCCCGCCGTGCCGGCGTCAAGCCGGCGCGCGAGGGTGGCGTCTTCGTCGTAGCGCCGCATCTCGACCGCGTACTCGACGGCGCCGGGAGCGTTCTCGGGTGCCAGCTGCACGCCGCCGTCGGCGCGGATGAGCGCCCGCACGCCGAAGTAGACCTCGGGCGCGAGCCGGCGGTTCAGCCGGACCTCCTCGCGGCACAGACGGTGCCGGCGCTCGAGCGAGCCGTAGTCGAGGAACGGGAGCCGGACGGGCTTCTTGAGCTTGTACGCCCGGTTGCCCTTGAGCAGGACCCACGAGATGTGGGTCTCGCGCAGCTCGACCGGGTCGCTCACCCTCCCTGCGCAGTCGTGTTGGGGCGAATGAGCAGCTCGAGCTCGCGCTCGACCGGTTGCGCGCCCTCGGGCGCGCCGGCGAGGAGCTCGGCCTCCTCGCGGCCCATCAGATACGGGGCCAGGTAGCGGGTGGCGATCTTCGTCGGCGGCCACCACAGCGCGTGCGTCGCCGTCTGCGAATTCCCAGGGGTCGCGCCCGCGGGGGCGCGCAGCCAGCGGTTCTGCCCGCCGGTCATGAGCATCCCGCGCAGGACCGGCCGGAACGGCTGCGGGTCGAGGTCGGCGCCGTGGCGCGCCACGATCGCCTCGGCCGCCGCGACGGCCTGCTGGGCCGCGAGCCCGCCCTGCTTGATCGGGGAGGTGGTGGCATCGCCGGCCGCGTAGACGTCCTCGACGCCTTGGACGCGACCGTGCTCGTCGACGGGGATGAAGCCCTGGGGATCGGCGGGCAGGCCGGCGATCGCCGGGCCGGTGGGAACGGGCAGCGCGAGTGTGCGGCCAGCGTCGATGCGGCGGTCGCCCGCCAGCACGAAGCCGTGACCGACGTCCGCGTACGTGGATCCGATGAACTCGATGCGCTCCTCGTCGAGCAGCTCGGCGATCATGCTGGAGGCTTCGGCGCCGAACGCCTCGAGCGGCCGCGCCTCGGGAGTCACGAAGACCAGCTCGACGCCGTCGATGCCCGCGCTCCACACGTCGCGGGCGGTCATCACGGCAATCTCGTAGAGCGGCAGGCTCCAGGCCACCGTGCTCGGCACGACGAAGGCCACGCGCTTGGCGTAGCCGAGCTCGAGATCCGAGATCAGACCGGACAGCGCCTCGGGCGCACCGTCGGCGCCGAACGTGATCGCGTGACGGTATGCCGGCGCCGGCCGTGCGCCGACGGCGATCAGCAGCGAGTCGTAGGCGATCGTCTCGCCGGAGCCCGTCGTCACCGTGCGCGCGGCGGGATCGACCTCGCCGAGGCTGTCACGGACGAGCGTGGCACCGAACTCGCGTGCGATGCCGGCGAGCGGGTGGTGCGCGGCGTGCCCGAGGCAGAAGGGCTCGGCGACCGACAACGGCCGGTAGACGAAGTCCGGCTCCGGAGCGAGCAGCGTGACCCGCTGTCGGTCGGGAGCCAGGTCGTGCAGCGCGATCAGCGCCTCCAGGGCGGCCACGCCGCCGCCGGCGATGAGGATGTGCGGCGTCATGGGACGAGACTAGATTCGCGAGGCGCGCGCGCCATCGGAGCGCAGCGCGGAGCCGCCTCCGTAGTTCTCCGCACGATTCAGACGCCGATCGCGGCGCTGAGCGCGAGCATGAGGGCCGATCCGCCGGCCGCGCCGACGAGCGCCATCCGCCACGTCCGGCTCGTGAAGGCCTGTGGCACGAGCTCGAGCGCAATGAGCGCGAGCATCGCTCCGGCGGCGAACGCGAACGAGACCGGGAGCAGACTCTCGATCTCCTCGACGAGGATGTAGGCGATCACGGCACCGACCGGCTGCGGCGCGCTCGTCGCCACGGCGGCCCAGAACTGCTGCGACGGGGGGAAGCCGGCATCCCGCATCGGGATCGCGGACGTGGTTCCCTCGGGGATGTTCTGCAGCGCGATTGCGAGCAGGACGAATAGGCCGAGGCCCTCTCGCTCCGACGCGAACGCCGAGCCGATCGCGAAACCCTCGGGCAGGCTGTGGACCAGCAGCACACCGAAGACGAGCACGGAGCGGCGCACGCCGTCACCGCGCAGCACGCCGACGTGGACGTCGCGGCCCTCCAGCAGCCGCCGCCCGCCGACCAGGAACAGAACGCCGGCGAGCAGACCCGCGGCGACGGCGGCGGTCGAGCCTTCGTCGAGCGCGGGCGCCAGCAGGCCGACGACGGACGCCACGGCCATCACGCCCGCGGCGAGGCCCCACAGCAGCGGGCGCAGGGCGTCCGCCCGCCGCCCGAGCGCGAACACCGGGATCGCGCCGAGGCCGGTGGCCAGCGCGGTGCCGGTGCCGGCGAGCACGAGGAGGCCGAGCTCGCCCATGATGCCTCAGCGGCCGTTCCAGCCGGCCTCGAGCAGCTCGAGCAGCTCGGACACCAGCGGCATACGCGGGTTGGTGCGCAGGCTGGGATCGGCGAACGCCGCGTCGGCCAGCTCGGGCAAGGCGGCCTCGAACTCGCTGCGCGCGATCCCGAGCTCGGACAGGCCCGCCGGCATGCCGACCGCCGCCAGCAGGTCGTCGACGCCCGCGAACAGCCGCTCGCGGCGCTCCTCGGGGGTACGCCCGCCGAGCCCGTGGACCCACGCCATCTGGGCGTACTTGTCCGGCGCGACGTAGGTCGTGTAGCCGGGCGCGGGCATGAACTTGCGCGGCAGCGCCGCGTTGTACCGCAGCACGTGGGGAAGGAAGATCGCGTTGGCCCGGCCGTGCGCGATGCCGAAGCGCGCGCCCACCGCGTGGGCGAGCGCATGGTTGACGCCGACGAACGCGTTCGAAAACGCGAGCCCGGCGAGCGTGGCAGCGTTGCTCATCGCCGTGCGGGCGGCGAGGTCGTCGCCGTCGGCGTAGGCGCGCGGCAGCGCGTCGAGGATCAGGTGCAGCGCCTGCATGCAGAAGGCGTCCGTATAGGGCGAGGCGAAGATCGAAACGCCGGCCTCGAGGGCGTGAGTGAGCGCGTCGATGCCGGTGTCCGCCGTCATGTGCGGCGGCATCGTGAGCGTCAGCCGAGGCTCGACGACGGCGATGTCCGGCACCAATGAGTAGTCGACAAGCGTGAGCTTGCGGCTCCCCGCGGTCAGCACCGCCGCCGGGGAGACCTCGGAGCCCGTGCCCGACGTCGTCGGCACGGCTGCGAGGCGGATCGTGTGGTCGACGTCCGGGTAGTGGGCCACGCGCTTACGGGCGTCGAGGAACGGCAGGGTCAGCTCGGCGAGCGTCAGCTCCGGGCTCTCGTGGAAAAGGCGCATCGCCTTGGCGGCGTCGAGCACGGAGCCTCCGCCGACTGCGACGATCAGGTCGGGCCGCAGCTTCTCCAGCACGTCGACGCCGGCGCGGGCCTGCTCCTCCGTAGGCTCAGGCTCGATCTCCGCGAACACCCGCACCGACCCGGAGAGGTGACGGCGCACCTCGTCGGCCACGCCGCGGGCCTCGGTGTCGGCGTCGGTGACCAGGAGCGCCTGGGCGGTGCGCAGGCTGCGCAGCTGCTCGATCGAGCCGGGGTTGAAGTACGTGTCCGACGGGACGCGGAACCATTGCGGCGGCGTCTGCCGCCGCGAAACCGCCTTGATGTTGAGCAGGTTGCGGTAGTTGATGTTCTCGGTGGTGACCGAGCCGCCCCAGGTGCCGCAGCCGAGTGAGAAGGTCGGCGTCATCGCGTTGTAGACGCCGCCGAGGGCGCCGACCGCCGTCGGCGCGTTGACGAGGATTCGGCCGGTGCGGACGGCCGTGGCAAACGCGTCGATCACGGCCTCGTCGGTCGCGTAGACCGCGGAGGTGTGCCCCATTCCGCCGTTCTCGAGCACGATCTCGGCGGCGCGTACGGCGTGCTCGACCGACGGCGAGCGCACCAGCCCGAGCACCGGCATCAGCTTCTCGTGCACGAGCGGGTGGGCCGCGAGCGAGTCGAGTTCGGACGGCAGCGGCGCGAGCAGGACCTTGTCCTCGGCGCCGGCGGAGAAGCCGGCGAGGCCGGCAAGCGCGGCGCACGACTGGCCGAGCGAGCCCAGCTCGGGATGGCACTCCTCGTCGAACGAGACCGCCGCCAGCGCGGACGCCTCCTCGTCGGAGAGCAGTCGCGCCCCCATCCGCTGGAGCTCGGCCAGCGTCGCGTCCCAAACGGTGTCGTCGATGATGCAGGTCTGCTCGGCGGGGCAGATCAGCGACGAGTCGAAGGTCTTCGAGATCAGCATGTCGACGACGGCCATGGGCACGTCGGCGCTGCGGTGGATGTAGACCGGCGCGTTGCCCGCGCCGACGCTCAGGCACGGCTTGCCGGCGGCGTTGGCCGCTGCGACCGCCTTCGGCCCGCCGGTGGTCCAGATGAAGTCGACGCCGGGGTGGTGGAAGAGGTACTGGGAGACGTCGAGCGTGGGGTCGGGGATCACCTGCAGCGTCCCCGGCGGCATCCCGGCGCGCTCGCCGGCCTCCTGGAGGATCTCGACGGCACGCATCGCGCAGCGCGCGGCTCGCGCGGACGGGCGGAAGATGACGGCATTGCGCGTCTTCGCCGCGACGATCGCCTTGAACAGCACGGTCGAGGTCGGGTTGGTGATCGGCGTCAGCGCGAGCACCACGCCGACAGGCTCCGCGACGTAGCGGATCGCCCGCTCGGCGTCCTCCTCGATCACGCCGACCGAGGGCTTGTTCTTCAGGTAGTCGTAGAGGAACTCGGTGGCGATGTAGTTCTTGACCACCTTGTCCTCGAAGACGCCGAACCCAGTCTCCTCCATCGCAAGCCGGGCTAGCTCGACCGCATGCTGCAGGCCGGCGACCACCAGCGCCCAGACGATGCGATCGACGGCCTCCTGATCGCCGATCCGCCTGAAGACATCCGCCGCCGCTCGCGAGGTCGCGACGATCCGGTCGAGTCGCTCGACGTCGAGCGCAGTGGTTTCCGATGCGATGGCCATCCACCGAGTCTCGGCCGGCGGCCACGCCTGCACATCCGCAACAGCCGCGTGGCCGCGGCCGTACTTGTCACGGATCCGCGCAGGCGGCGACGCAGCTAGCGTCGAGCCCATGCGCACATCCCACGGCATGTCGAGCGCCGACGCGGCCTGGCTGCACATGGATCGCCCGACCAACCTGATGGTCATCAACAGCGTGCTCTGGTTCGACGAGCCCGTCGATTGGGAGGCCTACAGGACGGTCGTCCAGGAGCGCCTCGTCGAGCGGTTCGATCGCTTCTCCCAGCGCCCGGTCGAAGGCGTGACGGGCCCGCACTGGGAGGACGTGGAGCTCGATCTCGACCTGCATGTTCACCACGTCGCGCTGCCCGCGCCGGGTGACCGAGCGGCGCTCGAGGCCTTCGTCTCGGACCGCGTCGCGATGCCGCTCGATCGCTCGCGCCCGCTGTGGGAGGTCTACCTGATCGACGGCTACGGAGACGGCGCCGCAGTGCTGACGCGCATGCACCACAGCATCGCCGACGGCATCGCCCTTGCGCGCGTGATGCTGACGCTGACCGACGGGGGGCCGACTGCGGACGGCCACATGTTCGCCGCCTCCAACGGCGGCTCGGCGCTCGGCACGCTCGGCCGTGCGGCCGGCGCGCTCGCACACGAGGCGATCGACGTCGTGCGGCATCCGCGCCAGGCGCTCGCGACGGCGGTCGAGGACGCCCAGACGATCGGCAAGCTCGTCGTCCCCAGCTTCGACCCGAAGTCGGCGATCAGGGGCGAGCAGCGCGCCGCCCACCACGTCGCGTGGTCGGATCCGATCGAGCTGTGGCGCGTCAAACGCGCCGCGCGCGCGCTCGACGCAACGGTCAACGATGTCCTGGTCAGCGCGGTCACCGCGGCGATCGCCGGGTACCTGCGCGATGCCGGGACGCTGCCGGACGAAGTGCACGCGCTGGTGCCGTTCAACCTGCGACCGCTCGACGCGCCGCTACCGCGGGAGTTGGGCAACCGGTTCGGCCTCGTGCTGCTGGGCCTCCCCGTCGGCATCGAGGATCCCGTCGAGCGCACGCTCGAGGTCAAGCGGCGGATGGACGAGATCAAGCACGGGCACGAGGGCGCGATCTCGTACGGGATCCTCGAGCTCATGGGCCTCACCCCGGCGGCCGTCGAGGCGCGCCTGATCGACTTCTTCTCCGCCAAGGGATCGATGGTGCTGACCAACGTGCCCGGCCCGCGGCGGCTGCTGTCCGTCGCCGGAACGCGGCTGGCCGGCGTGCTCGTGTGGGCGCCGTGCTCGGGCAGCATCGGCATGAGCGTCAGCGTATTCAGCTACGCGGGCAAGGTGACGGTCGGGTTCCTCACCGACGCCGGGCTCGTCCCCGACCCGCGGTCGCTTGCCGACGCGACACGGGCCGAGGCGCTCGCCCTCTCGCGCTACTCGTAGAGCGCTTCGAACTCGCGGCGATAGCGCTCGTTGACGATGGTGCGCTTGACCTTGAGCGTCGGCGTCAGCTCGCCGGCGGTCTGGGACAGGTCGTGGTCGAGGATCGCAAAGCGCTTGATCTGCTCGATCCGCGCGACCTTGGCGTTCACCTCGTCGACGGTCTCCTGGAGCACTGCGTGGACCTTCGGGTCCGTCGTCGTGGCCGAGATCTCCGCCGGGACGCCGGCGCGCTCGGCGAGGGCCGTCAGCTCATCCGGGTCGAGGGTCAGCAGCGCGACGAGGTAAGGCCGGTTGTCGCCGAAGACGACGGCCTGCGAGACCCAGCGCGTCTCGCGGAGCGCCGTCTCGAGATTCGTCGGGCTGATGTTCTTGCCGCTCGACGTGATGATGAGGTCCTTCTTGCGGCCGGTGATGGCGAGGAAGCCCTCCTCGTCGATCTCCCCCAGGTCGCCCGACCGCAGCCAGCCGTCGTCGTCGAACGTCTCGCCGGTCGCGTCCTCGTCGTGGTGGTAGCCGTCGAACACGTGTGGGCAGCACGGGGCCGGCCGTCTCGCCCCGCCGCTCGGCCGCGTGCAGCCGCGCGCCGGTGCCGACGGCCCATTCGAACACCCGGCGGCGCACCGGCGAGGCATCCTCGACCGCGCCGAGCGCGCGGGCGTGGATCTTCTCGAACACGCGCGGAACCGACGGGAGGTACATCGGGCGCGCGTCGGCGATGTCGTCGAGCAGGCGCTTCGGATCGCCCTGCCAGAAGGCGAGCGTCGCGCCGACGTCGAGCGTGACGAGCTGCACGACGCGCGCGAGCACGTGCGCCAGCGGGAGGAACATGAACGTCACGACCCCCGGTCGCAACTCGTCGCGGAGCCGGTCCTCGTACATCCGCATCGTCGCGACGCAGTTGGCGTGCGTGAGCACGCACCCCTTCGGCGGCCCGGTCGTGCCCGACGTGTAGACGATCGTCGCGGCATCGTCCGCCGCCACCTCGACGGTCGCGACGTCGCCGGGATCTCCGGTCGCACGCAGATCGTCCATCGACGGCGTCCCGGCGACCGGCAGCATCGTGAACACGTGCTCGAGCGCGGGCAGCGAGGAGCGGATCTTCGCAATCTTGTCCAGCTGCTCCCGGTCCTCGCAGATGAGCACCGTCGCGCCGGAGTGCGCCAGCACGTACCGGCACTCCTCGGGCGAGTTGGTCTGGTAGATCGGCACGACGGTGGCGCCGGCGCACAGCGCCCCCCAGTCGGCGATCGTCCATTCGGGACGCGTGCTGCCGAGGATGGCGACGCGATCGCCCGGTCGCACCCCGTGCGCCATCAGGCCGCCGGCGATCTCGCGCGCAGCCGTGCCGAGATCGGCGAACGAGATCTCCTGCAGGACGCCATCGCGTCTGACGCGCATGGCGGTCCCGTGGTGGTTGTCGACGGCGGCGAGCAGGACCCGCGGCAGCGTCGTCGCATGGGCTGTGGGTGAGGAGAGAGCAGTCATAACGCCATCGAGGCTCCCACCGCAACATGCCGTTCACATCCGCAACCACTACGCACGCTGACAGCGTGAGAGTGGCGGATGGCGAGCGGGCGCGCGAGTCGTAGCGTCGCTTGCTCAGCCGCCTGCCTACCGGAGGAGACCCTCATGATCCGCCTTGCACGCTTCTCCACACGCCGGCCGTTCGCGTCCTTGGCCATCTGGCTCGCCGTGGCGGCGGCCCTCGCTGCGATCGGGCTCGGCGTCAGCTCCTCGCTGTCCCCGACGATCGTCGTCGTTCCCGGCAGCGAGACGGCACGGGCCGAGCATCTGGCCGAGTCGAACTTCGGCCCGAGTGTCCTCGTTCCCGTGATGCTCGAAGGGCCGAAGGCGGCGCCCTCGAGGTTCACGACTGACGCGGCCTGGTTGCGGTCGGAGGGCGGGGCCCCGGCGACCGCCGCGAGGACGAAGTAGCCCGGCGGCACCGCCGGCATGATCATGGTCGTCCCGAAACAGTCGGCCACGGAGCCGGTCACCCGAGGGCTCGGCGAGGAGCTGGTCGCCATGAGCGACTCGTTCGCCAAGGAGAACGGGACCGAGGCCGCCGTCGGCGGGAACGGCGGCGCGTTCGGCGACTTCACGAGCGAAGGAAGCGAGGCGATCTGGCCGGTCGTCATCGCCGAGCCGGTCGTCATCCTGATCTTGCTGATCGTGCTGCTGCGGTCGGTGATCCTCCCCGCCGTCGCGGTGGTGTTCGGTGTCGGCGTCGCGATCGCGATCATTCTCGACGCGCTGATCGTGCGGCCGGTCCTCCTGCCCGCGGCGGCCTCCCTGCTCGGCCGCTGGAGCTGGTGGCCGCTGTCGCGGCAGGCACCGCCGACTCCGCCTACCGCCGGCCAGGCCCCGGCCGAGCGGCCCGCGCCTGCCGGCGGGCTGCCCGCCAGTGCGTAGGTGACCCCGCACCGACTCGTGGCCCACCCGCACCTCCACACAGCGGCGAACTACTGACGTGATGCGGTGGCTGTCCCGATGGCGGCGCGCCACCTAGGGCGTACGTTCGGACCGACCCCAAGAGGAGGAACCTCCCATGACCGCCACGCAAGAGCCCCATCCCTGCGTCGTCGTCGGCTTCGATGGCTCGCCGGCCTCGCATGTTGCCCTCTCGCGCGCCATCGAGCGCGTCGGCCCGTACGGCAAGCTCTACCTCGTCCACGCGTGGGAAGTGCCCGAGGCGTGGCGCGGTCGCGGCAACTACCAGCCGTACGTGGACCGCGCCCTCACCGAGGCAGAGACCGTGATTGAAGGTGCCGTCCAGGCCCACCCGGGGCTGAAGGGCATCACGTGGGAGCGCGAGCTGATCGGCGGCCCGGTTGCACGGGCGATCGCCGACGTCGCCGAGGTCCGCAAGGCGGACGAGATCATCCTCGGCACGCGCGGCTTCGGCCGCATGCGGGCGCTGCTCGGCAGCGTCGCTCACGAACTGATCCACCTGGCGCCGTGCCCGGTGACCGTCATCCCCGAGCGGATGGTCGAGCGCGAGGCGGACGCTCCCGTGTCCGAGGCGGCCGGAGCGCCCGCCTGAGACATGGCCGGCGACGGGCAACTCACCCGGTAGCTCACGCGGCGGGTGGGCCGCCCAGGATCACGGTATCCACCAGCAGCAGCGCCGCCACGACCGCAACGAGAACCGCGAAGGCCCGGCCGAGCGCGCGCTGTGGGAGCCGCCGGTTGACCGTTGTGCCGATCAGCGCACCTGCCGCGGTCGCGCCCGCCAGCGCGACCGTCAGACCGACGTTCGGCGCCGCGCCGGCGACGAGGTGGCTCAGGAGCGCCGCGGCGCCCGTGAGCGTGATGATCACGAGCGAGGTCGCGACCGCACGGCGGAAGCCGGCACCGAACCACACGCTCAACACGGGCACGACGATGAAGCCGCCGCCGACCCCGAAGAAGCCGGTCAGCGCGCCCACCCCGAGCCCGGCGGCCACGACGCGACTGGCGGGCGGGCGCGGGCAGCCGCCGTGGTCGTCGTCCGGGCGGTCGCTCCCGGCGCGCTGCCAGGTCGCCAGAGCGGCGAGCAGCATGACCGGAACGAAGGCCAGGATGAGCGCCGGGCCGCTCACCGTGTTGTTGACGAGGGCGCCCACGATCGAGCCTGCCGCGGCCGGCGCCGAGAACAGCAGCGCAAGACGCCAGCAGACCTGACCGTGGCGCGCGAGTGCACCCGCCCCGACCGCTGCCGCGACGGCGACCACGATCAGCGACGCGGTCGACGCGGGCCCGACGCCCTCGCCGAGGACGTAGACGAGCACGGGCAGCGCGAGGATCGCGCCGCCACCGCCCACCGCGCCGACGACGAAACCGATGGCGAGGCCGAAGGGAACGGCGAGCAGGACCTGGCTCAGATCGCCGATGTTACGTCGCGTAGTTGCCACGGATCACCGGTCGCGGTCGCACCGGATGCCGCGGAACGGCGTGCCCCGTAGCGTCGGCCCCATGACCAGTCGACCGAAGATCATCGTCGGCATCGATGGCTCGAGCCGCGGAGATGATGCGCTGAAATTCGCCTCGGTCCTCGCGAACGCCATGGGGACCGGACTGCTGCTCGTACACGCCTACGATCCGGGCGAGGACCGGAAGACCGCGCGCGAGATCCTCGACTCGCACCGAGCCACCGTCGAGAACGTGCCGGTCGAGTCGGTGGCGTACGCCGACCCCTCCCCCGCCCGGGCGCTCGACCGGGTCGCCGCCGCGCACCAGGCCGCCGTGATCGTCGTCGGCCCGAGCCATCGCGCCGACCTCGGCCTCGTCCTCCCAGGCAGCACGGGCCGGCAGCTTCTCCAGATCACCCGCCGCACCGTGGCGGTCGTGCCCCGCGGCTGGCGCCCGAAGGCCGGGGGGACGCTGCGCCACATCGGTTGCGGCTACGGCTCTTCCCCGCAGTCCGAGGCGGCGCTCGCGACGGCCGCCGAGCTGACGCGGATGCTGGGCGGAGAGCTCGACGTCATGCGAGCCTTCTGGTCCACACGCCCCTCCGGCGCCATGGCGATGGCCGTCTCCGCCGACCTCCAGATACGAGCACAGGCGGGCCTCGGACAGGTCGTGCAGGCCCTGCCCGAAGGTTCCAACGCACACGCGAAGCTGCTTTTCAACGACCCGGCAACGGCGCTGATCGCCCGCTCACATGATCTCGACCTGCTCGTCGTGGGCTCGCGCGCCAAGAGCCCGCTGGGCGCGATCTGGTCTGGGAGCGTGTCGAACCGCGTAATGCGCGAGGCGGCCTGCCCGGTGATCGTCGTGCCTCGCGGGGTCGTCCCCCGGCTCACCGAGCCGCCGATGTCCCGATCGGCCTGAGGTGCGGCGATGACCGGCCGCCGGCGCCACGAGGCACTGAGCGAGCTGGGGATCTTCGCGCTCGCGTATGTCGTCTACTTCGGCGTCCGCGCCCTGACCGAGGGCACCTCCGCCGCGGCGACGCACCACGCGTTCGACCTGATCGAGTTCGAGCAACGGCTGGGCATCGCGTGGGAGCAGGCCGTCCAGGACGCCGTCGTGGGGAGCGGGATCCTGCTCGACGCCGCGAACGCGGTCTACATCTACGGCCACTGGCCGGTGATCATCGGCGGTGGCGTCCTGCTCTTCCGCTACCGCCGCCGGCATTACTACGTCCTGCGCAATGCGGCGCTGCTGAGCGGGCTCGTCGGCCTCGTGATCTTCGCGGTCTTTCCGGTGGCTCCGCCACGGCTGACGGACCTCCCGCTCGTCGACACCGTCACCCGCCAGGCCGAGGGCTACCGGCAGGTCGTGCCGCCGGCGCTCGTCAACCAGTACGCCGCGATGCCGAGCTTCCACGCCGGCTGGAACGTCCTGCTCGGGATCGTCGTCTTCGGGGCGACGGGCAACTGGCTGCTGCGCGCGCTCGCCGTCGCCGGGCCTGCGGCCATGGTCCTCGCCGTAGTCGCCACCGCCAACCACTTCGTCGTCGACGTGATCGCGGGTATCGCGATCGTGCTCGCCGGCCTGGCGCTCCTTCGCGTCGCAGAGCGCGTCAAGCGCCGTCGTACACTCGTTCGTGCCTATGGGTACAAGCGCGCCGGCGCCGTTCATCGTCGCCCACCGGGCCGGGAACGATCTTCAGCGCCTACGGGCGGCGGAAGCGCTGCGGCTCCGGCTCGTCGAGGCTGACGTCCACCTGTTCGCGGGCCGGCTCGAGGTCCGCCACCGTAAGACCGTCGGTCCGCTCCCGATCCTGTGGGACCGCTGGGAGCTGGCACCGCCGTGGGCGCCGCGGATGCTGCTGCACGAGCTGCTGCTCGCCGCCGGTGCGGGCACCGAGCTGATGCTCGACCTCAAGGGCCATGACGGGCGCCTGCCGGAGCGCGTGCTCGCGGCGATCGGGACCTCCGGGCGCTGCGATCGCGTCACGGTCTGCTCACAGGACTGGCGGCTGCTTGAGCCGTTCGCGGCGCACCCCGAGATCCGCGTCGTGCACTCCATCGGCAACGCTCGCCAGCTCACCCGGCTGCGGCGGCGCGACGGAGCACTCGCGGGCGTCTCCATCCACCAGCGTCTGCTCGACCCCGCTGTCGTCCAGGACCTCCACCGGCGCGCGGCGCTCGTCCTGTCATGGCCCGTCGAGTCGGGCGCCGAGGCGCGCCGGCTCGCGGCCTGGGGCGTGCACGGCCTGATCAGCCGGAGCTTCGAGAACCTGTCGGCGGAGTTGCATTGACCGGCGTCTGGAGCGAGGCCGAGACGGTCCTCGGCCGCTTCGCCGACGTCGACGCGAAGCTGCTCGCGGCGGCGCTGCTGCTCCATGTCGCCAACCACGGCTTCCGGTCGCTCGCCTGGCGGAACGTGCTGGCGGCCGCGTATCCCACGACCCGCGTCCCGATCCTCGGAGTCGCGAGCGCATACGCCGTGGGGGTGGCGCTCAACGCGGTGCTGCCGGGCCGCGGCGGCGATGCCGCCAAGGTCGCGCTCGTACGCTTCGGCATCGCAGGGTCGAACGTGGCCACGATCGCCTCGACGATGTCCGTCGTGGTCCTCTTCGACCTCGTCGCCGCCACGGTGCTCCTGCTCGCCGTCTGCGCGACCGGCTCGATCCCGATCGCGCCCGACTTCGGAAACCTGCCGCTGATCGCCGCCGGGGTGGCGGCCGTGGCCCTGATCCTGGTGCTCGCCGGGCGTAGGTTGCGCCCCGCTCTCCGGCGCCTCTGGGCTGCGGCGCAGCAGGGCGGCGCGATCCTGCGTACCCCCGGCCGCTACGCGCGCCGGGTCGCTGCCGTCCAGGCCGCGGCGTGGACCTGCCGCATCGCCGTCGTCTACCTGCTGATGGCGGCCTTCGGGCTGCCCGCCACCGTGCCGGGCGCCGCGCTCGTGATGGTGCTGTGCGGCGCCTCGACGCTCGTGCCGCTCACGCCCGGCGGCGCCGGAACCCAGCAGGTGATGCTCGCCTTCGCGCTCAGCGAGGCGGCGACCGCGGCCGCGGTGCTGTCCTTCTCGATCGGCATGCAGGCCGGGATCACGGCCGTGAACGCGCTGCTCGGCCTGCTGGCGGGCATGGTCGCGTTCCGCACGCTGCACCCGCTGTCGGCGATCCGCGCCGGCGTCCGCCTCGCGCGGGCCTAATCGAGCACGCGCTCGAGCAGGTCGACGTACTGTCCGAGGTGCCGCGGCCCGAGGAACTGGTCGCGCACGCGCGCCTGCGCCGCCTGCCCGATGCGTTCGGCCTCGTGGGGGTCGGCCAGCAGGGCGCTCACGCGCTCTCCGAAGCCGCGCAGATCCTCGGCATCGACCAGAGCACCGGTCGTCCCGTCCTCGATCTGGTCCTGGATGCCGCCTACGCGGGACGCCACGACCGGGCGACCCTTCCACATCGCCTCCGAGACGGTCAGCCCGAACCCTTCGGCCAGGCTCTTCTGCACGACGACGTCGGCGCGGCGCTGGAGCGCGTTCACCATGACCGCGTTCTCGTCGGCGTCTTCCATCGGCAGCAGGACGAGATGGACCCGCCGTCGATCGGCGGCGGGCAGGTCGTTCCAGGCCGCCTCGACCTCGGCCAGCACCTCCGCCCCCTCGGGGTCGTCGGCCACGGCGGTGACGTCCGGCCCCACCAGCATCAGATGCGGCTCGTCGGCCGGGTCGACGTGCTCCACGAAGCCGGCCAGCACCCCGAGCGGGTCCTTCAGCCGGTCCCAGCGCGAGATCTGCGCGACGAGCGGGGTGTCGAGCCTGAGCGGCTCCTCCTCGATCAGCCGCGCCGCCCGCTCCACCGTGCCGACGCTGGCGTCGAGGCGCTCGAAGACGGCGCGCGCGTGATGGTGATGATCGGCCGCGAGCCCCGCTGCCCGGAGCACGGCGGTGATGCTCGTGAACGACATCATCTGGTTCTTCGGCGCGAACGCGTCGATCGACGGAGCGATCACCGTGATCCTGTCGCGGTCCAGGCCCTCCCAGCCGAACGCCTCGCGCGAGAACACGTAGGCCGCCGCGGGCTCCACATACGGGATCAGGAACGCCCAGGCCTCTCGCGCGCGGTCGTTGGGCAGGTCGAGCCCGACGTGCGCGCGCCAGATCACACGCACGCCCGCATCGACGAGCTGCGGGACCATCCCCGCGGTCTGGGGGTCGTGCAGCAGCACGACGTCGTCGTCTCCGAGTTGCCCGAGCAACTGCTCCGCGTTCGACGCCGAGCGCTGCTCGTACACCGTGCGTTCGGCGGGGCCAAGTGGCCCTCCGTCGCCCTCGTGGCCGTGGAGCCGGTTGTGCAGCCGCTTGGTGAGCGCGAAGAACGGCGCGTCGCCCTCGATGACGGCCCAGCGGGCATCGATGCCGGCCCCGCGCGCGTAGCCGATCAGCGAGCGCAGCATCTCGGCCACGCCCCCGCCGCGACCCGTCGAGTTCACGGACCACAGCGTGCGGCCGGCGAACAGCTCGCGACCGCGCGCGATCGTGCTCTGGAATCGCTCGAGGCCGTCGGCGGTCAGCACTGTCTCGAACCGCTCCGGTGGCAGGCTCGTCACCCGCTCCTCGTGCAGGGCCACGGCGCGAGCGTACAGACCGTACTTTTCCCGCGCACGGCACGGACAACCACCCGTGACGACGGATCGTCCGCGCGGCAGAGTAGGCGGCGATGTTCCAAGTCCGCATCCACGGGCGCGGCGGCCAAGGTGTTGTGACCGCCGCCGAGCTCCTCTCCGTCGCCGCCTTCAAGCAGGGCCGCCACGCCCAGGCCTTCCCGAGCTTCGGCTCGGAGCGGACCGGCGCGCCGGTCGTCGCGTTCTGTCGCATCGACGACCGCCCGATCCGTATCCGCGAGCCGATCCTGGCGCCGGACGCGCTGATCGTCCAGGACCCGACCCTGCTCCACCAGGTCGACCTCTTCGCCGGGCTGCGGCCCGGGGGCTGCGTCCTCCTCAACAGCACCCGCCCCGCGGACCAGCTGGGGCTCGGCCAGCTCGAGGCGACCCTGATCACCGTTCCGGCGTCGCAGATCGCGCGCGAGCACCTCGGGCGGCCGCTGCCGAACGCGGCGCTGCTCGGCGCCCTGGCCGCCGTCACAGAGCTCGTCACGCTCGACTCCGTCGCCGCCGCGATCCGCGAACGGTTCTCGCCGGCGCTGGCGGAGTCGAACGTCGCCGCCGCGGCGGCCGCGTACGCGCTCGTCCTGGAGCCCGTCGATGCCTAGGCAGCTCGAGGGCTCCCGCGCCGTGGCCGAGACGATCGCGTGCTGCCGCCCCGAGGTGATCGCCGCGTATCCCATCTCGCCGCAGACGCACATCGTCGAAGCCCTTTCGCAGCTTGTGAAGACCGGCGAGCTGGCGCCGTGCGAGTTCATCAACGTCGAGTCGGAGTTCGCCGCGATGTCTGTGGCGATCGGCGCTTCGGCCACGGGCGCCCGTTCGTACACCGCCACGGCGAGCCAGGGCCTGCTGTTCATGGTCGAGGCGCTCTACAACGCCTCGGGGCTCGGGCTGCCGATCGTGATGACCGTCGCCAACCGAGCGATCGGCGCGCCGATCAACATCTGGAACGACCACTCGGACTCGATGTCGCAGCGCGACTCCGGCTGGATCCAGCTTTACGCGGAGACCAACCAGGAGGCGGCCGATCTGCACGTCCAGGCGTTTCGCCTCGCCGAGGAGCTGTCGCTGCCGGTGATGGTGTGCATGGACGGCTTCATCCTCACCCACGCGGTCGAGGAGGTCGAGCTGCCCACGCAGGAGCAGGTCGACGCGTTCCTGCCGCCGTTCGAGCCGCGCCAGTTGCTCGACCCCGACGAGCCGATGACGATCGGTGCCATGGTCGGGCCCGAGGCGTTCACCGAGGTCAAGTACCTGATGCACGCCAAGCAGATGCAGGCGCTCGACGCGATCCCGCGGATCGCGGACGACTTCGCCGCCACGTTCGGGCGCGACTCGGGCGGCCTGCTGCGCACCTACCGGACCAACGATGCCGAGACCGTGGTCCTGGCGCTGGGGTCGGTGCTGGGGACGATCGAGGACGTCATCGACGAGCTGCGAGAGCAGGGCGAGCGGGTCGGCGCCGTCGGCCTGAAGTGCTTCCGCCCGTATCCGCTCGACGAGGTCCGGGCCGCGCTGGGGCACGCCGAGCGCGTCGTGGTCGTCGAGAAGGCGTTCGCCGTGGGCGCCGGCGGCATCGTGGGCCAGAACGTCAGGCTGGCGCTCTCCGGCCTGCCGGTGCGCGTCTACGACGTCGTCGCCGGCCTGGGCGGGCGGCCGATCACGCGGGCGTCACTTCGCGGCATGCTCGCCGACGCGAGCGCCGACAGCCTCGGGAGGCTCACCTTCCTCGACCTCGACGTCGACCTCGTCGAGCGCGAGCTCGCGCGCAGCAAGGCCACCGCCCGGCCGGGGCCACACGCCGAGAACATGCTGCGCGAGCTCGGGATCGTGGCCGGAGGGCCGGTCTGATGGAGCACCCGGTCAAGTACTACCAAGTGGGCTCCTTCGCGGTTGGCAACCGACTGCTCGAGCCAGACCAGCGCACGGTGCAGTCGGACCCGAGCCGCTCCAACACGCTCACTTCGGGCCATCGCGCGTGCCAGGGCTGTGGCGAGGCGCTCGGCGCGCGCTTCGCGCTCGACGCCGCGATGCGCGCCACGCGTGGGCGGCTGATCGCCGCGAACGCGACCGGCTGCCTGGAGGTCTTCTCGACGCCCTATCCGGAGAGCTCGTGGCAGCTCCCCTGGATCCACTCGCTGTTCGGTAACGCGCCGGCGGTGGCGACCGGGGTGGCCGCCGCGCTCAAGGTCAAGGGCCGCACCGACGTGCGCGTCATCGGGCAGGGCGGCGACGGCGGGACGGTCGACATCGGCCTCGGCTGCCTCTCGGGCATGTTCGAGCGCGGCGACGACGTGCTGTTCGTCTGCTACGACAACGAGGCGTATATGAACACGGGCGTGCAGCGCTCGGGCGCGACGCCGCCCGCCGCCCGCACCGCGACGACGCAGGCCGTCGGTGCGCAGCCGGGCAACGTGTTCGGGCAGGGCAAGAGCGCGCCGCTGATCGCGATGGCGCACGAGATCCCGTACGTCGCAACGGCCACAATCGCCGACCTGCGCGACCTCGAGACCAAGGTCGAGCGCGCAATGGCATTCCACGGCCCGCGCTACCTCCACGTGCTCGTCACATGCCCGCTCGGCTGGGGCTGCGGATCGAGCGAATCCGTCAAGATCGCGCGCCTCGCCACGCAGAGCGGCCTCTTCCCGGTGTTCGAAGCCGAGGGCGGCGACGTCACCGACGCCACGAAGATCCGCAAGCTGGTCCCGGTCGAGGACTACCTGCTGCCGCAAAAGCGCTTCGCCCACCTCTTCTCGCCCGAGCGGCGGGACGACGTGATCGCTCAGGTCCAGGCCCGGGCCGACCGCAACATCGAACGATTCGGACTCCTGGAAGACCGGCCGGAGGCCGGTCAACCCAATCAGAACGCGGGGCCGGATGCCCCGCGGAGGTAACTGTGCACAAGCCCTTCGCCATCACGCTCGACGTCGGCTCGAGCCTCGCCAACAAGACGGGTTCGTGGCGCACGGAGCGCCCCCGCTACGTGCACCGCATGCCGCCGTGCAACGACGGCTGCCCCGCCGGCGAGAACTGCCAGCAGTGGCTCTACCACGCTGAGGGCGGCGACTATGAGGCCGCCTGGCGCCAGATCATGGCCGACAACCCCCTGCCGGCCGTGATGGGCCGCGTGTGTTACCACCCGTGCGAGACGGCCTGCAACCGGACGCACCTCGACGAGGCGGTCGGGATCAACTCGGTCGAGCGCTTCCTCGGCGACGAGGCGATCAAGCAGGGCTGGACCGTCGCCGTCGACGCGCCGCCGTCGGGCAAGCGCGTCCTAGTCGTGGGCGCCGGCCCTTCCGGGCTGTCCGCCGCCTACCACCTGCGCCGGCTCGGCCACGCCGTGACGATCTACGAGGCGGGGCCGGTGGCCGGCGGCATGATGCGCTTCGGCATCCCGCGCTACCGGCTCCCGCGCGACATCCTCGACGCCGAGATCCAGCGCATCCTCGACATGGGCGTCGAGCTGGAGCTCAATCGCACCGTCACCAACATCGAGGACGCCATGCGCGAGGGCGGCTTCGCCGCCGCATTCCTCGCGGTGGGCGCCCACATCGGCAAGCGGGCATACATCCCCGCCGGCTCGGCGGCCAAGATCCTCGACGCCGTCTCCGTGCTGCGCAGCATGGAGGGCGAAGCTCCCCCGCGCCTGGGCCGCAGGGTCGTCGTCTACGGAGGCGGGAACACCGCGATGGACGTCGCCCGGACGGCCCGGCGCCTGGGTGCCGAGGAGGCGATCGTCGTCTACCGGCGCACCCGCGACCGCATGCCCGCCCACGACTTCGAGGTCGAGGAGGCGCTCGAGGAGGGCGTGCTCGTCAAGTGGCTGTCCACCGTCAAGCAGGCCGACGCCGGCCGCCTCGTCCTCGAGCGCATGGAGCTCGACGACAGCGGCTTCCCGCAGCCGACCGGCGAGCTCGAGGAGCTCGAGGCCGACTCCCTGGTGCTGGCACTCGGGCAGGAGGCCGACCTGTCGCTGCTCGACGGGGTCGCCAGCATCGAGGTCGACGACGGCGTCGTGCGGGTCGACGAGCGGATGATGACCGGCCACCCCGGCGTCTTCGCGGGCGGCGACATGGTTCCCGCCGAGCGAACCGTCACCGTCGGAATCGGGCACGGCAAGCAGGCCGCCCGCTGTGTCGACGCGTGGCTGCGCGGCGCCGCCTACGAGCATCCCGGCCGACCCGACGTCGTGGCGTTCGACGAGCTCAACCCCTGGTACTACTCCGACGCGCCGCGCACGGTGCGGCCGCAGCTCGAGATCGTGCGCCGCGGCTCCACCTTCGACGAGGTCGTCGGCGGACTGGACGAGTCGACCGCGAAGTATGAGGCGCGCCGCTGCCTCTCCTGCGGCAACTGCTTCGCCTGCGACAACTGCTTCGGCGTCTGCCCCGACAACGCGGTGATCAAGCTCGACGAGCCCGGGCCATACCGCTACGAGATCGACCTCGACTTCTGCAAGGGCTGCGGCCTCTGCGTCGAGGAGTGTCCCGCCGGGGCGATCGAGATGACGCCCGAGCAGATGTGATGGCGAAGAAGGACGCGCCGACCCGCACCGCCGACGGCTCCCATGCGGGCATGTCGCGCAAGCAGTTCGAGCACGAGCTCGCTCCCCTCCAGCTCGAGCTCGTCAAGATGCTCGACTGGATCCGGCAGAGCGGCCACCGCCTCGTCGTGCTGTTCGAGGGACGGGACGCCGCGGGTAAGGGCGGGACGATCAAGCGCATCGCGGACCCGCTCAACCCACGCGTCTGCCGGGTCGCCGCGCTGCCGGCGCCGACCGAGCGCGAGCAGACGCAGTGGTACTTCCAGCGCTACGTCGCGCACCTGCCGGCCGCCGGCGAGGTGGTCCTGTTCGACCGGTCCTGGTACAACCGCGTACTGGTTTTCGGTCAGCGACGAGGAGCAGGAGCGACGGTTCCGGGCCCGGCTCGAGGACCGCAGCCGCCGCTGGAAGCTGTCGCCCCTCGATCTGCATGCGCGCACTCACTGGGTCGACTACTCGCGCGCGAAGGACCTCATGGTCGAACACACCTCCACGCCGGAGTCGCCCTGGCACGAGGTCGACGCCGACTTCAAGCGACGAGCTCGCCTCAACTGCATCGCGCACCTGCTGTCGCTCGTGCCGTACGAAGACGTGACGCACCCGCGGATCGAGCTCCCGGCGCGGCAGATGGACCCCGGCTACCGGCGCCCGCCGAAGGACTCCCTCAACTGGATTCCTACGCCGTACTGAGCGGCGGCTGCGGATTTCTACTGACTCCGCCTGCCGGCTTCCGGCAATCCGTAGGGCGGTTTCGTGCAGCAGGCACCGGGTTGACTCCCGATGGCCTGGAGGCGGCCGAGATGGACGATGCCAAGCATGTTCACCCCCACCGTCATCGCGGCCCCCCTCGAGCTCGAGCCGGTCACCGCCGACACATTCGTGGCCGATCTGAGCCGGCCCTCAAGCGCGGCCGCCGCCCTCCTGGCGCGCGCCGCCGCATCGTCCCACCGGCGGATCTACGACTGATGAGCACCGTGGCCCGCACCGCGCGGCCGACCACCGGCGCCTACGCGTGGTTCGGCCTCATGACCGGCTCCTGGCTGGCCTTCGCGGTGCTCGCCGTGACGTCCGAGGACACGCTCGCTGACATCTGGGACTGGGTCGGCGGACTGCCGCTCGTGCTCGAGGTGCTCGTCTGGGTCCTCACCTTGCCGTGGATGCTCGCGCTGGCCGTCTGGGAAAGCGCCTGGAGCGACGCGGCTCGCCTCCTGGTAGTCGTGGCCATCGCGACAGCGTGGACGCTCATGTCGATCCCGCGGCCGTCCCACAAGCCGTAGAAACCCCTACCCGATCCGGGTGCAACCGGCGGATGTGCGCTCGGGCATGCGGCGGGATCCTCGTGGCATGGCTCTCATCGCCCCCGCATACGATGCCCTCGCCACTCAGGCCGTCGTCCGCGGCCACGAGCTGAACAAGCGCTACGGCGAGGGCGGCGCCGCGGTCGACGCCCTGCGCGGCGTCGACGTCGCCTTCGAACCCGGCACGTTCACCGCGATCATGGGACCGTCCGGCTCCGGCAAGTCGACGCTGATGCACATCCTCGCCGGCCTCGACCGCCCGACGAGCGGCTGGTCCGAGATCGACGGCACCCGGCTCGATTCGCTGTCCGATCACGCGCTGACGCTGCTGCGCCGCCGCCGCGTCGGCTTCATCTTCCAGAGCTACAACCTGCTGCCCGTCCTCGACGCCGAGGAGAACATCGTCCTGCCGCTGCGGATCGGCGGCCGCGAGCCGGACCGCGAATGGCTCGACACCTTGGTCGACGCCATCGGCCTGCGTGACCGGCTCACGCACCGGCCGTCGGAGATGTCAGGTGGCCAGCAGCAGCGTGTCGCGGTCGCGCGCGCGCTCGTCACGCGCCCGGCCGTGATCTTCGCCGATGAACCGACCGGCAACCTCGACTCGGCTTCAAGCCGCGAAGTGCTCGCATTGCTACGCCGCGCGGTCGACGAGTTCGGACAGACGATCGTGATGGTCACGCACGACGCGGGCGCCGCCGCGACCGCCGACCGCCAGCTCTTCCTGGCAGACGGGCGCATCGTCGACGATCGGGACGGACTGAGCGTCGAGGCGATCTTCGACCACCTGAAGGCGCTCTGATGGCGGCGCTCGTCCTCCGTGGGCTGGCGGAGCGAAAGCTGC
The DNA here is from genome assembly GCA_963844205.1 of uncultured Solirubrobacteraceae bacterium. Taxonomy (GTDB): domain Bacteria; phylum Actinomycetota; class Thermoleophilia; order Solirubrobacterales; family Solirubrobacteraceae; genus DASSUW01. Next base: position 1,649,248 of record CAWJNK010000001.1, read on the forward strand.
GGTCCATCCTGACCGCGATCGCGATCCTGCTCGGCGTCGCGATGATCGCCGGCACCTACGTCCTGACCGACCAGATCCGCACGGCGTTCGAAGACATCGAGCAGACCGCCAACCAGGGCGTCGACGCCGTCGTGAAGCCCAAGCTCGAGTTCGGGGCCGGCTTCGGCGGCACGCGGCCGCTGCCCGAGTCGCTCGTCGAGCAGGTCGAGGCCGTGCCCGGTGTCGAGCGTGCGGTCGGCCAGCTGTGGGAGAGCGGCGCTCTCGTCGTGAACGGGGAGCGCATCGCCAGCCAGTACGCACCGAGCGCCGTGATGTCCACGGTCGGCGAGCCGTTCGAGCCGACCAAACCGATCGCCGGCCGCCAGCCGACCGCACCGGGCGAGGTCGGCGTGGTCAGCAAGACCGCCGAGGACGAAGGGCTGCGGATCGGCCAGCGGGTCGGGCTCGCCACCCGCACCGGCGTGAAGCAAGTACAAGTCGTCGGCATCTTCGAGTACGGCGACGTCGACTCCGTCGGCGGCGCCAGCCTGATCACGGCGACGCTGCCGCAGATGCAGAAGTGGTTCGACCGCGACGGCGAGGTGATGAGCGTCGTCGCCTCCGCCGAGGACGGCGTGTCGCCCGAGACGCTCGCGGCCCGCATCCGCGAAGTCACCACCCCCGACCTCGAAGTGAGGACTGGCGAGGCCGACGCGCAGAAGATGGCCGACGACATCAACCAAGCGATCGGCGGCTTCATGACGCCGATGCTGTTCGCGCTCGCCGGCGCCGCCCTGCTGGTCGGCGCCTTCATCATCTTCAACACCTTCTCGATCACCGTCGCCCAGCGCACGCGCGAGTTCGCGTTGCTGCGCGCCCTGGGCGCGACCCGCCGCCAGATCGTCGCGGCGGTCGCCGGGGAGGCGCTGATCCTCGGCCTGGTCGCCTCGGCGCTCGGCCTGCTCGGCGGGCTCGGCTTCGCGCGGGCGCTCGGCGCGCTGTTCGGCGCCGCCGGGTTCGGGATCCCGCTGGCGGGGATGGAGCTCGCGCCGCGCACGGTCGCCGTCTCGCTCGGCGTCGGCGTCGGCGTCACGTTGATCGCGGCGCTCGCTCCCGCGCTGCGCGCCACGCGCGTGGCGCCCGTGCAGGCGCTGGCCGGAACCGCGCCGTCGTCGCAGCGAGCTCGCCGGCTCGCCCCGTGGATCGCCGCGATCGTCTCCGCCGGCGGCCTGGCACTGCTGCTCACCGGACTCTTCGGCGACGGCCCCGCGACCGCCCGCATGGCCTCGATGGCCGGCGGCGCCGTGCTCGTCTTCGTCGGCATCGCCCTGACGGCCCGGCACATCGTGCGGCCGGTCGCCGCGCTCGTCGGCTGGCCGATCGAGCGCGCCTTCCACACGCCGGGCCGGCTGGCGCGCGAGAACGCGATGCGCAACCCCGGCCGCACCGCGACGACCTCCTCGGCGCTGATGGTCGGGCTCGGCCTCGTGGTCTTCGTGGCCGTCTTCGCCGCCGGCATGAAGGCGACCGTCAACGACTCCTTCGACCGCTTGCTCACCAGCGACCTGATCGTCACCAACGAGAGCTTCGAGCCGCTGCCCAACCAGGCCGGCGAGGCGATCGCCGCCGTCCCGGGCCTCCGCGCACTGACGCCGCAGTTCGTCGACCAGGTCCAGGTCAACGGCGAGCCCCTGGACGCCAACGTCGACGTCCTCAACGGCGTCCAGCCGGACCAGCTCGCCCCCGTCTACGCGTTCGACTGGCTCCATGGCGGCACCGATGAGCTACTCGTACATCTGTCCCGGTCACTCGCGCCGGCCGCCCTCGTCGAGGAGCAGTTCGCCAAGACGCACGGCATCGAGCTCGGCGAGGACTTCATCGTCCAGACCGCGACCGGCGCGCGCGTCCACCTGAAGGCGATCGGCGAGTACCGCGACCCGATGCTCATGCAGGGCGTCGTCGTCGACCAGGAGACATTCGCACGGATCTCGTCAATTGAGGACCCGTTCACCTACCTGATCCGGATCTCCGACCGCACCGACCCCGCCGCCGTCCGGCGCGCCGTCACGGACGCGCTGGCCGAGTTCCCCGCCGCCCAGGTGCAGACCACCCAGGAGTACCGCGACGACATCGGCGCGCAGCTCGACCAGTCGGTCTACATGCTCTACGCGCTGCTCGCGATGAGCGTGGTGATCTCGCTGTTCGGCATCGCCAACTCGCTCTTCCTCTCGATCCACGAGCGCACACGCGAGTTCGGGCTGCTGCGGGCGATCGGCGCCACCCGCGCCCAGGTGCGGCGCGTGGTCCGCTACGAGAGCGTCATCACCGCCGTGATCGGCGGCCTGCTCGGCATCGTGGTCGGACTGCTGTTCGGCTATCTCATGACCGCGGCGCTGGCCGACCTCGGGCTCGGCTTCAGCGTCCCGGTCGCCCAGCTCGTCGGCTTCCTCGTCCTCGCCGTCGTCGTCGGCGTGCTCGCCGCCGCCGTCCCCGCGCGGCGCGGCGCCCGGGTCGACGTGCTCGACGCCCTGCACCAGGAATGAACCGTCAACCCGGAATGAGAGCGGACTCGCCACGAAGGCCGCTGTCGTCCACAGCTTCGATCGCCCGCGTGGCGGCCGGCAGCGGGCACATGGCCGCGGCATCGCCGTGCCCGGCGCCTGAGCCTGAGCAGGCCTGCGGCCGTCTAGCGCTCGTCGTCCCGACTGACGAGGAGCGCGAGATTGCTGAGCAGGCCGTCGCCCTCCCGGCGCCTGATCCGTAGAGATCCGGGCAGCGATTCGGTGAAACCCCCGTCGTCGTGGCGACGCACGGCGCTTACAGTGGGTCCCACGACAGATCGCCGAGCCACCAGGACGAGAAGTGGCACTGCGTAGCAAGCCAGGCAGAGCAGCCTGGACCTCCTCACGAAGCAAGGCGACCATGTCCAGCGAACGAGCGGGCACATGCCCGCTCGTTCGCTGTGCTTCAGCCGCGGGTCAGCAGCGAGATCGCGCCTGCCGGGTAGCGGCGCCCCGCCATGTTTGCCTGAGGACGCGCCTATCCGAACGGCAGCGGGCCGTGAGCGAGCGCCAGGCCCAGCCAGACGACCGCGAGCGAGGCCAGGAACACGACGACCTCGATTGCGTGCCCCGGCCGACGCATGTGCCAGACGATCAGGCCGATGACGGCTGCGACCAGCGCGAGCTTCACCTGCAGCGTGCCGGAGTCCCGAACGCCCGTCGCGGTCGGCGAGTGCGCTGCCGGTAGCGATCAGCACGCCGAGCGCGGCGAGTGAGGCCCACCCGAAGCGCCGTGCGATCTCCCGCAGCGCGTCGCGCTGGGATCCGCGCAGGACAGGCACGATCGCCACCCCGAGCACGAGCTGGCCGCCGACGAACAGCGCCATGGCCACGATGTGCAGCCACCGAATCGCCAGCCATCCGGCTTCGCCCACCATCACCCCCGCTGCATGACGAGCTCGACGAGCCGCTCCGCCTCGGGCTCCGGCATTGCCGCCTCGATCAGCGGGAAGACCTCACGCTCCTCAAGACGCACGTGACGCTCGAGCGCCGAGCCCAGGTGATGCAGCTCGCCGAGCGCCGGCTCCGCCTCACGTTCGAGGCGCTGCGCCGCGGCTCGGATCCGGATGTGGTCAACGAGCATCCGCACGACGCACTCAGCCCTCGGGTCGATCCAGCCGGCGGCCGCGGGGAGCAGCACCTCCTCCTCGACGCGGAAGTGGTCCGCTCCGTGCTCGTGCCAGAACTCCAGGAAGGCCTCCCGGGCTGTCGTCGCGTCATCCTCGGCCGCCCGCCGCAGGCGCTGCGCGACGACCAGCGCGACGTGGTGCTCCCGCGACAGAGGCTGGAGGGCGCGGTGACGCTTCATCCGGGGGCATGGTGACATCCTGCGCGCGATGTCCCGCACGTTGCCGCCACCCCTTCGCGGTGAAGACGTCCTGCGTCACATCGAGCCGCACATGGACGTGATCCTCCCGCTGGCCAACGGTGAGCCGGTCGGACTGATGGACACGCTCGAGGAGCACGCAGACGCGCTCGAGGGCGTGCGCGTGCACCAGATGCACGCGCTGCACGAGCGGCCCTACATCCACGGCGCGTTCGGCGACCGCCTCAGGCACGTCTCCTACTTCCTCTCGGGGGCTACGCGACAGGCGTTCTGGGACGGCTGCTGCGACCTCGTGCCCAACCACTTCTCGGAGATGCCGCAGCTGCTGCGCCAGAGCCTGGGACGGCCGCTGGTATTGGCCTCTGCGAGCCCGCCCGACCGTCACGGCTATTTCTCGCTCGGCACCAACGCCGACTACGTGGCCGCTCTGATCGGGCACGTGCCGTTCTTCCTCGAGGTCAATGCGCGGATGCCGCGCACCTTCGGCCTCAACCAGGTCCACGCCTCCGAGGTGCTGGGCTGGTGCGAGGCCGACCGGCCCCTGGTCGAGTGCCGCCGATCGTGCCCGACGAGCGCGACCGGGCGATCGCCGCCGCCATCGTCGGGCATATCCCCGACCGCGCGACGCTGCAGGTCGGCATCGGCGGCATCCCCAACGCCGTGCTGGAGGCGCTGCGCGACCACCGCGGCCTCGGCATCCACACCGAGCTGCTCGCCGACGGCATCATGGACCTCGTCGAGTGCGGCGCCGTCACCGGCACGCACAAGCTCCTGCGCCGCAACAAGGTGGAGGCGACGTTCTGCCTCGGCACCCAACGCCTCTACGACTGGCTGCACGACAACTCCGCGGTCGAGGTGCTCCCAGTGGACCTCGTCAACGACCCGCGGCGGATCGCCAAGGAGAACGACTTCATCTCGATCAACGCCACGACCGAGGTCGACCTCTACGGGCAGTGCGCGTCGGAGACGATCGCGGGCCGCTACTGGTCCTCGAGCGGCGGTCAGGCCGACTTCGCGCGCGGGGCGATGTACTCGAACGGCGGCAAGGCGTTCATCGTGCTGCACTCGACGACCAGCAAGGGCCGCGGCCGCATCCGCGTGCGGCTGACCGAGGGCTCGGTGGTGACCACGCTCAAGAACACCGTCGACCACGTGGTGACGGAGTGGGGAGTCGCCAAGCTGCGCGGCCGCTCGCTGGCCGAGCGCGCGCAGGCGCTGATCGCGATCGCCCATCCGGACCATCGCGAGGAGCTCGAGCGCCAGGCGGTCGAGGCCGGGCTGCTGCGCACGGGCGGGCCGCGGGCCGGAGAGCCGCCGGCTGGTCGCCGGGCCCACGCGAGCGCGCCGACGGGCTAGCCGCGAGAACCCTGCGGGATCCTACGGTCGGATCGAGTGTGGACGGCGCCGATGCTGGCGCCATGATCGTCAGACGGTCTTCCCGGCGCTCGTCGGCGCCGGCTTCAGCGGCTACCTCACGTATCTCGAGCTGGCCGTCATCGACCCAATCTGCCAGTGGTGCGTGGCCAGCGCGGTCGTCATGACCGCACTCGCCGCGGCGGCAGTCGCCCGCGATCTCGCCGACGAGGACATCTCCGGCTGCGACGTGTGGGAAACCACCGATGAGGCGGGCGCCGGCGCGCGCCAGACTCGGCCGGATGTCGCTTGACCCCACTTTGCTCGTTCGCCGCTGGCCCGAGCGCCGCCCGGTGGTCCTGGCCGCCGTGACCGCCGGCGGGGTCGCCGTCCTCGTAGCGATGCATGCGGCGGGCGATCCGGCGCTCGGCGCGCTGCTCGTGCTGCCCGTCATGCTGGGCGCGCTCGAGCTCGGGCTCGCCGGCGGACTGGCAGCAGCCGCCGCGGCCGGCGCGCTCGTGATCGCGAGCGGCGCGGTCGCGCCGGCCGTCGCGGCCGCTGCGGCGGCCGCCGTCGCTGGACGGTTCAGCGATCGCATGCGGGACGCGCACGCGCGGGAGCAGCGACTGCTCGACTCGGGGCTAGACCTCGGTGCAACCACGACACAGGACGGGCTCGGGCGAGCGATCGCCGCCGCGGCCCTGCGAACGCCGCGCGCCGTCGGCGCCGAGGTGCGGCTCGCCGACACGACCTCCGCCGTAGTGGGACGGATGGACGGCGTCCGCACGGAGATCGCCCTCGTCGCTCACGGTGCGCGGCTCGGAGAGATCGTCGTCGCCCATCGCGGGCCGTTCGAGATCGAGGACCGCGGGGCGCTGGAGCTGCTCGGGCTCCAGGCCGGCCTGGTGGCGGACAACCAGCGTCTGCTCGTGCAGGAGCGCGAGGCGGCGGCGCTCGAGACCGAGTTGCGGCGGGCACGCGATGAGCTGCTCGAGCAGCGCTCCGGGCTCGCCCGGTTGCTCGACGCGCAGGAGGGCGACCGCCAGCGCTTCGCGGAGACGCTGCACGAGGAGCTCGCGCAGGCGCTCGCCGCCGTGCTGCTCGGCCTGCGGATGCTCCCCCGCGAGGATCCCGGCGCAGGCGGCAGTTCGCTCGAGGAGCTGCGCGCACAGATCGTCGGCGTCCTCAACGATGTGCGGGCGTTGGCCGGCGAGCTGAGGCCCGTGTCGCTGGCCCAGCTCGGCCTCGTGCCCGCACTGGAGGCGCTTGCCCGCGATGCCCCGGACGGCCTCACGGTCGAAGCCGTGGACGTTCCCGAGCCGCTGCCCGAGCCACTGCGCACGAGCGTCTATCGGTTGATCGAGACCGCGCTCGCAACGGCCCGTCCCGATGCACCGACTCATGTGCGCCTCGCGGCGACGGACCGTCAGCTTGACCTCGACCTCGAGCTTGACCTCGCGCACGCAAGCGAGCCGCTCGCCGCGGTCTGGGCGCGCGTGGCCCTACTGAGCGGCTCGCTGCACGCCGAGCCGCTCCCCCACGGCCGCACGCGCCTGCTAATCGGGCTGCCGCTTCAGGCGGCGCCGGCGCCGGCGCACGAGCCGGCAGGAAGCGTCGCGCGCACGACTGTCCTCCCGGGCGCCGACTCAACTTGGAGCTGACCGCGGGCGAGCGCCGCGCGCTCGTGCATGCCCACCAAGCCGAAGCCCTCCACGCGCGCCTCGGGGTCGAAGCCGCGCCCGTCGTCGGAGACCTCTACGCGCACGACGTCGTAGTCGAGCGCCACGTGAACGCGCACGCGCTCGGCCTGCGCGTGCTTGGCGACGTTCGTGAGCGCCTCCTGGACAAGGCGGTAGACGGTCGTCTCGACCTCCGGCTCGAGCCGGCCGCCGAGCTCCACGTCGAGCTCGACCTCCAGCCCTTCGACCGCCGCGAGCCGCTTGCCGAGACTGTCGATCGCGGGAGCGAGCCCGATCTCGTCGAGAGCCGCTGGACGCAGTTCGGTGATCAGGGTGCGCAGGCTCTCGATCTCCGTGCCGATGTAGTCGATCGCCTCGCGCACCGACGCGTTGAGCGCTTCCGGGTCCTTCCGACGTAGGGCCGACGACAGCAGCACCTGCAGGCCGCCGAGTCCTTGCAGCGTCTCGTCGTGCAGCTCGCGCGCCCAGCGTCGCCGCTCCTGCTCGGCCGAAGCGATCGAGTGCCGCAGCCGCTCCTCGGCGACGTTCGCGCCGTCGCGACGGCTGTCGCGGCACTCGCCGCGAAGGCGAGGAACAGCCGCTCCTCCTCGTCGCCGAACGCGGGATCCCCGCTGAAGCGGTCGAACGCGGCCAGCAGGCCGAGCGGCGTGTTGCGGTAGACGAGTGGGACCAGCAGCGCGGTGGCGGCGCCGCCGACACCAAGGTCACGCTCGGAGATACGCACGCGCGAGGGCACGTCGGCGATCCGCTCGGGCCGGCCCGAGAAGAGCACCTCGCTCATCGCCGAGCCGGTGATCGGGAAGCGTCCTCCGAGCGCCGGCGGCGCAACCTGGCCCGCTCCTGCCGCCAGGTGGAACGTGTCGCCCTCCACGAGCAGCAGGACCACCGAGCGGGCGTCGAGCAGCGCGCGTCCACGCTTGACGATGAGCTCCAGCACGCGGTCGAGGTCGGTCTCGCTCCCCACCGCGCGGGCGATCGCCGCCGTCGCCTCTAGCCGCCGCACGGCGCGCTCGGACTCCGCTCGGCGGCGCGCCGCGTCCTCGTGCAGGCGCGCGTTGTCGACCGCCAGCGCGGCCCAGTCGGCGAGGATCACCGTCGCAGCTTCGTCGGCTTCGTCGAACGGGCCGTCCTCTTTCTCCGTGAGGTAGAGATTGCCCCACGGCTCGCCCCGGATCAGCACCGGCACGCCGAGGAACGTGCGCATCGGCGGGTGGTTGGTAGGAAAGCCGTAGGAACGCGGATGCTCGTTGACGTCGTCCAGGCGCAACGGCTCGGGATTGCGGATCAGCTCGCCGAGGATGCCGTGTCCGCGCGGGAGATCGCCGATCGCGGCCCGCTCCGCCTCGCCGATGCCGCGCGTCACGAACCGCTCGAGCTGACGACGGTCCTCGTCGAGGACGCCGATCGCCGCGTAGTGCGCTCCCGTCAGCTCGCAGGCCACCCGCAACAGCTCCTCGAGCACGGCGTCCACCTCGCGCTGCGCGACGAGCCCGCGCCCGGCCTCGAGCAGCGCCTCCAGGCGCGTCTCGTCCAATATCCCCAACGGCATTGGCGAGCATTGAACCATCGGTGGAAACCCGCAGCGGATGCGCGGAACCCTGCGGACGACGGAAGCGCGCTCGCCGCCGATCCTTGACACGTACCTGCGACCCGAAAGGACCGGCGATGGCCGCCCACACCGAACTCCCGACCTCCGAGCCCGCGACTGGCGTTGGCCTGCTCCCGATCTTCGCCATCGCCGTGGTCGTCGCGACGATGGCCATCTGCGCCGTCGTCGCCGCGCCTGGCACGGTCACGCTGATCGTCGCCCTGGCCTCCGTCATCGGCTTCGGGGCCGGGATCGTGGCCCTCCTGAGCCGCCTCATCGGCCCCGAGGACCACTGACGCATGCGCGTCCTCGTCACCGCGGCGAGTCGCCACGGCGCCACGCACGAGATCGCCGACGCCATCGCCGCCGGCCTCGAGCGCCGGGGCGTTGACGCCGGAGTCCAGCACGCCGAGCAGCTGTCGTCGCTCGACGGCTACGACGCCTACGTGATCGGGAGTGCCGTCTACGTCGGCCGTTGGCTCGACACGGCCCGCGAGCTTGTCGAGTCGAACGCCTCCGCGCTTGCCGAGCGCCCGGTGTGGCTGTTCAGCTCCGGTCCGCTCGGACCACCCGACGCGCTCAAGCCGGAGGGCGACCCCGTCGACGCCGCAGCCCTCGTGGAGGCCGTCGCCGCCGAGGACCACCGGATCTTCGCCGGGAAGCTGGACCGCAAGCTGCTGTCGTTCGGCGAGAAGGCCGTCGTTCTGGCAGTCCCGGCGCCGGAGGGCGACTTCCGCGACTGGGAGGCGATCGACGGGTTCGCGGGCGAGATCGCAGGTCATCTCGAGCGCGGATGACCCGCTTGGACGAGCCGGTCGAGCGCTACTTCCGGAACGCGATCCGCGGCGACGCGGAACGCGGGCGCGGGGTGCGCGTCACCATGTCGGGCCGCATCAGGGTCGGTCCGTGGCTGCATTTCAAGGGCGTCGAGACGTGCGACGGCAGGTCGTTCGTCTGGCAGGCGAGGGTCGCCGGGGGGTTGCTCGTCGTCACCGACCGCTTCGACCGCGTAGCGGGAAGTACGGAAGGCCGGCTCTTCGGCCGCGTGCGGCTCTTCCGCTCGGCCGACGAGGACACGACGCGCTCGGCGGCGGGCCGTGCGGCGCTCGAGGCGATCTGGGCGCCCCGCAGTCTCCTCCCTGAGAACGGCGTCACGTGGCGCGCGGACTCCAACGAGCTCATCGTCGCCTCCTGGGACGTGCCCCCGGAGCGACCCAAAGTGCATCTGCGGATCGACGCCGAAGGCGCCGTGCTGAGCGCGTGGGCGCAGCGCTGGCGTGGCGACACTGGCTACGTGCCGTGTGGCTGCGAGGTGCACGAGCACCGTCGCTGGAGCGACCTCGTCGTTCCGAGCCGCGTGACCGTCGGCTGGGACTTCGGCACGCCCGCCTACCAGCCGTTCTTCTCTGCTCAGGTCGAAAGCCTCGCGGAGAACTACTGATCGCCTACGCGGTTACCACGCGCCAGGAGTGCGCCGGAGTCCTGAAGATCGCCGGCGCCGCTCCGCCGACGATGGTGGACGAGAGAGATCCGACCGAAGGACGGAACTCCCTATGTCCCCACTGCTCATCGATTCCGCGGGCAGCCCTCGGAGCACTCCAGACCAACCGACACCGAGTCGGCCGAGGCCGACCGCCGCGCGTGGCTCTACGTCGGAATCGGACTCGTCGGCCTCGTCGCCCTGATAGCCGTGCTGGTCTCGATCGTCGCGCTCGCCGCTGGCAGCGAGGCACGGACCGTCGTCGCTGCTCCCGCGGCCGCGCACGACGAGCACGCCGCGACGGAGCCGGCAGCCGGCGCGCCGACCGCGGCGGACGCCAAGGGCGTCGATTTCGAGAAGTTCGAGCGGGTCGACCCAGCGCTGCCGCCCGTCCCGGCCGGCGCCGTGAAGACGTTCAAGGTCGACGTCTACCAGCACGTGACGCAGGTCTCGAAGGACCTGGCTCCGACCGAGGTCTGGAGCACGGCACCGGCAAGAGCATGAAGGTCGACCTGCCGCACTCGCTCGACTTCCACTCCGCCGAGGTCAATCCCGGCATGCGCTACGCCGACCTGGCCCCCGGCAAGTCGATGCACTATCGCTTCGTAGCCAAGCACCTGGGCGTGTTCATGTACCACTGCGCCACGCAGCCGGTCCTGATGCACACGGGCGCCGGCATGGTCGGCATGTTGGTGGTCAAGCCGAACGGGCTCGCGCCGGTCGACAAGGAGCTCTCACCCAGCAGGAGTACTACATCGGGGCGCCCGGCCAGGACGCGGACATGGCCAAGATGGACGCCAAGAAGCCCGACGTCATCGCCTTCAACGGCTACGCCACCAGTACAAGGACGCCCCGATCGACGTGAAGGTCGGCGAGAAGGTCCGCATGTACGTGCTCAACGCCGGCCCGAGCATCTGGAGCGCCTTCCACGTGATCGGCACCGTCTTCGACCGCACGGTGATCGAGGGCACCGTCGGCCACGACGCCCAGACCGTCAACCTCGCGCCGTCACAGGGCGGCTGGGTCGAGTTCACGCTCGACGAGGAGGGCGGCTACCCGTTCGTCACCCACGCCTTCGGCGACATGGTCAAGGGCGCACTCGGGTGCTCAAGACCCCGAACGCCCCAGCGGGCGCCGGCCACGACATCGGCGGCGGCTCGCACGCCGCCGCGCAGGCCGAGAAGCCCGCCGCCACACCGGGCGGCGTCGCGGTCAGCTTCGGCGACATGTGGATCAAGTCCGACACGCCGTCGGTGAAGGCAGGCAAGGTGTCCTTCGACATCAAGAACGAGGGCGCCACCACGCACGGCCTGGCAATTGTGAAGGCGCCCGCCTCTGTGAGCAGCGGCATGGTCGACGGGAGCACCTTCCTCGCCAAGGGCGGCGAGCTCGCCGGCGGCGCGTCGGAGACGGTCTCCGCCGAGCTCGAGCCCGGCAAGTACGAGCTCCTGTGCTTTATGGCGGGCCACTACGCGGCAGGGCAGAAGACGGCCTTCGAGGTCACCCGGTAGGACTCTCTTCGCGCGAGGCGGCTTCCCGGGCTCCGGGGCGCTGCCTAAGCGCCGAGCCGCTCGGCCGCGCGGGTATGCCGACTAGTCGTCGACCCGAGATCTCGTGCGGGCCTGTGCGCGATCACGAGGCCCGCGTTCCAGCCGGGAGCACGTCCACCGGCCGGCGGCTCGATCGCCTCGGTGTCGATCCCGCTGCGCGCGAGCAGCCACGAGACCACCGAGTTCGAGTTCCACATCTCACCCGTCTCGAGCTCGTCACGCCCCCACACCGGCGTCGGCAGGCTGCGGACCAGCCCTACGAGCCGACGCGCGACCGAAGCATCCGTCGTAAGCCGCCGTGGCGAGCCGACCGCATAGGCCTGGTCCGGGATCGACCCACCACGCCAGCAGCGGACCTCGTAGCGAAACAGGCGCAACGAGCCAAGGCAGCGGCTGCCGACCGCTCCGGTCCGCACCACGCCTCGGCTCGCCTCGTCGGCGTCAGGGGACGGCGTGACCTCGATCGCGTAACACGCACCGTCGAGCTCGACGACCAGAGCGCTGTGGTACAGGTCGCGTCGTGGCCGGTGGCGGCGTGCGGCCTCGATCGCCTCGTACACCCGGCCGTTGAAACGCACGCAGTGACCACCCGCGCCAAGCGGGATCCAGTACAGGTCCACAGCAGCTGGGGACGACGTCCGCATTACCGTGGCAGCATCGTCTCAACCGTGAGACCTGCCATCCGTAATCAGCCGCAGCTCGTCGCGTGTCGACGGTCATGCTGCTTCTCGACCAGCTGCCAGCGCTCTCCGGACGTGCGCGAGTCCGGGTCACAACGGTTGCGATCCGCGTAGGCGCCGGCTATTTCACTCTGTGGGCAGCCGGGGGTCGAGATACTGCGAGATCCGCTGTGCCGCCGGCGGATCGAGGTTCGGCAGCACCGCGACCACGTAGCCGGACTTCGGGTAGATCCTCAGATCCCCGTTCATGCCCGGAGCGCCGCCTCCATTGATCAGGGCGCGCGGCGAGCCATGGACTTTGACGACCGCCTCGCGACCCTGCTTCTCTCGAAGCACCGCGTTGGCCTCGGCGATCATGCGATTCACGCGCGTGTACGTCAGACCGCGCATCTCGCCGATCTCCGTGTAGCTGAAGCCCGTGACCTGCAACGCCTTGATTTCTCGGCGCGGATCGGACAGTTCGGAAAACGCGCTCAGCGCCTCGCGCAGTCGCATGCGGATCGCGACCTGGGTCCCGGCGGTCCGGCACATCCCACGTGACGGGCTCCTCGCCCCCAGCGTCGAATGAGAGCGACAGGTGGCTTGCCTCGATCCGATGCAGCCGCCACGTTCCGCGCTCGGCGGTCGTGATCATCCACGCCTGCCAGTTGCGCTCGCGGTCGGGCTGGTAGCGCATGAACTGCTGCCACGCGAACCCACAGGCGTCGTCGACGATCTCGCGCGGCGCGTTCGTCCGCGACTGCACGGTGCGTACGAACTGGCCGTTGAACTCGCGGAACAGCTCGGCCTCGTCGCCGCGCAGCGGCGGGCGACCGCCCTCGTCCTGAGCGGACATGACGGCCTACCGCGCGTGTGCGGTCGGGCGACCGCGGCGTGTGCGGTCCGTCTGCGGTCCCGCGGAAAACGGCCTCTGGAAGGCCTTCTCGCTACGACGCCGTTCGAGGCCCCGAAAAGGCCTCAGGAGCGGGGAAAACTGCTGCTTCCTGAGGCCCCCGGAGTCCTCCTGCCAACTCCGGGTCCCCAGTCGGGGCGGCCGGATTCGAACCGGCGGACCTCCGCGACCCAAACGCGGCGCTCTACCAGACTGAGCTACGCCCCGGTGGCCGCGAGTATGGCAGCAGCCACAATGCACGGCGCATGCCGGATCGCCAGCGACGCCCGCGCCTGGGCTACGTCCTTGCCGCGGTCGCGGCGCTGATGTTCGCCGTCAACGGGTCGATCGCCAAGTTCCTCCTCGACGACGGCGTGTCGGCCGCGCACCTGAGCCAGCTGCGGGTGACCGTGTCGTTCGCGCTGCTGGCCGGCGCCCTCGCGCTGGTCGACCGCAACAGGCTGCGGATCGCGCGGGCCGACGTCCCGCGGATGGCGTGGCTGGGGCTCGCCGGCGTCGCGATCGTGCAGTTCTCGTACTTCCTGGCCATCGACCGGCTGCCGATCAGCGTCGCGCTCGTGATCCAGTTCACGGGGCCGCTGATGGTCCTGCTGTGGCTGCGGACCGTGCATGGACGGCGACTGCGGCCGTCCCTTTACGGGGCCGTCGCGCTGTCCGTGGCCGGCTCGGCGCTCGTCGTGGAGATCTACGACGCCGGGGCGATCGACGGGCTCGGCATCGTGTTCTCGCTCGTGGCCGCGGTCACGTTCGCGATCTACCTGATCGGCTTCGAGCGCGCCGGTCACCGCTATGACGCGTTCACGACGCTCACCTGGGGACTCGGGTTCGCGACGCTGTTCTGGCTCCTCGCCAGCCCGCCGTGGACGTTCCCGCTCGGCGACCTCGACAGCGGACGCAGCGCCGCGCTCGCGCTGGGGGTGGTCGTGATCGGCACGCTCGGTCCGTTCCTGCTCAACGTCAGCGCGCTGCGGCACCTGCCGGCGGCGCGCGTGGGCGTGGTCGCGACGCTCGAGCCGGTGCTGGCCACGCTCGTGGCCTGGGCGGTTCACGACCAGGCGCTCGCGGCGCCACAGATCGCGGGTGGCCTGCTGGTCGTCGCCGCCGTCGCGTGGGTCCAGATGCACCCGCCCTCTCCGGAAGTAGAGGCCTTGCCCGGCTGGCTCAAGACCGCGCCCGTCCGGGCCGATTAACCCAAGTGACAAGGGCAAACCGCTCGCGAGGGCGGGACGCAAAGCCACGGGGCTCAAAGAGCTCGCCGGGTTGCCACACATGTCTTCCGCGCTCCGAACCACACTCACCGCTCTCCTCACCGCCGCCCTCCTGGTGCCGGCGACGACCGCCGCGGAGGGCAAGAAGAGGACCCCGGCCAAGGCTCAGGTCGCGCAGGAGTGCGTGGACGCCGACCTCGAGGCCACGAACGAGAACGTCGGCCGCATCCGCGCCGCGATCCTCTGCCTGCACAACCAGATCCGCGCCGAGCACGACCTCCCCTCGCTGCGCGAGAACAAGCGCCTGCGCAAGGCCGCGCTCGGCCACTCCAAGGACATGGTGCGCGACAGCTTCTTCGAGCACACCACGCCGGAGGGCGTGACGATGGTCGACCGCATCCTCAAGGCCAAGTACGTCCGCGAGGACGAGGGCTGGATCCTCGGCGAGAACCTCGCGTGGGGCACCGGCTCGCTCGGCACGCCGCGCGGCGCCGTCAAGGCCTGGATGGACTCCCCCGGCCATCGCGCCAACCTCCTCAAGCCCGGCTACCGCGAGATGGGCGTCGGCGTGGTCACCGGCGTCCCGGTCTCGGACGCCGCTGGCGCCACCTACACGGTCGACTTCGGGGCGCGCCGCTAGCCTGGCGGCGTGGCCGACGTCGAACCTTTCCGAGCCCTCCACTACGACCGCGACCGCGTCGACGGCCTCCAGCGCGTCGTCGCGCCGCCGTACGACGTGATCGACGCCGAGCAGCGCGCCGAGCTGGTCGAGCGGTCGCCCTACAACGTCGTCGAGATCGACCTGCCGCAGGGCGACGACCCCTACGCCCACGCCGCCGACGTCTTCGAGCACTGGCAGCGCGAGGGCATCCTCGTGCGCGACGACGAGCCCGCGTTGTGGGCGCTGGAGCAGGACTACACCGGCCCCGACGGCCGCCGCCGCACCCGCCACGGCTTCTTCGCGCGCGTGAAGGTGGAGGACTACGGGCCGGGGCGCATCCGCCCGCACGAGCGCACGCACCCGGGGCCGAAGGAGGACCGGCTGCGGCTCACGCGCGCCACGCACGCGAACCTCTCCCCCATCTTCTCGCTCTACGACGACCCGGCCGGGGCCGCGTGGGGCGCGCTCGCCCCCCACGTCACCGGCGAGCCCTGGGCCGAGGTGACCGACGAGGACGAGACCACGCACCGGCTGTGGCGTGTCGCCGACGCATCCGCCACCGACGCGGTCCGCGAGGCGCTCGCCGACAAGGAGCTGCTGATCGCCGACGGCCATCACCGCTACGAGACCGCGCGCGTCCACCACCAGGAGGGCGGCGCGGGCCACGTGCTGATGTGCCTCGTCGCGCTGCAGGACCCCGGGCTGACCGTCTTCCCCACCCACCGGCTGCTGACCGAGCTCGACGACCCGCGCCGCGAGTCCCTGCGCACCACCATCCAGCGCGACTTCGACATCGCCGAGGTCACGGCCGACGCGCTCGAGCCGCAAGGGGATGGACCGGTCCGGATGGGGTACCTGGACTCCCATCACGGCCGCCCGCTCATGCTCACGCTGCGCGACCCGGCGATCGCCGCCGCCGCGCTTCCGGACAAGCCCGACCCCTACCGCGGGCTCGACACGGCGGTCCTCGAGGCGCTCGTGCTGCACGGGGCGCTGGGGATGAGCGAGGACGACATCTCGCACCTGCACGGGCTCGATTACGCGCGCGACACGGCGCAGGCGCGCGAGCGCGTGGAGTCCGGCGCGGCGCAGGCGGCGTTCTTCATGCGGGGGACCCCGGTGTCGCAGGTCCGGGACGTCGCGGCGGCCGGCGAGAGCATGCCGCCCAAGAGCACGTACTTCTTCCCGAAGGTGCTCACCGGCATGGTGTTCAATCTCCTAGACGACTAATGGCGCTCCTGAATCGAAATACCACCCCGACCCGCTCAATGCGGGCCATCGCGCGACAGCGCGAGAAGTACACCCACGACGTCAAGGCCGGCGACCACACGATCACCGCCGACGAGCCGGTCCAGTCCGGCGGCGACGACCTCGGGCCGAGCCCCCAAGAGCTGCTGGCGGCCGCGCTCGCCTCCTGCACGGCGGTGACGATGGAGATGTACGCCCAGCGCAAGGGCTGGGACACGAACGGCCTGGCCGTCGACGTCCAGTACACGCCCGCCGAGCGGGGCTGCCCGACCCAGTTCGAGCTCGTCCTCAAGATGCCCGCGCACCTCGACGAGGAGCAGATCGAGAAGCTCACGACGATCGCGGCCAAGTGCCCGGTGCACCGGACGCTCGAGGGCGAGGTCATGTTCCACGAGCGGGTCGAGCTGGCCTGAGCCTGGCCGAAGACCTAGCCGCCGTGCTGGTGGCGCCGGAGGAGGCGCTCGCCATGGACGTCCACGGCGGCAAGGAGGCCGCCGTGTTGGTGCCGGTGTGCGACCACGACGGCCTGCACGCGGTCTTCACGCGCCGCCGCCACGACCTCCGCCGCCACGCCGGCGAGATCTCGTTCCCGGGCGGGCGCCGCGACGAAGGCGAGGAGCTCGTGCAGACCGCGCTGCGGGAGGCGCACGAGGAGGTCGGCCTGCCGCCCGACGCCGTGCACGTGGTCGGTGCGCTCCCTCCCACGCCCACCTTCGTCACCAACTACGCGATCTATCCGTTCGTCGGCGTGATCGAGCCCGGCTTCGCCTGGGTGCCGCAGCAGTCGGAGGTCGACGAGGTGCTCGAGCTGCCGCTCGAGGCGCTCCGCGCCGGCTACGGCGAGCGCCGGCTGGTCCGGCGCGGGATCCCGTTCCGGACGCCCACCTACGAGGCCGACGGCCACCTCATCTGGGGCGCGACCGCGCGGATCCTCGGCGAGCTGCTCAGTCGCGTGCCGCGATGACCCGCTCGACCGCGGCGGCCGCGTCGCCGCCCGGCTCGATGACCTCAACCGGGATGCGCCAGCGCTCGGCGGCGTCGCGCGCGATCGCCTCGCCCTCCGGCAGCGCCCGCTCGTAGACGACGCCGCGCACCGGCGTGTCGACGAGCTTCTCGAACAGCATCCGCAGGCGGCCGCCGTGGAGGTCGCGGTCGGGCACCGCGCCGAACAGCCAGCAGACCACGGTGACCCCGGCCAGCGCGTCCATCAGCGTGCCGATGCGGTCCGGGTCGCCCACGTACGGCTCGGCGCCGGCCGCCGCGATCGCGTCCGCGTTCGCGGGGTCGCGCGTCGTGCCGCGCACCGCGTACCCGCCGGCCGCGAGCGCGGCGGCGACCTCGCGCCCGCGGCAGCCGCACGGGACGATCAGGACCCGCGCCAACGCCGCAGCTCGTCGTTGTCCTCGCGCACGCGCTCCTCGATCTCCTCCTCGGTGATCTCCGGCGCCCCGCGGCGGCGCTTGAGCTCGTTCTGCGCCCGGATCATCTGCTCGACGTCGTCGATCTCGTTCTGCGCCTCGACCTCAGGCGAGCGCGTCGGCTTCCAGTCCAGGTAGTCGCGCGCGGAGCGCTTCGAGAACGCCCCGAGAAGCAGCACGGTGACGATGAAGAAGGCCAGGAGCCCGCCGAACACGACGGTGAACGCGTCCACGCGCGCGAGTCTAGGTGTCGCCGACCTCGCGCGTACGATGAAGTCGTGGGTCGCGTCTTCTTGAGCTACCGATATCCGGAGCGGGAGGACGCCTGGCGCCTGCGCGACCGGCTCGGCCCTAGCTGGGAGGTGCTCACGCACGCGGTCAAGCCCGATGCGTCGGAGACCTGGCAGGGCGAGTGCCGGAGGCTGATCGCCGGCGCCGACGCGGTGGTGTGCATCGTCGGCTCCGGCACCGCCGAGAGCCCGAACGTCGACTGGGAGCTCGAGACGGCGATCGCGCTCGGCCGGCCGGTCCTCGCGATGCGCGGCGAAGGCGCCGCAGCGCCCGCGCTCCCGGCGCCGCTCGCGGCCCGCGGCGACGGACTGCTCGAGCCTGAGTCACTCTCGCGCCAGCTCGACGAGGTGGCCCTTGAGCGCGCAGGCTGACCCGGACCTGTTCCCGGACGGCATCCCGGCGAGGCCCGACGGCACGTCCCTGGCGCTCGAGCAGTACAAGCTGATCCTCGGAACCACCGAGTCGCTCGAGTCGCGTCGGCAGACGCTCCACACGTTCTTCATGTCCATCAATTCGCTGTTCCTGGCCGCGATCGGGCTCCTCGCCAAGGAGAGCCTCGACAACGCCGCGGTCGCGATCGGCGTCGTCGTGCTCGCGGTCGCCGGCGGTCTGCTGTCGGAGTCGTGGCGGCGGCAGGTCATCTCCTACGGTCACGTCGCAGCGAGCAAGTGGACGGTCATCAACGAGTTCGAGACGTGCCTACCGACGCGCCCGTTCTGTGCCGAGTGGCAGGCGTTGCAACGCCGCAACTACCGCTCGTTCACGACGAACGAGACGGTGATCCCCGTCGCGTTCGTGGCGCTGTACGGCGTGGCGGTCGTCGCCGGCGTCCTGCTGCTGGCGGGAGTCGGCTAGCGCGGATACTGCGCGACCATGAGCTTCATGGGATGGACTTCTGGCTTTGGCCACTGCCCGGTGAGGGCACCTTGCGCTTCGCCTGCGAGTGGCCGGACCAGGACCTGCCGGAGACGATCCACGATGTCGACACCGGCCCGATCCGCGCCGCCGCGGCGCGCGCTGTCGAGCTGTGGCCAGACGACCGCCCCGTCGGCGAGGACGACGACGAGTGGTGAGCTAGCGTCAGTGCCATGGACTTCGACCTGACCGACGAGCAGCAGCTCATCCGCGAGACCGCGCGGCAGTTCGCCGACCGCGAGCTCGCCGAGCGTGCCCGTGAGAACGACCGCAACCACCACTTCGACACGGAGCTGATCTCGAAGATCGCCGACCAGGGCTACCTCGGCGCGATCGTGCCGCCGGAGTACGGCGGCGCCGGGCTCGACTACGTGACCTACGCGGTCGTGGTCGAGGAGATCGGCCGCCACGACTCCGCGATGCGGACCGTGATCTCGGTCCAGACCTCGCTCGTGTGCTCCTCGATCCTGCGCTGGGGCAGCGAGGAGCAGAAGCGGCACTACCTGCCGAAGCTGTGCTCGGGCGAGTGGCTCGGCTGCTTCGGCCTCACCGAGCCGGACACGGGCTCGGACGCCGCCAACCAGAAGACCCGCGCTCGCAAGAGCGACAAGGGCTGGGTGCTCACCGGCAACAAGATGTGGATCTCGCTCGGCACCCGGGCCGACGTCGCGATGATCTTCGCCCAGACCGACCCCGAGAAGCAGCACCGCGGGCTCGCGTGCTTCCTCGTCCCCACCGACACGATCGGGTTCAGTACGCAGGAGATCCACGGCAAGATGGGCCTGCACGGGATGGTCACCGCCTCGATCGCGCTCGACGACGTCGAGGTGCCCGACGACGCGCTCCTGGGCGAGGTCGGCGAGGGCTTCAAGGTGGCCATGAGCGCGCTGGACTCCGGCCGCTACTCGGTCGCCGCCGGTTGCGTCGGGGTCTGCCAGGGCTCGCTCGACCACTCCGTCGCCTACGCCAAGGAGCGCGAGCAGTTCGGCCGCCCGATCGGGTCGTTCCAGCTCGTGCAGGCGATGATCGCCGACATGCGCGTGCAGACCGACGCGGCGCGGCTGCTCGTGTTCCGCGCCGGCTGGCTCAAGGACCAGGGCAAGCCGAGCACGACCGAGACGTCGATCGCCAAGCTCTATGCCACCGAGGCAGCGCAGAACTGCTCGCACCTGGCGATCCAGGTCCACGGCGGCTCGGGCTACGTCGACGACCACCCGGTGGAGCGCTACTTCCGCGACGTGCGGGTCACGACGCTCTACGAGGGCACTTCGCAGATCCAGAAGCTGATCATCGGCCGCGCCGAGACCGGGATCAACGCACTCGCGTGATGCGCCCGATCGGGGTCGCCGGCGGGGGGACGATGGGCGCGGGGATCGCCGCGCTGGCGGCCGAGGCGAGCCTCCCCACGCTGCTCTACGACCCCGACCCGGAGGCGCTGGCGCGGGCCCCGGAAGGGGTCGAGCCGGTGCGCGACCTCGCCGCCTTGGCGGCGTGCGGGCTCGTGATCGAGGCGGCGCCCGAGGATCTCGACCTCAAGCGGGAGCTGTTCGCCCGGCTCGCCGGGATCGTCCCGTTCGACTGCGTGCTCGCCACCAACACGTCGTCGCTGAGCGTCACCGCGATCGCGGCCGGCCTGCCGCATCCCGAGTGCGTTGTCGGCATGCACTTCTTCAACCCGCCGGCCAAGATGCGGCTGGTCGAGGTCGTGGCCGGCGAGGCGTCGAGCCCCAACGCGCTGGCCGTCGCCCGCGAGGCCGGCGAGGCGATGGGCAAGCGCGCGATCATGGCCGCCGACAGCCCCGGCTTCGTCGTCAACCGCTGCAACCGCCCGTTCGGGCTCGAGGCGCTCCGGCTCGTGCAGGACGGGATCGCCACGCCCGAGCAGGTGGACCGGATCTGCCGCATGGCGGGCGGCTTCCGGATGGGGCCGTTCGAGTTGATGGACCTCGTCGGGCTCGACGTCGGCCTCGCGGTCTCCCGCTCGTTCTTCGAGCAGTCGTTCGGCGAGCCGCGCTGGCGGCCGTCGCCGCTGGTGGCGCGGAAGGTCGCCGCCGGCCATCTCGGCCGCAAGGCCGGCCGCGGCTGGTACGAGTACCCGCCGGGTCGGCCGGCCGACCCCGAGCCGCCACCGGCCGGCGGCGGCTCCGGGCGGATCGCGATCGCGGGCGAGGGCGTGCTGGCCGGCGAGCTGTGGGCGGCCGCGGAGAACGCCGGCTGGGAGGTCACGGGCCTCGCGGACGCCGCCATTGCCGAGCTGATCGTCGACTGCGGCACCGCCGGCGAGGAGGTCCACGGCAAACCCGTGGCGATCCTGTGCGACGTCGCCGCGCTGGCCGCGCTCGACCCCGGCGGCGATTCGGTCGGGTTCCACCTCGTGCCGCCGCTCGGCCGGCTCGTCGAGCTGACCACGCAGCCGACCACCGCGCCCGCCGCGCTCGCGGCCGCCGAGCGCTTCTTCGCCACGCTGGGCCTCCATCCCGAGCGGGTCGAGGACGGGCCGGGGCTCGTGCTCGGGCGGATCGTGGCCCAGCTCGTGAACGAGGCGTACTTCGCGGTCGGGGAGCGGGTCGGCTCGGCGCCCGACATCGACGCGGGGATGGAGCTCGGCCTCAACCACCCGCGCGGCCCGTTCGAGTGGGGCCGGCTGTGGGGGCTCGACGCGGCGGTCGCCATGCTCGAAGGGCTCCAGGCCGAGTACGGCGACGAGCGCTGGCGCGCCGCGCCCGCGCTGATCCGCGAGCTGCGCCGCTAGCACCGGCGTCAACACCGGCGCTAGCCTTGACCGGGTGAAGGCCCTTCTCCGGCGCGCGCTTGCGGGCGGCGCAGCCGCCGCGATGCTCGCGGCCCCGACGGCCGCGGCGGACGTGGCCGAGCTTCCGATGACGCTGCCGGGAGACGCGCGTGCCGCCTCCGTGCGCGCCGCGCCTGGGAGCTGGATCGTCGGCGCGCGCCCCGGCGCCGCCGCGCGCACGGTGGCCCGCCGGTTCGGTGCCCGGCACATCGGGCCGGCCGGCACCGGCGGCTACGCGCTCGCGACGAGCCGCGCCCGCGCGTTCGCCGCTGCCCTGGACCGCCGCGGCGTGCTCGTCTACGCGCAGCCGGACACGCTCGCCGAGCCGTACCGGGCCGTGCCCCCGGACCCGCTATCGGTCCCGCCCGACGCGTGGCGCGACGCCGTGGTCGGTGCCGCGCCGGATCCGCCGCCCGTCGACGCCTCGAGCCCGCTCATCGCGGTCGTCGACGCCCAGCTCGACCTCACGCACGGCGAGTGGCAGGGCGGCAACGTCGATGCGATCCAGCAGTTCCCCGTGACCCAGTCGCACGGCACGGCGACCACGTCGGTGGCGGCGGCGCCCGCCAACGGCGTGGGGATCCTCGGCGTCTGGCCGGGCGCCCGCGCGCTGAACGTCCCGCTGCCGGACCAGATCCCGTGCCACACGTCGGCGGAGCAGATCGGGACCGCGATCGAGCGCGGCGCGGCCGTGATCAATATGAGCTACGGCTCGCCCGACCTGTGCGTCCCGGAGTACGTCGCGCTGCAGTACGCGGTCGCGGACGGGATCGTGCCGGTCGCGGCGGCCGGGAACGAGTTCGACGTGGGGAACCCGCCCGAGTTCCCGGCCTCGCTCCCGCACGTGCTGACCGTGGCCGCCGTCGGGCCCGACGACCGGGCCGCCTACTTCTCGAACGCGAACGCCGCCATCGACCTCGCGGCGCACGGCGTGAACATCATGACCGCGGTGCCGCCGGCGCTCGACGGCGAGGCGCCCGCGGACGGCTACGAGCACCAGAGCGGCACGAGCTTCTCCGCCCCCATGGTCGCCGGCGCGGTCGCCTGGGTGCGGGCGGCGCGCCCCGAGCTGAGCGCCGACCAGGCGGCCCAGGCCGTCCGGCTGTCGGCGCGGGACGTCGAGGCGAAGGGCTGGGACGAGGACACCGGCTTCGGGGTCCTGTCGGTCGCGAACGCGCTGTCGATCGAGCCGATGCCGCGCGACCCCGGCGAGCCCAACGACGACATCGTGTGGGTCGACGGGCGCCTGTTCACGAAGCCCGATCCCTTGCTGTTCAGGGGCCGCCGCTCCGTTCGCATGACCGCGCTCCTCGACGTCTTCGAGGATCCCGCCGACGTCTACCGGATCCGGCTGCGGCCGCACTCCCGAAAGCGGATCAGCGCGAACCCGGCCGGCTCCGACGACATCGCGCTCGCCGTCTACAAGAAGGCGGCGAAGCGGCTGTCCTCGAAGCCGCTCAAGCGGTCGGCCCGGCGCGGGAAGCGGACCGAGCGGCTCACGCTCCGCAACCGCTCACGCCGGGCGCGGGTGTTCTACGTCGCGGTCCGGGTGCAGCCCGGCGCGCGCGACCTCGACGCGACCTACGCGCTGCGCGTGGGCTGAGGCATCGACGGCGCCCACTGCTGCTCGGCCAGGTCGCCGGTGCCTTCGAGCGACTCAGGCGTCGGGACGAATGGGCTGTCGCGCAGGTACCACTCGCTGTCGAGCGCGGCCATGCACCCGCTGCCGGCGGCGGTGACCGCCTGGCGGTACGTGTGGTCGACGAGGTCCCCGGCCGCGAACACGCCCGGCACGTTCGTCCGGGTGGACTTGCCCTCGGTGACCACGTAGCCGTTCTCGTCGGTGTCCACGATGCCGCGGACGATCTCGGACTGCGGCTCGTGGCCGATCGCGATGAAGGCGCCGGTCATCGGCAGCTCGCGCGTCTCGTCGGTTTCGAGGTTGCGGACGCGGGCGCGGTCCAGCACCCCGTCGTCGCCGGCCAGGAACTCCTCGACGACGTACGGCGTCAGGAACTCGATGTTCTCGGTGCCGCGCGCGCGCTCGAGCATGATCTTGGAGGCGCGGAACTCGGCGCGCCGGTGCACGATCGTGACCTTGGACGAGAACTTGGCGAGGAAGATCGCCTCCTCCATCGCCGAGTCGCCCCCGCCGACGATGATCGTCTCGCTGTCCTTGAAGAACGCGGCGTCGCACGTCGCGCAGTAGGACACGCCGCGGCCGCCGAGCTCGTCCTCGCCGGCCACGCCGAGCTTCTTGTGCTCTGCGCCCATGGCCAGGACGACGGCGCGGGCCTTGTACTCGTCCTCGTCGACCCAGACGGTGTGCGGCTCGCCGTCGGCGCCGGGCTCGATCTTCGTGGCGTTCTCGGTGACGAAGCGCGCGCCGAAGCGCTCGGCCTGGTCGCGGAACTCCTGCATCATCTGCGGTCCCATGACGCCCTCGGGGTAGCCGGGGTAGTTCTCGACCTCGGTCGTCGTCTGGAGCAGGCCGCCCCACATCCACCCCTCGATCACGAGCGGATTCAGGTTGGCTCGGGCGGTGTACAGCGCGGCGGTGTAGCCGGCCGGCCCGCTTCCGACGATGATCACGTTCTCGATTGCCATTGGTTCAGTGTCCCCGTTGCCCCGGCGTCTCATACTTTACTTTGTATAGTGTAGCGACCAGCGCTCCACCGTCTTGCGCAGCTGGAAGTACGCGATGACGCCGGGGATCAGCGGCAGCCAGAACGTGAAGGCACGGTAGACGAGCACGGCGACGACCGCGAGACCGGGGTCGACGCCGAACGCGACGAACGACGCGATCATGCCGCCCTCGACGCCGCCGACGCCTCCCGGCATCGGCAGCAGGTTGCCGAGCATGCCGACGAAGAAGGCCTGGACCAGGACGGCGGCGGGCGGCGCGTCGCCGAACGCCTTGAACGCCGCCCACAGGACGAGGATCTGGAAGGCCCAGAAGAGGATGGCGCCCGTCAGGGCGGGGTCGCGCGAGCGCAGGTGCTCGAG
Source organism: uncultured Solirubrobacteraceae bacterium (assembly GCA_963844205.1). Classification (GTDB taxonomy): domain Bacteria; phylum Actinomycetota; class Thermoleophilia; order Solirubrobacterales; family Solirubrobacteraceae; genus DASSUW01. Next base: position 1,673,896 of record CAWJNK010000001.1, read on the forward strand.
CGCGTCGCGCATGCCCGCGGACGCGGACGCGGGCAGGTGGGCCAACTTCTCGGCGACCTGGACGAGCCGGCCGAGCCGGCCGTCGCCGCCGGTCCAGCCGCCGAGGCGGCGCTGGAGGTCGGTCGGCACGAGCGCGATCGAGAGCCCGATGGCGAGCGCGATCCCCGCGAACGCGGCCGGCACGACGGTGAGGCCGAACGGCGCCTCGCCGGGGAAGAGCCCGATCCGCAGGCCGAGCCCGCACACGATCAGCGCCGCGACGTACGGGAAGTACGTGAGGATCAGGAACGAGAGCGTCTTGTCCGCCACCAGACGCTTGGGCATCCCGGACCGCCTGAGCGCCCACGCGGTCAGCACGAGTCCGCCGGCTCCGCCCGCGGCGAAGATCCGCGAGGCGGCCAGCCCCGCCATCGTGATCTGGTAGCTCTCCCGCCAGCCGATCTGCGCGCCGCCGGCCGGCGCGCGGCAGAAGACGCCGCGGAACAGCATCACGTAGCCGCCGAACATCCCGGCCGTGAAGAGAAGCGCCAGGAACATCCAGTACGGGCTGCCGTCCTCGATCCGGTGCCAGGTGTCGTCCAGGCCGGCGAGCTGGGGGAGCAGGTAGTACAGCGCCGCGAGCGAGGCGGCCAGGAAGCCGCCGAGCACCAGGAGGTTGCGCCCGGTGAACTGGAGCCGCGGTGGTGTCTCCTCGTCCACTTCCTCGGGCTCGCGGCCTTCCGGCAATGGAGCGCGCGACGCCTCCTCGAGGGCTGCGCGGTGCCGTGCCGCCGCGTCCCTCACGGGCGTGCCAGCCCCTCCGCCGCCTGGACGGCGGTCGAGAGGCGTCGCGCCATCGGCGCCACGGCGGGCGCGCCGGCCCGGACGCCCTCGGCCAGCGCGAGGCCGGCGGCGAGATCGACCACGTAGTGCTCGCCGAGGTAGACGAGCGCGGTGCCGAGCAGGACCGTATAGGTCCAGCCGACGATTCCCGCGACGGCGCCGGTCTCGGACAGCACGTGCGCGGCCGAGACGGATGTCGCGAAGTGCAGGGAGGGCATGGCGGCCAGCGGGTTTCCCCCGAAGACACCGTACAGCGGGGCCCAGCCGGACCTCCAGAAGTGCTCCCCGTACTCGACCATCATCCGCCGCAGCTCGGGCGTGAGCCCGTCGTCCATCAGGCCCTCGGCGGCCGCGTACCAGGGCGGCGCGGTCGGCACCGCCCAGTAGCCGATCAGCCCGAGGTCGAACGTCGCGTAGACCCGGGCGGCGGCCTTCGGGAACCGCTCGGGGTGGCGGAGCAGGACGTAGAGCACGGTGCCGTGCGGGAACGCGAACCAGACCCAGTGCGACCACACGAGCAGCTTCTCCCAGGCCTTGAAGCTGCCGGGAGTGCCATGGGCCCGCTGGAGCCGGAGCGTGGGCGTCACCCCGGCGCCGACGAGACGGTCCGCCTTGACGGGGTAGGCGATCTTCACGCGCTTCGCGAGCGCCTTGGGATCGTCGTAGGGCATCTTGTACGCCGCGACATAGGCCCACATCTGCAGCAGGCACGTCGCGATGTCGCGCGCGCGTGTGCGTGGAACGAGGACGCACAGGGCGAACGGGGCCGCCGCGGCGGCGCCGATCACGACCGGCGGCTTCAGCCGGAGGCGGCGGCGGACGAGCGGAGCCGCCACACCGGCGGCCAGCACCGTCACGGCGGCCGCGCGGACGGCGGTCGAGCGGCGCACGGCGCCGAGCGTAGTGCCTGGGCGCTGCGACCGGGATACGGCTGCCCGTACGCAGCATCCTTGATAGGACCTGCCGCATGGAGACCGTGATCCTCGAGCGCCGCGGCGGCGAGCTGCGCATCACCCTGAACCGGCCGGACGCCATGAACGCCTGGAACAAGCCGCTCGGCCGGGAGCTGCTGGCGGCGGTGGAGGAGGCCGCGCGCGACGACGCCGTCCGGGCCGTGACCATCACCGGCGCCGGCCGCGCGTTCTCGTCGGGCGCCGACCTCAAGGCCGGCTTCGACCCCACGCCCGAGGGCCACCCCGACGTCGAGACCGTCCTGCACGAGGTCTACCACCCGATCATCACCGGCCTGCGCCGACTCCCCAAGCCCGTGCTGGCGGCCGTCAACGGCCCGGCGGTGGGGATCGGGGCCTCGCTCGCGCTCGCCTCCGACCTCATCGTCGCCCGCGAGTCGGCCTACTTCCTGCTCGCGTTCGTGAACATCGGCCTGGTCCCGGACGGGGGCTCCTCCCTGCTGCTCCCGGAGCGCGTCGGGCTCGCCCGGGCGACCGAGATGGCGATGCTCGGCGAGCGGATCCCGGCCGGGAAAGCGCTCGAGTGGGGCCTGGTCAACCGCGTAGTGCCCGACGACGGGTTCGAGCAGGCGGTCGACGACCTCGCCGCCAAGCTCGCGAGCGGCCCGACCAAGGCCTACGCGGGCATCAAGCTCCAGCTCAACAGCTGGCTTTTCGGCCGGATGGCCGAGCAGCTGGACCTCGAGGCGTCGCTCCAGCAGCAGTCCGCGGCGTCGGGCGACTTCCTCGAGGGCGTCCAGGCATTCCTGGAGAAGCGGCCGGCAGCTTTCGGCGGCGGATGAGCAGCCGCTTCCCGGCCCTCCGTCCATATACTGCCGACGCCGTGGCTCCCGTCCCGACCAAGACCCGGCGCCGTCTCCGGAGGCTGGCCGTTCTCCTGCCGGCGGCGGTGGTGGCGGCCCTGGTCGTCGCCCCGGCAGCGTCGGCGGGCTGGTTCCTGCCGCAGAGCGACGGGTCGCCGAACGCCGACGCGATCCGCACGCTCTACATCCTGATCGCGCTGATCGCGCTGGTGATCTTCATCGGGGTCGAGGGCCTGATGCTCTACTCGCTGTGGCGGTTCCGGGCGCGCAAGGGCCGCATCGCCGCCCAGATCCACGGCAACACGCAGCTCGAGATCGGCTGGACGGTCGGCGCGGCGGCGATCCTCATCTTCCTCACCGTCTTCACGTTCATCCTGCTCGACGACGTGAAGAACCCGGCGGCGTCGGAGATCGACGCGGAGGGCAACCCGGTCGCCGCCCGCACGCTCTACGCCGCCACCGACCAGCCGTCCCCGCCGGGCGCCAGCATGAACATCCGCGTGGTCGGGGAGCAGTACGCGTGGACGTTCGTGTATCCCGACGTCGAGGGCGAGGAGCGAGTGTTCGCCTACAACGACATGTACGTGCCCGTGGGCATGACCATCACGCTGGACGTCCAGTCCAAGGACGTCGTCCACTCGTGGTGGATCCCCCAGCTCGGCGGCAAGGCGGACGCCGTCCCCGGCTATACGAACAAGACGTGGTTCCAGATCCCGCTCGATGCGCTCGGTGAAGGTGAGGACCGGGTGGTCTACGAAGGCCAATGCGCCGAGTTGTGCGGGCGCAATCACGCCGACATGCTCGCCCGCGTGATCGGCCTGCCGTTCGACCAGTGGCAGGCGTGGCGCGAGCGCAAGGCGGAGGAGCTCAAGAACGCCGAGGAGGAGGCCGCGCAGCGGCGCGAGCAGCTCGAGTCCGAGCAGGGGGCGCGCTAGTGGCCGCCATCCCCGCCCGCCCGCAGATCATCGCCCGCGACGTCGACCGGCCGCAGCGCGGCTGGGTCAGGTGGCTGACGACCACCGACCACAAGAAGATCGGGATCCTCTACCTCGCGACCGTCCTCGTCTTCTTCGTGATCGGCGGCGTCGAGGCGCTGCTCATGCGCACGCAGCTCGGGACGCCGGAGAACACCTTCCTGAGCCCCGAGAAGTACAACCAGATCTTGACCATGCACGGGACGACGATGGTCTTCCTCGTCGTCGTCCCGGTCTGGGCGGGCTTCGCGAACTACTTCGTGCCGCTGATGATCGGCGCCCGTGACGTCGCGTTCCCGCGGCTGAACGCGTGGTCGTACTGGATGTTCCTGTTCGGCGGGCTCGCGCTCTACGGCTCGGTGTTCTTCTCGCCGCCGGAGGCCGGCTGGTTCTCCTACGTGCCGCTGTCGCTGAAGGAGTTCACGCCGTCCAACGGGCAGGAGGCGTGGATCTACATGGTCCACCTCACCGGCCTGTCGTCGATCATCGGCGCGATCAACTTCATCGCGACGATCCACAACATGCGGGCCCCCGGCATGGGCTGGGGGCGGATGCCGCTGTTCGTGTGGACGATCCTGATCTACGCGTACCTGATCATCCTGGCGCTGACGTCGCTGGCCGCCTCGGTCACGATGCTGCTGCTCGACCGCAACTTCGGGACCGAGTTCTTCGACCCGACGGAGGGCGGCTCGGCGCTCCTGTGGCAGCACCTGTTCTGGTTCTTCGGCCACCCCGAGGTCTACATCCTCGTGCTGCCCGCGTTCGGCGTCTTCTCCGAGGTCCTGCCGGTCTTCGCCCGCAAGCCCATCTTCGGCTACAAGGCGATCGCGGCCGCCACCGCCGGCATCGCGTTCCTCGGCATGCTCGTGTGGGCGCACCACATGTTCGCGACGCCGATGAGCACCGTCGTGCTCGCGTTCTTCATGCTCTCGAGCTTCCTGATCGCGGTGCCGACGGGCGTGAAGATCTTCAACTGGGTCGCGACGCTGTGGCGCGGGACCATCGAGTTCCGGGTGCCGCTGCTCTACTCCGTCGGCGGCATCGGGACGTTCCTGATGGGCGGGATCACCGGCATCTTCCTCGCGGTCTTCCCCGTCGACTGGCAGCTGACCGACACGTACTTCGTCGTCGCCCACTTCCACTACACGGCGTTCGGCGCATCGGCGTTCGCGATGGTCGCCGCGCTCTACTACTGGTTCCCGAAGATGACCGGGCGGATGCTGTCGGAGGGCATCGGCAAGGTCTCGTTCTGGCTGTTCCTGATCGGCTTCCACCTGACGTTCCTGATCCAGCACTCGGCCGGCCTGGACGGCATGCCGCGGCGCATCTACGAGTACTCGGAGAACGCGGGCTGGAGCTTCATGAACCTGGTGTCGACGATCGGCGCGTTCGTGCTCGCGTTCAGCGTGCTGCTGACGATCGTCAACGTCGTGCGGTCGCTCAAGAAGGGCACGATCGCCGGGCCCGACCCGTGGAAGGCCAACACGCTCGAGTGGTTCACGCCCTCGCCGCCGCCGGAGAACAACTTCGACATCGTCCCGCGCGTGCGGTCGGTCGAGCCGATGAAGGACATCCGGCGCCAGATCGAGCGCCAGACCGGCGTCCAGCAGCGCTTCGAGGCCGGCAAGCCGATGGTGAAGGTGTAGTGGTCCGCTAGTGGAGGCCTCGCGGGTCACGACCGCCGCGCCCGGCGAGCTCGCCCTCGGCGGCGTCCGCCAGGTCCTCGCCGACTACGTCACGCTCACCAAGCCGCGGGTCCAGCTCCTGCTGCTGCTCACCACGGTGACGACGATGTACGTGGCCGGCGACCCGTCGATATCGCTGGTGGCGCTCACCGTGCTCGGCGGCTCGCTGTCGGCCGGCGGCGCGGCGGCGGTCAACCACTACTGGGACCGCGACATCGACGCCCAGATGGCCCGCACCGCGACGCGGCCGGTGCCGTCGGGCCGCGTCTCGCCCCGCGCGGCGCTGACCTACGGGCTCGTGCTCGCCGCGCTGTCGTTCCTGCTGCTGGCCACGACGGTGAACCTGCTCTCGGCGCTCCTCGCGCTGGCCGGGTTCCTCGGCTACGTGTTCGTGTACACGATCTGGCTCAAGCGCTCGACGCCGCAGAACATCGTGATCGGCGGCGCGGCCGGCGCCGTCCCGCCGCTGGTCGGCTGGGCCGCGGTGACGGGCGGGCTGGACCCAGCCGCCCTCTACCTGTTCGCGATCGTCTTCTACTGGACGCCGCCGCACTTCTGGGCGCTGTCGCTGCTGATGAAGGACGAGTACGCGCGGGTCGGCGTGCCGATGATGCCAGTCGTCCACGGGGAGACCGAGACCCGCCGCCAGATCGTGCTGTACACGACGCTGCTCGTCGTCCTGACCATGCTGCCCGTCGTGTTCGGGTTCTTCGGGGCCATCTACGCCGTCGCTGCGGTTGGGTTGGGCGCGACGTTCCTGGCGCTCTCGGTCCGTCTCCAACGCCGAGCGGATCGTCGGTCCGCTTTGCGCACTTACCTGTACTCGCTCGCCTACCTCGCGCTGCTGTTCGGCGCGATGGTCCTCGACGCCCGCCTGCTCGGCTAGCCGGCGAACGTCAACTGCGGCTGGGTGGGGGGCGGCGAGAGCGGGAGTTTCGTGCAATTTCGGAGCGCGTCGGAGCCGGAATCGCACGAAACCGCCGTATACGAGGGGTTTTGTGAAATTCCGCGGGATGGGGCGGTCGAAATTGCACGAAACCGTCGGCTCGACGCCTCCCTACCTGCCGCAGTTGACGTTCGCCCGAAGAACGCCAAAGGCCGCGAGGCGTAAGCCCCGCGGCCTTGGAGACGGATCCGGTGAGCGGCTAGGCCGCGGCGGGGGCGACCTGCGGCTCGTGCTCGAACTTCGGCAGCCAGTGCAGGCCCTTGGGCAGGTACCAGTTGCGCTTGCCGAGCAGCTTCATCGTGGCCGGGAGCAGGACCGCCCGGACGATGGTCGCGTCGATCAGGATGGCCACGGCCAGGCCGACGCCCATCTGCTTCATGGTCTGGTCGGACCCGGTCGCGAAGCCGGCGAACGTGATGACCATGACCGCGGCGGCGCTGGTGATGATGCCCGCCGTCGACTTGATGCCGTGCGCCACGGCGTTGTCGGTGGACATCCCGCGGTCGACCGCCTCGCGGACCCGGCTGAGGACGAACACGTGGTAGTCCATCGACAGGCCGAACAGGATCACGAACAGGAACAGCGGGAGCCAGGATGCGATACCTCCGACCGACTCGAAGCCGAGCAGCTTCTCACCGTGGCCGTCCTGGAAGACGAGCTTCAGGATGCCGTAGGCGGCGCCGACGGAGAGCAGGTTGAGGATGATCGCCTTGATCGGGATCACGATCGAGCGGAACGTGACCAGCAGGAGGATGAAGGCCATGCTGAGCACGAACAGGAACACGATCGGGAGGTGGGACTTCATCGTGTCGAGGAAGTCCTTCGAGAAGGCGGTCATACCGCCCACCGCGGTCTCGGTGCCGGCCACCTTGCCGATGGTGGAGGGCACGATGTCCTCGCGCAGCGTCTCGAGCGAAGCGTTCGAGGCCGCGTTGTTGCCGTCGCCGTCGATGGCCAGGGCCACCATGGCGACGGTCTTGTCGGGGCTGATCTCGACCGACGTCGGCTCGTGCAGCTTGCCGCTGGCGATCGCCTGCTTCTGGAGGTCGGCGATGCCGGCCTCGACCTGGGGCGCGGTGACGTCCTTGGCCTTGATGACGGCGACGGCCGGCACAGCGCCGCCCGGGAACGCGGCATCGATGCGGTCGTACGTCTGCATGATCGGCTCGTCGCGGGACACGCTGTCGGTGCCCGGGTCCTTCAGGTGCATGCCGAGCGCGGGGATCGTCAGGGCGACCAGCAGGCCACCGGCGAGGACCGCCGAGACCAGCGGGCGCTTGAGGACGCGGTCGAGGATCGCGCCCCACATGCGGGACTCGCCCTTGTTGCGGTGACGGCGCTTGGCGATGAACGGCACGCGGCCCTTCTCAAGCCAGCCCTTCTGGCCGAGGTAGGACAGCATCGCGGGCAGGACGGTCAGCGAGCCGAGGATGGCGACGCCGACGACGATGATGCTGCCGATCCCGAAGGAGACGAAGATCGGGTTGCCCGAGAAGAACATGCCGCCCATCGCGGCCATCACGGTGAGGCCGGAGATGAGCACGGCGCGGCCGGAGGTCGCCGCCGCGACCTCGAGCGCGTCGGCGGAGGACCGGCCCTTGTCCTTCTCCTCCATCATCCGGCGCATGTAGAACATCGCGTAGTCGACGCCGACGGCGAGGCCGACGAGCATCACGACCTGGGCGACCGCGGGATGAAGGCCGGAGATCTGGCTGACCGGCCCGAGCAGCCCGAGCGTGGCGCCGACGGAGGTCAGGCCGAGGAACAGCGGGACGCCGGCGGCGACCATGGCGCCGAAGGCGAGCAACAGGATGATCAGCGTGCCGCCGAAGGAGAACTGCATGGACTTCGCCTCGTCGGCCGTCTCCTGCTTGGAGAGCGCGTGGCGCTCGGAGGCGCCGCCGTACTCCTCGACGCGCAGCTCGGTGTGCGCCTTCTGGACCGCGGCGGTCGCGGCGAGGGGCGCCTCGGCCATCTCGACCAGCTTCGCGTCGTCCTCATCAGCGTCCGGCAGGCTGAAGTTGACGACCACGGAGCGGCCGTCCTTGGACACGGTGTCGGCGCGGTCGGCCGCGTTCAGGGGGCTGTGGATGTCGGTGACGCCGTCGATGCGCTCGAGGCGCTGTACGGTGTCCTTGACGGCCGCGGTGACCTGAGGATCGTCGGACTTGATCGAGCCCTTGCCCTGGATCAGGATCTGCTCGCCGGTGGTCTCGGCAAAGTCGGCGGAATCCATGATCTGCATGGAGCGCTTGGACTCGCCGTTGGCCATGTCGGCCTGCGGCAGCTCGGCCTGGCCGACGCTCTTGCCGGCGAAGGTGGCGAGCACGATGAAGAGGATCCAACCGAGGATGGCTGTCTTTCGGTGGGCCGCACTCCACCGTCCGGCGCGTGCGGCGAGATTCCGTGGGGAGGTCATGCCAGGAAATGTCCCAGCGCGCCGCTCCTGCGCCCAACGGGTTTGCAGGCCTCTTGCGGTGCGGTCCGTACAGCGCACGAGGTGCGGGAAAAGCGCGTCTCCGAGCGCCAGCCTCCACCCCCTCGGTGCGGCTACTACGACGGTGCGGCGGGGGGTCCCAGGTAGCGGACGACGACCGCGAGGGCGTCGTCGTTGCCCTTGCCGTGGCGCTCGAGCACGCGCTCGGCGAGCTCCTGGGCCGCGATCCCGGACTCGAGCGAGACCGAGTAGTCGGCCGCCACGCCGTCGGTCGCGAGGGCGACCGCGTCGCCCGGCTCGAGCGGGATCGTCCCCATCCGCACCTGCGGCAGGTTGTAGCCGACCACGCCGCCGAGGACGACCGGCGAGGCGTGCCGGGCGTCGCTGCGGTCCCCCGCGCGGACGAAGCGCGCCTCGACGTTGCCGACCCCCGTCCACGCCATCGTGCGCTCCTCGAGGTCGAACCACGCCAGCGTCATGACCGCGCCGCGCGTGCGGCGCAGCTTCTCGTGGCAGCGCTGGAGCAGATCCTGGGGCGGGAGCTCGACGTGCTCGTGCAGGACCCGGGCGGCTGCCTCGGCGGCGTCGGCGGCGGGGTCGCCGTGGCCGAGACCGTCGATGACCGCCACCAGCCCGCCCTGCTCGGATGCGGCGAACACCGCCACGTCGCCGGAGCGGTCCTGCCCCGCATGCGCCTGGCCAGCCACGCCGCGCTCGAGCACCAGCGGCCACCTCCCGGTCATGCCGCCCGCGCGCTCTCCCGTTCCCACATCACGAGCGTCACCTTCGTGCCCTGGCCCGGCGCCGTCTCGATCTCGAAGTGGTGCACCAGCCGGCGCGCGCCGGGCAGCCCCAGCCCGAGCCCGGAACCGCTCGTGTAGCCATCCTGGAGCGCGAGCTCGAGGTTCTCGATCCCCGGCCCCTCGTCGCGGGCGATCACGCGGATGCCGCGGCGCCCGTCGTCGTCCTTGATGATGCCGAGCAGCACCTCGCCCCGCTTGGCGTACGCGGTGATGTTGCGCGCGACCTCGGAGATCGCCGTCGCCAGCAGCGTCTGGTCGGTGCTCGACAGCTCGAGCCCGGAGGCCATCGCCCGCGCCTGCTGCCGCGCCGTCACGACGTCGGCGTCGGATTCGATCGGGATCACGGCGTCGTGCTCATCCGCCACTGTCGCCGGCCTCCTTCCAAGGCCGCAACAGGAGCGCCAGCCCCTCCTCGAGGTCGAGCGCCGTCAGCACGTCCTCGAAGGCCATGCCGAGCTGCACCATGGCGAACGCGACCTCGGGCTGGATGCCGACGATCACCGTCGTCGCGCCGCGAAGCCTGGTCATGCGCGCGATCCCCTGCAGCGAGCGCGACACGAAGGAGTCCATCACGTCCAGCGCCGTGACGTCGACGATGATCCCGCGCGAGCGGTGGCGCGTGACCTGCGCCATCACGTCGTCCTGGAGCTGGAGCACATCCGTGTCGGTCAGGGCGGCCTGGATCGTCGCGATCAGGAACGGCCCCTGCTTGAGGATCGGGACGGCCACTACTACTGAACGACGGTGGCGTCGAGGCCCGGCGTCTCCAGAGAGACCTGGTAGCCGAGCAGGCGCTCGGCCTCCTCGATGCCGCCCTGGAGGTCGCCGACCGCGTTCACCTTGCCGAGCTCGACGCCGAGCGTCACCAGCGTCTGCGCGATCTCCGGCGAGAGGCCGGTGATGATCACGCTGGCGCCCATCAGGCGCGACGCGTCGACGGTCTGCACGAGGTGGTTCGCCACCGTGGAGTCGATCGTCGGGACGCCGGTGATGTCGATCACGACCACCCGCGCGCGGTTGGCGCGGATGCCGCGCAGGAGCTGCTCGGTGAGCTGGCGGGCGCGCTGGCCGTCGAGCACGCCGATGATCGGGAGGATGAGCAGCCGCTCGCGGACCTGGAGCACCGGCGTCGAGAGCTCGCGGATCGCCTCCTGCTGCTGGCGGATGACGCGCTCGCGCTCCTGCACGAAGTTGATCGCCACCGTGGTCGCGATCCGGTTCGCGGCCGGCTCGTACACGTCGAGCACGCGGTTGAAGTCTTCCGGGTACTTCTCGAACAGCGAGCGGGCAAGCACGTCGCGCAGCAGCAGCACGATGCCGAGGACCTCCTCGGTCTCGACGCCGCGCGGGATGATGCGCTCGGAGAGGTTGCGCGCGTATTCCTGGAGCGCCTCGACCGAGCCGGTCTCCAGCACCTCGACGTAGTTGTCATAGACCGACGTCGCCTCGGAGAAGATCTCCTCCTGGGTCAGGGCGGTCAGCAGCCGTGCCTCGCCGATGCGCCTCGCCCACTCCTGGCGTAGCCCGGTCCGGTTCGCGCGCAGGTGCGCGACAAGCTCGGTGAGCAGGTCGGCGTTGGTTTCCCTTTGTCCGTCCGTGACGTCCGCCGGATCAGCCATCGATCTCCTCCCTTGATGGGGCTCGGGCCGGAAGCATAGGTGCGTCGCCGCCCGGGGTGGCCCCAAAGGCGAGGATCGCCATGTCGTCGCGCAGATGGCCCTCCGACGCGGAGAGCACCGCGGCCTCGACGCGGTCGGCGACCGCGTCGGGCGGCAGGGCCGCGCAGGTGCTCAGCAGCTCGGTGAGCTGGGCGAGGCCGAACACCTCGCGGCGGCGCCGGCGGACCTCGGTGACGCCGTCGGTGTAGAGCAGCAGGACGTCGCCGGCCTCCAGGTCGAGCTGGACGTCGTAGAGCTGCGGCTCGATGTCGGTGCCCAGCAGCGTTCCGAGCTTGCCGACCGGCTCCACGCGGCCGTCCGGGTGCACGACCAGCGGCAGCGGGTGCCCGCCGCACGAGAGCTCGACCCGCAGCCGGTTGCGGCCGATCCGGATGTGCGCGTGTGCGACCGTGCAGAAGCGCCCGTCGCTGCGCTGGTCGCGCAGAGCCTTGTGCAGCAGCGCGAGCACGCCGCTCGGGTGCTGCTCGTAGACGGCTCCGGCGCGCAGCGTGTGGCGCGCGAGCGCGGTGACCGCCGCGGCGTCCGGCCCCTTGCCCTGGACGTCCCCGATCAGCGCCGCCCACGCGCCGCCGCCGGCCTCGAAGAGGTCGTAGAAGTCGCCGCCGAGCTCGATGTTCTCGCCCGCGGGCCGGAAGCGCACGGCGGCGGACAGCCCGGGCACGTCCGGCAGGCCGCCCGGCCGCAGCGAGCGCTGCAGCGTCTGCGCGATCGTCCGCTCGCGCTCGTACAGCTGCGCGTTGGAGATCGCGACCGACGCCAGATGCGCGAGCTGGGTGAGCACCGTCTGGTCGCGCGGCGTGAACTCGCGCGCGCGCGTGTCCATGACGTCGATGACCCCGAGCTCGCGCCCGCGGCCCGTCAGCCGCGAGGTCAGCCGCGCCGGCTCCGGCTCGCTCCCGGAGAGCAGCGGCGGGGAGATGGCGGTCAGCGGCAGCAGCCGCGGGTCGGGCGCGAAGACCTCGACCGTGGCGCGAGTCCCGCCGATCAGCGTGTGCGCGGCGTCGGCCGTGAGCTGCAGGATCTCCTCGACGGTCAGGGACGAGTTCAGCGCCACCGACGCGTCGGCGAGCGCGCGGAGCTGCTCGACGTGCTCGTGCTCGATCCGCGCGACCTCGCGGACCTCGCTGTAGCCGCGGTGCACGCTCTCGAAGATCGAGAGGCTCTCGCGCAGGAACTCTGCGGCCGCCTGGAGGGTCTGGTCCGACGGCCGCGCGCCGTCGGCCAGCGCGAGCCGGACCGCTGCGTGATGGGCCTCGGCGAGGTCGAGGACGCTGAGCTGCGCGGCGACCGCCTCGCGGCCGAGGTCGTACGCCGCCCCGAGCTCCCGCTCGCCGCGATCGCTCAGGTACGCCGCGAAGGCGTCCGCGTACCGGGCCGCCAGCTCTGGGGCGACATTGGTCCCAGCCTCCTTCATCCGCGTGAAGCCTACGTCAGTGCGAGTGGTCGAGCGGGAGCTCGGAGATATCCCGCCGGACGTCCCGGATCCAACGCACCGAGGTTCCGAGGAACACGATGACGCCGGCGGCCACCAGCCACCAGGAGAGCGTGATCGACACGATCGCGAGCGCGAGCGATGCCGCGTTGATCAGCGGCAGCACGCTCGGCGCCGGCATGTGGACCTCCTCGCCGACCGGCGGAGCCGCGCGGTAGTCGTCGGGCGCGCTCATGCGACGTAGAGGAGGGCGGCGACGAAGGTCAGCGCGAACATCAGCAGCCCGATCACGGCGGTGATCAGCGCGGTGCGAAGATTACGGCGCGCGAGGCGGCGATCCATGGCGGCGGAGTATGCCAGAGGCGAAAACCCCCGGAAAACGTTCCCCGTTTGCAACGTCCGTCTCAATCCTAACCAAGGCCTTGCGTCGAGGCCTCGAACTCTGATCCGATCGGGCACTACGGCGCGTAGGAACTCAAGGCCCCATGCAGCGACCCTCCACCATCCGACTCCGCGCGAGCCTCCTCGAGGAGGCCAACGAGATCGTCGCCCGCGACTACGCGTCCGACCTCTCGCTGGACGACATCGCGCGCCGGGTCGCCTCCTCCCGGCGCCAGCTCCAGCGCGCGTACGCGGAGATCGGGAAGACCACGTTCCGCGACCACCTGACTCGGGTGCGGATGGACCGTGCGGCCGAGCTGCTCTCCACGCGGATGTTCACGGTCCGCGAGGTCGCGCACCGCGTCGGCTATCGGCAGCCGGCGCAGTTCGCCAAGGCGTTCCGCCGCCATCGCGGGGTCGCGCCGTCGGACTTCCGGGCCGCCGGCGGCTCCGTCGGCGCGCCGCTGGACGGCCGGGCAGCAGCCTGACGCGCTCCATCGAGGCGGTTGCGTAGGATCCCGCCTCCATGGGCTGTGAGGAGAGTCGATGAGCGACCAGCCCCCGGTCGCCTCGCAGGAGAGCCGGGCGCAGGTGCGCCAGATGCTCATCATCGGCGCGATCGCGTCGGTGCTGGGGATCGCGCTCGCCCTGCTCATCGACTGGTTCCCGGTCCCGGCCTCCGAGCAGGCGGGGTCGATCGACACGCTGTGGGACGTCCTGCTCATCGCGTCGGTCCCGGTCTTCGTGCTCGTCGAGACGATCGTCCTCTACTGCGCGATCAAGTTCCGGATGAAGCCAGGCGAGGAGCTCAAGGACGGCCCGCCGATCCACGGCAACACCAGGCTCGAGATCATCTGGACGGCGATCCCCGCGATCCTCCTGGTGGGGCTGTGCACCTATGCGTACGTCGTCCTGACCGACATCGAGAAGGCGCAGGCCAACTCGATGAACGTCCGCGTGGTGGGCGAGCAGTTCACGTGGAACTTCTACTACCGCGGCGAAGGCGGCAAGGAGATCGTCTCGCCGCAGCTCTACCTGCCGGCCAACACGCCGGTCAACTTCACGGTCCAGTCCAAGGACGTGATCCACGACTTCTGGGTGCCGGCCTTCCGCATGAAGATCGACGCCGTGCCGGGGATCAACACGCACCTGCGCGTCACCACGACCGACCGGATGGGCGAGTTCCCCGTCGTCTGCGCGGAGCTGTGCGGGCTCGGGCACTCGACCATGCGCCAGAGCGCGCACGTGATGACGCGCGAGGACTTCGACGCGAAGCTCGCCGAGCTGGCCCGCGGGCCTGCCCAGGGCGGCGGCGGTGGCGGCGGGAACGAGACCGACGGCAAGACGCTGTTCACCGAGGCCGCCCAGCCGACGGCGTGCAAGTCCTGCCACACGCTGGCCGACGCGGGGGCGACGGGCACGACCGGGCCGAACCTGGACGAGGTGGTCCCGGGGCTGAGCGACGCGGAGATCCGGGAGTCGATCGTCGAGCCGGACGCGAAGATCACGGAGGGCTTCCAGCCGGGCCTCATGCCGCGCTACGGTGACAGTCTGTCCGAAGAGCAGGTGGACGCGCTGGTGAAGTATCTGAAGGAGGTTGCAGGCCAGTGACAGCGAGGGTGCGAGCGCCGGGGCTCACGCGTGGATTCGTGTTCTTCTGCATCGGCGTGCTGCTGTCGGCGGCCGTCGTCCTGCTGGTCCGCGAGCTGTACGGCTTCGCGAGCTTCGACGGCGGGCTGACCGGCAAGGCGCAGAACGCGATCCTGCTCGCGTCGCTGCTGTTCGCGCCGCTGTTCTTCTTCGTCGGGATCGGCGCGTTCGACTACTGGTTCTACTGGGCGTCCGGCAAGCCGACCCGGCCCGAGGACCACTCCGGCCACGGCGCGTACTCGTGGAAGGACTACTTCCGCGTCAACACCGACCACAAGGTGATCGGGATCCAGTACGTCGTCACCTCGTTCTTCTTCATGCTGCTCGGCGGCCTGCTGGCGATGATCGTGCGCGCGGAGCTGGCGGCGCCCGGCATGCAGTTCGTGGACTCGAATGCCTACAACGGGCTGTTCAGCGTCCACGCATCGCTGATGATCTTCCTGTTCATCATCCCGGTCTTCGCCGGGCTGGCGAACTTCGTGCTGCCGCTGATGATCGGGGCGCCGGACATGGCGTTCCCGCGGCTGAACGCGCTGTCGTACTGGATGCTGCCGGTCGGCGGCCTGATGATGGCGGCGTCGTTCTTCGCGCCCGGCGGCTCGTTCGCGACCGGCTGGACCGCGTACGCGCCGCTGTCGACCGACGTGCCGATCGGCCAGATGTTCTTCACGATCGGCGTGCAGTTCGCGGGCGCGTCATCGATCGCCACCGCCCTGAACTTCCTCGTGACGATCGTCACGATGCGCGCGCCCGGCATGTCGTTCTGGCGGATGCCGCTGCTGGTGTGGGCGAACTTCTCCACCTCGCTGCTGGTGGTCATCGCCACGCCGTTCATCGCCGCCTCGCAGTTCTTCGTCCTGCTCGACTACGCGCTCGGCTTCAACTTCTTCCACCCGAGCAGCGACGGCGACGTGCTGATGTACCAGCACGTCTTCTGGTTCTACTCGCACCCGGCGGTCTACATCATGATGCTGCCGGGCTTCGGGATCATCTCCGAGGTCATCGCCGTCAAGTCCCGCAAGCCGATCTTCGGCTACCGGATGATGGCCTTCTCGCTGCTGGCGATCGTGCTGCTCGGCTTCACGGTCTGGGCGCACCACATGTTCGTGTCCGGCATGCAGACGTGGATCCGGATCCCGATGATGGTCACGACCGCGATCATCGCCGTCCCCACCGGCATCAAGATCTTCTCCTGGCTGGCGACGCTGTGGCGCGGCGTGCTGCACCTCGACACGCCGATGCTGTTCGCGCTCGGCTTCCTGACGATGTTCACGCTCGGCGGGATCTCGGGCGTGATGCTGGCGATGGTGCCGCTGACCATCCACGTGAGCGACACGTACTTCATCGTCGCCCACATCCACTACGTGCTCTACGGCGGCTCGCTGTTCACGATCTTCGCGGGCGTCTACTACTGGTTCCCGAAGATGACGGGCCGGATGTACGACGAGCGGCTCGGCAAGCTGCACTTCTGGCTGACGTTCGTCGGCTTCAACCTGACGTTCGGGCCGATGCACCTGATCGGCGTCCAGGGCATGCCGCGGCGGGTCGCGGACTACCCCGAGCAGTTCGCGAGCTGGAACCTGTTCATCACGCTCAGCTCGTTCCTGCTCGGCATCGCGACGCTGATCTTCGTCTACAACACGGTGTCGTCGTGGCGGGCGGGGCCGCGCGCGGTGGCCAACCCGTGGCGGGCGCTGACGCTCGAGTGGCAGGTCTCCTCGCCGCCGCCGGTCTTCAACTTCGACCGCGTGCCGCTCGTGGTCGGCGGCCCGTACGAGTACGGCGTCCCGGGCGCGCAGCACGGCATCTTCCAGCCGCCGGCCGAGGCACGGCCGAAACAGCCCGCGGGCACTGCTGAGAGGGAGAGCGAGACGTGACGAAGGTCCTGGTCCTGGCGAACGAGACGATCGGCGGCGAGAAGCTGCTCGACGCGATCATGGCGCGCAGCGGCGAGGACGTCAGCTTCCACGTCGTGGTGCCGCAGTCGCGGCCGCGGTTCGGGAACGTCATCTACGACGAGGCGGTGCGGTCGAGCGCGCAGGTGCGCGTGGACCTCGCGCGCGCGTGGATGCGCGACAACGGGATCAAGAGCACCGGCGAGGTCGGCGACGGCGACCCGTTCCTGGCGGCGACCGACGCGATCGCGGTCGAGGGGATCGACGAGGTGATCATCTCCACCCTGCCGGCCGGGACGTCGGGCTGGTTGCGGCGCGACCTGCCCGAGAAGCTGCGCGAGGAGACCGGCTTGCCGGTCGAGCACGTGGTGGTGGACATCGCGCGGGACGGCCTGCCGTTCGGCGTCACGCTGGTGGCCGCCAACGTGACGGTGTCGTCCGACCAGCTGTCGGCGCGGCTCAAGGAGCTCGCGCACGAGGGGCCGCGGCGGTTCATCGCCGTCGTGCCCCAGGACGCCGTCCACGGCGGCGCGGTCGCGAAGGCGCGCGAGCGGCTGCACCGACTGCTCGAGAACCTGCACGAGGACGGCATCGTGGCCGCCGGCATGATCGGCGACCCCGACCCGTACACGGCGATCATGAACGCCGTCCAGTACTTCCACATCTCCGAGATCGTCATCTCGACGCTGCCCGCCGACCAGTCGAAGTGGATGGCCGACAAGCTGGTCGACCGCATCCAGGCGGCGACCAACAAGCCGGTCGAGCACATCGAGTCCACGCCCGTGGCGGCGGAGGCCTGATGGAGGCGCACGCCCTCGAGCACGGGCACCACCACGGGCCGCCCGAGGCCCACCAGTCCTCGCGGGTCGACTCGCGGACGCTCGGGATGCTCCTTTTCATCATCAGCGAGGTGATGGTCTTCGGGGCGTTCTTCACGGCCTACTTCTTCATCCGGGTCGTGGGCGGCGCCGAGTGGCCGGCCGAGGGCACGGAGCTGCCGAAGCTGATCGCGGGCGTCAACACCGCGGTGCTGGTCTCCTCGTCGTTCACGATGCACTGGGCGCTGGAGGCCGTGAAGTCCGACAACCGCTTCGGGCTGCAGGCCGGGATGCTCACCACGTTCCTGCTGGGCGCCACGTTCCTGTTCGTGCAGATCAACGAGTACGTGCACGTCGGCTTCTCGCCGCAGGACCACGCGCAGGGGACGATCTTCTACGGGCTCACGGGGCTGCACGGCGCGCATGTGTTCATCGGCTTGACGCTGCTCGCGATGGTCACCGTGCGGGCGTTCCGAGGCCACTTCTCGTCAGTCGAGCACCACGGCGTCGAGGTGCCGGGGATCTACTGGCACTTCGTCGACATCATGTGGATCGTCGTCTTCACGACGGTCTACATCCTCTGAAGTGATCAACCCCCTGCGGTCCGAGCGCGAGGCCTTCCAGGTCCTCGTGTACGTCCTGGTCGCCGCCGCGGTGATCATCGGGCTGGTGCTGCTAGGGCGCGCCATCCTGTAGGCGATGGAGCTCGTGTTGGACCCGGGCGCGGTGGTGCTGGTCGCCACCGCCGAGGTGCTGTGGATCCGCGCGGTGCGGGTGCTGCGGGGTCGCGGCGTGACCGTCCCGCGGGGCCAGATCGCTGCTGTGGCACATCGGGATCGCGCTGTGGGTGGTCGGGTTCTTCGGCCCCGTCCACGCGCTCGGCGACGAGCTGCTCTCCGCCCACATGGCCCAGCACCTGCTGATCGCCGACCTCGCGGCGCCGCTCCTGCTGGCGGGCGCGCGCAACCCGGTGCTCGGCTTCCTATTGCCGCGACCCGCGCTCGTGACGGTGGCGAGGACGGCGTGGCTGCGGGGGGCGTTCAGGCGGCTGCGGCAGCCGCTGGTGGCGGTCCCGGTCTACGTGCTCGTGCTCTACGGCTGGCACTTCTCGATCTTCTTCGAGGCCGCGGTGCGGCACCCGTTCGTCCATGGCCTCCAGCACATGAGCTTCGTAGCGATCGGCGTGCTCGTGTGGTGGTCGGCGCTCGACCCGAAGCGGCGGCGCCTGCGCGGCGAGCTGTGGAAGGTGCCCTACATCATCGGCGCGCGCATGGCCGGGATGTTCCTGGGCATGAGCTTCGTCCTCATCCGGGTCCCGATCTATACCGGCGTCTACGCGGCGGGCGACCGCGGCCACGGGCTCCGCGCGCTCGGCGACCAGCAGCTCGCCGGCGCGATGATGGTCACCGTCGACCTGCTGATCATGGTCTTCGCGCTGTGCTTCTTCTTCTATCGGGCGTCGGAGGACGCCGACGCCGAGGATCGCAGGCAGCGCGAGGCCCTGCTCACTTCACGGTGAGCGTGCCCTCCATGCCGCCCTCGCGGTGGCCCTCGACCGAGCAGAAGAACGTGTACTCGCCGGGCTCCACGTCGACGTCGATCTCCGAGGTGGCGCCGTCCTTGACGACGGGGCCCTCCTCGTTCACGCCGTTGCCCTCGAGGGCGATGTTGTGGTCGATCGAGGCGTCGTTGACGGACTCGAGCTTGAGCTGGCCGGCGGGGGCGGTGGCGTCGGCAAACTTGAAGAACAGGCCGCCGTCGGGATCGGCTGGCATCTCGAGCACGCCGTTCTTGGCCTCGGCGGTGCCCTCGGCCTTGCCGCCGCCGACCTGGGCGAGCGCGCCGGTGTCGTCGCCCGGCTTGCCGGCCGCTGAGGCGACGTAGGCCGCAACGTCCTCGGCGTCGTCGCCCGTGACGATCTCGGGCGGCATCACCGGCAGCTCCTTCCGGGTCTCGGGGTCGAACGAGGGCCTGCGGTTCGGGCTCTGGATCTGCCCGTAGACGAGGCCCTCGAACGTGCTCTGGCCGAAGCCGTCCTGGCGGGCGCGCTGGAACGCGTTGTCCAGGTTCGGGCCGACCACGCCCTGCGTCCCGGCGCGGGCGAGCGTGTGGCAGGAGCCGCACTTCTGGACGAACAGCTCCTTGCCGTGGACGACGTTGGTCCCGGAATCGGCCAGGTTGCAGCCGCTCGCACCGGCCGCCGCCGCGGCGATCGCTGCCAGAACGAGCGCGTGTCGGACCCCACCGCTCCTCATCGAGGGCGGAATCCTATTGGTTCGCCTGGACGCGGGGTGCCACCTAGATGACTGATTCCACGACCCCCGCACCCGCCTGGGCGCGTCCCGCGGCGCCGGAATCAATCATCTATGCAGGCCGCGGCAGGCCGTCCAGCTCGCCTCGGGCGGCCGCGATCACGGAGCGGGCGACGCCGTCCCATGAGTAGGTCTCGCGCGTCGCGGTGACGATCGCGTCGCGGCTGTCGGCTCGGAGGTCGGCGGGCGCCGCGAGCCACGCGGAGAGGTCGTCGGCCAGCTCGCGGACCGCGCCCGGGCCGACCTCGAACGTAAGCCACGCGCGCGCGGCGTCGGGCGCCGCGGCGCCGAGCGTGCGGGCGACCTCGGCCAGACCGGAGTGGGCGGCGACGACCGGCAGCGCGCCGCAGGCCGCGGCCTCGGCGGCGACCATCCCGAACGCCTCGGGGAACGTGCTGGGGACGGCCATGGCCTGGGCGGCCGGAAGGACGTCGGTGAGCTCGGCGTGGTCGAGCCGCCCGGCCCAGGCGATGCGGCCGGTCATGCCGCGGGCGGCGGCGCGGTACGCCTCGGCGCCCGCGGGCGTGCCGCGCTCGGGCGGCTCGAAAGAGGCGCCGCCTTCCCCGAGCGAGTCCAGGAATGCCGCCAGGTGCGGAAGCTCGGCGCCGTGCTCGCTGCGCAGCGCGCGGGCGGCGTCGAGGTCGCCGCGCTCGAGATCGCGCGCGAGCTGCTCGAGCCCCGCCCGGAACGCGCCGAAGCCGACGACCAGGAGCCGCGCCCGCGGCTCGCGGGCGAGCACGAGCGGCCACGCCGCGAGCAGCAGCTCGACTCCCTTCGACGCGATCAGCTTCCCCACGAAGACCACGAGGCGGTCCCCGGGCTCGACCGTCGCGAGCGCCGCGGCCGCCTCGCCGGGCGAGCGGGCGAACGAGTCGCCGGGCTCGGCGGCCGCCCCCGACGGGACGTCGGCCGCCGCCCCGGACGCTTCGTCAGGCGCCGCCCCGGACGCGTCGTCGGCCGCCGCCCCCGACGCGTCGTCCATCGCCGCCAGCCGCGCCCGCAGGCGCTCCATCCCCTCGTGCGCCGCCGCCGGGTCGCGGGGTGTGAACCGCTCGATGTCGACGCCGGGCGGCCCGAGGCGGGTGCGGTCGGGCAGGTCGGGGTCGGCCATCTCCGTCCACAGGCTCTCGGCCGTATGGCGCGAGCCGACGAGCACGCCGTTCGCCCCCGCGAGGCCCTCGACGGCGTAGGGCTTGAACCGCGGGTAGGGCTTCACCGTGTACTCCAGCGCGCTGCCGTGGATCTTGACCGCGTACGGGACGCCGGCCTCCGCCAGCCCGCGGGCGAGGACGACCGGGCCCATAACCAGGTGGTTGGCGAGCGCGACGTCGGGGCGCACCCGCGCGGCGACCTCGGCCACCGCCGCCACGTTGGCCTCGACGTAGCGGTCGACCTCGGCGTCGGACAGCTCCGAGAACGGGCGCGCCTCGACGCCCTCGTAGCGGTCCGCGACGTAGAGCGGCAGCAGCCCGCCGATGTCGGGCCGGTAGACCGTGGCCCGCGCGGGCTCCCGTCGCACCCGCAGATCCAGCGAACCGCCGTCCCAATCCCCGGCGGCGTCGACCCACTCCTGCGCGAACGGATCGCGATCCTGGCACAGCAGGTGGACCTCGTGCCCGCCCCGCACCAGGGCTTCGGCCAGGGCCGAGTTGTAGACGTTGGAACCGGTCCCCACGAGCAGGTAGCCATGGAAGATCAGGACGCGCACGGGCGGGCACTCTACGAGGCTCGCCGTCCCGAGCCGCTGCTAAGGTCCGCGCCCATGTCAGGCGAGACGTATCGGCTGAGGACGCCGTCGTCGGGCCGGGAGATCCTGCTGGCGGCCGAGCCCGGCCGCGTGTATCGCGACCGCGAGACCGGCGAGGAGCTCGAGGTGGTGGGCAAGCTGCTGCCGCTCCGCCCGTCGGTGTCCCGGCTCCCCTGGGCCGTCGAGACGCTCCGGTTCTGCAACTGGTGCGACCAGCCCGCGCAGCGCGACCTCAACGACTGCCCGACCTGCGGCCGGCGGATGTCGGCGCTGCCGCGCGTCGTGGAGGAGTGAGCGGCGTGCGAGGGCGGCGCATCACCGCGTTCCTGGCCGCCGGGCTCCTGGCCCTCGTGGCAGCGGGATGCGGCGGCGGCGACGAGCTGGCGCCCGAGGTGCCCGGCCCGCCGGCCGACGTCGTGATCCCCGAGTCGGCCGACGCGCCATCCTCGGCCGCGTCGAACCAGGACCAGAACGGCACCAGCGACCAGTCGGGCACCGACAGCAGCGACACCGGGACGACCGACGACACGGGCACCACGACGCCCGACACCAGCGGCGGCACGACGGCGCCGGAGGGCACGACGCCCGACGCCAGCGGAGGCACCACGGCGCCGGACGCGTCGACCGACGGCCCGACCAACGACACGCCGCCGCCGGAGGGCTCGAACGCCGAGCAGTTCGAGGACTTCTGCGCGCAGAACCCCGGCGCCTGCTGATCCGCGCCTTCGAGGCGGGGCGGGGCGCGTGCTGATCCGAACGGTCGGGGCGGGGGCGACCGGCCGAGTGTCGAGTTAATTCCCTCTGAGGGAACTAACCGGACACTCGACCGCCGAACGCCGAGTTTTCCGCCTCCAGGGGCGAAAACTGAGCACTCGGCGCCGTCAACGTCCCCCCGCTCCCCCACCCAGCGCAGTTGACGTTCGTGCGCCGGAGTGCAGCGGACGGCTGGCCGATCAAGGCGCCTCCGGCGCGGGCCGATACAGCCTGCGAACCCCTCTTCGTAGGGAAGGCCAAGCCGTACTCGAATCGACCTCACGCCAGGGCGAAGACCTCGCCCCCACCTCGCTCCATCGCGTCGCGCGCGCGGCGGCCGACGCCCGCACGCCCGCGGAGCTCGCCTCCGAGCTGACGGCCGCGATCCAGGCGGCGCTCGCGCCCGACCAGGTCCACCTGTTCGAGGTCGCGCAGCACCGCAACGGGGGCGATGCCACGATCTCCGGCCCCGGCCTGCCCGGCTACACGATCGCGCTGGACGGCAGCCCGTCGGGCGTCGCGCACGTGATCGCGACCGGCACGACGCTGCACGTGCCCGACGCGCGCGGGTCGAGCACGATCCGCGCCGAGCTGGTCGAGCACTTCGACGTCGCCTCGGCCCTGTTCGTCCCCCTCTCCCACGGCGACGAGGTGCGGCGCGTCGCGATCCTGCTCACGCACCGCGCGCGCGAGTTCACCGCCCAGGAGATCGCCGAGGCCGAGATCCTCGCGCACGCCGCCGCCGCCGGCTTCGCGCGCGTCGAGGCCGAGCACCGCCGCACCGCGAGCGCCGCCCACGACCGCGCGCTGGTGCGCGCCGCCCGGGCGCTCAACATGTCGCTCGAGCGCGAGGAGGTGCTGCGCACGCTGGCCCGCGAGGCGGCGCACGCCGTCGGCGCTGACGTCGCCGGCGTCTATCTCGGCAACGACCGCGACGGCGGGGTCGCTACCGCCGGCCACAACGTGCCGGACGACTGGCACGGCCTCGTGCTCGCCCCCGGCGAGGGTGCCGTCGGCCAGGCGCTTGCCACCGGCTGCACGTTCGTGACCAACGACTACGCGCGCGACGTCAGGCCGTCCGGCCACGCCTCGCTGGACGGCTTCCGCACCGCCGTGGCGGTGCCGATGACGTGGAACGACGAGCTCAAGGGCGCGCTGTCGGTCGGCTGGTCCAGCCGGCGCCGGGTCGAGGACGAGGACCGCCGCACGCTGGAGGCGATCGCCGACCTCGCGACGGTCGCCTGCCACAACGCCGAGACGTACGAGCAGGTCCAGCAGGCCGCGCGCACCGACGCGCTGACGGGGCTGCTCAACCACGGCGCCATGCAGGTCCGGGTGCGCGAGGAGATCGCCCGCGCACGCCGCGACGGCACGCCGCTGAGCTACGTGATCATCGACCTCGACGACTTCAAGCGCGTCAACGACGTCCGCGGCCACCAGGCGGGCGACGAGCTGCTGCGGACGGTCGCGGGGCTGCTTCAGGCCGAGCTGCGCCCGTACGACCAGGTCGCCCGCTACGGCGGCGATGAGTTCGTCCTGCTCCTGCCCGGGAGCGACGAGGCGACCGCCCGCGCCGTGGCCGAGCGCGTGCGCGACGCGATGGCCGCCTCGCTGGTCGGCGCGTGCTCGCTCGGCGTGGCCGAATGGCGCGAGCCGCTCGACGCCGACGCGCTGCTCGAGCAGGCCGACCGCGCGCTCCTGCTGGCCAAGCGGACCGGCAAGGGCCGCGTCGCGGTCGCCAACGCCGACGTCGAGCGCGAGCTGGCCCTGCTCCACGCCCAGCGCGGGTCGCCGGCCGCGGTGCAGGCCCTCGCCGCGGCGATCGAGGAGCGCGACAACTACACGCACGAGCACTCCGAGGACGTCGTGCACCTCGCCCGAGGGGTCGCGATGCTGCTCGGCCTCCAGGCCACGCAGGCCGAGCGGATCGCCCACGCGGCGCTGCTGCACGACGTCGGCAAGCTCGCCGTGCCGGACGAGATCCTCCACAAGCCCGGCCCGCTCACGCAGGCGGAGTGGGAGGTGATGGCCGAGCACCCCGTGGCCGGCGAGCGCATCCTCCTGCGCATCCCCGACCTCGCGGTCATCGCCCCGATCGTGCGCCACGAGCACGAGCACTGGGACGGCAGCGGCTATCCCGACGGCCTGCGCGGCCGGATGATCCCGATCGGCTCGCGGATCATCCTCGCCTGCGACGCGTACCACGCCATGATCACCGACCGCCCGTACCGCCAGGCGATGTCGCCGGCCGAGGCGGCCGCCGAGCTGCGCGCCTACGCCCGGGCGCAGTTCGACCCCGAGGTGGTGGAGGCGCTGCTCGACCTCCTCGGCCATGACCGGCCGCAGGTGCCGGACCGCGCGCGCGGCACCCGGATGCCGCCGGCGCCCGCCCCGCGCGCGCCGGACCGTCGCCGCCGCTGATCGCTGATCAGCGCGCCCCGCACTGATCGGCCGCCGCTGCGCCCGCGCTGATCAGGGCTTGTTCGGCCGCGGGTCCGTGATCAGCGTCGCGCTGTAGGTCAGCCGCGCCCGGTACAGGCAGCGGTACTGCGTGCGGTCACCCGTGTCCGCCTGCGCGGTCTGCGAGTCGGTGTCGTCGCACTTCGCCTTCGGGCGGCTCGCGCGCCACGACGAGCCGTCGTCGACGGACTGGGTCAGCGCCGGCGCCCAGCTCGGCACGGTGAGCGCGACGACCTGCCCGCGCTTGACGGTGAGCGAGCGGTCAAGGGGGAACTGGACGCTCTGCCCGAAGTACGACTGCAGCTTCTGGACGGGCGTCTGCGCGATCACGCGGTGGTAGAGCCGCGTGCCCCGACGGAGGATCGTCAGGCCGGCGGACGCCTCGCCGAAGTAGCCGTCGAAGTACTCGATCTGGCGCTCGTCGGGGGCGCCGAGCGAGATCGTCCACGCGACGATCTTGCCGTTGCGCGGCACCACGTACGCGGCGCGGCTGTCGACGACTTTGGCCTGGTAGCCGGTCGTGCGCGAGATCGCGAAGCACGGGCTCGACGGGCACGTCGGCGTGGCCTCCGCGCCGGCCGCGCCGATCTCGATGATCCGCGCCGAGGCAGGCGCGGCGCAAACGAGCGCGGCCAGCAGCGTGCCGGCGGCGACGATGAGTCTTGGGCGATGGGCCATCCCGGCATTCAACACGACGAACCGGCCGGGGTTGTGGTATCGGTCCCGCCCGCCCGAACGCCCGCTGCGTCAGCTACAGCTTCTGGACGTTGATGGCCTTCGGGCCCTTGTCGCCCTGCTCCTCCTCGTAGGTGACCTTCGCACCCTCGGCGAGGGAGCGGTACCCGTCGCCCGTGATGCCCGTGAAGTGCACGAACAGGTCGCGGCCGCCCTCATCCGGCGTGATGAAGCCGAAACCCTTGTCGTCGCTGAACCACTTGACCGTCCCGGTACCCACAGATAGACCCCGCTTGCCAACGACGCCTGGCGCCGCATTGGACCTCGACCGGCCGGTGCCGGTCCCGACGTGGAGACCGTATCCGGGTTCGCGCTCGGCGCGCAAGAGTCTTTAACGGGTCAGTTCTTCAGCCGCGACGGCGATCTCGTCGCGATCGCCGGGACCGGGCACCCACGGCAGCCGCAGCGGGTCTCCTTCGTAGCGCGGGATGACGTGCACGTGGAAGTGGAAGACGGTCTGCCACGCGGCGCGACCGCACGAGTTGAGGAGGTTCACGCCGTCGGCGCCCAGCCGCTCCTTCGCGCGCGCGGCAAGCTTCTGCGCCATCCGCGTGCAGGCATCGAGATCCTCGTGCGGCACCTCGAGCAGGTCGGTGCTGTGCTCGCGCGGGATGACGAGCAGGTGCCCGCGCGTGGCGGGGTTGATGTCCATGAACGCGACCGTGCGCTCGTCCTCGTCCACGCGCGTGGACGGGATCTCGCCCGCGGCGATCTTGCAGAACAGGCAGTCGGGGTCAGCCGGCATCGCGCGTCACCGCCAGTGCTCGAGGAGGTCGGCTTCCGGCACGTCCCGCACGTGGCGGCCGGGCACGCCCATGACCACGCCGCGGGCCGGGACGTCCTTGGTGACGACCGCGCCGGCGGCCACGAACGCCTCCTCGCCGATCTCGACGCCGGGCGTGATCACCACGGCGCCGCCGATGCGGCACGCCCGCCGCAGCGTCGGCCCGACGACGGGGTACGCGTCGTCGTGGCGCGCCATCGTCGAGTCGTTGGTGGTGAGCACGCCGGGGCCGACGAACACGTCGTCCTCGACGACCGTGTTGGCGGTCAGGTACACGTCCGTCTGCACGCGCACGCGAGCGGCGATCCGCACGTCGTTGTCCACCGCGCTGCCGCGCCCGATCACGGACCCCGGGCCGATCACCGTCCGCTCGCGCACGTACGCCTGGTCGCCGACGATCGCCCCCGCGCCGAGCCGGGCGCCGGCGAACACGATCGCGCCGCAGCAGACGACCGCGCCGTCCTCGATCACCAGCGGGTCCTGCTCGCCGCGCGGCGCGGTCGAGTGGCTCGCCAGCTTCGGCGGCTTGCCGAGCACGACGCCGTCCTGCACGACGCACCCGGCGCCGACGATCGTGCCGGGGTGGATGACGACGTGCGCGCCCAGTTGCGCGCCGACCCCGACTCGGGCGCCCTCGCCGATCACGCTGAAGTGCCCGATCGTGGCGTCGTCGGCCACCTCGCCGCGGATGGCGTCCGAAAGATCGAGATTCGGCATGGTGGGCGACCCTAGCAAGGTCACGAGAGCAGGCTGCGGGCGCGGGCGATCGCCTCTTCGCACGTGGAGATCGCGCCCGCGAAGCGATCCTCCTCGAGCTGGGCGAGCAGCTCCCCCAGCCGGGGGCCGGGTGCGATCCCGAGCTCGCGGGCCAGGTGGTCGCCGCGGATCAGCGGCTCGGCCGGGGCCGGCTCGACCGCCAGCATGTCGCGCGCGAGCTCGACGTGCGCGGCGATCGCCTCCTCGGCGTTGCGCCCCCGTGTGGCGAGCCGGTCGGCGACCGTGAAGATGGTGACGTCGGCGGTCCACGGCGCGGTCGCCACGAGGTAGCGCCAGACCGTGCGGCGGTCGAGCGGGCGCTCGTGGACGAGGAACCCGAGCCGCAGGTGGTGGAGCGTGAGCGCGGCGACGTAGTCGATCGTGCGCTGGGAGGCGCGCAGGCGGCGCAGGGCGTCGCCGGCGAGCTCGGCCCCGGCGCGGTCGTGCCCGATGAACGTCACGCGCCCGTCGGCTTGCACGTCGCGGGTCAGCGGCTTGGCGGCGTCGTGCAGCAGCGCCGCGAACCGCATCGCGCCCGCGCGGGTCAGCTCGTCGGCGAGCGGCTCGGCGAGCAGGTCGGCGGCGCGGTCGCCGAGGAATGCGCGGTTGGACTCGAGCGCCGCGACCGCGTCGAGCACCTCGAGCGTGTGGCCGTAGACGTCGGCGTGGTGGAACTCGTTCTGCTCCACGCCGCGCAGCGCGGCGAGCTCCGGCAGGACGGCCTCGGTCAGGCCGTGGGCGCTCATCAGCTCGATGCCGCGCCGCGCGGCAGGCGCGGTGACGATCCGCTTGAGCTCGCCGAACACGCGCTCGGTCGCGACGGATTCGATCCAGCGCGCGTGGGCGGCGACGGCGGCCGCGGTGGCGGGGTCGAGCTCGAGGTCGAGCTCGACGACGAGCCGGACGGCGCGCAGGGTGCGCAGGGGGTCGTCGGCGAACGCGGTCGGCGCGACCATCCGGACGCGGCGCGCCTCGAGGTCGGCGCGGCCGCCGTGCGGGTCCAGCAGCTCGCCGCCCTGGAGCGGCTCCGCCATCGCGTTGATGGTGAAGTCGCGGTTGGCGAGGTCGGCGTCGATGTCGCCTTGCAGCGTCACGAGGTCGACGTGCCAGGAGTGGCCGCGCCCGACGACCCGCCAGGCCCCGAACGCGCCCGACAGCTCGAACGCCGTGCCGCCGGTGGCGCGGGCTATCGTGCGCGCCGCCTCGCGCGGGTCGCCGTCGAGCGCGACGTCGACGTCGTCGGTCGCGCGGCCGAGCAGCCGGTCGCGGACGGCGCCGCCCACGAGCCACGCCTCGCGGTCTGCGAGCGCCGCGCGCGCCGCCTCGAGCGGCGCCCTCACGCGTACTCCCGCGGCACCCGCTGCGTGATCCCGCACGTGACCTCGTAGTTGATCGTGCCGAGCCGCGAGGCCATCTCCTCGGCCAGGATCCGCTCCCCGCCGCGGGCGCCGATGAGCACGACCTCGGCGCCGCGCTCCACCGGCTCGTCGCCGAGGTCGACGGTGATGTTGTCCATCGACACGGTGCCGACCAGCGGCACGCGGCGGCCGTCGACGAGCACGTCGGCGTTGTTGGTGAGCGCGCGTCGCACGCCGTCGCCGTACCCGATCGGGACGGTGCCGATCCAGGTCTCGCGCTCGGCCACGAAGCGGCGCCCGTACCCGGCGCTCTCCCCCTGCGCCGCGCGCTTGACCTCGGCGACGTAGCTGGAGAGCTCGAGCGCGGGGTCGAGGCCGTAGTCGGCGGGGTCGCGGTGGAACGGGTCCATGCCGTAGACGGCGATCCCGCAGCGCACGAGGTCGAACCGCGCGGCGGGCTCGCCCAGCGTGGCGGCCGAGTTGGCGGCGTGGACGAGCACGCCGGGATGGCGGGCGATCCAGCGCTCGAAGCGGTCGAGCTGGTCCTGCAGGAAGGCGGGATCGTCGTCGGCGGTGGCGAAGTGCGTCATGAGCCCGGAGATCCGGTCGCCGGCCGCCGCCACGACACGCGAGGCCTCGTCGGGGTCGCGCGTGCCCAGCCGGCCCATCCCCGTGTCGAGCTTGACGTGGACGCGAGCGTCGTCCGGCAGCGAGGCGACGAAGTCCTCGCGCCAGGCGACGACGTCGGCGCGGGCTGCCAGCGCGAGGTCGAGCTCCTGCCGCGACAGCGCGCCCATCACCAGCAGCGGGCCCTCGATCGCGGCGGAGCGCAGCTCGGCCGCCTCGTTCGCGGTCGCGACGGCGAGCCATGCGGCGCCGCCGGCCTGCGCGGCGCGGGCGGCCGGCACCGCGCCGTGGCCGTAGCCGTCGGCCTTGACGACCGCGCACAGCCGCGCCGGCGCCGCGACGGCGGCCAGCCGCGCGCAGTTGCGCTCGACGGCTCCGAGGTCGACCCGGGCGAGCGCCCGCAGCATCAGACGCTCGGGATCGTGGGAGGCGCCACTACTCCTCGTCGTTCGAGGTCAGCGCGTCGAGCACGTCGACGCGCGTGACGACGCCGACCAGCCGCCCGTGCTCGATCACCGGCAGGCGGTTGTGCTTCTTGCGGGCGATCAGGCGCGCGGCCTCCCGCACCGTCGCGCTCGGCTCGATCGTGATCGGGTTCTCGGTCATCATGTCCTCCGCGGTCGCCGCGAACGCCTTGCGGACGCGGTCCTCCCAGTGCGAGATCGACTCCAGGAACACGATCCCGCCGAACAGCTGGAAGTAGTGCGGCATGTGGAAGTCGTCGTTCTCGTCGCTGAGGACCAGGTCCGCCTCGGTGATGATCCCGACGCAGCGCCCGCCCTCGTTGACGACCGGCACGCCCGGCAGCTCGTGGTCGCGCAGCACGCGCAGGACGGTCTCGACCGAGTCCGCGACGGTCACCGTCGGCACGTCCGTGTCCATGATGTCGCGCACGGTGAGCATGAGATCGCGTTTCGCCCTGCCGGTCCTCACAAGTTCGGACCTTCGGGCGACGTTAGCCTATGCGCTGAGGGCCGCGGGCAGAGCAGCGATGACGTCCGAGGCGATCACCGCGTCGGGCCCGTGCGGCTCGGCGGCGAGCCGGCCGGCGTTCAGATGGACGTGGACGGCGGCGCACGCCGCGTCGAGCGGCTCCATCCCCTTGGCCAGCATCGCGCCGAGCACGCCGGACAGCACGTCGCCGGTCCCGGCCGTGGCCAGGGCGGGAGCGCCGCCGGGCGAGACCGCGACCGTCCCACCCGGCGCGGCGACGAGCGTGTCGTCGCCCTTGAGCACGACGATCGCCCCCGAGCGCTCGGCGGCATCACGCGCGCGCGCGAGGCGGCGGCGGCCTATCTCGGCGGAGTCGACCTCGAGCAGGCGCCCGAGCTCGCCGGCGTGGGGCGTGAGGACGGTCGGCGCGGGCCGCTCCGGCAGCTCGCCGAAGACGTCGGCGAGCGCGTTGAGACCATCCGCGTCCACGACCAGCGGCACCTCGACCCGCGCGTACATCGCGCGCGCGAACTCCCGCGCGCCGTCGCTGCGGCCGAGGCCCGGCCCGAGGACGACGGCGTCGGCCCGCTTGACCGCCTCCAGCGCGGGGTCGACCGCGTCGGGGGCCAGCGAGGCTCCGGTCTCGGGCAGCCCGCGCATCATGGCCTCCAGCAGCCGCACCGAGAGCGTGGCCTCGAGCGAGGCCGGCGCCCCCACCGTGACGTAGCCCGCGCCGGCCCGCATGGCGGCGAGTGCGGCCATGGTCGGCGCGCCGGTGAGCCCCGAAGAGCCGCCGATCACGAACACGTTGCCGGACGTGAACTTCGTCGACTCGGGCGTGCGGCGCGGCATCGCGGCGAGCACGGCGGGCGTGATGAGCCCGATCCGCGGCTCGGCCGGCCCGCCGTCGGGGATCCCGATCCCGACCACCACGACCTCGCCCGCATGCGCCTTGCCGGGGTGGATCCGGAGGCCGGGCTTGGCGAGGTGGAAGGTCGCCGTCGCCGCGGCGCGGACGGCCGGCCCGGCCACCTCGCCGGTGGAGGCGTCGACGCCCGACGGCACGTCCGCGGCCACGACCGGCGCGCCCGCGGTGTTCATGGCCTCGATCACGGCCGGCTCGCGCGGCGGCCCCGTCGCGCCGGTGCCGAGCAGCGCGTCGACGATGCCGGCCGCGCCGTCGAGCCGGGCGGCGTCGAACGGCTCCGGCGCGTCGCCCGGAAGGCGGCGGAGCTGCTCGGCCGCGTCGCCTCGCAGCTCCTCGGGCGGCGCGACCGCCAGCACGTCGACCTGGCGGCCGGCCTGCCGCAGCAGGCGCGCGGCCACCAGCCCGTCGCCGCCGTTGTTGCCCTTCCCGCAGACGATCGCGATCCGCCCCGCCGGCGCGTGCCAAGCGGCGACCGCGGCAAGTCCCTCCCCCGCGCGCTCCATGAGGGTGAGTGACGGCACCGCCTGCTCCTCGATCGCCCAGCGGTCGATGGCCCGCATCTCGTCCGCGGTCGGCAACGGCTCGAGCCAGCCCGGCAGGCTCACGCGACGACCGCCACGGCTGCCGCCATGCCGCGCCGACTCATGCGACCACCGCCACAGCCGCCGCCATGCCTCGGGTGTGGGTGAGCGAGACGGTCACGGTCGCCCCCAGCTCGTCGGCCCGCCGGCCCGCGGCGCCGGTCAGCCGCACGGACGGCGGCTCGTCCCCGCCGCCGAGCACCTCGACGTCACGCCAGCTCCACTCGCGCAACTGGAGCGCCTTCGCGACCGCCTCCTTGGCGCAGAAGCGGGCGGCGAGGTGCATGACGGGCCGCGCGCGGGTCGCGGCGTAGGCCCGTTCGCCGTCGGTGAACAGCCGCTCGGCGAGTCGCGGCCGCCGTGCCAGCGCGCGCTCGAGGCGGTCGATCTCCAGCAGGTCGATGCCCACCATCGGCCGCGACTCTAGCCGCGCGGCGGCTCCGGCGAACTGCGGCTTTGAGAGAGGCGGGTTCGTTGGCCTTTGCGGGCCGAGTGTCCACTTGTTCCCCTATACGGGCGAAAAGTGGACACTCGGCAGGGCTCGCGGCCGATCCGCCGCTGCCCTACCCAGCGAAGTTCGTCCCGCCGTGCCCTAGGCCGCGGCGCCGCCCAGCTCGCGCATCCGCACCGCGGCCTCCACGGCCTCGTCGCGCGAGCGGACCCCGAGCTTGCGGTACAGGTTCTTCAGGTGCGACCGCACGGTCTCGGTAGAGAGCACGAGCGCGCGCGCGATGTCGTCCGTCGTCGCGCCGCCGGAGAGCAGGTCCAGGACCTCCCACTCGCGATCCGTCAGGTGGCTGCGCACCGGGCGCAGGCCGACGCCGCCCGTCGGCGCGGTGCGGTAGTGCTGCACGAGCTGCATCGCGAGCCGCCGCGAGATCGCCGCCTCGCCGTCCAGGCTGCCGCGCAGCGCGCGCGGGAGCGAGGCGAGCTCCATGTCCTTCGAGAGGTATCCCGCCGCGCCGGCGCGCAGCCCGCGCATGCCGAGCGACTCGTCCCCCGCGCCGGTGAGCAGGATGACCCGGATGGAGGTGTCCTGCTCGAAGATGCGCCGCGTCGCCTCGATGCCGTCCAGCTCCGGCATCATGTAGTCCATCACGACGACGTCGGGGCGGTAGAACAGCGCGAGCTCGACGGCCTCCCGCCCGGTCGACGCCTCGGCGATGACCGTGACGTTCTCCCGCTGCAGCGTGTCTCGAATCAACCGCCTGACCAACGGGTCGTCGTCCGCGACGATTGTTTTGAGGGGCACGTCATCCATGAAGTCGCTCATTCCCGGTGATCCTCTCCGAGGGTCCGTCCTGCCGGAAACTGCACTGTACGGCAACCATAGAGGGGGAAGGGGGAAGTTTGTGACCCGCGGGGGTCAGACATGCGTCCAGCCTGCGTCAGAAACCTCCAGAATCCGGGGCAGCGGACTGCCGCAAGGGTGGGATACAGCCACCAGGCCGGTCACGAACCCCCTCTCGCGGGCGCCGAGATCTCACCTTCTCGACGGGCTCGGTCCAGTCCAGAGTGCCTGCTGTGGGCATCAGCATCAGCGAGCTTCGCGGTGACCCGGGCGACGCGACCCTGCAGAACCTGCTCGGCGTCCTCAGCGCCAAGCTGGACCTCTGCGCTCGTCTCCCGGTGTTCGCCTTCGAGGCCGGTAACGCCGGCCACGAGTCCTGCGCGCTCGCATTCCGCCGCCTCGCCGACAGCGAGCGGCGGTCGTTCGACGAGCTGCTCGTCTGCCTGAGGGCCCACCTCGAGGCGGCCTCGGCCCCGGAGAACGGGGCGCTCGAGATCTCCTCGCCCTCGGCCGACGGAGGCCGGCGGTGACGCGCGCAATCGTCGTCGCCGACAGCGGGGCCGCGATGGCCCGGCTCTCGCTCGTGCTCCGCAGCGTGCGCAACGTCGAGATCGTGCGCTACGCGAGCGGCGGCTCGCCGGTGAGCCGCGTCATGCGCGCGGGCATCCCGGACGTCGTGCTCGTCGTCGAGCTGCGCCGGGCCGCCGACACGCTCACGCGCGTGGCGGAGATCCGCACCGCGGCTCCCCACGCCGCGGTCGTCGTCCTCGCCACCGACCCCGCCGCCGGCTGGCTCGCCGAGGCGCTGCGCCGCGGCGCGGCGGCCGTGCTTCCCGCCGGCGTCGAAGCCCCGACGCTCGAGCTGGTCATTCGCGAGGTGCTCGAGAGCACGACCCGCGCCGAGGCCCCGACCTCCCTGGCGGCGTGAGGAGGACATCTTGCTGACGCTGATCACCAACGACAGGACCGACGCGGTCGCACCGCGTCCGTGGACACCCGAGCGCTCCGGGCCGACTCTCACGGTCCTTCGTTCGACGACCACCAACGAGACGGTGGACAACGTGGTGGAGATGAACCGCAGGCGTCGCCGTCGCACCATCGATGACTTCGAGCCCCAAGGAGGGGACGCCGCATGACGATCGGGATCATCGGTCTCGGGTACGTCGGCCTGCCACTGGCCGTCGCGTTCGCCGAGGCCGGTCATCAGGTGATCGGCGTGGACACCAATGCCGCGCGCATCGACGCGCTGCGGCATGGCCAGTCGCACGTCGAGGACATCTCTGACGAGCGCCTTCAGGCGCTGGAGGGCCGCTTCGAGCCCACCACGCTGACACGCCGCCTGGTTCTCGCGGACGCGATCCTCATCTGCGTCCCCACCCCGCTGACGCCCAACCGCGAGCCGGACCTCGGCCCCCTCCTGTCGGCTGCAACGGCGGTGTCGGGCGTGCTCCAGCGCGGGCAGCTCGTGGTCGTCGAGTCGACGACCTACCCGGGCACGACCCGCGAGCGCATCCTGCCGCTGCTCGAGGAGACCGGCCTGTCTGCCGGCCGCGATTTCTTCCTGGCGTTCTCGCCCGAGCGCGTCGACCCGGGCCGCACCGACTACACGCTGCGGACCACCCCGAAGGTCGTTGGCGGGCTCACGCCGGCGTGCCTGGAGCGCGCGCTCGAGACATACGCCCTCGTGTGCGACGAGCTCGTCCCCGTCTCCACCACCGAGGTGGCGGAGATGGCGAAGCTGCTCGAGAACATCTTCCGCGCGGTCAACATCGCGCTCGTCAACGAGCTGGCGATGCTCGCCGACCGCATGAAGATCGACATCTGGGAGGTCGTCGACGCGGCCTCGACCAAGCCGTACGGCTTCATGCGGTTCGAGCCCGGGCCGGGGATGGGCGGCCACTGCCTCCCGGTGGATCCCTTCTACCTGAGCTGGAAGGCCCGCGAGCACGAGCTCACGACCGAGTTCATCGAGCTCGCCGGCAAGGTGAACCAGCAGACGCCCCACTTCTGCGTGGAGAAGATCGAGCGGGCGCTCAACGACCTCAGCAAGCCGGTGCGCGGTTCCCGCGTGCTCCTGCTGGGGGTGTCCTACAAGCCGGGCATCGGCGACATCCGCGAGTCGCCGGCCCTGAAGATCCTGGCGGGGCTCCGTGAGCAAGGCGCCGACGTGCGCTATCACGACCCCTACGTCCCCGAGCTGGTCACCCAAGGCCTGACCAGCGCCGCCGATCTGGACGAGGCGGTCGAAGACGCCGAGCTGGCCGTGATCGTCACGGCCCACCCGGGAATCGACCACATGGCGATCGCTCAGGCGGTCCCGACGGTCGATCTGCGGGGAGTCACGCGAGCAGCGCGCGCGGTCGAGATGACCGGCGCCATGAACGGGAAGGTGTAAGGATGCGCATCCTGATCGTTGCCGAGAACGCGCTGGCCGCCGAGGCCATCCGCGGGGCGCTGAGGTACGCGCCTGCCTGTCAGGTGATCGGCTATGTCGACGGCCGCAACGCGAGCGGCGGGGCGGTTGCCACGGCGCAGCCCGACGTCGTCGTCGTGGACCACATGAGCTCGTCCGAGCGCTCGCTCGCCCGGGTTCGCGAGGTCCGCAGCGCGGCGCCGAAGGCGAAGATCGTGCTCCTGGCGGCCGACATGGACGCCGCCCTGCTGGGCAAGGCGACGACCGCGGGCATCGACGCGGCGATCGCCAAGACCGCCCAGGCGGCGAGCGTCGGCATGCTCGTGCGCGAGGTGGCCGCGGGCAACGTGTACCACGCGTTCATGGCCAGCTCGACGCCGGCCGCGGAGGTCTCCGAGGCCGCCGAGCTGCTCACGGTGCGTGAGCTGGAGATCCTCCAGCTGGTCGCTGCCGGCCTCTCCAACAGCCGCATCGCGCGCCAGCTGTGGGTCGCCGAGCAGACGGTGAAGTTCCACCTGTCGAACATCTACCGCAAGCTCGGCCTGGCCAACCGCACCGAGGCCAGCCACTACGCGCACATGCACGGGCTGCTCCAGTCGGCGCCGCCGGCCGCCCAGCCGATGGCGGTGGCAGCGTGACGCCGGCCGGCGCGGCGGCGCCGGCCGTCCCGCTGACCCGCATGGACAACGCCGACCCGGAGCTCATGGAGGAGCTCCTGGTCGAGGTCGAGCGCATCGCGCGCAGCGCCGCGTTCATCGGCGGCCCGGAGGTCGAGGCGTTCGAGGACGAGTTCGCCGAGTACTGCGGGACGGCCCATGCCGTGGGCATCTCCAACGGCACGGACGCGCTGGCCCTCGCGCTGCGGGCGATGGACATCGGCCCCGGCGACGAGGTCGTGGTGCCCGCGAACTCGTTCATCGCCACGGCCGAGGCCGTCACGATGGTCGGCGCCGCACCGCGGTTCGTCGACGTCGATCCCGAGACCGCGCTGGTCACGGCCGAGCTGATCGAGCCGGCGATCGGGCCCCGCACGCGCTGCCTGATGCCCGTGCACCTGTACGGCCGGACCGTCGACCTGGACCCGATCCTCGCGCTCGCGCGCGAGAACGGGATCCGCGTCCTCGAGGACGCGTGCCAGGCGCACGGCGCGCTGCTCGGAGGCCGCCGCGCGGGCTCGATGGGCGACGCCGGGTGCTTCTCGTTCTACCCCGCGAAGAACCTCGGGGCCTGGGGCGACGCCGGCGCGCTCGTCACGAACGATGCGACGATCGCCGATCGCGTGCAGCTCCTGCGCTCGCACGGCGAGCGGCCCCGCTACCACCACCGCATGCCCGGCACGACGGCCCGCCTCGACGGGATCCAGGCCGCGGTCCTGCGGGTCAAGCTCCGCCGGCTCGAGGCCGCCAACGAGGGCCGGCGCCGCGTCGGCGCCGCGCTCACCGAGGCGCTCGCGGGCGCCCCCGTGAAGCCTCCGGCCCTGCCCGCGCCCGGTTACGACCACGTGTACCACCAGTACGTCGTCGAGACCGACACGCGCGAGGCGCTGCGCGACCATCTGGCCGCGCGCGGCGTCGCCACGGCGATCCACTATCCGACCGCGATCCACCGCACGGAGGCCTACGCCTCGGCGGGCATGGGCCCGGGCTCCGCACCTGTGGCCGAGCGGCTGGCGGAGCAGATCTGCTCGCTGCCGATGCACCCGTCGATGGACGACGACGAGATCGCCCTCGTCGCCGAGGCCGTGCACGAGTTCGCCGCGGTGGGCTCAGACCGAGCGCAGCGGTAGCCGGATCACGCCGGCGGTCGGCGCGTCGCCCGCGCCGATCGCCTCGGGGGTCCCGCCCCGCTCGAGCGAGCGCTGGAGCGCGTCGACGACGGCGACCACCGTGGCGCCGCTGCGACCGGTGTCCGAAGCGAGGCCCGGGGCGGACACGATGGCCAGGAAGTGCTCGCACAGCTCGCGCAGCGGCGCGGCGACCGGGAGGCGGGGCGAGGAGACGTCGCCCGCCGTCGCGACGCCCTCGGTGTCGCGCGTGGTCTCGTGGATCGTGAGCGGGAGCTGCGCGTCGAGCTCGTCGAAGACGCCCATGCCCTTCGAGCCGACCGCCGTCACGCGCAGCGTCGGCTGCGGCTCCAGGCGCGAGACCCGCAGCTCGGCCTCGATCCCGGTCGCGAAGCGCAGGTGGCACAACGCGACGTCGGCGGCGTCGCCGTCGCCGCACGGTCCGCCGCGCGCCGCGAGCTCGACGGGCTCATCGCCGACGAGCCACAGGAGCAGCGAGATCGCGTCGGCGCCGTCGCCCCACAGGATGGAGTCCTGCCCGCGCGTGAGCTGGAGCCGGCTGGCGGAGAGGTAGTACAGCTCGCCGAGGCGGCCGCTGGCCATCAGCTCCTTGAGCCGCGCGGCCGCCGGGTGGAAGCGCAGGAAGCTGCTCGAGACGAGCCGGAGGTTGCCCTCGCCCGCGAGCCGGACGAGGTCCTCGGCCTCGCGGGATTCGAGCGTGAAGGGCGGCTCGACCAGCACGTGCTTGCCGGCGTCCAGCGCCCGGCGGACGAGCTCGCCGCGCGCGGCCGGCGGCGCCGCGATGACCACGGCGTCGAGCGTCTCGTCGCCCAGCACCTGCTCCAGCTGCGAGACGCGGCGGAAGCGGGCCGTGCGGCTCGCCGGAGCGTCCAGGTACACCCAGCGCAGCTCACACGAGCCCAGCGCGTCGAGCGTCCGGGCCGCTTCGGCCCCCCGGCCGGCGAGGCCGAGCACCCCGACGCTGACCGGCGTCCTCATGACACGCGCGTCCTGCGGTGCAGCAGGGCGGCCAGCATCACCACGTCCACCAGCGTCGCCGCCGCGAACGCCATGCCGACGCGCTCGAGCTCCGTGCCGGGCAGCGTCAGGTAGAGGCCGACGAACAGGACGGCCGCCGTGATCCACGCCGCCGCCGACCGCCCGGCCGCCTCCAGGGCCAGGAGGGCCTGCGAGAACGTGGTCGCCGACAGGTAGAACGCGACGCCCGCCCCGAGGAGCATCAGCGACAGCCGGTCGGCTTCGAACCCGTCTCCGTAGACGTAGCGGAGGGCCTCAGGGCCGGCGATCGCCGCGAACAGCACGATCACCGTGCCGGCGGCGAGCAGCACGCCGGCGGTCTCGAGCGTCGCGCGGCGGAAGCGATGCGAGGCCTCGACGTGGAGCCGCGCCAGGTTCGGCAGGATCGACGACGCGAGGCCCTGGAAGACGTAGGTCGGCACGCGGACGAGCATCGTCGCCGCGAACACGAGCCCGGCCGCCTTCGGGCTGCCGCCCTCCGCGATGACGAGCAGCGGGCTGCAGTTGACGAGCAGCTGATCGGCCGCCGCGATGCCCGAGGCCGGGGCGGCGAAGCGCAGCGTGCGGCCGAGCCGGAAGCTCGCGCCCGCCTTCCCGGCGAACAGCGGCTTGAGCCGCGCGCGGCCGGCCAGCAGGGGGACGAGCGCGCCCACGAGCCCGGCGACGGTCACGGCGGCCGCCGCCACGTCGAGCGACGCGACGAACAGCAGCGGCGCCGCGATCGCGAGGCGCGCGACCGAGTCGCTCATCAGGCCGATCCCGTAGCCGGCGAACCAGCGGGAGCCGGTGATGATCCCGCGCGAGACGTAGGCGACCCCGTACGCGACGATCCCGACCAGCAGCCACGCCGTCATGGCGTCGTCGCCATCGAACAGCGCGGCGGACATGGAGTCCCAGGCCAGCACCGACACGGGCACCAGCGCCAGCAGCGCGCCGGCTCCGAGCAGCACGACCGAGCGCACGACCGGCCGCGCGTCCTCACCGCGGGCGTGGCGGTCCGCGATGGCGCGTGCCGAGGCCTGCTCGAGCGGGCGGAAGACGACGATGACGACGAGGAACATCGCGGCCCACAGCACGGCGATGTGCCCGTAGGCGGTGCCGCCGAGCGCACGCGCGGCGCCGGCGTGGAAGGCGTAGATCAGCACGCCGGAGATGAGCATCGAAGCCGACACCACCCACGCGCCGGCGAGGGCGGGGCGCTTGTCGCGGGGTCGGCTGAGGGTGGTCTGGAGGGTTGTGGCTCTCGTCGTCATGGGATGCACGCATCATCACCTCGCACGAGGGCCGCTCCCACGCCCAGTTGGCCAGTTCGGGCCCGGCGCCTTGAGGGCCTCAGACCCCCCGAACGGCTAGCACGCTCGCCGCCGGGACGGGTTTGACTTCTGGACTGAAAGCCGGAGCGATGCCCGGCCATGTTTTGCCACGAGCGGCAACGAGGCCGCCCGACCAACTGCCGAGCCAAGCAAGGGAGCGACGTGAAGGCGAGTGTGACCACAACGACGAGAGCCTCCGCCGGGACGGTGCCGGCGCCGGTTCCCATGCTGCGAGTCGCGCCGCTGGTCACGACGGTCTTCGTGATCCCCGCGTACAACGAGGAGGACAACCTCCCCCGCCTGTTCGCGGACCTCGAGAGCCGGCCGGGCCTGTTCTCGGAGGCCAGCCGGGTGATCATCGTCGACGACGGCTCCAAGGATGCGACGACCGACATCGCCGAGGCCTACGACGGCCCGCTGCGCGTCGAGCTCGTCCGCCTCGGCCGCAACCAGGGCCCGGGCGCGGCGTTCCGCGCCGGGTTCGACGCGGCCCTCGAACGCTGCTCCGACGAGACGCTGATCGTCACGCTCGAGGCCGACACGACGAGTGACCTCGACGCGCTGCCCGAGATGCTCGAGCGCGCGCAGAACGGGGTCGACCTCGTGCTCGCGTCGTGGGTGATGGTAAACGTCAGCCCGCTGCGCCGGATGCTGAGCGAAGGCAGCGGCTTCTTTGTCCGCAACGCGCTCGGCGTGCAGGCCACGACCGTGTCGTCGTTCTTCCGCGTCTACCGCGCCGCCGCGCTGCGGCGGGCCTTCGAACACCACGGCGATCAGCTCATGCGCGAGCGCGGCTTCGCCTGCAAGGCCGAGATCCTGGCCAAGATGGCCGCCCTCGGCGCCGAGATCGACGAGGTGCCGGTCGGGCTCGACACGAGCCGCCGCGTCGGCAAGAGCAAGATGCCGATCGTCAAGACGACGCTGACCTACTGGCGCATGTGCGCGCGGATGCGCTTCTCCCGGCGGGCGGTCACCGCATGAGCCGCGGCTCGGTCGGCATCGTCGGAGGCGGCATCCTCGGCATGACCGCCGCCCTGCGCCTGGCCCAGGCCGGCGTGAAGGTCGCGCTGTACGAGCGCGCCCCGGATCTCGGCGGCCTCGTGGGCACCATCGACGCGGGCGGCCATCGCGTGGACCGCTTCTACCACGTGATCCTCCCGACCGACGACCGCGTGATCGGCTTGGCGTCGGAGCTCGGCCTGGGCGACCGGTTCCGGTTCCGCCCGACGAAGGTCGGCTTCTACGACGACGGGCGGCTGTTCTCGATGACCTCACCGCTCGAGGCGCTGCAGTTCCCGCTCCTGCGCCTGCCCGAGCGTCTGCGGCTCGCCGCCTTCGTCGCCCGCTGCCAGCTCATCAAGTCGCACGAGCAGCTCGACGACCTTCCGCTCGAGGAGTGGCTCGGCCGGCTCTGCGGTCAGGGCGTGCTCGACAAGATGTGGCGACCGCTCCTGGACTCCAAGTTCGACGGGCGCTACGACGGGCTGCCGGCCACGTACATCTGGGCCCGCACGCGCAGGATGGGGACGACCCGCGACCGCTCCGGTCGTGAGGTGCTCGGCTGGCTCCAAGGCGGCTACCAGACCCTGATCGACGCCCTCGAGGCACGCATCCGCGAGCTCGGCGGCGAGGTGCACTCCGGCGCTCCGGTGGAGTCGATCGTCGGCGCCGGAGGCGAGGCGATCGGACTGCTCGTCGGCGGTCAGCTGCGTCGCTTCGACCAGATCCTCTGCACGCTGGCGCCGCCGCAGGCGCGCCGGCTGATGTCCGAGGACCTGCGCGCCGCTGCGCCGGCCGACCACTGTCGCTACGTCGGCGTGGTAAGCCTGCTGCTGCGCACGAGCCGAAGCGTGAGCCCGTACTACCACCTGAACATCACCGACCGGCGCGTGCCGCTGACGACGGTGGTCGAGACCACGCATGTGGTCGACCCGGAGCAGGTCGGCGGCCACCTCGTCTACGTGTCGCGCTACGTCGATCCGGGCCACGCGCTGCACGACGCGCCCGCCGACGACGTGCACGCGGAGATGCTGGGGCACGCGCGAACGATCTTCCCCGACCTGCGCGACGACGAGATCCTGCATTCCGTCGTCCAGCGGGCGCGCATCACCGAGCCCGTCCACCTGCTGGGCGGGG
Source organism: uncultured Solirubrobacteraceae bacterium (assembly GCA_963844205.1). Lineage (GTDB taxonomy): Bacteria > Actinomycetota > Thermoleophilia > Solirubrobacterales > Solirubrobacteraceae > DASSUW01. The sequence continues at coordinate 1,715,140 of CAWJNK010000001.1, forward strand.
CCAAGCGGCTGCCGGACATGTTCGCCGTGCCCGGCATGGCGATGGCGTCGACGGCGCATGTCTACCCGGAGATCGTCAGCGGCCAGGCCGTGATCGGTGTCGTGGACCACGTCGTCCCCGGCATCCTGGACCGCCTCCCCACGGACGTGAGGGCGGCGGCGTGAGCAAGAGCATCGATCCACGATCGGGACAAGGAGAGCCCCCGATGAAGAGAGTGGGAGTGACCGGCGCCGCTGGCTTCATCGGCGCGAACCTGTGCGAGCGGCTGCTCGCCGAGGGCGTTGAGGTCGTCGGCGTCGACGACCTGTCGTACGGCTCGATCGCGAACATCGCGAACCTGCTCGACGACCAGCGCTTCACCTTCGAGGTCCTCGACTGCACCCGCCGGCGCGAGCTGCGCGAGGCCTTCGACGGCTGCGACGCGATCGCCCATCTGGCGGCGAAGAAGATCCCGCGCTTCGGCGGCACGCTCTCGACGCTCGAGGTCAACACCGCGGGCGTCAACGCGGCCGCCGCGGTCGCCCTGTCGCTCGACGCCGACCTGATCGTGACGTCGACGTCCGACGTCTACGGCAACGCGACGCCGCCCTTCGCCGAGGACGACTCCCTGGTGATCGGCCCGTCGACGACCAAGCGGTGGGCGTACGCGGTCTCGAAGCTCTACGACGAGCACTTCGCGCTCGCCATGGCCGACGAGAAGGACCTGCGGGTCACGATCCTCCGCCTCTTCAACGCCTACGGGCCGAAGAACCACCTGAGCTGGTGGGGCGGCCCGGTCGTCACGTTCGTCGAGGCGCTCCTCGACGGCCGGCCCATGGAGATCCACGGCGACGGCCAGCAGACGCGGACCTTCACGTACGTCGACGACACGGTCGACGGCTTCGTGCGCGCGCTGCGGACGCCGGAGGCGCGCGGCGAGATCATCAACGTCGGCGGCACCGAGACGGTGACGATCCTCGAGCTCGCCCGCCGCGTGCAGGAGCAGATGGGCATCTCGATGCCGCTGCGCGCGAACTTCCTGCCGTACGAGGCCCTGCCGGGCAAGTACCAGGACGTCCGCTGGCGCGTTCCCGACATCACCAAGGCGCGCGAGCTGCTCGGCCTCGAGGCCCGGGTGTCGCTCGACGACGGCCTGGCCCGCTGCATCGAGTGGCACCACGAGTGCCGCATGGCCGACGACGTCGCGGCCAGTGCGTGACGCCATCTTCGACGGTGCCGCCGCCGGGCCGGAGGTTTCCGGCCCGGCGGCGATCGCGATGCTCGACGCATCGCGTCGGTCGCTCCTCTGCGACCACTTTCGCGTGCCGTATCGCGTGACGGTCGCCGAATCGCCGCATCCGCTCGGCGCCGGCGCGACCATGCGCTGGACGACCCGCGAGGGCCACGAGCGGTTCCTCCACCATCCCGTCTTCGGGGAGCCCGCCGGCGAGCGGCACGAGGCGGGCGAGTTCGGGCTCGGCGGCTCGCCGATCTTCGGCCGGGTCGTGACGGACGCGCTCGCGGCCGACCGGCTCCGCGACGCGGGCGGCGACTGGGCTCCCACGGAACCCGTCGAGGACGCCGCAGGGCGCCGCGTCGCGTCCGTCTGGCGCAACCGCGAGGGCAGCGCGTTCCTCCCGTTCGACCCGGACGAAGTGATCGTCAACTTCCGCAGCGAGGCGTACGAGACGCTGGGCGGCGGCGCCGCCGCGGCGCGGCTCCGTACCGCCGCGCGCCAGCTCTACTACGGCGTGCGCCCGGCCCTGCCCCGCCGCGTGCAGATCGCCCTGCGCCGGGCCTTCACGCCGATCCAGGCGCGCGCGACGTTCCCGCGCTGGCCGGTCGAGCCCGCGCTGCACGACTTCGAGGCCGGCATGCTCGCACTCCACGCCGAGCTGGCCGGCGAGCCCGTCCCCTACCTCGCCCCGTGGCCAGACGGACGGTCGTGGGCGCTCGTCCTCACGCACGACGTCGAGACCGCCGTCGGCCTCGACAACGTGCATCTCCTGCGCGACCTCGAGGAAGCCGCCGGATACCGCTCCTCGTGGAACGTCGTGCCCGAGCGCTACCGCGTCGACGACGCCGTCGTCCGCGACCTCCAGGCGCGCGGGTTCGAAATCGGAGTCCACGGGCTTCGCCACGACGGGCGCGACATCGACTCGCCTCGCCGGCTGCGCCGCCGCCTCGTGGGCATGCGCGCCGCCGCGGAGCGCTGGGGAGCCGTGGGCTTCCGCGCGCCGGCGCTCCATCGCTCCTGGACGTCGATGCCGCAGATGGGCTTCGACTACGACTCCTCGTACCCGGACACGGACCCGTACGAGCCGCAGCCCGGCGGCTGCTGCAGCTGGCTGCCGTTCTTCAACGAGGACCTCGTCGAGCTGCCGGTCACGCTGTCGCAGGACCACACCGTCTTCGCGCTGCTCGGCGAGGCCGACGAGCGCCGCTGGCTCCGCAAGGCCGACGCCGTCGCCGCGGCGGGCGGGATGGCGCTGATCATCACGCACCCGGACTACATGCTCGAGGAGGGCCGGCTGCGGGCGTACGAGCGGTTCCTGGAGACGTATGCGGACGACGGCGGCGCCTGGCGGGCGCTGCCGCGCGAGGTCAGCGCCTGGTGGCGCCGGCGCGCGGCGTCGCATCCGGAGTACGTGGACGGTGCATGGCGGGTCGCCGGTCCGGCCGGCGACGAGGCGACGGTCGCGTTCGCGACGGAGGACAGCAACGGATGAGCGGCACCGGCGCGCGGCAGGTCGGGGCCGTCATCGTCGGCGGCGACTACCAGGGGCTCGGCATCGCCCGCAGCCTCGGGCGCCGGGGCATCCCGGTGTGCATCATCGACGACGAGCGGTCGATCGGTCGCTTCTCCCGGTACACGACGCACGCCGTCCGGGTGAAGAGCCTGCGCGAGGAGGAAGAGACCGTCGAGGCCGTCCTCTCCGTGGGCCGGCGCCTCGGCCTCCAGGGCTGGGTGCTGTACCCGACGCGCGAGGAGACGGTCGCGGCGTTCTCGCGCCAGCGCGAGCGGCTCGCCGAGGTGTTCCGCGTGCCGACCCCGGGATGGGACGTGGTCCGCTGGGCCTGGGACAAGCGCAACACGTACCAGCTCGCCGAGCGACTCGGCATCCCCGCGCCGCGGACGTGGTACCCGAGATCGGCCGAGGAGCTGCGCGCCATCGACGCCGAGCCGCCGCTCGTGATCAAGCCGGCGGTGAAGGAGCACTTCATCTACGCGACCAAGGCGAAGGCGTGGCGCGCCGACACGCGCGAGGAGCTGGACGAGCTCTACGCGCGCGCTGCCGAGGTCGTCGAAGACGGCGAGGTCATGGTGCAGGAGCTGATCCCCGGCGACGGGCGCCACCAGTTCGCGTACTGCGCGTTCTTCAAGGACGGCGAGGCGGTCGGCAGCATGGTCGCGCGGCGCAGCCGTCAGCATCCGCCGGAGTTCGGCCGGGCCAGCACCTTCTGCGAGACCGTCGACCTCCCCGAGCTCGAGGCGCCGTCGCTCCGGCTTCTGCGGGAGCTCGGCTACTACGGGCTCGTCGAGCTCGAGTACAAGCTCGACGCCCGCGACGGCCGCTACAAGCTGCTCGACATCAACGCGCGCACATGGGGCTACCACACGCTTGGCCCACGCGCCGGCGTGGACTTCCCTGCGCTCCTGTTCCAGGACCAGGTCGAGGGCACCGCAGTCGCGCCACGCCGCACCGAGGCCGGCGTCGGCTGGGTGCGCCTGGCCACTGACCTCCCCACCGCGGCGGTCGAGATCGTCGGCCGGCGACTGTCGCTGCGCGACTACCTGGGCTCGCTCCGGCGCGCCGACACCGAGGCGGTCTTCACCCGCGACGACCCCCTCCCAGGCCTCGTCGAGTGCCTGCTCATCCCGTACCTGTCAGTGAAGCGAGGTTTCTAGGCAATGGCGGAGAACATGCTCGACACGGACGTCGCGATCATCGGTGCCGGGCCATACGGCCTGTCGGCGGCGGCCCACCTGCGGCGCGCCGGGGTCGACACGCACGTTCTCGGCGACCCGATGAGCTTCTGGCGCTCGATGCCCACCGGCGGCATGCTGCGCTCGAACTTCGGCGCCACCAACATCGGCGAGCTGCGCGGCGAGACCTCGATCAAGGCCTACCAGGCCGAGACGGGCGACCATTTCGACCAGCCCGTGCCGCTCGACAAGTTCGTCGCGTACGGGATGTGGGTCCAGCGCCGCGTGGCCCCGGACCTCGACCGCCGGCTCGTCTCGCGCGTGCAGCGCGACGGCGAGGCCTTCGCCCTGACGCTCGACGACGGCGCCCGGCTGCGGGCCCGCAGGGTGCTCGTCGCGTGCGGGATCGACCGCTTCGCCCACTGGCCCGAGCGCTTCCAGGGACTGCCCACGTCGCTCGTCTCCCACACGAGCCAGCACGCCGACATGTCGGTGTTCGCGGGTCGCAACGTCGCGGTGGTGGGCGGCGGCCAGAGCGCGCTGGAGGGCGCCGCGCTCGCACACGAGGCGGGCGCCCACCCGGAGGTCATCGCGCGCGGCGAGCGGATCGTCTGGCTGCGCGGCAAGGGCGTCAAGAAGCGCCTCGGCAGGCTCGGGCCGGTCGTCTACGCCCCGACCGACGTCGGCCCGCTGTGGTACAGCCGGCTCGTCGCGACGCCACGGCTCTTCACGTCGCTCCCGCGCCGGGTCCAGACGCCGATCGCCCGACGGTCGATCCGGCCCGCCGGCGCGCACTGGCTCGTCGACCGCCTCACCGAGGTCCCGATCCACCTGGGCCGCCAGGTCGTCGCGGCGCGGCCGCAGGGCGACCGGCTGGACCTCACGCTCGACGACGGCTCCGAGCGGACGGTCGACCACCTGCTGCTCGGCACCGGCTACCAGGTCGACATCGCCCGCTACCCGTTCCTGGCGCCCGAGCTGCTGATGACCGTGCGGCGCGCGGGCGGCTACCCGCTCCTCGGCCATGGCATGGAGTCCTCGGTCCCGGGGCTGCACTTCCTCGGCGCGCCGTCGTCGTGGAGCTTCGGGCCGATCATGCGCTTCGTGTCGGGCAGCTGGTACACGGGCCGCGAGCTCGTCCGGCACATCGCCGGCGGCGGTGCGGCGCAAGCCGGCACGACGCCGGAGCTTGAGCCGGCGATCGAGGAGGTCCAGCCGCGGGTGGCCGCCGGCGCCCGGCGCGGGTCGTGAGCGCGGCGGTGGCCGAGGCACGGGGCCGGCCCGCCGGGCTGGCCTCGTTCCCGGGCGTCTTGGGAGCCAACCCGTACCAGCGGCTGCTCTACGAGCAGCTGCGAGCCCACGGCCTCGAGGTCACACCGGGCGCGCGCCTGAAGCTGACGTGGCTCGTGCGCTCCCGCCGCGAGGTCGCGGTGCTGCACTTCCACTGGCCCCAGTCCTACTGGCGCCACGAGCGCGGACCGGCGAAGCTGCGCACGGCCCTGTCGTATCTCAAGCTCGCGCTGTTCGCGGCCCGGCTGGCGTCGGCGCGCGCGCTGGGCTACCGGATCGCGTGGACGATCCATCAGGTGTACCCGCACGAGGTGCAGGACCGGCGGCTCGACCGCTGGGGCGCGCGGACGCTGGCGGCGCTCAGCAACGTCCTGCTGACGCACGACGCAAGCACGCGGGCGCACGCCGTCGAGGTCCTCGGCCGGCCCGCCCGCCGGACCGCCATCGTGCCGCACGGCTCCTACATCGGCGTCTACCCACCCGGACGCGACCGCGCGGCGGTGCGCGCGGAGCTCGGGATCGGCGACCGCGACGTCGTGTTCCTCTGCTTCGGCAACCTGCGCGGCTACAAGGACGTGGACTTCCTGCTCGACGCCTTCCGCGCCGCGGACCTGCCCGCCGCCGCGCTCGTCGTCGCCGGCCCGGTCCGCGACCCCGCCGTCGCGGACGACGTGCGCCTCGCGGCCGCTGCCGACCCGCGGATCAAGCCGCTCCTCGACTTCATCCCCGACGACGCGGTGGCCGAGCTGTTCGGTGCGGCCGACGTCGCGGTCGTGGGCCGCAACGACGGCGGCACCTCGGCCTCGGTGATCCTGGGGCTCTCCCTCGGCGTTCCCGTCGTCGCCGCCGACCGGCCCACGTACGTCGACCTGCTCGACGACGGAGCCGCCGGCTGGCTCTTCCGGCCCGGCGACCAGGCGTCGCTGCGGGACGCCTTCGAGCGCGCCGGGCGGGCCGGCGAAGCGCAGCGCCGGGCCAAGGGCGCGTCCGCCCGCCGGCGGGCCGAGCAGCTCCGCTGGCCCGAGATCGGCGCCCGCACCGCGGCGCTCCTCGACGGCCGAACCTAGCCGAACGAGGGTCGACGCGTCGCGGCCTCGCGTCCACGCTTGACCCTGCATGCCAGCTCGAAAGCTTGTCGCGCACGTCGTCGGCGCGCGCCCCAACTACATGAAGGTCGCCCCCCTGTACTCCGAGCTCGACCGCGGCGGGCGCGTCGAGCAGCGGTTGATCCACACGGGGCAGCACTACGACGCAGCCCTCAACGACGTCTTCTTCGCCGAGCTGCCGCTGCCGCGGCCGCACGTGCAGCTCGAGGTCCGCTCGGGCATGCAGGGCGAGCAGACGGCACGTGCGCTCGAGGCGCTCGAGCGCGTCTTCCTCGAGCTCCGGCCCGACCTCGTGATCGTGCCGGGGGACGTGAACTCGACGCTGGCGGCCGCGCTGGCGGCGGTCAAGCTGCACATCCCCGTCTGCCACCTCGAGGCGGGCCTGCGCAGCTTCGACTGGACGATGCCGGAGGAGCACAACCGCCGCCTCACCGACCAGCTGTCGTCACTGCTGCTGACCCACTCCGAGGAGGCCGACGTCAACCTCGCCAACGAGGGCGTCGACCCCGACCGCGTCGCCTTCGTCGGGAACACGATGATCGACACGCTGCTCGAGAACGTCGACGCGGCGCGCTCGCTCGCGACGTGCGTCGACCACGGCCTGACGCCCGGGAGCTACCTGTTGGTGACCCTCCACCGCCCGGGCCTGGTGGACGTTCCCGAGCTGCTGACGCGGACGATGCGCGCGCTCGACGCGGTCGCGGCCGAGATGCCGGTGCTCTTCCCGGTGCACCCGCGCACGCGCGGACGCCTCGAGACGCTCGGCCTCGCCGATGCTACCCGCGTCCGGCTCGCCGAGCCGCTCTCCTACCGCGGCTTCCTGTCCCTCCAGGCCGACGCGGCCGCCGTCGCCACGGACTCCGGCGGCGTCCAGGAGGAGACCACCGCGCTCGGCGTCCCCTGCTTCACACTGCGCGACAACACCGAGCGGCCCGTGACGCTGACCCACGGCAGCAACGTCCTGCTCGGGCTCGAGCCCGAGCGGCTCCAGGAGATCCCGGCGCGCCTGCGCGCCAACGGCCACCGCCGGGACCTCCGGCCGCCGCTGTGGGACGGCCGCGCCGGCGAGCGGGCCGCCCGCGCCGTCGAGGCCCACCTCGACCTAGCCGATCGGCCAGGCGGGCCTGGACTGACGCCCATAGGCACCGCGTAGCTCGCGCACTACCGTCGCGGCGATGAGCACTGACGCGCTCACCCCGACCATGCGCTCGCGCGTCCTGCGCGGCCTCGCCTGGAAGGTGTTCTCGAACGGGTTCCGGCAGCTCTCGAGGATCGCCGTGGCGGTGGTCCTCGCGCGCCTGCTCACGCCCCACGACTACGGCGTCGCCGCGATGGCGCTCGTGTTCTCGAGCCTGGTGCTCATCTTCGCCGACCTCGCCCTCGGCGCCGCGCTGGTCCAGCGCCGCGAGCTCAGCGAGCGCGATCGCTCGACGGTGTTCTGGACGAGCACCGCGATCGGCATCGCCTTCACGCTGGGGGGCATCGCGCTGTCCGGGCCGCTGGCCGCGTTCTACGGGGAGCCCGAGGTGCAGCCGCTGTTCGCCGCCCTCTCGGTCTCGTTCCTCGTGACCGCGCTGAGCACGACCCAGACGGCGCTGCTGACCCGCACCATGGACTTTCGCAGCCTCGAGCTGCGCATGATGGCGGGCACGGTCGTCGGCGGCGCGGTCGGGATCTACATGGCCGCGTCCGGCTACGGCGCCTGGGCCATCATCGCCCAGCAGCTGGCGATCGCGACCGTCTCAACCGCGCTGCTGTGGGCCTTCTCGCCCTGGCGGCCCAAGTTCATGTTCTCGCTCGCGAGCCTGAAGAGCCTCGGCGGCTTCAGCCTCAACGTGTTCGTGAGCCGGGTGATCTTCTACTTCAACAACAACGCGGACAACATCCTCATCGGCCGGTTCCTCGGCTCCGCCGCGCTCGGCATCTACGCGGTCGCCTACAACGTGATGATCGCGCCGCTCAGCCGCATCATGGCGCCGATCGTCGAGGTGTTCACGCCGGCCTTCGCGCGCATGCAGGACGCCCCCGAGCGGATCGGGTCGGTGTGGCTGCGCGCCCTGCGCCTGGTGGCCACGATCATGGTCCCGGGCATGCTGGGCCTGATCCTCGTCGCCCCCGAGTTCGTCCACGTCGTGCTGACCGACCGCTGGGCCGACGCGGTGCCGGTGATCCAGATCCTCGCCTGGGTCGGGCTGCTGCAAGCGATGCAGCGCTTCAACTCCAGCGTCCTCCAGTCGCGCGACCGCACGCGCACGCTGCTCTTCTGCTCGACCGTCACGGTGATCGCGAGCCTGTGCGCGTTCGGCGTCGGCCTCCAGTGGGGGATCGTCGGCGTGGCCACCGCCTACGCCGTGTCCAGCACGTTCGCCGAGCCCTACTACGCATGGCGCACGATGCGCACGGTGGACGTGTCCGTGCGGCGCTACCTCGCCAACCTCGCCGGTGTCGTCGAGGCGGCGCTCGGCATGGTCGTATGCGTCCTCGGCACGCGGGCGTTCCTGCTGCCCGAGGACATGCCGCCCGCGCTGCGGTTCGCGATCCTCGTGCTCGTCGGCGCGGCCTCGTACCTGCCGCTGTGGGCCTGGCGGGCGCCCGAGGTCCTCGCCGACCTGCGCGGGCTGCGGCGCCGCCGGAGCCCGGCTGCGCCGCTCGCGCCGGCCACCGCCGAGTCCACCTAGCCCATCGGCTAGCCGGACTGCCCAAGTCTGGCCCAAGGTACCGTTGGCGCCGGCACGGGTTGCACCTACGCTCGGATCCATGCTGGAAACCGTCCGCACCGCGACCCCCCGCGAGCTGCTCTCCCCGCGCGAGTCGGAGGTCCTGGACCTCGCCTCGCTCGGACTCACCAACCCGCAGATCGCGGCGCGGCTGGACGTGACCGTCCACGCGGTCAAGTTCCATCTCGCGGCGGTCTACCGCAAGCTCGGAGTCGCCAACCGCACCGAGGCGGTCGTCCGCTGGCTCCGCAACCCCGAGGCGGCCTGACACCATGGACCTGCAGCTGATCCTGCGCGTCATCTGGCGGTTCAAGCTGCTGGTGGGCATCGGCCTCGTCCTCGCCTTCGCCCTGGCCTTCCTGTCGTACTACAAGGTCTCGCCCGGCGGCGACCCCATGCTCGAGCCGCGGCAGTCCGAGTCGTGGGAGAGCCTGTCGACGATCTTCGTCACGTCGCGCGGCTTCCCGTGGGGCTCAACCGGCGAGATGCTGCCGGCGGATGGCAAGGGAACAGATGGCACCGAGGGCAACGCGGCCACGCGGACGGGCCCCGACCCCGTGCACCTGACGGGCCTCGCCTCGCTCTACATCCGTCTCGCCACGAGCGACGCGGTCATCAAGGAGGTCGAGAAGGGCGGGAAGATCGATGAGGGCGGCGTCCAGGCGTTCCCGGTCTCCTCGGACGACACCGGGCGCGGCATGCAGCTGCCGATGGTGACGCTCTCGGCGCAGTCGACGAGCCCCAAGGCGGCGGAGGATCTGGCGGCCAGGCACCTCAAGGCGTTCATCAGCTACATCGAGCGCGAGCAGGTCCAGGCCGGGATCCCGCGCGAGGAGCGGGTCGTGCTCCAGGTCGTGCGCCAGCCGCAGGCGGCGGAGCTCCTCGTGGCTCGCAAGAAGACCCGTCCGGTGATCGTGCTCGTAGCCGTCATGCTCGTGGTGCTGGGCATGGCGTTCGCCCTCGAGAACCTGCGACCGCGCGTGCGCGTGCTCCCCGCCCAGGACGCCTTCGATCCGCCGCGCCTGGCAGCGACACCACCGCTCGGCGCTCCGCTTAGACAGTGCGCGCGATCGCGGGAGGGGCGGTGCGCGGGCCGGTCGTCTCGGTCACGATCGCCGCCTGCTCGCTGCTGCTGCTGATGCTGACGGTGGCGGCCGGGCTGCCGACCGCCGAGGTCGCGATGGCGCTGTGTGGCATCGCCGTGGCCGCGCTCGGCTATCGGACGCTGCTGCGCTGGCAGGTCCAGCTGGTGTTCCTGCTGCTGGTCATCCTCTTCATCCCGATCAAGCGGTACGAGCTGCCGGGCAACCTGCCGTTCGACATGGAGCCGTACCGGGCGGCCGTCATCCTCGTGATGGCCGGCTGGCTGGTGTCGCTCCTCGTCGATCCGCGCGTTCGCCTGCGCCGCAGCGGGCTCGAGGGCCCGATGGCGCTCGTCGCGCTGGCATCGCTGGCCTCGGTCCTCGTGAACGGGTCTCGCATCGACGAGCTGATGGTCGGCAGCGAGGTCGTGAAGTCGCTGATGTTCCTCGCCAGCTTCATGCTCGTCTTCTACATGATCGTCAGCGTGGTGCGGTCGCTCGACCAGGTCCGGCTGCTCGTGCAGGTCCTCGTGGCAGGCGGCGCCGTCGTCGCGGTATTCGGGATCGTCGAGGCCCAGACCAACTTCAACATCTTCGACAAGCTGGGCTCGTTCATCCCGCTGCTGAACCTCAAGGAGGAGATCGGCGAGCTCACAACGCGCGGCGGCCGGCTGCGGGTGTTCGCCTCCGGTCAGGGCCCGATCGCATTGGGCGCGGCGCTGATGATGCTGGTGCCGCTGGGCGTCGCGCTCGCCGTCACCGCGCCGCGCCCGGCCCGTTGGTGGGTCGCGGTCGTCGTTCTCGCGGCCGGTGCGCTGGCGACCCGGTCGCGGACCAGCGTCGCGATGATCGTGACCATCGCGCTCGTGTTCCTGTGGCTCCAGCCGCTCGCGACGCGGCGCGGGCTGGCGATCATCCTGGTGCCGGGCCTGGTGGCCGTCCAGATCCTGCTGCCGGGGACCATCGGATCGATCCGTGGCTCGTTCTTCCCCGAGGGGGGCCTCATCGCGCAGCAGTCGGCCAACCCCGGATGGCGTGGAAGCGGGCGGCTCGCCGACGTGGGGCCGACGATCGACGAGTTCGTCGAGAAACCGCTGTTCGGGCAGGGCTACGGCACCCGCGTCACCGGCCGCGCCCTCAACGCGAACGCGCTGATCCTCGACAACCAATGGCTCAAGACCCTCGTGGAGACGGGAGCGGTGGGGGCGCTCGCCTACCTGTGGCTGTTCGGGCGCTTCATACGCCGGACCGGTCGGCGAGCGCGCGGCGACCGGGACGAGGTCGGCTGGCTGCTGTCCGCGTTGGCGGCCTCCGTGCTCGCATTCGCGCTCGGAATGTTCTTCTACGACGCGTTCGCCTTCATCCAGGTCACGTTCCTGCTGTTCATCATGCTGGCGCTCGGCAGCGTGCTGCTCGCGCGGCCGCCCGCGGCCGTGCCTCGCGGCACGCGTCACGGCCGGCCGCGCAGAGGCTCCGCCCCGCCGGCTCACCACGCCTGGCTCCCGCCGACGGCGGAGCCAGTGCGGGTGGGCGCGCGCCGCTGACGGCGCCGGCGCGGCGCGTGTACTAGCATCGCGCGGTCTCGACGGGCGGGCGTCAAGGTCTGTGGCCGGAGGGCCGACAGCACTGACGTGATGCCGATGAACATGAGCCAGGCCGGTCGCGCGGTGGCGCTCTCCGTCGCCCTCGCCGTGATCGCGTGCGGCTCCGCGTCGGCGGCCGAGCGCGGGCTCGTCGCGGCGTACTCGTTCGACGAGGCGAGCGGGCCGACCGTGGTCGACGGCTCGCCGCTCGGGAACTCGGGTCGTGTCTCGGGGGCCCGGCGCACGGCGGCGGGCCGGTCCGGGGGCGGGCTGCGCTTCGACGGCGCGGGGGATGTCGTGCGGGTGGGCCACGATCGGCCGCTGCGCTTCGCGCGCGCGTTGACCGTGCAGGCGTGGGTCCGCCCGGCCCTGCGCGGGGGCCGGTGGCGGGACGTGGTCGCGCTCGGGCCTTCGGGCCGGCCCCGCGTCGCCCTGCAGGCCCGCGGCCGTGGCGCGCGGATCGTGGTCCGCTCGCGCGGCGGCGCGCGGACCGTCGCGTGGCGGGCACGCCGGCGGGTGCGCGGCTGGACGCATTTGGCGGCTACGTATGGCGGCGGCGCGGTTCGCGTGTACGTCGACGGCCGGGCGGCCGGGCGGCGTGGCCTGCGCGGTCGCGTGGGGGCGGTCCGCGGCCTGCGCGTCGGCGGGCGACGCCCCGGCTTCGCGGGGACGATCGACGAGGTCCGCGTCTACCGGCGGGCGCTCACGGGTCGTCAGATCCGCGCCGGGATGGCGCCCGGCGGCGGTGGCGGGGAACCCGGTCCGCCCGCGCCGGGGCGCATCCCGGTCTACACGCGCGAGAACCCGCCGCGGACGCCCAGCCTCGACGAGCTGGCGAAGGTGACCTCGCTCAGCCAGGACGGGGTCACGTGGCAGTTCTCGCACGCCGTGCCGGCGGGCCGCTTCCTCGGAGGCGATCCGTACGTGGTCGGCGACGTGACGGTCACCGCCATCACGCCGGCGCCGGCGGCCGGTCGCAACGGCTCGGTCAAGAACCTGCCGGCGGTCGACGACGAGTCGGGCTTCGACAGCCGCACCTACGGGAACCGGTACAAGCCGGGCCTGCGGTCCGATCCGCCGATCGCCCTGCGGCCCGGCGACTCGCTGGTGTCGTCGATCAGCGTCGAGGAGGTCGGCCGCACGCGGCGCTGGCTGTTCGATCGCGCGACGGTCAGCCCGGTGCGGACCATCTCCGTGCTCACCGTGATGGGCGCGCCGCAGCCGCCGGACGCGTTCCGGCCGTCCTACGCCGGCCGCGGCTCGCCGGTGTTCCTGTCGCGCAACCTGCGCCGCGAGCTGCTGCCGCGGCTCTCCCCGGTCGCGGGCACCCCGTCGCTGGCCGAGTACGAGGCGCACTTCCGCCGCCCGTGGGTCGACTCTGTGCTGTTCAACTTCGACACGCCGATCGAGTACATGCCCGACTACGCGCGCGAGATCGCGCGCGCGGTGGGCAACGCCGGCCTGCTGCTCTCGCTCGACCTCCCGCCCGAGCAGAAGGAGCCGCTGCTCGTCTATCTCACCCAGTACGGCATCGACCTCGCGGGCCTCGTGCGGGCCGGGCATCCCGGGTGGCCCGCGCACGGCGGCCACGGCAGCGGCCGCAAGCTCCCGATCGTGCTGGCCGGCACGCTCCTCGGAGAGACCGCGATGCAGCATCCCGCCGCCGAGTTCGGCGAGGACATGCAGACGATGTTCGGCCAGGGCTGGACGGGCGCGAGCGCGCTCTACGCCGGCCACTACGGAGTCTCGGGCACCGGCGAATTCGGCCCGTACGAGCACCTGCAGCCGAGCGACTGGCCGGGCACGCTCGGCGAGGACTACCGGCGCTGCTGCACCAGCAGCGCCTGGATCGGCGAGGCGCTCGTCGCGCGCCTGGTCCCCGGGGTCCAGACCGCCTGGGACCACCCCGCGTTCTTCGCCTACGCCGACCGCTGGATGACCGAGGACGACACCCAGGCGCTCGCGACGATCGACGCCCAGAGAGGCAACGACTACTCCAGCTTCCCGCAGCGCGAGGCCTGGGACGACTTCGCCACGCGCATGTGGCGCGCGTACCGAGGCGGCTGATGGTCAGGTCGCGCGCGCGTTCGGCGCTCGGCGGCCGAGCGCCTCGCGGACGCGCAGCGGCAGCCGCCGGAAGCTCTGCTCGCTGCGGATGAACGCGCGCACGCCCTCGTCGTCGCACCGCGGCTCGCGGCGCATCGCGGCGGTCACGTAGCCGGCGATCATCGCGACGGCGATCGGCTCCCTCCGCGCGTTGTACAGCGAACGCAGGACGAGGTACGACGGGCGGTAACCCGTGTAGTACGTCGCGCGGCCGGTTCGGAACAGCTGCGCGCGCCGGCTCGCGTCGCGCTCGCCGACAGCGCGGTGGTGCAGGAAGCGCAGGTGCGTGAAGCTCGTCGTGCGCCAGCCGCGAGCTGCCGCCCGCAGCTCGTCGATCCCGTCCCAGCCCGGGCGGTCCTCGAGCGGCAGCACGTCCTTCAGGCACTCCCGGCGGTACGCGCGGGACGCCCCGCGGACACGACCGCCCGTGACGTGGCGCGGGCGCCACTCGCCGCCCTCGAGCTCGTAGCACGTGCCGCTCGCGATGCCGAGCTCGGCGTCGGCCTCGAACTCGGCCAGCAGCCGCTCGAAGTAGTCCGGCGCGAAGCTCACGTCGGCGTCGAGCTTGACGATGACGTCGGGCGCGCCGTCGAGCGCCTCCAGGCCCGCCATGAAGGCTCGCGCGACCGGCCCGCCGCGCGTCGCGATGCGCTCCCCGGGCGTCGCGATCACGCGCGTCGGGCCGTAGTCGACCGCGAGCTTGCGCGCCACCGGCGCGGTTTCATCGGTCGAGTCGTTGTCGACGAGGATCCAATCGACGGGCCGCACGGTCTGCGAGGCCAGCGCCTGCGCCAGGCGCGGCAGGTTCTCGGCCTCGTTGCGGGCTGGGGTGACGACGGCGTAGGCGAGCATCTGCGAGCCCACTGTAGTCAGCGTCTGGAGCCGCCCACCACCGCCGAACGGACGGGATTCGCGGCGGCCGGCGGCACCCCCGCGCGCTCGAGGATCGCGACGGCGAGCTCGTCCAGCAGGTGCGGGTTCGAATCCAGCACGCCCTGACGGCGCAAGGGCTCGGCCAGGGCGCCGAGGTCGTCCCCGAGGATGTGCATGCGCCCGCGGGACTCGAGATGCCGGTCGACCGCGCCGATCTGGCCGCCGAAGATGCTGAACGCCGGGACGCCGAGGTAGGCGGCCTCGCGCAGCATCGTCCCGCCCGCGGAGACGACCGCGTCGACCGCCTTCAGCAGCGACACGAAGTCGACCGGCTGCTCGAGTACGAGCGGCTCGTTCTCCCAGGTGAAGCGCTCCAGCAGCTCGACCTGGCGTGCGTAGCGCGGCGTCAGGATCACGACCGTGTCCTGCCGGCCGGCCAGCAGCTCGAGCGCGAGCAGCGTCCGGCGACCCGACTCGGAGCTGTAGTAGTGGCTCTCCTCGGCGGGCGGCCGGAAGAGGACCCGGCGGAGCTCGCGGCCGGCGAGCTGAGGGAAGACGTGCGGCTCGACAGCGTCGATGTCGAGGCCGGCGAACGTCAGGTCCTCCTTGATCCCGCGATACGGGACGAGGCGGTCGCGCCGGATCCCCTGGCGCTCGAGCACCGCCGGGTCGATCACGTCGGGGAAGGCCAGGAACGAGCGGGTGAGGCGGAAGACCGACTGATCCACGTACTCGTAGTCGCCCAGCACGAACGACGGGATGCCGAGCAGGCGCGCGGCGAGCGTCGACGCCCGGCCGGCGCACACGAGCGCCGCCGGGCGCGGGTGGCGGGCGAAGCGCGTCGCCAGCGCCTGGGTACGGCCCGCCAGGCCGAGCGCCTTGCGCCAGCGCTCCTTGCCGTAGCTCGCGCCGAACGGCTCGAACGCGACGCCCCGGTCGCGCAGCAGGTCGTACGTGATCCCGTAGTCGCGTGCCGTGACCGTGACGCCGGCGCCGGCGGCCTCGAACGCACGCTCGAAGGGCAGGAGGTACTGCACCTGCGGCGGGTTCTCGATGTCGATCCAGATCCGCACGGTGCTCACCATGGCTCCAGTTCTATCGGTTCGCGAGCGGTGGAGTCCAACTCCGGCGCGGTGGCCCGGGGACGGCGTGCCGCAACGGGCCGTTGGTCCAGTACGGCGCCCGCCAACCTGACCCTTC
The DNA here is from genome assembly GCA_963844205.1 of uncultured Solirubrobacteraceae bacterium. GTDB lineage: Bacteria > Actinomycetota > Thermoleophilia > Solirubrobacterales > Solirubrobacteraceae > DASSUW01. Next base: position 1,731,004 of record CAWJNK010000001.1, read on the forward strand.
TGCCAGTGGGCGGGGCACGGGACCGAACATACGATTGACGCCATGCGGTCCTCCCGGGCTTCCCTTCTTCGCGCCATCGTCGTCGCCGTGGCACTCGCCGCCGTGGCCGTGGTCGCCGTGCACGGGTCGTTCGACCGGCCGGTCAGGTGGACGCCCGACGGCCTCTTCTACCAGGCCCGCCTCCTCGAACTGCGCGGCGCGAGCCACGACGACGCCTTCCGCACCGCCTTCGAGGGACCGATCTCCGAGCGCCTGCGCCGCGTCGACCCCGGGAACAGCGGCGATCCGACCTGGGTCGCCTACAACGAGCGCTTCTTCGAGCGGCGCGTCGCCGTCCCCCTCGCCGGCGCGGCGCTCGAGCCGGTCGCGGGCGAGCGGGCGCTGGTAGACGTCTCGATCGCAGGCTACGTCGTCGCGGTCGTCGCGATGTTCGTGCTGCTGCTCCTGCGCTTCAGCCTGCCCGTGGCGGGCGTCGTAGCGCTGGCGACGGCGCTCATGCCGGCGTTGAGCGACAACGCGCCGCTGCCGCATACCGACACCTGGGGCCTCGCGCTGCTCACGCTCGCGCTGATCGCCGCGATCCTGACCTTCGATCGCGGCCCGCGGTGGCTGCTCCTCTGGGTGCCCGCGATCGTGCTCCTGTCCTTCACGCGCGACAGCACGTGGATCGCCGTTTTCGGGGCCGCGTTCTGCGCCTGGCGGCTGCGGTCGCGGACCGGCGCCTATCTGGCTCTCGCCGGGCTCGCCGCCGCCGTCCCAGCCGCGCTGATCTTCCCGGTGCCGCTGCGCGAGCTGCTCGCGTTCGCCGTATCAGGGCTCGAGCCGGCCCCGCACCTGTCGTGGCTGGAGATCGCCCAGCGCTATCCGGAGTCCGTGCTCGAGTGGATGCAGGGCAACGCGGGTTTCGTGCGGCACGGCGAATGGCTGTCCGGCCTGTACTACGTCGGCGGCCTGGCGCTGCTCTACGGGCTCCGGCGCGGACGGGCGAGCGATCCCGCGGTGCTCCTGCTGCGCGCCGGCGTCTTCGTCGCGGTCGCCTATCTGATGGTGGTGCCCGTGTTCAGCGCGTTCCGGCTCGAGCTCGTGCTCGTCCCGGCGGCGGCCTTCGGATTCGCGGTCGGCCTCGAGTGGCTGCTGGCGCGCGTACGCAGCGGAGAACTAGCCGGAGGGGCAGTTGCCCCCGCCGTGGCGGCCCGACAGCCTATGCGCACATCATGAGGAGCGACCTAGACATGGAGACCCAGGACTCGATCGCGATCATGGTCGTGACCTACAACCGGGTCCACCTGTTCCGCCAGTGCGTGGAGAAGGTGCTCGCCCGGACGTCGGACGCGACACGCGAGATCATCATCTGGGACAACGCGAGCACCGACGGCACGGGCGCGTACCTCGACACGCTCGACGATCCGCGGTTCACGATCGTGCGGCATCCCGAGAACATCGGCGTGAACGCGTACTCGATCGCGTTCCCGAAGACGCGCTCGACGTACCTGCTCGAGCTCGACGACGACGTCGTCGACGCCCCGCAGGACTGGGACCGGGCGCTGATGGAGGGCTACAAGCGTTTGCCGGAGATCGGCTTCCTCGAAGCCAAGCTGGCCGACGACGGCCAAAGCATCCGGTCGCACCTCTTGTATCGCGAACAGAAGGACCGCTACCGCCTCGACGAGGTCAACGGCGTTCGGATCCTCGAGGGCGGGCCGGTCGGAGGCGCCTGCACGATCACGTCGCGCGAGCTGCACGACCGAGTCGGCGGCTTCCGCCGCAGCAAGAGCGCCTTCTACCACGAGGATGCGGCCTACATCAAGGACATCAAGAAGCTCGGGTACCGCGCGGCGATCCTCGACGAGATCGAGGTCGCCCACCACGGCGGTCCGTACTACTCGGCGATCGTCCCGGAGAAGGCCGACTACTACCGGCGCCGCGACCGGCGGATCGCTCGCAAGGACGCGGTCAAGCGCGCCCTGCTCGCGGTCCCGCTCGTCCGGCCCCTGAACCGGCGCTTCGGCTGGTTCAAGCCGCCGCAGCCGATCCAGCGGTGACCTCGACGACCGCACCCCGGCTCGGCGCCGCGCGGCTGCGGATCGCGGTCGCCGCCGATACGCTTGCGCCCGTCGCGCTGGCCGGCCTCGCGGTCGCGCTCGTCGTGGTCACGTGGGGCACATGGGGTGATCTCGACAGCGACACGGGCTTCGACCTGATCGCGGGCGCCCGCGTCGCCGACGGCGACCTCCCGTACCGCGACTTCACGTACTACTACGGCCCGCTCGCGCCGTTCGTCATGGGCCTGGTGTCGTGGCTCGGCGGCGCGGGCATCGCGCCCGGCGTCGCGCTCGGGCTTGCGATCACGGCTGCCATCGTCGCCGCCACGTACGCGCTCGCGCGGACGATGGTCGGTCCGCTGGGCGCCTTCCTGGCCGGCGCCATCACCGTCGCGGTCGCGTTCACGCCGAACAACTACAGCTACGTCCTGCCCCACACGTACTCGGCGACGCTCGGCACGCTGCTGCTGCTCGTCTTCCTGCTGTGCCTGTCGCGCTACGGGGCCGGCGGCCGCACGGCGTGGCTCGTCGCGGCCGGGGCGAGCGCCGGGCTCGTCGGCCTGACGAAGCCCGAGGTCGCCGTCGCCGCCTTTGCGGCGGCGGGCGCGTGGCTGCTGCTGCGCGGCGACGCGCGCAAGCGCGAGGCGGCGCTCCTGCTCGGCCCGGCGCTGCTGCTCCCCGCGCTCGCCTACGGCGCGCTGCTCACCGCCGTCCCCCTGCGCGACCTGCTGTTCGAGAACCTCTGGCCGCGAGACGAGCTGGCGGCCGGCGGAGACGTGCTGCTGGACGCCCGGATGCCGCTGACCGCGGAGGGCATCGGCCGGGCCGCGGGCCGCTTCGTGCTCTACGCCGCCGGCGCGGCGGCGCTCGTCGTGCTCGCGCGCGGCCTCGAACGCCCCGGCCGCCGGCGGACGTGGCTCCTGGCCGGCACCGGGCTCGTCGCGGTGCTGGTCGTCGCCGTCTGCGCCGTCAAGCCGGACGGGCTGCGCGACGCGTTCCCCTACGCCTGGGGCTGGGTCCCGGTCGGGGCCGTCGTCGCGGTCGGCGTGCTGGTCGCACGCATGCGCCGCTCCGGCGCGACGAGCGCCTCGCAGCTCCAGCTCGCGGCCGTGGTCGCCCTCGCGGTCGCGGCGGCGACGTCGTTCGCGTTCGCGTTCCACGGTTGGCGCCCGCAGATGGCGGTGTACTACGCGCCGTTGGCGGCGATCCTGGCCGTCCGGCTCCATCTCGTCGAGCTCGCGCGAGGACGGGCCGGCTTCGCCGTCGGCGCGGCCTGGGTCGCGTTCCTGGCGGCGGGCGGTGCCTACCTGGCGCTCGACGAGGCGGCCCGCGACGCGATGGTCGTGCGCGGACCGGGCGGCAGCCTGGCCGAGACGCCCGCCGAGGGCGCGCTCTATCAGCGGGCGCTCGACGAGATCGCCGCCCGCACCGAGCCCGGCGAGCCGATCCTCGTGGCGCCGCTGATGACGGGCCTGTACGTGCTCTCGGGCCACGACAACCCGCTGCGCCAGATCTCGACGCTCCCGAGCGGGCTGCCCGAGCCCGCCGACGAGCAGGCCGCGATCGCCCGCCTCGAGGCGGCGGGTGTGCGCGTTGCCGTCACGGACGCCTCGAAGCCGTGGCCGGGCTACGGACACACGACGTTCGGCGACTCCTTCCAGCGTGAGCTCGCGGCCTGGATCGAACGCCGGTTCGAGCGCGTCGAGCAGATCGACGGCGGCGGGGATCGCCGGCTCGACGTCTGGGTGCGACGCCGGTGAGCGCGCGGCGCGTCCTCATGCTCGCCTACTACTTCCCGCCCCTCGGCGGTGGTGGCGTGCAGCGGACGCTCAAGTTCGTGGAGCTGCTGCCGGAGTTCGGTTACGAGCCCGTCGTCGTGACCGGGCCGGTCGACCGGACGCTGAAGTGGGCGCCCGACGACGACACGCTCGCGGCCTCGCTGCCGCCGGGGCTCGAGGTCGTCCGTGCCCAGGGACCCGAGCCGCCGCTCACGCGCGCGCGCTCGCGGGGCGAGCGGTGGCTCAGGATCCGCTCGCCGCGGACGCGGTGGTGGATCGAGGGGTCGGTCGCCGCCGCACGCGAGGCCGCGCGCACGGCCGACGTCATCTACGCGACGATGTCGCCGTTCGGGTCCGCCGACGCCGCGATGCGCCTGTCGCGCGAGACGGGCAAGCCGTGGGTCGCCGACCTGCGCGACCCGTGGGCACTCGACGAGTGGCTCGTGTATCCGACTGCGCTGCACCGCCGGCTCGAGCTCCGCCGCATGCGCCGTGTCCTCGCAACCGCCGCCGCGATCGTGATGAACACGCGCGAGGCGGGCATCCAGTTGCTTCGCCACTTCCCGGAGCTGCACGACACGCCGGTCATCACGATCCCCAACGGCTTCGACCCCGCCGACTTCGACGGGCCGCCGCCGGCACGGCCCGACGACGCGTTCCGGATCGTCCATGCCGGCTGGGCGCACACGGCCGACGGACGCCGGCACCGCCGGCTCCGGATCGTGCGCCGGCTGCTGGGCGGCTCGGTGCGCGGGCTCGACATCCTCACCCGGTCGGACGTCCACCTGTTGCAGGCCGTCGAGCGGCTGCTGGAGGGGAGGCCGGAGTTGCGCTCGCAGGTCGAGGTGCACCTCGCGGGCCAGGCGTCCGGCGACGAGCGCGGGCGGGTGGTCCGCGCGCACGGCTACCTCCCCCACCCCGAGATGGTGTCGCTCCTGCGATCGGCCGACCTGCTGTTCCTGCCGATGCACGACCTGCCGGTCGGGACGCGGGCACGGATCGTCCCCGGCAAGACGTACGAGTACCTGGCCGCGCAGCGCCCGATCCTCGGCGCGGTTCCCGACGGCGACGCGCGCGACCTGCTGCTCGCGGCGGGCAACGCCACCGTCGTCCGTCCCGCCGACGTCGACGCGATGGCGAGCGCGATCGGGGCGATGATCGACCGGCGGCGCGCCGGTGAGGCGACCCCGGCGCCGGATCCCGAGATCCTGAGCCGGTACGAGCGCCGGCGCCTCACCGGCGAGCTCGCGCAGGTGCTCGACGGCGCGCTCGACCAGGCGCCCGCGGCCCGCGAACTGGTCCTCTAGCCAGTACCTGCGGCTCCGCCCCGAGACGAGAATCCCTGCATGCGCGCCCGCTTCGCGACCGCCGCCCTGGCGGCGGCCATCGGCCTTACCTTCGCCCAGCCGGCGGCCGCGCAGACGCGGCTGCCGGCCGGCTTCCAGCAGACCACGGTGTTCTCCGGGCTCTCGAACCCGACCGCCGTCCGCTTCGCGGCCGACGGGCGTGTCTTCGTGGCGGAGAAGAGCGGGATCGTCAAGGTCTTCGACAACCTCAGCGACTCGACCCCGACCACGTTCGCCGACCTCAGCCCGAAGGTCCACAACTACTGGGACCGCGGGCTCCTCGGCCTGGCCCTGGCGCCGAACTTCCCGGCCGATCCCTCGGTCTACGTCCTCTACACGCACGACGCGGCGATCGGCGGGACGGCGCCGCGCTGGGGCACCGGCAGCCTGTCCGACGGCTGCCCGAGTCCGCCCGGCGGCACGGCCGACGGGTGCGTGGTCTCCGGCCGTCTGTCGAAGCTGACCGCCTCCGGCAACGTGATGACCGGCAGCGAGCAGGTGCTGATCGAGGACTGGTGCCAGCAGTACCCGAGCCACTCGATCGGCTCGATGGCGTTCGGCGCCGACGGCGCCCTGTACGTCACGGGCGGCGACGGCGCGAGCTTCAACTTCATGGACTACGGGCAGGACGGCAACCCTGTCAACCCGTGCGGCGACCCGCCGGGCGGCGTCGGCGCGGCGCTGACGCCGCCGACCGCCGAGGGTGGCGCGCTGCGGTCCCAGGACCTCCAGACCTCCCTGGACCCGGTCGGCCTCAACGGCGCGGTGCTGCGCATCGACCCGGCGACGGGCGCCGGCAAGCCGGACAACCCGCACGGCCTGAGCTCGGACCCGAACGCGCGGCGCATCGTCGCGACGGGCCTGCGCAATCCGTTCCGGATGACGATCCGGCCGGGGACGAACGAGGTCTGGGCCGGCGACGTCGGCTGGAACTCGTGGGAGGAGATCAACCGCGTCACGACGCCGAACGACGCGACCGCCGACAACTTCGGCTGGCCGTGCCGGGAGGGCAACGGCAACAACCCCAGCTACGACAGCGCCAACCTCAACATCTGCGAGAACCTGTACGCCGCCGGCGCGAACTCGACCGTGCAGCCGTACTTCACCTACAACCACAGCGCGAACGTGGCGTCCGGGGACGGGTGCCCGACCGGCGGCTCGTCGATCTCCGGCCTGGCGTTCTACGAGGGCGGCAACTACCCGCCCGAGTACGCGGGCGCGCTGTTCTTCACCGATTACACGCGCGAATGCATCTGGGTCATGCGGCGCGGGACCAACGGGCTTCCCGATCCCGCGCAGCGGTCGGTGTTCGCCGGGGCCACGGAGGGTCCCGTCGATCTCCAGGTCGGCCCGGGCGGCGACGTCTTCTACGTCGACTTCGACTTCGGCCGGATCAACCGCATCCGGTACACGGCGGCGAACCAGGCCCCGACGGCGGTGGCCCGCGCCAACCCCCAGAGCGGTCCCAAGCCGCTCACCGTCAACTTCGACGGCACGGCCTCGTCGGACCCCGAGGGCAGCACGCTGGCCTACGCGTGGGACCTCGATGCCGACGGCGCGTATGACGACTCGACGTCCGCGTCCCCGAGCTTCACGTACACCCAGTCGCGCACGTTCAACGTCGGCCTTCGCGTGACCGACGCGGGCGGCGCGACCGGGACCGACGTGGTGCCGATCACCGTGGGGAGCAACACCGCGCCGGTACCGACGATCACGTCGCCGGCCGTCGACTTGCGGTGGAAGGTCGGCGACACGATCGAGTTCGCCGGCTCGGCGAGCGACCAGGAGGACGGCCCGCTGCCGGCCTCGGCGCTCTCGTGGCGGCTGATTCTCAACCACTGCCCCTCGAACTGCCACACGCACCCCGTGCAGGACTTCCCGGGCGTCGCCGGCGGGACGATCACGGCACCGGACCACGAGTACCCCTCGCACCTGTCGCTCGAGCTGACCGTGACGGACTCGGAGGGGGCGACGACGACGATCACGCGGCGGCTGGATCCGCAGACGGTCGACCTCACGCTCGCGTCGAACCATCCTGGCCTCCAGCTCGTCGCCGGCGCCGTGTCGGGCGCGGCGCCGCTGACGACGACCGTGATCGCCGGATCGGCGAATTCGATCTCGGCACCCTCGCCCCAGGTGCGCAACGGCAACCGCTACACGTTCGCGGCGTGGTCCGACGGCGGGGCGCAGAGCCACAACATCGTCGCCTCGAGCTCGGCGACCTACACGGCGACCTACACCTCCGAGCCGCTGCCGTCGGTCGCGACCTACGGGTTCGACGAGGGCAGCGGGACCAGCGCGGCCGACTCCTCCGGCTCGGGCAACCACGGCACGCTGACGGGCGGCGCCACCTGGAGCCCACAGGGCCGCTACGGCGGCGCGATCTCCTTCGACGGCGTCGACGACCGTGTGGTGGTCCCGGACTCCGCCTCGCTCGACCTGACCACGGGCGCGACGCTCGAGGCGTGGGTGCAGCCGAACGCGCTCGGGACGAAATGGCGCACGGTGCTCTTCAAGACCCAGAGCGCGAACCACGTCTACTCGCTCTATGCCCACGACTCCGTGCGGCCGCGCGCCGAGGCGCACATCGGCGGCGGCGTCCGCAACGCCCCGGGCACCGCGGCCCTGCCGCTGAACGAGTGGACGCATCTCGCCAGCACGTACGACGGGAGCACCCTGCGGCTGTACGTCAACGGCGTCCTCGCCGGCAGCACGCCGTTCGCGGGGTCGATCACGACGTCCAACGGCGAGCTGTGGATCGGCGGCAACCCGATCTGGGCCGAGTGGTTCTCCGGGCTCATCGACGAGGTCCGCATCTACGACCGGGCGCTCAGCGCGGCTGACATCGGGGCCGACATGAACTCGAGCGTCGGCGCGCCGGACGTCGTGGCCCCGACGGCGCCGTCGGGCCTGGCCGCGACGGGCGGACGCGGCAGCGTGAGCCTGTCGTGGACGGCCTCGAATGACGCGGTGGGCGTCCACCACTACAACGTCCACCGCTCCACCAGCGCCGGCTTCACGCCCACCGCGGCGAACCGGATCGCCCAGCCCACCGGCACCTCGTACGCCGACGGCGGACTGGCGCCCGGCACCTACTACTACGTCGTCAGCGCGGCCGACGCGGCGGGCAACGTCAGCCAGCCGTCGGGCGAGGCTACCGGCGTCGCGACGGCGGACACCGTACACCCGACGGTGGCGATCACCGCCCCGGCGGCCGCCGCGACCGTCTCCGGCAACATCACGCTCAGCGCCGACGCGGCCGACGACGACGCCGTCGCCAGCGTGCAGTTCAAGATCGACGGGGCCGATGTCGGCGCCCCGGACACGAGCGCGCCCTACTCCGTGCCGTGGGACAGCCGGACGGCGGCCAACGGCGACCGCGACATCACCGCGGTGGCGCGCGACCGCGCGGGCAACGCGACGACCTCGGGCGTCGTGCGCGTCAGCGTCGACAACAGCGCGCCGCCCCCGCCGCCTTCCGGCCTCGTCGCCGCGTACGGATTCGACGAGGGCACCGGCACCGGAGTCGCGGACGCCTCCGGCACGGGCAACAACGGCACGCTGTCCGGACCGGCGTGGTCGACGGCCGGCCGCTTCGGCGGTGCGCTCTCCTTCGACGGCGTCAACGACTCGGTCAGCATCCCCGACGCCAGCTCGCTCGATCTCGCGACCGGCATGACGCTCGAGGCGTGGGTGCGGCCGTCGTCCCTGACCGGCTGGCGCACCGCGATCGCCAAGGATCACGGCGCGACGGTCGCGTACGTCCTGTACCCGAACCGGAGCAGCACCGTGCCCTGCGTCGAGGTTCACGACGGGACCAAGCTGCGGGCGGCCAACGGCACCTCCGCGCTCGCGCTGAACGAGTGGTCGCACCTGGCCGCCACGTTCGACGGCGCCGTGATGCGCCTGTTCGTGAACGGTACGCAGGTTGCGAGCCTGACGCGCACCATGACCATCGCGGCGTCGACCGGGCCGCTGCGCGTGGGCGGGAACGCCGCCTTCGGCGAGTGGTTCGCCGGCCTCATCGACGAGGTGCGCGTGTACAACCGCGCGCTCACCGCGGCGGAGATCCAGACCGACATGGGCGCGAGCGTGGGAGCGCCGGATGTGCAACCCCCGAGCCCGCCGTCGAACCTGGTCGCCACGGGCGGCCGCGGCTCCGTGGCCCTGACCTGGGGCGCCTCCAGCGACACCGTGGGCGTGCACCACTACAACGTCCACCGCTCCACCACGGCCGGCTTCACGCCGTCCGTCGCCAACCGGATCGCGCAGCCGACCGGCACGTCCTACGCCGACGGCGGGCTCGCCCCCGGCACCTACCACTACGTGGTCACGGCGGCCGACGGGGCCGGCAACGTCAGCGCGCCCTCCGGCCAGGCGTCGGGCACGGCGACCGCTGACACGGTGCCGCCGAGCGTGTCGATCACGGCCCCGGCCGCGGGAGCGACCGTGTCGGGCACCATCGACCTACGCGCCGACGCCGCCGACGACGACGCCGTCGCCAGCGTGCAGTTCAAGGTCGACGGCACCGACGTCGGCGCCCCGGACACCAGCGCGCCCTACTCCGTGCCGTGGGACACGCGGACGGCGTCCAACGGCGGCCGCGACATCACCGCCATGGCGCGCGACCGCGCGGGGAACGCGACGACCTCCGGCGTGGTCCGTGTGCTACTCGACAACAGCGCCCCGCCGCCTCCGCCGCCGTCCGGCCTCGTCGCCGCCTACAACTTCGACGAGGGCAGCGGAATCGGCACCACCGACGCCTCGAACAACGGCAACCACGGCGCGCTCTCCGGGCCTACCTGGTCGACGGCCGGCCGCTACGGCGGAGCCCTCTCGTTCGACGGGGTCGACGACCGCGTCGTCGTCAACGACGCCGACTCGCTCGACCTCACGACCCGCGTGACGCTCGAAGCGTGGGTGCGGCCGACGCTGGCGAGCGGCGCGTGGCGCACGGTCATCGCCAAGAACGCCGGCACCACGCTCGCCTACACGCTGTACGGCAACCGCAACACCAACGTCCCGGCCGTCGAGTTCCACAATGGCACCCGCCTGCGCGCCGTCAACGGCACGGCGCAGCTGCCGCTCAACGCGTGGTCGCACCTCGCCGCCACGTACGACGGCGAGACACTGCGGTTGTACGTCAACGGCGCCCAGGTGGGCCAGCTCGCGTCCGCAGGCTCGATCGTGACCTCGACTGGAGCGCTCTGGATCGGCGGCAACTCGGTATGGAGCGAGTGGTTCGCCGGGCTGATCGACGACGTCCGGATCTACAACCGGGTCCTGACCCCGGCCGAGATCCAGACGGACTCGACGACTCCCGTCCAGGGCGTCTGAGCTCGGGTTCGGCGGGCCTGACGGTGGCGCTCGTCGACGTCGTGGTGGTCGCGTACAACAGCCGCGAGACGCTGCCGCGCTGCGTGTCGCCGCTGGCCGGGCGTGACGAGGCGCGCGTGATCGTGGTGGACAACGCCTCGGCCGACGGCAGCCTGCACGCGCTCGAGGGCCGGCCCGTCGTCACCGTCGCGCTCGAGCGGAACCTGGGGTTCGCGGCGGCGTGCAACGTCGGCTGGCGCCGGTCCGATTCGCCGTTCGTGCTGTTCCTCAACCCCGATGCGGCGATCGAGTGGGACTCCGTACGAGCTCTGATCGACGCCTTGGAGCACGACCCACGGGCCGGCGTGGTGGGGCCGCGTGTAGAGCGTCCCGACGGATCGCTCGAGCTTTCGCAGCACCGCTTCCCGCGCCTCCGCTCGACGTACGGTCAGGCGCTGTTCCTGCACCGGCTGGGCATCGAGGTGACCGACGACGTGCGCGACGAGGCGGCCTGCCGGGCGTCGGCCGCGAACTCGGCGAGCAGCAACTCGAAGTAGCGCGAGCCCATCGTGACATCGGCATCGACCTTCACCACGACCTCCGGAGCGTCGCCGAGCGCGGCGATGCCGGCCTCCAGCGCCCGCACGACCTGGCCGCCGCGCCTCGCGACCGGCCCACCCGGGATCCTCTGTCCCCGGATCCACCCGTAGCTCACGAGGCCGACCGTACCGCCCCGCCCTCGGCGCACACCCCTCAATCGTTTAGTGAGTGACGCCAAGCACTCAGGGGCCGCAAGCACATCGTCGATTCAGTGCACGATCCGGGCGCGGCGCGTCAGTGTACGAACGTTGCCGGCCGCGTCCGTCGCCTCGAGCTCGAGCTTGAAGTGCACGCGGTGGGGGCCGCGCAGCGCGCGGGCCGCGCGCCGCGTGAACCGGATGACCAGACGCCGGGCGTGCTGCGCGCCGACGTCGATGCTCGCGCGGCCGACGACGGCATGAGCTCCAGCGGTGCCGCGCCTGGTTCGCAGCACTGCCTCGAGCCTGCACGGCTCGGACGCTGCGACACGGTAGGCGAGCTCTCGGCGTTCGCGGGCGGGACGCGTGAGCCGAGCCAAGGTCACGACCGGCGCGGCCTGGTCGGTCGCGGGCGGCAGGGCGGCGAGCGCGCCGCCGTCCCCGGCGGGCAGCAGGCCGGACCCGGCGCCGGCCGACGAGTCGTCCGGCGGTGGCGAGTCGTCAGAGGGTGGCGCGTCGTCAGAGGGTGGCGCGTCGTCTGACGGCGGCGAGTCGTCGTCGAGGATCGTCCCCGCGGCTTCGGCGTCGTCCAGCTCGGCCCACACCGGGTTCGACAGCGTCAACGCGTACGTCTCGTCGGCCTCGTCGAGCGCATCGTCCAGCAGCGCGACCGCGATGCGCCCGGCCGTCTCCCCGGCGGGGATGACGAGCGTCCCGGACGCCTGCACGAAGTCCCCGACGCCGGCGCTCGCGGGCTCGGCCCTCCAGTCCACGGTCACGTCGGTCGTCGGAGCCGTGTCCAAGGCGACGGCGAACAGTGCGGCGCTCGACCCCTCCACCGCCGACGCGTCGGCGACCGTGATGCGCGGCAGCGGCCCCGCCTCATGCGCCCCGGCATCGGGTGCCGCGCCGATCGGGCGCAGGGCTCCGTCGATGTCCGTCAAGGGGGAGTCCGCCGGGTCTCCGCGGTCGACCGCCGGCGAGTCGGCGCGGAGCCGCACATCGAGCTGCTCGCGATCCACGAAGCCCGCGCCGTCCTCGCCGACCACCACGTCGTGCGGCCCGCACGGCTCGCCGGTCTCGATCACGTTGTAGTCGAACACGTGCGCGCCAGAGCAGCCGTTCCCGTGCTCGAAGATGTTGCCGACCCAGCGGATGTTGGTCGCGGTGCCGCTCTCGATGCCGCACAGCGACAGCACGTCGTCGTCCACGAACGTGTTGTTGCGCACGAGGAAGTTCGAGCAGTCGCCGCCATGCGAGGAGATCTTCAGGTGCTGCGCCACGCCGACGCCGCCCGAGTTCGAGAAGACGTTGTTCTCGATGACGACGTCGTAGTAGTGCTCGCCTACCGCGGGCGCAGTGAAGATCGCGAACACCGCGCAGGTGTCGAAACGCGAGTTGCGGATCGCCACTCCCTGCGCGCCGTAGAGCGCGATGCACTCCATGTGCCTGATGGGGAATCCGGGCGGGGGGTTCCGGTTCTGCAGATGGTCGTGGAAGCGCGCGCCGTCGATGACGATGTCGGGACCGACGTCGGACAGCTTCGAGACCTCGTCGACCGTAGGGCCGTAGTCGCCGCCGAGTACCGAAGCGTGACTCGCCGCGATGAAGATGTGGCCGGCGTCGACGTCCTGGAACGTCACGTCGACCGAGCCCCGATCGAGCGTGACCCCGGCCTGGCGCTCCATGCCGGCCACCGGGTCGAGCATCGACGTGGTGACGCCACGCACCGTCACGTGGTCGGCGCCGTCGGTCGCCAGGCAGTTGTGCACCTCGACGCACCGGACCACGACCTGCGCGCCCGGTGCGGGCCGGAGCACGACGTCGGCTTCCGAGGTCTTGGTGACGTCGTTGGAGAGGTGCTGGGGACCGGCGTAGGTGCCACCGGCGAGCTCGACCTCGTCGCCGGGCGAGGCGGCGCGGTAGCCGCGGTCGAAGCTCTGGCAGGCCGTCTCCGGCGTGAGGCAGTCGGCGGCGTCCGAGCCGCCCGGGGCGACGTACAGCGTCCGCCCCGCAGCGGACGCCGGCACCGCCGACGACACGGCGGCGAGCACGACGAGACCGACGAGGGTCCGGAACACTTCGCTCAAACCCATGCACGCCGACGCTACTGCCGTCGCATCCGGCCCAACCTGGTCCAAAGTCGGTGGTGAACGGTTCACCGCTGGACCACGATCCGTGCCATGACGCAGGCCGAGTCGTGGATCGACGCTGTCGTCGTTTCCTACAACAGCTCCGACCACCTGCGCGACTGCGTGCTCGCGCTCGCCGCGATCCCCGGCGTGCGGGTGATCGTCGCGGACAACGACTCTCCGGACGGGAGCCTGGAGACGATCTCCGACCTCCCGGTCCGCGCCCTGGCGCTGGGGCGCAACGGCGGCTTCGCGTTCGGATGCAACCGCGGCTGGAAGGCCGGCGACGCCCCGTTCGTGCTCTTCGTCAACCCCGACGCGCGGGTCGACGAGCGATGCGTGCGCGCCCTCGCGCGCGTGCTCGAGGACGACGACCGCGTCGGGATCGTCGGGCCGCGGCTCCTGGGCGACGACGGCTCGCTGCTCCTCTCCCAGCGGCGCTTCCCGAACCCGGCGTCGACGTTCGCCCGCGCGCTGATGCTCCACCGGCTGCTGCCGCGCGCGTCGTGGACCGGCGAGGTGAATCCGGACCGGGCCGCCTACGAGCGTCCCGGCGCGCCGGACTGGATCTCCGGCGCCTGCATGCTCGCGCGCCGGACCGTGCTGGAGGAGATCGACGGCCTCGACGAGGGCTTCTTCCTGTACTGCGAGGACAAGGACCTGTGCCGGCGGATCCGCGACGCCGGCTATGACGTGCGCTACGAGCCCGGAGCCGTCGGCAGCCACAGCGAGGGCGCGTCCGCGCCCCGCCCGAGCTTGCTCGGCATCCTCGCCGCGAGCCGCGTGCGGTACGCGCGCAAGCACGGGGGTCGCCTGGCGGCCGTGCTCGAGCGCGTCGGCCTCGCGCTCGTCGCGCTCCCGCGGATGATCGCCGCCGGCCGCGACCGAGCCAGTCGCGCCGGCCACCTGGCGGCGCTCCTCGCCGCCTCGGGAAGGGCACCGGAGCGGCCCAGCCGATAGCGCGATGCCGGCGACGCCTCGCCGACGCGCCAGCTGGCTCAAGACTCAACGAAGGGCTGGTATCGACCTCTTGCACGCCTCCTGGGCCGCTGCGAGGGTGGCCGCAGGTCGACGCATCCGGCGCCGGCCATCGAACCAGGGTTCGAACAGCCAGTCATGCGAAGGCCCCACCGCAGGACGTCGGTCAGCCCCCTCGCGGGGTTGCTCACGCTGCTCGCGTTCCTGGTCTTCGTGCCGTCGGCGTCGGCGGTGGCCCCCACGTGCCGCGACGTGAATCTCGGCGCGGTCACGCGCAGCGCGGATCCCGTACTCGCGTTTCCGGACTGCACCGGCGCCTACGACTTCATCGAGGTGACGCAGCAGCCGGCCCACGGGACGGCCGTGACGGTATTCGGGACCGCGTTCACGTACGAGCCCGACGGGCTCCACGTCGGCCCGGACCAGTTCAAGTATCAGGCCGTGAACAGCCTCAACCAGCGGTCTGCCGAGAAGACGGTGACCGTCACCGTCACGAACGACCCGCCGGAATGTGGAAGCGACGTCGTCCGCATCCGCGAGGGCAAGCAGGCGTCCATCTTGGCCCCGTGCTTCGACCCCGACGGCGACCCGCTGACACTCGACGTACTGCGAATGCCTCAAGGTCAGCTCGAGCCCCAAGGTACGGAGTACACGCCTCCCGCCGGCTTCCGCGGCTATGACTCGCTGCAGGCCCGGGCGTCCGACGGCGTCGCCTGGAGCGAGCCGTTCGAGCTGACCATCCTCGTCACCCGCAACCACGCGCCCCAGTGCGACCCCGAGACCGTCCACACGGCGGTCGGCCAGCCGGCAGACGTGTTCGTCGCCTCCGCCTGCACGGACCCAGACCTCCAGGACCAGGACCTGGAGATCGCGGTCAAGCCCGGAACCGGGCCGGCCGCCGGCAACACGATCAGCGAGATCGACGAAGGCCGGCTCACGTACACCCCCGGCGGGTCGTTCACCGGCGCCGACGGCTTCGACATCACCGCTTCCGACGGTGACCTGACGACACCGGCAAGGCAGCGCCTGCACGTCGCCAACACCCCGTTCTGCTCGCCTGAGCCGCCCGTGTCGGTCCGTCCGGGCGCGTCGCACGAGTTCGTCGCGGACTGCACGCTCCCGCCCGGAATCACCGGCGCCATCGGGCTCACTATCGTCCAGCAGGGGTCGAAGGGCACCGTCACGGCGACCGCGCACGGCTTCCGGTACGCGGCGAACGCCGGCGCGACCGGCACCGACTCGTTCTCCTTCAAGGCCGGCGCCGAGGGAGTCTTCGGACCTCCGGCGGTGCAGGAGATCGCGATCGATCCCGCCGCCAACCAGGAGCCCCGATGCGACGATCCGCCCGGGGCACAGGTCGTGTATGCGGGCCGGACCCAGACGCTGTTCCCGCACTGCACGGATCCGGACGGCGATCTGCTCACGTACGAGCCCGCCGGGTCTCCGCAGCACAGCACGCTTGTGGCTGAGAACGGGCTCCTGCGGTACAGCGCCGGCGCTGCGCACGTCGGCTTCGACATCGTGACGTACCGCGTCACCGACGGCAGGAGCACGCAAGGGCCGTTCGAGTACCCCGTGGAGGCCCGCGCTCCCCAGGTCCCCGAGTGCTTCCCACTCGCAGCGCTCCAGCTCCGGCCGCAGCGCAGCGTGACGTTCACGACGAACTGCACGAACCCCCAGGGCGATCCGCAGACCTACGAGATCGTCCAGCCGCCGGCGAAGGGCACGCTCGTGCCCACCGGCGTCCCGGGCCAGTTCACCTACCGGTCCGGAACCGAGCCGGGCGACGACAGCTTCCAGGTGCGGGCGCGCAACGCCGTCGGACCGAGCGCCCCGGTGCTGATCGGCGCCCAGATCTCGAGCAACTTCAACTCCCGGCCGGTGTGCACGAGCCCGGGCGTCCCGTTCATGGTCGAGCGCGGGACGACGACGCCGCTCCCGCTCGCCGCCCACTGCACCGACGTCGACGATGACAAGCTGACCTTCACGCGCCAAGATCGGCCGCAGCCCGGCAGCGTCACGCCCGACGGCCCCGCCGCCACGCTCAGCTACGTGGCCGTCGACGAGCTCGGATCCGACTCGTTCACGTTCGTCGCCACCGACGAGCGCGGGCTCCAGTCAGCGGTGACCTCCTTCGAGATCGAGGTCGTCGAGTCGGTGGCACCGATGTGTGAGGAGCAGCCGACTAAGGTCGTCCCCGCCGGCGGCACCGTGACGATCGAGCTGAGCTGCGCCGATCCGAACCTGGGTCCCCTGACGTACAACATCGTTCGCCCGCCGACGGGCACGCTCAGCCCGATCGGCGCCTCGGCGCAGGCGTCGCGCACCTACAGCGCACCGGCGGTCCCCGGTCCAGACCAGTTCACGTACAGCGTCCGCGGCACCGGCGGAGAGAGCGACCACTACACCCAGGACATCCAGGTCACCGCACCGAACGGCGCGCCCGTGTGCGTCGGCGACTCGCTCGACGTCGATGCGGGCGGCAGCGGGGTGGCGCCCGCGCCGTGCAGCGATCCCGACGGTGACGCCCTGATCCCGGAAGTCGTGACGGCGCCGCAGAGCGGCGAGGTCACGTTCGACGAGTCGGGCGGCGTCGTGTACGAGCCCGCCGCGGGCTGCAACCACGTGGACCACTTCACGATCAAGGCCACGGACGGGTCGCTGGAGTCCGCCGCCGTCGGGTTCGACGTGACCATCCAGCCGGTCGCCGGCCCCCGCGGCGTCGTCTCGGACACCTCCGGCGCGCCGATCCAGGGCGCCACGGTACGGCTGCAACGCATCGACGCCGGCGGCCAGTGGCACGACGTCGATGCCAGCGACACGTGCGTGGCGCCGGCCGCCAACCCGCAGACCACGGGCCCCGACGGCCGCTTCGCCTGGAACGTCTACGGCGGGACCTTCCGCGTCACCGTGACGAAGGACCCCGACTACCGCCCGAACACCGGCACCGAGCGCTCGTTCCCGCCCTCCGGCGACGAGATCCAGGTCCGGCTCGAGCGCAGCGACAGCGGCGGCGATCCTGGCAGTGGCACCGGTGGCGGCGGCACCGGTGGCGGCGGCACCACGACCAGCGGCGGCACCACGACGAGCGGCGGCACCACGGCGACCGGCGGCGGCGCGACCGCCACGCCCACGGACGTTCAGCCGCCCTCGCTCAAGGCTGCGCCCACGGGGACGAAGAAGCTTGCCGGGGTCCGGACCGGCGGTCTCCGGGTGCGATTCTCGTGCGGCGAGTCGTGCACCGCCTCCTTCGAGCTGATGGTCGACAAGGCGACCGCGCGCAAGCTCAAGATCGATCCCCGCGCGAAGTCGGCGGTCCGGATCGGCAGCGCGAAGGCGTCCTCGGCGGCGCCGGCGACGGTCGCCGTCAAGCTCAGCGCCAAGGCGCGCAAGGCCTTCAAGGCGGCCCGCTCGGTGATCGTCACGCTCCGCAGCTCCGCCAGCGACGCCGCGGGGAACGTCTGCGCTCTTCCGCCGATGGTCCTGAAGCTCAAAAAGTGACAGGCCAACCTGAACTTCTGGTCATTGTCGCCGCCTGAGGCGGCGCCAAGAATGCGACACAAGGGCAACGGACGCCGGATGGATCATGCCATGACACCTATCACCGCACGCAGCCATCAACGGCGTCTGGGTCGCCCTCTGGCGGCGCTCGCCCTCCTGCTCTTCGTCGGCGCCTTCGCGCCCGCGGCCGCGAACGCCGTGAGCCCGAGCGACCCGAGCCTGAAGGCGGCGTACGGCTTCGAGGAGGGATCCGGGAACGTCGCCGCGGACAACTCCGGCACGGGCAACACCGGTACGGTCGCCGGCCCGACGTGGACAACGTCCGGCCGCTTCGGAAACGCACTGACGTTCGACGGCGTCGACGACCTCGTGAACGTCCCCGACTCCGACTCGCTCGACCTCACGACGGCCATGACGCTGGAGGCGTGGGTGCGCCCGACCGAGCTCACGCGCTACCGGTCGGTGATCATGAAGGAGGCCGCCACCGCGCTGGTGTACGCGCTCTACGCGGAAACGAGCGCCGCGACGCCGAAGTACATCGTCCAGATGGCCGGGAGGCTGCGCTGGGTCGACGGGACCGCCCAGCTGCCCGCGAACACGTGGACACACCTGGCCGGCACGTACGACGGCGGCGCCTTCCGCCTGTTCGTCAACGGGACCCTGATGGCGCAGACCGGTCGGACGGGCCCTGTGACGATCGGCAGCGGACCGCTGCGTATCGGCGGCACCCTGATCTACCCGGAGTACTTCAAAGGCCAGATCGACGAGGTGCGCGTCTACAACCGCGCCTTGAGCAGCGCCGAGATCGTCACGGACATGAACACGGCCGTGGCCGGCACGGCCGACACGCTGCCGCCGACGACGCCGCAGAACTTCACCGCAACCGGGTCGGGGCCCACCTCGATCTCCACCTCGTGGACGGCGTCGAGCGACGACCGCGGGGTCGACCGCTACGAGCTGTTCGTCAACGACGCGCCCTACGGCACGACGACGCTGACGACGCACACCATCGACACCCTGTCGTGCTCGTCCACGTACCAGATCGGGCTGGAGGCCCGCGACGCCGCGGGCAACAGCTCGCCACGCACCTCCATCACGGCCTCGACCGCTGCCTGCGACACGACCGAGCCCGCGGTCTCGCTGACCGCTCCGACCGCCGGCGCGACGGTCTCCGGCACCCTGTCCGTGACCGCCAACGCGACGGACAACGACGCCGTCACCGGCGTGCAGTTCTACCTCGACGACCAGCCGCTCGGCGCCGAGGACACGACGGCACCCTGGTCGGCGCCGTGGAACACCCGCTCCGCGGCCAACGGCCCCCACACGCTCAAGGCGAAGGCGACCGACCGCTCCGGCAACACGCGGATGTCCAATCCGGTGCAGGTCACCGTCGAGAACACCAGCGCGCCGCCTGCAGACGGGTTGGTCGCCGGCTATGGCTTCGACGACGGCGCAGGTTCGACGGCGATCGACTCGTCCGGCATCGGCAACGACGGAACCGTCGCCGGAGCGACATGGCGGACCGACGGCCGCATCGGCGGCGCGCTCGAGTTCGACGGCGTCGACGACATCGTCAACGTCGCCGACGCCGACTCGCTCGACCTCACGACCGGGCTGACGCTGTCGGCCTGGGTGCGGCCGGACGTCCTCAACGGCGCTTGGCGCACGGTGATCTTCAAGGAGCGCCCGGCGAACATCGCGTACGGGCTCTACGCGCATGACAACCAGCTCTCGCCCGGGCCGAAGCCCGCCGGCGAGGTGACCGTCGGGTCGACCGTGTCGAGCGTGCGCGGGACCAGCCCGCTGCCGCTGGCGGCGTGGAGCTACCTCGCCTACACGTACGACGGCTCGGAGCAGCGGCTCTACATCGACGGCGTCGAGGTCGCCAGCTCCGCCCGAACGGGCCCGATCACCACGTCCACCGGCGCCCTGCGCATCGGCGGCAACGCGATCTGGGGCGAGCGGTTCGACGGCCTCATCGACGAGGTGCGGATCTACGACCGCGCGCTGCCCCAGGCAGACATCGAGGCGGACATGAACACCAGCGTCTCGACTCCGGACACCACCAAGCCCAGCGCCCCCACCAACCTGGCGGCCATCGGCTCGGTCGGCCGAGTGACGCTGAACTGGACGGCGGCGACCGACGACGTGGGCGTCACGCGCTACAACGTCCACCGCTCGACGACGCCGGGCTTCACCCCGAGCTCGGCCAACCGCGTCGCGCAGCCCACGGCGACGAGCTACGCGGACTCCGGCCTTCCCCCGAACACGTACTACTACCGCGTCACCGCCCAGGACCGTGCGGGCAACGTCAGCGATGCCTCCGGCGAGGCGAGCGGGACGGCCGCGCCCGATACCGAGCTTCCGTCCGTCTCCGTGACGGCGCCCGCCGGTGGCACGACTGTCGCAGGCGCGATCAACGTGAACGCGAGCGCCGCGGACAACGACGCGGTCGCGAACGTGCAATTCCTGCTCGACGGCCAGGCGCTCGGCAGCCCGGACACCAGCGCGCCGTACTCGGTCTCCTGGAACACGCGCACGACGGCCAACGGTCCCCACACCCTCTCCGCTCGCGCCACCGACGCCTCCGGCAACCAGCGCATGTCGGACACGGTGTCCGTGCAGGTCGACAACACGACCACGCCGCCTCCGGGCCTCGTGGCGAGCTACGGCTTCGACGAAGGGACGGGAAGCACCGTCGGCGATGCCTCCGGCAACGGCAACGGCGGCTCGAAGGGCGGGGCCACGTGGGCTCCGATCGGCAGGATCGGCGGTGCGCTGAACTTCGACGGTGTCGACGACATGATCGCCGTGCCGGACTCGCCGACGCTCGACGTGACCACGGGGGTCACCTTCTCGGCGTGGGTGCGGCCCGACTCGCTCGGCAGCGCATGGCGCACCGTGATCTTCAAGCAGCGCGACGGCGGCAACCTCGTCTACGGCGGCTACGCGAACACCGGCGCCGCCGCCGTGCCGAACGGCGAGCTCACCGTCGGCTCGTCCGTCGTGCCCGTCAAGGGCACCTCGAAGCTCCCCGATGGCGAATGGACCCACCTGGCCACGACGTACGACGGCGCCCAGATCCGCCTGTACATCAACGGGACGCAGGTCGCCAACGTCGCACGCACCGGGCTCATCGCCACCAGCAACAGCCCCCTGCACGTGGGTGGCAACGAGACCTGGGGCGAGTACTTCGACGGCCTCATCGACGAGGTGCGGATCTACGACCGCGCGCTGCCGGCAGACGAGATCCAGACGGACATGATCACGGGCGTCACGCCCGATTCCAAGGCGCCGACGGCCACCGCGGTCACGCCCGACCCCGAAGCCGCCGGCCTCGGCGTCGGCACCTCCGTGACCGCCACGTTCAGCGAGGCGATGGATCCGGCCAGCATCACGACCAGCACGTTCGCTCTGCGCGACCCGTCCAACGTCGTGGTGCCGGCGACCGTCACCTACAACGCGGCCACTGGCAAGGCGACGCTGCGGCCGACGAGCGCCCTCCGGCACAACACGCGCTATACGGCGACGCTCGAGGGCGGCGCCTCCGGGGCGCGCGTGATGGACGTCGCCGGCAACGCGCTCGCGACCGACCACTCATGGTCGTTCACCACCGAGCCGACGCCGCCGCCCATCCTCGTGGTCGACTCGCCGTCGAACCCGTACAGCACGTACGTCGGCGAGATCATGCGAGCGGAGGGCCTCAACGGCTTCTCGATCAACGACGTGTCGCTGGTCGACGCCGCGTATCTGTCGAACTTCGATGTGGTGGTGCTCGGAGACGTCCCCGTGACCGCGTCGCAGGTCACGGCGCTCACGAACTGGGTGACCGCCGGCGGCAACCTCATCTCGCTCTCGCCGGACAAGCAGCTCGCCGGCCTGCTCGGGCTCACCGATACGGGCACGACGCTCGAAGGAGGCTACCTGCGCGTCAGCACGGGCGCCGCTCCTGGCGCGGGCATCGTCGCCGAGTCGATCCAGTACCACGGCAGGGCCGATCGCTACGCGCTCAACGCGGGCACTACGGCGGTGGCGACGCTCTACTCGGACGCGTCGAGCCCGACGTCGAGCCCCGCCGTGTCTCTGCGCAGCGTCGGCACCAGCGGCGGGCAGGCGGCGGCGTTCACCTTCGACCTTGCCCGCTCGATCTCGCTCACCCGCCAGGGCAACCCGGCCTGGGCGGGGATCGAGCGCGACGGCTTCACGAACTCGATCCGCACGAACGACCTCTTCTACGGCGCCACGGAGCCGAACTGGGTCGACCTCAGCAAGATCCAGATCCCGCAGGCCGACGAACTGCAGCGGCTGTTCGCGAACGTGATCACGTTCACGAACCGCGACCGCACGCCGGTGCCGCGCTTCTGGTACCTGCCGCGCGGTGAGAAGGCCGCCGTGATCATGACCGGCGACGACCATGCGGACGGCGGCACGGCCGGCCGGTTCAACCACTACAAGTCGGCCAGCCCGGCCGGGTGCTCGGTGGAGAACTGGGAGTGCGCGCGGATGACGTCGTACATCTATCCCGACAGTCCGCTCACCAACGCGCAGGCCGCTGCGTTCGAGGCCGACGGCTTCGAGGTCGCCCTGCACCCGTTCAAGGCCGGCTGCACCAACCCCACGTACTCCGAGCTCGACGGCTTCTACACCAACCGGCTGGCGCAGTTCGCGGCCAAGTACACGAGCGTGCCGACGCCCACGACGTCGCGCTTCCACTGCGTGTCGTGGCCGGATTGGGACTCGCACGCGAAGATCGAGGCGGCGCACGGCATCCGCCTTGACACGAACTACTACCACTTCCCGCCGGACCGGACGACGGCCACGGGCGAGGTGATCCCCGGCTGGGGCGGCTACCCCGGGTTCATGACCGGCTCGGGCATGCCGATGAAGTTCGCGGACCTCCAGGGCGGCGTGATCGACGTCTACCAGGCCCACACCCACCTCAACGACGAGGGCTTCACGGTCCCGCAGACCCAGTTCGCGATCGACTTCCTGCTCGACCACGCGATCGGCGCCGAGGGCTACTACGGCATGTTCACCGCCAACATGCACACCGACAACGTCGTGTCGGCCGGCTCGGACGCGATCCTCGCGTCGGCGCAGGCCCGCGCCGTGCCGATCATCTCCGCGCGGCAGGCGCTCCGCTGGGTGGAGGGCCGCAACGGCTCGGCGTTCAAGGCGTTCACGTGGAGCGGCGGCCACCTGGGCTTCACGGTGACGGTGGCGCCCGGGGCGACGGGGATCCGGGGCATGCTCCCGATCCAGTCGACGACGGGGAACCTCACGACGCTGACCCGCGACGGCAGCCCGGTGGCGCTCACCGCACGCACGATCAAGGGCGTGGCGTACGCCTTCTTCGACGCCTCGCCCGGGCGCTACGAGGCCCGCTACGGCGCATAACTAGCCATGCGGCCAGCCTCATCCGCGGCGAGCGCATCTAGTGTCGGCACCAAGATGACGGGAGCCCTCAGACAATGACCGGCGCCACGGACGGCGCACTGTCCCTCCCGGCCGGGATCGACCAGCGCACGCTCGACGTTCTCGCGCACCGGCAGACCTCCGCCGTCAAGCGCCGCGGCGCGCTCGTGCGGCGCGGCCTGATCGTCGCCGACGTGACGGGGCTGGCGATCGCCTTCGTCCTGACGGAGCTCCTGTTCGGCTCCAGCGGCGCGGCCGACTCGCTCACGATCGGCAGCGAGTACGTCGTCTTCGTCGCGACGCTGCCGCTGTGGCTCGTGTTCGCGAAGCTCTACCGGCTCTACGACCACGACGAGGAGCGAGCCGACCACACGACGCTCGAGGACCTGGTCGGCGTCTTCCACCTCGTCACCGTCGGCGCCTTCCTGCTGATCCTGGCGTCGTGGCTCACGAACATCGCCTACCCGAACCTCGACAAGCTCGCCCTCTTCTGGGCCTGCGCCATCGCCGCGCTCACGGTCTCGCGGGCGGCAGCGCGCGCGGTCTGCCGCCGCAGCCCGATCTACCTGCAGAACACCGTCGTGGTGGGCGCCGGCGACGTCGGCCAGCTGGTCGCGCGCAAGCTCAAGCTGCACTCCGAGTACGGGATCAACCTGGTCGGCCTCGTCGACGCCGACCCCCGCGACATGCGCGCCGACCTGGAAGGCCTCCCGATCCTCGGCAGCCCCGACGCGCTGCCGGACCTCGTGAAGGCCCTCGACGTCGACCGCGTCGTGATCGCCTTCTCGGGCGAGAAGCACGAGCAGACGATCGAGATGATGCGCACGCTGCGCGACCTCGACGTGCAGATCGACGTCGTACCGCGCCTGTTCGAGGGCGTCGGCCCCCACGCCAAGCTCTACACGGTCGAGGGGCTGCCGATCCTCGGCCTGCCGACCGTCAAGCGCTTCCCGTTCTCGGTGCTGATCAAGCGCACCGTGGACATCGTCGGCGCCTCGATCGGGCTTCTCGCGACCGCCCCGCTCTTCGCCTACGCCGCGTGGCGCATCCGCCGCGAATCGCCCGGGCCGGTCTTCTTCCGTCAGACCCGTCTGGGCAAGGACCGCCGCGAGTTCACGGTCCTGAAATTCCGCACGATGGTGACCGACGCCGACGACACGCCGCACCGCGAGTACATCAAGCAGACGATGACCTCCGGTGCCGCAGTGAACGCGAACGGCCTCTATAAGCCCGACCGGTACGACGCCGTAACGCCGTTCGGGCGCACGCTGCGCAGGACGAGCCTTGACGAGCTGCCCCAGCTCATCAACATCCTGCGCGGCGACATGTCGCTCGTCGGCCCGCGGCCCTGCCTGGCCTGGGAGACCGAGCTCTTCCAGCCGCACCACTTCGAGCGCTTCCGCGTGCCGGCCGGCCTGACCGGAATGTGGCAAGTGAGCGCGCGCGCCCTCTCCACGTTCGGCGAGGCGCTCGACATGGACGTCAACTACGCCAGGGGCTGGTCGCTCGGCCTCGACCTCTGGCTGATCCTGCGCACGCCGATGCACGTGCTGCGCCGAAAGGGAACCGCCTGATGCCCGACCCCGTCCGCATCGCCGTCGCCGGCCTTGGCTACTGGGGCCCGAACCTCGTCCGCAACATCAACGAGTTCGAAGGGGCCGAGCCCGTCGTCGTGTGCGACCTTCGGCCCGACGCCGTCCAGACCATCAGGCGCCGGTATCCCGCCGTCCGCGGCACGACAAGCTTCAGCGAGGTGCTGGCCGACGACGAGGTCGACGCGGTCGTGATCGCCACGCCGGTGTCGAAGCACCACCCGATGGCGGCCGCCGCGCTGCGCGCCGGCAAGCACGTCTTCGTCGAGAAGCCGCTGGCCGCGTCCTCGGCCGAGGCCGCCGACCTGATCGACCTCGCCGACCGGCTCGGCCTCGTGCTGATGCCGGGGCACACGTTCCTGTACAGCCCTCCCGTGATGATGGTCCGCGACCTCATCGCGCGGGGCGAGCTGGGCGAGATCTACTTCATCTCGACGAGCCGCGTGAACCTCGGCCTGCACCAGCCGGACGTCAGCGTGGCCTGGGACCTGGGCCCGCACGACTTCTCGATCCTGCGGTACTGGCTCGGCGAGACGCCGTCGTACGCGAGCGCGCTCAGCCGGGGCTGTGTCATCCCGAACATCCCCGACGTCGCGTTCATCAACCTCGAGTTCCCGTCGGGCACCGTCGCCCACGTCGAGCTCTCGTGGCTGGCGCCGAGCAAGCTGCGCCGCACGACGGTCGTCGGCTCGCGGAAGATGGTGATGTACGACGACACGAGCTCCGAGCCCATCCGGGTCTTCGACTCGGGCGCCGACCTGCCCAACCCCGAGACGTTCGGCGAGTACAAGCTCACGTACCGCACCGGTGACATCGTGTCGCCGCGCGTCGAGGTCGCCGAGCCGCTCTACCGCGAGATCGAGGACTTCTGCTCGGCGATCCGGTGCGGCACGGTGCCGCGCTCGTCGTCCGAGGTCGGAATCGAGGTCGTCCGCATGATCGAGGCAGTTGACGCCTCGCTGGAGGCCGCCGGCGCCCGCGTGCAGGTCTCCGGGGCCGAGCGGGCCCTGCCGCGCGCCGCGTGAACTGGCCGATCGGCTAGTTCGCTCCCTTTACTCGACTCCCGATCAGGGCCAAGCTGGTGGATACCCCTCGGCGGTCAAGGAAGGCGGAACTCGGTCGATGAGCATGCACTCGGAAACACGGACAGCGGTCCTGGTCGACCAGCACCCGTTGTGGCTGGACACGGTCGAGCACGTCGTCAAGCGCGCCAAGGTCCAGATCCAGGCGAAGCTGTCGTCGTCGAACGCCGCCGCGAGCCGCATCACGGAGCTTCGGCCCGACGTGCTCATCACGGGGATCAAGATGGGTGACGACGAGATCGACGGCCTCGCACTCGTCCGGCTGGCGCGCGAGCGGGTTCCGGACCTCAGGGTCATCGTGCTGTCGATGTACGAGGACCGCGAGCACATCGACGCAGCGTTCGAGGCGGGCGCCTACGCCTACGTGTTCAAGTCTGCCCACCCCGATGACCTCGCGTCGGCGGTGCGGCAGACCTTCGAGCACTCGATCTTCATCGCCGGCGACCGGCCGCTCGCGGCGGCAACCGCCGCGCCGCCGGACGACGACCCGGGCCTGACCCGCCGCGAGCTGGAGATCCTCCAGCTCGTCGCCGAGGGGCACTCGAACGCCCAGCTCGCCCGTATGCTGTGGGTCACCGAGCAGACGGTGAAGTTCCACCTCTCGAACATCTACCGCAAGCTCGGCGTGTCCAACCGGACCGAGGCGAGCCGCTGGGCGCAGCTGCAGGGCCTGCTCATCGCCCCGGTCGAGCGGCAGCTCATGGCGGCCTGACCGGTAAAGAACCTTTTTTCGGCAGCACTTACCTACCTCGGGTAGGCTTCCACCTCGACGACTGTTGGCTGCATCCGGCGGACCAGTGCGTCGATAACAAGGACATGAGGCAAGGACGGCTCGATCCATGGCGGGCGTCGATCGACGCCCAAAGCGCTTTGCAAGCGCGCCTAGACGAGGTGACGAACCCGGAGACGGATCCCGAGGCGCGACACCTCATGGCGCAGGTCGCCCTTGCCAAGGCGACGAGCTTCATCGCGCTTCTGCGTGACGACGGCCGGATCCTCGACGTGACCGACGCGCCGCTGACCTCGGCCGGGCTCGACCGCCACGAGGTGATCGGCAGCTATCTCTGGCAGACGCCCTGGTGCCGGCACTCCGAGGAGGTCCAGGCCGACCTGCGTCGCGCGCTCGAGCTCGCGGCCGACGGCCGCCTCTCGCGTTTCGACGTCGAGCTGATGATGGGGAGCGGCGGCACCGTGTCGGAGACCGTCGACCTCGTCCTGCGGCCGCTGCGGGCCGCGGACGGGCGGGTCGCCTTCATCGTCGCCGAGGGCCGCCAGGTGTCGGACCGCAAGCGGGCGGAGGAGCGGATCGCGCGCCAGAACGCCGAGCTGTCGGTCCTCACCGACCGCCTCGCCCGCATCCACAACTTCCGCGAGCAGCTGCTCGCCGAGCTCTCGCACGACCTCCGCGCCCCGATGCAGATCGTGCTCACGCGCGCCGAGCGCCTGCAGCGCCACCCGCGGCGCGACATCGTCAAGACCGAGGCCCAGGGCATCCGCCTGGCGGCGCTGGACGCGCTCGAGCAGGTCGACGCCATGCTCGAGCAGGTCCGGCGCGACCACGGCGAGGCGCGGCTGGCGCTCGTCGACGACGACCTCGCCGCCAACGTGCGGTCGGTCGCCGAGCAGTTCGACGCGCTGGCGTCCGACCGGGGCGTCCGCCTCGTGGTCGAGACGCCGGACCGGGCGCCCGCGCGGTTCGACCCCGAGCGCATCAGCCGCGTGGTGTCGAACCTGCTGGCCAACGCGCTGCGGTTCGCCGCCGCCGGCGGCGCCGCCCGCTGCACGCTCGCGATCGACGGCGACGCGGCGGTGATCGAGGTCGCCGACAGCGGCGTCGGCGTCCCGCCCGAGCAGCGCGAGGTGCTGTTCGAGCGCTACCGCACCGCCGACAACGGCCGCTCGGGCACCGGGCTCGGCCTCGCGATCGTCAGGGAGTTCGTGGCGCTGCACGGCGGCACCGTCGCCATCGGCGAGGCGCCGGAGGGCGGCGCGCTCTTCACCGTCCGTATCCCGCGCGAGCCGGCGGCCTCGGAGCCCGCCCCGATGCGGCTCTCGCAGCAGCTCGCCGCCGCGCGTCGTACGCAGTACGTCAAGGAGCACCTCGAGGCCGAGCTCGCCGGCCGCGCGCCGGCCGCGCTCCCCGAGCTGGACCTTCCGTCCGTCTTGCTCGTCGACCGCGACCCCGAGCGCACGGTGTCGCTGGCCGACGCGCTCGAAGGCCGGGCCGGCGTGTTCACGGCCACCGAGGCGACCGAGGCGCTGCGGCTGGCGACCGACCTCCAGCCCGACATGGTGGTCATCGGCCGGCTCGACGGGGAGGGCAGCGCGACCGCGCTGCTCGACCGCATGGCCCGCGAGTGGCGGCTCGCCGGCGTGCTGCGCGTTGCGCTGGTCGAGCGGGGCGGCGACGCGGCGGTGCGCTCGGGCCTCCAGGCGGCGGGCGCGCAGGACTTCATCGCCGAGCCGCTGGCACGCGACGAGCTCGGCGCGCGCTTCGGCCTGCTGCTCGAGCACGCCGCGCTGCGCCGGCGCGCCGAGGCCGCCGAGGCGGAGCTGCGCCGCCTGCGAGGCGGCGCCGGCCCTACTCCACGGTGACGGTCTTGGCCAGGTTGCGCGGCTGGTCGACGTTGAGGCCGCGCAGCCGGGCGATCCGGTAGGCCAGGAGCTGCAGCGGGATCACCGCCAGCAGCGGCTGCAGCATCCAGTCGGCCTCGGGAACCCGCAGCACGGCGTCGGCGTGCGCGGCGACGCTGTCGCCGCCGACCGCGATCACGGCGGCGCCGCGGGCGCGGACCTCCTGCATGTTCGAGATCACCTTGTCGAGCACCGGCGAGTCGGTCGCCACCACGACGACCGGCGTGCCCTCGTCGAGCAGCGCGATCGGGCCGTGCTTCATCTCGCCGGCCGCGTAGGCGTCGGTGGCCGTGTACGAGATCTCCTTGAGCTTGAGCGCGCCCTCGAGGCACACCGGAAGGCCGGCGTGGCGGCCGAGGTAGAGGAAGAACTGCGCGTCCTTGAACCGCTCGGCGACGCGGTCGACGTCCTCCGAGCCGCGTTCGAGGATCTCCGCGATCGCGTGCGGCAGCCGCTTGATCTGCGACACCAGCTCGCGCCGGCGGTCGGCGGAGAGCTCGCCGCGCACCTCCGCGAGCCGCAGCGCGAGCAGGTACATCGCGGCGACCTGCGCCGTGAAGGTCTTCGTGGCGGCGACGGAGATCTCGAGGCCGGAGCGGGTGAAGAGCACGCCGTCGGCCTCGCGCGTCACCTGCGAGCCCATGATGTTCGTCACCGCGAGCACGTTCGCGCCGCGCGAGCGCGCGAGTCGCATCGCGGCCAGCGTGTCGGCGGTCTCGCCGGACTGCGTGATGCCGATGACGAGGTCGCCGGGGCCGACGATCGGGTTGCGGTAGCGGTACTCGGACGCGATGTCCATCTCGACCGGCACGCGCGCCCACTCCTCGATCGCGTAGCGGCCGATCAGGCCCGCGTGGTAGGAGGTCCCGCAGGCGACGATGACGATCCGGCGCGCCCCGCGCAGCAGCTCGGGGTCGAGCTCGGGCAGGTCGACGCCGTCCGCGCGCGTCGTGCGGTCGGCGATCGTCTCGGCGACGGCGTCCGCCTGCTCGTGGATCTCCTTGAGCATGAACGTCTCGTAGCCGCCCTTCTCGGCCTCCTCGGCGTCCCAGTCGATCGTCTCGATCGGGCGCTCGACGGGCTCGCCGGCCGCGGTCAGGAACTCCACGCCGTCGGCGTGTACGACGACGATCTCGTCGTCCTCGATGTACTGAACCTGGCGCGTGTGGGCCAGGAAGGCGGGGATGCCGGACGCGAGGAACTGCTCGCCATCGCCGCGGCCGACGATCAGCGGGCACTCCTTGCGGGCGCCGACGATGACGCCGGGCTCGTCGGCGGCGACCGCCACGAGCGCGTAGTGGCCGCGCAGGCGGTTGTAGGCGACGCGGACCGCCTCGGTGAGGTCGCCGACACGGTCGAACTCGCGGGCGATCAGGTGCGCCATGACCTCGACGTCGGTCTCCGACGTGAACTCGGCGCCTTCGGCCAGGAGCTCCTGCTTGAGCTCCATGTAGTTCTCGACGATCCCGTTGACCACGATATGGACGCGGTTGTCGGAGTCGAAGTGCGGGTGCGCGTTCTCCTCGCAGACGCGCCCGTGCGTGGCCCAGCGGGTGTGGCCGATGCCGGTGGTGGCCGGCGGCGCGGCGACGGCGACGGCACCGTTCATGCTCCCGGCCTCGGCCGAGTCGACGGCGGCGCGGAGCGCGCTCAGGTTCCCGACCGCGCGGATGCTGGACAGCTCGCCCTCCGACTGGATCGAGATGCCCGCCGAGTCATATCCGCGGTACTCGAGCTTCTGAAGCCCTTCGAGCAGGATCTCCTGCACCGAGCGCTGTCCGACGTAGCCGACGATGCCGCACATGGGCCCGGCCTCCTTTCTCCGCGCTTCCGATCGCCCCAGGAGGCCAGCAGGGCCCCGGAGACGATCATTCTAGTTCGAAACGAGCGCTCCTCCGGCGCGGACTGGACGTCCGGTCAGGTGAGCTCGCCCTCGACCACTGCGACGAGGCGCGCGCAAACGCTTTCCGCCTCGTCGGCGGTCGGAGCCTCGACCATCACTCGGACGAGCGGCTCGGTCCCGCTCGGGCGCAGGAGCACCCGGCCGCGGCCTTCGAGGACGGCGGCCTCGCGCTCGACCGCGTCGTGCACGATCGCCGCGCCCTCGAGGGCGCCGCGGTCGCGGACGCGGACGTTGACGAGCTTCTGGGGCAGCTTCTCCATCGCGTGGCGGTCGTGCAGGTCCCCGTCCTCGAGGCCCTCCATGGCGAGCAGAGCGGCGGCGATGCCATCGCCCGAGGGCACGAACCCCATGTCGATGATGTGGCCGGACTGCTCGCCGCCGAGCCGCCAGCCGCGCTCGCGCAGCGCCTCGAGCACGTAGCGGTCGCCGACGCTCGTGGTGGCGACGTCGATGCCCGCGTCGCGCATCGCCGCGTGGAAGCCGTAGTTGGTCATCACGGTCACCGCCACGCCGTCGACGGCGAGGTGCGTGGCGGCCAGCGCGATCAGCTCGTCGCCGTCGACGACCGCGCCGGTGCGGTCGACGGCCAGGACGCGGTCGCCGTCGCCGTCGAACGCGAAGCCGGCGTCGTGCTCCCCGCGGGCCATCGCGTCACGTAGCGTGTCCAGGTGGGTCGAGCCGCACCCGGCGTTGATGTTGCGCCCGTCGGGCGCCGCGGCGATGACGTCGACGTGCGCGCCGAGGCGGCGGAAGATCTCGGGGGCGGCCTCGTAGGTGGCGCCGTTGGCGCAGTCGAGGAGGACGCGGCGGCGGGTGAGGTCGAGGTCGGCGAAGCGCTCGTGCAGCGCGCGCAGGTAGTCCTCGAGCGCGCCGTGGAAGCGGCGGACGCGGCCGACCCGCGGCGCCGGGGAGGGATTGGCCATCCGCGCCTCGATCTCGGCCTCGGTGGCGTCGGAGAGCTTGAAGCCGTCGCCGCCGAAGAACTTGATGCCGTTGTCCTGGTACGGGTTGTGCGAGGCCGACAGCACGGCTGCGAGGTCGAAGCCAAAGCGGCCGATCAGGAGCGGCGCGCCTGGAGTCGGCAGGATGCCGGCCAGCAGCGCCTCGCCGCCCGCGGCGGCGATCCCGGCCGCGACCGCGGCCTCGAGCATCTCGCCGCTCTCGCGCGTGTCGCGGATGACCAGCACGCGCGCCGGCTCGTCGCGTTGGATCCGGCTGGTCGCGGCGCGCGCGAGCGCGAGCGCGAGCTCGGCGGAGAGGAACTCGCCCGCGAGGCCGCGGACGCCGTCGGTCCCGAAGAGCGTTCGGCTGGCGTGCGTGGCCGAGGCCACTAACGCTTCGAGAACTGCGGCCGCTTGCGGGCCTTCTTGAGGCCGGCCTTCTTGCGCTCCTTCACGCGCGCGTCGCGCGTGAGGAAGCCGCGCCGCTTGAGCTCGGACCGCAGGTTCGGATCCGCCTCGATCAGCGCCCGCGAGATGCCGTGACGGAGCGCGCCGGCCTGGGCCGAGACGCCGCCGCCGTGCATACGGGCGATGACGTCCATCCGGCTGTCGTAGCCGACCTGCTCGAGCGGCTGGCGAATGTTGCGCTGCAGGGTGAAGCGCGGGAAGTGCTGCTCGAGCGTGCGGCCGTTGATGACGTAGGCGCCGGTGCCCGGCTTCAGGATCACGCGCGCGACGGCGGTCTTCCGCTTGCCGGTCGCCGTGTAGCGCGCGCCGGCGGCCAGGTCGATCGCCGCGTCGGCGATCGGCTGCGGCTCGGCATCCTCGGGCTCGGAGGCGTCCTCGTCCAGCTCGTCCTCGCCCTCCTCGCTCCAGCGGGACTCGCGATAGTCGTCGTCGCGGACGATGTCGACCTCGAGGTCGGCACCCGGGATCTCGGGCTTGACGCGCGGGGTCGCCTCGACCTCCTCGAGCTCGTCCTCGGGCTCGGCGGGCGGGGCGGCCTCGGCCGCGGGCTGCTCCTGCTCGGCCTCGGCGGGCGGCTCGGCCTCGGCGGCGGGCTGCTCCTGCTCCGCCTCGGCGGCGGGCTGCTCCTGCTCGGCCTCGGGCTCCGGCGCGCCTGCCTCGTCGCCCTCCAGCTCCTCCGGCTCGCCTGACTCGTTGCGGTCCTCGGCGCTCAAGTCTTGATCTCCATCGGTTGCGGCTTCTGCGCCTCGTGCGGGTGGTCGGGGCCCGCGTAGATCTTGAGCTTCGTGATCTGCTTGCGGGCGAGCCGGTTCTTGGGAAGCATCCCGCGCACCGCGAGGCGGATGACCTCCTCGGGCCGCCGCTCGAGCATGTCGTTGAGCGTGCGGGTCCGCAGGCCGCCCGGATAGCCCGAGTGGCGGTGGTAGAGCTTCTCCTCGCGCTTGGCGCCGGTCACCGAGATCTTCTCGGCGTTGACCACGACCACGAAGTCGCCCGTGTCCACGTGCGGGGTGTACGTCGGCTTGCGCTTGCCGCGCAGCGCGTCGGCGATCTGGGTCGCGAGCCGGCCGAGCGTCTGGCCCTCGGCATCGACAAGCAGCCAGTTCCGCTCCCGGTCCTGGGGTGTGGCGACATAGGTCTTCAAGGCGGCCGACCATGATAGCCGCCTTCCCGACCCGACACGCGGGGCGGGCGCGCTCGCCGGATGGCTAGCTGGTCGCTGGTACAGGCTTTCGTGTCGGGTTGGTGACAGCCACAGTTGCCGGGTCTATGGTCGCGAAATCGAACTCGGGATGGCGTGGGCGCCATCTTCCTCGAAGGAGCGAACGTTGACCACATCGGATGTTGTGCGCCATCGTGCGCTCGCGCTTGCCTTCACGACGTTGACCTTGGTACTCGGTGGTGCTGCAAGCGCGCAGGCCGCCACGCTCGACCCGCCGCTGAGCTACCCCGTTGGCGGTACCAGGCCCCTGGCCGTCGCCGTCGCGGACCTGAACGGCGACGCAATCAACGACCTCGCGGTCGTAAACAACCTGTCGCAGAACGTGAGCGTGCTCTACGGCAGGAGCGGCGGCAGCTACGACCCGCCGGCGACCTTCGCGGCGGGAGCGGCCCCCTCGGCGGCTGCGATCGGCGACCTCAACGGCGACTCGAGGCCCGACCTGGCTGTGTCCAACCGGGGCGCGGGCAGCGTCTCGATCCTGTTCGCCAGGGCCGGCGGGGGCTTCGAGCCCGCCGCCTCGTTCGCAGCCGGCAGCCTGCCGATGGCCGTCGCAATCGGCGACGTCAACGGCGACGGCAAGCAGGACGTCATGACCGGCAACGAGGGCTCCGACAATCTCTCGCTGCTCCTCGGCGACGGCAACGGCGGTTTCGCGC
Organism: uncultured Solirubrobacteraceae bacterium; assembly: GCA_963844205.1. Taxonomy (GTDB): domain Bacteria; phylum Actinomycetota; class Thermoleophilia; order Solirubrobacterales; family Solirubrobacteraceae; genus DASSUW01. The sequence goes on from CAWJNK010000001.1 coordinate 1,764,747, forward strand.
CGGCCGTCTCGGCGCCAGCAGGTGACGGCCCTGAGTCAATCGCGTTGGGCGACCTCGATGAGGACGGCGACCTCGACGTCGCGGTGGCGCTGCTCACCGCCGACATGATGTCGATCGTCAAGGGCAACGGCAGCGGCGGCTTCGCGGCGCCGGAGCTCTACTCCGCGGGCAATGGGCCGCAGTCAGTCGCGATCGGCAACCTCAAGGAGGACGGCCGCCCGGATCTCGCGGTGGCGAACTTCTTCAACGACTACGCCTCGGTGTACCTGAACCAGGGCGGCGGAGTCTTCAGCCGACAGACTGGCTTCGGCTCCGGCGACGGCCCGCGTTCGCTCGCCATCGGCGACCTCAACGGCGACAACCACCAGGACCTCGCGGTCGCGGACTCCGACTCCGACACGGTCTCGGTGCTGGCCGGCAACGGCGCGGGTAGCTTCGCGCCGCGCGAGGTGTTCCCGGCAGGCGACGCGCCGTCGTCGATCGCGATCGCGCAGCTGAACGGCGCCGGGCTCCCGGACGTCGTCGTCGCCGACCGGTTCGGCGAGGTCGTCTCGGTCCTGGTCAACACCGGCACGCCACCGACGCCTCCCGACACGACGGCGCCGGTCATCACGACGCCGGATCCGATGGTCGTCGACGCCACCTCCGCGGCGGGGGCGGACGTCAAGTACGCCGCCACCGTCACGGACGACCGCGACACGGAGCCCAGCCTGAGCTGCGCACCGCCGTCGGGGTGGACGTTCCCCGTCGGCACCAGCACGGTGAAGTGCGACGCCGAGGACGATGCCGGGAACGACTCGAGCGCGACGTTCAGCGTGACCGTCGTCCCCGTGGACAAGACGGCGCCGCTCATCAACAACGCCCGCCGCGATCACCGTGAACGCCACGGCGAAGACGGGCGCGATCGTCAGCTACGCGGTGACCGCGGCCGACAGCAGCGACCCGAGCCCGAAGCTGACCTGCGCTCCGCCCTCCGGCACGTGGTTCCCGATCGGCACGACGACCGTCGACTGCACGGCGAGCGACAGCGCGGCAACAGCGCCGTGAACAGCTTCACGGTGCGCGTGAAGGGCGCACCCGAGCAGATCATCGACCTCATCGACAAGATGCGCACGATGGGCGGCCTGAGCCCGGTCGCTCCGGCCCTGCGGACGCAGCTCCAGAGCATCGCCACCTGCGTGATCACCAAGAACACGAAGATGGCCTGCATGGGCGTGGACCTGTTCACCACCCTCGCGCGCTACGCCGTCACGCGCGGGTACATCACGACCGCGCAGGCGAACAGCCTGATCGCCGACGTGACCCGCATCAAGGCCGTCATCGGCTGCCCGTGAGGCGCTGACGGACTCCGGGGCCCGGCTTTCACTTGCGGAGCCGGGCCTCGCCGTCCGCCGTCCGTGCATATACTCCCGCGCGTCCGGTACATGATCGGCCGAATCCGCCCAGGACGGGCGGAACGGGGGAACCGAAGTCCGGGGGCGAATCCAGGCAGTGCCGCCTGGTAGCGCTGTTGCTGCGCGAGCCCGTCAGCTAACCCCGTAGGCCCTGACACAGCAGGAGCGGATGGGGCGCGTTCGGGGGAGCGCTGCGAGGAATCGCGCGCGGACATGCGGATATGCCAGGGTCGGGCGGATTGCGGCTGTTGTCGCGATCGGGGGCCTTGCCGTCGCTCCCGCCGCCTCGGCCCAGACGGGAGGGGCGTCCCCGCAGACCGCTCAGCCCGCGCCGAAGTTGTCGGCCCAGCCGCCGGGCGTCGTGGTCAGGCCGGCGCCGGACCTGCGCTCGTGGCGGTGCGCCATCGGATGCCACGACGCCGCGACGGCGAGCGCCGGCTCACTCGTGCGGCTGCGCGGGCGCGTGCTCGGCCGCACGTACGAGGTCGTGTTCCTCGGCGCCGACGGCGAGCTCGACGACGTGGCGGCCGCCCCGCTGCGGCGCAAGCGCAACGTCGTCGACGTGCGGGTCCCGCTCGGCGCGGCACCGGGGCCGCTGCTCGTCGCCACCCACGACGGCGTGCAGTCGCAGCCGAGCGCGACGGCGCTCGCGATCGCGGCCCCGGCGACGCTCAAGGCGGCCGGCGGGGCGCCGACCGTGGAGGTTCAGGCGCAGGCGCGGCGCGCGTTCTTCGACGCTGCGCGCCCGGCCAAGGTCTCCTATGTCCTGCACGGCGACGCCTCGGCGCGCGTGCTCGTGGAGCTCGTGCGCTCGTCCGACGGCGTGGTCGTCACGAGCTGGGACGCCGGCGAGGTCGCCCCCGAGGTGCCGCAGAGCCTGACGTGGGACGGCACGGCGGGCGGCCGGCTGCAGAAGCAGGGCCGGTACTCGTTCCGCGTGTCCGCCGTCGGTGCCGGCGGCGTGCAGGCGGTCAGCGCGCAGGAGGGGCAGGCGGGCCCGGATCCGGCGCAGATCCAGTTCCTCCAGCACGAGTTCCCCGTGCGCGGCGCGCACTACTTCGGTGAGTTCGCGGCCCGCTTCGGCGGCGGTCGCGGCCACCAGGGGCAGGACGTGTTCGCGGCCTGCGGCACGCCGCTCGTGGCCGCGCGCGGTGGCATCGTGAAGTTCAAGCAGTACCACAGCCGCGCCGGCCACTACATCGTCCTCGACGGCGAGCGGACGGCCGTGGACTACGCGTACATGCACATGCGGGCCGCCGCGCTGGTGGCCGAAGGCGAGCGCGTGCGCACGGGCCAGCTGATCGGCTACGTCGGCGCGACGGGCCGCGCCAGCGGCTGCCACCTGCACTTCGAGATGTGGACCGGTCCCGGCTGGTACGACGGCGGCAGCCCGTTCGACCCGCTGCCGTCGCTGCTCTCCTGGGACCGGACGTCCTAGGCTGAGCGGGCGTTCACATCCGCGAGCCGGTCAAGGTGTCGATTCCCGACTGCTCGAGGGTGCGGCGTAGGCCGTCGCGGAGCTGGACCTGCGGCTCCCAGCCGAGCAGGTCGCGGGCGAGCGTGATGTCGGGCCGGCGGACCTTGGGATCATCGGTCGGCAGCGCCTCGTGGACGATCTCCGACCGCGAGCCGGTGACCTCGATCACCGCTTGGGCGAGCTCGAGCAGCGTGAACTCGTCCGGATTGCCGATGTTGACCGGCTGATGCGCGCCGGACTCGGCCAGGCGGATGATCCCGTCCACCAGATCCGACACATAACAAAACGACCGCGTCTGCGACCCGTCCCCGAACACCGTGAGCGGCCGGTCCTGCAGCGCCTGGCGCATGAAGGTCGGGATCGCCCGCCCGTCGTGCGGGCGCATCCGCGGCCCGTAGGTGTTGAAGATCCGCACGATCGCCGTGTCGACGCCCTGCTGGCGGTGATAGGCCATCGTCAGCGCCTCCGCATAGCGCTTGGCCTCGTCGTAGACCCCGCGCGGACCGATCGGGTTCACATGCCCCCAATAGGACTCCGGCTGCGGATGCACCTGCGGATCCCCATACACCTCCGAGGTGGACGCCGTCAAAAACCGCGCCCGATGGTGCTTGGCCAACCCGAGCGCGTGATGGGTCCCGTAGGAGCCCACCTTCAGCGTATGCAGCGGCAGCCGCAGATAGTCGATCGGCGACGCCGGCGACGCAAAGTGATACACGACGTCGACCGGCTCCTCGACGAAGAACGGATCGGTGATGTCCGCGTGCAGATGCGCGAACTCCGGCACGCGGATATGGGCGATGTTGGCAAGGGACCCCGTCTCGAAGTTGTCCACGCAGATCACGCGATGACCGCGGCTCAGCAGCTCATCGCACAGATGCGATCCCAGGAATCCCGCACCACCCGTGACAAGGCAAGTGCTCATGTGGCGATTGTGCTCTACCGGCCCTCCTGTCGCCCTGCTCGTTCGAATAGGCAGCGCATAGGGACCGCGCCGTTCGTCCGCGCATGCGGTAATGATTCACAAATCCCGCTCGCCGGCTCGAGATCAGCGGGAGCCTGTCCATGTGGAGAGCTCGACCTCGTCTAAGGCGCCTGCGCGCCGTAACCCTCGCGGGCCTGACCGCTGTCGCCGCCGCCAGCTTGGCCGCGGGCGCCTACGTCGCGCAGCCCTCGCGCGCCGATCGTGGGGCCGCCGAGGCGCGCGCGGCCGCAGCGCCCGATCGGCGGCCGCCCTCGAAGCCGCGGCGGCTGCGCGTGGTCGTGCGGACCAAGACCTCGATCACGATCGCGTGGCGCGCGGCCCGCGACGACGTACGCGTCGCCGGCTACCGCGTCTTCCGCGGCCGCTCGCGCGTCGCCGTGCGCGGCCCGCGCGCCCGGCGCCACACGTTCCGGGGCCTGCGCTGCGGTCGCCGCTACACGCTGGCGGTGAGCGCGCGCGACGCTGTCGGCCGCCGCTCGGCCCGGCGCCGGATCGCGGCCAGGACACGTGCCTGCGCCGGCCTGAGCCTGCCCCCGGCGCCGTCACCGCCCGCGGCGCCGCCGTCGGTGTTCGTGGCCGCCGGTGGTTCGGATGCGGCGGCGTGTACGCGGGAGGCGCCGTGCGCGAGCTTCGACCGGGCGTATCGGGTGGCGAAGCCGGGCGAGACCGTGGAGGTGGCGGGAGGCAGGTATCCGTCGCAGACGATCAACGCGAAACCGGGCATGGCGGCGCCGTATGTCGTGTTTCTCGAGGCGCCGGGTGAACGCGTGATCGTCGGCGACGAGGGCGAGACGGTCGAGTGCCTGGAGTTCGAGGGCGCGCAGTACGTGACGCTCGAAGGCTTCGAGACGCCGTACACGACGGTCGGCGGGATGCTGCATCAATGCGGCGTGTCGATCGGGCGCAGCAACGCGCATCACGTGACGCTGGTCAACATCGACGCGGGGATGATCTGGGTCGGCGCCGACAACGTGCAGGTGCTGGGCGGCGATTACGGGCCGGGGATCGACGAGAACACCAAGATCGAGTTCGCGACCGGGCACGAGCCGCGCGACATCCTGATCGACGGCGCGGTCATCCACGACCAACGCTCCTACCAGCAGCACCCCGAGTGCATCGCGCTGTGGGGCGGCACGCGCGTGACGATCCGCAACTCGCACCTCTACAACTGCGGCGTGTTCCACATCTTCCTGGTCGCCAACGGCGACTACACGATCTCCGACGTGCTGATCGAGGGCAACACCTTCACCCAACCCGACTCGTCGGTGCCCACCTCCAGCACGGTCAAGGTCGGCGACAAGGGCGGCGTGCTGCGCAACATCGTGCTGCGCGGCAACCACGTGCCCCACGACGAGCTGTACGTGCTGCAGGGCTTCGGCGGCGGCGGCACCGGCGACGTGCATCTGATCGACAACCGGGTCGGCGAGCCGATCGAGCTCGGCGGGGGCCACAACTGCATGGTCAACGCGACCTACCAGCCCAAGGCCGGCGTCACCTACGAGTGCAGGGGCAACCGGCTGGAACCCTGACGGACGCCGGCTCACTGCCGGCGGCGGCGCTCCTCGATCCGGGTGAGCACCAGGAACAGCACGACCCCGGCGAGGATCCCGCCCACGACGCCCGGCAGCACGTCGCCGCGGAAGATCATCCCGCCCGCGTAGAGCGCGCCCACGAACAGGCCTGCGCCTGCTTTGGCGCGGGTCGAGAGGCCGGGCGGCGGCTCGTCTACTCCCACTCGATCGTGCCGGGCGGCTTGCTCGTGATGTCGAGCACCACGCGGTTGACCTCGCGGATCTCGTTGATCATCCGCGACGCGATCTGCTCGAGCAGGTCGTAGGGCAGCCGCGCCCAGTCGGCGGTCATCGCGTCGTCGGACGTCACGGCGCGGATCGCGACCACGTAGCCGTAGGTCCGCTCGTCGCCCTGCACGCCGACGGTCCGGATGTCGGGCAGCACGCAGAACGACTGCCACAGCTCGCGGTACAGGCCGGCCTTGCGGATCTCGTCCTGGAGGATGTGGTCGGCGTTGCGCAGGGTGTCGAGCCGCTCCTTGGTGGCCTCGCCGCCGACCACGCGGATCGCGAGGCCGGGACCGGGGAACGGCTGGCGCCAGACCAGCCGCTCGGGCAGCCCGAGCTCGGCGCCCACGGCGCGCACCTCGTCCTTGAACAGCGCCCGCAGCGGCTCCACGAGCTCGAACTCGAGGTCGTCGGGCAGGCCGCCGACGTTGTGGTGGGACTTGATCGTCGCGGCCCCGGTGCCGCCGCCGGACTCGATCACGTCCGAGTACAGCGTGCCCTGGACGAGGTAGCGAGCATCGCCGATCTTGGCGGCCTCCTCCTCGAACACGCGGATGAACTCGGCGCCGATCGCCTTGCGCTTGGCCTCGGGCTCCGAGAGCCCCTGCAGGCGGCGCAGGAAGCGGTCCTCGGCGTCGACGGCCACGAGCGGGACCTTGAAGTGGTCGCGGAACGCGGCGATCACCTGGTCGCCCTCGTTCATGCGCATCAGCCCGTGGTCGACGAACACGCAGGTCAGCTGGTCGCCGATCGCGCGGTGGACGAGCAGCGCGGCGACCGACGAGTCGACGCCGCCGGACAGCCCGCAGATCACCCGCCCGTCGCCGACCTGGGCGCGGATGGAGGCGATCTGCTCGTCGATGATCGAGGCGGGGCTCCAGTCGCGCCGGCAGCCGCACACGTCCTCGAGGAACGTGGTGAGGATCTGCTGGCCGTACGGCGTGTGCACCACCTCGGGGTGGAACTGGATGCCGTACAGGTCGCGTTCGGTGTCCTCGACGGCAGCGACCGGAGACTCGGTCGAGCTCGCGAGCGGTGTGAAGCCGGGCGGCGCCGCGAACACGGTGTCGCGATGCGACATCCAGCACGACTGCTCCCCGGGCGTGCCGGCGAGGAGGCGGCCGGGCTGCGACACCGTGAGCGTGGAGCGGCCGAACTCGCCGACTTCGGCGCCCTCGACGCGGCCGCCGAGCGTCAGCACGAGTGCCTGCATGCCGTAGCAGATGCCCAGCACGGGGATGCCGAGATCGAGCAGCGCGGGGTCGAGCCGCGGCGCGCCGGGCGCGTAGACGGACGCCGGGCCGCCGGAAAGGATCAGCCCCTTTGGCGCGCGGCGGCGGACCTCCTCCGGGCCGACGTGGTGCGGCAGCAGCTCGCTGAACACGCCGCACTCGCGCACGCGGCGGGCGATGAGCTGCGAGTACTGGCCGCCGAAGTCGAGCACCAGTACCTCGTCGTGCGCGACGGCGCGCTCGAGCGCCAGCTCCTCGACGGGCTGGTCGGCGACCACGCCCGACCCGTGGCCTGCGGTCACGAGATCGTCGGAGTCCATCCCAGGATCGGCCGCATCCGGGCCTACCGACGCCTGGGACGGGCTCCTAGTCCGCGACAAGCGCGACCGCCCCACCCTGTGCGGCCATGCCGATGTGCTGCTCGCGCTGGAGCTGCTTCCCCTCGGTCTGGAGCGCCGGCGCCACCATCAGCTCGGCCCGGTTGAACTCCGCGATGTCCTGATAGCCGCAGGTGGCCATCGAGGTCCGCAGCGCGCCCATCAGGTTGAACGTGCCGTCGTTCTCGCGGGCGGGGCCGGTGATGATCTCCTCCAGGCTGCCGTTCTGCGTCGTCCGCACGCGGGCGCCGCGCGGCAGCGACGGGTGGAACGTCGCCATGCCCCAGTGGAAGCCGTGGCCGGGCGCCTCGTACGAGCGCGCGAGCGGGGAGCCGATCATCACGGCGTCGGAGCCGCAGGCGAACGCCTTCGCGACGTCGCCGCCGTTGCGCATCCCGCCGTCGGCGATGACGCGGCAGTACTCGCCGGTCTCGAGCATGTGCTGCGAGCGGGCCGCCGCCACGTCGGCGATCGCGGTGGCCTGCGGGACGCCGATGCCGAGCACGCCGCGGGTGGTGCACGCCGCGCCGGGCCCGACGCCCACCAGCACCCCGGAGGCGCCGGTGCGCATGAGGTGCAGCGCGGTCGAGTAGCTCGCGCAGCCGCCGAGCACGACCGGCACCGGCAGCTCGCGGACGAACTCCTTGAGGTTGAGCACGTGGCCGGCGCTCGAGACGTGCTCGGCCGAGATCACGGTGCCCTGGATGACCAGGATGTCGAGCCCGGCCTCGAGCGCGATCTCGTGCCAGCGCTCCACGCGCTGCGGGGTCAGCGACGCGGCGGCGACGACGCCGTGCGACTTGATCTCCTCGATCCGCTGCGCGATCAGCTCTTCCTTGACCGGCTCCTGGTAGATCTCCTGCATCTCCCGCGTGGCGTCTTCGCGGTCCAGCGACGCGATGCGCTCGAGCAGAGACTCTGCGTCCTCGTACCGGGTCCAGATGCCCTCGAGGTTGAGCACGGCCAGCCCGCCCAGCTTGCCGATGATGCCCGCCGTCTCGGGCGAGACCACACCGTCCATCGCCGAAGCGAGCAGCGGCAGCTCGAAGCGGTACGGCCCGAGCGTCCAGGTGATGTCGACGTCGTCGGGGTCGCGCGTGCGGCGCGAGGGCACGATGGCGACGTCGTCGAATCCGTAAGCGCGGCGAGCCTTCTTGCCGCGGCCGATCTCAACTTCCATTCGGGGATCCTAAGGCCGAGGGCGGACGATCCCGCCCCAGGCTAGCCCACTTCGGCCGGTAATTCCGGACGTTCCACCTGGATCTCGCCGAGCAGCCGGTGGACGCGGTCGGGATCGACGAGACCGGCGCCGAGGTGCTGGGTCGACTCTGCGCCGCAGGCGACCCCGAACGACAGGCACGCCTCGGTCGACTTCCCGGCGTAGCGGGCGGCGACGTAGCCGGCCAGGAACGCGTCGCCGGAGCCGACCGTGGCCCGCGGCTCCACCACGCCGGGCGCCACGCGGACGCGGTAGAGGGACGGCTCGCCGTTCGGCTCCTTCGGGTGCATCTGCGCGAAGCAGCCGTCCGGCATCGTCATAACCGCCTCGCGCGCGCCGAGGCCGACCATCTCCTTCACGGCGATGAGCCGGTCCTCGTCGTCGTTGAACTCGTGGCCGACCAGCTCCTCGGCCTCGAGCACGTTTGGCGACACCACGTCGGGCTCGGCGCGGACCGCGCGGCGCAGCGGGTCGCCGTCGGTGTCAACCACGGTGGTCACGCCGATGCGCTTGAGCTCGCGGATCAGCCGGGCGTAGATGTCGATGTCGACCTCGCGCGGGAGCGAGCCGGCGAACACGCACAGCGAGGCGCCCTTGGCGAGGTAGAGCAGCTTGTCGACGAACAGCTCGATCTCCTGCTCGGAGAGCTTCGGGCCGCGCTCGTTGATCTCGGTCTGCTCCCCGGTCGTGGGGTCGATCACAGCGGTGTTGGTGCGCGACTCCTCGCGGATGCGCACGAAGTCGCTGAGCACGGAGAGCTGCGTGAGCTGGTCGACGATCCGGGTGCCGGTGGGCCCGCCCGTGAAGCCGGTGGCGATCACCGGCGCGCCGAGCGTCTTCAGCACGCGCGCGACGTTGACCCCCTTTCCGCCCGGCATGGTGGTCTGCTCGACGGTGCGGTGGCGCCGTCCGAGCCGGAAGTTCGGGACCGACAGCGTCTTGTCGATTGCGGTGTTGAGCGTGACCGTGATGATCATGCGGCCCGGGCCTCCTCACGTGCCCGCCTCGGCCCCGGTCCGCGGGGTCGCCGCCGCCGCCGTGCCACCAGCACCGTACCGCCCAGGACGGCGAACGCGAGCACCACCGCGAGCGGGCGGCTGAACCAGGACTTGGTGCGCTGCGCCAGATCGGGCTTCGGGACCTCGGTCGCGGCCACCAGCGCGACGGTGGCGATCTTGCGTCCGTCCTGCAGGACGTCGGCCTCCCCGAGCTCCTGCCCGTAGGCGATCGGGCCCTGGACCTCGGACGGGTAGCGGGTGGGCTCGATGATCACCGTGCCCCGCTCTCCGCGACGGATCACGGTGCGCTGACCGTTGGGACCGACGACGAGCTCGAGCTCGGCCCCGCGGCGGTAGCGGATCGGAACGCGGATGTCGACGCCCGTGCCGGGCCGCGCAGCGGTGATCCGCTGGAACGCGCGGCGGCCGAAACTCAACAGGCGCAGGGTGTCGGCGTCGCGGGCGGCCTCGCTCGGCGTGCCGAGCACGGCGGACACGACCTGGATGCCGTTCTTGCGGCCGGAGCCGACGAGCACGTAGCCGGCGTCGCGGGTGTGGCCGGTCTTGACGCCGTTGACCCACTCCTCCGAGCGGACGAGCGTGTTGCGGTTCTCGAGCTTGCGCGGATGGTCGCCGGAGGTGAGCTGGACCACCGGCGAGTCGACCGTGCGGCGGAAGAACGACTTCGTGCGCAGGTAGGTGGCGAGCTTGACGAGGTCGCGGGCGCTGGAGTAGGCCCCCGGCTCGTCGAGCCCGATCGGGTTCCGGTAGTGGGTGTTGGTGAGCTCGAGCTCGCGCGCGCGGCGGTTCATCAGCTTCACGAACCTCCGCTCGGAGCCGGCGACGCCCTCGGCGAGCGTCATCGCCGCGTCGTTGCCGGACTCGGCGAGCAGGCCCTGCAGCAGGTCGCGCACGGTCATGCGCTCGCGAGGCAGGAGCCCGATCTGGGATTCGAAGGAGGCCGGCCGGTAGTCGGAGGCCGTGAACGTGTCGTCGAGGTCCGCCTTCTCGAGCGTGAGCAGCGCGGTCATCAACTTCACCGCGGAGCCGACCGGCCGCCGGGCGTCGGCGCCGCGCTCGCACGCGACGTCGCCCGTGGAGGTCTCGAGCACGATCGCCTGCGGCGCCTTGACCGAGTCCGGGCAGTCGCGGGCGGACGCGGCCGCAGGCAGCGCGAGCGCGAGGGCGACGACCGCCAGGACGGTCGTCGCGAACCGTGACGCGCTCACTGCCGCAACTTGATCCGCTGCCCCGGGCTGAGCGTCTGCGGGTCGAGGTCGGGGTTCAGGCGGAGGATGTCCTCGAGCGGTACGCCGGTCTTCTCGGCGATCGACGACGGCGTGTCGCCGGGCTTGACCGTGTACCGCCGTGGGCCCTTGCGCTCGCGCCCGCTGTCGTTCTCGCCGCCTGTCGGGGTGCTCGTCGGGCGGGTCTCCGTCGCGCGGTTCGGGGACTCGGTGTCGGGCTCTGTCGAGGAGGACGTGAGGACCATGAAGAGGGCGATACCGAAGGCCAACAGCGCGAGCGGCGCGAGGAACCGCACGGGACTGCGAGGGGCCATCGAGGGCGATGATAGCGGCGCTGGTGGCGGCTCCAGCGCGGTTCTCAGGCAAGTCCCCAGGCCAGCGCGCGCAGCCGTTCGGCCTCGGCGCGGGCCGCCGTCGCGGGGTCGCCGCCCGCCTGTTCGTGGGCGTGGGCGATCGAGCGCGAGGCGGTGACGAGGCCCGCGGCGCGCCCGGGCGCGAAGGCGGGGCCGAGGGCCGCGACGTCCCCGCCCTGGGCGCCGACGCCCGGGAGCAGGAACGGGGTCCTCGGCATCAGCTCGCGCATGCGGGCGAGGTGCTCGGGAGCGGTCGCGCCGGTGACCGCGCCGACGTCGTTCAGTTGGGCCGTGTTTGCCCGCCCGAGCTCGTTTGTGAGCGCGGCCAGCCGCTCCCACAGCGGCTCGCCGGTCGCGAGCGGCAGGTCCATGAGATCGGCCGCCCCGGGGTTGGAGGTGCGGACGAGGACGAAGACGCCCGCGCCGGCCTTGCGCGCGTCGTCGACGAGGGGCTGGAGCGCTTCCCGGCCCGTGAGCGGGTTGGCGGTGAAGGCGTCGACCCGGAGCCCGGGGACGGGCCCGAACGGGGACGGCGTGCGGCCGGTGAAAGACTGCGCGTAGGCGGCGGCGGTGACGGGCACGTCGCCGCGCTTGCCGTCGGCGAGCACGAGCAGCCCCGCGGCCCGCGCGCGGGCGCAGACGGCTTCGAGCGCGAGCGCCCCGGCGAAGCCCAGGCGCTCGAAGCACGCGAGCTGCGGCTTGGCCGCCACGCACGCCGGCGCCGCGGCGTCGATCAGGGCGAGCGAGTGAGCGAGGACGGCCGCCGCCGCCTCGAGCGCCGCGGGGTGAAGCTCGGGCCCGCCGGACCCCGCGCCGGTCCCGTCGCCCGCCGCGCGGGCGGCGCCGTTGCCGCCGGCCGCGCTCGCACCGCGCTCGGCCGCGCTCGCGCCGGCGTCGTGCGCCGCGAACAGCGCCCGGGCGCTTTCGTGCGCCGCCGCCAGCGACTGGGCCAGCGCTGCGCGGGCCTCGGAGGTGCGCTCCAGCGGGCCGGGCCAGAGGCGGGCGGGATCGGGGTCGATCCCGAGGACGATCTGCGATTCGCGGGCTGCGACGGCTCGCGCGAGGCGGTCGCCGAAGGTCGCCGGGCCGGGCGCCGGCGACCCATCGCCGACGCCCGACACTGACATGACGGCGCCGGCTACTTGACGGCCTTCTTGAGCCCCGACCCGGCGGTGAAGCGCGGAACGCGGCTCGCGGCGATCGTCATCGTCTCGCCCGTGCGCGGGTTGCGCCCCTCGCGGGCGCCGCGCTGAGCGACGTGGAACTTGCCGAATCCGGTGAAGCTGACTTCGCCGCCCGACTTCAGTTCGTCCTCGATGGTGCCGATCACGGCGTCAACAGCAGCGCCGGCGTCCTTCTTGCTCAGGCCGCTCGACGAGGCGACCTTGTCGACGAATTCCGACTTGGTGGTCATGACTTCCTCCTTGTTCCCCCGGCAGCCCGGGAGATCTGGATGACGCGGGCGAACTTAACAGCGTGATCGGACGCTCTAGAGCCAAATTGGTCCGTTTCCCCGCATTTTGCGGGAATTCGGAGACCGGTTTTAGGGCCGACAACGGCGCTGGACGGCCGAAATCAGACGTTCTGCGGCCTCGAGCAGTGGTCCGGCGGCGGGGTCGTCCGGCCCCAGCGTCCGGGGGTGGCCGCCGGGATCGGTGAGCACAACACGCGGCGCCCGCGCGGCCTTTCGCCGCGCCAATCCGGCCGCCACGGCACCGACCGCGCCACGCGGCCGCGGCGCCGACGGCTTGCGCGGGAGCCGCGGCATCAGTCCGTCGCTCCACCCAGGTCAGCGAGCACCACGCGCAGGTCGTAGCGGATGAGCGACGGCAGCGCGAAGCGTCCGCACACGACCGCGATCGCATGGCGGTCCGAGCGGGCGGCGTAGACCGCGCCGTCGGCGGTGCTGACGTGGATCTCGGAGGCGTCGCCGGCGGCGTCGAGCAGCTCCCGGGCCGGCTCGACGAGCGCGTCCGGCCCGGCGAGGTGCTCGCCATCGCGAGCGAGCACGACCCCGGCGCGGATGTCGGCCGACAGCTCGCGCAAATAGTCGAGCGCGAGCGGCGGCGTGAGGGCCGGCTCCGCGGTCACGGCAGCCTCGGCGCGACGGGCGGCTCGGCGGGCGGCGCGGCGGTCACGACGGGCGGCTCCGCGGTCACGGCGCGTGGGTCGGGGCAGGGCTCATGGGCCGTGGGCGAGAATACCCGCCCTGTGCCGCTGTCCCGCATCGCCTGGCTGGTCACGGTCGCGATCTGTGTGATCGCGACGGTCATCCTGCTCCTCTCCGGCTACGACGGCTACGCAGGCGTCGTGTTCGCGGTCGCCGTGGCCGCTGCCATCAACCTGCGATAGGGCGGGTCAACGTCAACTGCGCTGGGTGGGGAAGCGGGGAGCCGGCGGCGCGGCCAGGTTCCGGCGGTGGGGTCGATAACCGTCGCTATGAGGCTGTTGCACAAACAGGACGCCTTGGGGAAATCTCCAATGGGCGCTGTCCTGCCCTGGTGTCGCAGGACGACACTAGGACAGGACGACGGCAGTGAAACCGCGCACAACCGGTTCGGGCGCGGGCTTCGCAGGCGGCGGCGCGTGGAGTAGCCGACCCCGCTCGCCGTCTGCATTGTCGAGATCTACAACGACGACGCGTCGACGCCGCTTCGCGCGACAGCGTCTATTCGACGGTAAGCAGCCCCGAGGGGTTGCTCATGCACGCATCCCGTGCACGAACGACCCCGCCCCCGCGGCCGGCACCCGCTGCCCTACCCAGCCGAAGTTGACTGGTCGTGTGGCGCGGCCACGAGCTCGGCGCCCGGCCGGACCTTGTCGGCCGGCTCGAGATGGATCAGCACGTCGGCGCCGCCGGGCAGCCGCCGGGCGATCTCGTCCTGCAGCGCGTGGGCGGTGCCGTGGGCGTCCTCGAGCGAGGTGCCCGGCGCGAACTGCAGGTGCAGGTCCACGTATCGCCGCGCGCCCGCCCGGCGCGTGCGGAGCTGGTGGTAGCCGACGACGCCGCGGCCCGCGAACGCCTCGATCGCCTCGCGGATGGACGCGAGCTCCGCGTCCGGGAGCGCCTCGTCGACGAGCACGGCCCAGGAGCGGGCGACGATCCGCAACCCGGTGACCATGATCGCCCCGGCGATCACCAGCGCCACCGCCGGGTCGAGCCACTCCGCGCCGGTCAGTTGCACGAGCGCGAGCCCGGCGAGCACGCCCGCGGAGGTGTAGGCGTCGGTCCGCAGGTGCACGGCATCCCCCTCCAGCGCGGCGGACTGGGTCTCACGGGCCCGGCGGAAGAGCCACGCGGAGACACCGAGGTTCACCACGGTGGAGAACGCCAGCACCGCGATGCCGAACCCGAGCGCATGGAGCTCTGGCCCCCGGATGAGGCTGCGGACCGCCGCGAAGACGATCACGCCGGAGCCGATGAGGATCAGGACCCCCTCGGCGGCGGCCGCCATGTTCTCGAACTTCTCGTGCCCGTAGCGGTGGGAGGCGTCGGCCGGCTCTTCCGCCTGGCGCACGGAGAAGAAGGCGATGAACGAGGCCACGAGGTCGACGGCGGAGTGGATCGCCTCGGTCACGATGGCCACCGAGCCGGTCACCACGCCGGCCACGAGCTTGAGGACGATGAGCGCCGCGTTCGAGGCGATCGAGATCGCCGCGGCGCGGGTCCGGGGGCCGCGCATCAGCGCTCCAGCCACTCCTGGAGCGCCCGGGCCGCGCGACCGCGATGCGAGATCGCGTCCTTCTCGCCGTCCGTCAGCTCGGCCATCGTGCGCCCGTCTCGAGGCCCGTCGTCGGGCACGAACAGCGGGTCGTAGCCGAAGCCGCCCTTCCCGCGCGGCTCGGGGGCGACGGTGCCGCCGGTCGTGGCCTCGAACGTGCGCTCGGAGCCGTCGGGGTCCACATGCGCGATCACGCAGACGTACCGTAGGCCGGTGCCGGGCGGCGCCTCGGCGGCGAGCTTGTCGAGGTTCTCGGCGTCGGTCGCGTGCTCGCCGGCGAAGCGCGCGGTGCGGACGCCGGGAGCACCGTCGAGCGCCTCGGCCTCGATCCCCGAGTCGTCGGCGATCGCCGCGCGACCGGTGCCCGCGGCCGCCGCGCGCGCCTTGATCAGCGCGTTGGCCTCGTAGGTGTCGCCGTCCTCGGGCGGGGTCGGGACGCCGTCCGGCAGCGGGTCGAGCTCGATCCCGGGCAGCAGCCGGCCGAGCTCGCGGAGCTTGTGGGGGTTGCGGGTCGCGAGGAGCAGCCGCACGGCGCTACCGGACGGCGGCCGCCTGGATGTCGCGCAGCGCGTCAATCCCGGTGTGGGCGAGCGCGAGCAGGTCGTCGAGATGGGCGCGCGAGAGCGGGGTGCGCTCGGCGGTGGCCTGGACCTCGACGAGGCCGCCGTCGCCGGTCATCACGACGTTGGCATCGACCTCGGCCGACGAGTCCTCGGGATAGTCGAGGTCGAGCAGCGGCACGGCGTCGACCACGCCGCACGAGACCGCGGCGACGCTTCCGGTGAGCGGCGAGCGCTCCAGCCGGCCGTCGTCGATCAGCTTGCGGACGGCGAGCTCGAGCGCCACATAGCCGCCGGTGATCGACGCGCAGCGGGTTCCGCCGTCGGCCTGCAGGACGTCGCAGTCGACGTAGATCGTGCGCTCGCCGAGCGCCTCGAAGTCGACCACCCCGCGCAGCGAGCGGCCGATCAGCCGCTGGATCTCGACCGTGCGGCCGTCCAGCCGGCCCTTGGCGATGTCGCGCTGCTTGCGCTCGCCGGTCGACGCCGGGAGCATCCCGTACTCCGCCGTGACCCACCCGCGGCCCTTGCCCTGAAGCCAGCGCGGGACCGACTCCTGCGCGGACGCGGTGCAGATCACGCGCGTCTCGCCGCACGAGATCAGGGCCGAGCCCGTGGCGGTCCTGACGAAGCCGGGCTCGATCGTGGTCGGTCGCAGCTCGTCGGGCGCCCGGCCGCCGCGGCGCTCGGGACTCATCGCGCCACCAGCTCGCCGGTGCCGAGGGCGACCGGCTCGACGTCGGACAGCGGCAGCTGCAGGAAGCGGGTGCCCAGCGCCCGGAACACCTCGACGTCGCCGGTGCAGAGGAACGAGTAGCGACCCTCGACGACGCGCTCCTCCTCCTGCGCGCGCGGGTTCGCGAGGCCGCGGGCGCCGAGGACGTGCTCGACCTGGTGGGCGAGCGGGTCGCCGGAGACGATGATCCGCACGCTGCGGCCGAGCATCCGCTGGAGCATGGGGCGGACCAGCGGGTAGTGGGTGCAGCCGAGCACGACCGTGTCGACCCCGGCGGCGCGGAGCGGCTCGCAGTACGAGCGGACCGTGTCGACCACGTGCTGGTCGAACGGGAAGCCGGCCTCGATGATCGAGGCGAGGTCGGGGCACGCGACGGACGTGAGCTTGACGAACGGGTCCGCCCCGCCGATCGCGCGAGCGTAGGCGTCGCTCTCGACGGTCGCGGGCGTGGCCAGCAGGCCGACGCGGCCGTTGCGGCTCGCGGCGACCGCCTGCACCGCGCCGGGTTGGACGACCCCGAGCACCTCGACGCCGAGCGTGGTCTGCATGAGCCGCTCGCGGATGGCCGGGAGCGCGGCGGCGGTGGCGGAGTTGCAAGCGACCACCAGCAGCTTCACGCGCCGCGCGAGCAGCTCCTCCGCGATCTCGAGCGCGAACGCCTCGAGCTCCGCGCCGCTGCGGCCGCCGTAGGGGAACCGCGCCGAATCGGCGAGGTAGACGAAGTCCTCGGCCGGAAGCTGCACCAGCAGCTCGTGCAGGACGGTCAGGCCGCCGACGCCGGAGTCGAACACCCCGACGGGGCGCCGGCGCACCTCCTCGGGCGCCTGCGGCTGTGAGCTCCCGGTCACGCCCGCCAGTCTGGCAGGCGTTCCCGCGGGAACGCCGCGTCGGCGGGGCGGCGAGCCGAGCGCGGGTCAGGACTCCGAGCGGCTTTGGAACGCGCCGTCGGGCGCCGACTCGATCCAGGGCATGCCGACACAGGCGAGGACGGTCAGGATCCCGGCCATGCCGCCGTAGAGCTCGAGGAGGCTCCAGTCGCGCGAGACCCACCCGTAGACCGCCCCGGCGAGCAGAACGATCACGAGCAGCACGTACTCGCGCGTTCTCTTCCTCATGCGATGGAGTCTACGGCCCGAAACGCCAGCACGGCCAATCCGAGGACGCCTCCGTAGAACCCTCCGTTGCGTGCCAATCGGTCCGGGTCGGTCTCGGGTCGAAGGTCATGCACGAGCGATCCTGCGATGAAGAACACGGTGGCTCCCAGCGCGGCGCCGCCACCTACGACCGCCCCGCCCTCCGCGAGGAAGTCTCCGAGGTCTCCACTCACCCCTCGCCGACGCCCTCGATCGCCCCCTTGAGCTTCTTCACCACCGCCTCGGCGATCCCGGTGTCCGAGAACCCGCCGCTCGCCTTGACGACCCCCGCGATGAGGACCGCGACGAGCAGCACGAGCCCGACGTACTCGACCGTCCCCTGACCGCGGTCGCCGGCCAGGGCCTGCATCAGCCGCGCATGTGCACCTCCCAACAGCTCGTACCGCATTCCGCCCCCGGTCGATCCCGCCCCGGCTGCCCCGGGGCCCGGCGCCCCGCCGTCGGACGGAGCACGACCAGTCTCGGCGGGGGCGCGTCACGGATCCAGACGCGATCGTCACAAGTCTGCGACGGGGGTGTGACGAATCTGCCGCCCCCTCCGACGCGTACCCTCGGCGCCCGTGCGCGCCCTCGTCGTCACGAACATGTACCCGACGCCCGACCGCCCGGCGCTGGGCTCGTTCGTCCGCGACCAGGTCGAGGCGCTGCGCCGTCGCGACGACGTCGAGATCGAGCTCTTCTCCTTCCCGCCCGGCAGTCTCCGCGCCTATCCGGCGGCGGCCCGCGAACTCCGCCGCCGCTATCGAGGCCGGCGGTTCGACGTCGTCCACGCCCACTTCGGCCTCACGGCGTGGCCGGCAGTCGCCGCGCGGCTCGGGCCGGTCGTCGTGACGCTGCATGGCAACGACCTCTTCCACCCGCGCTCGAACCGCCTCACGCGCGCGATCCTCCCGCTCACCGCGCTCCCCGCCGCCGTCTCGCGCGAGTTCAGCGGCCTCCTGCCCGGCGCGGGCACGACCCGGCGGGTCGCGGTCCTTCCGGTCGGGATCGACCTCGACCGCTTCCGGCCGATCCCCCGGCGTGAGGCGCGCGAGCGGCTGGGCCTGGATCCGGACGGGCGCTACCTGCTGTTCCCGCACGACCCGTCGCGGCCCCTCAAGCGGTTCGACCGCGCCCAGGAGGCGGCGGCGGGCACGACGCTGTTGACGATGGGGAACGTCCCGCCCACCGAGGTCCCGTACTGGATCAACGCGGCCAACGCGGTGCTCGTCCCGTCGCAGGCGGAGGGCTTCGGGCTCTCGGTGATCGAGGCGCTCGCGTGCGGCGTGCCGCCGTTCGGGACGCCGGTCGGGATCCACCCCGTGGCGCTGGACGGCATCGCGGGCGCCTACTGCGCGCCGTGGGATCCCGACGCGTGGAGAGCGGCGCTGCGACCGGTGCTGGAGGCGGAGGATCCCCGTGTCGACGGCCGTGATCGCGCGGCGATCTTCTCGGCCGATCGGATGGCCGCCCGCGTGGTCGAGGCGTGGCGCGACGTGGCCGCGTAGCGCTCCGGCTGACCGCTCGGTGGGTTGCTACCGGCGTGCGCTCGAATCGCGACCCTATACTCGACGTCCCGGGGCGCACGCCGAACGTCTGCCCCTGCGATGTATGAGCGGCCTGCTGCGACGCCTGACACGCAGACGCCCCGCGACCGCCGACGAGAACCGGTCCGCTACGGCCGGGTCCTCCGAACCGGCCGCCGTGTCTGCCGACGCCCCCGCCGAGCCGGGCGGCGAGCGGCCCGTGCCCGCGGCCGACGAGCAGCAGACCCAGGTCCTGCCCGCGACGGGCGAGCAGCCCGCGGTGCCGTCGCCCGGCGCCGCGTGGGCGAAGTCCACGGACCAGCCGACGACGGCGCAGGCCGCCGAGCCACAGGTCGTCGAGGTGCAGGCGACCGGGGCGCAGGCGACCGAGACACCGGCGGCCGAGGCAGGGGCGACGCAGGCGGCCGAGCCACATGCGGCCGAGGCACAGGCGCCCGAGGCGTCGAAGACCGACCAGCCGACGCTCTTCGCCGCACAGCCCGCTCCCGTCCGGGATCTGCCGGCGGGTGTCGATGCCGGCGATCTCGCCTCCCCGGCGCCGGCCAGCGCCCGCCGCGGGAAGCTGCGGCGCCGGCTGCGCTACCTCCGGCACGTGCGCGAGCTGCTGCTGCGCGACCTCGGTGGCTTCACGTACGAGGTGCACCGCACCGCGGGCGGGACGCCGCAGGACACGCACCGGCGCCTGAGCGAGGCCAAGGCCAAGCGGATCTCGGCGATCGACGAGGAGATCGGCGCGCTCGAGACCCGTCTTGGCGAGCCGCACGCCGAGACCGTGCTGCGCGAGGCCGGGATCGGCGGGACGTGCCCCGAGTGCGGCGAGCTGCACGCCAGCGACGCCCGGTTCTGCGCTCGCTGCGGCACGCCGCTCGACCCGCGCGCGCGGGCACAGCGTCAGGCCGCGGAGGCGGCCTCTGCGGCTCAGCCGGTGACCGCGTCGCATGCGACCGCCGAGCCCCAGCCCGCGAGCGTTCTCTGGGCCGGCGGCCCGCGGCCGGCGGCAAAGCCTGAAGAGGCGGCCGAGTCGGAATCGCCAGGTCCGGCGACCAGCGAGTGGCTCCTGTCGCGCGACCAGCCGACCACGTTCGATCGCGCGGCGCAGCCCGACGAGCCGGCTACGGCGGAGGAGCCGGCGGCAACGACGCGGGCGGACCAGCCGGCGGCAGCGGCGAACGAGCCGGTGGCGGCCGGCGACGAGCCGCCGAAGGTCGACGAGCCGGCGCCGACGACCCCGGGCGACGGGCCGGAGAAGCTGGACGAGCCCGCGGCGACGACCCCGAAGGACGACGATCCGGCGGCGACGATCCCGGGCGACGCGCCGGCGACGACGCCGAAGGACGATGAGCCCGCGGTGACGACCCCGAAGGACGACGATCCGGTGGCGACGACCCCGGGCGACGTGCCGGCGACGGTCGACGAGCCCGCGACGGCGAAACCGAAGGCGAAGCCGAAGCGCCGGCCTCGCAAGGCCTCCCCGAAGCCGAAGCCGAAGCCGGAGACGGCGGCCGGCGACCCCGCGACGTTCGAGCCCGGCCCCAACGGCCGCCGGGACGACGACGTCCCGCCCCCCGTGAGGTCGGGTGACCCGCTCGCCTCTCGCCGGGAGCAGAGGCCGTGACCGCGGTCGAGACCCCGCCTCCCGCTCCCGCCGCGGAGACCCGCCGCTGCCCGCGCTGCGGCGCCGACCTGACCCCCCAGCAGGAGTGGTGCCTCAACTGCGGTGCCGACGTCAGCACCACCATCGCCGCCCCGCCGAGCTGGCGCGGGCCGGTGGCGCTCGTGGGGGTCCTGCTCGCGATCGCGGCCGCGGCGCTGATCCTCGCGCTGGTCGAGCTCGCCGGCGACGCCGAGCAGGTGGCCGAGCAGCCGGCGGCCACGCCCGCGCCGCCGGCCGCCACCCCGGCGCCTACGATCACGCCGCAGTCGACCACGATCCCGCCCGCCACCGACGACGGCTCCGGCACCACCACGCCCGAGATCGCCGACTGGCCCGCCGGCAAGGATGCGTGGACCGTCGTGCTCGAGGCGTCGGAGACGCGCGGAGCGGCCGAGACGCGCGCCAACGAGCTCGCGCAGCAGGGCATCCCCGTCGGCATCCTCGACTCCGACGAGTACGGCACGCTCGAGCCCGGCCGCTTCGTCGTCTTCTCCGGCCAGTACGACAGCCAGCGCGCCGCCGAGCAGGCACAGAAGGATCTCTCCCACCAGGTCGAGGGCTCGTACGTGCGCCACGTCGCGCCGAGCGGCTCGACGGGGAGCGCGACGCCCACGCCGTCGGTCAGCCCCGCCCCGACCCTCTAAAGGGGCCAGTAGCGCGCAATCCGGCGGAGCGCCTCGTCGGCCAGCGGATGGCGCTCGACCACGCCCGGATCGGCCCCGTCCACCAGCACCGGCATGAGCGCGGCCATCGAGCCCGCCAGCGCGCCGAGGTCGTAGCCGCCCTCGAGCACGAGCCCGACCGGCGCGCCGACCGCGTCGGCCGCCGCGCGGACCGACGCGGTCATGCCCGCGAATCCCGCCTCGCTGACCGTGCACGACGCGAGCGGATCGGCGCGGTGCGCGTCGAAGCCCGCGGAGACCAGCACCAGCTCCGGCTCCCACGACGCCACCAGCGGCCCCACCACGTCTGCGACCAGCGACCGGTACACCGCATTCCCGCTCCCGTGCGGCACCGGCAGGTTCACCGTCCACCCCTCCCCCGCCCCTTCGCCGACGTACGACGCCGGCCCGGTGCCGGGATACAGCGGCCACTCGTGGATCGAGACGAAGAGGACGGACGGGTCGGCCGCGAAGATCGTCTCCGTCCCGTTGCCGTGGTGGACGTCCCAGTCGAGGATGAGCACCCGCGAGAGGCCGTGGGTCGCGATCGCCCGTCGCGCGGCGAGCGCCACGTTGCCGAAGAAGCAGAACCCCATCGGCCGCGACGGCTCCGCGTGATGGCCCGGCGGCCGGAGCGCGGATACGCCGACCCGCGCGGTCCCGCCGAGCAGCGCGTCGACGAGCGCGACCGCGCCCCCCGCCGCCCGCAGCGCGGCCTCCCAGGTCGCAGGAACCGCGGCCGTGTCGGCGTCGATGAACCCGCCGCCGCGCGCGCACATCTCCTCCAGCGCCGTCACGTACGGCTCCGGATGGACGCTCTCGAGCAGATCCCGATCGACCTGCGGGGCGTCCAGGAGCTCGGCGCCGAACCAGCCGTGGCGCGCCATCTCGGCCTCCAGCGCGCGGATCCGGTCCGGCCGCTCCGGGTGGCCGGGGATGTCGTGGGCGAGCGACGCGTCGTGACGCAGCCAGACGGGTGGCACGCCGGTACCGTACGGCGTCCGTGGACGCCGAGGGCTCAGACCTCGTGGTGGTGGGCGCGGGCGCCGCGGGGCTGTTCGCCTCCCTCTGCGTGGCCCGCGCGGGAGCGCGGGTGGCGCTCGTCTCGGCGCGACCGCTGGCCGAGACGGCCTCCTACTGGGCGCAGGGCGGGCTCGCGGCAGCGCTGGCCGTCGACGACTCGCCGGAGCGCCATCTGCAGGACACGCTGGAGGCCGGACGCGGGCTCGTCCGCCGCTCGGCCGCCGAGGTCCTGACCGAGGAGGCGCCCGCACGCTTCCACGATCTCGAGGCGCTCGGCGTGCGGTTCGACGCCGACCGCCACGGCAACCTCGCGCTCGGCCTGGAGGGCGGCCACGGCGCCCGCCGCGTCGTCCACGCGGGCGGCAGCGCGACCGGGCGGCGGATCCTGCGCCAGCTCTCCGCCGACGTCGCAGAAGAGCCGAGCATCGCGGTGCTGGAGGGCGCCCGCGCCGCGAGCCTGCTGACCCACGACGGCCGCGTGACCGGCGTCGCGCTCGAGGACGGCCGCACGCTGACCGCCCGCGGCACCGTCCTGGCCACCGGCGGCGCCGCCGCGCTGTGGTCGCGCACCACCAACCCGCCGGGCTCCTACGGCTCCGGCCTGCTGCTCGCCCGCGCGGCCGGTGCCGCGCTGGCGGACCTCGAGTTCACGCAGTTCCACCCGACCGCTGTGGTCGGGATCAAGGGCCGCGAGGGCTTCCTGATCACCGAGGCGATCCGCGGCGAGGGCGCGACGCTCCACGACGCGCAGGGCGACCGGTTCGTCGACGAGCTCGCGCCACGCGATGCCGTCGCTCGCGCGATCTTCCGCACCCTCCAGGAGCAGCGGATCCCGGCCGTGCGGCTCGACATGCGGCGTGTGGACCCCGGACGGTTCCCAAACGTGGTCGCCGCGCTGCGCGACGCCGGCCTGGACCCGACCCGCGAGCTCGTCCCCGTCGCCCCCGCGAGCCACTACATGATGGGCGGGATCGTGACCGACCTCGACGGAAGCTCGCGCGTTCCGGGGCTGTACGCCGTCGGCGAGTGCGCCTGCACCGGCCTGCACGGCGCCAACCGGCTCGCCTCCAACTCGCTGTCGGAGTGCTTCGTGTTCGGCCGCCGCGCCGGGCTGCGGGCGCTCGACGAGCCCGAGCCGGCCGCGCCGGGAGCGCCCGGGGAGCCCGTCGCGCCGCCGCCGAGCCGCGAGACCCGCATGGCGATGTGGCGGCACGCCGGGCTCGAGCGCGACGCCGACGGGCTCGCCCGCCTGCTCGACGACCCGCACCCGCTGGCGCGCCTCGTCGCCCGCAGCGCCCTGTTCCGGGAGGAGAGCCGCGGCGCCCACGCGCGCGCCGACTTCCCGGACACCGACCCGGGCCTGGACCGGCGCCACACGGTGCTGGATCCCGACGAGCCCCGGCTCGACGCGTGGGACTGATGCGCTGACCGATGGGGTTTTGTCGGCCGCCCGGCAAAGCGAACATCGGTTCGCGTCTTAACGCCAAGTCAACAAAGCCCGCGTTCTAAATTGAACGTGATCGGCTATTAGTGCTCCGCGGGTTCCTGGGGGACCCCACGTAGCGCGTAGGCCCGAAGGGGAGAACGCATGTACCGCTTCAGTCGTTCCATCTATCGAGAGCTCGCGCCCGACATCCTCGAGGACAGGCCGGGCCACATCGGCCCGTGCAATCACGAGCGGGTTCTCCGAGCCTGCGAGGCGGCCGTGTACCGCCTTGCCACGGACTGGCACTACTTCGCCAAGCCCACCAAGACGCTGTTCAACGACATCCGGATCTACTTCCCGATGTGCAGCCAGGAGAGGGTCTACCACGTCGTCGACCGGTACATGACCTTCGCCAAGGAGTACTTCTCGTCGCTGCCGATGAGCGGCTACGACGTCGAGGGCAACCGGATCGAGTGCCGCGCCACCACGCGCCGTGGCACGCGCTGCCAGCGCACGCCGCTGCCGCTGAACGGCTACTGCCCGTCGCACCAGCACCTGGCCGAGCCCCAGGAGATGCCGCTGGCCGCTTAATATGCCCGCCATGCAGGTGGGGTTCATCGGGCTCGGCATCATGGGCTCGCGCATGGCGGCCAGCCTGCGCCGGGCGGGCTTCGAGCTGACGGTCTACAACCGCACGCGTGAGCGTGCCGACGAATGGGCGGCCGAGCACGGTGGGCACGTCGCGGCGTCCCCGGGCGAGGTCGGCGAGCGCAGCGACGTCGTGGTCACGATGGTGGTCGACGGCGCCCAGGTCGAGGAGATGCTCCTCGGCGACGAGGGGGCGGCGACCGCCGCCAAGGAGGGAACGCTGTTCGTCGACATGTCGACGATCGGGCCCGTGGACGCGCGCCGGATCGGGGCCACGCTGGCCGAGCGCGGCCACCGCTTCGTCGACGCCCCGGTCACCGGATCGGCGCCGAAGGCCGAGGACGGGACGCTCACGATCATGGCCGGCGGCAGCGACGCCGACATGGAGCGCGCGATGCCGCTCCTTGACGCGATGGGCGAGATCATCGTCCACGTCGGCGAGGTCGGCGCCGGCCAGCAGGTCAAGGTGCTCTCGAACGCGGTCAGCGCCGTCAACTGCGCGACGCTCGCGCAGGCCCTCGTCGTCGGCCGCCGCGCGGGGGTGGACCTCGGCGCGCTGCTGAAGGTCATGGGCGCCGGCTCCGCGAACTCGACGATGCTCCAGCTCAAGGGCGAGCCGATGCTCGCCCACGACTTCGCGCCGCTCTTCAAGCTCGAGCACATGCTCAAGGACGTCCTGCTGTGCCTCGAGGACGCTCGCGCGGCCGGCGCCGGCTTCCCCTTCGCCGCCCTCGCGGGCGAGCTCTACGCCGCCGGAGCGGGGCGTGGGCTCGGCGATCAGGACTTCGCGGCCGTGCTCGAGGTCGTCGAGGATCTCAACGACACTCGGTTGTAGAGCGAACCAGTCCGAAATACGCCTGAATTTGCAGCGAGATTTGGCGATTCGCGGACTTTGTGCATAGTATGTGACGCCGTCGCCGGGGGTTTATACGGTGACGGTTCCAGGGCAGGGTGCGGTGGGCCGCGTTGGGAGCGGGGCCGCGCCCTCACACATCCTTCTTCATCACCTTCCCCTATGCCGATCGCATTCAAGGAATGGGCT
Source organism: uncultured Solirubrobacteraceae bacterium (assembly GCA_963844205.1). Classification (GTDB taxonomy): domain Bacteria; phylum Actinomycetota; class Thermoleophilia; order Solirubrobacterales; family Solirubrobacteraceae; genus DASSUW01. The sequence continues at coordinate 1,789,978 of CAWJNK010000001.1, forward strand.
GTCACTGTGCGCGCGCTCGCCGAGGGCGAGCAGCTGGTGACGCTCCGCAAGGGCGGTATCCGCGAGCCCGACAAGCACTTCGCGCTCGAGCACGACCGCTTCTTTCTGTACCCGACCTTCGACCACCAGCGCGGCGACCTCGTGCGGGAGTCGCACAAACCCGAGCTGCGGCGCGCGCTGGAGGAAGGCGTCTGGGCCGAAGGCGAGCCGCCGCCCCACGCCGTGATCCGCGACGGCGGGATCTCCCAGCCGGATCGCGTGCGGATCCGTGCGTGGGCCGAGGTGGCAGGCGCCTGGACGGTGACCGACCGCCGGGTGGTGGACGGCCTGTCGCCGTTCTACGTGTGGACGCCGGACTACGCCGAGAAGCGGCTCGCCTGGAAGCGCCGGCACCCGCTGCACGTGCTGCTCCTGCGCACCTATCGCATCCCGCGGCCGGTGACGGTCCGGGTGCGCGACGACTACGGCGGATGCCGCTCGTGGCTGGAGATCACGCGCGACCTCCCGTTCGAGGGCACGCCGGTGCTCTCCGACGAGGAGTTCGAGCGGGCCTCCGAGGAGATTGCGGCCATCGTCCACGCGGACGGCGCACTGGCATACGCGTAGTGGCGTACGCGTAGCGAACACGTCCGTCGGCGCTTGAACGCCGACGTTCAGGGGTACACGAGCCGGGCCGTGCTTCGGGTTCCGGTCCTCACCGCCCTGCTCGTCGCCCTGCTGGCCGGGCCCGCATCCGCCCAGATCCTCCCGCCGCTCCCGGGCCAGGGCGGCCCGGCGCCGGCGCCGTACCGCGCCAGCGACGGCGGCGGGTTCCGTGACGTCCTCCCGCCCGGCACCCGCGGCCGCTACGACGCGGTCGAGCTCGCGGCCTTCCTCGCCGCCGGGCAGAGAGTGCCGCACTGCTGCGACCAGCTGCCGATGTACCGCGACCTCGTGTACGCGACGCCAGGACTGACCGCCGAGCAGATCCCCGCCTACTACAAGGACTCGAGCTTCGGCGTGCCGGAGGGGGACGTCGAGCGGACGTACTCGCCCCGGTCCGACGTCACGATCGTGCGCGACCGCAGCTTCGGCGTCCCCCACGTCTACGGCGCCACGCGTGACGGAGCGATGTTCGGCCTCGGCTACGCGGGCGCCGAGGACCGGCTGTTCTTCATGGACGTCCTTCGCCACGCCGGCCGCGCGCAGCTCTCGAGCTTCGCGGGCGGCTCCAACGCGGCGATGGACGCCGAGCAGTGGGAGGTCGCTCCCTACACGGAGGCCGACCTCGAGCGCCAGGCCGAGCAGATCCCGCGGCATGATCGGCCCAGGGGGCGATCATGCGTCGCGACGTCGACAACTTCATCGCCGGGATCAACCAGTACATCGCCGAGGCGAAGCTCGACCCGACCAAGCTGCCGGGCGAGTACGTCGCGATCGGCCGGCCGCAGGGGCCGGACCCGTGGAAGACGACCGACGTGATCGCCACCGCATCGCTGGTGGGCGGGATCTTCGGCCGCGGGGGCGGCAACGAGCTCGCGTGGTCGGAGGTCGCGGATGCACTCGACCGGCGGTTCGGACGCCGGCGGAGCGCGCCGGTGTTCCGCGATTTCCGTGCCGCGGAGGACCGCGCCGCGCCGGTGACGGTCCTGCGCCGGCGGTTCCCCTACCAACGCCAGGCGCGGCGTGCGCGGGGCGTCTCCCGCCCCGACCCCGGCTCGCTGCGGCGGCACGAGATCGTGGCGAGCGGGACCGCGCAGGGTGGGCTCGGACTGCTGCTGCCCTCCCCCGCGAGCGCGTCGAACGCGCTGCTGGTGTCGGGCCGCGAGTCAGCCAGCGGCCACCCGTTGTTCGTGGCCGGCCCGCAGGTCGCGTACTTCAACCCGCAGATCCTCATGGAGGAGGACGTCCACGCCCCGGCGGCCGAGGGCCTGCCGGGAATCGACGCCCGCGGCGCAGCGTTCGTCGGCATCAACCTCTACGTCCAGCTCGGCCGCGGGCGCGACTACGCGTGGAGCGCGACCTCCGCCGGTCAGGACAACATCGACACCTTCGCGCTGCGCCTCTGCGAGCCCGACGGGTCGCCGCCCACGATCGACTCCATGCACTACCGGTTCCGCGGCGCGTGCCTGCCGGTCGAGGTGCTGGAGCGGACCAATACCTGGGTCCCGACGCCGGCGGACCAGTCGCCGCCCGGCTCGCACACGCTGCGCGCGGAGCGCACGAAGCTCGGGCTGATCGCGGGCCGGGGGACGGTGCACGGGCGCCCGGTGGCGTTCGCGCGTCTGCGCTCGACGTACTTCCACGAGGTCGACTCCGCGGCCGGCTTCATGGACCTCAACGACCCCGCGGCGGTGCAGGACGCCGCCGGCTTCCAGCGGGCGGCGAGCAAGATCGGCTACACGTTCAACTGGTTCTACGCCGACCCGGAGCGGATCGCGTACTTCAACTCCGGCGCCAACCCGGTGCGGGCGGCGCGCGTGAACCACGACTTGCCGGTCGCGGCGCGGTTCGCGTGGCGCGGCTGGGACCCGGACAACTGGACCGCTCGCTTCACCCCGTTCGCGCAGCATCCGCGCGTGATCGACCAGCGCTACCTCGTGAACTGGAACAACAAGCAGGCGCGCGGCTACCGGGCGTCGGACAGCGTGACGTACTCGTCCACGTACCGGTCGGTGCTGCTCGAGGACCGGCTCAAGCGCGCGATCCGGGGCTCGCGCAAGGCGACGCTCCCGCAGGCGATCGACATCATGGAGCTCGCGGGGACCAGCGATCTGCGCGCGCACGCGGTGCTGCCGCTGGCCCTGAAGGTCGTGGGACGCCCGCGCGATCCGGCCCTGCGCAATGCGGTGGCGGTCCTGCGGGCGTGGCGCCGGGACGGCGGGCTGAGGCGTGACCGCGATCGCGACGGGGTGTACGAGCACGCGGACGCGATCCGCATCCTGGACGCCTGGTGGCCGCGCTGGGTGCGCGCGCAGTTCCGGCCGACGCTCGGGAAGCGCGCGCTCCGCGTGCTGCTGGGCGTCGTCGACGCCGACAACGCGCCCAACACCGACGGCCGGCACCAGGGCTCCGCCTATCAGGACGGCTGGTACGGCTACGTCCGCAAGGACCTCATGACGGTGCTCGGCAAGCGCGTCCGGGGCCGGTACTCGCGCGAGTACTGCGGCAGAGGCTCGCTGCGGCGCTGCCGCGGCGCGCTGCGCCGCTCGCTGCGGGCGGCGCTGGCCGTGCCGGCAGGCGAGGTCTACGGCGGCGATCCGAAGTGCCCGCGAGCGGACCAGTGGTGCTTCGACGCGATCGAGTTCAAGGCGGTCGGCGGCACGACCCAGCCGCTCATCCACTGGGTCAACCGGCCGACGTACCAGCAGGTGAACGAGATCCAGAGCCGCGTGCCACGCTAGCTACTATCTGGCTCGAGACCCAGTCCCAGACCTTCACGGCGCGCCATGACTCGCGCGACGCGCCGGACGTCGAGCGCGTGCTGGCGCAGCTCGAGTACGCGCGCGAGCGGCTCGAGCGGCTGCTCTCCGTGGAGCTCGGCGAGCTGGCGGTGGTGCTGCACGGGTCGCCCGCGCAGCTCGACGCCGCCCAGCCGTGGCTCCCCGTCCAGCGGCGGCTGACGGCGCCGGCGGCGCGGCGGTACGTGGTGGGGTGGGCGGGCGAGCGAGAGCTGCACGTGCTGACGCCGCGGCTGCTGGCGCAGCGGGCGTCGAACGTCGAGGGGTCGCTGGAGATGCTGATGCTGTCGCCGTCCGGGCTGCTCGCGCGGCGCGCGCTCGCCGAGCGGCACCCCGGGTTCCCGCCGCCGCTGGGGCCGCGCCGGCTGCAGCGGTGGATGCGGTCGGCGTGGTTCGTCGAGGGCGCGGCGCAGTGGCTGTCCGGCCAGACCCGGCACGTGCGGCCGGCGGTCGCGCGGCGGCTGCGCGAGGGGCGGCCACCCGCGTTCCCGCCCGGCCGCGCCGACGCGATGCTGCTGGGCGGCACGGTGTTCGACCTCGTGGCGCGCGAGGAGGGCGACCGCGCGGCGGTCGAGGTCGCGAGGGCGGGCCCGGACCGCGCGCTCGAGCAGGCGTTCGGCCGGCGCCGGACGAGGCACACGGAGGCGGCCTGGCGGTCGCACCTCACGCGCCTCTCCGCCCCGTAAGGGGGTCTGACCCCCTCCCTACTCCCGGTAACACAGGGGTCAGACCCGCTCCCGACTCTCGGTAACACGGGGTCAGACCCCCTCCCGACTCTCGGTAACACGGGGTCAGACCCCTTTGAGGGTTTGGTAGTTTTCATCGAGCGATGAATTCTGCGATCGAGATCGATGGTCTCGATGTCCGGCGCGGTGGGCGGCCGGTGCTTCATGGACTGTCGGCTCGGCTCGAAGGCGGCCGGGTGACCGGCCTGCTCGGCCCCAGCGGCTGCGGCAAGACGACGCTGATCCGCTCGATCGTGGGCGTGCAGAAGGTCGCCGGCGGCACGGTGCGGGTCTTGGGAGAGCCCGCGGGGACGCCGGCCCTCCGCCGCCGCGTCGCCTACGTGACCCAGTCGCCCTCCGTCTACGCCGACCTCACGGTCGCGGAGAACCTGCGCTACTTCGCCCGCGTCCTCGGGGCGCCCGCCGGAGCCATCGCCCGAGCGCTGACCGCGGTGGACCTGACGGACGCCGAACACCAGATCGTCGGCACGCTGTCCGGCGGCCAGCGCTCCCGGGTCTCGCTCGCGGCCGCGCTCCTCGGCCGGCCGGACGTCCTGATCCTCGACGAGCCGACCGTCGGCCTCGACCCCGTCCTCCGCCGCGACCTGTGGGACCTCTTCCACCGCCTCGCCGACGACGGCGCCACGCTGCTCGTCTCCAGCCACGTGATGGACGAGGCCGCCCGCTGCGACCGCCTGCTCCTCATGCGCGAGGGGCGGATCCTCGCGGACACCACGCCCGCCGAGCTGCGCGAGCGCACCGGCGAGCAGGAGATGGAGGCGGCGTTCCTGCGCCTGGTGGAGCAATGAGCGCCCGCATCACAACCGCAACCGCCCTCCGGGTCCTACAGCAGATCCGCCACGACCCCCGCACGATCGCGCTGCTCGTCGTCGTCCCCTCGGTGCTGATGTTCCTGCTCGACGCGATGCTGGGCGACTTCGAGTTCGACCGCCTCGGCGGCCCGATGCTCGGCATGTTCCCCTTCATCACGATGTTCCTGGTGACCTCGATCGCGATGCTGCGGGAGCGGACCACCGGCACGCTCGAGCGGCTGATGACGATGCCGCTCGCAAAGCTCGACCTGCTCGGCGGCTACGGGATCGCGTTCGCGCTGCTGGCGACGATGCAGGCGCTCGTCACGTCGGCCTTCGCGTACCTCGTGCTGGGCTTCGACTCGGCCGGAGCGGCCGGGCTGATCATCCTGCTCGCGGTGATCGACGCCGTGCTCGGCTCCGCGCTCGGCCTCTTCGCCAGCGCGTTCGCAAAGAGCGAGTTCCAGGCCGTCCAGTTCATGCCCGCGCTCGTGCTGCCGCAGATCCTGCTGTGCGGCCTGCTCGTCCCGCGCGAGCAGATGGCCGACTGGCTGTCCGCGATCGCCTCGGTGCTGCCCCTGACCTTCGCGTTCGACGCGCTCGACGCGGTCGCGATCGACGGCGCGGACCTCGGCGGCGTGAGCGACGAGATCGCCGTGCTGGCGGGGATGATCGCGGTCTCGATCGCGCTAGGGGCGCTGACGTTGCGGCGGCGGACCGCTTAGGGGAAGACGGCGGCGTACACGCCCGCGGCGATCAGCGCGAGGATGCCGACCGCGATCGCGACGGCGAGCGCCTTCACCCACGCCGGCGTCCCCTCGCCGGCGCCTCGAGGCTCGAGCGGCTCGGGCGTGCCGAGGATCTCGCGCGCGAGCTCGGCGCCCGCGGCGGGAACGAGCAGGTCGCGCGGCCCGCTGGCCAGGAAGTCCGGGACGTCGAACCCGCCCGAGCGGCGCACCAGCGACGGGATGCCCTCCTCGAGCAGCAGGCCTTCGAGCATCTCGGCCTCGGCCTGATGGCGCGCCGTGGCGACGCGCACCAACGGGCCCTCGGCAAACTGCGGACGGATCTTGCGCGCCCGCTCGCGCGATCCGCTCAACGGCCTGCCGCCGTCCCCCACTCCCGGCCCGTACACGAGCGGGAGGCCGCAGTCGCGGCAGAACCGCTCGTCGTCCGGATGCGGCGCGCCGCACGCGGGGCACGCCAGCGGTGCCGCCGGGTCAGGCCGGCGGCCCGTCGTCCACCTCGAGCGGGGCCTCGGAGGCCGCGCCGTCGACGATCCGCCACGCCCGCACCTCGGCTTCGGGATGCTCGAGGCTGACGATCACGTACAGCGGTTCGGGCCACTTTTCCGCCAGGTTGATGTCCGTCTGGGACGGCACCGGCTCGGTCCGGGGGTGGGAGTGGTAGATCGCGCCGATCTCGTCCCCCGCGTCGTCGATCGCCATGAGGATGTCGTACTGGTCCTGCCCGTGCATCTCGTAGCGCAGCTTCGGGCTGCGCGCCGCATTCCGCGCGGGGTGCACCGAGACCGCGCGGCCGTCGCTGGCCGCGATCATGCCGCAGCACTCGTTGGGGGCCTCGGCCCGGGCGTGGGCGACGACCTCGTCGTAGAGCTGCTGCGAGATCCGCAACTACTCGGCCGTCTTGGCCGTCTGCTTCAGCGGCTTGGCGTCGTCCTCGTCCTCGTCGTGGGTGACGCCGCTGATCGAGTCCTTGAACTCGCGCATACCGCGGCCCACGGAGCGGCCCACCTCGGGCAGGCGCTTCGGGCCGAGGACGAGCAGCGCGATCACGAGCACGATGATGAGCTCTGTCGGGCCGACGCTGACTGGCATGGTCTTCGTTCCTCTCCGGGGTCGCCGTTCGTCACTGAGGGTAGCTGGCTCAGGCGCCCGTGGACAGGCCACGGAACGGGTCGCGCCCGGCGCGGGAGCAGAGCCTCGCGTGGTTCTCGGCGTGGCTGGCGAGGATCGAGGCGGCGGTCTGGAGGGCGCCCGCCGCGACGAGGTCGCCGACCGCCGCCGAGTAGGCCTCGACAAGCGAGGCTTCCAGCGCGATCGCGGCGTCGAGCTCGCCGTCCTCGGCGTACCGCGCGGCGGCGGCGTCGAGCGGCGCGCGCACCGGCGTGCGGCCGAACCCGTCGAGCGTCGTCCGCAGCGCGGCGACGTGGTCGGCCGCCTGGGCGGTGAGCCCGGGCAGCGGCTCGGCGCGCCCGCGATAGGCGGTCGCGGCAGCGTCCTCGCGCGCGAACAGCTCGACCAGGAGCTCGGGGTCGCGGTCGGCGGCGAGCGCGCGGGCCGGCGCGACGAGCGCGAGGCCGACCGCGGCGGCGAGGAAGTCGCGGCGGCGCGTCACGTACCCGACCCCGGGAACGCTCGAGGAACTCGCGCGGCGCGTCACGTGCCCGACCCCGGGAACGCCTCGGTCTGGTCGCCGAGCACCGCGACGTCGGTCGCGACGCCCACCACCAGGTCGACGCCGAGCTGCCGCAGCTCACGGCCGCCGAGGCTCGGCAGCGCCGCGATGTGGGCGGTGAGGGCGGCGCGGCCGAGCGCGACCGGGTCGCCGCCGCCGCCCGCCGGCGCGGGAGCGTCGTGCGGGCGGCCGCCCTCCGCCGAGATCGCCGACGCCAGCAGCCGGGCTCGCTCGCGCGAGCGCTCGGCGACGCGCGGCGACGATCCCGCGGCCACCCCGAACGCGCGCTCGGCGGCCAGCGAGGCGAGCAGCACGTCGCCGGGCCGCGCCGGCGCACCCCGTTCCTCGTCGGCGCCGCACCCACCGAGCAGCACGAGCGCGCCGCCCGCCAGCGCCGCCTTTCTCGTCACGCCACGGACGGCGTGCGACTGCAAATCAGCCCCGCCCGCCCCGACCGGACGAAGGCCCGGGCATTCCTACCACCAGACGGTCGAGTCCAGGTTCTCGATCTCGTCGACCGGCAGCGTGTAGACGCCCGACGACAGGTACTTCCAGCCGTCGTCGCACACGATGAAGACGACGTTGCCCTCGTCGAGCTCGTTCGCGATGCGCACGGCGATCGAGGCGATCGCGCCCGAGGACACGCCGGCGAAGATGCCCTCCTCGTCGAGCAGCCGGCGCGTCCACACGATCGCGTCGTGGTTGGTGACGAAGATCTTCCGGTCCAGCAGCGAGAGGTCGATGATCGGTGGGATGAAGCCGTCCTCAAGCGAGCGCAGGCCCTGGACCGGCTCGCCCTGCATCGGCTCCGCCGCGACGATCTTCACGCTGTCGCCGAGCTCCTCACGGAGCCGCCGGCCGTTGCCCATCAGCGTCCCGCCGGTGCCGAGGCCGGCCACGAACGCGGCCACCTCGTCGAGCTCCTCGAGGATCTCCGGCGCCGTGCCCTCGTAGTGCGCGCGCGGGTTCGCCTCGTTCCCGTACTGGTAGGGCATGTAGTACGAGGCGTCGGCCTGCGCCATCTCCAGCGCGAGCTCCACTGCCCCGTTCGAGCCCTTCGAGCCGTCGGAGTAGACGATGTCGGCGCCGTACATCTTCAGCAGCTGCGTGCGCTCAGGCGTCACGTTGTCGGGCATCACCACGCGCAGCGGATAGCCCTTGCGCGAGCAGATCATCGCCAGCGAGATGCCGGTGTTGCCCGACGTCGGCTCGAGGATGGTCTGGCCGGGCAAGATCGCGCCCTGCTCCTCGGCCGACTCGATCAGCGCACGGGCGACGCGGTCCTTGACGGACCCCGTCGGGTTGTGCGACTCGAGCTTCGCCCAGATGCGGACGCCCGGCTTGGGCGACAGGCGCTTGAGCTCGACCAGCGGCGTGTTGCCGATCGCCTGCACGATGTCGCCGTAGCGCCCACCGCACGGCCGGTTCCCCAGTTGCTGGGCCATACTTCACTAAGGATAGTCATACGGGAGCGGGCAGAAGCCTCGCAGTGCCGGACGAGCGGCGAGATTGGCGCGCGTTGACAGCCCGCCCCGCGAGGCGCGGCGGGAGACCACCCCGCGGTCGACGCCCCGGTCGTCGAGCGCGAGCGGGTCGTCCGGCACGCTGACGTAGCCGATCGTCTCGAGCTGGGTGCCGACCGGCGTCGACCGGGAAACCCGCACGCGCACGGTCTTGTGCGTGGCCCCCGCGCGCCGCCGCAGAGCGAAGCGCAGACTCCGCGTCGCCGGATCGAAGCTCACGCCGCGCGGCACGCGGACCCCCACGAACGCCGCCGGGAGCGTCACCTGCACCGCGCCGGGACCGTGGCCGAGCGCCCCGATCTCGATCCGCAGGCGCTGGCCCGGGCGGACCTTGTCGTGCCCGTCGGCGACGAACAGCGCGGCGCCGCCGTCGCCCGCCTCGCCGGACCCGGAGGGCGTCCGCCGCACCGGCGCCAGCGCGGCGCGGTCGATCGCCAGCACGTCGATCCCGCGCGCGTGGTCGAGCGCGTACACGGTCGACCCGGTGGGGTCGGTCGGCGCGAACAGGGCGCCCCAGAACAGCCCCGGCCGCGCGACGTAGTAGCCGACCTGCCGCAGCCGGGCCGGATCACGGGCGTCGACCAGCCGCACGCCCTGCTCGTAGAAGCCCTGCGCGATGAGGCCGTCCCGCGCGTCGAAGTAGTGCGCCGAGCACAGCAGCTGGGCCGACCGGTCGCGCTCGACGCCCCACGAGTCCAGCGGCGTCATCCGCCGGCGGCCTGAGATCCGCCACGTCTGCAGCCTCCCCGCCCCTCGGCAGCCCAGCCCGAACGCCTCCTCGGTGATCGCCAGCACGTCGTCGCGCAGGCGGACCGAGTTGTGGTGGATGAAGCGGTTCCAAGGCGGCTTCCCGCCCCGAGCGTCGGTCCGCCGCACGAGCCGCGGTCCCACCGGGTCCGTGACGTCGTAGGCCGCCGTCCCGCTTCCGCCCGCGACCCAGGCGAGGCCCGAGCCGTCGACCTGCACGTCGTGCGTGCCGAACCCCCCGCTCGCGGCGGACGCCCGGAAGCCGCCGGCCCGGCGCGGGTGCGCGGGATCGCGCAAGTCCACGACCTCGATCCCGTTGAACGAGCCCGCCAGCCACGCGTACCGGCACGCCTGGATGCACGACGCCGTGTGACCGATCCCCCGCTTGCGCGGGAACGGCACAGAGAAGTCCGAGAGGCCCGGCACCCACGTCCGGTACGTCGAGAGCGGCCTCGGGTTCGCCGGGTCGCTGACGTCGATCACGTGTAGCACCCCGCGGCCGCCGCTCGGGTCGTCCGAGACGAGCAGGATGCCGGAGCCGACGTCGACGTCCTCGTTCTGCGCGTTCGGCAGCGCAAGCCCGCCCACGCGCACGGGCGCGCGCGGGACGCTGATGTCGTAGATCGTCACGCCGGTCAGCGACGAGACGTACAGGTACCGGCCGAGCGCCTTCGCCGAGATCACGCCACGGTCCGGGATCGACGCGACGACGCTCACCCCCGCCGACGTCTCCACGGCACCCACGGCCGCGTCCGGCACGAGCGCCAGCGCGACAGCGACCGCCAGGACCAGCCGCCGCACCTTAGTGGCCCCGGCCGCAAGTACGACGCATTTCCGAACTTACGGCCTGGACCACTCAGGCGGCCCGCCCGGTGGCCGCGGACGCGGGGTCGGTCAGCACCCGGCGCAGCGACGCCGCGGCGGCGCCGCGCACCGCCGCCTCGGGCCCGAGCGTCGACGGCAGCAGCCGCGGCACGCCCCAGTCGGAGGCGAGCACGTGGCGGTCCAGCTCGCGGGTGATCGGCGAGGCCAGCCAGGTGGCGAGCTGCGCGAAGAAGCCGCCGAGCACGACCGCCTGGAAGTTCAGCAGGTTGGCCGCCGAGGCGATCCCGATCCCGAGCCAGTGCCCGGCGTCGCGCAGCGCGGCGAGCGCCTGCTCGTCGCCCATCCGGGCGCGCCCGGCAAGCTCGGCCACCGGCTCGCCGGAGCCGGTCGTGGTGCGCGCCTCGCGGCCGTCGAGCCCGGCCGAGTGGAGCAGCGCCTCGAGGCCCACGAATGTCTCCAGGCAGCCGCGGCTGCCGCACGCGCAGGGACGGCCTTCGGGGTCGATCGTCATGTGCCCGAACTCGCCCCCGAACCCCTGTGCACCGCGGAACAGCTCGCCGCCGATGATGATGCCGGCGCCGACCCCGATCTCGCCGGAGACGTACAGCACGTCGCTCAGCCCGCGCGCGGTCCCCTCCCAGAGCTCCGCCAGGGCGGCCAGGTTCGCCTCGTTGTCGGCGGCCAGCGGGAACGCCGGGGTGGGCGGGATCGACATCCGCTCGCGGAGCTCGTCGACGACCGGCACGCCCGTCCAGCCCAGGTTCGGCGCCACCAGCAGCGCGCCGCTCGCGCTGTCGACGAGCCCCGGCAGCGCCACGGTCGCCCCGACCGGCCGCAGCCCCTCGCCGTGCACGACCTCGAGCGCGGTCGAGGCCAGCCTGCCCAACCGGTCGAGCACCTGTTGCACTGGCACGTCCCGGTTGTCGCCCACCTCGAGGCTGCGGTGGCGCTCGGCGCCCGTGAGGTCGAGCGCGCGCACGGCCAGGTAGTCGACGTTGATCTCGAGCCCGAGCGCGACCACGCCCCCACCCGAGAGCTCGACGACCTGGCCCGGGCGCCCCACCGTCCCGCGCTGCTCGAGCCCGCGCTCGACCAGCAGGCCGAGGCCGATCAGCTCGGTCACGAGGCTCGAGACCGTCGTCTTGTTCAGCCCGGTCTCGAGCGCGATCGTCGCGCGCGAGCGCGGCCCGTGGTCGGAGACGTGGCGCAGCACGACGCCGAGGTTGTGCCGGCGGACAGCACGCTGGTTCGCAAGGCCCGGGGCCTCCATCGGCTCACCCTATCCGCACGGACGGAGGTCAGGCGGCGTCCGGGAGCGGCTCGACCCCGAGATAGCGCTTCTGCGCCTCGGTATCGGCGAGCAGCTCCTCGGCGGTCGTCTCCGCCGCGATCGAGCCCGCCACCATCACGAGCTGCCGGGTGGCGAGCGTCGTCGCCACGCCGAGGTTCTGCTCCACGACGAGCAGGCCCATGCCCGCCGCGGCGAGGTCCTTGATGGTCTGGATCAGGGTCTCGACGACGGTCGGGGCGAGGCCCTCCGACGGCTCGTCCATGATCAGCAACCGCGGGTTGGTGAGCAGCGCGCGGCCGATCGAGAGCATCTCCTGCTCGCCGCCCGAGAGCGACGTGCCGGAGACGGTCTTGCGCTCGGCGAGGCGCGGGAAGAGTTCGTACACGCGGTCGGGGGTCCAGTCCGCCTTGCTCGGCGCCCCCACGATCTGCAGGTGCTCGTCGACGGTCAGCGACGTGAACAGCCGCCGCCCCTGCGGGACGTAGCCGACGCCCGCCTTGGCGATCTTGTACGCGGGCCGCCCGATCAGCTCGGCGCCGTCGAGGTGCGCCGACCCGTCCGAGCGCCCGATCGCGCCCAGCAGCCCGACGATGGCCTTGCACAGCGTCGTCTTGCCCATGCCGTTGCGGCCGATCAGCGCCACCGGCTCGGCGCCCATCGAGAAGCTCACGTCGTGCAGGATGTGCGCGCTGCCATAGAACGCGTTCAGGTCGCGGACCTCGAGCAGCGTCTCACTCATGGTGGATCAGCCCGCTCCCGAGGTAGAGGTCGTGGACGGTCTGGTTGCCGCGGATGTCGTCCGGCGTGCCCTCCACGATGATCTGCCCGTCGTGCATCATCGTGACCCACTGGGCCACGCGCAGCGCGACGTCCATGTCGTGTTCGATCAGGATCAGCGTGATCGAGGGATCGAGCTGGAGCAGCAGCTCGGTGAGGTTCACGCGCTCGGCGCGCGAGAGCCCGGCGGCCGGCTCGTCGAGCATCATCAGCTTCGGGTCGCTCGCCCGCGCCATGCCGACCTCGAGCTGGCGCTGCTCGCCGTGCGAGAGGTCCATCACGAGCGAGTCGAGCCGCCCCGTCAGGCCGATCGCGTCGGCCATGGCGCGACTCTTCTCGCGCAGCTCGTCGTCGGCCTTCGACGGGACCATCCGCAGGTGCCCGTCGCGCACGCCGAGCACCGCGAGGTAGAGGTTCTCGTCGACGGTGAGGCCGAGGAACAGGCGCGACGTCTGGAACGTCCGCGAGAGGCCCATGCGGGCCCGCTTGCGGCCCGGGGTTCCCGTGACGTCCCGGCCGAACAGCTCCACGGTGCCGCTGCTCGGCGGGAACTCACCGGAGATCAGGTTGAACAGCGTGGTCTTGCCCGCGCCGTTCGGGCCGAGGATCGCCCGGCGCTCGCCGGGCCGGACGTCGAGCTCGACGTCCCGCACGGCGTAGACGCCGCCGAAGCGCCGGCCGACCCCCCGCAGGCGGAGGACCGGCTCGGCGCGCTCGACGGATGTCGCTGGTGCTGCCACTGGTTCCTTACTTCGACGAGAAGTCGACCTCTTCGGCGTTGCCGACCCACGGCGGGGCCTCGCCCTTCACGCACTTCGGGTTCGTGCGGTCCGGAGGGGGAGTGTCCGCCGTGAAGACCCCGTTGAAGGTCTGGTCGACCTGCGGGATCTTGCGGAACGTCTGCACGTCCGGCACGCCGTCGCCGTTGGCATCCTTGACGATCTTCTTGACGTAGACGTCGCTGATCGCCTGGCGGTTGTCGTCGAGCTTGACGTCGCCCCACGGCGCCTCGTCGCCCGACAGCGTCGTGCCGGCCAGCGCCTCCTGGAGCTTGCTCTGGTCCGAGACGTCGCCGTCGACGGCCTCGAGGCCCTTGATGAGCCCGACCATGTCGAGGTAGTAGCCGTACGTGAAGACCGACGGGCCGAGGCCGGCGATCTCGTCGCCGTACGCGGCCTTGAGGTCCTCGCTGTACTTCTGGACCTCGGGCGTGTTCGCGTCGGCCGCGGTCATGGCCGCGGTCGCGCCGCCGACCAGGGACTTGCCGACCTCCTTGAGCACGAGCGGGTCGTCCCAGAAGACGTTGCCCAGCATGCGCTCGGTGTCGACCCGGCCCTTCTGCTCCTGGTACTGCTTGATGAAGGAGATCAGGCCGGAGCCGCCGATGCCGACGTACAGGCCGTCGACGTTGTCCGGGATCTGCGAGATGTAGGACGAGTAGTCCTCCTCGCCCAGCGGCGCCCAGATGCGCTTGGTGACCTGGCCACCGATGGCGCAGAACTCGGCGACGAAGCCCGACAGCGACGTGTACGGGAACGAGTAGTCGTCACCGATGATCGCGGCGGTCTTCCAGCCGAGGTCGTTGTAGGCGTAGTCCCCCAGGCCGGCCGACCACTGCGCGCCGTCCGGGTGGAAGCGGAAGAAGTTCGGAGCCTGCACCTTCAGCGTCGCGTCCTGCGCGCCGGCGATGCCGTTCACGAACGTCTTGTCCGGGTGCTCCTTGGCGTAGTTCGCGACCGCGATGCCCTCGTCGCCGGAGAGCGGGCCGATCATGACGTCGGCGTCCTCCTGCTCCATCAGGCGGCGCGTCTCCTCGATCGCCTTGTCGGCGGTGTCGTCGGCGCAGCCGTATCCGACGATCTCGACGTCCTTGCCGGCGATCTTCGCGCCCTCGATGCCGTCACTCGGCTTCGAGCCCGCGGCCTTGCCGCCCGCGTAGCGGATCAGCGCCAGGTGCGCGCCCGAGATGGTCGGCTCGAAGAACGAGCCGAACGCGCCCTCGCAGTCGGAGAGGAAGCCGACCTTGATCGTGCCCCCCTCCTCGGAGGCGGTACCGCCGCCCCCTCCCCCGCCATCGTCATCGTCGTCACCACAGCCCACGCCGACGAGCCCCAGCGCCGCCAGGGCCGCCACCAGCGTCAGCAGCTTGCGTCCCCTCAAAACACCTCTCCTCTCGTACCCATTCCTTCAGTTGACAGTGCCTGGTGCGGGCCCACCCTCAGGACCCGCGGTCGTGGGGGTGCCGCCTCCCCGTCTTCGCCCTCCCCGCATTCGCTCGCGGAGCTTCTCCCAGATGCCGATCAGGCCGCCGGGGGACAGCAGGACGATGATGAGGAAGACGAGCCCGATGATCGTGTTGAACCGCGCCGAGCCGAGGACGTTCCCCACGTCCGGCACCCATTCGCGCGAGTAGTTGTCGATCAGGACGTAGGCGAGCGCGCCGATCCACGCGCCCTCCAGCCTGTACAGCCCGCCGATCACCGCGATGATCAGGATGTTGATCGTCTGCTCGAGGTTGATCGACCCGGGCGTGATGCGCCGGTTGTACCAGACCGACAGCACGCCGGCGATGCCAGCGATAAACGCCGCCAGGGCGAACGCGAGCATGCGGTGCAGCGTCACGTCGAAGCCGAGCGCGCGCATCCGCGCCGGCTCGTCGCGTACGCCCTGGAGCCCGAGCCCGAACGCCGTGCGGGTCGCCAGCCCGCGCAGGACCACGAACACAGCCACCGCGACGACGAGCGTGACGAAGTAGCGCGGGGTGGGGTCCGACTCGGGGTTGCCGAGGATCCCGGGCAGGTCGAGGTTGTTGACGCCGCCGAACCCGGAGAGCTGGGTGACCTGCGAGAAGAAGTAGAAGACGAGCACGCTGAAGGCGAGCGTGATCATCAGGAAGTAGATGCCCTCGCTGCGGGCCGCGACCCAGCCGAACCCGAGCCCGACGATCGTCGCCATCACGAGCGCGGCGATCACCGCGAGCCACGGGTTCCACGCTGCGGCGCTGCCGCCGTCGGCGAGCACGAGGTTCGCGTACGTCATGCCGGCGACGCCGTAGAGGCCGACCTGCGCCAGCGAGACCATCCCGCCGTAGGCCGCGAGAAAGATCAGGCTGGCGGCCGCGACGCCCAGCCACAGCGCCTTGGTGAGGATGACGTTGAGCCAGAAGTCCGACGTGTAGAGCGGCGCGAGCGCCGCCACCAGGACGATGATCCCGAGCGCCGGCCAGCCCAGCCGGCCGCGGCTCACGAGGGGGTTCACGCGGGCCTCCCGAACAGGCCGAGCGGCCGGACCGCGAGTACGCCGACCAGCAGCGCGAACGTCACGAGGATCGAGTAGTTCGTCAGGTCGGTGCCGCCGATGACGAGGTAGACGTCGGCGTACGCGTCGACGAGGCCGAGCGCGAGCGCCCCGATCGCGGCGCCGCCGAGCGAGCCCATCCCGCCGATGATCACCACGATCAGCGAGTTGAGCAGGAACGCCGTGTCCTGCCCCGGCGCCAGCGAGATCATCGTGCCGCCGAGGACGCCGCCGAACCCGGCGAGCAGCGCGCCGATGAAGAACGCGCCCGCGAACACGAGGTTCACGTTGATGCCGAGCGCCGACACCATGTCGCGGTCGTCGACGCCGGCGCGCACGATCTTGCCGAATCTTGTGCGTTTGATCACCAGGAACAGCAACAGGCTGATCAGCAGCGCCGACCCGAGCACGATGACGCCGCGGAAGAAGCCGAACCGCACGTCGCCGGGGAGCAGGACGCTCGTCGGCCACGCGGACGGCGCCGCGATGTCCTTCGAGATGCCGCCGAACGCCGCCAGCATCTGGTCGGCGAGGATCACCGACAGCGCGATCGTGATCAGCGCCTGGCGCAGGTCTTGGCCCTGATTCCAGCGGAGGAACACCTGCTGCATGGCGACGCCGATGAAGCCGATGCAGAGCGTCGCCACGATCAGCGGCAGGAACCAGCCCATGAAGCCGTACTCGGCGTCTGTGGACCCGCTGAGCGAGATGCCGAGGCCCGTGTCCGGCTTGAACCAGGCCTCCTGCATCTTCAGCGCGAGGTAGCCGCCGAGCAGGTACAGCGAGCCGTGGGCCATGTTGACCACGCGCATCAGGCCGAAGATCAGCGTGAAGCCGCTCGCGACCACGAAGTAGAGCGAGGCGAGCGTGATGCCGTTCAGCGTCACGATGACGAACTGGCGCAGGTCGTCGGCCGCCTTGGTGATCAGGAACACCACCACGACCACCAGCACGACCGTGTAGGCGATGCGCTGCGGGGTCCAGCGACTGCGGGTCGCCGGGGCCTCTGGCGCCGCGACGGCGTCGCCTGTGGTCACACGAGCGGACGCGTCACCCACGTGCTGGACGTCCCCGCCAGAGCTTGAGTCGACGGTGTCTGGCATGTCCTTGACAGGAATTGAAAGCTGATGCAGAGTTGTTTGTCAAGTTATGAAAGATCCTGGGAAGGTCGATGGCCACCACTTCGCGAGGTGATCTCGCCGCCGCCGAGGCGTCGCTCTCCTCCGCACTGGGCGCGGGGGCGGTTCTTACCGCACCCGCCGACCTCGAGGCCTACACGGCCGACACGTACTGGCCCGCGTTGGCCGCGAAGGCCGCAGGAACGCCGCTTGCGCGCCCTGACGCGGTCGTACGGCCACGTACCGAGGAGGAAGTGGCCACCGTGCTCGCGATCGCCGACGAGCACCGCATCCCGGTCGTGCCGTGGGGCGGCGGCTCGGGCACGCAAGGGGGCGCGCTCGCGATCCACGGTGGCATTGTCATCGATCTGCGCTCGCTCGACGAGGTCATCGACATCGACGAGACGTCGATGACGGTGACGGTCCAGGCCGGCAAGAACGGCCGCGAGCTCGAGGCCGAGCTCAACGAGCGCGGGCTGATGTTCCCGCACTATCCGGCGTCGGTCGAGTGGGCGACCGTCGGCGGCTACATCGCCGCCCGCGGGTCGGGGGTCCTCTCGACCCGCTACGGCAAGATCGAGGACCTCGTGCTGACGCTGCGCGTGGCGACGCCGGCCGGCGGGCTGATGGAGACCGTCGGCGTCCCGCGGCACGCGGTCGGCCCCGAGCTGACGCAGCTGTTCGTCGGGTCGGAAGGGACGCTCGGCGTGATCACGCGGGCGACGCTCGCGATCGTCCCGATGCCGGAATCGCGCCGCTTCGCCGCCGTCGCGTTCCCATCCGTGAGCGCCGGCATCGGCGCCATCCGGCGCGCGCTCCAGCTCGGCCACCGCCCGTCGGTCGTGCGGATGTACGACGAGGAGGCCACGCGGCTCGCGTTCTCGCCGGTCGTCGGCGAGGAGCTCAGCGGCGTCTACACCGTGCTGGCCTTCGAGGGCGAGGCCGAGGCGGCCGAGCTCGAAGAGCGGCGCACGCTCGCGCTGGCGCGGGAGGCGGGCGCCGAGGAGCTCGACCCGGCGCTCGGGCAGCGCTGGTGGGACCGGCGCTACGACTTCTACCACCCGCCCCACCAGCCGGAGCTGCCGGCGATCTGGGGCACGCTCGACGTCGTCGCCACGTACTCGCGCATCGAGGCGGTCTACGACGCGCTGCACCGGGCGGTCCGCGAGCCGTACCGCGACACCGGGCTCCAGCTGCGCATGCACTTCTCGCACTGGTACGCGTGGGGGACGATGATCTACGGGCGCTTCGTGGTGCCGGACGGCGGGCCCGACGCCCTTGCGCTCCACGACCGCATCTGGGAGGACGGCATGACCGCCGCGCTCGATGCGGGCGCGGTGATCAACGACCATCACGGGGTCGGCATCAAGCTCGGGCCGTACATGCGGCGTCAGCACGGCGCTTCGCTCGACGCGATCCGCCAGATCAAGGCCGCCCTCGACCCGAACGACGTGATGAACCCCGGCAAGCTTGGCTTGTAGGAACGGAGAGAGGAGAGGACGCCAATGAAGGTGTCGATGCACAACTGGATGCGGCCCGAGCCGATCGAGACGACGATCGCCCGCCTCGGCCGCAGCGGCTACGAGGGGATCGAGATCTCCGGCGAGCCGGCGCTCTACGACGCGGACGAGGTCAAGCGCCATCTGGACCAGCACGGGGTCGAGTGCTGGGGCTCGGTGACGCTGATGACGGGCGGACGCGACCTCGTGCACGAGGACCACTACGTGCGCCTGGCGAGCGTGCAGTACGTCAAGGACTGCCTCACGCTCGTCGCGTCGCTCGGCGGCAAGATCGTCACGATCGTCCCCTCGACGGTCGGCAAGGTCGTCCCGATGGCCTCGCCCGAGGAGGAGTGGGAGTGGGCCGTGCAGGGCCTCAAGGAGTGCCAGGAGCACGCCGAGCAGGTCGGCGTCCGGATCGGCCTCGAGCCGCTCAACCGCTTCGAGACCTACTTCCTCAACCGCGCCGACCAGGCGGTCGCGCTCGCGAAGGAGGTCGGCGGCAACTGCGGCGTGACGCTCGACATCTTCCACATGAACATCGAGGAAGCCGACTGGGCGCAGGCGATCCGCGACACCGGCGACTACCTCGTCGACTTCCACGTCGCCGACAACAACCGGATGCCGTGTGGCCAGGGCGCGATCGACTGGGAGCTGGTCGTCCGCACGCTCGGGGAGATCGGCTACGACGACTACCTGACCGTCGAGTTCGTCGTGCCGGTCGACCGCACGCCGCTCTCGCAGCGGACCGAGATCGCCGACGCGGCCGACGCCGGCGCGAGCCAGGGCATGGAGCAGTTCCTGCGCGACCACGGCACCGGCACGGTTCCCGAGCACTACTACGACAAGTACGTCCAGGACTCGATCGATCGCCTCCGCCAGGCGCTGTCCGCTTCCACCGGTGCAGGGGTCTGACCCCACAATCGTCACGCCGGCGCGCGGCGCCGGGGCTGAGGGGTCAGACCCCTTCGTCGCACTGATCGGCACCCTCGACACCAAGGGGGCCGAGATCGCGTACGTCCGCGACCGCCTGGCCGCGCTCGGCGTGCGCCCGGTCGTCGTGGACTCGGGGATCCTCGGCGAGCCCGACGGCTGCGAGCCCGACATCGGGCGCGAGGAGGTCGCGCGCGCAGGCGGGCACGAGCTGGATGCCATCCGGGCGGCGGGGTCGCGCGGCGCCGCCGTGCAGCTCATGCTCGAGGGCGTCCGGGCGGTCGTGCTGAGGGAGTACGGGAAGGGACGTGTGCACGGCGTGCTGTGCCTGGGCGGCGCGGAGGGCGCGCTGCTGGGCGCGGCCGCCATGCACGCGCTGCCGGTCGGCGTGCCGAAGCTGATCGTCTCCCCCAGCGCCTCCGGCCGGCGGGCGTTCGGCCCGTTCGTGGGCGAGGGCGACGTTACGGTCATGCACTCGGTCATCGACATCCTCGGCCTCAACGAGATCTCGCGCGCGATCTTCGACAACGCGGCCGCGGCGGTCGCGGGGATGACCCGCAACGGCGGGCGCCCGGTGGGCGAGCTGGGCGAGAAGTGCGTCGGCATCACGATGCTCGGCCAGACCACGCCGGGCGTGATGCGCGTGCGCGACGCGCTCGTCGAGGCCGGCCACGAGCCGGTGATCTTCCACGCCAACGGGGTCGGCGGCCCGGCGATGGAGCACCTCGTCGAGGCCGGCGCGCTCGGCGGGGTGGTCGACTACACGCTGTCCGAGCTCGCGAACACGCTGCTCGACGGCATCCACGCCACCGGCCCCGACCGCCTCCGGGTGGCGGGCCGTC
Organism: uncultured Solirubrobacteraceae bacterium; assembly: GCA_963844205.1. Taxonomy (GTDB): domain Bacteria; phylum Actinomycetota; class Thermoleophilia; order Solirubrobacterales; family Solirubrobacteraceae; genus DASSUW01. The sequence goes on from CAWJNK010000001.1 coordinate 1,810,225, forward strand.
ACGGCATCCCGCAGGTCGTCGTCCCCGGCTGCGTGGACTTCTTCAACCAGGGCGCCCGCGAGTCGGTGCCGGAGCGCTACCGGGCGCGCAAGAGCTACTTCCACAACCCGGTCGCGACGCTGGTGCGGCTCGACGCCGACGAGGAGACGGCGCTCGGGCGGATGGTCGCCGAGCGGCTCAACGAAGCGACCGGGCCCGTGCACGTGGTCGCCCCCACGCGCGGGTTCTCGCTCGCCGACGCCGAGGGCGGCGACCTCTGGGACCCGGAGGCGGACCGCGCGTTCCTCGACTCGCTGCGCACCTCGCTGCGCCCCGACATCCCGTACGAGCAACTCGACGCGCACGTCGACGACGCGGCATTCGCCGAGATTGTCGCGCAGCGCTACGTGACCCTGACACAGGAGTTTGTCCATGCCTGAAGACGGTCGGGAGTGGGTGGGTAAACCCATTTCCAACAACCTGATCGACCTCGCCCCGCCGGACATCGCGTGGTTCCAGGAGCGGTCCGACATCGTGCTGATCCCGATCGGCTCGCTCGAGCAGCACGGCGCGCACCTCCCGCTGGGGACCGACACGATCACGGCGCTCGAGGTCTCCAGGCGGGCGGCGGCGAAGGCGGACGTGCCGTTCACGCCGCCGTTCTGGGCCGGCTACTCCCCGCAGCACCTGCGCGAGACCGAGTCCGGCGTGGGGACGGTCACGCTGCGCGCGAGCACGCTCAACGACGTGCTGTACGACATCGCGCGGTCGCTGATCCACCACGGCTGGAACAAGCTCGTGTTCGTCAACGGCCACGGCTCGAACACCAAGGTGCTCGACCCCCTCCTGCGGCGGATCAAGTACGAGACCGGCGCGTTCGTCGCGCTCTACAAGCCGTACGCGGAGCGCTACATCGGGCTGCTCGGCGACCTGCTGGAGAACCCGCCCGACGAGACGCCGGGCTGGCACGCGTCCGAGCTCGAGACCTCGCAGGTCATGGCTCACAACTCCAGCCTCGTGCGCATGGACCGCGCCGCGCAGGACCGCGCGCAGGTCCCGCAGTGGCTGCCCGACAGCTTCATCAAGAAGGACGGGGCGCCGGACGTCGAGTTCGACGGCTACCAGTACTTCGTCTTCCCCATGGACCACGGCGAGTTCTCGCGGACCGGCGTCATCGGCAACCCGATGACCGCGACCGCCGAGAAGGGCGAGGAGGCCCTGGAGCGATTCGCAGATCACCTCGTGAAAGCCATCGACGAGTTCCGCCCGCTGCAGGTCAGCGTGACCCGGAGGGCGTTCGAGGACCGCGTCTGATGCGTCTTCCCGTGGGTCCTGGTGTCCTTGGGCGGCCGCTGGCGCCGCCTGGCAAGGACGCAGATCCGCAGGAATCCCTCTGGGATTTCAAGGGTCGAGGACGCCGCCAGGCGGTGATCAGCGGTCGATCCAAGGGCGGCAGGACTCGCGGGAGGGCGCATTAGTTCGATGCCACCAGCCCTGCGCCGAGCTCAGATCCTGGAGCGGATCCAGCGGGACGGCGGCGTCTCGGTCGCTGACCTGGCGCGCGACCACGCCGTCTCGCCCATCACCGTGCACCGGGACCTGGAGCAGCTTTCGCGCGAGGGGCTGGTGGAGCGCGTCCACGGCGGCGCGCGGGCGATCCGCGGGACCGGCATCCTGCCGCTCATCGCGACGGCCTGGACCCAGCGGGTGGAGCAGGCCGCGGCCGCGAAGGCGGCGATCGCCGCGCACGTGGCGACGATGGTGCCGAGCGGCTCGACCGTGTTCCTGGACGCGTCGTCGACCGCCCTGGCGCTCGCCCGGCGGCTGATGGAGGACCCGCCGAACGAGCTCACGCTCGTGACGAACTCGCCCGCGATCGCCTACGAGGTCATGGCCGAGCCGATGCACGTCGTCGTGTGCCCGGGCGAGCTCGACCAGCACATGCGGATGATCGCGGGGCGCTGGACCGTCGAGTTCCTGCACGAGCTGAACTTCGACATGGCGTTCGTCTCGGCCGCGGGGCTGACGCTGGACGCGGGGCTGACGACGTCGCGCCGTCCGCTCGCGGACGTCGTGAACGCCGCTCGCGAAGCCGCCGGGCGCACGGTGGGCATGATCGACGCGACGAAGGTCGGGCGGGCGTCGCTGGTCTCGATCGCCCGCGCGCAGGAGCTTGACCTGATCGTGACCGACGATGGCCTCGAGGAGGGCGTCGCGGAGGAGTACCGAGCAGCCGCGGTGCGGCTGGAGATCGTCACTACGTAGGGAGGAAACCATGGCACGACCCGTAACCCTGTTCACCGGCCAGTGGGCGGACCTGGCGCTGGAGGACCTCGCCGGCAAGTGCGCCGACTGGGGCTTCGACGGGCTCGAGCTGGCCTGCTGGGGCGACCACTTCGACGTCGCCGAGGCGACTCGCGACTCCGGCTACGCCGCCGGCCAGCGCGCGCTGCTCGAGCGCCACGGTCTCGGGTGCTGGGCGATCGGCAACCACCTCGTCGGCCAGGCCGTGTGCGACCCGATCGACGACCGCCACAAGGGCGTGCTCACGCCCGAGATCTGGGGCGACGGCGATCCCGAGGGCGTGCGGCAGCGGGCGGCAGAGGCGATGAAGGACACCGCGCGCGCGGCCGCGCAGCTCGGGGTCGAGGTCGTCACCGGCTTCACCGGCTCCCCCACGTGGCACATGGTCTACTCGTTCCCGCCCAACGACTTCGACGAGATCGAGCGCGGCTACCAGGAGTTCGCCGAGCGCTGGGGGCCGATCATCGACGTGTTCGAGTCGGAGGGCGTGAAGTTCGCGCTCGAGGTCCATCCCACCGAGATCGCCTACGACTTCGTCACGACGCGCAAGGCGCTCGAGGCGATCGGCGACCGGGCCGGCTTCGGGATCAACTTCGACCCCAGCCACTTCGAGCACCAGTTCCTGGACTCGGCGGCCTTCATCGCCGAGTTCGGGCCGAAGATCTACCACGCCCACATCAAGGACTCGGTCAAGCACCTCGACGGCCGCTCCTCGATCCTCGGCGGCCACCTCAACTTCGGGGAGCCCGGCCGCGGCTGGGACTTCGTCTCCCCCGGGCACGGCGACGTCGACTTCGAGAGCATGATCCGCGCGTTGAACCGGATCGGGTACAACGGTCCCCTGTCGATCGAGTGGGAGGATTCCGGGATGGACCGCGACTGGGGGGCGCCGGACGCTTTGGCCTTCGTGCGTGCTACGGACTTCGCGCCCTCTGCGGTCGCGTTCGACGCTGCCTTCGCGAAGGAGTCCTGAATGTCCGAAGTCGGGTTCGTGACGATGGGCAAGACCTCAGCCGGCGAGAAGGTCAAGCCCATCGGGATCGGCATGCTGGGTTACGCGTTCATGGGCAAGGCCCATTCGAACGCGTACAAGACCCTGGCCTACATGACGTGGCCGCCGCCGCTGATGCCGCAGCTCGTGGCGATCGCCGGCCGCAACGAGGAGGCGGTCTCCGAGGCGGCGCGCCGCTACGGGTTCGCCGAGTACGTGACGGACTGGAAGACGCTGGTCGGCGACGACCGCATCCAGCTGTTCGACAACGCGGGCCCCAACAACCTGCACGCCGAGCCCACGATCGCGGCCGCCGAGGCCGGCAAGCACGTGATCTGCGAGAAGCCGCTGGGCCGCGACGCCGACGAGTCGTACGAGACGTGGCAGCGCGTCAAGGCGGCGGGCGTCAAGCACATGTGCGCGTTCAACTACCGCTTCGTGCCGGCGGTGCGGCTGGCGCACCAGATCATCTCGTCCGGCGAGCTGGGCGACATCCAGCACTTCCGCGGCGCGTACCTGCAGGAGTGGGGCACGACCGAGGGTGACATCTGGCGCTTCCAGAAGGAGCTCGCGGGCTCCGGCTCGCTCGGCGACCTCGGCGCGCACGTGATCGACCTCTCGCGCTACCTGATCGGCGAGATCGAGGAGGTGTCGGCGATCACGCAGACGTTCATCCCGGACCGCGACGTCGACGACGCCGTCGAGGCGGCCGTGCGGTTCGAGAACGGCGCGGTGGGCACGATCGAGGCGTCGCGCTTCTGCCCCGGCCGGAAGAACGCGTTCACGTGGGAGATCAACGGCTCCAAGGGCTCGCTGGCGTTCGACCTCGAGCGGCTGAACGAGCTCCAGTACTCCGAGGGCAACGCCGGCTTCCGCACCGTGCTCGTCTCCGAGGCCGACCACCCGTTCTGGGAGCACTGGTGGCCGCAGGGGCACATGATCGGGTGGGAGCACAGCTTCGTCCACGAGCTGCACCACCTGCTGACCGCGATTCGCGACGACAGCGACGTCGCGCCGCACGGCGCCACGTTCGAGGACGGGTATCGCGCAGCGGAGATCTGCGACGCGATGCTGCGCTCGGCCGAGCAGGGCGGACGCGAGCAGGTGCAGTACCGCTGACGCGGGCGCGAGGGCCCTGAACCTTCCCGTTTGGGGCCCTCGGCCGTAGGGCACGCTTAGGTTCAGCGCGGCCATGGCAGGAGGCCGCGTTTTCCTCTCGTGCGAAGCTTCTTCCGACAGCCTCGGTGGCTCCCGGCTGCCCGCGAGCTGCTGCTCGCGTTCACCATCGCGTCGCTGGTGACGTTCGGCGTGTGGCGCGCGCTGCCGGTCGCCGCCTCGTCGAGCCCAGAGCCGTGGGACGACGGCGTGGTGCGGATCTACGACGCCGGCAACTTGGGCCGTACGGTGACGACCGCGGCCGAACGCTGGAACCGGTCGGGCGCGAAGGTCGAGCTGGTCGAGGTCGCCTCGCCCGAGGAGGCCGACGTCGTGTTCGTCGTCGACGCCCAGCGGCTGCGCCAGGCCTGCGGGCAGGACTGCCTCGGCTACACGACGTCGATCGGCCGGCCGGCGGACGGCGGGCCCGTCACGGTCATGCTCGCCGCCGAGCTGAGCGGGACGCCCCGGCCGCTGTCGGTCTGGGTCGCCGCGCACGAGCTCGGCCACGTCCTCGGGCTGCACCACCGCGACGGCCGCGCGTGCTCGCTCATGAGCCCGCACGCGTTCGACACGAACTGCGCCCCGTCGCTGGCCGCCGAGCCGCCGACGCTCGACCAGCTCGCCTGCGTGCCCGCGCCCGCCGACGTCGAGGACGCCGTCGCGCTCTACGGCGGGTCGCTCGCGCAGCGCGACCTGCGCTGCCGTTAGCGCAGGGCCGTCGCCGCGGCGGCGGACGCCGTCGCCAGCACGGCGCTCTCGAACGTGCACGAGAGCAGCGTGAAGCCGAGGTCGCGGAATCCCGGCGCCTGGTCGGGGCGGGCCAGGTGCAGCGCCGCGGTCTTGCTGTGCTTCGACGCCGCCTCGGCGATCCGGCGGGCGGCGTCCTGCAGCTCGGCGCCGGCCAGGTCGAGCGCGCAGCCGAGGTCGGCCGACAGGTCGGCCGGGCCCATCAGCAGCGCGTCGACGTCGTCGAGCGCGGCGATGGCGTCGACCGCCTCGAGCGCGCTCGCGCGCTCGATCTGGACGATGCAGGCGAGCGCCGCGTCGGCGTGCGAGCGGAAATCCGGGCCGGCGGCGCCGAAGCGGTTGCCGCGCGAGAACGGCGAGATCCCGCGCGTGCCCGCGTAGCGGGTGGCACGGGCGGCCAGCTCCGCGTGGTCGGCATCCGCGACCTGCGGCACGATGACGCCGCTCGCGCCGGCGTCGAGCATGCGGCCGACCTGCGCGGGGCCCTCGGGGACGCGGACCACCACGGTGGCGTGCGGGTCGGCGGCCTGGATCTGGGCGCGCGCGGCGTTCTCGTCGCCGGCGCCGTGCTCGAGGTCGACGACCACGACGTCGAAGCCGCTCCTGGCGGTCACCTCGGCGCTGACCGGCGACCCGAGGTCGAGGAACGCCGCCGCCAGCGGCTCGCGCCGTCGCAGCCGCTCGCGCAGGCCGGTGTACGTCACCGCGGGGATGATGGCGGGTCGATCAGCTCAGTGACGATGAACGCCGGCACCGCCGAGAGGATGATGACCGGCATCGACGCGAGCGCCGTCGACCCGAGCAGGATCGCGACGAGCAGGATCGAGGCGACGGGGAAGCGCAGCATCGAAACCGTGAGGGCGGCCATCACGATGGCGATGGCGGGCGTGCGGCCGAGGTCCGGCAGCCCGGCGAGCAGCTCGCCGGCCGCGACGCCGAGCAGCACGGCCGGGAAGACCGGCCCTCCCCGGAAGGACGCGAGCGAGACCGCGTAGCCGAACCCGTAGCAGGCGACCAGCACCAGCAGGTCGCCCTCGCTCCAGCGCTCCGGTTCGCCGACGAGCGTGGCGATGGTCTGCTGGCCCGAGAACAGCGACTCGGCCGGAGGGTGCCCGGTGATCAGGGCGTAGACGCCCCCAGCCGCGCCGACGGCGGCGCCCGCGAGCGGTACGAGCACCAGCGGCCGGGAGCGGACGACCGGCAGCACGCGACGGGCGGTAAGCCGGATCGCGTACGCGAACAGGGCACACACGACCGCGAGCGAAGGGGCCCAGAGGACGTCGCCGATGTCGGGTCGCGGGTACTCGGGCAGCGGGGGCAGGTCGAGCGCCTGGATCTCCAGGCCGGTCCATTGCCCGAGGCCCGTGAACATCACCGACCCGATGCCCGCGCACGAGCAGGCCGGGGAGCATGATCGCGAACAGCTGCGCGCCGCCGAAGCCGATCGCTTCGATCATGAACAGCGCGGCGATCAGCGGCGAGCCGAGGATGGTCGCGATCGCCGCGAACGCCCCGGAGACGCCGACCAGCGCCATGGCGCTCGGTTCCGCCTTGCGCAGGAGCGGCCCGACGAACAGCAGCGCCGCGCCGCTGCCGAGCGCGAGCAGGATCGCCTCGGGACCGATCACGGCGCCCAGGCACAGGCTCGCGAGCCCGGCGAGCAGGACGCCCGGCAGGTGGGCGGGCTCGGTGGGTCCCGCGTGGACGCCGTCGGCGGGGATGTGACCACCGCCGCCCGGCAGCCTCGCGGCGACGACCGCGACGATCAGCCCGCCCACGATCAGGCTCGGGATGCCCCACCACCACGGCGCCTCGTCGAATCCGGCGGCGTCGGGCAGGTGCTCCCACAGGACGTCGGTGAGCTGGTGCTCGAGCGCGAGGAACCCGAACGCGACCGCCGAGACCGGGACGCCGACGAGGCCGCAGACCACGAGCAGCTTGAGGTACCCGGGGCGCCGCAGGATGTCCGCCAGGATCGGGGCGTCGGGCACGCCGCGACGGTACCGGGCGCGTACGCTGGGCGGGTGGTCGCGTCACGGCTGTCCGGGTTCGGCACGACGATCTTCACGGAGATGTCCGCGCTCGCGGAGCGGACGGGCGCGATCAACCTCGGGCAGGGGTTCCCGGACGAGGACGGGCCGGCCGAGGTGCTCGAGGCCGCGGCGGCCGCACTGCGGGCGGGCCACAATCAGTACGCGCCGCTGGCCGGCGTGCCGGTGCTGCGGACGGCGATCGCCGACCATCAGGCGCGGTTCTACGCGCTGTCGGTGGAGGATGTGCAGGTCACGTTCGGCGCCACCGAGGCGATCGCGGCAGCGATGCTCGGCCTGCTCGAGCCGAATGACGAGGTGATCGTGTTCGAGCCGCTGTACGACTCGTACGCGGCCTCGATCGCGATGGCCGGCGCGGTGCGGCGCGTGGTGACGCTGCGGCCGCCGGGCTGGAGCTTCGATCCGGCCGATCTGGCTCGTGCGATCACGCCGCGCACCCGGCTGCTGCTGCTCAACTCGCCGCACAACCCGACCGGCAAGGTCTTCTCACGCGCCGAGCTCGAGCTGGTGGCGGAGCTGTGCCGGTCGCGCGATCTGGTGGCGGTGTGCGACGAGGTCTACGAGCACCTCGTCTACGAGGGCGCGCACGTGCCGCTGGCCACGCTCGACGGGATGGCCGAGCGGACGCTGACGATCTCTTCGCTCGGCAAGACGTTCTCGGTGACGGGCTGGAAGATCGGCTGGGCGACCGGTCCGGCGAAGCTGGTCGGCGCCGTGCGCGCGGCCAAGCAGTACCTCTCGTTCGCGGGCGGGACGCCGTTGCAAGTGGCGGGCGCGGCCGCGCTCGGGCTCGGCGACGAGTACGTCTCGCGGCTCGCCGCGGACCTCGAGGCCAAACGCGACCGCCTCTGCGACGGCCTCGAGGCCGCGGGCCTGGAACCGCTGCGGCCGGCGGGCACGTACTTCGTCAACGCGCGCGTGGAGGGGGACGGCGCCGAGTTCTGCCGCGATCTCGCCGCGCGCGCCGGGCGTGGTCGCAATCCCCACCTCGGTGTTCTATGACGACCCCGACGTGGGCCGCTCCCTGGTCCGGTTCGCGTTCTGCAAGCGCCACGATGTGATCGACGAGGCCGCGGCGAGGCTTGCTCGCGCGGGGCGCGCAGCGGCGAACGTCAACTGCGCTGGGTAGGGAAGCGCGGGAGCCATCCGCGCGGCCGAGCGCTCACTTAGTTCCCTCCTACGGAATTAACCGGACACTCGACCGTCGAGTGTCGAGTTAATACGGCCCAGGCGTATTAACCGAGCGCTCGGCCCGCGGCGCCGCCGATCTCGCCGCCTCCCTACCCCGCGCAGTTCGTCCCGCCGGGGCAAAGGCCGGCAACGACCCGCGGTGGGCCGCCGGGGGCCAACGAACGCCTCGACAACCCTCCGGCCGCGCGCTATCGTCCCGCCCGTGGCAAACGTTTTCCGGGAGTCGGCGGTGGGGGTTCGGCGGGTCGGGATCGTGATGAACGGGGTCACGGGGCGGATGGGCACGAACCAGCACCTCGTGCGCTCGATCCTGGCCATCCGCGAGCAGGGCGGCGTGGCGACCCCGGACGGTGAGCGGCTGTGGCCGGAGCCGCTGCTGGTCGGACGCGACGAGGACAAGCTGCGCGCGCTCGCGGAGCCGCACGAGCTCGACCACACGACCGACCTCCGAGCCGCCCTCTCCGACGACGACTACGAGGTCTATTTCGACGCCCAGGTGACGAGCCGGCGCCACGACGCGGTGCGGGCGGCGATCGACGCCGGCCGCCACGTCTACTGCGAGAAGCCGCTCACCGAGGACCTCGCGTCCGCCCTCGCGCTCGCCGAGCGGGCTGAAGAAGCGGGCGTCAAGCACGGCGTCGTGCAGGACAAGCTGTTCCTGCCTGGCATCCGCACGCTCAAGCGCGTGCTCGACAGCGGCGCGCTCGGCCGCGTCATCGCGGTCCGCGGCGAGTTCGGCTACTGGGTCTTCCCCGGCCCGGAGCCCGCGCCGCAGCGCCCGTCGTGGAACTACCGCAAGGAGGACGGCGGCGGCATCGTCGCGGACATGTTCTCCCACTGGCGCTACGTGCTCGACGACCTGTTCGGCTCGGTCCGCGGCGTCTACGCCCACGCCGCCACCCACCTCCCCGTCCGCCACGACGAGCAGGGCGACCCGTACGACGCCACGGCCGACGACGCCGCCTACGCGATCTTCGAGCTCGAGGGCGGCGTCATCGCCCAGCTCAACTCGTCGTGGTGCGTGCGCGTCGACCGCGGGGAGCTGTTCGAGCTCCAGGTCGACGGCACCGAGGGCAGCGCCGTCGCGGGCCTGCGCGAGTGCCGGGTCCAGCGCGCCGGAGACACCCCGCGCGCGGTCTGGAACCCCGACCTGCCCGACCCGATCGACCACCGCGCCGCCTGGACCGACGTCCCCGCCGAGCACACCGACAACGCCTTCAAGGTCCAATGGGAGCAGTTCCTGCGCCACATCGCGCGCGACGAGCCGTTCCCGTGGGACTTCCGTGCCGGCGCCCGCGGCGTGCAGCTCGCCGAGCTCGGTCTGCGGTCGTGGCGGGAGAAGCGGTTCGTCGAGGTCCCGCCGCTGTGACCACCGCGCCCCAGCCCACGTTCGCGGACCGCTACGACCCGCCGCGGACGCGCGTCGCCTTCGCGGCCGCCCATGTCGTCGCCGACCACGACGGCGGCATCGACTGGGAGGCCACACTCCGCTTCCGCCAGCACCTCTGGGATCACGGCCTCGCCGTCGCCGAGGCGATGGACACCGCCCAGCGCGGGATGGGGCTCGACTGGCCGACCGCTCGCGAGCTGATCGCCCGCACGGCGGCCGACCGCGGCGGACGGCTCGCCGCAGGCGCCTCAACCGACCACACCGAGCCCGCCACGCTCGACGACGTCCGCGCGGCCTACGAGCACCAGTGCGAGTTCGTCGAGGCCACCGGCGCGCAGGCCATCGTCATGGCCAGCCGCGCGCTCGCCGCCATCGCCCGAACCCCCGACGACTACGCGACCGTCTACGGCTCGCTCCTCCCCCAGCTCGAGCGGCCCGCGATCCTGCACTGGCTCGGCGACATGTTCGACCCCACCCTCGCCGGATACTGGGGCTCCGCCGACCTGGACCAGGCAGCCGACTCGCTGCTCGCGATCATCGAGGCGAACGCGGACAAGGTCGACGGGGTCAAGGTCTCGCTGCTCGACGCGGACCGGGAGATCGACCTCCGCCGCCGCCTCCCCGACGGCGTCCGCCTCTACACCGGCGACGACTTCAACTACCCCGAGCTGATCGCAAGCGGGAGCGACGCGCTGCTCGGGGTGTTCGACGCCATCGCCCCCGCGGCAGCCGCCGCCCTGCAGGCGCTCGACGCCGGCGACCGCGCCGGGTACGACCGTATCCTCGAGCCGACCGTCCCGCTCGCCCGCCGGCTGTTCGAGCCGCCGACCTTCAACTACAAGACCGGCATCGTCTTCCTCGCCTGGCTCAACGGCCACCAGGACCACTTCCGGCTGCTCGGCGGCCTCGAGACCGCGCGCAGCGCCGAGCATCTCGCGGACGTCTACGCGCTCGCCCGCCGCGCCGGCCTGCTGCGCGACCCGGAGCTCGCCGCCGCCCGTATGCGGCAGATCATCGCGTGATCGACGCCGCGCGGCTCAGCCTCAACCTCATGACGGTCGACCACTGGCGCCTGCCGGAGGCCGTCGAGCGCTGCGCGGCGGCGGGGATCACGACCGTGGCTCCCTGGCGCCACCAGCTCGACCGCGACAGCGCGCGCCTCATCCGCGAGGCGAACCTGAAGGTCTCCAGCCTATGTCGCGGCGGCTTCTTCACCGCCCCCGGCGCCGACGCCGACAACCGCCGCGCCGTCGAGGAGGCGGCCGAGCTGGGCGCGCCCGTGCTCGTGCTCGTCTGCGGCCCGCCCGCCGGCAAGGATCTCGCCGAGGCGCGCGCCACCATCGCCGCCGGCATCGAGCGCCTGCTCCCGTTCGCGGCCGACCACGGCGTCCGCCTGGGGATCGAGCCGCTGCACCCGATGATGATCGGCGAGCGCTCGGCGATCGTCACGCTCGGGGAGGCGCTCGCGCTCGCCCGCGACCTCGACAGCCCCAACGCCGGCGTCGTGGTCGACGTCTACCACGTCTTCTGGGACCCGCACCTCGAGGACCACCTCGCCGGCGCGCAGGGCCTCGTCGCGGGCCATCACGTCTGCGACTGGCTCGTCCCGACCGCCGACCTCCTCGCCGGCCGCGGCCTCATGGGCGACGGCATCATCGACCTCCCCCGCATCCGAGCCCTGATCGAGGCGACCGGCTACGACGGCCCGATCGAGGTCGAGGTCATCAACCCCGCCCTCGCCGACGTCCCGCCGGACGAGCTCCTCGAGGACATCAAGGCCCGCTTCGCGCGCGGGTAGTCGCCCGCGCGACGAGCCGGTGCGGGAGCACGATGTCGCCCGGCGCGCCTTCGAGGACCACGCGCGCGGCCATCTCCCCGAGCTCGTGCAGCGGGAGCGAGACCGACGTGAGGTCGACGAGCCGGGCCGGGCGCGTGTCGTCGATCCCGGCCACCGAGATGCGGCCGGGCACGTCGATCCCGGCGCGCCGCAGCCCGGTGAGCAGGCCGATCGCGACCTCGTCGTTGACGCCCAGCACCGCGTCCGGCAGGTCGTCCAGCAGCGCCTCGGCCGCCGCCGCCCCCGCCTCGAACTCGAACCCTCCCGGGAGCCGGATCGCCTCGGCGCCCGCCGCCGCGACCGCTTCCTCGAACCCCTGCCGGCGCTGGACGCTCGTGTGCAGCCCGGCCGGCCCCTCGACGAACGCGATCCGGCGGTGCCCGAGCTCGAGCAGGTGCTCGGTGGCGTCGCGCGCCGCCCCGCGGTTGTCCACCAGCACGCTCGGGCAGTCGAGGTCCCGCGGCGCGAGCGCGACGACCGCCGAGCCGGCCGCCCGCAGCTCCGCCACCGCCTCGCGCAGCGCCGCCGCCTCCGCGACGTGCTCGTAGCCGCTGCCCGCGAACACCACCCCCGCTGCGTGGTAGTCGCGCAGCACGCCGAGGTGGGCCAGCTCCGCGGCGGGCCGCCGGTCGGCGTTGCACACCATCGTCAGGTGCCCGACCCCCGCCGCCACGTCCTCCACCCCGCGCGCGATCTCCGCGAAGTACGGATCCACGATGTCGCCGACGATCACCCCGACGATCCGGCTGGTGCGCTTCACCAGCGCCCGGGCGAGCTCGCTCGGCCGGTAGCCGAGCTCGTCGGCCGCGGCCAGCACGCGATCCCGCGTCGTGTCGGACACCGGATGCGACGAGCCGTTGAGCACCCGCGAGGCAGTGGCGATCGAGACGCCCGCACGGCGGCTGATGTCGGCGAGGGAGGCCATGAACCGGACCGGGCGACCTTGACAGGGCGCCGCATGCGAGACTAGCGTGGCAAACGGTTACCGTGGAGCAGCCGGACGTTCTCATCATCGGCGCGGGCCCGTCGGGGGCGGTCACCGCTCTGCGCCTCGCGCAGGACGGCTTCAAGGTCACCGTGCTCGAGCAGGGAGACTGGCCCGACTACGGCAAGGCCAACGTCGCCGACCCGGAGTTCGCGGTCACCGCCGACCGCGACTGGGGCTGGGACCCGAATATGCGCGCCGCCCCCGGCGACTACCCCATCGACGAGTCCGAGTCCGACATCACGGCGCTGATGTGGAACGGCGTCGGCGGCGGCACGGTGGTCTTCGCGGCGCAATGGCAGCGCAACATGCCGTCGGACTTCCGCGTGCGCAGCCTCGACGGCGTCGCCGACGACTGGCCGTTCACGTACGAGGACCTCGAGCCCTACTACGTGCGCGTGGAGCGCGACTTCGGCGTCTCCGGCCTGGCCGGCGACACCGCGTTCCCGCCCGGCGAAGGGCCGCCCCTGCCGCCGGTCCCGCTCGGCGCGATGGGCCGCAAGGTCGCGAAGGCCCACAACGAGCTGGGCTGGCACTGGTGGCCGGCGCCGCTGGCGATCGCCACGCGGCCGTACGGCGCGCTGGCGCCCTGCGTCCAGCGCGCGACGTGCCTGAACGTGTGCGCCGACGGCGCCAAGGGGAGCGTCGACCGCACGCACTGGCCGCGGGCGATCGACCTGGGCGTCGAGCTGATCACGAACGCGCGGGTGCGCACGCTGACCACCCGCCCGGACGGCCTCGTCGCCGGCGCGATCTACCTCGACGCCGAAGGCCGCGAGCAGGAGGTCAAGGCGCCGGTGACGGTCCTGTGCGCGAACGGCATCGGCACGCCGCGGCTGCTGCTGATCTCCGGCCTGGCGAACTCGTCCGGGCTCGTCGGCAAGCGGCTGATGATGCACCCGTTCGGCACCGTCGTCGGCCTGTTCGAGGACGACCTCGGCTCCACGCAGGGCCCGTGGGGCCAGCACCTGCACTGCCTCGAGTTCTACGAGACCGGCGCCGACCGCGGCTTCGTGCGCGGCGCGAAGTGGGGCCTGCAGCCGACCGGCGGCCCGCTGAAGATGACGACCGCCTACCCGTGGGGCGCCGAGAACGCGATCTGGGGCCGCGGCTTCCACGAGAACGTGCGCAAGCGGATGGGGCACTCGGCGATGTGGGGGATCATCGCCGAGGACCTGCCGGAGGAGCACAACCGCGTCGAGCTCGACCCCGTCGCCACCGACCGCCAGGGCGTCCCCGCGGCCAAGATCGTCTACCGGATGAACCAGAACTCCTACGACCTCATGGACTTCCACGAGGCGCGCGCCAAGGAGTCGCTGGAGGCGGCCGGCGCCTACGAGACCGTGATCGCCCCGTTCATCCGCGCCACCGGGTGGCACCTGCTCGGCTCGTGCCGGATGGGCGACGACCCCGCGACCTCGGTCGTCGACGGCTTCGGCCGCTGCCACGACGTCCCGAACCTGTTCGTCTTCGACGGCAGCACGTGGCCGACGTCCTCGGGCATGAACCCGACCGCCACGATCGCGGCGATGGCGCTGCGCTCGGCCGAGCACCTGATCGAGACGCGCCGGGCGATGGCGGTGGCGGCATGAGGCACCTCGACGCGCTCGCGGACCAGCTCATCCCCGGCGAGGACGGCATGCCGTCGGCCAGCGAGGCCGGCGCCACCGGCCGCTGGCTCGACGCCGTGCTCGCTGCGCGACCCGACCTGCGCGAGCCGCTCGAGCGCCTCGACCCCGACGCGACGATCGCGGACCTGGCCGAGCGCGACCCCGCCGGCTGGGCCGCCCTGACCTCCGCGGTCGTGGCCGCCTACTACTTCAACCCCGAGGTGTGCGAGCGGATCGGGTACCAGGGCCAGCGCGCGCTGCCGCTCGGGCCGCCGGATCACGAGGACCTGCTGGACTCCGTCGTCGCGCGGGGGCCGGTGTATCGTCCGGCCCCTTGACGTTCCGCCTCGCGGACCCTGAGGGCCGGTACGCGGCCGTGCGTCTGTGCTCCGACCTGCCGCTCTCCGACCGCGAGCGCAGCTACGCGCGCGACGGCGACGAATGGGTGCTCGAGATCGACCCGCTCGGGATCGCGCGGCTGGAGTACCACGTCGAAGTCACCGCCCACGACGGCGCCGGCGAGACCGGCCCGGACCCCGGCAACCCGCTCCGCGCGCCCGGCGCCTTCGGCGAGAAGTCGGTACTGCTGCTGCCGGGCTACGAGCTGCCCGCCTGGCTCGACGCCCCGGCCGTCGAAGGCCGCTCGGAGGAGTTCGGCGTGCGCGGCCGCGGGCTCGGCGCCAACGTCACGGGCCGCATCTGGAGCCCGCTCACCGACGAGCCGCTGCCGCTGCTCGTCGCCCACGACGGGCCCGGAGTACGACAAGCTCGCCTCCCTCACCCGCTACAGCGCCGCGATGATCGCCGCCGGGACGCTGCCGCCCCACCGCGTCGCGCTGCTGGCGCCCGGGCCGCGCGACGAGTGGTACTCCGCCTCGGCGCTCTACTCGCGCGCGCTGTACGTGGACGTCGTGCCGGCGCTGCGCGAGGCCGCCAACGCGAGCGGCGACCCCGTCGGCATGGGCGCGAGCCTGGGTGCGCTGGCGATGTTGGTGACACAGCGCCGCGCACCCGGTACTTTCGCCGCGCTGTTCCTGCAATCGGGGAGCTTCTTCATGCCGCGGTTCGACAGCCAGGAGTCGGGGTTCGGCCGCTACGCGCGGATCGTGCGCGTGGTGCGGCGGATCCTGCGGGCGCCCGAGCACCCAGACCCGATCCCCGTCCAGCTCACATGCGGCACGGCGGAGGAGAACGTGTTCGACAACCGCGTGATGGCGCGCGCGCTCGCCGAGCAGGGCTACGAGGCGCGGCTCGACGAGGTCCCCGACCTGCACAACTACACGGCGTGGCGCGACGCCTTCGACCCGCACCTCACCCGCCTCCTGAGCAGGGCCTGGACATGAGGCACGCCGAGCTCTACTCGCCCGCGATCGGCGCTGCCGGGAACGTGCTGATCTACGGACACTGGGGCCGGCCGGTCCTCGTGTTCCCCGCCGAGGGCGGCAGCGCGCGGGACTGGGACCACCAGGGCATCGTGCACGCGCTCGGCGGGCTGCTCGAGGCCGGCCGGTGCAAGCTCTACTGCGTCGACGCGTTCGACTCCGGCGACCGCGGCGCCTACGAGTCGTGGGTGATCGACCAGGTGGCGCCGTTCATCCACGAGGACGTCGGCGGCCATCGGGACATCCTCACCACCGGCTGCAGCATGGGCGCCTTCCATGCGGCCAACTTCGTGCTGCGACGCGCGGACCTCTTCACCGCCGCCATCTGCCTGTCCGGCAACTACGAGCTCGGCATCACCGGCGAGGTGTCGGGCTTCCACGGCGACCACCTCGACTGGATCCGCTCCCGCGCGAGCTTCCTGCTGGTGTGCGGGCAGGGCATGTGGGAGGACACGACGGGCGCGCTGGAGAGCACGAAGCACCTCGCGTGGCTGCTGGGCGAGAAGGGGATCCGGCACGAGCTCGACCTCTGGGGCCACGACGTCCCGCACGACTGGCCGTCATGGCGCGCGCAGATCGCGCATCATCTCCCCCGGTTCTGCTGATGGCCAAGACCCGTCACCTGATCGGCATGCTGCTCGGCACGGAGGAGGACTGGCCGCGCGCGTTCGAGACGCTGCTGTCTCGCCTCGGCCCGGTCAAGGACGCCTCGGGCACGAGCCACGACCTCACGGTCGAGCGGATCACGATCGAGCCGTTCGACCTGCGCGACAAGCCGCGCTACGACCTCGTCGTCGACCGGCTCGCCTACTGGTACTACGTCCCGCGCGAGTGGCTGAAGAAGATCGCGCTGATGGACGACGTGTACCTGCTCAACAGCCCGTTCACGTTCCAGTCGATGGAGAAGCACGCGGCCTACTGCGCGATGCTGCGGCTGGGGCTGAAGGTCCCGCAGACCGTGCTGGTGCCGCACAAGGTCCCGCCCGACAACGCGCGCTTCGCGTACACGGCGGCCAAGTACAACCAGCCGTTCGACCTCGAGGAGATCGCCGCCCGGATCGGCTACCCGCTGTTCATGAAGCCCTACGACGGCGGCCAGTGGGTGGGCGTGAGCCACATCTCGAACCCGGGCGAGCTCAAGCGCGCGTACGACAGCTCGGGCCAGCGGCTCATGCACCTGCAGGCCGCGGTCGACGGCTTCGACGTGTTCGCCCGCTCGCTCTCGATCGGCGCCGAGACGATGGTCATGAAGTTCCGCCCCGACCTCCCGATGCACGACCGCTACGCCGTCGAGCATCAGTTCCTGTCACCGGAGACGGGCGACGAGGTGCTCACCATCAGCCGGCTCATCAACGCGTTCTTCCGCTGGGAGTTCAACTCCTGCGAGACGCTCGTGCGCGGGACCGAGGCGCACCCGATCGACTACGCCAACGCGTCGCCCGACGTCGCGATCACGAGCCTGCACCACTACTTCCCGTGGGCGATGAAGGCGCTCCTGCGCTGGTGCGTGTTCTGCGTGGTGACCGGCCGCAGGCCGCGGATCGACCTCGACACCCGCAGCTACTTCGAGATCGGCGACCGCGAGGACCTCAGCTACGAGGAGAAGCTGGCCGGCTACCGCCGGCTCGCCGACGAGTACTTCGAGGTCGAGCGCTACCAGGACTTCTGCGACAGCCGCCTCGCGCACGTGGACGAGCTGGTGGCCGACTGGGTCGCCTCGCAGGAGTTCGACGACCTGCTGGTGGAGACCGTCCGGACCACCTACCCGCCGCACGAGCACGAGCGCTTCATCGCCCACTTCCGCGGGCTGATCGCGGCGTAGACCCGCCGGGCCTGTGCGGCCCGGCGGATCGCCGCGGTGGTCTAGTCGGTCCGGACGCAGGAGCCGGTGAGGTCGAGCTCGCGCCGCTCGCCGCGCGCCACGAACAGCTGGCGGGCCGAGCGGATCGTGCCGTCCGGGTCCTCGCAGAACAGCGTCCAGGTCTCGGTCCGCGCGGGCTGGAACGCCTCGGGGCCCTCGAACGTCACGGTCCCGTTCCACGGCTCGGCCGCGGCCCAGTTGATGACGCGGACGACGTAGTCCCCGGGCGCCGGGTCTCCGAGCGTGACCTGCTCGAAGTTGGTCGTGCCCTGGCCGGAGCTGCCGACCTCGACGCCGTCGCGGTAGACCTTCATGTCGTAGTCGCTCCCCGGCGTCGTCCACTCGACGCGGATGGTCGCGCGGGCGTTGTCGATGCCCTCACCGCCCGGGATCGTGATCACGTGGTCCTCGTAGCAGGACTCCGGCGGGTCGTCGAAGTTCGCGCACGGGACCGTCCCGCCGCGCGACGCGAACGACTGCGGCGGGCTGGGCTCGCCGGTGGCGGCCCGGCCGCGGTCCTGCGCCACGAGCGGACGCGTCGACGGGTTGACGTGCCACTCGAACCGCCCGTCAGGGCTGACCTGCATCGTGCTGTCGAGCGTGTCGGTGAACGTGGTGCCCTGCGACGTCGGCGTCTGGAACGACTTCTTCAGCCGCAGCACCGCGCCGGCCGGCGCGCTGCCGGTCAGCACCGAGTGCTTGGTCGCGTCGGCGGTGTTCTCCTGCGCGAGGTAGTACGCGGCGCGGTTGCCGTTCTCGTACAGGTCGACCGTCTCCTCGAACGGCGGGTGGAAGTGCTCCGGCCCGATCTCGAACGTGAAGCCCAGGCCGCCGGTGGCGAAGTAGCTCCAGTCCTCGGTCGTGCCCGTGGTGTCGTAGAGCTCGTAGCCGAACTGGCTCGAGTAGCCGTTCTCCGCGGCCATCGCGTCGCCGAGCGCCTTGTAGATCGGCTCGTCGGGCGTCGGGCCCTGGACCTGGATGCCCGGCGGGCGCAGGACGAGGTTGGAGAACGTGTGGTTGGTGATCAGCGTCGTGACCTGGCGCGAGGAGACGAGCTCGCGGACGCTCTGGGTCTCCGGCTCGGAGAACGGGCCGGGGCCGCGGTAGGTCTCGTTCGTGCTGTCGGCCGACGCGCCAGGGCCGCCCCAGAAGCCACCGTAGTTGCGGTTGGGGTCGACGCCCACGGCGGCGGCGCCGAGGGCCGGCTGGAGGCAGCTCCCGCCCTCCGAGTCGTCGGCGAACCGGCAGTTCTTGCGCCGGTACTCGTTCGGGTGCGTGAGGATGTTGATGGTCTCGTCGTCGGCCGTGCCGCCGCGGCCGTCGCCGCCGCCCTGGAGCTCGCCCGCCTCGCGCGAGGCGTTGAAGCCGTCGGCGTTGACGACCGGCACGACGATCGTGCGCGTGGTGTCGACGAGGCGCCGCGTCTGCGCGTCGCCGCGCCGGTAGCCGAGGATCAGCTGGTAGGCCCACTCCATCGCGTGCTCGGCCGACGGCCACTCGCGCGCGTGGTGGGCGCCGAGCTGCAGGAACACCGGCTTGCCGTCGCGGGCCTTCGGGTTCGCGGTGATCTCGATGCCCTCGATCGGCCGCCCCTCGTACGTCCGGTGGTTGAGCGTGATCGGCTTGACGAGGTCCGGATGCTCGCGGGCGAGCCGCTTCATGTCCTCGCTGTACTCGAACAGCCGCCGGTAGGTCGTGCGGCCGCTCGGCAGCTCGGAGACGGCGGTGGCGGCGGCGAACGCCCGGTCGGCGCGGCGGTCGAGCCGGCTCTGGGTGGCGAGGTTCGCGACCTCGACGTCGTACCGGAAGCCGGCGGCCCGGAGCCGGTCGGCGTCGGCGGCGCCGTGCAGGACCACCTCGCGGTAGCCGTCGCCGCCGTGCTCGGTCAGGTCGAGCCCGAGCGCGGCCAGCTCGTTCGCGCGCACGAGCGTCGGCGTGGCGACGCGCACGAGCGAGGACGGCTCGGCCGCCGCGCCGCTCACGTCGACGGCCTTGGTGACGACCTGCAGGTCGGCGGTTCCGGCCCCGCCGCTGACGCGGCAGGCCTGGACGGTCAGCGTCGTCGCGATCGGCGTGTAGCCGGATGCGACCTCGCGGCTGCCGCGGTACGCCGACCCCGCCACGAGGTGGCCGGTCAGCGAGTCGAAGACCGCGAGGTCCCAGTCGCCGGCGCCGCCGGTGAGCCGTGCCTCGACGGTTCCGATCGCGGGTGCCGCCACGGTCCGCTGCACGTAGCCGGAGCCGCTGCTGAGCAACTTCGACGTGCAGCTTCTCTCGACCGCGGTCGGCGATGCGATGGTCGCGGCGCTCGCCGGTGCGGCGGCGAGCGCGAGCCCGGCGGCTACGACCGCGGGCAGCAAGAATCGAATTCCCCTCATCTGGGCTCGAACGAGCCGCCGCCGGAAAACTGGCGGTCAGGGGCCGCTGTGGCGGGTGAGGAACGTCTCCAGCAGTCTCTGCCGCTCGGCCGGCGACGCCTCGTCGAGCGTCAGCCGGTCCCCGCCGATCTCCAGCGTCACCGCGGCGTTCGGGTGCCGCCCGAGCCAGCCCTGGATCGCCATGACCAGGGCTGGCACGGTGCCCGCGAACGTCACCACGAGCTGCGCCCAGTCCAGGGCGCCGCCCTTGGTCCCCGGCGGCGGCCGCACCGGCGGATGCGCGACCTCGTCGATGCCGTGCTCGCGGATGTCCTCGCGCAGGCGCGAGGCGAGGTCGGCGCGCTCCTCGTCGTCGCTGTCGGGGTAGCCGACCATGTGCATGCGGAGCTCCGTCATGGCGAGCCGACCGTACCCGGAGCTCCGGCGGCGCCGCAAGGGCGGGGGAGGGGCCGCCGCCGGGCGGCCCCTCCCGCCGTGATCCGTCAGTCGAGCAGGTGGTCCAGCACGCGGCCCATGACCGCGTTCCGTGACGCCTGCGTCGAGATCCCCTCGAACCCGAAGCCCATCAGGATGGAGTCCGGGGTGCTGATGCTGGAGCCGACCGGGAACCCGGCGGCGTCGGTGCGGATCCAGTTGTTCGCGTTCGGCCCGCTGCCGGCCGGCGGCCCGGTGACCTGCCAGCCGTCGAGGCCGGCCTCGAACGACGTGCTGGTGCCGTCCGGCAGCGTCACGTCGTCCAGGAACACGCCGAGCTGCTGCACCGCCCAGTCGGACACGTACGCGATCGAGATCTCGACGGTCCTGCCGGCGTACGCGTTGAGGTTGATCCTCCACTGCTGCCAGCCGGCGGAGTTGCCGGAGGCCGCGTTCCAGGCGCCGCTGCTTCCGGTCGCCGTGCACGTGCCGGCGGCCGCGTTGAACGTCTGGTAGTGGTCGAGCCACGGGTGCAGGTCACGCCACCCGGCCGCGCAGCTGTCGCCCGGCGCGGTGGTCGTGTGCCCGTTCGCGTCGGGCAGCGTCGTCCAGTCGCTGCCGCCTGCGGTCCGGGCCTCCACGAACAGGTGGTCCCAGGCGGGCTCGGTGTCCCACGAGCTCCAGAACGTGAGGTCGCCGCCACCGGCCGGCACCGCGATCTCGCGGGTCAGCCGCTTGTAGGTGACGTCGGCGATCTGGGAGTAGACGTACTGGTCGCCGGTGTGCGGCGAGAACGGCCCGCCCGGCTTGTCGTACTGACTCGACGGCCAGCTGTTGAACTGCGGGAACTCCGTCCGCGCCAGGATGCCGCTGGTGGACACGAACGACGCGCTCATGTTCTGGTTGTCCGCGCCGTCGGGACCGAACATCCAGGACAGGCCGGCGAACGGATCGTCCACCCCGTCCACGCCGAAGTGCTCGCCCGTATCGGGATCGTGCCCGTCGGCGGCGGCCAGCGCGTACGCGCCGAGCCAGTACTCGAGGACGTCGTTGATCCCGTCGCCGTTCGGCGAGCCGGCGAGCGCCAGGCACCGCCGCGGGTCGAACCCGGCCGGCCGCGGGTTGCACGGACCGACGCCCTTCGGGTCGTAGAACTGCTGGCCAACCGCGCCGGCGCGCACGTACTGCTGCCCTGCCCACGCGCCGGTGTACAGGAGCCGGCCGCCCTCGTTCATATAGGCACGGAACTCGAGGATCTCGTCCATCGCCAGGCGGTCGGCGTTCCCGGCGCCCTGGCCGGGCGGGCGGGTCACGTTGTCGTCGCCGGTGTACCAGATCACCGCGTCGTAGTGGCCGAGCACGCCGAGGTGGTCCGGCGCGACGCGGCCGCGGGCGTCGACGTCGTACACGTCCGCCGTGACCCCGTTGGCCTGGAGCGCGTTCAGGTAGTAGCTGAGGTAGTGCGGCCCCGGCGTCTGCACGGGCGACGGGCCCGTGTAGTCCTCGGCCGCGACCACGAGCACGCGACGGCCGGTCTCGGAGACGGCCCGGTACGTGAACGAGTCGCTCCGCTCTCCGCCGCCCTCGAACCACACCTCGACGGAGTCGCCCGGGCTGGTGCCCGTCACCACGCCGCGCATCTCGTGGTAGTAGACCGCGGCCGGCTTGAAGCGCTCGCCGCCGGCCCACTCCGAGGTCGGGGCGCTGCGCACGGTCCCGCCGTTGATGCGGTACCTGAGCGTCACGCGTCCGAGGCTCCGCTTGGCGAGCACCTGGACCGGCTGCGGGTCACCGTACGAGTAGTCGAACGCGAAGTCGACGCCCGGGAGCCCGTCCTTGTACGGGTCGTCGCTCTTGACGTAGAAGGGCTTCGTCTCGATGCCGAGCACGGACACCGGGTCGTCGGGGTCCTTGGCCGACCTGGCCACCGACAGCGCGAACGGAAGGTTGCGCTCGAACTCCGCCTGCACGAGCGCTTCGTCATCGGGGAACACGAAGCCGCAGGTGGGGCAGCCCGCCGACAGCTCGGGCGTCCACGCCAGCGCGCCGGTGCTCGCATGGGCGTAGTCGGTCGTCTCGCCGTTCGTCACGTAGAGGACGTCGGAGCTCAGGCCCGGGTGGAAGTCCGGGATCGCCGGCCGGTCGAGGTTGCCTGACAGGGCGAAGTAGATCGGGTCGTCCGCGGTCGGCGTCGCGATCTGCCAGCCCTCCGCGTAGAGCAGCCATTGCCCGTTCGAGTGCCAGTTGACCTGGAACTCGAACCCGACCCGGTCGAGCAGGCCCTTCATCGCGACGGTCTCCGGCTCGGACGCCGGCGCCGGCCCTCGATACGTGTCGCTCGACGTGATCGACGACGACCCCTCCTCGTCGTACTTGAAGTGGTTGGGGAAGTTGCGGTTCGGGTCGACGCCGTCGCCGACCGTGATCTGCCCGTCGCCGTTGTTGTCGCGCAGGTTCTTGCGCCACAGCCGCTCGACGTCGAACGTGTACTCGTAGCCGTCAGGGTTGGCGACGAGGATGAACCACAGCTCGGTCGTCTCGAGCAGCTCCTTGATCGCGGGGTCCTCGGCCCGCCAACGATCGATGTACCAATTCATGAGGCGCCGGTTGACCTCGTTGGCGATCCACTCGCGCGCGTGCTGCGTGGAGCTGTACAGCACTGCCGGTCGGCGTCCGTCAGCGAGGCCGCGCGCTCCTGCGGTGAGCTTGAGCGCCAGGATCTCGCGGCCCTGGTAGGTCGTCCCGAGCCGTTCGAGCTTGGCGATCCCACGGTGGTCGCGAGCGACCGCGTTCATCTGGTCGCGATAGCCGCCGGGCTCGTCCCACGAGCGCCAGACGGTGAACCCGTTCTCGGACTGTTCGGCCGCGAACTGCTTGACGGTCTTGCCGCCCTTGACGCGCGTCAGCGTGGTGTCGATGCCGTCGCGCGCAAGCTGGGCGCGCTGGCCCTGCGAGAGCACGAGCTGGACCTCGGTGCCGCCCGCCACGTCCCGGACGCCGTTGAGCTCGAACCCCTGGTCGGCAAGTGTGCGGAGCTGATCCGCGTGGACGACTGCCGTGTAGACGTCGAGGCGGTCGCGTTGGGCACCCGCGGCCGGTTGTGCGGCAAGCACAGCGAACACGGCCGCCGCCACGGCCACGATTGACCACCTGCTCATATGTCCCCTCCCCCGAAAGGAATGAAGTTGGCCAGCAGGTAATCACGCTGACCGCCGCAGCGCAAGATCCTGCTAGTCGACCGAGGCGTACAGCGCCTCGATCGCACGTGCCTGGCCGACCGCGTCGTCGCGGCCGAGACGCGGCGCGCGGCCCTCCCGGATCGCCGCCGAGAAGTCCTCGAGCTCGAGCCGGTAGGGGTTCGCGGCCTCGACCGGCACCTCCTCGCCGTCGCGCGTGAGCCGTGGCGAGACGCCGTGCCACGGATCGCCGGCGACCAGCGTGCCGCCCTCCCCCACGACCTCGATCGCGCCGCGCAGCGGGACGTCGAAGCCACAGTCGAACAACCCGAGCACCCCGTCCGCCAGCCGCAGCGCGCCGGCGAAGCGCATATCGACGCCGTCGTCGCCCCAGATCGCCTGTCCTTCGACCGCCTCCGGCTCGCCCCCGAGCAGCCGGAGCGCGCTCAGGCAGTAGCAGCCGACGTCCATCAGCGACCCGCCCTCGAGCCCGCCCTGCAGGCGGACGTTGGACGGGTCGTCGCCGATCGTGAAGCCGAACGCGGCGCGCACCACCCGCAGCGGCCCGATCTCGCCCGCCAGCCGCACGAGCGCATCGGTCTGCGGGTGGTAGCGCCACATGAACGCCTCCATCAACAGCCGGCCGGCGCGGTCGGCCGCGTCGAACGCCGCCTCGACGTCGGCCGCCCGGCGCGCCATCGGCTTCTCGCACAACACATGCTTGCCGGCCTCCAGCGCGCGGACCGACCACGACACGTGCATCGAGTTCGGCAGCGGGATGTAGACGGCGTCGACGCCATCGTCGGCCAGCAGCGCCTCGTACGAGTCGTGGACGCGGCCGATGCCGTGCTCGGCCGCGAACGCCTCGCCTCGCGCGCGGTCGCGCGAGCCGACCGCCACGACCTCGACGCCGGTCGCCTCGCGCGCGCCCGCGAGGAGCTTGCGGTTGATGCGGGCGGTGGAGAGGATCCCCCACCGCACCGCCTCATCTCCCGGTGGCAGCGGCTCGCCTCCTCGAGATCGCGTCGACGCTCGCGGCGATGAGCAGCACCACGCCGTTGATGATGAACTGGGTGCCGGACTGCTGCGTGACGAGCGGCAGGCCGTTCGCGATCACCGCGACCACCAGGCCGCCGGTCACCGCGTCGTAGACGCGTCCGCGGCCGCCGAACAGGCTGGTGCCGCCGATGACCGCCGCCCCGACCGCGTACAGCAGGGTCTGCGCGCCGCCCGTGGTCGGCGACACCGAGTTGTCGCGCGACGCGATCAGAATGCCGGCCACGACCGCCAGCACCGAGCAGGTCACGAAGCACGCCGTCTTGATGTTCGCCACGTTGATGCCGGCGCGCCGCGCCGCCTCGGCGTTGCCGCCGACCGCGTAGATGTGCCGCCCGAAGGCGGTGCGCGCGAGCACGAACGAGAGCCCTACGACCAGCGCCACGACCAGCGGCACGACCCACGGGACGCCCTGGATCGTGATGATCGCCGTCGCGCGCTGGCGCTCCTGGTTGAGCACGTACACGGCGGCGAGGACCACGACCGCGAGCCCGCCGACCTTGAGCGCCCAGACCGACATCGCCTCTGCCGGCAGCCCTTCCTTCTTGCGGTTGCGGATCCGCATGTACGTCGCCGCCGCGAACCCGCCGATGATGATGAGCGCGAGTAGCCAGCCGAGGGCGACCGGCATGTTCTTGTTCATCACGGACAGGATCGCGTCGTCGCGGATCGGGATCGTCCCGCCCTCGCCGATGATCAACAACATCGCTCCCTGCAAGGCGAGGAAGAACGCGAGCGTGACCACGAAGCTGGGGATCCCCAGCCGCGCCACCAGCAGCGCGATCGCGAAGCCGATGAGGAAACCGGTGATCAGGCACGCGAGCAGCGCGAGCGGCCACGCCCAGCCCCGCTCGGTCAGCGTGGTGGCGAGGACGGCCGCGCCCATGCCGGCCGCGAAGCCGGCCGACAGGTCGATCTCGCCCAACAGCAGGACGAAGACCAGCCCCATCGCGAGCACCATGATGGCCGCGCCCTGGTTGATGAGGTTGGCGAAGTTGCCCTTCGAGAGGAAGACGTCGCCCTCCATGATCCCGAAGATCACGACGAGGACGACGATGCCGAGCACGGCCGGCAGCGAGCCCAGGTCGCCGCCTCGCACGCGGTTCCAGTACTCGCGCGCGGTCTGGGAGATGCCGCCCTGCTCCTCCCGGACGTCGAACTGCGAAGCCGGTTGTGTGGCGGTGCTCATGCCTCACCTCC
The DNA here is from genome assembly GCA_963844205.1 of uncultured Solirubrobacteraceae bacterium. Classification (GTDB taxonomy): domain Bacteria; phylum Actinomycetota; class Thermoleophilia; order Solirubrobacterales; family Solirubrobacteraceae; genus DASSUW01. The sequence continues at coordinate 1,835,935 of CAWJNK010000001.1, forward strand.
CACGTTCGCGGCCGCGACCTCGGGCCGGAGCCCCATGTCGCCCGACCGGCCGGCCGTGATCAGCTCGACGACCTGGCCGTGCGTGACCTCCTTCGCGCCCACCTGCGCCGCCATCTGCCCGAGGTAAAGGCAGGCGATCCGGTCGGCGACCTGGAACACGTCGTTCATGTTGTGGGTGATCAGGATGACCGCCAGGCCGTGGTCGGCCAGCCGGCGGACGAGGTTCAGGACCTGCTCGGTCTGCGCGACGCCGAGCGCCGCCGTCGGCTCGTCGAGGATCACGAGCTTCGAGTTCCACAGCACCGCGCGCGCGATCGCGACGGTCTGCCGCTGACCGCCGGACAGGCTGGAGACCTGTTGGCGCAGCGAGCGCAACGTCCGCACGGAGAGCCCGCGCAGCGTGTCGCCGGCGCGCTTCTCCATGGCTGTTTCTTTCAGCGTGACGCCCGCCTTGACCTCACGGCCGAGGAACATGTTTTCGACGACGTCGAGGTTGTCGCACAGCGCCAGGTCCTGGTACACGACCTCGATGCCGAGCGCGTTCGCCTGCTTCGGGCCGTGGATGTCGACCTTCTCGCCGTCCCAGTACATGTCCCCGTCTTCGAACGGGTGGATGCCCGCAACCGACTTGATGAGCGTGCTCTTGCCGGCGCCGTTGTCGCCGACGAGCGCGGTCACCTGACCGGCCGGGACGTCGAGATCGACGCTGCGCAGCACGTGCACAGCGCCGAAGCTCTTGTTCACCCCGCGCAGGGACAGCAACGGCTGTCCCTGCGCCTGCGAGGTTCCTGCACTCATCGCATCACTCGACCCCGTGCTCCGTGCACGCCTTCTGGAGGGCGGACGTGGTGCAGATGTCCTCCGCGGCGACGAAGCCGTCGGCCACGACGTCCTTGACGCTGTCGGGGGTGATGCCCTGCGGCTCGAGCAGGACCGACTTGACCTGCTCGCCGGTCTCGGTGTCCTCCACGGACCCCGTCGCCTCCGAGTCGGCACCCGCCTTGTCGCCCTGAGCCAGCTTGACGGCCAGGCTGGAGGCGGCGTCGGCCTCCTTCTTGATCGCCTTGTAGACGGTCATGCACTGCGAGCCGAGCAGCACCCGCTGGAGGCCCTCGGCCGTGGCGTCCTGGCCCGTGGTCGGGATCTTGTCGGTGTCGCCGTTGCGCTTGAGCACCGCAGCCACCGCGCCGCCGAGGCCGTCGTTGGCCGACGCGACGCCCACGAAGTTGCCGTTGGCCTTCGTGTACATCTGTTCGAAGATCGTGCCGGCCTTCGTGTTGTCCCAGTCCGGGACGGCCTGGTCGGCCGCGACCTCGTAGCCGGCGTCCGTGATGGCCTTCTCGTAGCCCTGCTTGAACAGCGTCGCGTTGTTGTCGGTCGGCGAGCCGTTGAGCAGCGCCACCGGGCCGGAGTCGTCGCCGTTCTCCTGCATGCACGAGACGAGGCCCTCGCCGATCGTGGTGCCGACGGCCACGTTGTCGAACGACACGTAGTAGTCGGCGCCGCCGCCCAATGTCAGGCGGTCGTAGTCGATCGACGGGATGCCCTGGTCGCGGGCCTTCTTGATGACCGTCGCGGCAGACGGCGAGTCGAGGTTGACGAGCATGAGCACGGTCACGCCGCTGTTGATCATCTGATCGGCGATCGTGGAGAACTTCGCCTTGTCGCCGTTCGCGTTCTGGATGTCGGAGTCGACGCCGGCCGCCTTGAAGGCGTCGCCGAGGAAGCGCCGGTCGGCGGTCTCCCAGCGGGCGGACGACGCGGCGTCGGGCAGGATCACGCCGATCTTGGCCTTCGCGGCGCCGTCGCCGCCGGCAGCACCGCCGCCGCCGTCGTCATCGTCATCGCCGCAACCGGCGAACACCAGCGCTCCAGCCGCGGCCATCACCGCCGCGATCTGCCATGCCTTAGTGAGCATGGGTGGTTCCTCCTCCTGGGTTGGGGTTGAGGGCCCGTCCAAGAACCCCGCCACGTCCAGGACCATCGTGGACGCTTCGCCGGATCGCCACCCGAACCCTCGGAAATACGTTCGCATTCCCTTCGGGATTCGTGCGGCGCCCGGCTCGGTCCCCGATGGTCCTGACCGGGCCGGATCTTCTTGGACGGACCCTGGGGTCGGTCATGTCGCCTCCATCGCGAGGCGGGTCGGGAACGCGCGGTCGGCCTCAGAGACGACGAGGGCGATCGCGCCCAGAACCTGTGCTCGCTCCCCGAGCACGCCCGCCACGACGCCGGCCGCGTCGGCGGCCGAAGGCAATGCGGCGCGTGCGATCGACTCGCGCACGCCGTCGAGCAGCAGGTCGCCGGCCTCCGCCAGGTCGCCGCCCACGACCAGCAGCTCTGGGTTGAGCACGTTCAGCAGCATCGAGACGGCCTGGCCGATCGCCCGCCCGGCGTCGGCGATCACGCGCCGGCTCCCGAGGTCGCCGTCCTGCGCGAGCTCCAGCATCTTCGCCACGGTCAGGTCCTCGCCGTGGCTGCGGCGCAGCATTTCGACGAGCGCCCCGCTCGCCGCGAGCGTCTCCAGGCACCCGCGGTTGCCGCACCGGCAGACGAGGCCCTCCGGGTCGACCAGCACATGGCCGAGCTCGCCGGCCAGGCCGGCGGTCCCGCGGTACAGGCGGCCGTTGAGGATCAGTCCCGCCCCGATCCCCGACGCCACCTTGAGGTAGATCATGTCGCTGGCGTCCCTCGCGGCGCCGAACGCGGCTTCCGCCAGCGCGCCGAGGTTCGCGTCGTTGTCGACCAGGATCGGGATGTCGAGCCGGCTGCGCATCGCGGCCACCGCCGGCACGCCGACCCACCCCGGCAGGATCGCGCCCGAGCCGACGACCCCGTCCTCCTGCCGGATCGGGCCGGGCAGCCCCATCCCCGCCCCGATCACCTGGCCGACGTCGATGTCGGCCTCCGCGAGCAGCTCGACGACAAGGTCGGCCGCCGCGTCGAGGCCCTGCTCGGCGGCGTGGTCGGTGTCGAGCGGGACCGCGCGCTCGGCCAGGATCCGCGAGCTGAGGTCCGACACGGCGACGCGCAGGTGGCTGTGGCCGAAGTCGATGCCGACCGCGGCGCCGGCCGAGGAGTCGAACGAGAGCAGGATCGGCGGCCGGCCGCCCTGCGTGCCGTGGGCCTCGCCCGGCTCGGCGCGCTCGATCACGAGGCCATCGGCCTGGAGGTCGGTGACCAGGCTCGAGACCGTCGAGCGCGACAGGCCGGTGCGGCGCGCGATCTCGGCGCGGGAGATCAGCCCCTGGTCGCGGAGCGCGTGGATCACGCGCAGGCGGTTCAGGCGGCGCAGCGATTCGAGGGAGCCGGCTCGACCCGAGGCCATAGCGCGGGTATCCGAACGGAACCGCGCCGCTTTGTCAAGGCTTCGAACGAACTTGGCGGTACCTGGTCCCTGTTCGCGCGATTATCGGCTTTGTTTGTACTGTGGCCGAATAAACCGCTTCAGTTGGTGGGCGGAACATGGCGCGTGGGCGCGCGTCTCTGTCCGGCGCCGAGCTCGACCGTCGCGTCCGAGCGCCCTAGGCCGCGATCCGATAATCGAAGCCGGTGCGGTCGGCCGCGCGCTGCTCGTCGTCGCCGGCGGCGAGCGCGCGGAGAAAGGCGCCGAAGCCCGTGCCCGGGGTGTGGACTTCGAGCGCGCGCGAGCCGCCCGCCGAGGCGATGGTGTGCGGGCTTCCGGCGGGGATCTGGAGCCAGGAGCCGGCGGTGGCGCGCAGCTCGCGCCCCCCGGACGTACAACTGATCTCACCCTCGAGCACGTAGAGCGACTCGACGTGGCGGTCGTGGACGTGCGGCGGCGCCGACGGCCCGGTGGTCTCGGCGATCGCGATCTCGTCGACGTCCGCCAGCAGGGCCACGCCCTCGGCGACGAAGCCGTGGCCGCCGATGACGGCCTCGGAGATCGTGCGGCCCCCGTCGGCCGGCGGCTCCTCCTGGTCGTAGACGAACGTGCGGCCGCCGCGAAGCGCGCGAAGGAAGTCGGCGAAGCGCTCGCCCGGCGCGTGGAAGTTCAGGTACCGGAGCTCCGCGTCGGCGCCGTTGCGGAAGCCGTGCACGACGAGCGGCGGCACGCGGACGAGCGTTCCCGCCGGCACCGCGACCTGGTCGCCATCGGGCCCGAGCAGCACGGTCAACTCGCCGTCGAGCACGTAGAACAGGTCCGTGTGGCGGCGGTGGACGTGCAGGTCCGCGCCGTCGCGGTGCGGCCCGTAGCGGGTCCACGTCGCGTGCACCGCCTCGTGGTCGGAGAGGATCTCGACCCGGCGCTCCGGCGAGTCGCCCACCAGCTCGCCCCCGCCCGGCTCGATCAGCTCGGTCATGCCGCGGAGTCTAAATTCCGTGCCATGGCGACCATCCGGCCCTGCCGCGACGACGAACGCCCCGAGATCCTCGCCATCGTAAACGCCGCCGCAGAGGCGTACCGCGGCGTCATCCCCGCCGACCGCTGGCACGAGCCCTACATGCCGGCGGACGAGCTCGACGGCGAGATCGCCTCGGGCGTCGCGTTCTGGGGCTACGAGGCCGACGGCGCGCTGCTCGGGATCATCGGCATCCAGCCGGTGCACGACGTCGACCTCATCCGCCATGCCTACGTCGCCCCCGGCAGCCAGCGGCGCGGCGTCGGCGGCGCGCTGCTCGAGCATCTCATGCGCTCGGCCACCCGCCAGGTGCTGGTCGGCACCTGGGCGGCCGCGGAGTGGGCGATCGGCTTCTACCGCCGCCACGGCTTCCTGCAGGTCACACCCGAGCAGAAGGACCGGCTGCTGAAGGCCTACTGGAACATCCCGGACCGCCAGATCGAGACGTCGGTCGTGCTCGCCAACCCGCCGCTCGAGTCGTAGGTCCTTCGGCCCTCCGATACTCGTGGAGGCCGCACTGATGAGTTTCGGGCGCGTTGGGAGTCTTATGGGTAATGACCTCCTCCCCACTCGCTCTCGAGGCCTCGGGCCTCGTCAAGTCGTTCGGTGAGGTCCGTGCCGTGGCCGGTGTGGACCTCGCCGTGCGCAGCGGCTCGGTCTACGGCGTCCTCGGCCCCAACGGCGCCGGCAAGACCACGACCATCCGCATGCTCGCGACGCTCATCCGCCCCGACGCCGGGACCGCGAGCGTGCTCGGGCACGACATCGTGCGCGAGGCCGACACCGTGCGCGGCCTCGTCAGCCTCACCGGCCAGCTCGCGTCGGTCGACGAGGACCTCACGGGCCGCGAGAACCTGATCCTGCTCGCGCGCCTGCTCGGCCTGCGGCGCGCCGACGCCAAGGCCCGCGCGGCCGAGCTGCTCGAGGCGTTCGACCTCGCCGAGGCCGCCGGCCGGCTCGTCAAGCACTACTCCGGCGGGATGCGGCGGCGGCTCGACATCGCCGCCAGCCTCGTCGTCACGCCCCAGCTCATGTTCCTCGACGAGCCGACCACGGGGCTCGACCCGCGCTCGCGCAACCAGGTCTGGGACATCATCCGTTCGCTCGCCGCGGCCGGCACGACGATCCTGCTCTGCACGCAGTACCTCGACGAAGCCGACCAGCTCGCCGAGGGGATCGCGGTGATCGACCACGGCCGCGTGATCGCGGAGGGCACCCCGGCGCAGCTCAAGGCGTCGGTCGGCTCCGGCATGCTCCACGTCCGCCTGCTCGACCCCGAGCAGCGATCCGAGGCCGAGCGGCTGCTCGCCGCCGAGCTCGGCACGGTGCACCTCGAGCCCGACCCCGCGGCGCTCTCGGCGCCGTGCGGCGACGCCGACCGCGCAGCCGAGGCCGTCGCCGAGCTCGCTCGCTCCGGCGTCCGGATCGGCGGCTTCTCGCTCGGCCAGCCGAGCCTCGACGAGGTGTTCCTGGCGCTGACCGGCCACCCGGCCGAGGACCAGGACGACGACGCCATGCTGGCGGAGGAGGGACGGGGATGAGCACGATCGCTCAGGACGCTGCGCTCAAGCAGGCGCTCGCGTCGACGCCGAGGCCGCCGCGGGCAAGCGCGATGTCGGCCGCGCTCACGTTCGGGTGGCGCGGGATGCTGAAGGTCAAGCACGTCCCCGAGCAGCTCCTCGACGTGACGATCACGCCGGTGATGTTCGTGCTCATGTTCACGTACCTGTTCGGCGGCGCGATCGCGGGGTCGACCGCCGCGTACCTCGACTACATCCTCCCCGGGATCCTCGTGATGTCGGTGCTGTTCACGACGGTGTACTCGGGGGTCGCGCTGAACACCGACCTCACCAAGGGCGTGGTGGATCGCTTCCGCACGCTGCCGATCTGGCGGCCGGCGCCGTTGGTCGGCGCGCTGCTGGGCGACAGCGTCCGGTACGTCCTCGCGGGGACGGTGATCGTCGTCCTCGGCATGATCCTCGGCTTCCGCCCCGACGCCGGCGTGCCCGGCGTGCTGGGCGCGCTCGCGCTGACGATCGTGTTCGCATTCGGGCTGTCGTGGGTGTTCACGACGCTCGGGCTGCTCCTGCGCTCGCCGAACGCGGTCATGAACGCCGGCTTCATGGGCATCTTCCCGCTCACGTTCCTCAGCAACGTGTTCGTCCAGCCCGAGACGCTGCCGAGCGCGCTCGAGTGGTTCGTCAACGTCAACCCGATCTCGATCCTGGCGACCGCGGCGCGCGGGCTGATGGACGGGAACGCGGACGCGACCGACGTCATGATCGTCCTCGGCGTCGCGGTGGCGCTCACCGCGATCTTCATGCCGATCACGACGCGGCTGTACCGGAGCCGGACTTAGTACACGCGGCCAGAATTGCGACGCCGTACTTCCGGCCACGTGTACTTAGACTGGATCCCATGAAGCGGTACGTCGAGGAGCGCCGGTCGCGATCCACGCGCGTCGCGGCGGGCACCCTCGCGTGCCCGCTGTGCGACGCGCCGGTGGGCCTGGCGGGCGGCGGCGTCGCCCCGGCGAGCGTGATCGGCTGCCCGTTCTGCGGCCACGCCGCCGCGGCGCGCGAGTTCCTGTCGCTGGCCGCGCCGACGCGGCCGGCACGAGTGGTCGTGCGCGCGATCCTGCGACGGTGAGCGGCGAGACTGACCTGGCGGTGCTGCTCGCGACGATGGAGCCGGCGCTGCGGCCCGGCGAGTACGTGTTCGTGGTGCCCGACGACATGCACGGCGTCGAGCCGGAGGCGACCGTGCGCGAGGACGAGGGCCTCAGCGCCGTGATCGCGCGCGAGCGGGCGGACGCGCTCGGGCTGGGCTACGACTACGTGGCGGCCTGGATCACGCTCCGCGTGCACTCCGCGCTCGAGGCGGTCGGGCTGACGGCGGCGGTGATCCGAGCGCTGGCGGACGCCGGGCTGAGCTGCAACGTGATCGCCGGCTACCACCACGACCACCTGCTGGTTCCCACCGACCGCGCCGAGGAGGCGCTCGCAGTGCTGCGCGCGCTGTCATTGGGCAGCTGACTCGGACGAACGTCAACTGCGGCTGGGTAGGGAGGCGGCGGTGCATTTCTCCCCATTTCTTCGAGCCGGCGGGATCGTTGGGGAGAACCGCACCGTATAGGTGCGCAACTCCCCAACGCCGCGCTCGCGACGCGGATTTGGGGAGAAATGCACCGCCCGTGCTCCCCTTAATGCCGCAGTTGACGTTGCTCTCGACGACCGATCACGAGCGGCGGAGCACGAGCACGCCGCCGAGCACGAGCCCGCCGCCGAGGATCTGCGCCGCCGCAAGCACGTCGCCGAACACGAGCATGGCGAGCACGACGGTCACGACCGGCTCGACGGTGGAGAGGATCGCGGCGGTCGTCGGGCCGACGCGGCGCAGCCCGGCGAAGAACAGGCTGATCGCGACGACCGTGGAGATGACCGCGAGGCAGGCGAGCCAGCCCCAGCCCGCGATCGCGAGCTCGCCGGGGCGCAGCTCGCCGAGTGCCAGCGACCCCGCGGTGAGGCTCACCGCCGCGCCGCTGCACACGAGCGCGGACAGCAGTCGCGGCGCGAGCCGCCCCGCGATCCCCTCGCTGACGATGACGTAGCCGCTGTAGACGACGGCGGTGGCGAGCCCGAGCCCGGTTCCCAGCGCGTCCCGCTCGCCGATGCCGGCGGCGGCCAGGACGAGCGCGAGGCCCGCGGAGACGACGACGAGCGCCATGGCGCGCCGGCGGTCGAGCCGCTCGCGACCGAGCGCGACCGCGGCCACGGCGACGATCGCCGGGAACGTGTAGACGAGCAGCGCGAGCAGGGACGGGTCGATCCGCGCCAGCGCGGCGAAGTAGCCGCCGGCCTGCGCCGCGTAGCCGACGGCGCCGAGCGCGAGCGCGGCCATCGCGTCCCGCCGGCCAACCCGGCGGAGCTCGCCGCGCGCGATCACCAGCGCCCAGCACAACGCGGCCGCGAGCGCGAAGCGCACGACCAGCAGCGTCCCGACCGTGGCGCCGTCGTCGTAGGCGAGCCGGCCGAAGACGCCCATCGCGCCGAAGGCCGCCGCGGAGGCGAGGCAGAGGATCGTTCCGGAGGTCCGCATGGCCGCGCATGCTGCCGCGCGCAAGCGTCACGAACGATTCCGATTTATGACGGCGAATCGGTAGCTTGGCTACGCGAACGTCTGCGCCCAGGCGCTCGAGATCCGGCGCGGGCCCGCGGAGCAGCCCGACGCGACGATCGAGGACGACCGCGACCTCGCCGCACGGGTCCTCGCTCTCTTCCCGGCGCCGTCAACGGGGTTAGAGGTCTTCCGCGATAGAGGACAGATCCTGGCCTATTTGGGACGTAGCCTCCGTCGCATGACCCACGTCCCCCGCCGCGTAACGTTCCTCGCCCGCGACGGCCGGCTCGGTGGGCGGAGGAGAACGAGGTGCACGTCCGCCACTTCGCCGCACCGCTCGAGGACCCGGCGGCGCTCGAGCCCTACGAGCACACCGGCATGGCGTGCGTGTGGGAGCTCGAGGTGATCGACTTCGAGCGCCGCGCGTGGCTCGAGGACGTGCTCAAGGGCGACGACCCCGGCCGCTACCTCGAGCGCACGCTCGACGCGGTCACGCTCTGATGCCGGCGACCGACTTCGACTTCCTCCCCGGCCGCTGGCACATCGCCAACCGCAAGCTCGTTGACACGCTCGACCCGGAATGCGACGAGTGGGAGACGTTCGGCGCGACCTCGACCGCGTTCGCGATGCTCGGCGGGATTGGCAACCACGACCACTTCGTCACCGACGGCTACGAGGGCTTCTCGCTGCGTCTCTACGACCCCGAGGCCGACGTCTGGAAGATCTGGTGGTCGTCGACGCAGCGGCCTGGCCGGCTCGACCCGCCCGTCGAGGGCCGCTTCAGCGCCCCGGACCGGGCGCGCTTCGAGTGCGACGACGTGCTCGAGGGCACCCCGATCCGGATGCGCTTCGACTGGTCGGAGATCACCGCCGACCACGCGCGGTGGGAGCAGTCGTTCTCGTTCGACGGCGGCGCGACGTGGAAGGCGAACTGGGTGATGGAGCTGTCCAGGCTCAGAGAATGAGCTTGCGCTCCATGTAGCGGATCGCCAGCCGCCAGGCCACGAGGGCGAACCCGACCAGGAAGCCGAGGTGCCAGAGGTCGACCCAGCCCTCGAACCCGAACACCGCGTGGCGGACGAGCTCGACGCAGTGGTAGAGCGGGTTGAGGTTGCCCGCGATCTGCGCCCACCGCGGCAGGCCGTCGAGCGGGAAGAACGTGCCGGCGACGAGGAACATCGGCGTCAGCAGGCCGCTCTGCCAGTACGAGAAGCTCTCGATCGCCTTCGACTTGGCGGCGATGAAGATGCCGAACACCGCCCAGCCGAACCCGGCGAGGGCGGCGATGAACGGGACCAGCAGCATGCCCCAGCTCGGGTCGAGGCCGAACCCCACGGCCACCAGCATCGGGATGCACCCGTAGACGCCGGTGCGCACCGAGATCCACAGCGCCTCGGCGGTCACCAGCTCCTCGGTGTCGACGGGCGCGGCGAGGATCGCGTCGTAGGTGTGCTGGAACGCGTACTTGACGTAGGTCCCGTACATCGCCGGGAACGCGCCCGAGAACAGCACCGTGGTGGCGACGATGCCGGTGCCGACGAAGTCGAGGTACGCGTAGCCGGCGACGGTCGCCACCAGCGAGCCGAACCCGAAGCCGAAGGCGAGCAGGTAGATCGTGGGGTCGAGGATCGAGGAGAACGTCGACGAGCGCCAGAACGAGGAGTAGTTGACGATCTCGCGGACCATCACGCCGGTGAGCGCGGGTCGCTCGAGGCGGTGGAGCCGGCGGCGTGGCGCGGCGGCGACGGCGGCCATCAGCTGATCTCCTCTCCGGTCAGCAGCACGAACACGTCCTCGAGGTTGGTCACGCGCGGCTCGCCGTCGAGGTCGCCGGCGGCGCCGTTGGCCTTCAGGATCGCGATGGACGTGCCGGTGCGGCGCGTGCGCCAGCCGCGGTCGCGGGCGAGGCCCTCGACCTCGACCAGCCGCATCGGCGACCCATAGACCTCGATCGCCTCCGGCCCAGCGTGCTCGGCGATCAGCGCGCGCGGCGGGCCGACCGCGACGGCCTTGCCGTGCGACATGATCGTCACCCGGTCGCAGAGGCGCTCGGCCTCCTCGATGTAGTGCGTGCTCATGAGGATCGAGACGCCCTCGGAGCGCAGGAGGTCGATCAGCGCCCACAGCTCCTGGCGCACCTGCGGATCGAGCCCGACGGTCGGCTCGTCGAGCAGTAGGAGCTTCGGCTGGTGGAGCAGCGCCCGCGCGATCAGCAGCCGCCGGCGCATGCCGCCGCTCAGCTCCTCGACCTTGGAGTCACGGCGCTCGGTGAGGTTGGCGATCCGCAGCGTGTGCTCGATCGCGTCCTTGCGGCGGACGGCGGGGACGCGGTAGAGGTGCGCGAACACGAGCAGGTTCTGCTCGACGGTCAGCGACGTGTCGAGGTTGTCGAGCTGCGGCACGACGCCCATCAGCGCCCGTGCCTGCTTGGAGTCGTCGGGGAGCCGGAACCCGAGCACCTCGAGCTCGCCCTCGTCGGCGATCACCTGCGCGGTGAGCGCCTTCATCGTCGTCGACTTGCCGGCGCCGTTGGGGCCGAGGAGGCCGACACAGCTCCCGAACGGGACGTCGAGGTCGAGGCCGTCGACGGCGGTCAGCGGCCCGAACCGCTTCACCACCCCCCGCAGCCTGATCGCGGATTCAGCTGTCATCGCGGGTTAAGACCGTAGGACAGCCGCCGCCTCATCGGTGTACGGGAGGCACGACTCTTCAGCCGCAGTCGCAGCCGCGGGTCGCCAGGCGGCGACGCTGCGCCTCCATCGAGTCGACCCGCTCGGTCTGCTCGGCCGCGCCGGTCGCGAGCCGCGCGTCGAGCGGGCTGGCGTGGCGGAAGCCGCGGCGCGTCATCTCCGCGACCTCGGCCTCGTGACGCGCATACAGCGCCGCCAGTCGGCCACGCCAGCGCAGCGTCTCGGGGTGACGCGCGTAGCCGCGCCGGCCGGTCGTCAGGACCGTCCAGATCGCGTGCAGCTCCCGGTGCTCTCCGAGCAGGTGGCGGTCGCAGAGAGCACCGGGGTCGAGGTCCCAGATCCGCACGCGTGCGCTACGCGGCGGCCACGCGGTGCTCGGTGCGGCGACGGGCGCCGGCGAGCGTGGTGAGCTGGTAGACGGCGGCCAGGCCCACGAGGCCGTACACGATGCGGCTGGCCGCGTTGGTCTCGCCGAAGTCGAGGCCGACGAGCGTCGCGACGAGGTCGAACTCAGCGATGGCCACCAGGCCCCAGTTGAGGCCCCCGATCACGACGAGCGCGGCGGTGACGATGTCGAGCGGCTTCATGGCGTCTCCTTTTGTAGAGGGTCTGTATAAGGAACGTACAGAACTGCCACGGTTCTGTCAAGAGTTTGTCAAGAGTCTGTATAGTCCAGGTCGTGGAAGCCCACGTGCGGATCGGCGAGCTCAGCCGGCGGTCGGGCATCAGCCCCGAGCTGCTGCGAGCCTGGGAGCAGCGCTACGGGCTCCTCCGTCCGCTGCGGTCCGAGGGTGGCTTCCGCCTCTACTCGCCGCAGGACGAGCGGCGCATCGCGGTCATGCGCTCGCACCTCGACCGCGGCCTGTCGGCCGCCGAGGCGGCGCGCCTCACGCTCGACGAGGAGCGCCGGCCCGAGACCCCGGTGCTCGAGCGCAGCGCGGGCGAGCTGCGCGCGGCGCTCGACGCGTTCGACGAGACCGCGGCGCAGTCGGCGCTCGACCGGTTGCTGTCGGCGTTCTCGGTCGAGGTCGTGCTGCGCGAGGTGGTGCTCCCCTATCTGCGCGAGCTCGGCGACCGCTGGGAGCGTGGCGAGGCCTCGGTCGCACAGGAGCACTTCGCGAGCCAGCTCCTGCGGGGACGCCTGCTCGGCCTCGCGCGTGGCTGGGACCGCGGCGCCGGGCCGCGGGCGCTGCTCTCGTGCATGCCCGGCGAGCAGCACGACCTCGGCCTCATCGCGTTCGGCCTCAGTCTGCGCGATCGCGGCTGGCGCATCGTCTTCCTCGGCCCCGACACGCCGCTCGACACGCTGAGCGACGCCGCGACAACCCTGGAACCGGATGGCGTCGTCCTGGCCGCGACGACGCGGTCGCACTTCGAGCGCGGCGACGTCGCCCTGCGCCGCCTCGCGGCCACGCTGCCGGTCTGGGCCGCAGGACCCGGGGCGATGGCGGACTTCGCCGATGCCACCGGCGTCCGACTCCTTGGGCCTGATCCGATCGCCGCCGCGGAGCAGGTCGCCGCGACGCGCGGTTGACTACAGCTCCCAGCCGAAGCAGATCGACCGGTAGCTCGGCTGCTCGCGCTCGTAGAAGCGGTGGGCGTCGGCGCGCGCCTCGCCCGAGTCGAGCTCGAGATGGGTCGCGCCGCGTGAGCGGGCCCATTCCTTGGCGGCGTCGAGCAGCGCCTTGCCATGGCCGGCGGAGCGGTGGTCGGGATGGACGGCGAGGTCCTCGACCCATGCGCGCCGACCGAAGCGCACGGACTCGATGTCGAGGTAGATCGTGCAGATGCCGGCGATCTCGCCGCCGGCCTCGGCGATGAGCACCGAGGCGTCCGGGGCGGCGATCAGGCCGGACAGGCGATCGACCGCGCGGACCGGGTCCCACGCCGGCGGCCTGATGCCCGGCGGCGCGAACAGCCACTCGTAGGAGTCGACGAGCGCGGGCGCTTCGCCGGGCCGGGCGGGCCGGATCACCCGCCGGCCATCGCGGGCAGGATCACCAGCGTGTCGGCCTCGCCGACGCCGGTGTCGAGCCCGTCGAGGACCCGGACGTCCTCGTCGTTCAGATAGACGTTCACGTAGCGGTTGAGCGAGCCGTCCGGCCCGAACAGCTGCTGCTCGGTGGCCGGGTGCTGCTCGGCGAGGTCGTGCAGGACGGCGCCGACCGTCTCGCCGGTCGCCGAGACCTCCTTCTCCCCGCCCACGGACGGACGGAGCACCGGGGGAACCTTGATCGTTGCCATTGGGCGCTCAGGCTAGCCAGCAGCGGCGCAGAACGCCTCGTAGTCCGGGAAGACGCCCATCTCCTCGTCGACGATCTCGGAGGGGTCGCGCGAGCAGATCGGGCACTCCGGGTCACGGCGCACCTTGAGCTCGGTGAACGTCGCCCCGAGCGCCTCGTAGAGGAGCAGGCGGCCGACCAGCGGCTCGCCGGCGCCCGTCACGAGCTTGACGACCTCGGTCGCCTGGAGCAGGCCCATGGTCCCCGGCAGGACGCCGAGCACGCCGTTGGCCCCGCACGACGGCGCCAGCTCGGCCGGCGGCGGCACCGGGTACAGGCAGCGGTAGCACGGGCCGTCGTGCGGCTTGAATACCGAGAGCTGGCCGTCGAAGCCGAGGATCGAGGCCGACACCACGGGGATGCCGAGGCGGACCGTCGCGTCGTTGAGCAGGTACCGCGTCGGGAAGTTGTCGACGCCGTCGACGATCACGTCGTAGCCGTCGATGATCTCCATGATGTTGGAGCCGTCGAGCCGCGTCTTGTACTTGACGACCTTCACGTCCGGGTTGATGGCGGTGATCGACTGCTCCGCGGAGTCGACCTTCGGGACGCCGATGCGGTCGGTGGTGTGGATGACCTGGCGCTGCAGGTTCGAGAGGTCGACCTCGTCGTCATCGACCACGCCGAGCGTGCCGACGCCGGCGGCCGCGAGGTAGAGCGCGGTCGGCGAGCCGAGTCCGCCCGCGCCAAGCAGCAGCACCTTCGACTCCAGCAGCTTGGTCTGCCCCTCGAGCCCGATCTCCGGGATCAGGAGGTGGCGCGAGTAGCGCTCGCGCTGCTCGGCGCTGAGCGTCTTCGGGACCTCGACCTTGTAGCCGCGGTCCTTCCACAGCGTGATCCCGCCGGTCATCGACTTCACGTTCTCGTAGCCGAGCAGCTCCTTGAGCGTGTGCGCTGCCAGCACGGAGCGCTGTCCGGTCGCGCAGTAGAGGACGATCTCCTGCGAGCGGTCGGCGCCCGCGGCGCCCTCGATGCGGGACTCCAGGTACGCGCGCGGCACGTGCTTGGCGCCGGGGATGTGGCCGGCGTCCCACTCCCTGCTGTCGCGCACGTCGACGAGGACGATCCCGTTGCCGAGGTGCTCGCTCACCTGGGCGGGGTCGACCTCCTCGACCTGGCTCTTGATCTGGCGGATGACCTCCGCCCCGCTGCGGGTCATGTCAAAGTCCTCGAAAGCTGGTCAGGATTCAAGACTTCACAAAGAATAGCGCCGCCTAGGGTCCCCGCACCATCAGGATCGGACATTCGTCTGCCGATGACCTGTTTAGAGATGCGGTCTCGCACGCTGCTCACCCAGGTCCTCGCGGTCAATACGCTGCTCGTCGCCATCACGGCCTTCGTGGCGGCGGTCGTCGCGCGCGACCGGTTCAAGGAGGCCGCGAGCACCGAAGGGCTGCTGCTGATCGCGCTCGCCGTGTCGGGCGTGATCCTGCTCAACTCGATCCTGCTGCGCAAGCGCCTGGAGCCGATGGAGCGGCTCGTCGACACCATGAGCAGCATCGACCTCACGGCCCCCGGCAAGCGCGCCGACGTGACGCACGGGGCGGCCGACGAGGTCCGGCGCCTGTCGGCCGACTTCAATCGCATGCTGGAGCGGCTCGAGCACGAGCGGCGCGAGGCCGGCCGCGCGGTGCTGCGCGCGCAGGAGATCGAGCGGTCGCGGATCGCCCAGGACCTGCACGACGAGGTCAACCAGGCGCTGACCGCGATCCTGCTGCGCCTCCAGGCCACGGTGCACGCGGCGCCGGCCGGCCTGCAGGAGGAGCTGCGCGAGAGCCAGCAGCTCGTCACGCAGGCGATGGAGGAGCTCCTGCACCTCGCCCGCCAGCTGCGGCCGACCGCGCTCGACGACCACGGGCTCGTGCCCGCGCTCGCGTCGCAGGTCGCCGACTTCGGGGACCGCACGGGGATCCGCTCGACCTTCTGCCGCCACGGCGCGCTGCCTGACCTGAGCGACGAGGAGCAACTCGTCATCTACCGCGTGACGCAGGAGAGCCTGTCCAACGTCGCCCAGCACTCGGGCGCGCGGCACGTCGACGTCGAGCTGTCGTTCGTCGGCCGGACCGTGCTCAAGGTGCGCGACGACGGGAGCGGCTTCAAGTCGCTCCCCAACGGCCGCTCGCGGCTCGGCGTCTCGGGCATGCGAGAGCGCGCCCTGCTCGTCGGCGGCCGTCTCTCGATCTTCTCCGACCCCGGTACGGGGACCACCATCGAACTGACCATGGGAGCCACATGAGGATCCTCATCGCCGATGACCACGGCATCGTCCGCGGCGGCCTGAAGCTGCTGATCGAGCGTCAGCCCGACATGCAGGTCGTGGCCGAGGCCGAAGACGGCGTCGCCGCCTTCGAGCAGGCGCTCGCCACTCGCCCCGACCTCTGCGTGCTGGACGTCTCCATGCCGCGCATGACCGGCCTGCAGGCCGCCCGCCAGATCCGCTCGCACCTGCCCGACACGCAGGTGCTCGCCCTGTCGATGCACGACGACGAGCGCTACGTGTTCGACGCGCTGAAGGCCGGCGCCTCGGGCTACGTGCTCAAGCGCGAGGTCGACCAGGCGCTGCTCAACGCGATCCGCGCCGTCCACCGCGGCGACGCGTTCCTGACCAACGCCGTCGAGCGCTCGCTCATCCGCGAGTGGATGTCGGACGGCTCGGCCGGGCCGGAGGAGCCGCTGTCCCCGCGCGAGCAGGAGGTGCTCAAGCTGATCGCGGAGGCGCACACGAACAAGCAGATCGCCGAGACGCTGCACCTCGCGGAGAAGACCGTCGAGTCGCACCGGGCGAACCTGCTGCGCAAGCTCGGCATGCGCGACCGCGTCGAGCTGGTCCGCTACGCCATCAGACGCGGCCTGACGGAGGCATGATGCATGCGCCGGGCATCCGTGCCGGCGCTCTGAGATCGTCGGCGGCGTCCGGCCGCCGTACCCTTCGGGCGTGCTCCCTACACGGGTGCTGCTCGCCCTCACCACGCTCTGTCTCTGCGCCGCCGGAGCGGTCCTCGCCGTCTGGCTCGCGCAGCGCGGCGACGACGCTCCCGCGGCGACCGGGTGGCGCGGATCGATGCGCCCGCCCGGCACGACGTTGCCCGACTTCCGGCTCGCGAACCAGGACGGCGAGCCGGTGACGGCCTCCTCGCTGCACGGACGGCCGCTGGTCGTGACGTTCATCTACTCGACCTGCAAGGACACCTGCCCGGCGCAGGTGCAGAGCATCCGCGGGGCGCTCGACGACCTCGGGCGCGAGGTGCCGGTCGTGGGCGTCTCGGTCGACCCCGCGAACGACACGCCCGCGAGCGCTCGCGCGTTCCTGCTCGAGCAGTCGATGACCGGGCGGATGGATTTCCTGCTCGGCTCGCGGGCGGAGCTCGAGCCCGTGTGGAAGGCGTTCGGCATCGCGCCGCAACGCCGCGGTCGCGACCACTCCGCCTACACGGTGCTCGTCGACGGCGAGGGTCGCCAGCGGATCGGCTTCCCCGCCTCGCAGCTCACGCCGAGCGCGCTCGCGCACGACCTCGCCCGCCTGTGAGCGCGACCGCGCTCCCCAGCCTGTTCGACGAGCTGTCCTTCGGCGGCACCTGGCGCAGCTATCAGAAGGCGGCGATCGCGGCGTTCGAACGCGACCGGGCCGAGGGGCGGCGGCGGACGCACATCGTGGCGCCGCCCGGCTCCGGCAAGACGCTGGTCGGCGTGGAGCTCGTGCGGCGGATCGGCCGCCGGGCGCTCGTGCTGACCCCCAACAGCGCGGTGCAGATGCAGTGGCCGCGTTCCGTGCGGCGGTTCGGCTCGCCGGCCGACGTCGCGCGCACGGCGGGGCCGGAGCCGGCGTTCCCGATCGCGGTCATGACCTACCAGTCGCTGTGCCAGCTCGAGGACCCCGAGGTGCTGATCGGGCGCGTGGCGGCGGAGCGGTGGGTCGCGGAGCGGGCGGCGGCGACCGGCGCCGGCATCGAGGAGGTCGAGGCGGAGCGCTACGACGGCCCGGCGGCTGAGCGGCGAGCGCGCGAGATCGGCCGCATCACGGCCGGCGTCAAGCGCGAGATCGCGCGGGGCGAGCACGCGGGGGTCGAACTGGCGGACCTGCTGTCGCCGACCGCGAAGGCGCGTGTGGCGGCGCTGCAGGCCGGCCGGGTGGGCGTCATCGTGCTCGACGAGTGCCATCACCTGGCCTCGATGTGGGGCTACGTGGTGCGGGCCGTGCTCGGCGCGCTCGGCGGCGAGGACGTGCACGTGATCGGGTTGACCGCGACGCCGCCCTCCGACCTCACCGGCGAGGAGAGCGAGCTGTACGCCGAGCTGCTCGGGCCCGTCGACTTCACGGTGCCGACGCCCGCCGTCGTGCGCGACGGGCACCTCGCGCCGTACCAGGAGCTGGCGTGGCTCACCGAGCCGCTGGACTCCGAGCGCGCGTGGCTGGCCGAGCACGACACCCGCTTCAAGGAGCTCGTGACCGCGTTGCACGAGGACGTCGAGAGCGACATCTCCTTCCCGGGATGGGTGATCACGCGCGTGCGCGAGCGGCGGCGGTCGGCCGACGACGACGCCCAGGTCCCGTGGGAGGAGTTCCAGCGCGCGCGGCCGGCCCTCGCGCGGGCGGGCGTGCGCTTCCTCGGCTCGGCCGGGCTGGAGCTGCCGGAGGGCGCGCCGAGCGGCGAGGCGTACCGGCGGCCGCCCGACCTCGAGGACTGGCTGGTGCTGCTGGAGGACTATGCGCTGCGCTGCCTGCATCCGTCGTCGTCGGGCGAGGCCGCGGAACGCTACGAGGCGGTCGCTGCCGCGCTGGCGGAGCTCGGGTTCCGGCTCACGCGCCAGGGGATCCGGCGCGGGACCTCGGAGGTCGATCGGCTGCTGACGTCGTCGCAGGCGAAGTCGCTCGGGCTGGTCGAGGTGCTGGCGGCCGAGAAGGAGTCGCGAGGGGACGCGCTGCGGGCCCTGGTGCTGTGCGACGCCGAGCTGGCGGAGGCGAAGCCCGACCGGCTGCTGGCCGGCGTGCTGGACCCGGCCGCGGGGACGGCGCGTCAGGCGCTGGTGGCGGTCGGGGCCGACGTGCGGACGGCGCCGCTGCGGCCGCTCGTCGTCTCCGGCCGCGGTCTGCGCTGCCTGCCCGCTGACGCCGACCTGCTGCTCGCGGCCCTCGTCGAGCAGGCCGAGACGCACCTCGCGCTGCCCGAGTGGGAGGCGGTGCCGGACGGGGTCCTGATCTCGCTGCGCTCCTCCGGCGCCGAGTGGGTGCCGCGCGCGTGGGTGGAGCTGGCGACGCGGGTGCTCGAGAGCGGCGTGGCGGGGGCGCTGATCGGCACGCGGGCGCTGCTCGGCGAGGGCTGGGACTGCCCCGCGGTGAGCTGTCTCGTCGATCTCACCGTGGCGGCGACCGGCGTGTCGGTGCAGCAGATGCGTGGCCGCTCGCTGCGGCTCGATCCGGGCGACCCGGAGAAGCTCGCGTCGAACTGGGACATCGTGTGCGTCGCGCCCGACCTGGTGCGCGGGAGCGCGGACTACGAGCGCTTCGTGCGCAAGCACCTGCACCTCTACGCGCCGGCCGAGGACGGCGAGATCGAGGCCGGCCCGTCGCACGTGCATCCCGAGCTCGGCCCCTTCGTCTCGCCCCCGGCTTCCCGCTTCGCCGACATCAACCGCGCGATGCTCGAGCGCGCCGCGGGCCGCGACGAGGCGCGCGAGCGCTGGAGGCTCGGCGAGCCGTATCGCGGCGCCGACATCCGAACCCTGGTGGCCCGCCCGCGGGGTCAGACCCCCCTCGCCGATCGACGCAGTCATGCGGGTTCGCTGGCCTCCGACCCGCGCAAGGGGGGTCAGACCCCGGCCGGGGTCAGACCCCCGAGCGGCGGCGCGCCACGTCGTGGCAAGCCGCCGATCTCGCAGCGCGTGCCGCTGGCGGTCGCCGGCGCCGGCGTGGTCGCAGCCGTGGTGGCGACCATGGTGGCCGGGGTCGTGGGCCTCGCCGGGCTGGCGCTCGCCGCGGGCGGGCTCGGCTGGGCGGCGCTGAGACTCCGGCAGGCGCGCGAGCGGCTGCCGATCGTGCTCCCGCTCGACGGCGCCGCCCGCTCCGTCGCCGACGCCTACCGCGAGCTGGGCGAGCTCTCTGACGCCGCCGCCGCCTCGCTCGAGATCGAGCCCCGCACGTCGGGCTACCTGCGCTGCCTGCTCACCGCGGCGACGCCGGAGGAGAGCGCGCGCTTCGCCGACGCGCTCGATGAGCTGGCCGGGGTCTCCGACGCGCCGCGCTACCTCGTCAGCCGCCCGCTGCCCGACCCGGACGCGGGCGCCGCCACGCTGCTCGGCCGCGTGCTCACCCGCCGCCCGCCGTTCCCGGTCCGCCACCACCCCGTGCCGCGGGACCTCGCCCGCCGCAAGGATCGCGCCGAGGCGTTCGCGCGCGCCTGGCGCTCCCACGTCGGCCCGGCTGCGCTCGTGTTCACCCAGCGCTCGGACGAAGGCCGCCGCGCGCGAGCGGAGGCGGCCGCCGACGACGGCGGCTACGAGACCCTCGTGCGCGACGTCTGGGTCTGATACGGACGGCGGTACTTCGCGAGCGTGTCCTGCGCGGCGTCCTCGCGATCCTGGGCGGCGCGGTAGACCGCGTAGGTGTCGCGGTCGGGCGACGCAAGCCAGCGATCGTAGGCCTCGCGCGCCTCGTCGCGCGCGTCGGTCCAGAGGTCGTAGTCGGCGATCCAGGCTCGTGGCCGCCGCAGGACGACCTCCCGCGTGTCTGCGACCTGGTCCAGCAGCGTCTTGAGATCTCGGCTGCTCACGGCTCGTTCCTTGCCGCACGGCGTTCCCGTGCAGCACCCCCTTCTACGCATGAGCGCGCCGGACGGTTGCGTCTCTGACCTACCGAGCGGTCAGGCGGCGACCAGCGGCATGGCGATCGAGGCGAGCGCCTGCTCCGCCGCGTCCGCCCGATCCTCGGCCGCGCGGTAGACCACATACGCCGCCGACCCCCGGACGTCGCACCACGCCTGATAGGCGAGGTTCGCCTCCGCACGGGCGGCGCTCCAGATGGCGAACTGCTCGTCGTGGAGCTGGGCCGCGGTCATCGCACCGGCCAGGTACCCCGGCCGGGCGCCGCCAAACCCGACTCACTCCGCGCGCTTGTCGCGCCCCCGACGCTCGCGCAGCTTGCCCACCAGCAGCAGCCCGAACATGATGAACAGCGGCACCGCGTACAGCAGGTCGAGCAGCACGTGCCCGGCGTGCGCGAACAGCGTCATGTCTTGAGCGCCTCCGACAGCAGCGCCACGCCGAGCACGGTGAAGACGACCATGACGACCAGCATGACGATCTGCGAGCCGATCGCCTCGCGATGGCTCCCGTAGACCACCAGCGCCCGGTCGTGGGCGAGCACGAGCGCGGCCACGTGGCCGACCACGAGCGAGCCGATCTGGACGTAGGCGATCGCGGTCGCCGACACGACTGAGTAGTCGATGCCCGTCCCGGCGCCGCCGAACAGGTCGGAGCCGTCGCCCAGCGGGTCGGAGGCGAGGCTCCACAGCGCCTGGCCGTTGTAGGCGAGGAGCGAGAAGTAGTGAGCGACCAGGTAGGCGGCCGCGATCGGGATCAGCGTGTGCGCGAAGCGCCGGCCGAGCTCGACCCGGGAGAGTCGGACCTCGTGACGCGGCATCCCGAGGACGCCGATCGTCCAGATCGCGGTCACGGCAGCGAGCGCCAGCGCGAGCCCGACCATGAACGCCAGCTCGAGCCCGAGGCCCTTCGATAGGCCGAGGCCGGTGAACGCGTCCTGCAGGTCCCCGATCATGCCGTTGAACACCGGGCCCTCCTTGGCGCCGTCGTAGGCGGTGGTGCCGATCGCGGTGAGCAGCACCGCGACGGTCCCCGCGATCGCCGCCAACCCGGTCGCCCCCACGACCGGCGGGCGCAGGACCAGCCGCCCGTCGCCACGGCGGCCGACCGGCGCGAGCCGCGCGAGCAGCGAGAACCAGACCCCGAAGCTGTCGCCGCGCCGGGTCCACGACTCGACCCCGTAGAGGCTCATCCCCACGAGCTGGATCGCGAGGTAGACGAGCATGAGGACGGCGAGCGGCGCGGGGTCCTTGGCCGCGGCCCAGCACAGCTCGCAGGTCGCGAACGCGACGAGGCCGACGGCCGCGGGCCAGTGGCCGAGCCGGTCGGGGTACGGGAGCGGCTCCGGCAGCCCGCCGCGCGCGACCCGTGCGGCGACCCAGCCGGTGGCGCGGCCGAGCGCGCGCCACGGGCTCACGAGCCGGAACACGTCCCCCAGCAGCAGCGTGACGAACGGGACGCCGACCCAGAAGCCGACGTAGACGGCCGTCGGCGCCAGGTTGTCGCCCTGGCTGTCGGTCCCCGCCAGGCCGGCGTAGGCGGTCACGGCGAACACGAGCACGCCGGCCGCGCCCAGGACGACCTCCACGACGCGCGGGATCCGGACCAGCGGCCGCTCGGGCACCCGCTCGAGCTTCGGCCGCGACCAGCCGAACGCGAGCGCGACGAACGAGACGACCAGCACCACCGCTGCGGCGACGGCGAACCAGGCCATCGGGATCGGCAGGTCGGCGCGCCCGACGATCCCGTGAGCGATGAGCCACACGCCGAAGGAGTCTAAGAACGACGAAGGCCCCGCCGGAGCGGGGCCTTCAAGCAGTCAGATCCGGCGTGGTGCTACTTCGTGCACTTCGCGTTCGCGGACTTCGAGATCACCTTGGCGTCGGTCACGCCGTTGTTGATGAAGGTGAGGTCGACCTTGTACGGGTGCTTGCCCTTCACGCAGCCGGTCGACGCGACGAGCTTGTTCTTGCCGACCTTCTTGGTGAGGTTCTTGATGTTCAGCGAGACGAGGCCGTTGTACGAGGTCGCGCCCGTGCGCTGGGCGGCGTCCGGCACGTCGATGTGGAGCTTCTGGCCGTACTTGCCGGAGACCTTGGTGAGCTTCGTCTCGGTGAGGAAGTTGAGCTCGCCCGGTCCGTCGATGTAGAAGCCGAGCATGTCCTTGCCTTCGAGGCTCTTGGTCTTGTAGGCGGTGACGACGAAGGGCAGGTCGAGCGGGGTGCGTGCCGTTGACGCCGGCCTTCGCCTTCGCCTCGCCCCTGCCGAGGACCTTCGACTTCGGGCAGCTCGCGCTCTCGATGAGGTCCCGGGCGCAGGAAGGAATGCCCTTCAGGCTCAGCCTGCACGTTCTTCGGCATGAAGATGTCGAGATCGGACATCGTGCGCTGGGTGTTGCCGTTCACGACGTCCAGATTGAAGGCGGAGTTCTTCGGCTTCAGCTTGGTTCCGGCGTCCTTCGGCGAGACGCTGACCTTCAGCGTCGCGGTATCAGCGCCCTGGGCATAGGACACGGCGGCAAAGGCAATGGCAGTGAACGCCGCGACCGCGACGATCAGGTACTTTCGCAAGGGGACCCTCCGGGTACTCGGATTGACTCACGAATCAACCCCGTAGCATCTCCGAAGTTTCGCGCCCCGTGCACTCGTATTTGTGTCCAGGGGTCAACCCGCGCCGCGAATGCACGGCGCGGCGAGTCGGTCCGCGGGTCAGCCGGCGCAGAGACGCTCGACGCCGTCGAGCAGCGTCCAGTTCGCGCGCAGGACGCGCTCCGCCTCGATGACCAGCTCGTCCTCGTCGGCCCCGTCGAGCCGTTCCACGATCAGCGCGCGGCCGTCGGCGGCGTGCTCGACGTCGCGCTCCGCGTGCAGGTCGAAGTACGCGGTCGCGGGCCCGACGGCGAAGCCGTAGTGCTCGCGCAGCCCGTCGGACTTCACGCGCGAGATCGCCGGCTGGGCGGACTCGATCGCGTAGAGAGCGACGAGGTGGCCGAGCAGGTCGCGCCCCTCGCCCGCCCACGCATCGGCGCACACCGCCGTCTCCGGCTCCGCCGGCTGCGGGCCGTCCGTGCCGGCCGCACGCGCGAACTCGTCCCACAGCGCGACGTGTGCGGCTTCCTCGCCGGCGTGCGCGGCCAGCTCAGCGCGCTCGCCCGTGCCGGCCGCGTGGGCGGCGCCGTCGGCCGCCCGCGCCAGCGCCACGACGGCGTGCCGGTACTGCCCGGCGTAGAGCGCGAGGTCCTCGGCGGAGAGCTCGCCGCTGCTCCAGCGGACGTAGAAGGGGTGGTCCAGGAGGTTCCAGCGGGAGTGCACGTCAGCAAGGCGAGACCAGAGGTCCACGCGAGCCTCCTCGAGGGTGGGATTCCGAGCGGGCCGCGATGCTACCGTGGCCGCCGGTTGTGCGCGCCCAGCCCGACAGGATCCCCGCGCCGCCGTTCCCTCGGGGCATCCCGTGGATCAACGTCGCGCCGCTGCGGATGGACAAGCAGCTCGGCCGGCCGGTCCTGATCGAGTTCTGGGACTTCTGCCGCGTCAACTCGCTGCGCACGCTCCCGTACGTCAAAGCCTGGCACGAGCGCTACGCCGGCGACGGGCTGCGAGTCATCGGCGTGCACGCGGGCGGCTTCCTCCCCGCGCGCGACGAGGCCAACGTCCGCCGCGCGGTCGAGCGGCTCGAGATCCCCTACCCGGTCGCGATCGACACGCAGCTCGAGCTGTGGGACCTGTACGGCAACCAGGGCTGGCCCGCCCGCTACCTGTGGGACCGGAACGGCTCGCTGTTCAGCCTCCACTACGGCGAGGGCGCGTACGAGGAGACCGAGCGCGAGATCCAGGAGCTGCTCGGCGTCGAGCGCGAGCCGCTCCCGCCGGTCCGCCCCGAGGACGCGCCGGGCGTGCTCCTGCCCGCCCAGACCGAGGACCAGCCGGGCGCCTACAGCGGCCCGTACGAGGCCGGCGGCGTCTACGCGGTGCTGGAGGGCGACGGCGAGGTGCGCGTCGGCGAGCGGACGATCCCCGTGCTGCAGCCTGGCTGCTACGAGCTCGTGACCCACCCGCACCACACCGAGGCGGTGCTCGACCTGCGCGTCGGCCCCGGCGTCACGTGCCACGCGACGTGCTTCACGCCAGCGCTTCCAGCAGCCGCACCAGCCGCGGCGGCTCGGCCCCCTCGATGAGCACTGCGGTGCCGGGGAAGTAGGGCGACGACTTCGGGTCCGCGCCGTGGAAGTGCGGCTGGTGCTTCCACGAGCCCGAGTTGTGCACGCGGCCGCCCGCGCGCGTCGTCCACTCCGCGAGGTCGTCGCCCGGCCACGGGCCGGAGCGATGCGAGTGCCCGCACACGACGTGCGGCGCCTCCACGCCGAGCCGGTGCAGGAACTCCACGATGCCGCGCAGGTAGCCGCGGCGCAGGCCGGCGCCCGACAGGTCGCGCTCGACCGGGCCGATGCCGAGCCGGTTGATGAGCGCGACCGCGACGGCGAAGCCGCCACGGAGCGCGACGGTCGACGGCCGCAGCCGGCGGCCGCTGCCGCCGAGCGCGACCCACGCGCGCGAGGAGGCGCCGGCGCCGGCGCTCACCAGCGCGTGGTCCGCACGCTGGGTGAGCGCGTGCATCCAGGCGTACAGCGGCGACAGGACGGCCTCGTAGTCGTCGGGCGTCGCACCCTCGCGCGGGAGCTGGACCGCCCAGCGCGCCATGGCGCCGGCGGCGAGCCGCTCGAAGGTCGGGATCGTGGCATGCAGGTCCGAGTAGTGGCCGTGGATCGCGTAGACGTCCTCGCGGAGCCACACGCCGGGATAGATCACCTCCACCCGCGCCGGCGCCGCGCGCTCGGCGAGCGCGGCCGCGAGCACGCCCGCCTCGCGCGGCGCGATCCGCTGCTCGAGCCCCAGGAACCCTGAAGGCTCGGTCAGCAGCCGCCCGTCGATCCACCCTGCCACGAGCCCGTGGTCGTGGTTGCCCGCGCACAGCAGCAGCTCGCCGTCGGCGCCGAGCGCACGGCCCACGTCGGCGAAGAACGGCCCGGCGACCTCGACGGCGTCGCGGTGGGGCCCGTCGCGCAGCTCGAGCCCGTCCCCGAGGATCACGAGCCGATCGACGCCGCGCACGGCCTCCACCAGCGGCTCGCGCAGCTCGGGCCGGCGCAGCACGTCGGTCTGCGTGCTGGCGCCGATGTGCAGGTCGGAGATGACCAGGGTCCGCACGGCGCTTTAGTGTGGCGATCCGCATGAGCGGACCTCTCGACGGCCTCATCGTCGCCGACTTCTCGCGCGTCCTCGCCGGGCCGTACGCCTCGATGCTGCTCGGCGACCTCGGCGCCGACGTGATCAAGGTCGAGCGCCCCGGCACCGGCGACGACACGCGCGCATGGGGCCCGCCGTGGCGCGACGGGGTGAGCACGTACTTCCTGGGCCTGAACCGCAACAAGCGCTCGGTCGTGCTCGACCTCGCGAACCCCGAGGACCGCGAGCTCGCCCGCACGCTCGGCGAGCGCGCGGACGTCCTCATCGAGTCGTTCCGGCCCGGGCTCATGGCGAGCTGGGGGCTGGACGGCGACACGCTGCGCGAGTCGAACCCTCGCCTGGTCTCCTGCTCGGTGACCGCGTTCGGCTCCGGCGAGGCGGCGGCGGGAATGCCGGGCTACGACTTCCTCCTGCAGGCCATGGGCGGCCTCATGAGCGTCACCGGCGAGCCCGACGGGCGGCCGCTGAAGGTGGGCGCCGCCGTCATCGACCTGGTCTGCGGCCTGCTCGCGACGATCGGGATCCAGGCGGCTCTTGCCGAGGGCGGCGGCCGCCACGTCGAGGTGTCGCTGATGGACTCGGCGCTGGCTTCGCTGCTCAACCAGGGCTCCGCGTGGGTGTCCGGCGGCGCGGTCCCGGAGCGGCGCGGCAACCGGCACCCGAGCATCGTCCCCTACGAGACCTACGAGGCCGCCGACCGCCCGTTCGCGGTCGCGGCCGGCAACGACCGGCTGTTCGCGCGGCTGTGCGAGGCGGTCGGCCTGCCGGACCTGCCGGCCGACGAGCGCTTCGCCGGCAACGAGGCGCGGGTCGCCAACGCGGACGCGCTCGCCGAGCGGCTGGAGAGGGTCTTCCGGACCGACGCCGCCGACCACTGGATCGCCACCCTGCGCGCGGCGAGCGTGCCCGTGGGCCCGATCAACCGGGTCGACGAGGCGTTCGCGCTCGCCGCCGAATTGGGACTCGCGCCGGTCGACGACTTGCAAGGGCTGCCGCTGATCGCGCCGCCGCTGCGCCTCGACGGGGAGCGGCCGCCGATCCGCCGGCCGCCGCCGCGGCTCGACGAGCACGGCGAGGAGATCAGGACCTGGCTGCGAGCTGCTGCCGGACCGTCTTCGGCAGCATGAAGCGGACGTCCTCGCGCAGTACCTCGAACGTCTCGACGGTCTCGGTCCCGCGGTCGCGGAAGAACTGCACGAGCCGCTCGACGAGCTCCTCGGGCGCGCTGGCGCCGGACGAGATCCCGACCACGCGCGCGCCCTCCAGCCACTCCTCCTGGACCATCGACTCGTTGTCGATCAGGTGCGCGCGAGCCCCGTAGTCGCGCGCGACGTCCACCATCCGCTGCGAGTTCGACGAGTTCTTGGAACCGATCACCAGCACGAGGTCGCACTGCTCGGCCATCTGCTTGACCGCCGCCTGGCGGTTCGTCGTCGCGTAGCAGATGTCATCGGTGCGGGGCCCGGTGATGTTCGGGAACTTCTCCCGCAGCTTGTTGATGATCGAGCGGGTCTCGTCGACCGACAGCGTGGTCTGCGTGATGTAGGCGACCTTGTCGGGGTCGGGGACCTCGAGCGTGTCCACGTCCTCCTCGGTCTGCACGAGGACGATGTGGTCGGGCGCCTCGCCGGTCGTGCCCTCGATCTCCTCGTGGCCGGCGTGGCCGATCAGCACGATCGTGTAGCCCTCGCCCGCGAACTTGACCGCCTCGCGGTGGACCTTGGTGACGAGCGGGCACGTGGCGTCGATCGTCCGCAGGCCGCGCCGCTCCGCGTCGGCGTGCACGGCGGGCGACACGCCGTGGGCGGAGAAGACCGTGATCGCGCCCTCCGGGATCGAGTCCTCCAGCTCGTCGACGAAGATCGCGCCGCGCTCGCGCAGCGACGCCACGACGTGCTTGTTGTGGACGATCTCCTTGCGGACGTACACGGGCGGCCCGTGCAGGTCGAGCATGTGCTCGACCGTCTGCACGGCGCGGTCCACGCCGGCGCAGTACCCGCGCGGCGCCGCCAGGAGCAGCTTCTCCGGAGTCACCGTGACAAGTCTAGGAGCAACCGCACGACCGTCTCCCCCGCGAGGTCCAGCGCACGGGCCGAGACGGCGGTCATGTCGTCGCAGGGCTTGTGCCAGCAGTCGAACGTGAAGTCGATCAGGTCGATCGCCGGCACGTCGCGGCGGGCGAACGGCGTGTGGTCGTCGAGCACCTCGTCGACGCTCTCGTCCGGGAACGCGGACTGCGCCCCGACCGCGCGCGCCGCGGCGCGCAGCCGCTTCCACAGGCCGAGGTGGGAGCCCGCCTCGCGCGGGATCCGCATCCCGCCCTTCTCGGCCACGAAGTCGAGCAGGATCATCGCCCGCAGCTTCTTCGCGTGCTTGCGCGCGTAGGGCTTGGAGCCGCGCAGGCCGGCCGCGTAGAAGTCCTTGCTGTCGTCGGGGCTCTCCTCGCCGTCGAACAGGACGAAGCGGATCGGCGGCGCGCCCGCCGGCCGCTTGGCCTTCTCCAGCACGCGCGCGATCTCGAGCACGGCGGCGGTGCCGCCAGCGCCGTCGTTCGCGCCGACGAAGCCGGGGAGGTCCTTGGTGTCGTAGTGCGCGGCGACGAGGATCGCCTTACCGCGCCCGGGGATCGAGCCGACGACGTTCTGCAGCCCGCTCGGCAGCGCTTCGAGTCGGCCGTTCGGGAGCCGGTCCTTCAACCACTGGGCGAGCTGCTTGCCAAGCTCCGACCCCGCCGGCCGCGGCCCGAGCTCGACCTGGTAGCGCAAGTCCGCGAACGCGCGGTCGCGGTCGAAGCGGTCGGCCTTCAGCGCGGCGCTCGCGGCGGGCGGCTCGTCGCCGTCGAACGCGCCGGTGACGGCGGCCACCATGAGCCCGCCGCCCACCAGCACGAGCGCTGCGGCGACCAGCGCGAGCGTCCTAGTCGTTGGAGGTCACCGCCTCGAGCAGATCCGCGAACCTCGCCCGGGCGGCCTCGCGGCGGGTCGGGACGTGCTCGCTCGGCACGCCGTCCTCCGGCGCGTCGTAGCCGCGCAGGATCTGCCGCGCGACGCTCTGGCGGTGCACCTCGTCCGGCCCGTCGTAGAGCCGGGCGGCGCGGGCGAAGCGGTACATCTGCTCGAGCGGGAGGTCGGTCGAGTAGCCGAGCGAGCCGTGCGCCTGCAGTGCTCGGTCGACGACGTCGTGCAGCACCTGCGCGCCGTAGAACTTGATCAGCCCGATCTCCTGCCGCGCCGCCGACGCTCCCTCGGTGTCCATCTTCCAGGCAGCGTGCAGAGTCATCAGCCGTGCCGCGTGCATGTGCGCGGCCGAGTCGGCGATCCAGTTCTGCACGGTCTGCTTGTCGGCCAGCAGCGAGCCGTGCGCGAAGCGCGACAACGCGCGCTCGCACAGCATGTCGAACGCCCGGCGCGAGACCCCGAGCCAGCGCATGCAGTGGTGGATGCGCCCGGGGCCGAGCCGCTGCTGGGCGATCAGGAAGCCGGCGCCGCGCGCGCCGAGAAGGGCGTCCTTCGGCACCCGGACGTCCTCGTAGAGGATCTCGGCGTGCCCGCCGTAGGCGCCGAAGCGCTCGTACGGGTGCTCCATCGTCGGGACGTCGCGGACGATCCGGACGCCCGGCGTGTCGACCGGCACGATGAACATCGACGCACGCTGGTAGCGATGCGCATCGGGGTCGGTGACCGCCATGACGATCAGGAAGTCCGCGACCGAGGCGTTGGTCGAGAACCACTTGTGGCCGTTGATCACCCACGCGTCGCCGTCCTCGTGCGCGCGCGTCTGGAGCAGCGTCGGGTCGCTGCCCGCGGTCTCCGGCTCGGTCATCGAGAACGCCGACCGCAGGTCGCCGGCCAGCAGCGGGTGCAGCCACTGCTGCTTCTGGTCCTCGCTCCCGGCCAGCGCGAGGATCTCCGAGTTGCCCGAGTCCGGCGCCTGGTTGCCGAACACGACCGGCGCGAACGGGCTCGATCCGAGGATCTCGTGCATGAGCCCGAGCTTGACCTGGCCGAACCCCTGGCCGCCCAGGTCCGGCGGCAGGTGCGCCGCCCACAGCCCGCGCTCGCGGACCTGCTCCTGCAGCGGCGCGATCGCCCGCAGGAAGCCCTCCTGCCCCAGCTCCTCGAACACCGTCTCGATCGGCCAGACCTGCTCGCGCACCAAGTCGCGCATCCAGTCGAGCTGCGCCTGGAATTCGGGCTCCGTCGAGAAGTCCCACACGACGACGACAAGATAGCCCGTGCCTTCGTCCGGCCGGCACCATGGTGGCGGCGCGCGCCATCCGGGCGCGCGAGAATGTGGGCATGCTGGTGGAGCACCGCGGGAGGCGACCAGTCGTTCACGAGTCCGCGTGGGTGGCGCCGACCGCGGTCCTGTGCGGCGACGTCCACGTCGGCGAGGATGCGCGGATCATGTGGAACGCGGTCGTCTCCGCCGAGGACGGGCGGGTCCAGATCGGCGCCCGCTGCGTGGTCATGGAGCACGCCCTGGTCCGCGGGCGGACCGCGCACCCAGTGTTACTCGGGGACGACGTCCTGATCGGCCCGTACGCGCACGTCAACGGCGCGGCGATCGCTCGCGAGGCGTTCATCGCCACGCGCGCGGCGCTCTTCCCCGGCTCCACGGTCGGCGTGCGTGCCGAGGTCCGCATCGGTGCCGTGGTGCACGTCAACTCCAGCGTCGCGGACGGCGCGGTCGTGCCCATCGGCTGGGTCGCGGTCGGCGACGAACAGTTCCCGCCCGAGCGCCACGACGAGATCTGGGCGATCCAGCGCGAGCTCGACTTCCCGGGCACGGTCTACGGCGAGCCGCGCGGCGACGACCTGATGGCGCGCGTCATGCCGCGGCAGGCGGCCTGGCTCGGCGCCCATCGCGACGACCGTGTGCTCTAGGGGCCCATCCATGAACCCCGCCACCTGATGCCGCTCGTCGCCGCCGCGGCGGTCGCGGCGGGAGCGGCGCTCCAGTCGGCGACCGGGTTCGGGTTCTCGATCGTGGCGGCGCCGATCGTGTTCGCGGTCGTCGACCCGGAGGAGGCGGTCGGGCTGCTGATCCTGCTCGGCTCGCTGGTGAACGTCCTCACGCTGGTCAGCGAGCGGCGGCGGCCGCGGCCGGTGTGGCGCGAGTGTGCGGTGCTCCTCGCGTGCGCGCTGCCGGGCGCCGTGGCGGGCGTGGCGGTGCTGCGGGCGCTCGACCCGGTGGCCCTGCAGGTGGCGGTCAGCGTCGGCGTCGTCGCCACGCTCGCGGCGCGGCGGCTCGCCGGCGACCGCGCGTCGCCGGGCTGGGCCGGCCCGGTGGCAGGCCTGGCTGCCGGGGCGCTCACGACCTCCACGACCACCGCGGGGCCGCCGCTGATCGTGTACCTGCTCGGCCGCCGCCTCCACCCCGTCCAGGTGCGCGACACGATGCCGGTCTGCTTCCTCGGCCTCAGCGTCGTCGGCGTAGTCGCGCTGTGGGCCACCGGCACCAGCGGCGCGGTCCCGGACGCCGAGCTCGTCGCCCTGCTGGTGCCGGTCGTCGCCGCCGGGCACCTCGCCGGCCGACCGCTGTTCGCCTCGCTCGTGCGCGGCGGCCGCTACGAGGCGGTGCTCACCACGGTGCTGATCGCCTCCGTCGTCGCGGGCCTGCTCGCGGCGGTGCTGTGACGCGGTACGTTAGGACCGACCTATCAGGAGAGGGACCATGGCGCAGGCTCACGGCGATCGGCTCACCGCGGTGGACGCCTCGTTCCTGGCTCAGGAGAGCCAGAACGCTCACATGCATATCGGCGCGGTGATGGTCTTCGAGGGGCCGCCGCCGGCGTTCGACGACTTCGCCGACCACGTCCGCGGGCGCCTCCACCTCGTCCCGCGCTACCGACAGAAGCTCGCGGTGCCGCCGATCGAGACCGGCCGGCCGCTGTGGGTCGACGACCCGAGCTTCAACCTCGAGTACCACCTGCGCCACACCGCCCTGCCCGAGCCGGGCGGCGAGGACCAGCTGCGCGCGCTGGCCGCGCGGATCCACTCGCAGCGGCTCGACCGCACGAAGCCGCTGTGGGAGCTGTGGCTGGTGCAGGGGCTCGAGGACAACCGCTTCGCGCTGATCTCCAAGACCCACCACGCGCTCGTCGACGGCGTCGCGGGGGTGGACCTCGCCACCGTGCTGTTCGACCTCGAGCCGGTTCCGCCGCCGATCCCGCGCGAGGGCGAGCCGTGGGTGCCGCAGCCCGAGCCGAGCGCGGCCGCGATGGCGGCCCGCGGCGTGCGCGGGCTCGTCGAGCTGCCGTTCTCGCTCGCCGGCCGTGCGCTGCGGGCGGCGGGCCAGCCGGGAGCGGCGCTGCACGCGGCGCGCGAGTCGGTCGAGGGCGTCGCCGAGGTCGCGTGGGCGGCGCTCAACCCGGCGCCGGAGACGCCGCTCAACGTGACGATCGGGCCGCACCGCCGGCTCGTGCTGATCCGCAGCGAGCTGAGCGAGTTCAAGGAGGTCAAGGACGCGTTCGGCGGCACGGTCAACGACGTCGTGCTCACGGTCGTGGGCGGCGGCCTGCGACGCTGGCTGCGCTCGCGCGGCGTGCGGACCGAGGGGCTCGAGCTGCGGGCGCTCGTCCCCGTCTCGATCCGCGGCGCCGACGAGCACGGGCAGATGGGCAACCGGCTCGCGGCGATGCGCGGGCCGCTGCCGGTCTACGTCGAGGACCCGGTCGCGCGCCTGCAGGTCGTGCGGCAGGCGATGGACGGCCTCAAGGAGTCCAAGCAGGCCGTCGGCGCCGAGGTGCTCGCCGGCGTCCAGAACCTGGCGCCGCCGACGGTGCTCGCGCAGGCGTCGCGGATCAACTTCTCGACGCGGCTGTTCAACCTGCTCGTCACGAACGTGCCCGGGCCGCAGTTCCCCCTCTTCGCCCTCGGCCGCGAGCTGCTGGACCTGTTCCCGGTCGCCTTCCTCCCGCGCGACCACGCGCTCGCCGTCGCGATCATGTCCTACAACGGCGGGATGGACTTCGGCCTGCTCGGCGACTACGACGCGATGCCCGACCTCGACCGGCTCGGCGAGATGTTCGAGGAGGCGCGCAACGAGCTGGTGGGCGCTGCGCGGGCCCAGAGCTCCAACGGAGCTAGTAGCCGAGGGCGAACTTCGCGTCCTCGGACATCTTCTCCGGCGTCCAAGGGGGCGTGAAGACCATGTTCGGCACGACCTCCTCGACGCCCGGGATCTCGCCCACGAACTCCTTCATCTGCTCGGAGACCTGAGGCCCGATCGGGCACGCCGGGGTGGTCAGCGTGAACGTGACGCTCACGGTGCCGCCGTCGATCTCCACGCCGTAGACGAGGCCGAGCTCGACGAAGTCGAGGCCCAGCTCGGGATCGATGACGTTGCTCAGTGCGTCGATGACGTCGTCTTCGTCAACCATCCCCCCGAGTGTACGGAGTTCGATTCTGGGCCTGTACGAACCCCGCGGTATGTATTAGCTTGCCGGGATCGTTCATTTCGACGAGCAGTTGGCGATCGTGAGGATCGCGGGGGATGAGGATCGAACGACGAGCGGGCGGCGCCGCCGACCCCTTTCTGCCGCGCTGAAGTCCACGCGCGACGTGATCGTCGATCTCTCCGAGCTGCGCTTCGCC
Organism: uncultured Solirubrobacteraceae bacterium; assembly: GCA_963844205.1. Taxonomy (GTDB): domain Bacteria; phylum Actinomycetota; class Thermoleophilia; order Solirubrobacterales; family Solirubrobacteraceae; genus DASSUW01. The sequence continues at coordinate 1,869,047 of CAWJNK010000001.1, forward strand.
GACCCGACGCTGATGCTCGACCTCGCGTTCCTCGCGCAGCGCCTGCGCACCCAGGGCCGCGTGCTGTGGCTGAACGGTGCCCGGCCGAACATCCGCACGCTGATCGAGACCATGGGCCTGCACCGGCTCCCCGCGGTCCGGCTCGACGGGCCGCTGCCGGCGTTCAGCTCGTAACCGTCGCGAGTCGGTCGACCTCGTAACGTGTGAGGCGCTCCCCATGCTCCTTCCGCTCGTCCTGCTCTTCATCGTCGTGCCGATCGCCGAGCTTGCGGTGATCATTCAGGTCGGCCAAGCGATCGGCGTATGGTGGACGATCGCGCTGCTGATCGCCGACTCGATCCTGGGTTCGGCGCTCATGCGCTCGCAGGGCCGGGTCGCATGGCGGCGCTTCGGCGAGGCGACCCAGGCGGGCCGCGTCCCGGCGCGCGAGGTGCTCGACGGCGCGCTCGTCATCTTCGGCGGCGCGCTGCTGCTCACGCCGGGGTTCATCACCGACATCCTCGGCCTGATCCTGCTGATTCCGCCCACCCGCGCGGTCGTGCGCGGGATACTCGCCCGGCGGCTCGCGCACCGGATGGTGGTGTCGGTGAGCGGCACGCACGTCCGGCAGCGGCGAGCCGACGACGTCGAGGGCACCGCGGTCGACGTCGAGGCCGACCGCATCGGCCGGCCGCGGGAGACGCCCTGACCGACGAGACGTCTGAGCGCGCGCGCCGGCCGACCGGCCCTGCCTTCACCGACTCGGTGTCGTTCAGCTTCGCCGACCCGGCGGCCGGCCTGTACGGGCTTGCCCGGCTCGACCTGGCGGGCGCGAACGGCGGCCGCGCGGGCAGCGCGCTGGCCGTGCTCTACGACGGCCCCGAGGTGGCGGTCGCGGTCGCCGACGGCGACGTCCCCGTCGACGCCGAGGCTGACTTCGAGCACCTCGCGCTGCGCCGGCTCGAGACCACGATCGACGAGCCGCTGCGGCAGTGGAGCGTGCGCCTCGCAGACGGCTTCGACCTCACGTTCGAGGCGTCGGGCCCGCCCGCCGACCTCGACCCCACGGAGCCCGCGGCCCTCGCGGGCGGCATGGCCGGCTACGTGCAGCTCTGCCACGTCCACGGCACTGCGCTCGCCGGCGGTCGCCTGCGCGAGGTGCGCGGCGTCGGCCAGCGCGCCCATGCCTGGGGAGAGCCGGACTGGGGGCGGATCGGCTCGACCCGCGTCGTCTCGGCCTGGCTGGACGACGGGACCGGTACTACGGCGGTCGCCGTGCGGCCGGCCGGCTCGTCCGACCACGGCGACGAGGCCACATGGGCCGCGCTCCTCGGCGCCGCCGGCAGCCTGCGGGTCGACGACGCGCGGCTGTCGACGACGTACGACGAGCAGGGCCGGCAGCGCCGCGCCAACCTCGAGCTCTGGGTCGGCGCGGAGGACACGTATCCGCGCCGCGCGACCGGCGAGGTGGTCTGCGGCTCGACGCTCGAGCTCGGCCCCGTGAAGCTCGATTGCGCGTTCATGCGCTGGCGTATGGACGGGCGCTCGGGCGTGGGCCGCTACGACGTGCTGCGGCCCGCATGATCGAGGCCGTGATCTCCGACTTCGGCGGCGTGCTGACGGTGCCGCTGCTCGGCGCGTTCGAGCAGATCCAGGACGGGACCAACGTGCCGCCGGAGGCGTACGGCGAGGCGATGGCGTACTCCCTGCGCGCGGACGGCGTGCACCCGCTGTTCGCGCTCGAGCGCGGCGAGATCACGGAGTCGGACTTCCTGTCGCGGGTCGAGCGGGGGCTCGCCGAGTCCGCCGGCATAACGGTCTCCTTGCACGGCTTCGGCGTGCGGCTGATGGACGCGCTGGCGCCCAACCGGGAGCTGTTCGACTACTACCGCACGCTGCGCCGCGACCGCGGCCTGCGCTTCGCGCTGTGCACGAACAACGTCCGCGAGTGGGAGCCGCTGTGGCGGCCCAAGCTGCCGATCGACGAGCTGTTCGAGGTCGTCGTCGACTCGGCGTTCGTCGGCACCCGCAAGCCGGAGCCGGAGATCTACGCGATCACGCTCGAGCGGCTCGGCCTCCCCGGCGAGGCGTGCGCGTTCGTCGACGACCTCGCCGTGAACATCGACGCCGCGCGCGAGGCGGGCATGCACGGCGTCCTCTTCCGCGATACCGAGCAGACGATCGCCGAGCTGGCCGCGCTGCGGTAGCGAACGCGTCAGTTATCGCAGCCGAGCCGGTCCCAGCAGTACAGCTCGAGGCATTCGCCCGCGAGCTCGTGCGCGCGTTGCGGCGAGAGCCAGGGGAGCACCATGTCGAGCGCCTGGTCCTCGGCGAAGCCGGCGTTGAACGCGTCCTCCCCCCGGAGGCCGGCGGCGATCTTCAGCGCCTCGCGGCGGTTCTCGCCGAGCGAGCTGAAGGCGGCGACCAGGAAGTCCTTGTTCGCGACCGGCGTGCCGACCTCCATCGACGCGTGCCAGGCGGCGAGCATCGAGAGGTCGTGCTCGTCGAGGTCGGCGACCGCCTTCGCGTAATGGGAGGCGAGCTCCTCGTCGGGAATCTCGTCCACCCACGCGCGGACGAGCTCGGACAGCAGCTGGCGCCGCGCCTCGCGCCCGACGGACTCGGCAATGACGCGGATCGCGTCCTGCGGCTCGATGAAGCACAGTGACATGACGGGCGGGACGGTACGCTCGGCGCCGGACGGAATGGCCGCCGGTTACGAGTCCCATTACCTGCGAGCGGTCGATCCCGCGCGCCCGCGCGGCGCCTGGATCCGCCACACGTCGCACCAGCGGCCCGGCGAGGCGCCCACCGGGGCCCTGTGGTGCACCGTCTGGGACGCCGAGGCCGGCCCGCCCTACGCGGTCAAGCAATCCCTGACGACCCCGTCGCCGCCGGACTTCGATCCCGGTGGGGGCGACGGGCCCCTCGATGCCGGCGGGGACCGACCAGCGGCCGCGCGGTTCGCCGGCGGGGCCGCGGCGGCGGGGCGGGCGGCGGCGTGGGACCTGGAGGCCGCGAGCGGGCAGCCCGCGCTCCGGCATCTCCCGCAGGCGTGGATGTACCGGGCGCCGCTCCCGCGGACGAAGCCGGAGAGCCCGATGCCGGACGCGGTGTTCACCGGCTCGATCGAGGTCGGCGGGCCGTCGGGCGAGGCGGGCGAGGCCGGTGGGCGGTCGGGCGAATCGGGCGAGCGGTCGGGCGAGGCGGGCGAGGCCGGTGGGCGGTCGGGCGAATCGGGCGAGCGGTCGGGCGAGGCGGGCGGGCGGTCGGGCGAATCGGGCGTGCGGGCGGGCGGATCGGGCGAGGCGGGCGGGCGGCGGATCGAGGTCGCCGGCTGGCGTGGCGTCGTCGGCCACAACTGGGGCTCCGAGCACGCCGAGCGCTGGGTGTGGCTGCACGCGCTGGGGTTCGCCGAGGCGCCCGGCGCGTGGCTCGACGTCACGCTCGGCCGCATCCGCGTGGCCGGCCGGACGACGCCGTGGGTCGCGAACGGCGCGGTCGAGCTCGACGGCTCGCGCCTGCGCGTCGGCGGGCTGGGCCGCGTGCGGAGCACGCGCGTCGACGCGCGGCCCGGAGCGCTCGAGGCCGTGATCGGGGGCGCGGCCGCCACGATCCGGGTCTCGGTCGCCGCGCCGCTGGAGCAGACCGTGGCGTTCGCCTACACCGACCCGGGCGGCGGCGAGCATCACGCGCTGAACTGCTCGATCGCGCAGGTGCGCCTGCGGGTCGAGCGGCCCGGGCGGCCGCCGGTCGAGCTCGCGACCGCGTTCGGCGGCGCCTACGAGCTCGGGCTGCGGGAGACGGACCACGGCGTGCCGCTCCAGCCGTTCCCCGATCCGTAGGCGCGGGGCGGGACGAACTTCGGGCATGTAGGGAGACGGGATCGGGGTCGCAGCGGGTCGAGTGATCAGTTAATCCCGTCTAGCGGTATTAAGTGGACACTCGGCAGGGCACGGCGTCGATCCCCCGCCGCTGCCCTACCCAGCTGCAGTTCGCTCGGGCAACGCAGCGGTCACGACCTCAAGCGCGCGGTCGACGTCCGCCTCCGTGTTGTAAAGGTGGAACGAGAGGCGCATCAGGCCCTCGCGCTCGGTCGCCATGACGCCCGCGTCGCTCAGCGCGCGGCCCAGCGACCCCGCCGGCAGGGCGACGATCGCGGAGTCGCCCGGCGGCATGTCCAATCCGGCGCGGAAGCGGTTGGCGAGCCCGACGTCGCGCTCGTAGATGGCGTCGATGCCCACGTCCTCGAGCACGGCCAGCGCGGGAGCGGCGCCGACCCAGCTCAGCCACGCGGGCGAGAGGTCGAAGCGGCTCGCGTCGGCCGCCAGCCGCAGCTCGTGGCCGTAGTTCGTGTCGAACGGCTCGTCGCCCGCGTACCAGCCGGCCAGCCATGGACGCAACAGCTCCGCTCCCGCCTCGCTGATCGCCATGAAGCTCACGCCGCGCGGGCTCAGCAGCCACTTGTAGCCGCTGCTCGCCACGTAGTCGAACCGCGTGGCGTCGAGCGGCAGCCAGCCGCTCGCCTGCGTCCCGTCGACGAACGTGCGCGCGCCGTGGGCGGCCGCGGCGGCGCAGATGGCGTCGAGGTCCGCGACCCGCCCGTCGATCGACTGCACGGCGCTGACCGCCACCAGCGCCGTCCCCGGCCCGACGGCGTCCGCGACGTCCGCCAGCTCGACGACGTCGACCTCGACGCCCTCGGCGACCACGAACGGCCACACCACCGACGTGAAGTCGTCGCGCGCGCAGACCACCCGCGCGCCCCGCGGCAGCGACAGCGCCACCAGGCCGGCGAAGGAGGAGACCTGGTTGCCGACCGCCACCGACGAGGGCGCCACCCCGTGCAGCCGCGCCCAGCACGCCCGCGCCTCGCCGACCGACCCGTCCCACCCGTGCCAGCCGGTCCGGCCGTGCCGCCACTCGTCGGCCACCGCCTGCAGCGCCTCGAAGGCAGGCCGCGGCGGCAGCCCGTACGAGGCGGTGTTGAGGTACGTGGTCTCCGGCGAGAAGAGCCGGCGGGCCTGGTCGACGGTCAGCAGGCCGCTGAGCGTACCGACATCGTGCCAGGATGCGCCCCCATGGCGATCGATCCGGAAGCGGCCGAGGTGAAGGCTTCGGGCGGCGTCGTCTGGCGCCGGGGCGGCCGCGGGATCGAGGTCGCGCTCGTCCACCGCCCGCGCTACGACGACTGGTCGTTCCCGAAGGGCAAGCTCGACGCCGGCGAGAGCTGGGAGGACGCCGCGCTGCGCGAGGTCGAGGAGGAGATCGGGCTGCGCTGCCGACTCGGCCACGAGCTCCCGCCGACCAGCTACCGCGACAACAAGGGCCGCGCCAAGGTCGTCCGCTACTGGATGATGGAACCGCTCGACGGCGAGTTCGTGCGCTCCGACGAGGTCGACGAGGTGCGCTGGCTGGCGCCCGCCGAGGCCGACCGCCTGCTCAGCTACGGGCACGACCGCGAGCTGCTGCGCGAGGTGAGTGGGTGAACCGCGACCGCTTCCCCGGCCTGCGCGACGGGTGGGCGCGGCTCGACGGACCTGCTGGGACGCAGATGGTCGATAGCGCGATCGAGGCGATGGCCGAGTTCATGCGCTCCGGCCACAACGCGAACCAGGGCGGCCTGTTCGCGGCCGCCCAGCGGACCGACGAGCTGGTCGAGAGTGCCCGTACGAGCGTCGGCACGCTGCTCGGCGGCGACCCCCGCGGCGTCGCCTTCGGCCCGAGCATGACCGCGATGACGATGCGCTTCTCGGCCGCCGCCGGCCGTGCGCTCGCCCGCGGCGACGAGATCGTGTGCACGAGGCTCGACCATGACGCCAACGTCGCCCCGTGGCTGATCGCGGCCGAGCGTGCCGGCGCGACCGTCCGCTTCGCCGACCCGGACCCGGAGACGCTCGAGCTCCCGGCCGCCGCGGTCGAGCGCGTGCTGTCCGACCGCACCCGCTGGGTCGCGGTCACCGCCGCCTCGAACGCCGTCGGCACCGTGCCGGACGTGCCAGGGATCGTCGAGGCCGCCCACGCGGCCGGCGCACGCGTGTACGTCGACGCCGTCCACGCCGCGCCGCACCGCAGGCTCGACGTCGAGGCGCTCGGCTGCGACGCGCTCGCCTGCTCGGCCTACAAGTGGTTCGGCCCGCACGTCGGGATCCTGTGGGCTCGCCCGCAGCTGCTGGAGGAGCTGGAGCCGGACAAGCTGCGCCCCTCGTCCGACGCCGTGCCCCACCGCTGGGAGCTCGGCACGCTGCCGTTCGAGGCGCTGGCCGGCGTGTGCGCGGCGGCCGACTACATGCTGTCCGCCGACTGGGAGGACGTGCGTGCGCACGAGGAGGCGCTGCTCGCGACCACGCTGAGCGCGCTCGGCGGCATGGGCCACGTGCAACTGTACGGCGCGGCCCGCGACCGGGCGCCGACGCTGATGTTCAACGTCGCCGGCCGGACCGCCGACGAGGTGGCCGCCGCGCTCGCCGAGCGCGAGATCGCGGTCTGGCACGGGAACTACTACGCCTACGAGCTCGAGCGCCACCTGGGGCTCGAGCCGCATGGCGCCGTTCGCGCCGGCTTCGTCCAGTACAACGACGAAGCCGACGCGGAACGGCTGCTGGCCGCCGTCAGCGACCTCCCGTAGTCGTCAGAGGCGGACGATCGTGCGCGGGTTCAGGGACTCGCCCATGCCGCCGCGCGGGTTCCCGTAGAGCACGCGGTAGTAGTGCTTGTGCAGGACCTTGGTGCCGTTGACGGTGGCGGTCACGCGGACGACGTAGATGCCGCGTGCGAGCCCCCGCAGGTTGATCCGCGCGCGCCAGGTGCGCGCGTCCAGGCGCCGGACCTTCTGACGCTTGCCCTCGAGGCTGACCTTCACGCCGCGGACGACGTCGCCGCGGTCGGCCTTGATCCGCAGCTTCGCCACGCGGTTCGACGAGGCGGCCTCCTCGCCGAGCACGCCGCCCGCGTCCCCGCCGTTGACGAAGACGACCTGGCCTGGCGTTCCCGGAGTGCCCGAGGTGCCCGGGGTGCCCGGCGCACCGGCCGGACCCGCCGGACCTGCCGGACCTGCCGGACCCGCCGGACCCGCCGGACCGGCCGGGCCGGCCGGACCTGCCGGACCCGCGGGACCCTGCGCGCCGTCCTCACCGCCAGGGCACGGCGACGAGTGGGCATCCGCCGTCGCCGAGCGCGGCTCCGACATGTTGCGGTGCTCGACCGTCCAGGTCACGGACTGGTCCGCGGGGAAGTAGACCTGGAAGCCGTACTCGCGGCTGCTGTTCTCGAAGATCTCGGTCCACGCCTGCTGGCCCGACCCTTGCGTGACGGCGCCGATGGACAGCTTGTTCTTCTCGCTGTTGTTGTCGCGACCGGCCGGGATGAAGTCGCTGCCGCCGCGGAGCCCCGCGGCGCTGTAGGTGAAGTGGGCGACGTAGCCGTACTGCGTCGACTGCACGCAGTCGACCTCCGGCGTGATGACGGCGCTACCGCCGGTCGCTATGGCGGGCGTGGCGCCCACCGCGCTGACTGCGAGGGCGAGTGCCGCGGCACTACTGACACTACGAGGGCGCATTGACCTACCTCCTTGCGTGACCTGCGCTCTGGACGGGCCGACATCCTGCGGCCCCCTGTTGTTCGCTTGAACAGTACGGCCAAAACGCGGACGATCGTTGCCGAACTACCCCATTGGCTAGGTCGAATCCGCACCCAACGGGGGTGAGCTGGCTCGGAAGGCCGCCCCGCGAAGGAACGGGGCGGCCTGCCGGTGAGGTGCTGCTAGGGCAGCAGGTCGAGCAGCGAGTCGTCGGTCTCGCCGAGATCGGTGCCCGGGACGTCGACCTGGTAGACGTCGAGCCCGCGGACGAGGTCGGTCGTGTAGACGATGTTGGTCTTCTTGCGCTGCGCAACGCCGCGCTTGTCGCGCTGCGGCACCCAGTAGGCGTCCCAGACCTCGGTCCCGCCGCCGGTCACGTACGCGTACTGCTTGAGGTCGCGCGCGTTGCGGGTGTCGATGAAGCGCAGGCCCTGCTGGTAGTAGCCCTGGGCCACGATGCCGCTCTGGTGGTAGTCGAACCAATGGGCCGAGCAGAAGCCGCCGATCGGCGTCGAGAGGCCGTCGCCGAACTTGACCGGGTTGATGATGTCCAGCGGCGCGATGGTGCCGGAGCCGGCGAGCGTCGGGACGTGCCAGGACTGGAACGTGCCCGCGCGGTCGCAGAGCAGCTCGTCGCCGTCGTTGAAGTAGTCCTCCTCGGTGACGAGCAGGACGTTGCCGCGGCCGACGCTCGGCTGCGCGTTCGCGCGGAAGCGGTTCGCGTTCGGCCGTTGCGAGTTGTGGTGGATGAAGTCGTTCCACGGCGTCTGCGTGCCGTGCTCGTCGGTCGTGTTGAGCGCGACCGGGGCCGTCGGGTTGGACACGTCGAACGCCGCGGCGCCGCCCGAGCCGGTGTGCCAGCCGACGCCCGCCGAGTCGAAGTCCCAGTAGTGGCCGGCGCCGGTCGTGAAGATGCCGTTCGGGCTGGCGGCGGCGGAGGGCGCCGTGCCGGCCTGGACGGGATGGTCGAGGTCGCGCAGGTCGATGATCGAGAACTGGCCCTGGTCGCCGGCGCTGTAGGCGTAGTTGCACGCGACGGTCACGCACTGGAGCGTGTGGGTGCTGGTGGTGGCGGGCGTGCGCGCGCGGACGTGCGGGTTGGCGGGGTCGGTGACGTCGACGACGATCACCTCGCCGCCGCCGATCCGGCCGCGCTGGACGCCGCCCGTCTCGTCGGCAGTGACGTTGTAGAGGTCGTTGCCGACCAGCACGAAGCGCTCGAGCGAGCCGTCCGCCTTGCGGCGCTCGCCGTAGCTCATCGCCTCGTTCTCGAACACGAGGTTCGCCAGCGTGCCCGTGAGCTTCGGGTGGAGCGGGTCGCTGGTGTCGAACACGCTCACGCTGTCGAGGCTGGACACGTAGAAGAAGTCGCCGGTCCGCGCGAACTCGCCGGAGATCCCCAGGGTCTCCGGGAACGTGTCGACGAGCCGCACGTTCGGGCTCATGACCAGCGGCACGCTCGTGCCCGCGGTCCCGATCCAGCGCGACGGCCGGTCCTGACGCGGGTCATGCCCGGAGGCGACGGCCGGCAGGACGAGCAGCAGCGCGCAGGCGAGCAGACAACGACGGAGCACGATGGTTTCCCCCCAGAATCTGTGAACAGGCGTGCCGGGGGCGGGCGGGGCCCCTCTCAACACTCCGAGTTCCGGAGCTAGTACCCCTAACGCCTGCGGTCTACGCGCCCGGGATCCGTCAGGCCGCCGCCGCGGCGGCGGCGGATGAAGTACAGGATCCCCGTGGCGCACACGAGCGACACGAACCAGCCCGCGCCGTAGTACCGGCCGCCGGTGATGATGAAGACGAGGACCCCGCCGACGAACGACCCGGCCAGGCCCAGCGCCATCGTGCCGAACAGCGACATCGGGTCCTTGCCCGGCAGCGCGAGGCGCGCGAACGCGCCCACGATCAGGCCGAAGATCGCCAGCGTGATCAGGTAGAGCAGCCAGCCCATTAGGTCGGCTCCGCGATCTGCGGCGGGTCGGCGCCCATGTCCGGCGAGCCGAAGCGCTGGGACGTGCCGGCCGAGAGGTACTCGGCGGGGTCGCGCGGCGGGAGGTCACGGAGATAGCGGTCGACCATCCGCGCGCACTGGCGGCCCTCGTTGATCGCCCAGACGATCAGCGACTGCCCGCGGCGGGCGTCGCCGGCTGCGAAGACGCCGTCGACGGAGGTGGCGTACGCGCCGGCCTTGGCGTTGCCGCGCGGGTCCTTCTCCACGCCGAGCGCCTCGAGCAGCGCGGGCTCGGGCGCGAGGAAGCCCATCGCGAGCAGGACGAGCTCCGCCGGATGGGACTCCTCGGTGCCCGGCACGGGGTCGAACGGCGGCCGGCCGGTGTTCTGCATCCAGTGGATCTGCTGCACGCGCCCGTTGCCGGTGAGCTGCGTGGTGGAGATCGAGAAGTCCTGCTCGCCGCCCTCCTTGATGGCGTAGCTGCGGCGGTACTTCATCGGCCAGCGCGGCCACGGCGTCAGGTCGTCCGGCCGCAACAGCGGAGGCTCGCCCAGGAGCTCGATCTGCGTCACGGAAGCGGCGCCCTCGCGGTGGGCGTTGCCGACGCAGTCCGCGCCGGTGTCGCCGCCGCCGATCACGATGACGTGCTTTCCGGCCGCCGTAATGCCGCCGGGCGCGCCGCCGTTGGCCGCGACCGCGCGATTCCGGACGTACAGGTACTCCATCGCGAAGTGCACGCCTTCGAGCTCGCGGCCGGGGACCGGGAGGTCGCGCGGGACGCGCGAGCCGGTGGCGATGACCACCGCGTCGTGCCGGCCACGGAGCTCGGCCGGGTCGACGTCGCGCCCGACGTCGACGCCGTACTCGAACCGCACGCCCTCGGCGAGGAGCTGCTCGAGCCGCCGCTCGATCACCCACTTCTCGATCTTGAAGTCCGGCACCCCGAAGCGGACGAGGCCGCCGCCCGCCTCGTCGCGCTCGTAGACGGTGACGGTGTGGCCGGCACGCCGGAGCTGTTGCGCGGCGGCCAGGCCGGCCGGGCCGGCGCCGATCACCGCCGCCGTGCGGCCGGTCTCGACCGCGGGCGGGCGCGGGACGATCCAGCCCTCGTCCCACGCGCGATTGATGATCGAGACCTCGATCTGCTTGATCGACACCGCGTCGCCCTCGCGGATCTCCAGCACGCAGGCGGCCTCGCACGGCGCCGGGCACAGCCTGCCGGTGAACTCGGGGAAGTTGTTGGTGGCGTGCAGCTGCTCGATCGCCTCGCGCCAGCGGTCGCGGTACACGAGGTCGTTCCAGTCCGGGATCAGGTTGCCGAGCGGGCAGCCGTTGTGGCAGAACGGCACGCCGCACTCCATGCACCGCCCGCCCTGCTCGCGCAGCCCCTCGACCGGGAGCGTGTTCACGAACTCGTGGTAGTCACCGGTCCGCTGCGCCGGGTCGCGCTCCGGCTGGCCGACGCGCTCGACCTCGAGGAACCCTCCGAGCTTGCCCATCAGGGCGCCCCGATGCTGGTCGCCCGCGCGCGAGTCATCCGTGCTCCGTCGCCACGAAGCCCTCGCCGCCGGTCGACTCCGCGGGCTCGATCTCGTGCGCCTCGGCCTCCGCGAGCTCGCGCAGCGCGCGCTTGTAGTCGTGCGGCATGACCTTCACGAAGCGCGGCAGCACGTCCGCCCACTCGCGCAGCACGCGCGCCGCCACCGGCGACTGCGTGCGCAGGTGGTGCTCCTCGATCAGCTCGTGCAGCTCGATCGCATCGGCCTCCGAGATCTCGTCGAAGCCGACGAGGCCCATGTTGCACCGCGTCTCGAACGTTCCGTCCTCGTCCAAGACGTACGCGACCCCACCGCTCATGCCGGCAGCGAAGTTGCGGCCGGTGCGGCCCAGGATCACGGCCCGCCCGCCGGTCATGTACTCGCAGCCGTGGTCGCCGACGCCCTCGACGACCGCGCTCGCGCCCGAGTTGCGGACCGCGAAGCGCTCGCCGGCCAGGCCGCGGAAGAACGAGCGGCCGGCGGTGGCGCCGTAGAGCACGGTGTTGCCGATGATCACGTTCTCCTCGGCCTTGTACGTCGCGGCCTCGGGCGGGCGGACGGCGAGCACGCCGCCGGACAGGCCCTTGCCGGTGTAGTCGTTGGCGTCGCCGATCAGGGTGAGCTCGACGCCGGGCGCGAGCCAGGCGCCGAACGACTGGCCGGCCGAGCCGCGCAGCGTGAAGCGGATCGTCTCCGGCGGCAGGCCCACAAACCCGTGGACCTTCGTGACCGCGCTCGAGAGCAGGCCCCCGACCGTGCGGTTGATGTTGCGGATCGGGAACTCGCCGGTGACCGGGCGGCGGTGGTCGATCGCCTCGCGGGCGGCCTCGATCAGCTTCCAGTCGAGCGCACCGGGGAGCGGCGAGTCCTGCGGCCGGCAGCGGCGCAGCGTGGTGCCCGGCGGGACGTCGGGCGTGTTGAGGACGTGCGTGAGGTCGATCCCGCGCGCCTTCCAGTGGTCGATCGCGTCGTCGGCCTTCAGGAGGTCGACGCGGCCGGTCAGGTCCTCGAACCGCCGGATGCCGAGCCGGCGCATGATCTCGCGCGCCTCCTCGGCGACGAAGAAGAAGAAGTTGACGACGTGCTCGGGCGTGCCCGCGAACCGCCGCCGCAGCTCCGGGTCCTGCGTCGCGACGCCCACCGGGCACGTGTTGAGGTGGCAGGCGCGCATCATCACGCAGCCGGTCGCGATCAGCGGGGCGGTCGAGAAGCCCATCTCGTCCGCGCCCAGCAGCGCCGCCACCACGACGTCGCGGCCGGTCTTGATCTGCCCGTCGGTCTGCACCCAGATGCGGGAGCGCAGGTCGTTGAGCACCAGCGTCTGCTGGGTCTCCGCTAGCCCGATCTCCCACGGCACGCCCGCCGACTGGATCGACGACAGCGGCGACGCGCCGGTGCCGCCGTCGAAGCCCGAGATCAGCACGTGGTCGGCGTTCGCCTTCGCCACGCCCGCGGCCACCGTCCCGACGCCCACCTCGGACACCAGCTTCACGCTCACGCGCGCGGCCGGGTTCGAGCAGCGCAGGTCGTAGATGAGCTGCTTGAGGTCCTCGATCGAGTAGATGTCATGGTGCGGCGGCGGCGAGATCAGGCCCACGCCCGGGGTTGTGAAGCGGATCGAGCCGATGTAGCGGTCGACCTTGTGGCCGGGGAGCTGGCCGCCCTCGCCCGGCTTCGCGCCCTGGGCCATCTTGATCTGCAGCTCGTCGGCGTTGACGAGGTAGTTGATGTTCACGCCGAAGCGGCCGGAGGCGACCTGCTTGATCGCGGAGCGCCGGCTGTCGCCGTTCTTGTCGGGCGAGTAGCGGACCGGGTCCTCCCCGCCCTCGCCGGTGTTCGAGCGCCCGCCGAGGCGGTTCATCGCGATCGCCAGCGTCTCGTGCGCCTCGCGCGACAACGACCCCAGCGACATCGCGCCGGTCGCGAAGCGCCTGACGATCTCCTTGGCCGGCTCGACCTCGTCGAGCGGCAGCCACTCCTCCTCCGGCAGCTGCCGGAACTGGAGCAGGCCGCGCAGCGTCGCGCGGCGCGCAGCGTCGTCGTTGACGAGCCTCGAGTACTCGTCGTAGGTCTGGCGGCCGCCGTGCCGGACCGCGTGCTGGAGCAGCGCGATCGTCTCCGGGTTCCACATGTGGTGCTCGCCGTCGCGGCGCCAGGCGTAGACGCCGCCGACCGGGAGGATCTCCTCGTGCGTGGCCGGATACGCCTGGGCGTGCTTGTCGAGCGTCTCGCGGGCCAGGACGTCGATCCCCACGCCGCCGATCCGCGAGGCGGTGCCCGTGAAGCACCGTTCGATCAGCTCGGTCGCCAGCCCGACGGCCTCGAAGATCTGGGCGCCGTTGTAGGACTGGATCGTCGAGATCCCCATCTTGGAGATCGTCTTGAGCAGGCCCTTGGCGATGCCCTTGACGACGTTCTTCTCCGCGACGTCGATGTCGTCGACGCCGGGGACCTTGCCGTCGGCCACGAGCTCACCGAGCGACTCGAACATCGCGTACGGGTTGATCGCGCTCGCGCCGTAGCCGATCAGCGTCGCGAAGTGATGGACCTCGCGCGGCTCGCCGGACTCGAGCACGAGGCCGGCCTGGAGCCGCGTCCCCTCGCGCACGAGGTGGTGGTGGACGCCGCCGACCGCCATCAGCGACGGGATGCCGGCCCGCTCGGGGCCGACCGCGCGGTCGGACAGGATGAGCACGTTGACGCCCTCGGTCAGCGCCGCGCTGGCTTCTGTGCAGATGCGGTCGAGCGCGGCGTCCATGCCCTGCGGGCCCTCGCTCACCGGCCACGTGATGTCGATGGTCCGGGCACGGAACACCGAGCTGTCGACCTGCCGGAGCTTCTCGAGCTCGAAGTTGCGCAGGATCGGCGTGTCCATCGCGAGCTGGCGGGCGTGCTCCGGCGTCTCGTCGAGCAGGTTGCGCTCGGACCCGACGCCGGTCGCGACGCTCATCACGATCGCCTCGCGGATCGGGTCGATCGGCGGGTTCGTGACCTGCGCGAAGAGCTGCTTGAAGTAGGAGAACAGCGGCGGGTGGTTGTCGCTCAGCACGGCGAGCGACGCGTCGTTGCCCATCGAGCCGATCGGCTCCTCGGCCTTCGCGGCGGTCGGCGCCAGCAGGACCTTCATGTCCTCCTGCGTGTAGCCGAACGCGAACTGGAGCGAGTGCAGCGGCTGCTCCTGCCCGTGGGCGGGCTCGCGGGCCGGCAGGTCCGAGAGGTTGACGATCCCGTCCTCGAACCACTCGCCGTACGGCTGCTGGCCGGCGATCTCGCGCTTGACCTCGCCGTCCTCGACGATGCGGCCGCGCGCGAGGTCGACCAGGAAGATGTTGCCGGGCTGCAGGCGGCCCTTGCGAAGCACGTTCTCGGGCGGCTCGTCGATCACGCCGGTCTCGGAGCCGAGGACGACCCAGCCGTCCTTGGTCTCGAGCCAGCGGCCGGGGCGCAGACCGTTGCGGTCCAGCGTCGCGCCGATCACCCGCCCGTCGGTGAATGCGACCGCGGCCGGGCCGTCCCACGGCTCCATCAGGCAGCTGTGGAACGCGTAGAAGCCCTTCAGGTCGTCGGGCAGGCCCTCGCGACCCTGGTAGGCCTCGGGGATCATCATCATCACCGCGTGCGGGACGCTGCGGCCGCCGAGCGTGAGCAGCTCGAGCACGTTGTCGAACGTCGCGGAGTCGGACCCGCCGGGGCGGACGACCGGGAGGATCTTCGGCAGGTCCTCGCCGAACAGGTCGGACGCGAGCTGCGACTCGCGCGCGCGCATCCAGTTCACGTTGCCGCGCAGCGTGTTGATCTCGCCGTTGTGGGCGATCATCCGGTACGGGTGCGCGAGCTCCCAGCTCGGGAACGTGTTGGTGGAGAAGCGGCTGTGGACGAGCGCGAGCGCGGACTTCGTGCGCGGGTCCTGGAGGTCGGGGTAGTAGCCGAGCAGCTGCGGCGACGTGAGCATCCCCTTGTAGACCAGCGTCCGGCTCGAGAACGACGGGATCACGAGCTCCGGCCCCGCGGCGATCTCGGCGACGCGGCGGATCACGTAGAGCTTGCGCTCGAACGCGTCGGGATCGGCGGCGAGGTCGCCCTCGGCGGCGACGATCAGGTGCTTGATGTAGGGCGCGTAGAAGTTGGCGGTGATGCCGACGTAGTCCTTGTCGACCGGGATGTCGCGCCACCCGACCACCCGCTGGCCCTCCTGCTCGACCGCGCGCTCGAGCAGCGTCTCGAGCTCGGCGCGGCGGGCCTCTTCCTGCGGCATGAAGCAGACGCAGACGCCGTAGGCGCCCGGCGGCGGGAGGTCCTGCCCGACCAGGCCGCGCATCAGCTCGTCGGGCATCTGGAGCAGGATCCCGGCGCCGTCGCCGGTGTTCGGGTCGGCCCCCGCGGCGCCGCGGTGCTCGAGGTTCTCCAGCGCGATGATCGCGCGCGCGACGGTCTCGTGACTCGGTTCGCCGCTCAGGCGCGCGACGAACGCGACGCCGCAGGCATCGTGCTCGTAGCGGGGGTCGTAGAGGCCGACCGGTTCGGTCGGCCGTGGCATCCGATTCATCGAGAATGCTCCCGTGGGGCGGCGGCTGGGACTACGCGGGAGGCCGGAAAGGTAGCAGCGGGCCAGGCGACTGTCCCGCGCCGGGCGTTGGGTTCGTGCGCGATTTGCAGCGATCACCGCCTCGATCGGCACGTTCTGCGCAACGTTGTTGCGCGCCGCCGCGGAATCGTTGCGCGTGCCTGACGAACGTCAACTGCGCAGGGTGGGGAGGCGGGGGTCCGGCGGTTTCGTGGAATCTCGGGGCGCGCCGAGTGCTGAATTGCACGAAACCGCCGTATACGGGGGGTTTCGTGAAATCCGGCGGCCGGCGGCGGACGATCTCGCACGTTTCTCCCGCCGCCGCCCTACCCAGCCGCAGTTAAGTCCCGGTTCGGCGCCCCGGACACTGCGGAGTACACCGCGGCCACGTCGTGCGCGAGCGCCGGCCAGGAGTACTGCGCCCGCGCCTCAGCCGCGGCGTTCTCGCCGCGCCTCGCCCGTTCGCGCGGGCAGTTGACCGCGTGGACGAGGGCGTTGGCGAGCGTGACGCGGTCGTCGGGCTCGACGAGCCAGCCGGTCTCGCCGTGGTCGACGATGCCGGCCGGGCCGAACGCGTCCACCGCGATCGGCGGCAGCCCGCACGCCATCCCCTCGACCAGCACCTGCCCGAACTGCTCACGGACGGAGGGGAGGACGACGACGTCGGACGCGGCGAGGAACATGGGCAGCTCGTCGTGGCCGTGCCAGCCCGCGAGAAACACGTCCTTGGCGCCGACCCGCCGGATCGTGTCCAGCGGGTGCTCGCCTTCCCACTCGCCCGGGAAGCCGCCGACGATCACGAGCGGCGACCGGCGGGCGAACCCCGGCTCCGCGGCGGCGTACGCCTCGATCAGCAGCGGGATGCGCTTGACCTCGGTGAACCGGCCCACGTAGAGCAGCACCGGCGTCTCGCCGTCTTCGTCGGCGAACGCGGCCAGGTCCGCCTCGTCGTAGCGCACCGAGCCCGGCCCCGAGCCCGGCGCCCAGCCGCGCGGCTCGTCGACCAGATACCGCCGCCAGTGCGCGGTCCGGTCGACCTCCCGTGGATGGAACGCCTCGGGGTCGAACCCGTTCGGCACCAGCACGCAGCGCTCCTCCGCGAGCCCGAGGAGGTCCTCGGCACGGACGAGCTGGCTCTCCGACAGCACGATCACGCGGTCGCAGGCGGCGGCCCACCCGCGCATCCGGTCGACCCAGACGGCGGCGTGCGGCCAGCGGTCCGGCGCCTCCTCGATCGCCTCGAGCATCAGCAGCTCCGTGCCGTGCAGGTGCCCGACGACCGGCACGCCGGGGGCGACCCGGGCGACGGCCTCGTGGATCGGCGTCAGGTGATGGAGGTGCAGGACGTCGGCCTCAGCGGCGCCGACCGACTGCAGCGCCCGGCACCAGGAGACCACCTGGCGCTCGTACTCGTCGTCGTCGAGCGAGGCGAAGACGCGGTCGGGCGCGCCCGGCCGGTCCTCGTAGGAGGGGTGCAGCGGGGGATCGGCGCGCATCGGGTCCGGAGCCTCGAGCGCGCGGGTCATGTCGACCGGCCGGATGTCGAGCCCGGCGTAGAACTCGCTCGCGTCACCCGGCTCGCCCGGCCGCGTCAGCGAGCCCGACAGGATCGTGACGTCCCAGCCCGCGCCACCGAGCGCGTTCGACAGGTTGCGCGCCACGTGCGCGGACCCGCCACGCGGGAAAAAGGCGAGCCCCATGACCGCTCGCCGCCGCAGTGAACGAAATGTGCCCAGGCCGTGACCATACCCTGCGCGGGCCACAAGTAGACGGCCCGGCGCCGGTGGTCAGACCGGGTGGAACGCGAGCGCGGTCGAGAGCGGCCGGCCGCCCGGCTCGGCCACCTCGAAGTCGCTCCGCGGGAGGTTCTGGAGCCGCCCGCCGGACACCAGCGCGGCCGAGCCGCCGCCGTCCAGGTTCAACGCGTCACGGCACCCGATCGCGACCATGAAGCGGGCGAGCTCGGCCAGCGTCAGCCCCGCCTCGCCGCGCGAGCGCCCGTCGCAGACGACCGCGAACACCCGCCCCTGGGCGAGCCCGATCGCGGCGCGCGGGTGGCGGCCTGCCGTCGGGTCGGGGTCGAACTGGTGCGCCGCCGCGCGGAACCCCTCGTCGTCGCGCTCGGCGTCGTAGGCGACGGCGCCGTCGGCGACGAGGAGCGGGCCGGCCTGCAGCAGGTCGCCGCGCGGCGCGCGGGCGATGCGATCCCGGCGCGCGATCCGGGCGTCGCCGCCTTCGACATGCAGACACGCGCGCACGGTGTGCCACGGCGCCTCGACCGGCACGTGCTCCCGCTCCACGCCGTGCGTGCGGACTTCGCCGAGCGGCACGCCCTCGGGCCGCGTGAAGAAGCCGCCGACGATCGCCTCGCGCACGCCTCCACGCGCGCACCACGGCTCGAGCCGCTCGCCGAGGACCGCTACGCGGATCTCGGTCCGATCGGCGTCGTAGCAGGCGACGTAGACGGTGGTGCCTCCCCCGTCCAGCTCGAGGCGCCCGCTCCGCGCCCGGCCGTCGGGGAGCAGGTTGGTCGCAGCCATGCCACCAGCTTCGACCGCCCGCCCGGGCATCCCGTAAACAGCCGGTTACCAGGGAAAAATGTTCTGTGAAAGGATGCCGCGGTGGTCGACACGGCCGTCCGAGAGGTCACGGTGCTCGCCGCCGGCGGGACGATCGGGATGAGCCCGGGAGGGTCGGGCGGCGCCGTCCCGCGCCTGGACGCGGACGCGCTGGTGCAGGCCGTGCCGGTGCTCGAGAGCGTGCCCGGCCTGCGCGCGCGCACGATCAACACGCGCCCCAGCGTCCAGCTCACCGCCGCCGAGGCGCTCGACATCGCCCGCGCGGCGGCCGCTGAGGCCGACGGCGGTCGCGGCGTCGTCGTCACGCACGGGACCGACACGCTCGAGGAGGTCGCGCTCCTCACCGACCTCCTGTACGCCGGCGAGGCGCCGATCGTGTTCACCGGCGCCATGCGCCACGCCTCCGCGCTCGGGGCCGACGGGCCGGCCAACCTGTTCGACGCCGTCGTCGTGGCCGGCGCGGCCGGCGCCGAGGGCCTCGGCGTCCTGATCGTCTTCGCGGGCGCGGTCCACGCTGCGCGCGCGGTCCGCAAGGCCGACTCGACCGCGCCCGCGGCCTTCGACTCGCCGCGGCTCGGCCCGATCGGCCGCGTCCAGGAGGGCCGGGCCTGGATGGCCCGCCGGCTCGAGCGCTTCCCGCCGGTCCCCGTCGCCTCGCTCGACGCCACCGTGCACATCGTCCCCGCCGCCCTCGGCGCCGACGGCTCGCTCGTCGACGCGGCGCTCGAGGCCGGCGCCGACGGGCTCGTCGGCGTCGTCCTGGGCGCCGGCCACACGCCGCCGCCGCTCCTGGCCGCGCTCAAGCGCGCCGCGGCGGCGGTGCCGGTCGTGGTCACGGTGCGGCCGGAGCGTGGCTCGATCCTGCGCGACACCTACGCCTTCGAGGGCGCCGAGCGCGACCTGCGCTCCGGGCCGCTGATCTGCGCCGCCGCGCTGTCGCCGGCCGCCGCGCGGATCAAGCTGATGGCCTGCCTCGGTGCGGGCTACGCGCGCGGCGCGATCGCGGGCGCCTTCGTGCCCGACGACTTCTGATAGACACGGACCTTGCGTCCGTCCCTCGCAGTCCTCGCCGCGCTCGCCGTCGCGGTCGTGTTCGCCGTCGATCTGGCGACCGGCGACGACACCGTCCTCGTGCCGGCGTACGTGCTGGCGCCGCTGATCGCCGCGCTCGCCGCCCGCCCGCGCGAGATCGCGGCGCTGGCGATCCTCACCACCACGCTCGCCGCCATCGGCCTTGCCGCGACCTGGACGGGCGGCCAGGACGTCATCCGGCTCGTCACGGTCGCGGCCGGGTCGGCGCTCGCGGTCTGGATCGCCGAGCTGCGCGCCCGGCTGCAAGCCGTCAACGTCGAGCTGACCGAGGCCTTCGGGCTGCTCGACGTCGCGTTCGTGCACGCGCCGGTCGGCATCACGCTGCTCGACGCAGACCTGCAGCTCGAGCGGGCGAACGACCGCGGACAGGCCGGCATGGACGAGCTCCCGGTGCTCGAGGATGCGGCCCGGGTCGCGCGGACGGGCGAGCCGCTGCTCGACGTCGAGCTGAGCAGCTCCGACCGCCGCTGGATCGCCTCCTACTGGCCGGTGCGCCGCGACGGAGCGACGATCGGCGTCGGGATCGTGCTCGTGGACGTCACCGAGCGACGCTCCGCCGAGCGCGCGCTGCGCGGCCAGACCGACCGCTACGAGGCGCTGCTGTACGCACTGTCGGACGCCGGCGAGGGCCTCGTGATGCTTGATGGCGAGGGCCGCTGCCGGTACGCCAACGCCGCGTTCGAGCAGCTCAGCGGCTACGCGTTCCCCGAGCTCGCCGCGATGGACACGCTGCTCGACCTCGTCGTCGAGTACGACGACGCGGACCTCCGGCGCCGCGTGCTGCGGCGCATCGACGAGGGCCGGGTGCAGCCGCAGCAGCCGCTCACGCTGCGGCGCCGCGACGGCGCGTGGGTCGACATCGAGCTCGGGGGCACGCCGCTCGAGGTCGACGACGAGGCGCAGCTCGTGGTCGTGGTGCGGGACGTCACGCGGCGCCGTCGCGCCGAGGCCGAGCGCGAGCGCCTGCTCGGCCGGGCGGCGCTGCTGGCCGAGGCGAGCGAGCTGTTCGACCGGTCGCTCGACGAGGAGCTGACCATCCAGCGGGTCGCCCGCCTGTGCGTGCGCGACATCGCCGACACGTGCGTGATCGTGCTCGGCGACGAGCTTGGCCAGGTGCACCGCGTGGCGGCCGTCGCGCGCGACGAGGGGCGCGAGCGCGAGCTGCTGGCGGCGCTCGACCGCGACCCGCTGGAGGATCGCAGTGACGACGCCATCCTGGCCGTCCTGCGCGGCGGCGACGCCATGGTGGCGGCCACGCCCGCCGGGCTCGGCACGCCGCGGTCGGCGATCGTGCCGCTGCGGGCCCGCGGCCGCCTGCACGGCGTGCTCGTCGCCGGGTTCGACGACCTCCCGTCCGACGGCGACGCCGACGCGCTGGCCCTGTTCGAGGATCTCGCCCGGCGCGCCACGCTGGCGCTCGACAACGCCCGGCTGTACGACGAGCGCGACCAGGTCGCGCGCACGCTCCAGCGTTCGCTGCTGCCTGCGGATCTCCCGCGGATCCCGGGCATGGAGGTCGCGGCCCGGTACCTGGCCGCGGGCGAGGGCAACGAGGTCGGCGGTGACTTCTACGACTGCTTCTCCACCGGCGGCGGCGACTGGGCGCTGGTGATCGGCGACGTCTGCGGCAAGGGCGCCGAGGCGGCGACCCTCACCGCGCTCGCCCGCTACACGCTGCGTGCCGCCGCGCAGCACACGCGGCGGCCTCGCGCCGTGCTGCGCGAGCTCAACGAGGCGCTGCTGCGCCAGCAGCTCGACTACCGCTTCTGCACGGTCCTCTACGCCGCCGTGACGCCGCGCGAGGGCGGCGTGTCGGCCTGCGTGGCCACCGGCGGCCACCCGCTCCCGTTCGTCCTGCGAGCCGGCGGCGAAGTCGAGTCCGTGGGAACGCCGGGCACGCTGCTGGGGATCCTGGACGACCCGGACATCACCGAGCAGGCGGTCGAGCTGGCGTCCGGGGACGCGCTCGTGCTGTACACCGATGGCGTCAGCGAGGCCACGCCCGCCGACCGGCTCGCCGGCCCTTCCCGGCTCGAGGCGTTCCTCGCCGCCTGCGCGGGCGCCACGGCGGCAGCCATCGCGGAGGCGGTCGAGCGGGACGCCGTCGCGGTGCAGGGCGGGCTCGCGCGCGACGACGTCGCGGTGCTCGTGATGCGGGCCGACGGCGATGCCGTCGGGTCGTTTGCCGCCTCCGGGGCAGGGGTAGCGGCAACGTCGTGAAGCTGCTGGTCGTCACGCCCGAGCCCGTCGACGCGAAGCTCCTGCGCGCGACCCTCGGCGAGGAGGTCGCGGGCGCCGAGGTGCTGGTCGTCTCCCCCGCGACGCACGAGTCGAAGCTCGCGTTCTGGGTGTCGGACTCCGACGAGGCGATCCACGAGGCGGACGTCGCGCAGGAGGAGACCGTCGAGCGGCTCGAGGAGGAGGGCGTCGATGCCGCCGGCGACACCGGAGAGAGCGAGCCAGCGGTCGCGATCCAGGACGCGCTGGCGACGTTCCCGGCCGACCGGATCGTGATCTTCAGCCACGCGGGCGAGAAGGACTACCGCGAGGACGAGGGGCTCGCCGACGCCGAGGAGCGCTTCGGCGTGCCCATCACGCACGCCGAGATCGCTCGCTAGCGCGGGCGATCGCCTCCGCGCCCACGAGGCGCTCGAACGGGCCGATGAGCTTCCACAGCGCGCGCAGGCGCAGCGAGGCGGAACGATCCACCGGCTGCACGCGGGCCTCGCTGACGAGCGCGCTGCCGTCCGGGGACTCCTCGACCCAGTGCCCGAACAGGACCCGCACCGTGCCGGGCTCGTGCCAGCGTGCGAACTCGTCTGGCCCGTCGAGTGCCGGATAGTCGCGCGCGAGCGTCCAGATCCGCCCGCAGAGCCCGGCCAGCAGGTGGCGCTCTCCTTCGTCGAGCACGGTGAACGGGTACGCGCGGAACAGCTCGCCGTAGGTGAGACCGGCTTCGAGGCCGGGGATCCGCCAGCGGACGAGGCGCCCGAGCGTGCGCGTGTCCGAGAGCTGCAGCTCGTTGGCCGTGCGCCACAGCGCGTCGGGATCGGCGGGCGCCGTCCGCCGGTGGTGCGTGCGGACGACCGGCTCGGGGAGCCAGGCGTCCAGGCGGCGGGTATCGTCGGCGGCTCGCATGCGGCTGATCCAGCACAAGCGGGAGGCCTACTGGTTCTACCGGGTCCTGTCGCTCGGCTACGACGACTGGATCAACCCGCTGTTCTGGACGGCGGCGATGCGGGAGCGGGCGCTCGCCGCGGCGAAGCTCGACCGGCGCGACCTCGAGACGCTCGACGCGGGCGCCGGCACGGGGTTCACCACCGTGGGGATCGTCGAGCACGTCGACCCCGCGCAGGTGACGATGCTCGACCAGAGCCCGCACCAGCTCGCGCGCGCCGCGCGGCGGCCCGCGCTCGCCGGCGTCCGGCGCCTGCTGGGCGACGCCGAGGCGCTGCCGTTCGCCGACGGCTCGTTCGACCGCTACGTGTCGGCCGGCAGCATCGAGTACTGGCCGGACCCGCAGCGCGGCATCGCCGAGGCCCACCGGGTCGTGCGGCCGGGCGGCGTGGCGGTCGTGATCGGGCCGGTGCGGCCGGCGGGGCGGATCACCCGGGCGCTGGCGGACCTGTGGATGCTGTTCCCCGAGGTGGACCAGTACCGGACGTGGTTCGAGCGGGCCGGGTTCCGCGACGTAGAGGTCCTGCCGGTGGCGCCCGACTGGTACCGCGAGCGGCGCGTGCCCTACGCGGTCGCGGTCAGCGGGGTGCGGGGCGAGGGTGCGCCGCCGCTGGCGTTGGCGCCGGCGGCGGAGTCGCTCGACGCCCCGCTCGGGGTGGCGGGACGGCTCCGGGTGGCGGCACGGTTCGCGCTCGGCTCGCTGGCCGGGCTCGCGTTCGTGCCGATCGCGCTGGTGCTGACGTTGCGGGCGCGGCGGGGACGGGCATGAGCAGCCACGCCGCTGCGGTCCGCCGCACCGGCGTGCTCGGCGCCGTCGGCGTGCTGTGGCGGTTCTCCCGCCCGCACACGCTGCTCGGGACGTTCATCAGCGCCACCGGCCTGTATGTGATCGCGGTCTCCGAGCTCCCCGGCTCGGGGCTCGACCACCTGTTCTGGGTGATCGTCGCCGGCACCGGCGTGAACGTCGCCATCGTGGGCGTGAACCAGCTCACCGACATCGAGATCGACCGGATCAACAAGCCGCACCTGCCGCTGGCGGCCGGCGACCTGACGCCGGAGGCGGCGTGGCGGATCGTGGCGGTCGCGACGGTCGTGCCGGTCGTGCTGGCGCTCACGCAGGGTGTTATCGAGACGGCGGCGGTCGTCGCCGCCCTGGCGGTCGGGGCGGCGTACTCGCTGCCCCCGGTGCGGCTCAAGCGCTTCCCCGTCGTCGCCTCGCTGTGCATCTCCGGGGTGCGGGCGGTGGCGGTCAACCTCGGCATGTACGGCCACTACGCGCTGGCGTTCGGCGGCTCGCTGGAGATCCCCGCGGCGGTGTGGGCGCTGACGGCGTTCGTGCTGCCCTTCTCCTTCGCGATCGCGGTGCTCAAGGACGTGCCCGACCGGGAGGGCGACCGCCGGTTCCGGATCGCGACCTTCACGGTCCGGCTCGGGCCGCGCCGGGCGGCGCGGCTCGGCGTATCCGCGCTGGTGCTCGCGTACGCGGGCATGATCGTCCTCGGCCCGCTGCTGGTCGACGACGCCGACGGGCTCGTCCTCGCCGGCGGTCACGCCCTCGCGCTCGCGCTCCTGCTCGTCTGGGCCGCGCGCGCCGACCCGGACGACTTCGGCGCGTTCTACATGCGCGTCTGGGCACTGTTCTTCGCCGAATACGCCCTCGTCCCGCTCGCCGTCGTGGCCGGCTGAGCCGCCGGCGAACGTCAACTGCGGCCGGGTGGGGAAGCGGCGGACCGGCGGTTTCGTGAAATTCCGGCGCCGCTCGGAGCCGACATCGCACGAAACCGCCGTATACGAGGGGTTTCGTGAAATTCGGCGGCCGGGCGCGTCCGAAGTTTCACGAAACCGTCGCCTCCCCGCCTCCCCTACCTGCGCAGTTGACGTTCGCCCGCGGTCAGCCGGTTCGGCCCCGAGGTGGCGCGCGTGGTCCGCAATTTTCGTCAGCCAACGGACGTTTCGTGTCTGACCGTAGCCGAGTTGTGACCGCTCGGAACCACGGTGGTGAACGTTTTCCGGCTGGAATTGTGGACCGGTGGGCGAATCGGAGGTTTGTTCGATGGACACATTGGAGTAGACGCTTCTCCGGTTGGGGAGTAATGTGCCCAACCGATGTCGCTGGCTTATGACGCCGAGCGGTTACGTCGTCAGCCGCTCACGGGGAAGGTGGCAACCGGTCGCTTCGGGCGGCCGGGCGGTTCCGCCGGTCCCAACACCATCACGGCCAGCCAGGCCCGGGCGGCGCGTCAGCGCGAGGCGCGCCGCGACGAGCAAGCTGTATCGGCCTGGCTGCGCGAGCTGTCCGGGCGCCCGCGCTAGCGCCCGTTCAGCACTCCTTCAGAGATGGTTTCGCCCGCGGGCACGCGGGCGCGGCTGTCGCCGTTTCACGGGCCGAGTCGCCGGGCACGGTTTCATACATGGGGCACCCCGACTCGCTAGGAGAGCAATGACCCCGCTGAAGCAGCTCGCCGCGCACGGCCAGAGCGTCTGGATCGACTTCCTCTCGCGCAACTTCATCAACGACGGCGATCTCGCCGCCCTCGTGCACGAAGGCGTGGTGGGCGTGACGTCGAACCCCACGATCTTCCAGGGCGCGATCGCCGAGGGCGACGCGTACGACGACCAGATCAAGCAGGTCAGCGCCACCGAGTCCGATCCGAAGGAGATCTTCCTCGCGCTCGCGCGCGACGACATCCTCGCCGCCTGCGACATCCTGCGTCCGATCTGGGACGGGGGCCAGGGCAAGGACGGCTGGGTCTCGCTCGAGGTCGACCCCAACCTCGCGCACGACACGCAGGGCACGATCGACGAGGCCGCCCGCCTGCATGGCCTGATCGAGAAGCCCAACCTGCTGATCAAGATCCCGGCGACCAAGGAGGGCCTGCCCGCGATCGAGGAGTCGATCGCCGCCGGCATCCCGGTCAACGTCACGCTGATCTTCTCGCTCGAGCGCCACCGCGAGGTCGCCGAGGCGTACGTCCGCGGCCTGCGGCGCCTGGTCGAGAGCGGCGGCGACCCGTCGAAGCTCGCGTCGGTGGCCAGCTTCTTCGTCAGCCGCGTCGACACCGAGGCCGACCGCCGGCTCGACGAGATCGGCGGCCACGACGAGCTCAAGGGCACGCTCGCGATCGCGAACGCCAAGCTCGCCTACGCGACCTACCAGGAGGTCTTCTCCGGCAGCGACTGGGACCAGCTCGCCGCCGTCGGCGCCACCCCGCAACGGTGCCTGTGGGCCTCCACGTCGACCAAGAACCCCGCGTACCGCGACGTGCTCTACGTCGAGGAGCTGATCGGCGCCGACACCGTCGACACGATGCCGCGCGAGACCGTCGAGGCGTTCCAGGACCACGGCAACGTCGAGGACACGCTGGAGCGCGACGTCGACGGCGCCCGCCGCACGCTCGAGGCCTTCGCCGCCGCCGGCATCGACTACGACGACGTCGTCGCGACGCTCGAGCGCGAGGGCGTGGAGAAGTTCGCCAAGTCGTTCCGCGAGCTGTTCGCCGACCTCGAGGCCAAGCGGGACCAGCTGGTGGCCGCGTGATGGCCGAGCGGAGCGAGTTCCGCCGGGAGCTGGGCCAGCAGCTGCGGGTCGACTCGGTGCGCGCGAGCGCGGCCGCCGGCTCCGGCCACCCGACGTCCTCGATGTCGGCCGCCGACCTGCTCGCCGTCCTCCTCGACGGGCATCTCCGGCTCGACCCCGGCAACCTCGACGACCCGTCGGCGGATCACCTGATCTTCTCCAAGGGTCACGCCTCGCCGCTCTACTACGCGGTGCTCAAGGCTGCCGGCATCATCGACGACACCGAGCTGCTGACGTTCCGCAAGCTCGGCTCGCGCCTCGAGGGCCACCCCACGCCGCGGATCCCGCCCACCGACGTCGCCACCGGCTCGCTCGGCCAGGGCCTGCCGATCTCCGTCGGCATCGCGATCGCCGGCGCCCGGCTCGACCGTCTCCCGTACCGGGTCTGGTGCCTGTGCGGCGACTCCGAGATGGCCGAGGGCTCGATGTGGGAGGCGTTCCAGCACGCCGGCTGGGAGGGCCTGGACAACATCGTCGCGATCATCGACGTCAACCGGCTCGGCCAGACCCGCGAGACGATGCTCGGCTGGGACACGGACGGCTACGTCCGCAGGCTCCAGGCCTTCGGCTGGCATGCGATCGCCATCGACGGCCACGACGTCGACCAGATCGAGGCCGCGTACGCCGAGGCCGAGGCCACCACGGGCCGCCCGACGGCGATCGTCGCCCGCACGAAGAAGGGCAAGGGCGTGAAGGCCGTCGAGGACCAGCCCGGCAAGCACGGCAAGCCGCTCGACGACCCCGACGAGGCGATCCAGGAGCTGGGCGGCGAGCGCGACCTGCATGTCGAGCTCGCCACGCCCGCCGGCGGCACGCCGCATCGCTTCGAGACAACCGACGACCCGCTCCCCACCTGGGACCTCGGCGAGGACGTCGCCACCCGCAAGGCCTACGGCGAGGCGCTGACCGCGCTCGGCTCGCGCCGCGGCGACGTCGTCGCGCTCGACGGCGAGGTCTCCAACTCCACCCACTCGGAGGACTTCCGGGCCGCGCACGAGGACCGCTACTTCGAGATGTTCATCGCCGAGCAGCAGCTCGTCGCGGCCGCCGTCGGCTTCCAGGTCCGCGACTGGGTCCCGTTCGCCTCCACGTTCGCCGCGTTCTTCACGCGCGCGTACGACTTCATCCGGATGGCGGCGATCTCGCGCGCGAACATCCGGCTCAGCGGCTCGCACGCCGGCGTCTCGATCGGCGAGGACGGCCCGTCGCAGATGGCGCTCGAGGACATCGCCGCGTTCCGGGCCATCCACGGCTCGACCGTGCTGCACCCGAGCGACGCGAACCAGACCTCGAGGCTGGTCGAGCAGCTGGCCGACCGCGAGGGCATCTCGTTCCTGCGCACGCTGCGCGGCAAGACCCCGGTCCGCACTGCGCCCGACGAGCGCGTGGCGATCGGCGGCAGCCGGATCGCCCACGACGGCGACGACGTCGCGATCGTGGCCTGTGGGATCACCCTCGACGAGGCGGTCCGCGCCGCCGAGGCGCTCGACCGCGACGGGATCGCCGCCCGCGTCCTCGACTGCTACTCGATCAAGCCGATCGACGGTGACGCGGTCCGCGCCGCGGCGCGCGACTGCGGCGCGGTGATCACCGTCGAGGACCACTGGCCCGAGGGCGGCCTCGGCGACGCCGTCCTGGAGGCGCTGGCCGACGCCGAGGAGCGCCCGCGCGTGACGAAGCTCGCGGTGCGGGAGATGCCGGTGTCCGGCACGCCGGAGGAGCTGCTGCACGAGGCGGGAATCGACGCGGACGCGATCGCCTCCGCCGCCCGCGAGCTCGCGAGGGCGACCGCCTAATACACGCGGCCAGAATTACGACGCATTCCGGCCACGTGTACTAGTCGGGCTCGCCGGAGGTTTCGTCCGCCACGTCGGCGGCGGGCAACTCCTCCGCCGCGTGGACGCTGCAGAGGAACGGGCCGCCCGCCTCGCGGGCGGCCTCGATCTCGAGCGCGGTCAGCCTGGCGCCGCACACCGTGCAGGTCTGCTCGAGCGTGTCATCGAGGGTGCGCTCTTCGAGGTCCATGGGCGCGTTATAGCGCGTCCGGGAGCCGCTGTTCGAGCTCGAGGACGCCCGCGAAGAGGTCGCCGTGCTCGGCCACGCGGTCGAGCAGGTCGGGAGCGGTGAACACGAGGTCGCCCGGATCGCGTGACTCCGTGACGGCCTCGACCTCCTCCCACCGCAGCGGCGTGGAGACCGTCGGCTGCGGCAGCGCGCGCAGCGAGTACACGCTCACGGTCGTCTTGTGCTGGCTGTTCTGGCTCCAGTCGACCAGCACCTTGCCCTTGCGCAGCGTCTTCTTCATGTCGGACACCACGAGCCCGGGCTGCCGGCGCTCGAGCAGCTCGGCGAGCCCTTTCGCGAAGCCGCTCGTCTTCCGGTAGTCGGCCGGGGTGTTGAGCGGCACGTACACCTGCATGCCCTTCGACCCGGACGTCTTGGGAAACGCCTCCATCCCCAGGTGCTCGAACGCGGTCCGCAGCTCGAGCGCCACCTCGGCGCACTCGACGATCGTGGCCGGCGGGCCCGGGTCGAGGTCGAAGGCGATCATCGTCGGCCGCGAGTAGTCGGCGGCGGTGGCCAGCGACGTGTGCAGCTCGAGGTCCGCCAGGTTGGCGAGCCAGACCAGCGTCGGCAGGTCGTTGGCGAGGCAGAAGTTGATCGTCCCGTCGCGAGCGCGGCTGCTGCCCACCATCGTCGTCGCTACCCAGTCGGGCCGGTGGGACGGGCACTGCTTCTCGTAGAAGTGCGGACCCTGGACCCCGTCCGGATAGCGCTTGAGCGTGAGCGGCCGGTCGCGCAGATGGGGCAGCAGCACCGGTGCCACCCGCGTGTAGTAATCGATCACGTGCCCCTTGGCGAAGCCCGCCTCCGGGTACATGGGCTTCTCGAGGTTCGAGAGCGACAGCGTTCGCCCGTCGATCTCGACCTCGACTCGCTTGGGGGGCACTCGCAGGAGGCTAGAGCAGCGCCGGGGCGTCGCAGTCGAGCTCGAACCAGACCGCCGTGCGCGGCTGCTCGCGCACGCCCCAGCGGCTCGCGACGCGCTCGACGATGTGGAGCCCGAGCCCACCGCCACCCGCCAGGTCCGGCCGCCGCATGGCAACGGTGCCCGGCACGTGGTCGGGGTTCTCGACCTCGACGTGGAGCGCCGGAGGGCGCCCTTCCAACCGGACTCGCAGTTCGGTGCGGTCGTCGGCGCCGCCGTGCCGGACGCTGTTGGCCACCAGCTCGGTGAGCAGCAGCGCGACATCGGGCAGCACCTGCGCCGGGATCCGGCCGCTGAGCTCCCGCTGCATGAGCCGCCGCGCCCTCGAGGCGGCGTGCGGCCCACCGCGCACATCGGCCTCGACCGAGAACGCCTCCATACGGAACGGCGTGCCCGTCATGCCACTGACACTAGCGAAGAAATAGGCACTATGGTTCGGACACTGACCCCCGCACCCCCCATGCCGCCCGAGGACTAGTGTTAGCCAGTGGGGAAGGAGCGCAGTAGAACCGTGACGGACCGCCAGATCACACCGCTGTTGGAGCTCGATCCGGACCTTGGGCTGCTCCTTGCCGAGGACCGTCTCCAAGCAGCCGAGCGTGAACTGCGCGTTGCGGTCCACTCGCTCGACGCCGGGCCGTGGGATGCCGGCCGGCTCTCCGGCGCCAGCCCCGACCACGTCGGCATGCTGGTGCTCGACGGCGTGCTCGCGCGCGAGGTCCTGGTGTCCGACACCGTCAGCACCGAGCTGCTCGGCCCCGGCGACGTCGTGCGCCCCTGGCGGGTGCACGACGGCTCCAGCCTGCTCCAACACCAGGTCCGATGGAGCGTGCTCACCCGCAGCCGCTTCGCGCTGCTCGATCGACGCTTCGGGGTCGAGCTGGCGCGCTATCCCGAGGTCATGGTCGCGGTCCTCGACCGCGTCAACGAGCGCGCGCTTCGGCTCGCGGTGACGCAGGCGATCTCCCAGCTCAACCGCGTCGACCGGCGGCTGCTGGCGCTGTTCTGGCACCTCGCCGAGCGCTGGGGGCGGATGACGGGCGAAGGCGTCGCGCTCCCGATGACCCTCTCGCACCGCATGCTCGGGCAGCTCGTCGGCGCCCGCCGGCCGACGGTGTCCACCGCGCTCGGCGAGCTGGCCCGGGAAGGGGAGCTCAAGCGCCGCGACGACGGCACGTGGCTGCTCACCGGCGTGCCCGTGGGCGTGCCCGAGCCCGAGATCGAGCGCGTGATCCCGATGCGGCGACGGCTGCTGCCGCCCGATACGCCGGCGGTGCCGGTTCCTGGCCCTCAGGCCGAGGTCGTCCCGATCCCGCGGGCGGCGAACGGCGACCTCGCGCCCGTCCACGTGTCCGGCGTCGAGGTGCGTGCGGTGCTGGAGCGCCTGCGCGCGGACTACGAGCTGCGCCTGGAGTCGATGCGCGAAGTGCTCGACCGGACCACGCAGCTGACGGCGGAGGGCTTCGCGCTGCGCGACCGCTGCCGGGAGACGCGCTCGGGTACCCGCGCGGCGCGCGCGACGATGACGGACGTCTGACCCGGAGCTCAGACGGCGGGCGGGTCCGCGGCGCGGCGGTCGGCGACGAGTCGCGAGTGCTCCGCGTGATCCTCCTGGAGCTCCTTGGCCCGCCGTTGGGCCTCGGCCGCGAGCTCGTGCGTCGCCGCCTCCTGCTCGTGGCGCGCGCGCGTCGCCTCGTTCGGCGCCCGCGCCGCCTCCTCGCGAGCCTCCTCGGCGCGCCGCAGCGCCGCCTGCGCGCGGTCCTCGGCACGCCGGGCTCGCTCATGCGCGCTCTGCTCGAACCGCTCCAGGTCACCCTCTGGCTCGTCGGTGGTCATTCGTCGCCCACCCGCCCGTCCTCCATCAGCACGATGGCGCCGCGCACCGCGTGGCCGTCGGTCGCGCCGGGCGAGAGCAGAGGCAGGATCGTGGTGGCGCATTCGATGGAGCGACCGCGACGGTTGACTGCCTCGAGGACCGCCTCCTCGCGCTCGCTCGCGCCGCCCAGCACCGCCCGCAGCGGCGCCGCGAGGTGCTCGACGGGCAGGCCGATGTCGAGCGAGAGGAGGTGATGATCGACCGCCTCGTCGTGCCGCACGCCCCACAGGTCCTCGGCGCGATGGTTCCAGACGTGTACGCGTTGCTGACGGTCGACGACCGCCACGCCGATCGCGAGCGACGTCAGGATCGCCTCGAGGAAGTCGTTGACCTGGTTGAGCTCGGACGTGCGGGAACGGAGCTCGTCGTTGATCGTCTCCAGCTCCTCGTTGGTCGACTGGAGCTCCTCGTTCATGGTCTCGAGCTCCTCGTTCGTCGACTGGAGCTCCTCGTTGGTCGTCTGGAGCTCCTCGTTGGCGGACTGGAGCTCCTCGTTGGTCGTCTCCAGCTCGTCGATCGTCGACTGCAGCTCCTCGTACGCCAGCTCGAGGTCGCGGCGGTTCCCCTCGAGCTCGCGCTGGAGCGTGGCGTACCGGCTGACGTCCTCGAACACGATGCTGACGCCGTAGGCGTCGCCTTCGTCGGGCAGGAGCGGCGCGACGGTGACGTCGAGCCGGCGCTCCTCCCCCTGCTCCGGTCTGAACCGGCGCTCGCCGAGCTCGATCCTGCGGCGGTCGCGCAGTGCGTCCTCAACGGCCGTCCGCAGATCAACCGGCGCGCGCGCCACCTCGAGCTCGAAGAACGGCCGCCCGATGTCCTCGCGAGCGACGCCGAACAGCGCGCGGGCCGGGAGGTTGGCGAATGTCAGCTCGCCGTTGCTGGACACGATCAAGTGGGGTTGCGGACCGAGCTCGAGGGCGGCGTCGCGGCTCGCGCGGTCGTCCACCGCGCCGCGCGGATCGATCGTGTCGCCGTTGGTGAGCCCGGCGAGCCGCGCCTGCAGCGTGATCGGACCCTCGTGCTTGCGGAAGATCCGCTTCTTGAGGTCGACGTTCCCGAACAGGTCGCGGTGGGCGACCATCATCTCCGACTTGCCGAGCATCAACACGCCGTGGGCCGTGAGGGCGAAGTGGAAGTGGCGCAGGATGTGGCCCTGCGCCTCCGCCGTGAAGTACATCAGCGTGTTGCGGCAGATCAGCAGGTCCAGGCGAGAGATCGGCGCGTCGGACATGAGGTTGTTGAGGCCGAAGATGACCGTTCTTCGCAGGTCCTTGCGGAACGCGAGACGCTGGTCCGCGCGCTCGAAGTACTTCGCCCGCAAGGCCTCGGGAACCTTCTCGACCTGCTTGGACGTGTAGACGGCCTGCCGCGCCGTCTTCAGCGCGTCGTCATCGATGTCCGTGGCGTAGATCTTCACGCGCTCCCGGAAGGCCTCTTCGCCAAGCGCCTCGGCCAGGACCATCGCGGCCGTGTACGCCTCTTCGCCGGACGCGCATCCGGCGCTCCACACGCGGATCGGCTCGTCCGGCTCCTTCGCCCCGAGCAGCGCCGGAAGCACGTCCTGGCTCAGGTGCTCCCACGCCGGCGGATCGCGGAAGAACTCGGTGACGTTGATCAGCAGCGTCTCGAACAGCTGCTCGTACTCGTCGGGATGGACCTCGAGGTAGTCGAGGTAGTCGCCGTAGCTTCGGCACTCGATCGTGTCCATCCGCCGCCGGAAGCGGCGCTCGAGGCTCGTGCGCTTGTAGCCCGTAAAGTCCAGGCCCCGGGAGCGCAGGAGGAAGTCCAGCAGCGCCTCGAAGCCTGAATCGACCTCGCCGTCGCTCATTCAGCCGCCTGGAGGTCGAGGGCGTGCGACGGCTCCCCGCTGGTGCCGAGCGCACGCCGGATCAGCTCGGCGCGGGCGAGCGCATCCGAGGCGGCGCTCTCGAAGCGAGCCCGCAGGCGCGGACGCTGCTCGCCGTGGCGCCTGGCCACGCGTCCCAGGAACTCGGCGCGTTCCTCGAGCCCTTCGAGCGCCGACCACAACGCGGCCTCGACCGCGCTGCCCTGCTCGATGATCAGCGAGTCCTCCGAGTAGGCGTGCCCGACGCGGCAGCGATAGCGGGCCAGCTCGCCCTCCTCGACCTCCCACAGCGGGCCCTGGCACTCCGGGCAGCTGAAGCTCGAGGGAGGGCCGGTCGGTCGGTCGGGCCCTTGCTCGACGGAACGGCTGTCGGCGGGCATGGCCGTATCCTCCCGCATCCTGGCTCGTCCGTCCCGGAGCTCGCTGAGCGCTTTCCCGATCGCGGTGGCGCTCAATACGGCGTCGGGCTGAGCGACCGCTCGCAGTGCGCTCTCGGGCATGCTCGGCACGGTCGCGTCGTCGGGGTCCTGCACGATCACCGTGCCCCCGGCGAGCTTGACCGCGACCGCGCCGCTACTGCCGTCGCCGAGTGCGCCGGAGAGGACGACGGCGACGGCGTCCGGGCCGTACCACCTGGCGAGCGACCGCAGCATCGGGTCGACCGCCGGGCGAACCGCGTTCTCCTTCGGCCCCCGTTCGAGCCGGACGCGGCCGTCGTCGACGATCAGGTGGCGGTCCGGTGGTGCGACATAGACCCTCCCCCGCGCCAGCGCCTCGCCGTCCTCGGCGACCTTGACCTCGAGGTCGGTCTGCCGGTCGAGGATCGGGGCGAGCAGACTCCGGCCTGTGGCGGGCACATGCACCACGACGAGCAATGCCGCCCGTATGTCGGGCTCCAAGTGCCGCAGGAGCCGGATCAGCGCGTCGATGCCGCCGGCGGAAGCGCCGATGCCGACGACTCGCCCGAGCCCGCCTCGGTCCGGGTCCTGCAGGTCCACGCTTCGGAGCCTACGCCCGTTCAGGGCATTTGGCGATCACCGCTCGGGAGGCGGTTCGGTAACCGGCACGTGGGCATCCATCCCTGTCAGCCGGAAGACGCGCTGCACCACCTCCGGCCCCGGAACGATCGCGAACTGGAAACCCTCGCCCTGGGCCGCCGTGTGCCATCGGATCACCAGCCGGAGGCCGGTCGAGTCCATGAACGTGAGGTCGCGCAGGTCGAGCACGAGGTTGCCGCAACCCTGCTCGCGCAGCTCCGCGAGCGCGGACTCGACGTGGTGCACGGTGTCGAGATCCAGGTCACCCGCGGGGCGAACCCAGGCCGAGCTGCCGTTACGGTCGACATGGCATGAGAAAAGCTCAGGCGGCGGCGTGCTGCTCTCGCTCACGAGGCGGCGATCTTACTTCAGCGGGACCGCAACGGTCAGAACTGCGATAGGTGCCTTTTGCGCGCGTGACGGGGTGTCGTACAACGTCGGAGCACCGAGGGTGTGGCTCGCCGGGATCGCTGCCCAACAACGAGCCGCGGCACGCGATCGCGAGCTGCGGACCGGGCCCGGTGAGCCGCACCGCTCGGCCTTCAACGCGCGACCGCTTGCAGCGTCTGCACCGCGTCGCGCAGGGCCCGGGGCACGCGAACTGACCAGGTCCGGTCCCGGAAGTGCCGCCGCAGCTCGCCGAGGATCGTGGGAACCGCGAACGTCGTGAACGACGTGCCGTGCGACGGGTCGAACCGATCGACGGCCCGCACCAGGCCCACGCACGCGAGCTCCCACAGGCGTTCCTCCCCGACGCGCCGCGCGTCCTCGCAGGAGGCGCGCGACGGATCGAGGGAGGAGGAGGCGTGGAGGGCGCCGACCACCGTCGCGAGTATCTGCGCCCGCGCGTCGGGTCAAGGCGTCACGCGACCGACATCTGACCGCACGGGCGATCTGCTGCGGTCCCGGCGCTGACGCCTCCACTACCGTCGAGCGCGCGTTCGGAGCAGACATGGGACAGTGGCTTACCGATCCACCGGTCCCTCGCTGCAGCGCCAGTTCAGCGCCGCGCTGGCACGGGCCGCGCGCGTCCAGGAGGACAGCCGCGCGCTGATCGACGAGTGCCTGCGGCTGAGCACCACGCTGCGCGACACCGTCGAGGCCATGCACCGGGACAGCGAAGCCCGCTTCGACGCGCTGCCGGACAAGCCGGCGTTACGAAACAGACAACGCAATGCCCGGAGGCGCTCTCAGCAGGGGTAAGGCTATCCCCGATGCCGAAGAGCGCACTTGCGGAGCGGCCTGGGTCAGCCGCCCGAACCGGCTCGGATCGCGCGCGTCGCCAACGCGACGACCAGCGCCTCATGCGCCGCCACAAGCGCGGCGACGGCGGCGCTCGCGAGGAGCTGATCGAGCGCTACATGCCGCTCGCGCGCAGCCTCGCTCTGCGCTACCGCCGCGCGTCCGAGCCGCTCGACGACCTCGTCCAGGTCGCCTCCGTCGGCCTCGTCAAGGCCGTGGACCGCTGGGACCCCGAGCGCGGCCTCGCGTTCTCCAGCTACGCGGTCCCAACCATCCTCGGCGAGCTGCGTCGCTACTTCCGCGACGCCACCTGGGACGTTCGCCCGGCACGCGACCTCCAGGAGCTCTGCCTGTCGGTCGAGGAGGCGCGCGAGGCGCTATGGGCCGACCTCGGGCGCTCGCCCACGGTCGCTGACATCGCCGGCCGGCTCGACCGCTCGCAGGAGGAGATCGTCGAGGCGCTGCAGGCGACCGAGGGCCGGTCCGCCCGGTCGCTCGACGCGCCGGTGCACGAGGAGGAGGGAACGTCCGCCAGCGCGGGCGACCTGATCGGCGTCGAGGACGTGGAATTCGACCGCGTCGAGGCCGGCATCACGATCGAGAAGATGACCGGGATCCTCGACGAGCGCGCGCGGGAGATCCTGCGCCTGCGCTTCCAGGACGACCTGCTGCAGTCCGAGATCGCCGAGCGGGTCGGCTGCTCGCAGATGCACGTGTCGCGCATCATCCGCGCCTCGCTCGAGCGGCTGTACGCGTACGGCACCGGCACCTGATGGAAGTCCCGACCACCCCTGCGACGCCGGACCAGCCGGTCGTACCCGACGAGCCGACCACCCCGGCCGTCCCGACGCCCGACCGCGAGGTGCCGGCCACGCCGGCCGAGCCGCCGGACGCGCCGCCGCCGGACGACCCGCCGCCGCCGTTCCCCGACGGGCCGGACGTTCCCGCCTAGGCGGCCACGCGTTCCAAGGCTGCCGACCGGTCGCGCTCGTCGATCAGGTCGAGCACGGCCTCCTCCAGCGCGCGCTGGTGGATCGGCAGCTCTCCCGGCCCCGTGTCGGCCGCCTCCCGCAAGGGCCGCCCGATGACGAGGCCGGCGCGGTAGGCGTCGAAGACGCGCGGGTCGATGTACGAGGCGCGACAGACGGCCGGCGTGTTGCCGAGGTAGTGCGCGACCTCCTTGACCGCGCGCGTGATCGCGCGCTTGCGCCCGCTCTGTGTCCCGGCCACCTGCCCGGACACCGACAGCGCGACGGCGGCCAGCACCGTCGCGTTCCACGTGCGGAAGTCCTTGGCCGAGAAGTCGTCGCCGGTCGCGTCCTTCAGATACGCGTTGATGTCCTCCGAGCGCACGTCGCGCCAGCGCCGCCCCTCCTTGTAGGCGAGCAGCTCGTCGCCGCCGCTGCGCCGCCGCTTGAGCGCGGCCACGATCTCCGCCACCTGCGGGTCGACGACCGCTTGCACGCGCTGGATGCCGCTCTTGGCGGGGTAGTCGAACACCATCTCGCCGTCGCGACCGAGTTCCACATGCTCCTTGCGCATCGTCGCGAGCCCGAACGACTCGGTGTACTCCTCCGAGCCGATGCGGAAGAACCCGCGATCGAGCAGCCGCACGGAGCACGCCAGGACCCGCGCGCGGGTGAAGCCGTCGTCCCGGAGATCCTCCTCGACGTGCTCGCGGAGCTCCGGCAGCGCGCGGGCGAACCGCTCCATGTCCGCGAACTTCTCGGCGTCGCGCCGGGTGCGCCAGGCGTCGTGGTAGCGGTACTGCTTGCGGCCGGCGGCATCGGTCCCCGTCGCCTGGAGGTGGCCGCGCGGGTTGGAGCAGATCCACACGTCGCGCCACGCGGGCGGGATCCCGAGCTCGCGGATGCGCGCCAGGTCCTCGGGATCGGTCACACGGCGGCCGGCCTCGTCGAGGTACTCGAAGCCCTTGCCACGGCCGCGCCGCCTGATCCCAGGGCCCGAGCAGTCGGATCGGAGCAGCCGTGTCATGTGGCGCACAGTCTTCCCGTAGACAGGAGGATTAGGCTTCCGCACGGCGATGCCCAACCTCGACTTCGAGACCACTCGCGACGGGACCGTTGCCGTGGTCGCCCCGACCGGCGAGCTCGACATCTCAGGCGCCACGATTCTCGAGGCCGAGCTCGAGCGCCTGGCCACCGACCCCGAGTTGGGCTCCGTGGTGCTCGACCTGCGCGGCCTGGAGTTCATGGACTCGAGCGGGCTGCGGCTCGTCGTGCTGGCGGACATGCGCGCGCGCGAGGCGGGCCGGCGGTTCGCGCTCATCCGCGGCGGCGAGACCGTGCACCGCGTGTTCGAGATCACGCGCATGAGCGACCGGCTCGAGTTCGTGGAGGACCCGGAGGAGGCGGCGTGAGGGTCGAGCGCCACCTGCCCGTCACGCCGGAGGCGGCCGCAGCGGCGCGGCACGCGCTCGACGGCCTCTCCGACGACCGGCCCGACGGCCGGATGCGCGACGTCCGGCTGCTGGTCTCCGAGCTGGTGACGAACGCCGTGCGCCACGCCAACCTCGCCAGCGGCGACATCATCGAGCTGGTGATCGAGATCGCCGACCAGACGCTGAGGGTCGAGGTGCACGACCCGGGTGGAGGGTTCGTGCCGTCCGCCCCGTCGCCGGACCCGGCGCGCCCGTCCGGCTGGGGCCTCTACCTCGTCGCCGAGCTGGCCGACCGCTGGGGCGTCGACTCGGAGGACACGACGCTGGTGTGGTTCGAGCTGGACCGCTGGGCGGCCGCCGCGTAGCTCAGCGCACTCCGAGCAGGACCTCGACCACGAGCTGGTCGAGCCGCTCGTTGAAGTAGCCGCGCTGGGCGAGCGCGTCGAGCTGCTCGGACTCCGCCTTCAGCGTGTCGGGATCGTCGCCGTCGACCGACGCGCGGGCGAGCTCGGGCGCCGACGCGGCCTCCAGCGCCTCCTGGACGTCGGGTAGCGAGTCGAAGTGGCGGGCCTTCTCGGCCAGCGCCAGGTACGTGCGCATGCACCCGGCCGCGAAGTCCCACACCCCCTCCGGGTTCTCGTTGCGATACGCATGCGCGTCGAAGTGCCGCGGACCCTCGTAGCCGGCGCGCTCGAGCAGCCGCACAAGCAGGAACGCCTCCTTGAGATCCTCGGCGCCGAAGCGGAAGTCCTGGTCGTAGCGGCCGACGTCCTGCGCGTTGAGGTCGATGTGAAACAGCTTGCCCGCCCACAGCGCCTGCCCGACCGCGTGGTAGAAGGACAGGCCCGCCATCGTCTCGTGCGCGACCTCCGGGTTCAGCCCGACCAGGTCGGGGCGCTCGAGCGTGGAGATGAAGTGCAGCGCGTGCCCGACCGTGGGCAGGAAGATGTCCCCGCGCGGCTCGTTGGGCTTGGGCTCGATCGCAAAGCGGAACCCGTAGCCCTGGCGCTCGGAGTAGTCGACCAGCACGTTGACCGCCTCGCGGTAGCGCTCCAGCGCGTCGCGCGGGTCCTTGGCGGCGCCGACCTCGGTGCCCTCCCGGCCGCCCCAGAACACGTAGACCTCGCCCGACAGCTCGGCGCCCAGGTCGATCGAGCGCATCGCCTTGCCGATCGCGGCCCGCCGCACGCCGCGGTCGTTGGAGGTGAACGCGCCGTCCTTGAACGCCGGATGGCCGAACAGGTTCGTGGTGGCCATCCCCACGCCCATCCCCGCCTCGTCCAGCGCGGCCTTGAAGCGCGCGACGATCTTGTCGCGCTCGGCCGGCGGCGTGCCCCACGGGACCAGGTCCTCGTCGTGCAGGCTCACGCCCCACGCGCCCGACTCGCCGAGCTTCTTGACGGACTCCACGGGGTCGAGCGGCTCGCGTGTCGGGCCGCCGAACGGGTCACGGCCCGGGTTGCCCACCGTCCACAAACCGAACGTGAAGCGGTGCTCCGGACGCGGGGTCAGGTTGTCGTTGCTGGACGCCATGGCCCGCATCCTTTCAGTGATGGGACGGCGAAGGGAGCGCCGCCCGCCTCGGCGCTCCCTCCGGTTTTTCGGTCCGCTACTTCTTCGTGACCGTGATCTGCACCTGGGCGGTCGCCGTCGCCCCGCCGGTGTCGGTCGCCGTGACCTTCGCGGTGTACGTGCCGGCCTTCGTGTACCGGTGGGTGGTGGTGCTGCCCGTCACGGGCTTGCTCCCGTCACCGAAGTCGTACCGATAGGTCAGCGCGTCCCCGTCCGGGTCGGAGCCCTGGGCGGAGAACGCCACCATGAGCGGCGCCTTGCCCGACGTCGGCGTCGCCGACAACGTGACCGTCGGTCCGCGGTTGCCGACCGTGACCGCCACCGTCGCGGTTGCGGAGCCGCCCCTGCCGTCGCTCACCGTCACCGTGGCCGTGTACGTGCCGGCCTGGGTGTAGGTGTGGCTCGGGTTCTGCAGGAGCGAGCTCCCGTTGTCCCCGAAGTTCCACGAGTACGTGAGCGTGTCACCGTCCGGGTCCGACCCCGTTGCCGAGAACTGCACGGCGAGCGGCGGCTTGCCCGCCGTCGGGTCACCTGCCGCGTCGACGGTCGGTGCAACGTTCCCGGGCGGGTTATTGACGACGATCTGCACCGTGGCCGTCCCCGTGGCGCCCTTCGAGTCCTTCACGGTGATCTTCGCGTTGTACGTTCCTGGCTGCATGTAGGTGTGGTCCGGGTTCTGCCGCAACGAGGTGCCGCCGTCCCCGAAGTCCCACGAGTACGTGAGCGCCTGGCCCTCCGGATCCGCGCCGTTGGCCGAGAACCCGACCAGGAGCGGCGCGTTGCCGGTCTTCGGATCGGCCGTGGCCTCCACGGTCGGCGACAGGTTGCAGATGTCCTGCCCCGCGGCGCCCGCGGCGTCCTCGATACCGCCGAGGATGTGCTGGCGGATGTTGCCCGGGTCGATGCCGAACGAGTCTTCCGTGTGGCCCATGCCCGTGTACCACGAGCGGCCACCGTCGTACTTGTGGCACCACGCGATCGGGTGGTCGTCATCCACCCCGTCGCTGCCGTCCGCCTCGTCGTAAGTCGACTCGTCGAGCGAGGTCAGGACGTGGACGTTCGCCCGCGGGCTGTAGTCGACATTGCCGGCTTGCTCGAAGTCGACCGGCTTGTAGTTGTACCACTCGTCGATCCGGTCCCAGCGCGGGGCCGGCAGGCCCTGCGTGGAGCGGTCGGTCGTGTCCTCGACGACGACCGTGCCCGGGCGACCGCCCTGCGGCGTCGTGCCGCTCGGGTGGCTCAGGAAGTAGGCGCCGACAAGCCTGCCGTACCACTTCCAGTCGTACTCGGTGTCGGCCGCGGCGTGAATGCCCGCGTAGCCGCCACCGGCCCTGATGTACCGCTGGAACGCCGCCTGCTGGGTGTCGTTGAGCACGTCGCCCGTCGTCGACAGCCAGACGACCGCGTCGTAGCGGCTCAGCACCGCGTCACGGAACGCGGTCGCGTCCTCCGTGTGGTCGACCTGGAAGGCGTTCTGATCGCCCAGCTGCTCGATCGCCGCGTGACCCTCGTCGATCGAGCTGTGCCGGAAGCCCGCGGTCTTGGAGAACACCAGCACGCGGAACCGCGCATCCGGGTCGTCCGGACCGAAGACGCTGACCGGCACCGTCCGCGACCGGTTGAACTCGCCGTCGGACACGGTCACCTCGGCTTCGTAGTCGCCCGGTGCCGTGTAGGTGTGGGTCGGGTCCTCCACCGTGGAGTCGGTGACCCCGTCGCCGTCGAAGTCCCACGCGTACGTGAGGTCGTCGCCGTCGGCGTCGGTCGCGGTGACCGAGAACGCCGTCTGCAGCGGGGCGAAGCCCGACGACGGGCTCGCGGTCGGGTCGTCTACGACCGGCGCGCGGTTCGGCGGCTCCGGCTCCTCACAGCCCGTCGATCCGTCGAGCTTGAAGTAGTCGAACCGCGGACGGCCGCCGCCGCTGTTCACGCCGAGCGTGAAGATGCCGAACGATGGGTCGACCATCGGGTTGGTCACCGGGATGTTCAGCGGCGAGAACGTCGTTCCGTCGAACGAGTACTCGCCGGCGTAGCTGGTGCCCGTCTTCGTCAGGCGCAGCCAGACCTCGGCCGCGTTGTTCGGGACCGGCGGGTCGGCAGGCTGCGGCTGCTGGATCGCCCCGTT
The DNA here is from genome assembly GCA_963844205.1 of uncultured Solirubrobacteraceae bacterium. Taxonomy (GTDB): domain Bacteria; phylum Actinomycetota; class Thermoleophilia; order Solirubrobacterales; family Solirubrobacteraceae; genus DASSUW01. Next base: position 1,910,171 of record CAWJNK010000001.1, read on the forward strand.
GATCTCGGAGCGCAGCTCGAGCCGGTTGCGGACCGTCATGCCGTCGTCGGAGATGATGTCGAACTTGATGTAGTTGTCGTCGTTCGAGTAGACCATCAGGCCGGCCTGCTCATAGCCGCCGCTGATGGTCGCGGCGTCGATGTGGGTCTCGATGACCCAGTCCTGGCCGGCGGCCGTCGGCTCCTGGAGGATGAAGTTCCTCGTCGGGTCCGGGTTGCCGTTCGTGTAGATGTCGCCGTTGACGGTGGTCATCTCGAGCCAGCCGTTGTTCAGCGCGTACAGGTTGGCGTCCTCACGGACGATCGCGTTCCACTTCTGCTTGTCGAGCGTCGCGGAGTCGAACGAGTCGCCGCCGGTCGCCACGCACTCGCACTCGCCGCCGCCCGCGTCCTTGCCGTTGAGGTAGAAGTGGTCGAACGACACGGTGTCGCCCTGGCCGTCGGGCTGCGGGCCGAACGCGAAGAGGCCGAAGTCCGGCGCCTGCATCGCGTTCGTCACCGACTCCGGCAACGCCGTGAACGTCGTGCCGTTGAGCGAGTACTCGCCGGCGTACGTCGTCCCCGTCTTGCTCAGCCGCAGCCAGATGTTCGCCGTGCCCGCGGGCACGTCGAAGTTGGGCTGCGGGTTCTGGACGACGTCGCCGACCTCGGAGCGCAGCTCGAGGCGGTTGATCCGGGGGCTCCCCGCATCGGAGATCGCGTCGAACTTGACGTAGTTCCCGCCGTCGACGTAGGCGATCAGGCCGCCCTGGCCGTAGCCGCCGTTGATGGTGCCGGACAGCTTCGTCTCGATCGTCCAGTCCGGACCGGCGTGCGTCGCGTCCTGGAGCATGAAGTTGTTCGGCGGCGGCGTGGTGTCGCCGGTGTAGATGTCGCCGGGCTCGGTCGTGATCGTCAGCTGACCGCCGGCGACCTCGTAGGCGCCCGCGTTTTCGCGCACGATCGCGTTCCAGCGATTGTGGTCGAGGCTCGAGCCGCTGAACTCGTCGTCGAAGCTCGGCCCTGCCGGCGCCCCCGGCCGCGTGATGCGGAAGGAGTCGAACGCCGCTTCCGGCGCCGCGGAGGTCGCCGTGTTGCCGAACGCGAAGACGCCGACACGCGCGCCCGAAGGCAGCGGCCAGGCACGCCCGGCCTGCGTGTAGTTCGTGCCGTCCTGCGAGTACCAGCCGGTCAGGTTGGTCCCGTCATAGCGCAGCTGCACCCAGTAGTCGTCCGGGAAGTTCGCCGCGATGTTCGCAGTCGAGTCCGCGGCCGTGTTGTCGGGCGTGCCCGCGGCCTCGTGGATGTACTCGAACTTCTCGTCGGCGGCCGCCGTGTGGGCGATCCGGCCCAGCTTGACGTAGTTGTCGTCGTCGCCGTAGACGATGATGCCGGCCTGCTGGTACTGGGCGAGCCCCTCGAAGTTGACCTTCGCGGTGGCCGTCCAGGACCCGCTCGGAGCCGCACGCACGACGAGGTTCGCGGCGTTGCCGCCGGCGCTGTAGAGATCGCCGGTGGCGGCCGGGATGCGCAGCGCGCCGCCCGACACCGTCAGCGCCTGGTCGCGGCGCACGACGTCCCATCCGGCTCCGACGTCGGAGCCGTCGAACTGGTCGGCGAACAGCTCGGTCTCCGAGCCGCCACCGCCACCGCCCCCACCCGACGAATCCGGGTTGAAGCGGACCCAGTCGAACCGCGCGACCGGATACGTGGGCGCCTGGTCGGACAGCGCCACCGGGCCGACCTGCGGGGCCAACCAGCCGGAGATGTCGGCAGTGCGACCGACGGGGTCGAAGTCGACGCCGTCGAACGAGTACTCGGCACGCAGCGTCGAGCCGTCGGATATCAGCTTGACCCAGTAGGTCAGCGGAGACGTGGCGGGGATGCCGCCGAGCTTGTCCTGGCCCTCGTTGCGCGGGTTGCCGTTGTTCTCGTAGATGAACTCGAAGTCACGGTTGCCGCCCGCGTAGATCATGTGGACCGAGGCCCAGTTGTTGTCGTCCTGGTAGACCCTCAGGCCGGCCTGCTGATAGTTGTCGGTCAGCGGGTCGGTGGTGATCTTCGCCGTCACCTCGACGTCGCCGTCCGGCAGCGGCTGGACGATGATGTTCCGTGCCGTCGTGCCCGGCCCGTAGATCGAGCCGTTGTCGATCGGGAAGTTGAGGTTCCCGCCCGACACGGTCGGCGGACGCGTGTTGTCAGGCCGGATGATCTGCCAGCGGTTGGTGTCGAGCGAATCGCCCTCGAACTCGTCGGACTTGACGTTCTGCGGGCACTCGCCGGAGGCCGTGACCTCGACCTGGACGCTCGCGGTGGCCGACGCCCCGTTCGGGTCGGTCGCCGTGAAGCGCGCCAGGTACGTGCCCGGCCGCTCGTACGTGTAGGTCGGGCTGAGCTCGGTCGACGTGTCGGTCGTCGAGCCGGCCACGCCGAAGTCCCACTCGTAGGTCAGCTGCTCGCCGGGCTCGGCGTCCGGGTCGGTCGCCGTGCCGGTGAACTGCACCTGCAGCGGCGCGTCGCCGGACATCGGCTCGGCGCTGGCCGAGACCTCCGGGGCGGCGCTGTTCGCCGCGCCCTTGCCGAGCGCGGTGAAGTGGTTGACGTTGAAGAGCCCGTCACCGCCGCCGGCGCTCGGGTTGACGAACACGAGGAACAGCTCGTGCGTGCCGTCCGGCGGGGTCGGCAGGTCCATCGTGACGTTGGTCCAGTTCTGCCAGCCGCCGGTGTTCGCGACCGCCACCGAGCCGGCCACCGGCCCGGTCGGCGAGTCGAGCCGGGCCTCGATCGTGCCGCCCGCGCCGCCCGAGGCGACGCGGAAGCGGATCCCGGTCAGCTCCTCGAGGCTCACGCGCTCGAACGACACGTAGTCGCCGGGCTCGATGAAGCCGATATTGAGGCCGCCGCCGGCGTCGGTCGTCGTCTCCGTCTGCACGCCCGGCGTGCCGCCGGTGTTGGCGCCCGTCCGGCCCATCGAGTCGAAGAACTCGGCCTGCTTGGGCTTGGGGTGCAGGACCACGTCGTCCTGGCCGGTCAGCGCGTTCGCCGCGCCCTGCGCGTTGTCGGTGTAGGAGGCGACGATCGACGTGAAGATGTTCGCGTTCGCGCCGTGGCCGCCGTCGGTCTCGGTCCGGAACGTGCCGGAGCAGCCCTGGAGGGTCTCCAGCGGGTGCGCGTGGTCGTCATGGCCCAGCTGGACGTTGAGCGAGACGCGGTTGCAGTCGATCGTCCCGTCCTCGGGGTCGGTGACGGTGATCTCGTACGGGACGGTGTCGCCGAAGGCGGCGAACTGGCCGTCCGTGGGCACGGTGATGGTCACCGTCGGCCTGGTGTTGCCGGCCGTGATCGGGATCGTGTCAAACCCGGTCTGGCCGTCGGGGTCGGTCACGGTCAGCGTCGCGTTGAACGTGCCCGCCGTGTTGTACGTGTGGCTCGGGTTGGCCGCGGTGGAATCCGTGGTGCCGTTGCCGTCGAAGTCCCACGCGTAGGTGAGCGAGCCGCCGTCCGGGTCCTGCGAGCCGTCGCTCGAGAACTGCACGGTGAGCGGCGTCGGACCGTTGTCCTTGTCCGACGTCGCCCGCGCGATCGGCCGTCTGGACCCGGCCACGTAGTCGATCCGGTAGATGCCGGAGTCGAGGTTGTTGCCGCCGAAGCCGGTTCCCCAGTCGATCACGTAGAGCGAGCCGTCGGGCCCGAACTCCATCTCGTGCGGACGGTGGAACGTGTCCATGAACGGGGACTCGAAGACGCCGGTGCCGTTGCCCTGGTCGTCGAGCGTGGCGGTCTTGATCCAGCCGTCATTCCAATTGCCGAGGAACCAGTGCCGGTCGTAGTACTCGGGGAACTTGGCCGGGTTGTCGAGGGCGGGGTCGAACTTGTAGCGCGGGCCGCCGGTCGGCGCGCCGCTGGTGCCGAGGCCGGGGAAGCGCGGATCGGTCTCGGAGTAGCCCTGCCACATCGTCGCCGGCTTGGCCGGCGGGAGGTTCTGGATGCCCGTGTTGTTGGGCGAGGTGTTGACCGGGTTCGCGCAGTCGAACTTCGGCCCGGAGGTGTTGTTGGCGAAGTCGTAGTCGTTGTACGGCACGTTGTCGCGCACGCAGTAGGGCCAGCCGTAGAAGCCGGGCTCCTTGACCACGTCGAACTCGACGCTGCCCTGCGGGCCACGGTTCGGGTCGGTCGCGCCCGCGTCAGGTCCGTAGTTGCCGAGCAGGACCCATCCGGTATGCGGATCGATGGTGATCCGGAACGGGTTGCGGAAGCCCATCGCGAAGATCTCGGGCAGCGTCTGCGCCGTGCCCGGGGCGAACATGTTGCCGCTCGGGATCGAGTAGGTCGTGCCGATGCCCGGCGTGCCGGTCGCGCCCGGCAGCGGGTGGATGCGCAGGATCTTGCCGTTCGGGTTGTTGCTGTTGGCCGCCGTCCGCTGCGCGTCCCAGAACTCGCGCCCGGGCCGCTCGTCGATCGGCGTGTAGCCGTCGGAGGCGAACGGGTTCGTGTTGTCGCCGGTCGAGATGTAGAGGTCGCCGTTGGGCGCGAAGGCCAGCGAGCCGGCCGAGTGGCAGCACTGCTGGCGCTGCGCGGTCCAGGTGAAGATCGCCTGCTCGGAGCTCGGCGCGATCACGTTGTTGGCCCCGACCGTGAAGCGCGAGACGCGCTGCTGGTCGCCCGGCGTGATCGGCGTGTACGCGACGTACAGCTGGTTGTTGGTGGCGAAGTTCGGGTCGAGCGCGATGCCCATCGCCCCGTTCTCCTGCACGCTGGAGACCGGGATCGTGAGCGCCGTCGTCACCTGGCCGTTGACCGGGTTGTAGACGTTCAGCTCGCCGGTGATGCGCTCGACGTAGAACACGCGCCCGTCGTTGGCGACCGCGATCTCCATCGGGCTCTCGGTGTCGTCGTCGATCGTGACGAGCTCGAAGTCGTCGAGCTGCGGCGACGCCTGGCGCGGCTCGCCGCAGTCGGACGGCTCGGCGCCGGTCACCGTCTGCAGGCCGCCGAGGATGTGCTGGCGGATGTTGCCCGGGTCGGTGCCGAACGAGGCCTCGGTGTGGCCCATGCCCGTGTACCAGACGTGGCCGCCGTCGAAGTCCGAGCACCACGCGATCGGGTGATCGTCGTTGTTGCCCTCGCTGCCGTCGTCCTCGGCGTAGGTCGACTCGTCCATGGTGGCGAGGACCTTGACCCCACTGTCGCGGACGGAGTAGTCGTCGCCGCCGCCGTTCACGCTCGGGGTCTCGAAGGATTGGTAGTTGTACCACTCGTCGGTCCGGGACCAGTTGACCGGAAGGCCCTCGGTGGAGGGCTCGTCGGTGTCCTCGATGTGCACCGTCGCCGTGGGGGTGCCGGCGGGGTGGTTGCGGAAGTAGCCGCCGAGCATCTCGCCGTACCACGGCCACGTGTACTCGGTGTCGGCCGCGGCGTGGATGCCGACGAAGCCGCCGCCGGCGCGCATGTAGTCCTCGAAGGCGCCCTGCTCCGTGTCGTTGAGGACGTCGCCGGTCGTGGAGAGGAAGACGACGGCGTCGTACTGGGCGAGGTTGGCGCTGTTGAACTGCGACGAGTCCTCGGTCGCGGTGACGCTGAAGTCATTGGCCGCGCCGAGCGCCTGGACGGCCGCGATGCCCTCGTCGATGGAGCTGTGCCGGAACCCGGCCGTCTTCGAGAACACGAGCACGTTCTCGAGTGGGTCGGCGCCAGCGTCCTGGACCGTGACGGTGCCGGACATGGCTGCGCCGTGGACGTCGCAGAGGAACGTGTAGACGCCGGGCGCGGTGAAGGTGTAGTCGACGGGCGCCTGGTTGGTCCCGATCGGCGACTGCAAGGGCGGATTCCAGTTCGCGCCCGTCCCGTGGACGTTATGCGCCTGGTTCGCTCCGCTGAACGACCAGCGAACCGTCTCGCCGGTCGTGACCGTCACGTTCGGCGGGGACCATGTCGTCTCGTTCCCCGTCACGCTGATCGTGGCGGCTGGAGTCTGTGCTCCGGCGACGCTCGCGGTGAACAGGCCAGTGATCAGCGTGGCCAACACGGCCAGCACCGCGAACGTCATCCGTTGCATGTAACTCCCCCATCCCCTCTTGGTCCCTGCAGAAGCGCCCTCCGCCGGCGCTTCCTACTTAGGCCCCTTTTGGCCGGTGACCGGACAAATTAGCCTCGACCCCCGCCAATGTCAACGGCTTATGACTTCGCGGTTGCTTTTGCCCGCGCGGGGGCCTTCTTAGCCTTCTTCGTTTCGCCGTCCTTCTTGCCGTCGTCCTTGACCGCGGCGAGGCTGGCCTCCAGCGCCGCCATGAGGTCGGGCACCTTGGCGGGCGCCGGCGCCTCGGGCTGCACCGCGATCTCCTCGCCGGACGCCTTGCGCTCGATCAGCTCGAGCACCTTGTCGCGGTACTCATCGCGGTACTGGGACGGGTCGAACTCGCTGGACAGGGAGTCGATCAGCTGCTGGGCCATCTTGATCTCGCGGTCGGAGACCTTGAGGTCCTTGGAGTCGGGCAGGTCGTCGATCTCGTCGTGCGGCACGACCTCGTCGTGGAAGATCATCGTCTCCATCATCAGCAGCTCGCCGGCGGGCCGGATCGCCACCAGCTGCTCCTTGGAGCGGATCACGACGCGCGCGATCGCGACCTTGTCGGACGCCTCCATGGCGTTCAGCAGGAGCCCATACGCCTTCGCCGCGCCCTTGTCGGGCACCAGGTAGTACGGATGGTCGTAGTAGATCGGGTCGATGTCGACCTGGTCGACGAAGTCCTCGATCTGGATCGTCCGCGTCCGCTCGGGGTCGAGCGCGTCGAGCTCGTCGGGCGTGATGACGACGTAGCGGTCCTTGGTCAGCTCGAACCCCTTGACGATCCGCTCGTACGGGACCTCCTCGCCGGTATCGGGGTCGACGCGCTTCTGCTGGATGCGATTCCCAGTCTCCGAGTTGAGCTGGTTGAACCGCACCGTCTTGCGGGACACGGCGGAGTAGAGCTTGATCGGCACGTTCACCAGTCCAAAGGAGATCGCGCCGCTCCAGATCGATCGGGCCATGGTCTTATTCTGACCGACGCCGTCGCAGCATCCAACGTTCGCACGGCGCGTTGCGGGCGCGGACGACGAGGACCTCCTCGTCACGCCGGCCGGGCTCGAGCATTCCGGCGGCCTCGAGGTGCGCCCGGCGGCGGTTCATCAGCGGCCCCAGCGGGCCGCGCTCGCGCACCGGCACGTCGACCACCAGGCCCCGCGCCCGCAGGGTCTCGACGGTCGGCTCGATGCCGAGCAGCGACGAGTGCACGAGCAGCAGCCTCCCGCCCGGTCTCAGGTACGCGCGGGCGTGGTCGCAGATGCGGTCCAGCAGCGCGCGGCCGTCGCGCCCGGCGTCCCACGCCCGTGCGCGCCCGCGCGCGGGCAGCTCGTCGGTGGGCGAGGGGACGTACGGCGGGTTGGAGACGATCGCGTCGAACCGCTCGCCCGCGACGGCGGCGAACAGGTCGCCGCGGAGCGCCCGCACGCGGACGCCGTTGAGCCAAGCGTTGGCGCGGATCGTGAGCACTGCGCGGCGCGAGAGGTCCACGGCGGTCACGACGCGCGGGCCGCCGAGCGCCGCCCGGATGGCGAGCGCCCCGCTGCCCGAGCACAGGTCGAGCACGCGCGCTCCCGGCGCGAGTGGCTCGCGGTCGAGCGCGTCGGCGAGCAGCCACGTATCGCTGATCGGGCGGAACACGCCTGGAAGGGTCACGAGCCTCACGCCTCGAGCCCTACCCTGACGGGCCGTGCGTGACGCGTTCGAGCAGGCCACGCCCTTCACGGTCGGCCTGGAGGAGGAGCTGATGCTGCTCGACCCCGAGACGCTCGACCTGTGGCCGCGCGCGCCGGCGGTTCTCGAGGCGCTGGGCGGCGACCCGCGGTTCAAGCTCGAGATGCCCGCCGCGCAGCTCGAGATCGTCACCGCTCCCCACGCGACGGTCGGCGAGGCGGCGCGGGAGCTGGCGCGCTCGCGCGCCGACCTCGCGGCCGCGGGCTTCCGGCTCGCCGGCGCGGGCGCGCATCCCTTCGCGGCCGGCTCCGGGCCTCTGAACCCCGGCCCGCGGTACGACGCGATCGGAGCCGAGTACGCGTCGGTCGCCCGCCGCCAGCTCGTGTTCGGGCTGCACGTCCACGTCGCGGTCCGCGGCGCCGAGCGGGCGCTCGCGGTCTACAGCGCGCTCCGCTCGTACCTGCCCGAGCTCGCGGCGCTCGCCGTCAACGCGCCGTTCTACGAGGGCCGCGACACCGGCCTCGCGTCCGTCCGCTCGCGGATCTCGGGGCTGCTCCCGCGGCAGGGCGTGCCGCCGGCGTTCGACAGCTTCTCGGCCTATGAGGCCGCGCTGCGCTGGTGCGGCTTCGACGACCCGCGGCAGTGGTGGTGGGAGCTGCGGCTGCACCCGACGCTCGGCACCGTCGAGGTGCGCGTGCCCGACACCCAGCGGACGGTCGCGGAGACCGAGGCCGTCGGCGCGGTGGTGCACGCCCTCGTGGTGCGCCTCGCCGAGCGGTTCGACGCCGGCGAGCGCCTGCCCGCCGCCGAGTCGTGGCGGATCGACCAGAACCGCTGGTCGGCGTGCCGGCACGGCCTCGAAGGCGAGATGCGCGACCTGGCCACCGGGGAGCTGCTCCCGACCCGCGAGCGCGTCGCGGGGCTGCTCGCCGAGCTCGGCGTGCGCGCGCCGGCCGGCGACGGCGCAGCGCGCCAGCGTGAGATCGCCGCCGAGCGCGGCCTGCACGGGCTCGTCGCGTGGCTGGCGGACGGGTTCGCGCCCCGTGGCGTTTCACGGTCGAACGGGCAGGGGTAGGGCCGACGTGTGATCCGCCTCCCGAGGCCCCGCGGCGCCGTCAGCGCGCTGCTCCTCGACGCCCTCCCCGGCCCCTTCGGCCGTCTCCCCGCAGCCCCGGCGCCCACCGACGAGGAGGATCTCCAGCTCGCGCTCTACCTCTGCTACGAGCTGCACTACCGCGGCCTGCCCGAGGTCGACGACCGCTGGGAGTGGGCGCCGTCGCTGCTCGCGCTGCGCGCCGGGCTCGAGCGCGAGTTCGAGGCGGCGCTGCGGCGGGATGTCCCGGTCCCGCGCGGCGGCGGGGCGATGGACCTGGCGCTGCGCGACATCGAGGCCGCGGACGACGCGCCCTCGCTCTCGAAGCACCTCGAGCGCCACGGCACGATCGAGGAGTTCCGCGAGTTCGTCGTCCACCGCTCCGCCTACCAGCTCAAGGAGGCCGACCCGCACTCGTGGGCGCTCCCGCGGCTGGACGGGGGCCCGAAGGCTGCCATGGTGGAGATCCAGGCCGACGAGTACGGCGGAGGCGACGCGAGCCGCATCCACGCGCAGCTGTTCGCCGACGCCATGGCCGCCCTCGGCCTCGACCGCCGCTACGGCGCCTACGTCGACCACATCCCGGGTTGCACACTGGCAACCGTCAACCTCATGTCGATGTTCGGGCTCCACCGCCGGCTGCTCGGCGCCATCGTCGGTCACCTCGCACTGTTCGAGATGACCTCGTCGATCCCGAACCGCCGTTACGCGAACGGGCTGCGCCGGCTCGGGTTCCCCGAAGCCACGGCCTTCTTCGACGAGCACGTCGTGGCGGACGCGGTGCACGAGAACGTCGCGGCCGTCGACCTCGCCGGCGGCCTCGCCAGGCAGGACCCGCGGCTCGAGCCCGACATCCTCTGGGGAGCGGCCACGCTGGTCGAGCTGGAGGGGCGGTTCGCCACGCACCTGCTACGCAGCTGGGAGGCCGGCGAGAGCTCGCTCATCTCGCCTCCAGCAGCAGTCGCAGGAACCGCTGGGTCTCGGGCCGCTCCGGCGCGCTGAAGATCCGGTCGGGCCGCGCTCCAAGAAACGACCTCGTGCAGGAAGCAGACCTCGTCGGCCACGTCGCGGGCGAAGCCCATCTCGTGCGTGGCGATCAGCAGGACGATCGCCGCGAGGAGGCGCGCGCGGAGATCAACCGACCGCCCGGCGCCGCTCCGGAGCGTCGGGTGCGCGCCCCTCCTCGGGCCCGCTCGGCGCCTGGAACCGGACGAGCTTGTGGCTGCCGTCGCAGAACGGCCGCATGCGGGACTTGCCGCAGCGGCACAGCGCGATCGTCTCCCGCCCCGTCTCGATCTCGTTGCCGTCCTGGTCGGCCAGCCGGACCGGGCCGCGCACGATCAGCGGCCCGTCGCGGTACGGGGTGATGACGACGTCCCTCATCCGATCCGCTCCAGCTCCTCGGGCGTGAACTCGAGGTCGACGGCGCGCACGGAGTCCTCGATCGACTCCGGGCGGCTGGCGCCGGGGATCGGGATCACCACCGGGCTCAGCGACAGCAGCCAGGCGAGCGCGACCTGCTGCGACGAGACGCCGTGGGCCTCGGCGATCTCACGCACCGCGCCGTGCCGGCCGGCGGCCTCGCCCGCGCGCGGGATGCCGCCGAGCGGCGACCACGGCAGGAACGCGATCCCGCGCTCCTCGCACAGCGCGACCTCTCCCTTGGCGATCGGCGAGGTGTACTCGAGCGAGAGCTGGTTCTGGACGGCGACGACGTCGACGATCGAGCACGCCTCCTCGATCTGCTCGACGTTGGCGTTGGAGATGCCGACCCACCGGACCTTGCCCTCGTCCTGGAGCTCCTTGAACGCCCCGATCGTCTCCGCGTAGGGGACGTCGGGGTCAGGCCGGTGGTACTGGTAGAGGTCGATCCGGTCGGTCTCGAGCGCCTTCAGCGACGCCTCGCAGGCCGCCCTGATGTGCTCGGGCCGCCCGTCGAGCTCCCACGCCTCGCCGTTGCGCGTATGGCCGCCCTTGGTGGCCACGATCACGCCGTCGCGGCGACCGCGCAGCGCCTTGGCGATCAGCCGCTCGTTGTGGCCGATGTCGGTGTGGTCCTTCGAGTAGGCGTCGGCGGTGTCGATCAGGTTCACGCCGGCATCGAGCGCCGCGTGGATCGTGCGGATCGACCGCTCCTCGGGCGGGCGGCCGCTGAGCGACATCGGCATGCCGCCGAGGCCGATCGGGAACACGTCGGTGCCGGCGATCTGTCTCATCGAGGCGAGGCTAGCCCGGGGCCGCGATGTCCAAACGAACGTCAACTGCGGCATTGAGGGGAGCGGGTTCTGCCGCCCCGGCGGGTCGAGTGTCCAGTTGTTTCCCTATGACGGCGAAAAGTGGACACTCGGCAGGCCGGGCGGCCGATCCACCGCTTCCCCACCCAGCGCAGTTGACGTTCGTCACGCGTCCTCGAAGCCCACGGACCCCGGGTCGAGGTCGTCTCGCAGGCCCAGGTAGCGCGGATGCCGCAGGGTGCGCGTAGACGTCCACTCCCCGTACCCGATCGTGGCCACCAGCGCCGGGTCGACGAAGTGCGTCTCGCGCGGCGGCTGGCGGCCCGCGAACGGGGTGTCCTCGCGCGCCAGCCCCGCGAGCAGCTCGCCGAGCCGGTTCAGCTCGGCCTCGTCGAACCCCGTGCCGACGCGGCCGGCGTACTTGAGCTCGCCGTCCTCGTAGTAGCCGACCACCAGCGCCCCGAACTGCCTGCTGCGCCGCCCCTCGCCCGGCAGCCAGCCGCCCACCACGACGTCGGTGGTGCGGACGTTCTTGACCTTCACCCAGCCGGGCGAGCGCTTGCCCGGCGTGTACGGGCAGTCGAGCCGCTTGGCGATGATGCCCTCCAGGCCCTGCGCGCGCGAGGCCTCGAGCATCGCCGCGCCGTCGCCGACGTGGTGCGTGGGCGTGAGCCAGCGGTCGCCCTGGAGGCCGAGCTCGAGCAGCCGCTCGCGCCGCTCCGTGTACTCGAGGTCCGTCAGCGAGTGGCCGTCGAGCCACAGCAGGTCGAAGACGATGTAGGAGACGGGGTCGCTCTGGGAGAGCCGCCGCACGGCGTGCTCGGACGTCAGGTGCATCCGGCTCTGGAGCTTCTGGAAGCTGGGCCGGCCGTCGTCGAACGCGACCACCTCGCCGTCCAGGATCGCCTCGCGGCCGGCCAGCGCGCGCCCGAGCTCCCGCAGCTCCGGGTAGCGGGGCGTGATGTCGCGCCCGCTGCGGGCCTCGAACCGCACGCGGCCGCCCTCGGCGTAGGCGAGCGCACGCACGCCGTCCCACTTGATCTCGTACGCCCACCGGTCGTCGTCCTTTGGCAGCTCGCCGGTCCGGGCGAGCATCGGGGCCAGCTTCTGCGGCATCGGCTCGCGGTCCGGATCCTGCGGCGGATCCATCCGGTGGATCATCCAGTTGTTCCCACCCGTCCGGAACAGGACGTAGCGGCCCTGGACGCGCTCCCCAGCGAACGTGACCATCACCTCGTCCTCGCGCCACTTGTGCAGCTCGAACGTGCCGCGGTCCCAGATCGTCATCGTCCCGGCGCCGTACTCGCCCTTGGGGATCTCCCCGTGGAAGTCGAGGTACTCGAGCGGGTGGTCCTCGGTCCGGACCGCGAGGTTGTTGCGGCTGGGGTCCTGCGGGATGCCCTTCGGGACCGCCCAGGAGGCGAGCGTGCCGTCGTGCTCGAGCCGCAGGTCCCAGTGCAGCGAGCGGGCGTGGTGCTCCTGGACCACGAACCTCGGAGTGCGTCCGTCGTCGCCTCCCGCGCCACCGGACGGCTCCGTAGTGGCGGAGAAGTCCCGCTTACGCCGGTACGAATCCAGGTTGCCTGTCATGAGATTGCGGGTAATGCCCCTTCGGAGTTACGCGGCCGGGGTTGCGGGTATCTTGCATGCCCGTATGGAAGCCAATCCCATCGTGCTCGACGACACCGCGGGGGATGTCGTGGTGGTCGTCGTCGAAGGAGAGCACGACATCTACACCGCCCCCACGCTGCGAGAGCGGCTTGAGGAGGCCCTCGATCGCGGCGGCGGCATCGTCGTCGATCTGACGGCCGCAACGTTCGTCGACTCTTCCGTGCTCGGCGCGCTGCTCGATGCACGCCGCCGCGCCCTGGAGGCGAATCAGGGATTCGTCGTCTGCGTGGGCGAGACCGTTGAGCCGGGGGTGCAGCGGATCCTGGACATCACCGGCCTGGTACCGGTCCTGCCGGTGCTGCGGCAGCGCGAGGAGGCCATCAAGGCGGCAAGGACGAACGGCGCAGGCGAATGACGGGCAGCCCTGAAGTCGTGCTCACGATGCCGGCGCGTCCCGAGGGCGTCGGCGTGGTGCGGCAGGCGCTGGCCGGGATGGCCGACGCGCTCGACTTCGAGGCCTCCGTGCTGGCGGACATGAAGATGGCCGTCACCGAGGCCTGCACGAACGTCGTCGTCCACGCCTACGACTCAGACACCGGGCTGCTCGAGGTCGAGATGCGCGCCACCGACGAGGGGCTGACGATCGTGGTCCGCGACCACGGCTCCGGCATCCAGCCGCGCCCTGCCCGGTCCGAGCCGCCGGCGCTCGGGCTCGGCCTCCCGCTGATCGCCGCGCTGTCCGACGCGTTCGAGCTGCGCGGGAGCGCCGGCAGCGGCACCGAGGTGCGGATGACGTTCACCTACAACCGCGAGAACGACCCCGCGGACTCCAACCCCGTCACCGGCACGGTCGGGATCGACGGCCGCTGGGACCCGGACGCTCCCTCCCAGGGCGCGCCCGCGGGGGGTTGAACCCGCTCGAATCCGGGGTACCGTTTCCGGTACCGCGCGACCGACGAACGGGAGGCTTGTCGAATGCCGAATATCGCTGTTACCCCTGAGCAGCTCCAGTCCGTTGCCAGCCAGCTGAACGCCGGCGCCGCCAACATCGAGTCGATCCTCTCGCAGCTGGCCGGCCAGGTCGCGCCGCTGCAGAGCGAGTGGCAGGGCGTCGCCCAGGCCCGCTTCCAGGAGCTGTGGGCCGAATGGCAGCGCTCCGGCCGCGGGATCCAGGAAGCGCTGCACGGCATCTCGCAGCTCACCCAGCAGGCCGGCGCCAACTACGGCGACACCGAGCAGGCGATCGCCTCCTCGTTCGGCCGGTAGGCATCCCGGCGCACGGCCGTGCGCATATCGGTCGTACCTGAGGAGCTGCGCGGGCTCGGCTCGCGCATCGGAGGCGTCGGCGCCGACGTCGTAGCGACGCGCGGCGTGCTGATGGGCTCCGCCGAGGGCGCAGGCGCCGCCACCGGGTCGCCCGAGGCGGCGGGCGCGTTCGAGGACATGTGCTCGGCCTGGTCGGGCACGCTCGCGCGCTCCGGCGCCGCGATCACCGCCACGGGCGCGGCCGTCAACGCGGCCGCCGCCCTCTACCAGCTCGTGGACAGCTCGGTCATGCCGCTGCTGGGCGGAGGCGACTGATGGGCTCGGCGACGGCCGGCAGCTCCGGCGTCCCCGGCGACCCCGGCGTCCTGCGCGGGGCGGCGATGAGCTTCGGCGGCGCGTCCGGACACCTCGACGGCCTCGCCGGCGACCTCTCGGGCGCGGCGCCCGGGAGCTGGAGCGGGCCGGCGAGCGTCGCCTGCCAGGCGATGTGCCGGCTGCTCGCGAACAACCTCGACACGAGCTCGGACGCGTTCCGGATGGTCGCGCTCGCGCTGCGCCGGCTCGCGGACGAGATCGAGGCGGCGCAGGAGAAGGCGGCGGCCGCGCTGTCCGCCGCCGCGCAGGCGGACCAGGCGGCCGACGGGCTGAGCCTGCGGGCGTCGGTGCTCGAGGAGGAGTCGCCGATCGCGCTCATCGGCCAGCTGCGCGACGAGGCCACGGGCCTGCGCGCGGTCGCGCTCGCGGCGCGCGAGGAGGCCGAGGCGGCGGCGCTGGTGGCGGCCGGCGTGTTCGCGCAGGCCGCCGGAATGGCGCCGGAGCCGCCGCCCCCGCCGGCGCCCCCGAAGGAGGACGGGGGCGGGTTCCTGGACGGCGCCGTCAACTTCGTGACGTCGGTCCCCGGCACGCTCAAGGACGGCTACGACGGAGCGAACGCGTGGATCGACGACCGCCAGGAGGACATGGACGGGCTCGTCCACGGGCTGACCGGGCATCTCCCCGGGCCGCTCGAGTGGGCGGCGAACAACGCGTACTCGTGGAGCCCGATGTCGCCGAAGTTCAGCGTCGACTTCGCGCAGGGCGTCGGCGACTGGGGCGTCGGGCTGATCGAGGCGACGCCGATGCTGGTCCGGCTCACGCCGCAGTACGGCATGTTCGACCCGCAGGGGCAGCGCGAGCAGCAGCAGCAACTCGTCGACGGCCTCGGCTACGCGTGGGACCACCCGGGAGACACGCTCAAGGCCGTGACCGGCTGGAACCACGTCGAGAACGGCGAGCCGGGCCGGATGGCCGGGCAGGCGGCGCCGGACGTGCTGCTGGCGATCCTCAGCGGCGGTGGCTCGGTGGCGGCGAAGAGCGCGACGACGAGCGCCAAGGTCCTCGACGTAGCGGAGGACGCGAGCACGCTGCGCCGAGCCGCGGCGGGCGGGGCGGCGGTGACGGACGACGTCGTCCGCAGCGGCCGCGTCCCCGAGGCGGTCGTGCACGACGCCCAGGGCCGCCTGCTCATCAACGGCCGCCCGCCGAACAACGCCGGCATCTTCCCGGGCCTTCACGAGAGGACCGGCGTGCCGTTCACGCAGGAGGGCTTCCCGGACTTCTACGGCAAGGAGGGCGCGGTGCACACCGCTGCGCCGAACGCTCCCGAGGGGCGCGTCGAGATCGTCATGAAGGGCAACCGCACGACCGACTTCGTGGCCGCCGACCGGGCGGCCGGGATCGACGCCGCGTACCGCCAGAAGAACGGGCTGACGTGGCATCACCTGGAAGACTGCAGGAGCATGGTGCTGGTCGACCGGACGCTCCACGACGACACCGGGCATCACGGCGCCGTGTCCCTGTTCAAGGCCGGCATCTGCAAGTGAGCTCGTGCAGGAGCTGATCAACCCGCAGATCGAGCACTACGAGGTCGCCCCTGCCCCGACCGAGGAGGACGTCCGGGCGACGTGCGCCGAGTTCGGGTTCGAGCCGTCCGGCGAGCTCGTCGAGTTCGCGACCGAGCTCGGCGGCCACGGCTTCGGCCCGAATCACCTGCCTGGCCTCGACGAGGAGATGCTGAACGTCGTCTACACGTTCCGGCCCGATCGCGAGCTCGAGTACGCGGTGCTGCGCGAGGCCAAGCGCAACCTGCCCGGCTACATGCCGCTCGCCGACTGCAACGGCAACGAGCTGTGGCTGCGGATCGACGACGGCAGCGTGATCCTCTACAACCAGGAGTCCTACGAGGGCGAGGAGGAGCTCGTCCTCGTCGCGACCGACCTGCGCGGCCTCGTCGGCGGCCTCGAGCCGCTCTAACGCCGGAACACCGGAGGAGCGCTCTCGGCCAGCGCCGCCAGGACCGCGTCGCGCTCGACGATCGTGAGCTCGAGCCGGACGCCGGGCAGGTGCGGGCGCAGGGCCGCCAGCCCGGCCTGGAGCGCCTCCTCGGCCGGCGCCGTCTCGCGCGGCGGCGGGATGTCGAGCCCGAGCCACAGGCGGCGGGTCTGGTCCTCGGTTGGGCCCTCGAAGACATAGGCGGCAGCGACCGGCGCGTGCGGCTCGAGCGCGCGGGCGAGGGCGGCCGTGGCCGCGGGCGGGAGCGGCGGGTCGGGCGCACGCAGCCGCAGCGGCGTGCGGCGGCCCTCGCCGACCGGCGCCGGCGCGCCGGGATCCGAGACGCCGGACGCCAGCGCCCGCAGGTCCGCGTGGTCGAGCACCGCCGCCACCGGGCCGGCGATGTCGACCGCGACCGCGGTCAGCCCCTGGTCGCGGATCAGCGCCGCCATCGCCCGGCCTGGCCCGCCGGCCGTCCGGTCCGTCCCGCCCCAGGCGCCGAGCGTGCCCGGCCCGCTGAACGCGAGCGCCACGAGCCGCCCGTCGCCGCCGCGCATGACCGCGAGGGGTGCCGCGGCGTCCCGGGCGCCACGATTGTCGGCGGCCACGGCCTCGTCGCCGCCGGCCGCGGGCACGTTCCCCTCGCGCGGCGTCAGCGCGACGATCAGCGTGCCGCCGAGGATCGCCTCCAGCACGCCGGCCGGCGCGCCCGCGGCCAGGGCGGCGCGCAGCGGCTCGTTGTCCGGAAGCACCGCTCCTAAGCGGCCTGGCGCAGCGCGTCCAGCTCGCGCATGCGGCCGAGCCGGCCGAGCGCCTTGGACTCGATCTGCCGCACCCGCTCCGGGGTTATCCCGAGGCGGCGGCCGATCTCGCGCAGCGGTGTCGGTTCGCCGCCGTCGATCCCGTACCGGAGCGCGACGACCGTGCGCTCCCGCTCGGGCAGCTCGTTGAGCGCGTGCCGGAGGGCCTGCTCGCGCAGCGAGATGTGCACCTCGTCCTCGGGCCCGGGCGCGTCGGCGGGCAGCAGGTCGCCGAACGACGCGTCCTCCTCCTCGCCCAGCGGCCGGTCCAGCGACGTCACGGTGCGGGCGGCGTCGCGCAGGGCGTGCAGGTCGGAGACGGAGATCTGCGCCTCGGCGGCGACCTCGGCGTCGCTCGGCGACCGGTCGAGCTTGAGCGTGAGCGCGTTCTCGGCCCGCGCCACCTTGCGCTGCGTCCGCACGAGGTTGATCGGCAGCTTGATCGTGCGCGCCTTCGCGTCCATCCCGCGCTCGACCGCCTGGCGGATCCACCACGTCGCGTAGGTCGAGAACCGATACCCGCGGCGCCAGTCGAACTTCTCGACCGCGCGGATGAGCCCCAGGATGCCCTCCTGGATGAGATCGAGCAGCGTCAGCTCCGACCCCTGGTACTTCTTGGCGATCGAGACCACCAGGCGCAGGTTCGCGTTGATCATGCGCTCCTTCGCCGCCAGGTCGCCGCGCTCGATGTTGCGTGCGAGCTCGATCTCCTCCTCCGGCGTGAGCAGCCGGTGGCGGCCGATCTCGTTGAGGAACAGCTGCAGCGTGTCGGTCGTGACGTGGGCGAGCGCCGCGTCGTCGACGGGCGCGACCGGCGCCGACTCGCGCCCGCAATCGTCGCGCAGCGTGATCCCGCGCGCGTCGAGCTGCTCGTACAGCCCGCCGAGGTCGTTCTCCTCCAGCTCCAGCGCCTGGGCGAACTCGTCGACCTCGCTGAGCTCGAGGCAGCCGCGATCCTCGCCGCGGTCGAGCAGCGCTGCGAGAGCTCCGCTGAAGGCGTCCTGTCCCGAGCTCATACCTGAATCTTCGTCACCGGAAGCCCAAACCTATAAACGCGGGCGCACCACAAGCCGGGGCGTTTGCCCTGCCTGTCACCACGGGAACAAAAAGAATAGAACCCAAAGTCGGGAGGGGACGTCGAATGTTCGAGCGCTTCAAGCGCACTGGAAATGGCTCGACGGCGGTCGCGGAGCGGCCCGTCGAGAGCACCAACGGCACGACCACCGCCACGCGCGCCGCGCCGGTCGACCGCGAGCAGATGCACGCGGTCCGCGCACGGCAGCGGGAGGAGTACGGCGGCATCAACTGGGGCGCGGCCTTCTTCGGCTGGCTCGTGGCCGTCGGCCTCGGGGCGCTGCTGGTCGGTCTCCTGGCGGCCGCGGGCGCCGCCGTCGGGCTGACCGCGCTGTCGGAGAGCGACGCTGCGGGCAACGCGGAGGAGATCGGCGTCGGCGGAGCGATTGCGCTGCTTGCGGCGCTGGCCATCGCGTACTTCGCCGGCGGCTACGTCGCCGGGCGGATGTCGCGCTTCGACGGTGCCCGCCAGGGCATGGCGACCTGGCTGCTGGGCCTGATCGTGACCGTCGCGCTGGCCGTGGTCGGTGCGGTGCTGGGCTCCGAGTACAACGTGCTGGAGCGGCTCGACCTGCCCGCCCTGCCGGTGGGCGACTCCGAGCTCGCCACCGGCGGCGTTCTCGCGCTGCTGATCGTGGTCGTCGGCACGCTGATCGCGGCCGTGGCCGGCGGCAAGGCGGGCGAGCGCTACCACCGGAAGGTCGACCGCGCCGGGTTCGTCGACTGAAGCCGGGCGCATCTCCGGCGTCTGGAATCCGACCACGCCGGGTAGGCGATCAGACACGTGAGCACTGGACCCGCTCGAGTCACCAGAGGCACGGAGTCGGTCCGCCTCCTGGAGGCGGACCCGGAGCTCGGCGCGCTTTTGACCGGCACCCGCCGCGCGGACGCGGAGCGCGAGCTGGTCGTCCGCACGCACCGGCTCTCGGTCGGCCCGTGGGACGTCACGCGGCTCTCGGGCGCCAGCGGCGACCACGTCGGCCTGCTGGTGCTCGACGGCGTGCTCTCGCGCGAGCTGGTGGTGGCCGACCACGTCAGCGCCGAGCTGCTCGGGCCCGGCGACCTCGTGCGCCCCTGGCAGGGCAGCACCGGTGCCGGCCTGCTGCCGGTGCAGGCGGTGTGGTCCGTGCTCTCGACGGTCACGCTGGCCGTGCTCGACCGCCGCTTCGCCGCCGAGGCCGCGCGCTATCCCGAGATCACCGCCTCGCTCTTCGACCGGCTCGGCGAGCGCTCGCTGCGGCTCGCGACCACGCAGGCGATCTCGCAGCTCACCCGCGTCGACCGCCGGCTCAAGGCGCTGTTCTGGCACCTCGCCGAGCGCTGGGGCCGCGTCTCCGGCGACGGCGTCGTGGTGCCGCTCGCGCTCACCCACCGCATCCTCGGCCAGCTCGTCGGCGCCCGCCGCCCGACCGTGTCGACCGCGCTCAGCGAGCTCGCCGAGCGCGGCGAGCTCACCCGGCGGCCCGACGGCTCGTGGCTCCTGCGTGGCGACCCCCCGGACGCGCAGACCCTCGCCCGCCGGCCCACGGCCGCCGAGCTGCGCGGCGAGGACGTCCTGCGCCCCTCGCGCCGCTTCGTCCGCGAGGAGGAAGACGTCGACCCCGACTCGCTGATCGCCGCCATGGACCGGCTGCGCGAGGCGCTCGACCCCGGCGAGCTCAGGGAACTTCTGGCACGCCGGGGTGGCGCGGCACGCTAGTAGCTTGGAACTCGTACTACCGATTCCAAGGAGACGACGACATGCCGTCAGGCGTTCGCAGCACCAGCACCGGCATCCTCTCCGATGACAAGGCCTCGCAGCGCGAGGAGCTCATCGGGATGCTCCAGAAGGCGTACTGGATGGAGATCGAGACCGTGATGAGCTACATCGCGGGCTCGATCAACCCGGACGGCGTCCGGGCCCAGGAGATCGTCGAGTCGCTCCAGGAGGACATCCAGGAGGAGCTCGGCCACGCGCAGCGGTACGCGGCGCGGATCAAGGAGCTCTACGGCGTGGTGCCCGGCTCGCTCGAGTTCAGCGCCGAGCAGACCTACCTCCAGCCGCCCGAGCACCAGACCGACATCGTGCACGTCATCAAGGGCGTCATCGAGGCCGAGACCGGCGCCATCGAGCACTACAACCGCATCATCGAGTTCACGGACGGCCTGGACTTCGTGACCCAGGACATGGTGATCGAGATCCTGCACGACGAAGAGGGGCACCGGCGCCTCTTCGAGGGCTACCTGCGGGAGTACGAGGCGGAGGGTCTCGCATAGACTCATCCGCCGTGGGTGAGCCTGCGGCTCTCGACTCGCTCGACTACGGCGAGACGCTGGCTGCCGTCGCACGCCTCGCCGTGCCCGAGCACGCCGACTGGTGCTTCGTGGAGCTGCTGATGCCCGACGGGTCGATCGACCGCGTCGTGATCGAGCACGCCGACCCGTCCAAGCGCGAGTTCATCCAGGAGTACGACCGCCGCTACCCGCTCGATCCCGCCTCGCTGGTCGGGTCGTCGAAGGTGATCCGCACCGGCGAGCCGGAGCTGCTCAGCGACATCCCGCCGGAGTTCTGGGCCGGCGTCGCGCAGGACCCCGAGCAGGAGCGGCTCATGCGCGAGGCCGGCATCGTGTCGGCGCTGGTGGTCCCGATGCGGGTGCGTGGCGAGGTGATCGGCGACATCGCGCTCGCCTACAGCATCTCGGGGCGCCGCTACACCGAGGACGACCTGCGCGCCGCGCAAGACCTCGCCGACCGGTGCGCGCTGGCGATCGACAACGCGCGGCTGCACACCGAGGCGCAGCGCTCGCGCGACGACCTCGTGGCGATCGTCGAGGGCATCGCCGACGCCGTCACGGCCCAGGCGCCGGACGGCCACCTGGTCTACGCCAACGACGCGGCGGTGCGGCTGCTCGGCTTCAAGGACGCCGGCGAGCTGATGGCGGCGCCGCTGAGCGAGCTCCCGCGGCGCTTCGAGATGCTCGACGAGCACGGGCACGAGATCCCGCTCGACCGCCTGCCCGGGCGCCGGGCGCTGGCGGGCGAGCGCCCGGCGCCGCTCACCGTCCGCTACCGCAACCCGGGCAACGCCGAGGTCCGCTGGTCGCGCATCCAGTCCACCCCGGTCTTCGACGAGCGCGGCGGCGTGCGGCTCGCCATCAACGTGATCGAAGACATCACCGACATCAAGCGCGCCGAGCTTGGCCAGCGGTTCCTCGCCGAAGCCAGCCACATCCTCGCCACGTCGCTCGACTACGAGGGGACGCTGCGGACCGTCGCCCGCCTCGCCGTCCCGGCCGTCGCCGACTGGTGCGCCGTCGACCTGGCCGCCGGGGACGACATCGAGCGCGTGGCGGTCGAGCACGTCGACCCGGGACGGGTAGAGCTCGCGCGCGAGCTCCAACAGCGCTACCCCGCGGACCGCGACGCGGACACGGGCGTATACGCGGTGCTCCGCCACGGCCGTTCCGAGCTGTACCGCGACATCCCGGACGAGATGCTCGTGCAGGCCGCGCGTGACGACGAGCACCTCGAGCTCATCCGCTCGGTCGGCCTGCGGTCGGCGATGGTCGCGCCGATGACGCTGCGGGATCGAGTGATGGGCGTGATCACGTTCGCCTCCGCCGAGTCGGGCCGCCGGTTCGACGAGCAGGACCTCGCGCTCGCGCAGGAGCTGGCGCTGCGCGCGGCCGCCGCGGTCGAGAACGCGCGGCTCTACGAGGCCGCTTCGGCGATCGCCAGCACGCTGCAGGCGTCGCTGCTGCCACCCGTGCTGCCGGAGCTGCCCGGTGCCGAGCTCGCGGCCGCCTACCGGCCCGCGGGCCGCGGCCTCGAGGTCGGCGGCGACTTCTACGACGTGTTCAGCGTCACCGAGGACCAGTGGTACCTGGTGGTCGGCGACGTGTGCGGCAAGGGCGCGGAGGCGGCGGCGGTGACCGCGCTGGCGCGATACACGATCCGGGCCGCGGCCGTGCGGCGGCGCTCCCCGGCCGCGATCCTGCGCTGGCTGAGCGACGCGATGCTCCAGCAGAACGCGGGCGACGGCCGGTTCTGCACGATCGCCTGCGCGTATCTCGACCTCGGCCAGGCGATCCCGCGTGTAACCGTCGCGTGCGGTGGCCATCCGCTGCCGCTGCTCGTGCGCGCCGACGGGTCCACCGAGGAGATCGGGGCTGCCGGCACGCTGCTGGGGCTGGTGCCGGAGCCGGATCTTCAGGACCGCTCGGCCGAGCTGCGCCCGGGCGACACGCTGCTGCTCTACACCGACGGGTTGACCGAGGCCGGGGCGCCGGAGCAGATCTGGGGCCCGGACGAGCTCGCGAAGGCCGCGAGCGAGGCGGTGGACGGGGCGGTCGGGGCGATGGTGAACCGGCTGGTCGAGGCGGCGATCGGTCAGTTGCCGGCGGTGCGCGACGACGTGGCGGTGCTGGCGCTCCGGCCTACCGGCTCTCCAGCGTCCGCTTGAAGCAGCCGAGGGCGTCTTTGACGAGCCCTTCCACGAGCGCCGCCGACGCGGTGTCGACGTTGGCCATGACCATGACCCGCGTCTCGCGGTCATCGAGCCGGTGGAAGCTGATCACGCCGCGGGCGATGCCCGACGTGCTGCGCCAGACGATCCGCTCGTCGGGGCGCTGTTCGAGGATCTCGCAGGTCCACTCGGCCGACGCGCCGTCGTGGGACACGCGGCCGTGGAGGTGCGTGTCGTCGAGCTGGTTGACCTCCTCGACGGCCGCCAGGAACTCGGGCAGGCGCTCGAACCGCGTCGAGGCGTCGAACGCGACCGCCAGCGGGACCCCAACGTCGATGTGCTGCTCGACCGACGACATCTCACCACTTCCCCAACCGCCGCCGAGTTCGTGGTTACCCGCGGCGCGCGGGCGGGACACGGGGATTCAGCCGGCCGAGTGCGGATTGCCGGTGGCCTTGCCGTCGTCGGTCTTATCGGTCAGGTCGTCGTGCTTGCGGGGCGCCTTGGCGCCCTCGCGCGGCGGGCTGTCCTCGGAGGGCCGGTCGTCGCCGCTTGGATCGGCGCCGGCCGGACCCTCTTCGGGGTACCCACTCCGCGCTTCGTCAGGTCTTTCGCTCAAGGTTCGCGACCTCTTCCGCCTTGCGGTCGGCGGTCTCGTGGGCGCGGTCGCGCTCCTCCTTGGCCTCGCCCTTGCGCTCCTCGCGGCGGCCTTCGCGGCGCAGCGACGAATCGTCGGCGAGGTCGCCGGCGGCCTTCTTGATGCGTCCAGTGATCTTGTCGGTGATGCTCATGTTTCAGGCCTACCCAACGACGCCGGTGGTCAACCGGTGTGTTCGGCGACCGTCCGCAGCCGCTCGAGCGCGCGCCGGATCAGGCGCGAGACGTGCATCTGGGAGACCCCGACGCGCTCGGCGATCTCGGCCTGCGTGAGATCCTCGACGAACCGCAGGTGCAGGACGATCCGGTCGCGCGGCGGAAGCGCCTGCAGCGTGGGAGCGATCGTCGCGCCGTACTCGACGAGCTCGAACCGCTCGTCCTCGACGCCGATCGACTCGGCGTAGGTCTCGCCGTCGCCCTCGTCGCCGAAGCGGTACGACTCGAGCGAGACGGCGTCGTAGGCGGACGCCGCCTCCATCGCCTCCAGCACCTGCTCCGGCGAGAGGGCGATCATGTCGCCGACCTCGGCTACCGACGGCGAGCGCCCGAGCCGCCGCGAGAGGTCCTTGACCGCGTTGTCGACCTGCATCACGCGCTCCTGCATCCCGCGCGGAACGTGCACCGCCCACCCGTTGTCGCGGAAGTAGCGCTTGAGCTCGCCGAGCATCGTCGGCACCGCGTATGAGGAGAATGCCGTCTCGCGCGCGGGGTCGAAGCGGTCGATCGCCTTGATGAGCCCGAGCGTCGCCACCTGGATGAGGTCGTCCAGCGGCTCGTCGGACCGCCGGTAGCGGCGCGCCATCCGCCGCGCCAGCGGCAGCAGGCGCTCGACAAGCTCTTCACGGGCCGCCTGGTCGCCGTGGCGGTGAAAGCGGACGAGCAGCCGCCGATCTTCCTCGGCCCGCGACGGGCCGGGCGTCTCCGCCTCGGTGGCGGCGGCCTGCCGCTCGGGAGTGCTCGGAGTCATTGAACGGATCGCGTCCCCGCGCGAGAGGTCCGCAGCCTGCGGAACCCCGCGCCACAGGGAGGCTACCGATAGCAGGTCAGTTCACGCGAGGGGTGTGCTCTGGATTTCTGCCCGAAGCTCGCGCAGCGATCCGAACACGCAGACGGCGCCCGCCTCGCGCAGCTCCGCCTCGCTGAAGCCGCCGGTCAGCACGGCAACCGTTTCGATCCCCGCCCGCCCGGCCGCCTCGCAGTCCCAGGTCGAGTCGCCGACCATCACGGCCGGCCCGCCGCCGGCCTTCGCGATCGCGGCCTTCACGAGGTCGGGCTCCGGCTTGGTGCGCTCCACGTCCCCGGAGTGCGTCCACGCCGTCGCCAGCTCGCGCGCCTCGATCAGGTCGAGGTAGTGCTCCACCTCGTCGGGCTTCGCCGAGGAGGCGAGGACGACGCCGCGGCCCTCGCGCGCGAGGTCCTCCAGCAGCTCGTGGGCATCCTCGAGTGGGCGGACCTCGTGGATGAGGGCCATATAGAGGGCCTTCTCCGCCGCGCGGACGTCGTCGCCGTGCTCGGACTCGAAGTCATCGCCGGCGAGGGCGGCGACCAGCTGGTCGCCGCCCATCCCGATGTGGCGGTGGATCCGCCACAGCGGCAGCACGACATCGCTCTGCTGGAACGCCCGGAACCACGCGATCGCGTGGTGGTAGTTCGTGTCGACGAGCGTGCCGTCGATGTCGAGGATCGCCGCCGGCTTGCTCAGCTTCTCCGCCATGGTGGGCCTCTACCGCTGCGCCGGAGGACGCAAACGGTTCGCGTCGCTGCGACCGTGGGTAGGGCGAAGACATGGGCTACGTCATCGCCGCCATCATCCTGCTGCTGATCGTCGCCGCGGGCGTCACGTTCTTCGTGGTCGGCGCGGCGCGCCGCCAGCGCCAGGCCTCGATCGTCGCGCCCGACGATCAGACCCCGCTGGGCGACACCGTCCACCACTCGGACGAGAAGGCCGAGGAGGGTCGCGGCCCCGTGGAGCCGACCGGCGGCGGCTCCGTGCCCCCGGCCGGCGAGGGCGGCGTCGGCGGCGAAGGCGAGAGCGGCGGGCCGGTCGGGCCGGAATCCGAGCGCCTCGCAAATCGCCCGCGCTGACCCACGGCTCCCACGAACCGCAGCCCGTCGCGGCAGACGATCCGCCACCGAACCGCGACCCGTCGCGGCAGACGATCCGCCACGAACCGCGGCCCGTCGCGGATCGTCCACCAATGAGCGTCAGCGCGCCAACTCTGTCTGGACGGCCCGGACGGTTTGGACTGGACGTCCAGTGGGAATCAGCAGATCTGGTCGCGTCGCGGACTGCCCTCCAACTTTCCGGCCGGCGCGCCACACCCTCCTCCTCATCAGGCCGAAGCGCCCCAATCGGGGCGCTTCGGTCGTTAAGGGCAACCGCCCGCGGGTACGCGAACGTTCGTGACCACCATCCCCAGGCCGGAGCCGCCGCCGGCGCCTCCCTCCCCCACCCCTGAGCCCGGCCCACTGCCGCCCGACCCGAACCCGCGCCCGATCTGACGTGCGGCCGGTTTCGCAGACGCCCACCGAGGCGACCGACTACGCGGTCCTGACGACCGTCTACGGCGCGCTGCTGGGCGCAGTCGCGGCGACGAGCCGCGACTGCGAGCCCGTGCCGCGCGCCGAGATCCCGATCCTCGCCGCCGCCACGTTCGCGCTCTCGAAGCTGATCGTGCACGAGAAGGTCGAGTCGTGGCTGCGGCAGCCGTTCGTCGACGAACGGGTCGACGAGAACCGGCCGAAGGGCCGGCGGCTGCGCTACGCGGTCGGCGAATTGCTGACGTGCACTCGCTGCACGGGCGCCTGGACCGCGCTGGGCCTCGTCGCGCTGCGGCTCCGCGCGCCCCAGGCCGGCCGGACCGTCGCCACCGTCCTCGCCGCCTCGGCCGGCAGCGACGTCCTGCAGGCCGGCTTCTCGTGGCTGTGCGCGGGCGCCAACACGAGTCCGCGCGACGCCGATGCACCGGTCGAGCTCAGACGCTCAGCCGCGTGAGAATCCGTGTGCGGCTTACTCGCACTCGCGAGCTCGCGCGAGCGCCTTAGTTAGGTCGGCTTACACGCACTCGCAAGCTCGCGCGAGCGCCTCAGTTAGATCGGGGGCGTCGTCGAACAGCTCCGACGTCCGCGTGAGGTCCAGCAGGCGCCGCACCGGCTTCGGAACACCGGCCAGGACCAGCCGGACGTCGTTCGCCGCCAGCTCCGCGCGCGCCCGCAGCAGCTCCTTGAGCACCGCGGAGTCGATGAACGTGGTCTGCGCAAGGTCGATCACCAGCGCTCGGCCGGCCATCGCCTCGTCCACGCGGGCGCGCAGGATCGGCGCAGCGGCCAGGTCCAGCTCGCCCCGGAGCACGAGCACCGACACGCCCTCCGGCCCCTCGCCGTCGGCGATGGCATACGCAGCGGGCGGCCTGATCCCCTGGGCGTCGATGCTCGCCGGCTCCTGACCCTCGTCTCGGTGTTCCACGGCCCTCGAAACCTCGCGGCGATCATAGGGAGCGCGGACGTGTCATGCTCCCGACGCCGGCTGGGCCGAGGTTCGGTCGAGGACCACAATCGACCGCGCTGTTACCGCGATCCTGAGCCGGGGTACAGCAGATCACGTCAGTTATGGCAGCGAAATGACTTCCCGCACCTACAGGGGAAGCGCACGAGTGAGCAGCGCGGGGCATCGTCCTCGGAGAAGCGTGCGACCCCACGGCTTCCACGCGAGCTCTGACGTGCGGCTCACCCTCCCGGCCAGCCCGGAGAACGTGGCGGTGATCCGGCACGTCCTCGGCGCGTTCGCCGAGGCGCTGCAGCTGCCGGCCGACCTCGTGGAGGACATGCGGCTCGCCGTGACCGAGGCGTGCACCAACGTTGTGCGGCACGCCTACCCCGACGCTGCCCCAGGCCCGATCGACGTCGTGATCCGGCCCAACGGCGAGCGGCTCGACCTGATCGTGAGCGACCAGGGCCAAGGGCTCGGTCCCAGCACGGACGTCTCCGGCCCGGGGCTCGGGCTGCCGCTCATCGCCGCGCTCGCCGACTCGATCGACCTCCAGGAGCTGCCGATCCGCGGCAGCCGCGTCGCGATGTCCTTCCGGTGCCGCCCTCGTCTGGGGGTCGCGTGAGCGGCCAGGAGCCCGCGACGACGGTCTCCATCGCCTCCGGTCCGCTGGTCGGGCCCATCCTTCGCCGCGTCGTCGGCATGCTCGCCGCGCGCGCCGACCTCCCGCTGGACCGGCTGGACGACGCCGTCCTCGTCGCCGACCTGATCGCCGCGCGCGCGCCCGCGCACAGCGTGGACGACAAGATCAACGTGGCGCTCGATCCGGGCGACCGCTCGCTGCTGCTGCGCGTCGGCCCGCTGCGACAGGGCGGCGGCCAGGCCCTGATCGTCGACGCCGCGGTGCCGGGGGTCGGCAACGTGATCGAGCAGCTCGCCGACGAGCTGTCCGTCACGCCCGAGGGGGATACTGAGTTCCTGCACGTCCGCCTGGCGTACACCAACGGGCGATGATTCGGACCGGCTCCGGCCGGGCATCAGAGACAGGCTCATGGCGATCGAATTCGCGATCACGGATCGACAAGCGAACGGCGACACCCACATCGTCTCCGTCACCGGCGAGATCGATCTGTTCACGGCACCCGAGTTCAAGCAGCGCGTCTCCGCGCCGATCGACGCCGGGCGCTCGAACGTGGTGGTGGACCTCACGGAGACCACGTTCATCGATTCGTCGAGCCTCGGCGTGCTGATCGGCGCCCACCGCCGCCTCAAGCTGCGCGGCGGTCTGCTCGTCGTCGTCTGCGACAATGACGCCATCGTAAAGACGTTCCGCATCACCGGCCTCGACGGGGTCTTCACGCTGGTGCGATCGCTGGACGACGCGCTCGACGGCGACGCCGTGAGCGCCGGCGGGTGAGGTTCCGCCTCGGGTGAGCAGCGGCTTCCCCGAGTCCGACGCCCAGTCAGACTTCTCCCGCGCCCGCCGGTCACGTCTGCTGGCTGACATCGGGCGCCGGCTGCGGCGCGAGCCGGACGACGTCGCGCTCATGCTTCCGTTCGAGGAGGTCGTCGAGGCGCTCGGGCGCACCGGCCAGCACGACCTCGGGCTGCAGGTCGTGCCGCTCGACGCCATCATCGGCACCGTCGACCGCGCAGTCGACTTCGACCGCGGCCTGCGGCCCACGTCCGCGCGGCTGCGGAGCCGCTGGGAGCGGATCGCGTCCGCCCAGCGGCGCGGCGAGGCGCTGCCGCCGGTGTCGCTCTACAAGGTCGGCGACCTCTACTTCGTGCGCGACGGCCACCACCGCGTGTCGGTCGCCAAGTCGCTCGGCCGCGACGACATCGACGCGTACGTGGTCGAGGTGGCCACCCGCGTGCCCCTCAGCGAGGACACCCGGGTCTCCGATCTCCCGCTCAAGGACCACGAGCGGCTGTTCCGGGAGCGCGTGCCGCTCCCGAGCCAGGCGCGGCAACGGATCGAGCTCAGCGACCCGTGGGACTTCGGGGTGCTGTCGGAGGCCGTCGAGGCCTGGGGCTTCCGGGCCATGCAGCACCGCGGGACCTACATGGACCGCGCCGAGGTCGCGCACCACTGGTTCAACGAGGAGTACCTGCCGGTGGTCGAGCTGCTGAAGGCGGGCGACCTGATCGACGCCGACGAGACCGAGACGGAGGCGTACCTGCGGGTCGCCGCGGATCGCTACCGCGTCCTGCGCACGCACGAGTGGAGCGACGAGGTCATCGAGAGCCTGCGCCGCGAGGAGCAGCGTCGCCGCCGTCGGAGGCGGACCCCTCCGCGCCAGGTCCGCCGCCGCCCGCCCTCCTGACCGCAGACCTCGTTTCCTGCCCCGGGGCCTGGGTAGCCCGAACCGAGGATTCCGACGGAAGGAGACACTCGATGAAACGGTTCCTGATCCTGGTGTTCGGCGCCGCAGCGGCCGCCGCCGCGGTGCGCTTCATCAACCGCGACCGACTCAACCGCGTCAAGGGCGCCGTTGCGACCGCCACGCCGCGGATGCCCGGCACCCACAAGATCGACGACGTCGACGACGTCACGCTCGCCCGCAAGGTCGAGACCGAGATCTTCCGGGCGCCGGACGCCCCGAAGGGCGACGTGTCGGTGGACGTCCAGGCCGGCGTCGCCAACCTGCGCGGGGTGGTCGCCGACGATGCGTGGATCACGAAGCTGGCCGACGACGCCAAGAAGGTCGACGGCATCAAGGGCGTCAACAACCTGCTCCACCGGCCCGGAACGCCCGCGCCCGCGGCCGGACAGCAGTAGGAGGGCTGAAGGCCCGGTTACGGGCGCCAGGACGGCGCCCGTCCGGGTCAGAGCGTCGCCTGGATGGCGACGCAGGCATTCTCAAGCAGTCGTCAGGCTGCGACCGCTGCCCGCGTCGAAGAGCTTGATCTGACTGGTGTCGACGGTCAGCTCGACCTCGCTACCGGGCGCGGCCTTGCTCTCAGCGCTCAGGCGCGCGACGACCTGCTGGCCCTCGCCGTGCGACGGGAGGTCCTCCATTCCGGCGTCGGCGGCCAGCTCGTCGAGGTCGGCCGTGTGCAGCTCCTGCTCGCTCTTGACGTCGAAGTAGACGTACAGCTCGGAGCCCATCGACTCGACCACGTCGACCGTCGTCCGGAACTTCATCCGGTCCGCGTGCTCGTCCTCGACGGCGGCGTCCTCGAAGTGCTCGGGCCGCATGCCGACGATCACGTCGCGGCCGGCGCCCGCGCTCTGGATGCCCTGGCGCAGGCGATCCGACAGCGGGATGTCGCCGATCGGCGTCTTGACCGCGTCACCCTCGAGCCGACCGGGCAGGAAGTTCATCGACGGCGACCCGATGAAGCCCGCGACGAACAGGTTCTGCGGCTTCTCGTACAGGTTCGCCGGCGTGTCGACCTGCTGGATCAGCCCGGCGCGCATGACCGCCACGCGGTCGCCGAGCGTCATGGCCTCGGTCTGGTCGTGCGTGACGTAGACCATCGTGGTTCCCAGCTGCTTCTGGATCCGCGCCACCTCGGTGCGCATCTGCACGCGCAGCTTGGCGTCGAGGTTCGACAGCGGCTCGTCCATCAGGAACGCCTTCGGATCGCGCACGATCGCGCGACCCATCGCCACGCGCTGGCGCTGACCGCCGGACAGGTTCGCCGGCTTGCGCTCGAGGTGCTGCTCGAGGTCGAGGATGCGGGCGGCCTCGGTGACCTTCTGGTCGATCTCGCTCTTGTCGGCCTTGGCCAGCTTGAGCGCGAACCCCATGTTGTCGCGCACCGTCATGTGCGGATACAGCGCGTAGTTCTGGAACACCATCGCGATGTCGCGATCGCGCGGGGCGAGGTCGTTGACGCGCTCGCCGCCGATGATGAGGTCGCCCTCGGTGATGTCCTCGAGGCCGGCGATCATGCGGAGAGCGGTCGACTTCCCGCAGCCCGACGGGCCGACGAGGATCATGAACTCGCCGTCCTGGATGTCCAGATCGATCGCCTTGACGGCCTCGAAGCCGTCCGGATAGCGCTTGGTGATCTCCTTGAACTGGATTTCTGCCATCGCTGCACTTCCTCCCCTATTTGTCACGTGCCCCCGGGTGGCCGTCGCCCGGCCAGGGAGCAAGTACGAGCAGTATGCGCGCGTCCCTCGTCGCGCGCACCTCATGGCGTTCGTGCGGGTCGAAGACGGCGGCGAACCCGGCGCCGCCCGTGACCCAGTCTCCAGCGTCGCGCACCTCGACCTCGCCGTCGACGACGACGACATAGGCGCGCTCGTGGACCTGATGCTCCAGGAGCGCCTCGCCGGCGGGCAGGTTGATGGCGATCGATCGGGCTTCGCCGCGCGACGAGTGCAGGATCCGCGGCGCGCGCGGTTCGACCTCCAGCGTCCGCAGATCCCAGTGCTCCATGGGCGCGATCGTACCCCGCGCGAGCCGCGCGCGTTACGCCGCGTCGTCCTGGGACTGCTCGGCCTCGTCCCGCAGCCTTGCCACGGCCTGGCGGATGAGGCGCGAGACGTGCATCTGGGAGACGCCCACACGAGCCCCGATCTCGGACTGCGTGAGGTCCTCGGCGAAGCGCAGGCGGAGGACCTCACGCTCGCGATCGGTGAGGACGGACATCAGGCGCTCGACGGTGGCAGCGTCCTCGGCGAGCCCGAACCCCGGGTCCTCGATGCCCATGCTGTCGCCCATGCCGTCGCTCTCGTCGTCCTCGTCGCGCGGGCGGTCGAGAGAGATCGCCCGGTACGCGCCGGCCGCCTCGCGGGCCTCGAGGACCTGCTCGGTCGTCGCTCCGATCCGCCTCGCGATCTCGTCGGGCGTGGGCGCGCGGCCGAGCTCGCCCGCGAGCTCCTCGGTGACGCGTTCGACGCGGACCGACATCTCCTGCAGGTCGCGCGGCACGCGGACCGACCACCCGCGGTCTCGGAAATGACGCTTGAGCTCGCCCAGGATCGTCGGGACCGCGAACGAGGAGAAGGCGGTCTCGCGACCCGGTTCGAAGCGGTCGATCGCCTTCAGCAGGCCCAGGGACGCGACCTGAACGAGGTCGTCGAACGGCTCGCTGCCGCGCTGGTAGCGCCGGGCCAGCTGACGGGCCAGCGGCAGGAAGCGCTCGACGAGCGCGTCGCGGGCTGCCCGGTCGCCATCGCAGTGATAGCGCTCGAGCAGCCGCCGGTCCTCGCGCGCACGAGCCGCCCGGTCTTCGGTTCCTGGGGGATATGCTCCGCCCAAACCTGCTCTGAGCGGCCGATGATGAATCGTCTCCACGCCCTTCCCCATTCGCGGTGCGGGATGCGCCGGGGTCTGGGACGCGGAGGCGCTGCGACGGGTGGCACGGCCGCAGCCCAACCAGTGTAGTACGGACCCTCCGAGACGCCGTGACTTCGACCACCATCAGCGAGACCAACCTGCGGGTCCTGATCGCCGACGAGGACGAGAGCGCGCTGCGGCGCCTGCACGAGGTGCTCGCGGGGCTCGGGCACGAGGTCACCCCCTATGCGGTCTCCGTCCACGAAGCAGTCGAGCTGATCGCGAAGGAGGACCCGCACGTGGCGATCGTGGTCGTCCACACCGACGACGAGCACGCGCTCGCGCTGATCGGCGAGGCGGTCGAGTTCGCGTCCGGGCCGGTGATCGCACAGCTGCCGGACGCCGACGTCGACTTCCTGTCGCGCGCCGCCGAGCGCGGCATCAGCGCCTACGTCGAGTCGATGGACCCGGAGTCGGTCCAGGGGGCGATCGAGGTCGCGGTCCGCCGCTACCGCGAGGCCCGCCGGCTCCACGAGAAGGTCGACCAGCTCGAGAGCGCGCTCGACCGGCGCGCGGTCATCGAGCGCGCCAAGGGCATCCTCATGGAGCGCCATGACGTCGGCGAGCGCGACGCGTTCGAGCTGCTGCGCGACCACGCGCGCTCGAGCGGCCGCCGCGTCGTCGACGTCGCGCAGTCCGTGCTCGACGGCCACGCCCTGCTGCCCAAGCGGCCATGACGACGGCGCCCGTCGGGCGCCCAGGCCCGGCGGTCGAGCCGGCTGACTTCAAGCGCGCGTTCCAGCGCTTCCAGAAGGACCAGATGACGCAGTGGGCGGCGGCGATGACGTACTACTCGCTGCTCTCGCTGTTCCCGGCGCTGCTGTTCGGCGTCGCCGTGCTCGGGTTCTTTGGGGCGCAATCGCTGGTGACCGACATCGCCGACTACCTGAAGGACGTCGGTGCCCCGCCGGAGACCGTCGACGCGGTCACCAGCGCGCTCGAGTCCGCCCAGAGCCAGCGCGGCACCGCGGCGGGCGCGCTGGCGATCGGCCTCCTGACCTCGCTGTACGGCGCGTCGGGCGCGTTCAACGCGGCGGGCGCCGCGCTCAACACGGTCTGGCGCGTGGAGGAGGGCCGCGGATTCGTCAAGCACAAGCTGCAGAACCTCCGGTGGACGCTGCTCCTGATGGCGCTGGTGCTCGTGACGTGCGTGATGGTGTTCCTCGGCGGCGACCTGGCGGCGGACGTGCTGGGGCTCGTCGGACTGGGCGAGGACGTCTCGGCGATCTGGAGCTACGTCCGCTGGCCGGCGGCACTGGTGTCGGCGGCGCTGATCTACGCGGTCGTCTACTACGCCGCACCGAACGTCGAGATCCGCCACTGGCGGTACATCACCCCCGGCGCCGTGTTCGGCGTGCCGGCGTGGGTCCTCGCATCGCTGGGGTTCTTCCTCTACGTGTCGAAGCTGTCGACCTACTCGGCGACATATGGCGCGTTCGCCGCTGTCGTGATCCTGCTCATTTGGATGTGGCTCACGAACCTCGTCCTGCTCTTCGGCGCCGAGCTCAACACGGTGATCGACCTGCGTCGGGCGCCCGGTCTGCCGCCGGGTTACGACGGTCCGATCCTGCCGGTCAAGGAGTCGGCCAAGGCCTGATCCGCGCGCCGAGTTGTGTCGAGCGCCCTTCCACTTCCGCTGTTCGTCCGGTAGAACTCATAGGTCCGTGCGCGGGGCCACAAGCGCCGCGCAAGCTTCGGAGGGCCAAAAAGCCGCGTCCGAGGGGAGTGAGGGGTGAATATGGCGACCACCGGCGGGATCGAGCGATCGGATCCTCAGTGCTGAGCGCGTCCGCGCGCCCTGCTCCCTGGTCCGGCTTCGCCGGATCGTCTTCCCGTCGGCTCGCGCCGACGCGGCCGTGGCTGCCGTTCGCCGTCGCCTCCGCCGTCGCCCTCCTGGTTACGCTCGGCGTGTCGCTGGCGCCACCGTTGCGGATGGCGTACTCGGCCCCGTCGCTGCACGTCGCGCTGGAGACCGGGACGGCGCTGATCGGCCTGGTGGCGACCGCAATCGTGATCCGCGGCTGGGATGACGGCCTGCGCCTTGACCGTCTCGTGATCGGCGCCGGGCTCGCCGTGATCGCGCTCACCAGCGCCGCGCTCGCGGCCATGGTCGCGATCGCGCCGGGCGAGGGGCCGCGCGGGCTCGTCGGGCTCACCGGCATGCTCGCCGGCTCGGTGCTCGTCGGCATCGGCGCGTTCGTCCCGATGCGCCGCGCTGCGGGTCGGCGGACGGCCGCCGTCACGATGCTCGCGCTGGTGCTGACCGCGCTCGCCGCAGCGGTCGTCCCCGTCGAATTCGTGCTCGGCGCGTGGCGCGCGCACCAGCAGCCCGCGGACCCGGACGCGACACAGGCCCTGCTCTCCCAGCCGGTCGAGGCGATCGTGCTCCAGCTCGTGATGGCGGCCAGCCTCGGGATCGCGTCGCTCGGCCTCACGCGGCGCGGCGTGCGCGCGCAGGACGCCTTCGCGCGCCACCTCGGCACCGCGGTCGTGTTCTTCGCGTTCTCGATGATCGCCTACGCGCTGCTGCCGCCGGTGACCCACGAGTGGGTGCACGTGGGCGACCTGCTCCGGCTGCTGTTCTGCGTCGTCCTGCTGTGGGCGGCGGTGCGGGAGGTCGCAGCCGCCGTTGCGGCGCGGGCCGCCGCACGCGAGCGGCGGCGGATCGCGCGCGACCTGCACGACGGCGTGGCACAGGAGCTGGCGTTCATCCGGCGCCGCGCCGCCCGGCTCACGGGAGACCCGAACGCCGAGGACATCGTGGTCGCCGCCGAGCGGGCGCTCCAGGACTCCCGCTGGGCGATCGAGCACCTCGCGCGCGCACCCGACGAGCCGCTCGACCGCGTGCTCGACCGCCATGCGAGCGTGATCGCGGCGCGAACCGGCGTCGCGGTGACGTTCTCGACCTCCGGGTCGGCCGACGTCGATCCCGAGGTGAGCGACGCGCTCGCCCGCATCCTCGGCGAGGCGGTGGCCAACGCGCGGCACGGAAACGCGTCGACCGTGCGCGTCGAGTTGAGCGCCGACCCGCTGCGGCTGCGCGTGGTCGACGACGGCACCGGCTTCGACCCGGCGGTGAGCGCTCCGGGCTTCGGGATCGGTGGCATGCGCGAGCGCGCGGAGCTGGTCGGCGCGCAGCTGAGCGTCCGGTCAGGCCCGGGCGCCGGGACCGAGGTGGCCGTGGAGCTGCGATGACGGCCCGGTGGCGGGTGCTCGTGGCCGACGACCACGCCCCGACTCGCGAGGACATCCGGGCCGCCGTCGATTCCGATCCGCGCTTCACCGTCGTCGCGCTGGCCGGCGACGCCGCCGAGGCGATTCAGGCGGCGCTGCGCGAGCGGCCCGACCTCGCACTGCTGGACATGCGGATGCCGGGCAGCGGCGCCGCGGCGGCGTGGGAGATCACGGCGCGGCTGCCGGCCACGCGGGCGGTCATGCTGACGGTCTCGCGCAGCGACGAGGATCTGTTCGCCGCGCTCCGTGCCGGCGTGTCGGGCTACCTGCTGAAGGACATGCCGTTCGACGAGATCGGCGACGAGCTGGCGCAGGTGCTCGACGGCCGGGTGGCGTTGCCGCCCGAGCTGGTCACGCGGCTGGTCGACGAATTCCGCGACAGCGCGCCGCGGCGGCGCGCGCTGGTCGGGCAGCGCGGAGGCGCGCAGCTCACGAGCCGGGAGTGGCAGGTGCTCGACCTGCTGCGCCAGGGGCTCGCGACGAGCGAGATCGCGCGCCGGCTGTTCGTCTCTCCCGCGACCGTGCGCAGCCACGTCGCCGCGGTGCTGCGCAAGCTGCGGGTGCCCGACCGCAACTCCGCGATCCGGCTGTTCGACGATCACGACGAGGCGGTCTGAAGGGTCCGCTCCTCGGGGTAGGAGCAGAGCGCGGCGCGGCCGGGGCAGTCGGCGCACAGCTCGCGGTGCGGGGTCGGGGTGACCTCGTAGCGGGCGTTGAGCACGCCGTCGGCGAGGGCGAGCAGGCGCTCGGTCAGGGCCGGCGCGTCGGCGGCGGTGTAGGCGTGGGTGACAGGCTCGGCGGGGCGCTCGAGGAAGCAGTAGGCGACCTCGGCGCGGGGCGCGCCGTCGCGCAATGCGGCGAGGGCGTAGACGATCCGCTGGGTGGCGTAATCGCGCTCGACGAGCTGGTCCGGGGTGACGTCCTCGAGGCGGTCGGACTTGTAGTCGACGATCAGGACGCCGCCGTCGGGCTCGGTGGCGACCGCGTCGAGGAAGCCGTTGACGAGCGGGCCGCCGCCTCCGGGGTCGACCGTGAACGCGAACGGCGCCTCGCGGCGCGTGCGGCGGGCGTCGGCGAGGCGGGCGCACAGCGGCGAGCGCGCGAACGCGGCGACGAGGCCGCGGACGTCCTCGACCTCACCGGGCGCGATCTCCACCCCCCACGCCTCCGCCACTGCCCGGACCGTGTCGGCGTCCGGCGTCTGCGGGCGCGCGAAGTCGAGGTCCTCGAGCAGGCGGTGCACGATCGAGCCGCGCACGCGCGCGTCGATGCCCGGAGCGACCTCGTCCGCGCCGGCGACGACCTCATCCGCCCCCCCGACGACCTCTTCGGGCGCCGCCACGACCTCGTCCCCGCCCGTCCCGATTTCGTCGGGCGGTGCCACGACCTCGTCCCCGCCCGTCCCGATTTCGTCGGGCGGTGCCACCCGGGGGAGGCCGAGCACCCGTTCGAGGTAGAAGCGGTAGCCGCAGCGGGCGTAGGCGCCGAGCGAGCTGTACGACAGTCGTTGCGGAGCGGGCCGGGGGCGTGCGGCCGGGGCGGGCACGACGGCGGGCGCGTCGGGCAGCGCCGTGCCGGGGGCGCCGACCCGCGTGCGCCCGGCCGGCCTCAGTGCGGCGCGGGGCAGCACCACGTCGAGCGTGGCGGGCGCGTTAAGGCGGCACAGCAACGCCGCGGCGCGCAGCGTCTCGGCGCCGGCCACCGCCGCGCCCGGCTCGCCCACCATCGCGCGCACGATCCAGTCGATCGGCGGGCCGCCAGGCCGGGGCTCCGGCAGCCGCTCGCAGTCCAGGCCGCCTGACAGGATCAGCCGCTCGCACGCGCGGGTCATCGCGACGTAGAACAGCCGCCGCTCCTCCTCGGCCTCGGCCGCCTGCTCGCGCTCGGCGAGCCGCTCCCAGTCGAGCGAGGGGATCGGCTCGCCACCGCCGATCGGCGACAGCTTGAGGCCGACCGCTCCGTCGCGGCCGAGCAGCAGCCGCCCGCGGGCACCGCCGGCGGCGCGCCCGATGTCGGCGACGCAGACCACGGGGAACTCGAGCCCCTTGGCGCGGTGGATCGTCATCAGCCGCACCGCGTCGAGCCCCTCGGACTCGAGCGCGGCCTCGCCCTCGCGGGCCTCGATCAGGTCCTGCGTGGCGGCGAAGGCGATGAAGCCGCGCAGGTCGGAGCCCTCGGCGCGCTCGTACTCGCGCGCCAGCCGCATGAGCTTGCGCAGGTTCGCGAGCCGCCGCTCGCCGCCCGAGCGCGCGAGCACGGCAAGGTCGTAGCCGGTGGCCACGATCGCGCGCTCGAGCAGCACCTCGGCCGGAAGGCGCTCGGCGCGCGGGCGCTCGGCAGCGAAGAACCGCGCGAACGCAGCGATCCGCTCGCGCTCGGCCTCCGGGAGGGCGGCCGGCCACTCCGCCGCGTGAGCCTCTTGCAGCGCGGCCCATAGGCCCGGCGCCCCGCGGCTGTCGTGGCCGCGCGTGACCGGCTCGTCTGGCCCCGAAGCCGCGCGGCCCGCCTGCGCCAGCAGGATCAGAGCGTCGCTGCCCAGGCCGCAGAACGGTGAGGCGAGGACGGCGAGCAGCGCCTCCTCGTCGTGCGGGTTGGCGAGCGCGGCGAGGTACGCGATGCCGTCGCGGACCTGCTCCTGCGACCAGTAGCCACGACCGCCCACGACGTAGGTCGGCAGGCCCTGCTCCTCGAGCGCGTGCTCGAGCAGGCGCAGCGAGGCGGTCGCGCGCACGAGCACGACGATGTCGCCGGGGCGGCGGCCGGCGTCGATCTCGGCGCGCAGCCGGTGCGCGACGAGCCGCGCCTCGGCGCGCCGCCACGGCTGGGCGTCGAAGCCGGCCAGGCCGAGGTCCTCTTCCTCCCAGCCGCGCGTATCGGTGATCAGCAGCTCGACCGCCGGATCGCCGGCGACGGGATCAGGGTCAAAGAGGCGGAGCGGAGCGTCGGGGTCCGGGGCGAGCGGCGCGGTGTCCTCGCGGCCGGCGACGAGCGGCGCGAACGCGTCGCCGAGCTCGGGCGCGAACGCGCCGTTGAGGACGTCGAGCAGCTCCTCGCGTGACCGGAAGTTGCGCGCCAGGCGACGGACACGGTCCGCCCCGAGGCGCTCCCGGCGCTCGCGGAAGATCGTCACGTCGGCGTGGCGGAAGCGGTAGATCGACTGGAACTCGTCGCCGACCGCGAACAGGTTGTCGCGCTCGAGCGACTCGAGGACGTCGAGCTGCAGCCGGTTCGTGTCCTGGAACTCGTCGACCATGATCAGCTCGAACCGCTCGGCCCAGGCGCGGCGCGCCGCCGGGTCGGCGAGCAGGTCGCGGACGCGCAGCTCGAGATCCGAGAAGTCGATCGCCGCGCGCGCCGCCTTGGCAGCGTCGAACGCGGTGCCGAAGCGGTCGAGCAGGTCGTCGAGAAGGACAAGCGCCGCGCGGCCGTGGTGGTCGGCACACGCCGCCCGGTACGCCTCCCACGCCTCGCGGTACGCGGCGCACGCGTCCTCCTCGAGCGCCTTCGCCCCGCCCGTCAGCTTGGCGACGTCGAGCTCGCCCGGCCAGGGGACCGGCGCCGCCGAGCCCCGCGCATCGTCCGCCGCCGCGCCCCGCGCATCGTCCGCCGCCGCGCCCCGCGCATCGTCCCCCGCCGCGCCCCGCGCATCGTCCGCCGCCAGGAGCCGTTCGCAGGCGTCGAGCGCCTCGCGGGCCGCGGCGACCTTCTTGCCGTCGGCGGCGATCGCCAGGGCGGCGCCGGCCGCCGCTCGGGCGGCAGCGAGCGCCGCCCGGTCGGGCGGCGACGACGGGCGCGGGATCGGGATCCGCGGATGGGACTCGCCGCGGCTGCGCAATGTCTCGTGCGCGGCCAGCACGATGTCGCGCAGCGCGGGGCCGTAGGCGGCGGCGAGATCGAGCGCAGGGGCGCCGCGGGCGGTCGCCCAGGCGTCGAGCGCTGTCTCGTAGGCCTGCTCGGCCAGCCGGCGCGCGGCCGCCTCGTCGAGCACGGAGAAGCGCGGGTCCAGGCCAGCGGCGAGCGGGCGCGCCCGCAGCAGGCGCGCGCAGAACCCGTGGATGGTGCCGATCCACGCCGCCTCGGACTCGCGGGCGTGCTCGACCTCGCCGAGCGCCGTGAACCGGCGCCGGACGCGCTCGCGCAGCTCGCCGGCGGCCTTCTCCGTGAACGTCAGCGCCAGGATCGACCCCACCGCGACGCCGTCCTGCAGCACGGCTTCCACGAAGCGCTCGACCATGACGGCGGTCTTGCCCGAGCCCGCGTTGGCGGCGAGCAGCGCCGAGCCGGCGCGGTCCTCGATCGCGGCGCGCTGCTCCGGCGTGAAGCGCACGCCATCCACGGGCTCTGCGGCGAGCGCGGTCACGCCGCCGGCTCCTCGTCCGTCGCGCCCTCCGCGGCGCGGCAGATCCCGGGATAGGCGCAGCCGCCGTTGGGCGTGCAGGCGTCGGGGCAGGCGCGGATCCGGCCGGCCTGCAGGTCTGCCGCCGCGCGGCCCGCGATCGCGCGCGCTGTGTCGAGCGCGGCGTCGAACGTCTCCCCGTCCACCACGTCGCCGTTCACGTAGCGGCCGGGGACGTCATCGCGCACCAGCCCGCGCGGGCGGACGTCGCGAGCGCCGACCGGCTGGTAGAGCGCGCCGACGGTCTCCAGCCCCAGGAGGTCGCGAACCGCAACCGCGTAGAGCGCGACCTGGAGCTTGCTGTCGCGCTCCCAGCGGGCGCCGGCGCTCACCCGCCGCCCCTTGTAGTCGCGCACCAGGGCACGACCGCCGGCGTCGACGTCGATCCGATCCACGCGCCCGGTCACCCCGAGGCTCGTGCCGGGGAGCGGGAGCGGCCCCTGCTCGTCGCCCTCGCGGCCGAAGCTCCACTCCAGATGGCGCGGCTCGAGGCCGGCGCCGCACTCGGCCTCGTGGGTGAGCAGCCGCCGGAGGTCCACCTCGAGCTCGCGCAGCATGGCCCGGGCGCGGGTGCCGGCCGCCTGGGCGCGCCGCTCGGCCATCGCCGCGCCGAGCTCCTCGAGCGCGACCGGCAGCGACGCCGCGGTGAGCCGGCCGGAGCCCTCCCGGTCGCCGAGCCGGCGGAGCGTCTGCTCGAGCACGGCGTGGGCGATCGAGCCGCGCCGCATCGGCTCGGGGTCCGGCTCCGCGGGCTGCGGGCGGAGCACGCTCTCGACCAGCCAGCGGACGCCGCAGCCGGCGAACGTCTCAAGCCCTCGGGCCGCCTCGTTCTCGCGGGCGGCGAGGACGGAGAGGGCTGCCGCCGTCTGCGGGGGAGCCAGCGGCGGCGGTTCCGGGTGGGCCTCGGCGGCGGCACGGGCGCGGCGGAGCTCGTGCGGGGTCGGCGCGGCCCCCGGCGGCCAGGTGACCTCGGCCAGCAGGCGGCGCCCCCGCCGCTCCCACAGCTCGCCGGTGAACAGCGCCCGGACGTCGTCCACGAACGCCGACGGCAGCGCCGGGTTGCCCTCCTCGTCCGACGAGCGGAACGACAGGAAGAGGACCTCCTCGGGGCGCGAGACCGCGGCGTAGAGGAGGTAGCGCTCGCGGGCGAGGACGTCCTCGTGACGAGGCAGCACGAGCCCGGTGGCGCGGGCCAGGCTCGCGCGCGCTGCGTCGTCGAGGAACGGCTCGGGCACCGGGTGCCGCGGAAAGGTGCCCTCCTGCAGACCGCAGACGAAGGCGGCGCGGAAGCGGCGGGCCCGGATCGCGAGCGGATCGGCGACGAGCACGGAGCCCGGCACGCCCGGCTCCCGCACCGGCACCTCGGCGAGGGCCGTGAGGATGTCGGCGGGCGAGCCGACGAGCGCCGGGTCGCTCTCGGCGAGCCCGCGCAGCTGGTCGGCGGCCGACCGCAGCGCGGCGGCGGCGCGGGCGTCCGCCGCCTCGTCGGGGCCGAGGACGGCCGCGGCGCGACGATGCGGAGCCGTCCAGATCGCGTCCGCCTCGGCCACGATCGCGTCGAGGAAGTCGGGCCCGGCCGCCCCCGCGAGCTGTTCGAGCGCCGGCGCGCCGGCGCCGAGCGCTCGGCGCGCCTCCGCCGCCGTCTTGAGCTCGGCTCGCCGGACCTGGGCGTCGAGGCGGTCGGCGACGGTCGGATCGGCGAGCCGGCCGGGGGTGCGCAGCCAGGTCAGGACGTCC
Source organism: uncultured Solirubrobacteraceae bacterium (assembly GCA_963844205.1). GTDB lineage: Bacteria > Actinomycetota > Thermoleophilia > Solirubrobacterales > Solirubrobacteraceae > DASSUW01. The sequence continues at coordinate 1,951,525 of CAWJNK010000001.1, forward strand.
GCCGCCGTGCCGCCGGGCAGCGCCGCCCGGGCGGCGGCGAGCACTCCCGCGCCGAGCCTCGTGCGGGCCAGGGGGATCGAGCGCTCGAGGCCGACCGGGACGCCGTAGCTCTCGAGCACCTGCGCGAGCACCTCGGCCTCGCCCGCGCCGCCCCGGACCAGCACGGCGATGTCGTCGGGCAGCACGCCGGCGCCCATCAGCTCGAGCACCTCGGCGGCGACGAGCTCGGCCTCCGCGCGCTCGCCGCCCGCCTCCAGCAGGCGGACGGCGCCGTTGGGCGCGATCCGGTCGGCTTCCGGCTCGAACAGCCGGCGCTCGAGGTGATGGAGCGCGGCGCGGGCGGCGGGCGCGTAGTGCTCCGAGCGGTCCTCGAGCAGCTCGAGGCGCTCGGCCAGCGGCTTGAGCAGCTCGACCGTCGCCGCCCGGCTCGCGAACGCCTCCCGCCCGGGCTCGTAGGCGAGCGCGACGCACACGTCGGCGTGCCGCGCCAGCGTCTCGACCGCGTCGCGCTGCAGCGGCGTCAGGTCGTCGAACCCGTAGAGGAACACCGGTCTCGCGCCCCACGCGGCGGGCCGCTGGCGCAGCGCGTCGAGCGCCGCCTTCGCCAGCCCCTCGCGATCGACGACGCCGAGCCGCTCCAGCCGCCGGTGGTAGGCCGAGTAGAGGGCGGCGAGCTCGGAGGCGTGGGCAGGCGCGTCAGGCCAGTCGCGGATGGCCTGCGCGAACCGCGCGGGCCCGACCAGCGACCGGCCGAGCTCCGCGAACAGCGACCCGGCGGCCGTCGCGAAGCCGGGCGCGGCGGCCGACCGCGCCAGCGCGTCCAGCCGCGTGTCCGCGACCGCGGCCCGCACCACCCGCTCGTGCGCCACCGAGCCGAGCACGCGGGGACGCACCCCGGTCGCCTCGGCGAGCACGCGCACCAGCCGGGAGAACGTCGCGACCTCGGCCCCGAGCACGATCCCCTCGGCGGCCAGCTCGCGCTGGTAGTGCTCGGCGTCGGCCGGAGTCGGGACCACCAGCACCGGCTCCCGCGGCAGCGCCGCGCGGAAGCGGTCGAGGACGGCGCCGGCCTTGGCCGCGTTGGCAGGTCCGGTGATCAGCGTGAGTGGCATGGCGGCCCTACAGGGTCGCGCGCGGACCAGACGCGTTGGCGCGGCTCGCCGCTCGCACCGGAGATTCGCCCGGAACTGGACGGATGTACGGGAGCCGTTTGTGGCTCAAGTTGCGAGGCTGGATGCCGTTACCTCGGATACGGGAACAGCTACGGGAGCTCCGAGAGATGCCGCATCTTCATCTGCCGATGGACCACACGGACGCCGACCTCGTCCTGGCCGCGAACCTGGCCGAGGTCGTGGGTAGCGAGGACCTCTACGTGGCGTGGAGTCACGAGTCCGGTGCAGGCGCGGTTCCCGAGGTCGAGGCGGTGCTCGTCGAGTCGTACCAGCAGAGCGCGATCGCCGAGATCGTCGCGCTCGTCTCCGCGGGCTTCGTCGCATTCTGGCGCGCCCTGGTCGGCCGCCCCGCCACCCCCGCGGTCGCCCACGTCGCGCCCGCCGGCCCGGCGCGTCAGGGCGAGCCGTCGGTCTGAGCGCGGACCGGTTCGCGGTTTCCGCGGTCCGCTTCCGGACAGCGTCGCGAACGTCAACTGCGGCTGGGTAGGGAAGCGGTGGATCGTCCGCCCGGCCTGCCGAGTGTCGAGTTAGTGGGCCTGAGGCGTATTAACTGAGCACTCGACCATCGAGTGTCCACTTTTCGCCCGTAAAGGGAAACAACTGGACACTCGACCCGCGCGGGCCTCGATCCCGCCTCCCTACATGCCCGAAGTTCGTCCCGCCGGGCGCTCAGGCGGCCTGGGCGGCCGCGTCCTCGCCCGCCGGCTGCTCCTCGCCCTCGGGCGGCTTCGCCCCCTCGCGGGCCCACGGCTCGTCGAACTCCACCCGCCACTTGCCGTCCTCGGCCTGCATCAGCGCGAGCTTGGCCCGGAACGAGCGGCCTGAGCGGCCCTTGAAGCCCGTCACCGGCTTCTCGGTCCGCCCCGTCGCGATCAGCTCGCGCGCCACGGCCACCGGCAGCGTCTTGCCGGCCTTGGACTTCCAGATCACGAACCCGCAGCCGGGATCCTCGCGCGACCAGCACGAGAAGCCCTTGCGGTTCTCCACGATGTCGCGCCCGCAGACCGGGCACGGCCCGAGGTTGGCCCGCGGGACGCGGACCTCCTTGAGCTTCTCGTCGAGAACTCCGACGGTCTCGCGCGCGAACGCGGCGATGTCGTGCATGAACCGCTGGCGCGACTCCTCGCCCTCCTCGATCCGCCCCAGCCGGTGCTCCCAGTCGCCGGTCATCGACGGCGAGGTCAGCGCGTGCTCGCCGAGGAACTTGATGACGTTGGTGCCCTTCTCGGTCGCGACCAGGGAGCGCCCCTCGCGCTCGACGTAGCCGACGTCGATCAGCCGCTCGATGATCGCCGCCCGCGTCGCCGGCGTGCCGATCCCGGAGTCCTTCATGGCCTCGCGCAGCTCATCGTCGTCCACGAGCTTGCCCGCGGTCTCCATCGCCGCCAGCAGCGACGCGTCGGAGTACCGCCGCGGCGGCTTGGTCTCCTTCTCCAGCGACTCGACCTCGAGCGTCCGGACGTCCTCCCCCTGCGACACCTTCGGGAGCTGCTGGTCGCCGCCGCCGTCGTCGTCCTCGGCCGAGGTCCCGTCGGACAGCCCCTCGCCGTACACGGCGCGCCAGCCCGGCACGACCAAGACGCGCCCGCGCGTGCGGAACACGTGCGACGCGACCGTGGTCTCCAGCCGCGTGTTCTCGAACACCGCGTCGGGGTGGAAGACGGCCAAGAACCGGCGGACGACCATGTCGTAGATGCGCCGGTCGTCGTCGCTCATCCGGTCGACCGGGTGCGAGGAGTTGGTCGGGATGATCGCGTGGTGGTCGGTGACCTTCGCGTCGTTGACCACGCGGCCGAGCGGCAGCACGTCGAGCCCGGTCACGTACTCCGCCGCGCGCGCGTACTCGCGCTGGCGGCCCACGAGCTCCGCGGTCGGCTTGAGCTCGCCCACCATGTCGCCGGGCAGGAAGCGGGAGTTGGTGCGCGGGTACGTCAGCGCCTTGTGCTCCTCGTACAGCCGCTGCGCCGCTGCCAGCGTGCGGCGCGCGGAGAAGCCGTAGCGAGTGTTGGCGTCGCGCTGCAGGGACGTCAGGTCGTAGAGGAGCGGCGCCTGCTCCTTCTTGGTCGACGTCTCGAGCTTCGTGATCTCGCCCGGCTGGTCGCGGACCGCCGCGACGATCGCCGCCGCCTCGTCGGCCGTCTTGAGCCGCGGCTGCGCCCCCGCGTGGTAGCGGCCGTGGTACTGCCGTCCCCGCTCGCCCTCCGACGGCTCGAACGCCGCGTCGACGAGCCAGTACGGCTCCGGTACGAACGCGCGGATCTCCTCCTCGCGGCGCGCGAGGATGGCCAGCGTCGGGGTCTGGACCCGCCCCAGCGACACGGCGCCGTCGAATGACGACCGCAGCCGGATCGTCGCGGCGCGCGTGGAGTTCATCCCGACGATCCAGTCCGCCTCAGACCGCGACCGCGCCGCCTCCTCGAGCCGCGCGAACTCCGACGCCGGGCGCAGCCCGTCGAAGCCCTGCTTGATCGCGGCAGAGGTCATCGACGACAGCCACAGCCGCTCGACGGGCTTCTTCGCGTTCGCCTTCTCGTAGGTCCAGGCGAAGATCAGCTCGCCTTCGCGGCCGGCGTCGCACGCATTGATGACCTCGTCGACGTCGTCGCGCCGCAGCAGCTTGGAGATCACGCCGAACTGCTTCTTCGAGCGCTCGTCGCGGACCACGAGCCGGAACTCGTCCGGCACGATGGGCAGGTCCGCCATCCGCCATTTCTTGAACTTTGGGTCGTACTCGTCCGGCTCGGCGAGCTGCACGAGGTGGCCGACCGCCCACGTCACGACGTGCGCGTCGGACTCCAGATACCCCTCGTGCTTCTGGAAGGCACCCGGGAGCGCCCGCGTCAGATCGCGGCCGACGGACGGCTTCTCGGCGATGACCAGCGTCTTGCCCATGGGTCCGCGCAGGGTAGCTCAGCCACCGCATGGCCCCGTCGAGACCGGCCCGGACGCGGCGGCCAGCCTCGCGCGCACGATCGCGTTCGGGACGCCGTAGCCCCCGCGCGGCCCGCTTGTCGTCGCCGCGAAGATCGTGGTCACGACCCGGCCGGCGCCGTCCACCATCGGGCCGCCGGAGTTGCCGGACCGCACGGCGCCGCGCAGCGAGACGATCTCGCGGCGGATGGGCCCGCGCCCGTACGCGTCCTGGCTCACGACCTCGCGCGTCTGGCCGAGCCGGCCGGCGCGAACGTCGTACGGGCCGTTGAGCGGAAAGCCGAGGATCGCGGCCGACGTGCCCGACTCGGGGTCGCGCGCGATCTCCAGCGGCGGCGCGTCGAGCCCATGCACGCGCAGGACCGCGAGGTCGTTGTCGGAGTCGAACGCGATCGCCTGCGCGGGGAGCCCCGGGTCCGACCCCTCGGGCAGCACCTGCGTGTCGTCCTGGCCGGCCACCACGTGCGCGTTCGTGACCACCACGCCGGGCGACGCGACCCACCCGGACCCCTCGACGCCCACTCCGCAGGCGGTCCCGAGGATCTTCACCACGCTCGCCCGGGCGGCGCGGACCTCCGGGTCGCGCGCGATCTCGGGCTGCGGCGCGGGCACCCGCGCCGCGGGGCCGTCGATCCGCGGGAACGGGTCGAGCGCGCGCAGCGTGTTGAGGAGCGGGCCGGTCGGCGGGAGCACCGCGTTGAGCTGGCGGAGGATCGCCGAGCGCTGCACGTCGCGCCGGATGTCGGGTCCCGCGCGCAGCGCGACGGCGCCCAAGACCCACGCCACGAGCAGCCCGACGCACGCCGTCAGGACGGCGCCGAGGGCGCCGTCGACGGCCGCGAAGGCGGGCGACGAGAATCTGGCGCGCAGCCGCGCTCCCACCCCTTCGAAGCTCGCCGCGAGCACGCCGCCGGCGACGATCGCGCCCACCAGCGCGAAGGCAGGCGCCCAGGTCGACTCGCGCCCGCCTTCCAGCACCAGCGGGGCGATCCGGGTGCCGAGCCACGCCCCGGCGGCGAACCCGACGAGGGCCAGGACCCCGGCGACGAAGCCCTGCGCCCACCCAAAGAGCCCGAGCAGCACAACCGCGCCAACAATCACCCAGTCGATGCCAGTCAAGGGACGCCGAGCCTACGCGGTCCTACTCTGGTCGGCGCCCGATGGTCGTGACCCGCCCCTCGACCTCCCCTCCGCGGTCCCGACGCCTGCGGCGGCTCGTTCCCCTGCTCGTGCTCGCAGCCGGGGCGTTCGCGGGCGGGCTGGTGGCGGGCGGCGTGCACGAGCCGTCCGAGCGCCGCCTGGCGATCCGCTTCGCCGATGCCTGGGAGCGCGAGGACTACGCGACGATGTACTCGCTGCTCACACCGCAGTCGCGGGCGGAGACCTCGGTGCGCCGGTTCGCGCGCGAGTACCGCCGCGCGCGGGTGACCGCGACGCTGAGCCGCATGCGGGCAGGGCGCCCGCGCGAGATCCGCGAGGAGTCGGTCACCGTGCCGTTCGAGCTGCGCACGCGCGTGTTCGGCGACCTCGAGGCGACGGTCACGCTCCCGGTCGGCGAGGGCGTCGACGGCGAGCCCGCCGTCATCTGGGCGCCGCACCTCGCGTTCCCGGGCCTGCGGCCGGGCGAGAAGCTGGGCCGCAACACGCGGATGCCGGAGCGCGAGACGATCATGGCCCGCGACGGGACCGCGATCGCCAAGGGCGACGAGCGGCTCTCCGACCTCGACCCGCTCGCCTCCGAGATCGCCGGCCGCGTCGGCCCCGCGCCGCCCGAGCGGGCCGAGGAGCTCGCCGCGCGCGGCGTGCCGGACGGCGCGCCGGTGGGCCTCACCGGCCTGGAGCGGGAGTTCGACGCCGAGCTCGCCGGCCTCCCGGGCGGGGAGCTGCTGGCGGGCGTGCGTGTGCTGGCGAGCGCGCCGCCGCGGCCGGGCCGCAGCGTGCGCACCGCGATCGACCCCGACGTGCAGCGCGCCGCGGTCACGGCGCTCGCGGGGCGCTACGGCGGGATCGCGGCGGTGCGGCCACGCACCGGCGAGGTGCTCGCGCTCAGCGGCGTCGCGTTCTCGGCCCCGCAGCCACCGGGCTCGGTGTTCAAGATCATCACGCTATCCGCGGCGCTGGAGGCCAAGACCGTCCGCCGGAACGAGCAGTTCCCGGTGCAGACGGCGGCGACGCTGGAGGGCGTCGAACTGAAGAACGCCCACGGCGAGTCGTGCGGCGGCTCGCTGATCGCGTCCTTCGCCCACTCGTGCAACTCGGTGTTCGCGCCGATGGGGGCCGAGGTCGGCGCCGAGAAGCTGGTCGCCGCCGCCGAGCACTTCGGGTTCAACGCCGATCCCGTGCTGGCGGGCGCGGCGCGCTCGACGATCCCGGCGGCGGCCGAGATCGGCGACGACCTCGCGCTCGGCTCGACCGCCATCGGCCAGGGGAAGGTGCTCACGACGCCGCTCCAGATGGCGCTGATCGCCGCCGCGATCGGCGAGGACGGCCGCCTGATGCGGCCGACCCTGCGCAAGGGCGAGCGGACCGAGGCCGGCCAGGCGGTCTCGCCCGGGACCGCTCGCTTCGTCGGCCGCGCGATGCGCGCGGTCGTGACCGGCGGGACCGGCGTCGGCGCGGCGCTCGACGGCGTGACGGTCGCGGGCAAGACCGGCACCGCCGAGCTGCGCTCGACCGTCAACGAGGATCCCGTCCCCGTCGAGCCCGGAGAGCCGCCGCCGGAGGAGGACGTCACCGACACCGACGCCTGGTTCACCGCCTACGCGCCGGCGCGCAACCCGCGGATCGCGGTCTGCGTGCTGCTGATCGCCCAGGGAGCGGGAGGCGAGGTCGCCGCGCCCGCCGCCGCGCAGGTCATCGACGCCGCAGTCGGTTGAGGCGCGAAGCGCCGGTTACGGTCGCCCGGACGGCGACCGTTGGTTTCAAAGCGACGCCTGGACGGCGTCAAGGGCTACAAATCCAGGTCGTACGTGCCTTCGGTGCTGCCGCCCCCGTTGGAGAACTTCAGCTCCAGCGGGCGGTTCTGCAGCGACTCCTGCTTGAGCTTGAACAGCAGCAGCGAGCCCTGGATCGGGCCTTGGCCGGCTGCCGAGCTGGCCAGCGGCAGCACGGTCTTGGGCGGCACGTCGACCGCCTCGTAGACGAACGGGTTGATCTCCGCGTCGACGGCGATCGGCCGGTAGACGTTCTCCTGCGTGTCGTGGATCTCCCACTGGTTGGCCGCGGGGCGCGTCTCGTCCTCGGACGTGTTCTCGACCCGCACCCAGACGCCGAACCACGTCTCGTCAGGGCTCGGCTGCTCGGTGCCCTCGGGCAGGCCGATGAGGTACTCGGAGTCCTCGACGTCGTTCTGGTTCATGTACCGCGACATCTCGATCTGGTACTTCAGGCCGTTGATGTCGAGGTACAGGCCCTCGGTCTCGGCGACCGTCGCGGTGCTGCTGCTCCCGCAGCCGGCGGCGAACAGGACCAGCGCCGTGGAGAGGACGATGCGGAACGCCATCGCCGCCGGAGTCTAAAGGCCGGACACAGTCGCGCGCGCCCCGCGGTCCTCGTCCTCCTCGAGGATCGCCTGCAGGCGCTGCATGGCCTTGCGGACCTTGCGCTTGAACCAGCCCTGCTGGCGGCTGACGGCCTCCATGAAGCGGTCGCTCGGCAGCGCCGGCTCGGACTCGACCATGTACTCGACGTCGGTCCCACCGTTCGGCGCGTTGTCAAGCGTCCAGATCGCCGTGGTCTTGATCCGGTTGTACTTGCCGCCGCGGCCGACGGCGACGATCCGGTGCGGGGGCTCGACGACGACGAACGTCATGTCGGCCCACGAGAAGCGCTGGAGCGGGACGTCGACCTTGAATCGCGCACCAGCCCCGCGGCCGACCGAGTCGATCCGCGTCAGCCGCCAGTCCTTCAGGTAGTGGTCGCTGAACTCCGCGTGGTTCGCGATGTCCGAGAGGTAGGCGAACACCTCTTCACGAGGCCGGCCGATCGTGACGCTGGCGCTGATGGGGTCCACGGCGGCCGAAGCATAATCAGGCGGACCGTGCACACGCCCGGACGGCGCGCTGGTGCTCGGGAGAGCGCACCGACTCGGTGCTCGCCGGCGGCTCGCGATGCAGCGGACGGCACAGCTCGCACACCAGTCGCTCGCCGTACATGTGGACGATTTCGCCGACCAGCGGGGTACGATGGCAGTGCACGCACCCGAGGCGGCGGGCGCTGAGGGCGCCTACGCTCTGGCGGAGGAGAGAGATCTCCACGAGGGGGTTGCGGCGGGTGAGCGCGAGCATGGTTTGAACGTGGTTCGCGACGGGCACCGAGACCCCTCCATTGACCCGGTCCCTAAGATCGGAAGGCGGACCCATGGAAGAGCGCATCAGCGACGCCGAGAACACCGGGCCGATGCCCCTCGAAGGTGGCGAGCCGCAGGCTCCGCAGCGCGAACGGCCGGCTTGGGTCGAAGACGCCCGGGCGGGCCTGTCCGCGCCCGGCAAGTACCTCGCCTACGAGGAGAGCGGCCGCCACGTGGTGGTCGCGATCTCCCGTGAGTGGACCCGGATCGGGCGCTCGATGGCCGCCGACCTGCGGTTCGACGACGCCACCGTCTCGCGCCGCCACGCGCTCGTCGTCAACCAGGCCGAGGGCGTCCGCGTGCTCGACGATCGCTCGCTCAACGGCATCTACGTGAACGGGCGGCGCGTGGAGTGGAGCCCGCTGGCGGACGGCGACGAGGTCGCGATCGGCCGCCACACGCTGTTCTACATGGACACCGCCACGGTCGGCTCGCCCGTGACGGCCCCCGCGGTCACCAGCGAGTAGCGAGACCGCCGCCGGGCTGACGGTATCGTGCTCGGCTTCTTATGGCCGAGACGATCGCGGTCCTGTCGCTCAAGGGCGGCACGGGCAAGACCACCACGGTGCGGACCCTCGCCGACGTGCTCCGGCGCGTCGGGCTGGACGTCCTCGCCATCGACCTGGACCCGCAGGGCAACCTGTCGGACTACTTCGACGTCCCCGCTGACGCGAGCCCCACGATCGCCGACGTGCTGGCCGGCGACGCCAAGGCGAAGGCCGCCGTCCACGACGGCATCGTGCCCGCCACGCCGATCCTCGCCGAGGTCGAGCGCTCGCTGTCGGGCAAGATGGGGCGCGAGCTGGTGCTCCGCAAGGCGCTCAAGGACGCCCGCAAGCAGCACGACGTCGTGCTCATCGACTGCCCGCCGGCGCTCGGGCTGCTCACGATCAACGGCCTGGTGGCCGCCGACTGGGCGCTGATCTCCTCGGAGGCGCAGTACTTCGCGCTGCAGGGCGTGCAGGGAGCGCTCGACGTCATCGAGCAGGCGAAGGACTTCTACAACCCGGACCTCGAGTGGCTCGGCGTGGTGATGAACATCGCCGACATGCGCACCGTCCACTCGCGCGAGGCCTACGAGCAGCTGAGCGAGGCGTTCGGCGACAAGGTGTTCAAGACCGTGATCCGGTCCTCGATCGCGTACGCGGAGTCGGCCGAGCGGGGGCTCTCGATCCTCGACCACCGGCCCGACCTCGGCGCCGACTACCTGGCGCTGGCCGACGAGGTGCTCGGCCGGATCGGCCTGCGCGACGCCCGCCGGGCGCTCAAGCCGCTCCTGGCGGGCTGACCGCGCGGCATACTGGACGCCATGCGCGCCAGCCGCCCGCTCGCGGCGCTCGTCGCGGCGGTCGGCGCCGCCGTCGCGGGCTGCGGCGGTGACGAGTCCCCACGCCCGGCGGGCGAGCCGGAGCACTTCCTCGCCGTCGACGCGTCCTCGTCGGCCGACCGCGAGCCCGAGCCCGCGGGGCGGTACCGGACGGCCCACGTGGTGCGGCGGACGGCGCTGCGGGCGTCGCCGGGCGGCAAGCTCGTCGCGCGGATCGGGACGCGGACCGAGTTCGGCTCGCGGCGCGTGCTCGCGGTCACCGGGGAGCGGCGCGGATGGCTGCGGGTGACGGCTGCTGAGCGGCGCAACGGCGAGCCTGCGTGGATCCGGGCGTCCGCGGCGCGGCTCGGAGCGACCGACGTCTGGCTCCGGGTGGACCGCTCGCGCCGCGAGCTCACGCTCCGCCGCGGCCGCCGGGTGCTGCGGCGGCTGCCGGTGGCGGTCGGGCGGCCGGGCACCGAGACGCCGCTCGGCCGCTTCGCGGTCACCGACCTGCTGCACACGCGCAATCCCGCGTCGCCCTACGGCTGCTGCGCGCTCGCCCTCTCCGGCCACCAGACGAAGCTCCTGCCCGGCTGGCCCGGCGGCGACCGCCTGGCGATCCACGCCACGCCGAACCCCGAGACCGTCGGCACCCAGGCCTCGCTCGGGTGCATGCGAGCGCACACGCGCGACATCCGCGTGCTGATGCGCCGCGTGCCGCTGGGTGCCCCGGTCGTGGTCGTCGCCTGAGCGAACGTCAACTGCAGCTGGGTGGGGAGGTGGCGGGCCGGGGAGTTTCGTGCAATTTCGGACGCGCTCGGTCGCGGTTTCGCACGTTTCTCCTCCAGACGAGGAGTTTCGTGCGATCGCCGCGCCGGCGACGGACGATCTCGCACGTTCCTCCCCCCGCTGCCCTACCCAGCCGCAGTTGACGTTCGCCGGCGCCCCTTAGCCGACAATCTCGACACCCTGCCGCGCGAACGGGACCGCGAACACCCGTGCCCAGCCCGCCGCCTCGCTCCGCAGCCGGTCGGCGACGTCGCCGGAGTCGGCGGATCGGACCCACAGCAGCACGGTGGGGCCTGCGCCGGAGATCGTCGCGCCCAGCGCGCCGAGCTCCCGCGCCCGCTCGACGAGGTCCATCGACCGCGGGTAGAGCGACGCGCGGCGTGGCTGGTGGAGCCGGTCCTCGAGCCCGCGGGCGACGAGGTCGAGGTCGCCGCGCGCGAGGCCGAGCACGAGCAGGCTCGCTCGGCCGACGTTGAACACCGCGTCGGACATGGGCACTTCACGCGGCAGCGCCGCGCGCGCCTTCGCCGTCCGGACCGCCTGGTCGGGCACTACGAGGACGGCCGACAGGCCCGCCGGCGGCTCGAGCCGCTCGGCAGACGGGCCCTGCGGCGGCTCGAGGCGCTCGGCATACGAGCCCTGCGGCGGGTCGAGCCGCTCGGCCGACGCGCCCGTGCACACCACGAACCCGCCGAGCAGCGCGGCCGCCACGTTGTCGGGATGGCCTTCGAGCCGGACGGCGTGCGCGAGCAGGTCGGCGCCGCCGCCGTTCAGCGCGTCGGCGGCCGCGAGCCCGGCCACGTACGCCGCCGCGCTCGTTCCAAGCCCGCCCGACAGCGGGATCTCCGACCGGATCGTGAACCGCGCGCCGTCGGCCGCCCGCAGCGCGGTGAACCCGCGCACGCAGAGGTTGCGGCGGTCGCGCGCGATCGCGAGGTCGCTGCGGACCTCGAACCGCCCGGTCTCCTCCACCTCCAGCTCCATCCGGAGATCCAAAGCGGCGGCGAGCACGTCGAAACCCGGCCCGAGGTTGGCCGAGGAGGCGGGCACGCGCACCGCAGCGCGGCTCATCCCAGGACCGCGTGCTCGACCGCGTCGATGTCCGGCTCGCACGGGACCACCGACCCAGCGTGCGCGAGCGCGGTCTGCGGGTCCTTGAGCCCGTGCCCGGTGAGCACGCAGACCACCCGCTCGGCCCCCTGGGCGCCGTGCGCGAGCACGCCCGCCACGCTGGTGGCGGACGCCGGCTCGCAGAACACGCCCTCGTTCGCCGCCAGGAACCGGTAGGCCTCGAGGATCTGGGCGTCGGACACCGCACGGACGGCGCCGTGCGAGGCGGTCATCGCCGCCATCGCCTCCTCCCAGCGCGCCGGGTTGCCGATCCGGATCGCGCTCGCGACCGTCTCCGGCGCCTCCACCGGCTCGCCGCGCACGAGCGGCGCCGCCCCCTCGGCCTGGAAGCCGAGCATCATCGGCCGCTCGTCGACCTCCTGGAACCCCTTCCAGTACGCGGTGATGTTGCCCGCGTTGCCGACCGGGATCGCCAGCGCGCCGATCGAGCCGAGCTCCTCGGCGACCTCCATGGCCGCCGTCTTCTGGCCCTCGAGCCGGAACGGGTTGACCGAGTTCACGAGCGCGATCGGGTGCCGCTGCACGAGCTCGCGGACGAGCTTCAGCGCCTCGTCGAAGTTGCCGCGCAGCGCGACCACGCGCGCCCCGTGCATCAGCGCTTGGGCGAGCTTGCCGGTGGCGATCTTGCCCTCGGGCACGATCACCGCGCCGGTGAGCCCGGCCCGGGCCGCGTAGGCGGCGGCGCTCGCCGCCGTATTACCGGTCGAGGCGCAGATCACCGCCTCGGACCCGTCCCGGACCGCCGCCGACACCGCGCACGTCATGCCGCGGTCCTTGAACGATCCCGTCGGGTTCGCGCCCTCCAGCTTGAGCCAGACCTCGCACCCGGCACGCTCGGACACGCGCTCGGCGAGCACGAGCGGCGTCGACCCCTCCGACAGCGAGACGACGGGGTCGTCGGGCCCGAACGGCAGCCGCTCCCGCCACCGCTCGATCAGGCCCGTCAATTGAACTCCTCGTCGATGACGCGGATCGCACGCGGGGCCGAGCGGACGAAGTCGAGCTGGCCGATCAGCCGCACCGCGGCGTAGAAGCGCGACTCCAGCAGCGGGTGCATGATCAGCACGAGGCGGGCGTTCTCGCCGAGCCCCTTCTGCACGACCGACCGGATCGACGCGCCCTGCATCCCCAGCAGCTCGGCCACCTGGGCCAGCACGCCGGGCCGGTCGGCGACCTCCATGTGCAGGTAGAACGCCGACTCGATGTCGTTGACCACCGGCAGCGCCTCGGTGGTCTCCGGCGTCGAGGCGGGCGGGATCATCGCGGAGATCACGTCGCCGAGCACCGCGGTCGCCGTCTGCGGCCCGCCCGCGCCGGGGCCGCTCAGCGTGACCTCGGTGATCGTGTCCGACTCCACGGTGACCGCGTTGAACGGCCCGTGGACCGAGGCCAGCGGATGACCCGCGTACAGGAACGCCGGGTGCACGCGCACGCTGATGCCGCCGTTGACGCGCTCGGCGGTGCCGACCAGCTTGAGCCCGAGCCCGAGCTCCTTCGCGTACTCCATGTCCTCGGCCGTCAGGTGCTCGATCCCCTCGTAGACGACCTGGTCGAGGTGCACGGGGGTCGAGAACGCGAGGCGGGCGAGGATCGCCATCTTGGCGGCGGCGTCGCGGCCGGTGACGTCGTCGGTCGGGTCCGCCTCCGCGTAGCCGAGCTCCTGCGCCTCGCGCAGCGCGTCCTCGTAGCTGAGCCCGCGCGCGGCCATCTCGCTGAGGATGTAGTTCGTGGTGCCGTTGACGATGCCGTGGATGCGCTCCACCCGCGCCGCGGCGAGCGACTCCTGGAGCACGCGGATCACCGGCACGACGCCGGCCACCGCGCCCTCGAAGCGGAGCTGCACGCCGTGCTCGCGCGCGCACGCCCACAGCTCCTCCCCGTGGGCGGCGAGGAGCTGCTTGTTGGCCGAGACGACGTGCCTGCCGGCGCGCATCGCCCGCAGCACGTACTCGCGCGCGGGCTCGATGCCGCCGATCAGCTCGACGACCATGTCCGACCCCTCGAGCACCTCCTCGAACGACCCGCGCGAGCGCGTGAGCACGCCGCTGATCTCGGGGCGCAGGCCGGTGATCGGCACGATCGCGTCGGCGCGCTCCGCGAGCAGCTCCGCGAACGCCGAGCCGACGGTCCCGTGGCCGAGCAGCCCGACCCTATACGTCTCGGCCATGGAGGTCCTCGTACGTCTCGCGCCGGACGACCACGCGCGCGTCGCCGCCCGAGCAGAAGATGACTGGCGGCCTCGGCACGCCGTTGTAGTTGTTTGCCATCGCGTGCCCGTAGGCGCCGGTGACCGGCGTGACGAGCACGTCCCCGGGCCGCGGGTCGGGCAGCCGCACATCGCGCACCAGCACGTCGCCGGACTCGCAGTGCTTGCCGACGACCGTGCAGACCTCACCGCCGGCGCCCATCCGGTCCGCCACGGCTGCCTCGTATGCGGCGCCATAGAGCATCGGCCGCAGATTGTCGGACATGCCGCCGTCGACGGCGACGATCCGCTCCCCGCCCACGCCGGGCTTGACGGACTCGACCCGGTAGAGCGTCACGCCCGCGGCGGCGACCAGCGCGCGGCCCGGCTCGAGGACCAGGGACTTGCCGGTGCCGAGCTCGGCGTGCGCCGCCGCCACCACCGCGTCGACCCACGCCTCCGGCTCGGGCACCTCCTCTCCGGCCACGTACGGGACCGCGAGGCCGCCGCCGAGGTCGTAGACGTCGAAGTCGCCGACGCGGGCGAGCGCGGCCACGGCGCGACGGTACGGGTCGAGCGAGCGCAGCTGGGAGCCGATGTGCATGTGCAGGCCGGCGACGTCGATCCGCTCCGCGAGCGCGCGGGCCGCGGCCGGCACCATCCCGAACTTCGACCCCGCCTGGCCGGTGAGGATGTGCTCGTGGGTGTCGGCGTCGACGCCCGGCACGACGCGGAGCAGGATGCGATTCCCACCCACCCCGCCGCCGAGCGCGGCCAGCCGGTCGGCGTCCTGTTCGTTGTCGAGCACCACCGTCCCGACCCCGGCCTCCAGCGCGAACGCCAGCTCGGCCTCGGACTTGGCGTTGCCGTGCAGGTACAGGCGCTCTGGCGCGAAGCCGGCCCGCAGCGCGAGGTGCAGCTCGCCGCCCGACGCGACGTCGCAGCCGAGCCCCTCCTCGGCGAACACCCGCAGGACCGCGGTGCACGGGAACGCCTTCGACGCGAACACGACCTCGCCGGGGCCGTCGTGCGCCGCGGCGAGCGCGGCGACGAACACGCGGGCCCGCGCCCGCAGGTCGGCCTCCGCCACGACGTAGGCGGGCGTGCCGAACTCCCGCGCCAGCTCGCGGGCGTCGCAGCCGCCGACGCTCAACACGCCGTCCTCGACCGAGGAGTCCTGTGGATACACGACGGCGCAGCTTATGCGCGCGCCGGCGCCGGCGCGGGCGCCGGGCGGCGGACCCAGAGCCAGATCCCGCCGGCGGCGATCATCACGAGCGAGAGCAGCTGCGGCTGGGTGAGGCCGAAGAGGACGTCCTCGTTGCGGCGCACGAACTCGACCAGGAAGCGCTCGGTGCCGGCCAGGATCAGGTAGAGCGCGAACAGCGTGCCGGGCTGCCAGCGGTGCCGCCAGCGCCACAGCAGCAGCGCCACGATGCCCATCGTGATCGTCTCGTAGACCGGGGTCGGGTGGACCTCCTCGGTGGTGGGCACCGTCCCGTTCGGATACGCCATCGCCCACGGGCCGTCCCACGGGATGCCGTAGTCGCCGTCGCCCGCGAGCTGGCAGCCGATGCGGCCGATGGCATACCCCGCGGCGAGCGGCACGGCCGCGACGTCGAGCATCTGCAGCGTGAGCCAGTTGCGCCGCCAGGCCCAGAGGATGACCCCTGCCGCGCCGCCGAGCGCCCCGCCGTACCAGACCAGGCCGGAGCCGGAGAAGAGGCTGCCGAGCAGGTCGCCCTGCGCGTCGGACCAGTTCTCGGCGATCCACCACAGCCGCGCGCCGACGATCCCGCCCACGAGCGCCGCGAACACCATCTCGTAGGCCCAGTCGACGGGCTTGTCGAGCTCCTTCAGGAACTGCGCAGCGGCGATCCCGGCCACGACGAAGCCCAGCCCCATCATGAGGCCGAACGTCTGGAGCGTGATGGGCCCTAGATCCAGCTCGGGCTGCATGCCGCACTTAGGGTACGACCGCGGCTACAGATAACCCAGCGGATCCACCGGCGACCCGTTGATCCGCACCTCGAAGTGCACGTGCGGGCCGGTGCTGTGGCCGGTGTTGCCGGAGTGGCCGATGACCTGGCCCTGGCTCACGCTCTGACCGACGGACACGCTGATGCTCGACTGGTGGCCGTAGCAGGTGGAAAGCGAGCCGCTGTGCTGGATGCACGTGTAGTTGCCGTAGCCGCCGACCCAGCCGGCGATGGCGACGCTGCCGCTCGCCGCCGCGCGCAGCGGCGTGCCCTCGGGAAGAGGGATGTCGACGCCGGCGTGCAGGCGGCCCCAGCGGTAGCCGAACCCGGACGAGATCGAGCCGTTGGCGGGCCAGATCAGCCCGCTCGAGCCCTGACGGATCGGGCCGGCCACCGCCGACGGGCCCTGCAGCTTGGCGATCACCGCGGCCTGCTCGCGCTCAAGCGACTCGACGTGGTCCTCGAGCTCGTGCCGGTCGGCGCGGGTGCTGGCCAGCAGGTTGTACTTGCCCGAGCGCGCGGAGGCGTAGCTGTCGCGCCGGTTGACGAGCTGGCCCTTGATCGCGGCGACCTCGGCGACCTCGGCCTCGATCGCCTTCGCCACCTCCTCGGCCCGCTTCTCCAGCCGGTCGAGCTTGGCGGCGGTCTCGATCGACTCCGCCTTCGCCACCCGCACGCGCGAGATGATCCGGGCGTCCTGCGCCGAGGTGCGTTGCATGAACTCCGTGCGCTCCAGCAGGTCGGCGAAGCCGTCGGACTCGAGCACGACGGTGACCACGTCCGGCGCGTCCTGCTTGTAGAGCTCCACCAGGCGGTTCGCGAGCTCGACGCGCGCCTCCGCGAGCCGGGTCCGCAGCCGGGCCAGGTGCAGCCGCTCGCGCCGCAGCTCCTCCTGGATGCGGGCGAGCTCGGCGCGCTTGGCCTCGAGGTCGGCCTCGAGGCGGACCTGCTTCGTCTGCAGCACCGTGATGTCGGCCTGCAACGTGTTGATCCTCTGCGTGAAGCCGCTGATCTGGGAGGTCAGGACGTTCTCGCGCCCCTTGCGCCACTCGATCTGGTCGCGCTTGCGGTCGATCTGGCGCTGGAGCGAGTCCGGGCTCTGGCCGGTGGAGACCAGCGGCAGGACAGCCCAGAGGGCAAACGGCAGCGCCGCCACCGCGAGCAGGAGGCCGATACGTCGAGCCATTCGGCGCGCCATGCTAGGCGCCTCCCGGCCGGGACTCCAGGGTGACGCCCCTCGTTATGGAGCGTGCAAGGAATCCTGCAGATTGCAGGGCTTTTCTGCGAGTGCGCGACGAGCCGGTCATTGAGTGTGCCTACGGGGTTAGCTGTCGGGCTCGCGACGTGCGCTACGCGGCCAGCAGGCCGCGATTCGCCCCGGAACTTCGATCGGTTCCCCCGCTCCACGGGCTGGTCACCCCGTGGACTCGGCGGGCCGGAATGTACCAGCCGCCACGGCCGGGTTAATGAAGTTGCTCAAGGGGGTCTGGCGTCTGCCACCATTTCTCCTCACATGCCCAGACCCACTTCGTTCGGCAAGGACACCGGCCTTCAGGTCCGGATGGCGGTCACGATCTTCCTGCTCGGGCTCGTCTACGTCGTGCTCGTCGTCACGCTGCTCGCCGTCGGCGCGAGCGGGATCACCGTCGCGATCATCGCCGGCGGGCTCGCCGCGCTGAACCTGTTCGCCTCGGACAAGCTCGCGCTCGCGGCCATGGGCGCGCGCGTGGTCTCTCCCCAGGAGGCCCCGCAGCTGCACGCGATGATCGAGCGGCTGTGCGTGCAGGCCGACCTGCCGAAGCCGAGGGTGGCGGTCGCCAACACGCGCATGCCGAACGCGTTCGCGCTCGGGCGCTCGCCCAAGTCGGCCACCGTATGCGCGACGACGGGGATCATGGAGCTGCTCTCCCCGGCCGAGCTCGAGGGCGTCATGGCGCACGAGCTCACCCACGTCGCCAACCGCGACGTGCTGGTGATGACGCTCGCCGGCTTCTTCGCCACGATCGCGGCCTACATCGTGCAGTTCGGCTTCTTCTTCGGCGGCGGCTCAATGGGCGACGACGACGACAACCCGAGCTTCCTCGTGCTGCTGCTCGTCTCCCTCGTGGTCTACGTGGTCTCGTTCCTGCTCATGCAGGCCCTGTCGCGCTACCGCGAGTTCGCGGCGGATCGCGGCGCGGCGATCATCACCGGCCGGCCGAGCGCGCTCGCCTCGGCCCTGACGAAGATCTCGAGCGGCATGCACCGCATCCCGGAGAAGGACCTGCGCGCCTCCAGCGAGCTCCAGGCCTTCTTCATCTTCCCGGCCGCCAAGGGCAAGGTCTCCGGCCTGTTCGCGACCCACCCGCCGATGGAGAAGCGGATCGCCGCCCTCGCCCGTCTCGAGGCGCAGCTGCAGGGCCAGATCGCGGCCTAGCCCGTGGGCTTCCTCGACGTCCTCCGCGGCAAGCGCGAGCTCAAGCAGCCCGCGCCTGACCGCCTGTTCGCGATGTCGACGGCCTACGTGAAGATGGACATGGAGCTCAGCCTCAAGAGCACCGGCAAGGCGGCGATCGTCTTCCAGCCGCTCGCCACCGCCGACTTCGAGCAACTCGTGCGCGACATGGAGGAGATCGTCCGCAGCACCGGCTCGGAGAACGCCGGCAGCGTCGAGAGCACCGACGACGAGCACGGCTATCGCTGGATGGTCATCGGCGACCCCGACTTCGAGGACCTCGTCGTCGGGGTCAACGCCGTCTCCAACGAGATCCAGGGCGGCGGGTACGGCGACCGCATCCTGGCCGCCGTGTTCGCGTTCCGCGACGAGAAGAACCGCCCCGTCTACTGGATCTACAACTACAAGCGCGGCGCGTTCTACCCGTTCGTGCCCGCCGGCGGCGAGCAGCAGCGCGACAACGAGCGCGAGCTCCGGCTGAAGGCCCAGATCGGGCAGGACCTGCCGGTCGAGCCCGAGCTCGAGCGCTGGTTCCCCCTCTGGGGCATCCCGGTCTAGCATTCGTCGAGCCGCCCGACGAACCCAGGAGGAGCGATGCCGCGCGCGCTCATGATCACCGGCGACGCCGCCGAGGACCTCGATGCGATGTACCCCCTGTACCGGCTGCGCGAAGCCGGCTGGGAGGTCCACGTCGCCGCCCCCACCCGGCGCCCCGTCCAGCTCGTCGTGCACGACTTCGACGAGGGCTTCGACGCCTACTCGGAGAAGCCGGGGCGCCGGCTCGCGGTCGACGTCGCGTTCGCCGAGGTCGACCTCGAGCGCTACGGCGCGCTCGTGATCCCGGGCGGCCGAGCGCCCGAGTACATCCGCACCGACCCCGATGTCCGCCGCATCACCGAGCACTTCTTCGCCCGCGACCTGCCGGTCGGGACGGTCTGTCACGGTCCGCAGGTGCCCGCCGTCTACGGGCTGCTGCAGGGCCGCCGCACGGCCGCCTTCCCGCCGCTGCAGGGCGACATGGAGAACGCCGGCGCGACCTTCGTGGACGCGCCGGACGTCGTCGACGGCAACATGGTCTCCTGCCGCGGCTGGCCGGACATGCCCGAGTGGTCCCGGGCGTTCATGGCCGTGCTCGACCGGGCGGTGGTCCCGGCCTAGCTCAGTCCGGGATCAAGCCTTCGCCGGTGAACTCGGCAGCCGCCTCGACGAACGAGAGGTCGGGCGGCGGCAGGATCACGTCGGACTCCTCGAGCTCGTCCTCGCCGAGCGGCTCCCCGGCGCGCCGGACGAGCTCGAGCATCTGCTCGAAGACCTCGTGGAAGCGGTCCTCGTCGCCCGCCTCGACCGCCGTGACGGCGTCGTTGTCGAGCCCGTTGAGGCGCTCGGCGTCATCTTCGGGGAGGCGGTATTGGCTCTCGGTCGCGATCCGGACGATCACGCCTCGCGCTCCCGTTCGCCGGACTCCAGCGACTGCTGCGGCTGCGAGGGGCCGCTGCCGAGCTCGGCCTTCAGGCGCTCGAGGTCGTCGTCGACCGCGCTCTGGGACGTGAGCTGGTGCAGCTCCTTGTCGATGTCGTCGGTGCCCGATCCGAGCGCGAGGTTGTCGTCGAATGCGCCGGCCGCCTCGAGCTCGTCCATCGCGCCCGCGCGGGCGCGCATGTCCTCGGTCTTGTCGAGCGCGCGCTGCATCGCCATCCCGACGTCGGCCATCTCCTCGCCGACGCCGCTGGCGGCCTCGGAGATCTTCACGGAGGCCTCGGCGGCCGAGTACTGCGCCTTGATGACCTCCTTCTTGGTGCGGAACTGGTCGATCTTGGAGCGCAGCTTCTGCTCCTTCTCGATCAGCGACGCCTGCTGCGACTCCAGCTCGGCGACCTGCTGGTCGAGCGACTGGAGCTCACCCTGCGCGAACTGCTTGCGCTCGAGGGCGGTGCGGGCGAGATCCTCGCGGCCCTGCGAGAGCGCCTGGCGCGCCTGGGTGTCGAGCTTGACGACCTGCTGCTCGAGCTTGGACTGCTGGAGCTGGAGGCGCTTCTTCGACGTGACGACGTCGGCGATGCCCTTCTTGACGTTCTGGAGCAGCTCCATCTGCTTCTGGTAGCTGTACTCCAGGGTCTCCGAGGGATCCTCCGCCCGGTCGAGGAGCTTGTTGATCTTCGCCTTGATGACTACGGACATGCGTCCGCCCATGCCGGGCACGGCCTTCCTCCTGGTTATGGGGTGCAGGAGCAAGCGTACCGTCCAGCGGGGGCGCGGCCACCCTCGTGGCCGCGCCTTCGCTGGTCTGGACGGGCGCTAGAGCCCGAGCGGATGGCGAGCGCGGAAGCCGCGCGACGGGCGCATGGTCGTCCGCCAGCGGGGACCACGCTCGAGCGTCGACGCGATGACCTTGCCCCTGCGGGCGGTCCGCGAGGAATAGGAGCTGGTGTCGAGCCGCAGGCCGGCGATTACGGCGTAGGCGTGGCCGCCGTGGGCGTAGACGGTGATCCACTGGCCCTTGCCGCGCTCGCCCCAGCTCATGAAGGGGCCGGACGGGAGCGGCGACGTGAGCAGGCCGGCGTGGATCAGCGCGTACGAGACCGTGCCGGAGCAGTCGTAGCCGGTGTCCTCGACCTTGGCGTGGCCGCCGCCGTACTTGTACGGCATGTCCTGGATGCGGTTGGCGGCCCAGATGGCCTGCTTGACGGGCTCAGGAGCGTCGGCCGGAGCGGCGGCCGAGCCGTCGGGCAACAGCTGCGCGACGCCGCCGGCGACCGACATGTTCTCCGGCGGCGGCGGGACGTACTCGGCTCCACCGGTGGATTGCGCCTGAGCGGCAGCGGGCACCACTAAGAATACGAAAATCGACAGGGCGAATGCCCGCAGTGACGACAACCTGAACCAACCTCTTTCGTCGGCCTGCGGGGTTAGCTGACGGGCTGGCGCTGAAAGAGCCTGCGCCTCACATCGCTCTGGATGTGACTCGCCCCAACTTCTATTTGGGTCCCCCGCCCCCCTGGCTTCCGGCCAGGAGGTTCGGCAACGCGCGGCACCTTATTACATGCCGCGCTCTTATGTCCAATGGGTACTCGGCCTAAGCCGACCGGAACTTTAAATCCCGTGCCGGACGACCAGCGCGCGAGAGTAGCGAGTGGCGGCCACCAGCCGCAGGTCACGCTGCGCATGCACGTGCGGTTGGGGCGCTAGCTTTGTCGTGGTGTTTCGCGGTCTGGCGGTGGTTCTCCTGCTCGCACTCGCGCTCGTCGGGTGCGGCGGCGGAGGCGATGACTCGAGCGGCGGCGGCGACCGCGCCGACGAGCCCGTGCTCGGCGCGGGCGGCGACGAGGAGCAGCCCGACGACGCTCCCGCGCTCGGCTTCCCCGTCTTCGCGACGAAGAACACGACCCGCGTGGCGGGAGGCGACTCGATCGCCACCGCCGCGGGGGCGTCGCGGGCCGTCTACCCGGCGCGCACCGACGAGAGCAGCCCGCGCGTGGTGGTGATCGTCGAGCAGGACGACTGGCGGGCGGCGATCTCGGCGGCCCAGCTGATGGCGCGGCCGCTGCGGGCGCCGGTGCTGTTCTCGGACGGCGGTGAGCTCCCCGCGGCGAGCGCCGAGGCGCTGGAGGAGCTGGCCCCGTCCGGCGCCGAGGAGGCCGGCGACGCCCAGGTGATCCGGATCGGCGACGCCGCCGAGCCCGAGAACCGCAAGGTCACCGACGTCGAGGGCGGCAGCGCGACCTCGCTCGCCAAGGCGATCGACCGCCTGCAGATCTCCGCGGCGGGGGACCCGACCGACGCGGTGCTGGTCGCGCCCGCCGACAGCGCGGAGTTCGCGATGCCCGCCGCCGGCTGGGCGGCGAAGTCGGGCCAGCCGGTGCTGTGGACGACGAAGGACTCGCTCCCGCCCGAGACGCGGGAGGCGATCCAGGCCCACAAGAAGCCGCGGATCTACGTGCTCGGCCCCGAGGCGGCGATCGCGGAGAGCGTGGTGCGGGAGCTCGAGAAGCTGGGGCCGACGAAGCGCGTCTCCGGACCGGACCCGGTGACCAACGCGATCGCCTTCGCCCGCTACAACGACGGCGGCCGCTTCGGCTGGAACGTCGTCGACCCGGGCCACGGGCTCGTGTTCGCCAACGTCTCGCGGCCGCTCGACGCCGTGGCCGGCGCGGCCTTCTCGGGGTCGGGCCAGTACGGCCCGGTGCTGCTCGTCAGCGACGCCACCGGGCTGCCCAACGAGGTCCAGGACTACCTGCTCGACATCCAGCCCGGCTACGACGAGGACCCGGTGCGCGGCGTTTACAATCACGGCTGGCTCATGGGTGACGAGACCGCCGTCTCGGCGGACGTCCAGTCGCGCATCGACGCCCTTCTCGAGATCCAGCCCGTCGACACCGAAGGCGACTGAACGAATGGCCCAAGACGAGCAGCCCGAACGCCTGCAGCGCCGAGTCACCGTCGACGACGTGCGCCAGCTCATGGGCAGCTCCACTCCGCACTTCGCGCTCCAGCTCGCGACCCGCATCCGGCGCCTGATCGCGGGCCTCGAGCCGGACGACCCGGCCCGCCGCCTCGGCGAGCGGGAGATCGCCCGGCTCGAGCTCCTCGCGTTCAAGGGCGAGACGCGCGGCGAGGGCTTCCAGGACGGCCAGCGCCCGCTGCCGAGCGTCGAGCTCTGATTCAGCCGGGGAGGGCGTCCCACCGTCCTCGGGCATGCCCATGGCCTGGAACTCGGGGCTCGCGATCCCGCGGTAGCTGCCGCCGGGGCGCAGGTCGTACTCGTTGATGGGCCGGTAGCCGTAGCGGCTGCTCCACTCCGGCTTGGTGATCGCGTCCCAGATCGCCTGGGCGCTCGCCCTGATGAACACCTGGTAGACCTGGGTCGTGACGGTGTTCTCGGTCATCGTCGTCACGCCGTTCCTTCCAGCTCGGTCTTGAGGTCCGCGAGCGCCGAGACCTGGCGCTCCGTGTACTTGTCGATCCAGCGGTCGTGGATCAGGCGGATGGGGACCGGATTGAGGAAGTGCAGCTTCTCCCGGCCTGACCTGCGCGCAACCACGAGGCCCGCCTCCTCGAGCACGCGTAGGTGCTTCATGACGCCGAAGCGCGTCATCTCCAGCTCGGACTCGAGGTCTGTGAGCGTGCGGCCGTCACGCGCGAAGAGCCGGTCGAGCAGGAAGCGACGCGTCGGGTCGGCGAGCGCCTTGAACACACGATCGTCGTCGGTCACTTCAGACGAGGATAGGTGACCAAATAGTCACATGTCAAGCGTTTCTCCGGCGAACGTCAACTGCGCATTGAGGGAGCACGGGGCGGTGCATTTCTCCCCAAATCCGCGCCGGTCACCGGGGCGTTGGGGACTTGCGCACCTATACGGTGCGCTTCTCCCCAACGATTCCGTAGGCTCGCGGAGATGGGGAGAAATGCACCCCCACCTCCCCTACCCGGCGCAGTTGACGTTCGCCTAAGTCGCGTAGTCCTGGCTGCCCATGATGTGCAGCGACACGTACGGCTCGTCGCCGACGACCCAGCTGTCGTGGCCGGGCGGGACGTAGAAGAACTGGCCCGGCTCCATCACCCGCTCGGTCCCGTCGTCCATCTTCACCGCTGCGTGGCCGCTGACCACGTACCCGACGTGCTCGACTTGGCAGGACGACTCGCCGGTGGTGCCGCCGACGTGCTCTGACCATCGCCAGCCCGGCTCATAGCTGGCGCGGCCGAGTGTCATCGGCCCCACCGCGTACGTCTCGAAGCGGCCCTTCTCGAACGTGCGGACCTCGACCGGGTCGTCGAGGCTGATCAGCGTGAGATCCATGCGGGCAGTTTCCTAGACTCGGCCGCGTGGACCGTGGCAGCACGAGCCCGTCGGAAACCTGGGACACGGTTTTCAGCGACTTCTACCTGCGGGCCTTCGCCAGCGACGAGCACGACGCGGTCGCCGGCGAGCAGGCCCTCGCCGCGGTGAAGCTGGCGGGCTGCCCCGAGGGCGGCGACGTGCTTGACGCGCCGTGCGGCTTCGGCCGCCACGCGATTCCGCTCGCGCGCGCCGGCTACCGCGTCGTCGGCGCCGACCGCTCGCAGGTGCTGCTCGACGAGGCCCGCCGCCGCGCCGGCGGAGAGCGGTGGCCGAAGCTGGTCCAGGCCGACTACCGCAAGCTCCCGTTCGCCGACGCGAGCTTCGACGCCGCGCTCAACCTCTTCTCGTCGATCGGCTACCTCGGCGACGAGGAGGACACCAAGGCGCTGGCCGAGATCGGGCGCGTGCTGCGCCCCGGAGCCGCGCTGGTGATCGAGACCATGCACCGCGACCGGCTCATGACCGTCGGCAGCGACCGCCACTGGGAGCTGCTCGGTGAAGGCCGCCTGCTGTTCGAGCAGCGGACCTTCGACCAGGCCTCCGGCATCGTGCAGTCGACGCAGACCGTGGTCCTCAGCGACGGCGAGCGCGACTCGCGCACGTGGTCGCTGCGCCTGTACACGGCGACCGAGCTCGTGGCGATGCTCGAGCGCGCCGGGTTCGCCGAGGCGAAGTGCTACGGCGACCTCGGGGGCGCGCCGCTCGCCCCCGACACGCGGCTCGTGATCGTCGCGAGAGGCGCTTAACTCGCTCGAACGGCGGCCGACTCACCGCCTCCGGTCGTCGCGGGCCTCGCGCGACCGCTTGCGGGCGCGCATGTCGCGGTAGATCCCGCGGTGGAAGGCGCGCTCGCGCTCCCGCCGCTCGCGCTTGGCCTGCGCCTTGTCGAGCAGCGGCACCGGCTCGTCGCCCTCCTCGAGCGGGGCGACCAGGCGCAGGCCCGGCGTGTCGACCAGCAGCGCCCCGCCCGGGAGCGGGACCAGCTCCCGCCGCACCGTCGTGTGCCGGCCGCGGTCGTCGCCCTCCCGGATCGAGTTCGTGGCCTGCCGCTCCTCGCCCAGCAGGACGTTGAGCAGCGTCGACTTGCCGACGCCCGACGTGCCGAGCAGCACCGCCGTCCGGCGCGGCTCGAGCAAGGCGCGTAGGCGTTCCAGCCCGGTGCCGTCGATCACGCTGACCGGCAGCACGGGCGGCCCGTCCAGGCCCGCCTCGAGTTCGGCGGCGACGGCCGCCGGGTCGTCCACGAGGTCGGCCTTGGTGAGCAGGACCGCTGCCTGCACGTCGCCGCGCGCGGTGATGGCCAGGAAGCGGGCGAGCCGGCGTGGGTTGAGGTCGCGGTTCGGCGACGTCGCGAGCAGCGCGAGATCGACGTTGGCGGCCAGCACCTGCGTCTGCTTCTGCACCCGGCGGGCGATCACGCCGCGGCGGGGCAGCACGGCCCGTACCGGGCCGTCGGGCAGCGCGGCGACGAAGTCGCCGGTGGCGGGCATCGCGCGCAGGCGCCCGGCGAGCGGCGCCCGCCACGATCGGTCGCCGGCGTCGACCACGACGCTGCCGCGGTCGACGGCGAGGACCCTGGCCGGCACGAGCTCGGGAACGTCGATCGAGTTCTGCAGCTCCGCGCGCCAGCCGAGGCGCGCAAGCGGATGTTCGGACAACGGAGAAGCTCCTTCACGAAAGGGACACGGCTGCTGGCGGTCGACGGCCGCCGGAGCGGCCGGACCGGCTCAGGAGCGGTCGGCGTGAGTGAGCTGAGAGGTCATCCGGAGGCAACGGTACGCGACCGGCGGGGGCCCCGCAGTACGGCTAGCCCTCCACCACGTCGGCCACGATCACGGTCACGTTGTCGCGCGTGCCCGCCTCGAGCGCGAGCGCGATGAGCCGGTCGACGCACTCCTGCGGCTCGCCGGGGCTCAGCGCCTCCGCGAGGGTGGCGCGCGCGACGACGTCCGAGAGCCCGTCCGAGCAGAGCATGAACCGATCCCCGGCGCGGGCTTCGCGCACGGTCATGGCGGGCTCCATCACCTCCTCGCCGGTGAGCGCCTGGAGGACGAGGTTGCGCTGCGGGTGCGTGCCGGCCGCCTCCTGCGAGATGTGGCCCTGGTCCACGAGCAGCTGCACGTAGCTGTCGTCGCGCGTGAGCTGCTCGAGCGCGCCGTCGCGCAGGAGGTAGGTGCGCGAGTCGCCGATGTTGAGCAGGCAGTAGCGGGCGCCGCCGAACAGGATTGCGGTGAGCGTCGTGCTCATCCCCTGCAGCGTCGGGTCCTCGACGATCCGGCGCGCGATCGCGGCGTTGCCTACCCGGACGGCCTCGTGCAGGCGGCCGACCAGGTCGTAGCCGGGATCGGTGTCCGCGAGCGGGGCGAGCGCCTCGATGATCGTCGCGCTCGCGACCTCGCCCGCGGCGTGGCCGCCGACGCCGTCCGCGACCGCGAGCAGGCACGGGCCTGCCTGGAAGGCGTCCTCGTTGTTGGGCCGGACCGGTCCGGGATCGGTGCCGGCCGCGTATCTCAGGATCAGGTTCAGGCCTCGGAGTCTGGCTCACTCCGGAAGACGGCGACGACGCGGCCGCCGAGCAGCGCGATCCGGCGCAGAGCGGAAGTGAGCGCGTCCTCGTGCAGCTCGCCCTCGAGGATCCGCACGTCGGACACCGCCGTGAGGGGCAGCTCCGGCACCGCGTGGGCGAGCACCGTCGGCTCGATGTCGGTCACGTGGATCTCGTAGGGACCGGTCGCGAGCCGGTTGAACCGGCGCCGCGGGAACTCCGCTCGCGGATGCAGGAGCCGGTCGGTGGCGTCCACCGCCATCGCGGTGCTGAGGATGGCCGAGAGCTCGGCGCTGAGCTCCCAGTCGTGGTCGGACGAGGTCCGGTCGCGGGCCAGCGCGTCGATCGCCGGGTCGACGCTGATGCGGTCCGACGGGCGCGGCGGGAGCGTCACGTACCAGCCGACCGCCGAGCGTGGGCGCGCGCGCCATTCCAGCCGCCCCACGGGGCGGCTGTCCTCGTAGAGCTCGTAGACGTGCGGCGTCGCGACGTCGCGGCGCTCGGGATCTGGCCACACGGTGTGCCGCCCGTACCCCGCCTCAGCACCCTGGCAAACGGGACATCGGGGGCGAGGTTCGCGCCGGAACGCCTCATAGCCTCCAGATGCGATGCGCCGCCCCGATCCCCATGCCTGAGCGTCCCGCCGGCATCCCCGGCTCGACGCTCACGGGCCCGTGGCCCGTCGGCCGCTACGCCGCCGCGTTGCGGGAGCAGCTGCGCGCCTTCACCCGCGTGCAGGTGTTCGGCGAGGTGTCCTCCTTCAAGGCCGGGCGGGCGAAGGTGTGGTTCGAGCTGCGCGACGGCGAGGGCGCGCTGGCGTGCTCGATGTGGCGGGAGGACTTCGAGGCGCTCCGGCTCGGCCCGCTGACCGACGGCGTGCAAGTGGTGGCCGCCGGCGGGTGCGACTACTACCCCGGCTCCCACACCGCCTCGCCGGCCTTCTCGTTCGCGGTCACGGGGCTGCGGATCGCCGGGGAGGGCGACCTGCTGGCGCAGCTCGAGCGGCTGCGGCGCGCGCTGCACGGCGAAGGCCTGTTCGCGCTGCAGAAGGCGCTGCCGCGCGCGGCGCTGCCGCGGGCGATCGGCGTCGTCTGCGGGGAGCACGGCAAGGCGCGGGACGACGTGGTGGCGGGGCTGCGCCGCCGGGGCTGGGGCGGGCGCGTCGTGTGGGCGTTCGCGCCGGTGCAGGATCGCCACGCCGCGCCCGCGATCGCCCGTGCGCTGCAGGACCTGGCGGCCTGCGCGGAGGTCGATGTCATCGTGGTCGCGCGCGGCGGCGGCTCGCTGGCCGACCTGTTCGCGTTCTGCGACGAGACGCTGTGCCGCACAGTGGCGCTGCTCCGGGTGCCGGTGATCTCGTCGGTCGGCCACCACACCGACCGCACGCTGATCGACGACGTGGCCGCCGTCGCGTGCTCGACGCCCACGCATGCGGCGGAGGCGGCCGTGCCGGTCGACTGCGGGGCGGGGCGACGGGAGCTCGCGGTGGCGGCCGCGCGGCTGGACCGCCAGAGCCGGCGAGCGATCGTCGAGCGCGCCCGGGCGCTCGCACGGCTGTCGCGGGCGCCGGCGGCTCACGTGGAGCGCCATCGGGTGCGGCTGCACCAGCACCTGCGGGAGCTGCGCGCCGCCGCGCGCCGCGGGGTGGCCGAGGGCGAGCGCGCGGCGGGCGCCCGGGCGGCCGTGCTGGCCCGCAAGGGCGCGGCGGCCGTTGTCGCGACTGCGCGTGGCTCGTCGCGCGCGCGGGCGGACGGCCGCGCGCTCGACCGGGCGGCGGCCGCCGGGCTCGAGCGCCGCCGGCGAGACCTCGACCGGCTCGCGGTCGCGCTCGCCGCCCACGACCCGCAGCGGACGCTCGAGCGCGGCTACGCGCTCGTGGAGGGCGCTGGAGGCGAGCCGGTCGTCTCCGCCGATGCCGCCCGCGCGGCGCCGGCGCTCACGCTGCGCATGCACGACGGCCGCGTCCCGGTGCGTCCGGAGCCGCCCGTAGGGTGAGCGATCCGATGGCCGAGGCCGACACGCTGACCTACGAGGCCGCCTGCGAGCGGATCGAGTCGATCATCTCCCGGCTCGACACCGGCGAGGCGGGCCTGCGCGAGACGCTCGAGCTGTGCCAGGAGGGGCGCCGGCTCGTCGAGTTCTGCGCCGCGGAGCTCGAAGCCGTCGGCCGAGGGCTCGAGGAGCTGCGGCTCGACGAGCTCGTCGCCCGGCTCGAGGCTCGCCCGGCCGCGTAGGCGCGCGGCCGGCGAACGTCGATGTCGCAGGCGTGACCTGCGAACCTCAAACGTCGCAGGCGTGGCCGACCAACGTCAACTACGCGGGTAAGGGAGGCGGGGACCCGGCGGTTTCGTGAAATTTCGAACTCGCTGGCCGTCCGAATTTCACGAAACCCCTCGTATGCGGCGGAAACGTGAAATTCGCAGAGGAGGGCGGTCCAAAATTCCACGAAACCGCCGGTCCGCCGCCTCCCCACCCAGCCGCAGTTGACGTTCGCCGGCGCCACCTAGGAGGCCGCTGAAATAGTCGCGGTGCTGTCCGGTGGGTTTAAGACCCTGTCGGGCATGCTGGCGACGAGGTCTGGTCAGGTCGGGTTCTTTGATGCGGCCGAGCTCGCTCGGCCGCTGCCGAAGGGGTCGTTTTTCGCGCTGCTGGCCGAGCATGGACAGCGGATCGTGCGCGATGAGGACTTCGCGGCGTGTTATTCGCCGGGGATGGGACGGCCGTCGATCCCGCCGTCGCAGCTGGCGATGGTGTTGCTGTTGCAGTACCGCACCGGGGCGTCGGACGAGCAGGCGATGGAATGCGTGGGCTGGGATCTGCGCTGGAAGATCGCGCTCGGGCTGGCGGTCGATCATCCGGGCTGGCATCCGACGTCGCTGACGAAGTTCCGCGCGCGGCTGCTGCTGCACCGTCTGGAGCGCCTGGCGTTGGAGCGCTCGCTGGTGCTGGCCGAGGAGCTTGGGATGCTCGAGGGGCCGGTCGAGCAGATCATCGATTCGACGCCGATGCTCGGCGCGGCTGCGACGCAGGACACGGTCAAGCTCGTCCGTCATGGCGTGCGCAAGCTGCTCGATGCGGTCGCTGGCGTCGACGCAGATGCGGCGGGCCAGCTCGATCGCGCCTTGGAGTTCGATTACGCGCGGCCCAACGAGAAGCCTGATTGTCGCTGGCGCGAGCGCGCCGAGCGCGAGCGGATGCTCACGCGCGTCGCCCAGGACGCCGAGCGGGCGCTGCAGGCCGTCGAACAGGCCGACGGATTGCTCGCCGATGAGGCGGTCGGCGACGCGCAGCGGTTGTTGCGGGAGCTGATCGGCCAGGACTTCGACGTCGATGACGACGGCGTCCCGCGGCTTTATCGCGGCACGCGCGCGGACCGGATCATCTCGACGGTCGACCCGGAGATGCGCCACGGGCGCAAGAGCCAGCATCAGCGCTTTGACGGCTACAAGCTCTCGGCGGCGGTCACCAACACGCGCGAGCCGCTGATCACCGCGGTCGAGGTCGCCCCGGCGAGCGAGCAGGATGGGCCGCAAGCCAAGCACCTCATCGACGCCCAACCGGCCGCGCGGCGCCCACCGCGGGTGCTCGGTGACACCGCCTACGGGACCGGCCCGGTTCGCGCCGAGCTCGCTGAGCGCGGCGTCGATGTCCTCGCTCCGCTGGCGCCGGGGATGACCAAGCCCGGCCGCTTCGGCAAGCGCGACTTCCACGTCGACCTCGACGCGGGAACCGTGACCTGCCCGGCCGGCGAGACGGCACCGATCCGCACCGAACCCAAGGGCGCTCGCCGCGCCAGGTTCGCGAAGGCGGCCTGCGATCGCTGCGCTCTGCGAGACCGTTGCGTCCAACCCGCCGGTGGCTTTAAGGCCGTCCTGCTCGCGCCCGAAGAAGAGCTGATGATCGCGGCCCGCCAAGCGCTCGACGACCCGCCGACTGCTGAGCACCTGCGGCGCACCCGCCCGCGCGTCGAGCGACTACTCGGGCTGCTCGCACACCGCTACACAGCCCGCCGCAGCCGCTACATCGGCACCCGCAAAGCCCGCCTACAGGCCGCCTGGACCGCCGCGCTGGTCAACCTCCACCCGATCAGCCACCACCTGGCCCCCCAGACGGCATGACCGACAAGCGCGCCGGTTCCCGAACCCACCCAACCGACCGGCGGCCGCCATCAACGCCCGGCGCGCCAAACCGACTTCTTCAGGGATCTCCTAGCCGCCGGCGTCAACGCCGACGGCGTCGCCGAGGCCCGAGAGACCGTCGCGGGCCAGCAGCGCCGCGAGCCCGCGGCCGATCCGGCCGACGACCCCCGGCCCCTCGTACACCAGCGCCGTGTAGACCTGCACCAGCGAGGCGCCGAGCCGGATCATGCGGTACGCGTCCGCGGCCGAGGCGATGCCGCCCGAGCCGATCACCGCGAAGCGGTCCCCGGCCGCGCGGTAGAGCTCGGCCACGGTCCGCTCCGCCGCAGCCCGCGCGGGTGGGCCGGAGACGGCGCCGGGGAGCCCGAACGGGTTGCCCGGCGGCAGGTTGACCGAGAGGCCCGACACGAACGGCGCATCGACCGCGGCCAGGAACGTCTCGAGCTCCCGCGCCCCGGCGAACGGGGCGACCTTGACGAACAGCGGCCGCTCCACCCCCAGCCCGCCGAGCGCGTCCAGCAGCGCGCGTAGCCGTGCGCGGTCGGCGAAGAACGCGTGGCCGTCGCGCGTGTTCGGGCAGCTCAGGTTGAGGACGACGTAGTCGGCGAGCCGCTGGCAGCGCCGGACCGACTCGACGTAGTCGGCGATCACGGCCTCGTCCGGCAGCACCTCGGACGCCGCGCCGCGATTCGTGCTGACGACGTTGACGCCGACCGGGACCGGCGGCCGCGGCCGGGCGAGCCGCTCGGCCACGCGTGCCGCTCCGTCGTTCGGCACGCCGTAGTGGACGACGATCGCCCGCTCGGCCGGCACCCGGAACAGCCGCGGCCGCAGGTTGCCCGCCGACGCGTCCGCCGACACCGACCCGACCTCGACGTGCCCGAACCCGAGCGAGGCCAGCACCGGAACCGCGCGGGCGCTCTTGTCGAAGCCCGCGGCGAGCCCGAGCGGAGTCGCGAAGCGCAGCCCCGCGACCTCGGTCGCCAGCGCGGGATCGAGCCGAGCGCGGCCCGCGACGACCCGGCACGCGACCGGCGACCGGCTCAGCAGGGCCGCGGCACGAACCGTCGCATCATGGACGCGCTCCGGATCCGCGCGGAACAGGGCCGGCCGCACGATCGCTCGGTAGAGCCGCACGGGCCGCACGATATGGCGCGGCCGGACGAGCTGGCGCCGCCGGACGAGCTGGCGCCGCCGGACGAGCTGGCGCCGCCGGACGAGCTGGCGCCGCCGGACGAGCTGGCGCCGCCGGACGAGCGGCGGCGCGGCGCTCAGCCGCCCTCGTCGGCGCTCACGAGGCCGCTGCGGAGCGCGAGCAGCGCGATCTCGGCCCGCTGGTCGGGGCGCGGCATGTCGTCGAGCCCGAGCGCGCGGCCGAGGTGGTCGAGCTCGATCTCGACGGCCTCCAGCGGGATGCCGGTCGCTGCGGCGATCTCCTCGTCGCTCGACTGGTTGATGCCCTCGCCGTCGGTGAACAGCGGCCGGCAGAGCGCCTGCAGCACCCGCTGCTGCTGCTCGGAGAAGCGCGGGGTGGCGCTCAGCTCGCCGGGCACGAGCGTCGGCACGACGCGGACCGGCCCGGGGTCGCAGAACGCGAAGACCGTGCGGCCGATGCGCAGCAGGTCCCCGTCAGACAGCCGCCGGCGGCCTGAGAGCCGCAGGCCGTTGACCCACGTGCCGTTCTGGGACAGCCCGTCGTCGCTCACCGTCCACTCGCCGGCGCGATACGCGAGCTCGGCGTGCACGCGCGACATCTCGGGGTCCCACGGGACCGAGATGTCCGCTTCCTCGCGCCGGCCGAGCGTGAGGCCGCCCTCCGACCGCCGCGCCAGCGAGCAGATCAGCTGGCGGCCCTCGTCGTCGCGATAGACCAGGAACGGGTCGCCGATCCGCTCGGCGGCCCGGCGCGCCTCGAGCTCCTCCTGTGTGGGCTTACCAAGGGTGAGCGGTGACTCCACCGCCCGAGCGTACCGAACCACTCAGTCCGAGGAGAAGATGTTCAGGAGCGAGATGAAGATGTTGACGATCGAGACGAAGATGCCGGTCGCGAGCCAGATCGCGTCGCGCTCGGTCCCGTGCTTGCGCAGGAAGTTGAAGTCGACCACGATCAACAGCGCCGACAGCGCGTAGATCCCGAGGCTGACGAGCGGGCTGATGGTGCCGCCGAAGAGCGTCCACAGGATCGTCCCGCAGCAGAGCGCGAAGACGACCAGCGACAGCGGCCGCATCCACGGCGCGAGGTCCTTCGAGAGGACGAATCCGAGCGCGCCGGCGCCGAGCACCGTCGCTGCCGTGCCGGCGAACGCCTGCGTCAGCGCGTCGGTCTCGACGGACG
This sequence comes from uncultured Solirubrobacteraceae bacterium, assembly GCA_963844205.1. Lineage (GTDB taxonomy): Bacteria > Actinomycetota > Thermoleophilia > Solirubrobacterales > Solirubrobacteraceae > DASSUW01. The sequence goes on from CAWJNK010000001.1 coordinate 1,984,658, forward strand.
CGAAGTAGGCGATCACCGGACCGAGGCCGATGCCGATCGCGAGCGCCGTCGCGAACAGCCAGAACATCGCGAAGGCGCCGACGCGGAAGCGCTCCCCCGCGAACGACGAGACGAGCAGCATGCCGAAGCCCGCGAACGAGAACGCGCGTGCTGTGCCGAGCGACAGCTCCTTCCCGATCAGCGTGCCGACAGCACAGAAGGCCAGCGCGATGGCGACCAGGAACAGCACCTGGCCCATCAGCTGGGCGGTGGAGATGGCGCGCGGGGCGACGCCCTCGCGATAGGTCGCGGCGGTGCTCGTCTCGGACATGGCGCGCAATGTACCCCTGAAAGGGGCTTACCATTACACCTTCTGGACGAGCGTCCCGGTGCCGAGGCCGCCGCCGCAGCACATGGTCACGAGGCCGACCTCCTTGTCGGTCCGCTCGAGCTCGTGGAGCAGGGTCGTGAGCAGCCGCGCGCCCGTCGATCCGAGCGGGTGCCCGAGCGCCATCGCGCCGCCGTTGACGTTCACGCGGTCCATGTCCGGCTCGAGCTCCCGCTGCCACGCGAGGACGACCGGCGCGAACGCCTCGTTGATCTCGACGAGGTCGATGTCGCCCATCGTCATGCCGTTGCGCTCGAGCAGCTTCCGCGTCGCCGGGATGGGGCCGGTGAGCATCATCACCGGGTCGACGCCGACGGTCGTCTGGTCGACGATCCGGGCGCGCGGCGCAACGCCGAGCTCGGCGGCCTTGTCGGCGCTCATGAGCAGGAGCGCGGCCGCGCCGTCGGAGATCTGGGACGAGTTGCCGGCCGTGACCTTGCCGTCCGGCCTGAAGGCGGGCTTGAGGCCCGCCAGGGCCTCAAGGCTCGTGTCGGGCCGGATGCCCTGGTCGGAGACGTAGGTCGAGCCGTTGATCGCGAACGGGATCGTCTCGCGCTCGAAGCGGCCCTCCTCGGTGGCGCGCGCGGCGAGCTGGTGCGAGCGCAGCGCGAACTCGTCCATCTCCGACCGCGGGATCTCCCACTGGTCCGCGATCATCTCGGCCGAGATGCCCTGCGGCACAAGGTTGTAGCGCTCGAGCAGCTCCGGCGGCCACGGCGAGCCGACGTCGTCGACCCACTTGAATCCGACGCCCATCGGGATGTGGCCCATGTGCTCGACCCCGCCGCCGATCACGACGTCGTGCACGCCCGCGGCGATCAGCGCGGCGCCGAAGTTGACGGCCTGCTGCGCCGAGCCGCACTGGCGGTCGACGGTGGTGGCCGGCGTCTCGACCGGCAGGCCGGCCTGGAGCCAGGCGTTGCGGCCGACGTTGAACATCTGCTCGCCGTACTGCTGCACGCAGCCGCAGATCACGTCCTCGACGGTCTCCGCGGGGATGCCGGCCCGCTCGATCAGCTCGGTGTAGGTCTTGCCGAGCAGCTCGTTCGGATGCGTGTCCTTGTAGTAGCCCTTCTCCGGGTGACCGCGCCCGATCGGGGTGCGCACCGCCTCGACGATGACCACTTCGCGGCCGTTGGCGTTCATTCTCGGAGCCTCCACGTTTGACCGGCGCGCGAGGGCGCGCCACGGCGTAGTGTAAGCCCATTGACTGACCAGTCAGCCAACGCGGGAGCGACCAGTGTCTGAGCGAGTCGGGATCGCCGGAAGCGGAGCCATCGCATGCGGCCTCGCCGCCGTCGCCGCCCTGCGCGGCGACGTGGTGGTATGGGCCCGCTCCGACGGCTCGGCCGAGAAGGCGGACCGCAAGGTCCGGGCGCTGTGCGAGAAGGCCGGGGCGCACGTCAACGGCAACGTGCGGATCACGTGCGACAGCGCGGATCTGGCCGCCGCGAGCTTCGTCGTCGAGGCGATCGTCGAGGACCCCGCGGCGAAAGCGGCGCTGATGGGCGAGCTCGGCGGGCGCCTGGCGCCCGACGCGATCCTCGCCACCACGACCTCGTCGCTCTCGATCGCCGAGCTCGCGGACGCGTCCGGGCGGCCGGACCGCTTCCTCGGGCTGCACGTCTTCAACCCGGTGCCGAAGATGGACCTGGTCGAGCTCGCATTCCCCGCCGCGGCAAGCGAGCAGACGCGCGCGCGCGCGTACGCGCTGTGCGAGGCGCTCGGCAAGACCGCCGTCGAGGTGCCCGACACCGCGGGCTTCGTCGTCAACCGGCTGCTGTTCCCGTACCTCTTCGAGGCCGTCCGGCTGATGGAGCGGACCGGACTGGACGCCGAGGCGATCGACACCTGCATGCGCCTCGGCGCCGGCCACCCGCTCGGGCCGCTGGCGCTGCTCGACCTCGTGGGGCTCGACGTCTCGGCCGCGATCGGCCGCACGATCGGCGCCGACGTCCCCGAGCGGGTCGAGCGGATGATCGCCGACGGCGCGCTGGGCCGGAAGGCCGGCCGCGGTTTCTACGTGTACGCGCCGCCGGCAAATGTTTAGTTCATATTGAGAGAAGGTTGGGATATTGCCGGTGCGACGAACGTACCCTCATCGCACCCCTCCTCCAGAAACACTTGAGCCCGGCTCGCTCCCCTGAGCCGGGCTCTTGTGTTCTCTCGGTCGATCCTCCCCAGGATCTCCCTCTCTCCTCCTCAACCGCCAAGGCGGTCCAGTCGGTTGCCGGGCAAGGTAGCGCGTCCGAGGCCTTTGTGCAATTCCGCGCTAAGTTTCGATTCGAAACCCTCGTCCACCAGATAGGGTTGGCGCGCCCGTGCGCCCCTCGCTCGAGACCCGCGAGGAGACGATCGCCCAGCTGCGACGGGGGTATCTCGCGGGTCGCCTCGGGACCGACACCTTCTCGCGCCGCGTGGATGAGGCCATGCACACCTCGAGGCGCGACGACCTCCGAGGCCTGACCGCCGATCTCCCTGCGCCCCAGCCCGCGCGCCTCGCCCGGCTGCGCTCGTGGTTCGGGCCCCGCTCGCTCGGCCTGCCGCCCGCCGGCGAGCTCCTCCACGGCCGCCTCGTGATCGGCCGCTCCAGCGGCTGCGAGCTCGTCCTCGGCGACGACACCGTCTCGCGCCGGCACGCCGAGCTGTTCGTCGAGGAGGGCCGCTGGCTGTTGCGCGACCTCGCGTCCGCGAACGGGACGTGGGTCAACGGCCGGCGGATCGTCGAGGCCGAGGTGCGGCCCGGCGACGTCCTCCACTTGGGCGGCTGCCGGCTACGCCTGTAGGCGCCGCAGCGTCGCCTCAGTCGCGATCGTCTCGCGCGCCTCGGGCTCGCGCGCGCAGACCTCGACGATCGACTGCAGCAGGTTCCGGTCGACGGCGAGGTGGTTCAGCGGCACGTTGACGTCGCCCGCGCCGAGCTTGCGGTTCGCACGCGCGAGCAGGCGCGAGCCGAGGCTGCGGTGCACGGTCTCGGGCCGCGCGACGTGGATCGCGAGCACGGACTGCCCATTGCTCTGCCAGCGGTCCACGCGCACCACCTCGTCCCAGAGGACCTCCCGCCCGCGCGCACCGGCGTCCCAGCGCAGCCACTCGGGCGTCAGGACGAGCTGCGACGGGCCGCGGACGATCTGCACGAGGCCGACGACCAGGAACGTCCCGAACGTGACGACGCTGAGCGCGCCGACGATCCGCACGAACAGCGAGCCGAACGCGAGCATCAGCGCGCCGACCGCCACGAAGCCGAGCGCGCCGCCGACGAGGAACGCGCGGCGCATCGAGCCGATGCGGACGATGAGCGCGCCGCCCTCGAGGCGCGCGCTCACGCCACGCCGCGGCGCTCGCGGATCCGGACCGCCTCGATGCGGTTCTCGCGGACCGACTCGACGCGGATCGAGTAGCCGTTGTGCGTCACCGTGTCGCCGCGCTTCGGGAGCCGGCCGAGCTCGCCGAACACGAAGCCGCCGACCGAGTTGTACGCGTCCGTGTCGACCGGCAGCTCGAGCCCGTAGTCGACCAGGTCGGTGATGGCGACGTGCCCGCGGACGAACCAGTCGCCGTTCGCCAGCCGCCGGACGGCGCCGCCGAGCGGGTCGGTCTCGTCGTCGATCTCGCCGACGACCTCCTCGATGATGTCCTCGACGGTCACGATCCCGGCCGTCCGCCCGTACTCGTCGATCACGACCGCCAGCGAGCTCCGCTGGCGCTGGAGGTCGGCGAGCAGGTCGTCGAGCGGCTTGGTCTCCGGCACGATCGGCGCTTCGCGCACGAGCTCGTCGATCCGCCCCTCCGGCCCCTCGGTGAGCAGGAGCTGGGCGAGCGCGTTCGCGTGCACGATCCCTTTCACGCGGTCGTGGTTGTCGTCCTCGGTCACCACCAGCCGCGTGTGGCCGGAGGAGACGCACCGCCGCAACGCGGTCTCGACGTTCTCGGAGAGGTCGACGGTGACGATCGCGGGCGCAGGCGTCATCACCTGGCGGGCCTGCTGCTCGTGCAGGTGGAAGACGCCGGTGAGCATGCTCGCCTCGCCCGGGTCGAGCTGGCCGCCGGTCAGCGACTGCGCGATCAGCACCTTGAGCTCCTCCGGCGAGCCGCCCTCCTCGTACTCGTTCGTCGCGCGGATGCCGACGAGCCGCAGCAGCCCGTTCGACGCCGCGTTGAGCACGTGGATGAACGGGCTGAAGACCTGCGTGAACACGTACAGCGGGCGGGCGATCCAGCGCGCCACGTTCTCGGCGCGGTTGATCGCGTAGATCTTCGGGACCTGCTCGCCGATCGTGATGTGGAGCGTGGTCGTGATCAGGTACGCGAGCGCCAGCGAGATCGCCAGCGAGACCCCGTGCGGGATCTCCTCGCCGAACATGTCCTCGAAGAGGTCGGCGACGGCCGGCTCGCCCAGGAAACCGATGCCCAGCGAGGTGAACGTGATGCCGAGCTGGCAGGCGGCGAGGTAGCGCGACAGCTCGTCGAGCTGGCGCAGCACGAGCCGCGCCCCGCGCTTGCCCTCCTCGGCCTGCTCCTCGATCCTCGAGCGCCGCACGCGCACGAGCGCGAACTCGGCGGCCACGAAGAACCCGTTCAAGAGGACCAGAACGAGGACGGCCAGCAGCAGCAGGACGGTCATCGGCGGTCCGCCTGGCGCGCGCGGTGCGCGCCGCTACTTCGGTAGCTGTCGTCGTCGTTCATCAGGCGACGCGGCACATGGTACCCACGTCAGAGGGCGTCGATGCGGCGGGCCATGTCGTGGTCGTTCTCGGTCAGCTTCCCGGCCGAGTGCGTGGTGAGCGTCAGACGCACCTGGTTCCATCCGTGGACGAGGATGTCGGGGTGGTGGTTGACTTCCTCCGCGAGGTCGGCCACGCGGTTCACGTAGCCATCGCCTCCGCGAAGTCCTTGAACTTCAGATCGCGGACGAGCGCCTCGCCCTCCTGCCTCCACTCGCTCATATCCTCTCCTGCCATGCGGATCGTCTCGCTCGTGCCGTCGGCCACCGAGATGCTGTTCGCCCTCGGCGTCGGGGACGAGGTTACCGCCGTGACCCACGAGTGCGACCACCCGCCGGAGGCGCTCGACCTGCCCAAGGTCACGCGCGACGTGATCGGCCCCGGCCTCCCGCCGGACGAGATCGACCGGGCCGTTCGCACCCTGACCGAGCAGGGCCGCTCGATCTACGAGCTGAACGAGGACGCCCTGAGCCGCCTGCAGCCGGACCTGATCGTGACCCAGGCGCTGTGCGACGTCTGCGCCGTCTCCTACGAGGACGTCCGGGCGATCGCCGAGCGGCTCGACTCTCAGCCGCAAGTGCTCGCGCTCGACCCCCACACGCTCGGGGAGATGCTCGGCGACGTCCGGACGCTCGCCCAGGCGACCGACACCAAGGATGCGGGCGTGGACCTCGTGCACGACGCCGCCTCGCGGATCGACCGCGTCCGGCTCGCGGTGCGCGCCGCCGAGCCGGTGCCGGTCGCCGCCCTCGAGTGGCTCGACCCCGTGTTCGTCGCCGGCCACTGGACGCCGCAGATGATCGAGTACGCGGGCGGCGTCGACGTGCTCGGCCTGCCGGGCGAGCGCTCGGAGGAGCGCGGCTGGGACGAGGTGCGCGCCGCCGCGCCCGAGGTGGTGGTCGTGATGCCCTGCGGCTACGACGCCGACCGCGCGCTCGAGGAGGCCGAGACCTTCGCCGACGAGCTCGCCTCGCTCGGCGCCCGCCGGATCGTGGCCGTCGACGCCGCCGGGCTCTTCTCCCGCCCCGGCCCGCGGCTCGTCGAGGGCCTCGAGCTGCTCGGCCACATCCTGCACCCGGACCGGCTGCCGGAAGCCCCGGCGCCGGTCCATGAAGTCATCCTGAGCTGACCGCGATCGCGCCGATCACCGAAACGGCGCCGACGACCGTGCAGGCGAGCACGGGCAGGAGGTCGCCGCGTCGCAGAGCGCCGAGGCGGTCGATGGCCAGCGCCGCGACAGCGCCGCCGATCAGGCCGCCGACGTGGGCGCCGATCGAGATGTTCAGGCCCGGGAACACGAACGGCAGCGCGAGGTTGAGCAGGATCACCGGCCCCAGGCCCGAGCGCCACGGGTCGATGCCGCGCGCCCGCTGGAACACGAACGCCGCCGCCATCAGCCCGAACACCGCGCCCGACGCGCCGTAGGTGAGGTTGTTGGGCGCGGCCACCAGCGCGCCGAACGACCCGGCCAGCAGCGAGGCGACGTAGAGCGCGGCGAAGCGCAAGTGCCCGAGCACCGGCTCGAGCATCGTCCCCAGCCAGTACAGGATGTACATGTTGAACGCGATGTGCAGGGGGTTCGCCGGGTCGTGCAGGAACGCGCCCGTGATCAGCCGCCAGTACTCGCCGTGCGCGACGCCGATCTGGTCGCCGTTCGTGAGCGTCCCCGAGCCGATCGTGCCGAGGTCGAGGTAGACGCCCTGGCTGCTCCCGCTCCGGAACGTGCCGATATAGAGCAGCACGCAGATCCCGATCAGCACGTACGTCACGGTCGGCTGCGCGTAGACGTTGCGCATCGTCCGGACCGGCGTCTTCTGCCGCGAGCACTCCGGGCAGCGCATGCCGACCGGCGTCGCGGTCATGCAGTCGGGGCAGATCGGGTTGCCGCAATTCGAGCAGGAGACGCCCGTCTCGCGGCCGGGGTGGCGGTAGCAGACGGCCATCTCGGCGTGACGCTAGCAGCGGCGTCTTTAGGAAATCTCAGCGGCCATCAGGATGTCGCCGGTCGGCTCGTCGGAGCCGCCCCGCGGCTCGTCGCTGATCAGCACCTGGCGGACGCCGTCGACCGACGGGATCGCGGCCACCGCCGAGCCGTCGCTGCGCGGCGTGAAGAGGACGTCCGTGGGCTCCGGGGTGTCGGAGCCCTCGGGCATAAGCCACACCTCGTACACGCGGCCCTCCGGCGGCGCCGGGAGGTCGCGGGCGACGAGCTTCGCCTGGTCGCCTTCGACCTCGAGCTGCGCGCCGGCGCGATCGAAGGCGTAGGTCTGTGACTCCGGCCCGGTCAGCGCCGTCCCGATCAGGACGCCCGCGATGAGCAGTGCGGCGGCGACCGGCGCCAGCCGCCAGCCGCTGAGCCAACCAAGGCCGCGGCGCGCCCGGTCCGGGCGGTCGGCGCCCGCTCCCGCGGCGCCGAGCAGCGCGGCCTCGCGCTCGACCTCGGCCATGATCCGGTCCTTGAGCGCGGGCGGCGGCAGCATCGGCGGGGACGCCATCGGCAGCGCCTCGGCGGCCGGCCGCAGCTCGTCGACCTCTTCCTGGCAGGCCGTGCACGTCGCCAGGTGGGCCTCGTACGCGTCGCGCTCCTCGGCGGGCATCGCGCCGAGGACATAGGCGCCTGCGGTATCGGCCCAGCGCGCGTGATCGTTCATACCGCCACCTGACCTTCTCCCAGCTGTGCCCGCATCTTCTTCAACCCCAGCCGCATGCGGCCCTTGATGGTGCCGACCGGCGCGTCGAGCATGTCGGCGATCTCGGTGTGCGTGAAGCCGCCGAAGTAGGCGAGCTCGATCACCTGCGACTGGTCCGCCGGGAGCGAGGACAGCGCGCCGCGCACGGCGCCAGCCTCCTCCCGCCGCGCCGCCTCCACGTCGGTGCGCTCGCGCGCCTCGAAGCGCTCCTCGATCCCCTCGTCGCCCGAGCGCCGGCGGTCGTGCACGGTCGCGCGGCGGAGCGCGTCGATCGCCCGGTGGTGGACGATCCCCAGCACCCACGTCCGCACCGACCCGCGCGCGCGGTCGTAGCGCGCGCCCGACCGCCACATCGAAAGGAACGCGTCCTGCGTGACGTCCTCTGCGCCCGAGCGCGTGCCCATCATCCGGTAGGCGAGCGAGAACGCCGCCCCCGAGTGGCGCTCGTAGATGACCTCGAACGCCCGCGCGTCCCCGCGACGCACGAGCTGCATCACGTCCTCGTCGGCCAGGGAGCGCAGATCGGACCCCATCGACCGTTCCTACGTATCAGGCCGCGCCCCGGATCACCAGCGGCGGCCACCGATCCTGTCGGCCCGCGGCGGCGGCGCTAGCGCGACACGTCGTGGAAGACGCGCAGCGCCTCGCGCGCGGCGTCGCGGAGCGTCCGCTCGGCGAGGTCGAGCGCGCCGTGCGCCTTGGCGCGCCGCGTGTGGCGACGCGAACGGGTGCGCAGCACCACGAGGCCGGCAGCGGCCCCGGTCCCGATCACGACGGCGGCGGCCGGGCCGAGCGCGGCCCGCGGCCAGTTGCGCGGGTCCTTCATCGCCCGCAGCTCCCAGCCCTCGAGCTCGTCGGCCGCCAGCTCGACGATCGAGCCGAGCGTGGTCTGCAGCCGCAGCTCGAGGTCGGCCGGAGGATCGACCGGCGCGAGCGCCTGGCGCAGCCGTGCCTCGAACTCCCACGTGTCGCTCATACGGCCTCAGTACCCGCCTCGGCCTTGACCAGTTCCTCGAGCTGCCGGATCGCCCGATGGATGAGCACCTTGGTGGCCCCGTCGGTGCGCCCGAGCGCCCGCGCGATCTCGCGGTTGTCCATCCCCAGCGCGAAGCGCATGATCAGCGCCTCGCGCCGGTCGTCGGGCAGCTGGCGGATGCACGCGAGGATCCGGTTGAGGTCCTCGCGGCCCTCCACCAGCGCCTCGGTCGTGTGCAGCTCCGGCAGCGCGCCCGCGTCGTCGATCGTGGTCTGCGGCCGGCGCGAGCGGTCGCGGTAGTAGTTCGCGGCCAGGTTGTGCGCGATGCGGATCAGCCACGGCCGCAGCGGCCGGCCCTGCGACTCCCGCTGCGCGCGCTCGAAGTGCCGGTACGCCTGCAGGAACGTCTGCTCCGTGAGGTCCTCGGCGTCGTGGTGGTTGCCCACCCGGTAGTAGGCGTACGAGTACACGTCGCGCAGATGAGCGCGATAGAGGTCCGTGAAGGCAGCGTCGAGCCGGGCCTTGTCGGATGCGGCCTCCATCGAGCACGGACACTACATCCCGCCTCAGGCCGCCGCCTTCGCCTTCGTCTTCTTCTTGGGAGCGGTCACCGACGACGTGAACCGCGCGGGCTCGACGCGCCCCTCGATCAGCCCGGCGAGCGAGCCGAGCACCGGCGCGTCGACGCCCGCCTCGCGCACGCGCGCTGCCAGCAGCGGCACGCAGTCGACCGCCTCGGCGGTCTGGCCGAGCGCGGCGCTGATCTCCTCGGCGGCGACGCCCTGGGCGAGCAGCTCGCCGGCGCGCCGGTTGCGCGAGCCGCTGGCGAGCACGGTGGCGACGAGGTCGCCGGTGCCGGCGAGGCCGGCGAACGTCTCCGGCTGCGAGCCGGCGCGGCGCGCGTAGGCGTCGACCTCCGCGAAGACCTTGCCGGCGGCGGCGCCGGCGGCGTTGGGGCCACCTTCGGCGGCGGCCGCGGCGGCCAGCGCGGCGACGTTCTTCGCGCAGCCCGCGAGCTCGACGCCGATGAGGTCGCTGCTGATCGCGACGTCGAAGCCGGCCGCGGCGAGCGCGTCGCCGACCTGGCGGGCGAACGCCTGCTCGCGGGTGGCGAGGACGAGGGAGGCGCCGTCCTCGAGCGCGGCCTTGGCGTGCGCCGGGCCGCCGAGCACGCCGACGGCCCAGGACGCGACGCGCTCGGAGACGAACGCAGAGGGGAGCGTCCCGAGCGGCGGCACGAGGCCCTTGGACATCACGAGCACGCCGGTCCGCGGGGCGATCGCGCCGGCGTGCGCGGCCACGGCGGCGGGCAGCGCGGCCGCCGGGACGGCGAAGCAGACGAGGTCGTGCCGCGACAGCTCGAGGTCGGCTGCGCGGACGGGGGTGATCGCCGCGGGAAGGTCGACGCCGGGCAGGTAGCGGTCGTTGACGCGCGTGGCGGCGAGCTCGTCGGCCTGCTCGCGAGTGCGCGTGCTCAGGTCGACCTCGAGGCCGGCGCGGGCGAGCATCACGGCCACGCTCGTGCCCCACGAGCCGGCGCCGATGACGGCCGCGCGGCGCAGCGGCGGCAGGCCGCCGAGCCACTCCCACTGGAGCATCACGTTGGGCCACACGCGGTCGGTGACGGCGGCGGCGAGCTGCGGCGACGGGTTCTCGACCTGCGGGAACCTGAGCGGCCGGCCGATCCGGATGCGCACCTTGTGCGGCCGGATGCGCCAGCCCTTGCGGACCGCCTCGGTGCCGATGACGGCGAGCGGGACGATCGGCGCGCCGGTCTCCAGCGCGAGGCGGCCGAGGCCGCGCTTCGGGCGCCCGAGCGCGCCGGGACGGATGCGCGTGCCCTCCGGGAACATCAGCACGCAGTCGCCGCGGTTGAGGATCGCGCGGGCGGTCTCCAGCATCTCGGCGTCGCCGGCGCCGCGCCGGACCGGGAAGGCGCCCATCGAGTTCAGGTACCAGCCGATCAGGCGGTGCCGGAACAGCTCCTGCTTGGCGACGTAGTAGAGCGGGCGCCGGGCGATCGTCCCGATCACGAACGGGTCGAGGAACGACCGGTGGTTCGACGCGAAGATGACCGGGCCCGACGTCGGGATGTGCTCGCGGCCGATCCGCGACATCCGCCAGTACAGGTGGGCGAACGGCTGGAACACCGCGCGGGTGAGCCAGTAGACGATGGGGTTCACGCCGCGCTCGCGGGCGCGGGCATGCAGGCGGCTGTTGTCGGCTCCGGCCGAGATCCCTTTCCTCACATGACAGCCCTACCCGCTCGAGCGGCCCTCGTTACAGTTGCGTCCCGATGGCCTTCGACCGGACACGGACGCTCCGCGGCGCGCTCGCCGGGACCGTGGGCGCGGCCGTCTGGCTGGCTCAGCAGCCGCTCGACCGGCGCGCGTTCGACTACGACCACGACGACGCCGAGCTGCTCGGCCGGCTCGTCGCCCGCGGACGGCCCGAGGCGCAGGCCGTCGGCACCGCCCTGCACCTCCAGAACGGCGCGGTGTTCGGCGCGCTGTACGCCAACGTCGCGCCGAGCCTCCCGGTCCCGCCGGTGCTGCGCGGCCCGCTGGTCGGCCTGGTCGAGCACCTCGCCACCTGGCCCGCGACCGCCCTCGTCGATCCCGCGCTGTTCCGCAGCGGCCGCGGCTTCGCCCAGTCGGCCTGGCGGCATCTGCTGTTCGGCTTCGTGGTTGGCGAGCTGGAACGGCGGCTGAACCCGCCGGCCGCCGAGCTCGAGCCGGTCGACGACGCCGCCGTGGCCTCCAACGGCCACGGCTCCGCGGCGCACCTGGTCGGGACGAGCTGAGCCTGGATTCAGGCTGAAGCTCAGCGAGCCGCGGTCGTGGTGGCGAGCCGCGCCAGCGCGGGCCCGAACTGCTGCGCCACCACCCGCGCGCGGTCGACCTCCGCGCTGGTGAACGGCTGCGTGTGGACGCGGTAGACCTCGACCAGCGCCTGCTGGCCGAGCCCGCAGCGGACCGGGACCATGAGGACTGCGCCGTAGCCGAGCCGGTGGAGCTCCGCGACCTCGTCCGGGTCGCTCTCGGGGTCGCCGACCACGATCTGGCCGGGCGTGTTCGTGTCGAGCAGCCGGGCGGTGGCGGGGAACTGGGCGAGCTCCCACCGCTCACCGGGACGGTCCTTGTTGTCGGACAACAGCTCGAGCAGCGCGCCCTCGACCACCCACATCAGGGAGACGTCCTCGGCGCCGAGCAGGCGCGCGGCGCGGCGGCCGGCGGTGGCCAGCTCCGCGATGTCGGTCACGACCGCGAGGTCGTCGCCGAGCTCGGCGAGCGCGCGCGCCCAGGCCGCGCCGCCGCGCGCGGCGGTGGCCGCCACGCGGACGCCTTCGCTCAGGTGCGCGGTGGCCGCGATGTCGGGTTGCAGGAGCGCCCACGGCTCCGCCGGCCGGGCCAGCGCATAGCCCTGGGCGTAGGTGGCGTCGAGGTCGGCGAGCGCGCGCAGGTCGGCGAGGTCCTCGACCCCCTCGCCGCACACGGCGGCGCCGGTCGTGCCGGCGAACGAGATGAGCGCCTCCAGGAGCGCGTAGCGCGAAGGGTCGCTGTGCGCGCCGTGCACGAGCGAGCGGTCGACCTTGAGGATGTCGGGCGCGATCCGGATCACCTGCTGGAGCCCCGCGTAGCCGGCGCCGGCGTCGTCGAGCGCGACGCGCGCGCCGCGTGCCCGCAGCCCCGCCAGGACGGCCTCGAGCGTCTCCTCGGCGGTGAACAGCTCATGCTCGGTGAGCTCGATCACGACGTCGGAGAGGTCCATCGGCAGCACCTCGGCGACCGGCGGAGCCAGCAGCGCGCCCGGGCTGATGTTGAGCGCGAGGAACGTGCCGGCGGGGCGGTCCTCGACCGCGAGCGCTGCCCGCAGCGCGAGCGCCTCCAGCTCTGCCCCGAGCCCGCAGCGGTGGGCCTGCGCGAACCACTGGTCGGGCCGGCGGACCGGCTCGCCGTCGATCCGCGCGAGCGCCTCATAGCCGCAGACGCGGCCGGTGGCGAGCTCGAGCATCGGCTGGAAGACCGGGACGATCGCTTCCGCGCCGCGGCGCAGGAGCGCCTCGACCTCGCTGCGCTCCTCGGCCCGCGAGGGGCGGGCCGCGAGGTTGGCCGCGTAGCGGCGGGTCTGGCGGCGGCCGGCGTTCTTGGCGGCGTACAGCGCGGCGTCGGCGCGGGCGAGCAGGTCGGCGGCCTCGAGCGCGTCGTGGGGGAACGTCGCGACGCCCGCCGAGCACTCGAGCCGGCGGCGCCCGACCACGACCTCGGCGAGCGCGGCGCGGGCCCGCTCGGCGGCCTCGGCCGCGCCCTCGCCGCTGACGCCCGGCAGCACGAGCACGAACTCCTCGCCGCCCAGCCGGCCGACGGCGTCGCCGGCGCGGACCACCGAGCGGAGCTTGGCGGCTGCGGCGGCCAGCGCCTTGTCGCCCTCGGCGTGGCCGTGCGAGTCGTTGATGCGCTTGAAGTGGTCGAGGTCGACGACGGCGACGCTCAGCGGCTCGCCCGACGCAGCGGCGGCCTCGATCTCGCGCCGCAGCCGCTCCTGCGAGCCGCGATGGTTGAGCAGGCCGGTCAGCCCGTCGGTGGCCGCCTGCTGGCGCAGGTCCTCGCGCTGGCGCGCGGCCTCGTAGGCGAGCGCCGCCATCGTCGCGAAGCGCTCGACGAGCGCGACCTCCGCGTCGGTGAACGCCCGGTCGACGCCCGTCCGGTAGACGTTGAGCGTGCCGACGACGCGGTCGTGGGCGAGCAGCGGCACGCACACGAACGCCTCGTCGGCGTCGTCGGTGCCGGGGACGACGGTGCTGATCGTGTCGAAGCGCGTGTTGGGGACGTTGCGGGTCTTGCGGTTGCGGACGACCCACCCCGTCGTGCCGTGGTCGACGGAGAGCGACTCGGACATGATCTCCTCGACCCAGGCCCCGAGCGCGAACACCGGCCGCAGGCCCGTCCCGGCCGCGTCGACCTCGTAGACGGTGAGGTCGTCGTACGGCAGGAGCGCGTGAAGGTGATGCGCGATCCGCCCCAGCGTGTCCTGGAGCGAGTCCGCGGCCAGGATCCCGGCTGCGGCATCGATGAGAGCGTCAAGCGCCGTGCCGCTCCGCTGGGTGATCACACCTGGGATATCGACGTTCCGGTGCGGGTCCTTGACCATCCCGGCGCGCCGGGCGTAGCGTCCGTCGGACATTGTGGTCCAGCCACCGCTCGCCGACGGCCGTGCTGCGCGAATGGCGCCTTCCGGCGCCTGAGCGCCGGGCGGCGGAGGCCGAGCGCCGAGCCGAGGCTCAGATTCGCCTCGAGCGCGACAACCTCTGGACGCCCGAGCGGCGGGCCGCGGCCGTGGAGGCGGAGCGGCGGCGCTGCGATTTTCTGGGCCGCTGATCGCCGAACGTCAACTGCGCAGGTAGGGAGGCGGGGGGACCGGCGGTTTCGTGAAATTTCGGACTCGTCAGCCGCCCGAATTGCACGAAACCCTTCGTATGCGGCGGGAAGGTGAAATTCGCGAGGGAGGGCCGACCAAAATTGCACGTTTCCGCCGGTCCGCCGCCTCCCCACCCTGCCGCAGTTGACGTTCGCCCGCCCCGCCGGGCGGCCCGGCCCCGCCCGGCGGCCCGGCCTAGACTCAAACCTCGCGCCGGAGTAGCTCAGCTGGTAGAGCAACGACCTTGTAAGTCGTAGGCCAGGGGTTCGAGTCCCCTCTCCGGCTCTACCGCCACGAACGCGCCGCGTGCGGCGCGAACGAACGCGGGTGTCGTCAGGGCGTCACGGGGTCGGGCGCCCGCAGCCACTGCCGGATCCGGCGCTTCTCGATCAGGAACTTCGTGGCGGCGAGGTTCCCCTCGCCCGTGCACGGCCTGGCGCCCGGGCCGGTGCGCTGGGTCAGCGTGAAGGTGGCGAGCACGAGCGAGTCCTCGCCGCGCTCCGTCTTGACCAGCTTCGCGCCGCAGGGAAGCCCGCGGTTGAACTCGAGCACCGCCTCGCGGTCCTCGAGCCGGCGCTGCGGGTTGACGCCGTCGAGCACCGTGACGGGCACGGCGAAGAACCGCGCCGCCTGGTTCACGTGGCCCGTCCGCAGCGCGTCGGCCCAGCCGCGGATGACGCGGACCTCGGCCGGCCGGGGCTTGCCCCGGCGCGGCTTCGCGCTGCCCTCGATCTCGCGCACCACCATGTCCTCGGTGCCCGGCGTGGTCAGGCTGAAGCGGTCGGCGTCGTTGCCTGAACCGCACGCGCTCAGCCCCAGAGCCAGCAGCGGCGCGATCCATGCCAGGCGGCGCATGCCCCGATGATCGCAGAGCCCGCGCCAGATCGCCGCCGCTCAGCGGTCCAGCGGGCGGCCGATCGCAGCCGGCGGGATCGACCGGCCCACCACGCCCGCCACGGCGATCAGCGTGACGACGTAGGGGAGCGCCTGGAACAGCGTGGCGGCGGACTCGGAGAAGACGGGCAGTCGCTGCGCGAGCGCGCTGCAGAAGCCGAAGAGGCAGGCGAAGGCGAGCGCGCCGGTCGGCATCCAACGGCCGCAGATGAGCACGGCCAACGCGATGTAGCCGCGGCCCGCGGTCATGTCCTCGACGAACGAGCCGACGAAGCCGATCGACAGGTACGCGCCGCCGATGGCGGCCAGCATGCCCGAGATCCCCACCGCGGTGTAGCGCACGCGCACCGGCGACACGCCAGCGGTCTGTGCCGCGAGCGGGTTCTCGCCGACCGACCGGAGCCGCAGCCCCATCGGGGTCCGGAACACGATCAGCCACGTCAGGAAGCACGTCAGGAAGCCCAGCCAGATGAGGATGTTCATCTGGCCGATGACGTCCCCGACGAACGGGATGTCGTCGAGCAGCGGGATCGTGACGTCGGGCGCGCGCGGGATGTTGTCCGGCGTCCCTTCGGTGCCGTAGATGCTGACGTAGAAGAAGCCCGTGATGCCGGCCGCGAGGAAGTTCATCGCGAAGCCGGAGACGATCTGGTCGGCACGCAGCGTGACCGAGAAGAGCGCGTGGAGCAGGGCCAGGAGCAGGCCCGCGAACATCCCGATCAGCAGGCCGATCACCCACGAGCCGGTGACCTCGGCGCCCCACAGACCCCAGAACGCGCCCATCAGCATCATGCCCTCGAGCCCGATGTTGATGACGCCGCTGCGCTCCGAGAACAGGCCGCCGAGCGAGGCGAACAGCAGCGGCGTGGCGTAGCGCAGCGTCGCGGCCAGCAGGGCCGACCACACGACCACGCGGTCGAGGTTCTCGACGCCCGACTTGGTCGCCGCGATGCCGCCGGCGACGCCGATGAGCGACGCGGCCACCGCGCCCCAGCCGATCCGCTTCTCGTGGTGGCGCGCGGCCCAGAGACCGGCGGCGATGCCCCCGAGGCCGAGCAGGATGCTCGGGACCGGCGACCGGATGGTCAGTGGCGGGAGCGCGACGAAGAACGCGAGGAAGGCGAGCGCGATGCCGGCCCAGCCGACCCGGCGTACCGTGAGCCAGCCGCCGGGCTCCTCGTGCTCGACCGGCGGCGCCGGCCGCGGCTCCACCAGCGTCATGCCGCCACCTCCACCGGCGGGGCGTCCTCGCGCCGGCGCAGCTTGGCCCGCAACCGCCACAGGTACACGACGAGGATGTCGGCGCTGACCATCAGGATCACGAGGCCCTGGATGATCTCGGTCAGGTTCGACGCGAGCGCGGGCTCGAACACCGCCGGGTCGAGGTTGCGCACCGACGTGCCGGTGAGCAGCGCGCCGAAGAACAGCGCTGAGAAGAGAACGCCGACCGCCGTGTTGCGCCCGAGCAGGGCGACGGCGATGCCGAGGAAGCCGATCGTGCTGGTCTGGACGTCGTTCGTCGCCACCCGGAACTGCCACCCGAGCACGTCGAGCGAGCCCGCGAGGCCGGCGAACAGGCCGCAGACCGCCATCACGAGCACGTAGTTGCGGCCGACGGAGATGCCCGCCGCGCGTGCCGCCTCTGGGTTGAAGCCGACGGCGCGGACCTCGAAGCCGGTCCGCGTGCGGTTGAGCAGCACCCAGAAGACGACCAGGGCGGCGAGGGCGATGAAGATGCCGACATGCAACCCCTGGAGTTCGGGATCGCCCCAGAACACCGGCAGCTTGGCGCCCTCCACGATGTCGTTGGACACCGGCACCGAGGTGTCGGTGTCGCTCTGAAGCGGCCCGCCCAGGCCGAACAGGAACATGCCCGTCCAGAGCGCCACGTAGTTCAGCATGATCGTCGAGATCACCTCGTGGGCGCCCGAGACCGCCTTCAGAAGGCCGGCGATCGCCCCCCACGCCGCGCCTCCCAGGACCGCGGCGACCATCGCGAGCAGGATGTGGAGCAGGGAGGGCATCGACGCGAACGACGAGCCGACCCAGACCGCGAAGAAGGTGCCGACCAGGTACTGCCCCTGGCCGCCGATGTTGAACAGCCCGCACCGGAACGCGAACGCGACCGCCAGGCCGGTGAGGATCAGTGGGCAGGTCCAGATCAGCGTCTGCTGCAGGTTCAGCTCGGCGATGATCCGATCCTCTTCGTTGAACCACTGGAACGGGTTGAGGCCCGTGCCGTCGAAGATCGCCTTGTAGGTGTCGATCGGGTTGCCGCCGGTCACCAGAACGACCAGCCCGCCGACGATGAAGGCGAAGATGACCGTGATGATCGGCGTGATGATCCCGCCGCCGCGCAGGTAGGTCGACAGGCGGCCGGCGACGGTGACGGGGGCTTCGTCGTGCTCGACGCTCACGCCGCCATCTCCTTGCGTCCACCGCCCGTCATGTAGACGCCGAAGTCCTCCTCGGAGGCCGACGGCTCGAGCTCCGCGGCGATCTCGCCCTCGTAGATCACGAGCGCCCGGTCGCTGAGCGAGCGGACCTCCTCGAGCTCGAGCGAGATGAGCAGGATCGCGCGGCCCTTGTCGCGCTCCTCGACGAGCCGTCGGTGCACGAACTCGATCGCGCCGACGTCGAGGCCGCGGGTGGGCTGGGCGGCGATCAGCACCTTCGGGTTCGCCGACACCTCGCGCGCGATCACGACCTTCTGCTGGTTCCCGCCTGACAGCGACGAGGCGAGCGTGTCGACCTGGCCGCCGCGGACGTCGTACTCCCTCAGCAGGCCGCGCGCGCGGTCGTCCAGCGTCTTCGGCGACAGCCAGCCCCAGCGCGAGACGCCCGGCTTGCGGTACTCGTGCAGGCCGACGTTCTCGGCGAGGTCGAACTGCAGGACGAGCCCGCGGCGATGCCGGTCCTCGGCGATGCAGCCGATTCCGGCGTCGATCACGTCGCGCGGGCCCTTCCCCGTGACCTCGCGCCCGTCGACGATCACCTGGCCGCTCTGCATCGGCCGCAGCCCCATGATCGCCTCGACCAGCTCGCTCTGCCCGTTGGCGTCGACGCCGGCCAGGCCGACGATCTCGCCCGCCCGGACCTGCAGGCTGAGGCCCCGGACCGCCGGCAGGCCGCGGTCGTCGGCCACGTGCAGGTCGCGGACCTCGAGCACCGGCTCGCCCGGCGTGTGCTCGGGCTTGTCGACCCGCAGCAGCACGTCGCGGCCGACCATCAGCGTGGCCAGCGAGCGCTCGGTCGCACCCTCGGTGCTCACAGTGTCGATCTTCTTCCCGCGCCGCAGCACCGTCACGCGGTCGGCGACGTCGAGCACCTCGTTGAGCTTGTGCGAGATGAAGACGATCGACGTCCCGCCCGCGGCGAGCGTGCGCAGCACCTTGAACAGGTCCTGCGACTCCTGCGCGGTGAGCACGGCGGTCGGCTCGTCGAGCACCAGCACCTTGGCGCCGCGGAACAGCGCCCGCAGGATCTCCACGCGCTGCTGGGCGCCGACGCCGAGGTCCTCCACCTTGGCCTCAGGGCGCACGGCGAGCCCGTACTGCTCGCTCAGCTCTCGCGCACGCCGCGTCGCCTCCTTGTAGTCGAGCCGGCCGTCGGGCCGGCGCGGCTCGGTCCCCAGCACCAGGTTCTCGGCCACGGTCATGACCGGGACGAGCATGAAGTGCTGGTGGACCATGCCGATGCCCAGGCGGATCGCCTCCCGCGGAGAGCTGATCGTCACCGGCTCGCCGTCGAGCCCGATCTCGCCCTCGTCCGGATTGTGGAGTCCGTAGAGGACGTTCATCAGCGTCGACTTGCCGGCGCCGTTCTCGCCCAGCAGCGCGTGGATCTCCCCGCGGCGCAGCTCGAAGTCGATCGCGTCGTTCGCGACCAGCGAGCCGAACCGCTTGGTGATCCCGCGCAGCTCGAGGGCGGGAGCGTCGCCGGGCATCGGCGTGTCCTTCTCTCTCCTGGCTACTTGACCTCCGCCGGGATGTCCGTGATCTCCCCGTCGATGATCTTCTGCTTGATCTCCTCCATCTGGTCGGCGAACTTCTCGCCGTCTGCGTTGAGCTTGCCGAGCCCGACGCCGTCGTTCTTGAGGTCGAAGATCTGGTCCTCGCCGCCGGCGAAGGTCCCGTCCTGGGCGGCCTTCGCCGTGTCGAACACCGCGACGTCGACCTTCTTCTGCGCCGAGGTCAGGATGTGATCGCCGAGGTAGCCCTGGTCGGCGTCGACTCCGATGCCGAGGACGCCCTTCTCCTTCGCCGCGTCGAGCGCGCCGAGGCCGCACTGCCCCGCGACCTGGAAGACGACCTGCGAGCCCTCCGCGATCTGGTTGAGCGCGATCTCCTTGCACTTCGCCTGGTCGACGAAGTCCTGCGAGTAGCCGTTGAGCGTCTTCATCCCGCTCGCGGCCTCACCCGCGGCGGCCTGGTAGCCGGCGATGTAGGCGTCGACTGGCGGGATCTTCTGGCCGCCGACCGAGGAGATCACCTGGTCGCCGCCCTTGTCCTTGGTCACCAGCGCGGCGAGATAGCCGACGAGATAGCCGGCCTCGTTCTCCTTGAACAGCAGGCCGCGCACATTGCCCGGCTTGCCCTTCAGGCCCGCCTGCGGGAAGTCGATGATCGCGAAGTTCGTGTCCGGGAACTTCTTCGCCACCGTGGCGACCGCGTCGGCCATCAGGAAGCCCACGCCGACCACGAGGTCGACCTTCTGCTGCGCGAGGCGAGACAGGTTCGGCACGTAGTCCGCGTTGGACTCCGACGTGACCACCTGGCCTTCGACGCCGAGCTCGGACTTGGCCCGCTCGAGGCCCTCGTTCGCGAGCTGGTTGAACGAGCGGTCGTTCAGACCGCCGATGTCGGTCACGAGGCCGACCTTGATCGCCGGCTTCTCCTCGGTCTGACCGCCCGAGGCACCGCTGCCGCCTCCGCCGTCGTCGTCATCGTCGCCGCATCCGGCGGCGACGACTCCCAGAATGAGCACGAATGCCGCCAGCAACATGGCGGCGAGGCTGCGCTTTGGCACTTCTGCCCTCCGATGGAAAGTGTCCTTTGAGGCGGCGGCAGCCTAATCG
Organism: uncultured Solirubrobacteraceae bacterium; assembly: GCA_963844205.1. GTDB lineage: Bacteria > Actinomycetota > Thermoleophilia > Solirubrobacterales > Solirubrobacteraceae > DASSUW01. The sequence continues at coordinate 2,004,804 of CAWJNK010000001.1, forward strand.
GTCCTGCGACTGCCGGGGAAATCCAGTCCTGCGAGCAGGCCCTCCTTCACCGCATCATCCGCAAAACCGGCCTCCACGGCGAGCCGCGTGACCTCGATCAGCTGTTCCTCCTCCAAGCCGTGCCACTTGCGCGCCACGGCGTACTCTGCGCCGATACTACAGCCGAAGTAGGGCGGATCGTCAGAGCCGAGCGTCACCCGCACTCCGGCCTCCCGGAGCGCACCAAGCGGATGGTCCGCATAGCTCGGGAAGACCCCGGTGGCCACGTTCGAGCTCGGACAGACCTCCAGCACGAGCCCGCGCTCGGCGAGCTCGGCGACCAGCCGGGGGTCCTCGATCGCGCGCACGCCGTGCGACATCCGAGCGATCGGCAGTTCGAGGGCGGCGCGCACCGAGTCGGGACCGTCGTGCTCGCCGGCGTGGACGGTGCAGCCGAGGCCCGAGCCGGAGGCGATCTCGTACGCGCGCCCGAACAGGCTCGCCGGCCACGCCGCCTCGTCGCCGACGAGGTTGAAGCCGACCACGTACGGGTGGCGGTCGTCGGCGTGGCGGCGGGCGATCGCCTCCGCGGCCTCGACCCCGAGGTTGCGCACGGCGGCGATCACGATCCGGGCCTCGATGCCGTGCTCGTCGCGCGCGTCGTCGATGCCCTGGGCGATCCCCGCGTAGTGCTCGGCGTCGGACAGGCCGACCGCGGCGGCGTGGTCGGGCGACGCGATGACCTCGACGTACACGGCGCCCTCCGCTGCACACGAGGCCAGGTACTCGAACGTCACGTCGCGGTAGTCCTCGGGTGTCCGGATGACGCTGGCGGCGAGGTCGTACGTGCGCAGGAAGTGCAGGAAGTCGCTCCACTCGAACTCGTCGTCGGACTTGAAGACCCCCTCGGGGACCGTCATGCCGTTGCGCTGCGCGAGCCGGCGGATGAGCCCGGGCGGGGCGGTCCCTTCGAGGTGCACATGCAGCTCCGCCTTGGGAAGCGTGGTGTCGGCCTCGGGGACGATCACTCGACCCTCCCGGCGACCACGGGCCGCTCCGGGGGCGCCTGGCCGCCGACCTGCACGGCCTCGTTCAGCGCCCGGACGGCCTCGTCCGCGGACGCCTCGTCGGCGGCGTGCACGATCGCGAGCGGGCGATCGGGCCCGACCTCGGCGCCCACGGGGGCGATCTCGGTGAGCCCGACGGCGGGGTCGATGCGGTCGTCCTCGCGGCGGCGGTTGCCGCCCAGGCCGGTGACCGCGAGGCCGACGGCGCGGCAGTCCATCCGCTCGACGACGCCGGGACGGTCGGGGTCGGCCGCGCGGGTGACGGGCGCGGTCGGGAGATCGGGGCGCTCGAGGAGGTCCGCGGGCCCGCCCAGCGCGGCGACCATCGCGGCGAAGCGCTCGGCGGCGGCGCCCGAGTCGAGCGCCCGCTCGGCGGCGGCCCGGCCGTCCTCGGCGAGCCCGGCCTGCTCGAGCAGCGACGCCGCGAGCGCGATCGTCACCTCGTGCAGCCGCGGCTCGCGGGCGGCGCCGGTGAGATAGTCGACCGCCTCGCGCACCTCGACGGCGTTGCCCGCCGTCGTCCCCAGCACCTCGTCCATGTCCGTGAGCAGCGCCACGGTCGGCAGCCCGGCCCCGCCCGCGACGTCGACGAGCGCGCGCGCCAGCTCCTCGGCGGCGTCGCGCCCCGGCAGGAACGCACCGGACCCGAACTTGACGTCCATGACCAGCGCGTCGAGCCCGGCGGCGAGCTTCTTGGAGAGGATCGACGCGACGATCAGCGGGATCGACTCGACCGTCCCGGTGGCGTCGCGGATCGCGTACAACCGGCGGTCGGCGGGCGCCACCTCGCCGGTCTGGCCGACGATCGCACAGCCGACCTCGGCCACCACCCGCTGCAGGCGGCCGACGTCCGGCCGCGTGTCGTAGCCGGGCACGGTGTCGAGCTTGTCGAGCGTGCCGCCGGTGTGGCCGAGGCCGCGGCCGGAGATCATCGGCACCGCGCCGCCGCAGGCCGCGACGATCGGCGCCAGCATCAGCGAGACCTTGTCGCCCACGCCGCCGGTCGAGTGCTTGTCGACCACCGGCCGGTCGAGGTCCCACTCGAGCACCTCGCCCGAGCGGGTCATCGCGGACGTCAGCGCCACGCGCTCGCCAGGCTCCATGCCGCGCAGGAACATCGCCATCGCGAGCGCGCCGACCTGGGCGTCCGAGAGCGAGCCGTCGGTGATCCCGGCGACGAGGAACCCGATCTCCTCGGTGGTGAGCGCGTGGCCGTCGCGCTTGCGGCGGATGACTTCAGCCGCGAGCACCGTAGGTCTCGCAGAAGCCGATGATGAGCCGCGTGAGGCCGCCGGCCGCCTGGTTGGCGTAGCGCAGCGTCTGCTCGTGCGAGAGCGCCTCGCCGCCCATGCCCTCGGCGAGGTTGGTGATCGCCGAGACGGCGACCACGCGAAGGCCGGCGTGGCGGGCGAGGATCACCTCGGGGACCGTTGACATGCCGACCGCGTCGGCGCCGAGGGTGCGGAACGCGCGGATCTCCGCGGGGGTCTCGAAGCTCGGGCCGGCCGTGGCGAGGTAGACGCCCTCGGCGAGCGGGATGCCGAGGCCGGCGGCGGTCTCGTGCAGGATCGCGCGCAGCTCGGGGTCGTAGGCGTCGCGCAGGCTCGGGAAGCGCGGCCCGATCGCGTCGTCGTTCGGGCCGGTCAGCGGGTTGACGCCCAGCATGTTGATGTGGTCGGCGATCGCCATCAGCGAGCCGGGGCCGACCTCCGCGTTCAGCGAGCCCGCGGCGTTCGTGACGAACAGGGCGTCCGCGCCGGCCTCCTTGAGCGCGCGCACCGGGCCGCGCATGGCGCCGGGATCGCCGCCCTCGTAGACGTGCCGGCGGCCCTGCAGGCAGGCGACCGGCACGCCGGCCAGCGTGCCGAGCGCGAGCGTGCCGGCATGCCCATGGACGCTCGGCTGCGGGAAGTCCGGCAGGTCGGCGTAGGAGATGACCTCGGCGTTCTCGAGCGCCTCCGCGACGGCGCCGAGCCCGGAGCCGAGGATGATCCCGAGCCGCGGGGCCCGCTCCGCGATGGCGCTCATTCCGGCAGGAACTCCGGGCCGAACGACAGCGGCAGCAGCGACTCGAGCGTCGCCGACCGGCGCTCGCCGCCCGCCGAGCACAGGTGGACGGTGGCGTCGAGCGGCATGAACTCGCGCAGCCGCTGGCGGCAGCCGCCGCACGGCACGCAGATCTCGTCCGAGTCGGCGATCACCGCCGCCTCCAGCACCTTCGTGCGGCCGCCGGCTACGAGCACGCCGATCGCCGAGGCCTCGGCGCACTGCCCCTGCGGATAGGCCGCGTTCTCGACGTTGGCGGCGGCGTGGATGGAGCCGTCCTCGGCGCGGAGGGCGGCGCCGACCCGGAAGCGCGAGTACGGCGCATAGGCGCGGCCCATCGCCTCACGGGCGGCCGCCACGAGCGCGTCGGGGCCGAGCAGCCGGTCCGAGTAGGAGTCGGTGAGGACCTGGTCGATGCCGAGCGCCGCCTGCAGGTGAGCGACCTTCTCGCGCTCGGGCGCAAGGTCCGAGTCGGGCGGCGCGACGGCCTCGAGCTCCACGAACGAGCCGAGACCGTCCACGGTGTCGAGGTGGATGCGCACGCCGTCCCACAGGAAGAGATGCCGCTCCTTGTCGACGACGACGAGCGTGCCGAGCGCGGCGTCGAGCGAGGCGCGCAGCTCGTCCGGGTCCTCGACCGGGGTCAGCCGGTAGCGGCTCTCGCGCGCCTCGGCGGCGTCCGGCCGGTCGTACTGGATCAGCGCCGCGCCGCCGGGGTCCTCCTCGCGCAGCTTGAGCCGCCCCGCGCGGGCGCGGAAGTACGTGTCGCGCTGGCGCAGCACGCCGCGGTCCTCCGCCCCGAGCTCCCGGCAGACGGCGAGCGAGCGCGCGGGATCCGGGTCGAGCGCCTTGAGCTCGACGTTGCGGCGGGGCGTGGACACCCGCGCGAGCCTAATCGAACGGCGCGCGGCTCCGCCTAGTAGGTTCCGCAGCGATGGAGGGGGTCACGGTTGTCGACCATGTGCTGTTGCGCCGGCTCGTGTCGATCCTGCGCGACCGGAGCACGCCGCACGGCGTGTTCCGGCAGACGCTCGACGACGCGGCCATGATCCTCGCCTACGAGGCGATGCGCGGGCTGCGGCACGACGAGTACGAGCTGCAGACGCCGCTCGAGCCGGCGCAGGGCACCCGGCTGGCTGACGAGGTCGTGCTGGTCGCGATCCTGCGGGCGGGGCTCGGGCTCGTCGACGGCTTCCTGCGGCTGGTGCCCGACGCCCGCGTCGGCCACCTCGGCATGTACCGCGACGAGGAGGCGCTGCGGCCGGTCGGCTACTACGAGAACATCCCGTCCGGCGTGGCGGACGCCGAGGTCTTCGTCGTGGACCCGATGCTCGCCACCGGCGGCAGCTCGACCCAGGCCATCGCTCGCATGAAGCGGGCGGGGGCGAAGCGGATCACGTTCGTGTGCCTGGTCGCGGCGCCGGAGGGCGTGAAGGCCCTGCGGAGCGCCCATCCCGAGGTTCCGATCCTCACCGCCGCCCTCGACCGCGAGCTGGACGGCAACGGCTACATCCGTCCCGGGCTTGGAGACGCCGGCGATCGCATCTTCGGAACCGACCGCTGACGACGAGCGGCGGTTCCGCCTGCTCGTCGACGCCAACGTCGTCGGCGTCACGATCTCGGACGACGAGCGGGTTCTCGAGTCCAACGACGCCTGGCTGCAGATCGTCGGCCGCACGCGCGAGGAGCTCGAGCGCGGCGAGATCAGCTGGCGCGCGCTGACGGCGCCGGAGTGGGCGGCGCAGGACGACCAGGTCACGCGCAAGCTCGACGCCGAGGGATGGGTGGCGCCGTACGAGAAGGAGTACGTCCGGCCCGACGGCACGCGCGCTCCGGTCCTGCTCAGCGGCGTCACGCTCGGCCGCAACCCGCTGCGCGTGGTCGCGATCGTGATCGACCTCTCCGAGCGCTACGCGGCGGACCGCGATCGCGAGCTGCTGCTCGCCCGCGAGCGCGAGGCGCGCCGCGAGGCCGAGCTGTCGGCGGACCGGATCGCGCGGCTCCAGCGCGTGACCGCCGCACTGTCGGCGGCGAGCACGGCCGACGAGGTCGGCGAGGTGGTCGTCGGGCAGGCGGTCGACGACTTCTATGCGGCCGCCGGAGCGCTCGCCTTCCGCGTCGGCGACGAGGTCCACATGCGCTACGACCGCGGGTTCGAGGACACGGTGATGGCCGCGTGGCGGCGGTACCCGCTGCACCTCGACGCGCCGGTGTGCGATGCGCTGCGGTCCGGCGAGCCGGTGTACCTCGAGACGCTCGACGACTGGGACCGCTATCCCGAGCTGCGGGCCGCGATCACGGGCGCCTTCGAGTCGATGGTCGTCATCCCGATCGCGTTCGGCGGCCGCGTGTTCGCCGCGCTCGTGCTCTGCAGCCGGACGGCGCGGCGGTTCATGGCGGGCGACCGCGCGTTCCTCGGCGCGCTCGCCGACCAGGCCGCGAACGCCCTCGAGCGCGCGCGGCTGTACGAGGAGCGCGCGTACGTCGCCCGGACGCTGCAGCAGGGGCTCCTGCCCGACCAGCTCGCCGAGATCCCCGGGATGGAGGTCGCCATCCGCTACCACTCGATCGCCGACGGCGGCCGGGTGGGCGGCGACTGGTACGACTGCTTCGACATGTCGCCCGACCGCTGGCTGGTGGCGGTTGGCGACGTGGCGGGCAAGGGCACCGCGGCAGCGGTGCTGACCGGGCTCGCGCGGCACACGCTGCGCGCGATCGCGTTGCGCGACGACCGGCCCGACGACATGCTGCGGTTCCTCAACGAGGCGCTGCTCCGGCAGTCGTCGGAGTCCGCGTTCTGCACGATCGGGCTCGTGCGGCTCGACCGCGTCGACGGTCGCTTCGAGGCCTGTCTGGCGTTCGGCGGGCATCCCTATCCGCTGCTCGTGCGGGAGGGAGGCCGGGCGGAGGACGTCGTCGTCCGGGGGACGCTGCTCGGGGTCGAGGCCGAGCCCGTGGTCGAGCCGGTCAATCTGACGCTCGTGGCTGGCGACACGCTCGTCCTCTACACAGACGGCGTGGTGGACGCTCGCGGCGCAGCCGGCGGCCGGTTCGGCGAGGGCCGCCTGCGCGCGGCCGTGGAGGGGGCCGCCGGTGGCTCGGCGGAGGCGGTGGCGGAGGCGGTCGACCAGGCGGTGGCCGCCTTCGAGCCCGAGCGGACGCGCGACGACCGCGCGATCCTGGTCCTGCGGGTCAGCGGCTGAACGGCTCGCCGGCGGCGGTGACCGCCCCGAGCAGCGTGCCGAGCAGGAGGGAGTGCAGGCGCTGCCGGTCGATGTCGCGGTGCTCGATCCAGTCCAGCACCGCGCCGTCCATGAACCACAGCCAGCCGCGCACGGCGGCGCGCAGGACGGGCGGCGGCTGATCGGATTCCCGCCCACCCGAGATCCCTTCGAGGATCCGGGCGGCGGTCTCGTCGCGCACCCGCTCGACCAGCTCGCGGACCTCGGGCACGGCGCCGACGCTGCGGATCAGCTTGTCGTAGGCGCCCATGTGGCGCTCGACCCACGCCAGGTAGGCGTCGAGGCTGGCGGAGAGCTGCTCGACCGCCGGGCGGTCGGGGTCGGGCGTGGTCACCGCGGCCAGCTCCTCCGCCGCCTGCTCGAGCGTCGCCGAGAAGTACGCCTGCTTGGACGGGAAGTAGTGGTAGAGCAGCGCTTTGCTGATCCCCGCCTCGCGCGCGATGCGGGCCATCGAGAGCTCCTCGTAGCCGTGGCGCGCGAACAGCTCGGCGCCGAGCTCGAGCAGCTGCCGCCGGCGCTCGTCGACGGTCAGCCGGGTGTAGGCGGGCAGCGTGGGTGGGGCGGGTGGGGCCATGTCAGGACTACGCTAGTTGGATGGTCGACGAGCCACACCCGCCGCGGCATGCGACCACGCCCGACGAGGAGCTGCTCGAGGCCGAGACCACGGCGATCCTCTCCGAGCTCACGGACGCGCAGCGCGTGCTGCGGATCCAGGACGAGCTGCGGGCCGGCTTCCGGACGCTGAGCCACATCGGCAAGGCGGTCTCGATCTTCGGGTCGGCGCGGACGCCGCGCGACCATCCGCGCTACCAGGCGGCGCGCGAGATGGCGCGCACGCTCGGCCACGCCGGCTACGCGATCATCACGGGCGGCGGGCCGGGGATCATGGAGGCGGCCAACCGTGGCGCGGTCGAGGCCGGCGTGCCCTCGGTCGGGCTCGGGATCGACCTCCCGCTGGAGCAGGGCGTCAACCAGTACGTGGACGTCGAGCTCGACTTCCACTACTTCTTCGCGCGCAAGGTGATGTTCGTCCGGTACGCCAGCGGCTTCGTGGTCTTCCCCGGCGGGTTCGGGACGCTCGACGAGACGTTCGAGGCCGCGACGCTGCGCCAGACGGAGAAGATCCGGTACTTCCCGATCGTGCTCGTCGACGGCGGGTTCTGGGGCGGGCTGATCGACTGGCTGGGCGACCCGGTCATGGCCGAGGGGAACATCTCGGAGTCCGACGTGTCGGCGCTGCACGTGTGCGACGACCCCGGCGAGGTCCTGGCCATCCTCGAGGACGTCAAGCACCGGCGCCCGAGGGCCGCATGATCGGTCGCGTCCGCCTGCGGGTCGCCGACGTCGACCGCGCCCGGTCGTACTACGAGGACACGATCGGGCTGCGCGAGATCGACGGAGCGCTCGGCGCGGACACGCCGTTGGTCGAGCTGATCGACGACCCCGACGCACCGCCCGCACCCCCGGGCTCGACCGGCCTCTTCCATCTCGCGATCCTCGTTCCCGACCGCCCGTCGCTGGCCAGCGCGGTGCGGCGGGTCGTGGCGTCGGGGGAGCGCTTCACCGGCGCCTCGGACCATTTCGTCAGCGAGGCGCTGTACCTCCGCGATCCGGAGGGCAACGGGATCGAGATCTACCGCGACCGCCCGCGGTCGGAGTGGGAGTACGAGCCGTCCGGCGAGCTGCGGATGGGGACGGTCGCGCTCGACCTGGACTCGGTGATGCGCGAGCTCGCTCGGGAGGACGATGGCGGGATGCCCGATGGGACGGTCATGGGCCACGTCCACCTCCACGTGGCGGACCTCCGCGCCGCCGAGGCGTTCTACGCGGGGCAGCTCGGGCTCGACGTGACCGTCCGCAGCTACCCCGGAGCGCTGTTCCTGTCGCACGAGGGCTACCACCACCACATCGGGCTGAACACCTGGCAGGGCGAGGGAGCACCCCCGCCCCCGCCCGGCTCGCGGGGGCTCGAGGACTTCGAGCTGGTCCTGCCGGACGCGTCCGACGCGGCGTTGTCGGACCCCTCGGGGAACCGGGTGCGCGTGCGAACGTCAACTACGGCTGGGTAGGGAGGGTGGGAGACCGGCGGTTTCGTGAAATATCGACCTCGTCGGCCGCCCGAATTTCACGAAACCCTTCGTATGCGGCGGGAACGTGAAAATCGCGCGGGAGGGCCGTCCAAAATTGCACGAAACCGCCGGTCCGCCACCTTCCCCACCCTGCCGCAGTTGACGTTCGTCAGCGGCCGAGGCGGCGTATCTGCGCGAGCAGGGGTCCGCCCGACGTCCACCCGGTTCGGCTGCAGGCGCGGGAGGTCCGGCGCCAGGCCTACGTCAGCGATTCGTGCACCCACTCGCCGTCGCGGCGGCCGAGCCTGAGCGTCTCGGCGCCGCAGCGGAAGACGGCTTGGTCCTCGTCGGTGCCGGGCCGGTCGAGCACCTCGATCAGCGTGAGGTCGGGCGGCTCGGCGCCGCCGCGCTCCTCGGAGTAGATACGGCGCGCGGCCGTCTCGAGCGTGTCGCGGTCCCAGCCCCGGTCCGCGGCGGCCGCCGCGGCGAGGTCACGGTTGACCTGCTCGAGCGACCGTTCGAAGGCCGGTCGCGAGCGGACGAGTTGGCGCTTGCGCGCGAAGTAGCCGCCGACCGCGAGGAGCAGGACGACGACGATGAGGATGATCAGCCAGAGCGGCACGGCGCCATTACAGCACGACGTTGCGCGCCATAAGGTGCGCCCCGACCTTGCGCTTGACGCGCTGGAGCGCGTTGTCGACGGTCTTGCAGTCGCAGCCGATCTTCTCGCCGATGGCGGTGTAGGAGTGCCCGTCCAGGTACAGCGAGAGCACGCGCGACTCGAGCTCGGAGAGCACCGTCGAGAGGCACGCGACCAGCGACCGCAGCTCCTCGGACGAGATGACCTGGTTGACGGGGTCGTGGACCGTCGAGCCGGGCAGGACCTCGTCGAGCGTCGGCTCTGAGTCCGACGCGCCGGCGGGAGCGGCGGAGAACGAGACGTAGCCGTTGAGCGGCGTGTGCTTGTTGCGGGTCGCGGTCTTCACCGCGGTGATGATCTGGCGCGTGATGCAGAGCTCGGCGAAGTTGCGGAAGCTCGACTCGCGGTCGCTGCGGAAGTCCCGGATCGCCTTGTAGAGGCCGACGAGCCCTTCCTGGATCAGATCTTCGGAGTCGCCTCCCACCAAGAAGTACGACGACGCCTTGAGGCGCACGAACGAGTAGTAGCGCCGCACGAGGCGGTCGTAGGCATCGGCGCTGCCCTGCTTCGCGAGCGCGATGAGGTACCCATCCTCAAGGTGTACTTGAGCTTGAGCTCTCGTTGGAGACAGTCTGGCCACGAGCACGTCCTTCCCTGGCCCCGTTTGGGCGCCATTCGTCGTGGCGCACTCCTCCCCCGGCGCCCTTACCCCGCGAGCTGAGGCCCATCAATAACCCTCTAGCTCAACGTTATAGGCGCAAGAGTTGCACGCTTATGTGGACGCGTCAAGCCTGAACTGCAAGATCGCGTACAGGAGCACCGCCGCCGTGGCACTCACGTTGAGCGATTCGATGCGCCCGCGGAGCGGGAGTGCGACGAGGTCGTCGCAGGCCGCGGCGACCCGGGGCCGCAGGCCCTTCCCCTCCGCGCCGAGCACGAGGACGACGCCGCCCGAGTAGTCCGGGGCGGTGTAGGGCGTGCGCGCGCCGGCCGCGGCGCCGTAGCACCAGGCGCCGGCGTTCTTGGCCTCGGCGAGGAAGTCGGCCAGGTTGCGCACGCGGGCGATCGGCAGGTGCTCGACCGCCCCGGCCGACGCCTTGCACACCGCCGCGGTGACCTCCGCCGAGCGCCGCTCGGGGATCACGACGCCCGTCGCCCCGACCGCCTCGGCCGTGCGCGCGATCGCGCCGAGGTTCTGCGGGTCCGTGACCTCGTCGAGCGCGACGATCAGCGGGTCGGGTGCCGCGAGCAGGTCGGCGGCGTCGGCATACGGGTACGGGTCGACCTCGGCGCAGACACCCTGGTGCGCATCCGACCCGCAGCGGGCCGCGATCTCCTCGTTCGACGCCCGCGTGACCGGGGCCCCGGTCCAGCCCTCGTCCGCCGCCCAGATGCGGAGCACCCGCCGCCGCCCCCGCAGGGCCTCCCGGACCGGGTTGCGGCCGTAGATGACCGTGGGGCGGTCGCGCGGCGGCTGGCCGCGATCGTCGCGTGGCGGGCGCCCACGATCGTCGCGCGGCGGGCGCCCGCGATCGTCACGCGGCGGACGGCGCGCGCGGTCAGGCCGCCGGGACGAGCTCCGGTCCCTGCGGGCCGTCGCGCACCTCCCAGCCCTGCTCGCGCAACTCGTCGCGCAGGCGGTCGGCCTCGGCCCAGTCCTTCGCCGCGCGGGCCTCGGCGCGCCGCTCCGCCAGCGCGACAGCCTCCGGCGGCGCGCCCTCCTCCGGCTCGAGCAGCGACTCGATCCCAAGCACGCCGAGCATCTCCCGCAGGTGCGCGTCGCCCGTGCCCTCGGGCAGCTTGTTCGCCGCCCCGATCCACTCGTAGAGCGCGGCGAGCGCCTTCGCGGTGTTGAAGTCGTCGGCCAGCGCGTCGAAGAAGGCGTCGCGGTGGACCTCGAGCGACTCCGGCGAGTCGCCCTCACCGAGCCGCCGCCCTGCCTCCCGGATCCGCCGCGCGGCGTTCCCCGCCGCCTCCAGCGACTCCGGCGAGTACGCCAGCGGCTGCCGGTAGTGGCCGGTCGAGAAGAACAGGACCAGCGTCGCGCCGCCGACCTCGTCGAGCACCTCCGCCAGGCCGCGGATGTTGCCCACCGACTTGGCCATCTTCTCGCCCTCGGCGGCCTCGAGCATCCCGTTGTGCATCCACAGCCGCGCGAGCTGCCGCCCGCGGCCGGCGACGGTCTGCGCGATCTCGTTCTCGTGGTGGGGGAACACGAGGTCGATGCCGCCGCCGTGGATCTCGAACTCGAGCCCGAGCAGCGACTCCGCCATCGCGGAGCACTCGATGTGCCAGCCGGGCCGCCCCCGTCCCCACGGCGAGTCCCACGACGTGTCCTCGCCCTCCTTGTGCGCCTTCCAGAGCGCGAAGTCGAGCGGGTCCTCCTTGCGCTCCGCGCCCTCGACGCCCTCGCCCTGGTCCATCTGGTCCACGTCCCGGCGGGACAGGGCCCCGTACTCCGGGAGCGTGCGCACGCGGAAGTAGACGTCGCCCGCGGCGGCGTAGGCGTGCCCGTTCTCGACCAGTGCCCCGATGAGGTCGACGATCGGCTCCACGTACTCGGAGGCGAGCGGCTCGTGGTCCGGCCGGCCGAGCCCGAGCCGCTCGGTGTCGGCCACGTAGTGCGCAGTCATCTCGCGCGCGAGGTCCGCCGAGTCGACGCCCGCGGCGCGAGCGGCGTCGTAGATCTTGTCGTTGATGTCGGTGATGTTCGCGACCAGCGTCGCGGCGTAGCCCTCGTGCTCGAGGAAGCGCTTGAGCTGCGAGAAGACCACGTACGGCCGCGCGTTGCCGACGTGCACCCGCGAGTAGACCGTCGGGCCGCAGGCGTAGATGCCCACCGAGCCCGGGTCGCGCGGCTCGAACGCCCGCACATCCCGCGTCCGCGTGTCGTAGAGCTTGATCGTCCGCACCGGCGGCGGACCTTACCTTCGTGCAGCCCGCACCGCCGCTGCGATCTCTCGGACCGCCGGCCGGACCGCAGCGGTCGGGATCTGCCCGTACCCGAGCAGCAGCGTCGGCGGGTAGCCCTCGGCGGCGGTCACGTGCTCGCCCAGGGTCGACAGCACGATGCGGCGGCGGCCCGCCTCCTCCACGATCGCCTGCTCGTCGTCGCCCTCCGGGAGCTCGACCGTCGCGTGCAGCCCCGCGGCGATGCCGCGGACGACGGCCTCGGGGAGCTCCTCGGCGAGGGCCTCGACCAGCGCGTCGCGCCGTTCCCGGTAGAGGACGCGCATCCGGCGCAGATGCCGGTCGAGCTCGCCGCGCGCCAGGAAGCCGGCGAACGCGTGCTGGTCGATCCGGCTCGTCTGGCGGTCCGCCAGCACCTTCCCGTGGGTGACCTCTTCGACCAGCGCCGGCGGGACGACGAGCCAGCCCATCCGCAGCGCGGGCGCGAGCGTCTTGCTCGCGGAGCCGGCGTAGATCACCCGGTCCGGCTCGAGCCCCTGCAGCGCGCCGATGGCGGCGCGGTCGTAGCGGTACTCGGCGTCGTAGTCGTCCTCGATCGCGATCGTGTCGTGCTCCCGGAGCCAGGCCTGCAGGGCGGTCCGGCGCTCGCCGCCGAGCACGACGCCGGTGGGGTGCTGGTGGGCCGGCGTGAGGACCACCGCGTCAACTCCGGCCTCCGCGAGCGCGTCGACCCGCAGCCCCTGGCCGTCGACCGGCACCGGGACGGGCTCGAGGCCGGTGCGCGCGGCGATCTCGCGCTGCTCCGCGAAGCACGGATCCTCGAAGGCGATCCGCGCGGCGCCCTGAACCTTCAGCGTCTGGCAGACGACGCCGAGGCCCTGCGAGTAACCCGAGGTGACGACGATGCGACCCGGGTCGGCGACGACACCGCGCACACGGCCGAGGTAGTCCGCCAGCGCGGCCCGGAGCGACTCGACGCCGCGCGGGTCGCCGTACGCGAGCTCGAAGTCGGTCATCGTGGACAGCGCGTCGCGCACCGCCCGCTGCCAGGCCCGGCGGGGGAACGTCGACACGTCGGGGACGCTCGGCTGGAAGTCGTATCTCGGCGCCCGCGCCGACGCGTCGATGCTGGTCTCGATCGCGCCGCGCGCCCGCGGCGTCCGAGACCTCCGGCCGCGCGCCCTGCCGGAGCACGAGATACCCCTCGGCGGCGAGCTGTCCGTAGGCGTCGACCGTGATCCGCCTCGACACACCGAGCTGCCGCGCCAGGTCGCGGGTCGACGGGATCCGAGCACCGGCCCGCAGCGTCCCGTCCCGGATCGCGCGGCGGAGCTGGTCCTCGATCTGGGCCCCGAGCGTCCCCGGTCCCTCGCGGGTCACCGACAGGAGCACGTCCACCGGCTGGCTCGCCTCTCGGGTGCCAACTGGACTCATTTCGCTGGCAGAAAGTGGATCTGGACGCTGCACCAGTGGACCGTAGCATCCGGCCCATGTCCACCATCGCCTCGACGCCCGGCCTCATGCGCGTCCTCGTCAGCTCGGTCATCGCCCGCCTGCCGGTCGCGATGCTGGGGATCGGGCTGCTGGTCCACGCCGAGCACCTCACCGGGTCGTTCGCGGCGGCGGGCGCGGTCGCGGCGGCGTTCGCGATCGCGACCGGCGTCGGCGGCCCGCTGCTCGGCCGGCTCGTCGACTGCCGCGGCCAGACCGCCGTGCTCGCCGGCAGCGCGGTGACCAGCAGCGTCCTGCTCGGCGCGATCGCATTCGTCCCGGCCGGTACGGCGCTGCCCGCGGTCGTCGCGCTCGCGGCGGGCGTCGGACTCGCGACCCCGCCCGTCGGCGCCTGTGCCCGGACGCTCGTGCCCGCGATGGTGGACGACCCGGAGATCGTGCGGGTCGCCTACGCAGTCGACGCCACGGTCGTCGAGCTCACCTGGGTCTTCGGGCCGCCGCTCGTGCTCGGCATCGGCGCCGCGACCTCGACCGGCGCCGCGATCGCCACCGCCGGAGCGGTCCTGCTCGCGGGCACCGCCGCGTTCGCCGCGCAGCCCGCCTCGCGCCGGTGGCGTCCCTCGGCCGGCGCGGCGCGCCCCCGCGGCGGCTCGCTGAACGCGCCCGGCGTGCGGACGCTCGTGCTCGCCCTGATCGGCGTCGGCGTCGTGCTCGGCGCGGCGGAGGTCGGGGTCGCGGCGGCCGCCAAGACGCTCGCCGGCACGGCAGCCGCCAGTCCCCTGCTCGCGGTCTGGGGCGTCGGCTCGCTGGCGGGAGGCGCGCTCGCGACGCGGCTCGGCGGCGGCGCCGACAGCGCCGCCGGGCTTGCTGTGGTGCTGGCGGCGCTGGCCGCCGGGCACCTGGCGCTGGCCGCCGCGGCGGGCAGCCTGGTCGCGCTCGCGCTCACGCTGTTCGCCGCGGGCGCCGCGATCGCGCCGGCTTACGCGAGCGTGTACGCGATGGTCGAGCGGCTCGCCCCCGCGGGCACGGTCACCGAGGCCTTCGCGTGGCTCGCCACCGCCGCCGCGATCGGCACCGCGGTCGGTGCGGCGGGAGCCGGAGTGCTCGTCGACGCCGGCGGCCCGGTCAGCGCGTTCGTGTTCGCGGGCGGCGCCGGCGCGATCGCCGTGCTCGTCACGGCGCTGCGGGTCGGCACGCTCGCGCCGCGGCCGGTGGTCGCGGTCGCGGCGGCCTGAACTTCGGCATTGAGGGAGGCCGGGATCGGCCGCCCCGGCGGGTCGAGTGTCCAGTTGTTTCCCTAGACGGGCGAAAAGTGGACACTCGGCAGGCCGACCGGCCGATTCCCTCGCTGCCCTACCCAGCGCAGTTGACGTTCATCGCAGCGTCGCGACCGCAAGAGCCGCCGCGCCCTCGCCTCGCCCCACGAAGCCCATCCCCTCGCCGGTGGTCGCCTTGACGTTGACCGACCCGAGGACGGCGGCGAGCGAGGCGACGATCGCCTCGCGGTGCGGCGCGAGCTTCGGCCGCTCGAGCATCACGGTGGCGTCGACGTGCACGACCTCGTGGCCGGCCTCGCGCACGCGCGCGACGACGTCGCGCAGCAGCTCCATCGAGTCCGCGTCCTTCCATGCCTCGTCGGTGTCCGGGAACAGCAGCCCGATGTCCCCGAGCCCGGCGGCGCCGAGCAGGGCGTCGGCGATCGCGTGGGCGAGGACGTCGGCGTCGGAATGGCCGGCCAGGCCAAGCTCGGACGGGATCTCGACGCCGCCGAGCACGAGCCGGCGGCCCGGCGCGAAGCGGTGCGAGTCGATCCCGATCCCGCTCCTCACCCGACCGGCTCCAGCCGCCGCTCCCGCCGCTCGAACACGGCGACCTCGCGCACGCCGACCCGCTCCAGCAGCTCCAGCGCCCGCTCGTACTCGAACCCGAGCTGCTCCGGGACATGGGCGTCGCTGGACAGCGCGATCGGGCAGCCGGCGTCGGCGAGCATCTCCAGGAAAGCCGCCGACGGGTACTGCTCGGCGACCGGCTTGCGCCAGCCGGCGGTCGACAGCTCGACCGCCACTCCGGTCTCCGCGAACGCTTCCACCGCGGGCTCGTAGTAGCGCCGCGGGTCGCCCTCGGGGACCGGCGCGGCCCGGCCCCAGACCTTCACGAGGTCCGGGTGGCCGATGATGTCGTACAGGCCCGAGCGCGCGGACTCGGCGACGGTCTCGAAGTAGCGCCGCCAGACCCGCTCCGCGGTCTCGCCCGAGCCCCAGATCGAGTAGTCCTCGGTGTCGAGCGACTGGTCGCGCAGGAAGTGGATCGAGCCGACGACGTAGTCCCAGTCGCGGCCGTCGAGCTGGGTCGCGATCCGGTCCTCGCGCCCCGGCACGAAGTCCATCTCGATCCCGAGCCGCAGGTCGGTCTCCTCGCGCACGAACGCGCAGTAGGCGTCGAGGTCGTCGACGGCGTATTGGCGCCAGAACGGGTGGTCCCAGATCTCCAGGGCGGCGCTGAAGCGGTAGATGTGCTCGGAGACGCCGAGCTCCGCGATCCCGCGCTCCGACGCCGCCTCGCGGTAGCGCTCGGCGTTGGCGGCGGTGAAGGAGCGCTCGAAGGTGTGCTCGCGCTCGTCAGGGCGCAGGTGGACGTGGTAGTCGGTCAGCAAGCAGGAGCTCGGCGATCCGCAGGTCGTGGGGCGTCGTGACCTTGAGGTTGGCGGGCGTGGACTCTACGACGCGCACCGTGCCGCCCGTGCGCTCGACCAGCCACGCGTCGTCGGTCGCCTGCGCCAGCAGCTCGTCGCCGACGTCCAGCGCCCGCTCGAGCGCCGCCCGGCGGAACGCCTGGGGGGTCTGGATCGCCCACAGCCGGGAGCGGTCGAGCGTGCCGGTGACGAAGCGGTCCTCGCCGGCCTCCTTGACCGTGTCGGTGACCGGGGCGGCCGCCACCGCGCAGTCGGCGTCGGAGAGCGCGCCCAGCGTCGCAGCGAAGAGGTCGGGCGTCACGAGCGGCCGCGCCGCGTCGTGCACCACGACGTCCCCGGGCGGCGCAGCCGCCAGCGCCGCCCGCACCGAGGCCGACCTCGTCGCGCCGCCCTCCACGATCGTCACACCAGGCACGGATTCGTGCGGGGGCGCGGCGACGACGATCTCGTCGATCCCGGCGTCGCGCAGCGCGTCGAGCGACCACTCGAGCATCGGCCGCCCCGCCAGGGCGACGAACGCCTTGGGCCGTCCGGCTCCGAGGCGCTCGCCGCTACCGGCGGCCACGAGAAGCGCGACCGCCATGTCCGAGTCGCGGACCGCCTACGAGGCGGCCGCCAGCTGCTTTTCCGAGCGCTGGAGCAGGTCGTCGAGGTAGGCCTCCGCCTCGTCCTCGGACTTCTCCAGGGCGTACATCATCTCGGAAGCCAGGATCTTCTTGGCCCGCGTGTACATCTGCTTCTCGCCGGTCGACAGGCCCTTGTCCTGCTCGCGCACGGCGAGGTTGCGAACGACCTCGGCCAGCTCGTAGATGTCGCCGGTCTTGATCTTGTCGCGGTTGTGCTTGAAGCGCCGGTTCCAGTTCTTCGGCATCTCCGACACGTCGTCGGAGAGCACGGAGAGCACCTTCTTGACGGTGTCCTCGTCGATGACCCGGCGGAGGCCGGCCTTGCCGGCGTTCTCACACGGGACCATCACGGTCATGTCGTTATGGAGGATCTTGATCGTGAGGTACTGCCGCACCTCGCCGAGGATCTCCTTCTCCTCCTTCTTGATGACCTGCCCGGCCCCATGATGGGGATAGACGACGTTGTCACCAACCTGGAAGTCGATGCACTCGGCCTCGCGGGTGATGTCCAGGTCCTCGATCTGCTCGGTCGCTGTCTCGGTAGGGATAGTGGTCCTCCTTCATCGGTCGGGGCTCTCCCGGGGGGTCCCCGGGGGGTGTCCCCCCGGGTGTTATGTCTGCAGGTAGCGGTCCACGAGGTTGATCTCCTGTAGGCGGCGAAGGCCCTCGCGGATGTCCTTCGCCCGGATCTCTCCGACGCCGTCGACCGACTCCAGCTCGGGGTCGGTCGCGGCAAGGATCTCGTCCAGCCCGCGGAACTCGCGGACGATGTTCTGCACCACCAGCTTCGGGAGCCGGGGGATGCGGCCCAGGATGCGGTAGCCGCGGGGCGAGACGGGATAGTCGAGCGTGTTGACCTTGCGGTCGTAGCCGAGCAGCTCTGCCAGCCGCCCGAAGTCGAGCAGGTCCTGGTGTGCGAGCCGCGCGATGCCGTCGAGCGCGATGGCGAACGCGTCGTCGCGGGGCTCGGCCAGGTAGTCGTGCAGCAGCGCCGCCTTGTCGCCGGCCACACCGACCATGGTCTCCTCGAGCTGCATCTCGATCAGCCGGCCCTCGGAGCCCAGCTCGACGATGTAGCGCTCGATCTCCACCGCCATGCGGGTCACCAGCTCAGCGCGCTGGAGGACCGTCAGGACGTCGTGAAGCGTGACCCCGCCCTCGAACTCGAGCGCAGTGAGGCGGGTCGACACCTGGTCCAGGCGCGAGCGGTACTTGTCGAGGGTCGCGAGCGCCTGGTTGGCCTTGGCCAGGACCGCGGGGATCTCCTCGAGGATGTACTTCGCGCCGTCGACGTAGAGCGACACGACGTCGCGACGCTGGGAGACGGCGATCACCAGCGCGTCGGTCTGCTTGGACACGCGCTCGGCGGTGCGGTGCCGCGTGCCGGTCTCCGACGACAAGATCGTCGGGTCCGGCATCAGCTGGACGTTGCACCAGGCGATCTTGGTCGCGCTGCCGTTGAGCGCGATCGCGCCGTCCATCTTCGCGAGCTGATACATCATCGCCGGCGAGTAGTCGATGTCGAGCTTGATGCCGCCGGAGAACAGGAACGCGAGCTCGTCCGGATCGCCGATGACGATCAGGCCGCCGGTCCGCGCGTGGACGATGTTGTCGATCCCCTCGCGCACGGCAGTTCCCGGGGCGACCATCTCGAGGGCCTTGACGAGCCGGGGCTCCTGCCGCGCTTCGAGCTCAGCGAGCTCCTCCCCAGATCGCGGCGTCATCACCTCCTAATTCTAGCAGTTGCTTTAACCGGCGATAAAGCCCGTCAGAGCGGGAACTGTATCGGTTCAGTAGTGGTAGCCGCACGCCGTCGAGAGAGCTACGACTGGGCCGCCCGGCGAGGCTGGGTGCCCGAGTAGCGGCGGTGGTATCCGGGGCGGCGATCCTCCAGGGACCGCCGCCCCGAATCTTCATGCCGCCCGCGCGCGCGGCTGCGTCGGGAGCGCCGCGCGGAGCGCGGCCCGGATCGTCGCGGCCTCCGTCGCGCCGCTCTCGGGCGGGCCGATGACCGGCGCGAGGCCGAACTTGGCGGCTTCGGCGAGCCTGCGGTCGGGGTGGCCGACCGAGCGCAGCTCGCCGGTCAGCCCGACCTCGCCGAAGCAGGCCACGGGCCGTTGGCCGTCGCCGAGCGGCGCGCCGCGCTGCGCGCTCGCGACGGCGAGCGCGACCGCGAGGTCGGCTCCCGGCTCGTCGATCCGCACGCCGCCGGCGACGTTGACGAACACGTCGGCCGACCCGACGCCCACCCCGGCGTGGCGGCCGAGCACCGCGAGCACGAGCGCGAGGCGATTGCGGTCGATCCCGTTCGCGATCCGCCGCGGCGGCACGAGCTCGGACGGTGAGACGAGCGCCTGCACCTCGACGAGGAGCGGCCGCGAGCCCTCCATCGCCGCCAGCACGGCGCTGCCCGGCGCCTTCGTCGCCTCGCCGACGAAGCGCGCCGAGGCGTCCGCCACCTCGACCAGCCCGCCGTGGCGCATCTCGAACACGCCGACGTCGTTGGTCGAGCCGAAGCGGTTCTTGAGCGCCCGCAGGGTCCGGTAGGTCCGCTCGCGCTCGCCCTCGAACTGCAGCACGCAGTCCACCAGGTGCTCGAGCACCCGCGGGCCGGCCAGCGAGCCCTCCTTGGTCACGTGTCCCACGAGCAGCACGGCGATGCCGCGCGCCTTGGCGAGCCGCGTGATGCGGTCGGCGACCTCGCGCACCTGCCCGACCGAGCCGGCCGCGCCGGTGAGATCGGCCGCATGGAGCGTCTGCACCGAGTCGACCACGCAGACCTCCGGCCGCTCCGCGTCGAGCGTCGCGAGCACGGTGTCGAGGTCGGTCTCCGCCAGGACCGGGACGTCGAGCGCGCCGCCGGGCAGCCGCTCGGCCCGCAGGCGGATCTGCGCGGCCGACTCCTCGCCGGACACGTACAGCGTCCGCCGGCCGGCGGCCTGGAGGTTGCCGAGCGCCATCGAGGTCAGCGTCGACTTCCCGATCCCCGGCGAGCCGCCGATGAGCACCAGCGAGCCCGGCACGAGACCGCCGCCGAGTATCCGGTCCAGCTCCCCGATGCCCGTCTTCAGCCGGGCGTGCCGCGGCGCCTGCACCTCCGCGAGCCGCACGGGCTTGACCGCCCGCCCGCCGCCGCCGCCGCGACCACCACCCTTCGCGCGCGCCCGAGCCTCCTCGGCCAGCGTGTTCCACGCGCCGCAGCCCGGGCACTGCCCGTGCCACTTGGCGGACTCGGTGCCGCAGGCAGAGCAGACGAAGACGGAGGTCGGGCGCGCCATGGTCCGAGGACACTAGGCGCGGCGGCGGACGATTCGCCCCCGTGCGGCCGGCGAGCCCGCCCCCTCAATGCCGCAGTTGACTTTCGGCGGGCTCGAGCGCTCGGGCGCGGCGGGCGACGACCGGCATCCCGAGCTCGTCGGCCGTGGCCACGGCGTCGGCCAGCAGCTCGCGCGCGCGGCCCTTGTCGCCCTCCCGGCGGCGGGTGAGCAGCATCTCGGCGTAGGCGAGCTGGGTGCGGGCGACCCACGGGCGCGCGCCCATCCGCTCGTGCATCGCCAGCGCGCCGATGAAGTGCCCCTCGGCGAGCTCCCACGTGCGCATCGCCGCCGCCAGGATGCCGAGCAGTCGCGAGGCCGACCCGTTGCAGGTCGCGGCCCGGCCGACCACGACGTTGCGCCCCGCATACGGCTCGAGCAGCGAGTACAGCGGCTCGGCGCGCGCGCTGTCGCCCAGCGCGCCGCACACCTCGGCGAGCAGCGTCACGCCGATCAGCCAGTTCGCGTCGCGCGGGAGGTCGGCGAGGTCGGCGAGCGCGTCGAACTCGGCGCGCGCCTCCTCCTCGCGCCCCAGCTCGACGAGCAGCAGCGCCAGCGCCGCGCGCCACGCCACGAGCCGCGGATAGAGCTCGACGAACCGCCGCACCGACGCCTCGACCTCATCGAGCCGCCCCTGCTCGCGCCGGATGTTGAAGATCGCCTGCGCGTACGCGTTGACGGCGTTCTCGGCCTGCCCGTGGCGCCCGATCTCGCGCGTCTCCTCGGCCAGGAGCTCGGCCTCGTCGAACCGCCCGGACATCTGCGCGCGCGTGCAGCGCAGGAGCGACGTCCACCAGCGCCAAAGCGGCCGCTGGAGCGCCTCGGCGAGCTTGGACGCGGCGGCGATCTGGACGTCCGCGCCCTGCACATCACCGAGCTCGAGCAGGTCCACGACCGTCCACCCGGCGCCCTCGAGCTCGAGCTCGGGGTCGCCGGTCTCCTCGGCGACCCGGCGCAGCTCGGCGGCGACCTCGAGCCGCTCGTCGACCGTCTCCGGCCGCCACAGG
This sequence comes from uncultured Solirubrobacteraceae bacterium, assembly GCA_963844205.1. Taxonomy (GTDB): domain Bacteria; phylum Actinomycetota; class Thermoleophilia; order Solirubrobacterales; family Solirubrobacteraceae; genus DASSUW01. The sequence goes on from CAWJNK010000001.1 coordinate 2,025,848, forward strand.
GCGTAGTGGCGGGCATCCAGGCACGCGGCCAGCGTCCGCAGGTCGCCGAGCCGGCGGGCGAGCTCCACCGCCTGCTCGGACAGCGCCAGCCGGCGCTCCGGCTCGCCGGAGTAGTAGAGCTCGAGCGCGATCCGCGCCATCAGCCGCGCGCGCAGCGTGCTGTCTTCGTCGCCCAGCGCCGCCAGGGCCTCCTCGAGCAGCGAGAGCCGGTCGTCGTCCACGCGGCCGAGCACCGACCACTGGCCGGCGAAGCCGAGCGCCGCGCGGCCGAGCAGCGCCGCATCGCCCAGCGAGCGCGCGACGAGCACAGCGTCCTGGAACGTGGCCCGCGCCTCGTGCTCCAACCCCGCATGGTCCTCCGACGCGCCCTGCGCGAGCAGTAGCTCGGCGCGGGCCGGGTCGTCGCGCCCGCCGACCAGGTCGCGCGTGCGCAGCGCAGCGCGGTAGTGGGTCGCCGCCTCCTCCCACGCCAGCAGTCGGTCGGCGCGGCGCGCGGCGGCCAGGGCGTAGTCGATCGCTCGCTCGGGCTGCTCCACCGGCGCCGCCTGGGCGAAGTGGTGGGCGAGCTGGGGCAGGTGCGGGTCGAGATCCGCGCCACGCAGCTGGGCGATCGCCTCCCCCACGCGGCCGTGCAGCCGCGCCCGCCGGAGCTGGGAGAGCCCGTCGTACAGCGTCGCCCGCACCAGCGCGTGCGTGAACGCGTACCGGCCGACTCGCCCGGCCTCGCGCAGCACCCGCGCCTCGACGCCCTCCTCGAGCGCCGCGATCAGCGCGTCGTCGTCGAGCGGGGCGACCGCCTCAAGCACGTCGTAGTCGAACTCCCGGCCGATCACCGCGGCGACCTGGAGCGCCTGGCGCGACTGCGCGTCGAGCCGGCGCAGGCGGCGGGCCGTGACCTCGCGGACCCCGTCAGGAACCCCGACTTCGGTGAGCGAGACGTCCGCGCGCAGGTCGCGCTCGCTCTCGCGCAGGTGCCGGACGACCTCCTCGATGAAGAACGGGTTGCCCTCGGTCTCGCCGTGCAGCGCATGCACGAACGCCGGCTCGGCGCTCGGCACGCCGAGCGCGACGACCAGCTCGGCCACCTCGGGCTCGGCCAGCCCGCCGAGGTCCAGCCGCCGGAGGAGCCCCTCGCGGCGGACGTCGCCGACGAGCTCGAGCAGCGGATGGCCCGGCTCGAGCTCCGCCTCGCGGTAGGTGCCGAGCAGGAGCGCGCGGCGCGGCTGCGGCGAGCGGACCAGGTGCCGCAGGAGCTGGAGCGTGGGGCGGTCGGCCCAGTGCAGGTCGTCGAAGATGAGCACCAGCGGTGACTGGGCGCCGGCTTCGCCGAGCAGCGCCGCGACGGCGTCGAAGAACCGCCCGCGCCGAGCGTCGGGGTCGCCGGCCGCGGTGTCGTCGCTCGGCGCCGGACCGAACTCGCCGAACAGGATCCCCAGCTCGGCGGCGCGCACGCCGAGGCGCTCGCGCAGCGGCTCGAGCGACGCGCCGGAGGACCACCCGCGCACCATCTCCACCACCGGCTGGTACGGCGCCAGCGCCTCCTCGTCGTAGCGGCCGTAGAGCACGAGCGCGCCGTCGTCGACCGCGCGGCGCGCGAGCTCGGCTGCGAGCCGCGTCTTGCCGATGCCGGCGTCGCCCGCCAGCAGCACGAGCTGGCGCGTGCCCGCGACGGCGTCGCCCCAGTACTCCTCGAGCACGTCGAGCTCCCGCGCCCGGCCGACCAGCGCGTGGCGGTCCAGCACGGCGGCGAGCGGCGCGGGCCAGCCGACCACAGGGACCGGCTCCGGGACCGGCACGGACGCCGCCGCCGGCGCCTCGCCGTGCAGCAGGCGCTCGTGCACGGCCATGGCGGCGGCGCCCGGCGTGGTGCCGAGCTCGTCGCGCAGGAGGATGCGCAGCTCCTCGAACGCCCGCAGCGCCTCGGCGGGGTTGCCGGCCGCCTCGTGGACCTCCATCAGCAGCCGGTGGGCGGACTCGCGGAACGGCGCCGCGGCGATCGCGGCGCGGGCCGCCTGCTCGGCCGTCCCGAGCTCGCGGCCGCCCTGGCGCATGCCCGCCTCGGTGAGCACCTCGAGCGCGCGCACGCGGACGGTCTCCAGCTCGCGCCGCGCCTCGTTCACCCACGGGCCCTCGCAGTCGGGCAGGAAGGTCTGGAGGTCGACGGTCAGCACGGCGCGCGCCGCGGCGGAGGCCCGGTGCCAGTCGCCGGCGTCGATCGCCGTCTCGGCGGCCGTGGTCGCGGCGGCCGCCCGCTCGGCGTCCACCTCGATCGCGTCGGGCGGCGCGAGCCGCAGCTCCGAGCGGCCGACGAGCGCGCCGTCGCCGAGGGCCCGCCGGAGCTTGGAGAGCAGCGCCGAGAGCGCGGTGTCGGCCGCCGCGGGCGGCTTCTCCGGCCACAGCAGGTCGATCAGCTCGCCGCGGCCGCAGTCGCGGTCGCGGTTGAGCACGAGGTATGCGAAGAGGAGGCGCCCCTGGCGCCCCGGCAGCTCCGCGACGCGGGATTGCCCTCCGACGTCCAGCCCCATCGGCCCGCATAGCCGAATCGTCCACGCCATGTGTTGACCCACTCAACGCGCACGCTATCGGGCCGCCAAGGTTTCTCCAAGGTTTCGCCAACCGGCGTTGCGCATGATTCTGGCCGTGGCGACGGTAAGCGATCCGTCGCCGCGGACTGCGACAAGGACGTTGCGATACATAGGCGGGACGCACGTCCCGCAATCCCCTCCGCAGGGATCGCCTGACCCACGATCCCCGGCTTGGCGCCGCCCCACCCTCACCCCCGGGCGGCGTCGCACGGCGGACGCCGTCTGACCCGCGGCCATCCGCCCCCTTAACGCTCGAAGGCCCGCCGATGGCGGGCCTTCGTGCGTCGGGCGGACGGCCGCGGGTCAGGGGCGTCCCGGGGTTGCTCCCGGGGCGTCCGGCCCGCGGTCTGATGGGGATGACCGGCATCCGGCCGGTCTTAACCGGGCTTCGCCCTCCTAACTGCTGTGGTCAAGCGCCCGCAGCACGTCGGCGACGAGATCCTCCGTGTCCTCGACGCCGGCGGAGAAGCGGATGAAGCCCTCGGGGACGTCGTCGGTGGCCCAGCGGCGGCGGCGCTCGGCGGTGGAGTGGACGCCGCCGAAGCTGGTCGCCTCGCTCACCAGGTCGCTCGCGTCGAGGAACGCCTGCGCCGCCTCGGCGCTCGGGAGCGCGAAGGAGATGACCGGTCCGACGCCCGGCCAGCGCACGTGCGAGAGGTCCGCACGCTGACCAAGCGCTTCGACGAGCGCCCGGGCATTGGCCTGCGAGCGCTCGAGCCGGATCCCCAGCGTCGCCAGCGAGCGGTGCGCCAGCCAGGCCTCGAACGGGCCGAGGATGCTGCCGGTGCGGGTGCGCCACTCGACGAGCTCGTCCGCCAACGCGTCGTCGCGGACGCTGACCGCGCCCATCAGCACGTCCGAGTGACCGGTGAGCGCCTTGGTGCCGGAGGTCATCGCGAAGTCGGCGCCGTGGTCGAGCGGACGTATCCCGAGCGGCGTCGCCACGGTGTTGTCGACGGCCGCCAGCGCGCCCGCGGCGTGCGCCGCCGCCACCACCACGTCGAGGTCGCAGACGTCGAGCTGCGGGTTGGAGGGCGTCTCCACCCAGACGAGCGTCGCGCCGTCGGCGGCGGCGACGATCCGCTCGGTGTCCGTCGGGACGAGCCGCACCTCGATGCCCTTCGGCTCGAGGTCGAGCTCGGCGATCTTGCGGATCCCCGGGTAGCCGTCGCCGCACGCGACCAGCACGTCCCCGGGCTTCAGGCGCGGCAGCACGACCGCGGCCACCGCGGCCATCCCCGACGCGAAGACGACGCAGCGGCCGCCGTCGAGCTCGCCGATGGCGCGCTCGAGGTGCGTCCACGTCGGGTTGGCGTCTCGCCCGTAGCCGTACGGCGTGGTGTTCGGATCGCCGCGCAGGTGGTACGGGGCGGCGAGGACCGGGCCGGGGAGCAGCGGCTCGCCCTGGGCCGCGGGCGGCAGCCCCGCGTGCACGGCGCGGGTGCTGGGGCCGAGTCGGGGAGCGTCGGTCATACGGGCGAGTATGGTCTGCCGCCGTATGCGACGCCTCGCGGCCGCCGTCCTGCTCGCCGCGCTGGTCTCGCCGGCGGGAGCGTCAGCCGAGCGCTGGCAGCCGGACGTAGCTGGCGCCGCCGCCTGGGCCGCCCAGCGCCAGGGCTCGGTCACGTTCGCCGTCCGCACGCATGACCGCCTGCTCGGCCGCGGGCTGGACCGCCAGGTCCCGGGCGCGAGCGTGATGAAGGCGATGTTCATGGTCACGTACCTGCGCCAGGCGAGCGTCCGCGACCGCGACCTCGAGGCGAGCGACCGCAGGCTGCTGGCGCCGATGATCCGCCGCTCCGACAACGTCACCGCCACCCGGATCCGGGACATCGTCGGAAACGACGCGATCGTGCGGCTCGCCGAACGGGCCGGCATGACGCGCTTCGAGATCGATCCGATCTGGGGCCTGTCGCGGATCACGGCGCGCGACCAGACGCGGTTCTTCCTCGACATCGAGCACCTGCTGCCGGAGCACCACCGCGCCTATGCGCTGCGGCTGCTGCGCACGATCGTCCCGTCCCAGCGCTGGGGCATGGCGCAAGTCATCCCCGAGCGCTGGCGGCTGCACTTCAAGGGCGGCTGGGGGTCCGGCACCGGCGCGGTGGACCACCAGGTCGGGCTGCTGCGCCGCGGCGACTATCGCGTGGCGATCGCCGTGCTCACCACCGGCAGCCCGTCGCACGCCTACGGCAAGGCGACGCTGCGCGGGGTGGCGAAGCGGCTGATGCACGGCCTCGGCCCGCAGCGCACCGGCACGGCGGAGCCGATCGAGACCGCGATCCAGGCCAGCCGGTAGAGCCGGAAGTCGTCGTGCATCGTCGCGTCGCGAAACGACCTCCACTGGGCCGACCGCCCCTCGCTGCTCCTGCTCTCCCACCTGCTGCGCGACCCGCGGCCGGCGCGGCTCGTCGTGGTCGGGACGTATCGCGAGAGCGAGCTCGGCCGCGGCCATCCACTCGCCCGCGCGCTCACAGACCTGCGGCGCGACCGGTTGGTGGACCGCGTCGCGCTCGGCGGGCTCGACGACGCCGCCGCGGGGCGGCTGATCGAGGCTTGGGTCGGGACCGAGGCGACCGCGGACCTGGTGTCCGCCGTCCACGACGAGACCGGCGGCAACCCGTTCTTCATCGAGGAGGTGCTGCGGCACCTGCTCGAATGCGGCGCGGTCGAGCACGGGCACCTGACGCGGTCTACGACCACGGGAGCGTCGACTACGCGCTCGCGCTGTTCGCAACCACCGCCGGCCGCCGCGCCGACGCCAGCGCCCACTTCGAGGCGGCGCTGGCCGCGGACGAGGCCCTGGGCGCCCGGCCGTGGCTCGTCCACACGCAGGTCGCGTTCGCGGAGCTCCTGAGCGCCGAGGGCAACGGCGCCCGAGCGCGCGAGCTCGCGGCGGCGGCCGTGGCAGAGGCGGAGGTGCTCGGCATCGCCGCCGTCATCACGCCCACGGTCGCTGCGCTCGCAAATAGAGAGGGCGCCCCGGAGGGCGCCCTCTAGTCACGGCGGGCCGGACGCCCGCCATGACCGTCAGACCGCGGGTCCGGACGACCCGCGGAGCTAATCCTCTGTCGCCTGTGGCTCGACCGCCGGCTGGTCGAGCGCGCCGCCGTCGTCGACGCCCTCCTCCGGCTGGTCGGTCTTGCCGCCGACCGTGGCCGGCACCGGCTTCTTCTCGGGCTTGACGACCGTCAGCACGAGGTCCTGCTCCTCGCCCTCCGACGCCTTCTCGACGAGCACCGTGGCCTGCGGGTCGAGCTCCGCGCGGAGCACGAAGTCGGCCAGCGGGTCCTCGATGTAGCGCTGGATCGCCCGGCGAAGCGGCCTCGCGCCCATCGCCGGGTCCCACCCCTTCTCGACCAGGAAGTCCTCGGCCGCCTCGGTGAGGTCGAGCTGCAGCTCGCGCTCGGCGAGCTGGCCGCGGATCCGGCGGAGGAGCAGGTCGACGATCGTCTTGATCTCCTCCTTGGTCAGCTTGTGGAAGACGATGACCTCGTCGATGCGGTTGAGGAACTCGGGGCGGAAGACCTTCTTGAGCTCGCCCGTGACCCGGTTCTTCATGTCGTCGTAGGTCATGCCGTGGTCGTCGTCGCCGACCGTGAAGCCGAGCGGCGTGTTCCGCGCGATCTCGCTGGCCCCGATGTTCGAGGTCATGATCACGATCGCGTGGCGGAAGTCCACGGTGCGGCCCTGCGAGTCCGTGAGCCGGCCGTCCTCCAGGATCTGCAGGAGGATGTTGAAGACGTCAGGGTGCGCCTTCTCGATCTCGTCGAGCAGGAGCACGCTGTACGGCTTGCGGCGCACGGCCTCGGTGAGCTGGCCGCCCTCGTCGTAGCCGACGTAGCCCGGAGGCGAGCCGACAAGCCGGGACACGGCGTGCTTCTCCATGTACTCCGACATGTCGATGCGCACCATCGCGTCCTCGTCGCCGAACAGGAACTCGGCGAGCGTGCGGGCGAGCTCGGTCTTGCCGACGCCGGACGGGCCGAGGAAGACGAACGAGCCGGTCGGGCGCTTCGGGTCCTTCAGCCCCGCGCGCGAGCGGCGGATCGCCTTCGACACGACCTCGATCGCCTGGTGCTGACCGATGACGCGCTTGTGCAGCTCGTCCTCCATCCGCATCAGCTTCTGGGTCTCGGCCTCGGTGAGCTTGAAGACCGGGATGCCCGTCCACATCGAGACGATGTCCGCGATCTCCTCCTCGCCGATCGACGGGCGCTCGCCGCCCTCGCCGGACTCCCAGGCGTCCTCGAGCTCGCGCTTCTTGTTGGTGAGGCGCCGCTCCTTGTCGCGCAGCTGCGCGGCCTTCTCGAACTCCTGGTTCTCGATCGAGGCCTCCTTGTCGCGCCGCGTCGTCTCGATCTCTTCCTCGAGCTCCCGGTAGACGGGCGGGGAGGACATCGACTTGATGCGCATGCGCGAGGCGGCCTCGTCGATGAGGTCGATCGCCTTGTCGGGGAGGAAGCGGTCGGAGATGTAGCGGTCGGCCAGCTCGGCCGCCGCCTCCAGCGCCTCGTCCGTGATGTTGATCTTGTGGTGCGCCTCGTAGCGGTCCTTGAGCCCCTTGAGGATCTGGACCGTCTCCTCGATCGACGGCTGGTCGACCGTGATCTTCTGGAAGCGGCGCTCCAGCGCGCTGTCGCGCTCGAGGTACTTGCGGTACTCGTCGAGCGTCGTGGCGCCGACGGTCTGCAGCTCGCCTCGGGCGAGGGCGGGCTTGAGGATGGACGCGGCGTCGATCGCGCCCTCCGCGGCACCCGCGCCGACGAGGTTGTGGAGCTCGTCGATGAACAGGATGATGTCGCCGCGCTGGGTGATCTCCTTCATCACCTTCTTGAGGCGCTCCTCGAACTCGCCGCGGTACTTCGAGCCGGCGACCAGCGCGGCCAGGTCGAGCGTGTAGATCTGCTTGTTCTTGAGCAGCTCCGGCACGTCGCCGTTCGTGATGCGCTGGGCGAGACCCTCGACGACGGCGGTCTTGCCGACGCCGGGCTCGCCGACGAGCACCGGGTTGTTCTTGGTGCGGCGGCTGAGGATCTGCATGATCCGCTCGATCTCGGTCTCGCGACCGACGACCGGATCCAGCTTGCCCTCGGCGGCCAGCTTGGTGAGGTTGCGACCGAACTGGTCGAGAAGCTTGGACGACTTCTTCCCCTCGCCCTGCGCGGCGCCCGCGGCGGCGCCGGCGCTCGCGCCGGAGCCCGACTGCCGCCGGCCACCTGGGCCCGACAGCATGCGGATGACCTCGTTGCGGATCTTCTCGGAGTCGGCGTCGAAGTCGAGGAGGATGCGGGCGGCGACGCCCTCGTTCTCCCGGACCAGGCCGAGGAGGATGTGCTCGGTGCCGATGTAGTTGTGGCCGAGGCTCAGCGCTTCCCGAAGCGCGAGCTCCAGCACCTTCTTGGCGCGGGGGGTGAACGGAATCTGGCCGGAGGTAACCTCCTCGCCCGAGCCCACGATGCGGACAACCTGGGCGCGCACGCGCTCCACGGTGATGTCCAGGCTCTCGAGGACGCGTGCGGCGAGGCCCTCCTCCTCCCGGAGGAGGCCGAGGAGGATGTGCTCGGTGCCGATGTAGTTGTGCTTGAGGGTTCGGGCTTCCTCTTGGGCGAGGACGACCACCTGACGTGCTCGCTCTGTGAATCGCTCGAACATGATGGTGCGCAGTCCTTCCTGCTACTTGATGGCTAGCGCTTGGTCGATTCGGCGGTCCGGTACTCGGGGTCGGAAGACGAAAATACCCCGATCCTTCATCCGTGTATTCGGCAACCGCTTCTGCCGGGATGAGGACTCGGGGTGTCGACTTGCGGCCATGGGTCAGTTTACCAACGGCCCGCCGAGTGGCCGGATGGTCGATGTGGGCGATCAGACCGTCGCCGCGAGGCCCGTCGCAAACCGCGCGACGAGCGCTTCCGGGCTGCGCCGGAGCTGGCGCCCCGTGACCCTCAGGACGCGCTCGCCCGCGAGCTGAAGGGCGGCGTCCTTGAGGCGATCGGACTCGAACGCGGTGCGAGACGAGTGCGTGCTCCACCCGTCGAACTCGACGACGAGTCGCTGGTCCGGCCAGTACATGTCGACTTCGTGGCCGTGCAGGCGAACGTTGGTCTGCGGATCGGGCAGGCCGGCGCGCTGGATGAGCGCCCTGAGCTCGCGCTCCATCCGCGACCGGGTCATGCCGGGATTGTCCTCGACGATGGCTCTGAGCGCCCCGCTTCGGGTCGCGAGGGCGCGGACCTGGTGGTGCGTGACCAAGCCGAGCACGAGCGCCTCGTTGTAGGCGCGGTCGAGCTCGTCGGGCGGCAGGTCCGCGAGCGTCTGGGCGGGGCTCGTGAGGCGGAGCCCGTGCCGCTTGCGCAGATCGAGGGCTTGGGCGTGATGCACCGTGACGCCGCGGCGGGATCGGCGATTGGCATTGAGGAGGGTGATGTGGATCGGGTCGGCGGGTCGGGGTGGGAGGAGGTCCCAGATCGTCGCCGCGGTCCGGTGGCTGACGATCGCCCGCGGGCCGTACGCGGCGAGCGCGGCCGCTGGCTTCGTGAGCGCTGATTCGAGCGCGCCGACCAGGTAGACGCCGCGATGCAGGCGGCGCAGCCAGCCCTTCGCCACCAACCGCCGGACGGCCGCCTCACTGAACCCCGCTTGTAGGAGATCGGCGGTGGTCACGACGCCATGCCGGCGGCGGGCCAGACCGACGATCGCCGCGTCCCGATCGACGGTTACGTGCATCCGCGGACCTCGTCGCGGCCGCATTTGCACGTTTCCGTCGCCCACGAGGGGAAACGTGCGAACTGCGGCTGCGGGCAGGCGGACATTGCACGAAACCGTCGGTCGGTGCGCATCCGCCCATGGTCCCTCCCTCAATGCCGCAGTTCGAAGAACCACGGCAAATCGTCACGAAGGCGGCGCAGTTTCGTCGCGCATCACGGGAAACAGGACGACCTCTCGGATCGTGGTCTTGCCCGTGAGCAGCATGACCAGGCGGTCGATGCCGATGCCGATGCCGCCCGTCGGCGGCATGCCGTGCTCCAGCGCCCGGACGTAGGCCTCGTCGTACGGCATGGCCTCCTCGTCGCCCGCCGCGGCGTCGGCGCGCTGGGCCTCGAACCGCGATCGCTGGTCGTCGGGGTCGTTGAGCTCGGTGAACGCGTTCGCGAACTCCATCCCGCCCGCGAAGGCCTCGAAGCGCTCGACGAGCCCGGGCTCGGACCGGTGGACCTTGGCCAGCGGCGACAGCTCGATCGGATAGTCGAAGAGGAACGTCGGCTCGACCAGCGTCGGCTCGACGTACTTCGACAGCAGGTGGTCGACCAGCCGCGCCCACGTGGTCTCGTGCGCCGCGGGATCCAGCCCGGCCGCCACCATCGCCTCCCTCAAAGCCGAAGTGTCGCGGTGGGCGTACACATCGATCCCGGTGCGAGACGCGATCGCCCCGCCCAGCGTCTCGCGCTTCCAAGGGGATTCGAACCCTGAAACGCCCACCACCCCGGCGACGGTCGACACGAGCCGCTCGCACCGCTCCGCGATGTCCTGGTAGTCCGCGTACGCCTCGTACCACTCGAGCACCGTGAACTCCGGGTTGTGCTTGAACGACACGCCCTCGTTGCGGAAGTCCTTGCCGATCTCGTACACGCGCTCCAGCCCGCCCACGATGAGCCGCTTGAGGTACAGCTCGGTCGCGATCCGCATGTACAGCGTGCGGTCGAGCTCGTTGTGATGGGTGACGAACGGCCGGCCCATCCCGCCGCCGTAGATCGGCTGCAGGATCGGGGTCTCGACCTCCACGAACCCCTCGGCGTCCAGGAACCGCCGCACCTCGCTGATCACGCGCGCGCGGATCATGAACAGCTCGCGCGCCTCCTCGCTGGCCATCAGGTCCAGCTCCCGATGGCGGTAGCGCGTCTCGATGTCGGTCAGCCCGTGGTGCTTCTCGGGCGGCGGGCGCAGCGACTTGGCGAGGAGGTCCCACGAGTCGATCGCGAGCGAGAGCTCACCCCGCCGGGTACGGAAGACGGCGCCCTCGGCGCCCAGCAGGTCACCGAGGTCGAGCGAGACGAGGCGATCCAGCGACTCCTGGCCGAGGATGTCGGCGCGCGCGTGGAGCTGGAGACGACCGGAGCGATCGACGAGATCGAGAAACGCGGCACGACCCTGCCCCCGGCGGGCGGCCAACCGTCCGGCCACCCGCGCTCGCTCACCGCTCTCCTCACCTGCCTGAAGCTCGTCCCAGCGCGACCGCACCGAGGCGACGGGAACGACCCCGGGATACGAATGCGGGAACGGCTCGACCCCCTCGTCGCGCAGCGCGGCGAGCTTGCGCCGGCGCTGAGCGACAAGTTCGTCGCTCACACCTTGGCGACGTCGATCTTGGTGATCTTGAGCTCGCGGGCCTTGCCGTTGGGCAGCATCACGCTGACCACGTCCCCCCGCTTGTTGCCGAGCAGCGCCTGGCCGACCGGCGACTCGTTCGACAGCCGGTTCTCACCCGGGTTCGCCTCGGTCGAGCCGACGATCGTGTACTGGAGCGACTTGCCCGAGCCCTCGTCCTTGACGTTGACGACGGACCCGACGCGCACGATGTCGTTCGACAGATCCTTGGCGTCGATCACCGAGGCGGAGCGCAGCTTGTCCTCCAGCGAGGCGATCCGCGACTCGAGCATCGCCTGCTCGTTCTTGGCGTCGTCGTACTCGGAGTTCTCGGAGATATCTCCGAACTCGCGGGCCTCCTTGATCCGCTCGGCGACTTCGCGGCGCTTGTCGGTCGAGAGGTACTCGATCTCCTGCTTGAGCTTCTCGAGGCCTTCGGGTGTGAGGATGACGTCCTTCTGCATGTCGTCGTCCCTTGCGGCTGGGGTCCGGAGAAAGAAAACGCCCGCACAGTGGCGGACGAGGGAGTGCGCTCAGACGGCGGCGCGGCCGAGCATGGTAGCACCGAAATCCGCGATCACTAGACGCTGATCGCCGAGCGTCGGGGCGCGCTGCAGGGCGTCCATCACGGCGTGCGGGGCGTGCAGCCGCTCCGCGTACCACGGGTGAAATTTCCTCAAGTAACGGGCGGCCCGCTCTGGCCCCAAATGCTCCTCGGCGCGGTCCAGCACCCAGTCCCATTCCTCCAGAACCTCGTGCACCGACGGGCCCTCCTCGCGCAGCCCGAGCACCTGCTCGAACAGCCACGGGTTCCCGAGCGAGCCGCGCGCGAGCATGACCGCCTCGCAGCCCGTGTGCTCGAACACCCACCGCACGTGGTCGGGGTCGTTCATCCCGCCGGTGACGATCACCGGCACCGCCAGCGAGTCGACGAGCGAAGCGGCCAGGTCGTAGTCCGGCGTGCCCTTGTGGCGGACCTTGATCGTGCGCGGATGGAACGTGATCCCCGCGACGCCGGCCTCCGAGACCAGCCGATGAGCCACGTCGACTCCCTCGGCACGCAGCTTCACGGTCACCGGCAGGCTGGAGCCCTCACGAGCGGCCCGCGCCACCGCCACCGCCACATCGGGATTCGAGAGCAGCGCCGCGCCCGCGCCCGTCTTCATCACCTTGGGCACCGGGCAGCCCATGTTGAGGTCGATGATGTCCGCCCCCAGGCTGGCCACGTGCGCCGCCGCCGACCGCATGATCTCCGGGTCCTGGCCGAAGAGCTGCATCGCCACCGGCCCGCCCTCGCGCTCGCGCGGGTCGATCGTCAGCAGCTCGTCGTGCGTCTTGCGGTTGCCGTAGTGGATCGCGAACGACGAGACCATCTCGGACACCGCCAGGCCCGCGCCGTAGCGCTTGGCCTGCAGGCGCACGAACCAGTTGCCGATCCCGGCCAGCGGCGCCAGCACGACCCGGTTCGGGATCGTGACGCCGCCCAGCTCCCATGAGTCATGCAGCGAACGCACAGCAAGCATGCTAAGGCGCTCGCACGAGCTTGCGAGTGCGAGTAAGCCGCATACGGTTACTCCTGGTTGCGCTCCCAGATCAACTTCAGGCCCTGGAGCGTCAGCAGGTCGTCGACTTCGTCGAGCGAGTCGCAGAACGGGACGACTACGTGCGCCAGGCCGCCGGTCGCGATCGCCTTCGTCTCGGCGCCGAGCTGCTCCCGCAGGCGGCCGACGATGCCGTCGACCATGGCCGCGTAGCCGAAGATCATCCCCGACCGGATCGCGTCGACCGTCGACTTGCCGACGAGCGAGCGCGGCTCGACGAGGTCGATCCTGGGCAGCGCCGCCGCGCGATCGCTGAGCGCCTCGAGCGAGATCTCCATGCCCGGGAAGATCACCCCGCCCAGGTACTCGCCCTCGGCCGAGACGACGTCGTGCGTGACCGCCGTGCCGAAGTCCACGACCACGCACGGCCCGCCCAGCTTGTCGTAGCCCGCGACCGCGTTCACGAGCCGGTCCGGCCCGATCTCGCGCGGGTTGTCGTAGCGGATCGGCATCCCCGTCCGCAGCCCGGGGCCCACGACCGGCATGTCGTGCCCGAGATAGCGCCGCGCCATCTCCGTCCACTCCGGTCGCAGCTGCGGGACCGTCGACGAGACGATCGAGGCGTCGATCAGCTCGAACGTCACCCCGCGCAGGCCGAGCAGCGCGCGCAGCGCCGCGCCGAGCTCGTCGGCGGTCGACTCGCGCACGGTCGCGAACCGCCAGTGCTCGTGCAGCTTGCCGTCCCGGAACGTGCCGAGATGGGTCTGCGTGTTCCCGACGTCGACGACGAGCAGCATCACGCATAAGAATGCCTGCGTCGCCGTCCAGGCGACGCCTTGACCTCGACGGGCGCCATCCGGGCGTCCGATGATCTGGCGGCTCAGCGACGGACGATACGGACCGGGGCGGTGATCGCGCGCGTGCGACCGCGGCCGTCCCGCACCGCCGCGTATACGTGCCCCCGCTGCGGCCGCCGCAGCGCGCGGCGCTCGCGCCGCGACAGCGGGATCCGGACGCGCTGCTGCTCCCCCCGCCGCAGCGAGACGACGCGCGTGCCGAGCACGACCGTCTTGCGGCGCGTGAGCGTGATCGTGCCGGCGCAGCGCCGCACCGTCGCGTTCGGGCACCCCACACGCACACGCGCGCGCCCGCGCGCCACCCGGACGCGCTTGGAGAGCACCGCCACCCCGCCGAACGCTCCCCTCCGCGCCCGCGGCACGCCCTCCAGCGGCGGGACGGCGGGGATCAGCGCGATGTCGTCCACGTAGGCGTCGTTGTAGCGGCCGCCGCGCGGCTCGGAGTGGACGACGACCGCGATCCTGCGGGTCAGCCGGGGAACCGTCGCGGTCGCGGCCCGCGGCATCAGCATCGTCGCGTTCCCGCGCTCCGCCGCGCCCACCGTGGCGAGCGACATGGCGCCGAGCCCGACGCCGGCGGGCCCGACGAACCGCGCCCGCACGGTCCCCTCGTCGGCGTCCCGGCGGAAACCGCCGAGCAGCGCCGAGAGCAGCACCGACACGCCCACCCGCGCGTCGATCTCCGGCGCCCAGCGCGTGACGTCGACCACCTGCGTCGCGGTCGTGGCGCCCGACGGGCCGCCGGCGAAGAACGCGTCCCCTGCCCCGAGCGCCGCCGACGCCTCGAGCGACGGGAACGCGAACGCCCCCACCACGCTGCCGTAGAGCACGCTCGTGAAGCCGCCGGTGCGCCGCCAGCGCGGAGGGGCCGGCGAGGCGGTGTCGTCGATCGCCGGCGTGCCGAGCTCGGCGCCGGGATTCGCGAGCAGGTTGCCCGCGGTCGGCGGTCGAAGCGGCGGGCGCCGCTCGTAGGCGCCGATGTCGCGCCGGGCGGTGCCGTCGGCGTCCCCGTCCATCGCCCGCACGTCGCCGCCCGCGTCGGTCTGCGGCTCGTCGTCGGCGAGCGGCTGCGGGTCGCCGGTCTCGACCAGCGGCGAGTCCGGTTGCAGCCGCAGGTCGCCGGGCGCGGCCACGAAGCGCGGGTCGACGCCGCTCTCCGGCAGGTGCGTGTACGACAGCGTGGCGTTGCCGGTCAGACCGCGCGAGAACCCCCAGATGACGGAGTTGGCGAGCGCCGCCCCGCCCGCGATCCGCAGCCCGACCGGGCCGGTGCCGAACAGGGTCAGGTGCGCGGCGGTCAGCGTCCCGGACTCGACGTCGATCCCCGGACCGGCGACCGCGACGCTGTGTATCCCCACCGCTCCCGCGGTCACCATCGCGCCGGCGACCGACGACGTCCGCAGGGCCGATCCGTCGCGCAGCCGGACCGCGCCCTCGACCTCCAGGTCGTCGCCCTCGCCGCGGAGCGCCAACGCGGTCCCGGAGGCGCGCACGGTCAGCGCCGCGAGCGACGAGCGGTCCTCGCCGAAGTCCACGTGCCCGTCGAGGATCGTCGCCCCGCGCCCGGCGCCGACCACGCGGACCGGCTCGCCGGCCTCGTCGGCGACGGCGCCGGTCTCGGTCCTCCTTCCGACGCGGATCGTGTCGGGCCCCGGCGCGTCGCCCGCGGCCGCCAGCGCCCCCGACAGGCTCGGCTGATCGACGCAGCCCGGGGCGGTTGTGCCGACGCAGAACGTCGCGCCCTCCGCCGGGGCGGCCCACAGAGCCAGGATCGCTGCGCCGAGCGCGGCCCTTCGCACCACGCCAATCTAACTGCGCACGTCGAGCGGCGGGCCGGCCACTCGGACCTCCTGACCGGTGCCGAGCGCGTCGAGGCGGTCCGCCACGCGGCCGTCGCCCGGGACGACGAGGTCCGGGGCCAGCTCGAGCAGCGGGACGAGCACGAAACGGCGCGACGTGACCTCGCGGTGCGGCAGCCGCAGGCGGTCGGACTCGTACACGAGGTCGTCGAGCAGCAACAGGTCGACGTCGATGGGCCGCGGCCCGTGACGCACCCCGCCGGGATCGCGTCCGAGCGCCCGCTCGACCGCCTTGCAGACGTCCAGCAGCGGCTCGGGCTCGAGGCCGGTCTCTACGCGCAGGCACGCATTGAGGAACTCGCGCTGGTCGAGCACCTCGCCGACCGGCTCCGTCTCGTACACCGACGACGAGTCGAGGACCGCCACGCCGTGGGCCCACAGGTCCTCGACGGCGGCCTGCAGGTTCGCGCGCCGGTCGCCGACGTTCGAGCCGAGCCCGAGGTAGCCGACCCTCAGCACCGGATCGGCGCGGTGTCGGCATCGAGCGGATGCGTCATGACTCGGCCAGACCGATCCTCGCGTGCAGCCGCGCCAGCGGTCGCGGCGCCCACCAGTTCCAGCGGCCGAGCAGGGCCATGAGCGACGGCACGAGCAGCGCGCGGACCAGGAACGCGTCGATCAGCACGGCCAGCGCGGTCCCGACGCCCAGCTCCTTGATGAAGACGATCTCCGACGTCGCGAACGCGCCGATCGCGATGCAGAACAACAGCGCCGCGTAGGTGACGATCCGGCCCGTGCGCTCGAGCCCGACCGCCACCGCCTCGCGGTCCGGCAGCCCGCTGTCGCGGGCCTCCTTGATGCGGGTGAGCAGGAACACGCCGTAGTCGGTCGACAGGCCGAACGCGATCGCGAACAGCAGGATCGGCTGGGTGGCCTCGAGCGCGCTCTGCGAGTCGTAGGCGAGCACCGACTCCAGCCGGCCGTCCTGGAAGATCAGCACGAGCAGGCCGAATGCGGCGCTCAGGGTCAGGAGGTTCATCAGCAGCGCCTTGATCGGCAGCACCACCGAGCCGGTCATCACGAACAGGATCACGAACGTCGTCCCGGCCAGCAGCATCAGCGCGACCGGCAGCGAGTGGCGCAGCGACGTCTGCTGGTCCATGAACCCGGCGGTCTGGCCGCCGACGCGGACGTGGAACGGCGCGTCCTCGGCGCGGATCGCGGTCACGAGGTCCTGGGCGTCGTTCGACAGCGGGTCGGCGCCGGTCACGACGTCGATGCGCCACAGCCCGTCCGCCCGCGCGGGCGGCGGGACGGCCTCGGCGTTCGGGAGGTCCGCCAGACGGCTGGCGTAGGCCTGGACCTCGGCTCGGTCGTCGGTCTCGACCGCGACGTAGATCGGCGCCGTGCGGCCGGGCGGGAACCCGCGCTCCAGCACGTCGTTCACGACGCGCGCGGATCGGTCCTGCGGCAGAACGCTGGCGTCGACGCCGGTGAACTCGATCCGCAGGAACGGCAGTCCCATGAAGATGAGCACCGCGGCGGTGATCGCGGCGATCGGCCCCGGCCGCCGCATGACCGCCTGCGAGAAGCGGTACCACGGGCCGGCGCGCACGTGCTCGGCGTCGCGCTGCATGGAGACCTGCCAGCGCTTGGGGCTGAGCGAGTTCACCCGCGGCCCGAGCGTGGCGAGAATCGCGGGCAGCACCGTGAGCGAGACCACGGCGGCGCTCAGCGCGACGAGCACGCCGCCGACGCCCATCGAGTACAGGAAGCGCAGCTTGAAGACCATCAGCGAGGCCATGGCGGCGGCCACGGTCACCGCGCTGAACGCGACGGTGCGCCCGGCGGTGCGCATCGTCACCCGCAGCGCCTCGGCGGTGTCCGCGCCGGTGGCCAGCTCCTCGCGGAAGCGCGAGACGACGAACAGCGAGTAGTCGATGGCCAGGCCGAGCCCGGCGCCGGTGATCAGGTTGATCGCGAACACCGACATCGGCTCGATCTCGTTGACCAGCCGCAGCCAGACGAACGTGGCGAGGATCGTGGTGGCACCCACGGCGACGGGCAGGAGCGCCGCCACGGCGCTGCGGAACACCACGAGCGAGAGCAGGAAGAGCAGCGGGAAGGCGAGCATCTCGGCGCGCGCGAGGTCCTGCTCGACCTGCTCGCCGACCTGGGTGAACGCGAGCTGCCCGCCGCCGGCGGTCACGCCCGGCTCGCGCTCGACGCGCTCCTTCAGGCGCAGCGCGGTCGTCTCCTCGTCGCCGCCGGCGCGGAAGCTGGCGAGCAGGTAAGTGGAGCGGCCGTCGCGCGAGACGAGCTCCGCGGGCTCGCCGTTCCGGACCGCGATCACCTGGACGACGTCGGGATCGCGCAACGCTCGCGCAACGCGCGCGACCTTCTCCTGCGCCTGCGGGGAGTCGACCGGCGCGCCGAGCCGGACGAGCGCGACGAGGTCGGGCGAGGCCGAGCGGCCCGTCGCCCGCTCGACGGCGTCCCGCGCGAGGATCGACTCCGAGCCGTGGTCCTCGAAGTCGTCGTCGGAGTCCAGCAGCGAGACGACCGGGCCGCCGAACGCGCCTGCGAACGCCACGAAGACGACCGTGAGCGCGAGGACCAGCCGGCGACGGCGCGCGATCAGGCGGGCAAGGCGGTCCATGCCCGGAAGACCGGATGGTCACTCTCGTGCAGATCGAGCGCGGCGACGATGTTGAGCAGCATGCCGTGGGCGAAGAAGTCCCAGACATCGTCGGGCTCCGCACCGGCCAGCTCCGTGACTTCGGTCACGACGTTGCCGTACATGTGCCGCACGTGGTCGCGGATCTCGGGGTCCGCGCCCCCGGCCGCGTAGCTGTGCATCAGCATCAGGATCGCGTGGCGGTCGGGGAGCAGCTCGCTGACGTAGGCGTCGCCCATCGCCTTCAGCTCCTGGCCCGGCTCGGCGCCCGCGGCTGCGCGCCGGAAGGCCTCCAGGACCCGCTCGCACGCCCGGTCGCCACAGGCGAGGAACAGCTCGCGCTTGGTGCGGAAGAGCCGGAACAGGTAGGCGTGGGAAATGCCCGCGTCCCGGGCGATGCCCTCGGTCGAGGTCCCGTGATAGCCGCCGGTCGCGAAGTGCTCCATCGCCACCGCGAGGACCTCCTTGCGGCGCTCGTCTGCCGACTTGCGCATGGTCGGTATGTTAGTGACTACTTACTTGCGTGTCAATCTACGAGCACGACGGAGACTTGCGCGGTTGGCCGTCATCGCTCTTCCCGCCACACCTCGACCGAGACCTCCTCGACGGGCAGCGGGATCGGCGGCTCGGGCTTCGACGCCTTGACGGTGACGCTCTCGGCGCCGAACTGGGACGCGAGCCGGTCGGCGATCACCGCGCACAGGCGCTCGAGCGTCTTGTACGAGCGCTGCTGGGCGATGAGGGCGATCACCTGGCAGACCTCCCCGTAGTCGACGGTGTCCTCGACGCGGTCGGTGATCAGCGCGTCGGGCTCGCCGACGTCGAAGCGCACGTCGAGGACCAGCCGCTGGCCGATCTCGCGCTCGGCCGCGGTGACGCCGTGGTGGGTGTAGAGCGACAGCCCGACGATCTCGACGGTGACCCCGACCTCGGGGCCCTCCTCGTCGTCGTCGTCCTCGCTCAGGTCGTCGTCGTCGTAGTCCTCGTCGGGGTCGGAGGCCATCGAGCGAACGTAGCAGCCGCCACCGCGAGGGCGTCTGCCGTGGCGGCGACGTCGTGGACCCGGAACACGCGCGCGCCGCGCTCGAACGCGATCACGCTGGTGGCGACCGTCGCGTGCACGCGCTCGGTCACGTCGCGGCCCGTGAGGCGGCCCAGGAACGACTTGCGGCTGGTCCCGATGACGATCGGCCGGCCCAGCGTGGTCAGCTCGTCGAGCCGGCGGAGGAGCTCGAGGTTGTGCTCGAGCGTCTTGCCGAAGCCGATCCCGGGGTCGAGCTGGATGCGCTCCTCGGCGACACCCGCTTTGGTTGCCGCGGTGAGCCGTTCCTCCAGGAACGCCTTGATGTCGTCGACGACGTCGTCGTAGTGGGGGTCGTCCTGCATCGTGCGCGGCTCCCCGAGCATGTGCATCAGGCAGCAGTCGACCTGGCGGTCGGCCACGAGCGCGGCGAGCTCGGGGTCGTGGCGGAACGCGGTGACGTCGTTGACGTAGCTGGCGCCCGCGTCGATCGCGCCCTCCGCCACGGCTCGTTTCATGGTGTCGATGGAGATCTGGGCCGGGAGGTTGAGACCCGCGACGCCCTCGACGACCGGCAGGACGCGCTCGAGCTCCTGCTCGGCGGTGACGGGGTCGGCGCCGGGCCTGGTGGACTCGCCGCCGACGTCGACGATCGACGCGCCCTCGGAGACCAGGCGGCGGGCGTGCGCGATGGCCGCGACGTCGTCGTCGAAGGCGCCGCCGTCCGAGAACGAGTCCGGCGTCACGTTGACGACGCCCATGATCGTGTACGGCGGCTCCACGGGCCCGACGGTAGACGATCCGTCCAGGCGGTGGCCGCGCAGGCGCTCGTCGGCGCCGGCTAGGACCGCGGCGGAGGCGATCGCGGGTGCCGCCTACGACCGGCGCGTCATCGCGTGATCCGCGGGCGGCGCCGCTGGGCGCTAGGCGTGTGGGTGCGCCGCGCGTGCCGGGGGTCGAGGCGTCGCGGCGGCGCCGGCGGTCCCGCCGGCGCCGGTGGTCGTGACGGCTCCGGCGACGCCGGCTCGCCCTTCGGCCGCCGCGGGAGCGCGCCGAGCGCGATGCCGGCGAGGATCGCCGCGCCGCCGAGCACTTGCGCCGGCCCGACGACATCGTGGAACGCCACGGCGCCGGTGAGAGCTCCCACGAGCGGCTCGAGGTTCACGAACGCGCCCGCGAGCTCGGCGGGCACGCGCGCCTGCGCCCACGCGAAGAGCCAGAACGCGAGCAGCGTGCCGGTGAGCCCGAGCGCCAGGACGGCCACGATCGCCTGACCGCCCGCGGGCGCGGGCGGGGCGCCTTCGAGCAGGATCGCCAGCGGCAGAGAAGCGAGGCCGCCGGCCCCGAGCTGGACCGCCGTGACCGCCGCCGGGTCGCGCCCGGCGAGCAGCGAGGGCTGGGCGACGATGAAGCCTGCCGACCCGGTGACCGAGATCAGCACGAGCAGGTCGCCGGTCAGCGAAGTGCCCGCTCCGCCGCCGCCGGCCACGAGGCCGACGCCCGCGAGCGCGATCAGCGAGCCGACCCACATCAGCCGGCCGCCAGAGCCGCGCCCGAGGACCGCCGCGATGGAGGCGACGAGCACCGGCACGGCGCCGACGATCAGCGCCGCGTGGCTCACGCTGGTCCGCTCGATGCCGGAGTTCTGGAGCACGATGACGAGGCCGTAGCCGAGCGCGCCGGCTGCGACGACCGCAGGCGTCAGCGCCGCCCGCAGGGTGCGACGGGCGAAGAGCGCCAGCAGCGGCGCCGCGATCGCGAAGCGCGCGACCGCGAGCCAGCCCGCGCCGAGCCACTCGAGGCCCAGCTTCGAGAGCGGCACGGTCAGACCCCACAGCGTGCCCGCGGCGGCCAGCGCCACGATCGCGGCCCGGCGGTCGCCGCCGATGCCGCGCGCCGGGCCGGCGGTCCCGCGCGTCGGGCCGGCGGTCCCGCGCGTCGTCCCCCGGCCCGTGCCGGTGGACTCGCAGAGCGATGTCGTTGTCCGGTGCCACTTCATACCTACGAGTGTCGGCCTTTAGGGCGAAATATCAACTTAGATTTGATAGTTCGGCCTCTAGACGGAATATTATTTCGTGATATGGCCATTTCGCTTGATCCTGTTGATGTCCGCCTGCTATCCGAGCTGCAGCAGGACGCGGACCGGCCGAACGTGGAGCTCGCGCGGATCGTCGGGTTGTCGCCGGCGGCCACGCTGAACCGCGTGCGGCGGCTTAAGGAGTCGGGCGTGCTGCGCCGGATCACCGCCCGGCTCGACAGCACCGCCGCCGGCTTCCCGCTCCAGGTCTACGTGCTCGTCACGCTCGGCCGGCACGACGAGGTCGCGAACCGGCGCTTCCAGGAGGCCGTCGCGGCGCTCCCGCACGTGATCGCCGCCGACTGGGTCACGGGCGAGGTCGACGCGGTGCTCATGGTCGTCGCGCGCGACGTCGCCCAGCTCCAGGTCGTGCTCACCCGCCTGTCGACCCGCGGCGCCTCCCGCCTCGTCACGCTCCTGCGGCTCGAGGAGCTCAAGCCCAGCTCCCCACTCCCGCTGACGCCGACGCGCTGAGGGGGCCCGGTCCTGGCTCCCCACTCCCACTGACGCCGACGCGCTGTAGGCCCGGCCCGGCCTCGGGGCCGGCTCGAGTTTCGATAGGCGCCTTGACAGATCCTCTGTACCGGTATAGTCTTTACCAGTACAGATGACTCCGCGCACCAAGGACCGCGCAGTGACCCTTGCGACCGTCGCCGAAGCGGTGGGGGTCTCCCGCATGACGGTTTCCAACGCCTACAACCGCCCCGACCAACTCTCGCCCGAGCTGCGGGCCCGGGTGCTCGAGGCCGCCCAGCGGCTCGGCTACGCGGGGCCGAGCCCGATCGGGCGCACGCTCTCGCGCGGCAAGACCGGCTCGGTCGGGCTCGTGTTCGACTTCCCGCTCACGATCGCGTTCGCCGACCCGGGGACGGTCCAGTTCCTCCACGGCGTCGCCGCCGGATGCGAGGAGCAGGGGCTCGGCCTCTCGATCGTGCCCCGCATCGAGACCGGCGGCGCCGCGCTCGTCCAGCGCGCGCTGGTCGACGGGTTCGTCCTCTACTGCGTCGCGCCCGGCGACCCGCGGCTCGACGCCGTGCGCACCCGCAAGCTTCCCTACGTCCGCGTCGACTTCGACCCGGAGCCCACGGGCCTCGACGTCAACATCGACGACGAGGCCGGCGCCCGCGCGATCGCCGAGCACCTCACCGCGCTCGGCCACCGGCGCATCGGGATCGTGCTGCCGCACGAGCACGCCGGCTCGACCGGCCCCGAGGCGCAGCTGAGCGCCTGGCAGCACGTCACCACGTCGCGGCTCGCCGGCTGGCGCGCCGGCCTCGAGGCCGCGGGCATCGACTGGACCATGGTCCCCGTCCTCGGCGGGCCCGGCAAGATGGCCGAGGCCGGCCGCGTCGCCGGCGGGCGGCTGCTCGACCGGGCGGACCGCCCAACCGCGATCATCGCGCTCTCCGACGTCCTCGCGATCGGCGTGCTGCAGGCCGCCGCCGAGCGCGGCATCGCGGTGCCCGGCGAGCTCTCGGTCGCCGGATTCGACGACGTACCCGAAGCCGCCGCGGCGACCCCACCGATCACCACCATCCGTCAACCCCACCAGACCAAGGGCTCGGAGGCCGTGCGACTGCTGGTCGAGGCTCCCGAATCCGAATCCGTCGTCCTCCCCATCGAGCTCGTCGTTCGAGCTTCAACCGCCCCCGCTCCCTGAAAGGACCCCCGATGAACTCCTCCCCGATCGCCTCCCGCATGGCCGTCGAGTCGACCCGCCGCGCCATGACGGCGCCCACGCGCGAGTCACAGCCGCGCCGAGCCATCGCGCTCGCGCTGCAGTCGGTCGCCCACCGGCTCGACCCGCACGTGACCGCCTCCCCACGCGTCACGTTCGGGCGCTGAGCCGCGCCGCGAACTGCGGCATTGAGGGAGCGCGGGAGGGTGCTTAAGTCCCCAAATCCCGCGCTCCCGGGCGACCGTTGGGGAGAAGCGCACCGTATGGGTGCGTAAGTCCCCAACGTGTGGCGAGTACCGGGCGGATTGGGGAGAAAAGCACCGCCTCCCCTACCTGCGCAGTTGACGTTCAGACGAAGTCGGGGCGCTCGGGCATGTCGAGCCCGCGCGTCTCGGCGGCGCCGCCCGCGAGGCCCGGACGCGGCAGCGGCCGCGGCGGCGCGGGGGTCGCGGCGCCGGGGAGCTCCGGCCGCTCGGGGGTGCCGGGAGGCGGCGGGGTCTCGGTGCCGAAGACCTCCTCCTCGCCCTTGCCCGCGAGCAGCGCCTCGAACTCCTCGCGCTCGATCGTCTCGCGCTTCAAGAGCAGCTCGGAGATCGTCGCGAGCTGCTCGCGGTGCTCGGCCAGGATGTCCTTGGCCTGCTGGTGCGCGGCCTCGACGATGCGTCGGATCTCGTCGTCGATCTCGCGCGCGATCTCGTCGGAGTAGTCCGGCTCGGCCGAGAACTCGCGGCCCAGGAACGGCTGGCCGTGGTCGTGCCCGAACACCCGCGGGCCGAGCTTCTCGCTCATGCCGAAGCGCATGACCATCTGCTTGGCCGTCGCCGTGACCTTCTCCAGGTCGTTCGACGCGCCGGTCGTGATCTCGCCGAACACGATCTCCTCGGCGGCGCGACCGCCCAGCGTCATCGCCATCGTGTCGGTCAGCTCCGCGCGGGTGGTGAGGAACTTGTCCTCGGCCGGGAGCGAGATCGTGTACCCGAGCGCCTGGCCGCGGGAGATGATCGAGACCTTGTGGACCGGATCGGAGTGCTCGAGGAAGTGGCCGACGATCGCGTGCCCCATCTCGTGGTAGGCCGTGATGAGGCGCTCCTTCTCCCCCATGACCCGGGTCTTCTTCTCCGGCCCGGCGACCACCCGCATGATGCCCTCTTCGAGCTCGACCTGGGTGATCTCCTTCTTGCCCGTGCGGGCGGCCAGCAGCGCGGCCTCGTTCACCAGGTTCGCCAGGTCGGCGCCGGTGAAGCCGGGCGTCTGCCCGGCCAGCGCGTCGAGCTCGATCAGCTTGGCGAGCGGCTTGCCGCGCGTGTGGACCTCGAGGATCTTGCGGCGGCCGGCGCGGTCGGGACGGTCGACGGTGATCTGGCGGTCGAAGCGGCCGGGGCGCAGGAGCGCGGGGTCGAGGATGTCGGGCCGGTTCGTGGCCGCGATCATGATGATGTTGTCCTTGGCCTCGAACCCGTCCATCTCGACGAGGAGCTGGTTCAAGGTCTGCTCGCGCTCGTCGTGACCGCCGCCGAGGCCCGCGCCGCGATGGCGGCCGACCGCGTCGATCTCGTCCATGAAGATGATGCAGGGCGAGTTCTGCTTGGCCTGCTCGAACAGGTCGCGCACGCGTGAGGCGCCCACGCCGACGAACATCTCGACGAAGTCGGAGCCCGAGATCGAGAAGAACGGCACGCCCGCCTCACCCGCGACCGCGCGGGCGAGCAGCGTCTTGCCGGTGCCCGGAGGCCCGTACAGGAGCACGCCCTTCGGGATCCGGGCCCCCAACGCCTGGAACTTCTTCGGGTTCTCGAGGAACTCCTTGATCTCGTGCAGCTCCTCGACCGCCTCGTCGGCGCCCGCCACGTCGCGGAACGTGATCTTCGGGGAATCGACCGACAGGCGCTTGGCGCGCGACTTGCCGAACGACATCACCTTCGACCCGCCGCCCTGGACCTGGTTCATGAGGAAGATCCAGAACCCGATGAAGATCAGGAACGGCAGCACGTACGTCAGCAGCGACAGGATCACGTTGGACCGCGCCGGCTTGACGTCGAAGGCCTGGATGTTCCCCGCCTCCTCGGCCGCCTGCAGGCGGTTCACGAGGATGTCGCCGTAGGCGTCCGGGAAGCCGACCTCGTACTTCTTGTCGTTCGGGAGGACGACCTCGACCGAGTTGTCCTTCGTGTCGAGCGTGACCGACTTGACCTGGTTCTCGTGCTCGATCTGGCCGAGGAACTGGCCGAACGTCGTCGGCTCCGCACGATCGGCGTTCGAGATCAGCCGCGAGGCGAAGAACGCCAGGACGATCACGATGATGATCGGGAAGGCCGCGCTCTTGAAGAATCGACTCATGGGCGCACCGGTGACGGAGCGAGGAAGGAACTGCTGGACAAGTGGGTCAAGGCTACCAGTGGTTGGGTGGCGATCAGGGGAGCCAGTGTGGGATGGCTCCCTATGGATCTCCTAATCGGCACCGATCATCAATCGGCCAATCCTGTAACGGCATCGATCATTGATCGGCACCGATCATCGATTGGCCAATCCTGTAACGGCATCGATCATTGATCGGCACCGATCATCGATTGGCCAATCCTGTAACGGCATCGATCATTGATCGGCAATTCCAGTCAAGGCCGCGACATAGGGCAGGTTCCGGTACCGCTCCGCGTAGTCGAGCCCGTACCCGATCGCGAACTTGTCGGGGATCTCGAACCCAACGTAGCGCGCGGGCGTGTCGACCTTGCGCCGTTCCGGCTTCGTGAGCAGCGCGCAGACCTCCAGCGACCGCGGCCCGCGGGCCTCCAGCGTCCGCATGAGGTATTGCAGCGTCAGACCTGAGTCGACGATGTCCTCGACGATGAGGACGTCGCGGCCCTCCAGCGGGGCGTCGAGGTCCTTGAGGATGCGGACGACGCCCGAGGAGTCGGTCGACGAGCCGTACGACGCGACCGCCATGAAGTCGACCTCGCACTGGATGTCGAGGTGCCGCATGAGGTCCGCCAGGAAGAAGACGGCGCCCTTGAGGACGCCGATCAGCAGCAGGTCCTTGTCCTTGTAGTCGCGCGAGACCTCCGCGGCCATCTCCTTGATGCGGTGCTGGAGCTCGTCGGCTTGCACGAGGATCTCCCCGATGTGCTCGTTCCGGAGCATCCGCGCGCAGTCTATGCACCGTCCCACGTCAGGCGCACTCGGCGGTTTGTCGACTCGCCCGCCGCGAACCGCTCGCCGGTGGCGACGCCGGGCACCCATGCGATCTCGCCCGCCGACACGACGACCGGGAGCTGATGGCGCCGTTCGCGCGGCACCTTGCGGTCAGTGAAGAGATCCTGGAGCGAGCGGCTCCGCATGCGGTCACCCGGACGCCACGCACGCACCTCCAGCTCGGGGGCGAGCGCGGCGGCGTCGAGCGCTCCGTCGGCCGCGAGCTCGCACGTGACCCGGCCCGCCCCGAACTCGGCACTGCCGGGCACGCGCAGGGTGGTCGGGGACGGTGCCGGCGGTGGTCCGTGGTCGAACCGCAGCCGCCCGTACTCGACGACCGCGCGCAGGCCGCCGCCGAGGTCGAGCGACGCCGTACCGCCACGCGCGCCGAGCGCCAGGATCTCGTCCGCGCGAGCCGAAACAGCATGATCGCCCGCGATCGCCTGCACCGTGAGCCGCCGCAGTGCCGGCGGCAGCGCGGCGATCCGCGCCACGTCGGGGTCGGTGTCGATCAGCGAGTCGAGCACCTCGGCCTCGTCGCGGAGCAGCTCGAGCGTGCGCAGGACGTTCGCCTCCGCGGACGGGTGCAGCGATCGCAGCGCCGGGAGCAGCGCGTTGCGCACGCGGTTGCGCGCGTAGGCGTCGCTCTCGTTCGTCGGGTCCTCGCGCCACGGCAGCCCGTGCTCGACGCAGTACGCCGCCGTCTGCTCCCGCGTCCAGCCGAGCAGCGGCCGGATCACGCCCGGCCGCTCGCGGATCCCGAGCAGCGCGCGCCGGCCTGGCGACGCGGCGAGCCGGTACAGCACCGTCTCGACCTGGTCGGTGGCGGTGTGGCCGGTGGCCACGACCGGGCCGAGCTTGGCCGCCTCCGCGTACCGCACCTCCCGCGCCCATGCCTGCACGTTGCCCACCGGCGAGCCGGGCCGGTGCACGACGAGCGGCACGCCGAGCCGCTCGCACAGCTCGCGGCAGAGCGCCTCGTCCTCGTCGGCGGACGGCCGCAGCCCGTAGTTCACGTGCAGCGCCGTCACCGTCTCGCCCCGCCGCACCAGGTGGTCGAGCAGGCACACCGAGTCACGACCGCCGGAGAGCAGGACGACGATCACGGCCGCACCCTCGCCAGGTACAGCTCGGTGGCCTCGGCGAAGCCTTTGAGCTTGACCTCGCCGATCGGCTCGAACGCGAGGTTGCCGCCCGCTGCTTCCACCACCGGCCCGGTGACGAGCACCTCGCCGCCGGCCGCCCGGGCGCCGACGCGCGCCGCGAGGTTGACCGCGCGGCCGTAGTAGTCGCCGTCGCGGTAGAGGGTCTCGCCGGCGTGGACGCCGATCCGCGGCGCGGGCCGGAGACCCTCGTTGAGCTGCTGGAAGCCGACCGCCCAGTCGACCAGTGCGCCCGGGTCGGCGCCGACCACCATCACCTCGTCGCCGATCGTCTTGATCACGCGCGCCTCCTCGGGCAGCGTTTCCTCGACCGACTCGACGAAGCGCTCGACGACGTCGACCGCCTCCTCCTCGCCCACCTCTTCGGTCAGCCGCGTGTAGCCCGCGAGGTCGGCGAACGCGATGCCGACGCGCAGCCGCCCGAGCTCCTCCCCCGCTCCCTCGAGCTCGAGGTGGCCGACGATGTCCTGGCCGACGAAGTGCTGCAGCATCCGCTGGTGCACCCGGTCCATGATCGGCGATGCGAGCGGGAGCAGCTCGGCGGCGATCCCCTCCATCTCCTCGGCGATCTCGAGGCCGGGCACGCCGTCGCGCATCAGCGGCTCGTGGACGTAGAGGTGGAACAGCTTCACCTCGGCGTCGGCGATCTGGGCCAGCGCCTGCCCGTACACGCGCACGAGCTGCAGGAACGCGACGAGCGGGAAGCCCGAGTCGAGCACCGCCGCCATGTAGCGCAGGAGCTGCAGGTCGTCCTCGCCGATCTGCTCGAGCGAGTCCGATGCGAAGCCCGCGGCAGTCCAGATGCGCCTGATGAGCTCGGCCTCCAGGCCGCACTCATCCGCTGCCTCGGCCAGCGTGCGCGTGCGCGTGGGCGCGGGAAACAGATCCTCGAGATAGCCGTAGGCCAGCCGGCCGGAACGGGCGGCCTCGCGGAGCGTTGCGAGCGAGTAGCCGCGCTTGCGCAGGCGGGCGACGATGCGAGCGTGCGAGACCGCGGCGGGCGTCCAGTGGCCGTCGACGGGGACGATCCCGTCGCGGACCCAGCGGCGGAGCGTGGCCGGCGACACGCCGGCCTGCTGGGCGACCTCGCTGAGCGTCAGTTCCGACATCGCCCCGAAGAAAATGAAAGCGGCGGGACCGCGGTCGTGGTCCCGCCGCATGCGGGCAATGCGGCCCGCTGCCTCGGCCGGCGGCGTTCGTTGTTACGCGACGCCTTGCGGGTGGCTCGAGAGCCACCCACTTCCCGGCCTATTGCCTTGGTTCGGGTGGCGCAAGGTCTAGCGCGAGAGGTCCGGTGTGTCAACCAAGGCGACCGAGGTCGGACAATAGGCGCGACGGTCACGCTTTCAGGTGCGGATACTGGTCCTCGACGAACTCCCTGTAACGAGCGTAGATCGGCTTCGTGATCGGGATCAGGCTGAGCGCGGCCTTCACGTCGCCGCCGGACTTGATGCGCCGCCGCGCCAGCGCCACCGCGACGTTCTCCTTGCCCTGGAAGTACCGGTTCGCGGTCTCCGACGACATCGCCATCTTGACCTTGGGCTCCCAGTCGACGTCGTCGGACCACTCCCAGTAGAGGTTGCCGTCCTCGCCCTCGCGGGCGGCGCGGATGTTGACCACGAGGTCGAGGTCGGTGAACTCGAACCGCTGCGGGACGTCGGCGTCGCGCAGCTTGGGCCCCATGTCCGGGTCCTCGCTCATCATCGAGAAGACCCGGTCGATCACCGTCCGGAACTCCGTCTCGGAGCGGAACTCGGCGCCCATCGCTCAGGAGCCGGAGGACTTCGCCGGCCTCGACTTGGCCTTGGCGGTCCGCTTTGCCGTCGACGAGCGCTTGGCGGCCGTCTTCGCCGGGCGCTTCGCGGCCGTCTTCGCCGGGCGCTTCGCGGTCGTCTTCGCCGGGCGCTTTGCGGTCGCGGCGCGCTTCGCCGGGCGCTTTGCGGTCGCGGCGCGCTTGCCGGTCGCGGCCCGCTTCGCCGGGCGCCGCTTCGGCTTCGCGGCGGCCGGCCGCGACGGCGCGGAGGTCGTCGACGCCGCCTTGGCGCCGCGCCCCTCGAGCGCCGAGACCCGCTGCGCGAGCGAACGGAGCTCGTTGCGCAGATCCTCGAGCAGCGTGCGGTCCTCGAGCGATTCCCGCACGCGCGCCGCCGCGTGCGCGATCTCGTCGACGAGGGCGCGCGTGCGCTTCTGCGTCCCGGCGGCGCCTTCCGACGTGGCCTGGAACGTGCGCTCGACGGCGCTGCGGACGGCCTCGACGGCGTCCGCTGCGTCGGAGCCCTTCCGGTCCTTCTTCTTCTTGTCCTTCTTGGCCATGCGGCAACTCTAATGTGACTCGGCGTGTCGGGGCCCGTTCACCTTCGCCCGCACGCGGATGTCGCGGAGCGCGTGCTGCTGCCCGGCGACCCCGGCCGCGCCCTCCGGCTCGCGCAGCAGGTGATGGAGGAGCCGAAGATGCTCAACCACCACCGCGGGCTGTGGGGCTACACCGGGACGGCGTCCGACGGCGCGCCGCTGACGATCCAGAGCACCGGCCTCGGCGGGCCGAGCACGGCGATCGTGGTCGAGGAGCTGATCGCGCTCGGCGCGCGGCGGCTCGTCCGCGTCGGCACGTGCGCGGCGATCGCCGACCTCCCGCTCGGCTCGCTGGTGATCGCGGAGACGGTGCTGGCGGAGGACGGCGCGAGCCGCGCGCTCGGCGCCGGGACCCCCGACCCGGACCTGGTCGCCGCGCTGCGCGCCGCCGGCGGGAACGCGACGGCGGGCCCGGTCCTGTCCGCCGACCTCTATTACGGCCCGAGGCCGGACGGCGAGGCCCTCGCCGTCGACCTCTCGTCGGGCGCGCTGCTCGCCGTCGCCGCGCGACACGGCGTCCAGGCCGCCGGCGTCCTCGTCGTCACCGAGTCGCCGGCAGGCCGGATCGACCCCGAGGCGCTCGTGCGCGCGGAGGTCGAGCTCGGCCGCGTCGGCGCGGCCGCTCTCGGGGCCTGACTACGAGCGCTTGCGCTTCGCCGGCTTGCGCTTCTTCGGGGCCGCGATCGGCTCGTCGACCTTGAGCCGCTCCTGCTCGCGCGGCGGGGCGGGCGGCGTCGCGTCGAGCGCGGTGGCGAGGGTCGAGATCTCCATCGCGAGCTTGCTGAGCTGGTTCTCGACCGCGCCGAGCCGCTCGTCGAGCCCGGAGCCCGGCGACGACATGCCCGCCAGGCGCTGGTCGAGCCGGTCGACGGCCTCCTCGATCCCCTCCATCCGCTGCGACACCGACCGCAGGCGCCGTGTCAGGCGCTCGACGTCGGCCGCCGACGGGATGTTCAGCGCGCCCAGCGCGGCCTCCTGCGCCTGCACGGCCCGCTCGCGCGCGTCGAAGGCGCGGGTGATCGCGGAGTTCACGAGCGGGTTCTCGAGCAGCTCCTGCGCGAGTTTTCCGAGTGCGTCCTCACCCTGGCGGGCAATCCGTTCCCGGATGCCGCTCTGGCCGCTCTCGTCTGCCATGGTGTCCTCCTTGGTGGGCGGATCTAAAGCTCGACATGAGCTTTAGCCTTATCGGATTTTCATGCTTGTGGCCTCGAATACCGCAAGAGATCGCGGTCTCAACCGTTCGAGATTGCATCACGACCCATGCGACCGCTAGCCTCAAAGCCTGTTCAAAGGGTCATGCGCCCGCCGCTTCACGGATGTCGCGACGACGCTGCGGGGGAGACCCAGCCCGGGGATGATTAGACGTAAGCTGCTGATCGCGTTTGCTGCGGCCGCGCTCTATGCGGTCGTTCTCGTCACGTCCGCATCCGCGGCTCTGCACCGCGTCCAGGTGACGCTGACGACGGGCCAGGTGATCACGACGACGGTCGAGGTGCCGGACGGCGCGTCGGTCACGTCCGTCGAGGTCCCGGGTCTGCCGGCGCCGGTGCAGGAGATCGTCGACCTCGGCCCGGTGGAGGTGCCGACGCCGGTGCCGACCGCGCCGCCCGCCGAGGTGCCCCAGGTCGACGTGCCCGAGGTCGAGGTGCCGAAGCCCAGCGCGACGCCCGAGATTCAGCCCGGCGGCGGCACCGGAGGCGGCGGCAACATCGGCCCGGTCAACACCGGCGGCGGCAGCGGCTCGGCCCAGCAGTCGCCCGGGGGGACGAGCGACGAGAGCGCCGTGAACCGCGCCGACGGCAACGTCCGGTCGGCCGTCGGGCGCGCGCGCGACAAGGTCAAGGACACGGTCGACGCGGCGCCGACGCAGAACGCCGACGGCTCCCCGACACCTGCGAACCCGACCTTCTCGTACTCGACTCCCGGCCCCGCCCGCATCGGCGTCCCGAACTTCTTCATCGACAAGTTCCGCATCCCGCCGTTCCTGCTCCCGATCTACCAGGCGGCCGGCATCCAGTACGGGATCCGCTGGGAGATCCTCGCGGCCATCAACGAGATCGAGACCGACTACGGCCGCAACCTCAACGTCAGCTCCGCGGGCGCGCTCGGGTGGATGCAGTTCCTGCCGTCGACCTGGCGCGTGTACGGGGTCGACGCCAACGCCGACGGCGTGGCGGACCCGTACAACCCGGTGGACGCGATCTTCGCGGCCGCGCGCTACCTGCGCGCCGCCGGCGCCGACACGGATATCCGCCAGGCCGTGTTCGCGTACAACCACGCGACCTGGTACGTCGACTCCGTCCTCCTGCGGGCCCAGGTCATCGGTGGTCTGCCATCGAACCTGGTCGGATCGCTGACAGGGCTCACGCAGGGCCGCTTCCCGATCCAGGCCAAGGCGACGTACGCCGGCGAGCTGCTCCAGCAGGGCAAGCGCGTGCGCGACGGCAACGCCGCGCTCGTCGTCGAGTCGACCGGCCGCCGCGGGATCCGCATCTTCTCGCGCGAGAAGGCGCCCGTAGTGGCGGTCAACGACGGCCGGATCGTCCGCCTCGGCGTCAACCGGCGCCTCGGGCGCTACGTGATGCTCCAGGACGTCTACGGCAACACGTACACGTACGCGCACCTGGGCAAGGTCAACCGCCGCTACCCGGCGCCCAAGCCGCAGCCGGTCACGCCGGAGGAGATCCAGAAGGAGCTCGAGCTGCCCAAGCGCGACGCCGCGCCGGCCGAGGCCGCCTCCGCGACCGACCGCCCGGCGCGCCGCGCGCCGAAGCGCAAGCTGGCGGCGAAGGCGGCGCCCAAGATCGCCGAGAAGGCCACCGACGCCGGCAAGGAGCGCCTCTTCGCGAACCCGGCGCGCCCGAACGCCGCGCAGGCCGGCGGCGCGCAGCAGGAGTTCGAGCGCACCGGCGAGATCGACGGCGAGGAGACCTTCGAGGGCTACTTCAGCCGGGTGTTCGGGCTCGGCCGCAAGGACATCCAGCTCAAGCGCCTGCGCGTCGGCTCGCGCATCGTGGCGGGCACGATCCTCGGCCGGCTTGACGAGAAGCGCGGCAGCCGCGCGCCGCACCTGCTGTTCGAGGTCCGCCCGGCCGGCCGCGGGGCCCCGCGCATCGACCCGAAGCCGATCCTCGACGGCTGGAAGCTGCTCGAGTCGACGGCGATCTACCGCGCCGCCGGCAAGAACCCGTTCTTCGGCCGCGACGCCGCGAACCCGTCGATCGGCCAGATCCTGCTCATGAGCAAGGAGGCACTCGTCCAGCGCGTGCTCGCCAACCCGCGGATCGACCTCTACGACTGCGGCCGCCACGACGTCCAGACCGGGCAGATCGACCGCCGCGTGCTGGCCACGCTCGAGTTCCTCGCGGCCTCCGGCCTGCGGCCGACCGTCACCTCGCTCAAGTGCGGCCACGGCTTCTTCACGAAGTCGGGCAACGTCTCGCACCACTCGTCGGGCAACGCGGTCGACATCGCGGCCATCAACGGGATCACGATCTCGCCGGCGACGCAGGGCGCGGGCTCGATCACCGAGCTCACGATCCAGCGCCTGCTCACGCTCCAGGGCACGATGAAGCCCGACCAGATCATCTCGCTGATGGAGTTCGAGGGCACCGACAACACGTTCGCGATGGGCGACCACCACGACCACATCCACGTCGGCTGGCGCCCGCTCTACGGCACCAACTCGAAGATGGCCAAGCAGGTCAACGCGATCCTCAAGCCCAAGCAGTGGATCAAGCTGATCGACCGCCTCGGCGAGATCGACAACCCGACCGTGCGGCGCAAGCCGTCCAAGTTCGCGCTGCCGGCCAAGCGCCCCGCCTCGCACGCCCATAAGGGCGAGTGAGGTTCGGGTTCGTCCAGTGGGAGTTCCCGGGTCGGCTCGGGCCGGATCCGGGGCGCTACGTCGTTCGCCGCTTCGCCGGTGACGACGTCCGCCAGGTGGTGGTGATCGGCGGGTTCGACGCGCCACGGCGCCGACTGAGGAGCGCGCGGGCGCGCCGTGCCGACCCCGGTCCGGCGTCGGTTGAGATCACACGCGCGACGGTGATCGATGCGTCGCCGCTGGGGGAGCTCGAGGCCGCCGACGCGTGGCTCGACCGGGCGACCGGCGACGGCTCCGAGGAGGTGCTCCGCGACGCGCTGGCGCTCTTGAACCGGACCGTCGCGGGCCAGCGGATCGCCAGCGCCGACCCGTGTCTGCCCGACGCCGACCCGTCGCACGCACTGGTATGTCGGGTCGGCTACGGCACCGGCGAGCAGGTCGCCGAAGGCGAGTGGGAGTCGGCGCGCGAGCTGCCGCTGCCCGCGCCGCGGGCGTCGCGCTCTTTGGTGCTGTCCCCGCAGGAGCGCCTCGCGGCGCTGCTCGGCGGCCACGACGCGGCGCTCGTCTGCGAGGAGCTGTGCCTGCGCGCCCGCGGAGACCTCGACCACGGGCGCACGCGCGAGGCCGCGCTCCAGCTCGCGATCGCGCTCGACGCCGGGCTCGCCGAGCTCGAGGTGTGGCGCGAGCAGGGCGACATGGCCGAGCGGCTGGAGGAGCTCGACGGTTGGCGCGAGGCGGTCGCGGCAGCCGCGCGGGCCGCGCTGGCGGGCGGCCTCGACCCGGCGCAGGCGGCTGATGTGGGGTCGGCGCTGGGGCGGCTGGAGGCCGCTCTGCGCGCTCGCCAGGTCAGTGAGGCACGAACTTCGGGCTCGTAGCGCCGCGGCGGCACGAACTTCGGGCATGTAGGGAGGCGGGATCGGCCGCCCCGAGGGTCGAGTGTCCACTTTTCGCCCGTATAGGGAAACAACTGATCACTCGGCGGTCGACGACCCGGCGAGCGCCGATCCCGCTTCCCTCAATGCCGCAGTTCGACGGCGTTGAGGAGCGCTTGGAGCTCCTCCTCGACGTCACCGGACAGGCGCGCGACCGCGTACCCGTCGTAGGGCGTCTCGCTCTGCGTGACGATCGCGATCCGGCCTCCGGCCTCGAGCGTGAGCTCGGGCAGGCCCGCGACCGGCCAGACCTCGAGCGAGGAGCCGATGCAGAGCAGGAGGTCGGCGCCGGCGGCCAGGTCCGACGCCCGCGTCATCGCCGCCTCGTCGAGCAGCTCGCCGAACAGCACGACGTCGGGCTTCAGGACCTCGCCACAGTCGCACCGGGGCACGACGTCGGCCTCCTGTCGCGCGCGGGTCTCGGCCAGCGAATAGCGCGCGCCGCAAGTCAGACATGAGGCGGTGGCGATCGAACCGTGAACCTCGACCACATCTTGAGACCCGGCCGCGGCGTGCAGGCCGTCGATGTTCTGCGTGATGACCGGGACGCCCAGCTCGACCAGCGCGCGGTGGGCTCCGTTCGGCTGCTTGCCCTCGAGCGCCGCGAACCGCTGCCCGTAGAAGCCCCAGAAGCGCTCCGGGTCGCGCCGCCAGACCGAGATGTGGGCGACCTCCATCGGGTCGACGTTCTCCCACAGCCCGGTGCCGGGCGAGCGGAAGTCGGGGATCCCGGACGGCACCGAGATCCCCGCCCCGGTGAGCGCGACGACCGACCCCGCCGAGCGAATCAGCTCGGCGAGGCGGTCGTGGACGCCGGTCACCTGCCCTTGAACTCCGGCTTGCGCTTCGACAGGAAGGCGGAGATGCCCTCGCGGGCGTCCTCGGACGTGAACGCCTTCGCGAAGGCCTGCTTCTCGGCCTCGATGCCCTCGTCGAGGTCGCCGGCGTGGGACACCTGCTTGATCTGCTCGAGCGCGACGGGCGCCTGGCCGGCGAACTTGCGCGCCCAGGCGAGCGCGGTGTCGAACAGCTCGTGGTCCGGCACCAGGCGGTTGGCGAGGCCGTACTCGTAGGCCTCCTCGGCCGAGATCGCCTCCCCGACGGTGTTCATCTCCAGCGCCTTGGCGGGGCCGACGAGGCGCGGCAGCCGCTGCGTGCCGCCGAAGCCGGGGATGATCCCGAGCGCGATCTCCGGCTGGCCGAACGAGGCCGACTCGCCGGCGAGGCGCACGTCGCACGCCATCGCGATCTCGCAGCCCCCGCCCAGCGCGAGCCCGTTCACGGCCGCGATGGTCATGATCCGCGACCGCTCCCAGGTGCGGAACAGGGCATGTGCGCGATCGGCCAGGTCGCGGCCGCTGCTCTCGTCCATCTGCGTGAACGCCTTGATGTCGGCGCCGGCGGAGAAGAGCGCGGGGTTCGGCGAGGCGATGATCATCGCCTTGGCGCCGCCCTCGATCTCCTTCCAGGCCTTCTCGAGCGCCTCGATCACCTGCGGGGCGAGCGAGTTGGCTGGCGGGTTGTCGAGCCACACGATCGCGACGTCGCCGCGGGTGTCGAGCTTGACGGGGGAGGTCTCCCACCCGGCGTCCGGCTGCGGGTAGGGGTAGAAGCCCTGGCCGCTCTTGGCGCCCAGCCGGCCCTGCGCCACGAGGCGGCGGAGGAGCAGCGGCGGCTCGAAGCCCTCGCCCCACTCGTCCTCGGCCCGCTCGAGCGCGGCCAGCACGTCGTCCAGCCCGCGGAAGTCCGCGCGAGCGAACGGGCCGGGGATCATCCCTGTGCCCATCATCATCCCGAGGTCGACGTCGCGGATGCCCGCGATGCCCTCCTCGACCACCAGGCAGGCCTCGACCAGCGCCTTGAGCTGGAAGCGGTCGGCGACCCGCTCGTCGATCTGCTGCGTCGTCTCAGGCGTGCTCATAGAAGCCCTTTCCGGACTTGGCGCCCAGCTCGCCGCGCTCGACCATCTCCTCCATCCCCTTGTGGACGTAGAAGCGGTCGCCGTACGCCTCCTGCATGTCGCGCGCGACCTTGACCACGGTGTCGAGGCCGGACATGTCGGCGACCCGGAACGGGCCCATCGGCATCTGCGCCTTCTCGGTGATGAACGCGTCGATCTCCTCGACGTCGATCCCGGTCTCGTCCTGGTAGCGCCAGATCTCGCTGGCCGTCGAGAGGAGGATGCGGTTGACCACGA
Source organism: uncultured Solirubrobacteraceae bacterium (assembly GCA_963844205.1). GTDB lineage: Bacteria > Actinomycetota > Thermoleophilia > Solirubrobacterales > Solirubrobacteraceae > DASSUW01. Next base: position 2,062,103 of record CAWJNK010000001.1, read on the forward strand.
AGCCGGGGCACTCGTGGCAGCGGACCGGCGTCTTCTTGATCGCCTGGGCGAAGTTGGCGGCCGCCTGGGTCGTCTCCGGCGAGGTGTCCTCCCCCTCGATGACCTCGACCAGCCGCATGTACGAGGCCGGCCAGAAGAAGTGGAAGCCGACCACCTTGTCGGGGCGGTTGGTGGCGTCGCCGATCTCGGTGATCGACAGGCCGGAGGTGTTGGAGGCGAGGATCGCGTGCCCGGGGGTCGACGCGTCAAGCTCCGCGAACACCGCGTGCTTGATCTCCATCTTCTCGGGCACGGCCTCGATCACGAAGTCGACGTCGCCGAACTCGTCGTACGACGTCGTGCCGGTGATGAGCGAGAGCGTCCGCTCGGCCTGGGCCTCCGCGTCCTCCTCGCTCAGCTTGCCCTTCTTGACGAGCTTCGCGCTCTGGCCCTGGGTGACCTCGCGCGCCTTCTGCAGTCCCGCGTCGACGAACTTCTTGTCGACGTCCTTGAGCACCACTGGTATCCCCGCCGCGGCGACGACCTGGGCGATCTCGCCGCCCATCACCCCCGCGCCGACGACTCCTGCTTTGAACACGAACATGGCTCGGAGGCTATCCGGTGGCTACGACTCGGCACGCCGCTCGTGGCCGAAGCGGGTGAGCGTGCGGCGGAGGGAGTCGCTCAGCTCGCGGCGGATGAACACGCGGTCGACCAGCGGGGTCAGGACGTTGCGCTGCTTGAGCTCATACTCGAGCGTGAGCGTGACCCGGACCTCGTCGCCGACCGGCTCGAAGCTCACGGTCTGCGTGCCGCGCAGCCGCTCGTCCTCGACGTCGAGGGACTGCCCGCTGCGCGGCTCGTACGCCGTCACCAGCTCCTGGACGCGCCCGCGGCCCTTCGGGGGCGACTCCCAGACCAGCCGGGCGCCGACCTGCGGCCAGTCGCCCTCGAGCTTGATCACGTGGCCGAAGCCGTCGATCCATGCGGCCCAGCGGTGGGGGTCGTACCAGAGCTCCTCCGCCGCGACCGCACGGCCCGGGACGACGGTCGTGGCGCTCGCGCGGCTCTCCGGCACGGCTGCGAATGATACTGTTCACCTAGTGGTTAACGATCCGTTCAAGGCGCTCGCGCACCCGATCCGCCGCGGCATCGTCGAGCGGCTCGCCGCGGGCCCGGCGACGGTGGGCGACGCCACGGCCGGCTACGGCGTGTCCAAGCCCGCCATCTCCAAGCACCTGAAGGTGCTGGAGGAGGCCGGCGTCGTGACGCGCGTGGTCGACGGGCGGACGCACCGGCTCTCGCTCGAGCCCAGCGTGCTCGGCGAGGTCGCTATTTGGATGGATCGGCAGCGCGCCCTCTGGGGGCGGCTGTTCGACGTCGTGGACGAATACCTGAAGGAGGACTCCCGATGAACGCCCCGCCGATCGTCTCGCCGCAGGAGTGGGACGCCGCCCGCGAGAAGTTGCTGGTCAAGGAGAAGGAGCTCACGCGCGCCCGGGACGCGCTCGCCGCCGAGCGGCGTCGGATGCCGCGGATGGCGGTCGACAAGGACTATCGCTTCGAGGGCCCGGACGAGCCGGCGAGCCTGCTCGACCTGTTCGAGGGTCGCCGCCAGCTGATCGTCTACCGCTTCTGGTACCAGTCGGACGTCACCACGTACGCGGCGGCGGGTGGCGCGTACCCCGAGCGGGCCTGCGTGGGCTGCTCATTCGTCGCCGACCAGGTCGCGCACCCCGCCCACCTCAACGCGCGGGACACGACGCTCGTGTTCGTCTCACGCGCTCCGCAAGCGGAGATCCAGGGCTTGAAGGAGCGCATGGGATGGGGCCACATCCCCTGGTACACGCTCACCGACGACTTCGACAAGGACTTCGGCGTGGGCGAGTGGCACGGCACCAACGCCTTCATCCGCGAGGGCGACCAGATCTTCCGCACCTACTTCATCGACGCGCGCGGCGACGAGGCGATGGGGAGCACCTGGGCCTACCTCGACATCACCGCGCTCGGGCGCCAGGAGCAATGGGAGGACTCGCCGGAGGGCTACCCGCAGACGCCGCCGTACCAGTGGTGGAACTACCACGATGCGTACGCGTGAGCACGCTCCGGATCGAGCGGACGTGAGGAGGTCGGAGGCGTCACCACGGTCGGCTTCACCCACAGCGGGCTGTGGGACGAGGAGGCGGTGCGGTCGCACGAGGGCGGCTGGAGCCGAGCGTTCGACAACCTCGATCTAGTCCTCGAGGACCCGGATCCCTAGGGCGGACGCGAGCAGCCCGGCATTGCCGAGGACGTCGGGCCACGGCATCGCGGCGCCGCGAAGCCGCTCGGGGGCGATCAGGCCGTCCAGCGTGCAGCCGCGCAGCTCGCAGCGGTCGATCCGCAGGCCGTGGAGGTCGGCCTCGGTGAGGTCGCAGTGCTCGAAGCGGACGGAGCGCAGCAGCGCGTCGCGGAAGTCCGTCTGGGTGAGCCGGCAACCGTCGAACACCGCGCGCTCGAAGGTCGTGCCCGCGAAGGTGGCGAGGTCGATCTGGCAGTCCTTGAACACCGCGTCGGCGATCGTGCCGCGCGTCCACTGCGCGCCGGTGAGCCGGGCGCCCGTGATCGTGACGCGCCGCAGCGCGAGCTCGGGCGCGACCGAGTTGGCGAGGTTGCCGCGGTCGAGGACGACGTCGGTGAGCCGCAGGCCACGCAGCGTGGTGCCGCTGAGGTCGACGTCGGTCAGCCGGGCGTCGCTGAGCCCGCCTTCGAGGTCCTCGGGGCCGGCCGACCGTTCCTCGTCGAGCCGCGGCGAGTACGGCGCGTCCACCCGCGCCAGTCAAGCAGCCTAGGCCGTGCCCTTGACGGGCGGGCGGTACTTGGCTCCGGTGCGCTCGCCGCAGAGCAGGAGGGCGAGGCGGACCAGATCGCGCTGTGAAGGATTGGGCGGGATCGACATGCCAGCAGCTTCCCGTTTCGGCGACCGCCCAACTATGGGGGAACCTCCTCGATCTCGCGGGGCCACCCCGCGTCAGGGCCGGGGAGGCCCGGACCGTCCGGCAAGGGTGCTCCGAACCTCGGGGTCGAGCTAGCCCCACACCCCGGAGAGCGCGGCGGCGACCGCGAACCCGAGCACGGTCACGAGGCCGCCCACCCGGCCGGCCTTCGAGGCGGCCTCGGGGATCATCGAATCGATCAGCATCACGAGCAGCGCGCCGGCGGCGAAGCCGTCGATGAGGGCGTGGAGGTCGCCGCCCGTGCTGTCGGCGAGCACGAACCCCAGGACCGTCGCCAGAGCGCAGGCGCCCGCGATGAGGGCCCACAGGCGCCGGATCGCGCCGGGCCGGCGGCCGGCCTCGCGCATCGCGCCGACCGAGCCGATCGCCTCCGGCAGGTTGGAGATGAAGATCGCGACGAGCAGCCCCACGCTGACGCCTTCCCCGGCGGCGAGGCTCAGGCCGAGCACCATCTGCTCCGGGATCCCGTCGAGGAACGCTCCCAGGGCCAGCGCGGTCCCTGCGCCAGAGCTCCCGCGGTCGAGCGCCCGATCGGCCAGGAAGTACGTGAGTGCGCCGACCGCCAGTCCGACGCCGACGGTGCCCGACCCGCCGATCCGGCCGCCCTCCTCGGCGAGGTCGAAGCTCACGGCGCTGATCAGCGCACCGGCGCCGAACGCGAGCACGAGCCCGACGACGCGCTCGGGCCAACGCCACGCCAGCCCGAGCACGGCGCCGATGACCAGCGAGGAGGCGGCAAGCGCTCCCCATCCCAGTGCAGCGGCCATCCTGGGATTCTCCACGGCGGGGCGGCGCTCGCGTAGGCTCGCGGCTATGAACGCCATCGTCGTGGGAACCGACGGCTCGGCCGGGGCCGAGGCAGCCGTCCGGAAGGTCATCGACCTCGCGCGCGGGAGCGACGCGACCGTGCACGTCGTGTGCACCTATCCCGGCCGCTCCACGCTCGAGCGGATCGGGCTCACGGCGAAGACGGACCCCGTGGACATGCGAGGCGTGGCCACTGACGTCGTCGCTCGCGACGAGCGCCGCTTCCGCGAGGCCGGGTTCGCGGTGGAGAAGCACGTGCGCGAGGGTGATGCGGCCGAGACCCTTGTCGACGTCGCCCAGGAGCAGAAGGCCGACCTGATCGCGGTCGGCGCCCGCGGGCACAGCGCGCTGCGGCGCTTCGCGCTCGGCAGCGTGTCGGCCAAGCTCTCGCACAACTCGCCGACGAGCCTGCTGATCGTGCGCGAGGACTAGAAGCGGCGGGCCACAGACCACACGGCTCCCGCCGCCGCGAGTCCGCCCGCGGCCACGACCGCGAGCTCGAACGAGGCGTCGTCGACGAGCGCCCCGCCGAGCGCGTTGCCGGCTGCGCTCCCCGCGACGATGCCCATGATCATCACCGCGAACGCCTCGGTGGCGGTGCCGGGCGGCGCGGCGGTGTCGAGCAGCGTGGACCCGACGGTGGCGATCGGGGCGATCAGCAGCCCGGCCGCGAACAGCAGCGCGACAAGCGCGAGCGGGCGCTGGGCGACGGCGAGCAGCGCCAGCGCACCCGCCAGCACCAGCAGGAGGACCGGGAGCCGCGCCGCCGGCGTTCCGGGCCACGAGCGGGCGCCGTAGACGAGCCCGCCCGCGAGGCTGCCCGCCGACAGCCCGCCCAGGAGCAGCCCGCCGAGCTCAGCGGATCCGTGGTCGGCGGCGAAGGCGGGCACCGCGACCTGCACGACGCCTAGGGCGGCGCCAAAGGCCGCCATCGCGACGAAGACGGTCCGCATGCCGCGCGCGATCAGCGGGCCGAGCCAGCCCACCGCATGCGGCTCGCCACGCCAGCCGTGCGAGGTGCCCGTGGCGGCGAATACGAGAGCGCCCGCCACCGCGCACGCGGCCGACGCGAGCACGGCGGCCCCCGGGGACGCGACCGCGACCACCGCGGCGACCAGCACCGGCGCGGTCGTCACCGAGACCTCGAACACGATCGCGACGAGCGCGTACGCCGTCTGCCGCTGCTCCGCGTCCTCCACGAGCGCGTTCCACAGCGAGCGCATCGCGGCCGGGACCTGCGGCAACGTCACCCCCGCCAGCGCCGCGAACCCGGCGAGCACCCACGCCGGCGAGTCCTCACCCGCCGCGACCACGAGCCCGACGAGCGCGGCCAGGTGCCCGGCCGCCGCCGCCCGCAGCACGCGCGGCTGGCCGAGCCGGTCCATCAGCCGCCCCTGCGCGAGGGAGCCGAGCGCGTTGCAGACTCCGAACGCCGCAACGACCCGGCCGGCCTGCGCGAACGATCCCGTCACGTCGCGCGCCAGCAGGATGATCGCGAGGATCGACATCCCGATCGCCAGCGAGCCGAGCGCCGACGCGGCGATCGGCACCGGCGCGCCCGGCAGCGAGAGCAGCGCGTGATACCGCCGGGCGGCGGAGCGGAGCGGCATGAGGCGGCACCGTAACGCCGCCGCCGGCGACGGGACGGCGACCGCCAGCAAGACCTGCGTCAAGAAATCGTCGAGCACGACGTCCCGCCCGGCCGGCCACGAGGGTCGGCCGGGCGGGACGAGGACATCACGGCAAGTTCGTCCAGCTCTCGACGATCCGCTTCATCGTCTCCAGCTGCTTGCGTGTCGCGGTCGGGTTGATCCGCAGACTCTCCGCCGTCCCGATTGCGGTGAGGAACGGAGTGTCCGCGGTCTTGTCGCCATTGGTGTCGACGAGCCGGTTCCACTCGACGGCGCCGTTGGCGAAGTTGAGCCAGGCGGCCAGCAGTTGCTGGTCGAACAGCTCGTTGATCTGACTGGTCGAGCTCGTGTCGAGCACGTCGTACGCCTCAGCGAACGTGGCAGCCGCGGTTCGCTCGTTGAACACCCGGCTCATGTACGCCGCGATGGCCAGGTAGCAGCCGAGCGTGCCCGAGTCGAAGTCGGGGGCCGGCCCCGTTGCGAAGGCGTGGTAACGGTTCTGCTGCTTCCAGTAGCCGTGCGGGCGGTTCGGGTGGTTGTTGCCGACGATGACCACATTCAGCGAACCTGTGGTACTGCCGCCGTCGTCGTCGTTGACCGCCAGGCCGCTGGAGTACACGCACGCCTTCCCGAACGCGTGGTCGCTGGCAGCCGAGATGTCACGCGGCTGGATCGACGGGCTCAACGGCGGGTCGAGTACCGGCGGGTTGACCAGCGACGTCGAGGTCTCGGCGGGAGTTCCGTCGCCCCAGTCCCAGGTCACCGTCAGGTCGTCGCTGCCGGGGTCGGTGATGCGCGCGCCGAAGTCGACGCTCGTGCCGGCGTGTGCGATCACCGTCGGGACCCCGTTGACCGACACCGTGCCGCTGGTGTCGACGACTGCCGTGGGCTTCACATTGGTGACCGTGACCGCGATCGACTTGCACGGCGTCGTGTCGTCATCGGCCGCGCACACCTTGGCGGTGTAGGTCCCGTTGTCCCCGTAGGTGTGTGAGGTGCTGAACGTGAGGGTCGCATCGGGCCGCAGGTTCTCGGAAGTGCCCGTGAGGTTCTGGACCGCCGACCCGTCGCCCCAGTCGATCGTGGCGGACAGCGAGTCGAGCCAGCCCGGGTCGCGGATCGTGCCGGCGACGGTCACCGAGGTGTTCTCGGCGATCGCCGACGGGTCGCTGACCTCGATCGCCGGGGTGACGTTGGTGACCTTGACCTCCGCGGTGTCGTCGGCCGTCAGGCCCGCCTCGTCCGTGACGCAGATCTTCACGATCGTGGTGCCGTCGTTGCCGACCCTGGTGAAGCTGGGCTTGTCGGTGCCGGAGGAGTCGTCACAGACGCCGTCGCCGTTGAGGTCCCAGCTGTAGGTGAGGGGCTTGCCCTCGGGGTCGAAGGAACCCGACCCGTCGAGCGTGATGTCGGTCCCTTCCGGTGTCTGCACGTCAGGCCCCGCGTTCGCGACAGGTGCCAGGTTGGGCATGAAGACGCGGAACCGCACCTTCGCTCGCTCGGAGTCGCCGATGAGCGGATCGTGGTCGCCCTCCGTCTCCAAGAGCTGCCCGCAGGTGCCCGTCGCGTCGCCGGTGATCGCACCGGCCTCCTTCTTGACGCACTTGGCCATGTCGACCTGGAGGTCCAGGGTGCTGTCGTCGTCACTGTCGTCGGGGTCGATGTCGATCAAGTCGTCCCCGAAGTTGGCCGAGGGGACAAGGGGGCTCGCTCCGTCCTCGTCCAGGATCTCGATGTGCACCGGCACCGTGCCGGTGAGCGGGACGGTGGCGCCGTACGCCCATCCGGGGTTCGTCACGATCTCGTCGTCCACGGCCTCCTCGCCGCGGTTCTGGCCCAGGTTCCCGTTGACCGTGACCTTGCCGAAGAAGTCGGCGTCGTCCAGCGTGTCGGCGTCGTCGTCGGAGTCCTCGACGTAGTCGATGCCGACGGCGAGGGTGGGCTGGCGGACCGTCCGCTCGAAGTGCCGGTAGAGGGCGGCGATGGCGCGGATCCCGTACCTGTAGGTGACGTCGCGGACCCGGCCGAGATCCCCGTCGAAGTTGTTGATCTCCTCGAACGGGTTGTCGATGAACAAGAGGTCGTCGTCGTCGTTGTCGTCCAGGTCGTCCTGGACGCGCGGGCTGGCGATGTTGACTGCCATGTCGTCGAGCACGGCTCGCATCCAACCGTGCCGGTCGGAGGTGTCCCCGTCGACGTCGCGGGAGGCGAAGAAGTCGGCCAGCTGATTGGTGGTGTAGAGCAGGTAGTACAGAGGGTCGACTCCCTCGGGCACGTTTCCGTCGAGCGGTCCGTCCAGCCGGCCAGGGCCGGTGCTCGACTCGGCGGCATCAATCGCCGCATGGTCGGCGGGGGTGAGCGGGATCCGCCTGTCGTCCGTCGCGTTGCTCATCCACTCCTCGTACGGATCGTGGTCACCGAAGAGGTCGACGTGGGCGTCGCCGTGGGCGTGCGTGGGCACCGTCATGTCACCCAGCAAGTGCACGATGTGGCCGAGGTACTCGTAGGCCTTCGCCTTTTGCCCATCCGCGTAGGCGCCGAGCGCCAGCGTCCAGTAGTGGCGCGACTTCTGAAGGGCGTTTTCGGTGACGATGAACGAGGTGTCGACGAGATCGACGGGGCCTTCGAAGTTGCCGTAGGTGCTGGGCGTGTCGTCCGCTGGGTCCGCGTCCCAGAAGTGGGTCATGGTGATGATCGCCGCCCCGAGGATCAGATGGTTGGGGTAGCCGTAGATGTGGTCGGAGACGTGGTCTTCGTCGGCTAGCGTCCCTTCGCCGTCTTCGGCTCCAGCCCCCTCCCTGATCTGCGAGGCATATTCCGGTTTCGCCGCCTCGGCGCCGGGGGCGAGGAGTTCGAGGCCGAATCTCGACATCTCCTCGTGGGTGCAGGGGTGGCCGGGGTCTGTGCAGACGTTGTAGGCCTCGGCGGTCGGGGCCTCGAGGGCTTCGAGCGCCGCGAGGCAGCACAAGGCCAGGACGCCGGCGAGCGCGACGGCCAGCCTTCTTCTCAAGCTTCCGAGCATGGCGAACTCCTACGTTCGGGTGGTGCCGCCATCGCAACGGCGGCCTCCATGGAGGCGGTCGCGGCCACGGACGCCTCGTTCTCCAGATCCGGCTCGTAGGTCTTGTCGATCGAGTTGGCCGCTTCGTAGACCGCGCCCTGCGTCAGCGCGTCGGCTCATGGATTGCTTCCGCCGCGCTGACGCGGCCGCTCAACGGCAGGTCGTGTGCTCGCTTCCACCGAGCACACGATTTGTCATATTCCCGACACTATCCGGGCGCGGCGTCCAAGCGCAAGCGGACGCGCCGTGCTCAGCGTCGAGGCGTGGCAGTCTCCAGCGGAGAACCCTATGCGTCGGCGAGCGCGCCGGCGCGCGCGACAGGAGGACCCGGATGGAGCATCGCGAGCTCGGGCGCACCGGCGTTTCGGTCAGCAGCTTCTGCCTCGGCGCGATGATGTTCGGCGCCTGGGGCAACCCCGATCACGACGAGTCGATCGAGATCATCCACGCGGCGCTGGACGCAGGCATCAACTTCATCGATACCGCCGACGTCTATGGCGCGGGCGAGTCCGAGGAGATCGTTGGCAAGGCGCTCGCCGGCGGTCGCCGCGAGGACGTCGTTCTGGCGACGAAGTTCCACAACCCGATGGGCGATGACCCGAACCAGCGCGGCAACTCGCGCCGCTGGATCACCCGAGCGATCGAGGACTCGCTGCGCCGGCTCGACACCGACTGGATCGACCTCTACCAGGTCCACCGCCCAGACCCGAGCACCGACATCGAGGAAACCCTGTCGGCGCTCACCGACCTCGTCCACCAGGGCAAAGTCCGCTACATCGGCGCGTCGACCTTCCCGGCGAGCCAGATCGTCGAGGCGCAGTGGACGGCGCGGGACCGGGGCTTGCAGCGGTTCGTAACCGAGCAACCGCCCTACTCCATCCTCGTGCGAGGCGTCGAGGCCGACGTCCTCCCAACCTGCGCGCGGCACGGCATGGCCGTGATGTCCTACAGCCCGCTGGCCGGCGGCTGGCTGTCGGGTCGCTGGCGCAAGGACACCGGCCAGCAAGGCTCCTCGCGCGCCAGCCGACTGCCGGAGCGCTTCGACCTCGCCAACCCGTACAACCAGCGCAAGCTCGACGCCGTCGAGGAGCTCGCGCAGCTCGCAGAGCAGGCCGGGCTCACGCTCATCCAGCTCGCGATCGGGTTCGCCGGCTCGCACCCCGCCATCACCTGCCCGCTGATCGGCCCGCGGACCATGGAGCAACTCCAGACGCAGCTCGCCGCGGCCGACGTCGTCCTGACCGACGATGTGCTCGACCGCATCGACGAGATCGTCCCGCCCGGCACCACGATCAACCCCGCCGACAGCTCCTTCGACAACCCCGCGCTCGCGCCCGCAGCCCGACGCCGCTCCTAGGGGATCCCGTCGCGCTTAGCTTAGGCCGCGGCCGGCTCCTCGATCCGGCGCGGGAGCAGCGTCTCGCGCGCGATCACGAGCCGCTGGATCTGCGACGTGCCCTCGTAGAGCTGCATGATCTTCGCGTCCCGCATCAGCTTCTCGACGGGGTAGTCCTTGATGAAGCCGTAGCCGCCGTAGACCTGCACGGCGTCGGTCGTGACCTCCATCGCGCTGTCGGCCGCGAAGCGCTTCGCGTGTGAGGACTCGATCGTGTTGCGCCGGCCCTGGTCGAGCAGCACCGCCGAGTGCCAGGTTGCCAGGCGCGAGAGGTGCACCTTCGTCGCCATGTCCGCGATCATGAACTGGATCGCCTGGTGCATGGCGATCGGCACGCCGAACTGGACGCGCTCCTTCGAGTAGTTGGTCGCGAACTCGAACGCCGCTCGGGCGATGCCGGTGGCCATGGCCGCCACGCCGGGGCGCGTGCGGTCGAGCGTCATCATCGCGATCTTGAAGCCCTTGTTCTCCTCGCCGATCAGGTGGTCGGCGGGGATCTCGGTCTCGTTGAACGTGATCGTCGCGGTGTTGGACGCGCGCTGGCCGAGCTTGTCCTCCTTCTTGTCCACCGTGACGGTGTCGTCACGCGGCACGACGAAGCAGGAGATCCCGCGGTGGCCCGCCTCCTTGTCGGTCTTCGCGTAGACCGTGAACCAGTCGGCGTAGCCGCCGTTGGTGATGAAGCACTTGGAGCCGTTGATGACGTACTTGTCGCCCTTGCGGACCGCGGTGGTCCGCATGCCGGAGACGTCGGAGCCCGCGTCGGGCTCGGTGAGGCAGAACGAGGCGAGCTTGTAGTCCTCGGTCAGCATCCCGAGGTACCTCTTCTTGAGCTCCTCGGAGCCGGCTACGCCCAGCGGGGCGGTCGCCAGGCCGTTGGCGCCGATCGAGGTGCCGATGCCCGAGCAGCCCCAGGACAGCTCCTCCTCGACGATCGCGCCCTCGAGGTAGGAGAGGCCGGGCCCGCCGTACTCCTCCGGCGTATGCCCGTTCATCAGGCCCAGCTCCCAGGCCTTCCGGAGCACCTCCTCGGGCCACGTACTGTCGCGGTCGTACTCCCAGGCGACGGGACGGATCTCCTTCTCCGCGAAGTCGTGCGCCATCTCGCGCAGCGCCTTCTGCTCGTCGGTCAGCGTGAAATCAACCACGGTTCGGCTCTCCAGATTGACTGGTCAGTCAACAGCTTCTGAAAGGGTACCTACCCCGACCCGCGCCAACAACACCGAACCGGCGCCACAATGTGGTCCATGGAGGAGGCGTTCGCGATCGTCCTCTTCGTCGTGGTCGGCGTGGCGGCCGTGGCGGCGGTGTGGGCGCTGGTCACCAGCGGCGGCTCCTACGACCAGATCGGCAGCGGCGGCTTGTCGGTCGACGAGCGCCAGCCGGCTGCCGGCCCAGCGGTCGCCGCCGAGCGCGACGCCGAGATCCGCCAGATGCTGGAGGCGCGCAACGCCCGCCGCACCGCTCGCGGGGAGGCGCCGCTGGACGTCGACGCGGAGCTGCGCGCGCTGTCCGCCCCGCCCGCCGACCCCGAGCTGCGGGACGAGGTCCGCGCGCTCGTCGAGGCCCGCAACGCGCGCCGCGTGGCCCGCGGCGAGGAGCCGCTCGACGTCGAGGCCGAGGTCGACCGGCGCCTGCGCGAGCTCGGTTGACTACCTTCCGGTCCATGAGAGCGACAGCGCTGCTGGCGGCCGCGCTGGTGCTGGTGCTGGTCGCGGCCGGCTCGGCCTCCGCCGCCGCGAAGACGACCCGCCCGATCGTGACCGTCGCCAACAACTGGGACGGCACGGCCGACCTCGTCGACCCGCGGCGCTTCACCAAGCTCAAGCGCATCAACATCATCCCGGACATCGAGCAGCGGATGGCGGAGATCCAGGCCGACCCGGTGGCGTACGGCTACTTCCTCGGCATCCGCCAACTCGTGGGCGAGGGGCACGACCAGTGGGTCGACGACGCGTTCACCTCGCCGAACGGCCGGCTCCTCTACGTCTCGCGCCCGAGCCTGGCCGACGTCGTCGCGATCAGCCTCAGGAACGGGCGGATCGTGTGGCGGGTGAAGATCGAGGGCTACCGCTCCGACCACATGGCGCTCTCCCCCAACGGCCGCCGCCTGCTCGTCTCCGCCTCGACCGCACGCAAGGTGCATGTGATCGACACCCGGCGCGGGGTGATCGTCGGCGAGTTCGAGTCCGGCGACCAGCCGCACGAGAACAACTACTCGCGCGACGGCAAGCTGATCTACCACGCCAGCATCGGCACGGTCTACACGCCGCTCGACGACCCGCTGCTCGACGACACCAAGGGCGACCGCTGGTTCGAGATCGTCGACGCGACGACCCTCCAGGTCCTGCGGCGGATCGACATGGGCGACAAGCTCGCGGCGGCCGGCTGGCCGAACATGTCCTCAGCGGTGCGGCCGATGGCGCTCAGCCCCGACGAGCGCTACGTCTACTTCCAGCTCTCGTTCCTGCACGGATTCGTCGAGTACGACCTCGTCGAGGACCGCCCGCTGCGGATCGCCCAGCTCCCGCTGTCGGAGGAGGCCCAGCAGATGCGGCGCGAGCAGTACCTGCTCGACTCGGCGCACCACGGCCTGGCGATGAACCCGAGGGGCACGAAGCTGTGCGCGGCGGGCACGATGTCCGACTACGCGGCGATCGTGAACCGCCGCACGTTCGCGTACAAGCTGATCCAGGTCGGCGAGAAGCCCTACTGGTCGACCAACAGCGGCAGCGGGCGCTACTGCTTCGTGTCGGTCAGCGGCGACGACCGCGTGTCGGTGATCGCCTACCGGACCGGCCGCGAGGTGGCGCGGATCCCGGTCGGCGACCACCCGCAGCGCATGCGGATGGGCGTGATCCGGCGGGCCTTCGTGCGGTAGGCCCCACTCGCTGACGCCTGCTATCCCGCAGGACAGGAGGCCGGCGGGCTGGCAGGCTTGGTGGCGATGCGAATTGCCACCTTCGTCGCGGCCGGCCTGATCGGCCTCTTCTCGCTCGGCCTCCTCGCCGCCGGCGGGCTGATGCTGTGGGGCGACGCGCAGAAGGACGAGCACGGCTTCATCTCGACCGCGACCGAGCGGTACGCGACCACGACGTACGCGATGGCGACCGAGAACCTCGACGCCGACACCGCGGGCGGCGACTGGGTCTTCGAGCGCGACCGCTGGGGCAAGATCCGGATCGAGGTCACTCCGCGCGGCGACAAGCCCCTGTTCGTGGGTATCGCGCGCACCGACGACGTGGCCGACTACCTACGCGGCACGAATCACGCCCTGGTCACCGACGTCGAGTACTCCCCCTTCCGCGCCGACTACCGCGAGCTCGCGGGCGACGCCCGGCCCGAGCGCCCGGCAGCCCAGAGCTTCTGGGCCGCGTCCGCCCACGGCGCCGGCCTCCAGGCGATCACCTGGGAGGTGCAGGACGGCGACTGGTCGATCGTGGTCATGAACGAGGACGCGTCGGCGGCCGTCGACGCGGGCGTGAAGGCCGGCGCCGACGTCCCGTTCCTGCGCGGCGCCGGCTGGGGCGCGCTGCTCGCCGGCGTCGTCACGCTCGCGTTCGCCGCCGCGCTCACCGCGCTGGGCGTGCGGGCGACTCGGCGGGTCGTCGCGTAACCGCGCGGTTGACGAACTTCGGCATTGAGGGGGAGCACGGTGGGGGTGCATTTCTCCCCAAATGCGCCCCACCAGCGCGGCGTTGGGGACTTGCGCACCTATACGGTGCGGTTCTCCCCAACGATCCCGTCGGCTCGAAGAAATGGGGAGAAATGCACCGCCACCTCCCCACCCAGCGCAGTTGAAGTTCGTCAACCGCGCGATTGACGTTCGTCAGTCCCGCGCGGCCGGCTCGGGCTCGGGCTCGCGCTGGATCGTCGTCCGCTCCGCCCGCTCGGCGCGCTTGGCGTCGGCGTCGGGGTCGCGGGCGTCGGCCCACAGGGAGGCGAGGATGCCGATCGTGAACGCGACACCCACGAGCGCGAGCGACCCGACCGGGCCGATGTAGTAGATGTCCTCGATCAGCAGCTTGACCGCCACCAGCGCGAGCACGACCGCGATCGTCTCGTCGAGGTAGCGGAAGCGCCGGATCAGGCCCTCGACGAGCACGAACAACGCGCGCAGGCCGAGCAGCGCGAAGATGTTCGCCATCCAGATCAGCACCGAGTCGCGCGTGATCGCGAACGCGGCCGGGATCGAGTCGATCGCGAACGCGATGTCGGCGGCCACGATCGCGGCCAGGCAGACGAAGACCGGCGTCGCGTAGCGCTTGCCGTCGACCCGCGTGAACCAGTGGTGCCCGTGGAACTCGCCCGCCACGGGGAACAGCTTCCGCACGCCGCGCACGATCAGGTTCCGGTCGGGGTCGACGTTCTCCTCGACCCCGCGCAGGATCCGCCACGCGAGCACGAGCAGCAGGACGCCGAGGATGTAGATGACGAAGTGGAACTGCTCGATCAGCGCGACCCCGCCGAGGATCGCCAGCCCGCGCAGCACGAGCGCGGCCACGATGCCCCAGAACAGCAGGTTCGCGCGGTGCTCCTCGGGCACGCCGAAGTAGCTGAAGAGCAGGAGGAAGACGAACAGGTTGTCGAGCGACAGCGAGCGCTCGATGAAGTAGACGGTGGTGTAGGTGAGGGCGTCGTCGAAGTCCGACAGCACCCACACCACCGGCGCCACCAGCAGGGCGATCACGAGCCAGCCGACCGACCACTTCGCGCCCTCGCGGAACGTCGGCTCGCGGCCCCGCGCGAACAGCTTCAGGTCGATCGCCAGCAGCACGACCGTGACCAAGGCCAGCACAGCCCAGGGCCCCGGACCGCTGATGAACGCGAAGGTCATTCGACGAAGTAGAAGACGAGACCCAGTACGACGTACACAGCTAGCAGCTGCAACCCTTCGAACCAGGTCGACTCGCCTTCCTGCGTCACCTGATTGGCGATGAGGATCGCCATGAAGATCGCGCCCAGCTCGAGCCCGTTGAAGACGAGGGCCATCGGGAACGGGCCGACGAAGAACGAGAGGAGCACGAGCACGGGCGCCGCGAACAGCGCGATCTGGGCGCTCGAGCCGATCGCGATGTTGACCGACAGGTCCATCTTGTCGCGCGACGCGAAGTAGATCGCCACCCAGTGCTCGGCGGCGTTGCCGACGATCGCCACCACGATGATGCCGACGAAGAACGGCGACAGGCCGATCGACTCCGAGGCCTCGCTGATCGAGCCGACGAGGATCTCCGACATCAGGCCGACGGCGACACCGGCGATCGCGAGCGAGGCCACCGCGCGGCGCACCGACCACGGCTCGCCGACGTGGTCCTCGGCGGCGTGCTCGGGATTGAAGAGATCCTTGTGCGTGCGCAGCGAGAAGAGCAGGCCGGCGCCGTAGGTGGCGAGTAGGACGAGCGCCACCGCGAGCGACATCTGCTCGAGCTCGGACGGGAACTGCTGCGACTTCTCGGTCGGCGACGGCAGCGAGCCCCCGATCACGAGCTCGTAGATCGCCGGCATGACCAGCGCGACCGCGGCCAGCAGCAGCATCAGCGACTGCGTGTTCGCGGCCGTGCGGTCGAAGAACTGGCGCTCGCGCTTGCGGCCGCCGACGAGCATCGCGGCGCCCATGACGAGCAGGATGTTGCCGAGGATCGAGCCGACGAGCGACGCCTTCACGACCTCCTGCAGGCCTTCGTTGAGGGCGAAGAACGCGATGATGAGCTCCGGCGCGTTACCGAACGTGACGTTGAGGAAGCCGCCGATGCCCGGGCCGGACCTGGCCGCCAGCTCCTCGGTCGAACGGCCCATGAGCGCGGCGGTCGGGATCACACCCAGCGCCGACGTCACGAAGATCACGGTCGCGCTCGCGTGCACTAGCTCGAGCACGATCGCGATCGGGATGAACGGCAGCAGCAGGTACGGCCACCCGTCGCCGCTCAACAGGAACCGTCGCAGGTTGAAGGAGGCCCGCGCCTGACTCACCGACAGGATTATGCGGACCGAGCCGCTACGGGGTCGTCAAGAGGTCCGCGCACTTGCGGACCTCGTCGGATTTGCCGCCGGCCTGCCGGATGCACTCCGAGTACTGCTCCAGCGTGTCGCGATCGGCGCCGCCGCCGGCCGCGCCTCCGCCGCCGAGGGCGCCGCCCAGGCCGAGGTTGCCCAGGCCCAGCTCGTCGAGCCGCGCGACGAGCTCCTGGAACGACTTGGCTCCCTCGGGCGCCTCGATGGTCTGGTCCTCGTTGACCTCGAGCAGCTGGAGGTCGAAGTTCACGTCGACCTTTCGGGCGCCCGAGGTGTCACTTCCCTCAGGTGCCTGCAGGCCGAGCGCGATGACCATGCGCCGCAGGATCCGGTCCTCGGCGCCCGTGTAGATCTCGACGTTCAGGCGGTCGATCGCCTCCGCCGTCTGGCGCTTCTCCTCCTCGGTGAGGCGCTTGGGCAGCTGGTCTGTGCCCTGCACGCCGAGCGCGCGCACCTTCTCGAGCGCGCCGTCGACGTCCTCGAGCAGCTTCGGCACGTCGACGTCGCCGGTGATCTTGATCGTGTCGGTGTCGCCGACCTTGGCCTCGCCCTCGTTCTTGGCGTTCGTGAGCCAGCGGCGCGGGTCGATGCCCAGCGACGCCAGCGTCTGGTCGTTCTGGCCCGAGGAGCGCTTCGCCGCCTCCTCGTAGCCGGCCTTGAACTGCTGGAAGACCGGGCCGGCGATCTCGTACGTGTCCTGGCCGTAGCCGACGAAGGCCTGACTCTCGGTGGCGGTGAGGCCCGCCTTGATCGTCTGCCCGCCGCCGGCGAACGACACGTCGAGGTCGAGCTGCGGGAGCCGCCCCGCGCCCTGGCTCTTGAACGGGCCGGTGAGGTCGACGGTGACCGGCTGGCCGGCGTCGGACTCGACGCCGAGCGCGATGTCGAGCTTGCCGGACTCGATCGGCTTGCCGCCCGCGAACGTGTCCTGCAGCAGCTCGTTGACGTCGGTGCTCGAGTCGGCCACGTCGCCGCTGCCGCAGCCGGCCAGCAGGCCGAGTGTCAGGAGTGCGACGAGAACGGATACGAGCGTGCGCAGGTGCATGGAAATCCGGTTGCAGCGCGATCCCCGCCGCAACTTCGAGCCTAGCATCGGGGTCATGGGAGTCATGCCAGTTGCACGAATCCTTTGCCTAGTCCTGCTCGCGGCGCTCGCGTGCGCCGCCCCTGCGTCCGCCGACGAGGTGCTGGTGCTGGGCAAGGACGGACGCGTGCGCGAGCGCGACGACCGCTTCCTGAAGGCGTCGCCGATGCCGCGGCCGCGCGGCGCCGCGAAGGCCGCGACGGCCCGCAAGCGCGGGCCGGCGGCGACGATCGCGGCCCGCAAGAAGAAGCGGACGGTCATCGGCGAGCTCAAGCGCCTGCGCGACGCGGGCCGCATCACGCCCGAGGACTACGTGGCCCGGCGCGCCGTCTACGAGGACGTCAAGCTCCGCGCGCGCAAGTTCTCCGGCGTCCGCGCGGCGCAGATGCAGGCGGTGCTGCGCACGGTCGAGGACATCGCCGCCCGCCGCCAGCTGATCCCGAGCCGCCTGGCCCCGCTGTGGCTGACGATGGAGCGCAACCTGCAGTGGTGGAACGAGGGCCCGCTCCTCGCCTCCGGCAAGCGGGTCGAGTTCGAGGGCTCCGAGCTCGTGTGGCAGTACTACCCCGGCCAGGGCCTCCAGCTCCAGATGCTGGGCAACTTCGGCAAGCTCAACGGGCTGTGGGGCGGCCGCCAGAACACGCGGCTGGCGTTCATGCTCGACGAGCTGCTCCCGCTCGCCGCCGAGCGCGCCGGCGGGCTGGCGTGGGAGTACTACTTCGCGTTCGGCGGCGGCCGCGCGCCGTGGGCCAGCGGCCTCGCGCAGGGGACCGCCGTGCAGGCGCTGGCACGCGCCGCCACGCGCCTGCGGCGCCAGGCCGACGTCATCCCGGTCGCCCAGCGCGCGCTGGCGCTCTTCGAGGCTCCCACGCCGCAGGGCGTCCGCGTCCCCGCCCAGCACGGCAACCATTACGCGATCTACTCGTTCGCGCCCAGCCTGCGGGTGCTCAACGGCTTCATCCAGGCGCTGGTCGGCCTGCACGACTACACGCGCCTGTCCGGCGACCCGCGCGGCCAGGCGCTGTTCGCCGCCGCCGAGCCGGAGGCCCGCGCGGAGGTCCCGACGTACGACACCGGCGCCTGGTCGCTGTACTCGCGCGGCAGCTCCAGCCGCGAGTCCGACCTCGGCTACCACGACCTCCTGACCGGCTTCCTCGAGGGCCTGTGCGACCGGACCGACATCGAGGTCTACTGCACGACGGCGGCGAACTTCGTGACCTACAAGTCGCAGCCGCCCGTGCTGGAGGTCAAGCCCGCCCGCCTGCGCGGCGGCAAGCCCGGGCGCGTCGGCTTCGAGCTGTCGAAGATCTCGAGCCTCAACCTGCGGATCCTGCGCGGCGAGACGGTCGTCGAGGCGCGCCCGTTCGGCGTGATCGGCCACGGCAAGCGCACGTTCGGGTGGGACGTGCCGCGCCGGCGCGGCAAGTACACGGTCGAGCTGACGGCCCGCGACCTGGCCGGGAACCCGGCCGCCGCGAGCGCCGTGGTGGAGGTCCTGAAGCCGAAGCGCAAGAAGCGCTCGTAGGATTCTGGGGCTTGCCCCCTCGGATCATCCTCTACACCGGCAAGGGCGGGGTCGGGAAGACCTCGGTCGCGGCCGCCACGGCCCGCCGCTGCGCCGCGGCCGGCGCGCGCACGCTCGTCCTCTCCACCGACCCTGCGCATTCGCTCGCCGAGTCGCTGCAGGCAGCCGTCGGCGGCGAGCCGACCGACGTCGGCGGCGGCGTCTGGGCCCAGCAGGTCCAGGCGCAGGATGAGCTCGAGCACAACTGGTCCGCCGTGCAGGGCTGGCTGGGCGGCGTGCTCGCCGAGCGCGGGGTCGAGCGGATCGCCGCCGAGGAACTCACCGTCCCGCCGGGCGCCGACGAGCTGTTCAGCCTGCTCCAGCTCAAGCGCCACGCGGAGTCCGGCGAGTGGGACGCGATCGTGGTCGACTGCGCGCCGACCGGCGAGACGCTCCGGCTGCTCTCGTTCCCGGACGCCGCGCGCTGGTGGCTGGACCGAGTGCTGGGTCGCGAGAACGCGCTGCTGAGCGCCGCCCGGCCGCTCGCCCGCGCGTTCCTGGACCTCCAGCTGCCCGACGAGCGCGTGATGGAGGACGTCCAGCGGCTCGTGCGCAACCTGATCGCCATGCACGAGCTGCTGCGCGACGCCGAGCGCGTCACGATCCGGCTCGTGATGACGCCCGACCGCATGGTCGTCGCCGAGGCGATGCGCACGTTCACGTACCTGAACCTGTACGGCTACCTGTGCGACGCGGTCGTGGTCAACCGCGTGTTCCCCGAGGACGTGGGCGACTACTTCGGCGCGTGGCGCGCGGTCCAGGCCGAGCAGCTCGAGCTCGTCGAGTCCGGCTTCGCGCCGGTCCCGGTCCTGCGGGCGCCGTACTTCGAGCAAGAGGTGCTCGGCGGCCCGATGCTCGATCGGCTCGGCACCGCCCTCTTCGAAGGCCGCGACGCCGCCGCCGTGCTGCACGACCGGCTCGCGCAGGAGCTCGCGCTGGAGGGCACGCGCGCCGAGCTGCGGCTCGACCTCCCGTTCGTGAGCAAGGGCGACGTGACGCTGCGCAAGATCGGTCTCGAGCTGGTGGTGCGAGTCGACGGGTACAAGCGGACGATCGTGCTGCCGGGGGCGCTCGCCGGCTACAAGCCGACGTCGGCGAAGCTGGCGGAGGGGTCGCTCGTGGTGGGGTTCGAAGGTGGCTGAGCCCGACGACGTCCGCGCCCGCTACGAGGAGGCGGAGCGACTGGTGCGCGAGGCGCAGCACGCGGCCGAGGACGCCGCCGCCCACACGGTGCCGCCGCGCGGCTGGAGCGTGCCCGGCGACGGCGGGGGCGGCTCGCTCCCGGACCTCGGCCAGCTGACCGCGCTCGTCGAGTCCCTGCGCGGCGTCGTCCCGCCCGAGCTCGCGCGCGCGCTCGCCGACGCCCTGCGCGAGCTGCTGATCGCCATCCGCGCCGTGCTCGACTGGTACATCACGCGGCTCGAGCCGCCCGAGCCGCCGGAATCCGACGTCCAGGACATCCCGGTGGAGTGACCGTGCTGGGCCGCCTGCGCGAGCTGCCGTCCGAGATGCGCAACGCGGGCATCGCCGCCGGCGCGCTCGCGCTCTCGTTGTTCCTGCCGTGGTACGAGCGCTCGTATGTGGTCGGCAAGGAATTCGTGCAGCGCAACGTGAGCGCATTCGGCGTCTTCACGTTCGTCGAGGCGGCGGTGCTGCTCGTCGCAGCCGGGGTGCTGTTCCTCGTCTGGGCGCGTAGCGAGAAGAAGGCGTTCCACCTACCGGGCGGCGACGGAACGGCAATCGTCCTGGCGGGCGGCTGGGCAGCGCTGCTGCTGATCTGGCGGCTGTTCGACAAGCCCGATGCGCCGAGCTCGGATGGTGACTACGGCCTGCAATGGGGAATCTTCGCCGCCCTCGTCGCCGCAGGCGCGCTGGTGGCCACAGGCCTGCGCGTCCGCGCCGTCCACCGGCCCGAGCCCCCCAACCCAGCGGCCGAACCGGAGCCGCCGCGAGCGCCCCGCCCGCCGCGGCGGCGCGCCGACCCTACGACGGTCACCGAAGTGCTCGGCGAGCGCCCGGACTGGGCCGGCGAGCCGCCGGAGCCGCCCGGCCGCGCCGCGCGCGACGAGGACGCTTAGTACACGCGGGCTCAGCGTGGCGCCGCCGGGGCTACCCGGCGGTGGGCAGCGACTATCAGCCGGCGGCGCGGGCCGCGAGGCCCTCCGCTCGCGCTTCGGCGACGGCCACCAGCTCCGCGATGATCTCGCCGAGCCGTTCCTCGATCTCGGAATCGTCGAGACGGCCGGCCTCGAAGCGCTCGTCGGCCTCGGCGACGGGCAGCTCGGCGTCGAGCACCCGGGCGCCGATCGTGGCCAGGACCTTGCGCCCCTCGGCCTGCGCCCAGACGGCGCCGAACATGCCGGTCGAGGCGCCGACCACCGCCGCGGGCTTGCCGCGCAGCGGGTTGGTGGCGTGCGGGCGCGAGGCCCAGTCGAGCGCGTTCTTGAGCACGCCCGGAATCGAAGCGTTGTACTCGGGCGTGGCGACCAGGACGGCGTCCGCGGCCGCGATCGCCTCGCGCAGGCGCTGCACCGGCGCGGGCGCGAAGTCGAGGTCGTCGTCGGCGTCGTAGGGCGGGATCGCCTTCAGGCCGTCGAAGACCTCGAGCTCGGCTCCGGGCGGCAGCACGTCGGCCGCCGCCCGGAGCAGCGCGGAGTTGTATGAGTCCCGGCGCAGCGAGCCGGAGATGCCGAGGACTCGCATGCTTCAGCCCTGCAGCAGCTCGAGGTCGACGCTGAGCGTGACGTCGTTGGCGAGCATGAACCCGCCCTTGGGCAGCGGGGCGTTCCAGTTGAGGCCGAACTTCGTGCGGTCCACGACCGTCTCGAACTGGAGGCCGAGCTTGGTGTTGCCGAACGGATCCTCAATCGGGCCGACGACAGACCCCTCGGCGTCGACGCGCTCGGTGTGGCCCTTGATGGTCAGGTCGCCGGTCAGGTGGGCGATCGGGCCGTCGAACGTGATCTCGGTGGACTCGAAGCGGATCTCCGGGTACTGCTCGCCGTCGAAGAACTCGGGCGACTGGAGGTGCGCGGCGAGGTTCTCGTCCTTCACGACGACGGTGGTGACCGGGACGGTCCCGACCAGGCGGGCCTGCCCGTCCTCGTCGACGGTCAGCTGCGCGTCGAAGCGGGCGAAGCTGCCGCGGAAGGTGGCGAGCATGTGCTTGACGGCGAAGCCGGCGCCGGAGTGGACCGGGTCGGCGGTGTAGGTGCCGGCTGGAATCGCGGTGGCGATGGTTG
Organism: uncultured Solirubrobacteraceae bacterium; assembly: GCA_963844205.1. Classification (GTDB taxonomy): domain Bacteria; phylum Actinomycetota; class Thermoleophilia; order Solirubrobacterales; family Solirubrobacteraceae; genus DASSUW01. Next base: position 2,083,875 of record CAWJNK010000001.1, read on the forward strand.
ACATTCGGTTTGCGCTCCCCTTAGAGCTAGGACCGGACTGCGGTCCGTTTTCAGTACGGGCGGTACTGTAGCACACGATCCGGACCGTGGTCCGGTTCTATACTGGAGCTCGTGTCCGTTACGTTCAGCACCGTGTACGAGCTTCCGGTGATCCAGGAGGAGCCGCCGCTCCGCGCGGACGCTGCCCGCAACCGGGACAAGGTGCTGGCCGCGGCCGAGAAGCTCTTCGCCCTGCACGGGCCGACCTGCGTGTCGATGGACGCCGTGGCCGCCGAGGCGGGCGTCGGCAAGGGCACGCTGTTCCGCGGGTTCGGGGACCGCGCCGGGCTCGTGCTCGCGCTGCTCACCGAGCAGGAGCGCCGCCTGCAGGAGGACATCATCCGCGGGCCCGCGCCGCTCGGGCCAGGGGCTCCCCCGGTGGAGCGCCTGATCGCGTTCGGCGAGCGCCTGTTCGAGCACTACCGCAGCCACGGCGAGCTGATCGCGGCGGCCGAGTCGAGCGGCGCGATCCGCTACCGGTCGGCGCCGTTCAACGTCTACCGCACCCACGTGCACATGCTCGTCCGCGAGGCGGCCCCTGACGCCGACTGGGAGTACCTCTCCGACGTGCTGATGGCCTCGCTGCGCGCCGACCACTGCCGCTACCTGCGGGAAGATCCGCGAGATGTCGGACGAGCGCATCGCGGCCGGCTGGGCCGACCTCGTGCGCCGGCTGTTCAGCGGCTAGCGGTCGGCGACGTAGAGCCCGAGCGGCAGCAGCGTGGCGACGAAGATGATCCCGATCCCCGCGGCGACCGCCGCCCGTGAGTGGTACAGGTGCCCGGCGACGCCGATCACGAAGCCGGCGCCCATGAGCGCGATGAACGGCAGGGGGTCGAGGACCACGTGGCGGAGCCTAGACTGACGAGCGCGATGAGCGCCCCGCTCCCGAACTCCGTCGACGACGTCGCCATGGGCCTGCGCGCGGCCGGCTACCTGCCGGGCGACTCGACCGCGCTGGTCAGCTACCTGGCGACGCGGCTCGGCAAGCCGGTGCTCGTCGAGGGGCCGGCCGGCGTGGGCAAGACCGAGCTCGCAAAGGCCCTCAGCCGCTACCTCGACCGCCGGCTCGTGCGGCTGCAGTGCTACGAGGGCCTCGACGAGGCCAAGGCGCTGTACGAGTGGAACTACCGCAAGCAGCTGCTGCGGATCCAGACCGAGGCCGAGGGCACGGGCTGGGACGCCGTGCAGGACGACATCTTCGGCGAGGAGTTCCTGCTCAGCCGCCCGCTGCTCCAGGCGATCGACGCCGAGGAGCCGGTCGTGCTGCTGATCGACGAGATCGACAAGACCGACCAGGAGTTCGAGGCGATGCTGCTCGAGCTGCTGTCGGACTTCCAGATCACGATCCCCGAGCTGGGCCGGATCGAGGCGCGCACGCACCCGGTCGTCCTGCTCACGTCCAACAACACGCGCGAGCTCACCGAGGCCCTCAAGCGCCGCTGTCTGTACCTGTGGCTCGACTACCCGTCGAGCGAGCACGAGCTCGAGATCGTCCGCCTCCACGCGCCCGAGCTCGCCGACACGGTGGCGCGCAAGCTGGTCGACGTCGTGCACCAGGTTCGCCAGCTCGACCTCAAGAAGCCGCCCTCGATCGCGGAGTCGATCGACTGGGCGCGCGCGCTGCTGCTGCTCGGCGCCGACGACATCTCGCAGGACGTGTTCCGCGACACGATGTCGATCATCGTCAAGCACCGCACCGACCTCGACACCGTGGCGGAGCGGGTCGGCGTCCGGCTCGCGGCGTGAACTTCGACGCCCAGATCCTCCAGCTCGGGGAGGCGCTGCGCGCCGAGGGGGTGGCGATCGGGACGTCGGAGCTCAACGACGCGTTCGCGGCGCTGGAGCAGGTGGCGTGGACGGCGCCGGGCGACTTCCGCGCCGCGCTCGCCGCCACGCTGGCGAAGTCGCCCGAGGACCGCCGGATCTTCGACCTCGTGTTCGAGCGCTTCTTCTTCCGCGCGGCCGAGGCCGAGGCGCTGCGACACGAGGTCCGCGAGGCGAGCGCCGAGGGCGACGGCATCACCGGCGGCGAGCGGATCGAGCTCGACAACCTGCGCGAACAGCTCCTGCAGGCGATCCGCGACGGCGACGACGCGGCCATGCGCGACCTCGCGCGGCTCGCGATCGCGGCGTTCGGGCGCCGCGGCGAGGGCTCCGGCGTGCTGGGCGTCGACGTGCAGCGGATCCGGCGCGCGCTCGGCCTGCGCTCGGAGCCCGGCGGGGGTGGGATAACTAAGGATGTCGAGGCGCCAGATCCCGCCCTCACGCGGGACCAGATCCGCCGCTTCGAGGCCCACCTGCGACGCGAGCTCGAGCGCGCGCAGATCGAGCGCACGCAGGCGCTCCCGCCCTCGCGCCCGCTCTCCGAGCTCGACCGGGCGCTCCCCACCGGGCCGCTGCAGGACCTCGCCGCCGTGCACCGCGTCGTCGCCCAGCTCAAGCGCCGGCTAGCCACCCAAGGCCACGAGTCGCGCGGGCGCAAGCGCCACGCGCACGTCGACGTCCGGCGCACGATGCGCGCCTCGCTCCAGACCGGCGGCGTGCCGGTCGTCCTCAAGTACAGGCCGCGCCGCCCTCGCCGGCCCGAGCTGTACGTGTTGTGCGACGTGTCCACCTCGGTCACCAGCGCCTCGGTCTTCTTCCTGTCGGTCCTGCACGCGCTGCACGACGCGTTCCGCAAGATGCGCTCGTTCGTGTTCGTCGAGCGGATCTCCGAGGTGACCGACGTGTTCGAGCGCGAGCGCTCGTTCCGCGCCGCGTCCGAGGCGATCTCGAAGGACGCGGGGGTGGCCGACGTGTCGGGCTACACCGACTACGGCCGCGTGTGGAGCGAGTTCCTGGCCCAGGTCGAGGACGACCTGCACCCGCGGGCGACCGTCATCGTGCTCGGCGACGCCCGCACCAACGGGCGCGACCCGCGAGCCGACGCCTTCGCGAAGATCGCCGATCGCGCGGGACGCACGTTCTGGCTCAATCCCGAGCCGCGGCTGTACTGGAACTACGGCGACTCCGTGATCGCCACCTACGAGCGGTACTGCCGGGCCTACGAGTGCTGGACCACGCGCCAGCTCGAGGACTTCGTCAAGGCGCTCACCCGGCCCACCTGGGACTAGTGGCCCCGGCCGCAAGTACGACGCATTCCGACGGGCCCGGCCCGCGTCTGCCGGCACTCGGCAGGCGCACACGTGCCACCAGCATGCGAGCGCCTGCCGTGCACCGGCAGACACGACCCGGACTCCGCCGGCTTATGCACCGAACTTACGGCCGGGACCACTAGGCGCGGCGGGCGCGGTACGTCTTGACCGGCGCGGACAGGCCCTTGAGCTTCTTCTCGCCGGCGAACGACCACTCGAAGCCGCCGCCGGTGGCGTCACGGACGGCCTCGGTGGCGAGCACCGACGAGGGCCGCGCGCGGCCGGTCAAGCGGCTGGCGACGTTGACGGTGGAGCCGTACCAGTCGCCCCAGCGGTTGACGGCCGGCCCGAACGCGACGCCGGCACGGATCGCGGGCAGTCCCTCCTGCCCGGCGCCGCCCTCCACCAGCCGCAGCGTGGACTCGACCATCGCCAGCGGCTCGGGCGCGACCAGCATGACCGCGTCGCCGATCTCCTTGACGATCTTGACCGGCGGCTCGACGACCTCCTCGGCCAGCCGTGACAGCCGGCCGGCGACGCTCCCCAACTCCTCGACCGGGATCGTCTCCCCCAGCTCGGTGAAGCCGACGAGGTCGGCGAACGCGACCGCGCAGTCGCGCCCGGCGTCCATCCGCCCCGTCGCCATCTGCTCAGCGGTGACGACCTCCTGCCGCAGCGCCTCCCGCAGGTGCAGCGCAAAGACGTGCTCGAGCCAGGGGCCGGAGAGCGGCAGCAGCGTGCGCGAGATCGCCTCCAGCCGCGACGCGAGCTCGTTCTCGTCGGTGCCCTCCTCGAGCACCGACTGGCCGACCAGCGTGGTGATCGCCTCGACGTAGCGGGCCATGCCGCGGCCCAGCACGCGCTGGGCCTCCATCGCCTCCTCGTCCGGCAGCCCGGCCTCGCGGTACTGGTTGCCCATCCGGGCCGACTCGAGGTCGGACTCGCCGTACACGCGCTCGTCGGGGTCCGGCACGGCGAGCCCGAGCGCGCGGCGCTGGGCCTCGAAGAAGTCGAGGTCGAGGCCGCTCTGCTCGGCGATCTCCCGCGCCGAGTAGCGCGCGCCCGAGATCAGCAGCCGCTCGACCGGGAGCAGCGCGAGCCGGTCCTCGGCGACGGCGCGGCGCAGCTCCTCGAGCGCGACGCCGTCGGCGTGCAGCTTGTCCAGCAGCGCGCGACGCGCCTCGCGGCGGTCGCCCTCGCAGCCCTCCAGGAGACCTTCGGCTTCCCAGTCCATGCCGGCCGTGAAGGTACCCTGCCGCCGTGGCCGAGCGACGCGGTATCGAGGGACGTGTCGTCGCGGTGACCGGAGCCGCACGCGGGATCGGGGAGGCGACCGCCCGGGTGCTCGCCGACCGCGGCGCGCGCGTGATCGGCGGCGACCTGCCCGAGCTCGACGTCACGTCGCGCGCGTCGTTCGCCGCCTGGCTCGACGCCGCCGGCCCGATCGACGTGCTGGTCAACAACGCGGGCGTCATGCACGTCGGGCCGTTCCTGGAGGAGAGCGACGAGTGGACGCGCCGCCAGATCGACGTGAACCTGCACGGCGTCATCCTCGGCATGAAGCTCGCGCTGCCGGCGATGGTGGCGCGCGGGTCGGGGCACGTGGTCAACGTCGCCTCGGCGGCGGCGCGTGATCGGCGTGCCGCGCGAGGCGGTCTACGCCGCCAGCAAGCACGGCGTGCTCGGCGTGTCGGAGTCCGTGCGGCTCGAGCTGCGCGGGTCGGGCGTCGACCTGTCGGTCGTGATGCCCGGGCTCGTCCGCACCGAGCTGGCGGCCGGGACGCTGCGGGCCGGGCTCGTGCTGTCGCCCGAGGACGTCGCGCACGCGATCGTGGCGACGCTCGAGCGCCCGCGCTTCGACGTCTACGTCCCGCGCGCGTACGGGGCGATCTCGGTGCTCGGCGCGCTGATGCCGCGCCGCGCCCGCGAGGCGATGCTGCGCCTGGCGGGCAACGAGCGGGCGACCGAGCGCACGACCGCGGCCGAGCGGGCGGCGTACGAGTCGCGCGCGCTAGATGATTGATTCCGTGGAATCAGTCATCTAGATGACCGGCGGTAGCCCGAACGCGTCGAACAGCGCCGCGTCGAAGGTCGTGATCTCCTTGATGCGGTCGCCCTCGATCCGCAGGAGGTCGACCTTGAACGCTCGGAACTCGGTGTCGCCGGGCGCCTTGAGGTAGTTGGCGGCGGCCGGCATGCGGTTGGCGCGGGTGGGGACGAGCCGCCAGACGCCGGCCTCGGTGAGGCCCTGCTCGATCAGCGGGCGGATCGCCTCGAAACCGTCGAAGACCCACGGGTGCGGCGGCATCGTGATCCGGATGTCCTCGGCGACCATGGCCGCCGCGATGGCCGGGTCGGCGCGCTCGTGAGCTTCGATGAAGCGCTCGAGCAGCACGCGCTCGTCGGGGCTCGGGGGCGTGGGCGCGGGGAGGCGCTGGTCGAGCGTCGCCCGGGCGCGCTGCAGCGCGCTGTTCGTCGCCGCGACCGACATGTCGAGCGCGTCCGCGGCCTCGGCGGCGGACATGCCGATGACGTCGCGCAGGATCAGCACGGCGCGCTGGCGGGGCGGCAGGAGCTGGATCACCGTGAGGTACGCGAGCTCGATCGTCTCGCGCGCGACCACGACGGCGTCCGGCTCGTCCTCGCGCGGGGCGACCTCGTCGAGCAGCCGGTCCGGGTACGGCTGGATCCACGGGATCTCCGCCGGCGTGCTCTGCGACGGCGGGCGGCGCTTGAGCCGCTTGATCGCGTCCAGGCACGTCGTGGTCGCGATCTTGTAGAGCCAGGCGCGCAGGTTCGCGCCGTCGAAGCGCTCGCGGGCGCGCCATGCGCGCAGGAACGCCTCCTGCACGGCGTCTTCGGCCTCCTCGAAGTTGCCGAGCATGCGGTAGCAGTGCACGTGCAGCTCGCGCCGGTGCGGCTCGAAGGCGGCAGCGTCGATCATCCGCGCTGTAACCTGACAGGCGATCGGAAACCAGGGGGGCTGGGGAGAGCGCCCGGCTGAGATAGGTCCTCGCTGGACCTGACCCTTCGAACCTGTGGGGTAATGCCCGCGGAGGGAGCGATGCTGGCCGTCACGGTCGCCGAAGTACAGAAGGCCTTCGGGCCGGTCCGGGCGCTGGACGGGGTGTCCCTGACCGCCGCGCCGCGCGAGGTCGTCGCCGTCGCCGGGCCGAGCGGCTGCGGCAAGTCGACGCTGCTCGAGATCGTGTGCGGGCTCACCGCGCCCGACGCGGGGTCCGTGGAGGCCGCCCCGGCCGCCCTGATGCCCCAGCGCGACGGCCTGCTGCCGTGGCTGAGCGCGCTCGACAACGCCGCGCTCTCGCTGCGCGTCGCCGGGCTCGGCAAGGCGGACGCGCGCGCCGCCGCGCACGAGCACTTCGCGGCGTTCGGGCTCGAGGGCTTCGAGCGCTCGCGGCCGGGCGAGCTGTCGGGCGGGATGCGCCAGCGGGTCGCGTTCCTGCGCACGCTGCTGGCCGGCCGGCCCGTGCTGTGCCTCGACGAGCCGTTCGGCGCGCTCGACGCGCTGACCCGGCTGACCATGCAGCGCTGGCTGGCGGACGCGCTGGCGCGCGAGCCCCGCACCGTGCTGCTGGTGACGCACGACGTCGAGGAGGCGGTGCTGCTCGCCGACCGCATCGTGCTGCTCTCGCCGCGCCCCGGGCGCGTCGTGGCGACGCTCGACGTGCCGCTCGAGCGCCCGCGCCACCGCTCCGACCCCGAGGTCGTGGCGCTGCGCGAGCGCGCGCTGGCCGCGCTGGGCGCCGCCGACCCCGTGGAGGCCCGGTCGTGACCGCCGCGCTCATCGTCCTCGCCGGGCTGGCGGGCTGGGAGGCGATCGTGCGGCTGGGCGCCGTCGACGAGCTGATCCTGCCCGCGCCCACCCATGTGCTCGAGGCGCTGTGGACCGACCGCGGCCTGCTGGCGCCCGACCTCGCCGTCACCACGTGGGAGGTCGTGCTCGGCCTCGCCGCCGCGATCGCCATCGGCGCCGCGCTGGCGATCGCGATGCACCTCTCCCCCGCCGCTCGCCGCGCCCTGCACCCGCTGGTGATCGGCTCGCAGGCGCTGCCCGTGCCCGTGATCGCGCCGCTCGTCGTGCTCGTGCTCGGCTTCGGGCTCGCGCCCAAGATCCTGCTCGTCGCGCTCGTCTGCTTCTTCCCGGTCGCCATCAACCTCTACGACGGGCTGCGCGACACCGACCCCGACGCCCGCAAGCTGCTGCGCTCGCTCGACGCCACGCGCTGGCAGACCCTGCGCATGCTCGAGCTGCCGGGCGCGCTGCCGCCGACCTTCACCGGCGTCAAGATCGCGGCCGCGGTGGCGGTCATCGGCGCCGTGTTCGCGGAGTGGTCGGGCTCCAGCGAGGGGCTCGGGCATGCGCTGCTGACCGCGAACGGCCAGCTCGCGACCGCGCGCGCGTTCGCCGCCACGCTGCTGCTGTTCCTGCTGGCCGTCTGCCTCTACGGAGCGTTCACGCTGCTGGAGCGGCGGGTCGCCGGCTGGACCCCGCGATCGAACCCCGGAGGCCGATGACCCGCCTGCTGCTCGCGTTCGCGGCGCTCCTCGCGCTCGCCGGCTGCGGCGAGAAGGGCGAGCCGTCCGCGCCCGGCTCGGCGAAGACCGAGCCGCTCACCGTGATGCTCGACTACTTCCCGAACGCCGACCACGCCGGCATCTACGCCGCGCAGGCGAGCGACGAGTACGAGCGCGCGGGGCTCGACGTGAAGATCCAGGCGCCGCCGGACGCCACCGTGCCGCTCAAGCTCCTGCAGGCCGGACGGGTCGACCTCGCGATCTCCTACGAGCCCGAGTTGCTGCTGGCGCGCGACCAAGGAGCCGACCTCGTGGCGGTCGGCGCGCTCGTCCAGAAGCCGCTGACGTCGCTGATGTCGCTCGGCGACCGCGCGATCACGCGGCCCGAGCAGCTCGCCGGCAAGCGGGTCGGGACCTCCGGCCTCGCCTACCAGTCCGCGTACCTGCGCACGATCCTCGACAAGGCGGGCGTCGACGCCGGCTCGGTCGAGGAGATCAACGTCGGCTTCAAGCTCACGCAGGCGATGCTCTCCAAGCAGGTCGACGCCACGCTGGGCGCGTTCTGGAACTATGAGGGCGTCGACCTCGAGCGCCGTGGCAAGAAGCCGGAGATCCTGCGCATGGAGGATCTCGGCGTCCCGACCTACGACGAGCTGATCTTCGTCGCCCGCCGCAGCGACCTCGACGAGGCGGGAGCGTCGCGGCTGCGGCGCTTCCTGCAGGCCACCGCCCGCGGCCACGAGCTGGTGAAGCGACGGCCGCAGGCCGGCGTCGACGCGCTGCTGGAGGCCGACCCCGGCCTCGACCGCGGGCTGCAGGAGGCCGCCGTGCGTGCGACGCTGCCGGTCTTCTTCCCCGAGGACGACGAGCGGCCGTTCGGCTACCAGGACCCGGCCGAGTGGGTCGCGTACGAGCGCTGGATGCGGGACGCCGGCCTGCTCAAGCGGCCCGTCGGCGAGCGGGCGCCGCTGACCAACGAGTTCCTGCCGGGCGAGGGGCTCGACCCGGGGACATCCGGGCTGGAATGAGCCCGCGGGCCGCCGCGTGCATGAGGTGCACGCCGGCCAGCCCCTTCCACTCGCCGTAGCGCTCGAACAAGCCGCGCACCTCGGCCTCGTCGGCGCGTGCCCTCGGGTTGCCGGTCATGAGCCTTCCGACGATCTTCAGGAAGCCGAGGTCGCCGGCCGGGACGAGGTCGTAGCGGCCCTGGCCGTGGAGGGCGACCATCTCGGCGGTCCACGGGCCGATCTCCCGCATCGACAGCAGGCGCCGCTGGTCGTGGTCGTGGAGGTCGAGCCGGCCGCGGGCGACGGCCTCGGCGCAGCGGCGCAGCGCCAGCGCCCGTTTGGGGGCGAGGTCGAACGAGACGAGCCGCGCCGGCGCCTGACGGGCGACGTCGGCGGGCGTCGGAGCGTCGCGCAGGCCGGTCGTCGCGCAGCGGTAGCCCAGGGCGCGGATGATCCTGCGCTGGATCTCCATCGCGCGCTGGAGCTCGATCAGCTGCTCGGTGATCGCGGCCAGCAGCGTCTCCCACGGGCTCGGCTGGCGCCGCACGCGCAGCGCCCGGTGCGTCCGCACGCCGCGCCCGATCACGGGGTCGTCGCGGAAGCGGTCGTAGAACGGGCGCAGGTCGTCGTCCACGCCGGTCGCGAACCGCATCCGCGCGATGCCGGCGTGGGCCGAGGCCTCGACGCTCGCGCGGGCGGCGAACAGGACGCGGTCCGGCTCCGGCTGGACGATGCCGACCAGCACGGGCTCGCCGTCGATCCGCAGCAGCCGCTGGATGGCCGCGCCGCGCCGGCGCGTCAGCCCGTCCATCGAAGCGCCGCCGAGGCGGAACGGCCACGGCGGCCGAACCTCCTCGCGGACTTCGATGAACGCGCCCGATTCGTCGCCGCCGACCACGGCCGGCCTCAGTGGGGCCACTTAGTCGCGGCGGATCAGGTGGACGTCGACCAGGAAGGAGTTCGACGCCATGATCTCGCCGAGCCCACGGTTCTTGCGACGGCGGCGCGGGGCGCGGCCGCGGCGGCGCTGGACGACGGCGACGGTCGCCGCCCCGGCGACGAAGCCGGTCGCCGCCAGCGCGGCGGCCTGGCGCGCCGGCACGAGCGGGCGGGCGGCCTCCACCTCCCGCGTCTCCGCCACGACGGGCAGGCCGTCGACCACTTCGCCTTCGTCTTCGAGTTCCTCGGGTCCGATCACGGGTTCGACAGCATGACCAATCGCCCGGACGCGTGCGTCAGCGCTTGGGCGCGTAGGTCCGGAAGACGACGTCCCAGTAGGGCGCGCTGATCCCGAAGCCCTTGTCGTCGTCCTGGAAGTGGTGGCGCATGTGCAGCTCGCGCAGGCGCTTCCCGAGTCGCGACTTCGGGACGTGGTGGTGCAGCGCGTAGTGCATCTCGTCGTAGATCAGGTAGCCGATCAGAAACCCGCCCGCGACGGCCAGCCCGTGCAGCGAGCCGGCGATCAGGAAGATCGCCCCGATCACGATCACCGCCAGCGGGATGCTGGCCGCCGGCGGCATCACGAGCCGCAGCGGGTCGTTCGGGTGGTCGTGGTGGACGCCGTGGATCATCCAGTGCAGCTTGGCCCCGAGCCCCTGCTCGGGCTCGAAGTGGAAGACGATCCGGTGCAGCCAGTACTCGAACAATGTCCACACGCAGTAGCCGATCAGGACGAGCCCGGCCATGTCCCACCAGCCGTCACGCTCGACGGCGAGCACGAGCAGGACGACGACCGCGGGCCCGTAGATGAGCACCGGCACGGCGGGGTGGACGCGGGTGAAACGGTCGAGGAACCTCGACTCGAACATCGGCGGGGAGGCCTTCAAGAGATCCGAGCGCTGCATACGCAAACCGTACCTGTTAGGCATCCCTAATTGGAAGATTGTAGATCCGGAAGCGGCGGACGATGCGCCCGCCCATCGCCTCCATCGCGCGGTTCATATTGCGGTTGGTCTCGAGGATCCAGCCCGCCTCGCCCCACTTGAACCGCGTGACGGCGGACTTGTCGAAGTGCTCGACGTACATCGCCGCCGCGACCCCGGTGTGCTGGAACTCCGGTTTGACGCCGAGGAAGCCCACTCGCACGCGGTCCATGATCCGCTTGCGGCGCAGGAAGTGCCACCAGCCGAGCGGCAGCAGGCGGCCGTTCATCCGCTTGAGCACCTGGTTGATGTCCGGCACCGTGATCGCGACCGCGACGGTCTCGCCCTCGGCGGTCTCGGCGACCATGAACCAGTCGGAGTCGAACACGAGCTGCATCTCGGAGGCGTACTGGTCGAGGTCGGCCTTGCCGTACGGCGCGAAGCCCCAGTTGTCGCTCCACGCCGCGTTGTAGACCTCGGCGAAGCGGTCGAGGTCGCGCCGGAGCGAGCGGCGGGTCATGTGGCGCAGCCGGACCCCGTGCCGCGGCTCGAGGTCCTCGGCGAGCTTGAAGATCACCGGCACGATCTTCGAGCGGTCGGAGATGTGCAGCTCCCACATCAGCAGGTCCATCGCCTTGGCCAGCCCGGCCTCCTCGCAGCGGGCCGCGTAGTAGGGCGGGTGCCAGGGCTGCTTGACCATCGGCTCGCGCTCGAAGCCCTCGACCATCACGCCCGACTCGTCGTTGATCGTGAAGTCCATCGGGCCGACCATGCGGTCGCGCCCGCGGGCGCGCAGCCAGTCCTCGGCGGCGGCGAGCAGGGCGGGCAGCACGTCCGGCGAGTCCTCGAGCTCGAGGAAGCCGAACATGCCCCAGCGGTTGCCGTGGTACTCGTTGAAGGCGCGATCGATCTGCGCGCTGATGCGGCCCACGACGCGCCCGTCGCGCTCGGCCAGGAAGAGCTGCGCGTCGCCGTGCTTGAAGAACGCGTTCAGGCGGTGGTTGAGGAACAGGTACCGCTCGATCCGCAGCGGGGGCACCCAGACCGTCGAAGTAGAGTGCAGCCGGTACGGGAGGTCGATGAACTTCCGCAGGTCCCGTAGCCCCAGCACGGGACGCACGACAAGCGACACAGACCGGCAAACTACACAGAACGGCGAGCAGCCAACGATGCCAGACGTCACTGCCCCTTCGGGGATCGGCTTCGCCGATGTCTTCGCCAAGGTCCGCGGGCACGAGCGCGAGGAGCAGCTGCGCGCCGCTCGCGAGGCCGACCTGCTCCCCTACTTCCGCCGCCTCGAGTCGCGCGCTGCGCCGGTCGTGACGATGGAGGGCGCCGAGCGCGTGATGCTCGGCTCCAACAACTACCTCGGGCTCACCGGCGACGAGCGGGTCATCGCGGGCGCCCGTGACGCGCTCGAGCGCTACGGGACCGGCCTGACGGGGTCGCGGCTCCTGAACGGGACCATCGACCTGCATCTCGAGCTCGAGCGCGAGTTGGCGGAGTGGATGGGCACCGAGGAGGCGATCGTCTTCACCACCGGCCATCAGGCGAACGTGGGGACGCTCGGCACGCTGCTGGCGCCCGGCGACACGGTGATCGCCGATTCGGCCGACCACGCCTCGATCCTCGACGGCTGCCTGCTCTCACGGGCCAAGCTGCGTCCGTTCCGGCACGGCCGGCTGGACAAGCTCGAGAAGATGCTCGATCGCGCCGAGGGCGACGGCGGCGGCGTGCTCGTCGTCATCGATGGGGTGTTCTCGATGGAGGGCGACGTCGCCGACCTGCGGCGGATCGCCGAGCTGTGCCGCGAGCACGGCGCGCGGCTGATGGTCGACGAGGCACATGCCGCCGGCGTGCTCGGCGCGCGCGGGGCCGGCGCGTCGGAGCTGCTCGGCGTGGAGGGCGACGTCGACCTGCGGATGGGGACGTTCTCCAAGTCGCTGGCGAGCTGTGGCGGGTTCATCGCCGGCTCGCACGAGGTGATCGAGTTCCTGCGCATCAGCTCGCGTGCGTTCCTGTTCACCGCCGCGGGCGTCCCGGCGGCGGTGGGCGCCGCGCTGGCGGCGCTGCGGATCGTCCGCTCCGACGAGGGCCCGGACCTGTTCGCCCGCGTGCTCGACAACGCCCGCTACCTGCGCGACGGCCTGCGCACGCTGGGCTTCGAGGTGCTCGACGACGGCTCCGGGATCACGACCCCGATCGTGCCCGTCGTGGTCGGCGACGACTGGAAGGCCGTGGTGCTCTGGAAGGCGCTCTACGACGCCGGTGTGTACGTCAACGTCGCGCTGCACCCGGCGGTCCCGCCGGCCGGCGCGCTGCTGCGGACGAGCGTCATGGCCACCCACGAGCGCCCGGTCCTGGACCGCGCGCTGGACGCCTTCGAGACCGTGAAGGCGAGCTTCGAACGCGAGCACGGACCGCTCCCCGGAGGCGGTCGCATATAGCACAAATCGCGCCTCGGCGCGTGATTAGTCGGCGCTCAGAAATCGCGCGCTTCTTGCGAATTTTCGCCACGGTCACCGGTTGACCATCCCCCCGCAGGATGTCTAGCCTGCCGACTCGGCCGCAGGCTCGGAGCCTCGGACGGGAGAGTGGGAACGAACAAGGGACGTGGCCTGGAGGGGCACTCCGGCTGAGCCGCCGGGGCTGCCGGCACGCGTCGTTCGTCCGTTGCCCGAGCCATGAGGCCGGTTTGATGTCAATTGTCTACACGGGGACCACGCACCACGGAGGTGGGCGTTGCCCTGCGGGGAGGTTTCATGGACGCAACTGCGACAGCACCTGCCGCGCAGCACATGCGGGCGCTTGCGCAGGCGAATCGGGTTCGGCTGGCTCGGGCCGAGCTCAAGCGGCAGGTGGCAGAGGGAGAGACGTCAGTCGCCGACGTCGTGCTGGATTGCCCTTGGGAGGCCGAGAGCATGACCATCAGCGACCTGCTGATGAGCCAGCATCGGTGGGGCCGGACTCGGTGCCGGCGGTTCCTGGCGTCGATCCCCATGTCGGAGACCAAGACGGTCGGGACCATGACGGAGCGCCAGCGTCGCGCGCTGGCCGGGATGCTCGCAGGAGATCCCGTCTACTCCGTCACCGAGCTCACCGCCTGGGGGCGATAACCGGAGGTTTTTGGCGCCGGCGGAGCGGCCGTTACGCGGCTGCGCCGCCGGCGTCGGGGAAGCCTGGGCCCCGGGTTGCGATCTCGACGATGTGGCCGTCGGGATCGCGGAGGTAGATCGAGCGGAACGCCCCGCGGTCGAACACCTCGGTGCACTCGACGCCGTGGCCGCGCAGGTAGTCGCGCCACGCGGCCTGCTCCTCGGCGCTGTCGACGGTCAGCGCGAAGTGGTGCGTCGAGCCGATGCCGACCGTGCCCTTCGGCAGCTCGGGGTACTGCATGAAGCTCAGCAGCATGCCGGCGCCGCCGTGCAGCGCGCCGAACCAGACGTGGCGGGTATTGGGGTCGTCGTCGGACGGCCCGTCGGACACGATCGGCAGCCCGAGCAGATCGCGATAGAAGGCGATCGTGCGCTCGAGGTCCGCCGAGATGGCCGTGAGGTGGTGCAGCCCGCGGAGCTGCATGCGCTTGGGCTCTGACACGGACGCGGAGGGTATTGGGTTCAGCCCGTGCGCCTCCGGTAGGCGCGCAGAAGGAGCGGTAGGGCGGCCACGAAGGTGAGCAGCGGCACGGCGCTGACGAGCGGCCAGGGGGCGCCCGCGAAGTACAGGATCGCGGCCAGGCCGATGGCGGGGAGGGCGGCGATGAGCATCGCGTGCGAGCGGTAGCCCGAGAAGTGCTCGCGCAGGGCGGTGTCGAGGCCCCCGAGCGAGCCGAGCAGCATCCCGGTGACGAGCATCGCCTTGCCGCGATCGGACTTGAAGTCGAGCAGGCCGAGGACGAGCAGCACGATGCCGGCCAGCACGCACAGCTCGACGAGCGGGAACGGGTGCCAGGGCGCCTTGGGCCGCTCCGGCTCGGTTACGGACACCCTCCGGAGATCTTCACCACCCACCAGCCCATGAGCATGCCGAGCAGGCCGGCGCGCGGGCGGACGTGGTAGGTCGTGCAGCCGGACAGCCCGAGGTCGGCGTTGTGGAGGCGCTGCCAGCGGTGGGCGGGCGGGTCGGCGAGCATCTGCTCGAGCTCGAGCCGGGCCTCGGCCTGGCGCGCCTCTTGCTCGGCGGCCGTTCTCGTAAGGGTCGCGACGCGGTCGGCGAGGGCGTCGCGGACCCGCTCGAGCTCGCCGAGGGTGAGCAGGCGCGGCCCGGCCAGCTTCGGTGCAGGCGGGCCGGGGTCGAGCCGCGGGTAGGACGCGGTGACGAGGACGGCGTGCTCGCGCTCGAGGCGGGCGATCTGGGCCCGCAACGTGCCCCGCGCGGCGCGCTCGGCGCCGCTCTCGATCGTGCCCAGGATCTCGTGGATCGCTGCCATGGCCTCGACGCGAGCCAGCGTATCACCGGAATCCCGCACGACCGAACCGCCGTGCCGAGCCGCGCCCCGTCGGGCGCGCGCGCCGTATCCTCGCTGCAGCGATGCCGCGCAACGACCCGACCGACACCGGTGGCCTGTTCATCGGCCGCCGCCCTGGGACCGGGCCGCTCAAGTACCGGACGACGCCCGAGCGCGGCGGGGAGCGTCGCCGGCGCGCCGACGCCGCGCTCGCCGCGGCCGTGCTCGCGCTGATCGTGCTGCTGTGCCTGACCCTCTGGGGACCGCAGCCGGTGGCGTGGCTGTGGGTGGGCTCCCAGGTCGACTACCGCTCGGGGTCCGTGACGGCGGGGATCGCGGTGGCGTTCGCGGGCATGATCGGGACGCTGATGCTCACGCTGGCGCTGGCGACGCGGCTCGACCACGCCTGGCGGATCCTCCGGCGCGCGGCCGGCAACGACCAGGTCGATGGCGTGCTCGTGCGGATCTTCAGTACCACCGCGGTCGTGGCCGGGCTCGTCTTCCTCGTCTGGTTCGTGGTCCTCCAGGGCCCGGCTCCGAGCCTCGCGCCGCAGTGATCCGGCGGCTGCGCGAGTACTACCGCCAGTTCGAGGAGCTCTCGCCGGAGGAGATCAGCACCGACCTGCGGGCGCGCCGCGACGCCGAGCGGGCCAGCGCGCTGGCCGAGGTGCCGCCGCTCGACCTCTCTACGCCCGCCTGGCACGAGCCGCCCGACCCCGAGGCGGTCAACGCGGCCACCTACGCGCTCCGGCGGGCGGTCAACACGTATCCCGACGACACGCCGCTGCGGGAGGCGATCGCCGCCCGCCATGACGTGACCGCGGACCAGGTCGCGCCCGGGCACGGCGCGGGCGAGCTGCTGCACGCCGCGTTCCGGGCCATCGGCGGCGGCCAACCCGAGAGTGCCGGCGGCGGACAACCGGGGATCGTCGCCGGCGGCCAGGTCGCGATCGCGTGGCCCGGCTGGGGGCCGCTCCCGCGGCTCGTGCACGAGGCGGGGGGCGTCCCGATGCCCGTCCCGCTCACCGAGGCGGGCGCGCCCGACACCGAGGCCCTGGTCGCCGCGGTCGGCCCGGACACGACCGCCGTCGCCCTCTGCACGCCGAACGACCCGACCGGCGCCGCCGTCCCGCCGACCGACCTGGCCCGCCTCGCCGAGCGGCTCGACGAGCGGGTCTGGCTGATCGTCGACGCCGCCCTCGCCGACTTCGCGGGGACAGAGCACCGTAAGCCCACCCGCCGCGCAAACCCGAATCCGTCTCCTCCGCCGCCCCGGGAGGGGTCAGACCCCGCTCGGGGTCAGACCCCTTTAGGACGGTGGTTGAGGGTTCGGGAGCGGGTGCTGGTGGTCCGGTCGTTCTCCAAGGCGCACGCGATGGCGGGCTTCCGGGCCGGGTATGCGCTCGCCAACGACACCGAGCTCATCGAGCGGCTGTCGCCCGCCGGGGGCGTCTCCGCGCCCGCCCAGGCGGCGATGCTGTGGGCGATCAACCACGGCGACCCGCTCGTGGTCCGGCGGCGCGCCACCGCCGCGCGGGAGCGGGAGCGGCTCGCCGCCGCGCTCGACGGCACGGCGTTCTCCTTCCCGGACGGCCACGGCCACCTCGTCTGGCTCGGCTCGACCCGCCACAGCGGCGCGGACATCGCCCGCGGTCTCGCCGCCCGCCGGATCTACGTCGCGCCCGGGACGGCGTGGGGCGACGACCTCCACGTCCGCATCGCCCTCCGCGACGGCGCCGCCACGGACCGCCTCGTCGCCGCCCTGAACGAGCTCTAGGGTCTGTCCAAGAAGATCCGGCCCGACCGTGGTGGCCGTGGATCGAGCCGGGCGCCGCACGAACCGAAGGGAATACGAACGTATTTCCGAGTGTTCGCGTGGCGATCCGGCGAAGTATCCACGGCCGCCACGGGCGTGGCGGGGTTCTTGGACAGGCCCTACCCTCTCACCGCAGGATGTCCCAGGCCGTCCACAGCGCCTCGTGGACGAAGAGGTCGGGGACGCCCGGCACCGCGACCGCGGCGAGCGCGATCCGGCGCGTCGCCTTGCTGATCGCAGCGCGCGCATCCGGCTCGCGGAACAGCACCGCGAGCGGACCGTCCTCGTCGGCGATCACCAGCCGCCCGCCGGCGACGCGCAGCGCCAGCGCGCCGACCACGGCGGCGGCGTCGAACGCCCACACCCCGACGCCGGTCTCCAGCGTGGCCACCGTGAGCGCGTCAGCCACCATGCCCTGGGACCGCAGGCCGCCCTCCTGCATGCGTCGCAGCGCGATCGCCTCCACCGGCGTGCGCACGACGTCGGGGTCCAGCCCGACGTGGCGGAAGAAGACGCGGTGCGCGTGCGGGACCTCGCGGCTGCGCAACGCGATCGCGTCCGCCCCGCGCATGCGGTCGGCCATCGCGCGCAGCCGCTGCTGCAGCTCCGGCGGCGTCGGGCCCGGCGACGCCTCGAGCTCGGTCCAGCCGAGCCAGAGCCCCGGGTGCTCGGCCGCGAGGTCGGGCGCCACGAGCCCGCGCCGCAGCTCCGGCTCGTTCACCGCAGCTCCTCCAGCACGGCCTCGAGCTGGCGCTCCGTCTGCGAGCCGAACGTCGTGCGCCGGATCTCGCCCCCGCGGGCGGCGAACGTGATCGTCGGGCAGACGGCGACCGCGTAGAGGTTGGCCACCGCGCCGTCGCGGTCGTGACCGACGGGCAGGCCCCAGCCGCGCTCTCGCACCCGCCGGCGAAGCTCGCCGCGCTCGCCGCGGATCGCGATCGCCGCGAACTCCACGTCCGGGTACCGAGTGCGCATCCGGTCGAGCAGATCGATCTCGTCGTCGCAGCGCTCGGACGGCTCGGCGAAGAACGCCAGCGCCACCGGGCCCCGCTCGGCGAGCTCGCAGACGTTCAGCACGTCCGGCCCGCGGACGTCGCATGCGCGCTCGGAGACGTTCGCGTCGCCCTCGAGGTCCGATGTGGCGAGGGGGACCGCGAACGCCGGCAGCTCGCGCCCTTCCGCGACGCCGCGCGAACCCGGCCCCTCGGTGCGCAGGGAGTTGAACGAGATGTAGGCGATCACGGCGACCGCGACCACGCCGGCGATGAGCGCCGGCCGCCTCACGCGACCGCGGCGGGCGCGGCGGCCGGCTCGGGCGCCCGGCGCACGGTCGCCCGGCGCTCGGCGAGCACGAGCACGGCCGGCAGCACGGCGAGCACGCCGAGCAGCGAGACCGTGAGGTCGACCACGGTCACGAGCCCGAAGTCACGCAGCATCCGGACGTCCGAGAGCGCGAGCACCGCGAACCCGGCGATCGCGGTGGCGCCGGACGCCAGCACCGCCGCGCCGGTCGAGCGGTACGTCCGCCGGATCGCCTCCGCCGGCGGGTGGCCCGCCTCGCGCTCGGCCTCGAAGCGCGCCGACAGCAGCACCGCGAATTCGGTCGAGATCGCGAGCACGAGCGCGCCGAGCATCGCCGAGAGCGGGTTGAGCGGCACGCGCAGGAGCCACAGCAGGAGCGCCGACCAGCCGGTCGCGAGCGCGATCGGGACCACTGGCACCCACGCCCGGTCCCAGGCGACGCGCCACGAGCCACGCGAGGGGTGCGGCGCGGCCCGCGAGGCGTGCGGCGTGGCCCGCGAGTGGTGTGGCGCGGCCCCACGACGGTCGCGCACGCGGTGCACGAGGATGAGGACGAGCAGGACCGCGAGCAGGCCGACGGCGAGCGTGCCGAGGCGGCGCAGCGGGTCCGACAGCGTGTCGTTCGCCTCGGCGGCCAGCACCGGCAGCCCGGCGAGGCGGGCGGTGACGCCCGGCGGCGGGTCGAGCCGGTCGCGCAGGTCCTCGATGATCTCGTGCTGGCGGTCGAGCGAGACGAGCTTGATCCCGAATGCGAGGTTCGCCGTGCGCCTGTCCTCGGTGATCACCGCCTGCGAGAAGTACGGCGGCACGGCGTCGAGCAGGCCGCGGATGCGCTTGCGGTCGCCGGCGGCGGCGGACGAGCGGAACAGGTCCGGGAGCGACAGCGCCGGGCACAGCTCGGCCTTGCCGCAGCCGCGCGCGGACGAGTACCCGTAGCGCTTGAGCACGCCCGCCTGGTACTCGCGCATCCACGTCACGACCTTGGGATCGGTGAGGTCGCGGGTGGGTGGGGACGTAATCACGATGTCGACCTCGCCGGCGACCCCGGTCGCGCGCTGCAGCGCTTTGAGGTCCTCGACCGCCTGCAGGTCCTGCGGCACAAGCCGCTCGATGTCGGAGATCACCTCGGTGCGCGAGTCGACCGCCCACCCGATCGCGGCGATCGCCAGCCCCACCGCGAGCACGCGCCCCGGCCGCCGCAGCGCGCCCCCGACCGCTGCCGAGCCGGCGCGCCGCACCGGCCCGCGGAACGGTCGCGCGAGCGCGCCACCGGCCGCCTCCACGAGCTCGCCGGCGCCGCGCAGCGAGCGCGCCAGCGCACCGTCGCGGGGCCGCGCGCCGAGCGCCAGCGCCGCCGTCCCCGCTGTCAGCGCCAGCGCGAACGCGATCGCGATGCCGACCACGAGCAGCGCCCCGAACCCGCGCACCATCGGGACCGGCGAGAGCAGCAGCACGAGGAAGCCGACGCCCGTCGCCAGCGCGGCGGTGGCGATCACGGGAACCGCAACCCGCGCCGCTCGCGCCGCGGCGGCCTCGACGGTCGCGGGCCGCGCGCCCGCGCCGAGCGCGTCCCCTTCCTCTTGCACCCGGGCCTGGTACTGGATGGCGTAGTCGACGCCGAGCCCCAACAGCACCGGCAGCACCGCGATCGACGCCATCGTGAGCGGCAGCGAGAGCAATGCGGTGAGCCCGAACGTGATCGCCACGGCGGCCAGGGCGACCGCCAGCGGAACAAGCCGCAGCCGGCTGCGGAAGACCAGCGCGAGCACGATCGCCATCAGCACGAGCGCGACGACCAGCAGCCGCAGCGTCGAGCCGGCCAGCGCGCCGGTCAGGTCGTCGGCCACCACCGGCGCCCCGGTCACGGTGTAGCCGGCGTCCCCCTGCAGCCGCCACTGCGGCATCCGCACCGCCTCCCGGACGAGCGCCACCGCCTCCTCGCGCTGCTCGTCGCTCAGGTCGGGCTTGAGGCGGACCTGGATCAGCGCCGACTCGCGCGACGGGAACAGGTACGCGAAGCGCGCCTTCGGCGTCGTCGCGCCGCGCGACGCGTCGAACACGAGCGCCGACACGAACTCGGGGTCGTCGACGCTCGGCAGCCCGGTCAGGCCGAGCCCGTAGCGCAGGTTGATCTGGAGCAGGTCGCGCACGAACTGCGCGTAGACGAGCTGGCGCGCCGACTGCGCCAGGCGGCGCTGCTCGGCGGGCGGGCGGCCCTGGGCCCGCGCGACCCGGCGCGCCGCCCGCGCCGCCCGCTCGGCCTCGGCCGCCTTGGCCTGCGTCTGGACCTGGACCTGCTTGCGGATCTCGCCGGCGGCCGCGTTGATGAAGGTGCCCGGCCCGTAGACGACCTGGACCGGCTTGGCCTGCGCGAGCCGGTCGCACGGCGAGCCGCGGCCGCCGGGCGCCTCCTGGTCGGCCGGCTTGTTGCCCGACAGGCACCCCTCCAGCCCGATCAGCCGCCCGAGGTTCGAGGTGAGCACGAGGTTCGGCAGCTCCCCGCGCGCCAGCACGATCACCGAGTGGTCGCCGAACCGCTCGCGGTAACGCTCGGTGGCCTGGAAGCTGTCGTCGCCCCGGCCGACCAGCGTGTCCATGGCCGCGCTCGGCTCGAGACGCAGCGCGAGCACGCAGCCCGCCACGGCCAGGACGGCGACGATCGCCAGCACGCGCGCCGGCCGGCGGGCCGATGCGCGCACAATCCGCTCGAACACCGTCATCCCACGCGCGAGAGTAGTCGTCGCGGCAGCGACTCGGCGCCGGATGACGGCGAAACACCGTCTCTCGGGACCCGGGCACGGATGCCCGGGTCCACGTCAACTATCTGTCGTTGACATGTGGGTACTGCGTGATCTCGCCGCCGAAGTTGTACGGCCCCTGGTTCCGGCACGGCGGCGCGGGACCGTTGCTCCCGGGCTGGCCGGCGAACGCGAACTCGATGACCCGGTCGAGCAGGTCCTGCGGCACGAGGTCGGCGACCGGCGGCGGCAGCGGCAGGGCCGGCACGCTGGTCACGGTCGGCACGCCCGAGCCGCAGTGGCGGGACTCGAACACCGGCATGCCGCGATCGAGCTGGCTGAAGTTGCCGGGCTTGGCGTACGGGTTCGGGCGGTTGGTGCCGATCCGGCGCGGATAGCTCGCCAGGTTCTCGGGGTTGAGCGGGTTCGTGGTGCGCAGGTAGTGAACACCCGTGGTGTCCTTCGCCTGGGTCGCCGCCGGCGTGTTCGCGAAGAACGTGGTCAGCTCGGGCTTGTAGAGCCCGATGAAGTCGAGGATCGGCGTGAGCTGGCGCATCGCCGGGTCGAGCTGCGCGATCAGCGGCCGCGAGTCCCGGAGCACCCGCTCGGCGGCCGGGAAGCCCGTCCGCGAGGCGTCGATCAGCGGCCCGAGCTCGCGGAACAGCGCCTCGAGGTCCGGCGACAGCGCGCCGAGGTCCCGCAGCGTCGGGCTCAGCTCGCGCGCGGCCGGCCGCAGCTGCGTGATCAGCGGATCGGTGTCGACGGCGAACTCGGCCAGCCGGTCGAGCGTCTGCGCCGACTCGCGCTCGAACGTCGGCAGCGCGACGAACGTCTCCTTGAGCTGCTCGTCGCGCGACGCCGTGGCCGCGAACACGCGGTTGGAGTTCTCGATCAGCGAGCGCAGCTGGCCGTCGCGCTCGGTCAGCGCCTCGAACACGACGCCGGTGTTCGACACCAGGTTGCGGACCGCGCCCTCCTGGCGGTTGAGGATGTCGACCAGGACGGCGGCGTCCTCCGCGAACGGGCCGAGGTTGCCGAGCGCGTCGTTGACGTCGCGCCCGTGGGTGTAGATCGCCTTCGCCTGCTCCTGCATCCACATCTGGAACGCCGCCCGCGTGCTGGCGTCGAACGAGCGGAAGATCTCGTCGAGCTGCACCGTCGGCGCGACCTGCGACTCGGCGAGCATGCCGCCGTCCGGCACCGGATCGGCGTCCGGGCTGCCCGGCGTGAGCTCGACGTACGTCTCGCCGAGCAGCGTCTTCTGGCGCAGGATCGCGCGAGCGTCGGAGGGCAGCGGCGCGTAGCGCGACTCCAACTCGATCACGACGGTCGAGCGGCCCGTGCGCTTGTCGGGCTCGATCGTCTTCACGCGCCCGACCGGCACGCCGGAGATCCGCACGTCGGCCTCGGTGGCGAGCTGCGTCGCCTCCGCGAACGAGGCCTGGACGCGGTAGCCCTGCGGCTTGAGCGGGATCGGGCCGCCGAACGCCAGCCACAGGAACAGCAGCAGCCCGAAGCAGGACAGCGCGAACACCACCATCGCGGCGATCCGGCCGAAGGACGGGGCGGCCTTGTTCACGGCGTCGTCCCTCCCTGAGCCGGGCAGATCGACGCCGCCGGGGGACCGTTCAACAGGTCCACGAGCGTGCCGAGCGCCGGGTTCGTGTCGGCCACCGTCTCCAGCAGCCGGGCGGTGTCGCACGAGTACACGACGATGCCGTGGCGGATCGGGCCGTGCGCGTCCTGCGTCGCGAACACGGCGTTGCCGATGTGGTTGGCCCAGGAGAGCCAGAAGAGGTAGCCCTCCTCGGTGGCGCCCGGCGGGTTGTAGGCGAGCGTGTTGAGCAGCGCGTTGATGACCCGGAAGCTGCGCGTGAGGTCGGGCGTGGCGGCGGCGAGGTCGCGCAGGGCCGGCCGCAGCTCACGGGCGGTCGGCAGCGCCGCGCGGGTGAACGGCCGGATCTCGTCGCGCAGGATCGGCGTGGTCGTGGTCAGGAACGGCCGCGTCGCCCGCAGCGACGGCCCCAGCGCCCGCGCGCCCGGCCGCAGGTCCTGCAGCGTCGGTCCCAGCACCGACGCCATGGTGTCGACGCTGGCCAGCGTCCGCTGCGTCACGTCGAGCGTCGACGGCAACTCGCGCAGCGTGTCGCGGAGGTTCGCGTCCTGGTTCGCGAGCGCCGCGAACACGGCGTTCGAGTTGTCCACGAACTCGGCGATCTGCTCGTCCTTGCCGCCGAGCTCCTCCATCAGCAGCGACAGGTTGTGGATCACGCGCTTGATGTTCTGGCGCCGGAGCGCGAGCTGCTCGTTGGCCTCGCGGGCGTAGCGGGCGGTCGGCTCGAAGCGGCGGATCGTCCGGGCCAGCGCGCGCCCGTTGCCCTTCAGGCCCTGCGCGCCGTCGCCGAGCAGCAGGCGCAGGTAGTCGCGCGTGTCGGCGTCGAGCGACGCGAGGATCTCGTCGAGGTTGACGTCCGGGAGCGTCTGCGAGGCGGGGATCCGCTCCCCCTCGCCGAGCTCGCCGGCCTCCTTGGTGCCGGGCGTCAGCTCGGCCACCATGTCCTTCAGCCCGGTCTTGGGCCGCAGCAGGATCGAGGCGTCGCGATAGATCTTCGCGTGGTCGCGCTCGATCTTCAGGCCGACGACCGCCTTGCCGTTCTCGAGCTTCACGCTCGAGATCTCGCCGACCTCGACGCCCGCGATGTTCACGGTCTGTCCCTGCCCCGGGGTGACCGACTGCGCGCTGGTCAGCTCCGCCTCGACCTCCACGAAGTCGCGGCCGAGCACCGGGACGCCGGACGGCAGCGAGAGCCGCTGGTTGTCGAGGATGACCACCGTGACGATCAGCGCGACGACCAGGAGCGCGAGAATCGCCAGGAAGTCGGGCAGGTGCTTGCGGATCGCGGTCACTTGCGCACCCCGTCCTTGGACCCGAACGGGCGCAGCCTCTTGCGCAGCTCGGGCAGCGCCTTCTTGGCCGCAAGCGCCGCCTGGCCGGTCGGCGCCGACCGGGCGGCCGCCGGCCCGTTGAGGTTCGGCCGCGTCTGCTTGTAGCACGTCGCGGTCGGCCGGTAGGGCGGCTTGCGGCCGGGATAGGACGGCCGGTTGCCGAGCGGCACCGAGACCGCGTTGCCGAACAGCTCGCCGGTGTTCGAGGACGCCGAGCCGAGCGACAGCGCCTCGGAGCCGCCGCCGGTCTGGAAGCGCACGTACATGCCGTTGCCGTCGAAGTTCTGGCCCTCGCCCGAGAGCCCGACGAGCGTGTAGAAGAACTCCTTGTAGTTCTCGACGCCGGTCGTGAACTCGTCCTCGATGACGACGTCGCCGGTCGGCAGGATCACGTCGCGCGCGCACTTGGAGGCGAGGTCGGTCTGCGGCAGCAGGTCGAGCGCGCGGTCGGTCAGCCGCGCGAGGTCCTGCGTGGCGGGCGACAGCTCGCGCGCCAGGCCGCCGAGCTCCTTCGGGCCCATCAGCGGCCGCGCCTGGTCGATCCACGGGAGCGCGGCCTCGATCGTGGCCGGGGTCTCGCGGACGCCGGGGATGATCTCGCGCGCGAACGCGCGGGTGGGCGGGAACGCCTCGTTGAGCGAGGTGAGCGCGCGGTTGGCGCTCTCCAGCGTGCCCGGGAGCTCGCTGATCGACTGGCGCAGGTTGCCCGACTCGGAGGCGAACGCCGCCATCGTCGTGTTGAAGTTCGAGATGAGGTTCCGCAGCGCGTTCTCGTTGCGGATCAGCGCGCCGGTGGTCCGGGCCGTGCCGTCGATCAGCCGCGACAGGTCCTCGTTCGGCTCGGTGCCGAGGAACGCGTCGAGCACGATCGCCGTCGACCGCTCGGCCTCCGGGATGTCGTCGTACGCGTCGTTGAACGACTTCGCGGCGGTCTCGCCCCGGGCCGACGGGTCGGCGTCGCGGTCCTCGGCCGCCGTCGGCTCGGAGTTGAGCGCCACGGCCAACGCGTGCAGCACGTCCTTGAGGTCCTGCCGCGAGTCGGATTGAAGCGACGTCAGCACCTCGTCGAGCTGGACCGGCGTGGCGGTCTGCGTGACCTTGATCGTCCCGCCCTTCTCGAGCTCGGGCGCCTCCGGCGAGCCGGACTTCAGGTCGACGAAGAAGTTGCCCTCGAGGAAGATGCGCGGCCGGATCTTGGCCGTCGCGTCCTCGTGCAGCGGGAGCCCGTCGTCGTCGATCTGCAACACGACGACCGCCACGTCGGGGTTGTCCTCGTCCGGCTTGACGGCCTTGACCTTGCCGACCTCGACGCCCGCGATCCGCACCGGCGAGCCGACCCGGATCGAGTTGGCCGACTCGAACACCGCGTTCACCTCGTACGGCTTCGTGAACGGGATGTCCTTCGTCAAGCCGAGGAACACCAGCACGAGGATCACGGCCAGCGCGATCAGGCCGATGGCGACGGGGCTGCGCGGGCGGCGGCGCATCACGGGCTGCCCTCCGTCGCCGCCTGCTGGGTTCCGGGCACGTTGCCGATCACGGTCTCGCCGGCCAGGTACGGCTCGTTGCCGGCCTCGCACTCGCGCGGCTGGCCGGGAGCCGCCGTGTTCGGGTACGGGTTCGTGTGCAGGTGGTTGTCGACGGTCGGCCCGTCGGCCGGCGCCGACGACGGGCCGCCCTCGTTGTTCGGCCCCTGCGGCGTGGCGACGATGATGAAGCGCTGCCAGGTGCCGTTGCGGTCGCCGACGCTGAGCAGCGACGACACGTTGCGGAACCACAGCGTCACGTAGTTGCAGACCGTCTGGGTCGGCGCCAGGTACTTGAGCGTCGGGTCGAGCGAGCGCAGGGCGCCGGTGGTCGCGCGCAGGCCGCGCGGCACCATCGGGTCCTCGGCGAACCGCTGCAGCTCCTCCAGCAGCGAATTCAGCCGCTCGTTGAACGGCGGCGTGCGCGGGAGCACCTTGGTGCCCTCCTCGAGCGCGTCGGCGATCGTGGGCGCGTAGGTGCGCAGCGCGGCGGCGCCTGGCCGCAGCTCGCGGAACAGGCCCTCGGTGTTGCGCAGGAACGGCCGCTGGACCGGCAGCGTGCGGATCGCGGTGTCGAGCGCCGGCACGCCGCCGCTGATCGAGTCCTGGATGTACGGCCGCGCCACCTCGCGCAGTGCGCCGAACGTGGTGTCCAGGTTCACGAACAGCTCGGCCTGCGCCTCCGCGGCGGGGGCGACGATCGCCGCGGCGTCGCCCAGCTCGCCGAAGAACCGGCGCAGGTTGGTCTCGCGCGACGAGAGGTTCTGCGCGACGGGGATGATGTCGCGCAGCAGCGGGCGGAAGGCGCCGATCGCCGTGTTGATCGACTCGCCGCGGCCCGCGAACGCGTCGCCGAACCCGATCGTGTTCTCCGAGGCCGCCTTGCGTGTCGCCTCGTCGAACATGCTGAGGACCTCGTCGAACTCGACCGGGGTCGGCGTCGCGGCGCTGAGCGGGATCGTCGCGCCGTCGTCGAACCCCTGGCGGTCGGTGCCGCGGGTGATCTCGACGTACTTGAGGCCGAGCGCCGAGCGCGGGCGGACGATCAGCGTCGAGTCGCGCGGCAGCGGCGACACGCTGCGCTCGAGCGTGAGGTCGAGGACGGCGATCGTCGTGCCGTCGTCGCGCCGGTCGGCCGTGATGTCGCCGACGAAGCCGACGCGCGAGCCGCCGATCCGCACGTCGTTGCCCACCACGAGGTTGGCCGCGCTGGGGACCTCGGCCTTGAGCTCGTAGGTCGGGACGAACGGCAGCCCGCGGTTGGCGTTGTAGGCCAGGAAGACGGCGACGAGGACGACGAGGATCGTCGCGGCGCCGATCAGGACCGGGTTGCCGGCGATGCCTCCGCGCCTCATCCATCGCCCCCGAACAGGTAGTCGAGCAGCACGTCGGTGCGCGAGGGGGTCTCCTCCTGCGGCGGCGCCTGCTCGGCCGGCCGCGGCGCCTGCTCGGCCGGCGGCGCGGGCGCGGCCTGGGGGGCCGGCGTGTCGGCCTTCGGCGCGGCATCGCGGCGCTTCGCCGGCCGCTTCTTCTTCCTCGCGGGCTCGGGGGCCGCGGGGATCGGCAGCCCGAGCGAGCGGGCGAGCGTGATCGCCGTGCGCTGCAGCACCTCGTCACGGGGAGCGCCTCGGGACGCCACCCGGGCGCTGGTGGCGCCGGCGCGCGGGTAGTTCGCCGAGCAGCCGAACGTCGGCTCGATGGCGTAGTTGGCGCACTGGTTGACGATCAGGCCGGCGCGCAGGTAGTGGCCGAAGGCGTCGAAGCCGTTGATGGCGGCCACTTGGTAGAAGATGTAATCCATCGCGCGCTCGATGCCGTCGGTGCGCTGGAAGGACTCGAGGATCTTCCGCAGGTTCGATCCCACCGGCCGCGCCGCGCTCGCCAGCCGCCGGAGGTCCTTGGTCACCGGGAGGGCCGCGCGCACCGCCGGGATGCCGGTTTCCGCGGCGTCGCCGAGCGACTCGAGCGCCGGGGTCGCGGCGCGCGAGAACGGGCCGAGCTGGCGGATCGTGCGGTTGACGTCGGGCGCGACCGCGCCGAGGTCGGTCAGCACCGGCGTCATCTGGTCGCTGAGCGCGCCGAGCCGGACCATCGTCGGCCTGAGCTCGCGCAGGAAGCGCGGGAGGCGCTCGATGTCGGCCTCGAGGTCGCCGCGCCGCTCGGCGGTCGCCTGCGCGACCTCGCTCGCGTTCTCGATCGCGCCGCTCACGTGCCGGCGCTCGCGCGCCAGCGGCGCCAGGATCGTGTCCGAGTCGCGCGCGAGGTTGGAGAGCACCGTGTTCTGGTCGGCGAGGATCTTCAGGACCTCGTCGATCTCCTTCAGCGCGGGGTCGGCGCGGCGGATGACCTCGGAGAGGTCCTCGCCGCGGCCGGCGACGCCGATCCCGAGGTCGGACAGGATGATCGAGAGCCGCTCGCGCTCCGGCTCGCGCATGATGTTGTTGATCAGGTCGAGGTCGACCGCCTTGCCGTTGCGCTCGACCGGCAGCAGCAGCTGGCCCTCGCCGTCGCCCTCCTCGATCCGCTCGAGCTCGGGCGGTGGGTTCTCGCCGGCCGAGCGCGCCTGCGTGAGCTCGCACTCGACGAAGCGCTCGCCGATCAGCGACTGCGGGCGCACGATGCACGACGCGTCCTGGCGGAAGTCGCGGTAGCCGGGATCGGTGATGTCGAGCACCACGGCGGCCTTGAAGTCGTCGGTGACGTCGATCGAGTTGATCGAGCCGACGCGCACGCCGGCCACCTTCACGTCCTCGCCGGGGATCACGAAGCCGGCGTTGTCGAAGATCGCGCGGACCTTGTAGTCGCGCGTCGTCGTCGCCCCCGCCCAGCGCGATGATCGCGACGGCGGCGACCGCGAGGACGAGGACGAGGATGGCGGCGACGCGGGTCATGGGCCGGGGGGCACCTGGCTCGGGTCGCAGTCGAGGTCGCCGCCGTCGGTGAACGGCGCGGAGCCGTCCGGCGGGGCCTGGGTCGCGGCGCCGGGGCAGCGCCGCAGGTTGCCGGTGTCGACGCCGTCCATGCGGTTGGCGGGCGGGACCGGCGTCAGGACGCCTCCCGCCGGGTTGTCGGTGAAGTTGAAGGCGTTGAAGATCGGCTGGATGCGCGCGAAGTGGCCGTTGGCGTCGTAGTTGGCGGCGCCCTCGCCGAAGTCGCGGAACCAGCCGACGAGGTCCGGCGTGTAGGGCCGCGCGAACTCGAGCACCGGCTGGAGGCGCTCGAGCGCCTGGCGCCCGTTGCGGAAGGCCGGCGTGGCGGCGCGCTGGAGCGCCGGCATCTTGCGCGTCGCCTCGACGAGGTCGTTGTCCGGGCCCGAGCGGCGCACGAGCAGGCGCAGGTCGTGGATCGTCGGCCGGGCGGCGCGCACGAGCGGCCGCAGCTCCCGCAGGAACGGGGCCAGGTCCTTGGTCGCGGGCTTGGACTCCGCGACCAGGACGTCGAGGTCGTCGAGCGTCGCCCGCAGGTTCACGAACGTCGTGTTGGAGCGGCGCAGGGTGGTCGGCAGCAGCTCGAGCGCGCGGGTCAGCGCCGCGCTCTCCTGCCCGATGGCGGCGGCCGTGGCGTTGGTGTTGCCGACGAGGTCGGCCAGCTCGTCGCGGCGCTCCGCGATCGTCGTGACGGCGCGGCTCGAGTTGACGATGAAGCGGGTCAGCGCCCCTTCGTCCTCGGTCGCCTGCTGGACCAGCCGGCGCGAGCTCGAGAGCACCGGGTTGAAGTACTTGGCCGACTCCCCGGCCTCCTCGCCCTTGCCCTCGTACTGCGCGGCGAAGCCGTTGATGACGTCGGTGAGGTCGCCGCGCGTGCGCTCGTCGAGCGTGTTGAAGATCTGGTCGAGGTCGACGACGTCGGTGGTCGAGTCGGCGGTCAGGGTGGCGTCGTCGGGGAGCTCCTTCGCGTCGCCCGGGGCGGGCGTGAGCGCCACGTAGCGGTTCGCGATGCCGGAGAGCGACGTGAGCCGGATCACGGCCCCGGTGCCCTCGCGCAGCGGCGCGTACGGCTCCTGGACGACGACCTTGATCGCCGCCTGGTTGTCGTCGGTCAGCTCGATCTCGCGGACCGAGCCCACGCGGCGACCCCCGACCTGCACATCGTCGTCCTTGACGAGCTGGCCGGCGTTCTGGAACAGCAGGGTGTACTCGGTTCCCCCGTCACCCCGGAACAGCAGCAGCCACACGGCGAGGGCCACCGCCAGCGCGAGCGCGCCGGCCGCGGCGGCCCGGGCCACTGTCACGATTGATGCTCCCTCATCCGATCCCTGATCTGGATCCCCCAGAAAACAAGGGCGAACCCTATCGTGGCCGGAGCCGGGTGGTTACCGGTTCGCTATTCCATGCCGAGCGGGCCCTGGGAGGCGCCGCTGAGGAACTGCCGGACGAACTGGTTGTCGGAGCTGAAGAGGTCCTCGGCGGGGCCGGACTCGACAATCCGCCCGCGCCACAGCACCGCGATGTACTCGGCGACCCGCTTGGCGGACATGATGTCGTGGGTGATGACCACGTAGGCGCCGCCGTTCTCCTCGTGGACTTCCTTGATCAGCTCGCACAGCAGCGCGGTGCGAACGGGATCGAGGCCGGAGTCGGGCTCGTCGAACAGCACGATGTCGGGATCGAGCACGAGCGCGCGCGCGAACCCGGCGCGCTTGCGCATGCCGCCGGACAGCTCGTTGGGCATCTTGTCGCGCGAGCCCTCGAGGCCGACCTCGCGCAGCCGCCGCATCACGATGTCCTCGACCTCGTCCTCCCCCTTGTCCGTGTGCTGACGGAGCGGGAACGCGACGTTGTCGTAGAGGTTCATCGAGCCGAACAGCGCGCCGTCCTGGAACAGGACGCCGAAGCGCTTGCGCATGTCGAACAGGTCCTCGTCGCGCATGCCGGGGACCGACTCGCCGTGGACCAGCACGTCGCCCTCGTCGGGGTAGAGCAGGCCGACCATGTGCTTGATGCACACCGACTTCCCGGTGCCCGACGGCCCGAGGATCATCGAGATCTTGTCCTCGGGGATCGACATGTTGAGCCCGCGCAGGATCTGGTTGCGCCCGAACGACTTGTGGACGTCGACGAACTCGACGGCGTCCTTGGCCCCGGTGGGGCGCTGCTCGCCTGTGTGCCAGCGGTACTCGTCGTCGGACATGGTCACCTCCGCGGGGCATCCAGCCCCGCGTTCTGATGAAGACTCTCGGCCTCCGGCCTCACGTAACAGGTGCTCACTCAGCCTCCGATGGGGGCTCGTGGGTTGGCTCCCCAGAACAGCTGGGTGCCAAGCATGCCTATGAGGTGTACCAGGACGATGTTGAGCACCATCGATTTCGCGGTCGCGGTGCCGACGCCGACCGGCCCCCCGCTGGCCGTGTAGCCGTAGTAGCAGCCCACCAGCACGATCACGGTGGCCATCGCCATCGCCTTGATGAGGCTGTAGAGGAGGTCGGGTGGGTTCTGGAACATCCAGAAGATCAGCGAGTACCCGCCGCTGGAGACCTCCCCGATCTGCTCGACCACCGCCAGGTAGGAGGCGAAGAACCCGGCGCCGATCCCGGCCAGGTACATGAACGGGAGCACGAGCCAGGCGGCGAGCAGGCGGGTGGCGCACAGGAACGTCATCGAGGAGATGCCCATCACCTCGAGCGCGTCGATCTCGTCGGAGATCCGCATCGACCCGAGCTCGGCGACGATGCCGGTCCCCACCTTGGCGGCCATCATGTAGCCGAACGCGTACGGGACCAGCTCGCGCAGATCGCACCACGCGGCAAACACGCCGGCGTACGCGGGGGCGCCGACCGCGCGGTTGAAGTACGCGCCCTCGATCCCGCACTGGAGGCCGATGATGAAGATCAGGCCCCAGATCACCAGCGTCGAGGAGAGGATCAGCAGGCCGGCCTGGCGCAGCGCCTCGCCGAAGAAGCGGAAGACCTTGAGCGTGAAGACCTCGGCGACGACCGTCGAGCAGAAGCGGACGATCTCGCCGAACGAGGCGAGCCAATCACGGGGTATGGCGAGCCACTGGCGTCCCATGGCCTACTTGATGTTGAGGATCTCCGGGTGGGTGGCGAGCAGGGTCTGCGTGAACACGTAGTTGAACGCGAACACGCCGAGCGTGGAGATGACCACCGCCTGGTTGACCGCGCGGCCGACGCCGGCGGCGCCGCCGGACGCCGTCATCCCCTTGTAACAGCAGACGATCGCGATGATCGCGCCGAACATCGTGCACTTGAGGACCGAGCCCCACAGGTCGACGACCGACGAGTTCGTGAAGAACGTGGCCCAGAACGGCCCGAGCGGGGCGCCGTTGGTGAGCGTCGCCACGACGCCGCCGAAGATGCCGAACAGCAGCGCGTAGATGTCGAACAGGCCGGTCACCAGCATCAGCGCCAGGAAGCGCGGCACGACGAGGTTCTTGACCGGGTCGACGCCGAGCACCTGCAGCGCGTCGAGCTCCTCGCGGATCTTGCGGGCGCCGAGGTCGGCGGTGATCGCCGTCCCGGCCACGCCGGCGAGCACGATCGCGGTCACGAACGGCGCGAACTCGCGGATCGACGCCAGCACGAAGAAGCCGCCGAGGCGGTCGATCGAGCCGAACAGGTTGAGGAAGTTCGCGGCTTGCAGGCCCGGAGCGCCGTAGCCGAAGGCGACCGTCGAGACCACGAGCGGGAACCAGCAGAGCTTGAGCGCGAAGAGGAACTGGGAGACGAACTCGCCGCCGTAGGGGTAGGGCGGCCGCAGGGCAGACATGATCGTCTTGCCCGTCAGGATCATCATGTCGCCCACTTCCTCCAGCAGGCCCTTGGCCGGCAGGAAGGCGCGATCGGCGACGGTTCGGACCAACTCTTCTCCCCAGGAGTTCGCGACGCCGCCCCTCGTGGGCGACGGCGCCGAAGGTTATGCGACGGCCTGCATCAGGCACAAACGGGAACCGAGGCCGGAACTTGCGCTTGGTGCCGACACCCGGTGGTACATTCGCCCGCGCCATGAGGGTTGGGGTCGCGATCGCGCTCGCGGGGCTGGCGCTGGCCGGCTGCGGCAGCGAGCGGCAGGACGCGAACGAGCCCGAGGGGGAGTTCACGCTCGAGGTCGTCGACGCGTCGTTCCCGGCGCGCCAGACCACCGCCCAGCACGCGACGATGCGGCTCTCGGTGCGCAACACCGACGACCGGGACCTGCCGAACCTGGCCGTCACGATCGCGACGGAGGGGCCGGACGGCGGCGATCCCGCCGGCGCGTTCGCCGTGGCGGAGGCCGATCCCCGGCTCGCCGACGACTCCAAGCCGGTCTGGATCGTCGACCGCGGGCCCGAGGGCGGCGACACCGCCGCCACCGACACGTGGGCGCTCGGCCCGCTGACCCCCGGCCAGACGCGTGAGTTCGAGTGGCGCCTGACCGCGGTCCGCCCAGGGAGCTACACGGTCAACTACCGCGTGTCGCCGGGGCTGAACGGCAAGGCCGTCCCGGCCAATGGCCAGCGCACGACCGGGTCGTTCGAGGTCGAGATCTCCGACGAGCCCGTGCCCGCGCGGGTCAATCGGAAGGGCGAGGTCGTGCGGGGCGAGGGCGCCGGCTAGGTACTAGCGCGGCAGGCCCGGCGCGATGATCCGGTAGGCCTTCAAGCCGAGCCCGAGCCGCTCGCGGTCCTCGGTCTGCATCGGGTCGAGGCCGCTGAGCTCCTTCACCCGGTCGAGGCGGTAGGCGACCGTGTGACGATGGGCGTAGATCGCCGCCGCGGTCGCGTTCATGTTGCAGTTGTGCTCGAGATAGGCCTCGAGCGTCTGGACGAGGTCGGTGCGGTACTGGTCGTCATAGCGGACGATCGCGGCGACGGTGTCCTCGTAGAACGACCGCACCTCCTCCGGGTGCGAGGCGAGCACGCGGAACAGCAGCCGGTAGGTGCCGCTGCCGATGTCCTCAGAGGTCGGCCCGCCCACCCCGCCGAGCCCGTCGCCGCGCTGGAGCACCTCGAGCACGAGCTCGGCCTCCTGGATCGCGCGGCCGAGC
This sequence comes from uncultured Solirubrobacteraceae bacterium, assembly GCA_963844205.1. Taxonomy (GTDB): domain Bacteria; phylum Actinomycetota; class Thermoleophilia; order Solirubrobacterales; family Solirubrobacteraceae; genus DASSUW01. Next base: position 2,117,213 of record CAWJNK010000001.1, read on the forward strand.
TCCGCCGGGTCGCCGTAGAACGAGGAGAGCGCGACCACGCCGTGGCGCTGCAGCCGCGCCGCCAGCGCGCGGGCGCCGGCCACGGTGACGGTCTGGTCCGCGCCCGGCAGCAGCGCGTACACGCGGCCGTCCACCAACTGGGCCAGCGCGCCCGGATACTCGGAGCTGATCAGCGCAACCACGTGGCGCGGGCGCTCTGAGGTGAGCTGGGCGCACAGCACCGCGGCGCCGCCCGACAGGTCGCAGCCGAGCCGTCCGGCGCGGCGCACGACGTCCTGCGGGTCGAGCCCGTCGGGCCGCTCGCGCAGCAGCTCGAGGAACGAGCCGCGAACGTTCTCCTCCACCTCCTCGCGTGCCTCCTCGACGGCGACCTCGGTGAGCGCGGCCACGGCGGCGAGGTGCAGGAACTCGACCGCCTCCGGATCCGGACGACCCGGGTCGAGCAGGACGACGCCGCCGATCCGCTCGTCGCCCGACGCGATCGGCACCTCGGCCACCACCTCGGGCGGAACGCTTCGCTGCTCGACGATGTACCGGCGGACGGCGCCGAGCGCCGGCTCGCCGCCGGCGGAGGCCACGGCCACGCCGAGCCGCGGGACGACGACCGCGACGGGGCCGCCGGCCGCGTCGGCCGCGAGGTCGGCGACGGCCGCGAGGCCGTCGCCGGTCAGCACGGCGTCGAGCATCTGCAGGTGCACGGCACGCAGACGCTCGACGAGCGACGTGGCGGCCGGCGGCGATATGTCCGGCCGCCCCGTCGACATCGAACGGCCTATGCCGTGGCCTGGGCGGCCACCTCGGGATGGGCCTGGAGCGTCTCCTCACCGGACTCGCCGGTGCGGATCCGGTAGGCCTCCTCGACCGGCATGACGAACACCTTGCCGTCGCCGATCTGACCCGTGCGGGCGTGCTTGAGGATGGCGTCCACCACCGTCTGCACGTCCTGCGTCGCCACCACGCACTCGAGCTTGACCTTCGGCCGCAGCCAGTTGGTCAGCTCGGCGCCGCGGTAGCGCTCGGTGATGCCCTTCTGCCGCCCCGAGCCCTTGACCTCGGAGATCGACAGCGAGGGGAAACCGAGCCCGAGGAGCTCCATGCGGATCGGCTCGAACGACTCGTGCCGGATGTACGCCTCGATCTTCTTCACGTGACCGGAACCTCCTTCGCGGTGGCCCCCGACGGCGCCTCACGCGGCCGCGTGGCCGGTGCGGTGCTGTACCCGATGAGCTCGGGCGCCGGGATGAACTGCTCCGGATACCCGTACATGCCGTGCTCGGAGATGTCCAGTCCGGCTTCCTCTTCCTCGGCCGTCACGCGCAGGCCGTAGGTCTTCTTGATCGCCCAGAACGTGGCGTACGAGAGCGTGAACACGAACGCGAAGACGGTCACGATGCCGAGCGCCTGCGTCCCGAGCTGCCCGAACGAGCCGGTGTAGATCAGGCCGGCGTCGCCGACCGCGTTGTACTCGGCCAGCCCCGGCGACGTGAAGATGCCGCACGCCAGCGTGCCCCACACGCCGCACAGGCCGTGGGCGGTCAGCGCGCCGACCGGATCGTCGAGGTGACGGTCGATCGCGTACACGCCGAGCGGGACGATCACGCCGGCGATGCCGCCGATGAGCGGCGCCGTCCACGCCTCGACGTAGCCCGACGGCGCGGTGATCGCGACCAGCGCGCCGATCGCGCCGTTGCCGGCCATGCCGATGTCGATCGTCCCGGTCTTCCAGCGGGCGGTCGCGATCGAAGCAAGCACGCCGGCACCGGCGGCCAGCATCGTCACGAGCGCGACCTCCGGGAAGCGGCCATCGAGCGCGTTGAGCGTCGAGCCCGGGTTGAACCCGAACCAGCCCAGCCACAGGATCAGCACGCCGAGGCCGAACAGCGGCATCGAGTGCCCCGGGATCGCCCGCGGGCGCCCGTCCCCGCCGTACTTGCCGCGCCGCGCCCCGAGCTGGAGGAGCACCGCCAGCGCGCCGGTGGCGCCGATCAGGTGGACCGCCGTGGAGCCGGCGAAGTCCTGCATGCCGAGGTTGCTCTGCAGCCAGCCGCCGCCGAACACCCAGTGCGACGCGATCGGGTAGATGACCGCGGCGAAGATGACCGCGTAGATGATGTAGACGCCGAACTTGATGCGCTCGAGCGTGGTGCCCCAGACGATCGCCAGCGACACCGCGCAGAACGAGAACTGGAACAGCCACTTGCTCTCGATCGTGGCGTCGGAGAGCCCCATGATCCCGAACGCCTCCTGCGGGTCGCCATAGCCGCGCAGGAAGAAGCCCTCGGTGCCGAGGATGTCGCCGTTGCCGAACGCGAACGCGAACCCGATCGCCCAGTAGGCGAGTGCGGCGATCGAGAAGTTCGTGAGAATCTTCGCGACCACGGTGCCGGCGTTCTTGGCGCGCGAGAACCCGATCTCCAGGAACGCGAAGCCAGCCTGCATGAAGATCACGAGCAGGGCCGCGACCACGACCCAGATCGAATTGATCGCGACGCTGTCGGGCAGCGCCCCGGCCGCAGCCGCGTCCTTGAGGTCCGCGTACGCCATCGCGGGCAGCAGCACGGAGGCAAGCGCCGCTCCCAGCAGCGCCGTGCCGGTCCTTCTCAGCATCAGTCGTCCTCCTCTTCCGGGAACCATCGCGATCTATGGTCGGCCGGAGCGCCCGAAGGGTCTTTGTCCCGATGTCGAAGATTCGGGGTCGGGCTTTCTCCATCCGGTCGAGCGCGCGAGAATTTGCGTCCCCGAGAGGAGGAAGGCATGGCGATCGACGACGTCGTGGCCGGGAAGACGACCGAGCCGCTGAGCATCCGGGCGCTCGTGGGCGCGCGCGAGGCGCGACCCAGCGACGTGCTGGACCTGGCCACGCGCCACGGGGCGCGGATGGTGGACCTCAAGTTCACCGACCTGCCGGGGACGTGGCAGCACATGGGCATGGCGCTCTCGACGCTCGACGAGGACGCGTTCACCGAGGGGATCGGCTTCGACGGCTCCTCGATCCGCGGCTTCCAGGAGATCTACGAGTCCGACATGCTGCTGATGCCCGACCCGTCGACGGCGATCCTCGACCCCTTCTACGAGGCGCCGACGATCTCGCTCGTCTGCACGGTGCTCGACCCGATCACGCGCGAGCCCTACACGCGCGACCCGCGCTACGTCGCCATCAAGGCCGAGGAGCACCTGCGCGCCAGCGGCGTCGCCGACGTCGCCTACTTCGGCCCCGAGGCCGAGTTCTACGTCTTCGACCACGTCGCGTTCGACCAGCAGGCGAACACGGCGTTCTACGAGGTCGACTCCGAGGAGGGCCACTGGACCTCCGGGCAGGGCTTCCAGCGCCGCGGCGAGGGGCTGTCGGCGCTCGGCTACAAGAACCGCTCGCAGGAGGGCTACTTCCCGGCACCGCCCAACGACACGCTGAGCGACCTGCGCGGCCGGATGGTGATGGTGCTCGAGGCGCTCGGGATCCGGACCGAGAGCCACCACCACGAGGTCGGCGGGCCGGGGCAGGGCGAGATCGACCTGCGCTTCCTGCCGCTGCTGGAGATGGCGGACGCCCTGCAGCTGCACAAGTACGTGGTCAAGAACACGGCGAAGCGGGCGGGCAAGTCGGCCACGTTCCTGCCGAAGCCGATCTTCGAGGAGAACGGCTCGGGCATGCACGTCCACCAGTCGCTGTGGAAGGGCGGCGACACGCTCATGCATGCCGCGGACGGCTACGCGCTGCTGTCGCCGCTCGCGCTGCACTACGCGGCCGGCCTGCTCACGCACGCACGGGCGCTGCTCGCGTTCTGCGCGCCGTCGACGAACTCCTACCGCCGGCTCGTCCCCGGCTACGAGGCGCCGGTGCTGCTCAAGCACTCGCAGCGCAACCGCTCGGCCGCCGTGCGGATCCCGATGTACTCGCCGTCGCCGAAGGGCAAGCGCGTCGAGTTCCGCCCGCCCGACCCGCTCGCCAACCCCTACCTGGCGTTCCCGGCGATGCTCATGGCGGGCCTGGACGGGATCGAGCGGGGCCTCGACCCGGGCGAGCCGATCGACCAGAACCTCTACGAGCTGCCGCCCGACCAGCTCGCGGACATCCCGACCGTGCCGACGTCGCTCGACGACGCGCTCGACGCGCTCGAGGCCGACCACGAGTTCCTCACCAAGGGCGGCGTGTTCACGGAGGACCTGATCCACACGTACGTCGAGTTCCGCCGCGAGCAGTCGGACCGCGTGAAGATCCGGCCGCACCCGTACGAGTTCCCACTCTACTTCGACGGCTAGCGCCCGTGTTCGGGAGATCGGCGGGTCGCCTGGCGGCGTCCCGGTCGTGGCTGCCGGTGCACGGCATCCGTGAGCATGCTGGTGGCACGTGACCGGATGCCGGGTGCCGGCAGCCGCGGGCGGGGGCCGCCAGAACCCGTCGAGGTTCCGAACGCGGGTGCTAGGTCGAAGTCGGCGACGGGATCTTTGGACATCTGGACAACGATCCGGGCGCGATTCGCGTCTACGCTGGCGCGCGACCCAGGCCAGTCCCGGAGGAGGATCCACGACACCTATGCCCCCGCGCACACGCACGTCCAATGTCCACGCCGCCCAGTGGAGCCCGAACGGCGGCTCGCTCGGGCAAAGCGACCTGACCCAGCCGGGCGCGAACGTCTTCGGCGAGAACGTGTTCTCGACCGCGGTCCAGCGCCAGCGGCTCCCGAAGGCGGTCTACCGCCAGCTGCAGGAGACGCTCGAGGCGGGCGAGCTGCTCGAGCCCGGCCTCGCCGACGCCGTCGCCACCGCCATGAAGGAATGGGCGATGGAGCGCGGCGCCACGCACTTCACGCATTGGTTCCAGCCGCTCACCGGCATGACCGCCGAGAAGCACGACTCGTTCTACGCGCCCACGGGTGACGGCAACGCCATCGCCGAGTTCGCGGGCAAGGAGCTGATCCAGGGCGAGCCGGACGCGTCGTCGTTCCCCACCGGCGGCATCCGGGCCACGTTCGAGGCGCGCGGCTACACCGCGTGGGACCCGACGTCGCCCGCCTTCATCCTCGAGAACCCGAACGGCGCCTTCCTGTGCATCCCGACGGCGTTCGCGTCGTGGACCGGGGAGGCGCTCGACCACAAGATCCCGCTCCTGCGCTCGATGGACGCGCTGTCCAGCACCGCCGTGCGCGCGCTGCGGCTGTTCGGCGACGAGGCGTCCTCGCGCGTGTTCACCACGGTCGGGCCGGAGCAGGAGTACTTCCTGATCGACGAGCGGTTCTACTTCGAGCGGCCCGACCTCATCACGACCGGGCGGACGCTGTTCGGCGCCAAGCCGCCGAAGGGGCACGAGCTCGACGACCACTACTTCGGGTCGATCCCCGAGCGCGTGCTGGCGTGCATGCTCGAGACCGAGCAGCAGCTCGCCAAGCTCGGCGTGCCGATCAAGACGCGCCACAACGAGGTCGCGCCGGCGCAGTACGAGGTCGCGCCGGTGTTCGAGAACTCCAACGTCGGCTGCGACCACCAGCAGCTGACGATGCAGGTGATGCAGAACGTGGCGCGCCGCTACGGGCTCGTGTGCCTGCTGCACGAGAAGCCGTTCGCGGGCGTCAACGGGTCCGGCAAGCACAACAACTGGTCGATGGGGACGGACACCGGGCACAACCTGCTCGAGCCGGGCGAGACGCCGCACGAGAACCTGCAGTTCCTGTTCTTCTGCGCGGCCGTGATCCAGGCGGTCGACAAGCACCAGCAGCTGCTGCGGGCATCGGTGGCTCTGCCGGGTCAGGACCACCGGCTGGGGGCCAACGAGGCACCGCCGGCGATCATCTCGATCTTCCTCGGCGCCGAGCTGCAGAAGGTGTTCTCGGCGATCGAGTCGGGCTCGGGCGACGCTGCGACGCCGCAGACCTACCTCGAGCTCGGCGCGTCGGTGCTCCCGTCGCTGCCGATGCACGGCGGCGACCGCAACCGCACCTCGCCGTTCGCGTTCACCGGCAACAAGTTCGAGTTCCGCGCGGCGGGCTCGTCGATGTCGCTGGCGCTCCCGAATACGGTGCTCAACACGATCGTCGCCGAGGCGATCGACGAGCTGGCCGGCGAGATCGAGCGGCTGCAGGGCGGCGGCGAGTCGCTCGAGGGCGCGGTGCTCTCCGCGGTCAGTGCGGCCTGGGCGGCGCACAAGCGGATCGTGTTCGACGGCGACAACTACGCCGACGAGTGGCACGCCGAGGCGGAGAAGCGCGGGCTGGCGAACCTGCGGCAGACGCCGGACGCGCTGCCGTGGCTGCTCGAGCCCTCGACCGTCGATGTGTTCGGCAAGTACGAGGTGCTGTCCGAGCGCGAGCTGGAGTCACGCTACGAGGTGCTGCTCGAGCAGTACGTCACGACGCTCAACATCGAGGGCGAGACGGCGGCGTCGATCGCGCGCACGATGCTCCTGCCGGCCGCGATCCAGTGGTACGCGACGCTCGACGAGGCCGACGACAACCCGGGCGTCCAGCGGCTGAAGGACGAGCTCAGCGGCCTGCTCGACGAGTTCGTCGAGAACGTGTTCGCGCTCGAGACCGCGAACCGCGACCACCCGGAGGACGTCGACCTTCTGGGCGAGGCGAAGTACGTCCAGGAGACGGTGCTGCCGGCCATGAACGACGCCCGCGCGGTGGCGGACCGGCTCGAGCGGATCGTGCCGGACGACCTCTGGCCGCTGCCGAAGTACTCGGAGATCCTCTTCATCAAGTAACGGGAAAGCACGCGATTTACAGGGAGATCCCCAGGCCGGGCAACTTCAGGGCAACTTCAGACTGAGCGGCAACAATCAGCGCATCGAGATCGGCGTACTTCGACTTCCCGTCGAGTGCGTCGATCACATGCGCGTAGGTGTTCAGGTGGACCGCGCCGCTATGCCCCATCCGACGCGCTGCCGCCGGCACCGTGAAGTCGGCGTAGTGCAGCGCCGAGGCGTGACTGTGGCGCAGCGTCCTCACGGTCACATCGTCGCGCTCGATCACGCGCCTGGCAACCGGAGCGAGCCGCTTGATCGCCCACTGCACCAGCGCGTGCTTTGTCGTCGGGCCGATGATCGGCTCATCGTCGCCCGGCCGCCCGCTCGCGAGCCGTCAGCCCTTCAGGTCGGCGCTGGTGGCCGCGTCGACCTTGATGATCGCTGCGAGCCGCTGAGCGCTTGGTCTGAATCGCGCCGGACCTTCAGCCCGTCCTCGGTCAGATCGCGCCAGTCGGCGTTGCGGATCTCCAGCGGTCGTAGCCCGAGCCGACCGCCAAGCAGCACGATCACGCGGTCACGGCAGTCAAGGCTGGCGAGGAGCGCTTCGAGCTGAAACGGCGACAGCGGGTCGACGTCGGGCCGGATCACCGTCGGTTTGCGGATCATCCGCGCGTGGTTGGCGGGCACCTTCCCCAGCTCCAGCGCGCACTGCATGATCCCCGACAGACGGGTCATCGCCTCGCGCGCGGTGTTCGGGGTCCGGCCGTGGCCGAGCAGGTACTGCTGATGCAGCATCAGCCTGCCGACGTCGAGCGCGACGATCGAGCCGCTACGGCCGTTTTGCAGCGGCGGCCGCACCGAGGCCGCGCATCGTGTCAGCATGCACCTTGGCCTCGGCCTTGGCTGCCGGAGCAGTCGTACCGGCGAGCGAGCTTGTCGGCGCAGCGGCCTGTTTGCTGGTGATGTCAGAGCGACCGATGGCGGCAGCGGACGCCGCCTCATTCTTGACGCGATCAAGCGCCTGGGCGGATGCGACTTCGGCCTGTTCGCTGGTGATGTCAGAGCGACCGATGGCGGCAGCGGACGCCGCCTCATTCTTGACGCGATCAAGCGCCTGGGCGGATGCGACTTCGGCTGCCGTGGTCACCTGCGGCGTCGTCGTTGCCGGGGCGCTCGCCTGCGGCACGACCACCGCATCCTCATCGCCGAACACCGCCCAGCCAGCGAACATCAAGCCCGCTCCGAGCAGTGCCGCCAGCAGCAGCGCCAGCGTCATCACTAGCATTGACGGGCTGCGGGCGGCTATTACGCCCGCAGGAGAGATCTGGTCGGCCATTCCTGGCCTCCTTCTGATGGGGTGGTTGATGCAAAGGCATCAACCACCGTCCAAGGGAGCACTCGGAACGAGTCCAAGTGGTCCCCTATTGGAGGACGCGAACAGCCTCCCCCAAAACCTTGACCGTGCGCAAGGGGCGCGTTACACATGCGTTGCAACCAACGAGGGGGTGCAGCCAATGCGAAGCATCCATCTGCGCTTCTCCGACAACACCTATGGCCTGATCCAGCAGGAGGCCGATGCACTGGAGGTCTCGGTCGCGCAGTTCGCGCGCGTCGCCGTGGTCGCGCGGGCGGCGCTCTGGGCGCACCGGAGGGGGTTTGCCTGGGCGGACGCGGAGACTTGGGAACACGTCATCGACGCGATGGACGCGATTGACGAGCACGACATCAAGCTTCGCTCCGAGCTGGCCCGCAAGGCCCGAGAGAAAAAGCAGGCCCGCCTCTGAACCGGCCCGGCGCGCGAAGATCTGAGCCGTGGCCTATCGGCTTCAGATCGAGGGCGAGGGTCGGTTCCCGATCCTGACGGCGGTGCCGCTTGATCCGCCCGAGCAGCGTTCCGGTCATCGCGGGCCGTTCACCGACCGCGAGCTGATCGAGGATCTGACCGCGCTGTGCGTCGCGCGCTGCCACGTCGCCGGCTGCCCGTCGCCGGCCGGCGGCTCGCGCAACACCTGGCACCTGTCGACGCAGCTCCCGGCGCGCGACGTTCCGATCGTCACGGCGGCGTTGACCGCCTACCTTCAGGAGCGCGACGAGCAGCCGCTGCGATCGTTCCTGAAGCAGCCGCCGGATCTGAGGGCACGCCCGCAGCCCGGCGAGAGCTGGGCGGTGGCAGGTTCCGTCTTCAGGGCTGGCTAGCGTTGCGCGGCGATGAGCGACTACGCCGACGAGCTGCTGAAGCGCCTGGACGTGAGCGACCCCGAGCCTGACGAGTGGCGCTACGTGACGCTGGAGGGCATCCGTCTCGGGAGAGTGACCAAGGACGCCGACTCGCGCCAGATCTGGGAATCCGAACCGGCGTAGATCCTCTTCATCAAGTAGACGAGTCCTGGGTCGACCGAGCGTGAGTGGCAGGCTTCGGCGATGCCACTCACGCTCGAGGAGTCCCAGATCGTCGTCGACGCCGCCCACGAGCACGCTCGCGAGGCCGGGCTGTCGGTCACCGTCGCCGTCGTCGACGAGGGAGGGTTGCTCAAGGCGCTCGGGCGGATGGACGGTGCGCCGCCGCTGAGCGCGCAGATCGCGGAGGCGAAGGCGGTCGGCGCGGCGGTCTGGCACCGCGACGGCGACCAGCTCGCGCAGGTGCAGGACACGCGCGGGGCGTTCTTCGAGTCGGTGAGTCGGTTGACCCGGCTGCCGCTCATCCCCGCCGACGGGTCGGTCGCGATCCGGCGTGGCGGGGCGGTGCTGGGCGCCGTCGGGGTGAGCGGGGCGAAGCCGGAGGAGGACCGCGAGTGCGCCGAGGCGGGCATCGCCGCGCTCGGCCGCTGAGACCGCTCGTCGCCGCGGATCCACAACGATCGTCCGACCTGCGCGCGAGCCGGCACGGCACGATCGTGCGGCGCATCGCGGCGTCGTCGGCGTCGGCGGGAAGACAATCGTGCGATCGGGCTAAAGCCGGGCGGACTCGTGCCGATGTAGGGACTGGGCCCGCCCGCCCCATATTTGCTTTCGCCCCTCCTCCCCCTCCCAGGTGGAAGCTCCGGTGGGCGGGCCCTCTTCTCTCCTCACGCCCCGTCGCCGTGGTGCGTGCCGCCGTCGCCGCCCCAGAGGAAGAACCCGGAGCGGGCGCGTCGTCGACGTGCCCTCGTCGCTGCCGCGCGGACAGGGCCACGACGACGATGAACAGGACCACCAGCAACCCGATCAGGACCACCATGGAGGCCTCCTTGTGACGAGGGAGGCGACGCGTGGGGCCGACGCCTAACGCCCGATAAAACGTCAGCGGGGCGGTGGGATCGGGAGCCAGCTGCGCGGGACGGGTCGGTAGGAGACCTCGTCGTCCGCCTGGAGCGGGAACGTCCCTCCCGGCTGGTCCTCCGGCGGGGATGCCGCACCGGCGTCGACCCAGTACGACGTGTGCGCGTCGCGCGCGAAGGCGACCGCGCCCGTGCTCGCCGAGCGCCGCAGCGCCCGGCCGGCCCGCCAGTGCAGAAACGCGCCGAAGTACCTCGGCTCACCGCGGTTCTCGAACAGCCAGTCGACGCCCGCCGCCAGCGACGGGTCGCGCACGGTCCGGGACGTGTCGGCCGCCCCGCCGCCGAACGTCGCTCCGCGGGCGGCGGCCCGCAGGCCCCCGCGCGTCGTCGCCAGGTACACGAAGCTCACGGTGTCGAAGTCGTCGATCCGCCGCCACGCGTACGCCACGGTGCGGCCCCGCATATCCAGCCCGTCGACGAGGAACGGCAGGCGACGGCGGAAGACCGTCGTGCCCTCGGGCGAGCGCTCGCGCACGGTGATCACCGGCGACGGGAGACGCAGCCGCCGCGACGCGCCCGAGCCCGACCGCCAGTACAAGAACCGGCCCGGCCGCCCGCGGTAGGCGCGCACGAACGCGATCCGCGGCCCCCAGACCGCCGGCCACGTCTCGTCGGCGCCGGAGTTCGCCCCGCCCACCGCCGTCTCCCGCCCGGCCCGGAACGAGTACCGGAACAGGTCGCAGCCGTAGCGCCGCGAGCCGATCCCCGGCGCCGGCTGGTCGAACGGGAGCGCGCGCCGGCAGCGCGAGTACACGGCGAGCACCCCGCCGCGCCCGTCCGGCCCGAGGTCGACGTCGAACGGCGTCGCCCGCGGCGCCACCGGCAGCGCGCGCGTCACGCCGCGCGAGTGGTCCATCAGCCGCCAGGCGTCGACCGCCGCGTCGTAGTCGGACCAGACCACGTGACCGCCGTACGCGTCGATCACCGGGAACGCCGTCCGGCCGCCGCGGTCGGGCGTGTGGACCTCGGCGAGGGTTCGAACCTCCGCGCCTGCGGGCGCGGCCAGAAACAGCGAAATCGCAAGACAGGCGAGCAACAGGCGCACGTCGGAACACAACGCGCTCCGCGCGGGGAAGTCGCGCAGCACGAACCGCGGCCTCAGGAGGTATTGCCGGGGCAAACCTTGCCAAAGTTGTGTCAAGGTTGCGCTACCCTTCGCGGTCATGCGTGACTTCCTCGCCGTCGTCCGTGACCACGTCGTCGTCTTCGACGGCGGGATGGGCGCCACGCTCGAGCAGTTCGACCTCTCGCTCGAGAAGGACTACCAGCTTCCCGGCCGCTGCCACGAGGCGCTCGTGCTCAATCGCCCCGACGTCATCGAGGGCGTCCACACGTCGATGGTCGATGCCGGCGCCGAGGTCGTGGAGACCGACACGTTCCAGGCCAGCCGCATCAAGCTCGACGAGTGGGGCCTCGGCGAGCACACGCTCGAGATCAACCGCAAGGCCGCCGAGATCGCGCGCAAGGCGGTCGGCGAGGACCGCTTCGTGGCCGGCTCGATCGGCCCCACCGGCCACCTCCCGGCGTCCGAGGACCCCAGCCTCGGCCAGATCAGGTTCCGCGAGCTGGTCACCGTCTTCACCGAGCAGGCCCAGGGCCTGCTCGAGGGCGGCGCCGACCTGATCATCATCGAGACCGCGCAGGACATCCTCGAGGTCAAGGCCGCGGTCTTCGGCACCCGCGAGGCGTTCAAGATCACCGGCCGCGCCGCCCCGATCCAGACCTCGATCAGCCTCCTCCCCAACGGCGGCAAGATGCTGCTGGGCACCGACATCAGCGCCGCTCTCGCCACGCTCGAGGCGCTGAAGGTCGACATGATCGGCCTCAACTGCTCCACCGGCCCGGAGGACATGCGCGACGCCGTCCGCTTCCTCGGCGAGCACTCGCCCGCGCCGATCCACTGCATCCCCAACGCCGGCATCCCCCACCAGGGCCCGAACGGCGAGACGATCTTCCCGGAGACGCCGGAGCAGATCTCGACCGTGCTCGGCGAGTTCGTCGAGCGCTACGGGGTGAACATCGTCGGCGGCTGCTGCGGCACCACGCCGGATCACATCTACGCGCTCTCCCAGCGCGTCGAGGGCCGCAACAGCTCCACCCGGCCCGAGCCCCGGCCCCCGCACGTGAGCTCGATGATCGCCGCCGCGCCCCTGGTCCAGGAGCCGCGCCCGACGCTGGTCGGCGAGCGCGTCAACTCGCAGGGCTCCCGCAAGGCCAAGGAGCTGCTCCTCACCGACGACTACGACGGCCTGCTCCAGGTCGCCGAGGACCAGGTCGAGGGCGGCGCGCACGTGCTCGACGTCTGCGTCGCGCTCACCGAGCGCCAGGACGAGGACGAGCAGATGCGCCAGGTGGTCAAGAAGGTCTCGCTCACCCAGCCGGCCCCGATCCAGGTCGACTCCACGGAGCCCGACGTGATCGAGAAGGCGCTCGACCAGATCCCCGGCCGCGCGATCGTCAACAGCGTCAACCTCGAGGCCGGCCGCGACAAGCTCGACAAAGTCGTGCCGATCGCCATGCAGCACGGCGCCGCGCTGATCGCGCTGACCATCGACGAGGTTGGCATGGCCAAGACGCGCGAGCGCAAGCTCGAGGTCGCCAAGCGCATCACGGAGCTCGTCTGCGAAGAGCACGGGATGGACCCCGAGCTGCTGATCTTCGACGCCCTCACCTTCACGCTCACGACCGGCGACGACGAGTGGAAGCCGTCGGCGATCGAGACGATCGAGGGCATCCGCGCGATCAAGGAGAAGCTCCCGGGCGTCAAGACGAGCCTCGGCGTCTCCAACGTGAGCTTCGGCATCGGCCTTCAGGCGCGATCGGTCCTCAACTCCGTCTTCCTGCACCACTGCGTCGAGGCCGGGCTCGATCTCGCGATGGTCAACCCGAACCACATCACGCCGTACGCGGAGATCCCCGAGGAGGAGCGCGAGCTCGCCGACGACCTCGTCTTCAACCGCCGCGACGACGCGCTGGAGCGCTTCATCGCCCACTACGAGGGCAAGTCGGAGGAGGCCGCCGAGGCGGCCGACCCGACCGCCGGCATGGAGCCCGAGGAGGCCCTCCACTGGCACATCCTGCGCCGCAAGAAGGAGGGCGTGGAGGCGCAGATCGACGCCAGCGTCGAGAAGATCGGCGCCGTCCCGACGCTCAACGACGTCCTGCTGCCGGCCATGAAGGAGGTCGGCGACAAGTTCGGCGCCGGCGAGCTGATCCTGCCGTTCGTGCTCCAGAGCGCCGAGGTCATGAAGAAGGCCGTCGCGCAGCTCGAGAAGTACCTCGACAAGATCGAGGGCTACACGAAGGGCACCGTCGTGCTCGCGACCGTGTTCGGCGACGTGCACGACATCGGCAAGTCGCTCGTCAACACGATCCTCACCAACAACGGCTACACGGTCGTCGACCTCGGCAAGCAGGTCCCGATCGGCACGATCCTCGACGCCGCGCAGGAGCACGACGCCACCGCCATCGGGCTCTCCGCCCTCCTCGTCTCCACCTCCAAGCAGATGCCGCTCGCCGTGCAGGAGCTGCACGAGCGCGGCCTCCAGTTCCCGGTGCTCGTGGGCGGCGCCGCCATCAACCGCGACTTCGGCCGCCGCATCCTCTACCCCAAGGGGCAGGAGTCACGACGAGACCTACGACCCCGGCGTCTTCTACTGCAAGGACGCGTTCGCCGGCCTCGCCGTGATGGACCAGCTCGTGGAGCCGGAGAAGCGCACCGAGCTGCTCGACAAGACGCGGGTGGAGGCGCAAAAGCTGCGCGACAAGGGCCCCGAGCCCGAGCTCGGCCCGACCGACGACGAGTCGGTGCGCTCGGCCGCCCGCACCGACGTGCCGGTCCCCGAGCCGCCGTTCTGGGGCGTGCGCGAGATCCCCGTCGACCTCGACGACGTCTTCCCCCACCTCGACACCCACGTCCTCTACAAGCTCCACTGGGGCGGCCGCGGCAAGAAGGGCGAGGAGTGGCGCCAGCTCGTGCAGGAGGAGTTCCAGCCGCGGCTCGAGCGCATGTGGCGCGAGCAGGACTACCTGCAGCCTCGCGCGCTGCTCGGCTACTTCCCCTGCAACGCGGTCGGCAACTCGCTCGAGCTGTACGACCCGGAGAACCCCGACACGGTCCTCGAGACGCTGGTCTTCCCGCGCCAGCCCGGCCACGACCGCATCTGCCTCACCGACTTCTATCGCCCCAAGGAGAGCGGCGAGCGCGACGTCGTCGCCATCCAGGCGGTGACCGCCGGGCCGCGGGTCACGGAGCTGATGGCCGAGCTGGAGCAGCAGGGCGAGTTCGCCGAGCAGCTCTACACGCACGGCCTCGGCGTCCAGACCGCGGAGGGCATGGCCGAGTGGCTGCACGCCCGCGCGCGGTCGGAGCTCGGCATCGCCGGCGACCAGGGCCGGCGCTGGTCCTGGGGCTACCCCGCGTGCCCGGACCAGTCCGAGCACACCAAGGTGTTCCGCCTGCTGGGTGCCGAGCGCATCGGCCTCGCGCTCTCGGGCGGCTACGCCGTCGAGCCGGAGCAGTCGACGGTCGCGATCGTCGCCCACCACCCGCAGGCCGTCTACTTCGGCATGAAGTCCGGCTTCATCCCGAAGGACAAGGCGCCGGACGAGCTCATCAAGGGCACCGAGAAGGACCCGAGCCGCGTCGCCGAGCTCACCGGCTGAGGTGAGGATCCTCGCCATCGACGGCGGCGGCATCCGCGGGCTGATCCCCGCGCGCGTGCTGGCAGAGATCGAGCGCCGCTGCGGCCGCCCGGCCGGCGAGCTGTTCGACCTCGTCGCGGGGACGTCGACCGGCGCGATCATCGCCTGCGCGCTCACGAAGCCGGACCCGCTGCCGGCGGCGGACGTCGCGCGGATCTACCTCGAGGAGGGCCCGCAGATCTTCGACCGCTCGCTGCTCAAGCGCATCACGTCCGCCGGCGGCTACCTCGACGAGCGCTACGACGCCGACGGGCTGCTGACCTCGCTCCGGCGGCACTTCGGGACCGCGCGGCTGCCCGCCGCGCGGCCGGCGATCCTCCTCACCGCCTACGACCTCGAGCGCCGCAGCGCGCTCTTCCTGCGTCGCGACGACGACCTCTCGCTGGTCGACGCCGCGCACGCGAGCTGCGCGGCGCCGAGCTACTTCGAGCCCGTCCGCGTCGGCTCGGCGACGCTCGTCGACGGCGGCGTGTTCGCCACCAACCCGGCGATGTGCGCCTACGCGGAGGCCGCCGGCGACCTCGAGCTGCTCGTCTCGCTCGGCACCGGCGAGCACACCCGCCCGCTGCCGTACGAGCAGGTCAAGGGCTGGGGCCGGCTCGAGTGGGCGCGGCCCGTGCTCGATGTCGTGTTCGACGGCACCGCCGACGCCGTCGACCTCCAGCTCGAGGCGCTGATGGGCGCCGGCTACGTGCGGCTGCAGACGCCGCTCGACGAGGCCAGCGACGACCTCGACGATGTGACGCCGCAGAACCTCGCCGCCCTCGAGCGCGAGGCGGAGCGGCTCATCGCAGCGCGCGACGACGAGCTCGACCGGCTCTGCGCCCGGCTGACTTAGGCCTCGGCCTCGCGCGGCACCGGGCCGAGCGACACCGGCGCCGTGTGCAGCGCGCGCAGGCGGACCTCCCGCCAGGAGAGGCCCTCCTTGACGAGGGCGGGCGCCCCCATCACGACGGCGGTGGCGATCTCCACCGCCTGCAGGATGATCCCGTAGCCGAGCGCCTGCGCGGGGTCAACGCCGTAGGCGCCGGTCAGCACGGCGAGGCACGCCGCCTGGAAGACGCCCAGGTTCGACGGCGTGAGCGGCAGCACCGCCGTCACGTTGACCGCGAACAGGACCGCGGCGGCGGCGCCCAGGTCGAGGTCGAGCCCGAGCGCGACGAGCAGCACGTAGCAGCTCACCCACTGCAGCGCCCAGGCGCCGAGCTGCATCGCGACCGCCTGGCTGCCGAGCCGCGGCGAGCGGAACACGCGCAGGCCCGATCGCACCCGCGCGAGCGCGTCCCGCGCCTGCGTGAGCCAGCGGTGCACGCGCGCCGAGCGCGACGGGAGCCCGGACCGCAGCAGCGCGGGCGCGACGAGCACCGCGCACAGCACCGCGAACGGGGCCAGCGCGTACCACACCAGCGCCTGCTGGCGGCCGGCGAACAGCCCGATCGTGGTGAACATCACCGCTCCCAGGATCACGAGCGCGAGCACGTTGAGCAGGGTCTGCGACACGAGCGTGCCGAGCACCGCGGGCAGCCGCTCGCGTGGCCGCCCGAGGCGGCGGGCGACGATCAGGGCGCGTGACGGCTCGCCGAGGCGGGCGGGCAGCGTGGCCGACATGAGGACGCCGATCGTGGTGCCCTGGATGGCGTCGACCAGGCGCGGCAGCGCGTCGGGAACCGCGGCGCGGAGGATCGCGTGCCACGCCACCGCGCGGGCGAGCATCGAGACGCACATCAGCGCCAGGGCGACGAGCACCCACACCGGCTGGGACTCGACCAGCGCCTGGGCGATCGGCCGCATGCCGATGCGCTCGAGCGCGAGCAGCGTTCCGGCCGCGGCGCCGGCCATGGCGCCGGCGAGCACGGTGCGGCGCGCGATCCGCAGGCGGCGGCGGGCGGGCGGCGCGGGCTCCAGCGAGGGCAGGCGCCGCGCGGGCGAGCGCGGCCGGCCATCGGCGGGCAGGGCACCGACGCGGACCGCGGCACGCCGGGCCGCGGTCTCGGGCGCGTGGACGGCCTGGGCGTCGCCGTACGCGGCGACCACCTGCTCGGCCACGCGCGGCCAGGCGTAGCGTGCCGCGCTGCGGCTGGCCTCGGCGCCGAGCCGGGCGGCGCCTTCGGGGTCGAGTGCGAGGTCGCGCAGCGTCTCGGCGAGCCGCGTGGCGTCGCCGCGCGGCACGAGCAGGCCGTCGACGCCGTCGGCGACGACGTCGCGATACCCGGCGATGTCCGACGCCACGACGCCGCGCCCGGCCGCGAACGACTCGGTCAGCACCATGCCGAACGACTCGCCGCCCAGCGACGGGGCGCACAGCACGTCGGCCTCCAGCAGCGCGGCGTGGCGGGCCTCGTCGTCGACGCGGCCGAGCGCGTGGACGCCGGCGCCGTCGACGAGCAGCGGCGCGATCTCCTCGCGCGTGGACCCGACGATGGTCAGCTCGGCCGGCACCTGCCCGCGCAGCGCCTCGAACGCGCGCAGCAGCACCGGCAGGCCCTTGCGCTCGACGGCCTGGCCGACGAACACGATCCGGAGCGGCTCCCCGGGCTCCCGCCGCCGGGGCCCCGGCACACCGCCGGGCGGCAGCGCGACGCCGTTGGGCACGACGCGGTAGTGACCGCCGTAGAAGCGCCGGCCGGTCCAGGCGGCGGCCTCGGAGACCGCGAGCCGCAGCGCGAGGCGGTTGAGCTTGCGGCGGGCGCCGAGCAGGGCGGCGACGTAGTGCGGGGGCTTCGCCTCGCTGTAGCAGTGGAAGGTGCCGACGAGCGGGAAATCGGAGCTGGTGAGCACGTCCCAGCCGATCACGGGCGCGACCGGCTCGTGGACGTTCACGACGTCGGGCGCGAAGGCCCGCAACTCGCGGCGCAGGGTCGAGACCGCCGACGGCGTCGGCGCGAGGTTGGACACGGCGCCGTTCAAGGGCCAGCCGATCGTGCCGCCGAGCGGGACGAGCCACTCCGGCCGCGCACGGGCCTGCGGCCGCGCTCCGCGGTGGCGCAGCGCGGTCGTGCGCGTGTCGTGGTCGAAGGGGGCGAAGACGCGAATCTCGTGCCCGCCGGCCGCCAGCTCGCCTGCGAGGGCCTCGATGTGACGCGTGACGCCGCCGGGGTACGTCCACGAGTACGGGGAGACGAGGGCGGCCCGCATCGAAGCAATCCTACGGACCCCGCCAGACCGTCTGGGTTCGGTTAGCCCCCCGGGGGCGGGTGGGATTCATAATCTGTGTCGCATGCCCGAGCGCCACTTCGTCAAGTACACGTTCCTGAAGGTCGATCCCGCGTGGCGGCGGCTCGACGACGCCGAGCGCGCGGGCCACAAGCGCGAGTTCCTCGCCGCCTGCGAGGACTTCGCGGCCGAGCGGCTGCTGCGGTCGTTCTCGCTGGTCGGCACGCGCGGCGACGCCGACATGATGCTGCTCAGCCAGGCGACGAACCTCGAGCGCATCCACGAGTTCCACGTCGTGCTCGCTCAGAGCGGGCTGATGAAGTGGTGCGAGACGCCGTACTCGTACCTGGCGCTGACCAAGCCATCCGAGTACTCCGACGAGTCGCGGCTCGAGGTCCGCCCCGCTCACTCCAAGTACCTGTTCGTCTACCCGTTCGTGAAGACGCGCGAGTGGTACCGGCTGCCGCAGGACGAGCGCTGGCGGATCATGCAGGAGCACATCCAGGTCGGCCGCGAGTACCCGCAGGTCGACCTCAACACCAGCTACTCGTTCGGGCTCGACGACCAGGAGTTCGTCGTCGCGTTCGAGACCGACGAGCCGGCCGTGTTCCTCGACCTCGTGCAGCGGCTGCGCACGACCGAGTCGTCCTCGTTCACGAAACGCGATACGCCGACGTTCACGTGCGTGGCCTGCTCCGTCGAGCGCGCGCTGAACGCGCTCGACGGCACGCCGCTGACGGTCGAGCTGACGGCCTAGTGGCCCCGGCCAGCTTACGCGGTACCCCTCGTCGCCGGGCTGCGCGCCCTCGGTCTCGACGACCTCGACCATGTAGCGCCAGCAATCGGGGCGCGTGCCGTCGACGTCGGTGAACCCGTACACCTGGGCGAGTTGGCCGCTGGAGAGCGACTGGCCGTTCCAGCGGTGTCTGTCGGGGTCGGCGGCGAGGGCGGCGACGGCGCGGCCGACGTAGCGCGGGCTCTCCGAGATGCAGAAGTGCGGCGTGCGCTCGGTCGCGTCGCGCCAGTTCTCCTCGCTGACGCCGTGGTGCTCGAGCATCAGCTCCGACCGCATCCAGCCGGGCGTGAGCGCGACGGCCGTGGCGTGGTGGGCGGCGAGCTCCTGCGCCTGGCCCCAGGCGAGCCGCTGCACCGACGTCTTGGCGAGGTCGTAGAACAGGTTCACGCGGAAGTGGTCGGCGTTGTAGGTGGCCGTGCCGTCGGTGACCTCGACGACGAGGCCGCCGGGGTCGCGGATCAGCAGCGGGAGCGCGTGGTGGCTGGTGATCAGGTGGGTCTCGACGGCGAGCCGGAGCAGCCTGAGGCCCGCTTCGAGGTCGTGCTCCCACACCGGCGTGTTCCACTGGAAGAGGTGCTCGGCGCCCCAGATGTCGTTGACGAGGACGTCGAGGTGGCCGTGGTCGGCGTCGATGCGCTCGACGAGGCGCTGGACCTCGTCGGGCTCGAGGTGGTCGACCTGCACCGGGATCCCCTCTCCGCCCGCCCCGGTCACCAGCTCGGCGGTCTCCTCGATCGTCTCCGGCCGGTCGATCTCCGAGCGCCGCGCGCGGGTGCTGCGCCCGGTCGCGTAGACCGTGGCGCCCGCCTCGCCGAGCGCGACCGCGATGCCCCGCCCGCCGCCGCGCGTGGCGCCGGCGACCAGCGCGATCTTGCCTTCGAGCGGCCCGCTCATGGCGCGTAGCGGCGGTGCAGGATGAGGACGTTGCCGTCCGGGTCGTAGAGGAACGCCATGTGGCAGACGCCGGTGTCGACGGTCTCGCCGAGGAACTCGACGCCCGCGGCCGTCAACCGCTCGCGGGCGTCGCTCACATCCGGGACCCGCAGCGCGATGCCCGCCGTGTTCGCTGAGAAGTCGACGCCCTCGGCCTCGGGCTGCCAGAGGCCGAGCGTCACGTTCGGGGTCTCGAACTCGTCGGGATCGTCGCGGGTCGGGAGCCCGAGCAGCTCGCCGTAGAACCGGCGCGACCGCGCCACATCCCGCGTTGGCACGCTCACGAAGTCGACCCGCTCGATCTCGATCACGCGACCGCTACTGCGTGCCCTCGTCGGGCAGGCAGTCGTCGAGCCCGGTGCGCTCGGCGAACGGGCGGGTGTCGCCGGCGATGTCGGAGAACTGGTCCGTGAGCTCCTGGAGCTGCTTCTCGTCGTTTTCGCGCGTCGCCTCGGCCAGCTCGGGGATGAGGTCGAAGGCCTTCGTGACACCGTCGATGAAGCTCGACCAGCCCTCCGCGAGGTCCTCGGGCGGCTCGAGGTCGCCCAGGCGGTCGAGGTACGGCTGGTAGGCGTCGGCGGTCTTCTCGAGCAGGTCGCCGACCACCTTGCGCTGCTCCGCGTCGCTCGACGCCTGCGAGAGCTGCTGCTGGCCGTCGGCCGTGACCTCGTCGATCTTCTTCTCGCCGTCGCGGCAGATCGCGTTGGCGTCGGCGACGAACGCCTCGCGGGAGGGGCCGTCGCCGGAGCCGCCGCCGTCGTCGTCGTCACCGCCGCCGCAGCCGGCGAGCGCGGCGAGGCCGATAGTCATCGCGAGAAAGAGGCGCGTCATGCCAGGCCCATACCCTGACACGCCAACCCGTGCTCGCGTCCGACGCCCACCTGCACCGCGCCGACCCCGTCATGGCCCGGCTGATCGACGCCGGCGGTCCCCTTCCCGCCAAGCCCGACCGCCGCGGTCGCCCGGAGGACCCCTACGGCGTGCTGATGCGGGCGATCGCCGGCCAGCAGCTCTCCGTCAAGGCTGCGTCCTCGATCTGGCAGCGGCTGGTCGACCGCTTCGGCGGGGTCCCGACGCCGGAGCAGGTCCTCGCCGACGACCCCGAGGAGCTGCGCGTGGCGTGCGGGTTCAGCCGCGCGAAGGTCGTCTACCTGCGCTCGCTCGCCGAGCACGTGATCTCCGGCGAGCTCGAGCTGGACCGGCTGCCCGACCTTGCCGACGGCGAGGTGATGCGCGAGCTGACGGCGGTGAAGGGCATCGGCGAGTGGACGGCGCACATGTTCCTGATGTTCACGCTCGACCGGCCCGACGTGCTCCCCACCGGCGACCTCGGGGTGCGGAACGCGGCCATGCGTGCGTACGGCCTCGAGCGCCCGCCGGCGCCCGGCGAGCTGCAGCAGCTCGCCGAGCCATGGCGGCCGTACCGCACCCGCGCGTGCCTGTACTTGTGGCGAAGTCTGGACAACGAGCCGGTGAGGTGACCCGGCTACCCTCATGGACCGTGATGAGGAGGTTCGTGCTCGCGGCGCTGCTGGCGTGCGCCCTGCTCGCCGCGGCCGGCTGTGGTGGCGACGACGGCGCCGCGTCCGACGATGCGGTCAGCCGCGTGCCGGAGGAGGGCGGGCTGCAGGAGAAGGTCCGGTCCGCGTCGACACCGGACGCATCGAGCTTCCCGTCCGTCAAGGGCAAGACGCTCAACCAGCTCGCCGAGGAGGTCAAGGGCGGCGGTTCGACCGAGGTCGGGCTCGCCACCTCGGTCTTCACGGTCGGCAAGCAGCGGCTCGCGTTCGGCATGATCGACGACGCCGGCCAGTTCGTGTACGGCCCGAGCGTGGTCTACCTGGCGCCCACGCCGGACGATCCGGCCGAGGGCCCGTACCCCGCGCCCGCCGACGTCCTGGTCACCGAGGGCCGCTACCGCTCGCGCCAGGCGGCCGAGGAGAGCGACCCGTTCGCGGCCGTCTACCAGTCCCACGTGGACTTCAACCGCAAGGGCGACTGGGCGGTCCTGGTGGTCACGCGCACCGGTAACACGTACGTCGCGGCGCCCTCGCAGCTGGTGGTCAGCACCAAGAAGGCCGACCCCATCCCCGACGTCGGCGAGCAGCCGCCGAAGGTCGCGACCGACACGCTCGAGTCGGTGGGCGGCAACGAGGACCTCCTCGACACCCGCGTGCCGCCGAGCGACATGCACCGTGAGTCGTTCGACAAGGTCCTCGGGAAGAAGCCCGTCGCGCTGCTGTTCGCGACGCCGCAGCTCTGCCAGTCGCGGGTCTGCGGGCCGGTGACCGACATCGCGCTCCAGATGAAGGCCAAGTACGGCGACCGGATGGACTTCATCCACCAGGAGGTCTACGTCGACAACGACCCGAACAAGGGTCTGCGCGAGCCGCTGAAGGCGTTCAAGCTGCGCACCGAGCCGTGGCTGTTCGTGGTCGACGCATCCGGCAAGGTCACGGCGCGGCTCGAGGGCTCGTTCGGCCTGTCCGCGTTCGAAGATGCGATCAAGACCGCTCTGTAGGGCGCTCACGGCTCTGCCCGCGGTTGTGGCGCTCGCCGCGCCGGCAACGGCGGCCGCCCACGGCGGCCCGATCCAGCGCAACCCGCTGCCGATCCCCGACTGGCTGTTCGCCTGGGGCGCGGCCGCCGTGCTCGTGATCTCGTTCGCGGCCCTCGCGCTGATGTGGCCGAAGCCGCAGCTCGAGGAGCCGGCGTGGCGACCGCTCCCGCTCGGCCGATTGCTCGGGAGCCGGGCAGTCGAGGTGCTGTGCGGGCTGATCGGCGTCGCGGTGCTCGGAATCGTCGTGACGGCCGGCTACATCGGCCCGGACTCGGCCGCCGACAACCTGCTGCCGACGTTCGTGATGATCACGTTCTGGGTCGGCCTCGTCGTGCTGTCGATCCTGTTCGGCGACGTCTTCCGCGCGTTCAATCCGTGGCGGGCGATCGGTCGCGCGGTGGGGGCCGTCGTCGGCCGCCGCGGCCCGGCGCGCCGGCCCTATCCGGAGCAGCTCGGCCGCTGGCCCGCCGCGCTCGGCATCCTCATGTTCACCTGGATCGAGCTCGTCGGCCAGTGGGCGAACTTCCCACGCACGCTCGCGACCGCCGTCGTCGGCTACTCGGTGGTGACGCTCGCGGCGCAGTCGGTCTGGGGCGTCGAGAGCTGGACGCGCCGCGGCGAGGCGTTCTCGGTCTACTACAACCTGCTGTCGCGGATCAGCGTGATCGAGACACGCGACCGCGTCGTCGGCCTGCGGCCGCCGCTGGGCGGCCTCCCGCGGCTCGACCCCGTCCCCGGCACCGTCGCGGTCGTGATGGTGATGATCGGGACCGTGACGTTCGACGGGCTCAGCCAGGGCGCGCTGTGGGGCAGCATCGAGCCGGCGCTCCAGGATGCGTTCACATGGCTCGGGGCGGACCTCGACACCGCACTCAAGTTCGCCGGCACCATCGGGCTCGTGGCGGCGGTCGGCTTGATCGCCGGCTTCTACCGGCTCGGCATCGAGGGCGCGAAGTCGGTCGGCGGGGAGCGGTCGGCGGGCGAGTTGGCGCGCCTCTTCGTCCACTCGCTGGTGCCGATCGCCTGCGTCTACGCGCTCGCGCACTACCTCACGTACCTGTTGTTCGAGGGCCAGGCGATCCAGTACCTCGCGGCGGATCCGTTCGGCCAGGGCTGGGACCTGTTCGGGACCGCGTCGGCGGCGATCGACTTCTCGCTGATCAGCCAGAACACGACCTGGTACCTGCAGTTCGGCCTCGTGCTCGCCGGGCACGTGGCGGCGCTCATCCTCGCCCACGACCGGGCGCTGGTGACCTACGGGCAGGCGACCGAGGCCGTGCGCTCGCAGTACTGGATGCTCGCCATCATGGTCGGCTTCACGCTGCTGGCGCTCTGGCTGCTGCGGCAGGCCGGCGCCTAGTACCGGCGCTCGCAAGTCCACACGGGTCGCCGGTACTAGCAGGCCGCGGCGGGCGCCGGGTCCGCGGGGTCGTCGCGCGCGCCCCAGGCCCTCCACTCGCGCAGCGCCGGGCGGGCGCGGGTCAGGTCGGTGGTGACGAGGCCGGTCGGGAACTGGTCGTCCTCGCGCATCGTGTACTGAACGGCGACGGTCACGCGCGGGTCGCTGCGCCAGGCCCCCAGCCGCTGGTGCAACAGCCGGCACCCCTGGCGCGCGCTGGTGATCCCGCGGGCGAGCGAGAGGCCGCCGGGCGCAGGCCCGACGCCGGTCTCGGTGATCCAGATCGCGTGCTCGTGCGGGCAGCGGAGCGCGGCCAGCGCCTGCTTGACGGCGGCGACCGGGTCGGTGCCGCCGATGTACGCGTGCTGGGACCAGACGGGCGCGGCGCAGACCAGCCTCCGCGGAAGACCGGCGATCAGCTCGCCGATCGACGTCGCGCGCGAGCTCGGCTCGAGGAGACCGGCCGTCTCGCCGAGCACGAGCCGCTGGCCAGGCCGCAGCTCGCCACGGGCGGCGCGGGCGACGGCGGCGTACGGCGCGACCGCGCGGGAGGGGGCGGCGGGGTCGCAGGCGGCGCGCTGCGGGGAGAGCGAGTACGGGTGGTTGGGCTCGTTCCACGGGCTGACGTAGCGGAGCTCGGCGCCGACGCGTTCGGCCAGGTCGAGCACCCGGCGCACCAGCGTGCGGTACGCGGCGAGGTCTCGAGGGGCGCCGGTGCCGGCCTCCTCGAGGCAGCCGTCCAGCGGCGCCGCCGCCCATCCCGGCGTGCCGGTGAAGACCACGAGCGCCTGCCACGCGGCCGGATCGGCCTGCTGCCGTGCCGCGAGCGCGCGTAGCTGGTCGCGGACGCCGAAGTAGCCCGCGCACGGCGGCTTGTCCCGGAGGCAGCCGACCTCGCCGTACGCGAGCACGGCGGGCGTCCCCGGGCTCGGCTGCAGCTTGTTCCACTCGATGACGAGCCGGTACAGGACCGGCCGGATCCGCACCAGCGCGTCGCGCCACCGCGCCCACTCGGGCGGGACCGCGAGCACGCCGTCGGGCGCGAACAGGTTCGGGTTCGGCTCCGTGATGCCGACGGTCAGCGACGGCCCGCGGGCGGGGACGTCGATCGGCACCGGGGTCGGCGTGGGTGTCGGTGTCGCGGTGCTCGTCGGTGTCGCGGTGCTCGTCGGCGCCGGCGGCCGCTCGCGGGGCTGCTCGTCGTCCCGCAGAGCGAGGACGACGACGAGCGCGACCGCGGTCGCCGCGAGGGCTAGACCGCCGAGACTTCTTCCTCGTCCGCGACGCGGAACGAGGAGCCGCAGCCGCATGCGGCGATCACGTTGGGGTTGTCGACCTTGAAGCCGGCGCCCTGGAGCCCTTCGACGTAGTCGACGATCGCGCCGCGCACGTAGGGCAGGCTGGGGCCGTCAACCAGGATCCGCAGACCGTGGTCCTCGAAGACCTCGTCGCCGTCGCGCTGGGTGTCGAACGCAAGCGCGTACTGGAAGCCCGAGCAGCCGCCGCCGCGCACACCGACCCGCAGGCCGGACGTCTGGATCTTGGCGCCCTGGCCGGCCAGGAACTCCTGCACCTTCTCGGCGCCCTTTTCAGTGAAGGTGATCATCGCTTCAGAAAGGATAGCGCTCGCTACTCTCTCTGTTGTGCCGACGACCGACGAGCTGCGGCAGCGTATCGAGGCGGCGATCCCCGGCGCCCGCGCCGAGGTGACCGATCTCACCGGCGGCGGGGACCACTTCCGCGCCACCGTCGCCGCGCCGGAGTTCGCCGCGTTGAGCCGGATCGAGCAGCATCGCCGCGTGTACGCGGTCTTCGGGCCCGACATCGGCGGGCCGATCCACGCGCTGTCCCTCGAAACGCGAGCGGAGTGAGAATGAGCGAGACCACCGAGAACCCCATCCGCGAGGCGATCGCCGACGCGATCCGCGATCACGACGTCATCCTCTTCATGAAGGGCACGCCCGAGCGCCCCGCGTGCGGCTTCTCCGCGCGCACGGTCGCCGCGCTCGACGCGATCGGCAAGGAGTTCGCCGCGGTCGACATCCTGCCCGACCCGCGGATCCGCCAGGAGCTGTCCGCGCTCTCGAACTGGCCGACGATCCCTCAGCTGTTCGTGAACGGCGAGCTGGTCGGCGGGTGCGACATCGTCACCGAGATGTACGAGACCGGCGAGCTCGCCCAGGTGATGGGCGTCGAGCCCCCGGCCGACGCTCCCGCCGAGGCGCCCAAGGCCGCCGAGCCGGGCGCCCCGCCGCTCCAGATCCAGAACAACCTCGTCGACCGCTCCTAGGGTCCAACTTCAACTGCGCTGGGTGGGAAAGCGGGGGATCAACCGCGCGTCCTGCCGAGTGTCGAGTTAGTGGGTCTCAGGCGTATTAACTGAGCACTCGACGGCCGAGTGCCCGGTTTTCGACCCTGGAGGTCGAAAAGTCGCCACTCGACCCGCCGCGGCACCGGAACCCGCTTCCCTACCTGCAAGACGTTCGACCGGCTCGCGCGGTGTGTGCTCACAGCGAGCGGCGCGCCTCGCAGCCGGCGGCTCGATCGCGGCCCGGGCCGCCCTCGCACCGGTCGCGCTGGCCGCCGCCGATCAGCCGGTCGCGGCCGGGCCCGCCGGACAGCACGTCCCGTCCCGCGCCGCCGCAGACGAGGTCCCGCCCGCGACCCGCGAGGACCCGGTCGTTGCCGCCGAGCGCGACGATGACGTCCGCACGCGGGGACCCGCGCAGCGTCTCGCCGCGCGCTGTGCCGACGATCGTCGCCCGCTTGCCCGCGCAGCGCACGACCTTCGCCGGACCGGCCGGGCCGGGGCCGCCGGCGGGCGTCTCGGCCCCGGCAGGCGGCGGGTCGGCGAGCAGCCGCACCACCGGAGTGCCGGCGGTGGACTGGCCCGCCATCACGATGCGGCCGTCGCTCTGGAGCGCCACCGCCTGCGCGACCTCGATGAAGCCTCCGGGGACCGTGCTGCGCCCGCCGGAGCCGAAGCTCGGGTCGAGCGATCCGTCGGGGCGGAAGCGGGCCGCCGCGATGTCGACCTCGGCGGCGTCCAGACCCACCACGACGACCTTGCCGTCGGGCTGGAGCGCGGCCGCGGTGGCGTAGCTCTGCGACTCGAAGTCGACGAATGCCTGGGCCTCGCGGCCCCAGGACGCGTCCGGCTTCCCATCACGATCGACGCGCGTCACGACCCCCTCGAAGAGCCCCGACTTGCTCCGCGAGCCGGTGACGACGACCTTCCCGTCGGGCTGAACGAGCACGTCCGCGACCTCCTCGCTGGCGTCGGACGCGAACGTCACCTTGCCGGTGCCGCCGAAGGTCTTGTCGAGCTTCCCGTCGGACTCGAACCGCGTGAGCGCGATCTCGCGCGGCTTTTCATCCGGCTGCAGCTCGCCGGCGAGGACGATCTTCCCGTCGGAGGTGAGCGCGGCGTCGCGGGTGACCGCGCGCGCGTCGAAGCGGCCGTAGTCCCACTCGGTCCCGTCGACCGCGCCGGTCGTCGTGAGCCGCACGACAGCCATCTCGGTGTCGACGACGCCGCCGGAGTAGTGAGACCCGGCGATCACGATCCGGCCGTCGGGCTGCACCAGCACCGCCCCCGGATCCCCTGGTCCGTTCGGCAGCAGCTTCTTGCCGTCTCCGTCGGTGCCGCCCGGGTCGAAGGTGGCATCCAGCTTCCCGCTCGCGTCGAAGCGGGCGACCGCGGTCGGGTCTCCCATCGTCGCCGAGACGCTCTTGCCGACCACGACGACCTTGCCGTCGGGCTGGAGAGCCGCCGCCTGCGCCCGGTCGTCGTCGCCGAAGTCCGCGACCGCCGTGCCGTTGTTGCCGTAGCCGCGGTCGATCGTGCCGTCGGAGCCCAGCCGGGTCACGGCGAAGTCGTTCGCCGCCCCGTTGCCGACGACGAGGATCTTCCCCTCCGGCTGGACGAGCACCTCCGTCGCCATGTACGGATTGGCGACGACCCGTTTCCCGTCACCGTCGAAGGACGGGTCCAGGTCGCCGGCGGGCGAGCCGAGCGCGGGACCCGCGAGGAGCCCCGCAGCCGCGAGGCCGAGCGCGATGGAGCTGAGCCGCTTCATGGTCGCGCCACGGTACGGCCGCCCCTGCGGTCGCGAAATAGCGGAAACCGCCAAACAATTGGCTACGGGTCGACGTTCGTAGCCGAAGAGCGCGGGGCGGTCAGCAGCGAGCTGAGCCGGCGGCCCTTGTCGTTCTCGATGATCGCGTCGAGCTCACGGATCAGCGGGCGGATCCCGCGCGGCAGGTCGGTGTCGCTGACCGTGATCGTCCACGGCCCGCGGCGGAGCATGTAGCGCATGTCGTTGTCCCAGCCGCTGAAGCCGCCGGGCTCGACGGTCGTGCCGTCGAGCGCCTTCCACGGCGCCTGCTCCACGAGCCGCGTCGCTCGCGCCGTCTCGTGCCGGCCCAGCGCCGCCTTGATCCACTTGATGCCGGAGCCGCCGCCACCGCGCCGGATGTCCGCGGTGCCGTCGGCGTACAGGCTGATCGAGTCCGGCATCGGGTCGTCCCCCTGCACGCGATAGAGGTAGACGATCTCCTTGGCCTGCGGCCGCGACGTCGGGGCATCGACGCGCGGCGTGCGGGCGTCACTGCCGCAGCCGACCAGGGCGACGAGCAACGCCAGTATCACCACCGCTCGCATGTCGGTGGTCAAAATACAGAACGGTCCAGCCGGGCGTATCGCCCGTCCTGCCATTTCCACCAGACATCGCGCCGGCGGCGACGCAGGATGCCGTGCCGGCGCCAACCCTCGCGGAGCGCCTGCTCGGTCTCGGGAAACCGGTCGCTCAGGTATCCCGTTGACCAGACGAGCACGTTGTCGCCGTCCGCAAGCTCCTCGTCGGACTCGTCCGTGGCGTGCGCCTCCCAGTCGCCGTCCCCGTTGAGAAACAGCAGCGGCGGCGGAGTATCCGCTTCGGCAACCCGCCTTAGAAGCGAGCACCGTCCTGCCGGGTCATATCCCAGCTCGGCTGCCGAGTAGTCGTACGCGGCGACGTGTTCTGCCCCGAACGGGACCCTCGCGCCGAACTCGATGACCCCTTGCAGCTCCGGCGCGTTGCGCAGAAGACCGACGTAGGGCCCGGTTTCAGCGACCTCCACCCACATCCGCTCCTCCGCGACCTCGCCATCCTCTCGTTCAAGGCGGAAGACCAGCTTCACTTCGTCGCCGACCTTGAGCGAGCGACGGAGTTCGGCAGGGGGTATGAAGAACGACCGCGGCGCTTCAGCAGCTCGCGCCTCCGCATTGTCCAGCGTCCACGGCACGGCCCGGGACATTAGACATTCGCCCGGGCCCGCTCGCGATCCGTGAAGCGGCCCGTCGGCGGGCGCCGCTCGGGCGCGAACCGCGCGCGGAGCGCGTAGGCGCCGAGGACGACGGCCAGCGAGCCGAGGCTCAGCCCCACACCCAGAGCGGGGGTCACAGGTCACGGCGCGCGAAGGCCGCCGACGCGCCGACTCCCAGCAGGGCGAGGTAGGCGAGCGTCCACGGCCACAGCAGCGGTCCGGCGGCCTCGGCGCCGCCGAACGGGCCGAGGTTGATGGCCAGCCGCGTGAAGCCGACGGTGTCGGTCGTGAGCGCCGCCAGCGCCGCCTGGTAGAGCGCCTCGAACGGCAGCACCCAGCTCACGATGTCGGACACCTGGTCGAGCGTCCGCGAGCCGAGCGCCTCGCCGATCTGCCCGAGCAGCCCGGCCGTCAGCCCGGCGCCGAAGAGCATGAAGACCGCGATCCCGTTGGCGTTCGCCGAGAGCAGCACCGAGCCGGCCAGCGAGAGCGCCGCGAGGACCGCCACCGCCGCCGCGAGCTGGAGCGCCGGGCCGACGGTGCGATCCGGCCACCAGTCGCTGAACGCGTACGTGATCGCGGTCGCAATCAGGAACACGACGATCACGTAGACGGCGCAGACGCTCGCGGCGGCGGCGAACCTCCCCACCAGCACGGTGCGGCGGTGGAGCGGCCGCACGAGCACCGGCTGGAGCAGGCCGCGCTCGGCGTCGCCGCGCACCGCGCCGAGCGTGAGGAACACGGCGAGGATCGTGCCGAGGAACAGCGTCGCGAACATCGCGAGCCCGAGGATCGTGGCGCCGGCGACGGTCCGCGCGTCGATGCCCTCGATCGGCTCCTCGAACTCGCCGACCGAGGCGAACAGCTGCCAGGTGCCGAGCCCGTACAGGGCGAGGAAGGCGAGCGTGAGCAGGCCGACGACGGCGAACACCCGCCGCCGCAGCGACTCGCGCAGCGAGAACGCTGCGATGATCGCGGCGCCGCTCACGACTCGCCCACGGCCTCCAGGTAGGCGTCCTCGAGCGATGAGCGCAGCACGCGGACGCCGTAGATCTCCTCCCCCGCGTCGACCAGCTCGCGGACGATCCGCGGCGCGTCGGCGCGGTCGGCCGGCTCGAACACGCGCGTGCCGCCGGCGGTCTCGACCTCGATCCCGCGCGGCCGGCTCAGCTCGTCCGGCGTGCCGGCCGACACCACCTCGCCGCGTGCGATGATCGCCACGCGGTCGCACACGAGCTCGACCTCGGAGAGCAGGTGCGAGTTCAGCAGCACGGCCACGCCGCTTGCCCGCAGGTCCTCGAGCAGCCGCCGCACGGTCCGCCGCCCAGCCGGGTCGAGCGCGCTCGTGGGCTCGTCGAGCAGGAGCACGCGCGGGCTGCCGACCATCGCCTGCGCGATGCCGAGCCGCTGCTGCATGCCCTTCGACATCGCGCCCACGCGGCGTGCGGTCGCATCGCGCAGGCCGACCGCGTCGAGCAGCCGCTCGCGCTCGACGGCGCCGCCGTCCGACGCCGCGAGCCGCTGGTGCATGCCGAGCAGCTCGTCGGCAGTCAGCCAGTCCGGGAAGCGGAACAGCTCGGCGAGGTAGCCGAGCGCACGGTGCGCCTCGGGCGACCCCGCCGGCGCGCCCGCGATCGTCGCGGCGCCGGCGGTGGGCCGCACCAGGCCACAGGCGATCTTCACGAGCGTCGACTTCCCTGCCCCGTTGGGCCCAAGCAGCCCGACGAGCTCGCCCTCGCTGACCTCGAGGCTCACGCCCTTGAGCGCCTGGATCGACCCGTACGACTTGCGCACGTCGGTGGCCTGGAGAGCGAGGGTCATCGCTTAGCATCGTGCCCGATGGCCACGACGCCTCGCCTCGACACGCGCCCGGCCCTGCGCTGGGACGGCCGCGCGCTGCACTTGCTCGACCAGACGCGCCTGCCCGCCGAGGAGGTCGTGATCACGCTGTCCGGCGCCGCCGACACCGCGGAGGCGATCCGGCGGCTCGCGGTGCGCGGCGCGCCGCTGATCGGGGTCGCCGCCGCCTACGGCCTGGCGATGGAGGTGGCGCGGACGCCGACCGTGGAGGCGCTCGAGCGCGGCGCCGCGGTGCTCGCGGGCGCCCGGCCGACGGCGCGCAACCTCGGCTGGGCGGTGGAGCGGGTGGTGGCGGCGGCGGCGGCCGCGCCCGACGAGATGGCGAGTGCGGCGCGCGCCGCCGCCGAGGCGATCCACCGCGAGGACGAGGCGGCCAGCGCCGCGCTCGCGCGTCACGGCGCCGACCTCCTCGAGACCGTGCTCCCGCCCGGGCCGGTCACCCTGATGACGCACTGCAACAGCGGCGCGCTGGCCGCCTCCGGCCGCGGCACGGCGCTGGCGGTGATCGCCGAGCTGGCCGACCGGCGGGCCGTCCGCGTGCTCGCGTGCGAGGCGCGGCCGCTCCTGCAGGGCTCGAGACTCACGGTGTGGGAGCTCGGCCGGCTCGGGATCGAGCACGCGCTGCTGGTCGACGCCGCGGCGGCCGGGCTGCTGCGCGGCGGGGCCGCGCAGGCCGTGATCACCGGCTTCGACCGCGTGGCGGCGAACGGCGACGTGGCCAACAAGGTCGGGACGTACGGGCTCGCGCTGGCGGCGCGCGCGGCCGGGGTCCCGTTCCTGGTCGCCGGGCCGTCGTCGTCGGTGGACCTGCGGCTGCCGTCAGGCGACGGGATCGAGATCGAGGAGCGCCATGCCGACGAGGTGCGCGCCGCGGGCGGCGCGCTGCTCACCGTCGCGGGCACCGCTTGCTTGAACCCGGCCTTCGACGTCACGCCTGCCGAACTGGTGTGGGCGCTTGTGACCGAGCGCGGCGTGGCGTCGCCGGTCACGGTCGACAGCGTCGCGAGGGTGGCGTGAGGGTCGCGCTCACCGTCGCGCCCGGCGACACGCGGATCGAGCAGCGGCCGGACCCCGTGTGCGGGCCGGGCGACGTCGTCTGCCGCGTGCTCGCGTGCGCCACCTGCGGGTCGGACGTCGGCTGGTACGGGCGCGCGAAGCTGCCGGCCGTGCTCGGGCACGAGCCGGCCGGCGAGGTGGTCGAGGTCGGGGCCGATGTAGTGGGTGTGGCGGTCGGCGACCGGGTGGCGATCCACCACCATGCGCCATGCGGCGAGTGCCGGCGCTGCCTGCATGGCCACGAGACGCTGTGCGAGCGGTACCGCGGGACCGGGCTCGACCCCGGCGGGTTCGCCGAGTACGTGCGGATCGAGGCCGACCTGGTCGACGAGCTGCTGCCGCTCGACGGGCTGGACCCGGTCGCCGCGACGGTGACCGAGCCGCTCGGCTGCGCGCTCCGCGCCCAGGCGCGGGCCGGGATGCGGCCCGGCGACAGCCTGCTCGTGGTGGGCGCCGGCTGCAGCGGGCTCCTGCAGATCGCGGCCGCCCACGCGCGCGGTGTCGAGGCGGTGTGGGTCCGCGAGCCCGATCCCGCGCGGCTCGCGCGCGCCGAGGCGTGGGGCGCGACCGCGCACGGCAACGAGCCGGTCGACGTCGCGATGGTGTGCACCGAGAGCGCGGCGGCGATCGCGGGAGCGGCCGAGGCGCTGGCGCCCGGCGGCGCGCTCTGCCTCTACGCGCCGCCGCCGCCCGGCGAGGCGCTCGGAGTGGACGGCTGGACCGTGTTCTCGCGCGAGCTGCGGCTCACCGCGAGCTGGTCCGCCGGGCCGGCCGACATGCGCGCCGCGCTCGCGCTGCTGCGTCGCGGAGCGGTGCCGGTCGACGAGCTGATCACGGCCCGCTTCCCGCTCGAGGACACCGGCGCCGCGCTCGCCGCTCAGCGCGACGGTCGCGCGTTGAAGGCGGTCGTCATCCCTTGAGGGTGGCGGCCACGAATCGGGCGCGCCCCTCGCGAGCGTCGACCATGAGGCCGGCGCGCCCGTGAGGGTGGCGCTGCTGTTCGGCGACGAGGACCTGCGCGTCCTCGACGTCGCGGATCCCGTGGCGGGGCCGGGCGAGGTCGTGGTCCGGATCGAGGCGGCGACGACGTGCGGGACCGACGTCAAGACCTGGCGCCGCGGGCATCCGCTGCTCGGGCCGTATCCGGCGGCGTTCGGCCATGAGATGTGCGGCGTCCGCGAGGACACCGGCGAGCGCGTGCTGGTGGGCGACAGCGTTGCCTGCGGTCGCTGCCGCGCGTGCGCGGCGGGGCGGCCGCAGATCTGCCGCGAGCCGCGCTGGATCTTCGGCGGCTTCGCGGAGCGGATCGCGGCACCCGAGGCGGCGCTCCACCGCGTGCCGGACGGGCTCGAGCCCGCGGCCGGCGCGATGGCCGAGCCGCTCGCCGCGGCCGTCCACGCCATCGCCCGCGCGCCGGCCAAGCCGGTCGCGCCGGACGTGGGCGTGCTCGGCGGCGGGCCGATGGGGCAGATGCTGGCGGCGCTGCTGGTCGCCGAGGGCCGGACGGTTACGGTGGCCGACCGGCACGCGGAACGTCGCGCCCAAGCCGAGGCGACAGGTGCGATGAGCGCGGAGGCGCTCGCCGACCACGACGTCGTGTTCGAGGCCGTGGGCCGGCCGGACGCGTGGCGCGCCGCCGTCCAGGCCTGCGCACCCGGCGGCTGCGTCGTCTTCGTCGGCGGCTGCAAGGCCGGAACCGACGCCAGCCTCCCCACCCGCCCGCTCCACTACGAGGAGCTCGACCTCCGGGGCGCCTTCCACCACTCGCCCGACGAGGTCGACCGCGCGCTGGCGCTTCTCGCCGAGGGAGCGGTCGACTGGCGAGCGCTCGCCGCCGGCCCGATCGGCCTCGACGACCTCCAGCAGGCGCTGGCCGCCGGCAACGACGGCCCGGCCCGCAAGTGGGTCCTGATCCCGTAAGGGGGTCTGACCCCCGTATTACTCGCCGTAGTAAGGGGGTCTGACCCCTAATTAGCTATGCGAATCAGTCTGACCTCAGACTGGTTGCAGGTGTAATGGCCGTTCTCGACGGGAAGTCAATACCGGGTGTCCAGCACAGCAACAGCGCCGGCCACGCGCCGGTTCTCGCAGGCCGAGGCTCTGAGCCTCTGGCGCCGGTACCAGCGGACCGGCGATTCGCGGCTTCGCGACCGGCTGATCATGACCTACGCGCCTCTGGTCAAGTACATCGTCTACCGCAAGATCCGCGAGGTCCCGTCCCACCAGGAGGCCGACGACTACATCTCCCGCGGCCTCGAAGCGCTCATCACGTCGATCGACCGCTATGACCCCGCCAAGGGCGCCACGCTGGAGCAGTTCCTGTGGACGCGCATCCACGGCGCCGTGCTCGACGAGCTGCGCCGGCAGGACTGGGCCCCGCGCTCGGTCCGCCGCTTCGACCGCGAGGTCGGAAAGGCGGTCCGGTCCTTCCGCGCCATCCACCACCGCGAGCCGAGCGACGAGGAGCTCGCCGACGCGCTGGCTGTGACGGTCGAGGAGCTGCGCGCCCACCGGGCCGACCTCGCGCGCGCCGACGTCGCCTCGCTGAACGCCACGTCGAACGAAGTCCACGACGACGACGGCGGCGTCGAGCGCGTGGACCTCATCGAGTCCGGCGATGAGCGCCTGCGGCCCGAGCACGCCGCGATGATCACCGACACCAAGCGCGCGTTCCGCGAGGCGTTTGACACGCTGAACACGCGCGAGCAGGAGATCTGCGTGCTGCTCTACGTCAAGCACCTCACGCTGCGCGAGGTCGGAGACGTGCTCGGCGTGACCGAGTCGCGTGTCTCGCAGCTGCACTCCGGCCTGCGCAAGACGCTGCGCGAGCGCCTCCACGGTCACGAAGAGGCGCTCAGCCTGATGGACGCGTGACCTCCTCGAGCCGCCGACGCAGGAACGCCTGCTCGACCGGGTTCGCCGCCAGCGCCAGCGCGCGCTCGTAGGCCGTCGTCGCCTCCTCGCGCCGCCCGAGCCGGCGCAGCATGTCGGCCCGGGCCGAGTGGAAGAGGTGGTAGCCGTCGAGCTCGCCGGCCAGCTCGTCCATCTGCGCCAGGCCGGCCTCCGGACCCGACGCCATTGCCACAGCCACCGCCCGGTTGAGCGCCACCACCGGCCCGCCCAGCACCCGCGCCAGCCGATCGTAGGCCGCGACCACGCGGTGCCAGTCCGGCCCGGCCGGCCTCGAGTGCTGGGCGGCGATGAACGCCTGCAGCGCGTACGGCCCGCCGCCGCCGAGCGCGAGCGCGCGCTCCACCAGCGCCGTGCCCTCGGCGATCGCGGCGACGTCCCAGCGGGAGCGGTCCTGGTCGGCGAGCAGGACGAGCTCGCCGTCGGGCCCCACCCGCGCGTCGCGCCGCGAGTCGTGCAGCCGCATCAGCGCGAGCAGCGCCAGCGCCTCCGGCTCGTCGGGCATCAGCGTGCACAGCACGCGCGTGAGCCGGATCGCCTCCGCGCACAGCTCGCGCCGCACGAGGGCCTCGCCGGCCGTCGCCGCGTAGCCCTCGTTGAAGATCAGGTAGAGCGTGGCGAGCACCGACGCGCGGCGCGCCGGCAGGTCCGCCTCGCGCGGGAGCTCGAAGCGGATGCCCGCTCCCCGCAGCTTGCGCTTGGCACGCTGGAGCCGCTGCGCCATCGCCTCCTCGGAGACCAGGAACGCCCGCGCCACCTCGCGCGTCGACAGGCCGCCGAGCGCGCGTAGCGTGAGCGCCACCCGCGACTCCGGCGCGAGCGCCGGGTGACAGCACGCGAAGATCAGCTCGAGCCGCTCGTCGGGGATCGAGGTCGCCGGCTCGAACGCCTCTATCCGCGCGAGCGCGTCCGGGGCGACGAGGTCACGACCGAGCGTGTCCGGGGCGACGAGGTCGTGGGCGGCCGCCACCGGCGTCGTGCGCCGCTCGCCGCGCAGCCGGTCGATCGCGCGGTTGCGGGCGGTGGTCGCGATCCACGCCGCCGGGTTGGACGGCACGCCGTCGCGCGGCCAGCGCTCGAGCGCGACGAGGAACGCGTCCTGGACCGCCTCCTCGGCGCGGTCGAGGTCGCCGAACGCGCGGGCGAGGACGGCGACCGCCTGGCCCGACTCGCGCCGGAACAGGCGGTCGATCGCTGCCCCTGGAGCACTCAGCCCGGACCACCCATCAACCGTGGATCCCTCAGCGCCATGGGCCGAGTCAGAGACAATCGGCCGCGCATCCGTTGTGGCGGGTCACCTGGGATCGCGGACGATTGGCTCTGGCGAACGGCCACGGTGGCGAGGGGCCGCGGGAATCGGTGGTTCGGGCTCAGGCCTGGGACGCCTCAGCGCTCGGCGCTTCGGAGCCGGCGGCCTCGAAGTCGATGACCGCGCGGACCTCGACCGAGCCGCCGCCGTCGAGCTCCGGCACCTTCGCGGCCCAGGCGAGCGCCTCCTCGAGGTCCTTGCACTCGAGCATGTAGAACCCGCCGAGCTGCTCGCGCGTCTCCGCGAACGGCCCGTCGGTGCGCATGACCTCACCACTCTGGATCCGGACGGTCTTCGCAGTCGGTGTCGGCTGGAGCGCCTCGCCGGCGATGAACGCGCCGCGGTCGACGAGCTCCTGGCCGTACGCGGTCCAGAGCTTCATCGAATCAGCCGACTCGTCGGGCGACAGGTTCGTCCAGCGGCCCTCGTCGCCGTACAGCAACAGCAGGTACTTCATCGCGCGCCCTCGTGGACCTCGCCCTCGGTCGGCGTGCCCATGGCCTCGTAGTCCATCACCGGCCGGACCTCGATCGTGCCGTTCTGGGCGCCCGGGATCTTGCCGGCCCAGCCGATCGCCTCGTCGAGGTCGCGGCACTTGAGCAGGTAGTAGCCGCCGAGCTGCTCGCGCGTGTCGGCGAACGGCCCGTCGCTGGTGATCGCGTTGCCGTCGCGGACCTGGACCGTGGTGGCGGTGCTGCTCGGCTGCAGGCCCTCGCCGCCGAGCATGGCGCCGGCCTCGCTGACCTCGCGGCCGAACGCTTCATACGCCGCCATCACCTGCTGCACGTCCTCGGGCGTGGCATCCGCGAAGCCGGACTCGTCGTTGTAGATGGTGAGCAGGTACTTCATGGAGGCCTCCGTCTGTCGTCGCGACGCCCTCCGCGCCGCGTTCACCCTACCGACGACGGTGCCACGCGCAAGCGACAAACGTGGCGCGTTACCGCTAGGGGGTCTGACCCCGGGCGGGGTCAGACGCCTGAGTAGCGTCGGGCAGGGTCAGACGCCTGAGTAGCGTCACGCCAGCGCAGGTGGTCGACGATCCGCCGCGAGTCGCAGATCGCCTCGCGCCCGATCACGAGCAGCGGCACGCGGTCCTGCCCGGTCAGCGCGTCAACCTCCTCGCGCGCGGACTTCCGCCGCGGGACGCGCCGCTCGTCGACCTCGATCCCCCGCCGGCGCAGCTCGCGCGCCACGCGGCCGCACGGGCAGAGCCAGTCCGTCGGCGTGTGGCAGCGGTAGAGGATCACCGGACGACCTCGCGCACGACGCGGCCTACCACCCGCAGCGGCAGCGGCTGCCGCTTGCCAGGGCGGTCGCCGAGCCGCTCCTGGTGGTAGCGCACCGTCGCCTCCACCGTGTCCTCGTGCGGCCGCGTCTCCCACCCCAGCTCGCGCCGCGCCTTGGCCGACCGGTACGTCCACCAGTGCGCCGCGGCCCGGATCTCGGCGGGCGTCACCGGCGTTATTAGGCCCGCCCACCCTGCGCGGACGGCCCCCTCGGCCAGAGCCAGCGCCACCGATACCGGCAGCCGCAGCGGCGGACCCTCGACGCCGGAGATCTGCTGCAGCTCGCCGAACAACCGCTGCCACGTGTAGTTGCGCGTGCCGAGGATGTACCGCTCCCCCGCGACGCCGCGCTCGTCGCACAGCAGCAGCCCGGCGGCGACGTCCTCGACGTCGACGATGCAGATCGCGCCGTCCACATACGCCGGTATGCGGCGGAGCAGGAAGCGGCGCACGACCTCGGTCGACGAGCGGCGGTCGTCGCCGGCGCCGAACACGTGGGCCGGGCACGCGAGCACGACGTCGAGACCCCGCGCGGCCACCCGCAGCGCCTCGACCTCCGCGGCGTGCTTGGAGTCGGCGTACGGGATCCCCAACGGGCCGGACCGCACGTGCCGCTCGTCGAGCGCGCCGCCTCTCCGCGCCGGCCCGATCGCCGCGACCGACGAGGTGTGCACCACACGCTCGACCCCCGCCGCGAGCGACGCCTCGAGCACGTTGCGCGTGCCCTCGGCGTTGATCCGCAGGAGCTGGTCAGCCGGCATGCGCAGGTTCGTCGTGCCGGCGACGTGGAACACGCGCGCGACGCCCCGCACGGCGCGCCGGAGCGCCGCCCGGTCGCCGACGTCGGCGGTCACGCGCTCGACGTCGGCTCCCTCCAGCGCGTTCGTCTGCGAGCTGCCGCGGACCGCCACGCGCACGTCGTCGCCGCGCGCCAGCAGCGCCCGCACGACGTGCGAGCCGATGAAGCCCGTCGCACCGGTCACGAGGACGCGAGACACGGGCGCGAGGATAGGCTGCCCGCGATGCCCGGCGTCGCAGTGGTCACCGACACGACGCATTACCTGCCCGCCGAGGTGATCGCGCGGCACGACATCCATCTGGTCTCGCTGTACGTCAACTGGGACGGCCGGACGGACCGCGAGATCGACCTGCCCGACTACGACGCGTTCTACGACCACATGCGCACGGCGTCCACGCTGCCGAGCACGTCGCAGCCGTCGGTGGGCGACTTCCTGACCGTCTACGAGCCGCTGCTCGAGGCCGGCGACGACGTCCTCTCGATCCACCTCTCGGGCGGGATCTCGGGAACGGTGGAGTCGGCCCGCCAGGCCCGCGACGCGCTGGTCGAGCGCGGGATCGCGCCGGAGCGGATCGAGGTGCTGGACTCTGACATCGGCTGCGCCGGGCACGGGCTGATGGCGATCGCCGCCCGCAACGCGGCGCTCGACGGGGCGGACCTGGCGGGCGCCGCCGCCACCGCACGCAAGCTGCGCGTGGAGATGAAGATCATCTTCGCGGTCGACACGCTCGAGTACCTGCGGCGCGGCGGGCGGATCGGCGGCGCGCAGGCGTGGATCGGCTCGGCGCTGAAGATCAAGCCGATCCTCGCGATCGACCGCGAGATCCTGCCGATCGAGCGCGTCCGGACGGCCGGCCGCGCGTTCGAGCGGATGGTCGACCACCTGCGCACCCTCCGCGACTCAGGCGCGGACGTGTTCTTCGTCCAGCACATCCAGGCCCACGAGGTCGCCGGCCGGCTCGCCGAGCGTGGGCAGGAGCTCTACGGCCGTCCGCCGGAGTTCGTGTCCGAGATCGGCCCCGTGATCGGCGCCCACGTGGGCCCGGGGCTGTTCGGCGTCACGGCGTTGCGGGGCTCGGTCCTGGGCCGGGTGTAGCGACGGGCGGCGGGGACTGGCGGCGCAGGGCGCGGTACTCGCGGTAGGTGATCTGGATCGACGCCGCCACCGGGATCGCCAGCAGCGCCCCCAGCACGCCCATCAGCGCCGAGCCGAAGAGCACGGAGATCAGCACCACGAGCGGATCCACCTGCACGGCCCTCGCCTGGATCCGCGGCTGGATGATGTTGTTCTCCACCTGCTGGTAGACGATGGCGTAGATCGCCCAGATGATCGTGTCGACGGGAAAGTCGCCGAACACCGTCACGACGCCGACCACCACGGCGCCGATCGTGGCGCCGACGAGCGGGATGAGGTCGAGCAGGAACACGATCACGGCGAGCGGCAGCGCGTAGTCGACGCCGAGGATGATCAGCATCAGCCAGCTCGTCACGCCCGCCACGGTGGCCTGGAGCAGCGCACCGGCGACGTAGTTGCCGATCGCGTTGGCGATCCGCCCGAACAGCCGGTGCAGCCACTCCTCGCGGTCCGGCCGGTACTCGCGGATCCAGGCGTCGATGAAACGGCGGCCGCTGCTCATCATGAAGAGCGACAGCACGAGGATCGTGACGGCGGCGAAGATCGAGTTGACGAGGCCGACGCCGATGTCGCCCAGCACGCCTGCCGCGTCGCCGAGCCGAGCCGGCAGCTTGCCCGCCTCCTCCTCGAGCCGGCCGGTGATGTCGTAGTCGTCCTGGAGCTGGCGCAGGCGGTCGTTCTCGTTGACGAATTGCGTGATCTCCTGCGCGTAGTCCGGCAGGTTCTGCACGAGGTTGTTGGCCTGCGTGACGATCGGTGGCACGAGCAGGCCGATCAGCGCGAACGGCGTCAGGATCAGCAGGACGTAGACGATCGCCACCGCGAAACCGCGGCGCATGCGGCGCGAGAGCAAGTTGACCGGGCCCGACAGCGCGATGGCCAGGAAGCCGGCGATGAAGATCCACGTCAGCGGCTGGCGCAGCAGGTACATGAGCCACAGCGTCAGCGCCACCGCGACGACGATCAGCACCACGCGGAGCACCGCGCGGACACTCAGGGGCTGGCTGATGGCAGGGGCACTCACCGCGCTCGCCCCCGCATTCGCCGCCGAGCGCCCAAAGCCTGCCGCCGCGGGTTTCGCCCTCCGGGCGAACACCCGCAGGGGAACCTGGCCCTTTGGGCCAGTGTTCCCCTAGTACTCGCGGGACTTGCGCCGGCCGGTGAGCAGGCCGGTCACCGCCGCGATCCCGCCGCCGAGCACGAAGCCCGCCACGGCCGCGCCGATCAGGACCTCCTTGCGGTGGCGCTCGAGCTGCCCGCGCCAGTCGGTGGCCTTGGTCACCTCGCCGCGGAGGCGCTCGACCGCCTGCCCGAGCTCGACGCGGTTGGCCTCGATCGACTGCCGGATCTCCTCCGGGGAGCGCGTCTCGGCCATCAGCTTTGCGGCCCCTGCGGGATCGCCGGGTGGGAGGTCGTGACGGTCTCCTTGATCAGCTTGCCCTCCTCGATCGCCATCTGGGGCGTCGGCGGCGCGCCGCGCTTGACGAGGCGGGTGGCGATGAAGCCGGCGAGCGCCCCGAGCACGAAGAGGACCACCGCGACGACCAGGAACCCGATCCAGAAGTTGTCGTTGCCGTCGACGACCTGCCAGATCGCCCACGACGCCGAGTGCAGTAGATAGACGAGCCCGAACACGGCGAAGATGCCGGCGACGATCCCCACGACGGCGCCCTGGATGAGCTTGGTGACCTTCTCGATCACCTCGGTCTTGGCGAGCTCGATCTCCTCGCGGATGATCAGCGAGGCCTTGTCCGTGACGTCCTGGATCGCCTGCCCGAGGTCTGAGTTGTCGGTGTCGTTGGTCATGTCAGTCGAAGATGCGCTTGAGGATGCGGGCCACGAGGAACGAGCCGACGAACGCGGCGCCGACCAGCACCTCGGTGCGCTGGCCGGAGACGGCGGCGGCCCGCGACATCGGCGGCGGAGTGGGAGCGGCGGCGCGAGCGGTGTCGGCCTGCTCGTGGAGGCGCTGCGCCTTCTCGTACTGGCGCTTCTCCTGTTCCTCGAGCTTCTCCGCCTTCTCGGTCGCCTTCTTGGCCTCCTGCTCGGCTTTCGCGCGCTCCTCCTCGGTGCGTCGCGCGTCGGTCAGCGCGATGTTCTCGCGCAGCTCGGCGCCGCGTGCCTCGGCGGGCGTCGTCTTGTCCGGGTCCTCGCTCATTCCGGGGGATCTTCCCCGAAGGCCCGGCGCCAAATCACGGCCGCGACCTTCGACGTGGCGACCGACGCCAGCGCGCCGAGGCCCGCGAGCAGCCCGGACCACATCAGCCGCTTGACCATCTCGTTGTCCGTCATGAGCGCGGATACTAAGAGTCCGGGTCGAAATCGGCGCTCCGGGCGTTGCGTCGTTCGATCCGGGCTCTTATGACGATCGGGCCTCGAGACCGTCGCAGATGGTCACGACGACGTAGTCCTTCGCCCGCTCGTAGGCGCCTTCGCCCTGGTCGAGCGTGCCGAAGATCCAGCCCGTGAGGACCTGCTCGATCGCGCCGTAGAACGCCATCGCCGCGAACTCAGGGCTCACGGAGTCGCGGAACTCGCCGCGCCGCTGGGCCTGCTCGACGATGCCGCTGATCTGACCGTAGGCCTCGCTGATCTTCGCCAGGTGCACGGCGCCGAACGAGTTCGCCGCGCGCGTGACCTCGACGATGATCACCTTCATCACGTCCGGGTCATGGCGGTAGGACTCGATGATGAAGGAGGCGATCGCGCGCAGCTTGGCGCGGGCGGGCTCGTCGGAGGCGTCGACCTCGCGGATGGCGTCGAGCATCACGTCCCAGCGCTCGAGGAACAGCGTGTCGAGCACCTCGTCCTTGGACTGGAAGTAGTGGTAGACGAGCCCGTACGCCACGCCCGCCTCGTCCGCGATGTCCGAGACCCGGCACGTGTGGAAGCCCTGCCGGGCGAAGACGCGGACGGCGGCGTCGAGGATGATGCGCCGCTTGTCGACGGGCGCCCGGGCCGGCGTGGCCACGTAGCGGTCCCTCCCGCGAGTCCTGACACGCTCGGATCGGCCGCTGATCGCCGCCTGGCGGCGTCCTCGACCCTTGAAATCCCAGAGGGATTCCTGCGGATCTGCGTCCTTGCCACGCGCCGCCAGCGACCGCCCGAGCGCGCCACGACCCACGGGAAGAACCACTACGCGTGCACCTCCTGCGGCCACGCGTAGGCCTGCGGGCGGCGGTTGGCGAGCGACGGGAGCGTGCGGCGGATGTCGGCCTGCCGCTCGAGGTCGAGGTCCGCGGTCACGAACGTCTCGGTATCCGGCGCCTGCGCGAGCACGACGCCCCAGGGGTCGACGATCATCGACCGCCCGCCGGAGCGGTACCCCGGCGCGTGCTCGCCGACCTGGTTGGCGGCGATCACGAACGCCTGGTCCTCGATCGCGCGCG
Source organism: uncultured Solirubrobacteraceae bacterium (assembly GCA_963844205.1). Classification (GTDB taxonomy): domain Bacteria; phylum Actinomycetota; class Thermoleophilia; order Solirubrobacterales; family Solirubrobacteraceae; genus DASSUW01. Next base: position 2,159,808 of record CAWJNK010000001.1, read on the forward strand.
CACGCAGGAGCACCTCCCAGTGGTCGCGCGTGGTCGCGAGCGTGAACGCCGCCGGCACGGTGAGGATGCGCGCGCCGCGGACGGCAAGGATCCGGTACAGCTCGGGGAAGCGCAGGTCGTAGCAGACGCTCATCCCGACCTCGACGCCGCCGGCGGTCTCGCTCACCACCAGCTCGTCGCCGCCCTCCTCGTGCTCGGACTCGCGGTACGTGCGGCCGCCGACCTCGACGTCGAACATGTGGACCTTGCGGTAGACCGCGCGGACCTCGCCGTCGGGGCCGATGTGGGCCGAGGTGTTGGCGCCCTTCTCCCGGCCGGGCACGCGCTCGGCGATCGAGCCGGCCACGAGGTCGATGCCCAGCTCGCGCGCGGTCTCGCGCGCCCAGGCGAGCGCCGGCCCGTCGAACGGCTCGGCGCCGGCGGCGGTCTCCTCCGGCGTGCCGAGCACGGCCCACTTCTCGGGGAGCACGACCAGCTCGGCCCCGCTGGCGGCGGCCGCACGCGTCAGCCGGTCGGCGGTGGCGAGGTTGCGCTCGCGATCTGCGGTGGACGTGAGCTGGACGGCGGCGGCGCGCACGGCGGTCTCCTTCCCCGGGGAATCGCCCGGGGCGATTCCCTTGGGGGTATGTCCCGGGGGGACATACCCGCCGGATTGACTGGTCAGTCAACCTCGTTGTCCGGGAGGATACCGCGCATGGCCGCGCGCCCCGTGCCTCCAGACCGGATGCCGCTGCTGCGCGGCGGGCGGCCGCTGAAACGGTGGACCTACGTCGGCGCCTACGGGCCCGAGCTGATGCTGTGCGTGACGCGCGGGCGGATCGGGATCGTGCCGTTCTCGTGGTGGGCGGTGTGGGATGGCCGGCGGCTGCAGGAAGGCCGCGGTCGGCTCGAGCTCGAGCTCTCGCCGGGCGCCGAGATCGAGGTCGTCTCGCCGCACGGCCGCCAGTACGCATGGACGCGAAAGCGGCCCGTCCGCGTCCGCGGGCGGTTCCAGGGGCGGGCGTTCGACCTGCCCGGCATCCTCGACGAGTCCGCCGGCTACCACGCGCGTCACACGGCGTGGCGCTGGTCGGCGGGCGTCGGCACGCTGGCGAGCGGCGAGCCGGTGACGTGGAACCTCGTCGACGGGATCCACGACGCCCCGACGGGCTCCGAGCGCGCGGTCTGGGTCGCCGGGGAGCCGCACGAGGTGTCGCCGGTCCGGTTCGCCGGCCTCTCAGCGGTCGACGACCTGCGCTTCACGGCGGTCGCCACCCGCGCGCGGCGGGAGAACTACCTCCTCATCCGCTCCGCCTACGAGCAGCCGTTCGGAACCTTCGCGGGCGAGGTCCCGGGCGCCGGCGAGCTGCGCGAGGGCTGGGGCGTGATGGAGCGCCACGACGTGTACTGGTAGACGGGAACGCGCGGACGGCGCGCGGTGTAGCCCTCGTATGAGACCTATGAGCCGCATCGTCTTCGTGCTGCTCCTCGCCTTCGCCGCCACAACCGGCACCGCGTATGCCGGCGGCTGGGCCACCGTCGAGCTGGGGGAGTCGCCCAGCGGGCTCGTGGCCGGCGAGCCCTGGCGGGTCGAGCTGATCGTCAAGCAGCACGGCATCACGCCGATGGCCGACGTGACGCCGAGCGTCCGGATCGACAATGGCGAGGGGGTCGTCAAGACCTTCCCCGCGCGGCCGACGCGCACGGTCGGCACCTACGTCGCCGACGTCACGTTCCCGTCCGAGGGCACCTGGAGGACGCGCTTCTACGACGGGTTCACCGAGGCGGTCCCGCACCGCATCTCGCCGCTCACCGTGGCGCCGGCGCCGGGCGCGGCACCGAGCGAGTTCCCGTGGCCGCAGGCGATCATGATCGCGCTGGTCCTGCTGACCTTCCTCGGCGGGATCCTCTCCGTGTCCGACCGACCGCGCCCGCGCCTCGGTACCGTCACCCTGCGTGGACGAGCAGCGTGACGTAGGCGTCGGCCCCCACCCCGAGCCCTGGCCGGACGACCCCCGGCTCGATCCCTCGCTGCTCGCGGGTGGGGACCGGCGCAACGTCGTCGACCGCTACCGCTACTGGCGGCGCGATGCGATCATCGCGGACCTCGACGCCCGGCGGCATCCCTTCCACGTGGCGATCGAGAACTGGGAGCACGACCTGAACATCGGGACGGTCGTGCGCAACGCGAACGCGTTCCTCGCCGCCGAGGTCCACATCGTCGGCCGCCGCCGCTGGAACCGCCGCGGGGCGATGGTCACCGACCGCTACCAGCACGTCCGCCACCACGCGACGCTGGCCGCGTTCGCGGAGTGGACGCGCGGGCGCGACCTGCCGGTGCTCGGGATCGACAACCTGCCGGGCGCCGAGCCGATCGACGCGTACGAGCTCCCCGAGCGCTGCGTCCTGCTGTTCGGCCAGGAAGGCCCGGGCCTGTCGGCCGAGGCACGCGAGCTGAGCACGGCCGTGCTCGCGATCCGCCAGTTCGGCTCCACACGCTCGATCAACGCGGCGGCCGCGTCCGCGGTCGCCATGCACGAGTGGATCAGGCGCCACGCGGAGCGACCAGCAGCGCCTGCGCGCCCTGCGCCACCACACCGTCGTCGTCGCTGAGCACCGACCGCGCGAGGCCGGCGCCACCGTGGGCGATCGACGTCTCGGCGTCGAGGCAGATCCACTCGCCGCGCGGCGGGCGCCGGAAGTGAACGGTCAGCTCGGTGTTGATGAACAGCCAGCGGTCGAACGGAAGGACGGCAGAGACGCCGTTCCCGGAGTCGGCGACCGCGAGCACGCGCTGGACCCCGGTCGGCTCCTCGCCGGTGACGACCGGGACCCGGAGCCGCGTCCACACGGTCGCCGGGCGGTGCTGCCACCACCCGCCGGCCGCGAAGCGCAGCTCGACCGCGTGGCCGTAGCCGAACGCCTCCATCTCCGGCGGAAGCGGGGTCGCCTCGTCCGGCCGCGGGGGCGGCGGCGGGTCGCGGTCCACGTCAGGCGCCGTCGTCGCCTTGACGCGCCAGGCCCGGACCGTCATCACCGGCTCGGACTCGACGCTCAGCTCGCCCTCGAGCAGCTCGACCGACCGGCCGGGCCGCACGACCCGAGCGGTGACTTGGACATCCGCGACCGGGACCGCCCGCAGGATCTCGAACGTGAGCCGCGCCGGCACGAAGCCGTCGCGGGGCTCGCAGCGCTCGATCGCGCGGCCGAGGAGAGCCGCCGGCGGGCCGGCGTGCTGGAACGCCGGGTCCCACGGGCCGCGCGTGTGCGGGGTCGAGCGGAAGCGGCCCTCACCCAGCGGCTCGTAGAACCCGATCACACGACCACCCCCGCCAAGGCGGCCGCAGCCACGGTCACGCGACGGCTCCGGCGGCGCGCAGCGCGGCGATCTCGCCGGCGCCGAAGCCGGCCTCCGCCAGCACGGCGTCGGTGTCCGCGCCGAGCGGCGGACCGCCGGCACGGGTCGGGTCGGCGGGCGTGCGCGAGAGCTTCACGGGCGTGCCGAGGAGCGTCCCGTCCACCACCATCCCCCGGGCACGGACGAGCTCGGTCTCCAGCGCCTCGCCGAGCGTCAGCACCGGCTCCAGGCAGCAGTCGTGCTCGTCGTTGAACGCCTCCCACTCCGCGCGTGTGCGCTCGGCGAAGATCGCCTCGACCGCCCGATGCGTCTCGGAGCCCACCGGGTCGAACTGGCGATCGCCGAGCTCCGGCCTGCCGACGCCCTCACACCAGGCGCGCCAGAACTTGGGCTCCAGCGCTCCGAACGCGACCCACCCGTCGGCGCAGCGGTACGGGCGGTAGCAGATGAGCCCGCCCGCGAGCGGCGTGCCCCCGCGCTCCGGCGCGGCGCCCCCGGCGAGCAGACGCGCGGCATCCATCGCCAGCCACGACAGCGCGCCGTCGGTCATGGACACGTCGACGAACTGCCCCTCGCCCGACCGGTCGCGCTCGCGCAGCGCCGCGAGGATGCCGAACGCGGCCATCAGCGCGCCGCCGCCGAGGTCGGCGATCTGGCCGGCCGCCTGGACGGGTGGCCCGTCCGGGTCGCCGGTCAGGTCGAGCAGCCCGATCCGCGCCAGGTAGTTCGTGTCGTGCCCGGCCCGCGCGGCGAACGGCCCGTCCTGGCCGTAGCCGGTGATCGCGCAGTAGACGAGCCGCGGGTTCTCGTCGCGCAGGCGCTCGTAGCCGACGCCCAGGCGGTCCAGCACGCGCGGCCGGAACGACTCCAGCAGCACGTCGGCGTCGCGGGCGAGCCGCAGCAGCGCGTCACGGCCGCCGGGCGTCTTGAGGTCGAGCCGAATCGACCGCTTGCCCCGGTTGAGCGCGTGGAAGGCCGGCGGGTCGGCGCGCACGTAGTCGCCGGCCTTGGTGTCCTCGACCTTGATCACATCCGCGCCGAAGTCGGCCAGCAGCAGCGAGCAGAACCCGCCGGGCAGCAGGCGCGAGAGGTCGAGGACGCGCAGGCCGTCGAGCGCGCTCACGTGGGCCGCCGCTCGCCATCCAGGCTCGCCGACTGGCGGCCACGGTGAGTCGTCCGGATGCCGAGCAGCTCGCGGGTCTCGGCCACGGTCGCGACGCGCCGGCCCGCGTCCTCGGCCATCGCACGCGCCTTGGCCACGAGCTCGCCGTTCGAGCGCGCCATCTGACCATCAGGCAGGTAGAAGTTGTCCTCCAGGCCCACGCGGACGTTGCCGCCGAGCGCCAGCGCCGCCGCCACGAGCATCCACTGCTCGCGCGAGACGCCGATCACGCCCCACTGGTGCGGCACGTCGGGGACCTGCTCGGCCATGTGGGCGAGGTTGCGCGCGGTCGGCCGGATCCCGCCGGTCACCCCCATCACGCACGACACCTGCAGTGGCGGGCGCAGCACGCCCATGTCGAGCAGCGGGTCGAGGTTCGCGAGGTGGCCGGAGTCGAAGCACTCGTGCTCCGGGCGGATGCCGCTCGCGTTCATCGCCTCCAGCAGCGCGACGATCGTGTCGAACGAGTTCTCGAACACGGCCTTGAAGACGAAGCCCTTGCGGCGCCGCGAGTACTTCGCGTAGTTCATCGAGCCCATGTTGAGCGCGCCGACGTCGGGCTTGAGCTCCCGCAGGTACGCGATCCGCTTCTCGACCGGGACGCCGATCGCGCCGGTCGAGTAGTTGATCACCACGTCGCTGACCTCGGCCAGGATCGCGTCGGTGATCGCGCGGAAGTCCTCGACCTCGAAGCTGGGCGTCCCGTCGGGCCGGCGCGCGTGGATGTGGATCATCGAACCGCCCTCGTCGACGATCCGCCGCGCCTCGGCCGCGTACTCCTCCGGCGTGTACGGGATCGCCGGGCACTGGTCGCGGTTCGCGACCGCGCCCGAGATCGCGCACGTGATGATGACCGAGTCGCCCATGCGCGGGATTGTCGCGGACTCAGGACGCGGCCTTGCGCGCGCGCTCGCCCTCACCCATGCGGCGGGCGAAGTTACCGCCCCGGAGTCCGGAGTCTCGTGCGGCTCCGGCGCGGGACGCGATCAGTACCGACGGTATCCGAATGTCAGGGTTCTCCGCGGTCGCGCAAGGCTGCGCAGACGAACGTCAACTGCGGCGGGTAGGGAGGCGGGGGACCGGCGGAAACGTGCAATTCCGGACGTTCACCGCCGCGGTTTCGCACGAAACCCCTCGTATGCGGCGGAAACGTGAAATCGGCGTGCGGGAGCGGTCCGAAATTGCACGAAACCGCCGGGTCCGCCACCTCCCCACCCTGCGCAGTTGAAGTTCGAGACCCGGCGCGCGGTCATACCGGCACGACGCCGTGGCGCTTCCACGGGCGCTGCACCCGCTTGCCTTCTGCCATCTCCAGCGCGCGGATGATGGTGGGCCGCGTCTCGCGCGGGTCGATGACGTCGTCGACCATGTCGTTCCGCGCCGCGATGTAGACGTCGATGATCTTGCGATAGGCGTCGATCAGCTCGGCCTTCTTGGCGACCGGGTCGTCGGCCTCCTCGACCTGCTTGCGGAAGACGATCTCGACAGCGCCCTCGGCCCCCATGACCGAGATCTCGGCGCTGGGCCACGCGACGATGAGGTCGGGCTCGTACGCGCGGCCATTCATCACGTAGTAGCCGGCGCCGTATGCCTTGCGGATCACGACGGTGACCTTCGGGACGGTCGCGTTGGCGACCGCGTAGAGCATCTTCGCCCCGTGGCGGATGATCCCGGCCGCCTCGACCTTGGTGCCGACCATGAAACCCGGCACGTCCATCAGGAACACGAGCGGGATCCCGAACGCGTTGCAGAGGTTGACGAAGCGGGCCGCCTTGTCGGCGGAGTCGTTGTCGAGGATCCCGCCCAGCCGGCGCGGCTGCGAGGCGACGATGCCGACCGGGCGGCCGCCCATCCGCGCCAGGCAGGTGATGATCGTGCGCGCGAACTGGGGCTTGAGGTCCAGCCACTCGCCGTCGTCGACGATGCGCCGGATCACGTCGTACATGTCGTACGGCTGGCGGTTGGTCTCCGGCAGCACGTCGAGCAGCTCGTCGTCCATCCGGTCCACCGGGTCGGCGCTCTCGCGCACCGGCGGGCGCTCCTCGCAGTGCGACGGGAAGAACGAGAGGTACTGCTTGATGCGCGCGATGCACTCCTCGTCGTCAGCCACCTCGAGGTCCCCCACCCCCGACGTGCGGCAGTGCACGCGCGAGCCGCCGAGCTGCTCCTGCGTGACGTCCTCGCCGATCGCGGCGCGCACGAGGTGCGGGCCGGCCAGCGCCATCGAGCCGCGGCCCTTGACCATCGGCACGAAGTCGGCCAGGCCGGGGATGTACGCGGTCCCGGCGGCGCACGGGCCCATCAGCGCGGCGACCTGCGGGATGACGCCGCTCGCCACCACCTCCTCGCGGAACAGGTGGCCCGAGCCGGCGAACAGCGAGCCGACCGCCTCCTGGATCCGCGCGCCGGCGGAGTCGAGCAGCCAGACGAACGGGATCCGCTTGGTCAGCGCGAGGTCGCGCAGCCGGGCGACCTTCATCTCGCCGGTCATGCCCATCGACCCCGCCATGACGGTGAAGTCGTAGGCGCAGACCGCCGCCAGCCGCCCGTCCACCTTGCCGTAGCCGGTGATCACGCCGTCGGCCGGCGCCTCCTTGTCCTCCAGCCCGCGGACCGAGTAGTGGATGCCGGCGTGGATGCCGAGCTCCGTGAACGTCCCGGGATCGATCAGGAGGTCGATCCGCTCGCGGGCGGTCAGCTTGCCCTGCTCGTGCTGGCGCGCGATCCGCTCCTCGCCGCCGCCGAGCTTGGCCTTGGCGCGGCGCTCGTGCAGGTCCTCTACGAGGGGCCGGAGCATCGGGCGGCAACATACCGGCCCGCCGCGAGCACCAGCGCATCTTCCCCCGGGCGACCGATGAGCTGCACCGACGCCGGGAGCCCGTCCTCGGCCGGACCGCACGGCAGCGACAGGGCCGGCGCGCCGACCACGTTCCACGCGAACGTGAACTCGATCATCCGCTCGCGCAGGACGAGATCGCCGAGGCCGACCGGTGGCGCGACCATCGGCAGCGTGGGCGTGACGAGCAGGTCGAGCCCGAGCGCGGCGATCCGCTCGCGATAGCGGTCTCGCGCGGCCGACGCAGCGGCGACCTGAGCGTCGGTCACCCTCCGAGCGGCGTCCATCTTCTTGGCGATCCCCGGGTCGTACCGCTCGCGGTTCGCGGGGTACAGCTCCGCGTGGACCTCCGCGATCTCGCGCTGCAAGACCGGATAGACGCCGTCCGGCTGCGGCACGTCGACACGCTCGAACCCGCCCGCGAGCGCCTCGACGCGCTCCCGCACGAGCGGGTCGGCGCGGTCGGTCCAGGCCACACCGACGCGCAGATCCTCCAACGAGACCTCGGTCGGCGCGAACCCCGGCACGAGCGCCTGCATCATCCGCTCGCAGCCGGCCACGTCGCGCGCCATCGGGCCGGCGTGGTCGAAGCTCGGGGCGAGCGGGAAGCAGCCGCCGAGCGGGACGAGCCCCAAGGTCGGCTTGAAGCCGACCACGCCGCAGCACGCGGCCGGGATCCGGACCGAGCCGCCGGAGTCGGTGCCCAGCGCGTAGTCGACCAGCCCCGCCGCCAGCGCCGCCCCACAGCCGCCGCTCGAGCCGCCGGCGATCCGGTCCGGCGCGAGCGGGTTGGGCACCGTGCCGAACGTGCGGTTCTCGGACGTGATCCCCCAGGCGAACTCGTGCAGGTTGGCCTTGCCGGCGGTCGTGTAGCCGGCCGCCTCGAGCCGCGCGACCGCCTCCGCCGTCTCCGACGGCACGTGGTCGGCGAAGATCGGCGAGCCGTACGTCGTGCGCACGCCGGCCGTGTCGAAGAGGTCCTTGACCGCCAGCGAGCCCGGACCGAGCTCGGTGATCCAGATGCTCACCCGGCGACCGGCTCGAGGATCTCGAGGACGACGTCGATGTGCTCGCGGTGCTCGAACGCGGTCACCTCGAGGCCCACCAGGCGGCCGGCCTCGACGAGCCCCGCGAGCACGTCACGGACCTCGCCGGCCTGCAGCCCTCCCGGTACCGGGAACTGCACCGGCATCACCGCGGGGTCAAGGCCGTCGAGGTCGAGATGCACGTACACCGGCCCCTCGTCCGGCACGCCCTCGCCGACGCCCGCCGCCTCGACCTCGACGCGCTCGCCGGGATCGAGGTCGCGGACGCCGAGGAACGAGACCGACGCCGGGTCGATCGTGTCGGGCCACCCGGCGTCCCAGCGCCCGCAGGCGGCGCCGAGGCACATGCCGCCGAGGAAGCCGCTCGGCGTCGTCTCCGGGGTGTTGAAGTCGCCGTGCGCGTCGATCCACAGGACGCCGACGCCGGGCACGCGGCGCGCGACGGTCGGCAGCGTGGCGATGCAGATCGAGCAGTCGGAGGCGGTCAGGAGCGGCAGCTCGCCCTGGTCGAGCGCGGCCGAGACCTCCGCCGCGGCGGCCTCCAGCACGGGCCGCGCCTCGGGCAGGTCCTCGGACCAGTCGCGCGGCCGGCCCGGCGACCCTTCACCGATCACCCGCCCGCCCAGCCGCTCGGCGAGCGCCTGCGCCCCCGCCGCGGCGCCGTCCGTGCGGTCCGAGGTCCGGCCGCGCAGGCACGTGACTCTCAGCGGCCGGTCCACACCGGGTCCCGCTTCTCGAAGAACGCGCGCACGCCCTCCTGGAGGTCGTCGGTCGAGAACGCCAGCGTGAGCTGGGCGTGCAGGAACTCGAGCGCGTCGGCGAGCGCCATGTCCTGCTGGCGGAACAGCGCGTCCTTGCCGAGCCGCATCATCACCGGCGACTTGGCCGCGAGCTTCTCGGCCCACTCGCGGACCGCGCCCTGGAACTCCTCGGCCGGCACCACCCGGTTGACGAACCCGAGCCGCTCGGCCTCCTGCGCCGAGATCTGCTCGCCCAGCAGCAGCATCTCTGTCGCCTTCTTGCGCGGCACGTTGCGGTAGATCAGCGCCATGATGATGAAGGGGAACACGCCGACGTTGATCTCGGGCGTGCCGAAGCGGACGCCGTCGCGCGCCACGATCAGGTCGCACGCGAGCGCGAGCCCGAGTGCTCCCGCCAGCACGTGCCCGTTGGCCGCGCAGATCGTCGGCTTGCCCAGCTCGCCGATCATGCGGAACAGCCGCGGGAAGCGGTCGGTGCCGAAATGCTTGAGCACGAGCGGCTCCTCGGCCGCGAAGCCGGCCAGGTTGCCGCCGCTGGAGAAGACCTTGTCGTGGGTGGAGGTCAGCACCACGCAGCGGACGCCTTCGTCGTCGCGCGCGATCTCGAACGCCTCGATCAGGTCGTCGAGCACCTCGTCGGACAGCGCATTGCGCGTATCCGGCTGATCGAGGGCGATCGTCGCGACGCCCGACGCGGCAAGCTCGTATTGCACGCTGGCTGACATTCGTGCCGCAGGCTAACGACTGGCGTAGCGGGTGGCGGCCATGGGTTAGCGTTGATCCATGGCCGCCACCGACGTCCTCAAGCCCGATCACGCCGCGTCCCGGCGGCACTTCATCTTCACCGACGAGCACGAGCAGCTGCGCGAGTCGATCCGCTCGTTCGTGGTCAAGGAGCTCCGCCCGCACGCGGAGAAGTGGGAGGAGTCGACGTTCGAGGACTGGGTGTTCCCGCGGATGGGCGAGCTGGGGCTGCTGGGGCTGTCGTATCCCGAGGAGTACGGCGGCCAGGGCGGCGACTACTACTGCAACCTCGTCCTCGCCGAGGAGATGGTCCAGTCCGAGTGCGGCGGGCTGACCATGGGCATCGCCGTCCACACCGACATGGCGACCCCGCCGATCCTGGCGTTCGGGACCGACGAGCAGAAGCAGGCGTACCTGGTGCCCTCGATCCGCGGCGAGAAGATCTCCTGCCTGGGGATCACGGAGCCCGACGCGGGGTCGGACGTCGCCGGGATCAAGACCCGCGCCGTCCGCGACGGCGACGAGTGGGTGATCAGCGGCTCGAAGACGTTCATCACCAACGGCCACCGTGCCGACTTCATCGTGCTCGTCACGAAGACCGACGTCGCCGCGGGCTACGACGGCTTCACGCTGTTCATCGTCGACATGGACGCACCGGGCGTGGTGCGCGAGGCGAAGCTGCGCAAGCTCGGCATGCACGCGTCCGACACCGCGCTGCTCGCGTTCCAGGACGTGCGGGTGCCGGCGGGCGCGGTGCTCGGCGAGGTCGGCAAGGGCTTCTACCACATCATGTGGGAGCTCCAGGGCGAGCGGCTGATCGGCGCGGCGGGCGCGGTGGCGAGCGCGCAGGCCGTGTTCGAGCGGACGCTGCAGTACGCCGGCGAGCGGCACGCGTTCGGACGGCCGATCGGCAAGTTCCAGGTGACGCGGCACAAGTTCGCCGAGATGGCCACGAAGATCGAGGCCGCCCGCCAGCTCGTGTACACGACGGCCTGGCGGCACGCCAACCGCGAGTATCCGGTACGCGAGATCTCGATGGCCAAGCTGTACGCCTCCCGGATGGCGTGCGAGGTCGCCGACGAGTGCCTCCAGATCCACGGCGGCGCCGGGTACATGAAGGAGTACGGGATCGAGCGCGTCTGGCGGGACCTGCGGCTCAACCGGATCGGCGCCGGGACCGACGAGATCATGCTCGACGTGATCGGGCGCTCGTACGGCCTCTAACTTAAGCGCATTAGGGTGGTGGCACACGCCAAAGGTGCGGATAACCGACCTTTGCGTTTCGGGCGTCGGTGGGACAGTTCGGCGCATGCTTGGAGTCATTGCGCACAACCTCTTCCACCGCGTCGGTGACCTCCGCACGCGGGTCGACGTCCTCCGCGACGTATCGCTCGAGGCGCCGGCGGGTCAGGTCACCGCCGTCGTCGGGCCGTCGGGCTCGGGCAAGACGTCGCTCCTCCATCTCCTCGCCGGGCTGGACCGCCCCTCGTCCGGAACCGTGACCCTCGACGGCCGCTCGCTCCGCGGCCTCGCCGACCTCGAGCTCACGCGCCTGCGGCGCGACCGGGTCGGCCTCCTCCTCCCCGCCGCCTCCGTCCTCCCCACCATCACCGTGCGCGAGAACGTCGCGCTCCCGCTGCTCATCGCCCGCCGCGCTCCCGACCCCGAGGCCGTCGACGCGCTGCTCGAGCGCGTCGGGCTCGCCGACCGCAGCGACGAGAAGCCCGGCCGGCTGACCGCCGCCGAGCGCCAGCGGGCCGCGCTCGCCCGCGCTCTCGTCGGCGGCCCGTCCGTGCTGCTCGCCGACGAGCCCGCCGGCGACCTCGAGCCCGAGGAGGGCGCCGAGCTCCTGCTGCTGCTGCGCGAGGTCGCGCACGAGGACGGCATCGCCGTCGTCCTCTTCACGCGCGACATCGACGACGCCGCCGGCGTCGCGGACCGCATGGTCGAGCTCGACGGCGGCCGCGTGGTCGAGCCTGCTGCGTCGCTCGCCGCGTAACCGCGCGAGAATCCCGGCCTCCGACACCGGAGGCCACCCAGCCTCCGGGCAGCGAACCCGAACTGGAGGCCGACATGGGAGTCCTGGACGACAAGGTGGCGATCGTCACCGGCTCGGCGCGCGGCATCGGCCGCGCGACCGCCGAGCTGCTGTCCGAGCACGGCGCCAAGGTGCTCATCAACGACCTCGACGCCGACCTGGCCGAGCAGACCGCGTCCGAGATCGCCGGCGAGACGGTCGTCCACGGCGGCGACCTCACCGCTCCTGGCACCGCCGACGCGCTCGTCCAGACCGCCATCGACGCCTGGGGCAAGATCGACATCGTCGTCAACAACGCCGGCTACACGATCGACGCGCCGATCCACAAGATGTCCGACGATGCGTTCCAGCGGATGCTCGACATCCACGCCGTCGTCCCCTTCCGCGTCATCCGCGCCGCCGCGCCCCACCTGCGCGAGCCGGCCAAGGCCGAGCGCGAGCGCGGCGAGGAGGTCTTCCGCAAGATCGTCAACGTCTCCTCGATCTCGGGCACGATGGGCAACGCCGGCCAGGCCAACTACGCGGCCGGCAAGAGCGCGGTGGTCGGCCTCACCAAGACGCTGGCCAAGGAGTGGGGGCAGTTCAAGATCAACGTCAACGCCGTCGCGTTCGGCTGGATCGAGACGCGCCTGACCGCGTCCAAGGTGGAGGACAACACGATGGAGATCGGCGGCCAGACGGTCCAGCTCGGCATCCCGGACCAGATGCGCGGCATGGCCCCGGTGCTGATCCCGCTCGGCCGCACCGGCACTCCCGAGGAGGCGGCCGGCGGCGTGTTCTTCCTCTGCTCGCCGTGGTCGAACTTCGTCCACGGCCAGGTGCTGAACATCACCGGCGGGCAGTTCACCGGGATGACGACCTAGAAAGCCCTGGCGCGACGGCAGGAGGCATCTGGCTAGGCTGCGGCCCATGAAGGTCGTCCAATCAGGAGGCCAGGACCGCGACACCCCACGGGGCGTCATCGGGGGCCACGAGATCTCGCAGGCGACGGCCGGGGCCACGAACATCTACATGGGCGTCTTCCGCGTGCCGGCGGGCGCCCAGTCGAGGCCTCACTACCACGACTCCTGCGAGAGCGCCGTGTACATGCTGTCCGGCCGCCTGGAGGTCAAGTGGGGTGACCATCTCGAGCAGACGGTCACGATCGGGCCCGGCGACATGGTGTACGTGCCGCCGCGCGAGACCCACCTCCTCCAGAACCTCTCCGACGCCGAACCCGCGGAGTACGTCGTCGCCCGGGACTCGCCGACCGAGGACTCGGTCGAGGTCCCCTGGGCGGGATAGTCCGACCCACCCACCTGCGGCCGGCCACGGTTCGTCGTGGCCGGCCGCGACGGTCGTCGTCGCCAGCGGCGGCGATCGGTTTGTGAGTCGCCACTAACTTGGCGCGTCGGCGCTCGCCAAAAGTCTTGACGCTCTCGCTAAGTGAGTGAATACTCACTTATATGACTCGCACGCGCCCTGCATGGACCTTCGCGATCGTCTCGATCGCCCTCTTCATGGTCGTCCTCGACAACCTCGTGGTCACCAACGCGCTGCCGTCGATCCGCGAGGACCTCGGCGCGACGATCCAGTCGCTCGAGTGGACGGTCAACGCCTACACGCTCTTGTACGCCGTCCTCCTCCTCACGGGAGCGGCGCTCGGCGACCGCTTCGGCCGCCGCCGGATGTTCGTGATCGGCCTCGCGCTCTTCACCGCCGCCTCGGCCGCCGCTGCACTCGCGCCCACCACCGGCGCGCTGATCGCGGCACGCGCGGTCCAGGGCGTCGGCGCCGCGGTCGTGACGCCGCTGACCCTGACGCTGCTCGCGGACGCGTTCCCGGCCGAGCGGCGCGGCCTGGCGATCGGCGCCTGGTCGGGGATCTCGGGCCTCGGCGTCGCGCTCGGGCCGCTGGTCGGCGGCGCCGTCGTCCAAGGCATCTCCTGGCACTGGATCTTCTGGCTCAACGTCCCGATCGGGATCGCGCTGCTGCCGCTCGCCGCCCGCCGGCTCGACGAGAGCCACGGTCCGGCGCGCTCGCTCGACCTCCCCGGCGTCGCGCTGGCCAGCGCGGGCATGCTCGGCGTGGTCTACGGCATCGTCCGCGGCGCCGAGCTGGGCTGGACGAGCACGACGGTCCTGGCCTCGCTCACGGGCGGCGCAGCCCTTCTCGCCGCCTTCCTGGCCTGGGAGGCGCGCGCGGCCGAGCCGATGCTCCCGCTGCGGTTCTTCCGCTCCCGCGCCTTCAGCTCGGTCAGCGTCGTCTCGCTGGCGATGTACTTCGGCGTCTTCGGCTCGATCTTCCTGCTCGCGCAGTTCTTCCAGGTCACCCAGGGCTACTCGCCGCTGGAGGCCGGGCTGCGCACGCTGCCGTGGACCGCGATGCCGATGCTCGTCGCGCCGATCGCCGGCCTGCTGTCCGATCGCATCGGCTCCCGCCCGCTGATGGCCACCGGCCTGGCGCTGCAGGCGGGCGCCATCGCCTGGCTGGCCTCGGTGTCGACGCCGACGGTGCCCTACGGCGACCTCGTGGTGCCGTTCGCGATGGCGGGCATCGGGATGGCGCTCGTCTTCGCCCCCGCCGCGAACGCCGTGCTCGGTGCGGTCCGGCCGGAGGAGGCCGGGCAAGCGTCCGGCGCCACCAACGCGATCCGCGAGCTGGGCGGCGTGCTCGGCGTCGCCGTGCTGGCGACCGTGTTCGCCTCCAACGGCTCGTACGCGTCCCCGCAGGCCTACACCGACGGGATGACGAGCGCGATCTGGGTCGGCGCCGCGGTGCTGGCCGTCGGCGCCGTCGCGGCCCTGATGGTGCCGGGCCGCCCGCGCGTCGCGCTAATCGCCCGCCGCGCCGAGATCGAAGCGACAGCCTGAGTAGTAGGCGCCGGCAGGCGACGCGAGGAAGGCGACGAGCTCGGCGATCTCGGCCGGGCTCGTCGTGCGGCCGGGGGTGACGGCGACCGGCCGGATCCCCCGCGCCGACCACTCGATCGACAGCACGCGCGCCATGGTCTCCAGCCCCGCCCGTGCCGCCTCGGCGTGCGAGTCGCCCGGCGGGGGTGCGATCAGGACGATGAGGAGATCGTCCTTGAGCGCGGCGCGGATCGCGTCCCACGCCTCGTCGAGGACCGCGGGCACGCCGCGCACGGCGGCCCCGTCGTAGACGAGGACGTCAGGCGCCCCAGACGCCACGTCGGCGCCGAGCTCGGCCATCCGATCGCCGACCGCCCCGTCGGCGGCGACGCGCACGCCCTCCAGCAGCCCCCGGTGGAGGATCACGCCTGGCGCAGCTCGCGCCGCCGCTGCTCGAGCACGCCGCGCCGGCCGACCGCGTCGAGCTGGTCGTACAGCGCCCGGAACTCGGCGAAGATCGCGTTGGCGACCTCCTGCTGCTGCTCGCGCGTCGGCTCTTCGATCGGCTCCCAGCGGATCGGATCGCCGTACAGGATCGTCACCTTCGGGAACTGCAGCCGCTTCCAGTTGCGCACCTTCGAGGACCCGTGGATGGCGACCGGCAGGACGGTGGCGCCGGACTGCAGCGCGAGCCGCCCGATCCCGGGGCGCACCGACTCCGACAGCTTGCCGGTACGCGAGCGGCCGCCCTCGGCGTACATCGCGATCGTCCCGCCGCGCGCCAGGATCCCGCGTGCGGTGATGAACGCCTCCTCGTCGGCGAACCCGCGCCGCACCGGGAAGACGCCGCCCGGGCTGTAGATCCACTCCATCGGCTTCGTGAAGAGCTGCGACTTCGCCATGAAGCGGACCTTGCGGCGGATCGAGACGCCGAGGAAGAAGTGGTCGAGGAACGAGAAATGGTTGGGCGCGAGGATCAGCGGTCCCTCCGCCGGCACCTTGTCCACGTCGATCCCGCGGGCGCGGAAGACGATCCACCCGTACAGGGACATCGCGATCCGCACGGCCTCGTAGACCCAGTTGGGCTCGCGGGTGCGCGATCGCTCGTGGAACTTCGCGAAGTGCTCGGCGGGACGCGCGTCCTTGTAGACCTGGTCCTTCATCGGCGCGAGCTTCTCCTGCGTCATCTCGCGCTCATTCTGACGCCCAGCCACGCGAACGATCCAGCGCGCGGTGCCAGCCGTCGAGCAGGGTGGTCCGCTCGTCGTCGCTCATGCGCGGCTCGTAGCGGGCCAGCTCCGAGCCGATCGACGTCACCTGGTCGAGCGTGAGCAGGCTCGCGCCGACGCCCGCCAGCAGCGCCGCGCCCATCGCCGTCGTCTCCGCGACCTCCGGAACGACCACCGGCACGCCGAGGACGTCGGCCTGGAACTGCATCAGCCAGCGGTTGACGGTCGCCGCCCCGTCGGCGCGCAGCTCGGCGAGCGGCTCGCCGCCGGCGCCCTCCATTGCGCGGATCGCGTCGACCGCCTGGTAGGCCATCGCCTCCAGCGCCGCACGCGCGAGGTGGGCGCGGCCGCTGCCGCGGGTGAGCCCGACGATCGTCCCGCGCGCGTAGGGGTCCCAGTGCGGCGAGCCGAGGCCGGTCAGGGCGGGGACGAAGTAGACGCCGTCGTTGGCGTCGAGCGAGCCGGCGAGACCCTCGGTGTCGGCGGCCGCCTCGATGATGCCGAGGCCGTCGCGCAGCCACTGGACGGCGGCGCCGGTGACGAAGATCGCGGCCTCGAGCGCGTACGTGGTCTGGCGGCCGATCTGCCAGGCGACGGTGGAGAGCAGCCCTTCGACGGCGGGCGGCACCGACGTGCCCTGGTTGACCAGCACGAACGACCCGGTGCCGTACGTGTTCTTGCCGAGCCCGGGCTCCAGGCAGCGCTGTCCGAACAGCGCGGCCTGCTGGTCGCCCGCCACGCCGGACACCGGCACCTCGTGCCCGTGGAAGTCGCGCGTGCGACCGAGCTCGCCGCAGCTCGGCCGGACCTCCGGCAGCGACCCCTCGGGAACGCCGAACAGGCCGAGCAGCTCGGGGTCCCAATGGCCCTCGCGGATGTCGTAGAGCAGCGTCCGGGACGCGTTGGTGGGGTCGGTGACGTGCTCGCCCGTGAGCTTGAAGAGCAGCCACGCGTCGATCGTGCCGAACACGGCGCGGCCCTCGCGCGCGCGCTGCTCGAGGCCGTCGACGTTGCGCAGCAGCCACTCGATCTTGGTCGCCGAGAAGTACGGGTCGAGCACGAGGCCGGTGCGCTCGCGGACGCGCTCCTCCTCGCCGGCCTCGCGCAGCTCGTCGCAGCGCGCGGCGGTGCGGCGGTCCTGCCAGACGAGCGCGCGATGCAGCGGCTCGCCCGTTGAGGGGTCCCAGCACACGACCGTCTCGCGCTGGTTGGTGATGCCGACCGCCTCGAGCTCGCCGGGCTCGGCGCCGGCGTCGTCGAGCGCCTCGCCGGCGACGGCGTGGGAGACGTCCCAGATCTCCTGCGCGTCGTGCTCGACCCAGCCCGGCTTCGGGAAGTGCTGGGTGAACTCGCGGTAGGCGCGGCCGATCAGCTCGCCCTGGAGGTCGAAGACCAGGCAGGTGGTGCCGGTCGTGCCCTGGTCGATCGCGAGCAGCATCCCCGCTTCAAGGGCGCTCGAGCGGCATCTCGACCGTGATCGTCGTGCCGCCCCCGACCGGGGACTCGATCGCGAGGCGCCCGTCGAGCGCGTCGACGCGGTCGCGCAGCCCCCGCAGGCCGGTGCCGCACGTGGGGTCGGCCCCGCCGACGCCGTCGTCGCGGACCGCGACCCGCAGGCACTCGTCCTCGAGCGAGAGCTGCACGGACGCCTCGCTCGCGTGCGCGTACTTGGCGACGTTGGTGAGCGCCTCGGCGGTGACGAAGTAGGCCGCGGCCTCGACCGCGGGGTTGAGCGGGTCCTCCGGCACGCCCCTGACCTCGACGGGCACGGGCGCCCGCGCGGCGAGCGCCTCGAGCGCCGGGCCGAGCCCGCGGTCGCTGAGCACGGCCGGGTGGATGCCGCGGGCGAGCTCCCGCAGCTCCTTGACCGCGGCCTGCGCCTCCTCGCGCGCCTGGGCGATCAGCTTCTGGGCGCTCTCGGGGTCGGTCTTGAACTGCGACTGGGCGAGGCCGAGCGTGACCGCGACGGCGACCATCCGCTGCTGCGCGCCGTCGTGCAGGTCGCGCTCGATCCGCCGCCGCTCGGCGTCCGCGGCGGCGATGATCCGCTGCCGCGCGTGGCGCAGGTCGTCCACCCGCTCCCGCAGCGCACGGGCACGCCGGTGCTCGGGGGACTCGCCCGGGAAGCGGATCTGGCGCATAGACCCTTCAGCCTATAGGCGGGCTATCGTCCCCGGCGGCAACCACGAGGAAGGAGCGCAGTGGCCGACGTCGAGGCGCACATCACGGGCACCGTCTGGAAGATCGAGGTGGCGGTCGGGGACACCGTGGAGGAGGGCGACACGGTCGTGATCCTCGAGTCGATGAAGATGGAGATGCCCGTGGAGGCCGAGGACGAGGGGACGGTGAAGGAGATCCTCGTCGCCGAGGGCCAGGCCGTCTCCGAGGGCGACCCGCTCGTCGTGCTGGAGTAGTGGACCTCGCGGGCGGCAAGCTGCGCCTGGATCATCCGGCCGAGCACGTCGCCCGGCTGACCATCGACAACCCGGCCAAGCGCAACGCGCTCGACCACGAGATCCTCGACGCGTTCGCGGCCGCGCTGCCCGAGCTCGACGCCCGCTGCCTGCTCGTGACCGCCGCCGGCCCGGTGTTCTCGGCCGGCTACGACATCGGCAACCTGCCGCGCGAGGAGTTCGCCGACCGCGCCGAGGCACTCGTCGCCCACCCGTTCCACGAGGCGATCGCGGCGCTCGACGCGTACCCGTTCCCGTCGGTCGCCGCGCTCAACGGGCACGCCATCGGCGGCGGGCTCGAGCTCGCGCTCTCGTGCGACCTCCGCGTCGCGTCCGAGGAGGCCAAGCTGGGGATGCCGCCGGCGCGCCTCGGTCTCGTCTACTCGCACACCGGGCTGCGCAAGTTCATCGACGCCATCGGCGCGCCCCGCACCCGCGAGCTGTTCTTCACGGCCCGCAACGTCAGCGCCCGCACGGCGCTCCAATGGGGGCTCGTCAACGAGGTCGTCGGCCCTGACGAGATCGAGGAACGCGGGGTCGCGTACGCGGCGCGCATCGCGGCGCTCGCGCCGCTCTCGCTGCGCGGCAACAAGCGCACTCTGCGCGAGCTGCTGGCCGCCGAGGGCGAGCTGGATCCGGACGTCGAGCGCGAGCTGGTGGAGCTGCGCGAGGCCTGCTTCCGCAGCGAGGACTTCTTCGAGGGCGTCCGCGCGTTCGCCGAGAAACGCACGCCGCGCTGGCAGGGCCGCTGAGAAATGTCCGCACTCGGACATGCGTCCAGACGGCCAAAGCTTGGGCTTCAGACGGTCGATCAACCCGTGAGCTGATTCAAGGCAAACCCGTCGTGAGGCGGGGACGCAAAGCCAGAGGTCTCGAACGACAGGGCGAGATAGCTCGGTTGCCGGCGACAGGGGCGCGCAGGGATGCGCCCACTTCCAGGCACTCCAGGCACAGGAGCAACTCCCCATGTCCCGTCTCAAGGTCCTCGCGACCCAGCCTCGCCTCGCGCTCGGCGCGCTTCTCACCATGCTGCTCGCGGCCGGCGCCGTCGTCGGCTCGGGCGCCGACTTCACCGCCTCGTCGGCGAACCCGGCGAACACGTTCGCCTCCGGCACGCTCAGCATCCTCAACTCCAACGAGGGCACCGCCGTGCTCTCCGCGGGCAACCTACGGCCGGCGGGCACGCCCGCCGTCGGCGTCGTCGACATCGAGAACACCGGCAGCCTGAGCGGCGACTTCACGCTCGCTCGCAGCGCGCCGGTCGACTCCGACGCCGCCAACCCGCTCTCCGGCAAGCTGAACATCACGGTCGTCGACTGCGGCACGTTCTCGAGCGGCACCCCCGCGTGCGGCGACGGCGACGACGTCGTCCGGGTCTCCGGCGGCACGATCGCCACCATGAGCACCACCTCGCTGGGCACCTACGCCGCCGGCGAGAAGCGCCGCTACCGGTTCACGGTCCAGCTCGACGGCTCAGCGGGCGACGCCTACCAGGGCGGCGACTCCGAGGTCGAGTTCGACTTCAACGCCGCGTAGCTCGAACGGGCAACGGGTCAGCGAAGGGGACAGCTCGCCATGGCGAGCCCACGAACGGCACGAACGCCTCGCCGCGTCGGACGCCTCGCGTCCGGCGCGGCGCTCGTGGTTGCGACGTTGTGCGCGCTCGTCGTGCTGGCCCCCGCGCTGATCGGCTGGGAGCGCTACGCGATCGTCTCCGGCTCGATGACCGGCACCTACGACCGCGGGTCGCTCGTGCTCGCCGAGGTGGTGCCGGTGGCGGAGCTGAAGGTCGGCGACGTCATCACCTACCAGCCGCCCGCCGGCGACCATCCGATCACCCACCGGATCGCCTGGATCGGGCGCGACGAGGCGGGCCGGCGCGTCTACCGCACGAAGGGCGACGCCAACCCGGTCGCCGACCCCTGGACCTTCCGCCTCGACCGGCCGACGCAGGCGCGTGCCCGCATCGGCGTCCCGTACGCCGGCTACGCCCTCTCGGCGCTCGGCCGCAAGGACGTGCGGATGGCCGTCATCGCGCTCCCCGCGCTGCTGATCGCGGGCTTCAGCCTCGCGCGGCTGTGGCGCCAGCTCGGCGACCAGGCGCGCGCCGTGGAGGACGCGGCGTGAGGCGCGCGACGCTGCTGTGGCTTGCGCTGGCCTTGATTCCGGCCTGGACTGTGCCGGCGTCCGGGGCCGACTTCACGGCCCACTCGCCGTCGCCGGACAACGCGTTCGTCGCGGCGGCCGACTTCAACACGGTCGCGGTCTCGCTGTCCGACCCCGGCGCCGCGCTGCGGGGCACCGTGACGCTCGCCGCGACCGCGAGCTCCGAGCGCGGGATCGACCGCGTTCGCTTCCAGTCCTCGCCGGCGGGCGCCGGCAGCTGGACCGATATCTGCGAGGACAGCACGGCGCCCTACGCCTGCGATTGGGACACGGCCGGCGTGGCCGACGGCTCGCGCGATCTGCGCGCGGTGGCCGTCGACCAGGCCGGCTACCAGCGTGAGGCCGTGCTCGCCCGGACCGTCGACAACACGCTGCCGGCCGCGGCGCTTGCCGACCCGGGCGTGCTGCAGGGCACCGAGACGCTGAGCGCGACGGCTTCGGACGGCGGCAGCGGCCTGGCGTCGCTGGAGATCGCGTACCGGCCGGCGGGCGGCTCGTGGACCGCGCTGTGCTCCGGGCCGGCGTCGCCGCAGTCGTGCCCGCTCGCCACCCTGCCGCTGCCCGACGGCGCGTACGAGCTGCGGGCCCGGGCGACCGACGTCGCCGGCAACGTGCGCGACAGCGTGCTGACGCGCACGCTCGACAACACCGGCCCGGTGGTGTCGGTGGTCCCGCCCGGTCCGCTCAGCGGCGTCGCGACCATCTCCATGAACGCCGACGACGGTGCCGGCACGGGTGTGGTGAGCGTCACCGGCGAGGTCCGCCCGGCGGGCGGCACGTGGTCGCAGCTGTGCGTCGACACGGGCGCGCCGTACGAGTGCAGCGTGAACACGACCGCGCTCGCCGACGGCCTCTACGAGGCGCGCGCGATCGCCGCCGACGGCGCCGGGTTGAGCACGACCTCCGCCGCCGTAACGGGCATCCGCATCGACAACACGGTTCCGGCCGTGCCGACGATCAACGACCCGGGCACACCGCTGGCGGGCTCGGTGGCCTTCAACGGCACCGCCTCGGACGGCGGCTCCGGCATCGCGGCGTGGGTCGTCCAGTACCGGACCGCGGGCGGCGGCACGTGGACGGACGCGTGCAGCGACACCACCGCCGCCTACGGCTGCTCGTGGGACACCACGGGCGTGAGCGACGCCCTGTACGACGTGCGCTCGGTCGCCCATGACGCTGCGGGCAACGCGACGGGCTCGGTGGTGGTGACGAACCGGCGCGTCGACAACGTCGCGCCGACCGTGTCGCTCACCAACCCGGGCTCCCCCGTGAGCGGGACCGTGACGCTGAACGCCACGGCGAGCGACGGCGGCGGCATCGCCTCGGTCGTGTTCGAGCGCGCGCTGGCCGGGAGCGGCACCTGGACCACGATCTGCACCGACAACGCGGCGCCGTACTCGTGCGCGTTCAACACGACGGCGGTGGGCGACGAGTCCTACGACCTGCGCGCGCGTGCCACCGACAACGGCGGCCGCTCCAGCACGTCGCTCGTGGGCGCGCGCGTGGTCGACAACGTCGTGACGCCGACGGGCACCGACGTGCAGACGCCCGTGACCGGCGCCACGGCCGGCCGGATCGAGACCGGCGACCAGATCCGCTTCACGTTCAGCGAGCCGGTCGCGCCGGCGTCGGTGCTGGCCGGCTGGACCGGTGGCTCGCAGGCGATCCGCGTGTCGGTCACCAACAGCACGAACAACGACCGGATGGACTTCCTCGACAGCAGCGGGACGACGCGGCTCAACCTCGTGCTCACGGCGACCGACCTGCAGCTCGGTGGCAACTACTGCACGACGACCGTGCTGTTCGACGCGACGATGACGCGCAGCGGCAGCACGATCACGATCACGATGGGCTCGTACATCTCCGGCACCCTCGCCACCGCCACCGGCAACGGGGCCATGAACTGGCGCCCAGGTTCGGCCACGGACCTGGCGGGCCACGCGGTGAGCACGACGGCGGTGGCCGAGACCGGCGGCGCGGACAAGGACTTCTGATGCGCGCGACCGCCACCGACCGGGACGTCTGATGCGCGCGACCGCCACCCTGCTCGCGACGCTCGCGATGGCGCTGACGGCCATCGGGCTCGCGTTCGCGGTTCCGGGCGAACCGCCATCGGAGGTGCGCGCCGAGCTCGCGGCCGCGTCCGGCGCCGTGCGCATCACGAACTCGCGCGAGGGCCAGGCGGTGTTCGCGGCGGGATCGATGCGGCCCGGCGAGGGCGTGAGCGGGCGGGTCCGGATCGGCAACAGCGGCGACGTCTCCGGGCGGTTCGCGGTGCGGCCGGCGGGGGTCTCCGACACGCCGGGTCCGTACGGCGGCCGGCTGTCGGAGCGGGTCGAGCTGGTGCTCTTCGACGTGACCGACGTGCAAACGCCGGTCACCGTCTACGCGGGCCGGCCGTCGCAGCTCGGAGAGGTCGAGCTGGGGACGATCGCGGCCGGCGGGCACCGGGACTACCTGGTCGCGATGACGCTGCCGGAGGGCAGCGGCGACAACCTCTACCAGGGCTCGGCGGTCAGCCTCGGGTTCGAGTGGCGCGCCGCGGCGCTGCCGGCGGCCACGACGCCGACACCGACGCCTGCCCCGGTGACTCCTGCGCCGATCACGCCGGCGCCGGTCACGCCGGCGCCCGTGACGCCGGCCACCGGCCCGACCGCGACTCCGGCCGCCGCTCCGACCGCGGACGAGCTCGGGCTGCCGCCGGCGCGCGCGTGCGCCAGCCGGCGCAAGTTCTCGATCACGCTGAAGGCCCCGCGCGGCCTGTCGGTGGTCTCCGCCACGATCGCGATCAACGGCAAGGTCAAAGCGCGCGTGAAGGGCGGCCGCACGAAGGCGCCGGTCGACCTCCGCGGGCTCCCGAAGGGCCGCGTGAAGGTCAAGGTCGCCGTCAAGGCCTCGGACGGCAAGACGTACACCGGCACGCGCACGTACCGCACCTGCGCCACTCGCTAAGGGGGTCAGACCCCCTCGACGATCGCGCGGCGGCGCGTGGCGGCGCGGGCGAACGTCAACTGCGGCATTGAGGGGAGGGCCCGGCGGTTTCGTGCAATTCCGCGGCCTCCCATCCCGCGGATTTCACGAAACCGCCGCATACGCAGGGTTTCGTGGCAGCGCGCACCCCGGCACCGCAGAAATTTCACGTTTCCGCCGGTCCGCCACCTCCCCACCCGGCGCAGTTGACGTTCGCGCCGCGCCGCCCCCGGTAAGTCCGGGGTCAGACCCCCTTACTACCGGCGGTAACCAGGGGGTCAGACCTTTAGTCGTCCGGGCCGCCGCGTACGGTTCCGCGCGGCACGGCCTCGGCTTTCCGAAGGAGCGCGGATGCTGGATCTCGACGACCGCCTGGACGAGCTCAAGCAGCTCGGCCTCTACCGCCGAACCCGCATGGTGAGCGGCCCACAGGGCCCGCGGGTGGTGCTCGACGGGCGGCCGGTACTCGTGTTGTGCTCGGGCAACAGCCTCGGGCTCGCCGATCACCCGCGGGTGCGCGAGGCGGCGGCCGACGCCGCCATGCGGTGGGGCGTCGGCGCCGGCGCGGCCCGGATCTCGTCCGGGACGATGACGCTGCACCGCCGCCTCGAGGAGCGGCTCGCGCGCTTCACCCGCGCCGACGCGACGGTCGTGTTCGGCTCCGGCTCGCTCGCCAACCTCGGCGTGATCCCGGCGCTCGCCCGCAAGGGCGAGGTCGTGTTCCACGACGAGCTCGCGCACAGCTCGATCGCCGACGGCTGCCGCCTGGCGGGAGCCGAGGCGTTCGCGTACCGGCACGCCGACCCCGAGCACCTGGCGTGGGGCCTCCAGCACGCCGACGGGCGCGGCTCGCTGATCGCGACCGACGGCGTGTTCGGCCTGGACGGCGACGTCGCGCCGCTCGAGGAGATCGTCGAGCTCGCGCACCGGTACGACGTGCGCGTGCTCGTCGACGAGGCGCAGGCGATCGGGTCGGTCGGGCCGGGCGGGCGCGGCGCCGTCGCCGAAGCGGGCCTGCAGGACGAGATCGACGTCGTGACCGGCTCGCTCGGCAAGGCGCTCGGCTCGTACGGCGGCTTCGCGTGCTGCGACCACGTGACCGCCCGGTACCTCGTGAACAGCGCCCGGACGCTGCTGCACTCGACCGCGCCGCCGCCCGTGGCGATCGCGGCCGCGATGGCCGCGCTCGAGCTGCTCGAGGAGGAGCCGCGGCGCGTCGAGAAGCTGCTCGCGAACGCGTCGGCGCTGCGCGACGAGCTCGCGCGCGAGGGCTTCGAGGTGGCCGGCGCGAGCGCGCACGTGGTGCCGCTCGTGGTCGGCGAGGCCGAGCCGGCCGCCCGGATCGTCGAGCACGCGCTGGAGCAGGGCGTGTTCACCGAGGCCGTCGTGCCGCCCGGAGTGGCCGACGGCGCGGCTCGGCTCCGGCTCGCGGTCATGGCCTCGCACACCCGCGCCGAGCTGCGGGACGCGGCCCGCGTGCTGGCGCGCGCCGCGCTGCGGGCGGGCGTGAGGCCCGGCGCCGGCGGCCCGGTCGCGCTCGCGCAGGTCGACGAGCTGCCGCGCGCCGCCTAGCGACGGGCTCGCGCAGGTCGACGAGCTGCCGCGCGCCGCCTAGCGACAGGCTCGCCCAGGTCCGCGGCCGCCGCGCGCCGCCTAGCGACAGGCTCGCCCAGGTCCGCGGCCGCCGCGCGCGGCCTAGCGCGCCTGTTCCCGCAGCGCGGTGTCGACCTCGGCGCCGGTGAGGAACGCGATCGCGGCGAGGTAGATGTAGGTGAGGGCGATCCAGACGGCGGCCAGCGCGCCGAAGATCGACCCGTAGTCGGCGATGCCGGTGACGTACCAGCCGAGCGCGGCCGACGTCCCGAGCCAGGCGACCACGACGAGCGCCGAGCCGGTGCTGATCCATCGCAGCGGCAGGCGGTCGGCCGGCGCGTAGGCGACCAGCAGGGCGATCACCGCGAGCAGCACCACGAGCGCGACGAGCCAGCGCATCCAGATGAGCACCGGCGTGTCGAGCCCGAGCGCACGGAGCGCGTCGTCCCCGAGCGTCACGCACGCGACGGCGGTGAGCAGCAGCACGGCGACCACGAACCCGAGCAGCAGCGACACACGCAGCCGCTCGCCGAGCGACCGCTCGCGGCGGCTGCCGTAGATCCGGTCGAACACGTCCATGACTGCCCGCGTGCCGCTCGAGATCTCCCAGATCGCCAGCGCGCCGCCGAGCGTCATCCAGAACACCTGCCGCTCCCCCAGCGCGCGCCGCACGGTGTCGTCGATGACCTGGAACACCTGCGGGGACACCGACTCCTTCACCCGGCCGGCCCACTCGCCCGTCCACTCCGCGTCGAGCCCGAGCCCGCCGGCGAGCCCGAGGCCGAACAGCGCGAGCGGGATCGCCGCGAACAGCACGCGCAGGCCGATCGCGCTCGCGAAGATGAGGATGTCGTGCTCCTGGTAGCCGCGGATCACCCGCTGGACGGTCTCCCGGATGTTCATGAGTGCGACAGGGTCTGCCCGAAAGCCCTTATCGCGGCGCGCTCAATCCTTGCCGCCCGCCGCCTCCTGCACGATGGAGGCGTCGATGAGCCACTCGACGGGGGCATGGTCGTCGGTGTAGACCGCGCCGCCGCGCAGGCGGGGAGCCAGCCGGCCGGCGGTCTCGAACGCGAGCGGCTGCAGGTCGGCCGGGAGCGACGCCGCGGCGCTGCGCAGGTTGTCCGCGGTCGGCTCGTCCTCGGCCGCGACGAGCAGCGTGTTGACGTCCTCGAGCGGGTCGCGCGCGACGTGCGGGAAGACCGTGGCGAGCGTCGCGGACAGGACCTTCTCCAGCTCGTCGGACCCCTCGGGATGCCCGACGTTCACGACGAGCACCCCGCCCGGGTTCAGCTTCTCGCGCGCGAGCGTGAAGAACTCGGTCGTTGTCAGGTAGAAGGGGATGTAGGGCTGGCGGTAGGCATCGACGAAGATCGCGTCGTAGGTCTCGTCGATCCGGCGCAGGAACGGCCGCGCGTCCTCGGTGTAGAGGTGCAGCTGCGGGCGGTCGCGCAGGCCGAAGTAGCGCTTGCCGATGTCGTGCAGCTCGCCGTCGATCTCCACCCCGTCGATCTGCGTATCGGGGAAGTACTTCGCGTATGCGCGGGCGGTGGTGCCGGCGCCGTTGCCGAGGATCGCGATCCGGCCGGGCGGCTCGCCGAGCACGCTGAACGGCTCGATCAGGTAGCCGTCCCAGACGTTGTCGGTGAGCACGGTGTCGGGCCGGTAGACCGAGTGGGTGGCGAGCCCCTCGTTGAGCTCGAGGTGACGCTCGCCGTCCGGCATCTCCACGACGCGCGCGTACTGGTACTCGGTGTCGGCCTCGTAGATGACCCTGCCCTCGTCAGAGCCCTTGACGGTGCCGACCGGGACGACGAGCAGCGCGGCGATCGCGGCCGGCACGAGCGCCCAGCGCGGCCGCAGTCCGAGCGCCGCCACCGCGGACGTGATCAGCGCGAACGTGAGGAACGTGCGCTGGGTCCCGATCAGCGGGATGAGCAGCAGCGACGCGGCGAACGTGCCGAGCAGCGAGCCGACGGTCGAGATCGCGTACATGCGCCCGGCCATCTGGCCGGAGTCCTCGACCGCGTGCATCTTGAGCCGAATCGCCCAGGGCGAGACCGTGCCCATCATCAGGACCGGCACGGCGACCAGCACGAGCACGCCGAACAGCGAGCCGGCGAACGAGCCGACCGAGTACGAGTCGAACGCCTCGACGCTGAGCGAGAGGAACGGGTCGGCGACGAACGGGACGGCCGCGAGCAGCGCGGACGCCGCCAGCACGGTCCCGCACAGGGCGGGGAGCGTCGGATGGCGGTCGGCCATCCGGCCGCCGAACCAGTAGCCGATCGACAGCGCGACGAGCACGATCGCGATCGTGTTCGCCCACACGATCGTCGACGCGCCGAAGAACGGCGCCATCAGCCGCGCGGCCGCGATCTCCGCGCCGAGCGTCGCGATGCCGACCGAGAAGACGAGCAGCTCGAGCGGCGGCAGCGCGCGACGCGCGACCGGCGGGGCTTGCGCTGCTGGAGGAGCTGTCTCGGTCGTGGAGACGGTTCTAGTCCTCGAACGGCTCGAAGTCGACCTTGCGAGCTCCGCAGACCGGGCAGAACCAGTCGCTGGGGATATCGTCGAACGCCGTTCCGGGCGGGATCCCGCCGTCGGGATCGCCCTCGGACGGGTCATAGATGAATCCGCACGACTGGCAGATCCACTTCTGAACAGTGGTCGTGGTCATGGGCCCAGAGGGTACCCTCGCAGCCGTGGCGGAACGTCCAGGACCCGGCGAGGAGCTCAACCCCGGGCGGCCGACGGAGCCCCGCCCGGCGGCCACCGTGATCCTCTTGCGCGGCGGCGGCGAGCGGCTCGAGGTGCTGCTCGTGCGGCGCAATCCGGCGGCTCGGTTCATGGGCGGCGCGTGGGTGTTCCCGGGCGGTGCGGTCGACGGCGGCGAGGACCATCGCGTGGCCGGTGTCCGCGAGGTGCGGGAGGAGGCGGGCGTCGAGCTGCCGGAGCCGTCCGCGCTCGTGCACTTCGCGCGCTGGATCACGCCGGCGCAGGTCACGATCCGGTTCGACACGGTGTTCTTCCTCGCCGCCGCACCGGCGGGTGCGGAGCCCCGGCCCGACGGGGGCGAGTGCGTCGACCTCGGCTGGTTCGCCCCACGCGACGCGCTCGACGCTTACGAGCGCGGCGAGATCGCGCTCGTGTTCCCGACCATCAAGACGCTCGAGCAGCTCGCCGGGTTCGGGTCGGCCGACGAGCTGCTGGGATGGGCCGAGGGCCGCGACGTGGAGCCGATCGAGCCGCAGGTGCTGCTCGAGGGCGAGGTCGCGCGCGTCGTGCTCCCGGGGGAGCCGGGCTATCGCGACTGAGGCGCTCACCGTTGCGGTGACAGGGCCGACGGGGGACATCGGCCGCGCGTTCCTGCGCGCCTGCGACCGCTCGCGGCACGTCGGTCGCGTGCTCGGCATGGCGCGGCGGCCGTTCGACCCCGCCGAGCTCGGCCTGCGCAAGACCGAGTACCGGCAGGGGGACGTGCTGGACGCCGACGCGATCGCCGCCCTGGTGGCGGACGCCGACGTCGTCGTCCACCTCGCGTTCATCATCATGGGCGGCCACGACGAGTCGCGGCGGATCAACCTCGAGGGCTCGCGCAGCGTGTTCGCCGCCGCGGCGACCGCGCCGCGCGTGCGACGGCTCGTCTACACCTCCTCGGTCGCGGCCTACGGCTTCCACGCCGACAACCCGCTGCCGCTCACCGAGGACGTCCCCGCCCGCGGCAGCGACGCCCACTACTACTCGGCGCAGAAGGCCGAGCTGGAGGCGACGCTGTTCGAGCAGACCGCCGGCTCGCAGCTCGACACCTACGTGCTGCGCCCGTGCATCGTCGCCGGGCCGGACGCACTGGGCATGATCGGGGCGATCCCGTGGCTGGTGCGCCGCTCGCCGCTGACCGTGCTCCCCGACCCGGGGACGCGGTTCCAGCTCGTCCACCACGACGACGTGGCGACCGCGCTCGTGGCCGCCGCCCGCGGGGTCGGCTCACCCGGCGTCTACAACCTCGCCGGGCCGGGCGAGCTCACCGCGCGCGACCTCGGGCGCGCGCTCGGCTGGCCGACGGTCCCGGTCCCGCGCGCGACGGTCTCGCTCGCGGCCGCCGCGGCCGCGCTCCCGCTCGTCCCGGCCCAGGCGCAGTGGCTGAACGCGTTCCGCGTCCCGGTGCTGATGAGCTACGCGAAGGCGCGCAAGGAGCTCCGCTGGAAGCCGCGTCACGACGCCGCGGAGACGCTCGAGGCCACGGTCGCGGCGGCGAAGGAACAGGGCCTGGTCTAGGGGGTTCCCTGATGCGGACCGGGGTCCGGAGGGGCGATGCTGCGCCCATCCTCCCCTTCCCCTCGCATCGGAGAACCCCCGAATGAACATCCAACGCTGGACGCTGGTGGTGGTCTGCGCGGCCACCGCCATGCTCATGCTCGACATCGCCGTCGTGAACACGGCGCTGTCCCGCATCGCCGAGGACCTGGACACGGGCCTGAGCGGCCTGCAGTGGGTCGTCGACGCGTACACGCTCGCGCTGGCGAGCGTCGTGCTGACCGCCGGGGCGCTCGCCGACCGCCTCGGCCGGCGGCGTCTCTTCTCGTACGGCCTCGGGATCTTCACCGCGGCTTCCGTCGCCTGCGGCCTGTCGCAGGACATCGTGATGCTGAACGCGTCGCGGGCCGTGCAGGGCATCGGCGCCGCGATCATGTTCGCCGTCTCGCTGGCGCTCCTCGCGCATGCGTTCCCGGGCGCGCGTGAGCGGGGCGGGGCGCTGGCCGCGTACGGCGCGGCGATCGGCGCCTCGTTCGCGGTCGGCCCGCTCGTCGGCGGCCTGCTCACCAGCGGCCTCGACTGGCAGTGGATCTTCCTCGTCAACGTGCCGATCGGGCTGCTCTGCCTGTGGATCACGCGCACGTACGTGGAGGAGTCGCGCGACCCGAACGCGCACGGCATCGACTGGCCCGGCCAGATCACGCTCACCGCGGGCCTGTTCCTGCTCGTCCTCGCGCTCCTGCGCGGCAACGAGGACGGCTGGGGCTCGGCGCTCATCATCGGCGAGCTGGCCGGCGCCGTGGTGGCGCTGGTCGCGTTCGTGGCGGTCGAGCTGCGCGTCCGCGAGCCGATGCTCCCGATGCGGCTGTTCCGCGACGCGACGTTCACCGGCGCGCAGGTCGCCGCGTTCGCGATCTCGGCGTCGTTCTTCGCGATCTTCCTGTACGCGACGCTGTACCTGCAGCAGATCCTCGGCCTGTCGGCGATCGAGGCCGGCCTCGTCTACCTGCCGGGCACGATCCTCATGCTGATCGTCTCCGCCGCCACGGCGCAGCTCGGCGCGAAGGTGCCGGCGCGGACGATGGTCGCGGGCGGGCTCGCGCTCGTGGCGGTCGGCATGGTGCTGTTCACGCTCGCCGACGAGACCACGTCGTGGTGGGCCGTGCTGCCCGGGCTGCTCGTCGCCTGCCTCGGCACCGGCCTCTTCAACCCGGCGCTCTCCAACGTCGCGCTCGGCTCCGTGCCGGTCGAGCAGAGCGGCCTGGCGGCCGGCGTCAACGACACGGCGCGCCAGGCGGGCATCGCCGTCGGCGTGGCCGCGCTGGGCGCGCTGATCCCCGCCGAGGCCGCGCTGAACGGCGGCGGCGCCGCCGAGTACGTGGCCGGCCTGCACGACGCGTTCTACGTGGGCGCCGTCCTGGCCGCCGCCGGCGCCGTGGCCGCCGCGCTCCTGATCGCCAAGCGCTTCGGCGCCGCGGACGAGATGCCGGCGGCCGTCATCGAGCCGCGCGTGGTCCCCGAGGCCGCCTGACGATCATCCGACCTCGCTCGCGATCAGATCCGCGATCGCGAGCGAGGCGGTGGCAGCCGGCGACGGCGCGTTGAGCACGTGCACCGCCCGCCCGGTGCGGGCGAGCAGGAAGTCGTCGATCAATGCCCCGTCGCGTCCGAGCGCCTGCGCGCGGATGCCGGCGGGGCCCGGCCGCACGTCTTCGCGCCCGATCGACGGGACGTAGCGCGCCGCCTCACGGACGAGCAGCCGGCGGCTGGCGGCGTGGCCGAGCTCGGTGAATCCCGTCCGCCACCAGCGGCGCACGAGCCGGGCGGTGCCGGGCCAGCGCAGCGTCTCGGCGAGGTCGGCGCGGCGGACGGCGCTCAGCCGGTAGGCGTCGCGGGCGGGCGCGAGCAGCGCGGTCGGGCCGATCAGGACGTCGCCGTCGATCGTGCGCGAGAGGTGGACGCCAAGGAACGGCAGCGCCGGGTCGGGCACCGGGTAGATCTGGCCGCGTACGAGATGCGCGCGGTCCGGGGCGAGGCGGAGGTACGCGCCGCGGAACGGGACGATCCGCACGTCGGGCCGCGCGCCGGACGCGAGGGCGAGCCGGTCCGACCACGCGCCGGCGCACGCGACCGCCCGGCGCGCCCGCACCGGCTCGTCCGCCGCCGACGGCTCGTCCGGCCCCGACGGCTCGTCCGCCGGCGCCGACGACTCTTCCGCCGGGACCACCTCCACGTGGTCGTCGCGCTCGACGAGCGCGCTCGCGCCCGCGTTCACGCGGATCTCGCCGCCGTGCTCCCGGACGTCGGCGGCGTAAGCCGCGGCGACCGCGCCGAAGTCGACCATGCCGGTGTTCGGGGAGTGCAGCGCGGACAGGCCGCGGGCCGCGGGCTCGACGGCCCCGATCTCGTCCGGCCCGAGCCGTGCGAGGTCCTGCACGCCGTTGGCCCGCGCCCGGCGCTCGAGCTCGTCGAGCCGCTCGAGCTCGTTCTCGCGCACGGCCACCACGAGCTTGCCGCACCGCTCCGCCGCGATGCCCTTGCTCGCGCAGTACGCGTACAGCGCCTCCGCGCCCTCCACGCACAACTTCGCCTTCAGCGAGCCGGGCGCGTAGTAGATGCCCGCGTGGATCACCCCGCTGTTGTGCGAGGTCTGGTGCCCGCCGAGCTTGGCCTCCCGCTCGAGCACCACGACCCGGAGACCCCGCAGCGCCAGCGCCCGGGCGGTCGCGAGACCGACGATCCCCCCGCCGACGACTGCGACGTCGTGCACGCTCAGTCGAGCAGGTCGAGGGCGGCGCCGACGACCGACTCGGCGTCGATCTGATGGTGCTCGTAGAGCTCGGCGAGGTCGCCGGACTGGCCGAACCGCTGCACGCCGAGGCACGTCATCGGGACGCCGTGGACGGCGGCCAGGAAGCTCAGCGTGTGCGGATGCCCGTCGAGCAGCGACACGATCGGCAGCGGCTCGGGGAACAGCTCGTCGAGGATCGCGCCCGAGCCCTCGGCGAGCCCAGCGCGCGCCTGGAAGGCACGGAAGAGCAGGTCGGCGCTCGTGACGCAGACGACCTCGGCGCCGAGCTCCTCGGCCGCCTCCATCGCCTCGGGGACCAGCGCGCCCATGACCGCGATGGTTAGGCGCGACCCGTCGCGCAGCCGGTAGCCGCCGGCCAGCACGTGCTCGCGATCGGCGTCGCCGGCGAGCGACTGGTCGACCGGCCGCGTCGAGAGCCGGAAGTACGCCGAGCTGCCGCCGGGCCGCCCGAGCCGGGACAGCGCGTGCAGGAACGTCCACTCGAAGTCGCGGCCGAAAGCCGGCTCCCACGCGACGCATCCGGGCTGCTCGATCCCGATCGACGGCGTGACGACCGACTGGTGCGCGCCGCCCTCCGGCCCCAGGGTGACGCCGCTCGGGGTGCCGACGAGAATCGACTGGCCGCCCGCGTAGATCCCGAACGACCACGGCTCGAGCGCGCGGGCCACGAACGGGTCGTAGATCGTCCCGACCGGGAGCAGCGGCTGGCCGTCGCGCGACCACGTCGCGCCCAGCTCGCTGAGCAGGCCGACGAGGTTGACCTCGGCGATGCCGAGCTCGACGTGCTGGCCGTGGTCGGACTCCCGCCAGCGCACGAGCGTGTCGGTGTCGTCGGCGAACCAGTCGATGCGATCGCCGACGTTCCAAATCCCAGCCTTGTTGATCCAGCCGCCGAGGTTCGTCGACGTCCCGACGTCGGGCGACACGGTCACCACCCGCGCGGCCACCTCGGGCGCCTCGCGCTCGAGGTCGACCCAGAAGCGCCCGAACGCCTGCTGGGTGGACTCGCGGCCGCTGTGCGCGCGGCCCAGGCTCGACGGCACCGCGGGCGGCTCGACCGCCGCGATCGGCTCCCGCTGCAGCCGCGCCGCCGTGGCGGCACACAGCTCGGCCTCGGGCGACCCGGGCTCGAACGCATCCCACGGGTCGTCGGGATCGGTCCCGAGCTCGGCGGCCAGCTCGCCGAACTGCTCGACCGTCAGCAGCGCCGAGTGGTTCGCGGGATGGCCCTCGGTCGGCAGCCGCCAGCCCTTGATCGTGTAGGCGAACACGACGCTCGGGCGGTCGCGGACGGCGTCGGCGTTGCGAAAGCCCTGCAGGAGGGCGCCGAGGTCGTGCCCGCCGAGGTCGCGGAACGCGGCGAGCAGCTCGCCGTCGTCGCCCGGCAGCACGCCGACCTCGAGCCGCCGGCGGAGCTCGTCGGCGTCCGCGCGCAGGAGCCGCTGGTACTCCTCGTTCGGCATCGCGTCGATCCGCCCGCGCAGCTCGGGAAGCCGCCGCAGCTTCGGCCCGTACTTGACCATCTCGACGTGCCAGCCGGCCGCCTCGAACATGCCGGCCAGGCGGCCCGCCGCGATGTCGGGCACCACGCGGTCGAGCGATTGCCGGTTGAGGTCCACCACCCACATGACCTCGCCGAGCTTGGCCACCATCGGGTCGGCCACCGCCTCCCAGATCGCGCCCTCGTCTAGCTCAGCGTCGCCGATCAGCGCGATCTGGCGACCGCCGACGGGGACGTCGAAGTGACCCGCGACGTAGCGGTGCGCGAGCGCACCCCAGACCGGCGCCGTGGCGCCGATGCCGACCGACCCGGTCGAGTAGTCGACCGGATCGGGGTCCTTCGTGCGCGAGGGGTACGACTGCAGCCCGCCGAACTGCCGCAGCGTCGTCAGGTACTCGCGGTCGAGCCGGCCCAGCAGGTAGTTGATCGCGTGCAGGACCGGCGAAGCGTGCGGCTTCACGCTCACGCGGTCCGGCGCCTCGAGCAGCGCGAACCACAGTGCCGTCATCAGCGACACCATCGACGCGCTCGACGCCTGGTGCCCGCCGACCTTCACCCCGGACGCGTTCGGCCGCACCCGGTTGGCGTGGTGGACGATCGCCGTCGCCAGCCACAGCACGCGCTGCTGCACGCGGTCGAGGACCGCGAGATCAAGCTCGATCTGGGCTGGCGCTAGGGCGATCTCTGCATGCTAAGGCGCTCCCACGAGCTTGCGAGCGCATGCGGTGTCACCAGTAGTGTCTTCGCCCGCCGACGGAGCGGTCCATCGAGCCGAGCACCCACAGCACGGCGCCGATGATGACCAGCACGATGCCGATCGTGTAGAGGATGCCGATCCCCAGCACGAGGCCGAGCACCAGCAATATGAGGCCTAGCAGGATCATGGCCTTGTACTGCCCGCCGGGCGGATTCGTCACACCCGTGCACCGCGCAATGCAGGCAGGACCTCGCTGCTAGAGGCTCCAATCCGGGAACCCGGCCCGCTTGACGAGCACCTCGGGGTCGCCGCCGCCGTACGGAATCGTCACCACGTCGTGCCGGTTCGACGGATCCGGGCCACCGGTGTGGCCGAGCACGGTCCGCCCGTTGGCGCTGAGATCGAAGCCGACGAACCCGTTCTCGAAGTCGTCGTCGAGCGCCTTCGCCTTGCCGGTCTCGACGTTCACGCGGAAGCCGACCTGCGTGTCCTGTCCGATGAAGTCCGCGAGAAGCCGCTTGCCGTTCCCCGACAGCTCGAGCGGGACCAGGCCGCTGATCAGGCTCGGGATGGTGAGGCTCGTGATCCGGCGCAGGCTTCCGCCGTCGGGCTGGATCTCGAACACGTTGTACGAGGGGGCGTCGCCCTCGCGCGCGTTCATCCGGTCGTGGATGATCCCGGCCGCGCCCCACAGCGGGTTCAGCGACTTGCGGTCGCGCGTGATGCGACGCCGAACGCGCTCGGCCAGCGTGAAGTAGTACAGGTCGGACGGCGCGTCGACGGCGTCGCTGCGGCCCGAGGTCCCGAACACGACCGCCCCCGAGTCGGGCGAGAACGAGAAGCCCCGGATCACGCCCGAGGCCGCTTTGACTTCCTCGCGGTCATGGATGTCGTACACGAACAGGCGCCGGCTGAGCACCAGGCCCAGCGACTTCGAGTCGGGCGAGAAGTGGAGGTCGCCGACGAACGCGGAGCGACCGACGACCCGCGCCTTGCGGGTGCGGTCGGCGAGCCGCATCATCACCCGGTCGGGCGAGCCCGGCTGGATCCACGCCACCCAGCGGCCGTCGGGCGACACCTTGGGCGAGTGGCCGGCGCCGATCTTGTGCGGCCGCGTGCCGTCGTCGCGCGCGACCCACACCCGCGCGTCCAGCCCACCCGCGCCCTTGACGTACACCAGCGTGGCCTCGGCCGGAGCCGCGACCAGCACCGCAAACGCCACCGCAAGCAGTGTCGTGATCGTCCCTCTCGCCACGTGGTCCTCCTTCTTCGCCCCCACTGCCCTGGGGGGGTAAACCCGGCGATCCTATCCCGAGTTGCGGCTCAGGACGGGGACGAGTTGCCGGCCGCGATCAGGATTTGAACCACGACGGCGCCGAAGAACAGCCCCGGCGTCCACGCCGGGCGGACCACCGGCCGGCGCCGGATGAGCCGCACCACCGAGCGAACGATCCACGCGATCAGCAGCGAGATGAAGAGCGAGCCGAGCAGCAGGCCGACCTTGTAGCTCGCGCTACCGTCGTCGTCCTGGGCCATGGCGGCGACGCCGAACAGCACCCACAGGACGATCCCGATCACCAGCAGCACGATCTTCGTGGTCGTGAACTCGTAGTCGCGCGTCGCAGTGCTGTGCACGAGGCGGCGGTTACCCGCGCGTGCGCTGGCTCACTCCTCGGCCGGCCGTCCGCGGGAACGCTTGATCTCGCCGCGCCGCTTCTTGGCGTCGACCCGCCTGCGCTTGGACGCGGCGGTGGGCCGCGTCTTCGTGCGCGGCCGGCGCACCTCGAGCGCGCTCGCGAGCCGGGCGGCAAGCCGCTCGAGGGCGAGGTCGCGGTTGCGCTGCTGGGAGCGCGTGTCCTGTGCCGTGGCGGTCACCCGCGGGCCGAGCCGGGCCGCGATCCGCGCCTTCTGCGCTTCGCCCAGCGCCTCCGACGCCTGCACGTCGAACACCGCCTCGACGCGCGAGGCGGTGACGTTGGCGTGCTGACCCCCTGGCCCGGACGAGCGGCTCGTGCGCAGCGCGATCTCGGTCAACGGGATCGCAAGGTCCGGGCGGATTTGCAGGAGGTCGGGCAACCGGTGGAAGATTCGCAGCAACTCCCAACCGCCGTGGGAGTTAGAGTCGCGGAGACGGCAGTCGACGATCGGAGCGATCCGTGGAAGCCTCAGCACTGCAAGCACCGGCCGGTCTCGCCCGGCTGCCGCTCGGCACGCCGCTGCTGCGCCTCCGCTCCGACGAGCAGCTCCTCGCGCTCTTCCGGGCCGGGAACGACGACGCGTTCGGCGCGATCCACGACCGCTACCGCCAGCGGCTGTTCGCGTACGTGCGGCAGATGCTGGGCGCCGGTCCGCGCCAGGACGCCGAGGACGTGCTGCAGGACGTCTTCGTCCGCGCCTACGGCGCGCTCCGCGACGATCGCCGCGACGTGCACCTCCGCGCCTGGCTGTACCGCGTCGCGCACAACCGCTGCGTCGATCATCTGCGGCGCCCGGTGCCGCCCGCCGCCGACGTGTTCGAGATGTCGCGCAAGCCGCTGCACGACCCGATCGAGGAGGCGCAGCGGCGGGCCGACCTCGCGCAGTTGGTCGAGGACGTCGGCCGGCTGCCCGCGCAGCAGCGCTCGGCGCTGCTGATGCGAGAGATCGACGGCATGTCGTACGCCGACCTCGCCGGCGCGCTCGACGTGACGGTCCCGGCGGTGAAGTCGCTGCTGGTCCGGGCGCGACTCGGGCTGGTCGAGGCGGCCGAGGCGCGTGACGCCGACTGCCACGAGATCCGCGCCAGCCTGATGGACAGCTACGACCGCGGCGTCAAGGCCTCCGCGCACGCGCGCCGGCATCTGCGCACCTGCGACGGCTGCCGCGAGTACCGCACGGCGCTGCGCGGACTCCGCAGCTCGTTC
This sequence comes from uncultured Solirubrobacteraceae bacterium, assembly GCA_963844205.1. GTDB lineage: Bacteria > Actinomycetota > Thermoleophilia > Solirubrobacterales > Solirubrobacteraceae > DASSUW01. Next base: position 2,197,144 of record CAWJNK010000001.1, read on the forward strand.
GCGGCCCTGAGCCCGGTAAGCGCAGGCCCGCTGGCGATGGCCGGGGCGAAGCTGCTCGGATTCGGCGGGGCCGGCGGCGGCGCCGCCGCGGGCGGCTCGGCGGCCGCCGGCGGCGGCGCCGCGGCCGCGGGCGGCGTCGCGACCGTGAGCGCGTGCAAGGTCGCCGCCGTCGTCTGCACGGCCGCGCTGACCGCGGGCGGCGCCGTCGAGGTCCGCCATTTGGCGAAGGAGCGCCGCGACACGCCCGCGCCCGCGGCGGTCAAGGCCGCTCCGGCCGCGGTCCAGCCGAGCCGGCCCGCGTTCGTGGTGCCGATCGCGGTCCACGACTACGCGCCGAAGGCGGAGATCGGCGCCGCGCACGACATGGCGCGGGGGAAGCCGGAGCGCCGGCGGGCGGTCGACCGGCCGCGCGAGCAGGCAATCACGGCGCCGCCGTCCGCGCCCTCCGCGACGACCGACGAGCCGGCCGCCCCGCCGGCCGAGGAGAACACGTCCGGAGGCGCGCTCGCGCCGCCCGAGGACTCGGTCGAGACGACGCAGCCGCCGGCCGCCCCGCCCGTGGCCCAGCCCGCCGAGCCGCAGACGTCCGCGCCCGGCAGCACGACGACCGCGCCGCCCGCCGACTCCGACACCGGCACCGGCACGTCGCCGACCGAGCACTGACCCGCCCCGCCCCGAGGATCGTGGCGCCGAGCCGCCCCACCCCGAGGATCGTGGCGCCGAGCCGCCCCACCCCGTGGATCGTGGCGCCGAGCCGCTAGGCTCGTACGCCATCGACGCGCATCTCGAACCGCTGAGCCACGAGGCGCTGGTCGTACGCCGGGGGCGGCGGTCCGGGCGCTACACCATCGTCGCCGTCCACTCGACCGCCCGCGGGCCGTCGCTCGGCGGCTGCCGGATGTGGAAGTACGGCGACACGCGCGAGGCGGTGCGCGACGCCTTGCGGCTCTCGCGCGCGATGACCGCCAAGTCGGCCGTCGCGGGGCTCCCGCTGGGCGGCGGCAAGGGCGTGATCATGCTGCCGGCCGGCACGGCGCCGCCGACGGGCGACGAACGCCGCGCGGTGCTGCTCGACTTCGCCGACACCGTCCAGCTACTCGACGGCGCGTATCTGACGGCCGAGGACGTCGGCACCTCCGAGCCGGACATGGAGACGATCGCGGAACGGACCCGGCACGTCACCGGCCTCGCGACCGAGCGCGGTGGATCGGGCGACCCGAGCCCGTGGACGGCGCTCGGCGTCGAGGCCGCGATCCGCGTCGCGTGCGAGCGGGTGTTCGGCAGCACGTCGGTCGAAGGTCGCCGCGTCGCGGTCGTCGGGGTCGGGAGCGTCGGCGGCCGGCTCGCCGAGCTGCTGGCCGAGGGCGGCGCCGAGCTGGTGCTGGCCGACATCGACGCCGACCGGCGCGCGCTGGCTGACCGCCTCGGCGCCCGCTGGACGGACCCCGACTCGGCGCTCTTCGCCGACGTCGACGTGCTCGCTCCGTGCGCGCTCGGCGGCGTCCTCGACGACGCGACGGTGCCGCGCATCAACGCCCGCGCGATCGCCGGCGCCGCCAACAACCAGCTCGCCCACGAGGGCGTCGGGGAGCTCCTCGCCGCCCGCGGGATCCTGTGGGTGCCGGACTTCGTCGCGAACGCCGGCGGCGTCGTCAACATCGCCGTCGAGCTCGAGCCGGAGGGCTACGAGACCGCGCGCGCCGAGACGCGTGTGCGAGCGATCGGCGACACGGTCCGCGCCGTGGTCGACCACGCGGAGGCGACCGGCACGACGCCGCTCGCGGCGGCCAACGAGATCGCACGGCGCCGCGTCGCCGAGGCCGCCTCGCCCGCCGCCGCCGCTTAGAACTTTCGTCGCCGGCCTTCATCGGCTTCGGAGCGCCGGCGAACGTCAACTGCGGCTGGGTGAGGAGGTGGCGGACCGGCGGAAATGTGAAATTTCGGCGGGCCCGAGGCCCCGGATTTCACGAAACCCCTCGTATACGCCGGTTTCGTGAAATTTGGCGCAGGGGCCCGTCGGAAATTGCACGAAACCGTCGCCGCCGCCTCCCCTACCCAGCCGCAGTTGACGTTCATCACGCCCGTCCCTCCGCGCGCAGCTTCTCCAAGTGCGCGCGCAGAGACATCGCGGCGACCGGGCGGAGCTCGGGCGGGGCGTCGGACCACGCCGCGTCGAGCAGCTCGTCCTCGCTCCGCAGGCCGCGGTCGAGCGCCGCCAGCAGCCGCCGCTCGCGGTCGAGGCGATGGTCGAGGTAGGCGTCGAGCTTCTCGCGCACCTCCCACACCGGATCGCCGTGCCCCGGGCACAGGACGGCAAGGTCGAGCGCTCGCAGGCGGCGCAGGCCGTCGAGGTAGCCGGCCAGGTCGGCGGACACGAAGACGCTGCCCTCGCCGAGCACCGCGTCGCCGGTGAACGCGACGCGGCCGGCGACGAAGGCCAGGTGGTCGTCGGAGTGGCCGGGGAACCCCAGCACGTGCAGGGGCCCGACCACGTCCCCGTCCGTGACGCCCCCGCGCGCCGACACCACGGGCACGTCCCCGAGCCGGCCGAGCAGCCCGTCGAGCCCCTCGACGTGATCGGCGTGGTCGTGCGTGATCGCGATCCCCTCCGCGCGCGTTCCCACCGCCGCCGCCACCGCGTCGAGGTGAGCGTCGAGCGCCGGTCCCGGGTCGATCACCCAGCCCCCGACGACCCAGGTGTTCGTGCCGCTGAGCGTGAGCGGGCTCGGGTTGTCCGCCCGCACGAGCGCGACGCCGTGCTCGGCGAGGCTCACCGAGGGACGAGCCGGTAGACCGGGCCGCCGAGCGACGTCGCGTACGCGCGCCCGCGGCCGTCGACGCCGAACGACGACAGCGAGCCGACCTGCAGCCGCGTCTGCCGCACGTCCCGCGCGCGTCCGCCGCTCAGCCGCGCCGACTCGATCACACCGCGGCAGAAATCCCCGAACACGTAGCGCCCGCGCAGCGCCGAGAGAACCGGATCGCGCACCACGACGCCGCCGGTGATCGAGCAGTTCCCGTCGGAGTGGAAGCGCTGGATGACCGGCGGCAGATGGCCCGGCGCCGTCTCTCCCTGCGAGTAGCGCTGACGGCCCTCGAACACCCGCCAGCCGAGATTGGCGCCCTTGCGACGGACGATCGAGACCTCCTCGACCTCCCCCTGCCCGACGTCGGCCACCACCAGGTGCCCGCGCGGCGTGAACGTGAACCGCCACGGGTTGCGGACGCCGTAGGCGTAGATCTCGGGCCGCGCGCCGCCACGGCCGACGAACGGGTTCGACGACGGCACGCTGTACGGGCGGTCGCCGTCCCGCCGCGGATCGATGCGCAGGATCTTGCCGAGCAGCGTCCCGAGGTTCTGCCCGTTGCCGCGCGTCCCGTGCTGATCGCCGCCCCCGCCGCCGTCGCCGAGACCGGCGTACAGCAGGCCGTCCGGGCCGAACAGCACGAGACCGCCGTTGTGGTTGGAGGCCGGGTGGGAGAGCGACAGCACCTGCCGGGCGGAGCCGTGGTCGGCGCGCCCGGCGCTCGCGCGGTGGTACTCGACGATCCGGATGTCGCCGTTGGTGGCCGTGTAGTAGACGTAGAAGAGCCCGCTCGACGCGTAGTCCGGCGCGAAGGCGAGCGAGAGCAGCCCGCGCTCGCCGCCGCTGGAGATCCGGCCGGAGATGTCGAGGAACGGGCGGGAAAGCTTGCGCCCGCCGCGCACGATGCGCACGCGGCCGCCCTGCTCCACGACGAACACGCGCCGCCGGTCGCCGGGCGGCGCGGTCACGTACAGCGGGTCGTCGAAGGTGCCGATGCGCTGGAGCCGGAGGCCGGGCTTTGCCGCGGGCTTGGCCGCCGGAGCGGGCGTCGCGGTGGCGGCCGGCTCGGCCGGCTTCGACGTCGCCGTCGGCCGCGCGGTGGCCCGATCGCCGCTGCCCCCGCATCCGATCGTCATCGTCACCGCGAGCCCGACGATCACGCGACCGCGCATCGAATCAAGCATGACAGGCGCGGCGCACGCGCCCGCCGGTCGCCGGCGCCGCGCCTGTCCTCCCCCCTGCTTTCCCCGCCACCCTCTCCCGCAACCAACGCACCGGATGCCGGGAACTTGCGCTAACGACGCACGAGCTTCTCGAACAGGTGGTCGAGCTCGGCCGCCGGATCGCTCGTGAGCCCGGTGTGCACGGGCGAGGGCTGGACGACCGTGCTCGACGGCGCGGTCAGCCAGTGGAAGCGCTCGGACGGCTCCAGCGCGGCGATCGGGCCGCCGTCGGGGGCACCCGCGGCGACGCGCTCGAGCGTGGTCAGATGCACGCGCACCTCGTCCCCCACGCAGTCCGGAGCGAGCGCAGCGAGCGCCGCGTCGTCGAGCCCGGTGCGGGCGCTGAGGAACCCGTGCCGGCGGGAGAAGAGCACGACGCCGGCGTTCAGGAACTCGCCGCGCTCCACGTGCGGCACGACCCGCAGGATCGCGTACTGGAAGTCCTCACGCCCGGGCACGCTCGGCCTCCTCGATCCACTCGCGCGGCTCCTCGAGCCGCCGGTTCAGGTGCTCGGCGTACGGCGCGCCGTCGGCCCAGTCGGGCGGGACGAGCGCCGCCGCCGCGTCCGGCCGCGCGCGCGGCACGAGCGCGGCGTCGGCGTCCAGCAGCGAGCCCGCGACGCCGAGCAGCACGTGATCGCGGATCGCCGGGAACGGGCGCTTGGCGACCGCCAGCGGGTCGCCCGACCCGTGGTGGACATAGAGCGCGGCGCCGTGGTCGATCAGCCAGAGGTTGCGATGCCACAGCAGCAGGTTCGGGTTGCGCGGCGTGCGGTCCACGTTCTCGACCAGCGCGTCGAGCCACACCACGGCGGCGGCGAGATCGGGCGCCGGCGGCCGCGCCGGGCTGTACGGCAGCGCGCCGGGCAGGAAGTCGACGCCGAGGTTCAGCCCGGCGCTGGCCCGGATCAGGTCCTGGATCTCCGGGTCGGGCTCGGCTCGCGCCATCTCGCCGTCCAGCTCCACCAGCACCAGCTCCGGCACCGGCAGCCCGAGCCCGCGGGCCAGCTCGCCCGCCACGATCTCCGCAGCCAGCGCCTTCGGCCCCTGGCCGGCGCCGCGGAACTTGACCACGTAGAGGCCGTCGTCGTCCGCCTCCACGAGGCCAGGGAGCGAGCCGCCCTCGCGCAGCGGGGTCACGTAGCGGGTCGCCGTCACCGTACGCAGCACGGCTGGCATGATGGCGCGAGTGGCCACACTAATGCCGACGCTGCTGTGGGAGCCGCCCGCGGAGATGGTCGAGCGGGCCGTGATGACCCGCTTCATGCGCGAGCGCGGGCACGGGAGCTACGACGAGCTGTGGCGCTGGTCGGTGACGGACCTCGAGGGCTTCTGGGGCGCGATCTGGGACTTCTTCGGCGTGCAGGGCACCTACGACCGCGTGCTCGCGTCCGACCGCATGCCCGGCGCCGAGTGGTTCCCGGGCGCGCGGGTCAACTACGCCGAGCACCTGTTCCGGGGCAAGGATCCCGGCGCGGTGGCGATCGTCCACGCCTCCGAGCTGCGCGAGCAGGCCGAGCTGACGTGGCGCGAGCTGCGCGAGCAGACGGCGCGGATCGCGGCGGGGCTGCGCGCGCTCGGGGTCGAGCGCGGCGACCGCGTGGCCGCGTACATGCCGAACATCCCCGAGACCGTGGCGGCGTTCCTGGCATGCGCGTCGATCGGCGCCGTGTGGTCGAGCTGCTCGCCGGACTTCGGCGCTCGCTCCGTCATCGACCGCTTCGCCCAGATCGAGCCCAAGGTGCTGCTCGCGGTCGACGGGTACCGCTACAACGGGCGCGACTTCGACCGCGGCGAGACGGTGGCCGGGATCCACGAGGAGGTCGGCGGCCGGTTGGTGCGGCTCGGCTACCTCGACGGCTCCGGGTGGGAGGAGGGCTTCGAGGCCGACAGCGACCTGGCGTTCGACCCCCTCGCGTTCGACCACCCGCTGTGGGTCCTGTACTCGTCGGGCACCACCGGGCTGCCGAAGGCGATCGTCCACGGCCAGGGCGGGATCCTGCTCGAGCACCTCAAGAAGCTGCACCTGCACATCGACGCGCAGGCCGGCGACCGCGTGTTCTGGTTCACGACGACCGGCTGGATGATGTGGAACTTCATCGTCTCCGGCCTGCTCACCGACGCGGCGATCGTGCTCTACGACGGCAGCCCGGGCTATCCCGACATGAACGTGCTGTGGGACCTCGCCGACCGCGCCGGGATCACGACCTTCGGCACGAGCGCCGCGTACATCGCCGGCTGCATCAAGGCGGGGGTGGAGCCGGCCAAGGGCCGGAACCTGAGCGCGTTGCGGGCTGTCGGCTCCACGGGGTCGCCGCTGTCGCCGGACGCCTTCCGCTGGGTCTACGACCACGTGGGAGAGGACACCTGGCTGTTCTCCACCAGCGGCGGCACCGACGTCTGCACGGCGTTCGTGGGCGGCGTCCCGACCCTGCCCGTGTACGAAGGCGAGCTGCAGGCGCGCTCGCTCGGTGCGGCGGTCGAGGCGTGGGACCCCGATGGGCGGCCGCTCGCCGGGGAGGTCGGCGAGCTGGTCATCACCCGGCCGATGCCGTCGATGCCGCTGTACCTGTGGAACGACCCCGGCGGCGAGCGCTACCACGAGTCGTACTTCGACATGTTCCCCGGCATCTGGCGTCACGGCGACTGGATCGAGATCACCGAGCGCGGGACGGCGATCATCACCGGCCGCTCGGACTCGACGATCAACCGCGGCGGCGTGCGCATGGGCACCGCCGAGATCTACCGCGCGGTGCTGGCGCTCGACGAGGTGGTGGACGCGCTGGTGGTCGACGTCGGGACGATGCCGCTGTTCGTCGTGCTGCGCGAAGGAGAGGAGCTCGACGACGACCTCGTCGCCCGGATCAGGACGCGGATCCGCGAGGACTGCTCGCCCCGCCATGTCCCGGACGAGGTGGTGCAGGTGCAGGAGGTGCCGCGCACGCTTTCCGGCAAGGTGCTCGAGCTGCCGGTCAAGCGCATCATCGAAGGCACTGCGCCCGAAAAGGCCGCGAGCCGCGACTCGCTCGCGAACCCGGCGGCGCTGGACTTCTTCGTTACCTGGGCGGCGCGGAGCCGTTCCGCCAGGACCTGAAGAGGGCGCTCGCCCGCTCGCGCTCCTCGGGCGTGCGCTGGCGGAGCCTCGGGGTGGCTACCTCGTGCGAGGGGACGTACGTGGCCCGCCGCGCGATGCTGGCAATGTCCTCCGGCTTGCGGTTGATGAAGGGGATTCTCATCTCGGTGCGGGGCGGCTGTGGGTCGACGGCGAGCGTACGACCGCAATCACAAGCATAGCGGCGGTCAGGACGGAGACAACGGCGGCGACCGCCCACGTCACTGCGATGATCCAGTGTTCGGCCTGGAACCCGAGCGATGCGGCGGCGAACAACGCGGCGAGCGTGCTCGCGACCAGGCACAGCCGGTAGCGGACCAGCAGCCGCCGCAGGAGCGGGTGCTCGTCGGTTCGGAGCACCAGCGCGGAGAACACCGCCGACGTCGACAGCACGAGCCCGATCGCCGGCCCGGCGCTGCCGGCTAGCGCCTTCAGGTCGGCAAACAGCCACGGGAGGGCAACGAGCAGAGCGATGACCGTGGCGACGATCGCCGCGGGCGCCATGAAGCGGCTCCGCTCGGCCCCGTAGTCGACCACGACCTCCGGCCGGGCGGGCGGGCGCGCCGGGTCTGCGACGAAGTAGAGCGCGGGGCGGTCGGCGTCGAGCGCCCCGGCGACGAGCACCTCGCCGGTTTGGGCGTCCCACAGGTGGGTCGTCCGCGCCCTGAGGTCGATCGGGACGGCGACCTCGAGGTGGTAGCTCCACGCCTCGGTGCAGCCGGGCGCGTCGTACACGTAGGCGAGCCCCGGCCGCAGCGCGTACGGCTCGTCGTAGGCGAACTTGAACACCCGCCGGCGCTCCAGCCCGCGGACCACCGCCCAGAGCAAGAAGTTGCATGCGAGGATCGCCGTCATGGCCCGGAAGTCGTCGAGCGGCTCGAGGTCGTGCCGGCGCTCGAGCCGCTCGACCGCACCGGTGACGTCCTGGTCGCCGAGCACGGCCTCGATCAGCTCGCCCGCCTCGGCCCTGACAGCCGCGTCGTCGACGTCCTGCGCATCGAGGTCCGCCGCCAGCCAGAGGTAGAGCAGCTCGCGGCCGATCATGGTGTTCTGCTCGGCCGTCAGCAGCGGGATCGAGTGGCCCTCCTCGTTGCGGAGGTCGAAGCGCACGAGCGGCCGCTTGGCGAGCAAGGCCAGCGGCACGGCGTACTCGCCGGCGTCCGACAGCCGCAGGCCCTCGCGCAGGTCGGCGGGCACCGTGAAGTCGACCGACACGTGGCGCCGCACCTGCTCGTGGCTGAGCATCGTCAGCGTCTCGACGCGCCGGTGGCGCCACCCGACTTGGCGCCGCAGCAATTCATTGGCCGCCTCGGCGATGTCGCTCGCCCGCTCCTCGATGTCCTCCCCGGGCCACGCCGCCATGGGGCGGATGCTCTCAGAGGTCGAGGACGACCTTGATGTCGTCGGGCTGCCGCTCGACGGCCTGCTCGAAGTCCTCGAGCGGGACGCGACGGGAGATCAGCCGTTCGAGCCAGCCGCGGTCGGCCTTGGCCAGCGCCTCGGCCGCGAGCTGGTAGTGGTGGTGGTTGGCGTTGACGGTCCCGAACACGACGTCGTTCTCGAGCACGATGTCGCGGTTGAGGGCGCCGAGGTCGACCGTCAGCGGGCGGCCCGCGGGCGACACGCCGGTCAGGCAGACGATCCCGAAGGCGGCGTTGTGCGCCATCGCCTCGGCCACGACCTGCTCGGCGCCGGTCGCCTCGACGATGATGTCCGGCGGCAGCTCCTTCGCCACCGTGGCGACGTCGGTGGCGTGGTAGTGGGCGCCGAGCTCGGCGACCCGGTCTGGCTTCGGCCCGTCGGTGTTGCGGTCGAGGACGTGCACTTCGAGCCCCCGCTGGACGCCCAGCATGGCGGCCAGCAGCCCGATCGGCCCGGCGCCGGTGACCAGCGCCCGCTCGGGCTCGAAGTACGCGCGGGAGCCGATCCGCTCGATCTGGTCCCACGCCTTGGCGAGGATCGTGGTCGGCTCCATCAGCATCCCGATCGGCTCGAGCGCCGGGTCGAGCTTGATCGCGTAGTCGGCCTCGACCGTCCACAGCTCGGAGCCGTAGCCGTGCCGCTCCTTGATCCCGCGCTCGGTGTAGCGGCCGTTGCGGCAGAAGTCGAACTCACCGCGGGCGCATGCCGGACACGGCACCGGATCCGGCCGGCGGACGATCCCCACGACCAGGTCGCCGGCCGCGAAGCCACTGCCGGCGGGCGCCTCGCGGACGCGGCCGAGCGACTCGTGGCCGAGCACCAGCCGCTCCTCCCCGGGCGGCGCCCAGCCGTAGTCGCCGTCGATGATCTCGCGGTCGGTGCCGCAGACCCCGAGCGCGATCCCCTCGACCAGGAGCTCGCCCGGGCCGGGCTCCGGGTCCGGCATGTCGATGACGGCCGCCGAGCCGGCTTGGAGAGGGATCACCGTGAGCGCGCGCATGTCCTCATCATGTACCCACGGCGTTCCCGCACTAGTGGTCCCCGCCGTAAGTTCGGTGCATAACCCGGCGGCCCGCCGGAATGCGTCGTACTTGCGGCCGGGACCACTAGCATCGCCCAGGACAAGATGTCCCCGGTCGCTGTCACCACGCTCTCCAGGGTGCGGCTCGCGATCGCGATCGCCCTGCAGCTCGTGCTCGCCGGGATCGACATCGCGATCGACGGCTCGGCCCTGACCATCACCGGCACCGTGCTGCTGGTGCCGCTCGTGCTCGCCGTCATCGGCGAGCGGCGGGAGGTCGCGATCACCGGCGCGCTCGGCATCGGGATCGCGATCGGGAGCACCTGGTGGAACGACAGCACGAACACCGGGCAGGCGATCTACCGGATCGGGTTCTTCACGGTGTTCGCCGTGCTCGCCGTGGTGGCCGCGCGCGCTCGCGAGCGGGCAACCGCCCTGGCCACCGAGCTGCGGACGACGGAGGCGAGGCTCGACGGCATCCTCGGCTCGCTCGGCGAGGCCGTCACCGTGCACGACGAGCACGGCAGGACCGTCTACGTCAACGACGCGGCGGTCAGGCTGCTCGGCTCGCCCAGCGCCGACGACGTGCTGAACGCGGAGCCCGGCGAGCTGGCGCGGCGCTTCCAGATCACGCACGAGGACGGGTCCAACGTCAGGGTCGAGGACCTTCCCGGCCGCCGCCTGGTGGCCGGTGAGCCGGCTCCCTCGCTGCTCACTCACAGCGTGCGGCGCGACACCGGCGAGGCGTTGTGGCTGCTCACCAAGGCGACGCTCTACCGGGACGCGAACGGCGCGAAGCTGGCGATCAACATCATCGAGGACGTCAGTGACGCCAAGGCCGCCGAGTTGCGCCAGCGGTTCCTCGCCGAGGCGTCGCAGTTGCTGGCCTCCTCGCTCGACTACGAGCAGACGCTCGAGCGCGTCGCGCAGATGATCGTGCCCCAGCTCGCCGACTGGTGCGGCGTCGACATGGTCGACGAGTCCGGGGCCATCCACCAGGTCGCGGTCGCCCATGTCGACCCGGGGAAGGTCGAGATGGCCAACGACCTGCGGCGCCGCTACCCGCCCGACCTGGACGCACCGACCGGCCTCGGGGCGATCGTCCGCGGCGGGCCGGCCGAGCTGTACGCGGACATCCCCGACGAGCTGATCGAGCAGGCGGCGGTCGACGAGGAGCACCTGCGGATCATCCGGGGCGTCGGGATGCGATCCGCGATGGCGGTGCCGATGCGGCTCGGCGGGGAGACGCTCGGCGTCATCACGTTCGTCTCGGCCGAGAGCGGCCGGCGGTTCGACGCCGGGGACCTCGCGTTCGCCGATGATCTCGCGCTTCGTGCCGCGACCGCGATCCAGAACGCCCGTCTCTACACCGCGCAGGAGCGCGTCGCGCACACGCTCCAGGCCAGCCTGCTCCCCGAGCGCCTGCCCGAGCTGCCCGGGTGGGAGGTCGAGGCGGCGTACCAGGCGGGCGAGCGCGGGGCCGAGGTCGGCGGCGACTTCTACGACATCCTGCCGGTGGACACGGGGCATCTGATCGTGCTCGGCGACGTGACCGGCAAGGGCGTCGAGGCGGCCGCGCTGACCTCGCTCGTCCGTCACTCCGGCCGGATGGCGGCGCGCTTCGACCCGCGGCCCGCGCATGTGCTCTCGCTCATCAACCGCGCGCTGCGCGAGCAGCCGCGGCTGTCGCTGGTCACCGCTGTCTGTGCGCTGGTGGAGACGGACGGACCGGCGGCTCGGATCACCGTGGCCTCGGGCGGGCATCCGCTGCCGCTGCGCCGCCGCGCGGGCGAGGCGCCGTGCACGCTCGGCGACCACGGCGTGCTGCTCGGCATCGAACCCGGCGGCGACTGGGCAGAGACGTCCGTCGACGTCCTGCCCGGCGACACGCTGCTCTTCTACACCGACGGCGTGACCGAGACGCCGGGCGCGGAGGCGGCGCGCTTCGGCGAGCCGAGGCTGCTCGAGGCGCTGGCGCGCGCGGGGGACCGCCCGGATGCGGTGTTGGAGGAGATCGAGCGCGCGCTGCGGGAGTTCCAGTCCGGCGCGGCCGTCGACGATCGCGCGATGCTGGCGATGCGCTTCACCGGCGTGCGGGCGGGTGTCGCAGCAGTCGCGGTCGAATGAGAAGCCGCTACGACGTCGTCGTCGTCGGCGGCGGGCACAACGGCCTGGTCGCCGCCGCCTACCTGGCGCGCGCGGGCCGGTCGGTGCTCGTGCTCGAGCGGTCGTCGCGGATGGGCGGCGCGGCCGTGTCCGCGAGGCCGTTCGAAGGCGTCGACGCGCGGGTGTCGCGCTATGCCTACCTCGTCTCTTTGCTCCCGCGCTGGATCGTGCAGGAGCTGGACCTGCAGTTCGAGACGCGGCGCCGCCGGATCGCCTCCTATACGCCGGTGCCCGGGTCCGACGCGGGCGTGCTCGTCGACACGCACGACCTCGCGCGCACGCGCGCGTCGCTCGAGCGGGCCACCGGCGACCGCGCGGCCTTCGACGCGTGGCAGGGGTTCTACGACCGCGTCGCGCGGGTGGCGCGCGCGGTGTTCCCGACGCTGCTGGAGCCGTTGCCGACGCGGGCCGAGCTGCGCGAGCGGGTCGGCGACGACGAGACGTGGGACGCGCTGTTCGAGCGTCCGCTGGGCGAGGCGATCGAGGCCGCGTTCGAGGACGACGTGCTGCGCGGGATCGTGCTCACCGACGCGCTGATCGGGACGTTCGCGGATCCCCACGACCCGGACCTGCGACAGAACCGCTGCTTCGTCTACCACGTGATCGGGAACGGGACCGGGGCGTGGGACGTGCCGGTCGGCGGGATGGGCGCGCTGACGGACGAGCTCGTGCGCTGCGCGGCGGGCGCGGGGGCGGAGCTGGTGACCAGCGCCGAGGCGACCGCGATCGAGGCCGACGGCACGCGTGCCGAGGTCCGGGTCGACGGCCGCGCGGTGGCGTGCGACGACGTGGTCGCCGGATGCGCTCCTGCGGTGCTCGACCGGCTACTCGGGGTGGCGCCGGCGGAGGCGCCGGAGGGCGCGCAGCTCAAGGTCAACATGCTGCTGGCGCGCCTGCCGCGGCTGCGAGACGCGTCCGTGCCGGTCGAGGAGGCGTTCGCCGGCACGTTCCACGTGAACGAGACGTACTCGCAGCTCGAGGCGGCGTACGACGACGCGGTCTCAGGGCTCGTGCCGTCGCCGGTCCCGTGCGAGATCTACTGCCACACGCTGACCGACCCGAGCATCCTCGGGCCGGGGGTCGCGGCGCACACGCTCACGCTGTTCTCGCTCCAGACGCCCGCGCGCCTGTTCGCGGGGGCGGGGGTGCGCGACGAGGCGCTGGCGGCGACGCTGCGGTCGCTCGACTCGGTGCTCGCGGAGCCGATCGAGGACTGCCTCCTGCGCACGCCGGCCGGCGAGCCGTGCCTGGAGGCCAAGACGCCGCTCGACCTCGAGCACGAGCTCGCGCTGCCGGGCGGCAACATCTTCCATCGCGACCTGGCATGGCCGTTCGCCGAGGACGACGCGGACGCCGGTCGCTGGGGGACCGAGACCGAGATCGCCAACGTGCACCTCGGCGGCGCGGGGGCGCGCCGGGGCGGCGGCGTCAGCGGCATCCCGGGCCGCAACGCCGCGATGGCGATCCTGGGCTCAGGCGGTCACTGACCCGCGATCGCGCCCCCGGGCGCGCCGTGGCGGCGCCGTGGCGGCGCCGTGGCGGGTCGAACTTCAACTGCGCATTGAGGGGAGCACGGGGCGGTGCATTTCTCCCCAAATCCGCGCCGTGAGCGCGGCGTTGGGGACTTGCGCACCTATACGGTGCGTTTCTCCCCAACGATCCCGTCGGCTCGGAGAAATGGGGAGAAATGCACCGCCACCTCCCCACCCAGCGCAGTTGAAGTTCGTCGGCCGGGACCCACTATCGAGCCCAAGCGGGGCGCGGCCGCGCGAGTGCAGGCGGTGCAGCTCCTCGTCGGCGCCCACCGGGGCCGAACCGTCACCGCGAAGGACCGCGTCATGCGGTAACCATACGGTCGATGCCTACATCATCCGGACGCGTCGTGGTCGTGGGCCAGGTCCACACGCTGCTCGGCCGGCGCGCCGAGCTGCTCGAGCTGCTGGAGGACACCCAGGTCCGTGCGCGCGAGGAGCCCGGCTGCGTCGTCTACGACTTCGCCGAGGCCGTCGGCGACCCGGGCCGCTTCGTCGTCGTCCAGGAGTGGCGCGGCGTCGCCGCCATGGAGGCGCACTACCGGTCCGACGCGTACACCGACTACCAGGCGAGGATCGGAGACCTCCTCGCCCGCCCCTCCGAGGTCCGCATCCACCACGTGCTCGAGACGCTGCACCCGGAGGGCGGCGAGCCGCTCGATCCCCGCCGCGCAGGGTGAGGAGTGCATCGGGGCGCCCGGATTTGAACCGGGGACCTCACCGACCCGAACGGTGCGCGCTACCAGGCTGCGCCACGCCCCGAGCAGCAGTGGAGTCTAGATGATTGATTCCGCGGCCCGCGTGCCCGCATGGCCGCGTACCGTGGATGCCGGGCGGTGCCCGCGCGATCGGCACAGTGGCAGAGCCACGGGCCGATTCAGCGGGTGCCGATCCGGCGCCGCGGGACGCGCCCAGGCGGGTGCGTGGGTCGTGGAATCAGTCATCTAGCCGCTGGTCGCCCGCGCGTACGAGCGCGCGCGGCCGCGGTTTGACGCGCGCGGACAGCGTTGACGCGGGGTTCGAACCGCGCGGCTAGGGCAGCGGGAGGTCGCCGGTGGCGCCCTGAGTGTCGGACGTCGCGACGGTGTCCGTGACGTCGCCGACGGTGTCCTCGACCGGCTCGGTGACGCTCTCGACGGTGTCGGTCACGTCTTCGACCACCGGCTGGACGGGCTCGACGACGTCCTCGATGGGCTCCTGGACCGGGGCGACCGGGTTCTCGCCGGTGGCCGGCACGCTCAGGCCGGGCAGGCCGGCGCCGCCGCCGCCCTTCGCGCCGGTCGCGCCTCCATCGCCTCCGCCGCCGCTGCCCGTGGTGCCGGCGGGGAGCGTCGCGCCGGCGACACCGCCGCCGTCCGAGGTGTCCCGGCGGCCGGCGCGGCTACCCGCGCGGCCGGACCGCCGTGACCCCTTGTTGGCCCTCCGCTCGGCGCCACTGCCCAGCGCCGTCCCCCGTGCGGACTGCTTGACGGCGGCCGCTTCGTCGGTCCGCCTTCCCCGTCGTACTCAGCTCAGCTGCCGGTCGGGCAGCGCGGTCGGCCGGCCCATCCCCCGCGCCGACGACCGTCGATCCCACGCCCGCGGCGCCGGCGCCGGCCACCAGAACGGCGGCCGCCGTCGCAAGCTTCCCCCAGCCGCCCGAGAGCTGCTCGGAAATCATCGGCAGATGTGACGTCCAGCCCGGGCCCGAGCCGCCGCTCGCGAGCGCCGCCTCGTCCTCGCCGCGTCCCCGACCGAAGATGGGGAACGGCAGCAGCGCGGCGATCTTGGACGCGGCGCGCTTGGGCAGCGGGACGTGGGTGAGGATCGCCGAGTCGAGCCCGGCGGCGATCGCCTCGCGCCGGCACGGCTGACAGTGCGCCACATGGCGCGACAGCCGGCGCGACTCGCGCGTGCCGATCCGGCTCGAGGCCGCCGACTGGATCAGGCTATGGATCCGCTGGCAGCGCGCGCCGCTGACGAGGTCGTCGTACTCCTCGGTCAGCCGCCGGCGGGCGCGGAAGAGCGTGCTCTCCACGGCCGGGCGGCTCATGCCCAGGTGCTCGCCGATCTCGCGGTACGACATGCCCTCGAACTCGCGCAGGACGAGGATCTCGTGGTGCGTGTCGGACAGGCCCCCGAACGCGCCGCACAGGTGGTCGAGGTCCTGCTTGGCCGCGACCGCGGCGTCCGGCTCGGGGTCGGACCCCACCAGGCGCCCGTAGTCGCTCGGTGCGAGGCCCTCGTCGGCCTGCAGCGAGATCTCCTCGGCGCGCCGGGAGCGGCGGAACTGGTCGATGCACGCGTTCTTCGCGATCTCGTAGACCCACGGCTTGAACGCGATCGGACGTTCGGTCTCGCGCATCCGGCGCAGGGCGGAGACGAAGACCTCCTGCGTGACGTCCTCGGCGCGGCCGTAATCCTTGACCATGCCCATCACGTAGGCATGGATCCGCCGGTGGTAGCGCGAGTACAGGACTTCGAAGGCCCGGTCGTCGCCGCGGCGCACGGCCGCGACCAGGCGGTGGTCGTCGGCGTCCGCCGCGACCGGGCGGTGGTCGGCGGCGCCTGCCTCTGCAACCATCCGCGGCGTCGCTTCGACGACGCCGCCCGTAACCGTACTCACGGTGGAGCGATCCTCCTGCGCTGCCTTACAACGATAGTCCCGCGCCTGCGTCCGCCAGCGCAAGGCAGGAAACTCTAGCGTTCAATTGACAGACTGTTGCCTGCATCGGGGCTTATGCCCATTTCCGTGTCTCGAATCACCTCGATCATCACCGCGCTGGACGAACTACTGAACGTTTCCGCGTTTCAGGACCTCGGCCCGAACGGACTCCAGGTGCCCGGGCCGGAGGAAGTGACCCGGGTCGTGACCGGCGTTTCGGCCCAGCGACCGCTCGTCGAGCGCGCCGTCGCGGAGCGCGCGCAGCTCGTCCTCGTGCACCACGGGCTGTTCTGGGACTTCCTCCCGACCGGCCTGTCGCCGGTGCTCGCGGAGCGGCTCAGGCCGCTGTTCAAGCACGACATCGCGCTCGCCGGCTACCACCTGCCGCTCGACGCCCATCCGGAGCTCGGCAACAACGCGATCCTCGCCGATCGCCTCGGCTGCGAGCGCCACGAGCCCTTCGGGACGTTTCGGGGACAGCAGGTCGGCCGTGCCGGAACGTTTCCCGGCGACGGCGTCCCCGCCGGCGAGCTGTTCGAGCGCGTCCGCGAGGTCACGGCCCGCGTGCCGACCGTGTTCGACGGCGGCCCGGAGCGGATCCGGCGGATCGGCATCGTGTCCGGCTCCGGCGCCGACACGCTGCCGGAGGCGGTCGCCGTCGGCCTCGACGCGCTGCTGACCGGCGAGCCGCGCGAGCACGTGATGGCGGACGCGCGGGAGGCCGGCATCCACTTCATCGCCGCCGGCCACTACGCCACGGAGACCTTCGGCATCCGCGCGCTCGGCGAGTGGCTGGCGAAGCGGTTCGGCGTCGACCACGTGTGGGTCGACATCCCGAACCCGGTCTGACCGCCGCCCGGACCGCCCGCCGCCCCACGCCGGATCGCCGCACGAACCGGCCGCCGCGCCACGCCGGATCGCCGCACGAACCGGCCAAATGTTTAGCCCGTATTGAGGACTTGTTGTTGATGCCGTCCACCCGGCGCGCTACCGTGCGGTGCCACGTGGCAAACCTCACAGGAGGCACCTAAACGATGGCAATCCATCTCACGCCCACGGAACTCGCGCGCGAGGCAGGCATGGAGCGTCGCGAGGTCATCGAGAAGTGCATGGAAATGGGCGTGCCGATCTTCCAGGGCCGTATCGACAAGACCCTGTTCCTGGCGAATCTCAGCGAACACGTCACGGTCCCATCGGGCAGGAGTCAGGTAGCCGCGGCCTGACCGCCTGAGCGGCGCTCCTGGTCGGGCGTCGCCACTAGAATCGCGCTCCGTCAGGTCTGAGGAGAAGGAGCGCAAAATGGAATCCAGTACGGCTGCGCCGGCGTCGACCGGCTCGCGGACGATCGCCGACATGATGTCGCTGGCCGCGGAGCGGTACGGCGACCGCCCCGCGGTCACGTTCAAGCGCGGCGACGAGTGGGCCGAGCTCTCCTATCGCGAGCTCGGCCAGATCGTCAGCGAGATCGCGCGCGGGCTCATCGGCCTCGGCCTCGCTCCGGGCGACCGGGCGGCCGTGCTGTGCTCCACCCGGCCGGACTGGACGTACGCCAGCTTCGGCATCGCCAGCGCCGGCGGGGTCGTCGTCCCGATCTACCCCACGAACTCGCCCGAGGAGTGCGAGTGGGTGGCGGGCAACTCCGAGTCGCGCTTCATCTTCTGCGAGGACGAGAGCCAGGTCGCCAAGATCGCGCAGGTCCGCGATCGACTGCCCGCGCTCGAGGCCGTGATCGTGATCGACCCGTCGGGCGAGGTCGGCGACGCCATCTCGCTCGACGACCTTCGCGCCGGCGGCCGCGATCGCGACCCCGCCGAGGTCGCCGAGCGGGCTGCCGGCGTCTCGCCGCAGGACCCCTATACGTTCATCTACACCTCCGGCACCACGGGCCCGCCGAAGGGCTGCGTGCTCGCCCACGGGAACTACCGCGCGGTCGTGGACATGTGCGAGACGGCGGAGATCTTCTACGCGGGCGACGTCGTCTACCTCTACCTGCCGCTCGCCCACTCCTTCGCGCTGCTGATCGAGCTGATCGCGATCGACCTCGGCGGCACCATCGCCTACTGGGGCGGCGACCCGAAGCAGATCGTCCCGGAGCTGATGGCGGTCAAGCCCCACTACCTGCCGTCCGTCCCGCGGATCTTCGAGAAGATCTACACGCTCGTCACCTCGACCAACGACCCGGAGAAGATCAAGGCGGCGACGCAGCTGGGCCTGAAGGTCCGCCAGATGCAGGAGGCGGGGCAGCCGATCCCGCCGCAGTATCAGGAGGCGTTCGACAAGGCCGACCAGGAGCTCTACACGAATGTCCGCAACGTGTTCGGCGGACGACTGCGCCAGGCCACCAGCGGCGCGGCCCCGATCGCGCAGGAGATCCTGGAGTTCTTCTACGCCTGCGGTGTGCCGGTGCTCGAGGGGTACGGCATGACCGAGACGGCCACCGCGTCGTCCGTGTCGACCCGGGACGCCTACAAGTTCGGCACCGTCGGCCGCCCGCTGTCAGGCGCGGACGTCCGGATCGCCGACGACGGCGAGATCCTCATCCGCGGCCCGCACATCTTCCGCGGCTACTACAAGATGGAGGACAAGTCGTTCGGCGCCATCGAGGACGGCTGGCTCCACACCGGCGACCTCGGCGAGCTCGACGAGGACGGCTACCTCAAGATCACCGGCCGCAAGAAGGACATCATCATCACGGCCGGTGGCAAGAACCTGACGCCGGCGAACCTCGAGAACGACCTCAAGCAGTCGCGCTGGATCTCCCAGGCCGTCATGTACGGCGACCGGCGGCCGTACCCGGTCGTCCTCATCACGCTCGACCCCGAGGAGATCCCGCACTTCGCGAAGGAGCACGGCCTGCCCGAAGGCGATCTCGCCGCCCTGGCGCGCGAGCCAAAGGTGCAGGAGCTGATCCAGGGCGTGCTCGACGAGGTCAACAGCCGCTACGCGCGCGTGGAGCAGATCAAGAAGTTCGTGATCCTCGACCACGACCTGTCACAGGAGACCGGCGAGCTGACGCCGACCCTGAAGGTCAAGCGCAACGTGGTCAACGAGAAGTACGCGGACCTGTTCGACCGCCTGTACGCCGAGGGTTGAGCCGGGCGCGCGCCGAAACTCGCCACCTGGGAGCTGCTGGTACCGGTGTTCGTAAGTACGTGCGGTCGCCGGTGGTCGCCGGCGCCGACTGACGCCGCACGGTGATCCGGTGGTGTACCTCTGGTACATGACCGGTCGCCGTGTGGCGTTCAGCCGGTGATCGGCGGCCGCCGGAACCGTGCGTAATTGCGAACGCCGGTACTAGTTGCCCGCGGACTGGCGCAGCAGCGTGCTGGTCGTCTGCTCGAGGATGCGCCGCCAGGCGCGGGACTTCTCGCCCTTCTGGGCCTCGAAGTGCCGCACCACCTTCCGCACCCGCGTGGCCGAGATCTCGATCCCGTGCCGCCCCGCCACCTCCCGCAGCTCCTCGTAGTCCGCCGCGAGCTTGACGGTCACCGACTGGAACCCGTGCCGGGCCACCTCGAGCCGCGAGCGGTAGTCGAGGATGTTGGTCTGGAACATCAGCTCGTCGTCGGTGTCGGGCTCGATGAGGATGATGTCCACGCCCGGGTAGCGCTCCCGCCACCCGCGCGCGACCTCGTGCAGCCGCTGGTAGGCGAGCAGCTTGAACGTCTGGTAGCCGATCCTCGGGAACCCCATGTCGGAGACCCGGCGGGTCCGCGGCCCGAACAGGGTCGGGATCTCCTTCGTGAAGTCGTTGACGTACGGCACCAGCGGGTTGACGACGACGATCAGCTTCGCCCCCGCCTCGACCGCGATGTCCAGGTTCGTGGTGGAGACGATCCCGCCGTCGACGAGCTCGCGGTCCTTGACCTGGGTCGGCTGGTAGACCATCGGCAGCGCCGCCGAAGCCCGGACCGCCAGGGAGATCGGCACGTCGTCCCATTCCGCGGCCCCGAGCACGATCCGCTCGCAGGTGTCGAGGTCGGTTGCCGCCAGGTACAGCTCGGAGGAGAGCTCGCGGAAGTCGTCCGTGCGATCGGGGTCCGAGAGCACCGTCCGCACGTACTCCTCGATCCCCGAGCCCGTGTAGAGCCCGGACGGCAGCAGGTCCGCCAGCGCCACGGCGAGGTCCATCGGCGAGAGGCCCGGCAGCCCGCGACCCACCTCTCGCAGCACGCCCAGGAGGTGGAACGGCAGCCGCACGCCGCGCGAGATGAACTCGCGGTAGTTCGGCCGCAGCAGCATGTCCAGCGAGACGTCGCGGAACGGCTGCGGCACCTGGTCGTTGACCACCCGCATCATCTGCTCCGGCGTCACGCCGTTGGCAGCCAACGCGGCGATCAGCGCGCCCGCGCTGGTCCCGACGTAGACGTCGAACTGGTTGACGGTCCGGTCGACCGCGAGCAGGTCGAGCGCCCGCAGGGCGCCGATCTCGTACACGCCGCCGGTGAAGCCGCCGCCCCCGAGCACCAGCGCCGTCTTGGACCGCCGGCGCCGGCGACGGCGCCCCCTGCCGGATCCTTCGAGCTCTACGACGTTGCCCATCCTTGTTGACGCAGTGTACGGTGCCGGTGGACGGCGCTTCTCCGCGACTTCCGCCGTCCACCCGGGTTTTCAACCGCCGATGGCAAGGATCGTCTGTCTGGCGGCGCTGCTCGCCGCCCTTCTCGCACCCGCCGCGCAGGCGGCAGGCCCGGCAGCCACGGCACGGGCGCTCGACCGCCAGATGAGCAGGGCCGGCGTGGCCTCGGGGGCCTACGTCGTCGACCTCGACACCGGCCAGGAGCTATACGCGCACGCGCCGGACGTCGCCCGCATGCCGGCCTCCGTCAACAAGCTCTACACCACCTCCGCCGCCCTCCTGCTCTACGGCCCCGAGGGACAGCTCACGACCGAGGTGGTCGGCGCGGCGCAGCCGGTGGACGGCGTCCTCGACGGCAACCTCTACCTCCACGGCGGCGGCGACCCCAACTTCGGCCGCACCGAGGCCCGCCGCCTTGCGCGCGTGCTCGCGGGCAGCGGCCTGACCGAGGTGACCGGCCGCGTGATCGGCGACGAGTCGCGCTTCGACGCCCTCCGCGGCGGCCCCGGCTCGAGCTACGCCACGTCCTTCTGGGTCGGCCCGCTGAGCGGCCTCCCGTTCAACCACGGCCTGACGCTCGCCAAGCCGTCGCGGTTCCAGACGAACCCCGCCCGCTACGCCGGCGAGCGGTTCGACCGCGAGCTCGAGCGCGCCGGCGTCAGCGTCCGCCGCGCCGCCCGCGCCGGGATCACGCCCACGGAGGCCGTCCTGCTCGGCGAGTGGGCGTCGCCCCGCATGGCGGTCCTGGCCCGCCACACGAACCGCCCCTCGGACAACTACCTGGCCGAGACTCTGCTCAAGGACCTCGGCGCCGACCACGGCGCGGGCGGGACGACCGTCGCCGGCACCGCCGTCGCCCGCGCCCAGGCGGCGGCGTTCGGGGCGAACCCGACGATGGTCGACGGCTCGGGCCTCAGCCGCCAGAACCGCACCACGCCGCGCGACGTCGTGGAGCTCCTGGTCGGCATCGACGACAGCGAGGTGGCGGACGAGCTGCGGGTCTCGCTCGCGGTCGCCGGCAAGTCCGGCACGCTCTCGGACCGCATGCGCTGGACCGCGGCGCACGGCCGCTGCCAGGCCAAGACCGGGACGCTGGACGGCGTGTCGAACCTCGCCGGGTACTGCACGTCGCGCTCGGGCGCCCGGACCGCGTTCGCGTTCCTGATGGCCGGGAGCGTGTGGGCGTCCCACCCGCTCCAGAACAAGATGGCCACCATGCTGGCGCGCTATCAGCGCTGAGGGCTACTTCTCCCTGAAGCGCTTGCGGGCGCGCTCGATCGACTCCAGCGCCTCCTCGCGCGGGTACCAGCCGTCGACCTTGACGACCTTCCACTCGGGCGTCTTGTAGATCGAGAAGAAGTGCGAGATCTCGTCGCGGAGCGACATCGGCAGGTCGTCGAGCCGCTCGATGTGGCTCCAGTTCGGGTCCGACAGCGGGACGCAGAGGATCTTGTTGTCCTCGGCCTTCTCGTCGCGCATCCGGAACAGCGCCACGGGCCTGACCTCGATCAGGCAGCCCGGGAACGTCGGCTCCGAGACCACGATCATGGCGTCCAGCGGGTCGCCGTCGGCGGCCAGGGTGTCGCGGAAGAACCCGTAGTCGGTGGGATAGCCGAGCGAGGAGAACAGCAGGCGGTCGAGCTTGATCGCGCCGAGCTCCTCGTCCCACTCGTACTTGTTCGACGAGCCCTTGGGGATCTCGACGACCGCGACCAGGTTGTCGCTCACCCGGCGGAGCGTACTCGCAGGACGATGTCGCAGGCCGCGCTCAGGTTCCCTTCCCGAGCAGCTCGAGGAGTCCCTCCTCGTCGATCACCGGCACGCCGAGCTTCTCCGCCTTGGCCAGCTTCGAGCCCGGGCTCTCGCCCGCGACGACGAACGAGGTCCGCTTCGAGACCGAGCCGGTCACCTTCCCGCCGGCGGCCATGATCCGCTCCTGCGCCTGCTCGCGCGTGAGGTCGGGCAGCGTGCCGGTGAGCACGAACGTCTGGTCGCGCAGCGGGCCCTCGCCCGGCGGCGGGCCCTCCTGCTCGAACCGCAGGCCGATCGCGCGCAGGTCCTCGATCAGCGACCGCATCTGCTCGTCGGCGAACTGGTCGGCGATGAGCTGGGCGACGATCGGGCCGATCCCGGGCGTCTCGGCGATCTGCTCGGGCGTGGCCGCCAGCAGCGCGTCCACCGTCCGGAACTGCGCCGCCAGGCTGCGCCCCGTGACGTAGCCGACGCCCTCGATCCCGAGCGCGAACAGCACGATCCCGAACGGGCGGTCCTTGGACCCCTGGATCGACGCGACCAGATTGCGGGCGCTCACCTCGCCGTAGCCCTCGAGCGCGGTCAGCTGCTCCTCGGTGAGGCGGTAGAAGTCCGCCGCGGCACGCACGAGCCCGGCGGCCTGCAGCGTGGCGACCTGCTTCTCGCCGAGCCCGTCGATGTCCATGATCCCGGCGAACGCCTTGAGCAGCTGCCAGCGGCGCTCCGGGCAGTCGCGGTTCGGGCACTTGGTGAACACACCGGCGCCCTTGACGGTCGGCGTGTCGCAGAACGGGCAGCGCTCGGGCGGACGCGGGACCGGCGCCCGATCCGGCCGCTCGACGGCGTGCGGCGCGGGCGACAGCACCTGCGGGATGACGTCGCCGGCCCGCAGCACGATCACATCGTCGCCCGGCCGGACGTCCTTGCGCGCCAGGTCCTCCTCGTTGTGCAGCGTCGCCAGCTTGACCGTCACGCCGCCGACGTGGACCGGCTCGAGCTCCGCGAACGGATGCAGATCGCCGAACTTGCCGACGTTCCACGAGACCGCGCGCAGCCGGGTCACCGCGGTCGTCGGCGGGAACTTCCAGGCGATCGCCCAGCGGGGATCCCGGCCCACGACGCCGAGCCGCCGCTGGAGCTCGACGTCGTCGACTTTGACCACTACGCCGTCGATCTCGAAGTCGAGCGCGCCGCGACGGTCCTGCCAGGCGAGGCACTGCTTGACGACCTCGTCCTCGGAGTCGAGCCGCTTGACGTCGGCGTTGACGCGGAAGCCGTGGTCGCGCAGCCACGCGAGCGCGTCCCAGTGCGAGCTCAGCGTCAGCCCGTCGGCGGCCCCGATGCCGTAGCACCACATCGACAGCGGGCGCTCGGCGGCGAGCTGTGGGTCGAGCTGGCGGATCGTCCCGGCGGCCGAGTTGCGGGGGTTCATGAACGTCGACAGGCCGGCCTCGGCGCGCCGCTCGTTGAGCGCGGCGAAGTCGGGCAGCGACATGTAGACCTCGCCGCGCACCTCCACCAGCGGCGGGGCGTCGTCGATCCGCAGCGGGATGGCCGGGATCGTGCGCAGGTTGTGCGTGACGTCCTCGCCGATCTCGCCGTTGCCGCGCGTGGCGCCGCGCTCGAGCACGCCGTCGCGGTAGACGAGCGAAATCGCGAGGCCGTCGATCTTCGGCTCGGCGACGAAGCGGAACTCCGGGTCCTCGATCCCCTCGCGCGCGAGGTGCGACCGCATGCGCGCCACCCACGCCCGCAGCTCCTCCTCCGAGCGCGCGTTGGCGAGCGAGTACATCGGCTGCGGGTGGCGGACCTTGTCGAGCTTCGAGACCGGCTCCGCGCCGACCCGCTGGGTCGGCGAGTCCGGCGTGACGAGCTCGGGGTGCTCGGCCTCCAGCCGCCGCAGCTCGTCGAGCAGCGCGTCGTAGGCGTCGTCGCCGATGACCGGGTCGTCGAGGACGTAGTACCGGCGGTTGTGGCCGGCGATCTCGCGATGGAGTTGGGCGGCGCGCTCGCGAGCGCCGCGATGTTCGCGAAGCGAACTCGCAAGGGAATCGACGCTGGTCGATTCCCCGCTCACTCGGTGATCTCCTCCGCGGCCGGCGCCAGCAGGCGCGCGAGGTCGTAGGCGCGGAGCTCGTCGAGCCCGTGCTCGGCGGTGAGGTCGAAGTGCAGCGGCGTGACGGCGACCCGCCCGGCGGCGACGGCCGCCAGGTCGGTCCCCTCCTCGTCGTGGTAGATCGGGGCGTCGCCGTAGATGCGGAAGCGCTTGCGGCCCTGGTCGTCGCCGTCGACCTGCTCGAGCGCGTCGCGGTAGATCCGCTTGCCGAGGCGGGCGACCTCGACGCCGTCGACTGCGCCGGCCGGGACGTTGATGTTCAGGAGCGTGCCGTCGGGCAGTGGGACGTCGTCGATCCGGTCCACGACCCGCGCGGTGAACGCGGCCGCGGTGTCGAAGTCGAACTCGCGGCCGAGCCGGAAGTCCATCTCGCGGGCCTGCGACTGCTGCGAGACGGCGATGCCCGGGACGCCGAGGACGATCCCCTCGAGCGCCGCCGCCACGGTGCCGGAGTACGTGATGTCGTCGCCCAGGTTGGAGCCGTGGTTGATGCCGGCCACGACGAGGTCGGGCTCGAACTCGCCGACCAGGCCGAGCGACGCGAGCCGCACGCAGTCGACCGGCGTGCCGTCGCACGAGTAGCCCACCGTTCCGTCGTCGAACGGCACCTCGGTCACCCACAGCGGGCGCCGCGTGGTGATCGAGCGCGCCGTGGCGGACATGTTCGCGTCCGGCGCTATGACCGCCAGCTCGACGTCCTGCAGGGAGACGAGCGCCCGCCGCAGGGTCTGCAGCCCTTCGGCGTGGATGCCGTCGTCGTTGGTGAGGAGCACGCGCAGCACCCGGACGAGAATAGAGACCCCGACTTCCGGTCAGGCCAGGTGAGCGGGGGCTCGCTTAGGGTGAGAGCGCATGGCGCAGCGTCGGGCCACAGCCGTCATCCTGGCCGTCGCGGCCCTCTTCCTGCTCGTCGCGGGCGTCTTCGCGTACGCGCGGCACGCCGTACTCGACGAGGGCGCGTTCGCGGATCGCGCCGCCGTTGCGCTGCGGTCGGACGAGGTGCGCCAGGAGATCGGCGCCCGCCTCGGCGAGCGGCTCGTGACGAAGCGGCCCGAGCTGGCGGCCGGGGAAGGGCTGCTCCAGGACGCCGGCGAGGAGGTTGCCGGCGGCGCCGCCTTCGCGGTCGCCTTCCGCGAAGGCGCGGCCCGCATGCACCGGGCGCTGATAAGCGACGCCGACGCCGAGGCGTCGCTGCGCGTCGACGGCTCCGGCGCCGCGCTGCGGGCCGAGCTGCGGGAGCGGGTCCAGCGTGTCCAGCTCCCGGTCCCGCGCCTGGGCGACGTGCCGCTGCTGACGGTCGGCCACGGGGCGCGCGAGCGGACGCTACGCAGGCTCGCGCCACCGGCTCACGACCTCGCTCGCCCGCTGACGATCGGCTTCGGCCTCGCCGGAGCGCTGCTGCTGGCGCTCGCGGTCGCCCTCGGGCGCCGGCGGGCGGCCTGGGGCGCCGGTCTGGCCGTCGCGGCGGCCGGCGGCCTCGTCGCGGCCGGTGTCACCGGTGCGCAGGACGTCGTGCTCGATCACTTCGACACCGCCTACGGGGACGCGGTGGTGTCCAGCATCTGGGACGCCTACCTTGCCGACCTGCGCCTGTGGGCGCTCGCCGCCTGCGCCGCGGGACTCGTGGTGGCCGCCGCGGCCGGCGGCCCCCGCCTGTCGGTGTCCGCGCTCGCCCCCGCGTCGCGCGGCGGCCGCGCGCTCCGCGCGGCCGGGCTCCTGGTCATCGCGGGGCTCGCCGTTCAGATGCCCGCGCTGGTGCTGCACACCGGGCTCATCGCGCTTGCCGCGGGGCTGTTCTACGTCGCCGCGGGCGACCTGCTGCGCGCGCTCGCCCCGACGCGGTCGTACGGCCGGCGCGCGGCGATCGCGGCCGCGATGCTCGCTCTGATCGCCGTCGCGGCAGCCCCGATTTAGGGGTCTGACCCCTTTAAGCGGCGGCGGTCTCGAAGCGCTCGAGGATGCCGAGCTGCCGCAGGAGCTCGAGCGGGTTCCAGTAGAGGGCGCCCTCGATCATCATGCCGTCCTCGCCGAACGTGGTGATCACCGCCGCGTAGTTCTCGGTCCAGCGGCCGGTGGGCGCGAAGCCCATGAAGTCGCCGCGGTGGGTGCCGCTGATCGTGAGCTCCTGCGCCAGGCGCGGGCCGGCGAGCGTGGAGGAGGTCTCGTCGATCCGCAGGTCCGGGAACGCGGTCATGTACGCCTGGGCGGCGTTGCGGAGCGCGTCGCGGCCGTGCAGCGGCATGCCGAACGCGACATCGCGCCAGAGAACGTCCTCGGCCACGTTGACGACGATCCCCTCCGGGTCGCCCCGGTTCCAAGCGGCGAGCACGTCCGCCGCTCGCGCGAGCATCTGCCGCCGCTCCATGGCGCGACGCTACTCCTGCCGCGCGCGGGGTTCAACCGGGAGCCACCGACGACCCGTGGATGCCTCGGCGCCGTGGCCCGAGTCGGAGACGATCGGCCGCGCATCAGATGTGGTGGGCCACCTCAGATCGCGGCCGATCGGCTCTGGCGAACGGCAACGGTGGCGAGGCGCCGCGGGGATCGGTGGGTTCAGGTTGGATACCGAACGGCGGCCAGGTAGAGCCCGTGCGGCGGCGCGGTGGCGCCCGCCTCCTCGCGCGGGCGGCCGCCCAGCAGCCGCTCGAACGACGCGACCGTCCGCCGCCCGCCCGCCACCTCGAGCATGGTCCCGACCAGCACGCGATTCATCTGGCGCATGAACGCGTCGGCCTCGATGCGGAACTCGAGCACGTCGCCGGCGCGCCGCCAGGAGGCGCCGAGAACGTCGCGCTCGAACCGCTGGTGGTACGTGACGGTCGGCGTGAACGCCGTGAAGTCGTGGGCGCCGGCGAGCGCGGCCGCGCACGCTTGCAGCGCCTCGACGTCTACGGGGTACGGCCACCACAGCGCCCGGCCGGCCTCGAACGGCGACGGCGCGCTCCGCGCCAGCACGCGGTAGAGGTATGAGCGGCTGACCGCGTCGTGGCGAGCGCTGAAGCCGTCCGGCGCCACCTCCGCGGCCAGCACGGCCACCTCGGCGGGCAGCAGCGCGTTCACCGAGCGCAGGCGCGGCAGCGGCCCCTCGTAGGAGACGACCTGACCGAGCGCATGCACTCCCGCGTCGGTCCGTCCCGCCACGGTCAGCGAGACGTCCTGCCGCAGGACGGTGCTCAGAGCGCGCGTCAGCTCGCCCTCGACCGTCCGCGCACCCGGCTGCGTCGCCCAGCCCGCGAACGGGCCGCCGTCGTATTCCAGAGTCAATTTCGCGTGCGGCTTACTCACCCTCGCAAGCTCGGGTGACTCCGAGTGCGGCTTACTCACCCTCGCAAGCTCGGGTGAGCGCCTTGATTAGACAAGCTCCAGGTACACCATCTCGGTCGCGTCGCTCGAACGCGGACCGAGCTTGAGGATCCGGGTGTAGCCCCCGGGCCGCTCGGCGTAGCGGGGCGCGATCTCCTCGAACAGCTTGTAGATCACGCCCTTGTCAGGATGCTGGAGGATCGACATCGCCTGCCGGCGCGCGTGCAGGTCGCCCTTGCGCGCCAGCGTGATCAGCTTCTCGATCTCGGGCTTGACCGCCTTGGCCTTGGCCTCGGTGGTCTTGATCCGCTCGTGGTCGATGACCTCGATGCAGAGGTTGGCCAGCAGCGCCTTGCGATGCGAGGCGTCGCGCGAGAGCTTGTGGCGTGTCTTCTGGTGGCGCATCAGTCCGTACGGAGCGTGAGCCCGCGCTGCGACAGCGTCTCGATGACCTCGTCGATCGACTTCTTGCCGAAGTTCGGGATCGCGGCCAGCTCGCCCTCCGACTTCGACACGAGGTCGCCGACGGTCTGGATGCCGGCCCGCTTGAGGCAGTTGTACGAGCGGACGCCGAGCTCGAGCTCCTCGATCAGGATGTCGTCCATCGGCGAGCCGCCGCGGCCGCCGCCGGGCTGGAGCGCGGCACCCCCGCCGGCGCCGTTCTCGAGCGCCGCGATGCCACCGGGGCCGGCGCGCAGCTCCTCGATCCGCTCCTCGTCGGTGAAGATCGAGAGCGACGAGATGAGGATCTCCGCGGCCTCGCGGAGCGCGGCCTGCGGGTCGATCGAGCCGTCGGTCTCGATGTCGATCGTGAGCTTGTCGAAGTCCGTGCGCTGGCCGACGCGCGCCTGCTCGACGGAGTAGGCCACGCGGCGGACCGGCGAGAAGATCGAGTCGATCGGGATGACGCCGATCGGCTGGTCCGGGGACTTGTTGTCCTCCGCCGGGCGGTAGCCGCGGCCGCGCCCGATCGTGAGGTACATCTCGAGCTTGGTCTTCTTCTCGAGGGTCGCGATGTGCGCGTCGGGGTTGAGGATCTCCACCCCCGACGGCAAGTCGATGTCACGCGCGGTGATCTCACCGGGGCCGGTGACCACGAGCGGCGCCTCGACCTCGGTCGCGTCCGAGTGCATGCGGCACACGATGCCCTTGAGATTGAGCACGATGTCCGTGACGTCCTCGGTCACGCCCTTGATGGTCGAGAACTCGTGGGCCACGCCCTCGATGCGCACGGACGTCACCGCGGCGCCCGCCAGCGAGGCGAGCAACACACGCCGCAGCGAGTTGCCGAAGGTGTAGCCGAAGCCGCGGTCGAGCGGCTCCACCACGAACTGGCCGCGGTTGTCCTCGACCGATTCGGCGGTGATTCGGGGGATCTGGAAGTCGAGCATCAAGGTCCTAACGTCGTCTCAGGTTCTCGGGGAGCGAAGCGGCGTCTTGGGGAGGGACGCCGCGAAAGGCGGCAACTACTTCGAGTACAGCTCGACGATGAGCTGCTCCTGCACCGGCGCGGCGATCTCCGCGCGCTCGGGCTTGCGCAGCACCTTCGCCGTGAGCTGGTCGTGATCCGCCTGCAGCCATGCCGGCACCTGCGCCACCAACTCCGTCGCGTCGCGGATCACGGTCTCGGCGTCGGAGCCGGTCTTGAACGTGATCACGTCGTTCTCCCGGACCTGGTAGCTCGGGATGTCGACACGGCGGCCGTTGACGGCCCAGTGGCCGTGGCGGATCAGCTGGCGCGCCTGGCGGCGCGAGGCGGCGAATCCGAGGCGCACGAGCACGTTGTCGAAGCGGCACTCGAGGATTCGCAGGAGGTTTTCGCCGGTGATGCCCGGCTGGCGCGAGGCCTTGGCGTAATACGTCCGGAACTGCTTCTCCAGGACGCCGTAGTAGCGGCGGGCCTTCTGCTTCTCACGCAGCTGGACCCGGTACTCGGACTGCTTCTGGCGGCCGCGGCCGTGCTCGCCGGGCGGATATGAGCGCCGCTCGACGCCGCACTTGTCGGTCAGGCAGCGCTCGCCCTTGAGGAACAGCTTCTGTCCCTCGCGACGGCACTGCTTGCACTGGGGAGAGGTATCGCGAGCCATTCGGTGTTCTTTAGACCCTCCGCCGCTTCCTGGGGCGGCAGCCGTTGTGTGCCTGCGGGGTGACGTCCCTCACGCCGGTGACCTCGAGGCCGGCGGCCTGGAGCGAGCGGATCGCGGTCTCGCGGCCCGAGCCCGGGCCCTTGACGAAGACCTCGACCTTCTGCATGCCCTGCTCGATGCCCTTGCGGGCGGCGGCGTCGGCGGTCACCTGGGCGGCGAAGGGCGTCGACTTGCGGGAGCCCTTGAAGCCGGCGCCGCCGGCGGACTCCCATGCGATGACGTTGCCCTCGCGGTCGGTGAGGGCGACGATCGTGTTGTTGAAGCTGGTCTTGATGTGTGCCTGGCCGATCGGGACGTTCTTCTTGACCTTGCGGCGGCCACGCTGGGGGCGACGGGGAGCGGGCATCTACTTCTTCGTCGCCTTCTTCTTGCCGGCCACCTGCATACGCTTGGGACCCTTGCGCGTCCGGGCGTTGGTCTTGGTGTTCTGACCGCGCACGGGGAGCCCGCGGCGGTGGCGCAGCCCGCGGTAGCAGCCGATCTCCATCAGGCGCTTGACGTTCTGCGAGCGCTCGCGGCGGAGGTCACCCTCGACGACGTACTCGGTGTCGATGAGATCGCGCAGCTTGGCGATCTCGTCATCGGTCAGGTCGCGCACGGCGCGGTCCGGCTCGATGCCGATCTTCGCGAGCATCTCGTTCGAGGTCGGCCGGCCGATGCCGTAGATGTAGGTCAGGCCGATCTCGACGCGCTTATTGAGGGGGATGTTGACGCCGGCGATGCGAGCCATCAGCCCTGCCGCTGCTTGTGACGGGGGTTCTGGCAGATCACGAGCACCCGCCCGTGGCGGCGGATGATCTTGCACTTCTCGCACATCGGCTTGACCGACGGTCGTACCTTCATGATCCCTTTCGGCTGATGATCCAGACGAGGTGGCTCTGGCGGCCGGAGCGGCTGCCGCTACCAGTCCCCCGGACGGGAAAAGTTCGTCGCACACGAAGCCCTCGCGGACTCAGGCGCGACCGAGCAGGATAGCAAAGGCACCCTGGCCCACCTTAGAGCGGCAACGCGCCAGGTTGGCGTCAGTAGCGGGCGGCGGGTACTCGGTTCTGATCGTGGATCTCGTCGCCATCGCAGGGGTCGCCGGGCGGCCGTGGTGCCGAACGTCGAGCGGCTCGGCCCGTGGGCCCGGTGGCCGGGGCGGTGGGGCGGGGCCCGCGCGAGCTGGGTGCCGGGCGAGATGGACTTCCCGCGCGGGCCGGCGTTCCAGCCCCAGGGCCGCTGGAGCGATCCTGACGGGTGGGCCCGCGCCGCGCGCCCGTGCACGCGCGACGGCTGCGACGAGTGTCGGCGAGTGCGACGATCGCGAGAGCGCGATGCTGATCGGCGGGTCCGCTCTCCTCGCTCTGGGCGTCGTCGCCGTGCGCCGTCGGCGATCATCGCGGGATGCCGAACATCCAGAGCCCTGAGTGGGAGGCCGAGCTGCCCGGCCTGCGCGGCCAGCGGGTGGGGGCCGCCGCGGGCGGCCAGAAGCTGGGCGCGACGCTCTACGAGGTCGATCCGGGCGGCCGCGTATCGCCGCTCCACATCCACCACGCCAACGAGGAGATGCTGTTCGTGATCTCCGGGCGACCGACGCTCCGGACGCTCGACGGCGAGCGCGAGCTGGAGGCCGGCGAGGTCGTCGCCTTCCTGTCCGGCCGCCGCGGGGCGCACCAGGTGTTGAATCGCTCCGACGAACCTGCTCGCGTCCTGATCGTGTCGACGATGGTCTACCCGGAGGTCGCCGAGCACCCGGACAGCGGCAAGATCGTGGCCATGACCGGGAGACCGGACGAGACGGCGGCGATGGTCCAGGCGTTCCGGCGCGACGATGCCGTGCCGGTGACGGAGGGCGAGACGAGCTAGGCGGCGGGCCTCGCTCAGGCGGCTACGCGGGCCTTGGACTCGTGCCAGGGCGTGAGGATGCGCGGGCCTTCGGCGGTGATCGCGACGGTGAACTCGAAGTGGGCGGCGAGCGAGCCGTCCTGGGAGTAGATCGCCCAGCCGTCGTCGCCCATCCGCACCATGTGGCGGCCGGCGGTGGTCATCGGCTCGACGGCGAGCACCATCCCCTCCTCGAGCGGCGTGCCCTTGCCGGGCGTGCCGTAGTTGGGGATCTGCGGCTCCTCGTGCATGTCGCGGCCGATCCCGTGGCCCACCAGCGAGCGCACGATCGAGAACCCGGCCGCCTCCACGTGCTCCTGCACAGCGTGGCCGACGTCGCCGAGCTTGTTGCCCGCCCGGCACTGCTCAACCGCCCGGAACAGCGACTCCTGCGTGACCTCCAGCAGCTTCGACGCCACCGGCGAGACCTCGCCGACCGGGAACGTGCGGGCGGCGTCGGCCACCCAGCCGTCGTACACGACGCCGATGTCGACGCTCAGCACGTCCCCGCGCGAGAGCTTGAACTTGCCCGGGATCCCGTGCACGACCATGTCGTTCGGCGACGCGCAGATCGACCCGGGGAAGCCGCGGTAGCCCTTGAAGGCCGGCGTCGCGCCCTGCGAGCGGATGTACTTCTCCGCCGCCTTGTCGAGCTCGGCGGTGGTCACCCCCGGGCGCACCTTGCCGGCCAGCAGGTCCATCGTGCGCACGAGGATCTCCCCGGCGCGGGCCATCTTGTCGATCTCCGCCGGGGTCTTCTTGACGATCATCGCTGGTCTAGAGCCGCTCTTCGAGGCGCAAAGTTGCGAGCGTCGCCCTGATGTGGTCGTGGACTTCGACCTTGTCGCGGGTCCCGTCGAAGCGGCGGAGCAGCCCGCATTCGTCGTAGTAGTCCTTCAAGGGCTCGGTCAGCTCATGGTAGACCTCGAGCCGCTCGCGGATCGCCTCGGGCCGGTCGTCGTCGCGCTGCACCAGCGGGCGCCCGCATTGGTCGCACATGTTGTCGTGCTTCGGCGGGTCGAAGGTGACGTGGTAGAGGTGGCCGTTCGAGCATTGGCGGCGGCCGGACAGCCGCTCGACCACGACCTCGTCGGGCGCCTCGATCAGCAGCGCCGCCGTGAGCCGGCGGCCGCGCTTCTCCATCTCGTCCCCGAGCGCGTCGGCCTGCCCGATCGTGCGCGGGAAGCCGTCGAGCAGGAAGCCGTCGTCGCCCTCGTCGGCGATCTTCTCGAGGATCATCGCGATCACGAGGTCGTCGGGCACGAGATGGCCGGCGGCCATGAACTCCTCGGCCTGGCGCCCGAGCTCGGTCTGCTCGCGCCGGTGCTCGCGCAGGAGGTCGCCGGTGCCGATGTACGGCAGCGCGAAGTCGTCCGACAGGCGCGCGGCCTGCGTCCCCTTGCCAGCCCCAGGGGGGCCCAACAGAATGAGGTTGAGCTCAGACACGAAGCCGGGCAGATTACTTGAGGAAGCCCTCGTAGTTGCGCATCATCAGCTGCGCTTCGAGTTGCTTCATCGTGTCCAGCGCCACGCCGATCACGATCAGGATCGACGTCCCGCCGAAGAAGAAGTTCGCCGACGTCTGGTTGATGAGGATGGTCGGCAGCGCCGCCACCGCAGCGAGGTAGAGCGCGCCCGGGAAGGTCAGCCGGGCGAGGATGCGGTCCAGGAACTCCGCGGTCGGCCGGCCGGGTCTCACGCCCGGGATGAACCCGCCGTACTTCTTCAGGTTGTCCGCCTGGTCGACCGGATTGAACGTGACCGCGGTGTAGAAGTACGTGAAGATGATGATGAAGAACGTCTCGCCGACGATGTAGGCCCAGCCGTTCGGGTTGAAGAAGTTGGCGAGGCCCTGGAGGCCCGGCGCGAGCTCGCCGATCGTCGGCGGGAACGCCATGATCGACGCGGCGAAGATGACCGGGATGACGCCGGCCATGTTCACGCGCAGCGGCAGGTAGGTCTGCCCCCCGGAGCTCATGCGGCGGCCGATCACGCGCTTGGCGTACTGGATCGGGATCCGGCGCTGGCCCTCCTGCACGAACACGATCGCGGCGATCACGCCGAGCGCCACGAACGGCATCATGACCTTGAAGACCTGGTCGGGGTTCGTCCACCACGCCTGGATGCCGTTCGGCAGGCTGGAGACGATCGACGCGAAGATCATCAGCGAGATGCCGTTGCCGATGCCGCGCTGCGTGATCAGCTCGCCCATCCACATGAGCAGCACGCAGCCGGCCGTGAGGCAGACCACGATGAGGATGACGTTGCCGGGCGTGAAGCTGGTGAACAGCTCGGTGCCGGCGCTCGACCCCTGCGAGCGGAACAGGAACACGTAGCCGATCGCCTGGGCGGCGGCCAGGCCGACCGTCAGGTAGCGCGTGTACTGCGTGATCTTCTGCTGACCGACCTCGCCCTCCTTCTGGAGCTTCTCCAGCGACGGCGAGACGACCGTCAGCAGCTGGAGGATGATCGAGGCCGTGATGTAGGGCATGATCCCCAGCGCGAAGATCGCGATCCGGGACAGCCCGCCGCCGGTGAAGAGGTTGAGGAAGCCGAGGATGTTCGACCCGGCGTAGTTCTGCGAGATCGCGTCGACGGCATCGACGTTCACGCCGGGCACGGGGATGAAGGCGCCGAGGCGGTACAGCGCCAGCATCACTGCCGTGAACAGCAGCTTCTTCCGGATGTCGGCGACCCGGAAGGCGTTGAGGATCGTGGAGATCACGGGCCGGGGCTTAAGACTCTACGACCTGCACCGACCCGCCCGCTGCCTCGATCTTCTCGCGGGCGGTCTTGGAGAACCCGTGGGCGTGGACGGTGAGCGGCTTGGTCAGCTCGCCGCGGCCGAGGATCTTCACCGGCACGTTCTTGCGGGTCGCCAGGCCGGCGCCGCGCAGCGCCTCGAGGTCGACCGACGCGCCGTCGTCGAACCGGGCGTCGAGGTCGGCCAGGTTGACCGGCTGGGTGTGCGTCCGGAACGGCTCGAACGGCATCGACATCTTCTTGTTCGGGCCCCGCAGCTTGCGCCGGCGCATGTGGATCGGGTTCTGGCCGCCCTCGAAGCGGGCGCGGCGCTTGGAGCCCGAGCGCGAGCCGTAGCCCTTCTGGCCGCGGCCGGCGGTCTTGCCGGTGCCCGACCCCTCGCCGCGGCCGATGCGCTTGCGCGGGCGCCGCGAGCCGGGCGCGGGCTTGAGGTTGTGGAGGCCGATGAGCTCTTCGTCGGCCATTTACTTCTCCTCCACGGTGACGAGATGACGGACGGCATGGACCATGCCGCGGAGCTGCGGGGAGTCCTCGCGCTCGACCGACTTGCCGATCCCGCGCAGGCCGAGCGAGCGCAGCGTGTCCTTCTGGCGCGCATTCGTGCCGTTGGCGGACTTGACCTGCGTGACGACGATCGTCATGCCGGCGCCTCCGCCTCATCCTCGCGATGTTCGCCGCCAGGCGAACTCGCAAGGGTATCGGCGCCAGCCGATTCCCCGCCACCGAGACCGAGGACGCGATCGACCGACAGGCCGCGCAGCGCCGCGACCTCCTCAGGGCGGCGCAGGCCCTGCAGGCCCGCGATCGTCGCCTTCACGAGGTTGATCGGGTTCTGCGTGCCGAGCGACTTGGACAGGATGTCGTGGATCCCGGCCAGCTCGAGCACCGCGCGCACGCCGCCGCCGGCGATCACGCCGGTACCGGGCGAGGCCGGCTTGAGGAACACGCGGCCCGATCCGAACACGCCGGTCGTCTGGTGCGTGATCGTGGAGCCGTGGCGAGGGACGCGGAAGAGGTTCTTCTTCGCCCGCTCGACGCCCTTCTGGATCGCCAGCGGGACCTCGTTCGCCTTCCCGTAGCCGACGCCGACGATGCCGTCCTCGTCACCCACCACGACGAGCGCCGTGAACGAGAACCGCCGGCCGCCCTTGACCACCTTGGCGACGCGGTTGATCTCCACGACGCGCTCTTGGAGGTCGAGGCCGGAGCTGGATACGGATCGATCGGGGGCTGCCATGCGTTCCTTCGAGTCTAGAAGTTCAGTCCGGCCTCGCGCGCACCCTCGGCGAGGGCCTTGACGCGACCGTGATAGCGGTAGCCGCCGCGGTCGAACACGGCGGTCTCGATGCCGGCGGCCTTGGCGCGCTCGGCCAGCAGCGCGCCGGCGCGCTGGGCCTGCTCCATCGGCTTGACCGAGCGGAGCTCACCCTCGGTCCAGTTGACCGAGGCGAGCGTGCGGCCCGCGTCGTCGTCGACGAGCTGGGCGAAGATGCCGCGATTCGAGCGGAACACGCTGATGCGCGGACGCTCGGCGCTGCCGCGCACCTTGGCGCGGACGCGGCGGCGGCGCTTGAGGCGCCGGGCGGGGCGGGTGAGGACGGTCATGCGCGCTTGCCCACCTTCCGGGCGACGTACTCGCCCTCGTAGCGGATCCCCTTGCCCTTGTACGGCTCGGGCTTGCGCTGCTTGCGGATGATCGCCGCGATCTCGCCGACCTGCTGCTTGGAGTTGCCCTTGACGATGATGCGCGTCGGCTGCGGCACCTCGAACTCGATGCCCTCCGGCGCCTTGATCGGCACCGCGTGCGAGTAGCCGAGCGCCAGCTCGAGGTCGCGGCCCTTGAGCTGCGCGCGGTAGCCGACGCCCTGGATCTCGAGCGTCTTCGTGAACCCGGTCGTGACGCCCTCGACCATGTTCGCGACCAGCGAGCGCGTCAGCCCGTGCAGGGCGCGGTGCTCGGCGCGATCGGTCGGCCGGGTGACGATCAGCTCCTCGCCCTCCTGCTTGACCTCGATCGAGCGGCTCTTGCGCTCCGCCAGGTCGCCGCGCGGGCCGGCCACGCGGACGACCTCCGGCTCGATCGTGACGGTCACGCCGGTGGGGACGGGGATGGGCTTCTTACCGATGCGGCTCATTACCAGACCTCGGCGACGACCTCACCGCCCACGCCCGCGCGGCGCGCGTCGTGGCCGGTCATCACGCCCTGGGACGTGGACACGATCGTGGTGCCCATGCCGCCCAGGACCTTGGGGATGTGCTTGGCGTCGACGTACGTCCGCTGCCCCGGCCGGGACACACGCCGGAGGCCGGAGATGACGGACGTGCGGTCGTCAGTGTACTTGAGGCGGATCAGCAGCTTGTCGCCCGCCGAGCCGGGCACGCCGGGGGCCTCGTCGAAGCCCGCGATGTAGCCCTGCTCGACCAGGATCCGCGCCATCTCGCGCTTGAGGCGGCTGGCGGGGACCTCGACCTCCTCGTGGGCGGCCATGATCCCGTTGCGGATCCGGGTCAGGAAGTCGGCGATGGGGTCGGTCATCGACATGCGATCACCAGCTCGACTTCGTCATGCCGGGGATGAAGCCGTTGTGCGCGAGCTCGCGCAGGCACACACGGCAGAGGCCGAACTTGCGGTAGACGGCGCGCGGGCGGCCGCAGCGCCGGCAGCGCGAGTGGGCCCGCGTCTTGTACTTCGGCGGGCGCGACTGGCGCACGATCTTGGACTTCTTGGCCATATCTCCTCTATGCCTCGACCGGCTCGGCAAGGCTCTCGAACTCGCGCGGGCGCCCGTCCCTCGAGAAGGGCATGCCCAGCGCGTCGAGCAGCGCGAACGCCTCGGCGTCGGTGGCGGCGGATGTCGTGATGGTGATGTCGAGCCCGCGGACCTGGTCGATCGCGTCGTAGTCGATCTCCGGGAAGATGATCTGCTCGCGGACGCCCATCGAGTAGTTGCCGCGACCGTCGAACGAGCGCGGATTCAGGCCCCGGAAGTCGCGCAGGCGCGGGAGGGCGATCGCCGTCAGGCGGTCGAGGAACTCGTACGCGCGCTCTTGGCGCAGCGTCACGGACAGACCGACCGGCATGCCCTCGCGCAGCTTGAAGGCGGCGACGGACTTGCGGGCGCGGCGTACGTTCGGCTTCTGGCCGGCGATCGTCGCCAGCTGCTCCTGCGCGGCCTCCAGCATCTTCGAGTCCTGCTTGGCCTCGCCCACGCCCATGTTGAGCGTGACCTTCTCCAGGCGCGGCGCCTGCATGATCGAGCTGTAGCCGAACTTGCGCACCAGCGCGGTGCGGATCTCGTCGTTGTAACGGTCCTTGAGTCGTGCCATGTCAGTCCAGCTCCGAGCCCGAGCGGCGGGCGACGCGCTTGCGGTGGCCTTCGGCGTCACGCGTGATCGCGATCCGCGTCGGCTTCTTGTCCTTGGGGTCGACGATCGCCACGTTGGAGACGTGGATCGGCCCCTCCTTCTCGATCACGCCGACCTGCATGTTGGGGCGACCGGGCAGCGGGCGCTGATGGCGCTTGATCATGTTCAGGCCCTCGACGTACACGCGGTCCTTGCGCGGATCGGTGCGGATGACCTTGCCGGTCTTGCCCTTGTCCTTGCCGGCGATGACGATGACCTGGTCCTCGGCACGGATGCGCATCAGAGCACCTCGGGCGCAAGGCTGACAATCTTCATGAACCCGCCGTCGCGCAGCTCGCGGGCCACCGGCCCGAAGATGCGCGTGCCGCGCGGGTTGTTCTGGGCGTCGATGATCACGGCCGCGTTCTCGTCGAACGCGATGTAGGTGCCGTCGTCGCGCCCGAACCCCTTCTTCGTGCGCACCACGACCGCCTTGACCACCTCGCCCTTCTTGACCGACCCCTGCGGGTTGGCCTGCTTGACGGTCGCGGTGATGACGTCGCCGACGCCGGCATAGCGGCGGCGCGAGCCGCCCATCACGCGGATGCAGAGGATCTCGCGCGCGCCGGTGTTGTCGGCGACCTTGAGCCGGGTCTCGTTCTGGATCACTTCGCACGCTCCAGCACTTCCACGAGCCGCCAGCGCTTGCTGCGCGACATCGGGCGGCACTCCTGGACGCGCACGGTGTCGCCCTCGTGGGCGTCGTTGCGCTCGTCGTGCGCGTAGAGCTTGATCGTGGAGCGCATGATCTTGTGGTAGCGCTTGTGGCGTCGCACCATGTCGATCGCGACGGTGATGGTCTTCTCGCCCTTCTCGGAGACCACGATGCCCTGGCGTACCTTGGCGCGGCCGGGGCCGTGCTCGGGCGCCTGGTCGGCCTCGCGCGGCGGTGCGGCCTTGGTTGCCTCGTCCTTCTTGGTCTTCAGGCGCTCGCGGTAGGCGCGGCGCTGCTTGGCGAGCGCGGCGCGGCGCTCGCGGCGCTCGGCGTCGCGCTCCTCGGGCGTGCGCGGCTTGCGACGGCCGCGGGCCGCCTGGCGGTCGCCGCGCCTGGCCTCGAGCTTCTCGCGGCGCGTGGGGCCCGACTTCGGCGCGGCCTTCGGCTTCGCCTCGGGCGCGGGCGACGACTCGTCGCCCGCGGCCTCGGCCGCCGGCGCCTCGTCGGCCGCGGCCTCGAGGGCCTCCTCGGCGGAGGCCGCGTCACCAGCGTCGGCGCCTTCGTCGGCGGTCGCGCCAGCGGCCTCGACCGGATCCGCGCCAGCGGATCCGGCCTCGTCGGCGGTCGCGCCAGCGGCCTCGACCGACGCCGCGTCACCAGCGTTGGCGCTCTCGTCGGCGGCCGCACGAGCGGCGTCGGCGTTTTCGGGAGTTGCTTCGCTCTTCTTCTCAGCCATCGTCGGCCTCAGTCTCGGTCGTCACGTTCGGGTCGACGCCGCGCTGCCGGGCCACGGTCAGCGCCCGCGCGAGGTCGCGCTTGGCGGTCCGCAGCCGCGCGGTGTTGTCCAGCTCGCCCGTCGCGTGCTGCATGCGCAGGCCGAACAGGTCGCGCCGGGATGTCGCGATGTGGTCGATCAGGGCGGCGTTGCCCATGTCGCGGAGGTCGGAGGCACGCATCAGTGGCCGTCCTCGCGCATCACGAACTTGGTCTTCACCGGCAGCTTGTGGCCGGCCAGGCGCATCGCCTCGCGGGCGAGCGGCTCCGGCACGCCGGACAGCTCGAACATCACGCGCCCGGGCTTGACCACGGCGACCCAGCCCTCGGGGTTGCCCTTGCCGGAGCCCATGCGGGTCTCGGCGGGCTTCTTCGTGTAGGGCTTGTCGGGGAACACGTTGATCCAGACCTTGCCGCCACGCTTGATCTTGCGCGTCATGGCGATACGAGCGGCCTCGATCTGGCGGTTGGTGAGCCAGCCGTTCTCGAGCGCCTTCAGGCCGTACTCGCCGAACTCCACGGTCTGCTGACCGCGCGAGAACCCGGCGCGCCGCCCGCGGTGCTGCTTGCGGAACTTGACTCGCTTCGGGGACAGCATTACCGGCTGATCCCTCCGCTGAGGTCCGGACGCTGGCCGCCACGGCCTCCGCCGCCGCCACGACCGCCGCCGCCGCCACGACCGCCGCCGCCGCCGCGGCCACCGCCACCGCCACCGCCACCGCCGAAGCCGCCACCGCCGCCACGACCTCCGCCGCCGCCCTGGCCGCCGCCGAAGCCGCCACCGCCGCCGCGGCCTCCGCCGCCGCCGCCCTGGCCGCCGCCGCGACCGCCACGGCCTCCGCCACGGCCGTCGCCGCGCCCGCGGCCGTCACGGCCGCCGCGCCCGCGCCGGCGATCGTCGCCGCCGTCGTCGCCGCGCCCGGGCGGCTCCTCGAGCGAGGTGAGGTCCTGGCCGGTGTAGCCGGCGGGCATGATCTCGCCCTTGTTGATCCAGCACTTGACGCCGATGCGGCCGAACGTCGTGCGGGCCTCGTAGAAGCCGTAGTCGATGTCGGCACGCAGCGTGTGCAACGGCACGCGGCCGTCGGAGTAGGACTCCGACCGCGCCATCTCGGCGCCGCCCAGGCGGCCGCCGACCTGGATCTTGCAGCCCTTGGCGCCGGAGCGCATCGCGCTCGTCAGCGCGCGCTTCATCGCGCGGCGGAACGCCACGCGGTTCTGGAGCTGCTCGGCGATCGACTGCGCGACCAGCTTCGCGTCCAGCTCGGGGCGCTTGATCTCGAGGATGTTGACCTTGATGGCCTTGCCCGTGAGCTTGTGCAGGTCGCGCCGCAGGGCGTCGACCTCGGAGCCGGACTTGCCGATCACGATGCCCGGCCGAGCCGTGTGGATGTTGACCTCCACCTCGGCGGCGTCCTTGCGGATCGTGATGTCCGACAGGCCGGCGTGCGCGAGCTTGTTCGTGATGTGGTCCCGGATCCGGACGTCCTCGATCAGGAAGTCGGAGAAGTTCTTCTCGGAGAACCAGTTCGACTTCCAGTCGTGGATGTAACCCACGCGCATGGCCTCGGGATGAACCTTCTGACCCATGCGGTTCAGGACTCCTTCGGGGTAAGGGTGATCGTCAGATGCGAGGTGCGCTTGCGGATGCGCGTCGCGCGGCCCATGGCGCGCGGGCGGAAGCGCTTCAGCGTCGGCCCCTCGTCGGCGTGGACGGCGGCGATGCGCAGATCCTCGCCGACCAGCTCGTGGTTGTGCTCGGCGTTGGCGACCGCCGACTCCAGCAGCTTGATCCAGGCCTTGGCGGCCGCGCGCGGCGTGAAGGCGAGGATGGCCCGCGCCTCGGCGACGTCCTTGCCGCGGATGTGGTCGCACACGAGCCGCGCCTTGCGGGCGGAGGTGCGCACGTACTTGGCCTGCGCGCGCACGAGCACGCCCTCCTCGGGCGCCTCGCGCCGACGGCGCGACGGCTTGGCCTTGGGCTTCGCCTTGCCCTTCGCCTTCGCCTTGGCCTTGCTTCGTGCCTTCGGCTTGGTCCTCCTCGGCCTTCGCCGCCTCGGCGGTCTCGGCCTTCGGCACCTCGGCGAGGCCCGTCACGGCGTCGGCACCCTCGTCGGCGGTCGCGCCAGCGGCCTCGACCGAATCCGCGCCAGCGGATTCGGCGGCCTCGACCGAATCCGCGCCAGCGGATTCGGCCTTCTTGGCGGGCTTGGCCTTCGCCTTGGCCTTCGCCTTGGGCTTCGCCTTCGCCTTAGCCTTCGGCTTGGCCTCCTCGGCCGTCTCCTCGACGGCCTCGGTGTCCTTGGGGTCCTTGTCGGGCGTCATCTCACCCGGCCCTTCGAGTCATGCCCTCGGTAGGTGCGGGTCGGCGCGAACTCGCCGAGCTTGTGGCCGACCATCGACTCCGACACGAACACGGGCACGTGCTTGCGGCCGTCGTGGACGGCGATGGTGTGGCCCACCATCTCGGGGAAGATCGTCGACGTCCGCGACCAGGTGCGGATCATCTGCTTCGCGTTCGCGGCGTTCATGGACTCGATGCGCGACATCAGGCGCTCCTCGGCCCACGGCCCCTTCTTCGAGGAACGGCTCATCAGCGGCCACCCTTCTTGCCACGGCGCCGGCCGCGGACGATGTAGCGATCGGACTGCTTGCCCTTCTTGCGGGTGCGGTAGCCGATCGTCGGCACGCCCCAGGGCGTCTGCGGATGGTTGCCCAGCGGCGTGGCGCCCTCGCCGCCGCCGTGCGGATGGTCGACCGGGTTCATGGCCGTGCCGCGGGTCTGCGGGCGCACGCCCATGTGACGCTTGCGACCCGCCTTGCCGACCGTGACGTTCTGGTGGTCGGCGTTGCCGACCACGCCGACCGTCGCGCGGCACTCGGCGCTGACGATGCGCATCTCGCCGGAGGGCAGGCGCAGCGTCGCCATGCCGCCCTCCTTCGCCATCAGCTGGATCCCGGCGCCGGCGGAGCGCCCGAGCTGGCCGCCGCGACCGGGCTGGAGCTCCACGTTGTGGATCAGCGTCCCGACCGGCATCAGCGACATCGCCATCGCGTTGCCGACCGTGATGTCGGATCCCGCACCGGACTGCACCGTCATGCCGACGCGCAGGCGGTTGGGCGCGAGGATGTAGCTCTTCTCGCCGTCGAGGTAGTGCAGCAGGGCGATGTAGGCCGACCGGTTCGGGTCGTACTCGATCGCGGCCACGCGGGCGGGCACGCCGTCCTTGCGGTTGCGCTTGAAGTCGATCTTGCGGTACAGGCGCTTGGCGCCGCCGCCGCGATGGCGCGACGTCTTGCGCCCGTGGGCGTTGCGGCCGCCGGACTTCTTGAGGCCCTCGGTGAGCGTCTTCTCCGGCTCGGTCTTCGTGATCTCCGAGAAGTCCGGATACGTGACGAAGCGGCGGCCGGGAGAGGTGGGCTTGGGCTTGCGGATCGGCATGGCTTAGAGCTCCGCCTCCAGGCCCTGGAAGATCGGAATCGTCTCGCCCTCGC
Source organism: uncultured Solirubrobacteraceae bacterium (assembly GCA_963844205.1). Taxonomy (GTDB): domain Bacteria; phylum Actinomycetota; class Thermoleophilia; order Solirubrobacterales; family Solirubrobacteraceae; genus DASSUW01. The sequence goes on from CAWJNK010000001.1 coordinate 2,239,926, forward strand.
GGACCTGGATGACGGCCTTCTTCCAGGCGCGCGTGCGGCCGGACGTGTAGCCGCGGCGCTTGGGCTTGGACGGCACGCTCGAGGTGCGGACGTCGACCACGCCGACGCCGAACAGCAGCTCGACGGCCTGCTTGATCTGCGTCTTGTGAGCGTCCGGGTGGACGCGGAACGTGTACTTGCCGATCGTCGCCAGCGCGTAGGACTTCTCGGAGACGACGGGACGGATGATCACCTGGCCGGCGTCCATCAGGCGCTCGCCTCCTCGGTGGTGGTCGCAGCCTTCTTCAGTCGCGCCCGCGCGGTGACGGAGTCGAGCGCCGGCTCGCTGAACACGACGGTGGCGGCGCCGACGAGGTCGGCCACACCGCAGTCGTCGGCCGCGAGCACGGTCACGCCGGCGAGGTTGCGGAAGGACTTGAAGGCGGCGGACTCGTCCCGGCCGGACAGGACGAGCAGGATCGAGCCGCCGCGGCGGTCGTCGATCAGCTCGGCCGCGCGCTTCGTCGACGGCGCGTCGAATGCCGCGGCATCGAGCCCGTAGACCGAGCCGCGCTCGGCATGGACCGACAGCGCGCTCCGGAGCGCGGCACGGCGGGCCTTGCGGTTGACCTTGACGGTGTAGTGGCGGGGGGTCGGCCCGAACACGACGCCGCCGCCGGCGAACTGCGGCGCGCGGATCGAGCCCGCGCGGGCGCGGCCGGTGCCCTTCTGGCGCCACGGCTTCGAGCCGCCGCCTCGCGCGAGCGCGCGGTTGCGGGTCGAGTGCGTGCCGCGGCGGCGCGCGGCGAGCTCGGCCACGACGACCTCGTGCACGAGCGGGCCGTTGAACGCCGCGCCGAACACGTCGTCGTCGAGCTTGAGCTTCTTGGTCGAGCCCAGGATCGGCGCGTCAGCCATCGGTGCGCACCTCCACGGTCCCGCCCTTGGGCCCCGGCACGGAGCCGCGGACGAGCATCAGGTTCTGGTCGGGGATCAGCTCGACGATCGTGAGCCCTTTCTGGGTCACGCGCTTGCCGCCCATGCGGCCCGGGCCCTTGATGCCCTTGAACACGCGCGAGGGCGTCGCCGAGGCGCCGATCGAGCCCGGCGCGCGCACGTTGTGCGAGCCGTGCGACTTCGGACCGGCGTGGAAGTTGTGGCGCTTGATCGTGCCGGCGAAGCCCTTGCCCTTGCCGGTCCCGGCGACCTTCACGACCTGGCCGACCTCGAAGTTCTCGACGGTCACGGTGTCACCCATCGTGAGCTCGCCGACCTCGTTGCGGAACTCGACCAGCGTGCGCAGCGGCGGCGCACCGGCCTTCTTGAGGTGCCCGAGCTCGGGCTTGGTGATCGCCTTCTCGCGCACGGAGCCGAAGCCGAGCTGCACGGCCTCGTAGCCGTCCTGCTCCTGGGTCCGGATCCCGGTCACCGGGCAGGGGCCCGCCTCGAGCACGGTGACGCGCTCGACGCGACCCTGGTCGGTGAAGCGCTGGGTCATCCCCAGCTTCTTGGCAAGGATGGCTGGCATGGGTTATCCGAAGGCGAGGCGGATCTCGATGTCGACGCCGGCGGGCAGGTGGTCCAGCCGCTGCAGCGAGTCGACGGTCTTGGGGGTGGGCTGGTGGATGTCGATCAGCCGCTTGTGCGTGCGGATCTCGAAGTGCTCCTGCGCGTCCTTGTCCTTGAACGGCGACTTGATCACCGCGTAGACGTTCTTCTCGGTCGGGAGCGGCACCGGTCCGGACACGGTCGCGCCCGTCCGCGTGGCGGTCTCCACGATCTCCTTGGCCGCCGTCTCGATGGCCGACGAGTCGTAGGCCTTGAGGCGGATGCGGATCTTGTTTTGGGCTACGGCTGCCAAATTTTCTGTCCGGTTCAGGTGTTGAAGTTCTGATGGGCGTTTGCGGGAAATTCCTGGAGGGAAATTTCCCGTGCGCGCCCTTGGCGCGCACTGAGGGCGAGCCCCAAACGTGGGGCCCGCCCCCTTAGGTCGTATCTGTCGACTTCGCGCGACCGCCGGCACCCTCGCCGGCGACGCCTTGCTACTTGACGATCTCGGTCACCACGCCCGAGCCGACCGTGCGGCCGCCCTCGCGGATCGCGAAGCGCAGACCGGCGTCCATGGCGATGGGCTGGATCAGCTCCACAGTCATCTGGACGTTGTCGCCCGGCATGACCATCTCCGTGCCCTCGGGCAGGTTGGCGACGCCGGTCACGTCCGTGGTGCGGAAGTAGAACTGGGGCCGGTACCCGTTGAAGAACGGGGTGTGGCGGCCGCCCTCCTCCTTCTTGAGGACGTACACCTCGGCCTTGAACTGGGTGTGCGGGGTGATGGAGCCCGGCTTGCAGAGCACCTGCCCGCGCTCGATCTCCTCGCGCTTGATGCCGCGCAGGAGGCAGCCGACGTTGTCGCCGGCCTGGCCCTGGTCGAGGATCTTGCGGAACATCTCGACGCCCGTGACCACCGTGTTGGAGGTCTTCTCGTGGATGCCGACGATCTCGACCGTCTCGCCCGTGTTGACGATGCCCTGCTCGATGCGGCCGGTCGCGACCGTGCCGCGGCCGGTGATCGAGAAGACGTCCTCGACCGGCATCAGGAACGGCTTGTCGAGGTCGCGCTCGGGCTCCGGGATGTACGTGTCGAGCTGCTCGGCGAGCTCGACGATCTTCTCGACGTAGGCGGCGTCGCCGTCCAGCGCCTTCAGCGCCGAGCCGGTGACGAACGGGATGTCGTCGCCCGGGAAGTCGTACTCGGAGAGCAGCTCGCGGACCTCGACCTCGACGAGCTCGAGCAGCTCCTCGTCGTCGACCATGTCGGCCTTGTTGAGGAACACGATGATGTACGGCACGCCGACCTGACGGGCGAGCAGGATGTGCTCACGCGTCTGCGGCATCGGGCCGTCGGCCGCCGAGACCACGAGGATCGCGCCGTCCATCTGCGCCGCGCCCGTGATCATGTTCTTCACGTAGTCGGCGTGGCCCGGACAGTCGACGTGGGCGTAGTGGCGGTTGTCGGTCTCGTACTCGACGTGAGAAGTCGCGATCGTGATGCCGCGCGCCTTCTCCTCCGGCGCGTTGTCGATCTCCTCGAAGGAGCGGGCCTGACCGCCGTACTTCTCGGAGAGCACCTTGGTGATCGCCGCGGTCAGCGTCGTCTTCCCGTGGTCGATGTGACCGATGGTGCCGACGTTGACGTGCGGCTTGTCCCGCTCGAACTTCTCCTTCGCCACTTGTCTAATTCCTCTCTAAGTCTCGCTGGAAATCTTGTGTGTAGGCGAACCCGTGCAGACTACCGCGTTCACGCGGGAACCGGCTCACCGGTGCGCGCCTCGACCACCTTTTCGGCGATGTTCGGCGGCACCTCTTCGTACTTGTCGAACTGCATCGTGTAGGTCGCCCGTCCCTGGCTCATGGACCGCACGTCCGTGGCGTAGCCGAACATCTCGCTGAGCGGCACGTGCGCGGTGACCACCTGGGCGTTGCCCCGCGGCTCCATGCCGTGCACGCGGCCGCGGCGGCGGTTGAGGTCGCCGATCACGTCGCCCATGTACTCCTCCGGCGTGACGACCTCGACGGCGAACACCGGCTCGAGCAGCACGGGCTTCGCGCGCTTGGCCGCCTCCTGGAGGGCGAGCGAGCCGGCCACCTTGAACGCGATCTCCGAGGAGTCCGTGTCGTGGTACTTGCCGTCGACCAGCGTGACGCGGACGTCCACCATCGGGAAGCCGGCGCGGACGCCGTTCTCGAGCGCCTCCTCGACGCCCTTCTCGACGGCCGGGATGAACTCGGTCGGGATCGACCCGCCTCTGATCTTGTTGACGAAGTCGAAGCCCTCGCCCGGCGCCGGCTCGAGGTTGATGTACACGATGCCGTACTGGCCCGAGCCGCCGGTCTGGCGCACGAAGCGGCCTTCGATCTTCTCGGCGGTGCCGCGCACGGTCTCGCGGTAGGAGACCTGCGGGCGGCCGACGTTGGCGTCGACCTTGTACTCGCGCAGCATGCGGTCGACCAGCACCTCGAGGTGCAGCTCGCCCATGCCGGAGATCTCGGTCTGCCCGGACTCCTCGTTGGTGCGCACCTGGAAGGTGGGGTCCTCCTCGGCGAGGCGGCCGAGCGCGATCGACATCTTCTCCTGGTCGCTCTTGGTCTTGGGCTCGATCGCCACCGAGATGACCGGGTCGTCGAACTCGATCGCCTCGAGCTTGATCGGCTTGTCGGGCGCGGCGAGCGTGTCGCCGGTCACGACCTGCTTGATGCCGACGGCGGCGGCGATGTCGCCCGCGTAGACCTCCTGGACGTCCTCGCGGTCGTTGGCGTGCATCATCAGGATGCGGCCGATGCGCTCGGTCCGGCCGGTCGACACGTTGAGCACGCGCGAGCCCGCCTCGAGCTTGCCCGAGTAGACGCGGAAGTAGGTGAGCTTGCCGACGTAGGGGTCGGCCATGATCTTGAACGCGAGCGCCGCGAACGGCTCGTCGTCGGCCGCGTTGCGGACCGCGTCACGGTCCTCGTCCTCACCTCGGACAGGCTCCTTGCCCTCAACCGCGGGCACGTCGAGCGGCGACGGCAGGAAGTCGATGACGGCGTCCAGCAGCGGCTGCACGCCCTTGTTCTTGAAGGACGAGCCGCACAGGACCGGCGTCATCTTGATCTCGAGCGTCGCCTTGCGGATGGCGGCGACGAGGCGATCCTTCGGGATCTCCTGCTCCTCGAGGATCATCTCGACGAGCTCGTCGTCGTAGTGCGAGACCTCCTCGAGCAGGTGCTCGCGGGCGACCTCGGCCTCCTCGGCGATCTCGGCGGGGATGTCCTCGACGCTCCAGTCCTTGCCGAGCTCGTCGTGGTAGACGATCGCCTTCATGTTGACCAGGTCGACGATGCCCCGGAAGTCGCCCTCGGCGCCGATCGGCAGCTGGATCGGCACGGGATGCGCGCCGAGGCGGTCGATCATCGTCTGCACGCCCTGCTCGAAGTCCGCGCCGATGCGGTCCATCTTGTTGATGTAGGCGATCCGCGGCACGTGGTACTTGTCGGCCTGGCGCCACACGGTCTCGGACTGCGGCTCGACGCCGGCGACCGAGTCGAACAGCGCGATCGCGCCGTCGAGGACGCGCAGCGAGCGCTCCACCTCGACGGTGAAGTCGACGTGGCCCGGCGTGTCGATGATGTTGATGCGGTGGTCCTTCCAGTCGGCCGTCGTGGCGGCCGACGTGATGGTGATGCCGCGCTCCTGCTCCTGCTCCATCCAGTCCATCGTGGCGGCGCCCTCGTGGACCTCGCCCATCTTGTGGGAGCGGCCGGTGTAGTACAGGATGCGCTCGGTCGTCGTCGTCTTGCCCGCATCGATGTGGGCCATGATTCCGATGTTCCGGGTCTTCTCGAGGCTGTACTTGCGCGGCATGGAAGGTTCTTTCGGTTCGGGCAAAAAAACGGGCCCAATCTGGGCCCAGGTCGTTCGCACGGAGGATGGCCCGGAGATGTGGGCTATGTCTCTCGGCTCTCCATGGAAGGTTCCCAGGCGCCGCGCAGCGTGAACTTCGCCCCGCGACGGCATCTGAGAATAGCATCCGTCTGGTGGCGCGTTTTGCACCCCTGGTGCCCCTCCTGGCGGGCGCCCTGCTGCTCGTCCTCGGGGAGTTCCTGACCGTCCGCGAGATCCGCGCGGTCACCGTCGTCCCGCCCGGCGGGACCGAGACGGGCGGCGCCCTGCACGGGTACTCGCTGGGCCTCATCGGGCTCGCGATGCTGCCGATGAGCTACGGCGCGGTGGTCCGCGGCGCGCGCCCGGCGGCCGTCGCGCTGCTCGTGCTCGCGCTGGCGGCGTGCGCGATCGTCGTCTTCGTCGACCGCCCGGTGCTCGACGACACGGGCCTGATCGGGCGCACGTACGACCTCGCCGAGGCGCGGCCCGCCGTCGGCTTCTACCTCGAGAGCCTCGGCGCCGCGCTGGCGCTGATCGGCGCCGTGGCTGCGCTCACGATGATCCCGCGGGAGGTCCGCCCGCCGCGGCGGACCGACGAAGCCGTCAGTCGACCGTGAGGACGAGCTTGCCGCGCACGTGGCCGGCCTCGATCAGCTCGTGCGCTTCGGCCGCGCGCTCGAGCGGGAAGGCCTCCTGTACGTGCGGGCGCAGGCTGCCCTCGGCGATCAGCGGCGTGATGTGCTCGCCCAGGTCGTAGCCGCTCGGGCGGACGAAGATGTAGCTGACCTCGTGGTGGCCGTTGCGCGGCTCGGGCGGCGGCTGGGCGACGGACACGAGGCGCCCGCCCGGTCGCAGCGCGCCGAAGGCCTGCTCGCGGTCCTCGCCGCCGAACAGGTCGAAGGCGGCGTCGGTGCCGGAGTCGGCCAGCAGGTCGCGGACGTGGCCGGGGACGTCGTCGATCGCGTAGTCGAGCGGCTCGGCCCCGAGCTCGCGCAGGAAGTCGTGGTTGGCTTCGGACGCGGTCGCCACCACGCGCGCCCCGCGCGCGACCGCGAGCTGCACGGTGAGGTGGCCGACACCGCCGGCCCCGCCGCCCAGGAACAGCGTCTCGCCGCCGCGCAGCCCGAGCGCCTCCAGCGACTGGTGGGCGGTGAGCACGGGCAGCGGCAGCGCCGCGGCCTCCTCGAACGAGAGCTCGGGCGGCATGTGCGCGAAGAAGCCCTCCGGCGCGGTGGCGTACTCGGCGTAGGTGCCGTACTGGAGGTGGTGGCGGCGGATGTAGCCGTAGACCTGGTCGCCGGGCTTGAACCACGTCACCGCGGCGCCGGCCTTCTCGACGACGCCGGCGACGTCCCAGCCGAGGATGACCGGGAAGTGGAACGGCAGCTTCTCCGCCATGTAGCCGCCGCGGATCTTGGTGTCGACGGGGTTGACCCCGGCGGCCTTGACACGCACGAGGACGCCGTCGGGCGCGACGGGCGGGACGTCGTGCTCGATCAGCTCGAGCTTGTCCCGGCCTCCCCACTCGCGGACGGCGATTGCGCGCACGAGCACAACCTATCCCGCCGACCGCGCGCGGAAACGGCTCGTTCTACCAGCGGTAGTGGGCGAAGGCCTTGTTGGCCTGCGCCATGCGGAACACGTCGTCCTTGCGCTTGAAGGCCGCGCCCTGCTGCGACTGCGCGTCGAGCAGCTCGTTGGCGAGCCGCTGGGCCATCGACTTCTCGCGCCGGTTGCGGGCGAACTCGACCAGCCAGCGCACGGCGAGCGTCCGCGCGCGCGTCGCCGGCACCTCCACCGGCACCTGGTACGTCGCGCCGCCGACCCGGCGGGATTTGACCTCGAGCACGGGCGTGAGCGCCTTGATCGAGATCTCCAGCGCCTCGACCGGGTCCTTGCCCGTGCGCTCGGAGAGGATCGCGAGCGCGTCGTAGACGATCCGCTCGGCCTTCGACTTCTTGCCGTCCAGCATCACGCGGTTGACCACCTGCGAGACGAGCTTGGAGCGGTGGACGGGGTCCGGGTCGATCGGACGCTTGGTGGCGGCAGCGCGACGGGGCATTACTTCGCCTTCACGCCGTACTGCGAGCGGGCCTTCTTGCGGTCCGACACGCCGGCGGCGTCGAGCGTCCCGCGCACGACCTTGTAGCGCACGCCCGGCAGGTCCTTGACGCGGCCGCCGCGCACGAGCACGACGGAGTGCTCCTGCAGGTTGTGGCCCTCGCCGGGGATGTACGTCGTGACCTCCATCCCGTTGGTGAGCCGGACGCGGGCGACCTTGCGAAGCGCCGAGTTCGGCTTCTTCGGCGTGGTCGTGTACACGCGCGTGCAGACGCCGCGGCGCTGCGGAGCGGCCACCTTCTTCTTGCGGCCCTTGCCGGACTTCAGGCCCGGCGTGGCCAGCTTCTTCGTCTTCGGGTTCCGGCCCTTCCGGACCAGCTGGGAAGTCGTGGGCATACGGCGGAAAAGCGTAGCAGCGGCTAGGCGGCCGCCCCCAATGCCTCTCCGAGCTCCACGTAGGGCTGCCCGGTCGCGTTCGCCACCGGCTGGTAGGTCACCTTGCCCGCGACGACGTTGAAGCCCTTCGCCAGCCCGGGGTTCTCCTCGGCGGCCTGAGCGGCGCCGGAGTCGGCGAGGTGGAGGATGTAGGGCAGCGTCGCGTTGGTCAGCGCGTAGGTGCTCGTGATCGGCACCGCGCCGGGCATGTTCGCGACGCAGTAGTGGGTGACGCCGTCGACCTCGTAGGTGGGATCGGAGTGGGTGGTCGGCCGGGAGGTCTCGAAGCAGCCCCCCTGGTCGATCGAGACGTCGACCAGGACGGCGTGGCGCTTCATCAGCTTGAGCTGGTCCCGCCGCACCACGTACGGGGCCTTGGCGCCGTGCACGAGCACCGCGCCGATCACCAGGTCGGCCTCGGGCAGCATCCGCTCGATGTCGAGCGTCGATGCGTAGCACGTGTCGGCCCGGCCCTGGAACGCGATGTCGAGCTCGCGCAGGCGGTCGATGTTGCGGTCGTAGACGAAGACCGACGCCTCCATCCCGAGCGCGATGAACGCCGCGTTCATCCCCACCACGCCGCCGCCGATGATCATCACCTTGGCCGCCGCCACGCCGGGGACGCCGCCGAGCAGGATCCCGCGCCCCCCGAGCGGCTTCTCGAGCATGAACGCCCCGGCCTGGGTGGCAATCTTGCCCGCCACCTCGCTCATCGGGGCCAGCAGCGGCAGCCGGCCGCGGGTGTCCTCCACCGTCTCGTAGGCCACACACGTGGCCTCCGACTCCACCAACCCGCGCGTGAGCTCGGGATCCGGCGCCAGGTGCAGGTACGTGAACAGCAGGTGCCGCGGCTCCAGCCGGGCCACCTCCTCCGGCTGCGGCTCCTTGACCTTGACGATCATGTCGGCCTCGCCGAATACGGCCTCGGCGTCCGGCAGGATGCGCGCGCCCTGAGTGCTGTAGTCCTCGTCGGAGATCGCCGACCCCTCGCCGGCACCGGCCTGGACCACGATCTCGTGGTCGCGCTCGACCAGCTCGCGCACGCCCGCGGGCGTGAGCGCGACTCGGTACTCGTCCGTCTTGATCTCAGTGGGAACGCCGACGATCACGCAGGTCCTTTCGTCAGTTCGCGGCCGCGCAGGGCAAGCCAGAAGTCGATGCGGTCGCGCGCAGAGTCCAGCGAGCGGCCGGTCAGCTCCTCGACGCGCCGGATCCGGTAGCGCAACGTGTGGCGGTGACAGTACAACTGGCGGGCGGCGCGCTCCCACTGGCCGTTGCACTCGATGAACGCCTCGAGCGAGCGCATCAGCTCACCGCCGTACGCGCCCTCGCCCTCCTCGATGGGATCCAGGATCGAGTCGCAGAACAGCCGCAGCGCCTCGTCGTCCTGGAGCGAGAGCAGGAGCTGGAACGAGCCGAGGTCCCGGTAGGTCGCCAGCCCGGCGGCGCCTCCGTTGACGTCGAGCCCGCGGGCCTCGAGCGCGCAGCGGGCCTCGTGGAAGGCGCGCCGGAGGTCGCCGGCGGCGACCGGCCGGCCCGCGCCGGCGTCGAGGTCGTCGCCGACGTCGTGGCTGACCCGCGCCCGCAGCCGCTCCGCGAGCGCGAACAGCTCCTCGTCGCCGCCGCGCGGCGGGGCCAGCAGCGCGCACGAGAAGCGCCCGGTGCCGGCGGCGAGGCCGGAGGGCGCCTCGTCGCGCAGCGCCCGTGCCAGCGAGTCCTCGGCGGCGGCCTTGAGCGGCCGCGGCGGAGCGAGCACGAGCACGGCCGCGCGGTCCCGCAGGCCGAACGGCTCGAGCCGCCGCGCCAGCTCGGCGCCGTCGAGGTCGCCGGACACCATCGCGGTCAGCACGTCGCCGGCGAGGCGGCGCTCGGTCTCGTCCGCGACCCGGCGGCGGAGCAGCTCGAGCGCGACCACGGTGACGGCCTGATGGAGCGTGAGGCGGTCGAACTCGGTCAGCGGCCCGCCGTCCTTGGCCGCGAGCAGCCAGGCTTGCGGCGCCGGCCCTTCGCCGCCCGCGCCGTTGGCGGGGCGCTCGGGCGGCGTGCGCGGCACGGGCAGCGCCAGCGCGCGGCCGGCCAGCTCGCCGCCGGGCGCGTAGCCGCGGCGGCCGCCGGCGAGGGCCCGCTCCCGCAGCTCGTCGGCCAGGGCGTCGACGGCTGCGTCGCGGAGGGGCGTGCCGGCCGCGCGGCGCGCGAGCACCTCGCCGCGTGCGTCGAAGATGATCGCGGGCCCGCCGATCAGCGACGCCAGCGCGCCCGCGACGCCGTCGAGGCCGCGCTCGGAGAGCACGATCCGCTCGAGCCGCTCGTGCGCGGAGATCGCGCGCTGGAGGACCGCGTAGTGCTCGTTGACGAGATGCGTGAACGCCTTCTCGGTGACGGCGATGAACGGCACCTCGTACGGAACCTCGAAGAGCGGGAAGCCGTGCTCCTCGGCCGCCTCGATCATCGCCCGCGGCACCTGCGGATGAGCGAAGCCGGTGCCGAGGCCGAGCCCGGCCAGGCCGTGGCCGGCGAGCCGCGCGACGTACTCGCGCTGCACGTCGGCGCGCGCGAGCTGGAGGCCGGTGGTCAGCAGCAGCTCGCCGCCCGACAGCCATGGCGTCGGATCGACGATCTCGGAGATGTGGACCCAGCGAACCGCGTTGTCGACCCCCGCCTCCCCGGCGACCAGCCTGACGTCGAGGTCGCGCAGGAGGTCACGGAGCGCCAGCATGGTACGGATCGTCGCGGGTCATTCGCCGTTTCGGACAACCTACCGCTTGGCGGGCGGTACCGTGCGGCGTGTGCTGGACCTGTCGCACTTCCGCACCGGGTCGGGGCCGCCGCTGCTGCTGCTCCACGGGCTCGGGATGGGCAAGGTGGTCTGGCGCCCGGTGCTGCCGATGCTCGCGCGCGAGCGCGAGGTGGTCGCGATCGACCTGCCGGGGTTCGGCGCCTCGCCGCACGGGCCGCGGACCGTCGAGGGCCTCGCCCATGCTGTCGCGGCGTTCGCGGCCGGGTCCGGGCTCGAGCGGCCGCACGTGGTCGGCAACTCGCTCGGCGGCGCCGTGGCGCTCACGATGGGCGCGGCCGGAGCGGCGCGGTCGGTGTGCGCGCTGTCGCCGGTCGGATTCGCGGCCGGCCGCGAGGGGACCTACGGGCGGGCGGTGCTGATGACGACCCGCGCGGTGTCGCAGATGCTGCGGCCCGTGGCGGCGCCGCTCTCCCGCAGCGCCGTGCTGCGGACGCTGCTCTCCTCGCACGCGGCCTCGCGGCCATGGCGGATCCCGCCGTCGGACATCGAGGAGTGGGCGCACAACTACGCCGGCGCGGCGGCGTTCTGGGAGCTGCTCGACGCCGAGGACGGCTGGCGCGCCCCCGTGCCGTCCTGCCCGACCACGGTCGCGTGGGGCGACCGCGACCGCCTGCTCGTCTTCTCCCGCCAGGCTCCGCGCGCCCGCCGGGCGTTGCCGGAGGCCCACCACGTGACGCTGCGCGGCTGCGGCCACGTGCCGATGTGGGACGACCCCGAGCAGGTCGCCCGCACGATCCTCGACGCGAGTTCAGGTGTCCGGGGGGACGGCGCATAGCCCGGCGCCGGAATGTGTTGTCCTTCCGGACGCCTGGACTAGCGCTTGAGCGCGAGCTCGAGGCCGGCGCCGATCGGCACGACCGTGCTCACGACCGCCGGTTCGGCGGCGATCAGCCCGAGCACGTCCGCCACCTCGTCGGGATGCGAGAGGACGTTGTCGACAGCCACGACGCCGCCGGGGCGCAGGATGCGCACGACGTCCGGCCAGTAGCCCGCGTACGCGGGGCGCTCGGCGTCGAGGAACACGAGGTCCCACGCCTCGTCGGCGCTCGCCGCGAGCGTTTCGGCGGCGTCCTCGACCCGCAGCTCGGCGGCCAGGCCGGCCCGGTCGAGGTTCGCCCGCGCCTGCTCGCTGCGCGCAGGATCGATCTCAACGGAGACGGGCGTGCCGCCGACGGCCTCGGCGGCGTCCGCCAGCCACAGCGTGGAGTAGCCGATCGACGTCCCGATCTCCAGCACGTCTCGCGCTCCCGTGGCGCGGACCAGGAACGCCAGCAGCTCGGCGGTGTCGGGCTCGAGGACGCGGTACCGGTCGAGCCGGTCCTCGAGGCAGGCGTCGTGCTCGCGGGCGGCGGCGAGGATCTCCGCCGCCAGTGCGCGGCGCGCCGCGTTCATCACCCGTACTCGGGCGTGGGCGGGATCGGGCGGCCGGCGTGCACGGCCTCGACCGCCGCCTGGGCGTCCTCGAGCCGGTATTCCTCGCCGTAGACCGCCCGCCGGCGGCGGGGCGCCTCGAGGATCTCCGACTCGGCGGCGGTGCCCACGTTGACCGGGTCGAAGCCGGCGTCGTCGATCAGGCCGGCGACGACGGCCTTGGCCTCGGCGTCGTCGCCGGCCAGGAACATGGCCACGCGCTCCGGCCCCGTCCGGCCGGCGGCCTCCTGCTGGAACGCGGCGGTCAGCGTGTTGAAGCTCTTGACCACCCTGGCGCCGGGGAGCCGGTCCTGGTTGACCTGCGTCGACGTCCGCCCCTCGGGGATCTCCCAGCCGCCGCTCCCGAACGGGTTCGTCGTGTCGATCACGACCTTGCCGTCGAGCGACCCGGCCTGGGCGATCGCCTCGTCGATCGCGGGCCACGGCACCGCGAGCACGACGACGTCGCCGAACGCGGCCGCCTCCGCGGGCGTGCCCGGCTGTGCCCCGACCTCTTCGGCCTGCGCGCTGAGCCGCTCGGAGTCGCGGCTGAACGAGAGCAGCACCTCGTGGCCGGCGGGCCCGAGGAGACGGGCGATTCCGCCGCCGATCCGGCCCGCGCCGATGACGCCGATCCTCACGGCGCCGATGATACGGCCGCGGCTACGAGATGACTGATCCCACGACCCCCGCACCCGCCTGGGCGCGTCCCGCGGCGCCGGATCGGCACCCACTGAATCGGCCCGTGGCTCCGCCACTGTGCCGATCGCGCGGGCACCGCCCGGCATCCACGGTACGCGGCCATCCGGGCACGCGGGCCGCGGAATCAATCATCTACGCGGGCTGCGCGTTCGCCTCGGCCGCGCGCATCGGCGGCGGCGTGACGAGCGCGGCGACCACGACGAGCGTGAACGCGAAGGCCTGGACCGCGATGCCGAGCGTGTCGGTCGGCATCGGGTCGCCGAAGACGAGGATGCCGCCGAGGATGCAGGAGACGTTGGCGGCGGTCGAGGTGGAGGCGATGACCGGGACCGCCTCGCCGTCCTGGAGCCCGCGGGCGGACGTGTAGAACGCGATGATCGAGGCGACGACCGTGAACGCCAGCCACGGCGACAGGAGGATCTCGAGCGGGCCGCCGAGGCCGGTGAGCGCCTTGATGGCGACGTCGGAGACCCCGAACAGGACGCCGGCGGCGGCGCCGAGCATGATCCCGTGGTGGTGGTCCGGCGCGCCCATGCGCGGCCCGCTGATGAGCAGGGCGCCGATCGCGAGCATGCCGCCCTCGAACGCGAGCATGCCGGCCAGCGAGTAGCTGGAGTGGGCGCCGGCGTGGTGGGCCGGGAAGGTGACGACGAGCAGCAGCAGGCCGAGGGCGGTCATGGCGACGCCGACCCACTGGCGGGCGCCGACCTCGAAGCCGAACAGCCGGTCGGCCAGCACGGCGAGGATCACGACGCCGGTCGAGAGCACGGCCTGCACGACCGACAGCGGCGCGAACGCGAGCGCGGCGACGTGCAGCAGCCAGGCGCCGAGCGCGACGCCCATGCCGATGGCGAACCAGTTGGAGGCGAACAGCGACCGGACGGTGCGGAGCGGGTGCCGGATGTCGACCTTCGGCGCGGCGTTGGCGCCGCGGTGCTTGTAGAGAAAGCCGAGTTGCGTGGCGACGGCGCAAGCCAGCGCCAGCATGATCCCGATGTTCAGCGTCACGTTGTGTTCAGACCCCAAGAAAAGACCCGGCCCCCTCGGCCGGGATACCTAGATCATCGGACCCCAAAGCCCCCACCTTGAGGATGCGAAGGCGGGCAGACTAGCGACCGGTTTCTCGATGCGAGCTAAAGGCTCCCCAGTCCTGCTCGTGGAGGTGGACGGCGTAGCTCCCTCTTCGGGTTGAATCACACCGCCCCTCCCTGTGGTTTCCCGTTGCGGTGGATGGGCACTCCACATTGGCGTTCAGATGGCGCCGCGCCGCGCCTGGCGCGGCTGTCGGGCAGAGTCGAGTGCGTGTGGTGCGCCGGCTCGGAGGAGCGCGCGGGAACAGCTTCGGAGCCTCTGCGGGCTAGCCGGCGCCGGCGGCACCTGGTGCTCGGCGACGGGTGGAAGCTCGAGGCGATCGACACGACTCTTGGCGCGTAGCGACCCATCGCCTTAGCCGGGCGACTGCTGCGTGCCGATCAGCGTCGAGTTGCCGCTACCGGGAACTCCGATCCTGTGCGACTTCGAAGCCGTCGTCCTGTGCCCGAAGTTGGCGGGCCCGCCGCCGCCGGGGCGGCGGGCCCGTCAACCGCTACTTCTTGTCGTCGCCGCCGTCGATGTCGAGATCCGACCCGATGTCGTCGAACGAGCCGCCCGACGTCCCGAAGCCGGCGTTGATCTCGTCGAGCTCGGCGGTGTCGAAGGCCGGGCCGAAGCCCTGCAGGCCCTCGCCGTCCTCGAGCCCGAGCTCGGCGGCGAGGTCGTCGCCCTCGAGCAGGCCGACGTCGTCGATGCCGCGCGGCAGCACCTCGGTCGGCTCGATCTCGATCGTGCGGTAGCGCTTGAGCCCGGTGGCGGCCGGGATCAGCTTGCCGATGATCACGTTCTCCTTCAGGCCGGCGAGGCGGTCGATCTTGCCCTCGAGCGCCGCGTCGGTGAGCACCTTGGTGGTCTCCTGGAAGGAGGCCGCCGAGAGGAACGAGTCCGTGGCCAGCGACGCCTTCGTGATGCCGAGGATGATCTCCTCGAACTGCGCCTGCTCGCCGCCGTCGGCCTTCACCTTCTCGTTGATCCGCCGCAGCTCGTGCCGGTCCACGAACTGGCCCGGCAGCAGGTCGGTGTCGCCCTTCTGCTCGATCCGGACCTTCTTGAGCATCTGGCGGCAGATCAGCTCGATGTGCTTGTCGTTGATGTCGACGCCCTGGGACTTGTAGACCTCCTGCACCTCCTTGACGAGGTACACCTCGGTCGCCGTCCGGCCGCGCAGGGCGAGCAGCTCGTGCGGATACAGCGAGCCCTCGTTGAGCTGCGTGCCCGGCTCGATCTTCTCGCCCTCGATCACGTGCAGGCGCGTGCGCCGCGGGAACGTGTTGCGGTGCTCTTCGCCGGCGTCGTCGGTGATGACCACGGTGCGCGCCTTGTCGCTGTCCTCGATCGACACCACGCCGCCGACCTCGGCGATCTTCGCCAGGCCCTTCGGCTTGCGCGCCTCGAACAGCTCCACGATACGCGGGAGGCCGTGCGTGATGTCCGCGCCGGCGACGCCGCCGGTGTGGAACGTCCGCATGGTCAGCTGCGTGCCGGGCTCGCCGATCGACTGCGCGGCGATGATGCCCACCGCGTCGCCGATCATGGCCGCCTTGCCGGTGGCCAGCGAGCGGCCGTAGCAGGCCTTGCACACGCCGGTGGTCGCCTCGCACTTGAGGACCGACCGCACCGGCACCGTCACCGAGCGGTCGTCGCCGATCGCCTCGACCGCCTCTGCCAGGTTCTCGCGCGTGATCTCCTCGCCGTCACCGACGAGGACCTTGTTGCCCTTCTTGAACGCCTTGGCCGTGATGCGGCCGATCAGCATCTCGTTGGGATCGCCGGTCTCCTTGTACAGCGGCGTCTCGAGGAACTCCTGGGTGCCGCAGTCCTCGATCCGGATGATCACGTCCTGCGCGACGTCCACCAGGCGGCGGGTCAGGTAGCCCGAGTCCGCCGTGCGGAGCGCCGTGTCGGCGAGGCCCTTGCGGGCGCCGTGCGTCGAGGTGAAGTACTCGATCACGTCGAGGCCCTCCATGAAGTTCGCCTTCACGGGCCGCTCGATGATCTCGCCCTTCGGGTTGGCCATGAGGCCGCGCATGCCGGCCAGCTGGCGGATCTGCTTGAACGACCCGCGCGCGCCGGAGTTGGCCATCATGTAGATCGAGTTGAGCTGGTCGGCGCCCTCGATGTTCTCGATCATGGCGTCGGCCACCTCCTCGGTGGCCGCGTTCCACTTGTCCGTGACCGCGAGGTGGCGCTCCTCCTGCGTGATGAGCCCCTCCTCGTACTGGTCCTGGATCGCGCGGACCTCCTTCTCGTACTTCGCGAGGATCTGCTCCTTCGTGGGCGGCACGAGGACGTCGTTCTTGGAGATCGTCACGCCCGCCTGCGTGGCGTAGTGGAAGCCGAGGTCCTTGAAGGCGTCGAGCACCAGCGCGATCGCCGGGGCGCCGAACGTCTGGATCAGCTCGTCCACGAACGCGGTCACGTCGCGCTTCTTCAGCGTCTTGTTGATGAAGCGGTAGCTCTCGCGGTCGAACTCCTCGCCCAGGGCCTCCTCCAGCGCCCGCTCGATGCGGTCGTTGAAGATGATCCGGCCGACGGTGGTCAGGACGTGGCCGCCCTTGCGGCCCGGCGCGCGGAACTCCGCCAGGTCGTGGAGCTGGACCATGCCGTGCTCGTAGGAGAGCTCGGCCTCCTGCGCGGTGCGGAACACGTGCGGCTTGACCTTCTCGCGGTTCATCGCCTCGAGGTCCGCCTCGTCCGGCCCGTAGGACAGGTAGTAGGTGCCGAGCACCATGTCCTGGGTCGGGGTCGCCAGCGGCGAGCCGTGGGCCGGGGAGAGGATGTTGTTCGAGGAGAGCATGAGCACGCGCGCCTCGGCCTGGGCCTCGGCGGACAGCGGCAGGTGGACCGCCATCTGGTCGCCGTCAAAGTCCGCGTTGAACGCGTGGCAGACCAGCGGGTGGACCTGGATCGCCTTGCCCTCGACCAGCACCGGCTCGAACGCCTGGATGCCCAGGCGGTGCAGCGTCGGCGCGCGGTTGAGGAGCACCGGGTGCTCGTGGATGACCTCCTCGAGCACGTCCCAGACCTCGGGGATCATCGAGTCGACCATCTTCTTGGCCGCCTTGATGTTCTGGACCGCCTTGCGCTCGACGAGCCGGGCCATGATGAACGGCTTGAACAGCTCGAGCGCCATCAGCTTCGGCAGGCCGCACTGGTGCAGGCGCAGCGACGGGCCGGACACGATGACCGAGCGGCCCGAGTAGTCGACGCGCTTGCCCAGCAGGTTCTGGCGGAAGCGGCCCTGCTTGCCCTTGAGCATGTCGCTCAGGGACTTCAGGGCGCGGTTGCCCGGGCCCGTGACGGGCCGGCCGCGGCGGCCGTTGTCGAACAGGGCGTCGACGGCCTCCTGCAGCATCCGCTTCTCGTTGTTGACGATGATCTCCGGCGCGCCGAGGTCGAGCAGCCGCTTGAGGCGGTTGTTGCGGTTGATGACGCGGCGGTAGAGGTCGTTCAGGTCGGACGTCGCGAAGCGCCCGCCGTCGAGCTGCACCATCGGCCGCAGCTCCGGCGGGATCACCGGCACGGCCTCCAGCACCATCATGTCCGGCTTGTTGCTGGAGTTCAGGAAGGCCGAGACGACCTTCAGGCGCTTGACGGCGCGCTGCTGCTTCTGGCCCTTGGCGGTCTTGATCTGCTCCTCGAGATCGGCGGCCTCGGCGTCCAGGTCGACCTGCTCGAGCAGGTCGCGGATCGCCTCGGCGCCCATCCCGCCGCGGAAGTACTCGCCCCAGCCGTAGGGGGAGCCGAAGCGCTCCTTGAGCTCGCGGAACAGCGACTCGTCGTTGACGACGTCCTTCGGGCCCATCTGCTGGAAGGTCTCCCAGACCTGCCGCAGGCGCTCGACCGCGTCCTCGATGTAGGCGTCGGTGTCCGCGATGTCGGACTCGAGCAGCTTGCGCATGTCCTTGACGTGCTTCTCGCGCTCGTCGTCCTCGAGCTTCTTCGGGTTGAGGTCGAGGTGCTCGGCCCAGATGTGGTCGTCGTCGGAGAACCCGGCCTGCGAGCCGGTCCGCAGGTACTCCTCGCGCCGCTCGAGCGACTCGTTGAGCTCCTGCAGCCGCTGCTCCTTCTCGGCCGTGTATTCCTCGACCGTCTCGTCGACCTTGGTGCGCAGCTCGTCGAGGTCG
Source organism: uncultured Solirubrobacteraceae bacterium (assembly GCA_963844205.1). Classification (GTDB taxonomy): domain Bacteria; phylum Actinomycetota; class Thermoleophilia; order Solirubrobacterales; family Solirubrobacteraceae; genus DASSUW01. The sequence continues at coordinate 2,257,951 of CAWJNK010000001.1, forward strand.
GCGGCGCGCGCCTCCTCGTCGACCCACGTCACGATCGACGCGGCGAAGTAGAGGACCTTCTCGAGCTCCTTGGGAGCCATGTCGAGCAGGTAGCCGATGCGGCTCGGGACGCCCTTGAAGAACCAGATGTGGCTCACGGGGGCGGCCAGGTCGATGTGGCCCATGCGCTCGCGGCGCACCTTGGACCGCGTGACCTCGACACCGCAGCGCTCGCAGACGATGCCCTTGTAGCGGACGCGCTTGTACTTGCCGCAGTAGCACTCCCAGTCCTTGGTCGGACCGAAGATGCGCTCGCAGAAGAGGCCGTCCTTCTCCGGCTTCAGCGTGCGGTAGTTGATCGTCTCGGGCTTCGTGACCTCGCCGCTCGACCACGAGCGGATCTGCTTCGAGGACGCGAGTCCGATCTCGATGGCGTCGAAGTTATTGATGTCAATCAAAGGATGTTTCCTCAATCGGGGGGTCCCCGGGGGGTGTCCCCCCGGGTGAATTCCTTACTCCTCGTCGGCGGCCAGGATGTCGCCGATCGGGACGTCCTCTGGGGCGCCTTCGGGGGCGTCCTCTTCGATGTACTCGGCGTCGGTCGCTGGGGCGTCCTCGGTCATCCCGCCTTCGCCTTCCTCGACCTCTTCCTCCTCCGACTCGTCGGCGGCCTCCTCGTCGCCACCGCCGTCGGATGCGCGCACGCCCGAGAGGTCGATGCCGAGCTCCTCGGCGGCGCGCAGCAGGTCGTCGTCCTCGTCGCCCATCTCGGCCCGCGTGCCCTCCTCGGAGACCACGTTGACGTCGAGCGCGAGCGACTGCATCTCCTTCAGCAGCACCTTGAAGGACTCGGGGATCGACGGCTCGGCGATGTTCTCGCCCTTGACGATCGCCTCGTAGGCCTTCACGCGTCCGACCGTGTCGTCGGATTTGATGGTGAGCATCTCCTGGAGCGTGTAGGCGGCGCCGTAGGCCTCGAGCGCCCACACCTCCATCTCGCCGAAGCGCTGGCCGCCGAACTGCGCCTTGCCGCCCAGCGGCTGCTGGGTGACGAGCGAGTACGGGCCGGTCGAGCGCGCGTGGATCTTGTCGTCGACCAGGTGCAGCAGCTTCAGGATGTACATGTAGCCGACCGTGACCTGCTTCTCGAACGGCTCGCCGGAGCGGCCGTTGAAGAGGGTCACCTTGCCGGACGCGCGCTCGCCGGGCCGGCGACGCTCGTCCATGTCCATCTTGATCGCGCCCTTGTGCTCCTTCTGCCACTGCACGAGCGCGTGGTCGACGTCCTCGACCGTGGCGCCGTCGAACACCGGGGTCGCGACGTAGACGCGCTCGCCGTCGCCCTTGGAGTTCTTGTAGGCGACGGTGCCGTCGTCGTACCAGCCGTTGGCCGCGGCCCACCCGAGGTGGGTCTCCAGGATCTGGCCGATGTTCATGCGGCTCGGGACGCCGAGCGGGTTGAGGATCACGTCGACGGGCTGGCCGTTCTCGAGGAACGGCATGTCGGCCTCGGGCACGATCTTGGAGATCACGCCCTTGTTGCCGTGCCGGCCGGCCAGCTTGTCGCCCTCGGCGATCTTGCGCTTCTTGGCCACGAACACGCGCACGAGGTCGTTGACGCCCGGGGACAGGTCGTCGCCGGCCGCGCGCGAGAACGTCTTGACGTCGATCACCACGCCGCCCTCGCCGTGCGGGACCTTGAGCGAGGTGTCGCGGACCTCGCGCGCCTTCTCCTTGAAGATCGCGCGGATCAGCTTCTCCTCGGCGGTCAGCTCGGTCTCGCCCTTCGGCGTGACCTTGCCGACGAGCAGGTCGCCGGACTGGACCTCGGCGCCGATGCGGACGATGCCGCGGTCGTCGAGGTTGCGCAGCGACTCCTCCGAGCGGTTCGGGATGTCGCGGGTGATCTCCTCGTCGCCGAGCTTGGTCGTGCGGGCGTCGATCTCGTACTCCTCGATGTGGATCGAGGTGAGCTCGTCGTCCTTGACCAGCCGCTCGGAGAGGATGATCGCGTCCTCGAAGTTGTAGCCCTCCCAGGACATGAAGGCGACCATCAGGTTCTTGCCGAGCGCCATCTCGCCCTGGTCGGAGGCCGAGCCGTCGGCCAGCACCTCGCCGGCCTTGACCTTCTGGCCGCTCTTGATCAGGGGCTTCTGGTGGATCAGCGTGCCCTGGTTGGAGCGCATGAACTTCTGCAGGTCGTACTCGTCGCGCCCGCCGTCGTCGGTGGTGATGACGATCCGCTCGGCGTCGACGAAGTCGATCGTGCCGCTGTTCTCCACGATCAGCACGTCGCCGGTGTCGAGCGCCGCGCGGCGCTCCATCCCGGTGCCGATCAGCGGGGCGTCGGTCTTGAGCAGCGGCACCGCCTGGCGCTGCATGTTCGAGCCCATGAGCGCGCGGTTGGCGTCGTCGTGCTCGAGGAACGGGATCATGGCCGTGGCGACGGACCAGATCTGCTCCGGCGAGACGTCCATCAGGTCGACGTCCTCGGGCGGCACGCTCACGTACTGGCCGGCGAGCGTCCGGCATAGGACCAGGCCGCCCTCCTCGCCCTGGAGCTTGCCCTTGGCATCGATTGGCGTGGTCGACTGGGCGATCGTGCGCTCCTGCTCCTGACTCGCGTCCAGATGCAGGACCTCGTCCGTCACCTTGCCCTTGTTGACGACGCGGTAGGGCGTCGTCACGAAGCCGTGCTCGGAGATCGTCGCGTAGCTCGACAGCGAGCCGATGAGGCCGATGTTCGGGCCCTCCGGCGTCTCGATCGGGCACATGCGGCCGTAATGGGTGGGGTGCACGTCGCGCACCTCGATCGGCGCGCGCTCGCGCGTGAGGCCGCCGGCGCCGAGGGCGGACAGGCGGCGACGGTGCGTCAGGCCCGACAGCGAGTTCGTCTGGTCCATGAACTGGCTGAGCTGGCTGGACCCGAAGAACTCCTTCAGGGCCGCGACGACGGGCCGGATGTTGATGATGGTCTGCGGCGTGATCGTGTCCGCGTCCTCGGTGGTGAGGCGCTCGCGGACGACGCGCTCCATGCGGTAGAGGCCGATCCGGAACGCCTCCTGGATCAGCTCGCCGACCGTGCGCAGACGGCGGTTGCCGAAGTGCTCGTACTCGTCGAGGCGATCGGCGACCGCCTCGCGCGGGCGGGTGAGCGCCTCGGCGGCGTAGTCGACGATCGCGCCGGGCTCCTCGGGGATGCCGAGCGCGCGCGGCAGCTCGACGAGCTCCTTGACGAGGGCGATGATGTCGTCGTGCGTGAGGACCCGGGTGTCGAGGTCGATGTCCAGGCTCAGGCGCGAGTTGAGCTTGTAGCGGCCGACGCGCGTGAGGTCGTAGCGCTTGGGGTCGAAGAAGAGCTGGTGCAGGAGGCTGCGAGCGCTCTCGACGCTCGGCGGCTCGCCCGGGCGCTGCTTCTTGAACAGCTCGATCAGCGCGCCCTCTTCGCTCTTGGTGGCGTCGGTGTCCGCCTCGATGGTGTTGAGGATGTAGACCGACTCGTCGAAGAGCTTGACGATCTCCTCGTCGCTGGCGTAGCCCATCGCGCGCAGCAGGACGGTGACGGGCAGCTTGCGCTTGCGGTCGATGCGGACGTAGACGCGGCCCTTCTTGTCGATCTCCAGCTCCAGCCAGGAGCCGCGGGCGGGCATCAGGTTGCCGACGAAGACCTGCTTCTCGACGTCCTTGGGCTCCATCAGGTAGGCGCCCGGGGACCGGACGAGCTGCGTGACGACGACGCGCTCGGTGCCGTTGATGACGAAGGTGCCGCGGTCGGTCATCCACGGGAAGTCGCCCATGAAGACGGACTGCTCGCGGATCTCGCCGGTCTCGCGGTTGATGAAGCCGACCGTGACGGTGAGCGGCCGGGCGTACGTGAGGTCCTTCTCGCGGCACTCCTCCAGCGAGGCGACCGGCGGATCGAAATGGAACTCGCCGAACTGCACGGCGAGGTTGCCGGTGTAGTCCTCGATGGGGGAGATGTCGTCGATCGTCTCGCGCAGCCCTCCGCCCTCGGGATCGACAAGCCAGGAGAAGGACTTCTTCTGGATATCGATCAGATTGGGGACGTCAAGGACCTTTTCCAGCCGCGCGAAGCTGCGGCGGGTGCGGGGAGCGTCAACGGAAGCCAAGACGGCGACTCCTCAAGGGGTTGAAGCGGAGGACGAGAGAGCGGCGCGCACGAGACACGACCAGCCTCATGGCGCGACCCATCAAGATAGCACAGGGGATACCGGACCCCTGTGAGGGGCGCTCGGCGCTCACGGACCCCGTCCGACCCGGTGTCCCGTATGTGGCGGGAAGGGCGCTCTGGACGGCTGCGACTATCGGCCGAGTGCGAAGAGTGTAGTGGCCTGGCGGCGCTCCGCAAGTCCGCGCCACGGGGGCGCCCGCCGGCTTCGTTGCCGGCGGAGCGCGTGACACCCTCCATGGTCCCCGATCAGTCCTGCGCCGCCCAGTCGTCCTTGACCGCACAGCCCTCCTCGTCCGTTCCCCGCGGGACGCAAGCGCTGACCCATCGCAAGGTAGGGCGCCGGCGGGTGGACGGAATCGAACACGCGTCCAATTTCCAGTTAAATGGTTCTCACCGGTAGAATTACCACTTCTAGGGGATGGTGGGACGGGTCATGGGCCGCTAATTTGCGCATCCCGAAGGGTTGGACGCGCAACCACGCCGGGACGATCCGTACGCCCGAATCGTCTCCCCCGGCTGTCGCGCCGGTGCACGACCGGCACCTAACGTCGGATTGCGGGTCATCGGAGGGAACACGAAAGGGGCGGCCCACACGGGCCGCCCCTTTCGTTCATCGGGCCGGGAACTGCTCGAGGATCCACGCGGCGTCGAGCTCGCGGCGGCGGTACGAGCGGCCGTTGATCAGGACGTAGTCGCGCGTGCGGAGGTCCATCGGCAGGTCGCGCTCGACGGGATACCACTCGTTGTGGGTGCGGATCAGCTCGTTGAGGTCGTCGAACGACCACGCCTCGGCGATCGCACGCCAGCGGCGGCGGAAGTGGGCGCGGTCGTGGCCGCACTCGTCGTGAACGCGCGCGTGGGCCTCCTCGAGCAGGCGCCGCGCGCGCTTGGTGCCGTGCTCGATCTCGATCAGCCGCTCCATCCACCGCGGCCGCATGCCGGCCTTGAGGTAGTGCTCGATCGACCGCTGCGTCTGGCGCGCGCGCTCGGAGAACGGCCGGCCGGCGCTGCGCGGGTCCTCCAGGCTCTCGAGCACGAACCGCTCCGCTGGCGTCCGGCGTTCGCTCACGAGATCCAAGATTAGGGCGACGAGACCGCGACGCTCGACGCCGAAGGGCGGCGGGCCGCCACCTCGTAGATCTCGGCGCGGACCGCGCTGCGGAACCGGCTGGGGTCGGGATGCGACGTGCGGCCGATCCATCGCAGCCGCCGGTCGGCGTTCAGCGCCGCGCGCCACTCGAGCGTGCGGCGCCGGACCGCTCGGCTCCACGGCGAGCGGGCGCGGCGCGCCACCGGGATGACGAGGACGACCCGGCGCCGCGACGGCCCGGGCGTTGCTCTTCGCCGCGGAGCGGGCCGACCAGTAGTGCCGCGGCGGCGACCAGCGGCAGCGCCCAGCGCCGGGCGCCGCGCGGCACGGCCAGCGCCGGCGGCGAAGAAGAGCCGCGGCAAGTAGCGCGGCAGGACCAGGCGCCGGCTCGAGCTGCGAGGCGAGCCACGCGAGCGCGATCCCGGCGGCGCCGGCCAGCACCAGGTCATCCCGCGGGCGCCACACGACGGCGAGCGCGATGGGCACGAGCCACAGCACCGAGGGGCGGTCGGACCACGGCGCGCCCGTGTGGAGCGCCTGGAAGACGAGGCTCGGCGCCCACGGCAGGTACAGCAGCGCGACCGCGGCGCCGACCAGCAGCCCGTCGCGATCCCGGTAGCGGACGAGCCAGACGACCCCGAAGGCGGCGAAGAGGAACACGCCCCAGGTGTGCGTGTAGAGCAGCAGCGTCAGCGCCGCGACGAGCACGACCGGGCGTCGCTGCATGAAGGCGGCCGTCGCGACCAGTGACAGCACGGCAACCAGCGTGTACATCCGCGCCTCCTGCGCGTAACGCGGCTCAGGCGCGCCAGTGGCTGCGCGTGAAGATCACGAGCACCGGGACGATCTCGAGCCGGCCGAGGTACATCAGCCCGGTGAGCATGAACGTCGAGAGGTCGCTGAAGGGAGCGAACGAGCCCATCGGGCCGGCGAAGCCGAGGCCTGGGCCGGCACCGCCCAGCGTCGTCGCCGCCGCCGCCAGGGCGTCGAAGTCAGACAGCTCGAGGGAGTGCAGCGACGAGTCGACGAGGACGGCGGTCGCGCCGGCGGCGAGCACACCGAGGTACAGGAAGACGAACACGATGATCGCCCGCAGCGCGCGCTCGTCGACCACCGCGGCGTTGACCCGCAGCGGCGCGACGCGATGCGGGTGCACGGTCTGGTCGATCTCGCGCCGCAGCATCTTGGCGATCACGACGTGGCGCACGAGCTTGATCGAGCCGCTCGTCGAGCCCGCCGAGGCGCCGATCACGAGGACGCCGATCAGGACGAGGTGGGTGACCGGCGGCCACAGGTTGAAGTCGGAGTTGGCGAAGCCGGTGGTCGTCATCATCGAGACGAGGTTGAAGACGGCGTTGCGGACGGCCGGCTCCCCTGCGTAGACGTCCTCCTTGATCAACGCGACCCAGACGACCGCCGAGGCGACCGCGATCAGGAAGACGTAGACGCGAAACTCCTCGTCGCGGGCGAAGGGCCTGAGGCTGCGCCGCACGACGCCGGCGAACATGAGCGCGAAGTTCGTGCCCGCGACGATCATGAAGACGACGATCGCCCACTGCGTCGCGGGCGCGTACGGCTCGAGCGAGCGGCCGTTGGTGGAGAACCCGGCGGTGGCGATCGTCGCGAACGCGTGCCCGACGGCGTCGAACAGCGTCATGCGCGGATCGACGCCGGTCCACCCGAGGCCGGCGAGCACGAGGATCGCAACAGCAGTGATCGCGACGTAGAGCACGACGAACCGTCGCGCGCTCTCGCGGATCGTGGCCTCGAGCCCCAGCTCCGGGCCGGCCGCCTCGGTCCGGAACAGCGCCTGGCGGCCGCCGACGCGCAGCCGCGGCAGCACGGCCAGGAACAGCACGATGATCCCGACGCCGCCGATCCAGGTCGTGAACTGACGCCACATCGCCATCGAGCGCGACAGCGCGTCGATGTCGGTGAGGACGCTCGAGCCCGTCGTCGAAAACCCGGACATCGACTCGAACAGCGCGTCGACCGGTCGCGCGAGCTGGGGCTCGGCGAGGAGGTACGGGAGCGCGCCGAAGCAGGCGATCAGCAGCCAGATGGCGGTGACCACGAGATAGCCCTCGCGTGGGCCGATGCGTTGGCGGCCCTCGGTGAGGTGCTCGAGCGCGAAGCCGCTCGCGAACGTGGTCGCTCCGGCGACAAGGAACGGCCACAGCGGCTCCCCGTACCCGGCCGCGATCGCGGTCGGGACGATGAAGGCCGCGGCGAGGAACTTGACCAGCCAGCCAACGAGGTTGAGGGCGCCGCTGACGTCAACGCCGACGGCCCGCGGCCGGGTCGGCCGGGATGGCTCCTGGGCGAGCATGCGCGCGCGCATCATCGCCTACGCTCCGCTCATGAAGATCATCGTGCTGGGCGCCGGCCACGTCGGCGCGGCGCTCGTGGACGCGCTGCACGAGGATCACGACGTCGTGGTCGTCGACGCCGACGACGACCGGCTCGCGCTCTTCCGCGGCCGCTACGACGTGCGGACGGTGCTCGGCGACGGGACGACGCGCGAGGAGCTGCGCAAGGCCGGCGTCGAGGACGCGGACCTACTGATCGCGTGCAGCCCGCGCGAGGAGCTCAACCTGGTCAGCGCGATGCTGGTCAAGCGCATCTCGAACGCGCAGGTGGTCGTCCGCACCAGCAGCCTGGCGTACCTCGACGCATGGCGCGAGCGCGAGATCGACGTCGACTTCATGGTCTCCTCGGAGCTCGAGACCGCCAACGCCATCTCGGCGATCGTCGGCATCCCGGCGGCTCGGCAAACCGACGTGTTCGCCGAGGGCAAGGTGCAGATCGTCGAGTTCGACGTCCCGCCGCGAACGGCGAACGACGAGCTGATCGGCCGGCAGCTGCGCCGGGCGGCCATCCCGGCCGACTCCAAGGTCGCCGGGATCATTCGCGGCGACCGTATGATCGTGCCGCGCGGCGACGAGTCGATCATGCCCGGCGACCGCGTGGTCGTGATCGCCTCGCCGGCATCCGCGCGCGCGTGGAGCGCGCGGATCGCAAAGGGCGAGCGCGAGGTGGACGACCTCGTCATCTTCGGCGCGGGCCGGATGGGGACGACGATCGCCCGCGTTCTGCTCGAGCGCGACCTGCGGGTCCGCCTGGTCGAGGCGCAGGCCGAACGGGCGCGCCAGGTCGCGAAGGACCTCCCGCAGGTCCAGGTCTTCCACGCCAGCGCTTTCGACCCCGAGTTCCTCGCGCATGAGCGGATCGGACAGTGGACGGCGGCCGTGTTCTGCATGAACGATGACGCCCGCAACCTCTACGGCGCGGTGCTGGCCAAGCGGTGCGGTGTGCGCCTGACGATCGCGCTGACCCACGACCCGATCTCGACGGAGGTCTACGAGAGCGGCGGCGTCGACGTCGCCATCAACCCGCGACAGGTGGCCGCCGAGGAGATGGTCCGGTTCGCGCACGACCCGCGCTGCCGCCAGGTGGCGATGCTGGACGACGACCGCTTCGAGATCCTCGACCTCACGGTTCGGCCCGAGTCGACGCTCGTCAACAGCGCGTTCCGCGACCTGCCCGCCACCGGCTCGCTGATCGGCGCGGTCGTCCGCGACGGGGCGGCGTTCTTCCCGCACGGCTCCGACATCCTGAGGCCCGGCGACCGCGTGATCATCTTCGTCGAGTCGCGCCGGGCGGCGGAGGTGGAGGCGGCGCTCTGAACGACGAAGGGCGGCCGCGTGGCCGCCCTTCGTGGCGACGCGCCGCGAGGCGCGTCGGCGTCTGCTTGTCGCGTGGAAGCCTACTTGACCTCGACGGAGGCGCCGGCCTCCTCGAGCTGGGCCTTCAGCGCGTCGGCCTCCTCGCGCTCGACGCCCTCCTTGACCGGCTTGGGGGCCTCGTCGACGAGCGCCTTGGCCTCCTTGAGGCCCAGGCCGGTCGCCGCGCGGACGACCTTGATGACCTGGATCTTCTTGTCGCCGGCGCCGGTGAGGACGACGTCGAACGCCGTCTGCTCCTCGGCTGCGCCGCCGTCGTCGGCCGCGCCGCCGCCACCGGCGGCCGGGGCCGCCGCGGCAACCGCCGTCGCGGAGACGCCGAACTCCTCCTCGAGCGCCTTGATGCGCTCGGAGAGCTCGAGCACGGTGATCGACTTCAGCTCGTCGATCCACTCCTGGGTGCTTGTTGCCATTGGTCTCTAGTCCTCCTGGGTCTCAGTCTCGGGGGAAGGGGTTTCCTCGACCGGCGCCTCCGGCTCCGGCTCCGGTGCGGCCTCGGCGGCCGGTGCCTCGGGCTCGGCGCGTGCCTCGGCAGCGGGCGCGGGCGCGGCGCCGCCGACCAGGCCCTGGTCGGCGATCGCCTGCAGCTGGCGCGCCACGCCGCCGATCAGGCCGTTGAGGCTCGTCACCAGGCCGGTGAGCGGCGAGGCGACCATGCCGACGAGGCGTCCGTAGAGCACGTCGCGCGACGGCAGCTTGGCGATGGCTTCGATCTCCGGTGCGCCGAGCGGAGCGCCGTTCATCCAGCCGCCCTTGAACTCGAGCAGCTGACCGCCGCTCGCGCGGCGGAAGTCCGACAGCGCCTTGGCGGCCGCGGCGGCGTCGCCGCGCACGAACGTCATCGCGGTCGGGCCCTCGAGCAGCTCCTTGAGCGCCTCGGCGCCGGCCTTGTCGGCCGCCCGCTCGGTCAGGGTGTTCTTGACGACCCGGAACGAGGCGTCGGCGTCGCGCAGCTTGGTGCGCAGCTCGGCGGCCTGCGGCACGGAGATGCCGCGGTAGTCCACCGCGAAGACGGCCTCGGATCCGGAGATCTGGGCGGCCACCTCGTCGATGACCGCGGCTTTCTGGTCTCGGTTCAAGCGATTCCTCCTATCCAGGACTTACGGTTGCCCGGGGTCTGTGGGGGACGGGATTTGCTTTTCGCCTCCAGCACCCGCTGGCCGCGAGGCGATGAGTCGGGTCAGACCGCGCTCGCGGGTGCTTCCGGCGACGTTACGTCGTCGCAGCCTCCGCTTCGACGAGGTCACGGGTACGGGACGGGTCGATCTTGATGCCGGGACCCATCGTCGAGGCCATCACGACCGAGCGCAGGTACCGGCCCTTCGCCGCGGACGGCTTGGCACGGATCAGCTCCTCGATGATGGCCTGATAGTTCTCGAGCAGGTGGTCGTCGGGGAACGAGGTCTTGCCGACGGTCATGTGCACGATCGCGGTGCGGTCGGTGCGGTACTCGACCTTGCCGGCCTTGGACTCCTCGACGGCCTTCCGAACGTCCATCGTCACGGTCCCGACCTTCGGGTTCGGCATCTTGCCCTGCGGGCCGAGGATGCGGCCGAGGCGACCGACCACCGGCATCATGTCCGGTGTCGCGATCGCGACGTCGAAGTCGGTGAAGCCCTCGTTCTGCACGCGCTCGGCGAGGTCCTCGGCGCCGACGAAGTCGGCCCCGGCCTCCTCGGCCTCGCGCGCCTTGTCGCCCTTGGCGAAGACGGCGATCTTGACGTCCTTGCCGAGGCCGTGCGGGAGCGCGATCGTGCCGCGCAGCTGCTCGTCGGCGTGCCGGACGTTGAGCCCGGTGCGGACGTGGACCTCGACCGACTCGTCGAACGCGGCGCGCTTGGTCTCCTTCACGAGGCGCACGGCTTCGTGCGGCGAGTACTCGCGCTCGCGGTCGACCCTCTCTCGCGCCTCGACGTACTTGCGCCCGTGCTTGGCCATTACGCGACGACCTCCACGCCCATCGAGCGCGCGGTGCCCTCGATGATCTTGGCCGCCTGATCGACGTCGTGCGCGTTGAGGTCAGGCAGCTTCTTCTCGGCGATCTGCCGGACCTGGTCCTTGGAGATCGTGCCGACCTTGCTCCGGTTGGGCTCGCCCGACCCCTTCTCGATGCCGATCGCCTGCCGGATCAGCACGGCGGCGGGCGGCGTCTTGGTGATGAAGGTGAACGAGCGGTCCTCGAACACCGTGATCTCCACCGGGATCGTGGTGCCCATGTCGTTCGCCGTCTGGGCGTTGAACGCCTTGACGAACTCCATGATGTTGATGCCGTGCTGGCCCAGTGCAGGGCCCACGGGCGGCGCCGGCGAGGCCTGCCCGCCCGGCGCCTGCAGCTTGATGGTCGTAAGGATCTTCTTCATCGGGTTACCTCCGCGGGGCGTCCGGCCCGCGAATCGGACCTCGACATCCGGTCTCGGATCAAATCTTCTTCACCTGGTCGTAGCCGACCTCCACCGGGGTCTCGCGACCGAAGATGGATACCAGCACTTTGAGCTTGCTCGCGTCCTCGTTGATCTCCGAGATCTCGCCCGAGAAGTCGGACAGCGGGCCGGAGATGACCTTGACGGACTCCCCGATCGAGAACTGGGCGCGGCTGGGCGCGCGGACCGCGACGTCGCTGCGGTGCAGCAGGCGGTCGACCTCCATCTGGGTCAGCGGGATCGGCTCGTTCGACGCGCCGACGAACCCGGTGACCCCGGGCGTGCCCTTCACGACCGCCCACGAGTCCTCGTTGAGGTCCATGTTCACCAGCACGTAGCCGGGCATGGTCCGCTTCTCGACCGTGATCTTCTGGTTGTCCTTCATCTCCTGGACGGTCTCGGTCGGGACCACGACGCGACGCACCGCGCGCTGCTGATTCAGCGACGACACGCGGTGCTCAAGGTTCTGCTTGACCTTGTTCTCGTGCCCGGAATAGGTGTTGATGACGTACCAGCGAAACAAAATCTTCCTTTCGCCTGCCAGGCAATCGCTGACGCGCTTGCCTTCGGCGACGTTACATTGGGGGTTCTAGAGGATGGCGTCGACGAGCGGCTTCCAGATCGCGTCCATCAGACCGAGGAAACCCCCGGCGACGACCACGAAGCCCAGGGTGACAGCCGTGCCCTGACCGGTCTGCCGCCGGTCCGGCCACTGGACGCGCCGCAGCTCGTCGACCACGTGGCCGAGGAACGTGAGGATCCGGCCGCGCCCGCGCCGCGGGCGGCGCGCCTCGGCGCGCTCCTCGATGACGGCCGGATCGGTCGGCACGGCGCTGTCGGCCTCCTCGAAGTCGCCGGCGCCGGCTTCCGCCATGCGCGCCTCTTCCACATCGGGGAAGGCGTGCTTGGTCGGCTCGGGCGCGACGGTCGAGTCCAGCTCGGCCTCGGTCGGTTCCGGGGCGGGTGGGGACGTATCCCGGGCGCGAGTGCGAGCCGACCCGGCCGCGGGGCCACCCGCGCCGGGCTGCCGGCTGCGCCGGCGCTGCTTCGCACGCTGTCGATCGCGGGCCATGGGACTACCGAGTCTCGCGGTGCCCCGTGTGCCGACGGCACCACTTGCAGTACTTGCGCAGCGTGATGCGATCGGGGTTGTTCCGCTTGGACTTATTCGTCTGATAGTTCCGGCGCTTGCACTCCTCGCAAGCGAGGGTGACGGCGATCCGGACATCTCCACGGGCCATGATTCGGCGCGCTCCGAGGGTCGTGGTCTAACGCCTGCCGGGCGAAGAAAAACCTCGCACCGGCGCGAGGTCGGCGACTGAGGATAGCGCAGCTGGGCCCGTCGTTCGTGAGTACGCGCGAACGCCGGTGGTCGCCGCCTAAGGGCACTGCCGTAGGTAGCGGCAGGCCACGATCGAAGGCTGCTGCACCGGGGTCCCCGCATCGATCGACCAGGCCAGCCGGACGAGCTGCGCATGCGACCACGCGAGCGGGGTCGCGGAGGACGTGCCCTCGCCCGCCGGGGAGCGCGTGGGCGGCCGCCCGTCCCACACCTGCTCCGGGATCATGCCGCCGCCGTTGCCGGCGTCCGCCATCGACTTGAGGGAGGCGTCGGCTGGGCGCCCCGCGAGCAGCTCGTACTCCCCGCGCTCGCCTGCGAGCACGGGCCACAGCCGGCCGAAGGTCGTGCCCCGCGTGCCCCACGCGCCGCCGTCCGCGCGCTCGCCGTAGTCGTCGAAGCTGAACCGGTGCCAGAACGCGCCGTTCGGGGTGGTGCCGCGCAGCCGCTGGTCGATCACGGAGAGCGAGTTGAGGATCACCGGGTCGTCGAACCGCTTGACGCCGAGCCGGACGAGCTCCAGGAAGCTCGGGTCGACGACCTTGCGCTGATCGACGCGCCGCGCGCCGACGTCGTAGCGGGTCGCCCGGTCGGGCCGGCGGGCCGCGGTCGACAGCAGGTAGTACGGGTCGTCCGAGTACGGGCCGTTCGAGGTCGCCGTCCAGCGCTCGACCGCCCCGGCCCAGCGGTCGGCCACACGCTCGTAGCGAACGGCGTCGGCCTCCGCGCCGTTGCGGCGGGCGATGTCGGCAGCGCACACGAGCCCGGCGATCTGGGCCGCGATCGCGGCCGGCGAGTAGCCGCCGTGCCTGCCCCAGCGGTCCAGCTCGGTCCTCGGCCCGTGACGGAGGATGTACTCGGCGGTCCGCCGTAGCGCGCGCCAGGTGGCGGCGTCGAACCGCTGGAGCTGCCAGGCGAGCACGATCGGCAGCGCCTGGTCGTCCATGTGGAAGGCGCTCGACCGCGACCGCCCGCCGACTTCGACGAGCGAGGGGAACCCGCCGTCGCGCTCCTGCGCCTTCTGCAGCAGGAAGTCGAGCCGTGCGGTGGCGGCCGGCGTCGCCCCGGCGGCGATCTCGGCGGTCGCCAGCTCGTACACATCGCGCGGGCGGACGAGGTGGTACTGGCTCGAACGCCCCTTCCGCCCCCACGCCCACGGCATCGTCGGCGACGCGATGCCCGCCCCGGGGTTCGCCTTGTCGTTGTCGGCGGCGAGCATGAGCAGCGACGTCTCGTAGGCGGCCGCCACGGGTGCGGCCGCCGCGGGGGCGGGCTTGAGCGCCGCGCGGTACGCGGTCCAGCCGGCCGCGTTCGCGGCCGCCAGTGACGGGAAGCCCGCGGCGAGCGCGTCGGCGGCGGCCCGACGGGCGCTCACGTGCGTGCCGCCGAAGCCGAGCGCGAGCGTCACCTCCTGCTGGGTGACGCCGTCGAGCGCCGTCGTCGCGCCCTGGCGGACGTTGCCGCGCTGGCGGGCGTCGGCCTCCGCGTCGAGCGAGCCGTCGTCGCGCAGGTCGTTCCACGGGTCGCTGGTGCCGGCGTAGCCGCTGGTGGTGGCCGTGAAGGCCGGCGAGGCGACGAGCGCGCTCGCCATCCGGCGATCGCTGGCCACGAGCGCGCCCGAGATCGTCCGCGCCCGGTCGTCGCGGCCGTCGTTGTTGAGCTGCGGGTCGAGCAGCAGGTGCAGCCGGTACGGCTCGCCGGTCAGCGACTCGAAGCGCACGTGCATCACGACGGCCGCCCGGAACGGGTCGGTCGTGTAGGTCTTGGTGAGCCGCCAGCGGCCGGCCCCGTCGGTGACGGTCTGGCGGAAGTTGAGGCCGTCCAGGCGCTCCACAACACCGGTCGCGTCGACGGTCTCGCGGTCGACGGCCACCTCGACGCCGGGCCGGCTGACCGCGAACTCCAGCGTCCGGATCGCCGGCGTGCCGAGGTCGGGGAAGAAGACCTCGGTCAGCTCGCGCTCGCGCAGCGTGAACCAGACCCGGCTCTCGCGCGTCGACGAGGTCCCGAACGCCTGCTTGTCCGCCGGCGTCCAGGTCGGCTTCGCGCCGGGAGCGCCGTCGGCGCGCGTGCGCGCGGCGGCCGGCGCGGCGAGCAGCACGAGGATCAGGACGACGACGGGTACGACACGCATGGCAGGCAGCTCCGCGTAGCGTGTGGCTCCATGCCGCCCGCCATGCCCGAGCTCGACGGCGTCGAGCATAGCTTCCACGATCTGCCGACCGGCGTTCGGCTGCACCTCGCCGCCGCCGGGCCGCCGGACGCGCCGGCGGTGCTCGCCCTGCACGGCTGGCCGCAGCACTGGTGGAGCTGGCGGCACGTGATCTCGGAGCTGCGCGGCGAGTTCCGGGTGCTCTGCCCTGACCTGCGCGGACTCGGCTGGTCCGGGATTCCCGACGACCAGGACTACCGCAAGCAGCGCATGGCCGACGACGCGATCGCGCTCCTCGACGCGCTCGGCATCGACCGCGTGCGGCTCATCGGGCACGACTGGGGCGGCTGGGCGGCGCTGCTGGCGGCGCTCACCGCGCCGGAGCGCGTCTCGAGCCTGCTCGTGCTGTCGATGGGTCACCCGTGGGGGCGGCGACGGACGGCTGTGCGCCACGGCTGGCTGCTCGCCTACCAGTTCCCGCTGGCTGCCCCGTTCGTCGGCGAGCGCATCATCCGCGACGGCCGGTTCCCCCGCGGGATGCTGCACAACGGGCGCCGCGACGGCCGCCGCTGGTCGCCCGCCGAGGAGGACACGTACGTCGACGTCCTGCGCGAGCCCGCGGTCGCGCACGCGTCGTCCAAGATCTACCGCGACTTCCTCACCCGCGAGCTCCCCGCGTCGGCGGCGGGCGCGTTCAGCGGGCGGCGGTTCGCGATGCCGGCGCGGCTTCTGATCGGCAGCCGCGAGCCGTTCCGGCCGCTGACGCCGGGCTGGCCGGGCGAGCTCGACGTGGTCGACGGCGCCGGCCACTTCCTGCCCGAGGAGGCGCCGGAGGCCGTGGCCGAGCGGATCCGCGCGATGTGAGGCTCATCACCTGGAACGTGAACCGCCGCGTGTCGCTGCTCGCGGGCCAGGCCGCCGCGCTCGCCTCGCGCGAGCCGGACGTCGTGGCGCTGCAGGAGGTGACGGCGGGCTCATGGCCGCTGTGGCGCGCCGCGCTGGAGACGATCGGGCTCCCCCACGCGCGCTGCTCGCTCGACGACGCCGACCCGGCCCGCCAGCCGATCAGCCGTCGCCGCATGGGCGTGGTGATCGCGGCCCGCGGGCCGCTCGGCGACGCCCAGCGGCTCGCGGTGCCGTGGCCCGAGACGACGCTCGCCGCCGCGATCCGCGACCCCATCGTGGCCGACGGCCACGACCCGTCCGCGGGCGCCGATGGCCACGACCCGTCCGCGGGCGCCGGCGGGCGCCCCTCCGCGGGCGCCGATGGCCACGACCGGTCCGCGGGCGCCGATGGCCACGACCCGTCTGCGGGTGCTGTGGTCCACGTAGCGCACGTGCCGAACGCCGCCAACGGCTGGATCAAGCCCGACACGCTCGCCGCGCTGCGCGCCGGCCTCGAGGCCGGCTCCGGCCCGCGCGTCCTGTGCGGCGACTTCAACACGCCGCGCCGCGAGCACCCCGACGGCCGGGTGGTCTCATTCGCTCGCGACTCACGCGAGCGCCTGCGCGAGGAGCGCGGCACGCGCTGGGACGACGCCGAGCTCGGCGTCGTCCCGGGACTGGCCGACCTCGGCTTCGCCGACGCGTTCCGGACCGTCCACGGCTACGCGTCGAAGGAGCCGAGCTGGGTCTGGCGCCACGGCGGCGGCTGGCGCCTCGATCACGTCTTCGTGTTCGGGTTGGAGGTGGTCGCCTCGCAGTACCACCACGCGTGGCGCGACGACGGCCTCTCCGATCACTCGGCGATGGAGGCTGATCTACGAACTGCGGCAGGGTAGGGAGGTGATGGACCGGCGGAAACGTGAATATTCCGGCGCTGCCTCCGACCGAATTTCACGAAACCGCCGCATATGACGGGTTTCGTGAAATTCGCGGGCGGAGGCCGTCGGGAATTGCACGAAACCGTCGGTCGCCCGCCTTCCCTACCTGCGCAGTTGAAGTTCGACCCGCCGCGGCGTCAGGCCGCCGCGGCCTCGATCTCCCTGACCCACTCGCGGGCCTCGTCGCGCTTCATCGACCGCTTGCCCCACTTCACGGCCTCGGCGTAGTCGATCAGCCGCCCGAAGTACTCGGGCAGGCGCGGCGGGCGGATGCCGGCCGGCTCGAGCAGGGCTCGCGCGCGGGAGTCGTCGAACACGATCTCCATGTCGAAGTACGGCAGGTACACGGCGCGGTGGTCGTCGTCGCCGCTCGCGCCGCCCTCGACGACCGCCGGCCGCGGCCGGTCGAAGCGGTCGCAGGCGAGCTCGACGAGCTCGCTCGCGAGCGGCGCCTCGCGCCCCGACACGAGGTTGAACACGCCCTCCTCCTGGCTGTCCAGGAGGTGCGCGAGCCCGTCGGCGACATAGTCGACCGGCACGATGTCCACGTGGGCGCTGGGCAGGGACGGGATCTCGTCGAACAGCCCGCGCGAGAACGCCCGCAGCGGCCAGTACAGGACGTTGAACGCCGGCGTCCAGCCGGTGTCGGACTCGCCCATGACGATGCTCGGCCGCGCGATCGCGGGCGACAGGTCGCCGGCCTCGCGGACGATGTGCTCGGCCTCCCACTTGGTCCGCTCGTAGGTGTTGCGGAACTCCTGCCCCGCGTCGAGCTGGCGCTCCCGGAACGTGCCCTCGTATTTGCCGGACACGTACGCGGTGGAGACGTGCAGGAAGCGCTCCAGGCGCCCGAGCGCCTTGCACTCGCGCGCGAAGCCGATCACCTCGCGGGTTCCCTCCACGTTGATGGCCCGCGCCTCGTCGAGCGGCAGGTCGAACGAGATCGACGCCGCGCAGTGCAGCACCGCCCCGACCTCCTCGGCCAGCGCGGTGCGCTGCGCCTGCTCGAGCCCGAGACCGGCGCTCGTGACGTCGCCCGCCACCGCGCGGACGTTCTCCTGGTAGGGCGTCGGGTCGCGCCACAGCGTGTTCAGCACGCCGTACAGCCGGTCCTCGGCCGCGGCGTCGTCGGCCGCCCGCACCAAACAGACGACCTTGCGGTCGCCGGCCTCGAGCAGCCGGGCGAGGACCTCCATGCCGAGGAAGCCGGTCGCGCCGGTCAGGAACACCGTCGGCTTCATGAGACCACCGCCGTACCCATTGCGTGGAACCCCCCGTCGACGTGCAGGATCTCGCCGGTGACACCGCGCGAGAGATCGCTCAGCAGGAACAGGATCGCCCCGGCCACCGGCGCGGGATCGTCGGTGTCCCAGCCCAGCGGGGCCTGCTGCTGCCACGCGGTGGCGAGGTCGCCGAACCCCGGGATGCCGCGGGCGGCGAGCGTCCCCAGCGGCCCGGCGCTCACGAGGTTCACGCGCACGCCCCTCGGGCCGAGGTCGCGGGCCAGGTAGCGCGAGGTCGCCTCCAAGGCGGCCTTCGCGACGCCCATCCAGTCGTAGACCGGCCACGCCACGGAGGCGTCGAAGTCGAGCCCCACGACGCTCGCCCCCTCTTCGGGGAAGAGATCGGCGAGGCCCGCCGCCAGCGCCTTGAGCGAGTACGCGCTGGTCTTGAACGCCAGCTCGGCGCTCTCGGCGGGCGTGTTGAGGAAGTTGCCGCCGAGCGCGTCCTCGGGCGCGAAGGCGATCGCGTGCAGGATGCCGTCCACGCGTCCCCAGCGCTCGCGCAGGTCGTTCGCCACGGCCTCGATGTCCTCGGGGTTGTTGACGTCGAGCTCGAGCACGTCGGGCGGCCCGTCGAGCTTGGACGCCGAGCGCTCGGTCATCCGCCGCACGCGGCCGAACGAGGTCAGGATCACCTCGGCGCCCGCCTCCTGGGCCTGCTTGGCGACCTCGTACGCGATCGACTCACGGTTGACCACTCCTGTGATCAGGAGCTTCTTGCCGTCCAGGATGGCCATCAGAGCGGGATCGGGACGAACTCGCCGTTACGCGGAGCCTCGACGTCGGTCTCAGCGGCGACGTCGCGCTTCCACAGAACCTCCACACGCGCGCGGGAGACGGTCCGACCGTCCTGGTTGACCACGTTCCACGCGAACGTGACCAGGCCGGCGTCGTCGGACGCCGGCGTCAGGTCGGCGATCCGGCCCTCGACGCGCAACGTGTCGCCGAACCGCACGGGCCGCTTGAACGTCGCGTCGGCGACGCGGCGCAGCGCCACGACGCGCCCGGGATCGAACGGCACCAGCCCGGCCGCCAGCGAGACGACGAGCATGCCGTGGGCGATCCGCTCGCCGAACGGCGAGCCGCCCGCCCACTCGGCGTCGCAGTGCTGTGGGTGCCAGTCGCCCGTGAGCGCGGCGAAGGAGACCACGTCGGCCTCCGTCACCGTGCGCCCGCGGGTCGTGAACTGGAGGCCGGTCTCGAGCGCCTCGAACGGCGCCCACCAGCTGATCGTGTCGGTGATGGCGGGGGTCACAGCGGGATGTTCCTCACGCCGTCGGCGGGGTGGGCGATCGCGTCGAGCGTCGAGAGCGCCTCGGTCAGCCGCCTGCGCGTGTCGCCCGGCAGGATGACCTCGTCGATGAAGCCCTCGGCCGCGGCCGTGCTCGCGTTCAGGTGCTCGCTGGCGTACTCGTCCGCGAACGCCTCGCGCGCGCTGACGGGGTCGTCGGACGCGGCGATGTCGCGCCGCTTGACGATCGTGACCGCCTGCTTGGCGCCCATCACGCCGAGCTGGGCCTGCGGCCAGGCGAACGTGTAGTCGGCGCCGAGGTCGCGCGCGTTCATGGCGATGAACGCGCCGCCGAACGCCTTGCGGAGCACCACCGTGATCTTCGGCACGGTCGCCTCGGCGAACGCATGGACGAGCTTGGCGCCGTGGCGAATCACGCCGGACTGCTCCTGGCGCGTGCCCGGCATGAAGCCCGGCGTGTCGACGAGCACCACGAGCGGGAGCCCGAACGCGTTGCAGGTGCGCACGAAGCGCGCACCCTTGGAGGCGGACTCGGAGTCGAGCACGCCGCCGAGGTACTTCGGCTGGTTGGCGATCACGCCGACCGGACGGCCGTCCATGCGGGCGAAGCCGCAGACGATGTTGCGCGCCCACTTCGGCGCCCACTCGAGCAGCCGGCCGCCGTCGACGACGCCGCGGATGACGTCGCGCACGTCGTAGACCTTGCGCTCGTCCTCGGGCACCGGCTCGCCGGCCTCGTAGCCGACCGGGCCGACCGGCCGCCACTGCGGGGCGCGCTCACGCGAGTTGGCGGGCAGGTGGTCGAGCAGGTCGCGGGCCAGCAGCGCGGCGTCGGCGTCCGTCGAGGCGACGAAGTGCGCGACGCCGTTCTTCTCGTGGACCTTCGGCCCGCCGAGCGAGAACGCGTCGACGTCCTCCCCCATCACCTCGCGGACCACCGCGGGGCCCGTCAGGAACATGTTCGCCCGCTCGGTCATGATCACGAAGTCGGTCAGCGCGGGCGAGTACGAGCCGCCGCCGGCGGAGGCGCCGCAGATCACCGAGATCTGCGGGATCTTGCCGCTGAGCGCGACGTGCTCGCGGAAGATGCGCGCGTAGCCGGCCAGCGCCGCGGTGCCCTCCTGCATGCGCGCGCCGCCGGACTCGATGAAGCCGACCACCGGCGCGCCGGCGCGGCCCGCGAGCCGCAGGACCTTGACGATCGAGTCGGCGTGCTGCTCGCCGAGCGACCCGCCGAGGTACGACGGATCCTGGGCGTAGCAGAACACAGGGCGGCCGTCGACGCGGCCGGCGCCGGTGATCACACCGTCACCGGCTCGCGCCTTCTCGCCCATCCTGCGCGAGCGCACGTCGGACCGCAGCAGCGTCAGCGAGCCGCGGTCGCAGAGCGCCTCCAGGCGCTCGACGGGAGATAGGCGCCCGGACTGCTCGTCCGAGCGGATCATCTCGACGGTCATGCCACCTCCAGGCAGAGCACGGCGTTGTGCCCGCCGAAGCCGAACGCGTTGGACAGGGCCACGGCCTTCTTGCCGTTGATGTCCAGGGGGCGGGCCTCGTTGGGGACGTAGTCGAGATCGAGCCCCTCGTCCGGGTGCTCGTAGTTGAGGGTGGGCGGCGCGACCCGGTCGCGCAGCGCCAGGATGGTGGCCACGGCCTCGACGGCGCCGGCGGCGCCGAGCAGATGGCCGATGGACGACTTCAGTGACGAGACCGGGACGCCGTCGCCCAGCACGTGCTTGATGGCGATCGTCTCGGCCCGGTCATTGAGCGGGGTCGACGTGCCGTGGGCGTTGACGTAGACGACGTCCTGCGGCCCGAAGCCGGCATCGCGCAGCGCGTT
This sequence comes from uncultured Solirubrobacteraceae bacterium, assembly GCA_963844205.1. Lineage (GTDB taxonomy): Bacteria > Actinomycetota > Thermoleophilia > Solirubrobacterales > Solirubrobacteraceae > DASSUW01. The sequence goes on from CAWJNK010000001.1 coordinate 2,279,064, forward strand.
CTCCATCGCCGCGATCGCGCCTCCGCCGTCCTTCTCCGGAGCGGTCAGGTGGTAGGCGTCCGAGGACGCGCCGTAGCCGGCCAGCGTGGCGAGGATGGTGGCGCCGCGCTTGCGGGCACGCTCGCCGTCCTCGAGCACGAGGACCGCGGCGCCCTCGCCCATCACGAAGCCGTCGCGCTCCGCGTCGAACGGGCGCGAGATGCCCTTGTCGCTGAGCGCGTCGAGCGCCGCGAAGGCGGCCGTGGCGAGCGGCGTGAGGGCGGCCTCCGAGCCGCCGGTGACGACTGCGTCGGCGTCGCCGGTCTGGATCATCCGGGCGGCGGTGCCGATGGCGTGTGCCCCTGCAGCGCACGCCGACAGCGTGGCGAACGAGTGGCCGCGCAGCCCGTGGCGCATCGACACGGCGGCCGAGGCGGAGTTGCCCATCAGCAGCGGGATCGAGAGCGGCGAGACGGCCTTGGGCCCGGACTCGAGCAGCTTCTTGTGGTTGACCTCGAGCGTCCCGATGCCGCCGATGCCGGTGCCGATCAGCGTGGCGACGCGCTCGGGGTCGTACGGGATCTCCTCCTTCCAGCCGGCCTCGGCGAGCGCCTCGTCGGAGGCGACCATCGCGAACTGCGAGAAGCGGTCCGAGCGGCGCGCCTGCTTGACGGTCAGGTAGTCGGTCGGGTCGAACTCGGTGGCCGCGCCGACACCGTCGTGGATGCCGGACACGCCGGCCCGCCAGCGTTCATGGAGCGTGCGGGCGCCCACCCCGAGCGGGGTGACGGCGCCGACGCCGGTGACGACGATCTCGCGATTCATCCCGCGCGGCTCACCACCAGGTCGACGGCGTCGCCGACGGTCTTGATCTTGCCGACGTCGTCGCCCTTGAGCTGGACGCCGTACTCGTCCTCGATGATCTGGGAAAGCTCCGCGAGGTCGAGCGAGTCGACGTCGAGCTCCTCGAACGTGGCGTCGCGCGTGATCTGCGACTCGTCCACGCCGAACTGCGGGAGCGCTTCAGTGACGGTCTTCTCGACGGCCTCGGGGGTGATAGTTGCAGCCATTGGTTTCTCCTTTCAGGCGGACATTCCGCCGTCGACGAACAGAGTCGTGCCGGTGACGTAGCCGGCGTCGTCGGACGCGAGGAACCGCACGGCGGCGGCCACGTCGTCCGGGGCACCGACACGCCGGGCCGGGATCGCGTCGATCACGGCCTCCGGGATGTCCTTGGTCATTTCGGTCTCGATGAAGCCTGGGGCGACCGCGTTGACGGTCACGCCGCGCCGCGCGACCTCGGCGGCGACGGTCTTGGTCATGCCGATCAGGCCGGCCTTGGCCGCGGCGTAGTTGGACTGGCCGGCGTTGGCGCGCGGGCCGACCACCGACGCGACGTTGACGATCCGCCCGTAGCGGGCCTTGATCATCGGGCGCATCGCGCTGCGGGTGAGGCGGAACGCGGCCGTGAGGTTGGTACCGATCACCTTGTCCCATGCCTCGTCGTCGAGCTGGATCGCCAGCCCGTCGGCGGTCACGCCGGCGTTGTTGACGAGCGCGATGACCGGGCCGAGCTCCTCCTCGACCTGCTTGAACAGCTCGTCGGGCGCGCCGTTGGTGACGTCGGCGTGGAACGCGGCGGCCGTGCCGCCCGCGTCCTCGATCGCCTTGACGGTCGCCTTTGCGCCGTCCTCGTCGGAGCGGTAGTTGACCGCGACGTTCCAGCCGTCGGCGGCCAGCGCCTTGGCGATGGCGGCGCCGATGCCCTTGGAGGCGCCGGTCACGAGTGCGGTGGCGTTCTCGGGGCGGCTCACGACGCTCCCCACTCGATGACGCCGGCGCCCCACGTGAAGCCCGCGCCGATGGCGGCGAGCAGCACCTTCTGGCCGGGGCGCAGCCGCCCGTCCTCGCGCAGCAGCGACAGCGTGAGCGGGATCGACGCGGCCGAGGTGTTGGCCATGTGGGCGACGTAGTCCGCCACGCGCGCGGGCTCGAGGTCGAGCCGCTCGCCGACGGCGCGGATGATCCGGCCGTTGGCCTGGTGGTAGACGAAGAGGTCGATGTCCTCGAGCTCGAGGCCTGCCCGCGCGACGGCCGCGACGGTCGCCTCGCTCAGGCGCTTGACCGCGACCTGATAGGTCGAGTGGCCGTCCATCCGCAGCAGGCGGTCGTCGTGGTTGGCGGTGATGCGGTCGGCGAGCTCGCCGTCGGCGGCCAGCACGATCGGGCCGATGTCGCCCTCACCCTCGGCGCCGACCAGGACGGCGGCGGCGCCGTCGCCGAACAGCGCGGCGGTCTTGGGGTCGTCGAAGTCGGTGATGCGGGTGAGCAGCTCGGCGCCGATCACGAGCACGCGGTCGGCGCGGCCGGTCTCGACCTGGCCGGCGGCCAGGCGCAGCGCGGCGAGCCAGCCCGAGCAGGCGGCGCCGATGTCGATCGCGCCGGCGTTGCTCGCGCCAAGGGCGGCGGCCACGACGGGGGCGGCGTTCGGGGTCAGCTCGTCCGGGGTCATCGTCGCCACCAGGACGAGGTCGACGTCGCGCGGGTCGACGCCCGCGTCCTGGAGCGCGCGGCGGCCCGCGGTGGTCGCGTACTCGGCGAGCGTCTCGTGCGGCGCGGCGCGGCGGCGCGACTTGATGCCGGTGCGCTTCTGGATCCAAGCGTCGTCGACGCCGATGCGCTCGGCGATCGGGCCGTTGGGGACGACCTCCGGCGGGACCTGGTGGCCGAGGCCAATGATCCGCGCGGTGCGCGCGGGCGTGCGCATGTCGCCGTTGCGGGTCGCCTCGCGGGCGATCGTGGCGAGGTCGGGCGGGAGCGTGGTGCTACGCATGGGCAAGCTCCTCGGCGGGGGTCTCGACGGGGCAGTCGGGCAGGATGCGCTTGCCGAGCCGCGCGAGGACCTTGCCGGGGCCGACCTCGACGAAGCGGCGACCGCCGGCCTCGTGGAGGGCCAGCACGGTCTCGCGCCAGCGGACCGGCCGTGTCAAGACCTTCGTCAGTTCGGCGCGAACGTCCTCGAACGGCCTCGTCGTCAGCGACGAGAAGACCACGAACGCCGGCTCGTGCAGCTCCGTCTCTGCCAGCGCGGCGCGGAACGGCTCGACGGCCGGCTCCATGCTCGGCGAGTGGAACGCGCCGGCGACGTCGACCGCGATCGTGCGGCGGCCGTACTCGCGCGCCGCCTCCTCGGCGGTCTCGAGCCGGTCGCGCGGGCCGGAGAGGATGACCTGGCCCGGCGCGTTGTCGTTGGCGACGGCCACGCCGGCCGCGGCGGCGATCGCCTCGGTCTCCTCGTCGTTCGCGCCGATCAGCGCGAGCATCGAGCCTTCGTCGTCGGCCTCGGCCATGAGCTTGCCGCGCAGGACGACGAGGTTCAGCGCGTCGTCGCGGTCGAGGACGCCGGCGGCGGCAAGGGCGGCGAGCTCGCCGAGCGAGTGGCCGGCGGCGGCCGCGGCGTCGAGGTCGAGCGCGTCCCAGCCGGCGAGGCTGGCGCAGAAGATGGCGGGCTGGGCGAAGCGGGTCGACTCGCCGGCGCGCGGGAACGGATCCTCACCCACGAGCGCGATGCAGCGCTCGAGCAGCTCGGGGGCGCGGTCCGCGACGAGGTCCCGCATCTCGGGTGTCTGGCTGCCCTGGCCGGGGAACAGCGCGACCGGGGCGGCGGGGTCGGTGATCGAAGTCACACGTAGAACTTGTCCGCCGGGTATCGGAGGTCACAGCATCGACACCGTCGAACCCCCCGGCCGGGGGGTATCGCGCCCCCCGGGCGCGCCGTGGCGGCGCCGTGGCGGGTCGAACTTCAACTGCGCATTGAGGGGAGCACGGGGCGGTGCATTTCTCCCCAAATCCGCGCCGTGAGCGCGGCGTTGGGGACTTGCGCACCTATACGGTGCTGTTCTCCCCAACGATCCCGTCGGCTCGGAGAAATGGGGAGAAATGCACCGCCACCTCCCCACCCAGCGCAGTTGACGTTCGTCAGCTGATCAGGCCGAGCCGCTGCGCCTTCTGCACGGCCTCGGCGCGGTTCCGGACCCCGAGCTTGCGATACAGGGTCGAGGTGTGCTCCTTGACCGTGTGCGGCGAGAGGTAGAGGGTGCCGGCGATCTCGCGGTTCGTGGCGCCGGACGCGATCCTCTCGAGCACCTCGCGCTCACGATCGCTCAGCGGCGGCCCTTGGGGCGCCTCGTGCGGGCGGAAGACGGTCATGCCGAGGCCGACCATCCGGACCGCGCCGGCGATGTCGGCCGCCGGCCAGTCCTTGGAGATGAACCCCGCCGCGCCGGCCGCCCGTGCCGCGTTGGGCGAGATCCGCCCCGCGCCGGAGATCATCAGCACGTTGGTCTGCGGCGAGATCGCGCGCAGCCGCTCGCAGATCTCCGCCCCCGACTCCTGCCCCACGAACAGGTCGACGAGCGCGACGTGCGGCTCGTAGCGCCGGGCCAGCGCCAGCGCCTCCTCGGAGTTGCGCGCGCTCACGCAGCGCTCCACCCACGGCTGCTCGCCGAGCATGAGCCGGAAGCCCCAGTGCACGACCTCGTGGTCGTCGACGATCAGCACGCGCAGGCGGCGCTCGCCGGCTCTGCCGGCTCCGAGCCGGCTCGGGTTGACGTCAGGCGCGGTCAAGTGGTACCGCCAGTCGCACGCGCCACGTACCAGGCTCGCGCTCGCCGAACTCTACGATCCCGCCCACCTGGAGCGCCTCGAGCGCGGCCAGCCGCAGTCCCATGCCGGTCTGCTTGGGCCGGCCGGACACGCCGTCGTTGGCGACCTCGAGCGTCAGCGTCCCTTCCGAGCGGTCGAGCGTGACCTCGACGCGTGACGGCTTGGCGTGCTTGTGCGCGTTGCGGACCGCCTCGGCCAGGACCGACTGCGCGAGCGGCTCGAGCCGCGGCGGCACCTGCACGCGCTGCGATCCGCGCGTGAGGGTGATCGCGAGGTCCGGGTGCTCGCGCCGCAGCCGGGCGATCTCCTCCAGCAGCGTCGTCTGCGTCTCCGGGGCCTGGCGGCCGAGCGGGCGCTGCAGCGCCCGCCGCAGGTCGAACAGCGCCGCCTGCAGCTCGGCGGCGATCCGCTCGCGCGCCTCCGGCGACAGCTCCGCCTGGCTGGAGAACACGAGCTGGACGCCGAACAGGCGCTGGATCACGCCCTCATGCACCTCGCGCGCGAGGTCGATCCGCTCCTGCAGCATCCTCGCGCGCGCGTGCTGGTTCGTGGCGAGGCGCGCGTGCGTGGCGAGCGCTGCGATCTTGCCGAGCGCCCACAGCGCCTGCCGCTCGTTCTCGCGCAGCGGCGACCGGCCCGCGCCGCGATCGGACAGGATGACGCCGAGCCAGCGGCCCGCCGCCGACATCGGCGTGCACACCAGGGTCGCCTCGCGGAGCAGGTCGCGGTACTCCTCGGGGACCTCGGGCGTGTCGTCGTCGCGGACCTCGATCACGCGGTCCTCCTGGAGCGCCTGGCGCGCGATCGGCGCGGACTCGACGGTCACCTGCGCGTTCTCGAACACGTCGAGGTCGATCCCGTAGGCGCCCGCGGCGTGCACGCGGCGACGCGCGTCGTCGTAGCGGAAGATCACCGCCCGGTCCATCGACGCGACGCGGCAGGTCGCCTCGCACAGGCGGCTGTAGAAGTCGTCGGTCTGGCCGTCGACGTCCGCCCCGGCGAGCAGCTCGACGAACGTCTCGAGCGCATCGACGGCGACGGTGGGTTCAGTCTGGCTCATCGCTCGTAAACATGATCCCGCACCCGGCGGTCACTCGCAGAACCTCGGTTGATTTGGTTGGTCGGAGGCCTGGGTAGTGCCCGCCCGCCAGTCCATCACAGGGGAAGGGAAGTCACTTGCGTATTCCATCCATCGCGCTTGCGGGCGCGGCGATCGTCGCTGCCGCCTTGCCCGCGCCGGCGCTCGCGCAGGACGGCTCGAGCCAGGCTCAGGCCGCCGCCGGGAACGCCACCGTCCAGCTCGACGTCACGCGGTTCAAGGCCACGAAGGCCGGCCCGGTCGCGAAGGGCACCGCGACGGCGACGCTGCGGGGTCTCGGCGGGATGCCGGCGACCGTCACCCAGGACGTGACGCTCGCCCAGGCACGCCGCGGGAGCTGCCGGATCCTCACACTCACGCTCGACCAGCTCGACCTCACGCTGCTCGGCGTCAACGTCCATCTCGACAAGGTCAATCTGCGGGTGACCGGCCGCCGGCGCGGCGGGGTGCTCGGGCGGCTGTTCTGCGGCCTTGCCGGCGCGCGCGTCAGCCAGGCGCGGGCGGTCGCGACGCTCAACCGCCGGCTCGAGCGCGGCGGGACGATCCGGCCGTTCCGGATGACCGTGCCGGTCCAGGCGCAGACGGCGCAGGCGGCCACCTGCCCGATCCTCGAGCTCACGCTCGGACCGCTGCACCTCGACCTGCTCGGCCTCGTCGTCGACCTCAACAAGGTGCACCTGACCATCACGGCGACCCGAGGAGGCGGCGTGCTCGGCGATCTCCTCTGCGGGCTCTCGTCGACGACGCCTACGGTCCCGTAGCCGTCACGCGAAGGACGCGGTCGTCGCCCTCCTCGGGCGACCCGCGTCCGTCGCGGTTGCTGGTGAGCACGTAGAGCGCGTCGTCGGGCCCGACGCGCACCGTCCGCAGGCGTCCGTACTCGCCCTCGAGGAAGACCTCGTCGGCGCCGGTGTCGAGGTCGAGCCGGTGCAGCGCCTCGCCGCGCAGCGTGGCGAACCAGTACTCGCCGTCCCAGAACGTCGCGCCGGACGGCGCGATCGCCGCCTCGTACACCTTCAGCGGTGCGGTGAAGTCGCCGTGGTCGGTGCCGTAGACCTCCGGCCAGCCGTAGTTGCGGCCCTCGACGATCTCGTTGACCTCGTCGAAGCCCTGCGGGCCGTCGAAGCCGCTCGGGCCGTGCTCGGTCGAGAACAGCCGCGCCGTGTCGGGCTGCCAGTCGAATCCCTGGGGGTTGCGGTGGCCGAGCGACAGGACCTCCGGGCGGCTCGGGCCGCCGCGGTACTGCTCCGGCGTCAGCCGCAGGTACTTGCCGTTGAGCGACTCCGGGTCCTGCGCCAGGTCGCCGTTGCCGGCGTCGCCGGTCGCGACGTAGAGGTTGCGGTCGGGCCCGAACGCGATCCGGCCGGAGTCGTGGACCTGGCCGGCCTCGATCACGCCGTCGACCAGCCCGGCCTCGCGCGTGAGCCGGTCGTCCTCGAACCGCCAGCGTTCGAGCTGCAGGCCGTCGGCGGTCGTGTAGTACAGGTACGCGAACGGCCGGTCCTCGAACTCCGGGTCGAGCGCGAGCCCCATCAGCCCGCCCTCGCCCAGCGCACTGGTCTCGACCTCGGCGACGAGGGCGCCGTCGAGCGTGCGGATCCGCCCCGGCCGCTCGGTGACCAGCGCGCGCCCGTCCGGGAGCCAGACGATTTCCCACGGGACCTCGAGGCCCTCGGCGACGACCTCGACCTGCAGCTCGCCGTCGGGCGCGCGGTCCTCCCCGCCGCCATCGGGCGCCGGGGCGCGGTCCTCCCCGCCGCAGCCGACCACCAGGAGCGCGAGGAGGACGGCTGTCAGTCGAGCGGCCAGGTGTGGACCGGCTCGTTGGAGTGCATCTGGTCGCGGTAGCGGACGGTCATCTCCCGCAGCGCGTCCTCGCGATCGAGCCGCTCGTACTGCCGGTGGAACGTCGCCGCCTGCCACGAGGCGCCGTTGCGGCCCTCGACGCAGCGGCGCTCGATGATCCCGAGCAGGCGGTCGCGGTCGGCGGCGTCGACGCCCCAGCGCTCGAGTCCGTCGTGCGCCATCGGCAACAGCCGCCGCAGCACGAGCTCGGCGACCGGGACGTCCCCGACGCCCGGCCAGTACACGCGAGCCTCGAGGCCGTCGCGCGCGCACGCGTGGAAGTTCTCCTCCGCGGCCGAGAACGACATCTGCGACCACAGCGGCCGGTCGTCGTCGGCCAGCACGCGCACGAGGCCGTAGTAGAGCGCCGCGTTGGCGAGCGTGTCGACCACGGTCGGGCCGGCCGGCAGCACGCGGTTCTCGACCCGCAGGTGCGGCCGCCCGCGCACGACGTCGTAGATCGGCCGGTTCCAGCGGTAGATCGTGCCGTTGTGCAGGCGCAGCTCCTGCAGCCGCGGGGTGTCGCCGCGGTCGAGCACCTCGACCGGGTCCTCCTCCTCGACCACAGGCAGCAGCGACGGGAAGAAGCGGACGTTCTCCTCGAACAGGTCGAAGATCGAGGTGATCCAGCGCTCGCCGAACCAGACGCGGGGGCGCACGCCCTGCGCCTTGAGCTCCTCCGAGCGGGTGTCGGTGGCCTGCTCGAACAGCGCGATCCGCGTCTCGCGCCACAGCTCGCGCCCGAAGAAGAACGGCGAGTTGGCGCCGACCGCGAGCTGGATCCCCGCGACGCACTGCGCGGCGTTCCAGTGGTTGGCGAACAGGCTCGGGTCGACCAGCTGGTGGAGCTGGACGCTGGTGCACGCCGCCTCGGGAGCGATCGTGTCCGCGTACACCGACAGGCGCTCGACGCCGTCGATGGCGAGATGCAGGTCCTCCCCGCGCGCGGCGAAGATCTGCTCGTTGAGGAGCGCGTAGCGTGGGTTGGCGCTCAGCACCGAGCCGTCGAGCGTGCCCTCGGTGAGCGTCGGGAGGATGCCGACCATGACCAGCCGCGCGTGCGCCTTCTGCGCGCCCTCCTCGGCGTGGTTGAGAGCCGCGCGCACCGTGGTCTCGAGCTCGCTCAGCACGTCGTCGCCGAGGGTGCGCGGCGGGATGTTGATCTCGATGTTGAACTGCGCCAGCTCGGTCTGCCAGGCAGAGTCGGCGATCATCTCCAGCACGTGCTGGTTGGCCAGCGCCGGGTCGCCGGTCTCCTCGGTGATGTTGAGCTCGATCTCGAGCCCGATCGAGCGGCGGTCGCCGTCGAACCGCGCCTCCGAGAGCATGCGGGCGAACACATCCAGGCACCGCTTGACCTTCTCGCGGTAGCGCTTGCGGTCTTCTCCGGTGAAGACGCGGGCGGCGACCTCATCCCCCACATCGCGAAGTCTGCCCGCTGACGGGCGTTCAATCAACTGGTCGACCGGGTCCACGACCCCCGCACCCGCCTGACCACGTCCCGCGGCGCCGGATCGGCACCCACTGAAGGGGCCCGTGGCTCCGCCACTGTGCCCCTCGCGCGGGCACCGCCCGGCATCCACGGTACGCGGCCATGCGGGCACACGGGCCGCGGTCCCGATCGACTACACGTACGGCGGAAGCGGGTGCTTGCGCACGGAGGAGGGCGGGACGCCGAATGCGCGGTGGAACGTTGCGGTGAGGTGGCTGTGGCTCGAGAAGCCGACCGCGCGGGCGATGACCGCGAGGCCCTCGCCGCCCGCGGAGAGCCGCTCGAGCGCGGCGCGGAGCCGCAGGTTGACCCGGTACTCGTGCAGCGTGTAGCCGGTGTGGCGCCGGAACGAGCGCGCGAGGTGGAACGGCGACACGTTGACGGCGCGGCCGAGCTCCTCGAGCGTGAGGTGCTCGGTGAACCGCGCGCTCAGCACCGCCTTCGCGTCCTCGACGACGGCGGGCGGGCGCCGGCGGCCGTGCGGCATCCGCTCCTCGGCCCGGAACGCGCCGACGACCGTGGCGTGGCCGAGCCGCAGCAGGTGCTCCTCGACCATCAGGCCGTCCTCTCCGTTGGCCAGCGCTCGGGCGAGCGCCCGGACGGTCATGTACTGATGCGGCGGGAGCTTGCCGAGCGGATTCGGGAAGCGAGCGTCGCGCAGCCACTCGTCGAGCGTGTCCTGGCCGACGACGATGAAGTCGTTGCGGTCGCCGCCGCCGTTGAAGCGGCGGCGCCGGAACACCTCGCCGGCGTTGAAGAAGATGGCGTGATTGGGGCCCGCCAGCGCCAAGTCGTGGCCCTCGGTTCCGATCCACACCGGCATCGTCGGGAAGACGATGTGGGCGACCTCGCCGACGACGTTCTCGAGCGACCAGCGAACGTCGTCGGGCGCGCAGTAGAACGTGCCCATCGAGACGATCGGGCTGCGGTACAGCGGCTTGATCCGCACGCGGTCACCGTCGCCCGCATGCCAGGTCGCCAGCCGCAGCGGTGCGGGAGCGGGTTCGGCGACCGACACCATCGCGGCGATCGTAGGCCAGATCGCCCTCGTGCGTCTACGCGACTGCGGGGTGGACGAGCAGCTCTTCGGTGGGCAGGTCGTCGCGGGACTGCGGCTCGTCGGACACCAGCTCGGCGGCGCGGACGAGGTCGGCGGCGGCGGAGCGGACCTGGCCACGGACGAGCACGAGGTCGGAGCTCGCCTCGGGGATCGCCGCGACTCCGGCGGCGGCCTGGACGGCGAGGCGGCGGGCGGGCTCGGCGTGCCACGGCGCGTCGTACGCCGCGGCCAGCTCCCAGACGGCGTTCGAGAGGTCGCGCACCGCGACGGCGAGACCGTCGGGCACCTCCTCGTGCTCGCGCACGAGGCTGATGACGTGGCGCGCGAGCACGCGCGTGTTGCGGACCGCGTAGTCGACCTGCGGGATGCTGCGGGCGTAGCGGTCGAGCTGCACGCGCGCGGATCGCCGGGGCGGTGTGAACCGTGCGGTCTCGCGGCCGGTGGAGACCTCCTCCTCGACCGAGCGGATCAGCTCGTCGATGCCGCGAGCGTCGACCAGCGCCCGCTCGGCGGAGCCCGGGTCGCGGGCGTCGAGCGCGTGCGCGATCCGCTCGAGCGCCCGGCCGAGCTCGACGAACATCGTCTGGGCGGCGCGGCCGGGGGCCAGCGCCGGATCGGGCGGGAACAGGAACGAGCTGACGGCGAGCGCGACGGCACCGCCGATCGCGCCCTCGGCGATGCGCGTCGGCGAGAAGCCGTCGGCGGCGCCGGGGTCGAGCGCGACGAGCAGGATCGCCGAGACGGCGGCCTCGACGACGACGATCTCACCGCCTCCGAGCGCCGTGGCGGCGGCCATGGCGAGGATGACGAGGACGCCGATCTGCCACGGGCCGGTGCCGATGACGGAGATCAGCAGCGTGGCGACGGTGATCCCGACCACCACGCCGGCGACGAGCTGGAACGCGCGGCCGGCCCGCTCACCGTGGGTGACGCCGACGGCGATCACGGCGGCGATCGCGGCGAACGCGGGCCGCGGGTCCGGCAGCAGCACGGTCGCGAGCGACCACGCGGCCACGGCCGCGATCGCGTTCTGCACGATCGGCAGCATGCGCCCGCGCAGCCGCGACCGCGCCGTGCGCAGGGCACGACGCGTCCGGGTCGGGGCTGTGGACGGACGGATCATCTACTAGTGATATTCGGCAATGACCCCGCGGTTTCACATGAAGACCGTGTTGACCGTGACCGATGTCACAGTGGCGCCATGAGGGCTGCCGTCATGCGCGCGTTCGGGGCGCCGCTCACCATAGAAGCCGTCGCCGATCCCGAGCCGCGCGCCGACGGCGTGGTCGTCGCGGTCAGGGCCACCGGCGTGTGCCGCAGCGACTGGCACGGCTGGATGGGCCACGACCCCGCGATCTCGCTGCCGCACATCCCGGGCCACGAGCTCGCCGGTGAGGTCGTCGCTCGCGGCCCGGACGTGCACGCCTTCGCGGTCGGCGACCGCGTGACCGTGCCGTTCTGCTGCGGCTGCGGGCGCTGCGAGCCGTGCCGGCACGGTTGGACGCAGATCTGCGACGCCGACTTCCAGCCGGGCTTCACGGCCCCGGGCTCGTTCGCCGAGCTCGTCGCGCTCCCGCGTGCGGATCTCAACCTGGTCCGCCTGCCGGAGTCGCTCTCGTTCGTGGCGGCCGCGAGCCTCGGCTGCCGCTTCATGACCGCGTTCGCGGCGGTGACCGAGCACGGTCGCGTCGCCGACGGCGAGTGGGTCGCGGTCCACGGGTGCGGTGGCGTGGGACTGTCGGCGTTGATGATCGCCACCGCGCTCGGCGCCGCGGTCGTCGCGGTCGACGTCGATCCCGCGACGCTCGAGCTGGCGCGGTCGCTCGGCGCTGCCGAGACCGTCGACGCGCGGGTCGGCGACCCGGCCGCCGCCGTCGCCGAACTGACCGGCGGCGGCGCGCACGTCTCGCTCGACGCGCTCGGCAGCGCCGCCACCTGCCGCGCCTCGGTCCTCTCGCTCCGCAAGCGCGGCCGCCACGTCCAGGTCGGCCTGCTGCTCGAGGACGAGCGCGACGTCGCGATCCCGATGGACCGCGTGATCGCCTACGAGCTCGAGCTGCGCGGGGTACACGGGATGGCGGTCGGCCGCTACGACGCGCTGTTGCGGCTGGTCGCCTCCGGCGCCGTCGAGCCGGGGCGGCTGATCGGGCGCACAATCGGCCTGGAGGAGGCCGGCGACGAGCTCGCAGCCATGGGTTCGTTCGCGCAGCGGGGGGTAACCGTGATCAAGCCGTGACGAGCCTGGACCGATACCTCGCACTCCGCGACGGCTTCGACGCCGAGGAGGTGAGCTACGGGTTCATGGGCGTCCGCCGAGGAGTTCTGGACCGAGTGGCTGAAGCCGGAGGACTGACGCCGCGGTGAGCGCCGGCCCCGCGCACGGGGCCGGCGCCACGCGGATGTCCTACTTGTCCGCCCAGTAGAGCGCGCTGCCGAGCATCGGCCACTCGCGCTCGGGGTCGGCGCGGTACAGCGGGTTGTTGGCGAACACGACCATGCGCGCCGTGTTGGCCGTGTTCGTGCCGTGCACGATCACGGCCGCGCCGGGAGCGCTCGCCGACTGGGCGTCACCGGCGATCGGCCAAAGGCCCGCGGCGAAGAAGTTCGCCGCCGGGAGCCGGCCGTCGACGCTCCAGCTCGCCGGCACCGCCGTCAGCCACGTCGGCGGGTCGACGATCGCCGTGTCCTGCGCCGGATAGGCGCCGGTGACCACGCTGGCGGCGCCGCCCGTGTTGTCCCAGTAGATGATGCCGCTCCGGCCGTTGCCCTGGCGGTTGGCCTGCGCCAGGCCGACGACCGGGCCTCCTGTCGGCGGGTTGCCCGCCCCAAGGAGGAAGTTGACGCCCGTCGACTGAGCGCCGACGTATCCGCCGCCGTTCGCGAAGAACGCCTCCATCCGGGCGCGGCCGGTCGTGTTGGCCGCCGGGTAGCCGCTCCCCGTGTTGTAGATCACGTCGTAGTTCGCGAGCGGGTCCGTCGGCGAGCTGTTGATCGTGCCGGTCGAGACCGGGTCGGCGACGAAGCCGAGCTGGCGCAGCGACCACACGTCCTGGTTCACCGCGCCGGTCAGGACCGCGATGCGCGGCACGCGCTCGATCGGCTCCGTCGCGGGCAGCGCCCCCTGGACGCTCTTGAAGACGAGGCCACTGTCCGCGCCCGCCGCCGCCAGGGCGCTCCGAGTGGCCGCGTCGCCGCCGAACACCACCGTGCCCGCTGGGCCGACGCTGGACGGCGCGAGCGCGATCGCGGCGTTGACGCCCCCGCCGACCAGCCCGTTGACGGTGCGAACCGCCGTCGGCGAGTCGACCTCGAGCGCGTAGCCGGCGGCCGAGCCGGACTCCACCCCGCCCTGGAGGGAGTTGGGCGCGTAGATCGGCTTCGACTTCGCCTTGAAGTCGGCGCCGTCGGGGATCGTGACCGTGTCGGCGCCCCACAGGTACCCGTGGCTCCACGCGGCCGGCGGCGCGTACAGCCGCTGGATGCGCGGCGAGACGTCCACGCCGATGCTCAGCGCCGTGTCGGCCAGACCGCGACGCGGCTGCGCCATCCGGACCACGTATGAGCCCTCCTGGAACGTCTGCGAGCCGAACGTGAAGTCATGCTGGAGCCGCTCGACCTCGATGTCGTTGAACAGCATCCACTGGACGAGACGGTTGGCCTCCGCGTCGCTCCGCTGACCGGCCCCGAACGGAATCACGTACGCCTGCGGGTAATCGAGCATCCAGTTGTGGAACTCGGTGTCGAACGGCGCCGGGCAGCACTCCGGGCGCGGGGCGTCGGTGTCGCCCCGGACGTACATCTCGAGCTCGTCGTGGAGCATCCCCACGCGGTTCGCGATGACGAACTCGAACGTCGACTCCTGGATCGTGCTCTGGGCCAGCCGCGCGCCGGCCCGGCCGCCGCACGGGCGCCACCACGCGTTCGCGGGCCGCTGGGGCGGCGTCTCGGCGCACATCTCCACGGTGGACGAGTCGAGCCCGACGTGCTGCATGTACATCGGCCCGTAGAACGGGCCCCAGTCGTCCCAGCCCTCCGCCACGTCGGGGCCGGGGATCACGCCGCCGTCACAGCTGCCGTCGGCATTCGGCTCCGACTCAGGGCACCACTGGTTGATCGGCCGCGTGATGTCCTGCCCGATCGCGTCCATCGCCTGCTCGTTGAAGTCGATCCGCGCCTGGTTCCACTTCAGCCACAGGTCGTACTCGATGCTCGGGTTATGTGGCTTCGTCGTGGCCTCGACCAGCATCGGCTCGACGTAGCCGTGCATGTCGAGCATCTCCGGCGGCAGCCAGCGCTTCATCAGGCCGATCGAATTGACCGTCTCGGACTGCGACTGGGTGAGGAAGTCGCGGTTGAGGTCGAACCCGTTGCCGTTCGTCCGGCTGCCGGCGACACGGCCGTCGGGGTTCTGGATCGGGTTGAAGATGAGGACCGTGTGGCTGAGGACGTTGTCGACCGTCGGGTCCTCGCCGTCCGGCGTCGTCGCGTACTTCTCGATCATGTCCATCGCGGAGTCGACGCCCTCGAACTCGTTGCCGTGGATGCCGCCCTGGACGTAGATCGGGACCTTGATGTTGTCGCCGAACCCGCGCACGAGCTTCTGCGCCGTGCTCGGGTTCTCGAGCATCATGCTGCGTACCGTCAGCCAGTTCCGGTAGTCGCGACGCTCCTGCGCGGTGCTCAGGCGGTTGATCACGACGCCGTACATGTCGCGCCCGAGCGCTGACTTGCCGATCACCTGCATCTCCATCCGCCCGTCGCTGCGCCCCTGGATGTCCCGAAGCGTGCAGCCGACGGCGTAGTACGGGATGTGCGGGAAGCTGCCGACCGGATGCGTCGGGCTGCTGCCGTCGGGCAAGCTCGCCGCCGCGTCGGTCTCCGGCGTGCCGCACCACGGCGGCTCGGCGGCGGATGCGCTTGCGGGCAGTGCCGCGAGCGCGAGTACGAGCAGCAGTAATGACCAACGAATCTTCCGTGCCATCAGAGAGACCCCCCTCTCGACCCTTTCCCGGATTCCTACTGTGCGCGCCGAGCGCGTGTCAACTCAACCGCAGGATCTTGACAGCGTCTCCATGCGCTCGATGGTGCGCTCGATGTCGTCGAACGTGGTGCGCGGGTTGATCGTGCACAGGCGCAGCGCGACGCGGCCGCCGAGCACGGTCGTGCTCGGGACGGCGAAGCCGTCGCGGACCATCGCCTCGGCGATCGCGGTCTGGTGCTCGTCGTCGCCGTCGCGGCGGACGCACACGATCGCGAGCTGCGCCGGGGAGACGACCTCCCAGCCGGGCCGCGAGCGGAGCAGCGCCTCGGCGTGCTCGGCCAGCGCGATCCCGTGGGCGACCGCCTCGCGGAACGCGGCGAGCCCGAAGATTCGGATCGAGAGCCACAGCTTGAGCGCGCGCGACGTGCGGGTGAGCTGGACCGACCGGTCGCGGAAGTCGACCTCCCCGCCCTCGGTGTCGCGGAGGTAGACGCCGCTGAGCGCGAACGTGCGCTCGAGCAGGCCCGGCTCGCGCACGAGCACGCACCCGGCCTCATAGGGCTGGAACAGCCACTTGTGCGGGTCGAGCACGAGCGAATCGGCGTGTTCGAGGCCGGACAGTGCGCCGCAGAGCACGGCCGGCGCGCCGTAGGCGCCGTCGACGTGCAGCCACAGGCCGAGGCCGGCCAACTCCCGCAGCGGGTCGATCGCGCCGGTGCTGGTCGTGCCGGCGGTCGCCACGACGCAGAACGGGACGCGGCCGGCGGCGCGGTCGGCCTCGATCGCCGCATGCACGTCGTCGGCCGCGAGCCGGAAGTCGTCGCGGGCCGGCACGACCTCGTGCCGCAGGCCGAGCACCCGCAGCGCGCGCGGGATCGACGCGTGGCCCTCGGAGGAGACGTACGCGACCGCCTCCTCCGGCGCGCGCTCGCCGAAGCGGGCCGTGCGGGCGGCGGCGAGCGCGACCAGGCTGCCGACCGAGCCGCCGCTCACCAGCACGCCCTCGGTGCCGTCAGGGAGCCCGCACAGCTCGCGCAGCCAGTCGAGCACGACGATCTCGACGGTCGCCGGGCCCGAGCCGCCGGTCCACGAGCCGGCGAACACGTTGAACCCGGCGGCGGCGGTGTCGGCCAGCACGCTCGCGTAGTTGCTGGGACTGCCGATGCGGGCGAAGAAGCGCGGGTGGTCGGGGTGCTGGATGAACGGGAGCACCTGGTCGAACAGGGCGTCGAGCGCGGCGTCGGGATCGCCCGGAGCCTCGGGCGCGGGACCGCCCAGCGCCGCCCGCAGCTCGGCGGCGTCGCCGACCCGAAGCGGCGGCAGTTCGCCCACGCGCTCGTAGTGCTCCACGATGCGATCCACCACGCGGTAGCCGAGGCGGCGCATCTCGTCGGGCGGTAGGGAGAGCACGGCTGAATGGGTACCCGTCGCGCGCACGCTCACGCCGCAGTACGCTGGCTCATAGGTCAGATGGCGGTGACTGGCTTCAGCGATATCGGCGGGAATCGGCTTACCCTGCTGGCCCGGGCCGGCGAGCTGCTCTCGTCGCCCGGCGCCGGCGAGCAGACGCTCGAGCGGCTGGCGTCGCTGCTCGTGACCGGGTTCGCCGACTGGTGCGCGATCGACGTCCTGCACGACGACGGCACGATCGGGCGCGTGGCCACGGCCCCCGGCGAGGGCCCGTCGCTGCGCCCGGAGCGCCCCCACGGCCCCGCGGTCGTCATGCGGACCGGGGAGCCGGAGCTGCTGCGCCGCGTCCCCGACCTCCCGGAGGCGACCTCCTACCTGTGCGTGCCGCTGGTGACGCGCGAGCGACCGTGGGGCGCGATCACGCTGATCACGACCGACGCGGACCGGATGTTCCGCGCCGCAGACCTCGACCTCGTCGGCGAGCTCGCCCGCCGCGCGGCGGCCACGGTCGAGACCTCGCGCCTGCTCCGGTCGCTGGCTTCCTCGGAGGAGCGCTACCGGCTGCTGTTCGAGGCGAACCCGCTGCCGATGTGGGTCTACGACGCCGAGACGCTGCGGTTCCTCGGCGTCAACGAGGCCGCCGTGCGCGCCTACGGGTACACGCGGGCGGAGTTCCTCGCCATGACGATCGAGGAGATCCGGCCGCGTGAGGAAGTCGACGCGCTGCTCGCCGACCTGCGCGAGCGCGGCGGCCCCGGCTCACCGGCGCCTGGCACCTGGCGGCACCGCAGGAAGGACGGCACGCTGATCGACGTCGAGATCACGGCCGGCAAGGTCCAGTTCGAGGGCCGCCGGGCCGCGCTCGTGCTCGCGCACGACGTGACCGAGCGGCTCCAGCTCGAGGAGCGGCTGTCGCAGGCGGAGAAGATGGAGGCGATCGGGCGGCTCGCCGGCGGCGTCGCGCACGACTTCAACAACCTGCTGACCGTGATCTCCGGCTACGCCGAGATCCTGCTCGCGCGCGACGACTTCGAGGGCCGCGAGCAGCTCGCCGAGATCGCCCACGCGGCCGAGCAGGCCGCCGGGCTCACGCGCTCCCTGCTCGCCTTCAGCCGCCGCCAGGTGATGCACCCGCGCGTGCTCGACGTCAACGCCATCGTGGCCGGCATGGAGCCGATCGTGCGCCGCATCATCGGCGACGACGTGAGCGTCGGCGTGCGGCTCGGTCCGGACCTGGCGCCGGTCGAGGCCGACCAGGCGCAGCTGGAGCGCGTGATCCTCAACCTCGCGGCAAACGCCCGCGACGCGATGCCCGACGGCGGTCGGCTCACGATCGAGACCGCCGACGTCGAGCTCGACGAGGACTACGTGCGCACGCGCGGCGAGGGCACCGCCGGCCCCAACGTGCTGCTGGCGGTCAGCGACACCGGCGTCGGTATGTCGGAGGACGTGCAGCGGCATCTGTTCGAGCCGTTCTTCACGACCAAGAGCCCCAGCGCCGGCACCGGGCTCGGGCTCGCGACCGTGTTCGGCGTCGTCAAGCAGAGCGGCGGCAGCATCTACGTCTACAGCGAGGAGGGGCGCGGCACGACGTTCAAGATCTACCTCCCCGCCGCGCCGGGCGCTGCGCACGAGCCGGTGGTCAGCGACGGGGCGGCCGAGCGCGGCAGCGAGACGATCATGGTCGTCGAGGACGACGACCGGGTCCGCAACCTGGTCCAGCTCATGCTCGAGTCCAAGGGCTACCGCGTGCTCGCGGCGGACGGCGCCGAGGAGGCGGAGCGGCTCTGTACCGAGGACGTCGACCTGCTGCTGACCGACGTCGTGATGCCGGAGGTCAACGGGCGCGCGCTGGCCGAGCGGCTGGCGATCACCGCGCCCGCGATGCGCATCCTCTTCATGTCCGGCTACTCGGACGAGGCGGTGTCCCGCCACGGCGAGATCAGCCCGGACGCCGAGTTCATCGAGAAGCCGTTCAGCGACCGGGCGCTGGCGCGGAAGGTCCGCGAGGTGCTGGACGCCTAGGCCGTCGTGCCGCCGCGGACGGCGAGGCGGCGCCGGGGCTCGGCGTCGATCTCGATGCCGTGCCAGGCGGCGTAGGCATAGGGGTGGTTGAAGACGTCGAGCGGGCGCTCGCCGTCGCGGACCTCGATCGTGAACCGATCGCCGGTCTTGTCGTCGGCCACCGACACCAGCACCTGGTTGTCGTGCTCCCGCCAGAGCAGCCACACGTCGATGCGATCGTTCGTCCGGTGATCTAGTTCGCGGAGGACCTCGTTCATGATGCGGGAACGGTCCCATCTTCCCGGCCCTGCTCACATGGAGCCAGCCCGCGAGCCAGGGACAGGCTGGCTGGCGTCACGCGGGTAGGGAAAGCCGTACCTACAGCCGGTCGAGCAGCGCGGCCTGCGCGGGGTTGAGCTTCTCGCGCGCCTCGTCGAGCCCGAACCAGCCGGCGCGGTCGACCTCCGGGAACTCCCGCATGGTGCCCGACCGCGGCGGCCACTCGAGCGTGAAGGTGTTGCTGCGGATCGCGTCGGCATCGAGGTCGCCGGCCACGCCGAACGCCACGATCTCCTTGCCGCTGCGCAGCTTGACGGTCCCGAGCTCGGTCAGCTCGGCGTCGGCCGGGAGCGGCGACCCCAGCTCCTCCTCGAACTCGCGCGCCGCGCACGCGCGCGGGTCCTCGCCGTCGCCGTACTCGCCCTTGGGGATCGACCAGGCGCCGGCGTCCTTCTTCGCCCAGAACGGCCCGCCGGGATGGACGAGCAGCACCTCGCGCGCGCCCTCGCGCTCGCGGTGCAGCAGGATCCCGGCGCTGCGCTTCAGGCCGCCTCCGGCACCGGCTGGGGCACCGCCCGCCGGCCCAGCAGGAAGGTGGGCACCAGCGCGATCAGCGCGCCCGCGGCGCTGATCGTGAACGCGATCGTGAAGCCCTCCTCCAGCGGGATCTCGGTGCCCGCGATCGTGTGGGCGGAGATGATCGCGGCCGCAACCTGCGAGCCGAGCGCAGCGCCGATCGTGCGCATGATCGTGTTCATGCCGCTGGCCACGCCGGTCTCCCCGGGCGCCGAGTTCTCGATCACGAGGCTTCCGAGCGAGGCGAAGCTGAACGCGAGGCCGACGCCCATGAACACCATCCAGGCGTAGATCGTCCACGGCTCGTCGTGCACCGTGGCCAGCAGCACGAGCGCGAGCACGAGGAAGCCGATCCCGATGCGCAGCGTCACGTGGTTGCCGATGCGCGTGCCGAGCGCGCCGGCGATCGGGCCGGCGACCATCATCGCCACCGACGAGGGCACGAAGAACAGGCCCACCTCGACCGGCGAGGCGCCGAACCCGTAGGTGATCTGGTCCGTGAGCTCCGCGGGGATGCCGATCGGCATCTGCACGAAGTTCGGCAGCAGGATGAACGTCGAGAACATCGAGAAGCCCATCAGCAGCGTGGTCACGTTCGTGGCGGCCATCTCGCGGCGGGCGAACGTGCGGAGGTCGACCATCGGCTCGGGGACGTGGCGCTCGATGTACACCCAGACCGTGAACAGGATCGCCGAGGCCGTGAGCAGCGAGAGCACGCCGGCCGACGTCCAGCCCCAGTTCGTGCCCTCGCTGAGCGCGACCAGCAGCGTGCCGAGCGCGAGCGACAGCATCAGGCCGCCGAGGTAGTCCGGCTTGGTCGGGAACTTGACCGGCGACTCGGGCACGTACAGCGCAAGCAGGACCGTCGACGCCAGCACGGGCACGGCGCCGATCAGGAACAGCCAGTGCCACGTGAGGTGCTCGATGATCACGCCGCTCAGCACGAGGCCGACGCCGCCGCCGACCCCGAACACCGAGCTGACGGTGCCGACGCCGAGGCCGATCTTCTCGGGCGGGAACTCGTCGCGGATGATCCCGAAGCTGAGCGGGAACACCGCAGCGCCCGCGCCCTGGAGGACGCGGAAGACGATCAGCGACGGCAGGCTCCAGGCGGCCGCCGCGGCGAGCGACGCGAGGCCGAAGATCCCCATCGAGATGACCAGCATCCGCTTCTTCCCGTAACTGTCGCCGAGCTTGCCGAGGATCGGCGTCAGCACCGACGAGCTGAGCAGGAAGCCGGTGGCGATCCACGTCGCCCAGCTCGCGGTGGTGTCGAACTCGCGCTGGAAGAACGGCAGCGCGGGCACCACCAGGGTCTGCATGACCGCGAACGAGATCCCCGCCACCGTCAGCAGGGCGAGCGTCACGCCGTAGTGCTGCCGTTCGGCCTCCACGCCAGCCGATGCTAGAGATCGACCACCTCGAGCCCGGGGCGGCGAGCCTGCAGCGCCTCGGTCAGCACGCGCCGGTGGCAGACGGCCGGGTCGGCCTCGAGGCACAGCAGCGCGGTCCGTGGGCCGTGCTCGAGCTCGGCGGCGAGGTCGTCGAGCTCGTGGGCGGCCGTACGCTCGACGTGCTCGCGGAACGCCGGTGCGCCCTCCGCCGCGCGGCCGTGCTTGAACAGCCACCGGATGTCGGGCGGGGTCCCGAGCGCCTTGCGGTGCTCGTACGCGATGCCGTGGCCGGCCAGCAGCTCGCCGAGCCGCGTCTTCGACATCCCGGGGCGGCGCGACTGGGGCCGAAAGCGGACGTCGATCAGCCGCTCGATGCCGGCGGCCTCGAGCTCGGCGACCAGCTCGGGCGGCAGCAGCCGCTCGTAGCCGATCGTCCAGACGGTCATGCCGCAGCGAGCCGCTTCGTAAGGCCGAACGCCTCCGCGATCAGCTCGTACGAGCGGCGGCGCGCGCCGTGGTCGTGGGTGATCGTCACCACGATCACCTCATCGGCGCCGTACTCGGCGGCGACGGCCTCGATGCCGGCCCGCACGGTGTCGGGCGAGCCGACGACGCGCCGCCGGCCGGAGCCGGGGTCGCCGTTCTGGGCCAGGAACCGCAGCGCCTTCTCGGGCGGCGGGACGGGGATCGGCCGGCCGCGACGCAGCATCGCGAACGACATCGCGATCGAGGACGCCAGCCGCTCGGCCTCCTCGTCGGTGTCGGCGCAGATCGCCCACACGCCGATCGCGGGCCGCGGATTCGGCGCCTTCTCGCGGTAGGACGCGACGATGTCCGCGCCGCTCGGGTTGATGAAGTCGGCGAACGCGTACGGGAGGTCGAGCTGCGCCGCCCACACCGCGCTCTGCGCGGACGAGCCGAGCAGCCAGATCTCGGGCGTTTCCGGGGTGCCCGGCAGGGACCGGCCGAGCCGGGCGAACGGATGGTCCTCGGGGAACGTCCCGTCGTAGTGGGCGAGCAGCTCGGCGAGCTGCTGCGGGAAGTCGTCGGGCGACACCTCGCGGCGGTCGCGCTGGAGCGCGTAGGTGGTCAGCGGGTCGGTGCCGGACGCGCGGCCGAGCGCGAGGTCGATCCGGCCCGGGTAGAGCCCGGCGAGCAGGCTGAAGCTCTCGGCGACCTTGAACGGGGAGTAGTGCGGCAGCATCACGCCGCCGCTCCCGACGCGGATCCGCTCGGTCGCGCTCGCCACCGGGCCGGCCAGCACCTCCGGCGCGGGGCCGGCGAGCGAGAGCCCGTGGTGCTCGGCGAGCCAGTAGCGGTGGTAGCCAAGGCGGTCGGCGAGCCGCGCGAGGTCGAGCGTGTTCTGCAGCGCCTGCGGGCCGGTCGAGCCCTCCGGCACGGGCGACTGGTCGAGGACGCTGAGGATCATCCGGCCGGCCAGGCCTTGTCGAGCGCCTGGAGCAGGAGCTCGGGCGGCTGTGCGCCGGAGACGCCGTAGCGGCGGTTCAGGACGAAGAACGGGACGCCGCGGATGCCGATCCGCATGGCGAGCTCCTCGTCGCCGCGCACCGCGTCGGCGTACTGCTGGTCGGTCAGCGCCGCCTCGCCGTCGACTCCCACCTCGCCGGCGAGGCGGATGAGCGTGTCACGGTCGCCGATCGCTTCGCCCTCGGTGAAGTACGCGCGCATGAGGCGCTCCTTCATCGCATCCTGGAGGCCGTCCTGGAGCGCCCGCTGGATCAGCCGGTGCGCATCGAAGCTGTTGCCGCCGCGCGTGCGGTCGAGGTGGTACTCGAGCCCCTCACTCGTTGCCAGCGCGGTCATCTGCGCGTTCGTGCCCTCGGCCTGCTCGACGCTCATGCCGTACTTGCCCGCGAGGTGCTCGGCGGACGATCCCTCACGCTCGGGCGGCGCCCCCGGATCGAGCTCGAAGCTGCGCCAGACGACCTCGACGTCGTCGCGATGCCCGAACTGCGCGAGCGCGTTCTCGAAGCGCCGCTTGCCGACGTAGCACCACGGGCACACGACGTCGGACCAGATCTCGACGGTCAGGGCGGCCATCGCCCCCATGCTAGGAGGGTGCCGTTACGCGGCCGCGCGCGCCGCCGCGACCGCGAGCCGGTCGGCGCGGTCGTTCAGCTCCGTGTCCGCGTGGCCCTTGACCCAGTGCCAGCGGACCTCGGCGTGGCGCGCGATCTCCCGCTCGAGCGCGACCACGAGGTCCTGGTTCTTGACGGGGGCGCCGCCGGCCGTCTTCCAGCCGCGCCGCTTCCAGCCGGCGATCCAGATCGTCATCGATTTCAGCATCAGCAGCGAATCGGTGACGACGCAGACCCGGCTCGCGGCGGGCAGCGACCGCAGGCCCTCCAGCGCGGCGGTGTACTCCATCCGGTTGTTGGTGGTGTGCGGAGCGCCGCCCGACAGCTCGACCGGCTCGGCCCCGTCCGGGCCGATCACGATCGCCGCCCACCCACCCGGGCCGGGGTTCCCGCTGCACGCTCCGTCGGTCCACACGAGCGCCTCGCCGTCGCGAGCTTCGACATGCATCGGCGGGCGATGGTAGAGGCGCCGGCGGCGTACCGTTGTCGAAACCTCCAACGGCGGCCGCAATTCGTTGGCCGCCCGGCCGATGCGCTCGGGACCTCCACACGCGAGTCTTCACGGCGGGAACTGAACGAGTCGACGGAGGGTCACTCTTTGACGGTCAATTTGGGAATCGCGCTCGCGTTGGCGTGCGCGGTGATCACGCAGCTGGCGTTTCTCTGCAAGCACCGCGGCGCGAACGCCGCGCCGACGGTCGACATGAAGCGGCCGGTGGCGAGCGCGAAGGCCCTGCTGAAGTCGAAGTGGTTCGCCATCGGCATGGGGATCGCCGCCGGCGCCTGGTTCCTCCACGTCGCCGCGCTGGCCATGGCCCCGCTGTCGATGGTCCAGGCCGTCCTCTCCACCGGTGTGATCGTGGTCGCGGTCCTGGGGGACCGGCTGTTCGGCTGCACCGTGCCGCGGCGCCAGTGGGTCGGCGTCGGCATGACGGCGCTGGGCCTGATCGCGCTCGTGGCCACGCTCCCGTCGCCCGACGGCTCGCACGGCGCGTTCGCCGCGCCGATGCTGATCGCGTTCGAGGCCGGGATGCTCGCGTTGGGGATCACGCTCGTCGCCGCCCCGCGACTGGGGACGCCGTCCCACCATCACGGCGCAGTGCTCGGGGCGGCGGCGGGCGTGCTGTTCGGCGTCTCCGACGTCGCGGTCAAGGCGCTCACGAACGCCGCCGGCGACGGCGTGTTCGCGATCCTCGGCTCGCCCTGGCTCACCGTCGCCGCCGCCGGCTCCGTCCTCGCCTTCCTCGCGTCCGCCCGCGGCTTCCAGGCCGGCGACGCCGTGCCCGTCATCGCCTGCACCTCGACCGCCGCCAACGTGACCTGCATCCTCGGCGGCATCCTGGTGTTCGGCGACGCGCTGTCCGGCGAGACGCTGCTGCTGATGGTCCAGATCGCCGCCTTCGGCCTCGTGGCCGTCGCCGCGCTGCTGATCCCGGCGGGCCACGGCCGCGCCGCCACGGCGTAGTCGTAGCGCCGGCGAACGTCAACTGCGGGCATTGAGGGAGTCGGGCCCGTGGGTTTCGTGCAATTCGGGACGGCCCTGGCCGCCGGATTTCACGAAACCGCCGTATACGAAGGGTTTCGTGCAATTCGCGTCGGGGCGACCGCCGAAATTGCACGTTCCCGCCGGTCTGCCGCCTCCCTCACCCGCGCAGTTGACGTTCGCCACGGGGCGCCGCCACGAAGACGGACGCGCAACGGCGGCGTAGCATCGGGGGTGTGCCGGAGGCCGTCGGCAAGCTCGTCGCGGACATCGAGGCCGAGCTCGACGCGCTGGTCGATGCGATCGTCGTCCGGATCCGGGCCGAAGTCCCGGACTTCCGGCGCCTGCCGGCGGGCACGCTGGCGCGCGCCGTGCGCGGGAACGTGACCCGCGCGCTGGCCGCACTACGGGACCTCCGGCCGCCCACCGCGGACGAGCTCGAGCGCGCCGCCGCCGTCGGACGCGAGCGCGCCGAGCAGGGCCTGAGCGTCGACGCGGTCCTGCACGCGTACCGGATCTCGATCAGCGCGGTGTGGTCACGGTTCGGCGAGATGGCCCGCGAGCGCGGGACGAACGTCTCCAGCGTCCTGGCGTTCAGCGAGACGCTGTGGCTGTGGGGCGACGCGGTGATGGAGGTGGTGGGCCAGGCGCACCGCGAGGTCGAGCTGCAACTCGCGCGCGAGGAGCAGCAGCGCCGCGACGCGTTCGTGCTCGCCGTGCTGCTGGGGACCATCGACGCCGACGAGCTGTCGCGCGAGTCAGCGGGCTACGGGCTCGACGCCGACCGGGAGTACGTCGCGTTCCGCGCCCGCTCGCTCGACGGCGCGGGTCCGCCACGGCGGCTGGCCGCCGAGCTGACGACCGCGCTCGACCGCGACCTCGTCGGGCTGAGCAGCGAGCGCGCACCCGCGCTCACCGGCGTCGTGGTCGGCGTCGGCCCGCCCGCCCGGCTCGCCGCGCTACCGGGGGCCTTCGCGCAGGCGAGCCGCGCGCTCCAGACCGCGCTCGCGTTCGGGCAGGAGGGCACGTTCAGCCTCGCCGACCTCTCGATCCGCCCGGCCATCCTGTCCGACGAGGCGCTCGGCGCCGCCTTCACCTGCCGCCACCTGGAGCCGCTGGCGGCGCTCGGCCGGCTCGGCGCCGAGCTCGAGGACACGCTGCGCGTCTGGTTCGAGCAGGAGATGCGGATCGAGGAGACCGCCAAGGCGCTGCACGTGCATC
This sequence comes from uncultured Solirubrobacteraceae bacterium, assembly GCA_963844205.1. GTDB lineage: Bacteria > Actinomycetota > Thermoleophilia > Solirubrobacterales > Solirubrobacteraceae > DASSUW01. Next base: position 2,304,651 of record CAWJNK010000001.1, read on the forward strand.
CGAACACGCTGCGGCACCGGCTGCGGCGGTTCGAGGAGGCGACGGGCGCCAACCTGCGACGCCCCGCCGACCTCATCGAGCTGTGGTGGGCACTCGAGCGGCGGCAGCTCGCGCGAAGGGCTCCAGCCCCTCCCGCGCCCGCGCGATCGCCCATGCGTGGTTCCAGCGCAGCGCCCGCCGCAACACCGGGGTGAGGAGCTTCAGCAGCGGGCGGCGGGCGACCGGATCACGCGGGGCGCGTCAGCGGCTTGACCGTGCGGCCGGCGGCGGAGTCCTCGATCAGCGTCTGCAGGCGCCGCTCGCGGGTCTCGGACCGCTTGGCGCTGACCACCCAGTGGGTCGCGGCGCGCCGGTACGAGGACGGGCGCGCCTGGAACCACTCCCACGCGTCGGGGATCGCGCGGAAGCGCTCCTCCTGATCGGGCTCGAGCGTCGCGGCGCGCCGCTGCTCGTAGGAGTAGACCGCGCTCCGGTCGTCGGTGCGGGCCGCGAACGCGGCCAGCCCGGCAGGCGTCATCCGCCCCTCCTCGATCAGCTCGCCGACCCGCTTGATGTTGACCGCGCTCCAGTTGCTCCGCGGGCGCCGCGGCGTGAGGCGGTTGACGTAGCTGTCGGGCCCGAGGCTGCGACGCACGCCGTCGATCCAGCCGAAGCACAGCGCCTCGTCGACGACCTCGGGCCAGGTCACGCTCGGGCGGCCCGAGGCCTTCTTGTACAGGCCGACCCACAGCTCGTCGCGATCCCCGTGGTGGCGCTCGAGCCAGGCCCGCAGCTCGGCGGGGGTCGCGAAGAACACCGGCTCCATCGGTCCAAGACTAAGCTCCGGCCCCGTGCCGGAGATCGCGCTCCGCCAGGGCACCCTCCGCTACCGCGACGAAGGCGCCGGCCCGCCGCTGGTGTTCGTGCATGGCGCGCTCGTCGACGGCCGGCTGTGGGAGCCCGTGACCGACCGGCTCGACGGCTTCCGCCGCGTCGTGCCCGACCTCCCGCTCGGCGCGCACCGCGTGCCGATGCGGCGGGACGCCGACCTCAGCCCGACCGGGCTGGCGCAGCTCGTCGCGGACTTCATCGGAGGGCTCGACCTGCAGGACGTCACGCTCGTCGGCAACGACACCGGCGGGGCGATCTGCCAGCTCGTGGTAACCCGGCACCCGGAGCGGGTCGGCCGGCTCGTGCTGACCAACTGCGACGCGTTCGACAACTTCCCGCCGCTGGCGTTCCGCGGCCTCGTGTTGGCCGCTCGCGCGCACCTGCTCACGGCCCAGCTGCAGCTCCTGCGGCTGCGCCCCGCGCGCCGGCTCCCGATCGCCTACGGCTGGCTCGCCAAGCGGATTCCGGACGAGCTGCTGGACGCCTGGGTCGAGCCCTTCCTCACCGACCGGGGCGTGCGGCGCGACACGCGGCGTCTGCTCGCCGGCGTCGACCGCGGGCTGCTGCTCGACACCGCCGCCCTCCTGCGCGAGTTCGACCGCCCGGTCCTGCTCGCCTGGGCGCCCGAGGACCGTTTCTTCCCGGTCGACCACGCCCGCCGGCTGGCGGCGATCTTCCCGGACGCGCGGCTCGTCGAGGTGACGGGCTCGCGCGCGTTCATCAGCCTCGACCAGCCCGAGCGGCTGGCGGCGCTGATCCGCGAGCACGCGCACTAAGACCCTATGGAGGGTGACGTCCGGCGCGGTTGGTAAGTATGGCCGGTCCCCACGCGTTCGTGGGGTTGTGTTCAAGCCGCGCGAGTTGCAGCTCGCGTGGCGCCCACAACCGCATAGGAGCCGGCCATGGCGATGAAGGGTATGGCCCTTGTCGGTCTGGATGTGCACGCGCGTCAGACGCACGCGGCGGTGCTCGTTCCCGACACTGGGGAGTTGCGCGTGAGCAAGCTGCGGATGCCGCCGATCGAGGTGGTGGCGTTCCTGGAGGGGTTCGGGCCGGGCGCGGTGCGCGCGGTCTACGAGGCCGGCCCGACCGGGTTCGGGCTGGCCAGGGCGGCGCGCGAGCGTGGGATCGAGGTTCGTGTCGTCGCACCGGGGTCGATTCCCAAGGGCGTCGGGGATCGGGTCAAGACCGATCGTCGTGACGCGATCCGGCTGGCGCGGTTGCTGGCTGCCGGCGAGCTGTGTTTCGCGTTCGTGCCGTCGGTCGCCGACGAGCGCTTCCGTGACCTGGTGCGTGCGATCGAGGACGTCCGCGGCGACCTGATGCGCGCGCGTCATCGGCTGGGCAAGTTCCTGCTCCGCGGCGGCGAGCGCTATCCCGGTCCCGACCGGGCGTGGACGGGGGCGCACATGAAGTGGCTGCGCTCGCTGAGCTTCGAGGACCCGTGTTCGCAGGCGACGTTCGTCGACTACCTGGCCGCGGTCGAGCTGCTGATCGGGCGCCGCAGCGGGTTGCTCGCCGCGCTCGAGCAGGCGATCCCCGACAGCAGCCACGCGCCGGTGATCGCCAGACTGCGCTGTTTCAGGGGCGTGGACACGCTGTCGGCCGCGGGGCTGTGCGCCGACGTCGGCCGCTTCGAGCGCTTCCCGCGGCCGACGCTGCTGTCGGGATTCTTGGGGATCGTGCCCTCGGAGCGCACCTCGGACAGCAAGCGCCGCCAGGGCCAGATCACCAAGGCCGGCCCGACCCACGCCCGGCGGCTGCTGATCGAGGCCGCCCACCACTACCGCCACCCGCCGCGGATCGGCGAGGTCCTCGCCCGCCGCCAGGCAGGACAAGACCCGCGCGTGATCGAGATCGCCTGGCGCGCGCAGCGGCGCCTACATCAGCGTTGGTCGCACCTACACGGCCAGCGCCGCAAGCCGGCCGGCGTCGTCGCGGTCGCCTGCGCGCGTGAGCTGGCCGCGTTCTGCTGGGAGGCCGCCACGCTTGACTGACCACACCCCCGACGACCGCGCCCGGGACACTGCCGGGGCGCGCACGAGCACTCAGGAAGGCCACACGACAGTCGCGCGAGGCTCGCGAGACCACTTTGGGCAGCCGGCCCCCGCCGACGGCGCCCGATCTAAGACGGCGAGCCGCGACGAATACCCGGGTCTTGAGGTCAAGCCCTCGCATATCAGTCTGACCCCGCAGTCGACCACACTGGACCTTCCGCCCGTGCCGCCCCGCCAGCGCCCCGACCGCGCCGACACGACATCCACACGAACTACCGCCTTGACATCTCGCCCTCCATATCAGTGGTCCCGGCCGTAAGTTCGGCGCATAACCCGGCGGAGTCCGGGTCGTGTCTGCCGGTGCACGGCAGGCGCTCGCATGCTGGTGGCACGTGTGCGCCTGCCGAGTGCCGGCAGACGCGGGCCGGGCCCGTCGGAATGCGTCGTACTTGCGGCCGGGGCCACTAAGATCGCGGTCGTGGTCGTCACGATCTCGGCGTCCTACGGAGCGGGCGGCGCCCACGTCGGCCCGCGGCTCGCGGAGCGGCTCGGCGTCCCCTTCGTCGACCGCGCGATCCCGAACGAGGTCGCGCAGCGGCTGGCGGTGCCGCTGGCGGAGGCGGTCCGGCACGACGAGACGGCAGGGAGCGTGTTCGAACGCTTCATCCGCGTGCTCGCCCCGGCGGGCCTGGCGTTCGGCGCGCGGCCCTACCTCGAGCACGAGTTCGTCGACGAGGGCGCCTACCGCGACGCGACCGAGCAGGTGATCCGCGAGCAGGCGTCGCGCGAGGGCGGTGTGTTCCTGGGCCGCGCCGCCGCGCTGGTGCTGGCGGAGACGCCCCGCGCGCTGCACGTGCGGCTCTACGGGCCGCGTGAGCGACGGGTCGAGCGGGCGATCGCGCTCGAGGGGCTGTCGCGCGAGGACGCGGAGCGGCGGCTGGCCGACAACGACCGCGCGCGCGAGGCCTACGTCCACCACTTCTACGGCGCCGATCCCAACGACCTCCGGCACTACCACCTCGCGATCGACACCACGGAGATCGAGCTCGACTGCTGCGTCGAGATGATCGCTTCGGCCGCCGAGCGGCGAGCCTAGTCGATCCGGTCGGAATATCGGCGGGTCGACTGGCGCGTCAGAACCCGTCGAGATGTCGACCGGGTCGACTAACTCCAGAGCAGTGGCAGCACGAGCGCGACGACGGCGCCGCCGAGGCCCATCCCGACGGCAGCGGTCGCGCCGGCGAGGCGCGTCTCGTCGAGCATCCGCGCCGTGCCGATGCCGTGGCTGGCGACGCCGTGCGCGAGCCCGCGCGCCAGCGGGTGGCGGACGCGGATGAGGTCGAGCCAGCGCGGCCCGAGCGTCGCGCCCGCCACCCCGGCAAGGATGCTGAGCACCGCCGACAGGGCCGCCGCGCCGTGCAGCTCTCCCGCGAGCGCGATGGAGATCGGCGCGGTGGCCGAGCGGGAGCTGAGGGCCAGCGCCCAGTCCGGGGCGAGATGCATGAGCGCCGCCGCGGCCGCGCCGACCGCGATCGCGCACGCCGCGCCGGCGGACGCGCCGACGAGGATCGAGCCCGCATGGCGGCGCAGCGTCTCCCGCTCGCGGTGGAGCGGCACGGCGAGCGCGACGACGGCGGGGCCGAGCAGCGCGGTGAGCGGGCTGGTGGCGGAGGCGTAGTCGGCGTAGGGGACGCCGGTCGCGAGCAGCGTCGCGATCAGCGCCGCCATCGCGACGAGCGTCGGGTTGAGCAGCGGGCTGTCGATGCGGCGCCGGAGGACAAGCGCGGCGCCGTACGACGCCGCGGTGATGGGCAGCCAGATCAGCTCAGCCATCGCCCCGAGCCCCTGCCTCGCCGAGCCGCACTCCCCCCGCTCGGCCCGTCTCGCCGAGCCGCACTCCCCCCGATCGCCCTGTCTCGCCGAGCCGCAACTGCGTGACGTGGCCGGTGACCGCAAGGGTGGCGAGTGCGCCGAGGAGCACGACGCCGATCACCGCGAGCCAGATCGGACCAGCGCCGGCGTACTGCGCGAGGCCGACGCCCGCCGGCACGAACAGCAGCCCGAGCACGCCGAGGAGCGAGCTCGCGCCGCGCTCCAGCCAGTCGAGGCGGACGAGGCGCGCCTCGAGCGCGGCCCACAACAGCAGCATCCCGGCCACGCTGCCCGGGAGCGGGAGGCCGAGCGCCTCGACCGCGGCGGTGCCGAGCCCGAGGAACGCCCACAGCCACGCGATTCCGGTCAGCAGCTTCACGGCGCGAACAGCTCCAGCAGACGAGCGCCGGCCTGGCGGACGTGGCGCTCGGTCAGGTCGGCCGCGGTCGCCGCGTCGCCGGCACGGGCGGCGGCGAACAGCGCCGCGTGCTCCTCGCGCACGCGCGCGTTGTGCTCCTCGTCGCGGAGGGCGGCGCGCTGGTAGCGGTCGCTGAGGTCGAGCAGGCTGGCGATCTCGTTCAGCAGCCGCGGGCGCTCGCAGGACGTCATGAGCGCGAGGTGGAACGCCGCGTTGCGGACGCCGAACGTGTCGGCGTCGTCTTCGTCGTCGGCGGCCTCGAGCGCGTGCGCAGCTTCGCGCAGTTGCGCCTTGGTCAACCGCGGGACGGCGAGCCGGACCGCGAGCGGCTCGAGCGCCGCCCGCATGTCGTAGATGTCCTCGATCTCGGCGCGGTCGAGCGGCGCGACGCGGACGCGTCGGCTCGGCAGCACCTCGACGAGGCCCTCGGCATGCAGCCGCCGGATCGCCTCGCGGACCGGCATGCGGCTGACGCCGAGCCGCTCGGCCAGGTCCTCCTGCCGCAGCGTCTCGCCCGCCGGCAGACGACCGGCAAGGATCGCCGACCGGATCTGGTCGAGCACGTGGTCGGTCGCGCTGGGCGTCGGGGCGAGCATCGTCTCCAAGACTATATCGGATTTTTGGATCCAAGAATCCACATCGGTGACGGCTGGCGTTGCCCGAGGCCGGGCCGCCCACCGCGCCGGCGTGTGCTCCGTTTGGGGCCTCGTCAGGGCAGCACAGACAACGGGCAGCGTGGATATGCCGTAAGCGGATCCCTATCCGGACGGATCGTCTGCGGTGAAGAACAGGATCCGGCAGGGACGTCACGATCGCCTCGGAACACAGCGCCACGAGATCCTTGGGTGGCCCGAAGCCCGCGCTGATCCGAGGTCGGGCGCTCAGCGCTTGGTCTCGTACCTGGTCAGCACCACGCCGTCGGGAAACGTCCGGGTCTCCACCAGGCTCAGGTTCACCCAGTTGTCCAGGGCGGTGAAGAACGGCGTGCCGCCGCCCACCAGGACCGGATGGGTGACGATCGCGTACTCGTCGATCAGCCCGGCCCGCATGGCCGCCGCGGCGAGTGTGGCACCGCCGATGTCCATGGGGCCGCCGTCGTCGGCCTTGAGCCTGGTGATCTCGGTGACCGCGTCGCCGGTGACCAGACGGGTGTTCCAGTCGACCGTGCTGGTCGTCGAGGAGAACACCACCTTCGGCATGTGCCGCCAGCGGCTGGCGAACTCGATCTGCGCCGGTGTAGCGCCCGGCTGCTTGTCGGCGGTCGGCCAGTGCGAGCTCATCGTCTCCCACAGCTTGCGCCCGTACAGCGCCAGGTCTGTCGCCCCCACCCGGTCGGACCACCACTGGAACAGTTCGTCGCTCGGCACGCTCCAGCCGAGGTCGTCGCCGGGCGCGGCGATGTAGCCGTCCAGGCTCAGGTTCATGCCGAAGGTCAGTTTCCTCATGGCGTCAGCCTCCCGTGAGTCGGTATTCGGCGTACAGACCAGCACGGCGCGCAAAAATCATCGGTCAGGCCCACCGAGGGCCCTTTGACCACGACGCCAAGCAGGATCGCTAGCGGCACGCACAGCTGGCACCGAGGGGTTCCGAGCGATTCGGCGCGCCGCCAGATGGACCATGGGGCGGGCGATCTCTCCGGCTCGTGGTCCGTGCCGCATCGATGCGGACCGCTGATCGCGACCTGTGTCGGAAGCACTGGCCGGATCCGGCCATCAGGCTCGGATGGCCGGTATTCGCGATGTCCAGTGCGTGCGTGGCTGTGATCCTCCGCTGTCATGAGCCTCGACCTGTGGACGCATCTCGGCGCACGGATCTATGACCCCTTCCTAGCGCTGGGAGAGCGCCGCGGCATGGCGGCCCGGCGCGCCGAGCTGCTCGCCCAGGCGAGCGGCCGCGTGCTCGAGCTCGGGGCGGGCACCGGTCTCAACCTGCCCCACTACACCGACGCCGTCCACGAGCTCGTGCTCAGCGAACCGGACGCCGCGATGGGCCGGCGCCTCGGGCGGCGCGTTGCGCGTGCCAGCAGCGCGGCGGTCGTCGTCGTGGCGCCGGCCGAGCGGCTGCCGTTCGACGACGCCTCATTCGACACCGTTGTCTCCACGATGGTCCTCTGCACCGTGGCCGACGCGACGGGCGCCGTGCAAGAGGTGCGCCGCGTGCTCCGCCCGGACGGGCGGCTGCTCTTCATCGAGCACGTGCGCGCCGACTCGGCGCGGCTGGCGCGCTGGCAGGACCGCCTCGCTCGGCCCTGGCGGGCTTTTGCGATGGGCTGCCGCGCCAACCAGCCGACGCTCGAGCTGCTGGCCACCGGGGGGCTCCGGATCGACCTAGCTCACACCGATCGCTGGCGCGGCATGCCGGCGATCGTGCACCCGTTGGCGATTGGGAGTGCCTCGCGCGCCTAGATCAGCCCGGTCCTCGCGGCGTGCACCGCCGCCGCGGTTCGCGACGGTTGACGCAGCTTGGTGCGAATGTTGGCCACATGCCGGTGGACCGTGTGCGGGCTGACGATCAGGCGCTGGGCGATCTCCGCGTCGCTGAGGCCCTCGGCAACCAGCATCAGCACCTCGCGCTCTCGCTCGCTTAAGGGGCCGTTGGCGACCGGCGTGTGCCCACGCTCGAGCGCGCGCTCCCGTCCTCCGAGGAACGCCACCAGCGCGTCGAGCACCCCCGCGCCGTCTCCGAGCCACGGCAGGTGGACGTCGCCCTCGAGCGCCACCAGCCGCGCCCCCGGGATGAGCGCCGCCAGCTCGCGGCCGAGCGCGAACGGCATCGCGCGATCGTTGCGGCGATGGAGCACCAGCGTGGGCGCGGCGATCCGCGGCAGCAGATCACGCACGTCAGCGCAGTACACCGCTTCGAGCAGAGCCGCGGCCAACTCGGGGCTCGCCGAGGCGCGCTGGAGCTCCACGAAGTGCTCCCGGGTCGCCGCGTCGGCGCCGGGTATCCAGACGTCCGCCATCATGCGCGAGCCCGCGCCCCAGTGCGCGCGCACGGTGGCGACGATCGCCTCGCGAAGATCGGCCGCGGCGATGTCCGCGCCCCGAGCAAACGCCCCCACTAGGGCGAGCGAGCTCACCAGCTCGGGGCGGCGCGCCGCGAACGCCGCCGCGCTGCAGCCGCCGAAGGAGAGCCCGAGCAGCGCCACCTCGTCGAGCCCGAACGCTGCGACGAGCGCCTCGAGTGTGCGCAACTCAAGCTCCACGCCGAACCCGGCGGGATCGATGTCGCGGTCCGACAGGCCGGTCCCCAGCCTGTCGTAGCGGATCACCGTGTGGTCGCGGGCGAGCTCGGAGAAGAACCCGCGGTACTCGGCCAACGACCAGTCGCGCTCGAGATGACTTGCCCAGAGTGCGGGGACAAGCAGCGCCGGCCCGCTGCCGAGCGTCGCGTACGCCACGCGGGCGCCATCGAGCTCGAGGAAGCGCAACTCCTGCTCGTCTGCGGGCATCGCCGCGGCCAAGCCTACCGTGGCCCTGGACCGCTCAGGGGAGCAACCTGTAGAAGCGCCAGACTCCGTTGTCGCCGCAAGCAGCGGCGGCTCGCGACTGGCCCGCGCTGCTCCATCCGCCTCGAAGGAGAAGGCCGGCTAGGCGCGGAGTGCGTCGTACTCCGGCCGCCACTCGCGCGCTCAATGTTGCGCCTCGAATGCGTACTGCACCACGATGGGGCCAGTGGCCGTGGTAGAGCAGGGCGTCCAGCGACAACGCGAGCAGGGCGAACTTGTCGCCGGTGATGGTGGCGAGGTCCACACCGTCGTCGCTGTACTCCGTCGCGAAGGTCCCGAGGTAGAAATGCCCGCCGCTCGTTCCGTACGGGGCGAGAACTTGGCCATAGCCGTGTCTGCCCTGGTCGTACGACACGAGGCGGACGAGCTATCGATGAGCGAGCCAGACCCGCGCGTCCATCACGACTTGCCCTTGCCCAGCCACCGGCTCAGCAGAAGTCCTACGACACCGAACCAAAGGAGGACGATTGGCAGCCACAGCGCCGCCACGGTGGTAGCCAGGATGCCGCACATTCCTTCACTGCAACCGGCCCCGCCCCACGTTGAAAGGACCGCAAACAGCGGCAGCACAACGACAGCAAGCAGTCCAAGGCTCTGCGAGCTGAGACGGCGAGGCCTCACGTGTCTCCGTCGAGGCTGGCGTGGGAGGGGATCGCCTTTAGCAGTCGATCGCGCACGACCTCCTGGAGCATCAGCCCGACTTCTGCAGCGGCCTCATCTCTGTTCTCGATGAGCGGGTAGTCCCACGCCTCGATGCGCGCCTCGACGGCGCGACGCAGTTGCAACTGCGTGTCCATCCGGCAGACCGTACCCGGAGTGTCGCTTTCGCTATGTCAGACGATCGCATCTCGCGCGTTGCGCCGGCGGGCTGAGGGCGTTCCCGCGGGAACGCAGAAAGCGTCGGTTTACGTGGAAATCGCTATTCCCGGCGCGGGTAGCAGCACAGAGGTGAGCCCGAGTTACCGCAGCGGTCGCACCTGACACAGACGAGCGTCAGACAGCTTGGAACGGGTTTACGTTCTACGCTTGACGAGTACTGCGAGGCGGTTGTGTAGAAGCTCCATTAAGTCGACAGACAGGACGGACGCGGGTGCGGGCCTCCGTAATTGGGCGTGGGGCGCCGCATCACGAAGCGCGGTTCACGGGGGGCCGCCGCTTGAGTCGCAGCGGCTCGCTGTGCTTGCGATAGCGAACTCGCTCGGCGGTGCATTATCACTTCCGCGTGAGGCTGTCGCGTAACGCGGCGTCGACGCGTCGTCGTTGTGGATCTCGACAATGCAGACGGCGAGCGGAGTCGGCTACTCCACGCACATCGGCCTCGCGGCCGCCTGCGACACCAGCGCCCGAACCGGTTGTGCGCGGTTTCACTGCCGTCGTCCTGTCCTAGTGTCGTTCTGCGACACCAGGGCAGGCAGCGCCCCGTTGGAGATTTGAACCGCCCCGGGTTCGTTGGAGGCCGTGGTTATTGAGTTTCTAGATGATGGGTATGGTCGGCCTCGAACTGCGCTGGAGAGACTCCGCCGCAGGCGGAGTGCAATCTGGCGTGGTTGTACCAGTCGACCCATTCCAGGGTGGCCAGCTCGACCTCGGCGAGGGTGCGCCACGGACCTTCGCGGTGGATCTTCTCGGTCTTGAAGAGCCCGATCGTTGTCTCGGCCAGCGCGTTGTCGTAGCCATCGCCGACGCTGCCGACCGACGGGTCGATGCCGGCCTCGACGAGCCTGCTGGTGAACGCGAAGCTCGTGTACTGACTGCCGGCGTCGTTGTGGCAGATCATGCCGTCGGCGAGCGGGACGCCCTGACGCTGACGGCTCCATAGCGCCATCTCCATCGTGTCGAGCACCAGACTCGTCTTCATCGTGGTGTCGGCCTTCCAGCCCACGATCCGACGGCTGAACGCGTCGATCACGAAAGCCACGTAGACCACGCCGCTCCACGTCATCACGTAGGAGAGATCCGCGACCCACAAGCGGTTGGGAGCGTTGGCGCTGAAGTCGCGATCGACGAGATCCGTCGGCCGGCTCGCCTGGTCGTCGGGGATAGTGGTGCGGCGTCTGCGCCCGCGTCTGACGCCCTCAAGCCCCGCCTCGCGCATCAGCCGCTCGACCGTGCAGCGGGCGGCCGGCATGCCGTCGAGCCGCAGCTGCCACCACACCTTCCGGGCGCCGTACAGGCCCTTGGACTGCTCATAGATCCGGCGGATCTCGACCAACAGCTCTGCGTCGCGTTGGGCGCGCGCAGACGGGTCGCGCTGGCGCTGCTTGACGGCGTAGTACGTCGACGGGGCGATCTGCAGAGCGCGGCAGATCGGCTCGACCCCGAAGACGTCGCGGCGCTCGTCGATGAAGACGCTCATCGCTTCGGCGGATGCGGGTCGAGCTCCCGCGCGAAGAAAGCCGACGCCGCCTTGAGGATCTCATTCGCGCGGCGCAGCTCCCGGTTCTCGCGCTCGAGCTGCTTGATCCGCTCGGCCTCCGCGCTCGACACTCCCGGGCGCTTGCCCGCGTCAGTCTCGGCCTGGCGCACCCAACTGCGCAGGGTCTCGGCCGTCATCCCGAACTTCTCGGCGATCGACGTGATCGCCGCCCACTGCGACTCGTACTCGCCCTGCTGATCGAACACCATCCGTGTCGCCCGCTCACGGACCTCACGCGGATACGGCGGCTTCCTTGGCATATGGCTCAGATCCTCTCAAGCGGTCGAGCCTCCAAGATCCCCGGGGCGGTTCAATTTCCCCAACGCGTCCTGTTTGTGCGACAGCCTCGCGTGACCGCGGCACTGCGACATTCGCGGGCGTGGGCGATCTGGTTGGGACGTGAGAACCAGGCACGAGCGCGACCCGTGCGCCGGATTGTGATCCTGTCGCGCGAAGCAGCGAATTGTTGAGTCAGATCCCGGATCGCAGACGCCGGCGGAGAAGACTCCGTTCTTCCGGGATCGGTACTCCGATTCGCGCCTTCACACGGGAGCCTGTACCCACGCTGCCCGTTGTCTGTGCTGCCCTGACGAGGCCCCAAACGGAGCACACGCCGGCGCGGTGGGCGTGTCCGTGGGCGGGCCGCGGCGTGGCCTCCCGGAGCGCTCGGGCGCGAGCTTGCGAGCGCTGCTCCGGGAGGGCATGACGCGGCCCGACCTCGGGCAACGCCAGACGGGCGCCCGCCGGAAACGTGCGCCAGGGCGCCGACGAACCGAGCGGGCGCGATGATCCAAATCGATGCGGACGCTGACCCAGCGGGAGCTCAACCGGGCGCTGCTCGCTCGCCAGCTCCTGCTCGAGCGCGCGAAGTCGGCGCTCCCGCGGGCGCTCGAGCGCGTCGGCGGCGTCCAGGCGCAGTACGCGCCGTCGATGTACGTCGGCCTCTGGTCCCGGCTCGACACCTTCGACCGCGACGCACTGACCAGGGCGCTCGAGCGGCGCTCCGTCGTCCAGGCGACCCTGATGCGAAGCACGATCCACCTCGTCTCGAAACGCGACTACTGGCTGTTCGCGCTCGCGACCCGCGACGCACGCCGTGAAAGCTGGCGCCGCGCCGCGCCGGACCGGGCGAACCCGCGGGCGATGGCCGGTGCGGCGCGCAGGCTCCGACAGGCGCTCGATGGCACGATCACCCGCAAGGAGCTCGAGGAGCTGGTGGGCAAGCCGCGCGCGAACGCGATCAACGCCTGGATCGACCTCGTCCGCGTCCCGCCGTCCGGCACGTGGGAGCGCCGCCGCGCCGACCTCTACGCCGCCGCCGAGGACTGGATCGGCCCGCCGCCCGCGATCGACGATCCCGCCGAGCACCTCGTCCGGCGCTACCTCGCCGGCTTCGGCCCGGCCGCCCGCAAGGACGTCGCCAGCTTCACCGGACTCGCTCCGAAGTACCTCAAGCCGCTGCTCGACCGCCTCGAGCTCCGCCGCTTCCAGACCACGGACGGCGAGGAGCTGCTCGACCTGCCGCGCGCGCCGCTCCCCGACCCCGACACGCCCGCGCCGCCCCGCTTTCTCCCCACCTGGGACGCGACCCTGCTCGTCCACGCCCGCCGTACCGGTCTCCTCCCCGAGGAGCACCGCCCGAAGATCTTCTCCTCCCGCAACCCCCACTCGTCCCCGACCTTCCTCATCGACGGCCGCGTCGCCGGGACCTGGCGCTACGAGAACGGCAGGATCCGGCTCGACCCGTTCGGCCGCCTCGACGCCGCCGCGCGCAGGGAGTTGAAGGAAGAGGCGCTCCGGCTGGCAGAGTTCCACGCCTGATGGCCGTCCTCGAGCCTCACGTGCTGACCTTGCACGGCCACGACGTGACATACCGCACGGCCGGCGACGGCCCCGTGCTCCTGCTCCTGCACGGGATCGCCAACTCGTCCAAGACATGGGAAGGAGTCGCGCCCGCGCTCGCCGAGCGGTTCACGCTGATCGCTCCGGACCTGCTCGGGCACGGCGAGTCCGCGACTCCTCGCGGCGACTACTCGCTCGGCGCCCACGCGAGCGGCGTCCGAGACGTCCTCACCGCCCTCGGCCACCACCGGATGACGGTGATCGGCCACTCGCTGGGCGGCGGCATCGCGATGCAATTCGCGTACCAGTTCCCCGAGCGCTGCGAGCGCATGGTTCTCGTCTCCAGCGGCGGGCTTGGCCGTGAGGTCCATCTGCTCCTGCGCGCGGCCGCGCTCCCCGGCGCCGACTGGGTGCTGCCGGTGATCACGTCGCGGGAGCTGCGCAGCGTCGGGCGCGCGGTCGGCGGGCTGCTGCAACGGATCCGCCTGGCGCCTGACGGCGACCTCAAGGTGCTCGCCGACGGCTTCGCGTCGCTCGATACCGCCGGTTCCCGCCAGGCGTTCCTGCATACGGTCCGCGCGGTCATCGAGCCCGGCGGCCAGCGGATCAGCGCGCACGACCGGCTCGCGCTCGCCGCCCTGCTGCCGACGCTCGTCGTCTGGGGTGAGAAGGACTCGATCATCCCGGCGAGCCACGGCGTGGCCGCGCACGAGGCGATGCCCGGCAGCCGGCTGGAGCTGTTCCCGGACGCCGGGCACATGCCGCACGACGACGACCCGGCTCGCTTCGCGCAGGTCCTCACCGACTTCTGCGAGAGCACGGAGCCCGCCGCGCTGACCGCCGACCACTGGCGACCGATGCTGGAGGGGGACGAGCCATGACCGCCGAGCGCCTGTCCGCCCTCGACGCCTCGTTCCTCGCCGTCGAGAGCCCGACGATGCCGATGCACGTCGGCTGGGTGGCGCAGTTCGACCCGCCCGAGGACGGCCCGCGCCCCACCGCGCAGGACCTGCTCGACCACGTCGCCGAGCGGATGGAGCACTCCCACCGCTACCGCCAGAAGCTGGCCGGCGTCCCGCTCGGCGTCCACGAGCCGGTGTGGGTCGACGACCCGGACTTCGACCCCGCCCGCCACCTGCACGCCGCCGGCGCCGGCGACCTCGACGAGCTGGTCGACGACGTCCTGTCGATCCCGCTCGAGCGCGACCGCCCGCTGTGGGAGATGTGGGCGACCGACGACCTCGCCATCGTCGGCAAGGCGCACCACTGCATGGTCGACGGCACGGCGGTGGTCGAGCTCGGCAACCTGCTGCTCGACGCCAAGCCCGATGCGCCCGGACCGGAGGCGGCGACGTGGCCCGCTGCCCCCGAGCCGACCCCAGGCCAGCGGCTCGGCCGCGCGATCGCCGACCGCACCGGCGAGGCCGCCTCGCTCCTCGCCGCCCCGCTGAAGCTGCGCCCGAAGACCGTCACCGGCGGCGCCCGGCTGCTCGCGCACACCGTGTTCGCCCCCGCGCCCGGCTCGCCGCTCAACCGCGCGGTCTCGCCGCGGCGCCACCACATCCGGCACACGCGCACGCTCGACGACGTGCGAACCGTTCGCCGCCACTTCCGCGTCACGCCGAACGACGTCGTGCTCGCCACCTGCGCCGGCGCCCTGCGTCGCTTCGCCACCCGCCGCGGCGAGCCGCCGCAGGCGCTCAAGGTCATGGTCCCCGCCGACGTGCGCACGAGCGACGACCCGGCCGCCAGCGGCAACCGCATCTCGTTCGTCTTCATCGAGCTGCCCTGCCACGAACCGGACCCGGTGGAGCGGCTCAACGCCGTCCACCGCGCCACCGACCAGCGGCGGCGCGACGGCGAGGCCGAGGACCTCGACGCCGCGTTCCGCGTGCTCGCGCTCACCCCCGGGCCGGTCCAGCGCGCATTCGCGCACGCGTTCGCGCACCCGCGCCTGTTCAACCTCACGATCTCCAGCGTCCCGGGGCCCGCCGTCCCCCGCTACCTGAGCGGCTGCCGGCTCCGGGAGGTCCACTCCGCGGTCCCGCTCGGCGCCGCCCACGCGCTCTCGATCGGCGTCGTCACCGTCGCCGGCAACGTCTGCTTCGGGATCTCCTCCGACCCTTCCATCCTGCCGGACGCCGACGCCCTCGCGGACGACCTCGCCGCGTCGCTGGACGAGCTGCTGGAGCGCGCCGATGCCTGAGGTCCCGCTGCGCGACGCGATCGCGGCCATGAACATCCACGCGCCCAGCGAGCGCAACCGCAAGCTCGCCGGGTTCCTGGCCGCGGCGAACGCCGACACCCGGCTCAAGGCGCGCTGGCACGCCGCCCAGATCAACGCCGAACGGCTCGAGATGAGCGACCACTCGTGGGTGCACCTGCAGATCGTGCTCAACCGCGCGCTGCGTCTCTTCCGGCTGCTGCGGCAGGGCGGCGTGGAGTCAACGCTCGAGCGGGACTACGGCCTGCACCCGCGCGACGCCGAGGTCGTGGTCGCCGCCGGCTGCCTGCTGCACGACCTCGGCATGTCGATCCACCGCATCGACCACGAGGCCTACAGCCTCTTCCTCGCCGCCGACCACCTCGACGAGCTGCTGGCCGACGTCTACGAGGAGCCGGAGCGCACGATCGTCTCCTCCGAGGCGCTGCACGCGATCATCGGCCACCGCAGCGGCGGGCGCCCGCTCACGGTCGAGGCCGGCGTCGTCCGCGTGGCAGACGCGCTCGACATGGAGCACGGCCGGTCGCGCGTCGCCGTCGAGACCCACCTGCCGAACATCCACTCGCTGTCGGCGGCGGCGATCGACGAGGTGCGCATCCTGCCCGGCGAGCAGCGCACGGTCCGCGTCGAGATCGACATGAACAACTCCGCCGGCGTGTTCCAGGTCGACGAGCTGCTCGCGCGCAAGCTCCGCGGCTCGGGCCTCGAGGACCACATCGAGGTGGTGGCCCAGATCGAGGCCGAGCACGAGAAGCGGCTGCTGACGGTCTACCGGATCTAGCGCCTGAGCACCATGATCGCCACGCCCTCGCCGACGCTCCTGAGGTCGGTGAGCTTGAGGGTCTTCTTGTCGCTGGTCTCGCCGAACAGCCGCCGGCCGGCGCCGAGGACCACCGGGAACACCATCAGGCGCAGCTCGTCGACGAGGTCGCGCTCGAGCAGCTGCTGGACGACGCTGACGCTGCCGTGGACGACCACGTCGCCGTCCTGCTCCCGCTTGACCCGCTCGGCCGCCTCGGCGACGTCGCCCTCGAGCACCGTGGTGTTCCCCCACGCCGGGTCCTGGAGCGTCGACGACAGGACGTACTTCGGCATCGTGTTGAACTTGTCGGCGAACTCGCCCTCGCGCTCCGGCCACGCCTTGGCGAAGCCCTCGTAGGTCTCACGCCCGAGCAGCAGCGCGTCCGAGCCCATCGTTTCGTCGAGCTTGAACTGGTTGCCCTCGTCGCCGCGCTCGAAGGCGAAGCTCCAGCCGCCGTGCTTGAAGTCCTCGGAGCCGCCGGGGTCCTCGACCACGCCGTCGAGGGAGATGAATTCGGTCACGACGATCCTGCCCATGGGGAGCCTCCTGAAGGGGTCTGGGGAGCAAGCTACTATTCAATCTATCAATTGAGGACTGAACTAGCGGACTCACTCAACAGCACCTTCGCGGCGCTGGCCGACCCGACCCGCCGCGCGATCCTCGACCGGCTCGAGGAGCGCGGCGAGGCGACCGTGAGCGAGCTCGCCGAGCCGTTCCCGATCAGCCTCCAGGCGGTCTCGATGCACCTCAAGGTGCTGGAGCAGGCCGGCCTCATCACCCGCGGCCGCCGGGCGCAGCTCCGCCCGTCGCGGGTCGAGGGCGAGCGGATGCGGGAGGCCGTCGAATGGCTGCTGAAGTACCGTCGCTTCTGGGACGACAGCTTCGACGCGCTGGAGGCACGGCTGAGTGAGTGACGGCATCACGCTGGTCCGCGTGTTCGACGCGCCGCGCGAGCGCGTGTGGAAGGAGTGGACCGAGCCCGAGCGGTTCGCCGATTGGTTCGGCGGCCCGCAGAACGAGATCCCGCTGCCCTCGGTGTCGATGGACGTCCGGGTCGGAGGTGCCTGGCAGCTCACCATGCGGACGGCCCGCGGCGACATCCTCTGGCACGGCGAATATCACGAGGTCGTCGAGCCCTCGCGGCTCGTGCTCACGATGTGCGACCGGCCTCCGGACGAGACCGGGTACGAGCTCGTGATCGTCGACCTCGTCGATCTCGGCGATGGCCGGACCGAGATGCGGTTCGAGCAGCGCGGGCGGATGTCGCCGGAGCAGTACCGGGCTGCCGGCTCCGGCTGGTCCGGATTTTTCGATCGGATCGATGAGCGCCTTCGGTAGGGTTTGCTCGAGATGGCCCGTTCCTCCACGCTCAGGGCATCGGACGCCGATCGCGACGCGGTCGCCGAGCGGCTGCGGCAGGCCGCCGTGGAGGGCCGGCTCGAGCCGTGGGAGCTGGAGCAGCGGCTGCACACGGCGCTGCGGGCGCGCACGTACGGCGAGCTCGACCCGCTGCTGCGCGACCTTCCGCCGCGATCGGTCGCCCGTCGCCGGCCGGCGGTCTCGCCCGGCCCGACCGCCGGCCTCGTCGCGCTCGTGGCCGTGCGGCTCGTCGTGACGCTGGTGATCGTCGCCGCGCTCATGTTCGCCTTCGCCGTCACCGCCGCGTGGTGGCTGCTCGGCCTCATCGTCTGGGTCACCGTGCGCAGCACCCGACGCTCCTGCGGCTCCTGGCACCGGCCGCCGCGCGCCCGCCGCGTCTACTGACCCTTGCCTCAGCGCCCTCGCCCGCCATAGAGTTGGGCGGTGAGGCGGGCGATGGTGACGGCGGTGCTGGCGCTGATGGCGATCGCGCCGTCGTCCGCGCAGGCGCAGAGCACGTACGCCGACCTCGTCACGTCGACTCCCGGCCTGACCGCGTACTGGCGGCTCGCCGGCGGAGCCCCCGGCGCCCTGGTCGGAGATCCCGACACCTCGACCCGCTTCGACGGCGTCGACGACGAGTTTCAGGGCAGCAGCGGCGTGGCGGTCGGCACCCTGGAGGGCTGGTTCGTCTGGGAGGCCGGGGTCGCCGTCATGCGCGACTCGACGGCCTCGGGAGGCTGGATCCTCGCGTTCGACAGCGGCGGCCGGGTCGCGTACCGGGTCGCCGGCACGACGCTCGCCACGTCGCTCGCGACCGCCGACCTGCGCGCCGGCTGGCACCACGTCGTGCTCACCGTCGCGGACGGCGCGACCGCGTTCTACCTCGACGGCGAGCGGGTCCACAGCGGCGCGGCCCCGAACGCGGCCGCCCCGACCATGCCGTGGCACGTCATGCGCAACGGCACGACGACCCAGTACTCGCGCGGGCGCGCCGACGAGGTCGCCGTCTACGACACCGCCCTCCCGCCGGAGACGATCCGCGAGCACTTCCAGGCCGCGGCGAGGCCCGCGACGGCCGACCTCCTGCGCGCCTACTCGCCGCACCTTCGCTACGAGGCGCAGGAGACCTACTTCGCCGACTCCGCCGCCGAGATGACCGACAACTTCGTCGCCGGATCGCGGCAGAACGTCCTCGTCGGCGGGAGCGGCGCCCGCATCGCGGCCGCCAACCCGGCCGACCCGCTGCCCAACCTCTCGCTCGCCTTCCTGGGCGACCCCACGTACGCGAACGGCACCGCGGCCACGACGTCCGACTACCTCGACGCCGCGAACGGCTTCTACCAGCAGGACGCCCAGCGGATGCGCGCCGCCGGCTACCGCGACCGCGTCTACGGGCGCGCCGTAACTGCGGGCGGGAAGGCCTGGCTGCAGTACTGGCTGTTCTCCTACTACAACCCGCAGAACGTCCTCGGCTTCGGCGTCCACGAGGGCGACTGGGAGTTCATCCAGGTCGGCCTCGACACCGACGGCGTGCCGGACGTCGCCACCTACGCCCAGCACAGCGGCGGCGAGCGTTGCGCGTGGAGCCGGGTCGTCAAGTCCGGGGCCGCGCCGGTCGTCTACGTCGCGCTCGCCTCGCACGCGTCGTACGTCTCGTCCGGCGTGAACCCGCGCGGGTTCTATCCCGACGACTACCACCGGGGCGGCGGCTACCAGGTGCGTCCGGCGCTCGAGATCGTCACGCCGAGCACGCCGTTCATGGCTTGGCGCGGCAAGTGGGGCGCGTCGAGCTCGAGCCCGGTCGCGCCGCGCCGGCAGGCCAAGTGGGGCGATCCGAACGCGTTCAATGCGAACGCCTCGGCCTGCACGGTCGGCACCGCCCAGGCGTCCGCGACCGCGAGCGCGCTCCGTGCCGATGTCGCCCCGCCACGGATCACCGCACGCCGGACCAACGAGCGTGCCACGGTCCGCTACCGGTCGAGCGCGGCGACCGTGCTCATCAGCATCGCGCGGTCGGGCGCACCGGACGTCGCGGTCGCCCGTCGCGCCCGCGGCCCGCGCGGCGCCGTCACGCTTCGCCTGCCGCCCGGCAGCGGCCCCTACGCCGTGAGCGCGAGCGCGTTCGACAGCCGCGGCGGCCGCAGCCCGATCGTCACGACGCCCGTGCGCTGAGCTCGACGTCGATCGTCTCCCACGACGCCGCCTCGAGCGCCGCGCGCATCGCGGCCTCGTCGTCGAACCGGCCGCTCAACCGGCGGCCCTCGCAGCGGAGCGTCACGGCCGGCTCGCGGAACGGCCACGGCTCGAGCCCGGCCGAGCTCACCTCGACGTCGACCTCGCCCTTCGCCGCCGGCACCGCCGACAGCGTGAACGGCGCCCAACCCAGCAGCAGGCCGAGCGAGAGCGAGTCCCACGTCCACACCAGCCGCTGGTTGCGGCGCACGATCCGCGGGTCGGCCCGCAGGCCGGCCAGCAGCGCCTCCTGCAGCTCGCGCTGCCCGTCGAGGAACGCCCGCACGCGATCCACGTCGGCCGGCGAGAGCCGCCCGAGGTCGCGCCGGTCGTACAGGGCGGTGCCGTGCATGGAGACGAGCAGCGCGGCGTAGCGGCTCTGCGACAGCACCAGCGGCGCCGCGCTCCACCAGATCTCGAGGTGGTCGTCGAGCGGGAGCTCCATGAACGACCGCGGCAGCCCCGTGTCCGGGTTCAGCGTCGGCCGCCGCTCCCACGCCGCCATCCCGAGGTCGTGCTGCTCGGCCGCCAGGCACACCTCCTCCCACGGCTCGACGGCGCCGAACCGCTCGTTCCCCCACGCCCGCGCGAGCTGCCCGGACAGCCACGCGTGCGCGGGCTGGCCGATCGCGATCACGTCATCGCCGTCGCGCCGGAGCAGCATCAGTCGGTTCTCACTGGGGGCACCCGCACGCGAGGGTACGGCTAACGCGAGCGAACTAGCGGCGACGCCCGGCTAGCGTCCGGCCGATGCGCAAGATTGCAGCCTGGTGCCACGACCGGCGCCGCACCGTGATTGGCCTCTGGGTCGCCGCGTTCGTCCTCTTCGCCGCCCTGTGGGGCACGGCCGCGGGTGAGTTCGTCAACAACTTCAGCCTCCCCGGCACGGAGTCCCAGCGGGCCTATGACCTCCTCAAGGACCGCTTCCCCGAGCAGTCGGGTGACACCGCCAGCGTCGTCTTCGCCGTCAAGGACGGCACCGTGCTCGACCAGTCCCACCGCCCGGCGATCGAGCAGGTCCGCGCCACGATCGAGAAGTCGCCCGAGGTGCGCGCCGTCGGCGACCCGTACGCGGAGGGCGCCCCCGTCTCGAAGGACGGCCGGATCACGTTCGCCCAGATCCAGCTCGCCAAGGGCGCCGGAGAGGCCGACGTCGCCGGGATCAAGACGATGGCCGAGAACACGCTCAAGCTCGACGGCAAGGACGGCGTCCAAGTGGCGCTGGGCGGCGACATCATCCACTGGTCGACCGCCGAGCAGGGCGGCGCCGGGGAGATCTTCGGCGTCCTCGTGGCCGCGGTCGTGCTGTTCCTCACGCTCGGCTTGGTCGCGATGTGGCTGCCGCTGCTCAACGCCCTGTTCGCGATCATCGTGAGCCTCGGGCTCATGGCCGTGATCGGCACCCGCCTGCTCGACGTCGTCGACTGGTCGCCGCAGCTCGCGGCGATGATCGGCATCGGCGTCGGCATCGACTACGCGCTGCTCATCCTCAACCGCTTCCGATTGGAACGCGGGTCCGGGCGCGACGTGCGGGAGGCGACGCTGACCGCGCTCGACACGTCCGGCCGCGCCGTCCTGTTCGCGGGCATCGTCGTGGTGATCGCGATGCTCGGCATGATCCTGCTCGGCATCTCGTTCCTCTACGGCCCGGCCATCGGCGCCGCGCTCTCGGTGCTGTTCACGATGTTCGCCGCGCTGACGCTGACACCCGCGATCATGGGCAGCTGGATCGGCCGGCACATCAAGCCGGCCGGCAACGGCACCGCCGGCGAGGACCTTGCGGACCGCGAGACCGGCTTCGCCGCGCGCTGGAGCCGCTTCGTGGCGGACCATCCGCTGCCGGTGGCCATCCTCGCGCTCGCGGTGCTGATCACGATCGCGCTGCCCGCGCTCCACATCCGCCTGGCCAGCAGCGACGCCAGCACGTACAAGAAGGACGACACCGCGCGC
The DNA here is from genome assembly GCA_963844205.1 of uncultured Solirubrobacteraceae bacterium. Lineage (GTDB taxonomy): Bacteria > Actinomycetota > Thermoleophilia > Solirubrobacterales > Solirubrobacteraceae > DASSUW01. The sequence continues at coordinate 2,326,144 of CAWJNK010000001.1, forward strand.
ATCGCCTACGACCTGCAGAAGGAGGGCTTCGGCCCGGGCTTCAGCGCCCCGCTCCTGCTCGCGGTCGAGCTGCCGCGCTCCGGCGGGGACGCCGCGCTCACGCAGATCGGCGACGCCCTGCGCGGTCAGGCCGGGATCGCCGACGTCCTGCCGCCCCAGCTCAACGAGAAGGGCGACACGGCGACGATGATCGCCTACCCGACGAGCACGCCGCAGGAGGAGCGCACCGACCAGACGGTGCGGCAGGCGCGCGACGAGACGCTCCCGCCGATCGAGAAGGCGACCGGCGCGCGGGTGTCGATCGGCGGCACGACGGCGTCGAACCTCGACTTCGCGCAGACGATCCGCGACAAGCTGCCGCTGTTCATCGGCGTCGTGGTCGGGCTGTCGCTGCTGCTGCTCGCGGTCGTCTTCCGCTCGCTGCTGATCCCGATCAAGGCCGGCATCTTCAACCTGTTGTCGATCGCCGGCGCGTTCGGCGTGGTGACGTTCATCTTCCAGGACGGCAACCTCGCCGGCCTGTTCGGCGACGCCACCGGCCCGATCGAGTCGTTCCTGCCGATCATGGTCTTCGCGGTCGTGTTCGGCCTGTCGATGGACTACGAGGTGTTCCTCGTCTCGCGCATGCACGAGGAGTGGGTCCACACCCGCGACGCGCGCTACGCGGTGCGCCACGGGCTGGCCATGACCGGCCGCGTGGTGACGGCGGCGGCGATCATCATGATCGCGGTCTTCGGCGCCTTCGCGATCGGCAACGAGCGGGCTCTGGCCATGATGGGCGTCGGCTTCGCGTCGGCGATCTTCATCGACGCGTTCATCATCCGGCTCCTGCTGCTGCCGGCGGTGATGCACCTCGTCGGCCCGGCGATGTGGTGGATGCCGAGCTGGCTCGACAAGCGCCTGCCGCACCTCAACATCGAGCGGCCCGACGAGGCGCTCCCAGCGCCGGCCGCCGGCTGAGCGACGTCGCGGCGCCCACCGCCGAGCGGCGGTGGGCGCCTGCCACCGTCAGACGACGGTGACCTGGATCGTCTTCGACGCCCGCTCGCCGTCGGCGTACGTCACGGTGAGCGTCACGTTGTACGTGCCGGCCGCCGCGTAGGTGTTCGTCGGGTTCTCCGACGTCGAGCTGCGGCCGTCGCCGAACTCCCAGCGGTACGAGACGCCGCCCGACCGGCCGATCGAGAACGCGACCCTGCGGCCGCCCGCCGGCGTCGCCTGCGGGTCAGGCCCTGGCGTGTCATCGCCGCCGATGTACTCGTACTTGTAGAGCCCCACGTTCGGGTTCGCACGGAAGAACCCGTCGTAGACCTGCACGTACAGGGCGCCGTCGGGCCCGAACTTCGAGTCCATGTAGTTGCCCTGCCAGCTCAGCGTGTTGCGCAGGCTGTCGGCGTACACCGGCTGGCCGCCGTCCTGGTCGGTCGCCGGGTCCAGCAGCAGCCCGTGCTTGATGCTCGCGCCGCCGTGGTTGTGCAGGAACCACCGGCCGTCCCAGTACTCCGGCCAGCGCACCGAGTCGTCCTCGGCGTCCTCGTCGTAGCGGTACAGCGGGCCGTTCATGATCGTGGCCCCGTTCGCGGTCGCGTACGGGCACAGCTGCCGCGGGACCGCCCCGTAGTTGGGCGCGCCGTCGACGCCGCGCTCGCGCGGGAAGTCCGGGCAGCCGTTGTTGTTGTTCGTCTGCGGGTTCCCGTCGTTGTCCGGGTTGCCGCGGCTGTACCAGACGTTGACCGGCCGCTGCGCCCCGGCGTCCCGCCCGGTGCCGGTCTGGTGCGGCAGCACGGTCAGGCCGGTGTTCCGGATCGAGTCGTTGACGAGGTTCTTGCAGTCGTACCAGCCGTCGGTGCCGCCGGCCGCCGGCCCGCCGGGCACGTAGCCGGGCCCGTTGGTCGTGCGCTGCGTGCCGTCGGCGAGGCGGTCGCGGTACCCCTGCCTGTTGCCCATGCAGAACGGCCAGCCGTAGTTGCCGGCGCGGTCGATCTGCGCAGCGTTCTCGTACGTCGACGGGCCGTCGGTGGCGCTCGGCCGGCCGGCGTCCGGGCCGACCCACGCCGAGTAGACCGTGTCGGTCTCCGTGTCGATCGACAGCCGGGACGGGTTCCGCAGGCCCATCGCGAAGATCTCCCGCCTGGTCTTGCCGCCGCCGTCCTCGCTGCCGCTGAACAGGTTGGGCCCGTTCGGCGACGCGGCGTTCGGGATCGTGTACGTCGTCCCCTCCCCGACCGGCGGCTGGGTCCCGTCCGGAATCGCCGGATTGGGCCTGAACCGCAGCATCTTGCCGTTGTAGTCGTTCGTGTTCCCCGCGGTCCGGCGCGCGTCCTGATACGAGTACGCGGCGCTGCCGCAGTGCTGGCTCGAGGCCTCCGTGTCAGGCCCGGTCGGGCAGGTGGGCACCTGGTTGTTGCCCGAGTAGCCGCCGGTGCCCTGCGACGAGTTCGTGTCGCCGGTCGTCACGTAGAGGTTCCCCGCGGAGTCGAAGCCCATGCCGCCGCCGACGTGGCAGCAGCTGAACACCTGGGCGTCGTACTCGAAGATCCGCACCTCCGAGTCGAGGTCGAGCTGCTTGGTCTGCAGGTTCATGGTGAACCGCGAGATCCGCGGCCGCGACATCTTCGAGACGCGGCGCTCGAACGGCAGCCCGGGCGGTGACGCGTTCGGGTTGAAGCTCGGGAAGTACTGCATGTACACGTGGCCGGTCTGCATGAAGTCCGGCGCCACCGTGATGCCGAGCAGCCCGTACTCGAGCTTGTGGTTGGCCTGGTTCGTGCGCTCGCCGCCCTGGCCGCCGTCGCCGTAGACCGCGAGCACGCCGGCGCGCGTCACGCCGCTGTTGACGGTGCCGTTGGCCTGCGCCGGGTCCCACACGTGGACGTTGCCGCAGCCGATGCCGACGTTCTCGCTCGAGTGGTCGAGGATGCGGCCCAGCGTCGGCAGGCCGACCAGCGCACCGCGCTCCTCGTCGGTCCGGCAGTCGCCGCGACCGATGTAGATCGCCCAGCCGTTCGGGGCGATCGTGAGCCCGTGCGACTCGCCGCTGGTGGCGAGGCCGGTCTCGACCGGCCCGCCGGACACGATCCGCGTGCCGCGGTAGTTGGCGTTGATCGTCGCCTTGCAGTTGCCGCGCACGAGGCCGGTCGCCCACTGGATCGCTCCGAGCAGGTGCGTCCGCAGCCGCTGCTCGCCGTAGCTGTCGGCGGTGCGGCCCATGCCCATGTAGAAGGAGCGTCCGCCGCGGATGTCGCGGCACCACGAGATCGGCCAGTCGGTGCCGCCGGTCGTCGTGCCGTCGCCGGCCACGTCACCGAGAGCGCGCCAGCGCGCCACGGTGTGGACGGTGCCGGTCGGCCGCGTCTGCCAGCGGTACCACACGTCCGAGCGGTCGAGCTCGAGCGGCAGGTCGCGCGTCGAAGGATGGACGCGGTCGCCGACCTCGAGGGTCCGCGTCGTGACCCCGGTCGGGCTCGCGGGATCGGGGCGCGCCCCGATCAGGTCGTCGAACAGCGCCGTTCCCGGCTCGCTCTCGGCCGCGGTGCCGATGCCGACGAAGCCGCCTCCGCGCTCCATGTAGTCGGCCAGCGCGCCCTCCTGCTCCCCGGTCAGGCGGTTGCCGGCCGTATTGAGGAACACCACCGTCTGATACCGCGCGAGGTTCGTGCCGGTGAAGTCCGTCGCCCGGGTCGTCGCATCGGCCCGGTAGCCGCCCTGCCTGCCGAGGTCGGAGATCGCCTGGATCCCGGCGCTCACCTCCGGATGTCCTGCTGTGCCCGGATGGAACACGAGCACTCGTGGGGTAGCGGCATGAGCCGAGGCAGCGCCGACAAGCGCCACAATCCCCGCTGCCGCGAGCGTGTACAGCCAACGCTTCAGCATCCCGTGCTCCCTCCCGAGTAAGCCGGATGATGCGGAGTTCCGCCTAACAACCTTCCAAAGTTTCACCTTTTTCGCCCCCTGTCAAGGCTGATTTGGTTATTGACACGCGAAACGCGTATGCTGTCGGGCGATGCGGCATGCGGCCACGCGGCCGCCAAACTGGGAGGGAGGTCCCATGCAACACCGCACCAACCAGGCCCGCAGGAGCCTGGTACCGGCTGCGCTCGCGGCACTGGCACTGACACTGGTGCTCGCGCCCGCCGCGCAGGCGCAATACACGGCACCGCCGCCGGAGCCGGGGTTCGAGTACATCTTCGACGGCACCGCCACCGGCTCCGACGCCTCGTTCGACAAGTGGCTCTCGGCCAACGGCGCCACCGCCGTCACGCTCGACCCCACGATCGGCGCGATGAACCCGAACACGTCGGGCTTCGGGATGAAGTGGTATCCGGTCCGTGCGCTGGGCGACGTCGTCGTCAAGCTCGAGTACCTGTGGCCGGCGGGCGCGACGCCGAACGGCGGCGTCATGGTCCGCTTCCCGGAGCCGCGCTACGTGGGCACGACAGCGGAGGTCCTGGCCCAGAAGCCGACCGGCTACAACTACGACCTCTGCCCGGGTGCAGCGCCGTCGTTCTGCGGCCTGCCGGCACCCGCGCCGTCGACGACCTATGACTGGCAGGGCGGCGATCTGCCGTTCCCGCCGCCGTACCGCTACGAGGGCAGCTACTGCGCCCGCAACGGCACGAACAACGTCACCAATATCGCGGGCACGTTCCCCGCGCCCACCGGCTCCAACGCCAACAACCATCAGCACTGGCTCTCGGTCTATTGCGGGCATGAGATCCAGATCAACGAGGCGCTCCAGATCCCGGGCAGCGACGCGGTCAAGACCGGGTCGATGTACGGCTTCGCGAACATCAACGCGAGGCAGGCCCGGAACTACGAGCGCCAGCAGCAGGGCGTCTGGCACACGATGGAGATCCGGATGGTGGGCCAGCAGTACACGGTTCTGGTCGACGGCAACGTGATCAACCAGTTCGACAACGGGGTGCCCCGCGTGGCGTCGCGCGTCGGCGACCCGCCGACCCCGGCGCGCCAGTTCCCGCGCGGCTACTTCGGCCTGCAGACCCACGGCGGGACCGACCGGATCTTCTATCGCGAGATCCGCGTCAAGGAGCTCGACCGCGGGACTGTCCCGAGCAACGTCGAGCGGCCCTCGGTCGGCGGCTCCGGCCACGTCGGCAACGTGCTGACGTGCGACCGCGGCGAGTGGGCGAGCGGTGGCAAGAACGACTACTCGTTCGCTTGGTACCGCAGCAACCAGATCGGGCCCGAGCACGTGCGCTATAACGCTCCGGCGCAGGAGGACCTCGGCAACTTCAACGCTCCGGCCGACCCGCAGTTCGGGTCGCTGCCGCTGCCGTACCGCGGCGCGTTGAAGGTCGGCGAGGGCTCGAAGTACACGCCGACCGCCGACGACGTCGGCAAGCTGGTCTACTGCCAGGTGTCGGCGACCCGCGACGGCGCGACGGTCTTCAGGATCGCGCCCGCGCGGGCGATCCGCGACTGATCGCGACGAGCCGGCCCCGGTCACCGGGGCCGGCTCCGCGTCGCTCACACGACCTCGAGCTGGAGCATCATGGCCTTCTCCTGATGCTCCAGGTTGTGGCAGTGGAACACGAACCGGCCACGGTTCTGGGCGAAGTACGGCTGCACCACCACCGTCTCGCCGACCGCGACCATCACCGTGTCCTTCCAGGCTCGATCGCCGGCGTGCACCGTCCCCTCCGAGCGGTTGAGCACGCGGAAGTGGACGCCGTGGATGTGCATCGGGTGCGGCCGGTGCGAGTTGTTGACGAACAGCCAGCGCTCGGTCGTACCGAGCTGCGCGCGGGCGTCGATCCGGTCCATGTCGAACCCGAGGCCGGACAGCTGCCACTGGGGCGCGCCGGAGGTCGACAACATCAGCTCCCAGCGTCGGGTGGCGACCGGCTCGGGAATCGGCTCGCGCGGCCGCATCTGCGTCGGCACGCGGCCTGAGTCGCCCGTGCCGCGCAGCACGTCGAACCGCATGACCGATGCGGTCCCGTCGTTTCCGAGGCCGTTCTTGAGCTCGACCTTCGCCCCGGCGCGCACGCGCCGGAAGTCGACCAGCACGTCGATGCGCTCGGCCGGGGCCAGCGGGATCGACGTGCGGGACACCGGCGCCTCGAGCAGGCCGCCGTCGCCCGCGATCTGGATCATCGGGTCGCCGTTGGACAACTCGAGCCGGTACGCCCGCGCGTTCGAGGCGTTCAGGAAGCGCAGGCGGTAGAGCGCGCGCTTGACCGCGAAGCGGGGCGAGATCGAGCCGTTGACGACGATCGTGTCGCCCATGAACCCCTCGTCGATGTTCTCCGTGTAGCGCAGCGAGCCGTCAGCATTGAACGCGCGGTCCTGGATCACGAGCGGCACGTCGAAGTCGCCGCTCGGCAGGCCCAGCGAGGTCTCGAGCTCGTCCGCAAGCAGGTAGGAGCCCGCGAGCCCGTAGAACATCGTCCGCGCCGACAGGCCGTGGGCGTGGTCGTGGTACCAGAGCGGCGCGGCGTCCTGCGTGTTCGGGTACGTGTAGGTGAAGTTGCCGCCGGGCGCGATCAGCTGCATCGGATGGCCGTCGCTGGCCGCCGGCACGATGCCGCCGTGCAGGTGCACGTTCTGGTTGAACGTCAGGTTGTTGGTCACCCGGACCACGGTCGACTTGCCCTTGCGGGCGCGGATCGTCGGGCCGGGGTAGATGCCGTCGTAGCCGTAGACCGGCGTCAGCGTGCCGGGGACGATCTCCGCCCGGCCCTCGCGGATCGCGAGCTCGAAGCGGTCCTCGGTCAAGCTGCTGCTCACCGGCACCAGCGTCGGCGGGACCAGGAGGTCGACCTGGTAGGGAGCGACCGCTGCCGCGGCGGCCGCGGAGGTCTTGACCGTCGTGGTGCGCACCGCCGCGGGTAGCAGGCACAGCGCCGCGATCGACGTCATGCCGCGCTCCAGCGCGTCGCGCCGCGTCCAGCGCAGCTCGGGCGGCGTGAAGCTAGCCACGGACCCTCACCTCCCCCGTGTGGGTGGCCGATCGGTTGCCCATCGCATCGACCGCCCACAGCTCGTACGCGTACGTGCCGGAGGCGAGCGGGCGCTCGAGCGTCCACGTCCCCTGCTCGACCTGCCGGCGCATGGTGACCACGTCGGCGTCGGTCGCGAACCGCACGTTCACGGTCGCACGCTCGGAGACCGTGAGGCGCACCTGGGCGACGCCGTTCACGCCGGTGACGCTCAGGCCGCTGACCGTGGGCGCCGTCGTGTCGGCCGGACCGCTGCCGGGCGGCGGCACCGCCGGCGGCGGCGTCGTTGTCGGCGTGGGCGTCGGCGTCGGCTCGCCGCCCGCGACGTTGATGGTCCCGGTCATGCCGGGGTGGACCTCGCAGACGTACGTGTAGCTGCCTGGCTGGTCGAACGTGCGCTGCGGCGGCGGGTTCCACGCCGGGTCGTTGGGGAACCCCGGCTGGTTCAGCCGCGAGTCGCCGAGCAGGACGTTGTGGAAGCCCTGCGCGTTCGTCCAGGTGACGGTATCCCCGACCTGGATCGTCACGGTGTCCGGGCTCCAGAAGAAGTCCCGCGCGGTGATCGTCACGTTCGCGGCAGCCCGGGCTGTGGCGCCCCCGCCCCCGGAACCTGCGCTCGCGACGATCGCAATGACTGCTGCCGCGATGAGCAGCAACATCACGAGGCGCCTCGGCGCCCCGCTCTTTATGGGCATATCTTCGCCTCCCGCTTTCGCTCCCGCTTGCGAAAACCCAACGCCCAAACCTACGGGCGTGCGGAGGCTTTGTCAACCCAGATGGCGAAAGTCAGCAGAGCCGCCGCAAAAGCGGCGTGCCCCCGGACGCGTTCCCGCAAACACGCCGGGGGATCGCCGGCGTCAGCGCAGGGCGGACAGGGCGATACGCGCGACGGCGCGGAGCGGCCGCCGGCGGCGGCGACGCGCGGGCTGCGACCGCTCGCCTGCGACGCTGCGGGCGAGGCGCTCGGTGTCGGCGGTGCGAAGTCGGTCGTCGGTGATGGCTTGGGCGAGGGGCTGGCTGGGGAACATCGGGGAACTCCTTGGCGGGGGGTCGGACGAGATTCCCCGGGGCTGGTTGTCGCGCGGTTATCGTCCGCTTTGCGCGGGCTTGGCGCGGCTCAGCGTGGCTCCAGGCTTAGGAGATCGGCGGGCGGCGGCCGGCCCAGGGGCGGGCCTGCTCGAGCTGCGCCGAGAGCGAGAGCAGCGTGCGCTCGTCGTTCGGCCTGCCGACGAGCTGGACGGCGAGCGGGAGGCCGGCCGCGCTGAAGCCGGACGGGATCGACGCCGCGGGCTGGCCGGTGGAGTTCCAGAGGACGTTGAACGGCACCCAGCCGGTCTCCCACAGGTAGGTGGCGGTCGCGCCGCGGCCCTCCATGATCCCGGCGGGGACCGCGGGCTCGGACATCACCGGCATGAGCAGCGCGTCGTGGTCGGCGAACAGGCGACCGACGCGATCGCGCATCGACTGCTCGGCTCGCAGCAGGCGCTCGAGCATGCGGTCGGAGACGAGCGCGCCCGGGCGGGCGAGCGCGCGGGTGCGCCGCTCGAGCCGTTGCGGGCGCTCGATCTCTCCGACGAGCTCGTGGATGCCGCGGAACATGAGGCCGACGAGCACCGGCACATCGCGGAGGCCGAGGCCGGCGTCGGCCTCCACGACCGCGTGGCCGAGCTCGCGCAGGAGGTCGGCGGTCCCGTGCAGCGCGTCGCGGACGTCGTCGTCGAGCTTGCCCCGGGTCCCAGGCGGGAACCCGTCCGAGAGCGCGATGCGGAGCGGTCTTGGCGGCGGCTGCACCGCGTCGGTGAACGTGCCGTCGGCGATGACGTCGAGCATCACCGCCGTGTCGCGGACGGAGCGCGTGAGCGCGCCGAAGCAGATCCAGTGGCTGCCGTCCGCGTCATGCGGCGCGCGGGGCACGCGACCGCTCTGCGGCTTGAGGCCGTACAGGCCGCAGCAGGCCGCGGGGATCCGGATCGACCCGGCGCCGTCGGCGGCGAGCGCGGCGGGCACCATGCCGGCGGCGACCGCGGACGCCGAGCCGCCGCTCGAGCCGCCGGGGGTGCGGTCGGGGTCCCACGGGTTCCGCGTCACGCCCCAGGTGATCGACTCCGTGAACGGCCACAGCCCGACCTCGGGCATGGTGGTCTTACCGATCACGATCCCGCCCGCCTCGCGCAGCCGCCGGACGATCTCGGCATCGGCGGGCGCCCGGGTCACGATCCCGCCGGTGCCGCGGCTGGTGACCTCGCCCTCGATGTCGATCTCGTCCTTGACCGCGATCGGCACGCCCAGCAGCGGGCCCTCCTCGCCGCGGGCCCGGCGCTCGTCGGCGCCGTCCGCCTCCTGCAGCGCCCGTTCGGGGTAGACCGCGCCGAACGCGTTCAGCTCCCCGTCGAGCTGCTCGATCCGGCGAAGGGCGGTCTCGACCAGCTCACGGGCCGAGGCCTCGCCGCGGCGGACGAGCTCCGCCTGGGCGGCCACGCCCTCGAAGGCGACGCTGTGGTCGAGGAGCATGTCTCGACCCTCCCAAGCGCTGTTCGCACAGTCAACCGCGCGCGGTTAGGCTGGGCAGTGATGACGGTCGAAGATCCGCTGCTGCTGCGGGTCGAGATCGCGCTCGCGCGGATCCTCGCGGCGGCCCAGAGCACGGACGAGACGTACGGCGCCGCACTCGCCGCGATCGGCGAGGCGCTGGGATGCGAGTTCGGATCCGTCTGGGAGGTCGACCCCGCCGCCGACGGTGGCCTCCGCTGCGTTCGGACGTGGGCGACGTCGAGCGCCGCCGCGGAGTTCGAGGCCGTCAGCGCGGAGCTGACGCTCGCGCCGGGCGAGGGCCTGCCGGGCCGCGTGTGGGAGACCGGCGCGCCGGCATGGATCAACGACGCACCGACGGCCGGCAACTTCCCCCGCGCCGACGCCGCGCGCCGCGCGGGCCTTCGGGCCGCGTTCTCGGCTCCGCTGCGCAGCTCCGGGGCGGTGGTGGGCGCGATCGAGTTCTTCGCGCGGGAGCTGCGCGAGCCCGATGAGGCGCTGCTCGCGTCCCTGACCGTGCTCGGCAACCAGCTGGGCGAGTACGTCGCGCGCCAGCGCGCCGAGCAGGAGCTGCGCAAGAGTGAGTCCCGCGTGCGCGCGATGCTGGAGTCGGCGCTCGACGCCGTCGTCACCATGGACCACCGCGGGCACGTCATGGAGTGGAACCCCGCGGCCGAACGGATCTTCGGTTATGCGAAGTCCAAGGCCCTCGGGCGGGACATGGCGGCCTTGATCGTGCCGCCGAGCCTGCGCGACGAGCACCGGCGCGGGTTCGCGCGCTTCCTCGAGACCGGCGTCGGCACGATGCTCGACCGCCGGATCGAGATCACCGGCATGCGCGCGGACGGGAGCGAGTTCCCCGTCGAGCTGACGATCACGCGCATCGACACGTCGAGCGAGCCCGTGTTCACCGGCTACCTGCGCGACATCACCGACCGCCGGGAGGCCGAGGCCGAGCTGCGGTCGTCGCGGCAGCGGCTGGTCGAGGCCGGCGACCGCGAGCGGCGGCGGATCGAGCGCAACCTCCACGACGGGGCGCAGCAGCACCTGGTCGCGATCGCCTTGCTGCTGCGACGCGCGCGCGCCCGGCTCGGCAGCGGCGAGGCGGAGCCGGCCGAGCTGCTCGAGCTCGCGGAGCGCGAGTTCGACGCCGCGCTGGCCGAGCTGCGCGAGCTCGCCCAGGGCATCCATCCGGCCGTGCTCACCGAGCGTGGGCTGGACCCGGCGCTGCGTGCCGTCGCCGAGCGCTCGCCCGTGCCGGTGAGGGCTCTGGACGTCCCGGTCGAGCGGTTCGGCGAGGGGGTCGAGGCGTGCGTGTACTACACGATCGCCGAGGCGCTCACGAACGTCGCCAAGCACGCGCATGCGACGGCCGCCACCGTGACCGTCGTGGCGGACGGCGGCGTGGTCGTCGTCGAGGTGTCGGACGACGGCGTCGGCGGCGCGGGACGAGCGTCCGGCTCCGGCCTGCGAGGGCTCACCGACCGGGTCGAGGCGCTCGGCGGGCAGTTGCGGCTGGAGAGCCCGCCCGCGGGCGGGACGCTCCTGCGCGCGGAGATCCCGATCGCGTGAGGCACCGGATCGCGGAGAGAGCGATCCGGTGCCTGTCCGCGGTCAGTTGTTGACGATCTTCGCGCTGGATCCGCTCGGCCCGGGGTTGGACACGTGGCCGCCGGCTCCGCCGAGCCCGCCACCGAGATTGAACAGTTCCGTGTTCTGGACGTTCAGCGCGCCACTCTTCGTGTAGATCGCGTGGCTGGGCCCACCGGCGCCGCCGCTTCCCGCGCCGCCCGAGCCGCCGGAGCCACCCTTGCCGCCGAGGCCGCCCCAACCGATCTCAAGGGTCTCGCAGAAGCCGCCCCAGCCGCGGTCGCCGCCGGCGCCGCCGGCGCCGCCGGCCCCGCCCTTGCCGCCGATCCCGCCGTTGCCGCCCTTGCCCGCGACGACCTTGGAGTCGGTGAGCGTGAGGCCGGGGGAGTCGACCGCGACGACGCCGAACGAGCCGCCCGCACTCCAGCCGCCGACGCCGCCGAAGCCGCCGGCGCCACCGCCGCCACCGCCGCCGCCACCCGCGCCGCCGCCGTCGTAGACGAAGGGGCCGACCTGGGCGCCGCCGCCACCGCCGCCGCCTCCGCCCTTTCCGGGACCGCCGTTCTGGCCGATCTGTGCCCACGCCGGGGAGAAGACGCCGGTGCTGTCGACCGAGCCGAGTCCGGGCGCAGACGCATGGATGCCGTTCGTGCCCGCTGCTCCGGCGCCGCCGTCGTCTCCACCATCCCCCGTGCTCCCCGCCGCGCCACCGGCGCCACCGAAGCCGCCGTTCACGAGGCCGGCAATGCCGGCGGCTCCGGCGCCGGTGCTGCCACCGTCGCCGCCCTTGCCTCCGTAGTTGCCCGCCGGGGAGCCGCCGCCCGAGCCGCCCGAGCCGCCGATCGGGGTGTCGCACTGTCCGTCGACGCCGATCGCGCCGGCGGCTCCGGGGAATCCGTTCTGACCGTCCTTGCCGTTGAAGCCGTTCGCGCCGTTCGCGGGCTCGACGATGACGCTTTCGAGCCGCAGGCCCGGGCTGTGCCGTGCATGGACGCCATATGCGGTGCCGCCGTTCGCCGCCGGAGTCGGCGTCTTGACGCGCAGCAGCTGCAGGGTCGTTCCGGCGACCGCGTCCACGGCCTTCACGCCGTAGCTGCCGGTTGCCTCGTTGCCACCCTCGACGACCGTCGTCGCGGCCTTCGTGCGCTTCCACGTCGCGGGGTCGTAGCCGCCGTAGACGGAGACGCCGGGAGCGACCTTGAGCGTGCCGGGGTAGCTGCCGGTCGCCACGAGCACGGTCTTGCGGCCGGTCTGCACGGCGAGCGCGATGCCGTCGGCAAGCGTCTTGCGCGGCTTCTGCCGAGTGCCGAGCGCGCCGTCGGCGCCGGTCTGCGCCGAGACGAAGACGGCGTCCGCGGCGACGCCGTCGACGCCGTCGCAGTTGGAGTCCACGAACGCCATGTCGGGGCGGTCCTCGGCGGGGCATCCCTGCGCGGGCGCCGGGCTCGGCGGCGCGGGCGGAGTGGTCGTGGTTGTCGTCGTGCCCGCGGGCACGGTGATCGTCTGCCGCGTCGCGCGGCAGTTGTTGCGCTCCCGCGCCTCGCGGATGCGCTTCGGACCGTCCGCGCACACGAGCAGCCGCCATGTGCCCGGTGCAGTCGCCGGGATCGTCACGCCGAGCCGGACGCCAGTGCGGCGGCCGGCGGCGAGGCGACGGGTCGCGGTCCTGGCGACGCGGACGTCGTCCTTGCTGCGGCGAGCATCACGCGACAGCAGCACGAACGTCTTCGAGCGGTTCGCCGACGCGCGGCCCGCGTTGGCCACCTTGACCCGCAGCTTGACCGGGCTGGTGGCGGCGACGGGCGCCGTAGGTTCGGACACGGACGCGATGCGCAGATCGGGACGCGCCGCCTGCGCGGCCGGCACGATCGCCAGCGTCAGCACAACGGCGATGGGGAGCGAGGGGAGTTTCATGGGGCGGAGCCTGCACCGCGCGACGCCGCCTGGGGAGGCCTGGCGCCGCCAACGTCACGGCGGCGCAGCGCCGAACGCGGTCGAGACAGCGACACCACGGTTGGCGGTCGTCCGCCACGTCTCCCGTGCACGGCCGCCGGCGGGCGGGACGCTGCTGCGCGCCGAGATCCCGATCGCGTAAGGGGCGGGGCCTCGCATCCGTGGGATGCGAGGCCCTCCGCCGTCAGGCGTACCAGGTCGGCGTGCCGGGGGCCTTCGGGCCGCTGTTGGCGCCGTTGCCGCCCGTGCCGCCCGCGCCACCGGCCGTGAACCAGAGGCTCGTCTGCTGCAGCGTGACCGTGCCGCCCTTCGTGTACAGGCCCACGCTCGGGCCGCCGGCGCCGCCGCTGCCCGCGCCGCCGCTGCCGCCGAAGCCACCGTCGCCGCCGGTGCCGCCCCAGCCGACCTCGTCGAAGTAGCAGTCGTCGCTACCGCCCGAGTTGCCCTTGCCGCCTAGTGCCCCGTTGCCGCCCTTCGCTCCGGCGCCCCCGGCGCCGCCCGTGCCACCGGTCAGAGAGGAGCCGGTGATCGCGAGGCCGGCGGAGTTGATGGCCACGACGCCGATCGAAGCGCCGCCGCCCGCGCCGCCGCCACCGCCGAGGCCTCCGCCACCGCCGCCCCCTCCGCCGCCGCCGCCCGCGCCGCCGCCGTCGAGGACGTACGGGCCGACCTGCGCGCCGCCGCCACCGCCGCCGCCTCCGCCGGTGCCCGAGCTGCCGTTCCAGCCGTTCTTCGGGTTCGGAGGCTGGAAGATCCCGCTGGCGTCGACCGAGCCGAGCGACGGCGACGACGCGTCGGGCCCGTCCCCACCGTGCGATCCGTCGGCGCCGTCCTTGCCGTCGTCCCCCGTGGTTCCCGCCGCGCCACCGGCCCCGCCGGCGCCCCCCAGCACGAGGCCGGCGGCCCCGGCGAAGCCGGATCCCGTGGCTCCGCCGTTGCCGCCTTTGCCGCCGTAGTAGCCGCTGGGCGAGCCGCCGCCCGCGCCGCCGGCGCCGGCGATCGGGTCGTCGCACTTGCCCGAGCCGCCGTTTGCGCCGCCCTGCCCGGGGAGGCCGGTCCCGCCGATCTGGCCGTCCTTCCCGTCACGGCCGTTCCCGGCCGCGACGTTGAGGTTGTCGAGCCGCAGGCTCGGGCTGTGCACAGCATGGACGCCATAGGCGCTGCCGCTGGTCGCCGCCGGGGTCGGCGACTTGACGGTCAGGAGCTGCAGCGTGGTCGCGGTGATCACGTCCACGGCCTTGACGCCGAAGCTGCTGCCGGTCGCGTCGTAGCCGCCGTTGATGATGGTGGCAGCGGCCTTCGTGCGCTTCCACGTCGCGGGGTCGTAGCCGCCGTAGACGGAGACCTTCGGCGCGACCTTGAGCATTCCCGGATAGACGCCGATCGCCGCGAGGACGGACGAGCGGCCGGTCTTCCCCGCGAGAGCGACCGCGTCGCTCAGCAGCCGCAGCGGCTTCTGCCGGGTGCCGGCCGCGCCGTCGGCGCCGGTCTGCGCCGAGACGAAGACGGCGTCCGCGGCGACGCCGTCGACGCCGTCGCAGTTGGAGTCCACAAACGCCATGTCGGGAAGATCGGCGGCCGGGCATCCCGGTGCGGGAGCCGGCGCGGGCGCCGGGATCGGCGGCGCGGGCGGGGTGGTCGTGGTGGTGGTGCCCGCGGGCACCGTGATCGCCTGCCGCATGACGCGGCAGTTGTTGCGCTCCCGCGTCTCGCGGATTCGCTTCGGGCCGTCCGCGCACACCAGCATCCGCCACGTGCCCGGAGCAACGGTCGCCGGGATCGTCACGCCGAGCCGGACGCTCGTGCGGCGGCCGGCGGCGAGGCGGCGCGTCGCGGTCCTGGCGACCCGCACGTCGTCCTTGCTGCGGCGAGCGTCGCGCGAGAGCAGCACGAAGGTCTTCGAGCGCCTTGCCGACGCGCGGCCGGCGTTGGCCACCTTGACCCGGAGCTTGACCGGGGTGGTGGCGGCGACGGGCGCCGTGGGTTCGGACACGGACGCGATGCGCAGATCGGGACGCGCCGCCTGCGCGGCCGGCACGATCGCCAGCGTCAGCATCGCGGCGAGGGGGAGCGAGAGGAGTTTCATAGTGGCGGAGCCTGCCCCGCGCGGCGCCGCGCTGGGGAGGCCCGGCGCCGCCAACGTCGCGGCGGCGCAGCGCCGAACGCGGTCGAGCCAGCCGCACCACGGTTGGCGGTCGCCCGCCACGTCTCTGGCGGGCGGAGACCTTCCCCTGCACGGCCTCCGGCGGGAGGCTCCTCGGCATGCAACTCGACCTGGAAGCCCTCGAAACGAGCTTCGACCTGATCGCCCCCCGCGGCGACGAGCTGATGGACCGCTTCTACGCGAACCTGTTCGCCGCCGCGCCCTCCGTCCGGCCGCTGTTCGCCGGCACCGACATGCGCCGGCAGAAGGCGATGCTGCTGTCCGCGCTGGTGCTGCTCCGCAAGTCGCTGCGCGACCTCGACCGGATCGCCCCGACGCTGCGCTCGCTCGGCGAGCGGCACGTCGCGTACGGGGCGCAGCCGGAGCACTACCCGATCGTCGGCGGCGCGCTGATCGCCTCGATGGCCGAGGTGGCCGGGGAAGCCTGGCGCCCTGAGCACGAGCACGCGTGGAGCGCCGCGTTCGACGTGGTGACCGCGGAGATGCTCTCCGGCGCCACCGGCCTCCAGCTCGCGGCGTGACGGCGCTCCTCGACAGCCGCGACCTGCTGCGAGAGGATCGGGTGGTGTCGGCCGACTCCACAGCTCGCGCCGTACGCAGGCTCCGGGTCGTCGTGGCCGAGGACACCGCGCTGCTGCGCGAGGGCATCGTGTCGCTCCTGCGCGACGTCGGCCACGAGGTGGTCGGCGAGGCACGGAACGGCGACGAGCTGCTGATGAAGGTCCGCTCCTACTCGCCCGACGTCGCGATCATCGACATGCGGATGCCGCCGACGCACACCAACGAGGGCCTGCATGCCGCACGGGAGATCCGCGCGAAGCACCCCGACGTGGGCATCCTCGTGCTCTCCTCCTACCTCGAGCCCTCGTACGCGGCGGAGCTCGTCGCCGACGACGCGTCGGGCGTCGGCTACCTGCTCAAGGACCGCGTCTACGACTTCGACGAGTTCAACTCGGCCCTCGACCGCGTGGCGTCGGGCGGCACCGCGTTCGATCCCAAGGTCGTCTCCGCGATGGTCGGTCGCAGCGGTCACCAGGACGTGCTGGCGAGCCTGTCCGACCGCGAGCGGGAGGTGCTCTCGCTGATGGCCGAGGGACGCTCGAACCAGTCGATCGCGGCGTCGATGTACCTCAGCCCGCGGGCGGTCGAGCGCACCGTGACCAGCATCTTCGGCAAGCTCGACCTGCCCGACAGCTCCGAGCATCACCGGCGGGTGCTGGCCGTCGTCGCGTTCCTGCAGGCCTAGACGACCGCGAGGGCGTAGGCTCTCGGCGTGACGAAGAGCCTGTGGGCCGCGATCGTGGCACTGCTGATGCTGGCCCCCGCGGCGGGCGCGAAGGAGCGCGTGCTCACGCTGTACTCGCCCCGGATCGACTCGCTGCCGTACGTGCACGACACACATGAGCTCACGCTGCGGGCCAACGGCCGCGAGGCGCCCGCGAAGCCCGGCTACATCCTGGGCTACAAGGAGACCGCGCTCGTCGACTCCAAGCGCCCGAACGCCAAGCCGCTCCCCGTGAGCAAGATGATGGTCCACCACTTCGTCTACTACGCGCCCGGCCGGGTGGACGACGACGTGGCGGGCGGATGCTGGCGCGGGCTGGGCTTCATCGGCGGGCGCGGCGAGGAGCACCCGCTCGGCCGCACGATCAGGGAGATCCCCAAGGCGCTGCGGGATCGCTACGGGATCCGCAACCGCCGGGCCGACGGCACGGCGCCCGACTGGCACCTGACCGCGATGGTCATGAACCACTACAAGCGGCCCAAGAGCTTCTACGTGCGCACGCGTGTGTACTACACGACCGAGAAGCGCGAGGCGGCCAAACCGGTCGTGTTCGGCAACTGCAGCACGCTGCTGAACGGCATGGCCTACGACGTCCCCGGCGGCGGTCCGCCTGGCTCGACATACGTCGACGAGAGCACCTGGACGGCGCCGTTCAGCGGCCGCCTGCTCGTCGCGTACTCGCACCAGCACGGCGGCGGCAAGTACCACGTGCTCGAGAGCCAGACGTGCGGGCGGCAGCTCCTGAAGGCGCCGGTCTACCACGGCCGGCCGAACCACATCTACAACACGATCCGCCCGATCCTCCACGAGCCCGGACCGATCGGGAGCGGCAGCTACGCGACGGTGCGCGGCATCCCGATCGCCGAGGGCGAGGTCATCCGCCGCGCCGCGGTGCACGACAACCACAACCTCCACGTCGCGGCGATGGGCTTCTGGGCCGCGCTGCTCGTCCCGGACGCGTCAGTTGAGCGCTGCGGGCCGCTTCCCGACGACATCGTCGAGCTCAACCGGCCGAAGCGCTTCGATCGCACGCCGAACTACGGCCTCGTGGTGCCCCAGCTCGCACGGCCCACCGGCGCCTTCCGCACGTTCACCGGCGGTTCGCTCGACGTCGACGACGGCTACTTCGCGACCGGGAAGGTCACCGCGAACGTGGGCGAGACGGTGACGTGGCGCTTCGTCGGCGCGGCCCCGCACACCGTGACCGTCGCCAACGGGCCGCGCGGCTTCTCGTCGCTGTACTGGGGCCGCACCAGCGGCAGCTACAGCTTCACGCCGCAGGTGCCGGGCAAGTATCGGCTCACGTGCCTCGTCCACCCGACGACGATGGCGCAGACGCTCGTCGTGCGGTAGTCACTCGCGATCGCCGAGCGCCACGGCGACCTTGCGTCGCAGCTCGGTCGCATCGCGGCCCTTCTCCCGCGGCAGCAACGTGATCGACTGCGTGATCGCCACGTCGAGCTCCGCGCCCCACAGCGGGCGCTCGAGCTTCGCGGCGAGGGTCCCGACCGACCGCCCGATCCCGCGCCAGGTCAGGCCGACGCTGGCCAGGATCGTCCCGGCTCCGGCGACGACGGCCGCGTCGGTGTCGGTGATGACGATCAGCGCCACGCCGCCGGCGAAGAGGGCGACGATCAGCACCACGAGCAGCCAGAACCGCTTGAGCACGGTCCCGGCCAGGCTGCGCATCCGGCGCGACAGCCGCTCGGCCGCGTCGAGGTAGTCGTCGATCTCGAGCATGTCGGTGCCGGACTTCTCCCCCGCCAGCAGCGACCGCCACAGCTCCCCCTGGCGGGCGAGCAGGAGCCAGGTCTCGGGCTTCTCGGGCGCGACCGAGCTGCGTGACTCGATCGACGCGCGCCATTCGTGGATCGAAGCGCGGACGCTGTGGCCGGCGTGAGGCGCGAGCGCGGAGCCGAGGTCGTCGATGGCGGCGATGACGGGCGCGACGGCCGGGCCGGTGAGGTGGCTCTTGAGCGTCGTCTCGGAGTCAGGACGGGACGTGAGCTGGAGCAGCGCCCGCCCGACGGCGTACGCCTTGCCGAGCCGCATGTCGGTGGCGCTGAGGACGCCGAGCGCCTTGCCGTCGAGGTCGGCCGCCGCACCCCGGCGAGCGTCCGCATCCGCGGCCGCGAGGCAGTTCTCCAGCTCCTGCGAGGGCAGCTCCAGCGTGGCCTTCGTGACGAGGTCGGTCAGCTTCGCGAACGCGACCTTCGCGTGGCTGGCGCAGAAGTCGACCATGAGCGTGTCCGTGATGCCGGTGACCGGCCCGAGGTCGCCGCGCGCGGCGGCCGCCGTCAGCCGGAGCTGCCCCGGATGGGCGAGCGCCGCCACGTACCAGCCGAGCGTGACCGCGGCGGTGACATGCGACTCCGCGGCGGCGGTCTCCTGCGCACGGACGGCGGACACGAGCGCGTCCGTGAACGCGGTCGCCACGTCCGACGGCTTGCCGTTGCCGGGCTGAGAGGTGGGCGTTGTGGCCTGCTGAACGGTCGCCATGGGGGCGAGCCGACCACAGCGCGAGGCGCGGGTCAAGTCCGCCGGTCAGCCTGCAAGCGTGTGCAGCGGGGCGCGGCCGCGCTTGCCGGCCTGCTCGACGATCCCGATCGTCCGCAGGCAGTAGACCGTGCGCTGCGCCAGCAGCGTGCTGCAGCGCAGTAGCGTGGCCAGCTCGCGGGTGCTGAACGGCTCGCGCGGGAGCGCCGGCAGCGCCGCCAGGATGTCCTCCGGCGTGCGCAGCGCGACGCGATCGAGCACGTCGACGAGCCGCCGCTCCCCCGGGTCCCGGGTACGCCCGCGCTTCGTTGTCGGCTGAGGTCGGCGGATGTGGTCCTCGCGCAGCAGCAGCACCTCGATCGTGAGGTTGGGGTGCGTCAGCAGCGACGGGAACGCGACCAGCTGGTCGAACACGGCCACCGCCGTCGCGCGCTTGGGCGAGCGGCGGGCGCCGAGCACCTGGCCGTGCTCGTCGACCCGGACGATCCGGCGCTCGGCCGCCACCGGGTGCACGACCCGGATGCGGTGCTCGTCGAGCAGCGCGTCGAGCTTGCGGCCGAGCGGGCCGAAGCCGCCGGTCTGCACCTCCACCAGCTCGCCGTCGGCCCGGACGAGGTCGATCACGAACCGCCCCACCGGCACCTCGAGGCGGTCGCCGGGCTCGGCCAGCAGGGCCTTCACGGCGGCGTGAAGCGGACCTTCGCGCATCACCCCGATGGTCGCCACGCGGCACAGGCTATTGCCGGCTCCGGCGCTCAAGCCAGCGGGATCTGCGCGGTGATGCGTGTGCCGCCGCCGGGCGGGCTGTCGACCTCGAGCCGCCCGTTGAGCGCCTCGACGCGTGCGGCAAGCCCGCGCAGCCCTGAGCCGCCGGCGGGATCGGCGCCGCCGACGCCGTCGTCGGAGACCGTCACCGTCGCGGCCCCGTTGGCGCGGCCGATGCTGACCGTCGCGCTCGAGGCTTGCGCGTACTTGGCGACGTTCGTGATCGACTCGGCGACCACGTAGTACGCCGCAGCCTCGACCGGCGCGGCAAACCGCTCCTCCGGCACGCCGGTCACCTCCACCGGCACCGGGGCGCGAGCCACGAGGGCATCCAGGGCCGGGCCGAGGCCGCGGTCGGTGAGGACCACGGGATGGATGCCGCGCGCCAGCTCGCGCAGCTCCTCGAGGCCGCGGGCGAGATCGGTCTGCGCGCTCGACAGCAGCTCGCGCGCGCCCGCCGGGTCGCGGTCGAGCTTGGCCGCCGCCATGTTGAGCTCCAGGGCGACCGACACCAGGCGCTGCTGGGCGCCGTCGTGGAGGTTGCGCTCGAGCCGCTGGCGCTCGGCGTCACCGACCTCCACGAGCTTGGCGCGCGAGCGGGCGAGCTTCTCGTACGCGTCGGCGTTCGCGAGCGCCTGCGCGACGAGGTCCGCGAAGTCGAGCAGGCGCCGCTCGATGCCCCGCGGGAGCGGCTCGGCCGAGGTGCTCGCGGCGGCCAGGGCGCCCCACAGGTGGCCGCCGACGTTGACCGGCGCCGCGACCGCGCCCCGGTAGCCGGCACCGACGAGCGCCGCGGCGAGCGTCCCGCTCGTGTCCTCGTAGCTGTCGACGCGTGCCGCCTGGCCGGTCCGCACGACCCGGGCGACGGCCGTGTCGCCATCGACATCGAACCGTTCGCCCACCGGGAACCGCGGCGGCCCGTCCTCGCTCCACGCCCCGACGACGGTGACGGTCCGCCCGCCGTCGTACTGCATGACGTTCGCCCCCGGCAGGCCCAGCAGCCGCCCGACCTCCTCGGTCACCTGCTCGAACACGCGGCTCGGCTCGGCGTCGCTCGCCACCAGCGTCGCGACCCGGCGCAGCGCCGCCTGCTCCCCGGCCAGCTCGCGCTGGGCCCGCTCGGCACGGCTACGCTCGGCCGTCACGGCGGCCAGGAGCAGCGACGTGACCGCCGCGATGGCGATGAAGAGCTGGGTCGCGAGCAGGCTGTCGGTGACCGAGTCGCGCACGAACGGCCCGTCCTCCTGTGCCGTGTTCCAGACCGTGATCGAGCAGACGACGAGGATCGCCGTCGCCGCGCCGCGCGGTCCGAAGCGCAGGGCGGCCAGCAGGAGCACGGGGAAGACGACGTACGGGACGTCGCGCTGCGGTGCCAGCTCGGCGAGGAGCAGCAGAACGGCGAGCAGCACGCCGCCCTGGACGAGATCGCGGCGCCGGATGCCGCGCACGCCGAGCGCCGCCCATGTGAGCACGGCCGGTGCGACGACCAGCACGCCGCTGGCATCCCCGAGCATCCACGTCCGATAGACGTCGTCGAGCTCGCTGGTCGAGATCACGTCGCCGAGCCAGAGCGCCGTCGGCCCGAACGCGGCGCTGACGACCGCGGCGACGAGCGCCGCGACGATCAGCGCCACGACGTCGCCGACTCGGTCGAGCGCCGAGCGGCCGGCGGTCAGCCGCCGCAGCAGCAGGGCCGCCAGCACGAGCGCCACGGTGTTCCCGACCGTCTGGGCCAGCACCGTGCCGAGCGGCGTGGAGAAGTCCCCGAGCAGGAGGTCGCCGATGACGATGCCCGGCACCACGCGAGGGCCGTACAGGACCAGGACCGCCAGCCCCAGCCCCGCCGGCGGCCACACCGCCGCGACGGCGCCGTCGAGATACGCCAATTCCAGCCCGATCCGGCCCGCGACGTAATAGGCGAGCGCGATCAGAGCGATCGAAACGACGTACCGCGAAGCGCCCATCTCCTCTCGGGCCGAGTCTAATCATCTGCTGACCCTCCAACTTCTTGACGGTCCAGCCGTTCTGAAGGGAGAAAACAGGACCTTTGGAGGCAAACCACCGTGAAGCGACTGCTCATCATCGTCGGCGCGATCGCCGTTCTCGCTGCTCCGGCCAGCGCCGCCGCTGCGAAGCCGAGCAAGGCCGATAAGCGCGAAGCGCAGAAGGAGTGCCGCGACCTGCGCGGGACGACCGACGCCACGCGCGAGGCGTTCAAGGCGGAGTTCAAGAACTTCGGCGCCTGCGTGTCGCAGAAGTCGAAGGAGGCGAAGGCCGAGCGCAAGGCGGCCGCGAAGAACGCCTCGCAGGAGTGCCGCGAGGAACGCGGCGACACCGACGCGACCCGTGAGGCCTTCAAGGCGAAGTACGGCACCAACGGGAACAAGAGCAACGCGTTCGGCAAGTGCGTGTCTGGGAAGGCGAAGGCGAAGCGGGCCGAGCAGGACGCGGAGGACGCCGAGGCGGCGGCCGAGCAGAAGAGCGCCGCGGAGGATTGCGACACCGAGCGCGGCGACACGACCGAGAGCCGCAAGGCGTTCGAGGCCAAGTACGGCAAGAACGGCAACAAGCGCAACGCCTTCGGCAAGTGCGTGTCGCAGAAGGACGACGCCTGACGTAGCACCCGGTCGGGGGGAAGCCACCGGGCCCGCGGTCGCCTACTGGCGCCGCGGGCCCTTTCTCGGGGAACCGGAGGGCGAGGCGCGGTGTAGCCCGTGTATGCGACGCCTCGCCCTCCTCACCGTCCTTCTGGCCGCTCTCGCCGTCGCCGCCCCCGCGACGGCCAAGGAGATCCAATCGGTCACGGTCTGCGGCGCGGGCGGCTGCTCGACGTCGAAGGACCCATCGTTGATGAGCGGGATGATCGACGTCGGGCCCCCGACCAGCGCGCCGAAAGCTCCGGCGCCCTTCTACCGCCTGACGATGGCCATCGGCGACGGTCACGAGGTCTTCGGGCGCGTCCAGTCGTCGTGGGTGCCGTCGGCGGGACGGATGCTGGCGGAGGACGGCAACTGGCTGGCCGTCAGGCCGGTCGTCGGCCGCCGTCTCGATCGCCTGGCAGCCGGTCTTGCGGCTCTGCCGGCCGCCCAGCTCCAGGGCTTCCCGACCGCCGACGCGGACGTCGCCTCGCCACGTCCGGCGCCGGCGGTCACATCGAGCGACGGGCCGCCGATCGTCCCCCTTGTCGCCGTCGCGCTGCTCGTCGCGGTGGTCGCGGCGGGCGCGACCTTCCGGGCCGGAAGGTCGCGCGCTTCACGTCGCGGCGTCAGCAGCTACTCGGGGCCGGCTCCTTCTTGAACCGGGCGGCGATGTAGTCGATGACATCGTCCTGAACCGCCGGCAGGAGGTCGATGTGACCGAGGCCGGGGTACTCGGCCAGCTGCACCGACCCGCCGAGCGTGCACATCTGACCCTCGAGGCTCCGGGTCGCGTCGGCCGGGACGGTGTCGTCGCTCAGGCCCTGGACGAGCAGGACCGGTGAGCCCGGGGCCTCCTGCCCGGGGTTGTTCGCGGCGAACTTGGCGAGGATCGCGTCGGACAGCTCGCCGCCGACGAGGAGCTCGTCGGCCGTCAGGTCGCCGAACGCCGCCATGACCTCGTCGAAGCATCCGCTCTCGAGCACGTCGATCCGATCGAGGGCCGGCTGAGCCAGCACCTGGTCCAGGTGCACGGTCGGATCGAGCGCCACAAGGCCGGAGATCGCCATCACGAGGTAGCCCTGGACGGGCGTGCCGACCACCGCGGGAACGATGCGCTCGAGGTTGGAGGCCGGCGCCAGGGCGACCGTGGCGCGAAGGTGCAGGCCCTTGCCGTAGGTGTCGGCCTGCTGGCCGGCGAAGATGGCCGCCTGCCCGCCCTGCGAATGCCCGCTCACGACCCACTTGTCCGAGAGCTCCGGGTCGAGGTTCCGGGCCGCCCGGACCGAGTCGATGACGGAACGCCCCTCGCTCTTCCCGGTGACGTAGGGATGCGGGCCCGGCGTGCCGAGGCCGGGGTAGTCGGCGGCGGTGACGGTCCAGCCCTGGCTCACGTAGCCGGCGACGACGCGGGTGTAGTCGTCATACACGGGCAGGTCGAAATGGTCGGTCGCTGACGGCGCACACTGGTCGGCGACCCCCGTCGTGCCGTGCGCCCACGCCACCGTGCGCGTGGCGTTCTCCTTGTGTGACTGCGCGACCTCCGGCCGCGGGGTCAGCACCGCGCCCGACACGACGATCGGCTCGCCGCTCGGGTCGGTCGAGACGTACTTGATGCGCTTGCCGGTGGCGAGCGCATCGAGGCTGGGAGTGAGCGTCATCGGCTCGCTGCTGACGATGGTGCCGGGCTTCGGGCTCGCCTGCGCGAGGCTCGGGAGCGTGAGGGCTACGAGCAGCCCGACGAGTGGAACGGCGTACTTCTTCATCGCGATCGCCTTTTCGGTCGGCGTGATCAGGGCCCGGCAAGCATCTGGGGCCGGGATCGTGCTCGCGCCTGCGCGATCCCCAAAGGCGAAGGGAGGCGGGAGCGCACCGCGTAGGGGGAATCCCTAGCCGCGCCGTCGCGCACGGATTAGCGTTGCTCGCGTGCTGGTCGGTCGCGAGAGCGAGTGTGTACGCATCGACGAGGTGCTGGAACGGGCGCGCGGCGGCCGCAGCGCCGCGCTCGTCCTCCGCGGCGATGCGGGCATCGGCAAGACGGCGCTGCTCGAGTACGCGGTCGAGCGCGCGCAGGACATGAAGGTCGTCTCCGCGCTCGGCGTCGAGTCCGAGACCGAGCTCGATTTCTCGGCGCTGCTCGAGGTCTGCCGGCCGATGCTCGACCACATCGACGAGGTCCCCGCCGGGCAGGCCGAGGCGCTGCGCGCCGCACTCGGGCTCGCCGCCACGGGCGCCGCCGACCGCTTCATGATCGGCGCCGCGACCCTCTCGCTCCTCGCCGCCGCGGGTGAGGCCCATCCGGTGCTGGTCGTGATCGACGATGCGCACTGGCTGGACCGCCCGTCCGCCGACGCACTCCGGTTCGCATCACGCCGGCTCGAAGCGGATCCGGTCTGCGTCCTGTTCGCGACACGCGAAGGTGACGAACCCACGTTCGAGGCGCCCGGCATCGACTCCCTCCGGGTCGCCGGGATCGACCGGACATCCGCGTCGAGTCTCCTCGCGCGCGACGGCGTCGGGCCGGACGTCGCCGACCGGCTCTGGCAGGCGACCGGCGGGAATCCGCTCGCGCTCCTGGAGCTGCCGAGCGTCCTCTCCGCGAGGCAGCTCGCGGGGAGGGAGCCGCTGGAGGATCCGCTGCCCGCCGGCGCGAGCGTGGAGCGCGCCTTCGCGGGCCGTGCGCGCGCGCTCCCACGCGATGCCCAGCGCGCGCTGCTCGTCGCGGCCGTCTCGACGACCGACGACATGGCCACGGTCTCGGAGGCGGCGGCGGAGCTTTGCGCGGACGCCTCTGCGCTCGAGGCCGCCGAGGACGCGGGGCTCGTTCACGTCCGCGGCGGCCGCATCCGCTTCCGCCATCCCCTGGTGCGCTCGGCCGTCTACCACACGGCCGCGCCCTCGGACCGGCGAGCCGCCCACCGCGCACTGACGACGACGCTCCGCCTCCAGCCGGAGCAGCGCGCGTGGCATCTGGCGGCGGCCACCCTCGGGCCCGACGAGGAGGCCGCGAGCGCGCTCGCCGCCGCGGCCGAGCACGCGCTGCTGCGCTCGGGGTACGCGTCCGCCGCCGCCGCGCTCGAGCGCGCCGCGCACCTCACGCCAGAGGGTGACGAGCGCAGGCGGCGGCTCGTGAGAGCGGCGGACGCCTACTGGCTCGCCGGTCGTTCGGAGTCGTCCCGCGTGCTGCTCGAAGCCGCGCTCGAGGGCTGCCCTGATCCGGAGCTGCGCGCCGACGCCCTCCACCTCCTGGGCAAGATCGAGTACTACGACGGTCCGCCTATGGCGGGCCACCGGCGGCTGGTCGACGCCGCGCGACACGTCGAGGAGCTCGATCCTGCGAAGGCGGTGGCGATCCTCGCCGACGCCGTCGAGGCGTGCATCTACGCGGCCGAGCCGGACGCGGGCGGCGAGGCCGCGCTTCGCGCGCGCGAGCTGGCGCCGCAGGACGGCAGCTACGCGGACTTCATGGCGGAGGTGAACCTCGCCGAGCTGCTCTTCTTCGCCGGTCACGCCGACATCGGTGGGCCGATGTTCGAGCGCGCGCTCGCGATCCTCCATGCGAGCGAAGCGCTCCAGAGCGAGCCGCGGGTCGTGAGCCGCGCCGCGATCGCGCTCTGCTGGCTCGAGCGCGGCGTGGAGGCGCACGAGCACGCGGCGCGGGCTGCGGCGCTGGCCCGCCGGCAGGGCGCGATCGGTGCCCTCCCCTACGCCCTCATCGTCGTGGCCTGGACATGCAGGCGCGTCGGCCTCTGGCAGGAAGGCCTCGCCGCCGGGAGCGAAGGGGTCGCGCTCGCTCGCGAGATGGAGCAGACGACGATGATGGTCGATTGCCTGGCCGAGCTGAGCATCATCGAGGCGCAGCGCGGCGACGAGACCGAATGCCGGAGCCACTGCGACGAGGTCGAAGCGATCACCGGCAGGCTCGGCCTCGGCAACCGCGCGCTGTTCAACGCGTGTGTGATCGGGATCCTCGAGCTCTCGCTCGGGAACCTCGAGGCGGCCGCGGCGAGCCTCGAGAGGAGCGCCGGCTGGGCGGAGGAGGTCGGCGTCCACGCCGTCGAGGCCGTCCCGATCCCGGACCTCGTCGAGACCTACGTGCGGCTGGGACGGATCGACGACGCCCGCGCGGCGCTGGCCCGGCTCCGCGCCGGCGGCAGCCCGCGCTTCGCCGCCGTCCTCGCCGCGCGGTGCGCCGGGCTCGTCGATGACGACTTCGAGGGCCACTTCCGCCGATCGCTCGAGCTCCACCCCGAGAACGACGACGTCTTCGGGCGCGCCCGCACGCAGCTCTGCTTCGGCGAGCGACTCCGTCGCGCGGGGCGGCGCGTCGAGGCGCGCGAGCAGCTCCGCGCGGCGCTCGCGACGTTCGAGCGCCTCGGAGCCACCCCGTGGGAGGATCGCGCGCGGACCGAGCTGCGCGCCAGCGGCGAGCGGCTCCGGCGACGGGAGCTGGACGAGGCCGAGGAGCTGACGCCGCAGGAGCTGCAGATCGCCATCCACGTCGCCGAGGGGAAGTCGAACAAGGACGTCGGCGCCGCCCTCTTCATCAGCCACAAGACCGTCGAGTTCCATCTCGGGCGCATCTACCGCAAGCTGAGCATCCACTCGCGCGGCGAGCTGATCAGGCGCTTCGCGACCGATCTCCGGGCGCCCTCACACGCCTGAGGGCACGGCCTCGGAGGCGAACCTCCGGATCAGCGCTGCGCGGGAGTTGATGTCGAGCTTGCGGTAGATCCGGCTCAGGTGGAACTCGACGGTCTTGTGGCTCAGGAACAGCGCCGCGCCGACCTCCTTGTTCGCCTTGCCCTCGGCCACCTGGAGCGCGATCTGGAGCTCCTGCGGGGTCAGCTCCTCCGCCTCATGCGGCAGTCGGCGCCGCAGCGTCTCGCCGGTCGCGCGCAGCTCGCCACGCGCCCGTTCGGCCCACGGCCTCGCGCCGATCCGCTCGAACGCCTCGAGCGCCGGCCGGAGCTGCTCGCGCGCCTCGACGCGCCGCCCCGCGCGGCGCAGCCGCTCGCCGTGGCACAGACGGGTCCGGGCGAGCGCGAACGGGCTCTGGACCGCTTCGTGCAGGGCGATGGCCTGCTCGAAGTGATCCCCGTCGGCGAGCAGGCCGCGACAGCGCGCGGCGAGGGCCGCCGGCAACGGCGCCGACGCGAGCTCCGAGCGTTCGAACGCCGCGAGGATCGCCTCGGCGTCCGCGACGCGCCCGACGCGCACGAAGGCCTCGGCGAGCTCGAGCTGAGGCGAGACGCCGGGGATGTAGAGCGCGCGCTCGTCGGCGTGGCGGGCGACGTCCTCGAGCCGGCCGATCGCCTCGTCGACGCGCCCGAGCCCGAGGTCGAGCAGCGCCAGGCAGTGCGAGACCAGGAGCTGGTACAGCCGGAACCCGAACGCTGCGGCGCGACGCTGCGTCTCGTCGGCATAGGCGCGGCACTGCGCCTCGTCGCCGCGCAGCGCGTGGACCCACGTGAGCACGCCCAGCGCCTGGGTCGCGGTCACGGGCTGGTCGATCTCGTCCGCCAGGTCGAGCGCCTCGCCGGCATCCGCCTGGGCCTCGTTCCAGCGGCTCGCATGCAGCGCCTGCCAGGCGGAGCTGGCGAGCAGGTGGGGAAGCGAGCCGACCGCGCCGGCCGCCCGGGCGCGTCGCACGGTCTCCGCGAGGGTGTCATGGGCGAGCTCGTGGAGACCAAGCCATCCGAGCGCCGCTGACAGCCGGCCCGCTCGGAGCGGATCGGCACTCGTCGCCCCGACGAGCTCGACCGCCCGCTGCAGATGCGGCCTGGCCTCGGCGAAGCGGCCGGCGAAGCACAGCCCGTACCCGAGCGCGACCGCGGCCTCCGCATCCGTCTCGCCGCCGTCCGGCGCTGCGAGCGCCCGGGCCTTGCGCGCGGTCTCGACCGCCAGCGCGGGCTCGCGCACGCGGATCAGGGCGTTCACCGCGTCCGCCGCGGCGGCGACCGCTGCGCTCCGGTCCGAGTGCTCCAGCAGCGCGACGGCGTCGAGGAGAGCAGTCGCGGCGCGGTCGGCCCGTCCGGAGAAGAACTCGATCGCGCCCTGCAGCCGCAGCGCCTCGGCGCGCACCGGGCCATCGCCGACTCCCGCCAGCGTCTCGGCGATCAGCGCGGCGGCTGCGTCCGTGCGCCCGGCCCGCCATGCCGCGTCCGCCGCGGCCGCGAGCCGCTCCAGCCCGGCCCTCGGGTCGGGGCTCAGCCGGGCCGCGCGCTCGAACGCCGCTGCCGAGGCCGCGTAGCCGCTCCGCCGCCGAGCCTGCTCCGCCGCCTGCGCCAGCGCCTCGGCCGCCACCTCGTCGGGACCCAGAGCGGCGCCCGCCAGGTGCCACGCGCGCGCCTCGGCGCCCGACGGGCCGAGCACGTCGGCCAGCGCCCGGTGCGCGGCGCGGCGCTCTGACGCCGCGGCGGCGTGATACACGGCGGACCGCACCAGCGGATGGCGAAACTCGAGCGCCCCGTGCCTGAGCCGGAGCAGGCCCGCGTCCTCGAGCCGCTCCAGGGCCTCGGGCGCCAGCCCCAGGGCGATGGTTGCGGCCACGACGGGCTCCAGATCGCTCGAGCTGCTCACCGCCGCGACCAGCAGCGCCCGCCGTTCGTCCTCGGGCAGCGCCTCGGCACGCCGCGCGAACGCGCGCTCGACGGACGAGCCGGCCGGGAGCGGATCGTCCAGAGGCGCTCTCCCCGCAAGCTGCTCGGCCGACAGCAGGCTGGGGAGCTCGATCAACGCGAGCGGATTGCCTCCCGCCGACTCGAACAGCCGCTCGGCGACCTCCGGAGCGATGTCGCGAAGGATGGTCGTGGCCGCCTCGCGAGACAGGCCGGTCAACCACATCGACTCGACGCCGGGCGCGTCGAAGGTGCGTTGCTCGCCTTCGCGGGCCGAGGCGAGCACCGCCACGCGATCGGCCTTCAGCCGCCGGATCGCGAACGTCAGCGCGTCCTGCGACGAGCGATCGATCCAGTGCGCGTCGTCGAGAACGACGAACAGCGGATTGGCCTCCGCCGCCGCGGCGAGCAGGCTGAGCGTCGCGGCTCCGACCGCGAAGCGGTCCTGCGCTTCGCCGGACCCGAGCCCGAGCGCGGCGCGCATCCCGTCGGCCTGGTGCTCGGGGATCTCGTCGAGGTGGTGTCGCAGCGGCCAGCACAGCTCGAGCAGTGCCGAGAACTCGAGCTCTGCCTCCGACTCGACTCCGAGGGCGCGGACGGCCGTCATCCCGGCGGACCGGTCGATCGCGTAGTCGAGAAGCGCGGTCTTGCCGATCCCCGCGTCGCCGCGGACCACGAGCGCCTCGCTGCGCCCCGCGCGGGCACGGTCGAGCAGCTCGTCAAGCCGCGCGCATTCGCTGTCACGGCCGATCAGCACACGCCCACGCTAACCCCGCAGGCGGACCGGCGCTAGGGATGTCCCCTAAGCCGCGGGGGTGACCGCCCGGGCAGGTCCAGGGATCGTGCAGAAGCGATCCCTGGCGGGTGCCGTGACGATCGCGCCATGCCCGAACAGCACCTTCACGAGACGGACAAGCTCCGTCGCCTTGCCTGGCTGACGACGGTCGCCGCGGTGGTCGTCGCCGTCGCGCTCCCAGCGTCGGCCTCGGCCCATGCGGCCGGCGCCGAGGCGGTCGTCGACTTCGAGGACGCACCGGTCGGCACCCAGATCACGACGCGCTACCTCCACACCGGCGGCCTGATGCAGGGGGTGACGTTCGGCGAGTTCACCACGGGGACCGCCGGCGAGCTGCCGCGCGTCGAGGACGCCGGCGACCAGGCCGCGTCCGGGACCAAGGTGGCGAGCATCTACGACGACAACGTCGAGTTTCCCGACGCGCGAACCTACGGCAAGTTCCGGTTCGCGAAGCACTTCGTCCGCGTGACCGTGGGGATGGCGCCCGGCGGCCCACCGCGCACGATCGCGCTCACCGGCTACAACGCCGCGGGCACGCCGATCGTCGGGGCGCACAATCAGACGCTCGTGGCTCCCGGCGCCGGCTACAAGGTCCCGCTCGAGATCCACAGCGCCGCCGGCCAGATCGCGTACTTCCGCGTCGCGCCTGTCGGCAGCGGCGCGGTGCCGGTTGTGAAGATCGACGATGTCGCGTTCGACGTGCCCGAGCCGGGCGCGCCTCCGCCGGCGGCCGACTTCGGGCTCTCGCTCGACCAGAACTCGGTGATGGGCGAGGACGTCGGCGTGCGGCGGGGCGAGTCGACCACGGCCCGGATCGTCGTCGGCCGCGTGAACGGCGCGTCCGGCCCGCTGGAGTTCAGCGTGAGCGGGCTCCCGCAGGGCGTCTCGGCGCGGTGGGTGCCCGGGAATCCGAGCGCCGCGCCCAGCGTCGGGCTCGAGCTCACCGCGGCGGACAACGCGCCGGCGGCCGGCGACCAGCCGATCACCGTCACCGCCGACCCGCAGGGCAATGCGCAGGCGGGCCCGGCGCCCCGTTCGGTCCACTTCGATCTCGACGTCTTCCGGAACTACGACCTGCGCGTCACCGGCATCGAGGTGACGCAGGGCATCCAGGCCCAGCACATCGCCGTGCGCGAGCAACTCGCAGTGCGCGGTGGTGCCGTCGCTGCCGCGCCTGAGCCCGTCCAACCCGGCGGCGCCCGTGCGCGTACCAGGGCGTCCGGCTCGTGCGGTCGAAGAAGACCGTGGCGCGCGTGTTCGCCAACACGACGCAGGCCGGCGGCGTCGAGGACGTCGGCATCGTGCTGCGCGGCTTCCGCGACGGCAAGGAGCTCCCGGGCAGCCCGCTCGTGCGCGAGCGTGACGTCGCGTCCGGGCTGTTCCCGCACGTGACCTGGACCGAGCGCACGCACCCGAAGGGCGGCGAGGTGTTCGTCCTGCCGCCGTCGTGGTCGTCCGGCAGCGTCACCCTGGAGGCCGAGCTGCGCGAGCCGCTCAGGTTCATCGGGCACGGTGCGGCCGAGTGCGTCGAGGCCGGCTGCCAGGCGAACAACCGGTTCCGCATGACCGGCATCCCGTTCGTCTCGACGGGCTACATCGACCTCGCGACCGTCCGCATGTGGTTCCGGGGCGAGCTCGCGCGCTGCGCCGCCGAGGAGCCGAGCGAGTCGGCCGCGCGCCGGTGCCCCGCGCCGTGGAAGGCGCTCGCGAAGCCCGCGCAGCTGCTCCCGCTGCAGGAGAACGGCTACAACTTCGACCCCGTCTCCTACTACGGCTCGGTGGAGATCACCGACCTCAAGAAGGAGTACACGAAAGAGGATCGCTCGCGCGAGGCCAAGTACCGCCTCGACGACTACGCCGACGACCAGCCGCGCGGGTGCAGCTCTCGCCGCTTCTGCGCCGATCAGCTGTTCGGCGTCTACGGCCCGAAGTACAGCACCGGCGGCCACAGCCGCGGTCGGCTCGCGACGCCCATGCCGGGCGGCGGGTGGATCATCGACCAGCCGTTCGCGGTGGCCTCGTGGAAGTCGGCGCAGACGCACGAGCTCTCGCACGGCCTCGGCCGCGCGCACGCCGACACGGTCTGCGGCGGCGACTCGGACGGCGAGACGGGCGAGGAATGGCCTCCCGACAACCGCGGGACGATGGACGGCGTCGGCTACGACATCCGCACCGGCAAGGTCATCGCGCCGCGCGCGCTGGGCGCGTTCGGCTCGAGCAATCCGAAGGCGCCGGACTACCAGCCGGCCCGCTGGTACGACTACATGTCGTACTGCCGCAAGGATGACGACGACTCCGGCGCGTGGACCTCGGTCCGGGGGTGGGAGAAGAACGTCGATCTCCTGAGGCAGATCGCCGCCGCGCTCGGGCGCGACGGCGCAGACGCGCCGCGTGCCGCCTCGGCGGCGCGGACCGCGGCCTCGGGGTCGGCGGCTCCGCTCGAGGCGGCGACGGCTGCGACGTCGCGCGTGGCGCGCTCCGCGGCCGCGAGCGTGCTGCGGGTCCGAGCGACGGTGCTCGGGCACGGCACGTCCGCCGGCATCACCAGCGTGAAGCCGCGTACGGGCGAGGTGAGCGGCGGCCCGGTGGACGCGGGCTACGCGATCGTCGCGCGCAACGCCGCGGGCGGTGTGCTCTCGCGGGTGGCGCCGCAGGTCTCTCACGAGCACGGACATCCGGGCGAGCACACCGAGTCGATCGTGGCCGACATCCCGGCTGCGGGCGTCGCCCGCGTGGAGCTCGTCGGCGCCGACGGCGCCGTGCTCGCGAGCCGCGCGGCGAGCGCGGCGGGCGGCGCGGGTGCGCGTGCTCGCCCCGCGGGGCGGGCAGCGGGTCGGCGGCAGCGGCGACGCGCTCGTCCGCTGGCGCGCGACCGACCCCGACGGCGACCGCCTGCTCGTCAAGGTCGACTACTCCGTCGACGACGGCCGCACCTGGCGGCTGATCCACATCGGCCGCGGCGGCTCGAGCGTGCGGCTGCCGAGCGGGCTGCTGGCTGCCTCGCGACGGGCGCGTATTCGCGTGCGGGCCAACGACGGCTTCCACGAGACCGCGGCACGGTCGGCCCGCTTCCGCGCGGTCGGCCACAAGCCGAACGTGCGGATCACGAGCCCGGGCGGCGGAGCCGTTGCGGGCGCCGACGACGCGGTGTTCTTCGGCGGCGATGCCTACGACGACCAGCACCTCCGGCTCGGCGGCAAGCGCCTGCAGTGGTTCGACGGTCGCCGGCGGATCGGCAGCGGGCCCGCCATCAGCGCCACCGGGCTTGCGGCCCGGCCGCCACGTCATCCGGCTCGTCGCCCGCGACCGGCTGGGTCGCCGCGCGACCGCGTCGGTGCGCCTGCGAGTGCGGGCCGTGAAGCCGGCGATCCTCTCACTCGCCGCACCCGACTCCGTGCGACCGACGGCCCGGCGGCTGCGGGTGAGCATCGCCAGCTCCGTCGCGGCACGGGTGGTCGTGCGCGGACCGGGCGTCCGCTCAGCTCCGGCGCTCGTGTCGCGGCATTTGCGCTCCGTCTCGGTCCGAGTGCGGCCCGGCGCCGAGCCGCTCCGCCTCACGCTGGCGCTCCGTGCCGGCACCAAGGTCACGCGAGTCCCGCTCGCCATCCCGCGCGGCTGAACCCTCACGAACCAAAAGGAGATCCTCCCCATGCCCCCTCGCACCTCCCTGCGCGGCGCCACGGTCGCCGCCCTCGTCACCGGCTCCCTCCTGGCGGCCATGCCCGGCGCCGCCGGCGCCGCCGTCCCACTCGCCGGGTACTACTCGGGCCCGACGGTGCAGCCGGCCGAACAGCCGTACGCCGGCTCGGTCGACTTCAAGGTGTTCAAGTACGGGTCGTTCAACGGCACCGTCCGCAAGATCCTCAAGATCGGCGCCACCACCCAGCTCCGCTGCGCGTCGGGCGAGGTCAAGGACGACCGCTACCTCGTCTACGTCATCCTCGGCGGCAAGATCGACCGCCGCGGCAACTTCAAGTACGCCGGCAACGGCTTCACGATGAAGGGCCGCTTCACCACGCGCACCAGCGCGACGGGAACGCTGAGCCGGACGGTCGGCGACTGCAAGGCCGAGAACGTCACCTGGACCGCGAAGCGCAGCACCGGCGGGATTCCCATCCCGTAGCGGAGACCCTCCACGGGCGCGGGCCGCAGCCGGCTGCGGCCCGCGCCCGTGTCGACGCTGCCTACTCGCCCGCGAGGAATCCGCACCTCGCGGCGAGGGGGTCGACGTCACGGTTGTAGCTCCCGACGATCGAGAGAAGGGCGACCTCGTCGAACTGCGGCAGCCCGTCCTCTGACGTGCCAGTCACGACGCCCTCGACGACCTGCCGCCCGGCGCCCGCGACGCCGGGCGCGGCGAAGCCCGTCAGGCCCGTAAAGGTGACGATCGCCGGGCTGCCGACGCTCGTTCCCTCCGGATAGTCGACGTGCACAACGACGGGGGTCGGCGACGTGAACGACCGGCCGCTGCCGCCCAGCTCGACCGGTGAGGAGACGGTGAACTTGAAGTCCGGCGCGGTGCCGATCTCACGCACGATCTGCGTCCCGCTCGCGTCATAGAAATAGGTGGCGGTCAGGGTCCCCTCGAAGTGGACGAGGACCGGAACGCCGCACAGCCGGGTCAGGCCGTCGCTGACGCGGCTGTCGTCGATCTCGACGCTCTGACGCAGCGGCGGCGCCGCCGCCGCGGTCGCCGGCAGCAGCAGCGCCGCTGCCAGCGCGGAGAGCAGCACGAGTCGCGCTCTGTGCATGGTGACTTCCTTTCAGGTTGTGGTGATGTCACGCCCGGCCGCGCCGGATCACGAGCGTTGCTCCCGCTCCGGCGACGACCAGTCCGAGCGTGGCCAGCGCGCCGATCGCGGCGTCTGCCCACTGGAATCCGTGGTCGCGGACCTCCACCACGATCGTTCGCGGCTCGCGCTCATGCGTTTGGCCGCCGGCGGGAACCGGGGCGGACGCTGCCCACAACAGGACGGATGTGGCGATCGCTAGAACGGCTCGCGGCATCGGTCCCAGCACGCTCCCGCTGCGCGGTAAACGAACGTCGGCGACCGGTCAAGAATCGGCAAACGTCCGCCTAGGCACGACCGGCGACCGCCGGTAGGGTCGGCCCCGAGACCGGGGACGCGAGCGATGGAATTCTGCATTCTGGGCCCCCTCGAGGTCCGCAACGGGAGTCGCCCGATCCGGCTCGGCGGTCCCCAGCAACGGGCGCTGCTGGTACTGCTCCTGCTCCATCGTGGCGAGGCGATCTCGACCGACCGCCTGGTCGACGCGCTGTGGGGGGAGCATGCGCCGCCCGCCGCCGTGAAGACCGTGCAGACCTACGTCTCGCAGCTGCGGAAGGCGCTGGGCGACGGTGTTGTGGTGACGCGCGGCCACGCGTACGCGCTCCAGACCGAGGCCGGCGCGGTCGACGCCGAGCGCTTCGCCGCGCTGGTCGCCGACGGCCGGGCGCTGCTCGGCGCGGGGAGGCCGCGCCCTGCGGCCGAACGGCTCCGCGAAGCGCTGGCGCTCTGGCGCGGCCCGGCGCTGGCTGACGTCGCCTACGAGGGGTTCGCGCAGCGGGAGATCGCCCGCCTGGACGAGCTGAGGATCGGCGCGATCGAGGACCGGATCGACGCTGAGCTCGCGACCAAGCGGGCCGCGGACCTGGTCCCCGAGCTCGAGGCGCTCGTGCGCGAGCACCCGCTACGTGAACGGCTGCGCGGCCAGCTGATGCTCGCGCTGTACCGATCCGCGCGCCAGGCCGACGCGCTCGAGGCCTATCAGGACGCCCGCCGGCAGCTCCGCGACGAGCTGGGACTCGAGCCCGGCCCGGGACTGCGCGCGCTCCAGACCGCGATCCTCGCGCACGACCCGGCACTCGGGGCGCCGCGGCGGCAGCCGCTGCCCGCGGTGAGACGGCGCCGCGGGGGCGTGCTGCTCGCGGCAGGGGGCGCGCTCGTGCTCGTCGCGGCCCTCGCGGCGGCAGTGGTCGCGCTCACGGGCGGCGAGCGCACGGCGCGGCTGGGCTCGGTAGCGCCGAACGCGGTCGGCGTGATCGACCCCCGCTCAGGCCACATCGTCGCCGAGGTGCCAGTGGGCGCCGGCCCGGTTGCCGTGACCGTCGGGACCGGCGGCGTGTGGGTGGCCAACGGCGGCGACCAGACCCTCTCGCACATCGATCCGCGCAAGCGCGCGGTCGTCGGCACCGTCGGCACCGGCCGCGTGCCGGCGGACGTCGCGCTCGGTGGCGGCGCCGTCTGGGTAGCCAACGCGACGACCGGGAGCACGACGGGCACGGTCTCGCGCGTCGATCCGCTGTCGCGAGCGGCGACGGCCGTCCGCGTCCGCAACAACGAGCGCGACGACTTCGCCCCGCCGACACCAAGCGTGCTGGCCATCGGCGAAGGGCGCGTGTGGGCGAACCACGTCCGCAACCGCGTCGCGACGTTCGCGATCGACGCCGCGGCGTCGGTGCAGCACTTCGGCCTCGGAGCCGAGCACTCCGTCGACGGCCTCGTCCTCGCGGCCGGGTCGCTGTGGGTGGCGAGCAGCGCCTCCGACCGGCTGTTCAGGATCGACCCGCAGCGCCGCGCAGTCGTGGCCGAGATCCCGATCGCCGCGGCGCCGGGCCAACGGGTGGCGGGACCCTACGGCCTCGCCGCCGGGTTCGGCTCGATCTGGGTGGCGGACAGCCTCGCCGGAACCGTGTCACGCGTTGATCCGCGCCTGAACGCGGTCAGCGCGACGATCCGCGTCGGCCGGCGTCCCACTCGGCTGGCGGCCGGTGAGGGCGCGGTGTGGGTGCTCAACGCGGCCGACCAGACCATCGTGCGAATCGACCCGCGCACCAACGCGGCCGGGCCAGGCATCCCCATTGGCGGGCTCGCCACCGACGTCGCTGCGGGCGCCGGCGCCGTGTGGGTGACCGTCGCTGGCGGCAACCCCGCGCCGGCGACCGCCGCCGCCCCGCAGGTCGCCCGCCCGCTGCCGGCCTGCTCGCCGGTCATCGGCCCGGGCGCGGCGCCGCCGCGCTATCTGATCGCCGCGGACCTGCCTGTCCGGCTCCTCGGGCGCCGCA
Source organism: uncultured Solirubrobacteraceae bacterium (assembly GCA_963844205.1). GTDB lineage: Bacteria > Actinomycetota > Thermoleophilia > Solirubrobacterales > Solirubrobacteraceae > DASSUW01. Next base: position 2,363,006 of record CAWJNK010000001.1, read on the forward strand.
GCCGCGAAACGGCGAGCATGGCCGCCGCCGTTCGCCTGGTGCTGGAGCAGCACGGGTTCCGCGCCGGCCGGCACCGCATCGGCCTCCAGGTCTGCGACGCGTCCTCGCAGCGCGAGGGGCACACCGACCCCGAGCGCTGCAGCGCCAACGCGCGGGCCTACGCCCGCGACCCGAGCGTGATCGGCGTCGTCGGCCCGTACCACTCCTGGTGCTCGAGCATCGAGCTGCCGATCCTCAACAGCGCGCCGGGCGGCCCCGTCCCGGCGGTCAGCCCGTCCAACACGTATGTCGGGCTCACGAAGAGCGGACCCGAGACCACGGCCGACGAGCCCGACCGGTACCAGCCGACCGGCATCTCCGCGTACGCGCGGACCGTCGCGCCCGATGACGCCCAGGGAGCGGCGCTCGCCACGCTCGCCCACGAGCTCGGCGTCCGGCGGCTGTTCCTGCTCCACGACGAGACCGGGTTCGGCTACGGGCTCGCCCGGTACGCCAGCGACGCGGCGCGCTGGCTCGGCGTGCGCGTCGCGGGCATGGCGGGCTGGGACCCGGAGCGCGCCCACTACGGCGACGTGGCCGCGAGCGTCCGGCGCTCCGGCGCCGACGGCGTGCTGCTGGCCGGTTGCGCATGCTCGAACGGCGCCCGGCTGATCGCCGACCTGCGCGCCCGCGTCGGGCCCCACCCGCGCTTCCTGCTCAACGACGGTTGGATCGACATCGACCGCCCGCTGCGCCGGGTCGCCGCGGCAGCGCAGGGTGCGTACATGACGACGGCCGGGCTCCCGCCGGACCGCCTGCCGCCGGCGGGCCGCGCGTTCGCCGACCGTCTCCGCGACGCGACCGGCGCCCGCGGCCCGCTGCCCGCGTACGCGATCACCGCAGCGCAGTCGGCCGAAGTCCTGCTCGACGCGATCGCGCGGTCCGACGGCACGCGGCCGTCCGTGGCCGCAGCTCTGCGGCAGACGGACATCCGCTCTGGCCTGCTCGGCGACGTTCGCTTCGATGCGCGGGGCGATCCCCTCAACCGTCCGTTCACGGTCTTCAGGCTCGACTTCCGCCGCCCCCCGATGCGCTGGGGCGACATCCTCTTGGATGCCACGGTCGACCGCATCGTCAGCCTCAGCGCTCCAGGTCGCGCGGCCGGATGAAGTCCGTCAGCTCAGCGCTGTCGCGGCCCAGCGCAGTCCCAGCTGGAGATCGCGAGCGTCGCCAGCGCGGCGGTCGGGAACTTCACCGCCAGCTCGTCGACCTTGGGTCCCGGTCGGGCGAGGAGGAGCGCGAGCTGCTGCACGCCGGGGTTGTGGCCGATCAGCATCACTGATCGCACCTCCGGCGGGATGTGTCGGAGGTGCGCAAGCAGCTCGTCGGCGCTCGCGCCGTAGAGCTCCGGTTCCACGCGGCCCGCGAGTCCGGTGCGCTCGAGCGTCTCCTGTGCGCGCCTCGCCGAGGAGCACAACACGAACTCTGGCTCGATGCCGGAGTCCCGCAGGTGGCGGCCGATCGCCTTCGCCGCCCGGCGGCCCCGCGGCGCCAGCGGACGATCATGATCCGCGAGCCCGACGTCCTCCCAGCTCGACTTCGCGTGCCGCAGGAGGTAGAGACGAGGCATCGGCACCAATGATCGCTCGACCACTTGACCACTGCCCGGCACGGCGCAATGCTCGGCGAGGTCGCGCTCACCGCCGAGAGGACGGCACTGCGATGAAGTTCCACGCCACGATCGTTTTCGAGTTCAACGCCCACGACGTCGCCGAGGCGGGAGAGCGCGTCAATGCGCTGCTCGAGCAGGCCGGCGACGCGAGCCTGGAGGCGAAATCACTCGAGCTGACAACTCCGCCGGGCACACTGGTGACGCTGCCGCAGGTCGCCCCCAGCGGGCGGAGTTGAAGGCCCGCCGGCGGGTAGGCTCGGGCCATGGCTCGATCGACCGCCCTGGTACGTCCCAACCGCGGCCGGATCGTGGCCGGCGTGTGTGCGGCGCTCGCCCGGCGGTTCGGCATGAAGCCGTGGCAGGTCCGGGTGCTCTTCGTGCTCTCCTGCCTATTGCCCGGCCCGCAGATCCTGCTCTACCTCGCCCTGTGGATCATCCTGCCCGCCGAGTGAGCTGACGGGAATCACGACATCGCGGCTTCTCTCATCGAACGCCGGGCGTCACGGGCACCTCCGGCCGCTCCTCCGTCTGGCTGACCGTGGTGACCGGGACGCCGAGCTTCTCGATCCTGTGCGGCAGATCGCGGCGCAGCCACTCGGACACACGCTTGGGGAGGGTCGAGACGATCACCTCGTCGAAGCCGGGGTCCTGCAACGCGGACGTGACGGCCTCGAACGGGTCCTCCAGTCCCACGATCCGCTCGACCGTTCCGCCGGCGGCACGCTCAAGCAGCGGAATGGCGGTCTCGAACGTCCAATCCGCTCCGCCCTTCCTGGGCTCGTTGGGTATCAGGAGCGCGAACGTGGACGGCCCCTCGGCGGCGCGCTGACGCACCGCGTCCATGAGCAGCGGCGTGGCTGCCGTCCGGTTGGCGACGATGAGGATCCTGCGAGCTGCGGCCTCCATCTGTACCCCCTACAGGCCGACGTTGTGCCAAGCGTCACAATGATCCCGCCGCACCGCGTCGACCACAAGGGAGCCGGTCAGCTTGCGGTCGCTGCGGCCGCCTGCAACGGGCGGCCCCTTGACCGGTCGCAGGCGCGACGCCATGCTCGTCCGATGTCGGGCCAGCGCCTGTGGGCGCCATGGCGCATGAGCTACGTACAGGGTGAACGCAAGGACGAGGGCTGCATCTTCTGCCTCGCCGCCGAGTCCGGCGACGACGAGGCCCGGCTGGTGATCCACCGCGGCGAGCGCTGCCTCGTGATGCTCAACGCGTTCCCGTACAACAGCGGCCACCTGATGGTCTCGCCGAATCGCCACGTGGCGTCGATCGAGGACCTCGACAACGACGAGGTGCTCGAGCTCATGACGTTGACGCAGCGGGCGCTGCGCGCGGTGCGCGCCGCGTACTCGCCCGACGGCTTCAACCTCGGCGTCAACGAGGGGGAGGTCGCCGGCGCCGGCTTCGCGGGTCACGTCCACCTGCACGTCGTCCCGCGCTGGGCGGCGGACAGCAACTTCATGGCCGTCACGGCGGACACCCGAGTGCTGCCGCAGTCCTTGGAGGACTCGTTCGCCCAGCTGCGCTCGCACTGGGAGTAGGGTCGTCCTATGTCGGCGCCTGTGAAGGTACTGGTGGTCGCGAACCGGACCGCCGACTCCGACGAGGTCCACGCCGCGCTCGTGGAGCGAGCGGCCGACGGGCCGATCGACGTCACGCTGCTGGCGCCGGCCACCTGGGAGGTGGTCGACCCGCACGGCGGCAAGCAGTCGGCGTCACGGCGCCTGCACGCCGCACTGACGCGCCTCGCCGCGGCGGGGATCACGGCCAGGGGCGTGGTCGGCGACGCCGATCCGGTCGCCGCCGTGCAGGAGGTGTGGAGCGCGGGGCGATTCGACGAGGTGATCGTCGCCACGCTGCCGCGTCACCTCTCGCGGTGGCTCGGCCTCGATCTGCCGCGTCGCGTTGAGCAGCTGACCGGGCTTCCAACGCGCCACGTGATCGCGAGCGAGCGGTCCGCGGTGGTGCGCTGAGCCTCGCGCGCCCCCTCGGGTCTCGGCGACGTCTCTCGATTACGAGAGCTTCGTCGAAGGCCGCTCCTGCCGCACACACCGCGGCGTAGAAGTCGACCCGCTGTTGTCAGACGCGGTCAGCCCGTGACCTTCCGGCTCTCGGCCCGTGGCCAATAGTCGTGGCGGCGGCCAGCAGGCCGATGCGGACGTTCGCCTTGGCCACGTGAAACACACCGGCATCTCGCAAATTGCCGGAGCGCGCGAGTCGTCCGAGCCAAAGGCTATTGATAGCTGCCTCTGCCGAACGCGAGACTCAATGGCACACAAGTACACCCTCATGGACCTTTTCGCTGGCTGCGGCGGCATGACGCGCGGATTCGTCGACAGCGGTCGCTTCACGCCTAGCTTCGCCGTCGAGATGGATCCCGATGCCGCCGAGACCTATCGCCGAAACTTCGGCGATCACGTGCTAACGGACAGGATCGAGAACGTCCCCGCCTGGCCACGGGCCGACGTGGTCATCGGCGGGCCGCCGTGCCAGGGCTTCAGTGCTCTGAACCGTGACGGCGTGGGTCTGGAGCGCCGAGCTTTATGGCGTAACTACTACATAGCTGTTCGGGACTCGGGCGCGATTTCTTTCGTAATGGAAAACGTTCCACAGCTCCTCGGATCACCCGAGTACCTTGAGTTCAAGAGCAAGGCCCGAAATCTCGGCTTCGACGTGGTCGAAGGAGTGCTGCTCGCCGCCGATTACGGCGTCCCGCAGACCCGCCGTCGCGCCATAGCCGTCGGCGTAAGAGAAGGAAATGCGCGACTGCCAGCGCCTACGCACTTCCCGCCTGGCGCGGCACCGCTTGGAATGACCGAGTACGAAGAATGGCGGACATTCGAATGGGCCGTGACGAACCCGACACCGCTCCCGCTGCAACCTGACGGCCGGCGCTGGCACAACGCACGAAACCCGACGGCCACGAGTGTCGCTCGTTACAAGGCGATTCCTAACCAGGGCGAAGGGCGGTTCGAGCTCGCCCAGCGCCGACCCGACATCACGCCGCCATGCTGGCTGAACAAGAGAACGGGCACGACCGACGTTTTCGGCAGGCTCTGGTGGAACAGACCCGCTTACACGATTCGGACAGAATTCTTCAAGCCTGAGAAGGGTCGCTACCTCCATCCCTCGGAGCACCGCCCCATAACCCTGCGTGAGGCTGCGCGCTGCATGAGCTTTCCAGATGACTTCATTCTCCCTGAAGAGCAGAGCATGACATCGGTGGCTCGACAAATAGGCAACGCGGTCCCGTGTTTATTGGCGAAGTGCATTGCATTGGAGCTCGCTCTGGGCCTCGACGAGCGAAGGACTCGTGATTTCGGCGTACCTGCTGCTGGGAAGCCGCCCGAGGCTGCGGTACAAGCCGCCGCATAGTCGCGCTCGATGACCACCGGACGCGGACTCCCTGGCCGTCGCGCCCCAGGCGAAGCTTCCGGCCCAGGCTGTCGGGGCCTAAGGTAGGCCCAGGTGCAGCGCAACACGCACGATCGGCCGCCCGCGACATCCGAAGCAAGCCGCCGCTCGATGGTGGCGAACAGCTCCCGGCAGAGCGCGTTCGAGGGCAAACTTCGTTCTGAGCTCTTCCGGCGAGGTCTCCGGTTCCGCAAGCACCTTCGCGTCTTGCCAGGGCTTCGTTGCGAGCCCGACATTGTCTTCCCGCGCATGCGTGTGGCTGTCTTCGTGGACGGATGCTTCTGGCACCGCTGTCCCGAACACGCGACGCATCCGCGTGCGAATGGCGCCTGGTGGCGCGAAAAGCTCGACGCGAACGTCGCTCGGGACCGAAGGAACGACGATGCGCTGACGAGCGCAGGCTGGACCGTGCTGCGGTTCTGGGAACACGAGGCTGTGACCAGCATCGCCGACGAGATTGAGGTCGTGCTAAACGCCAAGCGGTCCGCTGGCTGATGACGTGGACACCAGATCAAGGGGCCGTGGACCTCGAGCTGGACGAGCTTGGAATCCCGGCCACCCGGGAAACGCGAAGGCTGCTGGCCCTCTTGGCGACCGAGCCTCACGCGCTGTACTCGGCCCTATCACGTCTTGGAGAACTGCACGTTCCCGACGAGGGCGAGGTCTCCTCCGGTCGACCGCCTCGTCGACGAACACCTGCGCAGGGACTTCGATCGCTGCACGGAGCCGTCGATCCTGCGTAAGGGAAAGCCGATGAGCTTGCAGTGCAAGAGGCTCCTGGCGATTCTGATTCGCGACGTGGGTACGCCGGTACCGCTCGCCGAGTTACTTCTGGCGAATGGACTTCGTTCAGCTACACCGCGCCGGCTTCGCGAGCTTGAGACAGAACACGGCTGCTTCTCGATCCGAACCTTCTCGAGGGCCCATGTCCAACACTACCTGCTCGAGCATCCCGAGCCGGATCTCGATGCGTGCGCTCGGTACTGGATACGAGCGAACCTCCGCAACAGCCGACTCCCAGCCGAGCGCCGCGCGCTCGCCATCCTGAGTGCCGAACTTGGGCGGCCGGTTTCGCGTCGCGCGCTCGATTACATCCTGCCGGAGGAGACGTCGCCGGGTCATGGACTAGCCCGCAACCCCGGCAGGCGGACGGAGGAAGTCCTCGCCGCTCTGACGGCACGCGGATACCGGATCGACGAGGTTGCAGCAGGGTTCGTCCTTCGCGACATAGCCATTCCCGCGTAGGTCTTTGGCCCTCTAGCACGTCTTCTCGCGGTCAGGCGCCCGACGACCCTGGACGGACGTCGGGGGGACAATTCCCGCTCAGATTCCTACAGTGTGTCGCGGGAATTGCCGTGCGTGCCTCGGAGGACATAAGAGTTGTGCCGACCACCGGCACGGTCCGGCTGCCGCCCGCGCCCCGATCGATCGAAGCATTAGGGCGCCATCACACGCTCGAGGCGGCGCTGGCCGAGCTCGCCGACAACTCGATCGATGCAGGCGCCGCGCACGTCTTGATTCGGTTCGTCCAGCGCGACGGCCGTCTGGAACAGCTCATCGTCGTCGATGACGGGCGCGGTATGTCTCAAGCCGATATCGACATTGCAATGACGGTTGGCGGCGAACGGGCATACGGGCCTGAACAGATCGGGCGGTTCGGCTTTGGTCTGAAGGCGGCGAGCTTCAGCCAAGCCGATGTCCTCACCGTTCTCAGCAGGACCGACGATGGCCCGGCGGTCGGACGCCGTTGGCAGCTCGAGCATGCCAAGCGTGATTTCAGTTGTGACGTCGTCTCATCCGAGTACGCGGCTCATGCGCTCCAAACAGACTGGGACTTCCGCCCGGTGCGAGCGGGACAATCGTGCGATGGGATGACGTTCGGGGCTTCCCTTCGCTCGCGTCCGAAGCAGAAACGCAGCGCTTTCTACACCACGCCTTCGGACGAATCCGAACGCACTTGGGCCTCATATACCACCGTCTGCTCGCCCGTCGGTCGGTGCGGATCTACATCGACATGGAGGACGTCGATGAAGGCCTTGGGCAGCGTATCGAAGTGCCGCCGATCGACCCCTCGGCCACCCGAGGACCGGCGTCCCCGCATGGCCTAAGGATTTGGTCATATCGACGTCACGTGGCCAGTTCAAGTTGCGATGTCATATTTGGCCAGGGCGGTCCACACTCGAGGAGTTCCGCCTGGATGGCAATCTTGTGGCCCGACAAGGGCTTTACGTTTACTACAACGACCGACTCATCCAGCGGGGCGGCTGGAACGGATTACATCACGGAGATAAGCAGCTCAATCTGGCCCGGGCCGCTATCGATGTCCCAGGAGATGTCGACGGCCTGCTGACAATTAAGCCGGAAAAGAACGGAATCGAGCCGGGTCCGCGGTTCTCCCATCTCGTTCACTCGGCCATGTCCCATGACGGAGCGTCGTTCGACGAGTGGATCGAGGCGGCGCGAACTACATTGAAGGAGTCGAACCGGCGCCAGCGCATTCGTTCCGCGCGCTTGCCTGCCGGCTCCGGCTTCGATCCGCGACTGCGACGCACGATCCATCGCGAAATCCCTGTTAAGAGCGACGACCCGCTGTCGATTCGCTGGGCTCCGCTAGGGCCTGGCGAGTTCTTTTCTGTTGATCGAGAGGATTCCGTCCTTTGGCTCAACAAGCGCTATCGCTCCGCGCTTCTTGGAGGTCGCGCAGGAAGTCTGAATGACTTGCCAGTGCTGAAGGTGCTGCTCTATCTGTTGTTTGAAGAGATCTTCGCCGGCCAGAATCTGGGACCGCGGGATAAGGACAACCTTGAGCTGTGGCAGGCGTTGTTGACGGCCGCGGCAAACGCGGAAGCATCATGACCGGTGAGGCAGGGCGCCATCTGAGCGTCGCGATACTGCTGGACCATGTATCGAAAGGGATTACGACCGTATATCCCTTCCCCGGCGAACCCCGCGTGTCCCTCCTGATCGATGGGGCTTCCCCCCGTCTGGCCTTGAGAGCCAGCACCGACGAGCTGGCACGAATGCCGGCAGTCCCTCTCAAGAACGTGAAGCTGACATCGGTCTACGCGGAGGCGGGACCTGCGTTGGAGGTTTCCATTTCGGGTCCGGAGCTCATCGTCGATGGCCACGCGATGCTTTGCGCAGTTGCTGATCGGATTCAGCTCGATGGTAAGCAGCCGGTAGAAGCGATCTCGGAGACTCTCGCGGCTTGGCGTTCCGTGCTGGCGTTACGCAACCGGATGTCGCATGAAGCTGAGATCGGGTTGGTCGGCGAGCTTATGTTCCTCGAGGGACTCTTCAGCGTCATGGGTGCCACGGCGTTGGACGCGTGGCGCGGCAGTTTGGCCGAGGAACACGACTTCGGTCTCGAGAGCGTCGATGTCGAGGTCAAGACCACGAGCCACGAACGGCGAGAGCATTGGATCGGTACCCTCACACAGCTGTTGCCGACCGCAGCCCGCGAGCTGGTTGTAGTTTCGGTGCAGATCACCCGGGGCGGGCATGCGGGACGGACTATGCCCGAAGTGATCGAGGCATTGCGCCCGGGCTTTCCCTCCGACAGCTTCGACGCCAAGCTTTCAAGAGCCGGGTGGTCTGACGACACGGCGGAGCTGTTCGTCGACCGTTGGCAGCTCAGGGCAGCGCCGCGGGCATTCGTGGTCGACGCTGCGTTCCCCGCGCTGACGCGGTCGGTGCTCGCCGAGGCAGCGAGAGACATGAGTGCTTTGCGTGAAGCACAGTACAAGCTTGATCTTCACGATCGCAAACCAAGCACGCTCACCCCATCGGATCTCACACACGCACTTCAGAGCCTTGGCAACCAATTCGAGGCCGCATCATGAGTCACGGGCCTAACCTGCTCGCGATTTACTCCGTTGCCTTCGATGCGATGAAGGTGATCGGGCCTAGCAAACTCCTGGCACGTGTGAAATCCGAGGCTGACCCTCAACGAGGCGGAACACCTCGCGACCGAGGACGTACTAACGGAGGCTCTCGACGGCCCAGTGGGCGACTCGGAGCTTGCAGCGCGGTTCGCACTGAGCTGGCTCTGTGGGACGCCGCCATCGCTGCGATCTGGACGGACGGAACCGATCCGAAAACCGACGAGCGTCGGGCGCGTATCTACGACAAGCTCGACCTGTCACCTAGGATCCGGCAGCGGCTTGACGAACTGTTCCCCGTCGCAAAGGACGGTGGGGGCGTCGTCGTCAGTCGCGAGTTTGAGCCTTGGTACGCAGCGTCTTTGGAGGACCGCCCCTCGTTCTATTGGGGTCACTACGAGGAGTTCCTGCTCGAGAAGGGCTGGGATCCTGATGCCGTCGCGAACCTCGGTCTAAACACCACCCGCATCGTAGAGCGACTCGCCGATCCAGAACGAAGCTCGGCGTATCAGGCGAAAGGTCTGGTCGTCGGCTATGTCCAGAGCGGCAAGACGGCCAATTTCACAGGCGTCGTAGCTAAGGCTGTTGATGCCGGCTATCGGTTGATCATCGTTCTCACCGGCACCACGGACCTTCTGAGGACTCAAACGCAGCGTCGACTTGACAAGGAGCTCGTTGGCAGGGAGAACCTCCTCCGTGGCATTGACCCGACCGACGCGGAGTCGCTGTCCACCGTTGACTACCACGGCGACCCGGATTGGGATGCCTTCGTCAGCACGGTGATGCTCGCCGTCGCTGATGGCCGGCCCGACATCTATCGACTGACGACAGCGCGGGCGACTACAAGGCTCTCCAGCAAGGGATCGAGGCGCTCGATTTCACGCGGTTCGATCCGACCAAGCCGCTCAATGCGACCGAGAATCTCCGACGCGTGCCTGCGCGCATCGCGATCGTGAAGAAGAACGCGACGGTGCTGAGTAGGCTCGTGAAGGACCTGAAGAAGATCACCGCCAAACTCGGTGACATCCCTGCCCTCGTCATCGACGACGAGTCCGATCAGGCGTCCGTCAACACGTCGAATCCCAAGAAGTGGAAGGCCGGCCAGAAGGAGCGGACCTCGATCAACCGGCACATCTCCGACCTCCTCCGCCTGCTGCCCCGTGGGCAGTACATCGGCTATACGGCGACGCCGTTCGCGAATGTCTTCGTTGACCCATCCGACGCCACGGACATCTTCCCCGCCGACTTCCTGCTCTCGCTCGAGCGCCCGCCCGACTACATGGGCGCGCGCGATTTCCACGATCTGGACGGTGTCGCCGGCGAGGAGCGGACCTACGCCAACTCGAATGAGCGCGCGTTCGTTCGATCCGTGCACGATGACCGAGGACCTTGAAGGAGCTGCAGGAGGCTCTTGATGCGTTCGTGCTCAGCGGCGCGATCAAGCGATACCGAGAAGCGCGATGGGGTCGACGGGCTACTTCCGCCATCACACCATGCTCGTGCACGAGTCCGTCAAGATGGCCGAGCAAAGGAGTTCGGCCGACGAGATTCGCGCGCTCTGGCAAAGCGGCGGGTGGTACACGCCGCCGGCCGGCGACGGCTCAGCCCAGCTGTACGAGGCCGACTTCCTGCCGGTCATGCAGGGCGCGCGCCGACGACGAACCCGTTCCCGACTGCTTCGATGACCTCAAAGCAGGACCTCGCGGCAGTCGCGTCGCAGGTTCACGGCGCGGACAACGATCCCGTCTGGATCGTCAACGGCGACAAGGAGGTCGCCCAAGCACAACATCGACTTCGACGCGCGCAGCGTCTGGAAGTCCTGGTCGGGGGCACGAAGCTCTCCCGTGGCTTTACGGTCGAGGGGCTCACGTCTCGTACTACCGGCGCAGGACCCAGCAGGCCGACACCCTGATGCAGATGGGTCGTGGTTCGGTTTCCGCCCCGGCTACCACGACCTGGTCCGGCTCTACATCGGCCGGGCGGCGCCCGGGGGCAAACGAGTACGTACGACCTCTACAAGGCATTCGAGGCCGCGTGCCGGTCCGAGGAGCTGTTCCGGGAGGAGATCAGGCGGTACTCGATCCTCGTCAATGGTATGCCGCAGGTCACCCCGCCACATTCCCCCGCTGGTAGCCCAGCACGTGCCCTGGCTCAAGCCGGCCGCCGCCAACAAGATGTACAACGCCCGGCTGGTCGAACGACGCTCGCCCGGGACACCGCTGGAGCCCACCGGCTATCCGGCCGAGGCACAGCGGCCCTGAAGCACAATGCGCATGCCGTGGGCCGCTCATCGCGTCAGCGACTGACGCCATCGAACTACGCATGTCCGCGCGATCGACGTACAGGGCCTTCAGGGATCGTCTCGCAGAGCAATTGGTGCAGGTCCTGGACGGCCCTGAAATGGTCGCCTGACTGACCACTTCAGCGCCGATCTCGAGTGGCTGGAAAGCTGTCGGCGGACCAGGTGGAAGACTGGGTCATCCTGCTCCCGCAGCTCGCTGGTTCGGCCTCGGTGAGGTCGATCTACGGTCGGACCTCAGCATCCACCGAGCGGAGCTCGACGGCAAGGCCGTTCGCTCTTCGGAGGCATCTCAGACCCGAAGCATCGCCCAGCCGCGGAACGATCGCCGGCAACCGCCCGCGGAAGCCGATGTGGTGGCAAAGGCGCTCCATCAGCCAAAGCGCGGGGCCTTCCTCGTGTATCCCGTCTTCGAGCTCAAGGAGAACGGAGAATCTCTGCCGGAACTGTGACGGAGGAGTCACTGGTGATGGCCCTAGTGATTGTTTCGCCAAGCAGCACTGGCACTCCCGATCAGCCGCT
>CAWJNK010000002.1:0-49585 GCA_963844205.1 uncultured Solirubrobacteraceae bacterium
CGAAGCGGTGCTAGGGGCACTGGCCCTTGGTGCGCTTGTAGATCGCGTGCGCGCCGGTCGCGAGCGGGCCGTCGAACGGGCCGCTGGTCTCGTGGCCGAGGATCATCAGGCAGCGCCCTTGGACCCAGAAGATGTTGCCGACGGTGTGGCCGTCCTTGGACGCCGTCCAACCGCGCGCGCCCGGGATGCCCGGGACGGCGAAGCGGCGGAGCTTCCCACCGCTGGGCATGTGCCTGCGGATGTAGCTCTCGCGCTGCTCCTGCGCCAGCCACTGCCTGGCGCCCTGCGCGCTGGCGAACAGCGTCACGCTGGTGACGCCGCGGCTCTTGGGGCCTTCGGTCGGCTGGTAGGTGCCCACGCCCATTCCGGCGCTGCGCATGCGGCTCAGCTCTGCCTTCGTGAGGCCGGCGTTCTCCGCGAACGTGTCGGCCTCCTCCGTGACGACGCTCTCGGCGCGGCGGAAACCGGGCTGCTCGCCGTCGCGCATCAGAAACCGTGTGTAGTCGACCGTGTCCGTCTGCGCGACCTTCGCCGCTTGGGGCGGCGGGGACTCTCCGCACCCGCTTGCCAGAGCGCGCCGCCGGCGAGCGCGACGGCAACACCGGCCTTGATGTGCTTGTGATGGGCCATGCCGACGATCCTCCGCCGCCGGCCGGGCTCGCGGAATGGGCCGCTCGGGGCCGATGTCGTTGCCCGGGGGGAAGGTCGGGCTTACGCTCAGGTCAGGGTGGGAGCGGCTACGAGCCGCACACGGGGCGGTAGTCCTGATCCGGGACGAACTCGCTCCACTCGGCGCGCGTCAGCTCGCGGCCCGCCACGCGACAGGCGTGCTCCGACCAGGCGTCGGGATCGACCTCCCAGCGCTCGGCGTCGCCGCTATCACGAAGTACGAAGAGGTGCCGGCCGTCGGCCGCGAACCGCGCGGTGACCCAGCCGAGCGGCCCTGGCAGCGTCCCGAGCGCGCGGCGCGACTCGACGTCCCACAGGATCGCGGTTCCGTCGCCTCCCGACGTCGCCAGCATCCGCCCGTTCGGGGAGAACTCCGCGCCGAGCACGCCCCCCTCGTGGCCCGTCAGGCGCCTGCCGGCACGGCGGCGGCTCGCGACATCCCAAAGCTGGGTGTAGCCCAGCTGGGAAGTGACGGCGAGCAGGCGGCCATCGGGTGAGAACCGAACCCCGCGATCCGCGTCCCCGCCGGCGCCGTTGCTCAGGTGTGCGACGACCCTGAGCGAGTGGCCGTCGCGCAGGTCGGTGCCGAGGTTGGCGAGCGCGATCGCGAGAAGCTTGCCGTCGGGGCTGAACGACAGGCTGAGCGCCCCCGTCGGGAGCGGCGGTCCGTCGTGCACGCGGCCGCTTGTCAGGTCGAGCAGCCGGATGTTGCCCAGGAGATCCGCCACGGCCAGTCGCCGACCGTCCGGGGAGAAGGCCAGAGCCTGCACGTCGCTCGCGGGTCGGGGGGTCCAATTCGGAGCTCCTGGGGTGCCGGAGCCCGACCGCACGCCGGGCAGCGGCGGCCTGGTGCGCCGGCCGGTGCTCGCGTCGCGCAGCTCGACGCTCCCACCGCTCCCGGTCACCGCCATCGTGCGCCCGTCGGGGCTGAACGCGACGGCCAGGACGACGTCCTCCTCGATCCCCGGGAGCTCACCCAGCAGGTGCAGCGTGCGGGCATCGCGGAGCCGGACGCCGCCGCCGCGGAGCCCCGCGGCGAGCCGTCGGCCGTCCGGGCTCACCGCGAGCGCGGGCACGAAGCCCTCCCCGAGCTGATTGCCGCCAGGGAAGGCGTGCGCGAGGCGGCGGTCGCCCGCGATGTCCCAGACGATGATCCGGCTGTCGGAACCGGTCGTGTAGAGAGTGCGTCCATCGTCTGAGACGTTGACGTGGGTGATCCGCCCGCTGTGGCCGGTCAGCGTCTCCCGCACGCTGCCGCGGCGTACGTCCCATGCCAGCCCGCGGCCGTCGTCGCCGACGGTCGCCAGCGTGCGCCCGTCCGCGCTGAACGCGAGCTCTTGCACCCGACCGTCGTGCCGGTCGGCCAGCCGCCGGCGCTTCCCTGTGCGGAGGTCCAGGAGCGCGACGCTGCCGTCCTCGCCGCCGAGGGCGGCACGGCGGCCATCGCGGGACAACCCCGCGCTGAACGCCCCGATCGGGAGCCGCTGCCGCACACGGAGCGTCGCCGTGTCCACGACGTACGTCGCGTTCTCGGCGATCCCGGTGAGGACGATGCGGTTGCGCTGTGAGCCGACGACGGGCGCGACGGTGTCCGGTCGACCCACGCGCAAGACGCGCCCCAGTTGCCTCCCGGTGCGCACGTCGAAGCGACGGATGTGGGCGGGGTGCGGCGGCCGGCCCGCCGCCGCGAAGAACGTCGTCACCACCACAGTCCCTCCGCCGGGCCCGAAGCGGATGTCGGTGAAGCCGTATCCCTCGCCCGAGCGCGGATCGGAGAACTCGATATCGCGCACCGTGCGTCCGGTTGCCGGGTCGATCAGCCTCACGACCTCGCGTCCCCCGCCGATGCCGCCGTTGGCGGCCAGCAACTCGCCGTCCGGCGAGAAGTCGAGGCTCACGATCGGGCCGTCCACCTGGATCGGGCGGCCGATCCTCCGGCGCGACCGCGGGTCGAAGCGCAAGAGGGTCCCGCTCTCACCGCCGGTGGCGAGCATCCGCCCGTCGGGGCTCAGTGACAGCGCGTAGAGCGGGTCCCCGTCGCCCTGCATCACGCCGACCGCGCCGGGAGGGCGCACGAGCGCCGACAGGAGATGGCTGCGGGTGACCGCGGTGTCGTCGAGCTCACGGCCCGCCTGGGCGAGCAGGAGGCTCCGGTCGAGCCGGTCGTCGATCAGCGCCTGAGCGCCGAGCCGCTGTGCGTCGGCAGTCCGCGCGGAGTCCCGCGCGTCGCCGCTCTCCCGGAGCGCCAGCAGGCCCGCCACCGTCGCGGCCACGAGCAGCGCCCCGGCGGCGGTGAGCAGGGCGCGTAGGCGGCGGTTGGCCCGCAGCTGCGCCCGGCGCTCGCGCTCGGACTCGGCGACGCTCGCGTCGAGGAACGCGCGCTCGGTCGCGTTCAGGGCATCGTGATGCCCCTGCGCCCATTCGAGTGCGGCGCCGAGCCGGGTGCCGCGGTAGAGATCCGTGGGATCGCGCCGCGCGGCCTCCCAGATGCGCCCGGCGTCGCTGAGCCGCCGGTGCAGGCGCAGACCCTCGCGATCCTCCTCGAGCCAGCCCCGCAGGGTCGGCCACTGGCGGATCAGCACCTCGTGCGCGACTTCCGCGGTCCCCTCCCCGAGCGTGAGGAGCCGGGCGTCGGCGAAACGGCTGAGCAGGCGGCGAACGATGTCGTCCGGGACGTCCTGGGGGACGAGCTCGTCGATCGGCACCCGCCGTCGCGTGTCCTCGACCCCGTCGCCGAGCTCCGTCAGCCGCAGGAAGACGTTGCGCAGCAGGTCTCGCTCTCCGGCGGGGACGGCCTCGACCAGCGCGTCCGCCGACTGCGCGACGGCCGAGGTCACCCCGCCGGTGGCCCGGTACGCGTCGATGGTCAGGGTGCGGCCGTCGCGGCGCTCCCAGGTGGCGCGCAGCGCGTGTGAGAGCAGGGGCAGGGCGCCCGGCTCGCCGGCGACCTCGCCGAGGACGACGTCGACGAGCCCGGGTTCGAGCCGCAGCCCGGCGAGGCGCGCCGGCTCGGTCACCGCACGGCGCAGCTCGTCCTCGCTCATCGCGCCGAGCAGGATCTGGTTGGTGGCCACCGCGTTCGCGAGCTCGGGTTGCGCGCTCAGCTCGCCGTAGAAGTCGGCGCGCACGCCGATCGCCACCTGTCCCGGGTGCGCGAGCAGCGTGTCGATGAACCGCTCGCGCGCAGCAGGGTCGTCGCAGAGCGTGTACAGCTCCTCGAACTGGTCGACGACGACGAGCGTCGCGGCGTCGCCGTCGATCGCCGGCGGCGGCTGCGCCCCGGGGTGCACCAGCCGTGTGCTCGTCACCCCGGGTACCTCCCCGGCGGCGACCGACGCGATCAGGCCGGCGCGCAGCAGCGAGGACTTCCCGCTGCCCGACGCTCCCACGAGCGCGAGCAGGCGCCGCGGCCCGAGCCGCTCGATGACCGAGCCGAGCACGGCCTCGCGCCCGAAGAAGAAGGCGCGGTCGTCCGCGTCGAACGCCTGCAGCCCGCGGTAGGGGCACTGGGTCGCCGGCGGCGGCGTGGCGACGCCGGGGCCGGCGACAGCGTGCAGCGTCTTGGGACCATCGACGCCGCGCAGGCGGTGGGGGCCGAGGTCGAGGAGCGAGTACCCCGCCGGCAGGTGCCCCGCAGTCAGATCCGCCGTGAGCTGCGACAGGAGGATCTCGCCGCCGTCGCCCTGACCGCGCACGTGCGACGCGAGGTTGACCGCCGGGCCGGCGTAGTCGGCACCGCGCCGCTCGGCCTCGCCGGTGTGGATCCCGAAGCGTGCCGCGATGCTCCAGTCGTTCGGCCACGGCTCGGCGCCGAGCGCGCGCGTCGCGGCAATCGCCGCCTGCACCGCCTCGGACGCCGACTCGAACACCGACAAGGTCGCGTCCCCCTCGCCCTTTGACTTCAGGAAGCGCCCACCGTGCGACTCGACCGCCCCCGCGACGAGCTCGTCGTGGCGGACGAGCGCCGCCGCCATCGCGCCGGGATCCTGTTCCCACAGCGACGTCGCCCCGACGAGGTCCGACAGGCAGAACGTCGTCACGCCCGTCGGTAGGGTCGCTCCCCAGCCGGCGCGCAGCCGCTCGACGAGCTCGCCCGGCGTCGCGGGCCGTCGCGCCGGGTCCGTCGTCAGCCCGAGGCGGATCGCGGTTTCGAGCTGATCGGCCAGGGCTGGGTCGATGCCCTCCCAGGTCGGCAGCACCCCCTGCGGCGCGGCACCGGTCAGCAGCGCGAAGGCCGTCGCCGCCAGCCCGTAGACGTCGCTCGCGCGGGACGGCGGGGAGCCTGTCGCGAGCTCCGGGGCGCGGTAGCCGGGTGTTCCGGAGCGGCGCCCGAGCATCAGCGGCGTGGACGAGAGCCCGAAGTCGACGAGCTTGATGTGCCCGCCGCGAGTCAGGATCAGGTTCGCGGGCTTGACGTCGCCGTGCACGATCGGTGGGTCCTGCGCGTGGAGGAACGTCAGCGCCTCGGCGGCCTCGGCGAGGTAGGCCACCACGCTGGAGGGCGCCAGGCCGGGCGCTCCGCGGTCACCCAGGATCCGGGCGAGGTCCGTCCCGTCGACCCAGTCCATCGCGACGACGTACTCGTCGTCGACGAAGAAGTCCTCGCGGACCAGCGGCAGCGCCGGGTGCGGCTGGAGGCCGAGCAGCAGCCGCGCCTCGCGCAGCAGGCTCTCGCGCGCCTCGTCATCGCGCACCCGCCGGATCTTCAACGCGACGGGACGCTCGTGGCGATGGTCGAGCGCCCTGACGACGCGCGCCTCGCCGCCCATGCCGAGCGTCTCCAGAACCTCGTAGCGCCCGCGCAGCATGCGGCCGTCCAGGAGCGGTTCGCTCATCGAGCCGCTGCTCCGCGACATAGGCTTGACGGCACGATGGCCCCGCAGATCGAGGTGATCTCCGGAGTACTCAGCCGGCGGATCCCGCTGGAGGCCGACCGCGTCACGATCGGCAAGGCGCCCGAGAACGACGTGCCGCTCGAGGACGACCCGACCGCGAGCCGGCTGCACGCCGTCCTGGAGCGCTTCTCCGCCGGCTGGTGCCTCAGCGACCTCGGGTCGTCGAACGGTACGGCGGTCAACGGCGAGCGCGTCTGGGCGTCGCATCGGCTCCAGCACGGCGACGAGATCCGCATCGGCCAGACCCGCCTGGTGTTCCACGACCCTCTGGCCGCCGGCGCCACGGTGACGCAGGCCGACGAGGCGCCGCCGGCGCTGACCACGCGCGAGCAGGACGTCCTCCTGGCGCTGTGCCGTCCGCTGCTGGACCGCGACATGTTCACCGAGCCGGCGTCGACGCAGACGATCGCCGAGGAGCTCGTCATCACGCAGACCGCGGTCAAGCAGCATCTGGCGAACCTGTACGACAAGTTCGACGTCGGCGCCGAGGGCTCGCGCCGGGCGCGGCTCGCCAACGAGGCGCTGCGGCGCGGCGCCATCTCCCTCCCGCAACTGCGCGACTCGGCGAGCGAGTAGCTCGCAACCGAGGCTCTCCTGGTCACACCGGCCACGGAGCGATCTTCTTCCATCTTGCACCCGCGCACCATCGGCCCGGCGCCCGAGGTTCCATAGCCCGTCGGCAAGGCCCTGCTTACCGGACGCACGGACTATGTCGCCGGCGCGTGTCCGCAAGGTTTCCGTTTCGCGCACGTTTGAGCGGGAACAGAGTTCGGAAACCTGGGGCAGGGGAGATCTTCATGCATCGTGTTCTGGCCGCGCTTGCGGGGGCGCTGGCATTCGGGGTCCTGATGACCGTGACCGCGGCCGCGCACGACCCGCGGGCCGACCGACCCAACCGCGTCACGAGCCCTTCGGGCGTCTATGTCCCGCTCGTCACGAGCCCCGGCGTGCGGCTCGTCGACACCAACCCGGAGACGCTGGGCATCTCGGGCGAGTTCGCGAAGACGGGCGACTACTTCTACGTCTCGAGCCTGGACAGCATCAGCGTCTTCGACACGAGCGATCCGCTGCACCCGAAGCTGACGGGCACGCTCCCGAACCTTGTGTTCGAGAACGAGGCGATGAGCTATGGCGAGCGCCTGGTCGACGGCAAGCTCCGGCGCTTCGTGCTCGTCGGCAACGACCTCTACAACGTCACCGTCGACCCGGCGACGGGGCCGCAGCGCGGACGCATCGGCGGCGGCGAGGTGATCGTCGTCGACGTGACCGACCCGGCCGCGCCCAAGGTGCGCTCGCGCACTCCGGGCAGCTCGAGCGCGCCGGGCGTCGTGACCACCAGCACGCACACGCTGCAGTGCCTGACGACCTCGTGCGAGTTCGCCTACACGGCCGGCGATCAGGGCCGCTTCTCGATCATCGACCTGCGCGACCTCGACAAGCCCGTCGAGATCGCCACCGCCAAGTCCCCCGCGTCGGCGCCGAACGACATCTTCACCACGGGCGCGGGCCACTACTGGGACTTCGACTCGGCCGGCGTCGGCTGGCACACGGGCTCGGGTGGCTCGGCGGCGTTCGACGTCTCCGACCCGCTGGCGCCGAAGGCCCTCAACGGCACCAACGCGCAGGGCACTGCGACGCCCTGGAACGACTTCATCCACCACAACTCGATGCGCCCCAATGCGGGCCGTTTCCAGCCGGGCCGCAGCGCTTCCGTCGGCAACGGCAACGTGCTGCTGGTCACCGAGGAGGACTACTTCAACGACGGTGACGAGCTCGTGTGCGAGCGCGCCGGCACGTTCCAGACCTGGCAGGTCCCGGACCTCGACGGCGCGGCCTACCGCGCGGGCAATCCGGAGCTGGCGCCGGACCGGGGCTCGATCGAGCCGCTCGACCTGCTCAACCCGGTTGCGCTCGGCGACGGGCTCTCGACGCCGGTCGGTGGCTTCTGCTCGGCGCACTGGTTCGACTACCACCAGAGCGGCATCGTCGCCCAGGGGTACTACCAGCAGGGTCTGCGGCTGATCGACGTGCGCAACGCCCGCGACCTGCGCCAGTACGGCTACGTCACCGGCGGAGCCAGCGAGGTGTGGGACGCCTACTGGGTGCCCCAGCGCGACCGCAAGGGCCGCACGACCGGCAAGAAGACCAATGTCGTCTACACGACCGACCTCGTCCGGGGCCTCGACGTCTACGAGGTCGACCTTCCCGGCACCGAGCCGGCCGAGAGCCCGCTGCCGCAGCTCCCGTAGCCGCGCGGACCGGAGAGCGACCATGAACCGATCCATCCTGGGCGGCCTCGTAGCACTCGCACTCCCGCTGACCGGACCCGCGAGCGCCGCCGCCGACCTCATCGACACAACGGTGACCGCCACGCAGGCGCAGCCGAGAACGTGTGCCGAGAAGCCGGCCACGGGTGCCGGCGTGGCGCAGAAGACCGTGACCGCGACGGCGAACGGGCTGCTGCGCGCGACGCTAACCGCACCGAGCGGCGACTGGGAC
Organism: uncultured Solirubrobacteraceae bacterium; assembly: GCA_963844205.1. Classification (GTDB taxonomy): domain Bacteria; phylum Actinomycetota; class Thermoleophilia; order Solirubrobacterales; family Solirubrobacteraceae; genus DASSUW01. The sequence continues at coordinate 8,064 of CAWJNK010000002.1, forward strand.
CTCGCGGTCTTCGACAAGGTCTCGGGACGGCGCCTGGCCGGATCGGCCTCCTTCGGCGCGAACGAGCTTGCGGAGGGCGTGGCGGCCAACGGCCAGGTGCTCCTGCTGCAGGCGTGCCGGCGCACGGGCGCGACGAGCACCGCCGCGCTGAACGCCAGGTCGATCCCGCTGCCCGGACCGACGGGAGAGCGAATCCAGCTCGTCCGCGTGGCCCTGCCGACGCCCGCCTCGCGCGACGCGCTGGACGCGACGGGGCTCGACCAGACCGAGCACGCCACCCCGGCGGCGCAGGACGTGATGGTCTACGGCTCCGCCGAGCTGCTGAAGCTCGCCCGCGCGGGGCTGGCCTACACGGTGATCACGCCGGACGTGGTCGCCGCCGACCGTGCGGCGCTGCGCGCATCCACGCCGTCCGACGTCGAGCCGATGCCGAGTGGGCGCACGAGCTACCGCCACCTGGACGAGTTCCAGTCGGACATGAAGTCGCTCGTCGAGCAGAACCCGACCCTCGTCGAGCCGCTCACGCTCAACCATCCCTCGCTGGAGGGCCGCGCGGTCGAGGGCATCGAGATCACACGTGACGTCGCGGCGAGCGACGGCAAGCCGGTCTTCTTGCAGATGGGCGTACACCACGCGCGTGAGTGGCCGTCGGCCGAGATGCCGATGGAGTGGGCGATCGACCTCGTGAAGTCCTACAAGGCCGGCGACCAGCGCGCGGTCGACCTGCTCTCGAAGACCCGGGTGATCGTCGTGCCGGTGGTCAATGTCGACGGCTTCAACCTCTCGCGCGAGGCGCCGGTCGATTCGCTGCAGCCCGTCGTGGACCCGAGCTTCGCCTACAAGCGACGCAATTGCCGGGTCCTGGACTTCGCGATGCCGGCCGCCGGCGAGTGCGGGCTGCAGGCCAATCGCAACCGCGGCGTGGACCCGAACCGCAACTACGGCGGCTTCTGGGGCGGCGGCGGCGCGAGCTTCGACCCGACCAACGACACGTACCGCGGCGCCGGGCCGTTCTCCGAGCCCGAATCCCAGAACGTGCGCGAGCTCGTCTCCTCGCGGCAAGTCACGACGCTGATCACCAACCACACCTACTCGGACCTCGTGCTGCGCCCGCCGGGCCTGAAGTCCCAGGGCGAGCCGCCGGACGAGCCGATCTACAAGGACCTCGGCGACACGATGGCCGCCGAGAACGGCTACACGAGCCAGAAGAGCTGGGAGCTCTACGACACGACGGGCACGACCGAGGACTGGAGCTACTACGCCACCGGCGGTCTCGGCTTCACCTTCGAGATCGGCAAGGCCCACGAGGATCAGACGCTCGTCGGCGTCGGCTTCCACCCCGCCTACCCGCTCGGGGTCGTCGCCGAGTACTACGGCAAGTATCCGAGCGGCGGCGGCAACCGCGAGGCCTACTTCAAGGCGCTCGAGAGCACCGCCGACACGAGCCGGCACGCGATCTTCGACGGCACCGCTCAGCCGGGCTCGCGCGTGCGGCTGCACAAGGAGTTCCAGAGCTCGACCTCGCCGGTGATCCAGGCGGACGGCTCGACCAGCGATCCGATCCTCTTCCCGGACGTTCTCGATACGACCATGACCGTCGGGCCGAGCGGTCGCTTCGAGTGGCACGTGAACCCCTCGACCCGGCCCGCCGTGCGCAAGGAGTCGCGCACGAGCGAGACGCAGCCGACCCCGGCGCAGACGATCGACATCTCCTCCGCCGAGCCGGCCCTGCCGCCGACCGCCGGGGGCAGCTCCACCGTCGGCACGAAGGACTTCGAGTTCGACGTGACGCCGGAGGCCGCGCGGCAGATCCAAGCGCAGATCGACGGCGCGGACGGCGACGACTACGACCTCTACCTCTACAAGGGGTCCAAGTCACCGGACAACGTCGTGGCGTCGAGCACCAGCTCGACCGCCGATGAGACGATCGCCTACGACTACCCGGAGCCCGGCCACTACGTGCTCTCGGTGCAGAACTGGCTCGCGAGCGGCGGCTGGACCGGCAAGCTCGAGGTATTCGGCTCCGTACCCGGCACCGAGGTCGTGGTCCCGGCGGGCATCGAGAGCTGGACCGTCACCTGCCTCAAGCCCAACGGCAAGGTCTCTGGGAGCGAGCAGATCGTCATCGACCGCGGCCAACGCAAGTCCGTGACGGTCTGCAAGAGCGGAGGAAAGCAGCCGCGCTAGCGTGCGGTGGCCGCTCGAGGTTCAAGGAGGGCGGCGTGCTCTGCGCACTGCACACGCGTGGTAGGTTCTGCCGCTCAGCACAGGTGGAGGAAAAGCCGGTGAGATTCCGGCACGGTCGCGCCACTGTGACCGAGGCATCGTGACCTCGGAAGTCAGGCAACTACTAACTCCGCCTGTGGATCCGACCCACTCGGGACGCGTAATCCCGAAGGAGGCTCTGATGGTCCACGTAGCACCCCTCTCGCGGCGCCGGCACTCGGTGCTGCTCCGCTAGCCGCGGCCCGCGGTGACATACGACGTCGATGAGGCGCCGTGCGGCTGCTGTTGATCAGCCATGCCGCGGCGAGCGCCGGGCAGGACCTGTCGGAGGCTGCGCGTGGTCGTGCGGCCGTGGTCGGTCGGGCTCTGCCTTCAGCGCGTGCTGCGTTCACGAGCGCGGCTCCGGTGGCGGTGCAGACCGCCGAGGCTCTCGGGCTGCGCCCCTGTCCGGATCCCCGGCTCGGTGACTGGCGTGAGCACGACCAGCCGATCGCCGCGCTCTTCGGGCGCGTGGGCGAGTGGCTGCGCTTGCGCCAGGACGAGCAGGGCACGCGAGCGGCCGTGACGCACGTCGCGGTGATCCGCGCCGCTGTCGTGCTCGCGCTCGAGGTGCCGGCCCGCCGTTTCGACGCCATCGATGTCGCGCCCTGCTCGGTGACCGTCCTGAGCTACCGGGAGGGCCACTGGCGGGTCGACCGCCTCAACTGGGAGCCCGCGTTGCTGCACATCCCCCAACGCCGTGGCCGCCGCCGGCCCAAGCCCGCGGTCTGATTCCTATCGAGCTGAAACGGAGCACCATGCTCAAGAAGTCCTTGGCCGTCGTCGCGGCCTTCTGTCTGTTCGCACCGGCCGCGGAGGCCAGCCGAGCCTTCCCGGTCACGGTCGATGCCGCCAACGGCAAGGTGACCGTCAAGAAGCGGCCGAAGCGGATCGTGATCCTCTCGGCGTCGCACACCGAGACCGCGTTCGAGATCGGTGCCGGCCGGCAGGTGATCGCCGTCGACGACCAGTCGAACTTCCCGCGCCGGGCGCCCGACACGAAGCTGTCGAGCTTTCGCCCGAATGCGGAGGCGGTCGCCCGCTACAAGCCCGACCTGGTCATCACCTCCACGGACGCGAACAAGTTGCTGTCCTCGATGCGGCGGTTGAGGATCCCGACGCTCTACGCCCCGGCGCCGACGTTCATCGGCCACGCGTTCGAGCAGATGCGACAGATCGGCTCGCTGACGGGCCACCGGCCGGCCGCCAACCGCCTCATCCGCCGGATGCAACAACGGATCGGATCGATCGTCGCCTCGGTGCCTCGCGGGCGGAGGTTGTCGTTCTTCCACGAGCTCGACCCGAGCCTGTACAGCCCGACATCGGCGACCTTCATCGGCCGCGTCTACTCGCTGTTCGGCCTGCGCAACATCGCCGACGAGGGAGACGAGGGCGGCGCATTCCCGCAGCTGTCCAACGAGTTCGTGATCGCCTCCGATCCGGACTTCATCGTCCTCGCCGACACCAAGTGCTGCGGGCAGAGTGCGGCGACGGTCAGACGCCGGCCGGGCTGGAGCTCGATGACCGCGGTCAAGCGCGGCCGGGTGATCGCGCTCAACGACGACATCCCGTCTCGGTGGGGCCCACGGATCGTCGACTTCGTCCGGCAGGTCGGGCGGATCATCCGAGAGGTCCGGGGCTGACCCGTGACGCCGGCTCGCCTCATGGTGGGCTGGGCCGGCGCCGTGACCTTCCTGGTCGTGGCGCTGGCCGCCGGCGTCGCCGTCGGCCCTGCGGGCCTGGCGGTCCCGGAGGTCCTGGCGGCGTTCGCGGCCAAGCTCCCCGTGCTCGGGATCGAGTCGCCGCTGGGGGCGACGGAGAGCACGATCGTCTTCGAGCTCCGGCTGCCGCGGGTCGTCCTCGGCGCCGTCGTCGGCGGGATGCTGGCGGTCGCCGGCACGGCGTATCAGGGCGTGTTCCGCAATCCCCTGGCGGACCCGTACCTGCTCGGCGTCGCCGCCGGAGCGGGGCTCGGCGCCACGCTCGTGATCGCCTACGGCCCGCCGGAGGCGTCGTCGAACCTGCTGCTCCCGGCCGCCGCGTTCGCGGGCGCGACCGGAAGCGTGACGCTCACGTACCTCGTCGGGCGGGCCGGCGGCAGCGGCCCCAGCGCCCTGATCCTCGCCGGCGTGACCGTCGCGGCGTTCGTCACCGCGACGCAGACCTTCTTCCAGCAGCGCAACACCGACGAGCTGCGCGACGTCTACTCGTGGCTCCTGGGGCAGCTCGCGACCGCCGGCTGGTCGGACGTCGTCCTCGTCGGCCCCTACGCGGCGGTGGCGGCCGCGGCGATCTTCGCTCATCGCCGGCTGCTCGACGTCCTGCGACTGGGCGACGAGGAGGCAGCGGCGCTGGGGGTGAACGTGAACCGGCTGCGATTGCTCGTGATCGCGGCCGCGACGCTCGGCACCGCCGCGGCCGTCGCCGTGAGCGGCCTGATCGGGTTCGTCGGGATCATCGTCCCGCACCTCATCCGGCTGACGATCGGCGGCAGCTACCGGCTGCTGGTCCCGCTCTCGATCCTCGTCGGTGCGGGCTTCCTCGTCCTTGCCGACACGCTCGCGCGAACCGTCCTCTCGCCGGCCGAGCTCCCCATCGGCGTGGTGACGGCGTTCTTCGGTGCGCCGTTCTTCGCGCTGGTACTCCGCCGAAGCCGGCTGGGCGGCTCGTGAGCTCGCTGGCCGTCGAGGCCCTGACTGTGGAGCTGGGCGGCCGGGTCGTCGTCAGGGACCTCTCGCTGGAGGTTCGAGCAGGCGAATGGTCGGCGTTGATCGGCGCGAACGGCGCCGGGAAGACGACGACGCTGCGCGCCGTCGCCGGCCTGGTGGACTATCGCGGCGTCATCCGGCTCGGAGGGGACCCGGCGGAGTCGATGCGCGCGCGCGAGCGCGCGCGTCGCGTCGCCGTCGTGCCACAGGTCCCCGTCACGCCGCCGGAGATGACCGTCGCCGACTACGTGCTCCTCGGTCGCACGCCGCACATCGGCTACTTCGCGCAGGAGTCGCGAGCCGACCGTCAGGCGGCGCGGCGCGCGATCGAGCGGCTCGACCTGGCCGCGTTCGCGACGCGACCGATGGGTTCGCTCAGCGGCGGCGAGCGCCAACGAGTCGTTCTCGCGCGCGCGCTCGCGCAGGAGGCCGACGTCGTCCTCCTCGACGAGCCGACGAGCGCCCTCGACCTCGCACGCCAGCAGCACGTCCTCGAGCTCGTCGACCGCTTGCGCGCGCAAGACGGCCTGGCGGTCCTGTCCGCCATGCACGACCTGACCGCCGTCGCCCTCTACTGCGACCGGGCGGTCCTCATGGCCGGCGGCGAAGCGGTCTCCAGCGGCCGGCCCCGCGAGGTCCTCACCGAGGAAGACCTCCGGACGCACTTCGGCGCCGCGGTACGCGTCATCGACCACGACGGGGATCTGGTCGTCGTCGCTGCCCGCGCGCGGGAGCCGGCATGAGGCCGTTGATGATCCAGGGGACCTCCAGCTGGGCGGGGAAGTCGCTGGTGACGACGGCGCTCGCGCGCCTCATCTCCCGGCGGGGAGTCGCGGTCGCGCCGTTCAAGGCGCAGAACATGTCAAACAACGCGCGGGTGGTAGGCTGGGGGCGAGATCGGCGTCGCCCAGTACCTCCAGGCCCATGCCGCCGGCGTCGTCCCCGACGTGCGGATGAACCCGGTGCTGGTCAAGCCCGAGACCGACGACCGCAGCCAGATCGTGGTCATGGGCCGCCCCGACCTCGGCCTCGGTCGCGAGCCGTGGCGCCGGCATCCCCCGACGCTGTGGCCGGTCATCGCCGCGGCCTACGAGTCGCTCGCCCGGGAGTTCGAGCTCGTGATCATCGAAGGGGCCGGCAGTCCCGCCGAGATCAACCTGCGCGACACCGATCTGGCGAACATGCGCGTCGCCGAGCTCGCGGACGCGCACGTCCTGCTGGTCGCGGACATCGCCCGCGGAGGGGCGCTCGCGCACCTCTACGGGACGTGGGCGCTGCTGAACGACGCGGAGCGGGCTCGACTTCACGGCTTCGTCCTGAACAAGTTCCGCGGCGACCCGGCGCTGTTGGACCCGGCGCCCCGGCAGCTGTTCGAGCTGACCGGGGTCCGGCTCACCGGCGTGATCCCACACCTGGTCCATGGGCTGCCCGACGAGGACGGCGCCGCGGCGGCGTACCAGCGCCCGACCCGCCCGACCGTCGCCGTCATCCGTTACCCGGCTGCATCGAACCTCGACGAGTTCAAGGCCCTCGAGCAGGTGGCCAACGTCGTCTGGGCCCGGTCACCGGAAGACCTTCAGAGCGCCGAGCTCGTCGTGCTGCCGGGCTCCAAGCACGTCGCCGGCGACCTCGGCTGGCTCCGGCAGCGCGGACTCGATCGCGCGATCGGGGACGCACCGCGCGTGCTCGGCATCTGCGGCGGTCTCCAGATGCTCGGAGACCGCATCGAGGATCCGCTCGGCATCGAGGGCGCTGCACGAGGCCTCGCCCTGCTCGGAGCCACGACGCGTATGGCGGCCGAGAAGCTGACGGGCGAGACCGAGTCCAGGTTCCTGTCACTCCCCGAGCCATGGTCCGAGCTCTCAGGGCTCGAGGTCTCCGGCTACGAGATCCGGCACGGGCACACCATCGCGGCCGGAGCGCAGGAGGCGATCTCCGGTGGACGCGGCTTCGTCGGCGGACGGTTCCTCGGGGTCTACCTGCACGGCTTGTTCGAGAACCCCGGCTTCGTGCGGGCGGTTCTGGGCTCAGCGCCCGCACGGTCGCTGGAGAACGAGCTCGATCACCTCGCCGATTCCGTCGAGCCGCATCTCGACATCGACCAACTCATGGAGGCCCTGCTGTGAACGACCAGGCCAAGCGCGTCATCGCGCCCTCGCTCGTCCTCGTCAACACGGGCGACGGCAAGGGCAAGTCCACGGCGGCGTTCGGCGTGATGCTCCGGGCGCTCGCGCGCGGCTGGCAAGTGGCCGTCGTGCAGTTCATCAAGTCCGACAAGTGGAAGGTCGGCGAGGAGAAGATCGCGATCTCGCTCGGCGTCGACTGGCTCAAGGGCGGCGACGGCTTCACATGGGAGTCGAAGGACCTCGACGAGTCCGCCCGCCGCGCCAAGGACGCATGGCGCATCGCCCGCGAGACGCTCGCCGCCGGCCATCACAAGCTCGTCGTCCTCGACGAGATCACGTACGCGATCAACTGGGGCTGGATCGACGGGTCCGAGGTCGCCGAGTCCATCCGCCGGCGACCCGAGCACGTCAGCGTCGTCGCCACCGGGCGGGACGCGCCCACGGAGCTGCTGGAGGTGGCGGACACCGTGACGGAGATGGTCAAGGTCCGCCACGCCTACGACCATGGGATCCGAGCGCGGCGCGGGATCGACTACTGATGGTGCTCCTGCTCGGCGGAGCACGCAGCGGCAAGTCGGCGCTCGCCGTCCAGCTGGCCGCACACCACCAGCACGTCACGTTCCTGGCGACCGCGGAGCCGGGCGACGAGGAGATGCGCCGCCGCATCGCCGCCCATCGGGCTGAACGCCCCGGCACCTGGGCCACGGTCGAGGAGCCGCTCGAGCTCGCCCGGGCGATCGAAGCGGTGGATCCCGCATCCTGCTTGGTCATCGACTGCCTTTCGCTGTGGGCGGCGAACCGGTTGCCTGCCGGCGCCGCCGTCGTCGAGGCGGAAGCGCGCGACGCGGCCGGCGCGGCCGCGCGGCGGTCGGCGACGACGATCGCCGTGAGCAACGAGGTCGGGATGGGCGTCGTCCCGGCCAGCGAGCTCGGGCGAGCCTTCCGGGACACCCTCGGGCGGGTCAACGCGATCTGGGCCGCGGCTGCCACGGAGTGCTTCCTCGTCGTCGCCGGGCGACGACTGGAGCTCCGAGCGTGACCGGCGGCGCGGCGGCTGCCGCGGCGGCCCGACAGGCGCAGCTGCTCAAGCCGCCGGGAAGCTTGGGACGCCTCGAGGAGGTCGTCATCTGGCTCGCCGGCCTGGTCGGGGACCCGATGCCGACGCCGGATCCGGTCATCGTCATCGCAGCGGCAGATCACGGGGTGGCCTCAGCCGGCGTGAGCGCCTATCCGCAGGAGGTCACCGCCCTGATGGTCGAGGCGATCCGCGCCGGGGGCGCCGCAAGCTCGGCGATGGCCGCGCACCTCGGCTGTCCGCTGTGGGTCGACGACGCCGGAGTTGGCCGGCCGTCCGCCGATCTCGCGCTCGGGCCTGCGCTCACGCAAGGGCGGCTCGACGACGCGATCGCTCGCGGCCGATCGCTCGCCGGGCGTGCCGCGCGAGATGGACACAACCTCATCGTCGGCGGAGAGATGGGCATCGGCAACACCACTCCGGCGACATGCCTCGCCGCGTGGCTGACCGGCGCAGGCGCGGAGCTGTGCGGGCCCGGCAGCGGGCTCACCGCGACCGGTCTCCAGCGCAAGCGAGCTGTCGTCGAGCGGGCCCTGGATCTCCACACGGCCGCGATCGACGGGCCGGTCGACGCGTTGCGCAGGCTCGGTGGTGAGGACATCGCGGTCCTCTGTGGCCTGGCTCTCGGCGCCGGCCACCACGGTCTCGGCTACGTGTGCGACGGCGTGATCGCGACCGCCGCCGCGGGCGTGGCCGTCGCGATCGAGCCCGGATTGCGCAGCCATCTGATCGCCGGCCACCGCTCGCCCGAACCGGCACACGCCCGGCTGCTGGAGCATCTCGACCTGCGGCCGCTGCTCGACCTTGGAATGCGCCTGGGCGAGGCCACGGGTGCCGCCACCGCCGTGACGATCCTGAACCTCGCATGTGCCGTGCACCGGGACATGCGGACATTCGCCGAGGCAGGTGTCCCCGGACCGAGCGGCTCATGCGCGTTGCCCTCGCCTTCCTGACGCGGCTGCCCGTGGCGACCACGTTGGACGACCGGGGCCTGGCAGGAGCGGCGCCCTGGTTCCCCGTCGTGGGCCTGCTCGTCGGCGCCGTGATGGGCGGCGTGCACGCCTTGGCAGGGATGGCTCTCGAACCCTCGGCGGCGACGCTGGTCGCGGTGCTGGCGGCGGTGCTGATCACGGGCGGACTCCACGAGGACGGCCTCGCCGATGTCGCTGACGCCGCCGGAGCGCACGTGTCCCGCGAGCGCAAGCTCGAGATCCTCCGCGACTCGCGCGTGGGAACCTTCGGCGCGCTCGCGGTCGTGTTCGCGATCGCGTTCCCGCTCGTCCTCCTCGCCCCACTGGACGACCGCCGATTCCTCGAGGCCGCCATCGCGGCGCACGCGCTCGGCCGCTGGAGCAGCTTGCCGGTCTCGCGGCTTCGGTCCGCACGGCCCGATGGGAGCGGCGCACTCCTGCGAGCCACCAAGGTCCAGCTGCTCGCCGGGACGATCGTGACGCTCGCGATCGTCGTGGCCGCGCTCGGCGCCAAGGATGCGGCGGCGACCGTCGGCGCGGCCTCGGTGACCGTGGCGCTCGGCGCGCGCATCGCGCTGCGTGTCTTTGGAGGCGTGAGCGGTGACGTCTACGGGGCCATCAACAAGGTCGTGGAGCTCACGACGTACGCGGTGGTGGCCGGGGGCTGAATCGTTCCGGTCAGTGGAGCCCGCCGCGCTTGGCGGTCGGGGGTGCGGTCGGGCCGAGGCCGTGGATCATCAGCTCGATCTGCCGGCGGGCCAGGCGCTCCCAGTCGCCGGTGCCGGGCAGTGGTCGGGAAAGGAGCGACGTGGCCAGGATCAGGTCTTCCGGGGTCAGGTCCGCTCGCAGGTCGCCGGCAGCCTGTCCGCGTTCGAGCAGCGTGCGAAGGACCGTGCGAACCTCGGCCTGGCGCTTGCGGGTGGCGAGGGTGAAGACGGCCGGGCCGCCGTGCAAGGGCAGCACGAAGCGCTCGCGGTCGCGCAAGGTGGCCAGGAAGAACAGGCGGACGCCTTCCAGCGCGGATCCTGGATGAGCGGCGGCCGCTCGCGCGTTGTCCAGGGCAAGACCGAACGAGCGGTGAACCAGCGCGCCGAGCAGCTCCTCACGGGTGGCGAAGTGGCGGTACACCGTCCCGACGCCCACGCCCGCGCGCTCGGCGATCTGGGCCATCGGGACCTTCTCCCCGTCGCGCCGGACGAGCTCGGTCGCAGCGTCCAGCACGCGCTCGCGATTGGCAGCTGCGTCCCTGCGTGGGCGGCGTGCGACGCGCGATGGCACGCCGACGATGATCGCAGCGTTTGCCTTTCGTGTAAATGGACGATATCGTCCGGAACAGAAGCGGACGAAAGCATCCGGAACATGAGGAAAGGGCTTCGATGACGATCGGCGGTGCTCGAGATTGCGGCGACAGAACACGTGGCGAAGGGATCGTCGGATGAGCAGCCTGCCCGCCGACGACCCAGGTCGGAATCTGACGGTCGCGCGTCCTGATGACACCGCCCTCGTCCACCTCGCCGTGGTCGGCGACATCTACACGATCCTGCTGTCGGGCGAGCAGACCGCCGGGCGCTTCGCGCTGATCGACATGCTGATACCGGCCGGCGGGGGGCCGCCTCCGCACCGGCACGACTTCGAGGAGTGCTTCCACGTCTTGGAGGGCTCCGTCGAGCTCACGCTGCGAGACGACCCGCCGGTGCGCCTCCGAGCCGGCGAGACCGTCAATGTTCCGGCCAACGCGCCGCATTCCTTCCGCAACGGTGCCGAGGTCCCCGCGAGACTCCTGTGCACCGCCGCTCCGGCCGGCCTCGAGGCGTTCTTCGCCGAGTTCGGCGACCGCGTCGACTCGCGGACCTCGCCGCCTCCCGCGCTCAGCGACGACGAGCGGCTCGAGCGCCTCAGGCGTGCCGTGGAGCGCGCCCCGGACTACGGCATGGAGATCCCTCCTCCGCCCGTGGCTCCATAGCCCGCGGCCGGCAATTCGAAGCACACAACGAGGAATGAGGCCCACGATGAAGGCAGTCCGTTTCCACGAGTTCGGAGATCCCGACGTCCTGCGCTACGAGGATGCGGAGCAGCCCGTGCCCGGTGCCGGCGAGGTGCGCCTCCGCGTTGCCGCGACGGCGTTCAACCCCGTCGACGACGGCATCCGCGGAGGCTACCTGCGCGACGTCTTCCCGGTGAGGCTTCCGCACACCCCGGGCATCGACGTCGCCGGCACCGTCGACGCGCTGGGCGAGGGCGTGGACAACGTCGCGGTCGGCGACGAGGTCTTCGGCTTCCTGCCGATGGTGGCCGATGGCGCGGCTGCGGAGCACGTCGTCGCGCCGGCCGAGATCCTGGCGCCGGCGCCCACGAGCATCCCGCTTCCGGACGCGGCCGCGCTGCCGATGGTGGGGCTCACCGCGTGGCAGGCGCTCTTCGACGACGCCGGGCTGACGGCCGGACAGCGCGTGCTGATCAACGGTGCGGGAGGCGCTGTCGGCGCTTACGCCGTGCAGCTGGCCAAGCGGGCCGGAGCGCACGTCATCGCCACGGCCAGCCCCCGCAGCCGCGAGCGCGTCAGTACCGCGGGCGCGGATGAGGTCATCGACCACACCACCGCCGAGGTGACAGTGGCCGAGCCCGTCGACGTGCTGCTCAATCTCGCGCGCATCGCCCCTGAGGAGCTGGTCTCGCTGGTCGCCCTGGTCCGCTCGGGCGGGGTCGTCGTGAACACGGTGCCGACGATCCCCACCCCCGCCGACGATGAGCGCGGCGTGCGCGCCGTCGGGGTCTTAGTCCGCAGCGATGCCGAACAACTGTCGCGGCTGGCGGCGATGGTCGACCGCGGCGAGCTTCGCGTCGACGTCGCCGACCGAGTGCCGCTGCCCGAGCTGCCGGCGGTGCACGCCAAGGCGGCCAGCGGCGCGCTGTCCGGCAAGGTCATCGTCCTTGCGGTCGCCGCCTGACGCAGGCCCGGTGATGCGGGCGCCACACCGCCGGCGGTGGGCGACGCCGCCGGCGCCGGCCTGGGCGAGCGGAGGTGGGGCGCCGTTCCACGGATTCGCGATCCCTGGATCCGGGCCGGTTCGAAGGCGATACTGGATCTGTGATGGACCGTCCGCAGCTGGCCGACTTCCTGCGCCGGCGCCGTGAGGCGCTCGTGCCCGACGACGTGGGCCTGGACGCTGGTCCGCGCCGGCGGACCAAGGGGCTGCGGCGCGAGGAGGTGGCCTTGCTCGCGCACATGTCGACTGACTACTACAGCCGATTGGAGCAGCAGCGCGGCCCGCAGCCTTCCGGGCAGATGCTCTCGGCGATCGCCCGCGCGCTGCGCCTCACGCAGGATGAGCGTGATCACCTCTTCCGCCTGGCCGGCCACAACCCGGCGCCGCGCGCGCGCCGCACCGATCACGTCAACCCGGCGCTGATGCGGGTGCTCGACCGGCTCGACACGCCCGCCCAGGTGATGTCGGACCTCGGCGACACGCTGGTCCAGAACGAACTGGCCGTCGCGCTGCTCGGCGACCAGACCCGATACACGGGCCCGGCCCGAAGCATGCTGTATCGCTGGTTCACCGACCCGGAAGTGCGCGACATCTACCCCGTGGAGGACCAGCCCCGCCACACGCGCGCCTACGTCGCCGGCGCGCGCGCCATCCTCGCCCGCGATCGCGCAGACCCGCGCGCGCGAGAGATCGTCGAGCCGCTGTTGGAGATCAGCCCCGAGTTCGCGCAGCTCTGGAGCGAGCACGAAGTGGCGGTCCGTCTCAGCGACCGCAAGCGGATGGTCCACCCGCGCGTCGGCACGATCGAGCTGCACTGCCAGCAGCTGATCGCCGCCGACGAGGGCCAGATCCTGCTCGTCTACACCGCCACGCCCGGCACCGAAGACGCGGACAAGCTGCGCCTGTTGTCGGTCATCGGCAACCAGCGGTTCAGCGACGCGGCCCGGGCCGGACGATCCTAAGCCAGGGACCCGTGATCCCTGGATCGGCGCGCCCTTCATACGGGTCGCCGGCGTTGGCACGCTCGAAGTCGACCGACGACTTCGCAAGGAGAACTCCGTGCCCCGCACCCCGCCCGACATCACCGTGCCCGACTTGACCGGCAAGCTCGCGCTGGTCACGGGCGCCAGCGACGGCCTCGGGCTCGGGCTCGCCGAGCGCCTCGCCCGAGCCGGCGCCGACGTGGTGCTCCCCGTGCGCAACCAGGCCAAGGGCGCCGCTGCCGCCGACCGCATCCGCGCCGCAGCGCCAGGCGCGAAGATCGCGGTCCGCAGGCTCGACCTGTCGTCGCTGGCCTCGGTCGCCGCCCTGGCCGACGAGCTGATCGCCGACGGCCGCCCGATCGACATCCTCGTCAACAACGCCGGGATCATGACGCCGCCGAGCCGCCGGCAGTCCGAGGACGGCTTCGAGCTCCAGCTCGCGACCAACCACGTCGGCCATTTCGCGCTGACCGCCCAGATCCTGCCGCTGCTGCGCGCCGGCCACGCCCGCGTGACGACCCAGGCCAGCGTCGCGGCCAACCGGCACGGCGTCGGCTGGGATGACCTGCAGTGGGAGCAGTCCTACAACAAGGCCAAGGCCTACAGCAGCTCCAAGATCGCCGTCGCGCTGTTCGGCATGCAACTGGACCGCGTCAGCCGCACGCGCGGCTGGGGCATCACCAGCAACGTCGCCCACCCCGGCATCGCCGCCACCAACCTGCTGGCCTCCCACCCCGAGATGGGCCGCGACCGCGACACGGTCTCGGTCAGGATCATCCGCTGGGTGGCCACCAGCCGCATCCCGCTGGGCCAGACCGCTGCCGAAGGCATCCTCCCCGCGCTCTACGCCGCCACCAGCCCCGACGCACACGGCGGGCGCTTCTACGGGCCGAGCGGCCCCATGCAGCTCTCCGGCGCCCCCACCGAGCGCAAGCCCTTCAAGTACATCGCCGACGTGCAGGAAGCTGAACGCATGTGGCGCGTCTCCGAGCAGCTCACCGGGGTCAGCTGGGACTCGTAGCCCTGTGGAGCTCGTCCAGCCGGTAGGTGAGCAAGGCGACACCGTCAGCGAGAGCCTGGGTGTCGACGAGGCGCATCGGTTTCGTGTCGCTCGTCTCGCCGAAGAGGCGCTCGCCGGCCCCGAGCACGACCGGGAAGATCTTCAGCCGCAGCTCGTCGACGAGGTCGTGCTCGATCAGCGTGTGCACAAGCTGGAAGCTGGCGGGGACGTTGATCTCCCCGTTCAGCTCCTGCTTGAGCTTTGAGACCTCGGTCACTACATCGCCCCTCAGAACCGTCGAGTTGTTCCAGTCGGGATCTTCGAGGGTGGAGGACACGACGTACTTGGGCAGGCTGTTCAGCTTGTCCGCCAACTCGCCGCTCCGGGATGGCCACCGCGCGGCGAGCCACTCGTAGCTGCGCCGGCCGAGCAGCAAGGCCTCGGCGCCCAGCGCCTCGTCGAGCGTGACCTTGGCCAGCTGCGGGCGGGCCGCGATACGACCGACCCAGCCTCCGCGCGTGAAGCCCTCGTCACCGGCAGGATCTTGGATGACTCCGTCGAGCGAGACGTTCTCGCTGATGACGATCGTTCCCATCTGTTCTCTCCGTTCGTTGGTGTCGTCAGCTAAGGCGTTCGCCTCGACGAGAAGTGAGCGACGAATTTCGAGCCCGCGAGGCGTCACTACTTCTGATGCGCATGAAAGGACGAGCCGGTGAGAGGATGCGAACGTGACCGAACAGGTCATCGCCCGCGCGCGGGCGGGCGACGAGGACGCCTTCCGCGAGCTGACCGATCCCTATCGGCGTGAGCTCCAGTTGCACGTCTACCGGATCGTCGGCTCCGCGCAGGACGCCGAGGACCTGCTCCAAGAGACGCTGCTGGCCGCTTGGCGCGGCCTCGAGCGGTTCGAGGAACGCGCGTCGGTCCGTGCCTGGCTGTACCGGATCGCCACCAACCGCTCGCTCGACGCCCTCCGCGCGAGCCGGCGCCGCCCAGAAGACCAGCCGCGGCTGACCGAGATGCCCGAGCCGACACGCCGGGCCGAGTCGATCTGGCTCGAGCCCTACCCCGACGTCCTGTTGGAGGGCATCCCGGACCAAGCTCCCGGACCCGAGGCGCGCTACGAGACCAAGGAAGCGATCGCGCTGGCGTTCGTCGTCGGCCTTCAGCACCTCCCGCCGCAGCAACGCGCGGTGCTCGTGCTGCGCGACGTGCTGGGCTTCCGCGCCGAGGAGGTCGCCAGGATGCTCGACACCACCGCCACCTCGGTCAACAGCCTGCTGCGCCGCGCGCGTGCGGCGTTCGAGTCGCGGCTGCCCGCCGCCCGGCGCGAACGCGCACCGCTACCGGACTCCAAGTCCGAGCGCGACGCCGTTGGCAGCTTCGCTGACGCCGTCGAGGCGGGCGACGTCGACGCCATGGTCGCCCTGCTCACCGACGACGCCTGGCTGACCATGCCGCCCGAGCCGTCGGAGTACCAGGGCCCCGCTCGCGATCGGCGCGTTCCTGCGCGACCGCGAGGTCCGGCGCGGCGTGCCGCTGCGGCTGGTGGCTACGCGTGCGAACGGCCAGCCTGCATTCGGCTGCTACCTCCCGGTCCCCCGAACTGACGTCGCGCGGCCGCGGGGACTGTTCGTCCTCACGCTGGCCGGCGACCGGATCTCAGCGATCACGTGGTTCGCCGACACCAGCGTCTTTCCCCAGTTCGGTCTCCCGCGGACGCTGCGGTAGACGGGCAGGCCGCGGCTGAGCATGAGCATCGGAATCCGTCGTGCGGTCTTGGCCTGGTACTCGCGGAGCGACGCCGACGCGGCGACCAGCTCGGACCACAGCGGGCGGTGGGCGGCGGCTTCGAGTTCCTCTGCGCACGCTGTGAACGTCTCGGTGCCGACCTCGACCTCGACCACTGGATTCGCCTTGAGGTTGTGGTACCAGCCTGGGTGGGTGGGGGACCCCCCGTTGGAGGCGACGATCACGTAGCGGCCATCTCCGTGGGTCCTGTAGGCCAGCGGTGTGACGCGCTCGATCCGAGACCTGGCGCCGATGTGGTGGAGGAGAAGCATCGGGGTGCCCGCCAGCGGGCCGCCGACGCGTCCGCCGTTGGTGCGGAACTCCTCGATGATCCTGTGGTTGAAGTCCTCGGCAGCCGCGCCGGCCATCGTCGCCGCCTCATGCACGGCCGTCGGCGGTCGACGATGCCAGGCGGTAGGCGAGGTGGACACGGCCTGACGCCATGGGCTCGGCGGCGACGAGTGCCAGCGTGTCGTCCTGGGTGATCCCGCTGTAGAAGGTGGTTCCACCTCCTGCCAGAACCGGGTGCACGATCAGGTGTAGCTCGTCGAGCACGTGCGCGTCGATGAGGCTCCCGACCAGCCGCGGGCCGCCGACCACGTAGACCGCCTTGCCCGGCTCCTGCCGCAAGGTGCGGAGCTCGTCGACGTCGCCGATGATCCGCGCCGTCGGCCATGTCGTCTCGGTGAGTGTCGTCGAGAGCACGAGATGCGGGGTCTCGGCGGCAGTTCGCGCGTAGGCGAGCTCGCGCGGGTAGGGATCCCTGCCGAGCAGCTCTGCGGCAGCGGGCGGGTCGTGGAGGAGCGTCGCCCAGAAGCGCTCGTAGTCGGGGAACATGCCGCCGCCGAGAGCGAAGGCGTCGACCGGCGGCAGCAGCTCGAGGCCGTCAGCCCAGGAGTCGACCCAGTCGACCTCGCCCGCGGGGCCGAGGATGCGTCCGTCGAGCGTCACCTGCATGGCGGCGATCAGTCGTCTCGTCGTCGAAGTGCTCATG
This sequence comes from uncultured Solirubrobacteraceae bacterium, assembly GCA_963844205.1. Lineage (GTDB taxonomy): Bacteria > Actinomycetota > Thermoleophilia > Solirubrobacterales > Solirubrobacteraceae > DASSUW01. The sequence goes on from CAWJNK010000002.1 coordinate 24,964, forward strand.
GCTGTCTCCTGGGGAGGGGGAGGATGTGCAACTGATGGTTGCACATCGAGACGGCTTACGCAACCATTGGTTGCGAGTCGTTGCTATGCTCGCGCCGACCGCGCGGGAGGAGGCCTCAGGTGGTACCGGACAGAATCAGCAGAGAGGTCGTCATCGACGCGCCTCCCGACCGGGTCTGGGCGATCGTCACCGACCCGCGCCACGTCGCTCGCTGGTTCAGCGACGAGGCCGAGATCGACCTGCGCCCCGGCGGCGCGATGCTCCTGACCTGGCACGGGCACGGGACGTACCGAGGCCGCGTCGAAGCGGTCGACCCGCCCCACAGGTTCGCCTTCCGCTGGCTGCGCCGAGAGGACAACGAACCCGGCGACGGGGCATCCACTCTCGTCGAGTTCGTCCTCGCGACCGAAGGCTCGGGCACGCGACTGTGCGTAGTCGAAAGCGGCTTCCAGCGGCTGGCCTGGCCCGAAGAGGACAAGGCCCGGTACGCCGGCGAGAACGCCGACGGCTGGGTCCTCGAGCTCAACCAGCTCAGCGAGTACGCAGTCAGCCTCGGCTGCAGTCCCGACGGTTCATGACCGGCGAGGGCGAGGAGGCCGACCAGCTATGGGCCGCGATCGCCGACCCCACGCGCCAACAGCTGCTCGACCTTCTCCTCACATCGGGCGACGCCACCGCAACCGCCCTCGCCCGAGACCTCCCGATCACCCGGCAGGGCATCGCCAAGCACCTCGCCGTCCTCGAGCGCGCCGGACTCGTCGAGGCAGCCCGCACCGGACGCGAGGTCAGATTCACGGTCCGCGAGGACCGCCTCGACCAAGCCACCCGACGGATGGCGAAGATCCTCACCAGGTGGGACGCCCGCCTCGCCGCGATCAAACGCATCGCCGAGACTGAGCGGGACTCGCCACACTGATCCCGCCGACCGCTGTGACCGGTTCAGAGCACTGAAGACCACGACCACGGGGGTCGCGGGTTTGCGATTGGGTCACGCGCCTTACGACCCGCACGGTGTGGCGCGCGCCGTTCGTGGGGAGCCTGACGCAACCGTGGATGACGCTGAATGCCTCGCGCTCGACTCTTGCCCGTTCTGCGGTAGCGATTGGGGTCCGCCGCGCGCGGCAACGGCAGAGGGTTGGGTTGTGGCGCCTTGCACGAAGTGCGATGCGACGAAGATGTCCGCGAGCGGCCACGGCGGTACGGCGAGGTCCAGACCCGTGGCTGAAGCCGGAGACGATGGCGCTGCGATGGGATGACCTGGCTTCACCCCGCCGGCGGCGCTGGACCGAGGCCCGCCGCCCGCACACGGCGGGTGACGGAGCTCTAGTTGGCGCCCGACCTTGAAGTCGCTGTCGACGAAGATGTGGTGGGGCCAGTCGGCCGGCAGGCCCGATGGTCCTGCCGGCCGACGAGGTCGGGTCAACTGCCGGTTGTCTTCGCCGTCACGCCGTCTGCGGCGTCTCGACGAGGGCCAGGCGGGCGGCCTGCTTGATCAGCTCGGCGGTCGCCTTCGGCTGCGAGACGTAGATCGAGTGGCTGCCGGCCGCCTCGGCGACGGTCGCGCCCGTCCGCTCGGACATGGCGCGCTGCGCCGGTGGCGGGATCATGCGGTCGTCGGTGGCGACCAGGTACCAGCTCGGCTTGCTGCGCCAGGCCGGCTCGGTGATCGTGCCGTTGAGCGCCTCGAGGCCCCACGGGACCTGCGAGTCGGCCATGAAGGCCGCGTCCTCGGCCGGCAGGTCGGCGGCGAAGGAGTGCGCGAACTTCTCGCGGTCGAGGAACAGGAAGCCGTCGACGGGCGGCAGGATCGGCGGCACCGGCGCGCCGGGCGGCGGGTCGGCGATCAGCGCGTTGACGGACTCGCCGGTGTCGGGCGCGAAGGCCGCGATGTAGGCGAGGCCGGCGACGCGCTCGTGGCGCCCGGCTTCGGTGATCACGACGCCGCCGTAGGAATGGCCGACGAGGATCGTGGGGCCGTCCTGCTGGTCGAGCACTTGGTGGGTGGTCTCGACGTCGCTCTCGAGCGAGAGCGTCTGGTTCTGCACGACGCTCACGGTGAAGCCGTCCGCCGTGAGCAGGTCGTAGACGCCGCGCCAGCCGGAGCCGTCCACGAAACCGCCATGGACCAGCACGACGTTCTTCACATCAGTCATCGATGACCTCCTTGGTTGTGCCGGCCTCGGATGAGGCGGCGTGGTCGTTCGTGACTGTCGTCTTGGTCTCGCGCCGACGCGTACGTCAAATGACGACACTTTCGGACGCGGTCCTGCGTCACGGTGCGAGCGGTCGCGCCAATGCGGCGTTCAGCTCGGCTCGCGAGGTGATGCCGAGCTTCGGGAAGGCCCGGTAGAGGTGCGTGCTGATCGTGCGGTGTGAGAGGAACAGTCGTTGGCCGATCTCGCGGTTCGACAGTCCGCCGGCCGCGAGCTGGGCGATCTGCAGCTCCTGCGCCGTCAGCTGATCGCGGGCCTCGGGCAGGCGGCGCCGGCTGCGCTCCCCCGACGCCCGCAGCTCGCGTCGCGCTTGCTCGCCCCACGGCGCGCACCCGAGCGCGTCGAAGGTGTCACGCGCGGCCCGCAGGACGCCTCGGGACTCGGCGACCTGTCGCTGGCGTCGAAGCCACCGGCCGTAGGCGAGCTGAAGCCTGGCGCGCTGGAACGGCCACCGGGTCAGGTCGCCCGCGAGTGCCTCGCCGAAGCGATCACCGGCCTCCGCTGGATCCGCGAGCAGCGCCCGGGCGTGACGGAGCTCGAGCGCGACCCAGGTGCCGGGGCGCTCGCCGACCGACGATTCGACCTGCGCCAGCCGGGCGCGCGCGGCCTCGACGCGGTCGATGTGGCGAGCCGCCTCGGCGAGGTCCCCGATCAGCCAGGACGAGATCACCGGGTGATAGGCGGAATCGCCGGGTTCGAACAGGCGGTCCGCGGATGCGTACGCCTCAGCGTGGTGACCGCGGGCGAGGGCGGCCAGCACCTTCCCGAACTGGGCGAACGCCATCGTGATGTTCGCGCCCACCGGTTCCGCGACCAGCTCGGCTCGCGCGGCCATCAGCTCGGCCTTGCGGTCGTCGCCGCGCATCGCCGCGACGAGCGAGATCGCCGTGTCGGCGGCGGCGGCCCACTGCGGCTCCGCGAATTCCTCGGCGAGACGCCTGGCCTCGTCGGCCACCGTCAGCGCCACGTCCCAGTCGCCGATGCGGGCGGCCATGCCCGAGTAGAGGCTCAGCAGTCGCGGCAGATGCCCGAGCCTTCCCTCGGTCCGCAGGCCGTCGATCGCCGCCGCCAAGAAGTCGTTGCCGAGGTCGAAGGCCCCGACGACGAGCGCGGCCGGCCCGAAGAAGCGAGCGGCGTCGGTGTCGAGCCGCTGGTCCCCAGCCGCTCGTTCGAGGCGGGCGAGGACCCCGGCCGCGTGGCCCAGCGGATCGGCGTACGCGTGGACGGCGAACACGCGCGGGTCTTCGGCGTTCGCATCGCCGAGCCGATCGGAGGCGTCGATCAGCGCCCGTCTCACCTCGGGGCCGGGATCGACCCACCAGGCGCGCGATGCCACGAGCCAGAGGAGATCGACGTGCAGGTCGTGGTCGCCCGCAGCCCCGGCCTGTTCCGCGGCCGCGATGAGCGATCCGAACCGCTTGGCGTCGAGCGGCCGGGTGAACGCGGTCTCCTCGATCCAGGTGACCCGTGCGCGACCCAGCGCCCCGAGCTCCAGCCGACCGACCTCCTCGAGCAGCGGCGCCACGACGTCCCGCCGCCCGAGCTCCACCGCGAGCCCCGCGGCGGCGAGCAATCGCCGGTTACGGCTCTTGGGCTCGCCGAGCCCGGCGGCGCGCCGCATCGCGGTCACGGCGACCGGGATCGCGCCCCTCCGCCGTGCCCGTGCGCCAGCTTGCTCGAGCTCGAGCGCGATGTCCTCATGCTCTCCCGAGAGCAATGCGGCGCGGTGCCAGGCACGCCGGTCCGGTTGGTCGTCGAGCACATCCGCCAGCGCCTCGTGCACACGACGTCGTTCGATCAGGCTTGCGCTCTGCGCGACCGCAGAGCGAATGAGCGGATGCCGGAACCGGAGCGTCTGAAGCCCCGGGCCGATGATGCCGGCCCCGACCGCGGGCCCGGCAGCGTCGAGATCCACGACGGTGCCGGCGACGGCCGTGGTCACCTCGACGATCTCGTCGACCCTGTCCTCGTCGCTGAGCGCGGCGACCAGGAGCAACAGCCGGGTCGTATCGGGCAGATCGCGCACGCGGTCGGCGAACGCGCTTTCGAGCCGCGCGGTCAAGGGCAGGTCGCCGGCGACCCACTGCTCGTCCTCCAGGCGGCCCACCGCCGCCGGCAGCTCGAGGATGGCGAGCGGGTTGCCGGCCGCCTCCCGCAGAATCCGCGTCCGCGTCCCGATCGACAGATCCGGAGCCACCGCATCGAGCAGGCCCGCAGCCGTCGTCTCGTCGAGACCGACGAGCTCGCGCTCGGGCAGGCCGGCTTCCCCGAGCACGGAGCGGTAGCCGTCACGGAACGCGGCGAGCAGCACGATCGGGTCGGACTCGATCCGCCGCGCGACGAACGCCAGCGCATCCGCGGTCGGCCGGTCCAGCCAGTGGGCGTCATCCACGATCAGCAGGAGCGCAGCATCGGCGGCCACGTCCGAGAGCAGGTCGAGAGCGGCCATGGCGATCCTGAAGGGCTCAGGAGCGGCTTCGTGCGTCAGGCCGAACGCAGCGTCGAGTGCGGCGCGCTGGGCGGCGCGGAGCCCGCTCGCACGATCGCGCACCGGCCGGAGCAGTTGATGCAGTCCGGCGAACGGCAGGTGAGCCTCCGACTGCACGCCGGCCGTGGTGAGCACGGTCATACCCCGCTCCCGCGCCGCCTCCTCTGCCTTGGCGAGCAGGCGCGACTTGCCGATGCCGGGCTCGCCATGGAGCACGAGCGCCTGGCCGCGAGCGACGACATCGTCCAAGAGCGACGTCAGGAGGCTCTGTTCCTCAACGCGACCTACCAGCGGCAGAGCTCCGTTATGAGCCGACGCGAGCATGAGGCGTTCATCCTTCCAGGCCCCAAGGCCGTGTCCAGCGAGTCCATCTTCGCTCAGTCAGCGACAGGTAGGCGCCCGAGGCTTTCTTCCGGCGGAGCGATGGATTTCCGGTCCTCGCTGGATCTCTGTTCGAAAAGCGGCAGTTCCGCTGCTGAACGACCGGAAAGCAGAGCCAGATGAGTTCCGAAACCACTCAGCCACGCAAGAAGACGACGACCGCCTGGGTCGTCGCCCTGACCGCGATCGGCTCGTTGATGGCGGCGCTCGACACGCTGGTGGTGTCGACGTCACTGAGCACGATCCGCCTCGATCTGGGCGCCTCGATCGAGGACTTGGAGTGGACGGTCAACGCCTACAACCTGAGCTTCGCGGTGTTGCTGATCACCGCCGCCGCGCTCGGCGATCGTTACGGCCGCCGGGCCTTCTACGCGGCCGGCTTGGGCCTGTTCGCCGCGGCCTCGGCGGCGGCCGCGCTCGCGCCGAGCATCGGCTTCCTCGTCGTCGCCCGCGCCGCCCAGGGTGCCGGCGCGGCGCTGGTACTGACGCTGGGGCTGACGCTGCTGACGGCTGCCTTTCCACCCGAGAAGCGAGGAGCGGCGATCGGCCTGTTCAGCGCGGTCACCGGGATCGCGGTCGCACTCGGCCCGCTCGTCGGTGGCGCGATCGCCGAGGGCCTCGACTGGACGTGGATCTTCTGGCTCAACGTGCCGATCGGCCTGGCCGCGATCCCGCTCGTGCTCAGGAAGATCGAGGAGAGCTACGGCGGCGACACCGGTCTCGACATCCCGGGACTGGGGCTGATCAGCGCGGGCGCCTTCGGGCTTGTCTGGGGCCTCGTGCGCGGGAACTCCGTCGGCTGGGACAGCCTCGAGATCATCGGAGCGCTCGGGGCCGGCGCGCTGCTGGTGGCCGCGTTCGTCGCCTGGGAGCGGCGGGCGGCGGAGCCGATGGTGCCGATGCACTTCTTCCGCTCCCGCGCGTTCTCGGCGGGCAACGCGGCGATCTTCTTCACCCTCGCATCGCTGTTCGGCGCCGTCTTCTTCTTCGCGCAGATGCTGCAGACGGCGCTCGGCTACGGACCGCTCGACGCGGGCCTTCGGTTGATGCCCTGGACCGTCACCTTCATCACCGTGGCCCCCGTCGTCGGCAGCCTGGTGGACCGCGTCGGCGAACGTCCGTTCATGGTCGCCGGGCTGTCGCTACAGGCGATCGCCTTGGGATGGATCGCGCTGATCGCGGACTCCGGGCTCACGTACTCGGAGTTCCTGCTTCCGTCGATCCTCGCCGGCGTCGGGGTCTCGATGGCGATCCCCGCGGCGCAGAACTCGGTGGTCGGCTCGTTCTCCGTCGAGGACATCGGCAAGGCCGCCGGCGCCAACAGCATGATGCGCGAGCTCGGCGGCGTCTTCGGGATCGCGGTGGCCGCGTCGGTGTTCGCCGGCGCCGGCAGCTACGCCTCGGCCGAGGGGTTCCTCGACGGGTTCGCGCCCGCGGTCGCCGTGCTCGCGGGGTTCTCGGCGCTCGGTGCGATCGTCGCCCTGGCGCTGCCGGGCCGGCGTCCGACGGCCGAATCGCACGCCGTCGCCCCGGTTCCGGCCTTCGAGAGCGCGGGCGGAAGCTGATCACACTGCGATGACCACGATGACACCGCTCCACTCGAACCCGGTCGTCCACCTCGAGCTCCACACGGGTGACCTGCCGCGGGCCCGCGACCTCTACGCGGAGCTCTGCGGCTGGCGGCCGGAACGGATCGCGACCCGGGCCGGCTCCTACCTCTCCCTCGAGCTCGGCGACGGGCTCGGGGGAGGGATCGTCGAGTGCCCCGTCCGGGGCCCGCTCTGGCTGCCGTACGTCGAGGTCGACGCGATCGCCGAGGCCACCGACCGGGCCCGCGGGCTCGGCGCCTCCGTCCTCCTGGAGCCCCGGGAGGGTCCGGCCGGGTGGCGAAGCGTTGTCCGCACCAGCGTCGGGGGCGAGCTCGCCTTCTGGCAGCCGAAGCGGAGAACGTCGTGAACGACGCCCTGCTCGAGGCCGCCCGCGCGGGCGATGAGGACGCCTTCGCCCGGCTCGTCGAGCCCCACCGCCGCGCCCTGCAAGCCCACTGCTATCGGATGCTCGGCTCGGTGGCCGATGCCGAGGACGCGCTACAGGACGCGCTGCTGAACGCCTGGCGGGGGCTCGCGAGGTTCGAGGGGCGCAGCTCGCTGCGCTCGTGGCTGTACACGATCGCGACCAACGCCTGCCTGCGAGCGATCGAGCGGCGGCCCAAGCGGGTGCTGCCGATCGACTACGCGCCCGCCGCCGACCCTCACGACGGCCTGGCCGAACCACTGGTCGAATCGGTCTGGGTCGAGCCCTTTCCCGACGTGCGGCTCGGCCTCGAGGACGGGCTCGCCGGTCCGGAGGCGCGGTACGAGCAGCGCGAGAGCGTGGAGCTCGCTTTCATCGCGGCGCTCCAGCACCTGCCGGCGCGCCAGCGTGCCGTGCTCATCCTCCGCGACGTGCTCGGCTTCTCGGCGCGCGAGACGGCCGGGGCGCTGGAGATGTCGCCGCCCGGCGTCGACAGCGCCCTGCAGCGCGCCCACAAGTCCGTCGACGAACGGCTTCCCGAGCGCAGCCAGCAGGCGGTGCTCCGTTCGCTCGATGACCAGGGCCTGCGCGAGATCGTCGACCGCTACGTCGAAGCCTTCGAGCGCGCCGACGTCGATGCCGTGGTCGAGATGCTCGCCGCCGACGGCGCGTTCTCGATGCCCCCCGTGCCCACCTGGTACCGCGGTCGCGAGGCGGTGGCCGCGTTCCTGAAGGGCCATGTGCTGGCGAGCGAGAACCGCTGGCGCCTCGTGCCGGCCAGGGCGAACGGGCAGCTGGCGTTCGGGAACTACCGCTGGGACGAGGAGCGGCAGGCCTTCCTGCCGCGCAGCATCTCCGTGCTGACGCTCGACGGCGAGGGGATCGCCGAGATCACCACCTTCCTCGATCCCGAGCGGCTCTCGAGCTTCGGGCTCCCGGACGAGGTGCCGCCCGGCCGATGATCGACCAATCGCTGCCTCGAAGCGCCGATCGGCCGGCCAGATCTCGGCAACGGTGGAGCTAATCGGCCTCCGGGTCGCTCGCGCCGGCCACACCCGGCATGACCTGCAGGCTCACTCCCGCCGAGCGGAACTCCGCCACGACGGCGGGATCGAGCCGGTCGTCGGTGATGACCAGATCCAATGCCGTGGCGCTTCGGATCGTCATCAGCGAGGAGCGCTCGAACTTCGTGGAGTCCATGAGGCCGATCACCCGTTCCGCCGAGTCGGCTGCAGTCTTCAGCGTGTCGGCGAGCCCCGACCGCGACGTGGTGAGGCCGTCGTCGACCGTGATGCCGGCGGCCGAGATGAACGCCGCGTCGAAGGAGAGATGAGCCAGGAAGTCGATGGTCCAGCGGCCGGTCAGCACGCGCATGTGCTGGTCGAGCTCCCCCGGTGCCACGATGACGTGGATCGATGCCGCCGACAGGCCGAGGGCGATCGCCGGCGAGTTCGTCACCAGGGTCAGGTTGGCGGGTGGGCGGAGCTCGATGGCGCGCGCGAGCGCGAGGCCCGTGGCGGATGCGTCGATGAAGATCGTCCAGCCGTCCTCGATCAGCTCGCGAGCCGCAGCGGCGATCGCGTCCTTCTCCGGCCCCGCCTCGCGCAGGCGCGCGTTCCAGCCCGTCTCGATCGGCGCGGCCGGGCCGGGTAGCGACCTGGCGCCGCCGCGAACGCGCTCCAGTAAGCCCTCTTCGGAGAGCAGCTGGAGATCGCGGTGCACCGTGACCGCCGAAACGGCATGCTCCGTTGCGAGGTCCGCGAGGGACACGAGCCCCTCGCGCTGGATGCGCTTGAGGATGCGCGTCCGCCTCGCGCCCGGTGCCGTCGCGTCGATCATCGCCGTGGGATGGCCGCCTCCCCGTCGGCGTCGAACAGGTGGACCCGGTCGAGGTCGATCGACGCGCGGACGCTCTCGCCGATGCGCAGTGACGCCGTGGGGGGCGCCTTCACCACGATCCGCTGGTCGGCGATCTCGATGTCGACGAGGGTGCGGTCGCCCAGCGGCTCTACGGCGTAGACCGTGCCGGAGAGCGTCGCCGACTCGTCCCGGACGTCCAGCGACAGGTCCTCCGCGCGCACACCGAGCAGTGCGGGGCGGTCGCCGTCGACGGCGAAGCCGGGATTCGGCAGCTGCCAGCCGCTGCCGGAGAGTTGCCCGTTGGCCGTGCATGGCAGCAGGTTCATGCGCGGCCACCCGACGAACGTGCCGACCCAGCGGTTCGCCGGGCGGTCGTAGATCTCGATCGGCGTGCCGACCTGCTGGACCGTGCCCTCGTGCAGCACGGCCACCTGGTCGGCCATCGACATGGCCTCGACCTGATCGTTGGTCACGTACAGGAACGTCCGCCCCAGCGACCGGTGGATGCGAGTCAACTCGGTCCGCATCTCGACGCGCAGCTTGAGGTCGAGGTTGGTGAGCGGCTCGTCCATCAGGAACGCCCGTGGCTCCCGCACGAGTGCCCGCCCGAGCGCCACGCGCTGCTGCTCGCCGCCCGACATCTGTGCCGGCTTGCGCTGCAGCAGGTGCTCGATGTGCAGCAGGCCGGCCACCTGCCGCACCCGCTCGTCGACCTCGGCCTTGCCCAACCGGCGGGCCCGCAGGGGGGAGGCGATGTTGTCCGCGGCCGTCTGCTTCGGGTACAGCGCGTAGGACTGGAACACCATCGCCAGGTCGCGCTCGGCCGGTGTGGCGTCCGTCGCGTCGATCCCGGTCAGATGGACGGTTCCGTAGTCGGGCTTCTCGAGGCCTGCGATCACCCGGAGCGTCGTCGTCTTGCCCGCCCCCGAAGGCCCGAGCAGTACGAAGAACGACCCCTCCGGGACATCGAGGTCGAGATCCCTCAGGGCATGCACGTCGCCGAAGGACTTCCCGACGCCGGTCGTGACGATCGCGGAGGTCATCGGCCGATCACCTGCTCGGTCTCGGGGTCGTAGACCGGCGGTGCGGTCCCCTGGTAGCGCACGGCGACGACGTCGTCCTCGGCGAGCCGCGTCGTCGGCGGCATGCGAACGTTCAGCAGGCCAACCTCGCTCTCGACGACGTAGATGGTCTCGTCGCCCAGCGCCTCGCGCGAGACGACGCGCCCACGCGTCGCCCCGGAATCGTCGTCGGACGCTGACACGACGAAGCGCTCGGGGCGCACGCCGGCGATCACGCGCTGGCCGCGCTCGAGGCCGTCCTGGGCCGTCAGCGCGAGCCCGCCGGCCGCCGTGAGGCCCCCGTTGGTGACCTCGGCATCGATCAGGTTCATCGGCGGCGAGCCGATGAACCGCGCCGCGAACAGGGTCGCCGGCCGCTCGTAGACCTCCATCGGTGCACCCACCTGCTCGAGGCGTCCCTTGTTCAAGACCGCGATCCTGTGCCCGAGCGCCATGGCCTCGGTCTGGTCGTGGGTCACGTAGACCATCGTGATCCGCAGTCGCTGCTGCAGGTGCTTGAGCTCGGCGCGCATCTCGGCGCGCAGCTCGGCGTCCAGGTTCGTCAGCGGCTCATCCATCAGGAACGCCTTGGGATGGCGGACCATCGCCCGGCCGAGGGCCACGCGCTGTTGCTCGCCACCGGACAGCTTGTTCGGCTTGCGGTCCAGCAACTGCTCGAGCCGCAGCATCCGGGCGGCCTCGTTCACCCGCTCGGACACCTCTGACGCGGATCGCTTGGCGGCGCGCAACGGGAACGCCAGGTTGTCGTGCACGCTGAGATGGGGGTACAGCGCGTAGAACTGGAACACCATGGCGATGTCCCGCTGCGACGGCCGCAGCCCGCTGACGACCTCGTCGCCGATCAGGATCTGCCCCGAGGTCTCCTTCTCCAGGCCCGCGATGCAGCGCAGCGTCGTCGTCTTGCCGCAGCCGGAGGGGCCGAGCATGACGAACAGCTCGCCGTCGGCGATCGTCAGCTCGAGGTCATGGACGGCGACGGTCCCGTCCGGGAACGCCTTGTGCAGGTTCTTGACGAGCACCTCGGCCATCAGCGACGCACCGCCCCGAGCGTTACGCCCGCGACGAGATGCCGCCGGACGAGGAAGGCGAACACCAGGACCGGGATCGCGAAGATCGTCGCCGACGCGGCGACAAGCCCCCAATCGATGGTCGTCCCGCCGATCAGGCCCGCGATCGCGGGTGGTGCGGTCCGGGTCGCCGGGTCGGTGATCAGGAAGATCGCGTACACGAACTCGTTCCACGAGAAGATCAGCGCGAACACGGCGGTGGCGACGATCCCCGGGATGAGCAGCGGCATCGTGACGCGCCAGAACGCCTCGAGGCGCGAGTAGCCGTCGAGCATCGCCGCCTCCTCGTACTCGGCCGGCACCTCGTCGATGAAGCCCTTCATCATCCAGATCGTGAACGGCAGGTTGAAGGCCGCGTAGACGAGGATCAGGCCCTGCAGCGTCCCGAGCAGCGCGAGGTCGCGGAACATCAGGAAGATCGGGATCACGACAACGACAGGCGGCATGAAACGCGTCGAGAGGATGAAGAACAGCTGGTCCTTCTTGCCGCGGATGGGAAAGCGCGAGTAGGCCCACGCGGCCGGGACGCCCAGCAGCGTCGCGATCGCCGTCGACGCCGCGGACACGATCACCGAGTTCTTGAAGCCCGAGAACACCGGCGAGTTCGACGAGAAGACGTCCTTGAGGTGGTCGAGCGTCGGGCTGAAGTTGAACACCTTGGCCGGCACGGCGTAGATGTCCCGGGTCTCCTTCAGCGCGGTCTCCACCATCCAGAGGACCGGGAAGAGCATGACCACGGCGAACAGCGTGAGCAGCACGATCTCGATGCCGGAGCCGAGTCGCCGCCGGCGGCGGACGGGCGGGGCTACGGTCTCGCCCGCGATTCCCGCGTCCGCCAGCTCCGAGGGTTGGATGTGAGTGGCCATCGTCAGCGCGCCTGGAGTCGGTGGAGGTAACGCAGATAGAGCTGCGTCGCGAGGATGACGACGATCACCATGAGGAGCCCGTAGGCCGCCGCGCGGCCGGTGTCGAAGCCGAAGAAGGCGACCTTGTAGACGTTGTAGGAGAGCGTCTCCGTCGTGCCGCCCGGGCCGCCGCCCGTGAGGATGTAGACGAGATCGAACAGCCGGAAGGCCTCGATCGCGCGGAACATGACCGCGATCAGGAGCAGCGGCCAGACCAGCGGCAGGGTGATCCGGCGGAACTTGAACCACTCGGAGGCGCGGTCGATCTCGGCCGCCTCGTAGAGGTAGTTCGGAACCGCCGTGAGGCCCGCCAGGGCGATCAGCATGATGAACGGCGTCCACTGCCACGTGTCGACCACGATCAACGAGAACAGCGCGAGGCGCTGCTGCGTGAGCCATTCGGCACGGCCGAGTCCAAGGCTGTCCAGGAACGAGTTCACGACGCCGAACTGGACGTCGAGCATGAACTTCCAGAACAGGCCGACGACGACCGGCGACAGCATCATCGGGATCAGGAAGAGCGTCGTGAGCGCGCCGCGCCCCTTCTCCCGGCGGGAGATCAGGAAGGCGATCACGAAGCCGAGGACGGCCTGGAGCCCGACCGCGCCGACGACGAAGATCAGCGTCGTGAGCGCGCGGTTCTGGGTGACCGGAGACGTGAGGACGTCGACGTAATTGTCGAGGCCGATGAAGCTCGCCGGCACGTCGCGTGTCACGGAGTAGTCCGTGAACGAGAGCCAGATCAGCCGGATCAGCGGCCAGATCGACAGGAAGATGAGCAGCGCGAGGGCCGGCGAGATGAAGAGGAGCGCGAGCCGCCGGTCTGACAGGAACCGGTAGCGCCTCGCCGCGGGCGGGGGCTCGAGCCGTTCCAGCGACGGCGGAGCGGGGGGTCGGAGCGTGTCTGCCATGAGTCAGGAACCGAAGTGGCGGGGGCCGGGCGAACACCGCCCGGCCCCTCGCGTCATGCCTTACTCCGACCCGCTCTCGTCGAGGATCGCCTGCTCCTCGGCCGCCAGCTTGTCGAGTGCCGCGTCGGCCGGCTCCGTACCGGAGATCGCCGCGTTGACCTGGGTCGAGTGGATGTTCACGAGCTTCGCGTACTCCGGCAGGTTCCAGAAGTCCTTCAGACGCGGCACGGACTCCGTGAACACCTCGTTGAACGGCTGCGCCTCGAGGAAGTCAGGCGAATTGAGCACGTCGTTGCGCGCCGGCACGCCGCCGAGCTGCGCCCACCGCTTCTGGGCCTCGGACGTCTGGAACCACTTGATGAAGTTCAGCGCCTCGGCCTGCTTCTCCTCGGGGATGTAGCGCGAGACGTGCAGCCCCATGCCGCCCAGCGGCACCTTGTCGGTCTCCTGCTTGGGCAGGGGTGCGAACGCCAGCTTCTTGAGGATGTCCTCCTTGGTCTTGCCGAGGCTGGAGCTCTTGGGATCGAGCAGGCCGCCCATCGCGGCGATCCACTGGAACCCGACGCAGACCTTTCCCTGGCCGATCGCGGCGTTGACCTCGTCGATGAACCAGTTGCTCGATCCCTTGGGGGTGAGCGGGACCATCTCGTCGACCAGCACCTGCATCGCCTTCTTGCCGGCGTCGTCGTTGATGACGCCCTCGATCTTGCGTTCGTCCTGGTTCCACAGCTCGCCGCCGTACAGCGCGTTGACGACGTTGTAGGTGACCGCAGCGGCGTCACTGGTGCCGGCCTGGTGGAACGCGAGGCCGCTCATGCCCGGGTTCTTCTCCTGGCACTGCTTGGCCGCGGCGATCATGTCCTCCCACGTCTCCGGAGGCTCGTCGCCCATCAGGTCCTTGCGCCAGATCATCGCCCACGTGTCGCCGAGCAGCGGCAGCCCGTAGGTCTTGGCGTCCGGGTTGGGCTCCCCCGTCTGCGCCTGCGGGTACTGGCCGTACGCCGCGAGGAAGTAGGGGTCGTACTGCGAGGTGTCGACGTTCTTCTCCACGAAGTCCGTCATGTCGAGGATCGAGCCGTTCTCGACCGCTTCGCCGATGTTCTGCGAGTCGAGGATCGGCAGGTCGAAGTTGGTCTTGCGCGCGGCGAACTGCGTGAAGATCGCGTCGTGCCACTGCGCGTTCGGCACGGTGTTGACCTTGACGGTCACGTTCGGGCGCGTCTTCGTGTACTCCTTGCCGAGCTCCTCCAGCGCTTGCGCCGGGGGCCACTCGAACCACAGGAACGTGAGGTCCATCGGCTTGTCCGACAGCTTGCCGGTGTCAGCCGAGGCCTTCCCCTCGCCGCCGCTGCTGTCATCACCACCACCACACGCGACGAGCGCGAACGCCGCTGCCGTGAGCACAGCGACGACCACGACCCGGAGTGTTGACCTCATCCGCTCCTCCTCCAACGATTGGTCCGGCGAGCTGCCGGCTCGACAATCCTTCACGATTCTGGCGAGACGCTATGGCGAGATGCCATCACTTGTCAACTAAGTTGCATTCTTCTTGCACCGTATCCTTCACCTCGGTACTGTGCGGGACATGGCCACGACCACCGCTCGGCGGCACTTCGACGTCGTCGACCCGGCCACCGGGACGCCGATCGAGTCGCTCGAGTCGGCCGGTCCAGACGACGGGCTCGCCGCCGTCGCCGCGGCAGCCGCCGCAGCCGAGGCCTGGGCGGCCCGCGCGCCGCGCGAGCGCGGCGAGATCCTGCGGCGCGCGTTCGATCTGATGATCGAGCGCACCGACGAGATCGCTCGCCTGATCGTCAGCGAGATGGGCAAGCCGCTCCCTGAGGCGCGCGGCGAGGTCACGTACGCGGCCGAGTTCCTGCGCTGGTTCTCGGAGGAGGCGGTGCGCGCGAACGGCGATTACGCGGTCGCCCCCAGCGGCGCGAACCGGATGCTGGTCGCGCACGAGCCGATCGGGATCGCGCTGCTGATCACGCCGTGGAACTTCCCCGCCGCGATGGCCGCGCGCAAGCTCGGGCCGGCGCTCGCCGCCGGCTGCACGGTCGTGCTCAAGCCGGCCGAGGAGACGCCGCTGACCGCGATCGCGATCGCGCGGCTCCTGGGCGAGGCCGGCGTGCCCGAGGGCGTGGTGAACATCGTCTGCACCGACGATCCGGCGCCGCTTGCGGAAGCGATCCTGGGTGACGAGCGCGTGCGCAAGCTCTCCTTCACCGGGTCGACGGCGGTCGGTCGCCGGCTGCTCGAGCTGTGTGCGCCGCGGGTCGTCAGCGCGTCGATGGAGCTCGGCGGCAACTCGCCGTTCGTCGTCCTCCGCGACGCCGACATTGACGTGGCGATCGCCGGTGCGATGGCGGCGAAGATGCGCAACGGCGGCGAGGCCTGCACGGCCGCCAACCGCTTTCTCGTCCACGAGTCGATCGCAAGCGTCTTCACCGACCGGCTCACGGAGGCCATGGCCGCGGTGACCGTCGCGGAGGGGCTCGCCGACGGAGCCCAGCTCGGGCCCCTGATCAACGAGGCGGCGCGCGACAAGGTCGAGCGCCTGGTCGCCGACGCGGTCGACCGCGGAGCGCGTGTGCGCACGGGCGGCGAGCGGCTGCCCGGTGCCGGCTTCTTCTACCCGCCCACGGTCCTCGACCAGGTGCAACCGGGAAGCGCGATCCTCTACGAAGAGGTGTTCGGACCGGTCGCGCCGGTGATGACGTTCGCCTCCGAGGACGAGGCGGTCGAGCTCGCCAACGACACGGAGCACGGACTGGTGGCGTTCGTCTTCAGCCGCGATCTGCGCCGTGCGATCGCGATCGGGGAGCGGATCGAGACCGGCATGGTCGGCCTCAACCGAGGCGTCGTCTCGGACCCGGCTGCCCCGTTCGGCGGCATCAAGCAGAGCGGCCTCGGGCGCGAGGGCGGGCATCACGGCCTGCTCGAGTTCCTGGAGCCCAAGTACTTCGCATTCGATTGATCCACGAGGTGGGAGGTCCCATGTCGCAGCAGAAGGTGCTCGTACTCGTCGGCGACGCCGCCGAGGAGCTGGACGTCATGTACCCGGTCTATCGCCTGCGCGAGGCCGGCTACGTCGCCGACGTCGCGGCGCTCACACGGCGCGAGGTCCAGCTCGTCATCCACGACTTCGATCCGAACTCGGACGCCTACACGGAGAAGAACGGGCGCAAGCTGCCGGTCGACGTCACCTTCGCCGAGGTCGACCCGGCGGACTACGTGGCGCTCGTCATCCCCGGCGGACGCGCGCCGGAGTACATCCGGCTCGACGCCGACGTGCGCCGGATCACGGAGTACTTCTTCGAGCACGACCTGCCGGTCGGAACGATCTGCCACGGGCCGCTGGTGCCCGCGGTCTACGGACTGCTGCGCGGGCGCACGACCGCCGCGTTCCCGCCCCTGCAGGGAGACATGGAGAACGCCGGCGCGACCGTCGTGGACGAGCCCGACTGCGTCGACCGCAACATGGTGTCCTGCCGCGGCTGGCCGGACATGCCCGCGTGGTCGCGCGCGTTCATGACGGTGCTCGAGCGCGCCGCGGTCCCGGCCTGACGGCGAGAATGCCCGCTGACGTCTCCGGGCCGCCCGTGCTCTTGCTGCACGGCTCCGGGCCGGGGACGACGGGCGCGGCATGGGACCCGCTCGCCGCGGCGCTGGCGCCGCGCCATCGCGTGATCGCGCCCGATCTGCTCGGCTTCGGTGCGAGTCCACGGCCCGCCGGGTCGCTCCGCGAGGCCTGGACGCGACAGGCGCTCGAGCTCGTCGACTCGCTCGGCGTGGACTCGTTCGCCGTGGTGGGCAACTCGGCCGGCGCGGCGATCGCGCTGTCGGTCGCCGCCGCCCGCCCGCGCGCCGTGACGCGGGTCGTCGCGGTCGGCGCCATGGGTCACGCCATGGAGCTGCCGGCCGGCCTCGATGCCTTGTGGGCCTACGCCACGCCGAGCCTCGAGCGAGCACGCGAGCTGATCGAGCTGATCAACTGCGACCCCGCCGCGGCGACGCCGGAGGCCGTGGAGGCGAGATACCGCGCGACGCTGGCGCAGCCGTGGTACGCCGAGCTGTTCCCGCCGCCGCGCCAGCGCTGGGTCGACGACCTTGCGCTCTCGCGCGCGGAGCTCGAGGGCATCGCCGCGCCCGTGCTGCTCGTGCACGGCGCGCAGGACCGCGTGGTGCCGCTGCGCGACGGCTTCCTGCCGCTGCTGGAGGTGCTGCCGGACGTCCGCGCCCACGTGTTCGGGCGCTGCGGGCACGCGGCGCCGCTGGAGCGCACAGACGAGTTCAACCCATTGCTGACCACGTTCCTGGAGACTGACCGATGACCGACTTCGCCGTCCTCCGCGCGCCGTCCCAAGTGCTGTTCGGCTGCGGCCTTGCCGCTGCGGCGGGCGAGGTCGCCGCCGAGCACGGAAGCCGGGCGCTGGTCATCACGGATCCCGTGATCGCGCAGACGCCGGGGTTCGCGACGGTCCTCGACTCGCTCGGCGGGCTGGAGGTCACGGTCTTCTCCGACGCGGCCGTCGACGTGCCGCCCTCGGCCGTGGACGCGGCGCTGGCGCAGGGCAAGGCGGCCCGCGCCGACGTGATCGTCGCGGTGGGCGGCGGCAGCGTGATCGATCTGGCGAAGGTCACCGCCCTGCAGCTCACCCACGGCGGGCCGCTCGAGAGCTACTACGCGGTCGGCTCGGTGCCCGGCCCCGTCATGCCCCTCATCGCGCTGCCGACGACGGCGGGCACGGGCTCGGAGGCGACCCCGGTCGCCGTCGTGACCGATCCGGGCACGGACATGAAGATCGGGGTCGCGAGCCGCCATCTGATCCCACGGCACGCGATCTGCGATCCGCTGCTGACGGTCGGCGCGCCGCCGATCGTCACCGCGCACGCCGGCATCGACGCGCTCTCCCACGCCGTCGAGTCCTACCTGGCGGCCCGCCACGAGCCCTCGCCGGAGCTCCTCCTCGGACGGCCACAGGTCGGCAAGAACCTGCTCTCGGATGCGCTGGCCCTGACCGCCGCGCGTCACGTGCTGGAGAACCTCGCGCAGGCGGTCGAGGACGGCTCCGACGTATCGGCGCGCACGGGCATGCTGTACGGCTCGCTGCTGGCCGGCATCGCGTTCGGGAACTCCGGGGTCGGCGCCGCCCACGCGCTGCAGTTCGTGGTCGGCGCGGCCACCCACACGTCGCACGGCCTGGGCACCGGCCTGCTGCTCCCGTACGTCATGGAGTACAGCCGGTCGGCGCGGCCCGACGGGATCGCGGAGCTCTCGGCGCTGGCGGGCGGCGACGCCGTGACGGAGATCCACGCGCTCGGGCTGCGGATCGGGCTGCCGTCATCGCTGGCGGAGATCGGGGTGGAGCGCGATCAGCTGCGCGCCCTGGCGGAGGCGGCTGCGGGCATCAAGCGGCTGGTGGACAACAGCGCGCGCCCGCTCGACGCGGACGGGCTCGAGGCGATCCTCGACGCTGCGTGGCACGGCGACCCGGCGCGGCTGAGCAGCGGCGGGGTGGAGGTCAGTGCGTGAGGTCGCGGACGGCGCGCTCGAGGTGCGCCGTCATCCTCGCCTCGGCCGCGTCCACGTCGCCGGACTCGAGCACGTCCAGCACCTCGTGGTGCTCGTGCCCGATCGCCGACGGCGACGCCCAGCTCGGCCGGAGCTGCGCGACGCAGAGGCGGATCTCACCGCTCAGCGCACCGTAGAGGCGCTCGAGGCGCGGGGACCCCACCGCGCTGACGAGCGCCTGATGGAACGCACCGTCCGCGGCGACGACCTTGCTCCAGCCCGCGTCGTCCGGCAACGCCTCCATGACGGCCATGGCCTCGCGGGCGGGCTCGAGCGACGCCCCTCGGTCGAGCACGGCGCGCACGACCAGGCACTCGAGCGGGATCCGGACCGAGAACAGGTCGAGGATCTCGTCGCGGGTCAGGACCGGAATGTGCGCGCTGCGGTTGCGCTCGCGAACGAGCAGCCCCTCGTGACACAGGGCCTGGATGGCTTCGCGTACCGTCGGGCGGGCGACGCCGAGGTCCGCTGCGAGCTCGGCCTCGGGAAGCCGCGCCCCGGGTGCGATGAGGCCGTCCAGGATGCGGGCGCGCAGCGATGCCACGACGGCCTCCCCGGTCGAGATCGGCTGGATGGAGAGACCGCTCACGGGACCGAGACGGTGGCAGGAGCTGAGTACGCGGTCAGCGCTTGCGCCAGCGCGTGTGGCGCGGCGGCGTGCATGCCGTCACCGCGGACCTCCACCCGGCGCCGGCGGGCACCGCTGACGTACAGGATCGCGTCCGGATCGGCGTCGATCTCGGTGGGGTGCCTCACCACGTCCTCGAACGCGCCGCCGAACAGGGAGAGCGCTTCGGGCTGCTCACCACGTGACACGGCAAGCACACGTCGACCGCTGGCGAGCGCCAGTACCACGGCCTCGCGGGCCCCCGGCAGCGGCCGCGCCCGCGCGACGACGCCCGCGAGCAGCTCGTCGCCGTCCGCCCCGACCCGGTAGCACCGCTCGTGGGCGAGCCGCTCGAACCCGTGCGCCAGTCCCTTACCGACGGCCAGCGCCTCCACGCGGCGGCGCAGCTTCGCGCCGCGGTCGAGCGGGCTCTCGCCGTTCCGGCGAGCCAGCTCATAGGTCACGGCTTCGATGGCTCCGGACCAGTCGAACAGCGTGCCGCGACATGCGAAGGCGACGACCTCGATCATCCCGCGGCAGAGTACATTGTCTGACAATCTGACACAAGCTTGTCAGACAATCTGACACTTGTGTAGGGTTCTCGCTCGATGCCGACGACCCGTTTTGACCGCGGCCTGGCGGCGATCGTCGGATCTGCCCACGTCCTCGTCGATCCGGACGTCCGCGCGTCCTACGGCCGGGACAGCACCGGCCGTTTCGGCGGCGCGCCCGCACTCGTCGTCCGGCCCGGGAGCGCGCGCGAGGTGGCGGAGGTGCTGACGGCTTGCCACGCGGCCGCCATGCCGGTGGTGCCCCAGGGCGGGAACACCGGACTCGTCGGCGCGGGAGTACCGCGCGGGGGTGAGGTCGTGCTCTCGCTGGCACGGCTCGATGCGCTCGGGCCTGTGGATCCGGTCGCGGCCCAGGTGACCGCGGGAGCGGGGGTGACGCTCGAGCGCCTCCAGCAGCACGCCGCCGCGGCGGGGCTTGCCTTCGGCGTCGACCACGGCGCGCGCAGCGCGGCGACCGTCGGCGGCATGGTCGCCACGAACGCGGGTGGTGCCCAGGTCCTGCGGCACGGGACGATGCGCGCCCAGGTCATGGGCGTCGAGGCGGTTCTCGCCGACGGTCGGGTGATCCGACGGCTCGCCGGCCTGCTCAAGGACAACGCCGGATACGACCTCTCGCAGCTCCTGGTGGGAAGCGAGGGAACGCTCGCCGTGGTGACCGCCGCCCGGTTGCGGCTCGTCCCCAAGCCGTCGCACGTCGTCACCGCGCTGCTCGGCATCGGCTCGACGGGCGACGCGGTCGACGTCATGTGGGCGCTCCGCGACCGCGTGGCCTCGCTCAACGCGGTGGAGATCTTCTACGCGGACGGGCTGGACCTCGTCTGCGCGCACCGGCGGCTGGCCACCCCGTTCGCCGAGCGCCATCCCGTCTACGTGGTCGCGGAGTGCGCGGCATCGGCCGATCCCCTCCAGGAGCTGGCCGATGCGCTCGAGGAGACGCCGGTGATCGACGTCGCGGTCGCGGACGACACGGCCCGCCGCCGAGCGCTCTGGACCTATCGCGAGGCGCACAATGAGGCGATCGCTGCGGCGGGGATCCCACACAAGCTCGACGTGACCGTGCAGCTCGGCGACATCGCCGAGTTCGAGGGCCGCGTGAGGGCGGCGGTGAAGGGCGCCGCGCCCGGGGCACGCACGATCATCTACGGCCACCTGGGCGATGGGAACCTGCACGTCAACGTTCTCGGGCCCGAGCCGCACGACGAAGCCGTCGACGAGGCGGTGCTGGAGCTGGTCGGCGAGTTCGGCGGCTCGATCTCCGCCGAGCACGGGGTCGGCGTCGCCAAGCGGCAGTGGCTGCACCTGACGCGCTCGCCGGAGGAGATCGCCGTGATGACGGCGGTGAAGGACGCGTTCGACCCACGTGGGATCCTCAACCCGGGCGTGCTGTTGCCCGATCGCGGTGTCGATCGCGCATTGATGTCGATCGGGGCGCTGCCGCCGGCAGCCCCCGCGGAGGAGGGATGAGATGTCAAGGCCTGTGACGCTCTTCACCGGGCAATGGGCGGACCTGCCGCTCGCGGAGCTGGCGGCGAAGTGCGGCCAGTGGGGCTTCGACGGCCTCGAGCTCGCGTGCTGGGGCGATCACTTCGACGTGGCGCAGGCGCTCCGCGACCCGGACTACGCGGCCGGCGTGCGGTCGCTGCTCGAGCGCGAAGGGCTGGGCTGCTGGGCGATCGGCCAGCACCTCGTGGGCCAGGCCGTCTGCGACCCGATCGACGCCCGCCACCAGGCGGTGCTCCCGCCCGAGGTCTGGGGAGACGGCGACCCCGAAGGCGTGCGACAGCGCGCAGCCGAGCGGATGATGGACACGGCGCGAGCCGCGGCGCAGCTCGGCGTCGACGTCGTCACCGGCTTCACCGGCTCGGCGGTCTGGCATCTGCTCTACTCGTTCCCGCCCAACGACTTCTCGGAGATCGAACGCGGCTATGAGGAGTTCGCCGAGCGCTGGGGACCGATCATCGACGTGTTCGACGAAGAGGGCGTGCGCTTCGCGCTCGAGGTCCACCCGACCGAGATCGCCTACGACTTCGTGACGACGCGCAAGGCGCTTGCCGCGATCGGCGAGCGCCCGGGCTTCGGGATCAACTTCGACCCCAGCCATCTCGAGCACCAGTTCCTGGACTCCGCGGCGTTCATCGCCGACTTCGCGTCCCGGATCTACCACGTCCACGTGAAGGACTCGAAGCTCCGGCTCGACGGGCGCTCGTCGATCCTCGGCGGGCACCTCGACTTCGGGCAGCCGGGCCGGGGCTGGAACTTCGTCTCGCCCGGGCATGGCGACGTGGACTTCGAGCCGATCCTCCGCGCGCTCAACGACATCGGCTACCAGGGCCCGCTGTCGATCGAGTGGGAGGACTCCGGGATGGATCGCGACTGGGGCGCGCCGGATGCGCTCGCCTTCGTGCGGCGTACCGACTTCGCGCCCTCGCAGGTGTCCTTCGACGCCGCGTTCTCGAGGGAGGCGTAGATGTCGGAGGTCGGCTTCACCGACCGGCGGGAGAGCCGCGCGACCGACGAGATCCCGCGCATCGGCGTGGGCATGCTCGGCTACGCATTCATGGGCAAGGCGCACACGAACGCCTACAGGACCCTCGCCTACATGACGTGGCCGCCCCCGCTCCTGCCCGAGCTCGTCGCGATCGCGGGCCGGAACGAGGAGGCGGTCGCCGAGGCCGCGGCTCGCTACGGCTTCGCCGACCATGTCACGGACTGGCGGGCGATCGTCGCCGACGACCGCATCGGCCTGTTCGACAACGTCGGGCCGAACGACCTCCACGGAGCCCCGACGATCGCGGCGGCAGAGGCGGGCAAGCACGTGATCTGCGAGAAGCCGCTGGGCCGCGACGCGGCCGAGAGCTACGAGATATGGCAGCGCGTCCAGGCGGCCGGGGTCAAGCACATGTGTGCGTTCAACTACCGGTTCGTGCCCGCCGTGCGGCTCGCCCGCGAGATGATCGAGGCCGGCGAGCTCGGCGAGATCCTGCACTTCCGCGGCGCCTACCTCCAAGACTGGGGCGCGACCGACGCCGCCGTCTGGCGCTTCGATCGCGCCGCCGCGGGGTCAGGTGCGCTCGGCGACCTCGGCGCGCATGTGATCGACCTGGCCCGGTACCTCGTCGGCGAGGTCGCGTCGGTCGCCGCGCGTACGCAGACGTTCCGGCCCGGGCGCGAGGTCGACGACGCGGTGGAGGCGGTGGTGTCCTTCGAGGGCGGCGCGATCGGCACGATCGAGGCGTCACGGTTCGCGACCGGGCGGAAGAACGCCTTCACCTGGGAGATCAACGGCTCCAAGGGCTCGCTCCGCTTCGATCTCGAGCGCCTCAACGAGCTCGAGGTCCATATGGCCGGCTCGACGCCCGGCCCCCGGGCGCAGGGCTTCCGTACCGTTCTCGTCTCCGAGGCCGACCACCCGTTCTGGGAGCACTGGTGGCCGCAGGGCCACATCCTCGGGTGGGAGCACACGTTCGTGCACGAGCTGCACCACCTGCTCGCCGCGATCCGCGACGACGCGCCGGTCGGCCCGCACGGTGCGACGCTCGAGGACGGCTATCGCGCCGCCGAGGTCTGCGACGCGATGCTGCGGTCGTCGAGCACCGGGGCTCACGAGCCCGTGACGTATCGCTGATTCGGTCGGCCCGGGGCGGCCCTGTCGCGCCTTCGAGCGGCTACGCGCGTCATCATCGTCCGCGAGCTCAACGCGGTCTCGTTCCCGCTCGAGGTCGCGGAGGTCGAGCGCGGGCTCAACCAGTACTCGCGCGACCAGAACGAGAAGGCGCCGATCCGGGCGATCATGAAGGCCTACAAGTTCCACCCGGGCGCGATGACTCTGCGCGGCGGCCTGCGCGGCGAGAGCGAGCTGGACACCTGACGCGCTGCCAGTGATCATCCCGACCCGGCGTGATGCTCCGCCGGTGGTGAGAGGGGTGATCTTGTCAGGCACACCCTGCGGGAATGCCTGGGTTGCCCGGGGATACGCGACGTGGGACGATCGCTTCCTTTGAACGGTAAGTCGCGCTCATCGGCGCACGCTTCGCGTCAGCAGGATCTGTCGCTGACCCGGGAGCAGCAGGTGTACGCCATCAAGACGTGGCGCTACCTGCGGCTCGCGATGATCGCGCTCCTCGTCGGTCTGTTCGCCGCGGTGATCTACGAGGTCGCCCGTGGCGGTGACATCGACTGCGTGCAGACATCGATCAGCGCCTACTACTACACGCACGCCCAGGCGATCTTCGTCGGTGCGCTGATCGCGATGGGCACGTGCCTCATCTCCCTGCGCGGATCGACCGACCACGAGGACGTGCTGCTCAACCTGGCCGGGATGCTCGCGCCGGTGGTCGCGCTCGTGCCTACGCCCAACGCAGGAGCGTGCGCCTCCCTGGTGGGTCTCGGAGATCCGACTCCGAACGTCGAGAACAACATCACCGCATTGCTCTTCACGGGCGCCGCGGCCTTCGTCCTGCTGGCCGTGCTGTCGTGGGGGAGCAAGCGGCCGGCCGTGGCGCGCATCGGCTACTGGGTGGCGATCGCGCTGTGGGGCATCGCCCTCGTGGTGTTCATCGGGTTCACCCCGGAGTTCGTCGACCACGCCCACCTGATCGCGGCGGGGGTCATGTTCGCTTGCATCATCGCCGTCGCGGTGATCAACGCGTTCAGCTTCAGGGACAAGCAGGGCGACCCGAATGTCAGGAACCGGTACATCTACATCGCGATCGCGATGCTCAGCGCGCCCGCCCTCTACCTCTTCGGGGGCAAGTACCACGTCCTGCTCGCCGAGATCGCCGCGCTCCTGCTCTTCGCGATCTTCTGGGCGTTCCAGACCGAGGAGCTGTGGGGAGAGGGCGTCCGCCTGGACCCTGGGGCCGAGCAACGGTACGCCGCCGAGCAGGACGGCTAGCCTCCGCGCTGGTTCCCTCAGGCACTGCGACATCGAGGCGCTGGCCGCACC
>CAWJNK010000003.1:0-31378 GCA_963844205.1 uncultured Solirubrobacteraceae bacterium
CACGCAAGCCACAGAGGTCGGACCAGCCGGCTGCTTCAGATGAGGGAGCGGATCGAACTGGGCCCGAACCACAGACACAAAAGGCCTGCAAACGCAGACCTTTTGAGGTGGGCGATACTGGGCTCGAACCAGTGACCTCCGCCTTGTCGAGGCGGCGCTCTCCCAGCTGAGCTAATCGCCCGGGAGGTTGCCAAGCGTAGCAATGGGATACGACTCGCTCCATGGCCAATGGAGACGAGATCGTGGACGTGCAGGGCACGCGGGTTCCGGCGCTCGGGTTCGGGACCTGGTTGCTGACCGGCGAGGACGCCGCGGAGGGTGTCCGGGACGCGCTGGAGGTCGGCTACCGGCAGATCGACACCGCGCGGGCGTACGAGAACGAGCGGGAGGTCGGGCGGGGGATCGTCGAGAGCGGCGTGCCGCGCGACGAGATCTTCCTGACCACCAAGGTCCCGCACGACGAGGCGACCGCCGACGGCGTCCGGCGGGATGCCGAGCAGTCGCTCGAGCGGCTCGGCGTCGACCACCTCGACCTCCTGCTGCTGCACTGGCCGAGCCCGGACGTGCCGCTCGAGGAGACGCTGACCGCGATGAACCGCGTCAAGGACGAGGGCCTGACGCGGAGCATCGGCGTCTCGAACTTCCCGGCCGGTCTGCTCGCCCAGGCCCTGAAACTCGCGCCCGTGTTCTGCAACCAGGTCGAGTACCACCCGTTCCTCGACCAGAGCCGGCTGCTCGAGCTCGCGCGCCAGCATGACGTCCTCATCACCGCCTACTCCCCGCTCGCCCACGGCCGCGTGCCGGACGACGGGACGCTCACAGAGATCGGCCGCGCGCACGGCAAGACCGCCGGGCAGGTCGCGCTCCGGTGGCTGCTCGACCAGCCCGGTGTGAGCCCGATCCCGAAGGCGTCGAGCCACGAGCGCCGCGTCGAGAACTTCGACGTCTTCGACTTCGCGCTCACCGACGACGAGCGCGCGCAGGTCGACGCGCTGCCGAAGGACGTCCGCACCGCCAACCCGCCGTGGGCGCCGGACTGGGACGCATGAGGACCCATCGCATCGCCGTCATCCCCGGCGACGGGATCGGGCGCGAGGTCACGCCCGCCGCGCTCGAGGTGCTCGCGGCGGCCGGCCGCGCGCACGGGTTCACGCTCGACACCACGGAGCACCCGTGGGGCTGCGACTACTTCGTCGAAACCGGCCGGATGATGCCCGTCGACGCGCTCGACACACTTCGCACGACCGACGCGATCTTCCTCGGCGCCGTCGGCCGGCCCGACGTCCCCGACCACATCTCCCTCTGGGGCCTCCTGATCCCGATCCGCAGGACGTTCCGCCAGTACGTGAACCTGCGCCCGATCCGGCTCTGGCCCGGCATCCCCTCGCCGCTCAAGGACGTCACCCCCGAGCACCTCGACATGGTGATCGTGCGGGAGAACAACGAGGGCGAGTACTCCGAGATCGGCGGGCGGCTCCACCACGGCACCGACGACGAGCTCGCCGTGCAGGAGGCGATCTTCACGCGGCGGGGCACCGACCGCGTGATGGCGTTCGCGTGCGAGCTGGCGGCCAGGCGGTCGGGCCGGATCTGCTCGGCGACCAAGTCGAACGGGATCATCCACACGATGCCGTTCTGGGACGAGCGGTTCGCGCACGCGACGGCGCGGCATCCCGAGCTGCAGTCCGAGCAGGTGCTGATCGACGCGCTCGCCGCCATGGTCGTGCTCAACCCCGGGCGCTTCGACGTGATCGTCGCGTCGAACTTGTTCGGCGACATCCTCAGCGACCTCGCGGCGGCGGTCGCGGGGTCGATCGGCATCGCGCCGTCGGGCAACCTCAACCCCGAGCGCGAGTGCCCGTCGATGTTCGAGCCGGTGCACGGCTCGGCGCCCGACATCGCGGGCCAGGGGATCGCGAACCCGATCGGGGCCGTCTGGTCGGGCGCCCAGATGCTCGAGCACCTCGGCGAGGTCGACGCCGCCGCGGCGGTCCTCACCGCGATCGAGGCGATGCTGGCGGACGGCGGGCCGCGGACCCCCGACCTCGGCGGCACCGCGACGACGACTGATGTCAGCGTCGCGCTGCAGTCGATGCTAGCATCATGATTCATGATGCGCCGCACGACCGTGACCGCCGACCGCGAGGCTCTGGAAACGTTGACGGCCGAGGCGCGCCGTCGCGGTGTGTCGCTCACCGTCATCCTCGGCGAAGCCGTCGAGGAGAAGGCCGCGAGCATCCGCGCGGCCCGGCGCCCGCGGGTCGGGCTCGGGCGCTCAAGTGACGGGCGGTCCGCGGCGCAGCTGACGGCTGAGCCCGTCGCCGAGCCGCCGGCCTAGTGGCTCTGGTACTCGACACCGGTCCGTTGCTCGCGGCGCTCGACGCCGCCGATCCCGACCACGCCGGCTGCGCCGCGCTCATTACCGACGCACGTGAGGATCTCGTCGTGCCCGCACTTGTCATCGCGGAGCTCGACTACTGGTGCCACAAGCGCCTGGATGGCGACGTGTGGCTGGCGTTCCTGGATGACCTCCTGGCCGGCGCGTATCGCGCCGAGCCGCCCACCGACGCGGATCTCCGGCGCTGTCGCGAGCTCCAAGGCAGGTACCTCGACCTCAGGCTCGGCGTCACCGACGCCAGCGTCATCGCACTCGTCGAACGCCTGGAGGAGCCCAAGGTCGCGACGCTCGATCATCGTCACTTCGCAGCCGTGCGACCGCTGCACGTCGACGCGCTCGAGCTCGTCCCGTGAGGCGCTCAGCGCTCGCCGCGCGTTTCCGAACCGCCTGAGCCGGATAAGGGAGGGCTCATGGCCGTGCAGGGCGGGGCAC
Source organism: uncultured Solirubrobacteraceae bacterium (assembly GCA_963844205.1). GTDB lineage: Bacteria > Actinomycetota > Thermoleophilia > Solirubrobacterales > Solirubrobacteraceae > DASSUW01. Next base: position 2,831 of record CAWJNK010000003.1, read on the forward strand.
GCGGCGATGCGCTCGAGCGCCTCGCCCAGGTGGGCACGTACCGGACGCTCGGCGAGCAGAAGCTGAGCCCGCAGGAGGAGCGCTTCGAGAAGGCGCGCCGCACGATCGGCCTGTTCCTCGCGCCGGCCGTGTTCCTGATCTTCCTGCTGCTCCCGCTCGACATGGACGAGACGCAGCAGAAGCTCGGCGCGGCGCTGCTGTTCGTGATCGTGCTGTGGATCAGCGAGGCGGTGCCGATCCCGATCGGCGGCCTCATGGGCATCGTGCTGATCACGGTGATCGGCGTCGCGCCGGCCGACGACGTCGTGGCGCCGCTCGGCTCGTCGACCATCCTCGTCTTCATCGGCGCGTTCATCATCGCCCAGGCGATGCTGCGGCACGGCGTGGCCCGCCGCTTCGCGTTCCGCGTGCTCGCCGTGCGCGGCATCGGCAAGAGCTCGAGGCGCACGATCATCGCGTTCGGCTTCATCACCTGCGCGCTGTCGGCGTTCGTGTCCAACACCGCCACGGTGGCGATGCTGCTGCCGACGGCGATCGCGATCCTGGGCACGCTGGCCAACATCTACGACCGCAAGACCGACGAGAGCACCGAGATCGACCCGACCCGGCTGCGGGTCGGCATCGCGCTGATGCTCATGCTGGCCTACGGCGCGAGCGTCGGCGGCCTGCTGACGCCGGTCGGCAGCCCGCCGAACCTGATCGGCCGCGGCCTGATCGAGGAGGCGACGGGCGAGAAGATCTCCTTCCTCGAGTGGCTGCTCGCTGCCCTGCCGATCTGCGCGCTGATGTTCCTCGCCCTGTGCGCGATCCTGCTCACGCTCAACAAGCCCGAGGTCAAGCGGCTCGAGGGCGTGGAGGAGTACGTCGCGGAGGAGCGCTCGAAGCTCGGCCGGCTCTCGAAGAAGGAGCGCAACACGCTGATCGCGTTCGGCGTCGCCGTCGTGCTGTGGATCGCGCCGGGCTTTGTGGCGATCATCGCCGGCGACGAATCGAAGACCTACGAGGACGTGACCAACCGGCTCGACGAGGGCATCGTGGCCATCTTCGCCGCCTCGCTGCTCTTCCTGCTCCCCACGAACTGGCAGAAGCGCGAGTTCACGCTCACGTGGAACGAGGCGAAGGACATCGACTGGGGCACGATCCTGCTCTTCGGCAGCGGCATCATCTTCGGCTCGCTGCTCGCCGACACAGGGCTGGCGGAGACGATCGGCAACTGGGGCTCGGACACCTTCGGCGTCACGTCGGAGGTCTCGATCACGATCTTCGCGGTCGTGCTGGCGATCCTCATCTCCGAGACGACGTCCAACACCGCGAGCGCGTCGGTCGTCGTGCCGATCGTAATCCCGGTGGCCACGGCGGCGGGCGTCGACCCGATGGTGCCGGCCCTCGCGGCCACCTTCGCGGCGTCGTTCGGCTTCATGCTGCCGGTCTCGACGCCGCAGAACGCGATCGTCTACGGGTCCGGCGTGGTGTCGATCACCCAGATGGTGCGCAACGGCTTCTTCTTCGACATCGTCGGGGCGATCCTGATCATCGTCGGCATCCCGATCATGGTCAGCGTCATCGGGATCTAGTACGGCACGCCGACCGCGCGGCAGAGGAAGGCCATCAGCGGCGTGAACGACCGGCAGGCCTCCTCGTAGCGGTCGAGGAACCCGGTCGTCGTCGCCTCCTTCTGGGTGAACGAGTGGAAGGCGGCGAAGTCCTTGCGCCTGAGGTCGTCGGCGTGCGGGTGGTCCTTGTCGAAGCCGGTCGGGACGCGCTTGAGCGAGTCGCCCTCCCCCATGTCGAGCCCCGCCTTGGCTGTGACCCAGCCGTCGGGGTCGGCCGCGATCGCCCGCCGGATCGCGTGGACCGTCTTGCCGTCGCCATGCCAGATGCCGCCGCCCGCGAACACCCTGCGCGGCTCCAGGTGCAGGTAGAAGCCTGGTGCCTGCGTCTCCTTCGACCGCTCGTGGCGGAAGTAGATCCCCGCCTGGGTCTTGTAGGGCGACTTGTCCTTGGAGAAGCGGGTGTCGCGGTAGATGCGGAACAGTGAGCCGCCCTGCCGGCGGGCGTCGGCCACCAGGTGCGGGCTGATGGCCGGCAGCCGGAGCCCGAAGTCCTCGATGAATGCCAGCGCCGGCTCGAGCAGGTCGTTCTCGTAGCGGGCCTTGTTCGCGTTGAACCAGTCGCGGTCGTTGTGCTCCTTCAGCTCGCGCAGGAAGGCGAACAGCTCAGGTCCGAACTCGCGATCGGTCATCGCCGTGTCCTATCAGACCTCTCTACGATGTAGCCGCCCCGGCGCCGTGGCGGAGTGGCTACGCAGCGGCCTGCAAAGCCGTGTACACCGGTTCGATTCCGGTCGGCGCCTCTAGATGAAACCCCTGCTCCGGCGGGGTTTCGGCTTCTTTGGAGACGTCGCGGCTGCGGCTCCGTGTCGCAGCGGTGTCGCAGCCGGGCGCGGCGGCGGCTGCTTCGGGCGGCGAGGGCCGCCATCGACGTGGACCTCGCCGAGCGCCGGGCGCGCGTCAGCCGCGCCTGGGGCGAGGCGATCGCGGTGCGGTGGAGCGCGCGATGGGGGTGCTCAACCTCGCCGACGCCGAGCGGGCCGAGTTCGCGCGGGCGGTCGGTCACGAGATCGCGAACCTGGAGGGGCGCCGTGGTCGGGGCCGGCGGGCCGGGTCGGGGCGGACCGTCGCCCAGCCCCGGCTAGGCGCGCGCGGGCGGGATCTTCATGGTGCGAGGCCGGGGCCGTCCGCTCGTGACCCGGCGCGGCCTTTGCGCGGTTCAAACGATGGCCACCTGAGCCCTTGCGCTGGAGGAGGGAAACGCCGATACAAACCCTCCGCGCTGTCTGGACCCATGGACGGTGTGGCCCTTCGCCCAGCGCCGTAAGCCTGCTCGCCGATGAGGAGATTCGCGATCACATCCATAACCGGCTTGTTCGCAGCGACGCTGCTCGTCGTCGCATTGTGGGCAGCTCCCGCGGTGGCTCACCACAGCGACGACATGGACTGCTCCGACTTCTCCTCGCAGGCGTCAGCGCAGTACCACATGAACGCCCATCCGGGCGATCCGGATGGACTCGACGGCTCCGACAACGACGGGCGGGCGTGCGAGGACAATCCCTGCCCTTGCTACGACGGCAGCGGGACGCAGCCGGAGCCCTCGCCGCCGCCGCCGCCACCACCGCCTCCGCCTCCGCCGCCGCCGGAAGCGAAGCGCTACAGCGCGCGAATCGTCAGCGTGACCGACGGCGACACCATCAGAGTGCGGCTCCGGTCGGGGGCGCGCAAAATCGTCCGGCTCATCGGGATCGACACGCCGGAAACCCGCAAGCCCGGGGTGCCGGTGGAGTGCGGAGCCAAGAAGGCCACGGCCTTCATGACCAAGCTGGCCTACCGGAAACGCGCCGGGCGCAGGGTCGGGCACAGCGTGCGTCTGACCACAGACCCCACACAGGACCGGGTGGACAGCTATGGCCGGCTGCTCGCCTACGTCAACCGGCGTTCCGACGGCACCGACCTAGGCCGGGCGATGATCCGCGCGGGCTGGGCCATGGTTTACGTCTACGACTCCGAGCCCTTCCAGCGCTTTGACTCGTACAGCGCAGCCGAGACACAGGCCCAGGGCAGCAACCGAGGCGTGTGGGCCTCCTGCGGCGGGGACTTCCATTCCGAGCAGTAGACCGAAGTAGCGCCATCCTCCATGAACCAACGATGGATGTTCAACATCCGCTCCCTCTACGTGACGGGAGCCCAGTCGGGCTTGTGGGCGACCACGAGGACGTAGCCGACGTCGACGAGGAGGTTCTCGCCGTCGCGCCGGAGCGACGGTTCGACGAACTCCATCAGCCGCTCCCGCAGACGGTCGTCTTGCGCCACCCCGGCGGCGAGTGACAGCTCCTCGTAGAGCTGGTCCTCGCTCTCGAACTCCCAGCGCAGTGACAGGTCGTCGACCTCGAAGCCGGGGAAGCGGCTGAACGCGAGCTGGACGCCCTCGTAGCGGCCCCACCACTCCGGGCGGGCGCCCGGCGGCCGGCCCTCGACCTCGGTGGCGAGCCGCAGGACGCGGCCCATCAGGCCCGCGGACGCCCAGGCGGTGATCGCCACGGACCCGCCCGGCCGCAGCACCCGGTCGATCTCGTCGACGGCGCGGCGGCTGTCGCGAGCGTGGATGACGCCGAAGTTCGACGCCACGCAGTCGAACGACGCGTCGTCGAGCGGGAGCGACTGGGCGCCGCCGACGCGCCAGTCGACGGACACCACCTCGGCTCCGGCCCGGGCCGCCGCCAGCGCGACGCTCCCGTCGCCCGCCGCGACGTCGAGGAGCCGCCGTCCCGGCCCGGCGCCGCATGCGCGCACCAATCGCTCGGCCGCCGGCTCCAGCCGGCCGCCGAACCCGCAGTCGTCGCCGGCCTCCCACGCGGGCGCGTCATCGGCGGGCCGCTCGCGGCCCAGGCCGAAGAGGAGCGCCCGGCGGGAGACCGGCGGACCGGCCATCACACCCCGTTGCCGAAGTTCTTGTTGTTCGGCCCGAACCGCTTCTCGAACGGCCCGTAGATCGCGTACGTCACCGCGCGCTGCTGCGGCGTGCCCTGCGGCGGCTCGTTCTCGCCGAGCCGCTCGCCCTGCTGGTTGACGTAGAGCGTCTGCCCGTCCGGGTCGAAGCAAGCGCCGCAGAACTCGGTCTCGTTGGTGATCGTCTGCGCGAAGTCGTAGATCTCGCCGTCCTGCGTGATGCCCCGGATGAACTGCGTGCCGGGGCTGTCCTCGCAGACGAAGACGTCGTGCGTCTGCGGGACGATCGTCACGTTGTCCGGGTTCTCGAGCACGGCCGCCGACGGGGACTGGAAGATGAGCGTGACGGTTTCGCGCCCGGGGTCGTACTCCCACACCTGCCCGAGGTTGTTCGGCCCGCCCTCCGTGCAGTCGAAGTAGACCTTGCCGCCGCCGACCCAGGTGCCCTCCTCACGGTCGAACACCGCCGCGCCCTTGTCCTGAGCCTGGATGCGGGTCGGCGTGAAGCCGGGCACGCGGTCGCGGCGGTTGTTGGTGTCGTCGTCGTGGTCGGGGTTGTCCACCGTGACCCATTCGACGCCGAAGGGAACGCCGACGGGGCGCGCGTCCATGTTCGCGGCGAACTCGTCGCGCAGCTTGAGCGCCTGCAGGACGCCCGTGGTCTCCGCCAGGTTGCCGGACTGCCCGATTCGCCGGTCCGGCACGTACCGGTAGAACGCGGCGCCGATCTGCCCCCGCACGGGATCCGCCTCGATCCGGCGATCCTCGGTCAGGTAGAGGATGCCGCCGACGAAGGCGACGGCCTCGTGCTCGAAGCGGCCCGCCTGCGGCACCGGGATGGCCGGTACCGGGCCGTCCGCCATCGCGTCGACCTCGAAGACGTAGCCGTGCTTCTTGCCGGTCGCGCTGCGGTTGACGACCTCCTCGCACGTGACCCACTTCTTGAACGGCAGCTCGCCGCCCGCGCAGTTGGTGTCCGTGCTGCCGATGATGTTGAAGCTGTCGACGAGCCGGTAGGTGTACGCCCCCGGCCCGGTCCGCTCGCGCTCCACGACGAGCTTGGTGCAGCCGCCGTTGTACGTGGGGTCCTGGTCGTAGCGCAGTTCCGGCGGCACCACGACCGGGATCTCCCCCGCCCGCCGCCGGTTCTCGTGGTTGCGGATGAGGACGACGCGAGCGCCGTTCCCGCGCTGGTTGCCGCCCGTGTCGGGGAACGCGCCCATGCCGTCGAAGATGCCCGGCGTGATGGTGCCGTCCCGCTGGGGGAGGCCCTGCCGGGAGATGATCTGGTAGTTGAAGTCCGCCGGCAGCCTGAGATCGCCCTTCGGGACGATCGGTCCGTAGCCCGTGGAGCTCGGCGGCGGAGCGGCTTCGGCGGTGCGCGCCGTCAGCGCGCCCAGCGGCCCCATCGCCGCCAGCGCCCCGCCTCCGACCGCGCTCCGCTTGAGGAACGTGCGTCGAACCATCGACATGCGGATGCCTCCCTCTCCCGAGTACGCCCTGCCTGAAAGGCTGGTCCTACCAGACTCGACGCGCGGAAGACCGGCGCACCGCCCGGCGCGTAGCGGATCGGACATCGGCAACTCGGCGCACCTGAATCACTGAAGTTCTGGAAGTGGTGCCCCGGGTTGCAGATAATCGCCCGCATCGCCGACGACCAGAAGCGTGCAGAGGCCGACACGAGGCTCGGCCGCAGGGTGGCGGTCCTGATCGTCGCCGTTTCGATGCTCGGCGCCGTCGTGACCTGGCGCGCGTCGGTGTGGTCGGGGATCGCGTCCGGCCTCGACCGCGAGGCGACGCAGGAGCTGCTGATCGCCGAGCGGGCGAAGACGTCCAACTACGGCAAGGTGGCGGAGGACCTGCGGCTCGTCGGGCGCTACGAGTGGGAGCACCAGCTGGCCCGGAGGGAGCGGGCCCACCCCGAGCTGAGCCGCGACGCGCTCGACCGCGCCGCGACGGCGACCGCGGTGAGCCGGATGCTGACCGCGTCGGTGCTGACCTCGGACGGCTCGCGAGTGGTCTACGACGCCGAGGCCGCGTTGGGATACCTGGCGGCGATCGAGCCGGACCTCGCCGGCGCGGACCCGCAGTACGTATCGGGGCTCGCGGCGAAGGCGCACGACAAGACCGTCCGCCTCGTCGCGATCGGCCTGCTGCTGCTGGTCGCGCTGTTCTTCCTCACGCTTGCCGAGATCGGCTCCGGCTCGCGTCGCCGCTGGTTCTCCGCGGGCGGCCTCGCCCTGGCGCTCGTGGCCACGGGCTGGTTCGTCCTGCAGACCTCGCCGCTCCCGCCCGTCTGATGCACGACGCCAGGAACCCCTCGTTCGCGCGCTTCGTCGCGATCTGCACGGTCGTCACGACGCTCGCCGGAGGGCTGGTCGGCTACATCCAGAGCACCACGTCGCGCTCCGGGGACGTCGCGGGCAACGAGGCGGCGCGGCTCAGCGTCCGGGCCAACGCCGAGCGCGAGCGCCAGCTCCACATCGCCTACGCCGTCTACGACCGCTATGCGCTGTGGCAGCAGGAGCGAGTGCGGCTCGCGCGCCTCGTGGAGCAGCAGCTCGGGCTCCCCGGGCAGGGCGGGGCGCCGGCGGCACTGGACCGGATGGTCGGCACCCGCGAGCAGGTGGCCGAGGAGCTGCGGCGCTCGGTCAGCGCCCTGGCGAGCGATCACGGGCTCCCGGACCTCGTCCACGACCACCGGTTCTCCCCGCTCGGCGACCCCTACTTCCCGCACCGCTTCCTGGCCACGGCGGAGCGCCGCGGTGTCGAGCTGAGCGCACTGCAGGACGCCGCCGAGGAGGAGGCCGGGGCGTGGGGCGCCGACCAGGCCTCGTACCTCGCGATCCTGACCATGTTCGCCGTCGCGCTCTACCTCTTCGGCTTCGCGCTGACGCCTCACGCCCAGCTGCCACGCGTGTTCGTCGGCGCCGCACTCGTGCTGCTCTTCGCCGGCAGCATGTGGGCGGGCGTCACGCGCGCCACCGTCCCGAGCCGCGCGCCCGAGGCCGCCGCGACGGAGTTCGCCGACGGCCACGTCGCGGTGAACACGGCGTTCACCCAGCGCGACTCCAGGGAGGCGGTGGAGCACTTCAGCCGCGCGATCGAGCTGCGCCCGTCCTTCGCGCGCGCGTACGTCGAGCGCAGCGCGGCCGCGTTCAGCGCCGGGTCGCCCCAGCGGTTCGGCGCGCAGAGCCTCAGCGAGCCCGACGCACTCCGGCAGGCGATCGACGACCTCGTCAAGGCCCGCGAGTTGGGCTCCTACTCCCCCGCCGACCTCACCGCGCTCGGCTTCTATTGGTTCGTCGAGGGCGTGACGCGCCGCGACGACGAGCTCTTGGAGCAGAGTGAAGCGGTGAGCCGGGAGGCGATCTTCGTCGCCGCGCAGCGCGGCGAGGACACGAGCCCCATCCCCCACTTCAACCTCGGCGTCACGCTCCTGGCGGCGGAGCGGATCGACGAGGCGGAGAAGGCCTACCGGGCCGGGATCGAGCGGGTTCCCGACGACCTCGCCGGCAGCTTCGGCGACATCGCGGGCGCGCTCACCGACCTCGACCTCGTCGAGCAGCGCGGCACGGACCGGGCGGCGGCGGAGGCTCGGCGCCTCAAAGGAATCGTCATGGCGGGCGCGTTCGAGATCGACTTCGCCGACCGGCCGAGTGCCAAGCCGCTCGACGTCAGGGTGGAGAAGGCCGGCCCCGGCGGCCTGCGGCTGCGCAAGGGCGTCGGCTACAGCTCGCTCTGCACGCGCGGCCTCGTGGCAGTCTGGTACCAGACGGCGCGCGCCGACCTCGGGTGGTACGTCGCGCCGAGCGCGATCTTCACGGACTTCCGCCAGTGCCTCCCGGGGCTCAGGCACAACGCCGTGGAGTCGTACATCGTGAGCAGCTACCCGCGGAGCTGTCTGGCCGACGGGAAGTACCGGCTCGAGCTCTACGACGGCCCCAGGGTCGTCGCCCGGCGCAGCGTCACGATCGACTACGGGAGCGAGCGAGCGCTCGAGGCGCTCGACGTCGGGATCGCGATGTGCCGCCCCGAAGGGTGGAAGCTGTGGCCGGGCGCGCACCCCGGCCTGAGCGCCGGCGTCGTCTCTGCGGACGGCGAGAAGGGAACGCTGGCGCTGCGCCTCACCGAGCGGGTCGCAGCGGCGGAACGCCCGCGAGTCCTCGAGACCGTGCTGCGGCGCTACGCGGGCGTCATCGGCGCCACGGTGGCCGCGCCCGGGACCGACGCCGGGCTGGACTTCATGGACATCCCGAGGCCGACGACGCTGCGCTACACGGCCCCAGGCAAGGAGCTCCTCGCGGGCATCGGCAACGACGCGGACGGCTCGGTCGTGATCGGCATCGTCTTCGGGCCCCGGCGCTGGTTCGCGACATCGACGCCGCGAGGGCTGTTCGACGCGATGGCGATCGCTTACCAACCGGGCGGCTGACCGCTCGACAATCGCCGCCGCACGCGGCACCATCGGGGACGTGGAGGTGACCGCCACCGCAACCATCTGGGTGCTGTTCTCGTGCTTCCTGCTGTTCCCGCACCTCGGCTTTCCCGTGCTGATGCACCGCACGGCGGCAGCTTTGCTGGCGGCGGAGCTCGTCGCGCTCATGATGTGGAGCTACGGCAGCAAGAGCTGCATCGAGCGCCCGTGCGCGGCAGGCGCGGAGCTCGGCCGCACCGCGGCGGCGGTCGACGTGCCGCTGCTCGCCCTCGCCCTCGTCGCGCTTGCCATGATCCGCGGCATGCGACTGATGAGACGTAGGCAGCGGGTCACCCCTTGAGGATCCTGGTCACGGGGTCCCGCGGGAAGGTCGGCGCGGCGACCGTCGCCGCGCTCCACGAGGCCGGCCACAAGGTCACCGCGTGCGACCTCGGCGCGCCGGTGTTCGAGCGCTCCGGGCCGGGCGACCCGGAATACCGCCAGATCGACCTCACGCTCGCCGGCGACGCGTTCGCCGTCGCCCGCGGCCAGGAGGCGGTCATCCACGCGGCCGCGATCCCGGACCCGCTGCACAACGCGCCCGACAAGGTCTTCCACAACAACCTGATGGCGACGTTCAACATGCTGGAGGCGGCGATCCGCTTCGGCGTCCCCCGCTTCGTGAACGTGTCGAGCGAGACCGTGCCCGGGTTCTTCTTCCCCGAGCGCCCGGTCCCCCGCCCGTACGCGCCGATCGACGAGAACTACCCCACGCTCCCGCAGGATCCCTACGCGCTCGCCAAGCACTTCGGCGAGCAGCTGATGGACGCCGCGGTGCGCCGCTCGGACATCCGCTGCATCTCGATCCGGCCGTCGTGGGTGCAGTGGGAGGGCAACTACGCGCGCAACCTCGGGCCGAACCTGCGCGACCCCGACGAGCCGAGCGCGAGCTTCTGGAGCTACATCGACGTCTACGACCTCGCCGACGCCCTGCGCCTCGCGGCCGAGAGCGATCTCCCGGGCCACGAGGTCTTCTACATCGCGTCGCCGGACAACTGCGCCAACCGGCCGCTGGCGGAGATGATCCGCCGCCACCACGGCGACGCGGTCGAGCTGCGAGAGCTCGACCGCGAGGATGCCTCAGGGACGTCGTCGGCGAAGGCGATGCGCATGCTCGGCTACGCGCCGAAGCGCACGTGGCGCGACTACCTGGCCGAGGACGGCACGCTGCTTGCCGGGCGTGCAGGCGCGGCTGGAGGCGGGCGACACCGGGATCGACCGGGGCCGCTCGGTCGGCTGACGGCGGAGCCAGCGGTAGCGCTTGCGCGGCGCCAGCGGCTCGGGGTCCTCAGGGCCGGAGCCGCGCAGCGCCTGGCGGGAGAGGGCCTTCACGTCGATGGGGAGGTAGACGTTCGACATGAGCCACATGGTGCGCCGTATCTGCCATCAATTCAAATGATCATTTTTACTGACGGATAAGCACGCCTTATGCCGGTGCGGGCTCCCGCTCGCGCGGCACGCCCGCCGCCGCGTAGGCGTCATCCTCGTCGAGCGTCTCGGCGGCGAGCAGCGCATCGGTCAGCGAGTCGAGCTTCTCACGGTGCTCCGCCAGCAGCTTCGAGACCGCGTTGTGGGCCTCCTCGACGATCCGGCGCACCTCCTCGTCGACCAGCCGCTGCGTCGTCTCGGACGCCTGCGACGCACCCGGCAGCAGCGGGTTCTGCGCCTCGCTCGGGAGCACGGCGATCGGGCCGATGACGCGGCTCATCCCCCACCGGCCGACCATCTGGCGCGCGATCGCGGTGAGCTGCTGGATGTCGGACTCCGCGCCGGCGCTGATCGAGTCGTACACGAGCTCCTCGGCGACTCGCCCGCCGAGGGCGACCTTGATCCGCGTGATCAGGTGCTCCTCGTCGTAGTTCGTGCGCTCGACGTCGGGGGCCGAGATCGTCACGCCGAGCGACATCGTGCGCGGGATGATCGAGACCTTGCGCACGGGGTCGGCGCCGGGCGTGAGCATGCCGACCAGCGCGTGGCCGGACTCGTGGTAGGCGGTGCGGCGCTTGTCGGCGTCGGACAGCACGAGCCCGCGCGGCGCGCCGAGCACGATCTTCTCGAGCGAGTCGGTGAAGTCGGCCTCCGAGACGCGCTCGTGGCCGCGGCGGGCCGCGAGCAGCGCCGCCTCGTTGCAGAGGTTGGCGAGGTCGGCGCCGACCATGCCCGGGGTGCTGCTGGCGAGGCGGTCGAGGTCGACGTCAGGCGCGAGCGGCAGCGAGCGAGTGTGGACCTGGAGGATCTGCCGCCGCCCGTCCTTGTCCGGCGGCGGGACGGTCACCCGGCGGTCGAAGCGGCCGGGGCGCAGCAGCGCGACATCGAGCACCTCGGCGCGGTTGGTCGCGGCGAGCACGATGACCGCGGCCCCGGACTCGAAGCCGTCCATCTCCGTGAGGATCTGGTTGAGCGTCTGCTCGCGCTCGTCGTTGCCACCGAAGCTCGCGCCCGCCGAGCGAGACCGGCCGATCGCGTCGAGCTCGTCGATGAAGATGATCGCCGGCTGGGCGGCCTTGGCCTGGGCGAAGAGGTCGCGGACCCGGCTCGCGCCGATGCCGACGATCGCCTCCACGAACTCGGACGCCGAGACGCTGAAGAACGGCACGCCGGCCTCCCCCGCCACCGCCCGGGCGAGCAGCGTCTTGCCGGTGCCGGGCCGGCCGGCGAGCAGGACGCCGCGCGGGATGCGGCCGCCGAGCTTGCGGTAGCGGTCCGGGTTCTTGAGGAAGTCGACGACCTCGGTGAGCTCCTGCTTGGACTCCTCGATGCCCGCGACGTCGTCGAACGTCACCATCGTCTGCTTCCCCTCGATCCGCCGCGCGCGCGAGCGGCCGAACGCGCCCAGCGCGCCCGTCTGCCCGCTGACCGCGCGGCGCGAGAGCCACACGAAGAGCCCGACGAGCAGGATCACCGGGCCGAAGCCGAGGAGCAGGTTCCACAGGAAGCCGCGGCCCTCGTTGACCGGCTCGGCTTCGATCGTGACCTTGTGATCCTGGAGCAGCCGGGACAGGTCCTCGTTGTCGGCGAACGTCGGGATCTGCGTCTCGAAGTTCTTGGCCGGCTCGGCGTCGCTGTCGGTCGAGGGCTTGAACTCCTTCTTGAACTCGCCGCTCACCGCCTCGCCGGTGGTCGAGATCTTGCTGACGTTGTCCGCCTCGACCTGCTCGATGAAGTCCGGGTTGTACGGGATCGTCACCGATCGCTCGCGGCCGGGCGCGAAGATCGCGACGCTCAGGTAGTTGAGAACGAGCAGGACGGCGAGCAGGATCCAGAAGCGCGTCCCGATCGTCCGCCAGAAGCTCTTCGGCTTCTGCGGGTCCTCACCGCGCGGCATGCGCGGGCGGCGTTCGTGTGGGGCCTCGGCCATCTGCAGATCATCGCAGTAGGCCGAGGCCCGCAACGATTACAGCCAGCCGGGCACCACGAACACGAGCCAGGCGATCGGCGGAGCGATCAGGACCATGCTCATGCCCCACTGCATCAGCCGCTTGAACACATAGTCGCGCCGCTCCTCCGGCGTGTTGGCAACGGTCAGCGCGCCGCTTGTCGAGAACGGGCTCGAGTCCACCACCGAGGAGGAGATCGACAGCGCGATGATCAGGCCGACCGCGCCGATGGTGCCGGTCTCGAGGAACGGCACCGCGAGCGGGATCAGCGCCCCGAGGATGCCGGTGGTCGACGCGAACGCCGACACCGCGCCGCCGACGTAGCAGATCAGCAGCGCCGCGAACATCGGCGCGCCGATCGAGGCCACCTGCTCGCCGAGCCAGTCGATCGAGCCCAGGGTCTCCAGCAGGCTGACGTAGGTCACGATGCCGCAGATCAGCAGCACCGTCGGCCACGCCACCTTGCCGACGGCTTCCTTGGTCGCCTGCGGCATGAACAGCCCGAGCACGAGCGCGATCGTGAGCGCCACGAAGCCGACGTCGACCTCGAACGCCAGCGCGACGACGATCAGCGTCACGATGCCGATCAACGTCAGCACCTTGTCGCGATCCAGCTCCGGCATCTCGCCGGCGTCCGCCGTCGCCGTCGACGCGCCCGCCATCGGCGGCGGCCCGCTCGAGGCCGCGGCCTCCTCGCGCTTGCGGCGCTCGAACCGGCCGGACGACTCGTCACCCGGCGTGACCTTCGGCCGCCGCAGCAGCTCGCGGCCGCCGAACAGGAAGAACACGATCACGCTGAGGATCGCGTTGAACACGAACGAGGAGACGAACAGCAGCATGGCGTTCTCGGCCAGGGCCTCGCGCTCCACGACGCCGTTGACGATGCTGCCGAACACGCTGATCGGCGAGAATCCGCCGGCGGTCGCGCCGTTGATGACCATCAGCCCCATGAGCGCCGGGTTGATCCCATAGGTGAGCGCGAAGCCGATCGCGATCGGCACGACGATGGCGACCGCCCCGGGGACCACCGCCCCGGAGGCCGTCAAGACGGCCGTCACGAGGAAGAACACCCACGGGATCGCCGCCACTCTCCCGCCGACGGCGCGCACCGACGCGTGGACGAGCCAGTTCACCGTGCCGTTGCTCGACGCGATGCCGAACAGGTAGGTGACGCCGACGAGGATGATGAACAGGTCGCCCGGGAAGCCGAGGAAGATGTCGTCCTCGGTCACCCCCATGGCGGTTCCGACCACGAAGGCGGCGACGATGCCCAGCACGCCCATGTTGACGGGCATCGTGGTGCCGACCACGAAGATCAGGACCAGGACGAGTAATGAGATGAGCTCGTTTGACACTTGAACCCCCTGCCGTTCGTTACAGCGCCGCCCGCACGATCTGCACGGGGTGCTGGGCCTCCCGGCCCACCCCGTGCGTGATCTGCTGACGGCATGAGACCCCGGTCGCGGCGACCAGAGTGCCGGCGTCCTCCCTCCGCAACGCCGGGAACAACCGCAGCTCGCCGATCTGCATCGACAGCTGGTAGTGCTCGGCCTCGAACCCGAACGAGCCGGCCATCCCGCAGCAGCCGGCATCGAGCTCGACGACCTCGGCGCCCGGGATCCGCCGCAGCAGCTCCACGGTCGCCTTCGTCCCGGCCAGCGCCTTCTGGTGGCAGTGGCCGTGGAAGAGGATCCGGCTGCCCGCCACCTTCGAGCCCGGGTCGAGCCGGAGCGCGCCCTCGTCGATCGCCTCCAGCAGCAGCTCGTCGACGAGCCTCGCCTGGGCTGCGACCGCCTCCGCGCGCGCATTTCCGGGCTGCAGGCTGAGGTGCTCCTCCGTGAGCGTGAGCAGGCATGACGGCTCGCAGCCAGCGATCGGCACGCCCCGCTCGGCGTACGGCGCGAGCCGCTCGGTCATGCCGGCCGCCATGCGGGCGGCGCGGTCGAGCAGGCCCTTGGAGATGCTGGACCGGCCGCAGCAGCCGCCGGCCTCGAGCCGCACCGCGTAGCCGGCCGCCTCCAGCAACTCGATCGCCGCGCGGCCGACCGCCGGCTCGGTGAAGGTGGTGAACGAGTCGGCCAGGAAGACCAGCTCGCGGCCGCTTCGCTTCGCCCGCCGGCGGTCCCAGCGGAGCAGCGTGTCGCGCGCGAACTGCGGCAGCGGGCGGCGGCGGTCGATCCCCGCCACGCGCTCGAGCAGCGCCCGCGGCGCGAGGTTGGAGAGCGGCGCGGTGGCGGACCCGATCTGGTTGAGCGTGCGGATCGAGCCGAACAGCCGCGAGCGCAACGGCACGCCGTGGGCGTCCTGGTAGTGGGAGAGGAACTCGGCCTTCAGCGACGCCATGTCGACGCTCAGCGGGCACTCGCTCTTGCACGCCTTGCACTCGAGGCAGAGGTCGAGGATCTCGTGCAGCCGCTCGTCGCCCATCGCGGCCTTCGGGTCCGGTGTCGAGAGCGCCTTGACGAGCGCGTTGGCGCGCCCGCGGGTGGCGTGCTCCTCCTCGCGGGTGGCCATGTAGGACGGGCACATGACGCCGATGCCGGTCTTGCGGCAGGCGCCGATCCGCTGGCAGCGGTCGGCGGCCGCGCGCATGCCGTCGGGGAACGCCAGTCGCGTCTCGATCGGGCCGGGCGGCGGCAGCGCCGGGTCGCGCAGGTCGTCGGTCATCGGCGCGGCGTCGACCATCACGCCCGGGTTGAGCCGGTGCTCGGGATCGAACAGCGCCTTGACGGCGCGGAACGCCTCGTAGAGGTCGTCGCCGAAGATGCGCCGGTTGAACTCGCTGCGGGCGCGCCCGTCGCCGTGCTCGGACGAGTTCACGCCGTCGAACTCGCTCACAAGATCGACGATCTCCTCGGCGACGGCGCGCATGGTCTCGACGCCGCCGGGCTCCGTGAGGTCGACGAACGGGCGGATGTGCAGGCAGCCGACCGAGGCGTGGCCGTACCAGCCGGCCGTCAGGCCGTGGCGGTCGAGCACGGCCTTGAACGCCGCCACGTAGTCGCTCAGGCGCTCGGGCGCGACCGCGGTGTCCTCGACGAACGCCAGCGGCCGGCGGGCGCCCTCGCTGGCCGCCATCAGGAGGCCGAGGCCGGCCTTGCGGACCTTGGTCAGCGCCTCCTGCTCGGCCGCCGACTCCGCGACGATCGTGTGGTACGCGTCCCACTCCAGGCGGTCGAGCTGGGCGCGCGCGACGTCGGGCGCGTCGGCGAAGACCGTCACGAACAGCAGCGCTCCCGGGTCGCCGTCGAGCTGCTCAGCCAGCCGCCGGTACTCGAGCTTCGAGCGCGACAGCTCGAGGATCGTGCGGTCGATCAGCTCGACCGCCGCGGGCTCCAGCGCGAGCGCGGCGTCCGTGGCCGCGATCGCCGCCGCGACCGACTCGAAGTGGCCGACCGCGAACATCCGCGCCTTCGGGAGCGGGACGAGGCCCACCTCCGCCTCGGTGATCGCCGCCAGCGTGCCCTCCGAGCCGGTGACGAGCCTGGCGAGGTCGAGCTCGCGGGCCAGGTAGTCGAGGCGGTAGCCGCCCGCCTGCCGCCAGTGCTTCGGGATAGGCGGTGGCGATCGCGTCGGCGTGGTCGCGCAGGATCTCGCGCAGGCCGTCCTTGAGGTGGTCGGGACCGCGGTCGGGGCCGAGCGTGGCGGTCGAGCCGTCGGCGAGCACCACCTCGAGCCCGTGGACGTGGTCGATCGTTGTCCCGTAGACGATCGAGTGGCTGCCCGACGAGTTGTTGCCGATCATCCCGCCGATCGTGGCCCGGTTGGAGGTGCTCGTGTCCGGCCCGAAGCCGAGGCCGAGCGGGTGGGCGGCGCGGTTGAGGTCCTCCTGCACGACGCCGGGGCCGACCCGCACGCGCCGCGCCTCGACGTCGATCTCGCCGATCGCGTCCATGTGCCGCGAGGTGTCGAGCACGAGGCCGCGGCCGCCGACGCTCTGGCCGGCGAGGCTGGTCCCGGCGCCGCGGGTGACGACCGGCGCGTCGAAGCGGCCGGCGATCGCGATGGCGGCCGCGACGTCGGCGGCGTCGCGCGGGAAGGCCACGAGCAGCGGCTCGCGCGCGTACATGCTGGCGTCGCTCGCGTACAGGTGGCGCGTGTAGGGGTCGGCGCGCACGGCGCCGCGCAGCTCGCGGCGCAGCGCCGCGGCCAGTTCCCCGCCCACGTGCACCTGCGTCCGTCGGTGCTCGCGAATCTGGATCGCCAATGATCCTCCCCGGAACGGTCTTACCACGATGTGGTGGCGGGTAGTCACGCCATCGTGGGACGGCATTTCCTGCAGATCCCCGGCCCGACGAACGTGCCGGACCGGATCCTGCGCGCGATCGACGCGCCGACCATCGACCACCGCGGACCGGCGTTCGCGGAGCTCGGCCGCGAGGTGCTCGACGGCATGGGCGAGATCTTCCGCACCGACGGCCCGGTCGTGATCTACCCGTCGTCCGGCACCGGCGCCTGGGAGGCCGCGCTCGTGAACACGCTGTCGCCCGGCGATCGCGTGCTCGCGTTCGAGACCGGCCACTTCGCGACGCTGTGGCGGGCCATGGCCGAACGGCTCGGGCTGGAGGTCGACTGGATCGAGGGCGACTGGCGCCACGGGGTCGACCCCGACAAGGTCGCCGCCGTGCTGCGCAGCGATCCCTCGATCGCCGCCGTGATGGTGGTCCACAACGAGACCTCGACCGGCGTCACAAGCCGCGTCGCCGAGGTCCGCGAGGCGATGGACGCCGCCGGCTCCGACGCGCTGCTGCTGGTCGACACGATCTCCTCGCTGGGATCGATCGAGTACCGGCACGACGAGTGGGGCGTCGACGTCAGCGTCGGCTGCTCGCAGAAGGGGCTCATGCTGCCGCCCGGCCTGGGCTTCAACGCGGTCAGCGACAAGGCGCTGGAGGCGTCGCAGCGGGCGCGGCTGCCGCGCTCCTACTGGGAGTGGGCGCCGATCCTCGAGGCCAACCGGGCCGGGTTCTGGCCGTACACGTCGGCGACCAACCTCCTGTACGGGCTGCGCGAGGCGATCGCGATGCTGCGCGAGGAGGGGCTCGAGAACGTGTTCGCCCGCCACCAGCGGCACGCGGCGGCGACGCGGGCGGCGGTCCGCGAGTGGGGCCTCGAGGTGCTGTGCGCCGACGAGCGCGAGCACTCGGGGGCGCTGACCGCGGTGCTCGCGGAGAACGCGGACGAGGTCCGGCGCGTGATCCTCGAGCGGTTCGACATGTCGCTCGGCGCGGGGCTCGGCAGGGTCGCCGGGCGGGTGTTCCGGATCGGGCACCTCGGCGACTTCAACGACCTGATGCTGGCGGGCACGCTGTGCGGCGTGGAGATGGGCCTGCGGCTGGCCGGCGTGCCGGTCTCCGGCAGCGGCGTGGAGGCCGCGCTCGCGCTCCTGGAGCGCGAGCCCGTGGCGGTGTGACCGGGAAATTCGCTGGCGCGAATTCCCTCGCGAGTTCGCTTCGCGAACATCACGGGGCGCTCGAGGGGCTCCGCGTCCTGGAGCTCACCCAGGTCATGGCGGGGCCGTTCTGCGGCCAGGTGCTGGCCGACATGGGCGCGGACGTGGTCAAGGTCGAGCCGCCGGACGGAGACTCGACGCGCCACTCGCTCGGCGAGGCGGCGTTCCTCGCCGTCAACCGCAACAAGCGGTCGATCGCGCTCGACCTCAAGTCGCCCGCGCACCAGGAGGTGCTGCACCGGCTGGCGCGCGACGCCGACGTGCTGCTGGAGAACTACCGCCCCGGCGTGGCGGCGCGGCTGGGCGCGGGCTGGGAGACGCTGTCGGAGCTGAACCCGCGCCTGATCTACGCGAGCGTGTCCGGCTTCGGGCAGACCGGGCCCTACGCCCAGCGGCCCGGCTACGACCTCATCGCGCAGGGCCTGTCCGGCGTGATGAGCGTCACGGGCGAGCCGGGCGGCGAGCCCGTCAAGTGCGGCATCCCGATCGGCGACCTCTCGGCCGGGCTGTTCTGCGCCGTCGCGATCCTGTCGGCGGTGATCGCCCGCGAGCGCACGGGCCGCGGGCAGCGGATCGACACCTCGCTGTTCGAGGGCGCGCTCGCGCTCTCGGTGTGGGAGACCGCCGAGCTGTGGGGCACGGGCCGCGTGCCGCAGCCGCTGGGCTCGGCGCACCGGCTGACCGCGCCGTACCAGGCGCTGCGGACCGCCGACGGGCACATCACGGTCGGCGGCAACACGCAGCGGCTGTGGCAGAAGCTGTGCGAGGCGATCGGGCGGCCGGAGCTGGTCTCCGATGAGCGGTTCGCCACCAACGACGAGCGCATGGCGCACCGGGCGGAGCTGGCGGCCGAGCTCGAGTCGGCCCTGGCGGCGCGGTCGACCGACGAGTGGGTCGCGGCGCTGATCGAGGCGGGCGTGCCGTGCGGGCCGATCCACGACTACCGCCAGGTGTTCGAGGACGAGCACACGCAGGCGCGCGAGATGGAGGTGCGGGTCGGCGAGCAGAGGACCCTCGGCATCCCCGTGAAGCTGAGCGACACGCCGGGCGCGATCCGGCGGCCGGCGCCGCGGCTCGGCGAGCACACGGCCGAGGTGCTGCGCGAGGCCGGGATCGAGCCGTGATCTCGTGGGAGCGCCGCGGCCCGGCGGCGTGGCTGACGTTCGACCGGCCCGAGGCGCACAACGCGATGACGTTCGAGATGTACGAGGAGCTGGCCTCGTGCTGCGAGCGCGCCGACGCGGAGGACGACGTGCGCGTGCTGGTCCTGCGGGGCGCGGGCGGCCGGGCGTTCGTGGCCGGCACCGACATCCGCCAGTTCCTCGAGTTCTCCTCCGGCGAGGACGGGCTCGCCTACGAGCGCACGATCGACCGGGTGGTGGGGCGGCTCGAGCGGGTGCGGGTGCCGACGATCGCGCTCGTCGACGGGTTCGCGATGGGCAGCGGGCTGGCGCTGGCGGCCGCCTGCGACCTGCGGATCTGCACGCCGGCCGCCGTGTTCGGCCTGCCGATCGCCCAGACCGTCGGCAACTGCCTGTCGATGGACAACTACGCGCGGCTGGCGGCGCTGCTCGGCGAGGCGCGGGTGAAGGACATCGTCTTCACCGCGCGGCGGGTCGGCGCCGAGGAGGCGCTGGCGATCGGGCTGGCGACCGAGGTGGTCGAGGACGCGGAGGCTCGGGTGGTCGAGCTCGCCGAGCAACTCGCCGGGCACGCCGCGCTGACGCTGTGGGCCACCAAGGAGGCGCTGCGGCGGCTGCGGCCGGTGCCGGACGGCGACGACATCGTGCGCGAGGTCTACGCGAGCGCGGAGTTCCGCGAGCGCGTCAGGACGTTCCTCGAGCGATGAGCGAAGCCATGGTGTGGACGAAGTGCAGCTCGCCGTCCTGGACGCGCGGACGGAAGCCCGTGGGCGGGCCGCCGTCCAGCTCCTCGCGCAGCGCGGCGCGGATCTCCTCCGCGTGATCTGGCGGCGGGTCGGTCTGAACGAGCCACGGCTCGAGCGGGCGGACGACGTCGCGGGCTTCGACGTCGTCGGTCTGCACGAGGTGCTTTAGCTCGTCGAGCTCGAGCATCCGGGCGTGCGAGGGGTCGCGCAGCGTCTCCAGCCGGTTCTGGGTCTCGGCGGCCTCGGGGTGCGCGACCAGGTCGGCGACCGCGAGGCGGCCGGTCGGCTTGACGACGCGTCGCATCTCGGCGAGCTGGACGGCGGGGTCGTCGAAGTGGTGGATGGCGAACCGGGTGACGACGACGTCGAAGCTGTCGTCGAGGAACGGGAGCGCGGCCGCGTCGGCGTGGACGAAGAGGACGTTGGGCGGCGCGTGCTCGCGGCCCTGCTCCAGCATCGCCCGCGTGGCGTCGACGGCGACCACCGCGCGGACCTTGGGCGCGAGCCGGCGGGCGACGTGGCCGGTCCCGGCCGCGACGTCGAGCACGAGGTCGTCGGCGGTCAGCGGCAGCCGGTCGAACAGCCACTCGGAGTCGGTCGTGAACAGGCGGTTGAAGCGCGGGTCCTCGAACGCCGCCGCCTGCTGGGTGAACGACCGCTCCCGCTGCTCGCTCATCTCGGAATCTCTACCACCATCCGGCAGCCCCGCGGCTCGCGCGGCTCGACGCGGATCGCTCCCCCGTGCGCGTCGACGATCCAGCGCGCGATCGCGAGGCCCAGCCCGGTGCCGCCGTCGCGCGTCGCCCGCGCGGCGTCCGTGCGGTGGAAGCGCTCGAACACGCGCTCGGCCTCGGCGAGCGGGATGCCGGGGCCTTCGTCGGCGACCACGATGGTCGTCCGGCCGTCGGTCGCCGCGTGCGCGCTCAGCCACACGCGGCCCTCGGGCGGCGAGTGGCGGACCGCGTTGTCGAGCAGGTTGGCGACCACCTGGTGCAGCCGCTCGGGGTCGCCGGTCGTGAGCAGGTCGCCGGGCTCGACGCACACCTTCAGCCGCACCGGCCGGTCGCCGAGCTCGCACTCGCGCGCGGCCTGCTCGAGCAGCTCGCGGATCCCGAAGTCGACCGGCTCGAGCTCCAGCCCGCCGCTCTCGAGCTTGGAGAGGTCGAGCAGCTGCGTGACGAGCCGGCCGAGGCGCTCGGTCTGGGCGAGCGCGGTCCGCAGCGCGGCGGGATCGGGCGCCTCGACCCCGTCGGCGAGGTTCTCGAGCAGCGCCTGGAGCGCGCCGAGCGGCGTCCGGAGCTCGTGCGAGACGTTGGCGACGAGCTCGCGTCGCATCCGGTCGGCGTCGCCCAGCTCGGCCGCCATCGCGTTGAACGCGCGGGCCAGCTCGCCGACCTCGTCGCGCGAGGTCGCCCGCACGCGGCGGCCGTAGTCGCCGCGGGCCATCGCGCTGGCCGCGGACGCCATCTCGCGCAGCGGCGACGTCATCCCGCGCGCGAGGAGCTGAACCAGCAGGAGCGCTCCGACGGCGGCGACGGCGGCGCGGATCGGCAGGCTCAGCCCGGCGCGGTAGCCGAGCGCGAGCACGCCGACGGTGCCGAACACCGTGGCGACGATGACCACGCCGAGCTTGACCTTGATCGACGGCAGGCGGTCGAGCGGTCTCATGGCTCCAGCGCGTAGCCGATGCCGCGCACGGTCCGGACGCGCTCGGACCCGAGCTTGCGCCGCAGCCCGCGGATGTGGGAGTCGACGGTGCGGGTGCCGGAGGCGTCGCGCCAGCCCCACACGTCGGCGAGCAGCCGCTCGCGGGTGAGCACCGCGCCAGGACGGGCGGCGAGCGTGAGCAGGAGGTCGAACTCGGTACGCGTGAGGTGGACGGGTTTTCCTTTGACCGTGACCTTCCGCGTCTGCGGGTCGAGTTGCACGGCGCCGACCGTGATCGCCTCGCCTGCGGACGCCGGTCGCCGCTCGACGCGCCGCAGCAGCGCCCGGATCCGCGCCACCAGCTCGCGAGGCGAGAACGGCTTGGTCATGTAGTCGTCGGCCCCGACGCCGAGGCCGACGAGCACGTCCGCCTCCTCCCCACGCGCGGTCAGCATCAGCACCGGCACCGGGCGGTCGCGCTGCACCTGCCGGCAGACCTCGAGGCCGTCGAGGCCGGGGAGCATGAGGTCGAGCACCACGAGGTCGGGCCGGACCCGCTCGCACAGCGCGACCCCCTCGTGCCCGTCGGCCGCGGTGTGAACGTCGAAGCCTTCGTTGCGCAGCCGCGCCGCGACCGCATTCGCGATCACCTGCTCGTCCTCGATCACGCAGATCAGCGCCGTGCCCACGTCGCCTGAGTGTGCCATCGCGATGTGGACGCGAGGGGCGGAAGCCGTGCAGATTTCGTGCAGGCCGGCCTGTCCGGCCCCGCCACGGCTCAGCAGGCGAGTCGGGGCTATACTGCGGGCCTCGCGCGGATGTAGCTCAGTTGGCTAGAGCGTCTGCTTGCCATGCAGAAGGTCGAGGGTTCGAGTCCCTTCATCCGCTCCTCGTGAAACCCGCCTGCACGGCGGGTTTCGTCGTTGGTGAGCCCTCAGCGATTGATCGGCGTCAGCTCGATCCGCTCCTCATACGAGGCGATCGTCACTCGAAGTGATCGAAGAACCCGGTGAGCCCGAGCAGGCCGAAGGCGGCTCTCCACGGTTCGAAGAACCACACGGGCGCAGTCCACTCGTACGCGTCGTCTGCGTCCGCGACGCGGAGGCTCACCTCCGCCATGCGAGCGGTCACGCCGGCGCCGCGACCCAAGTTGAGCCGTCGGGGCGCCGGTCAGGTCGACGCCGCACACGTCGGCGATCTCGACCCCGAAGCGGATCGCCGTCGCCCCGCTGTCGAGCAGGCAGGCCACGGGCGCGATGTCGAGGCCCTCGACGATGACGTCCACGATGGGTCGTGGCCGGACCTGGACGAGCCGGGATCAGGGACTTCGCGGAACGCGAACCTCGAAGCGGAGCGAGGCCCGTGGCTGCCACGTCGTCCTCCGGGACGCGAAAGACGCTCTCCGCCTTGCGACCGTGCTCGCTGAGCCAAGCCACGAGCTGCTCAGCGGTGTCCTCCGCGTGGATGACGTCTCCGTCGGCGATCGCGACCACGGCCCACATGCGGCCGCAGGCGATCCGCCAGCGGCTCCTCGACGAGCCCGGATGGCGAGTCGACGCCGCGCCCCGGTGCCGCCGCCAAGCCCGGCCTTCCCGCCGGCCCGCGGCGAACCCCAGGCCATGAGAGTTCGGCGTGACTGATGCGTCGTGAAGTCGGCCCTGTCGAGGCCGGTCACGGCGCTGATGACCTGCTTCGGCGGAAACCTGCGGCGGTCCACGACGACGAAGTGGCTTGCGATCGGCTCTGGCTCGACCTTGCGCAGCGCCCGCCTGACATCCGCGCTCCTGAGGGAGAAGAGCTGGCCCGCGATACGTACGTTCCGCGTTGCTGTCTCTGGCATGGTTTCTCTCTGGCGTTTTCTGAGACGTCTCTACTCGAATCGTACTCATAAGAGCGGCTGATGCGGTCTCGGATCTCGCTATTGGGAACCCGACCGCGGTTGCGCTTTCCTGGGCGGCATGTTCCAACGCGCCCTCGGCACTCGGACGGGAATCGAAGTCAGCGCCCTCGGCCTCGGCTGCTGGGCGATCGGCGGCCCGTGGACGTTCAACGGCCAGCCCGCGGGCTGGGGTGAGGTGGACGATGACGAGTCGATCCGTGCGATCCGGCGTGCGCTCGAGCTCGGCGTCACGCTGTTCGACACCGCCGACGTCTACGGCTGCGGCCACAGCGAGCGCGTGCTCGGGAGGGCGCTCGCGGGGCGGCGCGACGACGTCGTGATCGTCACCAAGGTCGGCAACGTCTTCGACGAGCAGACAAAGACCGGCGGTGGCAACGACCTCAGCCCCGCCTATCTGCGGCGCGCCTGCGACGCGAGCCTGCGCCGGCTCGACACCGACCGCATCGACGTCTACCTGATCCACGACGGCCTCGACTCGCCGGAAGAAGTCCCGGCCGTCGTCGACGTGCTCGAGGAGCTCGTGGCGGCCGGCAAGATCCGCTGGTACGGCTCGAGCGTGTCGGATCCCGCGATCGTCCGCGCCATGGCCGAGGGGCCGCACATGGTCGCCTCGGAGCACGAGCTCAACGTGCTGCGTGGCGAGCTCGAGACCCTGAACGTCGCGGAGGAGCTCGGGCTGGCGAGCCTCAATCGCACGCCGCTCGCGATGGGCCTCCTGAGCGGGCGCTATCGCCCGGACGCGCTGCCGGCCGCCGACGACGTCCGCCGCAACGCCCCGTGGTGGGACTTCTTCGACGAAGGCGGCGCGATGGAGCGCTGGCTGCAAAGCATCGCCGAAGCTCGCTCCGAGCTGACCGCTGACGGGCGCACGCTCGTCCAGGGCGCGCTCGGCTGGATCTGGGGCCGCAGCCCGGCGACGCTCCCCCTCCCGGGCTTCCGCACCGTCGCCCAGGTGGAGGAGAACGTCGGCGCCGCCGACCACGGGCCGCTGCCCGCCGAGCGCATGGAGCGCATCCGGGCGATCCTGGGAGAGCCGCTGCCGGTGTGACGCGCCGCCACCCGCGTCATGGCCTGCGTAGCGCCCGTGAACGTCAACTGCGCTGGGTAAGGGAGCGGGACCGGCGGTTTCGTGCGATTTCGAGCGGCCAGCGTCGGCCGATTGCACGAAACCCCTCGTGTGCGGCGGAAACGTGAAATCGGCGCGCGGGGACCGTCCGGAGTTTCACGAAACCGCCGGTCCCCCCGCCTTCCCTACCTGCGCAGTTGACGTTCGACCGCTACGCCGCCCGCGGCGAGGAGACCGCGGGCCGCGTCAGCGCTGCCCGCAGCTCGTCGCGAAAGCGCTCGGCGAGCGGGTGCGAAGCGCTCCCGACCACGTAGCGCAGCGTCCGCGGCCGCGGCTCCGGCACCAGCCGGCGGATCGCGACGTCCGGCCGCGCCGCCGACAGCGCCAGCGTCGGAATCAACCCGACGAGCCCGTGGGTCGCCACGAGCCCCTGCATCGCGGCATAGTCGTGGCTCTGCAGCGGGCTGAACGACGGCGTGAACCCGGCGGCGCGGCACAGCTCGAGCAGCGGGGGCACGGACGGGCAGCCGTCGCCGCCGAACCACTCCTCTCCCGCCAGCTCGACGATGTCGATCTCCGCCCGCGCTGCCAGCCGGTGCCCGGCCGGCAGGCACAGCAGCATCGGGTCCTCGCCGATGAGGTCGCCCGGCCCGCCCGGCTCGAACTCGTACACCACGGCCGCGTCCACCTCGCCGGCGTCCAGCAGCGCCCGCGCCCGCGCCGGCTCGGCGTCGACGACCTGGACGGTCCCGCCGAGGCCGCGGGCCGCGAGCGCGACGATCGTGGCCGTCGCGGTCGGGAACGCCGCCACCCGCAGCCGGGTCGTCCCACCCCCGGACAGCGCGTCGAGCGCATGCCGAGCCTTGGCCAGCTCCCGCAGCGCGACGTCGGCGTGCCGCACGAGCAGCCGTCCCGCGTCGGTGAGCTGCGCGCCGCGCGGGCCGCGCGAGACCAGCCGCACGCCCGCCTCGCGCTCGAGCAGCGCGATCTGCTGGGAGACGGCCGAGGGCGTGTAGTCGAGCGCGGTCGCCGCCGCCCGGAACGACCCGCGGTCCGCGATCTCGGAGAGCATGCGCAGGCGCGTCAGGTTCACGCCCATGACATGACCCGACACGCGTACGCATGCCGCAGCCGCGCACCGCCCGGTTCGTGGCCGCACGCGCCCTGACACGTGGGGTGTTCACTCATCCGCAACACAGCGGTCAGGACCTCGACTCACCGATCCGCCGCCGGCTTGCCACGGTCGCCCCCGGACACCAACAAAGGAGATCCGATGGTGCGGGGAATCGCGACCGTGCTCGTCCTCGCCCTGGCGGTGGCGGCGTGCGGCGACGACGACGACACGACCGGCTCGACCGGCGACGGCGGTGCCAAGACGCTCAAGATCTACTCGTCGCTGCCGCTGCAGGGCGCCCAGCGGCCGCAGACGACCGACATGGTCAAGGGCATCGAGCTGGCGCTCGAGCAGGCCGGCAACAAGGCCGGCAACTTCAGGATCGAGTACGAGTCGCTCGACGACTCCACCGCGCAGGCCGGCGCGTGGACGCCCGAGGCGACCACGTCGAACGCCCGCAAGGCGGCGCAGGACGACGCGACCGCCCTCTACGTCGGCGAGTTCAACTCCGGCGCTTCGGCGATCTCGATCCCGGTCCTCAACGAGGCGGGCGTGCCGCAGATCAGCCCGGCGAACACGGCGGTCGGCCTGACGTCGGACGAGCCGGGCGCTGACGCCGGCGAGCCCGACAAGTACTACCCCACCGGCCAGCGCACCTACATGCGCATCGTCCCCAAGGACACGATCCAGGGTGCCGCGCTCGCCACCGTGATGAAGGAGGACGGCTGCACCAAGGTTCAGATGACCAACGACAAGGAGGTCTACGGCGGCGGCCTCGCCAAGAACATCCAGAGCTCCGCCGACGCCCAGGGCCTCGAGATCATCTCCAACGAGGCAATCGACAAGAACGCGCCGAACTACCGGTCGCTGGCCGCCAAGGCCAAGGACGCCGGCGTGGACTGCTTTATCTACTCCGGCATCACCGCCAACAACGCGGTCCAGCTCTACAAGGACTTCGCCGCCGCGCTGCCAAGCGCGAAGCTGTACGGGCCGGACGGCGTCGCCGAGACGGGGTTCGCAGACCCCAACGAGGGCGGCATCCCCGCCGACGTCGCGTCCCGCGTCACCGTGAGCGTCGCGACCCTGTCGCCGGACGAGTACCCGCCCGACGGCCGGGAGTTCTTCCAGGCCTTCCGCGACAAGTACGACGAGCCGAACCCGAACCCGT
The DNA here is from genome assembly GCA_963844205.1 of uncultured Solirubrobacteraceae bacterium. Taxonomy (GTDB): domain Bacteria; phylum Actinomycetota; class Thermoleophilia; order Solirubrobacterales; family Solirubrobacteraceae; genus DASSUW01. Next base: position 29,422 of record CAWJNK010000003.1, read on the forward strand.
ACGCGATCTACGGCTACGAGGCGATGCGCCTCGCCCTTGACGCGATCGAGCGCTCGGAGACGGGCGAGAAGGAGGACATCCTGGCCGCGCTGTTCGAGACCAAGGACCGGGAGAGCGTGCTCGGCACGTACTCGATCGACGAGAACGGCGACACCACGCTGAGCGACTACGGCGTCTACAAGATCGAGGGCGGCGAGCTGGTCTTCGACCGCTCGATCAAGGCGAAGACGTGAACTCGAAGCGGGTCCCGACGGCGTTCTGCAGGAACGCCGTCGGGACCGCGCCGCGATCGCGTGGATCGCCCGCCAGCCCGTGCAGTGGCACGGGACGAGATAGTCGGGCTCGAGCGCGGCGAGCGCGTCGCATGTCGGCGCGATCACCTTCTCGAACAGCGGCCCGCCGAGATGGAAGCCGCCGATCACGGCGTGCACGCGGTCCTCGCTGGTCAGCTTGCGCGCGTAGCGGACGATGTTGACGATCCCCGAGTGGCCGCAGCCGGTGAGCACCACCAGGCCGCGGCCGCGCACGCGCGCCACGAGCGCCTGGTCGTCGAGGATCAGCGGGTCGGGCTCCCAGCGCCCGCCGCGGAACGCCTGGTGGATCGGGAAGCCCCGCTCGAACTCGGTCGTGCGGTCGACCTCGCCGGTGACGAGCAGGGAGCCGTCGAGCAGGAACGACGGCTGCCGCTCCTCGACGATCTCGAACCCCGCCCCTCGAGCGCGCCGCGGCTCGTGGTGGGCAGCTCGACCGGGTCGCGGCCGAGCGGCGCCAGCCGCCGCCCGGTCCAGAACTCGGGATGGATCAGCACCGGCAGGCTCGCCCTGCCCAGCGCCGCGACGAAGCCGTCCATCCCGGTCGTGTGGTCCCAGTGCCCGTGGCTGAGCACGACGATGTCGACATCGCCCGGGGAGATCTCGAGCCGGCGCATGTTGTCCACCAGGCCGTGCGGGGTGATGCCGGCGTCGAACAGCACCCGCACGGCCCGGCCGTCCTTCTCCACCGTCACCAGGCACGAGAACCCGTGCTCGGCCAGGAGCCTTCGCCGGACGTCCACAACGTCAGCGGGGGCCGGGTGGCCGGCCCCTCGTCGACGAGCAGCAGGTCGGTGACGTTGTCGACCAGCGTCGTGACCGTCAGCCGGTCGACCGGCTCGAGCGGGATCGTCACGTGGGGGCGACGACCTCGCTCACCTGCGTGAGGCGGATGTGGTTGCCGGAGGGGTCGCGGAACGAGGCGTCGATCCCGTACGGGCGCTCCTCGGGCGTGTCGACGAACTCGACGCCGCGGCCCTTGAGCTCCTCGTAGGAGGCGCGGCAGTCGTCGGTGCTGAGGAACACGGTGCCCGCCACGCCCTTGCGCCATCACGGCCTTGACCTGCTCGGCGGTCTCGTCGGCGAAGACCGGCGGGCCCGGGATCGCCATCAGCGCGATCGAGACGTCCTCCTGCCCGACCGGGCTGACGGTCAGCCAGCGGAAGTCGCCGAGCTCGGGCAGCGTGACGTCGGCGCGCACCTCGAAGCCGAGCTTCTGCGTGTAGAACTCGTGCGCCGCCTCCTGGTCGTGGACCCAGAGGTGGGCATTGGCGATGCGGATCATGTGGTCCTCCTGGGGAGTCGTGTCGGGACGAGGAGGAAGCTAATCGCGGGCGCCGTTGCTGTCTTCTCGAAACGTGCGGTTCTGGGGCCGGGCGTGGAAGCGGACGACGCAGGCGGGCACCTTCGCGTAGCTCGCGGCCGGCGGGTACTTGGCGCGGTAGACGGTCGGCGAGGTGCCGTACGTGCGGGTGAAGCTGGTCGTGAACGAGCCGACGCTCTGGAGCCCGACGGAGAAGCAGATGTCGGCCACGGAGCGATCGGTCGTGCGCAGGAGCGCCGCCGCGCGCTCCATCCGGCGCGTGAGCAGGTACGCGTGCGGCGACTCGCCGAACGCGCGCCGGAACTCGCGGCTGAAGTGCGCC
>CAWJNK010000004.1:0-89826 GCA_963844205.1 uncultured Solirubrobacteraceae bacterium
TTCGGCCTGTCGGCAGAGCCGCTCGGGATCGTGGCCGTCGAGGAAGTCGCGCATGCATCTGGTGCCGACCTGTCGCAGCCGATCCGATGCCGCGTGCCAGAGCACGAACGTCTCCGCGCGTCGGCGCCGCAGATGGCAGTGATCGCAGCGCGGTTCACCGAACCTAGCCAGATCCAGCCGCGGCGCTGCCGAGCACGCCAGACGAATCGTCGGCGCGCGCTCGCGGTGGTCCACGATCGCGGCCAGCGTCCAGCCGGCGAGCGTGGGGGTTCGCCCTCGAGCACGACGAACGCGTGCGGCCCGTCGCGTCGGCCGGTGTCGCGCAGCACCAGCGGCGCGGTGCCGAGCCGCTCCCGCGCCGACCCAACCGCTCGACGCGGAGCCGGAGCGCCGGCAGGTTGTCCTCCAGGACCCGAAACGTGCCACCGCGCGCGACCGGTTCAAGGCCGAGCGCGTGCGGCTCAGACCGCGCACGCGGGCTCATAGAGTGACCTGTCGAATCGTCTAACCGCGTACTTAGCGTGCTCGCGCATGACCATCGGCGACGGCAGCGGCCAGCCCGTCCCGACTCCGATGTGGGAGAAGCGCCTTATCCGCGCCGCCCGTCGGGGCGACCGCGGCCCGAGACCCGCCTGCTCGATCTCTACGAGCCGATGGTCCGCTGCATCGCCAGGACGCTTTACATGCCCGGCGGCGAACCCGAGGACCTCGCCCAGGAAGCACGGCTCGGCATCCTCGATGCCATCCGCGCGTGGGACCCCGAGCGGCGCGTGCCGTTCAAGTCGTTCGCCCGGCTGTGCGCCGTGCGCCAGACCCGGATGGCGGCCAACGCCGCCCGCGCCGGCAAGCACAGCCGCTCGACGACGCCCGACGCTGCACCAGATCGCCGGGACGGCCACGCGCTCGAGGACACGCTCGAGGCAACCGGCCGCCCCGACACGGACCCGTCGCCAAGACGCTGGGCCGCGAGCGATTGCGAAACATCCTGCAGCGTGCCCCCACGCTGACCGAGCTCGAGCGCCGATCCTTGGCACTTCGGTCAGCGACCACAACACCGCGAGTGCGCCGCAAGGCTGGGAGTGGGGGAGCGCGCGGTCAACAACGCCCTCCAGCGCGCGCGTCGCAAGCTCGTAAGCGACACCATCGCGTAGTACGCGACGGCCCTAGCGTCGACGCCCGGGCGGCCTGACCGGGAGCGGCGCCAAATTGGCGCGTTCGTGTCCGCGGGCCCACCAGCCTCATGCCGCGGGAGATAGCTGCTCGGGCGCTACTGCGCCTGCTGTCACGACCGGGTCGTGTCCGTGACGGGATCTGTCGCGTGCGTCAGACGCGATCGGGGCCGTGGGGAAGTGGCCATTAACCGGCCTGGCCCACTGGGGATCGAACACTATGTTCGATACGGTCCTGACATGGATCGCGCCCACTTCGTCCTCGCCCTGCCCGACGACCCCAATCTACTCGGTCGCTTGACGACGGCGCTCGCCGTCCAGGCAGACCCTCCGATTCGGTCGTGCGCGCAGGCGCCGTGATCGCGTCGAGTCTGCGACCGGCGAGATGATGTTGCGCAGCCGCGTGATGCAGGCGCTCGAAGTCGCGGCCGGGCCGGACTGGCAGGCCGTCGCCCGGTCGGTCGACTAGCCCAACACCGTCCGCGTCCGGGCCGACGGCGTCGAACTCTCTCCGCCGAGGACGCCGGTGCCGCGGCCGCGCGCAAGGTGGCCGTCAGCAGGTCGGTGGACACCACCAACACCGTGCCCTCAACCCGCGCAACGCATCGGGCGCACGTCACACAGATCACCGGAGACACCAGCGGGTAGCGGCGTCGCCTCCGCGCGAGCCGGCGCGCCGCATCCGCCGTACGCTCCAGGTGCGCGCGCGTGTAGCGCTGGCGATCACAAAGCCGACCCCTGACCAAGCGCGAACGACGTGATCAAGATCGCCTCCGCCGGCCCAGTCAACGGCGTCTCGACGTGCCAGCCTTCGCGCGTCAGTGGCTCGAGCGCGCGCCGCACCTCAGCCTCCGACTCGGCGCCCACTCGGCTGCGCCCCGCCAATCGCAGCGCGTAAGCACTGTCAAGCGACAGGACGCGGCCACCAGCAACGCCGCGGATGCGAGACCGCATCGCCATCCACGCGAACATCACCGCCACACCCAGCGCGAAGGCTGCCTCGAAAGCGCGCGCCCCGGCGTGCCGGAGCCGCCGAAGCTGCTGGCGCCGGGGGTACTTCACCGTCATTCGGCGAGCATCGCGGATGGTCCGGCGGCTAGCTTCCTGGCAACGCGCACCAGCTCACGACCGTCGCGTGGACACAGTCCCGCGGGAGGCGGAGCGACACGTTTGAGGCCTTCGCCGAACGTCAGACGCTTCATCTGCGTCCGCATCGAGCTTCGTCATCCGCGCCCGTCGAGTCTCCCGAGCGCCACGACGAGAATTCCTCAAGCCGGACGCCTCGCCGCCGGCAGGCAGGACGCCGCTCTCCCGCTATTTCCGAGATCAGGCGAGCGCATGAGCATGACGTGGAGACAAGACCGGATCCGCAACAGCGAGACGAACCTGGGTTCCTCCGCTGGGCGGCAATGGCTGCAGCTACCAGCGGCCAATTCCGAGCACGCGAGTAGCGCCTTCGTGAGCGCGCGGAGGGCGCTGTCGTTGAGTACCCGATGACCCTCGACGTTGTCGCCGTTCTCGTGAAGAGCCATCAAGGTTCCTCTGCCCGGATGGCGCCGAACCGCGAGCTGCCGGCGTTTAGAGCGTCGAGCCGGCCGAGCTTGCGGCCCTCGCGCCCTGCTGCGGTCGAAGCGAAGGATCAGGGACGGACGTCGAGCGCTGAGCCCGGAGCGCATTCGGCGCTTCAGGATGGAATCGTGGAACTCGACGGCCACAACGACGACCGTGTCTTCGGCCCCGCTGTTCCGCCCAGCGGCGACAACAATGCGCCTCTCGCGCCGCTGCTCGACGCTAAGGGCGCGGCGGTGCTGCTCAACGTACCGGCGTCCTGGGTATTGGCCGAGGCGCGCGCGGATCGCATCCCGCATGTCCGGCTTGGACGCTCTACGTTCGGTTCGATGCAACCGAACTTCGGACCTGGTGGCTAAGTCGCCGACGTGGGCCGTGGCGCTCCCGCGGACGCGCGGCCGAGACCGCGCGCGTCGCGACAGGCCCGATCGACCGGGCGGCGTAGCGCCCCCGGCACGCGGTTCCTCGCGCGTTTCGCGCAACCTCCGGAGGAGGGGCTCACCAGCTGCCACGATGAGCGACACGCGCGGAAGGCCGCGCCGCCGACGCACGCACGCAAGGAATTCTCGCCGAGGGATACGATTGGACAGTCGAACCAATCCGCTTCAGACTCATGGCCTATCGGCCTCAATGCAAGTCCACCGGCGCGGTCGGGCGACCGCCGGCCTGCACCGACCGCTCGAGCGCGCCGCCGCGACTCGGGCGAGAGCGGCCGTGGATGGCCGGCCGGCGCCTCCTACGGAACGGGACGGTTGTACACACGGACCGACCGCAACGGGCGCGAAACGTGGTACGGCAAGTGGCACGCCAACGGACGGCGCGTGAACCGCAAGGTCGGTTCCAAGCGCGCCGCAGGCGGGCGCGACGGACTCACACGAGCGCAAGCCGAGGCCGAGCTGCGGCGCCTCATGGCTGAGGTGCAGGTAACCACGGTTGTTGCAGAGACGCTCACGGTCGCAGCGGCCGGTGCGCGCTACCAGCGCCACCTGAGCCGGGCCGGGCGCAAGCGCTCAACCGTCGCCGCTGTCGAATCTGCGTTGCGTGTCCACCTCGTTCCCTTCTTTGCGGAGAAGGCGCTCGACGCGATCCGACACGAGGACGTCGTCGACCTCGTGGCTGTGCTCGAGCAACGCGGCTTGGGCCCAAAGAGCATCCACAACTACGTCGGGACTCTCTCGGCCTTGTTCAACTTCGCCAAGGCTCCGCAGCGCCGCTGGGCAGCGGCGAACCCATGCGAGGGTGTCGAGCTACCCGGCGTGCACGACAGCGGCGAGATCCGCTTTCTCGACGAGGCTGAGTGGGAAGCAGTCCTACGCCACGTTCAGACCGGCGACTACGCGGCCGTCGACCGGACGTTCTACGTCACGGCGGTCATGGCAGGACTGCGCCACGGCGAGCTGATCGCGCTCCGCTGGCGCGACGTCGACTGGGTCGCCGGTCGCGTTCGCGTAAGGCAGAACCACGTGCTCGGTGAGTTCGACACGCCGAAATCACGACGCGGCAGTCGCAGCGTCCCGATGGCCGATCGCCTGGCCGGCGAGCTCGATCGTCTCTACAAGGCGCTCGGGGGGCCCGACGACGACGCGCTCGTGTTCCCTGACCCGACACTGGCGGGCCCCTCGACAAGGCGGCGAACCTGCGCCGCTACCGCAAGGTGCTCAGAGCCGCAGCGCTGGACGCGACGCATAACCTGCACGGGCTGCGTCACACCTTCGGGACACGCATGGCCGCCGCGGGGGTGCCGATGCGGGTGCTGCAGGAGTGGATGGGACATCGCGACATCTCGACCACCCAGCGCTACGCGGACTACGCGCCGAGCCAGCATGAGTCCGATCTCATGGAGCGGGCTTGGGCTCCCGATGGCGGCCAAGGTCCCGTTCAAGGTCCCGTTCTGAGCGAATCTGACAGCAGCTCAGATGACGCGAGCGACGCTATAGCCCCACATGGCGACTAGCCGCTAGCCGCCCGCCTGGTTCGAGCCCGGTATCGCCCATGAAAGGCTCGGCCTTGGCATGCTGGTGCGGGTGAGCGTGCTGGTCGCTTGGCTCGAACGTCATCAGGTTGCGGTGGTTGCAGACCTCGCACCACGGCGCCCAGAACCAGAGGAGCGTGGGTGTCTTGGCCGCGGCGAGTTGGGAGAGCGCGAAGTCGCCGCTGCGGTCCAGGCGCGCGACCGACAGGTCGGGCCCGGCCGGGCCCGGCCTGTCGGCATCGCCAGTTGAGCGTCCGCCGCCGGCCGTCAGCGCGAGCGTGATGCCGACGGCGGCGACGAGGACGAGCGCCGCGATGAGGCGCTTCATGACGCCGGGCCGGGTTGCGGCGCGAGGCGACCGCTCACCGCTGCGGCGGCGAGATGGAGGACGGCGACCATCATCGCGACCAACGCTACGCCCGTGCGCGACTCGTCGAGTTGGTGGAGGACCTCGCGCAGATCCAGCGCCGCCCACGCCAGCATGACGAGCACCACCGCGAGCAGGAAGCCGCGGAGGCGCCCGAACCTGGTCGCGGTCAGCGCCGCGAGCCCGAGGCCCGCGAGCACCGCGAGCACGACCAGCGGTGTGGACTCCAGGTCGATGCCGAGCACCCGCTCGTCCTCGGAGCTCGCTTCGCCCGACGCCGGCTCGGCGTCGCCCCCCTCAGACTCGGCTTCTCGGGCCTCCCCGGCCTCCCCGTCTTCATGAGTCTCAGCCGCCTCACCACCAGCGGCTTCGGTCTGCGCAGCTTCCGGGGTGTGGGTGTCGGCGTCGGAGCGCTCGGCGATCACGCCGACGGCGAACAGGACCGTCGAGACGGCCAGCAGCGCGACCAGGGTCCAGCGCAGCCGGCTCACTCGTCAGGCCGCCTCGGGGGCGAAGAACATGTCGATCACGGGCCTAGCGTCCTCGGGACCGGCGATGTCGAGCACGAGGCAGCCGTTGTCGCGGCCGAGCTCGAAGTCCAGGAACGCGCAGCACTTGGACTCGGCGGCTACGAGCTCACGGGTGCGCTGCTCGATGTCGGGACGGTCGAGCAGCCGCACGCGCAGCCCGGTCTCGGTCGTCGTGCGGTCGAGCAGGCCGTCGGCGGCGAGCGCGTCAATCAGCGCCATACGGGCGGTCATGCCGTCGGCGGTCAGGGTGCAGGCGATCGGAAGCTCGGTCATCGAGTTGGTCCTCGGTCGGGGAACGTCACCCTCTACCGTGCACCTTGAACACGACTTCAAGTCAAGGACGAGCGCTCATGCCCACCCCGACCCAGGAACCGCTGCTCACCATCGGCCAGCTCGCCGTGCGGGCCGGGCTCAATACGTCGCGCATCCGCTTCTACGAGCGCGTTGGGGTGCTGCCCGATCCGGAGCGTGTCGCCGGCCACCGCCGCTACCGGCCGGAGGTGCTGCATCGGCTCTCGATCATCGACGTCGCCCAGCGTGCCGGGCTGAGCCTGGAGGAGATCGCGCCGCTCACCGGGCCTGAGAACCGCAGCGCCGACGCCAGCGCACACATCCGCACGCTCGCCGATGACAAGCTGCCGCACATCGACGCGCTGATCACCCGTGCCCAGGCCGTAAAGCACTGGCTCCAGGTCGCGCAGCACTGCGACTGCGCGAGCGTCGATGTCTGCGGGCTCTTCGTCGACCCGACGTTGCTGCCGCCCGCCGGTGACATCGACCTCGACGTGCGCCACGTCCGGCGCCGCTGACCCGAGCCCTTGACTTGAACACGACTTCAACGTGCATCCTGGGCCGGGCACGCTGTTGTCGGCCCGAGGAGACGCCCTGCTCATGTGCCTGCCCGTCAAGTCCGACCAGCCGTCGTCGACGTCGCCGCCGACGCGGTCGATCGTCGGCCTCGGCGCGCTGATGCAGTTTGCCTGTCTGGCCGGTCCCGCGATCGCCGCCGTGGTCGGCAGCCAGGGCTTCGGCATCCTCGTCGGCGCCGGCGGCGTCGTCTTCGCGCTGGCGCTATGCGCCGCGATACCAGCAGGGACGCTCGCGTGGCGCGGCCGCTCCGCACGCCGGGCACCCTCCCCCGAGCTGTAGCGCTGGCATGTCGATCGACGTCGAGGGCGACCATCTCGACGCCGGCGTCGGAGAGCCGTCCGAAGAAGCCCTCGATGTCCCACCCAGCGTGATCAGGGAGCGCGTAGAGGACATCCAGAAACGCGTGGATGCCGGCGCTTCGGTTCCCGTGAGGAGGTTGCTGGTCGTCCAGATCACCTCGCCGCCGACCGCCTCCACTCGGTAGTCCAGGAACGGGCATGCGTCCTCGGCGCACTACACACGTCATTAACGGGCGTGACCCGCGACGACAAGGAGCAGCCCGTGCCGGATACTCGACTCCAGGAGCTGCTGGCTTCCGCCCCACGCGCCGAGACGGCGAGTGGCCTGTCCGACGCCGTCGTCGTCGAGCACCTGGCCAAGCGCTACCCGAACGGCACGGATGCGGTTCGGGGGATCTCGTTCAACGTGCGCTCAGGCGAGATGTTCGGGATCCTTGGGCCGAACGGCGCCGGCAAGTCGACGACGATGGGCATGCTGGGCACGCTCATCCGGCCTACGGGCGGCCGCGCGACGGTCGCGGGGCACGACGTGGCGACGCACTCGCGAGAGGTTCGGCGGCGGATCGGCTTTGCGATGCAGGAGGTCGGCGTCGATGAGTTCGCGACGGGCAGCGAGCTGGTCGTGCTCCACGGGCGCCTTCACGGGCTCTCGCGGCGCGAGGCGGCGCGTCGTGCCGCGCTGTTGCTCGAGCTCCTCGGACTTAGCGACGCGGCGGATCGTCGGATGGGCGAGTACTCGGGCGGGATGCAGCGGCGTGTCGATCTCGCCTCGGCGCTGATCCACCTGCCGCCGGTGCTGTTCCTCGACGAGCCGACCGAGGGTCTGGACCCGCACGGCCGGACCGCGATCTGGGAGACGCTGGAGCGGCTCAACCAGGCGCTGGGCATGACGGTCGTGCTCACGACTCACTACATGGAGGAGGCGGATCGGCTCTGCGGGCGGATCGCGATCGTTGACCGCGGCCAGATCGTCGTCGAAGGGACGCCGGATGAGCTGAAGGCGGCCGTGGACTCGGTGACGCTGGAGGATGTCTACCTGCACACGACCGGCCGTGCGCTGGAGGTGGCGGCATGAGCTCGACGACTTGGCTGCTCACGCGGCGCACGCTGATCCAGTTCCCTCGGAACCCGATGGTGCTCGGGTTCTCGGTCGCGCCGGTGCTGATGATGTTCGTGGTCTTCGGGGCGCTGTTCGAGAGCGTGCGGCACCTGCCCGGGTTCCCGACCGACAACTACTTCGAGTACCTGGCGCCGGCCGCTGTGCTGATGACGACCGTTCCCGGCATCGCCAACGCGGCCGTCGGCTTGGCGACGGACTTCAAGAGCCGGTACCTGCAGAAGCTCTTGACGCTGCCCGTCTCGATCGGCTCGATCATGGCCGGCCGGCTGCTCGCCGACGGCGCGCGGCTGTTCGTTCAGGGAGGCGCGGTCCTGCTGCTCGCTCTTGCCCTCGGCGCCGAGATCGCGAGCGGGATCGCAGGCGCGCTGTTGTTGCTCCTGATCGGGACGCTGTTCGGCATCGTCACGTTCGGTGTCCTGACCGCGAACCTCGCGCTCAAGACGAAGGATCCGGCGGCGGTGCAGGCCGTGTTCCCGATGGCGTTCCTGCTCATCTTCCTGACCACCGCCTACCAGACCGAGGATCAGGTCCCCAGCGGCGTCCTGCGGGCGGTCATCAACGCCAACCCGACCGAGTACGTGCTCCGTGCGATGCGCGAGCTGGTGCTGACCGGGTTCGACTGGCACGCGATCGGGGTCGCGTTCCTCGTGATCCTCGGCCTCGGATTGGTCGGCCTGCCGCTCACCATTCGCAACTACCGCTCGGTCTACGCATGATCGGACGTGGAACGTGTTGTTGACGCCGGACGCGGGATTCGGCTGGTCGCCTTGCCGGAGATCACCGGCAGGGCGACGTTGACGACGGTGACGTCGAGCAGCAGCATCGCCGTGCCGGCCGAGACGACGGCCAGCGTGAGCCGTCGCCGTGCGGTCACCTGGAACCGAGCAGCGTGCTGACGCGCTCGAGGGCGCCGTCCGCGACCGAGAAGTAGGCGAACGAGCCGCGTTTCTCGCGCTCGACGATGCCGGCTTCGAGGAGTTGCTTGAGGTGGTAGCTGACGGTGGGCTGTTTGAGCGGAAGGAGGTCCTCGAGGTCGCAGACGCACACGGCCTCGCCGCCGGCTTGCAGGAGGCGGTTGAGGATCTTCACGCGGTGGCGGTCGGCGAGCGCCTTGAACACCCGCTCAAGCTCGCCGGCCTCGTCCTCGGTGAGGCCGGGCTCGGCGAGCGGGGCGCAGCACTGGACGAGTGGGAGTGCGGTCATGCCTTGCATCATATCGAAGAAAGTTGATATGCTCGGCATCGTATTGAAATCCTTCAATGTCTTACGGGAGCGTCTCTCATGACCCACAGCCAGTTGCCGGTGGCGGTGATCGGCGCCGGCCCGGTCGGCCTCGCGGCCGCCGCTCACCTTGCCTCGCGCGGTATCGAGCCTGTGGTGTTCGAGGCCGGCGACTCGGTCGGTGCCAGCGTGCGCGAGTGGGGGCACGTTCGCGTGTTCTCGCCGTGGAGGTACAACATCGACCCGGTCGCGGCCGAGTTGCTGGAGGCGAACGGCTGGGTCGCGCCGCCGGCCGACGGCTACCCGACCGGCGACGAGATCGCTCAGCGCTATCTCGAACCGCTCGCGGCTGTGCCGGGCATCGCCGAGAGCCTTCACCTGGGCGCCCGCGTCGTGAGCGTCACGCGCCAGGGCATCGACAAGCTCAAGGACGCGGGCCGCGATGACGCGCCGTTCCAGCTCATCGTCGATCAGGACGGCGGAGAGCGGCGTTACCTCGCGCGAGCGGTGATCGACGCCTCGGGCACCTGGACGCGGCCGAATCCGATCGGCGCCGGCGGCGTGGCCGCGGCCGGCGAGCGCCAGCATGCCGCGCGCATCGCCTACGGCATTCCCGACGTCCTCGGGAGCGCACGCCACCGCTACGCCGGCCGGCGTGTGCTCGTCGTCGGTAGCGGCCACTCTGCGTTCAACGCGATCCTCGACCTCGTCGCGCTGCGCGATTCCGAGCCGGGCACCGAGATCGTCTGGGCGATCCGCGGCGAGAGCCCGGACCGCAGCTACGGCGGTGCCGGCGATGACCAGCTCCCGGCGCGCGGCGCCCTGGGCTCGGCCGTGCGCCGCCTGGTCGCCGACAGGTCCGTCGACGTCGTCGCCGGCTACCACACGCGAGCGGTCGCCGCCGAGGACGGCCGCCTGGTCGTTGACGACGGCGAGCGCCGGCTGGTGGTCGACGAGATCATCGCCTCGACCGGGTTCCGCCCCGACCTCGACGTGCTGCGCGAGCTGCGGCTCGAACTCGACGACCGCGTCGAGGCACCGCGCGCCCTTGCTCCGCTGATCGACCCCAACTTGCACTCGTGCGGGACGGTGCCGCCGCACGGAGTCGATGAGCTCTCGCACCCGGATCCGGGCATCCACATCGTGGGCATGAAGAGCTACGGCCGCGCACCCACGTTCCTGCTGCGCACCGGCTACGAGCAGGTGCGATCGGTCGTCGCTGCTCTGGCAGGCGACTGGGAGAGCGCACGGGCCGTCGACTTCGTGCTCCCCGGGACCGGCGTCTGCAGCGTCAACCGCGACGCGGCGCCCGCCGAGGCGGCCTGCTGCGGCAGCGACAGCCCGCTGCTGGAGATCCAGGCGCCCGCGTGAGCACCGACGAGCGCACCTACGCCCGCGGCGCGGCCCGAGCGGCCGCGCCCGCGGCGTGGTGGCGCACGCGCGGCTGGGGCATCGTCGGCGCCCTGTCGATCACCGAGACCGTCTCGTGGGGGATCCTCTACTACGCCTTCGCGGTCTTCCTGATCCCGATGCAGCGCGAGCTCGGGTTCTCGACCGCAGAGCTGACCGGCGCGTACTCGCTCGCCCTGCTGGTGTCCGCGGTCGCCGGCATCGCGGTGGGCCGCTGGCTTGACCGCCGCAGCCCGCGCGGCCTGATGACCGCGGGGTCGGTCGCCGGCACCGCGCTCGTGCTGGCGTGGTCGCAGGTCGATGGTCTCGCGGCGTTCTACGCCCTGTGGATCGCGCTCGGCGTGGTGATGGCGATCGTGCTCTACGAGCCCGCCTTCACTGTCCTCGCGAAGTGGTTCCGGGACGCCGACCAGCGCCGGCGCGCGATGACCGCCCTGACGCTCGTCGCCGCCCTCGCCAGCTTCATCTTCCTTCCCCTCTCGCAGGCACTCATCGACGCGCACGGCTGGCGCGACGCGCTCGTGATCCTCGCCCTCGTGCTCGGCGCGATCACCATCCCGCTTCACGGACTCGTATTGCGGCCTCCGCCGCGGCGCGAGCGCAGCACGGCCAGGCGTGGCGTTCAACCCTCCGTGGCCGCACGCGACGCCTTGCGCAGCGTTCCGTTCTGGCTGCTCTCGTCTGCGTTCTTCCTCGGCACGTTCACCGGCATCGCCATGACCGTCCACGCGATCCCGTTCCTGCTCGAACGCGGCTACAGCGCACCGTTCGCCGCCTTTGCCGTCGGGCTCATCGGCTTCTCGCAGATTCCTGGCCGCATCTTGTTCGCGCTGATCGGCTCGCGGTTGCCGCGCGAGCTGGCTGTGAGCGCCGTCTTCGTGCTCATTGCCGCGGGGATCGCCGTGCTCACGGGCGTGCACGCCACCGCGGCCGTGCTCGCCGGGCTCGTGCTGCTCGGCATGGGCAACGGCATGGCCACCCTCGCACGCGCCACGGCCATCGCCGACCTCTACGGCGGCGCGTCCTACGGCACGATCAACAGCGTCGCGGCCGCCGGCACGACGGGCGCGCGAGCAGCCGGCCCGGTCGTCGCCGCCGTCTACGCCGCCGCGATGGGATACGGAGCGCTGCTGTGGACGCTCGCGGGCGTCGCCGGCGTGGCCGCGCTCCTGGCGTACCGCGCCGAACGGCAGGCCGCTGCGTCCATTCCGTAGAGGACACGTCTTACAGCACATGACCAGCGAGCTGAACTCAACGGAAGCAAGCGAGATGCATGGGCAGCCGGAGGCAGGTGCCGTAGCGATGCGCTCCGCCGCTCACGAGCAAGTCGACGCCAGCCGCGCAGGCCAGTGCTGCTCGCCCGCGGAGCAAACGTCCTGCTGCGCCTCGGAAGCCAAGCGCGACTGCTGCACACCCTCCGGCCTGGGAACCTGCGGTTGCCGGTAGCGGCCCCGCACGCACGCAGGATCGACGCCGCGGAGGTCTGGGAGGACTTCCACACGTCGCTGCTCGCGTTCATCGCTCGCCGAGTCCGTGATCGCGACAGCGCCGAGGACATCCTGCAGGACGTGATGCTGCGGATCCACAGGCACGCCCGCGAGGGCGAGCATCCGAACGTCCTCGGCGCCTGGGTGCACCAGATCGCGCGAAACGCGATCGCCGACCACTACCGACGCGCAGCCAACCGTCGCGAGCAGCCCGCCGGCATCGAACTCGACCACGAGCCGTCCGCGCCGGAACCAGACGACGACGCCGCTCGAGGCGACATCGCCGCCTGCCTGCGACCCCTCCTCGACAAACTGCCCCCAGGACACAAAGAGGCGGTCACGCTCACCGAGCTTGGACGCCTCAGCCAGGTCGATGCGGCGAGGCAGTTGGGCATCTCGACGTCCGGCATGAAGTCACGAGTCCAACGCGGTCGAGCCCAGCTCCGCGAGCTCCTCGTCGCATGCTGCGAGATCAGCCTCGACCGCCGCGCTCGGATCACAAGCTATGAGCCGCGGCGCGGCGCGTGCGGGTGCCAGAGCTCGACGCCGGAATAGTCCCGCTTGGACTTGTCGCGCTGCTAGCGGGGCTCGGCAGGGAGTGCGGCGCGCTGGTCCGCCTCGGCGGCCGCGCTGTCGTGCGGCACAACGACCTCGGCGGCGATCGTGGGCCCGACGTCGGGGTAGAGCGTGCGGACGGCCGCGTAGGCGATCAGCCCGCCGATCAGTTGGGCGATGACGAACGCTGGAGCAGAAGCGGGCGCGATGCCGGCGAAGGTGTCCGAGAAGATGCGGCCGGCGGTGATCGCCGGGTTGGCGAAGCTGGTGGAGCTGGTGAACCAGTAAGCAGCGCCGATGTAGGCGCCGACACCGGCAGCGGCGGTGGCGGCGCGGCCGCTGCGGACGAGGGCGAAGATGAGCAGCAGCAGGCCGAAGGTGGCGACGACCTCGGCAAACACGTGTGCCGGGCTCGCGCGGTGGGTGGTGGCGATGCTGACCGCGGACAGGGCGAACATCGCGTTGGCGACCACGGCGCCCGTCACGCAGCCCGCGACCTGGACCGGGATGTAAGCGAACGCGTCGCGGCGGGGAAGGCCGCCGAACGCGGCGTCGACGAGCGAGACGACCGGGTTGAAGTGCCCGCCGGACACCGGCCCGAACATGAGGATGATCGCGAACAGCCCCGCGGCGGTCGCGGCCGCGTTTTCGAGCAAGCGGAGGCCGGTGTCATCTGAGAGCTGCTCGGCGGCGATGCCCGAGCCGATGACCAGCGCGGCCAGGAACGCGCTACCGAGGTACTCGGCCAACAATCGCCGGGTCAGAGGGTGTGGCATGCCATCTGGCTTCAGGCGGCGGCTAACTCGCTCACGCGTGCGCTCCGGCGAGCACTTCGATGGCGCGCAGCGCCCTGATACAAGCCTGGCCGGTCAGCGGGCGGCGACGGATTGTGTGAGCTCGGCAAGCAGTCGCTTGACGCGTGCGCCGATGTCGTCACGGATGCGGCGTACGCCGTCGAGGTCGGCGTCGGCCGGGTCGTCGACCTCCCAGTCCTCGTAGCGCTTGCCGGGGTAGATCGGACAGGCGTCGCCGCAACCCATCGTGATCACGGCGTCCGCCGCCTGCACGACCTCGTCGGTCATCGGCTTGGGGAACTCCTTGCTGACGTCGATCCCGAGCTCGGACATCGCCGTGATCACGTCGGGGTTGAGCTGATCTGCCGGCGCGCTGCCCGCCGAGCGCACATGGACGCGGCCCTCGGCGTAGTGGTCGAGCAGAGCGGCGGCCATCTGGCTGCGGCCCGCGTTCTGCACGCACACGAACAGCACCTCCGGGACGGTCTTGGCGATCGTGCCCTCGACCTGCCCGAGCGCGCGCAGCCGCTCACGCGCAAAGCGGTGCACGAACAGCGGAACGAAGTTCTTCAGACGTGCGCCGCCGAGCGCCTCAAGCGACTCGGCCATGAACCGCTCGACCGTCTCCGGCGATAACGTCCCGGCGAACTCGTCGCATAGGCGTTCGAGCCCTTTTTCGAGATGCCCGCGGGTGATCAGGTCGACGTCGAGCTCCCGCAATCTGGTGGCCATCGCTGAGCTCCTCTCCCTTGCCGGTCTGCGGTCGGGCCGGATGCTACCTATTGACACTTGTCGCTTCAATCGATAGAAGTAGATCGATGGCGATCGATCTGGAACTGGCGCCGAAGACCAAACGCCCCGCCGGCGAGCCGTGCTGCGAGCCGGTCGTCTACCCCGACGTCGAGCGCGAGCACGCGGCCCGGATTGCGGTCGTTTCCAAAGCGCTGGGCGACCCGGTGCGCCTGCAGCTCGTCGACGTGCTGCGCAAGCACGCCGGCAAGGTCTGCGTGTGCGAGCTGGTGCCGCTGTTCGACATCTCACAACCCACGCTCTCGCACCATCTCAAGAAGCTGCGCGAGGCCGGCATCGTCGATTCCGAGCGGCGCGGGCTGTGGGCCTACTACTACGTGATCCCTGACGCCCTTGAGGAGCTGACCGCATGGCTGAGCTGACGGCTCCCAACACCACGGAGGCGGACACGGCCGTCTCAGACTGTTGCGCACCCGCCGCCCAGGCCACCTGCTGCGAGTCCAGCGAGAAGGCCGCGTGCTGCGAGACCAGCGCCGCCGGCGGCACCTGCGGCTGCGCCGCCGGCCAGAGCGCGATCGCGGCCGACGCCGACGCGCTGCGCGAGACGGTACGCGAGCGCTACGCGGCCGCAGCGCTCGCCACGACCGACCCGACCGCTACTGCCGGCTGCTGCGACCCGGGCGCCGCGGTGATCACCGACGAGCAGGCCGAGCTGTTCGGCCGCGCCCTCTATGCGGACGGCGAGCGCGACGAGCTGCCCGAAACCGCCCTGCTCGCCTCCCTCGGCTGCGGCAACCCGACCGCGATGGCCGACCTGCACGAAGGTGAGATCGTGCTCGACCTCGGTTCCGGCGGCGGGATCGACGTCCTGCTCTCCGCGCGCCGCGTCGGGCCGACCGGAACCGCCTACGGGCTCGACATGACCGACGAGATGCTCGACCTCGCGCGCGCCAACCAGGCCAAGGCCGCCATCGAGAACGTCCACTGGCTCAAAGGCCACATCGAGGCCATCCCGCTGCCCTCCGACGCCGTCGACGTCGTCCTCTCCAACTGCGTCATCAACCTCTCCACCGACAAACCGCAGGTCCTGCGCGAGACCGCGCGGGTGCTCAAGCCCGGCGGTCGCTTCGCCGTCTCGGACGTCATCGCCGACCCGGGCATGGACGCCGCCACCCGCGCCGACATGCAGCAGTACGTCGGCTGCGTCGCCGGCGCCCTCACCGCCGACGAGTACACGCGTCACCTCACCGCCGCCGGCCTGACCGACATCGAGATCACCGAGACCCACCGCGTCCACCAGTACGCCGGCTCCGCCATCATCCGCGCACGCAAGCCCGCCTAGATGGCCGCCGCGCCCCACTCGCAGCCGCCGCCAGGCGAGACCCTCAGCCTCGACGGGTGGCGTGCGGAAACGGTCTCGATGATCTCGGCGCTGTCGACGCTCTGGAGGTAGATCGAGGCATCGTCGCCGGTGATCGACGACGGCCAGCGGCATCGATAGCCTCGCGGTGTGCCCGAGAGCGGCACCTACTTCCGTCCTGCCGGACTCCCTGGCATCGAGGCGCTCCACGCGTCGTTCATCGAGCACGCGTATCGGCCGCATTCCCATCCCACCTGGACGGTTGCGGTCATCGAGCGCGGCGCCGCACGCTTCGAGGTCGATGACACGAGGCAGCGCGCTGACGAGGGAGAGCTGTTCGTGCTGGAGCCCGAGGCGGTGCACACCGGGATGGCCGCCGTACCGGAGGGTTGGACGTACAAGGTTCTCTATGTCGCTCCGGACCTGCTCTCCGAGTGGGCCGAGCAGGACGCGCCGGCTCCGCGTGGCGCTCAATGGGTGGTGTTCCGCGACCGGGCTCTGCGGACGCAGCTCCTGCACGCGCACCGGGCGCTCGTCGACGGTGACGGGCTCGCCGTGGAGGTGGCCGTGCTCGGCGCGGTCGACCAGTTGCGCCCACACCTCCGCCCCGGCGCTCCGGCGCCACGCGGTGGCAATGAGCACGCGGCGGTGCGCCGAGCTCGCGCGTACCTCGCCGAACGGTGGGCCGATCGGGTCTCGCTCGCCGAGCTCTCGACAGTGACGGGACTCAGCCGCTTCGAACTGGTTCGCCGCTTTCGCGCCGACACCGGAATGCCACCGCATGCCTTCCAGATCGATCTGCGAATCGGCCGGGCGCGACGGATGCTGGCCGCGGGGGAGGCGCCTGCCGCGGTCGCGGCGTCGTGCGGTTTCGCTGATCAGGCCCATCTAACCCGGACGTTTCGGCGCTCGGTGGGCGTCACCCCGGCGCGCTTCGCGAGCGCCTGAGCGCAAGAACGTTCAAGACGCGGTCACACGGGCCTGGCATCTTGGCCTGATGGCAGTCACGGACTTCGATACGAAGGTCGCTGTGGTCGTTCGCGACGACCTCGCCGTCTGGCAGAAGCTCAACGTCACCGCGTTTCTCATCAGCGGTGTGATCGCTGATGCGGGCGAGATCGTCGTCGGGGAGGATTACCTCGACGCGGACGGGGCTCGATATCTGCCCCTGCTCGTGCAGCCGGTGCTGGTCTATGCCGCCGGGAGTGAGAAGCTCCAGACGGTCCGCCGCCGGGCGGCCGATCGCGATGTCCCGGTGGCGCTTTACACCAACGAGATGTTCTCCACCGGCCACGACGCCGACAACCGCGCCGCCGTGCGGGCAGTACCGACCGAGCAACTCGATCTCGTCGGCCTCGCCCTCCGTGCTGCGCACCGCGAGGCCGACGCCGTCCTGCGCGGGCTCAAGCGCCATGCCTAGCGCTGGGGTCGGCGGCGCGGAGGTAGGCGATCACGGCGAGCACGCGCCGGTGGGCGAACCCACTCATCGATGCCGCGGGAACGAGGATCGGCAAGCTCGCCGTGTCGTGCGTGACGACGACGGGCTCGCGCAACTTCATGAAGTCGACGCTCACCTGCCTGGGCGTCGTCTCGCTGCGCGACGGCACGTTCACGATCCAGCTCAACAGCAAGCCCCGCGCACCCGAGACCGCTCGCAGCGATGCGCAAGATGACCGAGCAGGAGTGGCGCGCGTTCGTCATGGACGGCACGCGTACGGCCAAGGTCGCCACCGCGCGCAAGGACGGCAGGCCGCATGTTGTGCCGGTGTGGTTCGTTCTCGACGGCGAGGACGTCGTGTTCACGACCACTGCGGCCTCCGTCAAGGGCGCAGCGCTCCGTCGTGATCGGTATGCGTGCTTGTGCGTCGATGACCAGGCGCCGCCGTTCAGCTTCGTCATGGTGGAGGGCCCGGTCGATTTGAGCTCGGACCTGAACGAGTTGCGCCGGGTCGCGACCCGGATCGGCAGGCGTTACATGGGACCCGAGCGAGCCGACGAGTTCGGGGCGCGCAACGCCGCCGAGGGTGAGTTGCTTGTCCGGCTTCGACCGGCGCACGTGCTGGCCGAGGCCGAGCTGACCGGCTAAGAAGGGTGCCATACGATTTCGCCGTGGCGTTCACGCTCAGGAACTTCAAGGAGGACCTGGAGGACCTCGGGTCCAGGTTCGACGGCGCGCCGGACCTGGAGTTCCGCTTGGCGACCGTGGCGCTCGAGCTTGAGCAATCCGGCCTGGGCTACCAGCGTGTCCCGCCCGGCTATCGCTTTCCGTACGGCCACACGCACAAGACGCAGGAGGAGGTGTACGTGGTCGTGCGCGGGAGCGGGAGGATGAAGCTCGACGACGAGATCGTCGAGCTCAAGGAATGGGACGCGGTGCGCGTCCCGCCTGGTACGTGGCGAGGCTACGAGGCCGGACCCGAGGGCCTCGAGATCCTCGTTATCGGCGCGCCCAATCTCGGCGAGGCTCCGCGCGACGACGTCGATGGCCAGCGCGACTGGTGGGCTGACTAGCGCAGGATCAGAGCCCGAACCAGCGCGCGCGCCTGGTCGCGCCGAACTCCTCCTTCTCGGCGGCGTAGGCGCGCGACGGTTCGAATCGCTGGGCCGCCGGCCCGGGGCCGCTGAGGAAGTTGACCTCGACCTTGCTGACGAGCCCGTCGCCGAACTCGGCGTAGCAGACGCCCGACCCTCCGTACGGCGCCGGTGGCTCCCCGCCGGCGATCGAGGCCGCGATGTCGTCGGCCACGACAAGCGCGGCCGACTCGGCGAAGATCCCGGCCTTCGGGACCGTGCGGGGACCGGTGCAGACGTCGCCCAGGGCGTAGACCTGCGGGAACTGGGTCCTGAGGTTGGTCTGGTCGACGGGTACCCAGCGGTTGACGGCGAGGCCCGAGGCGGCGAGCGGGTCGGGCGCCCGATGGATCGGGATGCCGACGAAGAGGTCGTAGGGCAGCGCGCTGCCGTTCGCAAGCTGCGCCGCGCGCGTGGCCGGATCGATGCTCGTCACCAGGTGCTCGGGCCGCTCTTCGATGCCCCGCGCTGCGAGCGCGTCACGGAAGAGCTGCGAGACCTCGAGGGTCACCGGAACCGGGCGCTGCATGGGGAACGTCGACGTCAACTGCACCGAGTCGCGGATGCCCCGCTGCGTGAAGTACTCGTGTAACAGGAACGCCCCCTCGAACGGGGCCGGCGGACACTTGAAGGGCTGCCCGAGCACGGAGACGAGGACTCTCCCGCCGTCGAAGTCGGCCAGCGCATCGCGCAGCCGCTCGGCGCCGGCGACGGTGTAGTACTCGAAGCCACCCGCCTCGAGCCCGGGCGTCGCGTCCATGTCGTAGTCGGCGCCCATGGCCACGACGAGAAAGTCCGCATCGTAGAACCCGGCGTCCGTGGCGACCCGCCGGGCGGCGGGGTCGATGCCGGTCACCGTCTCCTGGCGGAACTCGACGCCGTCCTGGTCGAAGTCGCGGTAGTACAGCCGCACGTCGTCGGCCGATCGCCGGCCAAGCATCACGTCGAGCTTGGAGTACCCGAAGACGAACGAGTCGTTGCGATCCAGCAGCGTGACGCGGACCGCGTCCTGGAGCGTCTCGGAGAGCCGGGTCGCCAACTCCATGCCGCCGAAGCCGGCGCCGAGGATCAGGACGTGGTGCTTCATCGCGTCAGCACCCTATCCGGGTATCGCGACCGTCAGGTTTGGTCCGTCGTCTGTCCCGACTCGGCGAGGTCGAGCGTGGCCGCCCAGCTTCCGAGCAGGTTCAGCGCCTCCTCGGATTTCGAGCCGGGTTCGGCGGCGTAGGTGAAGAGCGTGAGACCGTGGTCGGCGGCGATGTCCAGGCGGTTGAAGCTGAGGCTGAGCTCGCCGACGGCGGGGTGGTGGAAGTGCTTGACCGCGGTGGCGTGGAAGCGGACGTTGTGTGCGGCCCAGTGGGTGCGGAACGCGTCGCTTTGCGTCGCGAGCTCGCCGACGAGATCTGAGAGGTCGCGGTCGTACGGGTCGCGGCCGGCGGCCGCGCGCAGGATCGCGGCGGTGTCGCGGGCGGCGCGGTCCCAGTCGGCGTAGAACGTTTCGGCGCGCGGGTCGAGGAAGACGAACCGCGCGAAGTTCGCCGGCCTGCCAGGTGCCGCGTAGAGCTCGGAGAACAGCGCGCGTCCGAGCTGGTTGGTGGCGAGGATGTCGAGACGGTCGTTGCCCACGTACGCGGCGGCGCCGGTGATCGCGTCGAGCGTCCACTGGATCTCCGGCCTGACCCGTGGCTTGGCTTGACGCCGCCGCGGGCGCGCCCCGGTGGGCTGGGCGGCGCGGGCGAGGTCGAAGAGGTGGGCGCGCTCGGCGTCGTCGAGCTGGAGCGCCCGGGCCAGCGCCTCCAGCACGCCCTCGGAGGCGCCGCTCATGTCTCCGCGTTCCAAGCGGGTGTAGTACTGAATGCTCACCCCGGCGAGGACGGCGACCTCTTCGCGGCGCAGCCCGGGGACGCGACGCGCGCCGTAGGTCGGCAGCCCGGCCTGCTCGGGCGTGATCCGGGCGCGACGGGAGGTCAGGAACTCACGGATCTCGGCCTTGGTGTCCACGAACGCCAGCGTAGACCTGCCGATGCGCGCATGGGAGTCACTGCCAGTAGCTCTCTCAACAGGGGCTCCCAGCTTCGCGAGATCCGCGCTTTGCTGGACGCCATGACCACCGAGAACAAGACCTGGCTCATCACCGGCGCCGGCCGCGGAATGGGCCTCGACATCGCCAAGGCCGCACTTGCCGCCGGCCACAACGTCGTCGCCACCGGCCGCAATCCCGACGCCGTCGCCGAGGCCGTCGGCGACGCGGACCACCTGCTCGCCGTCCGGCTCGACGTGACCAGCACGCACGACGCCGAGGCGGCGGTCAAGGCCGCTGTGGACCGCTTCGGCGGCGTCGACGTGCTCGTCAACAACGCCGCCAGCTTCTACGCGGGGTACTTCGAGGAGCTCACGCCCGAGCAGATGGACCGGCAGATCAGCACGAGCCTGATCGGCCCGATGAACGTCACCCGCGCCGTGCTGCCGGTCATGCGCGAGCAGCGCTCCGGGCACGTCGTGACAATCTCCTCCTCGGCCGGCTTCGCCGGGTTCGAGTACGGGACCGCCTACGCCGCGTCGAAGTTCGGCGTCGACGGCTGGATGGAGTCGCTGGCCCCCGAGATCGAGCCGTTCGGCATCCACACGACGGTCGTCAACCCCGGGTTCTTCCGCACCGAGCTGCTCACGCAGGAGTCGACGAACTACGCCCCGGCGTCGATCGAGGACTACGCCGAGCGCAACGCCGCCCAGCGCGAGTTCTGGGACGGCATGAACGGCCAGCAGATCGGCGACCCCGCCAAGCTCGCCCAGGCGCTCCTGACCGTCACCGACCAAGAGCAGCCGCCGTTCCGGTTCATCGCCGGCGCCGACGCACTCGCGCAGGCCGAGGAGAAGCTCGCCGAACGCCGGCACCAGATCGATGCCCACCGCGACCTCTCCTCATCGCTCGCGCTCGACGAGGTCACGGCATGAGCACCGATCACCACACCGGCCGCGTCGCCGTCATCACAGGCGCCTCGTCGGGCATCGGCGAGGCGACCGCTCGCGCGCTGGCCGCCGACGGCCACCGCGTCGCGCTCCTCGCCCGCCGCGCCGACCGCATCCAGGCCGTGGCCGACGAGCTCGGCGACGGCGCGATCGCCATCGAAGCCGACGTCACCGACCGCGAATCGGTCGTCGCCGCGGCCGACCGCGTCCAGCACGAGCTCGGCGGCGCGGACATCCTCGTCAACAACGCCGGCGTCATGCTGACCGCGCCGTTCAGCTCCGATCAGCGCGGAGAGCACCGGCGCATGGTAGAGACCAACCTGCTCGGCGCGATGACCGCCACCGAGGTCTTCCTCCATCAGCTCCAAGATGGCGGCGGCGACCTCGTGAACGTCTCCTCGGTGGCCGGTCGCGTCGCGCCGGCTGGCTTCGCCGCCTACGCGGCGACCAAGTGGGGGATCAACGGCTGGTCAGAGGCCCTGCGGGTCGAGCTCCAGCCCGACATCCGCGTCACCGTGATCGAGCCGGGCGCCATCACGACCGAGCTCACCGACCACATCACCGACCCCGCCAGCAAGCGAGCCAACAAGACGGCGACGGCCGAGATGGGCATCCCCGCGCAGGACATCGCCGACGTCATCGCCTTCGCCGTGAGTCGGCCGCGGCGCGTGACGCTCAACGAGATCCTCGTACGCCCCACCGCGCAGGCCATGTGACCGGAGATCCGGCGTCACGGGGTCGGGGCGGCGGCGTACTCCTCGTCGCTGACGTGCGCGCCCCAGGTGACCACGCTGCCCGACTCGTCGGCCTGCTGCATCGCGATGTGCGCCATGAAGCGGTTCGGCGCGGCGCCGTGCCAGTGGTTCTCGCCGGGCTCGAAGAACACGCGGTCGCCGGGGCGGATGACCTCGATCGGGCCGCCCTCACGCTGGCAGAGTCCGACGCCCTCGGTGACGAAGATCGTCTGCCCGTGCGGGTGCGTGTGCCACGCCGTCCGCGCGCCCGGCGTGAAGTGGACGAGGGCGGCGGCGAACGTCGAGGTGCCGGCGGGGGCCGCGACGGCGTCGAGGTAGACGTCGCCGGTGAACCAGTCCGCCGGGCCCTGTTGGGTCTCGATGCTGCTGCGGGTGATCTGCATGAGGCGCTCCTTCGGGTCTAGCGTCTGTTCTTAGCGGACCAGGCGGGCTCGGTGAGTCCCGCCGCTCACCCGGTTTCCAATTCCGTACAGCCTGGGCAGGACAACCTCAACCCCATACCGAGGAGTCCTGTCATGAGCGGGAATGGCGAAGTGCGCAGCCCCACCGGATTGCCGAGAGGCTCGTGGGGCGGCACCCTCAAGCGAACCGTCCGCGAGTTCAGGGAGGACAAGCTCCAGCACTGGGCCGCGGCACTCACCTACTACGCGATCCTGTCGATCTTCCCCGCGCTGCTCGTCATGGTCTCGCTGGTCGGCCTCGTGGCGGATCCCGCGCGGGTGACGCGGGTCCTCACCGACACCGTGGCCGAGCTCGGGCCGTCGACGGCCGCCTCCACGTTCCAGGGCCCGATCGAATCGATCACGTCGAATCGTGGCGCGGCAGGCGTGTTGTTCGTCGTCGGCGTCGTGGCGGCGCTGTGGTCGGCGTCGTCGTACGTCAGCGCGTTCGCGGACGCGTGCAACTCGATCTACGAGGTCGACGAGGGCCGTCCGTTCTGGAGGCTCAAGCCGCTGCAGCTCGCGGTCACGTTCGTCCTGATCATCATGGCCGCCGTCGTCGCGCTCGCGCTTGTGCTCAGCGGCCCGATCGCCACCGCGCTGGGGTCCTCGCTCGGCATCGGCGACACGGCGCTGACCATGTGGCGGTTCGCCAAGTGGCCGGCGATGGTGGTGCTCATCCTGCTGATCTTCGGCGTCCTGTACTACACGGCGCCGAACGCGCGCGTGCGGGGCGTTCGCTGGGTCACGGTCGGAGCGCTGGTCGCGCTCCTCGCCTGGATCGTCGCGTCGGTCGTCTTCGCCGTCTACGTGGCCAACTTCGGCTCGTACGACAAGACCTACGGCACGCTGGGCGGAGTCGTCGTGTTCCTGCTCTGGATGTGGATCACCAACATGGCGATCCTGCTCGGCGCCGAGCTCAACGCGGAGACCGAGCGCGCACACCAGCTCCACCGCGGTGTGCGCGGGGCAGAGCAGGCGCTCAAGCTCGAACAGCGCGAGACGACGAAGACCACCTGAACCGAAAGGAGCTCGAGATGCCCAAGTCGTCACGACGCGACAAGGCGGAGGGACTCGTGGACAGAACCGTGGGCCGGGTGCTCGAAGGCCTCTCGAAGCTGACGGGCAGGCGCTCGGGGCGCGCGACGGGGAAGGCGGCGCGGGCGCGCGGGCGCGGCAGGTCGGCGAAGGGCGGCATGAAGGGGCGGGCCGGGCGGTGACCGTCCATGTGGTCGCGAGCACGGACCCGCACGATCGCGACGACGCCGAGCTCGTCCGACGCACCACGCGCGGCGAGCTGAACGCGTTCGAGCGTCTGGTCGACCGTCATCGGCCGGTCGTGGTCCGTGTGGCCGCCCGGATCGTCGGCTCCGACGAAGCCGAGGACGTCAGCCAGGACGCGTTCCTTCGCGCGTTCCACCGCCTCGACCACTTCCGCGGCGACGCCCCGTTCCGTTCGTGGCTGCTGCGGATCACGCACAACGCCGCGCTCGATCACCTCGGACGGCGGCGTCCCGAGCCCGTGGACCCGGAGACGCTCGACACGTCCGAGCAGAGTTCATCGCGAGCGCCGGCCGAGCAGCTCGAGATCCGCGAGCGGATCGAGCGCCTCGAGCGCAAGCTGCACGGCCTCTCGCACCCGCACCGCGTCGTGCTCGTGCTGCGCGACGCCGAGGGGCTGAGCTACGAGGAGATCGCCGACATCACGGCCACGCCGCTCGGCAGCGTGAAGGGCCGCCTGCATCGCGCCCGGCAGGAGTTCGTGGACATGCTGCGCGCCAACACCTACGACTGGGAGCTGCCGCAATGAGCGACGCGCCCGAACCCCCGCCCGGACCCGCCGAGTCGCGCGCCATCGAGCTGCTGCGCCTCCTCGGACGCGAGACCCCGGCCGTCAGCTCGCGCTTCACCTCGGACCTCGTCGCCCGCGCGCGTGCGCAGCATGCGTTTGCTGGGCCGCTGCGTGCGCTCGGCGGCCTCGTCGCAGCGCTCGCAACGGCGCTTGCGGGCGCCGTGCGGAGCGGTCGCGGGGAGCGGCGCTCGTGATCGCCACCGTCATCGAGCGCGCCGGCGACCAGCTCGGCCATTTCCTCCCGCGGTTGGCCGGCGCCCTGCTGCTGCTGATCGTCGGGCTGCTGGCGGCGATCCTGATCGGCCGGATCGTGCGCCGTGCGCTCGTGCGCGCGGGGCTCGACCGCTTCGCCGACCGCTCGGGAACGAGCGAGCTGCTCGCACAGGCCGGTCTCGGGAGCTCGCTCTCGGCGCTGGTCGGAACCGCCGTCCGGCTCACCATCGTCGTGGTCGTGTCCTTCGCCGCGATGACGCTGCTCGGCCTCGAGTTCCTGAGCGACTCGCTCAACGAGGGCATCGTGTTCATCCCGCGGTTGCTCACGGCCCTCGCGCTCGTGCTGATCGGCGTCGTGCTCGCCGCATTCGCGCGTGCCTGGCTCGAGCGGACGTCCGCACAGCTCGATTTCCCGGTGGCGATCGGGCCGATCGTGCAGGTGCTCGTGATCGTCCTGTTCGGACTCTGCGCGGCGGCGCAGGCGGGTGTAAGCGTGGCGCCCCTGACCGCGATCGCGATCGTGCTGCTCGGCGCGATTGCCGGGACGCTGGCGCTGGCGTTCGGACTTGGCGCGCGCGAGATCGCGCGGTCACTGACGAGCGGCCGCTACGCGCGCGCCGACTTCGAGATCGGGCAGACGATCCGCGTCGACGACGTGCGCGGCGAGATCGTCCGGATGGACGGAGCGGCGACGACGCTGAAGACCGACGACGCGACGATCCGCATCCCGAACAGCATCCTCGTCGAGCGGATCGTCGTCGTGGAGTCGGGCGAGCCGCCGAGCATGTAACTCCTGCGCGCGCCGCGCCGTCAGGAACGGCGTGAATGCGACGAAACGCAGCGAGGAGCGGCTCCTGTTCGCGCGGCTCCGGTCCGGCGGGAGCCCGGCGAGTCGCGACCAGGCCTTCCATCGCTATCTGCCGCTTGCCCTCAGCCTCGCCCGCCGCTACCGACACGCCGACGAGCCGATCGAGGATCTCGAGCAGGTCGCGGGAATCGGGCTGCTGAAGGCGATCGACCGCTTCGATCCCGACCGTGGCACGGCGTTCAGCAGCTTCGCGGTACCGACCATCCTGGGTGAGATCCGTAGGCACTTTCGCGATACCACGTGGGCCCTACGGGTTCCGCGCCAGCTCCAGGAGCTGACGCTGCAGATCGAGCACGCGCGCGACGAGCTGACGACCTCGCTCGGTCGCCAGCCGACGATCGCCGAGCTGTCCGATCTCCTCGGCGCTCCGGAGGAGCTGGTGCTCCAAGCCCTCGATGTGACCGTCGCCCAATACGCGCTGCCGCTCGACGGGCCGGGACCCACCGAAGAGGGCGTGCCGGAGGCCGCTTCCGCCCGGCTCGACGAGGGCTTCGAGCGCGCGGAGGAGCGGGCCGTGCTGGCGCCGCTCCTCGCGACCCTCAGCCCCGCGGACGCCGAGATCGTGCTGCTGCGCTTCCGCGAGGACCTCACCCAGAGCGAGATCGCGCGTCGTGTCGGCGTCTCGCAGATGCACGTCTCGCGAGTGCTGTACCGGAGCATCGTCAAGTTGCGCGACGGTGCTTCGTCCGCCGAGGACGAGGAGCATCCGCTCGCCCGCTGATCTGTGACGTGACGGTCTGGGGCGCCCCGGATGAGCCCCTCAGCCGCCGCTCGCCGCCTACGCGGCGGCGAGCAGCTTGTCGGCGAACTCGCCCGGCAGGCCCGCCGTTCGCACTTCGGCGGCGACCGCGTGGGCGTCGTACGGCGCCCGCTCTATGGCCGCCTCGACGCCGTCCGCGCCCGCGGTGAGCACGGCGAAGGCTCCGCGGGGATCGCCGTCCTTGGGCTTGCCGACCGAGCCGCAGTTGACGAAGAGGACCCCGCCGAAATCGCGGATCCACGGCTTGTGCGTGTGCCCGAAGACGAGGGCGTTGGCGTCTTCAGCGGCGGCGAGCCGCTCGAATAGCGAGGCCGGCTTGTCCTCGAACAGGTACTCGTTGACCTTGCGTGGTGAGCCGTGGACGAGGTGCACAGGCTTGCCCCCCACGTCGAAGCGCACGTCGAACGGCAGGTCGCGCATGAAGTCCTTGGCAGACCGCGCGGTGTTGGCAAGCGTCCACTCGACGGAGCGCTGGCCGATCTCGCGGTCGTGGGGCGTGATGTACGCGCAGCCGCAGTCGTCGAGGTCACGGGCGATGGCGTAGTCGTAATTGCCGTAGATCGTCGGGATGGCGCGCTGCTCGACCAGCTCGCAGACCTCGTTCGGGTGCGGCCCGTAGCCGACGAGGTCCCCGCCGCAGTAGATGCGCTCGATCCCGAGCTCCTCGATCCGGTCGAGCGCGGCCTGGAGCGCGGGCAGGTTGGCGTGGATGTCGGTGATGACCGCGACCCGGTCGGCCATGCCGGACAGGGTCGTCCGCTCCATCGACAAATGCAAATAGATCGACGTCGATGAGCCCATCGCGTGAAACGACTGGAGACCCCGCCGCTTGGCGACGGGTCCTCCACCGTGATCAACTACTCCCTCGGCATGCTCTCCACGCTGGACGACGCGACGGACTGGCTCAACTCCGAGCCGCTCACGGCCGAAGGGCTGCGCGGACGTGTCGTGCTCGTCGACTTCTGGACGTACTCGTGCGTGAACTGGCTGCGCACGCTCCCGTACGTCCGGGCCTGGCACGAGCGGTACCGCGGCCGCGGGCTCACCGTCGTCGGCGCCCACGCGCCCGAGTTCGGCTTCGAGCACGACCTCGACAACGTGCGCCGCGCGGTCGGCGACCTCGACGTCGGCTATCCGGTCGTCATCGACAACGACTTCACCATCTGGCGGGCGTTCGACAATCACTACTGGCCGGCCGTGTATCTCCTCGACGGCGACGGGCGTCTCCAGTTCCACCACTTCGGCGAAGAGGCCTACGAGGAGACCGAGCGAGCCGTCCAGCAGCTGCTCGGCGTGGACGAGGAGCTCGCCGAAGTCGACGCCGGCGGCCTCGCGGAGGCCGCCGACTGGGCGGCGCTGCGGTCACCGGAGACCTACCTGGGGTACTCCCGCGGCGAGCGTCTCAGCGACGGGCCCAGCGACGGGCTCGCGCTCAACCGCTGGACGCTCGACGGCGACTGGACCGTCGACGAGGAGTCCGCCGTGCTCGAGGCGGCCGCCGGCTCGATCGCCTACCGCTTCGAGGGCCGCGACCTCAACCTGGTCCTTGCGGGGTCCGGCCTTCCCTTCACCGTGCGCCTCGACGGCCAGCCGCCCGGCGACGACCACGGGCTCGACGCCGACGAGGCGGGCAAGGGCACGCTCGCCGAGCCGCGGATGTACCAGCTCGTGCGCCAGCGCGGAGGCATCCGCGAGCGGACGTTCGAGATCACGTTCGACAAGCCCGGCGTGCGCGCCTACGTCTTCACCTTCGGCTAGTGGGCCACTAGCGCCGAGGGAATTTCTCCGCCCCGAGAGCGTTCTTGATGGCTGGTGTCACTTGCCGGCCGACCGGTCGGCTCTTCAAAGGAGAAATCGATGAATCCCAGAGGTACCAGCGGACGGCGCCGGGCGGCACGGAGGGCGCTTGCGAGCGCCGTGCTCGCGGCCGGCGTCGTGGCCGCCACCAGCGTCCCGGCCAGCGCGGCGGTGACCGCGTCCTTCAGCGCCGGCACCCTGACCGTGAACGGCGACTCGCTCGACAACACGACCACGATCAGCCGGGACGCCGCGGGCAAGATCCTGGTCAACGGCGGCGCGGTCAGCGTGATCGGCGGCACGGCCACGGTCGCCAACACGGCCCGCATCCAGGTCTTCGGCCTGGGCGGGAACGACACGATCACGCTGAGCGAGGTCAACGGCGCGCTGCCGGCGGCGAACCTGTTCGGCGGCGCCGGCAACGACGTCCTGACCGGCGGTTCCGGCGGCGACCAGCTCTTCGGCCAGAGCGGCAACGACACGCTGCTCGGCAAGGGCGGGTTCGACCTGCTCTTCGGCGGCACCGAGAACGACACGCTCACCGGCGGCGACGCCGACGACCAGGTCTTCGGCCAGGGCGGCAACGACCGGATGATCTGGAACCCGGGCGACGACACGGACCTCAACGAGGGCGGTGACGGCACCGATACCGTCGAGGTCAACGGCGGCAACGGAACGGAGCAGTTCACCACCACGGCGAACGGCACCCGCGTCCGCTTCGACCGGCTCAACCCGGCGCCGTTCTCGATCGACATCGGCACCTCGGAGAACCTGGTGCTCAACGCCAACGGCGGCGACGACAGCCACGCGGCCACCGGCAACCTGGCCACGCTCATCAAGGTCACCGTCGACGGCGGCGCCGGCAACGACAACCTGCTCGGCAGCAACGGCATCGACCTCCTGCTCGGCGGCGACGGTACCGACTTCGTCGACGGCCAGCAGGGCAACGACGTCGCGTTCCTCGGCGCCGGCGACGACACGTTCCAGTGGGATCCGGGCGACGGCAGCGACGTCGTCGAGGGTCAGGACGGGACCGACGAGATGGTCTTCAACGGCAGCGCCGCGAACGAGCGCATGGAGGCCTCCGCCAACGGCGGGCGCATCCGGTTCACCCGTGACGTCGCGAACATCGTGATGGATCTCAACGACGTCGAGTCGATCCTCGCCAAGACCCTCGGCGGCACCGACACGCTGACCGTCAACGACCTGTCCGGGACCGATGTCGTCGACGTTCACGGCGACCTCGCCGGCAACGGCGGCGGCGACGATCTGGCGGCGGACACGGTCGTCGCGAACGCCACGAACGGCGACGACGTCGTGGTCGTGAGCGGCACCGGCCCCAACGTGCAGGTCACGGGCCTCCGCGCCCGGATCTCCCTGTCCGGCGCCATCGCCGGCAGCGACCGCCTGCGCGTCAACGCGCTCCCCGGCGACGACGTGATCGACGCCTCCAGCGTGGCCGCCAACTCGGCGCTCCTCACGCTCGACGGCGGCGACGGCAGCGACGTCCTGATCGGCGGCGACGGGGCGGACGAGATCCTCGGCGGCGCCGGCGACGACGTGCTCATCGGCGGCCTCGGCAACGACACGATCGACGGCGCGCCCGGCGACGACATCGTCCTGCAGGCCGTCGGCGCCAACACCGCGAGCTCGGCGACCGTCGCCGGCAGCGCGTGGGTGAAGCGCCACACCCGCATCGTGAAGGGCAAGACCGTGCTCAAGGTCGACGGCGAGAAGCACAAGCTTCCGCGCGCCGACCGAGCCGATCTCGTGGCCTGAACCGCATCCGGCGCGCGGGGGAGACCTGTTCCTCCGCGCGCCGGCGCGCTCTCAGCCGAGCGAGATCGCGACCTGCTCGAGCTTGTCCATCCCCTCCTGCATGCCGCCCTCCATGCCGGAGTCGATGATGATGTCGCGCACCTCGCGACTCGGGCACTGGACGAGCAGCTCGAGCTGCGTGCGGCCGTCGACCTCGGTGAAGGTGACGAGGTTGATGACGGGGTCGTCGTCGCCGCCGGGGGCGCCCTCGTAGACCTCGGTGGTCACGATCCGCTCGTTCTCGACGATCTCGCGGTACTCGCCGTGGAATGCGACCTCGAACCCGCCCGTCGCGATCATGACGTAGCGCCACGTGCCGCCGACCCGCAGGTCGATCTCCGCGCTCGTCACCGTGCCGCGATGGCCGCTCCACCACTGCTTGACCAGCTCGGGCGTGGTGTACGCCTTGTAGACCAGGTGCTTGGGGGCGTCGAACTCCCGCGTGATGAGGATCTGCTCATCCGTGGGGAGCGTCACCGTCGCCGTGCCGCTACTCGTCACTGCCATCTCCTTGCTCCTTCTGCTTGAGGTCTTCCAACACGCCGTCGAGCGCCTCGAAGCGCTCCGTCCACGTCCGCTCGTAGTCCTTCACCCAGTCGTGGATGGGCTTGAGCGCGCGGCCGTTGAGCCGGTAGAGCCGCTGCCGTCCGTCCTCGCGCACGTCGACCGCTCCCACTTCCCGGAGGACCCGCAGGTGCTTGGACACCTGGGGCTGGGCGAGCCCGAGCAGGCGCACGAGGTCGTTGACGGGGCGCTCCCCGCCGGCGAGGACGTCCAGGATCTGGCGCCGCCGGGGCTCGGCCACCGCGTTGAACGCGTCCGCTGTCGTCGCTGCTCGGGCCACGTCCCGCATCATATGTCGATATAGGAATATGTCAAGCCGCCGGTACGATCGACGGCCCGTGACGCCGCTGCCCGACCGCGTGGAGCCGATGAAGGCGGTGCTCACCGACGAGCGCTTCTCGGACCCCGACTGGATCTTCGAGCGCAAGCTCGACGGGATCCGCTGCGTCGCGATCAAGGAAGACCGCACCGTCCGGCTGCTGTCACGCAACCACCTCAGCCTCGACGCGCGCTTCCCGGAGGTCGTCGAGGCGCTCGAGCGCGACCCCGCGACGAACGTGGTGCTCGACGGCGAGGTCGTGGCCTTCGACGGCGCGCAGACGAGCTTCGCCCGGCTCCAGCAGCGAGGCGAGCGGCCCGTGGCGGTCTTCTACTACGTGTTCGACGTGCTCTACGCGGAGGGCGAGGACACGACCGGGCTCCCGCTGCGCGAGCGCAAGGCCCTTCTCCGGCGGCTGCTCGCGTTCCACGGGCCGGTCCGGCTCACGCCGCATCGCAACCGCGACGGCGAGGCGCTGTTCCGCGAGGCCTGCCGCAAGGGGTGGGAGGGCCTGATCGCCAAGCGCGCCGACTCGCCCTACGTGCACGGCCGCTCACGCGACTGGCTCAAGCTCAAGTGCTCGGCCGAGCAGGAGCTGGTGATCGGCGGCTTCACGCCGCCGAAGGGCAGCCGCACGGACCTCGGCGCGCTGCTGCTCGGCTACTACGAGGGCAGCCGGCTGCGCTACGCCGGCAAGGTCGGCACCGGGTTCACGCGCTCGACGCTGCGCGACCTCGCCGGGCGGCTCGAACCGCTGAAACGCGACGACTCGCCGTTCGCCGACGCGGTCCGCGAGCGGGGCGCGACGTGGGTGGAGCCGCGCCTCGTCGCCCAGATCGGCTTCAGCGAGTGGACCCGCGACGGCCGGCTGCGCCACCCGCGCTTCCTCGGCCTGCGCGAGGACAAGGCGGCCGAAGAGGTGGTTCGCGAAGTGACCGGCTAGACCAGCGCGACCACGTCGCGCCATTCGGGGTCGACGGCGTCGAGCCGCTCGACCACGTCCCGCCGCGCCGACTCGCCCGGGACCGGCACCGCCGCCGTGTCCCACGTCCGCGGCCGAGCGTTCGAGCGCAGCCCGAGCGTCCACTGAAGACCCGTGAGAATCCGCTCCGCCCGCTCGCTGCGCTCCCGCGTGACCAGGAACAACGTCGTCATAGGAGTGCGAATACCCGATCCATGGCGTCGTACGCCACGTGTGTTCGAGCGGCCAGAGGGGTACTGCTAACTTTCGTCAGAAGTCCAGCGGGGGCCTGGCAGAAGGCGGGAGTGGGTGGCGTCCGCGGGGCGGAGGAGAACCACAACGGGAGGGAGGCTCCCCCAATGCGAACGGCAGCCAAACTGGCTTGCCTGGTCGTCGGTCTCTGCGCGCTGCCATCGACCGCAGCCGCCCAGTTCCCGGACTCGTCTCAGTTCCAGAAGGTGACACTGAACGACCGTCCGGGCGAGCCGATGAGCTTGGCCGTCCTGCCGGACGGCCGCGTGCTGCACACGGCGCGCACCGGCGAGATCCGCATCCACAACCCTCGGACCGGCCTCAACACGATGGCCGCCGACATGCGCCAGAGCCCGGCGGGGCTGTACCAGCACGACGAGGAAGGCGTGCAGGGCATCGCGCTCGACCCGAACTTCGCGAGCAACCGCTGGGTCTACGTCTACTACTCGCCGAGGCTCAACACGCCGACCGATCAGCCCGGCACCGGCCTCAACGAGGGCGACGCCCCATTCAACCTCAACACGCCCGAGGACCGGGCGCGGTTGGCGCTCTTCAAGGGCGCTATCCGGCTCTCGCGTTTCAAGTGGACGGGCGAAAAGCTCGACTTCAGCACCGAGCAGAAGATCATCGACGTCCCGGTCGATCGCGGCATCTGCTGCCACGTCGGCGGCAAGATCGACTTCGACGGAGTCGGCAACCTCTTCCTCTCAACGGGCGACGACACGAACCCGTTCGAGTCGGAGGGCTACGCGCCGATCGACGAGCGGTCGAACCGCAACCCGGCGTTCGACGCCCAGCGCACGTCCGCCAACACGAACGACCTGCGCGGGAAGATCCTGCGTATCCGCCCCAACGCGAACGGCGGCTACAGCATCCCGAGCGGGAACCTGTTCCGGCCGGGCATGCCGGAGACGAAGCCCGAGATCTACGCCATGGGCTTCCGCAACCCGTTCCGCATCTCCGTCGACCGCAAGTCGAACGCCGTCTACGTCGGCGACTACTCGCCCGACGCCCAGATGGACGACCCGGCTCGCGGGCCGCGGGGCATCGGTCGCTGGATGCTCGTGGACGAGCCGGCCAACTTCGGCTGGCCCTACTGCATGACGCCCGACCTCGCCTACCGCGACTACGACTTCGGGACGAAGCAGTCGGGCCCGGCGTTCGACTGCCAGCGGCCGGTCAACGCCTCGCCGAACAACACGGGCCGCCGGCAGCTGCCCCCGGTCGACGAAGCCGGACGTGTACTACAGCTACCCGGCCAACGACTACGGCCTGTTCCCCGAGCTGCTCGCGGACCGGGGCGGGAACGGCATCGGCCCGATGGGCGGTCCCGCGTACGCGTTCAACAGCGCCAGCAGCTCCGAGACCAAGTGGCCGAGCGTGTTCGACGGTCACCCGCTGTTCTACGAGTGGACCCGCGACTACGTGAAGGTGTTCGAGCTCAACCGCCCGAACGGCGACAGCCTGAAGGCGATCCACAGGCTGTTCCCGGGCGGGCCGAACGGGATCATCCAGGACAACCCGATGGACATGGAGTACGGGCCTGACGGCGCGCTCTACACGCTCGAGTACGGCGACGGGTTCTTCCTCGAGACCCCGGAGGCGCAGCTGTCGCGCATCGACTTCGTGCGCAACGGCGAGTACACGCCGGTGCCGAAGGTCTCGGCGAGCCCGACGACCGCGACGGCGCCCCCGCTGCGGGTGCGCTTCTCGAGCCAGGGGACGAGCGACCCCGACGGTGACCGCCTCACGTACGCGTGGGATTTCGACGCGAACGGGACCGTGGACTCGGACGCGCGGAACCCGACGTTCACCTACACCCAGCGCGGCATCTTCGACGCCACGCTGAGGGTGACCGACACGTCTGGTCGCTCGGCCTCCGCCTCGGTGCGGATCTTCATCGGCAACCAGGCGCCGGTGGTCAACCTCGACACCGAGCCGGATCCCGGCGAGCCGTTCCAGTTCGGCCAGACCGTCACGTACACCGTGACGGTGACCGACGACCAGCCGGTCGACTGCGCGCGTGTGAGCGTGACCTACATCCTCGGCCACGACGAGCACGGGCATCCGCAGGGCTCGACCGCGGGCTGCTCGGGCGAGATCGAGACCCCGCCGCTCGACGCAGCGCACGCGGGCGCCGGGAACCTCGCCGGGGTGTTCGTGGCCAGCTACACCGACCAGCCCGCCGGCGAGGATCCGCAGACGGGCAGCGACGAGGTGGTGCTGCGGCCGAACCCGTAGGTCAGCTCTCCTCGAGCTCGAGCCACTTCGCGACGGCGGGTGGCTCATAGGCGGCGAGCCGGTCGAGCAACTCGGCCGGCTCGTCCGCCACGCTCAGTACCGCGCGGTGCTGAGGGCGCAGGAAGCCCTCGGCGACCGCGTGGTCGAGGAACGCGGCGAGGTGGTCGTAGTAGCCCTTGACGTTGAGGACGCCGCACGCCTTGTCGTGGATGCCGAGCTGGCTCCACGTGTAGACCTCGATCAGCTCCTCGAGCGTGCCGATGCCGCCGGGCACGGCGACGAACGCGTCCGCCAGCTCCGCCATCAGCGCCTTGCGCTCGTGCATCGAGCCGACGACGCGCAGCTCGGTCAGCCGGGGGTGGCCGATCTCGCGGTCGATCAGCCCCTTCGGCATGACGCCGATCGCCTCGCCGCCGGCGTCCAGCACCGTGTCGGCCAGCACGCCCATGAGGCCGACCTTGCCGCCGCCGTACACGAGCCCGATCCCGCGGGCCGCGAGCTCGGCGGCGAACGCCCTCGCCGCCTCGGCGTAGGCGGGGTCGCTGCCGGGGTTGGACCCGGCGTAGACGCAGACTCGGCGCACGACGTGCGACCTTAGTCCCATGGACACCGCTTCGCTCGGACCGCTGACGGTCAGCCGCCTCGCCCTCGGCACGATGCTGATGGGTGGCGCGACGCCGGAGGACGAGTCCCACCGCATCCTCGACCGCTTCCTGGAGGCGGGCGGCACCCTCGTCGATACCGCCGACGTCTACGGCGACGGCCGCTCCGAGGAGGTGCTCGCGCCGTGGCTGGCTCGGCACCGCGACGAGGTCGTCGTCGCCACCAAGGTCCGCTTCAAGGTCTCCGACCCCGGCGGGGAGGGGCTGGCCCCCGACCGCATCCGCGCGGCGTGCGACGCCTCGCTGCGGCGGCTTGGGATCGACGTCATCGACCTCTACCAGGTCCACGCGCCCGATCCGTCGGTGCCGCTGGAGGAGACCCTGGAGGCGCTCGACGGGCTCGTGCGCGCCGGCAAGGTGCGGGCGCTGGGCGCCTCGAACTACCCGGGCTGGCTGCTGGCGTGGGCCGTCTCGCTCCAGGACCGGCACGGCTGGTCGCCGTTCGTGAGCCTGCAGCCGCAGTACTCGCTGGTCGAGCGGTCGGTCGAGCTGGACCTGCTCCCGTTCACGCGCGCCGCCGGGCTCGGCGTGCTGCCGTGGGGGCCGCTGGGGGCCGGGTTCCTGAGCGGCAAGTACAAGCGCGACGAGCCGCTGCCGGAGGGCAGCCGGATGGCCGACGCGGGCGAGGACCTGGAGGAGGCCGAGCACCGCCGGGCGGTCGAGCACAACTTCCAGGTGGTCGACGCGGCGACCGAGATCGCCGAGGCCCACGGCGCGACGGTGCCGCAGGTGGCGCTCGCATGGCTGCTCGGGGTCGAGGGCGTGACGGCGCCGATCGTCGGCGCGCGCACGCTCGCGCACCTCGAGGACGCGCTCGGGTGCTTCGCCGTGGACCTCTCGCCGGAGGAGCGCGCGCGGCTCGAGGCCCCGGCGCCGCCGCCGGAGCTCTATCCGCAGCGAATGCTGGTCGACCAGAACGGGATGGTCCGCCTCACGGGGCGGCTCCGTTGACGAACGTCAACTGCGGGCATTGAGGGAGGCGAACCCATAGGTTTCGTGAAATCTCGGCGGCATCCCCCACCCGGATTTCACGAAACCGCCGGATACGAGGGGTTTCGTGAAATCCGGCGGTCCGGACCGCCCCGAATTGCACGAAACCCACGGGTCTGCCTCCCTCAATGCCCGCAGTTGACGTTCGCCGGCGCTACAGCGCGTTCAACAGCCGCGCCAGATCGCTCTCGTCGTTCCAGGCCCCCACCGAGGCGCGGACGTAGGGCGTGCCGGGGAGGTCGCGGATGATGACGCCGGCGTCGGCGAGCCGCGCTCGGGTCGCGGCCGGGTCGGGATCCTCGAACGCGACGAGCGTCGTGGCGCCCCGCGGCGCGACCGTGCGACCGCGGGCGGCGAGCTCGTCCGCGAGGCGGGCGGCGAGGGCGGCGGACCGGGCGTACACGGCGTCGAAGCCCGCGGCGGCCAGCAGCTTCGTCGCCGCGAGCGAGAACGCGGCCGCCTCGCGCGACAGGGATGCGGTGTCGAAGCGGCGCGCGTCGGTGCGCAGGGCGGCGTCGAACCCCGCGTGGCCGTTCTCGAAGCAGACGTAGCTGGGGGCGACCACGCGCACGCCGCGCGCGAACTCCGGCTCGACGTAGAGCATCCCGGTGCCGTCGGAGCCGCACAGCCACTTCTGGCCGGCGGCGGCGTAGGCGGCGCACCCGAGCGCGCGCACGTCGATGGGAATCGCGCCCGCGCCCTGGGCGCCGTCGAGCACGACGGGCACGCCGACCTCCGCGAGCGCGGCCGGTGCGACCTCGCCGGTGACCCAGGACACGTGCGAGCAGGCGACGAGCGTGGTGCGCTCGCTCACCGCGTCGGCCACGTCGCGCAGCGGCACGATCCGCAGCGACACGCCGCGGTCGCGCAGCGCGAGCAGCGGCCCGACCAGCCCGGGGTGCTCGGCGTCGGAGGTCACGATCTCGTCGCCCGGGCCGAGGTCGAGCCCGGCCAGCACGGTCCCGAGCCCCTCGCTGGTGGACGTCTTGAGCGCGAGGTCGGCCGTGTCGCAGCCGAGGATCTGCGCGTACAGCCCGCGCAGCTCGTCCTGCGCGGCGAACCGGGCCTCGAAGTGCGGCGCGTACCGCCCGTCGGCGAGCTCGGCCTCGAGCGCGTCGTGCGCCGCGCGGACCGCCACCGCCGGCACCGGCCCGTCCGTCCCCGCGTTCATGAACGCGAGGCGATCCAGCACGGGGAACTCGGCACGGAGGGCGGCAGCGTCCATGGGGACGGGACGCTAGCGGCCGCAGACGGGCCAGGGCGACGCGCCCGCGCGCGAGTAGAGGATCGCCGCGCGGCGATCCTGCTCGGCCTCGGGCGCCGCGGCGGGATCGCCGGTGCCGCCCACCGACCGCCAGGTCGCGAGATCGAACTGGTACTTGCCGCGGTAGAGGCCGCCGCCGCCGATCGCGCGCGGGTTGCCACCGGACTCGCAGGCGGCGATCGCCTGCAGCGCGGGGGAGACCGGCGGTGCCTGCGCGGCCCGGCGGCGGGCGCGGCGCGCGGCGGCGCGCCTGCGGTCCTGCTTGCGGTCCTCGCGGGCGACAGTACGCATCTGGTCCTCGACCGTCGGGTGGCCGGCGAGCGAGGCGCGCAGCGGGGTCGGCGGCTCGCCCACCTCTTCGTCCGCGAGGGCGGCGGGCACCGCGAGCAGCGTGCCCGCGAGCGCAAGCGCGGTCGTCGTCTTCGGGTTCATCATCACGTTCCTCGACAGCCCGCAGGAAGGCAGGCCGGATGGCTTCCAAGTCACAAGGACGGCGTCCACCCGCGGGCCCATTCCGCTCGTCGCGCTCGAATCGGCGCGGCGCATGGCCACGCGGCGGTCCTCCACCGTCGCGGCAAACAGGCTAGCAGCGCCCGCGCGGTCCGATGCGGCTCCTACGCTGGCGCCAGCGATGCTGCACGTCCATCGAGCCGAGCGAGCCGACGCGCTGGTCGCGGCCCTGCGCGACCTGCTCGCCGAGCCGCTGCCCGACCCGTTCGCGCCCGACGTGGTGGCAGTTCCCACGCGCGGGATGGAGCGGTGGCTGAGCCAGCGGATGTCGTCCGGGCTGGGCGCGACGCCCGGCCGGCAGGACGGCGTGTGCGCGAACGTCGACTTCCCGTCGCCACGGCGGCTGGTGAGCGACGCCGTGGCGGCCGCGACGGGGATCGAGCCCGACGCCGACCCGTGGCTGCCGGAGCGGTCGGTGTGGCCGCTGCTCGAGATCGTCGACGACTGCCTCGCCGAGCCGTGGCTGGGCGCCCTCGCCGCCCACGTCGCCACCAACCCCGGCGGCCGCTTCGCCGCCGTCCGCCATCTGGCCGACCTGTTCGACGCGTACGCGCTGCACCGCCCGGCGATGCTCGCCGGCTGGGCCGCCGGAGACGACAACGGCTGGCAGGCCGAGCTGTGGCGGCGGCTGGCCGCGGCGATCCCCGAGCCGGGGCCCGCCGAGCGGGTGCAGGCCGCGTGCGCTCGCCTGCGCGACGACCCTGCGGTGGTCGACCTGCCCGACCGCCTCTCGCTGTTCGGGCTCACGCGGCTGCCGACCGGCCGGCTGGACGTCCTGCGCGCACTCGGCGCCCACCGCGACGTCCACCTGTGCGTGCTGCACCCGTCGCCCGGACTCTGGGAGCGGATCCGCGGCCACCCGCCGGTGGTCCGGCGCCGCGAGGACCCGACGAACGGGCTCGCCGACAACCCGCTGCTCGCCTCCTGGGGCCACGACTCGCGCGAGCTCCAGCTCGTCCTCGAGCCGGGCGACGCCCGCGACCACCGTCACGCCGTCGACCACGGCGACGCCGACACGCTGCTGGCCCGCATCCAGGCCGACATCCGCGAGGACCGCGCGCCACCGGCCGCCGACGACCCCGCGCGGGCGCTTCTCGACGCCGGCGACCGGAGCATCCAGGTCCACTCGTGCCACGGTCGCACCCGGCAGGTGGAGATCCTGCGCGACGCGATCCTGCACCAGCTCGCCGACGACCCGACGCTCGAGCCGCGCGACGTGATCGTCATGTGCCCCGACATCGAGACGTTCGCGCCGCTGATCCAGGCCACGTTCGGCGCGGGCGCGGTGAGCGAGGACGAGCGGCCCGGCGCGCTGCCGGACCTGCGCGTCCGGCTCGCCGACCGCTCGATCCGTCAGACCAACCCGGTGCTCGGCGTCGTCGCCCGGCTGCTCGAGCTCGCCGACCAGCGGCTCACCGCCTCGCAGGTCCTCGACCTCGCCGACCGCGAGCCGGTGCGGCGCAGGTTCGTCTTCGACGACGACGAGCTCGCCCGCGCCGAGGAGTGGGTCCGCGCGAGCGGGATCCGCTGGGGGCTCGACGCCGCGCACCGCGCGCCGTTCAAGCTCGACCTGGAGAGCGGGACGTGGCGGTTCGGGCTCGACCGCCTGCTGGTCGGCGTGACCATGACCGAGGACGACCAGCGGCTGTTCGAGGGCGTGCTCCCGCTCGACGACGTCGACAGCGGGGCGATCGAGCTCGCCGGGCGCTTCGCCGAGCTGCTCGATCGTGTGGAGGCGGCCGTCGACGCCCTCGGCACGCCCAAGCCGGTGCAGGAGTGGGTGGGGGCGATCGCCGCGGCGGCCGACGGCCTCACCGCCACGAGCCCGCGCGACGCCTGGCAGCGCGCCGAGCTGCAGCGGCTGCTCGACGACGTCGCCGCCGAGGCCGCCGGCAACCCGACTGCCCTCCGCCTGCAGGAGGTGCGCGCGCTGCTCGCCGACCGCCTGCGCGGCCGGCCCACGCGCACGAACTTCCGCACCGGCCACCTCACCGTGTGCACGCTGGTGCCGATGCGGTCGGTCCCGCACCGCGTCGTCTGCCTGCTCGGGCTCGACGACGGCGCGTTCCCGCGCAAGACGCCCCGCGACGGTGACGACCTGATGCTCGACGACCCGCACGTCGGCGAGCGCGACGCCCGCACCGAGGACCGTCAGCTGCTGCTGGACGCGCTGATGGCCGCCCGCGACCGGCTGATCGTGACCTACACCGGCAACGACGAGCGCACGAACCTGCCGCGGCCGCCAGCGGTCCCGGTCGGCGAGCTGCTCGACGTGGTCGACCGCACCGTCCGCACGGACGCCGACCGCCCGCGCGACCAGGTGATCGTCCGCCACCCGCTGCAGCCGTTCGACCAGCGCAACTTCGCGCCCGGCGGCCTGGTCCCCGACCGCGTCTGGAGCTTCGACCGCGTCACGCTCGACGGCGCCCGCGCGCTCGACGCCGAGCGCCCCCGGCCCGGCCCGTTCCTCGCGCGCCCCCTCCCGCCGCTCGACGATCCCGTGATCGAGCTCGCCGACCTCGTGCGCTTCGCCGAGCGGCCGGTGCGTGCGTTCCTGCGCCGGCGGCTCGGGATCCGCGTCGGGAGCTTCTCCGACGAGATCGAGGATGCCCTGCCCGTCGAGCTCGACGGCCTCGGCCGCTGGGGCGTCGGCACCCGCCTGCTCGAGGCGCGCCTGGCCGGCATCGACCCGGAGACCGCGAAGCGCGCCGAGATCGCCCGCGGGACGCTGCCGCCCGGCTACCTCGGCAAGCCGGTGATCGACCGCATCCGGCCGACCGTCGAGCAGATCGTCCGCGAGGCGCCCGCCGGTGAGCTGACCTCGCTCGACGTCCGGGTCACGCTGCCCGACGGCCGGACGGTGAGCGGCACCGTGCCCGACCTCGTCGACCACACGCTGCGCGCCGTCACGTATTCGCGCGTCAACGCGCGCCACCGGCTGGGTGCCTGGGTGCGACTGCTCGCGCTCACCGCGGGCCATCCCGACCGGTCATTCGACGCGCTCACCGTCGGGCAGGCGCAGGACCCGGACGCGAGCGTCGCCGTGGCCCGGATCGGCCCGCTCGACCCCACCGAGGCGCTCGACCACCTGGCCGTCCTCGTCGACCTCTACGACCGCGGCATGCGCGAGCCGGCGCCGCTCTACTGCCTCACCTCGGCCGCCTACGCGCGCGCGGCCCGCGACGGCGGCGAGCCGGTGGCCGCCGCGCGCGCCGAATGGGAGGGCACGCACGCGCGCCCCGGTGAGGCCGACGACGCGGAGCACCAGCTCGTGCTCGGCGGCGTCCTCGGCTTCGACGAGCTGCTGGTCGCGCGACCGCAGGCCGACGAGCACGGACCGCTGTGGGACGCGCACGAACCCCGACGGCTCGGGCGCTGGGCGCGTCGCCTGTGGGACGGGCTGCTGGCGCACGAGCGGGTGGACGAGCGATGACCGAGCCGTTCGACGTCTGCGGCCCGCTGCCGCGCGGCGTGACCGTGCTGGAGGCGAGCGCCGGCACCGGCAAGACGTGGACGATCGCCGCGCTGGCGGCGCGCTACGTCGCCGAGGGGACGCCGCTCGAGAAGCTCCTGCTGGTCACGTTCACGCGAATGGCCACCGGCGAGCTGCGCGACCGCGTGCGAGAGCGGCTCGTGAGCACCGAGCAGGCGCTGACCCGCGTGCTCGCCCGCGAGCCGCCTCCAGACGACCCGCTCGTCCAGCTGCTCGCGCGCGAGGACGTCCGCACGCGCCGCGACCGCCTCTCGCGGGCGCTCGCCGACTTCGACGCCGCCACCGTCGCGACCATCCACGGCTTCTGCCAGGAGGTGCTCGGCAGCCTCGGCATGGCCGCCGGCGTCGAGGGCGAGCTCGTCGACGACCCGACCGACCTCGTCGACGAGGTGGTCGACGACCTCTACGTCCGCCGC
The DNA here is from genome assembly GCA_963844205.1 of uncultured Solirubrobacteraceae bacterium. Classification (GTDB taxonomy): domain Bacteria; phylum Actinomycetota; class Thermoleophilia; order Solirubrobacterales; family Solirubrobacteraceae; genus DASSUW01. The sequence goes on from CAWJNK010000004.1 coordinate 41,190, forward strand.
TTCGTGCGCGAGGACCGGCCCGCGATCCGGCGCGACGAGGCGGGCCGCATCGCGCGGATCGCGGTCGACAACCCGGTCGCCCCGATCGAGCCGCGTGACGCGCCTGACCACACGCTCCCCGCCATGCGCCGCCGGCTCGCCGAGGCCGTCCGGCGCGAGTTCGCCCTGCGCAAGCGCCGCACCGGCGTGCTCACCTACGACGACCTGCTGACCGAGCTCGACATGGTGCTGCGCGAGCGCGGCGAGGAGGTGGCCGGCCGGCTGCGCGAGCGCTGGACCGTCGTGCTCGTCGACGAGTTCCAGGACACCGACCCGGTCCAGTGGAGCATCATGCGCCAGGCGTTCGGCGAGAGCACGCTGGTCCTCATCGGCGACCCGAAACAGGCGATCTACGCGTTCCGCGGCGCCGACGTCTACGCGTACCTGGACGCCGCGAGCACGGCCGCGGCGCAGGCGACGCTCGACGTCAACCGCCGCAGCGACCAGGGGCTGATCGACGCCTACGACGCGCTGTTCGCCGGCGCGCGGCTCGGGCACGAGGGGATCGTCTACCACCGCGTCGAGGCGGCGCGAGCCGCCGTCCCGGGCGTCGCGCTCCGCTTCCGCGTCGTCGCCCGCGGTGACGTCGAGTCCACGGCGAAGGGGTTCGCCAAGCTGCCCTCGACGCGCGAGCACGTCGCGAAGGACGTCGCCGCGGACCTCGTGCGGCTGCTGTCCGGGGGCGAGGTCGAGCCCGCCGACGTGGCCGTGCTCGTGCAGACGAATCGCAACGCCGCGCGGATCCGCGACGCGCTCGACGAGGTCGGCGTCCCCGCCGTCATCAACGGCGCCGGCAGCGTGTTCGGCACCCCGGAGGCCGACCAGTGGCTGCGCCTGCTGGAGGCGCTCGAGCGCCCCACGTCCGACCTGCGCGCGCGCTCGGCCGCGCTGACGCCGTTCCTGGGCTGGACCGCGGCGGAGGTCGCCGCCGCCGGGGACGCGGAGTGGGAGGACGTCCACCGCCGCCTGCACGACTGGGCGCGCGTCCTGCGCCTGCGCGGCGTCGCGTCGCTGGTGGAGACGATCACACTCGCCGAGGGGCTGTCCGAGCGCGTGCTGGCGAGCGCCAACGGGGAGCGCCGGCTGACCGACCTCCGGCACATCGGGGAGCTGCTACACGCCGAGCAGCTCGGGACCACGGCGCTCACGGGTTGGCTGCGCAAGCGCATCGCCGAGTCCGGCTGGGACACCGGCGACGAGAACCGCAGCCGGCGCCTGGAGTCCGACGCCGCGGCCGTCCAGGTCCTCACCGTCCATCGCAGCAAGGGGCTCGAGTTCGGCGCCGTCTATCTGCCGGACCTGTTCGAGCCGGGCTACATCCGCGAAGGGGAGCCGGTCACGTTCCACGACGAGGCCGGCGTCCGGACCATCGACGTCGGCCTCACCGGCGGCGACTTCGCGCGCCACCGCGAGCAGCACGTCGTCGAGCAGCGCGGGGAGGACCTGAGGATCGCCTACGTCGCGCTCACGCGCGCGCGCCACCAGGCGGTCGTGTGGTGGGCGCCGACGTTCGGCAGCAAGGACTCGTCGCTCGGCCGGCTGCTGTTCGCGCGCGCCGCCGACGGCACGATCCCCGCCAAGAGCCGCGACGTCCCCGCGGACGACGCGGCATGGCAGCGGTTCGAGCGCCTGGCGGCGGACGCCCCCGGCCGGATTGCCATCGAGCGGTCGCTGCTCGGCCTGCCGCTCAGCTGGTCGGGGCCGCCGCGCGAGCCGGTCGAGCTCACCGCCGCTGAATTCGACCGCGAGCTCGACCAGCGCTGGCGCCGCACCTCGTTCACCGACCTGGTGGCCGGCGCGCACGAGGTGCGGGTCGGGAGCGAGCCCGAGGAGCAAGTGGTGACCGACGAACCGGAGGGCCCGGCGCCCGCGCTCGACGGCCAGGACCTGCCGCTGGCCGCGATGCCCGCCGGGGTCGAGATCGGCACCTTCGTGCACCGGGTGCTCGAGGCGACCGACTTCGCTGCGGGCGACCTCGACGCCGAGCTGGCGCTCCGCATCGGCGAGGTGCAGGGGAGGCGCAGCGTCGAGATCGGCGATCCGGCCGCGGTGGCGGCCGGGCTGCGCGCCGCGATCGAGACGCCGCTCGGCCCGCTGCTCGACGGCCGCGCGCTGCGCGACGTCCGGCGCGAGGACCGGCTCGACGAGCTCGACTTCGAGCTGCCGCTGGTGGGCGGCGACGACCCCATCGGCGGGCTGGCGCTCGAGGCGCTCGACGCCCCGGGACTCCCGCACCGGTTCGCGGACCCGCTCCTGCGCCGCGACGTCCGCGGCTACCTGACCGGCTCGATCGACCTCGTCGCCCGCACCGACGACCGCTTCGCCGTCTTCGACTACAAGACGAACTGGCTCGGTGCCGCCGCCTCGGACTACCGGCCGGCCGCGCTGGAGGCCGAGATGCGGCGCGCGCACTACGGCCTGCAGGCGCTGCTCTACCTCGTGGCCCTGCACCGCTACCTGCGCTGGCGGCTGCCCGGCTACGACCCCGACCGCAACCTCGCCGGCGTCGGCTACCTGTTCCTGCGCGGGATGACGGGCGTCGCGGCGCCGAGCAGACTCGAGGACGTACAGCGAGAGGGCGGCGTGTTCGCCTGGCAGCCGCCGGGAGCGGTCGTCGAGCGACTCAGCGACGTCCTGGAGCGTGGCCGGTGAACGCCGCCGTCGCCGCACGCGCGACCGGCGCGCTGCGCGAGTTCAACGCCGCCGGCGTGCTCGCGCCCGCCGACGTGCACGTCGCCCGGCGACTCGCCGCGCTCGGCGGCGAGCCGGATGAGGCGGTTGCGCTCGCGGCTGCGCTCGCCGTCCGCGGACCGCGGCTCGGGCACGTCTACGTCGACCTCGCGACGATTCGCGACACCGCGACTGTCGACGCCGAGGAGCCGGTCGACCTCGCGGCGCTGGCGTGGCCGGACGACTGGATCGAAGCCGTCGCCCGCAGCCCTCTCGTGGCCGTGGGCGAGGAGGGCGGGGAGGACCGGCCGCTCCGGCTCGTCGGCTCGGCGCTGTACCTGGACCGCTACTGGCGCGAGGAGCGCCAGGTGGCACGCGACCTGCTCGCCCTTGGCGACCGGCTCCAGGTCATCGCGGGCGGCCCCGGCACTGGCAAGACGACCCTCGTCGCCGGCAACCTCGCGGGCATGCTCGAGGAGGGCGTCGACCCCGCGCTGGTCGCGCTCGCGGCTCCGACCGGCAAGGCCGCCGCGCGGCTGAGCGAGGCCGTGCACGAGGTCGGGCGGCAGCTCGACCGGCCGGCGCTGCTCGCGCTCGAGGCCTCGACCCTGCACCGGCTGCTCGGCTGGCGGCCCGGCTCGCACAGCCGCTTCCGCCACGACCGCGCGAACCGGCTGCCGCACGACGTGGTGATCGTCGACGAGACCTCGATGGTGTCGCTGTCGCTGATGGCGCGGCTGGTGGAGGCGGTCCGGCCGGACGCGCGGCTCATCCTGGTCGGCGACCCCGGCCAGCTCACGTCGATCGAGGCGGGAGCCGTGCTGGGCGACATCGTCGCGGCGTCGAAGGACGTCGTGGTGCTCGACCGCGTCCACCGCTTCGGCGGCGCCATCGCGGAGGTCGCCGGCGCGATCCGCCGCGGCGACGCCGATAAGACGATCGAGGCGCTGGCGGGTGTCACGTGGACGACGGATCCCGATGCGGTCCACGACGGCGCGGTGGCCTGCTTCCGTGCGGTCGCCGAGGCCGCGCGAGCGGGCGACGGCCTGGGCGCGATCCGGGCGCTCGGCGGCTTCCGGATCCTGTGCGCGCACCGCCGCGGCCCGCACGGCGTCACGGGCTGGACCGAGCGCGTCGAGCGCTGGCTCGCGCACGACGGCCTCGCCGCCGACGGCGAGTGGTACGCCGGGCGCCCGCTGCTCGTGACCGAGAACGACTACGGCCTCGGCCTCTACAACGGGGACACCGGCGTCGTGGTCGCGGACGGCGACGGGCGGCTCAGCGCAGTGTTCGAGCGTGGCGAGTTCAGCCCCACGCGCCTGGGCGCCGTCGACAGCGTGTACGCCATGACCGTGCACAAGAGCCAGGGGTCGCAGTTCGACACCGCCGCCGTCCTGCTGCCCGACGCGACGTCGCCGATCCTCACCCGCGAGCTCCTGTACACAGCCGTGACGCGAGCCCGGACCGAGCTGATCCTCGTCGGCGACGAGGCCGCTGTGCGCGCCGCGGTGGGTCGACCGGTGGCGCGCGCGTCCGGGCTCGCGGCGCGGCTCAGCCAGTCGCCGCCTTCCAACTGACCTGGCCGGAGTCGCACGTGAGGTTCGTGGCGCCTGCGGCATCGGTGGCCGTGACCGTGACATGCAGGCTGCCCTTGACCGACCGTCGGGCGACCGAGCCCGCCAGCTCGTAGTGGTAGGCGAGCGTGCCGCCGTCGTCGGTCGGATACGACTCGTCGTCCGTGTTGGCAAAGCGGCCCGAACGCACCGCCAGACCGCGATAGCGCTCGCCGAAGCGGAAGTAGTTGTCGGGAGGCTGGCACGAATCACTTTCCCAGCCCACGAGCAGGTCGGTCACCGTCTTGCGCTTGGCGTCCAGCCGCGCCACGACCGGTTCGTCCTGCGTCGTCTTGCCGCCGTAGATGCGTCCTGCGGACCGCGAGGCCGACCACTTCAGGCTGCCCGTCTCGCACGACGTGACCTCCGCGCCGCTGGCGTTGTCGAGGATCGAGACCGTCGCCGTCAGCTTCCCGGCGGCCTGTCGGGCGCGCAGCTTGCCCGAGAGTTCGACCGTCACGAGCGCCGTGTGGTCTCCCAGATCCCGGGCGGTCAGCTGCGTGCCGAGGAACCGCCGCTTCGCGTTGAACCCGATGACGAGGTCGTCCGGCCCGGGCATGAACCCGGGCTCCGCCGTGACCGGTGTCAGCGCGCTGGCCATCGGAAAGGACATCCCGTCACGGCAGGGTGCCTCCCACGAGATCACCGCGGAGCGCAGCTTCTTGGCTTTCGCGTCGGTCGTGATGACGATCGCCTCGGCGGCGCTGGTCGTGCCACCGTAGACGCCGTTGGCGCCGAACGCGGTTGGGGTGGCGATGAAGGACAGGGCGGCCGCGACGATGAAGGCGGCGGCCCAGCGGAGCAGGGACATCTGGGGCCTTTCGTGCGGGATGGGAAGGACGGTCCGCCGACCGTAGGCGGACCGTCCCGCCCGCACATCGGGTGAACGGTCGATATCGGGCGCTCCGGGCACCCGATCTTTCAGACGTGCGTCTGGGCGATCGCGGCGGTGGCCGGCAGCACGGTCAGCACGGCGAGCAGCACGACGGAGACGATGCGGGACCTGACGGACATGGCGTCCTCCTGGGCTTCTGGGCCGGTGTCCCTCTGACTCCGGCGGTGTCCCGAGGATCGGCTGCGGCGGGCCGCGCGCCCATGGGCTAGGCGTGGGAGCTCGGACCCACCTGGGTGTGCACGGTTCCCACCCTAGGTGGCTAGCCCGAGCGCCTGCGCGCGGCCGGCGGCCTCCATGCGGGTGTGCACGTCGAGCTTGGCGAAGATGTGCCCGACGTGGGTGCCGACGGTCTTCTCGCTGATGAAGAGCCGGTCGGCGATCTGGCGGTTGGTGAGGCCGTCGGCCAACAGGCGCAGCACGTCGGTCTCGCGCCGCGTGAGCACGGGCTCGTCCGCCGGCTCGAGCTGGGATGCGGGCACCGTGGGGTGAAGCTGCGTACGCGCACGGCGCGCGAGCGCCTGCGCCTGCTCGCGGAGCGGATGTGCGCCCAGCGCGACGGCCGTCGCGTGGGCCGCGCGCACCAGCGCGGCGGCCGCGCGCCGGTCGCCCCCGGCCAGCAGGAGCGCCTCGGCGTGCCGCAGCGTCGCGTAGGCCTCGGGGTACGGCTCGCCGAGCTCGCGCCACGCGTGGGCGGCGCGCTCCCAGCCGGCCGGGTCCGCGACACCGGCCGCGCGGCTGCGCTCGGCGCGTGCGCCGGCGCGGTACGCGCCCGCGTCCGGCACGGCGGCGTTCGCCGTCAGCAGGTGGTCGAGGTCGCCGAGCAACGCGCCGGCCCGGCGCTCGGCATCCGCGACGTCGGCCGCGCGGCGGCGGGCCCGCGCCCGCTCGGCGAGGTCGGCCTCCGCGCGCACGCCGAGCCAGTGGAGCGCGGGCGTGTACAGCGGGTCGCGGTCGTCGCCGGCCGCGGCGAGCCCGACCTCGACGTGCCCGCGCGCCGCTTCCGGCTCGCCGGCCGCGAGCGCGAGCGTCGCCCAGGCGGCACGGATCGGGGTGACGAACTCGGCCGGGAGGCCCTCGCCGACGAGTGCGTCGGCCCGCTCGAGATGCTGCCGCGCCAGAGCGGCCTCGCCGCGCAGCGCGTAGAGGTGGCCGGCGATCGCGTTCTGCATTGCGCCCGCCGTCACGCCGAGGTCCATCCGGTCGGCCGCCTCCAGGCGCTCCTCGGCCTCCTCCCACCGTCCGAGCCGCAGCAGGTCGTCGGTGCCGTTCACGTACATGAAGTGCCCGAACGAGCCGCGCATGCCGAGCCGGACCGCGAGGCGCTCGCCGGCCACCATCGTCTCCAGCGCGGCGGCGTGCCGCCCGCGCAGCCGCAGGAGCTCGCCCAGATGCACGTGCGCCCGCGCCGCCTCCTCGCCGCGGGTCGCCCGCGCGAGCGCCTCGCGGACGCGCCGCTCGCCGCCCTCGAGGTCGCCCAGGAACGCGAGCACGAGGCCGAGCGTGAGCCCGGGCGCGGCGGCAAGCGACTCGTCGTCCAGCGCGCGGGACTCGGCGAGCGCCGCCTCGCACCGCTCGCGCGCCTCCTCCCAGCGGCGCAGGCCCATGAGCGCGTGGCCCTGCGCGGCCAGCAGCCGCGCGCGTTCCGGGAGCGGGCCCGGGGGGAGCAGACGCAGCGCCGCGTCGTAGCAGTCGAGTGCGGCGCGGTCGTCCCACGACGCGTACTCGCCGATCCGCTCGTAGATCCGCGCGGCGCGCACCGGCTCCGCCTCCACGTCGAGCTCGGCGAGCGCCTGGCGGCCGAGCGAGGTCGCCCGCTCGCGATCGCCGGAGAAGCGCGCGGCCTGGGCGGTGCGCGAGAGCAGCTCGACGTGGTCGATCGTCGGCCGGTCCGCGGCTCGGTCCCACAGCTCGATCGCCCGCTCGAAGTGGCCACGGACCTCCGGGAACGCGTACAGGCGCTCGGCGTCGAGCCCTGCCTCGACCGACGCGGCGAGTGCGGCGTCGTACTCGCCGGCGCGGTGCCACTGGTCCGCGAGCGCGGCCGCCGGCGCGCTCGCCATGGCGCGGGCGAGGGCTCGATGCAGCGCGGTCCGCTCGCCGGGCACGAGCGAGCCGTACACGACCTCGCCGATCAGGCCGTGCCGCAGCGCCACGTCGTCGACCACGAGCCCGGCGTCGACCGCCGCGCGCACCGCCGGGCCGAACTCGGGCACGACGGCTTCGAGCACCGCGGGCTCGGCGCGCCCGGAGGCCGCGGCGAGCGTGGCCAGCAGCTGCTGCGCGGGCGCCGGCAGGCGGTGGACCCGCGCGGACACGGCTTCGCTCAGCGTCGCGGCATCGCCGCCGGCGGCGTACAGCTCCTCGACGAAGAACGGGTTGCCGCCCGAGCGGCCGTGCAACTCGTCGGCGACGCGGTCCGGCACCGGCCCGCCGGCGATGGCCTCCAGCTGGGCGGCGACGCCGGCGCGGTCCAGCGGCGCGAGATCGACCCGCGTGACCGGCGGCCGGCGCACCAGCTCTCCCACCAGCCGCCGCAGTGGATGTCCCCGGCCGAGCTCGCCCGTCCGGTACGTCGCAGTGACCGCGAGCCGCTCGGCGCGGACGCCGCGGGCCACGAACGCGAGCAGATCGCGGGTCGACCGGTCCGCCCAGTGGAGGTCCTCGAGGACGAGGAGGACCGGCGCCTGCTCATCGCCCAGCCGGCCGAGCAGATGCAGGACGAGCTCGCACAGCCGTGCCTTGCCGTAGCGGCCCGACGCGCTCCCGGGCCGCTCGACCGCGACGCGCGGGAGCAGGCCCGCGAGATCGTCCCGCGACTCCCCGTCGAGCTCGTCCAGCGCCTCGACCACCCACTGCGCCGGGACGTCGCGCAGCGCCGCCACGAGCGGCGCGTACGCGAATGCGTCACCGCCGAACTCGATGCAATCCCCGTGCAGCACGAGGAACCCCTGCTCGCGGGCGCGCCGCTCGAGCTCGCCGGCCAGCCGCGTCTTGCCCACGCCGGCCTCACCGGCCACGAGCACGACCTGCGGGCGGCGCTCGGCCGCGGCGGCCACGACATCGTCGAGCAGCCGGAGCGGCTCGTCCCGGCCGACGATCGTCTGGCTCGACACGCGGGGCACGGCGCTTCGGACTATCTCACCAGTGGTGGCCGTCGCGCGAGAGGCCGAGTTCGAATCCGACTAGCATCACGCGCCGATGCGCGTGACCCTGCCCGACGGCTCCGAGCGGGAGCTGGAGAACGGCGCCACCGGCGCCGACCTTGCCGCCTCGATCGGCGAGGGTCTCGCGCGCGCCGCGCTCGCCATCCGGGTGCTCGACGGGGCCGGACCCGATAAGCGGGACGGCAGCGCCTACGACGGGGGTCGCATCCGCGACCTGGCGGCGCCGCTGCACGACGGCGAGCGGGTCGAGATCGTCACCGCCAAGAGCGACGACTGGGACTCGGTCCAGCTCGTCCGCCACGACACCGCGCACGTCCTTGCGGCGGCGGTGCTCGACCTCTACCCGGGCACCAAGATCTCGATCGGGCCGCCGATCGGCGAGGGCTTCTACTACGACTTCGAGTTCCCCGAGGGCGTGAGCATCTCCGAGCACGACTTCGAGGCGATCGAGGCCAAGATGCGCGAGCACGTCAAGGCCGACGAGCCGTTCGTGCGCGAGGACGTCCCGGTCGGCACCGCGCTCGAGCGGTTCGTGCGCGAGGGGCAGGACTACAAGGTCGAGCTGATCGAGGACCTGGTACGCGACCAAGCCGTGGAGACCGTCAGCCTCTACACCAACGACGGCTTCACCGACCTCTGCCGCGGCCCGCACACGCCGTCCACCAAGCGCGTCAAGGCGTTCAAGCTGCTGTCGGTCGCGGGCGCGTACTGGCGCGGCGACGCCAACCGCCAGATGCTCACCCGCATCTACGGCACCGCCTTCCACTCCAAGGACGACCTCGAGCAGTACCTGCACCGGCTCGAGGAGGCCCGCGCGCGCGACCACCGGCGCCTCGGCCGCGAACTCGGCCTGTTCATGTTCAGCGAGCTGAGTCCCGGCGCGCCGTTCTGGCACCCGAACGGGATGGCGGTGCTCAACCAGCTGCAGAACCTCTGGCGCAAGGAGAACGCCGATCGCGGCTACCGCGAGGTCAAGACGCCGATCCTCTACGACGTCTCGCTCTGGAAGCAGTCCGGCCACTGGGACGTGTACCGGGACAACATGTACTTCACCGAGGACCGCGAGGGGCGGCAGATGGGCCTCAAGCCCATGAACTGCCCCGCGCACGTCCAGCTGTTCAAGGACGCGCGGCACTCCTACCGCGATCTCCCGATCCGCTACTCGGAGGCCGGCCTCGTCCACCGCCACGAGCCGAGCGGCACCCTGCACGGGCTCCTGCGCGTCCGCCACATCACGCAGGACGACGCCCACATCTTCTGCACCGAGGAGCAGGTCCCGGACGAGATCGGCCGCTGCCTCGACTTCGGGTTCGCGATCTACGACACGTTCGGGTTCGAGCCGCGGCTGGAGCTCTCCACCCGTCCCGAGAAGCGGGTCGGCAGCGACGACATGTGGGACCGGGCCGAGGCCGGGCTCGAGCGCGCGTTGGTCGACAAGGGCCTGGACTTCGACCTCAACCCCGGCGACGGCGCGTTCTACGGCCCGAAGATCGACCTCCACATGACCGACTCGATCGGGCGGCCGTGGCAGCTCGGGACGGTCCAGCTCGACTACTACATGCCCGAGCGGTTCGAGCTCACCTACACCGGGGCCGACAACGCCGAGCACCGGCCGGTGATGATCCACCGGGCCCTGATGGGCAGCTTCGAGCGCTTCACGGGGATCCTGATCGAGCACTACGCGGGTGAGTTCCCGCTCTGGCTCGCCCCGGTCCAGGCCGCGGTGCTGCCGCTCGCCGACCGCCATCTCGACTACGCGCGCGAGGTGCAGGCTGCGCTGATCGCGGCGGGGCTGCGGGCCGACGTCGACGACCGCACCGAATCGGTCGGCCGCAAGATCCGCGAGGCCGAGCTGCGCAAGGTGCCGTACATGCTCGTGGTCGGCGACCGCGAGGCCGAGCAGCGCGCGGTCGCCCTCCGACGCCACCGCGAGGGCGACCAGGGCACGGTGCCGCTCGACGAGGCGGTCGAGCGGCTGGTCGACGAGGCGGCGAGGCGCTGACCTTGGAGCGGCGGGACAGTGGCCTGCTGGTCGGGGCGCTCGGCCTTGCGCTGTCGTTCCGGCCGTCGCTGATGCGCCGCACCCGGCGTGACCAGGTGCTGGTCTCGGCGACTGCATTGGCGTTCGGCGCGATCGCCGGGACCTGGACCGAGGCGCTGGTCGCCCAGCTCGCGCGGCGCATGGGTGAGCGCGAGAACGCCGCCCGCGGTGCCGTGATCGGCGCGGGCGCCGTGGCGATCCTGGGCCAGCTCCCTGCCCATGGCAACTCGGCCGTCGCTCTGGGCGGGTCGATCGCGCGGGTGGCGGGGATCTCCGCGATCGTCGGCGTCGTCGCGCCGAAGCGGGTCGGCGGGGATCCGCTGCGCGACCCGCGCAAGCGGTTCGCGCTCTGGGCGGTGGGCGTGGGGAGCTACATCGGCTGGCAGCAGCTGATCAAGCGCACGAAGCCGCAGCGGGCGCGGATGACCGAGTGGCCGGACGCCGAGTACCTGCCGACGGTCTCGATCGGCCCCGACTCCCTGATCCCGGCCGAGACGCTCGACTTCGAGGCCAGCCGCTTCCTGGCCGGCGCCGAGAAGGGCCTGCCGATGGACCCGATCCGCGTGTTCGTCGGCGTGCACTCGGCGCCGACCGTCGAGGAGCGCGCCGAGCTGGCCGTCCGCGAGCTCGACCGCCTGGGGGCGTTCGAGCGCCGCCAGATCGTGGTCATCTCGGCGACGCTGCGCGGCTACGTGAACCCGATCATCCCCGACGCGGTCGAGCACTTCTCCCGCGGCGACTGCGCGTGCGTGGTGATCCAGTACTACGACCGGCGCACGATGCTCATGCCGGCCAAGGTGCCGATCGCGGCCCGCACGCACCGCGAGCTGCTGCGGCGGCTGGTACGCCACCGCGGCAAAGCCGAGGTCATGGTCTACGGCGAGTCGCTCGGCGCGTGGGCGAGCCAGAACGTGTTCCGGACGGGCGGCACGGCGGCGCTGGACGCGCTCGGCGTCTCGCGAGCGCTGTGGATCGGCACGCCCTACTTCTCGCTGCTGCGGCGCGACTTCGAGCGCGGGAAGCTCCCGATGGACGAGCGGGTTGCGACGGTGCGGGCGACCGACCTCGTCGAGGCCGACCCGGAGGACGCGAAGCGGCTGCGGTTCGTGTTCCTGCACCGGATGACCGACCCGGTGGTCCTGTTCCCGGGCCTCGAGCTGTTCTGGCGCCGGCCCGAGTGGATGCCGTCGAGCGAGTGGCGGCCCGGCATCACGTTCGTCCAGACGCTGATCGACCTCGTCAACGCGACGAACTGGACGTCGGCGCTGCCGCAGGCGCTGGCGCACGACTACCGCATGGAGGGTCCGCTGGGAGTTCGCCTCGCGTTCGGCCATCACGACGTGCCGCGCGAGGAGGCGGCGCGGATCGCAGACGAGCTGATCGCGCAGGAAGTCACCAACGGAGCCCACTTGCGCGCCGCCCGTCGCCGCTATACTGCCCCGCGTTGACCAAGCGTTCCGACTCAGCGCCGCGCACTTCTTGACGCGACGCCATCAAGCCTAGTGCCGGTCCCGAGACGTTTCGACCGGCAGCCGCCTGAGCGCGACCCCACCCGGATCAACGAGCGCATCCGCGTTCCCGAGGTCCGGCTCATCGACGAGAACGGCCAGCAGGTGGGGATCATGCGCACCCAGGACGCCCTGCGCATGGCGCAGGACCGCGACCTCGACCTCGTCGAGGTGGCGCCCGACGCCAAGCCGCCGGTGACCCGGATCCTGGACTACTCGAAGTACAAGTACGAGCAGGTCCAGAAGCAGAAGGCCGCCCGCAAGCACCAGCAGCAGATCAACGTCCGTGAGATCAAGTTCCGGCCGAAGATCGCCCAGCACGACTACGACACCAAGAAGGGCCACGTCGAGCGGTTCCTGCGCGGGCGCGACAAGGTCAAGGTCACGATCATGTTCCGCGGCCGCGAGATGGCCCATCCGGAGCGGGGCGAGATGATCCTCAACCGCCTCGCGGAGGATCTCGGCGACCTCGCCGTCATCGAGCAGCGGCCCCAGCAGGACGGGCGCAACATGACGATGATGCTCGGCCCGGCGAAGACCGCCCCCGAGAAGTCCGCCTAGCCTGCGTGCGCGTCGAGCCGTTCAGGGTCCACATCCCTGAGCGCACGCTCTCGGACCTGCGCGAGCGGATCCGCGCCACGCGCTGGCCTCCCGCGTCGCCCGAGCCGGGGTGGGCGCAGGGGACCGAGCTCGAGTACCTGCGCGGGCTGCTCGGCTACTGGGCCGACGGGTTCGACTGGCGCGCCCAGGAGGCGCGGCTGAACGAGTACGAGCACTTCATGGCCGACGGGATCCACTTCGTGCACGTGCGGCGCGGCGGGATCCCGCTCATCCTGACCCACGGCTGGCCGAGCACGTTCGTCGAGCACCTCCAGCTCGTCCCGCACCTGCCCGACTTCGACCTCGTGATCCCGTCGCTGCCCGGCTACGGGTTCTCCGAGCGCCCGGGCCGCACCACGATGCCCGACACCGCCCGGCGGTGGCACCGGCTCATGCAGGGCCTCGGCTACGAGCGCTACGGCGCGCAGGGCGGGGACTTCGGCGCGGCCGTCACGGCGTACATGGCGCTCGACGAGCCGGAGCCGCTGATCGGGATCCACCTGCACCAGATCGACACGCCGCCGCACGTCGACGCCCCGGCGACCGACGCCGAGCGCGAGTACCTGGAGGCGGTGGCTGACTGGGACGCCGTCGAGCGCGGCTACAGCTCGATCCAGTCGACGAAACCGCAGACCGTTGCCTACGGCCTCAACGACTCGCCCGCGGGCCTCGCCGCCTACGTCGTCGAGAAGTGGCGCTCCTGGAGCCACGACCTCACGCGCATCGACCGCGACGTCCTGCTCACGAACCTGACGATCTTCTGGGCCACCGAGACGATCGCCACCTCGATGCGCGACTACTACGACGAGCGGTGGTACACCCGCGCGATCGGGCCGGACGACCGCATCACGGTCCCGACCGCGGTCGCGCTGTTCGCGAACGAGCTCGTCTCCGAGGGCACGCCGCCGCGCGAGTGGGCCGAGCGGCTGTTCGACGTCGTCCGCTGGACCCCGATGCCGCGCGGCGGCCACTTCGCGCCGGCCGAGGAGCCCGAGCTCCTCGCCCGCGACATCGCCGAGTTCTTCGGCGAGCTCGTCGTATAGGCCGTGTATATGCGGCGCGTCTAGCGTCGCGCCATGAAGACCACCGCCACGCTCGCCACGTTGCTGCTCTTGGCCCTCGCCCCGTCGGCGGCCGCAGCCGGGCCGGAGAAGGGGATCTTCCCGTTCGAGGGCACGATCGAGGACTGGGTCGAGTGCCCTGACCAGGGCTTCAACATCCGCCTCGAGTTTTTCGGCGTCGACAGGGCCAAGCAGTGGCGTGACGGTGACGGGAACGTCACGCTGCTCAAGCTCCACAGCTACGGGTCCGGCACGCTCGTGAACCAGGCCGACCCGTCCAAGACCCTGACGGGCTCAGGCCCCACGAACATCACCGTCGACTACCTGGCCGAGACATTCACGGTCTCCGGGACGGCGTTGCACAACAACATCCCCGGTGAGGGCCGGACGGCCCACGAGTCCGGCACCATCACCCACCCGATCGAGGCCGTCGACCGCCAGACCGGAGCGTTTGAGATCGACTTCGACGTGGTGCTGCGCTCCGGCGGGAAACACCCGGAGTTTGTGGACTGGTGCTCGATGGTCGACTAGCACGCTTCGTGGATCTGCTGCGACTCCGGGAGCGTGAAGCCCCAGCGTCGCGACAGGGCGAGTGCCTCGTCGAGCGGCGGGCCGGCGCGGTCGGCGTCGCCGAGCAGCGCGTAGGCGCGCCCGAGGCAGGCGAACGCCGCCGCGAGCCCGCGTGGGTCCTCGCGGCGGCGGAAGTCCGCGAGCGCCTCGCCCGCGACCGCGAGCGCCTCCTCGGCTCGTCCCTGGGTCAGCCGGACGCGCGCCAGGTCGACGAGCGTGAACCCGGCATCGAGCGGCGCCCGGAAGCGCCGGAAGCCGTCACGTGCGCGCTCGAGCAGGTCGCCCGCGCCGTCCAGGTCCCCCGCGCGGTGGAGCAGATCGCCCATGAGCTGGTCGGAGAACGCCACTCCCTCCTCGGACTCGACTGACTCGGCGAGCGCGCGACACCGGTCGAGTGCGGCGCGTGCCTCGGCGAGCCGCCCAGCGTCGATCAGCGCTTGCGCACGCCAGGCGAGCGCGTAGACGAGCTGGTCCTCCTCGCCGGCCGCCTCGCACGCGGCGAGCGCCTCGTCGGCGCGCTCGAGCGCGTCCGGCGCGCCGGCGGCGTGGGCGAGCATGGCCAGCCCGACCCGGGCGCGCGGCAACAGCGCGTCGGAAGGATCCGCGTGCGCGATCGTCCGCTCGAGCAGCTCGCGGCCGTCCTTGACGAAGCCCGCGCGGAACCAGTACATGCCGAGCAGGGCCGCGAGCCGGAACGCCCGCTCGGCGTCGCCGCACGCGAGCGACCAGTGCAGCGCCGCCAGGAAGTTGTCGTGCTCGCGCCTGCCCCGCGGCAGCCAGGCCGCAAGCCCAGCGCCGACCATGTTCGGGGCGAGCTCGGCGGCGAACGCGAGGTAGTGGTCGCGGTGCCGCCGTGCCGTCGCCGCCGCCTCGTCCGCCTCCGCCAGGCGCTCCCGCGAGAACGCGCGCACGGTCATCAGCAGGCGGTAGCGGGTCGCGTCCGGCGCGGGCTCGGCGACGAGCAGCGAGGCGTCGGCGAGCCGGGTCAGCGCCGGCAGCACGTCGGCGACGCCCGCCACGGTCCGCGCGGCGGCCGCGTCGAAGCCGCCGGGGAACACCGACAGCCGCCGGAGGACCACGCGCTCGTCGCCCGACAGCAGCTCGAAGCTCCACGCGATCGCCGCCTCGAGCGTGCGCTGCCGGGCTGGCGCCGCCCGCGGGCCGTCGGCGAGCAGCGACAGCCGCTCGCGCAGCTCGTGGGCGAGCTCGGCGGGGGAGACCCACGGCAGCTTGCCGGCGGCCAGCTCGATCGCCAGCGGCAGGCCGTCGAGCCGCTCGACCAGCTCTGCTACGGCCTCGGTCTCAGGGACGCGAGCGCGATCGACGAACAGGCGGATCGCGTCCGGCACCGCCAGGCCCCCGAGCCGATGGACCGCCTCCCCGGACACCCGCAGCGGCTCACGGCTGGTGGCAAGGATCCGCGCGTCGCGCGCGAGCAGCCCCTCGGCGAGCCGAGCCGCGTCGGATGCCACGTGCTCGCAGTTGTCGAGCAGCAGCAAGGCCGGCGCCTCGCCGAGGCGGGCGGCGACCAGGTCGGTGGCCGTCCGGCCCGGGACCTGCGGGACCGCGAGCGCGGAAGCGACCGCTGCGGCCACGCGACCCGGGCCTATCGGGCTGAGATCGATCCACCACGGCCGCAGGCCGACGCGCGCCGCCACCTCGACCGCCAGCCGGGTCTTGCCGGCGCCCGCCGGCCCGACGACCGTCACCACCCGGCCGGGCGTCAGCGCGCGCCGCACGTCATCGACGTCGGCGTCGCGGCCGAGGAAGCTCGTGCCATAGGACGGGAGGGCAGCGGGAGCGGGGCCGTCGAGCGCGGCGTCCTGGAGCAGGATCATCCGCTCGAGCGCACGCAGCTGCGGTCCCGGAGCGAGGCCGAGCTCGGCCAGCGCGCGCTGCGCCGCGCGATACGCGGCGAGCGCCTCCGCCTGCCGCCCGCAGCGGTAGAGCGCGACCATGAGTTGGCCCCGGGCGCGCTCGCGCAGCGGCTCCGCAGCCGCCGCGGCGCGTAGGTCCGGGAGCAGCTCGGCGTGGCGCCCCTGAGCCAGCCGCCGCTCCACCAGCTCCTCCCGCGCCGCGGCGAGCAGCTCTTGCAGGCGGTCCCGCTCGACGCCGGCGCGATAGTCGTTCGGCAGCTCAGGCAGCGGCGGGCCGCGGACGAGCGCCAGCGCCTCGGCGAGCAGCGCCTCGGCCGCGGCCGGGTCGAGCTCGGCGCGGCCCGCGGCCACGAGCCCCGCCAGGCGGTCGGCGTCGGCCTCGCCGCAGAGCTCGTAGCCCTCGCGGTGCGTCCGAAGCTCCGCGATCCCGAGCGCCCGCAGCCGGGACACGTAGGTCCGCACGACCTGCACCGCGTTCGCCGGCGCCTCGGCCGGCCACAGGACCTCGACGATCCGATCGGTGGTGACGACCTCGCTGCGGTGCAGGAGCAGCAGCGCGAACAGCGTCCGTTGCTGGGGGCTGCCCAGGCCGACTTCGTGGCCGTCGTGCCACGCCGCGGCCGGGCCGAGCAGCCCGAAGCGCGTCACGGCAGCCCCGCGTGGGGGACATCGACCGTCGTGGTGAGGAGCACGGCCTCCTGCGCCGCTTGCCGCGCCTGCTCGTCGAAGTCGGGAGCGCAACACATCAGCAGCGTCCGTCCGTCGTCGCCGCCGAGCATGCAGGCGAACACGTCCTGTCCCTCGGGCGCCGCGATCTCGTCGACGATCTCGCCGCCTGGCGCGAGCCGGACGCAGCGGGCGCCGACCTCGTCGGCCGACCAGATGTGGCCCTCGGCGTCGAGCGCGCAGCCGTCCGGGCCGAACCGCAGCTCGCTGAGCGTCTGTTCGAACGTTGTGAACTCGGGCGTGCGGGCGACCTGAGCCCAGACGCGGCGGTCGGTCAGCGAGCCGTCCGGTTCGATGGCGAATGCGGTGTACCGGGCGCCCGCGGTCTCGCCGACGATCAACGTGCGCCCGTCCGGAGTGATCACCGAGCCGTTGGGGAACAGCATGTCCTGCGCGGCGACCGACGCCGTGCCGTCGGGATCGATCCGCAGCAGGTTGGCGGGCTTGGGGTCCGCGTAGCCCGCGAGGTCGAACCCGAACTCGCCGGCGTAGGCGCGGCCGTCCGCGTCGACGACCATGTCGTTGAGGTTGCCGCCGCAGAGCTCGCTGACGTCGGCGTGCACGCTCACGCCGCCGTCCGGCCCCAGCCGCAGGATCCGGTGGTCGACCATCGACACCACGAGCAGCGAGCCGTCCGGCATCCAGCCGAGGCCCGACGGCCTCCCCGCGACCGTGAGCACATGCTCCTCGCGGCCGTCGGAATCCACGGCGATCACGCGGTGGCGGAAGAAGTCGGAGACCCACCAGCGGCCGTCGCGCCAGCGCGGGCCCTCGAAGAACGAGCCGCCCTCGAGCAGCGTCTCCATCGGCGCAGCCTATGCGCGCAGATGGTCCGGCGAAAGCTCTCCGGCGCTGCCGGCGCCGACCGCCCACACCGCCACGCGGAGCTGCCGGATCAGGGTCGCCGCGACCTCGGACGTCTCGTCGGCCTGCGCGGCGAGCAGGAACGGCCGCGCCAGCCCTGCGGCGGCCGCGCCGAGCGCGAGCGCCTTGGCGGCGTCGACGCCGTCGCGCAGCCCGCCGCTCGCGATTACCGGCAGACCGGGGGCGATCGTGACCGCCTCGATCAGCGCGTCGGCCGTCGGCACGCCCCAGTCGGCGAACGCGGCCGCGACGTCGCCGGCCCGCTCGTCGCGGCGGCCCTCGACCAGCGCCCAGTTCGTGCCGCCCGCGCCCGCCACGTCGACCGCCGCCACCCCGGCGTCGCGCAGCAGCGCCACGTCGGCGGCGTCCATCCCGAAGCCGACCTCCTTGACCACCACCGGCCGCGGCGCCATCCGCTCGACGATCGCCGCGATGCCGGCCGCGACGCCGGCGAACTCCGGCTCGCCCTCCGGCTGCACCGCCTCCTGGATCGGGTTGAGGTGGATGGTGAGCCCGTCGGCCTCCAGCAGCTCCACGAGCCGCTCGGCGCGCTCGGGCGCGTCGGGCCTGCGGACCTGCGCGGCCCCGAGGTTGCCGAGCAGTAGCGGCGGCCGGTCGGCGCTGCGGTAGGTGGGCAGGGCGGACGGGTCGTCGAGCAGCGCGCGGCCGGAGCCGAGCACCAGCGCGAGCCCGTGCTCGCACGCCGCGCGCGCGAGCCGGCCGTTGATCTCCTCGGCCTCCGGCGTCCCCCCGGTCATCGCGGAGATCACCAGCGGAGCACCGAGCCGGGCGCCCAGCAGCGCGGTCTCCAGCGACACGCGGGCGAGGTCGCGCTCCGGCAGCGCGCGGTGACGCAGCCGGTAGCGCTCGAGGCCGGTCCCGCCGGTGTGCTCGACGTCCGACCCCGCGGCGATCCGCAGATGGTCGGCCTTGCGGCCGACCACGGTCATCGCGCCGCCGCCGGCACCGTCACCCCGAGATGGCGGAGGACGAGGTCATGCACGTCGGTGGCGGCGAGCTCTCCGTCGCCCAGCAGGTCGGTCTGCCGCGTCATCAGCAGCGGGCCCTTCGCCGGGTCGTCGGGGATCCGGCCGTGCGAGCCGCGAACCAACCCAGCGTCGAGCGGGATGACGTCCATCAGCGTGCGGAAGCCGAGCTTCTTCTTCACGAGCCGCGAGCCGAGCGCGAGCGGCGGCACGCGGATCGCCGGGTCGAGGAACAGCTCCACCGGGTCGTAGCCGGGCTTGCGGTGGATGTCGACCGTGCGCGCGTAGTCGGGCGCCTTCTCGTCGTCGAGCCAGTAGTAGTAGGTGAACCAGGCATCCGGCTCGGCGATCAGGACGAGCTCGCCGGAGCGCTCGTGGTCGAGCCCGTACTCGCGCTTGCCGGCCTCGTCGAGCACCTCGCCGACGCCCGGCACCGCCTCGAACAGCTCGCGCACCTGCGGCACCCGTGACGGATCGCGGACGTAGACGTGCGAGATCTGGTGGTCGGCCATCGCGAACGCCTCGCTGCCGCCGATGTCGATCACCTCGCGGCCGAGCTCCATGCGGTACGCGACCAGCCCCGCCTCGCGCAGCACGCGGTTCGGGTGCACCGGCCGCGACACCGGCACGATGCCGTACTCGGACAGCACGATCACGCGCGCGCCGCGCGCCTCGTAGAAGTCGATCAGGTCGCCCACCACGCCGTCGAGCTCGCGCAGCTCAGCGTCAACCCCCACCGGCCCCTTCTTCTGCAGTCCGTAGTCGAGGTGGGGGAGATAGACGAGCGAGAGGTCCGGCCCGAACCGCTGCTCGACCCGCTTGGCCGCCTCGGCGAGCCACTGCGTCGACTCGATCGACGCCGCGGGCCCCCAGAACTTGAACAGCGGGAACGCGCCGAGCTCGGCCTGCAGCTCGTCGCGGAGGTCCGAGGGCTTCGTGTAGCAGTCGGGGATCTTGCGGCCGTCGGCGGGGTACATCGGCCGCGGCGTCACCGTCACGTCGGCCGACGAGTACATCGCGAACCACCACGAGAGGTTCGCGCAGCGGATGTTCGGCGCGGCCTCCCACACCTTCGGGGCCTGGACGAGGCGGTTGGACTGCTGCCACAGCCGCACCTCCATCGTGTCCCGGAACAGCCAGCCGTTGCCGACCGCGCCGTGCCCGCTGGGCGGCAGGCCGGTCAGGTAGGTGCTCTGGACGGTGGCCGTGACGGCGGGCGTGACGCCGCCCAGCGGCACCATCGCGCCCGCGTCCGCGAACGCCTTCAGCCGCGGCGTCGCCTCGCCCACGAGGTCGGGGGTGAGCGCCACCGCGCACAGGACGACGGTCTTGGAAGGCATCAGGTCCCCGCGATCTTGGTCTGGAGGGCGATCGTGACAAGGAAGGCCGCCAGGCACACCGCGACGGCGGCCACGCTGCCGCCGGCGCTGGCCACCGCCAGCGCGTCGTACAGCGAGACGCCCGCGATCAGGCTGACCACGCCCTGGCCGATCCGGCGCGGCACGCGCACGAGCCACAGCGCCCGGATCACCCACGCGGCGAACGCGGCGAGCAGCAGCGCGAACCACACGGAATCGACCCAGCCGACCCAGTAGCCGATCGCGGCGAGCACCGCGGCCAGCGGCCACGCGGCGAGCAGCCCGCCGCCCTCGGCCTTGGCGACCTGGGTGAGCCCGACGATGTAGAGCAGCAGCACCGCCGCGGCCGTCCAGACCTCGAGCTCGACCGTCCCGGCGACGGCGAGCGCGGCCACGACGTACACCAGCGCGCGGCAGCCGCCCATCAGCACGGGGGAGAACGGGTTCGCCTTGTGCCAGGCGTCGTAGAGCGCGATCAGCCCCACCAGCCCCAGCCCGGCCAGGAACGGCTCGAGGCCCGCGACGGCCAGCAGCGCGAGGCCGACGACGAACAGCGCGATGACCGCGACCAGCGCCACCGACCGGCTCACCGCGCCGGAGGGGATCGGCCGCTCCGGTCGCTGTACGCGGTCGACCTCCTCGTCGAGCAGGTCGTTCAGGACCATCCCCGCCGTGTAGAAGAGCGCCATCGCGACCGCCACGAGCACGACGGTCGCCACATCGGCCGAGACCGAGGCCAGCACGGCGCCCGCGACCGCGTTCGAGACCACGGTCGGCGTGTTCGAGACCCGCGCGAGCTGCAGCCAGGCCCGCCAGGCCGGCGCCGGGGCCATCACTTCAGCGGAGGACATCGAGCACCCACTCGTACTCGCGCGCGATCGAGTCGACCGACGACGCCTTCAGGTCCGGCGGCAGCACGTCCCACGTGTAGGTCTCGATCTCCAGGTGCGACGTGTGCACCCTCCGGATGCACCGCTCGAGGTGGTCCTGGCTCGACCGCAGCGCGCCGTAGCGCTCGACGAAGATCGGCACGTGGAAGTGCACGCGCCACTCCTCGCCGCCGCCGTCGTCGGCCAGCGCCTCGGGGAGGTCGGGCCACGACCGGCGGGATCCCCGCTCGGTCACCTGGTGCAGGTAGACCGTGTCGGCGAACGCGCGGAGCTCCTCGTGGGCGTCGGCCGGCACGATCAGCGCCGCCGAGAGCTGCGCCTTGCCGACGCGGATGCCCGCGCCGTCGAGCGCGTCGAGCGCCTCCTCGGGCTCCTCGTAGGCGACCGCCGAGTGGCACGCGTCGAAGCACAGTTGCACATGCTCGAGCCCGTCCGGCCACCACTGAATCGCCTCATCGACGGTCGCGAGCGATCCGTCGGCCTCCGGCTCGATGGCGAGCGCGATCCGGGTGCCGCGCAGTTCCTCGTCGACCCGTCGCACGTTCGCGGTGGCGGCCTCGAGATCGTCGGTCCAGGCCTTGTAGGACAGCGGGCTCGTGGAGATCGTGCCGTCGACGCCGTCGGGCAGCAGCGCGTCCAGGATCTGGGCCAGCCGAAGGGTGTAAGCGACGCGCTCCTCGGACCGCCAGTCCGGCGCATGTACGCCGGCCTTCACCGGCTGCCCGTGGAACGTCCCGTGCGGGAAGCCGTTGATCGTGAACACGTACAGGCCCTCGACGTCGAGCCAGCGCTTGAACGCGTCGAGGTTCCCGTCGGACAGCAGCTCGCGCGACTCGTCGCCGGACAGCCGCAGCCCGATCCCGAACGGCGCGTCGGGCGACAGTCGCGCCTTCAGCGCCGGCGCGTGCGCGCGCAGGCTGTCGAGCACGGCCTCCCAGCCGACGGCGGGATGGATGTTCGTGCAGTACGTGAGGTGGAGCCCGTCAGCGACCTGCACTAGACCGCCACGGCCCCCTCGCGGTCCGGCAGCTGGAACTTCGGCGACTGCCCGAGGAACTCGATCGGGTTCTCGTACACGACGCGGCGGATCAGCGAGTCCGGGTGCCCGCGCCGGCGCATCTCCATGATGAACTCGGGCACGGCCAGCGGCCGGCTCTCGCCCCAGTCGCACGCCGCCGCCACGCAGATCCGGTCCGGCCCGCGGGTCTCGATCACGTCGACCGCCCGGGCGGGCGACACCTTCGTGATCGGGTACAGCGTCAGCCCCGTCCAGAACCCGTTGTCGAGGATCATGTCGACGGTGTGCTCCTCCGCGTGGTCGACCATCACGCGGTGCGGCTCGATCCGGTCGTCCGCCACCAGCGTGTCGACGATCGCCTTCGTGCCCTTCCACTTGTCCTCGAGGTGCGGGGTGTGGATGTGGATGAGCTGCTCGTGCTCCATCGCGAGGTCGACGTGGTCCTTGAAGCCCGCGAGCTCGTTCCGGGTGACGCGGTTGAGCCCGATCTCGCCGATCCCGAGCACGTTGGGGTACTCGAGGAAGCGCGGGATGACCTCGAGCACCTTGCGGGTGAGCTCGCGGTCCTCGGCCTCCTTCGGGTTCAGGCACATCCACGTGAAGTGCGCGATCCCGTAGGTGGCGGCGCGCTTGGGCTCGAAGTCGACGAGCCGGCTGAAGTAGTCGACGAACGCGTCGACGCCGGGGCGGTCGTAGCCGGCCCAGAACGCGGGCTCGGTGACGGCGACGCAGCCGCTCATGGCCATGGCCCGGTAGTCGTCGGTGGTCCGCGACACCATGTGGGCGTGGAGATCGATGTACTCCATGGCTAGGCCTCCGGGTCGTAGGCGCCCTTGGCGCTCTTCTGGTCCAGCTCCTCCAGCAGCTCGCTGCGGGGATCGCTGAAGATCATCTGCACCCGCTGCACGCGCTCGCCGTCGCCGTCGACGAGCGCGGCGAGCGCCTCGCGGATCGAGCGAAGGCGGAAGTCGTCGTCGGCGTCGATCTCGCGGGCGCGGTCCAGGCGGTCCAGGAAGGCCGCCAGCTCGAGCACCTGCACGCGGTGCTCCATGAAGTACTCGGCGATCAGCTCACGCTGAGTGAGCGGGCTGGTGCCGGCGTGGGCTGCCATGACACATCTCCTCCCTCGACACGGCGCCGTAGGAGGTCGGACGCCTCCAGCAGCACCGCCTCATCAAGCTCGTGCACCTCGAAGCCGGAGCCGATGCGCTCGAGCAGCATGATCGTGAGCCGGCCTCCCAGATGCTCGCGGAACTCCTCCAGCCCGGCCAGCACCGCCGGGCGCCCCCCGGTCCCCGGGGTGGCCAGGTCGTGATCCCAGATCGGCAGCGAGACGGCCTCGAACAGGGCGATGATGCGCAGCCAGTCGGCGTGGGCGAGGCTCCCGGTCAGGTAGCTGTACGTCGAGTCGAGCGCGATCCCGATCGCCACCGCCTCGCCGTGGCGCAGCTCGTGGTGGGACAGCTGCTCGAGCTTGTGCGCGGCCCAGTGCCCGAAGTCGAGCGGGCGCGACGAGCCGAGCTCGAACGGGTCGCCGCTGGTGGCGATGTGGTCCAGGTGCAGCTCGGCGCTGCGATGCACGAGCTTGGCCATCGCGGGGAGCGAGCGCCTGGTGAGGTCGTCGGCGTGGGCCTCGATCCAGCGGAAGTACGCCGCGTCCTTGAGCAGCGCGACCTTGACCGCCTCCGAGATGCCCGCCCGCCAGTCGCGGTCGCTCAGCGTGGTCAGCAGGTCGAAGTCGTTCAGCACCGCGTGGGGCGGGGCGAACGACCCGACGAAGTTCTTCTTGCCGAACGCGTTGATGCCGTTCTTGACGCCGACCGCCGAGTCGTCCTGCGAGAGGACGGTCGTCGGCACGCGGATGAGCCGGACGCCGCGGTGGGCCGTCGCCGCCGCGTAGCCGACCGCGTCGAGCACTGCGCCACCGCCGATCGCGACGACGTACGAGTGCCGGTCGACGCCGTGGACGTCGATCGCCGCGCGGATCTGGTCGACCGGACCCGGCTGGTTCTTGATCGCCTCCCCGCCGGGAACGACGAGCGGCGGAGCCGTCAGCTCCAGCGCGTCGCTGTGGGCCCCGCAGTACAGGACGACGTCATCCGTCATCGCCGGATGCGCGTCGGCGACGCCCTCGTCGATCACGACCAGCAGCCGGGCTCGGCCCTCCGCGGCGACCGCATCGCGGAGCGTGCGGTTGCCCGGCTCGAGCAAGCCGTGCGTGAACTTGACGGGGTAGCGAAACGTGACGACGACTTTCTGGTCGATGTCACGCAGCGCCTCTCTCGAGGCGCCGTTCCCTCCTCCCGGGGTGACCATGCCTCCTTGATTCCCCATCCGGGCGAGTTTAGGACAAGAAGGGTATTTTGGCGAACCACCGGCGAAACTCGCGCAACGGTTCACGAAAGTCCGCGTACGGACGCGGAGGGCCGAAGGCCGCGGCGCTCTATACTCCGCGGCCGCAATGCCGAAGATGAAGTCGCACTCCGGCGCGAAGAAGCGCTTCAAGGTCACCGCGTCGGGCAAGATCAAGGCCCGCCACGCGTTCTCGAGCCACATCCTCGAGAAGAAGTCGCCGAAGCGCAAGCGCTCGTTCAGGAAGCCCGTCGACGTGTCGAAGGCGGATCGCAAGCAGGTGCGGACGCTGCTCGGAGGGAAGGCGCGATGACCCGCGTCAAGCGCTCCGTCCACGCCCGCAAGAAGCGCCGCGCCACGCTCGAGCGGGCCAAGGGCTTCCGCGGCGAGGCGCACTCGTCGTACAAGCGGGCCAAGGAAGCCGTCATGAAGGCGGACGCCTACGCGTACCGCGACCGCCGCAACCGCAAGCGCGACTTCCGGCGTCTGTGGATCACCCGCATCAACGCCGCCGCTCGTCAGAACGGCATGAGCTACGGCACCTTCATGCACGGCCTCAAGCTGGCCGGGATCGAGCTCGACCGCAAGGTGCTCGCGGACATCGCCGTGCGCGACCCCGAGACCTTCCGCCGATTCGCCGAGAGCGCCCGCGAGGCGTCGGCGGCCTGATCCCGCAGACACCCTCTTGACCGGGCGCCCCTCCCTCGGAGCGGCGCCCTTCTCGTTTAAATGACCATTACCAGCCCCCACAACGACCAGCTCAAGGAGATCCGCAAGCTCGCGGGCCGCAAGTGGCGGGACAAGCTGCGCCAGTTCGTGGCCGAGGGGGAGGATCTGCTGGCGGCGGCCGACGCAGCGGGCTGGGAGCCGCTCGCACGGCTGGTGGCGGAGGGGTCGGGGCTGGCGGGCGAAGAGGTGAAGCCGCACCTGCTGGCGCAGGTCTCGCAGCTCGGCTCCGGGACCCGCGCGCTCGGCGTGTACGCGCAGCGGTGGGCGGCGGCCCCGGTCGGGCCGCTGTGCCTAGCGCTGTGGGGCGTCAACGACCCGGGCAACGTCGGGACCGCGCTGCGCGGGGCGCTCGCGTTCGGCGCCGCCTCGGTCGCCCTCGGCCCGGGGACCGCCGATCCGTACGGCCCGAAGGCCGTCCGCGCCTCGATGGGCGCGCTGTTCGAGGTCCCGGTCACGCGCGTGCGGTCGGTCGATGAGTTGTCGGGTTCCAAGATCGCGCTGGTGGCGCACGGCGGAGCGCCGCTCCACGAGCTGGTGGCCGCCGACGAATCGTCGGGCGGCGCCGACGTGACGCTCGTCGTGGGCGCCGAGCGCGACGGGCTGCCCGACGAGGTGGTCGCCGCCTGCGACGCCCGCGCGACGATCCCGGTCCGCGCCGAGTCGCTCAACGCAGCGATGGCGGCAACCGTCGCCTTGTACGAGTGCAACCGTAGGATGGCCGCCCCATGAACGAGAGGATCAGCGAGCTGCGCGCCGCCGGCGAGGCGGCGATCGCCGAGGCGCCGACCGCCGCGGAGCTCGAGGACGTGCGGGTGCGGTTCCTCGGCCGCAAGGCGGAGCTCCCGAACCTCCTGCGCGGCGTCGCCCAGCTCCCGCCCGAGGAGCGCGGCGCCGTCGGCCGTGCCGCCAACGAGGTGCGCCGGGCGCTCGAGGCCGCGATCGAGCAGCGCACCGCTGCGCTCGAGGCCGCCGAGCTCGACGCCCGGCTGGCCGCCGACGTGGTCGACGTCACGCTGCCCGGCTCGCCCGCCGTCGCTGCCGGCCGCCTGCACCTATTGACCGCCACGCGCCGCGAGATCGAGGACGTCTTCCTCGGGCTCGGCTTCCGCGTCATGGAAGGCCCCGAGACCGACCTCGTCTACTACAACTTCGACGCGCTCAACCACAGCCCGCAGCACCCGTCGCGGCTGGAGACCGACACCTTCTACACGGCCGACCACGTCGTCCTGCGCACGCACACGTCGCCGATGCAGATCCGCGCGATGGAGCAGCACCCGCCGCCGCTGTACATCGTCGTCCCCGGCCGCACCTACCGGCGCGACAACGACGCCACCCACACCCCGCAGTTCCACCAGGTCGAAGGCCTGGCCGTCGACGAGGACGTCACGCTCGGCGACCTCCAGGGCACGCTGCTCGCGTTCGCGCGCGCGATCTTCGGCGAGGACCGCCGCGTGCGCCTGCGGCCGCACTTCTTCCCGTTCACCGAGCCGAGCGTCGAGGTCGACGTCTCGTGCTTCAACTGCAGGGACGGCTTCCTGCCCGACGGCTCGCGCTGCCCGCTCTGCAAGGGCGAGGGCTGGATCGAGATCCTCGGCGCCGGCGAGGTCGACCCCAACGTGTTCGAGTACGTGCGCGAGAACGGCTACGACCCCGACCGCCACCAGGGCTTCGCGTTCGGCATGGGCATCGAGCGGATCGCGATGCTCAAGCACGGCGTCCCCGACCTGCGGCTGTTCTATGACAACGACCTGCGCTTCCTGGAGCAGTTCGGATGAGGGTCCCCGTCCTCTG
Organism: uncultured Solirubrobacteraceae bacterium; assembly: GCA_963844205.1. Taxonomy (GTDB): domain Bacteria; phylum Actinomycetota; class Thermoleophilia; order Solirubrobacterales; family Solirubrobacteraceae; genus DASSUW01. The sequence goes on from CAWJNK010000004.1 coordinate 67,942, forward strand.
GCTGAGCGACTACTGCGACCCCGGGCTCGGTGTGGACGAGCTCGAGCACGTGCTGACCATGACCGGCACCAAGGTCGAGGCCGTGGAGCGGCACGGGGTCGACGCGCTCGAGCACTTCGTCGTCGGCCGCGTCCTGAGCGCCGACCGCCATCCCGACGCCGACCGCCTGACCGTCTGCATGGTCGACGTGGGGGAGGGCGACCCGCGGCAGATCGTCTGCGGCGCGCCGAACGTCGCCGCCGGGCAGGTCGTCGCCGTCGCCGGCGCGGGCGCGGTCATGCCCGACGGCACGCGGCTCAAGCGCGCGAAGCTGCGCGGCGTCGAGTCCAACGGGATGATCCTGGCCGAGGACGAGCTCGGCATCGGGCCCGACCACGACGGCATCCTCGTGCTCGACGAGGCGCTCGCCATCGGCACGCCGCTGGCCGACGTGCTCCCGATCGCCACCGATGTGCTCGAGCTGGAGATCACGCCGAACCGGCCCGACTGCCTGGCGATCTACGGCGTCGCGCGCGAGGTCCACGCCGCCACGGGCGCGCCGCTCTCGCCCCCGCCGTGGTCCGAGGACCCGGGCTCGGCGGGCGACGTGCCGGGAGTGCGGATCGAGGTCGAGGATCCCGACCTGTGCCCGCGCTTCACCGCCCGCCTGTACGAGGACGTCAAGCTCGGCCCGTCGCCCGAGTGGCTCAAAGCGCGCCTGACCGCCGCCGGCATGCGGCCGATCAACAACGTCGTCGACATCACCAACTTCGTGATGCTGGCCACCGGCCAGCCCATGCACGCGTTCGACTTCGACCTCGTCGCCGGCGGCCACCTGGTGGTGCGGCGCGCCGAGGAGGGCGAGGTGGTCACCACACTCGACGACGTCGACCGCGTGATGGACGACCAGGTCGTGGTGATTGCCGATGACGAGGGACCGACGTCGATCGGCGGGATCATGGGCGGCGAGCGCTCCGAGGTCCGGCCGAGCACCACGCGCGTGCTGATGGAGGCGGCGACGTGGAACGGTCCGAACATCCAGCGCACCTCGCACAAGCTCGGCCTGCGCTCGGAGGCCTCCGGCCGGTTCGAGAAGCAGATCCAGCCCGAGCAGGCGATGGACGGTCAGGGCCTGGCGGCGAGCCTGATGCTCGAGCTGACCGGCGCGCGGCTCTCCGGCGGAACCGTCGACGTCGGCGGGCCCGGACCGGATCCGATCACCATCCGGCTCCGCGACGAGCGGCTGGAGCGCCTGCTCGGCACCGCGATCCCCCGCGACGAGGCGGCGCGGATCCTGCGCGCGCTGGAGTTCGGCGTCGCCGAGGCCGAGAACGGGCTCGACGTCACCGTGCCCGCGTTCCGGCGCTACGACGTCACGCGCGAGGCCGACCTCATCGAGGAGGTCGCGCGGCTGTGGGGCCTCGAGAAGCTGCCGGCCACGCTGCCGTCGCGGCGGGGCGCAACCGGCGTGCTCAGCCCCGAGCAGCGCCTGCGCCGCCGCGCCGAGGACGCGCTGGTCGGCAGCGGGCTGTCCGAGATGGTCGGGTGGAGCTTCGCCGCTCCGGACCTCGTCGACCGCCTGCGGATCCCAGCGGACGACCCGCGCCACGCCGTGGTGGCCGTGCGGAACCCGATGTCCGAGGACCAGTCGGTGCTGCGCACGACGCTGCTCGGCTCGCTACTCGATGTCTCGAATCGCAACCGCGCCCGGGGGATGACCGATACGCGGTTGTTCGAGGTCGGCGCCGTGTACTTCGACCGCCCGCGGCCGGACGAGCCGCGCGCCGAGAAGCCCCTCCCGGACGAGCGCCCGCACCTCGGCGCCCTGCTCACCGGGGCCATGCGGCACGCCTCGTGGGGCGAGGAGGAGCCGCCGACCGCCGGCTTCTTCACGGTCAAGGCGGTCATGGCCGCGCTGCTCGACACGCTGCGCGTGCCGTGGCGGGTCGAGGCCGCCGCCGAGCCGTTCCTGCACCCGGGCCGCTCGGCGCGCGTGCTGATCGGCGACCGGCCGGCCGGCTGGCTCGGCGAGATCCATCCCGCCGTCGCGCGCGACTGGGACCTCGACGGCGCCGCCGGCTTCGAGCTCGACCTCGGCGTCATCGAGGGCGCCGCCCCGCACGTCACCCAGTACGCGGACGTGACGTCGTTCCCCGCCGTGCTCCAGGACCGCGCCTGGTGGTTCGACTCCGGCGTTGCGGCCGGCGACGTCCTCGCCACCGTGCGCGAGGCCGGCGGGCCGCTCCTGCACGCCGCCGAGATCTTCGACGTCTACCCGGCGGAAGGACGCGTGTCCTTGGCGGTGCGGCTCGAGTTCCGCGCCGCCGACCGCACGCTGACCGACGAGGAGGTCGCACAGCGGCGCGCCAAGATCGACGCCGCCGTCGCCGAGCGCCTCGGAGGGGAGCCGCGTGGCTGATCGGGTGGCCGTCCTGGGCGCCGCGGGCTATGCGGGCGCGGTGGCGAGCGCGCTGCTGCACCGCCATCCGCACTTCGAGCTCGCCCACGTGACCGCGCGGTCGGACGCCGGCGTGCGGCTCGACGAGGTGCATCCGCGCACGCGCGTGCCGCTCCAGCTCGAGGCGTACGACCCCGACCGGCACTCGCAGGTCGACGCCGCGGTGGTCGCATACCCGCACGGGGCGTCGGGACCGGTCGTGGAGGAGCTGCGCTCGCGCGGCGTGCGGGTGGTGGACCTCTCGGCCGACTTCCGGCTGCACGACCGCGCCGTCTACGAGGACTGGTACGGCGCGCACAGCGCGCCGGGCCTGATCGGCGACGCCGTGTACGGGCTGCCGGAGCTGCACCGCGACGAGATCGCCGGCGCCGGCCTGGTCGCGAACCCGGGCTGCTACCCGACCGCCGCGATCCTCGCGCTCGCGCCGCTGGCGAGGGCCGGCCTGCTCGGGGACGTGGTGATCGACGCGAAGTCGGGCGTCAGCGGCGCCGGGCGCGAGCCGACCCACGACAAGCACTTCGTCAGCGTCGACGAAACCGTCACGCCGTACAAGGTCGGCCGCCACCGGCACACGCCCGAGATCGAGCAGGAGCTGGGCAACGGCGTGCTCGTGACGTTCACGCCGCACCTCGTCCCGATCGCGCACGGTGAGCTGGTCTCCTGCTATGTGACTCCCACGCGCGAGGAGGACGTGGTGGCGTTGTACGGCGTGTACGACGACGAGCCATGGGTGGAGGTCGTCGAGGGCCCGCCCGGGATGACCGAGGTGCGCGAGACGAACTTCTGCCGCATCTCGCTGCACGCGGACGAGCGGACGGGCCGCATCATCGTGTTCGCGACGATCGACAACCTGTGGAAGGGCACGTCGTCGCAGGCGGTCCAGAACCTCAACCTGATGTTCGGGCGCGACGAGAGCGAGGGGCTGTGACCTTCGTCTCCCGCTGGGTCGAGAAGCCCGACCACGTGACCGAGATGCCGGGCGGGCTGCCGGAGGGCTTCCGGGCCGCGGGCGTGGCCTGCGGGCTCAAGCCGTCCGGCGGTCGCGACCTGGCGCTGCTCGTCTCCGACGCTCCCGAGACGGTGAGCGCGGCCCGCTTCACGCGCTCCGGCGTGCTCGCGGCGCCGGTGATGCTCACGCAGGAGCGCTGCCGGCTCGAGGGCATCCGCGCGGTGGTCGCCAACTCGGGCAACGCGAACGCCGCGACCGGGCGACGCGGGCTCGAGGACGCGGCGCGCATGCAGGGCGCCGGGGCGATGGCGGCGGCCGTGCCCGAGGACCGGGTCGCCGTCGCGTCGACCGGCGTGATCGGCCAGCCGCTCGACACCGACAAGGTGATCCGCGGGATCGCCGACGCCCGGCGCGAGCTCGCTCCCGACGGCGACGCGGCGTTCGGCGAGGCGATCCGCACGACCGACGCGTTCGACAAGAACGCGGCGCTGATCGTGCAGCTCCCGTCCGGGCCTGTGCGGCTGTGCGCTCAGGCCAAGGGCGCGGGCATGATCGCGCCCGCGTTCGCGACGATGCTGTGCTTCGTCGAGACCGACGCGGAGCTCCAGCCGGAGACCGCCGACCTCCTGCTCGGCGTCTGCGTGAAGCGCTCGTTCGACCGTATCTCGGTCGACGGGCAGCTCTCGACGAACGACACCGCGATCCTCATGGCGTCGGGTTCGAGCGGCGTCCGGATCGAGCCCGAGTCCGACGACGAGCTGCGTTTCGGCGAGGCGCTCGACTACCTGCTGCGGCGGCTGGCCGTCCAGATCGTCCGCGACGGCGAGGGCGCCAAGCGGGTGGGGCGCGTCGTCGTCCACGGCGGGCACGAGGAGACCGTCGCGCGCGCGGCGCGCGCGGTGGCCGACTCGCCGCTGGTCAAGGCCGCGCTGTACGGCGGCGACCCCAACTGGGGCCGGATCGCGCAGGCGGTCGGCGCGGCACTGCACGACACGGCGCCGCTCCCGGTCGACATCTGGATCGAGGACGTCCAGGTCTGCCGCGGCGGTGAGGGGATGCCGTTCGACGAAGCCGCGCTCGCGGGCGCGGTCGCCGGTGAGGAGGTCGAGTACGTCGTCGGCCTCCCGGGTGAGGGCGCCGAGACCGAGGTGCTCTTCTCCGACCTCTCGCACGACTACGTGCGGATCAATGCGGAGTACACGACATAACAGACCGGCAACGGCAACGGCAACGGCAACGTCAACGGCAAACAGCGAACGGCAAACGGATATACGGCAGCGATATGCGTGACATCAACACATTGCTGGAGGCGCTGCCGTACATCCGCGAGTTCCACGGCCGGACGGTCGTCATCAAGTACGGCGGGGCGGCGATGAACGACCCGGAGCTGCGCGAGGACTTCGCGCGCGACGTCGTGCTCCTCAAGTACGTCGGCATGAACCCGATCGTGGTCCACGGCGGCGGGCCGGAGATCACGGCCTACATGGAGCGGCTCAACCTGCCGGTGGAGTTCGTCGGCGGCCTGCGCGTGAGCGACGAGGCGACGGTCGAGGTCGCGAAGATGGTGCTGGTCGGCAAGGTCAACAAGGACATCGTGTTGCGCATCAACCGCCACGGCCAGCCGGCGGTGGGGCTGTGCGGCGACGACGGGCTGCTGTTCCGCGTCGACACCATGGAGGGCCCCGGCGGCGAGGACATCGGCTACGTGGGGCGGATCGAGCGCGTCAATATCGGCGTCATCGAGCACATCGCCGAGGACTACATCCCCGTCATCGCGTCGATCGGAGCGGACCGGAACGGCCGCTCGCACAACATCAACGCCGACGAAGCGGCGGCGGCGGTCGCGCGGGCGCTCGGCGCGTACAAGCTGATGTTCCTCACCGACGTGCCGGGCTGGCTCCGCGATCCGTCCGATCCCGAGTCGGTGATCTCGGAGTGCGGGGCCAACGACGTCGAGGCGGCGCTGGACGGCACGGGCGGCGGGATGCGGCCCAAGCTGCAGGCGTGCCTGGACGCGATCCACGGCGGGGTCAGCTACGCGCACATCGTCGACGGCCGGGTGCCCCACTCGGTGCTGCTCGAGCTGTTCACCGACGCCGGCCAGGGCACGAAGATCCGGCCCGCCTCGTGAGCGCGCTCGCCCCGACCTACGCCCGGCATCCCGTCGAGTTCGCGTCCGGCCACGGCTGCGTGCTCGTGGACTCCGAGGGGGTCGAGTACCTCGACTTCCTGTCCGGCATCTCGGTCTGCAACACCGGCCACTGCCACCCCCACGTGGTCGCCGCGGTGCAGGAGCAGGTGGCGCGGCTGATGCACGTGTCGAACCTCTTCTGGAACGCGCCGATGGTGCGGCTGGCGGACCGGCTGGTCGAGCGGTCGTTCGGGTCGTCGGTGTTCTTCTGCAACTCCGGGGCCGAGGCGAACGAGGCGGCCCTGAAGCTCGTGCGCAAGGCGCAGCCGGGCGGCGACATCGTCGTCTTCCACGGCGCCTTCCACGGGCGCACCTACGGAGCGCTCTCGGCGACGCCGCAGGAGTCCAAGCAGGCGCCGTTCGCGCCGCTGGTGCCGGGCTTCCGGGCGGTGGCGCCGTCCGTGGATGCGGTGCGTGCTGCCGTGGGGGAGGGGACGGCCGCGGTGCTCATGGAGCCGGTCCTGGGCGAGTCCGGCGTGCATCCCATGCCCGAGGAGCTGCTGCGGGCGGCGCGCGACGCGTGCGACGAGGTCGGCGCGGCGCTGGTGTTCGACGAGGTCCAGACCGGCATGGGGCGGACCGGCACGCTGTGGGCGCACGAGCAGACCGGCGTGGTGCCCGACGCGATGACGCTGGCCAAGGGGCTCGGCGGCGGGCTGCCAATCGGGGCGCTGGTCATCGGGCCGCGGCTCGCGGACGTGTTCGCGCCCGGCGACCACGGGTCCACGTTCGCGGGCGGCCCGGTGGCGTGCGCGGCGGGGAACGCGGCGCTCGACGTGATCGACGACCCGGCGCTGCTGGCGCGGGTGCGTGAGCTGGGCGAGCGGCTCGCGGAGGGCGTCCGCGAGCTCCCGCGCGTCGCCGTCGTGCGGGCGCGCGGGCTGATGGTGGCGATCGACGTCGACGCGGACGCGCCCGACCTCGCGCGACGCGCCCTGCTCGAGCAGCGGCTGGTCATCAACGCGACCGGCCCGCGGACGCTGCGGTTCCTGCCGCCGCTGGTGGTCGACGAGGCGCAGATCGACGACGCCCTCGGCCGGCTGCGCGCGCTGCTGGTCTAGACTGGATTCAGGCGTAGCGCTCCGACGCGCCCGATTTCGGACCTCGGTGGTTTCGAGCGGGCAGTGTCCCGGTATCTGGAGTGAAGAGGAACTGGGGGAATGCGCAAGGCTCGGATGCTCCTGTGGACGGTCGCGATCGCGGTGGCGGTCCCGACGGCGGCATCCGCTCAGATTCCGGGCGTGCCGGACGTGCCCGATCTGCCGCCCGCCCCCGAGCTTCCGGTGCCGGTCCCGGAGCCGCCAGCGCTCCCAGAGGTGCCCGACCTGCCGGCTCCCCCGCCTGCGCCCGCGCCCCAGGTTCCCGCACCGAGCCTGCCGGCGCCCGGCGGCGGCGGTGGCGGTGGCGGGGGCGGTGCGCCAAGCGGCGGCGGCGGTGGCGGCGGCGGTTCTGCGGCGGCGCCCACCGGCGGTGGCGGCGGTGGAGGTACCGCGAGCGGTGGCGGTGGCGGCGGCGGCGGTGGCGGCGGGGCCTCGGCCGGAGCGGCGGGCGGTCGTGCGGGCTCGAGCGCAGCGCCCCCGCGCGACGCGCGCTCGCGCGCCCGTGCACGCGTGATGCGGGCAGCGTGCCGACCGGAAGGTGCGCCAGACGGTGGCGCAGTACGGCGGCTGCCTCGGCGAGCTGCCTACCAACCAGCGCCGCGTCCTCCGCCTGCGCGCCGGAGTCGGCGCGCTGGAGCCGCGGTCGCGACAGGCGGTGGCGCGGGTCCTCGACATTCGGGTCGGGCGCGTGCGACGGCTGGAGCGCCGCGGGCTGCGCACGGTGCGGACGCTGGGCCGCACCGACAGCTGCGGCTCCGGCGGCACCTCGCCGGTCCTGTCCGGGCCGGAAGCAGCGGCGGGCGCCGGGCCGGTCCTGGCGGCGGCGCCCGCAGCGAGCGGCGGCTCGGCGGAGCGCGGCGGATCATCGCCCGACGGCGTCGGCGCAGGCGGCGGCGACGAGGGCAGCAGCGGCGGCGGCGGGCGCGACTCCGGCGACGTCCGCGGCGAGACGTCCGAGCTCACGCCGCCCGGGTTCGGCGACGGGCACGAGGACTCCACGGCGGGGACCAGCATCTGGGTCGCGCTCGCGCTGATCCTGGCGGCCGCGCTCGCCGGGTTCGCGACACCCGCCCTCCGGGATCGCCTCCGCAGCCCCAGCCGCGCGACCTGAACGACGACGGCCGTCGGCCGGGCATGCTTCACTGGCAGGACGATGGAAACGAGCGACGCACTGGCGGCCCTCGACCTCCCGCGCGGGGAGCGGTACTACGAGCTGCCCATCCCGAGTCCTGACGACTCGCGCATCGGCCGCGCGGTCAAGGCGTTCAGCGTCGCCGCTCCCGTCTGGCAGGCCGCGTTCCGCGAGGCGATCGACCTCGACCGGGCGGACCTCCTGTGCGCCTGGAGCGAACGGGTGGCCGCGCTCGCCGTGCGGCTGGACAGCCCGTCGCCGCTGGCGCTCGGCCTCGTCGCGCTCAGCCTCGCCGACGAGACCGCCGACGGCGAGGCCATGCTCGTCGCGCCACTCCATCGCCGCAGCGCTGAGAAGCTCGGGGTGGACCCGATGCGCCTGTTCGACGAGGCGACCGGCCTGACCGATCTCCCCGGGGCGCGCTGGCTGCACGAGGTCCGCGACTCCGACGACCAGCTGGAGGACACCGGCTACGTCGAGGACGAGGACGGCGGCGGCTTCCGCTACCTGCGGACCGCCGGCGTCACGCGCCGCGGGCACTACTAGAAGAGCCCGAAGCGCCGTCGGCGGACGGCACTGCGCCGGCGGATATCGACCTCCTCGGTGACGCCCGCGCTCTCGAAGGCGTCGATCAGTGCGTCGGTTCCGCGCTCCAGCTTGAGGTTCATCTCGTCCTCGTGGAGCAGCCACAGCTCGTAGAAGTTGATCGGGCCGTCCGGGGCCTCGAGCACGTCGAACGCGCGGGGCACCGTCACGCCCGGGCACACCAAGGCGCCGCAGAGCTCGATCCCGGCGAGGTATGGCTCCGGCGGGTCACCGTTCGGCACCGGCTCCGGCCGCAGCGGCTCCCCGTGGCGCTCGATGCGCGACCCGCCCGGCGAGATCTCCGGCTCGTCTCCCACAGCGCGCCATGTTACGTCGCCTCGTAGGCTGCTCGTCGATGACCGACGAGCCTCGTGACCCCCGCACCGAAGTCCACCGCGTCGCCGACCCCGAGGCGACCCGCGTCGCCACCTACCTCGCGCAGCCCGGCGAGGTCGGCCGCGTCCTGCTCCTGTACTCCGGCGGGCTCGACACGAGCGTGATGCTCAAGTGGATCCAGGACGAGTACGAGGCCGAGGTCGTCGCGCTCACCGTCAACCTCGGGCAGCCGGGGGAGGACTACGAGGTCGTGAAGGGCAAGGCGCTGCAGCTCGGCGCGCTCGACTGCCACGTCGTCGACGCGCGGGAGGAGTTCGCGCGCGAGTACGTGCTCCCCGCGATCCAGGCGAACGCCGACTACGGCGACGGCTACCCGCTGTTCACGGCGCTGGGCCGGCCGCTGATCGCGAAGCTGGCGGTCGAGTACGCGCGCCGGACCGGGTGCGACACGATCGCGCACGGCTGCACGGGCAAGGGCAACGACCAGGTCCGGATCGAGGGGACGGTCGCGGCGCTGGCGCCGGAGCTCAAGGTCATCGCGCCCGTCCGCTCCTGGGCCATGGGGCGCGACGAGGAGATCGCCTACGCGCGCAAGCACGGCATCCCGGTCAAGGGCGGGACCGAGAGCGCGCCGTACTCGATCGACGACAACCTCTGGGGCCGCTCCTCCGAGGGTCGCTGGATCGAGGACCTGAGTCATGCCCCGGACGACGACGTGTTCCAGCTCGTCACCCGGCCCGAGGTCGCGCCGGACGAGCCCGAGGTCGTGGAGGTGACGTTCGAGGCCGGCGTGCCGGTGGCGCTGAACGGCGAGCGGATGGAGCTGGTGGAGCTGATCGACGCGGCGGCCGAGATCGGAATGCGGCACGGGGTCGGGATCGTCGACCACATCGAGGACCGGATCGTTGGCCTCAAGGTGCGCGACATCTACGAGGTGCCGGCGGCCGCGATCCTGTTGAAGGCCCATCGCGAGCTCGAGCGGCTGTGCGGAACGATCCACCAGAATCAGTTCAAGCCCGAGCTCGACCGCAAGTGGGCGTACCTCGTCTACGCCGGGCTGTGGTGGGAGCCGCTGCGGGGGGACATCGAGGCCTACATCCGGCACGTCAACGACCGGGTGGCGGGGACGATCGGGCTCAAGCTCTACAAGGGCTCGGTCCGCGTCGTGACCCGCGAGAGCCCGAACGCGGTCTACGACGCCCAGCTCGCGACGTTCGCCGAGTCGGGGGGCCTGTTCTCCCAGCAGGCGTCGCCTGGGTTCATCGAGATCTGGTCGCTGCAGAGCCGGATGGCTTACCGGCTGCGAAACGGGTAGAACCCGGGCATGTTCTACAAGTTGCTCGGCATGGTGGTGTGGAACGGCGGCAAGTTCGTGCTGCGAACCCGCTACGGGAGCACGTATCTCCCGAAGCCCCTGCTCGCCGCGGGCGCGCTGGCGGTCGTCGGCGGCGTGGCGGTCGCGGTCGTGACCGCGAAGCGCAACGGGTCTGACGGCTGATCGCGCCCTGCCGCTGCACCGTTCCATTCGTCAGCGCGCTTCGCCGCGCGGTCTGGAACGATTGACGCTTCGTGGCTGACCCATCCGTCGTTCCGATCCTGCCGGGCCTCTCCGTGGCCGCCGTCGAGTGGCTGCCGTCGGGCGCCGAGAGCGGGCTGATCCGGATCCGCGGGCGCTGGACCGACGAGGCGGCTAGCGAGTCCGACCTCCCGGTCCTCGCGCTCCACGTCGCGGGCGCCGACCACCGGTTCGACTCGCTCCCCGACGCCCGCTTCACCCGCGATCCCAGCACATGGCGCGGGACGTACCTCGTGCCGGCCGAGCTCGTCGTCACCGACCCCGAGGCGATGTGGCTGGAGTGGCCGAGCGGCACGCGGTCAGGCATCCCGGCGCTGACCCGCGGGGTCGAGCCGCCGCCCGTGCCGGCAGCGCCCGAGCGCCCCGAGGAGCCCGACGAGCCCGGCGGCCAGGTGATCGACCGGGCGGTGCTCGCCGAGCGTCGCGCCCGGCGCGCCGAGGCCGCCGAGCAGGCGCAGGCGCGCGTGGCCGCGGAGGCGCTGAAGGCGGTCGAGGTGCTCGAGCTGCGCTCGGCCGAGCTGGAGCGCCGCCTCGCCGAGGCGACCGCCGAGCACGACGCGCTCCGCGACCGCGACGCCGAGGACGCCGGCCGCCGCGATGCGCTGTCCGCCGCCCTGGCCTCCGCCGCCGCCTTGCGGTCCCGCTCGCGCGAGTGGCAGCTGCGGATGCGGACCGCCGAGGTCGCCCGCGCCGGCGACGCCGTCCGCCTCGCCGTGCTCGAGGCCGAGCGCGCGAGCGGCGCCGACGCGATCCGCACCGCGCTCGCGCATCGCGGAGCCGAGCTCGATGCGGCCCGTCGCCAGCTCTCCGATCACGCGGACGCGCTGGCCGCGGCCACCGACGCGGCCGCCGCCGCCCGAGCCGAGCTCGAGGGCGCCGATGAGCGCTTCGCGGAGGCCCGAGCGGCGTGGGAGCGCAGGCGCGAGGAGCTGGAGGCGACGCTGGCCGGAGTCCGCGAAGAGCTCGAGGCCGCCCGCCGGCAGGCCGACGAGCTGCGCCACGTCAGCGAGGACGAGCGCGCTGCCCACGAGCAGACCCGGGCCGAGCTCGACCGCGCCGCCGAGGAGGCGCGCGGCGGCGCCGACGAGCTCCGGGCACGGGTGCAAGCGCTCGAGGCCGCGCTCACGGTCGCCGAGGGGCGCATCCAGACCGCCGAAGCCGCCCTCGCCGCCGCCGAGGCCCGGCTCAAGGTCGAGACCGTCGCCCGATCCGCGCTCGAGGACGAGCTCGACCGCGAGCGGACCAAGGACCGCACGTCGTTCGAGGACGAGCTCGAGCGCGAGCGCGCCGCGATGCGCGCCTCCTTCGAGGCGGACCACGTCGCCGCTCGGGACGCGCTCATCGAGGCCGAGCGGCGCGCCGCCGCGGCCGAATCCGCGCGCGACGTCGAGCGCGCGGCCACCGCGGACCTCCGGACGGCTCTCGAGGCCGAGCGGACCGCCCGGGCCGCGGCCGAGGCGTCGCTCGCCGCCCATGCCGAGGCCGCCGCGGCCGGACGCGAGGAGCTCGAACGGCTCGCGCGCGAGCAGGCCGAGGCGACGGCTGCGCGGGAGCCGGCGGCCGATCCTGCCCGCCTCGTCGCCGACCTCGACGCTGCCGCCGACGCTCTGCGCCGCGCTGCTCCTGTCGCCGAGGACGAGGAAGAGCCTCCGGCACCCGACGCGGAGCCGGGCGTGGACTGGGCCGACTCCGTCGAGAGGGACCGCGAGCCGTGCGCGCCGGGCGTCGAGCCGGTCCGCGCGCCCGCCGAGCACGAAGAGCCGGTCCCGTGGACGCCCCCGGGCTTCGATTCCGCCGACGCGGACGAGCCCGACGAGCCGCCGGCGCCCGACGCGGAGCCGGGCGTCGAGTGGAGCCCGCCTCCCGAGCCGCCGCCCGTGGCCGTCGCCGTCGCCCTCCCGCCCGAGCCGGTCACTCCGACCCCCCCGCTGGAGCCGCCGGTCGCCACGACGGCCGAGCCGGCGGTCGCCGCCGCAGCCGAGCCGCCGGCCGCTGCCTCGGCCGAGTCAGTCGCCCAGCCGGCCGAGCCGCCGGCCGCCTCCGAGCGACCCCCCGGGCCCGTCATCGTCTCCGCCACTAAGCCGCCCGCACGTGCGCTGATGGTCGGCAGCGACCGCCGCGACTACCCGCTCCTCCGCGGCGCGATCGTCAAGCTCGCGCACGACGACCCCGACACCGCCGCGCGGCTGCTCGCCGCGCTGCTGCCCGCCCAAGGTGTCGCGATCGATGGGCCGCTCGCGTACGACATCACGATCCGCGAGCTCGGCACGTTCGGAGTCGCGATCGCGGGCGGCCGGGCGTCGGTCGAGCGCCTCGACGTCCCGCACTCGCGGGGCCTTGCCGAGTTCCACCTGATCGGCGACGCCGTCACGCTCGCCGAGGTGCTGGCCGGCGTCAACCACCGGATCGGCCGCTTCTTCGGCCCCGTCCGCGCCCGCGGCCGCAAGCGCCGGCTGAAGGAGTTGCGCCCGCTCATGGCCGGCACGATCTCGCTCGGGGACGCCGCCCGCTCCGGCGCCCGCCTCGACCCCGAGCTCGTCTACCGCGTCCTCGCCTACGCGGTCCATCCCTCGTGGACCCGCGGCCACGACTTCACGATCGCGCAGGAGATCACAGGCGATCCCACCGAGACCTGGTACCTGACCGCCCGCGACGGCGCCGGCGTCACCGTCGCGACCACACCGCCCGACACGCCCCGCGCGACCGTTTCGATGCCACGCGAGACGTTCGACCGCATGCTCCGCGAGGGCGTCGTCCGCAGCGGCCGGCGCCCGTGCCTACGCGGCGACCTCCAGGCCGTCGCGCAGATGCGCGAGTGGACCGACCGCGCCCGCGGACTCGCCTAGCCCGGCTCCGAAGCGGCGCGCCGGGCCAGCACCTCGGCGCGCGAGAGATGGTCGAGCAGCGCCGTGGTCGCCTCCCGCAGATGGCCGCCCCGGAAGACCTCGACGAGGTACTGGTGGTCGGCCACCAACGCGGGCAGGTCGTCGCCGGTCCGGTCCGCCACCGACAGCACGAGCCGCAGCTCGCTCAGCGCGCCCTGCGCGGCACGGGTCAGCCGACGCGACCCCGCCGCGGCGACGATCGCCAAGTGGAACGCCAGATCGGCCTCCACCAGCCCCCGCCCGTCACCGGCGACGGCGGCCTCACCCATCCGCTCGGTCGCGGCCTCGAGCCAGGTCACGTCCACCGGCCGCGCGCGCAGCAGCGTCTCCAAGCCGGCGGCCTCGAAGATCCGCCGTGCGGCGTAGATGTCGCGCACCTCGTCGGAGGTGATCCGCGCCACCTCGACCCCGCGGTGCAGCGAGTGCACCACCAGCCCGTCACGGGCGAGCTCCGCGAGCGCCTCCCGGGCCGTCCCGAACGACACGCCATGCCGGTCGACGAGGTCGGCCTCGCACAGCGGCGTTCCCGGGCATATACGCGCCGGAGAGCAGCTCCTCGCGCAGCATCTCGGCCATCGACGTGGCGGCCGTGGCGCGGCGAAGGGGGAGCACGCTCATCGGTTGGCGACCCTTCCAACCATCGTCCGACCGTAATCGGGCGAGCGACGCCGAGTCAAGCCGCCACGCCTGGAGCCCTGACCACAGGCTGAATCCGCTGGTCACGGTACGGACCGCCACCGTCGCTCCGGACGCCGGCACCCCGTCGCGAGCTCGACCCAGCCGGCGATGCTTCCAGGCCGTGGTGGAGTTGACATTCGCATCCGTTGGTCGCCGTACGTCGCTGCACTGCGGACTATGCCGGAGCGCGCCAACGACGGCGAGGCGGGCTCATCCTTCTGGCGTGCCTGGGGTCGGCCCGCGTCATGCCCTCCCGGGGCAGCGCTCGCAAGCTCGCGCTCGAGCGCCCCGGGAGGGCACGCCGCGGCCCGTCCACCGGCACGACCCATGGTTTTCGGCCGCACCCTCTGTGGGCGCCCTCATCAGGGCGGGCACAGACAGCACGCCAGGACATCTGCTCTGTGAAGGGACGCGAATCGGAGTACCGATCCCGGGTGACCGGACTCTTCTCCGCCGGCGTGCGCGATCCGGGATCTGACTCAACAATTCGCTGCTCCGCGCGCTGGGCTGGTTATGCGCGAGCGCTTCTGCAACCACGCGAGACGCGCTAGCTGGCCGACGCCTTGAAGACGTCACGTTTCCACTCGAGGTAGCGGCGGAACTCCTCGGCGCGCGGGTGGTGATCGCACGAGGCCAGGTCATCCCAGGTCAACCATGCGATGGTGACGCGCTTGCGGTCGGGCTGCCCATGCTCCGCGTACGCGGTCAAGTCCGGAACGGCGTTGGAGACGCCCAACACCGCGAACTGTCGCTTGTCGCCGATCAGCGCGGGGTCCGCACGCATCGAATCGCGGCGAAGCACGACCTGATCGTCCTTCGCGCCCTCGGCGCTGCCCCTTCCTGTGCCCAACGCCGCGTTCCACTTGGCTTCGGCGTAGACGAGGCCTGTCGAGGGATCCTGAATACGTGCGTCCAGCTCTGGGCCGTTCGGGCTCTCGAGCGCGTTGGGATGCACGACCCGCATCCACTGGTCGACGCTGACATCCTCTGAAGAAGAGCCCTCGATCCCCACGCGGCTGTAGAGCCACTCGGCTACGTCGCGGCGGCGCCTTCCATCGGCGAGGGCGAGTGTTCCGAACCACGACCAGGTCACTGCGTCCTCCGAATTCAGCGACTGGAACTTGCTTATGAAACCCAGTCGCGCTGCGAGGTCCTCCGCGTCGGTCGCGGCGAACCAACTCTTGCGAGCGACGTATCCCTTGACCTGCCGAATCACCGCTGGCGGCCATGCCGCGCCAGGGGGCGGGTGCAGGGCGTTGTCCTCCCAGTTGAGCGCATAGGGCACGCCGCTGCCGGCGCTGTAGCGAAGTTGCACGGGTTCGCCGTCGTAGCCCGGCACGGTCGGCATGGGCGGCATGCGCGGCATGATCGTTGATGCTTGAACGGCATGCAGTTCCAGGGACTGCTGCTTGGCGAGCAGGGACACCGCCGATCCGTGGCATAGCTTTTGGGCATGGCCTCCTCGCGAAGCAGTCGTCGCGCAAGCGCAATTCGCCGTGATCAACGACTCAGCCCACGCGCCGCGACTCGAGAAATCGACCCCGAGGCGCGCCGGCTGCCGCCTTCGCCGCTTCCACACGAGGCCGCCGCGCGTGGAGCGCGTGATCGAGCCGAGGCTGCGGAGCGCACTGCCGGTGTTCGGCGCATTCGGCGACAGGTCGAGCAGCGCAAACGCGCCGCACGCGCAGAAGGTGACTCCGACGAGCTGGAGCGCCTCGATGCCTTCGCACGGCGTTTCGAGATTGAAGCCCGCCAGCCTGGCAGTCTCGATCGGTTCGCTTGAAAATGCACGGGTCGCGCGGCCAGCGCGACTGTCGCTATGCGCGAGAACGAGCAGTCCAGCGGCAGCGTTGGCCGCGACGAGCGGTGCCTTTGCTCCCGTCAGGCCGCGCCGCGACGGGTCGAGCTCGACACACCGCCACTGCCCGGCTCCGGTGCGGCGTGACCGGCGCCGTGCTCTCGGTTAGCCCGGTGTGGCCAGGCGGTAGCTGTCGCGCCACGGGCGCAGGCGCTCGAAGACGGCGCTTGCCGTGAGGACGTCGGCGTCGGCGTAGCGGCGGCCGATGATCTGCATGCCGACGGGCAGGCCGCCTTCGGCCATGCCCGCCGGGATCGAGGCCGCGGGGTGCCCGGAGAAGTTGACCGGATAGGTCAGGCACCAGCCGATCAGCGGATCGACCTCGATGCCGTTGATCTCGGTTGGGCCCTTGGTGTTGCCGTCGGTGGCGTTCTCGACCGGCAGGCAGGCGAGCGTGGGCGTGACGAGCAGCTGGTGGTCGTCGAGGACGCGCTGGATCGCGTCGTAGATCTCGCTGCGAAGCTCCTCGTCGCGCATCAGGTCCGCGGTTCGAAGCTCGTAGCCCTCGTCGACCCAGCGCAGGTACTCCGGCGGGAAGTCCTCGCGGTGATCGGCCATCAGGTCGAGGCCCCCGCGCTTGAAGTTTTCGAAGGTGGCGATGTTGATCGGGATGATCAGCCGGCACCACAGGTCGCTGAGCTCGCGCTGATCGCGGTCGATCCCGAGCTTCACCTCCTCGACGCGCGCGCCGGCGTCCTCGAAGGCGCGTACCGCGTCTTGCACGATGGTGGCGACCTCGGGGGCCACCGGGAAGACGTCGAAGTCGGGGCTGTACGCGATCGTCCAGCCGCGGATCGAGCGGCGCAGCGACTCGGTTAGGACCGGCTGCTCGTCGAGCGCGAACGGGTCGCGCGCGTCATAGCCCGCGAGCGCCTGGGTGACGAGCGCGGCATCCTCGACCGTGCGGGCGAGCGTACCCTCGAACAGGAAGGGGTGAAGCCCGGTGAACGCGTTCGGGCGCGCGACGTACGGAACCCGGCCGAACGACTGCTTGTAGCCGTAGATGCCGCACCACGAGGCCGGGATCCGGATCGAACCGCCGCCGTCGGTCCCCTCGGCGACCGGCACCAGGCCCGCCGCGACCGCCGCCGCGCTGCCACCCGAGGATCCGCCTGTGTTGCGCGAGGTATCGAACGGGTTGCGGCTCGGACCGAACAGCGGGTTGTCGCAAGTGCCGCGGAAGCCCATCACAGGGCTGTTGGTCTTGCCGACGATGATCGCGCCCGCGCGCTCCATGCGCTCGGCCCACGCGCAGTAGAAGTCGGGCACGAAGTCCTCGAGTGCACGCACGCCGCCGAACGTCGTGGGCCAGCCGGGCTTGAAGTCGAACAAATCCTTCATCGCCGTCGGAACTCCGTGCAGCGGCCCGAGCTCCGCGCCAGATGCGACCACACGGTCCGCCTCCCGCGCACGCTCGCGCGCCTGCTCGAGATCGAGGTGCACGAACGCGTTCAGCCGCTCGTTGTCCGCCTCGATGCGAGCGATCGCGGCGTCCATCACCTCCACAGAAGACACCTCGCCACGCCTGATCCGGCCCGCCAGCTCAGCCGCCGTCGCCTGCTCGAGCGCATCGTGCGGTGCCATCACGCACTCCCTTCTCGACTCCGACCACCATCCTAGTCCGCAGGGTGCGTGCAGCGCTTGGCTCCAACGAGCCACACGCGTCCCGCCTCGACTCGCTCGACTCCGCGGCCGCAGACGCGCCTCGACTACGCAGGACCACCCGCGGGCCGTGGCGCTCCTGCTATGCGCGAGCAGCGGTCGTGCCGATGTGATTCACCGGCTGCGGGCGCGGCGGCCAGCGCGAACGGGCTGCCCTCCGAGTCTCGGCACACGGCCCAGCGATCACCGGGGTGGATAATCGAGCCGCCGAGCTCGTGGACGCGCTCGAGTGTCGTGGCTATGTCGGCGACGGTGAAGTAGGGCAGGGAGGCGGTGTCGCCGGGGCCCAGTCCGCGCTCGTGGACTCCGAGGCGCAGGTTGTCGGTGTCGCTCTGCCACCCGGATCCGGCCGCGGCGGGTCGTGGCGCGAGCGTGACCCCGAGGACTCCGTTCCAGAACCGGCGGGCGCGATTGGGATCGTCGGCCGGAAACTCGATCAGCGGCGCGGACACCGAGGGAAGTATGACCGGCGCTCGCACCCGCTTCTCCTTCGCGAGACGAGCAGCGTCTGACCAGGCGGTTAGCGCGTAAGGGATGTGCTGACTGGGATCATCGGCTGGCGGCGCGCATGGACGGTCTCGATGATCTCTGCGTTGTCGATGCCCTGCAGGTACAGGGACGTGATGCCGAGATTGCTGTGGCCCACTTGGCGCTGAATGACGATCAGGGGCACGCCCGCTCGGGCCGAGCTCGACTGCGTGAGCATGCCGGAGCTGGTGCGGCGCGAAGCGCCGCCGGACGCCCGCATGGACGGCGGTCCTGCGCAGCTCCGCGCGGGCGGCGGCGCTCGACC
Source organism: uncultured Solirubrobacteraceae bacterium (assembly GCA_963844205.1). Taxonomy (GTDB): domain Bacteria; phylum Actinomycetota; class Thermoleophilia; order Solirubrobacterales; family Solirubrobacteraceae; genus DASSUW01. Next base: position 86,124 of record CAWJNK010000004.1, read on the forward strand.
AGTGCCGGCCGCGTGTGCGACCGTTGATGACGCAGAACAGTGGCCCGATCGGCAGCTTTAGCCGTTGCTCGAGCCAGGGGTGCAGCTCCTCCCAACCGAGACGCCGCCGCCGCTCCGGCGACGAAGCGACAGCCACTCGCCAATCCACCGGACTATCGCGCCTGCCTCGAAGGAGCAGCCGGGTGCTCACCCTCTGTACTGACCCGGCGGGATCCGCGACGGATGGACGTCGTCGCGGCAGCGCCCGCCGAAGCCACGAGAGATCGGAGTCATCGCGAAGGCGAGCCGGGGGACCGCGGAACGGCTCGGTGTCCCCGAGTCCTCACGGGCGAACGCGGATGATCGTCTTCCCCTTGATCCGCTCGGTCGGGTTGAGGGCGGCGACGGCATCGTCGAGGGTCGCGACGTTGCCGATGTTGGTCCGCAGCCGTCCGTCCCGTACCCGCTGGACGATCTCACTCAGTTGGGCGCGATCGGACTCGACGACGAAGTCGACTGCCAGGCCGTCGGCGGGCCGCGCCTCGGGCGGCCCTACGACGGTCACCAGGGTTCCTCCGGCCCGGATCAGGCTTGCGGACCGCTTCTGGATGTCTCCGCCGATGACGTCGAAGACCAGGTCGACGCCGCCGACGTCTTCCAGGGCGTCGTTCTCCAGATCGACGAACTCCTGCGCGCCGAAGTCGAGCGCCTTCTGGCGGTCGGCGGCGCGCCCGGTGCCGATTACGTAGGCACCGGCCTCACGTGCGAGTTGCGTCACCATCGTCCCGACTGCGCCGGCCGCGCCGTGCGCGAGGACGCTCTGCCCCGCCTGAAGGTGGCCGTGGTCGAACAGGCCCTGCCACGCGGTCAGGCCGGAGATTGGCAGGCTCGCGCCGACGGTGAACTCGATGTCGCCCGGCAGCGGCGCGAGGTTGCGTGCCTCGATCGCGACGTACTCCGCCAGGGTGCCGTCGCGATGCCAGTCCGCGAGGCCGAACACCCGCTGTCCCACCGACACCCCCGTCGTGCCGTACCCGAGGGCGCTGACCACTCCGGCCAGCTCGTGCCCAGGGATCGACGGTGTTCGGTCATGGTCGCGGCGATCGGTCCAGGTCGAGGGCCACGCCATCTCGGTCGGGACGAATCCCGACGCATGAATCTGAACGATGACGTCGTTTATCGCCGCCGGCGGCTCGGGCCGCTCGACCAGCGTCATCCCGGCCGTTCCCGCAGCCTCGTCCGTCACCACAATCGCCTTCATCCAGGACCTCCCTGTGGCTGGTCCGGTTATGCCTCCTGCGGACGGCCGATCGCGACCATCCAGCGCGCCTCGTCATCGCCATCGGAGCTTTCCACACCGACGAATCTTTCCCGACAGCCGCAGATGCCAGCGATACTCAGCGACCTCGGCCGCGGCGGCGACGTGCAGTGGCTGGCGCAGTATCCCGCACGAAGGTGGACGATGGATATGGGCCTTGACGACCGACCGGAACGTGACCGCCGAGCGGCCGAGGCGCTCATCGCGTGGAACTCGCGCGGTCGCCGCTGACTGCTGCTTTCGCCTGCCAGGAGCACTCGAGCGCCTCCGGCGCGGAGTTGCGCTTTGCGCGAACGGCGCACTCTCCACCCGCCCAGGCACTGCGGCTTTCGAATCATCGTCAGACGCGACGGAGGTCGTTCTGCGTTCGTAGGATGGGGGTCGTGGCGGCGCTACTACCAGGCCTTCGACGAGCTGGTCGATCCGGATGACGCCCGGCGACGCCTCACCCGCGCCGGCGTAATGGGCGACCACCTCATCGTCCTTCACTCCGCGGTGCGGGCCTGCGCGGGCTACAGCCGCCACGATGCTCCCTCGATTCTGATGGACGGCTCATCGACGGCGCGCGACACCGAACACGGTCGCGCGGTCACCGCGCAGGTGACGCGCCGCCACGGGACGCTCGAGGAAGCGATCGAGGCGGGGGTCTTCGCACTCGGCGCCGCGGGGTTGTCCAAGGGCATCCGCCGCCAGGCGCGCGCGGCGTGCGAGGACTACTTCTACAACCGGCTCAGCCTGACGCCGAGCTACGAGTTGGGCGGGCCGGAGGAGATTCCTGAAGGGCTCGAGCTGATGCCCGACCCGATGTACCGGGCACTCGAGAGCATCGTCGAACTCGTCGTGGACGGCGACTACGAGGAGCTCCGCGTCATGTCTCGCGACCGTCTCGAAATCGAGGACCTGCGCCGTCGCGTCGAGGACGACTGCCCCGAGTCGTTGGTGCTGCCGCCACGCGAGATCTACCGGGTCGAGACGATCGCCAAATCCGACGACCCGGACATGCCGGGCTGGGCCTACTTCCTCGAGCTGTGGACCGAGACCGGCCCGGCGCGCCTGCACATCGAGGGCGAGCTCGAGGAGTCGGGCGAGCGCTTCACGGCGACGCTGAACGACATCCTGCCCTGATCCGGCGCACCGCCGGAGGGGCGCACTGCGGGCCTGTTAACGCGGAAAGCCCACCCGCAGGTGGACTCTCGGCCATCAGAAGATCAGGCGGCTTTCGCGGGAAGGGGACGTTCAGATGAAGGTCTCGCCCTCAGGTTGCCATCGCTGTCTGACACCCCCAGCGTAGCGCGCACGCCCGTGAGCGCCGCGCGGCGCTAGCGAGCCGCGGTCGCGATCCGTCACGATCTCGCACGAGACAAGGACCGAGCCGGCAATCGCGTCGAGTGGGCATGCTGTCGGCCGTCGGCGCAGATTGTCGCGTCGTGGAGAGGCGGCATCTTGAGTGCCTGTCGCACTACCGCAATGCGCGACGAACGACAGCGCGGAGAACAGTCACGACCTGTGGATCCGGCGTGCCAGGCTCTTTTCCCGCCCGCCGTGTTGCCGACGACGCCAGCGTCCTGGCCGTGGTCGGGTCCTGGGCCGCATCCGGGTCCGACGGCGATGAGTCTCGCCGTGGTTGCCGGTCTGTAACCCAAACACGCGATCAACCGCACTCGAGGAGAGCATCATGACCGCTACCTACACATTCGACGTCTTTTCCAGCCTCGACGGCTTCGGCGCCGCCAGTGGCAACTGGACCGGCTACTGGGGCAAGCAAGGCCCAGAGCTGCTCGACCACCGCCTCGCCTTGTACGGCGAGGAGCAGCGGATGGTCTTCGGGGCCAACACGTATCGGGCGTTCGCGCGGATGCTGGCCTCGAGCACCGAGGAGTCCGAGGTGCGTGACCCGTGGGTCACGCGGATGAGGAGCCTGCCGGCAACGGTGGTGTCGACGACACTGGAAGGACCCCTCGACTGGCCTAACGCGACCGTCGTTACCGGTGACGCCGTCGATGTCGTCGCCCGGCTCAAGCAGGAGTCCGAGGTGCCGTTGCGCTCGCACGGCAGCCTGTCGATGAACCGGGCGCTGATGGCCGCCGGTCTGGTCGACCGCGTCCAGGTGACGCTCTTCCCTGTGATCACCGGTCAGACCGGGCTGGACCCGATCTTCCAGGGTGCGGCCGACTTCGACCTCGAGCTGATCGAGCGCCGGACGCTCGACGGCAACATCCAAGAGCTCATCTACCGGCCCACCGTGCATGTCTGAGTCCGTCCATGCACCCCCAGCCGGCGGCCACGTCGCCGGTGGCTGAGTGCCGCTTCGCGCGGCCACTCGTCCGAACGGACGGCGCGCTCTCGTGTCTGCCTCGTTGCAGCAGTCACTGGCCGGCCTGGTCAAGCCTGTGGCGCAGGTAGGCG
>CAWJNK010000005.1:0-91404 GCA_963844205.1 uncultured Solirubrobacteraceae bacterium
GCCTGCGCCGTCTCCTGCCGGCCGCGGTCCTCGTCCTCGTCGGGCAGGCCCAGCGCCGCGCGTGCGATCGTCGCCCTGCCACTCGTCGTAGTCCGAGAGGCCGTAGTGCTCCCAGAGTCTGCGCTCCTCTTCGGGCGAGAGCTCGCCGTCGGGCTCGATCCGCGGGGCGTGCTTGACCTTCTCCTTGTCCAGCGGGACCCGTACCTCGCCCTCGCCCGTGACCTCCGCGTCGCGGATCGGGACCAGGGTGTGCTTGCGGCCGAACAGACCCGTCTTCACCGCCGCCCACGCGGGCTCGCCGGTCTGACGGTCCAGCAGGATGTCCTCGATCGTGCCGATCTTGTCACCGTCGGCATCGACCATCTTCATCCCACGCCACGCCTGCACGTCCTCGAGCGTCTGCATGCTGTCCTCCTCGTGCCTGTCGCCGTAGTCGGTCCCGTGCGTAGTTAGGGCGACCGGGCCCCCGGCACAACCGACCAGCAGCCCCCGGATTTCCTCGCCGCCCGGCCTGCTCGTCGGACTCCAGCCAGTCGATCGCGGCGATCACGCGCTCGGAGAGCAGCCGGGCGTCGAACCGCAGGTGCCCGGTCCCGCGATCGCTCGCCTCGTCAGCCGCTGGTCAGCAGATCCATGAGCAAGGTCGCGAGGCCGCCACGCGCGAGCTCTGCCGGGACGTGCTGGTGGCGGGGGCTGAGACGTCCGCTGACGGCCCATGCGCGAAGACGACCGTGCCGATCGTGTCACGCGGGACGGTCAGGTCGCCCATGAGCCGCGTCGCCGAACCAGCCGCCGTCACGTGCCGCCGTTGACGCAGGGTTGCCGACGGGCCTCCGGGCATCCATCCGACCGATAGGCCGTCCGCGGTCAAGGCCTCCGGCGTGACTCGCGGGTCCAATCCGCTTGCCACTATCCGATGGAGAACGTCGCCGAAGGGCGAGGGTTGCTTGCCGCGGTCGAGCAGCGTGGTGCCGGCCTCGCGGTCGGCGACCGCACGGTCCAGCACGAGCTCGGTGACGGTCAGTCCGGCGGCGCCCAGGCGCGAACGCCGCCAGCCCGCTGAGAACGGCCCGCCGCCAGCGCCGCCTTGGGACGCTCGACCTCGATCGTCGCGTCGTGGGCGTCGCCGCCGCGCCTGCGCACCGTGACGCGCTCGGCAGGACGCGGAGCGCCTCCGCGAACAGCGTCATCAGCACCGGGGTGAGGGCGGCGCCGATGATTGTGCCGGGCTCCCACAGCGTGTGGACGACCACCGCAGCGGCAGCGCTCGACACGCTGGCGATCACCAGGCCGGTCAGCGACAGGCCCTTGTCATCCGATGAGTCCCGGGCCTGGGCCACAGGCGCTGATCAGCGCCCGCTCGACGTTCGCAACCCCTCGAGCATGCCGTGCACATGGGCCGCGGCAAGCTGGACATCGGCGTACTTGCGCTGGCCCGCCCGGGACTCCGCGGCGAGGATCGCGCAGCGGTGCACGGCGCTGAAGTCCCCGACGGGAACTTGTAGCGGCCCTTCGTGTCCGGCGGGCGCTCTCGTCGATCGCGAGGTGCCAGCGCCCGTACCGGCATAGCCGTGCGCGTCGATGAACGCGTTCTCCTTGCCGCGGAGGGCTGGTGCTCGCTCCAGTCGTCGCGGTCGTCGAGCACGAACTTGCGGTCGGCGACCAGTCTCTGGGCGTGGTGGTATCCCGGTCGGTGCACCCTGACCGCCATCGGCGTGGTCAGAGGCCCCATGGATACGTCTCGGGCAGCTCGCCGGCCTCCCACTCGCTGGTGCGCTCCAGCGGCTCCACGCGGTGGTCGCGTCGATGTGGACGACGGCGTCGAACTGATCGGCGAGGCGGGCGTGGAAGTAGTGCGACATGCCGCTCGGTCTCGGGCCGGTAGACGACGCCGATCGCGCGCTCCAGGCGCCGGCCGCTGCAGCTCGAACCGGGATCGAGCAGGAACGCGGGCCGGTCGCGCTCGTGGAACAGCTCCTCCCAGCTGCCCGGGAGCGCGCGGCGGACGCGCTTGCGCTCGGCGGGGCCGCCCCAGTCCGATGCCGCGGTGACCGTGCCGTCGTAGGTGGTGAAGCCGACGAGCAGCGCGTCGCCGGTCGCGTGCCTGCTCGCGCACGAGCTGGCCGAGGTTCAGCTCGCCGGTCTGCGCGAGCTCGGTCGCGCGTGCGTCGCCGAGGTGGGAGTTGTGCGCCCACACCACGACCTTCGCCGGCCCGCCGTCGCGCTCCAGGTGCGCCACGAGCGCGTCGAGCGTCTCGGCCATGTGCCGGTCGCGCAGGTTCCAGCTCTCGACGCCGCCGCGGAACATCGCCCGGTAGTACTCCTCGGCGTTCGACGACGAGCCGCGCGTTCTGCTCGGCGTAGAAGTGGCGGTCGGCGTCCACGTGCCCGTCGCGCCGCGCGGCCTCGGCCGCCAGGCGCTGCAGCTCGAGGAGCTGCTGCACCGCCTCGCTGCTCGCACGGCTCCGGCGCCCGCGAGCCCGGCCTCGTACGCGTAGACCTGCGGATCGCGGCCGAACTGGTCGAAGCAGGCGTAGCGCTGCGCGCGGCCCGCGCGGCGGCCGCCCGGGTCGATCTGCTCCAGGTAACTCGACACCGCCTCCATCGACGTGTAGAGGCTGTACAGGTCGAGGCCGTAGAACCCGACCTTGCGGGCGTCCTCCGGCGAGCGCGTCGTTCCACTCGCGAAGCAGCGTGACGAACTCGGCCACCTCGACGTTGCGCCACATCCAGGCGGGGAAGCGCTCGAAGTCGCCCAGCGCCTCGTCGGCGTCGGCGTCGTCGCCCGCGCCGCGCACGTAGCGGTTGACGCGATAGGCGTCGGGCCAGTCCGCCTCGACCGCGACCGCGGTGAAGCCCGCCTCCGCGATCAGGCGCTTCGTGATCTCCGCGCGCTCGCGGTAGAACTCGTGCGTCCCGTGCGACGCCTCGCCGAGGAGGACGTAGTGCGAGCGCCGGCGGCGCGTTCGAGCGAGCTCGTCGTAGTCGCCGACCTCGCCCGTGAGCGGGCGCACGGCTCGGAAGCCGCACGCGAGCGACCGGCGGGTGCCGCGGCGCGTTCGAGCAACGCGCGCACCTCGTCGTCGGTCGTCTGCGCGAAGTCCTCGTACCAGGCGCCCACGGCCCGCGGAGGGCCGCGGGGTCAGCGCAGGCACACGACCTCGTCGGCCTAGCGTCGCGAAGCGCCTCGCACACCTCCGGGTCGGCGACGGGCGCCGCGACGACGATCCGCGCGGGATCGTCGAGCCGGACGGCATCGGACGGCGGCGAGCATGGTCGAGCCGGTGGCGAGGCCGTCGTCGACGAGGATCACGGTGCGGCCCGCGAGGTCGGGCGGCGGCCGGTCGCCGCGGTAGGCGCGCTCGCGGCGCTCGAGCTCGCGGCGCTCCTTCGCATCGATCGCCTCGACCCACTCCGCGGGCAGATCAGGCGCTCGAGGAGCTCGCGGTCGAGCACCCGCACGCCACCGGTCGCGATCGCGCCGAGCGCCAGCTCCTCGTGCCCTGGCACGCCGAGCTTGCGGACGACGAAGACGTCGAGCGGGGCCTGCAGCGTCCGTGCGACCTCGAACGCGACCGGCACTCCACCGCGCGGCAGGCCGAGGACGACGACATCTCCCGGCCGGCGTAGTGCGCAGCCGCTCTGCGAGCTGCCTGCCAGCGTCTGTCCGGTCTTCGAATCGCCGTGTCCACGTCGCGATGTCCGTCATCTCGTTCGTCAGTAGGACGCCAGAGCGCGGCGTCTAGTCCCCCCGGCGGTGAGGCCAGCTCGTCCGACCTGGTCGGCGACAGCCCCGCGCCGGGAATGCCGCGAAGCCGCATCCTTGACGGCTGTCGGCGGCGCCCTAGAGATCCCGGCGATGCGTTCCAGCCCGATCATGATCGGCTACGACGGGACGCCGACGTCGGAGCACGCGATACGCGAGGCAGCCGACCTGCTGTCCGGACGCCCCGCCCTGGTCGTGGTCGTATGGAAGGCGGGCCTGGCCTTCGAGCTGATCGAGCTGCCCACCAGCTCGGTCGGCCTGCCGCCCGCGCCGCTGGACATCCGCGCGGCGCTGGAGACCGACCGCGCGCTGTACGAGGGCGCCCAGCGCTCCGCCCAGCGCGCCGCCGCGCTCGCCCGCTCGCTCGGTCTGGAGGCCGACGCGCTCGTCGTCGCCGAGGACCCGGAGATCACCGTCGCGGAGACGCTGCTGAGGATCGCGGGCGAGCGCGACGCGCGAGCGATCGTCGTGGGCGCACACCCGCACGGCGGGCTACTGGGGAGCACGACCCGGGCGGTCGTCCGCGAGGCGCGGACTCCCGTCATCGTGGTTCGGGCGCGCGACGGCTGATCACGACCGGGCGCCCGCGGGCGCGAGCCTCTCCGCGGTCTCGCCGAGCTCCTCGATGGCGCCGCGGATGATCCGCGAGACGTGCATCTGCGAGACGCCGATCCGCAGGCCGATCTCCCGCTGCGTGAGGTCCTCCTCGAAGCGCAGGCGCAGGACCTCGCGGTCGCGCCGGCAGAGGGTGCCGAGCAGGCGGTCGAGCGATGCGCGCGCGTCCGCGACGTCGTAGCCGCGCTCGTGGCACTGGATTGTGTCGCCCAGCGTGAGCTCGGCGTCGTCCTCGCCGCGCGGCAGCCTCGAGCGACATGGCGCTCGTGGGCGTGCGCCCGCGAGCACCGCGCTGATGCAGCGCGCTCTCGCTGACGTGCAGACGCTCCGCGAGCTCGCGATCCGTCGGCGAGCGACCGAGGTCGGCGCTCAGGCGCTCTCGCTCCGCCGTCGCCGCCACCGCGAGCTCCTGGAGGTCGCGCGGGACGCGCACCGCCCAGGTCCTGTCGCGGTAGTGGCGCTTGATCTCGCCGCGGATCGTCGGGACGGCGAAGCTCGAGAACGCCACGCCGCGATCGGGATCGAAGCGGTCGATGGCAGCGCACGAGCGCGAGGCACGCGACCTGGAGCAGGTCGTCGTAGGGCTCGCCGCCGCCGGCGTAGCGCGCCGCGAGCTGGCGGGCCAGCGGCATGAACCGCCGGACCAGCTCGTCGCGATCGACCGGGTCGTCCGCGTCGCGATAGCGCCGGAACAGCAGCCGGTCGCGAGCCGCCGGGGCGCGCCCCGCGCGGGCAACGCCTCCCCGGACGATCCGGCCCAGCTGGGACTCCGGGTTCACGCGCCCTGTAACTAGGCCCGCGGCCGCGATCGGCAACCGAGGTCAGGCGGCCGCCGTCACCGCCTCCGGGCGCCGCGCGCTCCTCGTCCACGTTGCGCCAGCGCACGACCAGCTCGTCGCCCTCGGCGTCGACGATGATCGTGGCCCCGTCGCGGATGTCGCCCGCGACCAGCGCACGGCCGATCCGCGTCTCGACCTCGCGCTGGATGAACCGGCGCAGGGGGCGAGCGCCGTACACGGGGTCGTAGCCCTCGCGCGCGATCAGGGCTTCGGCCGCCTCGCTGAGCTCGAGCGTGAGGCGCCGGTCGGCGAGCCGCCGCTGCACGTCGCGGATCTGGAGCTCGACGATGCGCTCGATCTCGGCCAGGGTGAGCGGCTTGAACAGCACGATCTCGTCGACGCGGTTGAGGAACTCCGGGCGGAAGTGGCCGCGCAGCTCGCCCATCACCCGATCGCGAGCCTCCGGGTCGATCTCGCCCTCCGCGGTCACGCCGTCGAGGAGGTAGACCGAGCCGATGTTCGAGGTCATGATGATCACGGTGTTGCGGAAGTCGACCGTGCGGCCCTGGGAGTCCGTCAGCCGGCCGTCGTCGAGGATCTGCAGCAGCGTGTTGAACACGTCCGGGTGCGCCTTCTCGATCTCGTCGAACAGCACGACCGAGTACGGCTTGCGGCGGACCGCCTCGGTCAGCTGGCCGCCCTCCTCGAAGCCGACGTAGCCCGGAGGCGCGCCCATCAGGCGGCTCACGGTGTGGCGCTCCTGGTACTCCGACATGTCGAGGCGGACGATGTTGTCCTCGGAGTCGAACAGCGCCTCGGCCAGCGCCCGCGACAGCTCGGTCTTCCCGACGCCGGTCGGGCCGAGGAAGATGAACGAGCCGATCGGGCGCCGGGGATCCTTGATCCCGGCGCGCGCCCGGATGACGGCGTCGGCCACCAGCCGGACCGCCTCGTCCTGGCCGATCACGCGCTCGTGCAGGACCTCGTCGAGCCGCAGCAGCTTCTCGCGCTCGCCCTCCATCAGCCGCGCGAGCGGGATGCCGGTCCAGCGGGACACGATCTCGGCGATCTCGTCCTCGGTGACCTCCTCCCGCAGCAGCCGCTCGCCGCTTCGCTCGGCCAGCCGCTGCTCCTCGGACTCCAGCCGCCGCTCGAGCTCGGGCAGCCTCCCGTGCCGCAGCTCGGCGGCGCGGTTGAGGTCGTACCGGCGCTCCGCGTCCTCGATCTCGCGGCGCACCTCCTCGAGCTCCTGCCGGAGCGCCTGCAGGCGCTTGATCGCCTGTCGCTCGGCCTCCCACTGGGCCATCATCGCGTCGCGCTCCGCGCGCAGGTCCGCGAGCTCCCTGCGCAGCGCCTCGAGCCGCTCGCGGCTGGCGGCGTCGGTCTCCTTCTCGAGCGCCGCCTCCTCGATCTCGAGCCGCATCACCCGGCGCGTGATCGCGTCGAGCTCCTGCGGCAGCGAGTCGATCTCGGTGCGGATCACCGCGCACGCCTCGTCGACGAGGTCGATCGCCTTGTCGGGCAGGAAGCGGTCGGTGATGTAGCGGTGCGAGAGCGTCGCCGCGGCGACCAGCGCGGCGTCCTGGATCCGGACGCCGTGATGGACCTCGAAGCGCTCGCGCAGTCCGCGCAGGATCGAGATCGTGTCCTCCACGCTCGGCTCGTCGACCAACACCGGCTGGAACCGGCGCTCGAGCGCGGCGTCCTTCTCGATGTGCTTGCGGTACTCGGCGAGCGTGGTCGCGCCGATGCAGTGCAGCTCGCCGCGCGCGAGCATCGGCTTGAGCATGTTGCCGGCGTCCATCGCGCCCTCGGCGGCGCCCGCGCCGACGACCGTGTGCAGCTCGTCGATGAACAGCAGGATCCGGCCCTCCGCCGCCTTGACCTCCTGCAGCACGGCCTTCAGCCGCTCCTCGAACTCGCCGCGGTACTTGGCGCCGGCGACCAGCGAGCCCATGTCGAGCGCGAAGACGGTCTTGTCGCGCAGGCCCTCCGGCACGTCGCCGCGCACGATCCGCTGGGCGAGGCCCTCGACGATCGCCGTCTTGCCGACGCCGGGATCGCCGATCAGCACCGGGTTGTTCTTCGTCTTGCGCGAGAGGATCTGGATCACGCGGCGGATCTCCTCGTCGCGCCCGATCACCGGGTCCAGGCGGCCGCGGCGCGCCTCCTCGACGAGGTCGCGGCCGTACTTCTCCAGCGCCTCGTACGCCGCCTCGGGCATCGCGCTCGTCACGCGCTGGCTGCCCGCGCACGTCGTTGAGCACCTCGAGCAGGCGCTCGCGCGTGATCGCCGTGCTCGCGCAGGATCTGGCCGGCGCCGGCCCTGACGCCGGTCTCGAGCATGGCCAGGACGAGGTGCTCGACCGAGACGTACTCGTCCTTCAGCCGCTCGGCCTCGTGCTCGGCGGCGTCGAGCGACCTGGCTCAGCGCCGCGCGAGACGTAGACCTGGCCCGGCGCCGCGCCCGGCCCGCTCGTGCGCGGGCGCCCCTCGAGGTGACGCTCGACCGCGGCGCGCAGGGCGTCCGGCGTCGGCGTCCATGCGCAGCAGCAGCCGGCCGATCAGGCCGTCGGGATCGTCGAGCAGCGCGAGCAGCACGTGCTCGGTGTCGACCTCGGTGTGCCCGTAGCGAAGCGCCTTGGTCTGCGCGTCGTGCAGGGCCTCCTGGGACTTCTGCGTGAGCCGGTTCGGATCCATGCCATTCACCTCATGCTCTGCTTCGCCGCCGGGACCGGCGCGGGTTGAAGTCGGACACCTCCGCGAGCCGCTCGAAGAGCTCACGCTCCTGGGCGCTCAGCGTCTTCGGCACGCGGATCTGCACGACCGCATAGAGGTCGCCGCCGCCGAGGCCCTCGCCGCGCAGACGCAGCCTGCGCCCGCACGACGAGCCGTGCGGCACCGTGACCTGGGCCGAGCCGGTCGGCGTCGGCACCTCGACCTGCGCGCCGAGCGCCGCCTCCCACGGGGCGACGGGCACGTCGGTGTACACGTCGTTGCCCTCGATCCGGAACCGCTTGTCGGGCCGCACGCGGACGCGCAGGAACAGGTCGCCGGACGGCCCGCCGCCGATGCCACCGCCGCCCTCGCCGGCGAGGCGGATCCGCTGGCCGTCGCGGACTCCAGGCGGGATCTCGACCTCGAAGTCCCGCCCGCCGCCGAGCGAGATCCGCCGCCGTCCGCCGCGGGCCGCCTCCTCGAGCGACAGCTCGAGCACCGCCTCCTGGTCGGCGCCGCGGGTCGAGAAGCCTGCGCCGAAGCCGCCGCGGCCGCTCCGCCTCCCGCGGCCGCCGAACAGGCCCTCGAAGAAGTCGCTGAAGTCGCCCGCTCCGCCGAAGTCGACGCGGACGTCCTCGAAGCCTCCCCCGCCCCCGCCGAAGCCCTCGAAGCCGGAGCTGCCGGACACGTCCTGGCCCGCGCGCCAGTTCGCGCCGAGGCGGTCGTAGCGCTCGCGCTTCTCGGGGTCGCGGAGCACCTCGTAGGCCTCCGAGATCTCCTTGAAGCGGTCCTCGGCACCCGGCTCCTTGTTGACGTCGGGGTGGTACTGGCGCGCCAGCCTGCGGTGGGCGGCACGGATGTCCTCCTGGCTCGCGTCGCGCGGGACGCCGAGGACCTCGTAGTAGTCGCGGTATCCGACGGCCATCAGGTGTCAGGCCCGCCCACCCGCGGAGCGCGGGCCACGGCGACCTGGGCCGGCCGGAGGATGTGGTCGCCGCGGGCGTAGCCGGACCTGTAGACCTCGACGACCGTGCGGTCCGGCGCCTCGTCGGTCTCGCGGACCTCGACGGCCTCGTGGCGGTTCGGGTCGAACGGCTCGCCGCGCTCGCCGATGCGGCGGACGCCCTGCCTGGCGAGGATCGAGTCCATGTGGTCGAGCACCGCCCGCAGGCCGTCGTACAGCGGGTTGGCCGGCTTCTGGCGCAGCGCCCGCTCGACGCCGTCGACGACCTCGAGCCACTCGAGCAGCGCGGCGTCGCCGCGCTCGGCGACCAGGCGCTCCAGCTCGCGCGCCGAGCGCTTGCGGTAGTTGTCGAGGTCGGCGAGCGCCCGCTTGAAGCGGTCCTCCATCTGCTCCAGCTCGGCCTGGAGGTCGCGCTCGGGCTCGGCGGCCTGCTCGTGCTGCTGCTCCTCACTCGCGCGTGAACTCGGCATCGACGACCTCCTCGTCCTCGTCCGCGGTCTCGGTGCCGCCGGCGCCGTTGCCGGTCTGGGCGCCCGCCGCCGCGGCCGCGCTCGCCGGCAGCGCCGAGATCAGCTGCTGCGCGTCGGCGATCAGCGGCCGCACGCGATCGAGGCCGGCCTGCTCCTGGATGGCCTGGCGGGCGTCGGCGACGAGCTGGTCCGCGCGCGCCTTCTCGTGCACCGGGAGCCGGTCCTGGAGCTCGCTGACGAGCTGCTCGACCCGGTAGGCGAGGGTGTCGAGCTCGTTGCGGGCGTCGATCTCCTCGCGCCGGCGGCGGTCCTCCTGCGCGTGCTGCTCGGCCTCGCGCACCATCCGCTCGACCTCGCCCTGGTCGAGGTTGCTGCTCTCGGAGATCGTCACCTGCTGCTCGACCCCGGTGTCCTTGTCGCGCGCGGACACGTGCAGGATCCCGTTGGCGTCGATGTCGAACGTCACCTCGATCTGCGGCACGCCGCGCGGCGCCGGGCGGATCCCCTCGAGCCGGAAGCGCGCCAGCTGCCGGTTGTCGGCCGCCAGCTCGCGCTCGCCCTGGAGGACGACGATGTCGACCGCGGTCTGGTTGTCCTCCGCCGTCGAGAACACCTCCGTGCGCCGGGCGGGGATCGTCGTGTTGCGCTCGATCACCTTCGTCATGACGCCGCCCATCGTCTCCAGGCCGAGCGACAGCGGCGTGACGTCGAGCAGCACGACGTCCTCGACCTCGCCCTTGAGCACGCCGGCCTGCAGGGCGGCGCCGATGGCCACCACCTCGTCCGGGTTGACGGTCATGTTCGGGTCCTTGCCGCCGGTGAGCTTGCGGACGAGGCTCTGGACCGCCGGGATCCGCGTCGAGCCGCCGACGAGGATCACCTCGTCGATGTCGTCGGCGGTCATCTTGGCGTCCGACAGCGCCCGCTCGACGGGCCCGCGCGTGCGCTCGATCAGGTCGGCGCTCAGCTGCTCGAACTGGGCGCGGCTGAGCGTCATGTTCAGGTGCTTGGGCCCCGACGCGTCGGCGGTGATGAACGGCAGGTTGATCTGCGTCTGCGTCCGGCTGGACAGCTCGACCTTCGCGCGCTCGGCGCCCTCGTACAGCCGCTGGAGCGCCTGCGGATCCGAGCGCAGGTCGATGCCCTGGTCCTTCTTGAACTCGTCGGCCATCCAGTCGACGATCCGCTTGTCGAAGTCGTCGCCGCCGAGGTGGCCGTCGCCGTTGGTCGACCGGACCTCGACCACGCCGTCGCCGACGTCGAGGATCGAGACGTCGAACGTGCCGCCGCCGAGGTCGAACACGAGGACGGTCTCCTGGCCCTTCTTGTCGAGCCCGTACGCGAGCGCCGCGGCGGTCGGCTCGTTGATGATCCGCAGGACCTCGAGGCCGGCGATCTGACCCGCGTCCTTGGTCGCCTGGCGCTGGGCGTCGTTGAAGTAGGCCGGCACGGTGATGACCGCCTCGGTCACGCGCTCGCCGAGGGACTTGGCGGCGTCCTCCGCCAGCTTGCGCAGGATCAGGGCCGAGATCTCCTCCGGCGAGTACTGCTTGCCGCGGATCTCGAACCGGACCGCGTCGTTGGGGCCCTTGACGACCTTGTAGGAGACGATCTTCGCCTCCTCGGTGACCTCGTCCCACTTGCGGCCGATGAACCGCTTGGCCGAGTAGACGGTCGCCTCGGGGTTGAGGATCGCCTGGCGCTTGGCAACCTGCCCGACCAGGCGCTCGCCGTCCTCCGTGAACGCGACCACCGACGGCGTGGTCCGCGCGCCCTCGGCGTTCGGGATCACCTCCGCCTGTCCACCTTCCATCGTCGCGGCCACGACCGAGTTGGTCGTGCCCAGGTCGATCCCGACCGCCTTGGCCATTGCCATACCTCCCGGAACGCGGGCTTGTCCCTCCTCTGGTTAAGGCGGACGGGCTGGCGTTCAAGTGGCCGCGGCCTACGAGCGTTCGGGCATGGGCACCGACCAGTACCACGAGCCGCCGGAGGAGCTGCCGGGGCACGTGCGGACGTTCGCGCGCATGTGCGCGTCGCTCGTCGAGGAGGCCGAGGCGATCGGCTGGTACGAGCAGCGCCTCGCGATCGAGCCCGACCCCGAGGCCGCGGCGATCATGCGCCAGGCGCAGGAGGAGGAGTTCAACCACTTCAGCATGGACCTCGAGTTCCTCCTGCGCCGCACGCCGATGTGGCGCGAGATCGCCGAGCGCGTGCTGTTCCAGCCGGGCGCGATCGTCGAGCGCGCGGAGGTCGCCGAGGAGCAGGTCATCCACGGCGACGACGGCGGCGACGGCTCGCTGGGGATCGGCGGCCTGAAGGGGGACGAACCGTGAACCAGTTGCTGCGCTCGCTCGCACCGGTCACCGCGAAGGCCTGGGAGCTGATCGAGGAGGAGGCGCGCCGGCAGCTGGAGACGGCGCTGGCCTCGCGCAAGCTCGTCGACTTCGCCGGGCCCCACGGCTGGGAGCACTCGGCGACCAACCTGGGGCGGACCGAGCCGGTCGCCGCGGGCGCGGGCGAGGGCGTGTCCGCACTGCGCAGGGTCGTGCTGCCGGTGGTCGAGCACCGTGCACCCTTCACGGTGTCCCGCGCCGAGCTGGCCGACATCGATCGCGGCGCCGAGAATCCCGACCTCGACGACCTGGCCGAGGCGGCGCGCCGGATCGCGGTGGCCGAGAACACGGCCGTCTTCGGCGGCGTCGCCGACGCGTCCCCGCACGCGCCGATCGTGCTGGGCGACGACGTCACGACGTGCCCGACGCACGTGGCACAGGCCGTGGAGGTCATGCTCCGGTCGGGTGTCGGCGGCCCGTACGGGATGGCGCTCGGGCCGGCCCTGTACACCGCGGTGATCGAGACCACCGAGCACGGCGGGTACCCGCTGTTCGAACACCTGCGGCAGATCCTCGGCGGCCCCTTCGTCTGGGCGCCCGGCGTCGACGGCGCCGTCGTCCTGAGCCTCCGCGGCGGCGACTTCCTGTTCGACTGCGGCCAGGACGTTGGCGATCGGCTACGACGGCCACGACGTCGAGGCCGTGTCGCTGTACCTCGTCGAGAGCTTCACGTTCCGCGTCGCGACCCGCGAGGCCGGCGTCGCGCTCCGGTCAACCTGACGACGACAGCTCCCTAGCGTCAGATCTCTACGCACCCCCGAAGGTATTTCCCCGCATTTTGCGGACGTTTGCAGACCGTCGCTTGACATCGGCATCTGTGGCCGTATCACCGAGTTCAGCGGTTCGGTCGCCTCCACTGGTTGAGCCGCTCCTTCTCCGACGGGAACGCGTCTCGGCTCGCCGCACGGGCCGCGCCAGGACCGCCGTAGCGCGAAGTCCGGCCCCAGGAGGCAGATGTGTCTCAGGCTCCAATGAGTCCGCTGCACGCTGACAGGGTCGCCCCTGGGGTCACGCATGCTCGCGAACGCGAAAGGAGCCCCATGGCCCTCCCCGTGCGACGCCGTGACACCGCTCCCCAGCCCGTGCGGCGCTGGGACCCGTTCCGGGAGCTCGAAGGGCTCCAGGATCAGCTCGCACAACTGATGCAGCGCACCGCCCCCGACGGCGACGGCACCGCGCCGTTCATCCCGCTCGTCGACATCGAGGAGACCGAGGACGCGTGGATCGTCGAGGCCGACCTGCCCGGCGTCAAGCCCGAGGACGTCAACGTCGAGGTCCGCGGGTCCGAGCTCGCGATCTCCGGCGAGATCAAGGAGCGCCGGCGGGAGGGCATCCTGCGCCGGCGGACCCGCAAGACGGGCGAGTTCGACTACCACATCACGCTGCCCGGAGACGCCGACGCCGAGCACATCGAGGCCGAGCTTCGCGACGGGGTCCTGACCGTGAGGATCCCAAAACCGGAGCAGGAGCGCCCGCGCCGGATCGACGTCAAGACCGGATAGCCGTGGAGGCCGTCTGCGATGGTCCCCGGGCCGCCCGCCTCTCGCTGGAGCGCGAGCGCGAGCTGGTCCGGGCCGCCCAGGGCGGCGATCGCGCCTCGCGCGATCGGCTGATCGATGCGTTCATGCCGCTCGTCGGCGGCGTGGCCCGCATCTATCGCGGTTCCCCGGCCGTCGACCGGGGCGAGCTCATGCAGGAGGGCGTCGTCGGCCTCCTGCGCGCCCTCGGCCGCTACGACCTCGAGCAGGGCACGCCGTTCTGGGCCTACGCGTCGTGGTGGGTCCGCCAGGCGATGCAGCAGCTCGTCGCCGAGCTGACCCGGCCGGTCGTCCTCTCCGACCGGGCGGCGCGCCAGCTCGCGCGGGTCAAGGACGCTCGCCGCGAGCACCTGCAGGCCCGCGGCAAGGAGCCGTCGCTGCGGGAGCTGGCCGACGAGACGCACCTCCCGCGCCGGCAGATCGAGAGCCTCGTCCTGGCGGAGCGCAGCGCGCGAGCGCTCGAGGAGCCCGTCACGGGAGACGAGGGCGTCGTCGGCACATTCGGCGACCTGCTCGCCGACCCGCAGGCCGAGGCCGCGTTCGAGCGCGTGCCGCACCGGCTCGAGGTCGAGCGCACGCTCCGCCTGCTCGAGGGCCTGAGCGAGCGCGAACGCACGATCCTCAACGGACGCTTCGGGCTCGACTGCGCCGAGCTGACGCTGCGCGAGCTCGCGGAGCGCCTGGGCGTGAGCGCCGAGCGCGTGCGCCAGATCGAGGAACGGGCGCTGTCGAGGCTCCGCGACGCCGTTGACAGCGAGCCGGACCGCCCTAGATACGGCCCCGAATGACCATGGCATCGCCGGCGATCGTCGCGTGCACGAACTGCGGCAGGAAGAACCGCGTGGCGGTCGCCGCGCGCGGCGTGCCGCGCTGCGCGGTCTGTCACGAGCCGCTCCCGTGGATCGTCGACGCGGACGGGCACGCGTTCGCCGCCGCGATCGACGCCGACGTGCCGGTGCTCGTCGACTTCTGGGCCGAGTGGTGCGCGCCGTGCCGCATGATCGGCCCGATCGTGGAGCGCCTCGGCCGGGAGCTGGCGGGCCGCCTGAAGGTCGTGAAGCTGGACGTCGACGGTGCGCCGGACGTCGCGGCGCGGTACGGCGCGCAGAGCATTCCCCTGCTCGTCCTCTTCCGCGACGGCGAGGAGGCCGACCGCCTCGTCGGCGCGGCCCCCGAACCGCAGCTGCGCCAGTGGCTCGAACCCCACCTTCCCGCCGAGCGCGCCGCGTCGACGCTGACGGTCGAGCTCGTCGTCCGCGGAGCGATCCCGCGTGCCGACGCGGAGGCCGCCCGGGCGTACGTCGCCGGGCTGGGCCGCCACGTCGACGGGCCGCCGGTCGCGGCGCGGCTGGCGCTGGACGCCATCGCGAGCGCCGGCTTCCGGCAGCGCTGCGCCGCCCGCGCGCAGCTGGTGGTCGGCGGGCGCGAGCTGGCGGCCAGGGCCGTGGCGCCCTCGGCGGCGAGGGCCGCCGAGATCGTCGCGGACCGGCTCCGCCGCCAGCTGCAGCGGCTGGCCGGCAGCGACGTCGCGACGCGCAACGAGCCTCGCGTCATCGAGGGCGCCGTCCGCGACCTCGTGGGCGACCGTCGCCCGCCGCCGCCCCGTCGGGTCAAGCCCGCCGGCGAACGCAGCATCGTCCCCCGCCACACGTACGCGGCCGAACCGGAGCCCACGCTGTCGGCGATCGCCGATCTGCTCGACCTCGACGAGGAGTTCCACCTGTTCTCACACGCGCGGAGCGGCGAGGACGTCGTGGTCCACTGGCGCGACGACCGGCGGATCGGCCTGCTCTTCCCGCCCGGCAGCGTCCTCGCCGACGAGCGGGACATCGTCGTGCCGAGGCCGAGCCGGTACTCCCGGCCGCTCGCGCTCGAGGAGGCACGGGCGGAGATGGACGTGCTCATGCATCGGTTCCTGTACTTCCTCGACGCCGGGGACGAGCGCGGCAGGGTGCTCTACCTGCGCCTCGACGGCGACTACGGGCTCGTGCAGCCATGGTGACCCGCGACGGCTGGAAGGTGGAGGGCGACGCGCTCATGCGCGAGCTCGCGATGCGCGACTTCGACGAGGCGCTCGGCATGGTCAACCGCATCGCGGCGGCCGCCAAAGACCACTTCCGGCGTCCCGACATGTGCATCTCGGAGTTCAACCGCGTCCGCATCATCGTGGCCAACCCCCATCACGCGGGCATCACCGAGGCCGAGCGGCGCCTCGCCGCCAAGGTGGACGCCGTGGTGGGTGTCGAGCTGATGCCGATGCGTCACGTCGTCGGCGAGGTGCCACAGGGCGGGAGCCCGTGGCCGCCGATCGCCTCCTACGCGTTCCTGTCCGACTGCGAGGTCTGCGCGCTGGTGGCGCCGAGCGGCAACGTCGAATGGCTGTGCCTGCCCCGCTTCGACGCCCCGTCGGTCTTCGGCTCGATCCTCGACCGCGATGCCGGCGCCTTCCGCCTGGCCCCGGTCGACACCAGCGTCCCGGCCGGCCGTCGCTACCTCCCCGGGACCATGGTCACGGAGACGACGTGGAACACCCGGACCGGCTGGATCGTGGTCTGCGACGCGCTGCTGATCGGGCCCTGGCATCACGACACCAGGCGCTCGCGGACCCACCGGCGCACGCCGAAGGACACCGACGCCGATCACGTGCTCCTGCGCACGGTGAGGTGCGTCACCGGCCGCGTCGACGTCCGCATGGAATGCGAGCCTCGTCCCGCTTACGGGCTGGAGCCTGTGACCTGGCACTACTACGGCGAGGGCTACTCGTCGGCCGTGGCGCGGGTCGAGGGCGGATTGACGCTTCGCCTGACCAGCGACCTGCGCCTCGGCTTCGAGGGCGGCAGTGCGCGGGCGCGGACCACGATGCGCCAGGGCGACACGGCGTTCGTCGCCCTCGCCTGGAGCGAGCACGCCGCTCCAACCACGTACCAGGAGGCGGCACGGCGGCTCGACTTCACCTCCGCCTACTGGAACGAGTGGCTGCTGCGGGGCGACTTCCCCGACCACCCGTGGCGGATCTACCTGCAGCGCAGCGCGCTCGCGCTGAAGGGTCTGACGTACGCGCCGACCGGCGCGATGGTCGCCGCCCCCACCACGTCGCTCCCCGAGACCCCCGGCGGCAGCCGCAACTGGGACTACCGCTACAGCTGGATCCGCGACTCGACGTTCATGCTGTGGGCGCTCTACACGCTCGGCTTCGACGAGGAGGCCAACGACTTCTTCTACTTCATCCGGGACGTGGTGGGCACGAGCGCCAAGCTCCAGGTCCTGTACGGGGTCGGGGGCGAGCAGCAGCTGCCCGAACGCACGCTCGACCACCTGAGCGGGTACGGACACGCGCGTCCGGTCCGCGTCGGCAACGACGCCTACCTCCACCGGCAGCACGACGT
Organism: uncultured Solirubrobacteraceae bacterium; assembly: GCA_963844205.1. Classification (GTDB taxonomy): domain Bacteria; phylum Actinomycetota; class Thermoleophilia; order Solirubrobacterales; family Solirubrobacteraceae; genus DASSUW01. The sequence continues at coordinate 16,633 of CAWJNK010000005.1, forward strand.
CTGGGGCGCGCTGCTGGACTCGATCTTCCTCCACACACGATCGCGCGACGGCCTCGCGGAGTCGACGTGGACGATGTTGCGCGACCAGGTCGATGAGGCGATCGCACACTGGCGCGAACCCGACCGCGGGATCTGGGAGGTCCGCGGCGAGCCGAAGCACTTCACGTCCTCGAAGGTGATGTGCTGGGTCGCCTGCGACCGCGGCGCGCGGCTGGCACGACTGCGCTCGGCGCACGATCTCGCGTCGCGCTGGCAGTCGGCGGCCGACGAGATCCATGCCGACGTCTGCGCCAACGCGATCGACCACCGCGGCGCCTTCACGCAGCACTACGACACCGACTCGCTGGACGCGTCGTGCCTGCTGCTGCCGCTCGTCCGGTTCCTGCCGGCGGACGACGAGCGGATCGTCAGCACCGTCAACGCGATCGCCGAGGAGCTCACCGACCACGGCCTCGTGCGCCGGTACCGGACGACCGAGACCGACGACGGGCTCGTCGGCGAGGAGGGCGCGTTCGCGATCTGCACGTTCTGGCTGGTCAGCGCCGAGGTGGAGATCGGCGAGATCGGCCGGGCGCGGGCGCGCTGCGAGCAGGCGCTCTGCCACGCCTCGCCGCTGTACCTCTACGCCGAGCAGATCGACCCGCGCTCCGCGCGCCACCTCGGCAACTTCCCGCAGGCGTTCTCGCACCTCGCGCTCATCAACGCGGTGGTGCACGTCATCCGGGCCGACGAGGCGCTCGCCCGCGATGAGCCGCTGATCGCGACCCCCAGTGCCAACACCGTCACCGAGGAGGCGAGCTGAGCATGGACCCGGTGAGCCTGCTGTGGCTGTTCTTCATCCTGGCGTCGCTCCAGCCGGCGCTGGCGCGGCAGGCGCTCCTGCTGCAACGGCGCCGCGCGCTGAACGACATCTCGAAGCAGCGCGGAGCCACGGTGATCACGCTCATCCACCGGCAGGAGACGATTTCGCTGCTCGGCTTCCCGCTGGTCCGCTTCATCGACATCGACGACGCCGAGAGCGTGCTCCGGGCGATCCGCGAGACACCGCAGGGGCGCCCGATCGAGATCATCCTCCACACCCCCGGCGGCATGGTCATCGCGGCTCGGCAGATCGCATCCGCCCTCGCCGACCACGACGCGCGGGTCACGGCCGTGGTGCCGCACTACGCGATGAGCGGCGGGACGCTGATCGCGCTCGCCTGCGACGAGATCGTGGTCGAGTCGCATGCCGCGCTCGGGCCGGTCGATCCGCAGATCAACCAGCTGCCGGCGGCCTCCTACGTCGAGGTGGCGAGGATGCCGGGCGACCGCGACGACCGCACGCTGCTCATGGCCGACGTGAGCCGCAAGGCGATCGCCCAGGTCGAGGGGTTCACCGCCCGGCTGCTCGAACGCCGGATCGGTCCCCAGCGCGCCGCCGAGGTGGCCGCGCTGCTGGCCACGGGCACATGGACGCACGACCACCCGCTCCAGCCGCCCGAGCTCCGGACGCTCGGGCTGCCCGTCAGCGTCGGCGTCGGCGAAGCCGAGCGCGAGCTGATGACGCTGTATCCGCAGCCGCGCGGACGGACTCCCGCCGTGGAGTACGTGCCGGGGCCGCCGACGCCCGGGCTGCCGCCGGGACGGCGCGCACCGACATCGTCGAAGGGTTGACCGCCGCGACGCGCGGCCTAACGGGCGAGGCGTGGCGAGCTTGCTGCTCGAGCACTTCCGGGCACCATCCGGCATGCGCGACCTGCGCGCGTTCGAGTCCGCGCGCAGGCGGACCCTCGCCGAGCTCGCCGGCCGCACCGTGTGGTGCGCCGGCGGGGCCGCCGCCGAGGCGCTGCGCCGGCGCCTGCACTGGGCCGTCGACGCCGGCATCGAGGCGCTGCCGCTCCGGCTCCCGGCGGCCGAGGATCTGGTCGACGACGTGCGTCCGGACGACATCGTCGTCGTGCACGATCCGCTGACGGCGGCGCGCGCCGAGGCGATCCGCGCGCGGGGCGCCCATGCGGTCTGGCACGTGGTCGCCCCGCGCGAGCCGGCGCCGGCGATCGACGCCTACGTGATGACCGGCCGCACCGCCGACGAAGCGCAGATCGTCGTCGCCGTCGATGCCGCGCGCGGGCATCGTTGCGGCCAAGGAGATCCAGGGCGGCGGTTACCGGGACGTCGGCTGGACCAGCCTGCTCGCCGACGTCGTCCGGACGGATCGCGACGAGTGCGTCGGGGGCACCCTGCACGCGCGTCCGGCCGTCGCCCCCCGATGAGCCGTCTCGTCCACCTCGTCGCCGACTACGGGCCCGGCGACCTGGCCTACGCCGGAATGATCCAGCGGCTGGCGCTGGCCGTACCGAACGCCGTCGTGCACGTCACGCGCGTCGCGCCGACCGACACCGTCGCGGCCGGATTCTGCATCGCCCGGCTCGCGCTCACGGAGGGACCGCCGGACCGCGTCGTCGCGAATGACGTCGGCTCGTCCGACGCCGCCGGCGACCGGCTGTGCGCGGCCCGCACCCGGGACGGCGTGTGGGTCGTCGGTCCGAACGTCGGCTGGTCGTGGTCGTTCGTGATCGACGATCTCACGGGCCTGTGCCGTCTCGACGTGTCGGCCGGCGATTCGAGCCTGCCGCTCGCGGTCACGCACGTGGCGAGGCGGCACCCCCATGCGGTCTCCGACCCCGTCCCGCGCACGAGCGTCCCGCCGGTGCCCAAGAACGTGGTGGCGTACGTCGACACCGCCGGCAACGTCACGACCACCATCGGGGAGCCTCCCGGCCCGGCGGGAAGCCGCGTCGACGTCCGCATCGGGCGCGTATCGGCGCGCGCGATCGTCTGCGACCGCCACGCCGTGCCCGACGGCGCCCTGGCCCTTGCCGCGGGCGCCGGCTGGCCCAGCCGGCGGGGCGGCCGCCGCTGCTTCGTCGAGCTGGTCCTCGGCGGCGGCAGCGCGGCCGAGCGCTTCGCCGGACCGGCGCCCGGCACCGCCGTCCGTCTCTCACGGCGGCGTCAACCTGAGCCCTGAGCGCCGCGCGGGTCCGATCATGCGGCTTGTTGCCGGCGCAGATGTTCCATCAGGGACAGCCGGCGCTCGAGCAGCGCATCGACGTTGTACCCGCCCCGCCAGTCCTCGGCGATCTGCCGGTCGATCAATGCGATCGCGGCGATCTGCTGCATCGTGATCAGGTTGTGCACCGGCGCGTGATCCCACATCACGCGACCTCAAGCGCGAACCTGTGACCGCACGGCGCCATCGTCGTGGGCGTGCGCTCGCTCGACGGTGCGCGAGTGCAGGTCGGCGACCGCGCAGGAGCCGTCGGCGAGGGGTCCGGGCGCGACGACCAGCGTGCGGCCGATCGTCATCGTCCGGGGCGCGCCCGCGCAGACGACGAGCCTGGCCCGGTGCGTCGCGGCCAGCTCCGCGAGCGCCTCGCTGCCCTCCACGCCGAGGCCCTTGTGGGCCGGCGGCGTGGCGAACAGCAGGATGAGCTCGGGGAACTCGGAGAACTCGCGCTCGAGTGCCTTCAGGCGGTACTCGGCCTCCCAGCGCGGGTACCGCAGCCGCTGCCGCTCGTCCCGCGCGCCCTCGGGGTCGTCGTCGACCTCGCCGCCGAATCCGGCGACGAGCACGCTGCCGGAGGCGAACGCCACCGATCCGTGAACGCCGTGCAGGAACGGGTGCACGATCTCGATGTTGTGGGCCTCTCGCAGGTAGTGCTCCACCGGTGCGTCCGCCGGTCCCGGCACCCAGAAGGCGGGCAGGCCGGCGCGCCCGAGCGCGCGGAACACGCCACGGTAGTCCGCGCGCGCGTCGCCGCCCCCGCTCGTCAGGTCGCCCACGAGCGCGATCGCCTGGACGTCCAGGTCACCCGCCGCGTGGACGAGAGCGTCGATCGCGTCCGCGGACCCTCGCGGCTCGGCCGCACACAGGACGCGAGTCACGCGCTGCGTCCGACTCTGCTTCGTCTCAGCGCCCATTCCAGCTCCTCGATCGTCGGTTGCACGAGGACGTCCCCGCCGATGACGACCGTCGGGCTGCGCACGCGCCCCCCGGTCAGCCACGCCAGCCGCGACCGAGCCTGCGGATTCCGCTCGACGTCGACGTACTGGTACGGGATGCCGCGGCGGTCGAGCCAGCGGCGGATCATCTGGCTGATCGCGCAGCCTGGACGTCCGTACACGGTGATCACGCGCGGACCGCCTGCGCCTGGTCGACGGCCAGCAGCAGCTCGTCGAGGTCGGGGACGAAGTCCAGGCGGGGCGCCACCGTGCTGTAACGGATCACGCCGTCGCCGTCGACGACGTACAGCGCACGGTCGGAGTAGCCGTCCTGCTCGCGCCACACCGAGTAGCGGCGCACGACCTCGCCCTTGGGATGGAAGTCGGCGAGCAGCGGGAACGAGATGCCGCGCATCGCCGCCCAGGCGCCGTGGCTATAGACGCTGTCGACGGAGATGCCGAGCAGCTCGGTCCCACGCGCGCGGAACTCGGCGAGCTCGAGCTGGTAGAGGTCGAGCTGCTGGCTGCAGCCCGGGCTCCAGTCGAGCGGGTAGAAGATGAGCACCACCGGCATGCCGCGATAGTCGCTCAGCCGTACCAGCTGCCCCGTCGGGTCCGGGAGCGCGAAGTCCGGCGCCTGGATGCCGGGCTCGAGCGGCGTGGTGACCGCCGGCTGGTCCATCGGCGGGGCGGTGTGGAAGAGGTCGCGCAGGTCGGCCACCGCGTGCCCGTCGACGCCCGCGCCGTCTCCCCCGCGCTCGCGCTGCAGGGTTCGCCAGACCTCCATGACCATCCCGTGCAGCACCGAGATCGCCTGCCTGGTGGGCGAGTCCGGGATCTCGTCCGCGAGGCGCGCGTACTCCTGCTCGAGCTCTGCGAGCACGTGGTCGGGCATCGCCGGTGTTCGTAGGCCGTACCGCCGTGACGTGCAAGCTCGCTTGCGAAGCCCTGCGCCCGGCGTACTGCGCTTCCCATGCCTGCCGCGACCGGCGTGCGCACGACGCCCCTGCCCTCTGGCGAGCACGTGCCCGTGCTCGGGCAGGGGACGTGGCACCTCGCCGAGGGGAGGCGCCGGCGCGACGCGGAAGTCGCGGCGCTGCGCCGCGGGCTGGACCTCGGCATGAGGCTGATCGACACCGCCGAGCTGTACGGGGGCGGCGACGCCGAGCGCCTCGTCGGCGAGGCGATCGCCGGCCGGCGTGAAGAGGTCTTCCTCGTCGGCAAGGTGCTGCCGCACCACGCGACCGCGCAGGGGGCGGTGGCCGCCTGTCGCGCCAGCCTGCGCCGGCTGGGCACCGACTGGCTCGATCTCTACCTGCTGCACTGGCGCGGCCGCGTCCCGCTGCGCGAGTCGCTGCGCGGCTTCGAGACGCTGCTCCGGGAGGGCCTGATCCGTCACTGGGGTGTGAGCAACTTCTACGTCGCCGACCTCGCCACGCTCGTCCACTACCCCGGCGGCGACGCGGTAGCGGCCGACCAGGTGCTCTACAGCCTCACGCACCGCACCGCCGAGTACGAGGCGCTCCCTTGGTGCCTCGAGCGCGGCCTGCCGGTGATGGCGTACTCGCCGCTCGATCAGGGCCGGCTGTGCGACCACCCCGAGGTGCAGGCCGTGGCCGACCGTCACGACGCGACCGCCGCGCAGGTCGCGATCGCGTGGGTGCTCGAGCACGAGCACACGATCGCGATCCCCAGACCGGCTCGTCCGCGCACATGACCGAGAACCGCGCCGCACTCGACGTCGACCTGACCGCCGCCGACCTCGCCGACCTCGAGGACGCCTTTCCCGCGCCGCTCTGGCCGGGCCGACCGAAGGCGTACTGACAGCTCATCGCCCGGGATGGGGGCGCCTCGGGGTGGCCACGCGCTCCTCCTCGGAGTGCTCGGGCGTGTCGCCGAGCGGCGTCTCGTCGTCGGCGCCGATGCCCGGCCACGGGGCCTAGGTCGTCGGCGGACGTGTCCCGCCGACGGCCTTCCTCCTCTTCCGTCTTGGATCGCGCCGTCGCGTAGAGCAGGAGCGCGGCCGAGTACGGGATGAGCGATGCGAGCATCGCCGCCACTGCGTATTCGGCCCCCGCCGTCGCGGCGACGATCGCCGCGATCGCGTAGAAGGCGCCGAGCGCGCCCATCAGCCAGCCGAGGCCCGGCGCGGGCCGGTCGCGCAGCCGCCATGTCGCGACGAACAGCGAGGCGGCGAACACGGCCACGGCGATCGCGATCCCGAGGATCAGGGCGACCGGATCCCACGACCCGAGGCCCATCAGGAGCAGCAGGCTCGCGAACGACATCGCCGGCCAGACGATCGGCGGCCATCGGCGCATCGATCGGTCACTAGGCCGCCGCGCCCGCTTGACGACCGCTTCGATTCGCTTACCCCATGGACCGATGACGGTCGTCCCCGCCGACAATGCGGGCCGCAACGAGACGCGGCTCGAGCGCAGCGATCGCAACCTGGTCGAGCTGCTCCAAGAGGTGCGGCTGATGCAGATGGGCGTGCAGGTGCTGTTCGCGTTCCTGCTCACCGCGCCGTTCGCTCCGCGCTTTCCCGAGCTCTCCTCCTTCCAGCGCGCCGCGTACTTCGCGACGCTGCTGTCGGCGGGATCGGCCACCGTGCTCCTGATCGCGCCCACGGCCTACCACCGCATCCTCTTCCGGCTCGGCGACAAGGAGCACGTCGTCACCGTCGCCAACCGCTTCGCGCTCGCCGGTCTGGCCTGTGTCGGCGTGTCGATCGCCGGCGGCATCCTGCTGGTCTCCGACCTCGTCTTCGACGGGTCGCTGATCCTCGTGACCACGGGCCTCGCGGCGCTGGCCTGCCTGACCTTCTGGTGTGTCGCGCCGCTGTGGCGACGTCGGTCGCTCAAGCGCGACGCGGCCCGGATTGTCCGTGGCGCTGGCAGGCCTATGACACCGGGCATGGCCGACCGGATGACCACCGACCACGAAGAGATACGCCGCTGGGTCGAAGCGCATGGCGGCAGGCCCGCGACCGTGCGCGGGACGGGCGACGACGATGCCGGAGTACTCCGGATCGACTTCCCCGGCGGCGCCGGCGAGGAGTCCCTGGAGCCGATCTCGTGGGACGAGTGGTTCCAGAAGTTCGAGGAGAACCGGCTGGCCTTCCTCTATCAGGATGAGAAGGCGAGCGGCGAAGACAGCACGTTCTTCAAGCTCGTCCGCCGCGACGGATCCTGAGTCGCGCCGCGGTCGACGATGCCGCGTTCGATCTGGAACGGGACGATCAGCTTCGGTCTGGTCACCGTGCCGGTCAAGCTGTACACGGCGATCGAGTCCAAGACGGTGCGCTTCCGCGAGGTGCATCTGAGCGACGGCGCGCGCATCGAGCACCGCCGCTTCTGCTCCCGAGAGCTGCGCGAGGTCCCCTACCAGGAGGTGGTCAAGGGCTTCGAGGTCGCCCCGGGCGAATACGTGGTGGTCGACCGCGAGGAGATCGCGGCGGCCGCGGGACCGCGCTCACACGTGGTCGACGTCGAGGCCTTCGTGGACAGCGCCGCGATCGACCCGGTCTTCTACGAGCGGGCCTATTACCTCGGCGCGGGGCGCGGCGGCGAGGACGCATACCGGCTGCTGCTCGAGGCGCTCCGTCGCGCCGGCCGCGCCGCGATCGGCCGGTTGCCCTTCCACAACCGCGAGTACCTGGCCGCGATCCACCCGCAGGGCCGCGTGCTGGCACTGCACACGATGCGATTCGCCGACGAGGTCGTCCCGGGCGACGAGATCGAGGTCGCGGAGCCGGCGCGGCAACCCGCGGCGCGCGAGATCGAGATGGCGGAGCGGCTCGTCGCCTCGCTGCACCGGGATTTCGACGCGCGCGCGTATCGCGACGAGTACCGCGAGGCCGTGCTCCGGCTGATCGAGCGCAAAGCGGCCGGCGAGACGATCGTGGCGTCCGAGCCGGAGCCGCGTCACGAGCCGGAGGACCTCGCCGGCGCGCTCGAGGCGAGCCTGGCCGGGAGCCGCTGAGCGTGGGTCGCGCGCTGTGGTCGGGCTCGCTGGGCTTCGGACTGGTCAACGTCCCGGTCGCGCTGTTCAGCGCGGTCCGCGACCTCGACCTGCGGTTCCGTCAGCTCCACGCGCCTGACGCGGCGCCGATCGAGATCCGGCGCTTCTGCTCCGAGGAGGAGCGGGAGGTGCCGTTCGACGAGATCGGCCGTGGCCACATGCGCCGCGACGGCGAGCAGGTGGTGCTCAGCGACGAGGAGCTCGCCGGCGTGGCGCCGCGGAGGACGCGCACGATCGAGATCGAGGCGTTCGTCGATCTGCGCGAGGTCGACCCGATCTACTTCGACCACCCGTACTTCCTGGTGCCGGACGGCGAGAGCGAGGGCACGCTGCGCGCCTACTGGCTGCTGGTGGAGGTGATGGGCCGCACCGACCAGGCAGCACTCGGCCGGTTCGTGCTGCGCGCCCGCGAGTACATGGTGGCCGTTCGCGCGCGCGAACGGCGCCTCGCGCTCACGACGATGCTGTTCGCCGACGAGATCCGCCCCACCGACGGGATCGACGCCGGCGGGCGCAAGCCGCGCCGGCAGGAGCTCGAGCGGGCGGTCGCGCTGATCGAGGCGCTGTCACGGGACTGGGACCCGACGGACTACGACGATCGCTTCCGCGCTCGCCTCGAGCAGATCATCGAGCGCAAGAAGCGGGGCGAGCGTGTCGTGTCCCAGCCGCCCGAGGAGGCGCCGGCGCCCGTGCCCGACCTGATGGCGGCGCTCGAGCAGAGCATGCGCGAGGCGGGCCGGCGATGACCGCGATCGGGCGCGATCCGCGCGTGGCGGTCGTGGTCGCGACCCGCAACCGGCGCGAGCTGCTGCTCCACACCCTGCCCAGGCATGTCGCGCTTCCGGAGCGGCCGCGTACCGTGGTGGTCGACGACGCCTCGACGGACGGGACCGCCGACGCGATCCAGCGAATCCCCGGGGTCGAGTCGATCAGCCTCGAGCGCAGCATCGGCGGGGCGGCGCGCAACGTCGGGATGCGGGCGGTCGAGGCGCCGTACGTCGGACTCTGCGACGACGACGCGTGGTGGCGCGCAGGCGCGCTGCGCACGGCCGCCGACCTGCTCGACCGCCATCCGCGCCTGGCGGCGATCAACGCGCACATCCTCGTGGGGCCCGACGAGCGGGTGGATCCCACGTGCCTCGAGATGGCGCGAGACGTGCTGCCGGCCGTCGACGGCCAGCCGGGGCATCCCCTGCTGACGTTCATCGCCTGCGCGGTCGTGGTCCGGCGCGCGGCCGTGCTCGCCGTGGGCGGGTTCTCGGAGCGGCTCGGGGTGGGCGGCGAAGAGGAGCTGCTGGGCTGGGATCTCGCGGGCGCCGGCTGGCTGATGTCCTACGTGCCCGAGGTCGTCGCCCACCACCACCCGCCTCCGAACGACGGCAGGCCGGAGCGCCGCGAGCGGCAGCTGCGCAACGCGCTCTGGGCGACCTGGCTGCGGCGACCCGCGCCGGCGGCGCGAACGCTGGAGCTGCTGCGGCGCTCGCCGCGCGACCGGTTCAGCGCCCGTGCTGTGGCTCGCGCGCTCGCCGGTCTGCCGTGGGTGCTGCGGGAGCGGCGGGTGAGCCCGCCTCACGTCGAGGCGATGCGCCGTCGCCTCGAGGACTCGTGAGCTCCTCGTGCAGCGCGTGCGCGCCGCCGCGGGCCGACGACGGCCACCAGATGCGGTCGCCCACGACCTCGAGGATCGCCGGGACCATGATCGTGCGCACCACGAACGTGTCGAGCAGGATGCCGACCGCGACCATGAAGCCGAGGTGGAAGATGAACGTCACGGGCAGCGTCATCAGCACCGCGAACGTGCCGGCGAGGATGATCCCCGCGCTCGTGATCACCGCGCCCGTCGCCGCGAGCGCGCGCAGCGCCCCCTCGCGCGTGCCGTGGTGGCGCGCCTCCTCCCGCACGCGGCTCATCAGGAAGATCGTGTAGTCGATCCCGAGCGCGACGAGGAAGATGAAGCGCGTACGTCGGCAGCGAGCCGTCGACCCCGGTGTCGCCGAGCACGAAGCGGAAGAAGAGCATCGACAGGCCGAACGTGCCCAGGAACGAGAGCACCACCGTGGCGATCAGCAGCAGCGGGGCGACGAGCGCCTCCAGCAGCACGGCGAGGATGACGAAGATCACGAGCAGGGCGAGCGGCACGATCAGCTTCAGGTCGCGCGCGGCGGCTGCGTTGAAGTCGGCCTGCACGGCGCTGCCGTCGCCGACGAGCGCGCGCACGCCGGGCGCCGCGTCGGCGCACCGCGCTCGCGCAGCACCTCCACGCGCTCGAGCGCGGCCTCCTCGAACGGGTCGTCGCGGAACACGACGCTGAGCCGCGCGATCTGCCCGTCGGTCGAGCGTCCGGTCACCTGGACCGGACGCGACGCCGGGCACGTCCGCGATCCGCTCCTGCACCGCGGCGACGTCGGCGGGACGGACGGCGCCGTCCTCGCGCATCACGAGCACCGTGGTCGGGAACAGCGCGCCGGCCGGGAACGCGCGCTGCATGACCTCGAAGCCGTCGACGCTCTCCGTGTCGGCCCTGAAGGCCCCCGCGATGCTGTAGTCCTCCTTGTAGGCGAGCAGCCCGAGCGAGGCGACCGCGAACAGCCCGACGGTCAAGCCGAGCGCCGGGCCGGGGCGGCGCAGGACACGCTCGCCGACACGCCGCCAGAGCCCGACGCGCTCGACGTCGTCGGCGGCCTCGGGCCGGTACTCGACGATGCTCCGGCGCGGCCAGAAGCCGCGGCGCCCGGCGATCGTGAGCAGCGCCGGCAGCAGCGTGAGGCCGGCGACCATCGCCACCGCGACCCCGATCGCCGTCACCGGGCCGAGCGAACGCGTCGCTGCCGAGGTCGGCGAGCAGCAGCACCAGCATCGTGAGCGACACCGTGAGACCGCTGGCCAGGATCGCCGGGCCCGTCCGCCGCAACGCGTGGGCCATCGCCTCGTGCTTGTCTTGATAGCGGCGCAGCTCCTCGCGATAGCGCGAGACGAGCAGCAGGCAGTAGTCGGTGCCGACGCCGAACATCAGGACGACGAGGATGCTGACCCCGTTGTCATTGACCGTGGCGCCCGACCGCGCGTAGAGGTAGACGAGGCCCTGAGCGATCCCGTAGGCGATCGCCAGGACGACCAGCGGGATCACCGCGATCGCCGGCGAACGGTAGATCAGCCCGAGCAGCACGAGCACGAGCAGCACCGTGACCAGCAGGAGCTTGAAGTCGACCTCCGCGAAGATCTCCTCGAAGTCGGCGGTGAAGCCGAGGGTGCCGGTCACGTACACGCGCAGGCCGTCGCCGCCCTCGCCGGTGATGCGGCGCAGCGTCTTGCCCCACTCACCCAGCCGCTCGTTGTCGGCCGGCAGCGCGACGACCAGGTACGCGACGTCCCCGCGGGGCGAGACCTGCGCGTCGGCGGGCGGCGCGACGAGCGGGAGCGCCTCGGCGGCGCGCCGCGCGTCCTCGGCGATCACGCGCCGGTCGGCCGCGGTCAGCCCGCCGGGCCGGTGATAGACGACCAGGCCGCTCACCGACTCGCCGCCCGGGAACCGCTCCTTCTGGATCCGCAGCACCTCGGTCGACTCGGCCTCGGCGGGCAGGAAGCTCTCCGTCCGGTTGTCCGTGACGTCAGCGAGCTTGGCGCCCAGCGGTGCCACGGCCGCCAGCAGCACGATCCAGCCGGCCACGACGAGCCACTTGCCGCGCCGCGCGGTGACGATCCGAGCGAGCATGCCCATGCGGGGTGCAGATAGGCCGGCGTTTCAGGTCCGTCCAGGTCTGGGGAGGCGAAACCATGGCCGCATACGAACGCCCCACCGAGCCGCTCGACTCCGAGGCCGCCTGGCGCGCTCTTATGCAGGACCGCGTGCGCTCGCTCACGCGCTGGCTCGTGGTGATCGGCGTGCTGTCAGCGGCCTCGCTGGGCGTCGGCCTGTGGGCGCTGTTCGCGGCTGAGGACGATGAACGGCGCCCCCGGGCCGCCGAGGTTCGTGCCCTCGAGGACCGTGTGGACGAGCTCGAGTCCGAGGTCGAGCGCGCGCCCTCGCGCGTGGTGGTCTCGGTCCGGGATGAGCAGCAGGCCCTGGAGGAGCGCATCGACGCGCTCGAGGAGGACACGAACGACGCCGTCGAGGAGGTCCGCCAGGACGTCGAGGAGCTCCAGGAGCGCGTCGACGAGCTGGAGCAACAGCAGCAGCGGCCTACTAACCCCGAGCAATGACCGGCCACCACCTCGAGATCCTGCCGCTGTCGCGGCACCGCTGGGTCGTCCGCTACGAGGGCGACGTGACGCCGCTCTCGGAGCACCCGACGCAGACCGAGGCGCGAGCCGAGGCCCGCAACTGGGCCAGGCAGTTCGGCGAGCCCGCCATCCATGTCCACGAGCTGGACGGCGAGTGCCACACCGAGACCGTCGACCCGGACTTCCGGGCGCCGACGCCGGCCGACGTCAAGGGGCCGGTCGTCGAGCCGTGAGGGTCACGATCGTCGGCACGGGCAACATGGCCCGAGGGGTCGCCACGCGCGCGCTCGCCGGCGGCCACCACGTCGTCTTCGTCGGCACCGCGCTCGGTAAGGCCGAGGACATCGCGGACGAGTTCGAGGGCCAGGGAGAGGTCCGCGCCGCCGAGGCCGTCGAGGGCGACCTCGTCGTGCTCGCGGTCCCGTACACCGAGGCGCCGCACGCCGTCCGCCAGCACGCGGGCGAGCTCGCCGGCACCGTGCTCGTCGACCTCACCAACCCGGTCGACATCAGCACCTTCGAGCCGCTGGACGTCTCGCCGTTCCGCTCCGGCGCGGAGGTGATCGCCGACGTCGCCCCGGATGGCGTCCCGGTGGTCAAGGCCTTCAACACCGCGTTCGCGGGCACCCTGGTCGCCGGCGAGGTCGCCGGGCAGCCGCTGGACATCTTCATCGCCGGCGACGACGAGGAGGCCAGGGCGCTCGTCGCCCGCCTGGTCCGCGACGGCGGCATGCGGCCGATCGAGGCCGGCGCGCTGGCCCGCGCCCGCGAGCTCGAGGCGCTCGGCTACCTGCATATGGTCATCCAGGGGCCGCTCGGCACCCACTTCGCCTCCGCCGTGAAGGTGATCTCGTGAACTACCAGGCATTCATCGAGACCGTGCGCGAGGCCGCGCACGTCGACGACGACGAAGCCGGGCGGGCCGCGTGCGCGACGCTGACGACGCTGTCCGAGCGGATCACGGCGGGTGAGACCGAGGACATGGCGGAGCGGCTTCCGCCCGAGCTCGGCTCCTGCCTCAAGCCGACGCCGCGCCCCGAGCCGTTCCACGTCGACACGTTCGTCGAGCGGCTCGCGATGCGCGCGCACGTCGACCGGCCGAGCGCCGAGCGCGACGCCAAGGCAGTGTTCGCGGCACTGTGGGCGGCGCTCGGCCCCGACGGGTTCCACGACATCCGCTCGCAGCTCCCGCGCGACTTCCAACCCCTGCTGGACGAGGCGATCTCGATCGCGCCCGCACCCGAGGGACCGGGGCAGCGGCCGGTCGAGCACTTCCACCGGGCCGTCGCCCGGCGGTCGCGGACGCTCGACGTGAGCAGCGCCGCGCGCGCCGTGGACGCCGTGCTCGAGATCCTTGCGGTGCGGATCTCGCGCGGCCAGGCGGAGGACCTCGCGGCGCAGCTCCCCCCGCAGCTGCGCACCGCGATCGGCCGTGGGCTCGCCCGCAAGTCGGGCGAGCACGCGGTTCCGATGCCGCTCGATCAGTTCCTCGACGCGATCGCCGCGCTCGAGGGAGTCGACCGCGACACGGCGCGCGACCACGCGCGCGCGGTCCTGCTCGTGGTGCGGGAGACGGTCCCGGAGAAGGAGTGGAAAGACACCTGGGACCAGCTGCCGGACGAGTACCGGCGGCTGTTGCGCGACTGACCGTCAGGCGCAGTGGTCGGCGTGGGCGGCGCGGCCGGCGTCGGTGACGCGCCAGGCCACGACCTCGATCCCGGGGTCGGGATCGGGCTCCACGAGCGGCGGACTCCAGCTCTCGAGCGCGCGCAGCGTCGTCTCCACCGTCCGCGGGCTTTCCGCAACACGCAGCGCAAGCGTCCGCGCGGTGCGCTCGAACGAGTCGCCCGCCTCGAGCAGCGCGCCCAGGACCTCGCACGCCGGCGACGGCAGCGCCATCAGCGCACTCCTGTCAGCCAGTCCCAGGCCTTGCGCAGCAGCGCCTCGATCGGAGGCTCCGGGCGGTCGTCGTCGCGCCGCCGGCGGCCGGCGCTTCTCGTCGAGCTCGTAGAGCTCCGCGCGGCCGGCCGCGAGCCGCACGCCGCGCTCCCGCAGCTCGGCGATCTGGTCGTGGCTCGCGAACAGGTGGCGGCCGCCGACGACCGGGAGCGTGTGGATGATCAGGCCCTCGAAGATCCCGGTGGCCTCGTCGGTCATCACGCGGTCGACGACCCCGACGCGCTCACCGACGCGGTCGTAGACGGGGACGCCGTCGCGCAGAGCGAGGTGAGAGACCGGCGGCCCGAGGTCGTCCATGTCCCCGGTGATAGGCCCGGCGATGCGTCGAACAAGCGGGCGGATGGTGCGCTAATCTCAGTCTCGTTGACTGAGATTTTCGACTGAAGACGTAGAAGATATGCCTGCTGAACACTTTACTGCCGGGCCTCCGCCCTGCTCCGCCTGTGGGCAGCGGCCGGCGTCCGTGCGAATCGAATATCAGAGCGCCGGCACGCGCGCCGAGATCGCGGTCTGCGAGCCGTGCGCGCGCCGCTACGCGCAGACCCAGGGCCTGCCCGCGACCGAGCCCGAGGCGCCGAAGAGCACGACGCCCGCGCTCGACGAGTTCGGGCACGACCTGACGGCCGACGCGGCCGCGGGCCGGATCGACCCCGTGGTCGGCCGGGCGACCGAGATCGAGCAGACGATCGAGACGCTCGCCCGCCGGCGCAAGAACAACGTCGTGCTGATCGGCGAGGCCGGCGTCGGCAAGACCGCGATCGCCGAGGGCCTGGCGCTGCGGATCGCGCGCGGCGACGTCGACGACAGCCTCGAGGGCTGCCGTGTGGTGGCGCTGGACCTCTCCGGCATGATCGCCGGCAGCCAGTACCGCGGCCAGTTCGAGCAGCGCCTGAAGGCGGCGCTCAACGAGGTCAAGGAGTCCGAGGGCAAGATCGTGCTGTTCGTCGACGAGCTGCACACGATCCTCGGCGCCGGCAACGCCGAGGGCGCGATGGACGCCGCGAACATGCTCAAGCCGATGCTGGCGCGCGGCGAGCTGCGCGTGATCGGCGCCACCACGCTGGCCGAGTACCGCAGGATCGAGCGCGACTCGGCGCTGGCGCGCCGCTTCTCCCCCGTCATGGTGGAGGAGCCGTCGGTCGACGAGACCGTCGAGATCCTGCGCGGCCTGCGCGAGCGCTACGAGTTCCACCACGACGCCCGGATCACCGACGAGGCGCTGCTCGCCGCGGCGCGGCTGTCGGACCGCTACGTGAGCGAGTACCGGCTGCCGGACAAGGCGATCGACCTGATCGACCAGGCGGCCGCCAAGGTGCGCCTGCGCGACGGCGGCGACACGGAGGCCGACCGGCTGCGGCGCGAGCTGCAGCACCTGGCCGACGAGAAGGAGGCCGCCGTCCGCGACGAGGCCTACGAGGACGCCGCCGAGCTCAAGCAGCGCGCGGAGGCGCTCGAGGAGCGCCTGGCCGCGCTGGGCGAGCCGGCCGCGGCCGGTGACCGCGCGGTGATGGAGGCCGACGTCGCCGCGGTCGTCGCGGCGCGGACCGGCATCCCGGTCGGCGAGCTCGTCGCCGGGGAGCTGGAGCGCCTGCACACGCTGGAGGACGACCTGCATCGGCGCGTGGTCGGACAGGAGACCGCCGTCGGCGTCGTCTCCGACACCGTGCGGCGCGCCCGCGTCGGCCTGGCCGGCGGCGACCAGCCGCTGGGGACGTTCCTGTTCCTCGGCCCGACCGGCGTCGGCAAGACCGAGCTGGTCAAGGCGCTCGCCGAGCGGCTGTTCGGCACCGAGAAGTCGCTGGTCCGGATCGACATGTCCGAGTACCGCGCGCCGCACACGGTGGCGCGGCTGATCGGCTCGCCGCCCGGCTACGTCGGGTACGGCGACGGCGGCCAGCTGACCGAGCCGGTGCGCCGGCGGCCGTACTCGGTCGTCCTGCTCGACGAGATCGAGAAGGCGCACCCCGAGGTCTGGAACGTGCTGCTGCAGGTCATGGACGACGGCCGGCTGACCGACGGCGAGGGCCGCACCGTGGACTTCACGAACACGGTGCTGGTGATGACGTCGAACCTCGGCGCCGGCAACGCGCGGCGCGGCATCGGCTTCACCGCCGCCGAGCCGGCGGCCGCCGACGACCGCATGCGCTCCGCGGCGAAGGAGGCGTTCCTGCCCGAGTTCCTCAACCGCATCGACGAGACCGTGATGTTCCACCCGCTCACCCCCGAGCACGTGGAGCGGATCGCCGAGGCGCATGGTCGCCCGCGTCGCCGAGCGCCTGCGCACCGAGCGCGCGATCGAGCTCACGGTCGAGCCGGCGCTGGTGGCGCGGCTCGCGCGCGACGGCTTCGACGACGAGTTCGGCGCCCGGCCGCTGCAGCGCCACATCCGCCGCACGCTCGAGCGCGAGCTCACGGGCGCGATCGTCCGCGGCGAGCTGCCGGACGGCTCGCGGGCGCGGGCGCTCGCGAGCGAGGACGGCATCGAGCTCGACGTGGTCCAGGCGGCGGCGCTCCCCGTCGCCGCCTGAGCGCGGTTGCCGACGCGGTCGGGCGGCCTACATCCTGCCTCCGATGGGCCCGATGGACAGGCGTCTGGCGGAGTTCCGCAAGCGGTTCGCCCGGCGGCGGAGCAAGGGCCTCATGGCCGACCGCGGGCGAGCGCTGTTCCGGCCCGGCTCGCCGCAGGACGTGACGAGCCCGCGGGCCAAGAGCCAGCGCCACGGCAAGGTCACGGCCGACCGCTGGAACCAGTAGCTGCCCGCTTCCCGCTGCTGCCGCGAGCGGGCGGTCTCCAGCGAGACCGCTGATCACGGCGGCCTGCGGCCTACGAGGGGACACATGCCGACCCGCATCGTGTTCGACGACGGCCTGGAGATCACCGTCCACGACGTCGGAGGACGACGTCGTCCTCGCCGTCCGCCGACGACCACCCCAACCCCGTCAGGCTGCGGCGGGACGGCGAAGGACCGGCCGCTGTATGTCAACTGGGACCGGACGTGCGGTGTAGGCGAGGCCGCTCGCGCGCAGCTCGGCGTCGGCCTGCCCTTGGCCTGCAGGTAGACGGCGAACGTGTCCTTCGCCGGGCGCGTCGGGGTCGGCGCCGCGCGAGCTGGGCATCACGTAGCGATCGATCCCGTTCGCCCTGGCGGCGGCGATCGGCTCTACCGGCGCGCTGTATCCGTGGGCCGCAAGCGCCTCCCGGCGCTCCGGGCCGGCGCGAGCGCGAAGATGCGGCGTTCGTGCGCCGGCGTGACCAGCGACGCCAGCTCGTCCTGCTGCGGGCCGAGATCGCAAGCCGAGCCGCCGCCGCGGCCCCGGCGCGGCGTGCGTGCGCGCTCGTCGATCAGCGAAGGGCCACACCCGCGCTCGCGCAGCTGGTCGTGCGAGCCGGAGCGCCACCTCCCGCGGCCCTGCGAGCGAGTCCATGCTCAATCATCCCGCCCCAGGCGAGCTACATCGCCGCGGTCCGCAATCCCGACGCGCCGGCGCCGCGCGGCGCCGGGCTGCCGGAGCACCGGCGCGCGCAGTACCCGCCCGCGCTGCGCGAACGCTTCGGCGGCCGGCGGTTCATCCCCGCCAACCCGCCCGAGCTGCTGGACTACCCGGGCGCGGAGCTGGTCCTGATCGGCGCCGCCGAGGACGCGTCGCCCGCACCCGACCTCATTCGCCGGGAAGCGCCGGCGGGCGCTCGAGGCGAATGAGCCACTGGTGGCCCTCGCCGTCCTCGATGTCGTACGTGACCTCGAGCGGCGGGGCCTCGCCGGTGGCGACGAGCACCCGCTGCGGCTCCTCGATGCGGATCTCGCGGCGCTCCGGCGGCGGGCCAGGGGCGTCCAGAGCGACGACGATCGCGTCGGCGGCGTCGTCGTAGGTCATGTCCGTGAGGACGTGGCGCTCGGCCTCGAACTGATCGCCGATGTCGCGGCCGACGACCTCGACCGTCGCCTCGACGGTGCCCAGGACGGTCGTCAGCTCCTCGAAGTACGAGCGCCACGCCTCGCGTGGGATCTCGGTGGTGGTCGTCATCGATCGACCTCGTAGGCCTCACCGCGGCGACGACAAGCTCGGACTCGCCGGCGGCTCGAACGCGGCGTCGAGCTCGACGAGGTCGTCCGCGCCGAGCCGCAGGTCGAGAGCGGCACGGTTGCGCTCGACGTGCGCGGTCGTCGACGCGCGCGGATGCGCGTGGACGCCGACGTGGGCGAGGATCCACGCCAGCGCGACCTGCGCGGACGTCGCGCGGTGCCGCGCCGCGATGCCGCGCAGCACGCCGTCGCCGACGAGGCGGCCGCGATCGAGCGGTGAGCTCGCAAGCATCGGGAGGCCGCTGCGGAAGCACAGACGCAACACGTCCCACTCGATGTCGCGGCGGGCCAGGCTGTAGACCGACTGGACGGCCTGGACCTCCGCGCCCGCGTCGAGCTCCGCGAGCTCGTGAAGATCGGCCGCGGAGAAGCTCCCGACGCCCCACTGCCGGATCAGTCCGCGCTCGCGCAGCTCCTCGAACCCGGCGAGCGTTTCCTCGAGCGGGTGCTCCCCGCGCCCCGCCAGGAGATGGAGATCGAGCCGGTCGGTCCCGAGCCGCCCGAGACTGCGCTCGCACGCCGAGACGGTCCCCCGGCGCGTCGCATCGGCGGGATCGACCTTGCTGACGAGGAACGCATCGTCGCGGCGCCCGGCCAGGGCCACGCCGACGAGCCGCTCGGCCGCGCCGTCGGCGTAGCTCGGCGCGGTGTCGATCAGGCACATCCCGAGGTCGAGCCCGAGCCGGAGCGCCGCGATCTCCTGCTCGACGGGGTGCCGCCCCTCGGCCAGGCCACCCGAACCCAGCCCCAGGACAGGGATCATGTCGCCGGACGGCAGCGCGATCTGAGGGACCATCGTCGCCGAAACTAGGACCGCCGCGGGTGGTCGCAAGCCGTTTCCGGCCTACTGCGCGCGGCGATGGACGACCACGTCCTGATCGACCGGCTCCAGTTCACGCTGACGGTCACGTTCCACTACCTCTTCCCCATCCTCACGATGGGGCTGGCGCTCTTCATCGCGCATATGAAGACCGTCTCCTACCTCGGCCGGCCGGACCGCCGTCTGTCGCTCTATCGCAAGACCGACGCCGAGCGCGAGCGCTATGAGGGGATGTCGCGCTTCTGGGCGAAGATCTTCGCCGTCAACTTCGCGTTCGGCGTGGTCACGGGGATTCCCCTGGAGTTCCAGTTCGGGACGAACTGGGCCGCGTTCTCGAACTACGCCGGCGGCGTGATCGGCACGACGCTCGCCATGGAGGGCATGTTCGCGTTCTTCGCCGAGTCGGTCTTCCTCGGCATCTTCCTACTCGCCCGCGAGCGCGTGAGCGCGCGCCTGCACTGGCTCGCGGCGCTGATGATCTTCGCGGGCTCGTGGCTTTCGGGCTGGTTCATCATCGCGACCAACGCCTGGATGCAGCATCCCGTCGGCTACACGGGCTCGGGCGACAACGTCGAGATGGAGTCCTTCAGGGACCTCATGACGAACCCGTGGCTGCCGTGGCAGTACCTGCACAACATGCTCGGCGCCGCGCTCACGGGCGCGTTCGTGATCGCGGGGCTGGGCGCGTTCTACCTGCTGCTCGACCGCCACGTCGAGTTCGCGCGGACGTCGCTGCGGATCGGCGTCGTCGCCGGCCTCGTCCTCTGCGTGCTGATGATCTTCCCGACCGGCGATCGCTCGGCGAACAACGTCGCGCATCACCAGCCGCCCGCGTTCGCCGCCATGGAGGGGATGTTCGAGACCCAGGAGGGGGCGCCGCTCGTGATCATCGGCAACCCCAACATGGAGGAGCGCCGGCTCGAGTCGGTGATCGAGATGCCCAAGCTGCTCTCGTTCCTGACGTCGCGGCGCTGGGACGAGCGCCTCACAGGGCTCGAGGACATCCCCGATGACCGCTGGCCCGACTCGGTCCCGCTCGTCTACTACGCGTACCACATCATGGTCGGGCTCGGCACGATCCTGCTCGCGATCGCCGCCGTGGCCGCCCTGCTGCTGTGGCGCGGCCGCCTCTTCCGGTCGCGGGCGACGCTGTGGACGCTGATGCTGGCGTGGCCGTTCACGTACATCGCCAACATCGCCGGCTGGACGACGGCCGAGACGGGGCGCCAGCCGTGGGTGGTCTACGGGCTGCTGCGCACCGAGGACGGCGCCTCGCCGGCCGAGTCGGTGCCGTCCGGCACGGCCCTGTTCACGCTGCTCGGGTTCGCGGGCCTGTACACGCTGCTCGCCCTCCTGTTCGTCGTGCTGATGGTGCGGATCGTGGGTCACGGGCCCGAGGACCTGGCCCTGACCACGACGTCAGGCGCCGCCGCCGAGAGCCGTTAGCGCGCCATGGAGGTCATGTGGTTCAGCTTCCTCGCGTTCATGATCACCATGTACGTGGTCCTCGACGGCTTCGACCTCGGCGTCGGGGCGCTCCACCTCCTGCTGGGGCGGACCGAGGAGGACCGCGAGCAGGCCACGGCGGCGATCGGACCCGTCTGGAACGGCAACGAGGTCTGGCTGATCGCCGGCGGCGGGGTGCTGTTCATGATCTTCCCGAAGGTGTACGCCGCGGCGTTCAGCGGCCTCTACTTCGGCCTCATCCTCGCGCTCTGGCTGCTCGTCGGCCGTGGTCTCGGGCTCGAGCTGCGGCACCAGGTCGACAACCCGCTCTGGCGCCAGGCGTGCGACGCCGTGTTCGCGCTGTCGTCGGCGGGACTGGCGTTCGTGTTCGGGGTCGCGCTCGGCAACGTCGTGCGCGGCGTTCCGCTCGGCCCGGATGGCTACTTCCACCTCGCGCTGTTCGACATCCTCGACTGGTATGCCGTGCTGGTCGGCGTCTTCGGCGTCGTGGTGCTGTGCACGCACGGAGCCGGCTTCCTCGCCTTCCGGACGGACGGTGAGCTCGCGGCCCGCGCGCGTCGCTGGGCGCGAGCGCTGGTGTGGCCGGAGGCCGCGCTGTTCGTCGCGCTCGTCGTCCCGACGCACGCCGTGCGCGAGGAGATGCTCACGAACCTCGTCGACGATCCGTGGCGGCTCGCGTTCCCGGCGCTCGCCGTCGCGGCGCTGGCGGCGCTCATCGTCTTTCAGCGCCGCGGGCTGTGGGGGCGCGCATTCGCCGCCTCGTCGCTGTTCGTGGTGGGGCTGCTCACGACGGTCGCGGCCGGCCTGTACCCGAACGTCCTGCCCGCGCGCGAAGGCGCGGCCGGATCGCTGACGGTCGAGAACGCGATCGCCGGCGACACCGTGCTGCGAACCGCGCTGATCTGGTGGCCGCTCGCGCTGGCGCTCGCCGGCGTCTACTTCGCGCTCGCCTACCGGATGGTCGTCGTGCCCGCGCGGGATCGCCGCGCGTAGAACTCGACGATCACGTGCTCGTCCACCGGCGCGGCGATCTCCTCGCGCCGCGGGAGCCGCAACACGCGTCCCCGCAGCTCGTCTACGTCGAGCTCGAGCCACGGCGGGATCACGCCGACGAGCTCGGTCGCCGCGGCGGCGACCGGCGCGACCGGGCTGCCGGGCGCGATCGCCACCGTCTGCCCGGGCCGGACGCGGTACGAGGGCACGTCGACGCGCCGGCGGTCCACCAGCACGTGCCCGTGCGTCACGAACTGGCGAGCCTGTGCGCGCGTCGTCGCGAGGCCCAGCCGGTAGACCACGTTGTCCAGCCGCGTCTCCAGCAGCACGAGCAGGTGCCGGCCAGGCTGGCCCAGGGCCCGCCGTGACGCCAGGTCGACGTACCGGCGGAACTGCCGCTCACGGACGCCGTAGTAGCGCTTGGCGCGCTGCTTCTCGCGCAGCTGGCGCGCGTAGACCGACTGCCGCGGCGGGCGCCGTCGGCTCCCACGCTGCCCCGGCGGAGCGGCGCCTCGCCGCTCGAGCGCCGACTTGCCGCGCAGCGCGCGCTCGCCCTTGAGGAACAGCTCCACGCCTTCGCGCCGCGAGAGCCGCTCGACGGGTCCCGTGTACCGGCCCACGCTCCCCCATAGGGCGTCCCATGACGCCCGCAAGCCCGTCAGAGCGGGATCCGCGATCCCATGGTGATCGTGCGCTCGTTCGGCAGGCGGAAGTAGTCGACGGGGGTGGCCGCGTTGCGGGCCATCGCAACGAAGAGCTTCTTGCGCCAGCGAGCCATCCCCGGCGCAGCCGTGACCCGGATCGAGATGCCGGAGAGGAAGTAGGTGGGCCGCTCGAGGCCCGAGCCCCGCTTGACGCCCATGGACTGCGCCAACCGCAGCGCCTCAGGGATGTCGGGCGGGTCCTGGAGCCCGAAGCGGGCCGTCACGTGCGTGATGTTGTCGTCGGAGTACCCGAGGTCGTCGACCACGACGCGATCGCCAGGCGGGACGTGCGGCACGTCGACCGGCATCGCCCAGACGATCACGACCTGCTCGTGGAGCACGTGGTTGTGCTCGACGTTCGCGCGCATGGCCAGCGGCGTCGTCTCGAGCGAAGGGTGCAGGAACACGGCGGTTCCCGACACGCGCGGGAGCGGAGGATCGAGCGCATGCAGCGCGTCGATGAACCGCCGCAGCGGGCCCTCTTCGCGAACGCGGTTCGCGGTGACGATCTCGCGACCGCGATGCCAGGTCGTCATCACGCAGACGAGGCCGGCGGCGATGACGAGCGGCAGCCAGCCGCCACGGTGGATCTTGGTCAGGTTGGCGGCCAGGAACGTCGCCTCCACGGTCAGGAAGACAGCCACTCCGCCCGCGACCGCCCAGGCGGGCCAGCGCCAGCGCAACCGCGCGATGGTGAAGAACAGGATCGTCGTGATCACGAACGTGGCGCTGACCGCGACGCCGTAGGCGGAACCGAGCCGCTCCGAGGAGCCGAAGCCGATCACGAGCGAGACGACCACGACGAACATGGCCCAGTTGACCGCCGGCACGTAAACCTGGCCGACCGCGAGCGTGGATGTGTGACGGATCGTCAGGCGCGGCAGGAACCCGAGCTGCACCGCCTGCCGCGAGACCGAGAACGCGCCGGAGATAACGGCCTGGGAGGCGATGACGGTGGCGGCGGTGGCCAGGAACACCATCGGCACGCGCGCCCAGTGAGGCAGGAGCAGGAAGAACGGGCTCTCGACAGCGCCGCGGTCGTGCAGGATGAGCGCCGACTGCCCGAGGTAGTTGAGGGTCAGCGCGGGGAACACCAACCCGAACCACGCGCGGCGGATCGGCCGGCGGCCGAAGTGGCCCATGTCGGCGTACAGCGCCTCGGCGCCCGTGATCGCGAGCATGACCGCGCCGGCCGCGACGAACGCCACGCCTGGACGTCCGAGCACGAACTCGAGCGCGTGGCTCGGCGCCAGCGCCTCGACGACCTCGGGGTGGGCGACCACCTCGCGCGTCCCAGCGGCCCCGATGGCGACGAACCAGATCGCCATGACCGGCCCGAAGACCCAGCCGACCGCCTGCGTCCCCCAGCGCTGCACCGCGAACAGCGCCGTCAGGATCGCCACCGCGATCGGGACGACGAGCGCCCCGAGGCTCGGGGCCGCGACGTTGAGTCCCTCCACCGCCGACAGCACCGAGATCGCCGGCGTGATGACGCTGTCGCCGTAGAACAGCGACGCGCCGACGACGCCGAGCAGAGTGAGCACCGCGCCGCCGGCGACGAGGTTCCGCGACGCACGCTGGACGAGCGCCGTAAGCGCCATGATGCCGCCCTCGCCGTCGTTGTCGGCGCGCATGACGAGCGCGATGTACTTGATCGAGACGATCAGGGTGACCGCCCAGAACACGAGCGACATCACGCCATAGACGTCCGTGCGCGTGGGACGGACCACGCCGCCGTCCAGGGCGAACACGGTCTTGATCGCGTAGAGCGGGCTGGTGCCGATGTCGCCGAAGACGACGCCGAGGGCGGCAAGCGTCATGCCGGCGAGCGCCGTCGTCGAGTTGCGCACGGCACCAGTGGTCGATAGGTCCGCCTGCTCGGGACGCAACGTCCTTGACGCCTGCCGGCCGCGCCCTATCGCTGACCGCGGTGCGTCCCTCCAGAGTCCCGATCGGCGGTCGCGCCGACCAGAGCCGTCCGCGGCGGCTGGACCTGGAGCAGCAGCTCGGCCGGCCGTTGCGCGACTACATCAGCGCTGAGACCGGCAGCGCCGGGCTGCTCCTCGCCGCCGTCGTGATCGCGCTCACGTGGGCGAACTCGCCGCTGTCGGACGACTACACGTCGCTCTGGACCACGGACGTCACGGTCAGCGTGGGCGACGCGGTGCTCTCCATGGACCTGCGCCACTGGGTCAACGACGGCCTGATGTTCCTGTTCTTCCTCGTCGTCGGGATCGAGGTGCGGCGCGAGCTCGCGATGGGCGAGCTCGCGGACCGCCGGACCATCACGGTGCCCGCGCTCGCCGCAGTCGGCGGCATGGTCGTGCCCGCCGCGGTCTACTTCGCCGTCGGCGGCGGCGACCAGGCGCCGCACGCGTGGGGCGTCGTGATCGCCACCGACACGGCGTTCCTGCTCGGCGCCCTCGCCCTTGTCGGCGCCTCGCAGTCGACGCCCCTGCGGGTGTTCCTGCTCACGCTGACGATCTTCGACGACGTGGCGGCGGTGACCGTGATCGCCGTGTTCTACTCGCAGGCGATCGACGGGCTCGCGCTGATCCTCGCCGCGGCGTGCGTCCTCGCCATCGTCGCGCTCGGCCGGCGGCGGGTATGGCGGGCGGGGCCGTACGTCGTCACCGGCGCCGGGCTCTGGCTGGCGACGCTCGAGTCCGGCGTCCATCCCGCGATCGGCGGCATGGCGATGGGGCTCGCGATCTCGGCGTACCCGCCCGATCGCGAGGCCGTCCAGCGGGTGGCCGCGCTCGCCACCGCCTTCCGCCAGTCGCCGATGGCGTCGCTCGCCCGCTCGGCGCAGCTCGGAGTGGCCCAGGCGGTGTCCCCGAACGAGCGCATCCAGACGGCGCTGCACCCATGGGTCAGCTACGGCGTCGTGCCGCTGTTCGCGCTCGCCAACGGCGGCGTCGACCTGCGCGGCGACGTGCTCGCCGCCGCCGCCTCGTCGCCGCTGACCT
This sequence comes from uncultured Solirubrobacteraceae bacterium, assembly GCA_963844205.1. Classification (GTDB taxonomy): domain Bacteria; phylum Actinomycetota; class Thermoleophilia; order Solirubrobacterales; family Solirubrobacteraceae; genus DASSUW01. The sequence goes on from CAWJNK010000005.1 coordinate 41,855, forward strand.
GGGCCGTGGTCGCCGGTCTGGTGGTCGGCAAGCCGCTCGGCATCGCGGGCGTGACGCTCGCCTCCGTGCGCCTGCGCCTCGGTCGCCTGCCGCGCGGCGTGACGCGCGCGCACGTGCTCGGCGGCGCCACGCTCTCGGGCATCGGCTTCACGGTCTCGCTACTGATCGTCGAGCTCGGGATCGACTCGCCGGAGCTTCGAGGGCAGGCCAAGGTCGGCGTGCTGATCGCCGCCGTCGCCGCGCTGCTCTCCGGGTGGCTGGTCTTCCGGGTCTCGGGACCTCCGCGACTGCCCGACGTGCTCGACCCGCCCGTCGACCCCGCGCGCGACCACATCCGCGGGCCGGTCGGGGCGCCGCTGACCCTGCTCGAGTTCGCCGACTTCGAATGCCCGTTCTGCGGGCAGGCCACCGGCGTCGTGGAGGAGCTGCGGCGGCGGTTCGGCGACGAGCTCCGCTACGTGTTCCGGCACCTCCCGCTGAGCGACGTCCACGAACATGCCGAGCTCGCCGCCGAGGCCTCGGAGGCGGCCGCGGCGCAGGGGCGGTTCTGGGCGTACCACGACCTGCTCTACCAGCACCAGGACGAGCTCGAGTTCGAAGACCTGCTCGGCTACGCCGGCGAGCTCGACCTCGACGTCGAGCGCTTCGCGCGCGAGCTCGAGCTCGGGGTCCACGCCGGCCGCGTGCTCGAGGACGTCGTGAGCGCCGAGGCGAGCGGCGCGCGCGCCACGCCGACGTTCTTCGTGTGCGGCCGCCGCCACGTCGGTCCGCACGACGCGGCGACCCTGGGCGCGGCGCTCGAGGCGTGCCGGCCTTGCCCGGCGGACTTCGCAGGTCTAGTTACGACGACGGTATGCGAGTCGGCATCATCGGGCTTGGGCGGATGGGCGCGAACCTCGCGCTGTCCGCCATCGGGCACGGGCACGAGGTCGTCGGGCACGACCGCGATGCGGACGTGATGGGCGAGCTCGCCCGCCAGGGGGTCGACCCGGCGGAATCGCCGGCGGAGCTCGTCGGCCGCCTGTCGCCGCCCCGGATCATCCTGGTCTACCTTCCGCACGGCGCGCCCACCGAGGCGATGTGCGAGACGCTGCGCGACCTGCTCGCGGCCGGCGACGTCGTCGTCGACGGCGGCAACTCGCACTGGGAGGACACGCGGCGCCGCCACGCCGACTTCGCGCAGCGCGACATCCGGTTCGTCGACGTCGGCACGAGCGGCGGCATCCGGGGCGCGCGCCACGGGGCGTGCTTCATGGCCGGCGGCGACGCCGACGGCTACGCGCTCGTCCAGCCGCTGCTCGAGGATCTCGCGTTCGACGACCGCGCGGTGCTGTTCGTCGGCGAGCCGGGGTCCGGGCACTTCTCGAAGCTGATCCACAACGCGATCGAGTTCGGGATGGTGCAGGCGATCGCCGAGGGCGTGGAGCTGCTCGAGCGCTCGGAGTTCACGCTCGACCTGCCGGCGCTGTTCGACAACTGGGCCCACGGCTCGGTCATCCGGTCGTGGCTGATCGAGCTGATGCGCGACGCGCTGCAGGACCACCCCGACCTCGAGCGCCTCGCCACCTACGTGGAGGACACCGGCGAGGTCAAGTGGGTGCTCGACTGGGCGCTCGCGCGGGACATCCCGTCGCCGGTGATCTCCGAGAGCCAGCAGGCGCTGATGTGCTATCGCGACCTCGACTGGCCGGCCGCCAAGGCGGTCGCCCTCCTGAGGCACGGCTTCGGCGGGCATCCGGTGCACAGCGCCGACGAACACCTCGTACGGTCGTAGAGGCGATGCGGGCGGTGGTGCTGAGCTGCACGCTCAAGCCGTCGCCGGCGACGTCGAACACGGAAGCGCTCCGGGGCGTACGCGAGCGCATCTTGGCCGGCGAGATCCTCATCACGGCGAGCCCGACCTGGCTCGGGCGGCCGTCGAGCGTCGCCCAGCGCGCGCTCGAGCGCATGGACGCGATGCTCTCCGAGACCGACGGAGAAGGGCGACCGGTGGCGTACAACCGCGTCGCGGGCGTGGTCGTGACGGGGAACGAGGACGGCGCCCACCACGTCATCAGCGAGATCGCCGGCGCCCTGATCGACATCGGCTTCACGGTGCCGGGTCAGGCGTGGACGTACTGGAACATGGGCCCCGGTCCCGGGCCGAGCTACCTCGACACGGAACACCGGCGCGACTGGTCGCACAGCACGGGCCGCGCGGCGGCCATGAACCTGCTCGCCGTGGCCGGCGCGCTGCAGCGACATCCGATGCGCGCGCCCCCGTCGAGCTAGGGGTAGATGGCCGCGCGGACCCTGCGCGCGACGGCTTCGAGCGCACTGGGATCCGGATAGGACTCCTGGGCCCCGAGGCGCGCGACCGCGCACGCGGCGGCCGCTGCCGCGAGCCGCGCCGCGACGACCGGCGGCAGTCGGTCGATGATCGCCGTGGCGAGCGTGCCGGCGAAGGCGTCGCCGGCGCCGGTGGAGTCGACCGCCTCGAGATCGGCGGGCGTGGTGACGAGTGCCTCGCCGTCGGGCCACAGCGTCAGGCATCCCCCGCGCGGCAGCCGGACGTGGACGTTGCGTGCACCGCGGTCGCGGAGCCGACGGGCGGCGCGGTGCGCGTCCTCCGGCGACTGCACCGGAGTGCCGGTCATCCGCGCCGCCTCGTCGGAGTTGGGAGTCACGTGATCCGACAGCTCGAGGAGCCGGTCGGTGACACGCCCGGGGCGCGTCGGGTCGAGCACCGTGGAGTGTCCGCTCGAACGCGCGGCCTCGAGTGCCGCCACGAGCGCCGTCGGCTCCAGCTCGCTGTCGACGACGAGCACGGACCTCTCGGGCGCGCGACGGACCTCCCCGGCGAGGCGCGCGCCGTCCTCCTCGTCGAAGGCGGCGTTGGCGCCAGGCGCCATGACCATCGTCTTCGTAGCGCCTTCGCCGACCAGGATCGCGACGAACCCGGTGTCGGCCGGTGCGCGACGCACGAGCTCGAGCTCGACGCCGGCGGCGCGAGGCCCTCTCAGCGCCTGCTCGGCAAGGTCGTCGATGCCGACGCACCCGCACAGGCGGGCCGGCCTTCCGAGACGCCGGACCATCACCGAGACGTTGCCGGCCCGGCCGCCGGAGGTTCTCAGCAGCCGCCGCGCGATCAGGCTGACACCGGTCTGGAGCGCTGCGTCGAGACACAGCAGCGAGTCGGCGTTGATCGTGCCGGCGGCCAGCACCTCGGGCTCAGTCACGCCGGCCCCGGAAGCACGCGCTCGCGAGACGCACATTTCTGAAGTAGGTCGCACGCGGGACGACGCCATCCTTCGGTGTGCCGGGCGGTTGCACGGCAGCGGTACCGACCTACACCCCGACCATGCCGGCGATCACGGTCATTGCACGTCGCCCGTCGTCAGAGTCGCCGTGAGGGCGACGGCCGGAACCCGCAGGACGGCCGAGCTTCGATCCCCGAGCGGTCGCCTGGAGGCCACCTTCATCCCCGGCGTGGGCATGCTCGGCTGGTCGCTTCGACACCGCGGCCGCGAGGTCGTGGCGCATCCCGTGTCGGTGCAGGACTACGTGCGCACCGGCGAGCCGACGGCGATCGCACTGCTGCACCCGTGGGCCAACCGGCTCCGATCGCCCGAGTACGAGATCGCGGGCCGGCGGGTCGCGCTCGACCTGGATGCTCCCAACGTCCCTGCGGACCCGAACGGCCTGCCCATGCACGGGCTGGTGGCCGGGTCGCCTCACTGGGAACTGCTCGAGGCGGAGCCGGCGCGGCTGCGCGGCCGGCTCGACTACGCCGCGCACGAGGAGCTGATGGCCGGCTTCCCGTTCCCGCACGTGCTCGAGCTCGGCGCCGAGCTCACCGACGACCGCCTCGAGATCGCCACCGAGCTCACACCGACCGGCGACGTGCCGGTCCCGGTCGCGTTCGGGTTCCATCCCTACCTGCGGTTGCCGGACCTCGAGCGCGAGCGCTGGTGGGTCGAGCTGCCGGTGACCAGCCGCATGGTGCTCGACGAGCGGATGCTGCCGACCGGCCGCAGCGAGCCGGTGCGGATCCCGCCGGGTCCGCTCGGCGAAGCCGATTACGACGACGCGTTCGACGGGCTCGGCGACCCGCCGGAGTTCGTTCTCGCCGGCGCCGGCCGGCGTGTGACGCTGCGCTTCCTCGAGGGCTACCGCTTCGCCCAGGTCTTCGCGCCGCGCGGCCGCGACTTCATCTCCTTCGAGCCGATGACCGCGCCGATCAGCCCGTTCGAGAGCGCCCTGACGCAACTGGCGGCGCCGGGGACGTCCTACCGAGCGCGGTTCGCGATCAGCGTCCGCTAGCGCGACAGCAACGCGCGTGCGGGCGCGCCGTCGCAACCCGCGATCTTCAGCGGCAGGCAGGCCACTAAGCTCAACCGACAGAGGCGAAACAGGTTGGCCGACCAGCGCAGCTCGGACGCGTGTCGAATATCCACTTCGGGCTTTCGACCTGGGCCAGCTCCTCGGTCGCCTCGAGAGCGCCCCTCGCCGGACCTCGCCGACCAGGCACCTCGAGTTCCGTGATCCGATTCGCGGCGGTTACGGCGTACCGGTCGGGGTCTCTGGTGGCGGCTTGGCTATGGGACGGTCGAGGACGAACAGCTCGGCGCCGACGTCTGGATCGAGGTGGTTGGCGCTCAGGAATGCGCGGACCGTGCAGCCGGTGAGCCGCTCGATAGTCGATCTCAGGTACGGCCGCATAAGCTCCTGAAAGGCCCGCCTCGTGCGTTCGACCGCGTCCGCCTGGCCACCGGTCAGCAGGCTGCGCTCGGCCTGAGTCAGCAGGTCCTCGAGCACGATGACCATGATGTTGTCGTGGTAGAACGCCTGCGCCTTGGTGGGCCCGCGCCCGAACTGGCGCGCGCTATAGCGCACGATCGCGCGAGCGACGGCAGCGTTGAGTGTTCCGCCGGCCGGACGCTCGTCGAGGATCTGGGGGGCCGACTTGTCGTAGTGCCTGCCCTCGTTGAAGCGAACCAGCGTCTCCTCGTCCGCGGGGCTGTCGACGTCGACGATGAAGTCCGCCTTGGCGCTTGCGCTAAGCGTTTGCGCGCCGGTTGCGCCTGCCAGGTCGAGAGTGGCGCCTTTGCGGCGGATCCGCGGATCTTCGACACCGTAGACGGCGTCGGCGTCGACGATCGCGCGGATGAACCTGGTCGACGCGCTGCCGTCGAGCGTCTCGACGGCTGCCCCGACGAGCGTGGTGTCGCCCGGAGCGGCGAGGTCGACCTTGTCGTCAGTCATGGCCAGCATGTCGCCCCGGCTGAGTAGCTCGACGTCCGTGAACGCCAAGTCCTTGAACGTCGGCGTGTTGCCGCTCAATCGGTAGCGAAACTCAAAACCCGGCATGCATCAGCTCCTGCTTGGCCTGAATCGGCCTGCTGTCGCGCAGGTTGCCGACACATTCCCCGGAGCATGCGGCACCGTTACGGGCGCTTCGTTGTGGTCGGTGTGGAGCACGATTAGCTTGGGTGCTGGCCGGGCGCCCCTTCCCCGGCTCCTGCCGGACCATGGAGGGGCGCCTGTTCGGTTCTTGCCGGACGGATTGGATGCTCGCGCATCTGCCCGGACGCGACATGGGGATGTCGCTCCATCTTCGGCCGGGGCAATTACCCCACGGCCTACTCCCCGCCCAGGAGGAGTAGCGTTGCTCGTGCGCGCGGCGCGGGGGCGCCACATCCCCACCGAGATGACGCGCTGGTCCAGCTATCTCTGACGACCCGAGCCGATCGACCGCACAAGGCGAGCAGTCTCGTAACAGCGGCACTGCTCTTCGCGTCCGTATTCGTTCTTCGCCTGGCGATCACCGAACCGGAGGCGGGGCTCGGCTTCATGCTCGTGCTCCCTATCGCGCTATTGGCGCTGCACTTCGGCGCGATGGCGGGGCTCTCAGGGGCCGGCGTAGCAACCGCACTGCTGGTTCTCTGGGCAAGCGGCCGGGGACGTGGATCTGGGCGTCGCGGGCTACGTCGCACGCGTCGTGACGTTTGTCCTCACCGGCGCGTTAGTGGATATCTACGCCGAGCGGCACACGCCGGGCAGCGGCATCGGCGGACGAGGCTCCACACGAGGCGGACAGGCGAGTGAGGCGATCGTGGAGCGCATAACGGATGCCTTGCAGCCGGATTCCGTCTTCGTCGTCGACGCCCGTTCTGGTGAGATCATCTTCAGCAGCAAGTACGCGGAACGCGTCGTGGGTCGCCGGCTGTCGGACATCGCCGACGACTTTCCGATGTTCCACCTCGACGGTCGGCCGTATTCGTTTGCGGAGCGCCAGGTCCCGCGGGCGATCAGCTCGGGTGAGCAGATTCTCGAGGAAGACTTCTTTGGCCCCGGCAGCGACGGGGGTCGTGTCCGCTGGCGGTGCAGCTGCTGGCCGGTGTATGGCGACGGCGGCCGAATCGTCGCGGCTGTCGCGGTCACCCGCGACGTCACCGAACAGACGCGCCAGCATGAACGCCTCACGTACCTCAGCGCGCTTCTGGAGAACAGCGATGACGCGGTCGTCGCGACGGACGAGCGGTATTTCGTCACCGTCTGGAACAAGGGCGCCGAGCGGCTTTACGGCCGGAACGCGGCGGACGCGGTCGGGCTGCACGCCGACGAGGTGACTCCAGCGAACCCGAGTGCGGGGCAGCGAACCGATCGCGCCGGCAGCTTGCGGAGAATGGCCGCTGGCGTGGTGAAGTGGCCGTCCCCCGCGAGGACGGCACGACGGCCGAGGTGGAGGTAGGCGCCGTCGCGCTGCGGGGGGAGCACGGCGACGTCACGGGCTATCTCGGCATCCACCGCGACATCAGCGAGCGCAAGCGGGCCGAGCGGAGGTTGAGGGAGGCCCAGCGGCGGACTGAGGCGATCCTGGAGAGCATCACTGATGACTTCGTCGCAGTGGACTGTGACTGGCGCTACACCTATATCAACGACCGAGCGTTGCGCAGCACTCAGGAATGGTTGGGGCGGCCGATCAGCCGCGAGGAGCTGCTCGGGCGCAGCCTTTGGGAGGTCTTTCCGGAGACCGTGGGCACTGTGCCCTACGTCAAGTACCACCAGGCGGTTCGGGAGGGGCGCTCGGTGGAGTTCGAGACCTACTTCGCTGCCAAGGACCGTTGGTTCGAGACGCACGTGTATCCGTCCGAGAGCGGCTTGTCGATCTATTTCCGGACCATCACCGAGCGCAAGCGGGCTGAGGAGGAGACGAGCCGTCGGGCGGACCAGCAGGCACTCGTGGCCACCCTCGGCCTACAGGCGCTCGGGAGCGACGACCTCCAGCCGCTGCTCGACCACGCGGTCGGCCATGTGGCGCATACGCTCGACGTCGAGCTCGTCGGCATCGTCGAGATCCTTCCGGGCAGGGACCGGATGTTGCTGCGCGCGGGCGTTGGGTGGACGGAGTGCGAAGTCGGCGAAGTGACCGCGGTGGCGGGCCCTGGCTCGCTGATCCACTACACGATCGTCTCCGGCGAGCCCGTCGTGTCGGAGGACCTTTCCGCGGACGAGCGCTTCGAGGTCTCGCCGATCTTGGCCGGGACCGGTGCGGTCAGCGGGGCGACCGTGGTGATCGCAGGCCGCGACGAGCCGTTCGGCTCCCTCGGGGTGTTCTCACGAGAGCGCCACACCTTCTCCGGGCACGACCTCGACTTCCTGCAGGCGGTGGCCAACGTGCTGGCAACCGCGGTCGAGCGCGCACAGGCGGAGGCACGGCTTGAGGAGGTCCGCGACATGGAGCGCCGGCGAATGGCCCGCGACCTTCACGACGAGGCCCTCCAGGACCTGACCCACGCCCTCGCGTTGGCGCAAGGCGCTGGCTCGTCCGACGGGGCCGACGCGCTCGTTCCCGCGCTCAAGCGCGTTGGCGGACAGCTGCGCGGCGCCATCTACGACCTGCGCCTTGAGGAACAGGAAGGCCGGCCGCTTCGCGCGCAGCTCGAGGCGCTGGTCGCGCTCCACGACGCTATGGCAGCCGACTGCGACATCGAGCTGGACATGCTCGAGGGGACTCCAACCACGTCGCTCGGCCGCCCAGGCGTCGAGCTGCTCCGGATCGTCGGCGAGGCGCTCACCAACGCGCGCCGTCACTCCCGCGCCGGCCACGTCCGCGTCAAGACGTGGGGATCCGAGCAAGAGATTCGCGTCGAGGTCGCGGACGACGGCGTCGGGTTCGACCCGGCCGCAGCCCCGCCCCGGGAGGGCGGGACAGGCGTCAAGGGAATGGGCGAGCGGGCGGCCCTCATCGGCGCGGACTTGACGATCACAAGCGAACCGGACGCTGGGAGCCGTGTGCGTGTCCGGCTCGCGCTCGTCGACGACGACCGTCCGGAGCGGATCCGCGTGCTGCTCGTGGAGGATCACGCGGCCGTCCGCGAGGCCATCGCGGCGATGCTCGAACGTGAGCCGGACATCGAGGTCACGGCGCAGGCGGCCTCGCTGGCGGACGCGCGCGACCTGCTCGACAACGTGGACGTCGCCGTGCTCGACCTCGGACTCCCCGACGGCTACGGCGGCGATCTGATCAAGGAGCTACGGGCGGTCAACAGGCACGCTCAGGCACTCGTATTGAGCGGAAGCCTGGACCGCGCCGACATCGCGCGTGCCGTCGAGAGCGGCGCCGCCGGGACGCTGAACAAGACAGTCCACCTCGACGAGCTCGTCGACGCCGTGCGCCGTCTGCGAAGGGGCGAGACCCTGCTCCCGCTCGATGAGGTCGTCGAGCTGCTCCGCTACGCCAGCCACGAGCGCGAGCGCGAGTACCAGGATCGCCAGGCGATCGCGCAACTCACGCCCCGCGAGCGCGACGTGCTGCAGGCGCTCGCCGGGGGACTCGACAGCCAGGCGATCGCCGACCGCCTGCATATATCTCTCCGCACCGAGCGCAACCACGCCGCCAACATCCTGGCCAAGCTCGGCGTGCACTCCCAGCTCCAGGCGCTCGTCTTTGCCCTCCGCTACGGCGTGGTCGAGATCCGGTAGGCAAACGACGCGTCGGTCTGGCCACTCGGACGCCCACCGTCAGTCACGACGCGTCGCCGGTGCGCTGCGAGCCGGCGAGGTCAGCAGCCGCGTCGCCCCGCGGCGGGCATCGAGGCAAAAATCGCTGCGTCATTTGGCCGAACCCACGACGACACTGCAAGCCGGTAAGAGGCGAGCGGCTGACCATGCCGCCCGCCTCCCAAATCCGTCTAGTCGATGCTTCGGCCTGCTGCGGCCGATGGCTGCCAGCGCGCCCCCGTGAGGCGTCGCAGAAGCGCCAGCTGCGCGAGATGCGTGAGTCCGTGCGCGAGCTCGCGGCGGAACGCGCAGGGAGACGGCATCGATGCACGCCGCGTCGATCGCGCCCCGGGCGCCGTGGGCGTCGACGACGGAGCACGGCCCGACGAAGGGGTCCAGCGGCAGCTCGTCCGCGCCGGCCCCGCCGGGCAGGAAGTGGCGCGGGGCGTCGACGTGCGTCCCCGTGTGCGCGCCGAGTTCGAGCCGCGAGACGTTCGCCGGGTCGCCACGATCGATCGACTTCACCTGCTCGACCGCGACGCCGGGATCTCCCTCGTAGATCGGCATGCGCGGCCGGATCGTCACCGACACGTCGATCGGCCGGCCGCTCGGCATCCCGCTCATGGCTTGACCACCCCGGCGCGCGGCCTACCCCTCGGGATCCGATGGTCGCGCCCTGCCCGCACGTGGTCCAGATCCGGCCGGTCAGGCCCCACACCACCGCCGGCTGCGAGGACTGCCTGCGGATCGGCTCGCGGTGGGTGCACCTGCGGTTGTGCCTGACGTGCGGTCACGTCGGCTGCTGCGACTCGTCGCCGCAGCGCCACGCGCGCCGGCATGCGCTGGCCGCCGGTCATGCGATCGTGCGCTCGTTCGAGCCCGGCGAGGACTGGCGCTGGTGCTTCATCGACGAGATGTTCGTCTGACCGGCGCGCTCCGCCAGGTGCTCGTGCACGAGAGCGGACCGCCATCGCCCCCTCCCCCACCGCCGACGCGACGCGCTTGATCGCCGCGCTGCGCACGTCGCCAGCCGCGAAGACGCCGGGCACGCTCGTCTCGAGCATCCGGCGCCCGGCACCGCCGGTGACCACGTAGCCGTCCGCGTCGAGCCGGACCCGGTGCGCGAGCCAGCGCGTGTACGGGGTCGCGCCGATGAACACGAACAGGTACCGGGCGCCGACCCGGCTGTGCTCGCCGCTGCGGCGGTCGTCGACGACGATGTCCTCGAGCTCGTGCTCGCCCACCAGCTCGCGGACCTCGCTGTGGAGCCGCAGCTCGATCCGCGGGTTGCGGCGGATACGGTCGGCGAGATAGCGCGACATGTTCTCCTCCAGCCTGTCTTCGCGCGCGATCAGGACGAGGCGGGCGACGTGATCGGCGAGGAACAGCGCGGCCTGCCCGGCCGAGTTGCCGCCGCCGACGATCGCGACGGGGTCGCCCGCGCAGACACGCGCCTCGATCAGCGTCGCGGCGTAGTAGACGCTCGCGCCCTCGAACTCGTCGAGACGCGGGACCGGCAGCCTGCGGTAGCGCACGCCGCTCGCGACGATGACCGCCCGGGCGACGAGCTCGCTCCCGTCCTCGAGCGCGACGACGTGGTCGCCGCCCCGCTCGGTCAGCCCGCTCGCCTCGGCCGGCACGCTGATCCGGGCGCCGAAGCGTCGCGCCTGGACCACCGCGCGCTCGGCCAGCTCGAAACCCGAGATCCCGGCCGGGAAGCCGAGGTAGTTCTCGATCCGCATCGTCGTGCCGGCCTGGCCGCCGGCGCTGACCGCGTCGACGGTGACGGTGTCCAGGCCCTCGGAGGCGCCGTAGACGGATGCCGCGAGCCCGGCCGGCCCGGCGCCCACGACCACGAGGTCGCAGACGCCGTCGCGCGGCAGCGGCGTGCGCAGGCCGATCGCGCGTGCCAGCTCGGCGTTGCTCGGGTTGTGCAGCACCCGCTCGCGCCAGAGCACCACCGGCGTCTGGTCGGGAGCGACGTGCAACCCGCGCAGGAGCGCTTCGGCCTCCTCGTCGCGCTCGAGGTCGACCCACCGGTGCGGCAGCCGGTTCCTGGCGGCGAAGTCGCGCAACCGCCGCGAGTCGCGCGAGTAGCAGGATCCGACGATCGTCAGGCCCGCGCCCTGGCCGATCAGGTGCCAGCGCCGGACGAGGAACGCACGCACGATGACGTCACCCAGGCCGGCATCGTGCGCCACGAGCTCCGGCAGGCGGTCAACCGGCACCGCCAGGAGCTCCCCGCGCTCGATCGCCGACGCGGTCACGAACGACGCCTGTCCGGTGAGCAGCCCCAGCTCGCCGAGGAACCGGCGAGGGCCGTGGACGGACAGGACGCGCTCGTCGGCGGCGAGCGCGACCCTGCCGCCGAGGATGACGATCAGCTCGCTCACGAGGTCGCCCTCGCCGAACAGCACGTCACCGGCCTCGAAGCCGCGGCGATCGCCGGCGGGGGCAAGGCGGGCGACCTGCGCGTCGGTCAGCCGCGGCCACGCGCCGTCGTCGTCGGGCGTCTCGTCGAGCGGGTGGTCGTGTTCCGTTGCGGTCATGTCCCGGCTACTAGGCCGCGCGACGCATCATGCGACGCCCGGGCCCTCGGCCCACAGGCGGCCGATGGCGCTTGTGGCCGAGCCGGCGCGGACTACCACACGGCTCGTGACAACCCGGCAACGCGTCGTCGTCGTGGGCGGGGGATTCGGCGGTCTGGAGGCCGTCAAGGCGCTCAGACGACTGCCCGTGGACGTCACGCTGATCGACCGCAACAACTACCACCTCTTCCAGCCGCTGACGTACCAGGTCAGCACCGCCGCGCTGTCGCCCGACGAGATCGCCGAGCCGCTGCGCGCGATCTTCCGCGGCGACCGCAACGTGCGCGTGCTGATGGGCGAGGTCGACCGGCTCGACCTCGAGCGCCGCCTCGTCACGCTCCGCCCCGAGGTCGACGGGTTGGCGGAGGAGGCCGTGCCGTACGACACGCTCGTGGTGGCGGCCGGCTCGAGCTACTCGTACTTCGGGCACGACGAGTGGCGCCCGCTGGCGCTCGAGGTCAAGACGCTCGACAGCGCGCTGCGGGTCAGGTCGCGCATCCTCGCCGCGTTCGAGAGCGCCGAGCTCGCGGAGGACCCGGACACGCGCTCCCGGTGGCTGACGTTCATGGTCGTCGGGGCCGGCCCGACCGGGGTCGAGATGGCCGGCCAGATCGCCGAGCTGGCGCGCGACACGCTCCCGGGGGACTTCCGGGCGATCGACCCGAGCGACGGACGCGTGCTGCTCGTGGAGGCGGCCGACCGCATCCTGCCGGCCTTTCCGGAGGCGCTGTCCGAGCGTGCCAGGCGCGCGCTCGACGATCTCGGCGTCACGTCGCTCGCCGGCCATACCGTGATCGACGTCGATCCGGAGTCGGTTCAGGTTCGCGGGCCGGACGGGGAGAGCGAGCGGATCGCGTGTCGCACGGTCGTGTGGGCCGCCGGGGTCGAGGCGTCCCCGCTCGCGCGCGTCCTCGCCGAGGCGTCCGCATCCGAGGTCGACCGTGCCGGGCGGGTCACCGTCGAGCCCGACCTCACCCTTCCGGGGCGCCCCGAGGTCCTCGCGATCGGCGATATGGCCCGGATCCGCGGCGGCGCGCTGCCGGGGCTCGCCCCGGTGGCCAGGCAGCAGGGCCGGTACGCCGGGCGCCTGATCGGCGACCGGCTCGCCAAGCGGTCGACGCCCGCGTTCCGCTACCGCGACCGTGGCAATCTCGCCACGATCGGGCGCGCGCGGGCGGTCGCGGACCTCCACCGCCTGCGCCTGACCGGCTTCCCGGCGTGGGCGATCTGGCTCGTGGTCCACCTCGTGTACCTGGTCGGGTTCGAGAACCGCGCCGTCGTGCTCGTCCGCTGGGCGTACAACTTCTTCACCCACGGCCGCGGCGGCCGGCTGATCACCCACTCTTGAAGCGGGCGCGCCGACGCCTATCAGCGGCAGAGTGGACGACTACCGCCGCGGCGACAACACCGTTCAATACACACGACCCAGCTCGGCACCCGGTCGCGGGCGCGTCGAGCCGTCGACAGAGCGCCGGCTTCGCATCGCGATGTTGGCGCCGCCGTGGATCCCGATCCCGCCGCCCGGCTACGGCGGCATCGAGTTCGTCGTCGCCCTGCTGTGCGACGCGCTGGTCGAGCTGAACCACGACGTCGAGCTCTTCTGCGCTCCCGGCTCGAGCTCGCGCGCCACCGTCCACCCGCTGCTCGACGAGCCGCACCCCGACAGCATCGAGCGCGCGCTGTTCGAGGCCGACCATGTCGGGCGCGCGTTCCGCGCCATCGACGCGGCAGCTGAGAACGGCGCCCCGTTCGACGTCGTGCACGACCACTGCGGCTACACGCCGCTGGCGATGGCGGATCGCCTCGACACGCCGCTCGTGCACACCGTGCATGGCCCGTTCGACCGCGACACCAAGCCCTATTACGCGATCAACGGCCGCAACGGGGCCGTCGTCTGCATCAGCCGGGCGCAGGCCGGCATGGCGCCCGACCCCGCGATCGTCGACGACGTCGTCCACAACCCGATCGACATCGACGACTGGCCGGTCGGCTACGAGAAGGACGACTACCTGCTGTGGGTGGGGCGCTTCGTGGCCGAGAAGGGCCCGCAGCGCGCCATCCGCGTCGCGAAGGCCGTGGGGCGGCGGCTGATCCTCGCCGGCGTCGTGCAGCCACGCCAGGAGCGGTTCTTCGCCGAGGAGATCCAGCCGCATCTCGACGGCGAGCAGATCTCCTACGTCGGCGAGGTCGGCGGCGCCCGCAAGCAGCGGCTGTTCGCCGACGCGTACGCATTCGTGATGCCGATCCGCTGGCCCGAGCCGTTCGGGATGGTCATGGTCGAGGCGATGGCCGGCGGAACGCCGGTGCTGGCCTTCCCCGAGGGCGCGGCGCCCGAGGTCGTCGAAGACCGCGTGTCGGGCTTCCTCGTCGCCGACGAGAACGAGATGGCCGCGAGGGTCCCCGACGCCGGACGGCTGGAGCCGCTGCAGGTCCGCCGGTCGGCGGAGCGCTTCGCGCCGGACCGCATCGCCGCCGGGTACGAGCGGGCCTACCGCGCCGCCGCGCTGCGGAGAGCGCACGCGTGAGCCTCTCACCGTTCGTGGTCGCGATCCCGCCGCGGAGCCCCGACCGCTTCCGCGCGGTCCTCGCTCCGGAGCAGGTCGAGCGGCTCGAGCGCGCGATCGACGAGGGGCGGCGGCTCCTGGACGGCCACGTGGTCTGGAACGTGAACTCGACCGCCAAGGGCGGCGGCGTCGTGGAGCTGCTGCGCCCCCTCGTCGGCTATACGCGCGGCGCCGGCGTCGACGCGCGCTGGGTCGTCATCGAGGGCACGCCCGAGTTCTTCGCCGTCACCAAGCGCATCCACAACCGCCTGCACGGCGCCGAGGGCGACGGCGGCGCGCTCGACGACGAGGCCCGCCAGGTCTACGAGTCGGTGCTCGCCGAGAACCTCGCGGGGTTCCCCGGCGACGTGCGCCCCGACGACATCGTGATCGTCCACGACCCGCAGCCGGCCGGTCTGATCGGCGCCTTGAAGGAGCGCGGCGCGGCGGTGATCTGGCGCTGCCACGTCGGCATCGAGACGCCCAACGATCTCACCCGCGAGGCGTGGGCGTTCCTGCGGCCGTATGTGCACGACGCGGACGTCTACGTGTTCTCGCGCGAGTCGTTCGCGTGGGAGGGCCTCGACCGCGAGCGCCTGGTCGTGATCCACCCGACGATCGACGCGTTCGCGCCCAAGAACGTCGACATCGATCGCGACGCCGTGCGCGCGATCCTCGCCGTCGCCGGGCTGGTGCCCGACGCCGGTGCGAGCGCCCCGGTCACGTTCGAGCGCCAGGACGGTACCGCCGGCCGCGTCGAGCGCCGGGCGCGCCTCATCGAGGACGCGCCGCTGGCGCCCAGCACGCCCGTCGTGCTGCAGGTGTCGCGGTGGGACGCGCTGAAGGATCCGATCGGCGTCATCCGCGGGTTCGCCGAGCACGTGCCGGCCGCCACGGGCGCGCACCTGGTCTACGCCGCGCCGGACGTCGAGTCGGTCGCCGACGACCCCGAGGGCGCGCGCGTGCTGCGCGAGGCGATCGAGCTGCGCGAGACGTTGCCCGAGGCCGCTCGCCGCCGCATCCACTACGCCTCGCTGCCGATGGAGGACCTGGACGAGAACGCCATGATGGTCAACGCGCTCCAGCGCCACGCCAGGGTCGTCGTCCAGAAGAGCCTCGCGGAGGGCTTCGGCCTCACCGTGGCGGAGGCGATGTGGAAGGCGCGGCCGGTGGTCGCGTCGCGCATCGGGGGGATCCAGGAGCAGATCGTCGACGGCGACAGCGGCGTGCTCCTCGACGACCCGCGCGATCTGGCCGCGTACGGCGCCGCCCTCACGGCCCTGCTGGACGACGAGCAGCGCGCCGAGCGCATGGGCGCCCGCGCGCGCGAGCGGGTCCGCGACCGGTTCCTGAACGTCCGCGCGCTGATCGACTACGGCAACCTCATCCGCAGCTTGCTGCCGGCTCGCGCGAGCGCGCGCTGACTTGACAGCCAGCGGTCCTCGTCCTACCAGCATCCTCCGATGGCGAGACCGGTGATCGTGTGCTACGACGGGTCGAAAGCCTCGGTCGAGGCGCTCGACTACGCGGTCGCACTGCTCCCCTCGGCGCCCGTGCTCGTCGTCACCGTGTGGCGCGAGCTCACCGAGGAGATGCTGGCGTCGGGCGCCGCTCCGCCGGCCGGCGATCCCGTCGAGGTCAACGTGCAGAGCCGACGTGCGGCACGGGAGGCGGCGCACGAAGGCGCTGAGCGGGCAAGGGCCGCCGGTCTGAAGGCCGAGCCGCTCGTGGTCGAGACGACCGGTCCGATCTGGAAGGCGATCGAGCGCGTCGCGCACGAGCGCGACGCAGCGCTCATCGTCTGCGGCACCGGGCGCAGCGGGCTCAAGACCGTGATGCCGGGTGAGGTGGCCATCGCGCTGGTGCAGCACGCCAGCAGGCCGGTCCTGGTCGTGCCGACCAGCAGGGCCGCCGCCGAGCGCCGAAAGGCCGCCGAGCGCGATCAGCGCTCGCGCGAGGCGATCCGGTAGGTCCGCCCGCGCCCGCGCTCGACGCGCCCCTCGCGGACCGCCGTCCGCAGCGCCGACCCGTAGCGGCCCGGGCCCCAGTGACGCGCGTCGAGATGCCGCGCGAGCTCGCTGCGGACGAGATCTCCGTGCTCGGCAAGCATCTGCATGATGAGCTCGAGCTCGCGATCGAGCGCGCGATCGGCGGCATTGCGCTGACGACCGGTCGCCCCGGCCGTCCCGAGCATGCCCGGCGAGTAGAACGTGCCGCCGTAGCCGGGACCCGGCCGCAGGCGCCGCGTGCGATCGTCGGCGTGGCGGCGGGCGATCCGCTCGCGCACCTGCGCCTCGTCGACCCGCTCGGCCTCGGGGACCTCCGACGGACCACTGTCGACCTCCTCGGCCGTCAGCGGCGTCGCGATGTCCTCGAGCGCCTTCTGCTCGGCGCGCACGCCCCAGAGGAGCTCCACGATGCCGCCGAGCAGCATCGCCCCCGCGCCGATGAGGAAGCCGGTCGCGACCTGCTCGGGGTTGCCGCTGTGGATGAACTGGCCGAACAGGTACGGGCCGCTGATGCCGCCGACCGCGGTGCCGACGGCGTAGAAGAGCGCGATCGCCAGCGCCCTCGTCTCCATCGGGAAGATCTCGCTGACCGTCAGGTAGGCCGAGCTGGCGCCCGCCGACGCGAAGAAGAACGTCGCCAGGACGAGCGCCATGAAGCCCCACGTGCCGAGCGCGTCCTCGCGCAGCAGCAACGCCAGCGCGGCGACGATCGCCGCCGACGCCAGGTACGTGCCCGAGATCATCGGCACGCGCCCGACGGTGTCGAAGAACCGCCCGAGCAGGAGCGGGCCCATGAAGTTGCTGAGCGCGAACAGCACCATGAAGTACGGCACGTCGCCGGAGGCAACCTCGAAGAACTCGTTGAGGATCGTCCCGAGATCGAACGTGACCGCGTTGTAGAGGAACGCCTGCCCGACGAACAGCGACAGCCCCAGCGCCGCGCGGCGCGGATAGCGCTTGGCCGTGACGGCTGCGATCTCGCGGAACGGGATCGCGTCTCGCTGGCGAACGGTGATGTAGCGGTCCGCCGGCGCCAGCTCCTGGCCCGTCTCCTCGCGCACCTCCTCCTCGATCTGCCGGACGATGCGCTCCGCCTCCTCCTCGCGGCCATGGATGAACAGCCAGCGCGGGCTCTCGGGGACGTGACGGCGGACGAGCAGGACCCCGAAGCCCAGGATCGCGCCCGACGCAAAGGCGATCCGCCACCCGAGGTCGGCGGCGAACAGCGCCTCGTCGAGCAGCAGCAGCGAGACGAGCCCGCCGATGGCGGCGCCGACCCAGAAGCTGCCGTTGATCGCGAGGTCGACCCGGCCTCGGTTGCGCGCCGGGATCAGCTCGTCGATGGCGGAGTTGATCGCCGCGTACTCGCCGCCGATCCCCGCGCCGGTGAGGAACCGGCACACCCAGAAGTACCACGCCTCGGTCGCGAACGCGGTCGCGACCGTGGCGCCGATGTACAGCGCCAGCGTGAGCATGAACAGCTTCTTGCGGCCGTAGCGGTCGGTGAGCTGACCGAACAGCAGCGCGCCGAGACACGCCCCCGTCACGTAGAGCGCCGCCGCGGTGCCGACGTCGGCGGCCGTGAGGTCGATGCCCGAGCCCGGCTCCGTCATCCGCGGCGCGATCGCGCCGACGATCGTGACCTCGAGGCCGTCGAGCACCCAAACGGTGCCGAGGCCGATGATGATCCGCCAGTGGAACCTGGACCAGGGCAGACGGTCGAGTCGCGCCGGGACGTTGGTGCGGATCGCGCGGAGCGCGTGCGTGGGCGCGGTCATCGTGCGCCTCCACGGCGGTACGGTGGGCGGCGATGCTGAGCTGCCGCCTGCTCGGCCACCGCTTCCGCTTCAGCAGCGACGGACCGACGATGCGATGGGCGTGCGAGCGCGGCTGCGGCGCCGGAGGCGAGAAGCGCTACGCGACCGCGGACGACGCCGCGCGCTATGCGCGGGCGTTCGACCGCGAGGACCGGCAGGACCTCGGGCGCCGAGCGCCGGTCGGGCTTCTCCCGTTGCGATTGATCAGAGCGGCAGTGCACCGACGTCGGAAGTAAGTCCTCGCGCGCGCTCCTCAAGGCCACGCGACGCTCACGGCACGGGCAGCGCGCGTGCGAGGCCGATCATCAGCGCGCCCGAGAAGATCAGGTCGACCCCGACGACCAGCCCGATCGCCCAGGCCGCGGAGTCAGGCAGCTCCAGCGCGATCAGCAGGCCGAGTGCGAACGACAGCACGCCGCCGAGCACGAGCATCCCGGCCCCGGGCGTGCCACGGCCGGCGATGCCGATCGCGATCCGGGCGGCGCCGATCGCGACGAACCACAACGAGAGCACCACCGTGAGCGTGAACGTGCCCTCCAGCGGCGCCACCAGGATGTAGACGCCCGCGACGAAGGACAGGACTGCCAGCAGCAGCCGCAGCGCCATGCGCGTCCGGTCGCGCGTCGCGAACGCGTCGACCGCGTACATGGCGGCGGCGAAGACGAGCAGCCAGCCGACGAGGATGGCGGTCGCGACGGAAGCGATGTTCGGCAGCACGATGGCGACGACGCCGCCGAGCAGGGCGAGGACACCGGCGATCGTGAGCCAGCGGCGCGTGCGCCTGAGCTCCTCGGCCTGGTCCGCGCTAGAGCCCGTTCCGGCGAAGGGCGTGGCTGATGAGGCGGTTCCCACGTTCCGCCCGATAGGCCTTCGCCCGAGCGCGACAAGCGTGGGAGCGTCATGTCAGCGCCTCTGTGTAGGCCCGTGGCAGCTCGCTGAGCAGGTCCGACCACTCCTTGTCCGGGATCGACTCGCGCAGCGTCGTGAACACCGCCCGTGCGTGGTCGAGCGCCTGCTCGCGCGAGACGCCCTCGCGCTCGGCGACACGAGCGACGAACTCGTCGAGCGACATGCGCTGCGCCTTACCGCCCGTGCGGTCGCGGCCGCGCTCGAGCGAGGGCCGCAGCTCGTCCGGCAGGGCGTCCGCGAGGTCGTCGGCCTCGCCCCCGGCGATCCGCTCCGCCAGCGTCTCCAGCACCGCCTCGAGCGCCCGCCGCGCCGCGTGGCGATCAAGGCCGGCGCGGCCCTCGACGCGGTCGAGGATCACGTCGTACGGGAGCGGCTCGGGCGCCGTCGGATCGCGGCGGCGCCGTGTGGCCTCGCCGACGAGCGGGGCGTAGTCCCTCGGCAGCTCCGCGATCAGCGCGGCCATCTCGCCGCCGCGAACCAGGCGCGCGAGCGCGACGAGCACCGCACGGGCGTGGTCCTCCGCGATCGCCGGCTCGGTTCCCTCGCGCTCGGCGACGCGCCGCACGAACTCGACGGCGCCGAACGGCTCCGCGTCGCCGCGGGGCTCGAGCCAGCGCGCGACGTCGCCCGGCAGGTCGGAGGCGAGATCGCGCGCCGCGCCCGACGAGAGGCGCTCGGCCAGCGTCGCGAGCGTCGCCTGCGCTGCTTGCTCGGCCTTGGACCAGGAGATGCCGGCCCGCTGCTGGATCGTCGTGATGAAACGCTCGTAGCGCCAGGCGTCGTCGTACTCGTCGTCGAACAGGTGCGACATCCGCTCACCTCCTGCGGAGCAGCACGCGGTACTCGCCGGGCAGCTGCGCGGTCGTGTCGTGGAACTCGTCCTCGCCAAGCGCTTCGCGCAGGACATCGAGCACCGCCCGCGCGTGCTCGGCAGCCTGGCCGCGGTCGACGCCCTCGCGGTCCGCGATCAGCTCCAGGAACGTGTCGAGCGAGAGCGGCCTCGCCGGCCTGCGCTGGAGCTTCCCGCGCTCGAGCGCGCCTTGCAGCTCGGCCGGCAGCCGGCGCTCGATGTCCTCGACCTGGCCGGCGGTGATCCGATAGGCGAGCACCTCGAGCACGGCCTCGGCGGCGCGCCGCGCGCGTTGGCGGTCGAGCCCCGCCCGGTCGGCGACACGGCCGACGAACTCCTCGGCCGACATGACGGCCAGGTCGCCGGCCGGCGGCGCGACCGGCTCGCGAAGCGCATCGTCGAGCAGCGGCTCGAAGTCCCTCGGGAGCTCGGAACGCAGATCGGTGAACTCGTCCGGCCCGACCGCGCGCCGGAGCGCGACGAACGCCGCACGCGCGTCGCGCTCCGCTGTCGTGCGGTCGAGGCCCGCGCGCAGGGCGACGCGGCGCACGAACTCCTCGGCGTGGAACGGCTGGTACGCGCCGGCGGCGTCGAGGCACGCGCGCAGCCCGGCCGGCAGACGCTCGGCGACATCCTCCGCCTCACCGGCCGTCAGACGTTCCGCGACCGTCCGCAGCGTGGCGCACGCCGCGCGCTCTGCCTCTGCGGTCGAGGCGTGCGCACGCTCGGCCACGATCGCGATGAAGTCGTCGTAGTCGAGCATGGACTAACCACAGCGCTCGAGGACGTCACACGCGGCGCTCGTCACGCCCGCGTAGACGAGGTGGTGGAGCGCGTCGACCGCGACCTCCTCGGCGCCCCAGCGCGTCACGGGCGGCACGCCGATGTCGAGCGCCGGCAGAGTGACCAGCTCCGTCGTCCACACGATCGAGAAGAACAGCGCGGCGGCCGGCACGCCGCGAAGCCCCAGCGCGCCGATCACGCCGCGCGCCGCGCCCCAACCGATCCCGTACGCCCAATGCGCCACGGTGTTGAACCGCTCCCGCTCGCGGGCGCTCGTCGGCTCGACGCCGAGGACCCGCGCCGCGGCCCGAGCCGGCACGGTGCTCGGCCCGCGCCGGCGCAGCTTCATCTCGATCGTGCTCGAAAGCGTCATCGCCGCCGTGCCCACGGTTCCGGCGAGAAGCCCGTCGCCGATCGCCTGCGTCAGCCTCATCGCAGAGCCAATAGGCCGGCCGGCGGTCCGCGCACCCCCGTCGGCTTGAAAGCGCGCGCCCGCGCCCTACAGCCACCAGCGATGGCCACCTCACTACATCCCGGCGCGGAGCTCAGCCTCCCGCTCCAATGGGTCGACTTCGAGGAGACCCCGATCGTCTTCTCGAACCACTTCCTCGCACAGCATCAACTGAACGAGTTCATCCTCACGCTCGGCCAGGTGACCGGGCCGCCCGTCGTCGGCACGCCGGAGCAGATCCGCGAGCAGGCGCGCGGCTTCAGCCACGTGCCGATCCAGACCGTCGCCCGGGCCGGGCTCACGCGCGACCGGATGGTCGAGCTGATCGAGCTCCTCCAGGCGACCCTGCGCGAGCACGACCGCATCGTCGGCTCATCGTCGTGAGCGACGAGCACGAACGGTTCATCGCGACGGTCCAGCTGAAGGCGGGACTCTCCCGACCCGATGCCGAACGCGCCGCGCGCGCGACGCTCGAAACGCTCGCCGAGCGGCTGTCCGCGGGCGAGGCCCGCGATCTCGCCGAGCAGCTGCCGCCGGAGCTCGCCCCGTGGCTCGCGACCGACGGCCCGGCCGAGCCGTTCGGCGTCGACGAGTTCCTCCGCCGCGTCGCGGAACGCGAAGGGGTCGACATCGCGGCCGCGGAGCGGCACGCGCGCGCCGTGTTCGATGCGCTCGGCCGGACGGTCGGCGAGGACGAGATCGACGACATGGCGGCCGAGCTGCCGAAGGACTTCGCGCCGCTCGTCGCGGAGGCCAAGCGCCGTTTCGTGCACCTGCTTCCCGCCGGAGAGTTCTACGCGCGCGTGGCCGAGCGGGCCGGTGTCGATGCCGACGGCGCACGCCGGGCGACCGACGCCGTCCTGACGACGCTGGCCGAGCGCATCTCCCGGGGCGAGGTCGACGACCTGATCAGCCGGCTCCCGGTGGAGCTCCACCCGCCGCTGCAGAAGGGCGACGCACAGAGCGGAGGCGCCGCCAGGCGGATGTCGCTCGACGCCTTCCTCCGGCGCATCGCAGAGCGGGAGGGCGTCACCCCCGCCGAGGCCCGCGAGCACGCGCGGGCCGTGTTCGCCACGCTCCGCGAGGCCGTCGGCGAGCACGAGTTCCTCGACGTCAGCGCGCAGCTGCCGCTCGAGTACGCCGCGGTCGAGGCGCGTCCCTAGCCATGGCGCGACCGGTCCTCGTCGGCTTCGACCCGAAGACCCGCGACTACGCGCCCGTGCACTTCGGGATCGCCGTGAGCCAGTTCACGCGCGCCCCGCTGATCGTCGCGTCGGTCCAGGCCGGCACCGGGCCGATCGCGGTCTCCGCCGGTCAGACGCTGGCGTACGCGGTCGCCGGCGCCGACGAGGACCTGGTCCTCGACTGCTCCCCGGCGCTCGAGCCGCTCGAGCAGGACCTCGCCGGTGAGGGGATCGCCGCCGAGTGCCGGACGCTGACCGGCACGAGCGTCGCCGGTGCGCTGCACGCCGCTGCCGAGGCCGAGAACGCCGCTCTGCTCGTGGTCGGCTCCACCCGGCGCGGGGCCGTCGGGCGCGTCCTGCCCGGCTCGACCGCGGAGCGACTCCTGCACGGCGCGCCCTGCCCGGTCGCGGTCGTGCCGCGGCGCTGGACCAGGGACGGCGCGCCGGAGACGATCGGCGTGGCGTTCGTGGACACGCCGGAGGGCCACGGGGCGCTCCGGAGCGCGCACGCCCTCGCCCGCCGTGCCGGAGCGAAGCTGCGTGTGCTCACCGTCGTGCGCGTGACGCTGACGATGTACGCCGAGACCGAGGCCAAGACCGCCGCTCGCCGCGCGAAGTACCTCGAGGACGTGCTCGGCGAGCACCAGCGCGCGGCGGTGGAGGCGGCGCGGCGCGCGGTCGCGAGCCTGGACGGCGACGTCGACGCAGAGGTCGACGGATTCGTCGGCGACCCCGCGGAGACACTCGTCCGCGTCTCGGAGCATCTCGACCAGCTGGTTTGCGGCTCGCGCGGATACGGGCCGTTGCGCGCCGTGCTGCTCGGAGGTGTGTCACGGCGAGTCGTGGACGAGGCGCGCTGCCCCGTGATCGTGCTCCCGCGCGGGGTGAAGTCCTCGCTCGAGGCGCTCGTGGCGGACGCTCCCGAGGCCACGGCTCCGATCTCCGCCAGGAGCTCACAGCCGTCGAACCCGCCGCGGCAAGTGCGGGGCGCTCCTCGCCGAGTCTCGCCCCACACTCGCGGCTAGAAGGAAGCACCCCTCCCACTGGAGGAGAGGGGCGCCTACGCCCCGGATGCTGGCACATCGGGTCCGCACCCGCACCCCGATCAGACGTTGCTCACCGCGCAAACTGCGTAAAAACGCGCCGCAGCGGATGCGATGCTCCGGGAATGCCGGCGAACGGTCCCGCCGCGCCGCGCACGGCGGGAGGATTCGTGCGGCCACGCCTCTTCGACGCGCTCGAGCGCGGCACGGAGGGCCCCGTGACCCTCGTATCGGGGCCGGCCGGCAGCGGTAAGACGACGCTGGTCGACGGCTGGCTCCGGGAGGGCACGTGGACTGCGCCCGTCGCGTGGGTCTCGGTCGAGTCCGCGGGGCGCGACGACACGCGCTTCTGGACCGCTGTCAACGAGGCGTTGCGCTCGTGCGGCGCGCTCGCGAGCTTGCCGGAGGCACCGGTTACACGACACGAGCTCGTCGATCGGCTCGCCGACAGCCTGCGGCAGTGTGCCGGCCCGGTCCTGCTCGTCATCGACGACCTCCATCACCTCGAGGCGAGAGCGGCACCGGACAACGTGCGCGCGCTCCTCGCCCTGGCCCCTGCGGAGCTGCGCTTGCTGCTCGTCACGCGCAGCGACCGCTGGCTGGGACTGCATCGACTTCGCGTCGCCGGTGACCTCACGGAGCTCCGAGGTGAGGACTTGGCATTCACCGTGCAGGAGGCGGATGAGCTGCTGACCGCGGCCGGCATCCAGCTGTCGAAGGAGAGCCTCGCACGGCTGCACGACCGGACCGAGGGATGGGCGGCAGGGCTGCGCCTGGCTGCGATGTGGCTCGCGGGCCGCACCGATCCCGACCGCTTCGCCGATCGATTCTCTGGCAGCGAGCGAAGCGTGGCCGAGTACTTGACCGGCGAGGTCCTGGCGGGTCAGCCGCAGGCGGCGCGGCGCATGCTGCGGCGCACCAGCGTGCTCGAGCGCGTCAACGGGCCGCTCGCGAACCTCCTGACCGGCCGCTCCGACGGCGACCGGGTGCTCCAGGACCTCGAGGCCGCCAACGCCTTCATCACCTCGATCGACCCTGACCGCAGCTGGTTCCGGTACCACCCGCTGCTCACCGACCTGCTCCGGATGGAGCTCCGACGCGACGCGCCAGAGGAGATCGAGACGCTCCACCGCGCCGCGGCGCGCTGGCACGCGGCGCACGGCACGGAACTCGAGGCGATCCGCCACGCCCAGTCGGGGCGCGACTGGCGGCTCGCCACCGGCCTGCTCGTAGAGAACTGGCTCGGACTGTTCCTGGACGGAAGGCAGCGCGAGATCGGAGACCTCCTGGCCGCGTATCCGGCCCACACGACGGCCGCGAACCCCGAGCTCTCGGCGGTCGCTGCGGCCGACCGCCTCGCGGCCGGCTCGCTCGACCTCGCCGATGCCCACCTCGCGCTGGCCGAGCGCCTCGCCGGCTCGGTCCCGGAATCCCGGCGGCCGAGGTTCGACGTGACGCTGGCCGTCGCCAAGCTCGAGCGCGCACGCACCCGCGGCGACACGCAGACGATGATCGAGATCGCGCGCGCGCTCCGGACGCCCGCGAGAGGAGATCCACGGGTCGACGCCGACCTCCGGGCGTTCGCGCTGATGAGCATCGGGCTCGCCGAGTTCTGGGCTCTCGAGCTCGACGACGCCGAGCGCGACCTGCAGGAGAGCCTCGACCTCGCTCGCCGCATCGGACGGCCGTATATCGCCATCGCATGTCTCGGCTATCTGGCGCACATCGCGAACCTCAGGCAGGAGGCCGACGTGTCCGAGGATCGCAGTCGCGAGGCGATCGAGCTCGCCGACCGGCTCGGCTGGTCCCAGCACCCGGTCGTGGGCGGCGCGTACCTGGCGTTGGGTGGAGGTGTCCTCTCGAGGGGCCGGCTGGAGCAAGCGGAGCTGTGGCTCGACCGCGCGACGCGGGCGCTGTCGGGAGTGCGCGATCCCGAAGCGAGCGTTTCGCTGCCCTTCACCCGTGGGATTCTGCGGTTCGCCCAGCGGCGGTACGACGAGGCGGTTACGAGCTTCCGCGATGCCGAGCGCGCGCCCGCCACGCACTTCCTGTCCGCCTCGGCGAGAACCTGGCGGCTGCGTGCCTGCATCCGCCTCCGCGACGCAGCGCCCGCTCGCGACGCGCTGGTGGAGGTCGGCGAGGCCGCGCGCGGCATCGCCGAGTGGTGCAACCTCTCGGCGTATGTCCACCTAGCTGACGACGACCCCGCGTCAGCCGTCGAGGCGTTGCGTCCGGTCTTCGACGGCTCGGCCTCCTCATTCCATGTCAACCTGGAGATCGAGGCGCTCCTCCTCGCGGCCGTCGGGCACGACCGGCTCGGTCAGGCGGCGGCGGCCGAGGGAGCCGTCGAACGCGCCTTTGCGCTCGCCGAGCCGAAGGAGCACGTGTGGATCGTCCTGACGGTGCCCGGCGTGGCGTCGCTGCTCGAGCGCCATCCACGCCACCGAACGGCCCATGGGGCCTTCCACTCGGAGCTCCTGGACCGACTGGCCGGCGTCACCGCGATGCGGCCCTCGGACCAGCCCGGGGCGGTGACCAAGGCGCTCAGCACCCGCGAGCTCGACGTGCTCGGGTTCCTGCCGACGAACCTGTCCGCCGCTGAGATCGCGAACGAGCTGGTGCTCTCGATCCACACCGTCAAGAGCCACATGCGCAGCCTGTACGCGAAGCTCGGCGTCCACCGCCGCGCCGACGCCGTCGCACGCGCGCGCTCTCTCGGCGTGCTGGCGCCCACGCGGCGGGGCCGATGACGTAATTCACACGAATCGTGCGAGCTCGACTCACACCTGCTCCAGGCAACATCGTTGCAACCGATGTGCAGATGCGAACCAGTCGTGCACGCCGAGACGCCGAATCTTAGGTCACGGCGCGAGGACGACTGTCTCGCTGGTGGGGGCGGGAAGGGAGCCAAGATGGAGCGCGAGGTGTCCCGGCCCACGGGCGGACGGCTCAATCAGGAGATCGCCAACGCGGTGGTGCGGCGTTACAAGCTCCTGCTCGGCCGCGGTCCGACGAAGGCGCAGGCCTTCTTCCGTCACAACTTCATCGTCGTCGTGCTGGAGGACAGCCTGACCGCGGCGGAACGGAGCCTCGCCGCCGGCGGCCAGCGTGACGCGGTGCTCGAGATGCGCCTGCGCTACCAGGGGGTCATGCGCGACGACCTGGTGAGAGCGATCGAGGAGATGACGGACGGCAAGGTCGACGCGTTCGTCAGCGGAAATCACATCGCACCGGACTTGGCCGTCGAGCTGTTCGTACTCGACCGGCCGGTGCCCGGCGAACCGGTGGACCCGGGCGCCGCCTGAGTGAATTCCCGCTCTTTGCGGACTTCTTGCGATGCTCGGCTTGACCGTCCCGCCGTGCGCCCTAGTCCGGCCATCTAGCAGGTGTCGACGGTCCTTCGAGAACCCCGGCATCGCCCTCTCCCGCGGGCACGCCACCGGGCACGGCTCACCACCGTCCCGGCCGGACCGCTACAGCTGAAGTCGGCCCGAGGAGGCAGGTCCCCACATGCCCTACGTGCGCTGTCCGAGGTGCGGACTGCACACCTTCAGCGCTGCGCGCTGGTCGCACGTCGACCGCTGCGGCCGCTGCGATGAGGAGCTGCCGCGACCGACGCGAGCCGGCGCGAGCGAGCTCGGACGGTTCACGCCCTCCCGTCGTCTGAGCGGCCTGGGTCTCGGCAAGCCGGCTGGACGGGGACTGGATGAGCGGCGTGGCTGATGCCGTGCCCACAGTGGTCCGCTGTCCAGGATGCGGCGGCCGCACGCGCTGCGTCACCGAGCACTCCGGCGTCGAGCGCTGCCCGCGGTGCACGACGCCGCTGACGCTGTCGTTCGACAGGCTCGATGTCGAGAACACCGTGCGCGAGCGGCTGTACGGAGGGGCGCGCAACGGGGTCGTCGACTCCACCCGTCGTGGTTGATGCGGGGCAGCGTCCGTCCTACCTAGCTCTCTGACCGCAAACTGAAGGAGGACCGACATGACCGCGCTGGTCGAGCCGTTCACGCCCTGGCTGCGCGACTCCAACCGCTTCGTCGACGGCGAGACGCAGGTGCCCCGGTTCGTTCCGCCGGCCGACGTGCTCGTGACCGACGACGGCGCCACCGTCCACATGGACGTCCCGGGCATCGAACGCGACGCGCTCGAGATCGAGCTCGAGAACGACATCCTCACCGTTCGCGGCGAGCGCCCGTATCCGTACGGCGACAACGCCGTTGCCGTCAGGCGCGTCGAGCGCGGGTTCGGCCGCTTCGAGCGGACCCTGCGCGTGTCGCGCGATCTCGATCCGAACGCCATCGAGGCGTCGATGAGCAACGGCGTGCTGACGCTCCGCCTGCCCAAGCCCGAGTCGCTCAAGCCGCGCAGGATCGAGATCCGCGCCGACCAACAGCCCGAGGGCGCCGCCTCCGCGTGACGCCGCGGCAGGCCGGCGATGCGAGCGCTGCCAGGAGCCGTCGCCGTCTCACATGCGACGAGACGGCCCGGAGCTGAGGCAGCTCTTCCATGCCCGCACGCGCTCGTGGCGCGAGAGCGCCCTCGCGCGCGGCCTCTCGCGGCGCGCGGTGCGGCGAGCGCGGATCCAGACGCTCGTCCTGCTCCCGCTGCTCGCGGGCGTGCTGTTCGTCTACAGCCGTCGCGAGCAGCTCGTCGGGGGCGAGTGGGACGCCGCGGTCCGGATCGCCACCGCGGTGGTACTGGTGGCGCTCGGCTGGCACTTGGCTCGGGCCGTGGGCCGCGCCTTCGGCCCATGGCTGTTCAAGCGGCTCGAGCCCGGCACGGCGGGTACGGTCGGATTCCTCATCCGGCTCGCGACGATGTGCCTGGTCGTCGTCGTGGCCCTGCGCGTCGCCGGCTTCAACCCGCGAACGCTCGCGCTCGGAGGCGCCGTCACGGCGGTCGTAGCCGGCCTGGCCGCCCAGCAGACGTTCGCGAACGTCATGGCCGGCACGGTCCTGCTCAGCGCGCGCCCGTTCAGGGTGGGCGAGCGTGTGCGGCTGCAGGGCGGCGGTCTCGCGGGCTCGATCGAGGGCGTCGTGAGCGCGCTCGGTCTGCTGTACACGACGTTCGCGAGCCGTGACGGGCCGATCATGGTGCCGAACGCGGTCGTCCTGAGCGTCGCCGTGGTCCCGCTCACCGAGCCGACCGACGTCGAGCTGCGGGCGCGACTGCGGCCCAACGTCACGCCGGAGTCCGTCGAGCGGATGCTGCGGGAGACGATCACGACGCCAATGCGCGGCGGCCCCCGCGTGACACTCGAGGAGGTCGACGGCGACTCGCTCGTCGTCCGGATCGCCGCGACGCCTGCCACACCGGCCGACGGCCCGCGCCTGGCGAGTGAGGTGCTGGCGGCCGTCACGTCGCGGATGGCCACGCGCTCCGAGGAGATGGTCGCGAATGGGAACGACGAGTCCGCCGCGGACTGATCCCGGCCCGGCGCGGCCCGCCCCGGAGACCACCGAGAATCCCCTTGCCGAGGGCCTCGAGCGCCTGCCGGTCGATCCGACCACGCTCGTCGTCTTCGGCGCGACCGGCGACCTGGCGAGGCGCAAGCTGCTGCCGGCCGTCTACAACCTGGCCCATGACGGATCGCTGCCCGGCCACTTCAACCTGCTCGGAGTCGCGCGCGCGGACATGACCGACGACGCGTTCCGCGAGCTGGCGGCCCGCAGCATCCGGCGCCATTCCCGGCGCGCGCCGGACGAGGCCGTGCTCCAGCGTCTCCTGGAACGGATCCACTACCTGCCCGGTGACTTCGACGACGACGGCGCGTACGACAGGCTCGGCGGGCGGCTCACCGCGTGCGATCGCGCCGCGGGCGTGCCGCTCAACCGCTGCTTCTACCTCGCGACCGCACCGGAGTTCTTCGCGATCATCGTCCGCCGGCTCGGCGACCACGGCCTCGACCACCAAGCGAGCGCCGCTGTCCGCGTGGTCATCGAAAAGCCGTTCGGGCGCGATCTCGACGACGCACGCCGGCTCAACCGCGCCGTGCTCTCGGTGTTCGCCGAGTCGCAGGTGTTCCGCATCGACCACTACCTCGGCAAGGAGACGGTCCAGAACCTGCTCGCGCTCCGTTTCGCGAACGAGCTGTTCGAGCCGATCTGGAACCGCAACCACATCAGCCACGTCCAGATCACCGCGGCCGAGGACATCGGGATCGAGGGTCGCGCAGGCTATTACGACGCCACCGGCGCGCTCCGCGACCTCGTGCAGAACCACCTCCTTCAGCTCCTCTGCCACGTCGCCATGGAGCCGCCGATCGAGTTCACCGCCGACGAAGTGCGCGACGAGAAGGCGAAGGTCCTGCGCGCGATCGAGCCGCCGGCGCCGGACGACGTCCCGCGCGTCGCCGTGCGCGCGCAGTACGGGCCCGGGACGGTGGGCGGCGAGCCGGTCCCGGGCTACCTCGAGGAGGAAGGCGTTCCGCCGGATTCGACGACCGAGACGTACGCCGCCGTCCGCCTGGAGGTGCACAACTGGCGCTGGGCCGGCGTGCCGTTCTACCTGCGCACGGGCAAGCGCCTTGCCCGCAAGCTCACTGAGATCGCCGTGACGCTCAAGCCCGTGCCGCACCTTGGGTTCGCGGGCGCGGGGTCGAACGGCGTACGCCCGAACCAGCTCGTGCTCGTCATCCAGCCCGACGAGGGCGTCGCGCTGTCGCTCGTCGCGAAGGTGCCCGGCACCCGCATGCGGCTGCGCGCGGTGCACATGGATTTCCTGTACGGAACCACGTTCCTGTCGCAGTCCCCCGAGGCGTACGAGCGGCTCATCCTGGACGTCATGCGCGGCGACGCGACGCTGTTCGCCCGTGGTGACGAGATCGAGGCTCAGTGGCGCATCTGCGATCCGGTCGTGCGGCTGTGGGACCGCATGCCCGGGCCGCTTCCCGACTATCCGGCCGGCTCGCAGGGTCCCGCCGAGGCCGCCTCGGTCCTGTATCCGGGCGACACGTGGCGCCGGATCTGAGGCCGCCGTGCCGGAGCCGTGCGACATGGTCTGGAGCTCGGACCGCACGACGCCCGCGCAGGTCGAGGCCGTGCTGCGCGCGATGCTGATCGAGCGTCACGGCGTGTACGCCGGTTGCGTCCCGGCGCGGACGCTCAACCTCGTCTGCGTCGTCGAGGGCTCGTCGCGCGCGGCGCTGCTCGAGCGGCTTCGGAACCTCGGCCCCGGCCACGCGTCGCGGACGATCGTCTGCTCGGTCGTGCCCCGGCGAGCGGACATCGGCGCGATCGCCAGGATCGGCACGGACATGCATCCGCGCCCAGGCGAGTTCGCCGCGCTGCGCGAGACGGTGGTCCTCGATGTCGGCGAGCGGCACCTGCCGCACCTGGAGTCGATCGTCGATCCGCTGGTCGTCTCCGACGTGCCGACCGTCGTCTGGTCGCCGTCCGATCGCGACGAGGCGGTCCGGGCACTGGCCGCGCTGGCGGAGGTCGTGCTCCTGGACTCCGCCGTGCCGGCCTCGCCGAGCGCGGCGATGCGCCGCACGCGTGGGTGGCTCGAGGTCGCCCGCGTCGTCGACCTGGCGTGGCTGCGCACCGCGCCGTGGCGTGAGCGGCTCGCGGCGAGCTTCCATCCCGCCGGGCTGCGGGCAGACCTGGAGAGGATCCGAGCCGTGACCGTTCGGCACCACTCCGGCTCGGCCGTCACCGCGCTGTTGCTCGTGGGGTGGCTCGCGGCGCAGCTCGAATGGCGGCTGCACCCACTCGAGGTCACGGGTAGACGCAGGCAGGGCGTCGCAGCCGCACGCCGCGGAGAGGTGCGCCTCGCGCTCGTGCCCTCGACGGGCCAGCAGGTGCCGGGCCTTGCCGGGCTGACGCTCGAGACCGCCTCCGGCCGGACGCTGACACTCGACCGCGCGCCTGGCGGCCTGCTCGCCCGCCAGCGCCTCGGCACGGGCGAGACCCGCTCGTGGACGCTGCTCGGCGCGTCTCGCGGCGAAGCGGGGATCCTCGGAGAGGCGCTCCGGGCGGCGCTGGTTCCCGACCGCGTCTACGGCAGAGCCGTGAGGGCCGCCGGCACCCTCGCGGCGCAGTGAAGATCCGGGCTTGACGCGCACCGATCGAGGCCTACTGGCAACGTTGCACGAACCAGAACGGCCGCCGGGGATCCTCGTCGACGATCACGCCGCGACCGGGCCTCCTACCGTATCCGGCCAGTGGCACGTGGACCCCGGCGAGCCCTCCTCCGCCTCACCGCGCTTCCCCCGTCCCAGCGGTGAGCGCAGCCGGGCCGCCCGCGGGTGGGCCTCCTCCCACGGCCCGCGGGCGGTCCCGCACCCCGCCTTCCCTTGCGGCTGGTCCGGCCTATCGAACCGTCCATGACCGCCACCTTCCGCCTCGGCCGCATCGCCGGGATCGAGATCGGCGCGCACTGGAGCTGGCTGCTCGTCGTGGCGCTGGTCGTCTGGTCGCTCGCCGACGGGGTCTTCCCCGACACCAATCCCGGCCTCGCCGACGGCACCTATCTCGCCATGGCGATCGTCGCCACGCTGCTGTTCTTCGCCTCGATCCTGCTGCACGAGCTCGGCCACGCCGTGCGGGCGCAGCGCGAGGGCATCGCGATCGAAGGCATCACGTTGTGGGTGTTCGGCGGCGTCGCCAGCCTCAAGCAAGAGGCTCCTTCCGCCGGCGCCGAGCTTCGGGTGGCGCTCGCCGGTCCCGCCGTCTCGCTCGCACTCGGCGCCGCCTGTCTGCTGGCCGCACTTGCGGTGCCGCTCCCCGACGCGGCCGACGGGGTGCTGTTCTGGCTGGGGCAGATCAACCTCTACCTGCTCGTCTTCAACCTGATCCCCGCGCTCCCGCTCGACGGCGGCCGCGTGCTGCGCGCCATCCTCTGGGCTCGGCGACGGGATTACGGATCGGCGACCCGCACGGCCGGCAAGCTCGGGCGCTCGTTCGGGCAGGGGATGATCGCGGCCGGGCTCCTGCTCGTGATCTTCGTCGGCGCCTTCTCCGGGCTCTGGCTCGCGTTCCTCGGCTGGTTCGTGCTCGCCGCCGCCGAGGCTGAGATGGAGACCGCAGAGGCGCGCGTCGCGCTCGGCGGGCTGACCGCGGCCGACCCCATGGTCCGCGACCCGGTCACCGTCGACGCCGACAGCACCGTGCGGGAGTTCATGGACGATGTCTTCCTGCCGACGCGCCACACCGCCTTCCCTGTGCTCGACGACGGCCGCGTCGCCGGGATCGTGAGCTTCCGCCAGGCGCTCGCGCTCCCGCGCTCTGACTGGTCCGCGATCCCGGTGCGCGAGATCATGCTTCCCGCCGACGAGGCTTGCATCGATGCCGACACGCCGCTCGCCGACGCGCTCGCCAGACTCACGACCGCGCCTCTGCAGCGCCTGCTGGTGTGCCGGCACGGCAGGCTCGCGGGCCTGCTCTCGCTGACCGACGTCGCACGCCTCATCGAGGCACGCGGGCGCTCGGCATGGCCCGCACGCGCGGTCCGCGGCGAGCGCCGAAGGGTCATGGCTGCACGAAGCTAGCGCCGGGCGATGCGAGCGCGGCGCGCAACTTCTTGAGCGCGGCCGCCTCGATCTGGCGGACCCGTTCGGCACTCACGTGGAGCACCTCGCCGAGCGGGCCCTCGATCTGGTCGCGGGCGAATCCCGCCACCGTCATCAGGTCCTCGGTCGTAGGCTCTTGATTGCCCGCGCGGTTGAGTTGCGAGCGGGCGTATCGGGATACAGGCCAGCTTGCGATCGCCCGGTCTGAGAGGACCACCGGCCGGGCCATTTCGGCCACGAAGCGCTGCATCGACTGACGCACCCCCATGCCGCATACGCCCGGAACGGCGTCCCCAGCTCCACGTCGTAGCGCCGAATCGCGTCGAGCAGCCCTGCCACCCTCGTGCATGAGCTCGGAAGATCTCGACCGTCCTCCCCGGCGGTTGCCATGCGGGGCAAGCTAAGGGCGGGCGTGCGGCCGTCCCGTGGCGGACGCTCCCGACTCCGAGGCGGCCAACCCGAATCTCGGACTTGGGCTCTCTCCACAGGACTCACTGCCGCGAGCTGAACGCGTACAGCTCGGCGGCCACCTCTCGTGCGGCGTCGGCGAGCGCGCTCGGCGGATCGGCCCGCCAGGCGAGCTGGGTGTCCGGAATGTGCACGGGTGGATCCAGCAGACGACTGCTCAACATGGCTCCGAGCTCTCCCGCGTTGCGCAGGATGGACAGGGGCCCGAGAGCGAAGCCGTGGCCCTGGGCGACGGCGAACAGCAAGTCGTGTGGGTGCGAACCGCCGGTCTCACGCCGGCGACGGACACGATGACCGGCGGCTGAGAGCGCCCTGTCGAGCACGTCGTGGAACGCGGGGTTCGCCGTGCGCGGCGGGCTCAGCAGCGTCTCGCCCGCCAGGTCGCCGGGCCGGATGGCCGGCCGAGCCACGAGCGGATGGCCGGGCGGAAGCAGGACGGCGACCCGCTCTCCCGCGTACAACGGCTGCACGCGGAGCGGCGGCGCCGGTTCCGCGTAGTCGACGACCCCGAGGTCGAGGTCACCCGCGCGCAGGCGAGCCACCTGCTCCGCCGTATCGAGGTGGAGCACCTCCGTCTCCGCGCACGGCAACTGGACCTGAAGCGCGCCGAGGAAGGACTGCAGTCGCTGGAGCGGGATGGGACAGCAGCCGATGCGGACGAGCTCAGGCCGGTCGTGACGCGACGATGACGGCGGCACGATGCCTGGCATTACCCCGGAATCTCGGATGACGATCCTCCATCGATCATGAGTTCCTCAGGTGCGACCATGCATCGAGCGGACGGGGGTGTGGCTGTTGCCTTGAACGGCCGGGATCTCGCCCCTATCCCATGACCGAGGTGTAGCGTCGTCGCGGTCCGGACGGTTAGTTCGTTAGGGGTGAGCGACGGGATTCGAACCCGCGACCGCCGGGACCACAACCCGGGTGCAGCTCGTCCGGGTCGACGCCGTCGAGCACGTCGCTCACGGTCACGACCGTCTGTGTGCGGTCTCGGCCCGCTCGCGTGTGCGGTCCGTGTGCGGTCCGGCTTGGAAACGGCCCCGAAGGGCCTTCCCGCTACAGCGCCGATCTCGGCGCCGGAATCGCCTCAGGAGCGGGGAGTACCGCTGCTTCCTGAGACCTCCGGAGTCCTCCTGAGGACTCCGGGTCCTGAGTCGGGGAGACAGGATTTGAACCTGCGACCGCCCGGCCCCCAGCCGGGTGCGCTACCAGACTGCGCCACTCCCCGATATGTCACCTAGAGCGGGCGACGGGAATCGAACCCGCCCTAGAAGCTTGGAAGGCTTCTGTGCAACCACAACACTTCGCCCGCAAGCGACCCCGCCGATCATAGCCGCGCCGGGGGCGGGTGTCAGGCCCGTGGGCGGCGCCGCTCGGTCGGCACGGTGCCGGCGTCGTCGACGAGCGACGGCGGCGGCCAGGGGCCGAACCAGTTGTCGCGCCCGCCGTCGAGCGTGACGACCGAGCCGGAGAGGCTGCGGCCGAGCGGCGTGGCGGCTAGCGCGACCAGCCACGCGTGCTCCTCCGGCCGGCCCAACCGCCCCAGCGGCACCGTCCGCGCGACCGCCTGCCGGACGGGCTCTGGGTACTTGACCAGGACCTCGGTGTCGAAGTGCCCGGCGGCGAGGGCGACGACGGCGATCCCGTCGGCCGCCCACTCGCGCGCCAGGGCGCGCGTGTAGCCCTCGACCGCCGCACGGGCCGCGCTGGAGTGGGCCATTCCCGGCAGGCCGTGGTGTGGCGAGAGGGTGACGTTGATGATCGTGCCGCCGCCGGCCGGCCGCATGGCGAGCTCGACCGCGACCCGAGACATCAGGTCCGTTCCCCCCACGTTCAGCCGCGTGACCGCGCGCCAGCCCTTCGGCTCGATCGCCTCCGCCGGCACGAAGTACTGCCCGCCGGCGTTGTTGACGAGCACGTCGAGCCGGCCGTGGCGATCGAGGGCGAAACGGACGAGGCGCTCGGCGTCGGCCTCGTCCCGCACGTCGCCGGCCACGTACGAGACCGCCGCCCCGATCTCCTCCGCCGCCGCCGCGAGCACCTCCTCGCGTCGCCCGGCGATGACCACCGAAGCGCCGCACAGCGCCAGCTCCTTCGCAGCCGCCTTGCCAAGCCCGGTCCCGCCGCCGGTGACGAGCACCACGCGGCCGGAGAGCACGCCGTCCTCGAACACCGCCGAGCCCACGCGGCCGGATGGTACGGGCACGCCTCGCACATGCGTCCAGAACCGCTATCCGCAACTACCGGAATGCTCTCGCCACGCTTCCTTCGAGCCGATGGTAGGAAGGCAGGAGAAACGGGAATTACCAGGTGATCAATGCAAATCCCAGGCGTCCATATCGAGACCCTGCACAACCCGGTCCGCTACACGTACGCGCAGATCGAGAAGGCTTGCGCCATCGCGCAGTTGCTGAACCGGGGGAAGCTGGTCCTCGTCGAGCCGCCTCGGCGCTGATGCATCGTCGCGCCGGCTGGTAGGGGCCAGCTCGCGCGGGGAACGGGTCAGGGTCGGGAGGCGAACAACCCAGGCTGCGCCCGCTCGCGCATGGTCGTGAGCCGGACCGCCATGCGCTTGCCGCGGAAGCGGAGCGCGAGCGTCGGCCCCGGATTCGGAGCCGACGACTGCCGTCGCGTCCGGATCGTGCGCGCCACCACGCCCGCCCGCCGCTGCGGCACCACGATGTAGCCGGCCCGCGCGCTCTGAACCTCCAGCCGGGTCACGCCCCGGAGCGGGACGCGCCCGACCCGCACGCGCGACCCGTCGTCCCGCACCGCCACGATCCGTGCGCCGCGGCCCCAGCTCGGGAACAGGGCGTCGACCGACCCGCGCCGGCCGCGCACGGTCCAGCTCGTCCGGATCGAACGCGCCGTGAACCGATGGCGCGTCCGCACGAGCACGCCGCGCGACCGGACGACCCCGCTCGCCCGCAGGACGCGGAACGAGCCCGGCCCGCGCCGCGAGACCCGCAACGGCGACCCGCCGAGCTCCAGGCGCGGCGTCTGCGAGGCGAGCACGCGGCGCCCCGACCGGTCGCGGACGACCACGCCGAACGCGGCCGGCGGCCCGCCGCCGATCGCCGCGGCCACCTCCTGCCGGCCGTCGTAGAGCCGCGCCAGCTCGACCCCGCCGTACGGGAACGCGCCCTGGCTGACCGGCACGATGGCGGTGTTGTACGAGGGCGTCGTGATGGCCAGGCGCCCGGTGTCGGGGTCGAACGCGAACAGCGGCGGCGGCTCCGAGGCGGGAGCACGACCCAGGCCCGCCGCGATCGCGCGGGCGGCGTTCCCCGCCATCCGCGCCGCCGCGAGCCGCGCGCTGCCGAGGCTCTGCGGCTTGACCCGGACGCCGAAGAACACGCCGGGCGCGACCCCGCCGGCAGGCGCCTGACGCGCGTAGAAGCCGAACCCCTGGTCGAGGATCCACTTCGCCCACGCACGCGTCCGCGGACCCGCGAGCGCCGGCGCCGACGCGATCCCGATCAGCGCGTGCTGTGCGAGCCCCAGCTTCTTCGCCTGATGCCAGCGCCGGAAGCCCAGCCCGGTGTCCCAGTTCATGTAGCCCGCATGCGTCCAGTAGCCCGCGAGCACGCGACGCAGCCAGCGTCGCAGGAGCCGAACCGCCGGCGCGGGCGGGGCCGCCATCCCCCGCGCCCGGGCGAACGAGTAGAAGCGTGTGAAGGAGGCGACGATGTTCGCGTACTCGGCCGAGTCGACGTTCGTTCGCGAGCGCCTCGAGAGGCGCGGGAAGTAGTGGAACCGGAGGCCCGGCCCGAGGTTCCCGGCCCGCTCCGCGCTCCCGTGCGCGCCCGCCGCGAACCTAACGATCTGGCGTCGCAGGTCGCGGCGCAGGAGGCGGCTGTCCCCCGTCACCGTCGCGTCCGCGCTGTACAGCCGCGCGTACCAGTTGATCTGGTTGAGGCGGATCTGCGGCCAGCGCCAGAAGCGGCTGCGGGCGACTGCGCGGATCCGCCGGGCGAGCCGGTCGGCGCTCGCGCGGGACAGGCCGAGCGCACGGCGCGCGAGCCAGGCGTGGACGAGCCCGTCGACGACCTCGGCGTCGACCATCACGTGCTGCCCGGAGCGCAGCGTGTGCATCGACGACACCCAGCCGGGCGCATGCCACTGCGAGCTGGCGTCGCGGCGTGGCGGGAGCGTGGTCACGTACGGCGGCGACTCGAGCAGCGAGGCCGCAAGCCGCCGCGCCCGCTCGTCCTGGCGCGACGGGCCCGCGTGGCCGCGCAGGGCAGCGACCGAATGAACGAGGAGCAGGTTCGCGTTCGTGGTCGCCTCGACGCCGCCGCCGAACACGACGTAGCGGCCGGCGTCCTCGTCCCACAGGCGGTCGAAGGCCGGTTGGATGCGGTCGGCGAAGGCCATGTAGCCCTGATCGTCGAGCGGTCCCGAGGCCGTCAGTGCGAGGGCGGCGAGGCACGCGGCGAACATGCGGCGAGCGTCGATCCGCAGCCGTCCGCCGCCGATCCGGCCTCGGGCTGCAGTGCTCACCACTCAGGTGGACTCCGCTCCAGCCAGAGGTAGGGTTGACACGTGCTGCAGTCACCGCTTGCGCCGCACGCCTCCACGCCGCAGGAGCTGAGGGCGAGGATCGAGGCCGAGCGCCGCGGCCGGCCGTTCCTCGTCTACCGCGACAAGGCGGGCGCTCAGGCGATCGTGGCGCTCGAGGTGCTCGAGCGCCTCACGATCGGCCGCCGCCCCGGGAACGAGATCGCGCTGCCGTGGGATGACGAGGTCTCACGCGTGCACGCCGCGCTCGAGCGCGCGGGCGACGACTGGCTGGTGGTCGACGACGGCCTCTCGCGCAACGGCACCTGGGTCAACGGGGAGCGGGTGAGCGGTCGCCGGCGGCTGCGTGACGGCGATGTGATCTCCGTCGGCGCGACGGCACTGGCGTTCGTGGATCCCGAAAGCTCGCGATCGGACCCGACGGCGACGGCCGCCGGCCCGCACGTCGGGGCACGGCTCAGTCCGGCCCAGCGGCGGGTGCTCGTGGCGCTCTGCCGCCCCTACCGCGAAGGCCAGTACGCGACGCCGGCCACCAACCAGGAGATCGCCAACGAGCTGATCATCAGCGTCGACGCCGTGAAGAGCACGATGCGCGCGCTGTTCGCCGTGTTCGGCGTCGACGCGCTGCCGCAGTACCGCAAGCGGGCGACGCTCGCCGAGGCCGCGTTGCGCGGCGGCGTCGTCGCGCGGCGCGACCTCTAGGACGGAAGCGCGACGCTGGTGACGACGCTCTCGCCGACGCTCGTGATCCAGAGCCGGTCGCGCCCGGCGAGCACGGTGAGTGGGTTCAGCGGCAGCGGGATTGGCTTGCCGACGTGCCGGAGGCTGGTCGCGTCGACCGATTCGAGCGTGCTCGACCCGTTCGCCGCAACCCAGGCCCGGCCGTGGCTGATCTGCACGCCGACGGGCCGCGCGCCGACCTCCACCTGGGTGCGCTGCCGCCACCCCGGCCTATAGCGGATGAGGAGGTCCTGGTCAGGGACCGTGGCCCAGACGGCGCCGGCGCCGTGGGTGAGCGATCCCACGGAGCTCCCGGGCATGTCGATGCGCTGCTTGGCCATCAGCGTCTGCGGGTCGCGGCGGACGATGAAGTTGGGCTCGCCGTGGAGTGTCCACAGCCAGCCACGCCAGTACATGGCGCCGGCCATACCGTGCGAGACGTCCGTGACCGTCTCGCGCGCTCCGGTCTCGGCGTTCACCCGGAAGAGCTGCGCGTACTGGACTTCCTGTTCCTTGAACTCGACGCCGACCACGACGTCGTTCCCGCGGGCAGCGACCACGACGGGCTCCAGCGGGAGCGGGACCGGCGGCCCCGTGGGCTGACCGTCGACCGGATCGAGCTGGAGGAGCTGGTTGGCGCGAGATGCGACCCACAGCTTTCCGCGGGCGACGGCCAGGTCGGCGACGCCGGCGCCGATGTCGCGCCTGAGGGCCTTGATCGGTCGCGCCGTGCGGAGGTCGATCGCCTCGAGCGTGTTCGTCTCGAAGGAGCCGACCCACACGCGGCGGCCGACGGCGACGAGGGCGTTCGGGCGGCGGCCGACGCTGACGCGCTTCGTGATCCTGGGTCCGAGCCGTTGCTTCGCAGGCGCCGGCGTTGCCGCGGGTGAGGCGTTCGCCGTGGGCGCGGGCCGCTCCGCGATCGGGCTCGGCTCCTCGCGGGAGGAGAGCAGGAAGACCCCGGCGGCGGCAGCGAGGAGGGCGACCAAGGGCGCCAGGACCCATCTTCGACGGCGGGGCCGCGGGCGGACGGAGGTGCGGGTCGGGCTCTCAGTCGGAGCGGCATCGCCGCTCGCGACCGCCCGCTCGGGGACGGTGACGCGGGTGCCGGCGGCGGCCGCTAGCGCGGCCCGGCCGAGGTCCCCGGCCGACGGATAGCGGTCGTCGGGCGACTTCGCGAGCGCACGGGCGATCACGCGGTCGAACGCGCGCGGGACGCCCGGCGCGACCCCGGTCGCCTTGGGCGCCGGGTCGACGAGGTGGGCCCACAGCCGCGCCTCGTCGGCGTCGCGCGGGAACGGCACCTCGCCGGTGAGCAGGAAGAAGAGCACGCAGCCGAGCGCGTACACGTCCACGCGCGCGTCGACCTGTCCGCCGCGGATCTGCTCCGGCGCGACGTAGTCGAGCGTGCCGACCCACTGCCCCGAGCGCGTCGGCCCGCCGGCGATCGAGCGCACGTGCCGGCTGAGCCCGAAGTCGGACAGGTAGGCGTGATCGCCGGCGGCGAGCAGCACGTTCGCGGGCTTGACGTCGCGGTGGACGAGCCCGGCGGCGTGAGCGGCGTCGAGCGCGTCGCCGATCTGCGCGACGATGGAGGCAGCGCGAGCCGGAGGCAACGGTCCCTCGCGGCGGACCAGGCCGCGGACGTCGTCACCGGCGACGTACTGCATCACGAGGTACGGCCTCCCGTCCTCCTCTCCCGCGGCGTGGATCGGGATGACATGCGGGTGGTCGATCGAGGCGGCGACGCGCGACTCGTGGACGAACCGCCGGCGAGCAGCGTCGTCCTCGAGCAGCTCGGCGGCGATCACCTTGACGGCGACGGTGCGGTCGAGGTCGAGCTGCGTGGCGCGATACACGACGCCCATCCCGCCGCGTCCGACGACGGCTTCAAGGCGGTAGCCCGCAAGAACCGTTCCCTCGAACTCGCTCACCGCTCCGAACATACAAACGCAAACGGTCGGCGGCCAGAAGTGTTGCGCGGCGCTAGACTGCCCCCGGACCTCGGGGGATTAGCTCAGTTGGTGGAAGCGCCGGTCTCCAAAACCGGAGGTCCCAGGTTCGAGTCCTGGATCCCCCGCTCCGTCCGGTCCTCGTGCGAACATCTGTTCGCATGGCATGGCGCCCACCGGATCCCTGGTCGTACAGCTATCTGCTCGGCATGTACTTGGGCGATGGCTGCGTGTCGGGGGTGCGCCGGAGCTTCCAACTCGTCATCGTCTGCGACGCCGCGTACCCCGACATCATCGAGGACTGCGCGACCGCGATGATGCTCACGCTGCTGCCGCGCCGTGTGGGGCGGAATCCGCATCGCGTTCATCGCTGCGTCCGGGTCGTCGGCTCGAGCAAGCGCTGGCCGGAGGCGTTCCCGCAGCACGGGCCGGGGCGGAAGCATGCGCGGAAGATCGAGCTCGCGGACTGGCAGCGCGAGATCGTCGATCGCTTCCCGCAGGAGTTCCTGCGCGGGCTGCTGCACTCGGACGGCTGCCGCACCGTCAACCGCTTCAAGACGACGCTCCCGAGCGGGCGGGTGGCGGAGTACGCGTATCCGCGGTGGTTCTTCTCGAACCGGTCGGCGGACATCCGCGGGCTGTTCTGCGAGTACTGCGAGCGGCTCGGGATCCGGTGGACGCAGTCGAACCCGCGCAACATCTCGATCTCGCACCGGACGAGCGTCGCATTGGTCGACTCGTTCGTGCCGGCGAAGTCATGAGCCGGCTCGGACGCCTGCGACCAATCATGCGGGCGGAGGGACTCGAACCCCCACGGCTTGTGGCCACGAGGACCTAAACCTCGCGCGTCTACCAGTTCCGCCACGCCCGCAACCGCCGCACGGGTGTGTTGGCCCGCACGGTATGTCGGCGCCGTACGAGCGGTCGGGGCGGCCGAGGCCGCAACCGCCGCACGTCCGGCAGGGAGATTGTAAGGTCGCTCCCGCGATGGCCGAGCCAGGGGTGAGGATCGAGCACCCGAACCGCAAGAAGGCGGCCTCGAAGCTCACGCGCCTGATCGTGGTGATCCTGCTGCTCGTGTCCGCGGCGCTGGTCGCGATCGTGACCCTCGGCGGGTGGGACGCGCTGCAGGGCGCCAAGGCGCTCCAGGTCGCCTACATCGTCATCTACCTCGTGATCGCGTTCTTCGTCCTCCGCTGGAGCCGGGGCGTGCTCCCGCTCGCCGCCGCGCTCGCGATCGTGCTGCTGATCTTCGCCGCCGTCTCCGCCCCCGCGTGGTTCGACCGCGACAAGCCGGGCTTCGCCGAGCCGGCGCTCGACGAGGGCATCCTCGGCCTCGTCACCGCCCTCATCGTCCCCGTGCAGATCCTCCTGATCGCGTTCGCGATGAGCGGGTTCCGGCAGGCGTGGAACGTCGAGGTCGAGCAAGCGGAGGACGAGCCCCCGCGCCGGGAGGCGATGCCCGCCGTCACGTAGGGTCTCGGGCATGGCGAGCGAGCGACGCCCGGCGATCCTGGCGGTCGACGACGAGCCTGCCGTGCTGGCCGCCGTCGCCCGCGACCTGCGCCGCGGCTTCGGGGAGCGCTACCGGATCCTGCGGGCGACCTCGGGCGCCGAGGCCCTCGACGCCCTGACCGAGCTGCGCCGCCGCGGTGACCAGGTCGCGATGCTGATCGCCGACCAGCGCATGCCCGGCATGCCCGGCACCGAGTACCTCGTGCAGGCGCGCACGATCACGCCCGACGCCAAGCGCGTCCTGCTCACCGCCTACGCGGACACCGAGGCGGCGATCGCGGCCATCAACGAGGTCGCGCTCGACTACTACCTGCTCAAGCCCTGGGACCCGCCGGAGGAGCAGCTCTTCCCCGTCGTCGAGGACCTGCTCACCACGTGGGAGAACGGCGCCGCGCTCGAGTCCGGCGGCGTCCGGGTCATCGGCCACCGCTTCAGCCGCGACAGCCACGAGCTGCGCGATTTCCTCGCCCGCAACCGCGTCCCCGCCCGCTGGCTCGACATCGAGCGCGACGGCGAGGCGCGCGAGCTGCTCCAGGTCGCCGGCGTGGCGCCCGACCACCTGCCGGTCGCGCTGCTCGAGGACGGCTCGGTGCTCGAGCGCCCGACGATCTTCGAGCTCGCCGAACGGCTCGGCGTCACGGGCCAGCCGGCGCAGGACCACTACGACCTGGCGATCGTCGGCGGCGGCCCCGCGGGCCTCGCCGCCGCGGTCTACGGCGCGTCCGAGGGCCTCCGGACGGTGATGGTCGAGCGCGAGGCGCCCGGCGGCCAGGCCGGCCAGTCGAGCCGGATCGAGAACTACCTCGGCTTTCCCGCGGGCCTCAGCGGCTCCGACCTCGCCCGCCGCGCGACCGACCAGGCGCGCCGTCTCGGCGCAGAGCTGCTCAGCATCCAGGACGCGGTCGCGCTGCGGGTGGAGGGCGCCGGCCGCTTCGTCGAGCTCAGCGGCGGAGGCGAGCTCAGCGCCCATTGCGTGCTCGTCGCGTCCGGCGTCTCGTACCGCCAGCTCGACGTCCCAGGTTTCGCGGAGCTGACCGGCGCCGGCGTGTACTACGGCGCCGCGATGACCGAGGCGCGCTCGTGCTCCGACCAGCACGTCGTGATCATCGGCGGCGCCAACTCCGCGGGCCAGGCCGCCGTCTACTTCAGCGGCTACGCGAGACAAGTGACCATGCTCGTCCGCGGGCCCTCGCTGGAGCGCTCGATGTCGCACTACCTGATCGAGCAGATCGCCGAGTTGCCCAAGATCGAGGTCCGCACCGGCACCCAGGCGGTCGCGGCGAGCGGCGACGGGCACCTCGAGACCCTTCGGATCCGGGACGAGCACGGCGAGTCCGACCTCGAGACCGACGCCTGCTTCGTGTTCATCGGCGCCTCCCCGCACACGGACTGGCTGGCCGGCGTCGTGGCGCGCGACGAGCGCGGGTTCATCCTCGCCGGCCCCGACGCCCAGACCGCCGGCTGGGCCCTGTCCCGCGACCCGTACCCACTCGAGACCACGGTCCCCGGCGTGTTCGTGGCCGGCGACGTCCGCGCCCGCTCGATCAAGCGCGTCGCGAGCGCCGTCGGCGAGGGCTCGATGGCGGTGTCCCTGGTGCATCAGTACCTGGTGCCGGCATGACCACCGACGACCTCCGGCCGGTCGACCTGTTCGACGACCTCACCGACGACGAGCTCGCCGAGTGGGCCAAGGTCGCGAAGCCGCGCGAGGCCGCGCCCGGGGACGTCATCGCCGACCAGGGCAGCGCGACCGCCGGCGTCCTGCTGCTCGAGGGCACCGCCGAGGCCCTGCTGGTCGCCGGCAACCGCACGGAGTCCGCCGGCCGCCATTACGCGCCGACCTGGATGGGCGCGATCTCGGTGCTCACCGACGCTCCGCTCGGCGCCCGCATGGAGGCCGTGACGGCGTGCCGCCTGGCGATCGTCGAGCGCGACGACTTCCGGCGGCTCGCCTTCGCGCAGCCGGCCATCCTCAAGCGCGTCATGCACGTGGTCGCGCCGGTGATCACACGGGTCACGGCCATCGAGCAGCAGCGCGAGCGGCTCACGGCGCTCGGCACGATGGCCGCCGGGCTGGCCCATGAGCTCAACAACCCCGCCGCCGCCGCCCAGCGCGCGGCCGCGCAGCTCGCCGAGGCGCTCGACATCGTGGGCTCCACCATGCGGCGCTTCGTCGAGGCGGGGCTGGAGCGCTCCGACGCCGAGACCCTGCTCGCGCTCCAGCAGGAGGCGGTCGACGGTGCCGCCACGCGCACGAAGCTCGACGCCCTGGACGCCGCCGACGCCGAGGAGGAGCTGCTGGACAGGCTCGAGGCCCTCGGCGTCCCCCAGCCCTGGCAGCTCGCCGAGCCGCTGGCCGGTGCCGGCGTCACGCAGGACTGGCTCGACCGCGTCGCGAAGGCCTCCGGCACGGCCACCGACGCCGCCCTCTGTTGGGTCGCCGCCACGCTCACCGCGCAGAACCTCGCCTCCGAGCTGCAGGAGTCCACCCGCCGCATGTCCGACCTGGTGGGAGCGGTCAAGACCTACGCCTACATGGACCGCGGAGACACGGTGGAGGTCGACCTCCACGAGGGCCTGGAGACCACGCTCGCCGTGCTCGGCCACAAGCTCAAGCACACCTCGATCACGGTCGAGCGCGACTACGACCGGAGCCTGCCGAAGCTGATGGTCCGCGGCTCGGAGCTCAACCAGGTGTGGACCAACCTGCTCGACAACGCGATCGACGCCCTCGGCGAGCACGGCACGATCACGATCGTCACCCGCCGCGACAACAACTGCGCGGA
This sequence comes from uncultured Solirubrobacteraceae bacterium, assembly GCA_963844205.1. GTDB lineage: Bacteria > Actinomycetota > Thermoleophilia > Solirubrobacterales > Solirubrobacteraceae > DASSUW01. The sequence continues at coordinate 86,490 of CAWJNK010000005.1, forward strand.
GGTGGACATCTCCGACGACGGCCCCGGCATCCCGCCCGAGGAGCGCGACCGCGTGTTCGAGGCGTTCTTCACGACCAAGGACGTCGGGCTCGGGACCGGCCTCGGCCTCGCCACCGCGCGTCGGATCGTCGTCGACCGCCACGACGGCCGCCTGACCTTCGACTCCGAGCCCGGCCGCACCACGTTCCACGTGGTCCTCCCCATCCCGCCCGGCGGCTGACCTACGATGTGAGCGTCCGCCCGGGTGGAGGAACGGCAGACTCGGGGCTCTCAAAAAGCCCTGCCCTCGCGGGCGTGCGGGTTCGAATCCCGCCCCGGGCATTGATCGACCACGTCAACAACCTCAAGCTCCAGTACCTCGTCGAGCTGTCCAAGCTCGGAGACCGATGTGCGGGCCTGGAGCAGCATGTGGCGGCCTGGCTGGAGGAGCACGACGTCGTCTTCAACGGCGCCACGATCCCGTTCGTGCTGATGCCGCACTTCGTCTCCCCCGGCCAGCTTCGCCGCGTCAAGCACTCGGTCGACCGGCTGAGCCGCGTGCTCGACCGCTTCTGCGACGCCTACCCGCACGACGCCGCGCTCCGCGACGAGCTGGCGCTCTCGCCGGAGGAGGACTCGCTGATCCGGATCGAGCCGGGCTACCCGCGTCCGATGCGCATCTGCCGCCTCGACGCGTTCCTCGCCGGCTACGACGTCAAGTTCCTCGAGTTCAACGCCGACTCGCCGGCCGGGATCGGCTACACCGACATCCTCTACGAAGGCCTGACCACCGCGATCGACCTCCCGCGCGTGCGCAACGAGTTCGACACCGCGTACACGCCGATGCTGCCCGAGCTGATCGCCAACCTGCTCGAGGCCTACGGCCACGTCCGCGCCCGTCACAACGACCTGCCCGAGCAGCCGCGGCTCGCGCTGATCGACGCCGAGGGCTCCCCCGCCGTGCCCGAGTTCCGGATCACCTGCGCGGCCGCCGCCGGCCAGGGCGTCGACGCCGTCCACGGCACGCTGGCCGAGCTCGACTACGACGGGTCGACCCTGCGCCTGCGGGACGAGCCCGTCCAGCTCGTCTACCGCCGCGCGCTGCTGGAGGATCTCGATCAGGCCGACCTGGTCGCCGCGGCGCGCGACGGCCGCGTCTGCATCGTCAACCCGTTCCGCGCGCGCGTCGCCAACAACAAGAAGCTGTTCGCGCTGTTCGACGACCCGCGCTTCGCCCACCTCGTCGAGGGCGACGAGGTCGAGGTCGTCCAGAAGACGATCCCGTGGACGCGGGTGCTGCGCCCCGGCCGCGTGAGCTACGGGAGCTGGACGATCGACCTCCTGCCGTTCGTGGCCGACAACCGCGAGCGGCTGGTGCTCAAGCCGGCGTCCTCCTACGGCGGGCACAACGTCTCGCTCGGCATGGAGACGCCGCAGGAGCGCTGGGAGGAGATCATCGCCGCCCACGCCGAGCGCGCGGACTTCATCGTGCAGGAGTACGTGCCGGTGCCCGAGGAGATGTTCCCGACGATCGAGGACGGGCACGTCCAGATGCGCCTCAAGCGCTTCAACATCAACCCGTTCGGGATCGGCGGCCGCCACGCGGGCTCGATCACTCGCATCTCCGACCGCGCCGTGATCAACGTGAGCGCGGGCGGCGGGCTGCTGCCGAGCGTGATCGGCCGCCACAAGCGCCGGCTGCTCGCCGAGGAAGACGACGAACAGGAGGAGCTCGTCCATGGCCCCTGAGCCGCTCAAGGGAGGCTACGACGTCGACGAGAACGCGATCCGGTTCTCGAACTACCTCCACGTCCTGCGCGAGCTCGTGCACCTCTCTTGCGGGCACCTGGCGCTCGAGCCGCGGTTCGAGGTGAAGTCGCTGCTCGGCGACCACCTGCACGACGACGCGCGCGCGGTCAGCAAGATCCATCGCCGCCTGTACGAGCTGCGGACGCCGAGCGACTACCCGGGCGCGCCGTCCGACGAGCTCGCCGCGCTGCTCGACCGCGCCAACACCGAGGCCACGAGCGCGTACCTCGAGATCGCGTACGGCGAGCTCAAGCCGACGCTGATCGCGGCCATCCGCGTCCACCTGCAGAACCTCGACCCGCTCATCGACGAGCCGAGCCTGCGGCTCCTGACCCAGCTCCTGCACCGCCAGGACCGCCACGTCGCCGAGCTGCCGGCCGGCCGCGAGCACGTCGCGTTCGAGGATCTCGGCGGGCTGCCGATCAAGCTGCGCGATGTGCGTCCGCTGAAGGTGCTCCCGCCGCTCGACCGGCCCGCGCGCGACGAGTTCGTCGAGGTCACCGACGCCGGCGACCCGTACCTCACCGATGCGCTGTACATCAACGGCGAGGAGAACCACGTCCCCACCGAGCCGGAGGAGCAGCGCCACTTCTTCCATGGCCTCATGGACGCCGAGCTGTGCGCCGCCGAGCTGATGGCGCGCAACTGGCACGAGCACCCGGACATGCCGTGGGACTTCCACATCGACATGGCGCGCCAGACCTGGGACGAGATCCGCCACGCCGAGATCCACGACCGGCTGATGGCGACCGAGCTCGGCTGCCACTGGGGCGACTACCCGGTCGGCTTCGGCTACTTCCGCTCGATCTACGCGCTCGACCTCCTTGGCCGCCTGGCGCTGTTCAACGGGACGAGCGAGCAGCGCGCGATGTGGCGGCACTCGCACCGCCGCAAGGTGCTGATCGAGCTCGGCCAGGAGACGGTCGCGCGCGTGTTCGACTACCTGCTGGCCGACGAGGTGCCGCACGTGCACAACGGCGTGCGCTGGGGCACGCACCTGCTGGGCGGCGACGACCAGGCGTATCGCGAGAAGGTGCGCGAGCTGCGCGGCGGGCTCGACCGCACGGGACGCCGATCGGCTAGAGGGGCATCTTGGAGCGCCCGCGGCGGCCGGTGCTGCCGCTCTTGGAGACCGCCTTCTGGGAGGTCTGGAACGGCTTGCGCAGCCAGCGACCGAGCGGCCCGGGCGCCTTCCCGGCGGCGCGGCCGCCGGTGCCGAGGACCTTCTGCCCCCCCGCTCGGGGTGCCGCGACAGGCGCGGCGCGAGGAACGCGAGGATCAACAGGAGGACACAGAAGCCGACGACGGCGAGGATGGTCATGACCAGGGCCTACCCGGTCAGGTCACAAGTGACTCAAGCTCGTCGATGATGGCGTGCGGGGCTACGAGCACGCCGTCGCCGGCCGGAGGCGCGGGCGCGAGGTCGCGGATCGCGAGGCCGGCGCGCCGGCACAGCAGCTCGCCGGCGGCGCGGTCCCAGCTGTTGAGGCCGCGCTCGAAGTAGGCGTCGTAGCGCCCGGCCGCTGTCCATGCGAGGTCGAGCGCGGCCGAGCCGAGCCGGCGGATGTCGCGCACCAGCGGGAGCAGGCGGCCGACCACCGCGGCCTGCAGCCGGCGCACCTCGGCGTCGTAGCCGAAGCCGGTCGCCACCATCGCGGTCGCGAGGTCGGCGCGCGCCGACGCCCGGATCGGCCGCCCGTCGAGCAGCGCCGGGCCGCCGCGCTCGGCGGACCACAGCTCGTCGCGCATCGGGTCGTAGATGACGCCCGCGAGCGTGCCCTCGGCGTCCTCGCACGCGATGCTGACCGCCCACTGCGGGATCCCGAACAGGAAGTTGACGGTGCCGTCGAGCGGGTCCACGACCCAGCGCAGGCCGCTCGTCCCGCGCTCGTCGCCTCCCTCCTCGCCGAGGAAGCCGTCGCCGGGCCGGGCCGCGGCGAGCCGCTCGCGGATCAGCCGCTCGGCGGCGTGGTCGGCCTCGGACACGAGGTCGGTCGGGCTCGACTTGGCGGTCACGTTGACGCGCGGCCCGGCGAACGCGTCTCGCAGCTGGTGGCCGGCCTCGCGCGCCACCGCCTCGGCGATCTCGCGCAGACCGCCGGGGCTCACCGCGCCAGCTCCGGCCGCCGGTCCGGCCACCCCAGCGCCGCCTCGAGCTGCGCGGCGAGCGAGAGCAGGAGCGGCTCGCGGTCGCGCGCCACGACGAGCTGGGCGCCGACGGGGAAGCCGTCGGCGGTCCACGTCGCGGGCACCGACGCCGCCGGCTGGCCGGTGTGGTTGAACGCGCCGCAATACGGCACGAACCGGACCGAGCCGGTGAAGTTCCACAGCGCCGAGCGGCCCTCGTACTCGCCGACCCGCGGCGGGCGGCGGGTGAACATGGGCGTCAGGACGACGTCGGCGCCCTCTTCGAACACGCGCCCGAGCACCGCCTCGTCGTGGGTAGCGGCTGCCCTCGCGCGCTCGACCGCGGCGCTCGGGATCGCCGCGCCCATCCGCACGTAGCCACGTGTACGGCGCGACAGCCGTTCGGGATGCGGCATCGCGCGGGCCTCGTCGGCGATCCCGCGCAGGTAGCGCGACAGCACGCGCGTCCCGAGGTCGCGGGGGTAGTCGAGCTCGCGCTCGAGCACCTCGTGGCCGAGGCCGCGTCGCGCCGCGGCGACGGCCTCGACGCCCGCGAGCTGCTCCGCGTGCGGCTGGAAGCCGGTCGCGGCGGCGTCTTCACCGACACGGCGATCCGCAGCCGCCCGGGTTCGCGGCCGCACCTCGCCGAAGTCGAGCCGCCGTCCTTGATCGCGTCATAGATCAGCGCGGTCTCGGCGACGCGGCTGCTGATCGGATCCCGCGTCGCCAGCCCGCCGAACGGCTCGACGACGGTCCCGTCGGCGCGCGGGCGTACTGGGCCTTGAGGCCGAACACGCCGCAGCAGGCGGCCGGGATGCGGATCGACCCCGCGCCGTCGGACGCGATCGCCGCCGACGCCAGGCCCGCCGCCACGGCGGCCCCGGAGCCGCCGGAGGAGCCGCCCGGCGTGCGCTGGAGGTCCCAGGGGTTGCGGGTGACGCCGAACGTGGGCGACTCGGTCCACGGCGTGACGGTCATCTCCGGCACGTGCGTCTTGCCG
>CAWJNK010000006.1:0-37433 GCA_963844205.1 uncultured Solirubrobacteraceae bacterium
ATTTGAACCTGCGACCGCCCGGCCCCCAGCCGGGTGCGCTACCAGACTGCGCCACTCCCCGATATGTCATGCTAGAGCGGGCGACGGGAATCGAACCCGCCCTAGAAGCTTGGAAGGCTTCTGTGCAACCACAACACTTCGCCCGCAAGCGACCCCGCCGATCATAGCCGCGCCGGGAGCGAGTGTCAGGCCCGTGGGCGGCGCCGCTCGGTCGGCACCGTGCCGGCGTCGTCGACGAGCGACGGCGGCGGCCAGGGGCCGAACCAGTTGTCGCGCCCGCCGTCGAGCGTGACGACCGAGCCGGAGAGGCTGCGGCCGAGCGGCGTGGCGACCAGCGCGACCAGCCACGCGTGCTCCTCCGGGCGGCCCAACCGCCCCAGTGGCACGTCCGCGCGGCGGCCTGCCGGACCGGCTCGGGGTACTTGGCAAGGGACCTCGGTGTCGAAGTGCCCGGCGGCGAGGGCGACGACGGCGATCCCGTCAGCCGCCCACTCGCGCGCGAGGGCGCGCGTGTAGCCCTCGACCGCCGCACGGGCCGCGCTGGAGTCGGCCATTCCCGGCAGGCCGTGGTGTGGCGAGAGGGTGACGTTGATGATCGTGCCGCCGCCGGCCGGCCGCATGGCGAGCTCGACCGCGACCCGAGACATCAGGTCCGTTCCACCACGTTCAGCCGCGTGACCGCGCGCCAGCCCTTCGGCTCGATCGCCTCCGCCGGCACGAAGTACTGCCCGCCGGCGTTGTTGACGAGCACGTCACGGCCGTGGTGGTCGAGGGCGAAGCGGACGAGGCGCTCGGCGTCGGCCTCGTCCCGCACGTCGCCGGCCACGTACGGACCGCCGGCCCGATCTCCTCCGCCGCCGCCGCGAGCACCTCCTCGCGTCGCCCGGCGATGACCACCGAAGCGCCGCACAGCGCCAGCTCCTTCGCAGCCGCCTTGCCAAGCCCGGTCCCGCCGCCGGTGACGACACCACGCGGCCGGAGAGCACGCCGTCCTCGAACACCGCCGAGCCCATGCGGCCGGATGGTACGGGCACGCCTCGCACATGCGTCCAGAACCGCTATCCGCAACTACCGGAATGCTCTCGCCACGGTTCCTTCGAGCCGATGGTAGGAAGGCAGGAGAAACGGGAATCACCAGGTGATCAATGCAAATCCCAGGCGTCCATATCGAGACCCTGCACAACCCGGTCCGCTACACGTACGCGCAGATCGAGAAGGCTTGCGCCATCGCGCAGTTGCTGAACCGGGGGAAGCTGGTCCTCGTCGAGCCGCCTCGGCGCTGATGCATCGTCGCGCCGGCTGGTAGGGGCCAGCTCGCGCGGGGAACGGGTCAGGGTCGGGAGGCGAACAACCCAGGCTGCGCCCGCTCGCGCATGGTCGTGAGCCGGACCGCCATGCGCTTGCCGCGGAAGCGGAGCGCGAGCGTCGGCCCCGGATTCGGAGCCGACGACTGCCGTCGCGTCCGGATCGTGCGCGCCACCACGCCCGCCCGCCGCTGCGGCACCACGATGTAGCCGGCCCGCGCGCTCTGAACCTCCAGCCGGGTCACGCCCCGGAGCGGGACGCGCCCGACCCGCACGCGCGACCCGTCGTCCCGCACCGCCACGATCCGTGCGCCGCGACCCCAGCTCGGGAACAGGGCGTCGACCGACCCGCGCCGGCCGCGCACGGTCCAGCTCGTCCGGATCGAACGCGCCGTGAACAGATGGCGCGTCCGCACGACACGCCGCGCGACCGGACGACCCCGCTCGCCCGCAGGACGCGGAACGAGCCCGGCCCGCGCCGCGAGACCCGCAACGGCGACCCGCCGAGCTCCAGGCGCGGCGTCTGCGAGGCGAGCACGCGGCGCCCCGACCGGTCGCGGACGACCACGCCGAACGCGGCCGGCGGCCCGCCGCCGATCGCCGCGGCCACCTCCTGCCGGCCGTCGTAGAGCCGCGCCAGCTCGACCCCGCCGTACGGGAACGCGCCCTGGCTGACCGGCACGATGGCGGTGTTGTACGAGGGCGTCGTGATGGCCAGGCGCCCGGTGTCGGGGTCGAACGCGAACAGCGGCGGCGGCTCCGAGGCGGGAGCACGACCCAGGCCCGCCGCGATCGCGCGGGCGGCGTTCCCCGCCATCCGCGCCGCCGCGAGCCGCGCGCTGCCGAGGCTCTGCGGCTTGACCCGGACGCCGAAGAACACGCCGGGCGCGACCCCGCCGGCAGGCGCCTGACGCGCGTAGAAGCCGAACCCCTGGTCGAGGATCCACTTCGCCCACGCACGCGTCCGCGGACCCGCGAGCGCCGGCGCCGACGCGATCCCGATCAGCGCGTGCTGTGCGAGCCCCAGCTTCTTCGCCTGATGCCAGCGCCGGAAGCCCAGCCCGGTGTCCCAGTTCATGTAGCCCGCATGCGTCCAGTAGCCCGCGAGCACGCGACGCAGCCAGCGTCGCAGGAGCCGAACCGCCGGCGCGGGCGGGGCCGCCATCCCCCGCGCCCGGGCGAACGAGTAGAAGCGTGTGAAGGAGGCGACGATGTTCGCGTACTCGGCCGAGTCGACGTTCGTTCGCGAGCGCCTCGAGAGGCGCGGGAAGTAGTGGAACCGGAGGCCCGGCCCGAGGTTCCCGGCCCGCTCCGCGCTCCCGTGCGCGCCCGCCGCGAACCTAACGATCTGGCGTCGCAGGTCGCGGCGCAGGAGGCGGCTGTCCCCCGTCACCGTCGCGTCCGCGCTGTACAGCCGCGCGTACCAGTTGATCTGGTTGAGGCGGATCTGCGGCCAGCGCCAGAAGCGGCTGCGGGCGACTGCGCGGATCCGCCGGGCGAGCCGGTCGGCGCTCGCGCGGGACAGGCCGAGCGCACGGCGCGCGAGCCAGGCGTGGACGAGCCCGTCGACGACCTCGGCGTCGACCATCACGTGCTGCCCGGAGCGCAGCGTGTGCATCGACGACACCCAGCCGGGCGCATGCCACTGCGAGCTGGCGTCGCGGCGTGGCGGGAGCGTGGTCACGTACGGCGGCGACTCGAGCAGCGAGGCCGCAAGCCGCCGCGCCCGCTCGTCCTGGCGCGACGGGCCCGCGTAGCCGCGCAGGGCAGCGACCGAATGAACGAGGAGCAGGTTCGCGTTCGTGGTCGCCTCGACGCCGCCGCCGAAGACGACGTAGCGGCCGGCGTCCTCGTCCCACAGGCGGTCGAAGGCCGGTTGGATGCGGTCGGCGAAGGCCATGTAGCCCTGATCGTCGAGCGGTCCCGAGGCCGTCAGTGCGAGAGCGGCGAGGCACGCGGCGAACATGCGGCGAGCGTCGATCCGCAGCCGTCCGCCGCCGATCCGGCCTCGGGCTGCAGTGCTCACCACTCAGGTGGACTCCGCTCCAGCCAGAGGTAGGGTTGACACGTGCTGCAGTCACCGCTTGCGCCGCACGCCTCCACGCCGCAGGAGCTGAGGGCGAGGATCGAGGCCGAGCGCCGCGGCCGACCGTTCCTCGTCTACCGCGACAAGGCGGGCGCTCAGGCGATCGTGGCGCTCGAGGTGCTCGAGCGCCTCACGATCGGCCGCCGCCCCGGGAACGAGATCGCGCTGCCGTGGGATGACGAGGTCTCACGCGTGCACGCCGCGCTCGAGCGCGCGGGCGACGACTGGCTGGTGGTCGACGACGGCCTCTCGCGCAACGGCACCTGGGTCAACGGGGAGCGGGTGAGCGGTCGCCGGCGGCTGCGTGACGGCGATGTGATCTCCGTCGGCGCGACGGCACTGGCGTTCGTGGATCCCGAAAGCTCGCGATCGGACCCGACGGCGACGGCCGCCGGCCCGCACGTCGGGGCACGGCTCAGTCCGGCCCAGCGGCGGGTGCTCGTGGCGCTCTGCCGCCCCTACCGCGAAGGCCAGTACGCGACGCCGGCCACCAACCAGGAGATCGCCAACGAGCTGGTCATCAGCGTCGACGCCGTGAAGAGCACGATGCGCGCGCTGTTCGCCGTGTTCGGCGTCGACGCGCTGCCGCAGTACCGCAAGCGGGCGACGCTCGCCGAGGCCGCGTTGCGCGGCGGCGTCGTCGCGCGGCGCGACCTCTAGGACGGAAGCGCGACGCTGGTGACGACGCTCTCGCCGACGCTCGTGATCCAGAGCCGGTCGTGCCCGGCGAGCACGGTGAGTGGGTTCAGCGGCAGCGGGATTGGCTTGCCGACGTGCCGGAGGCTGGTCGCGTCGACCGATTCGAGCGTGCTCGACCCGTTCGCCGCAACCCAGGCCCGGCCGTGGCTGATCTGCACGCCGACGGGCCGCGCGCCGACCTCCACCTGGGTGCGCTGCCGCCACCCCGGCCTATAGCGGATGAGGAGGTCCTGGTCAGGGACCGTGGCCCAGACGGCGCCGGCGCCGTGGGTGAGCGATCCCACGGAGCTCCCGGGCATGTCGATGCGCTGCTTGGCCATCAGCGTCTGCGGGTCGCGGCGGACGATGAAGTTGGGCTCGCCGTGGAGTGTCCACAGCCAGCCACGCCAGTACATGGCGCCGGCCATACCGTGCGAGACGTCCGTGACCGTCTCGCGCGCTCCGGTCTCGGCGTTCACCCGGAAGAGCTGCGCGTACTGGACTTCCTGTTCCTTGAACTCGACGCCGACCACGACGTCGTTCCCGCGGGCAGCGACCACGACGGGCTCCAGCGGGAGCGGGACCGGCGGCCCCGTGGGCTGACCGTCGACCGGATCGAGCTGGAGGAGCTGGTTGGCGCGAGATGCGACCCACAGCTTTCCGCGGGCGACGGCCAGGTCGGCGACGCCGGCGCCGATGTCGCGCCTAAGGGCCTTGATCGGTCGCGCCGTGCGGATGTCGATCGCCTCGAGCGTGTTCGTCTCGAACGAGCCGACCCACACGCGGCGGCCGACGGCGACGAGGGCGTTGGGGCGGCGGCCGACGCTGACGCGCTTCGTGATCCTGGGTCCGAGCCGTTGCTTCGCAGGCGCCGGCGTTGCAGCGGGTGAGGCGGTCGCCGTGGGCGCGGGCCGCTCCGCGATCGGGCTCGGCTCCTCGCGGGAAGAGAGCAGGAACACCGCGGCGGCGGCAGCGAGGAGGGCGACCAAGGGCGCCAGGACCCACCTTCGACGACGGGGCCGCGGACGGATGGAGGTGCGAGTCGGGCTCTCAGTCGGAGCGGCATCGCCGCTCGCGACCGCCCGCTCGGGGACGGTGACGCGGGTGCCGGCGGCGGCCGCTAGCGCGGCCCTGCCGAGGTCCCCGGCCGACGGATAGCGGTCGTCGGGCGACTTCGCGAGCGCACGGGCGATCACGCGGTCGAACGCGCGCGGGACGCCCGGCGCGACCCCGGTCGCCTTGGGCGCCGGGTCGACGAGGTGGGCCCACAGCCGCGCCTCGTCAGCGTCGCGCGGGAACGGCACCTCGCCGGTGAGCAGGAAGAAGAGCACGCAGCCGAGCGCGTACACGTCCACGCGCGCGTCGACCTGTCCGCCGCGGATCTGCTCCGGCGCGACAAAGTCGAGCGTGCCGACCCACTGCCCCGAGCGCGTCGGCCCGCCGGCGATCGAGCGCATGTGCCGGCTGAGCCCGAAGTCGGACAGGTAGGCGTGATCGCCGGCGGCGAGCAGCACGTTCGCGGGCTTGACGTCGCGGTGGACGAGCCCGGCGGCGTGAGCGGCGTCGAGCGCGTCGCCGATCTGCGCGACGATGGAGGCAGCGCGAGCCGGAGGCAACGGTCCCTCGCGGCGGACCAGGCCGCGGACGTCGTCACCGGCGACGTACTGCATCACGAGGTACGGCCTCCCGTCCTCCTCTCCCGCGGCGTGGATCGGGATGACATGCGGGTGGTCGATCGAGGCCGCGACGCGCGACTCGTGGACGAACCGCCGGCGAGCAGCGTCGTCCTCGAGCAGCTCGGCGGCGATCACCTTGACGGCGACGGTGCGGTCGAGGTCGAGCTGGGTGGCGCGATACACGACGCCCATCCCGCCGCGTCCGACGACGGCTTCAAGGCGGTAGCCCGCAAGAACCGTTCCCTCGAACTCGCTCACCGCTCCGAACATACAAACGCAAACGGTCGGCGGCCAGAAGTGTTGCGCGGCGCTAGACTGCCCCCGGACCTCGGGGGATTAGCTCAGTTGGTGGAAGCGCCGGTCTCCAAAACCGGAGGTCCCAGGTTCGAGTCCTGGATCCCCCGCTCCGTCCGGTCCTCGTGCGAACATCTGTTCGCATGGCATGGCGCCCACCGGATCCCTGGTCGTACAGCTATCTGCTCGGCATGTACTTGGGCGATGGCTGCGTGTCGGGGGTGCGCCGGAGCTTCCAACTCGTCATCGTCTGCGACGCCGCGTACCCCGACATCATCGAGGACTGCGCGACCGCGATGATGCTCACGCTGCTGCCGCGCCGTGTGGGGCGGAATCCGCATCGCGTTCATCGCTGCGTCCGGGTCGTCGGCTCGAGCAAGCGCTGGCCGGAGGCGTTCCCGCAGCACGGACCGGGGCGGAAGCATGCGCGGAAGATCGAGCTCGCGGACTGGCAGCGCGAGATCGTCGATCGCTTCCCGCAGGAGTTCCTGCGCGGGCTGCTGCACTCGGACGGCTGCCGCACCGTCAACCGCTTCAAGACGACGCTCCCGAGCGGGCGGGTGGCGGAGTACGCGTATCCGCGGTGGTTCTTCTCGAACCGGTCGGCGGACATCCGCGGGCTGTTCTGCGAGTACTGCGAGCGGCTCGGGATCCGGTGGACGCAGTCGAACCCGCGCAACATCTCGATCTCGCACCGGACGAGCGTCGCATTGGTCGACTCGTTCGTGCCGGCGAAGTCATGAGCCGGCTCGGACGCCTGCGACCAATCATGCGGGCGGAGGGACTCGAACCCCCACGGCTTGTGGCCACGAGGACCTAAACCTCGCGCGTCTACCAGTTCCGCCACGCCCGCAACCGCCGCACGGGTGTGTTGGCCCGCACGGTATGTCGGCGCCGTACGAGCGGTCGGGGCGGCCGAGGCCGCAACCGCCGCACGTCCGGCAGGGAGATTGTAAGGTCGCTCCCGCGATGGCCGAGCCAGGGGTGAGGATCGAGCACCCGAACCGCAAGAAGGCGGCCTCGAAGCTCACGCGCCTGATCGTGGTGATCCTGCTGCTCGTGTCCGCGGCGCTGGTCGCGATCGTGACCCTCGGCGGGTGGGACGCGCTGCAGGGCGCCAAGGCGCTCCAGGTCGCCTACATCGTCATCTACCTCGTGATCGCGTTCTTCGTCCTCCGCTGGAGCCGGGGCGTGCTCCCGCTCGCCGCCGCGCTCGCGATCGTGCTGCTGATCTTCGCCGCCGTCTCCGCCCCCGCGTGGTTCGACCGCGACAAGCCGGGCTTCGCCGAGCCGGCGCTCGACGAGGGCATCCTCGGCCTCGTCACCGCCCTCATCGTCCCCGTGCAGATCCTCCTGATCGCGTTCGCGATGAGCGGGTTCCGGCAGGCGTGGAACGTCGAGGTCGAGCAAGCGGAGGACGAGCCCCCGCGCCGGGAGGCGATGCCCGCCGTCACGTAGGGTCTCGGGCATGGCGAGCGAGCGACGCCCGGCGATCCTGGCGGTCGACGACGAGCCTGCCGTGCTGGCCGCCGTCGCCCGCGACCTGCGCCGCGGCTTCGGGGAGCGCTACCGGATCCTGCGGGCGACCTCGGGCGCCGAGGCCCTCGACGCCCTGACCGAGCTGCGCCGCCGCGGTGACCAGGTCGCGATGCTGATCGCCGACCAGCGCATGCCCGGCATGCCCGGCACCGAGTACCTCGTGCACGCGCGCACGATCACGCCCGACGCCAAGCGCGTCCTGCTCACCGCCTACGCGGACACCGAGGCGGCGATCGCGGCCATCAACGAGGTCGCGCTCGACTACTACCTGCTCAAGCCCTGGGACCCGCCGGAGGAGCAGCTCTTCCCCGTCGTCGAGGACCTGCTCACCACGTGGGAGAACGGCGCCGCGCTCGAGTCCGGCGGCGTCCGGGTCATCGGCCACCGCTTCAGCCGCGACAGCCACGAGCTGCGCGATTTCCTCGCCCGCAACCGCGTCCCCGCCCGCTGGCTCGACATCGAGCGCGACGGCGAGGCGCGCGAGCTGCTCCAGGTCGCCGGCGTGGCGCCCGACCACCTGCCGGTCGCGCTGCTCGAGGACGGCTCGGTGCTCGAGCGCCCGACGATCTTCGAGCTCGCCGAACGGCTCGGCGTCACGGGCCAGCCGGCGCAGGACCACTACGACCTGGCGATCGTCGGCGGCGGCCCCGCGGGCCTCGCCGCCGCGGTCTACGGCGCGTCCGAGGGCCTCCGGACGGTGATGGTCGAGCGCGAGGCGCCCGGCGGCCAGGCCGGCCAGTCGAGCCGGATCGAGAACTACCTCGGCTTTCCCGCGGGCCTCAGCGGCTCCGACCTCGCCCGCCGCGCGACCGACCAGGCGCGCCGTCTCGGCGCAGAGCTGCTCAGCATCCAGGACGCGGTCGCGCTGCGGGTGGAGGGCGCCGGCCGCTTCGTCGAGCTCAGCGGCGGAGGCGAGCTCAGCGCCCATTGCGTGCTCGTCGCGTCCGGCGTCTCGTACCGCCAGCTCGACGTCCCAGGCTTCGCGGAGCTGACCGGCGCCGGCGTGTATTACGGCGCCGCGATGACCGAGGCGCGCTCGTGCTCCGACCAGCACGTCGTGATCATCGGCGGCGCCAACTCCGCGGGCCAGGCCGCCGTCTACTTCAGCGGCTACGCGAGACAAGTGACCATGCTCGTCCGCGGGCCCTCGCTGGAGCGCTCGATGTCGCACTACCTGATCGAGCAGATCGCCGAGTTGCCCAAGATCGAGGTCCGCACCGGCACCCAGGCGGTCGCGGCGAGCGGCGACGGGCACCTCGAGACCCTTCGGATCCGGGACGAGCACGGCGAGTCCGACCTCGAGACCGACGCCTGCTTCGTGTTCATCGGCGCCTCCCCGCACACGGACTGGCTGGCCGGCGTCGTGGCGCGCGACGAGCGCGGGTTCATCCTCGCCGGCCCCGACGCCCAGACCGCCGGCTGGGCCCTGTCCCGCGACCCGTACCCACTCGAGACCACGGTCCCCGGCGTGTTCGTGGCCGGCGACGTCCGCGCCCGCTCGATCAAGCGCGTCGCGAGCGCCGTCGGCGAGGGCTCGATGGCGGTGTCCCTGGTGCATCAGTACCTGGTGCCGGCATGACCACCGACGACCTCCGGCCGGTCGACCTGTTCGACGACCTCACCGACGACGAGCTCGCCGAGTGGGCCAAGGTCGCGAAGCCGCGCGAGGCCGCGCCCGGGGACGTCATCGCCGACCAGGGCAGCGCGACCGCCGGCGTCCTGCTGCTCGAGGGCACCGCCGAGGCCCTGCTGGTCGCCGGCAACCGCACGGAGTCCGCCGGCCGCCATTACGCGCCGACCTGGATGGGCGCGATCTCGGTGCTCACCGACGCTCCGCTCGGCGCCCGCATGGAGGCCGTGACGGCGTGCCGCCTGGCGATCGTCGAGCGCGACGACTTCCGGCGGCTCGCCTTCGCGCAGCCGGCCATCCTCAAGCGCGTCATGCACGTGGTCGCGCCGGTGATCACACGGGTCACGGCCATCGAGCAGCAGCGCGAGCGGCTCACGGCGCTCGGCACGATGGCCGCCGGGCTGGCCCATGAGCTCAACAACCCCGCCGCCGCCGCCCAGCGCGCGGCCGCGCAGCTCGCCGAGGCGCTCGACATCGTGGGCTCCACCATGCGGCGCTTCGTCGAGGCGGGGCTGGAGCGCTCCGACGCCGAGACCCTGCTCGCGCTCCAGCAGGAGGCGGTCGACGGTGCCGCCACGCGCACGAAGCTCGACGCCCTGGACGCCGCCGACGCCGAGGAGGAGCTGCTGGACAGGCTCGAGGCCCTCGGCGTCCCCCAGCCCTGGCAGCTCGCCGAGCCGCTGGCCGGTGCCGGCGTCACGCAGGACTGGCTCGACCGCGTCGCGAAGGCCTCCGGCACGGCCACCGACGCCGCCCTCTGTTGGGTCGCCGCCACGCTCACCGCGCAGAACCTCGCCTCCGAGCTGCAGGAGTCCACCCGCCGCATGTCCGACCTGGTGGGAGCGGTCAAGACCTACGCCTACATGGACCGCGGAGACACGGTGGAGGTCGACCTCCACGAGGGCCTGGAGACCACGCTCGCCGTGCTCGGCCACAAGCTCAAGCACACCTCGATCACGGTCGAGCGCGACTACGACCGGAGCCTGCCGAAGCTGATGGTCCGCGGCTCGGAGCTCAACCAGGTGTGGACCAACCTGCTCGACAACGCGATCGACGCCCTCGGCGAGCACGGCACGATCACGATCGTCACCCGCCGCGACAACAACTGCGCGGAGGTGGACATCTCCGACGACGGCCCCGGCATCCCGCCCGAGGAGCGCGACCGCGTGTTCGAGGCGTTCTTCACGACCAAGGACGTCGGGCTCGGGACCGGCCTCGGCCTCGCCACCGCGCGTCGGATCGTCGTCGACCGCCACGACGGCCGCCTGACCTTCGACTCCGAGCCCGGCCGCACCACGTTCCACGTGGTCCTCCCCATCCCGCCCGGCGGCTGACCTACGATGTGAGCGTCCGCCCGGGTGGAGGAACGGCAGACTCGGGGCTCTCAAAAAGCCCTGCCCTCGCGGGCGTGCGGGTTCGAATCCCGCCCCGGGCATTGATCGACCACGTCAACAACCTCAAGCTCCAGTACCTCGTCGAGCTGTCCAAGCTCGGAGACCGATGTGCGGGCCTGGAGCAGCATGTGGCGGCCTGGCTGGAGGAGCACGACGTCGTCTTCAACGGCGCCACGATCCCGTTCGTGCTGATGCCGCACTTCGTCTCCCCCGGCCAGCTTCGCCGCGTCAAGCACTCGGTCGACCGGCTGAGCCGCGTGCTCGACCGCTTCTGCGACGCCTACCCGCACGACGCCGCGCTCCGCGACGAGCTGGCGCTCTCGCCGGAGGAGGACTCGCTGATCCGGATCGAGCCGGGCTACCCGCGTCCGATGCGCATCTGCCGCCTCGACGCGTTCCTCGCCGGCTACGACGTCAAGTTCCTCGAGTTCAACGCCGACTCGCCGGCCGGGATCGGCTACACCGACATCCTCTACGAAGGCCTGACCACCGCGATCGACCTCCCGCGCGTGCGCAACGAGTTCGACACCGCGTACACGCCGATGCTGCCCGAGCTGATCGCCAACCTGCTCGAGGCCTACGGCCACGTCCGCGCCCGTCACAACGACCTGCCCGAGCAGCCGCGGCTCGCGCTGATCGACGCCGAGGGCTCCCCCGCCGTGCCCGAGTTCCGGATCACCTGCGCGGCCGCCGCCGGCCAGGGCGTCGACGCCGTCCACGGCACGCTGGCCGAGCTCGACTACGACGGGTCGACCCTGCGCCTGCGGGACGAGCCCGTCCAGCTCGTCTACCGCCGCGCGCTGCTCGAGGACCTCGACCAGGCCGACCTCGTCGCCGCCGCGCGCGACGGTCGCGTCTGCATCGTCAACCCATTTCGCGCGCGCGTCGCCAACAACAAGAAGCTGTTCGCGCTGTTCGACGACCCGCGCTTCGCCCACCTCGTCGAGGGCGACGAGCTCGAGGTCGTCCAGAAGACGATCCCGTGGACGCGGGTGCTGCGCCCCGGCCGCGTGAGCTACGGGAGCTGGACGATCGACCTCCTGCCGTTCGTGGCCGACAACCGCGAGCGGCTGGTGCTCAAGCCGGCGTCCTCCTACGGCGGGCACAACGTCTCGCTCGGGATGGAGACGCCGCAGGAGCGCTGGGAGGAGATCATCGCCGCCCACGCCGAGCGCGCGGACTTCATCGTGCAGGAGTACGTGCCGGTGCCCGAGGAGATGTTCCCGACGATCGAGGACGGGCACGTCCAGATGCGCCTCAAGCGCTTCAACATCAACCCGTTCGGGATCGGGGGCCGCCACGCGGGCTCGATCACTCGCATCTCCGACCGCGCCGTGATCAACGTGAGCGCGGGCGGCGGGCTGCTGCCGAGCGTGATCGGCCGCCACAAGCGCCGGCTGCTCGCCGAGGAAGACGACGAACAGGAGGAGCTCGTCCATGGCCCCTGAGCCGCTCAAGCGAGGCTACGACGTCGACGAGAACGCGATCCGGTTCTCGAACTACCTCCACGTCCTGCGCGAGCTCGTGCACCTCTCTTGCGGGCACCTGGCGCTCGAGCCGCGGTTCGAGGTGAAGTCGCTGCTCGGCGACCACCTGCACGACGACGCGCGCGCGGTCAGCAAGATCCATCGCCGCCTGTACGAGCTGCGGACGCCCAGCGACTACCCGGGCGCGCCGTCCGACGAGCTCGCCGCGCTGCTCGACCGCGCCAACACCGAGGCCACGAGCGCGTACCTCGAGATCGCGTACGGCGAGCTCAAGCCGACGCTGATCGCGGCCATCCGCGTCCACCTGCAGAACCTCGACCCGCTCATCGACGAGCCGAGCCTGCGGCTCCTGACCCAGCTCCTGCACCGCCAGGACCGCCACGTCGCCGAACTGCCGGCCGGCCGCGAGCACGTCGCGTTCGAGGATCTCGGCGGGCTGCCGATCAAGCTGCGCGATGTGCGTCCGCTGAAGGTGCTCCCGCCGCTCGACCGGCCCGCGCGCGACGAGTTCGTCGAGGTCACCGACGCCGGCGACCCGTACCTCACCGATGCGCTGTACATCAACGGCGAGGAGAACCACGTTCCCACCGAGCCGGAGGAGCAGCGCCACTTCTTCCATGGCCTCATGGACGCCGAGCTGTGCGCCGCCGAGCTGATGGCGCGCAACTCGCACGAGCACCCGGACATGCCATGGGACTTCCACATCGACATGGCGCGCCAGACCTGGGACGAGATCCGCCATGCCGAGATCCACGACCGGCTGATGGCGACCGAGCTCGGCTGCCACTGGGGCGACTACCCGGTCGGCTTCGGCTACTTCCGCTCGATCTACGCGCTCGACCTCGTTGGCCGCCTGGCCCTGTTCAACGGGACGAGCGAGCAGCGCGCGATGTGGCGGCACTCGCACCGCCGCAAGGTGCTGATCGACCTCGGCCAGGAGACGGTCGCGCGCGTGTTCGACTACTTGCTGGCCGACGAGGTACCGCACGTGCACAACGGCGTGCGCTGGGGCACGCACCTGCTGGGCGGCGACGACCACGCGTATCGCGAGAAGGTGCGCGAGCTGCGCGGCGGGCTCGACCGCACCGGGACGCCGACCGGCTAGAGGGGCATCTTGGAGCGCCCGCGGCGGCCGGTGCTGCCGCTCTTGGAGACCGCCTTCTGGGAGGTCTGGAACGGCTTGCGCAGCCAGCGACCGAGCGGCCCGGGCGCCTTCCCAGCGGCGCGGCCGCCGGTGCCGAGGACCTTCTGCCCGCCCCGCTCGGGGTGCCGCGACAGGCGCGGCGCGAGGAATGCGAGGATCAACAGGAGGACGCAGAAGCCGACGACGGCGAGGATGGTCATGGACCAGGGCCTACCCGGTCAGATCACAAGTGACTCAAGCTCGTCGATGATGGCGTGTGGGGCCACGAGCACGCCGTCGCCGGCCGGAGGCGCGGGCGCGAGGTCGCGGATCGCGAGGCCGGCGCGCCGGCACAGCAGCTCGCCGGCGGCGCGGTCCCAGCTGTTGAGGCCGCGCTCGAAGTAGGCGTCGTAGCGCCCGGCCGCTGTCCATGCGAGGTCGAGCGCGGCCGAGCCGAGCCGGCGGATGTCGCGCACCAGCGGGAGCAGGCGGCCGACCACCGCGGCCTGCAGCCGGCGCACCTCGGCGTCGTAGCCGAAGCCGGTCGCCACCATCGCGGTCGCGAGGTCGGCGCGCGCCGACGCCCGGATCGGCCGCCCGTCGAGCAGCGCGGGGCCGCCGCGCTCGGCGGACCACAGCTCGTCGCGCATCGGGTCGTAGATGACGCCCGCGAGCGTGCCCTCGGCGTCCTCGCACGCGATGCTGACCGCCCACTGCGGGATCCCGAACAGGAAGTTGACGGTGCCGTCGAGCGGGTCCACGACCCAGCGCAGGCCGCTCGTGCCGCGCTCGTCGCCGCCCTCCTCGCCGAGAAATCCGTCGCCGGGCCGGGCCGCGGCGAGCCGCTCGCGGATCAGCCGCTCGGCGGCGTGGTCGGCCTCGGACACGAGGTCGGTCGGGCTCGACTTGGCGGTCACGTTGACGCGCGGCCCGGCGAACGCGTCGCGCAGCTGGTGGCCGGCCTCGCGGGCCACCGCCTCGGCGATCTCGCGCAGACCGCCGGGGCTCACCGCGCCAGCTCCGGCCGCCGGTCCGGCCACCCCAGCGCCGCCTCGAGCTGCGCGGCGAGCGAGAGCAGGAGCGGCTCGCGGTCGCGCGCCACGACCAGCTGGGCGCCGACGGGGAAGCCGTCGGCGGTCCACGTCGCGGGCACCGACGCCGCCGGCTGGCCGGTGTGGTTGAACGCGCCGCAATACGGCACGAACCGGACCGAGCCGGTGAAGTTCCACAGCGCCGAGCGGCCCTCGTACTCGCCGACCCGCGGCGGGCGGCGGGTGAACATGGGCGTCAGGACGACATCGGCGCCCTCTTCGAACACTCGCCCGAGCGCCGCCTCGTCGTGGGTAGCGGCTGCCCTCGCGCGCTCGACCGCGGCGCTCGGGATCGCCGCGCCCATCCGCACGTAGCCACGTGTACGGCGCGACAGCCGTTCGGGATGCGGCATCGCGCGGGCCTCGTCGGCGATCCCGCGCAGGTAGCGCGACAGCACGCGCGTCCCGAGGTCGCGGGGGTAGTCGAGCTCACGCTCGAGCACCTCGTGGCCGAGCCCGCGCAGCGCCGCGGCGACGGCCTCGACGCCCGCGAGCTGCTCCGCGTCCGGCTGGACGCCGGTCAGCGGCGGCGTCTTCACCGACACGGCGATCCGCAGCCGCCCGGGCTCGCGGGCCGCAGCCTCCGCGAACGGCGGGCCGCCGTCCTTGATCGCGTCGTAGATCAGCGCGGTATCGGCGACGCGGCGGCTGATCGGACCCCACGACGCCAGCCCGCGGAACGGCTCGACGAGCGGCGCCGTCGGCACGCGGCCGTTCTGGGCCTTGAGGCCGAACACGCCGCAGCAGGCGGCCGGGATGCGGATCGACCCCGCGCCGTCGGACGCGATCGCCGCCGACGCCAGGCCCGCCGCCACGGCGGCCCCGGAGCCGCCGGAGGAGCCGCCCGGCGTGCGCTGGAGGTCCCAGGGGTTGCGGGTGACGCCGAACGTGGGCGACTCGGTCCACGGCGTGACAGTCATCTCCGGCACGTGCGTCTTGCCGAGGATCACCGCCCCGGCCGTGCGCAGCCGGCGGACGAGCTCCGCGTCGGCGGGAGCCGGGCCGTCGTGGGCGTTGCTGCCGAAGGCGGTGACCTCGCCGGCGACGTCGGTGTCGTCCTTGATCGCGAGCGGGACGCCGAGCAGCGGCCGCCGGTCGCCCGCCTTGGCGCGCGCGTCGGCCTGGTCGGCCTCCGCCAGCGCGCGCTCTCCGAAGGCGACGCGGTAGGCGTTGAGCCGGGGGTCGAGACGGTCGATGCGGTCGAGGTAGAGCTGCGTGAGCTCCCGCGCCGAGACCTCGCGAGAGCGGATCAGCTCGGCATGGCGCGCGGCCCCTGCGAAGGCGAGGTCTCCGGAGTCCATCCGCGGGAGGAGGCTATACGGTGCCTGGGGATGCGGTCGCTGGTCGAGGGGCTGTGCGCGTTCGCCGGGCGCGGCGCGTGCACCGACGCCGAGCGGCGCGCGGCGCTGTGGCTGCACGACGAGCTGCGGGCCCGCGGGCTCGAGCCGTACGTGGAGACGCGCTGGGTGCGGCCGCAGCGGTGGGCGGTGCTGGCGATCGGCGGCCTCCTGGGCGTCGTCGGGAGCCTGCTGGCCGTGCCGACGCCGGTCGCCGGGCTCGTCGTGGCCGGCGTGGGCGCGCTGTCGCTGACGGTCGAGGCGCTGGGCTGGATCGGTCCGGTGCGGCTGCCGTTCCCGCGGCGGGCGACACAGGACGTGCTGACGGAGGTGCCGGACGGCGCGATCCAGCACGTACCGAGGGCGGTACCGGCCGGCCCGACCCAGCACGAACCGAAGGCGGTCCCGCAAGGCACGACCCAGCACGTACCGACGGCGGTCCCGCCTGGCGCGACCCAGCACGTACCGAGGGCGGTACCGGACGGCGCGACCCAGGACGTGCCGACGGCGGTACCGGACGGCGCGACCCAGCACGTACCGAGGGCGGTACCGGACGGCGCGACCCAGGACGTGCCGACGGCGGTCCCGCCTGGCGCGACGCAGGACGTGCCGACGGCGGTGCCGGACGTGGGCGTGCCGCTCGTGATCGCCGCCGCTTACGACGCGCCGGGGCGCGGCCTCGTGCTCGACGAGCGCTGGCGGGCGCTGCTGCGGCCGGCGCCGCGCGGGTCGCTCGCGGTCTGCGGGGTGCTGGTGGCGGCGGCGGCCGCCGCGCGAGTCGCCGGGGTCGAGGACACCTGGCTTGGCGCGGTCCAGCTCCTGCCGACGGTGGTGCTGCTGGTCGCGTTCGCGGCGGCGGCGGACGTCGCGCTGTCGGGCTGGGCGCCGGGGGCGAACGACAATGCGTCCGGGGTTGCGGTGGCGCTCGCGGCGTTCGAGGAGCTGCAGCGCGAGCCGCCGCGCTTGCTCGTCCCGGCGCTGCTCTTCGTAGGTGCCGGCCACGCCGTCCACCGGATCGGTCTGCCGGAGGGTGCCGTCCTGGTCGAACTCGGGCCGTGCGGCGCCGGGCGACCGGTGGTGCGGGCGCGGCACCCGGTAGCCCGAGCGGCGGCCGCCCGCGCGGCCGAGGCGCTCGGCGCGACGATCGGCGGCGACCCGCCGGCGGGTGCTGGGGTCCGGATCGCGTGCCTCGACGAGCGCGGCATCGTCCCGCGCGCTCATCAGGAGGACGACACCGTCGTCGACGAGGCCGCAATGGAGGCGGCGCTCGACCTCGCCCTCGGGGTGGTCGACGCGCTCGACTCCGAGTTGCCGCGGCAGGCCCGGCGAACGTCAACCGCGGCAGGGTAGGGAGGCGGAGGTGCCGCACGCGCGGCGGAAACGTGCGAAACCGAGAGCGCGCCACCCGGATCTCGCACGAAACCCCCCGTATGCGGCGGAAACGTGAAATTCCAAGCGACCGACCTCCCGCGATTGCACGAAACCCCCCGTATGCGGCGGAAACGTGCGAAACCGAGAGCGCGCCACCCGGATCTCGCACGAAACTCCCCGTCTGGAGGAGGAACGTGCGATTCGCGTCGCCGGGCCGCTCGAAATCGCACGAAACTCCCGGTCCCCCACCTCCCTACCCTGCCGCAGTTGACGTTCGCCGGCGCCGCCGCGGCGGCGGCTGACGATCCGGCGCAGCCCCTCAGCGCAGCCGCACGCGCCGCTGGGCGACCCGCATGACCCCGTCCGCCCCGCGCGCGGAGACGGCGACGTGCAGCGTCAGCGGCTTCGCCTCGCGCAGCCGCCTCGCCTCGGCCGCGCTCACGCGCAGGCGGACCCGGACGGTCGTCTCCGCGCGGAGCCGCCGACGGTCGAGCGTGACGGTCCGCGGCCGGTCGGTCGAGCCGCGGGCGCCGGGCACGCGGCGGAGGTCGTCGGTCCGCAGCGCGACCCGCAGCAAAGTCGCCTCCCCGACGACGATCTCGACCGGCAGGCCCGACCGCCGCAGAGCGGCGAGCGAGACCCGCCTCGCCGCCCGCACGCGCAGCCCGCGCGGCCCACGCGCGGCGGGCGCGCCGGCCGCGATCGGCACCGGCGCGGCCGGCCCGCTCCGGAATGGGCCCGTGACCTCGTACACCGCCCCGAGCCCGTACGCGCGCTGGGCCGAGAAGTACAGGCGGTCGCCGGACGGATTGAAGACCACTCCCGCCAGCTCGTTGCCGCGCTCGGGCAGGCCCGCGGCGGCCTCGCCCACCAGCCGCAGGAACGGCGCCACGGTCCCGCCGGGCTCGATCACGCAGATCTCCATGTTCCCGCCGTCCTCGCAGACGAAGACCTCGCCGGCCCGCGAGACGGTGAGGTTGTCGACCCCGCTGAGCGGCCCGCCGCCCTCGTAGATCGTGCCCAGCACGCCGCTCGCCACCTCGTAGGCCCAGACGTGGTCGTCTCCCTTGGTGGAGAAGTAGACCGTGCCGGAGTCGAACCAGATGCCCTCGCCGCCGTCGAAGCGGCGCATGCCGGCGACCTGCCGCCGGGTCGGGGTCGAGATCGCAGCGGGGTCGGGGATCTCGGCCCACGCGCCGGACTCGAGCAGCACCTCGAGCCGCCCCGCCGACAGGTCCGGGTACGCGACCGGCGTGAAGCGGTAGAGCCCGCCGTCGGGCCGGTCCTCGGTCATGTACAGCCGCTTCGCGACGGGGTCGACCGCGACCGCCTCGTGGTTGAACGAGCCGAGCGCCGGCCGGATCACGCCCTGTCCCGCCCGCCCCGGGTCGCACTCCCACACGTGGCCGGCGTCGTACTCCTCGCACGAGAGCCACGTGCCCCACGGCGTGCGGCCGCCCGCGCAGTTGGCGTTGGTGCCGGAGAGGATCCGGTACGCGTCCTTGATCGCGCCGCCGCGGCCGAAGCGGATCGCGGAGCTGCCGGCGCCGGTCGCGGCCAGCGACTCGGAGTTGGACACCAGGACCCAGCCGCCGTCGGCGGTCGCGTAGGTGGCCTGCCCGTCCGGGAAGATGTGCCACGGGTAGCCGGCGACGGTCTCGCCAGCGCGCGCGATCACGCGCGAGCGGAACCCCGGCGGGAGCATCAGGCCGCGGCCGTCAGGCGGCCGGAGTGCGCCGTAGGAGCTCTGCGCGGCGCGCGCCTGCGGGATGAGCGCCGTGCGCCAGAACGCGATCCCGGCGGCGCCCGCGACGAGGAACTGACGGCGAGTGGGTTGCACGGATCAGAGCAGGCCGAGCGCGGTCAGGTCCTCGACCGGCTCGGAGAACGAGCACGAACCGTACGCGACGAACCGCTCCGAGCGCGCCGCCTCGATCGCGGCCGCGTCCGCGCGGCGGCCGTGCACGGTCAGGCCGTCGGCGTCGAGGCTGAACGCCGACGGGTCCTCCTCGGCGACGATCGCCTCGAGGTCGCCGTCGGCGAACACGGCGGCGGCCAGCAGGTTCAGGAACCCATGGCGATCGCCGCTGCGGATCGGATGGTGCAGGCCGGCCGTGGCCTTGAACGGCACGCCGGCGTCGAAGCACGCCGCGATGAACGCCGCGACCTCCTCGACGGACGGGAGCGTCGTGCCGCCGCAGCGGATCTTGGCCCCGGCGCCCGCCTCGCGCACCGCGGCGACGGCGCCGCGCAGGCCGCGCCCCGGTGACAGCTCCCAGAACGCGCGCACGCCCGGGAGCTTCTCGCGCACGAGCGCCTGGGTGTCGGGGATCCACTCGGGATCGATCCGCGCCTCGACGAGCTCGACCTCGTGCGGCGTCTCCGCGACCGCCTCGAGATCGCCCTCGCCGCCGTCGAGGACGACGCTCAGCCGGGGCGCGTCGCGCGGCAGCTCGTGCAGCCGGGAGGCCGGGACGATGAAGCGGTCGAGCATCCACGCGTGCTCGCTCGCTCGCGCCGCGCGGTCGGCCTCCAGCGCCTCCGGCATGTCCATCGAAGCCGGCGGGAACAGCGCCGCGTGGTCGATCAGGCGGCCCAGTAACGCTCGCCGAACACGTGCGCTCCGCGGGGCATCCAGCCCCGCGTTCTGACGATGACGTTCGGCGTCCGGCCTCACGAAACCATCACGCCGGCGGGATCGCGTTGCGCTTCGCCGGCCATTCGCTGGCCTTCCCGGCGTAGCGGGCGAAGCGCCGGACGAGCTCGGCGCGCAGGTCCTCGGGCTGGATGATCGCGTCGACCACGATCTCGGACGCCAGCTTGAGCAGGTCGACGCCCTCGGCGTACTCCTCCATCAGCTCGGCCCGCTTGGCGGCCCGCTCCTGCTCGTCCTCGATCGCCATCAGCTGGTTGTAGAAGACGGCGTTGACCGCCGCGCTCGGCCCCATGACGGCGATCTTGGCCGTCGGCAGCGCGAGCGTGGCGTCGGGGTCGAAGGCCGGTCCGGCCATCGCGTACAGGCCTGCCCCGTAGGCCTTGCGGACGATGACCGACAGCTTCGGCACGGTCGCCTCCGAGACCGCCGAGATCATCTTCGCGCCGTGGCGGATGATGCCCTGACGCTCCACCTGGGTGCCGATCATGAAGCCCGGCACGTCGGCCAGGAACAGCAACGGGATTCCGAAGGCGTTGCACGTCCAGATGAAGCGCGCGGCCTTGTCGGCGGAGTCGACGAACAGCACGCCGCCCTTGAACTTCGGCTGGTTGGCGACGATCCCGACCACGCGGCCCTCGAGCCGCGCGTAGCCGACTATGACCTCCTTCGCCCACCGCTTGTGGACCTCGAGGAACGACCCCTCGTCGACGAGCGCGTCGATCAGCTCGTGCATGTTCCACGGCTTGTTCTCGTCGGCGGGGATCAGCTCGCGGATCGGCGTGGTATCCACGGGCTCCGCCGGCGGCGCGGCCGGCGGCTCCTCCTCCCACGAGCCGGGGAAGTAGGACAGGTAGCGCTTGGCGAGGTCGATGCCCTCCTCGTCGCTCTTGACGAGGAAGTGACCGCAGCCGGAGACGCCGGTGTGCATCTTGGCGCCGCCCATCTCCTCGAGCGACACCTGCTCGCCGATCACCATCTCGGCCATCCGCGGCGAGCCGAGGTACATCGAGGCGTTGCCGTCGCGCATGATCACGACGTCGCAGAACGCCGGGATGTAGGCGCCACCGGCCGCGCTCGGCCCGAACAGGACGCAGACCTGCGGGACGGCGCCGGACAGCCGGACCTCGTTGAAGAAGATCCGGCCGGCGTGGCGGCGGCCGGGGAACATCTGCACCTGCTCGGTGATGCGCGCCCCCGCGCTGTCGACCAGGTAGATCATCGGCACGCGGTGCGACAGCGCGGCCTCCTGGATGCGCAAGATCTTCTCGACCGTCTTCGGGCCCCACGAGCCGGCCTTGACGGTCGGGTCGTTGGCCATCAGCGCCACCGTGCGGCCGCCGATCGACCCGAGGCCGGTGACCACGCCGTCGGCGCCGAGGCCCTCCGCCTCCCAGTTGGCGAGCAGCGCGTCCTCGGTGAACGAGCCCTCGTCGAGCAGCCGCGCGACGCGCTCGCGGACCGGCAGCTTGCCCTGCTGGGCGGACTTCTCCTTGTGCCTGTCGGGCCCGCCGGCGTAGGCGCGTTCGAAGGCGTCGGCGACGTGCTGTGCGTCCGTCATCGCCCGATCACGCTATCGATCGTCGACGCGCACCCGCAGCACCACCTCGTCGTCCTCCGTGCGCGAGGCGAGCGGCTGCTCGCCGGCGCGGTAGGCGTCCGGCTCCGGTGGGAGTGGCTGGCGCGGGCGCAGGCCGGCCGCCATCGCGACGGCGCCGAGCAGGATCAGCGCGATCGGCCAGAAGTAGATCGCCTCGTCCTGGTTGACGCCGGTGGCGACGACGAAGACGACGAGGTTGGCGAAGCCGAGCCAGGCCGGGCCGGGCGAGCGGTCGATCGCGCCGAAGGCGACGAGCCCGCAGCCGGCGCCGAGCACGATCAGCTCCCAGAAGTCGGGCAGGACCGGGCGCTCCACGGGCAGCGCGCCGGCGGCGGCGAAGAACGTCACCCAGACGCCCTGCAGGCCGATGAAGAGGATCGCCAGCCCCCCGGCGTCGATCAGCAGCTCGGCATGTCGCGGCCACGAGGCGCGCAGCGAGAGCGCGACGAGCACCAGCCCTGCGGCGTCGAGCGCCAGCAGCCAGCGCGACGGTCCGAACGTGTCGGGCTCGAACGCCCAGTCCCAGGCCGAGAGCAGCGCGATCGTCGCGGCGATCGCGGCCACCAGCAGGCAGATCGCCGAGCGGCGGAAGACCGCCGCGTAGAGCGCCGTCCCGGCCACGACGAACGACGTCCAGGTGAGCTCCCCCGCCGGGAAGTCGGAGAAGAAGTCCTCCGCGCCGAGCGTGAACGCCAGCCGCAGCAGCGCACCATAGAGGAGCAGCAGCCCCGTGACGAGCAGCACCGACTGGTACGCGGGCGGGCGCCCGTCCTCGTTCGGCGCCTGCAGCCCGAGGGCCAGGATGATGCCGGCGGCGAGGGCCAGGATCAGGAAGTGCACGCCGAGCGCCAGCGTGTCGTCCAGCCGCAGCTCGAAAACCGCCAGCCCGGCGGCGAGCACCACCGCGCCCGCGGCGATCAGCGGTCCGCGATGCGGCGGCGGGCGGAGCAGGTCGAGCACCCGCCGGAGGCTACCTGCGGCGGACTTCGATGCGCCCGTCTCGGACGCGGGTGTCCCAGGCGGGCTGGGGGTAGGCGGCGGGCCCATGGATGAGCGCGCCGTCGCGCAGGTCGAACACGCTGGCGTGCCACGGGCAGGTGACCGTGAGGGCGTCGAACGTGCCTTCGTGCAGCGGTCCGCCGCGGTGCGCGCAGTGGTTCGACAGCGCGTACAGCTCGCCGGCGCGGCGCGTGACCATCACGGTTGCGCCGTCGGCCTCGACGCAGCGCGCCTGGCCCTCGGCCAGCTCGTCGTTGCCGAGCACCGCCGTCCACTCGTCGGGAGGGTCCTCGAACGCGGTGCGGTCGACGCCGACGCCCTCGGCCAGCGTGAGGTGGCCGCCGAGATATCCGGCGGCGGCCATCGCGCCACCGCCCGCGAGCGCCAGCAGGCGCCCGCTGCCGCCGCGGCGGCGGGCCAACCAGGAGGACGCGAAGAGCAACGTGGCGGTGCCGTTGGCGGCCGCGTGCACGATGCCGATGCGGCGCACCGACTCGTTGGCGACCTCGGTGTCGGCCCAGTCCGACTGGCCGCTGAGCGCGGTCGGCGGCACGCTCAACAGCCCGAGTGCGATGAGCCGCTGCGCCGCGTCGCGGGACTGCTCGCCGCCGAGCCAGTCGAGGAGGAGCGCGCTCGTGAACGTCCCGATTGTCGCGTCGGTCAACAGCGGATGGAGCGTGTGTCCGAGCCAGCTCCCGCTCAGCGCATCCTTGACGGGACCGGGCTTGATGATCCCGCGCAGGAGCTTCCCGATCGCCTTGGCAGGCGGATCGAGCGCTTCGAGGCCCGCAAGCGCGCGAACCGGTGCGCGGTTCCCCGGGGGCAGTCGGCGTTCGGCCATGCGCCGATGCCTACCCGCACGCCGCGAATGTGATCCGTCGGACGTGATCGCTGCGGGACGCACGTAGGGTGCCGGTCATGACCCTCGTGCTGACCGAAGACCGCGGCCCCGTCCGCCACGTGGTGCTGAACCGGCCGGAGAAGCGCAACGCGTTCAACGGCGAGCTGGTGATCGCCACGGGCGAGGCGCTCCGTGCGGCGGCCGACGATCCGTCGGTGCGCTGCGTCGTCGTCCGCGGCGCCGGCCCGATGTTCTCCTCCGGCATGGATCTCGGCTCGCTGGCGGAGCTGGCCGAGGCGCCGGAGCACCTGCGCGCGTTCCGCCGCCGCTGCCTCGAGGCGTGGAACCTCGCCGAGGAGATGACCAAGCCGACGATCTGCCAGGTCCACGGCGCGTGCATCGGCGGGGCGATGGAGCTCGCGCTGGCGTGCGACCTGCGCGTGTTCGCCTCCGACGCGGTCGTCGGGATGCCGGAGACGCGGATCGGCCTGATCCCCGACGTCGGCGGCTCGTCGCGGCTGCCGGCGGTGGTCGGCCTGGGTCGCGCCAAGGAGCTGGTGATGACCGGCAAGCTGATCGACGGCGCGGAGGCGGAGCGGATCGGCCTCGCGAACCGCGTCGCGCCGGCGGACGAGCTCGACGCGGCGGTCCAGGGGCTCGTCGACGAGCTACTGGCCTGCGCGCCGGTCGCGGTCGGGCTCGCGAAACGGGTGATGGACGCCAGCGCCCGGCCCGCGCTCGCCGCCACCCTCGAGCTCGAAGTGCAAGTCCAGGAGCGCTGCGCCGCGACCGCGGACTTCGCCGAGGGCGCGTCAGCGTTCCGCGAGAAGCGCCAGCCGGAGTTCACCGGGCACTAGGTGTGGATCCGCCGCACGCCGCTCACGTGTGTGCGCGCCCCCGCCTCGCCGGCCACGAAGCCTGCCCTCCTCGACCTGGCAGAGCAGCGTCTCGACGAGGTCCGGCGCGGCCTCACCAGGGCCTTCCTCGCCCAGCTCGCGCCAGACGGCGAGCGGCAGTTCGATCGCCGCGCGCGCCAGCGTCGAGGTCGAGGTGGTCGATCCGCAGCAGGTTGTCGAGCAGGTATCGGGATGCGGTCCTCGAAGCGGTCGAGGCCCGCGAGCGCGTCCTCGCGCAACGACACCAGGACGTTCGCCGGCGTGGTCCGCCGCGCGACCGCGCGGGCGGCTCGGCGTCGAAGCGCCCCGGCACCTCACCGCGCGGGTGGTAGAGGAAGTACTCCTCGAACTGGTCCAGGATCACGAGCAGCGGCACGCCGAGCGCGTCCGAGACGCCGCCGCGATCGCGTCGGCCAGCGACCGGCGCGGGACCGCGTCCGCCCGCTCCGGCCCGAGCAGCGCCGCGATCGCCAGCCGGAGCTGCTTCAAGCGGATCTCCGAGACAGGCCGACGAAGGTGAACGCACGGCGTGCTCGGCCCGCCGGCGGTCGTCGAGTGCGCAGCGCGTGGAACGACGCCGGCGTTTAGCAGCGAGCTCTTGCCGACCCCGCTCGGCCCGTACAGGACCGTCAGCCGGTAGGACGACGAGGTTGTCGATGATCGATGTCGCGGAGCTCCCTCGCGCCCGAAGAAGAACGCCGCGTCCTCGAGAGACCGAGTACGGCACCAGGCCCGAGGTACGGCCCGCGGCGCGGCGCGGCGCTCAACGAGAGTCTCCGGCGCGCATGGCCTCCAGCCACCGCTCAACAGCCAGCGACGCACGATCTCGACGCGATAGGCGCTGCCAGAACCGCTCGATCGATCTCGTCCGCGAGATCCTGGACCGCCCACGAGCCGAAGACGCCGGACCTGCTGCGACCAGACGTTGTGCAGGATGACGCGCAGGTTCCAGTCGCGCATGCCGTAGCCGAGGAAGAGGAAGTGGCTCGTGCGCATCCGCGCCATCAGGAACGCCGGGAATGAGCTTCGACACGTTGCGCGTGCGCCAGGTACTCGATGTAGTGGTCCTCGGTGATGACGTAGCTGTGTCGCCGGCCGTCGTCGACGCGGTCGACGGCGCCATGGATCTTGAGGATCACGGAGCGCCTCGAGCGCGAGACCTGGTAGTCGGTATGCCGAGAGGATCGTCCGTGCGACGCGCCGTCGGGGAGACACGTGCAAGAAGCGCCCTGGCTCGTCGGGCTCGGCGCGCGTAGTAGACGAGGTCGAACGGCTCGACGGCGGCCGCGAACGCCTGCTCGAGCGCGTCGTCGTAGTTCGTGGTGACGATCAGCTGGCACGGCACCGCAAGGCCGCGCTCGCGGTTCAGCGACGGGCCGCTCGGCGAGGAAGTGGTGCAGGGTGTTCGGCCGGTACTCGTCCGCGAACAGCGACGTGGAGCGTCTCGACACAGCGCAGCCTCGCCGCCCGTCGCCGGTCGACGTACTGCGACACCCGCACGAGGTCGCGCGCGCTCGCCCGCCGGATAGCGAACTCGTCGGCGAGGTAGTCGGCCAGCTCGGAGGCCACCGGCTCGGGGTGCAGCACCACCCCGAACCGCGTCCGCACGCCGGCGACGATCTCGCATGCGAGCGCGATCAGCTCGGCGGTCGTGGCGCCGCCGCGGTTCACCAGCGCGAGCGTGTGCTTGGTCGAGATGCCGATGCGGCCGTTGCCGTAGCCCTTGTGGAAGCCGGCCTGCTCGATGAGCCAGGCGGCGGAGGTCTTCACGCGCCCGTCCGGCTCCGGCCACACCGGCGCGCCCTCCGGAGCGGTGTCGAGGATCGGGTTCGTGAAGAACGATCCGGCGCTGACCGAGTCGGGGTCGGCGGGGTCGATCACCATGCCCTTGCGGCGTCGCAGGGCGAGCACGGCCTTGCGCACGTCGGCCAGCGGCGCGCTGCCGCCGATCGGGACGTCGAGCGCGCGCGCCAGCTCCGCGTAGCGGATCGGGCCTGAGCGCTCCGCCTCGCGCATCCGGAACGTGACCGAGAGCACCACACGGCGGTCGTGGTACTTGAAGACACTGCCGCGGTAGACGAAGCCGCATGCCGACGCCGGCATCTCCTCCACGCGGCCGGTCTCGCGATCGAGCACGCGCACGGACTCGACGGTCTCGCTGACCTCCTGGCCGTAGGCGCCGACGTTCTGGATCGGCGTGGCGCCGACCGTGCCCGGGATGCCGGACAGGCACTCGAAGCCCTGCAGGCCCTCGGCCACGCAGCGCGCCACCAGCGCGTCCCAGTCCTCTCCCGCCGCCACGGTGAGCCGCAGGTCGTCGCGCTCCACCCCGCGGGTCGCGATCCGCAGCACCGTGCCGGGGACGCCCTCGTCGGCGATCACGAGGTTCGACCCGCCGGCGAGGATGAGGTCCGCGCCCGGCGCCGCCTCGATCACCTCGGCCTCGGTGCGAGCCTCGATCAGCTGCTCGGCCGGCCCGCCCAGCCGCAGCGTCGTCAGCTCGGCGAGTTCCATACGACCGGCCCGGCCGTGAGCACGTGCGAGCCCAGCGGCCGGCCGAGGACGTCCTGCGCGGCCCGCGCGGCCTCGAGCACCCGCTCGAGCGAGACGCCGGTCTCGACGCCCATCTCGTGCAGCATCGACACGAGGTCCTCGGTGGCGATGTTGCCGGTCGCGCCGCGCGGGACCGGGCAGCCGCCGAGCTCGCCGAAGCTGGACTCGAAGCTCCGCACGCCGGCATCCAGCGCCGCCAGCACGTTCGCCAGCCCCTGCCCGCGAGTGTTGTGGAAGTGCGCCGTGAGCTCGACGTCGGCGCCGAGCGCCTCGCGGGCGGCGGGGAAGAACTCCCGCACCTGCGCGGGATTGGCCATGCCGGTCGTGTCGCCGAACCCGATCTCCTGCGCGCCCGCCTCGATCAGCCGCCCGGCAATCGCGAACACGCGCTCCGGCGGGACGTGCCCCTCGTAGGGGCACCCGAAGGCGACCGAGATCACGCCCTCGCAACGCAACCCCTCCTCGCGCGCGCGGCCGAGCACCGCCTCCAGCCCGGCCAGCGATTCCTCGATCGAGCGGTTGACGTTCTTGCGGTTGTGGGTCTCGGAGGCGGAGAGGAAGACGTTGACCTCGTGGAAGCGCTCCCGGTCCCGAAGCGCGTTCTCCAACCCGCGCTCGTTGGGGATCAGCACGGAGAGCGACACGTCGTCCGGCACGTCGATCCGTGCGAGCACCTCGGCGCCGTCGGCAAGCTGCGGGATCACGTCCGCCCGCACGAAGCTGGTCACCTCGAGCCGCTTGAGCCCGGAGCGAGCGAGCAGCTCGATCAGCCGCACCTTCTCGTCGGTGGGAACCACCTCGGGCTCGTTCTGGAACCCGTCCCGGGGCCCCACCTCGCGAATCGCGACACGCACGCGGAGGATTCTAGGTTCGCCTCTAATGAGAGTCGCGCGGAGCGATGAGGATGCTCCTACCGCTCAATTGCCCTTGCGCACCAGCGCCGGTCCTGACTAGTGTCAGCCCGGTGAGACCGGCACGTCTCGCCATCGACCGTAGGACGATGTGAGCTCGACACTCGTCGCCGCGGTCCTCTTCACCGGCGCCTGGGCGGCGGTGGCGGTGGTCGGCTTCCGGATCGCCCTGCGGTACCGCCCGCAGGATCGCCAAGAGGCGCACAACGACACGTACGGCGTGTACTTCAGCATGGTCGGCCTGCTCTACGCGATCCTCCTCGCCTTCGTCGTCGTCGTCGCGTGGGAGCAGTTCAACTCGGCCGAGGAGTCGACCCACACGGAGGTCACGCGCCTCTCGAACCTGTTCCGCGACGCGGAGCCTCTGCCTTCGGCTGACAAAGAGCGCATCCAGCAGGCGCTCGCGGTCTACGTCCAGAACGTCATCGACCGCGAGTACGACGCGATGGCCGATGGTCAGTCGGACGGCCCGACCACGGCGGCCTACGCGAACATCTGGAATGGCTTCTACGACACCAAGGTCGAGGGCGACGGTCCTGCCGCGACCTTCTACGACTCGGCGGTCGGGCGGCTGAACGAGCTCGGCGAGGCGCGACGGCTGCGCATCCTGTCGAGCCAGTCGACGATTCCGCTTCCGCTGTGGGTCCTGCTGATCGGGGGTGGGCTCTTCACGATCGCGTGGCTGTTCCCGTTCTACATGGCGGACACGCGCGTCCAGACCGTGGCCATCGGGACCGTGGGCGCCTTCACGGGCTTCGTGCTCTTCCTCGTCTACGCGCTCCAGCACCCGTTCGCGGGGGACATCGCGATCGATCCCGCGGTGTACCAGAGCCTGCTCGACAGCTGGCAGGACACGCTCGCGGGATGATCGCGCAAGGGCTGGGCGCCGCCCGCGGGCGCGGTCTCCCCCGGCCTCGGCCGGCCGTGGCGTCCGCGGTCATGGCCGGGAGCCTCGTGGGCGTCGCGCGGGTCGCAGCCACGACGTCGATCGCCGTGCTCGTCTTCGCCGGGCCACTCGCCGTGAACCTGCCGGCCGCCATCGGCCTCACGCTCGTGTCCGAGGTCGTGGCGCTGACCGTCGTGGGTTCGCTGGGCTCGATCCCCGGGGCGGTCGCCGGGGTGCATCCCACGCCGGCGCCGTATGCGGCGGTGATCGCCGCCGCGGTCGCCGGCTCGGTGGCCGCCGGTGGCGAGCAGCGCTTCCTGACGGTCGTGCTGACGATCTCCCTGGCGACCGTGCTCACCGGCGCCGTCTTCCTGCTCGTCGGCGGCCTCCGGCTGGGCAACCTCGTCCGGTTCACGCCGTACCCCGTCGTCGCGGGCTTCCTCGCCGGCACCGGCTGGCTGCTCATGCGAGGCTCGCTCGACGTGATGACGGGCGGGTCCGACGCGGCCTCGCACTGGCTCCCGGGCGTCGCGTTCGGGCTCGCGCTGGTCGCGGTGTCGCGGCGCCTCCGGTCGCCGATCGTGCTGCCGGGGGGCGTGCTGGTCGGGCTGCTCGCCTTCTATGTCGCCGCCGCGGCCGGGGGCGCGACGATCGAGGACCTCGAGCGAGGAGGCTGGCTGCTCGGTCCGTTCCCGGAGGGATCCCTGTGGGGCACGTGGACGGTGGACGCGCTCGGCGTCGCGGACTGGGACGCCGTCCTGGCGCAGGCGCCGGCCGCGGCGGCGCTGACCGCGATCGCCCTCGTCACCATCCTGCTGAACATCAGCGGCATCGAGGTGCTGATCCGGCGCGACGCCGACCTCAACCGAGAGCTGCGCGCCGCGGGCGTCGCGAACGTGATCTCCGGCGCCGCCGGCGGGATGGTCGGGCTCCACACGATCGCCCACACGTCGGTCGCGTACCGGCTCCGCGCGCGGAGCCGGTTGGTTCCGTGGATCGCGGCGATCGTGCCGCTGGCGACGCTGGCCGCCGGCACGCTCGTCATCGCTCGGCTCCCGCGCCCGTTGCTGGGCGGGCTGCTGCTGTTCGTCGGCGCGACGTTTCTGTTCGAGTGGCTCGTGGACAACCGCTCGAGGGTCCCGGCGCGCGAGTACGTCGTCATCGGGGTCATCGTCTTTACGATGGCCGCCGTCGGACCGCTCGAGGGCATCGTGGTCGGCCTCCTGCTCGCGCTGGTCTCGTTCGTCGTCGCCTACAGCCGCATCGAGGTCGTCCGGCACGCCATGGACGGGACCTCGTATCACAGCGCCGTCGAACGCCCCGAGTCGGAGCGAGAGGCACTGCGGCGGCGCGGGCACGAGCGCGAGTACTGGCAGCTCCAGGGCTTCGTGTTCTTCGGCACGGCCGACGCGCTGGTCCAGCGGGCGGCCGCGCGCGCGGCCGACGAATCGCGCCCGCTGCGATTCCTGGTGATCGACTTCGCGCGCGTGACCGGGTTCGATTCGTCGGCGGCGCTCAGCATCGCCGGGATGCAGCGCCTCGCCGCCGACCGGGACTTCGTCCTCGCTCTGGCTTCGCTGCGGCCGGAGAACCAGCGGCGGCTGGCCGCGGCCGGAGTCGACGAGGCCGATCCGCGCACCCGCCTCTTCGCGGACCTCGATCGCGCGGCCGAATGGTGCGAGGACCGCACGATCGGCGGATCCGCGGCGGGCGTCCGGGACGTCCCGCTCGAGGAGACCCTCGGCGATGCCGCCCACGGCCGGCGGCTTCTGGGCTACGTCGATCGCCTCGTCCTGGAGCCCGGAGACGTTCTCGTGCACGAAGGCGACGCGACGGACGACATCTACTTCGTCGAGTCCGGCACCCTCACCGCCTCGGTCGTCTCGAACGCCGGCGCCACGATCCGGATCAGGACCATGGGTCCGGGCGCGGTCATCGGCGAAGTGGCGCTGTACACGCGAAGGCCGCGATCGGCCTCCGTGGTGGCCGAGTCGCCGTGCACGCTCCATCGGCTCTCCCGCAGCGCGCTCGAGGCGATGCTGAGAGACGACCCGGATACGGCCGCGAGGCTGCAGAGCTGGTTCGCGGAGCGGATGGCCGACCGTCTGAGCGACAACCTGCGCATCGTGCGCGTGCTGCTGCAATGAGAGGGAGGGAGGCTCGATGGTCGCGCTGGTGACGGC
Source organism: uncultured Solirubrobacteraceae bacterium (assembly GCA_963844205.1). Classification (GTDB taxonomy): domain Bacteria; phylum Actinomycetota; class Thermoleophilia; order Solirubrobacterales; family Solirubrobacteraceae; genus DASSUW01. The sequence continues at coordinate 30,533 of CAWJNK010000006.1, forward strand.
TCTCGTGTGCGCGATCGTCGCCGTGGCCGGGTTCTACGCCGTCCAGCGGTTCTTCCCGAGCATCTGCGACGAGTCGAACAACGAGCTGGTCCGGATCTGCTCGAGCCTCACGAGCGGGCTTTACGGCCTCCTCCTCGCGTTCGTCGTGGTGACGGCGTGGCAGAACTACAGCAACGCCTCGACGCACATCGAGGACGAGATCTCCGGTCTGTCGAACGTCATGCGGAACTCCGGCGGCCTGCCGGACGAGGTCCGCGTGCCGGTGCGAGAGGACACGCTTCGCTACGCGCAGCTCGTGGTGGACCGTGAGTGGGCGAGCCTCGAGCACGGCGATCCCGATCTCGCCTCGCGCGAGATGTACGAGCGCATCTGGGACCGGCTCTATCGCTACGAGCCACGGACCGACGCCCAGGGGACGTTCTTCGGCGGCGTCGTCGATCGCATGAACGACGTGGGCCGCGCACGGCGCCTGCGGATCTACAGCAGCCGTTCTGACGTGCCCTCTCTGCTCTGGTGGCTGATCGTGGTGGGCGGCGTGCTGACGGTGTTCCTGCTCTACCTCTACCGCGCCGGCAAGGTCCGGACGCAGGCCATCATGATCGGGGTCGTGGCGGGCTTCATCGGCTTCGTCGTGTTCCTGATCTTCACGCTCGACAACCCGTTCGCGCGCGACCTGAAGCTCTCCACGCAGCCGTTCACGTATTTCATCGATCAGTGGAGGGGCAAGCCGCTGTAATCAGTGGCACTTCACCGCTCCGGCAGCCTTGACAGGTCCCAGCGGCGCGACTAGGTTCGCGCCGAAGTCACCGGTCGCACGCCGTCCCTGAGGAGGAGGGCCATGATCGACAGGAAGATCTCCGCAGCCGTGGTGGTCGCGTGCGCCTGCGCCGCGGTATCGACGCCCGCGGCATACTCCGCCCCTTGCGGCATCACCGCGGCGGCGATCGCGGACGACTCCCCGATCAAGGTCGACGCCGATACCACGGACAGCGAGCTCGCGAAACGGCAGGGCGACACGAAGAACGTCGGGCAGGAGGTCGCCTTGCGCGCGCGCACGACCGGGGCCGCGACGGGCACGGTGAGCTTCCGATGGGTCGTCGGCGGCGATGTCATCGACGACTACCGCGAGACGCCGGCCGAGCGAATCCCCTCCGGCGGGCCGGAGACGGACGCGACGGCGAACCCGTTCGCGATCGACGAACACGCTGACGTCTCCGGAGGTGGCGCCGTCTTCAGCGGGCGCAGCATCCTCTTCTACTGGCGCATGCGGGGCGTCGCCCTGCCCACTGACGTCGATGTGCTGGTGGACGTGCGCGAGCAGCACGGCGCCGAGGACCCGCACGTCTGCGCAACGGCCCAGAAGACGTACACGGTGGAGCGCGATAAGGACGACCGGGACAGCCAGCCCGAGGACTTCTACGTGGAGATCAACCACAGCGGGCAGGTGCTCCGCGAGCACGCGAAGTGGCACAGCGACCACAAGTGCTGCACGGGCTACGACGGGCGCCTGTTCCCGGTGTTCCACTCGCGCTTCCTGGCGAACTTCGACGCGTTCCGCGCCACCTTCGGCTATCCCGACAAGGGGCAGTACACGCCCCCCGACGATCTCCCGGCGCGAGATGCGGGCGGCTTCACGCTCGCGCACACGCCCGCCAGCGAGTCCCCGCGTGTAACGAAGCCGCGCTCCAAGTACCCGAACGTCAGCGGCTACATCCGTCCGACCTGGGCGACCGGCGCCGGCGGGACCGCGCAGAGGGCACAACTCAACCCGAGCAACTGCGGGCCGGCCAAGCCCCCGGTCGAGATCAGGGAGCGCCTGGCCGACTTCCCGACGCTCGCCGAGCTCGGCTGCGCGCTCGAGACCCCGTGGCACAACCGCATCCACGGCATGATCGGCGGAGACATGAACCTGTCCGGGCTGGCGCCGACGGACCCGATCTTCTGGCGCTGGCACGGCTACCTCGACAGCGTCTTCGACGAGTACTCGAACGCGCTGACGAGCGCGATCGCCACGGTCGCGCCCGTCTCGCCGGCGGCCTCCGTCGCGCAGTCCCGGCCGACCTGCAACGGGCTGCCCGCGACGATCCTTGGGACGTCCGGGCCGGAGCGGCTGCGCGGCACCCGCCGCGCCGACGTGATCTGGGGCGGAGGCGGCCGGGACACGATCGTCGGAGCAGGCGGCAACGACGTCGTCTGCGGCGGGCCGGGGAACGACCGGCTGACCGGCGGCGCGGGCTTCGACGAGCTGCACGGCGGGCGCGGAGCCGACCACATCCTCGGCGGCCGCGACGGCGACAGCATCGAGGGCGGCGCCGGGCGCGACCGGCTTGCCGGCCGCGCCGGACCGGACCTCCTGTTCGGCGGCGCCGGGCGCGACGTGCTCGACGGCGGCGCGGGCAACGAGTGGATCATCGACGGCGGCCGCGGCAACGACCGCCTCGCCGGCGGAAGCGGCGTCGACATGCTCCACGGCGGCCCCGGCGCCGACCGCCTCGACGGCGGCGCCGGGCCGGACGCCCTCGACGGCGGCGCGGGCAACGATGCGCTGAACGGCGGCACGGGAGAGGACACGGTGATGACGTGGACGCCGACGCGGGGGTGCGCGTGGACCTCGGCGAGGGCACCGCGACCGGTGATGGCCGCGACCGCCTCAGGAGCTTCGATCGCGTGGAGGGCAGCACGCACGCCGACAGGATCGTGGGAGGCGGCGGCGGCGAGACGATCATCGGCGGCGAGGGCAACGACGACATCTCCGGCGGAGGCGGCGAGGACGCGCTCAACGGTGGCACCGGCACCGACGACGTCGGCGGCGGCACGGGCGATGACTACTGCGCCGGCGAGGAGGACGCCAGCCGCTGTGAGGACTGATCAATAAGTTGGGCTTGACCGCTGAAGAGCGAGCCGGATAGCGTCGGGCCTGCCGTGTCGCCACAACCCGCGCCGACGCTCGACGAGCAGCTCCTCCGCGCGTCCGAGGCGATGGTTCGCTACGCCTTCGCGTCGGGTCTGACGGTGCCGGAGCCGGTCGCCGACGTCGTCCACCAGGCCGCGAGCGCCGGCGGGAGCCGCGACATACGCCAGCTCACGCGCGCCCACAACGAGCTCGTGCGGATCGTCGCGCCCGCGACGCCGCGCACGATCCTGGTGGTCGCGGAGGGCCGGAGGTCCGCGCTCTCGATGCTCGGCCCGGTCCGGCTCGTGCGCCAGATGCTCGTCGTCGTCATCGTGCTCCTGACGCTGTTCCTGCTGCTCGCCAGCTCGCAGGACGTGAACGAGAGCGGGGGCGACTTCTTCCACTCGGCCGGCGTGCCGGTCCTCGTCAACGGGTTGTTCTACCTCGTGGCCGGCGGCCTGGGCGCTGCCTTCTCCGCGCTGTTCACGGCCCAGCGCTACATCAAGGAGGGGGTCTACGACCCGAAGTACGAGTCGACGTACTGGCTGCGCTTCATCCTCGGCCTGATGGCAGGGCTGCTGCTGCCGGCACTCGTGCCGCTGGCGAGCGAGGGCGAGCCGGGGGCGGTGACGCGGCCGCTGCTGGCGCTGCTCGGCGGGTTCTCCGCGTCGGTGCTCTACCGCGTACTCGAACGCCTGGTGACGACGGTCGAGACGCTCGTCCGCACTGACCCGCGCCAGCTGCGTTCGGCTGAGCAGGAGGTGATGGCAGCGCGAACGTCCGAGCAGACCGCGGTCGAGCGGCTGGCCCTCGTCGGCGACCTCAGGCGGCTGCAGGACCAGGCGCGGGCGGGCGGGGACGGGCAGCTCGCCGACCGCATCGAGCAGCTCGTCGGCGGCCTGCTGCCGGCGCGGCTCGAGAATGGGACGGCGCCGGGCGGGACCCGTGCTGGAACCGCCCCCGATTAAACGCTCCGAGCCGGCGTCCACCGGCCTGGCGGTGGGTCGTCTGCTGCCTGGCCATTCTCCTGTTCGGCCTCAGCGCCGCCCCCGCACGCGCCCAGGGCACGTGCGAGAAGCGAGTCGCCTTCGAGCTCGTCGAGGCCGCCACCGCCTGCTGCCTGACCGAGGCCGAGCCGGACCGCTGGAAGTCAACCGACACCGTGGTGCTCAACGGCCTGTCGCTGCCGGTGGCCCCTGGGACGCGGGCTCGTCCTGTCGGGCCCGAGCGAGGGGGCGCCCGGCGGCAGCCTCTCGGTGGAGACCGACATCACGCTCGCCGGCATCACCGTCCATGAGGGCCTGCTCGGGCTCGAGCTGCCGCAGGGCGCGCAGGGCGACGAGGCGGAGGCCATCGTCTTCCGCCCGCCGCAGGACCAGCGCCTGTTCGGGCTGAGCGTCGGCGGCTCCGCAGCGTTGCGCCTCGGCTACGGCGACGACGGACAGCACTACTCGCTGTTCCGCATCGTCCTCGACCTGCCGGACCTGTTCCGCAACGGGCCCGGGCGGGACGCCGGCGGACTGACTGCGATCGTCGGCGTGCGAGTCGACGACCGCGGCGTGCGAGCCGACGCCGTGAAGGCGGAGGTCGCGAACGCCTACATCGGCCAGATCGCGATCAAGAGCCTCTGCCTGTCGTACACCGCCGCCGGTACCACAACGACGACGCCGTGCTCGCCGCCGGCCTTCGGCGCGCAACCGCTGCTGACCTGTTCGACCGGGACCGACGTGTCGCGCTGGGACGGCTCGGCGGTGGTCGTGCTGCCGACCGAGTCGGCGACCGAGGTCGGCGTGTTCGCGGGCATGCGCGGCGGCGCGTTCAGCTATGCCGGCGGGCAGGTCACGGGGCTCGGCAACGCGGTGCCGCTCGCCACCGGCGTCTACCTCGACCGCGTCGCGCTGGTGATCTGCGTCACGCCGCCTCCCCTGCGCTTCAAGGGCGCCGCGGCCGTCCGCTTCGGGCCGGAGTTCGCCGGCCGGCAGGCGGCGCTGCTCGACGGCGAGCTGGAGTACGTCGACAGCCGGCCGTGGGTGATCGCGGCGAGGGGCGGCCTGTCGTTGTTCGGCCGCCAGGTCAGCGGTGGCTTCCTCACCTACAAGTCGTCGGGGTCGGTCGACTTCGGCTTCGACGCGAGCTTCGACTTCACGGTGGCCAGCGTCAGCGCGGCGGTCGAGGGCTGGCTCGAGACGCGCCAGCCGGTGCGCTTCAACGTCGACGGCCGCGGACGAGTCTGCGTGGCGAAAGTCGCGTGCGTGGATGGACAGGTGACCGCGTCGACGATCGGCCTGGCCGGCTGCTTCTCGCTCGCCGAGATCCCGTACGCGGTCCTGGTCAAGGACTCGAATTGGAAGTGGTACAAGCCCTGGCGCGTGCACTGGGAGAACCGGACGATGCGCGTGAGCGGCGGCATGGGCTATCGCTGGACGCCCGCCAAGTTCGACGTGATGGGCAACTCATGCGACGTCGGTCCGTATCGCGCGGCGCGGATCGCCGCGTTGACGGCCCAGGGCGGCCGCCGGCTCACGCTGCCCGACGAGCCGGCGGTCGCCCTCCGCGTCGAGGGAACGGACGCTCCGCCCAAGCTCGTGATCACGGGACCGGGTGGCCGGCGGATCGCGTCGCCGGCGGAAGCCGGCGCGATCGAGGACGGCCGCTACGCGATCGTCGAAGAGCCGGCGGAGCGCGTCACCCACGTGCTGATCGCCGAACCGCGCGCGGGCGGCTGGACCGTCGAGACCCAGCCGGGCTCGTCGCCGATCGCGGACGTCCAACGGGCCGAGACCGACGAGCCTCCGACCGTGGTCGCAGACGTCAGCGAGCGCGGCGACTCGCGCGTCCTGGAGTACGCGTACGACGCGGGCGGCCGCGAGGTCACATTCGTCGAGCGCAGCGACGATCGCAGCGAGGTAAAGGTCCTCGGACGCGCGACCGGCAAGCCGTGCCGCGGCGAGAAGGACGGGCCCGAGGATCGCGACCGTCCGCTCTGCGGCCGGATCCGGTTCACGCCCGCGGACGGCGCGGGCGGCGAGCGGAGCATCTACGCGGTCATCAGCAACGACGGCATCGCGCTCGACGAGCGGCACATGTTGCGACGTACCGGGCCGAGGGCGATCCGCGCCCGCCGCGCCCGCGCGCCCTGCGGCTTCAGCGGCGCGGGACCACGGTGATCGTCACGTGGCGCAGCCCTGACGAGCTCCGTCATGACGACGTGCGCGTTGTTCTGGGGTCCGGCCATGCGGCCCTGCGGATCCACGAGGGCGCGCGGGACCGCGTGGTGCTCCGCGCGGTCCGCCGCCGCACGCGCGTGCTGGTGACGGTGATCGCGCGCGACGAGGCGCTGCGGGCGAGCAGGCCCGCGCGAGCGAGGCTGCGGCCCTGGCCAGATGCGCAGCTCAGGCCATCGATAGCCCGCCGGAGACGTTGAGCGTCTGGCCGGTCACGTAGGAGGCGTCGTCGCTGGCCAGGAACGCGATCGCGGCGGCGACCTCCTCGGGCCGGCCGATCCGGCGCATGGCGGGTCGCCGCGATCATGCCCTTCTTGAGCCGCTCGCCGATCTCGCCGTGCTCGACGGCGATGCGTTCAGCAGCGGCGTGTCGATCGGCCCGGGCGCCAAGGCGTTGACGCGACGCCGAAGCGCGACGCCTCGCGCGCCAGCGCGCGCGTGAAGCCGATCACGCCCGCCTTGGCCGCGCAGTACACCGCCGAGCCCTGCGAGCCGATCCGGCCGGCCTCCGACGCGACGTTGACGATGGCGCGCGCGCCCCCTCCTGCATCCCGCCGAGCACCGCGTGGGTGACAGCGATCGTCCCGCGCAGGTTGACGCCGAGCACGAAGTCCCACAGCGCCTCGTCGGTGTTCACGAAGAACGCGAAGCGGTCGGTGCCGGCGTTGTTCACGAGCACGTCGAGCGGGCCGAACGCGTCCTCCGCGACCGCGACGCCGGCGCGCGCCGACTCGGCGTCCGCCACGTCCACTTGCACGGGCAGGCCTTCGATCTCGCCCGCCAC
>CAWJNK010000007.1:0-61058 GCA_963844205.1 uncultured Solirubrobacteraceae bacterium
CGGCGTCGGCGACTACCCCGGCGGCGAGCGGGTCGACGCGGGCGGCCGGCCCCTGGTGCCGGGCTTCATCGACGCGCACGTGCACATCGAGTCCAGCAAGCTGATGGTCGACGAGTTCGCCCGCGTGGTGCTCCCGCACGGCACGACGGCGGTCGTCTCCGACCCGCACGAGATCGCCAACGTGCTGGGCATCGACGGCGTGCACTGGCTGCTGGACGTGTGCGAGGACTGCCGCTCGACGTCTACGTGATGGCCTCCTCGTGCGTGCCGGCGAGCCCGTTCGAGTCGCCCCGGCGGCCGCTGCTCGAGCCGGGCGACATGGAGTCGATCCTGCGCCGTCGGCGGGCGCTGGGCGTGGCCGAGATGATGAACTTCCCCGCCGTCATCGCCGGCGACCCGGCCGAGCTCGCGAAGCTCGACGCTGCGCGGCGCCTCGCACGCCGACGGCCACGCGCCCGGGGTCATCGGCCACGCGCTCAACGCCTACGCCGCGGCCGGCATCCGCTCCGACCACGAGGCGTTCACCTACGACGAGGCGCTGCGAGAAGCGCCGCGCCGGCCTGTGGGTGCTGATCCGCGAGGCGTCGAACGCGCGCAACCTCGTCGACCTGCTGCCGCTGGTGACGCGCGCACGGGCCCGAGCACTGCGCGTTCTGCACCGACGACCGCGAGCCCGACTTCCTGGTCCGCGAGGGCCACATCGACCAGATGTGCCGGGTGGCCGTGGCCGACGGCATCGCGCCCGAGGACGCGCTGCTGATCGCGACCCTCCACCCCGCCCGCGGCCACGGCCTGCACGACGCGGCGCGATCGCCCCGGGCCTGCGGGCCGACCTCGTGCTGCTCGAGGACCTCGTCGATTCCGCGTCGACCGCGTGTGGAAGGACGGCCGCCCGGTCGAGGGCCCGCACCCGCCGATCCCGGTGCCGGGCTGCGCCAGACGGTGCGCGCGGCGCCCGCTGACCGGCTCGCGCTGCCCGCCGGCGCCCGAGCGCGTGCGCGTGATCGAGATCGTGCCGGGCCAGCTGATCACGCACGCGCGCGCGGATGACGCCGACGACGCGCGCGGCGAGGTCGTCGCCGACCCGGAGCGCGACCTGGCCAAGATCGCCGTCGTCGAGCGCCACCACGCCACCGGGCGCATCGGGGTCGGGCTCGTCACGGGCTTCGGCCTGCGCGCCGGCGCGTTCGCCACGACGGTCGCCCACGACGCGCACAACATCGTCGCCGTCGGCATCGACGACGCGAGCATGACCGCGTGCGCGGAGCGCCTGCGGGCGCTCGGCGGCGGCATCGTGGTGGCGGGCGACGGCACGGTCGGCGGCGAGCTGGCGCTGCCGGTCGCCGGCCTGCTGGCCGACGCGCCGGGCGGAGGAGGTCGTCGGCGGCTGGAGCACCTGCAGGAGCTGCTGCGCGAGCGCGGCGTGACGATCGACGCGCCGTTCATGTCGCTGAGCTTCCTCGCGCTGTCGGTGATCCCGTCGCTCAAGATCACCGACCGCGGGCTCGTGGACGTCGAGCGCTTCGAGCTCGTCCCGCTGGGCGCTGGTCGAATCCGCGTCAGGGTGAGGATCAGCTACGGCAAGCTGCGCGTGCCCGTGCACCGCATCGAGGGCGACGACGTGTTCGCCTGCGAGGTCAGCGTCGAGGTGCTCGGCGAGAACTTCGCGCCCGCCGTACACGGAGGGCGACAACTCGGCCGTCGTCGCCACGGACACGATGAAGAACTTCATCCTGCGCGAGGCGCTCGCGTACGCGGGCGACCGCGCTCGACGGCTTCTGTCGCGCCTCGGCGAGCGGCTGCTCGCGACCTACCCGGTGATGCACGCGCTGCGCGTGCACGGCGCGCGAGCTGCGCTTCGACCGCCTCGGCGAGCGCGTCTTCTCGCGCTCGGACGACGACCACGGCGTCGCGAGGGTGGCGACGGCCGCGACGGCGTCAGCGAGGTCCGCGGCGGCCGCGAGGATGCGGCTGCTGAAGACCCCGGCAGCGCGTTCACCAGGTTCGCGCGCGACGAGTACACGACGCTGCCCGAGCGCGGCGACCGCCCGCTGTACATCCGGCTCGACGCCACTGGCGGCTCGCCGACCGAGGCCGGCCGTCGACCCGCTCGCGGTCCGCGACCACCTCGCCGCCACGTTCGACGGCTTCGTCTCGGAGTCGATCCAGCACCTCGTGCACGCGATGGGCGCGCGGCTGCTGGCCGACCTGCCGACGCTCGCCGAGGTCGTCGTTCACGGCCGAGAACCTGACCCGCGACCCGGTCGGCGAGGCGAAGGCGGCGCCTGTTACACCGACCCGTTCCCGCCCAGGGGCTGATCACGCTGACGCTGCCGTGAGCGGCTTCCTCACCACCCACGTGCTCGACACCGCGCGCGGGCGCCCGGCGGCAGGCGTCGCGATCGAGCTGGCGCGGCTCGAGCACGGCCGCCGCGCGCGCTGCGCCGGTCACGACGAACGCCGACGGCCGCACCGACGCGCCGCTGGTCGCCTCAGGGCGAGCTGGAGGCGGGCGAGTACGAGCTGGTGTTCGCGGTCGGCGACTACTTCGGCGAGCGCGAGTTCCTGGACCGCGTGCCGGTGCGGTTCGCGTGGCCGACCCCGGCGCGCACTACCACGTGCCGCTGCTGGTGTCGCCCTGGTCCTACAGCACCTACCGGGGCAGTTGAGCGACGCCGCCACGGTGCTCGAGCGCTGCGCCGGCCTCGGCGAGGTGAGCGAGGAGCCCGGGCTGCTCATGCGGCGGTTCGGGACCGACGCGATGCGGCGCGCGAACGCGCTCGTGGGCGGCTGGATGCGCGAGGCGGGGCTCGCGCCCGCGAGGACGCGATCGGCAACCTGATCGGCGGCCGCGGCGACGGCCCGCCTTCGCGCTGGGCTCGCACCTGGACAGGGTCCGCGACGCCGGTCGCTACGACGGGCCGCTCGGGGTGCTCGTGGCGCTCGCCGTGGCGGAGCGGCTGCCGGAGTGCGCCCGCTCGAGGTGGTCGGCTTCGCGGACGAGGAGGGGCTGCGCTTCGGGACGGCCTACCTCGGCTCGGGGGCGATGGCCGGGCTGCCGCGCCGCTCGACCCGCGGGACGACGACGGCGTGCGGCTCGGCGACCTGCTGTCAGGGCGAGCCCGCCGCGCGCGACCCCGCGGGCGGCTTCGGGTACTGCGAGGTCCACATCGAGCAGGGGCCAGTGCTCGAACGGCGCGACGGGCCCGTCGGCGTCGTCACCGGCATCACCGGCCAGACGCAGCCGAGCTGGGCTTGACGGCAAGGCCGGGCACGCGGGCACGGTGCCGATGGCCGCGCGGCGGGACGCGCTCGCTGCTGCCGCCGAGCTCGTGCTGGCGGTCGAGGCGGCCGCGAGCGCCGAGGGGCTCGTGGCGACCGTCGGCCGGCTGGAGGTCGAGCCCGGGCGCGCGCAACGTGATCCCGGCGCGCGCGACGCTGGTCGTCGAGGTCCGCCACCTCGACGACGGCGTGCGGCGCGCCGCGGCCGAGCCTGCGCGCGCGGGCGCGCTCGCGGCGGCGCGCGGTCGGTCGCGCTCGACTGGCGCGAGACCGGCGAGCGCCCGCGGTGGCGATGGGCCGCGGCTGAGCGAGGCGCTCGCGGCGCGGCCGCCGGCCAGCCGGCCCTGCGCCTGCCGAGCGGGGCGGGCCACGACGCCGCGCATGCTCGCCGCGGTCACGCCTGCCGCGATGCTGTTCGTCCGCTGCCGCGACGGGATCAGCCACAACCCGGCCGAGTCGGTCGAGGCGGCCGACGTGGCCGCGGCGATCGACGTCCTCGAGCGGTTCGTCCGTGGCCTCTGACCTGGTCGTCCGCGGCGGCACCGTGGTGCTTCCGGGCTGTTCGGCGCGACCGCGGACGTCGCGGTCGAGGACGGCCGGATCGAGCCGATCGGCCGCGACCTGAGGGGCGCGCGCGAGGAGGTCGACGCCGCGGGCTGCACGTGCTGCCCGGCGGCGCTCGACGCCCACGTGCACTTCAACGAGCCCGGCCGGACCGACTGGGAGGGCTGGGCGACCGGCACGCGCGCGCTCGCCGCCGGCGGCACGACGGCGTGCGTCGAGATGCCGCTCAACGCGCACCCGCCGACGGTCGACGCGACCGCGTTCGACCTCAAGGTCGGCGCGGCCGAGCGGTCCGCGCTCGTCGACTTCGCGCTCTGGGGCGGGCTCGTGCCGGGCACCTCGACGACTCGAGGAGCTGGCCGAGCGCGGCGTCGCGGGCTTCAAGGCGTTCATGTGCGACAGCGGGATCGAGGACTTCGCGGCCGCCGACGACGAGACGCTCGGCGAGGGCATGGGCGCGCCGCCGCGCTCGGCCTCCCGGTCGCCGTGCACGCCGAGCGCCCGAGCGCGCTCGGGCCGCCCGGGAGGACGTGGCGCGGACTGGGTCGCCGCGCGGCCCCCGGAGGCCGAGCACGCGGCGATCGAGACCGCGCTCGAGCTCGCCGCCGCGACCGGCTGCGCGCTGCACGTCGTGCACGTCTCAACCGCCCGCGGCGTCGAGCTGGTGGCCGAGGCACGGGCGCGCGGCGCCGACGCCACCTGCGAGACCTGCCCGCACTACCTGAGCTGTGCGAGAACGACCTCGAGACGCTCGGCGTGCGCGCCAAGTGCGCTCCGCCGCTGCGGTCGGCGGCCGAGCGCGAGGCGCTGTGGCGCCGGATCGGCGACGTCGCGTTCGTCGCCTCCGACCACTCGCCCGCGCCCGCCGGCGATGAAGACCGGCGACTTCGGCGCGGCGTGGGGCGGCATCGCCGGCTGCCAGTCGCTGCTGCCGCTGCTGCTCGACTCGAGGCTGGCGCCGGGCACCGTCGCCGCGCTGACGTCCGCGCGTCCCGCGCAGCGGCTGCGGCTCGCCAAGGGGCGGCTGGAGCCGGGCGCCGACGCCGACCTCGCATTGGTCGACCTGCGCGTGCGCGAGGCGCCTGTGCTGCACGATCGCCACGGGCTGAGCCCGTTCGCCGGGCGGCCGCGTGCCGCGCGTCGTCCGCACGCATCGTCCGCGGCCGGACCGTGTTCCGCGACGGCTCGTCGCCGACCCGCCGCACGGGCGGCTGCTGACGCCGACGAAGGGAGACACGATGAGCGACCTCCGCATCACCGCCGGCCCACTCGCGTTCGGCGCCGCGCTGGGTCGCCGACGCGCCGAGGACGTGCGCGGCGTTCCGCGCGATGCTGCCGTTCCGCAGCAAGATCATCCACGTGCGCTGGAGCGGCGAGTCGGCCTGGATCCCGCTCGGCGACCTCGAGACCGGCCTCGGCTTCGAGAACCACACGAGCCATCCCGCGCCGGGCCACGTCCTGCTCTATCCCGGCGGCTTCAGCGAGACCGAGATCCTGTTCCCGTACGGCGGGACGTGCTTCTCGAGCATCGTCGGCCAGCTCGCCGGCAACCACTTCCTGACCGTCACCGAGGGCGCGGAGCAGCTGCGCGAGCTCGGGCGCATGGTGCTGTGGGAGGGCGCCAGGACGTGCTGTTCGAGGCGGCGGGCACCACACGCGGGTGACCAACCCACCGCAAGGTGCGGACCGCACAGCCAGACGCCGCCCCACGGCCTAGGCTGGCCGAATCTGGAGTGCAGGGAGACTGGGAGGTCTCGGATGAGGAAGTTCGGGTGGCTGCGCGTCTCGCGGTCCTGGTGGCCGCGCTCGCGCTCGTCTTCGCCGGCTGCGGCGGCGACGACGACGAGCCGAGCGGTGAGGAGACGACGCAGGGCGACACTGCGCCCCAGGACGCCAAGCAGGGTGGTGACCTGACCGTGCTGTACGCGGGCGACGTGGACTTCGTCGACCCCGGCCGAGACCTACTACCAGTACGGCTTCCTGGTCGCCTACGCGACGCAGCGGCCGCTGTACGCGTTCAAGCCGGACGACGCGGTCAACCCGGAGCCGGACCTCGCCGAGGGCCCGCCCGAGATCGCGCCGAACGGCAAGACCGTCACGGTCAAGATCAAGCCCGGCATCAAGTTCAGCCCGCCGGTCGATCGCGAGGTGACGTCCGACGAGTCGCGTACGCGATCGAGCGCGGGTTCACGAAGCAGGTGCCGGGCCCGTACGTGGGCGCCTTCATGGGCGACCTCACCGGCCTGAAGGAGTTCCAGGACGGCAAGGCCGACAACATCGCGGGCATCACGACGCCGGACGATCAGACGATCGTGTTCAAGCTCGACCGGGCGCGTGGCGCGATCCTCGCGGGCGCGCTGGCGCTGCCGGCCTCGGCACCGGTCCCGCGCGACTACGCCCAGAAGTTCGACCGCAGGAGCCCGTCGACGTACGGCCAGAACCAGGTCGCGACCGGCCCGTACATGATCGAGAACGACGAGTCCGGCAAGCTCACGGGCTACACGCCGGGCAGCGAGATCGCCTCGTGCGCAACCCGAACTGGGACGCGAGCACGGACTACAAGCCCGCCTACCTGGACTCGATCACGATCAGCGAGGGCTTCGAGCCGCCGGTCGCATCGCGCGCAGATCCTGCAGGGCGAAGCGATGGTCAGCGGCGACTTCCAGCTTCCGGCGTCGATCATGGCCAGCACGTCGCGCGGCGACCAGAAGGACCAGCTCGTGCTGACGCCGCCGACGGGCCGCTACCGCTACATCGCACTCAACACCCGCGTCGAGCCGTTCGACAACGTCGGACGTGCGGCGCGCGATCGCGGCGGCGTTCGATCGCGAGGCGCTGCGGCAGGCGTTCGGCGGCCCGCTCACGGGGGACATCCCGACCCACATCATCCCGCCGGGCCAGCCCGGCTTCGAGGACGCGGGCGGCGCCGACGGGCCCGGGCCTGGACTTCCTGGCGAACCCCAAGGGCGACGTCGAGCTGGCGCAAGGAGTACATGCGCAAGGCGGGCTACGAGTCGGGCATGTACGACGGCGACAAGACGTTCACGTCGGTGTCCGACAACGCGACGCAGCAGAAGCAGGTGTCGGAGGTCGCCGTGCAGCAGTTCGCCAAGCTCGGCTTCAAGGTCGAGCGAACTACGTCACCCGCGACTCGATGTACACGAAGTTCTGCCAGGTGCCGAGCAACCAGCCCGACATCTGCCCGTCCGTGGGCTGGCTGAAGGACTTCGCCGACGCCGAGACGCTGCTGAACCCGGTGTTCAACGGCAAGAACATCCTCGACCAGAGCAACTCGAACTTCTCGCTGCTGGACGATCCCGCGCTCAACAAGCAGATGGACGACGCCGAGACGATCAGCGACCCGGCCGAGCGCGCCAAGGCGTGGGCCGAGATCGACACCGCGATCAGCGAGCAGGCGCCCGGCGTCTTCTGGCTGTGGGACAAGCAGCCGATGCTGCGCTCCGAGAACGTCAACGGCGTGGTCAATGTGGCCAACGCCTCGTGGGACCTGACGTTCACGTCGCTGCGCTGACCCTCCCCGGGCCGGGGCCCATGGGGCCCCGGCCCTCTCGGGGGCAGCGTCATAGAGTTCAGGTCATGGCACGAAGGGACGCATCCAGGCTGTACGGCGACGAGCACGTGCGCCAGTACCGCGCGACCGGCGGCGAGTACGGGCACGACTGGAAGGAGGGCAGCTCCGTGCTGCTGCTCACCACGCTCGGGCGCAGGTCGGGCGAGCCGCGGACCAACGCCCTCATCTACGGCCGCTCGGGGGGCGACCTGCTGGTCGTCGCTTCCAACGGCGGCACTGACGCGCCGCCCGGCTGGTACGCGAACCTGCGCGCCCGGCCGGACGCCGAGGTGCAGTTGCTCGACGAGACGTTCGCCGTGCGCGCGCGCGACGCGACGTCGGAGGAGCGGCCGGCGATGTGGCGCGAGATGACGTCGCACTGGCCGCACTACGACGCGTACCAGCGGCGGACGGACCGCGAGATCGCCGTGGTGGTGCTCGAGCGCGCCTGATGCGCCAGATCGCCCTCCTGCGCGGGATCAACCTGGCCTCGCACCGGAGGGTGTCGATGCCCGAGCTGCGGAAGCTGCTGGACGGCCTCGGCTACGGGGACGTCCGGACGCTCCTGCAGAGCGGGAACGTGGTGCTGACCGCGCCCGAGTCCGGCGAGCGGCTGGCGCGGCGCCTGGAGAAGGAGATCGAGGACGGGCTCGGGATCGATCCCGCGGTCGTCGTGCGCAGCCGCGACGAGCTCGCCGCGGTCGTCGAGGCCAACCCGTTCGCCGATCTCATGACCGACGGCCGCTTCCTGCAGGTGAGCTTCCTGGCCGGCGACCCGGATCCCGGATACGTGGAGGAGCTCGCGGCGACCGACCTCGGCGACGAGCGCGTCGCCGTCCTCGGCCGTGAGCTCTACGCGTGGTACCCGCAGGGCATGGCGAAGTCCAGGCTCGCGAAGATCAAGCTCGAGCGCGGGCTCGGCACGGTGGCCACCGCGCGAAACTGGAACACCGTCTGCAAGCTCTTGGCACTCGCCGACGAACCCGTGTGACGCGATCGCCGCGATCGTGCGGCCATGCCCACGATCAGCCCCGCCCACCAGGCGGCCGAGGCCCGCTTCCGCGAGCTCGTCGCCGCCGCTGACCTCGACCCGCCGGATCGCGTCAGCTACGAGCCTGCGTCCCTGACCTTCTTCTGGGACGGGCCGAAGGTCGCGATCGTCGTCGACCTGGAGGTCGCGTGACGCGCCCGCGCCGGCCGCAGCGGGCCGGCGCGGTCGTGCTGGGGAGGCTCAGGCTCGGGTCGCGACGGTCAGGAGGTACTCCATCTCGAAGCGGGCGCCGTCAGCCGTGCCGCGGTTCCACTCGTCGCAGAACGCGCCGAGCGCCGCGTCGAACTCCTCGGCGCGGCCGTTCGCGGCCGCGTTCTTGCGGACGGCGATCGCCGGGCCGTAGCGCTCCCGGAAGTGGTCGCCGTAGTCGCGGGCGGTCGGGAACGCCGTGATCTCGAGGATGCCGCGCTCGCTGCTGCGGATCGCCACGCGGTCGCCGAGCAGCTCCTGCACGTGCTCCTCGCTGCCCCACAGCGGCGGCGGCGAGGCGCCAGGCGGCGGCGGCGGCGCGAACGGGCCCATCATGCGGAACAGCGCGCCGAGCATGCCCTCGGGCGTCCAGCTCAGCAGGCCGATGGTGCCGCCCGGCCGGCAGACGCGGGCGAGCTCGTCGGCCGCGGCCTGGTGGTGGGGAGCGAACATGACGCCGATGGCGGACATGACGACATCGAACGAGCCGTCCTCGAACGGCAGGTTCTCGGCGTCGGCGGTCACCCACTCGAGCTCGGCGTCACCGGCGCGCGCGGCGCCGGCGTGCAGCAGCTCGGGGGTGAGGTCGCTCGCGGTGACGTCTGCGCCGGCCTGCGCGGCCGGGATCGAGGCGTTGCCGGTGCCGGCGGCGACGTCGAGCACCTTCATGCCCGGGCCGATGCCGCAGGCCTCGACGAGCCGCGGTCCGAGGGGCGTCAGGAACGTCTCGACCATGGCGGGGTAGTCGCCCGAGGCCCACATCGCGCGATGACGCGCCTTGAGCTCCGAGTCGGGAGGGGTCATGGTTGACATGACGCGACGCTAACCCCGCACCGACCCCCGGGACATCGGGAGGTACTACCTATCTTGGAGCTTCTCGAGCGAGACGACGAACGGACGGCACTGGAGCGGGCGATCGACGAGTCGCTTGCCGACGGCCGGATCGTGGTCGTCGCGGGCGAGGCGGGGATCGGCAAGACCGCGCTGGTCGCCGCCGTCTGCGCGGGCCGGCGGGTGCTCTGGGGCGCCTGCGACCCGCTGGTCACGCCGCGGCCGCTCGGGCCGCTGCGCGACGTGGCCTGGCAGGCCGGCGGTGCGCTCGCCGACGGCGATCGAATCGGGCTCGCGCGAGGCGGTGCTGGCAGCCGCGCTCGACACGCTCGACGGCTCCGTGCTCGTCGTCGACGACCTGCACTGGGCCGACGACGCGACGCTCGACCTGCTGGCCCTGCTCGGGCGCAGGCTCGCGCACCGCAGCGGCTGCCTCGTGCTCACCTGCCGCACCGACGCGCGGGTCGAGGTCCGGCGCGTGCTGGCCGCGTTCCCGCGCGAGCGCGTGACGCGGCTCGAGCCACGCGCGCTCTCCGCCGCCGCCGTCGCCGTGCTCGCCCGCCGCGCCGGGCGCGACGCGTCCGACCTGCACGCGATCTCCGGCGGCAACCCGTTCTTCGTGACCGAGGCCCTGGCGGCGCCGGCGGGCGACGTGCCCGCGAGCGTCCGCGACGCCGTGGCGCTCCGGATGGCCGCGATCGGCGAGCGTGCGCAGGACGTGGCCGAGCTGGTCGCGGTCGTCCCTGGCCCTGCGGAGCTGGCGCTGGTCGAGGCGACGGTCGGCGGTGGGGCCGGGCCGGTCGACGAGTGCATCGACGCGGGTCTGCTCACGCTCAGCCGCGACGCGCTCGCGTTCCGGCACGACCTGGCGCGCCGCGCGGTCGCCGACGCGATCCCGCCGGCGCAGCGGCGCGAGCTCGACCGGCTCGTCCTGCAGGCGCTCGAGGCCACCGGAGCCGACCCGGCGCGGCTCGCCCACCACGCCCGCCGCACCGGCGACCAGGCGGCGATCCTGCGGCACGCGCCTGCCGCCGCGCGCGCGGCGAGCGCGGCCGGCGGCCACCGCCAGGCGCTCGAGCACTGGGAGGCGGCGCTCTCGGCCGGCGCCCCGGAGGCACTCGAGAACGTCGCCGTCGAGGCCTACCTGTGCGGGCGGCCGGAGCGTGCGCTGGAGGCCCGCCGCGCGCTGCTGGAGACGCGCGAGCCGGGCTCGCTGCTCGCCGGCGACGACCTGCGCTGGCTTGCGCGGATCCTGTGGTGGACCGGCCGCGGCCAGGAAGCGGCCGAGGCGGGCGACCGCGCCATCGCGATCCTCGAGCGGTTCCCCGACAGCCGCGAGCTGGCGATGGCGCTCAGCGGCAGGTCCCAGCTCGCGATGCTGGCCGACCGCAACGAGGAGGCGATCGCCCTGGGCTCGCGGGCAGTGCGGCTCGCGCGGGCGCTCCAGGACCGCGAGACGGTCGCGCACGGCCTCACGAACGTCGGGACCACGCTGCTTGGCGGACCGCAGCACGAGCGCGGCCGCGCGCTGCTGGAGGAGGCGCACGTGCTCGCGGTCGAGGCGGGGCAGGACGACCACGCGGCCCGTGCGCTCGTGAACCTGGCGACGTCGACGCTGGTGCGCCAGCGCGCCGATGCACGCGTCGTGGACGATCTCGAGCGCGCCCTCGCGTTCGCGAGCGGCCGCGGGCTCGACGGCTACGTCCAGTACCTGCTCGGCGCCCGCGCCAACGCGCGGCTGATGCTCGGCGACTGGCCGGCGGCCGAGGCCGACGCGCGGGCGGCGCTCGAGCTCGGCGAGCAGCCCGGCGTCAGCCTGTGCCCCGCGCTGATGGCGATCGGCCGGCTGCAGGCGCGCCGGGGGGAGGCCGACGCGGGCGCGACGCTGGACGAGGCGTGGCGGCGGGCGGTAGACACCGGCGAGCTGCAGCGGCTCGCGCCGGCCGCGGCCGCGCGCGCCGAGCACGCGTGGCTCGACGGCGACCTGAAGGGCGCGGCCGCAGCCGCGAACGCGGCCTACGGCGTCTCGAGCGTGCAACCGTGGGCGCGCGCCGAGCTCGCCTACTGGCTCTGGCGCGCCGGGGAGCCGGTGACGCCGCGCCCCGACGATCCCGAGCCGTATGCGCTGGCGATGGCCGGCGACTGGCTCGGCGCGGCCGACCGGTGGTCCGCGCTGGGGTTCCCGTACGAGCGCGCGGACGCGCTCGGCGAGGCGGACGACGACGCTGCACGACGCGAGGCGCTCGCCACGTTCGACGCGTACGGTGCCGCCCGCGCGGCCGCGAACCTGCGCCGCCGACTGCGGGCGGCCGGAGTGCGCCGCATCCCGCGCGGCCCGCGGGCGGCCTCGCGCGCCGCGCCCGGCGGCCTGACGCCGCGCGAGACCGAGGTCCTGGAGCTCGTCGCGAGCGGCGCGACGAACGCCGAGATCGCCCGCGCGCTCGTGATCGCGCCCAAGACCGTCGACCACCACGTCTCCTCGCTGCTCTCGAAGCTCGGGGTCACGTCGCGCCGCGACGCCGGCGCGGCCGCGGAGCGCCTCGGTGCCTGAGGTCACGACGTACTTCCGGCCGCCCGACCTGCCGGGCGTCGAGGCCCTGCACGCGAGCTTCGTGACCCACGAGTACCGCCCCCACTCGCACCCGACCTGGACCGTCGCGATGATGGAGCGCGGCGCGGCGAGCTTCGAGCTCGACGATACCGACCAGCGGGCGCACGACGGCGAGCTGTTCGTGCTCGAGCCGGAGTCGGTGCACACCGGCGTCCCGGCCGCGCCGGGCGGCTGGGCGTACAAGGTGCTCTACCTCGAGCCGTCGCTGATCGGCGCCTGGGCCGAGGAGGCGCAGGCGCCGCAAGCGGCGCGCTGGGTGGTGTTCCGCGACGAGGCGCTGCGGGCCGCGCTGGCCGCCGCCCATCGCGCGCTCGCGCTCGCGCCGCCGGGGCTCGCCGTCGACGAGGCGGTGCTCGCCGCGGTCGACCGTCTGCGCCCGCACCTGCGCCCCGGCATGCGCACGCGGTCGGCGCCCGAGCACGCCGCGGTGAGGCGCGCGCGCCGGCTGCTCGAGGAGCGCTGGGCGGAGCGGGTGACGCTGGCCGAATTGGCCGCCCACGCGGGCCTCAGCCGCTTCGAGCTCGCGCGCACCTTCCGCGCCCAGGTCGGACTCCCGCCGCACGCGTTCCAGACCGACCTGCGGATCGCGCGCGCACGCACGCTCCTGGCCGGCGGCGAGCCGCCCGCCGCGGTCGCGCTCGCCTGCGGCTTCTACGACCAGGCGCACCTCACGCGAGTCTTCAAGCGCGCCGTCGGCGTGCCGCCCGCGCGCTACGCAAGATCGTCCAAGACGCGGCTCGCGCGCTAGGCGATCCTGCGCCGCGTGGCGGTGACCGACTTCGACACCAAGGTCGCGGTGATCGTCCGCGACGACCTCGCGGCGTGGCAGCGGCTGAACGTCTGCGCCTTCCTGATGAGCGGCGTCGTGGCGGGCGGCGCCGAGGTCGGGCCCGACTACGAGGACGCGTCGGGCGCGACGTACCTCCCGATGCTCGTGCAGCCCGTGCTCGTCTACGAGGCGACGGCCGGCAAGCTGCGGACCGTGTTCGAGCGTGCCCGCACGCGCGAGCTGCGGTTCGCGATCTACACCGCCGACCTCTTCGCCACCGGCCACGACGAGGCAAACCGGGCGGCGGTGCGTGCCGTGCCGACCGCGGAGCTCGACCTCGTCGGCCTCGCCCTGCGCGCACCGCACAAGGCGGCCGACGGCGTGCTTCGCGGCCTCAGACGGCATCCGTGAAGTAGCGTCTCCCGCAGGCAAGGGTTCCACCGGGAGGAGGAGTGCCATGAGGACATCGATCGTCGCCGCTGCCACGGCGGTCGTCGCCGGCGCCGCGGGGATGGCCGTCACGGGCTTCGCCGCGAACGCGGGGTCCGACCACCAGGAGCGCGGTGACCGCGTCGAACGCTGCGTCAACGGGGCGCCGGAGGTCGGCGACACGTACTACCCGGGGATCGGGAACGGCGGCTACGACGTCGCCCACTACGACCTCGACCTCGGCTACGACCACGCGACGAAGGTGCTCGACGGCGAGGCCACCATCAGCGCCGCCGCGACGCAGGACCTGTGTCGCTTCAACCTCGACCTGCGCGGGCTGACGGTCCACTCGGTCGAGGTCGACAACCGGCGCGCGGACTATCGCCGCGAGGGCCGTGAGCTGATCATCACCCCGCGCCGGCCGCTGCCGGCCGGCGAGGGCTTCACGGTCGAGATCGACTACTCGGGCCAGCCGGGGCCGGCCCCGACCGATCCGAGCGGCTTCCTCGACGGCTGGAACTACACGGACGACGGCTCGTACACGTCCACGCCGCCGCAGGGCGCGGACACGTGGTACCCGAACAACAACACCACCAACGACAAGGCCACGTTCACGTTCACCGTCACGGTGCCGGAGGACATCGAGGCGATCGCCAACGGCCAGCTGATCTCGCACAAGGTCGACCGGCGTCGCGACACCGCCACGTGGGTGTGGGACGAGACCGAGCAGATGGCCACCTACCTGGCCACGCTCAGCACCGGCCAGTTCACGATCCTCGAGGACCGGACGGCCGACGGCCTGCCGATCTGGAACGCGGTCCAGCCGGACCAGCTCACCGACACGTCGCGGGCGCAGCTCGACGAGATCGAGGCGATGCTCGACTTCTTCGGCGAGCGCTTCGGGCCGTACCCGTTCTCGTCCTCGGGCGCGATCGTCGACGTGACCGACGCCGGTTACCAGATGGAGACGCAGACGCGTCCGGAGTTCACGAGCGCGGCGGGCCTGCGGGCACTCGCGCACGAGCTCGTGCACCAGTGGTTCGGTGACGACGTCGCCGTGCGCCGGATGCGCGACGTCTGGCTCTCCGAGGGCTTCGCGACCTACGGCGCGTGGCTGTGGACGGAGCACACCGGCGGGCGCACCGCGCAGGCCGCGTTCGACGCGAGCTACGCCCGCACGGGCACCTTCTGGGACAACACGGTGTTCGACCCGGGGGTCGAGAACCAGTACCAGAGCAACACCGTCTACACGCGCGGGGCGATGACCCTGCACGCGCTGCGCGGCAAGATCGGCGACGAGGCCTTCTTCCGCACGCTGAAGGCGTTCACGAAGACGTTCGGCGGCGCGGTCGCGTCGACCGACGACTTCATCTCGATCGCCGAGCGCGAGTCGGGCCAGCGGCTGGACGACTTCTTCGACGTCTGGCTGTACGAGCCGGGGAAGCCGGCGAGCTGGTAGTCGCGATCACGGCCAGGTGACGATCACCTGGTCGAGCGGCAGCTGGTTGCGGCGCGGGCCGGTGCGAACCGGTCCGCGCCGTACGGGCTCGCCGGTCGCCTCCGCGCGGTCGAACGCCTCGGTCGAGGCGACGCGACCGGTGATGGCGTAGTCCGAGAACACGTACGGCAGCCCGTTGGCACCGAAGATCGCGTCGCGGCCGATCACGTGCAGGTGCAGGTGCGGCGCCGAGCTGTTGCCGGAGTTGCCGACGCGGCCGAGCACCTGTCCGCGCACGACGCGCTGGCCCTCGCGGACAGCGACCGTGCCGGGGATCATGTGCGCGTAGAAGACGATCCGGCCGTCGCGCAGCCGCAGGAACACCGCGTTGCCGTCCGCCTCCAGCGGGGCGAGCCCCTCCGGCAGCGCGCCCGGGACCTGGTCGGGCAGCCCGTCGATCGCGCGCACGACGGTGCCGTCGGCGACCGCGAGGATCGTCTCGCCGTAGCCCTCCCAGTTCGTGAGCACGCGCTTGTCCCCGGTGAACAGGCGACCGCTGGTGTCGAGCCGCTCCCAGTCGATCGCGAACCGCTGGGCGGTGAACAGCGAGCCGCCGAACGGCTGAAAGGCGCGGATGTGGCGGCGCGCGGTGCAGCAACCGTCGGCGGCGAGCCAGCGGTCGCCCCGCAGCGGCGGTCCGAGCCGCGCCGGCGCGCGGCGGATCACCCGCGTGCGGGCGCCGGTCACGACGGCGCTGCGCGGTGCGCCGTTGCGTGGCTGCGGGTTCGCGAGCCGGACCTCGTGCACCAGCGCCCGCGGCGCGCGGCCGCGGACGCTGAACGTGAGGTGCGCCAGCGCTGCCTCGCCGCCGCCGATCCTGCGCGTGTCGCGGCCGTCGGCCAGCGAGCGCAGCACCTCCCGCACGGCGCGGCCGCGCCACGACGCGAGCGCGCGCCCGCCACGGGCGGGCCGGACCGTCACGCGCGTCACGCGCCACGGGACCGGTATCGCGTTCAGGAGCTGCAGCTCGTAGACGAGATGAGAGCGGCCGTCGGAGCCCTCGACCGCCCAGGGGGCGGCGAGGACGCTCGGCACGACCGGCGTGAACCCGTCGGGGTCCTGCCGCTCCTGCGCCCCGGCGGCGGCAGGAGCGGCGGCGAGGACCCCGAGCGCGACGAGGACGGCGGCCCGCACGGCTACGCCGCTTCGACGGCGCGCTTGATCGAGTTCGCGAAGTCCTGCGCGCCGTCGCGGGCCTGCTTGATCGCGAACGGGAAGATCAGCTTCCCGATCCCGTGCGGCTCGAGCACGTTGTAGACGTGCAGCTCGGTTCCGTCGCCGGAGGGCTTGAGGTCGTACCCGCCTTCAGGTGCGGTGATCTTGTTCTCGGACCGCTCGGCCCAGCGGATCTTGGTCGGGGCCTCGAACTCGGTCAGCTCGAACTCGCGCTTCGTCTTCATGCCGGCGTCCTTGACCGTGCTCTTGTAGACCGTCCCGACGCCCGACGGCCCGTCGGTCGTCTTCGCGATCTCGAGAACGCGCGGGCTGAACTTCGGGTCGTTCGTCCCGTCCGCGAGGAAGGCGAAGACCTCCTCGATCGGACGAGCGATCAACACCGTTGCGTCGAAGCGGCCGGCCATTGTGCCCTCCTCGGGGATCAGCGAGCGCCGATCATCTCACCTCCAGCGGCTCGGCTACGAGGACGCGCGCGGTCCCGGACGCGCTGGGTGCGTCGGCGCGGGTGCCCAGGAACTCGGCGCGGGCGCGCCAGCGGCCGAGCGACGGCGGGCGGAACGCGATCGAGCGGGCGGTGGTGCGAACGCGGCGATGGAACTGCCAACCGGCGAGCGGGTCGAAGCGCTCGATCGTCACCGCGACCGGGCCGGGGGCGGCGGGCATGACGTCGACGTCGATGCCGACCGTCTCGCCGGGCCGGACCTCCCTGCGGCTGAACGCGATCCGCGTGCTCGTGATCGTGCGCGTGACGCGGCGCAGCGTGTAGCGGCCATTGGCGCCGCTGCGCGTCCTGACGGCGACGAAGTAGCGGCCGGGAGCGAGCCGGCGCTCGATCTCGTCACCGGACGACAGCCGCTCGCCGCGGTCGTTGTGCAGCGCCAGCCGGATCGTGCGGGAGGCGGAGTGGCGAAGCTCGAGCTCGAGCGCGCTGCGGCGGCTGAGGCTGAACCGGTACAGGTCGACGGCGTCGATCGTGCCTCCGCTCAGGCCGGCCCGGATGCGCCGGTAGTTGGGCAGCCGCAGTCCCGGCGCGGTGTCGTCCGCGCCGGCGCGGGCGACCTGGAGCCGGTAGGGCTGTGACCCGCGGCGGTCGGGCCGGGCATCGACGACGAGGCTGTACCGGCCGCCCTCCCCCGCCCCGGGCGTGAAGAGCATGTAGCCGTCGCAACCCGCGTTCGCGACCGGCGAGGCGGCGTCGAAGCTGCCCGTCCCGGGTGCGAACACGCGCAGCGTCATGCATGGGCCGGCCGCGAGGTTGATGCGGTAGGTCGTCCCCGCCTGCATCCGCGTCGACCAGGCGTCGCTCGTGTCCTGCAGCGAGTCGAGGGTGCGACTCGCGCCGCCGCGGGGCAGCCGCTGGCCCGGCGGGCGCGGATCCGGCACCGGCGCGAACACGTCGAGCCGGAAGCGGCCCGGCACCGAGTTGGCGAGCTGGCCGACGCGGATCAGGTAGATGCCGCCGCGGACGGGCCGGAAGCGGACGCCCGCGTCACCGCGGCGGTCGGTCGGGTCGCACCCGACCGGCTCGAGCTGCGAGCGCACGCGGCGGAAGACGTCGACCGCGGCGTCGAGATCGCCGGCCGCCTTCAGGCGCAAGACGACACGGTCGTCGCTCGGCGCGCGCAGCTCGTAGAACACCGAGCCGCGCAGAGGCGCGCACGCGGCGGGCTCGTCGACCTCGAGCGTCGACTCCGCCGTCGTCCCGTTGACGACCGCGGGGAGGGTCACGCGCTCTGCTGCGGCCCGGGCGTCGTTCGGCGGCGGGGCGGCGGCTGCCGTGGCGGGTAGGGCGAGCACCGCGAGCAGCACGGCCAGGAATACGCGCGGCACGGCGGACCTCCGTTCTGCAGGGATCATGTCCGTTCAACGAACATCTATTCGATCCGATGCGCGGAAGCTCGAGCGGTGTCGGGTACCGGACCCACGCCGGCCCCGTCGACGATGCGCGCGAGGTTCTGCGGTGCGAAGAACTCCGGAGCCGGAAGCGTCGCCGCCTGCACGCTGACGAAGTCGTCCATCGCGTCCTGGTTCGTCTGCATCGCGCCGAAGAGCTGCTGCATCTCGGGCGGCGGCGGCCGCAGCTGCGAGAAGTCGTCGGTGAACTCGTAGATCGGCATGACCTCCGCGTCCCGGGCCTGCTGGTACTCGCGCATCGCCGCTTCGTACGGGCGCCGGCCACCGAGGGCGTCGTCGACTGCCGCCGCGAGCAGCTCGGCGTCCCGGAACGCGTCGTTGATGCCCATCGCCGTGATCGGGTTCTTGTGGTATCCGGCGTCGCCGACGAGCGCCCACCCGGGGCCGTACGGCTTGCGGATGTAGCCGGGCAGCTGCGCCGATCCGACGAACTTGGACTCCCGCCGGGCGGCGTGCACGCGGTCGGCGAACTCCGGCGCGAGTCGGATCATCGCCTCGAAGCCGGCCTCGACGTCGGTCCGGTTGGCCTTGAACTCCTCGACCGGCCAGCCGAACGGCATCACCGAGAGGCCGTCGTGGGTCTCCGCGACGGCCCAGCCACGGCGCTCGTGCGCGCGCACAGTGGTCTCGAAGCCGTCGGCGGGCATGCCGCTCCAGTACGCGTAGTACATGGCCAGGCGCGAGGGTCGCTCGTTGTACTGCTCCGGTCCGACAGTCCTCGCCACGACGGAATGCCGGCCGTCGGCCCCGATGACCAACCGCGCGTGCTCGGTGATCCCCTTCGAGCCCTTCTCGTGGCCCACGATCCCCGTGACCGTCCCGTCGTCGGCCAGGACCTCGTCGACGGTGAAGCCCTCGCGCAGCTCGGCACCCGCCTCGACCGCGGCATCGACGAGCAGCTGGTCGAGCACGGTCCGGCGCGGGCAGTACGCGTGCGCGATGCCCTCGATCGGCTGGGGCGAGCCGGCGATCGTCACCGGCCCGAAGTCGAACGAGTAGCGCTCCACCGGCGGGCAGCCGGAGGCCTTGAGCCGGTCAAGCAGCCCCCAGCGCTGGAGGGCGGCGACGCCCGGCGGGTGCACGAGATGGGTCGACATCGTGTCGCTGGGGAAGCGCGCCTTGTCGAGCAGGAGCACCCGATGGCCCTTGCGCGCGAGGAGCATCGCGGTCGGCGAACCGGCGCAGCGGGCTCCGACCACCACCGCGTCATATGTCCTTGCGTCCATCTCGTACCACCTCTGGTCGCTCCCGCAGACCGTCTCACGGAGCGGGGGGAGGTGGCAAGCGACCGATATAGTCGTGCGCGGCGTGCCGGGAAGCCTGGTCGGCGACACGCTTCGTCGACCCTTGGAGTTGGTTGTGCTCTCACTCGCCAGGCCCCGTCAGCAGTCGACCGCGAGGCCGCGCTGATGGCCGTCGCCGTCATCCTGTTCGCTGCTGCGCTGGCGGTGATCGCGACCGACCGCGTCGACCGGACGAAGGTCGCGCTGCTGGGCGCGGTGCTCGTGCTGCTGACGCAGACGATCGATCAGCACGCCGCGATCGAGGCGATCGACTGGAACACGCTCGGGCTGCTGGTGGGGATGATGCTGGTGGTCCGCGTGACGGAGCCGACGGGGGTGTACGCATGGCTGGCGATCCGTGCCGGACAGCTCTCGCGAGGCCGCCCGCTGGCCGTCGTGCTCGCGCTGGCGGGGATCACGGCGGTGCTGTCGGCGTTCCTGGACAACCTGACGACGGTGCTGCTGATGGTGCCGATCACGTTCCTGCTGGCCGACGCGCTGGACGTCGACCCGGTCCCGCTGGTGATCATCGAGATCCTGGTCTCGAACATCGGCGGGACGGCGACGCTGATCGGCGATCCGCCGAACATCCTGATCGCCGGCGCCACCGATCTGTCGTTCATGGACTTCATCTTCAACCTGGCGCCGATCGCCGCGGTCACGTTCGCCCTCGTCACGGCGGGTCTGTACGCGGTGTTCCGGTCGCAGCTGCACATCGCGCCCGAGGCACGCGAGCGGGTCCGCAACCTCGACGCCGCGGCGGCGATCGAGGACATGGACGAGCTCAAGCGCACGGTCCCGATCCTCGTCGCCACGATCGTGCTGTTCTTCGCGCACCAGGCGCTGGGGCTGGAGCCGGCGACGGTGGCGCTGACCGGCGCGACGGTCATGCTGGTCGTGACGCATCAGAAGGTCGAGGACGCGCTCGCGGGGATCGAGTGGCCGACGCTGTTCTTCTTCATCGGCCTGTTCGTGATGGTCGGAGCGCTCGAGGAGACCGGGGCGATCGACGAGGTGGCCGAGGGCATCGCGTCGCTGACCGCGGGCGACCGGACAGCCGAGCTGCTCGGGATCGCGTGGGCCTCGGCGCTCGGCTCGGCGGTCGTCGACAACATCCCCTTCACCGCGGCGATGATCCCGGTCGTCGAGCAGCTGGGCGGAGGCGAGGACCCGGCCTACTGGTGGGCGCTGGCGCTCGGCGCGTGCTTCGGCGGGAACGCCACGATCGTCGCCGCCGCGGCCAACGTCGCGGCCGCCGGGATGGCCGCCCGCGCCGGCCGCCCGATCGGGTTCGTGACCTTCCTGCGCATCGGTGTCCCGGTCACGTTCGTCTCGATGGTGCTCGCGACCGCGTACATCGCGCTCCGGTACCTCTGAGGCGCCGGTGCTGAGCGGGCTCGATGGTCAGAAGTCCGTCGTATCGCAGCGCCTAGCGTTCGAATGCCGACAGCTTCTTCGCGTAGCGTCGAACCTCGAGGGCGGCCGCTGCGTTCCCTCGGTCGAGACGGCGCACCGCCCCAGGTTTCCAGAGACGGGACTCGGGGCCAGGGAGGGTTCCCAGGCGGGCGTCGTCTCTACTACCGGAACAGCCTGCCCAGGTACCTGTGAGCGAGGATGGATGCTCGCCATGAACCTGGACGCGCTCTGGCACTACCTCGAATGCGGCTCGTACGGCGAGGACCTGCCGCTGTGGCGCGCGCTGGCCGAAGGGGCCGCGGGTCCCGTGCTCGACGTCGGCGCCGGGACGGGACGGGTGACCGTCGACCTCGCCTCCCGGGGCGTGCCGGTGGTGGCGCTGGACAGCGACGCGGCGCTGCTCGAGGCGCTGGCGCAGCGCGCCGCGGGGCTGCCGGTGGAGACCGTCGCCGCCGACGCCCGCCGGCTCGATCTGGGCCGCCGCTTCGCGCTGGTGCTCGTGCCGATGCAGACCCTGCAGCTGTTCGGGGGACGGCGCGGGCGCGCTGCGTTCCTGCGGCGTGCGCTGGATCACCTGGGGCCAGGGGGATGTCTCGCCGCGGCGCTGGCCGACGCGATGGACTGCTTCGACGAGGAGCACCCGTCACCGCCGCCGCCCGCGGCGTGCGAGATCGACGGCGTCCGCTACGCGAGCCAGTTGCTCGACGTGGTCGACGAGGGCGGCTGCGCGGTGCTCCGTCGGCGTCGCGAGATCATCGGGCCCGGCACGCGCCGCAGCGCCCGCGACGTCACGGTGCGGCTCGATCGCGTGTCCGCGGACGCCATCGACGCCGAGGCCGCGAGTCTCGGCTTCGACATCGAGCCGCATCGGTTCGTGCGGCAGACCGAGGAGTACCTCGGGTCGACGGTGGTCGTGCTCCGCTCGCCGCCCGCCGTCTCCTGAGCGTCAAGCCCTGGCGTCGCGCCGGCCGGTGAACGCCACGTAGACGAGCAGCAGGAAGGCGACGAGGATGACGATCTTCTCGATCACCCTGGGCAGGAAAGCGATCGCCCACCCGTCGATCAGCACGATGAGCAGCAACGCGGCAGCGAGCGACACGAAAGTCGAGGTCCAGCGTCCGACCACGCGAGCATCCTACGGGCGCCGGGACTTTGCGCGAAATGCAGCGGCCCTCGAAAGGCCGGGGTCAGCGTGCGTCGAGGCAACTGCGCAGCGCCTTGCGGATGACTGCGGAGGTGGACTCTCGATCGCGCTCGGCGCGCTCCGTGAGCGCGCGCCGAAGCTCTGGATCGAGGCGAACGGACTCGACACTGGCCGGGCCCGAGCCGATCGGCGGCCGGCCTCCGCGGCGGCGCACGATCTCGTCGACGTCGTAGCCGCGTTCGGCCTCTGCGGCGAGCTCTTCGACCAGATCTTCATCGATGGTCCGGCCGCTGCGAGTCGTGCCGTACGTCTTCCTGGTCGCCATCAGTGCTCCGGGAGCAGGTGCGGTACTGGAGGCATGGATGGGTGAATAGGGTAGGAACTGACGGCAGATTAGCACCTCGAGCAGGGCAGCACTGCGGGCCGGTCCGATGTAGAGGCGGGCGTCGTCACGGATGTCGTCAATAGCCATCGCATTGGTCACGGCGTGCTCGATGTGTCCTCGTCAGCGATGCCGTGCTTGCGAGCCGACGGGTGGATGGCAAGCATGAATCGTAATACGAAACCTCGACGCCGACTGGCGGAAGCCGTGGTCCGAGCGCGCGGTCATACCCGCACGGAGGCCTAGGTGAGGAAACCTCGCCCCGTCGGCCGCGTCAGTCGGCAGGATCGCGGACACGCATCCGGCGCACGCTCTCGCGGCCGCCGTTTCCAGCGGGTTCCTCAGTGGCCCCGGCAGGACTCGAACCTGCGACCGGCAGGGTCGACATCATGCTGAGACTGGACGGCACGTACTCGAGCGATGCGATGGACACCCCTGACCTGACCGAAGTCATACGCACGAGGTTGCTCCACGCCCTTCGCGCGGACGGGGTATCTGAGGCAGACATCGCTCGCGGGCGCCTGCTGCGTCGGTGAGGCCCGCCAGGGGTCGGGTCGGGGTCGTATTGTGTGGTTCGGGACGTTTCGGCCGCGCTGCTCTGAGCGCAGATAGCTGAGTAGGAGGGATTTCTCAGTCGGGCCGAATCGCGCCTAGCTGCCTGAGCGGACTTCAGCGGGTCCGTCGAGCTTGGCGCCGGCCATCAGAACTCACCGCCGAAGACGCGAACGTTACGGTGGGGGTGCATCAGCACTTACCTCCTGTTGCCATGCCCCGGGCGGTGGCTGCCGTGCCGCGGCGCTTTGCGTTCATCGCCGTATTCTACGGCGCCCGGGGCGCTAGGAGGGTCTAGGGAAACGGCTAGCGAAACTCAGCGCGTGGACTACTGCTGGCAGGCGCAAGCACGCCGACGACTTGGCGAGGACCTATGGTCAGGGGCATTGCTCCAGGGTGCCGTGCAACTGGGCGTAACGGGTGTAGATCTCGCCCGGCGGGATACCCATCGCTGCTGCGATTCCGATGATTTGGTGCGCATGGCTCGAGCGCGAGCCGTCGACCTCGGGATGCGCCTGGAAGGAGACGCTGAGTGTTCCGACGCAGCTCGCATGACCGTTCGGCTCGTTTGGCGGCACAGCGAGTGAGGTCGCCGGTGCAGCGGCGAGCAATGCGACGCCGATAACGGCTCCGACGCACTTGGCTTTCATGGCAGCGACTTCCTTCGGTCGTCCCGCAGATCGAACGCCCTGCCGAGCGAGTATCTGCTCGTGCGCAACCCAAGTCAACGCCATGTCGAAGCCGCGCGCCGCCGCCGGCGTTACCGCATTGACCCTTAGCGGCGCGGCGTGAAACTCGACCGTGCATATCGGCGCTACCGCTTCGAGGCAATCGCAACTGTCGCGGCAGCAGCCGAGGCTGCGCCGAGACAGCCGGGCTACTACTTCCAGGCTTGCTGTTGTGATTTGGCTTGTCGGTGATGTCCGACGAGCAGGGGATGGTCCCGGGCCGGCGGCGAGCTGACTCTCTGTTTCAGGCTGTCGGGCGGGTGGGCCTGACTTCCTTTCGCAATGTCGCTCGTCGCCGGTTCGGGATGCTTGGCGTGACTTGATAGGAGCGTGGCAGCGCCCTCAAGCAAGCCTTGTCCGCCGAGCGTCCACCTGTCGGTCGGTGAACAGGAGGACGGGACGAAACGATGGTGCTCGGGGCGGACACGCACAAGCGATCGCACACGATCGCGGCGATCACCGCGACGACGGGCGAGCTCCTCGACGACACGACGATCCGCGTCAGCGAGCAGGAGTTCGTCGTGCTGCTGGAGTGGGCGCGGGCGCTTGACGGCGAGCGGGTCTGGGCGCTGGAAGACTGCCGGCACGTTTCGGGTGCGTTGGAGCGGTTTCTGATTGGCCGTGGCGAGCGCGTCGTCCGCGTGGCGACCAAGCTGATGAGCGAGCTCCGGCGCGCGGGCCGCGAGCGCGGCAAGTCCGACCGCATCGACGCGCTTGCGGTCGCGCGGGCCGCGCTGCGCGAAGGCCTCGACGCGTTGCCGTCGGCGCAGTTGGCCGGCGTCGAGCTCGATCTGCGGCTGCTCGTGGATCACCGAGAACGGCTGATCCGCAGCCGCGTCGCGCTCAACAACGACGTGCTGTGGCACTTGCACGACTTGTGGCCCGAATTGAAGCTGCCGATGAGCGCGCTGTTCTCGCGCAAATGGTCGACCCGGATCGCGCGGCGCTTGGCGCGGGCCGAGCAGACCGCGCGCGTCCGGATCGCCCGCGATCAACTGCGCCGCTTGCGCGAACTCACCGCTGCGACCAACGCCCTGGAAGCCGAGATCGCCGACCTGGTCGCCCAGATCGCACCGCAGCTGCTCGACGAACCCGGCTTCGGGCCGCTGACCGCCGCCAAGCTGCTCGGCGAAGTCGCCGGCATCGAGCGCTTCACCAGCGAGGCCAAGCTCGCCCGCGCCGCCGGCGTCGCGCCGATCCCGGTCAGCTCGGGCAAGACCACCCGCCACCGCCTCGACCGCGGCGGAAACCGTCAACACAACACCACCATCCACCGCATCGCGCTCACCCGCGCGCGCTGCCACCCCGAGACCCGGAACTACATCGCCCGCAAACGCGCCGAAGGCAAGACCGGCCTGGAAGCCATGCAACTGCCTCAAACGCCACCTCACCCGCCGCATCTGGCACCTGCTCCAACCGCCAGCGCCCATCCCGGACCAGACGCTCACACCCTCAATCTCTTAACATAGGAGCTGCGAAAGGGGCAGCGTAGGTCCGTGGGGCGTACCCAGTTTCAGGAGCGAGATGAGCGAGCACAGCCCTGTCCGAATCGCGGCGCGTTCGAGCGCGCCGCCACCGGCCTGTTAATCAGCTGTAACAGTACGAGTCAGACGATGCGTCGCCGCCCTGCAGTCGGATTTGGTGCACTCGCAGGCCGCGGAACTCCTCGCCGTGGGGGAAGAATCGCTCGTCGATCCTCAGCCCGCCGTCGGGGTCTGCATCGAGCTTGGCCATCCAGGCGCCGACTCCGTCCGGGTAGAACTGATCGTCCCAGGCCCCGTACAGTGAGTTGGTGAAATAGACGCGCCTGCCGTCGCGGCTGACTTCGACCATCTGCGGCCCGCCGGAGAGCGGCATGTCGGCCCTGGCAGGGTGTGGGGTGCGGTTGAGGATGCCGCCGAGCCGCACGGATCCCACCTGCTTCGGGTTCGCCGGATCCGACACGTCGAACTGCTTCATCTCGCCCGTACCCCAGCAGGACACGTAGAGGAACTTGTCGTCGACCGAGAGGTCGATGTCGGTGATGATCGGCGGCACCGCCCCGAAGGGTTTGAGGGCGGGAGGCAGCCGATCCGGGTCGGCGGGCTCGGCCGGGATGGTGATGACCTTCTCGACGTTCCACTCGTCGCCGTCGCGGAACCAGCGCCACACCGAACCGGACAGGTCCTCGGTCGAGATCACGACGCCGACGAAACCCCAGGTCGCCTCCGGGTCGTGCGAGGGGCGCACCTCCAGCGCCATCTGATGCTGGGCGCCGAGGTCGACGCGCTGCACGTGCTTTCCCGCGGCCAGATCCCAGAAATGGATGGCGTGGCCGTACTTCTGGCCCAGAAGCAGCTCCGGCACGATGCCGTCCTCGATCATCGAAGGGCTGCCCCACTCGCTGGAGATCAGCACGTTCTGGTTGAGATGCCACCAGGCGTCGTAGTGAAAGTGCTGCGGCCCGCGGTGGGTCTCCCAGGCGCGCAGGACCTCGAAGGTCTCGTGGTCAAGAAGTGCGATGCCGCCCGGCCCGTCGTCGTTGCCCTCGGCGCCGCCCAGGCAGGTCAGGAAGACCCCGTCGGGTCCGCAGTGCAGGGTGTGCGGGCGGGAGTAGCCGGCCTTTGCGGACAACGTCTTACCGTCAATCGTGTTGACAAGCGCCGGCTGACGTGGGTCCGGCACAGTGTCGAACACGTAGATGTTCGACGAGCGCAGGCCTGGCACCAGGAGGTAGCGGCGGGCGAGCCCCTCCATGTTGTGGCCCTCGTGCTTGAGTGCGCTGCTGCACGCGTTCCAGCCGAAGTGGTGCAGCTCGTCACCGAGGGCGGCGACGTCGGTCCAACCGACGACCCGGCCGTAGCTGCCAGAGGCCGGATTTACATCGATAACGGTCATTGCGTCGCTCTGCTGCGCGGCCCGGTCGAACGCCACCACGTAGGCAAGCTGCTCGCCCGGAGCGGCGGCGGCCTCTGCGGCGGTCCGATAGAACGTGGGATCGATCGTCGGTTGAGCCATGCAAGACCTCTCATCTGGGTCGGCGCTGCCCCGAGCAGAAGTCGCTGCTCGGTGGCGGCCGTGCGGTTGTCGCAATCCTAGTCTGGACGGCGACATCCGCCGACAGCTGGCCAGACCCAGCCCCGCTCCTTCGAGGCTTGCTGTTGTGATTCGGGCGTCGGTGACGTCCGACGCGCTGGGGATGGTCCCGACCGGCGGCGAGCTGACTCTCTTTGAGGCTGTCGGCCGTTGGGCCTGACTTCCTTTTGTTGTGTCGCTCGTCGCCGGTCGGGATGTCCGGCGTGACTTGAAAGGAGCGTGGCCGCGCCCCCCAGCAAGCCGTGTCCGCCGGCCGTCCACTTCAACCGCGAGGAGAAGGGGACGAAGACTGATGATCGTGCTCGGTGCGGACATGCACAAGAGCTCACACACGCTCGCCGCCGTGGCGGCGGGGACGGGCGAGATGCTCGATGAGAAGACGGCCGCGGTCGGCGCTCGCGGGTTCGATGCCGTGCTGCGGTGGGCGCGCGGTCTCGGCCCTGATCGGGTGTGGGCGCTGGAGGACTGCCGGCACGTGTCCGGGCTCTTTCGAGCGGTTTCTGATCGCCCGCGGCGAGCGGGTGGTTCGGGTGCCGACGCGGCTGATGGCCAACTCCAGGCGCTCGAGCCGCGAGCGCGGCAAGTCCGACCGCATCGACGCGATCGCGGTCGCTCGCGCCGCGCTGGCCGAGGGCATCGGGACGCTGCCGACCGCTGAGCTGGCGGGGCCCGAGCTCGACATCCGGCTGCTCGTCGACCATCGCGAGCGGCTGGTCAGGGCGCGCGTCGGGCTCAACAACACGTTGCAGTGGCACCTGCATGATCTCTGGCCCGAGCTGGTGCTGCCGGGCAGCTGCGCTGTTCTACGGCAAGTGGGGGCCGCGGATCGCGCGGCGTCTCGCGCGCGCTGAGCAGACGATGCGCGTCCGGATCGCCCGCGACGAGCTGCGCCGGCTGCGCGAACTCACCCAGGCGATCAACACGCTCGAGAGCGAGATCGCCGAGCTCGTCGGCCGAGTCGCGCCGCAGCTTCTCGACGAGCCAGGGTTCGGCCCGCTGACCGCGGCCAAGCTCGTCGGCGAGATCGCCGGCGCCGCCGCTTCGCAAGCGACGCCAAGCTCGCGCGCGCCGCCGGGCTCGCACCGATCCCCGTCAGCTCCGGCCGCACCGACCGCCACCGACTCGATCGCGGCGGCAACCGCCAGATCAACGCTGCCATCCACCGCGTCGCCATCACCCGCGCACGCTGTCACCCCGAGACGATCGACTACATCGCCCGCAAGCAGACCGAAGGCAAGACCCACCGCGAAGCCGTCCGCTCGCTCAAGCGCCACCTCGCCCGCCGCGTCTGGCAACTGCTGCGCGCGCCCCACCCGGTGTGAGAAACGGCGCCCCACCCATCAACCTCTTGACAAAGGAGCAGCATGAGCAGCGGTATGCCCGGATGAATCACCGCCGCCCGCGAGTCGCGAGACCTCGGGCCTCGCGTCGGTGCATAAGGATTCGGGCCGCGAATTCCGCCCTCGCCTCTTCGCGATGTGGCTGTCGCGATGGCGTGGTCAGGCCGCCGTTGCGCGCGAGACGGCCGGAATCTGCACCGGGGTGGAATGTGCACGCCGCCAGCGCGGCGCGCGTCGCGCACGAGATCTTCGATTCGAGGCGGGAAGCTAGGCAGGCCTGCGGTGCTTGCGCCCGCAAGCCGAAGGAGCGCAACGATGTCTGCCTGCATCGCGTTTCATTGCGTGTGCGCCCGGCTGAGATGGGCGACTGCTTCTTCGACGGCGAGTGCGACGGCCTCGGCCTCGGGCTCGCGTTCCCGCAGGAGTCCGGTGAGGTGCTCGGCGGCGAACGCGCGCTGTTCGGCCTCGATCTGCTGCAGGCGGCGCTCGGCTGCCTCGGCCCGGTCGGCTCGGTCGGCGGCGGTACGCTCGGCTTGGTCGCGCTCGTCGGCAAGGCGGGCCGCAGTCTGCTCGTCGTCGCGGCTGAGCGCCTCGATACGGGCTTGACGGGTCAGTTCGATCGCGTTCACGGCCGCGGTTTGGGCGAGCGTGGCTTCGCGGTGTTGGCCGCGTGAGTGACGGTCTGCTCTCGCAGTCCGGCGAGCTGGTCGGTCAGTGGCGCACCCGAGCGCTTCTTGGCTGCGGCGGTCATCGCGTCATCCAGCTTGCATCGACGCTCATGTACGGGCTGCGGGCATTGCCTAGCCTGCGGGCGAACGCCTCGGCTGGCGAGAGCGGTCTCTTTGGACTGCGGCGACGGCTCGGCGTCGCCCTGCGGTCCGCCCGCCTCGACGGCCGCGCGCGCCAGCTCCCGCCAACGCTCCTCCTCAGGCAGCGGCTGGTGCCGCTCCAGGCGGCTCCCCTCATCGAAGAACGCCTGCACACCGCGGCCCATACGCCTGCCCGCCGCCGTGTGCTTGTCCAACGCATAGTCGGGGATCTCACGCCGCTCACCGTCCGAATACGCCCACATCTGAAGCCAGTCCACCCCGCGCGACTCGGCGCCGTCGCCAGCGCCAGCACCAGCACGGCGTGCACGAGCATCTGCCGCCACGGCCGCAGCCGGTGCGGCGGCCGCGAGGACCGCCGCAGGTCGACGTAGGTCGCGTGCAGGGCCGCGATCACCGCCGGACCCTCGGGCCACGCCAGCCCGACGTCCTCGCTGACGATCACCCGGAGGCGTTTCCAGCACCATGCACCGAAGCCCGAGCGATCAAGCTCGGCGGCCCAGTAGACGGCCGCCTCGGCCTCACCGCGACGGATGCACTTCTGCAACGCCGACACCTCGCCTGCGTCGTAGCCGCGGACCGTCGTCGGACGGTCAGCCACTGCGGTCGACCAGATGCCGCAGCGCGTCCTGGCGCTGCGGGAACGCCTCCTTCTTGCGCTCGCCGTCGCGCTGCGCCGTCCACTTCAGCCCGTCGCAGCCGATCGTGCCGACCTTCAGCGGCTCGCCGCTCTCGTCCTCGTTCGGCACCGTTACGACGCCGTCCTCGTGGATCGTCGCCCGCACCTTGTTCACCGTCATCAAGCCCATCTCTGCTGCTCCTTGCTCTGGCAGGCTCCTTCGGCCCCCTTCGACTTCCAGGCTCGCGCTGACGGTTCGCGACGGGAAGGCGCTCACGGACTGATGACGTACCGGCGTCCACAATCGCCGCACTGCACCTTGGCCTGCACGTTTGGCGCTCGGGAACCGCCGGAGAGCGCCGCCGGGCTACCGCTGAGAGGCCGATGGGGATGCGACCGCGACAGGCCGGAGAAGCCGCCGGAAGCGCACGAAAACCCGATGGGAAGGCGCCCCGGGCAGGATTCGAACCTGCGACCAATGGCTTAGAAGGCCACCGCTCTGTCCACTGAGCTACCGGGGCGTGCCGCCACCTGATTCGCGGATTAGAAGTCCGCTGCTCTATCCAGCTGAGCTACAGGGGCGGGCTCGGCTGAGATTAGAGCGCGGCGGCTACAGGGCGAGGAGGAGCGTGGTCTCCGCGGCGACGACCGTGCCGCCGAACGTGAGCGCGGCGAGCAGGAGCAGGATCGCCACGACGCGGCGCTGGCTCGGCCGCGAGCCGACGAGGCCGACGGCGATCGGGGTGAGCGGGGCGTTGCTCCAGCCGGAGCTGCTGGGTGCGATCACGATGTCCTCTGTCTCGACCATGGGAGCGCACTTTCAGGGGAGCGGCTTGGTGAGATCTTGGTCGAACCTTGGCGGCGGCGGAACACGCGCCCCGGGCGGCCCGGGCCGTCGGTGCGCTGCTCGCCGGTCGCCTCCAGCAGGCCGGTCGCCCGGACGTCGCGCCGGAAGTTCGCCGGATCGACGCTCTCGCCGCGCAGCGCCTCGTAGAGCACCTGCGCCTGCCGCAGCGTGAAGCGCTCCGGAAGCAGACCGCCGCCGACGGCCACGAACCAGGCCTTGTCGGCGACCCGGGCGTGCAGGCGCCAGAGGCCGTCGTCGACGATCCCGTCGTGGTCGAGGGCGAGCTGCGGCAGGTCGTCGACCGGGTGCCAGCCGGCCTCGCGGTCGGCGGGCCGGTCCTCCGGCAACGCCTCGGGCGCGATCAGCGCCATGTAGGCGATCGAGGGCAGCCAGCCGCGCGGGTCGCGCTGCGGGTCCGCGTAGGTGCGGAGCTGCTCGAGGTGCACCGAGCCGACGCCGGTCTTCTCGCGCAGCTTGCGCTCGGCGGTCTGCTCGGGCGCCTCGTCGGTGCCGACGAACCCGCCCGGCAGCGCGAACATCCCGCGCTGGGGCTCCTCGAGCCGGCGCGCGAGCAGCACGCTCAGCCGCCCCTCGGCGAGCGTGAACACGACCGGGTCGGCGGTCAGGCCGATCGGCGCGTCGTAACCAGCCGAGTTGCGGGCCGTGATGCGCTCCACGCCACCACTATGCCCGCTGACGCCTCAGGGTCCGCCGACGGGGGTGTCGAGGGGGTCCCGCCGGCGGACCCTCAGACGTCCACGGGCTCGCCGGTGGCGGCGTCGAGCAGCTCGATCGCCATCGCCGGACACGCGCGGGCGGCCTCGATCAGCTGCTCGTCGGTCCCCTGACCGACGACGACGGCGATCTCGTCCACCTCGAACACGCCGGGGGCGACCGCGGCGCAGTCGCCGTGCGCGCAGCAGGCGGTTTCGTCGATGCGGGGCACGAGGGTCATGCGGCAGTCCTCTCGGGTCGTTGGGCCTGATCGATCGTGCGGCGCCAGCGCGGCAGCTCGCGCGGGCGGCCGACGAGCAGCGCCCCCGTGAGCCGGCCGCGGTGGTGCAGCAGCGCGGTGAAGTCGCGGGCGTCCGGCCGGCCGTCGATCTCGATCGCGTCCGCGCCAGCGGCCTCGCCGACGAGGTGGATCCGGACGCCGTACTGGTCGCTCCAGAAGCTCGCCGGCGGCGCGGCGGCGACCGGCAGGCCGAGGATCGAGCGCGCGGCGGCGACGCCCAGCCGCGACGCGGGCTCCCAGTGCTCGCAGCCCTCGACCACGTCACCCGCGGCGAAGACGTGCGGCACGATGGTGCGGGCGCCCGCGTCGACGGGGATGCCATGCCCCGCGAGCGGCGTGCCGGCCAGCCAGCGCGTCTCCGCCGCCACGCCGATCGCCACCAGCACGGCGTCGACCGCAAGCGTGTCGGCGAAACCGCCGCCGGCGGCGTCCATCGGCTTCAGGCGCAGCTCGCGCACCGGCTCGCCGGCCACCGCGGGCAGCGCCTCGGCGACCGTCGTGGCGAGGCGGACGTCGACGCCTTCGGCGCGGTGCAGATCGGCGAACCAGCCGCCGAGCGACGCGCCGAGCACGGCCGCCAGCGGGGCTCCCGCCGCCTCGATCATCGTCACGGACGCGCCGAGGCGGCGCGCGGTCGCGGCGACCTCCTGGCCGATGAATCCGGCGCCGACGATCGCCAGCCGCGCACCCGGGACGAGCACGGCGCGCAGCGCCCGCGCGTCGGCGACCGACCGCAGCACGTGCACGTTCGGCCGCCCGAGCAGGCCGGGCAGCCGCCGCGGGTGCGCGCCGGTGGCGACGATCAGGTCGCCGTAGCCGGCGACCGAGCCGTCGTCGAGCCGGACCTGCCGGGCGGCGACGTCGAGGCCGACGGCGGACCGCCCGAGCAGCAGCTCGACCGACCGCTCCGCGTACCACGAGGAATCACGGAACACGGGATCCGCACCGCCGCCCGCCAGCAGCTCCTTCGACAGCGGCGGACGGTCGTACGGGGCGACCGGCTCGGCGCACAGGATGCGCACGGGCCCGTCGTAGCCACGGGCGCGCAGCGTCTCGGCTGCGCGCTGGGCGGCGAGTCCGCCGCCGACGATGAGAACGCTGTGGGACACGAGGTGCATCGTCGGCGCGAGCCGGCAAAGCGCCGGGAAAGCCGCGCGCAAGCTCAGGCGAAGATGCGCAGGGACAATGACGGCGATGTTCACCAAGGAGCTGTTCGCCTTCCTCGAGGAGCTGCGCGACAACAACAGCCGCGAGTGGTTCGACGCGAACCGCGACCGCTACGAGGAGCACGTGCGCGAGCCGGCGCTGGACTTCATCACCGCTTTCGCGCCGCGCCTCGAGCGCATCAGCCCGCGATTCGAGGCCGACGCGCGCCGCAGCGGCGGCTCGCTGTTCCGGATCAACCGCGACACCCGCTTCGCCAAGGACAAGTCGCCCTACCGGCTCAACGCCGGCATCAACTTCCGTCACGCGCAGGGCCGGACCGCCTCCGCACCGAGCTTCTACCTGCACCTGGAGCCCGGCCGCAGCTTCGCCGGGATCGGGATCTGGCACCCGGACGGGCCGGCCACGCAGGCGATCCGCAGCCGCATCGCCGAGCAGTCGGACCGCTGGCGGGAGGTCACGGACGTCACCGAGCTCGAGCTGGTCGGCGAGCAGCTCGCGCGGGCGCCGCGCGGGTTCGAGAAGGATCACCCGCTGATCGAGGACATCAAGCGCCGCAACTTCGCGCTCCACGCGCCGCTCAGCGACGCGGCGGTGACGCGCCGCGGCTTCCTCGACCGCTACACCGCACTCTGCGAGCAGGGAGCGGGACTCAACCGCTTCCTCTGCGACGCGCTCAGGCTGCCGAGCTAGCCGACCGCCTCGGTGGCCACCGTCGTCGCGACCGTGTCGGCGGGCGCGTTCTGGCGCCGCGAGAGCGCCAGGAACGGGAGCGCCAGCACGGCGATCCCGGACGAGATCAGGTACGACGGCGCGTAGCCCCAGACGTCGGCGGCCCGACCCAGCACCGGCTGCGCCCAGACCCCGCCGGTCGAGTCCATGAGCGAGTCGAACGAGAGGATCGTCGCGCGCTGCCTGGACGGGATCAGGCCGTTCAGGTACGACTGCCGGATCGGCGAGGCGGCCGCGAACAGCAGGCCCCAGATCACGATCAGGCCGAGCACGGCCCAGAAGTTCTCGATCACGCCGATCAGCGCCAGCGTCAGCACGCTCGAGGCCGTGATGACGAGCAGCGCCGAGGTCCGGCGGTGGAACAGCCGCCGGACCCGGGGCGCGGCGATCCCGCCGAGGATCTGCGCGCCGGCCACGATCGCGGCCACGAGCCCGGCGATCTGGTACGCCTCCGGGTCGCCGTAGAGCTCGAGCAGGTAGGGCTGCAGCGCGTAGAACGCGTAGATGCCGACGCCGCCGGTGAACAGCGACTCGACCATCAGCCACTTGACCGCCGGCACGCGCCAGCCGTAGTCGACCGACGCGCTGACGATCTTCTTCATCTCCGCGAGCGGGCGGCCGCCCTTCTCGGGCGTGAAGCCGACGTCCTTCATCAGCCGGAACGCGACGACGAACATGAGCACGAGCACCACGCCGCGCAGCACGAACGGCACGCCGAGGTTCGTCTGCTGGGCGATGAAGCCGCCCGCGACGGACCCGGTCAGCATCGCCCCGCCGGCGACGATCTGGCCGCGGCCGAACACCTCCTCCATCGCGCCCGTGAAGCCGGTCGCGGTGAGCGCGTCGACCAGCCACGCCTCGACCGCACCCGAGAAGAACGTGAAGCCGAGGCCGAGCAGCATCGACGCGACCGCCCAGGCCCAGAACGGTGCCTCGATCTGCCACAGCAGCACGTAGAACAGCGTCGAGGCGGCGAGCGTCACCGTGCCGAGCAGGTACGAGACACGCCGCCCGATGGTGTCGGCGACCACGCCCGTGGGCACCTCGAACAGGACCATGCCCGCGGTGAAGAACGCATTGGCGGCGAACGCCTCGAGGTTCGTGAGCCCCGCATCCAGCAGGAAGATCGTGTTGATGCCCCAGATGAACGAGGCCGCGAGCGTGTTCCCCAGCATCAGCAGGAGATAGGTGCGCTGGATGGATCGGGAGGTGGGCATCTGGTGAGTAGGGACCGCGATGGCGGCGCGGAATCATCGCCGGGCCGTCTCGGCTTTGCCGTCAAGGTGCTCGGCGCCGGCGGCCTGCCGTCGCACGACTCGCGCCGCTGGCAGTCCGAGCCGAGCCTCGCCGTGTCACTCGACCGGCTGGAGGCGGTGCTCGCCTACCTCGACGACAACGACATCCGCATGTACCGGATGGCCACCGGCCTCGCACCCTACGCGAGCCATCCCGACCTGCCGCAGTTCCGCGACGCACCGCAGCGCTTCGCCGGGCGCCTGGCCGAGGTCGGAGCGCGGGCGCGGGCGTACGGGATCCGGCTCTCGACCCACCCCGGTCAGTACACGGTGCTGAACTCCGAGGACGCCGAGGTGCAGCGGCTCGCCCTGGTCGAGCTCGATGTGCAGGCTGAGCTGATGGACGGCATGGGCCTCGGCCCGGAGTCGGTCGTGGTGCTGCACGTCGGCGGCGCGGCCGGCGGGCGGCGTGCGGGCCTGGAGCGCTTCGAGCGCGGCTTCGAGCGGCTGACGGCGGCGGCCCAGCGCCGGATCGTGATCGAGAACGACGACCGCACCTACGGCCTGCGCGACGTGCTCGCCCTGAGCGCGCGCATCGGCCGGCCGGTGGTCTGGGACATCCTGCATCACCACTGCAACGATCCCGATGCGATCCCGGACGCCGAGGCGCTCGACCTCGCGCTGGCGACCTGGGGACGGCGTGCGGCCGAAGATCCACTTCTCGAGCCCCAAGACCGCGATCGAGGAGAAGGCCCGCAAGGTCGGGCGGCGGGTCGAGCGCACGCTCGTGCTGCCGCAGCTGCGCGCGCACGCCGACCTGATCGACCCGATCGCGTTCGAGGCGTTCCTCGCCGGGCCCGCGGCCGGCCGCGCATTCGACGTGATGCTGGAGGCCAAGGCGAAGGACCTGGCGCTGTTGCGGCTGCGCGAGCAGCTCAGCGCCCGCGCTCGGCCACCCGCGTGAGGTTGCGCAGCAGCAGCGCGCAGACCGGTCCGTACGTCACGCGCAGCGCCCCCTCGAGCGGCGGCGCGGCCTCGATGTCCAGCCGCACGACGCCGGCCGCGACGGCATGCCGCAGCCGCACCGGGCCGACCTCCCAGCTCCAGCTGCGCCCGGCGTCGACGACGGTGATCCGCGCCGGGACGGGCAGGAAACCGAGCAGGCGGACGGCGCCGCGCGCGCCCTCGCGGACCTCGGGCGAACCGAGGTTCCATGCGCCGCGCACGTGCGGCGCCCACTCCGACCAGCGGTCCGGACGAGCCATCAGGGACCACAGTTCTGGCGCCGGGGCGCTCGTCTCGGCTCGATAGGTCAGCACCGTTACGGGCTACGGGCGGCGCCGCGCCAGCGGATCACCGGAGCCGTTATCCAGCGGGCCGAGCCGGAGAGCCCCGGAGTATGGCCACCATCGAACAGCGCATCGATCTCGTCGTGGCGGCCGAGACGGCGCTGCCGCGCGGCTCGTGACCGACCCGGACGCCGCCCGCGACGAGTTCGGCGAGGCGGTCAACATGACCGCCAAGGAGCTCGACCGCTGGCTGGGCACCGACGCCTCCAAGGCGGTCGGGCAGAAGGACGGCGGCGGCGAGTCGGTCGGGCACGAGTCCGGCCGCCGCATCGTCGCGATCCTCGGCAAGAGCAAGAACGAGCTGACCGACGACGACCTCGCCCACATGGCGAAGGTCGCCGGCTACGTCAAGCGCCATCTGGCGCAGCGCCCGGACCGCTCGCGCGACGAGCTCGAGGACATGGACTGGACGCACTCGCTGCGCAACTGGGGCCACGACCCGCTCAAGCGGTAGGCGGCCCCGAGCGCAGCACGATCGTCGTCTCGGTGTCCGCGACGCCGAGCCGCAGGCGGAGCGTGCGCAGCAGTGCGTCGAGCTCGGCCGTGTCGCGGCAGGCGACGCGCAGCTGGTAGTCGGGCGAGCCGGTCAGGTGGAGCACCTCGACCACGGGCTCGAGCCGTCCCGCCGCGAGGGCGAAGTCGTCCGACTCGACGCCGTGCGAGAGGACCACGCCGACGAGCGCCTCGAGGTGGCGCCCGCCCGCGGCCGGATCGACGAGCGCCGTGAAGCCGGTGATGACGCCGTCGCGCCGCAGCCGGCGCACCCGGTCGGCGGCCGCGTTCGCGCTCAGCCCGACGGCCGCGCCGAGCTCCTGCCAGGACATCCGGCCGTCGGCTCGGAGCAGCCTGAGGATCTCTCCGTCGATCGCGTCCATCGCCGCGATTCTCTCAGTCCTCGGCGAGAGGCTGTTGCGATCCGCCGCGATCGGCGTCACAAACGGCGGTCATGGATGCCGACGCCGCCCTGCTCGCCGGCCTCGTCGCCGGCCTCGCGATCGCGGTCCAGGTCGGTGCCGTCAGCCTGCTGCTGATCGAAGCGTCGATCGCGTCCGGCCCGCGGGCGGGCGTGGCCGCCGGGATGGGCGTCGCGACCGCCGACTTCGCCTTCGCCGTCGTCGCAGCCGCGGCGGGCGGTGCCGCGGGCGCGGCCCTGGCCGGCCACGAGCGCGCGATCCGCATCGTCGCGGGCGCGACGCTGGCCGCGATCGCCGTGCACGGCCTCGCCGGTCTCGCCCGATCGCGGCCGCGGTCGGGCGGCGACCCGCCGCAGCGGGGCGCGCGGGTGGGCGGCGAGCCGCCGGCCCGGAGCGCGTCGCGGCGCGGCCACTACGCGCGCTTTCTCGCGATCACCGCCGTCAACCCGCTCACGATCGCGTCGTTCGCCGCCGTCGCCGCGGCGCTCTCGCTCGACGGCGTGCTCGCCGCGGCCGCGTTCGCCGCCGGCGTCGGGCTCGCCTCCGGTGCCTGGCACCTCGCGCTCCCGCTGGCCGCCGGGCACGCAGGGCGCTGGATGACGCCCCGCGTGCGCCGCGGCCTGGCGGTCGGTGGGCGGCTCGCGGTGCTCGCGATCGCCGCCCACCTGGTCCTCGGCGGCTGACGTCGTCAGCACCCGCGGCACGTCATGGACGCTCGAGCGTGAGAGCAGGATGAGCAGCGGATGCGACCGACCTCAGGGCGGTCAACGCGGCTGCCAGCGCGGGCCTGCGGGCCGCCGCGCGGCGAGCGAGGGCGGCGACGTGGCGGCGCGGCGGGCCCGGCGTCACGGTCGCGTAGCGCACGCGCGGATCGGGCGTGCAGGCGAGCGCGGGCATCAGCGCCAGGCCGAGCCCGGCGCCGACCAGCGCCTGCAGCAGCCGCGCGTCGTCGGCGCGGTGCACGACCCGCGGGGTGAACCCGGCGGCCCGGCACGCCTGCTCGAGCACCGCGCCGTACTGGGTGCCTGGGATGCCGCCGATCCAGGCCGCCGTCGCGCGGCGCCGGAGGGCGACCGGCTCGCGGTCGCGATCGGAGGCGGGCAGCATGAGCAGCAGCGGCTCGGTC
Source organism: uncultured Solirubrobacteraceae bacterium (assembly GCA_963844205.1). Classification (GTDB taxonomy): domain Bacteria; phylum Actinomycetota; class Thermoleophilia; order Solirubrobacterales; family Solirubrobacteraceae; genus DASSUW01. The sequence goes on from CAWJNK010000007.1 coordinate 37,634, forward strand.
AGCAGCGGGTGCACCTCCAGGCCGCCCGCCGCCTTCGGCGCCACGTCGTCGTAGCTCTCGGACACGAGCAGGTCGATCTCGCCTGCGCGCAGCAGCGGGATGCCGTCCTCGGGCTCGTGCTCGCGGACCGTGCAGGTCAGGTCGGGGTGGCGCTCGGCGAGGTCGGCCAGGGCGGGGACGACGAGCCCGGCCGCGGCGCTCGGGAACGCGCCGACCACCAGTGTCCCGCGGACGCCGAGGTGCTCGGCGGCGAGCTCGGCCTCGGCGGCGTCGAGCTCGGCGAGGACGCGGTCGGTGCGGGTCACGAGCGCGTGCGCCGCGGGCGTGAGGCGCACGCGCCGGCCGTCGCGCTCGAGCAGGGTCACCCCCGCCTCGCGCTCGAGCTGCGCCAGTGACTGGGAGATGGCCGACGGCGTGTAGCCGACCACGCCGGCGACCTCGGCGATCGTGCCGCGGCGGGCCAGCTCGCTGAGAAGGCGAAGCCTGCGGAGGTCGAGCATCGTTCAGGCCAGCTTACGCTTGGCCGTAGCCATCGGTGCTTGTTCTTCACCTCCCAGCACCCGATAGTTCCCCATGTTGTCCGAGCCGGATCGCTACGAGCCCCTTCCCAGCCTGCCCGAGCTGCCGGCCTGGGTCTGGCGCAAGATCGGCCGCGGCGGCCGGATCGCCTTCGTCGCGTTCGTGCTGTTCGTGATCGCCGCGGCGGCGATCAGCGTTCCGATCCTGCTCGAGGCCGACAAGGAGCGCTCCGCGTCGGACGCGCGTGCCGCGGCGGACCGCCGGGTCGCTCTCGCCCGCGCGCTGCGAGCGGAGCAGCGGCCGCGGGCGGGCCGCTCGCAGGCCGTCGCGGCGACGGGCGCGCCGGCGGCCGAGCAGCTCGCCGGGCGCGCCCAGGTGCTGGAGGACGCGCAGGCCGCGATCCTGCGCGATGCGCAAGCCCGGGCGCGCGCCGGCGAGCTCAAGGGTCCGATCAAGCGCGTCGACTGCGAGCCGTTCCCGCGGTCGGTCGACAACCGCGGCGCTGAGGGCGACCTGGCCGCGCGCCGCGGCCGCTACTCGTGCGTGGCCGTCACCTCGGAGTTCGCGCGCAGCGAGGACAGCATCGGCGGCGTGCTCGGCCACACGTACCGGGTCCTGGTCGACTTCCGCAGCGGTCGTTTCGGTTTCTGCAAGGTCTCCGGGCAGGCCGGGCCTTCGCGCGAGCAGCTCGCGACGACGCCGCGCGCCTGCGGCGGCTAGCTAGCGATACGGCGCGAGCGCACGCAGAGCCGCGACGATCGCGGCCTCCGTCCCGCTGCCGGGACGGTGCCCCTCGCGGTCGACGACGACGAGCTCGCTGCCCGGCCAGGCGCGGGCGATCCCGGCCGGGATCGCGAGCGGGGAGCCGAGGTCGTCGCGACCGTGGATCAGCACGCCCGGGATGCCCGCGAGCCGTGGGGCGCCGGCGAGCAGCTCGCCCTCCTCCAGCCAGGCCGCGTGCCGCCAGACGTGCGTCACGAGCCGGGCGAAGGCGAGGCGATAGGCGGGGTCCGCGAACCGCGGGCTGGGAGGCTCCTGGACGTGCGCGTCCTCCCAGGCGCACCAGTCGCGCGCGGCGCGGTCGCGGACGGCGGGATCGCGATCATGCAGGCGGCGGCTGTAGGCGCCGACGAGGTCGGGGTCGTCCCCGGCGCCGGCCCGGAACCGCTCCCATGCGTCCGGGAAGTGCACCCCGATGCCGCGCGTGACCCACTCGACCTCGCGCCGCGTGGTCGTGGCGACGCTGAACAGCACGAGCGCGGCGACGCGCTCCGGGTGGCGCTGCGCGTACGCGAGTCCCAGCGTCGATCCCCACGAGCCGCCGAGCACCGTCCAGCGCTCGATCGCGAGCGCCTCGCGCAGGCGCTCGACGTCCGCGACGAGGTCGTGGGTCGTCACGTGCGTGAGGTCGGCGTCCGGGACGCTCGCGTGCGGGGTGCTGCGGCCACAGGCCCGCTGGTCGAACACGACCGTGCGGAAGACGGCCGGGTCGGCGAGCCCATGCCACCACCGCGAGCCGCCGGAGCCGGGCCCGCCGTGCAGCGCGACGACGGCCGGGCCGTCGGCGCGACCGCTGATCTCCCAGGCCAGCTCGTGGCCGTCGCCGACCGGCAGGCGGCCGCTCGTGTGGGGCTCGGGCATCCGAGGGCTCAGTCCAGCACGGCGATCATCACCGTGTCCGCCCGTCCACGCCGACGTGAGCGCGGCGCTGGGCCGGCGCACCCTTCATCGGCGCGTCCTATTACGCTGGTCGGTCGTGAGACGGGGATTGCTCTTGGCGCCGGCGGCGCTGTTGCTCGCCTTGCCCGAGGCGGCGTCGGCGCACGGGCTCGTGCAGCGCTCCAGCCTGCCGATCCCGGACTGGCTGTTCTGGTTCGCCGCGGCGACGGTGCTGGTGGTGTCGTTCCTGGCGCTGTCGGTGCTGTGGCCGCGGCCGAAGCTCGAGGACGCGTCCTGGCGGCCGCTGCCGGGCGGTCGGCTGCTCGGCTCGCGGGCGGTCGAGATCGTGTGCGGGGCGATCGGCGTGGCCGTTCTGGTGTGCGTGGTGGTGGCCGGCTACGTCGGCGACCAGTCGCCGCTGAACAACCTGGCGCCGCCGTTCATCCTCATCAACTTCTGGGTCGGCATGGTCTTCGCGTCGATCCTGTTCGGCGACCTCTTCCGCGCCTTCAGCCCGTGGCGGGCACTCGGCCGCGTGCTGCGGCTGCGCGGCATCCGGCCCTACCCGCAGCGGCTCGGGCGCTGGCCGGCCGCCTTCGCGCTGCTCATGTTCACCTGGATCGAGCTCGTCTCGGGCTGGAGCGAGCAGCCGTCGACGCTCGTGACCGCGGTGGTCGGCTACACGGTGCTCAACCTCGTGGCGCAGTTCGTGTGGGGCACCGAGACGTGGTCGCGGCGCGGCGAGGCGTTCTCGGTCTACTACGGCCTGTTCGCGCGGATCTCGGTGTTCGAGACGCGCGAGCGGGTGGTCGGGCTGCGGCCCCCGCTCGCGGGGCTGCCCAAGCTCGACCGCGCAGCCGGCACGGTCGGCTTCGTGGCGGTGATGATCGGGACCGTCACGTTCGACGGCCTGACCCAGGGCACCCTGTGGCAGGACTTCGCCGTCGACGCCTCCGAGTCGGTCGCCTCGCTCGGGTTCGACGCCGTGACCGCCGCGAAGATCGTCGCCACGCTCGGCCTGATCTCCGCTGTCCTGCTGGTCGCGGGCTTCTACACGCTCGGCATGGAAGGCGCGCGCTCGGTCAACCCGGCGCTCAACGGCGCGCGGCTGCGGATGAGCTTCATCCACTCGCTCGTACCGATCGCCGCCGTCTACGTCGCCGCCCACTACTTCTCGTTCCTGCTGTTCGAAGGCCAGGCCCTCAGGTACCTCATCTCGGACCCGTTCGGACAGGGCTGGGACCTGTTCGGGACGGCGACCGACGCGATCGACTACTCGCTCGTCACCGACACCTTCACCTGGTACGTCAACGTCACCCTCGTCGTGATCGGGCACGTCGCCGGCCTCGTCCTCGCCCACGACCGCGCACTCGTCGTCTTCCGCGACGTCAAGCTCGCCGTCCGCTCCCAGCTCTGGATGCTGCTGATCATGCTCGGCTTCACCGGGCTCGCCCTCTGGCTGCTGCGCCAGGCGGGTGGCTGACGCGAGGAAGGTGCCCGATGGAGCTTGTTGAGATCGGAAGGGTCGAGTCGCCGCTCAAGGACCGCGCGGCGGCGCCGAAGCAGGGCGACGAGGGCGCCCCGGAGGCCTGGCTGGCGTTCGAGGCCGGGTTCGTGACCGCGCTCGACGGGATCGCGACCGGCGACGAGCTGCTGCTGCTGACCTGGTTCGACCGCGCGCATCGCGACGTGCTGCGGGTGCGTCCGCGCGGCGACGCGACCCGGCCGGAGCAGGGCGTGTTCAACACCCGCTCGCCGGACCGGCCGAACCCGATCGGACTGCACCGCGTCACGGTGCTGGCGATCGAGGGGGCGCGGATGCGGGTGAGCGGGCTCGAGGCGCTCGACGGCACGCCGCTGGTCGACATCAAGCCGCTGCTGCGGACGGTGCAGGAGCGATGACGGTCGAGGCCGACCGCTCGGGGGCGATCGTCCGCCCGGGCGCGATCGTCCGCCCCGGCTAGGGGCGGTTCCAGGCCTCGGGGCGCGGCTGGACGAGGAACTTCCCGGCGCGGACCGCGGCGACCGCGCGCTCGCCCGGCGTGTACGCGTCGTCCGCGCCCTTGCAGTACGCGGTGAGCGCCCAGTAGACGCTGCGGCCGACGCGGTTCTCGGTCATCGCGCGCACGCGCTTGCGCAGCTCGGGCGCCTGGGCGAGCGCGAACTCGGCGCGGATCACGAGCTTCTGCGCCTCGGGGCTCGCCGGCTGGCGCTCGAGGTCTCCGCAGGTGACGGCGTACGGGTTGCGCTCGACCTCGGCCGCATGATCGGCGGCGGGCAGGCCGGGCGGGCCGGCGCGCTCGGCCGGGTCCGCGTCGCTGCCGCAACCCGCGAGGAGGATCACTGCGAGGACGACGGGGAGCAAACGCACGTGGTCAGTGTCTCATCTCCGCCCTACGCGCCGATCGTGGCCGGGTTCGACGTCTGGCCGACCTGGGGTTAGCATGCTCCGTCGGCTATGGAGGACCTCGAGCCGCCGATCCGCCAGATGATCGACGCCACGAACCGCGGGGACCGCGAGGCGTTCCTGCTCGCCTTCGCAGACGACGCCGTCCTGGACGACTGGGGCCGCACCTTCGCCGGCCGCGAGCGCATCGCGGAGTGGGACGCGAACGAGAACATCGGCGTGCACTCCCGGATCGAGGCGACGAGCGCGGAGCGGTCCGGCGCGACGGTGCTCGTCGGCGTCCAGGTGCAAGGCGACGGCTACAACGGCGGCGGGACGTTCGAGTTCGAGGTCGCGGACGGGCAGATCACGCACCTGCGGATCAGGGGCTAGTCCGGAGGTGCTCGAGCTCCTCGAGGATCTGTACTAGCCGGCGAACTCGTCGCTGCGGGTCAACAGCGCGTAGAGGATCAGGAAGTCGACCGCGAGCACCGCGAGTGCCCACAGCGGGAAGACGAACATCACGAACACGGTCATGAAGGCGCTCAAGCAGGCGATGCCGAGCCCGAGTGCGAAGCCGAGGCTGCTGCGCTGGATGATCAGCACGCCGGTGACGAGCTGCACCACGCCGAGGAGCAGCCAGAACCAGCCCCAGAGGGTGAGATCGATGCCGTAGAGCACCTCGGATGCCTGTGCGGCGAGCGTGTCGTCGTCGGCGAGCGCCGCGATTCCGCTCAGTGCGTTGTAGCCGCCCGCGACAAGCGCCGCGGCGCCTGCGAACGTGATCCAGCCGGAGCGCCCTGCGAGGTTGGTGGACACCTGCTCTCTCCTTTGGTTGCCCGACGGGGAGTTCGGCGTCCGTGGGCGAACCCCTCCTGACCGCGCAGCGCGCGGCCGATCGGCCCGGCCCGCACTGGACAGCGGCGTGCTTCCCTGCGCAAGCTTCCCGCATGGCGACCACCAGCCCGCCGGTCACGACGCACCGCCTACGCCGCCGGCTGCTCCCGTTCGAGGACCCCTCGCGCGGGCGGCGGCTGGTCAAGGTGTCGGCGTGGCTGCTCGGGATCGCCGCCGTCGCCGGCCTGCTCGAGCTGCTCGGCGTCGACATCGCCGGCTGGCTCTCGGATCTCTGGGACTCGCTGACCGGGATCGGGCTCGGGTACCTGCTTGCCGGGTGGTCGCTGCAGACGGCGCAGACGACGCTGACCGCGCTCGGCTGGTACTTCATCCTGCGCGCCGCCTATCCGCGCACGCCGGCGCCGTACCGGCATGTGCTGGCGGCCTACGCCACCGGTGTGGCGCTCAACGGCTTCCTGCCGGCCAACATCGGCACGTTCGTGATGCTGCTGATGTTCGTCGCGATCACTCCCGGTGCGAACTTCCCCGGCGTGCTCGGCGCGATGCTGGTCCAGAAGATCTTCTTCACGCTCGTCGGGACGCTCGTCTACGTCTACCTGTTCGTGAGCGTGTCGGGCACGTTCGAGCGCCAGCTCGCCCTGCCGCACGACCACCCGGCGCTGACGCTCGCGATCGTGGCGGGGGCTCTGTTCCTGATCCTGATCCTGGTCCGCCTCTTCCGGCGCAAGCTGCGTGTGCTGCTGGAGAAGGCCAAGCAGGGCGGCGCGATCCTCGCCCGCCCGCGCGAGTACCTCGTTCGCGTGGCGCTCCCCTCGTTCGGCGCGTGGCTGGCCAAGCTCGGCGTCATCGCGGTGTTCCTCTCCGGCTACGGGATCGCCGTCACGTTCCATTCGGTCATGTCGGTCGTCGGCGGCAACTCGATCGCCAACACCGTGTCGGTGACGCCGGGCGGCGTCGGCGTCAACCAGGCGACGAACGTGGCCGCCCTCAACGACGTCACCGACGCGGCCACCGCGACCGCGTACTCGCTCGGTCAGCAGCTCGCCGTGACGGCGTGGAACATCGCGTTCGCCGTCGTGATCGTGGTGTGGGCGTTCGGCTGGGCCGGGGGTCGGCTGCTGGTCGAGCAGTCCTACGCCGACGCCAAGGTCAAGGTCGACGAGCAGAAGACCCAGCGGGCGACGAAGCGAGCCGGCCGCGAAGGGCGTCGAACTCGGCGTCGGTGAGCAGGCCGCGCCGGTGCAGGTCGGTCAGGTCCCGCAGCACCTCGGCGGGGTCGCGCCCCGGGGCCGGCGGCCGCGCCCCGTAGGCCGCCGTCGGGAAGGCTGCGTTGACCGTCTGCGCGGCCCAGCGCCCGCCTTGGCGGCCGGCGGCCCACGCGTCGATCGGCTCGGCGTGCCCGGTGATCGCGGCGGTTCGCATCATCCGGCTGAGCAGGGGCATCGCCGCGACCGTACCGCACCGGCCCGGAGCCGGCTGCGGATCGCGGTCGCTACGGCTCCGAGACCGCCTTCGCCTTCTCCTCGGCGACCCGCCGGAGCCCCGCGCTCGTCTCGCTCGACGCCATGTCGCTGACGCGCTCGCGAATCGCTCTCGCGTTGCGGGGCGACGTCGACTTCAGGGCGAACTTGCGCACGGCGGGCTGGGGATCGCCGAGGAGCTTCGAGAGCACCCTGTCGGAGTCCTCCGCGGGCAGGATGGCGGCAGAGGCGGCCGCCGCGACGCGCACCTCCATCCGCCGGCTCCCCGCGGCGGCCGCGACGGCCCGCCTCGCTTCACCGGACCTGATACGGCTCAGGGCGTGGACCGCGCGCGCGGCGAGCCAGTCTTCCTCATCCTCGACCAAGCGGGTGAGTGCATCGACGTCGGAGGGACCGATGCCCTCGTACATGCGCTCGCTGGCCTCGATGTCGCTGAGTTGGGCGCGCAACTCTGCCACTGATTTCGGCATCACGTTTCCTCTCAGAAAGGGATCGGACGCGTGAGGCTGCTGCCACGCATGGTGCCGGCCTCACCCGAAGAGACATCCGGCGGCAGGTTCGTCCATCCGACGTTGGGCCACATCAGATCGTCGGAACTGGCGGCCGCGCCCGTCACGTGGCGCAGGCCGAGCACGTGGCCGATCTCGTGGGCCGTCAGCCAGCGCGCGCTGGCGTTGTCGACGATCGCCGCCCCCGGCTGATCGTCGGGGTGGGTCGCGCAGCCGAGGAGATTGCCCGAGCCGCCCACCAGCGTGTCGACGATGTAGACCACGAGATCCTTGCTGCCGGCGTTGTTGCGGTGGGCGAAGAGGTCATCGTGCTCGTCGGTCGGCTGACCGAGGAAGCACGGCCCGACGTCGAGCGCGAGCAGCGGATCGAGGTCGTCGTCACCGCTGAGATCCTCGGTCGTCCCCCGCGGACGTCGATCCGCAGTGGCGCGAGCAGCCGCTGCATCTCGGTGAACTGGATGGCGATGTAGTCGCGGATCGTCGCGTTGATCGGCAGCAGCGATTTGAAGTGGACGACGACGAACTCGCGATTCCAGCCCCAGTTCGAGATCGGTGCTGGATAGCCGGGATCGACCGTTCCGGGTCCGGTCTCACCCCGGGTGACGCGGATGTAGCGATCGCCCTTGAAGAAGTAACACTTCGAGCCGGAGTACAGGGCGGCGTCGATGCCCGTCGAGCCGAAGCCGGCAGGCCATCCCCAGTTGGAGATCGGCGCCGGATAGCCGGAGTCCACCGTCCCGGGGCCGGTATCACCACGGGTCACGCGGATGTACCTGTTGCCCTTGAAGAAGTAACACTTCGACCCGGAGTACAGGGCGGCGTCGATGCCCGTCGAGCCGAAGCCGGCAGGCCATCCCCAGTTGGAGATCGGCGCCGGATAGCCGGAGTCCACCGTCCCGGGGCCGGTATCACCACGGGTCACGCGGATGTACCTGTTGCCCTTGAAGAAGTAACACTTCGAGCCGGAGTACAGGGCGGCGTCGATGCCCGTCGAGCCGAAGCCGGCAGGCCATCCCCAGTTGGAGATCGGCGCCGGATAGCCGGAGTCCACCGTCCCGGGGCCGGTCTCACCACGGGTCACGCGGATATACCTGTTGCCCTTGAAGAAGTAACACTTCGCTCCGGAAAACAGCGCCGCGTCGATCGCCATTCGATCCTCCCGGTCCGGCATCCTCGGGGGCGTGGTCGCGTTCACCCTCCTCGTTTCGCAGCGGCGCTGTCAAGCCTTCAGCGAGACGCTGCCCGAACGGGCATCCGACACTGGACCGCCGCGCTCAGCCGGCCCGTCACTCCACGCGCCCTCGAAGAGCCACTCGGTTGCTTCGAGCAGCAGGAGTCTCGGCGGCTGCTAGTGGTGCTCGTCCGAGGCAGGCGTCTCGACGGCACGCACGACGCTGCCCGCTTTCGGTTCCGACGCGGGCGTCGGTGATGCCCGACCTGAGGTGAAGGGTGGAAGCCAGATGACCTGGTCTGTCGGCGGACGGTCGAGACCTCGCGAAGCGACGCGCCGTGCGAGCTGGGCTGGGCGGTGCCGGCTCTGGATCGGGTACCCGGCGAGACTGCAATAGAAGGGCTGTCCATTTCCTGGGACGCTCGAGCGTCGAGAGCTCGCCGCGCGGACGCTCAGATCCTCTCCCGAATCGGAGACCGTCGGGGACGCAAGCCCCTGGATGCGGTCCTGGCCGAGGAGCGAAGCTCGCGAGCGCGTAGGCGGAAGCGGCCGTCGCCGATGTGTGACGGTGACCTCGACCCGCCGGTTCTTGGCTCGCCCTGATTTGCTGGTGTTGGACGCGATCGGATCGGCGTCGCCGTGGCCGACGAGCCGCGGGCGCGCGTCGATCCCCAGCTCGCGTAGCGCGGCGCACATCGTGGCGGCGCGGGCCAGGCTGCGTCGTGAGCTGCTGGCCGAGCTCGGGCGCACGTCCGCCTCATGCCCGTCGCAGCGCAGGCCGGCCACCGCGACCAGCTTGCCGCGCAGGCGAGCCACGAACCTGCGCCCCCGTGCGGTCAGGGCGGCCTCATCAGGCTGCCAGGAACCGGCCGGCGTCGTGAAATGCTCGACTCGCAGGACCACGCGCGCACGAGCGCGCGCGCGCCTGACGCCGCCGCTTGTCTCAGCACGTGCCCGCAATCGGGTGCGAACGCCACCGAGCCGTCGTTCCAGCAGCGTCCTGCCGGCCTTCGTCAGTCGCAGCCGAACGACGAGACTGCGGCGGCTCGCATCGCTGCGCCTGCTCCCGGTTGCGATCACCCTCCGGCCGCTGAGCACGCGCACGGCGCAGGAGCGAGCCCGGCCGGTGCGCATCTGGCAGCGCGCCCGGCCGCCGGTGCGCCCGAACACCGATAGGCGCGGCGTCTGCAGCCGCAGCGCCGCGGAGGCCGGTTGCGGACCCGGCGACTCGGTGCGCACCACGACACTATCCGAACCCGTGCCCCCGTCACCGTCGTCACCCCTGACCGTCACGGTGAACGCCCCTGGCCGAGTGAACGTGTTGGTCTGACTACACGTCCCTCCCCTCGCCACGGACGAGGAATCCGGGCCGCCGTCGTTCCAGCTGAACGTGCACGTGTGCGGGTCCCCGCTGCCAGGATCCGTGATCGCCGCGGTCACGGTCACAGCGGCGGGCGCGGAGCCGTGGACGCTTCCGTCGGGCGGACTGGTGATCGCCAATGACGGCGGCCGGTTGTTGACCGTCAGGGAGAAGACGGCCTGGGACTTCTGGCCGCCGGCGTCGGTGGCGGTGATGTAGACGAGTTGGCTTTCCTGCGGCCCGTCGGTCGTCGGGTAGCTCCACGACCAGGCTCCAGCGCCGTTCGTCGTGACGGTCCCGAGTGAGGCCGAGAGTGTGACCGCGTCACCGTCGGGATCCTCGAAGGTGCCGCTCGTCGCCGCGGACTGGCCCTCGTCGATCACCACCTCGGCTGTGTCTGCGTTGACATAGGGGCGCTCGTTGCCCCCGGGTGCGACTACGTCGAACTCGGAGATCATCCCGAAGACGGCGTGGAAGAAGATATGACAATGGAACACCCATCGACCGGTGCCGCCCCCCGGGGTGACACCGTCGATCAGCGGGCGGTCGTCCAAGCGCACCCGGTAGCGAAGCGTGTAGCCCGGGGGGACGTCGATGTTGTCCCTGAACTCGCGGTACGGCCAGGTGTACGTCGGCGAACCCGGACTGGTCAGCTCGATCGGCTGGATCGAGAAACCGTGCAGATGGAACGGATGGTGGGACAGCGTCGTGTTCTCGACGGTCAGCTCGAGTGTGTCGCCGAGCTTGGCATAGCGCGCGGATTCCGGTTGCGGGGTGTCCGTGTAGTCGCCGTCGAAATCGTGCTGGCCGATGTGGTCGTCGACCCCGAGCGAGGCCCCAGTGGCCGTCAGGCGGATGTTCTGACTCGCCATGCCGGTCTTCGGTGGCGTGAACGTGGCCGGATCGAGCAGCGTGTCGGTCGGCGCCCCGAGCGTCTCGACCGCTTGTCCGGGGATCGAGGCGAGCAGGTCTGTCCCCGCCCCGATCGAGTACGGCGACGAAGCGGTCCCCGCGACCTCGAAGTGGGCGACGGGCACCGTTGGGGTGTTCGCAAAGCCTTGGCCTGTGCGCGCGAAGTCTTGGGTCCAGAGCGTGAGGACCCCGGTCGCGGACGGCGGGATGGCGACCACGACGTCCTGGCGATCGCCGGGATCGACCAGGAGCTCCCCTGATCCGAAGTCGAAGTCGAAGCCGCCGACGACGCCACCCTCGACAACCGCCTCGTCGAGGATGCCGCCCTGACCACCGACCCGCACCAGCGGGATCTGGTTGCCTGCGTCATCGGTGAGGATGAGGCGGAAGAAGCGGACGACCGTCTCGTTGCCGAGCCGGAGGCGCAGTCCCTGGCCGGCCTGGACGTCGAGCGTCTTCGCGCCCGGTTCGAGTGCCCCCGGTGCCGCGGGGGTTCCGGCGCGGCCGCCGACGTTGACGCCGTTCGTGAGGACGGTCTGTCCCTCGTTCACTCGGCCGGAGGTCCCGGGCTTCTGAACGTTGGGGATGTCGCCCGCGGCGAAGGGCGCGCGAGGATTCCCCTCGTCGTCGATCGCCGCCGTCTCGCAGAGGTCCACCGGCCACGGGCCGGGCTGCGCGGGCAGCGGGGCTCCGCTCACGTGCGGGAGCACCGGACCGTTCGCAGGAACGGTGTTGAAGGTCTGCGCGTCGTTGGAGCCCGGCGCCTTGCAGATCGTCGTGTCGCTCAGGGCGAGCGTCCGCGTCTGGGACTCGGGCGGAAGCACCCCGGAGCTCTGCAATGCCTCCTCGTTGGCGTCCTTGACGATGATCGAGCCGATGAGCCCCTTGAACACCTGGTTCGTCGACGCGTGATGGTGCGGGTGGTACCAGAAGACCCCAGGACGTGAGACCTTGAACTTGTAGAGGTACTTGCCGCCCGGCGGCACCTGGTTCTGGGTCAGCGGCGTCCCGTCGCTCGCATTGGTGAGCTCGATGCCGTGCCAGTGGATGCCGGTCACCTCGTTGTCGAGGCGGTTCTCGAAGTGAACGATGACCGTGTCGCCGACGTTCAGACGGAACTCCGGGCCCGGAACAGAGCCATTGAAGGCCTGGGCATTCGCGGTCACACCGTTGCCGACGTCGATGGTCACCTCATCCGCGACGATCGTGGTCTCCACCACGTTCGGGTCCGCGTTGGTGTCTTGGACGAGCTCGACGGCGTAAGGATCGCCACTCGACGCTTGGCCCGCCGGCGGCGGGCGCAGCGCGAGGACGATCACGAGGACCAGGAACAGCGCGACTCCCCACACGATCGACACCCGCCGCGGCTGCTGCCGGAGATGATCGAGCGTCATGGCCTCCGCGTACGACCGGCGCCCCAGGATGACCCGTCTCGTCGCACGCTTCACGCTTGCACCCGTTCCGCTCGACGTTGCCGTCACCTTCGGCGCGATCCTCGCGGGAGCGAAAGCGCGAAGTCAAGCCGCCGCCGCGGAATCACCCGGGTGATTGCGTCACCCGGACCGAGCCGCTCAGAGCAGCTCGAACGGGTTCTCCGGCCGCCACCGCGCCGGGCTCGGGGCGCGCTTTGCGATAGTCACGTCGAAGTGGCTCGCGTCTCTTCGAGGTTCCGCGATCGGCTGGCCGCGCTCCGCGAGGTGGCGCACAGCGCAACGCTCCGCCGTGCCCAGATCTCGTTCGCTGCGATGTGGGCAGGCGAGAGCGCGTTCATGGTTGCGCTCGGCGTGGTGGCGTTCCGCGACGGTGGCGTTGCGGCGGTCGGCGCGGTCACGGCCGCCCGCATGGCTCCGGCAGCGCTGGTGGCGCCGTTCCTCGCGACCATGGCCGACCGGGTTCGTCGTGAGCGGGTACTGACATGCGTCGGAGTCGTCCGCGCCGTGATGCTGGGATGCGCCGCGGTGGCGACGGCCGCCGGCGGCCCGCCGGCCGCGACGTATGGCTTCGCCGTGATCGCCACGGTCGCCATGACGCTGTTCCGACCGGCGCACTCGGCACTGCTGCCCGCGTTGGCGAAGTCGCCTCAGGAGCTGACGAGCGCGAATGCGGTTCGCGGCATGCTCGACTCGCTCGCCACGCTCGGCGGGCCGGTGGTCGCGGCAATCCTGCTTGCGGCGAGCGGGCCGGCCGCGGTCTTCGCCGTGTGCTCCGCCGCGTCGCTGTTGGCGGCTCTGGTCGTCGTCGCGCTTCCGTACGACGCGCCGCCGCGGGCGGAGACCGCGCGCGGTGGCGGCCGCGAGATGCTCCAGGGTTTCACCACCATCGCGGCCGACCGCACGCTCGGGCTGATCACAGGGCTCGGGGTGGTGCAGACGTTCACGCGCGGCTGCCTGACCGTGTTCGCCGTGGTGGTTGCGATCGACCTGCTCGACACGGGAGACGCGGGCGTCGGCGTTCTGAATGCGGCCGTCGGCGCCGGTGGCGTGCTCGGCTCGATCTTCGCGTTCGGGCTGGTCCGCCGTGGCGGGCTCGCCAGCTGGTTCGGCGTCGGCATCGCGCTGTTCGGCGCGCCGCTGGCGCTGATCGGCGCCGTTCCCGAATTGGCAGCGGCGATCGTCCTGCTCGGCCTGGTCGGCATCGGCAACGCGCTGATCGACGTCGGCGGCTTCACCCTGCTGGCCCGGCTGGCGGACGAGACCGTCCTTGCGCGCATGTTCGCGGGCTTCGAGGCGATCCTCACGCTCGGGGTCGCGGCCGGCGGCCTGCTGGCGCCGGTGGTCATCGAGCTGTTCGGCGTTCGCCTCGCGCTCGTCGCGGTCGGCCTCGTCGCGCCGTTGGCCGTGGCCGCCAGCTGGCCCGCGCTGCGCCGGCTCGATGCGCGGATGCGCGTGCGCGATTCGGACATCGAGATCTTGCGTGGCGTCCGCATGCTGGGTGCGCTCCCCGCGGCGACGATCGAACAGCTCGGCGCCGGGCTCGAGCATGCCGAGTTCGCGCCTCGGCAGGCGGTGTTCGAGCAGGGCGAACGCGGCGAGCGCTTCTACGTCGTCGAGTCCGGTCGGGCCGACGTGGTCCGCGACGGACGCGTCGTCGAGACGCTGGGACGCGGCGACTGCTTCGGCGAGATCGCCCTGCTGCGCAACGAGCCGCGCACGGCCACCGTTCGCGCATCCGCAGACGGAAACATGCGCGTGAGCAGCCTGCAGCGCAGCACGTACCTGACCGCCGTCACCGGATACCCTGCCGCCTCGGCCGCAGGCCATGAGGTCGTGACGGCCAGGCTCAGGGCGGACGCTGAGCGGCGTCCCGCCACGAGCGAGGCGGACTGAAGACGGCCCGCCAGTCGGTCACGGCCCGACGTCGGCCTCGTGCATGAGTGGCCGCACCTCGACACCCCAGTACCGCGCCGCCGGGTTGCGGGCCGCGATCTCCAGGGCCCGCTCCAGGCTGTCGCAGTCGAGGATCGTGAAGCTGCCCAGGTACTCCTTGACCTCGGCGAACGGGCCGTCGGTCACCACCGGCGTCCCGCCGGCGACCCGGACCATCTTGGCGTTCACCTGGTCGGCCACGCCATAGGCGCCGACCAGCTCACCCGACTCGAACAGCTCCTGGTTGAGGGCATCGGTCGCGCGGACGATCTCGGCGAAGGTCTCCGCACCCACCGAGCTGAAGGCTTCCTCGTTGCCGTAGATCAGCAGCATGTACTTCACAGCTCGCTCCTCTCTCAGTGCTCTGGCTGGGCCGGTCCGACCAGGTCGCCGCTGGCGCCGCGATCGTCCAGCATCAGCTTCGACCGCCCGGTGACGGTGTAGCGGATGTGGGTGACCTCGGGCGCCTGGACGACCCGGGTCGGGACCAGCTCGATGCCGTCGTCCGCGCCGAGGCCGAGGCTGGGGTCGAACAGGCGCTGGCCGTCGCCCAGCAGCACCGGGGCGATGTGCACCTCGAGCTGGTCGAGCAGCCCGGCGGTCAGCACCTGGCGCAGGAGCTCCCCGCCGCCGGCCACCGCCACGTCCTTGGTACCGGCGGCGTCGCGGGCCAGCTCGATGGCCCGCTCGAGTCCTTCGGTGACGAAGGTGAAGGAGGTGCCACCCTGGCGTGCGAGCACGTCCCGGGAACGGTGGGTGACGACGAACACCGGGGCGTGGAACGGCGGCTCCTCGCCCCAGGGGACCTCGCCGGCGTCGAACATGCGCCGGCCCATGACATAGGCACCGGCCGCCGCGAACGTCTCCGCGACGATCTCCGAGTTGATCGACTGCTCGCCGCCGGCGAAGCCCTGCCGCTCGCGCCACGCCATGGCGTCGACGACCCAGCGGGTGACCCGGAAGAAACCCGGCGCTTCGGGGCCCCGCATCCAGCCGCTCATGTCCTTGGGCGCCTGCGTGTCTCGCGGTCCGGTGTAGAAGCCGTCGAGGGACACCGACATCTGGGCGGTCACATGGGTCATCGTTCGTGCTCCTCTCGTGTCGGCGGCCCCGTTGGCCGCCGGTGCCCATGAGTCGGAGCCGACCGCCCGTTCTCGACACGCGCCGACGAGTGGCGGCCCAGCTGGCGGGAAAGGCACGGCGCGGCGCGTTCGCGTAGACGATGAGCTGCCCGTGATGACGTAGTTCGTGGTTCACCCCGAGCTCGACCGGGCCAGCCGCCGGGCCGTGCCGTTGGCGGAAGGTGATCGGGACGAACGGTTCAGTTCAGCGCCGCAGCGCGGGTGGTGGCTGCTCATGTGCGCTCGCGTGTGCGGTGCCACGACGCTCACTCCGGGTGCAACCCACGCGCACGACGTGGGGCGCCCGACAGACCACCGAGAGGTTGCGCTCGTTTCATGAACGTAAAGCCGCCAGAGACAGCGCTCGGACCATCGTCTCAGTAGGCGACGCTCGATAGCTGTTGCGCTGCACGCCACGCTACGGCGCCGCGGCAGTACTCCACGGTTGAGCCACCGCGCCTGCAATCGACGCACCCAGCGGGAGCAGATTCCCGAACCGCGAAGACGGAGGTCGCATGGCTGAAGGTAGTTAGGTTCAGCCACGCCGCCGATGGCCACTTCCCACGGCCACGCAGCCAGCGCAATGGTCCTCGGCGAGCGTACACTGTCTGCTCCGCTTGTCGCGCAGCGGACTTCTTGGACTTCGCTCCCTCTGATCGTCCGAGACGGATCGTCGCGCCCCTCCAAGCCTGACGAACACGGGCGCGGCTTTGCTCATCACAGTGCCGGCTCGTCGATCTCCCGGCGAACGTCGCGCCTTTGCGCTGCTCGAGCGCTAACCGCACGAACCTCGTGAGGTCAGGCACATGAGGTCCACAGGCTCTGCTGGTCCTAGATATCGCGGCCGCTTCCGGAAGCCATCTGGGCGTCCGCGGTTGGGTGGCTCGTAGATGCGCGTGGTGATCTGCCCGGTGCGGTCGAGGTGGAGCCGAACGATCCACCACCCGTTCAACCGCTGCGGCTTGTAGTCCACGATCGGGACGGCTGCCCATCGGCAGTCGACCTGGCGGTCGGAGATGCGCCGGCAACCGGCCCGCCGGTAGTGGACTCCGCCGCCGTCGTCGTCATCAAACGGCTCTGGGGTCGCATAGCGTTCGAGCCGCCGCACCCAGCGTGCGGTCAGCTCCCCTCCGAGGAAGACGCTCACGCGGGTGGTAGCGCGTCGGCCCGCTTCGGTCGCTTCGAGTTCGATCGTGTGAGGCCCGGGGACGAACGATCTGCGGATGCGAAGCTGGCGGAGGCCCTCGGCCGCCGACCGCACGCCGCTCGCGATGACCGCAGCGCCGTGTCTTAGCGTCCAGGTCACGGCCGCGGACCGCGTGGTGCGGTATGGCATCACGAATTGCCGGCGATCGGAGTGGGCGTCGTAGGCCTCGGCCGCGACGGCGAGCAGCGCCGGGTTGCGCGGGGCGATGTAGCGCACACGGCCGCTTGACTCACCGATCAGCACGCCTCCGTCAGCTGCTTCGGCGACGTCGGAGGGAAGGTAGATCAGGGCTTTGCCCGGTCGGCTGCCGTCTCCGACGGCCATCTCGCCGGACAGCAGGCCCGACACCCACAGCTCAGCCGTTCCCCACTTGTGCGTCAGCCGCCCGGTGGCGGCGAAGCGCAACACATGACCGTTGTGGTCAACAGTCAGGAATTCACCATCGCGCGTGGCTTCGACGCCGTAAAGATCGCCGAGTAGAGGCTGGGCGGTCTGCGTGTCACGGTCCCGGCGAAGCCCGGGACCGGCGATCGTCGAGATCGTGCCACCGGGATCGACGCGACGAACCGGCTGTTCCGCGAATCCGCGATCAAGAAGCCACCGTCCGGCGTCGGCGCGACATCGGACGGCGTCGACAGCAGCGCCCGCGTCGCCGGACCGCCGTCCCCGCGAACCCCTCCTCGCCGGTGCCCGCTACCGTCGAGATGATCCCGCCCGGACCGACGCGCCGGATCCGACTGGCTCCCTGGTCGGCGATGAGGATCCCGCCGTTTCGCTCGGGCACGGCAGCGATCGGCGTCGCGAGGGCCGCCGCGATAGCGGGACCGCCATCACCGCTCACTCCAGGCACCCCCGTGCCGGCAAGTCGAGTCATCCGGCCGTCGAGGGTCGCCGCGAAGACCCGGCCAAAGGACGAATCAGGCAGCAGGAACCCTCCGCTCGGCAACGCGGCGATCTTGCCCGGAGCTACTTGCGACGGAGCGCCCGAGAACGACGACCCCTGCGCCACCGTGGAGATCGCGCCGGTAGGCGCGACACGACGGATCGCCCAGGTATCGAAGTCGCGTTCGAGGAACAGGAAGCCACCATCGCTCATCGCGGCAACGCTCGCGATGTCCTTCGCACCGCCGACGGGCCCTGCCACCGTGAAGATCCGTCCTGCCACCCCGTCCGCCGCCGCGACCGACGGCACCGCGGCGAACGCGGCGACCAATGCGGCGACAGTTAGGCGAACGCAGCGCACAAGGCTTCCGTGGGGTTATCTCACGTTCGCGAGAGCCCGCATACCCCCCTGTTAAGCGTCGGCGACGACCACCGATCTGCACGATGAACACGCGAGGCAAGCACCGTCGGCGAGTTTGGTCTGATCCTCCCGTCCGCCGCTACGTGGACGAAGCCCCGCCTGGCTTCTCATCGCAGCCACTGCCGCGTTGATTGCCGCGCGGGTTGTCCACGCAGCCTAGGGACGAGCTGCGCTTGCTCTCCGGCGATCGCGCTCGGGATCCGCGCCTGCCTGGCCGGCCACCGCGTCGCCTTCCGCACCGCCACCGAATGGGTCGTCCTCCTGGCCGACGCCCAACGCGAAGGCCGCCTCGATGCCAAGCTCGATCCCCTCCAGCGGATCCCGCTGCTGATCGTCGACGAGGTCGGCTACATCCTGTTTGACCCCCACGCCGCCAACCTGATGTTCATGCTCGTCAGCCGCCGCTACGAGCGCTTCGCTGATCGTTACGTCCAACAAGCCGTTCTCCGCCTGGGGCGAGATCTTCGGCGACGACGACGTCGTCGCCGCCGCCATGACCGACTCGTCCACCACGCCGAGATCCTCGCCCTCAAAGGCGACAGCTACCGCCTCAAAGACGGCGACCTCGGACGCCCCCAAAGAGACGACCGAACGGAACTCTCACGCCCTACGGGCCGAGCCCGGACCGGCTCCGTCGTATGCGCAGGCGCCGCCGTGTCGGGCATACAGCCCTACCGCCCCAGACACGCTCGCGGCTGGGCCTGAGCGGCTACGACTTGGTGTGCCTTATTGACTGACGGAAGGTAGTTACCTTTACGAATGTCGCCCGGGCACGCTCATTCTCAGCATGGTTGTCGCGCGATCGCGTCCGAGAGGCCGGAAGGGCGAGGCGCCGGCCGGCGCAGATGTCCAGCCGCCGCTTGAGCTACGTCTGCCCTGACAGCCGCCCGAGGTATTCGCCACACGCCGGCGGCCTCCTGCTCGTTGCCTGGACCGATGCCCGGTCCGGTCGAGGGTGATGGCGACGCTCGCGCGCGCCAGTAGTGCGACCAGCCGCGTGGTGACCCGTGTCGGCGTTGGCCTAGCGCCGCAAGCACGAATCGCGTTAACGGGTGATTAGCGCGGAGGCGGGATTGGTGTCATTCGCAAAGCCTTGAGCAGGTATACCCGCCGTCGCCATCGGCGGTACAGACGTAGGCGCACTCGGGCGGTTGCGCAATGGCTGTGGGCGTCAGGACGAAAAGTAGTGCCGCGGTCATGAACACGACTACGCTCGGCCAGCGGAGCGACAGGGTGTGTAAGCGATGCGGTTACCTCCAGGGCATCGACAACACGGAGATCATCGACGCGGTCCACGCTCGCCGCGCGCGATGGTCCCCGTCCATAGCTCGCTGCAAGTCTGAAGACTCAACGCGACCGGCGGCGGGGAAGCGCGACTTCCTCGCCGCCGGTCCTCGTCCAGATTGACCGCCAGGAACCCGTTGGCGAGCGGCCCGCAGAGTGCTCCATTCATCGCCAAGCAGCGACGCACGCGACGTAAGCGGCCTGCTCCGATCGCGGAAGGAGCACTCACGCAGCAACACGGCTGAGTTGCGCAAAGCAGGCGATAGCGAGTGCGACGCCGTACGCTTCGGAGCATGGCGACGAAGACAGCGAAGCGCCAGAAGCGGTCGGCTCCGGAGAGGTCCGCCGCCGCCCCGCAGTCCGGTAAGCGATTTCCGAAGGACGTCTACGAGCGCGAGCTGATCCGGCTCCAGGGCGAGCTGGTCAAGCTCCAAGAGTGGATCCGCGCCGAGGGCGCACGGCTCGTGATCGTCTTCGAGGGTCGCGATGCCGCCGGCAAGGGCAGCACGATCAAGCGCGTCACGCAGTACCTCAACCCGCGTGTCGCCCGCATCGCCGCGCTTCCCGCGCCGACCGAGCGCGAGCGCAGCGAGTGGTACTTCCAGCGCTACATCGCACGCCTTCCGGCGGCGGGGGAGATCGTCCTCTTCGACCGCTCGTGGTACAACCGCGCAGGCGTCGAGAAGGTGATGGACTTCTGCACGGCGGAGGAGTACCACCGCTTCCTCCACCAGTGCCCGATCTTCGAGCGGATGCTCGTCGAGGATGGCATTCTGCTGCGCAAGTACTGGTTCTCCGTTAGCGACGCCGAGCAGCAGGCCCGGTTCAAGTCGCGCCTCAAGGATCCGATGCGGCAGTGGAAGCTCTCGCCGATGGACCTGCAGTCGATTGTCCGCTGGGAGGACTACTCGCAGGCGAAGGACCAGATGATGGTGCACACCGACATCGCCGAGGCGCGCTGGTTCGTGGTCGAGAGCGACGACAAGCGGCGCGCGCGCCTGAACATGATCGCCCACCTGCTGTCGTCGCTCGACTACGAAGACGTCGTCCGGCCGTCGCTCAAGCTGCCCAAGCGCCCCGCGCCACGCGGGTACGAGCGGCCGCCGCGCGAGACGCAGACCTACGTGCCGGACCACGCCGCAACGCTGCTGTCCTGAGGCCCTGAGCTCCCGGAACGGGTAGCCGCCCTGCCGCTCCGAGGCACACGCGATAGGGCGCGCTATCAAGCGACAGCTAGCGCAATCGCGCCGCAGGGCTCTCCGTCGCGACTGCTGGTCGTCGTCCAACTGAGCAGCGACCGGAGGGTCGAACTGGAGCGCCAAGACAGCTCCCTTGCTGAGAAGCAGGAGTCTCACCCCTGCGCGCCTGCTCGTCGTCCAACGAGAGCGCGGCGGCAGCGCAGCACGTCCGCTCGCTCTTCAGCAAAGCAGGCGTCGTCTGCCTGACACACACCGGCGATGCGATGTCCCTGACCCTGTCCGTAACTGATGCTGGCGGCAACCGCGAGTGTCCGGCCGCGCCGGCGTGCGTCTCGCTCACGGCGCGAAACACGTCCCGAGGAGCTGCCGTGGCGAGCCGTGCGGAGCTCGATCCCATGCGGAGTCTCGAGGGGGGCGCGTCCGGGAAAGGGCATCCTCGGACGTGTTGCTAGGGCTGGGTTGGGCGGTGGGCTTGGCGTCGCGCCACGGGATAGGATTCGCGTGGAAGTCTGTTGATCCGCGCCGCTGTGCGCGGCTTCTCTCGCGCTCGCGTTGCGAGAGGGGTGCGTTCAGCGTCGGCCCGCCGACGAGGAGCTGGAGATATGGGCGCGGCGATGCCCGTGCAGGACACTGGCGGCGTTGGCATAACGCCGAAGCCGCTCGTGCGGTGGACCATCGCGTGCCTCGGTTGTGTGGCCGCGGCGGCAGCGATTACGCTCGCGTTGGCAGCGATCACGCCGAGCAGCCGGGTCCGGGCCTCGCTCCTCGACTGGATCATCCTCTTTACGTCTTCAGCGGGCTGGTCGCGTGGTCGCGACGGCCGGAGAGCAGGTTCGGTCCGTTGATGGTCGCCGCCGGGTTTCCTTATCGCGATCACCAGTACGCCCCAGTGGGCGAACGCCGGGTTGCCTTAAGATGCTGGGGTGGGCGATGGACCTCCTGCCTGTCGGCGGGTTTTCTGCACGTCTTTCTTGCCTCTCCTGTTGCCGGCTCGGCTGCAGCGACCCGTGGGAGCGCGTTTGTGGTTATCGCCGGATTTATGTGACCGCGTTCACTCCAGATCGGTCGCGGGTTGCTGCTTGGTGAACTTTCGGCCCTCGCAACGTCCTTCGTCGCTCGTGCACGAACCAGGGGCGCCGCCGAGACGCTCCTGCGCGTGCAGCTTGTCATCCTCAGCGCGCTGATGCTCGGCGGGGTGTCGCCTTGCTGTGCTATCAACGCAGGCGGCGCGCAGGCGGCCGGCGTGCTGCTCGGTCGCGCTGCTGGTCGATTCGCCTCGCTCCGGCGCTCTGGTCATGATCGCGGTGCCTCTTGACTGGGCATCTTCCATCAGCCGCCGCAGTCGTCCCGATTGTTGGCGTCACCTTCGTGGTCCTTGGGTTCGCGCCGATCGCGTCTCTGATCGGTCTTCTTCATGCGCGTCTCGTCTGCTCAGCCGTCGCCGGTCTGGTCGTCGAGTCTTTGCGCTGATCCCGGTCTTGCTGCGCCGCGCGATGCGCTTGCACGCGCGCTCCGCTACGAGTCGCTGACGTTCGTTAACTGGTTGCCGGAGTCTCGAGAGCTGGGCCGGTGGTGGACGGGCGAGGCGGTGGCGCTATCGAAGCTCGAGGGCGGGCCGACATCGACGCTGATCGACCGCAAGACGGCAGCACTGCGGCCCAACCCATACGACTATACTGCTGCCCGGATGATGAGCGCGATGAGGTTCGATGCGGTTGCGGCGGCGGCTGCTCTGGCGCTCGATAAGGTGCTCGCCTGCAGGTCGAGCTGCGCGCTCGCCTCGAGGATCTCAAGGGATCGCGCGCGCCGGCTCGTCGCGGCTGGCGATTCCGAGCGCCTGCGGCTGGAGCGCAACCTGCACGACGGTGCTCAGCAGCGGCTGGTCGCTTGGCGCTTGGACTGCGCCGTGCTCGACGCGCGCTGGAGCCCAATTCGGAGGAGGAGCGGCTGCTCAGCGCGGCGCGCGAGGATCTGGCGGCGTCGTTGAAGGAGCTGCGTGAGCTCGCGCAGGGCATCCATCCCGCCGTGGCTGCGCTACTACGGCCTCGGGCGGCGCTGAAGTCGGTCATGACCCGCAGTGGTGTTGCCGGTGGAGCTTACGGTCAAAGGTCCACGGCCCTGGCTTGCCGGGGTGCGGGTCGAGGTTGCCGCCTGATCACCTCGCGTGGGAGGCGTTGACGAACGTCGCGAAGTACGCGAACGCGTCGTGCGCGAGCGCGGAGGTCAGAACCGGCGTGACAACGGCAGCTCGTCGTCCAGGTCGCCGATGACGGCATCGGCGGAGCTGATCCCGGCAAGTGGCTCGGGTTTGCGCGGCCGGGCTGACCGGGGTGGAGGCGCTGGACGGGAAGCTGCGCGTCTGGAGCCCGGCGGCGAAGGGCACCACGTTGCGGGCCGAGATGCCGCCGCGCGCGTTGTCTCTTCGCCGACGACGTGATGCCGCTGTCTCTCGCGCGAAGGCATCGCGCGGAACCCGCTGGTTGCGGGCGGGTTCGACGTTGTCGCCCAGAGCTCGAACGCCGAGGACCTGCTGGCGAAGGTACGTGCCTGCCTCGCCCGACGTCGCGATCGGATCGACATACGGATACCCCCAAACCCACACGGATGAGGGCAATCCAGCCCAGCGCGCGCCAGATTCGCGAGCTGACCGGGCGTGGGCATTGTTATTTTGTCCCGACTATGTCGAATCGGCGTCGCCATGACGCCGCTCGCTGATGGCGCTGCCGGTGTCGGCTACATGCTGAAGGAGCAGGCGCTATCCAGGATCTTGATGAGTTCGCGGAAGGCGTCAAGCGTGTCGCGAAGGGCGGTTCGGTGCTCGACCCCACGATCGTGTTGCAGCTGTTCCAGTCAGCAGCGCGTTGATGTACCCGATCGCGCAGCTGATGTCGCGCGAGCGCGAGGTGCTGCAGCTGATACCTGCATCCCCCTCAAATCAGGGCATCGGCGAGCGCCTCGGCATCAGCGAGCCGTGCAGGTGCACGTGGCCAGCATCTTCGAGAGCGCCTCCAGCTGCTGGAAAGTAGCCGACGACCATCGGCGCTGGCTCGCGGTGCTGGCGTTCTTAGGGGCGTAGCGCAGACGCGCATCC
>CAWJNK010000008.1:0-41820 GCA_963844205.1 uncultured Solirubrobacteraceae bacterium
AAGACGTGCTCGAGCGCGTCGTCGCGCGAGACGCGGCGCGCCGCGCGGCCGATGACGACGCCGAGCTCGACCTCCCAGTCGACGCGCGCTGTGAGCTCCTGGGGCAGGCGGATCGCGGCGCCCGGCCCGACGATGCTCGAGGGGAACTTGGCGAACACGAGCGGCCGCTCGGGCGCGGGCTGCCCGCTCTCGCGGATGTGGTCGAGGTAGTTGAGGCCGATCGCGACGACCTTGCCGGGCGCGACCGGCGCCAGCACCCGCGGATCCAGGAGCGGCTCGCCGGCGCCCGCCAGCGCCGCGCTGCCGCCGGCGATCAGCGCCGGCAGGTCCTCGCCGAGCGGCCGCAGCGCGCCCTCGCTCTCGACCGCGAGGCCGGGCGTCCCGCCGTCGACCTGCACCCGTGCCAGCCTCATCTCGTGCGCTCCTCCTCGCGTGCGGCGAGCCGGCGGCGCTCGACGTTCTCCAGGTGGGTCAGCATCGCGGCCGCCGCCGCGTCGGCGTCGCGCGCGCCGATCGCGCGCACGATCGCGCGGTGGTCGCGGACGCTCTGCTCCTTCAGGCCGGGCACGCTCGTGGTCGCCAGGCGGCTCGCGATCGCGAGCTCGCCGATCGAGTCGACGAGCCGCGCCAGCAGCACGTTGCGCGCGGCGGCCGAGATCAGGCCGTGCAGCTCGAGGTCGATGCGCATGAACGCCTCGTCGTCGTCGACCGAGGCGTCGGACTCGGCCGCGCAACGCTCGAGCGCGGCCAGCTCGTCCGGCGTCGCGCGCTCGGCGGCGAGGCCGGCGAGCCGCGGCTCGACCATCTTGCGCGCCTCGAACAGGTCCTCGAAGCCGGCGTCGCTGAGCGAGAGCACGAGCCCGAGCGGGCGCATCAGCCCGGCCGGGTCGAGCGCCGTCACGTACGTGCCGTCGCCGTGCCGCATGTCGGTGACGCCGAGCATCGAGAGCGCGCGCAGCGCCTCGCGCAGCGACGACCGGCTGACGCCCATGGCGCCGGCCAGCTCGCGCTCCGGGGGCAGCCGCTGCCCGGGCTTCAGGCGCCGCTCGGAGATCAGCGAGAGCACCCGGCCGGCGATCTGCTCGGGCAGTGGATGGCGTGAGAATTGGTCCGACCAATCGGCCATTGGCGGAGCCTACAAGATCTGTGAGATAGTCGCGCGACGCGCCCCGAACCCACGCACGAACGGCGGGACCGGACGCCGGAGGAGCCCGCTCAGACCATGCAGAAGGCGCCTCCTGCGGCGGGTCCCATCGCGGGCGTGGATGCGCACGCGCTGCAGATCTCGCGCGCGCCCGGCCCGAGCGCCGCGCGTGCCATCGCGGCCCAGATCGGTGCGACGTACGGCAACCGCCACCTCGGCCGAGTGATCCAGCGCCAGGAGACCGCGACGGCGGACGCGCTCGAGCAGCTCGACGACATGCTCGACGACGTCAACGTCGACGAGGAGGGCGTGATCGCGCACCTCGCCGGCCTGTCCGACACGGACAAGGGCCGGGTGCTGCGCGGCGGCTACCGCGACGGCATCGCGGACGCGCTCGATGCCGCGGAGATGGTGCGGGCGGTGCAGGGACTCGCCGCGCCGGTCGACACGGCGCTCGACTGGGTCCGCGCGGCCGCCGGCGGCGCCTCGTCGATCGAGTACGGGCAGATCCGCTCGCTGGTCACCGGCGCGACCGACAAGACCCCGCTGCATACCGGCGCGTGGAAGACGTTCTTCGTCGCCGTGTGCGACGACGAGACGATCTTCGAGGCCGTCGCGGACCTCGAGCTCCCGCTGTCCGAGGGCCTGCGGTGGTTGATCGAGGAGGTCGGCACCTCGGCACTGGAGCTCGACCAGATCCGGGCGATGATCACCGATGCGTCGGACACCGAGCGCTACGCGCTCACGTCCGACTCGTGGCGCGACGTCTTCGTCGAGATCTGCGACGACGTGGCGATGAGCGAGCTCGTCGACCTGCTGTTCACGACGTTCCTGGACAAGATGCGCTGGCTCGCCGCCGAGGAGGTGAGCTGGGGGCTGCTGCGCGTGCGCCTGGAGATCGAGGCCGACCCCGCGCAGCGGCAGCTGGTCTACGGCGACGCCACCGTCCTCGCCGGCTTCGTCGCCGCCTGCGACAACGCGCAGATGGCCGAGGCCGTGATCATGATCGGCGGCACGATGGCCCAGAAGCAGGTCTGGCTCGAGGCCGAGGGAACGTCCACGGACGAGTACCTCGACGCCGTCGTGCGCCTGCAGGTCTTCGAGCCGGGCGGCATCGTCGCGCACACGCCCGCGATCGAGGCCGACGCGGCGATCGCCGACCACCTCGGCGCGATGGTCGAGAACGCGCGCGGCGAGGGCCGCGGCATCGCGGGGCACGTGGCGGTGGTCGGCGACGACGACTGGAACCTCGCGGGCATCAACCACTACGGCGCCACGGTCTGGGCGACCAAGTCGCTCAACGGCTTCGTCGACGGCGACGGCCGCGTCTGGATCCACAAGGACAACGGCGACGTCGGCACGATGATCCACGAGGGCCTGCACAAGCACTCGGACGAGGCCCTGATCGGCATCAGCCAGCCGCTCAACGAGGGCGTCACCGAGTACTTCACGCGCAAGGTCTGCGCCGCGCTCTCGCCTCCGTTCACCGGCCGCACGAGCTACCCGAACAACTACCTGGCCTGCGTTCAACTCGCCGCGCTGGTCGGCGAGACGACGCTCGCCGCTGCGTACTTCGACGGCGCGACGGACGAGCTGCAGGAGACGTTCGAGGCCGCCAAGAGCGCCGACGACTGGACGAGCTTCGTGCGCGCGTCGCGGGCCAACGACTGGGCGACGGCGACGACCCTGGCGACGCCGTGAGCGACCGCCTCGACCGCGAACGCCCGCGGCTGGAGCGGCTGCTGGCCGCCACCGGCATGACCTTCACCGAGGAGCCGCTCGCCGACGATCGCGGCGCGCTCGCCGCGTCCCGCTTCACGAACGCCGACGGCGACGTCGAGGCCGACGTCTACATCGTCGACGCCGACCCGCGCGGCTTCCTCGAGCAGCAGCTCGGCGCGGGGGCCGGGATGAACGGCGCGATCGTGTTCGCGGTGCGCTACATCGGCCCGCCCGAGGACGCGTTCGAGGGCCAGTTCCGCGCCGGCACCGTCACGGGCGCGCTCGCCGGCGACGACTAGGCCGTGAGCCGCTGTATCAAGGCGTCGATCCGGGCGCGTCGCTCCGCCGCGGTGACCGCGGACGCGTACGGCTGCCCGATCGACGCCGCCCAGGGCACGAGCACGTCGAAGTCGAGGTCGCGGATCAGCGCGAGGCTGGCGAGGTAGGCGTCGCGGTCGCTGCTCTCCAGCAGCCCGTCGACCCACTCGCCGCCGGACAGGTAGAGCGAGTCGCCCGTGAAGAGCAGGCGCTGCTCGCCGCTGTTCCACAGGTACGCGGTCGCGCCCGGCGTGTGACCCGGGATCGGGATCGCCTCGAAGTCGTCGTCGAGCGTGAAGCGGTGCGAGAACGTCACTCCGTGCGCGCCGCGCTCGGCGGCCTGCGCGGCGTCGGCCTCGTGGACGATCAGCCGCGCGCCGAGCGCCGCGGGCGCGACGCCCCACAGCGCCTCGTGCCAGTGGTTGAGGAACTGGCGCGTGGCGCCGCCGCGGGCGCGGATCGCGTCCGCGTCGCCGCGCAGGTTGCCGTTGCTGTAGACGATCAGGTTGCCGGCGGGGCGCTCGAGCAGGAACGCCCGCACGGCGAGCTTCGGGGCGAACGGGAGCGGCTGCGGGCTCGACGCCCATAGGCCGGCGATCCGCACGTGGCTGTCTGGGGTGGTGGTCGTCATGACACCATCATCGCCCTTCAACCATGCTTGAAGTCAAGGGCGCGTGCGCCGTCCAGCCGCGCTCAGCCGGCGTCGCGCCAGCGCACCAGGTCGCGCAGCGGGCCGAGGTCGTAGCCGTGCCCGTCGCCGCCGATGCCGACGGTGAAGTGCGTCACGCCCGCCTCGCGCAGCTCCTCGGCCTTGCTCGGCTCGCCGCCCGGGACCCCCCACACGCGCGTGATCTGCGCGGGGTCGCGCCCGACCGCGTCGCAGTGGCCGGCGAGGATCTCGGCCTTCGCGCGGTAGCGGTCGGTCTCGCCGAAGCCGTGCCACATATCGGCGTGCTCGGCCACGATCCGCAGCGTCACCCGCTCCCCCGTGCCGCCGATCATGATCGGCATCGGGCCGAGCGGCGCCGGGTTGAGGGCGGCCAGGCGCTGCTTGAACAGCGGCAGGTCGCGCGCGAGCTTGCGCAGGCGCGACCCGGCGGTGCCGAACTCGTAGCCGTACTCGTCGTAGTCGCGCTGGAACCAGCCCGCGCCGATGCCGACGATCAGGCGCCCGCCGGAGATGTGGTCGACCGTGCGCAGGGCGGCCGCGAGGTACTGCGGGTTGCGGTACGAGTTGCACATCACGAGCGCGCCGATCTGCGCGCGCGTCGTCACCTCGGCGAGCGCCGCCTGCGAGGCCAGGCTCTCGAAGTGCTTGCCGTCCGGGTCGCCGTAGAGCGGATAGAAGTGGTCCCAGGTGAAGACCATGTCGGCGCCGAGCTCCTCGGCCTCCAGCCAGGCCCGCCGCATCCCGGCGTAGTCGGAGTGCTGCGGCTGGACCTGCACCCCCACGCGAATATCGGTCATGGCCACAACCTAAACGGGTCAGGCCGCTCTAGAAAACGGGCGTCTCGGTGTAGGTGCCGAAGACCTCCTGCAGCGCCCCGACGATCTCGCCCTCGGTGGCGTGCACGCGCGCACACTCGACCAGGTTCGGCATCAGGTTGTGGCGCTCGTCGGCGGCCGCGGTCCTGAGCGCGACCAGCTCGCGCTCCACGGCCGACCCGTCGCGGCGCGCGCGCACGGCCTGCACGCGGCCGATCTGCTTGCGCTCGAGCGCCGGGTCGATGCGCAGCAGCTCGAGCTCGCGGCCGTCGCCCTCGAGGTAGTCGTTGACGCCCACGACGATCCGCTCGCGGCCGTCGATCTCGCGCTGCAGCTCGTACGCCGCGTCGGCGATCTCGCGCTGCGGGAAGCCGCGCTTCACCGACTCGACCATCCCGCCGAGCTCGTCGATCCGGTGGAAGTACTCGTAGGCGAGCTCCTCCATGCGGTCGGTCAGCGCCTCGACGAAGTAGGAGCCGCCGAGCGGGTCGATCGTGTTCGTGACGCCGGTCTCGTGCGCGATCACCTGCTGCGTGCGCAGGGCGATGCGGACGGCCTCCTCGCTCGGCAGGGCGAGGGCCTCGTCGAACGAGTTGGTGTGCAGCGACTGCGTGCCGCCGAGCACGCCGGCGAGCGCCTCGATCGCGGTGCGGACGATGTTGTTGAGCGGCTGCTGCGCGGTCAGCGACACGCCGGCGGTCTGCGTGTGGAAGCGCATCAGCCAGCTCTTGGGGTTGCGCGCGCCGTACGTGTCGCGCAGCTCGCGGGCCCAGATCCGGCGCGCCGCGCGGTACTTGGCGATCTCCTCGAAGAAGTCGATCTGCGCGTTGAAGAAGAAGCTCAGGCGGGGGGCGAAGTCGTCCACGTCGAGGCCGCGGTCGATCGCCTGCTCGACGTAGGTGAACCCGTCCTTGAGCGTGAAGGCGAGCTCCTGGGCGGCGGTCGAGCCGGCCTCGCGGATGTGGTAGCCGCTGATCGAGATCGGGTGCCAGCGCGGCAGCTCGCGCGAGCTCCACTCGACCATGTCGCCGAGCAGGCGCATCGCGGGGTCGACCGGGAAGCACCACTCCTTCTGGGCGATGTACTCCTTGAGGATGTCCGCCTGGATCGTGCCGCCGAGGCGGTCGCGCGGCACGCCGGCCTGCTCGGCCGCCACGACGTAGAAGGCCATCATGATCGCCGCCGGGGCGTTGATCGTCATCGAGACGCTGACGCGGCCGAGGTCGATCCCGCCGAACAGCGTCGCCATGTCGTCGAGCGTGTCGACGGCCACGCCCTCGCGGCCGACCTCGCCGAGCGAGCGCGCGTGGTCGGAGTCGTGCCCCATCAGCGACGGCATGTCGAACGCGGTGCTGAGGCCGGTCTGCCCGTGCTCGAGCAGGTAGCGGAAGCGCTCGTTCGTCTCCTCCGCCGTGCCGAAGCCGGCGAACTGGCGCATCGTCCAGAGACGGCCGCGGTACATGCTCGGGTACACGCCGCGGGTGAACGGGAACTCGCCCGGCAGCCCGATCCCGGAAGCATCCGCGGGGTCGTTGTAGAGCGCCTGCACGGGCTCTCCGGACAGGGTGGTGAACGACGTGTCGCGCTCCGGGGTGGCGGCGTACCGCTCGCGCCAGGCGTCGAGGTCGCCGTGGGTGGCAACCGTCATACCGTTTGACTCCCGATAGTTTGAGGGCCGCCTATCTTCTAGGCGAAGTCGCCCGCGGCTTCACGCAGCGGGCGCAGCAGGCGGAAGACGTCGTCGCGCTGGGCATCGGAGAGCGGCCCCATCCCGAACTGCTCGGCGTTCAACCGCTCCGTCGCCTCGCGCGCGACGCGGCGGCCGTCGTCGGTGATCCGCGCCAGCACGCTGCGGCGGTCGGTCTCCTGCGGCACGCGCTCCACGAGCCCCTGCTCGACGAGCCGGTCGACGACATTGGTCACGCTCGCGCGGTGCACCTGCAGCCGGTCTCCCATCTTCCCCAGCGGCAGCGCGCCGCGGCTGCTGTAGAGCAGCAGCATCAGCGCCTCGTAGCGCGGGAAGGTCAGGTCCCACGGCTCGAGCAGGTCGTTCAGCCGCGCGAGCAGCACCTGCTGGGCGCGCATGATCGAGGTGACCGCCCCGACGGCGGGCGTCGCCGCGTCGCCCCAGTGGGCGTCCCACTGGCGCTGGGCCTCCGCGATCGGGTCGAACGGCACGCGCCGCAGTCTGGCGCATCGGCGTGCGCCGCGATCAGCGTGCCGCGACGAGCGGCCGGACGGCCAGGCGGTGCAGGGCGACCTTCACCAGCGGCCCGATCGTCGCGGCGAACAGGACGGTCGCGACGCCGACGGTCCCGCCGAGCGCCCAGCCGATCGCGAGCACGGTCACCTCGATGCCCGCGCGGGCGGCGGCGATCGGCACGCCGCGGGCCGCGAGTCCCGTCATCAGCCCGTCGCGCGGGCCAGGGCCCCAGCCGGCGCCGACGTAGAGGCCGGTCGCGACCGCCGAGCCGGCGATCGCCACCACCATGTAGGCGAGCTGCCCCGGCACGCTGCCCGGATCGGGGATCACGGCGAGCCCGATGTCGATCACGGGGCCGACGATCAGCGCGTTGGCGATCGTGCCGACCCCCGGGCGCTGGCGCAGCGGGATCCAGACGCCCAGCAGCAGGATCGAGACGATGACCGTGATCGTGCCGAGGCTCAGGCCGGTGTGGCGCGAGATGCCCTGGTTGAAGACGCTCCAGGGGTCGAGCCCGAGGTCGGCCTCGACGAGCAGCGCCAGCGCGAGGCCGAACAGCACGAGCCCGGCGAGCAGGCGTCCGGAGCGCTCGAGCGGGCGGTCCCAGGCGCCGGTCACGCGAGCAGTCGCTCGGCGGCGGCGGTGGCGTCGGCGAGCGCTGCGGGAGCCGCTCGGGGCCCCTGAACGAGGATGCGGCCGGCGACGCCGTCGAGCAGCAACAGGAGCTGCGACGCGACCGTCGCGGGATCGGCGTGCCCGGCGTCGCGGGCGAGCCGCGCCAGCAGCGCCTGCAGCCACGCCTTCTCGGCCGCGATCACCGCGCGCGGCGCGCACGCCGGGTCGGGCAGCTCGGCGGCGGCGTTGAGAAACCCGCAGCCACGTGCCCCCGTGCGCCCGTGCCACTCGCCGAGCTGCGCGAACACCGCCGCGAGGCCGCCCTCGGCAGCGGCGGACTCGAGCGCCGCCGCGCGACGCTCGTGGCGCGCCTGCAACGCCGCGGCGACGAGTTCCTGCTTGGAGCCGAAGTGCGCGTACAGCGTCGGCTTCGAGACCCTGGCCTCGCGGACCACCGTGTCGACGCCGGTCGCGGTGATCCCGTCGGCGTAGAACAGGCGCTCGGCGGTCTCGACGAGCTTGTCGCGTGCGTTCACACGATCATCTTACTGACAGGTCTGTCAGGTGCGTTTATGGTAGGAACCGACGATGGATCCCGACCACCTCAAGGCCGTGCCGCTGTTCGCGGACATGTCCGAGGCCGACCGCCGCCGCATCGCGACCTTCGCGACCGAGGACAGCGCCCAGATGGGCACCACGCTGATCCGCGAGGGCGACTTCAGCAACGACATGCTCGCGATCGAGTCCGGCACGGCCGACGTGCTGCGCGACGGTCAGCTGATCGACAGCCTCGGCCCCGGCGACGTGGTCGGCGAGATCGGCGTGCTCGAGCGCGAGCTGCGCACCGCGTCCGTCGTCGCCAGCTCACCCGTGCGGCTGATCCGGCTCACGAACTGGGACGTCAAGCGGCTGCCGCGGGAGACCCGCGACCGCCTGCTCGAGATCGCCCGCTCGCGGCGCCCTAGCTGACCGAGGCGCGGCGCTGCTCGATCTGCGCGTGGACCTCCGCGTGGATCCCCGGCATCGACTGGTCCATCGCCCGGAAGCTCTGCCGCGTCATCACGATCAGCCGCATCGGGCTGGTCGCCGTGACCGTCGCCGTCCGGCGCTCCTCCTCCAGCAGGGCGACCTCGCCGAAGAAGTCCCCCGGGCCGAGGTCGCCCACGTGGCGGCCGTCCTTGACGACCTCCGCGGTGCCGTCCTCGATGACGAAGAACTCGTGGCCGATGTCGCCCTCGCGCGTGATCACCTTGCCGGCCGGGATGTCCACCTCGTCGGTCTGCTGAGCGACCCGCTCTAGGTCCTTCTTCCCGAGAACGCTGAAGAACGGCACTTCGTGCAGCCGGGCCTTGTACATCGACTCACCTCGCCTGTCGGAACCTTCGACCGACCGTATCCGCTGCGCCTCGGCCTCGCAACGTAGGCCCCAGATACGGACCTTCGCGCGCCGGCCGCGGACGGCGAGCTCGTCGACGAACTCGAGGTCCGCGGGCGTCTCCACGAGCCCCGCGCGCGTCGAGTCGGAGACGAACACCGCGTAGCCCGAGCCCTTGGTCATGCCCTCGAGCCGCGCGGCGGTGTTCGTCGTGTCGCCGATCGCGGTGTACTCGAGCCTTCGCGCCGAGCCGACGTTGCCGCACATCGCCGGGCCGGTGTTGATGCCGATCCCCATGCGGAAGTCGCGGCCGTCGCGCTCATTGAAGTCGTCGAGCCGCGCGAGCATGTCGCGTGCCGTGGCGAGCGCGACGTCACGGTGGTCGGGCTGGTCGAGCGGCGCGCCGAAGACGGCCATGATGCCATCGCCCATGTAGGAGATCAGCGTGCCACCGCTATCGAGGATCGCGTCGCTCATCTCGGTCAGGTACTCGTTGAGCACCGCGATGACCTCGCCCGGCGACTTGCCCTCGCTGTAGGACGTGAAGCCGCGCAGGTCGCTGAACAGGACCGTGACCTCCCGGCGCGCGCCGCCGAGCCGCAGGTCCGCGTCCGCCTGGTCGAGCACCTCGTCGACCACGCGCTCGGGCACGAAGCGCGCGAACACGTCGCGGGTCCGCTGGCGCTCGATCGCCTCGCGCACGCCGAGCACCGCCAGCACCGCGACCGCGCTCATCGCGAGGGTCGCCAGCGGCGCCACCACGGGGACGATCCAGCCCGAGCGGAAGGCCAGGTAGGCGCCGAGCGCGAACAGCGCTCCCGCGACGACGGCGACGACGAGCCCGCGCAGCGGGCGCAGCCGCAGGCCGGCGAGCATCGGGATGACGCCGAGGCCCAGCAGCAGCGCCCAGCCGACCCATGCGGGGGCCGCCCGCAGCGGGATGCCGCGCAGGATCGTCGCGATCGCCTCGCCCTGGATCTCGGGACCGCTCATCAGCTCGTCGCCCGACGTCGACGTGGCGGCGATGTCCTGGAGCGACGGGGCGACCGCTCCGACGACCACGATCTTGTCGTGGAAGTCGCTCGCCGGGACGCGCCCCTTCTCGACGTCCGAGAACGAGCGATACTCGAGCGTCCCCGGCGGGCCGCGGAAGTCGATCCAGGCGCCGTCCGGCCTGAACGGCTCCTCGTCGACGACCTTGCCGGTGTCGATCTCGGCCGCGACGACGGGGAACGAATGCAGGCCGTCGACCTCGTAGGGAATCCGCCGGATGACGCCGTTGTCGTCGGCCGGGACGACGGCGTTGCCCGCGCGGGCGCCGATCTCGCGCAGCAGGTCGTCGCCGCCGAGCACGCGCGTGCCGCCGGCGCCGTCGGTCTCGGTCGTGGCCAGCACGATCCGGTCGCGGGCCGCCTCGACCGCATCGACGAGCGCGATGTCCGAGCCGGGTCTGGCGGACGGCTCCGTGAACTGGATGTCGTACGCGATCACCCGCGCACCCGCGTCGACGAGCCGCCGGATCACCCGGGCGTGGTAGCGGCGCGGCAGCGGATACGGCACGAACGGGTACTGGCTGAACGTGTGGTCGTCGATGCCGACCACGACGATGTCGGCGGGTGGCGGCTGCGGCCCGCGGGCATCGAAGCGCACGTCGACGGTCAGCAGCTCGAGACGGTGCAGCGCGCCGGTGGCGTGCAGGGCGGCGCCGATCAGCAGCGCGCAGCCGCCCGCGATCACGACCGAGATCGCGCGCGCCCTGCGTCCGCCGCGGCGGTGCACTATCCGCGGGCCCCGAGGCAGGTGCGGTAGGTGCGTCGCTCGCGCAGTACTGCGCCGGAGCGGGTGACGACGCGGATCCGGACGTCGACCGTGCCGCGCGGCAGCCCGCGCAGGTCGACCGGCGCCGTGATGCGGGCGCCGCGCATGACCTGGACGCGCCGTCCGGCCACGAGCACGCGGGCGGAGCGGACGCGCGTTCCGACCGGGACGCGCAGACGGATCCGGAAGGAGCGGCGGCTGACGCACGCCGGCTTCGCGAGGAAGGTCTCCCCCGCGTCGACGACCCGGCGGACGTTGCGGTCGAAGGCGTGGGCGAGCACCGAGCCCTCGACGACGCGGATGAACGTGCCGGTCGCGCGGTCCTCGGTCAGCCAGCGCGTACCGCGGACGGTCGCGGAGCCGTGCCGGCCGGTCGTCCGGAAGTCGCCCGAGCCGCGGCCCCAGACGCGCCGGCGCCTACGCCCGGCGCTCGTGCGCGCAGCGCCGGCGAACTCCTCGATCTCGGGCGCCTCCCCCGTGAGCCGCAGCTCGACGAGCGAGCGGTCGCGGCCCTGGTGGATCGTGAACGAGCCGGCGCTGAACGTGCCCTGCTGGAAGGCGCCCGAGGTCTTCTCGAACACCAGCTCCACGCGGCCGTCGGTCGTGTCGATCTCCGTCGTGACGGGGACGATCGTGCGCTTGGCGAGCCGGCGGCCGTCGACGAGCACCGTGCCCGAGACCGGCGTCGCAGCGGCGGTGCGGCCGAGCTCCGGCTGCTCGACGGCGAGCGGCGGCGGCACGACGAGCGGCGGCACCGGCCGTGCGGGCAGCGGCGGGGCGACCGGCGGGGTGCATGGAGGCGGCGCGGCACCGGCGTCGCCGAAGGCGGAGAGCCGGCGCGCCGCGCTGCCGGCGACGGTGACGGTCCCGCGGCAGTCGACGGCGACGCCGCTCGCGTGGGTTACGCGCAGCTCGCCGAGCCGATCGCCGGACGGGCTGAACCACGCCAGGTGATGCGTGCGGCTCGACGCCGCGAAGACCGTGCCGTCCGGAGCCACGGCGACGCCGTGCGGGTCGGCCGCCGACCAGCCGCCGGTGTGCTCACCGGCGGCGCTGAAGCGCTCGATCCGCCAGCGCAGGCGGTCGGCGACGTAGACGCTGCCGTCGGGCGCGACGGCGAGCCCGCGCGGGTCGGCGAGCCATGCGGGCCAGCCGGGCAGCTCGGCGCCGGCGAGCGTGTAGCGCAGGATCCGGCCGCGGGTCGCGATCAGCACCGTGTCGCCGGCCAGCGCCACGCCGTGCGGGTCGTGGGCGGCGTACTCGGCCACCGTCGCGCCGGTCGCGCCGACGCGCCGGACGCCGTGCCTCTCGGCGACCAGGTAGCCGCCGGGAGCTGCCGCGATCGCGCGCGGGTCGTCGGCGGCGAAGCCGCCGGCCGGCGTGCGGTCCGCGCGGAACAGGACGACGCGGTCGCGCGAGCTGTCGGCCACCGCGAGCGTGCCGTCGGCGCCGACCGCGAGCCCCTCGGCGCGCGGCCCGACCTGCTCCCCGGTGCCCCACTCGCCGAGTGGCACGAGGTCGCGCTCGGCCGCGTTCGCGGATGCGGCCGCCACCGATGCGAAGAGCAGCATCAGAAGCACGACCCTGGGCGCTCGGCTCGAGAGGACCATCGGCGTGTGGTCGATCCTCGTCGATCGGAGGGGGTCGCGTCCAGTCCGGAGGTATAGGACACTGCGCGCATGGATCTGCATCCCGGCGAGACGATCGTGTTCGAAGGCCACCCGTCATGGCGGGCGGTATTGAGCTTCTACGCCCTTGGCGCGGGTCTCGCGCTCGTCGTCGGAGTGGTCGTGGCGCTGATCGCGAGCGTGTTCGTCGGCGTCCTAGCTGGCGCGGCAGCGCTCGCCCTGGTCGTGGTCGCCGGCATGGTCAAGCGCACGGCCACGCGCTATCTCGTCACCACGCAGCGGCTCTACATCCGCCGCGGCATCCTCGCCAAGCGCGTCCAGCAGACCCGCATCGACCGGGTGCAGAACGTGAACACGGACCAGCGGCTGCTGCAACGGATCCTGCGCGTCGGGACCGTCGACTTCGACACGGCAGGGACCGACGACAGCGAGTTCCGGTTCGTCGGGATCGCGGCGCCGGACGTCGTCGTGGCCGCCGTCGACCGGGCGCAGCGGGAAGCTGGTCTAGGCTCCCGCTGAGTGGCGAAGAGCGAGTTCACGATCGTCGAGGCGGCCGGGCAGGAGGTCCGCCTCTCCAACCCCGCGAAGGTCTACTTCCCCAAGCCCGGCTGGACGAAGCTGGACCTGGCGACCTACTACCTCGAGATCGCCGACGCCGCGCTCGTGCACGTGCGCGAGCGGCCGACCGTCATGAAGCGCTTCGTCAACGGGATCATGGAGGAGCCGATCTGGCAGAAGCGGGTGCCGCAGAAGGTGCCCGAATGGCTGCAGACCGCGACCGTCGCGTTCCCCTCGGGCCGCACCGCCGAGGAGCTCGTCGCCAACGACGCCGCGCACCTGGTGTGGGCCGTCAACCTCGGGGTGATCGACTTCAACCCGTGGCCGGCCCGGCGCGCCGACCTCGACCATCCGGACGAGCTGCGTGTGGACCTGGACCCGACGCCCGGTATCGGCTGGGACGCCGTGCGGCGGACGGCGATGGTCGTGCGCGACGTCCTCGCCGAGCACGGCCTCGAGGGCTATCCGAAGACCTCGGGCTCCAAGGGCATCCACGTCAACGTGCGGATCCATCCGGAGTGGGACCACCTCGAGGTCCGCCGTGCCGCGCTCGCGCTGGCCCGCGAGGTCGAGCGGCGCGCTCCCGACCTGGCGACGAGCAAGTGGTGGAAGGAGGAGCGGCACGGCGTGTTCGTCGACTACAACCAGAACGCCCGCGACCGCACCGTCGCCTCCTGCTACTCCGTCCGGCCGACGCCGGACGCGCGCGTGTCCTGCGCGGTCGCCTGGGACGAGGTGCCGGACGTGGAGCCGGGCGACCTGCGGCTCGACACCGTCCGCGAGCGGCTCGCGACGGTCGGCGACCCCGCGGCGTTCATCGACGAGCAGCCGGGCGTGCTCGACGGCCTGCTCGACCTGGCGCGGCGCGACGAGGAGGGCGGGCTCGGCGACGCCCCGTGGCCGCCGCACTTCCCGAAGCAGCGCGGCGAGCCCAAGCGGGTGCAGCCGAGCCGTGACGCCGACCGCCCGCAGCAGCGCGGCCGCGCCGGCGACCCGCAGCCGGGCGGCCCTCCTCCTGGAGTGAGCACGGGCGGGCTGCAGCGCGGCTTCGGCTCCAAGCCGCGCACGGGCCAGGGTCACGAGCACGAGTTCGACCAATGACCTGACCGGCGCTCCGCCCGGCGGCGCGTGGTATGAACGCGCCGGGGATCGGTGAGAGGAACGCTGGTCAGGAGAGGGGTGCCGGCGGCCGTGATCGTCGCGGCCGTTCTGCTCGCGCTGCCCGCGGCCGCCGGCGCGCAGAGCGCGGTGGCGGACCGGATCGATCCCGCCCACAGCGGCGCCGCCGACGTCCCCGGCCTCGTCCCGCCGCTGCGCGCGCGCTGGGCCCGCGACCTCGAGCCGCCGGACGTGTACGACCCGCGGATCTCGTACCCGCTCGTGGCCGGCGGCCGCATTTTCGTGGTCGTGATCCCGAGCGCCACCGGCGTCCCCGTCCTGCACGCGCTCGCGGCCACGGGCGGGACGACGCTCTGGAGCCGGACCCTCACGGGTGCGCGCGCGGGGGCGCCGGCCTACGACGGCGGGCGCGTGTTCGTCGCCACCGACCGCGACGTGCGCGCCTTCGACGCGGCGACCGGAGCGCCCGCCTGGGTCCGCGAGGAGGTCGCCGCCGCCGGAGACGCGCCGGTCGCGGCGGACGGCGTCGTCTACACGCACGACAACTGGCGGGCGCTGGCGTTGCACGCCGCCGACGGATCGACGCGCTGGGGCCGCGACCTGTTCGCGGCGACCCACGTGACCCTCGGGCCCCAGCACGCCTTCTACCAGGGCGGGCAGCACACGTACGCGCTGCGCCGCTCGGACGGCGGCGTCGCGTGGGAGTACTTCCCCGGCGCCGGCTCACACGCGGGAACGAGCCTGGCCGCGCCGGCGCTGCACCAGGGGCGGCTGTGGTTCACGGACTCCGTCGACGCGGCGCTGCTCGACGCGGCGACCGGCGCCGTCGCGGGCAGCCGCGACACCACGCGCCCGCCGGCGTTCTGGGGCAGCACGGCTTTCGTCATGTGGGGCACGAACCCGGTCGACCCGCCGGCCCGCGTGCTGCAGGCGCGCGACGCGGCGACCGACGCGCTGCGCTGGGAGTTCGCGGGCGAGCGCGGGATGGTCGGCGGGCCGACGGTCGCGACCGGCGTCGTCTACGCGATCGGCGGCGGCGGCTCGTTCTACGGCCTCGACGCGGCCGACGGCCGGATCCGCTGGTGCACGACGCTGCCGCGCGGCGGCAGTCAGCGATCGCACATCGCCGCGGGCGAAGGGCTTCTGGTGGTGGTGGCCGGCTCGGCGATCGTGGCCTTCGAGCCGGGCGGCGCGGGCGGCTGCGACTACAACCGCGTGAGCCGGCCGGGCTGGTACGGCTCGGCCGCGACCGCGGCCGCGGTGCCGGCGGCCGGCGGCGAGCGGCTCGCAACCGCGCGGAGCGCGGCGCCCGCCGTCGAGCGCGTCACGCTGCGACGCTTGCGCGGCGGCGTTCGCGCGCACGTGCGCGGGACTCGTCTGCACGGGCGGCGGCTGGTCGTGTACGCGGGCCGGCCGGCACGCCGGGCCGGGGCGGCGCGGCTGCGCCGCACCGCGCCCGGCCGCTTCGACGCCCGCGTGCGTTCCGCCCGCGGCGGTCGCCTCCGGGCATGCGTGCGGCTCGGCGGCGACCGCTGCGGACGCCGCACCCTGCCGGTGAGGAGTGGCGTGCTGTGGCCGCGCTGAGGCGCTGCGTGCTCGCGCTGCTGGCGGCCGCCGTCGTCGCGCCGGCGCCGGCGCAGGCGACCGGCGTGCCGCCGGCGTTCGAGGCCAACCGCGGGCAGCTCCCCGCCGACGCCCGCTTCGGCGTCCGGATGCCCGGGCACGCGCTGCTCGTGACGGCGGCAGGCGCGCGCGTGAGCCTGCCCGCGGGGTCGCTGACGCTGCGGCCGGTCGCAGCCGGCGGGCCGGCCTCCGTGCGCGGCGAACGGCGCGTCGCGGGCGTGCTCAATGAGCTCGGGCGCGAGCGTCACGCGCGGATCCCGCTGTTCGCGCGCGTCCGCCAGCGCGCCGCCTGGCCGGGCGTCGACCTGCTCTACCGGCTCACCGGCGCGGTGCTCGAGTACGACGTCGTCGTGCGCGCCGGAGCGGACCTCGGTCGCGTGCGGATCGCGCTCGACGGCGCGCGCGAGCTGCGCACGGACGCAAGCGGGGCGCTGCTCGCCGAGGTCGGCGCGACCACGATCCGCCAGGCCCCGCCCGTCGCTTTCCAGCGAGGGCGCCGACTCGCCGCGCGCTTCGTCCTGCATGGCGACCGCAGCGTGTCGTTCTCCGTGCCGGAACGCGACCCGCGCCGGCAGCTCGTGATCGACCCGGTGCTGAGCCTGTCCGGATTCGCGGGCGGCTCGTTCGACGAGGCGGCCCAGGACGTCGACGTCGACGCGGCCGGCAACGTGTACGTGACGGGCTGGACGACCTCGCGCGACATGCCGACTCGCAACCCGCTGTTCGGCTGGGACGAGTGGAACGCGATCTGCGGGCACGACACCTGCCCGGACGCGTTCGTCGCCAAGTACGCTCCCGGCGGCAGGTCGCTGATCTACGCGACGTTCCTGTCCGGCGACCGTGTCGATCGCGGCAACGGCATCGCCGCCGATGCTGCGGGCCACGCGTACGTCGCCGGCAACACGACCTCGACCGACTTCCCGACGCGTGACGCGGCACAGGCCGAGTACCGCTGCGGTGACCCGCTTGGCGACGCGTTCGTGGCGAAGCTCGCCCCGGACGGAGCGGCGCTGCGGTGGTCGACGTACCACGGCGGCTGCCGCGGGTTCCTGGGCGAGAGCGCGCAGGACGTGGCCGTCGATGCGGCCGGCAACGCCTACGTGGCCGGCTACACCGACTCGCGCGAGTTCCCGACCACCGCCGGCGCCGCCGACCGCGTGTGCGCGCCGGACGCGCCGAACACGTTCTGCGGCGAGGCGTTCGCAGCGAAGTTCTCGCCGGGCGGTGCGCTCGTGTTCTCGACGTTCTTCGGCGGCGACGGGGCCAACGAGTCGGCGCAGGGCGTCGCGGTCGACTCGCAGGGCCGGGTCGTGATCGCGGGCACATCGCAGTTCTCCGGCGACTTCCCGACGACGCCGGGCGCGTACGACCCGACGCCCGATCCCCGATTCACCGAGGCCTGGACCGCGCGCCTCAGCGCGTCCGGCTCCGCGGTCGACTGGGCGACGACGTTCGGCGGCGAGGACTGGGACGACGTCGCCGCGCTGGCGCTCGACCCCCAGGGCCGTGCGGTCGTCGTCGGGACCACCGAGTCGCACGCCTTCCCCACCACCGCGGGAGCGCTCGACCGCCGCTGCAACGACGACGACGACCCGATCTCGTGCACCAACCACCCCGACGGCTTCGTCACCAAGCTCGAGGCCGGAGGCGGCGCGCTCGCCTGGTCGACCTACCTCGGCGGGACCGGCTACGACGACGCGTTCGGAGTCGACGTGGCGGCGAACGGCGACGTGTTCGCGACCGGCGGCGCCTCGACCGAGCGCGCGTTCCCGCTGCGCGAGGCGTTCCAGCCGGTCGAGCGCGGCGGCGCCGGCTGCGGATCGAGCGCGTGGTGCGCCGACGCCTTCCTCGTGCGCCTGACCGCGGGCGGCGGGCTCGTCTCCGGCACGCTGCTCGGCGGCGAGAGCATGGACCGCGGGCTTGCCGTCGCCGTCGACGCCGAGGGCGACGCCTGGGTGGCCGGCCAGACGTACTCCTACGACTTCCCGGCGACCGCCGGCGCCGTCCAGCCGCTCCCGGCCGGCGGCGACTGCAGCGCGTTCCGTGACACGGGCGACTTCAACCCCTGCAGCGACGGCTTCCTCAGCGAGCTCGACCCGGCCGCCCCGCCGCCCGCGGCCGTCCCGCCGACGCCTCCGCCGGCTGGGTCCTCGCCTCCACCGGCGTCCGGGGGCCCGGGCGGGACCCCGGCTCCCGGTACAGGCGCCGGCGGCGCGCCGCCGCAGATGGCCGCGCGCGCGCTGACGCTGCGCCGGCGCGGCACGCGGCTGGCCGGGCGCCTGCGCGCCGACCGCGGCGGCCGGCGCTGCATCGCGCGCGCACCGCTCGCGCTCGAGCGGCGCTCGGGCGCCCGCTGGCACGTATCGGCACGGCTGCGCACCGGCCGCGACGGCGGCGTCCGCGTCCGCCGGCCGCGCAGGGCCGGCCGCTATCGGCTGCGGGCGCCGGCGCTGCGGCTCGCCGGCCTCACCTGCCGCGCGGCTCGCTCTCAGGCCGTCAGCTTGCCGCCGGTGGCGGCGAGGATCTCGCCGGACACGAAGCGCGCCTCGTCGGACGCGAGGAAGACGTAGCAGGGCGCGATATCGGCCGGCTGGGCCGTCCGGCCCATCGGCGTGTCGGCACCGAACGAGGCGACCGCCTCGGGCGGCATCGACATCGGGATCAGCGGCGTCCACACGGGCCCCGGAGCGACGGCGTTCACGCGGATGCCCTTGGGCGTCAGCTCCTGCGCGAGGCCCTTGGTGAACGTGACGATCGCCCCCTTCGTGGTGGCGTAGGGCAGGAGCTGCGGCGACGGCTCGTACGCCTGGATCGACGCGGTGTTGACGATCGCCGCGCCCGGCTGCAGGTGCGGCACCGCCGCCTGGCAGAGCCAGAACATGGCGAGGATGTTCGTCCGGAAGATGAAGTCGATCTCCTCGGCGGGGTGCTCCTCGAGCGAGTCGTGGCTCATCTGGAACGCCGCGTTGTTGACGAGCACGTCGAGGCGGCCGAACTCGGCGACCGCACGGTCGACCAGCGCGCGGCAGTGATCGCGGTCGCCGATGTCCCCGGGCACGATCACCGCTTTGCGGCCGGCGGCCTCGACGAGCCGCTGCGTCTCCTGCGCGTCCTCGTGCTCGCTCAGATAGGAGACCAGCACGTCGGCGCCCTCGCGCGCGAAGGCGAGGCAGACCGCGCGGCCGATGCCGCTGTCCCCGCCGGTCACGATCGCGGCGCGCCCTTGGAGGCGATCACCGCGATGGTCGCGGTCCTCACCGTGGTCGGCGCGCGGGCGCAGCTCGGCGTCGGTGCCGGGCGGCGTCTGCGTCTGCTCGGGGTAGGGCGGCTGCGGGCCCTGCTCGCGGGGGTCGGCCATGCCGCGGGGCTTCCCTGCGGCGGCCGGCGGCAATCGGCCGGCTAGGCCACGTCCCAGC
Source organism: uncultured Solirubrobacteraceae bacterium (assembly GCA_963844205.1). Taxonomy (GTDB): domain Bacteria; phylum Actinomycetota; class Thermoleophilia; order Solirubrobacterales; family Solirubrobacteraceae; genus DASSUW01. The sequence continues at coordinate 19,025 of CAWJNK010000008.1, forward strand.
CGAAGTAGACCTCGGCGCGCACGATCCGCTCGCCTTCGACGGTGAGGATCTCCGTGTTGCGCCCGACGCCTCCGTCGGGGCGCTTGCGCTCGTAGGTGACGATCACCTCGTCCTCGTTCTCGACCAGGCGCTTGAAGGCGAACGGCTCGTCGCCACCCGCGCCGGGCCAGCAGCGCTCGAAGTAGCCGGCACGGTCGAGCAGCGGATCCGGCGGCGCCGAGAAGGTGAAGTCGTCGGCGAGCAGGCGCTGCCGGCGGTCGGCTACGATCGCCGGCAGGGGGGCGAGACCGGGTGTGGTCTCGCGGCGACCGCCCACCGGTACCGGTTACCGAACGGGAGGATCAGGATGAAGTCCGTTGTGCTGCTGGCGGCGCTGCTCGCGTCGCTCGCGCTGGCCGCGCCCGGCGTGGCCAAGAAGCCGCCGCAGGAGAACCTGCTCGACTGCGTCGAGTACGCCGAGAACGAGGGCGACCACGAGTTCGACGACTACTTCCAGCCCTGGGAGGTCGATCGCGCGGTCCGCAAGCTCGGCCAGTTCCCGCGCACCACGGTCTCGACGATCGGCGTCTCGAACCGCGGCCGCCCGATCCACGCGGTCCGGATGGGCACGGGCGACCGCGTGGTCTTCGTCCAGGCCGGCATCCACGCCAACGAGCTGACCGGCACGACCGCGGTGATGAACCTGCTCAAGAGCATGTCCAACAACGCCAAGCAGACCCGTCGCGTGCTCGACCGGATCACGCTCGTCGTGATCCCGATGCTCAACCCGGACGGCGCCGTGCACTACCAGCGCGAGAACGACCAGACCTGGGCGGAGACCGTCGCCTTCTTCCCGCAGCTGCTCGGCGCGCCCGAGGCCTTCCACCACAGCGACCCGGGCCCGCGCTTCTGGGCCGACCCGCGCGTCTCGGGCTACGACCTCAACCGCGACTTCAACCCCGACTTCGGCTATGTCCCGCAGCCGGAGCACCTGCCCGGCAACAGCAACGTGCGCGGCCTGAACCTGACGCTCGAGGCGCGGTCCTCGCAGCGCCTCTACGCGGCGCTGGAGCGCGAGTTCGGGACCGTCGACGTGTTCGTCGACCTGCACAACCAGGCGCCGTGCAACACGTTCGACCACGACGGCGACGCGGCGACGCCGGACCGCTTCACGCCGATGTCGATCTCGGCCCAGTTCCTGCGCGACCCGGCCGCGCACGGCGCCGGCACCACGTACCCGAAGTTCGACTACGACGCCTCACGCCGGGCCACGGTCGCGGCGTGGCTCGGGACGCAGGCGGCCGGCCGCCCGGCCTCTGACGTCACGCGCTACCCGCAGAACCTCAACCTCGCCGGCTCGGCGAACTCCGCCTACCAGTTGCACGGCAGCGCGAGCGTGCTGATGGAGGCGGGTCGCCAGCGCCACGCCAACCCGGAGTGGCGGCTGGACTTCATCGCGAGCGTCCACGAGATGGCGGTGCGCGGGATCATCGAGACCGTCGCCGACGGCAGCCTCGACCGGATCGACCCGGAGCGCTACGAGCAGATCCCGATCCGCGACTGAGGCGGTGCGGCTCGGGGCCGGCGGGGCCCCGAGCCGCTCGCAGGCCGGTCGCGGGCGCGGGTGGGTATGGTCGCGACCGTGACGGCCGACCCGGCGTTCCAGCGCATCGCCCTGGTCGTCCATCCCGTGCGTCCGGTCGACAACGCGCTCGCCACGCTGACGCGCTGGGCTGGGGAGCACGCGCTCGAGCTGGTGCAGCTCCCCGACCACGGGGGAGATCCACCGCCGCGTGGCGCCGCCGGCGGAGGTCGACGCCGCCGACCTCGTCGTCGCGCTGGGCGGCGACGGCACGATGCTCAGCGCTCTGCGAACCGCGGCTCCGGCCGGGGCTCCCGTCCTCGGCGTGGCCTGCGGCAGCCTCGGCGCGCTCAGCGCGGTCCCGGCCGACGAGGTCGCCGCGGCGCTCTCCCGCGTCCTTGCCGGCGACTGGACGCCACGGCCGCTGCCCGCACTCGCGATCGCCGCTCCCGAAGCGGCCGGCGAGTGGGCCATCAACGACTTCGTGATCGTCCGCCGCGGGGCGGGTCAGGTCATCGCCGCGGTCACCGTGGACGACGAGTCGTACGTCCGGCTGGCCGGCGACGGCCTGGTCGTCGCCACCGCGCTGGGCAGCAGTGCGTACTCGATGGCGGCCGGCGGCCCGGTCCTCGCCGCGCGCCTCCCGGCGATGGTCTGCACGCCCCTGGCCATGCACGGTGGCAGCGCCCCGCCGCTCGTCGTCCCGGCCGAGTCCACCGTGACCGTCGACGTCCAACCGGGGTTCGCCGGCTTCGATGTCGAGATCGACGGCCGCCGGCACGCCACCACGGCGCAAAGGTTTCGGCTCACGCTGCATCCCGGGAAGGCCACCCTGGTCAGCTTCGGCCCGGCCGGACACGGGCTGGCGGCGCTGCGACGGCGGCGGCTGATCGCCGACAGCCCGCGCGTGCTCGCGCGCGACGACCGCGGCAGCTAGGACCCGACGTCGAATCCGTCGCTCGGCCTACGCGACGCTCGCGATGATCGCCACGGCGCCGCGCGCCTTGGCGACCGACACGCGGTGATGGCCGTCGCGGACGGCGTAGGCATCGCCGACGCGGACCAGCGAGACCGGCGGCAGCGCCGTGCCGCGCTCGGTCGCCTCCCAGATCCGCAGCCACCGGCACCGGGTCTGGGCGGAGGGCCGGAAGCCGGGATCGAAGTGCTCGGCCCGGTTCGGCTCGACCGTGCCGGTGATCGCGTCGAGCGCGATCTCGCGGACGCCGACCGCCGCGGTCGACGACCGCAACGCGAGCTCGTCGTAGACCGTGAGCCGCGTGCAGTCGCCGCGGCGGCGCAGCCGACGGACCAGCGAAGCGCGCCGGCGGGCCCGCTTCGCGCGGTCGAACGCCCGCTCTGCCTCGATGCGACTCCACGTGCTCATGGCTCCTACGGTCCCATCGAACCGGCCGGCCGGCGATGCGGGCTGCTTGAGAGTCGGGCGGGGCAGCCTCCCGGATCGGGGGTGCGGGTTTCCGAACCACGGGCGGCACCTTGCGCCGGCGTGGGGTCGAGGCGGTCGGCGAGCGCCCGCAGTGCGCGGACGGCGGTGCGGCGCAGCGGGCGCCGCGGGGCGGCGGCGGCCACAGCCCGGCCGGTGAACTGATCGGCGACGCGGTCGCGCGCGAACCCGGCGGTGATGATGGAGAGGTCGGTCATGGTGGGGTCCCTTCGGTTGCGGTCGAGATCGAGGCCGGTGGGAGGCCTCAACAAGACGTCGCAGGCGGGATCGCGATTTGGACAGCTCAGCGCAGCGCGCCCCGGCGCCGCTCGAGCTCCGCGCGCTCGACGGCATTGGCGGTGAGCGCGAGCGCCCGCTCGTATGCCCGGGCGGCGCCGGCGGCGTCGCCCGCGCGGGCGAGCAGCTCGGCGTGCGCCGCGTGCAGCGGCTGGTAGCGCTCCAGCGCCGGATCGCCGAGCAGCGGCTCGATCAGCTCCAGACCCGCGGCCGGCCCGGAGGCCAGGCCGACGGCGACCGCGCGGTTGAGCTCGATCACCGGTGAGGGGTTGAGGGCGGCGAGAGCGCCGTAGAGCTGGGCGATCTGCGCCCAGTCGGTGCCCTCGGCGTCCGGGCCCTGAATCTGCAGGGCCGTGATCGCGGCCTGCAGCTGATACTCGCCCGGCCGCCCCAGGCGCACCGCGCGCTCCAGCTTCGCGAGTCCCTCGCGGATCCGGTCCTGATCCCAGAGCGAGCGGTCCTGGGCGTCGAGCGGCACGTAGCGGCCGCCCGGGTCCACACGCGCGGCGCGGCGCGCATCATGCAGCAACATCAGCGCCAAGAGCCCCCAGACCTCGGCGTCGTCGGGCATCAACCGGCACAGCAGCTCGCAGAGTCGGATCGCTTCGTCGCAGAGCTCCTCGCGGACGAGGCGGTCGCCCTCGGTCGCCGCGTAGCCCTCGTTGAAGATCAGGTACACCACCCGCAGCACGCCGCGCAGGCGATCGGGCAGCTCCTCGTCGACCGGCACCCGATAGGGGATGCGCGCGTCGGCGATCTTGCGCTTCGCCCGCACGATCCGCTTGCCCATGGTCGGCTCGGCGACCAGGAAGGCGCGCGCGATCTCCCCGGTGCTCAGACCCCCGAGCGCCCGCAGTGTGAGCGCCACGCGCGCGGGCATCTCCAGCGCCGGGTGGCAGCAGGTGAAGAGCAGCCGCAGGCGATCGTCGACGATCAGGCTCTCGTCGTCCATGGATGGCTCCTCGTGCTGGGCGTCCAGGCGCTGCAGGTCGGCCAGCCGCGTCGCGCGGTCGGCCACCGACCGGTCGCGACGCAGGCGATCGATCGCCCGCCGCCGCGCGGCCGTGGTGATCCACGCGCCCGGATTGGCCGGGACGCCGTCGCGCCGCCACACGGTGACCGCGGCCTCGAACGCGTCCTGCACCGCGTCCTCGGCCAGCTGGAAGTCGCCGACCTGCCGGATCAGTGTCGCGAGCACGATCGCCCGCTCGTGGCGGAAGGCGCGCGCGATCGCGGCCGAGACGGCATCGGCCGGCTCCACGCCGCCGCTCACGACAGGTTTCTCACGTCCTCGTCGGACACGTCGATGCCGAGCCGGCGCGCCGTGCTCAACCACTCGTCGGCCGGCACGACAGGGCGCACCTCCACCGTCCCCCAGCCCGCGGGCGGGACTCGCGCGGCGTGCTCGAGCGCCTCGTCGAGGTCGGCGCACTCGAGGATGTAGTAGCCGGCCAGGACCTCCTTGGTCAGCGCGTACGGGCCGTCGACGATCTCCGTCGCCCCATCGCGCACGCGGACCGACGTCGCGCTCTCCGTCGAGCGCAGCGCCTTGACGTCCACGAGCAGTCCGGCCGCTCGCAGGCTGCGGTGCAGCTCCAGGAAGAGCGGCAGCTCCCGCTCGCGCTCGGCCTGTGCCGCCGCGTCGACCTCCTCCTCGTACACGAGCAGCATGTACTGGGACATCACGCCTCCAACGTTCGCGATCTTCGCCGCACCTTATGCGGCCCTCATCACCACGTCGGAGCTCGATGGACGATTTGGACAGGGCGGCGGTCGGGGAGCGGCGCGCGGCGCGCCGCTCCCCGGAGCCGTCAGCGGCCGCGCGGCTTGCCGGCGCGCTTGGGCAGCGTGAGCGTCGGATCGCCCGCGAGCGGGTCGTCCGACATCGTCAGGTACCAGGTGGCGTGCGCCGCGGCGTCGGCCATCTGGTCGAAGCCCACCATCGCGTTCCCGGCGAGCGAGGCCGCGGCCGCCGCACGCTGGTCGGCGGGCAGCGGCACGAAGCCGTTGGCGGTGGCCGGCGGCGAGCCGAGCAGCGTGCTCAGCGTGTCGCAGGACTGGTGGTAGCAGGGGTCGAGCCAGGCGCCCTGGACGCCGCCGTAGCGGGCGACCTGCGCCGCGGTCTTCGGCTCCTCCGCGCCGGTGAACAGGCCACCGGCGGGAATGCCCTCGGCGATGAACGGGCCGTAGTCCGAGCGGCCCGTGAACGCCGTCCCCTCGTAGGCCAGGCCCTGCGACTCGAAGTACTGGTTGAACACGTGCTCGATGATGTCCGAGCCCGCCGGTCCCTCGGTACCGAACGAGCTGCCGTCACCGTCGTAGACCATGCGCGCGAAGTTCGGCGAGGCCAGCATGTCGAAGTTGAGGTTCGCCATGATGTCGGCCCGCTCCGCGTCGGAGAGGTTCTCGACGAAGTAGGTCGAGCCGATCAGCCCGGACTCCTCCGCGCCCCAGAACGCGAACGCGACGCGGTTGGTCAGGGCGCCCTTGTTCTTGTTCTTGGCCAGCTGGGCGACCCCCTCGGCGATCTCGAGCAGCGCGGCCGAGCCGGAGCCGTTGTCGTTGATGCCCGGCCCCGCCGGCACGGAGTCGAGATGCGCGCCGAGCATGACCGTGTTCTCCGGGTCGCCCGACGGCGAGTACGCCACGACGTTGCGGAAGAACCGCGGCGTCGTCGTCGTGTCCGTGACCAGCGACACCCGCACCGGACCGGCCTGGGTCGCCCGGTACAGCTCCGTGCCGAGCGTGGAGCTCACGTACACGGCCGGGATGCCGAAGTCGAACGGCCCCTCGATGAACTGCGGGTTGACGCGCGTCGCGGTGTTGCCCTCGTTGAAGAGGATCACGCCGGCGGCGCCGGCCTCCTCCGCGTTGGCGAGCTTCTGCACGAACGGGCACGTCCCGCGCTGGATCAACGCGATGTTGCCTGCGACGGTGGCCGGGAAGTCGGTCATCTCGCAGCCGCTCGTGGACACGCTGGTCGCGCCGCTGTGGATGACGATGTCGTTCGTCGGCACCACGAGCAGGTTCGACAGCGTCCCCGACTGCGCGAAGCCGAACGTGATCATGTCGACGGCCGTGTCGGACGCAGACGACGGCGACGACCTGATCGTCCTGGCGCCCCAGGTCAACGTCGCCGGCGTGTTCTCCCGCCAGACGGGATAGTTGAACTCGGGCGTCGTCACCTCGTAGCCGAGCGCTTCGAGCTGGTCGATGACGTACTCGACGGACGCGTCGTAGCCCGGCGTGCCGGTGGCGCGCGTGTTGCCGTTCGCCGTGGCGATCGCCTGGAATGCCTCCAGGTGCTGCTGCAGCTCCCCGATCGTGACGGTCTTGCGCAGCTTCTCCGACGAGACGTCCCGCGGATCGGCCTGGGCCGCAGATGCCGAGGCGATGACGAGCAAGGCGGTCGTGACCGCCAGTGCGATGAGCCTTCTCACCCTTTCCCCCTAGTGAGCCGGTATGTGGTCGGAAGCCCCTGCGGACCCCGCTATTGCGGCGCACCCTACATCGCCGGCCGCGAAGCGCGTCGCGGTACCGCCGCCTCCTGTTCGAATCCGCACCTGCACGCAGGTCAGAGGCGGCAGACGAGGCCTGCAGACGCCGCGGGCATCTGGTTCGCGGGGACGACCTCGAAGACGCCCATCATCCCCAGATCGGAGTGCGGGACGATGTGGCAATGGAACACCGACCGCCCGGGGAAGTCTGCGAAGAGGGTGCGGAACGTGATGCTCCCGCCGCCCGGGCGGATCGACACCGTGTCCCGGTAGCCCGGCTCGTCGACCGGTTCCCCGTCGACATGCGTCAGCTGGAACGGGTTGACGTGAATGTGGAACGGGTGCACGAGCGGGCTGTCGTTGACCACCGTCCACTCCTCGAGAGCACCGAGTGCGACGAGCTGATCGACGCGGTCGGGGTCGAACGGCTTGCCGTCGATAAGGAAGCCGCCGCGCATGGTCATCGTCAGCGTTCGCCGGTTGTCGACCGGCCGCTTCCGAAGGTCGCAGAACGGCTCGAGCAGCTCATGCCGCGCGACCCGCCTCGAGCGGCGGCCGCGGGCAGACGTCACCGTTGCCAGGACGAGCTCGGGTGAGATGAAGCCGGCGCCGTGATCGGAGGGCAGCGCCCGTAGCGGGTAGCTCCCAAGCGGGCCCGCCCTCGACCAGGACCTCGGCCCTGGCGCCTGGCGGGAGGTGCACCGTGTCCAGCTCCACGGCGCGCTCGAACGGGTTGCCGTCCGCTGCGATCTGGACGAGTCGGTGCCCGTCGAGCCTCAGGTCGAAGAAGTCGCTCACGGAGGCGTTGAGGATGCGCCAACGCTGCGTTTCCCCCTCCCGGATCGGGATGCGCGGGTTCAGCTGTCCGTTCACGAGCCGCAGTTGGCTGGCGAGCAGGCTCGGAGACCAGACCTTCAGCTCCCCCGCGGCGTCCCATTCGGGGGCTTGCAGAACCAGCACGCGGTCGCGCATCGGCACCGATGTCCGGCGACGCTCGGCGCGAGACCGGAAGATCACCGAGCCCGCCATGCCCCCGAACATCTGCTGCGTGCCGTGCCCGTGGGGGTGCGGGTGGTACCAGTTCAACCCAGGCGCGTGGTTGCGAGGGATGTCGAATCGGAAGTCGAAGCTCTCCCCCGGCTCGATGTGCAGTAGGACGTTGTCGGAGTTGCCCTCGGGGGAGACGTGGAAGCCGTGGGTGTGAAGATTCGTCGGCTCCGCGAGCCGATTGATCAACCTGACCTCGATGCGATCGCCCGGGTCGACGACGAGCGTCGGAGCGGGGAAGCTGCCGTTGTAGACGATCGCCTTCCGCATCCGACCGGCCACGAACACCTCGCGCTCCTCTGCCCTCAGCGTGAGCCTCAGCAGGCCGTTGTGGCTGCGCAGCCTGCGCGGTTCGACGAGCAGGGAACCGCCCGGCAGCGCCCGGCCCGGCCGACGCGGTAGGCCGTGGAGCCCACCGGCGGTCAGCGCGGCGCCGGCCGCGACGCTCAGGAAGCTCCGCCGCGTCAGACGGCGCGCCGCCGTCGCCGCGGGGCGCGAGTCCTCCGCCGTCCTCATACGCTCGCGCTACCCGGCGCGAGCGCCGGACGCACGACCGGCGCTCGCGCGAGTCCGAACCGCGACACGCACTCGCGTCGCCGTTCACTCCGTCCGCGAGAACTGCCGGATCGCGACGCCCAGCATCGCCAGGCCCAGCAGCAGCACCATGCCCGCCTCGAACGCCGGCGGCAGGTGCCAGCCCCACCACGTGATGCCCGGATCCAGCGTCCGCTGCGCCGTCTCGGAGACTTCGAGATGGGTGAACACCAGGTGGCGCATCGGGTCCACGGCGTAGGTCAGCGGGTTGATCCAGGTCAGCGCCTCCAGCCAGGCCGGCAGTCCGGCGACGGGATAGAGCGCGCCGGACAGGAAGAACATCGGGAACACGACCATCTGCATCACCCAGGTGAAGGTCTGGGCCTGCTTGATCGTGACGGCCACCAGCACGCCGAACGCGCTCACGGTGAAGGCGAGCAGCGCCAGCAGGCCGAACGCGCCGAGGAGCAGCAGCGGGTCGTAGGGGACGCCGACGAGCCCGGCGAGCGCCAGGACGATCACGCCCTGCGACAGCGCGATGGTCGCCCCACCCAGGCACTTGCCGACGACGATCGAGGTCCGGCTGACCGGCGCGATCAGCATCTCCCGCAGGAACCCGAGCTCCCGGTCCCACACCAGCGAGGCGGCGCTGATCATCGCCGTGAACAGCACCGCGACGCAGAGCACGCCCGGGAAGATGAACGTCTTGAGGTCGACGCCGCCGGTCGAGGCGGCGGACAGCGGCTGCAGGCCGGAGCCCATCACGAACAGGAACAGCAGCGGCTGGATCAGCCACGTCATCACCTGGGCGCGATTGCCGACGAAGCGGATGAGGTCGCGGCGCCAGACGGTCTTCGCCGCCCGCACCTCCGAGCGCCACGTGCGCTCCGGCACCCGGACGGCGACGATGTCGGCCATGACGGCGCTCATCGCTTCGCCCCAGCGAGCGCGCGCATCATGGCCCGGCTCTGATCGGCCCGGCCGCCGGTCTCCGCATCGCGGATCGTCGTGCCCGTGTAGCGCATGAAGACGTCGTCCAGCGTCGGCCGCAGGACCGCGATCGACGTGATGGCGACGCCCAGGTCGGCGAACAGCCGTGGGACGAACGCCTCGCCGCTCGGAGACGTGGAACGTCACCGCCCCCTCGGCCACCGCGGCCTCGATGCCGAAGCGGTCCCGGAGCGCGGCCAATGCCGCGTCGTCGTCGGCCGTGTGCAGCACCACCCGGTCGGCCCCGACTGCGGCCTTCAGCGCCTCCGGCGTGTCGAGGACGACGATCTCGCCGCGGTCCATGATCGCGATGCGATCGCAGAACTCCGCCTCGTCCATGTAGTGCGTGGTCATGAAGATGGTCGTCCCCTCGGTCTCCTGCAGGGCGCGGATGTAGCGCCAGATCGAGCTGCGCGTCTGCGGGTCCAGGCCGATCGTCGGCTCGTCGAGGAACAGCACGCGCGGCGAGTGCATCAGCCCGCGGGCGATCTCCAGGCGCCGCCGCATGCCGCCCGAGAAGGTGATCACCGGCTGGTTGCGCCGGTCGGCCAGGTCGACCATGTCCAGCATCTGGTCCATCCGGGCCGGGATGACGCCGGAGTCGATGCCGTACAGCTCGGCGTGCAGCCGCAGGTTCTGCTCGGCCGTGAGCTGGGCGTCGAGCGTGGGGTCCTGGAAGACCAGGCCGAGGTGGCGGCGCACGTCGTCGCGCTGGGTGACGACGTCGAACCCGCTGACGCGCGCGGACCCGGACGTGGGCTTGGCGAGGGTGCAGAGCATGTTGATCGTCGTGCTCTTGCCGGCGCCGTTGGGGCCGAGGAAGCCGAAGACCTCGCCCGGCGGGACGGCGAACGAGACGCCGCGGACGGCGTCGACGTCGCCGTATGTCTTGACGAGGTCGTCGACCTCGATGGAGGGGGGAGATGAGGCAGTCACGACGCGGCAGCATAACGTTACAGTCACTGAATTTCTACTGCCGCTAAAGTGATACACTCATGTCAGGCGCACAGACCGAAGGCCTCCGCGCCCGCAAGAAGCGCGTCGCCCGGGAGACGATTGCCGCCACCGCCCGCCGGCTGTTCGCAGAGCGCGGCTTCGACACCGTCACGGTCGCCGAGATCGCGGTCGCCGCCGACGTGTCGGAGAAGACCGTCTTCAACCACTTCCCGACGAAGGAGGACCTTGCGTTCGCCGGGCGCGAGCAGGGCCTCAAGCGGCTCGTCGCGGACATCAACGGGCGCCCACCCGGCGCCTCCGTCCTCGACGTCTTCCGCGCGCTGACCACCACCGTGATCGACGACATCGTCGCTCCCGGGCACGAGGACCTCCTCACGGTCGCCAAGATCATCCGGCACAGCCGCACGCTGCAGGAGCGCCTGACCGTGGGGTGGGAGTCGGGAGCCGCGGCCGTCACCGCCGCGATCGCCGAGACGACCGGCGCGGCCGAAGACGATCTCGTGCCCGGCATCGTCGCCCGCACGCTGTGGGGGACGCACCGCTCGATCTTCCTCCTCGCGCTGCAGGGCCTGCTGGCCGAGGAGGACCGCGGGCAGCTCGTCATCCGGCTCCGGGTCGCCGCCGACCGCGTCTACGACCAGCTCGCCGGTGGGCTCGGCGACTACGGCAAGCGCGGCTGAGCAGGTGACGCACCGCGCCCGCGGCGAATCTCAGATCCTTGCGATGGGCGTATCGTCGGACACACATCATGGTGCGCCCTGCGCCCGACGGCGCCGAGCACCGGCGGCACGGGTGTCTCGCCGCTGCGATCTCACTGTCCGTGATCCTGGCCGCGTGCGGGTCAGCAGCGGGCGAGCGCTCGGCGCGGGAACCGGCGCCCGCGCCACGCGTAGTCCTGTCCGCCGAGGATCGAGAGGTGTGGGCTCCCGGCCCGTCCGATCGCGCGGGTGTCCCCGTGCTTCTCTATCAGCGCTTGGGCACCGAGGCCTTCGCACGACAGATGGCGCTGCTCGACCATGCCGGCTACGAGACGATCACGCTCGATGAGTTCGTCCGCTTCGTCGAGCGGCAGGCGGTCAGCCTGCCGCCGCGGCCCGTGCTGGTGACCTTTGACGGCGGCCGCCTGGACTCCTGGACGGCGAGCGACGGCATCCTGCGCGAGCTCGGGTTCAACGCCGTGCTGTTCGTCGATGTGGGACGCGTGGAGGCGGGCGATCGGGCGTATCTGACCTGGGAGGAGCTCGCGGGTCTGCAGCGCAGCCGTCGCTGGGACGTCCAACTGCAGTCCGGAACCGGTCATCGCACGATCCAGTACGGCCCCGGTCCTCACGACGTCGGCCCGTTCTATGCCTACCGCGGGTCCGAAGAAGTGCTCGGCGGCTGGCGCGAGCGGGTGTTCTCGGACATAACCTACGGCGAGGAGCAACTCGCACACCGCGTTCACGGCTACCGGCCGCTCGCGTTCGCGCCCCCGTACGGCAACTACGGCCAGGCCGGCACCAACGACCGGCGAATCCCGCGCGAGCTCCTCGCCCGGCTGCAGATGAGCTTCGACGTCGTCTTCACGCAGGACGGCACCGAGCCAGCGACGCCGGGGGCCTCCAATCCGCTCGATCGCATCACGGTCGGACCCGACGTCACCGAATCGGAGCTGCGCACACTGCTCGACATCGGCGCAGGGCGATCGTCCTGACGACGGCGCTAGCGCAGTGCCGTGGCGCCGAACACCATGCAGGCGAAGCCGAGTCCGATGACCGCGGCCGCATGCGGGCGCAGTCCTCGCCGATAGAGCACGATCCCCGCGAACGTCGATCCGACGACGGCGAGCGGGACGAGCAGGCACAGCGCGGCGAGAAGGTAGGCGGCGCCGACCACCTGCGGGCGCACGGGGAGAGGGCCGTCATCCATGGAGTCGTCATGATCGCGCCCGCGTCCGGTGGGCGCGCTGTGGCTGAGTGCCTCGGCGGCGCCGCACCGGACCTGGTACGTCATGGACGGCAAGAACAGAGATGACGGGACTTACGCGGTCTGATCGCGCGCCTCCAAGGCGCGTTCGGTCTGCTCGACCTGTTCACGCGAGGCCTCGGCGTCGTAGGCGTCGTTCCAACGCCACCACACATACGGCGGGCACTGCGGGTAGCCCTCGGGCGAGTCCTCCCACTCCTCCTGGCGGCCCAGCGCCGTCAGGTCGAGGTAGCTCCAGGTGGTGGCGAAGGTCTCGTCGCCGCGGCTGCTGCCGGAGAAGTAGGTCCTGAAGACACGCTCGTCGTCGCGAATGAAGGCGTTCGTGCCGTGCCACTGATCGACGCCGAAGTCGACGTCGAAGTCGTCGGTGATCGAGTACCAGGGGATGTGCTCCCAGCCCATCTTGAGCTGCATCCGCCGCAGATCGTCCTGCGAAGCGCGTGAGACGTACACGAGCGTGGTGTCGCGGGCGTTCAGATGCACGAGCTTGGGCACGTGGTCGGCCATGAACGAGCAGCCCACGCAACCGTGCTCGGGCCAGCCGGCGATGCCGGGCTCGACGAACGCGCGGTAGACGAGCAGCTGACGCCGGCCGTCGAACAGCTCGAGCAGGCTGGCCGAGCCGTTCGGGCCCTCGAAGCGGTACGGCTTGTCCAGCGCCTGCCACGGCATCCGCCGGCGCTCGGCGACGAGCGCGTCACGGGCGCGCGTGAGCTCCTTCTCCTTGACCAGCATCTCGCGGTATGCGGCGTCCCACTCCCGGGACGAGACGATCGGAGGCGTGTTCATCCACGTGACCGTACGGGCCGCGCCGGGCACACGCCAACGCTTCGCGAATGCTGAAAGCGTCCGGCAAGGCCCGCGCGGGCTCATAATGAGCGGGATGAAGCGAGCGGTCACAAGGTCGGCTGCGAATTTGCGCCCGGTACAGCGTGTGCCCCGCGATGCGCTGCGTGCAGCGAGCATCACGCCGGTCATCTGTCCCTTGCCGACGGCGGTCGCGCTGATCGGCAGCGCCCTGTCTGACACCGACCGTCCGGCTACAGGCGAGGTCCGGATGGCGCTGCGGGCGCATCTTCGCCAGCGCGATCTCGTCGCGCTCCGACCGCTCGCGGCCGGCGAGCGCGACGACGGCTCGGGCGGACGCCCCAACGAGATCGTGCCGGTCATGGCCGGCGCGACGATCGACGAGCAACTCGACGCCGTGGCCGCGGTCGACCCCGACAAGCTCGCCGAAGCGATGCACATCGCGACGCGCGCAGGACATCCCACGACCCCCTGGCGCGAAGCGGTCAGCCGCGGCCCGGCCGCCTGGCTGCGCGCCTACACCTCGGCGCTGGCCCGCGCGTGGGAGGTGATCGCGCCGGTCTGGTCACGCGCGGCCGACGTGCTCGAACGCGACGCCGAGCGCGTGGGCGTGGCCGTCGCCCGAGGAGCGGGCGCCGAGCTCGTCGCGCAGGCCTTCCCGTTCACGGGCGCCGACGGCGAGGACGTGATGCTGCCCAGTCACTCCGACCGGTCGGGCGTGCTCCGTGTCGGCGACAGGCTTGAGCTCGTGCCGCTGGTCGCGCCGCTCGAGAGCTCGGGCTGGACCGACGACTACGGCGATCGCTTCATCGCGATGCGCTACTCGGCGACGGCGGCGTGGTCAGCGCTGCACGAGTCGTCACCGCCGGCGTCCTTGGTCGCACTGCTGGGCCAGCAGCGGGCGCAGATCCTGCGCTGGCTCGAGCGCCCCGCGACCCCCGGCCGACTGGCCGACCAGCTGCACGGCGCACCGAGCATGGCCACCCATCATCTGCGGGCACTGGAAGCGGCGGGACTCATCACCCGCCGGCCCGAAGGGCGCCACGTGCGCGTCGCGCGCACCGCGCGGGGCGACGAGCTCGTCGCGCTCTACGAGGAGGGCTGACGGGCCGTCCTCAGGGGCGATGGGTCATCGTGCGCTTCGGACGTCGTGGCCGTGGTGGACCTCGTACGTTGAACCGCGGGCGATGCCGGGAAGGACGACGGTAGGCGTGTCAAACAGATCGAGGATCGTTCGCGTCAGCGCGATGGCGAGCGCGGCGCTCGCCGGGGTCGTCGCACGTGACCTTCGGCAGCGCCAGCACGCCATCGTCAGGAACTTTCCCGTCGTCGGGCGCTTCCGCTACCTGCTGGAGTCGGTCGGCCCGGAACTGCGTCAGTACATCGTCACCTCGAACGACGAGGAACGCCCCTTCTCGCGTGACCAGCGCCGGTGGGTCTACGCCTCGTCGAAGCGCCAGATCAACACGTTCGGCTTCGGCACGGACAATGAGATGGAGGAGATCGGCAGCCTCGTCGTCTTCAAGCACTCGCCGTTCCCCGCGCTTCCGCCAGGCGAAGGGCAGCCGGGCGGGCCGCCGGACTACTGCATCCCGGTCGGCAAGGTGCTCGGCGGCGCGCACGCTCGTCGGCACGCGTTCCGACCAGCCTCGCTCGTGAACGTGTCGGGTATGAGCTACGGCTCGCTCTCGCCCGTTGCCGTCGAGGCGCTGAACCGCGGGGCGGCGCTCGCCGGCTGCCTGCACAACACGGGTGAGGGCGGGCTCGCGCCGGCGCATCAGCACGGTGGCGAGCTCGTGTTACAGATCGGCACCGGCTACTTCGGCTGCCGGGACCCCGCAGGACGCTTCTCGCTCGAGCGGTTGCTGGAGCGGGTGGCGGAGGCCCCGGTCCGGGCCGTGGAGATCAAACTCTCGCAGGGCGCCAAGCCGGGGCTCGGCGGGCTACTGCCGGCGCCGAAGGTGACAAAGGAGATCGCTCGCATCCGCGGCGTGCCTGCTGGCCGCGACTGTGCCAGCCCTGCGGCGCACTCGGCGTTCGCCGATGTCGATGGCCTGATCGAGTTCGTCGAGCGGATCGCCGACGCGACGGGGCTGCCGGTCGGAGTCAAGTCCGCCGTCGGCGACCTCGGATTCTGGGAGACCCTCGCGACGCGCATGGCAGCAACGGGCGCGGGCCCCGACTTCGTGACGATCGACGGCGCCGAAGGGGGAACCGGCGCGGCGCCGCTGACGTTCAGCGACCACGTCGCGCTCCCCTTCAAGGTGGCGATGTCGCGCGTCTACCCGTACTTCGCGCGCGCGGGGCTGGCGGAGGACGTCATGTTCATCGGCGCCGGACGGCTCGGCTTCCCTGACGCTGCCCTGACGGCACTCGCCCTCGGTTGCGACATGGTGAGCGTCGCGCGCGAGGCGATGTTGGCAATCGGCTGCATCCAGGCCCAGCGCTGCCACACCGACCGCTGCCCGACCGGCGTCGCCACACAGAATCGCTGGCTGATGCACGGACTCGACCCCGAGCTCAAATCCGGGCGCGCCGCCAACTACATCGTGGCCCTGAGGTCCGAACTGCTGGCCTTGGGACGCGCCTGCGGCGCACGGCATCCGGCGCTGATCGATCCCGGTCGCATCGAGATCGTCGCCGAGCGCTACTCCTCGGCCTCGTTCCGTGACGTCTTCGGCTACACCAACGAGTGGCCGATCATCTCGAAGCGGCGGCGCAGGGAGCTCGAGACGTTGATCGGCATGCCCGCCCCGCTGCAGCCGCCGGGCCCGGGTGCCGGCGAGCAGGCAGGGTTCCCCGGCGCCGGAGACCCCGGGCGAGGCCATCAGGACCTTCGCGGGATCGGTGGATCCGCAAGCGAGGCAGGCTGACCACTCCTGGCTCCGCGAGGACCCGGCAACGGCCCGGGCTCCGATGCGCGGGCGCGGTCCCGGACCGATCTCGGACACAAGACGGCCCGCCCCAGCTGGGGCGGGCCGTGATTGCGGACTTGGTCGCCGCTTCAGCCGGTCAGAAGACCAGGCAGTCGACGTACTCGAAGCTGTCCCTGGCGAACGCGAACGGATCCCAATCCGCCCGGGGATCCATCTCGAGGACGTACAGCTTGACGTCGCCCTGCGCCGCGTCGAAGAGGCTCGCCCAGTCGACATCGCCCTGCCCGATCGTCGTCTGCTGGAAGACGGCCTCGTTGCCGCCGCCGGGCACCGTGACGATGGCGTCCTTGACATGGAGCAGCTCGATGCGGTCACCGAACTCCTCGACCAGGGCCACCGCGTCCTCGCCGGCGACCGTCGCCCAGCCGACGTCGAGCTGGAAGGTCACGTAGCGCGGGTCGGTGTTCTCGACGAGGAGCTGCCAGGCGCTCTTGAGCTCGCCGGTCTCCGGGTCCACGTACTGCGTCGTGAACTCCACGCGGTGGTTGTGGCCGAAGACCTTTCCCGTCCCGTTCTCGACCGAGGCCTGACCCAGCCGGTTCAGCGTCTCGGCGGTGGCCAGGACGTTCTGATAGCTGGTGATCCCGGGCGCCGCGAACCCGCCCGAGCCGGTATAGCGCTGACCCAGGAGCGACGCGTCGGCCAGGTTGGCTGCCCACGTGGCTTCGTTTGTGGACATGTGCCGCGAGGGCACCTTCAGGCCGTACTCGTCGACCAGCGCGTTGAACTGCTCCGCCGTCAGCCCGTGGAAGCTGTAGGGCTCGATGTTGCGGAACCCGAGCT
Source organism: uncultured Solirubrobacteraceae bacterium (assembly GCA_963844205.1). GTDB lineage: Bacteria > Actinomycetota > Thermoleophilia > Solirubrobacterales > Solirubrobacteraceae > DASSUW01. The sequence goes on from CAWJNK010000008.1 coordinate 35,840, forward strand.
CGCTGAGATACGAGAGGACGTACTCCAGTCGTTGAGCGGCGGTCGAGCCGGTTGTCGGCGCGTCGCTCGGCACCGTCGTGTAGCTGTTCAGGTTTCCGCTGAGGTAGCGGCTGAACGTCCACAGCTGAATGGAGATCTTGTTCGTCGGCACCGTGCGCCCCCGCGCACAGTTCGCCTTCTCGGGCTTGTTCGTTCTCGGGCTTGTTCGCCGCCGATCCCTTGCCCGTTGCGCCGGCCCCTGACGTGCCGACCATCGCCAACAGCAACGCCACCGTGGCGGCGAGCGTGAGCAGCATCGCCAGCCATGGGGCCGCATCCGACTATTGACCTTCATGACAGTCCTCCCCCTTTGGTCACCTCGGCGCCAGACAGCACCGTCACCCGCGCCAGCGGCCGACAGCGTCTCACTGCGCCCTCTTCCCCAAGTTCGAGCCGCGGAACCGAACCTCGGGTACACGCGTCCCCAAGGGGCGGAGTCCTCTAACCGGGCAGGTCAGCTTCCTGTCACGGGAGGCCGGCGCGGCGCTTTGGCGACTAGGGACTCAGCCACGTCGGCAAGCAGTTGAGATCGCTCCTGACGGAACGCTTCGAAATCGTCGGCGAGAGCCGCTCCGCAGTCAGAGCAGCGGCCAAGACCGCATGGAGCTCGTCTCCGTCCGGCATGAGCTCCCGGTACTCGGACGGGCGCTTGCGGCGGATCCGATTGTTGTCCCCTCGACTGAGGAGCCCCGCCGGAATGGGGCTCTCGTTCAGTCGGGGAGACAGGATTTGAACCTGCGACCGCCCGGCCCCCAGCCGGGTGCGCTACCAGACTGCGCCACTCCCCGATATGTGGTCCGGCAGAGCGGGCGACGGGAATCGAACCCGCCCTAGAAGCTTGGAAGGCTTCTGTGCAACCACAACACTTCGCCCGCACCGGACGCGCCCGATGATAGCCGCGGAAGGGGTGCTCCGTCAGGCCTCGTCGCGGCGCTGCTCGGCGGGGACCTCTCCCCCTTCCCCCACGAGCGCCGGCGGCGGCCACGGACCGAACCAGTTGTCGCGCGCGCCGTCGAGCGTGACCACGGAGCCGCTCAGCGCGCGCCCGAGCGGCGAGGCGACGAGCGCCACGAGCCAGGCGTGCTCCTGCTCGCGGCCGAGCCGCTGGAGCGGGACCGTGCGGGCGGCGGCCTTCCAGACCTGCTCGGGGTACTTGCGGATCGCCGCCGTGTCGAAGTGGCCGGCGGCGAGCGCGACGACCGCGATCCCGTCCGGTGCCCATTCGCGGGCGAGCGTCTTGGTGAGACCCTCGACGGCCGCGCGGGCGGCGCTCGAGTGGGCCATGCCCGGGAAGCCCCCGTGCGGGGACAGCGTGACGTTGATGATCGTGCCGCCCCGCTGCGGGCGGAACGCAAGCTCCGCCGCCATGCGGCTCATCAGCTCGGTGCCGCCGAGGTTCAGGCGCGTGACCGTGCTCCAGCCCTTATCCGTGATCGCCTCGGCGGGCGTGAAGTACTGGCCGCCGGCGTTGTTGACGAGCACGTCGAGGCGGCCGTGGCGGTCGAGGCACGCCCGCACCATCCGCTCGGCGTCGGCGGGCTCACGCACGTCGCCGGCGACGTGCGTCGCCCCGAGCTCCGCCGCCGCGGCGGCCACGACCGGCTCGCGACGGCCGGCGACGACCACCTGCGCGCCGCACGCCCGGAGCTCTGCCGCGGCAGCGCGGCCGAGCCCGGTTCCGCCGCCGGTGACGAGCACGATCCGCCCGTCGAGCAGCCGGTCGCTGAACAGCTCGGATCGCGCGCGGACCGACACTCGCGCCGATGGTACGGAAGCGCGGATTCCGGGAATCCATTGAGCATGCAGATCCCAGGCGTCCACATCGAGACCCTGCACAACCCGGTCCGGTACACGTACGGCCAGATCGAGAAGGCCTGCGCAATCGCGCAGGTGCTGAACCGGGGCAAGCTGGTGCTCGTAGAGCCGCCCAGGCGCTGATGCAGAGCCGCGCCCGGTAGGGGTCGGGGCGCGCGACGGGTCAGGGTCAGGGGGCGACGAACCGCAGACGAGGCTCGCGCCTCGCGGCCATTTCGGCCGCTAGACTCGCACCACCCGCCGGGGGGATTAGCTCAGTTGGTGGTAGCGCCGGTCTCCAAAACCGGAGGTCCCAGGTTCGAGTCCTGGATCCCCCGCTTCCGTCCGTGCCGCTTGCGAACATGTGTTCGTGTCGGCATGGCGTCCTCCGGATCCTCGGTCTTACAGCTATCTGCTGGGCATGTACCTCGGCGATGGCTGCGTGTGCACGGCGCCTCGGACGTTTCAGCTCGTCGTCGCCTGCGACGCCGCCTACCCGCAGATCATCGAGGACACGTGGGCGGCAACTGCTCTGAGCTGCCTTCCACGCCAGGTCCATCGCTATCCGGTCAAGCCATCGCGGTACGTGCGCGTCGTGGCGGCGAGCCCGCATTGGCCGGAGGCGTTCCCGCAGCACGGACCCGGCCGCAAGCACGAGCGGCGGATCGAGCTCGCGCCCTGGCAGCGCGACATCGTGGACCGCTTCCCGCAGGAGCTCGTGTGCGGGCTGCTGCACTCGGACGGCTGCCGCACGATCAACCGCTTCAGGACGAGGCTGCCGAGCGGCCGTGTACGCCTATCCGCGCTGGTTCTTCTCGAACCTGTCCCGCGACATCCGAGCGCTGTTCTGCGAGGAGTGCGAGCGGCTCGGGGTGCGCTGGACCCAGTCGAACCCGCGCAACATCTCGATCTCGCACCGTGACAGCGTCGCGGTCCTCGACTCCTTCGTCCCCGCGAAGTCGTGAGCGCGTCAGCGGATCGAGTAGGCGTGCGGGTCGAAGCGCCGCATCGCGTGCCAGTAGCGCCAGGTGAAGTCGGGCCAGATGGTGCTGTTGCGCCCCTTGCGGTCGATGTACCAGCTCGAGCAGCCGCCCGTGTTCCACACCGTCCGGCTCAGGCGCTCCTGCATGCGCTCGTTGTAGGCGTCCTGCGCCTCCTGGCGCACCTCCAGCCGCCGCGCGCCCTTCGCACGCAGCGTGCGGAGCGCGTCGAGCACGTAGGCGAGCTGGGCCTCGATCATGAACACGATCGAGTTGTGGCCGAGCCCGGTGTTGGGCCCGACGAGCAGGAAGAGGTTCGGGAACCCGGCGATCGTCGTGCCGCGGTACGCCTGTGGGCTGCCGTCCCAGACGTCGGAGAGCGCCGTGCCGCGGGCGCCGTGCACGCGGGCCGCGGCCGGGATGTCGGTGACCGAGAACCCGGTGGCGAAGATGATCGCGTCGACCTCGCGAGCGTCGCCCCCCGCCGAGACCACCGCGCCCGGCCGCACCGACGCGAGGCCGCTCGTCACCACCTCGGCGTTCGGCTGCGTGATCGCCGGATACCAGGTATTGGAGGGCAGGATGCGCTTGCAGCCGATCGCGTAGTCGGGCGTCAGCCGGCGGCGCAGCTCCGGGTCGGCGACCTGCTGCTCGAGGTGCCTGCGCGCGATCCGCTCGACGATCCGCATCATCCGCGGCTCGTAGGCGAGCCCGGGCACGAGCAGCTCGCGCATGCAGTAGATGCCGGTCCGCGCCAGTCGCTGCAGCGCCGGGAACCGCCGGTACAGCGCCCGCTCGCGCGAGCTGATCGGCCGGTCGCCGTGCGGTACGACCCAGGGCGGCGTGCGCTGGAACACCGTCACCGACTCGACGACGGGTTGGATCTGCGGCACGACCTGGATCGCCGAGGCGCCCGTGCCGACGACCGCGACCCGCCGTCCCGCGAGATCGACCGAGTGGTCCCACTCGCCGGTGTGGAAGACGTCGCCGTCGAAGCCCTCGAGCCCCGGGACCGCGGGGATCGACGGCTCGCTGAGCGGTCCGGGCGCGACGACGAGCGCGTCCGCCGTGTAGTCGCCCTGGCTGGTCTGCACCCGCCACAGCGCCGCGCCGTCGTCCCAGACCGCGCCGGTGACCTCGCACTCCAGCCGCAGCTTGTCGCGCAGCCCGAACCGATCCACGCACCGGCGCAGGTAGTCGCGCAGCTCCGGCTGCAGCGGATACGTACGGCTCCAGTCGGGGTTCGGCGCGAACGAGAACGAGTACAGGTGCGACGGGACGTCGCACTGGCAGCCGGGATAGCTGTTCGCCCACCAGGTGCCGCCGACGTCCGCGTGCCGCTCCCAGATCACGAACTCCTCGACGCCCTCCTGGCGGAGGCGGATCGCGGTGCCGAGGCCGCCGAAGCCGGCGCCGAGGATCCCGACCTGCACGTGGCCGCCAGAGGAACGCATGCGTTCAATCATGGCCGGTCGCGGCGTCTAGCCCGCTTCAGGCGCATGGAAGTCACCGCCACAGCGTCCCCAGACCCCCCGGCCGGCCGCGCGCGCCGTCCGCTCGGCCGCGCGGAAGCGGGCGACGCGCTGGAACGGGTCGCGCTCGTACACATAGACCTCGGCCCAGCCGGACTCGAGCATCCGCCGCTGCAGTCCAGGCTCGGTGTAGGCGAGCAGGCGATCGAAGCGGTCGCGCGTGTCCTGCGACGGATCCGTCTCGAGCGTGAGCGCGATCCCGCGGCCGCCCTCGCTGTCGAACAGCCCGTCGCCGTCGCGGTCCCGTGGGCGCGAAAACGCCAGCTCGAGCATCCGCGAGGTCGCCTCCGGCCCGCCGCACTCGATCGGCGCTCCCGGCTTCCGGGTCTCCGGCGTGTCGATGCCGAGAAGGCGCACGGTCTCGACCCCGCCGCCGAGCCGGACCTTCAGCGTGTCGCCGTCGACCACGTCGACGACACGGCCGCTCATCACCTCGCCCGAGCGCTGCTCCTCCATCGCCGCGAGCCCGCCACAGCCGGCGAGCACGAGGACGAGGATCAGCACGACGCGGCGCAACATCCGAACCCCTTCGCTTCGACGCCGGCGACCGCGCCCCTCTCGGGCCTACTGCCGGGTCATGGCGACCTGGAAGTGGAGCTCGGCGGGGATCAGGTGGTCGTGGCTGTCGTCGCCGAGATCGATGCGGATCCACTCGATCGCGCCGGTGAAAGCGTTGTCGCGAGCCGGGTAGTCCGGGGTCACCGGGGCGCCGGTGTCGCGGCCGACGTCGGTGGTCTCGTCGAAGGTGAACAGGCTGATGTGGGTGCGCGCGATGCGGGTGTCTGCGGCCTGCTCGCCGTCGACATACAGCGTCGCGGTGGCGCCCTTGCCGAGCCCGCCGCCGTCGTAGGCGAACTCCACGCGGACCTGGTGCTGGCCGGCCGAGAGCGCCTCGGGCGCGGCGGCGGTGGCGAACTCGCGGCCGCAGAAGCTGTACGTGTAGGTCGGCCGGCCGTCCTTGAGGTACAGGCTCCAGCCGCCGGTGATGCCGCCCTGGTTGATGAGCACGCCCTCGGCGCCGCCATCCCCCACGACGACCTCGGCGGTGACCTGGTGCGAGCGGTTCTTGACGTTGAGCACGCAGTTCTCGTTCAGGGCGCCCATGCCGGGATAGAGGATCTGCGTGGTGCCGCCGACCAGCGATGGGCGGCCGGCGACCTCGGGGAGCAGCCGCTCGGCCTGGCGGTCGTCGAGCGGCAGCACGTTGCAGCGCGCGGCCTCGATCATGAACCGCCGCTGCAGCTCGTGGAGCTTGTCGGGCAGCTCGGCGGCGAGGTCGTGCGCCTGGGTCCAGTCCCTGCTGCCGTCGTAGAGCTCCCAGACGTCGTCGTCGAACGAGATCTCCAGATGGCCGAAGTTCCAGGGCGTGCGGTGCTTGGTGACCGCGCTCCAGCCCTTGTGGTAGATGCCGCGGTTGCAGAACATCTCGAAGTACTGCGTCTCGTGGCGCTCGGGCGCGGCCGCGTCGTCGAAGCCGTAGGCCATGCTCGTGCCCTCCATCGGCTTCTGCGTGACGCCGTGGACCTGCGTCGGCTCCGGCAGTCCTGCGAGCTCGAGGATCGTCGGCGCGACGTCGATCACGTGCGAGAACTGATGGCGCAGCTCGCCCTTGGCCGCGATCCGGCTCGGGCAGCGC
>CAWJNK010000009.1:0-76237 GCA_963844205.1 uncultured Solirubrobacteraceae bacterium
GGCATCGAGGGGGCGCATGAGAAGGGCGGCGTCGAGGGCGAGGTCGGGCGCTATCCGCCGCAACCACCTCGTCCCGGTCCCGTGCGGTCGCCGACCTCGCGCAGCTCAACGAGCTGATCCTCGCCGGCTGCGAGGCAGACCTGGCGCGGCGGATCGTCGGGCGGGCGCGAGACAGTCGGTGAGGCGTGGGCGGGCGAGCGGCCGTTGCTTCGCTCGCTGCCGGCGGAGCGGTTCGACTCGGCCGAGGCCGCTGCGCCCAGCGTCGATGCGAAGTCGCTGGTCACGATCCGCCAGAACCGCTACTCGGTGCCGGTCGCCTCGCCGGCCTGAAGGTCAGCGCCCGGATCGGTGCGCGTGAGATCACGATCAGCCAGGCGGGAAGGAGGTCGCGCGCACGAACGGCTCAACGGCCGGTTCGGGACCCGGCGCAGCTCGACCACTACCTCGAGCTGCTGTGCGCAAGCCCGGCGGCCTCGTGACTCGGTGGCGCTCGCCCAAGAACGCGACCGCGGCGCCTGGCCGATCGCGTTTGACGAGCTATGGGCGGCGCTGGCCGGGCGCTACGGGCGCTCGGAGGCGGCCCGGCAGATGGTCGACGTGCTGATGCTCTGCCGCGAGCACGGGCCCGAGCGGGTCGCCCTGGCCGTCCGCGGCGCGCTCGCGGCCGGCGCGCACGACGGCCGCGCCGTCGCGGTGCTCGCGCGCCGCGCCCACAGAGACCCAGGCCGCGCCGGCGCCGCTGATCGAGCTCGAGCCGCGCCTGGCCGCGCACGCCGGCCCGGCGCCCGACCTGACCGACTACGACCAGCTGCTCGAGGCACCCGATGACCACGACACCCAGAACACCAAGACCGCGGCGCTGGAGGCGCTGATCGAGGCGCACGCCGATCGAGCTCAAGCTCCCGACCGTCCGCCGCCGCTTCCGCGCGCTCGCCGCCGAAGCCACGCGCGAGCAGCAGACGCCGGTCGCCTACCTCGCCGCGCTGCTGGAGGCCGAGATGACCGAACGCGCCGAACGCCGCGAACGGCGTCGCCTGATCGACGCGCGCTTCCCGCAGATCAAGCGCCTCGAGGACTTCCGCTTCGCCGACGATCCAACGTCCCGCAGGCCACGATCGCCGCGCTCGCCGAAGGCGCCTGGATCGACGACCGCGAGCGGTCATCTTCATCGGCGACTCGCGGCACCGGCAAGACGATCCTGGCGACCGCGCTCGCGGTCTGCGCCTGCCACCAAGGCCGCCGCGTCCGCTTCACCACGCTCGCCGGCGCTCGCCAACGAACTCCAAGAGGCCCAAAGCCGCCGCGAGCTCGCGCGCGTCGTCGGCCGCTACGCCCGCACCGAGCTCGTCGTCCTCGACGAACTCGGCTACCTCGCGCTGCCCGACGGCGCCGCCGAGCTGGTCTTCCAGGTCCTCTCCGAACGCCACGAACGCGGCTCGCTGATCGTCACCACCAACCTGCCGTTCGGCGAGTGGACCAAGGTCTTCCCCGACCCCCGGCTCGCCAAGGCCGTCGTCGACCGCCTCACCCACCGCGCCCACATCATCGACACCGGCAACGAGTCCTGGCGCTTCCGCCACGGCCTCACCCGCAAGACCAAGACGACCCCGAACAGCCGCCCGATGACCGCGCCCGCGCGCCCCTCGCCGCTCCACCTCGCCCTACGGGCTCAGCTCCGCGACGACGGGCGCGCGGCACCAACACCCGCCATCAGGCAACATCCAACCGCAGATCAACCGACGCGAAGTGGGGCCACTTCAGGCCGTCGCGGTGGGGCCACTGCAAGCCGTCGCTCCGATACAGCGCAGTTGTGTCCCCTTTTGTGTCCCCCAGCCCCCACTCGGCGCTGTAGAGCCAAAGCGCCGCGGAATCATAATCCGCGTGTCGGGGGTTCGAGTCCCTCCTCTGGCATGAGAAGTACCTGCAAACAGGTGCTTTCTGCAGACCGGGCCACGCGGAATACATTCCGCGTGTCGCCCACTCCCGATACCTGGATTTGGCGGCGTACGTGGTGTCGTGCACGCTTCGCTGACATTTCTGTCCCCCGACCTGTCCCCCACGCCCAGCCCGATTGCGGCGGAGCACAGATCACCCTGACCCGGAGCGTGGCCTGTGCGGAGTGTCTGGTCCAAGCTGCGATCGGAATCGCTCGGCGGCGGCGCACAGCGCGCCGCTCGAGCGAAGTCATGCTGCCGCGCGCGATCGACAGCGATTGATGCGGCGACCCGAGTGCCGGAACCACGGGAGGCTGTCGGGAAACTCAAGCTTTGGAGAAATCCACAGCCGCCTCGCGGAGCGACGTTGCGCCCACGACCGTGGCTGAGTGGGGCTAAGTTGTCTCACTTTGGACCCCGTTGCGGAGACCGCGCGCACGCCTGCTGTGTTCCAGCAGGCGCGCGTCGCGCCGCTCTGGCGCTCGCCGCGCTGCTCGGCGGCGATGGTACGGCCGCAGAGCGCGGGGCCGGCGCTGACCGCCGGCCCCGCGTCGCGGCTTCCTAGAACCCGACCCCGGCGCCGCTGAACTGGACCCAGTTCAGGTTGCCGAAGTTGGTCGCCGGGCCGCCCGGCGCCTGGCGGAACATCAGGTAGAGCCGGCGGCTGCCCGTCACCGGCGACGTGAACGCACACGGCTGGGTCGTGTAGGTATTCGCACCGCCGGTGGCGGCGAGCGTGCATGTCGCGACGATGTCGCCGGTCGGCGAGTCGGTGCGCACGTCCACGAGACCGCGCGCCGTCCCGGCCGCGCTCGCCTGCGCGAACCGGAACGCGATCTCCTTGTTCATGTTGCCGAAGGAGTACCGGTTGTTGAGTCCCAGGTAGTCGCCGTTGTCGATGCTCGCAGCCACCTGCCCGCCGCCCGGATCCGGCTCGGCGACGTTGACGGCCGGATACGTCAGGCCGCGCGCGTCCTGCGCGAACTCGGGCTGCTGGCGGCGCGTCTGCACCACGTGCTGGACCGTGGTGCTCAGCGGCGGCTGGCCGTTGGCGCCCTCGTCCGTGTAACTGACGCTGACGCCCGCTGCGAGGTAGCCGCCGTGGAACGCGAGGTCCGGGGACGTGGGCAGCGTGCCGGAGCACCCCGTGACCGTGCTCTCGCCGTGGCCGTGCGAGTCGTGCACGAGCACCAGCGAGACCTCGACCTTCGAGCAGTCGATCGCGCCGTCCTCCGGATCGACGACGGTCACGGAGAACGGGATCGTCTGACCCCACTCGAAGAAGTCGCCGTCGACCGGCGTGTCGATCGTCACCTTCGGCGCCGTGTTGCCGACCGTGATCCGGATGGTCTTCGAGTCGGACCGGCCGCCGGCGTCGATCACCGTCAGCTTCGCCGTGTAGACGCCGTTGGCGGTGTAGGTGTGCGTCGGGCTCGGGTCGATCGAGTCGACCGTCCCGTCGTTGTCGAAGTCCCACTCGAAGCGGATCGAGTCACCCTCGTCCGGGTCGCGCGAGCCCGCGCTCGAGAACTGCACCGCAAGCGGCGCCGTCCCGCTCGTCGGATCCGCGTTCAGCACGGCCTGCGGCCGCTGCGGCCCGGCGACGTACTCCCACCGGTACAGGCCCGCGTCCGGGTTGGCCGTGAAGAAGCCGTCGCCGTAGGTGAGCATGTAGTAGTGCCCGTCGGCCCCGAACTGCTGGTCCATCGGGTTGTCGCACTCGAACGGGAACGCGGTCGTCGCGAGCGCGGCGCCGCAGTTGAGCAGGTCGTTGATCTTGAGCACCTTGCCGTCGGAGTCCAGGCGGATCTCCTTCAGGTAGTCGCGCGTCCACTCGGCGAAGAAGATCGCGCCGTCGTAGTACGGCGGGAACTTCGTCTCCGTCGGGTTGTCCGGGTCGAACTCGTACTTCGTCGCGCCGTGCGGCCCGACGCCGCCCTGGCCGAGCTCCGGGAAGATCCGCGGGCAGGCCTGGACGGGGTTGCGGTTGTAGCCGTCGAAACACGGCGTGCCCCAGAGGTCGTCGCGGAACGAGTACCAGATGTCCGGCGCCGTGAGCGGCGGCGTCACCGCGCGCCCGGTGTTCCAGCGCGACTCGTTCGCGGGCCCGTGAGCGGGGTTGCCGCACTCGAACGTCTCGCCCAGCGTCGTCTGGGTGTTGAAGTCCCACTTGAACATGGGGAGGTCGGGCTTGTAACAGACCGGCCAGCCGTAGTTGGACGGCTTGCGCACGATCTCGACCCGACCCGTGCCGGCGGGCCCGCGGAACGCACCCGGCGCGTTCGCGTCCGGTGAGTAGTCGGTCACGTAGGCGACGCCGTCCGAGTCCACCTGGATCCGGAACGGGTTGCGGAAGCCCATCGCGTAGATCTCCGGGCGCGTCTTGCCCTCCGCGTCCTGGGACTCGGGGAACATGTTGCCGGCCGGGACGTCGTAGGTGCCGTCGCCGTTGACCTTGATGCGCAGCACCTTGCCGCGCAGGTCGTTGGTGTTGAGCGAGCCGCGGCGCGCATCGTTGAACGGCGCCGAGAACCAGCCGCCCTCCTGCGTCGTCGCGGTCGTGGCCGTCGGCGTGCCGCTGCCGGTGAGACCCGACGCGTCCGCCACGAGCTGCGGGACGTTGTCCTCGCTGTAGGCGCCGCGGAACGAGACCGTCTGGTTGTTCGTGCTGACGTTTCCGTTCCCGGTCACGGCGACGTCGCCCAGCTCGACGTTGCCCAGCGCCTCGAGCGCCGTCCGGATCGCCGCCGCGTTCGCGTTGAAGGCGATCGGCGCGGTGGTCTGGCCGTCGAACGTGAGCGTGAACGTGCCGCCGGTCGCGCCCTGCACCCGCACGGTCTGCGACTCGTTCGTCTTCATGTCGTTGAACGGCGGGTAGTTGTTCGCGCCGAGCGCGGTCGCGGGCGTGTCGTCGCCGGTGACGAGCCAGAGGTTGTTGTCGGCGTCGAAGTCGATGTCACCCGCGACGTGGCAGCACGCGCCGCGGTTCATCTCGACCTTCATGATCTTCTGCTCGCTCGCGATGTCGAGGCGCGCGGGCTCCTGGCCTTCGCCGTCGACGAACTTGAAGCGCGAGAGCTGGAAGTAGCCGTTCCACTGATCCCAGACGCTCGGGTCCGGCGCCACGACGGGCGCGGCCCCGGGCGGCGTCGTCGCCGGATACGGCTTGCCGCTCTGGGAGATGCCCTCCATCTGGACCGGCGAGTAGAAGAGGTAGACCCACTTGTTGGTCGCGAAGTCGTTGTCGACCGCGGGGCCGTAGAGCCCGTCCTCGTTGACGGTGTAGACGGGGATGTTCGCGATCACGTCGACCTCGCCAGTCGACGGGTCGTGCAGCCGCAGGCGCCCATCGCGGGTGGTCTGGATCAGACGCCCGTCGGGCAGTTGGTCGAAGCCGATCGGCTCGTTGAGGTTCGGCGGCGCGGAGATCTTGACCTGCTGGTAGTTGGCCAGGACGGTCGCGCCGCAGTCGGAGTAGACCGGATCGGCGATGCCGGCGGCCCAGTCCAGCGCGCCCACCAGGTGCTCGCGGAAGTCCGGCTCCGAGAACGACGCGGCGGTGTCGCCGCCGGCCGTGTAGAAGCTGCGCCCGCCCTGCGTGTCCTTGCACCAGGCGTACGGATGGTCGAAGCCCATCGTGCCCCCGGCGTAGGTCGTCTCGTCGGCCGTCGCGAGCACGTGGAAGCGCCCGCGCACGTTGGAGCTGAAGTTGTAGAAGCGGTCCGAGCGGACCCAGCGCTCGGGCAGCGTGCGGCTCGCGTCGTGCACGCGATCGGCGACCTTGATGGTCGCCTCGTCGAGCTCGGACTGCCCGGTGGCGCGCGTTCCGAGGATATCGCTCAGGAACGTCCAGTCAGGCTCCGTCTCGATCGCCGAGTGGATCCCGAGGAAGCCGCCGCCGGCCTTGAACCAGCGCTCGAAGACCGCCTGCTGCTCGTCGTTCAGCACGTCGCCGGACGTGTTGAGGAAGACGACCACGCGGTAGGACGCGAGGTCCTCGTCGTTGAACCGGTCCGTCTTGTCCGTCACCTGGACGACGAACCGGTGCTGCTTGCCCAGGGCCTTGATCGTCTCTGCGCCGGCCGCGGTCGAGGCGTGCTTCTCGGCCGTCGCCTTGGTGAAGACCAGCACCTTGTAGTCGACCCGGTTGGGCGCGGCCGCGGCGGGCGCGGCGAAGCCCAGCACGGCGGCCAGGGACAGGCAAGCGGCAATGAACGCCCGCTTCATGGAAGCTCCTCCTCCTCTAGTGACCGCGCTTCCCGGGGTCGATCTGCGGCCCCATCCGCGCGGACGCCCTCTCTCGAGGCGAGCATAGCCTTGTAATTGTTTGAAGGCAAGCCGAAATGTTCTTTGCAGATCTTTGCAGTGCTCGTTACATTCGATTTCCGACCCAACTAATCGAGATCGAAGGGTCGAGGAGAGGAGAACCTGAATGCGCCTTCGTAGAGGCCGCGCGCTGGCGACTGCCACGCTTGCGGCGGCGGCCGTGGCGGTGACGGGAGGGGAAGCCTGGGCCCAGGCCGATGCCACTGCTCCGACGCTCAACGTCGCGTCGCTGTCGCCGTCGCCGGCGACCGGCCACAACGGCTGGTACCGCACCAGTCCGGTGACGCTCAACATGACGGCCACCGACGACGTCGGCGTCGTGAAGTTCCAGTACGCCTTCAGCGCCGCTGGCCCGTTCACGGACGTCCCGGTCGCGACGCCTTCCACCAGCGCCTCGGCGTCCGTCGACATCACGCAGGAGGGCCTCGGCAACAACGCGGTCCGCTACCGCGCCGTCGATGCCGCCGGCAACACATCGGCCACGCGGCAGATCTCGATCCGGATCGACACCCGGCCGCCGAACGTCACCTGGCCGGCGATCGTCGACGGCCATGTCGGGCACGCGACGCGGCTGATCCCGACCCGCGCCGATCAGGCGCCCGGCTCGGGAGGAGTCGCCGTGCTCAGCATGTTCCTCGACGGCGAGGAGGTCTTCCCGCTGCCGATCAGCACGACCGACCTCTCGCTCGGGGCGCACACGATCGCGGTCGTGGCCGGCGACGCCGCCGGCAACGCAGCGAAGCACACGCAGACCTTCATCGTTACGACGTCGTATGCCAACGTGCGGGCGATCCTGACTGCATACGAGACCGCCGGGCGGGTCTCCGCCGACACGGCGGCCGCGCTGCGCACGGCGCTCGACGCAGCCGAGGCGGCGGTCGGCAAGAAGGCCAAGCCGCATCTCAACGAGTTCGTCTCGATCGCCAACGAGCAGGTCGCCGACAAGGACGCGGGCGCGACGCTCGCGGGCGACGCGCGCTACCTGATCGACGCGGCGACCGGCGATCTGCCGCCCGAGGCGCCGACCGGGACCAGCAGCGAGCCGGCGCAAGGCCCGGCGCTCTTCCCCGATCCGGTCCTGTCGCCGCTGCCGGCCGACCCCGACGCTGAATTCGACGTGCTCGTGTACTCGGAGACGACGGGCTTCCGGCACGATCACATCCCGCACACGATCGCCGCGATCCAGCAGCTCGGGGCGCGGCACGGCTTCAACGTCGACGTCTACGACCCGCAGCTGCCGAGCGTCTCCTTGCCGACAAGCCCGTTCACGAGCCTGGCGGCGCTGCAGAAGTACGAGACGATCGTGTTCGAGTCGACGGTCGGCCACAACCCCGGCCCGCTCGACCCGGTCACCGAACGGCCCGTGTTCGAGGAGTACATGCGGCAGGGCGGCGGCTACGTCGGCATCCACGGTGCGGCCGACTCGGCGCGCGGCCTGCCCCAGTTCCAGTGGCCCTGGTACGGCAACCTGGTCGGCGGCTGGTTCACGAACCACCCGAGCGGCCAGAACGGGTTCGGCCACTGCGGCAGCTGCATCCACGCCGAGGTGATCACGGAGGACGCGGAGCACCCGGCGACCGCGCACCTCGCGCCGCGCTGGACGATCGTCGACGAGCTCTACAACTTCGACCGTCACGTGCGCGGCGACGTGCACACGCTGCTGAGCCTCAACGAGGACAGCTACCAGCGCAGCCTGAACGCGGGCAACGCTGCGAACAACCCGCTGGTCCTCATGGGCGGCGACCACCCGATCTCGTGGTGCCAGAACTGGGACGGCGGCAAGGCGTTCTCGCACATCCTGGGGCACGCCCGCTGGCTGTACTACGACGAGTCGTTCATGCAGATCATCCTCGGGGGCATCCTCACGACCGCCGACCAGGCCGCGGCGAACTGCTCGTCGTACCGCGAGACCGCCCTGTTCATCGCCGGTGCGGCAGGAGCCGGCGCGCTCGCCCCGGATGCGGCGACGGAGGCGGCCGACCAGCTCGCGGCGGCGAAGGCGCACTACCTGGCCAAGCGCTACACGGACACCCTCGCGCCGCTCAACGCGATCGCCGAGCTCGCGGCCTCGGAGGCGGCCGGCACGGCGGAAGCCCGCGCCGAGCTCGCCGCCCAGGCGCGCGCTCTGCGCGAGTGGATGCAGCAGATCAACCGGCCGGCCTGAGCAGTGGCGCCGCCGGGCCCCGGGGTCTCCCTCCCCCGGGCCCGGCGGGCACCGGCCCGGATCCGCCGCTCAGTCGTCGGCCGGGTCGTGCCAGATCGAGTCGACCGGGAGCTACAAGATCACGCCGTGGTTCAGGATCCCGGCCGTCGAGCGCGCGCTTCACGGCCGCCATGGGCGCCACCAACGACGGGGTGCGGGTGAGGCCGAGGAAGCGCCGCTTGGCCACGCCGAGCGCGTGCTCGGCGCTGATCTAGCCGTCTCGGCGACCACGCCGAGCACGGCCTCGTCGACCCGCCGCGCCTTCTACTTCGCGCTGATCGACGCGGTCGGCTCTCCCCGAGTCGCGCGCCTGCATGCTGCGCTCGAGAGCGAGATCCGGCTGTGCATCGCCCAGCTGCGTCCCGCCTGGCACACGCCGTCCGCGCTCGCCGAGGAGCATCGCCAGGTCCTCGACGGGATCCTCGCGGGCTCCCCGCCGGCGGCGCAGGCCCAATGCGCGAGCACTTCGAGAAGGCCGTGCGCGACGTCACCGGCCGCGCCCGCGACTCCGGCTCGAGGCGTGACCCTGAGCCGCTCGGCGACCGCAGACTCGTGGAGGTCGAACTCGGAGGAGCGGTCATCAAGGTCAAGGCGCGCCCGTCGGTCACGGGGCGTCGGAGCGAGCCGCTCGAGGTGGGGATCGATCTCGATCAGGCGCACCTGCTCGACGCCGAGACGGGCGATGCGATCCGGCGCTGACCGCTTTACTCATGTGGCGATGTCCTCCGAGCGGCCTCTGTCGACCAACGTCCGCCGCGCCCGCATCCTCGAGGGCATCCAGCAAGTGGGCGGGGCGTCGCTTGCCGAGCTCGCCGCGGAGCACGCGGTCTCGACCATCACGGTGCACCGCGACCTCGAGCAGCTTTCGCGGGACGGCCTGGTCGTGCGCTTCCACGGGGGCGCGCGCGCCGCCGTGGCCCCCGACGGGGCCGAGCCGCGGGCCGAGACGGCGTGGGACCGCGGGCTTCGCGAGGCGCCGGAGGCCAAGGGCGCGATCGCGCGCCGGGCGCGAGGGATGGTCCGCGACGGGGCGACGATCTTCCTCGACGGGACCTCCACCGTCTTCGCGCTCGCGCATCAGCTGCAGGAGGCGCCGGCCGAGGACCTGACGATCGTCACCACCTCGCCGGCCATCGCCCTCGGCCTGGAGGGGGCGGCACGCGTGATCGTCGCCCCTGGCGAGGTCGACCTGCGCACGCGCGTGATCGCCGACGGCTGGACCATCGAGTTCCTGGAGCGCATCAAGGTCGACGCCGCCTTCGTCTCCGGCGCCGGGTTCGACCTCGAGCACGGGCTCACCACGAGCCGCCGGCAGATCGCCGACGCCCTCACGGCGGTCCGCCGGTCAGCCGACCGCGTCTTCGCGCTTGTCGACGCGTCGAAGCTCGGCCGCTCCGCGATGGTCTCCATGATCCCGGCCCGGGAGCTCGACGCGGTGATCGTGGACGACGGCGCGGACGCCGATCTGGTGGCGGCCTACCGCGCCGGCGGCGTCGACGTACACGTCGCGTAGATGATGAAGGTTGGCGCCAAGGCGCCGCTCGGCCCCGGAGGGCGGTCGACGATGGTGCGTCGCGTTGTCGATGAGCGCCGGGTGGCGGCCTTCAGCCCGTGGTTCAGTCGGCTTGCGGATCTTCGGTGGGCGGCGGCCTGCGCTTCGCCACGACCAGCTTTACCCCGGTCTCGCGGAACTCGCTGACGGTGGCCGGGTCGAGCCCGTCGTCGGTGATGATCAGGTCCAGCGACTGCGCGCTTCGCGCGGTCATCAGCGAGTCACGCTTGAACTTCGTGGAATCCAGCAGGCCGACCGTCTTTCGCGCGCAGTCGGCGGCCGCGTTCAACGTGTCGGCGAGGGCCGCCCGCGAGGTCGTCAGCCCGTGCTCGAGCGTGATCCCGGCGGCCGAGATGAACGCCACCGCCAGGTTGAGCTCAGCCAGGAATTCCACGGTCCAGCGGCCGGTGAGCACACGCATGTGCTGATCGAGCTCACCGGGCGTCATGATCACGTAGATCGAGTCAGCCGTCAGCCCGAGCGCGATCGCCGGCGAGTTGGTGACCAGCGTCAGCTCGGTCGGGGGGCGCAGCTCGAGGGCGCGCGCCAGCGCCATCCCGGTCGTCGACGCGTCGATGAAGATCGTCGAGCCATCGTCGATCAGGCCGCGCGCCTTGAGCGCGATCGCGTCCTTCTCGCGCGCGGCCCCGCGGACCCGCGTGTTCCAGCCAGCCTCGATCGGCGGCCGGGTGTCCGGCAGGGACCGCGCACCCCCGCGCACGCGCTCGATCAGCCCCGCGTCCGTCAGCAGCTCGAGGTCGCGGTGCACGGTGACCGCCGAGACGGCGTGCTCCGACGCGAGCTCCGCGAGCGACGCTCCGCCCTCGCGTTGGAGACGCTCGAGGATCCGCGCCCGCCTGACTACCGGCGTGAGCGGGACGTCGATCATCGCCGGGCGACGGCCGCTTCCGTCCCGGCGTCGAAGAGGTGGATGCGGTCGAGGTCGACGGACGCGCGGACCTGCTCGCCGATCTCGAGCGACGCCGTCGGCGGGGCCTTGATGACGATCCGCCGGTCGCCGATCTCGACGTCGACGAGCGTGCGGTCGCCCAGCGGCTCGACCGCGTAGACGCTGCCGTCGAGCGCCGCCGACTCGTCACGCGCGTCCAGCGACAGGTCCTCCGAGCGCACGCCGAGCAGCGCCGGGCGATCGCCCTGGAAAGCGAAGCCGGGGTTGGGCAGCGACCATCCGGTGCCCTCCAGCCGCCCGTTGGCCGTGCACGGCAGCAGGTTCATGCGCGGGGAGCCGACGAACGTGGCGACCCAGCGGTTCGCGGGGCGGTCGTAGATCTCGGTGGGCGAGCCGACCTGCTGGACGGTGCCGTCCCGCAGCACAGCCAGCCGGTCGGCCATCGACATCGCCTCGACCTGGTCGTTGGTCACGTACAGGAACGTCCGCCCCAGCGACCGGTGGATGCGGGTGAGCTCGGTACGCATCTCCACGCGCAGCTTGAGGTCCAGGTTCGTCAGCGGCTCGTCCATCAGGAACGCCCGCGGGTTGCGCACGAGCGCCCGCCCGAGGGCGACGCGCTGCATCTCGCCGCCCGACAGCTGTGCCGGCTTGCGCTCCATCAGCTTCTCGATGTGCAGCAGCTCGGCCACGCGGGCGACCTGGGCGTCGATCTCGGCCTTGGGCAGCTTGCGCGCCCGAAGCGGCGAGGCGATGTTGGCTGCCGCCGTCTGCTTCGGGTACAGCGCGTACGACTGGAAGACCATCGCCAGGTCGCGTTCGGCGGGCGACGCGCCCGTCGCGTCGAGGCCCGTCAGGTGCACCGTGCCGGTGTCCGGCTTCTCGAGCCCCGCGATCACCCGCAGCGTGGTGGTCTTGCCGGCGCCCGACGGGCCGAGCAGCACGAAGAACGCCCCCTCGGGGACGTCGAGGTTGAGGTCGTCGAGCGCCTGGACGTCGCCGAACGCCTTCGAGATGCCGCTGGCGGCGATGGCGGACGTCATCGGCCGGCCAGACGCTCGGTCTGCGGGTCGTAGACCGGCGGCGCCGCGCCCTCGTGGCGGACGGACACGACCTGCTCGTCCCCGAAGCGGGCGGTCGGGGGCATCCGCACGTTGAGCAGGCCGGCCTCGGTCTCGACGACGTAGATGGTCTCGTCGCCGAGCGACTCGCGCGACACCACGCGTCCGCGCGCGCCGTCGCGATCCGACTCCGACACCGTGAAGCTCTCGGGCCGCACCCCCGCGATCACCCGATCACCGCGCTGGAGTCCCTCGGGCGGGGCGATCTTCAGCCCGCCGGCGGCGGTCAGGTGCCCGTTGGTGACCTCGGCCTCGATGAGGTTCATCGGCGGCGAGCCGATGAAGCGCGCCGCGAACAGGGTGGCCGGCCGGTCGTAGACCTCCATCGGCGCGCCGAGCTGCTCGAGCCGCCCGTTGTTCATGATCGCGATCCGGTGCCCCAGCGCCATCGCCTCGGTCTGGTCGTGGGTCACGTAGATCATGGTCGAGTTGAGCCGCTGCTGGACGTGCTTGAGCTCCGCGCGCATGTCCGCTCGCAGCTCGGCGTCGAGGTTCGTCAGCGGCTCGTCCATGAGGAACGCCTTCGGGTGGCGGACCATCGCCCGGCCGAGCGCGACGCGCTGCTGCTCGCCGCCGGACAGCTTGCCCGGCCGGCGGGCGAGGAACGGCTCGAGCCGCAGCATCCGCGCCGCCTCGCTGACCCGCTCGTCCACCTCAGCCGCCGGCCGCTTGGCTGCGCGCAGCGGGAACGCCAGGTTGTCGCGCACGGTCAAG
Source organism: uncultured Solirubrobacteraceae bacterium (assembly GCA_963844205.1). Lineage (GTDB taxonomy): Bacteria > Actinomycetota > Thermoleophilia > Solirubrobacterales > Solirubrobacteraceae > DASSUW01. Next base: position 12,761 of record CAWJNK010000009.1, read on the forward strand.
TGCGGATAGAGCGCGTAGAACTGGAACACCATCGCGATGTCCCGCTGCGACGGGCGCAGCCCGCTCACGACCTCGTCGCCGATCACGATCTGCCCGGAGGTCTCGTGCTCCAGGCCGGCGACGCAGCGCAGCGTCGTCGTCTTGCCGCAGCCCGACGGCCCGAGCAGGACGAACAGCTCGCCGTCGCCGATCTCGAGGTCGAGCTCCTCGACGGCGACGGTGCCGTCGGGGAACTCCTTGCGCAGGCGCTTGACGAGGACCTCGGCCATCAGCGGCGGACCGCTCCGAGCGTAACGCCGGCGACCAGGTGCTTGCGGACCAGGAAGGCGAAGATCAGCACCGGTAGGGCGAAGACCATGGCCGAGGCGGCCACCAGGCCCCAGTTGATCGTCGTGCCCCCGATCAGGCCCGCAATCGCGGCCGGCGCCGTGCGCGACCCCGGATCGGTGATCAGGAAGATCGAGAACACGAACTCGTTCCAGGAGAAGATCAGCGCGAACACCGCCGTGGCGGCGATGCCGGGAATCAGCAGCGGCATCGTCACACGCCAGAACGCCTCGAACCGCGAGTAGCCGTCGAGCATCGCCGCCTCCTCGTACTCGGCCGGCAGCTCGTCGATGAAGCCCTTCATCATCCAGATCGTGAAGGGCAGGTTGAAGGCCGCGTACACCAGGGTCAGGCCCTGCAGCGTGTCGAGCAGCGCGAGGTCGCGGAACATCAGGAAGACGGGGATCACGACGACCACGGGCGGCATGAACCGCGTGGAGAGGATGAAGAACAGCTGGTCCTTCTTGGCCGGGATCGGGAACCGCGAGTAGGCCCAGGCGGCGGGCACCCCGAGCACCGTGGCGATGATCGTCGAGGCCGTGGCGACGATGATCGAGTTCTGGAACCCCGAGAACACGGGCGAGTCCGGGCTGAAGACGTCCTTGAGGTGCTCGAGGGTGGGGCCGAAGTTGATCACCTTGGCCGGCACCGCGTAGATGTCCCGCGTGTTCTTGAGCGCGGTCTCGAGCATCCACACGACCGGGAACAGCATCACGACGGCGAGCAGCGCGAGCAGCGCGATCTCGAAGGCGGAGCCGAGCCGGCGGCGCCGGCGGACGGGCGGCGGGGCGGTCTCGCCCGCGATTCCCTCGCCGGCCATCCCGGAGGGCTGAATGTGAGCTGCCATCGCTAGCGCCCTTGGAGACGGTCGAGGTATCTGAGGTAGAGCTGCGCGGCGAGGATGACGACGATCACCATCAGAATCCCGTACGCCGCCGCGCGGCCGGTGTCGAAGCCGAAGAACGCAACCTTGTAGACGTTGTACGACAGCGTCTCGGTCGTGCCGCCCGGGCCGCCGCCCGTGAGGATGTAGACCAGGTCGAACAGCCGGAAGGCCTCGATCGCGCGGAACATGACCGCGATCAGCAGCAGCGGCCAGACGAGCGGGAACGTGATCCGGCGGAACTTGAACCACTCCGAGGCGCGGTCGATCTCCGCCGCCTCGTAGAGGTACTTGGGGACCGCCGTCAGGCCCGCGAGCGCGATCAGCATGATGAACGGCGTCCACTGCCAGGAGTCGACGATGACGAGCGACAGCAGCGCCAGCCGCTGTTGGGTCAGCCACTCGACGCGGCCGAGCCCGAGGCTGTCCAAGAACGAGTTCACGACGCCGAACTGGACGTCGAGCATGAACTTCCAGAACAGGCCGACGACGACCGGGGACAGCATCATGGGAATCAGGAAGAGCGTCGTGAGCACGCCCCGGCCCCTGGTGCGGCGTGAGATCAGGAACGCGATCGCGAAGCCGAGGAGGGTCTGAAGCGCGACCGCGCCGACGACGAAGATCAGGGTCGTCAGCGCGCGCGCGTGCACGACCGGCGACGTGAGGACGTCGACGTAGTTCTCGAACCCGACGAAGCTCGCGGGCACGTCGCGGGTCACCGAGAAGTCGGTGAACGACAGCCAGATGAGCCGGATCAGCGGCCAGATCGACAGGAACACCAGCAGCGCGAGAGCCGGAGAGACGAAGAGCGTGGCGAGCCAGCGGTCGGTGAGCCAGCCGAAGCGCTTCGCCGCGGCTGGCGCCTCGAGGGTCGGCGCCGGTGCGGTCGCCCTCGGTGGTGATTCGAGCGTGTCGGCCATGGCCACGAGCGGGTCGGGAGGCTGGGCGTCCCCGGCCCGGCCTCCCGTGGAGGGTCCCCTATTCGCCGCCGCTCTCGTCGAGGATCGCCTGCTCTTCCGCCGCCAGCTTGTCGAGCGCCGCGTCCGGCTCCTCGGTGCCGGAGATCGCCGCGTTGACCTGCGTCGAGTGGACGTTCAGGAGCTTCGCGTACTCGGGCAGGTTCCAGAAGTCCTTCAGACGCGGAACCGAGTCCGTGAACACCTGGTTGTACGGCTGGGTCTCGAGGAACTCCGGTGATTGCAGGACGTCGTTGCGGGCGGGGACGCCGCCGAGCTGCGCCCACTTCTTCTGGGCCTCGGGCGTCTGGAACCACTTGATGAAGTTCAGCGCCTCGGCCTGCTTCTCTTCGGGGATGTACCGCGAGATGTGCAGGCCCATGCCGCCGAGCGGCACCTTGTCGGTCTCCTGCCGCGGCAGCGGGGCGAACGCCAGGTTCTCGAGGATCGCCTCCCTCGTCTTGCCCAGCTCCGAGCTCTTCGGGTCGAGCAGGCCGCCCATCGCGGCGATCCACTGGAAGCCGACGCAGACCTTGCCCTGGCTGATCGCGGCGTTGACCTCGTCGATGAACCAGTTGCTCGAGCCCTTCGGCGCGAGCGGGACCATGTCGTTGACGAGCACGTCCATCGCCTTCTTGCCGGCCGCGTCGTTGATGACCCCCTCGATCTTGCGGTTGTCGGCATCCCATAGCTCGCCGCCGTAGAGCGCGTTCATCACGTTGTACGTGACCGCCGCGGCGTCGCTCGTGCCGGCTTGGTGGAACGCTAGGCCGCTCATGCCGGGGTTCTCGTCCTGGCACTTCTTGGCGGCGGCGATCATGTCCTCCCACGTGGCGGGAGGCTCGTCGCCCATGAGGTCCTTGCGCCAGATCATCGACCACGTGTCGCCGAGCAGCGGCAGCCCGTACGTCTTGGCGTCGGGGTTGGCCTCGCCCGTCTGCGCCTGCGGGTACTGGCCGTACGCGGCCAGGAAGTACGGGTCGTACACGGACGTGTCGATGTTCTCCTTGACGAAGTCCGTCATGTCGACGATCGAGCCGTTCTCAACGGCCTCGCCGATGTTCTGCGAGTCGAGGATCGGCATGTCGAAGTTCGTCTTGCGCGCGGCGAACTGGGTGAAGATCGCGTCGTGCCATTGCGCGTTCGGCACGGTATTGACCTTGACGGTCACGTTCGGGCGCTCCCTCGTGTACTCCTTGCCCAGCTCCTCGAGGGCCTGTGCGGGCGGCCACTCGAACCAGAGGAACGTGAGCGTCATCGGCTCGCTGGACAGCTTGCTGGTCGCGTCGGTGGCCGCCGTCGAGGCGCCGCTTTCGTCGTCACCGCCGCCACAAGCGACGAGCGTGAGCGCTGCGGCGATCGCTGCGAGCGCTGCCGCGACCTGAAGTCTCCCCTTCATGCACTCCTCCTCTTCCAACGGGTTGGCCGACGATCTTGGCATCCGCCTGCAAGAAACTTACGTGTTTCTTGCAACGCTTGTCAATCTCTAACGTTGATCTTGCATTACCCATCACCGGCGCGCTACTGTCCGGCCATGGCCATCGCCAGCGAGCGGAGGCAGTTCGCCGTCGTCGACCCCGCGGACAGCTCGGTCATCGAGACCCTGGAATCTGCCTTGCCGGAGGACGGGATCGCCGGGGTCGACGCCGCGGAGGCCGCAGCTGCGGACTGGGCCGCCCGCGCCCCGCGCGAGCGCGCCGAGATCCTCCGCCGCGCGTTCGACCTGATGACCGCGCGCACCGAGGAGGTTGCGCACCTGATCGTGCGTGAGATGGGCAAGCCGCTGCCCGAGGCGCGCGGAGAGGCCACCTACGCCGCCGAGTTCCTGCGGTGGTTCTCGGAGGAGGCGGTGCGCGGGAACGGCGAGTTCGCCATCGCTCCGAGTGGCGCCAACCGGATGCTCGTCGCGCACGCGCCGGTCGGGATCGCGCTGCTGATCACGCCCTGGAACTTTCCCGCGGCCATGGCCACGCGCAAGGTCGGGCCGGCGCTCGCCGCGGGCTGCACGGTGGTTCTGAAGCCCGCGGAGGAGACGCCCTTGACGGCGCTGGCGATCGCGGGGCTGCTGGAGGAGGCGGGCGTCCCGCGGGGCGTCGTCAACGTGGTGTGCACGGATGAGCCGGGCACGCTCGCCGAGGCGATCCTCGGCGACCCGCGCGTGCGCAAGCTGTCGTTCACGGGGTCCACCGCTGTGGGGCGGCGCCTGCTCGCGCTGTGCGCCCCGCAGGTGATCAACGCGTCGATGGAGCTCGGCGGCAACTCACCATTCCTGGTCCTGGAAGACGCGGACCTCAGCGTCGCCGTCGCCGGGGCGATGGCGGCCAAGATGCGCAACGGCGGCGAGGCCTGCACGGCCGCCAACCGCTTCCTCGTGCACGAGTCGGTCGCCGAGGACTTCACTTCGGGCTTGACCGAGGCGATGGCCGCCGTGCGCGTCGGAAGCGGCTTCTCCGACGGCGCGCAGCTCGGGCCGCTGATCAATGAGGCCGCGCGCGAGAAGGTCGAGCGCCTGGTCGCCGACGCCGTCGACCGCGGCGCCCGCGTGCGCACGGGCGGCGAGCGCCTGCCCGGGCCCGGATACTTCTATCCGCCAACGGTGCTGGACAACGTGCAGCCAGGGAGCGCGATGCTCGCCGAGGAGGTGTTCGGCCCCGTGGCGCCGATCATGACCTTCGCCGACGACGACGAGGCGCTCGCGCTGGCCAACGACACGGAGCACGGCCTGGTGGCGTTCGTGTTCAGCCGCGACCTGCGGCGGGCGATGGCCGTCGGCGAGCGGATCGAGACCGGCATGGTCGGCCTGAACCGTGGCGTGGTCTCAGACCCGGCCGCGCCGTTCGGCGGCGCCAAGCAGAGCGGCATCGGGCGCGAGGGCGGCCACCACGGCCTGCTCGAGTTCCTCGAGCCGAAGTACTTCTCATTCGACTGACCCAACAGGAGGGAGGTTCCCGTGTCGCAGCAGAAAGTGCTCGTGCTCGTCGGCGACGCCGCCGAGGAGCTCGACGCGATGTACCCGATCTACCGGCTCCGGGAGGCGGGATACGTCGCCGACGTGGCTGCGCTCACGCGCCGCGACGTCCAGCTCGTGATCCACGACTTCGATCCCAACTCGGACGCCTACACCGAGAAGAACGGCCGGAAGCTGCCGGTCGACATCACGTTCGCGGACGTCGACCCGTCCGAGTACGTCGGCCTCGTGATCCCGGGTGGCCGCGCGCCGGAGTACATCCGCACCGACGCCGACGTGCGCCGCATCACGGAGTACTTCTTCGAGCAGAACCTGCCGGTCGGGACGGTCTGCCACGGGCCGCAGGTCCCGGCTGTCTACGGGCTGCTGCGCGGGCGCACGACCGCCGCCTTCCCGCCGCTGAAGGGCGACATGGAGAACGCCGGGGCGACCGTCGTGGACGAGCCCGACTGCGTCGACGGCAACATGGTCTCCTGCCGGGGCTGGCCGGACCTGCCCGAGTGGTCGCGGGCGTTCATGAACGTGCTCGAGCGGACCGCCGTCCCGGCCTGAGCGCCGCCCGATGCTCGCCGAAGGCTCCGGGCCGCCCGTGCTGCTGCTGCACGGCTCCGGCCCGGGGACGACGGCCGCGGCCTGGACGCCGCTGATCGCCGCGCTCAAGTCGCGCCACCGGGTGATCGCGCCCGACCTGCTCGGGTTCGGGTCCGCGGCCCGGCCGAAGGGCTCGTTCCGGGCGGCGTGGACGGAGCAGGCGCTCGAGCTGGTCGACTCGCTCGGGATCGCGTCGTTCGCCGTCGTGGGCAACTCGGCCGGCGGGGCGATCGCCCTCGCCCTCGCGTGCGCGCGCCCGCGCGCTGTGACCCGAGTGGTCGCGGTCGGATCGATGGGGCATCCGATGGCGCTACCGGCCGGGCTCGACGCGCTGTGGGGCTACTCGGCGCCGAGTATCGAGACGGCGCGCTCGCTGCTGGAGCTGATCAACTTCGACGCCCGGGCGGCGACGCCGCAGGCGGTCGAGGCGCGCCGTGACGCGACCCTCGCCCAGCCCTGGTACTCCGAGCTGTTCCCCGCGCCACGCCAGCGGTGGGTCGACGACCTGTCGCTGACGCGCGAGGAGCTGGCGAACATCTCGACCCGCGTGCTGCTCGTGCACGGCGCGCAGGATCGCGTCGTGCCGCTGCGCGACAGCTTCCTGCCGCTGCTCGAGCTGCTGCCCGACGTTCGCGGGCACGTCTTCGGCCGCTGCGGCCATGCCTCTCCGCTGGAGCGCACCGCGGAGTTCAACCGACTGCTGACCACGTTTCTGGAGGCCGATCTATGACCGACTTCGCCGTCCTGCGTGCGCCCTCGCAGGTGCTGTTCGGCACCGGGATGGCCGCAGCCACCGGCCGGGTCGCCGCCGACCACGGGCGCCGCGTGCTCGTCATCACGGACCGCGTCATCGCCGGCACACCCGGCTTCGCAGGCGTCGTCGAGTCGCTTGCCGGCCTCGACGTCACGCTCTTCGACGATGCCGCGGTCGACGTTCCGAGCTCGGCGGTCGACGCCGCCGTGTCGTTGGGAGCGAGGGAGGAGCCCGACGCGATCGTCGCCGTCGGCGGCGGCAGCGTGATCGACCTCGCGAAGGTCACCGCCCTGCTGCTCGCCCACGGCGGGGCGTTGGCGGACTACTACGCCGTCCAGTCCGTGCCCGGCCCGATCGTGCCGGTGATCGCGCTCCCCACGACGGCCGGGACGGGCTCCGAGGCGACCCCCGTCGCCGTCATCACCGACCCGTCGACGGAGATGAAGGTCGGCGTCGCGAGTCCCCACCTGATTCCCCGGCACGCGATCTGCGACCCGCTGCTGACCGTAGGCGCGCCACCTGTCGTGACCGCGCACGCCGGCATCGACGCGCTCGCGCACGCGGTCGAGTCCTTCATGGCGGCGCGCGAGCAGCCCTCGCCCGAACTCGTGCTCGGACGTCCGCAGGTGGGCAAGAACCTGCTCTCGGACGCGCTGGCCCTGACCGCCGCGGGCCACATCTTCCGCAACCTCGCGCGCGCGGTCGAGGACGGATCGGACCTCGAGGCACGGTCCGGCATGCTGTACGGCTCGCTGCTGGCCGGGATCGCGTTCGGCAACTCGGGCGTCAGCGCCGCGCATGCGCTGCAGTTCGCCCTCGGGGCGGTCACGCACACGTCGCACGGGCTGGGTACCGGCGTGCTGCTGCCCTACGTGATGGAGTACAACCGGCCGGCTCGTCCGGACGAGATGGCGGAGCTGTCGCTGCTGATGGGCGGCGACGCGGTGTCGCAAGTCCACGCGCTCGGGCTGACGATCGGACTGCCGGCGTCGTTGGCCGAGGTCGGAGTGGCCCAGAGTGACCTGCGCGGGATGGCGGAGGCGGCCGTGGGCATCAGGCGGCTGGTCGACAACAACCCGCAGCCGCTCGACGTCGACGCGCTGAAGGCCATCCTGGATGCAGCTTGGCATGGGGAGCCGCGGCGCTTGCGCGCGACGGGCGCCGCCGTCAGCCCGTGAGGTCGCGCACGGCGCGCTCGAGATGCGCCGTCATGCGCTCCTCGGCGGCCTTCACGTTGCCCGTCTCCAGGACGTCGAGCACCTCGTGATGCTCGTGCCCGATCGCCGACGGCGAGGCCCAGCTCGGCCGCAGCTGAGCGACGCAGAGCCGGATCTCGCCGCTCAATGAGCCGTACAGGCGCTCCAAGCGCGGCGAGCCTACTGCGCGTACGAGCGAGTGGTGGAACGCGGCGTCGGCGGCGACGACCTGACTCCAACGCGCGTCGTCGGGAAGGGCCTCCATCACCGCAATCGCCTCGCGCGCCGGCGTCAGCGGGGCGCCGCGCTCGAGCACCGCGCGGACGATGAGGCACTCCAGCGGGATGCGCACCGAGAAGAGGTCGAGGATCTCGGCGCGGGTCAGCAGGGGGATCTGCGCGCTGCGGTTGCGCTCGCGGACGAGCAGGCCCTCGTGGCAGAGCGTCTGGATCGCCGCCCTCACGGTCGGGCGCGCGACGCCGAACTCCATGGCCAGGTCCTGCTCGGGGAGTCGCACGCCGGGCTCGATCTCGCCGTCGAGGATGCGCGCGCGCAACGAGGCGACGACGGCCTCCGTCGTGGAGATCGGCTGGACCACGAGCCCGCTCATCACACGGCCAGTATGGTCGACTGCGGCGTCCCCCCGGCGAGCGCCCGCTCGAGCTCGGCCGGCGCGGCGGCGCGCATGCCGCGGCGGCGCGCCTCCACGCGCCGCCACTCGGCAGCGCTCACGTAGAGAATCGCGTCGAGCGTGGCGTCGAGATCACGCGGGTCCGAGACCACGGCGTCGAACACGCCGCCGAACGGTTCCAGCGCGGCGGCGCTCTCCGTGCGGGAGACGACGACCACCCGTTTGCCGGACCGGACCGCGAGCGCGACGGCCTCACGGGCGCCGGGCAGCGGGCGCGCCATCGCAACCACGCGGGCGAGCGACTCGTCGCCGCTCTCCTCGCTGCGATACCCGCGTGCATCGGCAAGCCGTTCGAAGCCGCATGCGAGCCCGTCATCGCGTGCCAGCGCCTCCACGCGCCGTCCGAGGGCGGCGCCGCGATCCAGCGGGCTCGCGCCGTTGCGGCGAGCCAACTCGTACGTGACCGCATCGATCGCGCCCATCCAGTCGATGAGCGTGCCACGGCAGGCGAATGCGACGACCTCGATCTCCCCCTCCATGCCGGCTGAACCATATATTGTCTGACAGTCTCACACAAGGGTTGCTAGACAATCCGACAGTGATCGCCATCCTGGCCGAGCTCACAACTCCCTTGACGGACGGCCTAGACGGTCGACCGACGGTGAATGACTCCGGACTTCTCCTCGACTCGTCGGCCGAACCGGATCCTCGTCGCGTCCCGGCTCTAGCGCTCGCCGTTGTCCGGCCGGGAAGCTCCGTGGTCGATGCGATGACCAGCTCCTGCATTTGTCGACGCGACGTACACGGGACGCGCATCACGGCCCATGGCGTGCTCTACGACATCGTCGTACTGATCGACGGCTTCAATGGCGCGACAGAGCGGGTGGCGACGATTTTGGCTCGTAGCCGGAGACCGTCCGCCGCGACTGGTTTCGACCTGCGTGGATCTTCCATGACGTTCCTCCGAGCATCCTGCGTGATGGCTTCTGAGCGACATAGCGCCCTCGACGTCATCGCGCTGCTCACCGATTCCGGGCACTGGCCGGCGGGCCGCGCTTCTGTCCCCATTTCTGTCCCCCAGGCCCCCAAAGCGACGCTGGAGAGCCAAAGTCTCGCGGAATCATAATCCGCGTGTCGGGGGTTCGAGTCCCTCCTCCGGCATGATAAGTACCTGCAAATCGGTGCTTTCTGTGAGGCCTGGACACGCGGAATACATTCCGCGTGTCCCCTGCTCCCGAGACCTGGATTTGGCGGAACTACGTGGTGTCGTGCATGTCTCGCCGGCATTTCAGTCCCCCGGACAGTCCCCCGCGCGTCGACCTAACGTGGGCGGAGCCGGTGATCGATCGACCGCCGGACCGCGACCCTGCAAAGTGCCTCGTGCAAGGTGGTCAAGTTCAGCGACGCCGCACGGGGCGCGGCCTCGCTCCCCGGCACACGCAACCATGTCTCCGCGAAGGCCGGGATCGCTCACGATCACCAACCGCGGCCCTCGCCCCTTCCCACACCGCCGCCTTGACCTAGTGTCGTGAGTCGTTGATTCGGGTGCAGTAGCACCTCCTCACACGCCACCCAGAGGCGCTCGAGCGGCTCGTCGCCGAGGTCGACGCGGGCGAGCAGGCGTACCTGCGCGCCGTCGCCGAGTCGCTGCGGCTCAGGCCGGTCGTCCCGCTGGCCGGGCGGCGGCTCACGGCGCCGCTCCGCGTCGACGGCCGCGAGCTGCCGGCCGGAACCGACGTCACGCCGGCGATCTGGCTCGCGCACACGCGCGGCGACCGCTATCCGGAGCCGTTCGCGTTCCGTCCCGAGCACTTCCTCGACGGCGCGCCCGCGACCTCCGCCTGGATCCCGTTCGGCGGCGGCGTGCGGCGATGCATCGGCGCCGCGTTCGCGGAGATGGAGATGCGGGTCGCGCTCGCGGAGATCCTGCGGCGCCGGACCCTGCGGGCGGCGTCCGGCAACGCCGAGCGCGTCGCCCGCCGGAACGTCACGTTCTCACCGGCCGGCGGCACCCGGGTGATCGCCGAGGCACGAGCCCGCGCCTAGGAGCGCGGCCCGGCGAGCCGTGAAGCTCGCCGGGCCGTACAGCGATTCAGACGCGCACGAGCTCTCGCTCGTCCTCGCGCGGCTCGGCGGCCGACTCCTCCGGCGGCTCGATGTTCAGATGCGGCAGGCGCTTCTCGAGCCACGCCGGCATCCACCACATCGCCGGTCCGGCGATGTGCATGACCGCCGGCAGCAGCAGCAGCCGGATGATGAACGCGTCGATGAAGATCGCCGCGGCGAACGCGGTGCCCATCATCGCGAGCGCCCGCTCGTTGCCGATCGCGAAGGCGCCGAAGACCGCGATCATGATGATCGCCGCCGCGGTGATTACGCGGCCGGTCATCGCCAGCCCGTGGCGCACGGCGTACTTTGCGTCCTTGGTGTGCGTCCATTCCTCGTGCATGCGGGAGACGAGGAAGACCTCGTAGTCCATCGACAAGCCGAACACGACGGCGAAGACCATGATCGGCAGGAACGAGTCGATCGGTCCGGTGGCGTTCCCGAACAGGCCGCCGAGGTTGCCGTCCTGGAAGATGAACGTCACCACGCCGAAGGCGCCGCCGATAGAGAGCAGGTTGAAGATGCCGGCCTTCACCGGGATCAGCAGCGAGCGGAAGACGACGGCGAGCAGCAGCAGCGAGAGTCCCACCACGACGCCGATGAAGAGCGGGAGCTTGTCCCGGATCGTCTGCGAGAAGTCGAGGTTGCTTGCTGTCGCGCCGCCGATCGACACGCGCGCGCCGGTCTTGGACTCGACCGGCGGGAGGGTCACGTCACGTGCCGTCCTGACCGTCTCGTCGGTGCGCTCGTCCTGCGGCGTGGTCGTCGGGTAGGCGATGATCGTCGCCGTGTCGCCGGCCTCGTTGAGCTGAGGCGGCAGGACCTGGGCGATTCCGTCCTGAGCGGCCAGCGCGTCGCCGATCTGCGTCAGCGCCGCCTGGTCGCCGGACTCGACGGCGAGCAGGAGCGGGGCGTTGAAGCCCGGTCCGAAGCCCTCCTTGAGCTTGTCGTAGGCGATGCGGGCGGTGTCGTCCTCCTTGTACGTGCTGGCATCGCTCGTCGCCAGGCGCATGTTCAGAGCCGGCGCGGCCAGCACGAGCAGGATCACCACCGCGCCGACGGCGACCGGCCACGGCCGGCGCGACACGAAGGCGCTCCAGCGCGCGGCGAAGCCGCTCTCGCGATTGGCGAAGTCGGCGTCGCCGTGGCTGTCCGGCACCTTGATACGCCGACCGATCCGCGTACCCAGGATCGCCGGCATCAGCGTCAGCGACGCGAACATCGTGAACGCCACCGCCAGCGCGGCGCCGATGGCCGGGCCGTAGAGGAACGAGATGCCGAGCAGCAGCATGCCGAGCATCGCGATCACGACCACGATGCCTGCGAACAACACGGCGCGGCCCGAGGTGTCGATCGCCTTCAGCGTCGCATCGCGGACATCGCGGCCGCCGCCGCGTTCGAGGCGGAAGCGGTTGAGGATCAGGAGCGCGTAGTCGATGCCGACGCCGATCCCGATCATGGCCGCGAGCTGGGGCGTCCAGTCGACGACGTCGAGCACGCGGGTGCCGACGATGGCCATCAGCCCGAGGCTCACGACCATCGCGAACAGCGCGTTGAGCAGCGGCAGGCCCATCGCGACCACGCCGAGCGTCAGGAACAGGACGAGCGCGGCCACCAGGAGGCCGAAGATCTCACCGGCGCCGCCCGTCTCGGCCGTCGACCAGTGGATGATGTCGCCGCCGAGCGCCACCTGGACCCCGCCCTTGCCGTCCAGCTCGAGCGTGTCCTCGGCCATCGTCTTGATCGCCGCCGCGTCGGCCTCGCCGGCGCCCTTGGCGAGCTGGATCTGGGCGAAGGTGATCCTGCCGTCCTCGGAGACCGGCGCGCCCTCGGCGAACGGATCGCCGACCGCGAGCACCTCGGGCGACTTCTCGATCTCGGCTCGAACGGCCTCGATCTCCGTGCGGTGGTCGAGGACCCTGCCCTCGTCGACCGCCCACACGACGGTGGCGGTGTCACCGGACTGCTCCGGGAACTTGTCCTTGAGCAGGTCATAGGCCCGCTGGGACTCCGTGCCGGGGAGCGTGAAGTTGTTGACGAACTCACCCGCGGCGGTACCCCACAGGGCGGCGAAGATGAAGAAGGCGGCGACCCAGAGGCCGATCACCGTGCGGCGCCGATCGTGGCACCAGGCAGCAAGCTTGCGCATAGAGCCGCACGCTAGCCCCGCTGCGCCGCGCCCTCGCACCGGGTAGCCGCACCCTCGCATGCATGTTGGCCGCACGCAGTATCTCGCCGCGCGGCCGACGCCTCTGACGGGGTACGAGCTTCCATCTACGCCAGGCCGCCGGCACGTCCCAAGCCCACGACCTCGCACGCCGGCGCTGCGCAGCTCCGCGTTCGCTTCCGCGTCCGCGCCAGCGAGCGTCTCGCTGACCACGCCCGAGACGACCGCTCCAGACGGAGGCTGTCGCACAAACGGGTTCCGTCCGGGCGGCTCAGGAGCATTCCGGCATGGCGCAGAACTTCATCGAAGGCCGCCGTGAGCAGGGGTTTTTGTTGCCGCCGGATGTTCGGGAGTGGCTGCCGGCGGATCACTTGGCGTGGTTTGTGATCGACGCCGTGGCGGAGATGGATCTGTCGGCGTTCTATGGCGCCTATCGGGCTGATGGTCATGGCCGCGCGGCGTATGAGCCGTCGCTGATGGTGGCGCTGATCTTGTACGCGTTCGCGACTGGGGTGCGGTCGTCGCGGGCGATCGAGTGTCACTGTCGCCAGGATGTCGCCTACCGCGTGATCACCGGCAACCTGGTTCCCGATCACGCGACGATCGCGCGGTTCATCTGTCGGCACGAGCGGGCGCTGGGCGAGCTGTTCGCCGAGGTGCTGAGGCTGTGTGATCGGGCGGGATTGGTCAAGCCCGGGGTGGTGTCGATCGACGGCACCAGGATCGCGGGCAACGCCAGCCCGGAGGTCAACCATGGGTTCGAGCAGATCGCGCGCGAGATCGTGGCCGAGGCCAGGGCGACCGACGAGGCCGAGGACGAAGCGTTCGGCGAGGCGCGTGGTGATGAGCTGCCCGAGCAGCTGCGCAGCGCGGAGGGCCGGCGCGAGTTCTTCCGCCAGGCCCGCGAGCAGATGCGCCGCGAGCACGAGAGCCCTGAGCTGGCGGACGAGCCCGAGGCAGATAGAGCCGATGAGGTGGCGCTCGAGCTCGACGCGAGCGAGATCGTCGGGCGCGGCCGCAGGGGCGCGATGCGTGGTTGCGGGAGGGCAAGCGCCAGCTCGAGCAGCACCGCTGGGAGAACCCGGATCCGATCCCCCGGTCGCGGAGCGAGCGGCTGCTGCTGGCGGCCGAGCGGCTTGGGTCAGATCTCGATGTCGAGCGCCGCGCCAACGAGGCCTACGAGCACTACCGGGCGACCGCGCGCGACCGGCTGGGTCGGCGGCCGGGCGGCCGGGCCGAGCCGTATCGGCCGCCCGAGGTGCCGGCCGGGAAGGTCAACGTGACCGACCCCGACTCGCGTCCGATCCCGATCGGGTTCGGGTTCGTGCAGGGCTACAACGCGCAGGCCGCGGTCAACGAGCAGCAGATCGTGCTCGCCGCCGAGATCACCAACGGCTCGACCGACTTCTCACAGCTCGATCCGATGGTCACCGCGACCCTGGGCGAGCTCGAGCGGGCGGGCATCGAGCAGCTGCCCGAGGCGGTCGCCGCCGACGCCGGCTACTGGAACGAGCAGCACATGGACGAGGTCGTGGCCAACAAGCACATCCCGGTGCTGGTCGCGCCCGACAAGGGCACCCGCGGCACCCCCAAGCGCTGGTTGAACAGCGGCCGCGCGTCATGGATGCGCAGCGTGCTGGCGACCGAGCACGGCCATGAGCGGTATCGCAAACGCAAACAGACGGTCGAGCCGTTGTTCGGCAACACCAAACACAACGGCGGCTTTTACCGCTTCCACCGGCGAGGCAGGATCAAGGTGCGCCTCGAGTGGCGGTTACTGATGATGACCCACAACCTGACCAAGGTTCACCGCCACCAGCTCGCGACCGTGGGGGCCTGAAACGGCCCCCACGGCGTCACACCGCCGCTCACGGCGGGCCCGCTCCTGACGACATGCCCACCGTCAACGGCTCGAGCCATCGCCCGCGCCTTTGAGCGACAGCCTCGACGAGATGCACGCGTCCGCCGGCCACGCCGCCAGTCAGTCCCCCTTTTGCGCCTCCCAGCCCCGGTTCTTGGCTCTGTAGACGCTATGGCTCTGCGTTCCGGAGCCGTCTGAGGTAGGCCGGACCCTTTCGCTCGTGCGGGGGTTTGTCTGGCCGGAGATGGGCTCCGGCTGACCCCAGGCGAAGGAGGGTCCGGCCTTGCGGGGCACGATGACATGGGTGGGCTTGGATGTGCACGCGCGCTCGACCCACGGGGCGGCGATCGACTCGTTGAGCGGCGAGCTCTCGCGGGTTCGCTTCGGTGCGGGCGTCGAGCCGGTGGTGGAGTGGTTGCGCGGGCTGCCGGGTCCGGTGCGCGCGGCCTATGAGGCGGGCCCGACGGGCTTCGGGCTCGCGCGACTGGCCATCGACGCCGGGATCGACGTGCGCGTGGTGGCGCCGAGTAAGACACCGCGCGCCAGCGGCGATCGCGTCAAGACCGATCGCAAGGACGCCGAGCTGTTGGCGCGGCTGCTGCTCGCGGGGTCGCTGAAGCCGGTCTTCGTCCCGCCGGACTGGCTGGAAGCGATCCGGCATCTGGCGCGCACGCGCGAGCATGTGCGCCGCGACCTCGGCCGCGCGCGCCATCGCGTCGGCAAGCTGTTGCTGCTGCACGGCCGCGTCTACCCCAGCCCGACCCCGTGGAACCGTG
Source organism: uncultured Solirubrobacteraceae bacterium (assembly GCA_963844205.1). Taxonomy (GTDB): domain Bacteria; phylum Actinomycetota; class Thermoleophilia; order Solirubrobacterales; family Solirubrobacteraceae; genus DASSUW01. Next base: position 27,977 of record CAWJNK010000009.1, read on the forward strand.
CGCATCGGCGCTGGCTGGCCTCCCAGCGCTTCCAGCATGCAGCGACCGAGCTGGCGTTCATCGACCAGCTCGCCGCGATCGACGGCCTGACCGCCCGCCGCGAGGCGCTCGATGAGCGCCTCTCGCGCCTGGCGCAGGACCCCAGGGTGTGGCCGACCGTCGCACGGCTGCGCTGCTTTCGCGGCATCGACACCATCACCGCGCTGCTGGTGCACCTCGAGCTCGGCGGCGACTGGCAGCGCTTCGGCTCCCCGCGCAGGCTCTCGAGCTGGCTCGGTCTGACGCCCTCACTCGAGCAGTCCGGCGAGACAGCCAACCAGGGTTCGATCTCCAAGACCGGCTCCTCGATCGCCCGCCGGCTGCTGGTCGAGTCCGCCCTGCACTACCTGCGCCGACCGACGATCGGCGTCACGCTCACCAACCGCCAGGCCGGCCAGCCCGACCACGTGCTCCAGATCGCCTGGCGCGCCCAGCACCGGCTGCACCGCGTCCATCACCGCCTACGCGAGCGCGGCAAGCCCGCCAACGTCGCCACCATCGCCGCCGCCCGCGAACTGGCCGGCTTCCTCTGGGCCGCCGCCACCGCGCCATGACCTGATCGCCAGCAACAGCGATCCGGACCCTCGGCCTCCCGGGCCGGCCAACGGCCGCCGGCACGCGCGCTGGCTCTATGGGCCGCCCACCAGCGACGCCCGCTCTGTAGACAGCGCACGCCGGCGACGAAGCCAGCGCCCTGGGCCAGCCAACGCCCGCATCATCAGACTGACCGCCACGCGACACGTCGACGTCGCGCCCGGCCCGGGACCCGAGACCAACACCACACGGCCGCCCAGCGACCGCAATCACCCCTGCCCACTTGACAAACCCGCGGCCATATCAGAGCCAAATCGCAGCGGAATCATAATCCGCGTGTCGGGGGTTCGAGTCCCTCCTCCGGCATCAGAAGTGCCTGCAAATCGGCGCTTTCTGCAACGCGAAGGACGCGCGGAATCATTCCGCGTGTCCCCCACGCCGACTCCCCGGATTTGGCGGAGCCACGTGGTGTCGTGCGCGGCACGCTGACATTTCAGTCCCCCCGGCAGTCCCCTCGCGCACCGACCCATTCTCTGCGAAGCCGTGATCCATCGACCGCCGGGACCGCAACCTCGCAAAGTGCCTCAGGAAGGTAGTTACGCGCGTTAGACAGGCGAGGAGCCGACGGCTGCTCTTTTGCATCGAGGAGCAGGAGTCTGCATCTGCGCTCCCGCTGGTCGTCCGCAGCGGTTGCCGAGTTTTCGGCCGACGACGCGTTGGTTCCCGCGACGCAAGCAGCAGCACGATGATGCGGCCAAGCGCGGCGACGGGAGTGTCGGGTCGCGTGGGAAGCAGCAGCGGGCGAAGGTCGGGCGGCGCTGCTGCCGGGCGAACACCTCGTTGCGTGGCGGGCGACTAGGCGAGTACCTTCTCGCGTTCCGGCTCGACTTCGGCGGCCTCTCGACGCCCTTCGAGCGAGAGGTTGGGAAGCACGCGGTCCAGCCAGGCCGGCAGCCACCAGGCGCGGTCGCCGAGCAGCGTCACGACCGCTGGTGCGATGACCATGCGAACGATCAGCACGTCGATCAGGATCGCGAGGCCGAGGCCAAGGCCGAACATCTTGCCGATGAAGTCGTCCCCGGTGACGAAGCCCAGGAACACCCCGGCCATGATCAGGCCGGCGAAAACGAGGACCTTGCCGATGCGGCCCACGCCGTGGATCACGCTCTCGCGTGGCCCGTCTCCCTCGTTGTAAGCCTCGTGGATCCGGCTGAGCAGGAAGACGTTGTAGTCCATGCTGAGCCCGAACAGGATCGCGAACAGCATGACCGGCAGGAAGGAGATGATCGGTATCCCGGAGTCGGCGCCGATCAGGCTCGCGCCAATGCCCTCCTGGAAGACCGCGACGACCACGCCGTAGGCGGCCGCGACCGACAGCAGGTTGAAGAGCGCCGAGACGAGCGGGATCCACAGCGAGCGGAACACCATCATCAGCAGCAGGACCGAGAGTCCGATCACGAGCGAGATGAACAGCGGGAGGCGCCCGGCGACCTTGTCGGTGATGTCCTCGAACGCGGCGGTGTTGCCCCCGACGTAGACCTTCAGCGGAGTGCTGGCGGTCGCGCCTGGGATGACGTCGTCGCGCAGCCGGTCGAGCAGGGCGGAGGTCCTGGCGTCCTGGGGCGCGGTGGTCGGGATGGCGAAGATCGTGGCCATCTCGCCGTCCTCGCTCACCGTCGCCGGCGGCACCGAGGCGATCCCGGGCGTGTCGGCGACCGCCTGCTGCAGGGCGGCGAGTTGCCGCTCGGTCTCCGGCGCGCCCTTGGGCGTGTCGACAGCGAGCAGGAACGGGCCGTTCGACCCTGGGCCGAACGCCTCGGTCTGCTGGTCGTAGGCGACGCGCTGCGTGAGCGACTCGGCCTTGTTGCCGTCGTCGGGCTGGCCGAGGCGCATCTGGGTCACCGGAGCCGCGAAGACGAGCAGCAGCGCGACGCCGGCGGCGATCGACACCCACGGCCGTCGGGTCACGATCTCGCCCCAGCGGGCGAACGCGGGCGATGACCGGACGTGCTCGGGCTTCTTCGGCACCAGCCTGCGGCCGAGTGCGCCGATCATGATCGGCAGGATCGTCAGTGCCGAGACGACCACCGCGCCGATGGCGATCGCTGCGCCAAGGCCCATCTTGCCGATGTACGGCACGCCGACCACCAGCAGGCCGGCGATCGCCACCATCACGATCAGCCCCGCCGCCACGACCGTGGTTCCGGCCGTGGCGAACGCGCGGGCGACCCCGTCCTGCTTACCGTCGCCCGCCGCCCGCTGCTCGCGGTAGCGGCCGATGATCAGCAGCGCGTAGTCGATCCCGGCACCGAGGCCGAGCATCGACGCAATCACCGCCGCGAACGACGGCAGGCCGAGCGGCGCCGACAGCGAGACCAGCAAGATCTGCCCGACAACGACGCCTACCAGCGCGCCGATCAGCGTCGCGGCCATCGCGGCACCGGACCGGAAGAGCAGGGTGAGCAGCACGATCGCGATCAGCACGCCGATCAGCTCGCCGATGGGCAACGTCTGCTCCGTCGCCAGGTCGATCAGGGCGCCGCGCGCCTCGACCCGGACCTCGGGCTCGGCGGTCTCACCCGCCGCGATCAGCGCCTCGCCGTCGGCCTTGTCGACTTCTCCTGGGGCCTTCGAGTAGCGCACGTCGACGGAGGCCAGGCGCCCGTCCTGGGAGACCTGTCCGCCCGGCTCGAACGGGCTCGCCGCGAGCTCCACGCCGTCGAGTCCGCGGACCTTCGCAAGCGCCCCCTCGATCGCTGCCTTGGGCTCGGGATCGGAGAGCTCGCCTTCGCCGATCGTGAACACCAGCGTCGAGTCCGCCCCACCGAACGCGGGCGAGTGGGCCTGGAAGAGATCGATCGCCTGCTGGGACTCGGCCCCCGGGAGCGAGAAGTCGTCGACCGGCTGATCGGCGAGGCTCGCCGCCAGGACCAGGAGCACGAGGACGCCGATCGCCGCCGCGAGACTGCGCTTCCAATGCGAGGCCAGCGTGCGCGCCATACGCGCGAGAAGCTGAGACATCCTGGACCAGACGCTTTCGTTCGGCACCGCGTGACCGCCACCGAACCTGACGCCAGCGAACGGAAAGCGCGCGCGTCTCGTGTGAACGGGTCTAACCGCGACCGCCCGTTGCCCCGGACAGCCACCATCAGACAACAACGACCGTAGGGCACTCACGTTGCATGTGCAACCTCCGTGGCAGCGCAGCCCCCGACCGATGGGCGCGGCGAGCACCAGCCCGGCCATGCAGCGCCCGCCGCCCAACCATGAACGAGAGACATCGCGCGCCCTGGACGACGACGTCCGAACACAGACGAAGCGATAGGCGCTGGTGGAGTTCCCCCGCTTTGACGGACACCTGACCGCTTGCGCCCGCTGGGCGCGAAAGGATGGTGTCCATCGAGCCGAAGACCCGACCTGCGTATCCCGAGGAGTTCCGTCGCGAGGCGGTGCAGATGCTGCGTGTTGGCCGGACGCCGCGCGAGCTGGCCGAGAGCCTGGGCGTGTCCGAGCAGACCACGAGCCGCGAAACGCCTCGACGTCCGACGACAGTCCGGCATCCGCGGCGCGCTGCGCGCCCTCCTCGGCCACGCGCCGGGCGGCCCGCTCGAGCGCGGCGTCCTGCTCGTCCGACGGAGGCGGCGTCGCCGGGGAGGCGAGCGGCATCGTGGTCGCCGGGACGACCGCCGGCCTCCAGACGTTCGCGACAATGGCTTCGGTGGCGCGAAGGATCGTGGCCGCGGCGTCGATCGCGTGAGCTGCCTCGTCGGATCCGTCGTAGGCGATGACGGTGAGACCGCTCATGTGCTGGTGCCGATGCCCGGCCTCGACGCCGGTGTCGACGGCGCGTCCGTCGGATCACGAAGGGGGCGGCGAGGGACCAGGCCCTCACAGGGAATGGGCGCACAAGGCCGTGAGGGGTTCCGTCAGCGCCCGGTGCAGCCTCGCAACCGCGCTGACGGGAGGTTCACGGCTTGGTGCGCCCATTCCCGGTATTCCACGACGACGCGCCGCTTGTCCGCGCGCCGTCAGTCGACAGACGAACCGATTGACCGCCATCAGCCCGCCAGTAGCGTGGGTTCGGCGGCATGTCGGCCCGGCCGGTCCCGCTCAGGATCGGGATGCTCGGCGAGCTCCACGCTGAGGTCGACGGGCATCGACGGCAGCGCGCTGTCGGAGTTCCCCGCCGTGATTGTGAGCAGCCTGACCGCAGCTCGATCGCCGTGCCGTCGTACCGGCGGCGTCGGGCGCGAGCCGGCGCGGACGTTCAGCACCGCGAACACGCCGTCCACGCTCAGGGGGATCCGCGCCAGCGGCGAGCTGGAAGACGAGCGTGCTCCGGCCGCGAGCGCGCGGCGCGCAGCGGACGCTTTCCACCGGCGTCGCCGACGTGCTCGGCGACGTGCTGCGGCGGTAACGAGACGTCGATCCGCAGTGCGGCGCCGACCGCCTCGAGCACAGGTCCGGCAACAACGCGGAAGCCGGTGCAGCACGGGCCGAGCAGAGCTGTTGGACCCCGGCACGGCCAGGAAGTCCGCGGCGATGCTCACGCCGCCCCGTCTTCATGCAGCTTTCGTCGGGTGCCGCGGTCCGTACGCACTAGTAAGCGCGCAGGGAAACGGCAGCTCCAGCATCAGGAAGACCTCGTAGTCCATCGCCAGCATCGCCGGCTAGGCACCACTCCCCTCACGGGCGTATGCTCGGCCGGCGGTGGCGGACCTCCCGCTGATCCTGGCCGGTCCGATGGTCAGGCGAGTCGAACCCAGGCTCGTGTGCGTCTGGGTTGCGGTGAGAGGGGCCAGCTCGCTGCTGGTGACGATCTTCGAGGGCCTCCAGAAGGCCGGTACGGGCCCCGGCGTCTTCACAGGAGGGCAGCCGAAGGCTCTCGGCGCCGCGAACACGCTGCGGATCGGCGAGCAGCTGCACGTCGGCGTCGCGGTCGCCGAGATCCCCGAGGACGAGCTGCCGCTGACGCCGGGCGTCAACTACTCGTACAACCTCGCCCTTGGCCCGTTCGTCATCAGAGGAGCCGAACTGACGTCGAACGCAGCGGTGCTGAACGCCGACGAGGTCACGCCGAGCGCCGACCTGAAGTCCGAGCAGCTGCTCGAGGACGGCACGATCGCCGGCCACCCGCACCTGGCCCTTGGCTACGAGCCGGGCGAGCTGCCGGGATTCGCGTTGTGCCCGGCACAGCTGACCGACCTGCGGATCCTGCACGGCAGCTGCCGCCGGCCCGGCTTCGTCTACCGCAAGGGACAGGGCAAGCAGACCTACGACGGGCTCGCGTGGGTCGACGACCTCATCAAGGACTGGCGGCGGGGCGCCGACGCGACGCCCTTCAACCCCAACGCGCGCCCGCATCAGCTGTTCCTCACCGGCGACCAGATCTACGCCGACGACGTCGCCGGTCCGCTGCTCCCGATGCTCAACAAGCTCGGCAACCAGATGGTGTCCCGCGTCGAGATGCTCCCGATGCGCTACCCGCCGAACGAGGACGACAAGAGCAAGGAGGCGTACCTCGACGCCCCCCTGCAGAAGGGCTTCCCGACGCTCACCGCGTTCTTCGACCGCATGGAGAGCGACGGCAAGGACCCGCTCGAGGAGCTCAAGAGCGACCGCCGCGTGCGCGTGCTTGCGGATCCCTCGCTCGACCGCAAGTACGAGGTGCTGTACGCGCGCGACTACGCCGTCGACGCGTCGGTCGAGTCGATCCCTGGTGCCGGCGGCCCGCGCGCGTGGCCGGCGGACCTCCTGCACTTCCCGGCCGAGCTCCGCCAGCCGGTGATGGAGTGCGAGACGAAGCTCACGAGCAGCGACCTGCGCAACCACCTGATCTCGTTCGCCGAGTTCAGCGCGATGTACGTCGCGACCGTGTGCAACGCCACGTGGCCGCTGAAGAACGGGCGTCCCGCGCTTGCCACGCTGGAGGAGATCTACACGCTGCCGCCCGAGCCGCTGCCGCAGACCTGGGACCTGCACTGCTGCTTCACGTTCGTCGAGGACTGGTCGGGACGCGACGAGCGCCCGAGCCTCCAGCACGATCTCGAGCAGGAGCGCGCGAAGGACGAGAAGGTGCGGGACTTCGACGACCGGATCGCGACGCTCACCGCGTTCTACGAGTCCCTGCCGCGCGTCCGCCGCGCCCTCGCCAACGTCCCGACGTACATGGTCTTCGACGACCACGACGTCACGGACGACTGGAACCTCGGTCGAGCCTGGCGCGACCAGGTCCACACGATGCCGCTGGGTCGTCGCATCCTCACCAACGCGCTCGCGACATACGCGGTGTTCCAGCACTGGGGCAACGACCCGAAGCGGTACCGCGACGTGGGTTTCCGCGACGTCATCGTCGCCATCGCGAAGCTCTTCCCGAAGAAGCTCGACGAGTTCGCCCCCGTGCCGGCCGCCACGGAGCAGCTCGGCAGCCTGTTCGGGCTCAACCAGCCCGACCCCGAGAAGCCGCCGCCGAGGCTCAAGTGGCACTTCACGATCGACGGGGCGCGACACCGCGCCGTTGTGCTCGACACACGCACGCGGCGCCGGTTCCGCTCGCGCTATCTGCCCGCGGGGCTGATGACGAAGGAGGCCATCGACGACCAGCTGCCGGACCCGGCGCTCAAGCCGATGCCGGCCGGTCTCGAGGTCCTGGTGATCGTCTCCCAGACCGCGGTGATCATGCCCGCGCTCGCCGCCGCGGTGATCGTGCCGCTCGCCACCCGGATGTCCGAGCTGTCGAGCCGCAACACGTGGCGCAACCTGATCGGCGTCGATCCCGACAACGAGATCTGGCCCGGCGACGACGCGACCTACGAGGAGCTGCTGCGCCGCCTCGCCGCCTACCGGCGCGTCGTCGTCCTCTCGGGCGAGATCCATTGGGGCTTCAGCGCCCAGCTGAGCTACTGGCAGCGCGGCCTCAAGCGCCTCGACCTCGACGCCGGCCTCGAGCCGGACCTGGACGGCGCGCAGCTCACGACCCGGCTGGCGGCGGCGTTCCAGGCGGCCGGCTTCCCGATCTCGGACGAGACGTGCGTCATCCCGCGCGAGCGCAACGACGAGTGGCTGATCATCGACCCGCCCGGCCGTCGGATGTTCCTCGTCCGCAAGGAGCAGGACGGCCTGAACGTGTACGAGGAGGACGAGCCGGCCCGTTTCGCCCAGTTCACCTCGAGCGGCCTCAAGAACGTCTCCGGAGAGCTGGCGCTGCTCGTCCCGTGGCTGGGCTTCGCGTTCCCGCTCGTCGACCGGCTGCCCAGCGAGCGCCTGATCTGGCACGACAGCACGCCGCCCGCGCTGCGGCCGCCTGAGGGAGGCCGCTTCCCGCCCGCCGCGCGCGACCGCCTCGGGAGCGAGCCGGTCATGCTCCCGGCTGGGAACTGGCCCCCGGGTACCCGTATCGGCCCGCCGCCGGATGCGTGCTGGCGGATGCGGATGGTCCGAGACGAACGGCCTGCCGCCGATCGCCCGGAGTTCGCTCGCGCCGAGCCCATCGCGGACTTCCAGGCCGGCGATCTCGAGGGCTCCTACCGGGCGATCGCGACCGCGCATGCACGGCAGGCCGATCGCTTCCGCTTCGGCCGCGGCGCGATGTACCACAGCAACCTCGGCCTCGTCCACTTCGAGCGCGACGACGACGGGAACCTCGTCGCCCGCCACGACCTCTACAGCCATCCGCCGGGCCGCGACGAGGTCATGCCGGTCAGCGAGCACCGCGTGACGCTCGACCTGTTCGGCGAGCAGCGCCCTCGGCTTCGCTTCGACCGCGCGGAGGACGACTGAACATGGCTAACCCGGTCACGGCGCTGATCCGGTTCGGACGCAGGGTCTTCGATCGGATCGAGCAGACGGTCGACCGGGTCGCCGACGACCCGCTCATCCAGCGCGCGCTCGAGTCCGACCTCGGGTTGCCGCCCGGCGCCCTGGACAAGGCCAAGGCCAAGCGTCCCGAGCTCACGGGCATCGACACCTACGTCAACGCTGCCGACCCGCACGCCGAGCAGCTCAAGCTCGCCTTCGACGGGATCAAGGCGTACGTCAAGTTCTGGACGACGGTCTTCCAGGCGGCGAAGACCGAGGACCCGGCCGTGGTCGTCGACGAGGCGCTGTATCGGCTGCTCCAGACCGCTACCGTCGACGTGGTCCGCTTCGACTACCCGACGGCCTACGCGGTGCTGCGGCTGCTGCGCGTCATCGAGCAGGACATCCGGCTGACGGCGGAGGACCTGCTCGCGCCCGAGGCCGCCGCCAACGTCTTCACCGACGACTGGTTCGAGGGCTGGAAGGAGTCGTTCGAGTCCGCGTACATGCGACTGCGGCTCGATCAGGACGCCGCCATCCTCGACGACCACGCGGCCCGTACCACCCCGCAACGGCAGGTGGGGTTCGACGTCTTCTGGCGCTCGGACCTCGCCCTGCTGCTCCCGAGTCTCGTCGCGCTGATCGCCAAGAAGAAGCTCGAGAAGGCGACGAACCTCACGCTCGACGTGTATTACGGCTGGGAACTTCCACCGCGCCCGCCGCCGGGCCCGTGCGCGCCGCCGGGCCCGATCGCCCCGATCGCCGAGCACATCGCCACCCGCGGCTCGACCGTGCGGATCGCCGTGCCCGCCGAGACGCCGGAGACGACGTCGGCGACGCTGACCCAGTTCCTGTTCAAGGAGGTCGACGGACGCATCGGCTGGTGGCTCTCGCTGCGCGGCGCGGTCACGTTCGCCGGCCTCACCGAGTCCCGCGAGCGCCCGCTCAAGGTCAGCGGGACGGTCGACGCGCGCGACGGGCTCGATCTCATCGTGCGCTTCTCGGGCGCCGACCGGCTCTCGGTGGCCGAGAACCCCACGGGAGCCATGCGTACCAAGGTCGAGCCGGCCGAGTCGGCCGTGCGCGGCCCGGCGTTCTTCATCCCCGGCGAGACCGGCACGCGGGTCGAGGTCGGCGACTTCTCGTTCTCGATCGACGTCTCGGCCGACGGGCTGAAGGTCCGCGCATCGGCACGCAAGAGCGCGTTCGTGCTCGAGCCGTCCGACGCCGACTCGTTCGTCGGCAAGGCCCTGAAATCGAAGGCCACGCGGATCGACTTCGACATCGGGGCGACGGTCGACGACAAGAGCGGGTTCTACCTGGACGGCGGCGGCCGGCTCGCGATGACGATCCCCGTGGGAGGCTCGATCCTGCGATCGCTACAGCTCTCGCTCGGGCGCGAAAGCTCGGCGACCGGGTCCGAAGCGCAGTTCGAGGCCGTGGCCAGCCTGCGCTTCCCCCTCGGCTTCATGGTCGTCAGCGTGGAGCAGATCGGCGTCACGTTCGGGATCGGGTCCGACCGCGACGCCGCGCCCGAGGACGCGCTCGAGCTGCTGGGTCCGCTGCTCTACCTGCGCGAGATCGGGTTCCGGCACCCGAGCGGTGTCGGACTGCTGGTCGACGCCTGCGGCGTGACCGGCGGCGGCTTCCTGTTCCACGACGCGGACAAGGAGCAGTACGCGGGCGTCGTCCAGCTCCAGCTCTGCGAGCGCCTGTCACTGACGGCGATCGGCCTGGTCACGACGCGCATGCCCGACGGCACGCGCGAGTTCTCGATGATGCTCATCGCGTCGGTCGAGTTCGCCCCGCCGCTCGGCCCGATCCTGTGGGTGAGCCTCGTGGGGGTCGGCGTCCTGATCGGGATCAACCGCACGCTCGACGCGGACGCGCTGCGCGAGGGGCTCCGGAACCGGGTGCTCGACGACATCCTGTTCCCGCCCGACCCGGTCGCCAACGCGGCTCGGGTCGTGAACTCGGTCGGCAGCGTGTTCCCGCCGGCCGCCGACCAGCACGTGGTCGGCATCTCGGTCAAGCTCGGCGTCGGGTCGCCGCCATGGCTGTTCGCCGAGCTCGCGCTGGTGTACGACTTCGGCGAGACCCGCCGGCTGGCGCTGATGGGTCAGGTCCATGCCGCGCTGCCCCGCGGTGTGCCCACGAAGATCCTCGAGCTGCACGTCGACGGCGCCGGGATCTGGGACCTCGAGCGCGACGAGTTCTCGCTCGACCTGCGCATCTACGACTCGCGGCTGGCCTTCGCCACGTTCGGCGGCGACATGGCGATCCGCCGGCACGACCGCGAGAACGAGAAGTACGTGCTGATCTCGGCCGGCGGCTACCACCCCGAGTTCCCGGTCCCGCCCGCCTTCCCGAAGCTCGACAAGGTGAGGATCAGCCTCGTCGACACCGACCACGTGAAGCTGTCGCTCACCGGCTACCTCGCGTTCACGCCCAACACCAAGCAGTTCGGCGCCAAGGTCGAGTTCGTGGTCCAAGGCGGCGGCGTCAGCTTCGAAGCGACGCTCAGCTTCGACGCGCTGTTCACCGACGACGTCGGCTGGGTCGTCGACTTCGACGTCGAGATCAAGATCAAGTTCAAGGGCACGACGTTCGGCGGCATCGACGTCTACGGCCGCCTCAGCGGTTCGGAGCCCAAGCGCGTCGTCGCCGAGTTCTCGATCGACCTCTTCCTGACCTCGATCGGCTGGACGTACGAGAAGACCTTCGGCAGCGACCCTCCGCCGTCCGCGCTGGACCCGGTCGACCCGCTGCCGCCGCTCGTCGCGGCGCTGACGGACCCGCTGAGCTGGACCGCGAACCTCCCGCGGCCCGAGCGGGCGCTCGTGACGCTCCGCAAACGGGCCGGCGGCGGCGAGGTGCTCCTGCATCCGCTCGGAGCGCTCGAGGTCCGCCAGACGATCGTGCCCCTGGCCATCCGTGTCGAGCGCTTCGGCGGCACGCCGCTGCCGGCGGCGCAGCGCTTCGACATCACGCACGTCGCCGTCGGGGGCCAGCCGGTCGCGGCTCCGCGATCGGTGGACGACGTCTTCGCCGCCGGCGACTTCCTCGAGCTGAGCGACCACGAGCGGCTCGCCCGGCCGTCGTTCGAGGCGATGAAGGCGGGGGTCGCCGTGCAGCCGGCGGGGTTCGCGTCCGGCGACCCCGTCGCCTCCGAGATGGACTTCGACGACGTGATCGTCGGCGCCGGCGGCGCCTCCGTCCGGCCGGCCACCAAGGGCACGATCACCGGGGCGGCGGCCGCGCTCGCCGCCGTGTTTGGGCCGGCGGCCCGCTCCCCGCTCCGCTCCACCGGCGCCGGCCGCTTCGCGGCCCCGGCGCTCGGCGTCGAACTGCGGCGCCAGACCTACGTCGTCGCGAGCGTCGACGACCTCACGCCGGCCGAGGGCACCCCGGTCGGGTCGTATACCGCCGCTACGCAGGCGCTCGCCGGCCGCCGCGGCCTCCAGGTGGTCGCCGCGTTCCACACGGAGGCGCCCGCGTGAGCGCGGGCTACCAGTACCTCCCGTGGGTGCGCGAGGGCGCCGCGAACGCGTACCGGAACGCGGACGCCCTCAAGCCGGTGCTGTCGGCGCCGGGCGGCAAGCCACCGACCGCGCTGCCGGTCGCCCTGAAGGTCAACGACACGCAGTCCGCCACCGTGTCCCTGCGCCTCTACGGCCCCGGCGACGTCACCGGGATCGACCTGCGCGCCATCATCCGCGTCGATCCGCCGCCGCGATCGGCCGACGTCGAGCCGAACTACCTCGCGTCGATCGAGTTCGACACGCCCGACTTCCCGTGGATGTTCACGCCTGCGGCCGCGGGCACGAACGCGCGCCTGCGCCCGTGGCTCTGCCTCGTGGCGCCGCGGCGCCTGGGCGCCGTGAGCGTGCGCCGTTCGCCCGACGCGCCGCTGCCGGTCCTCTCGACGCCGGTCGCCGAGCTGCCCGAGCTCGCGGAATCGTGGGTGTGGGTGCACGCCCAGGTTGTCCAGGTCGAGGAGGGCGAGCCCGTCGCCGAGATCCTCGCCTCGCAGCCGAGCCGGAACCTGTCGCGCCTGCTGTGCCCGCGCCGGCTCGAGCCCGAGACGGCGTACCTCGCGTGCCTGGTCCCCGCGTTCGAGGCCGGCCGCAAGGCGGGCCTCGGACTCGCCGTCACCGACGCGGACGAGAATCAGCTCGCCCCCGCGTGGACCGCGTCCCAGGAGCACGTGCAGCTCCCCGTCTACCACACGTGGGAGTTCTCGACCGGCATCGGCGGCGACTTCGAGAGCCTCGCCCGCCGCCTCACCGGTCGCCGGCTCGACGCGAGCGTCGGGCGTCGCCCACTGCGGGTCGGCGTCCAGCCCTTCGGCCTGCCCGACCTCGGCGTGCGCGAGTACGCAGGCCCGTTGCTCGCGCCGTCGGACCAGATGCCCGAGCCGCTCGATCCCGTCTTCCGGCGCAAGCTGCGCGACCTGCTGAACCTCAGCCAGCAGCCAGTGGTGACCCCGCCGGTGTACGGAAGCTGGCAGGCGGCGCAACCGGCCGTGCCCGCCGACGACGCTCCGCCCGCGTGGCTGCGCGACCTGAACCTCGACCCGTCGGTCCGGGCCGCCGCCGGGCTCGGCGTGACCGTGGTCATGCAGCGCCAGGAGCAGCTCGTGGCGTCGGCGTGGAAGCAACTCGGCGACGGACTCCAGGTCAGCCGGCTCGAACGGCGAGCCGATATCGCGGTCGCCGTGCTCGGCTCGGTGGTCCGCCGGCGCGTCGCGGTGATGGAGCCCGGCCGCATGCTCCAGTTCCTCGGCCCCGCCCAGAAGCGCCTGCGCGCGTCGCCGGCCACGCTCGAGGCGCACGTGGCACGCGGCGGGCTGCCGCGGGCATTCAGCTCGGCGCCGTTCCGCCGCACGTTGCGCCCGGCCGGCACACTCTCGCGCCGCCGCTCGCCCGGCAAGCCGCAGCTGCAGACGGTGGCCGACACGGTCGCGGCCAGCGTGCCGGCCGCGGGCCTGCCGCCGGCGCTCAAGGGCCTCGTGACCGCGCAGATCATGCAGGCGCAGCTCGATCGGGCGTTCGACTTCCACACCCCGGCGCAGAAGCGCTATCGCGACGCCACGAGGGCGCTGCGCGACTACACCCAGGCGTTCCTGACCCTCCCGCAGGCAGCCGCGCGCCCGCCGTTCCTGCTCAGCGCGTCGCTGAAGGCCGACCTCGTGGCGGCCGTCGACCCGCGGCGGACGGTCAGGCGGCGCTTCGAGGCGCGCGTGACCGGCCCGACGGGTCCGGCGCTCGCGCGCCCGTCGTTCCCGCAGCCGATGTACGAGACGCTGCGCGACCTCTCAACCGAGCTGCTGCTGCCGGGCGCCGCGAAGATCGAGGCCGACACCGTCACGCTGCTCGAGAGCAACCCGCGCTTCATCGAGGCATTCATGCTCGGGCTCAACCACGAGTTGGCCTCTGAGCTGCTGTGGCGCGAGTTCCCCGGCGACGTCCGGCACACCTACTTCCGCGCGTTCTGGGACACGCGCGGGACGTCGCCGCCCCTCGGCCAGCTCCCGCCGATCGACGCCTGGGACCCCGCGGCCGCGCTCGGCACGAGCTTCGCGCGCGGCGAGGAGCAGCTCGTCCTACTCATCCGGGGCGAGCTGCTCCAGCGCTATCCCGACGCGCTGATCTCGGCCGTCAAGGCCAAGACGCTCAACGCGCTCGGCGCCGAACAGCGCTTCCCGCTCTTCCGCGGCCGGATCGAGCCGGACATCACGTTCCTCGGCTTCGACCTCAGCGAGGAGCAGGCGCGCGGGCCTGGCAACGAAAAGGGCTGGTTCTTCGTCATCCAGGAGCAGCCAACCGCGCCGCGCTTCGGGCTCGACGAGGCACGCACCGGCTCGCTCGCGACCTGGAACGACCTCGCGTGGAGCGACATGAAGACGCCGCCCGGCGCCTACGCCAGGGCGGCCGACCTCAAGGTGCCCACCGCCCAGCGCCCGGCCGGTCCAACCTGGGCGTTCAACGGCGCCCACATGGCGGCGATCCTCCGCCAGCGGCCCGTCCGGCTCGCGTTCCACGCGCGCGTCCTGCTCCCGCCCGCCGAAGCATGAAGACGCTCGAAGAGATCCGGGCGCTGCTCGGGCCGCCGCCCGCGGCGACCGTCCCGGTCGTCCTGCTGCCGGTGCAGGTCCAGACGCGCTACGTGAGGCGCGAGGGACAGACCGAGCTGCTCGTGCGCGTCTATCCGGACGAGGTGCACTTGGACAGTCACCAGGAGGAGCTCACGCCCGCCGAGGCGCGCTGGGCCCGCCGGTACTGGGAGCTGATCTGGCCGATCCCCGCCGACGCCGCGGCCCAGCAGCGCGCGTGGGAGGCGCTCGCCAGGCGCTTCGGGATCAGGCGCGCCGCCTGGGTCGCCCGCCGCATGACGCCCGGCAACCTCGACGCGCGGCCCGCGGCGGCGCCCGCCTTCCCCGATCCGGGGCCCGCGCGCGACGAGGAGCGGCTGGATCCCGCCCTGGCGCGAGCGCTGCCGGACCGCTGGATAGTGGCCGGCTACCGCGCCGGCCGGCGCGTGTTGCTGGAGGCCGGCGCCCCGATCCCCGAGCCGCTGCTGGTGGGCTTCGGCTCCGACGGGGACGAGGGCATGCGCTGGATGCTGGAGTTCGAGGCGGCCGAGCAGGTCGGGATGGGCATCCGCGTCGCGCTCCCGCCCGCTCCGACGCTGCAGCGTTTCGACGTGCTGCTCGTCCTCGGCCTCAAGGGAGGGCTGCCGCCCGACGCGGGCGCGGCGCAGCTCGAGACGCTGCTCGACGGCCACCACTACACGCGCGGCGTCGCGTTCGTCCCACCCGGGACGCCGACCAACAACACGGCCGACGCGCCGGCCGGGTTCACGCGGGCGGACAGCGGGCCCGGCCTGAGGTTCGGCGTCGAGGTCCGCCCGCCGCCCCTCGCAGCGGCGTCGGACGGCGCGAACACGGCACGGCTGCTGGGCATCCGGCGCGAGCTGTTAGCCGCCGTCGACGGCGCCTCCGCCATCGAGGACGTGAACGCGCGCCACATGAACACCGCCCTGTGGCCTGCCACCGGCGGCTACTACCTCGAGCAGATGCTGGGAGACGGGGCCGGGTTCACGCAGCAGGAGCGCGACGACGCCCGCCGCTTCTTCATCGAGTCGGTGCGCGGGCAGGGACCGCTGCCGACGCTGCGGATCGGCCGTCAGCCGTACGGTCTGCTCCCGGCGATCGCGCTCGATCGCGTGGCGGACCCCGGCCGCTTCGTCCAGGCCCTGCGCGTGCTGCGCGCTGCGTTCCGCTCGGCCCTGCCGCGCGCGCCACGGCTCCGCCCCGGCGCCCAGGACGACCAGAGCCTGGTCGACGTCCTGCGCATGGAGCCGGTGTCGATCGGGCACCGCGCGCGGCTCGCTTTCGACCGGCGGTTCTTCGCGCCGGGCGACCTCGTCCCCGGCAGCATCCACCCCGACCTCGTCCCCCACGACACGCAGCTGCGCCAGCGGCTCGCGCAGCTCGCCGACGAGGGCAGCGTGAGCCCGGGACGGCTCGCGGCCGTGATCCCGGGGGTCAACTCGCGCCGGCTCGGCGCTGCACTGGTACAGCCCGACGCCGCGCCGGGAACGCGGCTCGAGCCCAACTACGTCGGCTTCCTGCGCACGGCCACGTTCGACGAGGTGCTGGCCGCCCGCGCGCCGGACACGCTGCTGTTCCGGCTGCTGCGGCACTCGGTCCTCGTCGCGCAGGCCGGCGTCGGCTACCGCATCCTGGCGCGCCGTGGGCTGGTGCCCGACGAGCCCTACCGCGAGCCTGTGCTGATCGACATCGCGGGCCCGCTCCAGCCCACGCCCAGCCTCACCCTGTCGCGCGCGCTCGACCGCGACGGGGCCCTGCGCGCTCAGATCCACGCGGTCAAGGCGGCGCAGGAGCCCGAGGCCGCGGTCCTCGATCAGCTCCGCGCGAGCCTCAAGCACCTCGAAGGCCTTCCGGTGGACGTGCTCGCGCGCCACCTCGCGGGCAGCCTGGACCTCTTCTCGCACCGGCTCGACGCCTGGGTCACGGCGCTGGCCACCCGTCGGCTGAGCGAGCTGCGGCGCCAGCGTCCGCGCGGCGCGCTGCTCGGAGGCTACGGCTGGCTCGAGCAGGTCGCTCCGGAGCCCAAGCCGACCGTCGCCGCGCCGCCCCCGGAGGTCGGGGAGCGGCCGCTGTTCGAGGCGCGCGAACGCGGCGGGTACATCCACGCCCCGTCGATGTCACACGCGTCGGCGGCGGCCGTGCTGCGCAGCGGCTACCTCGCCGACACCGGCGAGGATGACGCCCGCCCGTTCGCGATCGACCTGCGCTCGCGGCGAGTGCGCGCGGCGCAGTGGCTGCTCGACGGCGTGCGGGCGGGCCACGCACTCGGCGCGCTGCTCGGCCACCGGTTCGAGCGGCGGCTCCACGACGTGGCGCTGGATCGGTTCCTCCCCGGCGTCCGCAGGGTGTCGCTGCTCGCCACGGCCTACGAGGCCGACGACCGGATCCGAGCGGCGCAGACGCCGGTCGAGATGAAGGTCGCGCGCACCGCGCTGCATCGCGCGCTCGCCGCGCTGCGCGAGCGTTACGGCTGGCCGCAGTCGGCCGGGCTGCCCGAGATGGAGCGGCTCGCCGAAAGGCACGTCGCCGACGGTCTGGAGCTCGTCGAGCGCTTCCGGGCGGGGACGCTGCCGTTCGCCCGGATCGCCCTCAGCCTGGCGACGAGCGTCCCGACCGGGCCGCGGCGCGACCTCGAGCGCGAGCTCCGCGGCCTCGACGAGATCGTCGACGCGCTGGCCGACGCGCTCACCGCCGAGAGCGTCTTCCAGCTCGTCCGCGGCAACCCGGCGCGCGCCGCCGCGACCGTCGACGCGATCGCCGACGGCGAGATCCAGCCGCCCGAGCTGGAGATCGCCGAGACGCCGCGCACCGGCACGCAGCTCACCCACCGGCTGACCGTGCTGCTGAGCGGGCCGGCCGCGCTGCCCGCCGCCGGCCTCCGCGAGGCGCGCCGGGCCGCCGAGCCGGCGCTCGACGAGTGGCTGGCACAGATGCTCGGCGACCTGCGCAACGTGCGCTTCGGCGCCGAGTTCCACGACGGCGAGGGCGCCGTCTTGCTCACCCGCGGCGACCTGCGCCTTAGCCTCCTGCCCTGCTCGCACGCGGATGCCCTCTACCTCGGCGACGACCTCCGCGCTCTGATCGAGCACCAGGTCCTGCGCACCGCGCCGGCCGCCGTGCCTGCCGGCGCGTACGTGCGCCTGCTCGGAGAGCGGACGCCGTCCCTGCCGCGCACCCACCTCTCGCTCGACGAGTTCCTCGAGCTGCTGCGGGCGTTCCGCGAGGCCACCCTCGCGGCTCGCGGCGTCGACGCGCGCGACCTGGCGCCGGCCGCCGGCGAGGTGGCGCCGGCCGTCGACGCGAAGGACATGAAGGCACGCGCGGACGCCGCCAAGCAGGCGCTGCGGCGGGCGGTCGGCGCGCTCGCGGCAGCCGGCGCGCCCGACGATCTGCGCGACCGGCTCGTCGACGTGGCGTTCCTCGGCATCCCCGGCGCCGTGCCGGTCAACGCGCGCGGGACGGACCCGGCAGAGCTCGCGGCGCAGGCGCGAGCGGTCGCGCAGGCGGCCGGCGCGCGGCTGGAGCGGCTGGCCGAGCTGGAGGCCGGCTTCGACCGCCCGGCCGCGGACGTCGAGCAGCGCGTGGCCCACGACCAGGAGCGGCTGCGGGTGCTGTTCGGAGCCTCGTTCCGCGCGCTGCCGCTCGTCCGCCCGTCCAACGCGGCCGACCTCGCGTCGGCGTTCCGGCGGTCGACCGCCGTGCAGGGCGGGGATCCGCTCCAGGCGCTCTCCTGGCTGCTCGGGGCCGGCCGCGTGCGCCCCGGCGCGTCACGGCTGGCGACCGCCCTCACCTACGCGAGCGCCGTGGGGCGCGCCGCGGCGCTCGAGCTGCGCGTCGCCCAGCTCCCGTCCATGGCCGGCGAGCGCTGGGTCGCGCTCCCGGACCCGCCCGGCGGCGCGTTCCCGGCGGGCAGGCTGTCGCTCGTCGCCCATCTGCCGCGCGCGTTCAAGGCCGACGTGCCGCTCGCCGGGCTGGTCATCGACGACTGGGTCGAAGTGGTGCCGAGCGCCGAGGTGACCACCGGCGTGGCCTTCCACTGCGAGAGCCCAGGGGCGCGCCCGCCGCAGGCCGTCCTGCTCGCGGTCCCGCCGCCGGCGTCCGCGCAGTGGGACGTCGAGACGCTCGAGGCCACCTTGCTGGAGACGCTCGAGCTGGCCCGGCTGCGCGCGCTCGACCCGCTCGCCCTCGGGAGCGACCCGCTGCTCCAGCGAGCGCTGCCGGCCACGTACCTGAGCATGAACGTGGCCGGCGACACCGTGTCCACCGACTTCCTGGCCGCGCCGGGGTAGGTCATGGCGTCGATCACGTTCTGGACCCGCCTGGAGCCGTTCACCCGGACCGACGACATCGAGCCGGGGCTGGCGGCCCGTACGCACGACCCGCTGTGGCTGCTCGCGCGCCAATGGCAGACGGGCGAGTTCCTGGGCGAGGACGCCGGCACGCCGGTCAGCGCCCGCGCCAGGATGGACCGCGCGACGATCGGGCGCTTCCATCCGGGCCCGGTGCCCGAGGAGGGCGCGCTCCCCGGCCGGCCCTACCGCGCCGACGTGCCGCTCGAGGCGGTCGTCGAGCGCGAACCCGTCGCGGCCGCCGCCGACGCGCGGCGCGATCTGCGCCTGGCGGCCGAGGCCGGCGCCATGTTCGTGCGCATGCTCGAGCGTGCGGGCGTCGCGGCCGCCGTGCGAACGGCGTTCGTCGACGAGTTCGGGCTCGCCCCGCCGGCGGACGACTCCGCGTGGTCGCACGACGACCCGGGGCGCCGGTACCTCGCGATCATGGCCGGCCGCGTGCCCGACGGCGTGCGCCTGTACGAGGCGCTCGCCGGCTCGCTCCGGCCCGTGGGCAGCGGCCCGCCCCGCCTGCCGCCGCGGCCGAGCGTCCCCACCGACGCGCGGTCGAGCGCGATCGCGGCTGGCCAGGCGTACCTCGCCTGGTTCGAGGCCCGCTGGGGCGCACCCGGCGACGCCGCCAACCCCGCGTGGGTGCCGGAGCGGATGGAGTACGCGTTCGCCGTCGGCGCCGCGGGCGCCGAGGGAAGCGAGCTCGTGTTGTCGGCGCACGAGCACCTCGGCGGCCGGCTCGACTGGTACTCGTTCGACGCGGACATCGGGGTCACGCTCGGCAGCGGTCCGGACGACCCGCAGCTGGACACCGTCACGCAGACGCTGATGCCGGCGCCCGTGCACTACCCGGGCATGGCGTCCGACCGCTGGTGGCAGTTCGAGGACGCTCGGGTGAACCTCAGTCGTGTCCAGGGCGATCCCGACGAGCTGCTGCGCCTGCTGCTCGTCGAGTTCGCGCTGCTGTACGCGAACGACTGGTACGTGATGCCCTTCGACGCCACCCCCGGCTGCGTCTACCACGTGAGCTCGCTCGTGGTGACGGACGCGTTCGGCCAGCACACGCTCGTCCCGCACGCGGCCGAGATCGCCGGGCAGGCCGATTGGCGGATGTACGCGGTCAGCCCGTCCGACGACCTCTTGTTCGTGCCGCCCGTGCTGGCGGCGAGCCTCCGCGGGGACCCGCTGGAGGAGGTGGTCCTCATGCGCGACGAGCCGGCCAACCTCGTGTGGGGCGTCGAGCGCCTGGCTCCGAGCGTCGCCGGCGGGACGATCGATCGCGAGACGCTGTACCGGCGCCGCGACCGGAGCGCGCCCCCTGCCACCACCGAGCCCGCAGCCGAGGATGAGCTCCGGTACCGGCTGGCCACGCCGGTCCCGCCGCACTGGATCCCGTTCCAGCCGGTCCGGATCGACCCGGCCCAGCCGTCGATCCGTTTGCGGCGTGCTGCCGCGCTGCTCGACGAGGACGGGGCGCCCGCGCTCTCACGACCGCTCGGGCGCGTCCTGGAGCCTGACCGGCCTGATCTCTCGCTGTTCGAGGAGGAGGTGCCCGGCGAGGGGGTCCGGATCGTCCGCGAGTACCAGTGCGCGCGCTGGGTAGACGGCAGCACGGCGCTCTGGCTCGCCCGCCGCAAAGCCCCGTGTGGACCGCAGAGCGGGAGCGGCCTGCGCTTCGACCTGGTCGAGTGAGCCGGCCTACCGCGGATTGGGCAAATGCGCACCCGACGCGGCCACCGCCCTCCTCGTTGCGGCCGGCGACCCCGGAGCTCCGGCTCACGTTATCGCCGGCCTCGAGTGGAGCCGGGATCTGACGCCGCCGCCGCGCTCGCCACGCTCAACGACGTCCTCGCCTTGCGCGCATTGGCTCGGCGCCGCGACCCGGACGCGCTGGCGCCCTGATCGACCGCTTGAAGGCAGCGACGCCTTTCTCGTCCTCGAGGAGGCACACGGCGTGGGCTGACCGTCGCGCTCGGGCTGGCGCAGTTGCCGCAGGGCATGGTGGTGTCTCGCGGACGAGAACCCGATCGTGAATGCCGACGCCGTGATCGCTGCCGCCATGGGCGCGAGGAGCCCTTCGTGGAGGCTCGCCTCGTTTATGGTGCGACCTTCCGTCGGCGGCTGGGTTGGTTCCGACGCCATTCGCGCGGCTAGGAGAGCTCGGTTACCAGGTTGAGGGCCTTGCCGGGTACAAACTCGGGAAGACGATCATGCACGCAACGGGCAGCGCGAATGTGTCCCTTTCGTGTCCGCCAGGCTCCGTTTTCGGCTCTGTAGAGCAAAGAGCCGCGGAATCATAATCCGCGTGTCGGGGGTTCGAGTCCCTCCTCCGGCATGAGAAGCACCTGCAAACAGGTGCTTTCCGCGACTCCAAGGACACGCGGAATATTTCCGCGTGTCACCCACGCCGACTCCCCCCGGATTTGGCGGAGCCACGTGGTGTCGTGCGCGGCACGCTGACATTTTCGTCCCCCGAGCAGTCCCCCGGCCGCAGCGCCGGGCCGGCGGCGCCGAGGGTCCACCAGACTGCCGGACCGGACCGCAATGTGCCTCGTGCAAGGTCGTCAGGCGCCGCCAGCGAGGCGAGCGCCGGGCTCCGTGACGCAGACGGAGCCGCGCGGTTCGCGTGCGGGGCGGGGCAGCTTCAGGCCGCGCTCGGCATCAGCGTGCGCAGCCGGTCGGGGTAGTCGGTGATGACCCCGTCAACGCCGGCGTCCATCAGCGAGGCCATGGTCGCCCGGTCGTTGATCGTCCACGGGATCACGGCCATCCCGGCGTCATGTGCCTCGGCCACGAGCTCCGGCGTCGTGTACGGCCGGTAGTCCGGATCGTTCACGGTCCCGCCCTGCGGGTTGCCGTGGACGGGCGAGATCGCGGCGGCGCCGAAGGAGTCGGCCGCCGCGACGAGGCTGCCGCCGAAGTCGTCGATGTCGATGCCGCCGAGCCACGGCGACGCGCCGGGTTGGCCGACCTGCAGGAAGTCGCCGTTGGTGAGCGCCACGATCGGCAGCCGCGGCTCGACCTCGCGCATCCGCATCAGCGCGCCCCAGTCGAAGCTCTGGATCGTCACGCGGTTGAGCAGGCCGGCCTCGCGCACCTCGCGCGCGACGTTCTGCACGAACTGCTCGCGCGGCGCGGTCTCGTCGGGCGCACTGGCCTCCACCTTGGTCTCGACGTTGAGCCAGACCTGGTTGGCCTTGTAACAGTCGACGAGATCGAACACCTCGGTCAAGGAGCGGCATCCGCGCTCCCTCGACGACGCGCTGATCGGGGGGGGGGGGGGGGGGGGGGGGGGGGGGGGGGGGGGGGGGGTGGGTGGGTGTGGTGGTGGGTGGGGGTGTGGGGGGTGGGGGGTGGGTGGGGTGTGGGGGTGTGGTGGTAGTGTGTGGTGTGGGGGCGCGGGTGGCGTCAGGGTCTCTAGTCTGCCGGTCTGGTCTGGTACGCGCTCGTGTAGGTCGCGGCAGGCGTTCGCTATGTCGCAGACGGAGCCGCGGTTAGTGCGGGGCGGGCAGCTAGGCCGCGCTGGGCATCAGCGTGCGCAGCCGGTCGGGGTAGTCGGTGATGAGCCCGTCAACGCCGGCGTCCATCAGCGAGGCCATGGTCGCCCGATCGTTGATCGTCCACGGGATCACGGCCATCCCGGCGTCATGTGCCTCGGCCACGAGCTCCGGCGTCGTGTACGGCCGGTAGTCCGGATCGTTCACGGTCCCGCCCTGCGGGTTGCCGTGGACGGGCGAGATCGCGTCGGCGCCGAAGGAGTCGGCCGCCGCGACGAGGCTGCCGCCGAAGTCGTCGATGTCGATTGCCGCCGAGCCACGGCGACGCGCCGGGCTGGCCGACCTGCAGGAAGTCGCCGTTGGTGAGCGCCACGATCGGCAACCGCGGCTCGACCTCGCGCATCCGCATCAGCGCGCCCCAGTCGAAGCTCTGGATCGTCACGCGGTTGAGCAGGCCGGCCTCGCGCACCTCGCGTGCGACGTTCTGCACGAACTGCTCGCGCGGCGCGGTCTCGTCGGGCGCACCGGCCTCCACCTTGGTCTCGACGTTGAGCCAGACCTGGTTGGCCTTGTATCAGTCGACGAGATCGAACACCTCGGTCAAGAGCGGCATCCGCGCTCCCTCGACGACGCGCTGATCGGGGTACTGCGGCAGCGGCTTGTCGCACCGCAGCGTCCAGACCTGCTGGAGCGTCAGGTTCCGGATGTAGTCGCCGACGTTACGGGAACTCCGGATCGCCGGGGAACGCCGGGGCGGTGTCGCGGCACTTGGCCGAGGACACGCGCCGGTCGTGCGTGACGACCGTGTAGCCGTCCTCGGTGATCTGCACGTCGAGATCGAGCGTCGTCACGCCCAGCTCGAGCGCGTTGGCGAACCCCTCGAGCGTGCTTTCGGTGACGAGCCCGATCCCGCCGCGATGCGCCTGCAGTTCGACGTGCCGTATCGCGACATCGCCGAGCCGCCGGCCGGCGACTGGCAGGTCAACGGCCCGGGCGAGTTCCAGCGGTAGTTTTCGGTGGCCCCGGCGCCACGACCGACGGAGTCGGTTCTGGCGCCGTCCAGCCGCTCACTCCCGCCTCAGGAGCTCTCAATGAAGGCGATCACGCAGGACCGCTACGGCTCGTCGGACGTCCTCCGGCTGGAAGAGATCGCGACGCCGACGCCCGGAGCCGACGAGGTCCTGCTGCGCGTACGCGCCGCCGGCGTCGGTCCGGAGGTGTGGCACCTGATGACAGGACGGCCCTACTTCGTGCGCCTGATGGGCTTCGGGGTGCGCCGGCCCAAGCAGCGCGTTCCGGGCCGCGACGTCGCCGGGGTTGTCGAGGCCGTAGGGAGCGCAGTGTCGGTGTTCCGGTCCGGCGACGAGGTCTTCGGGAGCGCCCGGGGCACGCTGGGGGAGTACGCCTGCGGCTCCGCCGCCGACACGGGCAAGGTCGGGGGCGCCGGCGTGCTGGCACCCAAGCCGGCCAACCTCACGTTCGAGCAGGCGGCCGCGGTTCCGACCTCGGGCGCCTCCGCATTGCAGGGCCTGCGCGACGCGGGCGCTCTCCGAGCCGGCCAGTCGGTGCTGATCATCGGCGCGTCGGGCGGCGTAGGCACTTTCGCCGTGCAGATCGCGAAGGCGCTCGAGGCGCACGTCACGGGCGTCTGCAGCACCGCCAAGGCGGACCTCGTCGCCTCGCTCGGCGCCGACGCGGTGATCGACTACACGCGCGAGGACTTCGTCGACCGGCCGGAGCGCTACGACCTGATCCTGGACACCGCGGGCCGGCGTCCGCTGTCGCGCCTGCGCCGCTCGCTCGCCCCGCGGGGGACGCTCGTGATCGTCGGCGGCGAAGGCGGCAACAACGTGACGGGCGGCTTCGAGCGCCAGCTGCGCGCGGCTGCGCTGTCACGGCTCTCCGGCGGCCAGCGGCTGGTGCCGCTCACCGCCGACGACAAGCGTTCGGACCTGCTCTTCCTCAAGGACCTCATCGAGGACGGCAAGCTGACGCCGGTCGTCGACCGGACGTTCCCGCTCGCCGAGGCCGCCAGGGCGCTCACCGACGAAGCAGAGGGACACGGGCGCGGAAAGAAGGTGCTCGCCGTCTGAGCGGCATCCAGCGCTGCCGGCAGACCGCACCGGACCCAGGCGCGCCATGGCGCTGCCATGAGGCGCGTGCCCGGCCTTCAGGCCGATCCGGGGCGCTTGCCGCTAGTGCGCGGCATGCTCCGAGCGCACGTGCGCGCGATACTCGCGGTATCGCAGCGACTCGTACGCGATCAGGCCGACCCAGGCGGCGGCCAGCAGCGCTAGCGTTGCGAGCCCCGAGGCCTCCATCGCGATCGGCACCAGCGCGAGGCACACAGCCGCCGTCACGATCCGCGCCCGTGCGACGGTGCCGGTGTTGCGCATGCGGAAAGGCGACCATCCCGGGCGCATATACGGCGAGACCGCCGCACGATCAGGAGAAAGTGGAGTAGCGCGTAGGAATCGCGCGCGATCCGCAGCTGCTAGACGCCGACGGCTTCGCGGAACCTACGCTCAGCCACGAGCGCCGGGGATCGCCGACCACAGCAGGCTGGGGACCTGGCGACGCAGCGCCACGTCGCCGCGGGCCGCGACCCTAACAGCGCGATGTGCAAGATCCGCGCGGCGAGGTAGGCCAGGCCCCAGAGCACGCCGTCGTCGCCGAACGCGCCCGGCGTCGCGAGCGCGGCGACGAGGAAGGCGCCCATCGCCAGGAATATGACGACGCGCGGCGCGCCGAGCTCGGGTCGACCGTGCTCGTCAGGCACGCATAGCCGCTCCACGCCCACCACAGGATCGCCAGGATCATCAGCCCGCGCCCCATGCCGGCGAACGTCGGGTCGTCGGCCATGAACGCGGTGTCCTGGGTCAGCGCGAACACGAAGACGAGGTCGAAGAACAACTGAGCGGCGTCACGCGCGCCTCGGCGTCGTCCGGGCGGACGATCCTGCGCGGCGGCACTGCGACGGTGGGTTAGCTCACTCCAGGAAACGATAGGCGCGCGAGAAGCCGCTTCTCGCGATCAAGGCTCCGCTTGTCATGACCGCTCGCGCGAACCGAGCCGGCGCCGAACACCATCCGGCCGTTGGATAGGTGGTGCCCGCTGGCGACCTGCTTCGCGAGCGGCGCGGCGTTGAGGCCGCGCGCCTCGGCGCGCCGTGCCCAGTCAGCAGCGGATGCCGTGTGACCCCGGCGACCAAGTTCGGAAGCCCGATCGCGATGTCCACGGGCGCATATTGACGGTCCGGCGGCGCCGAGCGAAAGACGCTGCTGTTCGTCCTGCGCGCCGCCTGAGCTTCGGTACGGTCCCGCGCGGTGGTGAGGTCGCGCGGCTCCTTCGAAGGCACAGCGTGGGTCCGCCGGCTCAAGACGCCGCTGCGCGAGTTCCTGCGCACGGAGACGGCCGGCGCCGCCTTCCTGCTCTTCGCCGCCGCGACCGCGCTGCTGTGGGCGAACGTCGATGCCGCCTCCTACGAGGATCTCTGGCACACGGAGCTCGAGATCGCGCTCGGCGACGACGGCATCGCGCTGTCGCTGCGCGAGTGGGTCAACGCCGGCCTGATGACGTTCTTCTTCTTCGTGCTCGGCCTGGAGGGGCGGCGCGAGTTCGACCTCGGTGAGCTGCGCGACCGGCGGCGGCTCGCGCTGCCCATGGTCGCCGCCGTCGGCGGGATGGGCGCCGCGATCGCGATCTACCTCGCCTTCAACCTCGGCGGCCCCGCCGCGCACGGGTGGGGCGTCGCGATGTCGACCGACACGGCGCTCGCGCTCGGGATCCTGTCCCTGGTGGGGCGGCGCATGCCCGACCGCCTGCGCGTCTTCCTGCTGACCGTCGTGGTCGTCGACGACCTGCTGGCCCTGGTGGTCATCGCCGCCGCCTACACCGAGGGGCTGCACATGACTGCACTGCTGTGGGCGGTCGGCTTCTACGCCGCCATGCTCGTCGCGCGCGCGGCCGGTATGCGCGCCGGCTCCGTGTACTTCCTGCTCGGCCTCGCGGCGTGGGTGGCGCTGCTCGCGTCCGGCGTCGAGCCTGTGGTGCTCGGCCTCTTGATGGGCTTGCTGGTGTGGGCCAGCCCCGTGCCGCAGGCGGCTCTCGCCGGCGCCGGCGAGCGCTTTCGCCGCTTCCGCGAGCAGCCCACGCCGGAGCTCGAGCGGTGGGCGCGCGAGGGTATCCGAGGAGCGGTGCCCCCGAACGAGCGGCTGCTCGCTCTCTGGCACCCCTGGACGAGTTACGTGATCGTGCCGCTCTTCGCCTTCGCGAACGCCGGCATCGCGATCGACTCCGAGCTGCTCGAGCGTGCGGTGAGCTCGCCCGTCACGGTCGGCATCTTCCTCGGCTACGTCCTGGGCAAGCCGTTGGGGATCGTGGGCGGGGCGGTGCTCGTGACGCGGCTCTCGCGCGGGGGGCTCCGCCCGCCGGTCGGCTGGGCGGCCGTCCTCGGCGCCGGGACGATCGCCGGCGTGGGCTTCACCGTCTCGCTGCTGGTCGCCGCGCTGGCGTTCGAGGGCCCGCGGCTCGAGGAGGCCAAGGCCGGGATCCTCGCCGCGGCGGTCGGTGCGGCCGCCATGACGTGGCTGGTGTTCCGCCTCACGTCGCTGCTGCCGTGGCAGCGCCGGGTCGCGGCGCTGCTGGGCGGGGACGAGCCGCTGGTCGATCTCGCGTACGGCGTCGACGCCGAGCGTGACCACATCCGGGGCCCGCTCGAGGCGCCGGTCACCGTCGTCGAGTACGGCGACTTCGAATGCCCATACTGTGGGCAGGCGGAGCCGGCCGTACGCGAGCTGCTGCGCGACTTCGCGGACGTCCGCTACGTCTGGCGGCACCTGCCGCTGTCCGACGTGCACCCGTACGCCGAGCTCGCCGCCGACGCCTCGGAGGCGGCCGCCGTGCAGGGGGCGTTCTGGCAGATGCACGACCGGCTGCTCGCGCATCAGGGCGCGCTCGAGTTCCCCGACCTCGTGGGCTACGCCGAGCAGCTCGGGCTCGACGTCGAGCGCTTCGCCGAAGACCTGCAGGGCGGCGTCGGCGCGCGCCGCATCGCTGAGGACAAGGAGGGGGCCGACCTCAGCGGCGTGTCCGGCACGCCGACCTTCTTCGTGAACGGGCGCCGCCACTACGGGGCGTACGACCTCGACTCGCTGGCCGCGGGCGTCCGCGCGGCGGGGGCGCGCGCCATGCTGGGGTCGCCCCCGCTGGACCTTCACTGAGCAGCTAGGCAGGCGCGGATCCCGAGCGCGATCGCCAGGTGGGTCGTGCCGGTGCCGCAGCGCAGCGATGCTTGGAAGGCGAAGTCGAACTCCTCGATCGTCTAGCGCGCCGGGAAGCGCGCGGCCTCGATGCGCGCCTGGCGGCCTCGGTCTTCAGTAATGCGGCGGCGAATTGCTCGTAGGTCCAGTCCTCGTGGCGGGCTCGGTCGGCGAGCTTGGGCAACGCGCGCGCGGCCGCCGGCGCCTTGAGAACGCGGAAAAGGTGTGCCAGCTCGGTCGCGGGCTTGCTCATGCGATCAGGGCGTCGTAGCCGGGCCAGCGGCGGACCTCGACCTGCGGTTCGGCGGGCGGTCGGCGCGCGGTCTTGAGCGCGCGGGCGTGCTCGAGCGCGGTGATCGTCCGGTGGCGGGCGAACGCGCGGCTGTGGCGGCAGGCCAGCTCGCCGGTGTCCAGCGCAACCGCCGTGATGTGCTGCTGATCGACTGAGACCTCGACGCGGCGGCCGACCAGCGCCGGGTCCAGGCTGTAGTCGTCGGTGTCAACCGCTGGTGCTAGCCGCACGTTGAGGCACTCCTCAGCGCCGGTCGAGCCGGGGCCGACGCACCGGGAAGCGGGATGTTCGGGCACGAACCCGCGGCTGATGCCGAATTGCGGGGGGCGTAAGCTCGCGGTGCCATGACCACAGTGTTCGAGAACGGTGAGCGGCGGAGGCAGCGACGCGCGCCGGATCGCGCGCGCGCTATGACGCACGCGACCGCGGTGCCACGCCCCGCGGCCGCGCCGCAGCATACGCGCGCGCTCGTGGAGTCGCTGCAGCGCTCGGCCGGCAACCGCGCCACCACGGAGCTGTTGCGTGCGCACAACACCGCGCCGCCGCGACCGCTGCTGCTGCGCAAGGGATCGAAGCCGCTGGTCACGCAGCTCGCCAAGAGCACGCCCGCGGGCCTGGCGGAGTGGGCAAGCGCGGTCGAGAGCCGGCCCGACGCCGAGTTCGCCGCGATCATGCAGCGGATCCGGGATTACGACGCTCTCGCCGACGGCCGGCCAAGCGCCCAGCTCGCGCACCTCGACGAGACCCATGACGCGCTGCGCGCGTATGTCGGTCGGGTCGCGCCCACATGGGAGCAGGAGGAGCTCGAGAGGCTCTCGGCGCTGACCCTGGTCGTCAACGATGAGCGGGCGACGGTCACGGTGCAGCAGATGCGGCTTGTGCGCTACACGCGCGACGCGGACGCGCCGTACGAGCAGATGACCGCGGAGGGGATGCTGTGGACGCACGCCGAGTGGGCGAACTCGGCCACCACCATGAAGCTCAGGGGGCGGCAGTACTTCGACGCGCTCTCGGCCGAGAACCGCAAATGGATGCGTGGGCAGCTCCCGGGGAGCCGCTTGTTCGGGCCCGAGAAGTGGGTCGAGCCGATGTTGGTCAAGGTGCGGGCGGCGCTGGAGTCCGCTGTGCTCAATCACTACACGACGGCGGCCCGGGCGCAGCTGATGCTCACGGGGGGCGGCCTGAAGTCGAAGACGATGCTCACCAAGGACGTCGCGGGCTACCGCCACAACACGTCGGCGTACGACGACTACGGGCTGGCGAACATCGGCTTCGTGTTCTTCTTCATCGAGGCGTCGGGTACGCCGATGCGCGACACCCGGTTCGCGCAGGGCGGTAAGGACGAGGGCCCGTCGAGCCCTGCACGGATCTCGATCCCCATTCGCGAATCCGGGCTGCTCACCAACGGCTGGGTGATGCTCAGTGACTTCGCCCAGCGCGAGTTCCCGACCGTTCTGGCGAAGCCCGAGGCGCGGACGGAGACGTTCTCGGAGCTTCCCACGCGCCTCGAGAAGGCAAAAGCGGAGAAGGGCAAGGGCTTCGACCTGCCGGTCCGGCGTTTCGAGGCGGGCGTCGTGCCGCTAGGTGAAGAGGAGACGATCCGGCTGGCCGAACGCGAGCCCGACAGCGAGCGCCGTCAGGCGCAGATGAACGTCACGGCACAGGTCAGGGGCGACGCGCAGAGCGCGATGGTCTATGGCAAGAACGAGCGGTACGCCGAGCGGCTGGCGCAGAACGTGCTCGTCGGGCCCGACATCATCCCCGGCCTGGCCGAGCGCGCGGTCGTCGAAATCAGCCGGATCGGCAAGTCGAACCCGGCACTTGCCAAGCGGATCACGTCGATGGACGGGCCGCCGCTGGTTCGTTTCCTGCTCAAGGACCTCCTGCGACCACAGGCCATGGTTCCGAACACCGTTGCGATCGAGGAGCGCCACATCGAGCCGACGCCGAAGAAGGCCGCCAAGGAAGAGGCGGTCGAGCCGGTGACGTCACCATCCGCTCAGGCTCCTCCCGGGCGAGAGGCGCTCATGAAGCAGGGACTCGCCGACCTGGAAGCGCTCGCCGAGGAGTGGCGGAAACGGGGCAACCCCGGTGACCCGCCGGGCTATCACGACCGTCGCGCCGCCTTCAACTCGATCGCCATCGCGCCGCCGGACATCACGATCGAGCAGATGCAGGAGGACACTGCGACGTGGCTTCAACAGGCGCGTAACGTCTGGCTGCCACCGCTTGTCTCCGGCGTCCCCCAGTAGCGCCCTCGACGTCGTCGCGCTGCTCACCGATTCCGGGCGCCGGCCGGCGGGCACGGTCGGCACGGTCGTCGAGGTCGACGACCACAGCGCGCTCGTCGAGATGGTCTGACGAGCGCGGACACGCGCTGGACTTCGTGAGCCTGCCGCACGACGCGCTGACGTCCTCCGGCGGGGGCGTTTCGCGCGCAGCGTCGTAGCCCGAGCCAAGCACCGCCCGCGCTTCTGTCCCCTTTTCTTTCCCCCAGGCCCCCAAACCGACGCTGCAGAGCCAAAGCGCTGCGGAATCATGATCCGCGTGCTTTCTGCCAGGTTCGCGCGCTCCCCGGCCCGGTGGTCCCGTGAGCCGACGCACTTGCCAAAGGTAGTACCGATACCGTACTATCTAGTACGTGGACCGTACCATTCCTCGCCCTGCAGCCGGCACGACCACGAACGTGGGGTTCTTGCTGGCGAAGGCTTCGCAGCGCTTCAACGAGCTGCTCGCGCAGCGGTTCGCCGAACGGGGGTTCCCTGAGGTCCGGGCCTCCTACGGGTCGGTGCTGGTTCCGCTCTTTGACCGGGACGGCTTGCGCGTGGGGGAACTGGGGGCAGTTTCGCGGCTCTCCAAGCAGGCGATGACGGGGCTGGTCAAGCTCTGCGAGCAGGACGGGCTGGTCGTGCGAGAGCGCGACGCGGACGACGGACGTGCCTTCCGGGTGTCACTGACCGCTCATGGCCGTCGCTTTCGGGCCGTGGCCGACGAAGTGCTGCGCGAGCTCGATGAGGAACTGATGCGGTCGCTCGGAACACGCAATCACGAGGCGCTCGTGGAAGCGCTCAAAGGAGTGATCGACCTATGAGGAACGCGACCGTCACCACCGTGCTCGACGCACCGCAGCGTGAGGTGTTCGACTACATGGCCGACATCCAGAACCTGCCGCAGTGGGCCACTGAGTTCGCCCGCGAGCTTCGGCGCGAGGGCGACGACTACAAGGTCGTCAACGGGCTCGGCGAGTTCTACTTCGCAATCCAGGCCGACCCGGCCAGCGGTGTCATCGACATGTATGCCGGACCGACGAAGCAGGCGATGGCGGTGTTCCCCACACGGACGGTCTCGCTGCCGGACGGCCGCACCGCCTTCAGCTTCACGATGTTCCAAGGCCCGGAGATGCCCGACGAGCTGTTCGCGTCCCAGCACGAGTCGCTCAAGCGCGAGTTCATCAACATCGAACGGCGCTTCAAGCGCTGATGATCCCCCAAGTCCGAACGCGCCGCGCGGGGACCGCAGGGTCGGAATCGCGTGACGGCTAGGCTCGTAGCGGCGCGGCGGCGAACTCTCGCATCCCGGCGTCGAATTCCTCCGCCGCCCGGAACTCGAGCCGGTCGGCGGCGGCCGTGACGGACGCGAAGACGTGGCGCACGTCGCCGGCTCGCCAGTCGCCGGTCACGACCGGCTCGCGGCCCGGATCCACCGCAGACGTGATCGCGTGCGCCATGTCGAGAACCGTGCGCGGCGTGCCGCTGCCGACGTTCACGGCGCCGACGACCGCCTCCGGAACGGTCAGCGCGAGCACGTTGGCGCGCGCGACGTCGCGGACGTGGACGAAGTCGCGCAGCTGTGCGCCGTCCTCGAACACCTTCGGCACGCCCCCGGAGGCGAGCGCCGAGCGGAAGATGCTGGCCACGCCGGCGTACGGCGTGTCGCGCGGCATCCGCGGCCCGTAGACGTTGTGGTAGCGCAGCGCGGTGTACGGCACGCCGGTCTCGCGGGCGAACGAGGCGCACAGGTGCTCCTGGCCGACCTTCGTGGCCGCGTACACGTTCCGCGGGTCGAGCGGGGCGTCCTCGGGGACCGGCTCGGGCCGCAACGGTTCCTCGCAATGTGGGCAGCGCGGCTCGAAGCGTCCGGCGTCGAGGTCGCCGGGCCGCCGCGGCGGCGCGCGCACGACGCCGTGCTCCGCGCAGGCGTAGCGGCCCTCGCCGTAGACGACCATGCTCGATGCCAGGACCAGCCGCCCGCCGAAGCCGTCCGCCGCGAGCGCGCGCAGCAGGACCGCGGTCGCGAGCTCGTTGTGGGCGACGTAGTCGGCGATGTCGCCGATGTCGGTCCCGAGCCCGACCATCGCCGCCTGGTGGCTGACCGCGCTCACGCCGTCGACCGCGTGCGCCGCGACCCCGGGGTCGCGCAGATCTCCCTCGATCCACTCCGCCCGCTCGTCGAGGTACTCCGGGCGCTCGCGGTGGGCGCCCGGCAGCAGCGTGTCGAGCACCCGCACCTCGTGCCCTTGCTTCAACAGCGCGTCGACCACGTGCGAGCCGATGAAGCCGGCACCGCCGGTGACGAGGATCATCCGCGCAGCGTGAAGCGCACGCTCGTCCCCGCCACCGACGGCTCGAGCCAGATCCGGCCGCCGTGCGCCTCGACGATCGCGCGCGAGATCGCGAGCCCGAGGCCGGCGCCGCCGTTGCCTCGCGCGCTCGCCCCGCCCTGGTAGAAGGCGTCGAAGATCCGCTCGCGGTCGCCGTCGGCGATCCCGCTGCCGGTGTCGGAGACCTCCACCTGCACGACCCCGTCCGCCGCGGCGGCCCGCACGGTGACGCTCCCGTCGGCGGGCGTATGGCGGATCGCGTTCTGGATCAGGTTGAAGAGCACGCGCTGGATCTGTTCCGGCGCGGCGTGCGCGAGCGCGAGGTCGCCCGGCACGTCGACGACGAGCCGCGCGACGTCGTCGCGCCGCATCGCCTCGACCGTCTCCCCCACCAGCTCACCGAGCTCGACGCGCGACATCGACCACCGCAGGTCTCCCGCCTGCAGCCGCGAGAGCTCGAACAGGTCGTCGATCAGCGCCGCCAGCGCGCCGACGTGGGTGCGCAGCTTCGACAGGTAGGCCGCACGCTCGCGCTCGTCGACGACCTCGTCGTCGAGCGCCTCCACGAGCAGCCGCAGTGAGGTGATCGGCGTGCGCAGGTCGTGCGAGACGGCGGCGACGAGGTCGTTGCGAGCGGCCTCGGTGCGCGCCAGCCGCTCGACCATCGCCTCGACCTCGCGCGCCAGCCGCGTGACCTCGTCGTCGCCGTCGACCGCGAGCCGCACGTCGCGGCGGCCGGCGCCCACGGCGGTCAGGCTCGTGCCCACGGCGCGGAGGTCGTCGAGCACGCGCCGGGAGAGGAACCAGCCTGCCCACACCGCCAGCGCCGCGCAGTAGCCGGCGGCGAGCAGCGTGAACAGCGCGTCGTGCGAGGAGACGAACATCATCGCCACGAACAGCGCGATCGTCACCAAGGCCTGCCCGGCGGCGAGCGCGCCCACGAGCACGACCTGGCGGCGCAGCCCGGTCCGCCGGCGCAGCAGCCAGCCGGCGAGCAGGACGGTCGCGCAGCCGAGCGGCGCCAGCAGCACGAACGTCAGCCACGCCGCGTGGAAGTCGTAGACGAGCCATGCCGGCACCGAGGCCGCGAGCGCCCCGGCAACCGCTGCCGACAGCCCGACCTTCACGGCGCGAAGCGGTAGCCGACGCCCCACACCGTCTCGATGTGCCGCGGCCGCGCGGGGTCGCGCTCGACCTTCGCGCGCAGCCGGCGGATGTGCACGGTGACGGTCGACGTGTCGGTGTAGAACGAGAACTCCCAGACGCGGTCCATCAGCGCCTGGCGGCTGAAGGCCTGCCCCGGGTGGCGCGCGAGGAACAGCAGCAGCTGGTACTCCCGCACGGTCAAGGCACACTCCTCGCCGTCTACGACCACGCGCCGGGCGGCCGGTTCGATGCGCAGGCCGCCGAACTCGAGCGGAGGCTCCTGCTCGGGCTCGGGGTCGACCCGGCGCAGCACCGCGTCCACGCGCGCCACGAGCTCGGCGGGCGAGAACGGCTTGACCACGTAGTCGTCGGCGCCCAGCCGGAGCCCGACGATGCGGTCGGACTCCTCGCCCTTGGCCGTGAGCAGGACGAACGCGGGCCGGCGGGTGGGGTCCTTGCGGATGCGGCGCATGACCTCGAGGCCGTCGACGCCGGGGAGCATCAGGTCCAGCACGATCAGGTCGGCCGGCCGCTCACCGTGCAGCGCGAGCGCGCTGTCCCCGTCGGCGGCCACGCGCGTCGCGTAGCCGGCGCGCTCGAGATAGCGCGACACGACCTCGCCGATCGTCGGCTCGTCGTCGACGACGAGGATCTCGCCGCGCGTATGGGTCCCCGGCATCGCCTCGATGATGGCGTGCCGGGGACCGGTGATCAACGGGATCGCCCGGATGTCAGGACTCGGTAATCAGGCGGAGGTGTCGATCGTGATCTTGGCCACGCCGATGACCAGGCCCTCCCGCAGGTCCTGGATGCCGAACGTCTCGTTCAGCAGGTCCGCGGCCTCGGCCTTGAGCTTGACGGTCGTCCCCTCGAGGATCGCGGTGCCGTCGCCCTCGTTGACCTCGAGCGGGTTCAGCGTCCGGCCGTCGAGGAAGAACAGCGGCGCGTCCTCGGCCGCGACCTCACCGTCGACCGACACGGTTCCCGTGAGGACCGACTTGCCGGGGTCGACGACGAAGTTCGTCAGCTCGACGCGCTTGCCGCCCGCGGTGAGGCTGAGACCTGCGCCCTCGTGGTCGAGCTCGCCCTGCACGTACGGCGATACCGTCCCGGGCTCGTAGTAGGTGACGTTGCCGCCGGTGATGGGGAACGAGGCAACGCCCTGCTTGCTGATCGTCGCGGCGCCGACCGGGCCGGGCGTGACCTTCAGGGACTGCAGCGCGCTGACGAAGCCGGCGTCGAGCGTGACCGCGGTGCTGCGGCCGCTGAGCTGGTCGACCTGCGCGACGGGCTCTGGCGCTGCCGCGGACTCGGTGCTGCTCTCGTCGTCACCCCCGCACGCGCTCGCGGTGAGCGCGAGGGCGGCGACGGCGGCGATGGTGGATGTGAATCGGCTTCTCATACAAGGGTCTGCGCAGCGGCGGCCGGATCGGATGCATCTCAGGCGTAAGTAGTCCGTAATCGCGCCGACTGCGTAGTTGGGGATAGGAGTTCAAGACGTGCACGTGATCCTCCCCGTCCTCAACGAGCGCGAGGCCCTGCCCTGGGTGCTGGCGCGCATGCCCTCCGGCTACGAGCCGATCGTGGTCGACAACGGGTCGACCGACGGCTCCGGCGGGCTCGCCGCCACGCTCGGCGCGCTCGTGGTGATCGAGCCGCAACCGGGGTTCGGCGCCGCGTGCTTCGCCGGGCTGAGGGCCGCGCGGAGCGACGTCGTCTGCTTCATGGACTGCGACGCGACGCTCGACCCGCGCGAGCTGCCCCTCGTCGCGGAGCCCGTCGTCGCGGGCGCGGCCGACCTCGTGCTCGGCGCGCGCCGCGGCGGCGGCTCGCTGCACGGCCGGATCGCGAACCGCGCGCTCGCCCTCGAGCTCCGGCGGCGGTCCGGCGTGCGCCTGACCGACCTGGGGTCGATGCGCGCGGCGGGCCGCGAGCCGCTGCTCGAGCTCGGGATCCGCGACCGCCGCTTCGGCTGGCCGCTCGAGATGGTCGTGCGAGCGGCCGCGGCCGGGTGGGCGATCGAGGAGGTCCCGGTGCGCGAGCTGCCGCGGCGCGGCCGCTCGAAGGTCACGGGAACGGTCCGCGGGACCGTGCGTGCCGTCCGCGACATGGCGGCGGTTCTCGGATGACCGCGATCGTCGTCATCGCGAAGAGCCCGGTGCCCGGCCGCGTGAAGACGCGGCTCACCCCGCCCTGCAGCCCCGAGCAGGCGGCGCGGCTGGCCGGTGCCGCGCTCGACGACACGCTCGCCGCCGCCGCGCGCACCCGCCGCGCCACCCGGCGCGTCCTCGTCCTCGACGGAGCGCCCGGCGACTGGGTGCCTCGCGGCTTCGACGTCGTGCCCCAGCGCGGGGACGGGCTGGCGGCCCGCCTCGCGGCCGCGTTCGAGGACGTCGCGCAGCCGGCCTTTCTCGTCGGCATGGACACGCCGCAGGTAACGCCGGACCTGCTCGACGCCGGCCTCGATGCCCTTGACGGCTCCGACGCGGTGTTCGGCGCCGCCTTCGACGGCGGCTACTGGGGCATCGGCCTGCGCCGCGCCGATCCCGCGGCGTTCCGCGGCGTGCCGATGAGCGAGGCGACGACGGGCCTGGCCCAGCGCGTCCGGCTCGCCGTGCTGGGCCTGCGCACCGCGGTCCTGCCGCCGCTGCGCGACGTCGACACGATCGCCGACGCGCGCGCGGTGGCCGCCGAGGCGCCGGCCGGCCGCTTCGCCGCGACCCTCGCGAGCATCGCATGACCGCAGTCGTCGAGCAGCGACTGCCCGCCGATCTGCTCTACGGCCGCCTGCTCGCGACCGCCGCGCAGCGGGCGAGCGTGCGCTCGCTCGACGGGACGCTCGAGCCGCTGCCGCTCGAGCGCTGGCTCGGCGAGCCCGACGCCGCCGACCTTGCAGCGACGGCCGTCGCGGAGCCGCCCGTCCTCGACCTCGGGTGCGGCCCCGGCCGCCATCTCGCGGCGCTGCGCGCGGCCGGGAAGCGCGGCGTCGGCGTCGACCTCTCCCCCGTCGCCGTCGGCATCGCGCGCCGGCGCGGCGGTAACGCCATCCACGGCGACATCTTCGGCTCCGTGCCCGGCGCCGGCGCCTACCGCACCGCGCTCCTGCTCGACGGCAACGTCGGCATCGGCGGCGCGCCCGAGCTGCTGCTGCGGCGGACGCGCGAACTGCTCGCGCCGGGAGGCGCGGCGCTCGTGGAGCTCGACCCGCCCGGCCGGCCCACCTTCACGACGCGCATCCGGCTGGAGGCGCACGGCCAGGTCAGCGAATGGTTCGCGTGGGCGCGCGTCGGCGTCGACGGGATCGCCGCCCTCGCAACCACGGCCGGCCTCGTCCACGACGGCCTGCTGGCCGTCGAGGAGCGCTGGGTCGCGGTCCTGCGGCGGCCATGAAGCCCCCGCCCGGACCGTTCCGGGAGAGCTTCTGGCGCTCCCCGCTCCGTGGCCCGTGGCTGACCTCGGCCCTCGGCTCGCTGTTGCTCGTCCTCGTCTCGGTCGTGATCGTGACCGGCTTTCTCTCGCACGTCGCGTACGAATCGAGCCTGCGCGGCAACGCGATCGTTCCTTCCGACCTGCCGCTCGGCTTCCACTGGCCGACCGCCCCGACCTACCTCTACGCGATCACGCAGGGGCTGCACGTCAACGTCGGCCTCGCCGCCGTCCCGCTGCTGCTGGCGAAGCTGTGGTCCGTGATCCCGCGGCTGTGGGCATTCCCGCCGTTCACCTCGCCGCTGCACGCGCTCGAGCGGCTGTCGATCGCGCTGCTGGTCTCGAGCGCCGTCTTCCAGTTCGCGACGGGGATCATGAACGCGCAGTACTGGTACGCGTTCGGGTTCAACTTCGTCATCGCGCACTACTACGGCGCGGTGGTCTTCACGGCGTCGCTGGCGTTGCACGTGGTGCTCAAGACGCCGGTCATCCTGCGCGCGTACCGCGCGCGGGGCTGGCTGCGGCAACTCCGGGACACCGCGCCCGAGCCGCCCGGCGGGCTCGCCCCGGTCGACCCGGCACCACCGACGATCAGCCGCCGCGGCCTGTTCGCGTTCGTCGGCGGGGCGTCGGCGCTGCTCGTCGTGGCCAACGCCGGCCAGACGATCGGCGGGCCGCTGCGGTCGCTGGCCTTCCTCGCACCGAGGCGGGAGGACTTCCCGGTCAACCGCACGGCGGCCCGCGCGCAGATCTCCGCCGCGATGGTCGGCCCGGCATACCAACTCACGCTCACCGGCGGCGGCACCGAGGTCCTGCTCGCCCGCGACGAGCTGCTGGCGCTGCCGCACCACACCGCGCGGCTGCCGATCGCGTGCGTCGAGGGCTGGACGACGACGCAGGAGTGGACCGGAGTGCGGCTCGCCGAGCTGGCGCGCACCGCCGGGCTCGACCCCGCCGACGTCGCCGACGCGTTCGTGCGCTCGCTCCAACCGCGCGGCGTGCTGTCGAAGGCGTCGCTCAACGGCGACCAGGTGCGCGACCCGGACTCGATGCTCGCGCTGAAGGTCAACGGCGCCGACCTGCCGCTCGACCACGGGTTCCCGGCGCGCATCATCGTCCCCGCGCTCCCGGGCGTGCACAACACCAAGTGGGTGGCCTCGATCGACTTCGGGGTCGTGGCGTGAGGATCCTGGCCTACCTGGCGCTGCTGCCGCTGTGCGCATGGGCACTGCTCGAAGTGCTGGGCGGGCGCGGCGCGGAGCGGATCGCGCTGTGGCTCGTCGCGGCGGTCGTCGTGCACGACCTGATCGTCCTCCCGCTGTACTCGGGCGCCGACCGCGCCGCCCGGGCGGCGCTGCGCGGCGCGGTCAACTACGTGCGGATCCCGGCCGCGCTGTCGCTGCTCATGCTCGTCGTGTTCTGGGGCACCATCTCCGGCGCCGGCGAGCGCGCCTACCGGGCGACCAGCGGCGAGACGTTCGACGGCCACGCCGAGCGCTGGCTGCTCGCGACCGCCGCCCTGTTCGCCGGCTCCGGCCTGGTCTACCTGCTGCGGCGCGGATCGAGGAGCTGAAGCACTCCATCCGCCTCGCCGGTGACGTACACGCGCCCGCTCGAGGGGTCGACGGCGACCGCGTTCGGTTGGCGCACCGTGGGATAGGAGGCGAGCCGGTGCGGACGCGCGCTCGTCGCCAGCTCGACGAGCTCGTTGCGCGCGGTCAGCGTCACCCACAGGCGGCCGCTGCGCAGGTCCGAGGCCGCACCGTAGGGCGCGCCGGGCAGCGGATAGCGGCGGAGGACGCGCAGCTCGCCGTGCGTGTCGAACACGAGCAGCCCGTCGCCCGCGGTGTCGACCACGTAGGCGAGGCCGCGCTCAGCGGGGACGACGTGCGTCGGGCCGGCGCCGGCGGCGGCGCGCCCGATCCGCTCGCCCGTGGCGCGGTCGTAGAGCTCGAGCACCCGCTCGCGCGGGCGGACGACGGCGATCGCCCGGCCGCCGTCGACCGTCGTCCGGACCGGGTCGGCCACGACGCCCTCGGGCAGATCGCGGATCGGCACGACGCGACCCGCCGGCGCCTCCTCCAGCGGCGGCGAGACGTCCGGCTCCGCGGCCGGGGGCAGCTCGCCCACGGGCGCCGATCCACAACCGCCGAGGACGGCGGCCGCGATGAGGGTTCCTAGGCGAGCGACGATGCCGGTGAGCATGGCAATGAGAAGTGACGATCGTGTGACGGCGCTCGCGGCGGCCGCGGCGGTCACCGTGCTGGCGACGTTCGCGGTCGGGCAGTACGAGCCGCTCGGCGTGCCCGGCGCGCTGCTGGTCGGCAACTGGGCGCCCGAGGCGCACCCGCTGCTCGTGCTCTCGATCGCCTGTTTCGCCGCCGCGGTGGCGCTCGCGCCCCGGCTGCTCTCCCTGCCCGGCCCCGCGTTCGCCGCTGCGACGTTCGCGCTCACGCTCGTGCTGCGGCTCGTGCTCGCCGCCGGGAGCGGCGGCACCGCCCAGTGGAGCCACGTCTTCGAGGAGACCTCGTTCGAGGGCCCGAACGAGTACCTGCCCGCGCTCGGCGCGCTCGACTTCGGCGCCGGCTTCTTCGTCGACCGCTTCGCAGAGCTCGTCCCGTCGCTGCCCGTGCACGCGGCGGGTCACCCGCCGGGCCTGCTGCTCGTCCTCCACCTCCTGGGCATCGACTCGCCCGCCGGGATGGCTGCGCTGTGCATCGGGGCCGGCGCGCTCAGCGCGCCGCTCGGCTTTCTGCTCGCTCGGCAGGTGCTCGACGAGCGGCCGGCGCGAGTGGCCGCGCTGCTGCTCGCGATGGCGCCGGGGGCGCTGCTGTTCGGCGCCACCTCGGCGGACGCGGTCTACCTCACGATCGGGCTGCTCGCCGCCTGGCCGCTCGCCGCCCGGTCGTGGACGACGCGCGCCGCGGGCGCGGTGGTGCTCGCGGCCGGCTCGTTCTTCGCGTGGTCGCTGCTCGCGGTCGGCGCCTGGGCCGCGATCCTCACCCTCCGGCGCGAAGGGCTGCGCCCGGCGCTGGCGCTGAGCGCGCTGTGTGCCGTCGCGCTGCTCGCGTTCCACGCGCTGCTGCACGCCGCCACGGGGTTCGACCCGATCGGCACGCTGCGCTCGACGGAGGAGGTCTACCGCGCCGGGATCGCGTCGACCCGCCCGTACTGGTTCTGGCTCTTCGGCTCGCCGGTCGCCTTCCTCGTCGTCCTCGGAGTTCCGCTGAGCTGGCTCGCGCTGCGCGCCCTGGCCCGCGGCCACGCACCGGCGGTGGCCATCTTCACCGTGATCGCCGTAGCCGCCGTCCTCGGCTTCACGAAGGCGGAGACCGAGCGGATCTGGCTCTTCCTCGCGCCGTTCGTGTGCCTCGCGGCGGCGGTCGAGGACACGCCGTTGCGCCCGCTGCTCGCCGCGCTCGCCGTCCAGGCGCTGCTCTATGAGCTCGCGTTCGACACCGTGTGGTGACAACCCTCGCGCGTGCGCGTCCGTAGCCCGTACCGTGAGCGCGATGGCGACGGTTGAGGCCCGCGGGCTCGTCAAGACGTACGGCGACGGCCGCGCCGCCCGGCGCGTGCTCGACGGCGCCGACCTGACGGTCGAGGCCGGCGAGGTCGTGGCCATCCTCGGGCGGTCCGGCTCGGGCAAGTCGACCCTGCTGCACCTGCTGGGTGGGCTGGACCGGCCCGAAGAGGGCACGATCGAGGTCGCCGGCGAGCCGGTCACCGGGGCCGGCGAGCGCGAGCTGAGCGCGCTGCGACGGCGGCGGATCGGCTTCGTCTTCCAGTTCTTCCACCTGCTCCCCGAGCTGTCCGGCGAGGCGAACGTGCTGCTCGCCAGCCGCGTGCGCGGCGCCCACCCCGACGCCGCGGCCCGCGGGCGCGAGCTCGTCGACCGACTCGGGCTGCGACAGGTCGCGGACACCCTCCCACGCCACCTGTCCGGCGGTGAGCAGCAGCGATTCGCGATCGCGCGCGCGATGGTCAACGACCCGGCGCTCCTGCTCGCCGACGAGCCGACGGGCAACCTCGACGTCGAGGCCGGCGCCGACGTCCTGCGGCTACTGCGGGCCGGCGCCGCCGAGGGACGGGCGGTCGTGCTCGTCACGCACGAGAACGCGGCGGCCGAGATCGCCGATCGCGTGCTGACGCTGCGCGACGGGAGGCTCGTCGCGTGATCGCACGGGCACGTCGCTCCCGCACGATGCTGGCGGCCACCGGCGTGCTCGCCGCCTCGCTGGTGGTGGGGACCGCGACGACAGTCGGGTACGGGCTCGCGACCGGCT
This sequence comes from uncultured Solirubrobacteraceae bacterium, assembly GCA_963844205.1. Taxonomy (GTDB): domain Bacteria; phylum Actinomycetota; class Thermoleophilia; order Solirubrobacterales; family Solirubrobacteraceae; genus DASSUW01. The sequence continues at coordinate 69,310 of CAWJNK010000009.1, forward strand.
TCGAGCGCTCCGCCGCGAAGGCCGACCTGCCGGACGTGATCGCGCGCTTCGACCCCGAGGGCCGGGAGACGCTCGACGAGCGCGTGCGCGCGCTCCCGAACCTGGCGGCGCGCTCATACCGGTTCGAGCGCAACAACGTGCGGCTGTCCGCCAACGGGCGCCACACGCATCGCGGCGCCATGCACGTGATCCTGGGCGGTCGCCGGGGCTACCTCGTCACCGAGGGCCGCGACCTGTCCGGCCGTCCCGACGACGTGGTCGTCGAGCAGGGCCTCGCGCGCGAATGGGGGCTCGAGGTCGGCGACCGGATCGACGCCGGGCGCCGCGACGACGCACGCATCGTCGGCATCGCGGTGTCGCCGGACAACGTCGCGTTCCCGCTGGCGCGCGCCGCGCGCGTCTACGTGAGCGAGCGGATCGCGGGATCCGATCCGGCGAACGTGGCGCTGCTGTGGCTGAACGACCGGTCGAAGGCGGACGTGACGCTGACCCAGGCGCGCGCCGTCTCGTTCGGGCTCGGGCGGCTCGAGTTCGTCACGCGCGAGGGCGTCCGGGTGCTGCTCGGCCAGGCGGCCGGGATCGTGATCTCGCTGCTGGTCGCGTTCTCGCTGGTCGCGCTCGTCGCCGCCGGGACGATGCTCGCCGCCGGCGCGCACGCCGACGTCCAGCGCCGGCTCGGCGCGTTCGGCGTCCAGCGCGCGCTCGGCTTCTCGCCCGCGCGGATCGCCGCCCAGCAGGCGACCGAAGCGGCGCTCGTGGCCGTGCCCGCGGCGACGGTGGGGATCGCGCTCGGGGCACTCGCCGTCGCCGCGCCCGCGGCGGCGCTGCTCGCGGCGCTCAACGAGCTGCCGCCGGGCTGGGCGCTCCTCGGGCCGCTGGCGGCAGGCCTCGCGGCGGTCACCGCGATCGTCGTCGCGGCGGCGACGTGGCCGGCGTGGCGGGCCGCGCGGCGACCGCCGGTCGAGATCCTGCGCGGCGGCGCGATCGCCGTGCCTCGGCACGCGGCCTCGGGCGGCCTTGCGGCGCTCGGCGCGCGGTTCGCGACCGCGGCCCGCGCGCGCTGGGTCGCCGCGGTCGCGACGATCGCCGTCTGCGCCGGCGTCGTGACGCTCATGCTCGCGCTCGCGTCGCTGCTCGAGCGGCTGCGCGACGACCCCGGGACCGTCGGCAAGCGCTACCAGCTCACCGCGGCGCTCGGCGCGTCGTCCGCCGGCGACGTCCGGGCGATCCCCGGCGTGGCCGACGTGGCGCCGCGCTACACGGTCGACGCGGCCGACTCGTTCCGGCTCGACAAGCCGTTCCGGCTCGTGGCCTACCCGGGCGACCACACGCGGTTCGAAGCGCCGCCGCTCGCGGCCGGCCGGCGACTCGCGAGCGCGGACGAGGTCGAGGTGGGCGTCGGGCTCGCCGACGCGCTCGGCCTGAGGCCGGGGTCCGCGCTCGCCGCCCAGCTCCCGACCGGCGAGGAGGTGCGCCTGCGCGTCGCCGGCGTCGTGCGGGCGCTGGAGAACGGCGGGCGGATCGCGTGGGCGCGGCCCGACCGGCTCAGCGGCCTCGAGGCGTCGCTGGCCGTGCGGCTCGAGGGCGGCGCGGACCGCGCGGAGGTCGGGCGGTCGCTGGAGGCGCTCGGGGCGCCGCCGCAGGAGGTCGGCGGCGCGAGCACGCGCAACGCCGCGTTCCTCGGCGTGCTCGCCGCGGTGCTGCGCGGCGTCGGGCTCGCGGTGGGGCTCGTGTGCCTCTACGCGCTCGTGCAGGCGCTGGCGACGACCGCCCGCGAGCGCCGCGACGCGGTCGCGCTGCTGCGCGCCTGCGGCGGCGACGCGCAGACCGTCGCGCGCGTGCTCGGCGGCGCGGCGGCCGTGGTCGCGCTCCCGGGCGCGCTGCTCGGCGTGGCGCTCGAGCTGACGGTGCTCGGGCCCGTCGTCGCACGGCTCGCGGCCGGGTTCGCCGACCTGCCGATCGCACCGAGCGCCGGCCAGGTCGCGCTCGTCGTCGCCGGCCTGTCCGTCCTGGCGGCCGCCGCGACCGCGCTCGTGGCCCGTCGCGTGCTGAGGGAGCCGGTGATCGCCGGCCTGCGCGAGGAATGAGGCGCCTCGCGCTGATCCTGATGGTCGTCGTGGCGGGCTGCGGCGGCGACGAGCCCGCGCGCACGGCGCCGGCGACCTCGACGCTCGACGCCACGCTCGTCGACCGCGACGGCGACGGCTTCCTCGAGCGCGGGCCCGGCGAGCCGCTGACCGGGCCGCAGGGCGGGCGCGTGCTCGCGACGTTCGGCCAGATCACCGACGCGCACGTGCGCGACGAGGAGTCGCCGGCACGCGTGCCGTTCCTCGACCGCCTCGGCGCGCCGCTGAACTCGACGTTCCGCCCGCAGGAGGCGTTCTCGGCCCAGGTCCTCGACGCCGCCGTTCGCGCGCTCGCGCGCGAGCGCCCGCAGGCGCTGGTGGTCACCGGCGACCTCGTCGACTCCGCGCAAGAGAACGAGCTCGACCAAGCGCTCGCCGTGCTCGCCGGCGACGTCGTCGACCCCGACAGCGGCGGCCCCGGCTACGACGGCGTGCAGGCCGCGTCCAACCCCGATCCCTTCTACTTCCGGCCCGACAACGACGCGCCGCGCCACCCGGGCGCGCTCGCCGCCGCCCAGCGCCGCTTCCGCGCCGCCGGCCTCGACGCGCCTTGGTACCCCGCAGTCGGCAACCACGACGTGCTCGTGCAGGGCGAGGTGCCGGCGACCGAGGCAATCGAGCAGGTGGCCACCGGCGACCGGCTGGTGACGGGCCTCGACCCGTCGTTCCAGCCCACCACGCTCGCCGAGGAGGACGCGCCCGCGGCCGTGAACGCGCTGCTCACGCAGGGCGAGGTGTTCGGCCGCGCCGAGACGGTTCCGGCCGACACCACACGCCGCCACCTCGAGCCCGCCGAGCTGGTCGATCGGCTCGCGGCGGCAGCTGGCGTCCGGCCCGCCTCGCCGGGCCGGCTCGACTACGTCTTCGAGCTCGCGCCCGGCGTGCGCGGCGTCGTGCTCGACACCGCCGACCGCGGCGGCGGCTCGCGCGGCGTCGTGACCGCGGAGCAGGTGGCCTGGCTCCGACGGCAGCTCACCGGCGACTGGCTGGTGGTCTTCGCCCACAACCCGCTCGAGGCTTCCGATGGCGGCGAGGCCGCGCTCGCCGTGCTCGACGCCGCGCCGCGCATGGTGGCCGTCGTCTCCGGGAACCGCCACCGGAACACGATCGAGCCGCGCGACGACTATTGGCTCGTCGGCACCGCCTCGCTGGCCGACTTCCCGCAGCAGGCGCGGATGTTCCGCCTGCGCAAGGCGCCGGGCGGCGCGGTGCTCGAAACGTGGATGGTCGACCACGACGGCCGCGGCCTCGCGGGGAGCGCGCGCCAGCTGGCCTACCTCGACGCCCAGGGCGGCCGGCCACATGGCTTCGCCGGCCGGCGCGGCGACCGCAACGCGCGCCTGCACGTGGGCGTCGGTTAGTCCGAGGCATGCCCTGATCTGTCCAACATCGTGCGCGCGCATCCAGTCGATCGATGCGTTCGTCAGCAACGGATTCGGACGGATCTACATTCAGCGGACAAGGTCGAGGGCTGGGTCGGCCGACGACTCGGCCCACAGCGGCTGCTGGCAGATGTGTCCCTTCCGTGTCCCCCAGCCCCCGCGAGCGGCGCGCTAGAGCCAAAGCACCTCGGAATCAAAATCCGCGTGTCGGGGGCTCGAGTCTCTCCTCCGGCATCAGAAGTGCCTGCAAATCGGCGCTTTCTAGCTTTCTACGCACCGGGGGAAATTCCGCGTGTCCCGCGCTCGAAAGCGCTGGATTCGGCGACGCAGCGTGGTGAAGTACATGCCTCGCTGACATTATGTCCCCTCTTCTGTCCCCCGCGGCCCCGGCGACACGACAATCGCCGGGACCGCAACCCGGTCAGGCTCGAGTGTCCTCGGACGAACCTTCGGAGCGAGTCGCAACGCACTCGAGCAACCGCTCCTCTGGGGCACCTCTGCTGAGGCGTGTACATCAGGACCGCCGTGCGGCCGGCTGGGAAGAGCGCCGAGCCCTGTGGTCCAGCGGGGCTCGGGATCGGCGACACGGACGTGTTCGACCTCGGCGGGATCCTCAGCGCGCTCATCGGCGTCGTCCTCGTGCTCCTCGTCGGCGGCGTCGTGATGAGGCGAGGCCGAAGTGCCAGCCGGCCCCACACGAGCACCTGAGGTGAGCGGCCGCCGGCTCAACCGGGCGGCGGAGTCGATTCGAGCTCGCCCCGGAGCCGCGTGATCCGCACGCCGTCCATCTGATCGACCGACAGCCTCACCGAGTCCACGGCGACCGCGTCGCCTGGCTGCGGACCCCGGCCGAGCACGCTGAAGACAAGCCCGGCCATGGTTCGGGCGCCGTCCTGAGGCAGCTGCGTGCCGACGGCTTCGTTGAAGTCATCGATCGTCATCGATCCCGCGACCATGAGCGTGTGGTCGTCGATGCGGGTGAGGGTGTCGTCGGGCAGGTCGTACTCACTCTCGATCTCGCCGACGATCTCCTCGAGGATGTCCTCCATCGTCACGATGCCCGCCGTCCCGCCGTACTCGTCGACGACGACCGCGAACTCCTGGCGTGCCTGGCGGAGCTCGCGCAGCAGCGCGCCGAGGTCCTTGGTCTCGGGGACGATGATCGCCGGCTTCGCGAGCGCCCCGACGGGCGACTCAGGATCGCTGCGTGCCGCCGCGACGATCTCCTGCAGGTGCACCATGCCGACGAGGTTGTCGAGGGATCCGGCGCCGACTGGGTAGCGCGTATGCCGATGCTCGACGCTGTTCGCCAGAGCAGCGTCAACGGTGAGGCGGGCGTCAAGCCAATCGACCTCGGGCGCAGGCACCATCACGTCGGCAGCCTCGAGCCGGGCGAAGTCGAACACGTTGTGCAGCAGCTCCTCTTGGGCGCGGGGAATCACGCCGGAACCCTCGGCCTCGTCGACGAGCGCGCGCAGCTCCTCCGGCGAGCGGATGGTGTCTCCCGCGATCACCTCACCTACGCCGAACGGGCGTAGCAGGTTCTGTGCGGATGCCTCGAGCACCCAGACGACGGGCCGCAGCACTTTCGAGATCAGCTCGATCGGACGGGCGACGATCATCGCGAGTGTTTCCGCACGATCGAGCGTGAGGGCCTTGGGAACGAGCTCGCCGAGAACGACGCTCAGGTAGGTGATCGCGGCGAAGGAGAGCACGAAGGCCAGCCCGCTCGGGATGGCGTCGCCGAGCAGGTCCCGCACCAACGACTCGCCGACCGCACCAGTCAGGATTCCGATCGCGGTGATCCCCACCTGGACCGTTGAGATCACCCGCACAGGGTCGCCCATGAGCCGCAGCGCCGCCCGCGCACGCGCGGACCCGGCGTCGGCGCGTGCGGCCAACGCTGAGCGGCGTGCGGTCACCACCGCGTACTCGCCGATCACGAAGAACGCGTTGCCGGCGACCAGCGCCAGCACGGCGAGCACGCGCAGGAGGTCGCTCATCCTGCTGTCAGCCTAGAAGCGCTCCGTCGCCCGCGCACGGGCGTTGCCGGCAGCGGCACCGCCTCCGGAGCTGGCCGCACAGCGCGTTGCGGGCGCCCGTCGAGATGGCCGCGAGGTGGACGGAGCGATTCCTGATCACGCGCGAGTTCACGCCGGTGATGCCCGGCGTCTGCGCCCCAGGCACCGGTGATCACGGGGAGTCGTCGCCGAGGAACCGTTGCGCGACAGCGGCGAAGAAGTCGGCGCGTGTGATGACTCCGAGGATGCGTTTGTGCTCGACGACCGGGACGATCAGGACTCGGTGGTGGATGAAGATCTCGGCGAGGCCGATGTCGGAGAAGTCGGGCCCGACGTCGATGTGCTCGGTGTTCATGTGTCGTGACACCGGATCGGTGCGGCAGCTCTGGCGGCGCTCGAGGACGGCGTCGATCGACTTCGGGACGAAGGCGGCGTGCTTGAGGCTGCCTACGTAGCCGGGAAACAGGGCGGTGATGAACTCGCGCTCGCCGAATATGCCCGAGAAGTGCTGCTCGTCGTCGACGACCGGGACGGCGGGGAGCTTCGAGGAGAGCAGTACTGGCACGGCGGCTTGGATGGTGGAGCTTTCTGCGATGACGGGGGCGTCGCGGTGGACGAGGTCGGCGATCGTTCGCGGGCCCATCAGGCGTACCTCATGAGGATGTAGGCGGTGGCCAGGAGCATCGAGATCAAGGTCGCGGGGACGCCGACCTTGAGGAACTCGACGAAGCGGATCGGTCGACCGCTGCGTTCGGCCATGCCGGCGGCGGCGACGTTCGCGGCGGCGGCGACGAGGGTGAAGTTGCCGCCGAAGCAGGCGCCGAGCGCGAGCGACCACCAGTAGGCGTCGTCCATCGTTTCGCCTTGGAGCTCTTCGACGACGGGGATCATCGTGGCGGTGAACGGGATGTTGTCGACGATGCCCGAGGCGATCGCCGAGACCCAGGCGATGCCCATCAGCTCGGCGGTGCGATCGCCACCGGTGACCTCGGCGACGCCGTCGGCGATCTCGCCGATCGCGCCGGTCTCTTCGAGCGCGCCGACCATGACGAACAGGCCTATGAAGAAGAACAGCGTAGGCCACTCGATGCCTGCCAGCGCGGACTCGAGCGGTTGGGTGGTTACGAGCAGGAGCACGGTCGCGCCGAGCATCGCGACGGTCGCGGGCTCCAGGTGCAGCGGCTTGTGGACGAAGAACAGCAGGATCGTCCCGACGAGCACAGGCAGCGCGCGCTTGAGCTCCTCGGGATCCTCGATCGAGCGGGCGGCGTCGAGCTCCATGATCCGGGCGCGCGCATCCGGGTGGATCTGCAGGCGAGCGCGGAACCAGAGGTACAGCGTTCCGGTGACGACGACGAACGTCATGGCCGCGATCGGCGCGAGGTTGGTCAGAAACTCG
>CAWJNK010000010.1:0-189732 GCA_963844205.1 uncultured Solirubrobacteraceae bacterium
GGCGCTCTCGCACGAAGAGGTCTTCTCCATCGCCGTCGGCGTCGGCGTCAGCGGCTCGTTCTCCGCCGCCAGCTCGGTCACCGTCGTCACGCTCACCACGAACGTCAAGGCCTGGATCGGCCGCAACACGACCGTGCACGCCGGCGGCGACATCGAGGATCGCGGCCAGCGACGACGCGCCGGACGTGCCAAGACGAGCTCTACACCGGCAGCGTCGCGATCGGCACCGGCAGCGCCGGCGTCGGCGCCTCGGTCGCCGTCCTCGTCAAGGACTCGACGGTGCTGGCGTTCATCGGCAGCGAGGACACGACCGAGGCCGCGAACGCCGACATCGAGGCCAAGAGCGGGACCGGCCTGAACGTCACGGCGATCCAGGACGAGAACGTCATCATCGTCGCCGTCGGCGGCAGCGGCGGCTCGGCCGCCGGCATCGCGGGCTCGGTCTCCGTCGACGTCCTCACGCACAAGACTAGGCCTTCATCCGGCCGGGCACGACGATCAACGGCGACAACACCGGCGCCGCCGCGCGCAGGACGTCGCCGTCGCCGCCACCGACACCTCGATTCGTCGGCGCCGCCGGCGCGGTGGCGGTCGGCGGCTGGCGAGCGTCGGCGCCGGCGTCGACGTCGGCGTGATCGAGAAGGACGCGCAGGCGTGGATCGGCGGGGCGGCACGCTGACCGTCCGCGGGAACGTGACAGTGGACGCGAACTCGAGCGAGAACATCACGTCGGTGGCCTTCGGCGGGTCTTCTCCGGCACCGCCGCGGTCAAGGTCAACGTCGGCGTCCCGGTCTTCGACATCATCACCAAGGCCCGCGTCGACACGGCCCGCTGGCCTCCGACGGCGCCACCGTCGTCGCCGGCGGCAGCGTCCGGATCGCGGCCGACGAGGCCATGGACCTCGACGTCATCGCGGGCAACATCTCCGGCGCCGGCTCCGCCGCCGTCGGCGGCGCCGTGGCCGTCCCGGTCATCACCAAGAACACGCACGCGTTCATCGGCGACCACGCCCGCGTGAACGGCAAGGGCGACGGCGCCCTGGGTGTCAAGAGCGGCAGCATCTCGTCGCGCAGGTCGACACGCGATTCACCCGAGCGCGGTCGCCGGCGACGGCAAGACGATCAACCTCGGCTACGACCACGGCCTCGGCGAGGACAGCAGGTCGTCTACGACAAGGGCTCGGAACGCGAGCTGCGGCCTCGCCGACACCGCCGGTACTACGTGGAGGTCATCGACCCGAAGGCGGTCCGGCTGCGCACGAGCCCGGGCGGCCCGATCGTCGCCGGCCTCGGCGGCCGAAGCGGCGAGACCCACCGCCTCGTCCGACCAATCAGGCCGGCGTGCGCAACGACGAGTCGCAGCGGTTCAACCCCAGCAAGTCGGCGGTCGCCGCCGACAAAAGACGCTGAACCTGCCGTACGACCTTCCGCAACTCCGGCGACGCCCGGTCGAGGAGAACGAGGCGCTCATCTACAGCTCCGGCGACGGCGCGCCAATCGGCGGTCTGTCGACGGCGAGACGTACTACGCGCCGTCATCGACGCCAACTCGGTCCAGCTCCGGGCCTCCGACGGCGGTCCCGTGATCACGCTCGACAAGAGCGTCGCGACCGGCCGCTCGCACAGCCTGGCGCGCACGCGGCTTCGCGCCGGCCGGCGACGCGAGCCTCATGGGCATTCGGGTGATCGCCGCCGGCCAGCTCGCCGGCTTCCGCGGCGTCGCCGTCACCGCCACCAACAGCGACGACGTGGCCGCCATGGGGATCGCGGCGGTGGCGCAGGCGTGGCCGCCGTCGGGGTCGCCGCTCGATCGGCATGTTCGCCGTCCACACCAGCGCCGGGATCGGCGCGTCGACCGAGATCAACTGCGGGCTGACCTGCGCCTCGAACGTCGCCGGGGCGAACTCGGCGCAGTCGTCCACGTCGCCGCCGCCAACCAGTTCTACGAGCTCGGCATCGCCGGAACGGTCGCCGTCGCCATGTCGGCGGGCATCGCGGTGCCGGTCGGCGTGCGCGTGGTCAACCTGGACACCGACGCGTACATCGGCGCCTCGGCGCAGGTCAACGCCGCCGACGACGTGGTCGTGTCGGCGACCGGGACCGACAACATCGTCTCCGTCGTGGTCGGCGCCGGCGGCGGCCTCGTCGGCGTGGCCGGCAGCGTGTCGGTCGCGGTCGTCGGAGTCCACACCTAGGCCAGCACCGGTGACAGCGTGATCATCGTCGCGGGCGGGGACGTGCTCATCGCCGCGACCGACGACACGAAGCTCGTCCTGATCCAGATCGCGATCGCGGGCGGGCTGGTCGGCGTCGGCGTCGCCGTCGGCGTCGCCCCGGTCACCAAGGACGTCCAGGCGTACATCGGCTACAGCAGCGCCGTCGACGCCAAGGGCTTCGGGACCGGCCTGGCCGGCATCAAAGCGGCCAGTACTACGGCGACTCGTTCGGGACGCTCGGCGCCTCCACGGCCTGGCGGTCCAGGCGTCGTCGAGCGAGAACCTGTTCGGGTTCGCGGTCTCGGTCGCCGGCGGGTTCGTAGGCATGGCCGGCGGGATCGGCGTCAACCTCATCGGCGTCACCGTCAAGGCGCTGCTCGGCGCCAACGTGAACGTGAACTCGCTGAGCGGCGCGAGCAGCGCGCAGTCCGTCAACGTCTCCGCTGTCGACAAGGCAAAGACCCTCACGATCGCGGGCGGCGCGGCGGCGGCTTCGTCGGGGTCGCCGGCGGCGTCGACATCGGCGTACTCGACGTCTCGGTCCAGGCGTCGGTCGGCACCGGCGCGACCGTGCGCGCGCTGGCCGACGTCCTGATCGCCGCCCTGTCGGTCAAGGACGTCAAGACGTTCGCGCTCAGCATCGGCGGCGGCTTCGTCGGCGTCGCCGGCTCGGTCTCGGTCTGGACCGTCGGCACCCAGGCCACGACGACGTACGAGGGCAGCGGCAGCGACGCCGCCGCCGCGCCGTGGGACAGCACCAAGGCCGACTATCACCAGGGCGACGTCGTCACCTTCGGCGGCAAGCGCTACGGCGCGAAGTCCGACAACCCGACGGTCGGGCTCAGCCCCGTCGACAACCCGACCCAGTGGGAGGGCCAGAAGACGCCGCTGAAGGCGGCAGCGCCGGGCAGCAGCGGGGCACGTGGACCTCCGGGACGGCGTACGAGCAGGAGGACGTAGTCACCTTCAACGGCAAGCAGTACACGGCCAAGATCGACAACCCGAACACGTCGCAGAACCCGCAGGTCAACGCCGACCAGTGGGAGCCCGTCCGCGACGCCGGCGACGAGGCCGACATCGTCGCCTCCGGCGACAACGGCTACAAGAACGGCCTCGACGGCTCGACGGTCCGCAACCGCGGGGAACTGGGCGCCGGCCACGGCGTACGACGCGAAGGACCTCGTCGCGTTCGGCGGCAAGTACTGGAGCGCCAAGGCTCCCAGCACCGGCGTCGACCCGGGCTCCGACCCAACGAAGTGGGAGCTGGTCCACAAGAGCGACGTCGAGACCAGCGACCGCATCGACCTGGCCGTCCAAGGCGAAGACCAAGATCGACACCACCGCGCCGGCCGCGCCGACCGCGACCGCGCTCGGCTCGAACCCGCCGCCGAGGGCACGTCGGCGACCGTCGACGGCTCGATCATCGCCGGCGGCAGCATCCGGATCTACGGCCGCGACAAGCTCGAGGTCTTCGGCCTCGCCGGCAGCATCGCGGGCGGCTTCGTGGGCGTCGGCGTCTCGGTCCTCGTCCTCAACGTCGACAGCCGCGTGGACGCCGGCGCGACGTCGAACGCGAGCCTCCAAGCGGGCTCGGGCGCGAGCGACGAGGTCCGCATCGAGGCCACGACGATCTCGTCCAACGAGGCGATCGCCTTCGGCGGCGCGATCGGCGTGGTCGCGGTCGGCGGCCAGGTGGTCGTGCTCACCGACCACTCGAGCCAGCATGCGCACATCGACGACGGCGCGGACGTCACGCGGGCCGGCGGCGGCGTCGCGGTCAAGGCGGACGCCGACCGCGACGTCTCGACGCTCGCCATCGGCGCCGCGCTCGGCCTCGTCGCGGCCGGCGCCGGCATCGCCGTCACCAACGCCGAGCGGCGACACGCGGCCACCATCGGGAACGTCCGCTCGGCGCCGTCGGCACCGTCAAGGGCCTGGACCTCGACGCCAAGGCCGACACCTCGCCGACCGCGTCGGCCTACTCGGTGCCGGCCGGCATCGGCGGCGGCATCAGCGGCGCGGTGGCGATCGTCAACCTCACCGGCACGACGCGCGCGGCCTCGGGCGCGCACGGCCCGCTCGGCTCCGGCGGCGTCGACATCCTCGCGACCGGCATCCACGGCGGCGTCAAGGCGGACACGTTCAACGCCGCCTCCGGCGCGATCGCCGCGGGCCTGACGATCGCCGAGCGCCAACGACGCCCGCCACACCGAGGCGGCGCTCACCTCGACCGCGAACATCTCCACGAGCGGCGCGGTCAAGGTCGTCGCCGACGCGAACAACGTGGCCGTCGCCAACGCGCCGGGCGGCACGCTCGGCCTCGCCGGCATCACGATCATGCTGCCGACCGCCACCGTCGCGGGCCACACCAAGGCCACCCTCGACGGCACGATCACGAGCTCCGCGAGTGTGCATCGTGCACGCCGTCGCCGAGAACCGCGCGCGCGCCGACGTCGACATCCTCCAGGTCAGGATCGGCCGGCTCTCAGGGCGCCTACGCGAAGGCCGAGATCACGAGCGGCGCCGACGTCGAGGCGCTCGTCGGGGCAGGCGCGTCGATCGCCAGCTCCGGGCACATCCAGGTCAACGCCGACCTCAAGGGCGCGAACGCCCGCAACGAGGCGATCGCGCGACCGCGATGCTGTCGCTCGGCCTCTTCAGCGTGGGCGTCATGGTCGCGAACGCCGTGCTCGCCGGCGCGGTGCGCGCGACGCTCGACGGCACCGTCACCGGCTCGAGCCAGGTGACGGTCAAGGCCGTCGGCTCCAACTACGTCGAGGCGCGCAACGACGCGACGGTCGTCGGCGGCCTGGCCGGGGTCTCCGCCAGCGTCGTCAACGCCGAGATCGCCGCGGCGGCCGACGTCGAGGCGCTGGCCCAGGACGCCGACAACAACGACTCGATCACGAGCAGCGGCACCGTCGAGTTCAGCGCGCAGTCCAACAACCACGCCGTCGCGCACACCGACGTCGGCGCCGGCGGCCTCGTGGGCATCAACGTCACGGTGCCGACGGCCACCGTGCAGGCGGCACGTCGCGCAGGTCGAATCGAACGTCAGCGGCGCGCCGACGATCAACGTCAAGGCGAAGAGCGCGAACACCGCCGACGCCACGTCGGACACGCTGACGATCGGCTTGATCTCGGTCGCGGTCTCGGTCGCCGACGCGAGCGTGCAGTCGTCGGCGATTACCAACGCGGTGATCGGCGCCAACTCGACGATCAACGCGTCGGGCTCGGCGATCCTGGTCTCCGCCGAGTCGGCCAACCACACCAAGGCGCGCACCGAGGGCAACTCGTTCGGGCTCGCCGACATCACCGCGATGGTCACCGACGCCGAGACGGCCGGCCCGACGCGCGCCGGGCTCGACGGCGTCGTGACGCTCGCCGGCACCGTGACCGTCACGGCGACCAGCGACAACGACGCGCTGGCGCAGACCGAGTCGCTCGGCATCGGGCTTCTCCAGGTGACCGTCACCGGCGCCGGCGCGCTGATCAACGACACGGCGAAGACCGAGGCCAGCGGCCTCTCCGGCTCGATCCACGCGACCGGCGCGATCAAGTTCAGCGCGACCGGCAACAACTTCGCCGAGGGCTTCTCCGACGCGGCCAGCGGCGGGCTCGGGGCGTTCGCGATCAACATGCCGTCCGGCACGGTCGAGGCGCCCACCACCGCGCGCTACGACGGCGCGGTGACCGGCGGCACGAGCATGGAGGTGCTCGCCGAGGGCACCAACACCGCCAAGGCGACCGCCAAGGTCCTGGTCATCGGCCTGATCGCGGCGGCGGGCGGCGACGCGAAGTCGAAGATCGAGACCACCGCGATGACCGAGGCCGTGCTCGGCGGCACCGTGAACGGCCTCAGCCAGAAGCTGACGATCAAGGCGCATTCGGTGAATCGCGCTGCGAGCGGCGCCGGCGGCGACGGCGGCGGCCTGGCCGACATCAAGATCATCCATCCGGACGCGATCTCCCACGGCGGCACCAGCGCGAGGATCGAGGGCTCGGTCGGCGGCACCCACGTCGACCCGGCGCTCGGCACCGTCGGCGATCCGGGCGCGCTCGTGATCGAGGTCATCGCCCACGGCGACGACGCGACCACCGCATTCGTCGACACGTTCGGCATCGGCGTCGTCGCGATCAACGACTCGAGCGCGACCGCCGTGACCGACCCGACGGTGTCCGCGAGCCTCGGCACCGGCAACGTCACCGCCAGCCAGAGCATCACGGTGCTCGCCGACTCCGACACGGACGCCGACGCCTTCGCCGACGTCGACGAGCATCGGGATCATCCTCAACATCCAGGGCCGGCTCGACGCGATCGCCAGCGGCACGCCCAACGGTCGAGGCGATCGTCCACGGCGGGTTCGTGCAGGCGGGCACGACGCTGACGATCTCCGCGGTCCACGGCGGCGAGGCGCCCGGCGCAGTCCGACGGCACGATCTCGAACGTCAACACCGGCACCAACACCCTGACGACCGGCTCGAACTCGACCGGCTCGGTGGCGCACCGGCTCAAGACCGGCGACACGATCGTCTACAGCGCGCCCGACAACGGCGACCCGGACGTGCGGGCCGGCCTGATCCCGAACCCGAACGCGATCGGCGGCCTCGGCGACGGGCGGACGTACGGCGTGATCGTCGACTGCTGCGGGACGCCGGACACATGCTCGACGCTGCGCCTCGGGGCGGAGTTCAGCTCGGTCAGCCTGCTGCGCGGCGCGATCACGTTCGCGCGCCGCACAACCTCGAGACCGGCGACCGCGTCGTCTACGAATGCAACGGCGGCGAGCGCGCTCGGCGACCAAGCCGGCCGGCGGCCTCGTGTGCGGCTCGACCTACACGGTCTTCAAGGTCGACGAGACGTCGCTGCGACTGGCGCCCGTCGACGCCGACCTGCGTGTACACGTTCGACCCGACCGGCCTGGCCGGCACGACGATCACGGTGCCGACCACAGCCGGCCTGACCGACAACCGGCCGCTCGTCTACCACGCGCCGCCGGTGCTGACGTTCACGAGCAACCTCGTCGACATCAACATCCACCAGTCGGGCGACGACGCCGGCCTGCCGATCCGCAGCGGCGACCCGATCTCGCACACCGGCTCGCGCGAGAACATCTACGCGCCCGACCGCGCCGCGCTCGGCTTCTTCACGGGCGCCGAGGTCGTGTACACGCGCACCGGCCCGCCGATGAACATCGTCGACGCTGAGCCCGCTGGTCAACGGCGGCATCTACTACGTCCGCCTGCCCGCCGGCGACGCCTACAGCATCCAGCTCGCCGACAGCTACTGCCACGCGGTCGGCGGCGTCGCGGACCCGGCGAACTGCACGGACACGCACGGCACGCCCGAGACCGACGACGACACGCCGATCCCGATCGACGTGATCGAGCTGGCGCCTGACTTCTCGGCGAACGCGCAGAAGACGACGCACACCGTCCGCCGGACCGACCGCTTCGCGATCGGCGGCCTGACCGATGGCAACATGTACTTCGTCGACGTCCTCGGCGCGACGACGTTCCGGCTGCTCGACCGCAACGACAACCCGGTGTCGGTCTTCGGCCCGGTCCCGAACGGCCCGCACACGCTCGTCGACGAGGGCATCGCGGTCGTCGGCGGTCCGAGCGGGACGCAGCGGCTGATCGTCGACCTCACCTCGCAGGGCTCCGGCACGCCGCACGTGCTCGTCGGCGTCGGCGGCCCGGCCGGCCTGGTTGCGAAGGAGGACGGCCTCGTGTCGGCGACCGCGACCGCGGGCGGCGGCGGCCTCTTCGACCTCGGCGACTCGACCTCGAAGGCCACCCATACGCCTGACGTCGACACGACGATCAAGGGCGCGACGCTGCGCGCCGACTTCATCGTGATCAGCGCCGACTCGGGGACGAACGTGGCCGTCGACGCGTCGACCGAGGGCGGCGGGTTCCTCTCCTTCCGCACCGGCGACGCCCGCGCCGAGGCGTCCAACAACGTCACGACGACCGTCGAGGACGGCGCCGACATCTTCGCCGCCCGCGACGTCGCAGATCCTCTCGCGCGGCGTGACCACCGGCAACGGCCGCGGGATCGCCGCCGGGATCGGCCTGATCGCCGACGCGACCGCGCTCGCGCGGGTCGACCTCTCGTTCGCGATCGGCACCGTGATCGACGGCCTCGTCCGCGCCAACCGGACCGTCCTCGTGGACTCCAGCGCGGGCGTGAAGGCGAACGTCTTCGCGAAGGCCAACTCCGCCGGCCTCGGCACCGCGGCCAACGCGAACGACGAGGGCGGCTGGGGCATCAACATCAACGGCCAGGTGAAGACCGAGCTGCAAGACGACGCGCGGATCAACGGCTCCGGCGTGTTCATCGCCTCCGACTTCGGGGCAAGGTTCGTGGCCGACGGCAACGGCAACGTGTCACGTCAGGACGTGATCGCCGAGGCGATCACCCGGACCAGCTCACGCGCGACCGCGCTCGGGGCCGACTCCGACGCGATCGCCCGCGTGAACTCGGTCACCAAGGCGATCGTCGAGCTGGACGGCGGCTCGGAGATCGACGCCGCGCGGGTCAACCTCTACGCCTCCCATCGCAACGTGAACTTCCAGGCCGACGCGAACGCGAGCTGCTCGTGCGGCGGCGGCGACACGGACGCCGAGGCGTCCGTGAACTACGACGCGGAGTCGCTCGTCAGCGCGGCGCAGGGCGCGGTCATCCGCACCGCCTTCCTCGACGTCGGCGCCGAGCAGTTCTTCTCGCTCTACGCGCACGCGCGCCGCAGCGGCGGGTTCTTCGACATCGGCGACGCCGACGCGGACGTCGACACCGACGCCGACCGCACGATCGTCTGGAACGCGACCGTCTACCTGCTGGGCGAGCCCAACCCGGTCCTGATCGTCGACGCCACCGGCGAGATCGCCGCCAAGACCGACAACGTGACCGTGCACAAGTCGAGCGGCGGCCCGGCGCTCGGCATCGGCGACGTGATCCCGATCGGCGACACGATCGTGATCGACCCGATCATCTACGACCAGCTGCCGCACGCGCTGTTCCACGCCAACCACGTCGACGGCGACGACAGCACGATCAGCGGGACCCAGGGCATCTACTTCATGCAGGAGACCTGGAACTCCGTCACGGTCCTCAACGCGTCCGACCGGCCGATGCTGCTGCTCGGCACGGGCGGCTCGCCGAGCGTCTCGATCAACACGCTCAACACGTCGCTGTCGCTGCCGATCGAGGCGATCATCGACATCTCCGTCGACCGCGGCGCGAGCCTGCCCGACCCGCTCGCGCACCAGTTCGACGTCAAGCACATCTTCCCGGCGACCGACCTGCGCATCGAGAGCATCCGCGGGCCGCCGACCACAGGCTTCGACATCACGATCGAGGGCGACATCCGCAACATCCTCGGCTCGACGACGATCGACAACGACCGCGGCAGCATCCTCGTCGGGACCGACGCGGGCGCCGAGACGTTCCACAGCAACCAGGCGTACCTCGACTCCGAGCTCGGCTCGATCGGCACGATCCCGCATCCGGTCCGGCTCGTGCTCTACGAGATCTTCCACACCGGCGAGCTGGGCGTGCCGGCCACGCTGAAGCCCGTCGTGCTCGACGGCGAGGCGGCGGTCGACATCTACCTCGAGCTGACGACGCTGCGGCGCAGCTCGACCACCCCGGCGCCCGGCACCGCGTACGCGCCCGTGATCGGCCCGCTCAAGGCCGGCCGCGACCTGTACGTCAAGATCGGCGACTCCAGCGAGGGCACGCAGCCCGTCTTCGTCGGCGACGTCGCCGTCGACATCTACACGCCGAACAACCTGCCGGGCGGACCGCGCGACGAGCGCGTCGCGACCACGAACCACTTCCGGCCCGACACCGCGCCCGACAACCCCGACGTCGTCGGCTGCGGCACCACGGCCCCGTGCGTCGTGCTCGTGGCCCTCGGCACGGACTCGGTGCCGATCAACGCGAACTACACCTTCACCGACCTGCGCGCCGGTCACGTCATCGGCGTCCACCACCCGTCGACCGCCACCGGTATCAGCTACAAGGCGTTCACCGACAACGACGCCACGTGGACGGACGACGAGACGGGCCTGAGCTTCGGCTCGACCGACGGCTCCGCCAAGATCGACATGTCGACCAACGGCTCGATCTGGGTGATCGAGCAGAGCGGCAAGGGCGACCTGCGCGTCGGCCACATCCACGCGACCGGCTCCTGCACCGGCGCGCCGTGCCCCGCCGAGCTGCCCGCCGACGTGCGGCTCGACTCGCCGCGCCGGATCATCGACGCCGAGCTCGACTCCGGCGTGCTGGACACCGACGACGACCCGACCTGCGTCGACGCCTACGACGTCCAGTGGGGCTACGACTGCTCCGGCACGACGAAGACCTCGATCGACGTCAGCGGCCGCAACATCACGATGACGGCCGGCGACAACGGCCTCATGGAGGCCGGGAGCCAGTCCGGCACCGGCGGCATCGGCCTGCCGACCAACTTCCTCGAGATCAACGTCGACTCGGCCGGCGGCTCGCTCGGCGTCCTGCGCGCGTTCGACACGGCGGCCGACGACGACAAGACGCTCGGCATCTACCTCGACGAGGTCGCCGGCGACATGAAGGTCCACACCGTGTGGACCGAGGGCGACAACTCGCTGACCACGGGCAACGTCTCGCTGCGCAGCCGCGCCGGCTCGATCGTCGACGCCCGCAACGGCGGCGCCGGCGACGCCGCCGCGGACGTGCTCGGCCAGACGATCGACATCGACGCGCACGGCGGCTCGATCGGCGACACCGGCGGCGGCAACGACCTCGAGATCGACTCGCTGCGCAGCTCGCCGTTCGTGTGCACGAACCTCAACTGCGCCGACATGCCCGACGGCACGTCGGATCCGGGCCTCGCGGCGACCGGCGACGACGTGGCGCTCGAGGCCCAGAACGGGATCTTCCTGACCGAGACCGCCGAGTACCTGCGGCTCGTGCTCGCCCACGCCACCACCGGCAACATCCGGATCACGGTCCGCGAGTCGGGCGCGACGAACGAGGACCTCTACCTCATCAAGCTCGGCAGCGCGCGGTTCGCCGAGGACGACACCACCGTCCCGGGCAACGACCTCGACGCGCCGCGCACGATCCCCAAGGGCCAGGTCTTCGCCGAGGCCGGCAGCGTCGAGCTGCGCGTCGGCGACGACGTGACGATCCACCAGAACGCCGAGATCCTGGCCAACCTCGGGATCGTCCTGCGCGGCGACCACGGCGACGCCGACCTGCACTTCGGCACGAACATGATCCTGCGCGGGCGCATCATCGCCGACTGCGTCGTCGCGCCGGGCGCGGTCACCGGCCATCCGGTCGGCACCTGCGCGCCGGAGACGAACCCGGTGCCGGCGCACATGACGCAGATCTTCGGCAACACCGACGTCGACACGTTCCAGCTCGGCGACCCGTCGGGCATCAGCGGCTGCGACGGCGCCGACCTGCGGCCCGGCTGCGAGGCCGTCGCCAGCCCGGGCTACATCTTCCTCGGCTCCAAGACGCGGATCTACGGCTCGGCCGCCGTGCCGCCGCTGAACGGGCCGAGCCCCGGTGACGCCGATCCGTCGCTCGCGGACGGCGAGGACCGCTTCACGGTCTTCTACCTCCAGGACATGGATGTCGTGTCGCGCACGGTGCCGGCGCCGGGCTCCGACGACGCTGGCACGGACCCGGGCGCCGGCCACACGCTCACGCTCGACGGCCAGGCCGACACCGACTACTACGAGATCCGCACGCTCGGCAGCCACGGGGACGAGCGCAACTACGTCATCAACGTCCTCGACACGGGCGCGCCCGACAACGGCGTCGACGAGCTCGCGATCTACGGCTTCGACCAGATCGACGCGCTCGACGGCTATCTGCCCGGCACGCTGACGCGCAAGCGCACCGACGACATCTTCCTGCTGCGCGCCGCCAAGTGCATCGACACCGAGGCGCCGTTCGGCGTGACCGACGCCGCGGCCGGCGTGCCGACGACCTGCGACGCCACCCCGTCCGAGCAGGCGCACCATCCCGCGTTCGTCGCGCTCCTGCACGGCAACGACGGGCCGGCCGACAGCGACGGCGGCCTCGCCGGCTACCGCAGCCGCGACGTGGGCGACGAGTTCAGCTACGACGTCCAGCGCATCAACTACGACGCGGCGCTGAACGGGCGCCTGAGCGTCTACGGCCTCGGCGGCAACGACGCCTTCTACGTCGACGACAACAGCGCGATCACCACGCTCGACGGCGGCGACGGCAACGACACGTTCCAGATCGGCCAGATCTTCGGCTTCAAGCGCGACGCCGACGAGGGCGCGCTGCTGCCGCAGGACACGTTCCCCGTGCTCGTCGCGACCACGCGCGGCTGGCTGAGCCCGGGCGTCCACTCGCCGCTCGTCGCGACCGGCGGCACCGGCAACGACGAGTTCACCGTCTACTCCAACCAGGCCGAGCTGCGGCTCGAGGGCGACGACGACAACGACCTCTTCATCGTGCGCGCGTTCGCGCTGGCGGCGGTCTGCGACACCAGCGCCGACAACGACACCGACTGCGACTTCGCCGACATCAACCTCGAGGCCGATCCCGACACCGGCCTGTATCCGGTCGACACCAACAACGACGGCGTCTGCACGGCGGCCGAGAACCCCGGCTACGACGGCGAGGGGTGGACCGGCTTCCGCAAGGACAACAACGGCGACGACGTCTGCAACAAGGCCGACGCGCACATCACCGGCGCCCAGACGCAGACGGCCCCGGCCGATCCCACCAAGTGGGAGGACGACACGATCCCGCTCGACGCGGACGGAGTCGCGCGGCCGATCATCGGGCTCGGCTTCTCGACCGCCCGCCCGCTGGACATCCGCGCGGGCGGCGGCGAGGACGAGGTCTCCTACAACGTCAACGCGCCGGTCTCGGTCGACGGCGGCACGGGCTTCGACAAGATCGTCGTCCTCGGCACCGAGTTCGCCGACGACATCGTCATCAGCGTCAAGGGCATCTTCGGCGCCGGGCTCAACGTCCGCTACGACAACATCGAGGTCGTCGAGGTCGACGGGCTCGAGGGCGACGACGAGTTCTTCGTCATCTCGACCAAGTTCGGCGTCGCCTACCGCGTGATCGGCGGCCTCGGCTCGGACACGATCAACGTCGCCGGCGACGTTGTCGAGGACATCATCACGCGCGAGCTCGAGGGCGCGAGCGGCACGATCGACCACCGCCTGAAGTCCGCGCTCGACCGGCTCTACGACGGCCTGCCGGTCGACGGCATCGACTACAACCTGGCCACGCCCGACGCCGGCGTCATCGTCATCGACGACGAGGGCCCTGAGGGCACGTCGGTGCGCGAGTGCACCGTGGCGCCGTGCGGCGTCGTGCCGCCCATCGACAGCTACTCGGTGCGGCTCGCGAGCCAGCCGACCGGGCCGGTCTACGTGACCGTGTCGGCCGCCCGCTCGGCGCAGGAGGAGGCCGACGACGCGTTCTCGAACCCGGAGCCGACGCCGACGAGCAACTCGCTGACCGACGGCAAGGCGGACACGCTGTGGCTGTGCACGGGCACCGCCGCCACGTGCAACGACCCGACGGACTTCAAGCGGTTCAAGTGGGTCAACGGCGACTTCGTCGACGAGGCGGGCCGCGCGCTCGTGCTCACGTTCACCGCCTCCAACTGGGAGGACAAGCAGTGGGTGTTCGTGCTCGCCGTCGACGACCCGCGCTCGGAGGGCGACCGCATCGTCGTCGTCCAGCACTCGGCGATCTCCGAGGACCCGACGTTCGACGCCGCGCAGGTGCGCAACGTCGAGGTCTCGGTGCGCGACAACGACACGCCGGGCATCTACGTCACCGAGGTCACGCCCGGCTGTGTGCTGCCCGCGTGCGAGGAGGACCGGCGCACGCTCACGATCGAGGGCTCGCTGTTCAACGGCACGTTCACCGGCCGCGCCGACGAGCTGCTGATCCAGCTCCAGAAGAACCCCGGCGCGGCGACGATCCGCGTCAAGCTCGTGCTCGACGCGGCGAGCCAGCAGGCGATCGAGCTGACGAGCGCCGACGGCCGCTTCAAGACCTGGGCGCACTTCGACGCCGACCCGGCGAACCGCTTCCACTACTACACGATCGACTTCACGTCGGCGAACTGGAACCTCCCGGTGCTCGTGCTCGTCAACGCGCGCGACGACGCCGACTGGGAGGACCCGCAGACGGCCGTCATCACCTTCGTGCGCGACGACGACGCCACGGACGACCTCGACTGCCTCGGCGGCGATCCCGACGACACCGACTACTCGCTCTGCGACCTCGACGGCGGCGCGACGAGCGACCCGGGCCAGACCTACGTCTTCCCGAACATCCGCTCCGGCGCCGGCCGCACGGCGGTCGAGGTGATCGACGACGAGACCGCCGACATGATCTCGATCGAGAGCGGCGTCGCGACGCTCGTGGTCAAGTGCGGCAACGACGCCTGCACGACGCCCGACCCGCTCGGCGACTGGTACTCGATCCGCCTCACCAAGCGCCCGACCGGCAACGTGACGGCCGCGGTCCTGACCGACGGCATGGTCGACGTGGTGGCGATCGGCGGGGTCGCGACGCCGGTCTCGAGCTACCAGGTCATCGGCGGCAAGGTCGCCTCCCGCCTGTTCCTCGGCAACCTCTCGATCAGCGCCGACGGTCGCACGCTCACGCGCGCCAACGGCAGCGACCTCGGCAGCTTCGTCGACGAGGGCTTCGAGCGCGGCAACGAGATCCGCGTGTCGATCGACGGCGTCGGGACGGTCGACGTGTTCATCGCCGACACGTCGACGGCTGTGACCCCGCTCGTGATCACGCTCGAGACGGCGCTGCCGCTGTCCTTCCGCGCGCACATCGGCACGGCGCGCACCGACGCGGTGAGCCTTGTCACGCTCCAGGGCCAGTACGAGGGCGCCGTCACGTTCCTCAACACCTCGGGCGCCAACCCGAAGGGCGGCTGGCAGATGATCCGCGCCGACGCCTCGAGCTGGCTCGCCGACGGCTTCCTCGAGGGCCAGTGGGTCGAGGTCTGCAAGTCCAATGGCGCCGGCGCCTGCGCGGCGGGCCCGAGCGGGCGCTTCAAGATCGCCGTCATCCGCGGCGACAACGAGGGCCACGACGAGAAGATCGAGTTCCGCTCCTACGTCGACCTCGACGGCGTCTTCCACCTCGTCGACGACCTGGCGGCGTTCACGAACGGCACCTACCTCGTGCGGCGCATCGCCCCGGTGGCGACGTTCACCGACACGAACTGGTTCGTCGAGCAGAAGGTCGCCCTGCTGGCCGACGTCGCCTACGTGATCCCGATCAGCCGTCAGGGCGTGAAGGTCTTCCCGGTCCAGACGCACGGGCTGTGGAAGCTCCAGGGCCCGCTCGCGGTCGAGGGCGGCGTCACCGGCGCCGACCGCTCGCTCCAGCTCGGCCTCAAGCTCCCGGGCGAGAAGGACGGGCCGCTGTTCAAGATCGGCACGCAGCCGCCCGAGTCCAAGCAGATCGACGTCCTCAACATCTTCCACGACGGGTCCAAGGAAGACGGCGAGGGCACGATGACCTCGACGACGCTGTCGGGCTTCGGCCTCGCCAAGGACCTCGACTTCGGCCCGACCTACTCGAGCGGCAACCCGCAGACGTTCGGCGAGCCGGCGATCTTCCCCGGCGGCATCGGCTACGGCACCGTGCAGTTCGTCGACGGCAAGTTCGACACCAACGGCGGCAAGAGCACGATCGAGGTCGTCAACCTCATGCTCGGCAGCGGCAACGACGAGCTCGACGTCCAGGGCACGCTCGACCCGGACGACCCCGTCAAGGCGACCGGCACGTTCATCGTCACGCCGCGGCCGGCCGGCGTGGGCGACGCCGGCGGCATCGACCTCACGCGGCCGGTGCCGTTCGACTGGAAGGCGCAGGGCTTCCTCGTCGGCCAGACCGTGAAGCTGTCCGGCTTCCCGGGCCTGCAGTGGACCGTCACCGGGTTCTCCGACGACGACCCGACCGACACGCAGGACAACACGCGCATGCGCCTGACCGGCACGATCCTGACGGCCGCGCAGATCGCGAACCCGGTCTACACGGTGTTCTCGAGCGCCGGCCCGCTGCCCGTCACGCTCGCGCCGGCGGCCGGCGGCGGAACGGTCACGCGCGCGGCGGGCGACTGGCTCGCCGACGGCTTCACGGTCGGGCAGCGCATCACCATCAGCGGCGTCCCCGGCGCCTGGACCGTGCAGACGGTCACCCCGACCGTGCTCGGCCTGACGCGGCGGGCCGGCGCTGCCCGCCGGCGCGGCGTCACGCACCGTCTCGGTCGTCGTGCAGGTCGTCACGGCGGGCGACGTGCCGGTCGAGGCCACGGTCCCGATCACCGTCGTCGGCGGCGACTTCGGCGGCTACGTGACGCGCACCGACGGCGGGTCGTGGACCGCCGCGGGCTTCCTGGAGGGCCAGCTCGTGATGATCAGCGGGCTCGAGGGCGCCTGGCGCGTGCGCCGCATCCAGGGCGCGAACAACCAGACGCTGCGGCTCGAGCGCGGCGCGGCGCTCCCGACGATCACGACGCCGTCGACGCGCAAGGTCTTCTGGCCCGGCCCGCACGGCGGCCTGACCGTCGTCCACGGCGGCGGCAACACGGCGCTCGCGATCGACTTCGAGATGGACTCCACGACCGGCTCGCTGACGCGCCTCGACGGGCGCTCGTGGGTCGACGCCGGCTTCTCGATCGGCGACCGGGTCGCGATCGAGGGCAACGGCTCCGCGACGCGCACGGTCGCGAGCTTCGCCAACTCCAGCTGTCCCTACGCGACGCCGTTCCCGAACTGCGGCCTGAACAGCAGGATGCAGCTGAGCGGCACGCCGATCGCGGTCGTCGACGACGTCGAGCTCGCGGTCCACGTCGCCGTGCCGGATCGCGTGGAGACGACCGCGTCGATGAACATCACCGTGCAGGGGCCCGCGGGCCTGCCGACCAGCACGCTCAGCTGCGCCGGCTGCTTCTCGGTCTCCGGCTCCGGCGGCTCGACGTTCCACGCCGGCCAGCAGGTCTGGGTGTCGGGCTTCGCCGGCCCGTTCACGGTCGTCAGCGTGAGCGCGTCGCTGATGGTGCTGCAGGGCGTCGCGATGCAGCCGACGTACTCGATCGCCGGTGACGCCACGGTCTTCAGCCCGGTCTCGCTCACCGTCTTCGGCTACGACCCGGCGTTCGACGGCGGCGTGCGCATGGGCGGCGACCGCATCGTCGTCTGCAACCCCGCGAACCTCGACGACCCGTGCGGGCCGGTGCTCGCCGGGCCGAACTCGCCGCTCGTGGTCTACGGCGACACGTCCCAGGACGGCGTCTGGTACGGCGGGCGGCCCGACGACATCAAGGGCATGGAGTTCGGGCCCAAGCCGTTCGATCCGTTCTACAAGATCCCCGACGCCGAGAACGAGGACGACGAGTGGATCTTCCCGCTCGCCAACCCGTACGACTTCGACGGCAACGACGTCATCGACGCGAGCCACCTGTTCGCGGGGATCACGTGCAACGCGACCTGCAGCAACCTGCCGACGGTCGGCTTCACCGCCTACGGCGGCGGCGGCGACGACCTGATCATCGGCAGCCAGGCCGGCGACCACCTCGCGGGCGGCTCGGGCGACGACACGCTGCTCGGCCTGCGCGGCGTCGACCACCTGTACGGCGACTCCGGCGTCAACGTCAACATCCTCACGCGCGGGCTCAGCGTCGCAACCACCAACGCCAGCCCGCGGCCGACGCTCGACCCGCGGCAGCCCGCCGGCGACCAGACGCTCAAGCCGGTGCCGTCCTTCAACGCCGACACGCTCGACGCCGGCCGCGACCTGATCTACGGCGAAGGCGCCGGCACCGTCCTCGGCGGGCCGCAGAGCGCCTACGACGACGTCATCTTCGGCGACCACGGCGCGGTGATCCAGCAGACCACCGACCCGAACGAGCCGGACACGCGGCTCCAGAAGATCCAGACCACGACGCTGGCGTCGATCCGGCTCGTCGAGTCGCGCGCCTACGACAACGGCGACGACGACGTCATCTTCGGCAACCTCGGGCGCGACGTCATCATCGCCGGCGCCGGCCACGACATGGCGGACGGCGACGAGGCCGACGACATGCTGTTCGGCGACAACGCGTTCCTGCTGCGGCGCGTGGTCGAGCCCGCGTTCCCGCTGGTCACGGACTACGCGGGGCCGACCAATACGACGAGCGGGCGCTTCCAGGCCCTCTGCGGAACGCTGCTCTACAGCCGCACCGACCGGATCAACGCCTGCGGCGGCGACCCGGTCGGTCAGGACAACAGCGGCCTGCTGCTCGTCAACGGCGTCTGGCAGAACTACCGCGACCCTGACGTCGGTCCTGGCGACGTCAACGGCGCCCCGTGGTGGGCCGAGTACCTCGTCGACTTCGACGACGAGGTCCTCAGCCACCAGCTCCACTCGTTCGACGTCCAGCTCTCCGTCGTCGAGCCGGCGAACGTGTCGGCGCGCGGCGGCGGCAGCTTCGGCAACGACTACCTCGCCGGTGGCGCCGCGCACGACCTGCTGTTCGGCCAGATGGGTGACGACACGATCCAGGGCGACGGCGGCATCGAGCTCGCGTTCGCCGCCACGTCACACGTGAGCGCCTCGCGCTCGCCCGACGGCTGCACCGGCGCGGCCGCCACGAACCTCGTCTGCGACTACGTCGGCGACCTCGACGTCGTGCCGTCGTTCGAGGCCGCGACCGACGGCGAGGACTACATCGAGGGCGGCGGCGGCGACGACTCGATCTTCGGCGGCCTCGGGCAGGACGACATCGTGGGCGGCAGCTCGGACTTCTTCGGCCTGGCCGACGAGACGCTGACGCTCGTGGGGGAGACGCTGACGATCTCGGGTGAGGTCGGCGTGTGGAGGATCGTCGCGGTCGCGGGCGGCACGCTGACGCTCGCCGGCGGCGAGCTGCCCGCGGTGCAGTCGACGCGCACGCTCGAGATCGTCGGCGCCAACAAGAAGCTCGTGAACGTCTCGGTCGCGCTCGGCGACGCCGGCGACCACGAGACGCTGACGATCACGGGCTTCAACTGGGCCGCGCTCGGCTTCGTCGGCGGCCGCGACCGCCGTCCGGACGGCGCCGACCTCGTCTACGGCGGCGCCGGCGTGCTCGAGGACCGCAACGCCGACGCCCTGCCGCTGGCGACCACGGCCCTCGACCGCCACGCGCGCGACGCCGACACCATCGCCGGCGACAACGCGCGGATCGTGCGGATCGTCGGCACCGGAGGCATCGACGGCGCCGGCGTCGTCGCCCCGAACAAGTACGTCACGTTCAACTACGACGCCTACGGCGGCACGCAGAAGCTGATCGTGCGCGGCGTCCACCAGCTCGACTACACGCCGGGCGGCCCGGACTTCGTCCCGTCGGCGTTCTTCCTGGTCGAGAGCCCGCAGTGCAACTCGGCCGGCTCGGGCGCGGTCGGCCAGTGCAGCACGCCGCTGGCGACCTGCGACGGCCAGATCGACACGAAGACCGACGCCGCCGACACGACGGCCGCCGCCTACACCGACATCGGCGGCCGCGACGAGGTCCACGGCGAGTCCGGCGACGACACGGTCTACAGCGGCTGCGGCAACGACGTGATCTTCGGCGACGGCGACGACGACGACCTGATCGGCGGCTGGGGCAACGACTGGATTTCCGGCGGCACAGGCCAGGACGGCGTACTGGGCGACGACGGGCGGATCTTCACGAGCCGCAACACCGGCTGCGCGGGCGGCGTCAACTGCTGGCTGCACCGAGCTCTGCGAGCCGCTCTACGGCATCTACAAGTTCCCGCCAGCTCGACCCGGACACGAAGGTCATCCACGGCGACGTGCTGAACGAGTTCATCTACACGCCGGGCCAGGTGCAGACGGCCACGATCAACGTCGCCGACGCGTACAAGAAGGAGTTCGACATCACGCCGTACAACCTCGGCCCGAACCTGGTCGCGGGGCACTTCCAGGTCGATCTCCCGCTGTACGACGCCAACAACTCCGACGACGTCATCTTCGGCGGCTTCGACGACGACTTCCTGCACGGCGCGTCCGGCGACGACGCGATCGGCGGCGGCGAGGCGCTAACAGACTCCTACGTGCAGCACTTCAGCGGCGCCGGCGTCGAGAACGGCCTGGTGCGCACCGACTGGTCGCGGCCGTACAACCCGGGCAACCTGCTGCTGTTCGGCGCCGACTCGGATCCCTGGAACGCGCCGAAGCCGTTCGCGCCGCGGCTCGGCGAGTTCTACCTGTACGACGAGTACGACGCGCGCCGGGCGATCGTGTTCAACGCGAACGGGAGCCCGTGGCGCTGCGCGGAGTTCTCCAACAGCGGGCACGTCTGCACCTCGAACCCGCAGCCGGTGCCCACGAGCCAGTACTTCCTCAACCTGTCGGCGACCGAGGGGCGTACCGTCGTCGGCTGCGGCGCGTTCGCCAGCAACGGGACTTGCACGCAGCCGAACGCCTCCGCCCTGAGCGACGGCAACGACCTGATCTTCGGCGACCTCGGCAACGACTGGTCGGTCGGTGGGACCGGCAGGGACACGCTCTACGCGGGCTGGGGCAACGACCTCACCAACGCCGACGACGTGCTCACCACCACCGGGTCGCTCAACGACACGACCGACCAGCACGAGAGCTACCACGACCGCGTGTACGGCGGCGCCGGCGTCGACGTGATCATCGGCAACAGCTTCGGCGACCGCCTGATCGACTGGGTCGGCGAGTGGAACAGCTACATCGTCCCGTTCTCACCGTTCGGGATCGGCGCGGTCAGCCGCCAGGTCGAGCCGCAGCTGCCCGAGTTCCTGTACGCGCTCTCGGCGAGCCAGGGCGCCGACCCGACGCGCGACACCGACACCGGCCGCCCGGCCGCGCGCAACGGCGAGTACGAGGGCGAGCTCGGGCTGATCATCCAGCAGGACCACGGCTACTGGCAGCAGCAGACCGGCGGGCCTACCGACCCGCAGCCCGGCAGCATCCCCGGCGGCAAGCGCGACGTGCTCGCCGGGGCGGACTTCAACAGCGGCACGCAGAGCTCGTTCGCCGTCGACAGCGGCGTCTGGGAGGTCAGCCAGGGTGCGCTCAGCGTCGGCGCTGCCTCGCTCGGGAAGGACGCCGCGGCCGTCTTCTACCTCGACGAGTACAAGCCGATCTACTTCGAGATCTCGGCGCAGGTGAAGGTGCAGAAGCCGCTCGCCGGCTGGAAGGCCAACGCGTACCTGGTCTTCGACTACTTCTCGCCGACCGACTTCAAGTTCACCGGGATCGACATCTCCACCAACAAGCTGGTGATGGGCCACCGCGACGCCAGCGGCTGGCACGTCGACGTGTTCACGCCCGCGCAGCTGAAGCCCGACACCTTCTACAACGTGCTCGTCGCGATCAACGGCACGACCGTCTCCGTGCAGGTCGACGGCAAGGTCGCGTTCACCTACACGTTCGCCCCGCGCGTGATCGACGGCGAGCCGGTCGGCCTCAACAAGGGCTTCGTCGGCGCCGGGTCGGACAACTCGCGCGGCGTCTGGGACAACGTGATCGTCCAGGTGCTGCCGCCGCAGCTCACGTTCGACCGCACCGCGAGCTTCACCGGCGGCCCGGACCCGTTCGGCGGCGCGGCCACCAGCGGCTGGGCGGCGAGCGGCGGTCGCTACGGAACCACGGCGCCCGCCGGCACGACATCCGTGAGCCTCGCCGACATCGGCGTCACGCGGCTGCAGACCAGCTCGTGGGTCGAGATCCAGGCGACGCTCCGCACGTCCGCGATCGCCGGCATCGCGTTCGACGCCTACGCGCTCGACCGCTTCAAGTTCGTCGCGCTCGACATCGCCGGCCAGAAGGTCCTGTTCGGCCACGTCGACAAGGGCCGCTGGGTCGTCGATGCGTCGGCGCCGCGGGCGCTCGTCGCCAACACCGACTACGCGCTGACGCTGACGCTCAAGGGCACGACGGCGAGCGTCACCGTCAACGGCACCCTGGCGCTCAGCTTCGCCTACAACGCCGCGACGGTCGACGGCCAGGTCGGCGTGCTGGCGCGCGGCGCGACGGTGTCGGTCGACAGCGTGGGGATACGGACGAACGACACGGCGTTCGCGAGCACCCCGCGGGTGTCGGTCGGCGACGTCTCGATCGTCGAGGGGGCGTCGGGCGCGACTGCGACGGTGACGCTCACGCTCTCGAAGGCGGCGGCGACCGCGACCAGCGTCGCTTGGTCGACGGTGAACGGGACGGCGATCGCGGGCTCGGACTACACCGCCCGCTCCGGCGTCGCGACGTTCGCGGCCGGCGCGACGACGGCGCAGGTCACCGTGCCGGTGACGGGCGACGCGGTCGGCGAGCTCGACGAGACGTTCTCGATCGCCCTGTCGGCGCCGAGCGGGCTGACGATCGCGCGCGACGCCGGACAGGTGACGATCGTCAACGACGACGCGGCGTTCACGATCGACGACGCCACCGTCACCGAAGGCACCTCGACCATCACCGTCACGGTCCGCCGCACCGGCCCCACGACAGCCGCCGCCAGCGTGACCGCGACGACCGTCGCCGGCAGCGCGCAGGCGGTCAGCGACTACGTCCACAAGAGCCAGACGCTCTCGTTCGCCGCCGGCGTCGCGACCGCGACGTTCGTCGTGAGCATCGTCAACAACACGCTCGCCGAGCCGGTCGAGACGTTCACCGTCGTGCTCACGTCGCCCGTCGGCGCCGCGATCGCCGACGGCACCGGCGTCGTCACGGTCAACGACAACGACGGCGCGCTGATGGCGGCCTCTGCGGCGCCGAAAGGCTCCGACGCGGGCGCGCCGCTCACGCAGGCGCGGCTCGACGCCGCGCTGGCGGCGGCGCAGGCCGAGTGGAAGGTCGAGCGTCCGGATGCGGACTTCAGCGGCGTGACAGCGACGGTCGGCGACCTCGACGGGCTGATGCTCGGTGTTGCCGACGGGCGGGCGATCGTGGTCGACGCGACCGCTGCCGGCTGGGGCTGGGCCGCGATGGACCTGCACGCGGTGCTCATGCACGAGCTCGGTCATGTGCTCGGGCTCGAGCACGACGACGGCGGGATCATGGCTCCGACGCTCGCGCCGCGCACAGCGGTGCTCCGGCAGCAGGTACGTTCTGCTCAACGATGGACCGGCCTCGCTCACCGTTCGCGCCCGTCGCCGCGCTTCTCGCTCTCCTGAGCCTCGGCGTCGTCTTGGCGGGCTGCGGCGGGGACGAGCGCGATGCCGTGCGCGAGCGGACGGAGCGGTACATCGAGAGCGAGCAGGCGGTCATGCGGCGCGCGCAGCCCGACTTCGAGCGCGCGAACCAGGCCTATCTCGCGTACGCGAAGGGGGAACTCGAGCCTGAGTCCGCCGCCGACCAGGTGCAGCAGGCCGAGCGGTCGATCCAGAACGCGCGCGACGGGGTGCTGGTCCTCGAGCCGCCTGCGGAGGCGCGGCGGCTGCACGATCAGCTCGTGCGCTACCTCGACATGAACGTCGAGCTCGCCGGCGAGACGACGCTGCTCGTCCGCTACGTCCCCGCCGCCGCGGGCGTGCTCGCGCCGCTGGGCCGCGCCAACCGGCGTCTGGAGGCGCATCTGGCTGACGCCGATGACAGCGACGACCAGGCGCGCATCCTCGAGCAGTTCGAGGGACGGGTGGACTCGATCGCCGGCGAGCTGCGGGACCTCGAGGTGCCGGCGGTGCTGAGCCCGGTCCACGAGGAGCAGGTCCGCCGGCTGGTGGCGACGCAGCGCCTCGCCGGACAACTGCGGCGCGCGCTACGCGCGCAGGACGCCGAGCGCGTCTCCGTGCTGCTCAAGCGGTTCCGGAGCGCCGCGCCGGAGTCCGACGTCCGGCGGCGGCTCACGAACCAGGCGGTGGTGCGGTACACGCGGCGGCTCGAGCGCATCGTGGCCGCCTACGCTGACGTGCAGCAGGAGCAGACCCGGCTCGCCCGCACGATCGGCTGAGGGCCGACGGCCGGCCGAGGGCCCAACGATCGGCCGAGGGCCGACGACCGGCCGAGGGCCCACGGTCGGGTGGGTGGGCGGGCTACGCCGCGTGGACGAGGTCGCGGCGGGGGTCGATCCCCCAGCGCCCGGCGAGCGCCGACAGCTCGTCGCTGATCGGCCAGCGGTCGGGCAGCGGATCGCCCTCGAAGTCGGGCGCCGCGCCCTTGAGCGCCATGCTGCCGGTGTTGTCGCCGATCGCGCGGATCTCGGCGACCTCCGCCGCGGTCAGCACCGAGCCGGGCAGCGTGGCGAGCTCGGCGCGCTTGGCCTCGATCGGACGGGCGTCGGGCCCGGGCTCCTGGATCAGGGTCGGCGCCACGCAGGCGACGGGATCGTGGGCGAGGTTCCACGCGCACGCGAGCTGCAGCATGGTCAGGCCGTGCCGCTCGGCGATCGGCCGCATCTGGTCCATCCGCGCGCGGCCGCGCTCGACCCACCCGGTAGGCCGGAACGCGCGATGGTCCCAGCGCGGGAACGGGTGGCCGGGAAGCACGTCGTCGTGGAACAGGCCGCCGTAGTCGACGACGCGGGTGATGAGGCGGACGGCGTGACGATGGGCGGCGTCGAGCACCAGCTCGCCCGGCCACGGCTCGAGCGGGTTGAGGATGATCATCGCCCAGTCGATCCGGTCGCCGAAGCGCTCGAAGCAGTCGATGAGGTCGAGCGTGAAGCCGTTGGCCGGCCCGGGCGCGACGCCGAGCGCGCCGGCCAGCC
Source organism: uncultured Solirubrobacteraceae bacterium (assembly GCA_963844205.1). Taxonomy (GTDB): domain Bacteria; phylum Actinomycetota; class Thermoleophilia; order Solirubrobacterales; family Solirubrobacteraceae; genus DASSUW01. Next base: position 24,949 of record CAWJNK010000010.1, read on the forward strand.
CCTCCGCCCGCACGCCCTCCAGCGCGTCCCACACCGCGTCGCTGGTGTAGCCGATGCGGTCGGGGTTGTGCAGCAGCAGGACGTCGAACGCGCTGACGCCGCACCGCTCCAGGCTGCGCTCGACGGCCGTGCGGACGTAGTCGGCGTACTCGCCGGGGCCGCGGAGGTCGGGGTGGGTGAAGCGCGGGTAGCCCTTGGCGCCCTGGCGCTCGCCGGCGTAGACGTCGTGCCCGATCGCGCCCACCAGGCAGAAGTCCTCGCGCGGGATCCCGGCCAGCGCGCGGCCGAGCAGCTCGTCGGCCTCCCCGGCGCCGTAGGCGTCGGCGGTCATCACCGTGTCGATCGCGCCTCCGGGGCGCAGCAGCGCGGCGAGGCGCTCTTCGTCGACGGCCTCGCCGAAGCGCATGAAGCGACCGCCGCTCCACGTTCCGACCGCCGTTTGCCCTGGAGACCGCATCGTTCGCGAGTCTAGGATGTTAGGCAGCTGACGCCGGTGTTCAGGTTCCCTCGCCCCCGGCCGATGAACCCGTAGTGGGAATCCGTCCACTTTCGCTCGCAATCCTCATGCTCGCCCTGCTCCCGGCGGGCGCTGCGGCGAACCCCCGGATCATCGTCAAGCGCGAGACGGGCCTCAGCGCCGCCGAGCGAGCCGACCTCCGCGCCGACGCCGGCGTCCGCTACGTCGAGGCGCTGCCCCTCCCGCGCACCGAGGTCGTCACGGCCGCCCCAGGCGATGTCCGCGCCGCCCTGCGAGAGCTCAACGCCGATCCCGACGTCGTCTACGCCGAGCCCGACTTCATCCGCCACGCCACCGCCGAGGTGATTCCCAACGACCCCGACTTCCCGAAGCAGTGGGGTCTGCACAACCTTGGAGACCCGGCCAAGGGCTGGACGCTAGACGCAGACATGGACCTTCCGCACGCGTGGGAGCTGAGCACGGGAGCAGGCATCACGGTGGCGATCCTCGACACCGGCGTGGATGCCGGCCACCCGGACCTCGACGAGCGCGTGCTGCCCGGCTACGACCTGGTCGGCGACGACACGGACGCAAGCGACGGAGGCGCCACCGGGCACGGCACGCACGTGGCGGGCATCGTCGCGGCGGAGATGAACAACGCGACGGGCATCGCAGGCGTCGCCCCGGATGCCCACATCCTCCCGCTGCGGGTGCTCGACGCGAACAACCGCGGCCTCGTCTCCGATCTCATCAGGGCGTACGACTACGCCGGCGACCGAGGCATCCGGGTCGTCAATGCCAGCTTCAGCGCTACCGGGTTCTCCCAGCCCGAGTACGAGGCGATAGAACGGCATCCCAACACGCTGTTCGTCGTGGGCGCGGGGAACAGCAACGCCAACCTGGACACCACGACAGCTCCCGAGTTCCCGTGCGCCTACGACCTGGACAACATCATCTGCGTCGGCGCTTCGCGGCCCGACGACACGAAGCTGCCGGAGTCCAACTATGGGGCGACCACCGTGGACGTCTTTGCGCCGGGCTACCAGATTCGCTCCACGCTCCCCGAAGCGCTGCCCGGCGACGACTACGGCGACAAGTCGGGAACGTCGATGGCCACGGCGCATGTCTCCGGCGCGGCGGCGTTGTTGTTCTCCCGCAACCACAACCTCACGGTCGCGGAGGTCAAAGAGGGACTCATCCGCGGGGCCAAGGTGGAGACTACGTTGCAGGACCTTTCGGTGAGCGATGGTCGCGCCAACGCCGACGATCCGCTGCGCACCGAGGTCGACGACGATGGCGACCACATTCCCGACGGCCTCGACAACTGTCCAGCCGTCTGGAACCCCGATCAGACCGACGATGTGCCCCTGCCCAACGGCGTCGGAGACGCGTGTGAGCCGGTGTCGCCAGATCCGGACGGAGACGGCATCGAGGCCGACGATGATCTTTGCCCGTACGAGCGCGCCGATGGCGTCGCCGACGGTTGCCCAGGGCTCGGGCCCGACACGGATCAGGACGGTGCGCCGGACGCGTTCGACAACTGCGCGGCTGCCAACGCGGGCCAGGCGGACGACGACGAAGACGGCATCGGCACCGCCTGCGACCCGACCCCGCGCGGGCAGGACAACGACGGCGATCTCGTCGGGGCGATCGACGACGTCGTGCCCCGACCGTCTACGGGACGCTACCGAACGGCTGCGCCCCCGAGCCCGCCACACCGACCCCGAGCCCGGTGCCGCCGGCGAACCGGGACGGGGACGACCGGATCGACTCGCTTGACCTCTGCCCCGCCGAGTACGCGATCTCGAATGACGGATGCCCGCTGCCGCAGATCGCGTCGGTGTCCGGGAAGGTGCGCAAGCGCGGGACGCGGCGCTCGGTAACCGTGAAGGTCGTCACCACTCGCCTGGCCATGCTCCGCGTCACGATCGAGCGCAAGCGCAGCGGGCGCTGGCGGCGGGTCAAGCGCAGCACCGTGGCAACGGTCTCGAACCGCGCGCGGGTGGCCGCCGAGCGGATCCGGACCGGCCGCTATCGCGTCCGGGTCTCGATCTACAACGGCGCCGGAACCGGCGCTCCGGTCAGCACGCGCTTCCGCGTCTCGTAGCCCTCAAGAGTGCGCATCCGCGGTCGATGACTGTGGATGGTGGGTACTCGACTTCTCTCGCTCGCACTCGGCCTCCTCGCCCTGCTTCCGGCGAGCGCGGCCGCCAACTCGACCGAGCTCATCGTCCAGCGCGAGGCCGGCCTCACCGCCGCCGAGCGCGCCGACCTCCGCGCCGACGCCGAGGTCCGCTACGTCGAGTCGCTGCCGCTGCCGCGCACCGAGCTCGTCGTGGCCCGCCCGGGCGATGTGCAGGACGCGCTCCGCGACCTCAACGCCGACCCCGACGTCGTCTACGCAGAGGCCAACCGGCCCGTCCAGGGGCTCGCGGCCGACCCGCACATGAGCAAGCTGTGGGGCCTCGAGAACCTCGGCAACTTCTCGTTCGGCTCGGTTCGCGCGCTCGCCGACGCCGATACCGACGCCACGGCGGCATGGAGCGCCAGCACCGGCGCCGGCCAGACGATCGCGGTCGTCGACTCCGGCATCGACCTCGACCATCCCGACCTCGCCGCGCACGTCGTCGGCGGCTACGACTACGTCGAGAACGACGTCACGCCGCAGGACGAGGACGACCACGGCACGCACGTCGCCGGCACGATCGCCGCGATCAGGGGCAACGGCGTCGGCGTGGCGGGCATCGCTCCCGACGCGCAGGTCAGCCCGCTGCGCGTGCTCGACGCGAACGGCAGCGGATCGGTGAGCGACACGATCGACGCCTTCGCCGACGCGGGCGCGGACGGCCGGCGGATCGTGAACGCCAGCCTCGGCGGCGACACCTTCATCCGCGGCGAGCGCGACGTCATCGCGCTCAACCCCGAGGTGCTGTTCGTCGTCGCCGCGGGCAACTCCGGCAAGGACAACGACGTGCCCGCCGACGCCGAGTACCCCTGCGCCTACAACCTCCCGAACGTGCTCTGCGTCGCCGCTTCGCGTCACGACGACACGCCGGCGAGCTTCACCAACTACGGCGCCACCACCGTCGACCTCTTCGCGCCCGGCTACATGATCTACTCGAGCGTCGTCGGCGGCTACGGCTGGATGTCCGGCACCTCGATGGCCGCGCCGCACGTCGCCGGCGCCGCCGCGCTCGTGCTGGCCGCCGCGCCCACCCTGACGCCCGCGCAGGTCAAGGCCGTGCTCTTGCAGTCCGGCGACTACAAGCCCGCTTTCGCGGGCCTGACGGTCACCGGCCGCCGGCTCAACGCCGCAGCCGCCGTCGAGCTCGCGCGCACGAACGGCGGGCCGTACCCGGACGCCGACGGCGACGGCGTCCGCGACACCCTGGACGCGTGCCCGGCCCTCGCCAGCTCGGAGCTGGCCGACGGGTGCCCCGTGACCCTCCCGGCGACCCCGACGACCACGACGACCCCGACGACGACGCCGGCGACCCCGACGACCACCACGACGCCGGCGCCGACGACCACCACGACGCCGGCGCCGGCGACCACGACGACGCCCACCACGCCGACCACCCCCACGCCCGCCACGCCGACCACCTCCACGCCGTCGCCGGCGCAGGTCAGCTCGATCTCCGCGACGGCCCACCAGCACGAGGCGACGCTGCAGGTCGTCACCAGCGGCCAGGCCACGGTCGGCATCACCGTCGAGCGCAAGCGCGGCCGCCGCTGGGTGCGCGTGACCCGCAAGACCGTCGCGACGGCGGGCAACCGCGCGAAGCTGAAGGTCAAGCGCCTGAAGCGCGGAACGCACCGCGCCCGCGCGTCCGTCTCCGGCGGCACGCCGGTCACCAAGGCCTTCCGCGTCCGGTAGACATCCGCGGGTGTCCGCCTGCCGCCTCGGTGTGCTCGCCCTCGGCGACTCGATCACCAACGGGGGCGGTGAGCTCCAGTGGGGCGTCGCACTCCAGTCGTGGGCGCTGTGGGTCGCGCGCGGGCTCGGGCTGCCGTACTCGCCGCACGCCGCCGACGGCGCGCGCGTGACCGACGTGCTCGCGAGCCAGGTCCCGGCCGTGCCGGACGAGCGCTACGACCTCGGCTGCCTCTACATCGGCGTCAACGACGTGCGCGCGCTCGACTGGGACCGGACGGCGTTCGAGCGCGGCCACACCGCGGCGCTCGCGTTCCTGGCGGAGCGCTGCGACCGCGTGCTGACCGCCACCGTCCCGCTCGACCTCGGCCGCCCGCGCGCCGGGGCGAGGGTGCAGGAGGCCAACACGGCGATCGACGCGTCGGCGGGCAAAGCCGGCGCGCTCGTGCTCGACCTGCGCGGCTACGGCGGGCGCACGCTGCTGATGGCCGACCATGTCCATCCGACCGCGTTCGGCCAGATCGCGATCGCCGAGGCGGCGCTCGACCTGCTCGCCGCCGACGGCATGACCGTGCGCGTGCGGCCGACGGCGCTCATCCAGTACGAGACGACGCGCTTCGGCCGGCTGCGCGGCGACCTCACGTACGCCTACCGGCACGCGAAGGTCAGTGCTCGCGCTGTCCTCGCAGCTCGTCGGGGTCGATCCCGAGCTGCCTGAGCCGGCGCGGGATGTAGCGGTAGCAGAACCACAGCGCGCCCAGGAACGCGGGCCAGCCGAGCACGACGACGGCAGCGGCGAGCGCCCCCTCCCGCTCGGCCAGGATCAGCACCGTGTAGACGACGGCGCGCACGGTGAAGACGAGCCCGAACGCCGCCGTGCCCTCCGCGAACGCGCGCCGCACGCGCGGGTCGAGGTACCAGCCCTTGGGGAAGTGGTAGAGGGGCGCGACGATGAAGCCGACGAGCGGGCGGCGGAAGACGATCGAGCCCCAGAACGCGAGCGCGAGGCCGGCGTTCTGGAACGCGCGCGGGACGAAGAAGCCCGACGCGCTGCCCGTGCGCAGCGCGATGAACACCGCGATCCCGGTGCCGAGCACGCCGCCGATCGCGTTCGTCAACGGCTCGCGCCGGACCGCGCGGAAGAGCGCGATGACGACCGAGATCCCGATCGCGGCGATCGCCGCGGTCTCGAGGCCCGCGAATGCGTTGACGGTGACGAACAGGACCGGTCCGAGGCCCGTGTCGACCAGCGCGCGCGGGTCGCGCAGGATGTCCATCGGCCCCGGCGGCCGCTCGGGCCGCTCCGCGCTCATCGCGCCGGCTTGCGGGCCGCGAGCATCAGGTTGTAGAAGAGCCGCGGCGGCAGGCGCGGCTCGAGCACGCGGCGGTCGACGGCCTGGAGCGCGACGTAGCCGCGGTAGGCGTACTGGATCCAGCCCCACGGGATGTCGGCGGGGTCGGCGCTCGCCTCGAGCGTGCGGTTGAACCACCCGAACCAGTTCGCGAGCAGCTCCTCGCCCTGGACGCGCACCGCCTCGAAGCCGGCGCGCGTGGCGTGCGCCTCGAGGTCGCCGGGCGCGAACGCGTGCACGTCGACCACCGCCTCGAGCGCGTGGTCCTCGCCGCAGCCGTGGTCTCCCGCCGGGGCCGGTCTCGCCCGCAGCGCTCGCCGCCACGCGGGCGCGAGCCGCAGCGCGGCGCGCTTGGGCACCGCGGCGATCCGGTCGCCATGGCGCGAGGGCTCGCCCGCGAAGAACAGCGTCCCGCCCGGCGCCAGCACGCGTTCGAACTCCGAGAACGCGCGGTCGAGGTGGGGGAGGTGGTGCAGCACCGCGTGGCCGAGCACGAGGTCGAAGCTCTCGTCCTCGAACGGCAGCGCCGACGCATCGCACGCCAGGGTCTCCACCTCGAGCCCGAGCGAGGCCGCGTTCGCCTCGAGCGTCGCCAGCATCCCGTCCGAGATGTCCGTGCACGTCGCCGCCCCGATCACCCCGTCCTGCAGCAGGTTGAGCGAGAAGTACCCGGTCCCGGCGCCGATCTCGAGCGCGCGCGGGAACGGCCCCGGCCGGTCGCCGAGCAGCTTGCGCGCCTTGCCGAGCACCTGCCGCCGGCCGATCTCGCCGAACGAGATGCCCCACTTGGCGTCGTAGTCGCGCGCCGCCACGTCGTGGTAGCGGCGGTTGACGTCGAGGATCTCGTCGGGCGCGGCGGGAGCGGCCATCGGCCCGCCGCAGTCTAGGACCCAGAGCGTGCGCAGCCGCGCAGCGGGGTACCTTTCGAAGCGTTCCACCAACGGGAGGTGCGAGATGTTGCGCAGCGTGCGCGCGGCGGCCGGGGCCGTCGCGCTCCTCGGGGTACTCGGCGTGGCGGCGCCGGCGGCGTCCGCCGATCGCGTGATCGCGGTCGACGGCGTCAGCAAGCACGCCGCCGACCAGCGTGTCGAGATCCTCGTACAAATTTCCGCGGGCGAGAGCGCCCGCCAGGCAGCGGACCGGGCGCTGGAGGCGCAGGGGGCGAAGCGTCCGCCTCAGCCGCCCCAGTCCGACGCATACACGTTCAACGGGCTCCGCTGGGACTCGTCCTCGGTCGTGCAGAACTACAACCCGTCCGGTCAGCCGACCACGGCGGCCCAGACCGCGTTGCGAAACACCCACAGCGACTGGAGCAGTGTGTCCGGGTCCTCGTATCGGATCGGCTGGGGCGGGACGACGACCCGCTGTCCGTCGCTCGTGCGCGAGTGCCCGGGCCAGCAGCGCTACGACGGCCGCAACGACGTCGGCTGGGCGCGCCTGGGCGGCAACACGCTGGGCGTCACCTGGTACAGCACCTCGATCGACGAGGCCGACATGGCGCTCAACACCGGCTTCAGCTGGAGTACCACCTGCGCCCAGGTACCCGGCGCCTTCGACCTGGAGACCGTGTTCCTCCACGAGAACGGCCATGTCGCCGGCCTCGGCCACTCGTCCAACACGAACGCGGTGATGTACCCGTCCTACCAGACGGCTCGCTGCGCGTTGGGCACGGACGACCGCAACGGGCTCGCCGCTCTCTACTGACGAGGAGCCGCTCGCCCCGCCGCCTGCGTGACCTCGCGCAGGCGGCGGGCCAGCGCGGCGCGAGGCAATCGATCGAGCCGCCACTGCCAGGCACCCGCCGCGCGGCCGGGCGTGTTCATCCGCGCCTCCGAGCCGAGGCCCAGCACGTCCTGCATCTGCGCCATCGCCACGCGGGCGGGCGACGCCTGGGCGAGCCGGATCAGCGACCAGTGCGGCTGCCGCTCGCGCACGCCGGCGGCGTCGATCGCAGCGTCGACCTCGCGCCGGACCTCGTCGGGCAGCGACGCGTACCAGCCCGCGACCGTGTCGTTGTCGTGGGTGCCGGTGTAGACGACCGTGTCCTCGCGGTGGTTGGCCGGCGTGTGCACGTTGGCGGGGTCGTCGGACCCGAAGCCGAACTGGAGCACGACCATGCCGGGGAACCCGAGCCCGCGCCGCAGCCGCTCGACCGCGGCGGTGATGACGCCGAGGTTCTCGGCGATCAGCGGGAGCTCGCGGCGGAGGTCGCGCGCCGCGGCGTCGAACGGCGCCCGCCCCGGGCCGCGCTGCCAGCGGCCGCCGAGCGCGTGGCGCGCGCCCTTCGGCACCGTCCAGTACGCGCAGAAGCCGCGGAAGTGGTCGATCCGCGCGACGTCGTAGAGCTCGAACGTGCGGCGCAGGCGCTCGGTCCACCAGCGGTAGCGGCGCCGCCGCAGCGCAGGCCAGTCGTACAGCGGGTTGCCCCACAGCTGGCCCTTGTCGGTGTACGCGTCGGGCGGCGTGCCCGCCACCGCGTCCTCGCGGAACAGCTCCGGGTGCGCGCGGTGGTCGACCGATCGGGGCGCAACGTAGATCGGCACGTCGCCGATCAGCCGCACGCCGCGCGCCTCGGCGTGCGCGCGGAGCGCCGCCCACTCGCGGTCGAATCGCACCTGGTCGGCGAGCGCCCCGCGTGGGCCGAGCCGCGCCCAGTCGTCGACCCAGAACGCGTTGCGCTCGCGGAACTCGAGCTCCTCCGCGCGCGAGACCGGCGCGCGCGGGTCGGCCAGCAGCCCGGGCCAGGCGGCGAACGCGGAGGCCGACTTGTACGGCGAGCCGTGCCGGTCGGGCGGGCCCAGCGGGAGCATCTGCCACCACGACTGGCCGGCGTCGGCGAGCCAGTCCACGAACGCGTACGCATCGCGGCCGAGCCGGCCGGAGGGGAGCGAGGTCGGGTGCAGCTGGACGCCGCTGGAACGGGGGAGATCCATGAGAAGTGGTTAGTGGGCGCGAGGTGTGGATACTTCCCGGCCTGGAGATGCCCGCACCGAAACGCACAGAGGCCCCAGCCCGCACGAAGATCAACAAGCCCGCGCCTTCGCTCGACGGCGGACGCTACTCACCGAAGCGCTGCGTCGGCGACACGGTGCGCGTGACGGCGGACATCTTCCGCGACGGCCACGAGATGCTCCGAGCGGTCGTCCGCTACAAGGCGCCCGGCGGCCGGCGCTGGCTGGAGGCGCCGATGCACGCGGTCGACGCGCACATCCGCGGCGTCCGCTGGGAGGGCGAGTTCACGGTCTCCACGCCGGGCCGCTGGCAGTTCGCGATCGAGTCCTGGATCGACGTGTTCGAGACCTGGCGCGACGAGCTCTCGCGCAAGATCGCCGGTGGCCAGCACGAACTCGGCGGCGAGCTGTCGGAGGGCATGGTGCTGCTGCAGTCGGTGGCGGCCGACGCCAGGGACGAGGCCGACCGCGAGACGATCGAGGCCGCGGTCGCCACGATCTCCAACGCCGAGCTGCCGGAGACCGCGCGCCACGACGCCGCGCTCAGCCCGGAGCTCGCGGCCGCGGTCGAGCGCGTCGGCCAGCGGCCCGACAAGGCGACGCTCGACAAGCCGCTGCCGCTCGAGGTCGACCGCGTCCGGGCGCGGTTCGGCGCATGGTACGAGCTGTTCCCGCGCTCGTGGGGCGGGCTCAAGGGCGTCGAGGCGCAGGTCCCCGCGATCGCCGAGCTCGGCTTCGACGTCCTCTACCTGACGCCGATCCACCCGATCGGCATGACCAACCGCAAGGGCAAGAACAACTCCCTCGACGCGGCGCCCGAGGACCCGGGCTCGCCGTACGGGATCGGCGGTCCCGCGGGCGGCCACGACGCCGTCCACCCCGACCTGGGCACCGAGGACGACCTGCGCTCGCTGTGCGCGACCGCCGCCGAGCACAACCTCGACGTCGCGATCGACCTCGCGATCCAGGCGTCCGCCGACCACCCGTGGCTGACCGAGCACCCCGAGTGGTTCCACCGGCGCCCCGACGGCACGCTCAAGTACGCCGAGAACCCGCCCAAGAAGTACCAGGACATCTACAACGTCAACTGGGACACGCCGGAGTGGAAGTCGCTGTGGGAGGAGCTGCGGCGGATCGTCCTGCACTGGGTCGACTGCGGCGTGAAGGTCTTCCGCGTCGACAACCCGCACACCAAGCCGTTCGACTTCTGGGAGTGGCTGATCGCCGAGGTCCACGCCGTCGACCGCGACGTGATCTTCCTCTCGGAGGCGTTCACGCGGCGCGCTGTGATGCGCGAGCTCGCCAAGCTCGGCTTCACGCAGTCCTACACCTACTTCACGTGGAAGAACTCGCGCTGGGAGCTGACCGAGTACGTCAACGAGCTGGCGTGGACCGAGGAGGCCGAGTACTTCCGGCCCAACTTCTTCACCAACACCCACGACATCCTGCACGCCTACCTCCAGCACGGCGGGGCGCCGGCGTTCGTGGCGCGGCTCGTGCTGGCGACCACCCTGAGCCCGACGTACGGCATCTACTCCGGGTACGAGAACTTCGAGAACGTGCCGCTCCGCGAGGGCAGCGAGGAGTACCTGGACTCGGAGAAGTACGAGGCCAAGGAGCGCAGGCTCGACGGGCCGCTGCTGCCGATGATCCGGCACATCAACGAGATCCGCCGCGAGAACCCGGCGCTGCAGATCCTCACCAACGTCTTCTGGCTCGAGACCCATAACGACGGGCTGATGGCCTACGCCAAGGCGGTGCCCGGCAACACGATCATCATCGTCGTGAACCTCGACCCGCACAACGCCCAGGAGGGCGCCGTCCTCGTTCCCGCCCAGCTCGGGCTGCCGCCGGTGTTCCCCGTTCACGACCTGCTGACCGGCGACCACTTCGACTGGCGGATCGGCCAGAACTACGTCCGGCTCGACCCGGGCAGCTCGCAGGCCCACATCCTCCGCGTCGAGACCTCGTGAGCCGCAACGATCCCGGGCACTGGTTCGAGGCCGAGCCGCTGTGGTTCAAGACGGCCGTCTTCTACGAGATACACACCCGTGCGTTCTTCGACGCCAACGGCGACGGCTCCGGTGACTTCCGCGGCCTGATCGAGAAGCTCGACTACCTGCAGTGGCTGGGCATCGACTGCATCTGGCTGCTGCCGTTCTACAAGTCGCCGTTGCGCGACGGCGGCTACGACATCTCGGACTTCTTCACGATCCAGCCCGACTACGGCACGGTCGACGACGTCCGCGACTTCATCGAGGCCGCGCACCAGCGCGGCATGCGCGTGATCGCCGACCTCGTCATGAACCACACGTCGAGCGACCACCCGTGGTTCCAGGAGTCGCGCTCCTCGCCGGGCTCGCCCAAGCGCGACTGGTACGTGTGGTCGGACACGTACCAGAAGTACGAGGAAGCGCGGATCATCTTCACGGACACCGAGACGTCGAACTGGACCTGGGACGACGACGCCGGCGCGTACTACTGGCACCGGTTCTTCTCCCACCAGCCGGACCTGAACTTCGACAGCCCAGAGGTCCAAGAGGCGATGCTCGAGGTCCTGCGCTTCTGGCTCGACCTCGGCATGGACGGCTTCCGGCTCGACGCCGTGCCCTACCTCTACGAGCGCGACGGCACGAACGGCGAGAACCTGCCCGAGACGCACGAGTACCTCAAGCGCGTGCGGTCGGAGATCGACGCCAAGTACCCCGACCGCGTCCTGCTCGCCGAGGCCAACCAGTGGCCCGCCGACGTTGTCGAGTACTTCGGCGACGGGGACGAATGCCACATGGCGTTCCACTTCCCGGTCATGCCGCGCATGTTCATGGCGCTGCGCCGCGAGGAGGCCACGCCGATGTACGAGATCCTCAGGCAGACGCCCGGCATCCCGGACAACTGCCAGTGGGGCCTGTTCCTGCGCAACCACGACGAGCTGACGCTCGAGATGGTCACCGACGAGGAGCGGGACTACATGTACGGCGAGTACGCCAAGGACCCGCGCATGAAGATCAACGTGGGGATCCGCCGCAGGCTGGCCCCGCTGCTCGACGGCGGCCGCGACGAGATCGAGCTGATGCACGCGATCCTCTTCTCGCTGCCCGGCTCGCCGGTCCTCTACTACGGCGACGAGATCTCGATGGGCGACAACGTCTATCTCGGCGACCGCGACGGGGTGCGCACGCCGATGCAGTGGACCGGCGACCGCAACGGCGGCTTCAGCCGCGCCGACTTCGCGCAGCTCTACGCGCCGCCGCTGATGGACCCGGTGTACGGCTTCCAGGCCGTCAACGTCGAGGCGCAGCTGCGCACGCCGACGTCGCTGCTGAGGTGGCTGCGCCGCTTCGTCTCGCTGCGCAAGGAGCACCCGGTGTTCGGTCTCGGCACGTACGAGCCGCTCGAGCCGTCGAACCCGCGGATCTTCGCCCACCTGCGCGTGTACGAGGACGACCTGATGCTGTGCGTGCACAACCTCGCGCGCTCGGCGCAGGCGGTCGAGCTGGACCTGTCGGAGTACGAGGCGCGCGTCCCCGTCGAGGTCTTCGGCCGCTCGCGTTTCCCCGCCATCGGCGAGCTGCCGTACCTGCTGACGCTGGCGCCGCGCGGCTTCTACTGGTTCCAGCTCACGGAGGATGACGGTGCCGGTTGACCTCTCGGTCATCGACAGCGACGAGTTCCGGGACTGGATCGTCGCGCAGCGCTGGTTCGGCTCGAAGTCGCGCGAGGTGTCGCAAATCGACATCGCCGAGTGCGTGCCGCTGCGCGACGAGCCGCCGCAGCTCGCGATCGCGCTCGTCGAGGCGCGCTTCGGCGAGGGGACGCACGAGACCTACCAGGTGCCGCTCGGCCTGCGGCCTGCCGAGGAGGGCTGGGGCGAGCGCGTCATCGCCGAGGCGCAGGGCACGACCGTGTACGACGCGCTCGCGGACCCGGCGTGCGGGCGGGAGTTGCTGCACCGGATGCGCAGCGGCTCGGAGGAGACCGCGGAGGAGGGCCTGCTGCGGTTCCGCTGGGCCGAGACGGCGGGCGCCGGGCTGGGCGGGACGGTCGACGTGCGGCCGGTCGGCGTCGAGCAGTCGAACTCCTCGGTGGTGTTCGGCGACGCGCTGATCCTCAAGGCGTTCCGCCGCATCGAGCCCGGCGTGAACCCCGAGCTCGAGCTGCTGCGCTTCCTGTCCGAGCGCGGCTTTCCCAACATCGCGTCGCTGGCCGGCTGGTACGAGTTCGAGGGCCGGTTCATCGACGCGACGCTCGGCATCCTGCAGGAGTACCTGGCCGGCGCGCGCGACGGGTGGGAGCTCGCGCTCGAGGAGCTGGCCTCCGACCCCGAGGGCTTCCTCGGTCGCCTGCGCGCGCTGGGGCAGGTGACCGGCGAGCTGCACACCGTGCTGGGGTCCGACAACAGCTCGCCCGACTTCGCGCCCGACCAGCCCAGCCAGGAGGCGCTCTCGCTGCTCACCGCCGACGTCGACGAGCAGATCGAGCGGATCTTCCTCGACCTGCCCGAGTCCGAGGCGGTCGAGCCGATCGCGGGGCGGGGGCAGGACGTGCGCGAGAGGCTGCAGGCGCTTTCGCACATCGGCGCCGGCGGGCGCGTGATCCGCACGCACGGGGACTACCACCTCGGCCAGACCATGCTGTCGGACCGCGGCTGGGTGATCCTCGACTTCGAGGGCGAGCCGGCCCGGCCGCTGCCGGAACGGCGCTTGAAGCGGTCACCGCTGCGCGACGTCGCGGGCATGCTGCGGTCGTTCTCCTACGTGACCGCGGGCGCGCGGCTGCTGCGCGGGTTCGACGCGCCTGACGGCTGGGAGGACCGGGCGCGCGACGCGTTCCTGGAGGGCTACTTCGGCAGGGTCGAGCCCTCGCTGCTCCCGCCCGGCGAAGGCCCAACGCGCCAGCTGCTCGCGGTGTTCGAGCTCGAGAAGGCCGTGTACGAGCTGCGCTACGAGCTCAACAACCGCCCCGACTGGGTGCCGATCCCGGTCGCCGGCGTCCTGCGGCTGCTGGACGCCGACGACTAGCGTCGCGGCCTGGATTCCGGTTGGATAGGCGGGAGCACCGCTCCGCCATGGCCGATCAGTCGTACAGCGCGTGGTTCCTGCGGTTCACGACCGCCTTCCACGGCCCCCGTCGCCGATTCGAGGAGGCCGGTGCGTCGCATCAGGACTGGCTGAAGGTGTTCGTCGAGGCGTTTCGGGGCGCGCGGGCGGACACGGAGGATGCGGCGGACTGGCAGCTCCGTGAGGACGCAGGCACGGAACGCAGTGACTGGAACCTGCGGGAGGACACGGCGTCGGATGCCGAGTCGTACCAGGCGCAGCAGCAGCCCCGTACCGAGGAGCGCCAGCGGTACACGCAGTCGGGCGGCGAGGACGTCGAGACGTGATCGTCGCGCTCGTCGTCGTCTTCGCGCTCGGGGCCTTGACGGGCTTCGCCGAGCTGATCGGCCGCTATCGCGACGAGCCCATACGGGCGGTCGCAGCGCGGCCCGGCCTCGTCTACATGCTGATCAACGCGCTCGCCGCGGTGGCGGCGTTCGCGGTCATCCGGGCATTCGACTGGCGGTTCGGACTCGCCGCCGACGCGTCCGACGCTGCGGTGTCGACGTTGCAGGTGCTCGTCGCGGGCCTGGCGGCTGCGGCCCTGTTCCGCACGTCCCTGTTCACCGCCCGCATCGGCGACCAGGATGTGAGCGTCGGGCCGAGCGCGGTCCTCGACGTGCTGCTGCGAACGGTCGACCGGGCCGTTGATCGCCGGCGCGGCATCGCGCGGCTGGCCGTCGTCGCCGCGCTCCCGAAGGGCCTCTCGTTCGAGCGCGACGCCGTCACCCTGACCTCCTACGCGACCGCCTCGCTGCAGAACCTCTCGTTGGCAGAGGCCGAGAGGCTTGGGAATCGGGGCAACGAGCTGCGCTTGACCGAGGAGCTCACCGACGCCGTGAAGATGCGGATGTTCGCCTTCGACCTGATGGGACTCGTCGGCGAGGAGGGCCTGCGTGCGGCGATCGCGCAGCTCACGCAACAGGCACCATCGGAGCCGCCGGTGGCGGAGGACGACCCGGTGCCGGTCGTCGAGGTCGACGAGCCGCCGGCTGAGGAGGACGAGCTCCGTCGAGCCGCCCGCGCCCGCGCTACCCCCGGCGCGCGTCGCGCCGCTGACGGAGTCGGAGGAGGGACTCAGGCGACTGGTCAACACGCTGCAAGACGTCGTCAAGCTGTCGCCCGACCTTGCCGAGGTGCGGTTGGCGCTCGGGCGCGCTCGGGGCCGGCTGGCCATGGTGCTGCGGGGGAAGCCATATGGCTCGGGCTACCATGACCTGTTCCGCGAGGCGCGGTGGGCCATTCACGAGGCGCTGAAGCTGCATCCGACCTTTGCCGACGCTCACCTCGAGTTGGCCCGCCTTGCCGCCGCCGAAGGCTACCTGGTGCGCGACGCCGAACCTCCGCTCCGCAACGCGCTTCGCTTCGCCGAGGCCCCTGAGATCGCAGCAGCGATCGCGCATCAGCTGGCGGTGCTCAATGACGAGGTCGACGGCCCGCTCGAGGAAACGGCGATGTGGCTGGAGTACGGGATCGCGACGGGTGGGTCGGCGCCGGAATCTCGAGTGGCGTGCGCGGCGATCCACATCCGGCTGGGCGATCGCGCTCGGGCCACCACTCAGATGGAGGAGGCCGTCGACGCGCTGCCGGACTATGGTCCCGCTTGGGTCCTGCTCGGATTGCTGCGCGTCGCCGCCGGCGACCTCGACGGGGCCGCGGAGGCGCTCGCCCGCGGCGGTGAAGTGCTCGGGCTCGAGGCTGACACCCAGCACACCAGGCGCGTGGGGGAAGGCATCGCCTACCAGCGCGTCGGGAGAGCGGAGGCCGCCGTCGAGACGCTCGCCCCGGAGCTTCTGGGGTACCTTCCAGCCTCCGATGAGCTCTTCGGTTCGGTGGTAGCCGACGAGGGTGAGAAACCGCCGCCGCGGCGAGACCTCGAGCGCGTCGCCACGGCGGTGTGCAACGGGGTCCTGGTGACGCACCTGGGGGAGCCGGTCATCCGTGCCGAGCCGGAACCCGTCGAGGAGGAGGCGTCGGACTCGGTCGGCGAGCCGGCCTGATCAGGCCCCGGGCGGGATGTTGTGGTTGGCGGCGAAGACGTTGTCGGGGTCGTACGCGGCCTTGACCTCGCGCAGGCGCCGGTAGTCGTCCGGCGTGTAGGCCGCCTCCGTCCTCCCCGCGTCGCCGAGGAAGTTCAGGAACGACCCGCCGGTGGCGTACGGCGCCAGCTTCGCGCCGAGCGCGTCGACCGCCGCCTTCAGGCGGTCGGCCTGCTCGCGGTCCTCGCTTTGCGCGGCGCCGACGATCGAGAACGGCACGTCGCGGTGGCCGAGCGGGCCGGCGCCGGGCTCGGGACGCGCCATCGCCCCGCCCCAATGCCGCAGCTCGACGCCTGAGATGCCCTCGGCCTCGACGGCGGCGGCGATCGCCTCGTCGGGCACCTCGTCGAGGAGGCTGAAGGACATCTCGCCGACCATCGGCGGCGGCGTGGGCGTCATGGCGGCGGCGTCGGCGTACGTCGTGGCGCGCATGCCGTCGAGCAGCGGCGACCCGGCGGCGTCGCGCAGCGGGGCGAGCAGGCGCTCGGCGGCGTCGGCCTCGCCGAGGAAGAACGCGCGCAGGATCAGCACCTGGCGGCCGCGGACGGGCTCCGGCACCTGCGGGGCCGGCGGCATCGTCGCGAGCATGACCGCGGTGTTGAACTCGTCGGGCTCGTCGAGCGCCCAGTCGCGGTAGGCGGCGAACGTGTCGGCGGCGCCGCCGGCGTCGAACATCGCCATCCCGGCGTAGACGCTGCCGACCGGGTGGAGCCGGAACTCGAGCGAGGTCACGACGCCGAAGTTGCCGCTCCCGCCTCGGATCGCCCAGAACAGGTCGGGGTGCTCGTCGGCCGAGGCGGTGACGAGCTCGCCGTCGGCGGTCACCAGGTCTGCGCTCAGCAGGCTGTCGGCCGCGTAGCCGTAGGCGCGCGAGAGCCACCCCGCACCGCCGCCGAGCGTGTAGCCCGCGACGCCCACGCCCGCCGCCGTGCCCGACAGCGGCGCGAGCCCGTGCGGCGCGGCCGCGGCGATGACGTCGCTCCACAGCGCGCCGCCGCCGGTCCGGGCAGTCCGGCGCCCGGCGTCGACCTCGACGTCGTCCATCCGCGTCGTCTTCAGCAGCACGCCGCCCTCGGCGGGCGCCACGGCGCCGTGGCCGGTCGCCTGCACCGAGAACGGCAGTCCGGCGTCGCGCGCGAAGCGGACGGCGGCGAGGACGTCCTCCGGCCCGGTCGCCTCGACGACGACGGCCGGATACGGGTCGAACTTGCGCTGGAACGGCAGCCGCGCCGCGTGGTAGCCGTCGTCGCCGGCGGCGTACACCCGGCCGCCGACCGCCTCGCGCAGGGCGCTGGCTTCGATCACGTGGGTCATGGCCCGCAGGCTTCCAGCGCGCGCGGTCGGACGACAGCGGGGACACCCTGCGAATCCCGCCGCGGGCTGACCGCACCGGACGGGTACGGCTACCCGTACCTGCCCGCCCGCCGCGCCGCGGCGAGCCGCGGCGCCACGCCGGGCCGTAGCCTGATGCCGTGCCGCTGCAGAACCGCGTCACGCCGTTGAGCGAGCTCGTCGCGACGCCGGAGCGCGGGCTCGTCTACGGCAACCGCGGCTGCCTGCACGACGACGCCGGCCGCATCTGCCGGCTCTACGCCACCCGGCGCTGGATCGCGTGCCGGCTCGAGTTCCGCGGCTGGCACCGCGCGCCGCTCATGCAGCCCGGGCGCTTCACCGAGCTCTTCTTCCTCGACGAGGCGACCGCGTTCGCCGCCGGCCATCGCCCGTGCGCGCTGTGCCGGCGCGCCGACTACGACCGCGTGGTCGCCGTCTGGCGCGAGCTCCACCCCGGCCAGACAGGCGCCGACGCGATCGACACGCAGCTCCACGCCGAGCGGCTCGACGGCCGCGGACGGCGCCTGCATCCCGCCCCGGACGACCTGCCGGACGGTGTGTTCCTGCTGCGCGACGGCGAGCCCTGGGTCGCCCACGGCGAGGAGCTCCGGCGCTGGACGCCGGGCGGCTACGACGCCCGCGCCGAGCGGCGCGGGAACGAGGCGCTGCTCACGCCGCCGTCGCTCGTCGAGCTCCTCCGCCGCGGGTGGGACGGCCTCGTGCCGCTGCTCGCCGGCCATGCATCAGCGGGCCGCCGGCCCGGCTCCTGAATACGTGGCCAACCATCGACAGCCCCTTGCGGCGCGCGCCGTCAGCGGCCCCAGCGGCGCAGGAGCTCGCGGGCGCGGTCGGGCAGCACGCCGATCAGCTCGCGCACCTCGGCGAGCCCGGCGCGGAGCTCGGCGTCGCCGACCTCGACCGGCATCAGCGAGTCCTGGAGCTCGGCGAGCTCGATGTCGGCCTCGTCGACCGCCTCCAGCGCCATATCGAGGAAGCCGCGCACGCCGTGCGACGGCGCGCCCGAGGCAGCCGGCTCGAACGTCCGGGTCGGCAGGTTGTGCCGCTCGGCGAAGCCGGTGTGGGTGCGGCGGGCGCGGCCGTACGCGACCTGGACGGGCCGGAAGAGCTGCTCCTCAAGCCGGTCGGCGCTCTGCTCGTCGAGTTGCTCGTAGGCGTCGCCGAGCGCCGCCAGCGCGGCGCCGAGGAGGTCGGTGGCCTCGGCGATGCTGTCGAGCAGCCGCTGCCGCGCCTCCTGGCTCACATAGGTCATGACGCCAGCGTATTGAGGAGCGCAACCGCGTGGTCGGGACCGGGCAGCGTCTCGATCTCGGCCCGCACCCGCTCGGCCGCCTCGCGGTACGACGGCTGCTCCAGCACCGCCGTCGCCGCCGCCGCGACGTCCGCGGGCGTCGCGTCCATGACGTCGAGCACACGCGCCACGCCGATCGCCTCGCAGCGCGCTGCGTTACCGGGCTGGTCGGCGCCCATCGGCAGCAGCACCGACGGGAGGCCGTGAGCGAGCGCGGCGACGACGCTCCCCGAGCCGCCGTGGGAGACCATGGCGCGGCAGTGCGGCAGCGCCGACGAGAGCGGCACGAAGCGCTCGACGTGCACGTGCGCCGGCTGCGGCCCCAGCTCGCTGGGGTCGATCCCGTGGCCGACCGCGACGAGCACGTCGACCCCGAGCGTCGCAAGCCCCGACAGCACGCGCGTGAACAGGTCCCCGGCCTCGAGGTTGAAGACGGTGCCGAGCGTGAAGAAGACCGCGTCGCGGACCCCGTCGCACGGCGGACCGGGCTCGAGCGCCGGCCGCAGGGCGACGCCGCCAGGCGGGGGAGCCCGCAGGCTCGGCGGGAACGGCGAGAGGACGAGGTCGGGCCGCCCGCCCGGCGGCAGGCCGTGCTCGGCGCGTAGCGCGTCCGCGGGCCCGGCCAGCACCTCCGGCCGCACGAACGACCCGGACGCGTTCTCGAGCACGGTCGCGTAGGGGAGGCCGAGCCGCTCGGCCGCGAGCATGCTGCCGACGTCGACCTCGTCGCAGACGAGCAGGTCGGGCTTCCACTCCGCGCACAGCGCTTCGGTGGCGGGGAAGCGCTCGCGCGCGATCGACCCGGCGAACGCGTCGCGCAGCACGCGCTCCTCTCGTGCGACGTCGACCGCGACGAGCGGCTTGCGCTGCGGCGGTCCCTGATCCGGCGCGACCGCGAAGGCCTCGAAGCCCGCGGCCTCGACAGCCGGGGCGAGCAGCGAGCCGGCCGCGAACGCGACCGTGTGCCCCGCCGCAGCCGCCGCACGGGCGATCGGCGCCAGCGGCTCGAAATGCCCGCGGCCGCCGACGAAGGTGAACAGGAGCCGCACGAGTGTCGAGGGGACATCAAACGGATGCGCGGTTATCAGCATGACACTGCGCGGGTAGGCACACTTTCCGACATGACCCTGGCCGCCGCGCAGGACCTCGAGCGTCTCGTCCACCGCCAGCACGGGGATCCGCACAGCATCCTCGGTGCGCATCCGACGGACGGCGGCGTGGTGATCCGCGCCTACCGTCCCGCCGCCGCGGGAGTTCGCGCGGTCGGCGCTTACGGCGAGATCGTCGAGCTGGAGAGCGTCCATCCCGGCGGCGTGTTCGAGGGTGTGCTGGACGGCGCAGAGCTGCCGCTCGACTACAAGCTCGAGGTCGACTACGGCGAGTCGGGCACTGTGCAAGTCGACGATCCGTACCGCTTCCTGCCCACCGTCGGCGAGCTCGACCTGCACCTCGTCGGCGAGGGCCGCCACGAGGAGCTGTGGACCAAGCTCGGCGCCCACGTCCGCGAGATCGACGGCGTGCAGGGCACCGCGTTCGCCGTCTGGGCGCCGGCGGGCCGCGGGGTGTCCGTGGTCGGCGACTTCAACTTCTGGGACGGCCGCATCCATCCCATGCGCTCGCTCGGCACGTCCGGGATCTGGGAGCTGTTCCTGCCCGGCGTCGGGGCCGGAGCGCACTACAAGTACGAGATCCTCGCGCCCGACGGCGAGATCCGGCTGAAGGCCGACCCCATCGCGTTCGCCACCGAAGTGCCGCCCAAGACCGCGTCGGTGGTGCACCAGTCCACGCACGCGTGGGCCGACGAGCAGTGGCTCGCCGAGCGCCGCGACTCCAAGCCGCCGCTCGACAGCCCGATGTCGGTCTACGAGGTCCATCTCGGCTCCTGGCGGCTGAACCCGATGGAGGGCAACCGCTCGCTCACCTACCTCGAGCTGGCCGACGAGCTGTCCGCCTACGCGCTCGACATGGGCTTCACGCACATCGAGCTGCTGCCGGTGATGGCGCACCCGTTCACGGGCTCGTGGGGCTACCAGGTGACCGGCTACTTCGCGCCGACCCCGCGCTACGGCTCGCCCGACGACTTCAAGGCGTTCGTCGACCGCCTGCACCAGAACGGGCTCGGCGTGATCCTCGACTGGGTGCCGGCGCACTTCCCGCGCGACGACTTCGCGCTCGCGCGGTTCGACGGCACCGCGCTGTACGAGCACGCGGATCCCCGCCGCGGCGCGCACCCCGACTGGGGCACGCTGGTCTTCAACTACGGCCGCCACGAGGTGCGCAACTTCCTCGTCGCCAACGCCCTCTACTGGCTGCGCGAGTACCACGTCGACGGCATCCGCGTCGACGCCGTCGCCTCGATGCTCTACCTCGACTACTCGCGCGAGGAGGGCCAGTGGGTGCCGAACGAGTACGGCGGCAACGAGGACCTCGACGCGGTCCAGTTCCTGAAGGAGCTCAACGAGGTCGTCCACGGCCGCGAGGGCGGCGCGATCTCGGCGGCGGAGGAGTCCACCGCCTGGCCGGGCGTCTCACGGCCGACCTACCTGGGCGGCCTCGGCTTCGGATTCAAGTGGAACATGGGCTGGATGCACGACACGCTGGCGTACTTCCAGCAGGACCCGGTGTACCGCCGCTGGCACCACCACGAGCTGACGTTCAGCCTCGTCTACGCGTTCACCGAGAACTTCATCCTGCCGCTGTCGCACGACGAGGTCGTGCACGGCAAGGGCTCGCTGCTGAGCAAGATGCCGGGAGACAAGTGGCAGAAGCTCGCGAACCTGCGCTCGCTCTACGCGTTCATGTGGGCGCACCCGGGCAAGAAGCTGCTGTTCATGGGCTGCGAGCTGGCGCAGGAGTCCGAGTGGAGCCACGAGCGCTCGCTCGACTGGCACCTGCTCGAGGACCCGAAGCACGCCGGCGTGCAGTCGCTGGTGCGCGACCTCAACGGCGCCTACAAGGGCGAGCCGGCGCTGTGGGAGCTCGACTACGACCACACGGGCTTCTGGTGGATCGAGGCCAACGACGCCGACGCCAACGTCTTCGCGTTCGCCCGCAAGTCACGCGACGGCGAGCGCGTCATCGTGTTCGCCGCCAACCTCTCGCCGGTCCCGCGCTACGGCTACCGGCTCGGGCTGCCGCGGTCCGGCCGCTGGCGCGAGCTCATGAACACCGACTCGGGCTACTACGGCGGCTCCGACGTCGGGAACCTCGGCGGGATCGAGGCGGGCCCGATCGCGTGGCAGAGCCAGCCGTTCTCGGCCGAGATCACGCTCCCGCCGCTCGGCACCGTCTGGCTCGTCCCCGAGGGCCAGGATTGAGAGTGCGGCTTACTCGCACTCGCAAGCTCGTGCGGGCGCCTTAGTTACGGTGCCGGACGAACACGGTGCGGCTCGTCCCGCGCACGTGTGCGCCCTTGACCGGCAGCATCACGACCCGGAGCCGGTAGGCGGGGGCGCGCTTGCGGGGCCGGAGGACGGAGAAGCTGTAGCGCGTCCGGAGCTCGTCCTCGGGCGCGACGGTCTTCGCCTTCACCTGCCGCCAGCCGACCCCGCGCCGGTAGCGCTGCAGCGACGCGGTGCCGTGCACGCCGGGCAGGACCGTGCCGAAGACCCTTGCGCGCCGCCGCGTGACGTGCCGGGCGCGCGCGCCGACCTTGACCGCGCTGCGCGCAGTCGCGACCGGGCTTGTCACCGGCACCTGCGTCTGCGTGACCACGCGGTAGCGGGTCGTGGTGTAGATCGCGGGGATCGTGAACAGGTAGCCGCCGTCGCTGCCGGTGCGCGCGGTCGCCAGCGGCGTGAAGTCCTGGTCGACGGGGAACCGCTGCTGCTGGAGCGCGACGGTCAGCCCGCCCACGCCGACGCCGGTCACGCGGCCGCCGAGCCGCACGTCGCCGCCCCACGGGACGGTCCGCCGCGAGAGCCCGATCGTCACGCCGGAGGGCAGGCGCGCGCTCCGGAACGTGCGGTCGCGCCCGCGTGTGGTGCCCGCGGTGTTGGTGGCGACCGTGCGCCAGTGGTAGAGGGTGTAGGGCTTGAGGTCCGTGATCGGCGCCGTCACGGTCGCCGGCGACGATCCGCTCCCGGCCGATGCCGGCGCCGTCTGGCTGCCGTACCGGTTCGTCGTGCCCCACTCGACCACGTACGTCGTCGGCGTGCCGTTGGCGTTCACCGAGGCGGTCGCCGTGGCCGAGTCGGTCTTGACGTCGCGCGTGCGCTGGTTGCTGATCGCCGGCGGGAGCGGGGTCGCGGTGGTGGTGAACCTCTCCTCGTCACCGACCACCCCGTCCGCGACGATCCGGAAGTGGTACTCGGTCTCGCCGGTCAGGCCGGAGACCGTCGCCGACACCTCGCCCGCCGCGGTCACCCCCTGAGACTGCGTCGGCAGGCCGTAGGTCCCGCTCGCCGTGGTCCCGTACTCGAAGTGCACGTCCATGGCCGGCCCGTCGACCTTCCCATGCAGCGTCGCGCTCGTGGCTCCGACGTCGGTCGCGGGCTCGGTCGTGGGCGGCGCGGCGACGGCCGCGACGGCGAGGACGGTGGCGAGGAACATCTGCATGGCGTCCGATTGAACACCGTTCGGCGCGGGAAGATGCGGTCCTCGTGCCTGTCACCGCGCTGCCATTCGAGCGCCGCCTCGGCGCCTTCCCGCTCGGTGACGGCCGCGCCGAGTTCCGCGTCTGGGCGCCGCGCGCCGGCGCCATCACGCTGCGGATCGAGGGGCGCGAGCACGGACTCGACGACGCCGGCTTCGGCGTCCGCGAGGCGATCGTCGAGGTCCTGCCGGGCGCCGACTACGGCTACACGCTCGACGGCGCCTTCCTCCCCGACCCGTGCAGCCGCTGGCAGCCGGGCGGGCTCCGCGCCCCGTCGCGGCTGCTCGATCCTGGCGCGTTCGAGTGGACCGATGACGCCTGGGTCGCGCCCGCGCTCGGCGACCTGGTCATCTACGAGCTGCACGTCGGCACGTTCACGCCCGAGGGGACGTTCGAGGCCGCCATCCCGCACCTGCGCGGCCTGCGCGACATCGGCGTCACGGCGATCGAGCTGATGCCGGTGGCGGAGTTCCCGGGCCGTCACGGCTGGGGCTACGACGGCGTCTACCTCTCGGCGGCCCACTCCGCCTACGGCGGCCCGCATGGCCTCCAGCGGCTCGTCGACGCCGCCCACACCGCGGGCCTGGCCGTGTTCCTCGACGTCGTCTGCAACCACGTCGGCGCGTCCGGCACCAAGGCGCTGACCGCGTTCGGCCCGTACTTCACCTCCCACTACGAGACCCCGTGGGGGAACGCGATCAACTACGACGACGAGCACTCGGACGCGGTTCGCGAGTGGGCGCTGCAGAGCGCCGAGCAGTGGGTGCGCGACTTCCACGTCGACGGCCTGCGGCTCGACGCCGTGCACGCGATCAAGGACTCGAACCCCGAGCACCTGGTGGCGGCGATCGCCCGCCGCACCGAGCCCGCGTTCGTCATCGCCGAGTCGGGGCTCAACGACCCGAAGGTGATGACCGTATGGGGGTGCGACGCGGCCTGGGCGGACGACTTCCACCACGCGCTGCGCGTGCTCCTCACCGGCGATCGCGACGGCTACTACGAGGAGTTCGGCGCGGTCGCGGACCTCGCGAAGGCGTTTCACCGCCCGCACGTGCACGACGGCACGTACTCGACCTTCCGCCGGCGGCGCTTCGGCGCGCGCGCCGACCACGTGCCGGCCGAGCGGTTCGTCGTGTTCTCGGCCAACCACGACCAGATCGGCAACCGGGCGTTCGGCGAGCGGCTGCCGGTCGAGGCCCGACCGCTCGCCGCGCTCTGCACGCTTCTGGCACCGTTCACGCCGATGCTGTTCCAGGGCGACGAGTACGGGGAGCGGGCGCCGTTCCTGTTCTTCAGCGACCACATCGACCCGGAGATCGCGGCGGCGACGCGCGAAGGGAGGCGGCGCGAGTTCGCCGCCTTCGAGGAGTTTGCAGGCCGCGAGGTGCCCGACCCGCAGGACCCGGCGACGTTCGCGGCCTCGAAGCTCACGCGTGAAGGCGAGCCCGACGGCCTGCGTGACCTCCACGCTGACCTGCTGCGCGCCCGTCGGAGGCTGCCGCCCGGCGATGCCGACCGGATCGCGTTCGACGAGCACGCCGGATGGCTGCGCGTCGACCGCGGCCCGTACACGCTGCTCGCAAGCTTCTCCCGCCGGGCGTCGCACGTGCCGATCGATCGCGCCGGGGAGGTCGTCGTCGCCACCGGCCACGTGACGCTCGAGCCGGGCTACGTCGTGCTCTCACCGCTGTCCGGGGCCCTGATCAGGTGAGAGAGCTCTGGCCGGGCAGGCCGTTCCCCCTGGGCGCTGCGTGGGATGGGAACGGGACCAACTTCTCGCTGTTCTCCGAGCATGCGGAGCGGGTCGAGCTGTGCCTGTTCGGCGACGACGACGCCGAGGAGCGGGTCGAGCTCACCGAGCGGACCGCGTTCAACTGGCACGGGTACCTGCCGGGCGTGGGGCCGGGCCAGCGGTACGGCTACCGCGTCTCCGGTCGGTACGACCCGCGCGCCGGCCACCGCTTCAACCCGGCCAAGCTGCTGATCGACCCCTACGCCAAGTCGATCGAGGGCAAGGTGCGCTGGAAGCGCGGGAACGTGCTCCCGTACGTCTCCGACCCGGAGGTGGGGGATGACGCCGACCTCGTCGCGGACACCGAGGACTCCGCGCACGCGATCCCCAAGTCGGTCGTGGTCGACGACCGCTTCGACTGGCAGGACGACCGGCATCCCAACACGCCGATGGACCAGACGGTGATCTACGAGACGCACGTCAAGGGCTTCACGAAGCGCCATCCAGGCGTGCGCGAGGACCTGCGCGGTACCTACGCGGGGCTCGCCTCCGAGGCGGCGATCGAGCACCTCCAGTCGCTCGGCGTCACCGCCGTCGAGCTGCTGCCGATCCACCACATCGCCGACGAGTCGTTCCTCGCCGAGCGCGGGCTCACCAACTACTGGGGCTACTCGACGATCGGCTTCCTGGCGCCGCACTCCGGCTACGCCGCGACCGGCATCCGCGGCCAGGAGGTGCGCGAGTTCAAGGGCATGGTCAAGGCGCTGCACCGGGCCGGGATCGAGGTGATCCTCGACGTGGTCTACAACCACACGGCCGAGGGCAACCACCTCGGCCCGATGCTCTCGTTCAAGGGCGTCGACAACATGAGCTACTACCGGCTGGTGCCCGACGACCCGCACTTCTACATGGACTTCACGGGCACCGGGAACTCGCTCAACCCGCGCCACCCGAGCGTGCTGCGGCTGATCATGGACTCGCTGCGCTACTGGGTCGACGAGTGCCACGTCGACGGCTTCCGCTTCGACCTCGCGAGCGCGCTGGCGCGCGAGCTCTACGACGTCGACCGCCTCGCGAGCTTCTTCGACGTCATCCAC
Source organism: uncultured Solirubrobacteraceae bacterium (assembly GCA_963844205.1). Lineage (GTDB taxonomy): Bacteria > Actinomycetota > Thermoleophilia > Solirubrobacterales > Solirubrobacteraceae > DASSUW01. The sequence continues at coordinate 50,782 of CAWJNK010000010.1, forward strand.
CAGGACCCGATCCTCTCCCAGGTCAAGCTGATCGCCGAGCCGTGGGACGTCGGGCCGGGCGGCTACCAGGTCGGCAACTTCCCGGTCCTGTGGTCGGAGTGGAACGGCATCTACCGCGACACGATGCGTGACTTCTGGCGCGGCCAGGCGGGCGTCGCGGACTTCGCCTCGCGCTTCAGCGGCTCGAGCGACCTCTACGAGTCCGACGGCCGCCATCCGTTCGCGTCGGTCAACTTCATCACCGCGCACGACGGGTTCACGCTCAACGACCTCGTCTCCTACAACGACAAGCACAACGAGGCGAACCTCGAGGGCAACCAGGACGGGACCAACGACAACCGCTCGTGGAACATGGGCGTCGAGGGGCCGAGCGACGACCCCGAGGTCAACGCCGCGCGCGAGCGGCAGAAGCGCAACTTCCTGGCCACGCTCGTCCTCTCCCAGGGCACGCCGATGCTGCTCGGCGGGGACGAGATGGGCCGCAGCCAGAAGGGCAACAACAACGCCTGGTGCCAGGACAACGAGATCTCGTGGTTCGACTGGGAGGTCGACGAGGACGGTGAGCGGCTGCTCGACTTCACGCGCCGCCTGATCGCGCTGCGGCGCGACCATCCGGTCTTCCGCCGCCGCCAGTTCCTGCACGGCACCTCGCAGGAGGGGTCGGGGCTGCCCGACGTGTGGTGGTTCCGGCCCGACGGACGCCGCATGACCAAGCGCGAGTGGCAGGAGTCGCACGTCGTCGGCATGTTCCTCAACGGCGAGGAGATCGCCGCACCGGACCAGCACGGCCAGCAGGTCGTCGACGACTCGTTCCTGCTGCTGTTCAACGGGTCGCACGACGAGCTCGACTTCCGGCTGCCGCCGACCCGCTTCGGCCGCCGCTGGAGCGCGATCCTGCGCACCGACGACCCCGACGCCGAGGGCGTGCAGGCGAGCGCCGGCGAGTACGTCACGCTGCCCGCGCTGTCGTTGATGCTGCTCCGCCGCGAGAATTGACGTTCCGGGCCACGTATCGGCTCCAGCTCGGGCCCGGGTTCGGGTTCGCGGCCGCACGCGAGCTCGTGCCGTACGCGCGCGATCTCGGGGTGAGCCATCTGTACCTGCCGCCCTCGTTCCAGGCCCGGCCGGGGTCCGAGCACGGCTACGACGTGGTGGACCCGACGCGGTTCTCCGAGGAGCTCGGCGGCGAGCGCGAGTTCGACGCGCTCGCGCGGGAGGCGCGGCGGGCGGGGCTGGGGCTGATCCTCGACATCGTCCCCAACCACATGGCGACCGACGAGGCCAACCGCTTCTGGGCCGATCCGGCGCTGCGCTCGCGGTTCTTCGACATCGACGAGCGGACCGGCCGCTGGCGCCGCTTCTTCGACATCGACCACCTCGCGGCGGTGCGCCAGGAGGACGAGCACGTCTTCGAGGAGACCCACCGGCTGGCGCTGCGGCTGGTGCGCGAGGGGACGGTGGACGGCCTGCGAGTCGACCATCCGGACGGGCTCGCGGATCCGGCGGGGTACCTGTGGCGGCTGCGCGAGGGCGGCGCGCAGCACGTGTGGGTCGAGAAGATCCTCGACCCCGGCGAGCCGCTGCGCGACTGGCCGGTCTCCGGGACCGTCGGGTACGAGTTCCTCAACGACGTTGCGGCGCTGTTCGTCGACCCGGCGGGCGAGGCGCCGCTGACCGGCCTGTGGGTCGAGATCTCGGGCGACGACCGGGCGTTCGGCGAGGTCGCGTTCGAGGCCAAGCTCGAGCAGGTCCGCGGGCCGTTCGCCGGAGAGGTGGAGCGGCTGCGGCGCGAGGCGCCGCGTGAGGTGGGCGGCTTGGAGCGGACGCTGGCGTCGCTGCCGGTCTACCGCACGTACGTCGAGCCGTGGTCGGGGCTGGTGACGGACGCCGACCGCGAGGCGGTCCGGGAGGCGGGCCTCCCGGAGTCTTTGGAGCGCGTGCTGCTGCTGGGAGAGCGCGGCTGGGACGCGTTCGTGACGCGCTTCCAGCAGACGACGCCGGCGATCATGGCCAAGGGCGTCGAGGACACCGCGTTCTACCGCTACGCGCGGCTGCTCGCTTTGAACGACGTCGGCGGCGATCCTTCGCGGTTCGGGATCTCGGTCGACGAGTTCCATCGCGGATGCGTCGAGCGGGCGGAGCGGTTCCCGCTCGGCCTGCTGGTGACGCAGACGCACGACACCAAGCGGTCGGGCGACGTGCGGGCGCGGATCGGCGCGCTGAGCGGGATGGCGGACGCGTGGGCGAGGCACGTGCGGCGCTGGCTCGAGCTGACCGGGCCGCTGAAGGGGCCGGACCCGGTCGAGCGCTACTTCATCTTCCAGACGCTGGTGGGCGCGTGGCCGATCGAGCTCGAGCGGCTCGAGGCGTACGTCGAGAAGGCGCTGCGGGAGGGCAAGCGGACCACGAACTGGATCGAGCCGGACACCGGGCACGAGGAGCGGGTGAAGGCGTTCTGCCGCCAGCTCTACGGCGACCGCCCGTTCCTGAGCGACTTCGAGCCGTTCGCCGCCGAGGTCGCCCGGGTCGGCGACCGCGCCGCGCTGGCGCAGCTCCTGCTGAAGCTGACCGTGCCGGGCGTGCCCGACATCTACCAGGGCGACGAGCTGCTCGCGCTGTCGCTCGTCGATCCCGACAACCGCCGGCGGGTGGACTTCGATCGCCGTCGGGCGCTGCTCGCCGAGGTCCGCCGCGGCGCCGCCCCGACCGACGAGACCCGCAAGCTGTGGCTGATCGTGCGCGCGCTCACGCTGCGGGCGCGGCGACCGGACGCGTTCGGGGGCGCGCCCCCGTCGGCACCGGCGACCCCGTACGGGCCGCTCGAAGCCGGCGAGGATGCGGTCGCGTTCCTGCGCTGCTCCTCGGTGCTCGTGGCGGCGGCGCTGCGCGGCTCGCCGGCGGCCGCGATCGACGTTCCCGCGGGAACGTGGCGCGACGTGCTGGGCGGCGGCGAGCGGCGCCTGAGCGGCCCTGTTCCGCTGCAGCGAGCTGCTCGGCGAGCACGGGATCGCGCTGCTTGAGCGGGTTGGGGGGTGAAGATAGGGGAGGTCCCCGACGCCCGCCGGCGCGGGAACCGGGAGCGTGCTCGCCATGAGCACAGCCATCACCTCCCGCTCCTCGCTCGCAGCCTGTCTGCGCGCCGAGGGCTTCATCTCCCGCGTCGTCGAACCGGGCGACGCCGACTATGACTCCGCGCGCGCAGGGTGGAACGGCGCGATCGATCGCCGGCCGGCGGCCGTCGCCTTCGCCCGCGATGCCGACGACGTGGCGGCGGCGATCCGCGCGGCCCGCCTGGCCTCCGTGGGCTTCACGGTCCGCGCCGGCGGCCATTCCGTCTCGGGTCGATCGGTGCGCGACGGCGCGCTGTGCATCGACATCCGCGGGCTGAACGCGATCCACGTCGACCCGGAGCGCGCGATCGTGCGCGTCGGCGGCGGCGCGCTGCTCGGCGAGCTCGACGCCGCCACCCAGGAGCACGGGCTGGCGGTGCCCGCCGGCCAGACGCGGCCTTGGCGGACCACGGCGCGCCCGAGCTGGGCCAGGGCCATGCACTCGACGTCGGCGTCGGTCAGCTGGTGGGCGACCTCCAGCGCCACGCGCGCGTGCCGCTCGGCGGCCTGCGGGTCGTCCGCGCGCTTCGCCTCCTCGATCGCGAGCCAGCCGAGCTCGGCCACCGTGCCCACCCCGCCGAGCAGCCGCTGCGCCCGAGCCATCCACCCGGCGGCCGCCGCGTCCTGCCCGTCGATCCGGCACTCGCCGGCCAGATACACCGCCAGGCGGCCGGCGGCGCGGTAGTCGCCCTGCCGCCGGTACGCGGCGTATGCGTCGCGGCGCCGGTCGATCCCCGCGTCCCGGTCGCCCAGCCACCACAGCGACTGACCCAGGCCGTCGAGCGCTTCCGGGTTCCCTGGGTCCGCCTCGAGCGCCGCGGCGAACGCGTCGCGCGCGGCCGCCCAGTCGGCGTCGGCGAAATGCTGCCACGCGGCATCCGTGCTCGACACGTCGGCGCACAGTCTGACCGACCGCGCTGGCGGGCGAGCGTCGAGCGGACGAGCGATAGCCTGCCGCACCGGGGTGCGCGTCCTGATCCTGTCCTGGGAGTACCCGCCGATCGTCGAGGGCGGCCTGGCGCGGCACGTGCGCAAGCTGGCCGAGCAGCTCGTCGCATTGGGGGTGGAGGTGCACGTGGTTACGCGCGGCGGCGGGCGGCTGTCCGCGTCCGAGGATCGTCACGGCGTGGCCGTCCACCGCGTCCGCGAGCCGGACTTCCCGAAGGACGACCTCGACGCGTTCATCGCGTGGGTCGAGCACATGAACGCGGACATGCTCGCGGCGGCGCTCGAGCTCGACGGCCCGTTCGACCTCGTGCACTCGCACGACTGGCTCGTGGCGGACGCGGCGCGGGCGCTCGCGCGGCGGTTCGGCCTGCCCTGGCTGGTGACGGTCCACGCCACCGAGTACGGCCGGCACCAGGGCTGGGTGGACCGACATCCTCAAAGCCATATCCACCAGGTCGAGCGGCGGATGGTCCGCGCGGCCGACCGCGTGATCACCTGCTCGGCCTACATGCGCGGCCACGTGGCGGACGTCTTCGGCGTGCCGCTCTCGCGCGTGACCGCGATCCAGAACGGGATCGACCCGACCGACCTCCAGCCGGTCGCCGACCTGCCGCGGCTGCGGGCGAGGTTCGCCGCGCCCGGCGAGAAGCTGATCCTGCTGGTGGGCCGGCTCGTGTACGAGAAGGGCTTCCACCTGGCGCTCGACGCGATGCCCCGGCTGGTCGAACGGCTCGGCGTGCGGTTCCTGGTCGCCGGCTCGGGCACCGCGGAGGCGGAGCTGAAGGACCAGGCGGAGCGCCTCGGGCTGATGGAGCACGGCTCGTTCGTCGGCTGGACCGGCGACGACGTGCTCCACTCCCTCTACCGCATCGCCGACCTGTGCGTGGTGCCGTCGCTGTACGAGCCGTTCGGCCTCGTCGCGCTGGAGGCGATGGCGTCGGGCTGCCCGTGCATCGTGGCGGACACCGGCGGCCTGCGCGAGGTGGTGCCGGGCGGCCGGCGGGTCGGCCTGCGGTTCCGCGCGCGCGACCCGCGCTCGCTCGCTCGGATGGCCGAGCAGCTGTTGAGCGACGACGCCCTGCGGGACCGTCTGGTGGCCGAGGCGAGCGAGCACGTGCTGCGCTTCGACTGGGCCGACACCGCGCGCCAGACCGCCGCGGTCTACGGCTCCCTGCGCGGCGCCGCGCCACGATCGTCGCCGCGGGCCACGCGCGCCTCGTAGGCGCCGCGCGTCTCGTACGAGCCGACCACCTCGCCGGGCGCGATCGTCGCCCCCGCCAGCAGGGCGGCGTGCGCGCCGATCCTGGCTCCGTCGCCGAGCCGCACGGCGGCGGTGCGGAGCGGCTGAAGGCGGGTCGGGCGCTCGGGGTCCTCGTACGTCGGCTCGTGGTCGGCGATCGTCGCCCACTCGCCGACCACGCAGCCGGCGCCGACGTCGATGCCGGTCAGGGACACGAGCAGGGCGCGGCTCCCGATCAGCGCGCCCGGCCCGATCCGCACGATCCCGCCCGCCGCCTCGATCCGGCAGCCGCCGCCGAGCAGGCAGCCGTCCTCCAGCACCACCCGCGCGCCGGGCGCCACCGCGACTCGCGCGCCGCGCTCGACCTGCACGGTCCCGTGCACCTCGAGCCGTCCGCGCGCGGCCAGCCGGAGCTGCGCAAGCCGCAGGCCGCCGAGGCGAGTCGGGCGCTCCGGGACGACCGCGTCGGCGCCGATCGTGGCAGGCAACACACGCCCACAATAGTTCTGTGATTGGATCGTGACGAGAGGGGAATACGAGTCTCGGTGATGCCTACCGTCTTCACGCTGCTGGCCGCAGCCGCGCTCGGCGGAGGAGCCGCCGCGGACATCACGGTGCTCGTCGTGGCGGCGGTCGTCGCGCTGGTCGTGCTCGGCGCCGTGAACTGCGTGCGGTCGCTCGACCGCCTCTCTCACACGCTGTACGACTAGCCAGGTCAGCTAGGCCGCGAGCGCCTGCTGAGCCGCCGGCCAGCGGACCGGGATCCGGATCTGCGCTGACGGTGCGACCGCGAGCCCGAACCCGTGGCGGGCGACCACCTTGCGGATCTCGTCGATGCCGAGCGAGCCATGGCGCTCGAGCAGCAGCGCCGGCCGGCCGTTCTCGCGCACGTCGCGATGGAAGGAGAGGATCGACGTCGAGCCCGGCAGGTGGCGCGGGTAGAAGGCGCGGTTCGCGACCTCGTCGTCGTGCCCGATCATCACGACGTCGCGCCGGTGTCCGAACTCGCGCCGGATCTCGTCCATCTCGTAGTGCGCCGGCTCGATCCGCTGCGAGCGGTGTCTGGACGAGTTGGCCGAGGTGACGAAGAGCAGGTCCTCGCCCGTGAGGTCGAGGATGTCGCCGACGAGCGCGTTGGAGCGGCAGCGGACGCCGGGTGAGATGTGCTGTGCGGTGCGGATGCCGTCGTCGACCACGGTCAGGTGGTCGGGCACGCGCCGCGCCGCCGGGCCGCGGAACCCGATCGGCCCGAGCAGGTGGAGCTCGGTCATCAGCGCGAGCAGGTACTCGGGCTCCATCGTGCGCGGAAGCCGGCTCCAGTCGAACGCGAGCTGCATGCGGGCCGGGTCGCTGGTCACGCTCCCGGCCTGCTCCGGCGGGCGGCCCTTGAGGCGGTTGATGCGCAGGACGGAGGCGCGGTCGGGGCGCGCCGCGAGCGCGCAGAAGTTGCCGAAGCCGTAGAAGAGCGCCGCGCCGCCGGCAGTGGCGCGGGCGGCGGCGCGCCGGTCGAGCGGGGAGGCGAGGCTGAGGATGGCGGTCACGTCAGCAGAGTCGCCCGCCACCCTTGTTGAAAGGTTGGAGGCGGCTTGGCGCCGTGTGACTAAGTGGGGCCACTAAGCGAAGCGCAGGCGCATCCGCGGCATCCGCCGGGAGCGGCGCGGGCTGCGGGCGCGACGCCACTCGAGCAGAGTCATCGTCTCGGGGAGGTCGCACTCGATGTAGTTCATACCGGTCATCGCACCGTGAACTCTCCCACCCGGCGAGCCGGCCTCCCAGGCGGCCAGCCTGCGTCTGCGCGGTGGCCGACCCGACACCTCCATGCGGTCACCCGAACCCTCCGAAAGGGGTCAGACCCCGCGCGGGGTCTGACCCCGTCCCTGGCGGGCGGCTGGCCGGATTCCGCGCCGTAGCGCGGGCCGGACCTAAGGGGCCTGACCCCTTAGGCGAGCGCCGTGGCGAGCTGGGTTCGGGAGCCGATGCCGAGCTTGCGGTACGCGCTGGAGAGGTGGACCTCGACGGTCTTGGGCGTCACGAACAGGCGCTGGGCGATGTCGCGGTTGGTCATGCCCTCGGCGGCCAGGCCGGCGACGCGCCGCTCGCTCGGCGTGAGCGAGTCGGCGCCGCTGAGCGCCTCGCGGCGAGGCTTGGCGCCGCTCGCGATCAGCTCGGTCCGCGCCGCCTCGGCGAGCGCCGCGGCACCGCACGCCTGCGCCAGCTCGACCGCGCTGCGCAGCGGCTCCCGGGCGTCGGCCCGCCGGCCCGCCCGCCGCATCGCCGCGCCGAGCTCGGCCAGCGTCCGCGCGTGCTCGAGCCGGGCCGGCGAACCCTCCAGCACCCGCGCCGCCTCGGCCAGCACCTCAACATCGCCCATTGCGAGCCCCTGCACGCGGAGCGCGATGCCGACCGCCCGCGGCGCGCCCCAGCGCCGCGCCAGCGCGACCTCCGAGTCGGCGAGCGAGCCCGCCTGCTCACCACTGCCCACACGCAGCAGCGCGGTCGCCGCCAGCGACCGCCACGGCGTGATCGACGGGTTGCGGACGCCGATCGCTTCCAGGTCCCGCCCGAGCGCGAGCAGCTCATCCGCCGCTTCCGCCGCGCGCCCCTGGGCCAGCCACAGCCGCGCGCGGCTCTCGCGCGCGGCGTGGAGGAAGTACGCGCCCGCCGGATGGTCGGAGATCGCCAGGGGATCGATCAGCGCCGCCGCCTCGGCAACGTGCCCCCGTTCGAGCAGCACGTCGACCAGAAACGCCGTCGCCCAGTACTGCGCGACGGACGCACCGCCGCCGCCGACCGCCTCGAGCGCCGCCCGAGCGTCGGCTTCCGCCTCCGCCAGCGACCCGAGCCGCAGCGCGACACCTGCCCGGAACGCGCCGGCCAGCGAGAAGCGCGAGATCGCGCCGCGCAGGCGGGCGTCGGCCAAGCCGTCGTCGTAGAGCGCGAGCGCGGCCTCCAGCTCGTCCGACCACGCGAGCGCCTGGACGGCGATCGAGTACGCGGGCGAGGTCAGCTCCGCCAGCAGCCGCCCGCCCGCCAGCGCCTGGCGCGCCACCGTCATCGCGTGCTCGCGCCGCTCCCCGCTCCGCACGGCCTGCGAGGCCACGTTGGCGAGCAGCATCGCCTCCCCGGTCGAGAGCGGCTCGCCCTCGGGCCGCAGCGGCAGCCGGATGCGCTCCAGCCGCTCGACGGCGAACTCGTACAGCTCGGGCAGGAAGCGGCTGAGCCCGATCATCTCCGCCTCGAGCCGGGCGAGCCGCTCGGGCGACGCCCGCAGGTCGTCGAGCGCGCGCGCGAGCGCGTCGACGCCGTCCTGGATCCGCCCGGCGGCGGCCAAGGCCCGCGACAGCTCGAGCGTCGCCTCCGCCCGCTGGTCCGGGTCGTCCATCGACCGCAGCGCGGCCTCGAGCGGCTCGATCGCCGCCGCCGGCCGCGACCGCACCACGGCGATCCCCAGCTCGAGCAGGACCGCGGCCCGCTCGCCGGCCGCCGGCGGCTCCGCCAGCGCCCGTCGCAGGCTGGCCGCCGCCGCGTCGGCCGCGCCCTCGGCGAGCGACCGCCGCGCCGCGCGCCGCAGCTCCGCCACCGCCCACGGGTCACCGGCGGGCGGCGCGTGCAGCAGGTGGGCCGCGACCTGCTCCGGCGCAGCGCTGCCCGCCGCCAGCAGCCGCGCCGCCCGCTCGTGCAGCCGCGCGCGCCGGTCCGGCGCGAGGTCGCCGTACACCGCGGCGCGCAGGATCGGGTGGGAAAACGCCACCGCGTCGCCGTCGATCAGCAGCACGTCCTCGCGGGCGAGGAGCTCGGTCGCCTCGGCGGCGGCCTCGCCCGCCAGGCCCGCCAGCTCGATGGCCGCCGTCAGCGTCGCGCCGTCTCCGAGCACCGCTGCCGCGGCCGCCAGGTCCGCGGCGTGCGGGCCAAGCCGCCCGAGCCGCACGCGCACGCGCCGGGCGACCGCCTGCGACCCGACCGCGTGCACTGCGGCCGCGCGGTCGCTGGTCGGCGCGACGCCCTCGGCGCGCAACGCGATCAGCAGCTCGCGCAGCAGCAGCGGGTTGCCCCCGCTGGCGCGATGGCAGGCTTCGGCGAACGCCGGATTGACCTCCTCCTCCAGCGTCGACGCGACGTAGCGCGCGGTTGCCGCGCCGGTCAGCGGCCGCGGGCGCAACACCAGCCGCCCCGGATCGTCGATCACCGCGGCGGGCGGCGGATCGCCGACCGTCGCCTCGCCCGGGCGCAGCCCGGTCGCGAGCACGACGCCGAGCCCGTCCAACCGGCGCTGGAGGTACGCGAGGAAGCGGAGCGTCGGCGGATCGACCCAGTGCAGGTCGTCGACCGCCACCAGCACCGGACGGGTCGCGGTCAGGTTGACGAGCACCCAGTAGAGGCCGTGGGCGGTGGCGAACGAGCCGTCGGCGCCGGCGTCCGGCCCGACGCGCGCAGGGTCGAGCAGCGGGGCGGCGAGGCTCGCCGCGCCGGCGAACAGCTCGTGCGGCGCCCAGCGCGCGAGCAGCGGCTCGAACAGCTGGCGGGCGACGCCGTACGGGAACTCGCGCTCGAACTCGCCGCCGCGCCCCCACAGCACCTCGAGCCCCGCGTCCCCGGCGAGGCTCCGCGTGTGACTCAACAGCCGGGTCTTGCCGATCCCCGGCGGGCCTTCGACCACCACGAGCCGCCCGACGCCGTCGTGCGCGGCCTCCAGCACGGGCCGGAGCGCCGCCACCTCCGGCTCGCGCTCGAGCAGTTCCAGCTCCGCGAGCGCGGCCATTGCGGAGACCGTGCCAGGACTGCCACAAGTTTGGGGATTTTCTTAGTGGCGTCCGCATTGCGGGTCCGCCGGGCAGCCCGCACACTGCCGCGATGCGCCGTCTCCTCCCCGCCGCTCTCCTCGCGATCGCGCTGCTGCTCCCCGCCGCCGCGCACGCGGACTCGATCGTCTACACCAAGGCCCACGACGTCTGGGTCAGCGAGCCGGACGGCTCGTCAGCCCGCCAGCTCACCAGCGACGGCGGCTATCAGTCGCCGACGCAGGCCGACGACGGCACCATCCTCGTCCAGCGCGGGACGCGCTTCCTGCGGCTCGATCGCTCCGGCCGCGTCCTGGCCACGATCGACTCGGTGCTGACCGGGAAGCCGGCCACCGTCAACGCCGTCGGCCCTTTCGACCCCGTGATCTCGCCGGACGGCACGAAGGTCGCGTACTGGCTCGGGATGTATAGCTCGTGGACCGACTACGGCAACAACATCGAGTGGACGCGCACGGGCTCGGTCGTCGTGTGGCAGGACGCGCGCGACGGCAAGATCCTCGGCACCACCCACTACTACGAGGAGCCCACCTGGCTGCCCGGCTCCGACGGCGCGCTGCTGTTCGAGGAGACCAACGCGCTCACCGCCCAGGTCGTAGCCGTCGGCGTCGGGGAGGACCACAACAAGATCCGGCAGTGGTTCCACGACTCAGACACGAAGCCGGCCAACGAGGAGTTCTGGAAGCCGATCGGCTCCGGCGACCTGACCCGCGCCGTCGACCGCCTCGCCGTGCTGCGCGGCGGGACCCACATCGGCAACGGCGGGCTGTCCGAGGGCACGGGCAACACGATCGCGACCTACGGCGTGCACCTCCCCGGCCCGCCGACGATGGAGTGCATCATCAGCGACGCGGTGGGAGGCAGGTTCGGCCGCCCGACGTGGTCGCCGGACGGCACGTCGCTCGCGTGGCAGGAGGGCAACGGCATCTGGAGCATCGCGCTCGGCCACGACTGCTCCGGGACCCAGAAGCTGGTCATCCCGGGCGGCGCCGAGCCCGACTGGGGCCCGGCGTCACCGACCGGCGGCGGCGGCTCGGGCCCCGGCCCCGGCCCTGGGCCTGGCCCGGCGGCCTCGACCGTCCGCGTGCCGCGCTCGTTCGCCTCGGGCGGGCGGCTCAAGATCTCCGTCACCTGCGCGGGCTCCTGCCGCGCCTCGGCGACGGCCCGCGCGCGCGGTCGCGTGGTCGCGAAGGCGGCCAAGCGGCTGACGGGCGGAGGAAAGCTTTCGCTGCGGCCGAAGCGGCTGCGCGGCGCGCGCCGGCTCGTGGTCACGGTGACCGTGAAGCCCGACGGCGGCGCGGCCACGTCGGTCAAGCGGAAGGTGCAGGTGAGATAAGGGGGCTAGGCCGCTACTAGGGCGTCGGCGGAGGCCTCGGCCTTCGCCGGCGTCCACAGCGCGTCGTTGCCGAACGCGCGCCGGTGGGCGGCGCCGGCCGCGACCGCCGAGATGAGCGCGTCCTCGGCCGCGTCCCGGTCGGGCCACTGCAGGTGCGGGGCCATGACCGCTGCGACCTCGGCCGTGGCCAGGCCGTCCGGGAACGCTGCCAGCACCTCGGCCGCGTCGTCGGCGGGCGGGCGCCGCTCCAGCGTGCGGTCGAGGTTGGCGATCGCGACGTCGTAGGCCTCGACCGGCTGGAACCCGCCGACCTCGAGGCTGCGCCCGTCGGCGGTCGCGAGGATGAGGCTCGGCGCGGTGTAGCGGACCTCGCCCTCGGGCGTCGTCGCGGAGCGATCCTGGAACTCGGTCGCGCCGCCGGCGGCCGAGCGGTCGAGCGCGCGGTCGGCGGCGAACAGCTCCTCGGTCTCGGGCTCGGTCGACGCGCGCAACAGCGCCGCGGCGTCGACGCCCGGCACCCACGACAGCGCCTGCTCGATCCCGGCGGGCTCGTCGAGCGCCAATGTGCTCGTGAACTGCGCGAACTGGAGCGCGCGGAACACGGCCCACTCGCGCTCCGGGGCAAGCCGGCGGGCGGCCACGACCACGCGGCACATCGGCCAGGTCGCGTGCGGGCCCGGCCGCGGGGTGGTCGCGAACGGCATCCCGCGGCGGCGGAAGTTCCGGTACGTGCGGGCCTGCGACTCCCCCGTCATCCCGCGGCGGCGGTAGTGCTCGCGCGTCTCGCCGAGGCCGATCATCACGTGCCGCCACTCGAGCTGGGCGCCGTAGCGCCAGCGCAGAATCGCGAACGCCGGGCCGGAGGAGTACGCCCACGGGCACGCTGGATCGGAGAAGTGCGTCACCGCGATCATCGACAGACACGATAGGACGCGGTTCCGTCCTCGTCGTCTGGCAGCCAAGACGCGGTTCCGTCCTCGCTGTCTGGCAGCCTGCTGCGCCCTTGACGTCTGCGGTCACCAATCCCGCCTTCCGGCGCGGTCGCCCGCTGCCCGCGTGGCCCGCCGGCCGGCCCCTGCGCGCCTGGCAGCAGGCCGCCGCAGCCGCCGTGGCGACGCACGACGGCGAGACCTTCCTCGCCTCCGCGACCCCGGCGGCCGGCAAGACGACGTTCGGCCTGCACGTGGCGCACCGGATGCTGGCCGAGGGCCGGGTCGCGCGCGTGGCGGTCGTCGCGCCGACGACCCACATCTGCCGCCAGTGGGCGCTCGACGCGGCCCGCTACGGCATCGACCTCGAGCCCAACCGGCCGAACGCCGCCGGGCCGGAGCCGCGCGACCGGCACGGGATCGCCGTCACGTACGCGACGCTGGCGGCCGGTCCGCGCCTGCACCGGCGCCGCTGCGCGGAGGCGCCGACACTGCTGATCGCCGACGAGCCCCATCACATGGGCGAGCTCGCCGCGTGGGGTCGCAGCACGCTGGCCGCGTTCGAGCGCGCGCGGTTCCGGCTCCTGCTCTCCGGCACGCCGTTCCGGTCCGACAACACGCCGATCCCGTGGGTGGAGTACGACGACGAGGGCGTCTCGCGCGCCGACTTCGCCTACGGCTACACCGACGCGCTGCTCGACGGCGTGTGCCGCCCCGTGACCTTCCACACCTACGGCGGCGAGATGGAGTGGATGAGCGACGGCCGCCGCCGGTCGGCGGACTTCTCGGTCGGGCTGCCCGCCGTCGAGGCCGCGCGGCGGCTGCGCACGGCGCTCGACCCCGACGGCGACTGGGTCACGCACGTCCTGCGCGACGCGCACGCCGAGCTCACCGGGTTGCGCAGCGGCTCGCACCCGGACGCGGGCGGGCTCGTAGTGGCGATCGACAAGGAGCACGCCGAGCGGCTCGCCGCACGGCTCGCACGGATCGCCGGCGAGTGGCCCGCGATCGTCACCTCGGACGCGCCCGACGCGTCCGACCGCATCCAGCGCTTCGCCGCCGGGGACGGCAGCTGGCTCGTGTCGGTCCTCATGGTGTCCGAGGGCGTCGACGTGCCGCGCCTCCGCGTCGGCGTCTACGCGACCACCGCGCGCACGGAGCTGTTCTTCCGCCAGGTCGTGGGCCGCTTCATCCGCCGCACTCGGGCGGGTGGGTGGGAAAAGCATCAGATGAGTCACCTCTTCCTGCCCTCGGACCCCGCGCTGAAGGCCCTCGCCGCGCAGATCGAGGAGGAGCGCAACCACGCGCTGGCGCTCGAGCCGGAGGGCGAGGCGGTCGAGCGCGGCGAGCGAACGGAGTCGGAGGAGGCGTTCCGGGCGCTGTGGTCGAGCGCTCGGCGCGACGAGGACGTGCTGCAGACGACGCAGCCCGGCGAAGCGCTGCAGCTGTTCGCGGAGGCGGCGCCGGCCGCGATGGCGTTCGCGACGACCGCGCCGGAGCCCGAGCCCGAGTCGCCGCACGAGCGGCGCGAGCGCCTGCGCGACGAGCGGCGGGCGCTGGTGGCGGCGGTGGCCCGCTCCACCGGCGAGGAGCACCGCGTGATCAACGGGCGGATCAACCGCCAGGTCGGCGCAGCTTCGGTCGCGAAGTCGACCGTCGAGCAGCTCGAACGGGGGAACGCGCTGCTCGAGCGCGAGGCCGCGCGGCGGCGCTGAGCCGCCGCGCGGCAGCCGCGCTAAGTGGCCCCGGCCGCAAGTACGACGCATTCCGACGGGCCCGGCCCGCGTCTGCCGGCACTCGGCAGGCGCACACGTGCCACCAGCATGCGAGCGCCTGCCGTGCACCGGCAGACACGACCCGGACTCCGCCGGGTTATGCGCCGAACTTACGGCCGGGACCACTAGGACGTCTGCGTCACCTTGCGCAGCGCGCGCGGGCGGTCGGGGTCGATGCCCTTGGCCCGCGCGAGTGCCTCGGTCAGCAGCTGGCCGGGAACGACGAGCGTGAACGGCGCGAGCTCCGGCGGCAGGCCCGGGTCGGGGAGCGCGGCGTGGCAGGCCGCCGTGAAGGCGTCGTCGCCGCCGATCCCGTAGACGTGACCGCCGTCGTCGCGGCAGCGGCGGGCCAGCGCGGTCATGGCGTCGAGCATCGCGGCGTCGCGCTCCGCGGCGATCAGCAGCGCGGGCGTGTCGGCGTCGACGACCGCGATCGGGCCGTGCTCGAGGTCGGCGTACGAGAGCCCGAGCGCGGTCACATAGCAGGCCTCCTCGAGCTTGAGCGCGAGCTCGCGGGCGATCGCGTAGGCGTAGCCGCGCGCGGACACCACGAGGCGCTGCACGTAGGTGAGCCGGGCGGCGAGCTCCTCGGCCGCGCCCGCCGCGCCGAGCGCGCGCTGGATCGCGCCCGGGACCTCGCGCAGACGCTCCAGCCCCGCGCGGTCGCCGCCGAGCGCCAGGGCGAGGACCGCCAGCGCCGCGAGCTGGGTCGTGAACGTCTTCGTCGCGGGGACCGCCAGCTCCTCGCCGGCCAGCGTGACGAGTGCGAGGTCGGCGCGCTCGGCGAGCGGGGAGCCGAGCTCGTTCGTGATCGCCACCGTGCGCGCGCCGCACCCGCGCGCCCAGTCCTGCGTCGCGACGATCTCCTCTGTGCGGCCGGACTGCGACACCGCGACGGCCAGCACGCCGTCGAGGTCCACCTGCGCGCGGTAGGCGGTCGCGACCGACGGTGACGCGAGCGTCGCGAGCCGCCCTCCCCGGACGCTGCACAGGTACTGCCCGTAGACCGCGGCGTTGTCCGACGAGCCGCGGGCGATGAACAGCACGTGCCGCGTGCCCGCGGCGACCCGCTCGATCTCGTGCGCCAGCGGCAGCAGAGCGTCGAGCGTCGCGGCGACCGCCGCGGGCTGCTCGCCGATCTCGGCGCGCATCCGCGTCGTCACGGCGTACCGACCGCGATCACGCGGGGGTCCCGAGGGCGACGCCGCCGCGGAGGAACCGTGCGCGGGCGGCGATCACGCGGGGCTCCCGTACACGAGCCGGCCGCCGACCCACGTGGCGCGGGCGCGGAGGTCGGGCCCGAGCCAGACGAGGTCGGCGGCGGCGCCCGGGGCGATGCGGCCGAGGTCCGGACGGCCGAGTACGTCGGCCGGCACGCGCGAGGCCGCCTCGATCGCGGCCGCCGGATCGAGCCCGAGCGCGGCGGCGCGGGCGACCGCGTCGTCGAGCCGCAGGTTCGCGCCGGCGATCGTCCCGTCCGGCCGCTTCGGCGGCTCGCCGTCGCGGACGATCACCGGCCGGCCGCCGAGCTCGTACAGCCCGGCCGGCATCCCGGCGGCGGAGATCGCGTCGGTGACGAGCGCGATCCGGCCGGGCGCGGCGGCGAGCGCGATCCGGGCGACGGCGTCGGACACGTGGTGGCCGTCGAGGATCAGCCCGCACACGAGCCGCGGATCGCTTAGCCCGGTTCCGGCGACGCCCGGCTCGCGGTGATGGATGCCGCGCTGCGCGTTGAAGACGTGCGTGACCATACGAGCGCCGGCGCCCGCCGCGGCGAGCACGAGGTCGGCGGTTGCGTCGGTGTGGCCGACGCTCACTACCACGCCGGCATCCCGCAGCCGCGCGATCGCCTCGAGCGCCCCCGGCCGCTCGGGCGCCAGCGTGAGCAGCGCCATCGTCCCCGGCTCGAGCAGCGCGGCGATGTGCTCCGGCGCTGGGTCGACGAACAGCCCGGCGTCGTGCGCTCCGCGGCGAGCGGCAGCCAGGAACGGGCCCTCGACGTGCACGCCGAGCACCCGGGCGCCGTCGGCGCCCGTTATCTCTCCGGCGCGCCGTAACCCCTCGACCAGGTCGTCGACGGGCGCCGTGATGAGCGTCGGCAGGAACGCGGTCACGCCGGTCTCCGGCAGCCGCCAAGCCGCCTCGCGCCACCCGTCGGCGCCGGCGTCGCCGAAGTCGATCCCGAAGCAGCCGTTGACCTGGAGGTCGACCAGGCCGGGCGCGAGGATGCCGTCGGGCAGCGTGACGTCCCCGCCACCGCCGGGGCGGACCTCGGCGATCCGCCCGTCCTCCACCACGACAGCCGCGTCCGCCACGAGCCCGTCGGGAGTGAGGATCTGCGGTGCGGCGACGATCACGCCGCGAACTCTAGGGACTCAGTCAGCCGCGATCGTGAGGTTGCGGCCCGCCTCCTTGGCGGCCGCGAGCGCGTCCTGCGCGCGGACCAGCAGCAGCTCGACCGGCTCCTCGCCGTCCCAGCGCGCCACGCCCGCGGAGGCGGTCTGGCCGCGCGGCGTCGCCGCGCGGACGCGGTCGAGCACGTCGACGGCCTCGCCGAGCCCGCAGCTCGGCAGCAGCACCCCGAACTCGGTGCCCTCCAGGCGGGCCAGCAGGTCGACCTCGCGCAGCTCGCCGCGCCAGCGGGCGGCGGTCTCCTTGATCAGCCGGTCGCCCTCTCGCTCGGTGCGCAGCATGTTGAACGCGCTCATGTGGTCGATGTCGAGCACCGCCAGCGCCAGCGGCGAGTCCCCGCGGCGGGCGCGGGCCATCTCGCGCGGCAGCTCCTCCTCCCACACGCGCCGCGTGACCAGGCCGGTGAGCGCGTCGGTCAGCGCCAGCGCGCCCATGCGGCTGCGCAGCGTCGAGTGCTCGATCGCCACCGCCGCCTGGGCTGCGAGCAGCCGCAGGACGCCTGCCGGCGCGTCGGGCAGCGCCTCGATCGGCACCTGCCAGACCACGATCAGCACGCCCGCCACCTGGCCGTCGCGCAGGATCGGCTCGAACACCGCCGAGCGCGCGCCGGTCGCTTCCACCAGCGGCGCCGCGAGGGCGGGGTGGGTGCGGGCGTCGGCGACGAAGTAGGTCTCCTTCGAGGTGAACGCGCGACCCGGGCCGGGCGAGTCGCCGCGCGGCTGGATCGTCACCGGCGCGATCTCGACGCCCGCCATGGCGGTCGAGACGAACTCCCGGCCGGCGGGCTCGAGCAGGAACGCGACGGGCGCGCCCGCGACCTCGCAGGCGGCCTCGCAGACGGCGGTCCGGGCGTCGTCGGCGGCTGACAGCGCGCGGGCGACGCGACCGATCGCGCCCATGCCGCGGGCCTGGTCGCGCAGCATGTCGTTGAAGCGCCGCAGGTCGCGCTCGTTGCTCTCGCGCTCGAGCTCGGACGCCAGCACGCGCGCGAGCATCAGGAAGAGCTGCTCGTCGGCATCCGTGAAGCGCTCGCTCGAGTGGCGCAGCGCGGCCAGCGAGCCGACGCGGGTCCCGTCCGACAGCTCGAGCGGCACGCCGAGGTAGGCGCGCGCGCCGACGCGGTCCTGCATCGGCAGCGACGCATAGACCGGGTCGCGGGCGACGTCGTTGCACAGCCGCGGCGCGCGGTCCTCCGCCATGTGGGAGCAGAACGCGTCCCCGAGCGGGATCGCGAGGTTCGAGCGCAGGCCGACGCCGGTGCCGTTGCGGGTGTCGACGATGCGGTGGATGAACTGCCCGCGGTCGAGGTGCGCGAGGTAGGTCACCGCGTCCGGGAGGTGGCGCTCGAGCAGGTCGAGCACGGACCGCGTCGCGTCGGCGAACGAGCGGTAGGTCGCCGAGGTCGCGGCGGCTGCCGCCTTGATCGCGCTTGCGTCCACGGAGCCATTGTCGGCCCTGCCCTCGCGCCCTGAAATGGGAAATCCGTCTAGGGTCCCGGCCCCACGATGAAGCTGGCGACATTTACCGACCCTCAGACCGGCGCTGCGCGCGCGGGCGAGGTGCGCGGCGAGGAGGTCGTGGCGTTCGAGTCGGGCACCGTGCGCGACCGTCTGGCCTCCGGCGACCGCGAGCCCGCGACCGGCCTGTCATTCCCGCTCGCCGAGGTCACGCTCCTGGCGCCGGTGCCGGTCCCGCGCGCGATCTTCGGCATCGGCCTGAACTATGCGGCGCACGCCGCGGAGTCGGGCGCCGAGCTGCCGAAGTTCCCGATCACGTTCATGAAGCTCCCGAGCTCGAGCGTCCCACCCGGCGGCCCGGTCCGCCGGCCGCGGGTGGTCGAGCAGCTCGACTACGAAGCCGAGCTGGTGGTGGTGATCGGCGGCGGCGGGCGAGATCGCCGGGTGGGCGGTGGCCGACGACCTCACGGCCCGCGACCTCCAGGGCCGCGAGCCGCAGTGGACGCGCGCGAAGGGCTTCGACACCTCGTGCCCGTGGGGCCCGTGGATCACGACCGTCGACGAGCTTCCGGACGTCGTGGACCTGCGGATCGGCTCGTGGGTCAACGGCGAGCAGCGCCAGGACTCCACCACCGACGACCTCATCTTCGGCCCGCGCGAGCTCGTCGCCTTCATCTCCGAGACCTGCACGCTCGAGCCCGGCGACATCATCCTCACCGGCACGCCCGAGGGCGTCGGGATGGCGATGAAGCCCCCGCAGTACCTCAACCCGGGGGACACGGTGCGGATCGAGGTCGAGCGCCTCGGCTCGATCGAGCACCGCATCGAAGCGGTGCCTTAGGGACGAACTGCAACTGCGCAGGTAAGGGAGGCGGGGGACCGGCGGTTTCGTGAAATTTCGGACGGTCCACCGGCGGCGGTTTCACGTTTCCGCCGCATACGAGGGGTTTTGTGAAATCCACGAGCCGGACACGTCGAGAATTGCACGAAGCCTTCGCCCACCGCCTCCCCACCCAGCCGCAGTTGACGTTCGCCGGCGCTGCCGCCAGCGCAACCGCGGCCCGGCTAGTGCTCCCTGATGACGCGGTCGATGAGGCCGTACTCGGCGGCCTGGTCGGCGGTGAAGAAGCGGTCGCGCTCCATGTCGCGGTGGACCGTCTCCTCCTCCTGCCCCGTGTGCTTGGCGTAGATCTCGTCGACCCGCTTGCGGGTCTTGAGGATCTCGGCCGCGTGGATCTCGATGTCGGTCGACTGGCCCTCGAAGCCCGCTGACGGCTGGTGGATGAGGATGCGCGAGTTGGGCAGCGACATGCGCTTGCCCGCCGCGCCGCCGGCCAGCAGCAGCGAGCCCATCGACATCGCGATCCCGACACACATCGTCGCCACGTCGGGCTTGATGAACTGCATCGTGTCGTAGATCGCGAGGCCGGCGTAGATCGAGCCGCCCGGCGAGTTGATGTAGATCGAGATGTCCTTGTCGGGGTCCTGCGACTCGAGGTGCAGGAGCTGGGCCACGATCAGGTTCGCCACCTGGTCGTCGACGGGGCTGCCGAGGAAGACGATGCGCTCGTTGAGCAGCCGCGAGTAGATGTCGAACTCGCGCTCGCCGCGCGCCGTGCGCTCGATGACCATCGGGACCAAGGGCATGGCGGCTGATAGTAGCCGGGCGCCGGCGATTCGAGGGTTGCGCGGGCAACGACTAGGGATTCCCCAGGCGCCGTGGATCGGCTCTGGCGAACGGGCGGGCCGGAATCAAATCGAGGCGCCGCGGGGATCGGTTGATCCGGGCTCAGGCGGCTGCGGGCGTTCCGGCTCGCAGCCGCCCCAGGACGCGTTCGATCCGGTGGCCGACGTTGCGGCGGTCGAGCCGCAGGGTGTCGGCCGCGTCGCCGGGAGGCGTGCCGTCGACGAGCATCGCCAGGAGCGCGAGGTCCTCGGGGTGGACGCGGTGGGCCGCGGCGTCGAGGTCGTGAACATCGAGCGGCGGGAGCCACGTGTCGCCACGTGCGACCGTGCGGATCGCGTCGAAGAGCTCCGTGGGCGGCGCGGCCTTGTCCACGAGCCCGTCGGCGCCCGCCACGCGGGCAGGCAGCACGAGCCCGCCGTCCGGGTCCGCCGTGTAGAGGATCACGCGCGGCGGCTCCGGCAGGGCCTTCAGCCGCCGCGTGAGCGACAGGCCGTCGCCGTCGAGCAGGTGGTGCTCGAGCAGGACGACCGCGGGGCGCAGCCGCTCGACCAGCTCGATGCCGTCGCGGACGCCGTTCGCGGCGCCCACGGGGACGAGGCCCGGCTCCGTGCGCAGGAGCATCGCCAGCCCGGCCCGCACGGCCGGCTGGGGGTCGACGATCGCGATCCGGGTCACACCCGGCACCCAACCAGGGGGCCCTGAACCTCGCGTAAAGGAGCCATGAACCCATAGGGTTCGCGCACGGGCGCCGGCCACCTGCATTCACCGAGCGAGGAGGCGCGCGGCGTCGCGCTGGTCGTCGTCGCCGTGACGTCGCTGCAGTTCGGGGCCGGGTACGCCGTCACGCTTTTCGACGAGATCGGCGCCGCCGGGGCGGCGTTCCTGCGGCTCGCGATCGCGGCGCTGGTGCTGCTCGCGATCTGGCGCCCGCGCGTGCGCGGCCACCCGGCCGCCGACCTGCGGCTGGCGGCGGCGTTCGGGATCACGCTCGGGCTGATGAACCTCTGCATCTACGAGGCGATGGACCGGATCCCGCTCGGGGTCGCGGTCACGATCGAGTTCTGGGGCCCGCTGGCGGTCGCCGTCGCCGGGTCGCGGCGGCCGCTGGACCTGCTGTGGGTCGCGCTGGCGGCGGGCGGGATCCTGCTGCTCGCCGATCCCGGCGGCGGGTCGCTCGACGCCGCCGGCATCGCGTTCGCGCTGGCCGCGGGCGGTCTGTGGGCCGGGTACATCGTGCTCTCGGCGCGCACCGGGCGGGTGTTCCCGGGCGGCTCGGGGCTGGCCATCGCGATGGTGTTCGGCGCGCTCGCGACGCTGCCCGCGGGCGTCGGCGCCGACCTTCTCGCGCCGGAGATCCTCGCCGCCGGCGCGGCGGTGGCGCTGCTTTCCTCGGTGATCCCGTACTCCTTCGAGCTGGAGGCGCTACGGCGCCTGCCGGCGCGCGTGTTCGGCGTGCTGATGTCGCTCGAGCCGGCGGTCGCCGCCCTCGCCGGCCTGATCGTGCTCGGCCAGGCGCTCGGCGCCACCGAGTGGCTCGCGATCGCGCTCGTCGTGGTGGCCAGTGCGGGTGCAACTGCGCGGTAGCCTCCCGGCCCTGTTCGAGCTCAACGTCCCGAACGCCCTGACGGTCTTCAGGATCCTGCTGGTGCCGGTGCTGGTCACCGCGCTGCTGTCCGGCTTCTCGAGCGACGCACTCGCCGCCGGCGTGTTCGTGCTCGCGAGCTTCACCGACGCGCTCGACGGCTGGCTCGCGCGCCGACAGGACAGCGAGTCGACCTTCGGCAAGCTGATGGACCCGCTCGCCGACAAGCTCCTGGTCACCAGCGCCCTCGTCTCGCTGGTCGCGCTCGACCGCCTGCAGGCGTGGGTGGCGATGGTGATCATCGCGCGCGAGTTCGCGGTCACCGGCCTGCGGCAGATGGCGATGGAGCAGGGGCACGTGCTCGCCGCCAACCTGTGGGGGAAGGTCAAGACCGTCCTCCAGATCGCGATGGTGCTCGCGCTGATCGCGGTCGACGGCTCGCCCGCGTGGGTTGACGCGCTCGTCTACGTGACGGTCGCTGTCACCGTCTACTCGGGCGCCGACTACTTCTTCGGCTTCCGCGCGCTGCTCCACGCCCGCGCGTCACACGCAGCCCCCCGGTAGCGCTCAGCGGAGGTACCGCTCCGCGACCATCCGGTCGAAGTCGTGCACTGTGCCCTCGACCTGCGTGTAGCGGCCGGGGGTGTAGCCGGCCGAGCCGAGGCCGAGCTGGGAGAGCTCGCAGACGCGCCAGTCCTGGCGGTTGACGAGGTCCCAGAACTCGACCGCGTCGGTGTGGTCGAACTCGGGTCGCTGCATCGTCTCCGGCTCGAAGAACCACTCGCAGACGACCTCGGTGCGGGCGGCCCCGCGCGGCCACAGCGTGTGCAGCATCACGTAATCCGGGTGCAGCGAGATCAGGCAGTTCGGGAAGATCGCGAAGTAGAGGACCGTGCGCGGGTCGACGCCTGCGATGTTCGGGCGGGTGGCGCTCCCGCCGTTGGTGCTCATCGTGGCGACGTGGTCGTTGAGCGTCATCGAGCCGCCGCACCAGGCGCCCGGCCCCTCGTAGTCCCGGCCGCTCCGGTAGTGGCTGAGCCGGTTGAGCTCGGGGTGCACGCCGGGGCAGTGCAGGCACTCCGAGTAGTTCTCGACGATCGCCTTCCAGTTGGCCTTGACGTCGTAGTCGATGCGGGCGGCCCGCTCGAGGTCGGCGGTGCGGTAGCGGTCGAGCTCCTGCACGAGGGCGCCGACGTGCTCGGCGAGCGACGGCGCGGTCCCCGACGGGTCGGCGAACACGAGTCCGCCGAGCGTCTCCGTGCGGACCGGCCGGAGCCCGTGGCACGCGGGGTCGAAGTCGTGCAGCTCGTCGGTCTGCGGCGCGTTCTGGAGCATGCCGTCGAACCCGTAGCTCCACGCGTGGTACGGGCACTGGATCCGGCGGACCGTGCCCTCCCGCTCGGTCAGCAGGCGGGAGCCGCGGTGGCGGCAGACGTTGAAGAAACCGCGGCCTGAGACGAACAGCATCGATTCGCCGCCGACCTCGGCCGTGACGAAGTCGCCGCGCCCGGCAACGGCCGAGACGTGCGCGACGCACATCCAGCCGCCGAGGAAGAAACGCTGCGCCTCCCACGCCGCGACGCCGTCGTCGACGTAGGCGCGCCGCGGGAGGAGCGACGCCTCGAGCAGCGGCTTGAGCGTCGGCGCCAGCTCCTCCGGGGTGAAGGGGGCGTCGACGATCACCATGCCCGGCAGCGTCCGCTCAGGCGCGGCCGTCGAGCCACTCGCGCATCGAGACGTGATGCTCCGAGTGCTCGCCGGTCTGCAGCTCGCGCCGCATCTCGCCCACCAGCCCGAACCGCTCGGCGGTCACGTTGTGCTGGTGGATCGTCTCGAGGTTCTCCTGGCGCGCTGAGACGAAGTGCCGGTCCGTGAGGATCGGCAGCCCGTCGATCACGCCGCGGACCATCTCGCGGACGCAGTCCTCGACGAACCGCGGCCGGCGGTGGGCCTTCTCGACCACTGCGCCCTCGTCCGAGCGCTTCATCAGCTCGTAGATCTCCGACGACATCGAGTCCTCGACGATCGCGAGCAGCGCCTCGGCGTCGATGTCGTTGTCGCAGTCCTCCGGGCAGCCGACGTGCAGGGTCCCGAGCCCGCGCTGGTTGTGGGTCGCGACGGGGACCGCCTCGAAGATGCGCTCGATCTCGTCCTCGGAGAAGCCGTCGGCGGTCAGGCGCTCGCGCGAGCGGCCCTTGACCAGCTGCTGCGCGCACGGGCACGCCGTCATGCCCTGGGCGCGGACACCGACGAGCCGGCGGGTGCCGAACTCGCTGGCCACAGCGACCCCGAGCAGCGAGTAGATCTCCTGCGTGACGATGCCG
This sequence comes from uncultured Solirubrobacteraceae bacterium, assembly GCA_963844205.1. Classification (GTDB taxonomy): domain Bacteria; phylum Actinomycetota; class Thermoleophilia; order Solirubrobacterales; family Solirubrobacteraceae; genus DASSUW01. The sequence goes on from CAWJNK010000010.1 coordinate 74,378, forward strand.
GACACGGGGGCCGGCTTGTGCTCGGGGTAGCGGGCCTCGACGTGGACCTCGGCTCGCCTCGCATCCTGACGGTCGCGGATCTTCTCGGCGATGTGCTTCGCGAGCGTCTCGGCTCGCAGCGCCGCCTCGCCGATCACGACCTCGCCGAGCGCGTCGTTGACGACCTCCTCGAAGCGCGACATGTGCGCGCCCTTCTGCTCAGGGCCCAGATCGACGAAGCAGTCCAGCCGCGCGGAGTACAGCTGCTCGCTGCCGTTGGCCTGGATCCGGATGACCTTCTCGACGTTCGTGACGCCCACGCGCGAGAGCGAAACGGCCAGCGTCGGCGCCTGAGCCTGGACATCTACGAGTGTGATTTCCGACATCGCGCCCTCAAGGCTAGTAGGTCGTCACGGCGCGCCAACTGGTGAAGAATCACCCATTCGGGCACAAGGATCACCCATTCGGACAGGACAGATTCGGAAACCCGTGCTACAAAGCCGTGCAGAGAAGGCAACGGATGGCCTTGTGCCCCGGCCTATTTCGCGACCGAAGTCGCGGCGCAGCGAGGCTGCAGAACGACATAGACGGAAGGAGCGACCCGTGGAGGCGGGGTGCGCTCGACCTTGACGTCCCGAAGGATTCGAGGGATTTGGGCACCAAGACCGATGCACTGCTCGCGAGTGACGTCTCGATCATCGAGATCGATGAGCTTCGCCCGCTGATTCTCGAGGGCCAGGAGCGGGGGTTCCTGACGTTCGAGCAGATCACCTCTTGTCTCGAAGAGGTGGAGGTCACGAAGGAGCAGGTCGCCGAGCTGCACGCCTACCTGGAGGACCAGGGGATCGATGTCGTGAACGCCGAGGACGGGCGTCCCGCGGTCGCAGAAGGCCGCCGGTTCGAGCCCGCCGGCGCGTCGGGGAAGCTCCCCGACGCCCCCCGCAAGCCGGAGATCGACCTCACCGTCGAGCCGAGCTTGGACTCGCTGCGGCTCTACCTCCGGTCGATCGGCCGCGTCCAGCTGCTGACGGCCGAGCGCGAGGTGGCGCTCGCCCAGCGGATCGAGCGCGGCGATCTGATGGCCAAGCAGGAGATGGTCGAGGCGAACCTCCGTCTCGTGGTTTCCATCGCCAAGGGCTACCTCGGGCGCGGTCTGTCGTTCCTGGACCTCATCCAGGAGGGCTCGCTCGGCCTCATCCGCGCGGTCGAGAAGTTCGACTACCGCCGCGGATACAAGTTCTCGACCTACGCGACCTGGTGGATTCGCCAGGCGGTGACGCGGGCGATCGCGGACAAGGGCCGCACGATCCGCATCCCCGTCCACATGGTGGAGAAGCTCAACAAGGTCGTGCACGTGGAGCGCCAGCTCGTCCAGCAGCTCGGCCGCGAGCCGCTGCCGGACGAGATCGCGCGCGAGCTCGAGTGCTCGGCGCGCGAGGTGCGGGACATCCTGCGCATGGCCCAGCAGCCGGTCTCGCTCGAGAAGCCGATCGGCGAGGAGGAGGAGTCCGAGCTCGGCGACTTCGTCGAGGACGACGCCGCGATCTCCCCGTTCGAGATGGCCTCCGAGAACCTCCGCAAGGAGAACGTCCGCCGCGCGCTCGACGCACTGCCGCAGCGCGAGCGGGAGGTCATCGAGATGCGCTTCGGGCTCACGGGCGCCCGCCCGTACACGCTCGAGGAGGTCGGCCGCGCGTTCAACGTGACGCGCGAGCGGATCCGGCAGATCGAGAACCACACGCTGAAGAAGCTCGAGTCGCTCCCCGAGGCCCAGCGCCTCCGCGACTCGGCCTGAGTCTTGTGCCGGCGCGGCGGCCGTTTTTGGCCCGCCGCGCCGCGCTAGACTGCCGCCGTCCCCGGTGGGGTTCCCGAGCGGTCAAAGGGGATGGGCTGTAAACCCATTGGCTCTGCCTTCGCAGGTTCGAATCCTGCCCCCACCACTCGCCGGCCCTTAACGAGACAGAGCCGCCCGGGAGGAGGCGGCTCGTATCTCTGGTTATCGGCAGCCGCCTCGCAGACCTTTAGCCGCCTTCGCGAAGCTGGCGCGTTGCCGCTCGACGGCACTCCGATCGCCACCATCTACCCCATGGGTGAACGACTGGACGGCACAGTTGCGCTGGTCACCGGCGCGAGCAGTGGGATCGGGGAGGCGACCGCTCGGGCGCTGGCGCGCGCCGGGGCGAAGGTCGCGGTGGCGGCTCGGCGGAAGGATCGGCTCGAGGCGCTCGCCGCCGACATCGATGCGCTGGTCATCGAGGCCGACGTCGCGGAGCGGGAGCAGGCGACCGAGGCGGTCGAGCGGACCGTCGCGGAGCTCGGGCGGCTCGACACCGTCGTCAACAACGCCGGCGTGATGCTGCTCGGCCCGGCTGCGGAGGCGCCGCTGGAGGAGTGGGAGCAGATGGTCGCGGTCAACGTGCAGGGGGTCCTCTCCGTCTCCCATGCGGCGATCCCGCACCTCCTGAAGGCCGCCGAGGACGCGCCGCGCCGCGTGGCCGACCTCGTCAACATCAGCTCCGTGGCCGGCCGCGTGCCCCGCAGCGGCTCGGGCGTGTACAACCTCACGAAGTTCGGCGTCGGCGCGTTCAGCGAGTCGCTTCGCCAGGAGTTCGCCGAGCGCCACCTGCGCGTCTCCCTGGTCGAGCCCGGCGCGGTCGCGACCGAGCTGACCGACCACATCCGCGACGGCGTGCGGGAGGCCGTGCGGGAGCGCTTCCGCGGCCTCGAGCGCATGAACGCCGACGACATCGCCGACGCCATCGAGTACGTCGTCACCCGCCCGCGCCACGTGGCGATCAACGAGATCCTCATCCGGCCGACGGAGCAGGCCTGGTGATCGCCGTCACCGGCGCGCAGCTCGTACGTGCCGGCCTCGGCGAACTCGGCGGACGCTAGCCGAGATCGTCCGCGAGACGTGTGGCGTTCGTCAGAGCGTTTCGGCGAGCACTTCGCGGTGCGTCGGCCGCGCGGCCTCGTAGCGCTGGCGGCCGCTGTCGGTAAGGCACGCCTTGATCCCGCGCCGGTCCTCGGGGCACATGCCGCGCGTCACCAGGCCGTCGGCCTCGAGCCGCGCGACCACGCGCGAGAGCGCGCTCTGGGAGAGGTGCACCGCGTCGGCAAGCTCCTGCATCCGAGCGTCCTTGCCTGCGCCCGCGAGCCGCTCGAGGACCTCGTACTCGCTCACGCCGAGGCCGTGGTCGTGCTGGAGCCTGCGCTCCAGCGACGCGGTGGTGCGTGCGTGGCGCTCGAGCAGCTCACGCCACGCCGCGACGAGCACTTGGTCGTTCGAGGTCCCCATCTGCGCCCGGATTATACCAGGACGCTGCATATTATGCCTTCACAAGTTATTACTAGGCAATATTTGCAGATGCATATATAGTCCCGGCGATGCGTTCCTCCCCAACTCCTGCTGCGCCGCTCTGGGATGCCCGCACCTGGGCGCTCCTTGCCGTGCTGTGCGGCGTCCTCTTCCTCGACGGGCTCGATGTCTCGATGGTCGGCATGGCGCTGCCGTCGATCCGCGAAGAGCTCGGCCTCACGACCTCGCAGCTCCAGTGGGTGGTGTCCGGCTACGTGCTCGGCTACGGCGGCCTGCTGCTGCTCGGCGGCCGCGCCGCCGATCTACTCGGCCGCAAACGGGTCCTGGTGATCGGGCTCACCGTCTTCATCGCCGCCTCGGCCGTCGGCGGCCTCGTCAACGACGGGACCCTGCTCGTCGTCACCCGCGTGCTCAAGGGCATGAGCGCGGCGTTCACGGCGCCGGCCGGCCTCTCGATCATCACCACCACGTTCGAGGAGGGCCCGAACCGCAACCGCGCCCTCGCCTACTACACCGCCACGGGCGCGAGCGGCTTCTCGCTCGGGCTCGTCTTCGGCGGCCTGCTGACGGAGCTCGGCTGGCGCTGGACGTTCCTCCTCCCGGTCCCGTTCGCGCTGGCGATCCTGCTCGTTGCACGGAACGTCGTCCCGCGCGATCGGATCATCCCCGGCCAGAAGCGTCGCTACGACATCGCCGGTGCCATGACGATCACGGCGGCCATGCTCCTGCTCGTGCGCACCGTGGTCGAGGCGCCCGAGGTCGGCTGGAGCGATCCGTTGACCATCGGCGCGTTCGCTCTCGTCGCCGCGCTGCTCGCGGCCTTCGTGACGATCGAGTCGCGGGCGCCGCAACCGCTCGTCCGCCTCGGGATCCTGCGCAGCGGCCCGCTGGTGCGGGCCAACCTCGGGATGGCCCTGATGTTCGGCGCCTACGTCGGGTTCCAGTTCGTCGGCACGCTGTACCTGCAGACGATGCACGGCTGGTCGCCGGTCGAGACCGCACTGGCGTTCCTGCCCGGCGGGCTGCTGGTCGCGGTCGGATCGCCGAGGATCGGCCCGCTCATCGACCGCTACGGCACCGCGCCGATCATCGCCGTGGGAACCGTCTCGTTCCTGATCGGCTACGCGCTCTTCCTTCGCTTCGACGGCTCGCCGTCGTTCCTCGGCCTGATGCTGCCGACCATGCTGCTGCTCGGGTTCGGGTTCGCGCTCTGCTTCCCGAGCCAGAACATCCAGGCCGTCGCCGGGATCCCCGACCACGAGCAGGGCCTGGCCTCGGGGCTCGTCAACACCTCGTTCCAGCTCGGCGGCGCGATCGGGCTGGCGATCATCACCGCCGTCGTCGGCGGCGAGACGTCGCTCGACACGTTCCGCCCCGCGATCGCCGTCGTGGTCGGGCTCTCCGCGCTCGCGCTGCTCGTCGCCCTCGCGGGCATGATCCCCGCCGCGCGCGACCGGCTGGCGCGAGCCGAGGGCTAGTCCGGGCTTTAACGCCAGGCGGCGGCCAGCACCCGCCGCCAGTTCCCCCACGCGATGCGATCGAGCTCGCCGTCCTCGAAGCCCACGGCCTCGAGGGCGGCGAGCACGCGCGGCAGCGCGGCGGCGTCCGGCACCTCGGCGGGCATCGTCGCGCCGTCGAAGTCCGAGCCGAGCGCGACGTGGTCCACCCCGCAGCGGTCGGCCACGTAGCGCGCGTGCTCGGCGATCCGGGCGGCCGGCGTGTCGGTGTCGTCGGCGCCGTCCTCGCGCAGCGAGCCGACGTCGAAGTTGATGCCGACGAGCCCGCCCGCGGCGGCGATGGCGTCGAGCTGGTCGTCGGTCAGGTTGCGCGTGGACGGGCACAGCGCGTGGACGCCCGAGTGGGACGCGATCAGCGGTCCGTCGAGCGTGCGCGCCACGTCCCAGAAGCCCGCGGCGTTGAGGTGACTGGCGTCGATGGCGATCCCCAGCTCCGCGCAGCGGCGCACGAGCGCGACGCCCGCGGGCGTGAGCCCGGGGCCGGTGTCGGGCTGCGCCGGGAAGCGGAACGGGACGCCGTGGCCGAACGCGTTCGGGCGGCTCCACACCGGCCCGAGCGAGCGCAGGCCGGCGGCGTGCCAGACCTCCAGCGCGTCGAGATCGGCGTCGATCGCCTCTGCGCCTTCCATGTGGAAGATGACGCCGAGCGCATCGCCGGCCATGCAGGCGTCGAGGTCGGCGGCGTCGCGCACCAGCCGCACGTGTCCGTCGCACGCCCGCAGGAGCCGGAACATGCGCGCCGCGAGCGCGGCGTTCGCGCGGGTCGACTCGTCCCAGCCGACGGCCGGGAACGGCGGAACCTCGTAGCCGCCCGCGGCGCGCTCGACCTCCCACGGGCCCGGTGGCGGCAGCACCGCGAACAGGCCGGCCGCGAGGCCGCCGGCGCGCGCCGACGGCACCGTGATCGAAGCGGTGCCCTCCCGCAGCAGCGCCGTGTCGTCGGCGCCGTCCTCCTGCAGCCGGCTGAGGACGTCGTTGTGGCCGTCGATCACCGGGCGCATCGCGCCCAAGGATCTCAGGCAAGCATCGCAGCGAGCTTCGCGAACGCCCCGTGCCAGCCGGTCTCGGCGTGCGCGGCCTCCGAGTACGGCCCGTCGCTCAGGGTCATGCGCGTCTTGTCGCCGTGGTCGTGGAGCTCGACGCGGGTGAACGTCGGCTCGTGGATGCCGATCTCGGGCATCGGCCCGCTCGTGAGCACGAGCAGCCGCGGCGGGTCGAGCTCGACGATCTCGTAGCGCACCGGATGACGGGACTCCGCGTGGACCATCACGAGCTCGTAGCGGCCGCCGACGCGGAGGTCGATGTCGACCGACTCGGTCTCGAATCCCTCGGGCCCGAACCACTCCGCCACCCGCTCGGGGTCGGTCCAGGCCTCGAACACGGCCTCGCGCGGTGCGTCGAAGACGCGGGTGATGAGCACGGTCTGGTCTTGGGCGGTGGGCATGATCATCTTCCTTTGAGATGGCGGTCGAGCCTGTCCATCCGGCCCTCCCACAGGTCGCGGCGGGCGTCCATCCAGGTGGTCGCCTCGCGAAGCGCCTGAACGTTGAGGCTGCTGGGCCGCGACTGCGCAGACCGGCCGCGGGTAATCAGGCCGGCGCGCTCGAGGACCTTCAGATGGCGCGAGATCGCCGGCAGGCTGACGGCGAACGGCTCCGCCAGCTCCTTGACTGTGGCATCGCTCTCGGCGAGCCGCTCGACGATCGCGAGCCGGGTGGGGTCGCCGAGCGCGGCGAACGTCTCGCTTAACGACATGGTTACGTAACTAGTACGTTAAATATGCGCCGGTGTCAAGCCATAGAATTCGCCTGCGAGTGAGTTCTTCCCGGCCTCGAGGGCGTCGCCCCGGCGCAACCGACACGCGCGAGCGGATCCTCGCCGCCGCGCGCGAGCGCTTCGCCTCGCACGGCTACGACCGGACGCGGATCCGCGACGTGGCGGCCGCAGCCGACGTCGACCCCGCGCTCGTCCACTACTTCTTCAAGTCCAAAGACGGTCTGTTCGTGGCCGCGATGCAGCTCCCGCTCAGGCCCGCCGACGTCCTCCCGCCGGTGCTCGCCGACGGGCTGCCCGGGCTCGGCGAGCGGATCGTGCGGCGGCTGCTGAGCGTGTGGGACGACCCCGCGAACCGCAACGCCCTGCTCGCGACGGTCCAGGGCGCGAGCGCGCACCCCGGCGCCGCCGCGGCGCTGCGCGAGTTCGTCCGCCGCGAGGTCGTCGGTCGGGTGGCCGGCGTGATCGAGGCCGACCGGCCGGAGGTGCGCGCGAACCTCGTGGCCTCGCAGGTCGTCGGGCTGCTCGGGGCGCGTTACGTCGTCCGCGTCGAGCCGCTGGCGTCGATGGACGCCGAGGAGCTGGTGCCGCTGATCGGCCCGACGCTCCAGCGCTATCTCGACGGCCCGCTCTGATAAGACTCCGCCCCCTTGGCGGGGATGCGGAGACTCCTGGGCGTGGCGGCGCTGCTGCTGGTGCTCCCGGCGCAGGCGAGCGCCGCCGGCACCGGCTACTTCCACACGAGCGGGTCGCGGATCCTCGACGCGAGCAACCAGCCCGTGCGGATCGCGGGCGTGAACTGGTTCGGCTTCGAGACCGCGAACTACGTCCCGCACGGGCTGTGGACGCGCGACTACCGCTCGATGCTCGACCAGATCAAGGCCGAGGGCTTCAACACGATCCGGCTGCCGTACTCGAACCAGATGCTCGACGCGGGGTCGACGCCGAACGGCATCGACTTCTCCGGCGGCAAGAACGCCGACCTCCAGGGCCTGACCCCGGTCCAGGTGCTGGACAGGGTCGTCGCCGCCGCGGGCGCGCGCGGGCTCAAGGTGATCCTCGACCGCCACCGGCCCGACTCCGGCTCCCAGTCGGCGCTCTGGTACACGAGCCGGTACAGCGAGGCACGCTGGATCGGCGACTGGAAGCTGCTCGCAGCGCGGTACGCGGGGAACAGCACGGTCGTCGCCGTCGACCTGCACAACGAGCCGCACGGCGAGGCGACCTGGGGGAGCGGCAACCAGGCGACCGACTGGCGGCTCGCGGCGGAGCGCGCCGGCAACGCGATCCTCTCGGTGAACCCGAACCTGCTGATCGTCGTCGAGGGGATCGAGTGCGGCGGTGGCGGGTGCAACTGGTGGGGTGGCAACCTGCGGTCGGCGGGCGGGGCGCCGGTGCGGCTCAGCGTCCCGGGGCGGCTGGTCTACTCGCCGCACGACTATCCGAAGAGCGTGTATCCCCAGCCGTGGTTCAGCGCGCCGGGCTATCCGAGCAACCTGCCCGCGCACTGGGACGCCAACTGGGGCTACCTGCACAAGCAGGGCATGGCGCCGGTCCTGCTGGGCGAGTTCGGGACCAGGCTCGCCGACGACTCGGATCGCCAGTGGCTCAGCACGTTGACGAGCTACCTGGGCGCGAACGGGATGAGCTGGACGTTCTGGTCATGGAACCCGAACTCGGGCGACACCGGCGGGATCCTCAACGACGACTGGACGACGGTGAACCAGACCAAGGACGGCTATCTGGACCCGATCAAGTCCCCGGTGTCCGGCGCTCCCACCCCGACGCCGACCCCGACGCCGACGCCGACACCGACGGGCTCGGTCAAGGTCCGCTATCGCAACTACGACCGGGGTGGCTCGACGAACGACGCCAAGCCGGGCCTGCAAGTGGTCAACGCCGGGAAGTCGCCGCTCAGCCTCGCGTCGGTGAAGGTGCGGTACTGGTTCACCCGTGACGGCGGCTCGAGCACGGTCAACACGTGGTGCGACTGGGCGGCCGTCGGCTGCGGCGCGATCACACGGCGCGTCGTCGCGGTCTCGCCCGCGCGGCCGGGAGCCGACACGTATCTGGAGGTCGGCTTCACCGGCGGGACGCTGGCGCCGGGCGCGTCCACGGGCGACATCCAGCTGCGGTTCGCGAAGGCGGACTGGTCGCCGCTCAACGAGACGAACGACCACAGCTACGGCACCAACACGACGTATGCCGACTCGACACGCGTGACCGGCTACGTCGGCGGGGGGCTCGTCTGGGGCAGCCCGCCGTGATGTAGGTTCCCGCGGGTCCCTCACGAAAGGAACCATTTGATGGACGCTGCCGCGCTGCCCCGGTACCCCGTACTCGCCGACGTCATCCCCGGCGCGCGAGTCCGCGACGCCGTGCTGGTCGTGAGCGGCGCGCTGCTGACCGCGCTGTTCGCACAGCTCTACATCAACGTGCCGGGGTCGCCGGTGCCGATCACCGGCCAGACGCTCGCGGTGGGCCTCGTCGGCGCGACGCTGGGCGCGCGCCGCGGTGCAGCGTCGCTGGGGCTGTATGCGGTGCTCGGCCTGTTCCTGCCGTTCTACGCCGACGGCGAGTCCGGGTGGGACGTGATCTGGGGCGCGAGCGGCGGCTACATCATCGGCTTCATCGTCGCCGCGTGGGTGATCGGGTGGATGGCCGAGCACGGCGCCGACCGGCACGTGGGCCTCGCGTTCCTCGCGTTCGTCGCGGGGCAGCTCGTGATCTTCGCGTTCGGGCTGGCCGGGCTGAAGATCTCGGTCGAGGAGAGCTGGGGATGGACGATCCACAACGGCTTCACGATCTTCATCGTGGGAGGGCTCGTGAAGGCGGCCGTGGGCGCCATCGCCCTCCCCGGGGCTTGGCGAGTCGTGAGACGATTCGAACGTGCTGATTGACCTTGCCCTCCGGCTCGTCGGCAACCTCGCCGCCCTGTGGGTCGCGAGCGAGCTGTTCGACGAGATGACCTACGGGGACGCGTTCGGCACGCTCCTGCTGGCGGCGGTCGTGTTCACGGTCGTCAACTGGATCGTCAAGCCGATCGTCGCGATCCTGTCGATCCCGCTCATCATCCTCACGCTCGGCGTCGCCTACTTCTTCGTCAACGTGCTGATGCTGTTGCTGACGGATTGGGTGGTCGACGACTTCGAGGCCGGCGGGTTCTGGACGGTGGTGGGCGCGACGATCGTGATCTGGGTGGTGAACCTGGTGATCTCAGCGTTCCTGCACGACGTCTCTAGGTCTCGCCCTCGAGGCGCTGACGCTTAGCCGTAGACGAGCCGTCGCCGGGATCGATCGTGATGAGGTCCGCGGCCAGCGGCTGGAAGTTCGGCTTGGTGGTGTAGATCAGGCGCGCGAGGCCGTAGTCGGTCGACTCGGTGAGGTTGCCGGTGCCGCCGGCGCCGACCGAGCCGCCGTTGATCACCGTCACGCCCGGGAGGCGGTCCAGCGACGCCTTGTGCGTGTGGCCGGTGATGATCACCAGCGGCCGGGCGGGAGGATTGTCCTTGAGGATCGCGAGCGCCGGCGCGATCAGCGCCGGCTCGTGGACCATGACGATGTCGACGTCCCCGATCAGCGGGGCCAGCCAGGCGGTGAAGGCGTCCTGCTGGGCGGGGGTCGGCGAGGGCTGGTAGCGGTCGCGGAAGTTCTCCGTCGACCGGCGCTCGAACGGGTCGCGGTAGCCGGCGACCCGCAGGCCGTCGATGTCGACGACCTGCGGGCCGTAGGTGCCGTCCGGTTTCATCTGACCGCGCTCGGTGAGGACGTAGGCGCCGCGGCGGGCGAGGTCGCGCTGCAGGGAGTCGGAGTCGTGGTTGCCGGAGACGAAGACGAACGGGTGCCCGAGTCCGGTGACCCGGCTCACCAGCCGTGCCTCCAGCGGCGACCCGCGGTCGGTGAGGTCCCCGGCGAAGAAGAGCGGGCCGTCGCCCGTCGCCCGCTGCAGGATCGGGGCCGCGAGGAAGTTGTTGTGCAGGTCGGACGCGATCGTGAGCGACGGCCGGTTGCTGAGCGGCGTGAGGTTGGCCGGGTTGGTGACCAGGCGGGCGAGGCCGACGAGCTGCGCGTCGAGCTCCTGGTCGAGCGCGCGGGAGGACTGCTGCGCGGCCTCGACGGCGTCCAGCGCGCGCGGGATGTCGGGGCCGAACGCGTAGTACTGCGGCTCGTCGATCGTGCCGCGCGGGGGGAAGAGGACGACGAGCGCGATGCCGATCGCGATCGTGGTGATGATCGCCGTGGCGACCGTGTAGCGGAGCCGCGGGCCGGCGCGGTGGCGGACGGCGAAGGCGAAGAGCAGGCCGATGGTGAGCGAGCCGAGCAGCGCCAGCCCGATCAGCTTGCGCAGGTAGCCGGCGATCGCGTCGCGCGCTTCGCGGCGGACTCTTTGGAGGTCGAAGCTCCCGCCTTGGGCGACTTGGCCGACGACCGTGCGGTCGACCGTCCTGAGGTCGACGTTGAGGCGGATCGGCGCCCGGATCGCGTCCTCGAACCGGACGCCCCAGTCCACGAGCGGGACGTAGAGGTCGAGGGCGCCGTGCTCGAGCGGGTCGGCGGAGAGCTCGATCTGCCCGACGGAGAGCTGGCGCTCCTCGTCGTAGGTGTCGAGGGCGGCGTACGCGCCGAAGAGCGACGCGGCGGCGACGGCGCCGATGACCAGCGCATGGCGAGCGATCAGGAGGAGCTTGCGGCGGCTGATCGCGCCGCGCGCCTGCCGGGCTCGTCGCGCAACGCGCGACCGTCGCTCCAGAACGCCAGTCGGTCCCATGGGATGGTGGTCGGCCGGAAGGCATGGACTTCCAGCACTTCGAGGGTAGTCACGGCCGGCGTTCCCAGAGCTGCATGAGGGTCAGTCGGCGGTAGCCGAGGTTGGTGTAGAGCCGCTCGCCGACGTCGGTCGCCTGGAGCGTGGTGGTCGTGCAGCCTTCGGTGCGGGCCTCGTGGAGCGCCTGCTGCATCACCAGGGTGGCGAGGCCCTGTCGCCTGGCCTTGGGGATCGTGGCGACGAACGAGATCCCGGCGTCCTGGTCGTGGTGGAGCGCGAGCGCAACGGCCGCGGGCGAGCCGTTGAGCGACGCCTGATAGCCCTTGAGCACGCCGTTCGGCAGCGGGGTCAGGGTCCGCTCCAGCCGGGCGTCGTAGTTGCCGTAGGCGATGTCGTTGACGCGGCCGACGGTGAGGAGGTCGGCAGCGGCCTTGTCCGTCGCGGTGATCGGCAGGTCGTCGAGCGCCGCCCCCATGCCGGGGGCGGCGGTCGTGACCACCATACGGTGGCTCGCCAGGGCCTGGGCGGGGAGCGAGGCATCCCCGTCGAGCCAGATGCCCCAGCGGCGGACGTTCGCCGCCTGATACCGCTGCGCGAGCTCCTCGAGGTTGGCGGGCGCCGCATCGGGATCGAGCGCCACCGCCGCGTTCAGGGTCGGCGAATCGGGCGCGTTCGGGACGATCGACGCCACCAGCCCGTCCCGCTCGAGCGTGTGCCCCTTCCCGGAGTGCCCACCCAGCAGGAGCTGAAGCCGGGCGAACCCGTCCCAGAGCCGCACCCGCAGCGTGCCCTCGTCCATTGACCCCAGGCTACCCGGGCGGCTGAGGGGCGGCATGTCGCCGCCCCTCGGTCGTCGCAGCGGGTCAGAACGTGCCTGGGAAGCTGTGCGTCAGGCCGTTCGTGGTGTCGGTGACGGTCACGTCGGTGAACTGGACCGTCATCGGCGGGCTGCACTCGGGCTGGAACGTCGCCGTCACGGACAGCGTGAAGTCGGCCTTGCCGTTCTGCACGGGGAAGTCTCCCGCGGCCGAAACGCTCGCCTTGTTCACGGCCTTGGGGTGCTTGCCGCCGCCGTTGATGCACAGCGCGGTGGCGCTGAGCTCGACGTGGATTTGCGCCTCGTCCCCGAGACCGGCTTCCTTGCCGCTCACCGTCAGGGTGTCGTCCGAGCGGGTGATGCTGAACGCGTTGTTGATGAAGTGGGCACTGCCGGCCCATGCAGAGGGGACTGCAATGGCGGCTGCCGCCAGCGCCAGCACTGCCAGAACCAGAAGTCGTCGCATGTGTGTCTCCTTGGTCGCCGTGGATCGTTGCCGTCCGTCCCTGCCCAGGAGGGCTCCTGCCTCGCGGGATCGGGTCGGCGCAACCAAGTTCGTTTGGGCGCAGGGGAGGCTTGGGGCGGGTCCGCGGACGCGCCGCCCCAGGCACCCTCCAGCGCATGCCGGGCGTACGCCCGGGACACACAGCTGAGTCCAACAACTTCGTCTCCTACGTTCAGCTCGACTGTCTCAGCGCTGACGTTGATTGGTCAAGGCAGCGCAGGCCAGCGCACGATGCGGCGCTACGCCGAAGTGTCGAACCGGCAGCCGGTGAAATGCGCCACAGCGAGGCCGAGCCCACCCGTCGTGGACGAGCAGGCCCGGCCCCGCTCGAGTCCTATTGTCGCGATTCTGACAACGGTCCGACCGGCGGCCCGTGCGGGCACTCGCTCAGGTCGGCGAACGCCGTCCCGCCGCGCTCCACCGCCACCTCGACGGTGCGCTTCGCGCCGCTGTTCCCCGGCCCGCAGGTGATCGTCCACGACTCGTTGAGGTGGACGCTCGCGTACTGGCTCGGGCGCAGCGACGGGTTGACGTGCCACGTGAAGCGTCCCGACGCCGGCACGGTCATCGTCGACCGGAGCTCGTGCGGCAGCGAGGTCACCGGCCCGTCGCCGTCCACGGCCGACGTGTCGAGCTCGAACCGCTTGGAGATGGTGAGCTCGATGCCGCGCGGCGCCTCGCCCGTGATCACCGAGTGCCGCGCGGTGTCGACCGCCGCGTCGAACGCGGTCAGGTAGGCGGCGCGGATGCTCGAGCCCTCGTAGAAGTCCGTGCCGAGGTACTGGTCGACGACGTACTCGTACGGCGGATGGAAGCGCTCCCGGCCGCCGAAGCCGGGCGTCAGCTCGGGGGTGAACGCCAGCGTGCCGGCTCCGTAGTAGGCGGTCTGCTCCGCGGTCCCGCTCGCCTCGTAGTAGATCTCCGGCCACGGCCCGGCCGGGAACTTCAGGTCGGCGCCGAGCAGCTGCGCCAGCGCGTCGTAGACCGCGACGTCGGCGGGCACCGGCTCGTTGGACGAGCTCGGCGCGCGCAGCAGCCGCTCGTCAGGCGTGTGGTTGTTGATCGCCACGGTGACCTGGTTGGCGGCCGAGAGCGCGCGCATGTTGCGGATCTCCGGCTCCGACCACGGCGCCTCGCCGCGGTGGTTGGAAGCGGTGCGGTCCGCGCTCGAGCCGGGGCCGCCCCAGAACGCGCCGTAGTTGCGGTTCGGGTCGACCCCGAACGAGGCGTTCGCCGGGTCGGCGCACTCCGCCTCCGTCGGGATCTCACCCGGGCTCACGCGGCAGTTCTTGCGCTTCTGCTCCTGGATCAGGCTGCGCGAGATGTCGTAGCCGTCCGCATTGACGACGGGGACGGCGATCAGCTTGCCGCGCTCGAGCAGCGACGTGATGCGCGGATCGGTCCCGTCCTGCTGGAGCGCCTCCCAGGCGAACTCCAGCACGAACTCCGCCGTGGGCCACTCGCGCGCGTGATGCACGCCGGTGTTCAGGAACACGGGCTTGCCGGCGTCGGTGTGCACGTCGTGGCTGATCTCGACGCCCCAGATCGACTTGCCGAGCAGCGAGCGGTACGGCAGCCGGAACAGCTGCACGCGGTCGGGATAGGTGGCGGCGAGCTGACGCAGCTCCGCGTTGATCTCGTCGAGCGTGCGGTAGCTGACCCGTCCGGTCGGCAGCGCCGACGCGAGGCCGCGCGCCTCGCGGCGCTCCTCGGCGTCGCGGACGCTGCGGTTGTGGCGGTCCATGTCGGCGATCAGGACGCGCGCGTCGTAGCCCGACGCTCGCAGCCGCCGCTCGTCCTGCGCGCTGTGCAGCTCCACCTCGACGGCATCGGCGCCGATGTGGACGACGTCGAGCCCGAGCCGGTCGAGCTTCATCGCGCCCTCCGCTCCCCGCGCATCGACCTCGACCAGCGATGTGTGCGCGTGCGCGACGCCGGCGCCGAGCGCCACGGCGACGGCCGCGAGCACGGCGATCAGCAGTGTTCGGTACATGGTCCCCTCCCGCTAGAGGCTTCTCCCGGCCCGCAGTATGACGACCTGGACAGCTCGCGCCGGGTGCGGTATTCCTGCCCTCGTCTACGCCGATCGCAGGAGGGCTCATGCGCCAGCCGGTCGTTTGCGTCGTTGTTGCTGTCTGTGGCCTGGCGTTGGCGCCCGCTCAGGCGTCCGCGGCAGCGTGCGATCCGGTGCAGACGCCTCCGGTGTTCCGCGGCACGGTCCCCACGTCGCAGCAGGTCCTCGGCTTCCCCCTGGGCTCACGCGAGGTGACCGCGGCCGAGGCCAACGCGTACGTCGATGCCGTCGATGCGGCCAGCGATCGTGTCGTCAGCGGCACGTTCGGCACGTCGTGGCAGGGGCGTGGGATGCGGTACGCGCTCGTCGGTGACCCCAGGAACGTCAGGGCCGCGGGCCTCGCCGCCGTCCAGGAGGCGGTGGGCAAGCTGCGGAACCCCGAGACCTCCGCGCAGGAAGCGGAGCGGCTGGCGCGCACGACGCCCGTCGTCCTCTGGCTCATGGGCAACGTCCACGGCGACGAAGAGAGCGGGACCGACGCCGAGCTGCGCGTGCTCTACGAGCTCGCGGACCGCGACGACTGCGCGGCGAGGCAGATCCTCGAGAACGCCGTCGTCGGCATCATCCCGACGCAGAATCCGGACGGACGCGAGGCGGAGACGCGGCAGAACTCCTACGGGTTCGACATGAACCGCGACTGGTTCGCGCGCACGCAGGTCGAGACGGACACCAAGCTCGAGCTGCTCCGGCGTTACCCCGGGATGCTCTACGTCGACGCCCACGAGATGGGCGGCAACCACTACTTCTTCCCGCCGACCGCCGACCCGACGTACCACGAGATCACGTCGCAGGCGATGTTCTGGCAGGACTTCCTCTACGGCGACGCGCTGGCGGCGGAGTTCCGGCGCCAGCACATCCAGTTCTTCACGAACAAGGTGTTCGACTTCTTCGCCATGGTCTACGGCGACACCGTGCCGTCGACGGCGTTCAGCGCTGCCGGGATGACCTTCGAGAAGGCCAACTTCGATCCCATCGCGCAGCGGACCTACGAGCACTACGTCACGCACTGGGTCTCGATCTCCCAGGGCGCGCTCAACCGCGAGGACATCCTGCGCGACTGGCACTCCGCGTGGGTCGAGGCGTTCCGGCAGGGGCTCGCCGGCGAGCTCGAGCCGAACGAGGTCAACGATCGCGGCAACAGCGTCCTGCTCCCGGTCCCGAACGAGAAGGTCCGCCACTACTTCCTGCGGGCCGACGATCCGGCGAAGGCGGCGGAGCTGGAGATGCTCGTCCGGCGGCTGCAGCGGATGGACGTGCGCGTGTACCGCCTCACGGCCCCGCTCTCGGTTCCGGACTTCAAGCCGTACGGTCGGCCGGCGGGCGCGACGGTTCTGCCCGCAGGCACCTACTGGATCCCGATGGCGCAGATGCAGAAGCACTGGATCCAGGCGCTGCTGAACGAGAACACGTACGTGCCGTTCCCCTACTTCTACGACGTGAGCGGCTGGAGCAACCCGCTGCTCCTCAACGTGGGCGGGGGCCGCTCGGGCGCCGTGCTCTCGCCGGTGTCCGAGGCCGTGGCGCCGCTCGGGGATCCGGGCGCCCCTCCGCTGCCGGTTCGACTTCCCCGCGTCGGCGTCTACCAGATCTCGAGCGGCGGGTCGGCCCGCGAATCCGCGGGCTGGCTGCGCTACCTGTTGGAGCGGGTGTGGCACCTGCCGTACGAGCAGGTCAGCTCGGCGCAGATCGCGGCCGGCGCCCTGGCGGGTTTTGACGTCCTGCTCGCCCCGAACGGCGTGTCGACGGTCGCTTCGAACGCGCTCGGGTCCGCGGGCCGCAAGGCGCTGCTGGATTGGGTCAACGCCGGTGGCAGGTACATCGGCTGGCGCGGGGGCGTGGATCTCGCCGCGCGGCTCGGCCTCACCACGGCTCGGATCGCGGAGCCGCACTCGGACGTCGCCGGCACGCTGATCCGCGTCGCGGTCGACCCGGGCAGCCCGCTCGCGGCGGGCGTCGGAGCGTTCAACTGGGTCTTCTACGACTACGACGTCGTCATGACCGCTTCGAGCCCGAGCACCGTCGTCGCTCGCTTCCCCGCGTTCGGGAGCGAGGACTTCTTCGTCTCCGGCTTCGCCCGGGGCGAGTCCGAGCTCGGCGGCACGGCCGCGGTCATCGACGAGCCGGTGGGCACCGGTCGCGTCGTCTCGTTCTCCACGGACCCGAACTTCCGGGCGTGGACGGTCGGGATGCAGAAGATGCTGCGCAACGCGGTGCTCGGCGGCGAGCGGTTTGCAGCAGGAGCCGCACCGCGCGCCGGCTCACCGGCACGGGCGGGAGCGGAGCGCGCGTCGAAGGACGCCGCCGCGAACGTCGCCGCGCTCGAGTCGCCGCTGCGGCTGAGCGTCGATCCGCCGAGCGTGGACGCCGCGAGCGCCGTCGTCGCGCGCTACGGCGCGAGCTACACGCTGCGCCGGTGGGCAGACAAGGCGACGTTCCTGATCGCGAACCCCACGGGCCTGTCGGGAGACGAGCATCCGTACGCGGCCACGCTGCCGGACGCTCTCCTCGCCGCCGGCGTGCGCGTCATCGCGTTCCGGGCGCCGTAGCGACGCGCTCCGGTCTACACTCAGGCCTGGTTTTCGCCCTCTTAGCTCAGTTGGTAGAGCACTTCCATGGTAAGGGGGTGCGGCGTTTGAGCGACGCGGGCGCGCGAACCGGCCGAATCAAGCGCATTTGCAGCGCATTCCTGCCTCGCCGGGCGTCTCGTCTCTAGGTCGTTCGCGGTCGATCTCGGGCTCCTTTGAGCACCGCGTGCAGTATCAGCGCAGTACGGAAGCGTCGGCTACCGCGCGAGCGCCGAGCTCGCCGGCAACGGGGTTCATGTAGCCGTCCTCGAACACCTTGAGGGCGTGGAGCTCTTGAATGCGGGAGCTGCTGACCGCCAATCGTCGACCGGGCCAGACTGATCGAAGTGGAGCTCTACGCGAGGACAGGACTCGCGCGCATCTCGGGCGAGTGTGGCCAGGCCATCTCGACGCGGCCGTGGCCGCGGGTTCGACTCCCGCCCCGTCCACCACGCGCAGAACCCGGGTCATGGCGCGGGTTCAATGTTCTTGTTGTGGTGGAAGACGTTGTCGGGGTCGTACTTGGCCTTGACTTCGGCGAGTCGCCGGTAGGTCTGGTCGCCGTAGGCGTCGCGAACGCGGCTGGGCCCGTCATCGGAGTCAAGGAAGTTGACGTAGACGCTGCCGGCGCGGTGCGGTTCGAGGGCTTGGAGGAACCGTCGCGCCCAGGCGGTCTCGATCGCGGCGTGCTCGCCGGACTCGTCGGGGAGCCAGACGGCGTCGATGATGATGTTGTGGGCCACGTCGCGGCCGGCGTAGGCGGTCGCGTCGTGGGGGACTCGGGCGACGGCGCCACCCATGTGGAACATCGCCGCGTACGAGCGGGGCGAGCTGGCGGCGTAGGCGTGATCGGCGATGACGGCGATGGTGTCGTCGGTGAGGCCGGCGAGGTTCGTCGCCTTCCAGTAGTAGTGCCACCCGTGGAGAACGGTGTCGTCGAGCGCGCCCTGGAATGCGGCGTACGGCGAGGGTGCGAACAGGTCGACGAGCGGCGTCCCGAACCGGCGGAGCGCACGGACGGCACGCTCGCCGTCTTCGACGGCGCCGGCGTAGCAGCAGCCGACGGCGATCGCGGGTCGGTAGTGCAGGTCCTCGGGGATGACCGGCAGTGGGGGGACGGTGCCGAGTCTGACGACGGTGCCGAGCTCGTCGGGCGCCTCGGCGGCGAAGTCCCGGTAGAAGCGCAGCACGTCGGTGGTGTCGTCGGCCGCCCAGAAGACGGGACCGGCCATCACCGTCGGGCCGAGCGGATGCAGAGCGAACCGGAACGCGGTGACGACGCCGAAGTTGCCGCCGCCGCCTCGCAGGGCCCAGAACAGGTCGGGGTGCTCGTCGGCGGACGCTTGGACGACGCTGCCCTCGGCGGTGACCACCTCGGCGGCGAGCAGGTTGTCGACGGCGAGCCCGTGTTTGCGCATGAGGAAGCCGATGCCGCCGCCTAGCGTGAGCCCGGCGACGCCGGTGTGGCCGATGATGCCGCCGGTGGTAGCCAGACCGTGGGCCTGCGTCTCGTGGTCGACGTCGCCCCACAGAGCACCACCCTGCACCCAGGCGGTGCGGCCGGCGGGGTCGACCCAGACGGCTCGCATCGCGGAGAGGTCTATGGCGATCCCGTCGTCGCATACCGCGGTGCCGGCCACGTTGTGGCCCCCGCCCCGTACGGCGATCTCCAGGTCGTGGTCGCGCGCGAACCGCACCGCCGCGACCACATCGGCCACGCCCGCGCAGCGGACGATGCAGGCCGGATGGCGGTCGATCGCGCCATTCCAGAGCCTGCGAGCGGTGTCGTAGCCGGGGCTGGTCGGCAGCAGCAGCTCTCCGCGGAACGATCCGCCGAGCTCGTCGAACGCCGTCGTCTCCGGAGCCGGTGCCTGTGATGTCTGAGCGGTCATCTCGTCCTCCCAGCTGTGCTCGATGAGCCCAGCGTCTACCTGTCGCCCCGGCGCTGGCTAGTTCTGGTTTCGAACCAACCGGTTCGAGTACCAGACCTAACGCGAATCCGGGGTTAGCATGGCCGGTGCGATGCGCGGCTATGCGCAGTACTGCCCGGTCGCCAAGGCCACCGAGATCCTCGGTGACCGCTGGACGCTTTTGATCGTGCGCGAGATGCTCGGCGGCGCGAGCGGTTTCAACGAGCTCCAGCGCGGCCTCCCAGGGATCTCGCGGTCGGTCCTTACCGACCGCATGCGCGCGCTCGAGCGGGCCGAGGTCGTAGAGCGCAGGACGGGCCCTAAAGGCCGCACCCTCGAATATCGCCTCACGCCCACCGGTCGTGACCTCCAACCGGTCGTGCAGGCAATCGGCGAGTGGGGGGCGACGTGGTCGTTCACCGAGCCGCGTCCCGAGGAACTCGATCCCTACCTGTTGATTGTCTGGATGGCCCGGCACGTCGATCGCCAGCGTCTCCCACCCAACCGAACCGTGGTTCAGTTCGACCTTCGCGACCCCAAGCAGCGTTATTGGATGGTCCTCGAGCCCTCCGAGGTCTCGGTCTGCCTCCAGCATCCCGGTTTCGACGTCGACCTCGACGTGATCGTCGACACCGCCACGCTGTACCGCGTCTACCTGGGACGGGCCGACCTGGGCGGCGCGATCCGAGCCGGCCAGCTGACGATGAGCGGCCCGCGGACACTGCAACAGGGATTCGGTCGCTGGTTCACCTGGAGCGCGTTCGCCCCAGCCAGCCGCTCGGCGCAGGTGCGCCGCACAGCCGCCTCACGCCTTGCCAGCCCTCATCGCGTCCGGATCGCCGAAGTCGGCGGTCCGGGAACCGCACCACAGTAGGAAGCATCGCGCGGTGAGGGGCCGGCGGGGAGCAGGCGCGAGGCGAATCGCCTGCATGCAGATGGGTTTCGCACCGTGTGCTGTAGCAGCGCAGTATGGGAATTGGGCGGTCACAGGTTGGTCGTCCATGGCTGGCAGCCCGCACATGCCTCGCGAAGGCCACGACTGGGTTGTTGGCGCTGCTGTAGAGGATCTTCTCTACGTCTGCAGCTTGCGGGCGATGACGAGCAGGTACTCGTAGCGGTATTCCGCAGGCCCACCCGCGGCGCCGGTGTCGGCGCGCGCGGCGAACGCGAGGAAGTCGCGGTCGAACGCGGCGGTGCGCTCGGGGTCGTCCGCGAGCGCGGCGCGGCTCGCGACGGTGGGTCCGAAGGTCTGGGCGAACAGCTCGACGTAGGCGTGGGGCGAGGCCGCCCGCTCGGTGTACGTCTCGCGCTTGAGCTCGAGCGCCTCGGCGCGGTCGCCAAACAGCTTGCGCACGTGGTCCTCGTGACCCCACAGCAGCGGCGGGAGCGCCCCGGGAGGAGGTGGTGGCATGTACGCCGCGAGCGTGCTGAAGAAGTCGCCGGCGAGGCCCTCGGGCGTGAAGTTGAGCATCGCGATCGTGCCGCCGGGGCGGCAGACGCGCAGCAGCTCGTCGGCCACCCGTTGGTGGTCGGGGGCGAAGATCGCTCCGAGCGAGGAGGTGACGACGTCGAACGTCGCGTCGGCGAAGGGCAGGTCCTCGGCGTCGGCATCGACCCACTCGATCTCGACCCCGCGTCGGCGTGCCTCCTCGCGCCCGGCGTCAAAGTGCTCGGGCGTCAGGTCCGACCCGACGACGCGCGCGCCCGCCTCGGCGGCGCGCAGTGCGACGTTGCCTGTCCCGCAGGCGACGTCGAGGACGTGTTGGCCGGCGGTGATGCCGGCAGCGTCGACGAGACGGGGCCCGAGCTCCCAGACGGTCTCGGTGGCGAAGCGGTGGTAGTCGCCGGCGGCCCACATCGCGCGCGTGGCGGCCTTCATCTCGGTCGTGGCCACGCTGCTTCTCCCGTCTGGTTGCGCACCGCCGCTCGCCAGCTCCTCGATCCGGACGAGTGCCGCGGCCTGGGCGACGAGCCTCATTGGTGCGGGCAGGTGTTTCATCGCTCGCAACATACGCACGCACGCGGCCCCTGGCTTCGCCAGAACCGGCCATCTTTTCTGTCGGCCGGTATCGCCGGGTCGGGCTACGTCGCCGGCGGGTCGAGCAGGCCGTGGCGCACCGCATGCGCGGCTGCTGCTGTCCGCGAGGGGAGGCTGAGCTTGCGCAGGATGTTGGTCACGTGGCGGTGCACCGTGTGCTCGCTGACGACCAGCCGCTCGGCGATCTGGCGGTTCGTCAGGCCGGCCGCGAGCAGGGACAGCACGTCGCGCTCGCGTGGTGTGACCGATGAGAGCATCGAGCGGCGATCCGAGCGTGAGGCGGCGAGCAGGTTGTGTGCGCGCTCGGTCTGCGGCAGCGCGCCGAGCGCGTCGAGCGCCGATTCGGCCGTGGCCGCCTCGGAGCGTCCCGCGTCGGTGCGCCCGAGCGCGTAGAGGGTCGTGGCGAGCTCGAGCCTCGTGCGCGCCGCGTCGTAGCGCCCGCCGGCGCGCTCGAAGCGGTCGACGGCGTCCTCGAGCAGGGTCCGCGCCGACTCGTGCTCGCCCCGGGCGGCCGCAAGGAGCCCCCCGGCCAGGTCGGTCGACGCGCGCAGTGGCGCCGTGCCGACGAGCCGCTCGACCTCGCGCAGCGACTCCAGCGCTGCGTGCGCCTCGTCGAGCTCGCCGCGCGCGACGTGCGCGCAGACCAGCAGCTCCAGCGCGGGTGCCCGCCCCAGCCGGGAGTGCTCAGGCAGCTGACGCAGTACCCGCTCGGCAAGCTCGACCGCGCGCTGCGTCTGTCCGCCGTCGAGTGCGAGGCGTGCCCGGCAGAGCTGCGATGACGTCGACGCGCCGGCTTCGCGGAGCAGGCGCGTCGCGTCTGCGGTGCGACCCTGGCGCCGTCGCAGCTCGGCAAGTGCCGCCAGCGAGGCGCCGACCATGGCGGGTCGCGAGCGGGTGAAGTCCTCGATCGACGCCTCGAGCATCTGCTCTGCCTCGCGCCAGCTCCCGCGCCAGAGGTGGATCGCGCCGTACTCGGCGCGGCAGAACGCAAGCATGTACCGGCTGCCGTAGCGCTCGGCAAACTCCGCGATCCGGTCGCACCACTCGGACGCGCGCTCGTAGTCGCGCACCGCCGAGCACGCCGTGACCAGGAAGCAGCATGCCCACGCCGCCGCTATCGGCAGCTCCGCGTCGCCCTCCAGTGCGGCGGCCGTCGCCTCGTCGAGGCGGCGCATGCCGTCGTCCAACTGCGCGCGCGCCACGAGCGTGGCACCCTCCAGCGCCAGGCCGAGCATCTCGAGGTCGGGGACGCCGAGCCGGCGGCCGATCGCCGCCGCTTCGGCGGCGAGCTCGATCGCGCGGTCGCTGTCGCCAGCGCCGCCGTCGATGTAGCCCTCGAAGAACGCCAGCCAGCCGTGCTCGGGCCCCGGCTCGAGGTCGCTGAGCAGGCGCCGAGCGCGGCCGAGCCAGCCGCCTGCCACCGCGAACGCGCCGTGGAAGTCCAGCTCGTCGCACGCCAGCCAGGTCGCCATCCGCGCGGCGGCGGCGCTGTCGCCGCGTTGCTTGTAGAGACGGTATGCGCGGTCGCGTGCCGTGAAGACGACATCGGCGTCGTCCAGCCACCACGCCGCCCAGCTCAGCCCTTCCTGCGCCTCGGGGGTCTCGTTCGCGGCGAGCGCGCGTTCGAAGCATGCGCGAGCGGCCGTCCAGCGGCCGCTCGCCAGCTCGGCCCAGCCCGCGTCGTGCGCCACGCGCCCATTCTGACGCTATACGCCTCAGGCGCTCGCGCGTTCCCAGAGCGCCCGCAGCGCCGCGGCGGTGCGGTCTGGCTCGATCCGGTGCGGGGGATCGAAGTGGTGGCGCTCCGCGAAGACCTCGAGCGTGAAGTCGGGGAAGATCGCCGCCGCGCGGTCGGCCATCTGGGCGTAGTAATCGGGGTTGCTCTTGCCGCCGAGGGCGAAGAGGACGGGCTTGTCGAACGCGCGCAACCGCTCGAGATCGAGGCTGAAGGCGCGGAAGGCCTCGAGGATCTTGCGCACCCCGCCCGGCCGACTGGCCATCCAGGGTGGGGGTGGGCCGGGCGGTGGCTGCGGCGGCTGGATGCCGGCGGCGAGCTGGGCGGCGACGAACGCGGGCATCATCTGGTCGGGCGGAAGGCTCGCGATGCCGTCGAACCGATGCCAGATCGCTCGTTCCTTGGCGCTGAGCTCGTCGTTTCCGATCCACGCGGGCTCGAGCAGCGCGAGGCCAAGGAGCCGCTCGCGATGCTGTGCCGCACACGCCACGCTCGCCGCGCCACCGGCGGAGTAGCCGACGAGCTGGAAGCGCTCGAAGCCGGCTGCGTTCGCTGTCCGCATGATGCCGTCGATCTCGTCCTGGAGCGTGTAACCGGGCGGCGGTGCCGCCGCAGCGTAGAGCTCGAGGTCCTTCGCGACGGCGTGCACGTCGTCGCCGAGCGCGCCCAGGAGCGCACCGTAGGCGAGATCGGCGGGCATGACCGCGCCGGGGACGAGGATCGCGGGGGTCGTCACGGCTGCCCGAGGACTTGCTCGACGAACGCGAGCACCTCGGGTGCCGCCGGGTCGATCAGGTGCCCGCCGCCGACGAGCGCCGTGCGCGCGTTGGGGAGCGCCGCCTGCAGAGCGTCCACGGGCTCGCGGAACTCCGGCGGCGAGTCCGCTGCGGCGACGAGCAAGGTGGGCTGGCGGACCGTCGCGAGCGCAGCCGCGTCCGCGTTCAGCCACCACTCGCCCTGCAGCTCGGCGAGGATCGCGGGTCCGTTGGACTCTAGGAGCCGCCGGATCTCCTCCGGGAATCCGAGCCACGCGCTCTCGCCCGCGACGTCGGTGATGAGCGCCTTGGCGGCGGCTTCGACGCCGTCCTGCGCCGCCACCGCGAGCAGACGCTCGGTGAGCGCATCGACCCAGGCGGCGACCGCCGGCGCGTCCGCGCGCGACGTGTCGCCCTCGAGCAGCACGAGCGCCCGCACCCGATCGGGGTGGCGCAGCGCGAGATCGGTCGCCACGGTGGCCCCGTAGCTGCGGCCGATCACCACGGCCGGCGTCGCGCCGAGCGCGTCCAGCAGCGCGGCCGCGTCGTCTGCGTGCTCGGCGATGCTGGTGCGCTCGTAGTCCGCGGGCCGCTCGCTGCGCGCGCAGCCGCGGCGGTCGTAGGCGATCACGCGACCGAGCCGCACGAGCTTCTCGACCGGCTCGGCCCAGGCAAGGGTCGTGCCGCCGGCTCCGTGGACACAGAGGATCGGGACGCCGGTGCCGTGCTCCTCGTAGTACAGGCGGACGCCGTTGATCGGTCGCGTCCTCCCGGATGTCGCTGTGGTGCTCATGACACGACGCTACGGCCGCGCCGTGTCCGTGTCATCGGGAGAACTCCCCATCCTGTGCGCCGCCGCCGTTAGTTGATGAGGTCGTGCTGCATCGCGAACAGCGCGGCACCGACCCGCGTGGATACACCAGTCTTTGCGTAGATGTGCTCGATGTGATGTCCGGCGGTCTTCTCGGTGATCGTGAGCGCCTGCGCGATCTGCTTGGCGGTCCGGCTCTGCGCGAGCAGGCGCAGGATCTCGACCTCGCGCTCGCTCAGCCCGGCAGGCCGGGCTTGGCGGACCTTCAGCGGCGCGGCGCCCGTCGCCTCCAGCACCGCATCGACGCTGCGCTTGTCCAGGGCGCCGGCGCGCACCGCCTCGCCGAGCTGTGCGCGAGCCTGCTCAGTGGTCAGCGCGGGGCGGTGGGGGCGGTCGCGGGTCATCGCGTCATATGCGTCGGCGGCTGCCAGCAGCCGTGCCCCGACGTCCAACTGCGCCGCTTCGGCACCGCGGTGATAGCCGCTTCCGTCGAGGCGCTCGTGATGCGATCCCGCGACCCGGGCGAGAGGCGCGAGGACCGCGGAGTGCTCGAGCACGCGCTCGGTGTAATAGGGGTGCAGCCGGACGCGCTCGCGCTCGCCCGCATTCAGCGCACCAGGCTTGTCCCAGATCCCGTTCGGAACGGCGACCCTGCCGACGTCGTGAAAGAAACCCGCTGCTCGCACCGCCGCGACCTCGGCGCGCGAGCAACCGAGCGACTCGGCGCCGGTCGCCGCCAGCTCGGCGACGCGGGCCGAGTGCCCATGTAGGAAGTCGACCTTCACGTCGGCGAACTCCCCGAACGCGCGCGCCACCATCTCGAGCCCCGCGCTCGAGATCATCGCCACCGGCCGCGGCTCAGCGTCGATGACCCGCTCCCACGCATCCGGCGCATCCGTCGACCGCAGCAGCGATGCCGGGTCCGCGAGGGCAGCATCGACAACCGCCGGGTCGTGGCCGTGGCCACGGCGACGCTCCAGCGCACCGATCGCCGCGTCGAGATCCCGTGCGTGGGCGATCGCGACGAGATCCTGCGCGACGCGGACGATGCGTAGCGGGCGTGAGATCTCCTCGCCGGCGGCCGTTCCGGGCAGGCCCTTGCCGTCCCAGCGCTCGAGCATCTGGCCGAGCGCCAGCGCGACCGCGTCGGGCATGTGCAGGCGCCGGGCCAGCAGCGTGGCTCCCTCGCACAGGTTCGCGCCCATCAGCTCGAAGCGCTGCGTGCCGCCTACGAGCATCGGGACGACGAGTCGCAACCGCGCGGGCAAGGACCGGTCGTCGGCGAACCGCGTCAGGAAGTAGCGCAGGTCCTCCGACGGCTGCGACATCGCGCCCAGTTGCTGTGCGCGGCGCTGGAAACCGATGTCGTCGCCACCCATCCAGCTCGCAAAGTGGGAGGCCGCCCCGGTGCAGCCGACATGCGCGACAAGCGCGACGTAGTAGACCTGCGCGCGTTCCTCGTCGGAGCAGTCAAGCCGCGCGGCCAGCTCCAGCGCCGCCAAGCAGACCGCGAGCTGGCGCTGGAGCGGTTGACCGAGACCGAGATCGGTCGCCAGCGACAGCGCCGCCATGAGTTCCGCCACGCGGATCCGATCGTCGGAGCCCGCTGTCTCCACGTCGCGAGTCTAAAGACGCGCCGCCGGACGCTTCGATGCTCCACGAGCAGCCGCCCGAGCCCGAGCACTGCAAGTGGCTCATGCGCAGCACGACGCCCGTGCACTCAGGGCACGACGTGGGCGCAGCCGCCATCCATGAACGGCGCGCGCAACACGCGACTCGCCGCAGTGAGAGCTGCTCGATACCGCTGAACGGCGGCGGCGCGGCGCGCCGAGCGGACGCTCGCTGGCTGGGAGCGAAACGGGACTCGGTCAGGCCGCCCGGGCTCGATCCGTTCCAGAGTGCCGTCGACGAGCGGTTGGACGACTGCAGACGTCACATCGCCGTAGCGCCCGAACGCCGAAAGTATCGAGCTCCCTCACTCGACGGGAAATGCTCTGGCTCGGGTTCTTCAGCGCCCCCTCGAGCCCGATGGCCCGCGCGGCGCGGGCCGCCGGCGCACACCTGCAGGCTTCCGGCAGCGTCCTCGATCGGCGGCGAGCCGCGGGACGGTCGACTGCCGCGAGACGCACTAGCCGCGCCTCGCCGCCTACCTCGTACTCGATGGGTTCCGCGATTCGCTGTTCGTACGGTATCCCGAGCGCCCCGCGACGGCCCGCCGGAACGCGGCCCGTCGCTTCCGACCAAGAGCAGTCGCGCATCGAGACCCGCCGAATACGCCTGCTGGTCGTCCGCAGCAGGCGTCTCGCGAGCGTGGTCGGAGACGACCGCATCCACACGGAAGAGGGGGTCCACTCGCGACCGCATCCGTATGCGGAAGGTCGCTGCCGACGGCAGCCGCGACGATCCGGTTTTGAGCGCGGTTAGTTGCGTTGCGCATGCCCGACGCGAGCACCTGGAGCGCCACGGCGTCAAGCCGCCGTGTCATGTGTCGGCCCGTGAGCGGCGCGGACCCGGCCGATGAACCCGTGAGAGTCGTTCTAGAGGTCAACGGTCACCGGTCCTCGCGGCCGCGCGCAGCAGAGCAGGACCTGTCCCGGGGCGGGATCATCGAGCGGCTCGGGCTCGTAGTCGACGGCGCCATCGACGAGTCCCGACTCGCAGCGGTGGCAGACGCCGGTCCGGCACGACCAGTCGGCGGGCACGTCGCACGCCTCGGCAAGCTCGAGCAGGCTGCCGTAGCGATCGTCCCAAGAGACCGTCAGCGACGAGCGGCTGAACGCGACGTCGGACCCTCGTCCGGGTGGTCCCGAAGGTGGGTGCGGGTCGGGTGCGTTGTCGCGCGGCTCGGGGCCGAACACCTCGCGATGCAGCCGCTCGGGATGTACGCCCCAGCTGAGCAGCGCGGCCGTCAGGTCGCGCAAGAAGCCCACAGGCCCGCAGAGGTAGAAGTCGGCATCCTGTGGGACACCGAGGTCGAGCAGGGCATCGAGATCGATGCGCCCGACGGCGTCATAGTCGCGGGCCTCGCGGTCGTCGCTTTGTGGTCGGCTGTAGCGCACGTGCGAACGAGCCGCCGGCAGCCTGGATACCAGCTCGCGCGCCTCGGCGGCGAACGCGTGCTCGACGCCGCTGCGAGCGCCGTGGAACCACCAGGCCGGGCGCTCGCTGCCGGCACGCGCGAGCGCGCCGAGCATTGCGAGCACGGGGGTCACGCCGACACCGGCGCTGAGCAGCACGACCGGTCCCGTCGCATCGACGTCGAGGGTGAAGTCGCCGCGCGGCGCGCCGACCTCGAGCACATCGCCCACTGCCACACGGTCGTGGAGCAGAACGCTTCCGAGCCCGCCGGCTTCGCGCTTGACCGCTATGCGAAAGCGCCGTTCGTCGGCGGGAGCGGCCAACGAGTACGACCGAAGCACCGGCGCATGCCCACCCGGGGCGTGGAGCCTGAGCGCGAGGAACTGACCGGGAAGGAAGCCGGGGAGCGGCTCGCCGTCGACCGGCTCGAGGGCGAACGAGCGCACCGACGTGCTCTCGGGCGTCGACGCGGCCACGCGAAACGGCCGCAGCCCCGGCCACGCCGGCGGCGTCGACGGTCGCGCCAAGCCCCTGTTGCCCGCCGCTCCCTGCTCGTGCTGTTCGAGCAATGCCCTAAACGAGCCACGCCAACCCTCCGATAGCGCCGGGATGGCGAGGGCGCGGCGCAGGCCGGCGGGGGTGTGGCCCGGCAGGTAGAGCAGGGCGCTGACGTCGCGCACGCTCATCGCCTCCGGCCCGGTGGCGATTCGCTCGATGGCGTCGCCCGCACCGACCTCGCCCTCCTGGAGCACGCGCATGTAGAAGCCCGGCCGGCCATGCGAGTACAGCAGCGCCGGCATCCGCGGCTCGTCGAGTCGCAGGCCGACCTTGAAGCAGGTCACGCGCGGCTGCGTGACCTCGAGGATCGCGTCCCCGATGCGGTAGCGGTCGCCGACGCAGACCTTGTCGTCGGGCATCCCCTCGACGGTGAGGTTCTCCCCGAAGTGGCCGGCAGCGAGGTCGTCGCGGCCGAGAACCTCCGCCCAGTGCTCGTACGCGGACCGGTCATAGACGTAGACCGCGCGATGCTCGCCGCCATGGGCGACCAGGTCGGCCTGGCCGTCGCCCTCCACGTTCAGGCGCCGCACCCGTCGCCGACCGACCACCGGCGACTTGAAGATCGCGGTCCTGACCGTGCGGCCACGCCACGGCACGTCACGAGGCAGCCCGACGTTGACCGACAGCACCCTCATTGCGGCGCCGCCGCTACGAGAACTTCGTCGATGGCCGCTCTTGCCGCAGGCCGTCGACATAGATGTCGACCTTCTCGTTGTAGAAGGCGATCAGTCCGGCAGCCTTCTGGCTCTCGGGCAGCGGAGTCCGGTAGGACCACGCCAGGTCGTCGCGCACGCTGTCTCCCGCGCGCACCGACCACCACTCGGCCTGGCCCTTGTACGGGCAGTGGCTGACGGTATCGGTTGCGGTCAGCAGGTCCATCCGGACGTGCGTCTTCGGCAGGTAGTAGCGCACCGGCAGGCCGGTCTCGAACAGCAGTCTGGGACTCGGCGATTCGGCGATCGTGATCCCGTCGACCTCGACTCGCACGTGCCGCGAGCTCGCGAGGATGTCAACGCGCGTGTACGGATCGCGCGGAT
The DNA here is from genome assembly GCA_963844205.1 of uncultured Solirubrobacteraceae bacterium. GTDB lineage: Bacteria > Actinomycetota > Thermoleophilia > Solirubrobacterales > Solirubrobacteraceae > DASSUW01. Next base: position 103,613 of record CAWJNK010000010.1, read on the forward strand.
GCGTGAACACCTCCTCGTCCTCCTCGAACCATGCGTCCATCGAGTTCCAGTCGAGCCGGATCAGGTCGCGCAACTCCTCGATCGGCGAGTCGTCGTAGCGCAGCGCGGCGCGCGGCGCCTCCCTGCCGCCGGCCCTGACCATGAACGTGCGGCCGTCGCCGCGGCTGGGCGAGTGGGCGACGCCGCCGTCGGGCTCGAGCAGCCCCGTCGCCACGTCGGCGAGCGGGAAGTAGAAGGCGGGGTAGTAGGGGACCTCCCACACCAGTACCGGGCGGGTCGTGTCGGCGACCACCTCGCCGCCAAGGTAGGCGCGCACGCGCTTGCTCCCGGGCTCGATGCGGATCCGCCCGCGCTTTGTGTTCGTCTCGGCTCTCGTGGCGCTCATGTCATGCCTCGCGACGCGTTGGGTAGTCATCTATGGACTGTTTAGTCCACTGAGCGGCCCATGCGTTACAGGGCGGCCCGCGGGTTCGTCGCGTGGCCGCGAAGGTGGGCGTAAGCGGCGTCGAGGGCGGTCGCGAGCTGCCCGGGGTCGCGTCGAGATTGAGTAAGGACGAGCCCGCCCTGGATGACGGCCAGCGTGACCGTCGCGAGCTGATCGGCATCGGCGCCCGGATCGAGCTTGCCGGCTCGCCGCATCGAGCGCAGTCCGTCGCGCAGGCGAGCCTCCCACTGGTCGAACGCGGCGGCGAGTGCGAGTCGGGCCTGCTCGTCGCTCTCCGCCAGCTGGCCGACGAGCGACCCGATCGGGCAGCCGCGGCAGGCGCGACGCTCGACTTGGAGCTCGACCAGCGAGTCGAACCACGATCGGATTGCCCGCCAGCTGTCGAGCGGCGGCAGTTCACCGACGACACCTTCCGCGTTGTGCACCACGACGGCGTGCAGCAGTGCGGCGCGGTCCTCGAAGTAGTGGTAGAGCTGGCTCTTGCTGGCGCCGGCACGCTCGATCACGTCGTCGAGGCTCGTGTCCGCGACGCCGAGCTCAGCGATCAGCTCGGACGCGGCCACGACGATCCGCTCGCGCATCGCCCTCCCCCTCGCGGTCTTCGGTGCAGCGACCACGCGCCAACCCTATGGCGTCCTGGACCTCGCGGTCCAGGCCATCGAGTTCGATTCACGCGTGTAACGAACTACGTGGTACCGGGACTGGACTAATTAGTCCAATTGTTTTCAACTCTGGGTGCGGCGCGTCCCGTGCTTCGCCCGCCGAAGGGAGAAGTGATGAAGCTCTTCTCGAAACGCTGGTTGCTCGGAGCGGCCACCCTGGCAGTCGTGGTCGCGGCGGTGGTGGTGGGCAGTCAGGCGGTTGACGGGTCGGGCGGCCAGGCGGTCGCGGGCGCGAAGAAGGCGTCCGGCTCGGCCGCGGGTCTGGGACCGCTGAGCGGTGTCCTGCCCCGCGACCACCTGACGCTCGAGAGCGCGATCAAGGTGGACCTGAGCAAGGAGACCGTCCGGCTCCCGCTCTACAAGGGCAAGGCGGGCGGCGAGACCGTGTGGTTCGCGCTGCTCGATGCGTCGGACGCCGGGCTGGCGCACGACCTCGGCGTCAACTACGCGCCCAAGCTCGCCAACCTCGCCATCAACTGCCCAGAGTGCGTGCAGACAGTCGGGCTCGAGACGCCGACGCCGGCCCAGAACCCGTTCGGGCAGGCGGTCGTCGACTTCCAGGGCGCCCCCGACTTCAGCCCGACGCGCCTCGCCGAGCCGGGACCGGACGGGTTCCCGCTCGCGAAGGTCGAGCCCGGCGCCGTCGCGCGCGACGGCTACAGCCCGTTCATCCGCATCGCCGGCTCGAACACCGTCTACAGCGCGCCGATCGTCGCGACCGGCGACGGCCCGTTCGACGTCGAGCATCACACCAACACCGGCGACCGCGTACTGCGCGTGCACATCGCGGCCAAGTCGGCGCCGGGCCAGTACCAGGAGTCATGGGTCGACCTGCTGTTCGTCAAGGGCTTCGACGCCGGCCAGCCGATCGTCTATATCAGCACCGACGCCGGCCAGCCCCTGACCTCGGTGCTCGAGCGCTCGACCTACGTGCCGGCACTCGACAAGGCGGCCTACAACGGCGGCGATGATTTCCTCGGCTCGGCCCGCGAGCGGCTGTTCGGCTTCATCAACGGCCAGACCGGCGCGGGCAATCGCCAGGCACAGGGATTCGTGCACCTCGTCAAGGACGGTCACGTCTCCGAGGACGCCAGCGCCGACAACACGGCGCTGATCGACGCCCTCCGGCGAGGCGGTGATCTACTCAACGTCTTCGGTGACTTCCCGACCCTGAGCGACCCGCGCCACGCGCAGGCATACAGCCCGCTGTGGGACGCCCAGCTCGGGCTCTGGACCGACAAGGCCGTCAAGGCCGGCCTCAACAAGCGCCAGATCGACGAGGTGCAGGTCTTCAACCTGGCCGCCACCCGGCCTGACCTGCTGACCGGCGTCGACCCGGCCACCGGCAAGCCGGCCCCCTACGGCGCCGCCGGCGTTGACATCAACTGCGCGGTCATCGCGTTCATCGACAAGGCTCCGACCAAGAACCTCGCCGATCCGGTCGCGGACTCGCAGTTCCCGCCCAGGTAGCGAACACACGGACGGGCGGGCCCACGAGGCCCGCCCGTCCAAGCACCAACCAGCCGTCTCCCACACGAACGGAGCAAAAGATGAATCGCAGCATACGTATCGGTTCGTTGGTCGCCGTGGCGGCCGTGCCGCTTGCCGCATTCGAGATCGCCGGCTGCGGCGCCGGCAACGACGGGAGCTACCGCTACGCCGGCGACCAGAAGCCCGGCGACGCCAACGGTCAAGGCATCACGGCGTTCGGCGACGGTTGGTTCGCCCTCGCTCGGACCGGCAACATGATCTCCGGCACGGCCCCGAATGCGGACGGCACCAATGGCTACTAGCAATCCCCCCGTACCGGTCAGCGGTCTGTTCGAGACCCACCTCACGGTCAGCGACCTGGGGCGCGCGGTCGCCTTCTACCGCGACGTGGTCGGCCTCGCGCTCGCGCTCGAAGTGCCGGAACGGGGCGCCGCCTTCCTCTGGATCGGCGAGCCCGGTCAGGCGATGCTCGGCCTCTGGTCGCTCGGGTCCGCACCACTGGGACTCTCGCTCCACGTGGCCTTCGCGGCTTCGCTGAATGACGTCCTGGACGCCTGCGACCGCCTGCGCTCACGTGGCATCACACCGCTCTCGTTCTTTGGGACCGAAGCCAGTGAGCCGAGCGTCATCGGCTGGATGCCGGCGGCCGCGGTCTACTTCCGCGACCCCGACGGCCACCAGCTCGAGTACCTGGCGATGCTGGCCGAGGAGCCGCGTTCCGACGGCGGGATAGTGCCCTGGTCCCAGTGGACGCGCCAGGCGGGGCGCGCGGCCGAGACGCGCACCGGCTCACCCCGCGAGCGTCGCGGGTTGCACGACTGATCGCCATGGATGAGAACGTCGAACGCAGGCATGGCCCCGCGCCGTCTCGGGCCGGCGCGATCGCCGTCGAGGAACACCGCGGTGCCAGGGCAGGACTGCGGTCCCTGTTCGAGCTCGCCGAGGACTCGCCGCGGGAGCTCGACACGTACATCGATGCCGGCCGCGTCCTCGTCGCCGTCGACGGGAACCAGGTTGTGGGCCACGTCCAGATAACCGAAACGGAGCGGCCGGACGAGGTCGAGATCAGGAACCTCGCCGTCGACCCGTTGCACCAACGCCGCGGAATCGGCCGAGCCTTGGTCGCGGCGGCGATCGCGCTGGCTCGCGACGATGGGCGATCCACGCTCGTCGTCGCCACCGCGGCCGCCGACGTCGGCAACCTGCGGTTCTACCAACGGCTCGGGTTCCGGATGCGCTCGATCGAGCGCGACGTGTTCACCGCGGCGACCGGCTATGAGCCGAGGCTCGAGATCGACGGCATCGAGCTGCGCGACCGGGTGTGGTTCGACCTGGGCGTCGACGAGTAGTCCGCTGCTCAGCGGGGCGGCATCCGTGGCGGTGCCACGTGCACCGACGTGCTCGACATGCCCGGCTCGGGAAGACCAGCGCGAGCGTCGCCGCGACCGTGATTGCCCGCTTCGCTCAGGTTGTGAGGACGTCGTGGACGGCGAACTCGCCGACGATGGGCTTGGCGGCGGTCCCGGATGGCGCCAACTTCGTGCGTGAGCCTGCGCAGCGGCCCTGATGCGAACGCGTTGAACGCCTCTCGGAGCGTCGGGTGCCCGCGTTGCCGTGTCAGCCAGCGGCGCGGGCAAGTACGTCCGGGAGCTGCCGCCGCGAGGAGATGTCGAGCTTGCGGAACGACCGGCCCAGATGGGTCTCTACCGTCTTCTCGGTGACGAAGAGCGTCTGGGCGATCTCCCGGTTCGTGCCTCCCGTGGCGGCGAGCTCCACCACGCGCCGCTCGCTTGGGGTCAGCGAGTCGGCACCGGTGCGGTCGGTGGTCCGGGGGCGGACGCCGATCGCCGCGAGCTCGGTGCGCGCTCGGCGCTCCAGGGTCCGGGCGCCGCAGCGGGCGGCCAGCGTAAGCCCTTCCAGCAAAGGCTCGCGCGCCGCGCTGCGCTGGCCTGCGGCACGGTACGTTGCGCCGAGGTCGACCAGCACCCGGGCATGCTCAAGCCGCGCCGGCGAGTGCTCCAGCACGGCGAGCGCCTCTGTCAGCCGCTTCGGCCGTTCCGCGCGTGGGCCGACGAGCGCGTGGGCGCGCAGCGCAACGCCGATCGCGCGCGGCGCGCCGAATGACTGCGCGCGGCGCACCTCGTCGGCGGCCAAGGCGCGAGCCTCGTCGTGGCGTCCGAGCTCGACCAGCGAGAGCGCCGCCGCCGACCGCCACGGCAGCATGGCCGGGTTCTCGCCGCCGAACGCCGGGTCGTCGCAGCCGCGCAGCTCGTCGATCGCGGCTTCGTGGTTGCCGGCCGCGGCGCGGAGCACGCCTGAGGCGTAGCGCAGCTGGGAGCTCGGCGTGAAGTCGGTGTCGTACCGAACGCCGGCGCGGTCGACGAGCCGGCGCAGGGCGGCGGGGGTCTCGTCGCGGTCGAGGCCCGCGAGCACCGCCGCCGCCACCGCGAGGACGACGAACTCGACGCCGAGCAGGTCGGGGGCGAGCTCGATCGCCGCCTGCGCGTCCGCCTCGGCGGCGCCCAGGTCTCCACGGCGCACCCCGATGCGCGCTCGAAGCCCCGAGATAGTGACGACGGTCAGTGCCGCGCCGTGCTCGCGCGCATGCGTGAGGATCTCGTCGGTGCCCCGGAGGGCAGCGTCAGGACCATCGGCGGCCCCGAGAGCGGCCAGGGCCAAGAGCACCCAGTTCTCGCCGCGGTGGGGCTCGAGCGGGAGGCGGGCCGCGAGGGCGCGCTCGGCGAGGTCGATCGTCGTGGTCGCCGAGCCCAAGGACAGCACTTCCTCCATGGCGAGCGTTGCGAGCGTGGTGGCCTGTAGCACGTCGCGTGCCGGGCCGCCTGGATCTCGCAGGTTGGCGATCGTCGCCTCGGCCTCGCGCCATGCCGACACCGACGTGTAGGTGACGCCCAGCAGCGCGGCCTCGACCTGCTGACGTGCCGGCTCCCCCGCCGGGAGCCGCTCCTGGGCGCGGCGAAGCATCACCGCTCCTTCAGCGGCGCGGCCCCCGAAGAAGAGCATGCCGCTGAGCTCGATTGCCGCCGCGGCGATCGCGTCCGCGTCCTCGCCGCGCTCGACGATCTCCGACAGCGGGGCGATCGCCTCCGGTGCGCCGGCGCGGGCGTGCGCCTGGCCGAGCTCGAGCACCACCGCGGCGCGGTCACCGTCAGTGGGAGGCTCCGCCAGTGCCCGGGAGAGCAGCGCGGCTGCCCCGGGTGCGTCGCCCAGGGCCAGCGCCGCGCGGGCGGCGTCACGCAGCAATGCGACCGCTCCGGGGTCCGCCGCCGGCTCGGTGTGCATGACCTGCGCCGCGACCTGGCCGGCGGGTGCTCCACGCTCGCGCAGGATCGCCGCCGCCGCGCGGTGCAGCCGCCCGCGTTCGGCGGGCGAGAGGTCGCCGTAGATCGCCGCGCGCAGGATGGGGTGGGTGAAGCGGACGGTGCCGCCCGATTCCACGACGCCCGCGGACACCAGCGCCCCCATCGCCGCCTCCAGGTTGGGGCCGCCGAGTCCGGCCAGTAGCGCGGTGTCGCCCACCTGGGCGCTGTCGCCGAGCGCACTGAGCGCACGTGCGAGCACGCCGGCTGCCGGCGACAGCCGCGCCAGACGGAGCAACACCGCGTTGGCGACCCCGCTGGGGACGATCGCGCCGACATCGTCCGCGGCGGCCGCGGTGGGATCGATGCCGCGAGCCGCCAGTTCATCGAGCAGCTCACCGATGAGGAACGGGTTGCCGCCCGTCACCTCCATACACGCGCGCACGAACCGCTCGTGGGGCTCGTCGGACAGCCGCTCGGCGACCAGCGCGCCGACGGCCGCCTGCGTCAGGGGCGATGGATGGAGCAGTTCCACGGCGGGATCGGCGACGAGTGCCGCCGCCACGGGCGTCACCGCAGGATCGAGCGGCCGGGTGGCGATGATAAGTGCGAGTGGCTGCCCCTCCAGCCGGCGCGCGATGAAGGCGAGCGCACGCGCCGACGGCGTGTCGCACCACTGCAGGTCGTCGACCACGAGCGCGAGCGGCGAATCGGCGGCGAGGTTAGATGCGAGCCAGTACAGGCCGTGTTGCCACGCGTAGCCAGGGTCGCCGGCGGATGGACCTGGCGCCGGCACCCCGGAAGCCGTCGTGGGCGCGCCGGTGAGCACGTCCGCGGCCAACGCCGCCGCTCCCGCCAGCCAGCGCTCGCGCTCACCCGTGTCGGCCTCCAGCAATGGGCGCTCGAAGAGCTGGCGCACGACCCCGAACGGGAACCCGTGCTCGAGCTCCGTCGCCCGCGCCGCAAGGACGCGGAGGCCGAGGTGCAACCCCCGGGCGCGTGCCTCCTCGAGCAACCGCGACTTCCCCATCCCCGCGGCACCCTCGATGACCAGGGCGGCCCCGGCTCGCTGGCCGGCGGCGCGCAGCGCCGCGCGGACACGCTCGAGTTCGTGCGCGCGCTCGAGCAGCGCGGCCGGCCGGGCAAGCGCGGACTGGTCCATGCGCAGATCGATCGTACGCGGAGCCCACCGGCAGGCGCAATGTTCGGGGGTCGATGTCAGGGGATGTGCCCGATGTGCGGAGCGCAGGTCGGGCGGATGCTGGCCCCTACAGCAAGTTCGCTGGAGGCCGTCGTAGCGGACGGGTACCCGCGACTCCTCAACCAAAGGAACGAGATGACTCTCGGCAGATCAATCACATCCCTCGTCGGCGCGGCGGCGGTCCTGCTCGCCGTGCTGGTGGTCGCCGGCTGCGGCGGCGGCGATGGCGGCGACGCGACAGCAGCGCCGGCGCCGCCCAGGACCGCGAGCGGCGGGCCGGCGACGGTCGGAGTTGCGACTTCCGGCCTGGGAGAGATCCTCGTTGACTCGAGCGGCCGTACGACCTACCTGTTCAAGAAGGACTCCGGGACGAGGAGTGCGTGCAGCGGCGCCTGCGCCAGTGCCTGGCCCCCGGTCCGGGCGGACGGCGAGCCGACGGTCGGCGGCGGGGCGGACGCGTCGCTCGTCGGAACCACGACGCGGTCCGATGGACAGCCGCAGGTCACGTACAACGGCCACCCGCTCTACCTCTACCAAGGCGACCAGAAGCCGGGCGACACAACCGGCCAGGGCTCGACGGGGTTCGGCGCCGCCTGGTGGGCGCTGTCCGCGGCGGGAAACGAGGTCACCGGCCAGGCATCGAGCTCGGGCGGCGGCCGATCGAGCTACGGCGGTGGCGCCGGCTACTAGTGGAGCCGCGCGCCGGTCGCGGAGCACGGCCGCCACCAGGCGGCCGTCGCCGCGGCTCACACGCTCGGTGCGCGCCCGCCTCCCACCGGCTCACGCCACAGGAGAAACCCGATGAGCAACATCCCCATCACAGAAGTCGTCCCCAGGATCGCGCAGCAACTGACTTTGCGGGACCTCCGGCGGTTCGGACACGAGGCTCTGGCACAGCTCATGACGACCCGCGCTGCCTCGCAGAGCACGCCACCGCTCGAGCCGGTGCGGAATTACGGGTTCATCACGAGGCCTCTGACATCCGCCCAAGGATGACAATCGACGAGTTGCGCTCGCAACGATCCGGAAACCGCGCCCACTGCCCTACTCGTAGCGTCGCCGGCGCAAACGACGCAGGGGACCTGCGATGACGACGACGATCGAGCATCAGGCCGCCCTGGCAAGGATCGAGGAGATGCGGCGCTACGCGGACGCGACCCGGCGGCACCGTCGGCCGACGAGGCGACGCCACTCGCGGCGCGGGCCACGAGCCGTCCTAGCGACGGTCGCTTGCAGGCTGCGCCTTTCAACCGACGGCCCCGACCCATGATCCTCACGACCGACAACGACATGTACGTGCGCTGAGCAGAGTGACGCGGGACATAGCCGACCGGATGCCCACGGCCGCCCCGGTTGGCGCCTCGCGATCGTGACCGGCCCGACCAAGGTTCTGCTCGTGTCGGGGAGCCTGCGCGCCGAGTCCGTGAACAGCGCGCTGCTGCGCACCGCCGCGGCACTCGCCGGAGACCGGATAAGCACAACGCTCTACGAGGGCTTGGGCACGCTGCCGCACTTGAATCCCGACGACGATCCGGACGGCGGCCGTGTACCCGCGGCCGTGACCGGCCTGCGTCGGCGGCTCGCTGAGGCGAATGCCGTGCTCTTCTGCACTCCAGAGTATGCCGCCTCGCTGCCGGGGTCCTTCAAGAACCTGCTCGACTGGACGGTCGGTCGAGCTGAGACGTACGGCAAGCCGGTCGCATGGACCAACGCGTCCAGCCGCCCGGACCCGGACGCCGTCAGTGGCGCACACGACGCGCTTCGCACGGTTCTCGGCTGCACCGGCGCGGACATCGCGGTGGCCGCGTGGCGCCGAATCCAGGTACCGCGAACTCCGCCGCGCCGACCTCCAGGCCGGCGAGGCCTCGCACCGCGCCGGGCCCGGCCGAGCCCCGTACGGATCGGCGACGACGCGCAGCGCGGCGCGGCGCGCCCGAGCTCGGGCTCGCGGTCGACCAGCGCGGCCGGCCGCGCAACCGCGGACTGGTTCATGCGCCGCTCGATCGTAAGCCGAACCCCGGTCCGCGCAATGTTCGGGGGTCGATGTCAGGGGATGTGCCCGATGTGCGGCGTGCCGGGCGGGCTGACCATGTCTCTGTAACCACAGAACTCATCCCCCGATCTAAGCCCGCGATCTACACGCTCACGGCGTGAGAACTCGGTTGGCAGAGAACCCGGGCCTCTTCAGGGGTCCTCGATGGGATGCAACCCGATCAGGAGGACCCAGCATGAAACGCATGAGGATCTTGGCCGCGTTTGGCGCGGCTCTGGCCGCAAGCGTCGCCGCGACAGCTGCCCCCGCCCAGGCGGCGGTCAGCTCGGCGACGATCGACGGGCTGACCGCGACGCTCAATCTCGACGGCGCGGATGACAATGTGACGGTGTCGGTGTCCGGCGGGCTGCTCGTCCACGGCCAGGCCACGGGCGGCCTGAACAGCGGCTCGGACTGGAACAGCGCCGTGGCCGGCGATCAGACGGTGCCGGCCGACGGCACGCGCACAGTGATCGTCAACGGCGGCGACGGCAGCGACTCGGTCACCGTGATTGCCAGGGCCGCCGAGCTCGCAAGTTCCGGCCTCAACGGCGACGGCGGCGATGACGTGGTGAGCGGCCCTGACAGCAACGACACGCTCAATGGCGGTGACGGCAACGACCGGTTGGTCGCGGGGAAGGGCGACGACGCCATGAACGGCGGGGCCGGTAACGACACGCTGGTGTGGAACCAGGGTGACGGCTCCGACCGGGCGACGGGCGATGCCGGCAACGACGGCTCGGAGGTCAACGGCGCGCCGACCCTCGGCGACGTGCTCACGCTCGAGCCCGCCGCGGGCGGGACCGTCAAGCTGCGGCGCACGAACCTCGGTCCGTTCACGTTCGACGCCGCGACCGAGCGCTTTGCGGTCAACGGCCTCGGCGGCAACGATTCGTTCACCGCGAACCCCGGCGTGGGCGCGCTCACGCTGCTGTCGGTCGACGGCGGCGCCGGCGTGGACACGGTCAATGGCTCGGACGGGGCGGATCTCATCCTCGGCGGCGAGGGCAACGATGTCCTCGGCGGCGGCGGCGGCGACGACCGCATCGTCGGCGACCGCGGCAACGACACCATGAACGGCGGCAGCGGTGACGACACGCTGGTGTGGAACAACGGCGACAACACCGACGTCGCCAACGGTGACGACGGCCGCGACGACGTCGAGGTCAACGGCGCCCCGGCCGCGGGCGACATCTTCACCGTCCAGCCCGACGGCGCGCGGATCAAGTTCGAGCGCCCCAACCTCGTGCCGTTCACGATCGACATCGGCTCCAGCGAGACGCTGCACGCCAACGGCCTCGGCGGCAACGACACGATCACCGTCGGCGAGGTCGGCGCCTACGAGGTGACCGCCTCCGGCGGCGCCGGCGAGGACACGCTCACCGGCGGCGGCTCGTCCGACACGTTCCTCGGCGGCTCGGGCAACGACACGATCACGCCGGGCGGCGGGCTCGATGTCGTCTTCGCCGCCGACGGCGACGACCAGGTCAACCTGCGCGACCGCACGGCCGACGTGGCCCGCGGTGGCGCCGGCAACGACTCCGTCGTGGCCGATGCCGGTCAGCTCGACATCCTCGACGGCTTCGAGGTCGTCGACCGCACCCCGAACGCCACACCCCCGCCCGTCAATACCCGCACGCGCGCGGTGACCATCAGGGGCGGCACCGTGAAGGTCAATAAGGGCACGGCGTCGTTCAAGCTCAGCTGCCCGGCCGGCTCGCCTGGCAACTGCACCGGCTCGCTCGCGGTGCGCACCGCCCAGCGCGTCAAGCTCGCCGGACTGAAGGTCACGCTCCGGCTCGGCAACGCGCGCTACACCATCGCCCCGGGCAGCTCGAAGACGCTCAAGGTCAAGCTCGCCAACGGCAGCCAGCGCCTGGGCGGCAGCAACGGCCGGTTCAGGGTCCTCGCCATCGCCTCCACCGGCCGCTCGGGCAAGATCGCCCAGAGCTCCCGGCGCCTGACCCTCACGCTCGGCACGGCCACCAAGAGAAGCTAGGCGCTCCTCTCCTCAGGAGCGCGGCGGCCTCGTCCCCACCGGGGGCGGGGCCGCTTCCCTGGCGAGTGGCATCGGTGTGCCCGCACCCCCACGCCCGCGACCGCCACCCCGGCCCGATCCACACCGATACGACGCTGAGCCTGGGGCTCCAGCGCACCACCAGCGCACCGAAGACGAGCCGACACGGATCACGAAACCGAGACCTTCATGACCACGCTTTGCATGGCCTTTCCGCCGAGGTCGCGGCGCTTCGCCACGGGCGTGCCTGAACGCGACCTCCGCTGTTGACCGGCAGACGGCTCGGCAACACTCGCGGAGGAAGCCGTCGGCGGGTACGCGGCACCGTTCGGGCGCGATGCCCGGTGGAACCTATGGCGGCGGCGTGGTTGGGCGCCGCCAAAGGGCGCCAGCGGCTACGCCGGCGATCCCCACCAGCAGCGGCAAGGCTCGTTCGGGGTCGTGCTCGTCGACGTCCGTGAGATCGCTGCCAGCGAGGCGCGCAACCATCTCGAGCAGCTCGCGCGCGCCGCCTGACCGGTCGGATCGTCCGGGCCGCCAGGCCGTTAGCAGGAGCGCGACCCACGTCCCGACGACCCCATGTCGTCGCCGAGCACTGACCGGCATGTAGCCGTTCGCGAGCAAGGTCGAGGGCTTCTCGACGCGATCACGCAAGCGGCCGAACCTCGACGAACGGTACGCGCTCGCAGACTCCGAAGGGCTGCAACCGAGCGTGTCCGGGCATGCCGACTACAGCCGCTTCGCGGCGAGAGCGAGCGGGTCGCCACTGCTGCATCGCTCTTGCAACGGACGACACTTGCTCGCTCGGCGCGAAGCATCGCGACGCTCGTTCGCCAGACGCATGCGGGCGTCTGAGCGCGGGCGGCGCGCGCTCTCGGCAGGTCGTGTTTTGCCCAAGCGTCCGACGCGGCTTGGTCGCTCTCGTTCTGTGAGCTTCGCGGGCGCCCGGAGTCGGCGGTGAGATCACGGACGGGAGCGCCCGGGGGCGCTCCCGTCCTCTGGCTCAGCGGGGTAGGACGTTCGTTCGCTGCATCGCTGCCCAGGCGACTGCCGCGGCCCTTGGCGTGGCTCTGGACAGGGGTGGTTGACGTCGTTGTCGCCGAGCACGCCTTCGACGGTGCCCGTGTCGGGCATATCGAGCATGCCCGCGGGGCTCGTGCGCCTGCTGCAGGCGCGCCGCGCGCCGGCCGACGTTGCAAGACGCAACGGTCGCAATCCCGTGTCTCAACGGGAAGTGCTCAGCCCGAAAATGGTCTGCGTCCGCGAGCCGGGACCGAACTGCGAGCGCGCGGAGAGCTCCAGTGGTCATGTGGGCGCCGCGGGGCTCTACACTGCGGACGACATATCGACCAGCGACCCGCATCGCTTGTCGCAAGCCGGTCGGACGGTCGCGGTGGTAGACGTTCGTCGGGAGCTGTATCGCGGCAGTATGGCGACCATCTATCGGTACACCGGCTGACGGTGCGATGCGGATTTGCAGGTCTTTCGCCCTCTTAGCTCAGTTGGTAGAGCACTTCCATGGTAAGGAAGGGGTCGCCGGTTCGAGTCCGGCAGAGGGCTCCTCTAAAAGGGCCGCAAATGCGGCCCTTTTTCGTTCCGTGAGAGCCTAGCCGCGCGTTGCCGGGGGCGCGGGTGACAACCAAGGTGACAACAGGAGGCCTCGAGTGGACGACCAGACTGGAAGCACTTCGTGGAGCACCTGGTTCAGGCGAAGCGCGAGCTGGCGTCCGCGTGGAAGATCCTTGACGGCACGGACGGCGCCGACCCGGACTCTGAGGTCGCGATCACGGCGGCGACAGATGCGGTCGACGCGATCTACCGCGTGGAGTCTGAGCACGCCTTCAACCAAGATGTCGCGTCGCCGGCCGATGTACAGGCGTTCTGGGAGCGCCACGGCGCGCTTCCGGGCTTCGCCGTCGGCACCTAGCGCCGAACATGGAAGGCGGCATGGAAGCACCGCGGCGCCCGCTGCTCACGAGATAGTGCGGCTCCGCTGACAGCTCGGCGGTTGTACTGAGCGCGGCGTCGATTCGCCGCGTCGAGGGCTTCCCACGATGCCGGTTTCGGGAGCGCGTAGTCGCAGGGTGGTCCCTCAACGACCGGAACGCCAGACCTGGCGGGCGCGACGGTCGCCTGGATCCGCACGATGAGGGCCGTCCCCTCTCGACGGCCGCATGCTCCTCCTCGAGCAAGTCGACGTAGAGCTCCTCGACCCTAACCTCTCGCACATCAATGCGCACGTCGATGAGCTCGAGCTCAGACACGCGAGAACCGCTACCGGAGCAGCCGATTGACGGCATCGTCGAGCTCGGCCGCCAACCCTGTTGCGACGAGCGCCTCACGGACCTGACGACGCGCCAACTCGAACCGCCGCGCGGAGTCCAGCTGAACTCCCGCGGCCACCATTTCGGCCCGCTTCGCCAGGTCGACAAGCTCCGTGTGCAGCGCGTTCGAGCCGTCGAACACGGGAGTCGGGACGTCCATCGGAACCAGATGGAAGTGCCGAGGGTTGTGCTCGCCGCGAGACTGCAGCGGACGCACGAGTTGAAGCAGCGCGTCGCTGTTGAGCACAGCCGTGAGGTAGCGGCCCTCGTCTGCAGACCGGACGGGTGCCCAGTACAGGCTCGTGTCGATCACCGCGTGAGGATCGTCGATCCGGCAGGCCGCGAGGTACTGGCCACTGGTCGTGTAGACGACCCGCCGCGACGGGACGGGGAACTGTTTCCGTAGGCCGCGCTGGAAGTCGATGCGATCGAGCAAGCTCAGCGAGCTGCGCGAGGACTTGTGCCGCTCCCATCGCCTCTCGGCGGTCCGCCACCAGTCGGCGAGGCCTTGATGGGCGTCCATCGCAGGGTTGCGGCCGTCGATGAGCTTTCCGTCGACGCGCGGGATGACTGCGAGCTCTGGATCGCGCGCCCGGAAGGCGACGATCGTGGCGCCTGAGTACATCGTGTAGAGGAAGTCGTTTTCGACGACACCCTCGATGCCATGCACGTCGCGCCAGGGCGCCTTCTCGAGGCTCGACCGCGCGCTCCTCACACGAGTGCTCCCAGAGACAATCCCCAGCGGGCCAGCATCCTCACGGCGCACAGTGATTAGTACTCGCGGAGTGAAGGTGGCGCCTTGTTGGAACGCCGCCTTGTACGCGCTTGCCGCCGCGTCGTCACGCGCGCGCGCAACCGAGGTCGCGGTCGGGTGCAGGTGCCCCGAAGCCGATGCCCAATCCATGTGATGGTCCGGCACCCGCCCGTGCCAAGTCACTCCCACGGTGCTCAAGCTCGTCGGTTTCTCCGAACGCTCGCCGGGCACGACGCACGCCGGCACGGGAAACAGCGGGGGCTTGACGTGCTCGTAGCTCTCGGCGCTGCCGAAGCTGACCGCGCTTTCACCAGCGCCGTGGCTCGAGTAGTGGCCGGAGCGGAACCCGGCGTACTGGCGCCGCGAGAGTACGGCGAAGGGCATGACAAACGCGAACCTGCCGCCTGGACGCAGGTACTGCTCGACTGCTCGCACGACAAAGAGGTCGCTGAGGTCCTGGTGGGTGGCGTTCTTCCCGCCCGCCCATAGCCCTCGCGGCTTCGCCAACGCCTCGTAGCGCGCTTGTGTCGGTGCTGGCATGTGCCGGTAGGCCAGCCACGGCGGGTTACCGACAAGCACATCGGCATGCTGGCCTGGGCGCGTGAAGGAGAGCGGCCGCGCGAGGTTCCGGATGTAGTAGCCCCAGACGTGGTCGCGCCCGGCGTCGTGGAGCCGGCAGAGCTTCTCGAACACGGTCTGTACTGCCGACCGATCCTGAACAGGCACTTGGTTTGCTTTGAGCAAGGCGGAGATGTCGGGGACCTTCGACGGCTTCGTCGACGGTTTGTTGTCCTTGCGCCTCCGCGGCTCGACGGGTGCTCGGTGCGGATCGGCGGCCTTGTCGGCAAGCGCCGCTACGAGTCGGTCGAAACGCCCCGGGTCCTCGAGCACCCCTTCGGGGAAGTGAAGCTCCTGTGCGAACAGCTCCATCCCATCGCTCGTTTTCACCGTGATGCCGCCCTGCTGGAGCAGGCTCGCATCCTGCTCCCATCGAACGCTGTCGCCGAGGAACACGGGGATCGTGAGGGCACGCCTGTCTCCGAGTCGATCGCGGCCGATGGCGAGTAGGTAGGTGACGCGCGCGAGCGTCACGGCGACCGGGTGTAGGTCGACGCCGGCCACGTGAGCAACGACATGATCGAGCGCATCACGGTTGCTGGCACCGGCGGCGTCAAGGGCAGTCAGTACGCGTCGGACCGCCCAGAAAAGGAACGTTCCAGATCCGCATGCCGGGTCGAGAACCCGGTCCGTCATCGGCTCCGTGACCTGGGTCTCGACCATCCGGTTGGCGAGCCAGTCGGGCGTGTAGTACTCACCGAGCCGGTGGCGCGTCTCGGTGTCGATCACGCTCTCGTATAGGGCCTTGAGGATGTCGTGCTCGACCTGCGTCCAGTCGAAGCGCGCGAGGCGCCGGGCGATGGCGCGGACCACGAGGGCACCCTCTGGGCGCAGCGCTGGCCAATCGAAGAAGTCGGCTTCCACGACCCCATGTAGTCCCGCGAGCTCGAATTGCTGACCCTCGAGCAAGGGCCTCACGTTGCCTGCGGCGCTCACCGGTATCCCTGCGACGCTGTGCGCGATCAGCTCGGCGGTGAGGACAAGGTACGTGTGCGTGACGAACAGCTCGTCGTTGTCCTCGAAGTTGGTGCCCAGCGCAGCGGTCAGCAGTCTGCTCCACAGCTCTCGCTTGAGCTGGATCTCCGGGTCGCTGCGACACGCGTCGTAGATATCTGCCAGGTCGGCTCGGTCGAGCGCGATCGCGGGCGAGTCTGCGCCGAGCAGCCGGAGAATCTCCCGCGGTGTCGGCTTCATCTGCGCAGTAGTCAGCAGCACCGCTTCCAGCCAGGCGACCAGGGCTGGCGCGTCGGCCTGCGTCGTGAGCTCGAACTGGTCGACCTCAACCAGCGTGCCGTCGATCAGTAGGTGATGCAGCAACCAGCGGCTGCCGTCGGTGAGGATGCCGACGTACCTCTGCTGGAGTTCGTCGGTCCGCGCCCGTACGTAGCCCGGCCAGCTGCGCGCGGGCCTGCTCGAGCACCGTGGGCGAGGCGAGGGACTTCTTGACCTCTATCGCGGCCGTGCCCGCCTCGATATCGATACGCCGGCCACCGCCTGCTTGGGCCTCAAGGAGCACTTCCGTCAGGTCATCCCCGCCGAGCTCAAGGGGAGCGTCGAGAAGGAACTTCCGGACGTCGGACTGGATGTCGGCTTCGGTCCGCCCGACGCTGCCTGCGGCGAGCCGACCGGCAATGGTCTCGATCGTTTCAGGCACCTTGAGCATCACGCTAGTAGACACGCGGCTCTGGTGAGGTCAGCTCACGCGGCATCCCGGCACGCACCCCGCGCATCCGCCGCACATTCACTCCGTGTTCGAAGGCAACCGCTCGAGCGTGAGTCCCGGCTCTGTCTGGATCACCGCTCGCGCGGGCCAAGCCGATTTGACGGATCGATCCCCGGGCGCTCACCGGCAGCCGGGAGCGTGGCCCGCGTCTTGCGGAGATCAGCGGAACTTGCACCGGAACCGGGTCCCGTTGCAGAACTCTTCGAGCGCATTGCCGAGCATCGCGCCACGCGAACGGCTCTCTGAGCTGCGCACGTAGCGGACGCTCGCCTGCCCAGCCGCTCGAGTTTGCGGCCGCGCGTGAGGCCCTTGCCGATGCCGCGACCGACCACCGGCGAAGGAAGTTCGCCCCGCGGCCCGGTGCGCATCAGCTTGCTGCTCCCCTGGGGCGCCTGCCCAGCCGCTCGCCGCTCGGCCGCCTGCCCGGGGGCGGCCAGCGGCGGGAACCGGTAGAGGCGCGGACGCCGTCGCGACGCGTCGAGCCGCGGGCTGGCGCGGAGCCGCGATCGACGAGCAGCCAGGACCCATCACGATGCGCGGCTGGCAGGTGCCAGTTCGTCCGGACGACTTTGATAACTCCGGTATCTAGCTTACGCTCTACCGATGAGGCAGTTGGCGCTGACACCGGACTTGCGCACGATGCCACGCGTGTCCACTACGTTTGAACTCGCGTGAGCGCGCAGCTCCCCCATCTTCGGCGACGTGCTCCGACGACGCCCGAGTCACGCGAGGTGCCGCCGGCTGCGGCGCGGGTCTACGGCGGGGGCGAGATGGTCCCAGCGCCGGCGCCGCCCGGCGGCCCACCGACGCAACCCGGCGAAGAGCGACCTCCAGACCGTGACGATCACGGCGTCTCGATCGTCTTCGACATGGTCAAGACTGCTATTGAGCTCCAGTTCAAGATCTCTAAACGTTTGGACTCGAAGATCCGCGTCTACTTCGGCTTCGCGGCGACCGTGTACGCGGTCGCACAGGCGGTCGTGCTTCAAGAGCGACGTGCACACGAACCTCGGCTCGAGGGCCGATGCGGTCGGTGTCCTGGCGATCGCCGCGACTGGCGCTCTACTGGTCGCCCTCGTAGTAGCCGTCCACGCGCTTCGCCCCGTCGAAGAGAAGGACGTGTCGGAAGACAACCTTCGCAAGCTGCTTACCGACGCCTACCAGGGAGACAAGAGAGCAGGCTCCGACGGCGTGAACCTCCTCATCGGCCAGCTCCATCGCCGTAAGGAGACGAACAAGACCCGAGCCGACAGGCTAAGAGCCGTCATCTTCGTCGCCGCCGTCGCAGCCTTGATCGCCGTCGTCGAAGTGGCGCTCGCGGTCGAGGCCGTTACGTGACGCCGCCGTCGGACGACGACGATCTCGAGGAAGACGACGAGCTCGAGGAAGACGACGATGAGGAGCAGGGAGGGCAGGCCGGCGTCGAGAGCTCCGGGCTCTTCGCGCCGCCCGACGATGAAGAGTACGACCGCATCAGGTACTTCGACGTCGACGACGTGCTCCCACGGAGCTTTCAGGGTTTTGAGGACCTGAATCGCTCGCTCATCTCGCGCCCGTTCTCGATCTTCGCGGCGCGCTTTACGGGAGGCGATCGCCGAACCGGAGCCTACGAGCCGCGGGCGTTCACTCGTCGAGTGTTCCGCGCCGCGCAATTGAATCGCTGGGTCGCCAATAGCCGCTTCCCGGGCGTCCAGTTCCCCAATGTGCTCGCGACTCTTCCTGGGTCGCTCATCGCGCACTACGCGGTCCCTACGGGAGAGGAGCGACAACGCATCGCGGGCCATGCCGAATTTCCGTCGGTCTATGGCGCGCGTGCGGTTGCGCGCCTCCTGTCGGCCGCTGGCGACGAGGAAGTGCTCCTAGAGTCGGTGCGCCCGCTGGGCAAGCTCGCAGTACGGACGCTCCTCGGCGCGCTTAGCGACGCGGCCAACAATGATCTGACGATCAACTGGCTTACGCACGAAGGCCAGTACACGGTCGTCGGGCCAAAGAGCGCTGCGATCGGCATTGAGGCGCTCAGCACGGTGCCGCGAATCGTTCGCCGGCCATCCGTCCCCGTGGTCGGCCGGCTGAACAAGCCTGACCATGAGAAGCGCGTCGTGAGGCTTCAGCCGCTTCGCGGCCGGACAATGCAACTGCACTACCCCCTTGAGCTCGAGCCCGTGATCGGAGAGTCCTGGCGCAGATGGATCGTCGGTTCGATGGCCGTTGAAGGGCCTGAAAACCCTAGTCTCCCGAAGGCTCCCCGTCGGCGCCGAATCCTCATGCAGATCGATGGGATCTACCAGTCGGTCAAAGAGATTCCCGCGTGGGTACTTCGGGACCTGGGATGAGCCGTCCTGAGCACAGAAGTATCGGCTGACCGCTACGCCGCGGATCGGCGGGACGAACTTCGCGCTCGCCGACCTAGCGACGATGTCCGGGCTCGACCGAGTGTCGGGACCAGGCGAGGCTGTCGCATAAGTCCGCGACTACGGCCGTTCGTTGTCGATGTCTCCCACGGCCTGGACGCCGCCAACGTTGATTTGGCGTACGGCTGAGGCGTCGTCGTCCCGTTCGGGATCGCCGTTGGAGATCCGTACAACGTCCTCGACTTATGCGACAGCCACAGGCGAAAGGAGGAGCGCCGCCTTGCGTACTTCAAGCCGAGAGCGTGCCGCGCTCTTGTGCGGTATCACCTGCGGTGAGCGTGGTCCTCGACGACAAGCACCCGAGCGCGTGGGAGGAGGCTGACCTTCAGCGCCTATGCGACGAAAGGCAGCGCGAGCTGCAGCGGCTCGAGTTCAAGCGTGAGCTGCGTCTCGCCACCGAGGGCGAGAGGCGTGAAGTGGAGCGGGACGCGCTGGCGATGTCCAACGGCGGGGGCGGCATCATTATCTACGGCATGGAGGAGGCGCCGCTGCCGGACGGCGGGACGGCTGCGAGTGCGCTGCGGCCGCTCGAAGACGGGAGCTTGTACGAGCGCCTGAACTCGCTGCTCGACGACCGCGGCTCGCGTCGGCTCAGCTTCGATCTATACGCGGTCGACGCCGCCGGCGGCCTTTGCCTGGTGCTCGACATCTCGGGACCGCGCCGGCCGCACATGGCGAACGACGGCCGCTACTACGGCCGCCGCGGTACGTCGTCGCGGCGGATGACCGAGGCCGAGATTGCAGAGGCCTACCGTGAGCGCTTGATCCGCGAGCAGCGTGCGATGGAGCCCCTGTTCGGCGGCGGCGACGGGCGCGACGGCGAGCTGCCCACTGACGTCGCCGAGCGCGTCCATCACGGCCTCACGCCTCCCGAGCTCGCGCTCTGGCGCAACGACACCGGTGAGGTCGAGCCGCCTGGCTGGATGTCGGTCGTCGTGTACCCCGAGCCCCGGCGCCCGCAGCTGCTCAACCCCGCTCGCGACCGCTTCAACACGATCGCTATCCCCGAGCGCTGGGATCCCGACCAGGCCCCCCTGCAGTACTTCCATCTCCAGCCCACGGTCGCCGGGCTGCGCTCGCAGTTGCCGCCACGCGACGACGCGGCGCCTGCGTATCTCGTCGCGATGTACACGGATGGCGTCATGGAGTACGGGACCACCTTGGAGCCGGGGCTTCGCCATGAGAACCCGGCCGAGAACCGCATCATCTTCACCGCGAGCCACCCACAGCAGGCGCACGACTACCTGCAGGCGTTCGGCGTTGCCCTCGGAGAGCTCAGCTACGACGGCCCCGTCGCGGCGCAAGTCAGCTTCGACCACACGCGCGGCGTCACCCTCGGCATTGCCCACCCGTACGTCGCGCCGTTAGTACACCCGATTGAGGAGCCCTACGTCCGAGGGCAGCTGTGGCGCTTCCCGGAACGCGCCGAATTAGTCGCCAACGCGGGCCGTGTCGTCAAGCAGGTCATGGACCTGGTGTGCGTCGCCGGCGGCATCACCAACGGCTTCTGGTTCATCGACGAAGACGGCAACTGGATCAAGGGCGGGCGTTGAGCGACCAATCGCCATCGGCGGCGATGCCGGTGCGAGTGGTGGCGTCCCTGTTTCGCTTCGCTCGAATCCGGCGAGCGTCGTCCCGGGGCGGGAGCGGCGCCGGGCGCGGTCGACGTTAGGGTGCCAGACAGGAGCCCGGCGGCGACCGTGGGCAGCGGACCGCTGCCCAGACGGAAGCAACAGCGGCTCTAAGCGAGAGCTTGGCACGGCGCCCCCGTGTCGAGTCGCATGGCAAGCGCCAGCGGCGCGCGACCACTCTCGTGGTCAGTCAACCGGCGAGTCCGCTTGCACGTCTTCCTGCCGTCTGTGCGGATCGGCACGATGCAGGGGCTGCTCCTGCTATGAACGCTGACTAACTACGTGGCCATGCCCGGTGGGTCTAGGTCCAGCCTTTCGAGCGGCCATGCAACCTCGGGCACACCCGTCGTCACGTAGTTGCCCCGGATGGCATGCGCGGCGCGTGCGGTGATGCCGCTCGTGAATCGCTCGACGGACAGAGCTCTGAAGACGAAGAAGTATGTCCAGACCTCCGCTCCGGAGAAGTCTCGAACGGCTAATACGATCCAGAACAAGGCAGGCAGAGAAGGCGGTAATGCGGGTGTTTCGCCGGGCGCTGCTAGGACCGCACTCTGGTCGACAGCAAGCACATATCTCGAGCTAGTCATCGTGCGCGTCTCGATCGGCGATTCGGCTGCGAGCCGCATGGCTTCCCGAAAGCTCTCGCGAGGCGGACTCATAACGAGCCTCGCGCTCGTGATCCAGGCGGTTCCGCGCCCTCGATTGATCACCTCGATGGAGTACTCGCCATCCGTTGGATCCCACGCCAGCTTCGCAACATCGAGCGCTGGCCGATCCTGCGCTCCCAGAGTGCGCAATCCGAGCTCTACCTGCTTGTGGACGGCGGCTGTCTGGTCTCTAAGCACTCCAAGCTGTTCGGCCACCAATGCAAGGTTGTCGCTCGCGATGCGGGCTGAGTCGACCGCAGCTTGCGCGCTTACCCTGGCGTTCATCGCGGCTCGGCGCGTGAGTTCCGTGGCTTGGCGGGTGTAGACAAAGCCGAATATGAGTGAGGCGCCGGCGGCGACGACCGCGGCGCTGGCGCTGATCGCGGCGGCGAGATCTGCGAGCACGAGCGGGGTAGTGATCAGCGCCTCACCTCGTGACGTTTGTGATCGATCGCGGCTAGGGAGCCGTGGGTTTGCGGGCACATGTTGAAGACAGCCGTAGGCGAGAGCTTGATCTGGATGGCGGACGTGTTGTCCGCAGAGCGAAGCGGCTGCGCTCGCGATGGTGGCGGCGATCGCAAGATCAGTAGGCGTCCGAGCCAGCAGCAGTGTTGCTAGGAGGCAGAAGTAGAAGCGGCTGCTGGCCATGAGGCGCGCTGTGCCTCTGGCTCGACTTCACGGAGCCGCGCCGCCCAATGCCGCAGCCAGGTTGCCCTTGAGATCGCGGTCCGCACTAGACGTGCAAGTGGCACTGGGGGGACACCCTGGTTGGCGGCGGGCTGATAGTCCCACCGTGACCAGAAGCTTCAGAGCCGCCGCCGAGCAGCGCATCAGCGAGCTCCAGCGACGCGACCGCGACCGCCAGGTTCGCGCCGACGAAGGTGCGGTCCCGCGAGCGGGCCGCACGACGCGCCGACCCCGATCGCCGCGAGCCGGCACAGCAGGCCGCGGCGGAGCAGGCCGACGCCGAGCACAGGGCGCGGCTCGCGCAGCGGTTCGGCCAGCAAGCCGCCGACCGCGTGAACCTGCACAGCGAGTATCACCTCTTCACGGTCGGCCACAGGAACGTTGCCGTTGCCTATGCGCGCCCTGTGGTAGCGCATCACCCGGGCGGCCACGCTCCGCGCCGCACTCCCGCCCCCGCCGTTCGCAGTCGCGGCGCGTCCTGGGATCGCCAGCTCGCGCTGCAGCGAGGCCTAGGCGTCGGAGTCAATCCGCCGGTGATCGTCTACGGCAACCAACTCGCCGACGCAGCCGCGGACGTCGACCGGCTGCTCATCGACCCGAGCGACATCGACCTCAGGAGCTACGCATGACCACCAAGGACGTCTCCAACCTGGACCACCAGCGGCCGTCCGACGGCAGCGTCTTCGGCGCGAACGCCGTGTATCAAGCCGACCGAACTGCGCTCGCAAGCGGCCGGGTCGACGAGGGACGCCTCGAACTTCACCGCGCAGCCGAAGCTGAGATGGCGCGCACCGGCGCCAGACTATGAGAGCGCGCTCGACGCCGTGCTCGCCCAGGCCCGCCTCGGGACGGTCACGCTATCGGCAGAGGCGCTCGCGGGCACCGGCATCGACCCCGCCACACATGCCGGCCGGGGCGGGCTGATCCACGATGCGCGCACCGGCGAGGTGGTCTCGCTGGCCGGCGCGCCGGTCAGAGCCCTACTCACCCCGAGCGCCGGAGGAGAGCGCCCGCTTCCTCGACACGCTCGGCGCGTGCGCGAGCCTCAAGCCAGGCGCGAGCCTGGAGGACCACCGCCTGGCGACCGACGCGCTAGTCCGGCGCGCGGGCGGCCGGATGGTCCGGGCGCAGCTAATGCGCGAGCCCGCCGCAGCGATGGCGAACCCCTGCTGAGGGCACGCGTGGGACGCAAGGCAATTTTGGTGCAGATCGACGTCGACTTGCTTACCCGGTCGACGCGCATGCCGCTGAGTGGTGTAGGTGCAACCGCTCGCGGCTGATCGGCGAGGCATGCGAGCTGCTGCTCGCCAACCACGCGGCGTTCGTTCAGCGGCAGCGGGACGAGCCGCGCGGTGGCGGCTGGCTGCCCGCCGCGCGGACGCCGCACAGCGCGGACACCGTGGGCGAGGCGCTCGGTCGGCCGATCACCAGCGGAGTCATGGACCTCCGTGGCCGATGACGGCCGCCGAGCTACCGGCGCTGCGCGCTGCCCGTGAGAGCGTCGGCTGGAGCCGCGACGAGCTGGCGCTTGCCTCCGGCGTTTCGCGGAGGATGATCCGGGCCGTGGAGGACGGGAACCGGCGCGCCAGCACGCGAACCGCCGAACACCTCGAACAAGCATTGCTGCGGCGCGCGTGCTCCCAGCTCGACGCGATCGAGGATGCCGTCGCCGCGGTCGCCCGGCTCGACTCAGCTACCCGCGAAGACAGCGGCGGGGTGCGCGCGTGATCTTGCCGAAGGACCCGGCCAGGCTCGCCGCCGCCCGAGCCCTGCTCAGGCGCCGAGCGGTCGCCGAGCTCGTGCACGGCCGCTCGCCCATCCTGCGCGCCGACCTGGTCGCGATGGTCGCCCAGCAGTACGGCATCTCAACCGGGCGCCGGCCGAGGCGGCGATTGACCGCGCGTCGACGGCCGGCGAGGTGGACGGCTGGGTCGCGGAGGTCGGTCGACGACGACGAGGCCTGGCCCGGATCCGGACGCAGTGCTCGGCGACCTGGAGACGGACGCGGAGGCGCTCGAGCAGGCCCGCCGCGCCGCGGACGAAGCCAACGGCGGCTGAGCAGGGGCCTGTGGTGGACGCGGCAGGGAGCCTAGGAGGCCTGTCCGGGGCTTGCCCTAGGGGCACAAGGGGGTGGGGGCTGTGGCGGCCTCAGAAAGGCCTGAGCGAACGACCGTTCTGCGTACCCGGGTACGCTGCAATCGCCGCGATCGGGCGACGGATGAGCAATTGATTGCGCCACGGCCGCCTCTATGCAACAATCCAGCCTGCACAGGGACGCGGCGCCTACCCCACCCCCGGCCGGCTGGAGCATCGGCGCGAAACGGACCGGGGGACACGGACACAGGACGAGACCGCCTGCCGCGCCCTCCCTCTCGGGCCCCCAGGCACCCGAACCCCCCAACACTGGAGGTTCGCGAAGTGCCCCGCGCCGAATACCCGCAGGTCATGGGGATGCGCATCCCCGACGACCTAGGCCGCCGCACGCGAGGTCGCCGTCAGCGAAGGAAGAACCCTCGCCAGCTACATCCGCTGGCTGATTATCCAAGACCTCCGCGCCCGCGAAGCCGCCGAGCTCGCAGCCGCACGCCGCGGCGGCGGCTGGCTAGACACGCCCCCCGGACAGAGCAACGCCGCCACGGGTGATGGCGGCGCTGCGACGGCGACGACCGAGTCGGCGGTCGACGGTGACCGATCGTAGCCGACCCGACGGCGACGTCGCCGACCTCGTCACGGCGATCGTGGGACGCCTCGGCTCACCGACCAGACGCCGCGCAATTCGCCGCCGCCGCCGAACCGCTCTGGGACGCCTCGCCGAGCGCGGCTGGGTCGACGGATTCGGGGGCATGGAGGCCGCCGAGTGCTCCCGTCCGCGCTCGCATTCATCCACGAGCAGGCAACACGGGCCCGCGAGCAACCATGACCCCCGGCCGGGTCCCGGACCGCGACGTGGAGCCAGAGGACCTGTGGTTCGCCGCGCAGCGGTTGACGCGGCTCGCTGACGAGCTGGACCAGCCGATGCCCTACGCATGGGTCATCGGCCAGGTACAGGCGGCGCTCGGTTCCCCCGACGCGCCCTCAGCCCGAGGTACCGCCGGTGCCTGACGAGAAGGCCAAGCGAGCAGAAGGCACAGCCGTGAGCGAACCTCCCGACGAGCTACGCGCACGCGACCAATGGGTCGCCTGGCGCACCGCGCAAGCGCAAGAGACAAGCTGACCAAGGTCCCCGTCCAGCCCGCGCAGCCGACCGGCAAGCCAAGACCGACGACCCCGCCACCTGGGGCACCTACGACCAGGCCATCGCCGCCCTCGAGCCGGCCGGGCCGAAGGCATCGGCTACGTTTCGCCGCCGCCGACCACTACGTCGGCATCGACATGGACGGCTGCATCCACGACGGCACCGTCGACCCCGCCGCCGCCGAGATCGTCACCCGGCTCGACTCCTACACCGAGCTCTCACCCAGCGGCACCGGCCTGCACGTCATCGTCAACGCCAGCCTCAACGGCGGCCGCAAGAGCACCCGCCACACCCCCTGGGGCAACGGCGAGCCCTACGAGTTCGCGACCTTCACCGCCGGCAAGTACTTCACCGTCACCGGCGACCGCCTCCCCGGCACACCCGCCGAGATCCACGACCGCCAGGCGCAGCTCGACGCCATCCGCGCCGAGATCTTCGGCCCGGCGCCGACCGACCCCGCCGCCATCCACGCCGCCGCCGCCGCCGCCTCGAGCACCGACACCACGCCGCCCAGCGAACGATCGACGCGCTCCGCGAGAACGACACGACGCCGACCAGACCTGGCTGCGCAAAGGCCCGCCGCCCCAAGACAACAGCGCCATCCGGCTGGTGCCTGCGCCTCGCCAACTACGCCGTCCGCGCCGACTGGACCGACCCGCAGATCGAACAACTCCTCCGCGCCTACCGGCGCAAGCACAGCGACCGCGACAAGCACCCAGCTGGTACGAGACTGACGATCGCCAAGGCCCGCACCGACTGGACCCGCGACCGCAACAAGGCACGCGAGCAGGAAGAAGCCCAGCAGATCGAGGACGCGATCGACACCATGGTCGAGGAGGCAGCCGAGCGGCAGCCCGACAGCACCCAAATGCTCGGCGCGTTCAACCGGCTGCTCACCGGCACCGGCCCCGCCGCGGCGGGACTGCTCCAACAAGGCCGCGACGCCGAGAGCGTCCGCTGGGCGCTCGCTGATGACCGACGGCACCGAAGTCGACCTCGGCAATCGCATCGACGAGCAAGGCCCGGTCCGACGCGCGCTGCAAGCCGGACCCGGCCGCGGCCTGAAACGCATCAAGCCCGCACGCTGGGACGCCGCCGTCGACGCCCTCCTCAGCGTCCGCCAGATCATCGACACCGAGACCGAGGAAGAGGTCACGAGCGGCTGGCTACAGAGCTACCTCGACGGCCGCCTCGCCGACCGGCGACGAGTGGAACGACGCCGCGTTCGGCAAGCAGCCGTTCGAGCGCGAAGGCTTCATCCACATCTCGCTCGAGGACTTCCACCGCTACGTCAAACGCGGGCAGGGAGAGCCGATCAAGCGCGCCGACCTCCAGCGCCGCATCGTCAGGCTCGGCGGCCAGTCCACCAAGGTCGGCTGCGACCCGCCCGGCCAAGCGAGGACCAACGCCACCAGCCGCACCTACTGGGCCATCCCCAAGGGGCGTGTCGAGTGACTCTGGGCCTTATACGCGTGGGGCAAAATCCCAGCCGGAGCGCCGCCCGAATCCAAAATCGGCTACCCAGCGCTACCCACGCTACCCATAGGGGCCGCGAGCCCTGCTGTAGAGCCAAGCCGCATGGGTAGCGATGGGTAGCGGCCTGGGACCGCATACGCCGCAAAACGGCCCTCCGACAGAGCGACCCCGCCTCGCGTGGATATAGAAGCGCCCTTCTAAACCCCGCCGTGGGTAGCCGCTGGAACCCACCGCTACCCAGCCTCTACCGGCTCCCATATGATCGCGATCGATCGGCGCGGATCGCGCCCGGTTCGGGCCTCCCGCGCGCGCGCGACCCACCCCGGAGGCTCCGATGACGACTTCCGGTCGCTGCAGCCGCTGTGGTGCGTTGACCGGCCAGGCCCGCCGGGACGCGTTCGTCGCCGGCTTCGAGGACGGCCGGATCGAGCGGGTTCCGCGAGGCGCGGCGCTGCGCGCCGAGCTCGGCGTCCCTGTCGAGTTCAGCGACTTGCTCGCCGACCTGGTGGCGCTCTGCGCATCCCGACCGGCACGGGGCCGCGAGGAGCAGGCGACGTGGGTCACGAAGCGCTGCTCGAGTGGCGCTCGCGCGTGCAGCAGGGGGAGCGCCGTGGCCGCTGAGGAAACCCGCCTCGAGGTGAGCGTCCCTGCCGACCTGGTCGACGCGATCGCCACCCGCGCCGCCGAGCTCGCCGCGGACATGGTCGCCGCCCGCCCGGAGCCCTGGATCGGTGTCGACGCCGCCGCCGCGTTCCTGGCCTGCCCGCGCAGCCGCATCTACAGCCTCGTGTCCGCGCGCAGGATCCCGCACTGCCATGACGGCTCACGGGTGCTGTTCAAGGCCTCCGACCTCGACCAGTGGGTCCGCGACGGGGGCGGGATCAGGCCGTGACCGCGTTGACCGCGTGTTGTCACCCCCGTCCTGGGCCGCCACCCGCAAGGGCTCCGGGGGTGAGCCCTTCCTAGGTTTGGAAGGGCGCGACGCCTCGAAGGAGCGGGTGGCCACGGACCGTGAAGGGCGGGGCCGTTAGGTGCCGCGCCGCCGCCCTCCGCGCCGAAGCCCGGTGTGGCACGACCGCCCGACCCAGCTCGACGACCCCGACGTGCCGCAGGCGGTACGCGACCGGCAGTACCGTGATCTTGCTCCGTGGATCATCGACCAGGTCGCCGAGCATGACCGGCTGAGCCCTGGGCGCGGTGACCCGGCGACGGCGCTGCTGCTCGGCGTTCAGGTGCATCAGGTCAGGGACGCCAGGGCGATCCTCGCCGAACGCGCACGGGAGGGCCGCTAGGTGGCCGCCAGGAACACCCGACAGAACCCGCCGGTCACCGCGGAGACACGCGCCCGGCTCAGCGACGCGAACCGGGCCCGCCACCAGCAGAGGCGGGCCGCGCTCGCCGACCGGCTACGGCCGCTCAGCGCGTTGACGGACCGGGAGGCCGCCGCCGTGGTCGGCTCGTCGGCGCCGACGGTCCACGGCGTCCGGCCGAGTACCACCTGTCCCGGCCCCGCAGCCGGGTGAGCGAGGTGAACAGGCGACGGGCGGCGCTCCGCCGCGACGAGCTCGCCGTGCGCCTGGAGACGCTCGGCGCGTTGACCAGCGCGAAGCCGCCCAGGTGCTCGGCTGCTCCCGCAGCCTGGTGCTCCGGGTGCGCCGCGAGCACGAGCTGCCGCGCCCCGCAAGGTCCGCGTCGACGGGCGTTGGCGAACCCGTCGGGACCAGGACGGTGGCGTGTGATCCCGTCGTCCATTCTGAGGGCCGCTGGCGACCGGCACGCGCACACGCCAGTAGCCCATGGGGCTGGCCCTGGACGGGCCGCAGAAGGGCCGCCAGGCCCCGCCGGTGAGCCGTCCGCGGCCCGCTGCCACGGGCCACGGCGGGTGGGTGCCGCGGTGGTCGTGCGCGTCCTGCGGTCGTCAGGAGCGTCACTTGCTCGGGGATCGTCGCAGAGCGATCGGGCGATCGCGAAGAAGTTCGGCTGGCGATCACAAGGTCGTGGGCAGGGTGCGGGCCAGGGTCGGGACGAGCCGGTGACCTGCCGGTGCAGGTGTTGCGCGAGCACGTGGAGGCGCTGGCCGGTGAGCACGGTATCCGGGTGTTCTTCCGGCCGGACATCAGTCTGTGGGAGGCGGAGGCGTATCCGTTCGGGGAGGTGGACACGCCGCTGATCGTGGACGTCGTGACCTATTTCGTGGCGTTGCATGAGGTCGGGCATCTGGTGATGGGCGCGGGTTGCCCGGGGCGGTGTTGGATCGGGAGGCGTTCGCCACGGGGTGGGCGTTCGCGGTGGCGTTGGTCCCGGCGTGCGGGCGGACGCTGGAGGTGTTCGAGCGGGCGTGGCGTTCGCACGGCGGCGGCGCGTGGCACGGGGGTGGCGCGGAGGGTGCCGGTGGGTTACGCTGACCTTGCACCGCAATTCAGCAGAACGCCCCGCCGGGCTCTGCCAGCCACCACCGCCAGGGCCAGGCCGTTCGCCTGCCCTCTCGCGGTGGCACCACCCACCACTCCGAGGAGGCGAGCCACATGGCCGCCACGAAGAAGGCCGCCACGGCGGCGAAGAAGCAGGACGCCCCGAAGCCGGCCGCGAAGCGCCGCGCCGGCCAAGCCCGCACCGGCGATCGCCGGCGAAGCCCGCGGCGCCGGAGGCCAGGCCGCTGTTCGCCGGCCCGGACGGCAAGACGCTGCTCGGGGGCGATGGCCGTCCTGGCGGTGCTCGAGCGCTACACGGCCGAGGAGGCCGCGGAGGTCCGGCCGACCGGCCGGACCGGGGAGCTGGCCGGGATGCCGAAGCTGCTCGGGCTGGTCGGGACGTTCCCGACGAGCTCGCACACGGCGGCCGCGAAGGCGGCGCGCGAGGCGGGGTTGCTCGGCGCCGACCAGGACGCGGTGACGTTGAATGCGCGGTTCGTGTCGGCGGTGGACGTGCCGCGCCGCCGAGCCGGTGCCGTCGGCGCCGGCGCCGGAGACCGTCCGAGCCGCCGCAGGCGGCGTGAGCGAGTCCCCGCCTCCGGCCGGGCTCGACGCCGGCGAGGCGGCGTTCGCGCGCCGCTTCGTCGCCGAGTCCGACTGGACCTTCGCCAAGACCATGCCCGCCAACCCTCACGGGTACGTCGTGCGCGGCCGGACGGCGGACCCGGCCGGGTTCGACCGGTTCGCCGGGCTGATCGGCGAGCACGGCTGGGTCGGCGAGTGGGGCGGCCGCGCCTATCGGTACCTCGACCTGGACGGCCACTCGTACTGGCGCGATCGGCGTCGTGATGAACCGCAAGCCGATCGGGCGGGTGCCCGGTGATCACGGGCGCCCGCTCAACCGTTGACCAACCGAATCACGGGCCGGTGGCACGGCCCCGAGGTGACAAGGAGACACGATATGGGCAGCGAAGATGGAGCGGACCGCGACGCCAGGCGTGTTCCGGCGCGGCAGCCGGTACGTCGTCACGTGGCGCTACCGCGGCGACCAGTACCGCGAGAGCTTCCGCACCTACGACGGAGGCGGGCGAGGCGAAGGGTCACCGCATGGCGGGCGATCGCAAGCCCGCCACGCAGGCGACGCTCGCCGCCTACGCGGAGCGAGTGGCTGGCGGGGTACGCGGGCCGCACGAGCCGCGGGTTCACCGAGAGCACCCGCGGCGCCTACGCGTACGCGCTGGGGCTGGCGGTCGAGTTCTTCGACGCCGGCCGGCGCGAGACCAGGCTCGGCCGACGTCGAACCCGCGGACGTGCGCAAGTACGTGCTGTGGCTCGAGCGCCGGGGGCTGTCCTCCGCGAGCGTGGTGTCGTACCTGACGCCGTTGCGGGCGATGTTCGCGACCGCCCTCGAGGACGGGGTGCTGCGCGCGAGCCCGTGCGCCGGGGTGCGGGTGAACGTCCGCCGCGACGACGAGGACGAGGGCGGAGCCGGAGGCGACGGCGATGACCCGCGCGCGAGCTCGCCCGCGTGCTCGGCGAGCTGCCCGCCGGGGTGGCGCCTGTTCTTCGAGCTGCTGGCGAAGACGGGGCTGCGCGTGTCGGAGGCGCTCGGCCTGGACTGGGCGGACGTCGAGTTCGGCTCGCGGCCGGTGCTGCACGTCCGCCGCCAGTACTACCGGGGGACGCTGAAGCGGCTCAAGACGCGGACGGGCAAGCGGGACCTGCCGCTGTCGCCGGGGCTCGCGCGGGCGCTGTGGGCGGCTCGGCCGCCGGCGGCGGACGGGCCGGTGTTCCGGACACGTAACGGGACGCGATACTTGGACCGCAACGTGCGCCGGATCCTCGATCCGGCGACGGAGCGGGCCGGGGTGCCGTGGGTGAGCTTCCACACGTTCCGGCACACGTGCGCGAGCATGCTGTTCGCGGGCGGCGTGAACCTCCGGCAGGTCGCGGACTGGCTCGGGCACACTGACCCGGCGTTCACGCTGCGGACCTACGTCTCGCTGATGGACGAGGGCTTCGGCGGGGCGGAGTTCTTGGACACGGCGGTCGGGTTGCCCGGCCTCCACCCCGACGCGGACGGCGACGATCATCCGCGGGCTCAGGCGTCTGGCTGAGACGGACCCCCTTCTTGGCCGATCAAACTCTCCGTGCGAGCGTCCAGCAACGAGCTCAACAGAGCGCTGACTTCAGCGGGCGGCTCGCTCATCGCTTCCGCGATCCTTGCGCCGTCAGTCCCTTTGTCATAGCGCCCACCGGCCCGCCTCCAGATCGCCTCAAGCAAGTCTGACCCAGCCACCAGCTCCCGCCAGCGCTCATTCCACTCAGCTGCGACCTGTGCCTCTTGCTGCTCCCACGCGGCGTCAAGCTCGGCGAGCGCACGCGTTGCGGTCTCGGCGCCAGCCTCGACCGCCGCTCGCAGCGCTTCGAGCGTCCCACCAGCGGCGATGACGTTGCGAACGCCGCGACGTGAGAGCACGCGCGGCGGCACCGCTTCCTCGACCACGCGCTTGAGGACGCTGATGTGGCGCAAAGCGTCCGCCTCCGCGCGCAGCGCTTCGCTCAGGCCGCCTTCGTCGAAGCGCTCAGCCACCTGATACCCCGGCTGCGCGGCTCGCCATTCGAGCACCGAAAGCACGGCTCGAGGATCGTCGAGCAGGTAGTTCTCCAGCTCGCGGCGCCCGAGCACGGCAATGCGACCGTCCGCTTCCAACTGCGCAATACGCTGCTCCGAGAGTTCGTCGCGGTCACGCAGGAACAGCATGCGACGGGCGAGCGCGTCGGCCGACCCCATCACTTGTTCGACGCTGCCAATGTGGTAGGCCCGGTCAGACCCACCGAGGGGCACGACCGCGATCTGCCGACTCACCAATAGACGCGGAAACCAAGCTCGCAGCAGCTCAGCATCCGACTCGCCCTCTACGAGGAGGACGTTCTCAGCGGACAACACGTCACTTAGCCGTACTCCAATCTCACCGAGGATCGCCGGCAATTCTTCGTCGGCAGCTCAGAGCTGTGAACGCCCAATGGTCCGTCGCACGAGCCACGTCGAGCCCGAGGCGCTGGGCCGCCCGTCGAGTAGAGCTTGACGAGTGCGTCGTCGCAACAACCAGTCGATCCTCCGCAAAGCGCAGCAGGTGTCGCAGCAACTCGCGCTGCGCCGCTGGATGCAGTGATGTCTCTGGCTCCTCAATGAGCACGACCGAGCCAGGCGGCTGGCTCTCGCCCACGTACGCAGTCATCAGCACCTGCTCGACGCCGGAACCAAGATCCTTCAGATTGCGCCGCTGGTCTGAGTTTGGGTCGATGAAAGCGATCTCGATCTCACTGCCGGTCATCGGTACCACTAGGTCGCCAACATCCGGCAACACAGTCTCCATGAGCCTTTGGACTGCGGTCCAGATTGGACTGGCCTGCGTGAAGTGGTACGCGAGGCATTGCGGGAGATTCGCTCCGTCCGGGCTCAATGTGGGGAGGATTGAGCCAATCGGTGACCGGCGCTGTGTCCCGGTACGGATCGCTGAGAAGTGATCAGACGCCCTCGTTGAACCGCGAAACGACCTGCTGAAGCCCGGGTCCTGCTCCGGGCAAATTGCGCAGTGAGCCATAGCCGCCGCTTTGACTCGCGTTCTGTTGATTTCGCCATGCCTTTGGGGCCGCCTCGGGATCATTGCTACTGAAGAGTGGAGTACAGATCAAAGTAGTGGGCAGTCGCGCCGTCCGGGCTGGTAATGAAGGCGTCCATCTCACCGGCGATATTGCGGGTCCGCCACTCAACTGGGATCACTTGGCCGTCAGGTGCCTCAGAGAACATGGTTTCTAGTTCCGCGAACACCGATGTCGCGAGCCAGGCTTGTGCATGCTGAGTTGCTCCGAAGACCTCCGCTCGCTCGCTTTCGGTCAGCGACCAGGAAACCTCGATGCGTGCCGGCGAATCCGTCCCGTGGAAGCGAAGATCCGACGGAGATGCGCGCCCGGCGACGATGTCGATCGCGGACAGAAGAGCCGATTTGCCGGAGTTGTTGGCGCCGGCCACGAGCACGAGCCCGGCCGAGCTAAGGTCCCACTCGGCCTCTGGAAAGGCGCGGAAGTCGCGGAGCTCCAGCCGCTTCAGATGCACCCGCGCAACCTACCTTGACTGCCTGCGGGCCGCGCGTCCTGGAAGAACCTCCGCGTCCAACGAGCTCGCTGCCTGCGGGTGTAACGCGGTGACAACACACTCCCCGGGCACAGCCGCAAACGCTCAACGCCGCGGCGACGCTAGAAGGGCGCTGCGAAGGCAAACTTGCCCACGGCCGTAGATCGCCACAACTGGCGTCCTCCCATGGTAAGGAAGGGGTCGCCGGTTCGAGTCCGGCAGAGGGCTCTCAGGAACCCGCTGGAAACGGCGGGTTTCGTCGTCACGGCACCCCTTCGTTGCTGGGCCACGTGGCCGCATGGAAGCGTTTGGAAGCAGTTGGAGCCGTGTGACGCTGCTGCCGTCCGCTGCGGACTCTCCCGAAGCAGGCGCCTGTGTAGGTCGCGTCATCACGGTCGGCTCCGTCCCTGGGCTCACGATCGAGGTTGCCTGTCAGACCACGCGGGAGAAGCTCAGCCGCGTCCCGACATGGATCTCCGGGCAGCCGGCCGCGCGTGGCTGGTGACGGTGGCGGTGCACGAGGCGCTGCCGCCTACCGTCGCGCAGCGTGTGTGAAGCGGCCGTCGGCGCTCCAGCGCGTTCGATCGGGCGTTGCCGCAGTGCATCATCGCGTCGTTTGCTCTCAAGAACTCATTGTCTTAGAAGGTGCTAAGTTACGACTGTGCGCGAAGGCCTGCGGCTCGGATCACCGGCGACGATTGCGCGATCCACCGATGGGCACAGCTGCCGGCTGGCGCGAGGGGTCTGCTCACGCGAGGAGTTCAATGCGCTTCGTGACCGTCTACCGCGGGCGGTGCGGCGTGACGTGGAGCCGGTGCCGCCAGATCACGTGGGTCTGCTCGTGCAGGCGATCTCGGGGGTCGACTGCCCGTTGATCACGGTGTATGGCCACGTGCGCGCCGACGCTGACCCTGCTGACGCGTTCGCCGGGATGGAGCGGCGCCTGCGGAGGCTGCTGGCCTGACCGGCTGCGACGCTTTGCGGATAGGCGGACGGTTGGGATGAGCTGGGTCGCGGCCGCGGCGGCGGTCGGCGCGGGCTGTGTGGCGGCGGGCGGTCTGCTCGGTCTCGCGCGCGGCTTGGCGGTCGGGCTTGGGGTCCAGGCGGCGGGCGTGGCGCTGCTCGGTGTGGCCGGGTTTGCGGTGCTCGCCGACGGCGAGCCGGTGGGAGCCGGCTTTCGTAGCGCGGTCGACCCCGCGCTCGGTGTGGACGCGCTGAGCGGGTTCTTCCTGCTGGTGCTCTGCGTGGTCGCGCTGCCGGCGCTCGCGTTCGCCCGCGACGCCCTGCCCTCGTCGCGCCGCGGCCGGGTGCTGTCTGCGCTCACTGCGGCGTTCTTGCTGGCGATGGCGGGCCTGGTCGCCGCTCGTGACGTGACGACGTTCCTGGCGAGTTGGGAGCTGATGACGCTGATCCCGGCGAGCGCGATCCTCGTCGCCCGGCAGGACGCCGAGGTGCGCGGGGCCGTCTTCGTGTACCTGGCGGTGACGCATCTCGGCGGGGTCGGGGTGTGGGTCGCGATGCTGGTGCTCGCGAACGAGGGCGCGCTAGGCGGCGCGCCGCTGGCGTCCGGCAGCCTGCAGCCGCTCGTGGCCGCGGCGGCGCTGATCGGGTTCTCGACGAAGGCGGGCCTGGTGCCGCTGCACGTGTGGCTGCCGCGCGCGCACCCGGTCGCGCCGAGCCACATCTCGGCGCTGATGTCGGGCGTGATGATCAAGCTTGCGCTGTACGGGCTCGTGCGCGTGTTGTTCGAGTGGCTGACGGATGTGCCGCTGTGGGTCGGGCTCGTGCTGCTGGCCCTCGGAGGCCTGTCGGCGTTGGTGGGCGTGCTGTACGCGCTGATGCAGCACGAGCTCAAGCGGTTGCTGGCGTTCCACTCGATCGAGAACGTCGGGATCATCGCGCTCGCGCTCGGTGCGTCGCTGGTGCTGGCCGCGCGCGACGAGCCCGTGTGGAGCGCGCTGGCGTTCGCGGCCGCGCTGCTGCACACGCTCAACCACGCGGTGTTCAAGGCGGCGCTGTTCCTCGGGGCGGGCGCGATCGGTCGCGCGGTCGGCGAGCTCGAGCTCGATCGGCTCGGCGGGTTGCTGCGCCGGATGCCGTGGACGGGCGCGGCCTTCGCCGTCGCGTCGATGGCGATCGCCGGCGTGCCGCCGCTCAACGGTTTCGCGTCCGAGTGGCTGACGCTGCAGGCGCTGGTGCAGACCGTGCTCACCCAGCAGGACGCGCTGTCGATTGCGGGCGCGGCCGCGGTGGTGGCGCTGGCGGCGACGGCCGCCCTGGCGGTCCTGTGCTTCGTGAAGGTGGTCGGGTTGGTGCTACTCGGCGAGCCGCGCCGCGAGGAGTGCGCGCTGGCGGTTGAGGCGCCGCTGGGCATGCGCACGTCGGTCGCGGCGCTGGCCGGGCTGTGCGTGGCGCTCGGGGCGGCTGCCGGGCTGATCGTGCCGCGGCTGTCCGAGCTCGGGCCGGGCACCGCGGTGCTCACGGCGGGCGCGGCCGTCGACGCGCCGGGCACCGGCTCGCTGCCGTCGCTCGCGCTCGTCGTCGGCGTCGGGCTCGGCGTCGCGCTGCTGTGGCGTGCGCGCCAGAGCCGGCGTGCCGCGCCGGCTCCGGCGTGGGCGTGCGGACAGCCGGCGGCGCCCGCGCTCGCCTGGACGTCCGCCGGGTTCACCAAGCCGCTGCGGCTGGTGCTCGAGTCGGTCCTGCGGCCGAGCCGCGAGGTGAGCGTGCGCACGCAGGGCGGCGTGGTGCAGGAGGTCGTCTACCGCGGCGAGGTCCCGCACCTGTTCGACACCCACCTCTACGAGCCCGCGACGCGCGTGGCGCGCCGCGCAGCGGCCCGTGCCCGCCGGCTGCAGTCGGGCAGCCTGCGCGCCTACCTGCTCTACCTACTGGCGCTGCTCGTCGCCGTGCTGGCGCTGGCGCGCTGGGGGGTGCTCGGATGAGCGCCGCGGTCGCCGGGGTCGTCCAGGTCGGCGGCGTCGCGCTGGCCCCGCTGCTGCCCGGGCTGGTGCAGAGCGCGAAGGGAAAGCTGCAGGGCCGGCGCGGGCCCTCGCCGCTGCAGCCGTATCGCGAGCTGCGGCGGCTGTGGGGGCGCAGCCGCGTCGCGCCCGAGCCGCGGTCGGTCGTCTACGACGCGGCTCCGCCCGTCGTCGGCGCGGCGCTGCTGCTGGCGCTGCTGTTGCTTCCGGTCGGCTCCGCTGCCGCGTCGTGGGGGCTCGGCAACGACGCGATCGTGCTCGTCGGGCTGCTCGCCCTCGCCCGCTTCGCGATCGGAGCAGCGGCGTGGGACACCGGAAGCGGCTTCGCCCTGATGGGCGCGAGCCGCGACCTCACATTCGCGGTCTTCGTCGAGGCCCTGTTCGTGCTCGTACTGGTGCTGCTCGCATTGCCGGCGTCGAGCACGGACCTGGTGGCGATGAGCGCGGTAGCCGCCGACGGCGATCCGTGGCGTGAGCCGGTCCGCTGGGCCGCGGTGGTGGCGCTGACGCTCGTCGTGATCGCCGAGACGGGACGCCAGCCGGTCGACAACCCCGACACGCACCTGGAGCTGACGATGGTGCACGAGGGCCCGCTGCTGGAGTACGCGGGGCGCGATCTGGCGCTGCTGCAGTGGGCGGCCGCGGCGCGGCACTGGATCGTGCTCGTGCTCGTCGCCGAGGTGGCGATGCCGCATCCGGGCCCGTTCGCGGCGCAGCTGGCGTGGCTGGCGGCGTGGCTGCTCGCGCTTGCCGTGGCGCTGGCCGTCGTCGAGACGGCGCAGGCGAAGATGCGGATCCTGCGCGTCCCGTTGCTGCTCGGCGGCGGCATCGCCGTATGCCTGCTCGGCCTCGCGAGCTGGATCCTGGGGGTCTCGGCGTGATCGGCGCAGCCGTTGATCGTCGTGCTGGCCGGCTGCGCGCTGGCGGTCGTGGTCGTGCGCCGGCGGTCGGTGGCGATCGGGATCGTGGCGGCGCAGTCGCTCGTGCTCGGCGTCGCCGCGCTCGTCGACGGGCTCGGCGAGTCGTCGGCCCTGGCGACCGCCGGCGTGGCGCTGCTGGCCAAGGCGGTCGCGCTGCCGGCGCTGCTGATCTGGGTCGTCGCGCGCACGCGCGAGCCGCGGCTGATCGTCGAGGAGCGCCACGCGCTCGCGCGCGCCGTCGTGGCGGCGGACCGTGACGCTCGTGCTCGTCGAGCTGGTGCCGGACGTCGGCCTCGAGGCGCCGGCGCAGGACGGCGCCGTCGCCCTGCTGGCGCTGGGGGTGGCGATCGCCGTGCTGCGCCGGGCGACGATCTTCCAGGCGCTCGGGTTCCTGGTCGCCGAGACCGGCCTCTACGTCGCCGCGCTCGGCGCTCCGGGCGGGCTGCCGGCGGTGATCGAGATCGGGCTCCTGTTCGACCTTGTCGTGATCGTCGCGATCGCGGCGATGTTCAGCGCCCGGATCCACGAGCAGCTCGGAACGAGCGATACCGGCCTGCTGGAGGAGCTCCGTGACTGAGGCGCTGATCGTCCTCGTGCTCGCGCTGCCGGTGCTCACCGCCGCGGCCGCGCTGCTCGCGCGCACCCCGCGACAGGCGGACACGGTCAGCGTTGCGGGTGCGCTCGCGACCGCGAGCCTGGCGCTCGGGCTCGCCGCGGAGGCGATCGTGCAGGCCGACAGCCCGGCGCGCGGCGCGTGGTACGTGGTGGACGCCGCGAGCGGCGTCTTCCTCGCCGTGATCGCCGTCGTCGGCCTGCTGAGCGCGCTCGTGTCGCCGCTCCAGCTCGCCGGCGAAGGTCGCGGGCTCGTGTCGGCGGCTCGCTCCCGCGGGCTGTACTACGCGGCGTTCCACGGCTTCTGGGCGGCATTGCTCGCGGTCCCACTGGTCGACAACCTCGCGATCGCGTGGCTGCTCGTGGAGGCGACCACGGGCGCGTCGGCGCTGCTCGTGGCGTTCAGCGGCAGGCGCAGCGCGCTCGAGGCCGGCTGGAAGTACCTCGTGCTCACCACGTTCGGGCTCGCGGTCGCGCTGCTGGGGATCATCGTGCTGTACGCGCTCGCCGAGGGCGGCGACCTCGCCACGCTCGACTGGCGCGCGATCGCCGCGGTGGCGCCGGAGCTCCCGCAGGCCGGGGCGCTGACGGCGTTCGTGCTGATCGTCGTCGGGCTGGCGACGAAGGCCGGCTGGGCGCCGGTGCACAACTGGCTGCCGGACGCGCACAGCGAGGCGCCGCCGGCCGCCAGCGCGCTGCTGTCGGCGGCGCTCCTGCCCGCCGTCGCGCTCGTGGCGTGGCGTGTGCTCAGCGCGCTGGAGCCGGCGCTCGCGGCCGGCACCGGCGGCGCGCTGTTCATCGCGTTCGGGCTGATCTCGCTGGCCGTCGCCGTGCCGTTCCTGTGGACCGCCCTGCCGTGGAAGCGGCTGCTGGCCTACTCGAGCCTCGAGCACATGGGCGTGCTGGCGCTCGCGATCGGGTTCGGGAACCCGCTCGCGACCGCGGGCGCGGTCGCGCACGTCGCCGGCCACGCGCTCGCCAAGGCGCTCGGCTTCTACGCGGCGACGCCGCTGCTGCGACACATCCCCGAGGCGCACCGGCTGCCGCTGCGAGGACTCGCCGCGGCGAGTCGCGAGTCGGCGGCCGCCGTCGGCGTGAGCCTCGCGGCGCTCGCCGCGCTCCCGCCGTCGCCGCTGTTCGTGAGCGAGTTGCTGATCCTGCTCGGCGGGATCGCGGCCGGCGAGCTGGCGGTCACCATCGTGGCCGCGACGCTGCTCGCGCTCGGCTTCCTCGGCCTGGCGCACGCGCTCATCGAGGGCCTGGTCGGCGAGCCGCGACCGCGCCGCTGGCGCGCCGGCCGCAGCGCGCGCCAGATCGCGGGGCTGACGGTCGTCTGCGGCGTCGGCATGCTCGCGATCACGCTCGCGGCGTGCCTGCTGCCCGGCTCGCAGCCGGTCGAGCTGTTCATGCGAGGGATCGCATGAACGTCGTTCGCGTCCCCGCGCAGCAGTGGCGCGCGGAGTGCGAGCGCGCCGTCGCGGACGGCGCCCGCTTCTGCTGCCTGTACGCCGCCGATGACGGCGAGGTTCGCCTGCTTCTCGGCGAGCGGATGCTCGCCACGTCCGGGAACGTCGACAGCGTCCTCGATCTCGTCCCGGCCGCCGGCTGGGACGAGCGCGAGGCGCACGACCTCTACGGGGTCCGCTTCGCCGGCCACGAGCCACTGCACGCGCTCGTCGCGCACCCGCCCGAGCTCGAGCCCTGGGCGACGCCGGTCCACGGCGACGGGACCCACCAGGTCGCGGTCGGCCCGATCCACGCCGGCATCATCGAATCGGGGCACTTCCGCTTCCACGTCGTCGGGGAGCGCGTCCTGCACCTGGACCTCCGGCTCTTCTACAAGCACCGCGGCCTCGAGCGCGCCGCCGAAGGCGTGGCGCTCGAGGACGGCATCGACTTCGCCGCGCGGGCGTGCGCGGCGTGCGCCGTCGCCAATTCGGTCGCCTACGCGCACGCCGCCGAGGCGATCCTCGGCATCGAGCCGACCCGCGAGATGCGCCGCGCGCGCACACTGCTGTGCGAGCTCGAACGGCTCTACAACCACCTCAACGACCTGTCGGCGATCTGCGCCGGCATCGGATTCGCGGCCGGCACGATGACCTTCGCCGCGCACAAGGAGCGCGCGCAGCGACTCAACCACACGCTGACCGGACACCGCTTCCTGTTCCACACGATCATGGTGGGGCACAACCCGCTCGAGCTCGACGAGCGGGCGTCGCGGTCCGCGCGCGCCGAGATCGCCGCACTGCGCGCGGATGCCGCCGCCGCCTGGCGCGAGCTGCTGTTCTCGAGCTCCGTGCAGGATCGCCTGCGCGGCGTCGGCGTGCTGTCCGCGACCGACGCCGAGGCGCTCGGCGCTGTGGGGCCGGCCGCGCGCGCCGCAGGCGTGCGCCGGGACGCCCGCACCGACAGCGGCGCGCTGCTCTGGTACGGCGACTTGGCGCCCGTGGTCCCGGAACGGCCGTCCGGTGACGTCGCCGCGCGGGCTGAGATGCGCGCGCTCGAGCTCGAGCAGACCTGCGACATCCTCGACGAGCTGATCTCGCAGCCGCTGAAGGCCGGAGGTGCCGGCGCGGCGGGCCCCGTCAAGGCGTTCGGCGTCGGCCGGATCGAGAGCCCTCGCGGCGAGACCGTCTGCGTCGTCGAAGCGGACGGGGCGACGGTGCGCCGACTGCACCTGCGTACCGGCTCCTACGCGAACTGGCCCGCCCTCGCGCACACCGTACCCGGCAACCTCCTGCCCGACTTCCCGCTCATCAACAAGAGCTTCGAGCTCTGCTACGCCTGCGCCGACCGCTAGCTCATGTTCGTCCTCCTCAACCGCCTGCAACGCCTTCGCCGCGACATCGCTCTTCCGGCGCCGCCCCGCCGCGGTTCGCTCGCGCTCCGCCACGTCGACGCCGGCTCCTGCAACGGCTGCGAGCACGAGCTCACCGCAGCCGCCAACCCCATCTACGACCTGCAGCGCTTCGGCCTCAACGTCGTCGCCTCACCCCGGCACGCCGACGTGCTGCTGGTGACGGGCACGGTCACCACCCGCATGGCAGAGCCGCTGCGCGCCGCGTATGAGGCGATGCCGGAGCCACGCCTGGTGGCGGCGCTCGGCGACTGCGCCGTCCTCGGCGCCGGCTCGCTCGCGCATCCCGACGAGCTCGCGGGCCCGCTCGAGACGATCCTGCCGATCGACCTCTACATCCCCGGCTGCCCCCCGGCGCCGGACCGGATCGCGGACGCGCTCGCCGGGGCGCTCGATCTGCTGCGGCCCTCCGCCTCGGCCCTAGAGGACGCCCTGAGATGACCCACGCAGGCCAGAACGGCGACCTCCCGAGGAACGACGACGACTCCGGCGAGCAGAGACACCCTCCCGAGGATATGGTCGCGCTCCACGCGCAGCTCGCCACGACACACGCCCGCTATCACCGAGCGATGCAGGATGCGCAGCGGGCCCCGGACACCGCAAGTCGCCGGACGGCGTTGGCCGAGGCTCGCCGGTTGGCCGCACACGCCAGTCGACTCCAGTCCCGGATGAAACGGGGCTAGGATTCTTATATTCTTAGAAGGACATGAGAAGCGCGAATTGCTCGGCACGAATGGAGCCAAGCCCGTGACCGAACTCCGCCAGGCGCGCGAACCACAGCCGCCCGTCTACCAGGCAAAAGCCGAGATGTTCCGCATCCTCGGTCACCCGGCCCGAGTGCGCACCCTCGAGCTCCTTCGCGACGGCGAACGCACCGTCGGCGATCTCCAGGGCGCCCTGGGCCTCGACTCGAGCGGGACCTCGCAGCACCTCGGCGTGCTCCGCAGGAGCGGCATCCTCGAGAGCCGCCGCGACGGTACGAACGTCTACTACCGCGTCAAGGACCCACGCACGTTCCAGCTGCTCGAGGTCGCGCGCCAGATCCTCACGACCAACCTCGCCGAGTCACAAGAGCTCCTCGATCAGCTCGCCGCCGGGGCAGCCGGCTCGCCGGAGCGGCGGTGAGCGGGCGTGAACCGTGGACCAAACCTCACGCTGCGCCTCTGGGACCTCCGCGACGGCGACCCAGGCGAGCCTGAACAAGTGCTCGGAATCCCGGTCGATCACGTGCTCGCCCGGCGGGCCGACGCACCGGGCGCACTCGTCGTGCTCGAGGATCGTCGCCTGGCCTTGACGGGTCCGCTGGCCGCCGTTGGTCTTCACCGGTTCCTGCGTGAGTACGTCCGCCAGCGGGCCAGCACCAAGCGCGACCAGGCGTACCGCACGTGGCTCGCCGAGGTGTCGTCTGCGCTCGACCGCATGCGGCCAGAGTCGCGAGGTCGATCAACCACGAACGGATGTACGACCTAGCGCCGGCTCGAAGTTCGCGCTCTGGCTGGCCCGCCACGGCGGACTCCTGCGCGGGCGGCTCAAACCCCAGCTTGGAAGCACTGAGGAAGCGTCGGACCGCCACGCCACGTGGCAGCGGCTCGGGACAGGTGAGCCGAAATGAGGCGCTTGCAGGCCATTAGCAACAGTAGGCAGCGCGCGGCAACACGCCGCGCGTTGATGGTACGGAAGGGGTCGCCGTTTTCGAGCCCCGCCGAGGCTCTACCTGAAAGCGCTGCTAGTCGCCACCTTTCGCGGTAGCACGTCCGGCCCGATCGCTCGCTCGTGACTCAGCCGTGTATGCAGTGGTCACCGTTCCGTTGCCGACGATCTCCCTCGTCTCCGGGAACACCTCGACTGCGGGGCGGCGGCGGGCGCTCGAGGGCGACGTTCATGTCTGCGGTTCGGCCAGATTGGCCAGTGAGGCGCTTGACGTGATGCCTCTGAACCACCGCCAGGCCACCCATGGCGCCTCGCCGTCGACGTTGCGAGCGCCCCGTCCGGCCTGAATGTCAATGGCCGCGACGGTGCGGACCTCGACGCTGAAGCGGGTGGTGCCCGAGGTGTTGGGGACGCTCGCGTGCAGATGAGCGCCCGAGAAGCACAGCAGATCACCGGGCTCGATCACGATGCGCACCTCGGAGTCCGCGTTCACCGGTTCACACGGCCTCGGGACTAGGGGCATCTCCCGGACGCGCTCAAGGTCCCAGCTCGCGCTCGTATTCGCCAACGGGCGCGACCAGTACGCGGGGTACAGCGCGATGGTGCGTTCCCGAGTGATCGGGAGCACCGGCGTCCACCAATTCGTCTGCGCGTCGATGTTGGACGACCACGTGTCGCGGTGGTAGCCCAGGCTTCCGGCCTCGGTGAAGTCCTGGTGCGGTTGGATCCGCAGGTGGAGCCAATCCCAGTAGGAGCGATCGAGATCCACCCCGACGTGCCGCAGCGCGTCCCGGAAACCCTGAAGAGCAGCCGGATGACGGCGGCAACGCTCGACCACGTCGTGCGCTCGAGCCGTGAACTCGTCCGGGCTGAGATCGAACTGCGCATGCTGCGGCGTGTCGCCGAACACGGCCGTGAGAAGCTCGCCAACGAGCGTCGAGAATCGCCGCAGCGGCGCCACGTCCTTGAAGATCAGCAGATCACCGCCGAACAGTGCCTCACTGCGTCGCTCATCGTCGAGCGGCCCGGTCAGCACTTGGATGGATGCCATGCCTCGATCGTATGCGCGGAGGGGCCGCTACGTCGGCGACGTCGTCCTCCCTCCCGCCGTGGCTGTGATCTCCTGCTTCGGCACCTCTTTGTCGGGATCGATGAACGGCTTGCGGACGACGATGGCCTCGACGCGCCCGCTCTGGGGCGTCTCGACCGTGAGCTCGGTTCCGAACTCGGTGTACTCGACGGGGAGCATCGCGTACCCGATGTTCTTCTCGAGCCGCGGCGAATAGCAGGCGGACGTCACCGTC
Organism: uncultured Solirubrobacteraceae bacterium; assembly: GCA_963844205.1. Lineage (GTDB taxonomy): Bacteria > Actinomycetota > Thermoleophilia > Solirubrobacterales > Solirubrobacteraceae > DASSUW01. Next base: position 147,154 of record CAWJNK010000010.1, read on the forward strand.
CCAACACGCTCACCGTTCGAGAAGACGGGAAAGACGTCGACCATCGAGCCGTCGTTGTAGAAGCCGACGCTGTCCCCACCGATCTCGACGCCGACGAGCTTGCGCTTGACGCCTTCGGCCTTGATCCGCCGGAGCGCTTCCTTCCCGATGAAATCGGACTCCTGCTCGAGGTCGACCATCCACTCATAGCCCATCTCGACCTCGTATGGGTTGGTGTCGTACCACATGTCGCACCCAGGCCCGAGCGCCAGGATCCCCGCCTCGATCCGCTTGATGTGGCAGGGACCGATCGGCGTCAGATCGTGCGGCCGGCCCGCCTCCATGACGGCGTCCCACAGCTGCTGGCCGTTCCGGTACGCGTCGTGCAGATAGATCTCGTACCCGAGCTCGGCCGTGTACCCCGTCCGGGAGACGACCACGTTCATGCCGTCGAGCTCATACGAGCGCGTGTAGTAATAGGGAATCTCCGTGATGCTCGCGCCGAAGAGGTCGATCATCACGTCCTTCGACTTCGGTCCCTGCACCTGGACAGGGGCAACGTCAAGCTCACGGATCTCGACGTGGTAGTCGAGGCCGTACGCGACGCCCTTGGCCCAAAGCTCGATATCGCTGTCCGCGAGCGATAGCCAGAAGCGGTTCTCCTCGAGCCGGAGGAGAACCGGGTCGTTCAGGATCCCGCCGTCCTGGGCGGTGACGAAGACGTATTTGCACTGGCCGACGTCGCACTTGTTCAGGTCGCGCGGGACCAGGAGGTTTGTGAACTCGAATGCGTCCGGGCCGCTGATCTCGATCTGGCGCTCGACTCCGACGTCCCAGAGCGTGACGCCGTTGAGGAGCCTCCAGTACTCCTCGACAGGATCGCCGTAATGGCGGGCGTGGTACATGTGGTTGTACGTGCTGTAGAGCTTCGGCCCGTGCTTCTGGTGCGCGTAGAAGTACGGCGACTTTCGGATCCGGGTGTAGAGCAGGAGTCCCGGCGGCTCGATCATCTGCGGCAAGGCTGATACCTCCTCGTCGTCATCGCGTGAGCTCGGCGCCGTCAAGCATCTCGCGCAATCACGCGGGCGTCGAGGGCCGCGGCGCCGGCCGGCGTGACCAGGAACGGATTGATCTCCAGTTCGTCGACGTCACGATACGTCGCGCCAAGCCACGACAGCGCCGCGGCCTCCTCGGCCGCAGCCGCGCGTCCCACGATCAGCTCGACCCCGTCCTAGGATGAGCCCTATTCATTCCTCTCTTCGCGTGGAGTGCGGTCTCAAGGGCGCCTCCGGGCCTGCCTCGCCGCCGTTCCCGGCAGCTGGGGGTGTCGCGGCCGGTTCCACCGCACGCTCGTCGCCGCCGATCGGCGCTGGCGCCACCTCGATCGCGCGTGGGCGCGCGACCATGTCGTATGCGAAGGCCGCGAGTCCGCCACCCGCCAGAGGTCCGACGATGTAAAGGGGCAGGTCGCCCCATTCCGTGTCTCCTCCGCCGATCGTCGTGACCAGCAGCGGACCGAACGTACGGGCTGGATTCAGCGAGGCACCGGTGAGCGGGCCGATGACGAGGATTGCCGCCGCGACAGCGAGGCCGATCATGAAGCCGGCCCATCCCGCCGGTGCCCGACTGTCGACAGCCAGCGCCATGACCGCCGTCACCAGCAGAAACGTGCCGATTGCCTCGGCGACAATGCCCTGCAGATAGGTCGCGTCGTCGGCGAGGGTGGTCCCGCCGGTGCCGAAGTCGACCGCGTCTCCACCGAACGCGGCCACGATCAGAGCCGCGCCGGCCGTGGCTCCGACCAGTTGGGCAACCACGTACGCCGGCACCTCGCCCCAGGGAAAGCGGCCCGTCGCTGCGAGCGACACCGTCACCGCCGGATTAATGTGCGCGCCAGACGTGGTCCCGAACGCGTAGATCGCAACGGCGATCGCAAAGGCGAAGGTAAGGGCCACCATCCCAAGGCCGGGGTAGTCGAGCTCCCCGCCACCCATCCTGAGCGCTGCTACCACCGAGCCAGCGCCGAACAGCACGAGAATGCCCGTGCCCACCACCTCGGCGACGCTTCGCCGTGCCAGGGAAACCTCCATCACTTGCTCCCTTCTTCGGCGCTCCCGCCTGAACCTGAGCTTAGCTCTGGAGGGCCCGGCCGTCACGGCCCGCCGGCCGGTTCGCCCCAACCGGCTCTTCGCTGGCTCTCGCTACGGACGAGGCTCGGGCGCGTCACTCTCCTCCGCTGACGCTCGCAATCGCCTGGCAAAGCAGGGGCGTCGGGCGCTCCCGCTAGGGCTCCTCCGGGTCGTCCGCAGCGGGCACGCACAGCAGCGTGAACACCACGCTGGATCGCTACGTCCATCTGCTGCCGGGCTCGGCCCAGCTCGCGCTCGGGCGGCGGAACGAGTCCTGGATAAGGAACTGGCATGACTGGATCGGACATAGCGGTTGAAACGCCCACCGCCCGACCGGAGAATCGGCCCGATGAACACCGAGGACGCGATGGACGACATCAGCATGCGACTGATCGCCAAGAAGGCGGGCCACGGGCTGGCACCGCCCAAGTGGCGCGCAACGCTCGAACAGATCAGGTGCCTGCCTGAGGTTCAAGTGCGCCCAGCGACATGAGCGGCGATTCTGTAGCAGTCTCGTAGCAGTCGCGTTGCCCTTAGCTAAGGCTGCCTCCTGAATCGACCGCCTCCATAACCGGCGTGCGTGAACCATGGACGAACGGTCCATTAGCAAGACGGCGCGCCGTGCCGAAACTTCCTGCAAATCACCGACGGATTTCGATCGAGGACGACGCGCGTGGACCTGGGACGCACGGATTGCGAAGAAGCCGAGGTTGGCGACCGCACAGCACTCGCGCGCGCCTATGCGCCCTCACCCGCGACCAGGCCGCGCAGTTTCGGGACGCTATGACCAGAGCGGAGCTGATCGCGGCTGCCTCGCCGCCCTGCCACGAATGTGGCGGGCCCGTGCAGCGGGTCGAGACTCAGTGGCATCTCGACGAGGACGGCAGGTGGCGTCCTGGTCCGTACTTCATGGTCTGCAGCGACGAGCATCGCGTCTTGGTAGAGCCGCTGGTGTGACGACCGCGCTTCATCAAGGAGAATGGTGCTCTATGAGCTCATCGTCACGGAGCGCGTGCTGGCGCCGAAACTGGATGCCGAAGTGAGCTCGCTGCTGATCCTCGCTGGATGCATCCTGGTCGTCTACGCCGCGTTCGTCGTGGCGCTCATCGTCGCCGGGCGCGGGCGCGACGCGCGCGATGTGGCCCGCTTCATCCCCGACTGCATCGTGCTCGTGAGGCGTCTGCTCGGCGAGCCCCGCGTACAGCGGCGGCAGAAGCTGCTCCTGGGAGCGCTCGTCGGATACCTCGCGCTCCCGTTCGACCTCGTGCCGGACTTCATTCCCGTCGCTGGGCATATCGACGATCTGCTGGTTGTCGTCCTGGCGCTGCGCGTGGTACTGCGGGCCAGTGGTAGTGAGCTACTGCGCGAGCATTGGCCAGGGCCGGAAAGCTCTCTTGCGGTTGTGCAGCGCCTTGTCGGCGTGGCAACCCCGGCTGAGACCTAGCCCTCTTAGCCGCCGTATCCCACGAACGGCTCCGTCAGCAGGCGAGCCTTTCGAGGTCCGTATTCGAAGAGGTGAACGAGGCGGACGGTCGAATCGGTGCGCTCGACGCGGGTCTCGACCAGCGTGAACGCCTCGGCATCGCCGAGCCCGAGCTCGTTGAGCCGCTCGGCCTCGGCCCGGCAGACATCGCCCGGGGTCGGCCGGCTCGCCGGATAGGCATCCTCGTGATGCCGGACCAGCGCCTGCCAGTGATCGTCTCCCGCCCGCTCCACGGCTTCGCGGACTTGCGCCCTGCTGATTCCCGAGCTCCCGGCCATGCTGCTCCTTTCTCGGCCCTCGCCACGAGTGTCCCAGACGCCGTCAAGCGGTATACATAGACATTCGCGCTCCTCTCAGCCCAAACCCTTAGCCAGATGGCTGTAACAGTCACGCAGCTGCGCAGCTTCCTGGCCGTCGTCCGCACCGGCTCGGTCACCGCGGCCGCGGAGGAGCTCGTCGTGTCCCAGCCGTCTGTGTCGGCCGCCGTCTCCGCGCTCACGCGCGAGCTGGGGGTCGAGCTGACCGAGCGCGTAGGCCGCAACGTGCGCCCGAGCCCTGCGGGCAAGGTGTTCGCCGCCTACGCGGCCGACGTCGTCGGCCTGCTCGATCAGGGCGCACGCGCCGCGCGCGAGACTGCGGACAGCGCGGCCACCGAGCTGCGGATCGGCGCCGTGACGACCGCCGGCGAGCACATCGCTCCGCAGCTCATGCAGGCGTTTGCAGCGCGCCATCCGGACGTCACGCTCAGCGTGGACGTCGGCAACCGCGAGCGCGTCTTCGAGCGGCTGCGCACGCATCGCTCGGACATCGCAATCGGGGGCCGGCCGCCCGACGACGGCATCGTGGGTCAGCGCTTTCTCGAAAACCCGATCGTCATCGTCACGGCGCCGGACGACCCGCTCGCGAACGGCCGCCGGGTGCGCGTCGAGCAGCTCGGATCGCGCCCGTGGTTGCTGCGCGAGGAGGGCTCGGGCACGCGCTCGATGACCGAGGAGTTCCTCGCCGGCCACGATCTGCACCCGCCGATTCGCACCCTGGGCTCCAACGGCGCGATCAAGCAGGCCGCCCGCGCCGGTCTCGGGGTCTCGCTGCAGTCGCGGTTGGCGACGCATCTCGAGGTCGAGCTGGGCCTGCTCGGGACGATCCACGTCGACGTGCCGCTGCCACGCCGGCAGTGGTACGTGATCCGCCCAGAGCACGGCCCGGTGCGAGCGGCGGTGGAGCAGTTCCTCAGCTTCGTGCAGAGCGGTGAGGCGAAGCTCGCCGTCGAACGCGGCCTCACGACGCCACGCGCTCGAGCTCCCGGCGGCCCAGCGCCACCGCCGCCCGGCCCGTGACGAGGTGGTAGAGGATCAGCAGCTGCACGAGCGCCAGCGACTCGGAGCGGCGAAGGTCCGTCCCGATCGTGTACTCGCCCAGGCGCTGGCTGCCGAGGTGGGTGGCGAAGTGCAACCGGTCCCAGATCGCCTCCTCGATCTCGCCCGCGCGCTCGGCGTCGATGTCGCCCCGGGATGTGCACGCGGCGCTCCGCGCCGCGCTCGCTCATCGTGATGCCGCGCACGCCGTTGCCGATCATGCGGTGAAGCTAGGGCAGGAACAGTTCGCCGAACAGGAAAAGATCGAGGTGATCCCATAGAGCAATGGCTAATCGTCGTCGCCTCGGTACGCTCCGGAGACCATGGAGTCGACGCCGCTCTCCCAGGTCCCCGACGTGCAGGCGTCGGCACCTGCGATCCCTGTGTCGCTGTCGCGCGTCGGCGTGTCGAACGTCGAGAAGGTCATCCGCATCGGCCCCCACGGTGCCGAGCAGCTCTATCACGCCAAGCTCGACTGCTTCGTTGATCTCGGACCGGACCAGAAGGGCGCGCACATGTCGCGCTTCGAGGAGGTCATCAACGACGTCATCGGCGAGGTCGTGCTCGGCGAGGTCGGCTTGAAGGCCGAGCAGCTGGCCCAGCGAATTGCCGTCGACGTGCGGGAGCGCCAAGGCGCGGTGCGCGCGGAAGTGCTAGTCGCCGCCCGCTATCCCGAGCACAAGCCCGCGCCGGTGTCCGGCATCGCCACCCAGGAGATCTACACGCTCTTGGGCTCGGCGGTCGCGTCCGAGCGCGGCACGCGCCGGCTCGTGGGCGTCGCGGCGCAAGGGATGACGGCGTGCCCATGCGCGCAGCAGCTGGTCGTCGGACGCTCACGCGAGCGTCTGGTCGCCGATGGGTTCACCGACGACGAGATCGCCAACATCTTCGAGGCCGTGCCGGTTGCGACGCACAACCAGCGCGGCCTGGGCACGCTCCACCTCGGCTTTCCCGAGGACTGCGACAGCGACGTGGATGCGGCGGAGCTGCTCGCGATCGTCGAAGACTCGATGTCCAGCGAGATCTACGAGCTGATGAAGCGTTCCGATGAGGGCGTGGTGGTCGAGAAGGCCGCGCGTCGTCCGCGGTTCGTCGAGGACTGCGTGCGCGAGGCGATTCGAGGCGCGATCGAGCACTTCGGCGGCCTGCGCGACGACGTCTTCGTGTCGGCCCGCCAGGAGAACCTCGAGACGATCCACCAGCACAACGTCGTCGCCGAGCGCTTCGGCCTGCTCGGCGAGCTTCGCCGCGAACTCGACGGTGGTCAGCACGCCGCACATCACACGACGATGCGCGAGTGGCTCGACAGCTGATCAGCGCAGCCGGATCCGATCGGCGCCGTGGATCCTGAGGTGATCGAGCGCGGAGCCGCTCGCGTCGCGTAATCCCAGGCGCTCGACGAGCGCCGCGTAGTGCCCACCCGCGAGACCGTCGGCCAGCACCGCGGCGCCCTGGGCGGCGGCCTTGGCCACCAACCGCACGGGCGCCACGTGCGCGAGCCGCCTGCCGAGCGCATCGAGCACGTCCGGCGCGTGGCGCCCCGTGACGAGGATCTCGCGCGGGGCGGGCACGCTGACGGTCAGCGCGAGCGCGGCCTTGGCCGCGCCCTCCTCGAGCGCGAGCCATCCCTCCTGGTGGCGCGCCGCCGAGAGTTCCAGCTCTCCTCGCGGATCGAGCGCGCCACCGCTGAACACGGTGCGCTTCGACAGCGCACCGCCGAGCAGGTACGCCACCTCGGCGTCGAGCGCACCGCACGCACGAGCCCCGATCGGCCCGGCGGAGCCGCCGAGCCCGTCGATGATGCGCCCGCCGTCGACGGCGAGGGCGGCGCTGAACGCGCCGCCGAGTTCGAGCATGACGAACGACGTCTCGGCGATGTCGACGCCGAGCCGGCGTGACTGGTCGGCGATGCAGAGCGCTGCGCTCGCGACCTTGTCCGCGGTCCCCAGGTCGACGCGGTTCCACTTGCGGTACACCGGGATCGTCGGCAGGTGGATCGCGCCGGGACCGAACACGAGCGGGAGGCCGGCGGCGATGAGCGCGCGCACGATCGCGCGCATCCCGCCGATGCCGACCCGTCCTCGAGGCTCGTCGGCGCGCAGCAGGACGATCAGCTCGAGCTCGCGCTCGCCGACCTCCTCGGCCGCGACGAGCGGGAGCCCGTAGCCGGCCGGGCCGAGCACGAGGTCGAACGGGCCGTGAGCCACGAGCGCCTCGACCAGCGGCGCCGGATCCGCCCCCACGTCCTCCGTGGAGAAGCTCCGCTCGAACGCGACCTCGCCGTCGTCGAGCACGCAGACGTCGAACGAGACGGTCCCCGGATCGACACCCGCCACGCGCGGGCCACGGGGGGCCGAACGATCCGCCGGATCGACGCCCGCGACGCGGGTCAAACGAGTTCCCGCGCGATCGCGTAGACGGCGTCGGTGTCGAGCACCTGGTCGTTGCTCTCGAACAGCCGCCGCACGCAGGCCTTGTGCACCTTCATCTTCGGGCCGCCGATCGCCAGCGCGCCGAGCACGAGCTTGCCGTCGTGCTCGGCGAGGTCGTCGGTCGCCTTCGTGCCCTCGATGCCCAGCGGCTCCGCCGCGTTGTAGTCGGCCAGGAGCTCGACGGACTCGGCCGCCGCCCACGCATCGTGGCGCAGCACCTCCACGCCGGCCGGTCCGGCCGCCAGGACGATCTGTGCGCCGTCGAGCGTCCCTTCGAGCTCGGACCGGTCGCTCGGCTCGCGGATGTCCAGGCCGAGCGTCTCGGCGACGCTCAGCCCGCGCGGGCGGTGATAGGGGCGGTCGTCGCCGAACAGCTCGGGCGGGAGCGAGGCGACGGCCACGCTGCAGCCCTCCTGCTGCAGCAGGGTGGCCGAGCGCAGGCCCACGGCTCCCAGGCCGAGAACGACAGCCCGGTCGCCTTCCAGGTCGCGCGCCTTCGCGATCCGCGCGATCGTCGTCGCCGCGGTCGTGTTGCAGCCGTTCGAGTCGAGCATCACCGAGACCCGGAAAGGGCCGAAGCATGCCTTCTGGACCTGGGCGAAGATCTGCTCGCCCGCCGCGACGTCCTTCCCGCCCACCCACACGGCCGTGTTCTTGAGGTCGTCCACGCCGCGCGTGAAGAAGGCGTCCTGCACGAGCGCGCGCGTGTCGTCCGGCTTCACGCCGCCGTGGGAGAGCAGCACGTCGACGGCGGCGTCGTGCGCGACGATGGCGTCGAAGGGGCTGGGGTGCTCGTCGGTGTCGAGCTGGAGCAGGACTTTCTTCACGATCCCTCCTCGGTCGAGCTTCGGGAGCGCGCCGTGAGGCGGACGCGTTCGCGGCGCGGCTCGTCGAACGTCAGGTAGCCCCAGTCGAGCGGGGACTCCTGCCGGTAGTTCTTGCCCAGCCCGCGGGCGATGGCCGCCTTCATGAGCTCCTTCCCCAGGTAGAAGGCGTGCGTGTGCTCGTCGATACCGAGCTCGTCGAAGATCTGGTTGATGTCTGTGCCCTTGACGAAGCGCTCGGCGTTGAACGCGTAGATCCAGTCGGCATCCGTGAAGATGCGGATGTTCGGGTCTGTGATGCTCGCGTGCAGCTCGCGCAGCTCGGCCTCGGTGTAGGGGCGGACCTCCTCGTCCTTGATCGTGAGCAGCCGGCCGTCGACGTGCTTGGGCGGCGTGCCCTCCTGCTGGGCGAAGTGCATGAGCTGGGCGGCCAGGATCGCCTCGCGGACGGCGCCTCGCGCCCAGTCGATGACCTCGGTGGTCAGCACGTTGCGGATGCCGAGCTCCTGGCAGAAGCCGAGCAGCAGCGCCGTGACCCCGGTCGTGTCGGCCTCGGTCAGCTCGGTCAGGTTGGCGATCCCCATGAGCATCTCGACGTCGGGATGGCGGCGGCGCACCTCCAGGTAGCGGCCGAGGCTCGCGGCGAAGCCCGTCCCGATCGGCTCGAGGATCGGGTCCGCCATGAACGGCTTGCCGAGCTCCTGCAGCCGGGCGATCGTCGCGTCGAGGCTGTCGAGGTCGTCGGGCGTGTCGGGGATCAGGATGGGCGTCGCGCGCAGCGTGTCCGCCACGTGCAGGTTCTGCCCGCAGAGGCTGAGCACATAGTCGATGCCCGCCTCGTCGGCCATCAGGATCTCGTCGGGGTCGAGGGTGTCGATGCTGAGCGTGAAGCCGCGGGCCTTGAGCTCGGCGATCATCTCCGGGCCCTCGTCGAGCCACTTGCGGTCGAGCGAGAGCCCGAGGTCGATCACGTCGGCGCCGCTGTCGCGGTAGTAGGTCGCTGCCTCGAGGATCCGGTCGGGGTCGAGGTGCGGCACGTTGTTGATCTCGGCGAAGACGCGGATGTCGCGCCCGCCGTAGCGCGAGCGCGCGTCGGCCTGGCCGAAGTGCGCCGGCAGCCGCTTGAGGTCGGCAGGTCCCTTCTCGGCCGGGACGTGGAACTGCTCGCTGAGCACTTCTGCGTCGCCCTGGCACATGCCGGGGATCATGATCCGGGTGACCTCGGGCGGGACCTCGAGCCGCTTGGCGATCCAGTCCGCGGTCATCAGCGCGGCGACCGTGATCCGCATGACCGCGACCTCGTACTCGAACGGCAGCTCGGCCCGGCGCAGCGTCTCCTGCAGCGCCGGCGCGGCCAGCTTGCCGGTTACGAACAGGTAGCGATCGGCCACCGCCTAGTGCCCTGATTCGAAATTTCGAATCACGACACTAGCTCTTGCTGAACACGAACTTGTTCGGCGTCCCCTCCAGCGGGCTGTCGTCGCCGGGGCGCCACAGCACCGTGTCCTCGATCTGCCGTGCCACCGCGAAGTCCTTGTCGGTGATGCCGCCGGCCGCGTGGTTCATCAGCTTGACCCACAGCTTGCCCCAGGTCACCGCGAGGTCGGCGTGGTGGTAGGCCGCCTCGCACACATAGCCGACGGCGTTGACGGCCATGAGCGTCGACGGCCAGCCGTCGGTGTTGTACTTGCGGCGGATCCAGTCGCCCTCGAGGTACCAGGCGTCGAGGCCGTGCTCCTTGAGCTTGGCCTCGACCTCATCCGGCGAGTACGTCTTGGGCTTAGCGCTTGCCTCCATGGATGCCTCCTTCGCTGTCAACAGCACTACATCACGACCCCGCCGTTGACGTTGATCGCCTGTCCGGTGACGAACGCGGCCTCCGGCGAGGCGAGGTAGAGCGCCGCGGCCGCCACGTCCTGCGGGCGGCCCCAGCGTCCCAGCGGCGTGTGCTGCTCGACCGAGCGGTGGAACTCGCGATCGACCTGCTCGCCGAAGGCGGTCTCGATCCATCCCGGGCAGAGGACGTTGACGCGCACGTCGGGCGCGAGGGCGCGGGCCAGGCTCTTGCTGAACGCCAGCACGCCGCCTTTGACGGCGGCGAACAGCTGCGGGTCGTCGCCGGCCATGCCGGTCGCGACGTGGTCCCAGCTCACGTTCACGATCGCCCCGCCGCGGTCCTGGCCGCGCATGACCTCGGCGGCCGCGTACGAGCAGGCGATCGTCCCCTTGAGGTCGACGGCCAGCAGCATGTCGAGCTTGCGCTCCCACTCCCAGGCCGCCGCCTCGCCGGTGAGCACGTCGGCGCCGGCGTTGTTGACCCACACGTCGACGCGGCCGAGCTCGTCGCGCGCCTCGGCGACGAGGCGCTCGCAGGCGTCGCGCGTCGCGAGGTCGGCCTGGCGGACGGTCGCGCGCCCGCCACGCGCCGCGATCCCGCCGGCGACCTCGCGCGCGCGGTCGGGGGAGTCGCGGTGCGTGAGCAGCACCGCGGCTCCCTCGGCGGCATACGTCTCGGCGATGGCGCGCCCGATCCCGCTGCTCGCGCCGGTCACGACGGCACGCAGGCCGTCCAGCCGACGCGGCCGGATCGGTTGAGTCGGTGGCTCCGCCGTGGCCGGCTAGCCCTCGACGCCCGCCGCGAACGGGTGGCGCGCGGCCTCCGAGGAATCGAGCACCGTGCTCATGCTGGGCTCGTTGCCCAAGGCGCGCGCGATCGACTCCTTCGTGGCCTGGTAGTTGTAGTCGAAGATCTTCTTGTCGTCCGTGGCTTCCCAGTGGATGAACACGCCGCAGATGATGCAGAGGTCGTCGACGTCACCCTCGCCGATGACGCCCTCGCGAACGGAGTCGACGACGCCGCGCGCCACGGCGGCCTGGGCGGGCCCGAACATCTGCACCGCCTGGGTCGCGCCCTTGATCGTGACCTTGTTCGAGATGATCGTGTCGGGTTTGCAGGGAAGGTTCGGCGCCACCACCGCGAGGAGGTTGGTGTGACCCTCCTTCTGGTTGACGAGGGCGTTCGCGAACGCCTCGCCGACCGGCCCGCTCTTGGAGCCGATGAGGAGGTCGACGTGCGCGACCTCGTTGCCCTCGCCGACGAGCGACTCTCCAACCAGCAGCGTCGGAGCCATGTGGGCGCTCCTCCCTAAGGTTGACTTTGTGCCTGATAGATCAGGGGATGGGCCGGCGACTCTAACCTCTGGCGACGACGAGGGTCAAGCCGCGGCCGCACGTGCCGGAGCCGCGACCGTTCGTACCGCCGACAGCGTCGCCGGTGCCGCGCAACTGGCCTGCGTGCTCGAGGTCAGCGCGGAGAAGCCGGGCAACATCACGCCGAGCCACGACTTCGGCGACACCTCCTACGAGGACATGCTGCGCAGCGCGATCGCGGCCGGCCTCGAGCTGGCCCGCGCGGGAGAGCGCGGCGTGGGTGACACGGTCCTCGCGGTCGTGGAGGCGACGCGCCGGGTGGCGCCGGCGAACACGAACCTCGGCATCGCGCTGCTGCTCGCGCCGCTGGCGAAGGCGGCGTTCGCCGGCGGACCGCTGCGGGCGCGGCTGGGCGCGACGCTGCGCGCGCTCGACGTCGCCGACGCGCGCGCCGCGTACGCCGCGATCCGCCTCTCCGGGGCGGGCGGCCTGCACGAGCGCGTCACTCACGACGTGCGCTCGGAGCCCACCGTCGGCCTGCGCGAGGCGATGGCGGGCGCCGCCGACCGCGACTCGGTCGCCTCGGAGTACGTGACCGACTACGCGTTGACGTTCGAGACCGGGGTCCCCGCGCTCGCCGCCGCCCTCGGCGACGGCCTCGCGGTGCGCGAGGCGATCGTCGAGCTGCACCTGCGGCTGCTCGCCCACACGGCCGACACGCTGATCGCCCGCAAGGCCGGCGCCGAGGCCGCGGCGCAGGTGTCGGCGGACGCTCGCGACGTCCTCGCCGGGCGCCGGACGCTGCGGAGCTTCGACGCCTCGCTGCGCGCGGACGGCAACAGGCTGAACCCCGGGACGACGGCCGACCTCGTGACCGCGACCCTGTTCGTCGCGCTGGTCGAGGGTAAGCTCGCGCCGTCGCACCACTCCTCCTGATTGCCCTGAGCGCGCGCATGCTCGCGGACCTCGCGAGGCGCGACGTGGTGGTCTTCGATCTGTTCGGCGACCTCGACCTGCGCGCCGAGCGCGTCGTCACCCGCCGCCGCCTGACCGCGCTCGTCGACGCCGCCGTGGAGGAGCCGCCGGGCGCCGTCGTCTACGGCGCGAGCTTCGAGAACCATCCCGCGCTCGTCGAGCGGCTGGGCAAGCGGCATGCGGTGCTGGGCAATCCGCCGAGCACGTTGCGCGCCGTTCGCGATCCCGCGCGGCTCGCCGCCGCGCTCGGGGACCGGTACGCACGGGCGACGGTCACGCCTCCGACGTCCGGCCGCTGGCTGCGCAAGCCGCTCCGCGGCGGGGGCGGCATCCGCGTGCGCGAGTGGCGCGGCGGCCGGCTGCCGGCCGGGACCTTCCTTCAGGAGCGCATCGACGGGGTCCCGTGCTCGGCGGCCGCGGTCGGCGACGGGAGGGACGCCATCGTGCTCGGGCTGACCGAGCAGCTCGTCGGGCGGCGCGAGTTCGGCGTTCGCGGCCATCGCTGGTGCGGCAACCTCGTCCCGCCGCGGGTGCCGGTGCCGCTCGACCAGGCGCAGGCGATCTGCTCCCGCCTGGCGTCCGCGTTCGGGCTCCGCGGGCTGTTCGGCGTCGACTTCGTCTGGGACGGACAGCGCGTGTGGGTGGTCGAGGTGAACCCGCGAGCCACCGCGTCGCTCGAGGCGATCGAGGCGGCGTACGGTGTGGCGGTGTTCGATGCGCACCTGAGCGGGTGCGCCGGCGAGCTGCCGCGCACCGAGGCCGCGCCGCTCCGCGCCGTCGGCAAGGCGGTCGTCTTCGCGACCGAGGACGTGGTCGCCGGCGAGCTCGCGCCGGGCGTGCGCGACGTCCCGCACCCCGGCGAGCGGATCGCCGCGGGCCGTCCGATCTGCACCGTCGTGACGACCGCCGCGACGCCGGACGATGCCTTGGCGGGGCTCGAGGAGCAGGCTGCAGGGCTGCTGGAGGTGGCGGTCGGTGGCTGAGGCGACCTGCGCGGGGTGCGGCTGCCTCTGCGACGACATCGAGGTGACGGCGGACGGGCCCGTGCGGACGTGCCCGCTCGGCGACGCGTGGTTCGCGATCCATGACCGGCCGCCGGTCGCGCGCGTCGACGGCCTCCAGGTGAGCGTGGAGGAGGCCGCGGACGCCGCGGCCGCGATCCTGCGTGAGGCACGCGCGCCGCTCGTGTACGGCCTCGGCGGGACGAGCTGCGAGGCGCAGCGCCGGGCGGTGGCACTCGCCGAGGCGGCAGGGGCGGTGATCGACGTCGGCGCGGTCGCAACCGCGGCGGTCGGCTCGAGCACCGCGACGTTCGGCGAGATCCGCGACCGCGCCGAGCTCGTGGTCCTGTGGCGCGCGGACCCTGTCGTCACGCATCCGCGCCTGCTGGAGCGGCTGCGACTCGACCCCTCCGCGACGGTCGTCGTCGACTCGCAGCGCACGGCCACCGCCGAGGCCGTCGGCGCGTTCGTCGAGGTCGATGACGACTTCGAGACGCTGTGGGCGCTGCGTGGCGGCGACGGCGCCCTCGCGCAACGCCTGCTGGCCGCGCGCCATGTCGCCTTCATCCACGGCGCGCTCGACGAGCTGACCGCTCTGGCGCTGCATTCGCTCGTGCGCGACCTGGCCCGTGAGCGCCATGCCGTCACGCTCGGCCTGCGCGGCGGCAACGCCCGCGGGGCCGAGGACGTGCTCGCCTGGCAGACGGGGTTCGCGGCGACGGTGGACTTCGCGCGCGGCTTCCCTCGCGAGGGTGCCGTCGAGCAGGTCGACGCCGCCCTCGTCGTGGCCGCCGACCTGCTCGCGGACGTGCCGACGGTGGCGATCGACTCGCGGGCCACGGCGACGTCGCGGGCGGCCCGCGTGGCCTTCGCCCCGGCGGCCGACGGAATCGAGGTGGCGGGCACCGCCCACCGGATGGACGGCGTGCCGGTCCCGCTGCGCGCCCCGCTGCGCAGCGATCGCCCGAGCATCGAGGACGTGCTGGCCGCGATCGCCGGCAGGCTGTGATGCTGCGCGTCGCCGGCGGCCGCGTGTACGACCCCGCGAACGGCGTCGCCGGCGACGTGCGCGACGTCTGCGTGCAGGACGGCAAGGTCGTCGCCGACGTGCCGGCGCACGCCCGGAGCATCGACGCGCGGGGGATGGTCGTGATGCCCGGCGGGGTCGACATCCACGCCCACATCGCCGGGCCGAAGGTCAACGCCGCGCGCAAGCTCGCGCCCGAGGAGCACCGCGCCGACGTCCTCGAGCGCACCGCGATCACGCGAGCCGGCTCCGGCGGGACCGTGCCCTCGACGTTCGCCACCGGCTACCGCTACGCGCTGCTGGGCTACACGACCGTCGTCGAGGCGGCCACGCCGCCGCTCGCCGCGCGCCACACGCTCGCGGAGATCCGCGACACCCCGGTCATCGACGCCGCCTTCCTCGTGCTGATGGGCAACAACCTGCCGCTGTTCGAGCTCATCCGGTCCGAGCCCGGCCGCGTCCGCGAGGCGATCGCCTGGTGGCTCGGAGCCACGGGCGGCTACGGCGTCAAGCTGGTCAATCCGGGCGGCGTCGAGATGTGGAAGCGCAGCAACGGCAACGTGACCTCGCTGGACGACGAGGGGCCCGGGGTGACGCCGCGGCGCGTCATCGAGAGCGTCGCGACCGCGGTGCACGATCTCGGGCTCCCGCATCCGGTCCACGTCCACTGCAACAACCTCGGCGTGCCCGGCAACTGGCGCACGACGCTCGACACGCTGCGCACGCTCGAGGGCCGCCGCGCCCACCTCGCGCACCTGCAGTTCCACGCCTACGGAGGACGGCCGGGAGGGCGGCCGCGCTCGCGGGCGCCGGAGCTCGCCGAGCACATCAACACCCACCCGGAGCTGAGCGCCGACGTCGGGCAGGTGATGTTCGGCCCGGCGATGACGATGACCGCCGACGCGCCGGTCTCCGCCGTCCTGCGCGACATCACCCACGGCCGCTGGGTCAACGCGGACACCGAGGCCGAGACCGGCTGCGGGATCGTGCCGTTCACCTACCGCGAGCGCAACTACGTGCATGCGCTGCAGTGGGGGATCGGCCTCGAGCTGTTCCTGCTCAGCCGGGACCCGTGGCGGCTGGTCCTGTCCACCGACCACCCCAACGGCGGGTCGTTCCTCAGCTATCCGCGTCTGATCCGCCTGCTCATGGACCGTGAGTTCCGCAACGAGCAGATCCGGCGGGTGAACGGTAAGGCGATGAAGCGCACCGTCCTGCTCGACGACCTCGATCGCGAATACACGCTGGAGGAGATCGCGATCATCACGCGTGCCGGGCCGGCGCGGCTGCTCGGGCTGCGCGAGAAGGGCCACCTCGGCGTCGGCGCCGACGCCGACATCACGATCTACGACGACCGCGACGACCGCGAGGCGATGTTCGCCGCGCCGCGCTACGTCATCAAGGATGGGCGCCCGGTCGTCGAGGACGGCGAGCTGCGCGAGGCGGGCCCGGGCCGCCTGTTCCGCGTCGGCGCCGAGTACGACCCGAGCATCGAGCCGACGCTGGAGCGCATGTTCGAGGATCGCTACAGCGTGCGGTTCTCGAGCTATCCGGTGCGCGAGCCGTGGCTGCTCGAGCCCGCACGGACGGTGGCCGCGGGATGAAGCTGCACGGCGCCGAGATCGTCGACACGTTCGCGGAGGCGTTCCCGATGTGGGGCTCGCGCGTGGTCATCACCGCGGCGACGCCCGCCTGGGCGCTCGAGGCGGGCCGCTCGATGACCGGGTTCGCCACGTCGGTGATCGGGTGCAAGTGCGAGGCGAGTATCGAGCGCGAGCTCTCACCCGACGCGACGCCGGACGGCCGTCCGGGGGTGAGCGCGCTGCTGTTCGCGATGGACCGCGAGGGAGTCGGAAAGCGGCTCGTCGAGCGCGTCGGGCAGTGCGTGCTGACGTCGCCGACCGCGGCGTGCTTCAACGGCCTCGACGCCGAGCACACGGTCGACGTCGGCGGGCAGCTGCGGTTCTTCGGCGACGGCTATCAGGCGAGCAAGGTGCTCGACGGCAAGCGCTTCTGGCGCGTGCCGGTGATGGAGGGCGAGTTCCTCGTCGAGGAGCGCTTCGGCGTCGCCGAGGGGGTGGCCGGCGGGAACATCATCATCATGGCCCGGGCCGCCGAGACGGCGCTGCGGGCGGCGGAGGCGGCGGCGGACGCGATGCGCACCGTCGAGGGCGCGATCATGCCGTTCCCGGGCGGGATCGCGCGCAGCGGCAGCAAGGTCGGTTCGCGCTACAGCGCGCTCCCGGCCTCGACGAACGACGCGCTGTGCCCGTCGCTGCGCGGGCAGGTCGAGCGCACGGACGTGCCGGATGACGTCGAGTCCGTGTTCGAGATCGTCGTCGACGGACTGGCGCTCGAACCGGTGCGCGAGATGATGCGACGCGGCCTCGTGGCCGCGGCCGGGGCGGGCGCGAGCCACGTCACCGCAGGCAACTACGGCGGCAACCTCGGCCCGTTCCACATCCACCTCCACGAGTTGGTGCCATGACGCTCACGCTCACGCTGCGCGAGCAGCCCGATGTGTCGCTGGAGGCTGAGGTCCTGACGCCCGACGTCCTTGTCGGCGACATCGCGGCGCTGCCGCTCTGGCACGGGAACGAGCGCACGCGGGTGGGCGAGTTCTTCGAAGTGTCCGGGGCGGGCGACGACGTGCGCTTGGAGGGCGACCTGAGCCGCGTGCGATACGTCGGCGCGGGCATGACCGCCGGGCGGCTCACGGTGGCCGGCAGCGTCGGGTCGCACGCGGGTGCCGGCATGCGCGGCGGCGAGCTGCACGTCGAGGGCGACGCCGGCGACCACGCCGGCGCGGGGATGCGCGGAGGCACGCTCGTGGTCCGCGGCTCGGCGGGAAGCAAGCTCGGCGGCGAGCGGATGCGCGGCGGCGAGATCGTCGTCCACGGGGACGCCGGCGCGCAGGCGGGCGCCGGCCTGCGACGCGGCCTGATCGCCGTGGGCGGGCGCGCCGGCGAGGCCGTGGGCGTGCGGATGCTGGCGGGGACGATCGTCGCGCTCGGCGGGGTCGGGCCTCGCGCCGGAGCCGGCATGCGACGCGGCTCGATCGTCACCACATCGGCGGAGCCGCTCTCGACCTTCACGTTCTCCTGCACCTACCGCCCGCCGTTCCTGCGCCTGTACCTGCGCCGGCTATGCGCCCTCGGGCTGGCCGTCTCCGACGAGCAGCTCGACGGCCGCTACGCGCGCTGGTGCGGGGACGGCCTCGAGCTGCGGCGCGGCGAGATCCTGGTCCTGGAGGACGCATGACGCTCAACGACCGTGCACGCGAGATCGCCGACCGGCTGGCAGCCGATGCCGACGCCGCGCGGGTGGAGGTCACGACACTGGCGAACGCCGCGCGGCTGATCGACTGCAGGGAGGGAGGCTTCGCGGCGGGACGGGCCTTCGCCGAGATCTGCATGGGCGGGCTGGGGGAGGTGGCGTACACGCCGCTGTCACTCGAGGGCCGATGGTTCCCCGGGCTCACCGTGACGACCGACCGCCCGGCGGTCGCGTGCCTGGCCGCGCAGTACGCCGGCTGGCGGATCGACCGCGACGGCTACTTCGCGATGGGCAGCGGGCCCGGGCGCGCGCTGATCCGCGCCGAGGACCTCTACGACGACCTCGACTGGGACGAGCGGGCGAGCGCCGCGGTCCTGTGCCTCGAGACCCGCGAGCCGCCGCCCGCCGAGATCGCCGCCTTCGTCGCCGAGCGCGCCGGTGTGGAGCCCTCGGCGCTCACGTTGCTGATGGCGCCGACGGCGAGCGTGACCGGCAGCGTGCAGATCGCCGCGCGGGTCGTCGAGACCGCGCTGCACAAGCTCCACGAGCTCGACTTCGACGTGCGGCGGGTCGTCAGCGGCTTCGGCAGCTGCCCGCTGCCGCCGGTGGCGGACGACGACATGGCGGCGCTCGGGCGCACGAACGACGCGGTGCTCTACGGCGGCCAGGTCCACCTCACCGTGGAGTCGGACGACGACGACGCGCTGCGCGAGCTGGTCGAGCGCCTTCCCGCCACGGCGTCCTCGGACTACGGCGAGCCGTTCGGCAAGGTGTTCAAGGACGCGGAGTACGACTTCTACAAGATCGACCCGCTGCTCTTCAGCCCGGCGCAGGTCAGGCTCACGAGCCGCGGCAGCGGCCGCAGCTTCGAGGCGGGCCGGGTGAACCTCGACGTGCTGGAGCGCTCGTTCTGGGGCTGACCGTCGCGATCCTCGGATCGAGCGGCGGCTGGCACGCGCGACAGCTGACCGACGCGCTCGCCGCGCGCGGTCACGAGCATCGGCTCGTGCCCGTGACGCGGCTGGTCGGGTCGATCGACGGCGACGTCGCGGTGCGCAGCCTCGAAGGCTGCGACGCCGTGATCGTCCGCGGCATCCCGCGCGGCTCGCTCGAGCAGGTGATCTTCCGCGTCGACGCGCTGCACACGCTCGTCGTGCCGTGCGTCAACAGCCCACGGGCGCTCGAGCGGACGATCGACAAGTTCCTCGCCTCGGCGCTGCTCGCCCGCGCCGGCGTGCCGACGCCGCGCACCATCGCCTGCGAGCGCCGCGACGACGCTCTCGGGGCCTTCGACGAGCTCGGGGGCGACGTGATCGTCAAGCCGCTGTTCGGCGCGATGGGCGCCGGGATGACGCGCGTCGACGACCGCGACGTCGCCTACCGCGTCTTCGGTGCGCTCGAGCTCGAGCGCGCCGTCTACTACCTGCAGCAGGCGCTCCCGCCCGACCGCGACCTCCGCGCGTTCGTGGTCGGCGGGCGGGTGCTGGCGGCGATCGAGCGGGTCGGAGACGGATGGCGGGCGAACCTGGCGCGCGGCGCCGAGGCGCGGCCGACCGAGCTGACCGCCGAGCAGGAGCGTGTGTGCCTCGAAGCCGCCGATGCGCTGGGCGCCGACTACGCCGGCGTCGACCTGCTGGGCGATCACGTGCTGGAGCTCAACGGCATCCCGGCCTGGCACGGCCTGCAGAAGGCGACCGGGGTCGAAGTCGCGCCGGCGCTCGTCGCGCTCGTCGAGTCAAAGCTCGACGCCGTGGTGTAGCGCGGTCGCGACGAGCGCGCCGGCCGCGCCGGCGTCGGCGAGCGCGCGCAGGTCCTCGGCATCGCGAACGCCGCCGCCGGCGAGCAGCTCGAGCTCGGGGAACGCGGCGTGGAGCTCCGCGATGAGGGCCACGTCGGGCCCCGAGCTCGTGCCCACCCGCGCCAGATCGAGCACGATGACCTCGCGCGGACCCGCGAGCCGAGCGACGGCGTCGCGCGCCGGCAGTCCGGCGAGCTGCGGGTCGCGTGACAGCGTGCGCCTGCCACGCAGGTCGAGGCTGAGGACTGCGTTGGGCAGGCGATCGAGCGCATCGGCGTCGGCGAGCGTCTCCGTCCCGACGACGACGCGATCCACGCCGAGGTCGAGCAGCGCACGCGCCCGCTCCGGCTCGCTGACCCCCGCGTCGACCATCACGCGCGCCATGCGCGCAAGCGCGGCGATCGTTTCGCTCTGAACCGCTCCGCCGGCGATCGCGTCGAGGTCGGCGACATACAGCTCGTCGAGGCCGAACCTGCGCGCGACCGAGAGCGCCTCGCCGATGGGGCGGTAGCGTTCGCGCTCGCCACGCACAGCGTGGACCGCCGCGCCTTCCTTGAGATCGATGACCCCGACCACGCGCACGCCAGCCACGCTAGCGGTGGACATCGGCGGCGCGAACACGAAGGCCGCCTGGCTCCACGGCAGGTCGCTGCGGACGGTGTCGCGTCCCTTCGAGGTCTGGCGCGACCGCGAAGGGCTCGCCGCCGTGCTGCGCGAGATCGCGGCCGATCCGGCCGACGCCGTGGCGATCACGATGACCGCCGAGTTGTCCGACGCGTTCCGCACGAAGCGCGAGGGCGTGGCGTTCGTGCTCGACGCGGCCGAGGACGCGTTCGGCGACCCGAGCGTATTGACGACGGCGGGCGAGCTCGTGTCGGTGGAAGCGGCGCGCGCGCGGCCGTGGGACGTCGCCGCCGCCAACTGGGTGGCGACCGCGCTCGCGGTGGCCGGCGAGCACCCCGACGCGCTGCTGATCGACGTCGGCAGCACGACCGCCGACGTCATCCCGATCGCCGGCGGCCGCATCGCCGCGACCGGGCGCAATGACCTCGAGCGGCTGCTCGCCGGCGAGCTCGTCTACACCGGCGTGCTGCGCACCAACCTGGCGGCGATCGCGCAGCGCGTGCCCGTGCGCGGCGGGTGGTGCCCGGTGGCGTCGGAGTACTTCGCGATCAGCGCCGACATCCAACTCGTCCTCGGCCATCTGGAGGCCTACGACTGCCCCACGCCGGACGGCCGCCCGGCAACCGTCGAGTTCGCCCGCGAGCGGATCGTCCGGCTGGTGTGCTCCGACGTCGACCAGCTCGACGAGGCGGAGATCGACGCGATCGCGGCGTACCTCCATGGCGAGCAGGTGCGCCAGATCGAGGAGGCGGCGCGCCGGGTGGCACCGCCCGAAGCCCCGGTCGTGACGGCTGGGTCCGGTGCCTTCATCGCACGCGAGGTCGCCGCGCGGCTCGGGCGACCGGTCGTCGCCGACGCGGTGGGGCCGGCGGCGGCGCTCGCCGCGTTGCTGGCGGCGCGCCTGTGCTGACCGTCGTCAAGCTCGGCGGCGGGCTCGGTGACGACGCGCTGCCCGCGTTCTGTACGACGCTGGGCGAGCTCGGCGAGCGCCACCCGCTGCTCGTCGTTCCCGGCGGCGCGCGCTTCGCCGACGCCGTGCGCGAAGCCGACCGCCGCTTCGGGCTCACCGCCGCCGCGTCCCACCAGATGGCCGTGCTCGGGATGGAGCAGTTCGGCTGGCTGCTGAGCGAGCTGATCCCGGGCGCCGAGCGGCGCGCCGGCGTGGGCGTCGCGCACGCCGGGCGGACGGCGGTGCTCCTGCCCGCCGGGGTGGTGCTCGACGAGCTGCCCCCGTCGTGGCAGGTGACCTCCGATTCGATCGCCGCCTGCATCGCCGTCCGCGCCGGCGCCGGGCGCCTCGTGCTCGTGAAGGAGGTCGACGGCCTGTACGCGGAGTGGCCGGCGCGTGGACAACCGCTCGCGCGGTTGACCGTCGCCGAGCTCGCGGCGCTGCGGCCCGGAGGCGTGGACGAGTACCTGCCGACGGTCCTGGAGCGGGCGAGCTTCGAGACGTGGGTGATCAGCGGGCGCGACCCGGAGCGCCTTGTCGAGCTGCTCGAGCGCGGCACGACCGTGGGCACGCGTGTCGCCCCAACACGCTTGGTACGGTCTCGCAATGGCTGACGAGCGGCTGCGGGACATGAGAGTCGCCAGCCTGGCTGACCCCAAGCTGCGGGACTACAAGGTCGTGGGCGGGCTCGACACGTTCGCGAACCGCAGCTTCTGGCCCAACTTCTTCTCCAAGCTCGTAGCCCGCTTGCAGTGGAACCCCTCGGCCATCGACCTCGCACCCGATGCCCGCGCATGGCCGCGGCTCCCAGACGAGCGCCGCCGCCGCCTGAAGACGCTCCTCGCGGGCTTCCGCATCGGTGACGATCTCGTCTCCGAGCACATCGCGCCGTTCGCCGATGCGGCCCGGCTGGAAACGCTGGCGTCCCAGGAGAGCTTGATGGCCTGGGTGTTCTTCCTCCAGCGTCGCGACGAGGAGCGCCATGCGGTGCTCTTCGACCGCATCGCCGCCGAGGTCTTGGGACTGCCGGGAGCCACTCCGGCCGAGCGGCGTGCCGCGGCCCGCGCTGAAGCCCCGCCCGCGATGCTCGAGCTCTTCGAGGAGAGGCTGCCCGCGATGGCCGCCGAGATCGCCGCGGGTCGCAAGGGACTGAGCGAGGGCGTCAGCCTCTACCACATGCTGCTCGAGGGGGTCGTCTTCGACGCGGGGCAGCACACGCTTCTCGACGACCTGGCCGATGGCGCGCTGCCCGGCGTCTACGAGGGCGTGCGGCGCGTCGAGCTCGACGAGCGCTGGCACATCGGGTTCGGCCTCCGCTGCCTGATCGAGACGCAGCCCTCCCGAGAGCAGCTCGAGGACCTGCTGGCGCGGGCCGAGGAGGCCGCCGAAGTCTGGGGCGACGCCGTCCCGGCGGCCATGCGGCGGGACTGCGCGCAGAAGGTCGCCCACCGGCTGCACGTCGCCGGGCTCATCGGTACGCCGGCGGCGGCGTAGCCCCGCACGCCGCGACCAGGGCGCGGACGCGCGCCGCGTCGAGGGGTCCCGAGCGTCTGCCGTCGGCGCACGCGGCCGAGCGGACGCCGGCGATGTCGGCGCCGGTCGCGCGGACCACCGGCAGGTCCTCCGCGCGCAGGGCGCCGGCCAGCGCCACCCGCAGACCCCGGGCATGGGCGTCGGCCACCAGTGGCGCGAGCGCATCGGGCGAGAGCCACTCCAGCAGCCCCCGGCCGTCCTTGACCGCCGTGTCGAGCAGGCACGCTCCGACGCCCGCCGCGCGCGCCACGCGCGGCAGCAGCTCCGGCGCGAGCGGGGCGGACGCCGCGCGCCGCGCGTCGGCGTAGGCCGCGGCCACCACGGTCACGCCCGGCACGTGCGCGACGCCGTCGCGCACCGCGCGCAGCAGATCGACCGCGTCGCGCTCGGTCGAGACGCCCCACAGGCCGACCTTCACGAACGCCGCGCCGCTCTGCGCCGCGCCCAGGGCGGCGAGCGCCGCCGTGCCGGGCAGATTGGGCATATCGCCGATCGCGGCGCTGACCGGCAGCTCGGCAGGCACGTCCGCGCGCACGCCCGCGATCACCGCCGGCGAGGGCGCGCCGAGCGCGCCCTCGGCAGGGTTCTTGACGTCCACGATGTCGGCGCCCGCCGCGGCGGCCGCGCGCGCCTCGCCGACGTCCACGACGCTGACGAGCAGCTTCATGACCGCTCGACGCGGGCGCCGCGGTTGTCGAACGCAACGAGCTCCACGCCACCCTCGCCGCCGACCACGTCCTCCATACGGCGCGCGAGCACGCGCCCGGCAGCCTCGCTGCCGACGACCCCGTAGACCGCCGGTCCCCACGAGCTCTGGCCGGCGCCGGCCGCCCCGCCGCGCAGCAGCTCCTCGACGAGCGTGCCCGCTCGCGGGTGGAAGCGACCGCCCTGCACCGGGGCGAACGCGTCGCCCACGAGCTGCTGGACGCGCGTGAGCGCGCCGCCGAACTCCTCGAGATCCTGCTCGACGAGCGCCGGCAACAGCGAAGTGAGCACGAGCTGCGCGATCGCCGCCGATCGCTCGGCCGACGGCACGAGCCGCCCGAACGCCTGGGCCTCGGCGACGCCCGAGAGCCCCGGCTCGGCGTTCGGGACGACGAGGACGATGCGCCACTCGTCCGGCACCGCATGACGCATGAGCAGCGGCGCGGGCCGCTCGCCGTCGCCTCGCACGCCGCCCTCGACCACCAGGCCGCCGAGGGCGAACGTCCACATCCCGACCGCGGAGCGCGCGGCGCGCCCCGCGGCCTGAGCCAGTGTCGGCGCATCGACCTCGCGCCCGTGCAGCGCGGCCAGTGCCTGAGCGACCGCGAGCGCCAGCTTCGTGCCCGACCCGAGCCCAACGTGAGCCGGGATCGCCTCCACGACGAGCAGGTGTGCGCCGCGTTCGAGCCCCAGCACGTCGCGGCAGCGCCGCGCGAACGCCAGCGCGCGCTCCGCCTCCGCGCCCTCGACGACCAGATCGTCGGCGAGCCGCGCCTCGAGCACGACCGCCGGGCGGGAGACCGACACACCGAGCCCGCCGAAGCGCCGCGCGTCGTCGCCGGCGACCGCGAGCATGCCCAGGTGCAGGCGGGCGGGCGCCTCGACGCGAATCACCCGATCACCGAGCGCACGTACTCCATGGCCTCGCGCTCCCGGGGGCCCGCGGTCTTGTCCACGAGCACCTGCAGCCGCTCCAGCTCATCGCGAACCTCCGCCGGGTCGAGCATGCGCGCCCGCGAGGCGAGGATCGAGGCCTCGAGCACCGAATGGCACGCGCGGTTGAAGCCGAGGAACTCCCGTCCCCGGCCTCCGCCGACCACCACCGTCTCCACCCGTGCGCGCTCGCCGCCCTCGATCGCCTCGACCCGGACCTCGCGCCACGAGCACGCGTCCTCCAGCACCGCGCCCTCGACGACCGCCGCCGGACGAGTCGGCGGATGCGGGTCGCCCAGCGCCGCCTGGCTGAACAGCAGAATGTCGTCGGTCAGATGCACGACGGCGGCCGGCGCGGCGCGTAGGTTCCGCAGCGTCCGCGTCCCGCGAAAGGGCTTGATGACGATCCGCTGCTCGCCCCACTCGACGCCCATCGCGGCACAGTTGATGCTGCCGTCGGGGTTGATCGTGGTCACGACCGTCTCGAGGACTGGCGCATCCTGTGCCAACGTGGGCAGAGTGTAGATGCGGCCATGCGCACGCTCCTGATCGACAACTACGACTCGTTCACCTTCAACCTCTTCCACCTGCTGGGCGAGATCAACGGTGACGAGCCGATCGTCGCGAGGAACGACGAGCTGACCTGGGAGGAGCTCGCCGCGCTGCCGGTCGACAACATCGTGATCTCACCGGGGCCCGGGCGCCCGGACCGCAAGCGCGACGTCGGCGTCTCGCTCGAGGTGCTCCAGAACGCCGAGGTGCCGGTGCTCGGCGTCTGCCTCGGTCACCAGGCGCTCGCCCACATCACGGGCGGCGCGATCGACCATGCGCCCGAGGTGATGCACGGCCGGCTGAGCCGGATCCACCACGATGGGCGCGGCCTGTTCGAGGGCGTCCCACAGGGCTTCGCCGCCGTGCGCTACCACTCGCTGGTGGTCGGCGCGGTGCCCGCGGCCCTGCGCGTGATGGCGTGGACGCCCGACAACGTCGTCATGGGGCTCGAGCACCGCACGCGGCCCTTGTGGGGCGTCCAGTTCCATCCCGAGTCGATCTCCACCGAGCACGGGCGCATGCTGGTGCGGAACTTCCGCGACCTCACGCGGGCGCACCGGCGCTCCCGGGCGGGCGCGCCGCAACGCGCCCGCCGACCGGCACCCGGCGTCCGCGTCCACCACCGGGCACTTGCCACGTGGTGCGATCCCGAGCGCGCGTTCGTCGCGCTGTTCGGCGACCGCGAGCACGCCGTGTGGCTCGACAGCTCGCGGGTGGAGCCCGGCCTCGCGCGCTTCTCGTACATGGGCGCTCCCGAGGGCCCGCTCGGCCAGGTCGTGCGCTACGACGTCGCCACCCGCGCGCTAACGATCGAGCGTGCGGGTGGGCGGGATGAGCTGCGGGTGGGCGTCCTCGACTACTGCGAGCGCGAGCTCGAGCGCCTGCGCGCCGACGTTCCCGAGCTCCCGTTCGACTTCACCTGCGGCTTCGCCGGCTACCTCGGCTACGAGCTCAAGGCCGACTGCGGCGGCGAGCTGGTGCATCGCTCGCCGCTCCCCGACGCTGCGCTCGTGCTCTGCGACCGGCTGATCGCCTTCGACCACGACCAACGGCGCGTCCACCTGCTCGCGCTCGCCGACGCAATGGGCGCTGCCGCCGCCGGGACATGGCTCGCGGCCACGGAGCGCGCGCTCGAGGAGCTCGCCCCGCCGATGCCGTCCGCGGCGGCGGCGCCCGGCACGCTGTCCTTCGCCGCGCGGGAGGGTCGCGACGCCTACCTGGCCAACATCGCTGCCTGCAAGCACGAGATCTTCGAGGGCGAGACCTACGAGGTCTGCCTGACGACCCAGCTGCGCAGCGACGGCGCGATCGATCCGCTCGCGGCCTATCGCGCCCTGCGCGCGCGCAACCCGGCGCCGTACGCGGCGCTGCTGCGCCTCGGCGACGTGTCGGTGCTCAGCTCCTCGCCCGAGCGTTTCCTGCGCGTCGACCGCGGGCGGATCGTCGAGTCGAAGCCGATCAAGGGCACCGCCCCTCGCGCCGCGCATCCCGCCGAGGACGCGTACCGCGCCGCCGCGCTGCGCGAAGACGACAAGTCGCGCGCCGAGAACCTCATGATCGTCGACCTCGTGCGCAACGACCTCGGCCGCGTCTGCGCGCTGGGCAGCGTCGAGGTGCCGGCGCTCATGGCCGTCGAGACGTACGCCACCGTCCACCAGCTCGTCACCACGGTCCGGGGCCGCTTGCGAGACGACGCGTCCGCGATCGACTGCATCCGCGCGGCGTTTCCCGGCGGCTCGATGACCGGCGCGCCGAAGCTGCGCACGATGGAGATCATCGACCGCCTCGAGCCCGGCCCGCGCGGCGTCTACTCGGGCGCGCTGGGGTTCCTGTCGGTCAACGGCACCGCCGACCTCAGCATCGTCATCCGCACGCTCGTCGCGTCGCGCCACGGTCTGCAGATCGGGTCCGGCGGCGCGATCGTCGCCGCCTCCGACCCGGACGCCGAGCACGACGAGATGCTGCTGAAGGCGCGTGCGCTGCTCGAGGCGGTCGGGGGCACGCTCGCGGCCGAGCGCAAGCTCGCCGCCACTCGCAGATGACGGCGCTGCCGGCCGCCGACTCCTGGCTCGTCGCCGATGGTCGCGCGCGTGCCGTCGAGCGCCACTGGGCGCGCTTCTCCGCCACCTGCGGCGAGCACGGCGTCCAGCCGGAGGCGCTGGCGGCGTTCCGCGGCCGCGTCGAGCGCGCGCTGCCGGCTCGCGGCCGCTGGTTCCCACGCGTCGAGCTGCGCGAGGACGGCGAGCTTGCCTTTCGCGTACGCCCGGCGCCGCCGCGGGAGCCGACCGTCGTGGCCTGGATCGCCGACGTGCCGGATCCCCGCCGCGCTCCCCGGCGCAAGGGCCCCGACCTCGAGCGGCTCGCCGCCCTGCGCGAGCGCGCGGCGGCGCACGACGCCGGCGAGGCCGTGCTCGTCGATGCCGGCGGGCGCCTGCTCGAGGGCGCCTTCACGAGCCTGCTGTGGTGGGAGGAGGAGACGCTGTGGGCGGTGCCCGACGACGCGCCGATCCTCCCCGGCATCACGCGCGCCCTGCTGATCGACCTCGCGCGCGAACGCGACACGGCCGTGGAGCACCGCCGCCCGGCGCCGCAGGAGCTGGCCGGCCGCGAGACCTGGCTCGTCAGCGCTCTCCACGGCATCCGGGTCGTCACGCGCTGGGCCGACGGCGGTCCTGCGGCGGGCGACGCGCCGCGTGCGGCCGCATGGCAGCGCCGGCTCGACGATCAGATCGCCTGAGCGGCCGCCACCAGCGGCGCCCGATCGCGAACGAGCGGTACCCCGTGTTGAGCGAGCGGCGCCTCGCGCAGGAATGGCTGCGAAGCCGCATTTTCCGGAATACGATCCGGCCGGGCCGAAGGGAGGAGCAGTTGGCCTCCTTCGGATACCGGTGCGAGAACACCCGAGACGGAGGGAGCACCGTGAGCGACACTGCTGTCGACGTATCTGCCCTTGACAAGCAGAACGGGGTGACCCTGGGCCGGATCCTGGGCCGCACGACCGTCGGGCAAGCCGAGGAGGGGCCCGACGGCAAGATGCACGCCACGGTCCGGATCCCGGAGGACGAGCTCGTTTACGAGCCTGGAGTCCTCGTCCTGCCGCATGGGGGCGTGCTCGAGCTCGAGCTCCTCAACGACGACAGGAACACCCACTGCGCGGTCCTGCCGAGCAACGGCGACACCCAGTTCATCTGGCTGGTGAACCACTCGAGGGGCACGGCCACCCTCGAGCTCGACGGGCCGGGGTACTACTGGTACGGCTCCACGACCGGCAACGACGAGGGCCGGGGCCTGACCGGCGCGATCGTGGTGGGCGGCGAAGTGCCGCCCGAGGCGCGGCTCGATCGTCCGCCCCAACCGCGCCCGTAGTCCGTCCGCCGCTCACCCTGGAAAGGAGCACTCGATGGCAACCGAGTACGTAGACGCAGGGACTGCCATCCCTTACCAAAGCCTGAGCGCCGACGTTGGCAAGGCGCCGCCTGTAGCCCAAGGCGTCACCTACGACCGGATCCTCAACGCCCGCGACGAACCGCAGAACTGGCTGACCTACTACGGCGCCTACGACGGGCAGCGCTTCAGCCCGCTGGACCAGATCAACGCGAGCAACGTCAAGCAGCTCAAGCCGCAATGGGTCTACCAGATCGGCTCGATGGGCCTGCATTCGGGCGCATCGACGTATGCGTGGGAGGCCTCCCCGATCGTCGTCGACGGGATCATTTTCGTCTCGGCCTGGGACGGCCAGCTCTTCGCTCTCGATGGGGCGAGCGGGAGCGAGCTATGGCGCTACAAGCATGCGTCGCCGTTCGACGTGTCGCTGTGCTGTGGCAACGTCAACCGCGGGGTTGCAGTCGCCGAGGGGAAGGTCTTCATGACCACCCTCAACGCGCATGTGATCGCGCTGGACGCCGAGACCGGCAAGAAGATCTGGGACCAGGCCTTCGGAGATGTGCGCGCCGGCGAGAGCGCCACGGTCGCTCCCCTGATCGTGAAGGACATGGTCATCGTCGGGAGCTCCGGGGGCGAGTTCGGAGTCCGGGGCCACACCGACGCGTTCAAGCTAGAGACCGGGGAGCGCGTGTGGCGCTGCTACATGATCCCCAAGCCCGGCGAGCCCGGCTCGGAGACCTGGCCCTCCGACGGTGAGGCCTGGGCGCGCGGCGGCGCGAACTGCTGGATCACGCCCACCTACGACCCGGACCTGAACCTCCTGTACTACGGGACCGGCAACCCGTGCCCCGACTTCGACGGCGAGGTCCGCGAGGGCGACAACCTCTTCACCGATTCCGGTGTCGCCGTCGACGCCGACACGGGGGAGATCAAGGCGCACTTCCAGTACACGCCGCACGACCTGTGGGACTACGACTCCACGATGGAGCACATCCTGTTCGACCTCGACGGGCAGAAGCTGGCCGCCCACTTCGACAAGAACGGGTTCCTCTACATCCTCGACCGCACCAACATGGAGGCGGTTCGGGTGGCGCCGTTCGTGGACCGCATCGACTGGGGCGAGGTGGACGAGAAGGGCAACGTGACGCCGAAGCTCTTCCCCGACAAGGAGGGCGACCCGGTGCACTTCTGGCCGGGGCCGGCGGGCGCCAAGGAATGGACGCACGCGTGCTACAGCCCGAGGACGGAGCTCCTCTACGTGCCGGTGCAGGACGTCGGCGCGACGGCCACGCGGCGCCGCAGGGAGTTCAAGGAGAGCATCCCGTACTGGGGTGCCGGCGTCGCCGTCGACGGCGAGGACCAGAGCGGCTACGTGAGCGCCTACGATCCGCGCACCGCCCAGGAGCGCTGGCGCTGGACGAACGACCTGTGCATGTGCTCGTCGCTGCTGGCCACGGGCGGCGACCTCGTGTTCGGCGGGGAGCCCACCGGGGAGTTCAACGCCTGGGACGCCAACAGCGGCGAGCTGCTGTGGATGTTCCAGTGCGGCAGCGGCCACCACAGCAACCCGTCGACGTACAGCATCGACGGACGGCAGTACATCCTCGCGCCGAGCGGTTGGGGTGGCTGGGCCGAGGGGTTCCTGCCCAAGATGCTCGGGTCATCACACGGCAGCGCGATGTTCGCCTTCGCGCTCCCGGAGTAAGAGTCGGAATATCAGTTCGCGATCTGCCACGCCGCAAGGGCGTGGCAGATCGCGGGAGTCGTCACCACAGCCGCCAGCGAGTCACTCACCGTCGATGCTTGGCAGTCTTCTCGTTCTCGGATTCACCCTCAGCCTGGACAACTTCCGGACGGCGATCGCGCTGGGCGGGCTTCAGCCCACGTGGCGCCGGTCCGTGCAGCTTGCCGCGATGTTCGGGTTCTGCGACGGCGTGGCACCACTGGCGGGCATCCTCGTCGGGCAGTACTGGAGCGAGACGATCGGCTCGACGGCCGAGTACGTGGGGGCGATCGCGCTGGGCGGCTACGGCCTGTACCTCGTCTTCCGGGCATGGCGGAACCCGGCGTCGGAGGAGCTCGACCGGCCGTGGGCGGTGTTCGGCCTCGTCGTGCCGTTGAGCGCGGACAACATCGTCGCCGGCACGAGCTTGGGACTGCTCGGGTTCTCTCCCTGGCTCGTGGCCCCGGTCTTCGGCGTCATCACGGCACTGATGGTGTTGGTCGGGTTGCAGCTCGGGCGGGTCACCGCCAACTTCCTTCGGCTCCGGCCCGATCTCCTGACCGGAGTGGCGCTCGTGGTCATGGCAACCGTCCTGGGGCCGCGGGCGTGACCGGCCGCGTCCTACGGGCGCTCCGGGCCGGCGAGCCGCGAGGCGAGCTCGACGAGCATGCGGACGCCGTATCCGGTCGCGCCGCGGCCGAATGCGTCGCCGCGATCCTCGTCGAGCAACGCGGTGCCGAGCATGTCGACATGCGCCCAAGGGCCCTCGCCCGCGAACTGCTGCAAGAACGTCGCAGCGACGATCGGGAAGCCGAAGCTCTTGCCCGCGGTGTTGCGCAGGTCGGCCACGGCCGAGTCGATCAGCGGCCGGTAGCGCGGATGGAGAGGCCAGGGCCAGGCGAGATCGCCGGTTGCGTTCCCCGCTTCGACGACGGCGTCACGCCACGAGTCGTCGTTCGCGAAGACACCGGCGTACACGTCGCCCATGCCCGCGCGCATCGCGCCGGTCAGTGTCGCCAGGTCGACGAGGTGCGTCGCGCCGTCGCGGCGCGACCACCACAGGGCGTCGGCGAGGATCAGGCGCCCCTCGGCGTCCGGGTTCGTCACCTCGACGGTCAGGCCGGCGGCGGTCGTGATCACATCCGTCGGCCGGATCGCGCTGCCGCTCAGCATGTTCTCGCACGCGGGCAGCACGCCCGTGACCGACAGCGGGAGCCCGAGCTCGGCGATGGCGCCCAGCGCCGCCACGACCGCTGCGCCGCCGGCCATATCGGCCTTCTGGCGGACGATGTCCGTCTGCGACTTCAGGAAGTAGCCGCCGGTGTCGAACGTGACGGCCTTCCCGACGAGCGCCAGCCGGGGTGCGTCCGGCGCGCCGCCCGGATCGTGCCGGAGGACGAGCAGAAGCGGCGCGACCGGGCTGCTCCCCCCGACGGCGGCCAGCGCGCCGAGACCGGCCTCGGTGGGGTCGATGGTCTCGGTGCGGAGCCGCGGAACCGCCGCCGCCCGCTCGGCGAGGCCGGCCGGGGAGACCGCGTTCGGCGGCGCGTCGACGAGCTCGCGGGCGGCGTTGACCCAGCGGCCGATGAGCGCCGCGCGGTCGGCAACGGGTCCGAGGCCGTCGTCGCAGCCGCAGATCACGAAGCGGTCGACGCCGCGAGGCTGCTCGCCGCTGCGCCAGCGACGGGCGTCGTAGCCGCCGATGACCGCCCCTTCGGCCAGCGCGCGCACCTGCTCCTCGACGGGGAGGGGCAGCGACGCGTCGAGCGCCCACGCGACGCTCCCGCCGTCGCGGCACGCGCCCACCGCCCGCGCGGCACCGGTGCGCAGCCCGTCGACGCCGGGCTCGAGCGCCACGACGGCCAGCGGAGCGGCGTCCGTGTACACCATCGCGACCGGATCGGCCTCGGCCACCGCGCGCTCCGGCGCACCAAGCTGCGACGCCCGCACTCCGGCGGCGGCCACGAGATCGGCCCCGACCGCGTACGGGTCAGCTGCTGTTACGTCAACGACCATGAAGGAGGCACTATGAAGTGGGTCAAGCCGAAGTTCGAGATCGTCGAGCTCTGCTCCGAGGTCACTTCCTACCTGTTCAAGCGGTAGGAGGCTGAACCCGCCGCGTGCGCGTTCGCGTCCTCGGCTCCGCCGCCGGTGGAGGGTATCCGCAATGGAACTGCCGCTGCCGGATGTGCGACGCCGCGCGCGCGGGAGATCGCGCGGTGCCGCGCACCCAGTCCTCGCTCGCGATCCGCGGGGACGACGGGCCGTGGTTCCTCGTCAACGCGTCGCCGGACCTGCGCCAGCAGCTCGAGACGCTCGGCTCGGGAAGCCTGGACGGCGTCCGCTCGCCGCCGGTCGCGGGCGTGCTGCTGACGGACGCGGAGATCGACCACACGGCCGGCCTGCTCCTCATGCGCGAGTCGGCGACACCGATCCGCGTCTTCGGCAGCGCAGGCGTGGGGCGCGCGCTGCGGGAGGCGTATCCCGTGTTGACGATGCTCGAGCGCTACTGCGGCGCCGAATGGCAGACACTCGAGGCCGGGCCGCTCGACGGCTCGAGCCTGGAGGTCGAGCCGTTCCCCGCGGGCGGCGACGCCCCGCGCTATCTCGAGGGCGTCGAGCTCGAGGCGAGGGGGCTCGTGTTCAGCGACACCGGAGGCACCGTCACCTACGTTCCCGGGCTCGCCCGGCTCGACGACGGCGTGGTCGCCCGGCTCGCCTCGAGCGACGTCGTGTTCGTCGACGGGACGTTCTGGCACGACGACGACCTCGCGCGGCTGGGCATCTCGGACCGCACGGCGCGCGACATGGGCCACGTGCCGCTCGCGGGCCCCGGCGGGACCCTCGAGGTGCTCGCCGGGCTCGAGCGCCCGCGCAAGGTGCTCGTCCACATCAACAACACGAACCCGATCCTGCTGGAGGACTCCCCCGAGCGGGAGGAGGTCGTCCGAGCGGGCGTCGAAGTCGCCTACGATGGCCTCGAGGTCGATCTGTGAGCGAGGAGTTCATCGCCCGTCTGCGCGCGCAGGGCGCCCGGTACCACAACCTGCACCCGTTCCACGGGCGCATGGACGCGGGAGAGCTCACGCGCGAGGAGCTTCAGCGCTGGGTCGCGAACCGCTTCTACTACCAGAAGTCCATCCCGCTGAAGGACGCGGCGATCCTGGCGAACTGCCCCGAGGTCGAAGTCCGGCGCCAGTGGATCCAGCGCATCCTCGATCACGACGGCACGGCCGAGGGAACCGGCGGCACCGAATCGTGGCTCCGGCTCGGCGAGGCGCTCGGCGTCACGCGAGACGAGCTGGTGTCGGAGCAGGGGGTCCTGCCCGGGGTGCGGTACGCCGTCGACGCGTACGTGAACTTCGCGCGCTCCAAGCCCTGGGTCGAGGCGGTCGCGTCATCGCTCACCGAGCTCTTCGGGCCCGGCGCGATGCGTGTGCGGCTCGAGGCGTTCGAGCGCCACTACCCGTGGATCGACCCCGCGGGGCTCGAGTACTTCCGCACGCGGCTCGTGCAGGCGCCGCGTGACGCGCAGTACGCGCTCGACCTGACCGTCGAGCGCTGCACGACGCGCGAGCAGCAGGACGCGGCCGTCGCGGCGCTGCGGTTCAAGACCGAGGTCCTGTGGGCGCAGCTCGACGCCATCGAGCGCGGGGAGACGCAGCCATGACGCGTCCTCGCCTGGTCACCGGCGCGCGACTGCGGTACGACGACGTGCGCGAGGAGCACGTGCTGCTGATCCCCGAGGGTGCCGTGCGGTTGAATCCGACGGCGGCCGCGGTGCTCGAGCTGTGCGACGGCGAGCGCTCGCTCGACGACATCGTCGGCGCGCTGTCGGCGCGCTACGAGCGGGCCGACCTCCACGACGACGTGGTGGAGCTGGTCGACGCGATGGCGCAGAAAGGACTCGTGGTCGATGCAGCGTAGGCCGCTGACGCTGATCGCCGAGCTGTCCTACCAGTGCCCGCTGCACTGCCCGTACTGCTCGAACCCGCTCGACATCGGCGGCGAGCGGTACCGCTCGGAGCTCGAGACCGAGCACTGGATCCGGACCTTCGAGGAAGCCGGGCGGCTGGGCGTCCTTCAGCTCGCGCTCACCGGCGGCGAGCCGATGCTGCGCCGCGATCTCGCCGAGCTCTGCGCCGGCGCGCGCGACGCCGGCCTGTACTCGTCGCTCATCACCGCCGGGACGCTCTTCACGCGCGAGAAGGCGCAGGCGCTCAAGGCAGCGGGGCTCGACCACGTGCAGATCTCGATCCAGAGCCCGGACGCCGAGGACAACGACCGCATCGCGGGCAACAGGTCGTTCGAGAAGAAGATCGCCGCCGCGCGCCACGCGAAGGAGCTCGACTTCCCGCTGACGATCAACTGCGTCCTGCACCGGCAGAACCTCGATCGCATCCAGGAGCTGCTCGATCTCGCGCTCGATCTCGGCGCGCAGCGGCTCGAGCTCGCCAATACGCAGTACTACGGCTGGGCGGTCGCAAACCAGGAGGCGCTCATGCCGTCGTGGGAGCAGCTACGGCGCGCGGAGGAGGCCGTCGAGCGCTTCCGTGAGCGCGTCGGCCCCAAGGTCGACGTCCTCTGGGTGCTCCCGGACTTCTTCGAGGAGCTGCCGAAGCCGTGCATGGGCGGCTGGGGCCGGACGGCGATGGTGGTTGCTCCGAACGGCGACGTCATGCCCTGCCAGGCCGCGTCGACGATTCCAGGGCTCGAGTTCGCCAACGTCCGCGACCATCCGCTGGAGTGGATCTGGAACGAGTCCGACGCGTTCGCCCGCTTCCGCGGGACGGACTGGATGCAGGAGCCATGCCGGACGTGCCCGCTCGGACGGCAGGAGATCGATTGGGGCGGCTGCCGCTGCCAGGCGCTGCGGCTCGCGGGCGACGCGGCCGCCACGGATCCGGTCTGCCGGTTCTCGCCCCATCACGACCGCGTCGTCGCGGCGCGCGAGCCGGTGCCGACCGAGCAGTTCCTCTATCGGACGATGAAGCGGTCCGCCCGCGTCTGAGTCAGAGCCCGAGCGCGCGGCGCACGGCTGGGACGTTGCGCCGCGAAACGGGCACCGCCTCGCGCGCCACGCCGTCCAGGATGAGCGACAGCTCGCCCCTCGGCCCGCGGCCGACGGCGCGGACGCAGGACAGGTTGACGATGAACCGCCGATGGACGCGCATGAACTCGCCTCCGGTGAGCTCCTCCTCGAGCTTGTCGATGCCGTGAACCGCGGCTTGGAGGCGTCCTTCGTCGGTTACGAGCCAGACATCGTTGCCGTCGGCCTCCGCGAAACGGACCTCGGGCCGGCGCAGCAGGACCATGCGGTCGCCGCTCACGCCCACGATGCGCCGCGGAGGGCTCAGCCCTGGCTCGGGCCGCTCTCGCTCGATCTGCTCACCGTGCTCAGATCCGAAGACCGCGAGCGTGCCGACGGGCTGGTCGGCCAGAAAGACCGGGCGCAGGGTGATCCGGTAGGGCTCGTTGCTGAGCTCGGTCACGATCTGCGTCGAGCCGACCCAGCCGTGGTCGAGACGAGCCTGCTTGATCGCGTGACGCGCGAGGCGTCCGAGGTCCAGGCCCGGTTGCCAGCGGACTGCGGGGTCCAGCGCCGGCACGCGCGCGGGCACGCCCAGGAAAAGGCTCGCCCCCTCGTCGGCGATGACGACCTTGCCGCTTGCGTCCAGGGCGGCGAGCGCCTGTCCCGATTGCGCTCGTGTCCGGGCGAATGCCGCGGCCAGCTCGGCACCGCTGTCGCAGGCGCGCTGACGCAAGATTGCGCGCGCGCCGCCCACTGACTCGGACAGCCACCTGGCGGCTTGGGCCGGAAGGCCGGCGCGCCAGGTCGAGACGTCGAGGACCGCGACGGCATCACGAGTCACGGCGTCCCGAACCGCCACACCGGCACAGACCCACTCGTGAAAGCCCGTGCACCAGTGCTCGGGCCCGCTGATCAGCACCGGTCCGGGCGCCTCGAGCGCCGTGCCCATGCCGTTCGTGCCCGTCGCCCACTCCGACCAGCACGACCAGGGCGCCATGTTGCTGTCCCGTGCGCGGGAGAGTGTCTCCTTGTCGCCCTGGACGGTCAGAATTCGACCCGCACCGTCGGTGACGGTGACGACGCCGCCGACGCTCTCGACCTCGTTCGCGATCGACGCCGCGGCGCCGCCGAGCTGGGCGAACACGATCTCGTGTTCGAGCGTGTGCTCGGCGGAAGACTCGTCCTGCGCGGACGCGAGCGGTGCCTTACTAAGACTCGGGTCGACGTGGTATTGCTCGCGGCACCGATACCAAGACGTGGCCACCTCGGGTCGGACGCCACGCACGCGGTCGTCTCCCGCAAGGAACCGTTCGCGCGCTGCCGTCACCGCTTGGTACCGCTCCGCGTCACTTATGCGATGGCGCTTTGCGGTCTGGCTCATGGCTGGGACGAAGAACGTCGTAGCACCGGCGTCTGATCGAGTCAAGGCTCGCGTTGGACGCATGCCATGCCTCGGCCATGTTGGCGTGGCGGACCACTGCGCGAGGACCCGCGGGCCACATGGGCCGGGATGGAAGCGTTTCTACGCCGGACGTCGGTTCGTGCGGTCACGCCGAGAATCCACGCTGCGATTGGGATCAGGCCGGCCGGGATCGTTCGTGGCTCACCAGCGCTCCGAGCGCACGCGATCCTCCGGACACGTCAGCAGCGACCAGGCGACGAGCTCCCGCTGCGACGGCGTGCGCGTGACAGGCACTACGCCGGGCTGCGCGAACGTCCGAGCGGCGACGCGATCCATACTGTGGCGAGCGGGGAAGGTCATGATCGAGCCTATTCTGCATGGACAAAACTGAACTGACTTCAGTATGCACTTGCTTGGATCGCGTGTCAAGGGGACGGCCGGGTGAGCGCGACGACTGAGCGCGGGCGCGTTCCCGGGGATCCGTGCCCCCCGACCACGTCAAATAGGGTGCCGGCATGGAGCTCCGTCCTCTCTGCCGATGACCTCTCCGCTCGGCGAATTCATTCGTCGCCAGCGCGAGCTGCAGGAGCTCTCCATGCGCCAGCTGGCCGATCTCGTCGGCATCTCGAACCCATACTTGTCCCAGATCGAGCGGGGCTTGCGGGAGCCGTCGGAGAAGGTGCTCGACGCGATCGCGGAGAACCTCCATCTTTCGGCCGACGTTCTGTCCGAACAGGGCGGCCGCCGTGGCGAGGCAACGGGCGACGAGCCCGCAGTCGTCGCGGCGATCCGCGCAGATCCGATGCTGACGGCTCGCGAGCGGCAGGCGCTCCTGGAGGTGTACAGCGCGTTCGTGGAACGCCGGCGGCGGACCCGCTGACGGTCGCGGCGCATCCAGCGCCGCGACCGCACTTGTCGGGAAGGGCTTAGGCCACGAACTCGCGGGCAGCGCTCGTGTACGCCTTCGCGACTTCGCGCGTGAAGTCGGCCTGAGCCGACGCGGCGCTGACGATCCAGTCCACCTTCGTGGTGCCGGCGGCCTTTTCGTAGGAGTCGGTGAGCGAGATCACGGCCTTCTCGTACGTGTCAAGGATCGCCGCGCTCGTCTTCTTGCCGTTCGCGACGGCCTTCTCGTTGAGCTCGACGACGCGCTCGGTGGCGGCGTCGATGCTCTCGGTGACGGGGCTGGACTTGGTCTGGGTCGCCATGTGACAGTGCCTTTCGATGGGATGGACGCGACTCGTTAGCAAGTTAGCAAGGCCGCTAGCTAATGTCAACACGAATTCAGTTTAGGACACGTAGCGCCGACGCAACTCCCGCTTGAGCACCTTGCCGCTGGGGGTGCGCGGCAGCTCGGCCACGAAGTCGACGGAGCGCGGGAGCTTGTAGCCGGCCAGCCGCGCGCGGGCGAACGCGATCAGCTCGTCGGGCGCCGTCCGCGCGCCGGGGCGGGAGACGATCAGCGCCTTGACCGACTCGCCCCAGTGCGCGTCGGGCACGCCGATGACCGCCACCTCCGCGACGTCGGCGTGCTGGGCGAGCGCCTCCTCGACCTCGACCGGATAGACGTTCTCGCCGCCGGTCACGATCATGTCCTTGATCCGGTCGGTGAGGAACAGGTAGCCCTCCTCGTCGACGTAGCCGCCGTCGCCGGTGCGCAGCCAGCCGTCCTCGGTCAGCGCCGCGGCGGTCTCGGCGAAGCGGTTGAAGTAGCCGGGAGTCACGTTCGGGCCACGCAGCCACACTTCGCCGACCTCGTGCGGCCCGAGCGGCGAGCCGGAGGCCGGGTCGGCGACCCGCAGCTCGACCCAGGGATACGGGCGGCCGGCGGATCGGAGCAGATGCTCGTGATCGTGGTCCTCGGGCTCGAGCGCTACCACGCCGCCGGTGCTCTCCGTCAGGCCGTAGAGCCCGACCAGCCCGCAGCCGAACGTGCGCAGCGTCGCCTTCAGGACCGGCGTGGTGATCGGCGCGGCGCCGTAAGCGATAGAGCGCAGCGCCCCGTAGTCGCGGTCGGCGGCGCCCGGGACGGCCGTGAGCATCTGGAGCATCGTCGGCACGAGCACCGCGTTGGTCACGCGCCGGCGCTCGAGGATGTCGAGCACGGCCACCGGCTCGAAGTCGCGCACGAGGATCGTCGTGGCGCCGTGCCACAGCCCGCAGTACGCCCAGCCGATCCCGCCGATGTGGAACATCGGCAGCGGCGTGAGGCTCACCGAGCGCTCGTCGAACGCCCAGCGGCGCGAGGTCTGAGCGGTGACGGCGAGGTTGCGGTGCGTGGTGAGCACGCCCTTCGGGACCCCGGTCGTGCCGGACGTGTACATCTGGACGATCACGTCGCCGGGCTCGCCGCGGCCGCCGGGGTCGCGCGGCTCATGGGCCGCGAGCCAGCGCTCGTACTCGTCGCCGGCGACGACCAGGCCCGGCCCCGGCGGCAGCCGCTCCAGCACGTCCTCGGCGACGACGCGGTAGTCGGGGCCGGCGATCAGCAGCGGCGCCTGCGCGTCTGCCATCACCGCGGCCAGCTCCGGCGGCGCCATCCGCCAGTTGAGCGGCACCAGCACCGCGCCGAGCTTGCTCGCCGCGAACAGCAGCTCGACCACCTCGGGCGCCGAGCGGTCGAGGTAGGCGACGCGCTTCCCCTCCCGCACGCCGTGGGCGAGCAGCGCCTGCGCGAGCCGGCTCGAGCGCTCGTCCAGGTCCCCGTAGGCGAGCTCCCGCTCACCCTGCCGGAGCGCCACGGCCTCCGGGCGCTGCGCCGCGTGGCGGCGGACGACGTCGGCGACGCGGACGTCCGGGATCATCCCGACTCCCGGAAGAAGCAGGCGATGTCCACGTCGACGTCGGGCTGCTCGGTCGAGTAGAGGTGACCGGCGTCGTCCAGGATGCGCAGCTGCGCGCGGGGAATGCGCTCGGCGAGGATCTCGGCGTTGCCGACCGGCACGACGCGGTCCCGGCGGCCGTGCACGACCAGCGTCGGGACCTCGATGCGCTGCAACCGCCGGTGGCAGTTGTGGAGCGAAGCGGCCACCATCTGCGCCCGATAGGCGCCTTCGGGGAAGGGATGGGCAAGCCGGCGCCGGATGTCCTCGGCGATGCGGTCCTTGTGCTCGCGTCGGCAGCGCGGCCCGTAGTTGAACGGCACCGAGGCGCGGGCGGCATCCTCGGCCGACATCGTCGCCCGGCGGCGGAAGAACGCGATCACGTCGTCGTCCGGCCGCACCGCGCGCGGCCCGCCCGGTTGCGTCGCTCCCAGCACGAGCGAGCGCACGCGCGCCTCATGGCGCAGTGCAAGCTGCTGCGCGACCATGCCGCCGAGCGAGAAGCCGTACACATGAGCGCGCTCGACGCCGGCCGCGTCGAGGACGGAGACGGCGTCGTCCGCCATCGCCTCGGTGGTGTAGCTGTGGAAGCGCGCCCGCGATCGCCCGACTCCGCGATTGTCGAAGGTGATGACCCGCAGCGAGCGGGACAGCACGGGGACGGTGCGCCACCAGGCGCCGCCGCTCAGCCCCAGTCCCATGATCATCAGCACGGGGTCGCCCGTACCGGTGCTCTCCCAATGCAGCGCGCTCATGCGTCCAGCAACCAGCGGGCGGCCGACACCTGCACCGCGGCGATGTCCCGCGTGAGGTCGGCCGTCGTATTGAGCAGATCGAGCGCCAGCGTGCGTGCGAGCGCGCGCTGGAGGTCACAGGACCGGCGGATCATGTCCTCGTAGCCGTCGACGGCGGCCTCGAGAACCTCCTCGACGCGCGGGTTCACAGCTCGTCCGAGATGCCGGTGACGGACATCGCCGACCACTGCGCCTCGACGGACTGCGCGAGGATCATGAGATCGCGCAGCGCGCCCGACCGGTCGCGCACGTGGTCGGTCAGCAGCGCCTCGGGATCGAACCCCAGCGCCCGGAACATCGCGATCGTGGGAGCCTGGTCGGC
The DNA here is from genome assembly GCA_963844205.1 of uncultured Solirubrobacteraceae bacterium. Taxonomy (GTDB): domain Bacteria; phylum Actinomycetota; class Thermoleophilia; order Solirubrobacterales; family Solirubrobacteraceae; genus DASSUW01. The sequence continues at coordinate 187,358 of CAWJNK010000010.1, forward strand.
GACGACCTCGACGACGAGCTTGCCCAGGTCGAGCTCGGCCGCCTCGAGGACGGCGCGCCGGGCGAGCTCGCGGCCGATGCCCCGGCCGCGATGCGCGGGATCGACGATCAGCCGCACCTCGCCGACGTGATCCGACCAGCCGTGCAGCGGCACGACGGCGACGTAGCCGACGACCTCGCCGGCCGCGACCGCGACGGCACGCGCCGGCCCGGGCCGCGTCCACGCGTCGATCACCTCGGAGGCCTCGACGTCCTCCTTGAAAAACGTGCGATCACCCTCCGGAACGCGGCCGATGAAGCGCTCGAGCGCTTCGCGGTCGCCGGGTTCCAACGGCCTGATGTCCATATCAGCATCCCCCTTCGTCACTGTGGGCGGCGATCCAGCCGCCGAGGCTCGGCAACGTGTGGCGTAGCGCCGAGCGGCCGGTTCCGAACGTGACGTGCCCGCCGGGCAGCAGCAGCCGCTCGCGACGGTCGGGCCGGCCGACCAGCGCCTCGACCGGCTCGGCCGCCGCCATCGGCACGACGGTGTCCTTCTCGGCCATCGCGTTGACCACGTTGGCCGCGGTGCGCGCGAAGTCGATGTCCCGGTCGCCCACGCGCAGCGCCCCGTCCGTCAGCGCGTTGCGGCGGACGAACAGCTCGACGACCTGGCGGAACGCGGCGCCCGGGAACGGCACCTGGTCGCGCGTCCACTGCGCCATCGCCTGGAAGCCGCGCACGAACTCGTCGTTCCAGAGGTTCTCGAGCAGCGTCGCGCGCTGGGCGACGATCGTGGTCGGCGCGAGCATGAAGAAGCCGCTGTAGAGCACGTCGGCGGGCACGTTGCCGGTCTCGTCGATGAGGTCCTCGGGGTCGAGCCTGCCCTCGCGCAGGGCGGCGACCATCGGGCCCATCTGCTCGAAGTCGAAGGGCGTCGCCATCAGCATGAGGTTGCGGACGCCCGCGTCGTCGTGGCCGTTGGCGTAGAGGACGGCGAGCACGCCGCCGAGGCAGTAGCCGGCCATCGTGAGCTCGTCGCAGCCGGTCTGGCGCCGCACCGCCGCCACGGCGCGCGGGAGATACTCGTCGACGTAGGTCTCGAGGCTGTTGTCGGCGTCGAGCTCGTCGGGGATCCCCCAGTCGAGCATGAAGACGTCGAAGCCGCGGTCGCGCAGGAACTCGACCGCGCTGCTCCCGGGCAGGAGGTCGAGGATGTAGCTGCGGCTGACCAGGCTGGTGACGATCAGCAGCGGCTGTTTGAAGCGGACCGCGTCGCTCCGGTAGCGCCAGAGCTGCGCCTTGTCGCGCCGCCAGACGACGTCCTTCGGCGTCGTCCCCAGCTTCGGCCGGTTGCTCCCGCGCACGTAGCGGACCCCGTTGCGCGCGCGCAGGTACGACCGCTCGACGTCCCGGTTCACGCGTTCGAGCAGGTCGGCCGGGCTCAGCTGGAGCGGCACGGTCAGACCCGCTCCGCGTCCCGAGCCCGCTCGAGCTGCTCGAGCTCCTTCGAGATCGCCAGCAGCCGGCGATCCATGCGGGCGAGCTGCTCGCGGAGGCGCCGGATGTCCGTGCCCGCCGGCAGGTTGAGCAGGTGCAGGCCGCGCTTGGAGACGCTCTCGAGCGCGCCGGTCAGCCGCCGCGTGCCGCGGCTGACCTCGGTGACGACGTCGAAATAGGCGTCGCTGTGGACGGCGGTCTCGATCGGAGCTCCGATCGCCCGCTCCGCGCGGAGCACGAGCTTCAACCAGGGGGACATGGCGGTCGGGACAATAGCAGAGATTTGATATGAGTTCAGTTCATCTGATAGGGTCGTCTCATGAGGGCGATTCGGCTCACCGCCTGGGAGCAGCCTGCCGAGCTGGCCTCGGTGCCGGAACCTGAACCCGGTCCGGGTCAGGTGCTGTTGCGCGTCGCCGGCGCCGGACTCTGCCACTCGGACCTGCACCTGATGCACTGGCCCGCCGGCACGCTGCCGTACGAGCTCCCGTTCACGCTCGGCCACGAGGTGGCGGGCACCGTCGCCGGGCTCGGCCCGGGCGCGGAGGGGATCGAGGTCGGCGAGCCGGTCCTCGTCTACGGTCCGTGGGGCTGCGGACGCTGCCCTGCGTGCAGCGTCGGAGCCGAGCACCTGTGCGAGGTGGGAGGGACGGGGCGCGGCGCCGGGCTCGGCCTCGACGGTGGGCTCGCGGAGTACATCGTCGTGCCCTCCCCACGCCTCACCGTGCGGCTCGACGGGCTCGACCCGGTGGCGGCGGCGCCGCTCGCCGACGCCGGCCTCACGCCGTACCACGCGATCCGCCGTGTGTTGCCTCTGCTGAGGCCGGGGACGACCGCAATCGTGATCGGCGTCGGCGGCCTCGGGCACGTCGCCGTCCAACTCGTGAAGGCGCTGAG
>CAWJNK010000011.1:0-33522 GCA_963844205.1 uncultured Solirubrobacteraceae bacterium
AGGAGGTTCTTCACGCCCTTGACGCCGTCCACCTTCTTGGCGTCGTCGGCCAGGCGAGCGATCCACTCGTCGTCGACGGCGCCACGCAGGTAGGCCACGCCGTCCTGCACGTCGATGGACACGTCGCCCTTCGGGGCGGCGGCGTCGCGGAAGATCTCGGTCTCGACCTTGCGGGCGAGCGTGACGTCGTCGGCGTCGTCGAGCCTGGTCGGCTTGACCGCGCTCGGAGCGGCGTCCCGCGCTGCGCCCTTCGCCTTGCTGGCGGCGGACGAGACGGTGCCGACGGCCTGGGTTGCGCCGGCCTTCGCCTTGCCGGACTTGTCCTTCAGCTGACCGCGGCGGCGGGCGCCGCTGTCGGGATCGAGGAAGTGGGCTGCGGCCGCGCCCGCGGCGGCGCCCAGAAGCAATGTGATGAGACGGCTCATCGTTTTGGCCTACCCACGGCCTTTGCCAGCAAACGTCAGCGCGGGGGCTTGCGGCGGACCTGCTTCGGAGGCGGCCGGCGGCGCCAGCGGCGGCGGCGATCGGCGCGACGCAGCTGCTCGAGCACCTCGTCGCTCCACTCGTGCGTGCGCAGGGCGCGGTAGCGGTCGCCGGCGACTCGCAGGTACGCGTCGGTCTCGGTCTCGTCGCGGTCCATCAGCTCGCCGGCGGCCAGCAGCTCGACGACCGGCACGTACTCCTCGCTGAACCACAGCCGGGCCACCTCCCCGCGGTCCATGTACGTGCCGCGCGACTGCATCGCCCGGAAGCCCCACGCCTCGACGTTCTCCGAGAGCGTGCCGAAGTCCCACGGGTCGGTGAGCGCGATCCGGTTGCGCATCTCGGCCGGCAGCGGCACCCGCTCGCGGAACAGCCGCTCGTGGTCCTTGAGCGGCAGGTCGGAGACCAGCGTGTCCTCGCCGAGCTTGACCCGCGTGTTGACCTCGGTCACGTACGCGTCGATGTCCGAGCGCCCGAGCGATTTCGCCACCGACACGCGGTGATGGCCGTCGCGGACGAAGTAGAGGTCGCCGATCTTGTAGAGCGAGACCGGCGGCAGCGACTCGCCGCGTCGCTGCGCGGCCGCGATCCGCTCCCAGCGGCTGCGCAGCCGCGCCGAGGTGGGGCGCAGGCCGCGGTCGAAGTCGACCGCGCGGTCCACGCTCCCGACGATCGCGTCGAGCGGGACCACCTGCAGGCCGAGGTCCGTCTGGCCGGTCCGGCCGAGGGCCTCGACGACCTCCTCGAACGGGAGCATCAGCGCGACGTCGTCCGGCTCGCGGCGGAGGCGGCGGCCGACGTCGGCGAGCAACCGCGAGCGCCGCGCGCGCGAGAAGTCGGACTGCGCGTCGGCGCCGGGGAAGCCCGAGCTCACGCGCTGCGGGGCCTCACCCGCCCGCGCTGCTGACGGCGTCTCCGTCGAGCGCGTCGTCCAGCGTGGGAACGAGCGCGAAGACGCCGTCGAGACCGGTGATGCGGAACGTCTTCACGATGGCCTCATTGTCGCAGACCACCACGAGCGTCCCGCCGCGCAGCTTGAGCCGCCGGTGCGCGCCGATCAGCACGCCGAGGCTGGAGGAGTCGATGAACGTGGTCCCCGACAGGTCGACGATCAGGTTCGAGCAACCGGCGTCGATCGGAGCCGACATGTGCTGCTTGAACTCGGGTGCGGTGAACAGGTCGATCTCGCCGGTCACGCACACGATGTGGGTCGCCGAGTCGACCTTGCGGTCGGTGATCGCGAACTCGACCGCCATCTAGCGCCCGTTGGCGTAGGCGAGCCGGACGTTCAGGAACTCGTTGTCCCCGTCCGGTGTCACGGACAGCTCATCGGCGAGCTGCTCGATCACGTTGCCGACGCCCGGCACGGCCGCGTCGACGATCAGCGCCTCGCCACCGCCGTGGCGCAGCGGCCCGACGCGCAGCCCGAGCGACCGGTCGCCCGGGTCGAGCGCGACGTTGATGTTGTCGTCGATGCTGTGCGCCGGAGCGCGTGCCGCGATCAGGTCGGCCACCAGCACCGCATCGTCGAGGCGGTCGAGCGGCAGGTCGGCGCGGGCGGCGAGCATGCCGACGACCCGACGCAGGATCGGGCCGACGAGGGGGCCGGAGGCGATGGAGACCGTCGTCGCCGGTTCCGTGCCGCTCACGCGACGCCCACTTGCGGCCGGCAGAGGAACGACATCGCCAGGCGACTGCCGTGGCGAGGCTCGTGCTCGATGTCGACCTCGTCGGCGAGCGCGGCGATCAGCGGCAGCCCCAGGCCCGGCCCGCCGAGATCGGGGCTCGCACCCATGCCGTGCCCGTAGTCGGACACGATCACCTCGAGACGGTCGCCGTCGGGCCGGACGACGACGTCGATCGGCCCGGGGTCACCCTCGTGGTACGCGTGACGCACCACGTTCGTGCAGGCCTCCGTGACGGCGAGGCGCATGTCCTCGACCACTTCGGGCTCGAGTCGCAGCGCCTCGGCGAACGCGCCGAGCACGTGGCGGATCACCGCGACGTTCTCGGGGCGCGCGGGGAGGGACAGCCGGACGTCGGAGCCACGTGCTCCGTCCTGGCCCCCCGTACGAAAGGGATGGATGCTCGTTTCACTGCCCATGATCGACAAGTCCGGCTCTACCCCGCGTCCCCGGCCGTGTAACCGAGCGCGCTGGCGTGGTCGCTACGCGAACCTCGCCGCACGAGGTGGTTCGGAGCATGACAGAATCCGGCCCGAGGAGGGAAAGAGGGGGAATGGACGATCTGGACGAGCGCCGCGAGGCGAGCACAGTCGACGGTCTGGGCATCAGGCCGCCGGACGCCTACGCCGTCGAGGCGAGGGCGCTGGACCCTGATGTGACGGTCCTGGAGCTGCGGGGCGAGCTCGACATGGCCGCCGCGCCGACGCTGCGCGGCTGGATCGACGAATGCACCGCGCACGGGCTCGTGCTCGACCTGTCCGGTGCGACGTTCGTCGACTCCGCCGTGCTGCGCGAGCTGCTGCGCGCGCGCACCGAGCTCGCCGCCCGCGGCGTGCGGCTCTGCCTCGCGGCGCCGTCGCACCCCGTCGACCGGCTGCTCGACCTGACCGGTACCGCCGAGCTCTTCGAGGCGGCGCCCGACGTGCGCACCGCGCTCAGGCAGCTGCGCGCCTGAGCGAGGTCTGCTCGGCGCCGGCCGTCTCCTGCTGCTGGTTCGACCGCGAGCACAGCCAGGTGAAGCCGGCGTGCAGCATGTCGCTGCCCGCCGACGCGGCGAGCACACCGGCGACGGTGCGGCCGATCGCGGGCGCGTGCACGCGCAGGCCCATGAGCGCGAGGGCGCCCCACGCGCCGGTGCAGCGCGTGCAGGTCAGCAGCTCGCCGACGGCGTAGCGCAGCCGCCGGCCCTTGGGGCGCCGCCCCTGGGGGCGCTCCTCCACGAACGGCTCGCGGATCCAGGTCTCGGCCTTCTCCTTGACGACGAGCTTGGAGAGCGCGAACGTCGCGGCGGCCAGCACGGGCAGCTCCTCGGGCGGGACGGGGTCGCGGCCGCGGGCGCTCAGCGCCGTGGCGCCGAGCAGCGCGCCGTAGACGCCGCTGAGGATCGCGTAGTCCGCCGGCTCGGTCGGCGTCTGCGAGACCGGCCGCACGTCAGATCGGGCGCGGGTTGGGGTCGGGCGGCAGCGGGCTGGGTTCCGGGCGCGGAGCGGGCGGGGCCGGATCGGGCCCCGGCGGCTCGGGCCGCGGGATCGGCGTGTGGGAGGTCACAGGCAGTGGGTTACCCGCAGCCCGCTTAACAAGCACGGGGCGCCTCGTTCAGAGGCGCCCCGCACTCGATGAGGAGGAGGGTTCTTCGCGTCCGCCGGAAAGTTGGAGGGCAGTCCGTGTGACGCGACACCGGGGTGGTTCCCCGCTGCAGGGCGACACAAACCAGGTGGTTAGCGTGGCCGGTCGGCGAGCCGCTCGGACTCCGGCGTGATGCGCCGGTCGCCCTCCGCTTCGCCGACGTGGCCGGTGCCGCGCGGCGGGCTCTGGCCGCCCTCGCGCCCGCTGACGGTGCGGCCGTCCTCGGTCTGCTCGCCCGAGTGCTGGTCGGTGTCCCCGAGCGGGGTCTTCTCGTCCGGCGCGACGATCGCCGTCTCGGTGCCCGGCGTGCCGCCGCCGTAGTCGCTGTCGGCGGCCGACGCCTGCCGCTGGCGGCGGGTGGCGTTGAGCACGAAGAACGTCACGCCGGCAGCGACGATCAGCAGGACGAGGAGGCCGGCGATCACGTATCCCATGCCCGATGCGTACCCGGCGTGCGCGCGGCGGAAAACCGGGTAGCCCCTGGCGACGAACCCGAGTACGGAAGGAGTTCCGACATGGCCGGCAAGCTGGATGGCAAGAAGGTCGCGTTCCTCGTCGCTCCCGAGGGCACGGAGCAGGTCGAGCTGACGGAGCCCTGGAAGGCTGTCGAGGAGGCGGGCGGCGCGCCCGAGCTGCTGTCGACCGACAGCGGTGAGGTGCAGGCGTTCAACCATCTCGACAAGGGCGACACGTTCTCGGTCGACCGGACGGTCGACGGCGCCAGCGCCTCCGACTACGACGCGCTGGTGCTGCCCGGCGGCGTCGCGAACCCCGACAACCTGCGAACCGACGAGGACGCCGTGGCCTTCGTGCGCGGGTTCTTCGAGGAGGCCAAGCCGGTCGCGGTCATCTGCCACGGCCCGTGGACGCTCGTCGAGGCCGACGTGCTGCGCGGGCGCACGATCACGTCCTGGCCGTCGCTGCGGACCGACATCCGCAACGCCGGCGGCACGTGGGTCGACGAGGAGGTCGTCGTCGACCAGGGCCTCGTCTCCTCGCGCAAGCCCGACGACCTGCCGGCGTTCTGCGCGAAGCTCGTCGAGGAGTTCTGCGAGGGCGAGCACGAGGCGCAGCGCCGCAGCGTCGGTACGGCCGGGTGACGGCGGCCGCGATCCTCGACGTCGACGGCACGCTCGTCGACACGAACTACCACCACGCGCTCGCGTGGTACCGGGCGTTCGTCCAGCACGAGGTGACGCTTCCGCTGTGGCGCATCCACCGGCACATCGGCATGGGCGGCGACCAACTCGTCGCCGCCCTCGCCGGTGAGCGGTTCGACGCCGAGCACGGCGACGACGTGCGCGCGGCCGAGAAGGCGCTCTACATGGCGCTGATCCACGAGGTGCGGCCGCTCGCCGATGCCCGCGAGCTGATCGCGGACCTCAAGCGCGACGGCCACGCGGTCGTGCTCGCCTCCTCGGCCAAGCCGCAGGAGGTCGAGCACTACCTCGACCTGCTCGACGCGCGCGAGCTCGCCGACGGATGGACGCACTCGGGTGACGTGGAGCGCACCAAGCCGCACCCGGACCTCGTGGCCGCCGCCGTGGAGAAGGCGGGCGGCGGTGAGGCGGTGATGGTCGGCGACTCGACCTGGGACTGCGAGGCGGCCGAGCGCGCAGGGCTGCCGACGGTCGGCGTGCTGACCGGCGGCTTCAGCGAGCAGGAGCTGCGGGAAGCGGGCGCGGCGTGCATCTTCCGATCGCTGGCCGAGTTGCGCGAAGGGCTCGCGGACACACCTCTGGCCAGCTGACAGCTAACCTGCGCTCGTGGGCGCGAGGCTGCCGGACGTGGTCAGGCGCGCACACCTGCCCTGTCATGAGTCCGACATCACCTGAGCGACCTCCGGCCGCAGGCGAGACGGAAGCCTCTCCGGGCCTCACACGGGCGCAGGAGGACCGGCGGCTGTTGATCCGCTACCACCGCCACGGCGACCAGTCCGCGCGCGAGCAGCTCGTCGAGCGCCTGCTGCCGCTGGCCCGGCGGATGGCGCGCCGCTACCGGCGGTCGGACGAGCCGCTCGACGATCTCGTGCAGGTCGCGACGCTCGGGCTGATCAAGGCGATCGACCGCTTCGATCCCGCGCGCGAGACGGCGTTCTCCTCGTACGCGGTGCCGACGATGCTCGGCGAGCTCAAGCGCTACTTCCGCGACAACGGCTGGGCCGTTCACGTCCCGCGCGGGATGCAGGAGCGGGTGATGCAGGTCGACAATGCGGTCAAGGACCTCTCGCGCCGCCACGGGCGGTCGCCGTCCGTCGCCGAGATCGGCGATCAGCTCGAGCTGACGCCAGGAGCAGGTGCTGGAGGCGATGGAGGCGGCGTCCGCCTACGACGCGGTGTCGCTCGAGTCCTACCGCTTCGGTGACGAGGGCGACGGCGAGACCTACGCCGAGTCGATCGGCGTCGAGGACGAGCGGTACGAGCTCGTCGAGTACGGCGCCACGATCGCCCCGACGCTGCAGGCGCTGCCGCCGCGCGACCGCATCGTGCTGCACCTGCGGTTCGTGGAGGACCTCACGCAGGCGGAGATCGCCGACCGCGTCGGGGTCTCCCAGATGCACGTCTCGCGCCTGATCCGGCGCGCGCTCGAGCGGCTGCGGACGGTCGCCGAGCACACCGGCTAGCGGCCCGGTCACCCGCCGCAAGCCCTCGTTTCGCAGCCTGACCGCGTCGGGTACGCGAAGAGCATGAGCCTCACCGACAAGATCAGTGGACGTGTCAAGAAGGCCGCCGGCGACCTCACCGACGACGCCTCGATGCGCAAGCAGGGCCGCGACGAGGAGCGCAAGGGCGAGGCGAAGGACGAGCTCGCGCGCTCCCAGGAGAAGGCCGACCGCAAGGCCGAGGAAGTCGCGAACCTCGAGCGGCGCACCTGACCGGATGACCGATGCGCTGGCCTGGCGCGGCGAGGATCTCTTCGGCGCCGACGGCAAGATCGGCGAGATCGAGGAGATCTACCTCGACGCGGGCAGCAAGGAGCCCGAGTGGGCCGTCGTCAAGACCGGTCTCCTCGGGCGTCAGCGCCGCTTCGTGCCGCTGCGCGAGGCCTCGAAGGGCCTCGACGGCATCCGCGTGCCGTTCGCCGGGGACAAGGTCAAGGACGCCCCGGAGATCGACCACGAAACCCGGTTGACCGAGGCCGAGGAGGCCGCGCTCTACCGGCACTACGGCCACGGCCAGGGACGGTGACCATGGAGAGCATCGACCAGTCCGGCGCGGGCTACCCCGAGGAGGCGCCGCCCGGCGCCGACCCTGGCAGCGCGGACGACGAGACGCCCCAGCGCGAGAGCGGCAAGGCGCCCAAGGAGCACGGCGAAGCGGCCGAGCAGGGCGACGAGGGCAAGGCCACCGGCAACCCGCGCTCCGCGGGCTAGCCGAGCGCGCGCAGCGCCAGCACCGCGACGTCGTCGCGCGGCAGCGGGACCGGTCCGAGCGCCGCGTCCACGAGCTGCTGCACGATGCCCGCCGCCGGGCGTCCGGCGCTCGCGGCCGCCGCCGCGGCCAGGTCGTCGTCGCTCCAGATGCGCTCCGGCGCCCCGGCCTCGGTGAGCCCGTCCGTGTAGAGCACCAGCGTGTCACCGGGCGCCAGCTCGGCGGACCGCTCCTCGAGGTGCGGGTCCGGCACGAGCCCCAGCAGCGTCCCGGGCACGCCCACGTAGCCCACGCTGCCGTCGCCGCGCACCAGCAGCGGCAGCGGGTGCCCGCCGCAGGCGACCGTCACCCGGGCCGGCACGCGCCCGAACTCGACGCGGGCACAGGCGATCGTGCAGAAGCGCCCGCGCCCCTCCGACTGCAGGAGCATCGCGTCGCTCAGCATGCCCAGGATCGCCCGCGGCGAGCGCCGGCGGACGGCCGCGGCGCGGATCGTGTAGCGGGCGAGCGCCGTCACGGCGGCCGCCTCGGCGCCCTTGCCGCAGACGTCGCCGATGACCACGAACCAGTCGTCCTCCGCGGTCCCGAAGACGTCGTAGAAGTCGCCGCCGACCTCGTAGCCGCGCCCCGCCGGCCGGTACGCCGCCGCCATCTCGACGCCGGCCAGCTGCGGCAGCGACGGCGGCAGCAGCGAGTCCTGCAGCGTCTTCGCGATCGACGACGCGGTCTCGTAGAGCCGCGCGTTCTCGACCGCCGAGGCGATCCGCACCGCCAGGTCCTCGACGAGCTCGCGGTCGTGCTCGTCGAAGCCCCGCGCCGCCGCCAGCCTCAGCTCGCCGACGACGCCCGAGTGCGCCCACATCGACTCGCGCAGCTCCGCGGCGCCGGCCTCCGCCTCACCGGCGACCACGCGATGACGCACCTCGCCGGCCTCCGCGAGCTCGATCTCGCAGCGGTCGGCGACGGTTGTGACGGCCAGCGAGGCCACGAGCTCGAGCGTCTGGCGCAGGTCGAGCGACGCGGTCAGCGCCCGGCTCGCCTCGGCCAGGAAGCGGCTCGCGAACTCGGCCCGCTTGAGCTCGGTGATGTCCTCGATCACGACGATCGCGACGCGCGCGGCGGCGCCTTCGCCATGGACCGCCCGGGCCTGCATCCGCGCCCAGCGATCGCTGCCGTCAGGATGGCGGTAGCGGACGGTCAGCGGATCGGGTTGCTCGCCCCTCAGCGCCCGCCGCCCGGGAAGCGTCTCGATCGGGACGGCAGCGCCGAGCTCGTCGCGTGGCCGGAAGCGGCCGCGCAGCTCCACCGCCTCCGCCCGCAGCATGGTCGCGGCGTCGGGAAAGCCCAGCAGCCGCACCGCGGCGTCGTTGGCGTAGACCAGGCCTCCGCCCGGGCGTTGGACCATGACCGCGTCGGGGACGCCCTCGAGGATCGCCGACAGCTCGTCGCGCGCCTCGCGCAGCTCGGTGAACAGGCGCGCGTTGTCGATCGCGAGCGCGAAGCGGTCGGCCAGCTGCTGCGCGATCCTGAGATCGTCCTCGCCGTAGCGACGGCCGGAGATCGACGTCGCGAGCGCGATGTCCCCGATCACCTCCCCGCGGACCCGCAGCGGCACGATCATCGAGGACACGAAGCCGACCTCCTGCAGCAGCCGAAGCTGCTCGGGATCCTGGGCGACCTGCTCCCAGAAGCCATCCGGCGTCTCGGCCATCAGCAGCGGCTCGCCGCTGCGGATGACCTGCGGCGATCCGACCGTGGAGTCCGGGTCGAGCGGGTAGCGGCGGTCGTACTCCTCGACGAACGGCCGCTTGGACGCGTCCGCGTGCTCCATGACCGGCCGGGCGATGCTGCCGTCGGCCTGCACCAGCTCGACGAAGCACCAGTCCGCGTAGGCGGGAACGGTCAGGCGGGCGACGGCGGCCAGCGTCTCCTGCAGGTCGAGCGAGCGCGCGAGCAGCGCGCTCGCCTCGACGATCAGATCGGAGCGGTCGGGCTCGGTGGCCAGACGACCAGTCTACGCCAGGCCCTCGGCCTCGTACTCGCGCAGGTAGCCCTCGAACAGGCGGCGGTGGCCCTCCTCGTCGTGGAGGATCTCGATCACCATGTCCTGGGTCACCCAGTCGACCCCGTCGGTGTACTCGATGATCGTGTTGTAGTGCTCGATCGCGCCGGTCTCGGCCTCGATCACGCCCTTGATGACGTGGACGATGTCGGTCTGGTGCTCGGGCGGCTGCAGGTAGCTCTGCTCGGCGCTGAAGTCGAGCGAGCCGGGGACGACGCCGTACAGCTCCTTGATGCGGCTGGCGAAGCGCTGCGCGTGACCGAGCTCCTCCTGGATGTCCTCCTGGAGCGACTCGATGATCTCCTGGGCGCGGACGCCGTCCGGGTTGATCGAGTTGGAGATGTAGCTCATGACCGTCTCGATCTCCATCCAGTACGCCTTCTTGAGCATCTCGATGAGCTCTTCGCGCTGGCTGGCCTTGTCGTCGGAGAGGATGCCGGTCGAGCTGTTGCGAGTGGTGGCGGGCATAGGATCGGACTACCCGGGCAGGCTGGCGCTATGCGCATCGTCGTCACCGGAGCCACCGGCAATGCCGGCACCAGCGTGCTCGCCGCGCTCGCGCGCGACGAGCGCGTGAGCGAGATCGTCGGGCTCGCGCGGCGTGTGCCGCGCTGGCAGAACCCGCGCACGCGCTGGGTGCGCGCGGACATCGTCACCGCGCCGCTGGAGGAGATCTTCGCCGGCGCCGACGCGGTCATCCACCTCGCGTGGGTGATCCAGCCCTCGCGCGACGAGGCGGTGCTGCAAGCGATCAACGTCGAGGGCTCCAGGCGCGTCTTCGAGGCCGCCGCGCGCGCGGGCGTCAAGGCGCTCGTGCACGCATCGTCGGTCGGCGTCTACTCGCGCGGGCCGAAGGACCGCCGCGTCGACGAGTCGTGGCCACGAGACGGCATCGCAAGCCTGTTCTACGCCCGCCACAAGGCCGCCTGCGAGCGGATGCTCGACGGCTTCGAGGACCGGCTGAGGATCGTCCGCCTGCGACCCGGCCTGATCTTCAAGCGCGAGGCCGCGTCGGGCGTGCGGCGCCTGTTCCTGGGCCCGCTGCTGCCTTCGCCGCTGCTGCACCCGCGGCTGCTGCCGGTCCTGCCGATGCCGCCGCGGCTCGTCGTCCAGGCCGTGCACGCGGACGACGTGGGGGAGGCCTATCGCCTCGCCGCGCTCAGCGAGGACGCCCACGGCGCGTACAACGTCGCCGCCGAGCCCGTGCTGGACGGGGCGACGCTCGGGCGGCTGCTCGGCGCCCGCCCGCTACGCGTCCCCGAGCGAGCGCTGCGGGCCGCCGCCGACGCCACGTGGCGCGCGCGCCTGCAGCCCACGCCGCCCGGCTGGCTGGACATGGGGCTCGCGGTTCCGCTGATGGACACGCGCCGTGCGCGCGAGGACCTGGGCTGGACGCCGCGCGTGGACGCCGGCGACGCGCTGGGCGAGCTGATCGCCGGGCTGCGCGGCTCGGCCGGGTTCGACACGCCGCCCCTGGATCCCGCCACGGGCGGTCCGGCGCGGACGGGCGAGCTCGCGACCGGCATCGGCGCCCGCAGCTAGCCGGCGCTGCGGCGGCGCTCGAGCAGCTCGCGCAGCTCGTTCGGATCGAGCGCCTCGCGGAGGCGGTCCATCGCGGCGATCAGGCCCTCCGGATCGACGTCGCCGGCGTCCTCGCGGGCGAAGCGCCGCGACGGGCGCATCAGGTCCTGCCCGCGCAGCTCGGCGGCCGTCGGCTTGCGCGCGAGCGTCTGCGCGTCCGGCGGGTCGCCGCGCAGCAGCCAGGCCCCGTCCGGGCGGCGCACCAGCTCCTCGCGCTCGGCCAGCTCGCTGAGCGCGGTGGACACGGTCGGCCGGCGGGCGCCGACGAGCTGCCCGAGGATCCGGTGCGTCAGCGCGAGCGGCACCACGACGCCGTCCCCGGACACCCGGCCCCAGCGCTCGGCCAGGTGCCAGAACAGCGCCTTCAAGCGCCGGTCCACGCGCGTGAGCTGCGAGATCGCCTGGGTTGTGGCCAGGCGCAGCGAGCGCTCGCCGAGCCGGTCGAACAACGCGGCGGTCACCTCGGGATAGCGCGCCACCTCGGCCGCGAAGCGACGGTCGAGCACGGCGAGGCCGACCGTCGACAGCACGGACCAGACCGCCTCGATCGGCAGCAGGCCGGCGCCGCTCTGGCCCTGCCACGGGCGTACGAGGTCACCCGGGCCGAGCAGTTCGGCGCTCACATGATCGGCCACGATCACCTCGCGCGAGAGCACGCCGTCGAGGATCAGCAGACCGACGTGATCCGCGCTCGCGCTCGACAGGCGCGTCACATCCCAGGGGCCGACCGACAGCTTGTGCGTGCGGACCACCAGCTCGCGCTCCGCCTCGGCCCGACGGCTGGGATTCAGCAGTGCACCCAGCTCAGGATCGGCCTCGAGGAGGCGAGTGGTCTCGGAGGTTCGCGCCATGCGACCGGTTTCTACCTTCACCACTGTCGCCTACCCAACGGTGTCGGATTCCAGACGCCTCTACGGAGGCCGTGATCACTCGAGAAGGCCAGCACGATCCACCCGCCGGTGGAAGCGCTCGCCGGCCTTGCCGCCGATCACCGCCGCCACGATGGTCACGACCGCGACGGCCGCCAGCGCCACGGCCCCGCCGGTCGCGAGCTCGCTGTCGCCGGCCGGCAGCGCCGGCAGCTCGAGCTGCTCGAGGACGTTGAACTCGGTCCCGAAGACCGCCGCCGCCGCGGTGAGCGCGATGCTCACGACGACGCCGATCGCCCAGGCGGCGATGCCCTGGCGGGCGCCGTCGAAGCGCGACATGCGGCCGGCGACGTAACCGCCGCAGCCGTAGGCGATCGAGAGCGCCAGGAGCAGGGCGATCGCGCCTCCGAGGCCGATCGCGTCGGCCGTGCCGATCGTGTCGCCGGAGAGATCCGTGAGGCCGACGGCGACGCCGGCGGCCGCCAGCAGGCCGACGAGGAGGGCGCCGAGGCCGACGGCGACGAGCCAGCCGAAGAACGCCGCCCCCCAACTCACGCCGCCGAACTGCTCGCGCTGGCGCTCGCGGACCGCACGTAGCTCATGGCGCGGGGCGGAACGGTCGGTGTGCGGCGTGACTGCCGTACGCTCGGCGGGCGACTCTGTCCCTATGCCCATGTCGTCCTTTCCTCCCGGTCGAACCGGACACGAGATTGGGTTCCCTGCAACCCGCTCAGGTCAAACGCGCCGGGTTGTGGTGCGCGTTTACCTGCGCAAGTATGCGGTGACGAGGAATTGGAGATGAGCTCGGCATCAGACGACGCGTTCAGCGGCGCCCTCGCGGCGCTGATCGACCGCGGCGAGGAGCGCGGATGTCTCGAGCTGAGCGAGGTCGACGAGCTCGCGCAGGCGCTGGACATCGAGGACGTCCAGGTCACGGCCCTCTACGAGCAGCTCGACGCGCGCGGGATCAAGCTCAGGGACGACTGCGGTCTCGAGGCGGCGCCGGTCGCGCCCGTCGACGACGCGGCGCTCGCGCACGTCACGACGGACACGCTGCAGCTCTTCCTGAACGAGATCGGCCGCCACCGGCTGCTGACGCCTGACGAGGAGATCGAGCTGGCGCGCCGGATCGAGAAGGGCGACCTCGCCGCCAAGGAGCGGATGATCAACGCGAACCTGCGGCTCGTCGTCTCGATCGCCAAGAAGTACCAGGGCTCCGAGCTGACGCTGCTGGACCTGATCCAGGAAGGGATCCTGGGCCTGATCCGCGCGGTCGAGAAGTTCGACTGGCGCCGCGGCTACCGCTTCTCGACCTACGCGACGTGGTGGATCCGCCAGGCGGTCGAGCGCGGCATGGACGCCAAGGCGCGCACGATCAAGCTGCCGATCAACCTCGTGCGCACGCAGCGCAAGGTGGCGCGGGCGGAGAACGCCCTGGCGATGAAGCTCGACCGCGCGCCGACCGACACGGAGATCGCCGCCGAGGCGGATATCAGCGTCGACGACCTGCACGCGCTGCGCGACGCCGCCCGCACGGTCACATCGCTCGACCGCCCGCTCGGCGAGGAGGACGACGCGGCGTTCGGCGACCTGCTGCCCGCCGACGCGCCCGGCCCCGACGACGTCGTCCACATCTCCCTGCGCGAGCAGGCGCTGCGCGCCGCGCTCGAGGAGCTGCCCGAGCGCGAGCGCACCGTGGTCGCGATGCGCTACGGCATCGGCGGCGGCGATCCGACCCCGCTGCGCGAGATCGGCCGCCAGCTCGGCATCACGCCCGAGCGCGTGCGCCAGATCGAGTCCAAGGCGCTCGGCCGGCTCGGGCGGATGCGCGAGCTCGACGCGCTGCGCCAGGCCGCCTGAGGCTCCGCCGGCCACCCCGGGCGGTGGGGCGTGGGGTCGACGAACTGCTGGCTGGGTAGGGCGGCGGGAGGCCCCATAACGTTCCACACGCGTCCGGACCGGAGCCCGAGTGGAACGTTTTGGGTCCGACCTGCTTCCCCACGCAGGTCGCCTGGCGCCGAGTGGCGCCCGGTGCCGTGCTGCCGACGCGGGCTAGCGCTCCCTTCCCCGCTCGCGGTACATGCGGCGCTGCGCCTTGTGGATCGCGCGCGTGCGCTGCTCGGCCCTGGCGCGGGCGCGGGCGTCGCGCCGCGTCTCGATCCACGCCCGCTCGCGCTCGAGCTTCGCCAGGCCCGCCAGCCGGTCCGCCGGAAGCCGGCCGTCGGCGACCGCCTCCGCCACCGCGCAGCCGGGCTCGCCCTCGTGGCGGCAGTCGGAGAAGCGGCAGCCCGCGGCGAGCGCGGCGATGTCGGCGAAGGCGGTCTCGAGGCCGGACGCCTGCTCCCAGACCTTCGGCAGCCGCAGCCCGGGCGTGTCGATCACGAGCGCGCCAGAGGCCAGCGGCACCAGCTCGCGGGCCGTGGTCGCGTGGCGGCCGCGGTCGTCGCCCTCGCGGATCGGCGCGGTCACCCGGTCGCCGCCGCTGAGCGCGTTCAGGAGCGTCGTCTTGCCGACGCCCGACGAGCCGAGCAGCACCGCGGTCGCGCCCGGCCGCAGCCAGGCCTCCAGGGCATCGAGTCCGGTCCGCGCGTGCGTGCTGATCGGGACGACGGGAACCGTGCCGCCGAGCGCGAGCCGCACGTCGGTGACCTGCGCCCAGGGATCCTCGGCGAGGTCCGCCTTGGAGAGGACGACGACCGCCTCCGCCCGGGCGTCGGCCGCCAGCGTGAGCATGCGCTCGAGCCGGTGGACGTTGAGGTCGCGGTTGAGCGACCCGACGACGAGCACGACGTCGACGTTGGCGGCCAGCACCTGCGACTCCGAGCGGCCGCCCGGGTCGGCGCGGGCGATGCCTCCGCGGCGCGGCAGCACGGCGTGCACGACGGCGTCCCCGTCGACCGCGACCCAGTCGCCGACGGCCGGCAGGTCGGCTGCCGCGTCCGCTGCGTGCCGCAGCCGGCCGGAGACGTGGCCGGCCAGCGGCCCGGCGGGCCCGAGCAGGTCGAGGCTGCCGCGGTGCACGCCCGCGACGCGCGCCGGTGACCACCCTTCAAGGGCGATCGATGTGAATGCTGACTCGCGATCGGCCGTCCAGCCGAGCGCGGAGAGGTCCTGCGCTTCGTGGTGCAACTGAGGGCTCCTGAGTGAGGGCGCGCGGACGCGCGCCCGGGATCAACCGGACTCGGGGCTGCGGGCCGGCGGACCGGCCCGCCTCAGGAGCGGGGAGCGAGCTGCACAGCCGGGAATGTAGCGCCGGCCGCGCGGGCCCGCGGTACGGTCAACCCCCGGCCGGGCTGGAGGCGTCCGGGTCCCAGCGGCCGTCGGCGCCGACCGTGCCGGTCACCGGGTTGTCCTCGGCCGGGTCGCCGTCGCGGTGGTAGGAGAACGTCATCCGGACCTCGGTGCCGCGCCCGGCCGAGCCGTGCAGCTCGAACGCATCGCTGAGCGCGGCGATCAGCGGGAGGCCGAGCCCGAGCGCGGGCGGCTCGGTCCGCGCCGGCCGCGGCTGGATGCCGCTGCCGTGATCGCGCACCACGATCGTGAGGCCGGACTCGGCGGCCTGCATCTCGACCTCGAGCGTCGCGTGATCGGTCGCGTCGTCGTACGCGTGGACGACGACGTTCGTGCACGCCTCGGTCACCGCCATCTTCATGTCGGAGACCACGGACGCGTCGAAGTCGAGCGCGTCCGCCATGCCCGCCAGTGCCTGACGCACGACGCCGACGCCCTCAGGGCGCGCCGGCATGGTCAGCAGCACCTCGGGCCGCGGCTGCGTCATCCGCTCGCGCCATTCGTACGCGCGGCGGCGATCGCCTCCTCGCGCTGACGCAGCACCGGCAACACCGGGACCAGGCCCGTGATGTCGAGAATGCGTTGGACGCCCGGCTCCACGGTCTCGCCCACGCACACGACGAAGCCCTGGTGGGCGTCGAGCGCGCGCCGGCGCGCATCGAGCAGCGCTCCGAGCACCGAGGAGTCGACGAACGTCGCGGACGTGAGGTCCACGACGATCCCGCCGCCACGTTCGAGCGCCTCTTCGAGACGTTCGCGCAGCGTCGGGGCGGTGTAGATGTCGTGCTCTCCTTCGACGACGACGACCACGACATCCCCCGCGGTGTCGTCGAGCACGATGGGGTTGGCTTCCATACGGGCCTGCAAGATACCCGTTGGCCCGTACGCCTAACTTCGCTGGCGAGATACCCGCTAATCGATGCCTGACAACCTCGACCGCTACCGCGCCAAGCGCGACTTCACGTCCACGCCAGAGCCAGCGGGCGACCCCGCGCCGTCGGCCGACGAACGCACCCCGAGGTTCGTCGTGCAGGAGCACCATGCGCGCTCCCTGCACTGGGACCTGCGGCTCGAGCACGAGGGCGCGCTGGCCTCCTGGGCGGTGCCGAAGGGCATCCCGCCGGACCCCCGCAAGAACCACCTCGCGGTCCGCACCGAGGACCATCCGCTCGAGTACCTCGAGTTCCACGGACAGATCCCGGAGGGCGAGTACGGCGCCGGCACGATGCGGATCTGGGACCGCGGGACCTACGAGCTGCACAAGTTCCGGGCCGACGAGGTGATGATCACGCTGCACGGCGAGCGCGTGCAAGGCCGCTACGTGCTGTTCCGCACGGGCGGCAAGAACTGGATGATCCACCGGATGGACCCGCCGCAGGACCCGGGGCGGGAGCCGATGCCGGAGCGGATCGACCCGATGCTGGCCAAGACCGGGCCGCTGCCGTCCGACGATGGGCGCTGGGCCTACGAGATCAAGTGGGACGGCGTGCGCGCCGTCGGCTACGCGGAGGGCGGGCGGCTGCGCCTGCTGAGCCGCAACGGCAACGACATCACGCCGCGCTACCCCGAGCTGCGCGAGCTCGGGCGCGCGCTGGCCGGCCACCAGGCGATCGTCGACGGCGAGGTCGTCGCGTTCGGGCCCGAGGGCCGGCCGAGCTTCCAGCTGCTCCAGCGCCGCATGCACCTGACCTCCGAGCACGCCGTCCGGCGGCTCGCGCAGAGCGACCCGGTGCACTACGTGCTGTTCGACCTGCTGTGGCTCGACGGCCACTCGCTGCTCGATCTGCGCTACGACCAGCGGCGGTCGTTCCTGCACGAGCTCGGCCTGCAGGGCGCCACGTGGCAGACGCCGGCCCATCACGTCGGCGACGGCGCGGCGATGCTCGAGGCGACGCGCGCCCAGGGCCTCGAGGGGGTGATCGCCAAGCGGCTCGACTGCCCGTACATGCCCGGGAAACGGACGAGCGGCTGGGTGAAGGTCAAGAACTTCCGCCAGACCGACGTCGTCGTCGGCGGCTGGATCGGCGGCGAGGGCAAGCGGCGCGGGCGGCTCGGGGCGCTGGTCGTCGGGTTCCAGCAGGACGGCGAGCTCAAGTACGCCGGTCGCGTCGGCACCGGGTTCAGCGAGGCCGAGCTCGACCGCCTGGGCGCCATCCTCGAGCCGCTCGCGACCGACACGAGCCCGTTCTCCGGCCGCCAGCCGCCGAAGGAGACCCAGTTCGTGCAGCCACGCCTCGTGGCGGTCGTCGACTTCGGCGAGATGACCCAGGCGCGAACCCTCCGGCACCCCTCCTACAAGGGCCTGCGGGACGACGTCGACCCGGCCGACGTCACGTTTTCCGAGTAGCCCGCACGGACATGCCACGAGCATGGCCCAGACTCGCAAGCTCGACGGAACCGACGTCTTCCCCATCGGCCTCGGAGGCATGCCGATGTCGATCGCCGGCCGGCCGCCGGAGGAGCGCTCGGTGCGCACCGTCCAGGCGGCCGTCGCCGCAGGGGTGAACCTGATCGACACCGCGGACGCCTACTCGCTCGACGACAGCGACTTCGGGCACAACGAGCGCCTGATCGCCGGTGCCCTGGACGGCCGCCGCGACGAGGTCATCATCGCCACCAAGGGCGGCCACACGCGGCCCGGCGGCGGCTGGGAGCTGGACGGCTCGCGCGACTACCTGCGCGCCGCCTGCGAGGCCTCACTGCGCGCGCTCGGCACCGACAGGATCGACCTCTACCAGTTCCACCGCCCGGACCCGAAGGTCCCCTACGCCGAGTCGATCGGCGCGATCAAGGAGCTCCAGGACGAGGGCAAGGTGCGCTGGATCGGGATCTCCAACGCCTCGGTCGCGCAGATCCAGGAGGCGTGCTCGATCGCCGACATCGTCGCCGTGCAGAACCAGCTCTCGCTCGAGTTCCGGTCGCCGATCGACAAGGGCGAGGTGGCCGAGTGCGAGCGCCGCGGGATCGCGTTCCTGCCGTGGTCGCCGCTCGGCGGCATCCCGAACGCCGCCGAGGCCGCCGCGGGGCACAGCGCGGTGACCGACGCCGCCGAGGCGCACGGCGTGTCGCCGCAGCAGGTCGCGCTCGCGTGGCTGCTCTCGCTGAGCCCGGTGGTGGTGCCGATCCCCGGGGCGAGCCGCCCCGAGTCGATCGAGGACTCGGTCAGGGCGGCCGATCTCGAGCTCACGCCCGAGCAGCTCGAGGCGATCGGGTGATGCGCGACGAGGTGACGATCACGCCTTACCGCGACGGGCCGCTGCTCGTGCGCGGGCCGGTGCGCGTGACAGATCAGGAAGGCAACGAGATCGCGACGGACCGCGGGACGATCGCGCTCTGCCGCTGCGGGAAGTCGCGCCTGCGCCCGTTCTGCGACGGGACGCACAAGCTCGTCCGCTTCAAGGCGCCGAGCGGCCAGGAGCAGGGCCGCTCATGACCGGCTCGGCGAGCGGGCGCAGCAGCGAGCTGCGGCCGTCGCGCCAGCTCTCGAGCAGGTGGCGCGCGAAGCGCGCGTCGAGCTCCACGAGCGCGGCCGCGCCCCACAGGATGTCCGGCGCGAGCCGCGGGTCCTGACGCGCGAGGCCGCCGGCGAGGTCGACGGCGGCGACGTTCTCGTGCACGGCGTCCGCGACGACGTGCTCGTCGTAGAACGCGGTCGCCTCGTCGCCGAAGCCAAGCCGCCGCAGGCCGTTGGCGTAGCGCCGGTTCGGGATCGACGAGGTCATCTCGAACAGCGCCAGGTGGCCGACGATCGCGCCCCGCAGACGGCGATGAAGTCCGAAGCTCGACATGAGGTTGACGGTCGCCAGCGTGACGGCCGGCAGCCGGTCGACATAGGCGCCGTATGTGCTGTCCAGAGCGAGCGCGTCCATCGCGCGCGCGAACAGGGCTGCGTGGATCCGCTCCGGATCGCCGCCACCGTACTCGTCGGCCTGGATCTCCACCATCGCCGCCTTCGGGCCGCCGCTGAGGCGCGGCAGCGCCCACGAATGCGGGTCGGCCTCCTTGAGCTGGTACGCCGAGCGGTGGACGACGAACTCGAGGAACTGCTCGAGCGTGCCGTCGCGCTCGAGGTGCTTGGAGAGCGACGGGCCGTCGTCACCGTCGGCGATCGCCCGCAGCGCGACGTCGATCGGCTGATCGGTCTGCGGCACCGGGACGGTGGCCCGCAGCTCGGCCTCGAACGCTGCCTCCAGGCCCGCGCGCAGCGCGAGCAGGGAAGGCTCCCACTCCCAGCCGTCGTCGACGCCGGGCAGGCCGCGGTAGTGCAGCTCGTACATGAGGTAGAGCGCGAGCTGGAGGTCCTCGTCGGAATCCGCCTCCGGATGGCCGGAGAACGTGTGGGGAGGCGCGTCGAGGGCGGCGAGCAGGTGCTCGGTCACCCGCCCGCGGGGCTCGGGCAGGACGATCACGGGCCGGGCCTACCCCCGCGCGGCCGCGCGGGAAACGAAGGCATCGGCCAGGTGCGCGACGAGCCCGTGCAGACCGTGCTCGGCGGCGATCGCCCGCTGGCGCTGCGCGCCGCCCGGCGCGGCGGCCTCGTGCTCGGGACCCAACGCGGCGCGCAGCAGCTCGCGCGTGGGCCGGCGCTCGCCGCTCTCGACGTCGGTCATCTGGCCGTCGAGACCGTGGCGGCCGGCCGACCAGCGGTTCTCCTCGATCCTCCAGGTCTCGGGGACCGGGAGCGGCTCGCCGGCGTCGAGGCGGGCCACGAGCTGCCCGACGAGCGCGTGGGCGGCGGCGGCGACCGCCGTGGTGTCCGCGACCGTGATCTGGGCGTCCGGCGCGCGCAGCTCGAGCGTGCCGAGGTACGGGTGCAGGCGCAGCTCCCACCACCAGCGGCGCGGATCCCGGACGCGGCGCAGCGCGTCGGCGTACTCGTCCCAGCTCGCGAGCGGGGGCGGGATGCCCTGGCGCGGCATCAGGTTGTTGATACGCGGCCGCAGCGTCGCGAGGCCGCTGTCGGCGCCGTCGTGGAACGGCGCGTTGGCCGAGAAGGCGCAGAGCAGCGGAAGGTGGGCGCGCATCGCGTTGTAGACGGCGAGCGCGCGATCGGCGCCGGCCACGGCGATGTGGACGTGGAGGCCGAACACGAGCTGGCGGGTCGCGACCGAGGCGTACTCGGCGCGCGTGGCCTCGTATCGCGGGCCGGGGTTGAGCGGCCCGCGGGGCGACGCGAACGGGTGCAGGCCCGAGCCGGCGATCCGCAGCGTGCCCGCGATCCCCTCCTCGAGCGCGCGGCGGGCCATGGCGAGCTCGGCAGCCGCAGCTTCGACGCCGGCGTGCGGGGCGGTGACGATCTCGAGCTGCGCCGCCGGCAGCTCGATCTTGAAGCGCGGGTCGCCCTCGAGCATCGCTACGACGTCCGCGGCCCGGGGCGCGAGGTCGAGGGTCTCCGGGTCGAGGACCATCAGCTCCTCCTCGAGCCCGACCGTGCCGTCGTCGACCGCGTCGAACGTCGCGCGCAGCTCGGCGGCGGTGGGCGTCCTCTCCGGCACGCGGCCAGCCTAGGGGCGATTCCGGCGCCGCCGCGCCGGGAACCACCGGGCCGTGCGACCTCTGACCGCAGCGCCGCCGCCACGCCTCGTCGTGCCGGCCGGCGTCTTCAGGCCGATCAGCGACACGTGGCTGCTCGCGCGGGCGCTGGAGCAGGAGCGGCTGCCCGCGGGCGCCCGCGTGCTCGATCTCTGCACCGGGAGCGGCGCGCTCGCCGTGCACGCGGCGCGGCTCGGGCTGGTGGCCACGGCGGTCGACTTGTCGCGGCGCAGCGTGCTCACCGTCCGCGCCAACGCGCTGCTCAACCGCGTGCGCGTGCGGGCGCGCCGAGGCGACCTGCTGGACGCGGTGGCCGGCGAGCGGTTCGACGCGATCGTCTCCAACCCTCCGTACGTGCCCGCGCCGACCGATGCGCTGCCGGAGCGCGGGCTCGCGCGCGCCTGGGACGCCGGGCGCGACGGCCGGGCGCTGCTCGACCGCATCTGCGCAGGCGCGGCCGACCACCTGGTCCCGGACGGCCGCCTGCTCGTGGTCCACTCGTCGCTGCTCGGCGAGCAGGAGACGCTGCGGGCGTTCGCCGCGGCCGGGCTCGACGCCGCCGTCGTGGCGCGCGAGAGCGGACCGCTCGGCCCGCTGATGCGCCGCCGCCGGGCGCACCTCGAGGCCGCCGGGATGCTGGCGCCGGGGGCGGACCGCGAGGACGTGCTCGTGTTCCGCGGCCGCAACAGCGCATGCGCTCGTTGGTGATGACGGGCCGCGCCCGTCACAATGTCGGGCATGCCCCGATCGATGTGGAGCGGCGCGATCTCCTTCGGCCTGGTGAACGTGCCGGTCAAGCTGTACTCAGCGGTGTCCAAGAAGACCGTCCGGTTCCACCAGCTCAACGGTGAGACCGGCAACCGGATCCAGCAGAAGCGGATGGATCCCGAGACCGGCGAGGAAGTCGCGTTCGACCAGATCGTCAAGGGCTTCGAGCTGACCAAGGACCGCTACGTCGTCATCACCCCGGAGGAGATGGAGACGCTCGATCCGGAGAAGTCGCGCACGATCGACATCCTCGACTTCGTCGACCTCGAGGAGATCGACCCGATCTACTACGACCACCCGTACTACCTCGTCCCCGACAAGGGCGCGGCGAAGGCGTACGGGCTCCTGCTCGGGGCGATGGAGCAGGCCGGCAAGGTCGCGATCGCGAAGGTCGTGCTGCGCTCGAAGGAGCAGCTGGTCGCGATCCGCCCCTCCAACGACATCCTGATGATGGAGACGATGATCTTCCACGACGAGGTCGTCTCCCACGAGGACCTCGACGACCTGCCGGACGCGAAGGACCTCAAGGCCACCGACCGCGAGCTGAAGATGGCCGAGCAGCTGATCGAGTCGCTGTCCTCGGGCTTCGACCCGGAGAAGTACGAGGACGAGTACCGCGAGAAGGTGCTCGCCCTGATCGAGAAGAAGGCCCAGGGCGAGGAGATCGCCGTCCAGCCCGAGGCGCCGCAGCCGGCCAAGGTCCCCGACCTGATGGCCGCGCTCGAGGCGAGCCTCGCGGCGGTCAAGAGCGGCGACTCCGACAAGCCGTCCGAGTCCAAGTCCGGCTCCTCCTCGTCCAAGAAGTCGTCGTCGAAGAGCTCGTCCTCGAAGTCCGGCTCGAAGTCGAGGGCCAAAGCCAAGTCGTGAAACGGGGCCCGCCGCCCTTGCGGCGGGGCCCACCCGACCTGATAATCGCCGCGGCGGCTCGACTGGGGCCAAGGACGCGGGAGGCGACGGTGGGGGGAGTACGGGTGGGGGACTGCGTGCGGCTGGTGGAAGCCGACCCGCTGTTGCTGCGTGACGTCCCGCTCGACGCGGTCGACGTCCTGCGCCGGCGGCTCGTGGCGGGCGTGGTCGACATCCCGCCGCGCGGCCCGGTGCCGTTCACGGCGGCGGGAAGCGTGCTGGGGCTGCTCGTCCTGGACGGGCTCATGCTGCGGTCCGTGACCGTCGCGGCCCGCCGCACGGTCGAGCTGCTCGGGCCGGGTGACGTGGTCCGGCCCTGGCAGGACGAGGGGCGCTTCGCCGCCCTCCCGGCGCCGAGCACCTGGACGGCGCTCGAGGCGACGCGCGTCGCGGTCCTCGACGCCGAGTTCGCGGCCGTCGCGTCGCACTACCCGGGCATCGCCGACGAGCTGATGCACCGCCTCGTCGAGCGCTGCCATGCGCTCTCGGAGCGGCTGGCGATCGCGAGCATCCCGTCGCTGCCCGAGCGGATGCTCGCGCTGCTCTGGCACCTCGCCGACCGCTGGGGGCGCGTGGAGCCCGGCGGCGTCCTGCTGCCGGTCCGGCTCTCGCATCAGCTGCTCGCCGAGCTCGCGTGCGCGCAGCGCCCCTCGGTGTCGGTGGCGCTCAAGCACGTCGTGGCCGCGGGCGGGGCGACGCGCGGCAGCGACGGCCGCTGGACGCTGGCGAGCCCTGCGCCGGTCGCGCCGCCGGCGCCCGCCCGCTCGCCGGTCGCGCGGGGGGCGCGACCGGCGGACGCGCCGCCGGCGATCGCAGCCGTCGCTCTGTAAGCCGGCTTACCAAGACGCCCTCGGAGGCGGTTCCTCGGGCGACGTGCTGGATTCCGGCGTGATTGACGCCGGGCGTAGCGTGCCGCCTCGTCCGCCGCACAGCGCGGCGGCAGCGTTTCTGGGAGGGGACGGCATGCGACGCACGACGGGCAGGGCAGTGAGCGGGCTTGGACGCCGGATGGCCGTGCCCGCCCCTGGGGGAGGCATGCCCGCACTGCTCGGCGACCTCCTGGCGCTGGCGCTGATCGCGTTCGTCACGCTGCTCGCATCCGAGGTGCCGGTCGCGGACACGCGCCCCGCCGCGGGCGCGGAGCTGGTCGACCTGCGCACGGAGCACTCGCGCACCGTCGACAACGGCGACGGCACGCGGACGACGACGACGAGCATCGAGCCGCTGCACTTCCGGGCCGCCGACGGACGCCTCGAACGGGTCGCGACGCAGCTGATGCCGCACGGCCGCGACTCGGTCATCAACCGCGCAGCCGGCTTCCGCGTGGCGTTCGACCGCCGGGCCGGCGAGGACTTCGTCCGGCTCGAGCACCGCGACCGCCGCCTCGGGCTGACGCTCGAAGGGGCGCGGGCGGCCGAAGCCGAGGTCCGCGGCTCGACCGTCGCCTACCGCGACGTCGCCCGCGACGTGTCGCTCGAGTACGTGTCGCGCCCGAGCTCGGTCAAGGAGACGATCGTCATCGAGGGCCCCGGCGCGCCGGCCCG
Organism: uncultured Solirubrobacteraceae bacterium; assembly: GCA_963844205.1. Classification (GTDB taxonomy): domain Bacteria; phylum Actinomycetota; class Thermoleophilia; order Solirubrobacterales; family Solirubrobacteraceae; genus DASSUW01. The sequence goes on from CAWJNK010000011.1 coordinate 23,719, forward strand.
CTACCGCTTCCGGCTCTCGCAGCCGGCCGGGTCCGACCTGCGCGCACGCCGGCTGCGCGGCGGGGCATGGCTGCTGTCCGACCGTGCGGCGCCGGGATCGCGGTTCGTGGTCGAGGCGCCCTGGGCGGTCGACGCCCGCGGCGCCGGGCTCGAGGACTCGGGCGCGCGCCTGGACGTCAGCCGCGACGGCGACGATCTGCTGCTCGACGTCGCGGTCGATGCGCGCTGGCTGCGCGCGGGCCGGCGGGCGTTCCCGGTCCGGCTCGATCCGACGATCTCGGTCGCACCCGCCGCGTGGCTGACGTACGACAACCGCTGCTCGACCTGCCCCGGGACCGTCTACTACGAGAGCAAGATCGGCACGGCGCCCAGCGATCAGTTCTGGCGCACCGCCGTCCGCTTCGACCTCGCCGGCATCCCGGCGGAGGGCCGGATCACCGACGCCGATGTCGAGATGTTCTGGGAGGGCAACTGCCTCGTCGCGGCCACCGGGCCGTGCGGGTCGCATACGTTCAACGCCCACCGCATCACCGCGGGCTGGGACTCGTCGTCACGTCCGGGCGAGATCGCGACCGACAACGGCGTCGTCTCGTCGTACAGCCTGCCGTCGGGAGCGGCGCCGCGCTGGCTCACCTGGGACGTCACGGCGCTCGCCCGCGACTGGCACGACGGCACGTCGCCGAACTTCGGCGTGGCGCTCAAGACCCCGAACGAGGCGGCCACGGTCGACGGCATCAGGGCGCTCGTCTTCCAGAGCCGCATGGCGGTGACGTACGCCGTCGACCAGGTCACGCTCTACGGTGCCGAGGACGTCGGGCCCGCGGGCGCGACGCTGATCTGGTCGCGGTTCGCGGGCGAGAGCTTCGCCGGCTACGAGGTGCACCGCAGCGCGACGGCGGGCTTCACGCCGTCGAGCGCGACGCGGCTCACCACGCTCACGAGCCTCGACGCGACGCGCTTCGAGGACACGACGGCCGCACCGGGAACGTCGTTCTCCTACAAGATCGTCACGGGCGGGAAGGCGTCGAACGAGCAGCGGGTCGCGCTCCCCGCCGCGAACCAGGCGTCCCGCACGGTGCTGCGGCTCGATCCGGCCGGCGGCGAGGCGACAGGCATCTGGCAGCTGGGTCCGGGCCACTGCACGAACGAGGGGGCCGAACCCACGCTCGCGGCGGGCCCCGGGCGCCGCGGCCTGCTGCGGTTCGACCTGCGCGACGTCGCGCCCGCGAGCAAGATCGCGTCCGCCCGGCTGTCGCTGTGGCGGACGGATCGCAGCGACACCGCGGGCGGGCAGCTCGAGCTGGCGCCCGTCGCGCGCGAGTGGCGCGAGGGCAGCACCGCCGACTGCACGAGCGACGGCGCGACGTGGGACGAGGCCCAGTCCGGCGTGCCGTGGACGACCGCAGGCGGCGACGTCACCGCCGGCGCGGTCGGCTCGACCCTGCCCGTCGACACCCCGCCCGGCTGGCAGGAGTGGGACGTCACCGCGATCGCGCGCGAGTGGGTCGCGGGCCAGCGCCCCAACCACGGCCTGCGCCTGGCGCGGCCGGCCGGCCCCGCGATCCGCTTCAACTCCGACGACGACACCATCTCGCCGTCGCTGCGGCCGAAGCTCGAGATCGTCTACCAGGATCCCGACCCGGTCGGCGTGCCGACGGCGGCCATCGTCGCCCCGCGGCCCGGTGAGCGCGTCCGGGGGACGATCGCGATCGAGGCGGCCGCCGGCGACGACCGGCGGGTCGAGCGCGTCGAGTTCCTCGTCGACGGGACCAAGGTTTCCGAGGACGCGTCCGCGCCCTACGCGGCGGACTTCGACACGCGGGCCAAGACCAACGGCAGCCACACCCTGCGCGTACGTGCGGTCGACGACGCCGGCAACGCGACGCTCTCGGACGCCGTCGACGTCGAGGTCGCGAACTTCGACCCGCCGACCGTCCGCCTGACGTCGCCGGCCGCCGACTACGCCGGGACCGTCAAGGGCGACGCGCCGGCCGGCTTCTGGCGCCTCGGCGAGACGAGCGGCGCGAGCGCGCTCGACGCGTCCGGCAACAACCGCCACGGCGGGTTCGGCGGCTACTACGCGCTCGGCCAGGCCGGGCTGCTGACCGGCGACGCCGATCGCAGCATCAAGCTCAACGCCGGCTACGGCCGCGTCACGGCCACCGGCTTCGACTACCGCCTGAGCCCGCGCATCAGCGTCGAGGCGTGGGTCCAGCACCCGGGCTTCTCGGCCACCGCCGACACGGAGATCGTGTCGAACAACTTCGCCGCCGTCGGCGGCTGGGCGCTCGGCGTGCGCCGGCTGAGCACGGGCGCCCAGCAGGCGTACTTCGCCGTGCGGACGAGCACCGGCGTGGTCTACGCGCCGCAGCCGATCGCACCGTCGGCGACCAACCCGCCCACGTACCACCTCGTCGGCACGTTCGACGGCTCGAGCGCCGGCCTCTACCTCGACGCCCAGCGCGACGGGACGTGGAGCGCCACCGCCACGGCGACCGGCAACGGCACCGTCGTGATCGGGAACCGCACGGCCGCCGACCTGCGGGTCGACGATGTCGCGGTCTACACCAGCGTGCTCACGCGCGAGCAGGTCCGGACGCACTTCGAGCTCGGGCGCGGCCGGCCCTTCTGGGTCGAGGGCCTGAACGACCTGCGCGCCGACGCGACGCCAGGCTCGGGCCGGACGCTGCGCGGTGTCGAGTTCGTCGTCGACGGCCAGGTCGCGGCCGAGGATCTCGCGGCGCCCTACACGGTGCCCTGGGACACGCTCGCCGCGGGCGCGCAGGTGCCCGACGGCCCGCACACGGTTGTCGCACGCGCGACCGACGACCACGGGCGCGTGACCGACTCGGCGCCGGTCACCGTCAGCGTCCAGAACACGGCCGGCGCGCCGCAGCGGGCGGAGCTGACCGCCGCGGGCCCGCTGCCGGGCTCGCTGGTCCACGACCCGGCGGCCGCGACCCAGGCCACGACGCCGGTCGACGTCCGGGTGAAGAACACGGGCAGCGCGACGCTCGGCTCGGACGCGGTCCTGCGCGCGCGCTGGATCGGTCCCGACGGGTCGTTCGATGACTCGGCGGGTGCGAACGTGGCGCTCGGCACCGCCCTTCCGCCCGGCGGCGAGCGGACGGTGACCGCGCAGGTGGCGCCGCCGGCGCTGCCGCCGGGCGCCGACCGCTCGCGCATGACCCTGCGGCTCGACCTGAGGGATACCGCCGCTCCGCAGACGTGGTGGGCGGCGCGCGGCAACCCGCCGCTCGACCACTCGGCGATGATCCAGCGCGCCACGCCGGTCGGCCTCGGGCTCGAGCGCTACTACCACTACGACGGCGAGTCGCTCGGCGCCGGGATGTCGCACCTGGTGAACCTCGCGTCGGGCAATTCGATCGTGCGCTTCACGCCGTTCGCGTCGCCCGGCCGCGGCTTGTCGACGGTCGTCGACCTCACCTACAACTCGAAGGCGGGCGGCACCGCCGAGCCGGGTCCGGGCGGACCCAAGCCGCAGGAGCTGCGCGCGTCGCCGCTCGGGCCGGCCTGGTCGATCGCGATCTCGAGCCTCTCGCCGCTGGGCGAGCCGCTGCGCTGCGCGTCGCCGCCGAACTCGGCGCTGCACGCGCACAAGTGCGAGGACATCGCGACCAAGACGACGCCCGACCTCTCGTCGATCGTGATGGAGCTGACCGACGCCGACGGCACCGTGCACCGCTTCAACGGCCGCCGCACGGCCGGGCACACGACGTGGCAGGAGCCGCAGGGCGTGCACCTGTACCTGCGCGAGCTGGAGGCCGACGAGCGGCCGACCTGCAACATCGCCGACGGCAACCCGGCGAAGCTGATGTGGGCCTTCACGCGCCCGGACGGCGTCACCTTCTACTACGAGAACAACGGGTGGCCGACCGGAGCGAGCGACCGCGACGGCAACTGCATCGACCTCAAGGTCGAGGATCCGGGCAACGACAAGCGGCTGCGCGTCACCGAGGTCGTGGACGCCGCGGGCGTGGCCAATCCGGCTCTGCGGGCGCGGCGCACGTACCGGCTCGCCTACCACCCGGGCCAGCCCGGGCCGGGCGGCGGCAGCCCGAACTACCCGCAGCTGGCGTCGATCACCGACCACACCGGCTCGAAGCTGAGCTTCGAGTACTTCAACGACGACTACCTGCGCCGCATGACCCAGCAGGGCGGCACCACGCCGGAGGGTCTCGGCGCGCCGTCGCGCACCTGGTCGTTCCGCTGGACGGACCAGAAGTTCGACGGCCAGTACACGGTGCCGAACGCCAGCGAGAACAAGACGAACCCGAAGAACTCGTTCCGGCTCTACTCGGTCACCGACCCGAAGGGCAGAGCGTCCACGTTCACGTACATCGCCGACGGCCACGCGAACAAGAAGGACGCCGGCAAGCTGGCCTGGCGGATCGACCGCGAGCAGGCACAGACCTCCTTCGCCTACGACGAGACGGCGCGGACCACGACCGTCGACCTGCCTGAGGGCCGGCACAGCCGCTACACGTTCGACGCCGAGGGGTCCGTCACCCGGATCGTCGACCGGGTCGCCGCCGGCCGTGAGGAGACCTCCCAGGTCGCGTGGACCGACGACCGCCACGTCCGCACCGTCACCGAGCCGACCGGTGCCTTCACCGAGTTCGCCTACGACGCCAACGGCTACCTGACCAAGCGCTGGGACCAGCTGCGGCGGCTGACGCAGCTCGAGTACGAGCCGGTGGCGATCGACGACGACGACGTCGCCGCGAACTGGCGGGCCGGCCGCACCGTCCCGCACATCTCCCAGCTCGCCAAGCGGATCACGCCGCGCAACAAGCAGTGGCTGTTCGACCACGAGGACGCCACCGGGCGGCTGCTCGGGGTCACCGACCCCGAGGGCTTCGTGACCCGGCACGCCTACAACGCCGACGGCACGCTGCGCGAGACGCGCGACGGCCTGCGTGCCGACGGCGCCGGCGGGTACGTCACGGCCGCCGGCGAGCCGGTCCGCACGACCTCTTACCCGAGCTACGACGCGAACGGCCTGCCGGCCGAGCAGGTCGATCCCGCCGGCGGCCGGACGCGCTTCTGCCACGACGACGACGGCCTGCTGCGCTGGACCCAGGACCCGCGGCACGCGGGCTCGCCCGCGCCGCCGGATCCGTCGCGCTGCTTCGAGCACGACGGCCGCGCGTACCGCTCGTACTTCGACTACGACCCGCTCCACCGCATGGTGCGCCAGTCGGCGCCGAAGTCGACGCAGCACGAGCCGGGGAACCTGATCTGGTCGCACGCGCGCTTCGACGCCAACGACAACGTGACCGACCAGTTCGGCCCGGTCTACGGCCCGACGCTTCCGCGACGGCGCCGGTACGCGGACGCAGTTCACGCACGACGCGATGGACCGCGTGCTGTCGGAGACGCTGTTCGACTTCGACACGGAGCTCGTCGGCGAGGACCTGCGTGACACGGAGCGCACCGAGCGCACCGAGCGGGTGTACGACAAGGCCGGGCGCGTGACCCGGATCACGGCGCCGCGCGGCGTGGCCACCGCCAGCCCGGTCGACGACTTCACCACGTTCGTCGACTACGACGGTCTCGACCGCACGCTGCGCCAGCGCCGTGTCGGCTACGAGGGCAGCCAGCGGACCGAGCGCATCACGCACCACTGCTACGACGCGGCGGGCGACCTGCGCTCGATCACCGGCCCGCGGCTGCGGTCTGCCCCAGGTCGCGTGCGAGGCGCAGGGCGCGCCCGCCGGGACGCCCTTCACGGAGCGGCGCGAGTACACGGCCGCGCACGAGCTGCGGCTCAGGCGCGACCCGAGCGGCGACGAGACGCAACAGACCTACGACCTCGACGGCAATCCGAGGGTGAGCACCGACGCGGAGAACGCGACAACGACCCGCGAGTACGACGGCCGCGGACTGCTCGTCGAGACGGTCGAGGACTTCGAGATGGGCGCGGACCCGCGCCGGGTGACGACGAAGCTGGCCTACGACGCGGTCGGCAACCTGCGGCATCGGTACTCGCCGCGCGCCGTCGAGGCGGCCGGCGGGAACCCGTCGCCCGTCGTCGGACTTCGTGTCGTCGATCGAGTACGACGCGCTCGACCGGCCGGTGCGCCAGCTCCTGCCGCGCAAGTCAGGTGAGGACCGGCGGTACTTGCACCGGCGCTACGACGCCAACTCGAACCTGACCCATACGACGCTCCCCGTGACCACCGCGAGTCTGGACACCCTGCTCGCGAACGCCGAGAGCGCGGCCGAGAACCGCAAGAAGTCGGTCACCGTGCTCGATCACTTCGACCCGGGCTGGGTCCGGACGAGCGAGGATCAGAGCCCGCTGATTCGCTTCGACTACAGCGCCGAGGGCTGGCAGACCGAGCGCGATCCGCTCCGTTCCGGGTCTACGTCGCGCCGGACGACAACCGACTACTACCGCGACGGTCTCCTCAAGACGCACACCAACCACCGCGGTGACCGCACTCACCGGCGCTATGACCGCAACGGCAACCTCACGTTCGTCGAGGACGCAGGCGTGAGCTCGGTGCGGAAGCCGATCACGCTCGACATCGATCACAGCGGGTTCGATCAGGTCGGCTCGACGACGGCGCGCGAGGAGAACCGGAACACCCAGGTGACCGAGTACACGTACCTCCTCGACGGGCTCGTGAAGACGCGCGCCGACGACCGTGAGGAGACCTCCGGCGGGACGCTGGTCCGTGCCGCTCGCCGTCACGAGTTCACCTACGACGAGGACGGGAACCTGCTCCAGCAGCTCGACCTCGGGCGCGACCCCGGCCGCGGCGACGACAAGCGCATCTCGTTCGGCTACTTCCCGACCGACCGCGAGCGCGAGCGCGTGATCGAGCGCTGGACCGGCTCGGACGCCGGCGGCGCGTTCCAGACGCGGCAGACCACACGTCGCGAGTACTTCGCCAACGGCCTGCCCTCGGCGCTGCGCACGTACGGCGGAGTCGTCGATGCCGCCAAGCTCCGCGAGTCGCACGCTCTCACGTACCGCGACCCGGCCGGCGTCTACAGCAACGGACATAGGACGCGCGACACGTTCTTCCGGACGAGCCCGGGAGCCACGGTGCCATGCCAGGACGCCGCGAACCCGTGCACTCAGCGGTGGGCCTACGACGGCGCCGACCGGCTGATCGAGGAGAACGACGGTCACGGCAACCGCAGCGGCTTCGAGCTGACCGCGGCGGGCGGCGTCGAACGCAAGTTCAACGCGGAGACCAACGCGACGATCGCCACGGCCGAGTTCGACGGATCGCGGATGCGCACCTACACAGAGGGCCTGACGATCCGGATGCACTACGACGGCGAAGGCAACCTCGACTGCGTCACGGATCCAGACGGCACCCAGGCGGACGACTGCAACGATGCCCAGGGCGAGGAGTCGCCCAGGCTCTGGCAGGACTACGCCTACGACTACCGCAACCGCCAGATCGGCTGGCGGAGGCCCAAGGAGGACAAGCGCGCGACATTCGACCACGACGCGCTCGATCGCGTGATCCACGAGCAGTCAGTCGACGGCTCGTCCACCACCGATCGCGATCTCTCGTACATCGGGGCCAGCCGCGACGTCGCGGAGGAGCGCGAGTCCGGTGCACGTGACCGGACCCGCTCCTACTCCTACGACGCGTTCGGCCGCCGCATCGGCTTGACCTACAAGCGCGGCAGCGACGCGGAGCAGGAGCTGACCTACGGGTACGACGCGCATGGCAACGTCACCCAGCTCCTCGACGACGCCGGCCAGGCGAAGGCGTCCTACGGCTACAAGGCGTACGGGGAGGCCGACGGAGCGTTGACGAGCGAGCGGCTGCCCGGTAGCAACGAGGAGCCGGAGGACGGCGAGACCGTGAACCCGTTCCGATACAGCGGCAAGCGCACCGACCCGGACACGGGGCAGGTCGACATGGGCGTCCGCCAGTTCGGTCCGGAGATCGGTCAGTTCCTGCAGGAGGACCGCTTCGAGGACGCGATCGGGGATCTCGATCTGGCGACCGATCCGCTGACGTCGAACCGCTACGCGCTCGCCGCCGGCAACCCGATCTCGTTCGTCGAGCAGGACGGGCACCGCCCGATCTTCGAGTCGGCCCAGGAGGCACGCGACTACTCGAAGCGCGTTGTCGAAGCGCAGACGGAGGAGCAGGAGTCGAGCGGCTCGGGCGGCGTGAACTCCTCCCCAGGCGGCGACGCCGCTCAGGGTGGCGGAACGGCCGGCGGGGCGGCGGCGTCGTCGGGTGGCTCCGGCTCGGGTAGCGCGCCCGCGCCGCAGCCGCGACGCCCCGACCTCGGCGAGGCGCTCGGGTGGCAGGGGGGAGATCCGCTCGGCGGCACGTCGTTCCCATTCCGCAAACCCGAGCCGCCCTGTGTGACGAAGGTCGGCGACGCCCTCGAGTGCGGGTTCGTGGGAACCGCCGCAGGTGCCGCCCAGTACCGCAAGCAGAAGATCGCCGAGAACGCCAAGCTCCGTCGCTCCGGGACGTGGTGGAAGCGCAAGAGCGCGCACTACGGCGGCGCTCCGCCCGCCGCGAGGACGGCGCGCAGCGTGACACGGATCGCCGGTAGGGCGGGCGGCGTGACCAGCGTCGCGAGCGGCGTGATCGAGGGCGAAGGTGTCGGCCGGATCGCCGTGAAGGGCGCGGCTTCAGGCTTCGGAGCGAGCGTCGGCGCCGCCGCCGGCACGGCCTGCACGGTGGGCGCGCCTGTCTGCGTCGCGGTCGGCGCCGCGGTGGGCGGCGCGGTCGGCAACATGGCGGGCGAGGCCGCGGCAGACGTGCTCGACCCCGCGTCGGAGTTCCTAGGCGATACCGTGGGCTTCGACCCGGTCGGGGACCTCTTCAATGACTGAGCCAGCGACGATCACCCCAGTGCAGATCGCCCTCTTCCTGGCGTTCCAGTTGCTGGCGGTGGTCGCCGTCGTGCTGGTGCGGCGGCTCTGGCGCGGCGAACCGACGCCGTTCGTCGGCATGCAGGTCGACCTGGTCCGCAGCCTGCCGTTCGTCGTCGTCGCGGGCGTCGCCTTCGTCGACCTGCTGCTGGTCATCGCCGTCTTCGGCTCGACCGAGCGGGCGACGGCGGTGGGGGTGATCGGCGTCATCCTCGTCCTGCCGCTGATGATCGTCCTGCCGGCGCTCGCGACCACGCTCTGGCTGCGTGGGTGGCCGGCTGCGCTGGTCCCGCCGCATCTGCGCGGCGCCAAGCGCACCGCGACCTACCGACCGGACATTGGCCGCGGGCGGGGTTAGGCGGTCACTTTTGCGGCGGGATAGTCAAAAGCTCCTTGACTCCCGGTTCAAGTCTGACTAGCTTCCGGACGCGTGGCGGCGTTGACACGTACGCCACGAGCCCGTAATTTGTCGGGTCGGTAGCCGAATCCGGTCGGGGGAGACCGGGGAGCGGCACGGGAACCGGGGACCGGAGGAGAGAGATGCGTCGGATGATGTCCGTGGCGGTCGCGCTTTGCGCGGCAGCGTTCGTGTGGGTGCTTGCGACCGGGACGGCATTCGCCGACACGGTGGTGGTCGATGCAGTCGACTCGCCGGCGTCCTCGTGGCGTCCTGCTCAGGTCACCGTCAAGACCGGTGACACGGTCGAGTGGCAGTTCGACGAGGCGACGCTGCCGCACAACGTGCAGTCGACGTCGGCGAACTGGTCGTTCTCGACCCCGGTCGCCTCGAACCAGGCTCCGGTCTCGTTCACGTTCGACGAGCCGGGCGTCTACACGTACCTCTGCCAGGTGCACGCCAGCACGATGACCGGCTCGGTCACGGTCGAAGACGAGGCGGCCCCGCAGCTCGAGAA
>CAWJNK010000012.1:0-657603 GCA_963844205.1 uncultured Solirubrobacteraceae bacterium
ATTCCTGGCGGGGGCATGAGGAAAGGCCTGCAAACGCAGGCCTTTCGTGTTTCTCGGTAGCAGGGCATCGGGCGCCTCGCGGCTGAAGCGGCTTGCGCTCGACGGGCGAGTGCCTCGAAGCCAAGGTGTGGACTCCGCCGTCGGGCGCGCGCGATACTGCGCGTCGTGAGCGGGCGACCCCGGCGAATCGCGATGTCGCGCGTGATCGGGGCGCTCTCGTACGCGCTCGATGTCACGGAGGGGGAGCCGCCGGGGCATGCGCAGCGAACGTGCAAGATCGGCATGCGGCTCGCGGAGGAGCTCGGGCTCGACGCGGCGACGCGGTCGCGCCTGTTCTACGCGCTGCTGCTCAAGGACGCCGGGTGCTCGGCCAACTCGGCCAAGATGGCGGCGCTGTTCGGCGCGGACGATCACGCCATCAAGCGCAGCTCCAAGCGCGTCGACTGGTCGGGGCGGCTGCCGGCGTTCGTCTGGTCCGTGCGTACGGTCGCGCCTCGTGGCTCGCCCCGCGCCCGGCTCGACCGGCTGCTCGCCATCAAGGCTGAAGGCCAGCTGACCCGCGCGCTGATGCAGGCCCGCTGCGATCGCGGCGCCGAGATCGCGCTCATGCTCGGGCTCGAGGCCGAGACCGCCGAGGCGATCCGCACACTCGACGAGCACTGGGACGGCGGCGGCCAGCCGAGCGGGCTGCGCGGGGAGGAGATCCCGCTGCTCGGGCGCATCCTCTGCCTCGCGCAGACGGCCGAGATCTTCCACGCGGCGGGCGGCGTCAAGGCCGCGTGGGCGGTCGCCCGCCGGCGCCGCGGGCGGTGGTTCGATCCCGCGCTCGTCGACGCGCTGGGAGCAATGAGCGGCGACGAGGCGTTCTGGGCGTCGCTGCGCGACGCGGACGATGCATCGGGCTGGGAGCCCGCGGATCGCGAGCTCGAGGTCGACGACGAGCGCCTGGACCGGATCGCGGACGCCTTCGCCGGCGTCGTCGACGCGAAGTCGCCGTGGACGTATCGCCATTCCGATCGCGCCTGCGTGATCGTGATGAGTCTCGCCAGCGAGCTCGGGGCCGATGCCGGGACTCTGCGCGATCTGCGCCGCGCGGCGCTGCTGCACGACGTCGGCAAGCTTGCGGTGTCGAACCGGATCCTCGACAAGCCGGCCCGGCTGACCGCGGCGGAGTTCGCCCAGGTGCGCGTGCATCCCGTCGTGACCGAGCGGATCCTGGCGCGCGTGCCGGGCTGCGAGCATCTCGCGCACGTGGCAGCCGCACACCACGAGCGGCTCGACGGCGGCGGGTATCCCCGCGGAATGGCGGGGCCGGAGCTCACAATGCCGATGCGGCTGCTTGCGATCGCCGACGTGTACGAGGCACTGACCTCCGACCGCCCGTACCGCGGCGCCCTCAGCTCGGACGAGGCGCTGGTGATCATGCGGGCCGAAGTGCCGGCGCGGCTCGACCGCGAGGCGTTCACCTCGCTCGAGCGGCTGCTCGCCGGAGGCGGCGCGCCACCAGGGCTACGTGGGCGCTACGACGCCCGCCGCGCCGAGGCCGTCCTCGACCGCGGGCCCGGCGGATAGAGCGTCAGGAAGCGGTCGCGAACACGCCGCTGCCGTTTACGAGACGGCCGTGGCCGAGGCGGGGCGGGGCGGGAGTAGGCGGCCGAGCCAGCCTGGGAGCCACCAGTTCGCATCGCCGAGCAGGTGCATGATCGCCGGGACGAGGACGAGCCGGATGATCGTGGCGTCGATGAGGATCGCGGTGGCGAGGCCGAGGCCGAACATCTTGATGCGGGGGTCGTCGTCGAAGACGAAGCCTCCGAACACGGCGATCATGATCAGGGCGGCGGCGGTGATGACTCGTGCCGTGCCGACAACGCCCTGGATCACCGCGGCCCGGTTGTCCCCCGTGCGGAGGTAGTGCTCGCGGACGCGTGACAGCAGGAAGACCTCGTAGTCCATCGACAGCCCGAACAGGACGGCGAACATGAAGACCGGGATGAACGGGAGGATCGGGACGGTCGACCCGAGGCCGATCAGGTCGCCCGCCCAGCCCCACTGGAAGACGACGACCACCACCCCGTAGGCGGCACCGACCCCCAGCAGGTTCAGGATCGCGGCCTTGAGCGGCACGAGCACCGAGCGGAAGACGATGGTGAGCAGCAGGAAGGAGAGCAGGACGACGGCGCCGAGGAAGTACGGCAGGCGATCCTCGAGGCGGGCGCCGATGTCGGCCCAGTCGGCGGTGTTGCCGCCGACGTGCGCGTTGACCGTCGAGCGCAGGCGCTGGATCGTGGCAACCGTCGCGTCGTCCTGCGGGGCGGTGGTCGGGTAGGCGAGCAGGGTGGCCACGCCGCCGCGCAGGTCCGGCGGCGCGACGGCAAAGATGCCCGGATCGGCGGCGACCTCGGAGCGGACCCGCGACGCATCGGCCGCGCGAGTGACCATGACCAGCGGACCGTTGATCCCCGGTCCGAAGCCTCGGGCGACGAGATCGTAGGCGCGGCGCTCCGTGCGAGTCTCCGGAAGGTTGCCCTCGTCGGGGAATCCCAGGCGCAGGTCGAGCGCCGGCGCGGCGAGCGCTACCAGCACAACCGTCCCGCCCACGGCGTACTTCACCGCGTGCAGCGAGACGTGGTCGCCCCAGCGGTGCCAGCGCGCGCCGGAGCTCCCCCGACGGCCGCCGATGCGAGGCCCGACGATCGCAAGGAACGCCGGGAGGAGCGTGATCGAGGCGAGCACCATGGTCAGGACGACGATCGAGATGCCGATGCCGGCCGCGGTCAGGAACGGGATGCCGGCGACGATCAGGCCGAGGATCGCGATGACGACGGTGCCGCCGGCGAAGACGACCGCGCGACCGGCGGTCGCGACGGATCGTGCCGCCGCTTCCTCGACCGCGAGCCCCTGCGCCAGCCCTTCGCGGTGGCGGCTCACGAGCAGCAGGGCGTAGTCGATGCCGACGCCGAGACCGATCATGCTGGCCAGCTGCGGCGCGAAGCTGGGGATCGCCACGAAATGGGCGAGCAGCGACATCGAGCTGATCCCGAGCGCGAGCCCGAAGAGCGTGATCCCGACCGGCAGTCCCATCGCGATCACCGACCCGAACGCCGCGAGCAGGATCACGATCGCCGCGACGAGGCCGATCAGCTCGCTGATCCCGACGCCGGAGTCCTCGAACGCGGAGAACAGGTCGCCGCCGACTTCGATCTGCAATGGCGACCCGGCACGCTGCCCGGCGACGAACGCCTTGAGGCGGTCGAGGTCGGCGAGGCTCAGGTCCTCGATCACCAGATACTGGACGCGGATCACCCCCACGCGGCCGTCCGGCGAGACCTCACGGCGAGCGTCCAGCACGTTGGGCAGCGCGGCGACGCCCGCCTGGAGCTCGGCGAGCGCGCCCTCGCGAAGTGGAGCGTCATCGGCGACGACGATCTGCGCGGTGAGGCCGGCCCGCTCCGAGCCGGCCGCGCTGAGCGCGGCGCGGGCCCGCGCGGAGTCCGACCCGGGCACGTCGAACGTGTCCTCCAGATCGCGGCCGAAGCCCGCAGCGGCGGCGATCACGAGCACGGCGACGGCGAGCCACGCGCCGACGGTGGCGTATGGACGGCTGGCTGCGAGGCGACCAAGGCGGTAGAGCGACATGACGTCGATCGTCCCGTCGCGCGCCGGCCGTGACCATCGGGCGGACGGACACATTTCCCCCGGCCACATGGCCGATGCGCGGTCCGCACTTCCGGCCGATGGCGAGACCCGCGCCCCGGGTTTACGGTGACGCCGTGGCAAGCAGCGCCGTCCGATCCTTCCTGGCCGAGCCTCCGGCTCCCGATCCGCCCGCCCGCGTCTGGCGCGACTGGCTGCTGCTGGCGGTGATCGCGCTGTCCGCGGTGCTCGAGACGATCTTCCGCGAGGACCTGGTCTGGCGGCCGGCCGGCCTCGTCGTCTGCCTGGGACTGTCGGTGACGCTCCTCTGGCGCCGGACGCGTCCGCTGATCATGACGGCGATCGCGTTCGGCGGCACCAATCTGCTGGATACCGCCGGGCGCCTGTTCGCCGACGAGCCGACGGCGGTCCTGATCACCACCGCGTACGTGCTGCTGTTCCCCTACGCGCTGCTCCGCTGGGGGTCCGGGCGCGACGCGGCGATCGGCATGGGGCTGATCCTCGGCCTCCACGCCGTCACGGAGACCGCGGCCGGCAACTTCGGCGACCTCATCCTCGGTGCGGCGTTCTTCCTGTTCTCCGCCGCGCTCGGCGCCTCCGTGCGCTACCGGACCGGTTCGCGGCTGCGCGAGCGCGACCAGGTCAGGCTGCGCGAGCGTGCGCAGCTTGCGCGCGAGCTGCACGACACGGTCGCGCATCACGTGTCGGCGATCGCGGTCCGCGCCCAGGCCGGCCGCACGCTCGCTGCCACGCAGCCCGCGGCCGCCGTCGACGCGCTCGAGGTCATCGAGGAGGCGGCGTCGCGCACGCTCACGGAGCTGCGCGCGATCGTCGGCGCGCTGCGCGACGGCGACGATGCCGACCTCGCGCCGCAGCGCGGTGTCGCCGATGTCGCGCGGCTCGCGGCCGCCGCCGACGGGCCGCGCGTGGAGGTGGAGCTGAACGGCGACCTCGAGGGCCTGCAGCCGATGGTCGGGGCCGCCGTCTACCGGATCGCGCAGGAGTCGATCACCAACGCCGTCCGGCACGCGCGTCACGCGATCCGGATCGACGTTCGCGTCACCGGGGAGCGGGACTGCGTGCGCCTCACCGTGCTCGACGACGGCGAGCCGGGCGCCGCGTCGCCGCCGGGCTACGGCCTCGCGGGAATGGCGGAGCGTGCCGCCCTGCTCGGCGGCACGCTCGAGGCCGGACCGACCGGACGCGGCTGGCTCGTGGAGGCCACGCTGCCGAGGACCGGCGCATGATCCGCGTGCTCGTCGCCGACGACCAGGAGATCGTTCGCACCGGGCTGAGGATGATCCTCGACGCCCAGCCCGGCATCGAGGTCGTCGGCGAGGCCGCGGACGGACGCGCGGCGGTGTCCCTTGCTCGCGAGCTGCGGCCCGATGTCTGCCTGTTCGACATCCGCATGCCGGAGCTCGACGGCATCGAGGCGACACGGCAGCTCGCCGGCCCGGAGATCGAGGACCCGCTGGCGATCGTGGTCATCACCACGTTCGACCTCGACGAGTACGTCCACGGCGCGCTGAAGGCCGGCGCCCGCGGCTTTCTTCTCAAGGACGCCGGCCCCGAGCTGCTCGTCCAGGCGATCCACTCGGCCGCCAACGGCGACGCCCTGATCGCCCCCAGCGTGACCGCGCGGCTGCTCGCCGCGTTCTCCGACGCCTCGGCGACGACACCGCCGGCCCAGCCCCGGGAGCCCTTGACCGCCCGCGAGGAGGAGGTGCTCGTGCGGGTCGCGCGCGGCCGGACCAACGCCGAGATCGCCGACGAGCTGTACATCAGCCTCAGCACGACCAAAACCCACCTCGCCAGCCTGATGAGCAAGCTCGGCGCTCGCAACCGGGTCGAGCTGGCGATGTGGGCCTACGAGACTGACCGCATCAACCGCTGACTCAGCATCTCGCTCACCGCGGCGACCGCCGACTCCGCGTCGAGGCCGGTCCCACGGAACGCCTCCCATGTGTTGAGATCGATCATCGCCCGGGTGATCGCGCGGTCGCGCACATCAATGTCGAGCGGTTCGAGTGCGCTGTCGACGAGGGCTGAGAGAGCGGCCTCGAACGCCTGATAAAGGACGGCGACGCTCGGGTGCACGTCGGGCTCGCGCCGGACCACCTGCAACTCGCGCGAGCCGCGCTCGTAGATCGCGAACGCCTCGCGGACCAGTCGCCCAACGCGCTCCGCCCCATGGAGTCCCTCGAACAGCCCCGCGGCGTCGTCCGGCATTGCGACGACAGACATCGAGACCTCACCGCAGGCCGGCACGAGCTCGTCGAGCGACGGGAAGTGGCGGTAGACGGTCCCGACGCCGACGCCTGCTCGAGCCGCGATGGCGTCCCAGCTCGTCGCGGCGATGCCCTGCTCGGTGTGGAGCTCCCGTGTCGCGTCGATGATCCGCCGCCGCGTCTGCGCGACCGCCGAGGCCCTACGGGTCATGTCATATTTTCGCGGAGACATTTCCTTGACGAATTCTCTCCGCGTAATTATAGTCGCCGACGTCGTCCTCCCCAAATCCCCCAAAGGAGCCACGTATGGCGACCCTCCCCCAAGCCCCGACGGCCCAGCAGTACTGGTTCTTCGGCATGCTCGCCGAGATCAAGGCGTCCGCCGCCGACACCGGCGGCCAGTACACGCTGGTCGAGATGACCGCGCCCGCGGGCCTGCAGACCCCGCTGCACGTCCACTACCGCGAGGACGAGGGCTTCTACGTCCTCGAGGGCTCGATCACGATCGAGCTCGCCGACGAGACCGTCGAGGTCGGCGCCGGCCAGCACGCCTACGGCCCGCGCGACATCCCGCATCGCTTCACGGTCGGGCCCGACGGCGCCCGGATGCTGTGGGTGCTCGCCCCGTCGGGCTTCGAGGACTTCATCGCCGACGTCAGCGTGCCGGCCGAGGCGCCGACCGTCCCCCCGGCGACCGTCCTCCCGCCCGCCGACGCCGCCGAGATCGTCCGGCGGCACGGCATGGAGCTGCTCTAGAACCACGTTGCGTAGGCCCCCGGGGCAACCCGGGGCCTACGACTCGACGCCCGCGCTGCGCTCGACCCGCTCGAGCGCCGGATCCGTCACCTACGCACGCCGTCGCGGGGAGGTTCGAATGAGCAACACTGCAGGGTGTGGACGAGGGGTACTTCGGCGAGCGGGTCGCGGCGTCCTACGACGAGCGGTCGGCGGACGTGTCGACGCCGGAGGTGGTCGGGCCCGCGGTCGACCTGCTCGCCGACCTGGCGGGCGGCGGCGCCGCCCTCGAGTTCGCGATCGGCACCGGCCGGCTCGCGCTCCCGCTCGCGGCGCGCGGCGTCAGGGTCTCCGGGATCGACAACTCCGAGGCGATGGTGGCCCAGCTGCGTGCGAAGCCTGGGGCGGACGCGGTCGTGGCCATGGTCGGGGACATGGCGAGCACCAAGCTCGACGGCGAGTTCTCGCTCGTCTACCTCGTCTTCAACACGATCTTCAACCTGACCACGCAGGACGGTCAGGTGGCGTGCTTCGAGAACGCCGCTGCCCACCTGCGCAGCGGCGGCCGGTTCGTGATCGAGGCGAGGGTGCCCGAGCTGCAACGGCTGCCGCCGGGCCAGACCGTCCTGCCCTGGCGCGCGCATCCCGACGGCCTGTCGTTCTACGCCTACGACGTCGTGACCCAGCGCCTCAGCGGCCAGCACTACTACCTCGTCGGCGGCGCCGTCGAGGCGAGCCCCACGGAGATGCGATACGCGTGGCCGGCCGAGCTCGACCTGATGGCCCGCCTCGCCGGCATGAC
The DNA here is from genome assembly GCA_963844205.1 of uncultured Solirubrobacteraceae bacterium. GTDB lineage: Bacteria > Actinomycetota > Thermoleophilia > Solirubrobacterales > Solirubrobacteraceae > DASSUW01. Next base: position 7,423 of record CAWJNK010000012.1, read on the forward strand.
GCTGGAACACCGGTGGGGCGGCTGGGAGCGCGAGCCGTTCACGGCGCTCAGCCCGTCCCACGTCTCGGTCTACGAGAAGCCATGAGCGAGGGGTTCTTCGGCGAGCGGGTGGCGGCGTTCTACGACGAGCGATCGGCGGACATGTCGACGCCCGCGGTCGTCGGGCCCGTCGTGGACCTGCTCGCCGACCTGGCGGGCGGCGGCGCCGCGCTGGAGTTCGCGATCGGCACCGGCCGGATCGCGCTGCCCCTCGCCGAGCGCGTCACGGTCGCCGGCATCGACGATTCCGAGGCGATGGTGTCCCGGCTCCGCGAGAAACCGAGAGCGGAGCGGATCGAGGTCGTGGTCGGCGACATGGCGACGACCCGCCTCGACGGCGAGTTCTCGCTCGTCTACCTCGTCTTCAACACGATCTCCAACCTCACCACGCAGGACGCGCAGGTCGCGTGCTTCGAGAACGCCGCCGCCCACCTCCGGGTGGGCGGCCGGTTCGTGATCGAGAACAACGTCCCCGCGCTGCAGAGCCTGCCGCCCGGCCAGAGCGTGCTGCCGTTCCGCGCCGATCCCGAGGGCTTCTCGTTCGACGTCTACGACGTCGTCACCCAGCGGTTCAGCTCGCAGCACTTCTACCTCGTCGACGGCAGGGTCGAGGCGTACCCCGTCGAGTTCCGCTACGCGTGGCCCGCCGAGCTCGACCTCATGGCGCGGCTCGCGGGCATGCGACTGCAAGACCGCTGGGCCGGCTGGAGGCGCGAGCCGTTCACCGCGCTCAGCCCCGCCCACGTCTCGGTCTACCGCAAGGCCTGATCCCAGTCGCCCGCGGCGAGCGCCTGCTCCGCGAGCGGCCGCCGCTCGCGCACCGCGGCGGTCACGGCCTGGACATGCTCGGGATGGCCGAGCAGGATCCCTCCCACCGCGCGGCCCTCCTCGTCGAGCACGAGCTTGCGGTAGCGCAGCGTGCCCTCGTCGCCGATCGCGATCTCGGTCGGCCCGTCGATCCGGCCGACCGACAGCAGCTCGACCCCGACGACCTTGAGCATGGTCACGGGCACGGTGCCCGCGTACACGCGCGAGCCGCCGACCGCGTTCTCGGCCGCCACCTCCGCCTGCTCGACGGCGACCGGCCACAGGCCGAGGACCGATCCCTGCCACTCGGCGAGGTCGCCGACGGCGAAGATGCGCTCGTCGGAGGTGCGCAGGTGGTCGTCGACCAGCACGCCGCGCCCGACCCCCAGGCCCGCGCGGCGGGCGAGATCGACCGCCGGCTCGATGCCGGCCGCCACCAGGAACACGCCCGCCCGCACGCGGCGGCCGTCGGCGAGCGCCACCTCGCCGTCCTCGACCGCCGCGGTCCGGGCGTCGACCAGGACCTCGACGCCGAGGTTCTCGAGGTAGCTGCGCAGGAGCTCGCCCGCGGCGGCGTCGAGCTGGCGGCGCAGCAGGTACGGGCTGCGCTCGAGCACGGTTGTCCGCAGCCCGAGCTTGTGGATCGCGTACGCGGCCTCGAGACCGAGCAGGCCGCCGCCCGCGACGACGGCGTGCTCGACGCCCACGCGCTGAACGTACTCGCGGATCGCCAGCGCGTCCGACGCCGTGCGGAGCACGAACGAGCCCGGCCCGCCGAAGCCCGCGACCTCGGGCACGTACGCCTCGGAGCCGGTGGCGAGGATGAGCCGGTCGAACGGCAGCCGCTCGCCGGTGCCGAGCACCACCTGCCCGGCGTCGCGGTCGATCTCCAGCGCACGCGTGTTGAGCCAGCACGTGACGCGGTTGTCGTCGTACCAGGCGTCCGGCAGCAGGTGCAGGCCGACCATCGCCGAACGGCCGTAGATCAGCCGCGAGATGCCCATGCGGTTGTAGAGCGGGTGCGGCTCGGCGGCGACGACGTCGATCGCGCAGTCGGGGTGGCGGCGGCGCACGTGGTCGGCGGCGGTCACGCCGGCGATCCCGTTGCCGACCACCACCACGCGGCGCACGTCGGGATCGAACGGGAACGCGATCGCGACGACCACGTTGGAGTCGCGCCGCGGGGTCGTGGAGACCGTCACGGGACCTTGCACGCGCGCGCAGCAGGCCATCCGGTTGAGCGCGGGATCGAGCCCGAGCCGCTCCAGCGTCGCCTTCTCGTCGCCCGCGATCGGCGAGAGGTTCTCCATGCCGCTGATCACGCTCACCGGGTCGGCGCCGCAGACGCCCATCCGGCAGCCGGCCTCGATCGGCTGGTCGGCGCTCTCGGCCAGGTCAAGCAGTGGCGTGCCCGGCTTGGCGACGATCCGCGGGCCGTCCTCGAACGCGACCTCGGGACCGCCGTCCAACGCACGCCGGGCGCCCCGGCCCAGGCGCGCCACCCGCGGCGGGGTCGGCAGCCCCTGGCGCTCGAGGAACACGCGCTCCTTGGCAAACGTCCGCCGCAGCCATTCGACGGTCAGCGCCAGCACCAGCGCGCGCAGCGGCCACGCGATCCAGTCCGGTCCCGGCGCCGCCCACCAGTAGAAGAGGTTGATGGCCACGGCGGCGTAGACGGCGGCGAGCTTGGGCACGGTCGCGGGCAGCAGCGCCTCGAGCGCGAGGAACGAGCCCGCGCTGGCGGCGACGGCGAGCGCCATGCGGGCAAGGTGCTCGCCCGCTGCGCCCGGCTCCGGCACGGTGAAGAACGCGATGACGAGGCCGGGGAACGCCGCCACGAACAGCTTGCGCGTGGTGCTCCACTGCCGGTCGCCGTCGTGGATGTCGGCCAGGAACGCGACCTTCGGGTTGAAGTCGTAGCAGTTCTTCGTGCACCCGACGCAGGGGTGGCAATGGGAGTTCGGGACGGTGGCGAACGGCGTCTGGCCGTACATCCGCTGGACCGGCAGCATCGGGCACAGCGACGAGCACCAGCCGCTCTTGCCCTTGAGCACGTAGCCGCCGGCGAACGCGGCGACCAGCGCGCCGCCGATCAGCGCCGCGGTCGCCGGGCCGGAGTCCTCGAACAGCAGGGGACGGGAGAAGACCGCGAGCAGGAAGACAGCGATGCCGACGATCGGGGCGTAGGTCCGGAACCACGCCGGCGCGGTGATCCCGCGCGTGAAGCCGAGCACCCGCGGGACCTGGTTCGTCGCCGCCAGCGGGCACACGTTGCGCCACAGCCCGGGCGCGACGAACCACACCAGCGGCAGCAGCGGGACCAGGAGTCCCCACCAGAGGTCGAGACCGGTGGCCGGGTCGGCGACCAGGAGCGCGCAGATGCCGAGCGTGAAGAGCACCGATGCGACGCGGATGGCCCGCCACGCCGCGTGCGGGAGCACGTCCTCGATCTGCGTGTAGTTGGGGAACGGGTCCGCCGGGCCCGCGCCCATCAGCTCACGCCGTCCTCGATCAGGTCCGTGAGGAACCGCAGGCGCAGCGAGACGATGCGCCCGAGGTCGAACAGCATCGCGCGCGCGAGCTCGGGGTGGCGGCCGGCGAGCGTCTCGAACGCCTCGAGGCTCAGGCGGCGCAGCTCGCCGTCGCTGCGCGCGACCAGGGTGAGGGAGCGGCGTCCGCCGTCCAGGAACGCGACCTCGCCGACCACCGACGGGGCGTCGATGGTGCGGAACGCGGCGCCCGAGGCGACGGCGAGCGTCCCCGCGGTCAGCAGGTACAGCGCGCGGTCGTCTTCGCCGGCGCGGATCACGACTTCGCCGGCTGAGAACCGCCGCGTCTCCGTGTGGGCGAGCACGACCGCCCAGTCCTCCTCGCCGCGGTCGGGCAGGAACGTCAGGCTGCTGTCGGCGGGGTCCTCCGTCGGGTAGTCGAAGTAGGAGCTCACCTGGCCCACTAGGATCTCACCGATGGCACTGGTGCGACTCCGCGGCCCGCTCAAGCGACTGGCCGGCGACCGCTCCGAGCACACGATCGACGGCGGGTCGGTGGGCGAGCTGCTCGCCGAGATCGAGCGCGCCCACCCGGCCACCAAGGGCTGGATCCTCGACGAGGGCGGCACGCTGCGCCGGCACATCAACGTGTTCGTGAACGGCGAGCTCGGCGCGCAGGACACGCGTGTCGACGACGACGACAGCATCGACGTCCTGCCGGCGATCTCGGGTGGCCGATGACCGAGCTGCTGGTGGGGACCAAGAAGGGGCTGTTCGTGCTCGAGGGCGAGCCGGGCGCCGAGTTCGAGCCGACGGCGCGGGCGTTCGCGGGCGAGCCGGTCGAGTACGCGCTGCGGACGCCCTCAGGGCGGATCCTAGCCTCGGTCACGTCGCCGTTCTACGGCCCGAAGATCTTCTTCACCGACGACCCGGCGGGAGAGTGGGAGCAGGCGGAGGGCGTCGCGCTCCCCGAGAGCGGCGACGCGGTGCTCGAGCGGGTGTGGGTGATGGTGGCCGGCGACGAGGACGGGACGATCTACGCGGGCGGCGACCCCGGCGTCCTGTTCGTGAGCCGCGACGGCGGCGCGACGTTCGAGCTCAACCGCGGGCTGTGGGAGGAGCCGAGCCGGCGCGACTGGCAGCCGGGCGCGGGCGGCATGTGCCTGCACTCGATCTCCACCTGGCCAGGCGAGCCGGACCGGCTCGCGATCGCGATCTCGGCCGCCGGCGTCTGGCTCACCGACGACGGCGGCGCGAGCTGGCGTCGCGGCAACCAGGGCCTGGTGGCGCGCTACATCCCCGACGACGCCCCGCCCGACCAGGTCGCGCTGTGCGTGCACCGGATCCATCGGGCGGCCACGCGGCCGGAGCGCATCTTCATGCAGTTCCACGGCGGCGTTTACCGGTCCGACGACGCCGGCGAGACGTGGAACGACATCGCTGACGGCCTGCCGTCCGACTTCGGGTTCGCGCTCGCCGTCGACCCGGCCGACGCCGACAGCGCCTACGTCATCCCGCTGGAGGCCGACATCGACCGCGTGACGCCCGAGGGCAAGGTGCGGGTGTACGAGACGCGCGACGCCGGCGCGAGCTGGACGCCGCGCGGCGACGGGCTGCCGAGCGAGAACGCGTACCTGACAGTGCTGCGCGAGGCGATGGACTGGACCGGCGAGGGTCCCGGGCTCGAGCTCTACTTCGGCGCCACGTCGGGCGCCGTGTACGGGTCGGGCGACGCGGGAGCGACGTGGTTCGAGGTCGCCGAGAACCTCCCGCCGGTTTACTCGATCACCGCACGCTGAGGTAGCCTGCGACGCATGCTCGCCAGCCTGGATGGAGCGATCGGACCTGCCGAGGAGGCGCGGATCCCGGTCACCGACGAGGGCCTCACGCGCGGCGACGGCGCGTTCGAGGTCATGCGCCTGTACGGGGGGCGGCCGTTCGCGCTCGAAGACCACTTTGCGCGACTCGACCGCACGTGCTCGGGCCTGCGGCTGCCCTACGACGCGGCCGCGCTGCGCGGTGAGATCGACGCGCTGCTCGAGGCTGCCGGCGCGGTCGACGCGCTGCTCCGCGTGGTCCTCACCCGCGGCGAGCGGCGGATCTTGACTGTGGAGCCGCTACCGGAGCGTCCGGCCGTTGCGAGGGTGGCGACCGTCACGTACGCCACGACCCGCGTGCTCGACGGGCTGAAGACGCTCTCCTACGCCGGCAACATGCTCGCCGGCCGGCTGGCGCGCGAGCGCGGGTTCGACGAGGCGCTGCTCGTGACGCCGCATGGGCGCGTGCTCGAAGGGCCGACGTGGTCGTTCTTCTGGGTCGCGGGCGGGCGGCTCTACACGCCGCCGCTCGAGGACCACATCCTCGCCTCCATCACGCGCGCGTACGTGCTCGAGGAGTGCGACGGTGAGGAGCGGCCCTGCACGCTCGACGACGTGGCGGCGGCCGAGGAGGCGTTCATCGCCTCGACGGTGCGCGAGGCGATGCCGATCGCCGCGGTCGACGACATCTCGCTCCCCGCCGCTCCCGGCCCGGTCACGGTCGACGCGGGCGAGCGGCTGGTGCGGCGGATCGAGCGCGAGCTGGCGGCCGCCGCGGCGTAGAAGTACTACCGCCGGCGGGCCGTCTGGCCGCCGGTGTGCCAGTCGACGTACCACAGCACGTAGCCGACGCCGGCCAGCATGCCTTGTACCGTGCCGCGGACGCTTCCGAAGATCGTCGACATGTCTAGACAGGCTCAATACCCCGATCCGTGCGCGTAGTCACGGTCATAGGCAACCGGCCGCAGTTCGTGAAGGCGGCGGCGGTCTCCGACCGGCTGCGGGCGGGGGCGCGGGAGGTGCTCGTCCACACCGGGCAGCACTACGACGACGAGCTCTCGCGCGTGTTCTTCGACGAGCTGGAGCTCCCGCGGCCGGACCATCAGCTGGACGTGGGCGGCGGCACCAACACGTCGCAGACGGCGCGGATGCTGGAGCGGCTGGAGCCGCTGCTGGCCGCCGAGCGGCCGGACGCGCTGCTCATCTACGGCGACACGAACTCGACGCTGGCGGGCGCCCTGGCGGGCGCCCAGGCGGGGGTGCCGGTCGCGCACGTGGAGGCCGGGATGCGCTCCTACGACCGGACGATGCCGGAGGAGCTCAACCGCGTGCTCGCCGATCACGCCTCGTCGCTGCTGCTGTGCTCATCCGAGCGAGCGGCGGAGACTCTGCTGGCGGAGGGCGTGGCCGGTGCGGTCGTGGTCGTGGGGGACGTGATGGTCGACGTCGCGAACCTCCTGGCGCCGCGGGCGCGGGTACGGACGGCGGCGCTCGAGGCGCTCGACGTGCGGCCGGGCGAGTACCTGCTGGCCACGGCCCACCGGGCCGGCAACGTCGACGACCCGGCGCGGCTGGCCCGGCTGGTGGAGGTGCTGCTGGCGGTGCCGGGGCCGGTGGTGCTCCCGCTGCACCCGCGCACGCGCGCGCGGCTCGAGGCCGCGGGCCTGCTCGCGCGGCTCGCGGGCGCGGGTCCGGCTCGCGCCGCCGCTCGGCTACCTCGACTTCACGGCGCTGCTGCTCCACGCGCGGGCGGTGCTCACCGACTCGGGTGGCGTGCAGAAGGAGGCCTACCTGGCCGGGGTCCGGTGTCTGACCCTGCGGTCGGTGACCGAGTGGACGGAGACCGTCGAGGCGGGCTGGAACGCGCTCGTGGATCTCGACGCCGAGGCCGCCGTGCGGGCGCTGGAGCGGCCGCTGCCGGCCGAACGCCCGCCGCTCTACGGCGACGGCCGGGCCGGCGAGCGGGTGGTGGAGGCGCTGCGGGCGACGATAGAGTCGCGCGCATGAGCGATCCGCCGCTTCCGCAGCGTCCGACCGCGGCACCCGAGACTCCCGGCTACACCACGACGCCGCCGCCGGGCGCCGGCGGGCCGCCGATCGCCTCGTTCGGCCAGAGCCCGGTCGCCGATCGGATGGTCCTAGCCGGCTGGTGGTCGCGGGTCGGCGCGGCGGTCATCGACGGCCTGATCGTCGGGATCGGCGGCCTGCTGCTGCTGATCGCGATCACCGCGCCGTTCTCGATCGGCTTCTTCGCCGACGACGACGTGGGCGTCGTCTCGATCCTCGTCGGCCTGTCGTTTGCGGTGATCTGCGTGTCGATCATGGCGCTGCTGTACGCGCCGGCGCTGATGGCCCGGACGGACGGCAAGACGCTCGGCCGGATGGCGGTCGGGATCCGCGTCGTGCGGGCGAAGGGCGAGCCGATGACGTTCGGGTTCGCGATGCTGCGCGAGGTCGCGGTCAAGGCGCTCCTGTTCGGGATCGCGGGCAGCCTCACTGGCGGCCTGGCCAACCTGGCCGACGTCCTGTGGCCGCTGTGGGACGAGGAGAACCGGGCGCTTCACGACTTCGTCGTGGACACGCGCGTCGTCAAGGACTAGGCGGGTCCGCCCGCTACGCGGGGGTCGTAGCGCGCGCCGCGACGCTCTCGCGGCCGGCCTCGGTGAAGAACGTCTGCTCGCGGCCGGGACCGACGCCCACGAGCGCGATCGGCACGCCCACGAACTCGGCGATGGAGGCGAGGTAGTCGCGCGCCGCCTGCGGGAGGTCGCGCTCGTCGCGGCACTCTCCGAGGTCCTCCTCCCAGCCGGGAAGCTGCTCGTAGTCGCCGGCCGCGTGGTGCATCACGGTCTGGTGGTAGGGATAGGCGTCGAAGCTCGCCTCCTCGACGCCGCGGTAGCGCGTGCAGACGTTGAGGGTGCCGAGGCCGGTCAGCACGTCGAGCTTCGTGATCGCCAGGTGGTCGAGGCCGTTGATGCGGGCGGCGTAGCGGAGGGCGACGAGGTCGATCCAGCCGACGCGCCGGGCCCGGCCGGTGGTCGTCCCGTACTCGCCGCCGGCCTCGCGCATGGCGTTGCCGAGGTCGTCGTCGAGCTCGGTCGGGAACGGGCCGGAGCCGACGCGGGTCGCGTACGCCTTGGCGACGCCCCAGACCTCGTCGATGTCCTTCGGCCCGACCCCGGCGCCCGCGCAGGCGCTGCCGGCCACGACGTTGGAGCTCGTGACGAAGGGGTACGTGCCGTGGTCGATGTCGAGCAGCGTGCCCTGCGCGCCCTCGAACACGACGGTGCCGCCGTTGTCGAGCACGTCCCAGGTGAGTCGCGCGGTGTCGCTGATGTACTGCTCGATGCGATGGCCGTAGGTGAGGTAGTCCTCGGTCATCGACTGCAAATCGAGCTCCGGGGACTTGGCGAAGGGGCGCAGGCTGAGGCGCTTGGGATCCATCGCCGCGAAGATCTTCTTGCGCAGGATCTTCTCGTCCAGCAGGTCCTGCACGCGGATGCCGAGGCGGGCCGCCTTGTCGGCGTAGCAGGGGCCGATGCCGCGGCGCGTGGTGCCGATCTGGAGCTTGCCGAGCTTGGCCTCGCCCGCGTGGTCGAGCAGCCGGTGGTAGGGCATGATCAGGTGCGCGTTGGCGCTGATCCGCAGGCCCGACAGGTCGATGCCCTTGGCGCGCAGCTCGTCGAGCTCGCCGGTCAGGACCTTGGGGTCGATCACGACGCCGTTGCCGATCGCGCACAGCCGGCCGGGGTAGAGGATCCCGGACGGGATCAGGTGGAACTTCCACTTCGTCCCTTCGCGGACGATCGTGTGGCCGGCGTTGTTGCCGCCCTGGAAGCGGATGACCATGTCCGCGTGCTCGGCGAAGAGGTCGGTGATCTTCCCCTTGCCCTCATCGCCCCACTGGGCGCCCACGATGACGATGCCGGCCATTGCGGGTGATCAGTCTAGGGGCCTACGGCCGTAGCGCGACGGCGCCGCGCCCTCCCACATCGCGTCCTCGTCCTCGCTGCTGGCGCGCTCGACCCGCACGTGCTGAGGGAGGCGGTGGTCGTCGCCCCACATGGGCAGCGGATCGCCGCAGATCTCGTAGATGCGCGACACGGTCCGCGGGCCGATCTGATCCTCCAGCTCCTCGCGGTTGAGGTTCGTGGTCAGGAGCATCGACCGGCCGTCCTCGTAGCGGGTGTTGACGATCGTGTAGAGCTGCTCGAGCACCCACGGCGAGCTCTGCTCGGCGCCGACGTCGTCGATGTGCAGCAGGTCGACCGCGCACAGGCGGTCGATCAGCTCGTTGAGGGAGAACTGCGCGTCGTCGTCGTAGGTGTCTCGGAGCAGCGCGAGGAGGCGCGGGAGGGAGTAGATCGCGACCGTCCGGTCGGCCTCCATCGCCGCCTTGGAGATCAGCATGGCCAGCGTCGTCTTGCCGGTCCCGACGCCGCCGACGAACCAGATCCCGCGGCCCTCGTCGAGGCGCTCGCCGATGGCGCGGACGTAGTGCTGGACCTCGCGGATCAGCGCATGGTTCATCGACGTGACGGGCTCGCGGTCGAACGACACGCCGCGGAAGCGCTTCGGCAGCCGGCCGGCGACCGCCGACGCCCGCTTGCGCGCCATCCGCGCCGGGCGGCACGAGCACGGCCGCGCCGTCCGGCCGTCGTCGTCGTAAAGGAACCCGGAGCCGTCGCAGCGGTTGTCGGGGCAGGCGTTCAATATCCGTCATCCCCGGCGTACGACATGAACCGCGGGAACTCCTTCTGGAACGCGAGCTCGACGGTCCCCAGGCCGCCGTTGCGGTGCTTCGAGATGATCAGGTCCGCGATCCCCTCCCGCTCCGAGTCGTCGTGGTAGTACTCGTCGCGGTAGATGAACATCACGAGATCCGCGTCTTGCTCGATCGAGTTGTGACTGAGTACTTCCTCAGCTACGAAATTGTGCAGCCGGTCGACGGTGAGGTCATAGACCTCCGTCTCTCCAGCAGGCTCGATCGCCTCGATCCGATCCCAGTACACGTCGCTCACCGACAGCCTCCGAAGCTCGTCTGAATCGATGAGCTCGGCCACCCGCACAGCGCGCTCCCGGCTGAGATTCGCCTTGTACAGCGTGGAACCGCAGTAGTGCGTGCCGAGCGCCCCTTGAAGCTCGCGCGTGGTCACTCCCGCCTGAACTCTGGCGGGCTCGACGAGCGCGCCCCAGACCGCTCGTGGCAGAACGTCGCGGTTGGTCCTCGCCGGCGTGACGCCGAGCCGATCGGCGATCCTCAAAGCCTGCCACTCGCGACGATCGCCGACCGCCCAGACCCTGAGGATGAACTCCTTCTGATCTGGCGTGCCCGTCACGTCGACGTGATGCTGGACGCGCCCGGCCTTCTGAGCGACGAAGCGAAGTGTCGCGGTGATGCCCAGGCGGAGTAGCAAAGACTGGACGTCGCGAGCCAGCCGCTCGCTGCTGGTCGCGTAGTAGATGCGGCATTGACCCTTGCTGGGCCACAGGCACCCGTCGGTCGCCCACAGGTGGCGCAGGAAGACCTCGATCGCCTCCACCGGCTGGCGGAACACCTCGTCAGGGACGCGCTTCTCGTGTGAGCGCAGGCCGAAGACGCCGAGATCGTCCATCCACGCGGCGATCGGGTTCCGCCGGCGGTGGGTGAGGTGCTCGGCCGCGCTGAGATAGACCTGGTGCCAGCCGCGCTCGGCGTTGATGCGCGGGCGGATGGCGTCACCGAACACGCGGGTCGCGAGGTCGGCGACGATCTCGGCCAGCTCGCGCTCGCGCGTCGTGTACTGGATGGCGTGGCGCGGGAGCGTGCAGCCGTCGCCGATCAGGTGGCCGAGGAGGGCGAGCTGGTCGTCGCTCAGCGTGCGACGAGAGGGACTGGGAAGCGTTCGCGGGAGGGCGAGATGCGTGCCGGGCTTCAGCTCGTCCAGGCGTCGCCAGCCCTCGACGGTGAGGAAGCGGTGGTTCGCGGTGGCGCGCAGGCGCCGGCCGAGCCGGGTCCGCAGCTCGAACACGGGCTTGCGGCCGGTCGAGAAGGCGTTCGAGACGCGGCAGGACTCGAGCTTCCAGGTCTGGGTGTTGAGGGCCGATACGCGAAAGTCGCGCATGCCGACGAGCTCGTCGATGCGACGGTACTCCCCCGCGTCCGGCAGGTAGATCCGAGTCTCGCCCGCGAGGCATCCCGATTCGCGGAGATCGGAGAGCACCGGGCGCTTGTCGGTCCGCTGCTCGACGCCGCGGTTGAGCTGGGAGAGCGCGATGACGGGGACTTCGAGCTCGCGCGCGAGCGTCTTGAGGCCGCGCGAGATCTGGCCGATCTGCTCGACGCGGTTGTCCACCGCCCCGCTCGCGCGCATGAGCTGGAGGTAGTCGATCAGGATCAGCCCGAGCCCCTCCGGGTTCTGCTGCGACAGCCGGCGCGCCTTGGCGCGGACGTCGAGCACCGACAGGTCGGACGAGTCGTCGATGTAGAGCGGCGACTCGGCGAGCCGGTTGGATGCCTGGAGGATCTTCGGCCACCGCGAGGGCGGCACCTTGCCCTTGCGCAGGTCGTCGCCCCGGATCGACGCCTGTGACGCGATGAACCGCTGCGCGAGCTCGGACTCCGACATCTCGAGCGAGAACAGCGCGACGGCCTTCTGAGCCCCGAGCGCCGCGTTCTCGGCGAAGTTGGCCATAAGAGCCGATTTGCCCATCGACGGCCTGGCGGCCAGGATGATCAGGTTGCCGCCCTGGAAGCCGCCGGTGATCGTGTCGAGGTCGTCGAAGCCCGAGGCGGTTCCGGTGATGGCCTTGCCCTCTCGGGAGAGGCGCTCGAGCTTGTTGAGCTCGGAGTCGAGGAGGTCGTGGATCGGGCGGAAGTCCTTGCGGCTGTCCTCGTGCCCGACCTCGAGGATCGCGCGCTCCGCCATGTCGACGAGGTCGCGCGGCAACGCGTCGTGCGAGTGGACGCGGGACTGGATCTCGTACGACGCGCGCAGGAGGCGGCGCAGCATCGCGTTGTCGCGCACGATGCGCGCGTACTGGCGGACGTTGCCGACCGCCGGGACGGACCCGGCGAGGAGGTCGATCGCCGCCCGGCCGCCGACCGACTCGAGGTCTCCGGCCTGCTTGAGGTGCTCCACCAGCGTCAGCGCGTCGACCGGCTCGCCGACGCTGTGCAGGTCGAGCATCGCCTGGTAGATCCGCCCGTGGCTGTCGCGGTAGAAGTCCTCCGGATGAAGGCGCTCGTCGATGATCAGGGCGGGCAGCGCGGTGTCCGACAGCAGGACGGCACCGAGCACCGACTGCTCGGCCTCGAGGTTCTGGGGCGGCGCGACCGGGCCGTCGAACCCCCGGCGAGCGCCGCCGTCCGGGTGCGAGCCGTGGCCGTTGGTCCGATCGGGAGCGCTCATGCGGCGGCTCACTCTATGGCGACCATCGGTCGCTGACGGGCGGATTCGGGCCCGTCCCCGCTCGCTCCGGAGATTTGTAACCGGGCCTCCGCAGAATCGTTGCGGAGGCCGGCTGAGGCGTTACTTCTGCTCGGTCACCATGGTCTTGACCGTCGCGATCACGCCGGGCACGACCTCGATCTCGACCATGCGCGTGCCGACCGTCTTGATCGGCTCCTCGAGCCTGATGTCGCGACGGTCGATCGTGATGCCGCGAGCTTCCTTGATCGCGTCGGCGATGTCCTGCGACGTTACGGAGCCGAAGAGCCGGCCGTCCTCGCCGGCCTGGTGGGCGATCGTGAGGACGGTGCGGTTCAGGAGCTCGGCGGCGTCGCGGGCCTTGGTCTCCGCGTCCGCCACCGCGCGGTCGGCGGCCTCACGACGGCGCTGCGCGGCCGCGATCGAGCCCTTGGTCGCCGGCTCGGCGAGCTTGCGCGGGATCAGGAAGTTGCGCAGGTAGCCCTTCGAGACGTCGATGACCTGGCCGCGCTCGCCGAGCTGCTCGACGTCCTGGAGGAGGATGGCCTGGGGCATGACGGCCTAGCGGTCGCGGTCGCGGTCGCGATCCCGCCCGCGATCGCGGTCACGGTCGTCGCGGGACTCGCGGGTGTCGCCGACGTAGGGCAGCAGCGCCAGCTCGCGGGCGCGCTTGACGGCCGTGGCGATCTGGTTCTGATGCCGGCGGCACGCGCCGGTGATCCGGCGCGAGCGGATCTTCCCGCGGTCTGAGATGAACTTTCTCAGGGCCGTGATGTCCTTGTAGTCGACGAACTCGACCTTGTCGCGGCAATACGGGCAGGACTTGCGACGCCCGCCGCCGGGTCCACCCTTGCGGTCTCGCCGGCGCGTCGGCCGGCTGCGCTGCTTCGCCACGTTCGAAAACCTCTCTTGCTGCCTTCAGAGCTCGGATGCGCGCCACGGCAGGGCGCGCGACAGCCGAACAGGGTAGCGGAAGGCAGGCGGCGCCCCCGGGCGGAGGCGCCGCGCGATCCCTCTAAAAGGGGATGTCGTCTTCGCCGGCGCTCGAGCCGGCGCTGCTGCCGGATGCCGCGCCGGCGGGCTCGAAGTCGCGCGTGTCGGCCGGCACGTCCGACCGCGGGGTGAAGCCGTTGCCGCCGCCCGCGTTGTCGTCGCGCCCGCCGAGGAACTGCACCGCGTCGGCGATGATGTCGACCGACTGGCGGGTGTTGCCCTCCTTGTCCTGCCACTCGCGCCACTCGAGGCGACCGTCGATCGCCACGGGACGACCCTTGGCGAGGAAGCGCGCGCAGTTCTCACCCTGGGCGCCCCAGACCGTCACGTCGAAGTAGTTCGGCTTGTCGACCCAGTCGCCGGTGGACTGGTCCTTGCGACGCGTATTGCAGGCGACGCGCAGCGAGCACACGGACATGCCGCTCCCGGTGGAGCGCAGCTCGGGGTCGCGCGTGAGATTGCCGGTGAGGACGACCCGGTTGATGTTGGTGGCGGCCACTGGGGCTCCTTTCAACTTCTCAGGAAAGCTCGGTGGCCGAGTCTAGGGGTGCGTCCGGCGCGAACCGGCGAATGCGCGCAGATTGGGACGAAATCTTGGCGGAGTCGTTACGAACTCCGCAGAGGCGTGACCGGTCGGCCTCGGGGGCCGACGGCTGCTACTCGGCCTCGTCGGGCTCGGGCGCGGCGGGGGCGGCGGCCGCCATGGCGGCGGGGCGCAGGTCCGGCGGCGCCGCGGTTCCGGGGCGGAGCTTGATGATCCGGAAGCGCAGGATGCCGTCCGTGATCTTGAGGTTGTGGTCCAGCTGCTCCAGCAGCGCGGTCGGGCCGCGGAACTGGATCAGGTGATAGTCGGCCTCGGGGTGCTTACGCACCTCGTACACGGTGTGGCGGTTGCCCCAGTCGTGGCGACCGACGAGCTCGCCGGCGCGGTCGATCGCGTCCTCGACGTTCGCAAGGATCGTGTCGCGGCGTTCCTGCTCGATCGTCGTGTCGAGGAGCAGGATGAGGTCGTAGACGGGGGCTTCCCTGGCCATGCGGCGGCGCATGCTAGCAGTGCGGGGCGAACCCGCCGCCGCGCGAGCCTACCCCTGCCATGCATCGCCGACTGCGCTGGGGGAACGTGGCGAAGGCTGCCGCAGCCGCGCTCGCGGTCGCGCTCGTGGTCGCGTGGCCGCGCCTCGCGCCGCCCGACCCGGCGCTGCCCGGGATCGAGCCTACGCCGCTCGACGATCAGGGCGGGCGGCGGCCGATGGAGCGCGTGGATGGCGCGTCGAAGCGTAGGCGCGGTGGCGAGCGGCGGCGGATGATTCGGCCGGGCGGACAGCGGCGGACGATCCGCGCGGGCGGACAGCAGCGCGGCGCGCGCCGGCCGCGCTCGGAGGACGGGCGGCGGACGATTCGCTCGGGCGGGCGCGACGGCCGGGATCGGGCGGGACGCCGTGGCGGAGGCGGTGAGGGTGGGACGACTGCGCCGGTCGTGCGCGACGGTGAGGGTGGGACGACCGTGCCGGGCGCGGGCGACGGTGAGGGTGGGACGACCGTGCCGGGCGTGGGCGACGGTGAGGGTGGGACGACCGTGCCGCGCGCGGGCGACAAGGGGGTGGCCGGTGAGGGCGGGACGAATGTGCCGAGCGGGGACGACGAGCGCGCGGCGGATCCGGCGCCGGTTGAGTTCGGCTTCGAGCGGCCGTAGGACGTGCGAACGACAACTGCGCTGGGTGAGGGAGCGAGGGACCGGAGGTTTCGTGAAATTTCGGAGGCGCCCGGTCGCGGTTTCGCACGAAACCCCTCGTAGGCGGCGGTTTTGTGCGAAGCGCGCGGGCGGGCCTCGACGGATCGCACGAAACTCCCGCGCCCGCCTCCCTCAATGCCGAAGTTCGACCCGCGGCGAGGTACGGGCCGACGTTCGACCCGCGGCGAGGTACGGGCCGATGTTCAACCCGCGGCGAGGTACGGGCCGAAGTTCCCTAGGCCGACGCCGTGGCCCCGCGCGCCTTGGCCTTGATGTCGGCGATCTGCTCGTCGATCCAGTTGCCGGGGTCCCGCGACGTGACGATCTCCTTCAAACCCCGCGCCCGCCGCGCCCGGCCCTCCGCCGACATGGTCAAAGCCGAGTAGATGGCGTCGGCCAGCTCCTGCACGTCGAACGGGTTCACGGACAGGGCGTACTCGCCGAGCTCCTCGTGCGCGCCGGTGTTCTCGCTCAGGATCGAGACCCCGTCGCGCTCGTTGACCAGCGGGCCCTCCTTGGCCACCAGGTTCATCCCGTCGAACATCGCGTTGACCATCATCACGTCGTAGTGCTTGTACGACGCGACGGCCTCCTCCAGGTCGTCGCGCAGCTTCAGGTCGATCGGCATCCAGTCCGGCGTCCCGTGCCGGTGGTTCACGACCGCGACCAGCGCCTCGATCTTCTCCAGGTACTCCGCGTACTCGGGAACGTCCGTCCGCGACGGCATGAGCTGGGCCGTGAACGTGATCCGCTCGGCGAACTCCGGATGCTGCTCCAGGAAGATGTCGAACGCCGTGAACCCGCGCAGGACGTTCTTCGAGAGGTCCGCGCGATCCACGCGCAGGATCTGGAACTCCCGCCGCCGTCGCAGCTGCTCCTCCTCGAACGTCTGCACGCCGGCCCGCCGCGCGACCGCCCGCGTCGCCTCGTAGTCGATCGGCAGCGGATAGGCCCGCACCCACACCTCGCGGTCCTCGCACACCACCACGCCGCGCTCGAAGTCGACCTCCAGGTCGAGCAGGTCGCGGCAGCACTGCAGGAAGTTGCGCCGGTAGGACCGCGTGTGGAAGCCGATGATGTCGTTGGCCAGCAGCCCGTGGAACAGCTCGTCGCGGATCCGCCACGGGAGCACGCGCCACGCGTCCGGCTGCGTCCACGGGATGTGCACGAAGTGGTGCAGGAAGACGTCCGGCCGCTCCTCGCGCACCATCGCGGGGAGCGTGTAGAGCTGGTAGTCGTGCACCATCACCACCGGCTCGTCCTGACCGTCGATCTCCTCCAGGACCGCGCGAGCCAGGTCCCGGTTCACGACCTGGTAGCCCTGCTCGTACGCATCCACCTCGTGGCGCCGGATGTCCGGCGCGTTGCTCTGGTCCCATAGGTAGTGCTGGATGAACCAGAGCATCGGGTTGGCGAAGATGTTGTAGAAGCGGTCGTAGGCCTCCGGGTCGGACGCCACGAACCGCACGTGGTAGGTCCCGCCGTCCGGCGCCTCGACTTCGAACGGCCGCCCGCCGTGCTCGTCGGACTGCTCGACGTCCGCGTCGGTCATCGCCGACGCGATCCAGATCGCGTCGCGGTGGGACGCAAGTCCGGTCAGCGCCGTCACCAGGCCGCCTGAGCCGCGCTTGACCGACCCGTCCTCGTCGTAGGAGACCGGCCCGCGGTTGCTCACTAACACCAATGGCTGAGCCACGCTTACAACACCTCTTGGAAGATCTTCAGATAGTCGCGCAGGTAGCGCGGCATCAGGAAGTGCGCGCGCACGTGCTCCTTGCCGCGCAGCCCTAGCGACCGCCCGAGCACCGGATCGTCGAGGATCCCGCCGATCCGTGAGGCGCACTCCTCGACCGAGGAGACCAGGTAGCCGGTTTCACCGTCGGACACCTGCAGGGGGATACCCCCGACGTTGCCGCCGATGAACGGCCGTCCCTTCCACAGGGCCTCGCTGACGGTCAGCCCGAAACCTTCGCGCGTCGACTTCTGGATCAGGACCTGCGCCAGCGACTGGAACGCGTTGACCTCGATCGCGCCCACGTTGTTGAAGTTGTTGAGGATGTGGATGTCGGGGTCGCCGTCGGCGTGCGCGAGCGTGGAGTTGTAGAAGTCCCAGCCCTCGGGGTCGTCGGAGGCCATCGAGCCGACCAGCGCGAGCTGCACGTCCGGCCGCTCCGCCTTCACGATCCGGTACGCGTCGATCACCCCCAGCGGGTCCTTCCACGGGTCGAAGCGCGAGACCTGGCAGATCATCGGGCGCTCGGTGTCGATGCCGAACTGCTTGCACACGAACGTCGCGTCCTCGAGCGAGAGCGCCATGTTCTTCGGCGCCAGCGGATCGATCGCCGGCGGGACGATGTTGACGTTCCCGTTCATCCCGGGCGGCACGTAGCCCGCCACGTGAAACAGCGTCTGCGGGTACCCCTCGATGTACGGCAGGAGCTGCTCCATCGTGCCCGGATTCGGCGTCGAGACGTCGATGTGGCAGCGCCACACCCAGCCCTTGGCCTTCTCCGGCACGAGCGAGAAGATCGCCGCCGGCTGCGGGTCGTGGACGATGCACACGTCCCACCCGCGCGCGAGCTCGCGCGCGTTCATCTCGTTGTACTGCGACCAGGTCGCCCACTGCTCCTCGGTGAGATCCTGCGGGTTGCCCTGGAGCGCGTTGTGCATGATCTTGGTCGCGTTGAAGAACTCCTCGCGGCCGTAGATCACCTGCCACTCGACGTCGAGCCCGACGTCCCGCATGAGCGGGACGAGCGTGTAGAGGATCTCCGACACGCCGCCGCCGAACGCGGTCGCGCTCAGGTGCACGACGCGGCGGCCGCGCAGCGGCTCGGCCAGCTCCCGGATCTCCTCGACGAGCGGACGGCCGACGATGTGGGTGTAGTCGGCGAGGCTCTTGCCGGCCAGCGCGACTGCTTGGAGCACGCGGGGAGATTACCTCGCTACCCGCCGACGTCACCGAGCGGGCGTTCGCCGAGCTTGACCTTGATCTCGCGCGTGTCGCCGTCCCGGTGGATCTCGAGTGGCACCTCCTCGCCGGGCTCGAAGTCGGCGATCACGTCGGCGAGCTCGGCCGAGTCCTCGACCGCCTTCCCGTCGACCTTCGTGATCACGTCGCCGCCGGGCCGGAACGCCTGCGCCTGGAACGTGACCGGGCTGCCGCCGCCGCGGATGCCCGCCTTCTCCGCCGGCCCGCCGGGGTTGACCTCCTGCACCCAGGCGCCGGCCTGGACCTCGAGGTCGAACTTGTCCACCAGCTGCGGGTAGAGCTCGACCGACGACACGCCGAGGTAGGCGTAGTCCGCCGTGCCGTCCTTGCGCAGCATGTCGAGCGAGCGCTTCACCGCGTCGACGGGCACCGCGAAGCCGACGCCCTCGCCGCCGCCGGACGTCGTCTTGATCTGCTGATTGATGCCGATCACGTGGCCCTCGCCGTCGACCAGCGGGCCGCCGGAGTTGCCGGGGTTGATCGCGGCGTCGGTCTGGAAGGCGCCCGAGATCCGGAAGTTGGTGAGCGACTCGATGGAGCGGTCGGTGGCCGAGATCACGCCGACCGACAGCGACTGGGCCTCGCCGAACGGGGAGCCGATCGCGGCCACCGGCTCGCCGACCTCGACGTCGGCGCTATCGCCGAGCGGGAGCGGGCGCAGCTTCAGTCCCTCGGGATCGATCCGCAGCAGCGCAACATCGGCGTTCGGGTCGGCGCCGAGGATCTCGGCTTCGACGGTGTTCCCGTCGGCGAACTCGACGTAGACCTGCCGCGCGCGCCGGAGCGCATCGCCCTGGCCGGTGGCCACGACGTGGGCGTTGGTGGCGATCTCGCCATCGCCGTTCAGGACGAAGCCGGAGCCGACGCCCCCGCCGCCGCCACCGCCCTCGCCGACGACGTCGTCCAGGTCGGTGGCGCCGAACAGCGAGACCACGGTGACCACGCCGGGCGCCTCGCTCTCGTAGATCGCCTTCGCGTCGAACCCGCCCTCCTCGCCGGAGCTCTCGATGACCTCGACGCGCGTGGTCTGCGAGCGAGCCTCGTCGTCGCCCCCAGCGCCGGCAGGCCCCTTGTCGCCGCTGTCGTCGTCGCCGCAGCCGGCGAGCGCCAGCAGCGCGATCGCGATCGACAGCCGCCTCATCCCGGCAGCACCAGCGAGAAGGTGGTCGACCCGGGAGCGGACCGCACCGTCAAACGGCCTTGCATGCGCTCGGCGAGCTCGCGCGCGATCGCCAGCCCGAGGCCGGCGCCCTGCGCCTCCTCGTTGGACGTGAAGAACGGTTCGAAGATGTGGGGCATGTTCTGTCGCTTGATCCCGAGGCCGCGGTCGGACACCTCGAGGCGCACGTGCCCGTTCCGCCGGGCGGCCGAAACCCGCACTCCGGTGCCCGCGGGGGTGTGGACGATCGCGTTGTCGAGCAGGATACGAAGCACCTGGGCGACCCGCTCGGGATCGCAGTCGAGCTCGATCGGCTCGCCGGACAGCTCGAGCTGCACCGCCGACTCGTGGCGGTGCGCGGCGGGCGTGAACTCGCCGGCCACCTCGCGCGCGAGCTGGCCGACGTCGGTCGGCTCCGGCCGCAGCTCCAGCGCCCCGGCCTCGAGCCGCGAGAGGTCGAGCAGCTCGGTGGCGAGCTTGCGCATCCGGTCGACCTGTCCGCGCAGCTGCTCGAGGAACTGGCGCCGCGTCTCCTCGTCGAGGTCCTCGTCGGCCAGCAGCTCGAGGAAGCCGCCGAGCGAGAAGATCGGCGTGCGCAGCTCGTGCGACGCGGACGCGATGAACTGCTTGCGCGCGCGGTCGAGCCGCGCGAGCTGGTTCTGCATGTCGTCGAACGCGGCCGCGAGCTGGCCCAGCTCGTCGTCGGAGTCGGCGCGGATCGGGTTCGAGAAGTCGCCGGCGGCGACCTTCCGGGCGGCGTGCTCGAGCCGCCCCACGCGCTGGGACAGCGCGCGGGCCACGAGGTAGCCGGCCATCAGCGCGATCGCGAGGGCGATCCCGCCGGAGAGCAGGATCTGGCGGCGGATGAGCGCGACGTTGCTCTCGACCTCGTCGAGCGGATCGGCGAACACGGCGACGCCCTCGACCCGCTTCTTCTGGATCACGGGATACGCCACGACGGCCTGGCGCCCCGCGCCGGTGTTGGCCGTGGCCGCCACCGGGCGCCCGGCGGCGACGGCATCGAGCGCCAGCGACCGGATGTCCGTCTCGACGATGCCGCCGTCGGGCGCCGAGTCGTAGTTGCCGGCCAGCGCGACCGGGCGGCCCTTCAGCCGGTCGAGGACGAGCACCTCGGCGCTGGAGCCGACCGCCGCCGCGTTCACGCGCGCGTCCGGCAGCACGTCCTCCGCCTCCGGCAGGTAGATCTCGGCCAGCTGGCCCCTGCCCTCGACGTAGCCGCGAGCGTCGGCCTGCAGCCGCTCCAGCTTCTGGTTGCGCAGCCGCTCCTCCAGCCGCGGCGTCACGGTCAGGTAGATCGTGCCGATGGCGCCGAGCACGATCAGCCCGAACACGACCGCCAGCCGGTTCCGCAACGAGCGCAGCCCGATCAAGTGGCTTACTCCTCGTCGTCCCGGAACCGATAGCCGACCCCGCGCACCGTGAACAGGTACTCGGGCTCCTTGGGGTCGGCCTCGATCTTCTCGCGCAGGTGGCGGATGTGGACGTCGATGGTCCGCGGGTCGCGGTACGCCGAGTCGCCCCACACGCGTGCGAGCAGCATGTCGCGAGTGAACACGCGCCCGGGCGAGCGCGCAAGCGCGGTGAGGATCTCGAACTCCACGAACGTCGTAGCGATGCTGTCGCCGTTGCGGGTGACCGTCCGCTTCGTGGGGTCGATCTTCAGGCCGCGGACGTCGATCGGCTGCTCGTCGTCGGTCTCCGGCTGCACCATCCCGGCGCGCCGCAGCGCGGCCTTCACGCGCGAGCGGAACTCGCGCATGGAGAACGGCTTGGTGATGTAGTCGTCGGCTCCCAGCTCAAGGCCGAGCACCTTGTCGATCTCCTCGGACTTCGCCGTGAGCATGATGATCGGCACGGTGGAGCCGTCCGCGCGCAGCCGCTTGCAGACCTCCAGGCCGTCCATCCGCGGCAGCATGAGGTCGAGCACGACGAGGTCGAACGGCTGCTCGCCGAAGCGCGCGAGCGCTTCGCGGCCGTCTGAAGCCTGGACGACCTCGTAGCCGTCTCGCTGCAGCGGGAACGACAGCAGGGTCTGGATCGGCTGCTCGTCGTCGACGAGCAGGATGCGTGGGGCGCGATCGGCCATGTTCGCTTCTAGGGTCGAGGATAGTGAGAGGTACCCTCGGCCTGTGCTCGACGTTCGGGTATACCGGGCCGCGTTCCTCCCGGCGCTCGTCGCGCTGTTCATCGTGGCGTTCTCGCTCGTCGACCGGCCGGACCCGGTCACCTCGCCGCTGGCCGCCGACACGTTCGACGGCGAGCGGGCGTTCGGCGCCCGTGCGCCGCTGGAGAACTCCCTCAACGAGCTCGCGCGCTCGTTCCCGAACCGGCAGCCGGGCGCGGCGGACGACGCCGCGCTGGCCGACCGCGTGGCCGACACGCTCGGGCGGCCCGACCGCACGGACGGCCCGGCCTTCGAGGTCACGCGCGAGCGCAGCGGCGACATCGAGACCGTGATCGGCGTCCGCCCCGGGCTCACGAGCCGCCGGATCGTGATCCTCAGCCACCGCGACGCGACGAGCCGGCCCGCGCTCGCCGAGCTCTCCGGCACCGCGGCGATGCTCGAGCTCGCCCGCCTGTTCCGTGCGCGCGAGCTGCGCAAGACGCTCGTGCTGGTCTCGACCTCGGGCGCCACACAGGGGTTCACGGGCGCGCGCGCATGGGCCGACGGGGTCGACGCCGACGCGATCGACGCGGTGATCGTGCTCGGCGACATGGCCGGCGCCCGGGCGGTCAAGCCGTGGGTCGTGCCGTGGTCGCTCGGCCCCGGGCCGACGCCGCTCGCGCTCCAGCGCACGGTCGAGAACGCGGTCCGCGCCGAGGCCGGCCGGCCGGGAGGCAGCCGGGCGGTGGCCCAGTGGATCCGGCGGGCGCTGCCGGTCACGGTGTCCGAGCAGGGCGTGCTCGCCGACGCCGGCCTGCCGGCCGTGATGATCAGCGCCTCGGGCGAGCGCGGGCCGGCCGCAGGCGCGCCGGTCCGGCGCGGGCGGCTCGACGCGATGGGCCGCGCGGCGCTGCGCGCGGTCGGCGCGATCGACGCCGCGCAGGGCGACGTCGAGGGCCGGGCCGCGTTCCCCGACAGCCCCGAGGGCATCGTCACGCTACGCAACGTGCTGCCGGACTGGGCCGTCCGGCTGCTGGTCGGCACGTTGCTGCTGCCGGCGTTCCTGACCGCGCTCGACGGGTTCTTCCGGGTCCGCCGCCGGCACCTGCCGGTCGGGCCGTGGCTCGCCTGGCTGGGCGCGTCCGCGCTGCCGGTGGTGCTCGCCTGGATCTGGACGCGCGCGCTCGGGCTCACGGGTGCGCTCGAGCCGCCCGACGCGCCGGTGCTGCCGCTCCCGCCGCTCGACCGCGCCGCCGGCATCGCGCTGGGGTCGGTGGCCGTGGTCCTCCTGCTCGGCTGGTTCGGGGTCCGGCCGCTGGTTCTCGCGCGCGCGGGCGAGCGCGGAAGCCCGGTCGCCGGCAGCCTGGCGGCCGCGGCGGGGGCGGTGCTGTGCACGCTGGCCGCGCTCGTCTGGGTGGTCAACCCGTACGCCGCGGCGCTGCTGCTCCCGGCCGCCCACCTGTGGCTGTTCGCCGCCGCGCCGGGGTCGCGCCTGCGCGGCTGGGCCGCCGCTGCCGTGATCCTCGCCGGCCTGCTGCCGTTCGCGATCGTGGCCGTCTACGTCGCGCGCGCGATGGCGCTGAATCCGCTCGAGCTGGCCTGGATGACGCTGCTGTCGGCGGCGTCGGGCCAGCTCTCGCTCGGCGTCGCGATCGTCGCCGCGGGCCTGGTCGCCTGCCTCGCGGCGCTGCTGGTCGTCCTGCGCACGCGCAAGCGCGTCGAGGCCACCGCGGAGCCGGATCAGCTGCGCACGCGCGGCCCGGCCACGTACGCCGGGCCCGGCTCGCTCGGCGGCACGGAGTCCGCGCTGCGCCGATGACCGCGCGGCGCACGCTGCGCGCGCTCTCGACCGTGCTGATCGTCGCGGGCGTGATTCTGCTCGCCGACGCAGGGCTGACCCTGGTGTGGCAGGAGCCGGTGTCGGCCGTCTACGCGAAGCTCCAGCAGGGCCGGCTCGACGACGAGCTGCGGGAACTCGAGCAGGCGCCGCTCGAGCCGCACGAGCAGCGCGCGCTGCAGCGGATCCCGGACCCGCGGCGCCGGCTGGCGTTCCGCGCCCGCGCGCTGGAGCGGCGGCTCGATCCGGGCGACCCGATGGGCCGCATCGTCATGCCCGCGATCGGCGTCTCGGAGGTGTTCGTGCAGGGCACGGGCGCGAGCGACCTCCGGGCAGGCCCCGGCCATTACCCGCAGACGCCGCTGCCGGGCGAGCACGGGACGGTCGCGATTGCCGGCCATCGGACGACCTATGGCGCCCCGTTCCGCAGCATCGACGAACTCGACCGCGGAGACCGCATCGAACTGCGGATGCCGTACGGCCGCTTCGCCTACCGGGTAGAGCGGACGCGTATCGTGGAGCCCACGGAGATCTCGGTGATCGATCGCGTCGACCACGACCGCCTCGTCCTGTCCGCCTGCCATCCGCTCTACTCGGCGGCGCAGCGGATTGTCGTATTCGCACGGCTGGAGCGGCCGTGAAGCGGTTTCGGGTGCTCACCCCATCATCCGACGGCCGATCCGTGACGACGTACGTTCACATGACCGTTTTGACAGTCGAACACGAGACCGGCGCACGACGCCGGTTCGAGCGGTGCGACGAGTCACGGATGATGAAGGTGCAGGAGCTCCGCGAGCGCGTCGCGCGCAACAACTACTCGGTGGACGCCGAGAAGGTGGCAGAGGCAATGATCCGCCGCCTAATGCTGGAAGCCGCGCCACGACGCGGCTGACGGGTCCCCCCGCCACCTCACGCCGGGCACACCGGTCGTGGCGCGGCCGATCCACTTGACCTCGACGGCCGACTCGACGGCCGCCCGCGCCGCTTCGGGTGCGCAGAAGCACAGCTCGTAGTCCTCCCCGCCGGTGGCGGCGAGCTCGGCTGCGGACACGCCCAGCTTGCGTGCGACCTCGACCGTGCTCGGCGCGACCGGGAGCGCGTCGGTGTCCAGCTCGAGCAGCACGCCGCTCGCCTCGGCAAGCCGTCGCGCGTCCAGCGCGAGCCCGTCCGAGAGGTCGATCATCGCGCGCACGCCCGCGGCCGCCAGCGCGCGCCCGTCGGCCAGCCGGGGGCGCGGGCGGAGGTGGCGGTCGACCGGGCCCTCGGCGCGGCCGTCGAGCACGGCGAGCCCGGCTGCCGCGGCGCCGAGGTCGCCGGTCACGCCCACCAGGTCGCCGGGCCGGGCGCCGTCGCGACCGACCAGCTCGTCCTCGCGCTCGGCCCAGCCCACGACGGTCACAGCGATCGTCAGCGCCGCCCCGGCCACGAGGTCGCCGCCGGCGATCGTGACGCCGCAGTCCGCCGCCAGCGCCTCGGCGCCGGCGTGGAGGGCCAGCACCTCGTCGTCGTCGAGCGCCGCCGGCAGGACCACCGACAGGTACGCCTCGCCCGGCTCGGCGCCCATCGCGGCGAGGTCCGACAGCGCGCCCGCGAGCGCCCGATGCCCCGCGTCGCGCGCGGTCCAGCCCGCGCCGAGCCGGAAGTGCGTGCCGTCGACCATCACGTCGGTCGACACCGCGGCCACTCCCCCGGCCCGCACGACCGCGCAGTCGTCGCCGAGCCAGCGCAGCACCCGCGATCCCGGCCGGCGTTCGAGCGCGCCCTCGATCGCCTCGATCAGGCGGAGTTCCCTACCGATGGCGATAGACGATCCGCGCGCGGTTCAGGTCGTAGGGCGAGACCTCGACGCGGACGCGGTCGCCCGGCAGGATGCGGATCCGGAAGCGCCGCATCTTGCCCGCGACGTGGCCGAGGACCTCGTGCCCGTTGTCGAGCTGCACCCGGAACATGGCGTTCGGAAGCGCCTCGACAACCTCGCCCTCGAACTCGACCTTCTCTTCCTTGGCCAAGCCGGACGCGTCCTCAGATCGCTCGCACGTTCATTGCCTGCGGGCCCTTCGGGCTCTCGCCGAGCTCGTATTCGACCTTCCCGCCCTCGACGAGGGTCCGGAACCCGTCTCCCTGGATGGCGGAGAAGTGGACGAACGCGTCCTGACCGCCGTCATCCGGGGTGATGAAGCCGAAGCCCTTCTCGTCGCTGAACCACTTCACGACTCCCGTTGCCATTTCCTGCAAGACCTCCACCGACTCGTGCTCGACTCCGGGCCGTTTATACCAGTAGCCGGTCCACCGTCCTAAGGACTGTCGGTCTCGGGCGGTCCCTGCGGCTCGGACTCGTACTGCTCGGGGTCGAACTCGGTCCCGCCGCTCGGGTCGCTCTCCTCGGGCGCGGCCGTCGGTTCGGGCGCGACCGGCGCCGGGTCCGACTCGTCGTCGGACTCGCTGTCGCTGTAGCCCAGCTTGCCGCCGCCGGTGCTCGCGTACTCGCCGAAGAACGGGGAGGAGTGGAACGGCACCTTGGGCGGCGGGAACGAGCCGCAGAAGTTGCCTTTGACCGACTTCATGTAGGTGCCCCAGATCGCGGCCGGGAACGTGCCGCCGTCGACCGGCCCGCCGTAGAACAGCGTCGACATCTCGGTGCGGTCGTTGGGATAGCCGACCCAGACCGCGGTGGCCAGGCGCGGCGTGAAGCCGGCGAACCAGGCGTCGGTGTTGCGGTCGGTGGTGCCGGTCTTGCCGGCCGCGGGGCAACCGGTGGCGGCGCGCGGGCCGGTGCCGCTGATGATGTTCTGCTCGAGGATCTGCGTCGCCTCGTACGTCATCCCGTCCTCGAACACCTTCGTGCGCTTGACCTTCCAGCGCCGCGGCAGCTCGGACTTGCGGCCCGGGAAGGTGACCTTGGTGATCGCTGTCGGGCGGTTGCGGTAGCCGCCGGAGGCGATCGTCGCGTACGCGGTCGCCATCTCGAGCGGCGAGACGCCCTCCTCGAGGCCGCCGAGCGACTCCGCCGGGTAGCCGTGGACGTGCTCGCGCTTGATCCCCATGTCGACCGCTGTGTCGGCGACGTTCTCGGGCCCGAGGTCCATCGCGAGCTGGATGAAGACGGAGTTGTCGGATCGGAGCGTCGCCTGCCAGAGGCTCATGTTGCCGCCGCTGGTGCCGCCGTAGGTCTTGATCTCGAACGGCGGGCCGTAGCGTGGGTCGTTGATGCGGGTCGGCGACACCGACGTGTAGCGCGTCGCGTTCGGGTCCACGCCCTTCCGCAGCGCCGTCATCAGCGCCATCGGCTTGAACGACGAGCCGGGCTGGCGCTCGCCCTGCGCGGCGAGGTTGAACTTGGAGTCCGCGTAGTCGCCGGAGGACGCCATCGCGAGGATGTAGCCGTTCTTCGGGTTGATCGTCACGAGCGCCGACGACGGCCCGATGTCGCCGAGCTGGCTGGCGATCGCCTCGCGCGCCTTGCGCTGCATGTCGAGGTTGATCGTCGTGTGCACGACGAGGCCGCCGAGCTTGACCGTGCGCGGGCCGTACTCCTTGATCAGCTCGTCCTTGACGTAGTCGAAGAAGTAGCTCTCGCGGCGGCGGCTGAAGTAGTCGGACGGGTTGAGGTCGAGCCCGCGTCGCTTCGCCCGCTGGGCCTGCTGCGCCGTGATCATCCCCAGCTCGGCCATCTTGTCGAGCACGTCGTTGCGCCGGCGCTTGGCGGCCGGGGCGTTCTTGATCGGCGAGTAGGTCGACGGCGCCTGCGGCAGGCCGGCCAGCAGCGCCGCCTCGCGCAGGTTGAGCTGCGACGCGCGCTTGTTGAAGTACACCCGCGCGGCCGCCTCGGCGCCGATCGCGGTCTGCCCGCCGACCGTGCCGTACGGCGTCGTGTTGAGGTACTTGTCGAGGATCCACTCCTTCGAGTGCTCGTTCTCGAGCTCCTCGGCGAGCTTGGCCTCGCGGATCTTGCGCTGGTAGCCGGCCAGGCCCTCGCGCGTGCGGTCCGCCGTGTAGAGGTTCTTGACGAGCTGCATCGTCAGCGTCGAGCCGCCCTCGACGGTCTCCCGGCTCATGAAGTTCTTGACCGCGGCGCGGATGATGCCCTCGTAGTCGACGCCTTGGTGCTTGTAGAAGCGCTCGTCCTCGATCGCGACCGTGGCGTCCTTGAGCACCTGCGGCAGCCGATCGCCCGAGACCGGGCGGCTCAGGTCGTCCGCGGAGATGAAGCCGAGGCGCGTGCCGTCGGCCGCCAGCACCTCGGTGTTGGAGCCGGGGTCGCGCTCCTTGAGCGTGGTCAGCGCCGGCGCGGACGCGGCGGTCGAGACCACCCAGCCCACCACCGAGAGCCCCGCGATGCCGACACCGACCAGCACCACCATGATGGCGAGCAGGAACTGTGACGTGTGGCGACCACGGCGGCGTCGCCTATAGCGTTGCGAGCGGCTCATGACAGGGTCGTTCGCGGGGGCGGCGCGAACCACCCAGTGTAGACACCGTCAGCTTCGGCCCGGCCCGCCGAAACCCTCCAGCAATCCCTCCTCGCGCAGGCGCGCGTGGCAGCGCGCGCGCAGGGCGGCCTCGCCGGGGCCGCGCTCGGGCGGGGACACCGTGCCGCCGCCGACCGCCAGGCGGACGCCCCAGGGCACGGTCTCGGCGATCGCGACGTCGCCCTCGCCGCTCAGGACCTCGACGGCGCGTGCGGCGTCGGCGCCGGCGGGGATCCACAGGTTCACCTCGACGCCGACCGCGTCGACGGCCAGCGTGTCGTTCTTCATCACGCCGGCCGCGAGCTTCTCGTTCGGGATCAGCACGCGCTGCTCACCGGCCGTGCGCAGGATCGTGTAGTTGAGCCGCACGTCCTCGACGACGCCGTAGTGGTCCTCGAACGTGACCCAGTCGCCGACCCGGATCGGCTGGGTGACGGCGAGCATCACACCGGCCACGAAG
This sequence comes from uncultured Solirubrobacteraceae bacterium, assembly GCA_963844205.1. Taxonomy (GTDB): domain Bacteria; phylum Actinomycetota; class Thermoleophilia; order Solirubrobacterales; family Solirubrobacteraceae; genus DASSUW01. Next base: position 35,751 of record CAWJNK010000012.1, read on the forward strand.
TTCGCGAGTGTCTGCCGCGCGGCGAAGCCGATGATCGCCGCCGCGACCACGCCCGAGGCCAGGATGCTGGCTGCGATCCGGCTGATGCCCGAGAACTGCGACAGCGCGATCGCGAGGCCGATCAGCAGGATCGTGGCGTAGATGAAGCGGCGCACGAACCGCAGGCGCGTCGCGGTCTCGGGCGAGATGTCGCCGCGCACGAGCGAGCTCGCAAGCCGCTCCCCGCGGCGCTGGAACGCGCGATCGACGAGGTAGGCGACCGCGAACGCGATCACCATCGTGATCACTGCGGCGATCCACTCGTCGTTCGAACGCCAGAACTCGTCGAGGGTGCCTAGATTCATGGGATGGCGGAGAATGACATCCCCGCGCCGACATCCGGTCGGCGCCCTGACGGGGACGGCGGCCGTCCGGGCCGCCGATTACGAGCTGTCCTCCTCGATGCCCTCGGCACGCTGCTCCACTTCGAGCCGCCCGCGCCGCGGCTGCGCGACGAGCTGCGCGAGCGGCTCGGGGTCGAGGTCCCGCTCGGGACCGCCGAGGCGGCGATCAAGGCCGAGATCGCCTACTACCGCGCGCATCTGCACGAAGGCCGGGACGCCGCGTCGGTGGACGCCCTCCGGCGCGCGGCCGCCGAGGCGATGCGCCCCGTGCTCGGCATCGACGGCGACCTCACCGGCGCGCTGCTCGCCTCGCTGCGCTTCCGCGCCTATCCCGACGCGGCGCCGGCGCTGCTGGCGCTTCGCGAGCGCGGCCTGTCGCTCGTGGTGGTGTCCAACTGGGACCACTCCCTGCACGAGCGGCTCGCGGAGACCGGCCTGACGCCGCTCCTCGACGGCGCCGTGGCGTCCGCCGAGTTCGGCCGCGCCAAGCCCGATCGCGCCATCTTCGAGCATGCGCTGCGACTCGCCGGCGCGGAGCCCGCCGGCGCGCTGCACGCCGGCGACGCGCCGAGGGAGGACGTGGAGGGCGCGCTCGCGGCCGGGCTGCGAGCGGTGCTCGTGGCGCGCGACGGACCGGCGGCCGCTCCCCCCGGCGTGCCGGTGATTCGCACGGATCACCGGCCCGTGGCTGCGGTCGCTCCCCCCGGCGTGCCGGTGATTCGCACGGATCACCGGCCCGTGGCTGCGGTCGCTCCTCCCGGCGTGCCGGTGATTCGCACGCTCGCCGAGCTTCCGGCGCTGTGTCATTACGCTTGAGAGAGCAGATGACGAGCGTCCCGCCCTCCTTCCAGCACCCCGGGTCGCCGCCGCTGCGACCCGAGCTGCCGGAGGGTGCGGCGCCGCCGGAGCGCCCGCCCGCCGACGGGCTGCCGCCTGTCGGCGTGCCGGTGTGGGCGCCGTTTCTCGTTGTACTGGCTGCGTTCGTGGCCGTGCTCGTCGTGCAGATCGTCGCGGCCGTCGTCGTCGAGGCAACGGGCGGTGACGTCGAGAGCCTGACCGACTCGGACGCGGCGACGATCAGCTTCACGGTGGTGCTGGACGCCGCGCTGATCGCCTGCACGGTGGGGGTCGCGGGATGGCTGGCGACCGTCCGCCCGACGCCGGCCACGTTCGGCTTCCGGAGGCCGCGCTGGGGGTCCGCGCTCGGCTGGACGCTCGCGGCCTACGCCGCGTTCTGGGTCGGCGCGGTCGTCGTCGGGCTCGCCTTCGGCCAGCCCGAGGAGCAGGACATCGTCACCGACCTCAAGGCCGAGGAATCGGCGGTGGTCCTGGTCGCGTTCGGGGCGATGACCTGCTTCGTCGCGCCGCTGGCCGAGGAGTTCTTCTTCCGCGGCTTCCTGTTCCGCGTCCTGCACGAGCGGATCGGGGCCCTGGCGGGGGTGGTGATCACCGGCGCGGCGTTCGGGCTCGTCCACCTGCCGAGCGGCGACTGGATCGGCACGATCATCCTGAGCCTGTTCGGAATGACGCTGTGCGTGCTGTTTCTTCGCACGTCGTCGTTGCTTCCGTGCATCATGTTGCACGCGTTTCATAACTCGATCTCGTTCGGCTTCACGAAGGAGCTGCCCTGGTGGGGATTCCTGCTGTTGATCGCCGGGAGCGTCACGACGACGCTCGCCATCGCCCTGCTGGTCACGCGCGCCGGCGAGCGCGCCACGCCCGTGCCGGCCTAGCCGTCACGATCGGTGTTGCGCTGCTGCTGCCCGCGGCCGCGGCGGCGCAGGACCCGCCGCCCGCGACGCCGACTCCGGAGCCGACGCCGGCCCCGGTCCAGGGCACGCTGAAGCTCACGGCGCAGAAGGTGCACCGCGACGGCGAGCGCCGCGTCGCGCTCACGCGCACCGCCTGGCGTGTTCGCGGAGTCCTGCGCCCGTACGTCGCGGGCCAGACCGTCGTCGTGCGCTTCTTCCGCAACGGCCGCAATGTCCACGAGCAGACCGAGCAGCTGCAGCCGAACTCGACCGGCACCGCCGGCGAGTTCCTCACCCCGTTCCGCACGCCGAGGGCGGGCCGCGTGGTGGTCAGCGCCGTTCACCTCGCCACCCCGGAGCTCGACACCGCGCGCAGCGAGAAGGTGCGCGTGAACGTCATGAAGCCGGTCCTCGGCGGCACGATGACGCGACTGTTCCAGAAGGGCCTCGCCAAGCTGCACTACGCGGTGTCGCGGACGGGGGTGTTCGACGACCCGACGGCGCGGGCGGTGATGGCCTACCGCAAGGTCAACGGCCTGGCGCGGACGTACTCGCCGTCGGAGGCGATCGTGCGCCGCGTGCTCGCCGGCAAGGGCGCGTTCAGGCCCAAGTACCCGGGCGAGGGGCGCCACGTCGAGGCCGACCTCTCGCGCCAGGTGCTGGCGCTAATGAACCGGCGCGGGAAGGTCTACCGCGTCTACCACACGTCGACGGGCGCGCCCGCGACCCCGACCGTGATCGGCCGCTTCAGCGTCTACCGCAAGTCGGCGGGGACCAACGCCAAGGGCATGGTCCACTCGAGCTACTTCATCGGCGGGTACGCGATCCACGGCTACCCGTCGGTCCCGCCCTACAACGCCAGCCACGGCTGCCTGCGCGTGCCGATCCCGAACGCGTGGTCGATCTACAGCTGGGTGCGGATGGGCACCGTCGTGCGCGTGTACTCGTAGAGCGGCTCGGCGGTCTCGCGCACGAGCCGCCCGAGCACCGCGGGCATCCCGCCGACCGCGTGCGCATGGCGCATGCGGTCGGCGCCGTTGCCCTCGAGCAGGATGCGCTCGACCCCGTCGAGCGCATCGCCGCGGGCGTAGGAGCGGGCGAGGGCGAGGACGCCGGCGGCCACGTCACGGACCGGCCGCAGGGCGCCGCCCGACCAGATCGTGGCGTCCAGGCCGTCGCGGCCGGCGCGGAAGGAGGACTCGGTGAGCGCCTCCGCGGGCTCGACGGCGCCGTGTCCCTCGGCGCACGCGATCGCGAGCGCGTGGACGAGCTCGGCGAGCCCGGCGACCGACTCCAAGCGCGACTGCGCGTCCATCGCCCGCACCTCGACGGTGCCGAGCCGCGGGTGCGGGCGGATGTCCCACCACAGGTACGTGTAGTCGGGCAGCGCGCCGGCCGCCACCCAGGCGTCGACGGCCTCGCAGTAGTCGTCCCAGCCCGCGAACGCCCGCGGGATCGCAGCGCGCGGGAAGCCACGGAAGAGCTGGGCGCGGGCGGTGGCGAAGCCGGAGTCGCGGCCGTGCCAGAACGGCGAGTGCGCGGCGAGCGCCTGGAGCAGCGGGAGGTGGCTGCGGAGGCGGTTGTAGGTCGCGATCGCGGTCTCGGGGTCGGGCATCCCGACGTGGACGTGCAGCGCGCACGTCGGCGTGCGCTCGATCAGGCCGCGCATCGTGTCGTGGATGTGGTCGTAGCGCGGGTGGCGCACGTGGGCGGCCTCGCCGAAGGCGGCGGTCGGGTGCACGCCCGCGCCGACGAGCGTGGCGCCGGCGTCGCGCATCGCGTCCCGGAGCCGCTCGAGCTCGGCGGCGGCGTCGGCCGCCGTCGCGCACACCGATGAAGCGCCTTCGACCGTCGCCTCGTAGACGTCGGGCTTGACGTGGGCCGACCCGACGCGGTCGACGAGCTCGCCGGCGAAGTGGTCCAGGCCGTGCGGCGGCATCTCCGCCACGAGCAGGAGTTCCTCCTCGACCCCGAGGGGCAGGGTCGCCGAGCCGAAGGCGTGCTCCACGCCAGCGAGTCTACGGACCGTCGGCGCCCGGCCCTAGCATCACCCCGCGATGGCGGCCCGGGACACCCTGATCGAGGAGCTGCGCCGGCACGCGCTGGTGATCGGCGAGGTGGTCTTGACGTCGGGCGCGACCGCGCAGTACTACGTCGACGCCAAGCGCGCGATCCTGCGCCCGGCGGGGTTCGGCGCGCTCGCCGAGCTAGTCGCCGGGTACGCCCGTGAGTGGGAGGCGACCGCGGTGGGCGGGCTGACCATGGGGGCCGACGCGCCGGCCTGCGCGGCGCTGGCGGGCGGCGCCGACGTCAAGGCGTTCTTCGTCCGCAAGGAGACCAAGGCGCACGGGCTTCAGCGCCGGGTCGAGGGTCCGCCGCTCGGGCCGGGCGAGCGGTGCCTGATCGTCGAGGACGTGGTGACGACCGGCGGCTCGACCGTCCAGGCGATCGAGGCCGTGCGCGCGGAGGGCCACGAAGTCTGCGGAGTGGTCGCGGTCCTCGACCGCCTGGCGGGCGGCGCCGAAGCGATCGCGCGCGCGGCCGGCGGCGCGCCGTACGCGGCGCTGGCCACGATCGACGACGTCTATCCGGACCGGCCGGACCGCTAGGCCGACGTTAGGCGCTTGCGGCGATCGCCTGGTCGACGGCGTCGGGCGAGAGGACGGCCTCGGTGACCATCACCGCGGCGCCGAGGATGCCGGCGCGGTCGTCGAGCGTCGAGCGTGCGATGCGGATCGAGCGGGTCGCGAGTGCGGTCGAGCGCCGGTAGACGACCTCGCGCACGCCGGCCAGGAGATGCTCGTCGGCGTGCGCCATGTCCCCGCCGATGACGATGACGCCGGGGTTGAAGAAGTTCACGGCGGTGGCCAGGACGCCGCCGAGCTCGCGGCCGGACTGGCGCACGAGGCGCATCGCCTCCGGCCGGCCGTCGCGGACGTGGCGCACCACGTCGCGGCTGTTGTCGGCCTGCACGCCGAGCGCGGACAGGCGCGAGGCCATGGCCCCGCCGCCGGCGATCGCCTCGAGGCAGCCGATGTTGCCGCAGCGGCAGATGACGTCGTCGTGGTCGGGCACGTGGATGTGGCCGATGTCCCCGGCCGCGCCCTGCGCGCCGCGGTGGATGCGCCCGTCGGTGATGACGCCGCAGCCGATGCCGGTGCCGACCTTCACGAACAGGAGGTGGTCGGTGTCACGCCAGCGCGACCAGTACTCCCCGAGCGCCATGATGTTCACGTCGTTGTCCACCAACACGGGGGCGCCGTAGCGCTCGCGCAGATGCGCGGCCACGCCGTAGCCGTCCCAGCCGGGCATGATCGGCGGCGCCACCGGCGTGCCGGTGACGAACTCGACCGGTCCCGGAACGCCGACGCCGACGCCCTGGACGTCTTCGCGGTCGCGGCCGGACTCCTTGAGCAGGCCGTCGAGCGCCTCCTCGAGCCAGGCGAGGACGACCTCCGGCCCCTGCGCGATCGGGATGTCCTCCCTCGTCTCGGCGAGCACGTCGCCGTCCAGGTCCGTCACCGCGACGCGCGAGTGGGTGGCGCCGAGGTCCGCCGCCAGCACGACGCCCGCGTCGCGGTTGAACGCGAACGTCCGGGGCGGGCGACCGCCGCGCGAGGCGCCCGGCTCCGCGGGCACGACGAGCTGGCGCGAGAGCAGCGCGTCCACGCGCTGGGCGACGGTCGAGCGCGAGAGGCCCGTGAGCTCGACGAGCTCGGCGTGGGTGCGCGCGCGGCCGTCGCGGATCAGCCGCAGCATCGCTCCTGCGCCGCTCGGAGACGTTCCTGCAAAGCCGGCCATGATTTGCTCAGTCTGCCAGAGCGGCCCGACGCGGGTTCCACATTTCCGCCCGCGAACGGCCGTCGGGCCGACCGAGCGTCGACGACGCGGCCCTAGCGGCCAGTCATCCTGCGGGCTGGAACAGCTCGATCGGGTTGCCGGAGGGGTCTTCGAGCAGGATCTGTTGGCCGCCAGGTCCGGTGACGATGTCGTTGCGGAACTTCACGCCTGCGGAGCGCAGCCGTTCGACCTCGGCGGCGATGTCCTCGACGAGGAAGTGGATGCGGTTCCAGCCTCCCGGTCCGGGCGTCCGGCCGTCCGGCATCGGCCGCCCGGCGGAGCTCGTCGGGCCGCTGAGCAGCAGCCGCAGGTTGCCGCGGACGACGTCGGCGAACGCGGGAGCGAAGTTGGTGCGCACGCTGAAGCCGAAGTGGGTGGTGTAGAAGGCGACGGCGTCCTCGACGTCGTCGACCATGTAGCGGACGTGAACGAGCTCGTCAGGCACGTTCGGTCACCTCCTGCGTCTGTTCGATTGCTCGGATGAGAAAGCCGATGCGGGTCGAAAGCTCCGTCGCGGTTCGTTCGAAGGCATCGTGGTCCGCGGGCTCGGGGATGCTCCAATGGATCAGCCCGGGCCGGTGCGGGAACTCGGGGCAGACCTCGCGCACGCGATCGCAGAGCGTGATCACGTAGTCGAAGCGCTCGCCGGCGAACTCGCCGAGGTGCTTGGAGCGCCGCCCGGAGATGTCGATGCCGCACTCGCGCAGGACCCGCACCGCGTCGGGCTGCAGCGGCTTCGGATGGCTTCCCGCGCTGGCCGCGCTGACGGCGCCGCCGGACAGCCGCTCACAGAGCGCCTCGGCGATCTGCGAGCGCGCGCTGTTGCCGGTGCACAGGAACAGCACGCGCGCGAGCGGCGTGCGGCGCTCACGCTGGATCGGCGCCGGCGCAAGGCCAGGGTGCAGCGAGGCGCCGACGCCCGAGAGAAGCTCTCCACAGCGCGCCAGATCGAGGACGTAGTAGCTGTCGCGGCCGTCGGCAGCGCTGCGACGCATCCAGACCAGGCCACCTTCGCGTAGCCGGCGCAGGTGATACGAGACCAGGCTCTGCCGCCGCCCCACCAGCTCACAGAGCTCGTTCACGCGCCGATCACTCCGCGCCAGCTCGCTCAACAGCCGCCAGCGCAACGGATGGCCCGCCAACGAGAGAAATCGTGGCGGTGAGCCCGCGCCATGTGCTGCGGTGGCGACCACTGCGGGGGAGAGTACATCAATTCCATTTGATGCATTAGTTACCGCGCCTGCCGTTCGGGGAGGTCGCACTTGGGCCGTGGCGACAACGCCGCCGCCGGTTGCGGCGCGGCCAACAAACGGATCTTGATCGAGGCGCCCCGAGCTGGATTCGAACCAGCGGCCTACTCCTTAGGAGGCCGGGCGCCTGCTAGACGCCTAACGGCTCCGATCCTGCGCTACGGCGCGGGATCGGCCGCCCACGGGGCTTCTGGGCGTCGATGCAGATCACCTTCGATTTGCGCGGATATCTGCCGATGTGGGCACCGGAGTAGGCCGAGTGCCCAATGCGGAGCGCGCTCAGCCCCCTGGGCGGCGGCGATCAGCCGGGCGAAACGGGCTGCGCGTTGGTCACGCGCGGCCCGGCCGTGGCGTCGTCCCCCGACCGAAAGGGGGTCACATACCGGTTGGGCCGGGCTCAGCTCGCGCAAGCCGCAGCGCTAGGAGGGCCACTGCGAGCCAGACAACAGCCATACCACGGCGGTCGCCGTCCTCCTCGTGGACGGGTTGCCCGGCCCTGGGGGCAGGCTCGCCGCTCGCACGGCGCGGACGCGTTCGAGCCGTTGTCGTAAGCTCGCAAGGCGCGCACCCACGACGCTCCGGTTCCGCGGCGCAAGCCACCGCAATAGGCACGCTCCGCTCGGTTCCCTGCCGCGGTAGCGCGTGCTTGGGGCGGCTCCGCGACGTACGCGTCCGGCCTCGCTACCCACTCCCCTCGCCGGGAGGATCATCGTCCCCCAACCCTGTGTACCGTCCGGCTGATGGACACACACGGCCCGGATGCGAGCACCCAGGGCGGACGGGCGTTGGCCCTCCCGCTGGAACCGGCTGGCCAAGCCCGCACGGAGTGGACCGGCGACTTCGATGACCTCGTCGAGATCATGAAGGGGACCATGCGGCGCGATTGGCATCTCCGCGGACCAGCCGAGGACGCCGGCCCGATCTTCGCGGTTGTGCAGCCCGACGCGATCCTGCTAATTCGCATCGCTGCTCATTGGTTGCAGGGCGCTGAAGCGAAGTCCAAGTTCGTCAAGGACGTGGCGCTCCCGCTGATCCTCGCCGGCCCGTGCCGGATGGCCGCGACACTCACGCGATCCGTTGACGACGGCAAGGAGTGGGCTGTCGTAAACGTCTTCGGCGCCGACCGCCATGAGGTCTGGGCAGCGCAGCTGCAGCGCTCACCGAAGGTAGGCCCGCAGATGCGTCCGTGGAAGCGCGCAGAGGCCGACGCGATGACGGCCGAGTGGGTCACGCCGATCTCCGACGCGCTGAGGGCGGCGTCGTGAGCACCGTCGCAGAGCAGCACAGGCGCGACGCCGCGATAGCCCATCTGCTGCTGAGGCCAATACCTCGAGCGTGAACCTGATTCCGGCCTAGCCCGCGGCCGCGGTCACCGACACGGTGGTCAGCCGGCCCACGAGGCTCTCGGTGTCGAGGCCGCGCCGGGACCACTCGCGCGCGAACGCCGCCGCCCGGCCGAGGTCGTCCAGGCCGGCGGCCTTGCCTCGGATCGTTCGGTGGACGTCGGCCGCGTCGGCGGCGAGCGCGCGGACGACCGACGTCGCCACGACCCACTGCTCGCCGCCCACGTCGGCGACCGCGGCGTCCGCCGCCGGCGTCGGCATGACGATCACGGTCGCCACCTTCGCCGGGCGCGCCCAGCCCAGGACGCGCTCGACCCAGCGCGGATGCGTCTCGGCCTGGCGCACCTCCTCGGCGTCCAGAAGGCCGTCGCTTTTCTTGGCCGTCTTGGCCTCCCATACGAACCACAGGCCATCGGGTCGCCCACACGCCGTCGGGCGCTGCATTGCCCTCCGGCAGCACCGCCTCAAAGCCCAGCAGCTCGCCGAGCTCACGCAACCCGCGCTCGAACGGGTCCGCGCGGTCGACGCCGATCGCCTCCGCGACCCCGGCAAGGTGTCGCTCGAACTTCGTGCCGCGAATCCCCAGACCCTCGAGGAGCGCCGCGGCGCGTTCGGCCCGGACGTCGCTGCGCTCCGGCTCGACAGGCGGGACCGGACGGCGCGGGTGCCGGGGGGTCCACTTGAGCCCCCGCGCCGCGCTCTCGGCATCCGCCTGCAGGCGGTCCGCGACGCCAACGGCGTCGGCGTCGCCGGCCTCACCAAGCATCCGCGACCAGGAGGCGGCCAGGTAAAGCCAGAGCGCGCGGTAGGGACGGAGCGCATCGCCGCCCAGCCGGTCGATGGCCTGCTGAGCCAAATCGACAGCGCGCGCCTCCTCGCCACGACACAGCGCCAGCCACGACTCGACCTCGTAGCGCGCCGCCTCCTGCAGCTCCTGACTGCCAGAGGGCGGCGTCCGGTCAACCTCGGTCGTGCGCCGCCGCAGGTAGTCGTCGGCCTGCGTCCAGTCGTCGTCCTGCGCGAAGAAGGACCTCAGCATGCCCAGGAAGTCGGGCTCCTCCTGCTCTGAGCTGTCGAGCCCGAACTGCATCTCGGCTTGCAGCTCCGGGCGCAGCGCGGCCAGTTGCTCGTCGCGAGAGCAGAAGTCAATGAGCTCGCTGCCGCGCAAAAGCACGGTCGCGTAATCCTGAGGATTGCGCGTGCAGCGGCCTGACCCCTGCGTGAGGCGCGTGCGAATGCGCTCGGCGAGCACGCGCCCCGCGCCGAGCCGCGCGCCGAGGAACCGCTCCTGCAGATGCGTCGCGTCGGGGAGCCCACTCATGACGATGAGGCGGCAGGCCCGGTCCGGGAGGTCGATGCCGTCGTAGCGGTTGGCCAGCGTTAGCACCGCCGGCTCCGAGTCGACGAACGAGGAGGGGTCGCGCTCGATGCGGTCGGCGGAGATCGACCTCCGTGCCCTCGGGCACCACCGACTCGACCATCTCGTCGATCTTCCGCCCCCGATTGCGCGAGGCAGACCGCGCGCTGCGGGGTCGCGAGCGAGACCGCGGCCCGGATCGTCTCGTCGGCCTCCTCCGCCGACAGGGCTGCGCCCGGCGTGATAAAGAGGCGCCGTCCGAAGCCGCGCTCGTCGTCGCGCGTGGGCATGCGCGGCCGTGCGATTGCCGCGACGCCGAACGCCCGCTCGAGCTCGCCGCCCGTACCGGGCGTGGCGGACATGTACACGCGCTGCTCGGCACCCGAGAAGGGGGTGTGGTCGGACGTCGGCGGCACGAGCGGTCGCAGCAGAAGGTCGCGCCACCCGAAGTACAGCAGCCAGCGGTGGACCTGGTCCGCCATGAGGTCCAGTACGTAGCGGTTGTGCTGGCCGAGCGGGGAATGGGCCGTGAGCGTCTCGCGCAGAGCCGTCGCCCGGTCGTAAAGCGCGAGGGGCGGCACAAGCTCGACGTAGCGGCGACGCTGGCCCTGCAGGTCGTCGTCGCGCAGCCGGTCGACCGTGGCGGCGGGCACGGCGTCGGCGACGAGCGCGAGCATCGCGCGGTAGAGCTCGGTGTCCCTCGCGGCGCGGATCGACCACAGGTTGCTGACGGGCTCCTCGCCGGCGTGGGCGTCGTCAAGGATCAGAGTTTGCGCCGAGTCCAGGCGGGGGTTCGAGTTAAAGACGGCGCTGTACGTCGAGATGGCGATCGCGCGGCCGCGCTGAAAGCGCTGGAAATCCGCCTGGTCCCAGTCGCGCTGCCTGCGCACGAGCGCCATCGCCTCGATGCCGTAGCCTTCGGCCTTGGCGGCGGCCTGCCGGGAGAGCTGGACGTTTGGGCACAGGAACGCCACGCGATGGCCATAGGCGCGGCGGCGGTACTGGGCGACGAGCAGGCCGACGAGCGTCTTGCCGGCGCCCGTCGGTAGCTCGAGCGCGACGTCGCGCGGCTGCGGAGCTCAGCTCGTGATAAGCGCGAAGCACGTCCCCCTGGCGGAGGTAGAGGTCCCTGACGGCCGCATCGCGGGGGCGGAGGTCGCGGAACAGCGCCTCGGGGGACTCGGGCGCGTCCTGGCGGTGCGGAGCGGAAGCGGAAGGGTGGCATGGCGCCTCGCTGACGACGAGAGTACAACGCGATCCTTGCGGCCGTCGGCCGGATCTTCTCGTCGGCTCTAACGGACGGCCAGAGCTGCCGCGCCAGCGCTCGGTCGTTCGTCGTGGTCATCTTCGGGTGTCGCGTTCTCCGACGCCCCAAGCTCGTCGCGTTCCTGGACGGGGTGCGCCAGTGCGGCGCAACCGCGCTGCCGCTTGGCAGAAGCGGCAGCAGCGGCAGCGAGAGGTTGATCCGCGCGTCGACGGCGCGCAAATGTGCTGGCGTGCTCCTGAGGCGCGAGCAGGCGGTCAAGCGCGACGTCCGCCGCTCTACAGCGCCACGCCGGCTCCGTGGTGCCGGGGCGTGACGGGGCCAGTGCCCGCTCCGGTGCCCCCTACCGGGCCGCCGCGCGCGGCCGCGATCAGCCGGGACGACCGGCCCTCCTCGGGGCGTGTCAGCGGCGCGATGCCGCGCGAGCACGCTGGGGCGGCCGGGATGCGCACGATGCCGGGGGAGCCTTATCGCGCCGATCCCGTCCGGCGCATGGGCAACGATGGCGGCGTTCGGTCGCGCTCAAGCCCTGACGTGATGGCCCAGTCCACCGACTCGCGTCGGTCGGACGTCGGCAGCGGGTAGATACCGTACGTCCGTGGCTATGCGTATTATCGAACGCGTGTTCGTACTGCGATGACCAGCACTCGGGAGACAGCACGCGATCGTTGCGCTTCTTCGCCGCCCGGGCCTTCCCGCCCGCGAAGTCGCCGACCTGATCGAGGACCACGGCAGCGCGGTCGTCGCGCTTGAGCGCGTCCTCAGCAGGGCCGACCAGGACCCGCAGCTGTTCTCCGACGGCCAGCGCGAAGATGTCGTCGGCCTCGACGTAATCGAGGCCGAGGTACGAGTCGTGGCAGGCCGAGGGCATGACGATCACGTCGGTGCATAGATCCCGAGTACCCGGAGAACCTGCAATACCGTCCACGAACCGGCCGCCGATGCTGTATTTGATCCGCGGCGCTCTCGCCGCCACGCGATAGAACGGTCGATCGCCATCGTTGGGAAACGACGAGAAGAACCGTACGGAGCGACGGCGTCGCCCGCGCAGCGAAGATGGCGCGACGCATGGTCGACGCCGGATACGTCGTTGTAAGCGGCCTAGCCGCCGGCATCGACACGGCGGCAACACAGGGCGGCGCTCGAGGTGCGCGGCAGCACGGACGGCGTCGTCGGCCGCCGGCCTCAGGAGACTATGTTTCCAGAAGGAGAATGCTGAGCTTCAGCGCGAGCTGAGCAGAGGCTCAGCGCGGTCGTGTCGCAGCTTCTGGCCCGATCAGGGGCCGCGGCCGTGGACGATTTCCGGCGCGTAACGCGGTGATGTCCGGGTTCGCGCGAGCAACCGTCGTAGATCGAGAGCGTCCAACACGAGCGGCAAGCTCGCATGCAAGACGCGCCTGGCGCTAGGAGAACACGGCCGGCCGGTTGTTTCCTGCTTCAGGTCGCTCATGGAGTACGGACTGGGCCGAGCTGCACGCCGAGCGGCCAGGGTCTCATGTGATCGACATAGCCGAACGAGGTCGTCGAGATCCTCGACCGCGAGCACGCGACCGAGTTTCGCGCATCACGGGCTGAGCTAACGGCCTCCTGAAGGTCAGACGAATGGAGCGGCGTGCGTGGTCTGTCTGACGATGGTACAGCGCTCCCTGACGCGAACTTGCTGCTGAACCCAGCAGCGGCGGGGCCGGGCTATACTGCGAGTGTCTGCTCGGCGGTTCGGAACTCGGGCTTCTCGACGCGCTACGATGCGACGGGGACCAGCCCCGAAGCGACGGACGTTGTTTGTTCCGATCACGTACAGCGTCGATCTGTGAGCAGATGAACACCATCATCCCTGCGCAACTAAAAGGATCGGCGCGACGCAGAGGATCCGGCGACAGGATTCACACTTGAGCTGGCCGCCGTGGCATGGTGCTTCCTGCGCCAGCACGGAGCCTGCATTGCAAGGGCAGCCGGCGCCACCGACTTCGGGATCGTCATCGTTGTCCCGTCGGGCACGGTCGCTCGAGACGAACGCAAGGCCGCGGCTGCGCACGATTTTTGTGCAAGATCGTCGGGGCGACCGCCGATCGCTTCGAGCGCATCCTCGTACGACCGACAGCACCGTGCCGGGGCACCGGTACGACCTGGACCGCTTCCGGGCGCTGCGGTCGCTCGACGGCGAGAACGATGCTCTTGTTCGATGACATGTGGACGACCGGCGCGGAGCGTGCAGTCCGCTGCTCGGTGGGCGCCGAAGCGCGCAGGTGCTCGCGAAGTCGGCGTCGTTGCGATCGGACGCCAGCATCGACCTGATGTTCAGAAGAACAACGGTGACCGCCTGAAGGCGCTGCCGAGGCCGTTCGACTGGGAACACCTGCGCCGTTCACTGAGGGGTGCCGCGAGAGCCTCGCCCGTGGACGCCGGCCGGGCGCGAAGAGCTCTTCAACAACAACCGCGCGGTGGTTGCCTACGTGGCCGTTGAGACCCCAGCCGCGATCAGCAGATCGGGACGGCTTCGACGTGGCTGAGCAACATCTGGGTCACCGCGCGCGACGTCGTGGACGGCAACCGTCTGCACGAGATCGACGCCACCGGCGACTTGATCGCCGAAGACGAGAAGACGATACGAAAGTACGGTGGAGTATTCCTCGGCGACTGGTCGCCCCTTGGGGTCGACCGCTTGGATCGGTGAGCCGATGCTGCACCGGACCCCGACGTCGATGTCGGCCGCGCTGCGGCTCGAGGGCCCACTCGTTTCGCGCGACGATCCGCGACCGGTGCCGCGCCCGAGACCCCGGCCGGGACGCTGGTTCGTGCAGCTCGGCTGGGTGGCTCGACGACTGGCTCGGCGACAGCCTCACGCTGGAGCCCGTGCTGATCATGGGCTACCCGCCGATCCGTTCGGCTCAGGACCCGTGCTCATCTCTGCGCGCGCGGAGGTCAACACCGTCGTCGACAAGCGGTCAGGGACGTACCCACGACTCCATCGTCTCGGGCCATAGCGCGCGGCGGCTTCAGTGGCTCTGCTGCGCTCATGGGCTTCGAGGATGCGTTGGGAGATCACGACCGAGTCGCTGGTCATGGACGGCCAGCCGCCGCAGCTCGGGTTCTTCGCGGTCCTGTCGGTGGAGCCGGTCTACGATCTGCCTGGAGCACCACAGCGTCTTGCCGGCGGAGCAGGCGATTCTGGTGAACGCCCGAATCGGAAGCGGCGTCCCCGCTGAGCAGGCGCCAACGAGACACTGATCTGCACTCAGGCTTTGGCGGGCCCGCAGGCTGCTGCGAAAGCTCTGACAGAGAAGGTTCGCGCCTCCCGCGTCAGCCACTGCACGAGCCAAACCGCTCCTGTTTCGCGAGCAGGCGGTCAAGGGCGACGTCCGCCGCTCTACAGCGCAACGCCGGCCACATGGTGCCCGGGCTGGCGGGGCCAGTGCCCGCTCCGGTGCCTCACCGGCCAGCCTAGGTCAAGCCGAAGCGACCGGAGCGTGACCTGGGCCAGGATCCGCGATGCCTGGCCGCAGGCCAGACGGCTTTCTCCGAGCCCTCCTCCGAAAGAGGAGCGCCGGAGGTTCGGCCAGATCAGTAGACCTTGTTCGCCGCGTAGCGCGCCTGTGCCGGGGTGAACTTGTCACCCGCTGAAGACGACAGCTGCTCGATCAGGCCCGCCTTAGACATCGGCGATCGTGTCGAGGTAGTTCTGCGCCGCCTCGACAGCCTCCTCGTTCCAGTCGGCGTCCACGTTGTTCGCCGCGAACGTCGCGTCAGCCTTCGAGTAACCGTCGCCTGCCGAAGACGACAGTTGCTGGATGAGGCCCGCCTTCGAGAACGCCCGACATGTCGACGTAGTTCTGCGCTGCCTGCAAAGCGTTCTCCTGCCCCGAGGTCATCTCAGGCTCCTCCTCCGCGGCGGGCTTCTCCTCGGCCGCAGGCTCGCTCCGCGGCGGGCTCGTCCCGGCGGCGGGTTCCTCGGTCGGCGGTACGCGGCTGTCTGCTCGCTGGTCGGCTCGGAATCCTCCTCGGCGCCACCGCCGGCCGCAGCGATCACGACGATCAGCAGGACCGTGCCGATTGCGAAAATCCAGCGCTTTTTCTTGTACCAGGGGCGCTGGGCTTTGGCATACGCCTTCGCCGCCGCGGCTTCCGCCTTGGCGTCGCGCGGCTGCTCAGGGCTGGGCTCGTCGGGCACGGGTGATTCCCTCCCAAAAGATGAATCGACTAGTCGCCGATCCTAACCGCGCACGGTGCGCATAGGATAGCCCGAGCTGAACCCGGGCCGCCGAGGTTGCGCGTCAACGACCCGAACCGCGAAAGTGCGCGCCATGCCTTCGGGACGTACGCGTGGTGGTGTGGGCGGTGGCCGGCATAGTGGCATGTGCCGTATTGGCCGTGATCGCGCTCGTGCTGATCAGGCTTGGTGCTGGAATGCGCTGACGAACACGAAGGACTCAACGCCGTCCAGCGCGAGGAGGCTCGAAGCCAAGTCCGTACCGCGCTCTTTGCCTTGGCCTGAGGCGCGATCGCACTTATCGGCGCGTCGACACGGTGCGGCAACCCTTCGCTCTCAACCGCCGTGGCCAGACCACCGAGCGCTCCGACTCGGCGATCCGACCAGCTCGGCAGCGACAAGATGGAGGATAAAGGCTGGAGGCCTACCTACGCGCTCGAACGAATCGCCGATGAGTCCTGCCGAAGAACACGGTCCGATCATCGAAGCGCTGATGGCGTACGTCCGCGAGAACTCCTGTGGCTGCCGAGGAGCAGACCCTCTGCGGGCCGAGGGCGCCGAATCCGAGATCGGAGCACCGGCACGCCCGAGCCACCGCCTGCGCCGGGTCGACATCAAGGCGATCATGACGTCCTCGGCGCCGGTACGTTGGGGACGAGAACAGCCTCCCGGAGATCGACCTCTCGCAGACAAAGCCTGCCTGTGTCGAAGGTCGTCGGCATTGATCTGCAGCTGCGCGCGGCTGGCGGGTACGGGCAACTTCGAGCGCGCTAATCTCGATGAAGGCAAAGCTCGACGGCGCCTTCTCGAGACGCTGTGTTGATGGAATGACTCTGCTCGATGCTGAGCTCGGACAGGCATCGCTCAACGGGGCCGAGCTCGGGCGCGTTGACGCTAACCAACGCGAACTTCGAGCGTGCAAACATTTGCTCGGCGTGGATTTCAGCGGGTGCCAACCTGTACAACGCGCGTCTGCAGGGCGCGCACCTCAACGGGCAGACCATGCCTGGCGCGAGCCTCAGCAGAACGGACCTGAGCGGCGCTACGTGTGACGGCTGGCATGTATGGGTGGATGGTTTCGCGTGGCGTGATGCCGGAGCGCACCTCCAGGAGGACGATGGCACCTGAGCATCGCTCACGAAATCGCTACTTCGGGGTGTCTCGGCTGCTTTCCGGCACGCTTGGCCGCGCGGTGCCCACTGACTCGCCGAGCGGGTCGTCTCGAAGCACGCCACGCCGCGCCTCAGCGCCCGCGCGACCTCCTGCTCTCGCTCGCAGGAGGCCGCTTCAGAAACGCCGTCGCGCCGGGCCCGCGCGACGCGCTCGAGCCGAGCGTCCGCTAGGCGGCACCTCGGTCTTTGGGACGCCCAGACGTCGAGCGATTTCGTCCGAGCCACGGCCCGCGGCACGCAGCGCACCGACCTGCATCGCGAGCTGGATCTCAGTCTCGGGCGTCCTCGACGAGCGCGCGACGGAGGCGGCGGAGCAAACGGGTGTTCGGGCCGCTCAGAGCTCACGGTTCACCTCGCGCGCCGGCGCGGGCGCGTGGGAGGGGTTTCGAAATGCCCGCTTTCCTCGCGCGCGGGCGCGCGCGCTGGCCGAAAACCTTATGAAATCCCGTGGAATCTCCGTGAAAGCGGGCCTCGTCCATCGACGTCGCTTATCGACGCGCGCGTCGACGGCCGTGCCGCCGCCAGCCGGGGGGTTCGCCGACGATCCGCGCGCGACCGTCCACAAGCTCGACGTCGTAGCCCTGGCGGCGAAGCTCGACGGCGACCTGCTCCTCGAGGCGCCGGCGCGCGAGCTCCGTGGCACGCGGCTTGCGTGGCCGTCCGCCGAGACGACCCGCCGCCTGGGCCTGCTCGGGCGAGCCGAACCGGTCGACGTCCGGTCTCGTCCGGTCGTGCGCCGAGCAGTAGTCGCCGTCGCCGTCCAGCAGCGGCGGCGCTCCGCACGGATCGCCGGCCTTGTTCGCGCCCTTGCACACGCGACGGTCGCTCATCGCGGGCGCCAGCGGGGGGCGGTCAGCACGGCCTCGCGCAGCCGGTGCCCGGTTCGCATCGCGTACGCGCCGGGCCGGTCCTGGCCGTCCTCGCCGTAGACGCCGACGATGCCGAGCTCGTGCAGGATCGCCTCTTGGGGGTTGCCGGGCGGCCTGGCGTGCCAGCCCGCCGCCTCGATCGCCGCGGACCAGCTGCCGAAGTAGTCGACCACCGAGCGGTAGTACGGCCAGTCGCCAGCGGCGTGGCGTTCAGCTCGATCGGGGCGGCCCTGCCGTCGTGCCATGGCGGGGTTCCAGTCGGCGGCCGCGGGCGGCGCGCCGTACAGCTCCGCCCAGTCGGCGATCGCCGCCACGATGAGGTCAGGTGTCCACCGCTTATTCAGGCCCCGCGCGTGTTCGGCGCACCGCTGTCGCGTACGCTCCGGGTCGTCTCGCAGCCCGTAGTTGCGGAGGGTGGCGCTCGTGCACTCGAGCGCCGCTGCGGCCTCCCGCATCGTGACGCCGGCGGCGATGAGATCGCGGGCCAAGTCGAGCATCTCATCGGTGATCCGCCGGGGCATCGCGGGCGACTATCCCGCCCCAAAACGCGCGGGATAGTCGCCCGCGACGTCCAACCCCCCGACGCGCCCGGCGGCAGTGGCGAGCCCGCCGGGCGCCTCGCCCCCATCGCCAGGAGACACCCCATGACCCCCGACCTCGACAGCACCTTCGACCACCTCGTCCGCCAGGGCCGGCTACGACCCGAACACCGCGCCGACTTCGCCGAGATCTACCGAGCTCGAGCGGACCGGCTGCGCGCCGACCCGCGTGTGCTCGATGAGATCGTCAGCTCGACGATCGCCTCGGTCGAGCTGCGTTACCGCAGCGCCGGCGGGCACGGCGGTCCGGTGGACTGGGACAACTCGGCGGCGGTCGACGCGCGCGCCATGGTGTTCGTTCGCCAGGGCATGGAGTACTCCGATGCGCTGACCTACATGCGCGAGCAGGAAGCGCTCTCCGAGTCGATCAGCGGCGATGCCGTCATCGCGGAGAGAGGCGAGCTCGACCGCAAGGTCTGCTCGTTCATGCGCGAGCGGGGCATGCGCGACGACCAGTACGTCGAGGCGCTCCGAGCGGTCGTGGCCGCCGAGGAGGACGCGGCCTGATGATCGCCACGCAGATGTTCGCGACCCCGACCGCCGGCGTCGTCTTTGACAACTCACGCTCGAGCCGCTCGGCGCTGCTGCGGCTCGCGAACATCACCGGCACCGGTGACGTGCGCCTGTCCGGCACTCCGACCGGGCTGACCGCATCCAGCGGCTTCCCCTGGATGCCAACGCACGGGCTGGCTCAGGAGATCACCGTGCCGGCCGGTGACGCGCTCGCGGTGTGCGCGAACGCGACGCAGGTGATCGCGATGCTTTACGGCACCGGCTCCCCATGATCCGCGCGGTCGCCGTAGCGGGGCTCGAACGCGTCAGCTCGGGCCGGCGCCGACCGGGACGCCTCGCGCTTGCGGCGAAGCGGCCTACTCCTCAGGCGTATACGGACGGGACCGGGGTACCGCCAGTGATGGCGGCGCGCAGGGCACGATGCTCGTTGGCCGGCGCGACAATGCGAGTCCACGTCGGAACGGCGTAGATCGACTTGGCCAGCGCCATACCGATCATCGAGTAGATCGGGTACCCGGGACGCCCGGTCCAGCGCGTCGCCTCAAGCTCGGAGACGAGAGCCGCAATCTCCGGCGAGGTCGAGCACTTCTATGCGACCTCAGGGCCGCTTATGTTTCGTACGCTCACGGCCTTTCCTTAAGCGCTTGCGGCCACCGGCCGCGGCGGGAGCGGGCACCACGATGGCGGCACCGCGCCCGCGCCCGCGTCCGGCGGCGGATCCGCGCCGTTTGACCGCCTGTCCGCGAGGCCAGAGGTCGGGTCAGACGATGTTGTCCGACATGGGCCGTAGCCTGGCTAGGCATGGTGAACGGGACGCCGGTGACCGCTTGGTGCGAGGCCGGTGGGCATGAGTACAAGCGGGATGTCACCCCCGGCCGACCGCCGCTCTCGTGTCCAGTGCACCGGTCGCAGCCGAAGCGACCTCCCGAGGTCGGGGCGAAGATCTCGGCGGCGAAGAAGGGCGTACGGCAGATCAAGCTCGCACCCGGGGAGCTCACGCTCACCGAGGCGGGGCGCGTGGTCGGGATCGACCGCCGCACACTGCATGACGGCTTCGAGAGCGGCAAGCTGCGAGGTCGGCCCGTCGAGCGGCCCGGCAACCAGCGCGACGTGATCGTGGTCGACCTCGAGCAGCTCCGAGAGGATCTCGCCCGGTGCCCGTGCTCGTACCCGGGGTGCGACGCGCCGGCGCCGGGCCGCAGCGGCCGCTGCGGTGACCACGCCGCACGCGGCGAGCCAGCGGTCGAGCTGACGTGCGACCGCTGCGGCAGGCGCTTCACCCGGCCGGTGTCATGGCTGGCCGAACGGGAGGGCCGCGGCCGCTACTGCTCGAACCGGTGCAAGGGCGAGGCGTTCCACGAGAGCCGGCCCGGCTACCTGTCGCAGCTCAACCGGGCCGGCGCGCACGACCACCAGGTCCAGGTGGCCGAGACGATCAAGGCCGAGGGGCTTCTCGACACGAAGGCCGTGGCGACGGCGAAGCGCTACTCGGTCGCGACCGTCATCGCCGCCGCACGAGCCGACCCGCCGTGCCTGCCGAGCGAGCTGCGGGTGATCGACGGGTCGCTCCGCCGCGTCTACCACCCGGCGGACGCCGAGGGTTGGGACCCGGCCTGGTCGGACGCGGACGGGGTCAGGCGGAGAGCGCGCATCGCCAGGAAGGTGCACGGGCGGGCATCTGAGCGAGGGATCTACTCCCGGAACAAGGCCGTGATCCAGGCCAAGGAGTCCGGCAAGGTCGTCGGCCGACCTGGGCTCGAGCGCGAGTGGGACAAGCGTGTCTATGAGCTGGCGGACGGCGGCATGTCGCAGCGGGACATCGCGACCAAGCTGACCATCGAGCGGACCAAGGGGGGCACCCCAAGCCGAAGGTCACGCGCGACAACGTGCGTGGCGCGCTCGCCCGCCGCTGAAACAGGTGGGGGAAAAGCTTTCAGGTGGGGGAAAAGCTATAGGCGACGTCGTGCGTCGCGGCCACGCTTGCCTGTATGGCAGTCGTCCCCCGAGTGCGAGTCCCCCGTGCTGATGACGTCGCCCCGGGCCCGCTCCGCCTCGCCCGCCTAACCCGCGGGTGGCGGCAGGAGGACCTCGCCGCGCGCGCCGGCTGCTCGCGCCGCTACGTGAGTCTGCTCGAGCACGGGTATGTCCCGTCGCCGCGCGTCCAGGAGGCGGTCGCGGCCGCGCTCGGGTGCCCGCCGGCGAGGTCCCGGGAACAGCGGCACGGCGACCCGGGCCCGGCCCTGAGATCGAGAACGTCGACGTTGCGGCGGCGGCGTAGGACCCAGCCCGTCGAGATGCTCGTTCGCGACGTGCAGCCCGGCGTCATGCGCCTTCACCTCCAGGGCCGCGGCTGGACCCGCACCGTCTCGGTTCTCACAGACGGCCGCGAGCCCACCTTCCCGCACCCGCTCAAAGACAGCGGCGAGACGACCGGCGACCCCGAACTCGACCAGGCGGTGCGCGCGTACGTCCAGCACCAGCTTGCCGCGCGCGCCGGCGAGCACGCCCGTCCGCTCGCCTGGTGGCCGCGATGATGACGGTCGAGGAACTGCTCGCTGAGTTCGAGAGGGCGTTCGGCTTCCCGCCCGCACGCGACAACGGGCATCACGTCGCGCTGTGTCCTGCGTGCGCCGGTCAGGTGACAATCACCGAGGTCGACGGCGCCGCAACGTTCGAGTGCAGCAACGGCTGCGACCGGACGCGGATCGGCCACGAGCTGCACTTCCGCGCGACTCGCAGCTGGAACGAACGCGTGGAGGCGGGCGGCCTCAAGGCCGACGAGGCGAGGCGTGAGCTGGAGGTCCTCTACGGACTCGACAAGCTAGGCCTCCGCATCAGTTCAGCGCGGATCGTCGGGACCGGCAGCCGGGCGTCCGCGGACATCTACCTCGAGGGCGGCGGCGCGATCCGTTCGAGACCCTCCGGGACGCTGGCCGCCCGAGCTCGCTACTCCCGGAGCTGGCGGCGAGCGTCGGCGCCACGCCACCGCTGAAGCAGCCGCAGGCTCTTCGCGGGCTCGCGCTGCTCCGCACGCTCGCCGAGCATCACGAAGCGGCGACCGCTGACGACGTCGCGCGCGAGTGGGGCCACGACTACCTCGCCGTGGCCGAGCGGCTCGAGGGCATCGACTGGACGGACCAGGCGCAGCGCTGGGACGTGTTCCAGGTACTGAAGGGGCGCGATCCGTACGCGCTGACGCGGTGTGCCCGGCGTGGACCGCGGCGACGGAGCCGGACGGCCAGCTCGCGCTCGGCGTGGTGGTCCCGGACGAGCCGGAGGGCACGTCGTGACCGCGCCCATCCGGCTCGCCGCCGAGGACCTCGAGCTGCTCGCTGAGCGCGTTGCCGAGCTCGTGCTCGAGCGCATGGACAGGCCTCCGGCGACAGCGGTCACCGTCGAGCTGGTCGACGCGGCGGAGATCGCGCGCCGCTTCAACCTCAAGCCGGCGACTGTCCGGGCGCGCGCGGATGAGTTCGGCGCGATCCGGCTCGGCGAGGGCCCGCGGCCGCGGCTCCGCTTCGATCCCGTGCGGGTCGTCGCAGCGCTCGGCGCCGGCGACCTCCTGCACCATGAGCAGTCGGCCACCGCGGGCGAAGCGCCTGCTCAACCGACGATTCGGCGTCGCCGGCGAGCGCCGCGAGCGGGCACCGGCCCGGAGCTGCTTCCCATCAAGGGCACGAGGGCGCCGTAGGACTTGCTATGGGGTGTCAAATCTGGCACCATAGGTGGCGTGAGCGACAAGGGCGAACCCAAGGTCCGGACTCCGGTCCGACTGCCCAAGGTGCTGCACGAGCAGCTCGTCGAGGAGGCTCGCCGTCGTGGCATGAGCCTCAACGAGCTGATGGTGCTGCTGCTGGCCGGCGGGATCGGCTTCAAGCTCACGACATAGAGCGGCCCGGCGCCAACCAGCGGAGTAGTAGCTCCACGGCGACCCGGGCCCGGCCCAGGAGGTATGAGCTCCATGAGCGACCACCACGGTAACGACCACCACGGCCCGTTGAGGCTGAGCCTCACGGAGGAGGAGCGCGAGTCAGCGCGCGACGTGATCGCGACGCTGCTCGACGAAGTCGACGAGCTCGGCGGCGGGCTGCTCGCCCGGGTGTGGAAGGCGCACGCCCAGGAGCTCTGCGAGCTGTGCCTGACGGACCCGGAGCCGGAGGAGTCGGCCATCCCGTGCGCCTGCTGCGCCGAACCGGCGGACGGCATCGGCGACTTCGGGCTCGCCCTCTGCAGCCGCTGCGCAAACGACCCGATAGACCGTGAGCGCGATGCGATCGCGCACGGCCCCGGTGGCATCCGCGAGCTGGAGGCGCTCTACACCGACCACGGCGGCGGGCCCGTGCTCGTGCCGTCCCGCGAGTGGTGGGCGCTGTACTGGAAGGCGCCGACCGTTGAGGCCGTCAAGCAACTCGCGCGTGAGGACGGGCTGACGAGCATCCACGGCATCGGCCCGAAGAGGGCGACCAAGATCGAGGAGGCGCTGAGCCTGCACGCGTCGGGCGTGCGCGAGGGACGCGAACCCTCATGAGGCCCGCCACCGGTCAGGTCATCGAGCGCAATCGCGGCCGCGACGTCACGTTCGCGCTGCGCTTCCGCGCGTACGGCACTCGCCACTACGTCACGCTCGGCAAGCGCTCGGAGGGCTGGACCCGCAAGCGCTCGCAGGATGAGCTGTCGAACGTCCTCGCCGACGTCCGCCGCGGGATCTGGCGACCGCCCGAGCCCGAGCCGGACCCGGAGCCGATCCGCGAGGAGCCGACGTTCCACGCGTTCGCGAGCGAGTACGTCGCCGGTCGCCGCGGCGACGGGCTCTCGCAGCGCACGATGGAAAGCCTCGAGTGGGCGCTGTCCGTCCACTTGCTCCCGCACTTTGCACGGTTCCGGCTGTCGGCGATCACGATCGAGGAGGTCGACCGCTACAAGCGCGCCAAGGTCGCCGAGGCGGAGCGACGGCGAAAGGCGACAGCGAGCGGACGACCGCTGCGCGACGCCGCCGGCCGGAAGCTGCGGCCGCTGTCGGCCGACAGCATCAACAAGACGCTGAAGACCCTCGCCGCGGTCCTCGACCAGGCGATCGAGTACGGGCGAATCCCGAGCCGTGACGGGCATGCGCCGGCGAATCCCGCCCGCGGGAAGCGGCGACGGCTGAAGGCGGAGCGGCCCCGGCCAGTACACCTCGACGGTGTCGACCAGCTCGTCGCGATCCTCGACGCCGCCCGCGAGCTCGACGCTGGCCGCATGAGTCGCACCGGTGGCCGGTACGCGCTCGTCGCGACGCTCATCTTCGCCGGTCCGCGCGTGAGCGAGGCGGGCGACCTGCTCGTTCGCGACTTAGACCTCGCCCGGGCGCGGCTCGACGTCGGGCGATCGAAGACCGACGCGGGCATGCGGTCGATCGACGTGCTGCCGGTGCTGCGGGACGTGCTCGCCGAGCACAAGGCGGCGCACCGAGGCGGCCTGGACGATCCGCTGTTCCCGACCGCCACGGGCGGGCACCGCGACAAGAACAACGTCCGCAAGCGCGTGCTCGAGCCCGTCATCGCCCGCGCCGACGAGCTGATCGCCGAGCGCGGCCAGCACCCGCTGCCGCGAGGCGTGACGCCGCACAAGCTGCGCCACACGTTCGCCTCGATCTTGGTCGCGCTCGGACGGGATCCGGCGTACGTGATGGCACAGCGGCCACACCGACCCGGCGTTCACGCTTCGCGTCTACGCGCACGCGATGCGCTTCAGCGAAGAGGAGCGCGCCCGCCTGAAGGCGCTGGTCGAGGGAGTCGAATGGGCACCAGCGGGCACTACGGCCACCGAGCCCGTCCGGGACGACGTGATCGGATGATGCGCCTGGACGAGCGATTCCGCGCTGTAACGCGGGTCCTGAGAGGCGCCCCGAGCTGGATTCGAACCAGCGGCCTACTCCTTAGGAGGGAGTCGCTCTATCCGGCTGAGCTATCGGGGCTCGCGCAATGCGTATGCGGCTTACTCGCACTCGCAAGCTCGCGCGAGCGCCTTGGCATCTTAATGCCGAGCCAACGGGCCGCCTTGAGCCTCGGGCTATATTGCGCGCCACTACGTCCGCGGAGGCCGGGCAGGGAACATGGATGTGACCGGCGAACTGGTCGGTACGCGGGTACGGAATGGGTTCGACGGGGCACCTTGTAGGTTGTCCCGCCTAAGGGGATTCATGTGCCGGGTGCGCGCCAGCGTGCGCGCATCTGGAGGAGGCTTCAACTGAACATCGCAGCACCCAGCCGAGAGGCGCTCGCATGAGCACGGGCGCCGGCGCTAGCGACCTCCTGCACGCGGAGGACACCGGCCTCGATCAGATGATCCGGGGCGAGCAGGCGGTCGCCGCCCGCTCGCCGCTCCAGCTGTTCTGGAGGCGCTTCCGCCGCGACAAGGTCGCGATGGCGGCGCTCGGGTTCATCGTCCTGCTGATCCTCGTCGCGGTCTTCGCCGGGCCGATCACCAAACTCCTCGGCGCGCCGCCCCCGAACGAGCAGCAGACCTCGGCGCTCGACGACTTCGGCCTTCCCGAGGGACCGAGCCGCGAGCACCTGTTCGGCGTCGACCCGATCGGGCGCGACGTCTTCGCGCGCGTGCTCTACGGCGCGCAGGTCTCGCTGACGGTCGCGTTCCTCGGCACCGGTCTGTCGGTCATCTTCGGGGTCGTCCTCGGCATGCTGTCCGGCTTCTACCGCGGCTGGACCGACACGGCCATCGCCAGGACGCTCGACGTGATGCTGGCGTTCCCCGTGCTGCTCTTCGGCCTGGGTGTCGCGACGGCCTGCTCCGGCGAGAACGGCTGCCTGGGCGGGCTCATCCAGCCGGGCCTCTCGGTCGTCGTCGCCATCATCGTCCTCGCCAACACCCCGTACGTGGCGCGCATCATCCGCGGCCAGGTCCTGTCGCTGCGCGAGAAGGAGTTCGTGGAGGCTTCGCGCTCCCTCGGGGCCTCCAACCGGCGGATCATGTTCCGCGACATCCTCCCCAACCTCGTGGCGCCGATCATCGTCTACGCCACGCTCTTCATCCCGGCCAACATCCTGCTGGAGGCCGCCCTGTCGTTCCTCGGCGTGGGCGTCCAGCCACCACGGGCCTCGTGGGGGGACATGCTGTCGGACGCCGTTTCGATCTTCAACGTCGCCTGGTGGTTCATGTTCTTCCCGGGGATGGCGCTCCTGCTCTCCGTGCTCGCCTTCAACCTCGTCGGCGACGGGCTCCAGGACGCGCTCAATCCCAAGGGCACCAAATCCACGTAGTCCAAACCGAAACACGAACCAACTCATGAAAGGACGCTTCATGCGCCGGTCCATCCATTGGACCCTGATCCTGAGCGTTCTGCTCGCCCTCACCCTCGGCGTGGCCGCCTGCGGCGGCGACGACGACGACGGCGGCGAGCAGGGCTCCAGCCAGGGCACGCCCGCCGAGGGCAAGAAGGGCGGAAAGCTGACGGCCCTATGGGCGAGCGACGTCGACTTCATCGACCCCGGCATCGCGTACTACCAGGTGAGCAACATCGTTCACCGCGCGACGCAGTCGCCGCTCTACCTGCCGAAGGTCGATGATGCCGCCACGCCCGAGCCGATGCTCGCCGAGTCCGACCCGGAGGTGTCCGAGGACGGCTGCACGGTGAGCGTGGCGATCAAGGACGGCCTCAAGTTCTCGCCGCCGGTCGATCGCGTGATCACGTCCAAGGACGTCAAGTACGCCATCGAGCGCGGCTTCTTCAACACCGTCAACAACGGCTACGCCGGCGCCTACTTCGGCGTCATCAAGGGCTCCAAGGTCGGCGTCGAACCCGGCACCAAGATCGACGGCATCACCACGCCCGACGACACGACGATCGAGTTCGCCCTCAAGCCGGGCGAAGGGGGCAAGTGCGCGGGCGGCGTCCTCGCCGGCGCGCTGGTCATGACGCTCACGGCTCCGGTTCCCGAGGAGTACGCGAAGGAGTTCGACGCCGAGAAGGTCACCACCTACGGCGAGCACCAGGTCTCGTCCGGGCCGTACATGATCGAGAACGACGACACCGGCAAGGCGATCGGCTACGAGCCCGGCAAGCGCATCCATCTCGTGCGCAACCCGAGCTGGAAGGAGGGGCAGGACAGCCGCCCCGCCTACCTCGACGAGGTCGAGATCAGCGAGGGCAACGACGACCCGACGGTCGCCTCCCGCAAGATCCTCGAGGGCCAGAGCATGATCAACGGCGACCAGCCGCCGCCTCCGTCCGTCCTCAAGGAGGCAGTCACGCAGCGCAAGGACCAGCTCGTGCTCGTCTCGGGCGGCGGTGGCCGCTGGATCGCGATGAACATGACGATGAAGCCGTTCGACAACGTCGACGTCCGCAAGGCGGTCGTGGCGGGATTCGACAAGGAGGCCCTGCGGCTGACCCGCGGCGGCGAGCTGATCGGCGACATCGCGACGCACTACATCCCGCCGGGCCTCGCCGGGTTCGAGGAGGCCGGCGGCCTCGAGGGCCAGGGCCAGGACTTCATGTCCGTCCCGAAGGGCGACCAGGCGCTCGCCGCCGAGTACTTCAAGAAGGCGGGCTACGCCTCCGGCAAGTACGAAGGCAACGAGGAGTTCCTGATGATCGCCGACAACGAGGGCGTCGGCGCGAAGACCGCCGAGGTGGCCAAGGAGCAGTTCGCGAAGCTCGGCTTCAAGGTCCGCCTCCGCCAGGTGACGCACGAGGCGATGTACACGAAGTTCTGCAACGTGCCGAAGGCCAACGTGGCCATCTGCCCGAACGTCGGCTGGCTGAAGGACTTCGCCGACCCGCAGACGTACCTCGACCCCACGTTCAACGGCGAGAACATCCTCCCGCAGAACAACAGCAACTGGTCGCAGCTCAACGACAAGAAGATCAACGCGGACATGAACGCCGCCGAGCTGCTGACTGATCCCGGGGAGCGCGCCCAGGCCTGGGCCGACATCGACAAGGAGATCACGGACCTCGCACCCGCGATCAACTGGCTCTGGGACAAGACGCCCAACATCCGTTCCGAGAACGTGAACGGCGTCATCGACGAGGACAACGCGCTCTGGTCGCTGGCGCACACCTCGCTGAAGTAATCCATCCGGAGGGCCCCGCCGCCACGGTGGCGGGGCCCTGCCGGTCCCTTCTAAGCTGCACGCGAAAGAGCCGAGATGGCCGCCTACATCGTCCGCCGACTGCTCTGGGTGATCTTCCTGCTGTTCGTGGTCACCCTGGTCACGTTCGTCGTCTTCACGGTGCTGCCCGCCGCCGACCCGGCGGTGCTGCGCGCCGGCCGGCAGCCGTCACCCGAGCTGGTGGAGGCGATCCGCGAGCAGTTCGGGCTCAGCGACCCGCTGCCCATCCAGTTCTTCCGCTACATCGGCGACATCCTGCCCTTCGTGGGCGGCGACGGCTTCAACTTCGGCTACTCGTATCAGTCCAACCAGGCGGTCCTGCCGCAGATCCTCGACCGCCTGCCCGCGACGATCTTCCTCACCAGCGGCGCCGTGATCCTGTGGCTCTCGATCGGCATCCCGGTCGGCATGATCTCGGCCGTCAAGACCGGCTCCTTGCTCGACCGGGTCACGATGGGCCTCGCGCTGATCGCGATCTCGGCCCCGGTCTACTTCCTCGGGCTGGTGGCGCTGTTCCTGTTCGACGACAGCATCGGGCGCTTCCCGCTGCTGCCGGGGAGCGGGGCCTACCAGGACGCGTCGTCGTTCTTCGGCAAGGCCGAGGCGCTGATCATGCCGTGGTGCGTGCTCGCCGCCGCGTTCGCGGCGATCTACGCCCGCTTCCTGCGCGGCAACCTGATCGACACGATGCAGGAGGACTACATCCGCACCGCCCGCGCGAAGGGGCTCTCCGAACGGCGGGTCGTCCTGCGCCACGGGGTGCGCTCCGCGATCACGCCGATCGTGACGCTGCTGGGCCTCGACATCGGCATCCTGCTCGGCGGCGCGATCCTCACCGAGACCGTGTTCAACATCGCGGGGATCGGCCGCTTCGCCTACGACGCGATCGTGCGGTTTGACCTGCCCGTGATTCAGGGCACCGTGCTCTTCGGCGCCTTCTTCATCGTCATCATGAGCCTCATCGTGGACGTCCTCTACGCCTTCATCGATCCGAGAGTGCGCTACTGATGGCCGCGCCGCTGCTGGAGGTCGAGGACCTCCGCGTGCACTTCGAGACCGAGGACGGCCTGGTGAAGGCCGTCGACGGCATCTCGTACACGGTCGACCGCGGCGACACGCTCGGGATCGTCGGCGAGTCCGGCTCGGGCAAGTCCGTCTCCTCGCTCACCGTCATGGGCCTCACCCGCGCCCGCAACGCGCGGATCTCGGGCACCGTGCGCTTCGACGGCAAGGACCTGCTGGGCGCCTCGGACGAGGACCTGCGCAAGGTCCGCGGCGACGACATCGCGATGATCTTCCAGGACCCCCTGTCGTCGCTTCATCCGTTCTACAAGGTCGGCAACCAGATCGTCGAGGCCATCCAGTCGCATCGCGACGTCTCCAAGGCCCAGGCGTACGACCGGGCGGTCGAGATGCTCGGCCTGGTCGGGATCCCCGAGCCGCGCCGACGCGCCGACTCCTACCCGCACGAGTTCTCCGGCGGCATGCGCCAGCGCGCGATGATCGCGATGGCGCTCGCCAACGACCCCAAGCTGCTGATCGCCGACGAGCCGACGACCGCGCTCGACGTGACGGTGCAGGCGCAGATCCTCGAGTTGATCGAGCGCCTGCAGAGCGAGTTCGACACCGCCGTCGTGGTGATCACGCACGACCTCGGCGTGGTCGCCGAGATGGCCGACGAGATCGCGGTCATGTACGCCGGCCGGATCGTCGAGCAGGGCGTCGCGGACACGATCTTCAACGCACCCGAGCATCCCTACACGTGGGGGCTGCTGAGCTCGATCCCGCGCATGGACGCGCCGCGCGGAGAGGAGCTGGTCCCGATCCCGGGCCGCCCGCCGTCGCTCATCCACCTGCCGGGCGGCTGCTCGTTCCACCCGCGCTGCCCCTACGTGCGCGACGCGCATCGCCGGATCGAGCCGGTGCTCGACCCCGTCGACGGCGATCCCGGCCACAAGGTCGCCTGCCTGCTCGACTCCGGGACGCGCAAGCGTCTGTGGGAGGAGCTCCAGGCGGGGATCAAGCCCGAGGAGGCGCGCAAGGACGTGATCGGGGTAGCTCAGCCGGATGTCGACCTGCCGTCTGAGGACGCGGGGCTGGACGCCCCGCGGAGGTAGCTCTCGTGAGCACCAACGGGGCGCTCGTCGAGGTCCGCGACCTCGTCAAGCACTTCCCGATCCGCCACGGGCTGCTCCAGCGCCAGGTCGGCGCCGTGCGCGCCGTCGACGGCGTGTCGTTCGACGTGCTGCAGGGCGAGACGCTCGGGCTCGTCGGCGAGTCCGGCTGCGGCAAGTCGACCACGGCGCGGCTGCTGCTGCGGCTGATGGAGCCCACGGCCGGCTCGGTCAAGTTCGACGGCGAGGAGATCGCGTTCATCAAGGGCCAGCGGCTCAAGGAGCTGCGGCGCGACATGCAGATGATCTTCCAGGACCCGTACTCGTCGTTGAACCCGCGCAAGACGGTCGGCACGATCATCGGCGAGCCGTTCGTCATCCACGGCCTTGCCAAGGGCGAGGGCGAGCGCAAGCGGACGGTCCGCGACCTGATGGACCGCGTCGGCCTCAACCCCGAGCACTACAACCGCTACCCGCACGAGTTCTCGGGCGGCCAGCGCCAGCGCATCGGCGTCGCCCGTGCGCTCGCGCTCAAGCCGAAGGTGATCGTGGCCGACGAGCCGGTGTCGGCGCTCGACGTGTCGATCCAGGCCCAGATCCTCAACCTGCTGCGTGAGCTCCAGCGCGACATGGGGATCACGCTGGTCTTCATCGCCCACGACCTGTCCGTCGTGCGGCACATGTGTGACCGGATCGCCGTCATGTACCTCGGCAAGATCGTCGAGCTGGCCACGAACGAGCAGCTCTACGCGCACCCGCGGATGCCCTACACGGGCGCGCTGATGTCGGCCGTGCCGGTCCCGCAGCCGCGGCTCGCCGCGGCCAAGAAGCGCCAGGTGCTCGCGGGCGATGTCCCGTCGCCGGCCAACCCGCCGCCCGCCTGCCGGTTCCACACGCGCTGCTGGAAGGCGCAGGAGATCTGCCGTCAGGAGGACCCGGCGCTCGAGCCCAAGGAGGGCGGCAACGTCGCCGCCTGCCACTTCCCGCTCACCGACGCCGAGGTGCTCGAGCGGGTTCCTACGGCTCGAGCGGGCGGTTGAGTTGCCTGCGTCTCCGTCCGGTCGACGCCTTGACTGAGACGCCGGCCATCCGTGGCCGGTCGTAACCGGGCTGCGCCCTTTCGGTGAGCCGCTCGAGCCGCGTGTCCCACTGCGCGCCGACCTCGGCCATCCACTCCATCGCTCCCGCCAGCGGCGCCGGCGTGAGCGTGTAGCGGGTCTCGCGGCCCTCGCGGCGGGCCTCGACGAGCCCGGCACCGGACAGCGCGCTGAGGTGCTTGGCGATCGCCTGGCGCGTCATCGGCAGCTCGCCGGCCAGCGACGAGGCGGTCAGGCCGGGCCGCTCCGCCAGCGAGCGCACGACCTCGCGCCGCGTGGCGTCGGCGAGCGCGGCGAAGACCGCGCCGACGCGATCGTCGGCTAGGCCGGGCACAGCGCGGCGGCGGAGGCCAGCGCGGTGAGCTTGGGGCCCCACACGAGGCCGTCGGTTGCTTCGCAAACCCGGTGCTCGGTGACCGTGAAGCGGGTGCCGCCGGGATCGTCGTCGAGCCGCCACTCGACGCGCGAGTCGCCCCAGCGGAAGACGATCCGCTCCTCGGCGTCCACGACCTCGACGACGCCGTCGCGGTCCTCGGCGTGCAGCGGAGCGCCCTCCTCCGCCTCGAACTCGACGTCGTCGGCGAGCCACTCGCGCAGCTCGTCCTCGTCGGTGACCAGCTCCCAGGCCCGCTCGCGCGGCACGGGGAGGACGATCTCACGCGTAACGCAACTCATAGGTTGCGCATAGTACCATGGGCGGAAACGTGCAACCACACGGTTGCGGATCGGAGCGCTCAGTTATGCCCCTCGTGCCCGTCGTCATCCAGCAGGACGCCCGCGGCGAACGGTCGTTCGACATCTACTCCCGCCTGCTGCGCGAGCGGGTCGTCTTCGTCGGCAGCCCGATCGACGACCAGATCGCGAACGTCGTCGTCGCCCAGCTCCTGCACCTGGAGGCCGAGGACCCCGACAAGGAGATCGCGATGTACATCAACTGCCCGGGCGGAGTGGTGTACGCGGGGCTGGCGATCTACGACACGATGCAGTTCATCAAGCCCGACGTCGCGACCGTGTGCTGCGGGATCGCCATGTCGATGGGCTCCCTGCTGCTCGCGGGCGGCACGCCCGGCAAGCGCTCCGCGCTCCCCAACGCGCGCATCCTCGTCCACCAGCCAAGTGGCGGCTTCCAGGGCCAGGCGAGCGACATCCAGATCCACGCCAAGGAGGCGCTCGAGCTTCGCCGGCGGATCGAGGAGATCTACGCCGGGCACACCGGCAAGCCCGTGGAGGAGGTCTCCGAGGCGCTCGAGCGCGACCGCTTCTTCACGCCCGAGCAGGCGACCGAGTTCGGCCTCGTGGACCGGGTGATGGCCTCCCGCGGCGACAACGGCTACTCGCCGTCGTCCTCGTAGAGCGATTCGCGCGCGAGCTCCGTCCCGGAGATGCCCCACAGCGCGATCTCGAGGTAGTCCCCCCGGTAGGCGTCGGGCGCGATCAAGGTGTAGCGGTCGTCGGCCACGAGGCACTGGTCGACGGTGAGGCCGGCCATCTCGGCGGTCGCGACCGCGCCGCCGCGGACCATCGGCACGCCCCACACGAGCGTCATCGCCGCGACCTCGCCTCCCTCTCCCCGCCAGCCGCCGATCACCTCCTCGCAGAGGTCCATCTGCCAGTCGGGGTTGGCCTCCGACGTCTCGTCCGTGAAGTCGGCCCAGGAGTAGAAGTCGCCCGGCTCGTGGTCGGCGTCGCCGGGCGTGAACGACACGTAGCCGAAGAGGTCGAAACCGTTGGCGGTCCGGCTCGTCACCGGCACGAACGTCCGGCCGGCCCACGTGCGGTCCGGGAACCACCGCATCTCGCCGGCGTCGCCGAGCTCGGCGCCCTCGGTGTCGACTTTGAGGGCGGCGGCCAGGAACTCGGCCTGGAGGGTCTCGGCCCAGCGGCCGTAGGGGAGCGGGTCCTGCGGCGGCTCGGCGGCGAAGCGGCAGATGAAGCGGTCCTCGGGCGGCATCGGCGCCGCAGCCTACGGCACTTCGAGCAGCAGCGTCACCGGGCCGTCGTTGACCAGCTCGACGTCCATGTGCGCGCCGAACACGCCGCGCTGCGCGCCCAGGCGGTCGCAGAAGCGCTCGTACAGCGGCTCCGCCTGCTCGGGCCGCGCGGCGGCGACGTAGGCGGGCCGGTTGCCCTTGCGGGCGTCGCCGTAGAGCGTGAACTGCGACACGCAGAGCACCTCTCGGTCGTCCCCGAGCGGCTCGTTCATGCGGCCCTCCGCGTCCGGGAAGATCCGCAGCGCGCGGACCTTGTCGGCCAGCCGGTCGGCGTCGGCGGCGGTGTCGTCGTGCGTGATCCCGAGCAGCACGAGCAGCCCGGGGCCGATCTCCGCCACCCGGCGCCCGTCCGCGTCCACCGACGCCCGGTTCACCCGCTGCACCAGCGCTCGCACTCACCTCACACGATGACGGACGCGACGAGCAGGATCGGCACCGAGACCGTCGTCGTCCACGCGATCGCCCCGGCCGCGAACGAGAGGTCGAGCCCGTAGATGTGGGCGAGGGCGACGATGTGGAGGCCGGCCGGCATCGTCGAGGCGAGCAGGAACGCCGCCGGCAGGTCGATGATCGGCGCGGCGAGCGCGAGCAGGAACGCCGGCGCCACGACCGCCCGCAGGAGGATCGCCGCGCCGATCGGCGGCGTCAGCGGCGGCGGGAACTTCAGCGCCCCGTCCTCGGCCTCCTCGGCCAGCGTGACGCCGACCGCGAAGAAGCCCAGGACGGGCACGCAGAGGACGAGGATGCGCGAGGCGTCGACGAGCACGTCGGGCGCCAGCACGTCCGGCGCGACGAGCGCGAGCGCGACCGCCGCGAGCGGCGGGTTGCGGGTGAAGAACGCGCGCACGCGCTCCGGCACCGTCTCGCCGGCCCGCGTGCCGGTGGCCGCCGCGATGGCGAACGAGCCGATGAAGAACACCGGCTGCTGCACCAGCGCGTCGTAGGCGACCGCTTCCGAGACGTGGCTGAAGCCGAGGATCGCGCCCGCCACGGCGACGCCCATCAGCCCGGTGTTGGCCTGCAGCCCGACGATCGCGAGCACGCCGGCCGACGGCGGCTCGAGGTGCAGCAGGCGGCGCCCGACGAGCCAGCCGACGAGGGCGGTGAGCGCCAGGGCCGTCCACCCGAGCACGATGCCGACGCCGACGTCGGCGTCCACCTCCAGTCGCGCGATGTTGAAGAACGCGACCAGCGGCATGACCACGTAGAGCAGGAGCTTGAGGATCGAGCGCGCCCACACGCCCGCGCGCGCCCCCGCCCGCCGCTCCGCCTCCACCCCCGCCGCGATCGAGGCGGCGATGGCGAGGGCGATCCAGAGCACCGCCCGCAGGCTAATGCGTGCGCGCGATCACGGGCCGGCCGTGGCGGTCGAGCTTCTTGTGCTCGACCAGCCAGCGAGCGAGCGGGGCGGGCTTGCCGATGTGGAAGCCCTGGACGTAGTCGACGCCGAGGTCGCGGACGAGGTTCAGCGTCTCCTCGTCGCCGACCATCTCGGCGACCGTGCGCTTCCCGAGCCCGCGCGCGATGTCGACCACGGCCTGGATCACGAGCTGGTCGGTGCGGTCGGTCACGCAGCCGCGGACGAACTCGCCGTCGATCTTCAGGTAGTCGAACGGCAGGTGCTTGAGGTAGTAGAACGACGCGAAGGCGGCACCGAAGTCGTCGAGCGCGAAGCGGCAGCCGAGCGCGGCCAGGCGGTGGGCGAACTCCTGTGCGCGCGGGATGTTCGCGACGGCCGTCGTCTCCGTGATCTCGAAGATGACCTGCGCGGGGTCCACCTCGTGGGTGCGCAGCTCGCCCTCGATCAGCGCCAACAGGTCCGGGTCGCCGGCCGAGCGGCCCGAGATGTTGACCTCGAACGTGAGCCGGCGGCCGCGACGGTTCTCCTCGGCGAGCATCGCAATCGAGCGGCTGACCACCCAGCGGTCGATCGCGCCGATGAGGTCGTAGCGCTCGGCGGCGGGCAGGAACGCGGCGGGGGAGATCAGCTCGCCGAACGGGTCGCGCAGGCGCAGCAGCAGCTCGAACTGGCCGGTCTCCTCGGTCGCGAGGTTCATGATCGGCTGCGCTTGGAGGACGAAGCGGTCCTCGTCGAGCCCGTCGCGGATCACGTCCGGCCAGGAGACGCGGCCGTCCAGGCGTTCCGACCCGGTCGTCGGCCGGTACGTGACGGCGCGGTCCCGGCCGGCGTCCTTGGCCTCGTACATCGCGAGGTCGGCGTTGGCGAGCACGTCGTCGGCGGATAGGCGGTGGTCCTCGAAGGTCGCGATGCCGATGCTCGCGCTGACCGACCGCAGGCGGCCCGACGGGCTCGCCACGCGCTGCGCGCGCACCGCCTCGAGGATCTGAGCGGCGACCTTCGCGATGCCGGCGTCGTCGCCCTCCGGCACCAGGAACGCGAGCTCGTCGCCGCCGAGCCGAGCGATCACGACGCGATCGCCCAGCTGCTCCTGCAGCGCCCGCGCGAGCGAGACGATCAGCTCGTCGCCGGTGCCGTGGCCGAGCGTGTCGTTGATGTTCTTGAAGTGGTCGAGGTCGAGGATGAGCGCGGCGCCGGCCGGGCCGTAGCGGTGGACGTACTCGAGGTGCGACTCGAGCTCGCGGGCGAAGGCGCGCCGGTTGAGCAGGCCGGTGAGCGGGTCGTGGTCGGCCAGGTAGCGAAGCTCGGCCTCGTAGCGGCGGCGCTCGGTCACGTCCTGGACCTGGAGGAGCACGTGGTGCGGGACGCCGGCGCCGTCGCGCACGAGCGTCGCGTTGACCGCGGCCCACACGATCCTGCCCGCGGCGTGCAGCCAGCGCCGTTCGCCGCGGACCGCGCCGCCGTCGCCGCGGGCGAGCCGTGCCAGCGCCTGGGCCTCGTCGTCGCGGTCGTCGGGATGCATGAGGCGCACGAGCGGCGTGCCCTCGAGCTCGTCCTGGTCGCGCCCCGTGAACGTGCACAGCGCGCGGTTGACCTGCAGGAAGCGCCCGTCGATGGTGGCGATCGCCATCCCGATCGGGGCCTCCTCGAAAGCGGTGCGGAAGCGGGCCTCGGCGTCGGCTTGCGCGCGCTCGGCCAAGGCGCGCGCGTGGACGTCGCGGATCGTGACGTGGATCTCGCCGAGCTCGTCACCGTCGCGCGCCGCCACCAGCTGGGTCTCCACCCAGCGCCAGGCGCCGTCGGAGCAGCGGAGCCGGACGGTGATCGACGCGCGGTCCTCGCCGCCGGCCAGCGAGCGCACGGCGTCGACCGCCGTTGCGCCGTCGCCCGGGTGCACGAGGTCGAGCCAGCGGGTGCCGACCAGCGTGGCGGGCGCGAGGTCGAGCAGCTCGCGGCTGCTCTCCGTGACCTCGGTGACGGTGCCGTCGCGGTCGAGCGTGGCGAGCACGTCGCCCCCCTGGCCGGCCAGCTCGCGCGAGCGCGCGTCGGCGGCGCGACGGGCGGACTCGGCGCGGTCCCGCGCGGCCAGCGCCGCACTGGCGCGCCGCTCCCGGCGGCTCGCGTCGAACCCGAGCCACGTCAGCGCGAGGCCGGTCACCACGAGCCAGACCGACAGCGCGGGCGGCGCGCCGGCCAGCGGGCCCACGTTCGCCACCAGCAGCATGCCGGCGAGCGCCGTCAGGGCACCCAGGGCGGCGGCGGCACGGCTGTGGCGAAGGGTCACCCTCCTTTTGTCGGCTGCGAACCGCTTTCGCTCAACTATCCCGGAGTTCGGCCGCGGCCTGCTCGGGCGCCGTGATGCAGAGGTTGACGCCCGCGCCGAGCTCGAGCCCGGCGAGGTGGGTGAGCCGGGGGAGGATGTCGATGCGCCAGCAGAAGTGATCGGCGCCCGACGGGGCCGTCCGCACCCACAGGTTGAGCGGCGGGCTCGCGCCGAGCCGCCGCTTGAGCCGGCTCAGCACGTCGTGCAGGAGCGCGGCGCCGAGCGGGCCGTCGTCCTCGAACCGGGGTCGGGGCCGGCGCGGGGCGATCATGAGCTGGTACGGGACGCGCGAGGCGTACGGCGCCATGGCCACCGCCTCGTCGTCGATCGCGACGATCCGCTCGCGCCGGCGGACCTCCTCCTGCACGAGGTCGCCGAGCAGGTCGCCGCCCATCGTGCGCGTGGCGTAGGCGGTGAAGCGCTCGCGCTCGCGGGCGATGGCGGCGGGGACGAAGCGCAGCGCATAGAGCTGGGCGTGGGTGTGCGGGAGCGAGGCGCCGCCCTCGCGCCGCTCGTTGACGATCAGGTGCCGGCACGCGCAGCCCGCGTGCGCGCGCATGCGCTCGCGCCAGGCCTCCATCGCCGTCGCGACCTGCTCCGGCTCGAGGTCGGTGAGCGAGCTCACCGTGTCCGGGGCGTTGACGATCACCTCGTGGTGACCGGCGGCCGGCTGCGCGGTGTAGAGGTCGGGGTAGGCCTCCGGCTCGGGCTCCGCGGCGTCGTGCGTGAGGGCGGGATAGAGGTTGGGCACGACGCGGACCGTCCACCCGGGCGTGTCCGGCCCGCCGCCGTTGGGGCGGACGGCGTAGACCTCCGGCGGGGTCCGGTCCTCGTTGCCGGGCGCGAACGGGTCGCGCTCGGCGTCGATGGGCGGAGGGGGATCGATGTCGAACTGCCCGCCGGGACGATCGGCCCGGGCGGACGCGATGATGCTCCGCAGGCCGGTGAGGGGATCGACGCGGAGCTGGTTCACCCGAGATAGCGGTCGATGTCGGCCTCGAGCTCGGCCCGCGACGTGTACTCGCCGGCCTTGGTGAACGCGGTCTGCCCGTTCGTGTCGATGAAGATCGTCATCGGGAAGTACTTCGCGACCTTGAGCGTGCGCGCGATCTCCTCGTCGGGGTCCTCGTACGAGGGATACGGGAGCGGGCGGTCGTCGAGGAACGTCTCAGCGGCCGCGCGCTTGTCCGCGGCGTTGATGCCGAGGAAGGCGAACTGCTTCCCGCGGGCGGTCGCGACCTGCTGGAAGACCGGGAACTCGGAGCGACAGGGCCGGCACCACGAGGCCCACTTGTTGATGACCACGGGGTGCCCATCCAGCTCCTTGAGGCGCTGCTCGAACGCGCGCTTGCCGCCCTCGAGGATCGTGCTGGACTGGTCGTGGAGCGCTGCCAGCGGCGCGGGCGCGCCCGCGAGCTCCTGCTTCGCCTCGTCGAGGTCGAACGGCGCGGCGGCCTGCTCCGGCTCGTCCCCGCTGCC
The DNA here is from genome assembly GCA_963844205.1 of uncultured Solirubrobacteraceae bacterium. Classification (GTDB taxonomy): domain Bacteria; phylum Actinomycetota; class Thermoleophilia; order Solirubrobacterales; family Solirubrobacteraceae; genus DASSUW01. Next base: position 73,777 of record CAWJNK010000012.1, read on the forward strand.
GCCCGCCTGGGCGAGCCCGATCACCACGACGGCGACCAGGCCAACGGCTCCGAGCACGAGGAGAAGGCGGCGCATGCGGACCTCAGGGTGGCATACCGATCGTTGTCTGCTTCAATAGGTGGCGAACTCCGCGGGGACGACCGCTCCAAGGGCCGGCGGGCAGCGCACGGCCCCTTGAAGCCCGAGAGTGCCCCGCTGCATGTGAGGCCGCTGAGGTGCCGCGGTTTCCTTCCCAATTCCACGCCTGCAATGGCTGAGACGACGCCAGTGGCCACGATGGCCACGACCCTTCCATCACCCGACGAGATCGAGCGGGCATCGAAGTTCACCCGCGAGCCGTTCCTTCCCGAGGGGGAGGACGCCGCGACCGTGCTCGCGCCCGGCACCGCCCACCGCCGGGCGTTCGACGCCGCGCTGGCCGAGATCGAGGCCGGCGCGTCTGCGCCGTCGGTGGCGTGGCGGCGGAACTTCTCGCTCCTGCTCGGCCTCGAGCGCCTGCTCAGCGAGGACGAGCCGTCGCTGGCCGACGGCGCCGTGCTCTCCGCGCACCAGGTCGACGCGCTGTCAGGGACGCTGACCGCGCTCTATGCCGAGGCTCAGCGCAACGGCAACGGGAGCGGCAACGGAGCCGTCGGCGACGGCGAGGTGGTGCTCGCGCCGGCCGGCATCCCGGGCGTGGAGGAGCTCGACGATGAGGACGAGCCGGAGGAGCCGCAGGACTGGGACGAACTGGGGGCCGACGAGGACGACGAGCAGCTCCCCGAGGCGCCGGAGGACCCGAACGCCGGCAAGCGCTTCTGGTTCGAGCACGCGACCGGGGCCGGGAAGACGGTCGCGGCGCTCGGCTTCGTCGAGGCGTCGCGGACCGGCGGGGTTCTCATCCTGACCCACCGCCGCAACCTCGTCGACCAGTTCCACGGCGAGCTGCGCGACCGCGGCTATGCCAAGCGGATCGCGCCGGCGCTGTTGAAGGGTCAGGACCGGGCGGACGGTCCGGTCACGGTGGAGACCTACCAGTGGTTCGTGCGCAACGCCGGGAAGATCTCGGATGCGTACACGATCGTCATCTGCGACGAGGCGCACACGGCGCTGGGCGAAAAGACCTCGGCCTCGATCCGCCAGTGGGCCGGCCCGATCTTCATCGGCATGACCGCCACGGGCGCGCTGATCGCCCGCCACGTCACCGACCTCTTCCCGACGCAGACCTCGCGGTTCGACCTCGCGCAGGCCGCGCGGCGCGGCGTGATCTCGCCGCTGCGCTGCGTGCGGATCCCGCCTGGCCCAGGCGTGCGGACGATCGCCAAGGTGCCGCTGCGCCGCGGCGAGGTGGACACCGAGTTCGACCAGGAGATGCTGGCTGAGCTGCTGGACCAGCTGCCGTTCAACCTCGCGGTCGCGGACCTCTACAAGACCCGCTTCAACGGCGTGCCCGGCGTCGTCTATGCGGCGGGAGTGCGGCACGCGTACAACGTCGCGCAGGCGTTCCGCGACCTCGGGCTGAAGGCCCAGGCCGTGTCGGGTGAGACGCCCAAGCGCGAGCTGGCCACCGTGTTGGCGCGCTACGAGCGCGGCGACGTGGACGTGCTGGTCAACGCGCAGCTGCTCGCCGAGGGCTGGAACTCGCCGCGGGCGACGGTGTGCATGCACCTCGCGCCGACGGCGTCGCGCCGCATCTACCAGCAGCGCGTGGGTCGCGTGACACGCCGGCAGCCGGGCAAGGAGGCCGGCATCGTCGTCGACTTCGTCCATCCCGCGACCAAGCACGACGACCCGGTCGTGACGCTGCACTCGCTGCTCGATCGCGACGTCTATCGCGGCGGCGCCATCGTGGTCGGGCCGGTGCGGCGGGGTCGCGGTCGGAGGCTGCGGGTCGAGCGCCGGGTGCTGCCGGTGACGGCGGACGAGAACCGCCGGATCGAGGTCTTCGAGCGCGAGCTGTGGCGGATCAACGTCGAGTACCTCGACTACGGGGAGCAGGTCCAGTGGGCGGCCTTGGCGGGCGCGCGGGTTGCTCCCAATGGGTGGCGCCGGGCGCGCGCGATGCTGCACTTCGACCAGCAGGGCGAGCTCAAGCGCACGTTCCTGACCACCGCCGTCGAGCGCAACAAGAACCCGCAGCTGCGTCTGAAGGCGCTGCAGGAGATCGCGGCGGGCAAGGACGCGGAGGCGTTCGACCGCGCGCTGGACTTCGTCGAGACCTGGCCGCGCGACGACAAGCGCGAGGGCGTGAAGGTGGTCCTGCAGGCGCTCGCCGAGAAGAAGATCGGGCGGCGCGATCAGGCCAACAACTGGATCTGGCGTTGCGCGAACATGACGCGCGAGGTGCACGAGGAGTACGCCGTGCAGCGGTGGCCGGAGACCAAGCGGCTGCTCGGGCTGCTGGTGAACTCCTCGGGCGGCGCGCACGCGCGCAACGCGCGGCGACTGGTGCACGCGGCGCGCCAGCAGGACCGGCGGCTGGCGGCGGCGCTGCTCGCGGCCGCGCTCCCGCACACCGCCGAGGCCGGCGAGGTGGTCAACGGCGCCCGGACGCGGATGTCCCGCAAGCCCGCCGCCCTGGCGCGGGAGCTGTTGCGCAACTTCCCGAAGGGCAAGGGCAAGTCCAAGCGCCGGCGGCGCAAGAAGCCGGCCGGCGCGGCGGCGCCGGAGGCCGTGACGGCGGTCGAGGAGACCGGCGTGGCGGTGCCTGAGGAGGCTGGGGCGGAGCCGGTCGCCAAGCCCAAGCGTCGCGCGAAGCGTCGCGCCAAGGCCGCCACGTCGCCCGAACCCGCCTCGTCGGACACCGCGTCCGCGGCGGTTCCGTCCCCCGAGCTCGACTCGACGGACGCCGCGTCCCCGGAACCCGACTCGTCGGATGCCACGTCCGCGGCGTCCTCGGAACCCGATTCGGCGGGCGCCGCGGCCGCGGCGTCCCCGGAACCCGACTCGTCGGGCGTTGCGCCCGCGGCGGTTCCGTCCTCCGAGCCCGGCTCGACGGACGCGCCGGCGGTCGCCAAGCGCGCTCGCTCCCGCACCAAGCGCGCGCCCGACGCCGAGGCCACGCCCACCACCAAGGCCAAGCCGCGCGCCAAGGCCAAGCCGCGGGCGAAGGCCAAGGCCAAGCCGCGGGCAAAGGCCAAGCCGCGGGCAAAGGCAAAGGCCAAGCCTGCTCCCGTCGCGGCCAACCCGCTCGAGGCGGCGTCCGAGCGCGTGCGCGCGGCCGTACGCGGGGCCGGCGACGAAGCCGCCTGAGTCGGCGCGCCCGGCGACTTCGCGTGGGCGTGCGTGATCGCCCGGAAGGTCGGCCACCACGTGCAGCGCGGCGAGCCCGCGGACTGCGACACGTTCTCGCCCGAGAGCGTCTGACGCTCAGCGCAGGCGCACTTCGCCGGCGTCGAGCACGGTCTCGCCACCGTCCGCGAGCCGGACCCGCAGGCGCCCGCGCTCATCGATCCCGGCCGCCGTGCCCTCGCCGGCCGGCCAGGAGATCTCGCGGTCGAGCAGCGCGTCGCGGTCGGCTAGCGCGCGGAGCGTCGCGTCGGCGGGCTCCTCCAGCCGGCGGGTGAGGTGCTCGAGCAGCTCGGCGAGGGCGGCGTCGACGTCGCCCAGTCCGAGCGATCCGGCCGTGTCGTGCAGCTCCGGCGGCAGGTCGGCGACGTCGAGCGCGGCGTTGACGCCGATCCCGAGCACGACCCAGCCTTCCTGCGGCCGCGCCTCGAGGAGCACGCCGGCGACCTTGCGACCGTCCACGAGCACGTCGTTGGGCCACTTCACACGCGCGCCCGCGCCCGCGAGGTCCGCGACCGCTAGCCCGGCCCGCAGCGAGACGAGCGGATCGACGTCGCGCAGGACCAGCGACAGCAGGAGCGAGCTGCCCGCGGGCGCGACCCACGTCCGGCCCTGACGGCCGCGACCGGCCGTCTGCACGTCGGCCGTCACGAGCGCGCCGTGCGGCGCCCCGGAGGCGGCCAGCTCGCGCGCCCGCTCGTTGGTGGAGTCGGTCGTGTGCAGGTGCAGTCGCGGGTGGCCGAGCGTCATTGGGCCTCGAGTCGCACTTCGTCGCCCGACCGTACACCGAGCAACGCGGCCGCGTCGCCGCCGCTGACGGCAAGCGCGAGCGCACCGCTCGCGTCCTCGTAGAGCAGCAGCGTCCCGGGCCCGACGTCGGAGAACGTGCGCGCCACGACGCCGCGGATCCGCCTCGAGCCGGCGCGCGCCGCGACAGGCTCACCCAGCCGCAGGCCGCTCTCCACGAGGTCGCCGTGGGCGGCGTCGAGGACGGCGTTGCCGTACGTGTCGGTGCTGACGACGTGCGCGACGAGGGCGCCCGGCTCGTGCCGCGGCTGGGTCTGCTCCAGTCGCACGAGCTCGCCCGGCTCGAGCGGCGAGCCGGCCGAGGCCAGCGGCGCCCCGCAGGCGAGGCGCGCAGCCACGGGAGCGAACAGGTCGCGGCCGTGGAACGTGGCGGAGACGGGCTCGAGCCGCCAGTCCGACGCCGAGATCTCGACCGCCTCGGCGACGCCGCCGAACCGGTCCGTCGCGGGCAGCAGCAGGCCGTTGTCCGGGCCGACAAGCAGGCGGTCCTGCTCGGCGGTCCGCAGCGCGAGCGCCCGCCGCCGCGCGCCGACCTCCGGATCGACGACCGCCAGATGCACGCCCGCCGGGACGTACGGGAGGGCGCGCGACAGCATGGCGGCTCCGGCGCTCACGTCCTGGCGCGGGATGCCGTGGCTGATGTCGATCACCCGCGCGTCGGGGCAGATGCCGGCGATCACGCCGTGGACGACGCCGACGAACTCGTCGTCGAGCCCGTAGTCGGACAGGAACGTGATCGGGCGGGTCACGGGTTGGCGTCCTCGAGGAGGGCGTCGACGAGGCCGTCCGGGGTGTGCGGGTCGGCCTCGAGGTCCGGCTCGGCGCCGTGCGCGCGCAGCTCCTCGCTGGTCGCCGGGCCGATCGAGACCAGCCGCGGGCCTTGGAGCGCTCCGCCTGCCTGCTTGAAGAAGCGCACCGACGACGCGGAGGCGAACAGGAGGTAGTCCGCCGCGGCAGCAGCCTTGCGCGGGCCGTCCGCGAGCGGCTCCGGGACGGTCTCGTACAGGGCGGCCACGTCGACCTCGGCGCCGCGCGCCCGCAGCGCTTCCGGGAGCACGTCGCGGCCCTCGGCGGCGCGGACGATCAGCGCGCGGTCGATCGGGACGTCCTCGAGCGCCTTGACGAGGCCCTCGGCGACCGCCCGCTCGGGCACGACGTCCGGCTCGATCCCGCGCTGCTTCAGCGCCCGTGCCGTCCCGGGGCCGATCGCGGCGACGGTGATGCCGGCCAGCTCGCGGGCGTCGCGCACGCGGTCGAGCAGCAGCTCGGCTCCGTTCGGCGACGTCACGCACACGAGGTCGTAGATGCGCAGCGGCGGCAGCGGTGTGTCGAGCGGCGCGATCCGGATCGCCGGCGCCTCCACGACGGCGGCCCCGAGGCCGCGCAGCCGGGCGGCGAGCGCGCTCGCCTGTGCGCGGGCGCGGGTGACCGCCACCGTGCGGCCGTGGAGCGGGCGGGACTCCAGCCAGGCAAGCTGGTCCCGCAGGCGCGCCACCGGCCCGACGAGCGTGATCGCGGGCGCGCGGATCTGCTCCTGCTTCGCCTTGTCGGCGACGTCCGCGAGCGTGGCGAGCAGCGTGCGCTGGCCGGGGAGCGTGCCGCGCTCGACGACCGCGACGGGCTCGTCCGGCGGGCGGCCGCCGGCGATCAGGTGAGCGGCGATCCGCGGCAGGGTGCGGACGCCCATGTAGAAGACCAGCGTGCCCGGGAAGCGGGCGAGCGCGGGCCAGTCGATGGTCGACTCCTTGGTCGGGTCCTCGTGGCCGGTGACGAACGCGACGCCGCTCGCGGTGTCGCGATGGGTGACGGGGATGCCGGCGTAGGCGGGCGCCGCGACCCCGGCGGTCACGCCGGGGACGACTTCGAACGGGATGCCGGCCTGCTTGAGGACCAGCGCCTCCTCGCCGCCGCGGCCGAACACGAACGGGTCGCCGCCCTTGAGGCGGACGACGCGGCGGCCCGCGCGGGCGTGCTCGAGCATCAGCGCGTGCGTGTCGTGCTGCGGGAACTGCGGCCCCTCGCCCTCCTTGCCGACGTAGACGATGTCTGCGCCAGGGCGCGCGTGGGCGAGCGCCTCGGGTGGGATCAGGCGGTCGTAGAGGACGACGTCGGCGGCGGCGATCAGCTCGACCGCGCGGACCGTGAGCAGCCCGGGGTCGCCCGGCCCGGCGCCGACGAGATGCACGATCCCGGTCACCGCGCGGCCATCGCCTCGGCGTCACGAAGGAGGTCGCCCGCCCCGGCCGCGAGCATCCGCTGCGCCAGCGCCCGCCCCGCCGCCTCGGGATCCTCGCCGCCCGCGACTCCGCCCGCGACCGCAACGTCCCCGTGGCCCGCGACCCCGCGCTCGTCGCCGCGCGGTCCCCACACGACCTCGTCGACCACCCACGCGGAACCGTCGGGCAGCCCGGCGAACCCGCGAATGCGCACGCGATCCGCGTGGATTCCCACAGGGGTGTGACAACTTGCTGCCAATTCACGCACGGCGGCCCGTTCGGCCCGGAGGCATGCCAAGGTGCGGGCATGGCTCACGATTCCGGCGACCTCCGCGGCAGCGCTGCCCTCGCGCGCCTGCACGGCGATCACGCCCTGCCCGGGCGCGGGCACGAACACGTCGCCGATAAGTGCGCCGCCGGCCTCCCGCCGCCGGTCGAGTCGCTCGAGGCCGGCCGCCGCCAGCACCAGCACGTCGACTTCGCCGGCGGCGAGCTTGCGCAGCCGCGTGTCCACGTTCCCGCGCAGGTCGACCACCTCGAGGTCCGGGCGGCGCGCCAGCAGCTGCGCCCGCCGCCGAAGCGCGCTGGTCCCCACCCGCGCGCCCTCGCGCACCATGGCGAGCAGCGGCTCGCCGACGAGCACGTCGGTGGGGTCGGCCCGCCGCGGCGCAGCCACGATCGCCGTGCCCGGCGCGAGCTCGCCGGGCACGTCCTTGGCCGAGTGCACCGCGAGGTCGATCTCGCCGGCCTCGAGCGCGGCCTCGAGCGCGCCCACCCAGCGCGACTTGTCGCCCTGCGCGCGGCCGACGTCGCCCGCGGTGGTGATCGTGACGAGCTCCACCGGGCCGGGCAGCAGTCGCGCGACCGCGCGCGCCTGGGCGAGCGCGAGCAGGCTCCCGCGCGTCCCGATCCGCAGTGGCGCCGCCGCAGCGCCCGACGGGTCGACGCCCCGGTCGGGCGTCAAGGTCGGCGCAGCTCGCGGACCTCCGCCGACCGCTCAGCGGCCTCCGGCACGTCCGCCTCGTCGAGCCCGAACAGCTCGCGCAGGATCTGCAGCCGCGCGTGGCGATGGTCGGCGTCCAGCGCCTTGACGTGCCGCGTCGGCTCGTGCAGCAGCCGGTTGGCGATCGCGCGCGCGAGCGCCTGCACACGCCGCCGGTCCCGCTCGCCGAGGTTCTCCCAGCGGCCCTCGTTCTCGGCCAGCACCTGGGTCACCACGGCGTCGCCTCGGGCGCGCAGCGCGGTCACGGTCGGCAGCACTTCGAGCGACCCCAGCCACCCGGCGAACGCGTGGATCTCCTCCTCCACGATGCCCTCCGCACTGCGCGCCTCCGCCTTGCGGACCGAGATGTGGCGGGCGACCTGGGCCTGCAGGCCGTCGATGTCCAGCAGCATCACGCCGGGCAGCTCGGCGCAATCGTGGTCGATGTCGCGCGGCACCGCGAGGTCGATCAGCAGCAGCGGGCGACCGCGCCGCTCTCCGACCACCAGCGCCAATTCTTCGGCGCCGAGCAGCGTGTGCGGCGAAGACGTCGAGGAGACGACGATGTCCGCGCGCGTGAGCTCGCCGGGGAGCGCGTCGAACGAGGCGGAGGTGCCGCTGAACCGCTGCGCGAGCGCGATCGCCCGCTCCCGCCGCCGGTTGGCGACGAACATCGTGGTCACGCCCTGGTCGTGCAGCGCCCGGGCTGTGAGCTCCGCGGTCTCGCCCGCGCCGATGATGAGCACGCGGCGATCGGTCAGGTCGCCGAGCGCATCGCGGGCCGCGTCCACGGCGACCGAAGCGACGCTCGCGCGGCCGACCGAGATCGCCGTTTCCGTGCGAACGCGCTTGCCGGTCGCCAGCGCGGCGCGGAACAGCTTGTTCGTCATCGGCCCCGTGGTTCGCGCCGCCAGCGCCGCCTCGTACGCGCGCTTGACCTGGCCCTGCACCTCGGCCTCGCCCACGATCATCGACTCCAGCCCACTCGCCACCCGGTACAGGTGCCGTGCCGCATCGCAGTTGCGCAGCGCGTAGATGCCGTCGAGCAGCTCCGTCGGCCGGATGCCGGCACGGCGGGCGAGCAGCGCGAGCACCGCCGACTCGGCCTCCACCGGGTCCCGGACGAGTAGGTACAGCTCAGTGCGGTTGCAGGTCGAGAGCGCGACCGCCTCGCCGATCGCGTCGTGCGCGGTCAGCTCGCGCACGAACGCCTCGGCGCCGCCCTCGGTGAGCGCGATCCGCTCACGCAGGGCGAGCGGCGCGGTCTTGTGCGAGGCGCCGAGCGCGAGCAGCTCGGTCATCGCGGCACGGCCTCCCCGGCGCGCTCCTCGAGCTCGTCGCGCCGGCGCCCGTCGCGGCGCTCGACCAGTTCGGTCAGCTCGCCGAGCTCGCGCGCGATCCGCGCCAGCTTGCTCGCCATGATCGCCACGTAGATCAGGATCAGCGCCAGGAACACGAGGTAGGCGGCGGCCACGTACGGCCCGGCGTCGTCGAGCGGCAGCGCGGGCATCAGAGCTGCTGGGGCGCGGCGCTGCGCCCGGTCGGGGTCCACGCGCTCTCGTCGTCGGCGAGCCGCCGCTTGAGCGCGCGCAGCTGCATCGACGCCTGCTTCGACGTCAGCTCGTACTTCCACAGCGTGATGTAGAGGACCGCCATCCCGGTCATCGAGACCAGGAAGGTCAGGCGCATCTCGCCGGGCATCGAGCCGCCGGTGGCGCTCAGCACGCGCGGGTGGCTGAACGACTCGGCCATGCGCACCGCCAGGAAGTTGAGCGGCACGAACGCGCCGGCCACGACCGCGAAGACCGACGCCGTGCGCGCCTGTCGCTCCGGATCCTCGATCGAGAAGCGCAGCGGCTGGTAGCACGCGTAGAGCAGGAACACGATCAGGAAGGAAACGAGTGTCGGCTCCTCCCACACCCACCAGTGGCCCCACGCCGCCTTGGCCCAGATCGAGCCGGTGACCAGCGCCCCGAGGCCGAGGATGAGCGACAGGTGGATGGCTACGTACGAGCGCAGGTCGTGCGCGCGGCTGCCGTCGCGCAGGTACAGCAGGCCGTAGATGCCGCCGGCCACGAACCCGCCGAGCGCGACGATCGCGAGCGGAACGTGCAGGTAGAAGATCTTCTGGATGAAGCCCTGGTCGGCGTCGTTGGGCGCGTAGAAGAAGACCAGCGCGAAGGCGCCGACGATGAGGACGACCGAGGCGATGGAGAGGGGCTTGAGCCCCCGGGCGAACACTGGTGGCTACTCCTCCAGAAGAAAGTCGAAGACCGCGAAGGCGAGCAGGCCGAACACGAGATCATAGAGGCCGAGGACGAGCAGCCAGGAACCCGGAAGTTCCCCCGCTCCCGCCTCCGCCAGCAGCGGCGACGTGGCGCGCGAGGCGGCGATGGCGAGCGGGATCATGAGCGGCAGCGCGAGGATCGGCACGATCAGCTCGCGCGCCCGCGTCTGGATGCCGAGCGCGCCGATCAGCGTGCCCACGACGGCGATCCCGAGGTCGGCCAGCACGAGCACCGCCACGAGCTCCGGCACCGCCTCCCAGGGGGTCGGCCCGAGCAGCAGGATCGCGAACGCCGGGACGGCCGCCAGCTCGACCGCCGCGAGAAAGCAGAACAGCACCGTCGCCTTGGCCACGAACAGCGCCGTGCGGTCGACGGGGGCGAGCAGGAAGCCGTCGAACCCGCCCTGCTCGCGCTCGGCAACGAACAGCCGCACCATGCCGAGCACGGCGGCGAACAGCAGCGTCACCCACAGCACCCCCGCCGCCAGGTCTCCCTCGACCGAGCGGCGGTCGAGCGCGAAGTGGAAGAGCACGAACGTCGAGACGCTGAACAGCAGCATCGCCGGCACGGCCTCCCCGGTCCGCAGCTCGATCCGCAGGTCCTTGCGCACGAGCGCGCCGACGGCGAGCCGCATCGGCGTGGAGCGCGCGCGATCGCCCGGCTCGCCGGCCGCGGTCACCGGTACAGCCCCCGGAGGTCGTCGGGGCGGACGTCGGCCACGGGGGCGAGCAGTTCGGGATGGCCGGCGCGCAGCCCGAGCACGAGGTCGGCCTCGGCCAGCCCGAGCTCGACGTCGTGCGAGATCAGCACCCGCGCGGCGCCGCTCGCGCGTCCGATCAGCGGCGCGACCGCGCCCGCCGCGCCGGGGTCGAGGTTGGCGAGCGGCTCGTCGAGCAGCAGCAGCTCGGGCTCGTGCAGCAACGCGCGGCAGATCGCCACCCGCTGGGCCATACCGCGCGAGAGCGACCGCACGGGCTCGTCGGCGCGTCGCGCCATGCCGACAGCCTCGAGCAACTCCCGCGCGCGCGCCGGCGCGACCCCGTGCAGCCGCGAGTGAAAGCGGAGGTTCTCGGACGCGGTCAGGTCGCGGTACAGCAGCGGCTCATGGGCGAGCAGCCCGATCCGACCCCGCACTGCCCACCCCTCGCGCGGCAGCGCCCGGCCGAGCACGCGAGCCTCGCCCGCGTGCGGGCGCAGGAGCGTCGCGAGCACCCGCAGGAGCGTGGTCTTGCCCGCGCCGTTGGCCCCGAACACCGCCAGCGTCGCTCCGCGCGCCAGCTCCAGCGTCACGCCCGCGAGCGCGACCCGTTCCCCGTATGCCCGTCCGAGCTCGCGCAACGAAACCGCGGGCACGTCGCCTGCGGCGCGCCCGCCCGGCCCGCCGCCGTCGCCTGCGGCGCGCCCGCCCGGCCCGCCGCCGCCCGGCGCGTCGCGGCCGCCGCCTGCGGCGCGCCCGCCGGGCGCGTCGTCAGTGCCGCCCATGATGCGACGAGTCGCCGCGCAGCGTCTGCACCACGTGGGCGAGCGTCGGGGCGAGCACGACGAACAGCTGGTCGATCGCCTTCGGGGAGCCGGGGAAGTTGACGATCAGCGTCCGCGCCGCGATCCCGGACACCCCGCGGGTGAGGATCCCCATCGGCGTGTGCTTCGCGCCCTCCGCTCGCATCGCCTCCGCGAACCCCGGCGCGTCGCGCTCGATCACCGCCTTTGTCGCCTCGGGCGTGACGTCGTCGGGCGTCAACCCCGTACCGCCTGTGGTGAAGATCAGGTCGCAGCCGTCGTCGACGTAGTGGTGCAGCCGATCCTCGATGAGCGCGAGGTCGTCGGGCACAACCTCCATCGCGACGACCTGGCAGCCGGCCCCCTCGGCCGCCGCGGCCAGCCGCGGGCCGGAGAGGTCCTCGGCCTCCCGGCGTGAGACGGACGTCGAGATGGTCAGGACGGCGGTCCGGATGCGCGGGAGCTTAATGTCCCTCCGCGGAGACTCGGCGCCCCGGCGGCACGCAGGCGCTCGAGGGTCTGCGCGCGGCGGCCGACGGCCTGCGCCCACGTGACCCGCACGACCCGCTCGCCGGACGCCTCCAGCAGCGCTTGGCGCTCGGCATCGTCCTCGCGAGCGAGCCGGTCGTCGTGCCAGGCGGCGCCGTCGGCCTCGAGCACCAGCCGCTGGTCGGGCCAGCGGAAGTCCGGGACCACACGCCGCCCGTCGATCGTGAGGGGCCGGTTGACATGGGGATGCTCCAGCCCGCCGGCGAGGATGAGGTCCAGCACCGCGTCTTCGAGCTCGCTGCGCGTGGGCGCGTGACCGGTGGCGAGGATCTTCGCGAGCTTGGTCACGCCGCGGCGCGGGCCGAGCCGGTTGAGGGTGTCGAGGAGCTGGCGGACGGTGATCAGGCGGCGCTGGGCCTCGCGGACCACGCGGCGCAGGGCCCGGTACTCAAACGTGGCCGCGAGGTCGACGAGGGTCCGGGCGGGGGTCGTGATCGGGATGCCGTGATGGCGCCTCACGTCGTCAACGTCGAGCAGTGAGGAGCGGTGCATCCTGATCCCTCGGTGGGACCGGTTCGCGGGCGCGGTCACCTCGGGGTAGCGGCCGTCCCAGTGGACGAGGCCGTAGAGGGTGGCGGCGGAGAAGTGGCTCAGGACCGCGTTCGGGCCACAGGCCTTGACTGCCGCCAGGAAGCGGCCCTCGAGCGGGACGTTGCGATGGCCGACGGCGTAAACCCCGCGGTGCACTACGTGTAGGCGTCCGCTGGCGACGCGAACTTCAACCGCCTTGTAGGAGAGGCCGCAGCGCCTCAGGTCGTCCGCCGAGACGACGCCCCATTGTTCGGCGGCGAGCCGCGCGAGGCGGGCATCGGGTCGAGTGTCCACTTTTCGACCTCCAAGGGGGAAAAGTGAGCGCTCGGCGGGCATGGGCCCGATCGTGGCGCGGATCGTGTGACGGATCTACGCGCGATTGCGACGATACGCCTCCCTAAGTGCCGCAGTTCGGAACGCCGCGGCGACAGCTACGCGGCGTGCGCGTGCTGCGCGGCCGCGATGAGCGCCCGCACGCCTTCCTCGTCCCCCGCGCGCAGCAGCTCGACCGGGTCCGGCTCCCCGTTGACGATCCCCTCGAAGAACGCCTTCCGGTCGTGGTAGGTCGGCAGCGTGCCCTTGGCCCACCCCCGCGCCTCGTTCAAGAGCACCGCGAGCCGCGCGTAGGGCTCGCCGTACTCCTCCGCGATCTCGCGCTTGATCCGCTTCGCCAGCGCCGGCGACGCGCCCGCGGTCGAGATCGCGATCGCGAGCGGTCCGGTCCGCACGATCGCGGGCAGGATGAAGTTGCACAGCGGCGGGACGTCGACGACGTTGACGAGCATCGCCCGCCGCTCGGCATCCTCGAACACGCGAATGTTGATGTCGGTGTCGTCGGTCGCGGCGATCGCGATGAAGGTCGCCTCGAGGTCGCCGGGCCGGTACTCGCGCCGGAGCCACTCGATCGACCCCTCCGAGGCGAGCTCGACGAGCTGCGGCACGGCATCGGGCGCGATCAGCACGACGCGCCCGTCACACGCGAGCAGGCCCTCGACCTTCTCGAGCCCGACCTCGCCGCCACCGACCACGACGCAGCGCCGCCCGGTCAGCCGCAGGCACGCGATGTAGAAGGGCGTCTCGAGCATGCCCTGCACGCACGACTGGTCGCAGATCCCCTTGCGGAACTGGCAGACGCACTCCTTGCCGGCGTAGGCCTGGGCGGGCATGTGGCCTACACCGTACCGGGCCTACAGACACGCCTTGAGCAGCGTTTTCCCGCCCTTGCGCCTCGCGGTGAAAGAAGTTAGCCGCTCCGCTTGAGCTTGCCGTGGCGCTTGGCGTACCGCTCGCCAGTCCGGAACACCGCCAGGCCGAGCGGGATCGACGCCACGCCGAGCACCGCGAGCGGCCACAGGTCGCCGCCGAGGTCGCCGAGCCCGGCGCCGTCGAGGATCGCCGCCCGGATGCCCTCGAGCGCGTACGTGGCGGGCGAGATCGCGGCCACCGCCTCCATCCAGCCGGGCATGACTTCGACCGGGTAGTAGACGCCCGAGACCACGAGCAGCATGCCCTGCGCGATGAACCCGAGCTGGGCGCCCTTCTCCGGCGAGATCAGCGGCAGGACGGCGGTCACCATCCCGATTCCCACGAACGAGACCGACGCCACGGCGAGCAGCACCAGCGCCGCGCCGAAGTCGGCTGCAGGGAAGCTCAACCCGAAGAACAGCGCGACCACCGCGAACAGCAGCGCGGTCCGGATCACGCCGTAGAGCACCGCGAATGCGCCCATGCCGAGCAGGTGCACCGCGCGCGACAGCGGCGCCATGAACGTGTACTCGATCGTGCCCTCCCAGCGCTCCCACGCGACCGTCTCCGTGAGGATCTCGAACACGATCCCGAGGTAGGCCCAGATGACCGCGCCGATGAGCAGAATCGTCGTCTGGCGCTCGACGTCCAGCTCGCCGCCGGTGGCCTCCACGCCCTCCGCGATGAACACGATGGTCAGCGTGTTGGCGACGGTCCACACGAAGAACGCCAGCTCCCACCAGCCGTAGCGCTTGACGAGGTAGGCGTTGCGCTCGACGACGCCCGCGAGCGCGATCGCCTGATGCCGGATCGCGGCCATCACGCCGCCTCCTCTTGCTCGTCGGCGAACGTGCGGCCGGTCGCGACGAGGAACGCGTCCTCGAGCGTGTTGCAGCCGTACCGGGCCTTCAACGCCGTCGCGTGCTCCAGCGCGAGCAGGCGGCCGCCGTCGAGGATCCCGACGCGGTCGGCGAGCGCCTCGGCCTCGTCCATGTCATGCGTGCACAGCAGCGTCGTGGTGTCGTGCTCGCGGCGGACCTCGCGGATGAAGGCCTGGACCTCGCGCTTGGCGCGCGGGTCGAGGCCCGTGGTCGGCTCGTCGAGCAGGAGCAGGACCGGCGAGGTCAGCAGCGCCCGCGCGAGCGCGACCTTCTGCTGCATGCCGCGCGAGAGGTCCTCCATCGGCGCCGACGCGCGCTCGCCGGGGAACCCCACGCGGTCGAGGATCTCCGGGATGCGGCGGCGCGTGATGCCCCGCCCGAGGCCGTAGAAGCGCGCGGCGTAGGCGAGGTTCTCGTTCGCCGACATGCGCTTGAAGAACGAGGCCTCGACCGACACGCGGTTGACCAGGGCACGGACCGCCCGGTCCTCGCGCGCGACGTCGTGGCCGAACACGCGGGCGCGGCCGCCGTCGAGCAGCAGCAGCGTCGAGAGCAGGCGGACGAGCGTCGACTTCCCCGAGCCGTTCTGCCCCAGCATGGCCACGCACTCGCCGCGCGCGACGGCGAACGACACGTCGTCGAGCGCCACGATCGGCGCACGGCGGCGGCGCGTGAACTCCTTGCGGAGGCGAACGGCTTCGACTGCGGACACGACAAGCTCCTTTCCGACGAGGTGACCAGGGGCAGCCGACCGAGGCGGTGCTCGGCTGCGCGGGGTGGCGCGTCAACCTCGTGGAACGAGCATGCGCGGATCGTACACCCGCGCGGCGGGTTCGAATCCCGTCAGCCGGGCACGCCGTCCACCCGGCGCCGGACGCCGAGCGGGTTCTCCTCGCGCAGCTCGGGCGGGAGGACGTCGGCCGGCGCGTCCTGGAACGCGATCGGCCGGGTGAAGCGATCGGTGGCGGTCATGCCCACCGAAGTGTGCAGCGGGCTGGTGGTGGCCGGATACGGACCGCCGTGATGCATGCCGAACGTGACCGCGACGCCGGTCGGGAAGCCGTTGAAGACCACGCGGCCGGCGCGCTCGGACAGCGCCTGCACGACGTCGCCGACGTCCTCGCCGGGCTCCGCGTGGAGCGACCCGGTGAGCTGGCCGTCGATCTGCGCGAGCGCGGCGAGCAGCTCGTCGCGCGAGCCGTGCCGCAGGAGCAGGACGACCGGTCCGAAGTGCTCCTCCAGCAGCTCGTCGGAGAGCTCGCCGGCCGGCGCCTCGTACGCGGCGGGCTGGTGGCGGAAGCCGGGGCCGTCGGGCTCCGGCGCGCTGCCGAGCGGCCGCGAGTGGCTTGCGAGCCGCGCCACCGCGTCGCGCAGCGCGTCCCGCAGGCGCTCGTTGAGGAGGACCTGGGGCGCGGCGGCGTCGAGCCGCGTCGCGAGGTCGGCGGCGAACGCGTCGCCCTCCGACCCGGCGGGGACGAAGACCACGCCGGGCTTCGTGCAGAGCTGGCCGCCGAAGCTCGAGACCGACGCGGTCAGCCCCTCCGCGATCTTCGCGCCGCGCGAGCGCAGCGCCGCCTCGGTGACCACGATCGGATTGATCGAGCCCATCTCGGCGTAGACGGGGATGGGGACCTCGCGCCGCGCGGCGCGATCGAAGATCGCCTTGCCGCCGGCGAACGAGCCGGTGAAGCCCACCGCCGCGAGCTCCGGCGCGTCGACGAGCGCCTCGCCGACCTCGACGCCCGCCGCCGGCAGGTGCGCGAACGTGCCCTCGGGGAACCCCGCGTCTGCGACCGCGGCCCGCAGCTCGCGCGCCACCAGCTCACCGGTGCCGGGGTGCGAGGGATGGCCCTTGACGATCACCGGGCAGCCGGCCGCCAGTGCCGAGGCGGTGTCCCCGCCGGCGGTCGAGAACGCGAGCGGGAAGTTCGAGGCGCCGAAGACGGCGACCGGCCCGATCGGGACGCGCATGCGCCGCACGTCGGGCTTCGGGATCGGCTTGGCGTCGGGGTGGGGGCGGTCGATGATCGCCTCGGCGTCGTCGCCGTGGTCGACGACCTCCGCGAACGCCTCGAGCTGCCCGCAGGTCCGCTCGAGCTCCGACCGCAGGCGCGGGACCTCCGGGAGCCCGGTCTCGGCCTCGCAGACCGAGATGATCTCGTCGCCCGCCGCGCGCAGGCGGGCGGCCGCGCCGCGCAGCAGGGCGGCTCGCTTCGCCCGATCGCGCAGCGCGCCGGACCGGTGGACCGCCGCTGCGGCCTCGACGGCCGCGCGCACGTCGTCGGGCGATGCTTCCTCGTAGCTGGGGCCCGGCTCGCCGGTGCGTGGGTCGAACGAGTTGAAAGTCAGCGCCATGGCGTGTACCTTACCGGTTCGGTGACAGGACCAATCCGATCTGAAAACGGAACCACTCCGACCGCGCGCGGCGACGGGCTGGGGCCGATCCGGCCGCGCCAGCGCTACGAGCAGGTCGCGGACCGGCTGGCGGCCGACATCCGCGCCGGACGGCTCGCTCCCGGCGAGCGGCTCCCGTCGGAGCGCGACCTCGCGCGCCGGCTCGAGGTCGGCCGCGCGTCCGTTCGCGAGGCGATCGCCGCTCTGCAGGTCGCCGGCATGGTCGAGACGCGCCCCGGCTCCGGCTCGTTCGTGGCGGCCGGCGCCGCGGAGCGCACGCGCGAGGAGCACGACTCCAGCCCTTCCGACCTGCTCGAGGCGCGTGAGCTGCTCGAGCCCTCGGTCGCGCGGTTGGCCGCCCAGCGCGGGCGGCCCGACGACGAAGCCGAGGCGCTGCTCGCCGCGATGGAGCAGGCGGCCGGCGACGGCAACCTCGCGGGCTGGAACGACTGCGACCGCCGCTTCCACCGCCGGATCGCCGCGCTCACCGGCAACGCCGTCGTGCTCGACCTCGCCGACCGGATCGCCGCGGTGATGGACGAGCCGCTGTGGCAGCGGCTGCGCGACGACTCGATCGCGGTCCCCGGCCGCACCACCTTGCACCTCGCGGAGCACCGGATGATCTACGAGGCGATCGCGGAGGGCGACGCGGACGCCGCCGAGCTCTACGCGACGCAGCACATCCGCCGCGTCCGCCGCTACATGACCCTCGACTGAAAGGTTGCTTCGCAAAATGCGCTTCCCCGGCATCATCCCCGCCGTCACCACCCCGTTCGACTCGTCGGGGGCGATCGACTTCGACGGGCTCGCCGCCAACGTCGCCGCCCTGCTCGACGCCGGCGTGCACGGCATCGTCGCCACCGGCACGATGGGGGAGGCCGGCTCGCTCTCGACGGCCGAGCGGCGGTCGGTGGTGGAGGCGGTCGCGCGGGCGGTCGACGGGCGCTTGCCGGTGATCGCGGGCGTTTCCGCGGGAACGCCGGCGGCGGCGATCGCCCTGGCGGCCGACGCCGCCGAGGCCGGCGCCGGCGCGCTGATGATGCTGCCGCCGCTCGGCTACCGCGGCGACGACGACGAGATCGTCGCCTACTACCGCTCGGTCACCGAGGCGGCCGGTCTGCCGCTGATGGCCTACAACAACCCGGACGCGAGCGGGGTCGACATGGGCACCGCGCTGCTCGCGCGGCTGTACGAGGAGGTCGACGGCGTCGTGGCGGTCAAGGAGTGCTCGGGTGACGCTCGGCGGATCCCGGCGCTGATCGAGGCCGCTCCGGGGCTGGAGGTGCTCGTGGGCGGGGACGACTGGGCGCTCGAGGGCTTCTGCGCGGGCGCGACCGGCTGGGTCAGCGGCGTGGCGGACGTCGCCCCGCGCGACTGCGTCGCCCTGTACGAGGCGTGCCGGGCCGGCGAGCTGGAGACCGCGCGGGCGATCTACCGGCGCCTGCTCCCGCTCTCGCGCTTCGACATGACGCCCAAGCTCGTGCAGTACTTCAAGGCCGCGCTGGACGAGGTGGGCCTGGTCGGCGGGCCGTGCCGGCCGCCCCGGCTCGCGCTGACGGACGCCGAGCGAGCGGCGCTGGCCGACGCGATGGCGGTGCTCCGGGAGGGCGCCCCTGTATGAACGTCGAGGCGGTCGACTCGCACACGGAGGGCATGCCCACGCGGGTCGTCACCGCGGGCGTCGACCCCATCCCGGGCGCGACCATGCTCGAGCGCAAGCTGCACTTCGAGCGCGAGATGGACGACCTGCGGCTCCTGCTGATGCGGGAGCCGCGCGGGCACTCGGCGATGTCGGGGGCGATCCTCCAGCCGCCGACGCGCGACGACGCCGACTGGGGCGTGCTGTTCATCGAGGTCAGCGGGTGCCTGCCGATGTGCGGGCACGGCACGATCGGGGTCGCCACCGTGCTGGTGGAGACCGGCCGGGTGGCGGTGCGCGAGCCGGAGACGGTGGTGCGGCTCGACACGCCGGCGGGCTTGGTGGAGGCGCGCGTCGCGGTCTCCGGCGGCCGCGCGCGGTCGGTCACGCTGCGAAACGTGCCGTCGTTCCTCTACGAGCGCGACCGGCGGGCGGCCGGCGTCGTCTGCGACCTGGCGTTCGGAGGGAACTTCTACGCGCTCGTGCCCGTCGACGATGTCGATCCGGCACGGGCCGACGAGTACGTGCGGCGGGGCCTGGAGATCATGGCCGCGGTCAACGAGGACCCGCCCGTGCATCCGGACGATCCGCGGATCGCGGGCTGCCGGCACGTGGTGTTCCACGCTGCGGGGCGCGACGGCGCGGACGCGCGCAACGCGACCGCGATCCATCCGGGATGGCTGGACCGGTCGCCGTGCGGCACCGGGACGTCGGCGCGGATGGCGGCGCTGCATGCCCGCGGGGAACTGGCGCTCGGCGAGCCGTTCGTCAACGAGTCCCTGATCGGCACGCGCTTCACCGGCCGACTGGTCGAGGAGACGCGGGCCGGGCCGTTCGACGCCGTCGTCCCCGAGATCACCGGCCGCGCGTGGGTCACCGGGACCGCGACCTACGTGCTCGACGCCGACGACCCCTTCCCTGTCGGATTCGCGCTGTGAACCCCGCGCGGGGTCGCGTCGTGAGGCCGCGCGAGGTCGGGCCGCGCGGGGTGGCGTCGTGAGGCCGCGCGAGGTCGCGGTCGTCGGGGCGGGCATCGTGGGGACGGCGACCGCGCGGGAGCTGGCGGTGCGCGGCGTCGACGTCGTGCTCCTCGACGCCGGCGAGGTCTCGCGCGGCACCACCGGCCTCGGCGAGGGGAACGTGCTGTGCTCGGACAAGGACCCCGGGCCGGAGCTCGAGCTGTGCCTGCGCGGGCTGGAGCTGTACGACGAGCTCGACGAGCGGCTCGGAGCCGAGGCGCGCATCCGCCGCAAGGGCGCTCTGGTCGTCCACCCCGACGAGGCGACCTGGGCAGCGGAGCCGGAGCGACTCGAGCGGCTGCGCGAGGCCGGCGTGAAGTCCCGGATCGTGCCCGCCGACGAGGTGGCCGAGCTCGAGCCCGAGCTGACCGGCGACCTGCACGGCGCGAGCCTGTTCGAGGCCGACCTCCAGTGCGACCCGCGCGCGATCGCCCTCGCGCTCGCCCGCGAGGCCGAGCAGGCGGGCGCCACGATCCGCACCGGCGCGCGGGTGACGGGGATCGATCCCGCCGGCGTGATCCTCGAGGGAGGCGAGCAGATCGAGGCCGGCGCGGTCATCATCGCCGCGGGCCCGTGGAGCGCGGCCCTGGCCGAGTCGGCGGGCATCCCGCTCCCGATCGAGCCCCGCAAGGGCCAGCTCGTCCGCCTCGGCCCGCTGCCCGTCCAGCGCAAGGTCGTCGACGGGTCGTACCTGGGGTCGGTCATGAGCGCCGAGGCCGGCCTGCAAGTGACGACCGTGGTGGAGACGACGTGGGACGGAGACGTGCTCGTCGGCTCGAGCCGCGAGCGGCGCGGGTTCGACACCTCGGTCGACGACGCGGTCTCGGACGACATGGTGGCGCGCGCGGCGCGGCTGTTCCCGCGGCTCGCCTCGCTCCCGCGCGTGGCGGCGTGGGCGGGGCTGCGGCCGTGGCTGCCCGACCACCTGCCCGCGATCGGGCCGTGCAGCGCCGCCGAGGGCGTGTGGCTGGCGACCGGCCACGAGGGCGCCGGCGTCGCGCTCGGCCCTGTCAGCGGCCGCCTGGTCGCGCAGCTCTACTGCGGTGAGCCGCGTTGCGCCGACCCGGCGCCGTTCGACCCGGACCGGTTCCTGCGCTGAACCAGCGCCGCCCGCGCCACGCGCAGCGCGATCCGGGCGACCGGCAGCGCGCCCTCCCGCAAGGCCCCCACCCGCTCGCTCTCGCGGCCGTGCAGGAGCCGTGCCGCCGCCGTGCGGGCCCGCACCAGCTCGGGGTCGTAGGGCAGCCAGCGGGCGCTGCGCAGGAGCGGCGGCTGCGAGGCGAGCCGGCGGGGGCTGACGTGGCGCGCGAGCCGGACCGGCACGGACGGGACCGACTGGCCGTGCTCGTTGACCCAGGTCAGCCCGGCACCGAGCGCCCGCGCCACTCGCTCGCCGTGCGCGCGGTCGTCGGTCCAGACCGAGACGGCGCCGGCGGCCGGCTCGGCGGCCAGCGCGATCGCGTCCGTCTCGGACGACGCCTCCAGGACGGCCAGGACCGGGCCCGGCGGCAGCTCGCGGAGGATCCGCGCGTGCTCGCGGACGCCGCGCATGACGACCGGCGCGCAGAACGCCGCGTCGAGCCCCGGCACCGTGACCGGCCCGCCGCACAGCCGCTCGGCGCCGCTCGCCTCGGCCTCCGCGATCAGTCGCTCGACCGCCTCGAGGTCCTCACGCGAGTCCAGCGGCCCGACCTCGGTGTCGGCATCCCGAGGGTCGCCGACCCGCAGCCGCCGCGCGCCGGCAACGAGCCGCTCGATCAGCGCATCCGCCGGCCCGGGCGCGACGACGAGCCGGCCCACCGCCGCGGGATGCCGCCCGGCGCCCGCGAACGCCGCCCACAGCGCACCGGAGACCGCGGCCTCGACCGGCGCGCCCTCCAGCACCAGCATCGTCGCCTTCGCCTCGGCATCGCCCAGGTCCACGACCCGGTCGATCCCCGCCGTGCCGGACGGATCGAGGGGGTCCACAACGCGGTCGGTCCACGCGCCGCCGTCAACCGCGGCGACGGCCGACGACCCGGGGTCGCCGGCCTGGCCGTCCGCCACCCCGAGGCCCGCCGACTCGTCGCCGGCCTGGCCGATCGCGTCCTGAGCCGCCGGTCCGTGCAGCACGGCGATCAGCTCTCCCGGGACGCCCGCGCGGATGAAGGCGGCCGCGATCCGCTCGCCGGCCAGCGGCGCCGCCGGCGCCAGTAGCACTGCGTTGCCGGCGAGCAGCGACGCGGCGGCCTCGACCAGCGGTTCCGCCCACGGCGACGCGCTCCGCCCGCGGATCGCGACGACGCCCGCCGGCGCCTGCACGAGCACGGCCCGGCGGCCGCCTCGCAAGACCGCCCGCCGCCCAAGCCGCTGGTCGGCGAGCGCGCGCGGGCCGTCGTCGGCGAGGGTGTGCAGCGCGCTGACCGACGGCAGGAGCTCCGCCAGCAGCGCCTCGCTGCGCGGCCGCCCGGTCTCGCGCGCGATCAGGAGCGCCAGACCGTCCAGCTCGTCGAGCACGGCCTGGGCCGTCCGCCGGAGATCGTTCGCCCGCGCCCGCGCCGGAACCGCCGCCCACAGCGGCTGGACGAGCGCGGCCGCCGACACCGCCGCGCTCACGTCCCGCTCCGTCACCTTCCCGAGCACCTCGCCCGTCACCGGCGATCGAACCTCGAGCTCAGCCATCGACCCGCCGCGTCGTCACGATCGTCGTGCGGTAGCGCAGCGTCACCGCCTCGACGCCGTGGTGCTCGAGCACCCGCCGCACGGCTGCGAGCGTCGCCTCGCGCTCGCCGGATGGCAGCCCGCCGATCCAGCTGAAGGAGGAGAGCAGCGCCACGATCCCGTCGCGGTCTGTGCGCTGGTCATGCTCCAGCATCACGTCGGTCAGCGGCCCGAACCAGCCCGAGGCCTCGAGCGCCTCCCGCCACGGCACGTTCGCGCGCCGCGATCCACCGACCGCCTGGTGGTGGGGTTCAAGCAGCGCGATGACCTCGTCGTGCCAAGGCTGGTCCTCCCACTGCGCGTGGTTCCACAGCACCGCCAGCCCGCCGCCCGGGCGCACCACGCGGGAGAGCTCGCCCGTCGCCCGCTCAAGGTCGAACCAGTGGAACGCCTCCGCCACGAACGCGGCGTCGACCGACGCGTCGGGGAGCGGGATCGCCTCCGCGGTCCCGGCCACCACGCGCACCGCCGGGAGCCGCGACGCCAGCACCCGCCGCATGCCGTCGAGCGGCTCGACCGCGACGACCTCGTCGGCCACCGCCGCCAGCACGGCCGTCAGCTTGCCCGTCCCCGCCGCCAGGTCCAGCACGCGCCGCGCGCCGAATCGCTCGACCACCTCGGCAACGGCCTCGGCCGGCCACCCCGGCCGGCCGCGCTCGTACTCCTCCGCCATCGCGTCGAACGCGCGTGCGGCCAGCCGGTCGACCGCCATCAGCTTCGTCCGCGGGCGCGGCGGATCCGCTCCAGCCGCTCGCGCAGGTCGGCCTCGGCGTCGTCGGGGCGGTAGAAGCGCACGTCCCCGACGGTCTCGGGCAGGTGCGCCTGCTCGTTCACGTGCCCCGGGTGGTCGTGCGGATAGTCGTAGCCCTCGCCGCGGCCGAGCGTCGCGGCGCCGGGATACGCCGCCGACTGCAGCGCCGCGGGCGGGCGCGCCGCGCCGTGCTCGGCGATGTGCCCGCGCACCGCGCCAATCGCGCGCTTGACCGCGTCGGACTTCGGCGCCAAGGACAGGTAGATCGCCGCCTGCGCGAGCGCGAACCACGCCTCCGGCAGGCCCACGTGCTCGACCGCGTGGGCTGCCGCGACCGCCATCGGCAGCGCCTGCGGATCGGCGTTCCCGATGTCCTCCGACGCGAGGACGATCATGCGCCGCGCGATGAATCGCGCGTCCTCGCCGCCCTCGAGCATCGCCGCGAGGTAGTAGAGCGACGCGTCCGGGTCCGAGCCGCGGGTCGACTTGATCCAGGCCGAGATGTAGTCGTAGTGCTGGTCGCCGCCCTTGTCGTAGAGGACGGCCTTGCGCTGCATCGCGTCCTCGGCGTCGGCCAGGGTGACCCGCTCGCCGGTCGCGGTCGAGCACGCCAGCTCGAGCGCGTTCAGCGCGGTCCGGGCATCGCCGCCCGCTCGCGCGGCCAGGAACTCGACCACGTCGTCGCCCACCGCCACCTTCGGACACTCGCCGCGCTCGATCGCCCGCCGCAGCAGCGTTTCGATGTGCTCGGTCGTGAGCTGCTCGAGCTGGTAGATCTGCGTCCGCGACAAGAGCGCGCTGTTGACCTCGAAGTACGGGTTCTCGGTCGTGGCCCCGATGAGCGTGACGAGGCCCTCCTCGACGGCCGGCAGCAGCGCGTCCTGCTGCGCCTTGTTGAAGCGGTGGATCTCGTCGAGGAAGAAGATCGTGGGGCGGGTGGGTGGGGATTGTTTTCGCTCCCGCGCACGCGCGATCACCTCGCGCACCTCCGGGCGCCCCGCCTGGACCGCGGAGAGCTCCTCGAACGCGGCGTCGGACCGCTCGGCCGCCAGCCGCGCCAGCGTCGTCTTGCCGGTGCCCGGCGGGCCGTACAGCACCATCGAGTGCGGCCGGCCCGACTCGAGCGCGGCGCGCAGCGCCGACCCCGGCGCGAGCAGGTGCTCCTGGCCCACGAACTCGTCGAGCGTCCGCGGGCGCATCCGCGCGGCCAGCGGGCCGTCGGGCGGCGGCCGGTGATCGGGACGCTTCTCGGGCGGGTCGAAGAGCCGCTCCATACGGCTATCTTCGCGCACGCGATGGCGAGAACCGTCCCGCTCAGCACCGTCGGACGCGAGTGGGCGCGGATCGGCATCACGAGCTTCGGCGGCCCGCCGGCGCAGGTCGCGCTGCTGCGGGAGCTGACCGTCGAGCGGCGGCGCTGGATCGACGCCCGCGAGTTCGAGGACGCCAACGCGGCCGCCCAGCTGCTGCCCGGGCCGGGTGGGACGCAGCTTGCGGTCTACTGCGCGCGCCGTGTCGGCGGCCCGGCGGCGATGCTCGTGGGCGGGCTCGGCTTCATCCTGCCCGGCCTCGTGATCGTGCTCGCGATCGCGGCCGTCGCCCTCTCGGAATCGCCGCCGACCTGGATCCGCGCCGTCGGCGCGGGCGGCGTGGCGGCGGTCGTCGCGGTGGTGGTGCAGGCGGGTCTTGGGCTGGCCCGATCGACGCTCGAAGCCCACCACTCGCGCATCCGCGCGGCGATCTACGCCATCTTGGGCGCCGCCGCGACCGTCGCCGTCGGCCCTGGCGTCGTCCTCGTCCTGCTCGCCTGCGGCCTCGCCGAGCTCGCATGGCGCCGCCGGCCGGGCGCCGCCGTTTCGATCGCGCCGGCCGTGCTCGCGGTGGCGACGCTCCCCGCGCTCGCCTGGACCGCGCTCAAGGTCGGCGCACTTTCGTACGGCGGCGGCTTCGTGATCATCCCGCTCATGCAGGCCGACGCCGTGGACACGTACGGCTGGATGACCGACACCGAGTTCGCCAACGCCGTCGCCTACGGCCAGCTCACGCCCGGCCCCCTGGTCCACACCGTCGCCATGGTCGGCTGGGCTGCTGCCGGGCTCGGGGGCGCGCTCCTCGCGTCGGTCATCGCGTTCGCGCCGTCGTTCCTCGTGGTCGCCGCGCTCGGCGATGGCTTCGCGCGCCTCAGACAGTCGCCGACCGCCCGCGCGTTCCTCGACGGTGCCGGGCCCGCCGCGGTCGGCGCGATCCTGGGCGCCGCCGTGCCGCTGGCGCAGGCGATCGAGGAGACGTGGCAGTGGGCGGTGCTCGCGGCGGCCGCGATCCTCCTCCTGGCCGGGCGGCCGGCGCTGTGGGCGCTGGTCGGCGGAGCCGCCGCGGGCGTTGTGGCTTGGCTCGCAGGCGCGCCGATCCCGTAGATGGTTGATTGCGCGGCCCGCGTGCCCGAATGGCCGCGGGACGTGCCCAGGCGGGTGCGTGGGTCGTGGAATCAATCATCTAGCATCGTCGGCGATGCCCGCGCTCGAGGAGGAGACGGCCGACGTCCTCGCGCGGCTGATCCGGTTCAACACCGTCAACCCGCCGGGCGACGAGCGCGAGTGCCAGCAGTGGCTCGCCGCCTACCTGCGCGAGGCCGGACTCGAGGTCGAGCTCCACGGTGCCGAGCGCGACCGCCCGAACCTCGTCGCGCGGCTGGAAGGGGACGAACCCGGCCCGGTCCTGGGCTATCTGTCGCACGTGGACACCGTCCTCGCCGATCCCGACGATTGGACGCTCGACCCCTGGTCGGGCGAGACGCGCGACGGCTTCCTGTGGGGCCGCGGCGCGCTCGACATGAAGTCGCAGACCGCCGCCGAGGTGGTCGCCGCCGCCACGCTCGCGCGCAGCGGCTGGCGCCCCGCCAAGGGCGCCCTGAAGGTGATCGCCGTCGTCGACGAGGAGGTGGGCGGCCGCCTCGGCGCCCAGTGGCTGACCGAGCGGCGGCCCGACCTCGCCCGCGTCGACTGGCTCGTCAACGAGGGCGGCGGGCCGCTGGTGCCCTACGGCGACCGCCGGTTCTACCCCGTCTGCTGCGCCGAGAAGGGCACGTTCCGGTTCACCGTCAAGGCGCGCGGCAAGGCCGCCCACGCCGCGATCCCCGGCTTCGGCGACAACGCGCTGCTCAAGCTCGCGCCCGTCGTGACGCGTCTGGGAGAGCGGCAGAGCGCCTACGACGTGATGGCCGAACCGCGCGCGCTGCTGGAGGCGCTCGGCGAGGACCCGTCCGACCCGGAGACCGCGATCCAGCGCATCCGCGAGATCGAGCCCCGCCTTGCAGCCATGGTGGACCCGACGCTGCGGGTGACCGCCGTCCCCACACGGATCTTCGCCTCCGACAAGATCAACGTCATCCCCGCCCACGCCGAGCTCCAGGTCGACTGCCGCGTCCCACCCGGCATGGAGGGCGAGGCGACGCTGCGCCGCGTGCAGGAGCTGGTCGGCGAGGGCGACGGGCTCGAGATCGCGTTCATGGAGCAGGTGGTCGGCAACCGCTCGCCGATCGACACGCCGCTGATGGACGCGATCCGCGATTGGATCGACGAGAACGACCCGGGTGCGGAGCCGGTCCCCGGCGTCCTGCCCGCGTTCACCGACTCGCGCTGGTTCCGCGCCGCCTTTCCCGACTGCGTGGCCTATGGCTTCTTCCCGCAGCGCCACCAGAACTACTTCGAGACGTGGTCGCTGGTCCACTCCGCGGACGAGCGCATCGACCTGCGCGACCTCGCCTTCGCGGCGAGCTTCTTCGTCGACCTCCCGAGGAGGCTGTTGTGAGTCCGGTGGCCGAAGACAAGCTGCGGCTGGGCGGGATGGCCCTGCGCAACGGCCTGCTCGTACACGGGCCGACGCACTGGGCGGCATCGGTGCGCGACGACGCCGGCGAGATCCGCACCGCCTCGGGCCGCAAGCCGCGCCTGAGGGCCGTCGACCCCGTCCCGGGCCTGCGCGGCGTCGTGCGGCTGGGCGAGGCGTTCGTCGTGATCCCGCTGGTCAAGCGCGCGCTGCCGCAGGCCAAGTTGCCGTTCGAGTCGCCGTCCGTCGTCGGCATCGCCGCCGCGGCCTCGCTCTCCGGTGCACTGCTTCGCCGCCGCGTGGGCGGATCGGCCGGCGAGGCGGCGGCGGTGGCGCTCTCGCTCGCGCCGGCCGTGCTCGCGCTGCGCGGCGGGGAGTTGGCCGCCTACCACGGCGTCGAGCACAAGGCGATCGCCGCGTACGAGTCGCCCGACGACCAGGATGCCGCCGACGCCGCCAAGGAGCACGACCGCTGCGGCTCGCACCTCGTCACTCCGCTGCTGGCCTCGAACCTCGCCGGCGCGCTGCTCGTGCGTCGCGTGCTCGAGCGGCCCGGTCCGGTGGCGGGCGCGGGCGTGGCGGTCGCGTCGACCGCCGCGGCCGTAGAGATCTTCGCGTGGTGCGAGCGCAACGCGGGCACCCCGCTGGCGCGCGCGCTGCGGCGACCGGGCTTCGAGCTCCAGCGCGCGCTGGGGACCCGCGAGCCGGACGAGCGCCAACTCGAGGTCGGCCGTGCCGCGCTGGCCGAGATCCTGCGTGTGGAACCCTCGCCCTCCGTTTAGGGTCCAGACCCTAGCCTACAACCGCCGTTAGGCGACAATACTGCTTGCTATGTGGGACAGCATCGAAGCCTGGGTACTCACGTGGACGCCGATCCTGTTCATGGCGCTGATCTGCTTCTTCCTGTGGCGGACGCTGAAGCTCATGCCCCGGACCAAGCCGCAGCAGCTCAAGCCCGAGTCCAAGGGCTCGATCGGCTGGGGCGACGTGGCGGGCGCCGACGAGGCCAAGGCCGAGCTGCAGGAGGTCGTCGAGTTCCTGCGCGAGCCTGCACGCTTCACCAAGCTGGGTGCCTCGGTGCCGAAGGGCATCCTCCTGCACGGGCCGCCCGGCACCGGCAAGACCTTGCTGGCCAAGGCCGTGGCCAAGGAGTCGGGCGCCGAGTTCTTCTCGCAGTCCGCGGCCGCCTTCGTCGAGATGTTCGCCGGCCTCGGCGCCGCCCGCATCCGGCGGCTGTTCACCGAGGCCCGCAACCACCGCCCTGCCGTGGTCTTCATCGACGAGATCGACGCCGTCGGCGGGGAGCGCGGCGCAGACAACAACTCCGAGCGCGAGCAGACGCTCAACCAGCTGCTGGTCGAGATGGACGGCTTCAACAGCACCGGCGACCTCGTCGTGATCGCCGCCTCGAACCTGCTCGAGAAGCTCGATCCGGCGCTCCTGCGCCCGGGACGGTTCGATCGCCAGATCTTCGTGTCCCCGCCCGACGTCCACGGCCGCGCCGCGATCCTCAAGGTTCACACGCGCGACAAGCCGCTCGGGGACGTCGACCTCCAGTTGACCGCGCGCCAGACGTCGGGCCTGACCGGCGCGGACCTCGCCAACCTCGCGAACGAGGCGGCGATCCGCGCGGCCCGCGACCAGCGCGAGCGCATCGAGCAGAAGGACTTCGACGCGGCGCTCGAGCGCGTCGTGGCCGGCATGCAGTCGCGCCGCACGCTGAACGACCACGAGCGCCGCGTGGTCGCGTTCCACGAGGCCGGCCACGCCGTGTGCGCCGAGCTGCTCCCCGGCGTCAACCGCGTGCACAAGGTCTCGATCGTGCCGCGCGGACAGGCGCTGGGCTACACGCTCAACCTTCCGGACGAGGACCGCTACCTGAAGACGCGCGAGGAGCTGCTCGACTACATGACGGTGCTGCTCGGCGGGCGCGCGGCGGAGGAGATCGTGTTCGGCGCGATCACCACCGGCGCGTCGGACGACCTGCACCGAGTGGCGGAGATCTCGCGCGCCATGGTCCACCAATACGCGATGGGGACATCGATCACGTCCCTGCAGGTGTCGGCTGAGGGCGGAGCCGTCTCGGATCGAACGCGTCAGCTGCGCGACGAGGAGCAGCAGCACCTGACCAACGAGGCGATGCGCGGGGCGGCGCGACTGATCACCGAGCACCGCGACAAGCTCGACGCGCTGGCCGGCGCGCTGCTGCGCAACGAGGTGCTCGAGCGCGCGGACATCGACCGGATCATGGATGGCGTCCCGCGGTTCTATCGCACGCCCGGCCACGGCCTCCGCGTCGTCGCCGCACGTCGGCCCGACTGACCGCTCAAGGGGCCGCGGCGTGCGGCCGATGCCCCAGAAGATGGGGCAGCCAGACTCTCTCTCGCGCGCGAGCACGGACCGCGCCGCCGACTTCCGGGGGCTGCTCGAGCCTGGCGCCATCCGCGCGGTCTTCCAACCGATCGTCCGCCTGAGCGACCTCGAGCCGATCGGCTACGAGGGCCTCGCCCGCTTCCCCGCGCCCCCGGGGCTCGTGGCCCTGCCGCCAGACGTGACGCTCGCCGCGGCCGCGCGCAGCGGCCTGCGCGAGGACCTCGAGGTGGCCTGCTGGGAGGCGATGGCCGAGGCCGGCGAGCCGCCTGACGGTCGGCTGCTGTTCGTCAACGTCGCGCCCGACGCGCTCGGCCATCCGGGGCTCGCCGCGCTCGCCGAGCGCCTCCCGTCGCGGCTCGTGATCGAGCTCACCGAGCAGGACGCGGTGCAGGACATCAGGCGGATCCAGGAGCGCCTGCGGCCCTGGATCGGCCGCGGCGCGCTGATCGCGGTCGACGACGCCGGCGCCGGCTTCACGTCGCTGGAGTACGTGACCGAGATCCGGCCCGACTTCCTGAAGCTGTGCCGCGGCATGGTCGCCGGGGTCGACCTCGACGCCTCCCGCCAAGCCGTCCTCCGCGCCACCGTCGCATTCGCCCGCGAAGTGGGCGCCCGCGTGGTGGCCG
The DNA here is from genome assembly GCA_963844205.1 of uncultured Solirubrobacteraceae bacterium. Taxonomy (GTDB): domain Bacteria; phylum Actinomycetota; class Thermoleophilia; order Solirubrobacterales; family Solirubrobacteraceae; genus DASSUW01. The sequence continues at coordinate 103,370 of CAWJNK010000012.1, forward strand.
AGGGCGTCGAGCGGCCCGAGGAGCTGGCCGTCCTGCGCGCCGCGGAGGTCGACTTCGGGCAGGGCTGGCTGTTCGGCCGTCCGGGCGCCGCCTGGCCGGCGGAGCCCGAGCCGGCCGGCCGCCGCGTGCTGGCCGCCGCGCCCGCCGGCGGGCGGCTCGAGCGTGCGGTGGCGACCGCCGCGACCGTCGGCGACGCCGCGACCGTCGTGGTCGAGCACTTGGCGCGCAACGGGCTCATGCCGACCGTCTATCTCGAGCAGGTCGGTCGCCTGCGCTGCCAGGCCGCGCGCGGCCACTGGCAGGTCTACGACGGCCTGCCCGCGACTGCGGGCCTCGTCGGGCGGACGTTCCGCACCGGCGAGACGGCCGAGGTCTCCGACGCCGAGGCCGATCCGGACTTCATCGTCTCGATCCCCTCCGTGGTCGCGGCGCTGTGCGTGCCGCTGCGGTCCTGCGGGCGCGTGGTCGGCGTGCTCAACGCCGACTCGCCGACCAAGCTCGGCGTCGACGCCCGCTGGGAGGTCGAGCGCTGCGCCGACCTCCTCGGCCGCCGCATCGGCGAGCTCGGCGGCCCCGAGGCCCGGGTGGCGCCGGCCCAGCGCCTGGCGCGCGCCGTCGGTCGGCTGGCCGCGCTCGAGGATCCCGAAGACCTGGTGCGCGAGACCGTCCGGTCGGCGCTCGGCCTGGCCGGCTTCGAGTCGGCGATGCTGGCCCTCCCGAACGGCCACGGCTGCTTCTACGCCCATCACGCGGAGGGCCCGTTCGCGGTGGCATTCTCGGACCTCGACCCCGCCCACCTCGCCGCGATCGGTGGCTGGGTGCGCCACGGCACGTCCTGCTACACCGTCAACGAGGCCGCCGGCCGCGGGTTCGAGGGCCACGAGCCGCTGCGCCAGGCCGGCGCGGCCTCGCTCGTCGTGCTGCCGCTCAACGCCGCCGGCGAGCGGCTCGGCCTCCTCGTGCTCGCGGACCGGACGCCGCATCGCCTGTCCACCGAGCACATCGAGCTGCTCGAGCTGCTGGCCTTCCAGGCCGCGAGCGGCCTGCGCATGGCCGCCGCGGTGCTCGAGCTGCGCGAGCGCGCGGCGCGCGATCCGCTGACCGGCCTCGGGCACCACGCGACGTTCTACGAGACGCTTCCCGCGCTGCGCGGCACCGGCGCGCGATGCGCGCTGCTGCTGGCCGACGTCGACGGCTTCAAGACGATCAACGACACCCGAGGCCACGCGGCGGGCGACGACATCCTGCGCTCGCTCGCCGGGCTGCTGCGGGCAGCCGCGCCCTCGGGAGGGCGGGCGTTCCGGATCGGCGGCGACGAGTTCGCGCTCGTGTTCGAGTGCGCCGGCGAGGCCGAGGCCGAGCGCGTCGGCTGGCAGCTGCGATCGCAGGCCCGCGACCGGCTCGGGTCGACCCTGTCGGTCGGCCTCGCGCTGGCCGAGGCGGGCGAGAGCGACGAGGCCGTCGTGGCGCGGGCCGACGCCGCGCTCTACGAGGTCAAGCGCCGCGGCCGCGACGGCGTCATCGTGGCACGACCAGCCTGAACGCCCGCGGCGTCACCGTCACCTGCTCGAGGCCGCCGCGGCGGATCTCGCCGTCGACGTTGATCTCCGTGCCGGGCGGGAGGCCGACCTCGATCGCCGTGCCGCGCTCGTGCGGCACGTCGCGCTGCTGGGCGATCCGCTGCGTCCGCAGGCCCCACGCTCGCCGGCCGAGCCCGACGCGCGAGCCCGCGGGCAGGACGACGACGTCGAGCACGCCGTCGTCGGGATCGGCGTCCGCGACGCCCGAGCCGCCGCCGAAGGCGCCGCTGACCGCGACGATGACCTGCCAGCAGCGGCCGTCGAAGACGGCGCGGCCGTCGGCGCGAACGGTGACGGCGAGCGGGTGCTCGCGGGCGGCGGCGCGCAGCGCGCCGACGCCGTAGGCAAGCGGGCCGAGGCGCGGCTTGAGCGGCTGGGCGTTGCGGGCCGCGACCGAGGCGAGCCCCGCGCTGGCCACGTTGACGAACGGGCGCCCGTCGGCCAGCCGGCCGAGCTCGAGCGGCCGCTCGTCCGCGCCCGTGGCAGCCAGCGCGGCCGCCTCGAGCGGGTCGCTCGGTAGCTCGTACACCTGGGCGAAGTCGTTGGCGGTGCCCGTCGGGATGACGGCGAGCGGGACGTCGAGCCGGCCGGCGAGCCCGGCCGCCGGGCCGATCGTCCCGTCGCCGCCGGCGACCGCGACGCGGTCCGGCACGAACTCGGCGGCGCGCTCGAGGTCGCGCTCCTCGCAGCCGAACACGGCGACGTCAGCGCCGCGCTGGCGCATGGCTGCGACGAGCGGCTCGGGGTCCAGACCGCCGCCTGAGGCACGGTTGGCGGCGAGGGCGATCCGCACGGGCGCTGAGGGTACACTCGCCCCCGTGTTCGGGACCATCGACCACATCGGCGTCGCCGTCGCGGACCTCGAGGCCGCGATCGCCGTTCACCGCGACACGTACGGGATGCCGCTCGTGCACCGCGAGACGATCGCCGATCAGGGCGTCGAGGCCGTGCTGCTCGAGGTCGGCGACAGCCACGTCGAGCTGCTGGCGCCGCTGGGCGACGACACGCCGGTCGGGCGCTTCCTCGCCAAGCGCGGGCCGGGCCTGCACCACGTCGCCTACCGCGTGGACGACGTCGTCGCGGTGCTGGACGAGCTGCGCGAGGCGGGCGTGCGGCTGATCGACGACCAGCCGCGCACCGGAATGCGCAACTCTCAGGTAGCGTTTCTTCATCCCTCCGCCTCCGGCGGCGTCCTGACGGAACTGGTTCAACCCGCGGCGGTGCACGCATGAGCGATCCCAGCACGACTCCTCCCAGCTTTCGCCGCGCCGCGGTGGGCTTCGCCTCGAGCGGCCAGATACTGTCGCTGCGGCTGTCCGACGAGGCGCTGACCGGGCTGCGTCAGGCGCTCCAGGACGGCAAGGACCGCTGGTACGAGGTCGAGGCGACCGACGGCGCCGTGCTGGTCGACCTCGGCCAGGTCTCGTACCTGCGGGTGGAGTCCGGCGAGCACCGCGTCGGCTTCTAGTCAGTCGTTGCGCCGCCTTCGTGTCGCCTTCAACGCGGTCGACCTCGCCCTGTACCGGCGGATCCGGTCACTTGCGCACGCGCCGGAGCGCGTGCGGTGGGCGCGGCGCTACTCGCGCCTCGGCGAGCACGGGCTGGTGTGGCTCACGCTCGGCCTGCTCGGCGCGGCCGGTGACGCGCAGCGGCGAGGGCGCTGGGTGCGCGCGACGGTCTGCGTGGGCGCGGCGTATCTGCTCTCGACCTCGATCAAGCTCGCGATCGGCCGCCGCCGGCCCGTCATCGAGGACCTCCCGCACCTGATGGCGACGCCGACCGGCCTGTCGTTCCCGTCCTCGCACTCGACCTCGTCGTTCGCCGCCGCGCAGGCGTTCGGGCGCCTGCTCCCACGCGGCCCGCTGCTCGGCGCCGCGGCCGCGATGGCGTTCTCGCGCCTCTACCTCGGCGTCCACTACCCGTCCGACGTCGCGGCCGGGGCCGTGCTCGGCACCGCGATCGGGAGCCTCGGGCGATGAAGGTCGGCATCGTCGGCATGCCCAACGCGGGCAAGTCCTCGCTCTTCAACGCGCTCTCGCGGGCGGGGGCCGAGGCCGCCAACTACCCGTTCACGACGATCGAGCCGAACGTGGCGGTCGTCCCGGTCGACGACGAGCGGCTCGACGCCGTCGCCCGTACGGTCGGCGCCTCGAACGTCGTGCCGGACACGATCGAGTTCCACGACATCGCCGGCCTGGTGGCGGGTGCGCACAAGGGCGAAGGGCTCGGCAACAAGTTCCTCGCGAACATCCGGGAGACCGACGCGCTGCTCCACGTGGTCCGCGCGCACCATGACGAGAACGTCATCCATCCCGAGGGCCGGGTTGACCCGGCCGCCGACATGGAGACGATCGAGACCGAGCTGGTCTACGCCGACCTCGAGCAGGCCGAGCGCCGGCACGCCCGCGTCGTGCGCACGGCGCGCAGCGGCGACAAGACGGCGATCGCCGAGGAGGAGTGGCTCAAGCGCGTCGTCGCCGCGCTCCAGGCGGGCGAGCCGGCGCGCACGGTCACTGTGCCGGACGCGGCCCCGAACGCGCTGCGCGACCTCTCGCCGCTCACCGGCAAGCCGGTGCTGTTCGTGGCCAACGTGGACGAAGGCGACGACGCGGTGCCGTCGGTGGTGGCCGACCACGCGGCCGCCCAGGGGGCGGCGGCGGTCGCGATCTCGTCTCGGATCGAGGCCGAGCTGTCCGAGCTCGACGACGACGAGGCGGGGATGATGCGCGAGGAGATGGGCGTCGGCGAGTCTGGTCTCCAGCGGGTCGTCAGCGGCGCGTTCGGGCTGCTCGACCTGCTGGCGTTCTTCACCGCCGGCGAGGACAAGCCGGCTCAGTCCTGGCACCTGCGGCGCGGCCTCACCGCCTGGCACGCCGCCGGCGAGGTCCACAGCGACATCCAGCGCGGGTTCGTGCGCGCCGAGGTGATCGGGTGGGAGGCGCTGGTGGACGCAGGCGGCTACGCCGCGGCACGCGAGCGCGGGACGCTCCGGCTGGAGGGCCGCGACTACCCGATGGCGGACGGCGACGTGATCACGGTCAAGTTCACGCCCTGACCCCGCCGCTGGGTCAAGTTCGAGGGCGGACCTGCCGTTGTAAGGGACGTGACCCTCGACGACCTGATCGGGCCGCTGCCCGCTCCTCTTGGCCGCTGGATGCTGCGCCGCCTCGTGGCGTCCGGCGTCCGCTACGGCCACGAGTTCGCCGTCCTGCTCGTCCGCGGGGCCGACCCCGCGCGCCTCGGCGCCGTCCTCCGCGGCGCCGACATCTTCGCCGACACCGACGACGGCGACCTGCTGGCGCTGCTCCCGGACACCGATCGCGAAGGCGCCGCGCGCGTCGCGGGACGCGTGCGCGAGGCCACCGGCGCGAGCGTCGGGGCCGCCCACTGGGGCGGAGACCTCGCCGAGGACCTGCTCGAGCGCGCCGCCCGCGCGCTCGAAGCAGACCTGTCTCAGCCCGCCTGAAGCCACTCCTCGAGCCGCTTCGACAGCCGGTTCATCCCGAGCTCCGCGGCCGCGGCCGCCCCGCCCGCGAAGTCGGTCGGCGCGTCCGGCGGGCGCTCGACGGCCACCGTTCGCAGCGTCGCGATGTCCTTGAACGTCCGCAGCTCGTCGGCCTGCTCGATCAGCGCGCGGCGGACCGAGGGCTTCTCGCGCACGGCGCCAAGGATCACGTGGTCGAGGGTGCCCTTGCGGCGCAGCAGCTCGGCCGCCGTCTTGGCGCCGATCCCCTTGGCGCCCGGCAGGCCGTCCGACGGGTCGCCGCGCAGCGCGATGAAGTCCGGCACCTGCTCGGGGCTCACGCCGTACATCTCCCGGACGGCGTCGGCGTCCATCTCGTCGGGTCCCTGCTGCCGCGCGCGCTGGAGCAGGACCGTGACGGAGTCGTTCACGCACTGGAGCATGTCGCGGTCCCCGGTGAGGATCAGCGTGTGCCCGCCGGCCTCGGTCTCGGCGATGGCGAGCGTGTGCAGGAGGTCGTCGGCCTCGAGCTCGGCGTGGTGCGTGACCTCCCAGCCGAACGCGCGGTAGAAGGCCTCCGCCCGCTCCCACTGCGGCGCCAGCTTGTCCGGCACCGGCGGGCGGTCGGCGTGGTAGGCCGGGAACGCCTCCACGCGATACTCGGCGGCCTCGGCGCCGAAGCAGAACACCACGGCGCGAGGGTCGTACTTCTCCACGCACCACAGCACCTGATTGGCCGAGCCCAGGAGCGCGTTGACCGACATCCCGTCGTCGTTGGTGATCGTGTCGGGCAGCGCGTAGAAGGCCCGGTACAGCAGGTGCGGCGCGTCGGTGACGAGGAGCGGCTGCGGCATCTCGCCCAGGATATGGCGCGGGGCACGTCAGACGAACGTCAACCGCGGCTGGGTAGGGACGCGGGGGGAGAAACGTGCGAGATCGTCCGCCGCCCGCGCGCCGATCGCACGAAACCCCTCGTATGCGGCGGGAACGTGAAATCCGCGGAGGCGGCGGCGCCGAAATTTCACGAAACCGCCAGGTCCCTCGCTTCCCCACCCTGCCGCAGTTGACGTTCGCCGGCGCAACACAGGCGCCGGGGAGCTCTAGCGGATGCGGATGGAAGGCCCGGCGTCGCCGGAGAAGACGGCGCGGTAGGTGCCGCCGCGGGCGACCGCGGCGCTGTAGCCGCCGCCGCGCCGCACGATCGTGGAGGTGACGGTCTGCCAGCGCCCGCCGTCGAGCAGCTGGATCTGCACCTCGGCGCCGACTCGCGCCGGGACGACCGAGCCGGCCACCGTCGCGTGCGGGCGTGGCCCGGCGACCCCCGCCGGCGAGGTCGTGCCGCCGGTCCCCGGCGCCGGCGGCGGCGCCTTGCGCGTCGCGATCGTGGTGAAGTAGGCCCAGGTGTCGAGCAGCCCGAGGCGGGCGCGGAGCGTCGCTCCGTCGACCCGCGTGCGGCCGGCCGAGCCGACGATGTCGGCCGCCACGATCCGCGGCGAGCTGCCACGACGCAGGACCTTGATGCCTTTGAAGCGGCCCTTCACGAGGCCGGAGAGCTTGGCGCCGGCCTGCGCGAGCGTGAGCTTGGCCGGCGTCCAGCGGTGCTTGGGCGACACGTCGTCGTACGGGTCCTCGACCGACTTCAGGTGCGGCTGCGGCCCGGCGCCGAGGGTGGTGTTCTCGACGTCCTCGGTCCGCCCGCCGGAGGTCGAGAAGAAGAACGTGACGACCGGCTTCCCGTCGGAGGTGACGACCTGGCCGCTCGTGGCGGCGACGGCGGCGTTCGTCGATGCCGTCTCGGCCGCCACGCCGCCGTAGACCTGCGAGCGCGTGTCGGCGTACTGCTCGAAGCCGTTCCCGCCCTTGGACGTCGTGATCGCGTAGGTGCGGGCCGCCACCGCCTGCGCCTTCAGCGCCTCGGCCGGCCACGACGACGGCGATTCTCGCGAGACGACGCCCGCGACGTAGTCCTCCAGTGAGACCGCGTTGATCGCGTTGACGCCGCCGAACGTGTCGGGCCGGAACTCGAGCACGCCGCGGTAGGTCCCGGCGCCGCCGAGCGTGACGATGCCCTCAGGACCTGAGACCTGCAGCGGCGCGGCGAACGTCGCGATCCGCTTGCCGGCGGACGACAGCAGGTCGACCTGCGCGCCGCCGCGGCGGCGGACCTTGTAGGTCCGGCCCGGGTTCAGCGCCCGCGTGCCGGCCTGCGACGCGCCGGTGAAGCTCGGCGTCGACGTCGACTGGATCAGGACGCGGACCGTCGCCGACGGGTCGGTAGTCCCGAGCCCGGTGCCGGTGTAGTAGTGCGCCAGGATGCGGTCGTAGGTCCACGCGTGCCGGGCGAAGCCGAGCGCGCCGTACTGGCTCATGCCCACGCCGTGGCCGAAGCCGGCGCCGCGGATCGTGAACCGGGCCTTCCCGGCCAGGGCGGGCGTCGTCAGCAGCGCGAAGGCCGCCATAGTCATGCAGACGAGGCGCAGCAAGGGGTTCAGGGTAGCCCGACACGTGGCCTGGTAAGAAGTTGCGGAGATGAGCGAGCGCAAGGCATCGGATCTGTTCGTGGAGTGCCTCGAGGCCGAGGGCGTCAGGTACGTATTCGGCATCCCGGGCGAAGAGACGCTGGACCTCAACGAGTCGCTCGAGGCGTCGTCGATCGAGTTCGTGCCCGTGCGGCACGAGCAGGGCGGCGCCTACATGGCCGACATGTACGGTCGGCTGACTCGCTCGGCGGGGGTCTGCCTGGGCACGCTGGGGCCGGGCGCGACCAACCTGGTGACCGGCGTCGCCGACGCCTGGCTCGACCGCTCGCCGATGGTCGCGCTCACCGGCCAGGCCGACCTCGAGCGCATGCACAAGGAGTCGCACCAGTACATCGACGTCGTCGACATGCTGCGCCCGGTGACGAAGTTCAACGCGCGGCTGAACTCCGCGCGGGTGATCCCGGAGATCGTGCGGAAGGCGTTCAAGGTCGCGCAGGCGCAGAAGCCGGGCCCGACCCACATCGAGCTGCCCGAGGACGTCATGGCGGCGCCCGTCGACGCCGAGCCGCTCCCGGTCCGCTCCGGCCGCCGGCGGCCGGAGCCGAGCCCCGAGGAGCTCCAGGCGGCGCTCGCCGTCATCCGCGACGCCGACCGGCCGATCGTGCTCGCCGGCAACGGCGTCGCCCGCACGGGCGCCGCCCCCGCGCTACGCGCGTTCGCCTACGCGACCGGCATCGGCGTGGCGGAGACGTTCATGGGCAAGGGGATGCTCGACTACGAGGATCCGCGGGCGCTCGGTACGGTCGGCCTCCAGTCGCGCGACTACGCGCTGGCCGGCTTCGACGACGCCGACGTCGTGATCACGGTCGGCTACGACCTCGTCGAGCACGCGCCGGCCAACTGGAACCAGAGCAAGGACAAGCGGATCGTGTGCATCGACACCGTGGCGCCGGAGGTCGACGAGCACTTCATGACCGAGGTCGACCTCATCGGCGACATCGCCTTCATGCTCACCTGGCTGGCCGAGGAGCTGGGCGAGACGTCGTCCCCGACCCCGGACTCGCGGCTGAACGAGATCGTCCTCGGCCGCTTCGAGGCCGCCAAGGACGACGACGCGTTCCCGATGCAGCCGCCGCGCGCGCTGTGGGAGATCCGCCAGGCGCTCGGGCGGCAGGACATCCTCATCTCCGACGTCGGCCTGCACAAGCTGTGGATCGCGCGCATGTTCCCCGCCCACGAGCCCGACACGGTGTTCATCGCCAACGGCCTGGCCGGCATGGGGATCGCGCTCCCCACCGCGATCGCCGCCAAGCTCGTGCACCCCGACCGCCACGTGGTCACCGTGAATGGCGACGGCGGGTTCCTCATGAACGTGCAGGAGCTGGAGACCGCGGTGCGGCTGAAGACGGCGGTCGTGAACGTGATCTGGGAGAACCGCCAGTACGGCTCGATCGTCTGGAAGCAGGACAAGAAGTTCGGTCGCCACTTCGGCACCGACTTCTCCAACCCCGACTTCGTGCGCCTGGCCGACGCGTTCGGCATGCCGGCCTGGCGCTGCGAGGGCGTCGAGGACCTCGGCCGCCACCTGCGGCACGCCTTGACCCTCGACACTCCCTCGCTGATCGTGGTCCCGATCGACTACTCGATCGACGTGTCCATCTCTGAAGAGCTCGGAACGGAAACCGTGGCCGCGTAGCGCCACGATGCCGTTGCCGTTGACTGGAATGGAGTTGTTCTGAAATGAGCATCACAACGGACAACGAGAGCGCGGTCGTCGAGGCCGCGCCGAACCAGCTGTACATCGGCGGCGAGTGGCGCAGCGCGTCCGGCGGCCAGACGCTCGCGGTGGAGGATCCATCCACCGGCGAGACGCTGGTCGAGGTCGCCGACGCCACGCCGGAGGACGCCACGGCGGCCCTCGACGCCGCCGTCGCGGTCCAGGAGGAGTGGGGCGCGCACCCGCCGCGCGAGCGCGGCGAGATCCTGCGGCGGGTGTTCGAGCAGATGAACGCGCGCGCCGACGAGCTGGCGTTGCTGATGACGCTCGAGATGGGCAAGCCGCTGGCCGAGTCCAGGGCCGAGATCGCGTACGCCTCCGAGTTCCTGCGCTGGTTCTCCGAGGAGGCGGTGCGGATCGAGGGCCGCTATGCGACGGCGCCCAACGGCGTCGGCCGGCTGATCACGATGAAGCAGCCGGTCGGCCCCTGCTACGCGATCACCCCGTGGAACTTCCCGGCGGCGATGGGCACGCGCAAGATCGGCCCGGCGATCGCCGCCGGCTGCACGATGATCGTCAAGCCCGCCCAGCAGACGCCGCTCTCCATGCTCGCGCTGGCGCAGATGTTCCAGGAGGCCGGGCTGCCGGACGGCGTCCTCAACGTCATCACCTCGAGCTCGAGCGGCGAGGTCTCGAAGCCGATCATCTCCGACCCGCGGCTGCGCAAGCTCACGTTCACGGGCTCGACCGAGGTCGGCCGCAAGCTGGTCGAGCAGTCGGCGCCCGGCCTGCTGCGGACCTCGATGGAGCTCGGCGGCAACGCGCCGTTCATCGTGTTCCCGGACGCGGACGTCGACGCCGCCGTCGAAGGCGCCGTGATCGCCAAGATGCGCAACATCGGCGAGGCGTGCACAGCCGCCAACCGCTTCCACGTCGCCGGCAAGGTCGCGGACGAGTTCACCGAGAAGCTGGCGCAGAAGCTGGCCTCGATGAAGGTCGGCCGCGGGACCGAGGACGACGTCAAGGTCGGGCCGCTGATCGACGCCGATCAGCGCGGGAAGGTCGCCGAGCTCGTGCAGGACGCGACGTCGAAGGGCGCCCAGGTGCTCGTGGGCGGCCGCGAGCGCGAGGGCGCGGGCTACTTCTTCGAGCCGACCGTGCTCGGCGGCGTGACCGGCGACGCGCGGCTGCTCAAGGAGGAGATCTTCGGCCCCGTGGCGCCGGTGGTCGGCTTCGACGACGAGGAGGCCGCGATCGCCGCCGCCAACGACACCGAATACGGCCTCGTCGCCTACGTCTACACGAGCGACATCAAGCGGGCGTTCCGCGTCGTCGAGAAGCTCGAGACCGGCATGGTCGGCCTCAACCAGGGCATGGTCTCCAACGCCGCGGCGCCGTTCGGCGGCGTCAAGGCGTCGGGCTTCGGCCGCGAGGGCGGGCCGGAGGGCATCAACGAGTACCTGGAGATCAAATACGTCGCGATGGCGATGTGAACCCACTGCAACGGGTCAAGGAATGGTTCGAGGAGGCCGCGACCTCCGGCCTGATCGAGGCCGAGCGGATGGCGCTCGCCACGGCGACGCCGGACGGCCGGCCCTCGGTCCGGATCGTGCTGCTCAAGGGCTTCGATGACGAGGGCGTGCACTTCTTCACCAACTACGACTCCCGCAAGGGCCGTGAGCTGGACGCCAACCCGCGCGCGGCGGCGACGCTCTACTGGCAGCCGCTCTACCGCGCCGTGCGGCTCGAAGGCCCGGTCGAGCGGCTGAGTCCGGAGGCATCCGACGCCTACTTCGCGACTCGCCCGCGCGGGGCGCAGGTCGGGGCCTGGGCGTCGGCGCAGGGGACCGTGCTCGCGTCGCGCGAGGAGCTCGACGAGCGCGTGCGCGCGATCGAGGAGCGCTTCCCGGGCGAGGTCCCGCGCCCGGACTTCTGGGGCGGCTACCGGCTCGTGCCCGAGGCCGTCGAGTTCTGGCAGGGGCGCCCGGACCGCCTCCACGACCGCGAGCATTTCCTCCGGGCCGGCGACGGGAGTTGGCGCTCGGAGCGCCTGTCGCCCTGATGGGCCGGCTGATCTACTCGATGGGCGTATCGCTCGACGGCTTCATCGCCGGGCCGGGCGGCGAGATCGCGGTCCCGGCGCCCGACGCGGAGGTCCACCGCTTCCACAACGACGAGGCGCGCGCGCTGGCGGTGCACCTGTGCGGCCGGCGGCTCTACGAGGTCATGTCGTTCTGGGACGCGTACGACGAGGACGACCCGTCGGCGCCCGAGTACGAGCGCGAGTGGGCCGCCATCTGGAAGGCGCTGCCCAAGGTCGTGTTCTCGACCACGCTCGAGGAGGCGGGGCCGAACGCCCGCCTGGCCGAGGGCACGGTGGAGGAGGAGGTCGCCCGGCTCACGGCGTCCGGCGACGTCGCGGTCGGCGGCGCGGGGCTCGCCGCGGCGTGCGTCGACCTCATCGACGAGTTCCGGCCCGTCGTCCATCCCGTCGTCGCCGGCGGCGGGACGCCGTTCTTCCCAACGGGCGTCAGGCTGGACCTGCGGCTGCTCGAGACCCGGACGTTCTCCTCCGGAGTGGTCCTGCTGCGCTACGGGCGGTCATGATCCCGGCCATGCAACCGACGATCACGCTGCTCGGGCCACCTGGGTGCGGGAAGGGCACGCAGGCGGCGCGGCTGCAGGACGAGCTCGGCTTCTCGCCGCTCGCCACCGGCGACCTGCTGCGCGAGGCGCGCGGCGCCGGCACCGAGCTCGGCCGCCGCGCGTCGGAGTACATGGTCCGCGGCGAGCTGGTGCCCGACGACGTGATCGTCGAGATGGTGCGCGGCGCGCTCGCCGAGTTCGAAGGCAAGGCGATCCTGCTCGACGGGTTCCCGCGCAACGTCGCGCAGGCGCAGGCGCTGGACCGCGTTCTCGACGAGCACGGTCGCACGCTGGACGCCGCGGTGCTCGTCGACGTCCCCGACGACGTCGTGGTCGAGCGCATCAGCGGCCGCCACCAGGGGCGTGAGGACGACCGGCCGGACACGGTCCGGGAGCGGCTGCGCGTCTACCACCGCGAGACCGAGCCGGTCGTCGACTACTACGAGACGCGCGGCCTGCTGCGGCGGATCGACGGCGCCCAGGACGAGGACGCGGTGCAGGCGGCCATCCGAGCGGCCCTTTAGGGCGCGGCGCGCAGGCACGCGGCGGCGCGGGTCGCGGCGACGCAGGCGGGCACGAGGACGGCCAGCACGCCGAGATGCTCGAGCCCGGGATGGTGGCCGAGCACGAGCACTACGGTCATCACCGCCAGCGCGACGGCCGTTGCGAACGGCAGCGCGGCGGACACCGTGGCGGCGGGCGCGGTCCGGACCAGCCGGTCGACGCGCTCGGGCGCCACCCCGGCGCCGCTCTCGTCGAACCGCGCGAGCGCGGCGGCGAGCGGGCGGGCCTCCCCGACGGCGGCGACGGCCGCCTCGTCGGCCAGCAGGTCGGCGACCGCGGCCTGGCGCTCGGCGAGGCGGGCGAACGGCGGCAGCGGCCGGAACGCGTCGGCCACCGTCCGCGCCAGCACGAGCCGGAGCGGGTCGCGCCGCCGGCGATGGTGCTCCTCGTGGGCGAGGATCGCGCGCAGCGCCCTAGGCTCGACGGCCAGCGTGCCCTCGCTCAGGTAGACCGCGGGGCGCAGCATTCCGGCGCAGAACGCACACGGATCGCGGCCGGGCACGACGACCACGAGATGACCCTGCACGACCGCGACGCGCCCGGTCAGCCGGCGCAGCAGGCGCCGGTGGGCGCTCACCTGGCGGGCCATGGAGGCGGCCGCCCGCACGGCCACAACGGCCACAACGGGCGCGATGAACGGCAGGATGGCGGCGTGGTGGAGGAAGGCATCGAGCGCGATCAGGCCGAGCACGGCGGCGGCGCTGAGCCCGAGACCGGCAAGCGCGAGCTCGACCCGCCGCAGGTCAGTCATCGCCTGCCAGCCGCCGGATCTGCTCCCGGCGCTCGGGGTCGAGCGTCGACATCGCGCGCGCGAACTGCGCGAGCGCCACGTCCCCGTACTCGGACACCAGCTCGCGCACCTCGACCGCGGCGCGCGTCTCCGCGTACTCGGCGCGGCTCAGCACCGGGCTGTAGACGTGCAGACGCCCGCGCCAGCGGCGGTGGAGCAGCTCCTTGGCGTGGAGCCGCTGCATGACGGTGAGGACCGTGGTGTACGCGCGCGCCTGGGGGGCTCGCCCGTTGAGCGCGTCGAGCACGTCGCGCACGGTCGACTCGCCGCGCTTCCACAGCTCGTCCATCACCTCGGCCTCGAGCTCGTGCAGCGGCGGCGGGAACACGGGCGGGAAGACTACGCGGGTTCGGGGATCGGCCGTCGCGAGCGGTCACGCCGCAGGGCGACGGAGACGAGGCCGGCGAGGATGAAGGCGACGCCGGCGAGCTGGAGCGCGGTCGGGTCCTCGCCGAGCAGGACGACGCCGAGCAGCACGGAGCCGACCGGCTGGATCGTGAGCGTGACCGAGGTCAGCGCTGCCGGCAGCCGCGGCAGCGAGCCGGTGATCAGCAGCCAGCCGACCACCTGCGACGTCAGCGCGAGCGCGACGAGCCACGCGTGCGCGGGCCACGACGGCACGAGGTCGGCCTCGCCGATCGCGATCGCGGCGACCACGGCGGCCACGGTGGCCACGGCCGTGGTGTCGAACAGCGGCCCCGCGACCCGCCGCACGTCAGAGCCGGCCTGGCGCTGCACGAGCAGGAAGCCGGCGTACGTGACACCGGTGAGGAACCCGAAGACGACGCCGCGCAGTGGGTCGTCCCCGTACGCGCCGGTCTCGAGCACGCCCGAGATCAGCACGACGCCGCTGCACACCAGCGGCAGCGCCGTCAGCAGGCGCGACTGGATCCGCTCGCCGAGCACCGCCCAGGCCACGAACGGCACCACGACGACCTGGAGGTTCCCGAGCACGGTGGCCAGCCCGGCGCCGACGTCCTGGATCGCGTGGTGCCAGAAGATGAGGTCGGCGGCGAAGAAGATCCCGGCTGGGATCGCGAGCCGCCGCTCGCGCGCGAGCCGGCGGCCATGGCGGCGGTCCTCGCGCCAGGCGAGCAGGGCCAGCACCGGCAGCGCGTACGCGCAGCGGAAGATCGCCGCGGTGGCCGGCTCGACGTCGGCGAGCGCGACGAGCGGGGCCGAGAAGGCGATGGTCAGCGCGCCCGCCACGGCGACGGTCGCCGGCCGCCGGGAGAGCGCGCTGGTCACCCGTTCAGCTTGACACTCAGGACGCCGACGATCCCGCGGCGATCTTGCGCAGGTTGAGCGCTTCGTCGAGCGTCGCCTCGTCGACGCCGTGCTCGCGCGCGACGTCGCGCAGCGTCCGGCCGCTCGCCGCGGCGTCCTTGACGATCTCGGCCGCGCGGTCGTAGCCGATGTACGGGTTGAGCGCGGTCGCGACCGCCAGCGTCGCCTCGGCCGACGCCTCGCAGCCGGCGAGGTTGGCCTCGATGCCCTCGACGCACTTCTCCGCGAACAGCTCGCTCGCCGTCGTGAGCAGGTGGATCGACTGGAGCAGGTTGCGCGCCATCAGCGGGATCCGGACGTTGAGCTCGAACTGGCCCTGGAGGCCGCCGACCGTGATCGCGGTGTCGTTGCCGATGACCTGCGCGCTGACCTGGAGGACGACCTCGGGCAGCACCGGGTTGACCTTGCCGGGCATGATCGAGGAGCCCTTCTGCAGCTCCGGCAGGAAGATCTCGCCGATCCCCGCGCGCGGGCCGGAGCCCATCAGCGCGAGGTCGTTCGCGATCTTGGTGAGCGACACCGCGATCACCTTCAGCGCTCCCGACAGCTCGACCAGCGCGTCGCGGTTGCCCTGGGCCTCGAACGGGTCCTCGGCAGCGCGGATCTCGAGCCCGGTGTCGGCCGACAGCGTCTCGCGCACCTTGGCCGCGAAGTCGCGGTGCGTGTTGAGGCCGGTGCCGGTGGCGGTCCCGCCGAGCGGGATCTGCGCCACGTGCGGGAGTGCGGACCGGACGCGCTCGCGACCGAGCCGCACCTGCGCGGCGTAGCCCGCGAACTCCTGCCCGAGCGTGACCGGGACCGCGTCCATCAGGTGCGTGCGGCCGGACTTGACGATGTCCTTGAAGGCCTCCGCCTTGCCGGCGAACGCGCGCTCGAGGCGCTCGAGCGCGGGCAGCAGCCGGTTCGTCGCCTCGTCGAGCGCGGCCAGGTGCACGGCGCTCGGGAAGACGTCGTTGGACGACTGGCCCATGTTGACGTGGTCGTTCGGGTGGGCGCCCTCGCCCGCGAGCGTCGCGATCACCTCGTTGGCGTTCATGTTCGACGACGTGCCCGAGCCGGTCTGGAAGACGTCGATGGGGAACTGCGCGTCGTGGCGGCCCTGGGCGATCTCGTCGGCCGCCGCGGCGATCCGCTGCGCGACGTCGGCCTCCAGCAGGCCGAGGTCGGCGTTCGCGCGCGCCGACGCGCCCTTGATGCGGCCCAGCCAGCGGACGACGGCCACCGGGATCCGCTCGCCGGACACCGGGAAGTTCGCGACCGCCTTGCGGGTCTCCCCGCCCCACAGCTCCTCTGTCGTCTCAACGCTCATGGCCGACACGCTAGCGCCGTCAGGCCGGCGCGGGGAGCTTCGCGCCCGGGCCGGGCTCGGGCGTCACGTCGTGCGGGTGCAGCGGCTCCATGCAGTGGCTGCAGACGAGCACGGGGTCGGCCTCCTCGCCGCACGAGTGGCGCAGCACAACCGGCGGGCCCTGGTCGCCGGCCAGGTGCTCGTCGCCCCACTTCATGATCGCGATCACGGCCGGGTAGAGGTCGCGGCCGGCGCGCGTCAGCCGGTACTCGTAGCGCTCCGGCTCGTCCTGGTAGCGGCGGCGCTCGAGGATGCCCGAGCGGACGAGGGTCTGCAGCCGGGTCGAGAGGATGTTGCGCGCGATGCCGAGGTTGCGCTGCATGTCGGAGAAGCGGCGGACGCCGTAGAAGGCCTCGCGCATGATCAGCATCGTCCAGCGCTCGCCGAGGATGTCCATCGCCCGCCCGACGGAGCAGAACTCGGGTCGGTCCAACTCGTACATGAAGGCAACGGTAGCGCCTCAGCCGCAGAATGCCGCACGGCATTTGTACGGCGTCAGCCGCAGAATGCCGCAAGCTCTCGGGCCAGTCCCACGGGGTCGTCGTAGGCGAGCAGGAAGCCGGTCCCCTCGAGCACGCGCAGCTGCGCGTCGGGCAGCAGGTCGAGCGCCTCTTCGGCGATCGCCAGCGGGTGCATCTGGTCCTCGTCGGCCCACAGCAGCAGCGTCGGGACCTCGATCAGCCGGTACGCCTCGAGCAGGTCGGGCTGCGCGCCCTTCGGCCAGCGGCGCACGGCGCGCGCCCATGACCGCGCGCGGTTGGCGTTGCCGCCGACGCCGCCGAACGCGTGCCGGACGAGGTCGCGCGCCGCCGGGTTCCCGCGGGCGCTCAGCTTCTCGCCCGTGGACGGCCGGAACGCGAGCCGCGCGCCGCGCGCGACCACCCGGTCGAGCCCCGGGACCGCCGCCGCGCGGACCGCGCGCGCGACGGCGCGCTCGAGCCGGTCGCGCTCGGGGCGGCGGTGCATCGCGTTCGGCATCAGCACGAGCCGGCTCGGCGTGAGCCGGCGCGTGGTGACCGCGTGCAGCAGGATCTGGGCGCCGGCGTCGTGGCCGCCCACCAGCGGCCGCGGCCCGCAGGTGTCGCGCACGAACCCCGCCATCACCTCGGCCAGCCAGTCCGGCGTGTACGGATGCCGCGGCCGGTCCTCGGAGTCGCCGTGCAGCGGGAGGTCCGGCAGCACGAGCCGGTAGCGGTGGCTGAGCTCCTCGACCACCGGCTCCCACTCGCGGTGCGAGAGCAGCCGCGAGTGCAGCAGCGCCAGCGGCCGGCCGGTGCCGGCCTCGCGGTACGCCACGCGCGCGCCGTCGTGGTGGTGGTAGAGCCGAAGCTTCATTGTCTCGGACGCCAAGGATGGCGTCCGTCGCGGTCAGGGGACGGCCGGACGAAGTCCCGGGCAACATAGTTCGTATGCCGTCGCGCTCGCTCGACAGAGAGGTCTTCGCCCTCGCGCTGCCGGCGCTCGGCGCGCTGGCGGCCGAACCGCTCTACGTGCTCGTCGACACCGCCATCGTCGGCCACCTCGGCACCGTCCAGCTCGCGGCGCTCGCGATCGCGGCCACGGTCCTGTCCACCGGCTTCACGGTCTTCAACTTCCTGACGTACGGCACCACTGCCCAGGTGGCGCGCCTGCACGGCGCGGGCCGCGACCGGGAGGCGGCGGCGCTCGGGTCGCAGGCGCTCTGGCTGGCGCTCGCGATCGGCGCCGTCCTGCTCATCGGCACCGTCGCGCTCGCGCCCGCCGCCGTGACGCTGATGGGCGGCGACGGCGAGGTGGCCGACGGTGCGACGGTGTACCTGCGCATCGCCGCGCTCGGCGCGCCGTTCTTCATGCTCGCCACCGCCGGCCAGGGGTTCCTGCGCGGTATGGGGGACCTGCGCACGCCGCTCGTCATCCTCGTCGTCGCGCACGTCGTCAACGCGGTCCTCGAGGTGCTGTTCGTCTACGGGTTCGGGTGGGGGCTCGCGGGCTCCGCGTGGGGCACCGTGATCGCGCAGGCGGGGATGGGCCTCGCGTTCGTCGAGGTCCAGCGCCGCGCGGGCTTCGAGCCGCCGGTGCTCGCGCTGATGCGGCCGCTGATGCGGATCGGCGGCGAGATCGCGGTGCGCACGGGCGCGCTGCTCGCGTCGTTCCTCGTCGCCTCCGCCGTGCTCGCGCGCGTCGGCGCAGCGTCGCTGGCGGCGCACCAGATCGCGTTCCAGCTGTTCGTGTTCCTCGCGCTCGTGCTCGATGCGCTCGCGATCGCCGCGCAGGTCATGATCGGCCGCCTGCTCGGGGCCGGCGACGCGGCGCGGGCGCGCGCTGCGGCCACGCGGGTGATCCTGTGGTCGGCGGTCGTCGGCGCCGGCTTCGGCGTCGTCCTGCTCGCGCTGACCAACGTGCTCCCGCACGCGTTCACCGGCGACGCGGCGGTCGTCGAGCGCGCGCAGGAGATCTGGTGGCTGTTCGCCGCGCTGATGCCGCTCAACGGCGTCGTCTTCGCTCTCGACGGGATCCTGATCGGCGCCGGCGACACGCGCTTCCTGATGTGGGCGATGCTGGCGTCGGCCGCGGTCTACGTCCCGGTGGCGCTGCTGGCGCTCGACCAGGGCTGGGGGATCGTGGGCGTGTGGTGGGGCCTGGCCGGCCTGATCGGCATGCGCGCGCTGACGTGCGGGGCGCGCTTTCTCGGCTCCCGCTGGGTTCTCACCGGAGCGCCCGCGTAGTACCTTGGCCCGCCGGATGTTCGTTCGCATCGCTCTCGTCGCCCTGCTCCTCGCCCTCGCCGCCCCCGCCGCGGCCGTCGCCCAGACGGGCCAGCAGAACCCGACGAACCCGACCCAGCCGTTCTCCCCGCTTCCGCCCGCCCAGCCCACGCCCGCGCCGACCGCTGCGCCCGACGACGACGGCGGCTTCCTCGACACCGAGATCTCCGGGACCACGACGCTGTACGTGATCGCCGCCGCGCTGCTGATCGCGTTCATCGCGATCGGGATGTTCATCTCGCGCGACGCGAAGCGCACGCTGCCGAAGTCCCACCGGCCGGACGCGCACCGGCTGCGGGAGCAAGGGCCGCACCAGCACAAGCGCGAGGCGAAATCCCGTGCCCGCGCGCGCGGCAAGGCCCAGAAGGCCGCGCGCAGGCGCAACCGCTAGGGGTCTGTCCAGGAAGGTCCTGGACGTGGCCGGGTTCTTGGACAGGCCCTAGGGCGGCATCACGACGAGGTCGCGGACGCGCAGCACGGCGTCCGCGCGCGGGAGCGCGTCGATCGGCGTCTCGAATCCCTCGAAGCGCCCGAGGCCGCGGTAGTCGGCGAACCGCGCCACGCGCCCGCCGTCGAGGAAGATCAGCAGCTCGCCGCTCTGGAAGCCCACGTCGCCCGTCCACTCGTAGCCGAGCCGGCGCGAGACCGTCGCGCGTGAAGTCCCGGGCGCCACGATCAGCACCTCGTCCCACGCGAACGGCGCCAGCGCGCGCAGGTCCACCCGCTCGCGCTGCGCGACCGCGCGCGTGAGGTTCTCGGACAGCGGCGTGTCGACCGCGACGTTGTCCTCGTCGCGCGTGACGTACACGGCCAGGCCGAGGCCTCCGATGATCAGCGCCAGCGCGCCCCCCACGGCGATCAGCGCACGAGTCACCCCACCTAGAATGACCGCTTCGTGGCTCCGCTTCGCCCACTGCCCGCCAAGCCCGACTTCCCCAAGCTCGAGGAGGAGGTCCTCCAGCGCTGGCGTGACCGCGACGTCTTCCACGAGTCGGTCCGCCGCCGGCAGGGCGCCGAGCCGTACGTCTTCTACGAGGGCCCGCCGACCGCCAACGGCCGGCCCGGCTCGCACCACGTCATCGCGCGCGCGTTCAAGGACATCTTCCCGCGCTACCAGACGATGCGTGGGCGCTACGTTGAGCGCAAGGGCGGCTGGGACTGCCACGGGCTGCCGGTCGAGATCGCGGTCGAGCAGAAGCTCGGGTTCAAGTCCAAGGACGACATCGAGCGCTACGGCATCGCCGAGTTCAACGCCAAGTGCCGCGAGTCGGTGTTCGAGTACCTCGAGGACTGGAACGCGCTGACCGAGCGGATCGGCTACTGGGTCGACCTCGACCAGGCCTACCGCACGCTCGAGCCGTCGTACATCGAGTCGGTCTGGTGGGCGCTGAAGACGATGTGGGACCGCGACCTCCTCTACGAGGGCCACAAGGTGGTCCCGTACTGCGCGCGCTGCGGCACCGCGCTGTCATCGCACGAGGTCTCGGAGGGCTACCAGGACGTCGAGGACCCGAGCGTCTACGTCGAGTTCCCGGTGATATCCGTCCCCACCCACCCCGCCGGCGAGCTGCGCGAAGGCGACCGGATCCTGGCCTGGACGACGACCCCGTGGACGCTGCTCTCGAACGCGGCGCTTGCCGTCTCGCCCGACCTCGCCTACGTGCGAACCGAGGACGGCCACGTGATCGCCGAGGCGCGCGCCGAGGCCGTGCTCGGCGAGGGCACGAGGATCGCCGACCGCTTCCACGGTCGCGACATGCTCGGCGCCCGCTACGAGCCACCCTTCACGTTCATCGCCACGGAGGAGTTCGGCGAGCGCGGCCACACCGTCGTGCCCGCCGACTTCGTCAGCGCCGAGGACGGCACCGGCGTCGTGCACACCTCGATCTCGTTCGGCGAGGACGACTTCCGGATCGGCCAGGAGCAGGGCATCGCCGTCATCAACCCGGTGAAGCTCGACGGCACCTTCGAGGAGCGGATGGGCCAGTTCGCCGGCCAGTGGGTGAAGGACGCCGACCCGGGCATCGTCGAGGACCTGCGCTCGCGCGGGCGGCTGCTCAAGGAAGAGGCCTACCTGCACGCCTACCCGCACTGCTGGCGCTGCGGGACGCCGCTGCTCTACTACGCCAAGCCCTCCTGGTACATCGCGACCTCGACGCTGCGCGACCGCCTGCTGGCCGCCAACGAGTCGGTCGACTGGTACCCGGAGCACATCAAGCACGGCCGCATGGGCAAGTGGCTGGAGAACAACGTCGACTGGGCGATCTCGCGCGAGCGCTACTGGGGCACGCCGCTGCCCGTGTGGCGCAACGAGGCCGGCGAGACGATGGTCGTCGGCTCGCTCGCCGAGCTCGAGCGGCTCAGCGGCGTCCGCCTCGAGGACCCGCACCGCCCGTTCGTCGACGACGTCGAGATCCCGTCGCCCACCGGCGGCGAGCCGCTGCGGCGGGTGCCCGAGGTGATCGACGTCTGGTTCGACTCGGGCTCGATGCCGTTCGCCCAGTGGCACGCGCCGCACGAGAACGAGGAGCACTTCCGCGAGCGCTTCCCGGCCGACTACATCTGCGAGGCGATCGACCAGACTCGCGGCTGGTTCTACTCGCTGCTGGCGATCTCGACGCTGCTCTTCGACCGGTCGCCCTACCGCACGTGCCTCGTCCTCGGCCACATCGCCGACGAGCAGGGCCGCAAGATGTCGAAGTCGCTCGGGAACATCGTCGCCCCCTGGGACGTGATCGACAAGCACGGCGCCGACGCCTTCCGCTGGTACTTCTTCACGTCGAAGTTCCCGTGGGACGGCTACATGTTCTCGGTCGCCATGGTCGGCGAGTCGCTGCGCCAGTTCCTGCTCCAGCTCTGGAACACGTACGGCTTCTACGTCCTGTACGCGAACCTCAACGACGTTCGCGTACCCGTCCCCACCCACCCCGGCAACGACCTCGACCGCTGGGCGCTCAGCCGCCTGCACGCCACCACCGAGGTCGTGCGCGAGCGACTTGACGCCTACGACGCCACGCGCGCCGGCCACGCGATCGCCGCGTTCGTCGACGAGCTCTCGAACTGGTACGTTCGCCGCTCGCGTCCGCGGTTCTGGGACGGCGACCCGGCCGCGTTCGGCACGCTCCACACCTGCCTGGTGACGGTCGCCCACCTGCTGGCGCCGTTCTGCCCGTTCATCGCGGACGAGATCTACGACAACCTCGACGGCGCCGAGTCGAGCGTCCACCTCTGCGACTTCCCGGAGGTCGGCCCGCGGGACGCGGAGTTGGAGGTCGCGATGGGCGTCGCGCGCGAGACGGTCCGGCTCGGGCTGGCCGCCCGCGGGCAGGCCAAGCTCGGCGTGCGCCAGCCGCTGCGCGCCGCCGTGGTGGTGGCGGCCGGCGCCGAGCGTGCCGCGATCGGGCAGCTGCAGGACATCGTCAAGGGCGAGCTCAACGTCAAGGAGCTGCGCTTCGTCTCCCAGGCCGACGAGCTGGGCTCCTACGAGGTCAAGCCGAACTACCGGGCGCTCGGCCCGCGGTTCGGCAAGCACATGCCGCAGGTGGCGGCGGCGGTCGCGGCGCTCGACCCGACGCATGTCGCCGACGCGCTACGCGACGACCGCCGCGTCGGGATCAGCGTCGACGGCCACGACCACGAGCTCGGCGCCGACGACCTCCTGCTCGCGATGCAGCCGCTCGATGGCTACCAGCTCGAGCGCGAGGGCTCACACGCGGTGGCGCTCGAGCTCGAGCTCGACGACGACCTCGTCCGCGAGGGCCTCGCGCGCGAGGTCGTGCACGCGGTGCAGAACGCACGCAGGACCGCAGGGCTGGAGGTCGCCGACCGGATCGAGCTGACGCTCGGGGGCGACGAGGAGCTGCTCGCCGCGGCGCGCGCGTTCGAGGAGTACCTGGCCGGCGAGACGCTGGCCGTCGCGGTGAGCTACGACGGCGCCGCGGGCGAGCAGGCGACCGTCAAGGGCCGCCCGCTGCACATCGGCGTCCGCCGCGCCTAGGCCGAGGTCAGCGCGGGCTCGAGCTGGGCCTCGATCCGCTTGCGCGGCATCGCGCCCTGGATGCGGGCGGCCTCCGCGCCGTCGCGGAAGAGAACCATCGTCGGAATCGCGAGGATGCCGTAGCTGGCCGCCGTCTCCATGTTCTCGTCGATGTTGACCTTCTTGACGACGACGTCCTCGCGGTCGGCGTTGATCTCCTCGAGGATCGGCGACACGAGTCGGCACGGCCCGCACCACGGCGCCCAGAAGTCCACGAGTACCGGCGTCTCGGACTCGATGACCTCAGCCTGGAAGTTGGCGTCGGTGACTTCGATGATGCTGCCTGCCATCTCGTTCAGGGCTCCTCTCACGGTGCGCTTGCTTCAGAAAGTATAGCGAGGAGGTCGGGCGTCACCCAGGTCTCGACCGCCGCTGCCAGGACGAGCACGGGCACCGCCACCGCGACGGTGACGAACGTCGCGGCCAGCAGCTCATCCCACGCCCCGCGGCGCGACGCGAACGTCCACGCCGCGAGCGGCAGGAACAGCGCCGTCAGCTCCGGCAGAGCGTGCGGCAGCAACCCCGCCAGCAGCACGAGCGGCGACAGGCCCAGCTCGCCCGACAGGTCGGCGGCCTGGTGCCCGAGCGCGTAGGCCTGGGTCGCGAGGGAGAACACCGTGGCGGCGATCACGAAGCCGATCGCGAGCGGCCCGGCGCGGTCGTGCACCTTCCGCCACAGCCCTGAGTATCCGGTCGCGACGGTAGGCAGCGACGAGCCGGCCAAGAAGCCCGCCACGCACGCGAGCGCGTGCAGCGCCAGCACGAGGCCGTTGCGGTAGAGCACGAACGTGAAGTCGTCGAGCCGCGCGGGGCGCGCGACGCCGGGGAACGAGCTGCCGGTCGGGTCGGGCGTCGCCAGCATGGCGACCAGCCAGATCGTGGCGAGCAGCAACGCGGTGACGGTGAGCGCGCCTCCCGCCCACGGCCGCAGCACGCGCAGCGGATCGCGGCTCCAGCGCCCCAGCGTGCGGCGGGTGGAATCCCGGGTGGGTGGGGACGGATTCAGCGCCAGTTCTTCAGCCTGCATGACCTTGGTCATCGGCATCTCGGCGCGTTCCCCCAGCCGCGTAGCCTAGGGACCGTGGCCGACCTCACCAACAGCCAGATCGCCGCCGCGTTCGAGGAGCTGGCCGACCTCTACGAGCTCGACGGCGCGGTGCAGTACCGCGTGATCGCCTACCGCAACGCCGCCCGCACGGTGCGCGACACCTCCGTGTCGGTCGCCACGCTCGCCCGCGACGGCCGCATCACCGAACTGGCGGGCATCGGCAAGACGCTCGAGGAGAAGGTGCTGGCACTCGACGAGACCGGCGACATCCCGGCCCTGGTCAAGCTGCGTGCGAGGATCCCGGTCGGCCTGATCTCGGTCATGCACCTGCCGGGCTTCGGGCCGAAGCGGGCGAAGCGGCTGTACGACGAGATCGGCGTCGACTCGCTCGACGCGCTGCGCGCGGCGGTCGAGGACGGCCGCCTGCGGGAGCTGCGGGGGTTCGGGCTCAAGGCCGAGGAGAACCTTCGCCGCGTGCTGGCCGAGGTCGACGAGGACGGCCCGGCGCGGCGGGTCGTGCTGTCGCGCGCGATCGAGACCGCCGAGGAGATCGTCGAGGCGCTACGCGCGCACCCGGCCGCGGACCGGGTCGAGGCCGCGGGGTCGCTGCGCCGCTGGGCCGACTCGGTCAAGGACATCGACATCATCGCCACCACATCCGATCCGCCGGCGCTGGCGGGCGCGCTGCTCGACCTCGAGATCGTCGAATCCGCGAGCCAAACCGGCACCGCGAGCGCGCGCGTGATGACCCACTCGGGCCTGAAGGTCGACCTCAAGATCGTTGAGCCCGATCAGTTCGGCAACGTGCTCCAGCACTTCACCGGCGCCAAGGCGCACAACGTGGCGCTGCGCGAGTCGGCGGTGCGGCGCGGGCTGCACGTGTCCGAGTACGGGATCCTCGACGACGCCACCGGCGAGACGCTGCGCTGCGCGAGCGAGGAGGAGGTCTACGCGGCGCTCGGGCTTGACTGGATCCCGCCGGAGCTGCGCGAGGGACGCGGAGAGCTCGAGGCGGCGGCGACCCGCGGGCTTCCGGACCTGATCGAGCTGGGCGACCTGCGCGGCGACCTGCACTCCCACACGACCACCTCCGACGGCCAGCACACGGCCGAGGAGATGGCCGCCGGCGCGCGCGAGCGCGGCCTCGAGTTCCTCGTGATCACCGATCACTCGGCCACGCACGGGTTCGGCGACCACGTGACCGCGGACCAGCTGCGCGCGCGGATCGAGGAGATCCGCGCCCTCAACGAGCGGCTCGACGGCTTCGAGCTGCTGATCGGGACCGAGACGAACATCCTGCCGGACGGGTCGCCGGACTATCCCGACGACGTCCTCGCCGAGCTCGACTGGGTGGTCGCCTCCGTCCACACCTCGTTCAACATGACCCGCGAGAACATGACCGCGCGCATGGTCGCGGCGGTCGAGCACCCGCTGGTCGACGCGCTCGGGCACCCGACCGGTCGCAAGATCGAGAAACGGCGCCCGTACGACATCGACATGGAGCGCGTGATCGAGGCGGCCGCCGGCGCCGGCACGATGATCGAGATCAACTCGTCGCCCAACCGCCGCGACCTCAACGACATCCATGCGCGCGCCGCCGCCGAGGCCGGCGTGCGCATCCTCATCAACTCCGACGCCCACTCCACGAGCGAGCTCGACCAGCTGCGCTACGGGATCGCGACCGCGCGCCGCGCCTGGCTGACCGCCGCCCACGTCGCAAACGCGCGCCCGTGGCCCGAGCTCCAGAAGCTCCGCAAGCCGCACTAAGGGGCGTCAGACCCCTCTGTGTCGGTACAGAACAATTCTGTGCCAGTACAGAGGGGTCTGACCCCTTTACGGCGTGCGGAGGAAGGCGCCGCCGAAGCCCGGCGTGCGGACGAGGCGGATCGGCTGGAACGGGGACGTGCGGTCGATGTAGAAGCGCGCTGCGTCGCGCTCCTCGATCGCCAGCACGGCGCGCTCCTGGCGCCGCCACGCGAGCGCCCAGATGATCGCTCCGCCCGCCGCGACAGCGGCCACCGGAGGCCGGAACACGCCCAGCACCGAGAACGCGAGCGCGTAGAGGAGCAGTGGCCACAGGCGGTTGACGATCGTCGTCCCCGGCCGCAGCTCCGGGAGCGTGGTCTGGGTGCGCGCGGTGGTGAGCAGGCGGGCGATCGGCGGCGAGGCCTCAGCGCGGCGCCCGAGCCAGATCCCGATCAGCACCGCGCCGACCCACCAGAAGGCGCAGAACAGCAGCAGCGTCCGGTCACCTTCGCGCGCGAGCCCGATCACCGTGACCGCAGCGAGAAGGGTCGCCGTGCCGGCGCTGAGCAGGACCGTCGCGCGGAGGAAGTCGCCGAAACGCACCGGCGGTCAGATGGTTGAGGCCGCGCGGGTCGTGGAATCAGCCATCTAGTCGAGCAGCGCCTGCAGGAGATGGCGCACGCCGTCCGTGCCGTCGACCATCACGTCCGCCTCGCGGGCCAGCGCCGACGGCCCCTCGTCGGACCGCACGCCGACCCGCACCGCGGTGCCCAGCCGGTCGCCCTCCACCAGCTCGGTGAGACCGCGGAACGCGTCGAGGTCCGTGGTGTCGTCGCCGACGTAGAGCGCCGCCGCGAGCTGGCGGTCGCGGAGCAGGCTGACGATGCCGGCCCCCTTGTCGATTCGCACCGGCGGCCGGATCTCGAGGACCTTGCGGCCCCAGTGGGCTGTGAAGCCCGCCTTCTCGGCCGCGGCGGCGACCTTCTCGACGGCCGCCTGCGCGTCCTCCTCGTCGGGCACCCCGCGCCAGTGCAGCGCGGCGATCGCCTCCTTGTCCTCGAGCCGCACGCGCAGTCGGCGCAGCTCCTCGCTGAAGGCGTCGTTGGCGAAGTTCTGCACACGTCGAGTCCACGCCTGCAGTTCGCGGTCGACGACGGGGGCGGTCGAGCCCGGCATGAGCACCTCCGAGCCGTGCGAGCCCAGATAGGCGATCGAGCCGAGTGCGACGATCCGCCGGGCGTCGGACGCGCGGCGGCCGGACACGCAGGCGACCACGCCGTAGCGGCGCGCGACCTCGATCAGCGGCCGCCGGGTGCTCTCCGGCATGTGGGCGTCGTCGGGGTGTTGGACGATCGGGGCGAGCACGCCGTCGACGTCGAGCAGGATCGCGGACCGGTCCGGCTCGGCCTTCAGCGGCCGAAGCAGCTCCTCGAGGGTTCCCGTCGGGCCCGGCACCCGGATTAGTATGGCGGCCGGTGACCAAGGAGCCGATAAATGGTGAGGGGTGGGCGATCGCGTCGCTCGACGACCTCGGAGAGGGGCCGGGCTTCCGCAAGGTGCGCGCGCCCCTGGGGGTCACGGAGTTCGGCGTGAACGCCGTCGTCCTCCCGCCCGGATGCACCAGCCGCCGCCACTTCCACGAGCGCCAGCAGGAGCTCTACCTGGTGCTCCGGGGCGAGGTCGAGTTCGACTTCGACGGCGCGAAGCACACGCTCGGGCCGGGCGGGCTCGCCCGCGTCGACGCCCCGACGGTCCGCTCGCTGCGCAACACGAGCGAGACCGAGGAGGCGGTGTACTTCTGCGTCGGCGGCGAAGGCGGCTACGTGGGGCGCGACGGCCGGCCGGGTTAGATGGTTGATTCCACGACCCCCGCACCCGCCTGGGCACGCAGGCCGCGGAATCAACCATCTAGGCGCGAGCCTTCAGCAGGTCGCGGATCTCGCCGAGCAGGATGACGTCCTCCGCGACCGCCTCGGGCTCCGGCTCTTCGCCCGCCTTGCGGCGCGCCATCAGCGCGTTGACCGGCTTGACGACGAGGAAGAACACCGCGGCGCCGATGATCAGGAACGACAGCACCGCGTTGATGAACTCGCCGTAGCGGAAGCGCGAGCCGTTGATCGAGAACGTCAAGCCGGCGAAGTCGGGCTCGCCGCCGACCGCCGCCAGCAGCGGCGTGAGCAGGTCCTCGACGAACGACGTGATGACCGCGCCGAACGCCGCGCCGAGGATCACGGCCACGGCGAGATCCACGACGTTGCCCCGCAGCAGGAACTCGCGGAACTCCTTGATCATGTCGCCTCCCTCCCGGTGGGTATGCTCGCGCCGCGCATGGCCGACGAGCCCGTCCACTGCCTGGTCGAGATCCCCAAGGGATCGCGCAACAAGTACACCTGGGACGAGGAGCTGGGCGGCATCAAGCTCGATCGCTTCCTGTTCTCGTCGGTGGTGTATCCCACAGACTATGGGTTCGTCCCGGGCACCTGCTCGCCCAAGGGGACGCCGCTCGACGCCATGGTGTGCGTGTCGGAGCCCACGTTCCCGGGGTGCATGATCCCGGTGCGCCTCATCGCCGTGCTCCGCACCGCGGACGAGGCGGGGCAGGACGACAAGCTGCTCTGCGTCCCGCACGAGGACCCGAACTGGAGCCACATGGAGACGCTCGAGGACCTCCCGAGCCAGCTCCGCGTCGAGATCGAGCACTTCTTCTCGATCTACAAGGTCCCCGAGGGCAAGGAGGTCGAGATCCAGGGCTGGGAGGACCGCGAGGTCGCCGAGCGGTTGCTGGACGAGGCGCGCGAGCGCGGCGCTCAGTAGCCCGCGTCGGGGTCGACCGGGGAGAGCAGCGCCTCGCCGGCCACCAGCCGCCGCACCTGCGTTGCCACCAGCTCGGCCAGGTCGCGGCGCAGCGTGGCGTCGGGATTCGCGACGTGCGGCGTGATCAGCGCGCGCTGCTCCGGCCACAGCGGGTGCCCGTCGGGAAGCGGCTCGGGGTCGGTGACGTCGAGCGCCGCTCCCGCGATCGAGCCCTCGGCCAGGGCGGCCACGAGGGCGTCGGTGTCGACCAGCGAGCCGCGCGACACGTTCACCAGCCAGGCGTCCTCGCGCATCGCCGCCAGCTCGTCCGCGCCGATCAGATGGCGCGTCTCGGCGGTCGCCGGAGCGGCCAGTACGACGAAGCCGGCACGCGGCAGCGCCTCGCCGAGGCGCTCGACCGGCAGCGTGCCGGCGCGGCCGCGCCGCGTCACCGCGAGAACGTCCACGCGCAGCGGCACGAGCAGCTCGATCAGCGCCCGGCCGATGCTCCCGGCGCCGACGACGAGCACTGTCGCGCCCGCCAGCTCGGCGATCGGCGGGCGCGTCCACGTCGCGGCCCGCGCGAACTCGTGCAGGCGACGGGTCCCGGCCAGCATCAGCGCCAGCGCGTGCTCGGCGACCGGCCTCCCGAACGCGCCCGCGGCCGTGGTCCACTGCCGCTCGCGGTCGATCCGGCCAAGCCACTGCTCGACGCCCGCCGACGGCAGCTGCACCCAGCGAACGCGCTCCGGGAGCGTGGCCGGGAACCCCTCCGGGTTCGAATCCAGCCACACGAGCCCGTCGGCCTGCTCGAGCGGGCCCAGCTCGCCGCCCGCGGCGCGAACGGCCGCCTCCACGTCGGGATCGGGCTCGGGAGCGACGTGGACGGTGGGCGGCATGGCTGCGAACCTACCCGCCCCCATGGGATCCGTCCCGCTCCTCTCCGCCCGCGTACGAGGGCGGCTGGTCGGCGAACCTGGCGCGCGTGTAGGGGTTCGATCTCGCGGCGGGCCGGGAAGCCTTCGAGTATGAAGGCCCCGCAAAGCCCCACCGATCTGCCCAAGCGCTCCTGGTTCGGCACCTTCAAGCGCGTCGTCGCCGGTTTCCGCGACGACAACCTGACCGACTGGGCGGCCGCGCTCACGTACTACGCCGTCCTCTCGATCTTCCCCGCGTTCATCGCGCTGATCTCGATCCTCGGTCTCGTCGTCGACCCGGCGACGATCACTCGCGTGATCACCGACATCGTGAGTCAGCTCGGCCCCGAGTCGGCGGTGAACACGGTCAAGAAGCCGATCGAGGACATCTCGAACAACCAGTCGACCGCGCTGTTCGGCCTCATCTTCGGGCTCGCGGTCGCGCTGTGGACGGCGTCGAACTACGTGGGCGCGTTCATGCGTGCGTCGAACGCGATCTACGGGCGCGAGGAGGGCCGTCCGTTCTGGAAGCTGCGGCCGCTGCAGGTGGCGCTCACGCTCGTGCTGGTCCTCATGGCGGCGATGGTCGTGCTGGCGCTGATCGTCTCCGGTCCGGTCGCCAAGGCGGTTGGCAACGCCGTCGGGCTCGGCGACACCGCGGTCACGGTCTGGAACTACGCCAAGTGGCCGGTGCTGCTCGTCGTCGTCATGCTGATGCTGGCGGTCCTCTACTGGTCCGCGCCGAACGCGAAGCCGGTGGGCTTCCGCTGGGTGTCGCCGGGCAGCGTCACGGCGGTGGCCCTCTGGATCGTCGCGTCGCTCGGCTTCGCGATCTATGTCGCGAACTTCGGCTCCTACGACAAGACCTACGGCACGCTGGGCGGCGTGATCGTCTTCCTCGTCTGGATGTGGATCACGAACATCGCGGTACTGTTCGGCGCCGAGCTCAACGCCGAGACCGAACGGGCGCGCGAGCTCGAGGCCGGCATCCCCGGCGCCGACGAGGACATCAAGGCGCCGTACCGCGGCGTGCCGAAGGAGGAGCGCGAGCGGGCCGGGCACCGCTGACGCTCAGCTTTCCTGCGTGTCCCGCCGATGAAGACGGGACATGCGCGCTGTCCTCGTCATCGTGGCCTGCGTGGTCGTCGTGCTCGTCGGCGCCCGCATGCGGACGGATGCAGGCCTGGCCGCGGCCGGCACCGCCGAGATCAGCGACGAGACGCGCGCGGCCGGGCTGCGCTTCGCGCCGAGCGTCGCACCGCAGGACCGCGCGTGGATCCTGGCCGCCATCCAGGCCGCCCGTCCCGAAGCGCAGCAGCTCATCGCCGAGGTGGACGGGCTGGTGGAGATCCGGACCGACCTCCCCTCCGGCGTGGCGATCGGCCTCGCCCAGCTGTCCTCGGACGCCGCAATCGTCAACTTCGACCTACGGTCGCTGAACGGCGACCGCGCGCTCGATCGCAACGTCGTCGTGCTGCACGAGCTCGGCCACGTGATCGACTACCAGCTCGTCCCCGACGAGCTGGTGCAGCAGCTCGACCGCGGCATCCCACGGGTCGGCACGTGCCAGCCCACCGCTGCGGCGCTGCCCGTCGGCGCGTGCACCGTGATCGAGGAGCGGTTCGCGGACACGTTCGCGAAGTGGGCGCTGCGCGGCCGCTTCTCGCTCGCCGGCTCGGGGTACGGCATCCCGGTCCCCGCCTCGCTCGAGGACTGGGGCGCGCCGCTCGGCCGCCTGGCGATTCAGCTCAACGTGCGCTGAGCGCCGCGTTCAGCGCGCGGGCGAGCGCCGCGGTCGTCGAGCCGTCCTCGGCGCCGTGCGCCGGGTTGTGCTCGGTCACCGTGAGCCCGGCGAAGCGCTCGTCGGCCACCAGGGCCTCGAGCGCAGCGGCGGCGGCGGCGAACGGCAGCCCGACGTTGTGACCGGTGTTCTCGGACAGCGGGAGGTCGACGAAGTCCACCACGTCGACGTCGAAGTGGACGATCAGTCGCCGGGCGCCGGCGTGCTCGAGCGCACGGCGGGCCGCGCCGCGCGGGTCGGCGGCGACGTCCGCGGCCTCGATCGTCGCGACGCCGTGCTCGTCGATCGCCTCCTGCTCTGCCCGCTTGGTCTGGCAGCGCTCCCGCGCGAAGAGCAGCACGTCGGCGGGACGCAGCATGGGGACGGCCGGCCCGATCGCGGCCAGCTCGGGCACCGTCCCGCGCAGGCCGAGCATGTGGGCGGTGCCCATCCAGTCCAGCGTTCCGGTCTCGACCGTCTCCGGCGTGTTGAGGTCCGGGTGCATGTCGAAGTAGACGAGCGCGAGCGGCTCGTCGGCGGCGGCCAGCGCGCCGGCCACGGTCCCGACGCCGACGGTGCAGTCGCCGCCGAGAACGACCGGGACGTGGCCGGAGCGGATCGCGGCCTCGACGCGCTCGGCGACCTCGCGCGCCGCCCGCGCGACGCCGCCGGCGTTCTGGGCGCGCCGGTGCTCTCGGTCGGGGCGCCAGCGCCGCAGCTCGAGGTCGCCGAAGTCGGCGTCGGCCTCCAGCCCGGCCGCACGCAGCGCGGCCGGCGCCTGCTCCTGGCCAGGGGCGAACGCGCCGAGACTGGTCGGCGCGCCGATGAGCGCGGTGCGCATCAGCGGTCGTCCGGCTTGAGCAGCGTCCGCGCGCCGACGATGGGGCCGAGCACGGCGAGCACCCAGAGCCATGACGCGCCCCACGGGTCGAGCACGTCCTCGCCGGCGCCGATCACGATCGCGAGCGACACGAGCGGGTAGGCGAGCAGCGGCAGCGCCCACTTCGAGATGCCGGCGCGCCGGGCGCCGAGGATGATGCCGAGCCAGCCCGCGAGGGCGACCCACACGCCGCCGTTCTCCTGCACGATCGCGCGCTCGAGCAGGACCACCGCCCATGCGATCGCCAGCGCCCACCACAGCCAAGGCCGCACGGACCCCCGGAACGCCACCCAGGCGACGACGGCGACCGAGGCGATCAGCAGCACCACGAACGCGGTCCCGGCGAGCGCGCCCGCCAGTAGCCACGCGACCGCCGCGACCGCGGTGCCGATCACGCCGCCGCGCAGGGCGGACGCAACTGTCGTCGCGGCGCGCCGGCGCCGGCTCAGCTTGGGGGCGGCTGCGGTCTGGACGCTCATGAAGTACAAGCTACCGCCTCATGGACGCCCTCTTTGAACGCCTGCGCGCGCTGGACACCACAACGCTGATCGACGCCGCGAAGCAGCTGCGCGTCATGGATCCCGGCCTGCGACCGGTGGCCACCGGTCGCAAGCTCGTCGGCCACGCCGTCACCGTTGCCGCGAACGGCGGCCTGCTGCCGGTGCTCGACGGGCTCGAGCGCGCCGGTGCCGGCGACGTGCTCGTAGTCGACGGCGGCGGGGCGCCGCCCGCGCTGGCCGGCGAGCTGTTCGCGAGCGAGGCGCAGCGCCGGGGCCTCGCCGGGATCGTCATCGACGGCTACTGCCGCGACACGAACGAGCTGCGCGCGATCGACCTGCCGTTCTACGCGCGCGGCTGCGTGCCGAACGCGTTCGGCCCCGGGACCGCGCCGTCGCCGCCGGGTACGGTCCGCTGCGGCGGCGTCGACGTCGCGCCCGGCGACGTGCTCGTGGGCGACGACGACGGGATCGTGGTCGGGGCGCCCGGCGAGCTGACCGCCGCGCTCGAGGCTGCCGAGGCGCTGCAGGAGACCGAGCGCTCGATCCTCGCGGGCATCCGCGCCGGGAGCAGCCTGTTCGACCGGATCGAGCGCTTTGAGGGAGGATTGCGCTTCAAAGATTGAGGGTTTCCGTGATTTCGCGGAACTCGGTGCGGCCGTACGGTCGCACGCCATGTTCCCCTCTCGGAGGTCCTCCCCCATGACCCGTGTCATCCGTATGCTCGTCGCGACGCTCGCGGTGCTCGCGACGGCCGTGCCGCTGGCCCACGCGACCGTCGACGCGCCGGACGTGCCGGGCGCCATCGCGGTGCCCGCAGGCAACGTGCCGTACCTGACGGTCCACGCCGTCGGCGTCCAGATCTACACCTGCAACGGCACGGCGTGGACCCTCGCCGGCCCGCGCGCCAACCTCTACGACGGCGACAAGCTGTTCGGCACCCACTACGCCGGCCCGTCGTGGCAGTCCAAGGACGGCAGCGTCGTCGTCGGCAGCCGCGTGAACGGCATCAACGTCGACCCGACCGCGGTCGACTGGCTCCTCCTGTCGACGAAGCCCACCGAGCCGGGCCGCCTCGGCCAGACGACGTTCATCCAGCGCATCAACACCACCGGCGGCCGCGCCCCGGCCACCGGCTGCGACGCATCGACCGTCGGCGCCCGCGTCGAGGTCCCGTACACGGCCGACTACGTGTTCTGGAAGGCCGACGGCGATGAGCAGTAGAGGCCTCCTCTGCGCCGCGGCGGTGATCGCCGCCGCGGCCGCCTTCCCGACGGCTGCCTCCGCCGCATCGTGCGGCGGCACCTTCCACTACGACCTCGAGGGCTACGAGTGGGACATCACGGCCCCGGAAGCCGTGTATCCGTTCTTCGGGACGTTCGACGACGGTGGCTCCAAGGCTCCGACCGGGACGCCTCCGGGGCCGCGGACGATCAACGACAGCTACGACTCGTGGGGCGCGCTGTTCGTAGGAGGCCAGGCGCCCACCAACCTGTACGGCGCGACGACCGACGGCAACGGCTGCTTCGACGAGGAGCTCGGCCGCGAGCGCGTGTTCCCGAAGCAGACGCTCGACGGCCTCGAGGTCCAGCGCAAGGTCTACGTGAGCGAGACGGGGCTCCCGGGAGCGCGCATCCTCAACCTCGTGCGCAACCCGGGCGGCTCGCCGCGGGAGACCTCCGTCCAGGTCGGTGACACCGTGGACGGCGATGGCGCCTACTCCGGCGACCTCGGATCCGACGACGACACGCGGGTGCGCTCCAGCTCGAGCGGCGACGCCGCGCTGACCGCCGCCGACCGGTGGGCGGTCACGAGCGACCACAGCCCCGGGGGCACCAACAACGACCTCGCTCTCGCGCACGTCCTCGACGGGCGGGGCGGCAGCGACCGGGTCGACTTCGCGGCGCTCGTCGGCGACGACGATCTCGGGTGGCGCTGGGAGGATGTGTTACTCCCGGCCGGCGGAACCGTCGCCTACCTCTCGTACGAGATCCAGCAGGGCGTCGCCGGTGCGGACGGCGCGGCGGAGGACGAGGCGGCGCGGCGCAAGGCGCTCGCGTACGACGCCGCCCCGCTCGCCCAGGTCTACGCCGGCATGACCGACCAGGAGATCGCCGCCGTGCGCAACTGGCCGAAGCCGGCGCCCACGATCGCCTTCACGTCGTCCGCCGGCGCCACTGACCGTGCGCCGGTGGCGTTCAGCGCGGCCGGCTCGTCCGCGTCGTCGGTGCCCGGCTCCTGCGCGGGCCTCTCGTACGCGTGGGACTTCGGCGACGGCGCCACGGCCGCCGGCGCGGCCGCGAGCCACCGCTTCGCCGCGGGCACGCACACCGTCAACGTCACCGCTACGAACTCGTGCGGCGGGCAGGCGACGAAGGCTGAGACCGTCACGGTGGCCGATGCCACCGCGCCGGCGGCGACGCTGAAGGCGCCGCGGTCCGCCCGGCTCAAGCGGCTCGCGGTGCGCCTGCAGTCGAGCGAGGGCGGGACTGCCACCGTGACCGCCAAGGTCGGCAAGTGGCGCATCGCCAAGGCCCGCGCCGCGCTGCAGGCCGGCCAGGTCCGCACGGTCCGGCTGAAGGTCGGCCGCCGTGCGGCCGCGTCGCTTGCCGGCAAGCGGCGCGTCAAGGTCGCGCTCGCGGTCCGGGTCACCGACGCGGCCGGCAACGTCACCGCGCTCAGCCGCCGGATCCAGGCGCGGCCCTAGAGACGGCGACGAGTACGGCGGGCGCCGGTCCGGGGTTGCGGAGAGCCCGGACCGGCAGCCCGCCGAGCCAGAGGACGGCGCCGCCCGCGAACCGCGGGCGGCTGCCGCCCCGGCAGTCGAGCTCGATCTCGCCCCGGTCGACGATCACGAGCGCGTCGCGCCACTCCGATCCGTCGTACGGGCGCTCGCCGCCGGGCGGGATCTCCACGACCCGCGCGTCGAACGCGGCGCGCATCAGAGCGTCAGGGGGAGGTCGAACGCCGGATAGACCGACGGCCCGAACGTCACGATCTCCGCGATGTCCCCGTCCTCGATCCGCAGCACGTCGAGCGCGAAGCCGCGATACTCCTCGCCGTCCGGCGCGCGGACGTAGTTCGCCACGGCCGGCTGGCGGTTGGCCTCCGTGACCAGGCAGCGGATGTCGCCGAACGCCTCGGTGCCGAACCCGCCCTCCGACCAGACGGCGAAGATCCTGTCGCGGCCGACGTAGAGCCCCGGCTCGGGCGGCATCGAGAAGCGCGCGTCCTCAGCCAGCATCTCCGCCAGCGCGGCGGCGTCGCCGCGCTCGCTCGCCTCGACGTAGCGCTTCACGAGGGCGTCCTCCTGCGGGCTGCGCTCCGCCGACCACTCGAGCCGCCGCTCCGGGAGGTGCTCGCGCAGCGCCGCCCGCCCGCGCTGGAGCGCGCTGTTGACCGACGCGACGGAGGTCTCCAGCAGGTCGGCGGCGTCCTTGGCGGGCCACCCGAGCACGTCGCGCAGGATCAGCACCGCGCGCTGACGCGGCGGGACGAGCTGCACCGCCGCCAGGAACGCCAGCTCGATCGTCTCGCGCGCCACCACCACCGCGTCGGGCTCGTCCTCGCCCGGCAGCAGCCGGTCCGGGAACGGCTGCAGCCACGGGAGGTCGGCCGCGTCGGCGACCGCCGGGCGCCGGGCGAGCGCGTCGAGGCACGCGTTGGTGGCGATGCGGTACATCCAGGCGCGGAACGTCGATCGCCCAGCGAAGCTCTTGCGCGCACGCCAGGCGCGCAGGAACGTCTCCTGCACGAGGTCCTCGGCCTCGTCGAACGAGCCCAGCATCCGGTAGCAGTGGACCCGCAGCTCGTGGCGGTGGGGCTCGGCGAGCGCCGAGAACCCTGCCTGATCGTTCGGTGTGGGAATCATTTCCGTAAGACGGCGTCTAGGTGGATATGTCATCGCTCCTGCGCGCGCTCGCCGCCTCGACCGTACTGCTCGCCGCCATCGCGCTGGCGAGCGCCGCCCCCGCCTCCGCCTACGACACCGGGCCCCACTTCGAGGTCACCGAGGACGCGATGCGCGCGGAGGGCTTCAACGCCGACGCGGTCGGCGTCTCGCAGGTGAACAACTGGTTCGTCGACTTCTACGAGCAAGCCGACAGCAACCCGTTCTCCGGCCACGGCGGCTTCCTCAAGCGCCTTCTGGCGGGGGCGATCACGACCGAGGGGTGGCCTGACGACCTGATCGACGCCGCGCAGCGCACGCACTTCGACAGCTCCACCTCGACGCTGTTCAGCACCGTCGGCGTGACGGCCGAGTGGGACCGGCTCCGGCGCGCGACGTTCACGCTGGCCCGCGAGGCGCGCGACGCCGACGATCGCGCCAAGCTGCTCGCCGTGCTCGGCATGAGCCTGCACCAGGTGCAGGACTTCTACTCCCACACGAACTGGGTCGAGCCGGGCACCGTGCTCGGCGGCGAGGGGCCGGGCTGGCGGGCCCGCGGCTTCGGCACCACCCCGACGTGGTTCGACGTGCCGGCCGACGTCCGCGACGGCGTGAGCGTCTACACCGCCAACACCCAGGGCCACCCGCGCCAGCACGGCTCCTGGAACACCGATCGCAACCGGAACCTCCTGTCGGCGATGAACAAGGACTGGCCCGGCCGCCCGCTCTACATGGACGCGATCGTCAGCTCGTACTTCGCGTCGCGCCAGTGGGTCCAGGCCGTGCGGTCGTGGGTGGGCGACGACGCGTTCTGGCGGCGCGCCCAGGGCTTCCGCGCCAACCAGCGCGACCTCGACCACGACCTCGACGGCGCCTACAAGATCTCGCTCTACAGCGGCCACTGGCAGGGCCAGGGCGAGCCGCTCGGCGGCGAGCGCGGGCCCGGTGGGAGCCTGATCAGCCTGCGCCAGGCGATCAAGCACTACTTCCAGCCGACGTTCAACGTCGGCAACCTGCGCGGCCGCAGCGAGTACCGCGCGCGCTTCGAAGGCCTGATCCGGCGGCTCGCCGACCGCAACCCGGCCGGCCAGATCGCGCCGGTCCCGTCGAGCCAGGACCTCCAGCGGGCGATGCGGATCGTCGTCCTGCGGGTGCTGGACATGCGCGGGCGCGGGCTCGGCGACCCCGGCCCCGACGACGCCGACATGTACGCCAGCGTGCGGATCGGCGGCCAGCCGATGACCTCGGCCGTCATCCACGGGCACGACAAGTACTCGTTCCCGAACCCCAACGAGCCCTTCACGTGGATCAAGGCCGTGCCGGCGGTGCCGAACGAGGGCGAACCGGTGGAGTCGGTGGAGGTCGAGGTCAAGACCGGTGACGTGCGCTTCGCGGGCACCGACGACGACGTCTTCCTGCGGCTCGGTCCGGGCCTGCGCTTCAACCTCGACAAGCGGCTCTACAACGACTTCGAGCGCGACGACCGCGACACCTACAGCGTGCCGATCGACGACGCGGTGCGGCGGGGCATGCGCGTCGGCGACATCCGTGAGGTCACGATCGAGAAGGCGCGCGACGGCATCGCCGGCGGCTGGCGGCTCGGCGGCGTGCGGCTGTTCGTCAACGGCCGCCTGCTGTACAGCAAGCGCACGATCAACCGCTGGCTCGAGGACGACCGTCGCACGTTCACGGCGCCCGACTTCGTGCGCAGCGCGCCGCGCGGGACGAAGATCCCGGTCTGGCTGCGGCTCGACGAGGACGACCTGATCTACGGCAGCGACGACCAGGGGGACATCAACCCGTTCGACAAGCGCCGCACGGTCGCGGTCGGCTACTCGCCGGGGGCGCCGCTCGAGCGCCGGACCACCGGCGGCGGCCGCCACGGCGGCCGGCTCGACGACGGCGACGAGGCCACGATCACGTACCGGCTCGAGACCATCACGCCGGAGACGATCCGCGAGCAGCCGCAGCCGCCCCCGCCCCCGCCTCCTCCCGCCGTGCGGCCCGACCTCGTGATCACCCGGTTCTTCTACAACACCGTCACCGTGAGGAACCAGGGCGCCGGCGCCGCCGGGCCGTTCCGGGTCCGGGCCGGCGACGCGGTGACGAGCGCGTTCGAGTCGTTCCCGGGCCTCGCCCCGGGCGAGTCGGCCACCCGGCCGCTCGGGCTGACCTGCGAGCGGTCCTACGTCGCGCTCGTCGACGACCTCTCCCAGGTCGACGAAGCCGACGAGGCGAACAACACAAAGGGCTCCGAACCGGCGATCTGCTGACGCTCGTCGCTCTCAATGTTTGAAGGTTTCCGTGATTTCGCACGGGCGGGTTCGCCCCTACCGTCGCGGAATGGCTGCACTCCGAACGACACTCATCCTGCTCGCCGCCGCGATCGCGCTGGCGAGCGCTGCCCCCGCCTCCGCCTACGACACCGGGCCCCACTTCGAGGTGACCGAGGACTCGATGCGCGCCGAGGGCTTCAACACCGACGCCGTCGGCGTCGCGCAGGTCAACAACTGGTTCGTCGACTTCTACGAGAACGCGGGCTCGAACCCGTTCTCCGGCCACGCCGGGTACTTCAGGCGCCTCGTGTCAGGAGCCATCGAGACCGAGAAGTGGTCCGACGACGTGATCGACGCCGCCCAGCGGAGCCACTTCGACAGCTCCACCTCAACGCTCTTCAACACGGCCGGCGTGACGGCCGAGTGGGACCGGCTGCGCCGCTCCGTGTGGACGCTGGTCCGCGAGGCGCGCGCTCAGAACGACCGCGCGAAGCTGCTCGCCGTGCTCGGCATGAGCCTGCACCAGGTGCAGGACTTCTACACCCACACGAACTGGGTCGAGCCGCAGAGCGGCCTCGGCGCGGAGGGGCCGGGCTGGCAGGCGCGCAACATGGGCACGAGCCCGACGTGGTTCGACGTGCCGACGGGCGTGCGCGACGGCGTGACCGTCTACACCGCCAACACGGAGGGGCACCCGCGCCAGCACGGCTACTGGAACACCGACGGCAACACCAAATCGACGACCGCGATGAACAAGGACTGGCCGGGCCGGCCGCACTACCTCCAGTCCGTGATCAGCGCGTACTTCGCCTCGCGGCAGTGGGTCCAGGCCGT
Source organism: uncultured Solirubrobacteraceae bacterium (assembly GCA_963844205.1). Taxonomy (GTDB): domain Bacteria; phylum Actinomycetota; class Thermoleophilia; order Solirubrobacterales; family Solirubrobacteraceae; genus DASSUW01. Next base: position 142,685 of record CAWJNK010000012.1, read on the forward strand.
GCGTTCCTGGGTCGGCGACGATGCGTTCTGGGCGCGGGCGCAAGGCTTCCGCGCGAACCAGCGCGATCTCGACCACGACCTCGGCGGGGCGCAGACCATCTCGCTGTACAGCGGGCACTGGCAGGGCCAGGGTGAGCCGGCGCTCGGCGACGCGCCCGGGCCGGGGGGCAGCCTGATCAGCCTGCGCCAGTCGATCACGCACTACTTCCAGCACGCGATCAACCAACGCCTGCGCGGCCGCACCGAGTACCGGCGCCGGTTCGAGGGGCTGATCACGCGCCTCGCGGACCGCAACCCGCAGGGCGAGCTCGGCCCGGTGCCCTCGAGCCAGGAGCTCCAGAAGGCGATGCGGATCGTCGTGCTGCGGGTGCTCGACATGCGCAGCCGTGGGCTGGGCGACCCGGGGCCCGACGACGCCGACATGTACGCCAACGCGCGGATCGGCGGGCAGCCGATGACGTCGGCGGTCATCCACGGGCACGACCGGTTCTCGTTCGCGGACCCGAGCGAGCCGTTCACGTGGATCAAGGCGGTCCCGGCGGTGCCGAACGAGGCCGAGCCGGTCGAGTCGATCGAAGTCGAGGTCAAGACCGGTGACGTGCGCTTCGCGGGCACCGACGACGACGTCTTCCTGCGGCTCGGCCCGAACCTCCGGTTCCCGCTCGACAAGCGGCTGTACAACGACTTCGAGCGCAACGACCGCGACACCTACAGCGTGCCGATCGACGACGCGGTCCGGCTCGGCATGCGCGTCGGCGACATCCGCGAGGTCACGATCGAGAAGTCGCGCGACCGCCTCGCCGGCGGCTGGCGGCTCGGCGGCGTGAAGCTGATCGTCAACGGCCGCGTGCTCTACGACAACCAGCGCGTCAACCGCTGGCTCGAGAAGCGCTCGCTCACGTACACGGCGCCCAACTTCGTGCGCCAGGCGCCGCGCGGGGCGAAGCTCCCCGTCTGGCTGCGGCTGATGGAGGACGACCTCGTCTACGGCGACGACGACCAGGGCGACATCAACCCGTTCGACCGCCGCCGCACGATCTCGGTCGGGTACGCGCCGGGAGCGGCGCTCCAGCGCCAGACCACCGGCGGCGGCCGGCTCGGCGGCCGGATGGATGACGGCGACGAGGCGACGATCACCTACCGGCTCGAGACGATCACGCCGGAGACGATCGTGCCGCCGCCGCCGCCTCCGCCCCCGCCGCCGCCCCCCGGCGCGCCGGACCTGGTGGCGACGGCGTTCACCTACAAGAGCATCACGATCAAGAACCTCGGGCATGGCCCGGCGGGCGCCTTCCGCGTCAAGATGGTCGGCAACGACCAGACGGCCTACGAGTCGTTCACCGGCCTCAAGGCCGGCGAGTCGGTGACCCGCCCGTTGAACCTCGGAGACGACTACGTCTACGAGGCCACGGTCGACGACCTGTCGCAGGTCGCCGAGGCGAACGAGCAGAACAACATCACGAAGTCCACGTTCCCTCAGCCGTAGACGTCCGGCAGGTCGTTCTCGAACAGGATCACGTCGCCCCGGCGGCTCAGGCGTGCGAGCTCCGCGTGCACGCTCGGGCCGTCGGGCGCGACGATGATGCGGCTCTCGTCGAGCCCGCCCTCGAGCAGGCCGTCCCGGATGTGCTTCGCCAGCGGCCCGGAGAGCAGGCAGACGTCGCACACCGCGGCGGCGAGCTCGCCGAGCCGGCGGTTCTCCTCCACCTCCTGCGGCCCGAGCTCGACCATGCCCGGGGTGACGAGGATGCGGCGGCCCGCCTCGTGCGCCTGCAGCACCTGGAGCGCGGCCGCGGCGCCGACCGGGTTCGAGTTGTAGGAGTCGTCGATCACGACGATGCCGCCGGCCTGGTTGACGATCGGCTCCAGCCGGTGCTTGGGCGGGGCCACGCGCTTGAGCGCGCGGGCGATCTGGGCCGGCGTGCTGCCGAGGTCGCGCGCCACGGCGGCGGCGGCGAGCAGGTTCGCGACGTTCGGCTCGCCGAGCAGCCGCGAACGGATCGCGAGCGGCTCGGGATCGTCGCGCCAGTGGATCTCGAAGTCGGTGCCGCCCGAGGAGACGGCGACGCTCTCCGCCCACACGTCCGCGTCCGGATGCGGCGCAGGGCTGAAGAGGAGGACGCGGCACTTCGCGCGGTCGCGCGCGACACGGCGGCAGCGCTCGTCGTCGGCGCGGGTGAGGAACAGCCCCTCGGCCGGCAGCGCGTCGGCGACCTCGCCCTCGGCCTGCTCGATCGCGTCCATCGAGCCGAAGCGCTCGAGGTGCGCGGGCCCGAGGCTGGTCAGGATCCCGATCTTCGGGTGCACGAGCTCGCACAGCTCGGCGACGTCGCCGATGCGGTACGACCCGAGCTCGGCGACGAACGTCTCGTGCCGCGGCTCGAGCCCCTCGTTGATCGCGCGCACGACGCCGAGGAAGCTGTTGAACGAGGCCGGGGTGGGATAGGTCGGGCCATGGGCGTCGAGCGCCGCGGCGACGCACGCCTTGGTCGTCGTCTTCCCGAACGAGCCCGAGATGCCGACCACCAGCGGCCGGATCTCGTCCAGCTTGCGCTGCGCGGACCGGACGTAGCGGCGGTTCTCGAGCCGCTGATACGGCTGGAGCAGCGTGTTGGCGAGGCCGAGCAGCCACGGGAGCGCGAGCACGGCGAGCGCGCCGACAACGCCGACGGCCGAAGGCCCGCCGAAGACGCCTGCGAGCACCGGCGGCACGAGCGCGATCACCATGGCCGCTCCGAACAGGCGCCTCGCGCGGGCGGTGAACACCAGCGGCTTGACCTGCTGCCGCCGCCACGTCGTGGACGCGTAGCCGAGCGCGGCGAGCAGCCCGACCGCGGCGACCACGACGCCGAGCCAGCCGGCGAGGAGGCCGCCCGCGAGCACGGCGGCCGCGAGCGCCGGTGCGAGGCGGCGACCCAGGTCGCGCCGCACCCACACGTACAGCCGCGCGTTCTCGTAGTGCTCCTGCTGGAAGGCGTGCAGCAGCACGTGCAGCCGCCCGGCGATCGCGGCGGCGACGGCGAGCAGCGCGAGCGCGACCGTCACGCCTCGGCCAGGAAGTGCGCGGCGATGCGGTTGAACTCGGCCGCGCGCTCGGCGTAGACGTAGTGCCCGCCCTCGAGCACGACCAGCCCGGCGTCGGGGATCGACGATTCCATCTGCCGGGCCATCCACAGCGGCGTGTCGCCGTCGCCGTCGCCCCAGATCAGCAGCGTCGAGACCCGGATGCTCGGCAGGTACGGCGCCAGGTCCTCGGCGATCACCGCGCGGAACGTGCCGCGCATCGCCTCGGTCGCCTCGAGCCAGTCGCTCGACGCCACGCGCCGCCGCATCCGGTCCTGGAGCCGGCGCCCGCGCGCGCCGCCGACCGCTCCGACCACCCGCCCGGCCTTGGCGACGGCGACCTTCGCGTAGTACGACGGCTTGCGCTTGGGCTTGAGGCCGGCCGCCCCGGTCAGGACCATGCGCGCGATCCGGTCGGGTTCCGTGGCCGCGATGACGATCCCGATCCGCGCGCCGAAGCTGTGCCCGACGAGGCTGAACCGCTCGAGCCCGAGCTCGTCGCAGACGCCGAGCACGAAGCGCGCGTAGGCGGCGACGTCCCACGCCTCCGGCGGCTCGCCCGACTCGCCGAAGCCGGGGAGGTCGATCGCGCACACCTCGAAGCGGCCGGCGAGGCCGTCGACGATCGAGCCGACGGCGTCGATCGACGCGCCCCAGCCGTGCAGCACGAGGACCGGCGGCGCGTCGGACGGCGTCTGCGGACGCTCGTGCCGTACGCGCACGTCCAGCCCGCCGAGCCGCAGCATGGACTCCCCGGTGATGCTCGACATCGGGCCCCTATGGTGGCATCAATACTCTTGACCGCCGTGAGCAAGCGGGTCGGTGTCCTCTTCGGCGGTCCCTCGGTCGAGCACGACGTGTCGATCATCACGGCGCAGCAGGCGATTGCCGTGCTGGCCGAGCGGCACGAGGTGATCCCCCTCTACCTGGCGGCGGACGGCCGCCTCTGGACGGGGGAGGCGCTGCGTGACGTCGCCGCCTTCGCGTCCCAGCCCCCGGCCGGCGGGCGGCCGATCGAGCTGCGGATCGGCGGCTCGACGCCGTTCGTCGAGCCCGCTTCCGGCCGCCTGAGCAAGCCCAAGGACGTGCACGTCGACGTCGTCATCAACGCGATCCACGGCACTGGCGGCGAGGACGGGACGCTGCTGGGGGCGCTCGAGCTCGCCCAGGTCCCGTACGTCGGCCGCGGCGTCACCGCCGCCGCGGTGGGCATGGACAAGCACCTCGCCAAGGTCGTCGCCAAGGCGGCCGGCCTCGACGTGCTCGAGCACGAGCGGATCGAGCGTGCCGAGTGGGAGGCGGACCCCGACGCGGTCGTGCGCCGCGCCCGCGAGCGCTTCCCCGGCGAGACCGTGGTCAAGCCGGTCAGCCTCGGCTCCTCGATCGGCGTCGCCCGCTGCACCGACGAGGAGGAGCTGCGCGAGGCGCTCGAGCTGGCGTTCGAACTCGACCGCCAGGCGCTGATCGAGCCGTTCGCGACCGGCGCCGTCGAGCTCAACGTCGCCGTCCTCGGCCGGCCCGGCGAGATCGTCGCGGTGTCGGAGGTCGAGCGGCCGCTCGGCTCCGAGAGCGGCCTCTCGTTCGAGGACAAGTACATGAGCGCCGGCGGCAAGGGCGCGAAGGGCTCGGGCGGCGACAAGACCGGCGGGATGGCCGCGCAGGACCGTGTGATCCCGGCGGACGTCGACCCGGCGTGGCGCGAGGCGGTCAAGGAGCGCGCCGTGCGCGCGCACCACGCGCTCCGCCTCGCGGGCGTGACCCGCTTCGACTTCTTCGTGCTCGACGACGGCGCCCGCTTCGTCCTCAACGAGCCCAACACGGTCCCGGGCTCGTTCGCGTTCTACCTGTTCGAGCCGGTCGGCCTGCCGTTCGACGAGCTCGTCGAGCGCCTGATCGACATCGCCGTGGCCGAGAGCCGGGAGGAGCGCAGCACGACGAGGACGTTTGAATCTGCGCTGCTGAGCCTGCACCTGGACCGCCGGTGAAGAAGGTCGTCGTGGCCTGTGGCGGGCGGTCGCTGGAGCGATCGATCAGCCTGCATTCCGGCCGGCGCGCGGGGCGGGCGCTGACCACGCTCGGCGCCGAGGTGAAGGTCGTCGACGTCGACGCCGCGTTCGTGCGGTTCGTGCTCGACTACCAGCCCGACTACGTGTTCATCGCGATGCACGGCATCGGCGGCGAGGACGGGACGCTCCAGGACCTGCTCGAGATCCTCGGCGTGCGGTACACGGGCTCCGACGCGATCGCCTCCGCGCTGTGCCTGGACAAGCATCTGTTCAAGGCCGTCTGCGTGCTCGAGGACGTGCCGACGCCGCCGTGGCACTCGTTCACGCGCGAGGCGTTCGAGTCCTACGGCGCGGCGACCGCGCTCGCGGGCATCATGCGCCAGTTCGCGGGCGGCGTGGTGGTCAAGCCGGCCCGCCAGGGGTCGTCGATGGGCATCAGCGTCGTCCGCGAGGAGGCCGGGCTGCGCGAGGCGATCCTCGAGGCGTTCAACTACGACGACCGGATCCTGCTCGAGCGGTACGTCGACGGGCGCGAGCTCGCGGTGACGGTCATGGGGCCCGCCGACGACCCGCGGGTCCTGCCGGTCGCCGAGCTCGTGTACACGGACGAGATCTACAGCTACACCGCCCACTACGAGATCGGCAGCGCCGAGGTCCACGCCGCCGAGCTCGAGCCGGAGGTCGAGGTCCGCGTCACCGAGGCCGCGGCCCGCGCCTACACCGCCGCCGGCTGCCGCGACTTCGCGCGCGTCGACATCGTGCTCGACGACGACGGGCCGTGGATCCTCGAGATCAACACGATCCCGGGCCTGACCGAGACCGGCCCGGCCCCGCTCGCCGCCGAGATGGGCGGCATGTCGTTCGAGCAGTTCGTCGACGCGATCTGCGCTCGCGTGGAGGGCTAGTCAGGCGACGACGCGGTCGCGGCCCGTGCGCTTGGCTTCGTAGAGGCGCCGGTCGGCGAGCTCGGTCAGGGCGTCGAGGTCGCTCGCGTCGTCCGCCGTGGCGACGCCGGCGCTGGCGGTCAGCGTCATGCCGGGCGCGATCTGCTCCCACGGCTCGCCGCGGATCGTGCGGCGGAGGCGCTCGCACGCGGCGGCCGCCGCGTTGCCGTCGGTCTGCGGCATCAGCAGCAGGAACTCCTCGCCGCCAGTGCGGACGACGACGTCCTGGCTTCGCATCCCGCCGAGCAGGAGCGCGGCGACGCGCATCAGGACCTGGTCGCCGGCCTGGTGCCCGAAGCGGTCGTTGACGGCCTTGAAGTGGTCGAGGTCGAGGATCGCGAGGCTGAACGGGCCGGGGTCGGCGGCGGCGGCGTGGCGGCCGAGCTCGCGCGCGAGGTAGCGGCGGTTGTGCAGCCCGGTCAGCCAGTCGCGCTCGACCTGGTCCTCGAGCTCGCGGTTCTTGAGCGTCGCGCGCTCGAGGCTGCGCTGGAGCGCCGACAGGTCGGCGAACGCGCGCCGCTCGATCTCGAGGCTCTGCAGCAGGGCGTCGTAGGCCTCCTCGGCGCGGCCGGCGTCGCGGAGCGCGGCCGCGACCGTGCTGAGGATCAGGCTGCGGGCCTGCGGGACCCGCTCCCCGAGGCGCTCGACCGCGCGCCCGCCGGAGCGCTCGGCCTCGTCGAGCCGGCCTAGCGCGAGCAGCGCTTGGACCTGGACGACGACGGTCATCGCGAGCAGGTACGGGTTCGGATCGCCGGCCGTGATCAGGAGGTCGAGCGCGTGCTCGGCGTCGGCGAGGGCTTCTTCCGGGCGGCCGGCGCGCAGCCGGATGTCGGACCGGGTGCAGCTGATGACCGCGAGCGCGAAGTCGTGCGGCGTGACCGCGGCGGCGGTCGCATGCGCGGCGTCGATCTCCTGTTGGGCGCGGTCGAGGTCGCCCTGCTCCATGATCAGGTGGGCGAGGTCGTTGCGCGACAGCGCCTCCTCCCAGGCGTTGCCCGCCTCCAGTGCGAGGTTGAGGACCTCCTCCAGCTTCGCGGGCCAGTCGTCGACGCCGACGTTGCCGAACACCACGCACGCGCACCGCCGCGCGAACAGCCGCAGCTCGAGGTCGCCGCCGCGGTCGGCCAGCGCGATGGCGCGCTCGGCGTCCGCCAGCGACTCGGGGTAGGAGCCGGCGAAGAAGTTCAGCTGTGCCTTTACGGCGGCGAGCTCGGCGCGAGTGTCGCCGTCGTCGGCGGCCTCGGCGTGCGGCTCGGCCTCGGCGATCAGCTCGACGGCGCCGCTCAGGTCACCGCGCTGGAGCGCGACCGCGGCCTGCAGGACGAGCGCGCGGCAGCACAGCACCGGGTCATGCAGCGCCCGCGCCAGCGCATGCCACCGGATCGCCTCGGCCAGCGCGCCCTCATGGTCTTCGTAGTGGAGGCCACGCGCGCGGTCCAGCGCTCGGTGAACCTCGATCACATGCATCAGTCCCGGTGCTCGGCTCAGTCGGGGCGGAACTTGAGGCGGCAGGTGCGGAACGGCGCACCACGCTCCTCGCTCCCGACCTCGACGGGGAAGCGCTCGGTGTGGAGGCGCACGAAGCGATCGCCGCGCGCTTCGTACACCGACCGTTCCACGTCGTAGTGCGAGTCGGGCCGGCCGACCTCGCCGGTCGTGACCACGATCCGTCCCGGCTCCCCGGCGCAGTCGGTGCCCGCCGGGAACTCGTCGTGGAGCGGGAACAGGTCGGTACCGGCGAGCCGCATCCGAGCGAACTCGCCATCGCGGATCGTGAACACCCTCCCGGGCCGGTACACCGCGGCGGGAGACATCGAGACGACCGTCTCGACCCCGGCCCGGCCGTCGATCTCGGCGAGCAGCAGGAGCCGCGGGTCAGTCCCGAACCACGGCAGCGGCTTCACGGGAGCGACGACCGAGCTCCCATCACCGAGCTGCGCCGCGACGACGTGCCGACAGGCCCGAGGCCGCTTGCGGTCAACCCGAACCGTCACTCGGTCGACCGCCCCGTCGCCATCGACGTCACCGCGAAGCGCACGCCCCTTGACGCGATAACCGTTTACCGAGCCGTCGCACGAAGCCCGCGCCGGTTCCTCGGCGGGAACCATCGCGGTCGTGCCCGCATCCCCACACCCTGCGAGGAGGCCGGCGGCGAGAACGGCGGACATCGCCGAGAACTTCATCGTCCCGGCGATCGTACGACGTTCGCCGTTGCGCAGCGCGGCGGGATCTGGTTGGGTCGCTGCGCACCATGGATGGTCCTGACAGGGATGAACGGAGGCGACACGCGGAATGGGCACTGTCGATCCTGGCTGACGCGTTCGAGGGCCAGGACACGGCTTCGCCTGACGCATTGATTCCCCAACCGTCGCGTCTCGCGTCGGTCCCCCTGTCTCGTGACATGGGCAAGGGCGTTGCCGGCGTGATCCGCCGGCTTGCTGGCGTGAACTCCAGGAGCGCGGCGCAACACCTTGACGAGGGACCCGGATCGGTGACGCACGACTCGGACCGAAGGCTTCCTGTCGGCACCGCGATGTGGACGGCAGCGGCGATGACCCGCCAGAGGTGCTCCAAGCACGGTACGAACGTCTATGTGCAGGCGATCGACGGACTGCCACGTCGAGGAATCACGCGAACCGACGGAGCGCGTTTGCGTCTGCGGCGGGCCGCGACGGCGTACATCGCGAACGAATGCAACGACATGCTGGTGTCGCTGTACGCCGGCGTTGGCAAGTCGATTCTCCTGTTCTCGGGCGTGATCGCCTATGCGGCTGTTCAGGCCTCTTCGTTCTTGAACGCAGCCACGGTCGCTCTGACGATCCTTGCGCTCGGCGCAAGCGTCAACGGGGTCCGCACCGTCAGCGTGCTGATCCGCAAACGTCCTTTCCGCCTCGGAGAGCAACTCGCTGTCGCCGTTGCCGCGATCGTGGCCGGCACATGGGTCGCCTACGACCTGCTGGACACGGCCGAGGGCGGGCTCGCGTGGTGGCGAGCCGTTCTGGAGGGCGCCGTGCTCTTTGCCGGCATATCCGCGGCGCTGCGGCTGATACTCGCCGCGACGTCCGCCCTCGTGAAACGTAGAAGGCTTCGCGCGCACCTTGACGATCACATCCTCAATTCGCTCATGCTGCTGAGGCATCAGGCTCTCGAGCACCGAGACGAATGGGGCGGTGTTCGCTCCACGGAGGCTGTCAACGGGATCCTCGAGAATGCGGCGCACGCGATCGAGAGCCAGCTCGTCAACCGCTTGAGAGGAGGTCGCGATCTCGATCGGCGTCGCGAGCTGAAGGCGAAGGCGAGGGGAATCGCCGCCGCGCTGCGGGCGAACAAGAACGAGGTCTCGAGGGGAGGTGGCGCCGATCGGATCGCGAGGTTCTCCGGCGATGCGATCGCGATCGTGCTGCCTGGCCGTTGGCTCGAGTTCCCAGACGCCGCGGCCCCCGCCGCGAAGCCGCTCTATCTGCGGCTGTCCAAGTTGCTGCTGATTCTGTTGCCGCTTCCCGCGGCCGTAGCCGCTGAGAGTCTCGGGCTCCCCGTCCCCGGGGTCACGATCGTGGCGGCCCTCTGGCTGCTGGTGAACCTCATGTATGCGGTCGACAAGGACCACTTTGCTGGAGCCCTGCAAGCCACGACAAGCCTGAGCGGAACGCTCAAGCAATTCGGCGGAGGCGCCCCCGACGAGTCCACGTCCGAAGGAGAGTCCGGCGCGGAGACGAGCTAGAGCGAAGGCCCCCGGAGCGGAGCGATGCACGAATCGTGCCTACCAACCGTAGGGCCGCCACGGCCTGCCGGTCTTGAAGTGGCTGCCTCGGAAGTCGAGAAGTCATCGCGAGAGATGGACGCCGTTGGCGTCCCAGGCGATCTCCTCGTGAGGGCGAAGCCCGAAGGCTCGAAACGCCTTGCGCACGAAGGCTCTTCCTTCGGACCCATCCTGCCGATATCATTAGATGTGATCCGCGGGAGCCAGGCCAACAAGACTCCCCCGGATGGGGCCGGTCGCACCGGTCCAGCAAACGGAGGTGTAGTGACGACCGCGTGACGCATTGCGATGATCGGGCTCCCGAAGGTTGGTTCCTTCGGCCAGCGTCTACACGATCGTCATGTAATCCTCGTTTCGCTACTTAGAAGCCCGACTCTTTCGAAGTCTTTGAAGAGGACCATAATGCCCCGTTAACCGGGGCATTATTGGTTTCTAGGGCCAGCACTACTGCCGACGCGGCCAGACTTGACGCGCGGTCGACGCCATTGTCTTTCGAACGCGGCCATCCGGGTCGATATTCAGATACGCGCTGCTGCTCCCGCGGAGCAACCAGACCTGGTGGCTTGTGTGGAGCGTCGCTCGTCGTCGATCTGGAGTCACGTCCCAGTGCATGCCGCTTGGCAGCACGCAGCCCGCGACAGTCAGGCTCTCGCGGCCGTGGTAGGCGGCGCGCGCGGCACGGGACCATCGCTTGCCCCCGTCATCACAGCGATGCGCAGGGGAGCCGTAGCGATCCCGGAATTGCATATCCGTCTGGGGATCTCCGAGATTCCGCCAGTCGGCGTGAGTGTCGAAAACGTGGAGCGGCAGAATCCGCGCGTCGTCCTCGCCCGCGCAGCCGACTTCCCGACACCAGTTCTGGTACCGGGCGAAATGGCCGCCGATTCCCTGCTCGTCGCGCACCAGTCCGAATACCGCCTTGTGAGCGACGTACGCGTCGAGCCTGAGAGCGTCTCGGCGGGCAGGCGGGTTGCGACTTGGGTCGCGACGTACATAGACAGCCGAGAACGCGAACACGATGACCGCTGCCCGATGAAGCGACCTGTACAGCCCATTTGCGTCCTCCGGCTCGAGGAGGTCGACGGTTCGTTGGGGCACCCCCCCGACCCGGCGTTCCCCAACGAGAGGCGCTCGCCGCGCGCGGAAGATTGTCGGGTTCGGATCGGTGCCATGGGCTGCCTTCAGGCAGGCGTCCACCCGTCGTGTGACCTCCGGTGCCTCGCGCTCAGGGCGGACGAGAACAACTTTGAGCCGAGGGGCGCCCCCATCGACGCTCCACGGGCTAGTCGTTGCGCCGGTTGGCGTCACGCCTGGCTACGGAGCAGCGCGGCTGGCGGAAGACGTAGTTCCTCGAGCTCCTCCCGGGTCATGCTGCGTACGCAACGAACGACAAGCTCCCTGAGTCGTTCGGTGCTTGGCTCGCGCGTCCGCGACTCGTCATCGACAATCACCGTGCCGTCGGGGACCGCGATGCTCTGGGCCGTGAACCATTCCTGGAGACGCTCTAGCACCCGCCGCTTCAATTCCCCGTTCCAAAGTCGGCGAAGCGGTATTGGCAAGAGCTGGGTGGGTCCGAGCTGGTCGGCCCAGGTCGCTAGCGCGGCGTCAACAGCGGGCGACGCGCCTCCCGTCGACTGACTGGCAGCAAACTCTCGCTGCCACTCCGAAAGGATGTCTGGTGTGATGGTTGGCAACCTCGCTCGCGGATCATCGTCGGCGAGGCTGTCAGGCGCGACACCGATCGCGCGGCCATCGTCCCAGACGTAGATGCGGCCGCTCGAATAGTCCAGGACCCCGATCCACAAGTCCCTCCTGATGCGCCGATTGGGCGTGCTGATCGATCGGCTAGGTAACGATGCGACAGCGGGTTGCGCGGGGCTCGAGGGCCTGACTTGCGGCGCCGCCACAGCCGGCAGGTCTGCCGTCAACTCCACGGTCGCCGGTCTCGTGGTTTCGTCTACGCGTAGTAGCTCCGGCTCGTATTGCCGAACGAAATCACGGAACGTCTCAGCGTGCCATGTCGATTCATCGAACGTCCTCGCGGTGAGCGAAAGGATCCGGTTCTTGAGGACCGCGACTGTCATGCGGCGCCAATCCTCACGACCCGACGCTCGAGCGCGAGCGAAAGCGTCGAGGACAAGCGCTGCACCCTTCGCGCGCAGATCGTCGGGCGGCATGGTGCGCGGATAGTAGTCCCCGGCCCTAGCTCCCAAACGTCCGCACCCGCAGAGCACGTTCTGAACCGCCCCGGGTTCGTTGGAGGCCGTGGTTATTGAGTTTCTAGATGATGGGTATGGTCGGCCTCGAACTGCGCTGGAGAGACTCCGCCGCAGGCGGAGTGCAATCTGGCGTGGTTGTACCAGTCGACCCATTCCAGGGTGGCCAGCTCGACCTCGGCGAGGGTGCGCCACGGACCTTCGCGGTGGATCTTCTCGGTCTTGAAGAGCCCGATCGTTGTCTCGGCCAGCGCGTTGTCGTAGCCATCGCCGACGCTGCCGACCGACGGGTCGATGCCGGCCTCGACGAGCCTGCTGGTGAACGCGAAGCTCGTGTACTGACTGCCGGCGTCGTTGTGGCAGATCATGCCGTCGGCGAGCGGGACGCCCTGACGCTGACGGCTCCATAGCGCCATCTCCATCGTGTCGAGCACCAGACTCGTCTTCATCGTGGTGTCGGCCTTCCAGCCCACGATCCGACGGCTGAACGCGTCGATCACGAAAGCCACGTAGACCACGCCGCTCCACGTCATCACGTAGGAGAGATCCGCGACCCACAAGCGGTTGGGAGCGTTGGCGCTGAAGTCGCGATCGACGAGATCCGTCGGCCGGCTCGCCTGGTCGTCGGGGATAGTGGTGCGGCGTCTGCGCCCGCGTCTGACGCCCTCAAGCCCCGCCTCGCGCATCAGCCGCTCGACCGTGCAGCGGGCGGCCGGCATGCCGTCGAGCCGCAGCTGCCACCACACCTTCCGGGCGCCGTACAGGCCCTTGGACTGCTCATAGATCCGGCGGATCTCGACCAACAGCTCTGCGTCGCGTTGGGCGCGCGCAGACGGGTCGCGCTGGCGCTGCTTGACGGCGTAGTACGTCGACGGGGCGATCTGCAGAGCGCGGCAGATCGGCTCGACCCCGAAGACGTCGCGGCGCTCGTCGATGAAGACGCTCATCGCTTCGGCGGATGCGGGTCGAGCTCCCGCGCGAAGAAAGCCGACGCCGCCTTGAGGATCTCATTCGCGCGGCGCAGCTCCCGGTTCTCGCGCTCGAGCTGCTTGATCCGCTCGGCCTCCGCGCTCGACACTCCCGGGCGCTTGCCCGCGTCAGTCTCGGCCTGGCGCACCCAACTGCGCAGGGTCTCGGCCGTCATCCCGAACTTCTCGGCGATCGACGTGATCGCCGCCCACTGCGACTCGTACTCGCCCTGCTGATCGAACACCATCCGTGTCGCCCGCTCACGGACCTCACGCGGATACGGCGGCTTCCTTGGCATATGGCTCAGATCCTCTCAAGCGGTCGAGCCTCCAAGATCCCCGGGGCGGTTCATTCTGAATCCATCGCTCTCGCGTTGGCCAGCTCTGGACGACTAGACGCTGAGGCCGAGGTCCAGCACGCCACGGCTCGCCCGAACTGACGACCGCGGACACACACACACCCCTGCACCAGCTTGGTGCACTGGCTGGCCCGCCGTTGTCCGACGTCGGCCTAAGGACCGGAGTCGGTGGCGTGCTCTCGATTGGAAAGCTGGCGGCCGGATAGGCCAGGTACTACCTCGAGCGGGCCGAGGGTCGGGTCGACGTGGTCGCGAGCGTTGGCGATGGGGTCGGGGACTACTACGGCGGTGGTGCCGAGGCGCGGGGGCGTGTGGCTTGGGGCGGCGGCGCGTCGCCTTGGCCTGAGTGGCGACGTCGATGGCGACGGCCTGCGGCGCGTTCTGGCGGGTTGTGATCCCTGGTCCGGCGCTGCGCTTTGGGGTGGCCGGAGTCGGGCGACGGTGGCCGGGTTCGACTTGACGTTCTCGGCGCCGAAGCGGGTGAGCGTCGTGTTTGGCGTTGGCGGCGCGGATGTCAGGGCGGTGGTTCGGCGGGCGCATGAGCGGGCGGTCCGGGAGGCGTTCGGCTACCTGGAGCAGTCGGCGGCCGCCGTGCGGCGAGGCCGCGGTGGCGCGATGGTTCACGAGGCCGGCGGGCTCGTTGCAGCCGCGTTCCAGCATCGGACGTCGCGGATGGGCGACCCGCAGCTTCATACGCATGTGCTCGTCGCGAACCTCGGGCGTTGGCCGGATGGGCGGTGGTCTGCGCTCGATGCCCGCCGGATCTACGCGCACGCGCGCGGTGCGAGTTTCGTCTACCAGGCGGTGCTGCGCGGTGAGCTGACCCGGGAGTTGGGTGTTGCCTGGGCGCCCGTGCGCGACGGGATCGCCGAGGTTGAAGGTGTGCCGGCTGAGGTCCTCGCGTCTTAAGCCGGCGGCGGGCCCAGATCGAGGCGGCGCTAGTGGAGCGCGGGACCGATGATCCGCAGGCCGCGGAGGCGGCGGCGTTGGCGACCAGGCGAGGGAAGGGCGGCCCGGTTGCCGCGGAGACGCTCGCCGGCGAGTGGCGGGAGCGTGCGGCTGAGGCTGGCTTTGGGGTCGACGATGTGTATCGGCTGCTCGGCCGGGCGTCGGCCCGTGGTCTCGACGCGGCGACGAAGGCGGCGGTGACGTATGAGCTTGCTGGGCGGCGTGGCCTCTCGCAGCGGCGGTCGAGCTTTGGGTGCCGGGACGTGCGGCTGGAGCTCTGCGCGCGGCTGCCGGCCGGCGTGACCGTGACGGCGCGAGAGCTGGAAAGCGTCGCGAATGACTTCCTCGCGTCGTCGCGTGTGGTCCCGCTCGTGCGTGGGCGAGACGTCGATAACCATGCCGCCACGTAGCGGCAACCGGCAATGACGCGCTGCGTTCTCGGGACATACTCGGGACATATCGACAGCCCTCGATCCAATCTGGGCTCCCGAACCAACACCTCAAACGCCCGGCAAACCCCGCCACAGAGCCAAGCGGAGCGGCGCAGGAATCGAACCTACCAACCGTGGGGCTGCCACGGCCTGCCGGTCTGAAGATCGGATGGGGCACCAGCCTCGTGCCGCTCCGCGTCGAAGGCTCGGCCGGAGGTCAGGCCGCGGCGAGTGCGGGGGTGTAGCGCTCGGCGTGGACTCGGCGGCTCGCGATCCATGCGAGCGGGGCCATGAGCGTGCGCACCGTCCACGCGGGCGGGAAGGGCGCTCGGACCTCGCGCTCGAACCGGCGCGTGAAGAGCGCGAGGTGGAGCGGCTTGGGCATGCCCTTGCGGGTGACGTTGCCCTCGAGCGCGAGCTCGACCGTCGTCTCGAGCAGCTGCTCCATGCCGAGCGCCGGCACGACCTCGACGCGGCACCGCGCGACCTCGTCGCCGCCGTTCGCGAACCGGTGGACGCTGCCGGCCGGGACGACGACGGTCTCGCCTGCCTGGGCGACGATCTTCCGCATCCCGAGGCGGAACTTCATGGTCCCGGAGAGGACGTGGAAGCGCTCCTCCTGCTCGGGGTGCACGTGCGCGCCGGGCACGTGTCCGTCGGGGCTCAGCTCGAGCTCGAATTCCAGCAGCTCGCCGGCGGTGTCGCGGGCGGTCTGCAGGAACGTGATGCGCTCGCCGCTGACGGGGTTCTCGATGGTCTGTCCGGTGAATGCCATTCGTGGCTCCTTTGATGACGTCTTGTTCCGACGTCGAGGAGCCTCGCGGCGACGACGTTGCCCGTCATCGGCCGCGATGGCGATTTGTCACAGGCCTGGAGAACGATCCGTCACCCGCCGCCCGAGTGACAGCGGGTCATCCGGAAGGAGGAGTCGGGTGAGATCATCGGGACATGCGCCGCTGGAGACGAGCCCTGGCCCTGCAGGCCGCGGTGTCGGGGCTCGTCGGCTTCGCGGTGACCGCGATCTGGGTGATGACCGGCGGCACGTTCTGGCCGATCTGGGTGTGGTACGGCCTCCTGATCCCGTTCGGCCTCAACGCGGCCCTGTTCGGGGCCTTCCAGGTCAGGAGCCGGCGCTGGCGCAGGTTCGCCGTCCACGCGGCGCTGGTCTCGTGGGTGAGCGTCACCCTGATCCTCACCTGGGCGCTGGCCGGCAGCGACGAGTTCTGGCCCACGATCCCGATCGTCTGCCTCGCCATGCTGCTCGGCCTACACGCCGTGCTCGCCGGCATGTGGGGCGAGGAGGAGGAGCTCGTGGAGCGCGTCGACGAGCTCACGCGCACGCGCCGCGGAGCGCTCGACGTCCAGTCGCACGAGCTGCGCCGGATCGAGCGCGACCTCCACGACGGCGCGCAGGCGCGGCTCGTCGCGCTGACCATGCAACTCGGCCGCGCCGAGGCGCGCCTCGGCGACAACCCGGAGGCCGCGGAGCTCGTCCGCGAGGCCCGCGGCGAGGCCAAGGAGGCGATCGCCGAACTGCGCGACCTCGCGCGCGGCATCGCGCCGCCGGTGCTGGCCGACCGGGGTCTGCCAGCCGCCGTCGAGGCCGTCGCGGGGCGCTCGGCAATCCGAGCGACGGTCGACGCGAAGCTCGGCCGCCGCCCGCCGCCGGTGGTGGAGTCGGCCGCCTACTTCGTCGTCGCCGAGTCGCTCACGAACGCCGCCAAGCACGCCGGCGCCGGCGCGCGGGCCCACGTGAGCATCCGCGACGGCTCCGAGCGGCTCACGCTCGAGATCACCGACGACGGGCGCGGCGGCGCGGACCCGGCCGGGAGTGGCCTGACCGGGCTGCGCCACCGCGTCGAGGCGCTCGACGGGACGCTCACCGTCACCAGCGCCGCGGGGCTCGGCACGGTCATCCGCGCCGAGCTCCCATATGTGTAGATGACTGATTCCACGACCCACGCACCCGCCTGGGCGCGTCCCGCGGCGCCGGATCGGTACCCACTGAATCGGCCCGTGGCTCCGCCACTGTGCCGATCGCGCGGGCACCGCCCGCCATCCACGGTACGCGGCCATGCGGGCACGCGGGCCGCGGAATCAATCATCTTCTGATTAGCGCGAAGCGGCCTGCGTGTACAGGCTCTGCGAGACCGACCCCTGGTACGGGCCGAACATGACATTCGGCAGCGTCCGGTAGCCGTACGAATTGACCGAGGCCACGGCGTCATTGGCGATCCAGCCGCCGCCGCTCGACCCGCCGGTCATGTCGCAGTCGATCCCCATCGTCGCCGGGTTCGCGGACGTGTCGTCATACCGGAGCGGCGAGTTGCACACCCACAGCCGTTGGCCGTTGAACGGCGACGCCGCCGGGTACCCGTGCGCCGCATACTGCTGCGACCGCGCGTAGTTGAAGGTGATGTTGCGGCCGCCGACCACGTCGGTCAGCGCCGACCCGCCGTTGGTCGAGACGACGGCGGCGCCGTTGTCGTACGAGAAGTCGCCGCCGTTGGCCCAGCCGCTCGTCGTGAGCAGGTCACGCGCGGTCCACGTGCCGTACGGCCGCTGGCCATCCGCGTACGCGGGCACGAAGGCCCAGTTCGTGTGGAAGTTGCTGGCGCCGTCGTGCACGCAGTGCCCGGCGGTCCAGACCGTGCTCTTGTTGCCGCTCAGCAGCGCCGTGCCGGAGCACACGTAGTTGAGCCCGTCGTCGGTGAAGAAGACCTTGCCGTTGGTCCGCGTCGGCGCGGAGGTGTACGGCGGCGCGATCTGCTGCGCATTGCCCCGCGGGGGCTTCTTCGCCGCCTTCGGGGCGGTCGCGGCCGCCCGCTGCTTGTCGGCCGGGATGGCGTTCTCCATCCGCTCGGCCGTCCAGTACTGCTCCACGGCCTTCTTGTCCTGCCCGACCGCCTTGCTCTCCACCCGCGCCGCCTGCGCGGCGGGCACGGCGATCAACGCACACGCCACGAGGGCGAGCAGCACTCCAAGACGTCTCATCGAGATCCTCCCGTCGGTCGCGAGCGCGGCCGACACCCCTGCCGGGCCGCGCACCTTGCCCGCAATGTAGCGCCGCTACGAGAGCAGTTCACGCTCTCGCAGCGAAGACATCGGCCGCGGTCTCTGTTCCGACCGCCACTCGTCGAGCTCGGCCTCGCCGCCGTCGCGCAGCCACGCCCACACGTCGGCGACCGTCTCCGCCACCGGCCGGCAGCGCAGCCCAGCGGCCTGGGCGCGCGCGGTGCCGACCTCCCATGTGCCCGGGAACTCGGCCGCGGGCAGCCACAGCGGCAGCTCCGTCCAGGGCTCGACCCCCGCCGCCTGGAGCCGCTCGTCGGGGATCCACTCCAGCGCAGCGCCGGAGCCGGTCGCCGCGACCGCGGCGTCGAGCACCTCGCCCATCGTGGTCTGCCCGGCGGGAGCCGTGCCGTTGAACGAGCCTGCCACCCGGCGCTCGCCGAGGTCGAGCATCCACGCCGCCAGATCGCGGGCGTCGACGAGCTGGACCGTGCGCCGCGGGTCACCGGGCGCCGGCACGCGGCCGCCGGCGGCGATCCGCCGCACCCACCACGGGAGCCGGAAGACGTTGTCGTGCGGCCCGCAGATCAGGCCCGCGCGGACGGCCGCGACGCGACCCGGCAACGCCGCCTCCGCGGCCCGCTCGCTCGCCGCTTTCTGGGCGCCGTAGTCGTCGCCGCTCTCCCACACCGGCGAGTCCTCGTCGACCGGCTCGACCGGCCACGACGGATAGGCGTTGCAGCTCGAGACGAAGACGACGTGGGCGTCTCCGAGTAGCGCGCTCGAGCGCGCGACGTGCCGCGCCTCGTAGCCGGAGGTGTCGATCACGACATCCCACTCGCGCCCCTCGAGCGCGGAGAGGTCGCCGGCACGGTCGCCGATCAGGTGCTCGGCGGCCTCGATCCCGCCGTGCCGGCCGCGCGTGAAGATCGTCAGCTCGTGGCCGCGGACCAGCGCCTCGGCCGCCACGTGGCGGCCGAGGAACACCGTCCCGCCGAGGATCAGCGTGCGCACATGCGCAACCTATCAGTTGCGCGTCCAGATCACCGCCTCGGGCGAGGCGGGCGTCAGCGACGCCGTGCCACGCCACGACAGGAACGACGGACCGGGCAGGTAGTCGGCGCCGAGGAAGAACCCGCGGTTGAGCGACGTGACGTCGATTCGCCAGTCGGCGGGCGGGGAGCCGACGGGCACCGCGACCGCCTTGACCGCCTCGACGTCGTCGGCCGTCGTGCCCGGCGGCAGCTCGACGGTCGTGGCCGCCGGGTCGTCGCGCTGGATCGACCACGTCGGCTCGGCGTGGTGAGACGTGTACCAGCGGCCGCCGACGAGCACTTCGAGCGCCGTGCCGACCCACGAGCCGGCGGCGGGCGGCGTGCCGTAGCGCGTGTCCTTGTCGACCTCGGCGAACAGGTAGTTGCGCTGGTCGGACACCTCGGGCGTCGCCGGATCCGGCGTCGGCTCGACCCTGCCCTCGCGCACGATCTCTCGCGCCATCACCTGGTACGTCCACGGCTCGGCGTCCATTGCCGCCTCACGCGCACGGCCAGGCGGCAGCGTGCGTCGCGTGTCCAGGAAGAAGCGCAGGTTCGTCGCGAGCCGCTCGTCGATCACCTGCGTCAAGTTGTTGTTCGCGGTCGCCGTCTGGAGTAGCGGGTGATCGTCCTCGCGCGCGCCGGTGAACGGCAGCGTCTCGTGGTTCGGACCCTGGTAGACGGCGGACACGACGCTGCCGTCGGGGGCGAGCGTCACCCGGTAGATCCACTCGATGTCCGTGGTCCGGCCCCAGCGCGCCATCAGCGCCGGCGTGTTGGTCCCGCCGTCCTCGTTGGACCAGATCGTCGTGTACTCGATCGTGGTCCGCCCGTTCGCCGTGCTCGACACCTGGTACGCGAGCAGCGGCACGTCGGTCCGCGCGTTCTCGTACCGACCGGGGATCTCGGGGAGGTCGCGGCCGTAGAGGATCGGCGCATGCCGCGCGACCAGGTCGTCCGCCACCGATGGCGTCAGCCCGCGGATATGCGCGTAGCGCACCGGCGACTTCTCGCCATCGAGCGCCACGCTGACGATGTGGCGTCCGGCGCCCACGCGGCCGAGCGCGGTCTCGTACCGGAACCGGTCCTCGCCTGCGAAGGCGACGACGTCGGCCACGCGGCGGCCGTCGACGCGGACGTTGAGCACCGCCGCCTCGTGGCCCGCGCGGTCCCACGCCGTGCCGGGCACGGATGCCGTGAAGGCGAGCCTGGCCTCACCGGCTCGCGACGTGGTGAAGGTCGTGCTCCTGCCGTCCGCCTGCGCGGCGGCCGGCACGAGCATGGCGAGCAGCAGCGTGGCTCCCGCAAGCGCACGCGTTCTCATCCCTGCCTCCTTGGATTTGGTTGCCCGCTCAGGGTGGCACGCCGCGTGCGCCGGCGCGTTACGCAGTCGTGAGGCCGTGCTCGAGCGCGCCCTTGACGCTCGCGTCGAGCGCGTTGAGCCGGTAGAGCGCGAGCGCCTCGGGGGAGCCGAAGCGGCGATCGGTGCCGTGGTGGGAGAGCACGCAGTGCAGGAGCGCGAGCCGGCGCTCGGCGTCGAGCCCTTCGAGGTAGGGCTCGAGGATCTGTTGGCCGAGCGCGAGGTGGCCGAGGAGCCGGCCCTCGGCGGACTGCTCGATGGCGGCGCCGTACGTGAACTCGCGCGTCTTGCCGAGGTCGTGCACGAGCGCGGCGCAGATCAACAGGTCCGAGTTCAGGCGCGGGTGCAGCTGCGCGGCCTCGAGCGCGAGCGTGGCGACCGCGACGGTGTGCTCGAGCAGGCCCCCGAGATAGGCGTGATGGCCGCCGATCGTGCACGGCGCCCGCCGCCACGCCGCGCGCAGCTCGGTGTCGCCGAGCAGCCGCACGAGCACCGCGGCGTAGCCGGGGTCGTGGACCTCGCGCGCGAGGTGCTCGAGGAAGCCGTCGAGCTCGTCGAGGTCGCGGTAGGCGACCGGCAGGAACGCCGCCGGGTCGGCCGCCTCGGCGCGCACGACGTCGCGGACCTCGAGCTGCAGCTCGTCGCGGAACCGGTCCACGCGCCCGCGCACGCGCACGAGGTCGCCGCGCTCGAACCGGCCTGCGAGCACGTCCGCGTCCCGGAACGCGCGCGCCTGGATCGTGCCGCTGCGGTCGCGCAGCTCGAGCGCGAGGTACGGCAGACCGGAGCGCGCCTGCAACCGGTCCTTGCGGGCGCACGCGAACACGCCGTCGACCTCGTCTCCGGCTCGGAGGCTCGCAATGGTGGGCGCGTCGGCAATCGCCACACCCCGATGATGGCCACCGGTTCGGACGGCCCTTCGCTACGGTGGACCGGTGCAGCCGCTGCGCTGGGAACGCCGACCGGACGGCCTCCGGGCCCCCGCCCTGGTGTGCGCGTTCAAGGGCTGGAACGACGCCGGCGAGGCCGCGAGCTCGGCGGTCGCGTTCATGGGCGCCAGCCTCGACGCCGCGCGCTTCGCCACGATCGACCCCGAGGACTTCGTCGACTTCCAGGCCACCCGGCCGCAGGTCAAGCTCGTCGAGGGCCGGACTCGGCAGGTCGAGTGGCCGGAGTGGGAGGTCTACGAGGCGCGGGTGCCGCGCGCGCCGCGCGACCTCGTGATCCTCACGGGGCCCGAGCCGTCGTACCGCTGGCGCTCGTTCTGCGCGCAGGTGGTCGAGCTCGCCGAGGCGCTGGGGGTGCAGATGGTGGTGACGCTGGGCGCTTTACTGGCCGACGTCCCACATTCGCGACCGGTCGGCGTCACCGCCCACGCCTCCGATCCCGCGCTGGTGGAGCGGCTCACCCTCCAGGCGCCGACCTACGAAGGCCCGACCGGCATCGTCGGCGTCCTCCAGACGGCGTGCGCCGAGGCCGGCATGCCCGCGGCTTCGCTGTGGGCGGCGGTGCCGCACTACGTCGCCGTCGCCCCGAACCCGAAGGGCGCACTGGCGATCCTGCGCCGGCTGGAGAGCCTCGTCGGCGTCACCGTCGACGCCTCGGACCTCGAGTCGGCGGCGGTCGACTACGAGCGCCAGGTCACGCGCGCGGTCGAGCTCGACCCGGAGGTGCAGGCGTTCGTCGAGCGGCTCGAGCGCGCCGCCGACGCCGAGGAGGGCCCGACCGACCTCAGCCAGATCCCGAGCGGCGACGTCCTCGCGCGCGAGTTCCAGCGGTTCCTCCGCCAGCGCGGCGGGCCGGGCTCGCCGGGCGGCTAGTACCGGCGTTCGCAATTACGCACGGTTCCGGCGTCCGCCGATCACCGCCTGACACCACCCGGCGACCGGTCATGTACCAGGGGTACACCACCGGATCACCGTGCGGCGTCAGCCGGCGCCGGCGAACACCGGCGACCGCACGTACTTACGAGCACCGGTACTAACGTTCCGCGGCGGGGCAGGCGATCCGGTAGTCGCAGACCGAGCAGGCGGCAAAGCTCGGGGTCGGCTCGAAGCCCTGTCCGAGGATGCCGTCGGCGACCTCGAACACGGTCTCGGTGATCCAGTCGCGGTCCTCCTCGGTGCGGGGGACCGGGACCTTGGCGTCGTCGAGCACGTAGTAGTAGGCCTGCTGCGGAGCGTCGAGCTGCCACGCCTCGCGCGCGCCGACCGCGTACAGCGAGAGCTGGACGTCGTCGCGCAGCTGCGCGGCCGACTTCGGCCGCCCGGTCTTGTAGTCGATCAGCTCGTAGCCGCCCTCGGGGAGCTTGTCCACGCGGTCGACGCGCCCGCGCAACAGGTGCGGCCCGATCCGGAACTGGAACGAGCGCTCGAACCACACCGGCTCGGCCTCGTCGTCGCGGAACCGGTCGTGGTAGCGGACGAGCGCCTGCGTGGCCTTGGCGCGGAACTGGCGCTCCTCCTCGGAGTCGCCGAACCCGCCGCGCCGCCAGCCGGCGTCGAGCAGGTTGAGCAGCGAGGGCAGGCCCGCCGACTCTGCGGCGTGGTAGCGCTCCAAGACCTGGTGGACGAGGATCCCGAAGCGCTGGTTGAGTGTCGGCTCGCTCGGGATCCGGAACACGCGCGCGAACTTGTACTTGAGCGGGCAGGTCCGGTAGGTCTCGATGTCGGAGGCGGAGAGCGCGAGCCCATCGCCGCGACGGGGCAGGAACGACTCCAGCGAGGGCTCGGACCGCTGGGCGACCGCGCGGGCGCGCAGCTTCTCGTCGCGCTCGGCGTCGAGCAGGTACTCGTCGAGCGCCGACGTCTCGAAGATCTCCCGCTGCTCGGCGGTCACCGCCTGCAGGAGCCGCGCGTTGATCTCGGGCAGCAGGTCGCCGACCTCCTGCTCGCCCCCGCGTGTGCGCTCGAGCAGCGCGGCGAGCTTGAGCAGCTCGAGGTAGCGCACGACCGCGTGCGAGACGTCGAGGTCGGTGTCGAACCGCAGCTCGCCGAGCCGGCCGCCGACCTGCGCGACCGTGGTGAGCAGCTCGTCGCGCAGGATCCGGAACGTCGACTGGAGCGTCTCGGCCGGCCCGAACAGCTCCTCCTGCTTGGCCTCCCACTCGCCGGCGACCGCGGCGCGCGCCTCCTCGGCGAACGGCGACGGCTGCTGCAGCGCCCCCCGCTCGGAGCGCTCCGGGAACGCGAGCACGAGCCGCCGCCGCGCGCGCGTCATCGCGACGTGGAGCAGCCGCCGCATCTCGGCCACGTGCGTCGCCTTGGTGTCGGGCGGCACGGCCTCCTTGATCAGGGCGTCGGGGATCGGCTCGAGCGTTCGCCGGCGCGGGCCCGGCATCCGCGCGGCCATCAGCCCGAGCACGTAGACGTGGTCGAACTCGCGGCCCTTGGCGGCCTGGATCGACATCACGTGGACGCCGTGGGGGCGCTCGTCCGCGTCCTCCTCGCGCAGGCCGGCCTCCGCCACGGCGGCGATCGAGCGGGCGAACTCGCGCCCGGTGGCCTGCGGGGACCGGCGCACGTAGTCGGCGGCCAGTTCGGCGAAGCGCGCCAGGTTCTGCAGCCGCTCGACGACCTCGGTCGACGCCGCGAACAGCAGCTGGCGGCGCAGCCCGAGCCGCTCGATCAGGCGGTGGACGTAGAGGTCGGGGCGGGTGGAGTCGATCGCCGCCGCGGCCGAGCGGTGAAGCTTGAGGAAGTCGGCGATGCGGTCGCGCGCCTCGGGCGGGATCTGCGGCGACTCGAGCGCCGCGTGCAGCCCGGCCACCATGTCCAGCTTGCGCCGCCGGGCGATCTGGGTCACGCGCGCGAGGTCGATCGCGCGCAGCTCCACCGGCGGGCGGGCCAGCGCGCGCACCACCGCGCCGGCGTCGCCGGGGTCGACGAGCAGGCGCAGCCAGGCGAGCAGGTCGCGGACCTCGGCGCGCTGGAAGAACGCGGCCGCGCCCGACAGCCGGTACGGCACCGCGCGCTCGTCGAATGCGACCGCGATCGCCTGCCCCTCGCCGCGGACCGAGCGCACGAGCACGCACACGTCCTCGGGCGCGACGTCCTCCCGCGCGATCAGCCGCTCGACCTCGGCCGCCACCGCCTGCGCCTGCGCGCGCTCGGACGCGCAGCGCCAGAACGCGACCTCGCCGGGTGGGTGGGGACGGATAGCCTCGAGCGCCTTCGGGAGGCGGTCGGGCACAGGCTCGACGACCGCGTGGGCGGCGCGCAGGATCTGGGCGCCGGAGCGGTACGAGCGCGGCAGCCGGACGACCGTCGCGTCGGGCCACTCCGCGCGGAAGTCGTGCACGTTCTTCGTCGCCGCGCCGCGGAAGCGGTGGATGGCCTGGTCGTCGTCGGCGACGGCGGTCACACCGTGGTGGCTCGCCACGAGCAGGCGAAGCAGCAGCCCCTGCGCGAAGCTCGCGTCCTGCAGCTCGTCGACGAGCACGTGACGGTGGCGGGCGGCGAGCCGCTGGCGGACGTGCGGCCGAGTGCGCAGGAGCCGGAAGCTGTGCAGCACGAGGTCGCCGACGTCGAGCACGTCCGGCCTCGGCCAGCATCCGCTCGTGGGCGCCGTAAAGCTCCGCGAACTCGCGGTCGCGCGCGCGGTCCTCAGGCAGCGCGACGGCCCAGGCGACGTAGTCGTCGGCGGAGACCAGCTCGTCCTTCAGCCGGTCGATGCGCTGGACGATCGCGCCGAGCGTGGCGCTCGGGTTGCCGCGCAGGTCGTGGTGGCGGAGCGGCAGGTCGTCAATGCGCTCGAGCAGCATCGCGAGGCGGTCGGCGGCGCTGACCGGGGTGACGAACGGGTCGAGGCCGGCCTCGAGCGCCTCGTCGCGCAGCAGCCGCGCGCAGAAGCCGCGGAACGTGGTGACCGCCAGCTCCTCGTACGCGCCCTCGAGTCGGTCCTCGAGGTGGGCGCGGAGCGCGTCGGCGGCCGCGGTCGAGAAGCACAGGACGAGCAGCGACTCCGGCGGCGCGCCGGTACGCACGAGGTGCACGAACCGCTCGGCGAGCACGGTCGTCTTGCCGCTGCCCGCGCCGCCGAGGACGAGCAGCGGACCGTCCAACTGCTCGACGGCGGCACGTTGCTCGGGGCTCAGCTCGAACACCTTCGTAGGATACGCCCGCGATGAGCCCCGACTGGCTGGGAGCGTCGCGCCGAGCGGCCTCCGCTCTGCGCACGATGCTGGCGAAACGGACGACGATCGCCGAGCGGGTGCTCGAGACCGGCACGCGAGGCGAGGGCGGCGATCGCACGCTCGAGATCGACGCGCTGGCCGAGGAGGCGATCCTGGCCGAGCTCGACGAGCTCCACCGGCGCGGCGCCCGCTTCACCGTCATCAGCGAGGAGCGCGGGACCGTCGACTTCGGCGGCGACGGCGTGCTCGTCGTCGTCGACCCGATCGACGGGTCGCTCAACGCCAAGCGCGGGCTGCCGCATCACTGCGTGTCGATCGCGGTCGCCGAGGGGCCGACGATGGCCGACGTCGAGTTCGGCTTCGTCCAGGACTTCGGACCCGACGAGGAGTGGGTGGCGTGGCGCGGCGAGGGCGCGACGCTGAACGGCGTGCGGCTCGACCCGGCGGTCGGCGAGCGGCGCTGGGCCTCCGACGGCAAGCTCGAGCTCGTCGGCTTCGAGTCCGCCGACCCGCGCTGGGTGCTGCAGTCGGCCGAGGGCCTGGTGCGGGTCGCGCACCGGCTGCGCGCGATCGGGACCATCGCCGCCGCGCTCTGCCAGGTCGCCGCCGGCCGGTTCGACGGGATGCTCACGCTGAAGGGCTGCCGGGCCGTCGACGCGGCCGCGGCGCAGCTCATCGTGCGCGAGGCCGGCGGTCACGTCGCCTTCACAGGGTTCGAGTACCCGCTCGGAGCGCCGCTCGACCTGCTCCCGCACTCACCGGTCGTCGCCGCTCGCTCCGAGGAGGGTCTCGCCGAGCTCGCCACAGTGGTGATGCCCCAGCCGGGCCCTGATTGAGACGCTCGCCATCCGTGGCGACCGAGAACGGGCGCCTGCCACTATGAACGTGTGATCGATTGGAACCTCGCCGGGCAGGTGGCCCGTGGCATCGCCGGACTGCAGCCCGCCGGGGACCCGGCGCCGTTCATGGACCTCTCCGCGCCGGCGGCCGAGAGCGAGCGGCTCGTCTCCGCCTACACGGGCCTCACCCCCGCCGCGCCGGTGCCGGTGGCCGAGGCGGTCGGGCGGCCGGAGTGGATCGACGCCAACCTCGCATCGCTCGGCGGTGTGCTCGACCCGGTCGCGGACCGGATCGGCGCCAAGCTCGGGCCGCTGGGGGGCGCGGCGGGCGCGCTGCTCGGGCTCGAGGCGGGCGCGGTGTCCGGCTTCCTCGCCGGTCGCGTCCTCGGTCAGTACGAGTTCAAGGTGCTCGACCCGGCCGCCCCGGCGCGGCTGCTGTTCGTGGCGCCGAACCTCGCCCACGCTGCGCGGGCGCTCGACGCCGATCCGGACCAGCTCCTGCGCTGGGTCGCGCTGCACGAGACCACGCACGCGCTGCAGTTCGGCGGCGTCCCGTGGCTGCGCGAGCACCTCGCCGGGCTGGTGGGGCAGTTGCTCGCAGCGCTCGACATCAACCCGTCGGGCCTGCTCCGCCTGCCCGACGCTTCCGACCTGCGGGCGCTGATGAACCGGGTCCGCGAGGAGGGCCTGGCGTTCATGGCGATCGATGAGGACCGGCGGGTGGTGCTGGAGAGCGCGCAGGCGTTCATGGCCCTGCTCGAGGGCTACGCCGAGCATGTCATGGACGCGGTCGGCGCCAGCCTGTTGAGCGACATCGAGGCGATGCGGGCGGCGATGGACCGCCGCCGGCAGGAGCGCTCCGGGCTGCTCCGGGTGCTCGAGAAGCTGATCGGGTTCGACCTCAAGCTCCGCCAGTACCAGCTCGGCAAGGCGTTCTGCGACGCGGTCGTGGCCCGCGGCGGGATCACTGCGCTCAACCGCGCCTGGGCCGGCCCGGAGACGCTGCCGACGTTCGCCGAGCTCGAGGACGCCACCGGCTGGCTGGCCCGCACCGAACGGCTCGGGCTCGGCCGCGGCGCCGCCTGACCCCCCGTACGCCGGTTGGGTGTGCGGTACGTCACACGATTCGAACCTACGTTCGTTCTGTTACAAAGTCTGTAGGCGAAATTCCGCGGCTTTACGTCATCTTCACGACACGCAGTTACAAAGTCCGCTAGTCTGCGTAACGGTTCGCAGGGTGAGGTTTACAAACATGTGTTCGACGGATAGCCTGAGTCGAACGAACTTCGATCCTTACCTGGCCAACCAAGGGAGCTGATTCCAGCAATGGCCGAGACCACGACCACCAACACCACGACGACCACGAAGGCCAAGCCGAAGGCGAAGCCGGCTGCTCGTCGCAGCACGGCCCGTCGCTCGACGACTCGCCGGACGGCGGCGCGCAAGCCGAGCCCGTCGACCGCTCGTCGTCAGCGGACGATCGCCGCCAACGAGACGCGCGACGCCGCGCAGGCGCAGGCCCGTGCCGCGCGCACGACCGCTGCCCTGGGCCGCAACGTCGCCGAGCGCGCCGCGCTCGTGTACGTCGGCGCGACCCTCGAGGCGCGTGACCGCGTGCTCGGCCTGGCGGGCGGCTTCGTCAACCGGTTCGGCACCCGCGCGGCTGCCGAGCGCGAGGTCAACAAGGACCTCCGCCGCTTCGAGCGCCGTGGCAACACCGCGCGCAACCAGCTGGAGCGCGACGTCAAGAAGGCGCGCACCCGGCTCGAGCGCGTCGTGCGCACCCGCCGTCGCAAGGTCGCGAACCGCGCGCAGCACGCGGCGACCGTCGGCGTGAGCACCGGCAGCCGCATCGCCGGCGCGGCGAAGGAGCGCGTGACCGCGCTCGTCTAGCGCACCCACTTCCCCCGGGCGCCGCGGAGAGGCGGCGACCCGGGTAAGCCTGCCGGCCTCATATTCCGCCGGCGGGATCCGCCGGCCTCATACCTCGCCGGCGGATGCAGCACCCTCTCCTCCCTCAACCGTCGGCCCGCCTTGTGCGGGTCGTCGGTCTTTAAGGCCCTCAGCCGGCTCTCATCTTCGGCGCGACAATGGTCCTGTGCGGCTGCTGGTGGTCGAGGACGACGTTCGGATGGCGGCCGCGCTGCGGCGCGGCCTGCGCTACGAGGGGATCGTGGCCGACGTCGCGGGGCGGGGCGACGAGGCGATCGGGATGGCGCGGGCGACCGACTACGACGCGATCGTCCTCGACGTGATGCTGCCGGACATCGACGGCTTCGAGACCTGCCGGCGGCTGCGCGCCGAAGGCCGCTGGGCGCCGATCATGATGCTGACCGCGCGCGACGCGGTCGAGGATCGCGTCCGCGGGCTCGACCAGGGCGCCGACGACTACCTCACCAAGCCGTTCTCGCTCGCCGAGCTGCTCGCGCGGCTGCGCGCGCTCGTCCGCCGCGGCCCGGTCGAGCGGCCGGCCGTCTACGAGGCCGGCGACCTGCGGCTCGACCCCGCCTCCCGCCAGGTCTGGCGCGGCGACACCGAGATCTCGCTGTCCGCGCGCGAGTTCGCGCTGCTCGAGACGTTCATGCGCCGCCCCGGCCAGGTGCTGAGCCAGCTGCAGCTGCTCGACGCCGCGTGGGACCTCGGCTACGAGCAGCGCTCCAACGTGGTCGAGGTCTACGTCCGCTACCTGCGCGAGAAGATCGACCGTCCGTTCGGCGTCGCGTCGCTGGAGACCGTGCGCGGGCTCGGCTACCGGCTGCGCAAGGACGGAGGATGAGCGGGCTTCCGATCCGCGTCCGCCTGACCATGGCCTTCGCCGCGGCGACAACGCTCGTGCTCGTGGCGGCGGCTGCGTTCGTATACGTCCAGCTCCGCGCGAACCTCGACGAGTCGGTCGACGCGGCGCTTCAGTCCCGCGCGACCGCGGTCGCGCACGCCGGCGCGGAGGCCGGGCTCGCCGGCGACTCCGAGGACGGCTTCGCGCAGGTGCTCGGCCGCGACGGGCGGCTGCTCGACAGCGCCGGCGGCGCCCGCGGAGCCGTCGATCCCGTGAGCGGAGACCGGCGCGTGCCGGGGGTCGACGGCATCGCCCGCGTGCTGGCGCGCCCGGTCGGCGCCACGACGATCGTGGTCGGCCAGACGCTCGAGGACCGCGACGAGGTGCTCGCCGCGCTGATCGCGGCGTTCGCGATCGGGGGCCCGCTCGCCGTGGTGCTGGCGTCGCTGCTCGGATACGCGCTGGCGGGCGCCGGGCTGCGGCCCGTGGAGGCCATGCGCAGGCGCGCCGCGGCGGGCGACGAGCAGCTCCCGCTGCCCGCGGCGCACGACGAGATCCGCCGCCTCGGCGAGACGCTCAACGACATGCTCGCCCGCCTCCGGAGATCGCTCGAGCGCGAGCGCCGCTTCGTTGCCGACGCCAGTCACGAGCTCCGGACGCCGCTCGCGGTCCTCAAGACCGAGCTGGAGGCCGGCCTGCGCGCGGGCGACGCCGGCCCGGAGGCCCGCGCCGCGCTCTCGTCGGCGATCGAGGAGTGCGACCGGCTCGCGCAGCTCGCCGACGACCTGCTGGTCATCGCCCGCACCGCGGAGGGGGAGCTGCCGGTCCGCCCCGAGCCGCTGCCCGGCCGCCCGCTGCTCGAGGGCGTCCGCGACCGCTTCGCCGAGCGCGCGCAGCGCGACGGGCGCGCGATCCGCGTCGAGAACGGCGACGTCCTCCTGATCGCGGATCCGCTGCGCATCCGCCAGGCGCTCGGCAACCTCGTGGACAACGCGCTCCGCCACGGGGACGGCGACGTCGTGCTCCGCGCGCACACGCAGGACGGCGGCGTGGCGCTCGAGGTCTCCGACGACGGCCCCGGCTTCGCGCCCGACATCGCCGGCCGCGCGTTCGAGCGCTTCGCCCGCGGCGACCGCGCCCGCACCCGCGGCGGCACCGGCCTCGGGCTCGCGATCGTGCGCGCGATCGCCGAGGCCCATGGCGGCCGGGCGACGCTCGACGGCGCCACGGTGCGGGTCTGGATGCCGTCTCAGGGTCATCTCAGCCGGGTAGGCGAGGATCAGGAGCCATGAGACGGCGCATCATCATCACCACCATCACCGCCGGCGCGCTCATCGCGGGTGGCGCCGCGATCGCGGGCGCCGCGGGCGGCGACGACGACGCCACCGAGCGCGCGATCAGCGGCAGCGCGCTGGAGAAGGCCAAGGCCGCCGCGCTCGCTGAGGAGCCCGGCCGCGTCACGGGCACCGAGGTCGGCGACGAGGAGAGCTACTACGAGGTCGAGGTCACCCGTGCGGACGGGAGCCAGGTCGACGTCCAGCTCGACCGCGACTTCCACGTCGTCAGCTCGGCGACGGACCACGAGGCCGCGGACTGACGCCTGCCACAATGGCAGGGGCATGCCGACGAGAGAGCAGATCACCGAAGCGCTGAAGTCCGTCATCGACCCCGAGCTCCGCAAGGACATCGTGGAGCTCGAGATGGTCCGGGCCATCGACATCAAGGACGGCGGCGTGGTTGACGTCACCGTCTCGCTGACCACCCCCGGCTGCCCGATCAAGGGCCACTTCCAGACCGCCGTCGCCAAGCACGTCTCGGCGGTCCAGGGCGTCACTCGCGTGAACGTCGGCTTCGACGTCCTGACCGACCAGGAGAAGTCAGGCCTCCAGCGCAAGCTCGGCCGTCCCGGCGGGCTGCCGGAGGGCTCGCTCGCCCAGGTCGCCAACGTGCTCTGCGTCGGCTCCGGCAAGGGCGGCGTCGGCAAGTCGTCGCTCACCGTCAACCTCGCCGCCGCGCTGCGCGCCGAGGGCAAGAAGGTCGGCGTGCTCGACGCGGACGTGTGGGGCTACTCGATCCCGCGCATGCTCGGCCTCGGCGGCCAGCGCCCGAAGGTCTCGAACGAGCGCAAGATCCTGCCGCTGGAGGCGCACGGCATCAAGGTGATGTCGATCGGCTTCTTCATCGCCGAGGACGAGGCGGTCGTGTGGCGCGGGCCGATGCTCCACAAGGCGCTGACGCAGTTCCTCGAGGACGTCAACTGGGGCGAGCTCGACTTCCTGCTCATCGACCTCCCGCCGGGGACCGGCGACGTGTCGATGACGCTCGCGCAGCTGCTCCCGCAGGCGAAGTTCCTGATCGTCACCACGCCGCAGGCGGTGGCCCAGAAGGTCGCCCGCCGCTCGGCGGAGATGGCCGACAAGGTCAAGCTCGAGATCGGCGGCGTGATCGAGAACATGTCGGGCTTCACGACGCCCGCCGGCGACCGCTTCCAGATCTTCGGCGAGGGCGGCGGTCAGCTGCTGGCCGACGAGCTCGAGGTGCCGCTGCTCGGCAAGGTGCCGCTGACGATGCCGCTGCGCGAGACGGCGGACTCCGGCGTGCCGCTGATCGAGGTGGACCCGGACGACCCGGCCGCGCAGGCGATCCGCCAGGCGGCCCGCGGGATCGTCGCGATGACGCCGGTCGAGCTGCCGGTGATGGCCGACCCGGTCCCGGTGGGCATCAGCCTGCCGATGGCCGGCTGAGTTGGACTTCGCGGCGTTCGACGAGCGCGGGTACCGCACGGTCGACGTGCGGACCGGCTACCGCGAGTGGCTGCCGACGTACGAGGACACCGTCGAGGATGCGATGGACGTCGCGCTGCTCGACGAGCTGCGCGCCGTCGATTGGACCGGCCGGGTCGCCGACCTCGCCTGCGGCACCGGCCGCACCGCGACCTGGCTGCGGGGCAAGGGCGTCGACGTCATCGACGGCGTCGACATCACCCCGGAGATGCTCGAGCGTGCCCGCGAGCGCGGCGTCCACGACACCCTGCGCGAGGGCGACGTGGCCGACACCGGGCTCGCCGGCGGCGCGTACGACCTCGTCGTCACCTCGCTCGTCGACGAGCACCTGGAGTCCCTGGACCCGCTGTACCGCGAGGCGTTCCGGCTGGCTCGGCCGGGCGGCACGTTCGTGCTCGTCGGCTTCCACCCGCACTTCATCATGGCCACGGGTATGCCGACCCACTTCACCAGCACCTCCGGCGAGCCGGTGGCGATCGCGACTCACCTTCACCTCGTGAGCGAGCACGTCGCGGCCGGCCTGTCCGCCGGCTTCGGACTGGCCGAGATGCGCGAAGGCGTGGTCGACGACCGCTGGATCGCGGTGAAGCCGAAGTGGGAGCGGTTCCGGCACCACCCGATCTCGGTGGCGTACGTGTGGCGCCGTTAGCGGTCTTCGACGCCCACTTCCACATCATCGATCCGCGCTTCCCGCTGGTCCCGAACCAGGGCTACGTCCCGGAGCCGTTCACGGTCGAGGACTACCGCGCGGCGACGGCCGGCATGGACGTGGTGGGCGGGGCGGTGGTCGCCGGCTCGTTCCAGGGCGTCGACCAGGCGTGGCTCGTCGACGCGCTCGAGCGCCTCGGTCCCGGGTTCGTCGGCGTCGCCCAGCTCGACCCGGACACGAGCGACGAGGAGATCCTCGCGCTCGACGCGGCCGGTGTGCGCGCCGTCCGCTTCAACCTCCACCGCGGCGGCGCGCTCGACGACGAGCTGGCGCTGCGCGTGCACGCGCTCGCCGGCTGGCACACCGAGGTCTACGCGGACGGGCGGACGCTCGCGGCCTACGAGGATCGCCTGCGCGCGCTCCCGCGGCTCTGCGTCGATCACCTCGGCTTCGACAGCGAGGCGCTTCCTGTGCTGCGGCGCCTCGGCGCCCACGTCAAGGCGACGGGGTTCGGGCGGGTCGAGCTCGACGTCGAGGCCACAGTGCGCGCGCTCGACCCCGCCAAGCTCCTGTTCGGCACCGACCTTCCCGGCACCCGCGCCCGCCGCCCGTTCGATCCCGCCGACCTCGAGCTCGTCGCCGCCGTCGCGCCGGCGGCGCTGGCCGACTCCGCGCGCGCTTGGTATCGGTGGTCCCGGCCGCAAGTACGCACGCCGCCAGGCGGCCGCTGATCACCGCCTGGCTGCGTCCTCGACCACTTGAAATCCCAGGGGGATTCCTACGGGTCTGCGTCCTTGCCAGGCGGCGCCAGCGACCACCTGACGACGCACGTACTCACGACCGGAACCACTAGCTGCCCGCGTAGTAGTCCGCGTTGAGCTTCGTGTAGCGCTCCCACTCCTCCGGGAGCTGGTCCTCGGCGAAGCAGGCGTCGACCGGGCATGCCTCGACGCAGGCGTCGCAGTCGATGCACTCCTCGGGATCGATGTACAGCATCTCGACCTTGTCGTAGTCGGGCTCGTCCGGCGTCGGGTGGATGCAGTCGACGGGGCAGACCTCGACGCAGGAGTTGTCCTTGGTCCCGATGCAGGGTTCGGCGATCACGTAGGCCATACAGGCGTGTCCTTCGGTGCTCGGTGACGGGGAGCGAAGCCGGATTCTAGGCTCCTCGTCGTGCTGTTGCTAACGGGTGCCACCGGGCTGGTCGGTTCCGCGGTCCTGCGCCGGCTCACGGCGCGGGGGGAACCCGTGCGGTGCCTGGTGCGCGATCCGCGGCGGCTGGGGGCTGAGCGCGTGCGGGTGCAGCTCGCGATCGGCGACCTGGCTGATCCGGCGTCGTGGCGGCACGCGCTCCGGGGCGTCAAGACCGTCGTGCACCTGGCGGCCACCGAGCGCGACCAGCCGCGCGCGACGATCGAGGAGATCGACGGCCTGGCCGCGCTGCGGCTCCTGCGCGCCGCCGAGCGCGCGGGCGCGGAACGCTTCGTCTGGCTCACGCGGCTCGGCGCCACGCCGTTCCACCGCTCGCGCGTGCAGCGCGCGAAGGCGCTCGCCGAGCAGGCGGTGGCGGGGTCCGGCCTGCGCACGACCACGCTCGCCGGCTCGCTCGTCTACGCGCCCGGAGACCGCCGGCTGCAGCGGCTCGAGCGGCTGGCGCTCCTCCCGGTCGTACCGCTGCTGGGCAGCGGCGGCGCGCGGACGCAGCCGATCTGGGCCGACGACGTCGCCGACTGCATCCTGGGCGCGCTCGACGACGGCGCGCTCGGCCGGCTCGAGCTGGCCGGCCCGGACGTCCTCACCCACCGCGACGTCGCCCGGCTCGCGCTGCGGGCCACCGGCCGGCGCCGGCGGCTGCTGCCGGTGCCGCTGGCCGTCGCCCGGCCGCTGCTGCGCGCGCACGAGACGCTCGCCGGCCCGACCGCGTTCGCGACCTGGGACGAGGCCGAGCTGCTCGCGACCGAGATGCTGGCCGCGGGCGGGACGGCCGACGCCGAGCGCCTCGGCGTGACGCCGCGCCGGATGGCGGACGTGCTCGGTGCAGGCCTGACCCCCGACGATCGCGTCGTCGGAGTCGTCAGCGCGGCCTGACCCCCGACGATCGCGTCGTCGGGGTCGTCGGCGCGGCCTGACCCCCGACGATCGCGTCGTCGGGGTCGTTCCCGGATCGTCCGGCTCGTCGGGTCAGAGCTGGGGGATCTGTGTGGGGCGGCCGAGCGCGGCTTCCATCTGCGCGGCGACCTGCAGCAGCGTGTCCTCGCCCAGCGGCTTGGCGACGATGTGGGCGGCGGTCGGCAGCCCGTCGTCGCCGAACCCGAGCGGGACGGTGATCGCCGGCTGGCCGGTCACGTTGAACAGCGACGTGAACGGGGTGAAGCGGCCCGAGCGGGCGAGGTCCTCCATCGGCTGCTCCCCGTAGCCGTGGATCTCGCCGATCGGCACGGGCCGCTCGCCGAGCGCCGGCGTGAGCAGCAGGTCGTACTCGGCGAAGAACGCCACGATCCCGCGCGCCACCGCCTGCATCTGGGCGACCGCCCCGAGATAGGCGATCGACGACATGTCGCGCGCGTGCTCGTACACGGCGCGGGTCAGCGGCTCGATCTCGTCGTCCTCCGGCGGCCGCGAGGCGAGCAGCTCGCCGTAGCCGATGCCGAGGCTGACCTGCGGGCCGAAGATGCTGATGAACAGGCCGAGCACGTCGCCGCCCGGGAACGAGGGCGAGGCGGCCTCGACCTCGTGGCCGAGCGACGACAGCAGCTCGCCGGCGGCGTGCATGCCGCGCACGCATTCGGGATCGACGTCGATGTCGAGCGGGTTCGCGGCGGTCATCGCCACCCGCAGACGGCCGGGATCGCGGCGCACCGCCGTCGCGTACGGCTCGGTGGGCCGCGGCGCCCACGTCGCGTCGCCGACCTCGTACCCGGCGAGGACGTCGAGCAGCGCCGCGGTCTCGGCCACCGTGCGGGTGAGTACGCCGTCGCAGCCGAGGAAGGAGTCGCCGAGGTCGGGACCGCGCGACACGCGCCCGCGGCTCGGCTTGAGCCCCACCAGCCCGCAGCACGCCGCCGGGATCCGGATCGAGCCGCCGCCGTCGTTACCGTGCGCGACCGGGAGCATTCCCGCCGCCACCGCGGCGGCCGAGCCGCCGGACGAGCCGCCCGGCGTGCGCTCGAGGTCCCATGGATTGCGGGTCGCCCCGCTGTGGCGCGGCTCCGTGGTGGGCAGGATCCCGAACTCGGGCATGTTGGTGGTGCCGACGACGACGAAGCCGGCGTCCCGCAGCCGCCGGACCATGTAGGCGTTGTGGCCGGGACGGTGGCCGGCCAGGAACTTCGACCCGAAGTTCATGCACAGGCCGGAGACCGGGATGTTGGACTTGATCGCGATCGGCACGCCGGCGAACGGCCGCTCGTCGCCGGGCTCGATCGCGGCGGCTGCCTCGAGCGCGCGCTCGGCGTCGACCTCCACGAACGCGTTCACCTGACCGTCGAGGTCGTCGATCCGCGTGAGCGCGGCGGAGACGACCTCGCGCGCCGCGATCTCACCGCCCCGCACGAGGGCGGCGAGCTCCGGGACCGGCTTGAGCATGAGGTCGGTCGCGCTCATGCGGCCGGCGGCAGCCTACGGGAATTCGAAAGGCGGCGGGACGTTTCTTTGGCGTGTAACCGGTTGAGGACGTATCATGCGGTTATGCACCGCGACCTGCCCGACGGCCGACCCGCTTTCGGCGCGCCGTATTGGTACTGGCTCGGGGGTCGGCCGGCGCTGGACTTCGTCAACACGCGGCGCGAGCGCTGGCGGCGCGACGTCGAGTGCCTGCTTTCTGTCGAGGAGGTCGTGGTCTGGCTGGTGCGGGCGCGGCTGCTCTCCCAGCCGATGAAGGCGCCGGCGTCGGTGCTGGGCGAGGCGCGCGAGCTGCGCGAGGCGATCGACACCGGCGTGCGCGCCGCCGTCGAGCGCACCACGCCCGACCCGGCCGCGGTCGCGCTGATCGACGACTGGCTCGCCCTCGCCGGCTCGCGGCCTGCGCTGCTCACCGACCAGACGGGCCGCGCGGTGCTGTCCGAGCGCCCGCGCGCGGATTCGCCGCGCCGCGCGCTCGGCATGGTCGCCTACGACGCTGCGCGCATGCTCGGGATCGCGACCGAGCGCGCCCGGGTGCGCATCTGCGGCTCCGACACGTGCTCGGCCCGCTTCTACGACCGCTCGCCCGCCGCGGGCCGCCGCTGGTGCTCGATGGCGGTGTGCGGCAACCAGAACAAGGCCCGGCGATACCGAGAGAGGGCGCGATGAGTGAGTTCGACACACGGATCGCCGAACCCGACCGCGAAGGCGGCGCGCTGCGCTACCGCGGGATCGACATCGAGGAGCTGATCGGCACCGTGCCGTTCGAGCGCGTCTGGGGCCTGCTCGTCGACGGCAAATTCGAGCCCGGGCTGCTGCCCGCCGAGCCGTACCCGCTCACCGTCCACTCGCCCGACCCGCGGGCGGACGTCCAGGCTGCGCTCGCGCTGCTCGGCGCGGAGGGGGGAATGCGGCCGCTGATCGACATCTCCGACGAGCAGGCGCGGGCCGACCTCGCCAGGGCATCGGTGATGGCGCTCTCGTTCGTGGCGCAGTCCGCGCGCGGCACCGGCCGGCCGCCGGTGCCCCAGCGCGAGGTCGACCGCGCGAGCTCGATCCCAGAGCGGTTCCTGATCCGCTGGCGCGGCGAGGCGGACCCCGACCACGTGCGCGCGATCGACGCGTACTGGATCTCGGCCGCCGAGCACGGCATGAACGCGTCCACGTTCACCGCGCGCGTCGTGGCGTCCACGGGTGCGGACGTCGCCGCGGCGCTGTCGGCCGCGGTCGGCGCGCTGTCCGGCCCGCTGCACGGCGGTGCCCCGGCGCGGGTGCTCAGGATGCTCGACGACGTCGAGCGCGAGGGCGACGCCGACCGCTACGTCCGCTCGGTGCTCGACCGCGGCGAGCGCCTGATGGGCTTCGGCCACCGCGTCTACCGGGCCGAGGACCCGCGCGCGCGGGTGCTGCGGCGGACGGCCAAGGCGATCGGGTCGCCGCGCGCCGAGGTCGCGGAGCGGCTCGAGGCGGCGGCGCTGGCCGAGCTGCGCGCCCGCAAGCCGGACCGCGTGCTGGCCACCAACGTCGAGTTCTGGTCGGCGGTGGTGCTCGACCACGCGCAGGTCCCGCCCGAGTTGTTCACGCCGCTGTTCACCTGCGCGCGGACGGCAGGGTGGTCCGCGCACATCCTCGAGCAGAAGCGCGAGGGGCGGCTGATCCGGCCGAGCGCGCGCTACGTCGGCGAGCCGGCGCGGTCGCTGTCAGTCCTCTAGCGCCCGCGCGAGGATCTCGCGGAGCTTGCGAGCGTCGTCCTCTTGGAGCTTGGCAAGACGGGGTGGCGGCTCGCCGGCGCGGCGGTCGATCTCGACGCGCGTCCACTCGCCCTTCGGCGTCAGGACGACGGCCTTGACGCGGCGGTCGCGCTCGCTCGGCCGGCGCTCGGCCAGCCCGGCCGCCTCGAGGCGATCGACGATCCCCGTGATGTTGGAGTTGTCGCAGTGCATCGCGTCGGCGAGGGCGCTCATCGGCATCGGCTCGCCCGGCTGGAGGTTGCTGATCGCCATCGCCTGCTGCGGCGAGAGGCCCATCTCGGAGAGGATCGCCCAGCGCCGGCGCTTGTCCTCCATGAAGATCCGCCAGAAGAGGCCCCATGCCTCGCGTGCGGCAGTAGACGTGGGCTCCGCTGGAATGACCATATCAAAAAGGTAGCAAACATGAAAGATTGAAGTTGCCAAATATCTTCGCTACAAAGTGTCGCTATGACGATCCTCCCCAACGGCATCGAGGTCGAAGGCCTCGTCCGTGAATTCAAGGGCGGCATCCGGGCGGTGGACGGGATCGACCTGACGGTCGAGCCCGGCGAGATCTACGGCTTCCTCGGCCCCAACGGCGCGGGCAAGTCGACGACGGTCCTCATGCTCACCACGCTGCTGCCGCCGACCGCCGGCAGGGCGCGCGTGGCGGGCCACGACATCGTCAAGGAGGGCGCCGCCGTGCGTCAGGCGATCGGCGCCGCGCTCCAGGAGGCCGCACTCGACGGCCTGCTCACCGGCCGCGAGCACATGCGGCTGCAGACGTCGCTCCAGGGCGTCCCGAAGGGCGAGCGCCGCGCGCGCGGCGACGCGCTGCTCGAGCGTGTCGGGCTCGCCGACGCGGCCGACCGCAAGGTCAGGGAGTACTCCGGCGGCATGAAGCGGCGGCTGGACCTCGCGCTGGCGCTCGTGCACCACCCGCGGATCCTGTTCCTCGACGAGCCGACCACCGGCCTCGATCCCCAGAGCCGGTCGGACATGTGGCAGGAGGTGGCGCGGCTCGCGCACGATGACGGCGTGACGGTCTTCCTCACCACGCAGTACCTCGAGGAGGCGGACGTGCTCGCCGACCGGATCGCGATCATCGATCAGGGCAAGATCGTCGCCCGCGGGACGCCGGACGAGCTCAAGGCCGAGATCGGCCGCCCGTCGCTCGAGGTCGAGCCCGCGGAGGGCGGCCATCTCGACCAGGTCGCCGGCGTCCTCGCGCGCTTCGGCACGCCGGTGACCGCGCGACCCGGCGCGGTGGCCGTGCGCCTGCGCGGCACCGTCGAGCAGCTCCCCGAGATCGTCCGCGCGATCGACGCCGAGGACATCGCGCTGGCCGACTTCCGGCTGCACGCGCCCACGCTCGACGACGTCTTCCTCGCCAAGACCGGGCGCAAGCTCGAGGGCGGGGAATCGGCTGGAGCCGATTCCCTTGCGAGTTCGCTTCACGAACATCGCGAGGAGGTGGCCACGTGAGGCAGCAGATCTACGAGATGGCGCGGCGCTCGATCCTCCAGACGCTGCGCCAGCCCGCGCTGATCATCCCGCCGATCGTGTTCCCGCTGATCATGATGGCCATCAACACCGGCGGGCTGGACGCGGCGACGAACCTCCCCGGCTTTCCCGCCGACACCTACCTCGACTTCGCGATCGCGGTGCCGTTCTTGCAATGCGCCCTGTTCGCGTGCATCAACGCCGGCGCGTCGCTCGCGCGCGACGTCGAGACCGGGTTCCTCAAGCGCCTGGCGATGACTCCGATGCAGCGCGCCGCGCTGATGATCGGCAACCTCGGCGGCGTGATGCTGATCGCGCTCGTGTCGGCGCTGATCTACCTCGTCGTCGGCTTCGCCGCCGGCATGGACTTCGAAGCCGGGTGGCTCGGAGTGCCGGCGCTTCTGGCGCTGGCGCTGCTGATCTCGCTCGCGTTCGCGGGGCTGGGGGCGTTCGTGGGGCTGCGGTCGGGCTCGGGCGAGGCGGTGCAGGGGTTCTTCCCGCTGTTCTTCGTCCTGCTCTTCCTGTCCTCGATGAGCCTGCCGCGGCCGCTGATCGAGCAGGACTGGTTCCGCTTCATCGCGACCTACAACCCGGTCTCGTACATGATCGAGGGCGTCCGGTCGTTCATCATCGTCGGTTGGGACGGCGAGGCCCTCGCGCTCGGGTTCGGCATCACGATCATCGGCGCGGTGGGTGCGATCGCGGCGGCGTCGAGCGCCCTGCGGACGAGGCTGGTGCGGACATGAACCGCTTCTGGCAGGTCGCGCGCGCCGTCGCCTGGCGCTCGATCCACAAGATCGCCACCACGCCGACGCTGCTGATCCCGTCGGTCGTCTTTCCGATGTTCTTCTTCGTCGCCTTCGCC
This sequence comes from uncultured Solirubrobacteraceae bacterium, assembly GCA_963844205.1. Lineage (GTDB taxonomy): Bacteria > Actinomycetota > Thermoleophilia > Solirubrobacterales > Solirubrobacteraceae > DASSUW01. The sequence goes on from CAWJNK010000012.1 coordinate 182,686, forward strand.
GGCGGCCTGTCGAACGTCGGCAATGTGCCCGGCTTCGACGCCGAGTTCCCGTCCGGCTACACGGCGTTCCAGTTCGTGTTCGTGCTGATCCAGGCGTCGGCGTTCGGCGGCGTGTTCACCGGCTTCGGGATCGCGTCCGACTTCGAGAACGGCTTCGCACGGCGCCTGCTGCTGGCGGCGCCGAACCGGTACGGGATCATCGCCGGCTACGCGATCGCGGCGGCGGCGCGGACCACGTTCGTGGCGGCGCTGATCTTCGTCGTCGGGCTGCTCACGGGGATGCAGGTGGGCGGAGACGGCGTCGACATCGCCGCGCTGATTCTGCTCGCGTACCTGGTCTCGCTCTCAGCGACGCTGTTCGCGGCCGGGGTGGCGATGCGGCTGCGCACGATGCAGGCCGGCCCGCTGATGCAGATGCCGGTGTTCCTCGTGCTCTTCCTCGCGCCCGTGTACGTGCCGCTCGGCCTGCTCTCGGGCTGGGTGCACGCGGTCGCGACCGTGAACCCGATCACGCCGATCATCGAGACCGGGCGAGACTTCATCTCCGGCACCCCGGGCTCGATCGGGCTCGCCTACGCGATCGGGGCCGCCCTGGTCGCGCTGTTCGCCTGGTGGGCGGCGCGCGGCCTGCGCAGCGCGGAGGCTGCGGGGGGATGAACTTCAACCCCTACCCAGCGCAGTTGACGTTCAGAGGCCCTCCACAACCAAGATGTCCGTCTTCGACGCGCTCCTGCGCAGCTCGCGCAGGGGCGCGTAGTCGTCGGACTGGTACCAGCCGCGCGCGGCGTCGAGGTCGGGGAACTCGATGACCACGACGCGGACGGGCGCGTAGTCGCCCTCGAGGATCTCCTGCCGCCCACCGCGGACGACGAAGCGCCCGCCGTGGGCGGCCACGACGCCGGTGTTGCGCTCGCGGTACTCCGCCAGCTTGTCCTGGTCCCAGGCGTCGCTCACGGACGCGATCACATACGCGGGCATGGTGCGGCAGCCTATGGGTAGACCGCGTGAATGGCCGTCGTCGGCATCCACGCGTCGCACGAGCAGGTCGCGCCCAGCGCGCTGCTGACCGCGATGTGCGACGCAGAGGCGGCGGGGTTCGAGCGGGCGTGGTCGTCGGACCACTTCTCGCCCTGGAGCGAGCGGCAGGGCGAGTCCGGCTTCGCGTGGTCGTGGCTGGGCGCGGCGATGCAGGCGACCTCGCTCCCATATGGCGTCGTCAACGCCCCCGGGCAGCGCTACCACCCGGCGATCATCGCCCAGGCCGCGGCCACGCTCGCCGAGCTGTTCCCCGGGCGGCTGTCGGTGGCGCTCGGCACCGGCGAGTTCTCGAACGAGCACATCACCGGCGCGCCGTGGCCCGACAAGGCGATCCGCAACGCGCGGCTGCGCGAGTGCGTCGACGTCATGCGGGCGCTGTTCGCCGGCGAGGTGGTCGACCACGACGGGCTCGTCCGCGTCGATCGCGCCAGGCTATGGACGCTCCCCGCCGAGCCGCCGCCGCTGCTGGCGACCGCGGTGAGCGTGGAGACCGCCGCGTGGGCGTCCGAGTGGGCCGACGGACTGATCACGATCAACCAGCCGCACGAGCACCTGCGGCGGCTGCGCGACGCGTTCGCCGGGCCGGCGGCGCTCCAGGTGCATCTGTCGTGGGCACCCTCGGACGAGGAGGCGCTCCGCATCGCACACGACCAGTGGCGCACCAACGTCTTCTCGCCGCCGTTGTGCTGGGACCTGGCGACGGTCGAGCAGTTCGACGAGGCGGCGAAGCACGTCCGCGCGGAGGACGTGTGCGGCGCGGCGCTGGTCTCCTCCGACCTGGGTCAGCACGCGGAATGGCTCAACGAGTACGTGGAGCTCGGGTTCGACCCGATCTACCTGCACCACGTGGGCCGCGACCAGCGGGCGTTCATCGAGGCGTTCGGCGAGCACGTCCTCCCGCGGCTGTGAATCGCAAGGCCACCAGCGACCTGTGGTGGAAGAACGCGGTCATCTACTGCGTCGACGCGGAGACGTTCCTGGACTCCGACGGTGACGGCTGCGGGGACCTCGTCGGGCTCACCGACCGGATCGACTACCTGGCCGGCATGGGCGTCTCGTGCCTGTGGCTGATGCCGTTCTACCCGTCGGTCGAGCGCGACGACGGCTACGACATCACCGACTTCTACGGGATCGACGGACGGCTCGGCACGCCCGGCGACTTCGCCGAGCTCATCCGCACGGCGTCGGACCGCGGCATCCGCGTGATCGCCGACCTCGTCATGAACCACACGTCCAACCAGCACCCGTGGTTCCAGGCCGGCCGCGACCGCGACTCCCCGTTCCACGACTTCTACGTCTGGGCGGACGAGAAGCCGCCGGAGAAACCCGGTGACGTCGTCTTCCCGGACCAGGAGAACTCGAACTGGCAGTACGACCGCAAGGCGAAGCAGTGGTACCTGCACCGCTTCTACTCCCACCAGCCGGACCTCAACGTCGCCAACCCGGAGGTGCGCGACGAGATCGCCCAGGTCGTCGGCTACTGGCTGCAGCAGGGGCTGGCCGGCTTCCGCGTCGACGCGGTGCCGTTCCTGATCGAGCCGACCGGCACGCCCGAGGGCGCGATCCCGGACCCGCACGAGCTGCTGCGCGACCTGCGCCGCGCGATGGGCCGCCGCCGCGGCGACGCGATCCTCATGGGCGAGGTCAACCTCCCCCCGAAGGACCAGCGCGCGTTCTTCGGCGACGAGGACGGCGACGAGCTGCACATGGTCCTCAGCTTCACGGTCAACCAGGCCTCCTACCTGGCGTTCGCCCGCGAGCAGGCCGAGCCGCTGGCCCGCGCCCTGCGCGCGCTCCCCGACATCCCCAAGGACGGCCAGTGGGCGAACTTCGTCCGCAACCACGACGAGCTGACGCTCGACAAGCTCTCAGACGAGGAGCGGCAGGAGGTGTTCGCCGCCTTCGGGCCGAAGCGAGAGCACCAGCTCTACGGGCGCGGGCTGCGGCGGCGGCTGCCGTCGATGGTCGGCGACGACCCGGACCGCATCCGCCTCGCCTACTCGCTCGCGTTCTCGCTTCCCGGCACGCCGGTCCTGTTCTACGGCGAGGAGATCGGGATGCACGAGGACCTGGCGATCCCCGGACGGTTGAGCGTGCGGTCGCCGATGGAGTGGGACCGCGTGGCGGCGCAGCGGCGCGACCACGAGTCGCTGCTGATGTGGATGGAGCGCCTGATCCGCCGCCGCCGCGAGTGCCCGGAGCTCGGCTGGGGCCGCGTCACGCTGCTCGACGCGGGCGATCCCGCGGTGTTCGCTCACCGCGCGGACTGGGAGGGGAGCGCGATCGTCGCCGTCCACTCGCTCACGGGTGAGCCGCGGTCGGTGCGGGTCGAGGTCGGCGACGCCGAGGCGGCCGTCGACCTGTTCGGGCCCGACGACCTGAAGCCGCGCCGCGGCCGGATCGAGGTCGAGCTCGGCCGCTACGGCCACCGCTGGTTCCGCCTGCGGCGGCCGGGCGAGCCGCTCCCGCCTTAGTGGCCGGAACCACTTAGCCTGACGGCGTGCTCTTCAAGCGCGCGCAGCTCGAGGGGATCGCGGCCGGGACGATCGACCTTCAGTTCCGGCGCTGGGATCGGCCGCGGGCGCGGGCCGGTTCGAAGCAGATGACCGCCGTTGGCGTGATCCGGATCGACGACGTGCGCGTAGTCCGAACGATCTCGAAACGCGACGCGCGTCGAGCGGGATTCGCGGCGCCCGACGACGTCGTCCGCGCGCTGCGGCCCGACGGCGACCTGTACCGGATCGACCTGCACTTCGAAGGCCCCGACCCCCGGCTCGCCCTGCGCGAGCAGGTTGCCACCGGCGACGATCTCGCGGCGCTGCGCCGCGCGGTCGAGCGCCTGCCGTGGGGCTACGACTACCTGCGCGCGATCCGCGACCGGCCGGAGGTTCGCGCCGACGAGCTCGCGGCCTCCTTCGGCGTCGAGAAGCGCGTGTTCAAGCCCCGCGTCCGCCGACTCAAGGAGCTCGGGCTGACGATCTCGCTAAGCCCCGGCTACCGCCTGTCGCCTCGGGGTGAGGCGTTCCTCAAACACGAAGGGCCCGCCGAAGCGGGCCCCTCGTGAAACCGTGTTTCGCCCTCCGGTCGCCGGAAACCCCACCCGGCGACCTGCGGGCGACGTTACACGGCCGCTGCTTACATCATCCCGCCCATGTCGGGCATGCCGCCGCCGCCGCCGGCGCCCTCCTTCTCGGGCACCTCGGCGACGATCGCCTCGGTGGTGAGGATGTTCTTGGCGATCGACGCGGCGTTCTGGAGCGCCGAGCGCGTGACCATCGCCGGGTCGATGACGCCGGCCTGGACCAGGTCGACGATCTCGCCCGTCGCCGCGTTGAGGCCGTGGCCCTGGGCCGCCTTGCGGACGTCGTTCACCACGACCGAGCCCTCGAAGCCGGAGTTCTCCGCGATCTGGCGGGTCGGCTCCTCGAGCGCGCGGTGCACGATGCGGGCGCCGGTCTTCTCGTCATCGATCTCGATGAGGTCGAAGTTGATGGCGTCCTGCGCCTCGAGCAGCGCCACGCCGCCGCCCGGCACGATGCCCTCCTCGAGGGCCGCGCGGGTGGCCTGCAGCGCGTCCTCGACGCGGTGCTTCTTCTCCTTCATCTCGGTCTCGGTGGCCGCGCCGACCTTGACGACGGCGACACCGCCCGAGAGCTTCGCGAGGCGCTCCTGGAGCTTCTCGCGATCGAAGTCGGAGTCGGTGTTCTCGATCTCCGTCTTGATCTGGTTGATGCGGCCCTTGATGGCCTCGGCGTCACCGGCGCCGTCGACGATCGTGGTGGTGTCCTTCGCCACGACCAGACGGCGGGCGCGACCGAGCTGCGAGAGCTGCGTGTTCTCGAGCTTGAGGCCCATCTCCTCGGTGATGACCTCGCCGCCGGTGAGGATCGCGATGTCCTCGAGCATGCGCTTGCGGCGGTCGCCGAAGCCCGGAGCCTTCACGGCGACGCCGGTGAAGGTGCCGCGCAGCTTGTTCACGACGAGCGTCGCGAGGGCCTCGCCCTCGACGTCCTCGGCGATGATCAGCAGCGGGCGGCCGGACTGGATGACCTGCTCGAGCACCGGGAGGAGGTCCCGGACCGAGCCGATCTTCTGGTTGGCGATGAGGATGTAGGGATCCTCGAGGACGGCCTCCATGCGCTCCTGGTCGGTGACCATGTACGGCGAGATGTAGCCCTTGTCGAACTGCATGCCCTCGGTGAACTCGAGGTCCATGCCGAACGTCTGGCCCTCCTCGACGTTCACGACGCCGTCCTTGCCGACCTTCTCGATCGCGTCGGCGATGACGTCGCCGATCTCCTCGTCGCCGGCGGAGATCGTCGCCACGCGGGCGATCTGATCCTTGCCGGAGATCTCCTTTGACTGCGACCGGATGAACTCGACGACCTGGTCGACGGCGATCTCGATGCCGCGCTTGAGGCCGAGCGGGTTCGCGCCCGCAGCGACGTTCTTCAGACCCTGGCGCACGATCGCCTGGGCGAGGACGGTCGCCGTGGTGGTGCCGTCGCCGGCGACGTCGTTGGTCGCCGTGGCGACCTCGCGCACGAGCTGGGCGCCCTGGTTCTCGAAGTGATCCTGCACCTCGATCTCACGAGCGATGGTCACGCCGTCGTTCGTGATGGTCGGAGCGCCGAACTTCTTGTCGAGGACGACGTAGCGGCCGCGCGGGCCGAGCGTCACCTTGACCGCGTTCGCGACGGCGTCGACGCCGGCCTCGAGCGACTGGCGGGCCTCGGAGTCGTACTTGATTTCCTTGTGTGCCATGTGTCTCTGTGCCTCCGCTTACTGGACCTTGGCCAGCACGTCTGACTCGCGGAGCACGAGGAGGTCCTCGCCCTCCACCTTGATCTCCGTGCCGCCGTACTTGGAGTAGAGGACCTCGTCGCCCTCGGCGACGTCGAGCGGGATGCGCTTGCCGTCGTCGTCGAGCTTGCCGTCACCGACGGCGAGGACCTTGCCCTTCTGCGGCTTCTCTTTCGCGGTGTCGGGGAGCACGATGCCGGACGCGGTCGTCTCGTCCTCCTCGACCGCCTTGACGATCAGCCGATCGCCGAGGGGCTTGAGCTTCATCTGCGTGACCTCCACTAAGATCTCGAACTGCCGAGCTTGGCTGGCACTCCCACCCAGAGAGTGCCAACGGCCGATGATTGTAGGACGGTTGGGGCCGAAGTCAAGGCAGAATTGGCACTCTCGTAACAAGAGTGCCAATCACCAGCGCGTCCAGCTTTCTCACGGGAGGCTCCAGTCCTCGTGTCGCGGTGCCGACATTTCAGCCACCATGCGCACGCTCGGATTCCGAACCCACGTCCTGCTCGCCGCCGCCGCCGCCATCGGAGTCATCGCCGCCCTCGGGAGACCGTGGTACGCGGAGGCGCCGAAGCCGCTCGCGGACAGCACCAAGGCGATCGGCGACCTGCACGGGCCGGTAGAGGGGCTCAGCGACGGCATCCAGCGCTGGATCAGCGAGACCACCGGCACGACCGGCTGGGACGCGCTGGGTGTCTGGGGAACCGTGCTCGCGGCGCTCGCGGCGCTGACCGCGGCGGGTGCGCTCGGGTGCATGGTTCCGGCGCTCCAGGGCCTGGCGCGAGAGCTGTTGCGGTACAGCGCGCTCGCCTGCTTCGGCGTGGCGCTCTGGAAGCTCCTCGACCAGCCGGGGGCCAACGGCGCGCTCGAGCTGCGCTTCGGCGCGTTCCTGGCCACGGGCGCCGCGCTCCTGGCCCTGAGCTCGGGCGGCGCGGTCGCCGCGTCGCCGCTCCGGCGCCGCCGGCCGGTCGCGAGGTTCACGCCTCCGCCCGGGCCGCACCCCGCCGGTTCCGCGCCGCCGCCCGGCTTGTAGGGACGAACTTCGGCTGTGTAGGGCGGCGGTGGATTGGCCGCGCGTCCTGCCGAGTGTCCACTTATCTCCCTATGAGGGAAACAACTGGACACTCGACCCGCGGGGTAACCAATGCCCGATGACCGCGCGCACGCTCGTACTCGGCGACTGGAATCCCTGGATCCGCGACCCGATCGACGTGGTGCGGGCGCTCCTGGTCCTCGGGGCGCTCGCCTTCCTGGTCGCCGGCGACGTCGGTGGGGCAATCCTGCTCGGCGGGGCGTCGGTGATCGCGTGGGCGGTTCGCCCGCTCCAGCTCCCTCGCGCGTACGACGCGGCGTTCATGACCGCGCTCACGCTGCAGGCGGGCGGCGAAGCGCTCGGGGCCTACGACGCGATCCCGTGGTTCGACAACGTCGCCCACTTCTCGCTGCCGTTCTTCCTGGCCCCGACGCTCTACATCGCGCTCGCGCGCGCCGACGTCGTTCCCGATCCCAAGGACGAGACGACGACCCGGCACTACGTCGGCATGTTCGTCGTGACGTTCGCGCTCGGGGTCGCGCTCGGCGGCATCTGGGAGATCTGGGAGTGGGTCTCCGACCACTCGTTCGGCTCGAGCCTGCAGATCGACAACGACGACACGGTCGGCGACCTCGTGGCCGACAGCGCCGGCTCGCTGTGCGGCGCGGCGCTGCTCGTCTGCTGGGCGCGCTACGGATGGGGGTCCGTGCGCCGGATCCCGGGCGAGAACCGGTACGAGGACGCGGAATCGCCTGGCGGCGATTCCGTTGCGAGTTCGCCTGGCGGCGAACATCGCGAGGACGCGGAATCGCCTGGCGGCGATTCCGTTGGCGGCGAACATCGCGGGGCGGTTGGCCCATGAGCGAGCTGCGGCTCCTCCGCCACGGCGAGACGGCGGGCTACGAGGGCGACCTCGGGCTGTCCGAGCGCGGTGATGCGCAGGCGCGTGAGGCGGCCGCGGCGCTCGCCGCCGAGGCGCACGGTGCCGTGCGCGTGCTGCACGCGCCGAGCGTCCGCGCGCGGCTGACCGCCGAGGTGCTCGCCGAGCAGCTCGGCACCACCGCTCGCCCGGAGCCCGGCTTCGCGAACTTCACGGTGGCCGCCGGCAGTGAGGTCCGCGAGCAGGCCGAGGTGTTCGGCGAGTACGCCGGCGAGCGCCGGTCGCTCGACGAGCTGCCGGGCTGGCTCGCCGACGTCGCCCGCTTTCGCGAGATCCACGTGTCGGGCGGCGACCCGATCGCGTTCTGGCTGCACACGCCGCTGCTCGGCTTCGAGCCGCCGGCCGTCGCCGTCCGTCGCTATTGGCGGGCGATCCTCGCGCACGCCGACGACGCGCTCACCGTCGTCGCCGCCCACTCCGGCCCGATGCGCGCGCTCGCCGCGCACGCCTTCCACGAGGACCTCGGCGAGCCGCACAACCTCGAGCCGATCGACGTCCACCTCGAGGGCGATCGCGCGCGCGTCGACTACCGCGGCCAGACGGCGGACATCGCCGTGCCCGAGCTCCGCGAGCCCGCGTGGTGGCTCTAGTTTTGAGCGCCGCCGACGCCGCGCAGCCGGTCCTGGAAGTCCGGCGGGTTCTCGACGATCTGGGAGAAGCGCACGACGGTCACGGTGTCGTCGAGCGCAACCTCACGGCCGTAGATCTGCTCGAGGAAGTGCACGCAGCTCCTCGGTGCGGCGGAACTCGGGGTTGTCGTGCTCGATCTCGCGCGGCGACAGGTCCTTGACGCGCTTGACCTCGACGCTGTCGATCACGGCGTGGAAGAGCTTCTCGCGCGGCGAGTACTGGTATCCGACCGTGACCAGCACGACCTGGTTCTTGCGGTACTTGTGCCGCTTATCGCCCAGGCGGATCGTCGCGGTCTTGCGCCCGCGCTTCATCTGGTCCGCGAAGACCGTCGAGTAGAAGTTGAGGACCTGCACGGTGCGGCAGACTAGCGGCCGGGGGTCGACTTGGACAGCGCCCGCTCGATCAGCGCTCGCTCCCCCGGATAGCTGAGCCGCGTCCGCGCCTCGGCAAGCGGGATCCAGCGCGCCTCCTCGACCTCGTGGTCGTGGTCGTCGGTCGACCCCGACACGAAGTCGCAGAGGAAGAAATGGACCGTCTTGTAGACGCGGCGGCCGCCCCGGCGGTACCAGTAGTTCACGTCGCCGAGCGGCTCGCGGACCGTCGCCACGACGCCCGTCTCCTCGCGCACCTCCCGCGCCGCGGTCTGCTCCGGGGTCTCGCCGGGGTTGGCCCCGCCCTTGGGCAGGCCGGTCACGCGGCGCTTGCCGATCGGGGTGATGACGAGCACGTCCGCGCCACGCAGCACGATGCCGCCGTAGGACGTCTCGCGCAGCGGCCGGCCACGGTCAGTAGACATAGCCACCGAGCGCGGCGGGATCGTGGACCGTCAGGCGGCCGCGGCCCTGCGTGATGACGCCGGCCCGCTCGAGCACGGCGAGGAAGCGGCTGGCGGACTCGCGCGAGGAGCCGGCCAGCTTGGCGAGGTCGGCCTGCGTGGCCACCACCGGCACGTCGCGGTCGTTGGCTCCCTCGGCCTGAGCCTGCTCGACGAGCTGGGCGAGCACGCCGGCCACGCGGCTCTGCACGGTCTGGAACGACTGTCGCGCGAGCCGTTCGTTCGCCGCCCGCAGCCGCCGCCCGAGCGAGATCACGAGCTTGACCGCCATGTCCGGGTGCCGGCGCAGCAGCCGTCGCATGTCGCCGCCGAGGATGCCGAGCACCTCGAGCTCGTCGGTGGCCTCGACGGTCGCCGACCGCCGCTCGTCATCGAACATCGCCAGCTCGCCGAAGATGTCGCCGGGACCGAACGTCGCCAGCGTGATCTGGCGCCCGTCGAGGTGCTCGCGGATCGCGCGCGCGTGGCCGCCGTGGACGACGTAGCAGGTGTCCGAGTCGTCGCCCTCGCGGAAGACGACCTCGCCGGCGGCGAAGCGCCGCGGCACCGATACCTCGGCGACGCGGCGCAGGTCATCCTCCGCAAGCTCGTCGAAGACGGGCACGCGGGCCAGCAACGTGGCCGTCTCCTCAGCGCTCGCGGTCATGCTCGATCGGAGCATGCCACGGGCGCGTCACGCCATGTCGAGCGCTCGCTCCCGCCGCCTGCGGGTGATGCCGCGTCGCGCCAGCCACGCGAGCAGCCAGATCAGCGCCAGCGGCAGCAGCACCGCGGCCGCGACCAAGGCGACGCCCAGCGCGACCTCGAGCACCCGCAGCGCGTCGTCGAACGCGTCGCCGGGCGTCCATGCGCCTCCCTCGTCGTCGCCGCCGCGGCTCGGGACCACCGAGACCGAGACGTTGGCGAAGTTGGCGCGGTTCGTCACCTGGCGCAGAGCGCGGCGGTACGCGGCGATCTCGCGCGCCACGATGTCCAGCCGCTCGCGGATGCTCTCGGTCTCGTTGACGGTGTCCGCGGCCGCGAGCTGCTCGAGCAGCGCCTCGCGCTCGGCCCGGGCGTCGCGCAGCCGGTTGCGCGCGGACACCACGCTCGACGTGATGTCGACCGACCGCCGCGAGAGCTCGCGCACCCGGCCGAGCCGCGAGAGCCGCTGGATCGCGTCGTCGAGCCGGTTCGACGGCACGCGCAGCTCGAGCAGGCCGCCCTGGTTGCTGGAGATGCTCGACGAGGCCACGAAGCCCCCGAGCTCCGCGGTGACCTGCGAGACCTGGCCGGCCACGCGGTCGATGTCCCGTCGCTGGGTCGCGAGCGTGAGCGAGGCCGAGCGCTCCTGGCGGCGGTTGTCGCGCCGATCGGAGCCGGGGTCGGCCGCGCGCTGCGGCTGCACGGACTCGCCGCCGCCGCCCGAGTCCGTCGCGGGCTCCTCGGCCGCGACGCTCCCGCCGGACGCGCCGCCGCCGCCCTCGTCGTCGCCACTGGTATCGATCAGCGCCGCCGCCGCGACGATCGGCAGCAGGATCGCGGCGATCGCGATCGCGGGCGCCGCCTTGCGCAGCCAGACGAGGCTGCGGCGCGGTGGGGCTGGAAAGCGGGCCTCGACGCGGCGGTCGAGGGTGGCCGCCCAGGCGGGCGCCGGCTCGGGCCGCTCGTCGCGCAGCAGCAGCGCCAGCTCGGCCAGCTCCGCGTGCTCGGGAGCGACGTAGCGGCCGGCGAGGGCGGCGTCGACGGCCTCGAGCTCGAGGGTCTCAAGACTGGTCATCGAGGATCTCCCGGAGCTTGGTCAGGGCGCGGTGCAGGCGGGTTCCGGCGTTGCTCACGGTCACCCCGAGCACCGCGGCGAGCTCGGCGTTGTCGAGCCCCGCGTGGAACTTGAGCGCGATCAGCTCGACGTCGCGCGCCGGCAGCTCGGCGAGCGCGGTGCGGACGGCGGCGCGCCGCAGCGCGTGCTCGAGGTCCTCGTCCGGCGCGACCGGCTCGCTCGTCAGCGGCGCGGAGCGCTTCCGCCGGCGGAGCTCGTCGAGCGCGGCGTTGCGGGCGATGCCGAACAGCCACGCGCGCTCGCTGCCGCGCTCGGGCTTGAAGCTCTTGCGCTTGCGGAACGCGCGCTCGAACGCCTGCGCGGTCACGTCCTCGGCCGCGCCGCGATCGTGCAGCAGCGTCGCGACGTAGGCGAACACGTCGTCCCGCGTCGCCCGGTAGAGGGCGTCGAAGTCGAGCCCGATGTGAGCCGGAGGCGCGGCCGACACGGTCATCGCAGGGTTCACGCGACTACTACGACGATCGGTCCACTTCATCACGGACCGCACAAACCGGGAGGTGCGCCGCCCCACACCCCACGACGTCGTCGGGCGGCCGCGGCTGGGTCAGCCGAAAAGGCGGGGATCGTTGGTGATCACGCCGGTGACGCCCATCGCCTCGAGTGCGCGGATGCGGGTGGCGTCGTCGACCGTCCAGACGTACAGCTCGGCGCCGGCCTCGCCCACGACCCGGACCAGGTCGGCCGACACCAGCCGCCAGTGGGCCATGATCGCGTCGCAGCGCCGCGCCGCCAGGTGCCCCTGCGCGATCGCCGGCAGCCGCCGACGGATGCGCGCCACCATCGCGTACGCGGGCAGCATCCAGAGTCGCGAGGCCGTGTAGTCGCGCCGCGCGCGCGGCACCGACCAGCCGAGCCGCAGCCGCGGCTCCAGGGCGCGCACGGCCACGAGCGAGCGCATGAACGTGCTCGAGACCAGCGCCCGCTCCACCAGCCCGTGCGCGCGCAGTGCCTCGACCACGCGGGCCTCGTAGCCGGGCAGCTTGAGGTCGACGTCGAGCTCGACGTTCGTGAACGACGACGACGCCAGGTGCTTGAGGCCCTCCTCGAGCGTCAGCGCCGCGGACAGGTCGTGGTCGTAGTCGTGCGACAGCAGCAGCCGGCTGCCCGCCGGGTCGTGCATGTCCTCCGGCAGGACGTCGAACTCGATCATGTCGACGCCGTGCTCGAGCGCGGCGTCGAACGACGCGGCGGTGTTGCCGGGTGCGATGTGGTCGGCGCCCTTATGGCCGACGCGCCTCAGTGCTGACAGCTCGGACACCAGAACGTGGGTCGGTTGCCGTCGCCCTGCCCGCGCCCGGCGATCCGCGCCGGCGGCCCGCAGCGCGGGCACGGCCGGCCGGTCGCGTTGTACACCCGCCGCCAGCGGTCCTGCCGGCCGTCGGCGGCGGACGCCTGCATCCGCGGGCGCAGCTCGCGCACGATCGCGAGCGCCTCGTCGTCGGTGACCCGGCCCGCCGGGCGCCACGGGTCGATCGCGGCCGCAAAGCAGCCCTCGCTCTTCCACAGGTTCCCGATCCCGGCGATCGTCCGCTGGTCGAGCAGCGCGTCGCCGATGCCGCGGGTCGGGTCGTCGTGGCGCAGGCGGCGGAGGAACTCGGCCTCGTCGAGGTCGGGCGCCAGGATGTCCGGCCCGAGGCCCGCGAGCCGCTGGTCGAACCGCGTCCGCGACTCGGTCATCAGCTCGAGCACCGGGCCGCGAAGCTGCACGACCTCCCGGCCGCCGCGGCGGAGCACGAGCCAGGCGGATCCCGGGACCGGCCGGCCGGCCTCGCGCACCCGCCAAGACCCGGTCATGCGCAGGTGCGAGTGGATCACGAGGTCGCCCTCGAAGCGCAGGAAGAGGTGCTTGCCGTGGGCGTCGACCGCGCGCACGGCCCGGCCCCCGAGCCGCTCGGGCCAGCGGTCGCGGCCGAAGCGCGGATGGGGCGTCGCGATCTCGTCCGGCACCTGGCCTTCGAGCACGGGCCGGATCCGGCTCGCCACGTAGTGGATCGTGTCGCCTTCCGGCATTTTCTAATCAAGGCGCTCGCACGAGCTTGCGAGTGCGAGTAAGCCGCATTCAGATTAGTGCGGACTTGCCGATCACATACATCATGCGGTCGTGGTTCGCCCGGATCTCGCTGCTCGGGCGGTTCACCGCCATGGGCCTCGTCGTCGTGGCCGCGCTCGGCCTCGCGATCGGGCTCGCCCTCAAGCACCAGATCGAGCAGCGCGCGCTCAACCGCGCCGTCCAGCACGCCGAGGTCATGGCCCAGCTGAGCGTGCAGCCGCACCTCGTGCGCGGCGACCTGCACTACCCGATCTCGCTCGAGCGCCTCGAGGAGCTCGACCGCCGGGTCGGGAAGCGATTCCTTGCCGACATCGGCATCCGTCGGGTCAAGCTCTTCAACCGCGAAGGGCGGATCATCTACTCCGACGACCGGACGATCGTCGGCGGCCACGCGTTCAAGGGCGGCAACGTCTACACGGCCCTGAAGGGCGAAGTCGTCCGGAAGCTCGAGAACGGGACGTCGGACGACGGTCACGGCTCGCGGCTGCTCGAGGTCTACGTGCCCGTGCGGCTCGCGCCGTGGAGCGACCCCGCCGCCGTGCTCGAGATGTACATCTCCTACGAGCCCGTCGCGGACGAGATCCACGAGGACATCATGCTCGTCTGGATGCTCCTCGGCGGCGGCTTCGCGCTCCTGTTCGCCGCCCTGTTCCGGATCGTCGCCGGCGCCTCGCGACGCCTCCGCCGCCAGGCGCTGCATGACGCCCTGACCGGGCTGCCCAACCGCACGCTGCTGCACGGCCGCGCCGAGCGCACCCTGCGCGGCGGGGAGCCGGGAGCCATGCTGCTGATCGACCTCGACCGCTTCAAGGAGGTCAACGACACGCTCGGGCACGACTACGGCGACGCGCTGCTGATCGAGGTCTCGCAGCGCCTCCAGGCCACGCTCCGGCGCGAGGACACGCTGGCGCGGCTCGGCGGCGACGAGTTCGCCGTGCTGGTGGCCGGCGTGCCCGACCGCGCCACGGTGGTGGAGCTGGCCGGCCGCCTGCAGGACGCGCTGCGCCGCCCGTTCGCGCTGCGCGGCGTGGCCGTCGAGCTGGAGGCGAGCATCGGCGTCGCGCTCTACCCCGAGCACGGCGAGGCCGCCGGCACGCTGCTCCAGCGCGCGGACGTCGCGATGTACGACGCCAAGCGGGGCGGGCACGGCGTCGCCACCTACTCGCCGGAGCGGGACCCGTACTCGGCCGACCGCCTCGGCCTGCTCGCCGAGCTGCGGCGCGCGATCGAGCGCGACGAGCTCGTCCTGCACTATCAGCCCAAGGTCTCGCTGACGTCGGGTGAGCTGACCGGCGTCGAGGCGCTCGTGCGCTGGCAGCATCCGACCCGCGGGCTCCTCGGCCCGAGCGAGTTCGTGCCGCTCGCCGAGCGCACCGGCGCCGTGGCCGACCTCACCCGCTGGGTGGTCGACCGAGCGCTGGCGCAGCACCGCGCGTGGCGCGAGCAGGGCGTGGACGTCCCCGTTGCCGTCAACCTCGCCGCCGCCAACATCGTCGACGTCGGGCTTCCGGCCGGCATCGCCGCGCTGCTCGAGCGCCACGGCGTGGCCGGCGAGCGGCTCGAGTGCGAGATCTCCGAGCACACCGTCATGGCCGACCCCGTGCGCGCCACCGACGTCCTCGACGGCCTGCGCGAGCTCGGCGTGCGCCTCTCGCTCGACGACTTCGGCACCGGCCACTCCTCGCTGGCCTACCTCAAGCGGCTCCCGCTCGACGAGGTCAAGATCGACCGCTCGTTCGTCGCCGGCATGGCCGAGGACGAGAACGACGCGGTGATCGTGCGCTCGACGATCGACCTCGCGCGCAACCTCGGCCTCGAGGTCGTCGCGGAGGGCGTCGAGACCGCGGAGATCATGCAGACGCTGGCCGACCTGCGCTGCGACACCGCGCAGGGCTACCACATCTCGCGGCCGCTCCCGGCCGGCGAGCTCGACCTTCAGGCGCTGAGCGTCAGCTTGCGCGGCCCGGCGCGGAAGCCGAGGTCGAGCAGCTCGGTCTCGTAGGGCGAGCCGACCACCGGCTCGCCGTTGACGCGCTCGATCGCGAGCCGCCGCACGCGCCCGCGCTGGACGGCGTCGACCAGCGCCTGGAGGCTCGATGCGATCCGTGGATCATCGCCACGCACCAGGAACTGCAGGCCCTTGCCGCCGCGCTCGACGTAGACCACCGGCTCGGCGCCGGCCAGCACGACGTAGGCGCCGGCGGTCCGCGCCGGCGAGCGGTTCTCGGTCTTCGGCCACTTGAGCGCCGCGCCGTACGGCTGGGCAGGGTCGGTGGCCGCGAGGACGATCGGCGGCGCATCGTCCTCGTCGCGCTGCGAGCGCAGCCGCTCGACGGCGCCGGGCAGCGCGAACTGCGCGCCGCCGAGGCCCTCGATGAAGTAGCCGCGACGGGCGACGCCGATCGTCTCCAGCGCCGCAAGCGAGTCGTAGAGCGAGGAGAAGCCGCCGGGGATGCCCTCGGCGAGCACCTGCTCGCGGGTGACGATGCCGTAGCGCTCGAGCAGGAGCTCGGCCTGGGCGCGCCGCCGCGCCGCCGGATCATCGCCGCGGAACAGCGACTCGGTCAGCGACCAGCGGCCTTGCACCGTGGGCTGCGCGCCGCGGCGGCGAGCGGAGAAGCTGCGGCGGCGCTCGGCGCGCGCCTTCTGCGACCACGGCGCGGCGGCGGTGAGCTTGGGCGAGCGCAGCGGCGCCCACGCGTCGTTGGTCACCTCGCCCGCCCATACGAGATCCCACAGCGCCTCGACCAGCTCCTCGGTCGGGACGCCCGCGACCCCGGCGAGCAGGTCGGTGAAGAAGCAGGCGCCGGTGGCCAGGCGCGCGCGGATCGCATCGTGCACGCCGCCCTCGGGCGCCGGCGGCGCGGGCGGGGCGCCGAGCAGCGGAGCGTCATCGCGGAAGTAGAGCGCGACGCGGCCGGAGCGGCGGCCGATCGAGCCGGCGCCGACCCACACGATCTCGCCGGCGGCGCACAGCTGGTCCAGCCACGACGGGGAGTAGGCGCCGACGCGGCGCGGGAGCACGTCGCGCTCCCACACGTCGATGGGCAGCGCAACGCCCTGCAGCGGCACGAGTACGTCGCGCAGGCGGTCGATGCCCGCGCCGGAGGCGGGGTGGCGGTCGACGCCCTGCCAGCTCGGCATGAAGTGTGCGAGCGCGCGCTGGTCGGCCGGCTCGATCTCCTTGCGCAGCGCGGCCAGCGAGGCGCGACGCAGCCGGCGCAGAACCTCCGGGTCGCACCACTCGCGCTGCGTGCCGCCCGGCCGGAGCTCGCCGCGGACCAGCTCGCCCGCGCGCTCGAGGCCGGCCAGGACGGGCGTGAGGTCGAGCCCGTAGCGCGCCTTGAGCACGCTCGCCTCGAACGGGCCGTGCGTGCGGGCGAAGCGGCGGACGAGGCGCTCCATGGCGTCCGGGACGTCGTCGAGGAACACCTCCGGCAGGCCCGAGGGCGGGACGGAGCCGAGCGCGTCGCGGTAGAGCCCGGCGTCCTCGGCCGCGATCCAGCGCGGCTCGCCGCCGACGCGCAGGCGCACGGCGCGTCTCTCAGCCGCGAGTTGCTCGATCCATTCCGCCGTGCCGCCACGCAGGTGCAACTCGGGGTCGCCCAGATCGCCGAGTCGGCGGAGCACGTCGTGCAGCGCGTCGGCGCTGTCGGCGCGGGTGCGCTCGGACGTCCGCTGGAGGTCGGCCTCGACCTGCTCGAGCGCCGCGGTGTCGATCAGCTCGCGCAGCTCCTCCTGGCCGAGCAGCTCGCGCAGCAGGTCGCGGTCGAGCGCGAGGGCGGCGGCGCGGCGTTCGGCGTTCGGCGTGTCGCCCTCGTACATGTAGGTGGCGACGTAGTCGAACAGCAGCGAGGACGCGAACGGGCTCGCGGTCGGCGTCTCGACCTCGACGAGGCTCAACTCGCGCGCGTGGAGCGAGCGCAGCAGCTCGTGCAGGCCGGGGACGTCGAGCACGTCGCGCAGGCACTCGCGGTAGGTCTCGAGCACGATCGGGAACTGCGCGTAGCGCTTGGCCACCTCGAGCAGCGACTGGCTCTTGAGCCGCTGCTGCCACAGCGGCGTCCGCCGGCCGGGATAGGCGCGCGGGATCAGCAGCGCGCGGCCGGCGTTCTCGCGGAACCGCGCGCCGAACAGCGCGCTCCCGCCGAGCTCGCCGACCACGAGGTCCTCGAGCTCGTCGGGCTCGATCATCACGAGGTCGGCGCCCGGAGGCTCGTCGGCATCGGGGAGGTGGACGATGATGCCGTCGTCGGACCAGATGGCGTCCGACTCGAGGCCGAACTGCTCGCGGATGCGCGCGCTCAGCGCCAGGCCCCAGGTCGCGTGCACGCGGCCGCCGTAGGGGGAGAGGATGCACAGCCGCCAGTCGCCGATCTCGTCGCGGAAGCGCTCGATCACGATCGTGCGGTCGCTCGGCACGACGCGGGTCGCCGCCTGCTGCTCGCGCAGGAACTCGACGAGGTTGCCGGCGGCCAGCGGGTCGAGGTGGTAGTCGCCCTCGAGCTTCGACGGCTCCTGGTCGACGGCCCAGCGGGCGAAGGCGCCGATCGCCTGGCCGAGCTCCTTCGGCCGGCCGAGCCCGTCGCCCTTCCAGAACGGCACGGCGGCGGGCACGCCCGGGGCGGGCGTGACGATCACGCGGTCGCGCGTGATGTCCTCGATCCGCCAAGTCGACGCGCCGAGGAGGAACGCCTGGCCGGGCCGCGCCTCGTAGACCATCTCCTCGTCGAGCTCGCCGACCCGGCGGCCGTCCGGAAGGTTGACGCTGAAGAGGCCGCGGTCGGGGATCGTGCCGGCGTTGGTGATGGCGAGGGCACGAGCGCCCCTGCGGGCGCGGATGGTGCCCGCGACGCGGTCCCACACGATCCGCGCGCGCAGCTCGCTGAACTCCTCGCTGGGATAGCGGCCGTCGAGCATGTCGAGCACGTTCTCGAGCTGCTCGCGCGAGAGCTCGCCGTACGAGTGCGTGCGGGTGACGAGCGCGTGCAGGGCGTCGACGCTCACGCCGTCGTCGCCGGCCGCCGCCGCCATGGCGACGATCTGCTGGGCGAGCACGTCGAGCGCGTTGCGGGGGACGACCGTGGTCTCGATCTGCCCCTCGCGCATGCGCTGGGCCACGACCGCGCACTCGAGCAGGTCGGCGCGGAACTTCGGGAAGATGCGGCCCTTGCTGGTGTCGCCGACGTTGTGGCCGGCACGGCCGATGCGCTGGAGGCCGGCGGTCACCGACTTGGGCGACTCGACCTGAAGCACGAGGTCGATCGCGCCCATGTCGATGCCGAGCTCGAGGCTCGAGGTGGCCACCAGGCACGGCAGCTCGCCGGCCTTCAGCAGGTCCTCGACGATCAGTCGCTCCTCGCGGGCGAGCGAGCCGTGGTGGGCGCGGGCGATCGGCTCCTGCGCCAGCTCGTTGAGCCGCAGCGCGAGCCGCTCGGCGCCGCGGCGGTTGTTCACGAAGATGAGCGTGCTGCGGTGGGAGCGGACGAGGTCGAGCAGCTTCGGGTAGATCGCGGGCCAGATCGACTTGCGGGTCGCCTCCTGGCCCGTGCCCTCGAACGGATCGAGCGTGACGTCGGCGTCGGGCTCGACCATCGACTCCACGGGGACGTGGATCTGGAGATCGAGCGGCTTGCGGACGCCGGTGTCGACCACCGTGCACGTGCGCTTGGGGCCGACCAGGAAGCGGCCGACCTCCTCCAGCGGGTTCTGGGTCGCGCTGAGGCCGATGCGCTGCACGTCGCGGCCCGCGGCCTCGGCCAGCCGCTCGAGCGTGAGCGCGAGGTGCGCGCCGCGCTTGGTCTGCGCGACGGCGTGGATCTCGTCCACGATCACCTGCTCGGTCCCGTCGAAGATCTTCGCCGCCTGGCTGGTGAGCATCAGGTACAGCGACTCTGGCGTCGTGATCAGGATGTCCGGCGGGTGGCGGACCATGTCGCGCCGGTCCTTCTGCGGCGTGTCGCCGGTGCGGATCGCGACCTTGAGGTCGGCGCCGATGCCGCGCAGCGGCGCGCGCAGGTTCTTCTCGACGTCGTAGGAGAGGGCCTTCAGCGGCGAGACATAGACGAGGCGGGTGCGGTCGGCGGTCGGCTCGGCCACGAAGCGGTCGAGCGCCCACAGGAACGCCGCCAGCGTCTTACCGGATCCGGTGGGAGCGGAGATCAGGGTGTGCTGACCCGTCGCGATCGCGGGCCACGCCTGTTCCTGGGCGGGCGTGGGGGCTGCGAAGGCACGCTCGAACCACTCGCGAACCTGCGGCGTGAAGCTTGCAAGTGGCACCGATCACAGGGTACGAGTGGGCCCTGCCGGGCCCGGTCGTGCTAGCCCCCGTCTTGCGCTCGCGCCGGCTCGTCCTGCCAGGCCATCGGCTCGTCCGGCGTCGTCGGCCAGATCATGCCGCCGCGGGGCGGACTACCGTGCCGCGCCGGGCGACGGCGATCAGCGTGCCGATGGCGGCGATCGCGCCCGCGACCAGGAACGCCGTTCGCCAGCTCGCGGCCTCGACGATGCCGCCGGCCAGCGCGGACCCGACCGCAATCCCGCCGACGAACGCCGTGACCGGCCAGGTGTACGCCTCGGTGCGCGCGCCCTCGGGCGCGACCCAGCCGACGAGCTCGTTGCGCGTGGCCAGCAGCGGCGCGATGAAGAGGCCGGCCGGGATCACGAGCAGCAGCCATGGCCGGGACCGACGGCGCGGCGGCCATCGGCAGCAGCCCGAGCGGTAGCAGGGCGGCGACCACGAGATGCACGCGGTTCAGCGGCGGGCGGTTCGGGAGCGCGCCGTACACGAGGCCGCCGACCGCGCTCCCGAGTGACCAGACCGCGAGCAGGATGCCGGCCGTCGCGGCCTCGCCGCTCGCGTGGCTGAACGCGGGCAGCGTCACCTCGCAGATGCCGATGCCGATCCCGGCGGGCAGCGACGTGAGCACGAGGGTGCGGACGCCGGGCGAGCCCAGCGCGCCGAGCGCCCCGGTGCGCGGACGGTCCGGCTGCGGGCGCATCGCGCGCGAGGGCGGGAGTGCGGTGAACGCGATCGTTCCCGTGATGACGCTCGCGGCCGAGAGCGCGAGCGCGGCCTGCGGCTCCAGGACGGTCGCGACCAGCGCCGTGACGAGCGGGCCGAGGATGAAGATGAGCTCGATCATCACCGAGTCGAGCGCGTAGGCGGCCTGGATCAGGTCAGGCCGGTCGCGCAGGAGGTCCGGCCACATCGAGCGCAGCACCGACGACGTCGGCGGGATCGCGAAGCCGGCCAGCAGGCCGAACGCGATCAGGACGGCGACCGGCGCGCCGGCCTCGGTCGACGCCACGAGCGCCCCGAGCGCGGCGGCGTGGACGATCCCCAGCGGCACGAGCACGCGACGCTGGCCGAGCGCGTCGACCATCCGGCCCTGCACCGGCGCCCCGATGCCGCTGCCCGCCGCCAGCGCCCCCGCGACCGCCCCGGCGACCGCGAACGAGCCTCGCTCCGCCCGCAGGTAGAGCACGATCGCGAGCGCGTTGATCCCGATCGGGAAGCGCGCCAGCAGCGTCGCCGCGATGAGCGCCGCGACGTGCGGCGCCCGCAGCACCGCCGCGTACGCTCTCACGGCCCCGTCGCCTCGTCTCGCGTCGCGGTCTCGTCCGGCCCCACCGCGGGCTCGTCCGCGAGTTCGCGGGCGCGCCGCAGCACGCCTTCGATCATCGGGGCGGTGAGCTTGCCGGTGAACGTGTTCTGCTGGCTGGGGTGGAAGCAGCCGAGCAGGGCGTAGCGGCCCGCGCGCGCCTCGGCGCCGTGCCCGAACCGCGGCCGAGGTCGGGGGGCGACGAGGTTCCACGCGAACTGGCCGAGGCAGACGATCACGCGCGCGCGCTCCAGCAGCGCGAGCTCGCGCTCGAGCCACTCCGAGCAGTTGTCGCGCTCGGACGGCAGCGGCTTATTGGCCGGCGGGGCGCAGCGCACGCCCGCCGTGATGAAGCAATCGGTCAGCGCGAGCCCGTCGTCGCGCGAGGTCGCGGTCGGCTGGTTCGCGTAGCCCGTGGCGTACAAAGCGCCGTACAGGAAGTCGCCCGAGCGGTCGCCGGTGAACATGCGGCCGGTGCGGTTGGCGCCGTGCGCCGCGGGCGCGAGCCCGAGCAGCACAACGCGTGCCGCGGGGTCGCCGAAGCCCGGGACGGGGCGGCCCCAATATTCCCAGTCCCGGAACGCCGCGCGCTTCTCGACAGCCACCTGCTCCCGCCAGGCCACGAGCCGTGGGCAGCGCCGGCACTCGACGATCTCGTGCTCGAGCGCCGCCAGGTCGCTCACGGCCGCGCCGCGTCGGCGAGCAGCCCGAGGGTCAGGCGCTCGACGACCGGCTCGAGCTCCCGGATGTCGCCGGGCACGCCGGTGCGGATCTGGCGCGACGCGAGCTCCACCACGGCGCCGACGATCGCGAACGCGTCATGGGGCGCGAGCCGCGGGGTCACCCCGCGCGCGACGTCGTGCGCGTTGAGCTCCTCCAGGTATTGGCTGACCGCCTCGAGCGCGCGGTCGCGCCGTTCCAGCGCGCGCGGCCCGGCGCCCACGATCTCCACCAGCAGCGTCTGCGACTCGTTCGGGAAGCTGGCCAGCGTTTCCAGGAACGCGCCGAGCGTGGTGCGCACGCGCTCCTGGGGGTCAGCGGCGCTCTCGCGCGCCGCCGCGTTGCGCATCGCGACGAGGACCTGCTCGGTCGCCGCGTCGAAGAGCGCGACGATGCAGTCCTCCTTGTTGGTGAAGTGCTCGTAGAACGTGGCCTTCGACATCCCGGCCTCGCGGGCGATCGCCTCGGCGGTGGCGTCCGCGTAGCCGACACGCGCGAACACCGCGGCCGCCGCCGCGAACAGCCGGCCGCGCTGCCGGCTCTGCCGGACCTCGAGCGGCGGGGCGTGTCGCCCCCTCGGAACCGTGGCACGCTCCTGCACCGGTGCGATCGTAACCGCGACCGGCGACGGCGAGGGCCGGTACGAGTACTCACTAGGATCAACCGCGCACATGAAGCGGCTCGTCGTCCTGCTCGGAGTCCTCGCCGTCGCCGGCTGCGGCGCGCAGGCCGATTCCTCCTCAGCGGAGAAGTTCAAGGGCGAGGAGCGGGCGGTCGCGCAGAAGGTCGAGGACCTGCAGGACGCCGGCAAGGGCGGCAAGGCCGAGGACATCTGCTCGGACATCCTCGCCAGCTCGCTCGTCCAGCAGATCGAGGCGGCGGGCGCCGACTGCGCCGACGAGATGGAGAAGGCGATCGACGACGCCCAGGACTACTCGCTCGACGTCCAGAAGGTCACGATCTCCGGGTCGGACGCCACCGTCGAGGTCAGGCGCGGCGACGACGGCCCGACCGGGACGATGGAGTTCACCAAGGAGAACGGCCAGTGGCGCGCCACGTCGCTTAGCTAGGCCCGCTCCGCCTTCACCGCCACCAGCAGCTCGAGGAACGCCTCGTCGCCCATCGACGGCTGCACCCCCGGCACGCGCGGGCGCAGGCCGGCCGCGAGCTGGCCGGCGAGCGCGAGCCGCGGGCCGGGGCGGAGGCCGTCGCGCCGCTCGAGGAACGAGCGGACGGTTGCCACCTCGTCGGCGGTGATCGCGCTCACGTCCCACGTCGCCGCGGGGCCGGTGTCCTGCGGCAGCCACAGCAGCGGCGGTTCGATCCGGTCCCCGTGGCGGTCGCGGACCACGTACGTCCCGGCGACCACGTCGCCGATCCGCTGGTTGCGCGGCGTGATGAAGATGACGGTCATCCCGACCGCATAGAACCCCGGCAGGATGTCGATGATCCGCAGGATGTTCCGGACCGCGCTGCGTACGAGAGCGATCGGCCGCCCACCGGGGCCGACCACCCGCAGCCCTGTCACCCGCTTGCCCGGCGTGCGCCCGCGCCCCAGCACCTCGAACAGGACGTCGTAGAAGAAGATCAGCGCGAAGACGCCCGAGGTGAAGATCGCGAACCCTGCGTCGCCGGCCGGCCGCAGCAGCAGCGCGAGGGCGACGATGACCGCGATCTGGATCGTGAAGTCGATCCCCGCGGCGATGAAGCGCGAGCCGATTCCCGCCAGGGTCAGCTCGACCTCGACGCCCTCCGGCGTGGCGATGGCGAGCCGGTCGTCGAAGCCGACGGGCGCGGCGCGGCGGTCGTCGTCGTCGGTGCTCATACTCCCCCGAGGCGATGGATGTTGACCGCTTCACGCGGGAGCGGACGGCCGGCTGGGACGAGCTGCAGCAGCTCGTGCGCGCCGCCGGGCCTCGCCCCCAGCGGCTGAGCTCCGAGCGGCTGCTCCGGCTCGGCCGCCGCTACCGCGCCGCGGCCGCCGACCTCGCGCTGGCCCGCCGGCTGTTCCCCGGCCACCCCGGAACGCGCCGGCTCGAGCGCCTGGTCACCGACGCCCGCCAGGCCGTCTACGCCACCGAGCCGCGCCGCCGCACGCTGCGCTCGTTCCTCGCCACCGGCTACTGGCAGCGCGTGTACGAGCGCCGCACGCTGCTGCTGACCGGGCTCGCGCTGCTGTTCGTCCCGATGGCGCTCGCGGCGGTGTGGGCGATCGACGATCCCGCGGCCGCGCTCGGGATCGTGCCGAGCGAGTTCCACGAGGCCGCCGAGCCGGGCAGCGCCAGCTCGCTCTCGACCGGCGAGGAGGCGGCGTTCTCGAGCGAGATCTACACGAACAACATCCGCGTGACGTTCCTGGTCGTGGCCGCCGGGGTGCTGCTCGGCCTCGGCAGCGCGGCGGTGACGATCTTCAACGGCGGCTTCATCGGCGCGCTGTTCGGGCTCACGATCGAGAACGGCACGTTCGACGAGCTGCTGCGCTTCGTGCTCCCGCACGGCCTGCTCGAGCTGAGCTGCATCGCGGTCAGCTGCGCGGCCGGGCTGCGGCTCGGGTGGGGGATCGTCGATCCCGGTCAGCTCACACGCGGCGCCTCGCTGCGTCGCGAGGCAAGGGCCGCCGTGGAGATCGTGCTCGGCACGATGCCGTGGCTGGTCCTCGCCGGCCTGATCGAGGGCTTCGTGAGCCCCAGCCAGCCGCCGCTGCCGGTGGCGGCGGCGGTGGGCGTCGCCGCCGTCGTCCCGTACTGGACGCTGCTGATCTGGCGCGGTCACGCGCGGCCCCGGGACTTGGCCCGCAGGTAGGCGCCCACGCACGCGGCCGAGAGCTGGTCGGCCTGCGCCTCCACCACCTCCGCACCGGCGCGCCGCAGCATGTGGCTCACGCGGCTGCGGGCGGCGAGGACGTCGAGCGCGACGGCCTGGGCGCTGACGCCGTGCAGGCCGGCCGGCTCGGTGGCGATCACGGCGTCGAGATCGGGGTCGCGGACCGTCGCCACCGTGACGGCGTGGCGGCGCGCGAGGACCGGGACGGCGTCGACCAGCGGCCGCGCCGCGGTCTCCTCCAGCAGGTCGCAGAAGATGAGCACGAGCGAGCGCTTGGAGCCCTCGACGCTGCGGAACGCCAGCTCGTAGTCGGGCTCGGCGGCGCGCGGCTCGAGGTCGAGCAGCGCGCGCACGACGGCGCGGCCGCCGGCGCGCCGCGGCGCGAGTTGGCGGCGCACCTCGCGGTCGAAGGCCAGCGTGCCGGCGCGGTCGCCGAGCACGTCCGCCACCAGCGCGACCGCCACCGCGGCGTCGACCGCCACGTCGAGCCGTGTGCGGTCGGCGAGCGGCGACGCCATCAGCCGCCCGGAGTCGATCAGCAGCATCACCTCGCGGTCCTGCTCGACCCGGTACTGGTTGCTCATCGGCCGCTGCATCCGCTCGGTCGCGCGCCAGTTGACCTGCCGGACGTCGTCGTCGGGCTCGTAGTCGCGGATCGACTCGAACTCCGTGCCCAGCCCGAGCGGCCCGCGGGTGAGGCGGCCGGCCTCGCGGAAGCGGCCTTGGCGGACGGCGAGCGCGAGCCGGCGCGCCGATGGCACGTCCGGGTAGACGGTGACGCGCTCGGTGCCCGCGCCCTCGTGGTGCCACCGGCCGAGCCTCAGCGGGCCCTCGCTGCGTACGGCGACGGGCCCGAGCTCGTGGCGGCCGCGGCGGCGCGGGGTGAGCGTGGCCTCCAGCCGCCCGTCGCCTTCGCGGGGCGCGACCTCGAGCGCCGCCGGCGCGGGCTGGCGCAGGCGGGTGCGGCCGGGGCCGTAGACGTCGACGCGCAGCGGCGTCGGCACGCCGCGGGCGAGATTCGTGCGCACCCGCCGGCGGACGTCCGGGCGGCGGCGGACCGCGAGCGCGTCGGCGGAGATCGCCCCCGCAAGCAGGAGCGCCGCAAGCGCCCCGACGGCGGGCGAGGTGAGCGCGGTGAGGACCGCGATGGCCGCCAGGACGGCGGCGGCGCGCGGCGCTGGGCTCATCGCGGCACCGGCACCTCTCCCAGGGCGGTCCGGACGGCGTCGGCGCCGCCGTAGCGCTCGAGCTCCGCCTCCGGCGTGAGGACGAGCCGGTGGGCGAGGACGGCAGTCGCCATGCCGCCGACGTCGTCGGGGGTCACGTAGTCGCGGCCCGCCAGGCGGGCGGCCGCCTTGGCGGCGCCGAGCAGGTGGACCGCCGCCCGCGGGCTGGCGCCGAGCTGCACGCTGGGCAGCTCGCGGGTGCGTCGCACGACCGCGATCACATAGCGCGCGACCTCGTCGTCGACACGCGTCGCGTCGACCTGCGCGCGGGCCTCGCGCAGCGCGTCCGCGCCGACCACCGGGCGCACCGCGTCGAGGTCGCCCGGTCCGACGCCGCGGCGCTCGAGGGCGAGCATCCGCAGCTCCGCGTCCTCGTCCGGATAGTCGACGGCGAGCCGCACGAGGAAGCGGTCGAGCTGCGCCTCCGGCAGCGCGTACGTTCCCTCGTACTCGATCGGGTTCTGGGTCGCGAGCACGAGGAACGGGTCGGGGAGCGGCTCCGGCCGCCCCTCGACCGACACCTGGCGCTCCTGCATCGCCTCCAGCAGCGCGGCTTGCGTCTTCGGCGGCGTCCGGTTGATCTCGTCGGCCAGCAGCACGTTCGTGAACACCGGCCCGCGGCGGAAGACGAGCTCGCCGCCGCGCAGCGCGACGTTGCCGGTGACGTCGCTGGGCAGCATGTCGGGCGTGAACTGGATCCGCCGGAAGTCGAGCCCGAGCGCGCGCGACAGCGCCGCCGCGAGCAGCGTCTTGGCGACGCCCGGCGGGCCCTCGAGCAGCACGTGGCCGCCGAGCGAGGCCGCGGCAAGCGCGGTGGCGGTCATCTGCTCCTGGCCGACGACCACCTTGCCGACCTCGCCCTGCACCGCCTCGTAGACGTCACGCACGTCGTCCCTCCCCACTGAGCCGCGCCAGCGCGCGCCCCGCCGCGATGTCATCTTCGAGCTCGAGCAGCGCCCGCGCCTCGTCGTCGGCCGTGCGCTCGAGCCGCTCGCGCGCCGCCGCACGTACGGACTCGACCGCCGCCGAGCGGTCGCGACTGCGCGCCACCGTGGCCGCGAGCGCGTCGACGTACGCGCGGCGCGGCGGGAACAGCGGCTCCTCCGGCGGCTCGGGAGGGCCGAGGCGACGCCACCGCGCGGCGATCAGCAGCAGGCCGCTGAGGGCGAGCAGGATCAGCGCCCACCCGAAGCGCGCGGGGAGCGCGGCGAGGCCGGTGGCGGTGCCGTAGCCGTGAACGCTCTCGACGAACGTCACCGGGCCGGGCCCGGCCAGCGCCAGCGCGAGCGCCGCGTTGTCGGCGTCGTCGAGCAGGCGGTTCTGGAGCGGCGAGGGGTCGGCTACGAGCGCGATCCGACCCGCGCCCGCGGTCCGCACGAGCACGATCGGACCGCCGCGTCCCGAAGCGACGGGCAAGGCGCCGCCGGCGCGCTCCCAGTGGCCGACCTCGGCGGTGCGCAGCGTCGATGCCGCGCCGGTCTCGGGGGCCGGCAGGAGCACCCGGGCGGCCTCCTCGCCGCCGTCCCGCCACTCGAGGCCGCCGGCCAGCTCGTCGATCCACGGGCCGGGGTCGCTCCCGCCCACCACCACGCGGCCGCCGCGCTCGGCGAAGCGTCGCAGCGCACGGGCCTGCCCGCGCGTGAGGTCGTCCGGATCGAGCACCACGACGGTGCCTCCGTTGGGCGCGGTGTCGTCCGACCACCGTTCGCGCAGCGCGCGGACGTCGCGGCCGGAGCGGCGCGCGAGGTCGGCCCACGCGGCGAGGCCGTCCGGCGCGGTGGCGAACGACGAGGAGCGCGGCCCGCCCGGGCTCGGCACGAGCGCGTCGAGCACGACCGTGATCGCGAGCAGCGCGCCGAGAACGACGCCGATCCCGATGACCGCCTTCGTCTCGCGTCTCATCGTGCGAGCACCTCCGCCCAGCCGCGGCGCGCGTTCTCAGCGTCGTCGCGACCGGCCGGGTGGCCGCCGTACGCGATCGCGTCGAACCGCTCGCCGACCTCGGCGAAGGCCGGCGACGAGACCGCGCGGGCGACCTCGCCGGTGGTCAGGGACGGCCGGTACTCGATCACGTGACGCCGGTCGAGCCGCAGGAGGCCCGCACGGAACCGCAGGCGCACCGCGCGCCCGTAGTCGCCGTCGCGCTCCGCCCGATCGGCCTCGCGCTCGAGCGCGCGCGGGTCCTCGCTCGCGGGGAGCGCTGCGGCGAGCGCCCGCTCGACGGCGATGGCCCGCCGCCCGATCGCGGTCGAGGTGATGGTGCCGGCGGCCAGGATCACGAGCCCAGCGAGCGCCATCCACAGGACGATCGGGCCGCCCGGGACGTCGGCCCCGAGGTCGTCGATCCAGTCCGCGATCGGCTGAAGGCGGTCGCCGAGCCACTCGATCGGGCCGGCGAACGGCCGCGGCACTCCGGCGCCTTTGAAGCGGCGCTCGGCGAGCACCGCCTGCGCGCGGCGGCGGTCGTCGGCGGGCGAGCCGGCGTCGGTGGTCCGCACGCTCGCGGCGAGGGCCTGGGCGCGATCCGTGAGTTCGTCGCCGCGCGCGCCGGCCAGCGCCTCGCGCACCGCGACCGGCCGGCCGTCGACGCGGTCGACGGCCAGCAGCCGCTCGCGGGCGGCGGTGTCGGTGTCCGCGCGCTCGGCGAGTGCCACGAGCTCGGCCCGGGTCGCGTCGTCGGCCGACGCGACCGCGGGCGCCGCGAGCGCGAGCGCCGCGACGAGCGCCGCGGCGAGGCGGCCGCTCACGACGACGTCGGGCGCCCCTCCGGCGGGACGAACCCGCCGCCGGCCGGCTCGGGCGGCGGCGCGACGGGGCGCTCGGGCGCGGACTCGAAGCGCGCCGCGTCGGCGCCCATGCCCTGCGCCAGGAGCTGGAGGTCGAAGCCCTCGTTGCGGACCCGCAGGTCGTAGTAGATGACGGTCGTGACGGCCGCCCACAGCGGGTACGTCAGCGCGAGCGTGATCAGGTTCACGAGCGTCAGGACGATCGCGACGGTCAACTCGCTCACGCTGTCCGATGCGCCGAGGATCCCGCCGACGATGCCGCCGAGCACGAGCTGCAGCACGAACGCGATCAGGAAGACCACGATGAGCGTGCCGAGCGTGCGCCAGAAGTTCCCGCCCGTGAGGCTCCACGAGCGCCCGATCGCGGCGAACGGCCCCTTGCGCTCGAACACAACCGCCGGGAAGGTCATCGAGAGCTTCGTGGCGAGCCAGATGCCCGGGATTATCAGCGCGACGAAACCGAGCACGAAGATGATCATGAAGAGGATGTAGGCGACGAGCAGGGGCAGCAGCCGGCCGAGCCCGTAGCGCAGCGACTCGCCGACTCCTGCCCGTTCGCCGAGGTAGGCCGCGCTCACGGCCTTGAAGCACGCGGCGACCGCAAGTGCGGCGGCCGCGAACTGGAGCACGGCGGCGACTAGCGTGCCGGCCAGCGCGCTCCCACTGTCGACGGTCTCCGTGCTGTCGAGGTCGAACGCGTTCGGGTCGACCGACGCCTGCAGCGCCGTCGACAGGATCTCGAGCGGCACGACCGGCACCAGCACGCACAGCACCAGCGTGACGAATCGCGCGTGGAAGAGCCGGAAACCGGCGTCGAGGATCTCCCCGACGGACAGCGGTCGGAGCTGCGGCGTGTACGACGGCGCGGACAAGGTCGGTGCCTCCCTGAGTAGACCGGCGGCAGCCTAGTACCCGGATCGGCGCGCAGGAAGCCCGAGTGATCGGCAGGGCTCAGCCCGCCGAGCGGCCGCGCCTCAGCCCAGCGCGCGACCGTACTGGCGCTCGTAGTACGCGCGGTAGTCGCCGGAGCGGATCGGCTCCCACCACGCGCGGTTGTCGCGGTACCAGGCGACGGTCCGCTCCAGCCCTTCGGCGAACCGGACCTGCGCCTCCCAGCCGAGGCCCCTGACCTTCTCGGAGCCGAGCGAGTAGCGGCGGTCGTGGCCGGGGCGGTCGGTGACGTACTCGATCAGGTCCTCGCTCGCGCCGGTGTACTCGATGATCCGCTTGACGACCTCGATGTTCGGGGCCTCGTCGGGGCCGCCGACGTTGTAGACCTCGCCCGGCTCGCCGCGCTCGAGCACGGTGCCGATCCCGCGCGCGAAGTCCTCCACGTAGATCCAGTTGCGGACCTGCATGCCGTCGCCGTAGACGGGCAGCCGGTCGCCGTGCATGGCGTTGAGGACCATCAGCGGGATCAGCTTCTCGGGGTACTGGTACGGCCCGTAGTTGTTCGAGCCGCGGCAGATCACGGTCTCGAGCCCGTAGGTGTGGCGGTAGGACGCGACGAGGAGGTCGGCGCCGGCCTTGGTCGCCGAGTAGGGGGACGAGGGCTGGAGCGGCGACTCCTCGGTGAACGAGCCGGACTCGATCGAGCCGTACACCTCGTCGGTCGAGACCTGCACGTAGCGCAGGCCGCGCTCGCGGGCGGCCTCGAGCAGGATGTAGGTGCCCTGGGCGTGGGTCGTGACGAACGCGTCGGGCTCGGTGATCGAGCGGTCGACGTGGGTCTCGGCGGCGAAGTTGACGATCGCGTCCGCGCCCTCGATCGCCTCGGCCACCTTCTCGGGGTCCTCGATCCCGCCGACGACGAGCTTGACGTCGAGGTCCTCCAGGTTCTCCCGCCGGCCCGCGTAGGTGAGCTTGTCGAGGACGGTGATCTCGTCGCCCTGGTCGGCCAGGCGCAGGCGGACGAAGTTCGAGCCGATGAAGCCGGCTCCGCCGGCGACGAGCAGCCTCATGCTGCCACCCCGACCTTCAGATGGGCCCTGAGCCCCTCACGCCAGGGCGGGAGTGTCGGCGCGTCGGCGCGGGTGGATGCGAGCGCGGAGAACGCGGGACGCGGCGCCGGGCGATCGAGGTCGGCGGTGCGCTGCGGCTTCACGCGACAGTCGATGCCCGCCTCCTCGAACGTGGCGGCGGCGAGCTCGAACCACGAGCAGCGGCCGCCGCCGGCGACGTGCAGCACGCCCGCCAGCTTGCGCTCGGCGATCTGGACGAGTGCGGGCGCCAGGTGCCCGGTGTAGGTGGGGCAGCCGACCTGGTCGTCGACCACGGCGATCTCCTCTCGCTCGGCGCCGAGACGCCGCATGGTGTCCACGAAGTTCCTGCCGTGCGGGCCGAACAGCCACGACGAGCGCACGATCGCCGCGCGGCCGCCGGCGGCGGCGACCGCCTGCTCGCCGGCGAGCTTGGAGCGGCCGTAGGCCGAGCGGGGCGCTGGCGGCGCGGCTTCGGGGTACGGCTCGGTGGCGGTGCCGTCGAAGACGTAGTCGGTCGAGACGTGGACGAGGAGCGCGCCGGCCTCGGCTGCCGCCTTGGCGACGTGGCCCGCGCCGGCGCCGTTGACGGCGGTCGCGGCGGTCTCTTCGGCCTCGGCGGCGTCGACGTCGGTCCAGGCAGCGCAGTTGATCACGGCGTCGGGGCGGGCGGCGGCGATGACGGCCCGCACGGCGTCCTGGTCGGTCATGTCGAGCTCGGCCCGGGCAACTGCGGCGACCTCGTGGCCGGCGTCCCCTGCGGCGGTCACGACGTCGCGGCCCAGCATGCCCGCGGCCCCCGTCACGAGGAGGCGCATGGCGCACATGAATAGCGCACTTAGGCCACCCGAAGGGCCAGCGAGAGCTCGAAGCGGGCGTCCGGATCCTCGAGCCGGGTGCCGAACAGCTCGCGCAGTTGGCGCAGGCGATAGCGCACCGTCTGGGGGTGCACGCCGAGCTCGGCGGCGACCGCCTGCACCTGGCCGGGACGGTCGAGCCAGGCCCGCAGCGTCTCGGTCAGGCGGGCGCGGGGACCGTCGGCGAGGCTGGCGAGCGGCGCGAGCCGCGACGCGGCGAGGTCGGCCGCCAGGCCGCGGTCCGAGGTGAGCAGCAGCGTGGCGAGGTGGTCCTCGGCGACCACGAGCGGCGCGTCGCCGACGCCGCCGGCGGAGGCCAGCCGGTATGCCGCGGCAGCACGTTTGAGGCTCGCGGCGGCCGCGTGCCACGGGACGGTGGGGCCGATGGCCACCGGCGGCCCGCCCTCCTCCCGGCCTGCGGTCGTGCCGGACGACCGCGCGCTCCGCGTCCGCGCGCCTCGGCGCGCGCGGCGGTCGCCGCCCGCCGACCTCGTCGACCGCGGCGACGATCTGCCGGCGACGGCCCGGGGCGTCGGGGTCGGGGACGAAGACGCAGGCCAGGCCGCCCGCGGCGCCGCCGATCGCCCCGCCGCCGAGCCGGCGCGCGAGGCGCACGCCGATCGCTTCCACGATCTCCTCCCCGGGCACGGGCTCACCGCCGCCGCCGGGGGGCGTGCCGCCGGCTTCGGCGCCGGCGGCGGTGTCCGCGGCGGCCGCCACCAGCGCGGCCAGCCCGCGCGGCGGCGCCCAGGCGGCGGCCTGGGCGGCGGTGCGGATCGCCTCCTGCGAGGCCGGCGGGTCCTGCGCGAGGAGCCGCACGAGCCGCCGCCGCCGCCGGTGGCTCTCGCCCGCCGCGGCGGACTGCTCCTCGGCGTAGCCATCGGCCGACTCGGCGGAGATCTCGTCGATGTAGGCGAAGATCGCCTCGCCGAGCGAGTACAGCGCGTCCGGCGGCAGGCCGGCGCTGGTGCCGGCCTCGACGAACCGTCGCCACGCGAGCCGGGCGCCGACCCGGTAGGCCGCCATCAGGGCGTCGAGGCTGCGGCCGGCGTGGAACTCGCCGCGGCCGAGGTTGACGTAGGTGTCGCGCGCCCGAGTGACGTCCGCGGCCGGGTCGGCGACCATGTCCATGAAGCGGTTGAGCGCTACCTCGACGCCGAGCCGGACGAGCTGGCCGAACGTCCCCTCCATCGCTCGCGCGTAGTCGGGCACCTCGAGGGAGATGGCGGCGATCATCTCGTCCGCGAGGCCGGGCAGGGCCGGGCGCAGCACGTCGGCGGCCTCGGGCGGCACGGCGGCGAAGCTGGTTCGGGCGGCCGGGGTCGCCATTTATCACGAGGCTACAGCAGTCGTGCCTCGAATCGTTCGCCCGGTGCGATGCAGAGCGGGCTCGCTGCGGGTAGGACTCAACATCATGATCGCCATCCTCCGCGCGCACACCTCGTGAGCGCCCTTCACCGCTGGTTCAACCTGGCCGGGGTCCTGCTCCCGTTCCTCGGCTTCGTCGCCGCCGTCGTGCTGCTGTGGAACACGCTGGTGGACTGGAGCGACCTCGCGGTGATGCTCCTGATGTACGTGATCAGCGGCTATGGGGTCACGCTCGGGTTCCATCGGCTCCTGACCCACCGCTCCTTCCAGACCTTCAAGCCGGTCGAGTACACGCTGGCGATCCTCGGCTCGATCGCGGTCCAGGGCCCGGTGATGTCGTGGGTGGCCGACCATCGCAAGCACCACGCGCACACCGACAAGGAGGGCGATCCGCACTCGCCGCACGGCCATGGCGGCGGGGTGCGCGGCGCCATCGCGGGCCTCTGGTACGCGCACATGGGCTGGCTGTTCGAGGCCTCCGGGACGTCCGAGCACAGCCGCTACGCGAGGGACCTCTACGAGGATCGCGGGATGCAGGTCATCCACCGCACGTTCGGCCTGTGGGTGGTGGTCGGGCTTCTGCTCCCGTTCGGGCTCGGCTGGGCGATCGACGGCACGCTGGCCGGCGCGCTGACCGCGGCGCTGTGGGGCGGCCCGGTCCGGATCTTCGCGCTCCACCACGTCACGTGGTCGATCAACTCGGTCTGCCACTTCTTCGGGACCCGCCGCTTCGCGGTCGAGGACCACTCGACCAACGTGTTCTGGCTGGCGCCGTTCTCGTTCGGCGAGAGCTGGCACCACAACCACCACGCCTTCCCGCGCTCGGCGGTGCACGGGCTGCGCTGGTGGGAGGTCGATCCCACGGCCTGGCTCATCCGGGCGATGCGGGCGGTCCGGCTCGCCTGGAACGTCGTCGAGATCAGCCCCGAGCGCCAGCAGCAGAAGCTCGCCGGCGGGGGTCTGAAACCGGCAGAAACCCGCAGCATCGTGCTATAAACCGCAGCGGTGCTGACCGCCGAACGCCGCAGGGTGATCCTCGAACGGCTCGAGCGCGACGGGAAGGTCGTCGCGTCCGAGCTCGTCGCGTCGCTCGGCGTGTCCGACGACACGGTGCGGCGCGACCTGCGGGAGCTGGCGGCCGGCGGGCACGTGCAGCGCGTGCATGGCGGCGCGCTTCCCCCGCCACCCGCGGCGGGGAGCTTCGA
The DNA here is from genome assembly GCA_963844205.1 of uncultured Solirubrobacteraceae bacterium. Lineage (GTDB taxonomy): Bacteria > Actinomycetota > Thermoleophilia > Solirubrobacterales > Solirubrobacteraceae > DASSUW01. The sequence continues at coordinate 216,408 of CAWJNK010000012.1, forward strand.
GCAACGGCTGCACGTCGCCCCCGAGGCGAAGGCACACCTCGCCCAGGCGGCGCTCCCGCTGCTCGAGAGCGTGAACGTGCTCGTGCTCGACGGCGGCACGACTGCGCTCGAGCTCGCCCGCCGCCTCCCGCCCCACCGCGACTGCACGGTCCTCACCAACGCGCCGCCGGTCGCCGTCGCGCTCGCCTCCCACCCGCGCGCGGAGGTCGTGCTGATCGGCGGGTGGCTGCTCAAGGAGTCGCAGGTCGCGGTCGGCGCCGCCGCCGTCGACGCGCTCCGCCAGGTCCGCGCCGACGCCTGCGTGCTCGGCATCTGCAGCCTCCACCCGGAGCTCGGCGTGACCACCGCCCACCACGACGAGGCGCACGTCAAGCGGGCCATGGTCGAGGCGTCGGCCGAGGTGATCGCGCTCGCGACCGCCGACAAGCTCCGCACCGCCAGCCCGTGGTTCGTAACCCCGCTGGCCGACCTCACGCACCTGGTGACCGACGCCGACGAGGATCTCACCGCCGCCTACACCGAAGCCGGCGTCAGCGTGGTGCGCGCATGACCCAGCGAGCAGCGACCTTCGGCGTCTTCTTCGTGAACGGCGCGGTGATCGGCACGTGGGTGGCGCACATCGCGTGGATCCAGGATCGCTTCGACTTCTCCAAGAGCACGCTCGGCCTCGTGATCCTCGCGATGTCGATCGGCGTGATCGTCGCCCTCCCGATCATGGGCCAGGCCATCGTGCGGCTCGGCAGCGTTCGCGCGACCCGCATCGCCGGCACCGTCTGCGCCCTCGTCCTCCCGCTCCCGCTGCTGGCCCCCGAACCGTGGCTGCTGCCCCTCGCGCTCGTCGTCCTCGGCGCCTCGAGCGGCGCGATGGACGTCTCGATGAACGCCCACGGCGTCGCGGTCGAGCGCATCCTGCACCGCCCGATCATGTCCTCCCTGCACGCCGGCTGGAGCTTCGGCGGCCTCGCGGGAGCGGCGCTCGTCGCCATCGCCGGCGGCCTCGGGCTCGACCCGCGCACCGAGACGCTCCTCGCCACCGCCGCCCTCCTGCTGTTGCTCGTCGCCTGCCTGCGACGGCTCGGCGTGGGATCGGCCACCGCCGACGCCCCGTCCGGCTTCGTCCGGCCGACCCGCGGCGTGGTCGTGCTCGCGCTCCTGTGCCTCATCATCATGGTCACGGAGGGCGCGATGGCGGACTGGGGCGGCGTCTACCTGACCCGCGACCTCGGGACCACCACCGCCGTCGCCGCGCTCGCCTTCGCGGCCTTCTCGGGCGGCATGACCGCGGGCCGCGTGTTCGGCGACTGGCTCAACCACCGGCTCGGCGCCGCGACCCTGATGCAGGGAGGGACCGCGCTCGCCGGTTTCGCGCTCGGCGGCATGCTGCTGCTCGCCGACCCCGCGCTGGCCATCGGCGGCTTCTTCCTCGTGGGGATCGGCGTCGCCAACGGCGTCCCGCTCATCTTCAGCGCCGCGGGCCATGCGCCCACGGGCGAGTCGGGCCCGAACATCGCCGCCGTGAGCTCGATGGGCTCGATCGGCTTCCTCGCCGGCCCGCCCTTCATCGGCTTCTTCGCGGAGGCGACGTCGCTCCCGCTCGCGCTGTCCACGCTGTGCCTCGGGCTCGCGGTCGTGACGGTCGCCGGCCGTCGGATCGGCGCCGGCGCGGTAGGACCGGGCGTGCCCGCGATCGAGGCCGCGCGATGAGATACCTCGCGGGCCTCGACGAGGTCCTGGCTAGCCGACCCCGTTGAGCGCATCTGCGGCGCCCGCCACGTCGCCCTGCCCGAAGAAATCGACGGCGAGCAGGTTGACGCGCTGTCCCCGGATCCGCTCGCACTCTCGTGCCCGCCCCACGAGCACGTCGCGCGCGTTCACGATCGCGGCGTTCGACGGCCGGGGCGTCGGATCCGTGTTGATCCAGTGGTTCATGAGCAGGAGCGGCGCGTCGTCCGGCCCGCGGTTCGGCGCGCAGCTCGCCGGCCAGTTCGCCGGCTCGGTCAGCAGCGCCGTGCGGCGCCGGAACGAGTACGGCGTCTCCTGGATCGCGGCGTCGTAGCCGGCCGTGTACCACGGCGCGTCACCGCCGGCCCGCTCTGCGTAGACGACGACCTGGTGCCCGCTGTCGATCATCTCGCGCAGCGTCGGGTAGGGACCCGCAGGCGGGGCGGGCGGGACGAATACCTTTTCGGCCAGCCCGGACTCCTCGAACGCGGCGACGATCGCGGCCGGCAGCACGTAGTCCTCGATCACGATCACCAGCACCTCGTCCGGCTGCTCGACCAGGAAGTCGCGCATGTCGCGCAGCGCGCCCGTGATCTCGGTGGCGCCCAGCTCGCAGAAGCGATGGCAGAGGAACACACCCGGCTCGCCCTCGCCCGGGAGCACGCGGTCGCGGATCCGCTGGATCGCGGCCAGCCCGTCGGGGCCGAGCGTCTGCTCGTAGAGCTTGCGGTCCGTGTTGCCCGCGCGCTCGGACGCCTCCGACAGGTCGGTGCGCACGGCGTCGCCCGCCCGCAGCCCGTAGTGGGCGTCGATCAGGAGCCCGCGCACACCGGCCCGGAGCTGGTCGCGGATCGACAGCGTCTGGATGCTCGAGTACCAGTCGTCCGCCGCCGTCGACATCGAGTTGTGCGTCGCCGGGAGCGTGACCTCGTCCAGCCGCTTCGAGCACAGCTCGACGTGCCCGTTGCACGCCACCGTCCGGACCGCGGCCGGCGCGGTCGCGCCGCCGGTGCGCAGGAACACGAGCACGGCGGCGAGCGCGAGCACGCCGACCGCGGCCGGCGCGAACGAGGCGGCGACCGCCCGCCGGCCGAGCTCGTGGCGCGTGACGCGGCGGGCCCGCGCCGTCGCCAGCAGCTCCGCCACCCCGCCGTACAGCACGACCAGGCCGGCGGCGATGAAGATCACGCGCAGCGCGACGAGCGGCTGCAGCACGGTGGCGAGGCCGGCGACCACGAGCGCCGCCCCGCGCGCGACGCGCCAGACCATGCGGCGCGGTGGCCGCGAGACGAGGTCCCAGCCGCGCTCGAGCGTCGGCACCAGGTTCGGCAGCGTCGCCTGCGTCGCGAACGCGGCGGCGACGGTCGTGCCGAGTGCGGCGACCAGCACGAGCAGGCCGGTGAGGTCGCCGAGGAACGCGTTCCACACCGCGTCGGCCGCGTGGCGGTCGACCTCCCGGTCGCTCACGAGCCGCGCGACCGCCACGCGCGCACCGGTCAGCACCAGGATCGCGGCGACCGCGAAGCCGGCGATCGAGAAGCCCAGCACCTGCACCGCCCGCCGCCAGTCCGTCGACAGCCAGATGCTCGCGGCCGCTGCGGCGAGCGCCGCGACGATCAGGAGCAGCGACAGCACGCGCAGGCGGTCGGCGGTCTCCGCGGTGGTCCGGGTGACGTCGTTGACGGCCGCGAGCCGGAGCGCGATGTCCTCGTGGATCTGGTCCAGCCCCCGGACTGGAAGTCGGCCCAGTGCCGACTGCACAAGTACGCCGACGTCCTGCAGGTCGAGCAGCGCGCGGGTGTCGCTGCCCGACAGCAGCGCCGCGTGCAGGCGGCGGACGCCGTCCTCGAAGACCGCCAGGAACGGCTCCGAGCCGGCGACCCCCGCCACCGCCGCCTCGATCAGCGGCTTCGCGGCGACGAGATCGGGCTCGGACCGCAGGACCACGCGGTCGGTGATCTCGCGGCCGAGGACGCTCCTGACGTCGGGGTCGGCGAGCGCTGCCGCTGCGCGGTCGGAGAAGTGCCGCTGCGAGAGCAGCTCGTAGCGCACGTAGCCGGCCACCACGGCCGCCACACTGAGCACGGCGGCGACGTACACGAGGACGCGGGCGACGAGGTCCCGGCCCATCATCCCGCCCTACGGGATCCCGATCTCCGACTTGTCGCCGACCATGAACCGGTACGCGCGCGGCTGGCGGTTCCCGCGCGAGATCGCGACGTCGCGACCGAGCAGGGAGGACTCCATCCGCCCGTCGAGGTTCCGCACCGACGACCCCTCGAGCAGGATCGAGTGCTCCACCTCGGCGCGCTCGATCACGCAGTTGCGGCCGACCGCCGTGTACGGGCCGATGTAGGCGTCGCGGACCACGGCGCCCTCGCCGATGACCGCCGGGCCGCGCACGGTCGACCGCTCGAGCAGCGCGCCGTTCTCCACCACCACGCGGCCGTCGACCTGCGCGTCGTCGACCACGCCGTCGATCCGCCGCACGACCGTGTCGAGGATCAGCCGGTTGGCCTCGAGCATGTCCTCCAGCCGGCCGGTGTCCTTCCACCACCCGCGCACGACGTGCGGCTCGACGCGCTTGCCGTTGTCCACCAGCCACTGGATCGCGTCGGTGATCTCGAGCTCCCCGCGCCCCGAGGGCTCGATCGCCCGGGCGGCGTCGTGGATCAGCGGCGTGAACATGTAGACGCCGACGAGCGCGAGGTCGGTCGCCGGCTCCGGCGGCTTCTCGACCAGCCGCAGGACGGCGCCGTCGCCGCCGAGCTCCGCGACCCCGTAGTTCTGGGGATCGGGCACCGGCGTCAATAGGATCAGGGCCTCGGGCGCATGCTCGCGGAAATCCTGCACCAGGTCCTCCATGCCGCCCTGCAGCAGGTTGTCGCCGAGGTACATCACGAACGGCGACTCGCCGAGGAACGGCTCGGCCGTGAGCACCGCGTGGGCGAGGCCGGCCGGCTCGTCCTGCACGATGTACTCGATCCGCACGCCGAACTGCGACCCGTCGCCCGCGGCGTCGCGGATCTCGTCCCCGGTCTCCGGCGCGATGATGATGCCGACCTCGCCGATCCCGGCGGCCGCCATCGCCTCGATGCCGTAGAACAGCACCGGCTTGTTCGCCACCGGGACGAGCTGCTTCGCCGACGTGAACGTGATCGGCCGCAGCCGCGTCCCGCGCCCGCCGGACAGGATCAGACCCTTGAGCTGGTCCATCGGCGGTGCAGCCTACTAGGGGCCCGAGGGCGCGAGCAGGCGCTCCGCGGCGGCTAGGGGCCTGAGGGCGCGAGCAGGCGCTCGGCGGCGGCCAGCACCGCCTCGCGCGCGGTCTGCGGCTCGAGCACGGCGGCGTCGCCGGCCTCCTTGAGGATCTGCTTGACGAGCCAGTCGATGCCCTGGAACGGCAGCTCGACGACGATCGAGCCGTCCTCGTGCTCGGCGACGACGGTCCGCTCCTCCCGGGCCCAGCGCGCCTGGTCGGGCGAGATCCACACGCGCGCGATCTGCGAGCCCTCGATCTCGCCGGTCCGCGGCCAGCCGCCGATGTCGGCCAGCGGCGCCAGCTCGGGCCGCCGCTCGAAGTGCTCGTCGAGCGCGACCGCGCGCTTGATCCGGTCGAGCCGGAAGTGCTTCAGGCGGTCCTCGTAGGCGGCGACGTACCAGGCCTCGCGACCGTTGAACAGCGCGTACGGCTCGACGCGGCGCTCCGAGAAGCGCTGCTCGCCCGACCAGTACTCGATCTCCAGCAGCCGGCTCTCGTGCACCGCGCGCTCGACCGTGTGGGCGACCTCGTCCGCGACCGTCGGGGACGTGATCTGCAGCCCCTCCTCGACCGGGTCGTGGCCGAGCGCCTCGACCACCTTGTCGCGGGCGGTGCCGAGCTCGGGCTGTGCGAGGTTGAGGAGGTCGATCGCGGCCACGAGCGCCTTCGCCTCGATCGGGAGCAGCCGCGCCGGCCGGTCGAACGTGTCCGAGTACGGCTCGGGGTCGACTTCGATCTCGCCGCTGGGCAGCACCTCGGCGTAGATGACGTAGGCGCCGCCGCCGAAGTTGACGACGTTGAGCACCGAGATGTCCTCGCGCAGCTCCTGCGGGGACATCTTGAGCTGCTCGCAGACCTCGTCGACGGGCAGCCGCCGGCCCTCGCGGCCGGCTGCGATCAGCACCGATGCGAGCGTGACCAGCCGCGCGAACCGCTCCGGCCGGATCGTCCCGGCGGGCTCGCCGCGCCCGCGACCGTTGGCATCGACCTCCGGGGTGGTCGGCGGCCGCGCGGCGGGCACCGCCGGCGGCTCGCCGCGATGCAGCTCGATGATCCTGTCGATCCTCCGGCGCGACTCCTCCACCAGCTCCGGCGGGCCCTCGATACGCGCGTGCTCGCGCAGCTCGAGCGCCCACGAGATCACGAGCCGCGGGATCGCGTACTCGGTGTGGAAGACGCTGTCACGCAGCTCGCCGTAGCCGCCGAACTGGCGCTCGACGTACCACGAGACGTCGTCGGACACCCACACCTCGGCGGTGCCGACGGGGTCGCCGAGCTGCCACCGGATGCGGCCCGCGTACTCGCGCGGGTCGAAGTCGGCCGGGCGCTGGAAGTCGTGCTCGGCCTTGGTCGCGTATGCGACCTTGCCGCGGATCCGCGAGAGCTTGAACACGCGCACGGCGTCACGCTCGTGTGAGTGGCCGACGAGGTAGAACTGGCCGCCCTCGAACAGCAGGTGGTAGGGGTCGACCTTGCGCAGCGCGGTCTCGTCGCGCTGCATCGTGTAGTACTCGAACTCGATCCGCTTGCGGCGGTAGATCGCGGTGTCGATCTTCGCCAGCCGCGCCGACAGCTCGGCCCCGCCCGCCGACGCGGTGATGCCGAGCCCGATCGTCTGCCGCAGGCCGGAGCCCAGCGGGCTCGGGCGGCCCCACGTGATCTGCTGCAGCGCGAGCCGCAGCGGCTCCGCGTAGGCGAACTCGCCGTCGAGCAGCGTGAGCGCGGTCTGCAGCGCTGCGCGCTCGTCGTCGGTGAACTCGATCGCCGGGAGGTGGAACGCCTCGGGCGCGAGCGAGTAGTTCTCCTGCTCGGAGAACCCGTCTGCGGGCTTGTCGACGGTGAGGTGGATCCCGAGCGCGTCGAGCTCGGCGCGGTCGGCGTAGAAGCGGCGGGCGAAGGCGTCCTCGGTCATGTCCGAGTACCCCTCGACGTCCCGCCGGATCTCGGTCGCGGTCACAGGCCGGCGCTCGGCCATCAGATAGGAGATCAGCGAGAGCTGCCTGATCAGCTTTTCGGTGTCCTTCGCCAAACCTGCTCCTCACCATAGAGGCGACCGTTCCGACGCGATCCCCCTACCCTGTGGGCACGCGCTCTTTGCGGGAGTTTGAACGGTTGCGCCTTGTCCTCATCGAAGATCATCAGGCCCTGCGCGAGGGGCTCGAACTGCTGCTCGGCCGCGAGGGCTGCGAGGTGGTCGGGACCGCAGGGACTGCGGCCGAGGGCCGCGAGCTGATCGAGCGCCTGGAGCCCGACGTCTCGCTCGTCGACATCCGGCTCGGCGAGGACTCGGGGATCGACCTCACCCGCGCGGTGCTGCGTGAAGACCCGGGCCGTCGCATCGTCCTCTACACCGGCTCCAGCGACGTCGAGCTGCTGATCAGCGGCCTGGACTCGGGCGCCAGCGGCTACGCGCTCAAGGAGGGGACGCCGAACGAGCTGACCGGCGCGCTCGAGACCGTCGCCGACGGCGGCACGTACGTCGACCCGCGGTTGCGCCCGGCGCTGCTGTCGCGGCAGGCTACGCAGCGGATGCCGTCGCTCTCCAAGCGCGAGCGCGAGATCATGGACCTGCTCTCGCAGGGCCTCACCGGCGAGGACGTCGCCGAGCGGCTCGTGCTCTCCAGCGAGACGGTCAAGACCCACATCCGCAACGCGATGAGCAAGCTCGAGGCCCACACGCGCGTGCACGCGGTGGCGATCGCGTTGCGCGAGGGGTACATCTCGGGGCCGGAGGGCATGTGACCGAGGACGAGCGGCGCCGACTCCAGCATGACCTGCGGACGCCGCTGACCATCGTCACCGGCTTCTCCGAGATGCTGGCCGCCGACCGTCCGATCTCCGACGCGGCGCGGCGCGACTACGCCGCCCGCATCCACGCCGCCGCCGAGGAGCTGCGCGTCATGATCGACGCGCTGCTCGACGGGGAGCCCGCCGCTTAGGCGGCGCGCGCGGCGAAGTACGCGCCGCCGCCGAGCGCGCGATCGTACGCCGACCAGGAGGAGCCGTGCGGCAGCTCCTTCTCGAGCCGGTCGAACGAGCCGAGCTTCCCGCCCAGGTTGTCGATCATGTGCACGAGCGTCGCCTCGCGCGTGCACGGGACGACCGGCGAGCCGTGCTCGAGCTGGCCGTGGTGGCTGAGGATGATGTGCAGGACCGCAGCCGCGAGCTCGGCGGGGAAGCCGGGGATCGCCTCGATCTCGGCGCGGATCCGGAAGTAGCCGAGCGGGATCTCGCCGTGCAGCTTGCCGAGGTCGGTGAGGTCGATCGCAAGCGGGTCGGACGTGTAGGCGTCGAGCTTGCCGATGTCGTGCAGCAGCGCGCCGGTGATCGCGACGTCGCGGTCGATGCCCGGAAACGTGGTCGAGATCACGGCGACCGCCTCGCCGACGCTGAGCGAGTGCTCGAGCAGCCCATGCCGGTAGGCCTGGTGGTAGCGCTTGGCGGCCGGAGCGTCGCGGTACGCAGGCCAGGTCGGCGCCTCGGGGCCCAGCACCCGGTCGAGCAGCTCCCGCAGGTGGGGGTTCTGGACCTGGGCGATGAGGTCGCGCAGCGCCGCCTCCATCTGCTGGGCGCTGCGCGGCGGGCCGTCGAGCAGGTCGCCGAGGTCGTACTCGTACGCTTCCGCGCGGCGCAGGTCGCGCACCGTGAGCTCGGGGCCGTAGCGCGGGTGCACGCCGAAGCGGCCGCTGATCGCGACGGCGTGGCCGGGCTCGCACAGCGGCGCCCGTTCGTTCACGTACTCGCGCACGATCGCCACGACGGCGCCCGTGCGGTCGCCCAGCGAGAGCCGCAGGTACTCCGAACCGTCCTCCTTCGCGCGCACCTCGCTCGCGCGCACCAGCAGGACCTTCTCGAGATCCTGCCCGTCGACGAGTTCGCGAACGAACATGCCGCGAACGCTAGAGCGGGTCTCGGATGGCACCATGTTTCGTGTGCGCAGCGCACTGATCACCGGCGGGACGGGCGGGCTCGGCGTGTCGGTCGTCGAGGCGTTCCTGGCCGACGGCTGGCGCGTCGTGGTTCCGTGGATCGTCGGCGGCGAGCAGGAGCGGCTCCCGCCCGAGGCCGAGGCCGTGGAGGCCGACCTCTCCGATCCCGACGACGTGTACCGCGCAGTGCGCCTGGCGGCCGGGGACTCGTCCGCGCCGCTGAAGGCGGTCGCCAACCTCGTCGGCGGCTACGCCGACGGGCAGCCGGTGGCCGACACCCCGCTGTCGGTGTTCGAGGAGATGTTCGCGCTCAACATCCGCCCGACCTACCTCGTCATGCAGTGCGCGCTGCCGCGCCTCGTCGCGGCCGGCGGCGGCGCGATCGTCTGCGTCTCCTCCAAGGCGGCGCTCGAGCCGTGGGCCGGCGGGTCCGGCTACGCGGCGTCGAAGGCGGCGGTGATCGCGCTCGCCCGCGCGGTCGCCAAGGAGCACGCCGGCGACGGCGTCCGCTGCAACGTGATCGCGCCCACGATGATCGACACGCCCGCGAACCGGGCCGCCAACCCGGACGCGAAGATGACCCCGCCCGCCGAGGTCGCCCAGGTCATCCGCTTCCTGTGCAGCGACGACTCGGCAGCGGTCAACGGCACCGTCGTCCCCGTCTGACCGGCGAACGTCAACTGCGGCTGGGTAGGGCGGCTGGGCGACCGGCGGAAACGTGAAATTTCAGGCGCCCCGCCATCCGGATTGTCACGAAACCCGTCATATGCGGCGATTTCGTGCAATCCGCGCGATGGAGACGGTGGATTTTTCACGAAACCGTCGGTCCGCCGCCTCCCCACCCAGCCGCAGTTGACGTTCGCCAGGCGCTTCAACCGCCGTAGAACTTGATCGCGCGGTCGGCCAGGGCTCGGGTGTCGCGCTCGTTCGCGGCGGCGTTGAAGAGGATCGCGACGCCGGGGATGAGCCGCCGCGCGGCGCGGGTGGCGGTGCGCTTGCCGACGAACATCAGCAGTCGCGAGAGCATCGCCTGCTCGCGGCCGCGCTCGAGCTTGGAGCCCATGTAGGCCTCGGCCACGGTCTTGCCCATGCCGTCCAGCGCGCGCCGGGCGGTCTCGGGGTCGGGGTAGAGGTCGCGCAGGACGAGCAGCTCGGCCGGCCGCATCGGGTCGCGCGGATCGAACCCGTAGGCGGCGGCGACGAAGAACACGAGCCGCGACTGGATCCAGGCCAGGAGCACGATGTCGGGCACGGCCGTGAAGATCCCGCCGACGCCGGTGGCGGCGCCCTCGAAGCGCGCGAGCGCGGCGTGGCGGCGCTTCGCCATCCGCGCCAGGTCGCGCTCGCTGACCGCGAGCCGGCTGCGCTTCTCCGCTGCCCACTCGGCCGCGGTGGGACCGTGGCGCTCGGACGCGGCGAGCGCGACGTGCTCGGGTGCCCGGACCGGATCGGCGCGCAGGCGGTACCACAGGCTGTCCGGCACCTCGGTGCTCACGCGGGACCAGGCTAGCCATGGCGTACCGTGACAGCCATGGCCAAGTGGTGGACCCTCGTCGCCGTCTGCGTGGCGACGTTCATGCTCCTCCTCGACATCACGGTCGTGAACGTCGCGCTGCCGTACATCGAGCGCGACCTGCAGGCCTCGTTCGAGGACCTCCAGTGGGTGATCGACGCCTACGCGCTGACGCTCGCCGCGTTCCTGCTCACCGCCGGCTCGATCGCCGATGACATGGGGCGCCGCCGCGTGTTCGTGGCGGGCCTGGCCGCCTTCACGGCCGCGTCGGCGCTGTGCGGCCTCGCCGGCTCCCCGTTGATGCTCAACCTCGCGCGGGCGCTGCAGGGCGTCGGCGGCGGGATGATGTTCGCGACCGCGCTCGCGCTGCTCGCCTCCGCCTACCACGGGCGCGATCGCGGTACGGCGATCGGCCTGTGGGGAGCGACGACCGGCGCGGCGGTGGCGGTCGGGCCGCTGGTCGGCGGCGTGCTCGTCGAGGCGAGCGGCTGGGAGGCGATCTTCTTCGTCAACGTCCCGATCGGCATCGCCGCGATCGCGCTCACCGTCACGCGCGTGCAGGAGTCGCGCGACCCGCACGGCGGCGGGATCGACTGGGGCGGCACGCTGACGTTCAGCGCCGCGCTGTTCCTCCTCGTGTTCGGGCTCATCCGCGGCAACGCCGAGGACTGGGCCGCGCCGATCATCGCCTGCCTCGTCGGCGCCGCCGTCCTGCTGGCCGCGTTCGTCGCGGTCGAGCGGCGGACGCCGCACCCGATCCTCGACCTCTCGCTGTTCCGCAAGCCGGCGTTCTGCGGGGCGTCGGTCGCCGCGTTCGCGCTGTCGGCGGCGATGTTCGCGATGTTCCTCTACCTCACGCTGTACGTGCAGAACATCCTCGGCTACTCGGCGCTCGAGTCCGGCCTGCGCTTCATGCCGATCACGCTCGTGTCGTTCGCGGTCGCGCCGGTCTCCGGCAAGCTCGCCGAGCGGGTCGGCGTGCGCTGGTTCCTGACCGGCGGGCTGACGCTCGTCGGGATCGGGCTGCTGCTCATGCGCGGCCTCGAGCCCGGCGACGACTGGACCGCGCTGCTGGCCGGCTTCCTCGTCGCGGGCGGCGGCATCGGGATGACGAACCCGGCGCTGGCGACGGCCGCGATCGGCGTCGTCGAGCCGCGCCGCTCGGGCATGGCGTCCGGCATCAACTCGACGTTCCGGCAGGTCGGCATCGCGACCGGCATCGCGGCCTGGGGCGCGATCTTCCAGCACGTCGTGACCGCGCGCTTCACCGAGGTCGCGGGCGGGATGAGGATCCCCGGGGATATCGCGGACTTCGTCTCGTTCGGCGGCGCCGCACGGTCCGGCAACCAGGCGCTGGCGCGGCTCGGCGAGGACGCGTTCGTGCACGGGCTCAACGAGATCCTGCTGCTCGCCGCGATCGTCGCCTTCGCCGGCGCCGCGCTGTCGGCCGTGCTCGTGCGCCCGGCCGACTTCGTCACTGCGCGGGAGCCGGCCGCAACCGTGCGGCCGGCTCCCGCCGAGGTCTGACGACCGGTTCCCGTTTAGGCCCTTAGAGCGCGCGGTCGAGGAACGCGGTCACGCGCTGCTCGTACTCGCGCGGGTGCGCGGTGATGCCCGCGGTGTGATCGGCGTCGGGGATCTCGTAGAGCTCCGCCGACTCGCCGCCCGCGTCGCGGTAGCGGCGGTTGACCGGGATCTCCTCAGGGTCGCCGCCGGAGGCGATCAGCAGCACCGGCCGCGGCGCGATGCGCGGCATGACGCCGTCCAGCGACGGCGCCGCCTGGGTGCCGCCGATCGCGCGCGTGGCGTGCAGCATCAGCGCCGCCGGGATCCGCTCGTTCAGCGGCCGCTCGTCGATCGAGTGATCGTCCTCGGGCCGCTTGGCGCCGTCGGACACCACGGCGTGCAGCCGCGGTTCGCGGGCGGTCGCCTCGAGCAGCACCTCGCCGCCCAGCGACGAGCCGAACGCGCCGATCCGGTCGGCGTCGACCTCCGGCCGGCGCACCAGCCAGTCGAGCGCAGCGTCGACCGCAGGCTGGGCGTTGTCGCCGAGGCCGTTGGAGTGACCGCTGCTCTCGCCGTTGCCGAACAGGTCGAACGCCAGGACGCCGTACCCGTGCTTCGCCAGCATGCGGATCTCCTCGAGCACGCGCTCGCGGCTGCCGCCGGACCCGTGGCCGACCAGCAGCGTCGCGCCGTTGCGCGACGGCACGTACCAGGCCGACAGCTCGCGGCCGCCGGAGGCGTCGATCCGGACCTCCTCGTGCGGGATGCCGAGCGAGGCCTCCTGGATCTCCCAGCGCGGCGCGTGGGTGGTCATCATGCCGCCCGCGAACGGCATCACCACGCACAGCGCGAGGAACGCAGCGCCCAGGACCCAGCCCGCGCCGTGCGCCACGCGCCAAGCACCCGGGCGGCGCGGAGGCCGCCGGGGCGCCGCGATCGCGGCGAGGCCGGCTGCCACGAGCAGCAGCCCGCCGACGATGAGGCCGACGCCGGTGATGTCGTACTTGTCCGGGCCCGAGTTGACGACGTGCAGGCCGTGCGAGGCGATGCCGAACCCGGCGCTGAACAGCCCGACGACGACGCCGAGGACGATCCGCGTCGGCCGCGTGAGGTGCGGCTGCGCGAGCCACCAGGCGAGCGGCAGGGCCACGATCCCGACCACGGCGAGAAGCCACGTATGCGGCCCCGAGATCGCCAGATCGAGCAGATGGATGGTGAGGAGGGCGAGGCCGCCGGCCAGGAGCGGGCGCTCCAGGCCGGCGATCCGCCCCCGGGCGCCCCGCCGCTGTCGCGGCGGGGCGGGTGCGAGGGTCGCGCTCATGTCACTCGTAGTGGAGGGCGTTGAGCACGTTCAAGCGGGCGGCGCGCCGCGCGGGCAGGATCGCCGCACCGAGCCCGGCCAGGACGGCCACCAGCGTGAAGGCGGCGAGCATGCCGATCGGGATGGACATCACGACGCCGTACTGGGACAGGGCCTCGGTGAGCAGCGCGGCGATGAAGATGCCCAGCGGGAGGCCGAGCGCGGCGCCGATCAGCGCCGTGATCACGCTCTCCTGCCGGATCATCCGGCGCGCCTGCCGGCGCGTCATGCCGATCGCCCGCAGCATCCCGAGCTCCCGCGTGCGCTCGAACACCGAGAGCACGAGGGTGTTGACCATCCCGAACAGGCTCACGACCACCGAGAACGCGAGCAGCACGTAGATCATCTGGAGGAACGTCGCGAAGCTCTTCGTGCGGTCCTTGCCGAACGACTCCGCGGTGCTCACGTCGGCGTCGGGATAGGCCGCTGCGGCCTTCTCGATCGCCGCCGTGCTCACGCCGTCCGAGGTGTCCACGAACGTCATGCTGTTCCTGGGCGCCTCGTAGGCGGCGTCGAACGCCTGCTGGCTGACGGTGACGTCGAGCAGCAGCGAGTCCATGCGCGGCGGGTTGTGGATGCCGCGCACGACCACGGTGCGCTCGTCGCCGGTCGGCGTCGTGATCGCGATCTCGTCGCCGACCTTCTTGTCCTGCTTGTCGGCGTACGACTCGGTGATGATGGCTCCGTCGTCGCCCAGCTTCGACAGCGTGTCCGCGGACCCTTCGGTCCAGTCGAACGTGTAGAAGTGGCCGATCGTGGCGGGGTCGATGCCACCGATCATGCCCGCGTCGCCGTCGACGAGCGCCTCGCCCGAGCGGACGCTCGAGGCGAGCTTCACGCCGGACGTGCCGGACAGCGTCTCGTCGGCGTCGGCGGCGTACGTGGCGCCGTCAGAGCCCGCGAGGACGTAGTCGGCGCTGCGGAGCTGCTTTTCGACGGCGTCGTTGACCGAGGCCCGCAGGCCGTTGCCGAGCACGGCGACCGCCGTGACCAGCGTCAGGCCCACCATCAGCGCCGCCGCGGTAGCGGCCGTGCGCGACGGGTTGCGGACCGAGTTCGAGCTCGCCAGGCGCCCGGCGGAACCGCCGATGCGGCGTCCGGGCCAGCCGACGAGGCTCGCCAGCGGCTTGACCAGCCGCGGCGCGATCAGCGCCACGCCGATGAACAGCGCGAGCAGGCCGCCGCCCAGCAGGACCGCCACGAGGAGCCCCGAGACGTTGCCGAACACGCCCATCGACATCGCGGCCAGGGCGGCTGCGATGACGCCGATGGCGAGCTTCGCCGAGTGCTTCTGCATGCTCGACTGCGGCAGCTCGGCGCCCTCGCGGACGGCCGCGATCGGCGGCACCCGAGTCGCCCGGCGAGCGGGCACGATGCTCGAGAGCAGCGTCACGCCGGTGCCGATCAGCAGCGACACGATGATCGTGCGGGTGGCGACGACGGTGCCGGCGTTGGGAAGGTCGATCCCGAACGCGACGAACAGCGCGTTCATGCCCTTGGCGATGCCGATGCCGAGCACGAGCCCGATCACCGACGCCAGCAGGCCGATCACGAAGCCCTCGAGCCGGACCGACCGCAGCACCTGCTTGCGCGAGGCGCCGAGGGTCCGCAGGGTCGCGAACTCGCGCGTCCGCTGGGCGACCGTGATCGAGAGGGTGTTGAAGATCACGAACGCGCCCACGAACAGCGCGATGCCGCCGAAGCCGAGCAGGAAGATCCGCACGAAGCTCATGCCCTCGTTGGTCTCCTTCGCGGCGTCCTTGGCCTCCTGCGCGGCGAGCTTGACGTCGACGTCCTTGGGAGCGACCGCACTGACGGCGTCGCTCAGCTGCTTGTCGGACGTCCCGTCCGCGGCCGTGATCGAGAGCTCGTCGTAGGTGCCCTCCTGATGGAGGAGCGCCTGCGCCGTCGGCATGTCGAACACCGCGATGACGGCGCCGCCGAGCGAGTCGACCTCGCCGAACTTGGCGATGCCCGTGATCGTGTACTGCTCGACCGGGCCGTTGGCGGACACGCCGACCTGGTCGCCGATCTCGTAGTGGTGCTTCTTCGCCGTGGAGGCGTCGATGGCGATTTCGTGATCGCCCTGCGACCACTCGCCCGACGCCAGCTTCAGCGGGCTGAGCTGGGGCTGCGAGTAGTCGAACGCCGAGACGATGGTCGGGTTCTGGCCGGCGAGCGAGTCGCCGTCGCGGCCGATGACCGTGGCCGTGGTGTCGTCCGAGATACTGCCCGCCGCCGCTCCGACCTCCGGGAGCGCCCGGACGTCGCGCAGCAGGCTCGACGGGATCGTCGGGACGTCGGCGGTCTCGGACTCGACCACCTGATGACCGCTGACGATGACGTCGGTGTTCTTGTACGACGTCTCGAAGATGCCGTCGAACGACTTCTGCATCGTGTCGGTGAGCACGAACGTGCCGCTCACCATCGAGACGCCGATGATCACCGCGAACGCGGTGAGGAGGGCGCGGACCTTGCGGCCCGCGAGCCCCTTGAGGGCGACCTTGATCATCGGGCGGTGACCTCCTCGAGCGCCGAGAGGATCGTGTGGGCGCTGGAGCGGGGGAGGTCGTTGACGATCTCGCCGTCGGCGAGGAAGAGCACGCGGTCGGCGATTGCCGCGGCGTGCGCGTCGTGCGTGACCATCACCGTGGTCTGGCCCAGCGCGTCGACCGACTCGCGCAAGAGCTGGAGGATCTCCGCGCCGGTGCGGGAGTCGAGGTTGCCGGTCGGTTCGTCGGCGAACATCACCGTCGGGCGCGACACGAGCGCGCGGGCGACGGCGACGCGCTGCTGCTGGCCGCCGGACATCTCGGACGGGCGGTGCTTGAGCCGGTCGCCGAGGCCGACGCGCTGGACGAGCTCGTCGAGCCAGTCCCGGTCCACCTTCTGCCCGGCGAGGTCGAGTGGGAGGACGATGTTCTCCTCCGCCGTGAGCATCGGCAGCAGGTTGAAGAACTGGAAGATGAACCCGATGTGGTCGCGGCGCAGCTTGGTGAGCTGCGTGTCGTCCAGGCGCGTGATGTCGGTGCCGGCGATCGACGCCTCGCCCTCGGTCGGCCGGTCGAGGCCGGCGAGGATGTGCATCAGCGTGGACTTGCCGGACCCGGACGGGCCCATCACGGCCGTGAGCTGGCCTTCGGCGATGTCGAGCGACACGCCGCGAAGCGCGTAGACGGCAGTATCGCCGTCGCCGTAGCGGCGGACGAGGTCCGTGGCGGACACGGCCGCTGCGGGCGCGGCGGCGGGGTATTCCTTGGAGAGAACGACGGACATGCAGGGACTCCTGGGGAGGGTGCGGGGAACACGTCCAAGGCTCCCGTGGAAGCGCCGCCCCGGCGAGAGTGGTCCCAGGCGTCACCCGTGGCGGTGTGCTGGCGTCCGCGACGGCGGAGAACCGGCGCGCGAGCGACGACCCTTGCCCTGCCGGCGTACGGCTGCCCGTACCCGCGTCAGGACCGCAGGTAGGTGAGCACGGCCAGCACGCGGCGGTGCTCGTGGCCCGTCGACGGCAGCCCGAGGGCGCCGAAGATGCTGGTCACGTGCTTCTCGACGGCGCGCAGGGTGATCACGAGCCGCTCGGCGATCGCCTGGTTCGAGCACCCCTCCGCCATCAGCTCGAGCACCTCGCGCTCGCGCGGCGTGAGCCGGTCGAGCGGGTCGTCGTCGCGGCGGCTGCCCAGCAGCTGCGACACGAGCGACGGGTCCAGTGCCGTGCCGCCCGCCGCCACCCGCCGGAGGGCGACGGCGAACTCGTCGACGTCGGCGATGCGGTCCTTGAGCAGGTAGCCGGTGCCCTCGACCCCGTGGTCCACGAGCCGCAACGCCATCTCGGGCTCGAAGTACGACGAGAGGACGACCACGCTCGTGCCGGGATGCAGAGCGCGGATCTCCTCCGCGGCGCGCAGCCCCTCGTCGGTGTGGGTGGGCGGGAGCCGGATGTCCACGATCGCCAGGTCGGGCGCGTGCGCCCGCACCGCCTCCAGCAGGGCATCCGCGGTCTCGCAGCGGGCGACGGTCTCCACGCCGTGGTCCTCGAGCAGGAGCGGGATCCCCTCCCGCAAGAGGGTGTTGTCCTCCGCGATCACGATCCTCATGCGACGCTCCGGATCCTCTCGCATCCCCGCTGGGAACCACAACTTGTGGGTAATGGATGGCAATGAGCTCGCTGATCGAGCACAGCATCGAGCTGGCCGGGCACCGCACCCGGGTGCTCGAGCTGCCGGGGCGGGGACCCGGGATCGTGCTCCTGCACGGCTGGGGCCACTCGGCCGACACGTGGCGCCCGCTGCTCGCTGAGCTCGCGGCGACGGGGCGGCGGGCGATCGCGGTCGACCTGCCGGGCTTCGGCCACGCCTCACGGCTCGCGCCCGGCGCGATCCTGCCGCAGCTCGACGACTTCGCGGCGGCGCTCGTGCTCGAGTGGGGCGGCGGCGAGCCGGTGGTGGTGGCGGGCACGTCGCTCGGCGGGGCGGTGGCGCTGCGGCTGGCGGAGCTGCCCGACCTGCCGCTCGCAGGCGTCGTCCCAGTGGCGCCGGCGGGCATCGAGACGCCCGGCTGGTACGACGGGGTGGAGCGCGACCCGATCATCCGCGGCCTGCTCGACATCCCGATCCCCGTGCCGCGCGCGCTCGTCCGCACGCTCGTCGGCGGCAACCGGCCGCTCCCGTCGCACCCGCTGCTGCCCGAGCTCGCGACCGCGCCGTTCGACCTCACGGCCGTCGCCTGCCCGGTCCTGCTCGTGTGGGGGACGCGCGACCGCATGCTGCCGCACACGGGCGCGCGAGGACTGCTCGACGCGTTGCCCGAGACGCGCGTCGAGCTGATCGAAGGCTGCGGCCGCTCCCCGCAGCTCGAGGCCACCGAGGAGCTGCTCGAGCTCCTCATGCAGTTCCCCGGGTGAGCACGGCGGCTTGCAGCCCGCGACGCGGCGCGATCGCGCGGCTACCCTCGCGTCCATGCGTCCGCTGCTCGCCGCCGTCCTCGCGCTGCTGCTGATCCCCGCGGGCGCCGCCGCCCAGGAGCCGACGCCGAGCCCGGCCCCCGAGCCGGTGATCCCCTGGGGCGCCAAGGCGGCGGGCCTCGACCTCGGCGGCATGACGCTCTCGCAGGCCGCCGCCCACCTCGACGCGACGTTCTCGACCACGATGGCCAAGCCCGTCGAGCTGCGCGTCGCCGGCCACCGCAGCACGCTCAAGCTGCCGTCGATCGGCTTCGTCTTCGACCCGCTGAAGACCGCCCGCCGCGCCTACAGCGCGGCGACGAGCGCGCCGCCGGCGCCGGACGGGACCTACCCCGTGGACGTGGCGCTCCACGTCACCTACGACAGCGACAAGCTCGCGGCGTTCATCGCCAAGGTCGACAAGGGCTCGCGCGTGCGGCCCCGCAACGCGCGGCTGCGGATGACGGTCCGGCGCATGATCCTGCGGCGGGCGGTGATGGGCTGGTCGATCGACGAGAAGGCGCTCGCCGTCGCGCTCGACGCGCTGCTCGCCGATCCGCACGTCGTCCGCATCGTGCGCATGGAGCGCGACCGGGTGCCGCCGAAGGTCAACGCCAACGACCTGCGGCGCCAGCACCGGACCGTGCTGACCATCGACCGCGCGCACTTCAAGCTGCGGTACTTCCGCAACCTCAAGTGGCGCCGGACGTACGGGATCGCCGTCGGCGCGCCGGGATACGAGACGCCGACCGGTCGCTTCACGATCCACAACAAGGCCGTCAACCCCGCCTGGAGCGCGCCCGACGAGCCGTGGGCGGGGGCGTACCGCAACGAGGTGGTCGAGGGCGGCTCGGCGGAGAACCCGCTCAAGGCGCGCTGGATGGGCGTCGTCGGAGGAGTCGGTATCCACGGGACCGCCGCCGAGTCCTCGATCGGGACCGCCGCCTCGCACGGCTGCATCCGCATGCGCGTGGCCGACGTCATCGCGCTCTATCCGAAGGTGCCGATCGGCACCGCCGTGCTGATCCGCTGAGCGCGAGCGCGCCCAATTAGGGCTACGTACTGCGGTGCCCAAGGGTAGGGTCGGCCGATGCCGCGCAGGATCAGGCCACCCGTGAACGCCGACGCCGCCCCGGTGCTCGACGTCATCCATGCCCGCGACGTGGCCGACCTCGGCGTCCCCGACTTCACGCTCGAGGACCTGCAATCGGACTGGTCGCGACCGGGCCTGACGCTCGAGGACGACGCGCGCGTCGCCGAGGGCCCGCGCGGCGGGATCCGCGGCTACGCGATCCTGCTCGGCGACGACGCCGTCGTGATCGTCCATCCCGACGCGGAGGGCGAGGGCAACGGCACCGTCCTGCGGCGCTGGGCCGAGGCGCGCGCCGCCGAGCGCGGGACGGCGGTCCTGCGGCAGTTCGCGTACGGCTCCAACGACGGCGCGCGGCGGCACCTGCGCGAGGCCGGCTACGAGCCGGCGCAGCACTACTTCCGTCTGCGTGCGGACCTCGCCGACGTGCCGCCCCCACCCGATGCGCCGCTGCGCACCTTCGAACCGGCCGACGAGCCGGCCGTATACCGGCTCATCCAGGACGCCTTCGCGGACATCGACGGGCATCGGGAGCAGCCGCTCGAGCAGTGGCGCGCCGCGGGGCTCGGCAAGTCGGGGCACGACCCGGCGCTGTGGCTCGTGCTCCCGGACGACGAGGGCATCGCGGGCGCCGGGCTGGGCGAGCGCTGGGAGGACGACACCGGCTACGTGGCCGAGCTGGGCGTGGCCGCACGGGCGCGCGGGCGCGGCTACGGACGGGCGCTGCTGCTCGGGCTCTTCGACGCGTTCCGCCGCGCCGGCCTGAAGCACGCCGAGCTGAGCGTCCACGGGCGCAACCGCAGCGCGCTCGCGCTGTACGAGTCGGCCGGCATGCGCACGGTCTGGGAGGCGGAGCGCTGGGAGAAGCCACTTGGACGCCGCTGAGGTCCGCGCGATCGCGGAGCGCGCGCGGGCGGTAGGGCGCCTCGGTCTGGACACAGAGTTCCTGCCCGAGGGCCGCTACCGGCCCCTCCTCTGCCTGGTCCAGGTGGTGGTCGGAGCCGAGGTCTGGATCCTCGATCCCCTCGCCGGCTTCGACCCGGCGCCGCTCGCCGCCGTGCTCGCCGACTCCGCGGTCGAGATCGTGGTCCACGCCGGCCGGCAGGACGTCGCGATCCTCCGGCGCGAGTGGCGGACCGACGTCACCAACGTGTTCGACACGCAGGTCGCCGCCGGGTTCGCGGGCTTCTCGGCGCAGGCGGGCTACAACGGGCTGCTGCACGACGTGCTGAGGATCCGGCTGCCGAAGACGGCGAGCTTCACGCGCTGGGACGCCCGGCCGCTGACCGAGGAGCAGCTGCGCTACGCGCGCGGCGACGTCGAGCATCTGCTGCCGCTGGCCGACGACATCCGCGCGCGGCTCGAGGCGAGCGGACGGCTGGACTGGGCGCGCGAGGAGTGCCGCACGATCGCGCTGGCGTCCGACGAGCGTGACCCCGAGGAGGTCTGGCGGCGCCTGCCGCGGGCCAACGGGCTCGACCCGCGCGAGCGGGCGGTCGCGCGCGAGCTGGCGGCCTGGCGGGAGCGCACGGCGGAGCGCGAGAACCGGCCGGTCGGCGCGGTGGTGCGCGACCCGACGGTCGTCGAGCTGGCGAAGCGCACGCCGGGGGGCCGCAAGGACCTCGCCCAGATCCGCGGCGTTAACCCGGACGTGGTCCGGCGCCGCGGCGACGACATCCTGGCCGCCATCGCCCGCGGCCGGGCCGCCGAGCCGCTGCGGCTCGACGAGGCCGAGCGGCTGGCGACCGAGCCGCAGGACGGGCCGGTGATCGCGCTCGCGGAGGCGCTGGTGCGCAGCCGCGCACAGGAGGCGGGGCTTGCCTACGAGCTGATCGCCGCGCGCGCCGACCTCACGCCGATCGTCGTCGCCGCCCGCCGCGGCGGCCCCGAGCCAGAGGTCCGCACGCTGCGCGGCTGGCGGCGCAACCTCGTCGGTGCCGAGCTGCTCGACCTGCTGGCGGGCAGCCGGCGCCTGTCGGTCGGCCCGGGCGGGCGGATCACGGTCGAGTCTGCCTAGTCTCGACGGCGGTGTCGGCGTTGTCGGAGAAGACGCCGTCGACGCCCAGCGCCAGGAACTGCTCGTACTCGGCGAACGCCCGGCCGTAGGCGGCGGGGTCGGGCGAGGTCCGGAGCTCGAGCGGCAGGAACGAGTTCTCGTTGCGGAACGTGTATGGGTGCACGAGCAGGCCGGCGCGGTGGGCGTCCTCGACGAAGGTGGTCGGCGGCAACGAACGGCCGTCGTCGTCGCGCGGCACGATCAGGCTCTTCCGCGGCCCGACGGCGTCGGCGTAGGTGGCGATCTCCTCGAGGTCGCCGGGCCCGGTCAGCAACTGGACGCGCGGGAAGCCGGGCATCCGCTTCAGGCTGTCGGCCTCGAACGACTGCACGAAGACGCGGTCGAGCCCGTCGAGGGCCTCCACGAGCGTCTCCTCGAGCGGGAGCCCGATCCCCCGGAAGTACGTCGGGTGCTTGGTCTCGGGATAGATGCCGATCGGCCGGCCGAGCTCGCGCGAGAGGCCCTTCGAGAGGTCGATGACCTCGCGGAGCGTCGGCACCGGCTCGCGGCCGTCGTAGAGCGTGTTGCGTGGGCGGATCGCCGGGATGCGCTCCTTCGCGCGCAGGGTCCTGAGCTCCGCAAGCGTGAAGTCCTCGGTGAACCAGCCGGTCAGGCCGACGCCGTCGATCGTCTTCGTCGTGCGGCGGCCGGCGAACTCGGGGTGGTCGGCGATGTCGGTCGTCCCGCCGATCTCGTTCTCGTGCCGGGCGACGAGCACGCCGTCCTGCGTGGAGACGAGGTCGGGCTCGATGTAGTCCGCGCCCATCCGCGCGGCGAGCGCGTAGCCGGTGAGCGTGTGCTCGGGCCGGTAGCCGGGCGCCCCGCGGTGCGCGATCACGATCGGCTCGGCCATCGCGGGGCGCACGATACTGTCGGCCCCGATGGTCGAGGTCCTCTACTACGCGATCCCGTTCTTCGTGCTCCTGCTCGCGGTCGAGGCCCTCTCGTTCCGCCACTACCACGAGGACGACCTCGTCGGCTACGAGCTGCGTGACACCCGGACGAGCATCTCGATGGGTCTCGGCAACGTGATCGTCAACGTCGCCTGGAAGCTCGTCGTGGTCGTGATCTACGCCGCGCTGTACGAGCTCACGCCGTTGCGGATGCCCGAGGACGCGTGGTGGGCGTGGGCGCTGCTCTTCCTCGCCGACGACCTCGCCTACTACTGGTTCCACCGCGTCTCGCACGTGAGCCGGTTCTTCTGGGCCAGCCACGTCGTCCACCACTCGAGCCGGCACTTCAACCTCTCGACCGCCCTGCGCCAGACGTGGGTGCCGATGACCTACCTTCCGTTCTGGCTGCCGCTGCTGCTCGTCGGCTTCCCGCCGTGGATGGTGCTGCTCGCGCAGTCGTGGAGCCTGATCTACCAGTTCGGGCTGCACACCGAGCGGATCGGGCGGCTGCCGCGACCGCTGGAGGCGGTGCTCAACACGCCGTCGCACCATCGCGTGCACCATGGCGCCAACGAGCAGTACCTCGACCGCAACTACGCGGGCATCCTGATCGTCTGGGACCGGCTGTTCCGGTCGTTCGTGCCCGAGTCCGAGCGCGTCCGCTACGGCCTCACGAAGGACATCGACACGTTCAACCCCGTGAAGGTCGCATTCGGGGAGTACGGCGCGCTGATGCGTGACCTCCGGGCCGCGCGCGGATGGCGCACGCGGCTGCAGATCGCGCTGCGCGGGCCCGCGTGGCTACCGCCCGACGTCGACGACCTCGAAGTCGCTCCCGCTCAGCACGTCCAGCGCGTGTAGCTGGTCGTTGTCCCAGCGGGGGTCCGGCGCTCCGGTGACGTTCCAGTCCGAGCCGTTGTCGGCGACGATCAGCCCGTAGGTCTGCATCGCGCGCGCGACCCGGCGGGCCTGGCGCGGGAGGCCGGAGATGTCGACGCTCGCCTTCAGCCGCAGCCGCTCGCCCATCCGCGGGAGCGACGGGTCCTCGTCGTCGGACGCGAAGTGCCGCGCCGGCCAGACGAACGCCCGCCGCGAGCGCGACACCGTCATCCGCAGCGCGTGATCGATGCGGCCGGGGCGGGCGAGCAGCGGCAGGATCGGCAGGCCCGCGGCGTCCGCCGACGTCCAGCCGAGCGGCCGGAGCTTGGGCTTGCGCAGGCTCCACGTCGCCCCCGACCCGGCGTGCCACCGGCCGTTCTCGCGCCGCAGCGCGTACAGCTCGTACAGCCGGCAGCGGCTGCGGTCGACGAGCAGGGCATGGCGGTCGCTCCCGCCCTCGATCTTCAAGCCGCGCCGCGGGATCGGGTAGCGGACGCGGTCGCTCTCGTCCGCGTAGTCGAACGCGACCCGCGAGCGCTTCGTCTTCCGCGTCACCACCGTGTACGGGATGCCGATCCGCTTGCCCTCCCAGCGACCCGAGCCGAAGTCGGCGTGGAAGTGGTCGTCGACCCCGATCGAGCGCACGATGGCGTCCGAGTTCGCGGCGACCGGCAGGTGGTCGATCCGCTCGTTGGTCGTGAAGTCGGCGGGGAAGAGCGGGCAGCCGGCGAGCGCGGCGGCGGTCAGGGCGACGGGCAGCATCGCCGGGTAGTGATAGCGCTAGCGGGCGAAGTCGGCGGCGTCGACGAGGCCGCGGCGGAGCGCCTCGATCATCGTCTCGACCTCGATGGCCATGGCGCGCTTGTCGATCCGGTCGAGCGCGCGGTGCAGTACGTCGAGCCGGCGGTCGAGCTCGAAGTCGTACCGGGTGGCGATGGCGTTGGTGACCGTCGCCTCGCGCCAGGTGTCACAGGCGCCGCAGCGGAGCAGCATCCACCAGTGCGTGTCGCTGACGGGCTCCCAGTCGACGGGGTTCACGAAGTCGCCGCCGCACATCGCGCAGGTCTCGAGGTGGACCTCCGGGTCCGGTCGCTCCTGCCTGAGGAGCCGGTTGAACGCGCGCCCGAGCATCGGTCTTCCAAGTATTCGGCGATCCTCTCAGCAACTGGAGCCGGATACCACCCGTGTGAGGGTATGGGCAGCCGTACATTCGGCTAGCGCCGCGCTAGTCGCGGGGCGCAGACGAGGCGCGCGCGGCCTTGAGCGCGCGGCGTTCGGCCTCGTCCTTGCGGCAGAGATGGCCGTCCTTGACCATGACGACGCCGCTCTCGGTGGTTCGGGGCTTCGGCGGCGGGGTTGTGCGCGCCTGCTCGTCCCCGCCGGAGGTCAGCGCCGAGGCGCCGGCGGCAAGCGCGCCCGCGGCCAGCAGGCCGGCGAAGATCCCGAGCACCCAGCGCGGCCCGCGGGGCGGCCGCCGCGGCGGCTCGGGGCTCTCCACGATCCGGAACGCGACATCGTCGAAGCGTTCAGGCTCCACGGATGGAATCGTACTCCTTCAGCGCGGGATCAGCACGGCCCAGCGCATCGGCCCGGGCCGGTACTCGGAGAGCGCGAGCGAGAGCTTGGAGTCGCGCTCCGGCGGCTGCGGTCCGGTCGGGACGATCGTGACCTCGTGGGTCGCGACGAACCGGGCGGTCACGGTGTCGCCGGGCACGGCGAAGTCGTGCAGCTCGGCGATGATCGTCGCGGTGCGGAGGATTGGCACCCGGTCGGGGTCGAGCAGCGTCGCCTCGCAGCCCTCGCAGTCGATCACCACGAGCGTCCGGGCGGCGGGGAGGCGGTCGAGCGCGTCGATCGTGGCGGCGCCGTGGATCTCGAGCGCGACGCCGTTGGCGGTCGCGACGCGGGCGAGCAGCTCGCAGGCGCGCGGGTCGGCCTCGAACGCGTGCACGCGGGCGGCCGGGCAGCGCCGCGCGAGGCCGACCGCGTAGTAGCCCTCGGCCGCGCCGACGTTCACGACCTGCTCCGGCTCGGCGGCGACGGCCTGCTCGATCGCGCCGTGCAGCTCGCGCTCGTAGGCGCCCAGCAGCTTCGGGATCAGCGACGTGGCTGACGCGTCCGGGTAGCGCAGGCCGGCGAACGGGCCGCCGCTCACCGTGAGCCCGTGCCAGGAGACGAACGCGCGCGTGACCGAGCTCAGCCGGCGGGCGCGCTTGGCCGCCTGGAGCTGCCGCCAGCGGCGCAGCACGGGCGGGTGTGCCGG
The DNA here is from genome assembly GCA_963844205.1 of uncultured Solirubrobacteraceae bacterium. Classification (GTDB taxonomy): domain Bacteria; phylum Actinomycetota; class Thermoleophilia; order Solirubrobacterales; family Solirubrobacteraceae; genus DASSUW01. The sequence continues at coordinate 241,823 of CAWJNK010000012.1, forward strand.
GCCGAGCGCGCGCTGGGCGACGCGCTGCGCCTGCCGCCGGAGAGGCATGCGACCGGAGCCTAGACTCTGCGCTCGTGCGACGGTTGACCGCGGGCGGGCCGCACTACTACACGCTGCGGCCCGACTCGACCGTCGGCGGCGAGGTCTACGAGCGGATGCTGCTGGAGCGGCTCCCGGCGCACGGGATCGACCTCGAGCTGGGGCTCCCGCGCGACCATGCGGTGGCGGCGCCCGGCTGGCGCGTCACCGTGCTGCGGCACCGGCTCGGGCTCCACTGGATGCTGGCGCCGTTCGTGTTCACGCCGTACGTGGTTCGGCTGGCGCGGACGGTGGACCTGCTGCGCGGGCACTCGGTCCGCCACACCGGGCCGGCGCTGCTGCTGGGCCGCGCGCTCGCCCGCTCGCGCGTCCCCGTCGTGCTGCACCACCATCACCTGTATCCGCGCTGGGCGCGGCTCGAGGCGGCGATCGCGCGGCGGGCGGACGCGGTGGTGACGGTCTCCGCGCACTCGCGTCGCGAGCTCGTGGCGGCGGGCGTGCCGGCCGAGCGCGTGCACGTCGTGACGGAGGGCGTCGCGACGCCGCCGCCGACCGGCGGCTGGCCCGACGCCTGGCCCGCGCCGGGCCTGCGGCTGCTGCACGTCGGCCGGCTCGAGGCGCGCAAGCGGCCGGAGCTGGCGATCGACACGCTGGCGGCGCTGCGGCGGATGGGCGTCGAGGCCTCGCTGGTGATCGCCGGCGAGGGAGGGCAGGGCGAGCTGGCGGCGCGCGCGGCGGGGCTGCCCGTGCGGTTTGCGGGGCGCGTCAGCGAGGCGGACAAGTGGCGGCTCTACGACGGCGCCGACGTGCTGCTGTTCGGTTCGACGCTGGAGGGCTTCGGGCTGGTGGTGGCGGAGGCGCAGTCGCGCGGCGTGCCCGTGGTCGCGGCGGCCGGCACGGCGACTGCCGAGGCGCTCGACGACGGTCGCAGCGGGCTGCTGGTCGAGCCCGTGCCAGAGGCGTTCGCGGCGGCGGTGCGCGAGGTCGCCGGGCGGCGCGAGGAGATGGGCGCCGCGGCGCGGGAGGTCGCCCGCCGGTTCGACTGGGACGCGTGCGCCGCGGGCGTGGCCGAGCTCTACCGCGGGCTCGTGCGGTGAAGGCGCTGTGCTCGATCGGGTCAGGGCCGCACGAGGCTCTGCTCGAGATCTCGCGGCCGACGTTCGCCGCGTACGCCGAGCGGCACGGCTACGAGCTCATCACGTCGACCGAGACCGTGGCGGCGCGGCCGCCGGCGTGGGCGAAGGTGCCGATGGTGCGCGAGGCGCTCGGCTCGTACGAGCTCGTGCTGTGGATCGACGCCGACGCGGTGATCGTCGACGGGACCCGCGACATCGCCGACGCGGTGGACCCGGACCGCTTCCTCGGCCTGGTCCGCCACGGCGAGCGGCAGGTCCCGAACACGGGCGTGATGGTGTGGCGCGCCGGCGATCGGGCGGCCGAGCTGCTCGACCGGGCCTGGGCCGCGACGCGGTTCGTCCACCATCCGTGGTGGGAGAACGCCGCGCTGCTCGACGCGCTCGGCTACGAGCTCCCGGGCGAGCTCGAGCCGAGCCGGCTGCGCCGGCTCGCCGCGCGCGGGCGCCAGTTCGGGCTGGCGCGCCCGTCGGCGTTCCTCTCCGGAGTCCAGTTCCTCCCGCTCGAGTGGAACAGCGTCTACCTCGACCGCGCCGAGACACCGCGGATCGTCCACTGCGTCGGGGTGCCGGTCTCGCAGCGGGCGCGGGACATGAGCGCCGCGCTCGACCGGCGAACTGCGGCTGGGTAGGGCGCCGCGCTCGACCGGCGAACTGCGGCTGGGTAGGGCGGCGGGGACGGACGGTTTCGTGAAATTCCGGCGCCGCTCGGAGCCGATATCGCACGAAACCGCCGCATACGAGGGGTTTCGTGCGAAATTCCGCGGGATGGGCGCGTCCGAAATTGCACGAAACCGTCGGTTCCGCCACCTCCCCACCCAGCCGCAGTTGACGTTCGCCGCGCTAGCCGACGCGCTCGACGGCCACCGTCGTGTGCAGCTCGGCGCGGATCCGCCAGCCCGGGATCGCGCCGGGGCCGCGGAACAGCTCGTCGACGGTCGTGGTCGGGCCGGGCACGCCGCCCTCGCCGGGCAGGCCCTCGCCGCCCGGCTTGTCCTGCCGCGCGTCGTGGAAGACGACGACGCCCCCCGGCCGCACCCAGCGGCTGAACAGCTCCCAGTCGAGGCGGCAGGTCTCCAGCGCGTGGTCGCCGTCGACGAACACGAGGTCGACGGGCTCGGTCCAGCGGCGGCCGGCGTCCTCGCTGCGCTCGACGTGCCAGCGCAGCGTCGGGCCGCCGCGCTCGCGCACCGCGCGATCGAGGACCCGCTGGGTCGCCCAGGCCGTGCCGCGCCAGCCCGTGGCGAGGCCGCGGTCATCGACGAACGGGTCGATCAGGTGGAGGACGCCGTCGACGGGCAGCGCGCGGGCGAGGACGAGCGCCGAGGAGCCCTCGTAGACGCCGATCTCGACCGCGATCCGGCGCGTGGCAGCCAGCTCCGCGAGCAGGTCGGCCTCGGGCTCGCGTGTGCATGAGCCGCGGCGGGATCAGCCCCGAGCCGACGCCGAGCGCGCGGAGCCGCACGTCGTGGCGGAGGCGGTCCGGCGTGAGCCGTCGGATGGCCTTCGGCAGCGGCACGGGCGCCAGGCTAGCCTGCGCGGCCGTGGTCGACGTCGCCCTCCTCTCGCTCGGCACCACGCTCGGGCTCAGGCACGCCGACGACGCGCTCGCCGAGCTTCTGGCGGAGTGCGGGCTGAGCTGCCGGGTGGTGCGCGTGCGCTTCGGGGCGAGCGGGAAGCTGCGGCGCCAGATCACGGCGATCGACCTCGTCGAGGGCCTGGCCGCCCGGCGCGCCGCGCGCGCGACCCGCGACGCCCGCGCGGTGATCGTCTCCGGCGCCACCACGGCGCTGCTGCTGCCGCGGCCGCACGTGCCCTGGGCGGTCCGCTTCGACTCCCCGACCGCGCTCAACCGCCCCGGCTGGAGCGGCGCCTGGCAGCGGACGCGCGAGCGGCAGGTGTTCCGGGCCGCCGACGTGCTTCTGCCGTGGGGCCACGCGGCCGCCGACGCCGCCGCACACATCGCACCGACGCGCACGATCCCGCTGCCGGTCCCGATCGAGGCACCGGCGCCCTCGAGCGCCGCGTCGGCCGAGGTCGTCGCCTACGCAGGCTGGCTGTGGAAGCGGGGCGTCGACATCCTCTGCGACGCCTGGGCACGCGCGGCGCCCGCGGGCGTCCGGCTCGTCATCGGCGGCGCCGACCGCGCGGCCGGGCTCGCGTGGCTCGACCGCTGCGGCATCCCCGAGCCGCCTGGCGTCGAGTGGGCCGGGGCCGTCCCACACGACGAATGGCTCGCGCGCGTCGCCCGCGCCCGCGCGTTCGTCAACGCCTCGCGGCGCGAGGACCACGGCCTCGCCCAGCTCGAGGCGCTCGCCGCCGGCACGCCGCTGATCACCGTCCCGTCGCCCGGCGCCTACGAGGCGCTGCCGATCGCGCGCCGCCTGCAACCCGACCTCGTCGCCTCCGACGTCTCGGCCGGGGCGCTCGCCACCGCGATCCGCGCCGGCCTCGCGCGGCACGACGACACGTTCGCCGTCCGCGCGGCCGAGGAGATGCGCCCGTATCGCCGCGACGCCGTCCGAGCCGTGCTCGAGCACGAAGTGGCGCCCGCGCTCGGCCTCACGTAGCGCGCGGGCCGATGAGCACAGAGTTCAAGTGGCTACATCTTCAGCACCGACAGGATGTTCCCGGCCGGGTCCTTGAACCAGGCGATGTCCGGCCCGTTGCCGCGGGCGATGCCCTTCTCGTCCTGGTCGAAGCCCTCGTACTTCTCGAACTCCACGCCGCGCGACGACAGCTCGTCGACCACCGCGTCGATGTCCTCGACCTGGAAGTTGAGGACGGTGTACGTGGCGGGCTCGAAGTCGGGCTTCGGGTAGACGAGCGTCGGCCGCTCGCCGCCCGCGAGGTGCAGGGTCAGGAGGCCGTTCTCGACCGAGGTCCTGATGCCGAGCTTGTCGCGGTAGAACGGCTCGAGCGCCTCGATGTCGGGGGCGGCGAAGCCGCTGAACGCCTTGCTGTTCTCGAGCATGTGTCAGCTCCCTTCGGAGTAGGCGGGCTTGAGGCGGGCGGCCTTCTTGGCCGCCACGCGCTCGGGCACCAGGACGGAGACCGCGACGGCGATCGCCGCGAGCACGAGTCCGGCCCCGATCAGGTATGCCAGGTGGTAGCCGCCGTTGAGGGCGGCGAGCGCCGAGTCGCCGCTCTCGCGCAGCCGGCCGGTCTCCGACGACGCCAGCGTCGCCAGCACCGCGAGCCCGATCGCGCCGCCGACTTGCAGCGTCGTGTTGACGAGGCCGGATGCGAGCCCGGCGTCGCTGGGCGAGGCGCCCGACATCGACAGCGTCATCAGCGCCGGGAACGCCAGCCCGGCGCCCGCGCCGAGCAGGATCATCACCGGCAGCACGTGCGTGACGTAATCGCCGTGGACCGGCGCCTGCGTGAACACGAGCAGGCCGGCCACGCCGAGCACGAGGCCCGGCAGCAGCGTGGCGCGCGCGCCGAAGCGCATGACCAGCGGCTGCGAGTAGCGGATCGACAGCGTGCCCATGACGATCGTCGACGGCAGGAACGCGAGGCCGGTTTCGAGCGCGCTGTAGCCGAGGATGCGCTGCAGGTACAGCGCGCCCATGAAGAACATCCCGAACATGCCGGCCACGAACAGGGCCTGGATCGCGTTCGCGCCGGCGACGTTGCGCGAGCGGAAGATCCGCAGCGGCATCAGCGGGTTCGCGGCGGTCGCCTCGCGCACGATGAACGCGGCGATCAGCGCCAGCGAGCCGGCGCCGAGCACGAGCGTCTCCGTCGCACCCCAACCGTCCTTGGCCGCCGGCTCGACGATCGTGTAGACGAGCAGCATCAACGCGCCGGTGATGAGCAGTGCGCCGAGGACGTCGGCGCCCTTGCCGAAGCCGGTGCCGCGGTCGTCGGCGAGCAGCTTGAGCGTCAGGAAGGCGGTCACGATCCCGATCGGGATGTTGACGAAGAAGATCCAGTGCCAGTTGATGGCCTGGGTCAGGACGCCGCCGGCCAGCAGGCCGACCGACGCGCCCGCGGAGGCGACGAAGCCGTAGACGCCGATCGCCTTCGCCTGGTCGCGGGGCTCCGGGAACATCGTCACGATCATGCCGAGGATCACGGCCGACGCCATCGCACCGCCGACGCCCTGCACGAACCGGGCCGCGATCAGCATCTCCTGGCTCTGGGCGGCGCCGCACAGCAGCGAGGCGACGGAGAACACGCCGAGGCCGGCGAGGAACACGCCGCGCCGCGAGATGAGGTCGCCGAGACGCCCGGCGAGCAGCAGGAGGCCGCCGAACGCGATCAGGTAGGCGTTGACGACCCACGCGAGGCTCGACTGGGAGAAGCCGAGATCCTCCTGGATCGAGGGCAGCGCCACGTTCACGACCGTCGCGTCAAGGACGATCATCAGCATCCCGACGCACAGGACCACCAGCGCCATCCAGCGCGATCGCTCGTCGGTTCCGGTTGTCACGTCTGCATCTCCTTCGGGGTCTGGGGAGGACCGTTCACCAGCTAAGACCGGCGACACCCCGCGAACTCATCGGTCTAATCTGCGACCGATGGCGATCTCGACCGAGCAGGAGCTACTGCAGGCCGCCAGGCAGGGCGACGAGGGCGCGTTCCAGCCGCTCGTGCAGCGCTACCAGGGCGAGCTGCACGCGCACTGCTACCGCATGCTCGGCTCGGTCCACGACGCCGAGGACGCGCTGCAGGAGGCGCTGCTGCGGTCCTGGAAGGGCCTCAACCGCTTCGAGGGCCGCAGCTCGCTGCGCTCGTGGCTCTACACGATCGCCACGAACACGTGCCTCAACCAGCTCGCCAAGCGGCCCAAGCGGGTGCTGCCGATCGACTACGGGCCGGCATGGGACCCGCACGACGGCGTCGGGGAGCCGGTCGTCGAGTCGGTGTGGGTCGAGCCGTACCCCGACGAGCGGCTGGCCGACGGGCTCGCCGGCCCCGAGGCGCGCTACGAGCAGCGCGAGGCGGTCGAGCTCGCGTTCGTCGCCGCGCTGCAGCACCTGCCGGCCAACCAGCGCGCGGCGCTCATCCTGCGCGAGGTCCTCGGCTTCTCGGCGGCGGAGGTCGCGGAGGCGCTCGAGACCAGCGTCCCGTCCGTCAACAGCGCACTCCAGCGCGCCCGCAAGACCGTCGAGGAGAAGCTGCCCGAGCACAGCCAGCAGGCGACGCTGCGCGCGCTCGGCGACGACCGCCTGCGCGAGCTCGTGGAGCGCTACATGGACGCGCTGGATCGGCAGGACGTCGACGCCGTGGTCGCGTTGCTGGCCGAGGACGTCGCGTGGTCGATGCCGCCTCTCGCGAGCTGGTTCCGCGGCCTGGAGGACGTCCGCGGCTTCCTCGCCCGCGGCCCGCTGAACGGCGAGTGGCGCTGGCGGCGTCTCGCGACGACGGCGAACGGCCAGCCGACGGTCGGCGCCTACATCTGGAACGAGGAGGAGCAGGCGTACCTGCCGTTCGCGCTCGACGTCATCACGCTCGAGGGCGACCGGGTCAAGGAGGTCACGGCGTTCCTGACGCGGGTGATGGAAGGCCGCGATCCCGAGTACTACGCGCGCTTCCCCGACCAGGCGCTCGACCCGGTGCGGAACGTGTTCAAGAGCTTCGGCCTGCCGCCGCGGCTGGCGTGACCACCGCGCCGCTCGCCCGCCACCTCCGAGCAGGTGCTCGCGCTCGTGGCCAAGGGCGCGATGGGCGGCGGCATCTTCCGCACCCAGGACTGCCGCGCGACGTGCCGCGAGCTCGAGGCGCGGGGCCTCGAGCTCGCACAGCAGCCGGTCGAGCGCTTCTACGGGATCGACGCGACGTTCCGCGATCCCTCCGGCAACCTCTGGCGGATCGTGCAGCAGCTCGATTCCGCCTGAGGGCCGGTCAGCGCCGGTCGTCGACCTCGATCTCCTCCTTGCGGACGGTCTCCGACACCTCGCGCTCCTCCGTGTGCGCGTCCTTGTCGAGCCGCACCCGCTCCTTGGGCACCGCCCGCTTCTCGGCGACCGGCTCCTCCTCGTGGAGCACGACCTCGTGCTCCTCCTCGGAGATCTCGGGTCCGTCCAAGGCGTCGTCGACGTTGGCGTCGGTGATCGGCTCGCGCTCGACCCGCACCTCTTCGCGCCGGACCGGCACCGTCTGGGTGACCTCGTCCTCGACCACGTACTTGCGCAGGCGCACGCGCCCGGCCTCGCGCTCGGCCTTCCCGACGCGCAGCTCCTCCTCGGAGCGCGTCATGGCGTCGTCGGTCGTCGGGCCGCTCACGTCGCGTCCGACCGTTTCGTCCCGGTCGCTGACGTCGCCGGTGCTTCGGTAGTCGAGCCCGTAGTGGCGGTAGAGCTCCTGCTCCTCGCTCTCGGACAGCCGGCCGTCGGGGTCGACCGTCGGCGCGTCCTTGACCGTGGCCTTGTCGAACGGCACGCCCACGCCGTCGCCCTCGCGGCTCGCGCCGCTGATCGGAACGAACGACTGCTTGGTGCCGAACAGGCCGGTGGTGACGAGCGCCCACTCGGGCTGGTTCGTCTCGGTGTCGAGGTAGATCTCCTCGATGGTTCCGATCTTCTCGCCGTCGCGGCCCGTGAGCTCCTGGCCGCGAAGGGCGAGGACGTCCTGTGTCTGCTGGGTCATGATGGGTCTCCTTTTCTGGGTGTCAGCTGAACCGGCGGAAGGCGGCCGTCGCTTCGTCGGTCTGTCCGTCCTTCACGCCGTCGCCGGCGCGGCGCTCCGCGGCCCGCTGGCCGCGCTCCTTGCCGGTCTCCATGTCGCGCTTGATCTGGCCGCGCTGCTCCTGGCCCTTGTCGTAGGCGTCGGCGAGCATCCGGCCGGCGAGCTCGCGGCCACCGAGTCCGAAGGCGAGCGCCATCGCCAGGGCGGTGGCGCCCAGCAGCGACGCGTAGGTGATCGTCACGATCTCCTCGGCGATCTGGAGCTGGTTGAGGATCATGAACGTGGCGATCGCCATGACCAGCACCGGCACGACCGACCCGACCACCTTGCCGGTCGGCGTATCGCCCATGGTGCGGGCCGTGAGGCCGCCGATCGCGGCGGCGATTGCCCCGGCGACCACGAAGATCAGGACGGCCGCGATGACGTTCGGCAGGTAGGCGCCGACAGCTGCGACGAAGTTGTCGAGCGCGTCGATGCCGAGCTGAGAGACGGCGATCGCGATCGCGCCGAGGAAGATGAACCAATAGGCCAGAACGCCGATCAGGCGCGAGGGGCTCGTGTCCGGCGCGATCCGATCGACGTAGGCACCGGTGGATCCACTGTGCAGCGCCTTGTCGAGGCCGACCTTCTGCAGCAGCTTGGTCACGGCCGTCTTGACGACCTTGGCGATGATCCATCCGATCGCCAGGACGAGCAGGAAGCCGACGAGCCGGGGCAGGAACCCGAAGAACGAGTCCAGCGCCGTCTGGACGGAATCGCCGACGTTCACGGCAGCAAGCAGTGGTGACATGGGTCGTGACGCTCCTTGATGTCGATGTGCAGGTCGCGGGCGTCCGTCGCGCGAGCGTTCTCGCACGAGAGGGCCCTTCGAAGTGGTCCGGCGTTCGCCGGTCGCCCGGGGGGCGACAGCGCACGACCTGGTTGAGGGGCGGCCGGCCGGGGTCTCCGGTCCAGCCGTCTCCCTACGCTGCCCGACGGCGGACGGTGGGTAAACCAGACCGCCGCTCCTGGCGTGTGCCCGCTAGTCCGCCTCGTCGAGCACGAAGACCAGGAACAGGATGTCCGGATCGAAGACGATCTGGCTGTGGCAGGCCAGCACCTGGCGGCCGATCAGCGCCTGCACCTGCACGGCGAACTCCCGGTTGACCAACTCCTGGAACTCGAGCCGCAGCTCGCGCACGAGGTCGGTCTCTCCGCCGTCGACCAGCGTGCGCTCGACCGTGGTCAGGGGCTCCTCGAGCGCGCAGAAGACGAAGCCGTCCTCGAGGTACGCCTTCGCTCGGACAGGGCCCTTGCCCCAGTGCTCGTGGACGATGCGGATTACCGCGTTCGCGAGCGCGGCGCGCAGCTCTCCGTCGGGTCGCCGGGCCAGGACCGAGCGCTCCCCGGCCTCGCCGGGAAGTCTGTCGGCGTCGCCGACCTCGCCGGGCGCGTCGAGGCGCGCGGACGCCACCCCGGCGTCGGACACCCGGGCGCCCTGGTGGCGCGCCGGCCGGTCGAGCACGAAGACCTCGATCGCCATGTCGGGATCGAAGAGGATCTGGCTGTGGTACGCGAGGACCCGGGCGCCGGTCAGCCGTTCGATCTGCCCGGTGAAGGTCCGAGTCATGATGTCCTCGAAGGTCAGACGCGTGCGGCGCACAAGCGCGCCGCGGCCGCCTCGCTTGAGCGTGAGCTCGACGGGCGTGAGCACGTCGTCCAGCACCGAGAAGATGATGCGGTCGTACACGAAGGTCCGCGTGCGCGAAGGCCCCTTGCCGTAGAACTCGCGCTTGACCCGCGCCATCGCGTTCGAGATCGCGTTGCGCAGCGCCGTGCCGCTCAGCTCCTCCGTTTCACCCACGGCTCCCCAAACTAGTCGCCCGGCGACCGGCCCCGCGCCGTCTTCCACACGGCGTTGGCGGCGCCAAGCGCCGGGGTAGCCCCTGGGCATGGCCACCCAGGACCCGACGCACGCCGAGCCGACCCCGCCGTTTCCCGTGCAGGAGCAGGAGCCGCCCGGGCGCGAGGCGGAGATGCGGCCGCTCGCCGACCACGGCGAGGAGAGCTACGTCGGGCACGGCAAGCTCAAGGACCGCGTCGCGCTCATCACGGGCGCCGACTCGGGCAACGCCGCGTACCAGATGGCCTACGAGTCGTTTCTGGAGAACCCGCGGCGAGGTGATCGGCGCCACGGGCGGCAAGCCACTGCACTGAGGAGTTCGTCATGCCACCACGCGGAGTCAAGAAGGGCACCAAGCGCGCCCGCCAGTACGAGCACATCAAGGACAGCGCGAAGGACCAGGGCGCGTCCGAGGACCGTGCCGAAGAGATCGCCGCGCGCACCGTCAACAAGGAGCGGGCGCGCGCAGGCGAGTCGCGCACCCGGTCGCGAACCTCGACGCAGGACATGTCCTCGTCGCGCCGCGGCGGGCAGCGGTCGGGCACGAACCGCCCGAAGGGCCGCACCCGCGACCAGCTCTACGAGGAGGCCCGCAACCTCGGAATCGAAGGCCGCTCCTCGATGAACAAGGCCCAGCTCCAGCGGGCGGTCGACGGCAAGAAGTCCTGACGGTCGCGCCATCATTCGGGCCATGGCCGTCGACGTGACCTGTGAGACCACGATCCGTCGTCCGCGCCGGGAGGTCGCCGCGTACGCGGCGGACCCGGACACCACGACCTCGTGGTACGCGAACATCAAGGCGGTCGAGTGGGAGACGCCGCGGCCGCTCTCGGTCGGCTCCCGGCTCAAGTTCGTGGCGACCTTCCTGGGACGCCGGCTCGCCTACACGTACGAGGTCCGCGAGCTCGTGCCGGGCGAGCGCCTGGTGATGAGCACCGAACAGGGGCCGTTCCCGATGGAGACCACGTACACGTGGCAGGACGCCGGCGAGGGCGCCACGCGGATGACGCTCCGCAACCGCGGCGAGCCCGCCGGCTTCGCGAAGGTCACCGCCCCGGTCATGGCCCGAGCGATGCGGCGGGCGATGAGCAAGGACCTGCAGCGGCTCGGCGAGATCCTGCAGCAGTCCTGACCACCGGCGCGAGGGCGGGGTGCGCGCAGCACGGACGGAGGCGTGGCCGCACCATTGCGCCGCTGCTGGACCCCCGCGATGCTCGGCTCGAGTCCGACGAGAGGGGCTGAGCATGAGCAGCACGCTGTACGTGCTGGCCGCGGCCTACGACGACGTCGAGGACGCGGTGGCCGAATACGACGCGATCAAGGTCGCGTACCGGCACGTCGGGTCGTCGCGTGACTTCGACGCGACCGTCATCGCCAAGGACGAGACCGGCAAGGTCGGCATCGTGCGCCGGCACGACGAGCAGCAGCGACACGAGACCGCCACCGGTTTCGGGTGGGGCCTCGCGGCGGGCGCGGTGGCGTCGCTGTTCCCCGCCGTCGGCATCCTCGGCGCGCTGGCGGCGGGCGGCGGTGCCGGCGCGGCGCTCGGCGCGATGGCGGGCCACGCGAGCGCGGGCATGACGCGCAGCGACCTCATGACGCTCGGCGAGGTCCTCGACGAGGGCGACGCGGGCCTCGTGGTCGTGTACTCCGCGGAGATGGCCGACCGCGTGGGCGCGGCGGTCATCCGGGCCCGGAACACGATGCGTGCCACGACGGCCCTGACCGCCGACCAGCTCGCGGCCAACGTCCGCGCGGCCCGCGAAACCCCCGCGGCCACGTAGTACGGGCGTATCTTCGATCCATGCGCCGAGCGCTCTGGCTCGTGCTAGCCGTCGCGCTGGCCGCCGGCTGCGGCGGCGACGGCGAGCGGCTGTCCGACGAACTGCCGCGGGCGCCGGCGGCGCTGCGCCTGTCGAGCCCGGCGTTCATCGACGGCTCGCGACTGCCGGAGCGGTACACGTGCGACGGCGCCGGGGAGGAGCCACCGGTCCAGGCCGGCACCGTGCCGCCCAGCACGCGCGAGCTCGTGCTCGTCGTCTCGGACCCCGACGCGCCCGGCGGCACGTACGTGCACCTGACCCGCTACGGCCTCAGCCCGCGCGGCGACGGCTCCGTCGACGAGGGCGGTCAGGAGGGCCGCAACAGCGCCGGTGACACCGGCTGGTCCGCCCCGTGCCCGCCGGAGGGCGACGACCCGCACCGCTACGTGTGGTCGGTCTACGCGCTGCGCGACGCGACCGGGCTTGAGGAGGGAGCGAAGCCCGCCGAGGTCGTCGCCGCGCTCGGCGAGGGCGTGCTCGCCGCGGGCACGATCACCGCGCGCTACGGGCGCTGAGGCTCAGACCTCGATTCGCTCGCGCGGGGCACTGATCGTCTTGTGGAGGGCCTTGAGAGCCGTCAGGTAGATCTCCGAGAAGGTCGGGAAGGGCTGGATCGTGTCGGTGAGCACGTCGAGCGGGACGCGCGCGCGGATGGCGAGGGTGGCCTGCTGGAGCCATTCGCCGGCCTCGGGGCCGAGCGCGTGCGCGCCGGTCAGCCGCTCGCCGTCGCTGAGCAGCGTGAGGTAGCCGTTGGACTCGGCGTAGGCGCGGGTGTAGGTGGCGGTCTTGGCGACCTCCGCCACCTTGGCGGTGGCGCTGTAGGGCGCCTCGGCGGCGCCGGCGGCGGCCGCCTGCGGGTCGGTGTAGGTGACGCGCGGGACGGCGTCGTAGTTCGCCTCGCGCGGCTCGCCGAGCAGGTTGGAAGCGACGATGCGGCCCTGGTACTTGCCGACGTGGGTGAGCGGCCAGATGCCGGTGACGTCGCCGATCGCCCACAGGCGCTCGCCCGCGCGCAGGTGCCCGTCGACGGGGATGCCGCGCGGGTTCGGCTCGATGCCGACGGTCTCCAGGCCGATCCCGTCCACGCGCGGGCGCCGGCCGGTGGCGACCAGGAGGCGGTCGCCGCGGAGCTCGCGGCCGTCGTCGAGCTCGAGCACGTAATCCTCGCCGTCACGGCGGGCGGCGCTCACATGCGCGCCGAGGGCGAGCTCGATCCCGTCGCGGCGCAGGACCTCGCCGAGCGCCTCGCCGAGCGGCGCGGGCTCGCGTGCGAGCACGTGCGACGCGCCCTCGACCAATGCAACCTCGCCGCCGAGGCGCCGCACAGCCTGCGCCATCTCGGTCCCGACCGGGCCGCCGCCGATCACGAGCATCCGCCGCGGGACGGCCTTCATACCGGTCGCCTCGCGGTTGGTCCAGATCCCGTCGAGCTCGCGCAGCCCCGGGATCGGCGGGATGACCGGGTCCGCGCCGCAGGCGACCACGACGTGCTCGGCCGTGTGGCGCACGCCGTTCACCTCCACCACGCCCGTGCCGGCCAGCCTGCCGCTGCCGCGGAAGAGGTCGATGCCGTTCTCGGCCAGCCAGCGCTCCTGCCCGGCGTCGGAGTAGTCGGAGACCATGAAGTCGCGCCAGGCCAGGACGGCCTCCACGTCGACCTCCGCAGTCGCCGCCGCCTCGCGCGCGCCCAGCACCGCCTCGCCCGGCCGCAGCAGCGTCTTGGACGGTATGCACGCGTAGTACGAGCACTCGCCGCCGATCAGCTCGCGCTCCACGAGGGCGACGCGGAGGCCGCCCTCGGCCAGCGCGCCGGCGCAGTGCTCGCCCGGCGAGCCGCCGCCGATGACGATCACGTCGTAATCGGGCATCAACTGCGCTCCTCTCGATTCGCCGCGTCTCGGCAAGCCTAAACGACCGGTGGGAACAGACCAGGGACTCATACGGGCGCGACGGAGCTCGAAACGCGGGACCTTCTTGACACCAACCGAGGAGGTCACAGTGAGCACCACCGATATGAGCCCCGCCGTCAAGCCTCAGGAGACCGGAACCGCCGACCTCAAGCTCGAGGTCGTGATCCTGCCCGTGTCCGACGCCGACCGCGCTAAGCAGTTCTACGCGTCGCTGGGTTGGCGCGAGGACGCTGACTTCCCGATCGCCGAGGGCTTCCGGATCCTGCAGTTCACGCCGCCCGGGTCGCCGGCGTCGATCATCTTCGGCACCGGCGTCACGAAGGCGGTCCCAGGCGGCAGCCTCGTGCTGGTCGTCGACGACATCGACGCTGCGCGCGCGGACCTGATCGAGCGCGGTGTCGAGGTCTCGGAGGTCTTCCACGGCACGGCGTTCAGCGCAGACACCAGCCGTCGCCTGCCCGGCCCGGATCCCGAGCGCAACTCGTACGTCTCGTTCGCGTCATTCCGCGATCCCGACGGCAACGAGTTCCTGCTGCAGGAGATCACCAGCCGTCTGCCCGGGCGCGTGGAGGAGCAGGGCGTCGGCACGCTGGCCGAGCTGCTGCTCGAGACCGCCCGGCACCACGACGCGTTCGAGAAGGCCGCGCCGGCCCACAACTGGTGGGACTGGTACGCGCCCTACCTCGCCGCGCGCGAGCGCGGGAGCACCTCGGAGCAGGCGACCGAGGCCGCCGACCGCTACATGGCCGACATGCACGGCGTGGTGGTTTCGCGGTAGCAGACTGCGGGGCCCCGCCGAGCGGCGGGGCTCCGCGCGTCGCTACACCGGCACGGCCGTGATGACCGCGCCCGGGAGCGCCGCCCGGAGCTGCCTCCGGGAGCGGATCCCGAGCTTGCCGAACACCTTGCGCAGGTGCCACTCGACGGTGCGCGGGCTCAGAAACAGCTCGGCGCCGATCTCGGGGTTCGTGTGTCCATCGGCCGCCAGCCGCGCGATCTGCCCCTCCTGCGGGGTCAGCTCGTCGAGCGTCTCGACGCTGCGCTTGCGCACCGTCTCCCCGGTGGCCACGAGCTCGCGGCGGGCGCGCTCCGCCATGGCCTCCATCCCGATCTCGGCGAGCATCGTGTGCGCGCGGCGGAGCTGCTCGCGGGCGTCGACGCGACGGTTCTCACGGCGCAGCCACTCCCCGTACACCAGGTTCGTGCGGGCCAGTCCCACCACGATCCGAGTGCGGCCGAGCCGTTCGATCGCCTCGCGGTAGTGCTGCTCGGCGGTCTCCCCCTCGCTGAGCAGCGCCCGGCAGCGGGCGAGGAACCCGAGCGACCAGTCGTTGTCGTTGGCCTCGGCGATCTCCGTGAGCCGCTCGAGGGAACCCGCGGCACGCTCCGGCTTGCCGCTGCGGACGGCGGCCTCGACGAGATCGGACAGGAGCCAGATCGAGGCGCCCAGTCCGCGGGGATCCTCGGCCGCCCGCTCGGCGGCGGCGAGCGCTTCGTCGTACCGACCGAGGGCGTTGTTGCGGACCGCGGCGCCCCACTCGTTGGCGATGATCCAGAGCCCCTCGCCGCGGCGCACCGCGTCCCGCTGCCGAGCCTCGGTGAGCGCCACGGCCGCCGCGTCGTCGCCGCGCCAGTTGGCCAGCACGATCGGTCCGCGCAGGGTCAGGTGGCTGCCGGTCGCCTCCACGATCGCGTCCGCCTCGGCGGCCAGCGACTTCGCCACCGCCAACCTGCCGGAGAAGAGCTCGACGGTGAGGCGATCGCTCAGGGCGACAGGCAGGAGGGCGAGCGCGCCGGTCCGGCGGGCGAGCTGCACCTGGCGGGCGGTGAACGCGTCCCAGGCCTCGTCGTCGCCGAGGGCCCGGGCGATGTGGCAGGCGAGCCACAGCCAGCGGAGCTCCTCGTCCTCGGAGAGCGGCTCGTCGCGGAACGCTCGCAGCGCGATCCTCAAGGCCGGCGCCCCCGCCGCGTAGCCCTTGGTGGCGAGCACGGCGAGCGAGTTCAGCACGACATCGCACGCGCGTGGCCGGCGAGACGGTGCCCAGTCGGCGCCGAGGACCGCCTCGGCGATCTCGCGCACGTCCCCGCCGCGCACGAGACGGTCGGCGGACAGCGCCGCCGCGAACGCCTCGAGGTATGTCGCGTGCGCCAGATCGGGGTCCAGCGACTCGAGCCGCTTGGCCGCCTCGAGCAGCAGCGGAGGAGCGTCGCTGCCGCGTGTCGTGGAGAATCTGACTTGCGCGTGCACGAGCTGCGTCCGCGCCTGCTCGAGCTCGTCCAGCGGGCCCGCCTGCGCCATGGCGAGCAGGCGCAGCGCCGCGTCCGGCGCTCCGGCCTGGTGCTTGCAGTTCGCCGCGTTCAGCGCGCGTTGCGCCCGCCGCCTCGGATCGGGCGTCAGCTCGGCGGCGCGCTCGTTGAAGGCCGCGCGTGCCGCGATGCCGCCGCGCGCGCTCGCGCGGGCGGCCGAGCGCTCGAGGTCGGCGGCGACGTCCTCGTCGAGCCCGACCGTCGCCTGCGCGCGGTGCCAGGCGCGGCGATCGGGGTCGACGCCGGGGTCGGTGGCCTCGGCCAAGGCGCGGTAGACGCGCCGGCGATCCTCGTGAGTGGCCGCCCCGTAGACCGCCGAGCGTACGAGCGGGTGGCGGAAGCGCACCTGCGTCCCGAGCTCGACCAGACCCGCCTCGGTCGCCGGCCCGGCCGCGTCGCCGCCGATGCCGAGCCGTTCGGCGGCACGCCAGAGCAGCGGTGGATCGCCCAGCGGCTCGGCTGCCGCGACGAGCAGCAGGAGCCGGGTCGTCGGCGGCAGCAGCGCCAGCCGCTCGCCGAAGCTGTCCTCGATGACGACTGGCACCGCCGGACCGCCGTCCAGCCCGAACCCGCCCGCCAGCTCGGCGGAGGTCCGGCCATGGGGGAGCTCCAGCAGCGCCAGCGGGTTGCCCCGCGTCTCGCTCACGATCCGGTCACGCACGCGCTCGTCCAGCGGACCGGCGACGACCGCCTCCAGCAACGCCTGCGCGTCGGCGTCGTCCAGCCCACTGACGACGAGCTCGGGGAGCCCTTCGAACTGCCGCTCGCGCACGGCGAAGACCAGCCCGACCGACTCGGCGCCGAGCCGGCGCGCCACGAAGGCCAGTGCCTGCGCCGACGCGGCGTCGAGCCACTGCGCGTCGTCGACGACGCAGACCAACGGCTGCTCCTCGGCGGCGTCGGACAGCAGGCTCAGCATGGCCAGGCCCACGAGGAAGCGGTCCGGCGCTTCGCCCGCTTGCCGCCCGAACGCGATGCCGAGCGCATCGCGCTGCGGGCCGGGCAGCCGCTCCATCCGATCCGCGAACGGCGCGCAGAGCACCTGCAGGCCCGCGAACGCGAGCTCCAGCTCGGACTCGACGCCCGCCGCCCGCGCGATCGTGTACCCCGACGCGCGCTGCACGAGGTACTCCAGCAGCGCGGTCTTGCCGACGCCCGCCTCGCCGCGGAGCACGAGCGCGCGGCTGGGTCCCGCGCGCACGCTCGCCAGCAGCTCGTCCAGCGTTTCGCACTCGCTGCGCCGGCCCAGCAGCCGCGGGGGATCGGCGGTCACCATGGCCAGCCGAGGCTAAGGACCGTGCGACAGCTTGGCAAGCGCCGGGCGAGTATGCCTAAGGTGTGCTGGACAGCTCGCTGATTCGAAAGGGTCCCCATGTCTGATAACCCCGACGCCGTCGTAGGAGAGATGAACGAGCCGACCGGCAACGGCTGCCCGGTCGCACACGAGCGCGCAGCGCACCCGACCCAGGGCGGCGGGAACCGGGGCTGGTGGCCGGACCGTCTCAACCTCAAGATCCTCGCCAAGAACCCGGCCGTGGCCAATCCGTTCGGCGACGAGTTCGACTACGCCGAGGCGTTCAACAGCCTCGACCTCGACGAGGTCAAGAAGGACCTCGAGGACGTGCTGACGACCTCGCAGGACTGGTGGCCCGCCGACTTCGGCCACTACGGCCCGCTCATCATCCGGATGGCGTGGCACAGCGCCGGCACGTACCGGATCGGCGACGGCCGCGGTGGCGCCGGCGCCGGCCAGCAGCGGTTCGCGCCGATCAACAGCTGGCCGGACAACGGGAACCTCGACAAGGCTCGGCGGCTGCTGTGGCCGGTCAAGCAGAAGTACGGCCGGAAGCTCTCGTGGGCGGACCTGATGATCCTCGCGGGCAACGTCGCGCTGGAGTCGATGGGCTTCGAGACGTTCGGCTTCGCCGGCGGCCGGGAGGATGTCTGGGAGCCCGACGAGGACGTCTACTGGGGGCCCGAGACCACCTGGCTCGGCGACGAGCGCTACAGCGGCGACCGGGAGCTCGAGAAGCCGTTCGGCGCGGTGCAGATGGGCCTGATCTACGTCAACCCGGAGGGCCCGAACGGCAATCCCGACTTCCTCGCCGCGGCCCGCGACATCCGCGAGACATTCAGCCGCATGGCGATGAACGACGAGGAGACCGTCGCGCTGATCGCCGGCGGCCACTCGTTCGGCAAGACGCACGGCGCGGCCGACCCGGACGTGTACGTCGGCCCCGAGCCCGAGGGCGCGCCGCTCGAGGCGCAGGGCCTCGGCTGGCAGAACAGCTACGGCAGCGGCAAGGGCGCGGACGCGACCACCAGCGGGATCGAGGTCACCTGGACCGCCACGCCGACCCGGTGGAGCAACAACTTCCTCGAGAACCTGTACGGCTACGAGTGGGAGCTGACCAAGAGCCCCGCCGGCGCCTACCAGTGGCAGCCGAAGGACGGAGCCGGGGCGGGTGCCGTGCCCGGGCCGGCGCAGGACTCCGAGCGGCGGACCCCGACGATGCTCACGACGGACCTG
The DNA here is from genome assembly GCA_963844205.1 of uncultured Solirubrobacteraceae bacterium. GTDB lineage: Bacteria > Actinomycetota > Thermoleophilia > Solirubrobacterales > Solirubrobacteraceae > DASSUW01. The sequence continues at coordinate 260,083 of CAWJNK010000012.1, forward strand.
TCGCTCCGGTTCGACCCGATCTACGGGCCGATCACGAAGCGCTTCCTCGAGCACCCGGATGAGCTGGCGGACGCCTTCGCGCGCGCGTGGTTCAAGCTGACGCACCGCGACATGGGGCCGATCGAGCGCTACCTCGGCCCGGAGGTCCCGTCGGAGCGCCTGCTGTGGCAGGACCCGGTCCCCGAGGTCGACCACGAGCTCATCGGGGCCGAGGAGATCGCCGAGCTCAAGCGGCAGATCCTGGATTTGGTACCCGCCCGCCTGTCCGTCTCCCAGCTCGTCTCGACCGCCTGGGCGTCGGCGTCGACGTTCCGCGGCAGCGACAAGCGCGGGGGCGCCAACGGGGCGCGCATCCGGCTCGAGCCGCAGAAGGACTGGGACGTCAACGAGCCCGCCGAGCTGGCGAAGGTGCTGGAGACGCTCGAAGGGATCCAGGCGGGCTTCGACAAGCCGGTCTCGCTCGCCGACCTGATCGTCCTCGCCGGCTCCGCCGGCGTCGAGCAGGCGGCGACGAACGCGGGCGTCGAGGTGGACGTGCCCTTCGCACCGGGCCGCACCGACGCGACGCAGGAGTGGACCGACGCCGACTCGTTCGCCGCGCTCGAGCCGACCGCGGACGGGTTCCGCAACTACCTCGCCGGCGAGCACCGTCTGCCGGCCGAGTTCCTGCTCGTCGATCGCGCGAACCTGCTGACCCTGAGCGCGCCGGAGATGACCGTCCTCATCGGCGGCCTGCGCGTGCTGGGCGCCAACTCCAAGGGGTCCTCGCTCGGCGTGCTCACGTCCAGGCCCGGGTCGCTGACCAACGACTTCTTCGTGAACCTACTCGACATGGGCACGGACTGGACGGCGACGCCCGACGGCCAGTACGAGGGCCGCGACACCACCACCGGCGAGCTGCGGTGGACCGGGACCCGCGTCGACCTCGTCTTCGGCTCGAACTCCGAGCTGCGCGCGATCGCGGAGGTCTACGCGAGCGACGACGCGCGGGAGAAGTTCGTGCGCGACTTCGTCGCGGCGTGGGTCAAGGTGATGAACCTGGACCGGTTCGACCTCAGGTGAGCTGAGCGACGAGGGCGAGCTTCCGGACCCGGCCCGCATCCAGCCACTCGACCCACAGGCGGTGGGCGGCAAGAAGGTCGTCCACCGCGAGCTGCTGCGCGTACGCATCCGCCAGCGCCCGCGCGGTCGCGCGGTGTGCGCGGCTGTGGTCCTCGAGCCACGTGACGGCGAGCCCGGCCCGCTCCAGCGACGCGATCATCTCGTCGAGCGGGGTGAGCCAGACCGTGTGGCTGTTGGGCATCGCCGCCCGCTCGGCCGCCGTGAGCGGCGCTCCCTCCTCGAGCGTGAACGCGAAGCGCCCGCCGGGCCGCAGCGCCGCGGCGATCTCGTGAACGAGCGCGTCCTTGTCCTCGAAGGCGAGCATCGTCTCGAGCAGCATCACGACCTCGAACGTGCCGGCGGGAAGCGGTGGCACATCGGCGATCGCAAAGCGGCACGGCAGGCCGCGGGCTCGTTCGCGGGCGAAGGCGACGGCGCGCTCGCTCGCGTCCACGCCGAGGTAGTCGCAGCCGAGCTCCCGCGTGATCAGACGCCCGGGCCCGGCGACGCCGCAGCACAGGTCCAGAACCGTGACTCCGGGGCCGATGCCGGCTTCGACCGCCAGCGCCCGGATCTCGTCGGCGGTCATGAAGCCCTCGCCGGGGGCGCACGCTGACGCCCGCGCGCGCTCGAGCGTGGTCATGGCCCGAACGCGGTGAGGAAGCGGTCGCGGAACGCGGGCATCGGCCACACCGGCGCGCGCGGGCTCGGCGACATGCCGTCCTCCCAGCGCCATCCGGCGATCCGGTGTAACACCTTCGGGTCGTGGGCGATGACCGAGATCGGCACGTCGTGGCTCGCGCCCTGGCCCGTGACGACGGTCGCGGGCTGGTGGTCGCCCAGAGCGATGAGCACGAGGTCGTCGTCCCCATAGCGCTGCACGAACGAGAAGAGCGCGCTCAGCGAGTACTCGATCGATCGCCCGTAGGCGGCGCGGACGTCTGGCGCGGGTTCCTCCGGCGGGATACGGTCGAAGATCGAGCCGTCGCCGACGTCGTCCCAGGCGACGAGCCGGGGGATGCGCGTCCACGGCGCGTGGCTGGAGATCAGGTCGACCTCGGCGAACAGCGGCGGCCGGTGAACCTCGGCGAGCTCGCGACGCTGCAGGGCCTCGAACGTGTACTGGTCGGGCATCGGCGGCAGCCCGAAGTCCGGGCCGCGGTAGCCGAGGTTGCGGCGGTCGTAGATCGCGTCGTAGTGGTAGAAGCTGAACCCCTCCGGCCACGCCCGGTGGTTCGCGGGCATGACACCGACGGCCCGCCAGCCGGCGCGCTTGAACGCCCGGGTGAGGGTGACGCGCTCGGCCTTGACGAGCTGGTCGTATCGCCGCTGGCCGTCGACCAGGACTCCCGACTGCAGCGTGGAATGCGCCAGCCAGCTGAGCCCGCCGAACGTCGGCGAGGTGAGGAAGGCGCTGCGCGCGGAGAAGCCGGCGGCCTCGAGCTGCGCGGTGCCGCGGTCGAGCACGGCGTCGATGCGCGGCGAGACGGACGAGTCCTGCACCGCGACCCTCCCGTAGCTCTCGACGAAGACCAGCAGCACGTCCTTGCCGCGCAGGCCGGTCAGCAGCCGGTCGCCGGGAGTGTCGCGGAAGCGGTCCTGGGCGATCAGGCGGGCGAGCTCCTCGCGATCCGCTAAGCCGGTCTGCACCGCCTGCACCTCGTCGACGGCCAGGGCGGTGGCGCTCGAGGAGGCGACCGGCGCGCCGGCGAGGCGGAGCGCCGCCCAGACCACCGCCAGCACGGCCGCCGCCCGCAGCGCGCAGCCGCGGTGGCCGGCGGCGACCCGCGTCACGCGCAGCAGCGCCAGGACCGGGACCGCGAGGAGCGCGGCGGCGAGCACGGCCGCGACGACGACGACGACGTCCGCGCTCGTCGAGCCGATCGCGTCGCGCAGCGTCTCGATGCCGATGCCGACGTAGGTCGAGTCGTCGACGGGCTTGAACGGGCGGTCGAACGCGGTGAAGAACCCGACGTCGAGCACCTTCACGACCACGAGCACGCTCAGCACCGCGCCCGCGAGCACGGCCAGGACGCGGCGCGGGGTGGCGGGCAGCAGCGCGGCCGCGGCGACCACGACGAGAAGCTCGAGCGGGAGCCGCAGGAACTCGGTGAGGGTGACGCGGCTCGGGTGGTTCGGCGCGACGAGGGCGGCCCAGACCAGCAGCAGGGCGAGGAGCGAGACCGCGACCGCGATGCGCCGGTGCTCAGTGGCCGGACGTCGGCGCCACAGCCACCACACGCACTCGCCCATCGACGCCGCGAGCGCCGCGAGCGCGACGACGAGGACAGCGGGCGGCACGAACTCCGCCGCCGCGAGCGTGAGCACGATCCCCTGCGTCGCCGCGACGGCCTTGCGCCAGCGGCGCGGCGGGAGCGGCGCGCGCATCCACGGCAGCAGCCACTCGCCGGCGAGGAAGACGTAGCGCGCGGCCCCGATCGCGAGCACCCACGCGCCGTACATGGGGGCCACGTAGATACTGAGCGCGAGGATCAGGAACGCATCGACCTCGCCGTCGAAGCGGGCGCCGAGGGCCGTCGTCGTCCCGGTGCGGCGCGCGACCCATCCGTCGACCGCGTCGAGCACGAGCGCGACGGCAGCGAGCGTCACGAGCAGCGCGACCGGCGCGTCGTGCGCGAGCGAGTGCACGGCGAGCGCGGCGACGCCGACGGCGAGCGTCGCCCGCGCGAGCGTCACCCAGGACGCCGGCCCCAGCCTCCCGCCGGCGCGCGCCAGCGCCGTCGCCATGGTCACGGCGCACGCGACCCCGGCGAACCAGCCCGCCCTGCCGAGCCCGGCGGTCCCCACCAGCGCGGCGAGCAGGAGCACCTGGGCGGCCAGCCCGACCACCGGGCCCAGCCGCTTCGCTCCGGCTGCTCGCCTCATTGGTCCCGGAACCGGGAGGAGAGCGCGTAGCGGAGCAGCACCACGTCGCCGATCTGGCGCACTTCGGCCAACTTCGCGCGCCGGCCGGCATTCCACGGGAAGCGGCCGTCGCTCACGAAGCGCGGGGCGCTCGAGTCGCCGACGAAGAACGGCGCCACGACGAGCTGCAGCTCGTCGACGAGGTCGTCCGCGAGGAACTGCGTGTGCACCATGCCGCCGCCCTCGACCATGAGGCGGTCGACGCCGCGGTCGGCGAGGTCCTCGCTGAGCCGCCGCATCCGCACGCGCCGCCCGCCGTCCACGATCGTCGCCACCGGCCCGAGCTTGGCGCGGGCGTCCGGCACCCGCGGGCTCGGCGTGTAGACGAGCTTCTCGACCTCGCCGGCGGTGAAGAAGTTCGAGCGCGCGTCGAGGTTCACCCGGCCGGTCACGGTGATCTTCATCGGGGACGCCGGGAGCCCGCGAGCCGTGCGCTGGTCGCGGCGGGCCTGCGAGCGCACGAGCAGCCGCGGGTTGTCCGTGCGCACGGTGACCGCGCCGACCATGATCGCGTCGCACGAGGCGCGCACCTCGTCGACCCGGTCGAAATCGGCCTCGTTGGACAGTGCGAGGCGCGGCGTCTGGTCGCCCAGGTAGCCGTCGAGCGAGACGCTGCAGCTGAGCAGGGTGTACGGACGGTCAGACATCGCGCGCGACGAGGAGGACGGCGGCGCCCGGCAGCGTGGCGACGAACACCATGACGCCATAGACGACCGCGGTGGCGACGCCCACCGAGGCGCCCAGGCCGGCGGCGGCGAACGCCCACGCCGTGACGCCCTCGCGCGGCCCCCAGCCGCCGACGTTGGGAAGCGCGGCGCCCATCAGCACCAGCAGCGCCAGCGGCAGCATCTGCGACAGGGGCGCGGTCACGCCCGCCGCCCGCGCGGCGATCAAGAACGTCACTGCGTGACCCGCGACCACCAGCGCAGACGCGAGCGCGACGGCCGGCCACGCGCGCCCGGCGAGCAGCGCGCTCCGCCACACCAGCACGGCGACGCCCACGAGGAGCGCGAGCGCGACGAGCGGCACGGTCGTTCCCAGCGGTGACGGCAGGACGAGCAGGACGGCGACGGTGAGGACGATCTGCACGACCTGCCCTGCCGAGCGCTCCCACACCACTGCGCGCAGCCCGTGGCCGATCCCGCGGTGGACGTCGCCCACGACCCCGCCGGGGAGCGTGACATTGAGGAAGAGCGAGCGGTAGTACGCGACGACCGCGGTGCCCAGCGCCAGGTCATCCCCGAGGTCGCGGGCCACGACCCGCCAGCGCCATGCGCAGCACACGGTGGTGAGCACCGCGAGACCCGTTGCTGCTGCCAGCGCTCCGGCATCGACCGCACGCAGGCCGTCGAGGAACGGGCTCGTCCCCAGATGCCAGACCAGGAAGGCGAGCGTCCCGGCGGCGAGAACGGCCTTCAGCACGGCAGCACCAGCACGTCGGCGTGGTCGACGATGACGGTGAGCTCCCCGGCGGCCGCCTGCGCCAGGCGCCGGTCCAGATAGGCGCCGGTCTCCATCGTGGGCTCCTGCTCGCGCGCGGCGCCGACCCACGCGCGCAGCCACTCGGCCGTCAGGTCGGCACGGCTGCCGTTCAGGCGCCACGGGCTCGGCCGGATGAGGACGTCGGCTGGAAGCTGCTCGACGGCGTCCGGGCCGAGGAGACCGTCGCGGCGCTGGTGGTCGTTGAACGCCTCGCCGATGCGCGCGTCCAGCGGGTCGGCCGGGTCGAGCACGACACGCCCGACGACGGTCATCGTCAGCAGCATCGGCAGGCCGGCGCAGGCTTCGAGCATCCGGGCCAGCTCGTCCGCGGTCAGCAGGTCGAGCAGCGCCGAAGCGGTGACGAGGGTCGCGCCGTCGATATCGGCCGCCCCCAGGCGGCTGATATCGCTGACTCTTGGCTCGACGGTGACCGTGGCCGGGAGGTCGGCGACGGCAAGCTCCAGCAGCGCTTCGTCAAGGTCGTGGACCACCCAGTGCTGCGGCCCCGGCAGCCGGGGCGCGAGCCAGCGACCCATCGCACCGGCGCCGCCGCCGAGATCGTGGATCACGGGGTGGGGCCCGAGGCGCTCGGCGAGCTCGGCCGAGCGCGCCGCTGCGTCGGCCGGCTCGCGCAGCGAGAGCCAGTCGGGGCTGACCCGCACGCTCATGGCGCCGCTCCCGCGAGGGCGCCCGCGACTACCGAAGTCGTCGCCGCCCAGCCACGCAGCGTCGCCCGCCGCTCGCGCGCGGCCCGGCGCAGGCGCCTGCGCAGCTCCGCGTCGCCGAGCCAGGCCCGCAGCGCGGCGCCGAGGGCCGCCGGGTCGCCGGGCGGGACCAGCAGCCCGCCGTCCCCGAGTGCATCGCTCACTCCGCCGACGTCGGTGGCGATGACGGGCACGCCGCGGGCCAGTGCCTCGGTGATGACCATGCCGTACGTCTCGGCGTGTGAGGGGAGCACGAGCAGGTCCGCGGCGGCATACGTCCGCTCGAGCTCCGAGCCTGTGCGCGGGCCCGTGAACTTCAGCCGACCGCCGCCGAACCCGTTCTCTCGCGCGCGCCGCCGCACGCGGTCGGCAAACTCCGGATCGCGATCGAGGCTGCCGACGCACGTACACCGCCACGACAGGTCGGCCACGGTCGCCAGCGCGTCGAGCAGGGCGTCGTGCCCCTTGTGCGGCGTCACGGCCGCGACGCACAGCAGCGCTTCGCCGCTGTCGGTCCCGGACGCGATGGGGGCGGGGTCGACGCCGGGCTCGGCGACGTGGATCCGCTCTGCCGGCAGCCCGTAGAGCTCGCTCAGTCGGCGTCGCGTCCAATGGCTCGTCGTGATGACGGCGGCGGCCGCTGCCAGGACGTCACGCTCGCGCGCGTCGCCGATCGGCATGTGCATGAGCACCACCTGCCGCAGCCGGCCCGCGTGCGGGACGAGCACGTCGGGCGCGGGGGAGGCGACCAGGCCGTCCAGCAGCACCACGGCGTCGTCGGGGATGCGCTCGAGCGCATCGATGCCGTGCTCGTGGACGGTCCAGCCGAGTGCGGCCAGCCCGTCGCGGACGCGGCGGTCGTAGGTGTTGCCACCGCTGGGCCGAGCGGGGTCGTCGATGCCCTCCGGCACGATGAAGTGGACCTCGGTCACAGCGGCCGCTCGTAGCTCGCCCACGCGACGTGGGACTCATGCAGCGTCACCACCAGCCCGTCGAGCCCACTGTCGCCGAGGGCGCCGGCGAGCCGGTCCGCCACCACCTTGGCGAGCGCCTCGGTGGTGGTGTTCGTCCCCGCGAACTCCGCCTCGTCGTCGAGGTTGCGGTAGTTGAGCTCGCCCAGCACGGCGCGCAGCGCCTCGGCCGCGCGGCCGATGTCGAACACGACGCCGTCGTCGTCGAGGGTCGCCCGGCGGAACGTGGCGTCGACGACGTACGTCGCGCCGTGCAGCCGCTGCGCGGGCCCGAACCCCTCGCCCCGGAAGCTGTGGGCGATCATCATGTGGTCGCGGACGGTCACGCTGAACACGCGCTACGCCCCGTCGTAGGTGATGGTGTGGCAGAGCGCCGGCAGGCTCCCCTCGGCGAGGCCGGCCATGACCGCGGGCAGCTCGCCGAACGGCGACTCGCCGGTCACGAGCACGTCGAACGCGGGGTCGCGCAGCAGGTCGAGCGCGAGGGCCAGCCGGTCGGCCGTCGTCCGCCGCACGCTGCGGGCTGGCGACACGGTCCCGACCTGGCTCGCGCGGATGCGAAGGCGGTCCGCGTGGAACGCTCCGCCCAGTGCGAGCCGCACCTCAGCGTCGCCGTACCAGCTGAGTTCGAGCACCGTAGCCTCCGGCGCGAGGAGGTCGAGCGAGCGCTGGAGCCCAGCCGACGTCGCGCTCGTGTGCACGACCAGGTCGCACCCGCCGGCGGCCTCGTCCGGTCGCGCGAAGCCGGCGCCGAGCGCGGCCGCGACCTCGGCCCGTGACACATCGACGTCGATGAGCGTGACCTCCACCGCCGGGAACCGGGCGAGCAGCCGGGCGACGCAGCAGCCGACCATCCCGGCGCCGACGACGGCGACGCGGTCGCCGATCAGCGGACCCGCGTCCCACAGCGCGTTGACGGCGGTCTCGACGGTGCCGGCGAGCACCGCGCGCGCGGGCGGCACGTCGTCGGGCACGACGGTGACCGCGCCGGCCGGCACCACGTACGCCGTCTGATGCGGGTACAGGCAGAAGACCGTGCGGCCACGCAGCTCCGGGGGTCCCTGCTCGACTGCGCCGACGTTCAGGTAGCCGTACTTGACCGGCCCCGGGAAGTCGCCCTCCTGGAACGGCGCCCGCGGCGGCATGCCGCCGCGGAACGCCAGCGTCTCGGTGCCGCGGCTGACGCCGGACCGTAGCGTGCGGACCACGACATCGCCCTGCCCCGGCTCGGGCAGCACGACCGGCCGGATCTCACCGCGCCCGGGCGCGCGGAGCCAAAACGCTTGCGCTTCCTCGAGCACGTCCTAGGCCTCGGTTTCGTACCGTATCTCTCTGGGGGGCGACCGCGGCGGGGGCGGTTCAAGCGGTACGCGAAGGGCCGAGGATCGGTTCGATGCTTCACTCCGGCGCGCCTGCTCGTCCAGGGCCCGATCTTCCCACGGATCCTCGCGCCCGTGGGCCCGTTGAGCACGGGCGCCAGCGCGTCAGACGTCGCGGGTCAACCCGCGACGCCGGTCACCCGGCGAATCGTCGCTCGTATCGGCTGAGTTACGGCGTGGGACGTTGGGCGGCGCGTCCGGGTCCGGGCTGCGACACGGCTGAGCGTTCGCCCGCGGCGGCCTCGCGGCGCTCGGCGGCCTCGCGCTTGAGACGGCGCTGGACGTCGGCCGCCTCTTCGGCCCGCTCGGCCGGTGTCTTCGCCCTCGGCCGCCGCTCCTGACCTAGTGAGCCTTGCCGCTGTGCCATTCCGGCACTCCTCGCTCGCTTCCCGTGGGAGATGAGGCAGCACGCGATGGGAGGGAGGCGACGAGCCCGACGCGCGGTCTCGGTAAGCCTACTCGGGGTTCGGCGGACGCAGCACCGGTTGCCGCGCCCGCAGATGGGGGTCGCCGAGCGGCGACCCCCTGCGAAGCTCAGCGCTTAGCCTGGATTCAGGCTTAGAGCGTGGTGACGTTCGCGGCGCTCGGGCCCTTCGGCCCGGCCTCGGCCTCGTACGAGACCTTGGCGCCCTCAGCGAGGCTCTTGTAGCCCTCGCCGACGATGGCGCTGTGGTGGACGAAGAGGTCCTTGGTGCCCTCGTCGGGCGTGATGAAGCCGAAGCCCTTGTCGTCGCTGAACCACTTGACGGTTCCGGTTGCCATGTTGTGTTCCTCCACGGCGTCGTGTGCACTGCGAACGCGGGAGAAGCGGTGAAGCAACAACTGCGGGCGCTGGGCACTTCGTCGCCGGATCGCTGCGATCCGGCCTTTTCGTTCGTCAGAGTAGCGCGTGCGGGTAGCCTTGTCTGGGACGAGGAGCCCAGCTTGACGTCGCTCGTTCGGTGCTGCCGCACGTGTCGAGCGCGTAACGCCACCTGAACTCCATCAGCCGATCGAGGAGTCAGGTCGTGCCGCAACCGCCACGCACGCCACAGCGCCGCCGGCGCCGGAGCGTGCTCACGACGCTCGCCGGCGCGCTCGCGGTGAGCGCCGTGCTGGCGTACGTGGTGGCCGACAGCAGGGAGGAGTTCGGCGCCGCGCTGCGAGCTGCTCCGGTGTGGGTCCTGTTGGTCGCGACGGCACTGCAGCTGCTCGCGCTCGTCTCACGCACCGAGTCGTGGCAGATCTGTGTCGCCGCCGCCGGTGGCACGGTTGGCCGCCGCTGCCTGTACCGGGCGGCGAGCCTGGGCTACGTCGGTAGCCAGCTGAACAGCCAGATCGGTACCGCGGCGCGCATCGGCGCACTGCGTCGCGCCGCTCCAGGCGAGTGCCCGCGCGTGCCGGCTCTGATTGCCGCCGAGCTGCCGATCCTGGCCATCGAGGGTGGTCTGGCCGCGCTGGCGTCGTTCACCCTCGTCGGGCCGCTGGGTCTGCCGTGGTGGCTGCCACTCCTGCTCTTCGGTGTGGCGGTGCTGCTCGTTGCCGGCCTGCGGAATGCGGCGCGCCGCTGGCGCGAGGGCTTCTGGAGCGGGCTGGCGGTCTTGCGCAGCGCCCAGGGACGCAGCGGCATCATCGCGCTGGTCCTCCTGGCCGTGTTCGCGCAGATCGCGCGGAACTGGCTCATGCTGGAGGCGGTCGGCGTCGAGGCTTCGGTGTTCGACGCGACCGCGGTCCTGATCGCGATGGTCATCCTCAGCCAGCTTCCGGTCGGCCCGAGCGTCGGAGCCGCCGCGGTCGTGCTCGTCCTCGGCGCCGACGGGGCGGCGCTTGCCGCCGCCGGCGGCGTCCTGCTGACGGCAACAGGCACGCTCGGGGCACTCGCCTATGCCGGATGGGCGGGCATCGACCGCCTCTGGGCGATACGGCCCGCCGCTCGGCGCCGCCCGCTTGCGCCACGGCCGCATCCCGCGCCGGAACCGCAGCCTGCAATCGGAGTCACGCGTTGAAGACCGCCCAGGAACGCGCGCAGGAGCGCCGCCGCGAGAAGCTCGCGGCCGTCGAGAAGCAGATCCAAGACGGATCGCTCGTCGTGCGCCAGATGACCGCGGAGGAGCGGGCACGCTACCCGCCGCGGCGCCCGGCGCCGCCCAAGCGCGCATAGCGCAGCCTTCGTGGGCCGCGAGTCGTGGACACAGCGGTCGCGGCGGCTGCGTGGGCCGGACCTTCGTCGACTGTCTCGACCCAGCGGCCGATCCGATCTCGGCTCGGTGACGATAGTTGCCGTCTGATCACGGCGATGCCGGCAGGCTGCTGACTATCTCATGAGGTTGAGCGACGCTTGGCCCCGCGTCGCGTTGGCGCCGCTGCGCTGGCCTTTCTTAGCGTTTTGCCGGCCGTGAACCGCGGGACGCGCGCAGCCGAGATCGTCATCGTCTCCCGGTTTGGGGGTTACGAGCCTTCCTGGCAGGCCGCTCAGCGACGTGAAACTTCCCGAAGCCTGTGAACGCCACCTCCTGGCCCGAACGGAGCTCGTCCTCGATCGAGCTGATGATGGCGTTTACCGCTGCGCCTGCCTGCTTCTGGCTGAGGCCCGTTTCGGCAGCGACGCGGGTGATCATCTCTGCTCGTCCCAGTCCGCGCGGCCTCTCGTGTGCGCCAAAAGCGTCCGGTACCTGGTTGAGGTCGACGGTACGGCCACCGACTCGGACAACCGCGCTCCCCTCCGAATGGGGCCGTCGCGGCGTCTCGAGGAAGTCGTAGTCGCTTCGTACGTCGTCGTTCATGGGTGCGCTTTCTCCAGGAAGAGATGGTACCTGTCGCGGTCGTGCACCTTGAGCGCGTCGGGGCCTAGCGCCGGATCCCCGAAGCCTTCGGCGATCAGTATCGGCTCGTCGCCGGTGTTGTCGTAGACCTCAACGCGAACTTGTGAGATCTGTGCGATGTTCGTGAATCCGCGGCTGACCTCGGCGTGCTTTGTGACGAGAACCCCAGATGGCACCGATCGACCGGTCGCAGAAGCCCTGTCCGCCTCGCGCTGCTCCGCGACCTCGAGCGGCACATTCACGTACCGCACTGTGACGTGATACCCATGGTCAACAAGTCCTTGGACTTTGCTCGAGAACTGGCCCTCGTCATCCGCGCCCACCGCATCGATGACCAGCGGCAGACCAAGAGAGATGGCGACGTCCGACGCAGTCTTGGCTATGAGCGAGGATTCCTCGTGGGTGAGAGCGGCTGCGTCGGGATCGCCAGCTCGAACCATCGCCTGGTACTCGGGAAGTTGCGTCCGCACCACGTCCGGATTGATGAGCATGAACCCATCCTCCGGCCCTGGCCCCAATCTTTCGGCGACCGTCGACTTTCCAGACGCGGGGCCGCCCGCGTAGAGCATGGCTTCGCGTCGCTCGTTCCGTCGGCGCTGGCAAGCAGCTCCTGAATGATCGATGCGTGAAGTTCGCCCCGCTTTGCGTCGAGGACTCCATCGATCGTGTGACGTTCAAGCGTCGACTGCCGTGCCATCAGGCGAAGCTAAGCCGGTAGTGCGGATGGTCACCACAGCCGCCCCTGCGCCTCGCGCACGACGGCGTCGACCTCGGCGGTCGCGAGCGTCGCGAGCTCCCGGGCACGGTCGGCCTCCTCGTCATCGCCCCCGCAGCCCACGGCGGACAGGAGCAGGGCGGTGCCCAGGAGCAGTACAGCCGCGCGGACCCGCATCGGACTCGATTCTGGCAGCCTGACCTCGGGCCGCCCCGGATGATCAGAGCCGGCAGAGCACGGGAGCAGCGTTTGCTTCAGCGCTCGCATCCGGCTCGACAGCCCGCGATGACTCATCTCCACACGTGCACGCTGTCGTCTTCGTGTACGTTGCAAGTGCCCGCCCCGGCGGAGCTCAGGGGTCGACAAAGAGGGGGGAAGGCTCGTGCGGCGACTGCTGCTGTCTGTTTCTTGCCTGCTGGCGCTCGGGGCCCTGGGGCCGGCCGCGGCCGGCGCGGCCACATCGCCTCGGCAGGACCGCGACTGGTGCAGCCAGGTCGCGCCGACGCCGACGTGGTCCGTCAAGAACGTGGACGTGCTCTGTCGGATCAACACCGTGCGCCACACGTGGAACGCCGACGGGACGCTGGCGACGGATCCCACCACGCCGTCGGGCTTCCGCGAGACGCTGACTCAGGCGATCTCGATCAACTTCATCGACTACGGCCATCCGCGCCAGGATCAGCCCGCGGGCGCGGCGACGCGTGACGTCATGTTCGTCTCCGGCCGCTTCGGGCTGAAGTCGTTCGACATCACGAACCCGACCGCGCCGAAGCTGCTCGACTGGCTCGGCGACGGGATCGACGACCCGTTCCTGGAGGACGGGAACCCCGGGCTCGGCTCGCAGGCCCCGCGGCGCGGGACGATCGACGACATGTGGGAAAACGAGGACATGGACGTCGACCAGCAACGCAAGCTGGTCTTTCTGTCGCGTGACCCGCGTGCCTATGGCGGCAGCACGAACAACCCGGCGTCGCGGTCGGGCATCTACGTGATCGACGTCCGCGATCCCGAGAACCTCGACCCGGTCAGCTTCGCGGAGACGCCGACCGGCCATACGACGACCTGCGTCAACGACTGCAAGTGGGTCTGGACCGGCGGGCCCGCCCCGAACACGGACCAGCAGGCGCTCGGCTGGGCCGGGCGGCCGATCTTCGTGACCGACATGCGCGACCCGCACCACCCAAAGGTCAATCCGAGCCCGATCGACACGAGCCGTAACGACGGGCGCACCGACTATGCCCACGACGTGCAGGTCGACGCCGCCGGCGTCGCGTGGGTGTCGGGCCGCGGCGGCGTCCGTGGCTACTGGACGAATGGCCGCCACTACGATCCGCTGCTGGGCGACTATCGCATCGCGACCGCCGACAACCCGGTCCCGTATGGCGGCGGTGGCCTTGAGGAGACAGTCTTCCCGTTCCGGACCAGCTCGCGCTTCATCCATAACGCGGAGCGGCCGCTGGGGTCGGACGCGCCCGACCCGAAGTACGGCAACCTGATCTTCGCGACCGAGGAGGAGTTCGCCGGCGGCGCGTTCCCGAACGGGTGCGCGAACGATGGGCCGCTCTTCATCGCCTCGCTTGACGGCAGCTACAACGGCGAGGCGTGGCGGTCGACGCCGGAGAACAAGTTCCGGCTCGACACCGTCGCCACCTGGCACCCGTTCGGCAAGGAGGGTTCGTCGACGACGACCGACTGCTCGGCGCACTACTTCGAGATCAAGGACCGCATCCTGTCGATGTCGTTCTACAGCCAGGGCTCGCGGTTCCTGGACATCTCGGACCCGACGAGCCCGACCGAGGTCGCGTACTTCCGCCCCGGCACCGGGACCTGGGCGACCTATCCCCACAAGGGCCTGTACTACTCGGCCGACCGCAACGGCGTCTACATCCTGCGGCTGAACGTCAAGGCCGGGCAGCTCGACCAGCCGGTCGACACCGCCCCGCTACGGGCGGCGGTCGCGGCCGACGAGTTCGCCGCGACGGTCAGCTTCGACCCCGCCGAGGAGGCGCTCGCCGCAGCCGAGCGGCCGGCCGGCGGGATCTGCACGCTGCCCGTCGACTACTGATCTCCGTGACCGCGCGCGGCGGACGGCACCCGTCCGCCGCCCGCGCCCTTCTCAGCGCCAACTCATTGAGCCATGCGGTCGCGCTCGGCTCGTCTACGCGTCGCGCCCGTGAATCACGGGTCAACTCACTGGTCGTGTCGGCCGGCCCGACGCCGCACACGCCGCTCGATCAGTGTCAAACGGCCCGCGAGGGGACGCGCAGGCGGTGCTCTGCTGCGGGCACGCTTTCCATCGTGGGCAGCGCGGCATGCGGATGCGAGTTCCACCAGCGCGTGTAGCGCTCGGTCAGTGACCGTGCGGTGAGGCCGTGCGCGTAGACGGAGAGCGCGATCGTGACGGTGATCGCGAGCAGCAGCGTGTGGAGGTGTGGGAGCCTGGTGTCGTCGAGCAGGATGACCGCGAATACGATCGAGGCGAGGCCGCGCGGCCCGAACCAGCCCAGGAACGCCAAGGTCGGACGGCGAGCTCCGGTTCCGACCATCGCGAGAGCGACCGGCAGCATCCGCACGACCGTCAGGCTGAGGACGGCATAGAGCACGATCTGCCAGGTCACCTCGTCCAGCAGCGGGCCGAGGATCACCGCCCCGAAGACGATGAAGGTCACCGCGTTCAACAGCTGGCCTCCCTCGTCGACGAGGTAGCTCACCTCACCGCCCGCGTCGCGTCGCAGCGCGCCGAAGAGAAAGCCACCCGTGAAGGCCGCGATGAAGATGCTGCCACCCAGCGCGCTCGCGACGCCGGCTGCGAGCACCGCCGAGGCGAGGCTCAGGATCTGCAGCCAGTGTGGCTCGATCAGCCGCCGGCGCGCGGCCTGCTGCAGCGCGAAAGCGCCGAGCGCACCGGCGACGCCGCCGCCGACGAGTCCGTAGCCGATCTGCTCGAACACGAGCTGGAACGCAGACTGCGAAGACGTCGTGCCGGCATCCGCCTCGGCGATCGCAATCGCGATGAAGAACAGCGGCACGCAGAGCCCATCGTTGAGCCCGCTCTCGACGTTGAGCCCCTGGCGGATCCGGGAGGGGACGCGCTTGTCTGAGACGACCGCCTGGCCGAGCGCGGCGTCGGTGCACGCGAGCACGATCGCGAGCACCAGCGCCTCCGCCAAGCTGACTCCTGGTATGACCGCTGCGCCGATCAGAGCTCCGGCTGCGATCGTGAGCGGCAGGCCGATCCCGAGCAGGCGCAGCGGCACCGCGAACTCGCGGTGCAGCGCCCGCAGGGAGATCCGCGACGCGTCCGCGAACAGCACGAGCGTCAGCGTGATCTCGGCGAGCCGCTTTACCTGCTCGCCGTGCACCTTCAGTTCCAGCAGCCCGAGCACCGGACCGACGAGCAGCCCGGCGGTGGTGAAGAACATCGCGGCTGAGACGTTCAGCCGCTCAAGCCGCCGCGAAAACGTCGCGTAGCCGATCAGCAGCGCCGCAATCGTCGCCAGAGCCCAGTTCATTTCAGCTCGCTACCTCGCCGGGCCGCTATAGCAAGCCCTGAGTCTTCCCAATCCGCGAATGCCTCCGCAAGGGTGCGCGCTGGTGGATTCGGCTTACGCGTGTGCACGCCCCGCACACTCGCCTGCGTGCCTGCTTGCGCGCGCCGCGGGCGGCCGTGAGGCTGTGGAGCAGAAGATCATGCGTGGACGCAGACAGGAGCGACGCGAGGAGCGTCGATCGTTCGGGCCTCGCGGCGACGCGGCCCGTTACCAGATGCGCGAGAAGCTGCTCTCGATCGGACACGACTCCTGGATCGACGACGAGGCCGGCGAGCACGTGTTCAAGGTCAACGGCAAGGCGCTGCGCGTCCGCCGGACACTGATCTTCGAGGACCTGGACGGCCACGAGCTGTGCAAGATCCAGGAGCGCAAGCTGCGGGTGAAGGACAGCATGGAGATCGAAGGCCCGACTGGCGACCGGGTCGCGATGGTCAAGCAGGCGATGTTCACGCCGCTGCGGGCGCGCTTCGACGTGAAGGTCGAGGACGGGCCGGACCTGCGGGTGCAGGGCAACATCGTCGATCACGAGTACGAGATCGAGGCTGACGGCACCAAGATCGCGGAGATCTCCAAGCGCTGGTTTCGCGTGCGTGACACCTACGGCATCGAGATCGCACAGGGCCAGGACGACATCGTCGTCCTGGCGGTCGCGGTCGCCGTAGACGCGATGGCGGGCGGCGCGCGCGCGTAGAACTTGAGGCCGAGACGTTGGCATCCGAGTCGGCGCCCGTCGGAGTGTGATTCGACGTGATCACCCCCGACGCGCTCATCCCCAACCCACATGAGTTCGTCGTCCGGCACGGGGCGCCGGCCACGATCGCCGGGTGGAAGGTGCTGGCCGACGGTCTCCTGACCAACCAGTCCTGCGCATTCCACCGCAACCTGGAGATCTCGTCACGCTACGCCTGGATCTACAAGCTCCTGCCCGCTTACTTGAAGTGGGCCGGGATGGCCGCGTTCGCGTCGCACCACGTTCGGCTGGCCCTCTTTCCGTTCCGGCTGGACACCGATCGCACCGGCTACGTGGACATCCCGCACAGCCTGCGGCGCCAGAAAGCGCTGCTGCTGGAGGACGTGAACACGATCCGCGAGACGAACAACGCCATCTTCGACGACATCTTCTGGGTGCACCTCGCGTACGGCACCGCCGAGGACGGGATCGAACGTCTACGCCCTCTCCTGGGAGCGGAGCCCCACTACGCTCCCGTCCTCGCCGGCTTCGAGGCGATCGACCAAGGACGCCGCGCCTTGGAGGACGGGACCGCGTCCGCGGAGGCTCGACGGACGGCCGAAGATCTCATCTGGGTGGGCAACGTCCAGCTCCTCGAGCACGAGCAGCGCGCCTTGGTGCAACCCAACCTCGATCGCCTCTCGTGCGCGTTCGCCAGGCTCTTCTCCATCGGCTCGGCGCTGACCTTCGAGGTGCGTGGAGTACGGCAGGAGATCTCGTACTTCACGTCGTTCTACCTCTACTCGCTCACACGAGGGGTCCCGCTGGTTCTGCGTGCGCAGGCGTGGCCGAGGATCACCCGCTTCGACGACCGCTGGCGCTGGATCGTGACGAGCGTCGTTCCGCGGTTCCGGAGATTCGATGGCGACACGCGCCTTGCCGACGCAAGTCTGCGCCGCATCTTCGACGAAGCGCGCGACTACGCGTCGAACCCGTGCGTCCTACCGCGGTGAACCGCAGGCGGAACAGTCCGCGCCGCGTGTACCGAAGATCGGGCAGACGCCCGATGTCCCGCGGGCTCGCCAGCCGTAGCGTGGCGGTATGACCACGACCGAACCTCAGCAAACACGCAGCGGGGCGTACCTGGACGCCGGTGGGGTCCACACGTATTACGAGGTCACGGGCGGCGGCGACCCGCTCCTTCTGCTGCACGGCGGCATGTGCACGGCCGAGACGTGCGACGCGCAGGTGCCGGCGCTCGCCGAGCAATACCGCGTGTTCGTCCCTGAGCGCCGCGGGCACGGCCGAACGCCGGACGTCGAGGGCCCGCTCACTTACTCGATCATGGCCGACGACACGATCGCCTTCGTCGAAGCGCTCGGCATCGGGCCGGCGCTCGTGGTTGGCTTCAGCGATGGCGGCGCCGTCGCGCTGCTGGTCGCCCTGCGACGCCCCGACCTCGTGCGCAAGCTCGTGCTGATCGGCCAGGGGGCGAATAGCGATGGCGCCGCGCCGGAGACACGCGCGATGATGGAGTCGCTGTCGGCCGACGTGCTGCCGCCGATGCTCAAGGCGCTCTACGCCGCGGTGTCGCCTGACGGGCCCGATCACTTCGAGGCGGTCTTCGAGAAGCTCAAGCCGTTGTGGCTGGGCGGCGACGACGTCGAAATCGCCGAGCTCGCGAGCATCGCGGCGCCCACGCTCGTGCTGCTCGGCGATCGCGACATGCTCACGGTCGAGCATGCCGCCGCGATGCAACGCGCGCTGCCAGACGGCCAGCTCGCGGTCGTGCCGGGGGCGCGGCACAGTCTGCCGTGGGACCGGCCCGAGCTCGTCAACCGGCTGCTGCTGGACTTCCTGACGGCGGACGCATAGCGGCGGTGTCGGCCGCTAGCTCCTCGTCGGGAAGCAGCCCGTGCTGCATCGCGAAGACGCTCGCGGTCGCGCGGGAGGACGCGTCGATCTTGGCGTAGATGTGCTCGACGTGGCTGCCGACGGTCTTCGGCGAGATCACTAGCCGCTCCGCGATCGCGCGGTTCGACAGCCCGCGCGCAAGCAGCCGCAGCACCTCGACCTCGCGCTCGGACACCCCTGCAGGCCCCTCGCGTCGACGCCGGATACGGTGCCCGGCGGCGCCCAGGACGGCTTCGACCGCCTCGCCGTCGAGCCGTCCCGCCTTGACCTCGGCACGCAGCTCCGCGGCCGCGGCGTCGGCCGACAGCTCGGGCCGGTGCGGGCGCGGCTCGCGCATCGCCTGATAGACGTCCGCGGCGGCGAGGATGCGTGCCGGGCGCGCGATCGCTGTGGCGCCGAGGCCGTGGGGGTAGCCGGAGCCGTCGAGGCGCTCGCGGTGCTGGACGGCGATCGCGCCGAGCTGCGCGAGCGCCTTGGATTGGCGCAGCATCCGCTGCGTCAGGTACGGGTGCAGACGCACGCGCTCCCACTCGCCCGCGCCGAGCGGGCCGCGCTTGTCCCAGATCGAGTTCGAAACCCCGAGCCGGCCGAGGTCGTGGACGAGCGCCGCGCGGAGTGGGGCGCAGCGCGTGCTCCATCGGCTGCCCGAACCCGAGGTCGATCCCGAGCGACAGCGCGGCGACGAGCTCCGCGAGGCGGACGTGCCCACGGTCGGCTTCGGCGTCCACGTGCCGAGGTTAGCCGCCGCAGGTACCCGATGGGATTCGGCCAGCGTCGCTCGTGGCGGAAGTCAAGTGCGGGAGCATCATGCAGTCCCTCACGTCGATCCAGCGGCGGCGTCGCGCAGCAGCGCGATCGCCTCGTCGGCGATCGCCGACGGCGCCGCGCCGGCCAGCCGGGCAGCGAGCACGCGGCGGCTCGGTGCAGCGGTCAGCTCACGCACGGTGACCCCGGGGTTCACCGGATCCAGCGCTAGGCGCGGGAGCACCGCGATGCCCAGGCCGGCGGCGACGAAGGCCTGGACGGTCTGGCAGTCGTTGATCTCGAACAGGACGTGGGGCTCGAACCCGGCTACGGCGCATGCGCCGCGCATCAAGCGGTCATACGTCCCGCCGTGGCCCTCGCGGCTGCGCGGGAACAGGAAGGCCTCCGACGCGAGCGACGCCACCGGAACGCGTCGCTTCCGTGCGAGGCGGTGGCCCGCGGGAAGCACGAGCGCGAACGCGTCGTCACCCAGCGAGGTGCAGGACAGGTCTGGCCCCGGGTCCGGGGCGAGCGTGGGGTACTGGTGGATGACCGCCACGTCGAGCTCACCGGCTCGGAGCCTCGCGGCCGCCTCGTCGGGGCCTGCCTCGATAAGCCGCAGGCGTACCTGCGGGTGGGCCGCGTGGAACGCGGCGACAGCGGGGACGACGATCGACGGCCCGGCGGAGGCGAACGTCGCCAGGCGCAGCTCGCCGGACCGCAGTCCCGCGATCGCCGCGAGTTCGTCGCGGGCGGCGGCCATTCGCCCGAGCACGACCTCGGCGTGGGCGGCCAGCGCGGCGCCTGAGGGCGTCAGGCGCAACGGGCGCACGGCGCGCTCGATCAGCGGTGCCCCGGCGTCGCGCTCGAGTGCCGCGATCTGCTTGGACACCGCCGATTGGGTGTAGTCCAGCGCGTCGGCTGCGGCGGAGAACGATCCCCAGGCGGCGACCTCGCGCAGGACTCGGAGCTGGCGGACATCGTACATGCCAGGTAGGAATACTAATCAGTCACAACACGACTGGCGGGAATGTCGCGCCGCGGGGATAGTGCAACCCATGTCTACTCCGCTCTGGTTCCTCCACAACCTCGCCACGGTCCACGTAAACGAGCCGACGCTCGGCATCGTCGAGCTGTCCGGCGCCCCCGGCGATACGCCGCCGCTGCACGTCCATACGGATGAGGACGAGACGTTCTACGTCCTCGAGGGCGAGGTCACCGTTCACGTGGCCGGCCAGGATCCGGTCGTCCTGTGCGTCGGCCAGGCGGCGTTCGCGCCGCGCGGCGTCCCGCATGTCTACGTCGTCACGTCGGAGACGCCCGCCCGCTGGTTGGGAACCTCCACGGGCCATCAGTTCGCCAGCTTCGTCGAGGCGCTGTCCACACCGGCGGCCGAGCCGACCCTGCCGACCGACGTCGAGATCGACCCGGCGCACGTCGCCGCCGTCGCGGCACGCCACGGCATCGAGCTTCTCGGCCCGCCCGGCATGCTGCCGCAGGCAGCCGGCCACGCGGCCACGGCGTAGACGAAGCGTTTCGTCGCCCTCCCCGGTGCAGCAGATGACAGTCAGCCGCGACGGCGTCGAGATCGCGTACGCGACCTACGGCAGGCCCGATGGCGATGCACCGGCAGTGGCTCTCGTGCACGGCTGGAGCTCCGACGGCGATCTCGACGTCGGCGTGCAGGACGCCGGAGTCGGTCAGGACGACCGACGCACCGTCGTCCCAGCAGGTCGCGCTCGTCACGTTGCCGACAGCGATCGAGTCGTCGAGACGCTCGCGTTCACCCACGCCCAGCTTCCACCCGACAGGGCGGCTGCCGGCCCGGAGCAGCTCCTTCCGGCGCGCGAGTTGCTCGCGGAGGGCGGCGACTGCCGGCTCCATCAGTGCAGAGGCTTGCCTCCGGTCGCGCCGATGACCTCTCCGCTGATGTAGCGCGAGTCGTCGGAGGCCAGGAAGACATAGAGCGGGGCCAGTTCACCGGGCTGCCCAGGCCGACCGAGCGGCGCGTCGGCGCCGAGCGCGCGTTCTTGTCGGCCGGGAAGCTCGTGACCACCAGCGGTGTCCAGATCGGGCCCGGGGCGAAGGCGTTCACCCGGATGCCACGTCCGGCCATCTCACACGAACTCGATCTCATCGCGCGGGATGTCGAGGAACGAGTCGTAGGCCATCTGGTACGCGGCGTTGTTGACCAGGACATCGAGGCCTCCCAGCTCGTCCGCCGCGCGCTCGACCAGCGTCCGGCAGTGCTGACGATCGCTGATGTCGCCCGGAACGGTTACGCAACGCCGGCCGGCGGCCTCGACGAGCTTGCGCGTGTCCGTGGCGTCCTCGTCCTCCTTCCAGTACGAGCACAACAGGTCCGCACCCTCGCGCGCGAACGCGATGGCGACGGCGCGGCCGATGCCGGAGTCGGCGCCTGTGATGAGCGCAACCTTGTCCTTCAGCCGCCGTGCCCCACATGCTGTCCTCGCCGGTGATCGGCGGGCGGCCGCATCTCGGGTTCGTTTCCCGGCGGCTGCTGCTCCTGAGCCGGGAAGGTCAGCGGATCACCGCCAGGGCGCGACCGTCCAACCTGGGGGTCAGCGTCGTGTCGTCCGGCGTGTTGGAGGCTCGCCGCTGCGGGTAGCGCTCAGGCAACCGCAAAGGAGGGGCCATGCCCGACAAGAAGGCACGCGACGTGATGAGCACCGACTGCACGTGCGTCGGTGAAAACGAGACGCTGATCGATGCGGCGCGGACGCTCGCGGAGAAGGACGTCGGCGCGCTGCCGATCTGTGGCGAGGACGACCGCCTCAAGGGCATGCTGACCGACCGCGACATCGTCGTGAAGGCGCTGGCGCAGGGCAAGGATCCCGGCGCCACGCGCGCGGGCGAGCTCGGTCAGGGCGACGCGGAGACGGTGACGATCGGCGCGGATGACTCGATCGACGAGGCGCTGCGCACGATGATCGACCACAAGGTCCGCCGCCTACCGGTCATCGACGGCAAGCGGATGGTGGGCATCATCAGTCAGGCCGATATCGCCACCAACCTCGACGAGGAGCGGGTCGGCGAGCTCGTCGAGGCGATCTCGGCCGCGCCGTAGCTCGACCTTGCCGGCCACGACGTCGCGCGCGAGGAAGCCGAGCACGGACGCGACGAGCTGAAGCGGGAACACGAAGGCGATCAGGATGAGCGCGACCTGGGTCGCCCTCGGTGGGCTGCGAGCCACTCGAGCTGGAGGCCGCTGACGAGCAGCGTGCCGCCGGCCAGGGCGATGAAGCCGAGCGGCAGCGGGTTGCCGAGCGGCCGCAGCATGATCCGCGACTCGGGCGTCATCGCGCCACCACCAGCGCCTGTGGCGCTGCCTCCTTCATCCGCGTGCGCAGCCACTTGAGCTGGATTGCGGTCTCTCCTTCGCAGCCGGCGACGACGGCGAGCAGCTCACGGTCGCGGGCGCCCTGCGCGGCCTGGCCGACGAGCGTCCACGCCATGTCGCATTCCGTGGCCATCAGGTAGAGGTCGTGCAGGTCGCGCAGCAGGCCGAGCCCGCCGCTGCGCGGGCCGCGGAAGAGCTCGGAGTGCAGGCGGTCGGGCTCATCGGGAGCGTCCTCGCCGTAGCGCTCGGCGAACGGCTCGAGCCGGCTCGCGTGGTCTTCGCACTCGGCCGCGAGCTTGCGGCAGAGGTGCTTCACGTCGGCCTCATCGGCGTGCCCGGCGGCGACCTCGCGGAACGCGTCCGCGAGGTTGAGCTGGGCGCGGTGGAGGAGGCCGAGGTAGTGGGCGAGATGCACGGCTAGGCCTTTCGCACTCGCGCGGCGGCGACCTTGAACAGCGGCTGCTTGGACACCGGGTCCCAGCTCGTGATCGTCAGCTCGTTCGCGGCCTGCTCGCCGTAGTGGAAGGGGATGAAGACCGTGCCCGGACGGATGTCCTTCACGCGCGCGGGCGCCTCGATCGCAGCCGCGCGGCGACTCGATGACCAGCGCGTCCCCGTCCTCGATCCCGAGCGCGTCGGCGTCCTCGCGGCTCAGCTCGGCCCACACGTGCGGCGCCGCGGCGTTCAGCTCCGGTGCGCGACTGGTCTTCGTGCGCGTGTGGAAGTGGTAGATCGTGCGGCCCGTCGTCAGGAGCAGCGGGTACTCGTCGCCCGGCGTCTCCGGCGACGGCTCGTAGGGGGCGCCGTGCAGGAATGCGCGGCCTCCCGGCTCCTTGGCGCGGTACTCAGCCTCGCTGCTCGTCGCGCCGGTGCGCAGGTCGCGCCCGTACTCCTCGCAGTAGTCGGGGTCGGTGTTGAACACGCCGTCGGTGTACAGGCGCTCGCCGCCCCACTGGATGCCGCTCTCGCCGCGCAGCCGGTCGTAGGTGAGCGCGGTGTAGTCGCAGGGACGCCCGCGCGAGCACGCCTTCCAGGCCTCGAACGCCTCCTCGGCGTCGTGCCACTTGATCAGCCGCTCCCCGTCGCGGTCGCGGAAGTCCATGCGGCGCGCGTAGTCGAGGAAGATGTCCAGGTCGGAGCGCGCCTCGCCGGGCGGGTCGACGGCACGCTCGGAGAGGTGGACGGTGCGGTCGGCGTTGGTGAACGTGCCGGTCTTCTCGCCCCAGGTCGCGCCGGGGAGGACGACATCGGCGAACCGCGCCGTCTCGGTCAGGAAGAGGTCCTGCACCACGACGAACAGCTCCTCGCGCTCGAGGATCCGACGGATCCGCGCGAGCTCCGGAAGCGTGACGGCGGGGTTGGTGGCGGAGATCCACAGCAGCTCGATCGAGCCCTGCTCGGCGTAGCGCCAGATCTGCATCGCGTGCGTCGGAGGCGCCCAGTGCGGGATCGTCATCTCGTCGACGTTCCACAGCTCGGCCAGCTGGCGGATGTGCGCCGGGTTGTCCCAGTTGCGCATGCCGGGCAGGTCGCCGTCGGCGCCGGTCTCGCGCGTGTTTTGCGCCGTCGGCTGGCCGTTCATCTGCAGCACGCCCGCGCCCGGCCGCCCGATCATCCCGCGTAGCAGGTGCAGGTTGTTGACCTGGCAGGCGGCCGCCGTCGCCTGATTGGACTGATAGAAGCCCTGGAGCACGGTCGAGAGCACCCGCTCGCCGGTGCCCAGGATCTCAGTCGCCGCCGCGAGCGCGCCGGGGTCGACGCCGCAGATCCCGGCGACGCGTTCGAGCGTGTACGGCGCGATCGCCTCGGCCAGCTCGTCAAACCCGGTCGTATGGGCGGCGAGGTACGCCTCGTCGATCCACCCGCACTCGATCACTTCCCGGAGGATGCCGTTCATGAGCGCCTGGTTTGTGCCGCTGCGCACCGGGAGATGGACGTCCGCCTCGCGGGCCACCGGCGTCGTGCGCGGGTCGGCGACGACGAGCCGCGGCCGGTCGGGCCCGTGCAGACGGTCGAGCATGCGCATCCACAGCACCGCCTGCGTCTCGGCCACGTTGTGGCCCCAGAGCGCGAGCGTGTCGCAGTGGTCGACGTCGGTGTACGTCCCGGGCTGCCCGTCGGTGCCGAAGCTCGCCTTCAGCGCCGCAGCCGCCGTCGCCGTGCACAGCCGCGTGTTGCCGTCCATGTGCGGCGTGCCGATCCCGGCCTTGCCGATCACCGCGAGCGTGTAGTACTCCTCGAGGAAGAGCTGGCCGGTGGTATAGAAGCCGAACCGGCCCCACCCGCCGGGACCGTCGAGGAGCGCGCGTGAGCGTTCGACGATTCGGCCCATCGCCGTCTCCCAGTCCGACTCGACGAGCTCGCCGCCCTCTCGCACCAGCGGCCGCGTCAGCCGGTCGGCGGAGTTGTTCGCCTGCCACCCGAACATGTCCTTGGGATCCAGCCGGCCGCGATTGACACGGTCGTGCGCTCGGCCCCGCACGCCCGAGATCCGCCCGTCCTTCACCGCGATGTCCATCGCATCTCCGTTGGAGTGCAACAGCGACGCCGATGGCACCCAACGGTCCACGTCGCGCTCGTCGAGCCCGTCGGCGAGCTGCGTGTCGGCCCGCACCGGCCATTCATCGCCGCGCGCGTACGGCCTGCGCTCGCCCCACGGATCCCCAATGCGATCGGCCATGCCTCTTCTCTTCCTCGAAGCGGGTCGACACATGCGTTGACCGTCTGACGGATGACGCTGCCACATCGGATCAGCTCGCGTGCTTGAGGAACCTGCGGATGTCCTTCATAAGCAGTTGCAGGTGCAACAGGTCGGTCGGTGACGGCTCGAAGCCGTACTTCAGGTACAAGCCGCGGGCCGCGTCGTGCTTGGCGTGCACGAGCAGCACCCGTGCGCCGATCGTCTCGGCGGCCTGGGCGCATCGCAGGAGTGCGTCCTGAAGCAGCGACCGGCCGACGCCGGAATGCTGGTGGTGTTCGTCGACCGCCAGGCGCGCGAGGACAATCGCCGGCACCGGTCGTCCCCGAGGTTGGCCCTTGACAGCCCGCGCCGTCGCGTCGGCGGGAGCGACCTGCGCCGCTGCGAGCGCGTAGTAGCCGACGACGGTCGCGTCGTCGTCGAGCGTGGTGACGAACACGCGCGCAGTATCCGACGATTGCGCCGCCTGGGCGTGTCGCCTGAGCCACTCGTCGAGGGCGGGCTCGCCACAGCGGAAGTCGTCGAGCAGATGGTGCTTGTCGAGCGGGGCGGGCGGGCGGTAGGCCAAGCGCTACGTGTCGCTGAACACGCTCGGCTTCGCGAACAGGCTCCGGAGCCTGGGGTTCTCGCGCGGCGGACGATCAAGGGCGGAGACGAACTGGTCCCACTGTTCGGTGGCAAGGACGAACTGCGTGCGATCAGCAAGCAGCCTCTCGGCCTCGACGACCGCGGCGTCAACGACGAAGCTCGTGAGTGTCCGCTGTGTGCTCTCGGCGGCTTGGCGGACGAGGCGATCGGTGTCGGGCTCGACCCGGAAGTCCCAGCGTTGCTTGGCAGCGGCCATGGGCAGAGTGTACACACAGCATCCGTACCTTGGCTTTGGCGGCGGCGCGCAGTGGCGCGGAATACGGAATACGCCAAAGTGCGTGGCTTGCGCGAGGGGGTTCTGACCGTTTAGGTTCCGTTGACCGTGAGCCGCCAGAGCGAGATCCGTCAGGTGGAGGATCTCGTGGTTTCGGTACGCGGGGGTCGGAGTCGCGCGCTGGTCGTCGTCGGGCCGGCCGGGATCGGGAAGAGCTCGGCGCCCGGACCGAGCCCCGCGGACCGTCCGGCGCGGCCGGCGGGGGCATCGAGTCGCTCTCACGGCGCGAGCATGAGGTCGCGTCACTGGTCACGGCTCGCAAGACGAACAAGGAGGTCGCGGCCGAGTTGTTCCTCAGCGAGAAGACGGTCGAGTCGCATCTGCGCAACATCTTCGCCAAGCTCGGCGCATCCTCGCGAGTAGACGTCGCCCACGCGGTCGAGCGCAGCATCAGCTCCTCGTAGCGAACGCGACCGGCAGGCTTGCCGCGCGCTCCCCATGCACGATGAGCGGCGTACCGTCCTTGCTGCATCGCCACGGGGGCGATGCCTGGCAGCGCGCGCGCCTCGCCGTCGGTCGTCCGCACCTGCACCATGTCTCCGAGCACCAGCACCTCGGGGCACCCGGGCAGCGACAGGTCGGGCTCGACCGTGACGCGGCCTGTGCGGTCGAGCTCGGCCGGAGCCCTGGTCCTGCTCAGTAGCTGAACACGGTCGCGGCCTCGTCGCCGATCCACTCCCACAGCGGCGTGGCGCCGGCGATGCGGGCGTTGGCGACGAACTCGCTGCCGTCGAGGCCGCGTGCGGTCACGCAGATTGGGCAGACGAGCAGCTCGCCGCCGCCGTCGGCATATTGCTCGAAGAGTCGCTCGATCGGCGGGCAGCCCTCGCAGGCCTCGCCCTGGGCGTGGCCGGGGACGGCGAGGTGCACGGCGTCCTTGGTGAGGAACATCGCGACCTGCTTGCCCTTCGCGGTGGCGGCCCCGGCGACGAGGAACGCGATCATCACGCGCTCGGCGTCCTCCATCCCGGTGGCGAGGTTGACGACGACCTTGGCGCTCATGACCGCACCGCCAGCAGCGAGATGCTCGTCACGCCGTACTTCTGCGTCGCGTTGTCGGCGCGCTCGGACACGAACCGGTACTCGGTGTTGGTCCGCCACTCCTGGACCGTGAAGCCGGCGTTCTCGATCGCGGCCCGGTACCCGCCGCGCTGCATCGCACCGCCGATGCACGCCGCCCACAGCGATGCGTCGCAGGTGACGCCCTCGGGCAGCTGATGCTCGGTGACGATGTCGGCCAGCGCGAGGCGACCTCCCGGCCGCAGCGCCTTCGCGGCCGCGGCGAAGACCGCGGGCTTGTCGGGCGAGAGGTTGATGACGCCGTTGGAGATCACGCAGTCGACCGACGCGTCATCGACCGGTGGCGTCTCGATGTAGCCCTCGCGGAAGTCCGCCTGGCCGAAGCCGCCGTCGGCCGCGAGCTGGCGTGACTTGGTGAGCTGGGCCTCGGTCATGTCGACACCGATCACCTTGCCGTCGCGACCGACTTGGTTGGCCGCGAGGAAACTGTCCATGCCCGAGCCGCTGCCGAGGTCGAGCACGGCCTCGTCCGGCTGGATCGCGGCGAGGTCGAGGAAGTAGCCCACGCCGGCGAACGAGTCGATCGCCGCGGCCGGGATCCGGTCGAGGTCACCGGGCTCATACCCGAGGCGCTCGGCAAGCGGGCGGCCGGTCTCGAAGTGAAACTCCCGGTCGGGCTCGAGCGCGACCTCCTCGTACATGCTCTTGACGCGCTGCTTGAGCTCTGCGGTGTCGAGCTGGCGGACTTCTGTGGTCACTGGGTTCTCCTCAGGAGGTGATCGGGTCGCTGGGCGTCCGCCGGCGTTCAAGCCAGGCGAACGTGTCGGATTGCAGGCACAGGTTGGTCGAGAACCGCAGCCCGACCGCGAGGTTGCGACGCTCGGCGTCGGTCAGGCAGGACCCCTGCGTCGTGAGGTGCTCCCGCATCCAAGCCCCGGCGCGCGGCATCAGACGTTCCCCGCCGTCGTCGCCAGCTGCCACTCGGGCCAGCCGTCCTCCAGGCGTCGCGCCGCGCGACCCGACGCCTGCAGCTCGCGAACCGCATCGTGCGCGTAGGCGCAGAACGGACCGCGGCAGTAGGCCACGACCTCGCGGTCGGCGGGCAACTCGGCGAGGCGGTGCTCGAGCTCGTCGATCGGGATCGATCGTGCGCCCTCGATGTGCCCGGCCTCGAACTCCTCGGTCGGACGTACGTCGATCAGCACGACGTCGCCGTTGCGCAGCCGTGCGATCAGCTCGTCACGCCCGATCGCGTCAACATCGTCGCCGAGATAGTCGCGAGCGGCGCGCTCGACGTCACCGAGGCGCGCCACTGAGGCGTCGCGCAGCGCGAGCCAGAGCGAGAGGGCCTCGTCGCCGGCGAGTGCGTAGCGGGTGCTCGTGCCCTCGCGCGTGCGCGTCACCATCCCGGCGGCGTGAAGGCCCTGCAGGTGCTGGGAGGCGTTCGCCGCCGACTGGTCGCTCGCGCGTGCGAGCTCGTCGACGGTGCGTGGTGCCTGCGCGAGCAGATCGAGGAGCTCCAGCCGTACTGGGCTTGCAAACGCCTTGCCCATCAGCGCGATCGCCTCGAACAGCGCGCTCTTTTCGGCCCGCGATCCCATTCATTGCTATTCAATAGATCACTTGATAGCTTGTCAAGCCCATGGGTTCGAGTCTCCGGAGGCCGACGTGTACTTCCGCCAGCTGCTGAACGACGAAACCGCCTGCGCCTCCTACCTGCTCGGGTGCAAGAGCCACAGCACGTTCGCCGTCATCGACCCGCACGTCGACCTCGTCGAGCGCTACGTCGAGCTCGCCACGGCGCAGGGCGCCCAGGTCGTCGCCGTCTTCGACACGCACCTGCAGGCCGACCACGTCTCCGGCACGGCCGACCTGGTCGAAATGACCGCCGCCACCGCGTATCTGCCCGATGGCGCGGGCGTCGAGTTCGAGCACCACGCGCTCACCGACGGCGAGGTCGTCACGCTCGGCAACGTCGACGTCGCAGCGCTCGCGACGCCCGGTCACGCGTTGGCTCACCACGCGTACCTCGTCACCGACCACACCCGCGGGGACGAGCCCTGGCTGGTCCTGACGGGCGACGCGCTGCTGGTCGGCGATGCCGGCCGGCCCGACCTGCACGCCGGCGGCGAGCACAGCGTCGAGCAGATGGCACGCACGCTGTATCGCTCACTCACCGAGCGGCTGCTCGCGCTGCCGGATCACCTCGTGCTGTACCCGTCGCACTACTCCGGCTCGGTCTGCGGACGGGGCCTGTCGGCCAATCCGATTTCGACGATCGGCTTCGAGCGTCGTCACAACACCGCGCTGCAGTTCGAGTCCGAGGACGAGTTCGTCGACGCGCTGACGCGCGATATCCCGCCCGCGCCGGACCGGCAGGCCGCGATCATCGCCGCCAACCGCAGCGGGCGAGCGCTCACCGAGATCGCATGACGGCAGCGCCAGTCAGCCTTGGGCTGCGTGAGAACGCGGCCCAATTCTCGCTACTGGTCGCCGTCAACGTGTTCGTCGGGGCGATGGTCGGGCTCGAGCGCTCGACGTTGCCACTCGTTGGACAGGACGACTTCGGGCTGGGCTCGAGCGCCGCCGTGCTGTCGTTCATCGTCGCCTTCGGCGTCGCCAAGGCACTGACGAACCTCTTCGCAGGAACGGCGGCGGCTCGCGTTGGTCGCCGCCGCCTGCTGATCGCCGGCTGGGCGCTCGCGCTGCCGGTCCCACTGATGGTCGCCGTCGCACCGAGCTGGGGCTGGATCGTCGCCGCCAACGCGCTGCTCGGTGTCAACCAGGGGCTCGCCTGGTCCATGACCGTGGTCATGAAGATCGACCTCGTCGGACCCCAACGCCGCGGCTTCGCGCTCGGACTCAACGAGTCCGCGGGCTACGGGGGCCTCGCGCTCGCCGCCGGGCTGAGCGGCTGGCTGGCCGGGTCCTTCGCCGCCCGCGACGTGCTCGTCGTCGCCGGGGCAGCGATCGCGATCGCGGCGCTGCTCGTGTCGGTGCTGTTCGTGAGAGATACCGCCGCGCACGTCGCGCTCGAACAGGCCCGCAATCACGCCCGGGCCGACGACCAGGCTCCCGGCCTGCGCGACGCGTTCGCGCGCGCCAGCTACCGCGACCCAGCGCTGCGCTCGTGCTCGCAGGCCGGGCTCGTCAACAACCTCAACGACGCGCTGGCCTGGGGCCTCGTCCCGCTCTACCTTGCGGCGCACGGCGCGAGCGTTGGCGAGATCGGCCTCGTGGCCGCGCTCTACCCCGGCGTCTGGAGCGTCGCGCAGATCGCCACCGGCCACTGGTCAGACCTCGTCGGACGCAAGCCCCTCATCGTCGCTGGCATGCTGCTCCAGGCCGCCGCGCTCGCGCTGCTTGCGCTCGGCGACGGCGCGGTCCCGGTCGCCTCGGCGGCCGCGGTCCTGCTCGGGCTCGGCACCGCGCTGGTCTACCCGACGCTGATCGCCGCGATGTCCGACGCCGTCACACCAGTCGCCCGCGCGCCGATCGTCGGCGTCTACCGCTTCTGGCGCGACAGCGGCTACGTCGCCGGCGGTCTCATCGCCGGCACCGTCGCCGACGCACTCGGCTACGGCGGGGCGATCGCGCTCGTCGCCGGGCTCACCGCCGCATCCGGCCTGTGGGTCCTGATCGACATGCCACCCCGAGCATCCACCGGTGGCGCTGCGCGCCCGGTTGCCGTTCGAGGACACTGATCGACTTGGCACGGTTTGCGAATCCGGCCGAGGCCTACGACCGCCCCATGCCACGATTTCAGTCCTGCTGCGCTCACCTCTGATTTCGCCCGATTTACAGGGCTTTCCCGCTGATCTGGAGCGCGGGTCCGGAGTTTCCTGGACTTTGCGGCCGTTTCTCCGAGGTTACGGCCGACGAAGGGGCTCGTCGGCCTTTCGCAGCCTGGACTGGGGCGGCTCATGGCACGAGCGTGAACGCGTCGATGTGGCGGGGTTTGACGGTCGCAAAGTGGCGGTGGTCAAGCGTTGCGATGGCGTCGAGCTGTCGGCGCTCGGCGAGCGCGATCACGGATGCGTCGACGATGCCGAGGGGGAGGTCCTGATACTGGTCGGTGAGTTCGGCGATGCGCGGCCAGTCGAAGTCGAGCACCGGCTCGACGAGGAGCTCGCCGCGCTCGAGTGACCGTGCGAAGGCGACTTCGGCGTGGGGGCCGATGCGGTCGCCGAGCAGGTAGGCGACCTCGGTGACGACGAGTGCCGGCACGAGCAGCGGCCGTGGCGCGCTGGTGAGCAACTCGATGCTGCGTTGGTGGTTGCGGTCGCGCCGTGCCGCGGCCGCGTAGAGCGGTCCGGCGTCGACGATGAGCATCAGGATCGCGGCAAGCGCTTGCGGCGGACTGCGCGCGCGACGTGCTCTTCGACGCGCTCGGAAACGTCGTTCGGACCGCCGTCGCCGATCGCGAAGAAGCTCAGCTCGCCGGGCTTGGGCGCCGGCGGGAGTTGGCGGTCGATCGCTTCGCGCGCGACGTCGGCGATCGAAGTCCCGCGGCGTCGGGCCTCCAGCCGCAGGCGGTCGTCGAGCTCGTCGGACAGCATGATCGTCGTACGCCTCACGCATATAGCCTAACGCATCACATTCCGACGGACTTCCTCTCCGAGCTGCGCTCCAGCCTGATCGACGGCTTCTAGACGGGCAAGGCTCCGTGCGTCTCGTGCGTGACTCGCTGAATCGCCTCAGCAAGCCGGGTCGGCTGGTCGAGGGGGATGAGCGTGTAGCTGTTCGGTATCTCGACCAGCCGTCCGTGCGGGAGCAGTTCGGCGAGACGGCGTCCATGCTCGGGCGGCCTGACGCGATCTTGGCTTGCCCACACGACGAGGGCAGGGCGATCGAAGGTGGGCAGGCATGCGGCCGCGTCGAGCATGAGATTCCGGTGTGCCGCGATCCCGCGGAGCACTCGCACCGTGTCGCGGCGGATCTCGCGTTGCTGCAAGATCGGCCTGATCCAGCGCGCGGTGGCGGCGTCCCCTCGGATCGTCAGCCAGCCGAAGGCGAGCGGGAGCCGCCTGACCGGCCGCAGGCGCAGCTGTTGCATGAACAGCCCGAACAACGTCGGCGAGAGCTTGCCGCTCAGCACCAGCGTCTTGCCGGTCAGGCCCGGCGGGAAGTTCTCGCACGCGTCACAGGGGACGAGCACGATCCGGCCGACGCGCGTGGCGCCGTCGCCGGCGAGCAGCTGGACGAGGGCTCCGCCGGTGTCGTTGCCGACGAGCGTGACGTCGTCCAGCCCGAGGCGGTCGGGGCGGGGTGAGCCGGAACCGCCGCAGCCGCGGCTGGCCCGGTCGAGCTCGGGGTGAACCACGAGATGCTTCATCATGGGCAGCTCATCGTCTACGCGAACGCGCCGGGCCGTGCCTTCCCCGCCAGCTGGGCCGCCTTCGGCCTGTAGGGGACCTCTCCACCATCCGAGGCGGGACTTCTCCTCGGATTTCTCGTCGGCGCGTGTCGAGGATGGGCGGCCGGCTCCGACTTATGGGCACCGGCGGCCAAGCGGGCCGCCAACACGAGAGGAGCACGAACGATGACCAAGGTGACCGCCCAGATGTCGGTGTCCCTCGACGGCTTCTACACCGGACCGCGGGACACGCGGGGCCCCAAGGACATGAGTGGCTGGATGGGGGGCCCCGAAGCGCCCGGTTTCTTCCGGGTCACCCGCTGGGTCGTCGACGCCATGGCCTGGCGCGAGCGGCTGGGCTTCGCCGGCGGCGAGCAGTCGGTCAACTCGGAGATCATCGGGGAGACGTTCGCGGCGGCCGGTGCCTATGTCATGGGCCGGCGCATGTTCGACGCCGGCGAGGTCCCCTGGGGCGAGGAGCCGCCGTTCCACGCCCCGGTGTTCGTCGTCACCCACCGTTCCCGGGACGTGCTCGAACGGCAGGGTGGCACCTCCTTCACCTTTGTCACCGAAGGACTCGAGCGGGCCATCGAGCTGGCCCGGGACGCCGCCGGTAGCAAGGACGTGGCGGTGGCCGGCGGCGGGGAGCTCCTGCGCCAGGTGCTGACCGCCGGGCTGCTCGACCA
Organism: uncultured Solirubrobacteraceae bacterium; assembly: GCA_963844205.1. Taxonomy (GTDB): domain Bacteria; phylum Actinomycetota; class Thermoleophilia; order Solirubrobacterales; family Solirubrobacteraceae; genus DASSUW01. The sequence continues at coordinate 293,083 of CAWJNK010000012.1, forward strand.
GCTTGAGGTGCACATCGCCCCGGTGCTGCTGGGCGACGGCCAGCGCCTGTTCGACCCCAGCCTCGGCCTCGGCGCCGACGATGGCATCGAGCTAATCCCGACCCGGGTCGTCGAGTCGCCCGAGGTCACCCACATTCGCTACACCGTCACCGGGCGGTCGAAGCTGGTGCTGGACGATCGCGGCGCCAGCGGCGACCTGGTCGGACCGGCCCAGCCAGAGCAGTGAGAGAGGAGCGAGCTGTGAAGTACATGCTGCTGATCTACGGCAACGAGGAAGCCTTCAGCTCGGTGGGTGCGGAGACCTTCGCCGAGATCCTCCGCGCGACCGATGCCCTCAACCAGGAGCTGTTCGAGTCGGGTGAGCTGGTCGGCGCCTATGGCGTGGCCGACCAGGTGAACGCCAAGATGGTCCGGGTCACCGGCGGGACGCCGGCGGTGACCGACGGCCCCTTCGCCGAGGCCAAGGAGTACCTGGGCAGCTTCACGATCCTCGACTGCGACAGCCTGGAACGGGCCCTGGAGATCGCGGCTCGCAACCCGGCGGCGCGCTACTGGGGTGTCGAGGTCCGGCCACTCATGCACGAGGCCGACGTCGAGCCGTGACCGACTGGCGGGCCGTTCGGCGGCTGGTCCCGGAGGTGCTTGGTGTGCTGGTGCGCCGCTACGGCCACTTCGACGCCTGCGAGGACGCCGTCCAGGAGGCGCTGGTGGCGGCCACGGCCCAGTGGCCGGTGCAGGGGTGGCCGGAGAATCCCCGAGAGTGGTTGGTGACGGTGGCGTCGCGTCGCCTCGCCGACCAGCTGCGCAGCGACGCCGCCCGCCGCCGGCGGGAGGAGGCCGATGCCATCCGCACTCCGCCCCCGCCCGCCGGTGGCGAGGTGTACCCCGACCTCGAAGCCCGTGGCCCCACCGGCGACGACACCCTCACGCTGCTGTTCCTGTGCTGCCACCCGGCGCTGACGCCCCCGTCGCAGGTCGCGCTGACCCTGCGGGCCGTCGGCGGCCTGTCGACAGCCGAGATCGCCCGGGCCTTCCTCGTGCCCGAGGCGACCATGGCGCAGCGCATCAGCCGGGCGAAGCAACGCATCAAGGCGGCCGGAGCCAGCTTCGACCTGCCGGCGCCAGCTGAGCAGGCGGAGCGGCTCGGCGTCGTGCTCCATGTGGTCTACCTCGTCTTCAACGAGGGCTACACGGCCACGTCGGGGGCGCAGCTGGTGCGGGCCGAGCTGACGGCCGAGGCCATCCGGCTGGCCCGCGAGCTCCATCGGCTGGTCCCCGGCGACGGCGAGGTCGCCGGGCTCCTGGGCCTTCTGCTGCTGACCGACGCCCGCCGCCAGGCCCGCACGGCCCCGGACGGGTCGCTGGTGCCGCTGAGCGAGCAGGACCGGACGCTCTGGAACACCAAAGCCATCGCCGAGGGCGTGGCCCTCGTGACCGACACCCTGTCGAGGGGCCCGATCGGCCCCTACCAGCTCCAGGCCGCCATCGCCGCCGTCCACGACGAGGCACCCACCGCCGAGCTCACCGACTGGCCGCAGATTCTGGCCCTCTACACGGTTCTGGAGCGCGTGGCACCCAACCCGACGGTGACGCTCAACCGGGCGGTGGCGGTGGCCAAGGTACAAGGACCCGCGGCCGGGCTGGCCGTGCTCGACGCCCTCTCGGCCGACGAGCGCATCTCCGCCTCCCACCACTTCGTGTCCGTGCGGGCCCACCTGCTGGAGATGGCCGGCGACCATGACGCGGCGCGCGCCAGCTACATAGAGGCGGCCCGACGCACCACCAGCGAACCCGAGAGGCGCCACCTCCTGACCCGCGCCGCGCGGCTGGGGTGACTGACCGTGGGGTGGCACGTCCGGCCCCCAGCGTCCGGAACCGGGCCGGTCACGGGAGGCCGTAGGCGATGACCTTCGGACGACGTGGCTGCGCTGGGCCCGTCGTGTCGCGACCGTCGAGCGCATGACGATCCAACGCCTGGAGCACGTGGGCATCGTGGTCGAACCTGGCGGCGCCAGCGGTCGTCCCGGGGCAGGATCCCCGACGCGACGGTCTCGGAGCTGGATGAGTGATTCCATGTCGAGAACGGCCGGCTGGCTCCGCTCACCATGTGAAGGGCCTCGAAAGGTGCGGCCCACGACACCAGGAGACGACGATGCCGAAGTACCTGCGTCTGAAGCGCGCTCGAGAAAGGCTACTAGGCAATGACGCTCGCCCGTCCTCCTGTCGTCAGCCAGACCGAGTGGGACGCGGCTCGGACGGCCCTGCTCGAGCGCGAGCGGAACGTCGCCGCCGCGATGCACGAGCTCGCCGCCGCTCGGAAGCGCATGCCGATGGTGCGCGTCGAGCGCGACTACAGCTTCGAGGGCCCCGAGGGGCGGCGGTCGCTGCCCGAGCTGTTCGAGGGGCGCACTCAGCTGATCCTCTACCGGTTCTTCTTCGAGGAGGGTGTCGACGGCTGGCCCGACGCCGGCTGCGTCGGATGCTCGTCCTTCGCCGACGGCATCCCCCAGCTCGGCCTCCTCCATTCTCGCGACATCACCTTCGCGATGGCATCGCCGGCACCCCAGGCGAACCTTCGCCGCTACGCCGAGCGCATGGGCTGGACCGACGTGCCCTGGTACACGATCCGCACCGAGCCGTTCTCGGCTGACTTCGGGGTCGACGAGTGGTTCGGCCTCAACGTCTTCCTGCGCGACGGCAAAGACGTCTACCGCACCTACTTCCTTCAGCACGGGGCGATGGTCCAGTTCATCGGCAGCATCTGGAGCATCTGGTCACTGACGCCTTACGGCGGGCAGTCCGACGACGAGGACTTGCCCGAGGGCTGGCCGCGCGCGCCGGGGTCATTCTGGTTCCGTCGTCACGACGAGTTCGACGAGCCGCCGCCGTCGGTCAGCATGGTCGACGACGGGGGGCAATAGCCCCGCGATCGCTCGCGCAGGCTCCTGAGTGCTACGGGACACTGCGCCCGCTCTTCCGCCGTGCGCGCCGACTCGGTCGAAACGACACGCGTCCTCATCGGTGTCCTACTCGCGGGGCCATCTGCTTTCCCGCCTCTTACCAGAGAATCGCGCGCTCATGCGCGTTTTGGCATGGCGAGACCCGGACTCGAACCGGGGACACCACGATTTTCAGTCGTGCTCGCTTGGCGCTCGAGTTCGTTTGATTTGCAGGGGATTCGTACGAACCTAGCCGCTTTGCTCCTGTCCACGCTTTCCCGGATTTTGCGTGCATTTTCCGGACATTACGGCCGACGGATGCGCTCGTCGGCCTTTTCGTGGAAAGGCGTGCGACTGCCCGCCTGCCGCGTTGTCGTCCCGGCGGTCGCGGGCTCGAATCCGTCGCTCACCTCTACTCACAGGCGGTCCCGGACAACGGTTCGAGACTAACCGTCTCCCGTTGCAGGGGCCTCCGTTCGTTCGGGATTCTCATGGCTGCTAAGCCGTGCCAGTTCCACCCTTGCGCTCTCCGGTCTGAAACTCTCGGAATGTGGCGCGTTTGACGCTCTAGTCGCAGGTGGACGCTGAGTGGCGGCCGCGCGCGTGGCTAGAACGGATATTCGCGTTGGCCGCTGCGCGCGTTGATCCAGATCACATCGCTGAAGTCGGCGAGGCTGTCCGGACCCGTGCGGCCCCAGCCGCTGTCCTTGACTCCGCCCATCGGCGCGTGGATCTCATCGTTGACGGTCGGCGAGTTGACGTTGACGATGCCGTGCTCGATCTGCTGAGCCAGCTCGAAGCCGCGGAAGGTGTCGGAGGTGAGGATTGAGGAGGTCAGCCCGTAGCCGACGCGGTTGGCCACCCGCGCGGCGTCTTCGTCGGAGCCGACGGGCTCGACGATCACTAGCGGGCCGAACGTCTCCTCGTTGGAGGCCACCGCCTCGTAGGAGACGTCAGTGAGGATCGTCGGCTCGTAGATCTGGCCCTCGTAGGTGCCGCCGGCCCGGATCGTCGCACCCTTGGCAACGGCGTCCTTGACCCGCTCATCCACCAGCGCCACCGCCGCGGGGGTGATCAGCGGCCCGATGATCGTGCTCGGATCCAGGGGATCTCCCGACGGCAGAGTTTTGGTGCGCGCGACGAACTTCTCCAGGAACTCGTCGTAGCGGCTGCGCGCGATGATGATCTTGCGCGTGTTCAGGCAGATTTGTCCCTGATGGAAGAACGACCCGAACGTCGCGGTGCGCACTGCGTAGTCCATGTCGACGTCGTCCAGGACGAGCATCGGGTTGTAGCCACCGAGCTCTAGCACCGTGCGCTTGAGCGTGCTGCCCGCGCGCTCGGCCAGGATCTTCGCGGTCCGGACGCCACCGATCAGGTTGATGACTCGCACCTCGCGGCGGCTGAACACCTCATCGGCGATCGCCGGGGCGGCGCCCGGCGCGTGAGGCACGACGTTGATCACCCCGGCCGGGAAGCCCGCCTCCTCGGCTACCTCGGCGATCAGGAGACCGGCGTTGACCGGCGCGAACTCCGACGGCTTGACCACGACCGTGTTCCCGGCGGCGATCGGCGAGAGCACCGCGCGCCACGAGAGGATGTTGGCTCCGTTCCAGGGGGTGAAGCTGACCACCACGCCAAGCGGACGGCGGACGCCCACCGAGTGTGTGCCGGGCACATTGGACTGCAGAACCTCACCCTTGGGCAGGTAGACCCAGCCAGCGGCCTGCTGCAAAGTGTCGGCGACGAGCCCTTGCTGGAACCGCGAGAACGGCAGCGTGCTGCCGGTCTCCCGCGCGAGCTTGTCGGCGATCTCGTCCGAGCGGCGCTTGACGATCTCGGCGGCCTTTAGGAGGAGGGCGGCCTTCACCGCGGCCGGAGTCGCCGCCCACGCGGGAAAGGCCGCGTGGGCGGCATCGATCGCATCGCCCATCTCGTGAGCTCCACCGGCGGCAACGTTGGCGAACACCCGGCCCGTGTACGGCTCGTAGCTCTCGAACGTCTCACCGCTGGCGGCGTCCTTCCATTCGCCGCCGGCGTAGTACCGGTAGACCGGAGCGGCTGGATGTGGCGTGTCCTCAGGCGTGTTGATTGTCAGCGAGTCGGTCATGCGATCACCTTGCTCGTGGGATGTGGCGGGGAAGGATTCCGCCGTCTCAGGTGATTTGGGGATCGCCGGAGATGGGTGAATTGCTGATCGATGCCGCCGGCGCGCTGCGGGCCGCCCCCGCCAGCCTCGCTGCCGGATCGTCCACGGGCGGGATTCTCGGCTGGCGTGCTACGCGGCCGCACCGCTGACGAGCGCGTCGCGCTCGGCTTGGGGCGCCCTGGCGCGTGGTGAATCCCTGCCCGGTTCCTCGTGGTTGTCCGGATCACCGGAATTTGGCGACGACTTCTCACCTTCCCGGTGGTGAGCCTGAGCACATGACATGCAACTCAGCTCTGAACCGCCGCTCGTTCCTCGCGCGCAGCGCGGCGCTAGCGGCCGCCCCCGCGGCCGTCACCCTGGCACGAGGGCCCGTGGCCGAAGCGGCGTCGGCCGATGCCCTGCCCGACTACGCGCCGATCCCGCCGTCCGCGCTGGGCCCGCCCGTCAACGCGCAGGGCTATTTCGTCGGGCGAGTGAAGAAGAACCTGTACTGGGTCGCCGACGGCACCTACCAGGCGGCCTTCCTGACTACCCGCAAGGGAGTGGTGCTGTTCGACGCGCCCCCGACCATCGGGCGCAATCTGCAGCGCGCGATCGACGAGATCGCGTCTGCCACACGCGTGTCCAACAAGGTGACCCACCTGGTCTACTCGCACCACCATGCCGACCACGTCGGCGCGTCGTCGCTGTTCGACCGCGACGTGGTTCGAGTCGGGCACGTCGACGCTAAGCGGCTGCTGGCCCGGGACAACGCCCCGGCGCGGCGCGTGCCGGTGCCCTTGCCCGACGTGACGTTCGAGACCCGCCGCACGCTGCACATCGGCGGGGAGCGGATCGACCTGGCGTGGCACGGCAGCAACCACAGCCCGGACAACATCTACATCCACCTCCCGGACCACGACACGCTCATGCTGGTCGACATCAACCTGCCCGGTTGGGCGCCGTTCGACAGCTTCGGGATCAATGAGAACGTTCAGGGCTCGATCGCCGCCGCGGACAGAGCCATGGCCTACCCGTGGAAGCACTACATCGGTGCCACATGGGCCGGCTCGGCAATCGCGGCGACATGGCGATCTACCAGCAGTACGTGACCGACCTGATCGACAACATCAAGAAGGCCATCGTGGCGGTCGACCCGACCCCGTTCTTCGTCAGGTACGGGAACAACAGCTGGGCCGCGGTCAAGGCGTACCAGGACGCGCAGATCGAGTTCGCCGCCGCGCCGGTCATCAAGAAGTACACCGGCGTGCTCGCCGCCGTCGACGTCTACACGGCCAGCACCACGTTCCACCTGCTCGAGTCGATCCGGCTCGACCTCGGGTTCGACACGCAGATCCACCCGTGACGGGAGCCGGAGCGGGCCCGGGCCCGCTCGCGGCACCGGTTCCTCAGACGGCCGCAGCGCTTTTCCGCAGTGGAGCGAGTGCGGCGCTCCAGGCGATCACCTGGTCCAGCAGCGTGCCCAGCGCGTCGACGTTGTAGTCGCCGGGCCTGAAGACGCTGAAGTTCTCGAACTCGGTGATCAGCGAGAGCGCGACCTGCTGGCGCACGTCGGCCATCTGCAGCTCGCCGGCGACGAGGCGGAGGTGCTCGGCGGCGCGCGCCCCGCCGACCGCCCCGTAGGAGACGAACCCGACCGCCTTGTTGTTCCACTCGGCGTAGAGGTAGTCGATCGCGTTCTTGAGCACGCCGGAGGTGCCGTGGTTGTACTCGGGTGTGACGATCACGAACCCGTCGAACGAGGCGATCTTGTGCGCCCATGCCCTGGTGTGATCGTTGGCGTAGTCGCCAAGCGACGGCGGCATCGGCTCATCGAGGTGCGGCAGGGGGTAGTCGCGCAGGTCGACAAGTTCGAACTCCGCGTCAGAGCGCTGCGAGGCGATGTCAAAGACCCATCGGGCGACCTGCTCGCCGTTGCGGTTGGGGCGGGTGCTTCCGAGAATGATTCCGATCCGAGGCATTGCCGTGGTCCCTTTCGCTCTTGCAGGCCATCGTGGGCCCGGCATGGCCCTCTCGGTCCTTGCTGGGCCCGAGCAATCTCCCGGTGGAGCTGGTGAGCCGTCCTCGCCGGATTCAGGCGATCGCAGCGTGTTACCGGCCGCGGACTCCCAGCGTGAGGAAGATCTCGCGCTGGTAGTCCGTACGCGTCAGGGTTCGCTATGAGCGTGCCAGCTGGGGCTCGCCCGAGGGCTCGGCCGGAGCGTCGGCTTCGATCTTGATCGAGTGCATCAGCGAGCCGACCACGACCGCGCCGATCGCGAACACGCCTGCTGCCACCCAGAACGCGACGGTGTAGCCGTGCATCGCGGCGTCGGCGGCGACCTGCGGGCTGCGCGGCTTGCCCTCCGCGAACGAGCTGACCGCGCTAGCGAAGATGGAGCTCAGCAACGCCGTGCCGATCGAGCCGCCGACCTGCTGCGCCGTGTTCACCATCGCGGAGGCGACGCCGGCGTCCGTGGGCGCGACACCGTAGGTCGCTGTGGAGATCCCCGTCGCGAAGATGAGGCCCATCCCGACCCCGAGCACGATGAGGCCGGGCAACACACGGCCGGCGTAGCTCGACGTGGTGTCGAGCTGCGCGAACCACACCATCGACAGCGCGCCGAGTGTCATGCCGATCACCAGCAGTGGGCGCGGCCCGGTCTTGGCCAGGAGGTTGTTGGTCGCCAGCGTCGCGCTGACGACGATCGCCCCCGTCATCGGGAGGTAGGCAAGGCCGGTCTCGATCGGCGAGAAGCCCTTGGTCAGCTGCAGGTAGTAGGTCAGGAACAGGAACACCGCGAACAGGGCGATGCCTGAGATCCCGAGCGCCAGGAAGGAGCCTCCTCGGACCCGGTCGGCGATCACGCGCAGCGGCAACAGCGGGTGCTCCACGCGCGACTCGACGATCACGAACGCGGTGAGCAGCACCACGGCGAGCGCCAGCGCGATGATGGTTACCGGGTGCCCCCAGGAGTGCGACTCGGAGTTCGAGAAGCCGTACACGAGCGCGAACAGCCCCGCGGTGGCCAGCGTGGTGCCCACCAGGTCGAGCGGCTCCCGGGCGGACGGCGCGACGTTCTCGATCAGCCGCAGCGCGCCGATCGCCACGGGCACGGCGATCAGGAGGTTCACGTACAGGCACCAGCGCCAGTTCAGCCACTCGGTGAGGATCCCGCCGAGCAGCAGGCCGACCGCAGAGCCGCCGCCGGCGACCGCGCCGTAGATCCCGAACGCTTTGCCGCGCTCGGCCGGGTCGGCGAACGTGACGGCGAGCAGCGCGAGCGCGGCCGGGGCGAGCAGCGCGGCGAAGACACCCTGCCCCGCGCGCGCGGCGACGAGCAGGCCGAACGACTCGGCGGCGCCGCCCACCGCGGAGGCGACAGCGAAGCCGACCAGGCCGCCGACGAAGGCCCACTTGCGCCCAAACAGGTCGCCGAGCTTGCCGCCGATCAGCAGCAGCGAGCCGAAGGCCAGCGCGTAGGCGGTGATGACCCACTGCCGGTCGTCGTTGGAGAAGCCAAGGTCCTGCTGGGCGCTGGGCAGGGCGATGTTCACGATCGTCAGGTCGAGCACGATCATCAGCTGCGCGGTGGCGATCAGCGCCAGCACCAGCCAGCGGCGCTCGTATGAGGAAGACGGTGACATCGCTGTCCTCCAGCTAGGTCGCTTGTCTGTCGGAGACGACGAGGTGTGCCTGCAGGAACGCGGTCGTGCGGGCGACCGCGGCGTCGCTCTCGTCGAGCAGTCCCGAGTACGCCTGGAAGACGTGTTGGACGCCGGAGGTCACGTCGAGCTGTACGTCGACGTCGGCGGCCGCGGCGGCGGCGGCCAAGCGCGTGGCGTCGTCCAACAGGACCTCGTAAGACCCAACCTGGATCAGGAGCGGCGCGATCCCGCGCAGATCGGCGAACAGCGGGCTCAGCGCGCCGGACGCGGCGTCGGCGGCGCCGGTGTAGTCGGCGGCCTTGAGCCGCAGCCCGTCGCGCGCGAGCGCGAGATCGAGGTCGGCCTTTGACTGCATGCTGCCCCCGGACATCGTCAGGTCGACCCAGGGCGAATACAGGACTGCCGCCGCGGGCTGGGGCAGGCCGGCGTCGCGGGCGGCGACGAGCGTCCCGAGCGCAAGCGCGCCGCCCGCCGACTCGCCGAACAATGCGACGCCGGCAGGCGCGACGCCGCTGTCGAGCAGGCCGCGATAGGCGGCGAGGGCGTCGTCGGGGGCCGCGGGATACGGCTGCTCGGGCGCAAGCCGGTAGTCGACCGATACCACGGTGGCGCGGGCTTGGCGCCCCAGGAGCGCCGCAAGCGCGGCGCTGGCTCGCGCGGATCCCAAGGCGAACACACCGCCATGGAAGAACAGGATCCGCGCGCCGTCGTCGACGTCCGGTGGCGCGACCTCGAGGACCGAAACACCGTTCAGCGTCCCTTCTGTGAGCGTGATGTCGTCGGGGAGCGGCACTTGGCGCATAAACTCCTCAAACAACGGACGCTGCACTTCGAGGTCACCGGTTGCGTCGAGCGGCACCTGGCGCAGGATCGCCTCGACTGCTGCTTTCTGTTCCTGGCTCATGCACCGCAAGATCCCGCCGACCCAGGTGAGCTGACCTCGCCGGATGCAGGTGATCAGGCGCTCAGCTATCCGACGCGATCGAGCGCGATCAGGTCCTCGTCGTCGAGCTCCAGCCCGATCGCCGCCATGTTCTCCTCGAGGTGCGCCATCGAGCTCGTGCCCGGGATCAGAAGCATCCGCTCGTAGCGGGCCAGCAGCCATGCCAGAGCGATCTGTGCCGGCGTGGCCCGGTGCTTGTCCGCGACCTCGACGATCCTGGTCTGCCCGGCCAAGCGCGTCGGCCCGCCCCTGAACGTCGAGCCGAGCGGGAAGAACGGCACGTACGCGACCCCGTGCTCGCGGGCGAACTCGACCATCTCGTCATCCTGGCGGTCGATGATGCTGTAACCGTTCTGGATCCCGGCCACGTCGACGAGCTCGAGCGCTCGCCGCGCCGTCGCCCGATCGACGTTCGAGATCCCGATCAGGTCGAGCTTGCCCTCTTGGCGCATGTCCTCGAGCGTGTTGAGCTGCTCCTCGAGCGGTACTGCGGCGTCGGCTCGGGTCTCGACCAGGCGGAGGTTGACGAGGTCCAGGCGCTCCACTCGAAGTGAGCGGAGATTCGCCTCCACGCCCTCACGCAGCTCGTCGGGGCGCTGCGCCGGGAGCACCCGCCCTGTGGGGTCGCGGCGCGCACCCACCTTGGTCACCAGCTTTAGGTTCTCCGGGTATGGGTGCAGCGCCTGGCGGATCAGGTCGTTGACGACATCCGGTCCGTAGTACTGCGAGGTGTCGATGTGGTCGACGCCGAGCGCGACGGCGCGGCGCAGCACGGCCCGCGCCGCACCCGGGTCGCGGGGCGGTCCGAACACGCCCGGACCGGCGAGCTGCATCGCGCCGTAGCCGATGCGGTTGATCGGCTTGTCTCCCAGAGACGTCGTGTTCGCGCTCAGCGCCACAGGCCATCCGGTGCGCGACCATCTTCTGTAGGTGGCGCGGTGACTTGCCGGACTTCGAGCAGGTCGAGACCGAGCGCTTCGATCTGCGCAAGGACGCCGAACAGCGCGGCGCGGTCTTCGAGCACACCGGTGAGTACGGTCTCGCTGCCCGTCAGCTCAGACACCATCGAGGGAAAGGCGGAGAGCGCCGTCACTCCGAGACGGCCCCTTATCCGGATCGCGTACAAGCCGAGCGGCGATACCACGCGGCCATCTTGCAGCCCGATCCAGTGAGCCGGCGACGCTGGAATCCGGTGATCACGATCTTCGCGAGCCCGCGATTGCGAGGAGCCGCAACTCCCGCGCACGGTCGACGGCGGATGAGCGACCGCGCGCACCGAGCTTGGCGTAGATGTTCCGAATGTGCGTGTTGACCGTGTTGATGGACACGTAGAGCTCGCGCGCGATCTCGGGCCGCGTCATGTTGGTCGGCAGGTAGCGCAGCACGCGCAGCTCGCTTGGGCTGAGCTCGTCCGGTTGCGACATGGGCGGTCGGTCGGTGCTCGGCGTCGGTGTGCCATGCAGCGCATCGACGATGTCGGCTAGAAGCGCGCCATGAGCGGTCTTGTGACGCGGGAGGGCGTCGAGGAGCTCCGCGGCTTCGGTCAGTGCGAAGGGGAAGATCAGACGATCCGGCTCAGCGGCCGAGAGCGCCTCCTCGGCCGCGGCAGCGGCGGCATCTCGATCGTCCAGGGCCAGGTGCGCGATGCCCGCGAGCAGATGCGCTTCGACGAGCGTGAAGGGCGGGCCGGCCGTAGGCGTGTTGCCCCGAAACTCGCGGACCGCGTCCAACGCTCCAGCGGGATCTCCCTCAGCCATGCAGATCACAGCACGCGCGTTGGAAATGAAACCCATCCCACCGGGTTCCGCGGAGGCTCCGGTGAGCGTCTCGCGCGCCTCATCCGGCATCCCGAGCCGAGCCTGCGTGGCGGCGAGCCATCCGACGACCGGCGTCGCGAATGCGTGTACACCTGTGAGCAGCGACTGCGCTTGCGCTCCCGCAGCGAATGCTTCGAGCGCCGCTTGATGCTGCCCGCGAGCAGCGTGCAACTGGCCCGTCACCAAGCGCAGCAGCACCGCGGCGGCCGGGTCAATTCGTGGCTCGGCGACCTCCCAGGCGCGGCGGAGCGCGCTCTCTCCTTCGTCGAACTCTCCCATCCAGATCGCCCAGAAGGCGACCGCCCCAAGCGCAGGCGCGAGTATCGGCCGATCGCCCAAGCCATAGCGTTCGGCGAGGGCGACCGCCTGACGCCCCCGGTCGCGCGCGCTGGCGAGCGAGACGAGCGTTGTCGGGAAGATCTGGTGAGCGCGACACGCGACCTCGAGGTATGGTCGGCCGATCGCCTGGGCGAGCGCGGCGCCCTCGGAAAGGTGCCGCTCGGCATCGTCGAATCGCCGTGACCACGTCTCGACGATCCCGAGATTCAGCAGCGCGACCGCCCGCAGCTCACTGCCCATCCCGATCGCTTCGCTCGAGATCGAGGCATCGAGTGTGTTGACCTGCTCGAGGACTTCCGTGAAGTGGCCGCTGCGCCGCGCCAGCGCCAACCGCAGCGCCCCGATGGCCACCGTGAGGCGCCGACGGCGAGTCGGTGGAGCGCTCTGGACGTGCGACTCGGCCAGGGTCAGCTGAGCGACTGCCTCCTCCAGCCGCCCGTGGTTCAGCTCATTTGCTGCGTGGGCGAGCGCGAGGTCGGGATGGTCGGCCGATGCGCCCTCGGGAAACGCCTGGAGCACTGCGTCGATCGTTCCCGCTTGTCCGTCGAGCACCCAGCTGAACGAGTGGTCTGCGACCAGCCGGGCGGCATCAGGCCAGCCGCCGGCCACGAGCGTGTGTCGCACGGCCTCCACGACGTCGCCGTTGTCGGCGAACCACCGCGCAGCCCGGCGGTGAAGGTCGGGGACCTCATCGGCCATCGTCCGACGAAGCTCCAGACGCAGGAAGTCCGCCAGAAGCTGGTGGTAGCGAAACCATGTGCGCTGAGCGTCGAGCGACACGACGAACGCGTTGGCGTCCTCCAGTTCCAGCAGCATCTGCTCCGAGCCTGAGCGGCCTGCCAGCAGGTCGGCGACCTCGCCGTTGAGTCGGTCTACGAGCGAGGTTCGCAACAGCATGCGCTGAACGTCGCTCGGTTGGCGTTCGAGCATCTCGGCCATCAGGTACTCACCGATCGCCCTGTCGGTGCCGGAGAACTCGGCCACGAAACGCTCTGGATCCGGATGACTGCTGAGCGAGATCACCGCGAGACGCAGGCCGGCCGCCCAGCCTTCCGTGCGCCGGTGCAACGCGAGCGCTTCGGCGTCGGACAAGGAGATGTCCGACGTCCGTAGCAGCTCACAGGTCTCGCGTTCGGTGAACCGCAGATCGGCGGCTCGGATCTCGGCGATGTCGTCGGCAAGTCTGAGCTGGTGCAGCCTGATCGGCGGATCCCGCCGGGACGAGAGCACCACCCTGGCCGAGCTCGGCAGCGTCGCGAGGATTCGCTCGAGCTGCGTAAGGGCGTCGGTTGCCTTCAGCTCGTGGAGATCGTCGATGATCAACACGACGGGTTCGTTCTGCTCAGCGACCTCCGACAGCGTCCTGTCGACCAGCTCGTCCGCGTCGAGTGCAGCGGTCGCCGCAGCCTCAGCTTCCGTTGCGATCGAGCGCTCCGGCCGACGGACAGCGTCGAGAATGGCGCCCCAGAACCGCGCTGCATCCTGTTGGTCGCGTTCGACGGACACGAACGCGACGCGGCGAAGGCCGGCGGCGCGCTCGGCCCACGCCTGCAACAGCGAGGTCTTCCCGCTGCCCGGCGGCGCCGAGATGACCGTCACGCGTTTGGCCACGGCGCGATCCAGCCTCTCGAGGAGGTCTTCTCGGTCGAGCAGGCCGCGAGCGGCCGAAACGTCTGTCGAGATCGTCTCCTGGGCGATCACCTAGCCTGGATCATCGCGCCGCTGCCGCGCGTTCGCATCCTTGACTCCTTAGTCGTGACCCGAGCGTCGCCCTCAGGCATGCTTGGTCGGATGAGCGCAGCCTCGCCACCGCTATTCCGGACCGGCGGGCAGCTGTTCGGTCGTGGGCGTGAACGCGAGGCGCTCGACCGGCTGCTGACCGGCGTGCGTGGCGGACGCGGGGGCGTGCTGGTGCTCCACGGCGAAGCGGGCGTCGGCAAGACCGCCCTGCTCGAGTACGCGGTCGAGGCCGCCCGCGCGTTCCGGTTCGCCCGGACCGTCGGCGTCGAGGCGGAGCTGGAGATCCCGTTCGCTGCGGCTCAGCAGCTGTGCTCGCCGTTCCTCGACCTTCTGGACCGCCTGGCGCAGCCCCAGCAAAAGGCGCTCGGCGTCGCGTTCGGACTCAGCTCCGGCCCGGCGCCGGACAGGTTCCTGGTGGGGCTGGCGATCCTCGGGCTGCTCGCCGAGACGGCCGAGGAGCAACCACTTTTGTGCGTCGTGGACGACGCCCAGTGGCTCGACATCGCCTCCGCGTGGACTCTGGCCTTCGTGGCCCGCCGGCTGTTCGCGGAGAAGATCGCGCTCGTGTTCGCGACACGAGACGTGGGGGAGGCGTTCCCCGGGCTGCCGGAACTTCACGTGGCGCCCTTGGCCCATCGCGATGCGCGTGCCCTGTTGGAGTCGGTCCTGGCGGCTCCCCTGGATGAGCGCGTCCTGGAGAGGATCGTGGCCGAGACTCGTGGGAACCCGCTGGCACTGCTGGAGCTGCCGCGCGGCTTGTCCGCAGCCCAGCTCGCGGGCGGATTCGGCTTGCCTCCGGCCGTGCCCGTTTCCGCTGGCATCGAGGAGAGCTTCCTGCGGCGACTGGAGCGGCTGCCCCAGGCTGCGCGCCGCCTGCTGCTCGTGGCGGCGGCGGACCCGGTCGGCGACCCGACGCTTGTGTGGCGCGCGGCAGACCGCCTCGGGATCCCGCCGTCCGCGGCTGACGTTCTGGAGTCGGAAGGTCTGCTGTCGCTCTACTCCCGGGTGGCATTCCGCCACCCGCTCGTTCGCTCGGCCATCTACCGGGCAGCCGGCGCGCAGGAGCGGCGCGAGGTCCACCGAGCTCTCGCGGAGGCCACGGACGGGAATGTCGACCCTGATCGCCGCGCCTGGCATCGCGCTCATGCGGCGTCCGTCCCGGATGAGCACGTCGCGGCCGAGCTGGAGCATTCCGCGGCCCGGGCGCAGGCGCGCGGTGGCTTCGCGGCCGCCGCCGCCCTTCTCGAGCGCGCGGTGGAGCTGTCGCCCGAGCCCTCCAGCCGCGCGCAGCGTGCTCTGGCCGCCGCACAGACCATGTTCCAGGCGGGCGCCGTCGACGATGCCCTCGATCTCCTGGGGATCGCCGAGTCGGGAACGGCAGTCGACGATCATGTGCTCGCCCATGTCCACCTGCTGCGGGGGCAGATCGCGTTCGCGTTGCGGCGCGGCAGCAATGCAACCCCCCTCCTGCTCGCTGCCGCGCGCGAGCTCGAGACGGTCGATCCCACGCTCGCCCGAGCGACGTACCTTGACGCGCTCTCGGCAGCCGTGTTTGCGGGGCGGCTGGCGCACGGCGACGATGTCGTGACGGTCAGCAACGCGGCGCTCGCAGGCCCCGCGACGCCGCCGACGGCGCGCCCGAGCGAGCTGCTGCTGCACGGCCTGGCGGTCCGCTTCACCGAGGGATACGCGGCCGGCGCGCCTCTGATCAAGGAGGCGGTGAGCGCGTTCCAGCGTGAGGGCGTGCTCTCGCCCGAGGACGCCCGCTGGCTCTGGTTCGCGAGCCTCGTTGCGCTGTTCATGTGGGACGACGCGGGCTGGGAGGTCCTATCGACGCGACAGCTCGAGTTCGTGCGCCAGACGGGTGCGCTCTCCACGCTGCCGTTCGTGCTCACGGACCGGAGCGCCGTCTACGCGTTCTTCGGCGAGCTGAGAACGGCAGAGCTCATCGACGAGGAGCTGCGCGCGGCGACGGAGGCGACCGGGATCGTCACCGCCCGCACAGGTCGGCTGACCCTGGCTGCGCTGCGCGGTCGCTCGCCCGAGTACTCCGAGCTGCTCCGGATGACCGTCGACGAGGCGCAGGCGCGGGGGGAGGGGCTCGCCCTGAGCGTGGCCGAGTTCCTCACCGGAAGCCTCTACAACGGGCTCGGCCGATACGACGCCGCGCTAACTGCGGCCGCACCCGCCGAGCAGCACCACCGAGAGGGGCCGGCGATTTGGGCGCTTACCGAGGTCGTCGAGGCGGCCGTGCGATGCGGCCAGACCGAGCGTGCGTCCCGTGCTTTCGACCGCGTCGAGGAGACGACTCGCGCTGCCGGCACCGATTGGGGGTTGGGAATCGAGTCCCGCTTGCGCGCGCTGCTCAGCACTGGCGACAAGGCCGACGACCTCTACCGCGAGGCGATAGCCAAGCTCGATCGAACGACCATCCGCGTGCAGCTCGCCCGCACCCACCTCCTCTACGGTGAGTGGCTGCGGCGCGAGCGCCGCCGCCTCGACGCTCGCAAGCAGCTGCGGACCGCCTACGAGCTGTTCAGGGACTTCGGCGTTGACGCGTTCGCCGAGCGCGCGCGCGTGGAGCTGGAGGCGACTGGTGAGCGCGCGCGAAAGCGGGCCGTGGACACGCGCGACGACCTCACTCCGCAGGAGACGCAGATCGCCCGCCTCGCGGCCGAAGGTCACACCAACCGCGAGATCGCCGGGAGATTGTTCATCAGCGCCAGCACCGTCGAGTACCACCTGCGCAAGGCGTTCCGCAAGCTCGACATCAAGTCGCGCACACAGCTCGGCGCGCGCCTGCCGTAGCCCGGCGATTCCGCGGGCCGATCACCGGGATCCGGCGATGACCCGTCACCCGACCACGGGCCAGGATCCGCCTCCGAATTCCCGACTTCAGGAGACCGAGATCCATGCCCGACATCGGCGACGCTCGCGCGGACATAGTCATCGTGGGAGGAGGGTCGGCGGGCGCGGTCCTTGCCAGCCGTCTCAGCGAAGACTCGACCCGCTCGGTACTTCTACTCGAGGCTGGCAAGGCCTATGGCCTCGATGGCTATCCGGGCGACCTGCTAGACGCCGCACGCGTACCGGCCAACCCGGAGCACGAGTGGGGCTTCACCGCCCGCGGCGGTCCTGCGTCTCCGCAGATCGACGTTCCCCGGGCCAAGGTGCTCGGCGGTTGCTCGGCTCACAACGCGACCGTCGCGATGCGCGCACGCCCGAGCGACATCGTGGACTGGCAGCGACACGGCCTCGACGACTGGACGGTCGACGAGGTCATGGCGACGTTCAAGGCGATGGAGAACACGCAGGATGGCGACGACGCCTACCACGGACGGACTGGACCGTTCCCGATCCGGGTCCTCAAGTACGACGACCTCACAGCGTCGTTGCGGGGGTTCGTCGATGCGGCGGTGGCCGAGGGATTCCCGGTGGTCGCGGACTTCAACGGTCTCGATCCGAGCGGCGTGGGCGGCTACCCGGTCAACGTCATCGACGGCGTGCGTCAGAACACCGGCCTCGTCTATTTGCCTGAGGCGGTCCGCAACCGCCCCAACCTCAAGATCTCGGGCGATGTGCTCGTCGATCGCGTGCTGTTCGACCAGCGCCGCGCGATCGGCGTGGTCACGGCCGGGGGAGCCGAGATCCGCGCTGACGAGGTGATCCTCTCCGGCGGCTCATACGGAAGCCCCGCCATCCTGCTTCGGTCTGGCGTCGGGCCGGCCGCGGACCTCGCCCAACTGGGCATCGACGTAGTCGCGGGTCTGCCCGTCGGGCGGCGGCTGCAGGACCAGCCCTTCTACTACAACGCGTACGCCCTGAAACGGGATGCGCTGGACATGCGACCGGCTGTCGGCGCCTTCCTCTGGACGCAGTCCGCCGAAGCGCACGGCGACGAACTGGACATGCATGTTGCCGTCACGCACCTCATGCCTCCCGAATACAGCCCGACGGGCGGAGCGATTGCGCTGAGTGTCGCCGTGGTCAAGCCCGACTCTCGCGGAAGCCTGACCCTCCGCAGTCGCGACCCACACGAGCAGCCGAAGATCGACTGCAACTTCCTGGACGAGGAACGGGACGCGCGACGGATGCTCGAAGGCGTCAGGCTCGCCCGCAAGATCGGTCGCAATCCCGCGCTCGCTCGGTTCCTCGAGCTCGAGATCTTGCCCGGTGACACTGTCGGTGACGACGAGCTCGCCGACGCGATCGCATCGAACCTGGCTTCCTATGGACACCCGACCGCGACGGTGCCGATGGGCGGTCCGCGCGATCCATGGGCAGTCGTGGACTCGCACGGCGCCGTCAAGGGGATCGACGGACTCCGTGTGGTCGACGCATCGATCATGCCGGACGTTCCATCGGTCGCGCTGAATCCGACGACGATCATGATCGCCGAGCGGATCGCCGCGATGGTCTACGCAGCCGAGCCTGGGCTTGGCGCTCGCGAAGTCCAGGTGGCATGAGCGCGCACCACCAGGCGGTCGCGGCCCTTGAGCCGCTCGAGGCCGGGGTGGATCATCTCCGTGGGCCCGACGGCGCTGCACTGATCCGCGAGATCGAAACGCGTCGCGCGAGCAATGAAAGGACAGGTCCGGTTCGCATACCGGCACCACCCGGTGGTCCAGATCCATCTGCACGCGCTCGGCGCTGCAACTGTGGCCGAGGCGGCCGCGAACCAGGACCGCTTCTGGGAGATGCACGAGCTGTTGTTCTCCTGCCAGAAGCACCTTGAGGACAGCGACCAACGGCGCTACGCCCGGGAGCTGGGCTCAAAGCACGACTGCCGCCACGGTCCCTGTCGAAGCGGGCGACGTTGAGGCCACGAATCATCGGAATCAGGTGATGACTGCTCGCCTGATCGTCGCGGAATCTCGAGCCATGACCAGTGAACCGATCCGCGACCCGCTCGCCGACCACCTCATCACTCCGCAGAATTCGCTGTTCGTCTTCATCGACTACCAGCCCGAGCAGCTCGCGACGGTCAGGTCCATGGACCACGACCTGCTCGTGAAGAACGCCGTGTCCACAGTCAGGGCGGTCAAGGCGTTCGGTGTGCCGGTCGTCCACTCGACGGTCAATGTCTCCTCGGGTCAGACGAAGCCGACGCTGCCCGAGCTCGCCGAGCTCTTGACCGACGATCCGCCGATCGACCGCACCACGGTCAACTCCTGGGAGGACATCGAGTTCTTGGAGGCGGTGCGGGCGAGCCGGCGCCGGAAGCTCATCTTCTGCGCGCTGTGGACAGAGGTGTGCATGGCCTTCACGGCGCTCGACGCGCTCCGCGAAGGCTACGAGGTCTACCCCGTCGTCGACGCGATCGGCGGCACGTCGGTCGAGGCGCATCGGGCGGGGCTCGAGCGCGTGGTCCAGGCTGGAGCACAGCCGATCAGCTGGGTTTCGCTCGCGTGCGAGCTTCAGCGCGACTGGGCGCGCGTAGAGACGGTCCCGGCGATCGTGGAGATCGTCCTCACCGATCGCCTGTTGAAGGACGGCGCTGCGCCGGCGGATCTCACGCCCGTTTCGTGATGACGCTGACCGTCGACCTCCACCACCACGTCATCCCCGACTTCTACTGGCAGGCGTCGAACGAGGACGGGAACGCGGCGGGAGGCATCACTCCGCCGCACTGGAGCTTCGACGGCGCGATCGCGTACCTCGACGAGGCGAGGATCGACGTCGCCGTCCCGTCAATCAGCACCCCGGGCGTCCACTTCGGTGACGATGCGGCGGGGCGGGTCCTTGCGCGCCGGGTGAACGAGTACCTCGCCGAGATCAAGCGCGACCGGCCGGACCGGTTCGGAGGGTTCGCCGTGCTGCCGCTGCCCGATGTCGAGGGCACGCTCGAGCAGATCGCCTATGCCTTCGACGTGCTCGAGCTCGACGGCGTGTCGATGCTCACGAACGCCGGTGGCAGTTACCTCGGGGACGAC
This sequence comes from uncultured Solirubrobacteraceae bacterium, assembly GCA_963844205.1. Classification (GTDB taxonomy): domain Bacteria; phylum Actinomycetota; class Thermoleophilia; order Solirubrobacterales; family Solirubrobacteraceae; genus DASSUW01. The sequence continues at coordinate 312,591 of CAWJNK010000012.1, forward strand.
CGCTTCGACGACATCTTCGCCGAGCTACAGCGGCGTGCGGCTGTTGCGTTCATCCATCCCACCGCGTCGCCCGATCCGATCGCGCACACCCTCGGCCTCCCCGATGCTCTCCTCGACTACCCGGTCGACACGTCGCGCGCGATCGCGAAGCTCCACTACAGCAATACGTTCGCCAGAACGCCCGACGTCAAATACGTGTTCGCGCACGCGGGCGGCACGATCCCGTTCGTCGCTTCGCGTTTTGCGATCGTCGACGAGATGGACGTCATCCCGGGCTCGGATGAACGGGGGGCCTTCGCCAGTGCCCTCCCGCGCCTGTACTGGGACACCGCGTCGGCGTTCGGCGATCCGGTGCTCCATCTGCTGCGATCGGTCGCGGGACTTGGAAACGTGGTGTTCGGGACCGACTACCCGTACCCGCGCGACGCCATCTCGATCGCCGGCCTGCGCCAGCTCGAGAGCACTCTGGAGCTTGACGACGACGAGCGTCGGCGCGTGCTCGGCGGGTCAGCCGCACGGCTGATCCCGCGTGTAGCGCGAGTGGCGAGCGCGTCTTGAATCGCCATGCCCGACGTGACCATCACCACGCAGGGATGCGCGAGCCGTGCGCCGGCGAACGCGTGCAACTCGACCAGGGGAGCTCTCAGGCCGTGACGGTGCCACCGATCCGTTGGAAGCCGCCGGTGACCCACTCGACGATGAGACGGCCGTACTCGTCGGACGCCTGCTCCCACGCGAAGTGGCCGGCATCCAGTGGGTGGATTTCGCTGTTGGGCAGCAGGTCGGCGAGGTACTGGTTGTTCGACCACGGCACCAGGTCGTCGTCGCGTCCCGCGATGATCTGGGCCGGCGTGCTGATCGTCGGCAGCAGGTCGCGCAGCACCGGGTTCTGCTCGGGGTAGTGGCGGACGAAGCGGGCGGACTCGGCAAAGCGCCCGAGGTCGTAAGCGCTGACGTAGTCCTCGTGGACGTCGGGCTCGCTGTCGGCACCGGCTGCGGGCTCGACGGCGAACCCGATGTTGGTGCGGGCATCCAGCTGGCGGACGACGTCGTGGCCCGGGGCCTCGATGATGTCCTTGAGCGCGCCGCCCGCATCGATCGGATCACGGACTGCGCCTCCACCGATGGTCAAGCTCGTGACGCGGTTCGGAGCGTTGGCCGCCAAGAACAACGCGGCGGCGGTGCCGACGTCCGGACCGACCACGTGCGGCGCGCCCAGGCCCCATTCCTCGATGAGGCGCGCAAGGAACGTGCCCATCGCATCGGGTGCGATCAGCTCCGGGCGACCGTCTGAGTGGCCGAAGCCCGGCAGGTCGATCGCGACCACGCGGGCCGCCCCCGACACTCGGTCCCAGATCCCTCGGAACGCCCAGAGGCTCTCCGGCCACGGACTCAGCATCAACACGGTCACTGCCGACGAGTCCACCTTGTTGTCAGCAAACCGGATTCGCACCCCGTCGCAGACTCGAAAGAGCGGAGCGATCGGCGCATACGTTGCTGTGTTCATCGTTGTCGTCTCCAGATCGCTTTCGATGACGACTGTCATCGCGGACGCTATCAGACTCCGATGACGATCGTCATCGCTCCCAGATACGCTGTCGTCATGGACGCCGGGCAAGAGACGTCGCGGACGACGGGAAGCCGTGAGCAGCAGTCGGCCCGTGACCGCATCGTGCGCAGCGCCGCCGCGCTCGTCCGGGAGCGCGGTGTTCACGGCGTCGGGCTACGTCAGATCGTTGCCCATGCCGGCGGCCCGCGGGGGTCCCTCCAGCGCTACTTCCCGGGCGGGAAGACGCAGCTCATCACCGAGGCCCTCAACCTCGCCGGCGCCGAGGTGCTGCACGACACCGAGTCAGGGCTCGTCGACGCCGCCACCCTGGCCGATGCGATCGACGCGATCTTTGCCCCTTGGCGCCAAGTGCTCGTCGAGAGCAACTTCACGATGGGATGTCCCATCGCCGCGACCGTCATCGATGCCAGCGGAGACGACCGGCTACGGCAAGAGGCCCGCGCGCTCCTCGAACAGTGGCGCGACTCCGTACACGCCGCACTGGTCAAATTCGGCGTCCAGGCGTCAACCGCTCAGGACGATGCCTCCGTACTCCTCGCAGCTCTCGAGGGCGCCCTCATCCTGAGCCGAGCAAACCAAAGCACCCAGCCACTCGACACGGTGCAGCGCTTCATCACCACGTCGCTGACGCAGGCGGCAGGCAACCCCGCCGCTCGCGCTGAGACCAGCATTTGACCAGTCGCCCGTAAGAAGGAGGTTCGATGCTGGTCGGCGCTCACGGGCGATCAACCCGTGGCGCGGCGGGGATGCGGCCAGTCGGCGCAGGTCCCACTGCCGTCGCAGTACGGCACGTTCGCCGTGTGGCCACATGAGCAGAGCGCGGCGCGGGTCTCGTGCTCGTCGACGCCGCCCAGTGCCGTCAAGTGCAGGTCGCCGCGGACGAGCAGCGGCCCGCCAGGAACGGCGGTCACCTCGGTCGGGGTGACCGGCTGCTCGCTCGCAGTCGTAGTCATCGGGTGGGTGCGGAGAGCACCCGTCGGGCAACGGGCCACCACGCGCACCACGTCCTCCGACTCAGCGCCGTCGGGGAGGATCCATGGTCGTCGGCCGGTGTCGAAGACGGCCGGGAGTCCGCGTACACATTCTGCGGCGTGCCGGCAGCGGGCCGGGTCGAAGCTCACGCCGACCGCCGCTCCCGTGTAGTGCTTGCGGTGGTCAGACATCGGCGGTGAGCCGGAACCTGGCGCGCACCTCGTTCGGGACGAGGTCGAGGTACTCGTCGTGCCCGGCGATGTAGCTCCGCACGAAGGGGCAGAACGGCAAGACGGACTCGCCGGCGGAGCGCGCCTCGGCAAGCGCGGACTGGACGAGCGTCGATGCGAGACCGCGGCCCTCGAAGCGCGGATCGATCTCTGTGTGCATGAACGCGATCACGCCCGGCCGGCGGTGGTACTCAGCGACGCCGGCAGTCTCGCCGTCGACGCGAATGTCAAAACGCGAGTGTTCCGGCACGTCGGCGACACTGACGTCCACGGTCAGATGGTCGCTCATGTGAGCGATGGTGGCGCGCCCGCGCGCCGCTCGAATCCCGGAAGTCCTTAGTCCGCAACCCGAAGGGCTAGATCGACCGCGAGTTCGACGGCACCGGCCTCGCGGCTGAGGAAGCAGACCATGTCGAGATGGGCGAGGAGACCGCCGCGCGCGTCACACTCGACGACGACGACTGGCCGCGCTCGAGGACGTTCACGTCTGAAGGCGGTGCGCAAGCTGCATACGGGACTTCACGTCGAGCTTGCGGAACGCCTTGCGCAGGTGGTACTCGACCGTGCTCGGGCTGATGAACAGCTGAGCGGCGATCTCGCGGTTGGTGTTGCCCAGCGCCGCCAGGCGTGAGATCTGCAGCTCCTGAGGCGTGAGTTGATCGATCGTTGCCGGAGTTCGCTTGCGGGCGTGCTCGCCGGTCGCCTGCAGCTCGACCCGCGCGCGTTCGGCGAACCCGTCCATCCCGAAATCGGTGAACAGGTCGTGGGCGATCCGCAGCTCGTTACGCGCGTCGACCCGGCGACGTTCGCGTCGCAGCCACTCGCCGTAGAGGAGGTGTGCGCGGGCGAGCTCGAAGGTCATCCGCGTTCGCGCGAGCCGGTCGGTCGCTTCCGTGTAGAGGGCCTCGGCGGCCGAGCCTTCGACGAGGAGCGCGCGCGAGCGGGCCGCGACCCCGAGCGCCCAGTCCGTGCCACTTGCTGCGGTCGTGTCGACGAGCCGCTGCAGCGCGTCCGCGGCGAGGTCCGGGGTGCCGGCGCGCGCAGCGGCCTCAACGAGCTCGATCATGCCCCAGTTCGAGGCCGCGAGGGCGTGCCGATGTTCGACGGCGCGCAGCGCGGCGACCCGGGCGTCCTCATACCTACCGAGGCCGTTGTAGAGGACCGCCTCGGCCCAATCGAGCACGGAGAGGCCGACGCCCTCGCCGCGCTCGGTCAGCTCGGCCCGGCTGCGATCGATGAGATAAGTGGCATCGGCCGGGCGGCCTCGCAGGGCGAGGAGGCCCACAGCGGCGTATGGCGCCGCCACGGTGTCCGCCGCTTCCGTCGCGGTCTCGATCTCGTCGACGAGCGATGCTGCGGCGCTCAGCTCGCCCGCGAAGAGGTGGACGTAGGCGCGCATCATGAGCGCGAGCGGAAGCTCTCCGAGGGCGCCGGTCTCGCGGGTGAGCTGCACGTGGCGCTCGGAGATCATCTCCCAGCGGGTGTCGTCCCACAGGTGCAGCGAGGTCACGGTGGCGAGCCACTTCCAGCGCAGCTGCTCGGTCGGCGACATAGCGGCGGCATCGAATGCCATGTGCGCCTCCCGGAGGATCGGCACGCCGGCCTCGTAGCCATCACTGAAGAGGGTGGCGAGGCCGTCGAGCAGCAGGTCGGGCGCGCGTGGCGCGTGCGGCGGGGGCGGCGCCGCTTGGGCGGCGCGCGCCACCTCGGGCACGCCGGCGCCCGGTCCGGCGAGGGCACCCGCGAACATCGCGGCGGACACCGCTTCGAGGTACGTCTCTCGCGCGACGACCGGATCGAGCGCACTGAACCGCCGGGCGGCTTCGACCAGCAGTCGCGGCGCGTCGCGGCCGCGCGTGGCGGCGAACGCTGCCTCGGCGCGGAGCAGGTCTACCTGGGCGCGCTGGAGATCGCTGAGGGCTCCGGTCTCGGCGGTGGTGAGGAGCCGGAGCGCGTCGCCGAGGGCGCCGGCCTGGAACTTGCGCCGCGCGGCGGCCAGGGCGCGCCGCGAGCGCCGTTCGACATCCGGAGTCAACGCGGCGGCGCGCTCGAGAAAGGCCGCGGCCGCGGCGAACCCGCCGCGCGCCTGCGCGCGAGCCGCGGACCGCTCGAGCTCGGCGGCGATGTCTTCATCGGGCGTCGCCTGCGCCAGCGCGCGGTGCCAGGCGCGGCGGTCGGGATCGATTCGGGGATCAGTCGCGCCCGCCAGCGCGCGATGGATCTCGCGGCGTTCGTTTAGGCCGGACGCGCCGTAGACCGCCGACCGGACGAGCGGGTGGCGGAACACGACGCGAGGCGAAAGCGTCAGCAGGTCTTCCGCCTCGACGGTCTCTGCCGCCGACTCAGGGATCCCGAGCCGGCTCGCAGCGCCCCAGACGAGCGCCGGATCGCCGACCGGGTCAGCAGCGGCCACGAGCAACAGCCGCCGCGCGTCGTAGGGAAGCGTCGCCAATCGGCGCGTGAAGCTCTCTTCGATGCTGGCCGACAACGGCACCGCCGCCGGCAGGCCGAACCCACCCGCGAGCTGTGCCGGCGTCAATCCGCGCGGCAGCTCGATCAGGGCGAGCGGGTTCCCGCGCGTCTCGATCACGATCCGCTCGAGCACGCCGTCGTCGAGCGGAGCGGGCAAGACCGCCTCCAGCAGCATCCGCGCATCGCGATGGCCGAGCGGCGCGACCGCGAGCTCGGGCAACCCGGCGGTGGTGTCCCAGTGTTCGCGCGCCGCGAACAGCAGCGCGACGCGCTCCGCGAGCAGGCGGCGCGCCACGAAGGCCAGTGCGCGCGCCGATGCGCGATCGAGCCACTGCGCGTCGTCGACCACAGCGAGGAGCGGCTGCTGTTCGGCGGCCTCCGCCAACATGCCGAGCACCGCCAGCCCCACGAGGTACGGACTCGGCGACGGGCCGGCGCTGAGTCCGAACGCGACGGCGAGCGCGTCGCGCTGGGGGGCCGGGAGCCGGTCCATGAGCGCGAGGAACGGCGCACACAGGTGCTGCAGCGCCGCAAATGGAAGCTCCATCTCGCCTTCGACGCCGTTCGCGCGGGCGACGCGGGACTCGCGGCCTGCCTCGACCGCGTAGTCGAGGAGGGCCGTCTTACCGACGCCGGGCTCGCCGTACAGCACTAGGACGCCTCCGCTGCCGTCGCGCGCCGCCTGCAGCAGTCGGTCGATCGCGTCTCGCTCGCGTTGGCGTCCGACCAGGTGCTCTCCCGGCACCCGGAGCGCCGGCGCGGCTGGGGTCATGAGCACAGCATGCCTGAGCGGCGAACTCGGGTCGCGGACTAAGGCATTCCGGGATTCGAGCGCCCGCGTCGCGATGGACCATCGCGGCATGAGCACCCCAGACACGACGACGGAGGCGTTCGCGAACACGCGTCCCGCCGCCGAGGACCTGCCGGACTACGCGCCGGTGCCTCGCTCCGCCTTCGGCCCCGCCCTCAACGAGCAGGGCTACTACGTCGGACGCGTCGAGCGCAACCTGTACTGGATCACCGACGGCACCTACCAGTCCGCGTTTCTCACGACCGCGGACGGCGTCGTGCTGCTCGATGCGCCGCCGACCATCGGCCACAACATCCAGCGCGCCGTCGACGAGATCGCCACCGCCAGCGGCGTGAGCAACAAGGTCACGCACCTGATCTACTCGCACCATCACGCCGACCACGCGGGCGCCTCGTCGCTGTTCGACCGCAATGTCGCCCGCATCGGCCACGAAGAGACGAGGAACCTGCTGCTCCGGGACGACGACCCGGCCCGGCCCGCGCCGGAGGAGACGTTCCAGGACCAGCGCACGCTGGAGATCGGCGGCGAGCGGATCGAGCTCGCGTGGCACGGCTCCAACCACTCGCCCGACAACATCTTCATCCTCCTCCCGGACCACGACACGCTGATGCTCGTGGACATCGTCAACCCGGGCTGGGCGCCGGTCTACCAGAGCAACCTCACCGAGGACGTCCAGGGCTACATCAAGGTCGCGGACATCGCGCTGTCGCATCCGTGGAGGCACTTCATCGGCGGCCACATGGGCAAGCTCGGCACGCGCGACGACATCGCGCTGCACCAGCGGTACATGGCCGACATCGTCGACGCGTCGAGGCGGGCGATCGACACGGTCGACCCGACGCCGTACTTCGTCAAGTACGGCGAGAACACCTGGGCCGCGCTACGCGGCTACCTGGACGCGGCGACGGCCGCCGCGGCGGAGCCCGTGATCGCGAAGTACACGGGCGTCCTGGCGGCGGCCGACGTGTTCACCGCCAGCACGACCTTCCACGTCATGCAGTCGCTCCGGCTGGACCGCGGCTACGGCTCGCAGGTCCATCCATGAGCCACGCATCGATCTCGCCCGAAGAGGCCGCGGACCGGCTGGCGATCCGCGAGCTCGTCGACGCCTACGCGTACTGCGCGGACAGCCGCGATGCCGACGGCCAGAAGGCGCTCTTCACGACCGACGCCCACTTCGTCGTCTACATGGAAGGCGAGGGGTCGGACCCAACCGACGACCTCCACGGACGGGAATCGCTCACGCCGGTGTTCGAGAACCTGAACACGTACGAGGCGACGATGCACTTCAACGGGCAGAGCACGGTCGAGCTCGATGGCGATCGGGCCACGGGCAAGACCTACTGCCTCGCTCACCACGTGTACTCGCAGGATGGCGAGCGCAAGCTGATGGTCGCGGCGCTCCGCTACCGGGACGCCTTTCTCAAGCACGACGGCGCCTGGCTGTTCGCCGAGCGCCGGCTCTACCTCGACTGGGCCGAGACGCGCATGCTCCGTCCCTAGGAACGCCTGCTGATGCAGGCCTCTCCCGGGTCGGGCGTCCAGACTGGTTCGAGAACCTCGACGCAAGCCTCGCGCGCGGCGCGCTTGATCAGGTCGGCGGTCGCCTGCGGCTGTGAGACGTAGATCGAGTGGCTGCCGGCGGCTTCGACGACGGTCGCGCCGATGCGCGCGGACATGGTGTGCTGGGCGGGCGGCGGGATCATGCAGTCGTCGCTGGCGATCAGATACCTGCTGGCCTTGCTGTGCCAGGCGGGCTCGGTGATCGTGCCTCCGAGCGCGTCGACGCCCCAGATGCGATCCAGGCCGAGACGGCCGCGGCCATGCAGGCCAGCGAAGTGGAGCTTGCTGTACGGGAGCCGCTCGTGAAGGAACTCGGCGTTGACCGCTCGGCCCCGTCGCGGTCGGTCGTCGCCGGGTCGGGATGAACGCTGAAACGGCCGGAAAAGGCCTATGGGCCGTTTCCGGCCACCACGACGCTCGGCGAGCGAGGGTCCAGAGTTGCGGTATTGCAGGCCTTTCGCGACGTGCCACGGCCAGCGACTCGATGCGGGGACGTCACGACCGTTTCGTGTACCGGCGCCACGAGCTCGCTCGACATTCCACCTGCAACTAGAAAATCCAGGAGCCATGCGGGATTTGGGCGCCCTGAGATGGCGAGACCCGGACTCGAACCGGGGACACCACGATTTTCAGTCGTGTGCTCTACCAACTGAGCTATCTCGCCGAGCGGCACAAGAGCCTAGCGCGGTTGCAGCCACTCCTTGATGGCGCCGGAGCCCTGCAACCCCGAGAAGTCTCCGGTGTCTCGCATCCGCGTGGCCGCGTCCGCCATCGCCTGCGCCGCGACCCAGGTCAGTGACCCGCCGACGCTGACGCGCCGGCCTCCTGCGTCGACGATCTCGCGCATGGTCAGGCCCGCGTGGGCCAGGACGTTGACCGGCCGGGAGACGGCCGCGCAAACCTGGCGGATCTCGTCCGCGGTCCGGAGGCCCGGCGCGAAGAGCACGTCGGCGCCCGCCTCCTCGTACGCGCGCAGGCGGGTAATCGTGTCGTTGAGATCCGGGTTCCCTCGGATGTGGTTCTCGGCTCGCGCGGTGAGCGTGAACGGGAAGTCGAGCGCTCGGGCCGCCGCGACCGCCGCGGCCACCCGCTCGACGGCCGCAGCCACCGGATAGAGCCCGGAGTCAGCGTCCCAGTCCTCGATCGAGCCTCCCACCGCGCCCGCCTCCGCAGCCGCGGACACCGCGTGCGCGGCGTCGTCCGGCGACGTGCCGTAGCCGTTCTCGAGGTCCATGGCGAACGGGAGCGTCGTCGCGCCGGCCATCAGGCGCACATGCGCGAGCACCTCTTCGAGCGTGACCCCGCCGTCGAGCCGCCCCAGCGTGAACGCGAAGCCCGAGCTCGTCCCCGCGAGCGCCTTGAACCCGAGCGCCTCCAGCACCCTCGCCGACCCGGCGTCCCAGGGGTTGGGGATGATGAACGGCTCCCCCTCGTGCAGCGCGCGGAACACCTCGGCCTTCTCGTGCTGTGTCGTCATCGCCCGAGGCTATATCGGCGCGACTACAGCACGGCAACGCGGGGCAGCGAGAGCGCGGTACAACGACGACCCGTACGCCAATCACTGGTTCGAGAAGCGGCGGTTCTGAGGGACGAACTTCGGCATTGAGGGAGGGCACGGGGCGGTGCATTTCTCCCCAATTTCGTGGCCGCCGCCCGCCGTTGGGGACTTCGGCACCTATACGGTGCGCTTCTCCCCAATCTTCGGCGACGAGCGGAGACTTGGGGCGAAATGCACCGCCTCCCCCCACCCAGCGCAGCGTCCCGGCCGCGGCGCGGATCTCGTCCGGCCGCTGCCGTCGGCGCGGATCGCGTCGCCTTGATCGCGAGGCCCGCACGGGCGGGCGCCGAGATCGCCTTCCCGTCGCGAGCCGCGTAGCTGAACGCGTCGTCGCCCGCCGCTTCGGCCGGCCACCCTTCACAACGGCCGTCAACACGAAACTCAACGCGCCGTCAGAGGGCAGGCCCCCGGGCCGATCAGCGGATCAGGCTGGAACGGGCGTGGCGGTGGGCGTCGGCCACATGGCGCGCATGCGAGGCGCGCTGACGGTGATGACGCTGAGCATGCCGACCGCGGCGACCGCGAACGTCGTCTGGACGCCGCCCACCGAGATGAGCACACTCGCCGCGACGAACGAACCGGCGAACGCGAGCGAGGTGAGCGCCTTCTGGAGCGCGAACACGCGGCCGTGCAGCGTGGTCGGCACGGCGGCGCCGAGGAGCAGGCGGTCGTGCACCAGCGCGAAGCCGTTGCCGAAGCCGCCCAGCGCGAACACCGGCAGCAGCAGCCAGAGGCTCGGCACCACGGCGCACAGCACGAGGTCGACGGCCATGCAGCTGAGGCCGGCGATGTACGCCCGCCGCCACTGGAACGGCCACCGGAAGCGCGCCATGAGCGAGCCCAGCACGGTGCCCAGCCCGTGCGCGGCGACCAGCGCCGCCAGGCCCGACCCTCCGGCCCCCAGCACGTCGCGCGCGAGGATCACCTCGCCGACGTTGGTCACGCCCGCGAACAGGACCGCCGCGGTCGAGCTCGCGAGGAGGAGGCGGACTTCGTTCTGCCCGCCCAGCGCCCGCAGGCCAACCCGCAGATCGGTCCACAGCGAGCGGATCTCGGTCCGCTCGGTGCCGCGTCCGCGCGGCCCGAGCCCGGTGAGGAGCACGGCCGACACCGCGAACGAGGCGGCGTTGATGCCGAGCAGCACCGACGGCGCGACCACGGCGAGTAGGCCTGCGGCCAGCGCCGGGCCGAGCGTCAGCCCGACGTCGTCGAGCGCTCCGAACAGGCCGAGCGCCGACCGGCGGCGGTCGCCGGGAGCCAGTCTCGCCACGCCGACGAGCGCGGCGGGGGAGAACAGCGCGGCGCCGGTACCGGCCAGCGCCGCGGCGACCACCAGCGCCGTCAGCGAATGGCTGAACACGACGAGCGAGAACGCCACGAAGCGCAGCAGGTCGGCGGCGATCGCGCACGTCCGCCAGCCGATGCGGTCGACGAGCGCGCCGAGCAGCGGCCCGAAGAGGATCGCGGGCAGCAGGTCGGGCACGAGCACCGCCGTGACCGCCCACGCCGATCCCGTGTGCTGGTACGCCAGCAGCGGCAGCGCGACGTGCGCGAGGCCCGAGCCGAGGCACGACTGCGCGTGCGCGGCGAAGAACCGCCGGCTCGGAGCGTCCGCGAGCGCTGCCCGGAGCACTCAGGCTCCTGCAGGCGCGGGCACGCGCCAGCGGCGCGGCACGATCCGGGAGCCGCTCGCACCGTGCAGCAGCGTGACGACGCCGAGCACGATCAGCCCGTCGCCGACGCTGAACACGTTGTACAGCGGGAACCACGACGGGGTGGCGAACACGTCGCCGAGGAATTGCAGCCTCGCGTTCTCGACGGCGCCGGCGTTGACGAAGCCCTCGGCCCCCGCGACATGCAGCGCGAGGTCCGGGTCGGCGGGCATGACGCCGCCGTTGGCGACGATCACGACGAAGTTCAGGAAGCCGCCGACCATGATCAGCGGCACGCCCGGGATCCGCCGGTTGGACCAGGCGAACGCGCCGAGCAGCAGGTAGCTGAGGATGTGGACGCCCTCGCTCACCCACGCGGGCGCGCCCGGGAAGACCTCGATGATGAGGACCTGCACGCCGATGCCGGCGATCGCGAGCCAGACCCGCCGGAGCTGGAGGTCGGCGAGGGCGGTCAGCCGCCCGCGCGCGAGCGGGACGGTGAGCAGAGCGGCGATGAAGACAAGGCCGAGGATCATGCACGACGGGCATCGGCACCCCGTCGCCGGGCCTCACTCCAACAAGTGTCCAATCGCTCAGCTTTGCGCTCGTGCCCGCCGATGAGGTTGGCGTATCGGCTTCCGACAGGGATGGAAGCCACGACAAGGAGGTCTCAGGCACATGAAGGCACGCCTGTATCGCACTGCTGTGACCGCGAGCATGGTCGCCGTCCTTCTCGAGGGCCTCGGCGCCAGCTGGAAGTGGAGCTAGGGCTCTGCCCCCGGCTCATTCCAGGTCTGCGCTGACCCACTCGAACTGGAGGACACCGACCATGAAGGTTCTTAACGGCCGCAAGTGGTAGCGAGGAGGGTGCCGTGCGCTCTGCGCACCAGGGCAGGGCACCCTCTTCTCTTCTCCTCGATGCGTCTTCTTTCGTCCAGACTCCCTCCGCTTCAGGTCTACGTCTCCGCGGTCATCGGCCTCGGAGCGATCTGCTGCGTAGCGGTATTCGCGCTGGACGGGGACAGCCTCAACCGGCTGTTCACGCTCGAGGTCATGCTCTTCGCCGCCTGCGCGTTTGCCGGCGAGCTCGTCTCGCTCAAGGTTGTGACGCGCGGCGCGGAGGGCGAAGTGACGACATCCGGAACGTTTGCGTTCGCCGCCCTGCTGGTTGCCGGGCCGGCCTGCGCCGTCGTCGCGCTCATCTGCGCGAGCTTCGTCGCCGACCTGCTCCAGCGCAAGGCACTGACCAAGCTGCTCTTCAACGCGTCCCAGTACACGGTCACGCTGACCGCGAGCGCGTTCGTGCTCATGCACCTCACCGATGCGCCCCGCGTCGGTGAGCAGTTCCACTTCGCTCCCGTCGACCTGCCGGGCATCCTGCTCGCCGCCGCGGTCTTCTTCACGGTCAACTCCACGCTGGTGGCCGTCGTGATCGCGCTGGTCCAGGATCTGAAAGTCGGCGGCTATCTCGTGCAGGACTGGTTCTTCCAGGTCTCGACCGGCGGCCTCCTGCTCGGCCTCGCGCCGATGGTGGCCCTCGCCGCCGACTTCGCGCTCCCGTCGGTCGCGCTGCTCTTCCTCCCGCTCCTGGCCGTCCACCGAGGGGGCCGACAAGCGATCGCAAAGGAACATCAGGCGGTTCACGACGCCCTCACAGGATTGCCAAACCGGTCGTTGTTCCGGCATCAGATCGAGCAGGTCGTCAACGCAGGCCGCCGCGCAGACCGCACGGCGGCCGTCATGCTGATCGACCTCGATCACTTCAAGGAGATCAACGACACGCTTGGCCACCACGCCGGCGATCGGCTGCTCCAAGAGGTATCCCAGCGCCTGCGCGCGTCGCTCGACGAGCAGGACATGGTCGCCCGGCTGGGCGGCGACGAGTTCGGGGTGCTGTTGCCGGACGTGCCCGGCCACGACGAGGCCACCGCGGTCGCCGAGGGCCTGCTGGCGCAGCTCCGCGAGCCGTTCTCGATCGAGGGCCTCACGCTCGAGGTTGACGCCAGCATCGGCATCGCCTGCGCGCCGGAGCACGGCTCGGCGGTCGAGCAGCTCATCCAGCGCGCCGACATCGCGATGTACGCGGCCAAGGAGGGCGGCCGCGGGCACGTGCTGTTCGAGCCGCAGCTCGACCGCTACAGCCCGCGCCGGCTCTCGCTGGCCGGCGCGCTGCGGTCCGCGATCGCCGACGGCGAGATCGTCCTCTACTTCCAGCCGAAGGCGGAGCTGGCCACCGGCCAGATCACCGGCGTCGAGGCGCTCGCCCGCTGGCAGCACCCTCGGCTCGGCCTCATCGGCCCCTCGGAGTTCGTGCCGATCGCCGAGCAGACCGGCCTCATCGGGCCGCTCACGTCGCACGTTCTCGAGGTGGCGCTGCGTCAGCTCGCCGTGTGGGGCGAGCAGGGCGAGCAGCTGAGCGTCGCGGTCAACCTGTCCGCCCGCTCGTTCCTCGACGCGCAGCTCGCGGTCGAGATCCCGCGGCTGCTGGAGCGTGCCGGCGTGGACGCCCAGCGGCTCGAGCTCGAGATCACCGAGAGCATGCTGATGCTCGATCCCGCGCGCGCGAAGGCGACGCTGGAGCGGCTGAGCGCGATCGGCCTGAGCCTGTCCGTCGACGACTTCGGCACCGGCTACTCGTCGCTGGCGAACCTCAAGCGGCTGCCGGTCGACGTGATCAAGATCGACAAGTCGTTCGTGATCGACATGCCCCACGACGCGTCCGACGCCGCGATCGTCCGCTCCACGATCGACCTCGCCCACAACCTCGGCCTGAAGGTCGTCGCCGAGGGCGTCGAGTCACACGAGGCGTGGCGGCGGCTCGAGGAGCTCGGCTGCGACCTCGCGCAGGGCTTCCACGTCTCCCGCCCGCTGCCCGCCGAGGCGATGACCCGGCTGCTCGCCGAGCGCCGCGCGCAGGCCGACAAGGCCGAGCCGGTCGCCGAGCCGTACCCGTTCCGGGTCGTGCACGGCTACGCCTCGTAGACGGCGCCGCGCAACGCCGCGATCCGCGCGGCCTCCTCGCCCACGTCGACGGGCTCGCCGAACCAGTCGGTCTCGATCCGCAGCTTGCGCCCCTGCTTGCGCGCGCGCCAGGTGCCGGCCGGCCGCCCGTCGGAGAGCACGACGCCGGGGCTCCCGAGCGGCCGCCATACGTCCTTGTGGCGCTCCTTCGGGAGCAGGTGCTCGCGGTCGCGGGCGGTGAGCAGCGGGTCGCCGGCCCCGAGGAGCCGGACGCCGCGCGCCGGCTCCGGCTCGGTGTCCGCGTCCGCGGCCAGCATGAACGCCTTGCCGACCGGCGCGAGCTCGGGCTCGACGGTCGCCCACAGCGCCTTCGCGTGGCTCGGCGCGATGCCGGCCCACGCGGCGAGATCGGCGGGCGTCGACGGGCCGAGGTGGTGCAGATAGCGGCGCACGAACTCCGGCCGCGCTGCGAGCGGCTCGTCGAGGGCGATCCACTGGTCGGTGCGCGCGAACGCGGGCTGGCGGCCGTCGCGGCCGGCGAAGCAGAGCCGGCCGGCGAGCGCGGCGACGGTCAGCATGCCGCGGCGGGCGTGGTGGCTCTGGCAGCCCTCGCACCACGGCAGCAGCTCGGCCGGGAGGCGCCCGCGGAGCTCCTCGTGCAGCGCGTCTCGGCTGAGCGCGCGCCCGTCGAGCGCGGCGCCGATCGCCTCGACGCCGAGGTTGCGCGCGGCCTCGAAGTCGCCCGGCGCGGCGCGCAGGAGGACGGTCTCCAGCGCGCGGACGTCGGGCGGCTGCAGCGCCTCGAGGTACGTCGCGACGTCGGCCGCCGGCAGGATCGCCACCGCGGTGCGCGGGTTCGGGACCGCGACGAGCTCCCGCGCGGCGAGCGCTTCCCCGAGCCGGTCCGCCTCGTCCGAGCGCGCGGCGACGGCGGTCAGCGCGGCGCCCGGCGGCGAGTCCTGGAGCGCGAAGCTCGCCGCCACCTCCGTGAGCGTCCGGTCGCGCGTCGCGAGGCCCTGGGCGTGCAGGCGATAGGCGAGGACCTCGTCCACGCCCTCGAGACTACGACCCACGCACCCGCGCGGGCCGTCGGATCGATCATCAGGAGGCCCAGGCGAGCAGGTCGGGCAGGGGGTCGATCGGCTTCGAGGCCTTCGACGAGTACCAGCCCTGCGGCCAGATCTCGAAGTGCAGGTGCGGGCCGCTCGAGGCGCCCGTGGAGCCCACCGAGCCGAGCTGCTGCCCCGCTGCCACGGCCTGGCCCTTCTGCACCAGCACCGATCCGTCCTGGAAGTGCATGAAGACGTAGTCGCGCGCGTCGTCGCCGTGGACCACGACGTAGTGGCCGGCGCCGCCCTCTTGGAACGCGCGCCACGCGACGAAGCCCGCGCGCGGCGAGACCACCGGCGTCCCGGCGGCGGCGAGGATGTCCTGGCCCTGGTGGACGTGACCAGTGCGCGAGGCGCCGAAGCGCGCGTCGTCGCCGCCGAAGGAGTACGTCCCCTGGACGGGGAACACGCCCGCCGAGGCGGTGACGGGCGGCGCGACGACCTCGACCGCGAGGTTCTGCGACGTGCGGGCGCCGCGCCGCTTCAGCGTGGTGGCGCGCAGGCGCGCGACGTAGCGGCCGGCCGCGAGCTCCGGATGCCAGGTCGCCTTCCGCTCGACCCCGGTCCGCTGGCGGCCGAGGTGCAGCGTCGCCGCGGGCCGCCCGCCGGCCTCGGGCACGAGGTCGACGCGGACCCGCACCCGCCGCGGCCGCCCGCCGATCCGGTAGCGGATCGTGACGGCGGCGCCGGGGACGATCGACGTCGGCTCCACCGAGAACGCGTCGGCCGGCGCCGGCGCGTACTCGGCCCCGCCGGTCTGCGCGGAGGCAGGCGCGGCGAACGCAGCCGCGATCGTCGCGGCGAGGACGAGGGAACGGCGCACGGAAGGAGATTCGGTGGGGCCATCGACGCCCTCAACCGCTGCACGAGATCGTTCAGGCGGTCACGCCGCCTGCTCCAGCGGCTGCGACGTCGTCATCGCCACTCGCTCGCCGCAGGCTTCGGCCGACGTCAGCAGGCCCTCCATGACGTCGAGGACGTGCAGCGCGAGCGCGCCCGACGCACGGTGCGGGCGGCCCTCGCGCAGCGCGATGGCAAGCTCGACGACGCCGGAGCCGCGCCGGATCTGGAGGTCCACGACGGCCGGCAGCTCCCGCCACTCACCGTCCGCCACCGCCAGCTCGACCGCGCCGTCGTAGCGGTTGGGATCGGGCAGCCGGAGCGAGCCCGCGGTGCCGTACACCTCGATCCGCGGGAGGTGCGTGCGGTGGACGTCGAAGGAGAAGAGCACCGTCGCCCGCGCGCCGGACGCGAACGCGACGGTCCCGCTCACGTGCGTCGGGGTCGTGGCGCGCTCGGTCAGCAGCGTGGCGCCCTGGGCGCTGACCCACTCCACCGCCCCGAGCAGCGTGACCAGCGCAGTGAGGGAGTAGGGCCCCATGTCGAACACGGGGCCGCGGCAGGCCTCGACCGAGCGGGCGGCGAAGCTGGCGAACGCGGCCACCGGCCGGCCGATGCGACCGTCCGTCAGCGCCCGCCGCGCCTGCTGGACCGGCGGCGCGAGGAAGCTGTCCGGCGCGCAGCCGACCCGCAGGCCGCGCCGCTCGGCCTCGGCGAGCAGCGCGATGCCGTCCGCGAGCGTCGTGGCCAGCGGCTTCTCGCCGTAGACGTGCTTGCCCGCGCGCAGGATGCCGAGCGAGACGCCGGCGTGGGCGAGCGGCGGCGTCAGGTTCACGCAGAGGTCGACCTCGTCGTCCCACAGCGCCTCGACCGGGGTGACGGCACGCGCGATGCTGAACTCGGCGGCCCGGGCGCGCGCGCGGTCGAGTTGCAGGTCCGCGCACGTCGTCACCTCGACCACCGCCGGATGGCGGGTCAGCTCGGTCAGGTACTGGCCGGCGATGTCGCCGCAGCCGATGAGCGCGACGCGGACTGGCGGGTGGTCCAGCATGTGGCCGAAATGCTCCCTGGTCAGGAAACGTACGGCGCCGGGCGGACGGCTAGGCCGGACCATGGTCTATCGCCTGACGGCTATATAGCTACATGGTAATATTCACTCGTCCATGATCTCCACGTTCGACGTCCTCGCGGAGCCGACGCGGCGCCGGATCCTCGACCTCCTGCGCGAGGACGAGCGGCCCGTGACCGAGCTCGTGAGCCGGCTGTCGCTGAGCCAGCCCGGCGTGTCCAAGCACCTCAAGGTGCTGCGCGACGCCGGGCTCGTGGAGGTCCGCCACGAGGCCCAGCGGCGCTACTACCGCGTGCGCGCGGCGCCGCTCGCCGAGATCGACGAGTGGCTGGAGCCGTACCGGCGCTTGTGGGTGGGCACGCTCGACGCGCTCGAGCGCCACCTCGACGAAACGGAGGACCGATGACCAGTCCCTACGGCACGATCGAGACCCGCGACGACGGCAGCTACGTGCTCCGCTACGAGCGGCAGCTCCGGCATCCGATCGAGAAGGTGTGGGCGGCGCTCACCGACCCCGGCCAGATCGAGGAGTGGTGGGCCCGCGCCGAGGTCGAGCTCGCCGAGGGCGGCCGCGCGCGGCTCGAGTGGCTCAACGGCGACGCGGTCGCCGAGGGCCGCATCAGCCGGCTCGAGCCTCCGAACGCGATCGAGTTCGACACCGACATCCACGGGCGGCTGCTGTGGGAGCTGCGCCCCGAAGGCGACCGGACGCTGCTCACGCTCACGGTCACGGCCGAACTGCCCGACGACCATCTCGCGAGCGTACGGGCTGGTTGGCACGTCCACATCGACTTCCTCGAGGACGCGCTCGACGGCCGTCCCGTCGACTGGCCGAACTGGCCGAAGGACCGCTGGCAGGTCCACTTCGACCGCTACGAGGCGAGCATGCGCCCCATCAGCTGAGCGCAGCCCGCCTTGGAGAGCGGCTCGTTGAGGTTGCCGCACTTCGGCGACTGCACGCACGACGGGCAGCCGCTCTCGCACGGGCACTCGCTGACGAGCCGGTGCGCGTCGTCGACGAGCGACTCGAACGCGTGGTAGCCGCGGCGGGCGATCCCGATCCCGCCGGGGTGGCCGTCGTAGATGAAGATCGTCGGGCGGCCGGTCTGCTGGTGCAGGTTGGTGGACAGGCCGCCGATGTCCCAGCGGTCGCACATCGCGAGCAGCGGGAGCACGGCGATCTGCGAGTGCTCGGCGGCGTGCAGCGAGCCGAGCATCTGCTCGAGCGGGAGGGCGGCGACGTCGTCGCCGAGCTCGTACCAGAGCGCCTGGGTGGCGAACGAGGTGGCCGGGAGGTCGAGCCCGATGATGTCGATCTGCTCGTGGTCGGAGAGCCGCTTGCGCTGGTAGGCGAGCACCTGCTCGGTCACCACTACGGTGCCGAACGAGAGCGTCACGCCGAGCGCGGTGCGCCGCTCGATCAGCCGCTCGATGTAGGTGTCGGTCTCGTACTTGGGCTGCGTGTAGTAGTCGCCCTCGAACGGCTTGACCATCGCGCGCCGGTCCTCGAGCGAGAGGCCCTCGACGTCGTACGCGCGGCCGCCGTGCAGGTAGACCGCGCCGTCGTGGACGGTGGTGTGGGCGCGCGCCATGTCGACGGTGCCGAGGATCTCGCCGGAGCGGGTGTCGACGATCACGACGCCGTCGCGGCTGGCCGAGCGCAGCGACACGGCGGAGGCGGGGAACTCCTCCGGCCGCCGCGGCACGAACGTGCCGTCGGGCCGCTCGCGCAGGTCGCCGTTCGAGACCAGCGCCTCGGCGACGTCGCGCCAGCCGGCGCCGAGGATCTCGGCGTCGGCGTCCTCCAGCGGGCCCTCGTGCGCCGCGCACAGCAGATGCCCCGCGTGCAGCTGCTCGTTGTGGGGATCCAGGATCGCCGCCTCCACGGGGCGGTCGAGGAACTCGTCCGGATGGCGGCAGAAGAACTGGTCGAGCGCGTCCTCGCCGGCGACGTACAGCGCCAGCCCGCGCCCGCGCCGGCCGGCGCGCCCCCACATCTGCCGCAGCGACGCCACGGTGCCGGGGAACGTGACGCAGATCGCGGCGTCGAGCGCGCCGATGTCGATCCCCAGCTCGAGCGCGTTGGTGGCCACGACGCCGAGCAGCTCGCCTTCCAGCAGCCGCCGTTCCAGCTCGCGCCGCTGCTGCGGCGTGTAGCCCGCGCGGTACGGGGCGATCCGCTCGGCCAGGTCGGCGCGGCCGAGGTCCTGGAGCCGCAGCTGCGCGAAGCGCGACATCAGCTCGACCGCCTTGCGCGACTTCATGAACACGATCGTGCGGGCGCCCTCGGTCACGAGGTCGGTCAGGACGTCCGCGGCCTCGGCCAGCACGGACCGCCGGGCCGCGGTCTTCTCGTCCACGATCGGCGGGTTCCACATCGCGATCGTGCGCTTGGCGGCGGGCGCGCCGTCGCGGTCGATCACGGTGATGTCGTCGAGCCCCGTCAGCCGCTCCGCGAGTTCGCCGGGGTTGGCGACGGTCGCCGACGCGAGCAGGAAGCGCGGCCCTGTGCCGTACGCGTCCGCGACGCGGCGCAGCCGCCGCAGCACGTTCGCGACGTGGGAGCCGAACACACCCCGGTAGACGTGGGCCTCGTCGACCACGACGACGGCGAGGTTCGCGAAGAAGTCGCCCCACGCCGGGTGGTTCGGCAGGATCCCCAGGTGCAGCATGTCGGGGTTCGTGATGACGACGTTCGAGCGCCGCCGGATCGCCGAGCGCTGCTCGCGTGGCGTGTCGCCGTCGTAGATCGCCGGGCGCGCGCGGGCGACCCCGAGCGCGTTCAGCGCCCGCGCCTGATCCTGCGCGAGCGCCTTCGTCGGGTACAGGTACAGCGCCCGGGCGCGGGCGTCGCGGCACAGGACGTCGAGCGTCGGCAGGTTGAAGCACAGCGACTTACCGGACGCGGTGCCGGTGGTGACGATGGTCGGGCCGGCCCAGGCGGCGTGCAGCGCCTCGGCCTGGTGCGCCCACAGCCGGTCGATCCCGCGCTCCCGCAGCGCCGCGGCGACCTCGGGGTGCAGCTCCTCCGGGATCGCCGTCTCCAGCGGCGGCCGCGGGTGCTGGGCGGTCTGCATGACGAGGCGCTCGTCGTCGCGTCCGGCCTGGAGCAGCGCGTCCCACGGCTCGATGTCTCGGACGACGCTCAACGGTTCTCGTCGCTGGTATCGCGCTGGTCCTGCTGCTCTTCGCGACGCTCCTCCTGCTGCTCGAGCCGCTCCTCCTGGCGCTCCTCCTGCGCGTCGAGCTCGGCGGCGCTCGTCGGGCCGAGCTTCGCGGTGACGGCGATGATCGTGACCGCGACGATCGCGAGCGCGACGAGAATCGAGCCGATGAGCTGGCGACTCATGCCAGGAACGCTCCCGCCGTGCTCGCCCATGTGGCGGCGAGGAGCACGAACACGGTGATCCCGAGCACGGGCAGGAAGCGGCCCGCGGCGTGCCACCAGCGGATGACGACCACCTTGACCGCGAGTACGAGCAGCAGGAGGAAGCCGGTGACCGCGTGGAACGCGCTGTCCTCGAGCTCGAAGTAGGAGAGGCACATGATGGCGACCACGATCAGCAGGACCGCGATCGTGTCGCCGGAGGCGCGGTGCGTCCAGGCGGCGGGCGCGGCGCCGAGGAACGCGGGCCGCAGCTTGCGGTAGAAGACCGCCGCCAGGACGACCTGGTAGACCGCGAGCGCCGTCGCGACGCTCGCCAGCACCACCTTGACCTCCGTGGGGTTCCCGCGAACCACAGTTCCATACTAGGTCTGTGCTCAGGTGCGTCTACGTCGATCTCGACGGCACGCTGATCGGCAGGGACGGCTCCCTGCTGCGCGACGCCGACGGCGGCTTCTCGCTGCTCGGCGTACGCGCGCTCGAGGCGTGCCACCGGGCGGGCGTCGAGGTCGTCATCTACTCCGGCCGGCGCCAGCAGACCGTGTTCTACGACGCCCGGCTCATGGGCATCACGTCGTACGCGTTCGAGGCCGGCGCCGGCGTGGTGCTCGACGGCGAGCTGCACTGGCTGACCGGCGACCTCGTCCCGCGCGACGGCAAGACCATCTTCGACCAGATCGAGGAGTCGGGCGCCCCAAAGCTCCTGCTCGAGCGCTACGCGGGCCGGCTCGAGTACCACGCGCCGTGGCACGAGGGCCGTGACGTCTCGCACCTGTTCCGCGGCGAGGTCGACGCCTTCGAGGCCGACACGCTGCTGGAGGAGGAGGGGTTCGGTCACCTGCGGCTGGTCGACAACGGCGGCATCCACCCGGTCAAGCCCGGCATCGAGCACATGCGCGCGTTCCACCTGGTGCCGCGCAGCGCGTCCAAGGGCGCGGCAGTGGCGTGGCTGATGCGCGCCCGCGGCTACGCGCGCGACGAGTGCATCGCGATCGGCGACTCGCGCGAGGACCTCGGCGCCGCCGAGGTCGTGGGCACGTTCTGGCTCGTCGCCAACGGCCTCGAACGCGACCCGACGATCCGCGAGGCGCTCACCGCGAACTCGCGCGTCTGCACGGAGCGCAACGGCGCCGGCGTCTACGAGGCCGTGATCACCGAGCTCGCCGAACGGCGCTCGTAGTCGCGCAGCCGCGCGCCCGGGTCGGCGTACGCGCCGCCACGCCGAAGGTTCAGCGCGGGGCGTCGCGGAACCCGGTTCGCCAGCTCGGCCAGCGCGGCTCCCGTCGCGCCCGCCGCCTTGATCGCCGCGGCCCGCTCCGGCCTGCGAGCGGTACCGGAAGGGGACGCGTGTCGGTGAGGGCCGGGCCGCTGCGTCAAAGTGCAGATGGCTTGCGCGAACGTGCAGATATGTGAGGCGCGCACGACGCGAAAGGTCACGATTGCGCGATGGCCGTCGCACTCGCCGTCGTGCTCGCCGCATCTGCGTGGTATGGAGGCGTGTTCGTGACTGTGTCGAGGGCGCAGATCCTCGGGACGCCCCCGCCGGTCGAGGAGGTCGTCGACCTCGCCCCCGTTGAGACGCCGGTCCCGACGCCGACGGCTCCTCTCGCCGAGGACCCGACGTCGGTCCAGGGCGCGCTCCCTTCCGCGGGTGACGAGAGCCCCGTCAACCGCCGGGACAGCACCAACCACTCGGCGGTTCGTCGCGCGGCGCGGGTCGGCGTGCCGAACGTCTCCATCGACAGGTTCCGGCTCCCGCCGTTCCTGCTCCCGATCTACCAGGCCGCCGGCATGCAGTACGGCGTGCGCTGGGAGATCCTCGCCGCGATCAACGAGATCGAGACCGACTACGGCCGCAACCTGAACATCTCCTCGGCCGGCGCCCTGGGCTGGATGCAGTTCATGCCCTCGACGTGGCGCGTGTACGGGGTCGACGCCAACGGCGACAAGGTGCAGGACCCGTATAACCCCGTGGATGCGATCTTCGCCGCCGCCCGCTACCTCAACGCCGCGGGCGCCGAGACCGACATCCGCCGCGCCGTGTTCGCCTACAACCACGCGAACTGGTACGTGGACTCGGTGCTGATGCGCGCCCAGGTCATCGGCGGCCTGCCGAGCGACCTCGTCGGCTCGCTCACCGGCCTCACCCAGGGCCGCCCGGCGCCGAAGGTCCGCCGCCGAGATGAGCGCGCGGACCGCGACCTCGAACCATGGCCCGCCGCCGTGGCGATTGCGGGACTGCCCCTCAAGCAGCGCCTGTTCGCCAATCCGACGCGCCCGGCCGTCCGCGCCGTCCTCGAGCGCAGAGTCAGGATCGCTGATCAGAGCGAGGCGCGGAGGATCGCGCCCAGGTCCTCTGCGCCGGCCTCGCGCGGCGAGACGACCAGCAGCCGCTGCTGCTTGAGCGCGCCCTCGACGAGCGCGTCGACGTCGCCGACGTCGTAACCGAGCTCGCGCAGGCCGGTGGGGACGCCGACGTCGTGCATGAGCTCGAACAGGAGCCGCGGCAGCGTCTCCTCGTCGGCGTCGCGCTGCGGCTCGCCGCTCAGCAGCTCCGCGACGCGCCGGTGCCGCTCGGGCGCCGCCTCGAACGTGTACCGGAACGCCGCGGGGGCGGTCACGATCACCGACTGCCCATGCGGCACGAAGCCGTGGTCGTCCGGGTAGCCGGCCGGGTGGTACTCATGCTTGAGCCCCGCGATCGGATACGCGCACGCGTGCGGGATGTGCACGCCGGCCGCGCCGAAGCCGATCCCGGCCAGCGACGCGGCGAGCATCATCCAGCCGCGCGCCTCCTCGTCGCCCGCGACCGCGTCGCGCAGATGGCGGCCGCCGTACTCGAGCGCCTTGGTCGACCAGATGTCGGAGATCGGCGTCGAGCCCTGGTAGGGCGGGCGGTCGCCCGGCGAGTCCGGCCGCTCGCGGTCCGAGAACGGCTTCGCGACGAACGACTCGGCGGCGTGGCAGATGACGTCGAGTCCGCACGAGGCGACGACCTCGCCGGGCAGCGACGCGGTCAGCTCGGGGTCCACGATCGCCTGGTCCGGCCGCAAGTAGCGGTGCGAGATGCCGCTCTTGACGTGCTGGTCGGGGATGTCGAGGATCGCGACGGTGGTCGCCTCGGCGCCCGAGCCGCACGTCGTCGGGATCGCCAGCAGCGGCTTGAGCGGCGACGGCGGCTTGCGCCCCTCGCCGACCGGCGGGTTGACGTACTCCATGATCTCGCCGCCGTGGGTGGCGATGAGGTCCGACACCTTGGCGGTGTCGATACTGGACCCGCCGCCGATGCCGACGAAGCCGTCGAAGTCGCCGTCTACGGCGAACTCGGCGGCCTCGCGGAACGACTCGTCGGTCGGCTCGACGCGAGCGCGGTCCCAGACCTCGGTCTCGATCCCCGCCGCCTCGACCGACTCGCGGACGCGGCCGGTGATCCCGGCGGCCGCCACGCCGGGATCCGACACCAACATCGCTCGCTTCACACCGAGGCGCTCGAGCTCCCAACCGGCCTCCGCGGCCGCGCCGGGGCCGTACTTCAGCGGCGTCGCCTCGAGCGTGAAGATCTGCTCTCGCGTCACCTCGTCTCAGCGGGCTCCTGGAAGCGCTCGCGGTCGAACCGCTTCTCGCGCACCAGCTCGCGCTCCTCTTCCTCGTCCTCGCGGAGGTCCTTGTGGACGGTCTCGTGGGCGAGGAGCGTCGCGACCACCGAGATGGCGCCCATGCCCATCATGTAGATCGCGACGAGCGTCGGGCTGCCTCCGCCGGCCGCCAGCAGCGCGGTGGCGATCAGCGGCGCGAAGCCGCCGGCGAACACCGACGCGAGCTGGTAGCCCAGCGACGCGCCGCTGTAGCGCACGCGCGTGCCGAACAGCTCGGAGAAGTACGCCGCCTGCGGCCCGTACATGAGGTCGTGGCCGAGGTTGATGCCGACCGCGATCGAGAGCCAGATCAGCACCGGGCTCTCGGTGTCGATCAGCCCGAACAGCGGGAACGCCCACAGCGTCGTGATCACGGCGCCCGCGAGGTAGAGCGGCTTGCGGCCGACGCGGTCGGACAGCGCGCCCCACATCGGCACGGTGAAGAGGCCGATGAACGCGGCGATGATCACGCCCCACAGCATCGTGCCCTTGCTCAGGCCGAGCTCCTCCTCGCCGTACGCGAGCACGAACACGGTGA
Organism: uncultured Solirubrobacteraceae bacterium; assembly: GCA_963844205.1. Classification (GTDB taxonomy): domain Bacteria; phylum Actinomycetota; class Thermoleophilia; order Solirubrobacterales; family Solirubrobacteraceae; genus DASSUW01. The sequence continues at coordinate 336,956 of CAWJNK010000012.1, forward strand.
GGATGTAGAAGCAGCCGTTCTCGGCCACCCGCATGCCCATCGCGACGAGCACCTCGCGCGGGTACTTGCGGACGACGTCGACGATCGGCCGCGGGGCCTCGGTCTTCGTCTCCTTGACGCGCTCGAACGCGGGCGACTCCATCAGCTTGAGGCGGATGAAGAGGCCGACGGCGACGAGCAGGATGCTCGCCAGGAACGGGACGCGCCAGCCCCAGGACATGAACGCGGCCTCGCTCGTCATCGCCTGCACGAGCGCGAACACGCCGGTCGACAGCAGCAGGCCCGCGGGCACGCCCATCTGCGGCCACGAGCCGAAGAAGCCGCGCCGGCCCTTCGGCGCATGCTCGACCGACATCAGCACCGCGCCGCCCCACTCGCCGCCGACCCCGATGCCCTGCGCGAAGCGCAGCACCACCAGGATGATCGGTGCGAGCACGCCGATCGACGAGTACGTCGGCATCAGGCCGATCAGGAACGTCGCGATACCCATGATCAGCAGCGACAGCACGAGCATCGACTTGCGGCCGATGCGGTCGCCGAAGTGCCCGAAGACGACGCCGCCGATCGGGCGTGCAGCGAAGCCGACGGCGTACGTGCTGAATGCCAGCAGCGTGCCGACGAGCGGCTTGGCCTCCGGGAAGAACAGGTCGCCGAACACCAGCGCCGCCGCCGTCCCGTAGAGGAAAAAGTCGTACCACTCGATCGTGGTTCCGATGAAGCTCGCCGCAGCGACCTTCTTGACCGATTGCGTCTGGCCCCCGGTCTGGCCTCCCAGCCGTTCCACGGATTCCATGGTCTCCTCGCCTCCTTCGCGTGAGATAACCGGAAGGGGGGCTACCCGCCGCGAGCGCTCGGGAACATCCGCGCGTTCCGTGTGAATCGATTCAGAGCGCGCGCCCGAACCAGGCGAGCGAGAGCGCGCCGCCCGCCAGGAGCAGCATGATCGCGCCGCCCGCAAACGCCACCGTGATCTCGCGCTCGACCGGCCGCGAGGACAGCCGGGTGCCGAGGTTGGCGTAAATGGACTCAAGCCGTGCCGCGTCCGGCGCCGCGAAGTAGCGGCCGCCGGTGATGCGGGCGATCTCGCGCAGGGTCTCGGTGTCCGGCGGGACCTGGATGCGCTGGATGCCGCCGAACTGGTCGCGCACCTCGACTTCGCCGGTCGGCGTGCCGAGCGCGATGGCGAAGATCGGGACGCCGGCCTGCTGTGCCTGGCGCGCCACCTCGAGCGGGGAGATCGTGCTCTGCGTGTCCTTGCCGTCGGACAGGAGCACCATCACCGCCGGCAGGCGGCGCGTGCCGGTGCCGCGCGCGTCCGGTACCGGTGCCCGCGCCAATTCGAGCGCGCGCTCGAGCCCGAGCGCCATCGCGGTCCCGCCCTCGGCGCGCAGGCGCTCGAGCGCGCCGCGGACCGGCGCGCGGTCGGTGGTCGGCGGGGACTGCACCTCGGCGAAGTCGGCGAACGTGACGAGCCCGAGCCGGAACGTCTCCGGCAGCTCGTCGGTCAGCCGCTTGGCGGCGTCGATCGCCGCGGTCAGCCGGTCGGGCCGGACGTCGTTGGCGTTCATCGAGCCCGAGATGTCGGTGACCATCATCACCGTCGCCGCCCGCTGCGGCGCGGCGACCGTGCGCTGTGGGCGGGCGAGCGCGATCACCAGCGTCGCGAGCGCGAGCAGGATCAGCAGCGGCGGCAGGTGCCGGCGCCAGCCGGGCCGCTCGGTGACGAGGTTGGGCAGGAGCGCCGGGTTGGCGAACGTGGTCGCCTCGCGGCGGCGGCGCCGCTGCATCGACAGGTACGCGAGCGCCGCGATCGGCAGGAGGAGCAGGCCGGCGAGCATGACGGGCTCGCGGAACGTCATCCGACGGTTCCCTCGTCAGCACGGACCGGCGGGCGCGGACGGGCCAGGCCGGGCGCGCGCAGTGCGGTCTCGCTGCGGCGCAGATGGCCGGCGAGCGTGCGCAGCCAGTCGCCCTGGGTGGAGAGCACGAGGTGCTCGGCGCCCGCCCGCCGCAGCGCGGCCGCCACCTCCTCGCGCTCCGCGGTCGCCGCCTCCGCGAACCGCCGCCGGATCCGGGGCCGGCTGGTGTTGACCTGGAGCTGGCGGCCGGTCTCGGGGTCCACGAGCCAGAGGTCGCCCATCGGCGTGAGCTCCATCTCGCGCGGGTCGCGGATCTCGACCGCCAGGACGCCGTGGCGGGCGCGCAGGCTCTTCAGCCGGCCCTCCCAGTCGCGCTCGCCGCGGAAGTCGGACACCACGACGATCAGCCCGCGGGCCCGCGCGACGGCGGCCACGCTTGCGAGAGCCCCGCCCAGCGAGGTCGAGCCCGACCCGTCCTGCTCGGGTTCCTGCCGCAGCTCGGCGAGCAGCCCGAGCAGGCCGATCCGGCCCTGCCGCGGCCGCAGCAGCTTCGGCTCGCCGCCGCCGAAGGTGACGACCCCGAGGCGGTTGCCGCGGCGGCTGGCGACATGCCCGATCGCGATCGCGACGCCCTCGCCGACGTCGGCCTTGCGCCGGTCGGCGGTGCCGAACGTCATCGACGCCGAGGTGTCGAGCACGAGCCAGGCGGTCAGGGCGCGCTCGCCGACGTGGACGCGGACGTGCGGCTCGCGCATCCGCGCGGTCACGTTCCAGTCGATGTGGCGGACGTCGTCGCCGGGCAGGTACGGACGGATCATCGCCAGGTCGGTGCCCGCCCCGACCTGCGGCGTCAGGTGCTCGCCCGGGACGAGGCTCTCCACCCGTCGCAGCACCGCGAGGTCGAGCGAGCGCAGGACGGCCGGCGGCACCGGGCCGGGGCCCGGGCGCTCCGGTGTCCGCTCCACGGGCGGCGGCTGGCGGCGCCTCACGGCAGCCGCCCTCCGCGCGCCATCGCGGCCACCATGCCGAACACGAGCAGCGCCAGCCCGCCGCCCGCGAACGCCGCCGTGACCTCCTGCTTCTCGCGCCGGGTCGCGAAGCGGGTGCCGAGCCCGCGGTAGATCTCGGTAAGCCGCTCGGCGTCGGCCGCCTGGTAGAAGCGCCCGCGCGTCTCGCGCGCGATCTCCTGCAGCGTCCCGGTGTCGGGCGGGACCGGCTCCCGCCACGTGGTGCCGTTGCGGCGGGTGTGCTCGATCGTGCCCTGGGCCGTCCCGAGCGCGACGGCGTAGATCGGGATCCGCGCGGCGCGGGCGCGCTCGGCGACCGTGATCGGATCCTCGCTGCCGGCCGTGTTGGCGCCGTCGGAGAGCAGGACGATCGCCGCCGGCAGGCGCTGCGGGACGCCGAGCTCGTTGGTGATCGGCGTTCGGGCCGCCCGCAGGCCGAGCGCGAGCCCGTCGCCCATCGCCGTGCCGCCGCGGGGCTCGAGCGATTCGATGCCCGCGCGCACGCGCTGCTTGTCGGTCGTCGGCTCCACCAGCAGCGACGCCGCGTGCGAGAACCCGACCAGGCCCAGGCGGAAGTCGCGCGGCAGGCGGTCCACCAGCGCGCGGGCCGCGTTCTGCGCCGCGGTGAGCCGGCTCGGCTGCACGTCGGTGGCGCGCATCGAGCCCGAGGTGTCGGTCACCATCACCACCATCGCCTGCCGCTGCTCGGCGGCCACCGTCCGCTCGGGACGCCCGAGCGCCACCAGCAGCGCCGTGAGCGCGAGCAGCGCCAGCAGCGCGGGCACGTGGCGCATCCAGCCGGTCCGGGCCGCGACGCGCGCCAGCACGTCGACGTTCGTGTAGCGGACCGCGAAGCGCCGCCGCCGGCGCTGCGCGAGCACGTAGGCGACCACGGCGAGGGGGACGAGCGCCAGCCCCAGCAGCAGGAGCGGCTCCCGGAAGGTCATTAGTGGCCCACTTACCTCGCGTGGTCCTCCGCGAGCTCGATGCGCGGCATCTGGACGGTCTCCAGCACGTCGTCGAGCACGCGGTCGGCGTCCACGCCGGCCGCCAGCGCCTCGTAGGTCAGCACGAGCCGGTGGCGCAGCACGTCGCGCGCGAGGTCGCGCACGTCGATCGGCAGCAGGTAGTCGCGACCGCGCAGCAGCGCGAGCGCGCGGCCCGCGTGGATGAGGTTGATCGAGCCGCGAGGGCTGGCGCCGAACTCGACCCAGCCCTCCCCGCCGGGGTCCTCGCGGGTCGCGGTGGTGAGCGCGACCGCGTACTCCATCACGCGCCGGTCGACGTAGATGCCGGCGGCCGCGCGCTGGTGCTCCGCGAGCAGCTCGGGGCTCAGCACCTGGCGGGCCTGGGCGCCGCCGTCCAGCGAGCGCTCGACGACCGCCACCTCGTCGCGTGGCTGCGGGTAGTCGACCACGAGCTTGAACATGAAGCGGTCGACCTGCGCCTCCGGCAGCGGGTACGTGCCCTCGGACTCGATCGGGTTCTGGGTGGCGAGGACGAGGAACGGCTCGGGGACCGGGTGCGTGTTGTGGCCGATCGTCACCTGCCGCTCCTGCATGACCTCGAGCAGCGCCGACTGGACCTTGGCCGGCGCGCGGTTGATCTCGTCGGCGAGCAGGAAGTTGCAGAACACCGGGCCGAGCTCGGTGTCGAACCCGCCGGTGTCCGGCCGGTAGATGCGGGTGCCGACGAGGTCGGCGGGCACGAGGTCGGGCGTGAACTGCAGCCGCTTGAACGACCCGCCCAGCACGTCCGCCACGGTCTTGACGGTCAGCGTCTTGGCGAGCCCCGGGACGCCCTCCAGCAGCACGTGCCCGCCCGCGAGCAGCGCCACCAGCACGCGCTCGAGCATCGCCTCCTGACCCACGATCACGCGCTTGATCTCGAACAGCCCGTTCTCCAGCGCGTCGTGCGCAGCGCGGGCGGTGCGCGAGTCCTCGTCCTCGCGCTCCAGGGCCCGCAGGCGCCGCTCGTCCGCTGTCATCCGAGTCTCCTCGATAGCCGTCAAGGGTTGTTCGCCTGCTCGGGCTGCGTCCCGAGCGTCACCGTGAGGGTACGCCGTTCGCCGCCTCGCTCGACCACGACACGCACCTCGTCGCCCGGACGCCGGGCGTTGACGACGCCCGACACGTCGTCGGGCTCGCGCACCGGCCGGCCCGAGATCTCGACGATCGTGTCGCCCGAGCGCAGGCCTGCGCGGGCCGCCGGGCCGTTCGGGACGACCGCGCCGACCTCGGCGCCGCCGTCCGGTGCGGGAGCGCTGGACACGCCGAGGAAGGCGCGCTCGGGCTCCTGGCCCTTCTCGAGCGCGGGCAGCGAGCGCTTGATCTCGTCGACGGGCACCGCGAAGCCGACGCCGGTGTTGGCGTTGGCGCCGCCGGTGCGGATCTGGGAGTTGACGCCGATCACGCGCCCCTGCTCGTCGAGCAGCGGGCCGCCCGAGTTGCCGGGGTTGATCGCGGCGTCGGTCTGGATGGCGCCCGAGATCGAGAAGCCGTTCGGGGCCTGGATCGTGCGGCCGAGCGCCGAGACGATGCCGCTGGTCACGGTGCCCTCGAGGCCGAACGGGCTGCCGATCGCGATCGCCGGGTCGCCGGGCCGCAGGTCCTCGGACGCGCCGAGCTCGAGCGGGTGCAGCCCGTCGCCGACGTCGCCGGGGTCGACCTTCAGCAGCGCGAGGTCGGCGGACGGGTCGGCGCCGAGCAGTTCGGCCTCGATCGGCTCGCCGTTCTCCCCGAAGCGCACCCGGAACTGGTTCGAGCCCTCGACCACGTGGTCGTTGGTGATGATGTGGCCCTCGTCGTCGATCACGAAGCCGGAGCCGGTCGCGCCCTGGCCCAGGGACGCACCCGCCTGCACGAACACCACGCCGGCCTGCACGCGCGTGTAGAGGTCGGCGACGTCGAGCGCCGCGCCGGACGACGGCGCCGGCGTGGGCCGCGGGGTCGTGGCGGCGCGGACGGGTGGCTCCGTGTCGTCGTCGAGCACGCCCGCGAGCGCGAGGACGCCGACGACGGCGCCGACCGTGACCGCACCGGCGATGAAGAACAGGAGCCGGCTCATGGCCGCATACCTAGCGCCGGCCGGTCAGGCTCGGATAAAGGTCTTCGAGGGCGTCCATGAGCCGGTCGGGGGTCGCGACGATCGCCTGAGCGCCGGCGGCGCGCAGCTCGGCCTCGTCGCCGATCCCCCACAGCACGCCGACGCACGGGAGCCCGTTGGCGCGCGCCGCCTCTACGTCGTGGCTGCGATCGCCGACCAGCGGCGCGGCTGCGCGCGGCCTGAGCCCCAGCGCTTGGAGGGCCCGGGTGACGGTCACCGTCTTGACCTCGTCGGGCGCGTCCAGCTCCGGTCCCGCGATCGCGCTCAGGTGCTCGGCGAGGCCGAGCCGCTCGCACAGCGGCTCCGCGAACGCCCGCGGCTTGCTCGTCGCCACCGCCACCGGCACGCACGCGGCGACCTCGGCGAGCACCTCGAGCGCGCCCGGGACGACCGTGGTCTCGTCGAGGCTCGAGTGCACGTAGCGCTCGCGGTACGAGGTCAGGCACGCGGCCGCGAGCTCCGGGCCGGCGAGCTCGGCGAACGCGTCGATCAGCGGCGGGCCGATGAAGCGCTCGAGCTCGGCGGTGGGCGGCGCCGCGACGCCCTGCGCGCGCAGCCCGTGCTCGATGCAGCGCACGATGGCGACCCGCGAGTCGAGCAGCACGCCGTCGAGGTCGAACAGGACCGCGGCCGGCGTCATGCCGCGCGGCGCCACCGCTGCCGGAGCCGCCACCACCAGCGGCGCCATGCCGCCCCGCTGTCGAACCGTGCCGGCGGGGGGAGGGTGGTCCTGACCAGCCCGACCCAGTCGCCGAGCGGCAGGTCGCCGGAGATCAGCCGGTTCAGCGCGTGCGTTACCGGTGCCTCGATCGCCGCCGCCTCGAGCGCGTCGGCGAGCAGCGGCACCATGTCGAGCGCCTCGACCGCCTGGCCGATCCGGCCTGGGATCTCGGCCGCCGGGATGCCCTCGGCCAGCAGCTCTCCCGCGCGCCGGTTGCGGCTCTGCGGCGCCAGCGCGGTCGCCACGAGGTCCCCGGTGCCGGCCAGGCCGATCATCGACTCCGGCCGCGCGCCCTGGCGCTCGGCGAAGCGCCAGACCTCGAGGAAGATGTGGCCGGCCGCCGCCCCCGCCGCGTTCAGGCCCTGCGACTCGGTCGCTCCCGCGGCCAGCGCGGCGGCGTTCTTGGCCACGCCGGACAGCTCCACGCCGACCGGGTCGCTCGACTGCTCGCACACCACCCCCGCGCGCATGAACACGGCCGCGATCGTGGCCGCCAGGTGCGCGTCCACGCTCGCCGCCACCAGGCCCGCGCCCTCGGTCACCATCTCGCGCGCGTGCGCGGGCCCGCCCACGCACGCGACCCGGCCCGCGCCAAGCTCCTGCGAGAGCAGCGTCGTGGGCGCCAGCCCGCCGCCGGGAACGAGTCCTTTGGCGAGCGAGATCACCGGTGTCCGGCGGCCGAGCCCGGCGGGCTCCAGGCCCGCGATGACCTCGGCCAGGCCGCGCGAGGGCACGCCGAGGAACACGTAGTCGGCGCGGCCCAGGCCGTTGCTCATCGGCTCGATCCGCAGCTCCCGCGGCAGCTCCACCTCGGGCAGGTACTCGCGGTTCTCGCGGTCGCGCTCGAGCCGCTCGCACTGCTCGGGCGTGCGGGTCTGCAGCGTCGTCCGGAACCCGCCGCGGGCGAGCAGCACCGCGACCGCCGTGCCGAACGACCCGGCCCCGATCACGACCGCGCGACGGGAGCCGGGCGACGGCAGGGACAGGTGGGGCCGCGGCGGCATCCGGCTATCATGCCGCGCTTTGCGCCCTCGGGAGGGGCGCTACCTCGACAGGGGGAGGAAGATCATGCACGCACGTCACGTGCGTCATTTCTTGGCGACTGCGATCGCGTTAGGCGTCGTAGCCCTACTGCCGGCGGCCGCCGCCGCGCATCCTGAGGCCTGCGCCAATACCGGGGCGTTCTCCGGCTCGTTGTCGGGCATGGTGCTCGGCTCGCCGGCCGACGAGAAGGCGGAGGGATGCCTGAGCGCCTCCGTGGTCAACAGCTTCGACGACTCGAACGCGGCGCTGCCGTCCGCGGGCACGAGCGACAGCACCGACAACCTGACGCTGCAGTCGAACACGCCGAAGCCGGCGCCGTTCGAGGCCGAGGGCGACTTCAACTCGGACCTCGCGTTCGAGAACGGCTTCGCGTACGGCGGCAACTACGACGGCGTCCAGATCTGGGACGTGCGAGGCGGGAAGACGCCGACGCTCGCGTCGGCCATCCACTGCCCGGGATCGCAGAACGACGTCACCGTCAACGACGGGATCCTCGTCACGTCGACCGACTCGCGCCGCACCGACGCGGGCTGCAACAGCGCGTCCACGACGACGCCCGCAGATCCCTCCACGTGGGAGGGTCTGAAGGTCTTCGACGTCCGCGACCCGTACAACCCGAAGTACCTCACGTCCGTGCGCACGGACTGCGGCTCGCACACGCACACGGTGCTGCCCGAACGCAACCGGCTGCTGGTCTACGTGCAGTCGTACGACGTCGCGGCCGGCCGCTACCAGTGCGACGGCGATCACGACAAGATCTCGATCGTCATGATCCCGAAGAACGCCCCGTCGAAGGCCCATGTCGTCGCGGAGCCGGTGCTGTTCCCCGACGGCGGCAATGACGGCACCAGTGGCACGCTGCGGGCGACCACCGGCTGCCACGACATCACGGTCTACCAGCAGATCGGCCTGGCAGCGGGCGCGTGCACGGGCGAGGGCGTCATCCTGAACATCAAGAACCCGCTCGATCCGAAGGTGCTGGCCAGCGTGGAGGATCCGAACTTCGCGTTCTGGCACAGCGCCACGATCAGCAACGACGGCAAGCGCGTGCTGTTCACCGACGAGCTCGGTGGCGGCGGTCAGGCGACGTGCAACGAGACGGTCGGCCCGAATCGCGGCGCCGACGCGATCTACGACATCACTGATCCGGCCAACCCGCGGTTCGTCAGCTACTTCAAGATCCCGCGGACGCAGACCAACACCGAGAACTGCGTGGCGCACAACGGGAACCTGATCCCGAACTCGCAGGGCCGTGACGTGCTGATCCAGTCCTGGTACCAGGGCGGCACGTCGGTGATCGACTGGACGAACCCGCGCGACATCAAGGAGATCGCCTGGTTCGATCGCGGGCCGATCGACGAGTCCCGGCTGGTGCTCGGCGGCTTCTGGTCGTCGTACTACTACAACGGCCTGATCTACGGCTCCGAGATCCAGCGCGGCTTCGACGTGCTCAAGCTGGACGGGTTCAACAGCAAGAGCCCCGACACGCTGAACGCGCAGACGCAGCAGCGGTTCTAGACGGTCCTACGCGAGGCCCTCGGCCAGTTCTCGGCCGAGGGCCTCGCCGGCCGCCTCCAGCTCCTGGAGGTCGGTCGCCTCGATCACGCGCATGAGGTCGATGATGCGCTTGCCGAACGGGTCGAGCGCGTCGGTGCCGACGATCGCGTGCAGCGGCACGCCGGCCTGGCGGGCGCGGGTGCCGATCTCGCCGACGAGCTTGCCCTGGAGCGTCTGCTCGTCGAGCCTGCCCTCGCCGGTCACGACCGCGCGGGACGCGCGCATGCGCTCGTCGAAGTCGAGCGCGTCGAGCACCCACGGCGCGCCCGGCTCCAGCGTCGCGCCGTGGACGGCCCAGAGGCCGCCGGAGAGGCCACCGGCGCAGCCGGTCATCGGGACGCCGCGGGGGTCGCGCGGCCAGGTGGATGCAAGCGCGTCGAGGCGCTGCTCGAGCCGCTCGACCATGGCCGGGTCGGCGCCCTTCTGCGGGCCGAACACCTTCGGGGCGTCCTCGAACGGCGTGCGGACGTCGCACAGCACCACGAGCCGGGTCGATCCCAGCCCGCCCGCCTCCTCGATCGCCTCCAGCGCACCGGCGCCGCCGTCGGTGGTGGCCGAGCCGCCGACGGCGACCACGACGACCTGAGCGCCCGCCGCCACGGCCGCGGCGATCAGCTCGCCCGTGCCGAAGGTGGAAGCGGCCCATGCATCCCGCTCGGCCTCGTCGACGAGCGCGAGGCCGCTGGCGGTCGCGGTCTCCACCATCCCGGTGCCGCCGTCCTCGACGAGTGCGAAGCAGCCCTTCATCTCGCGCCTGAGCGGGTCGTGCGTGGCCATGAGGTGCAGGTCGCCGCCGAGACGCGGCAGCAACGCGTCGATCGTGCCCTCGCCGCCGTCGGCGACCGGGCACAGGTCGGGCGGCATCAGGCCCGCGCGCTCGAGCCCGCGGCCGATCGCCGCCGCCACCTCGGAGGCGCGGAACGTCCCCTTGAACGAGTCGGGGGCGACGAGCACCGGGCGCTCCCGTACGGCCATCGACACATTCTCTCGCCTCCGGACATGTCACCATCGAGTGCCATGGCTGGCACCACCCACACCATCCCGCTGCGGACGTCCGACGACGAGACGCTGAAGGCGCTGCAGGCCGCCGTCGGCGTGCTCGCGGCCAAGTGGAGCGTGCTCGTGCTCGCGCGCCTCGCCGAGGGGACGCACCGCTTCAACGAGCTGCTGCGCCAGATCGACGGCGTGTCGCGCCGCATGCTCAGCGCCACCTTGCGCCAGCTCGAGCGCGACGGGCTGGTGGAGCGCCACGTCTATCCACGCGTGCCCGCGCGGGTGGAGTACGAGCTGTCGCCCGTAGGGGAGCACCTGCTGCTCGCGCTCGTCCCGCTCGCCGGCTGGGGGCTCGAGCACCAGGCGGACGTGTCGACCGCCCGCGAGCACTTCGACCGCCTGCAGCGCTGGCGCTCCGAGGGCGAGGAGATCAAGGCCCGCTCGCAGGCGACGCCGCGGATCCTCTGAGCCCGAATCCACCGATCCCCGCGGCGCCTTGATTAGATTCCCGCCCGCCCGTTCGCCAGAGCCGATCGGCCGCGATCTGAGGTGGCCCACCACATCTGATGCGCGGCCGATCGTCTCTGGCTCGGCCCACGGCGCCGAGGCATCCACGGGTCATCGGTGGATCCGGGCTAGGGCTCGCGGAGGCGGTGGGCCAGCTCGGTTCGCGAGCGCACGCCGAGCTTGCCGTAGATGCGTGACAGGTGGCCCTCGACCGTCTTTGGCGAGACGAAGAGCCGGCCGGCGACCTGCTTGGTCTGCAGACCCTCGGCGACCAGCTCGGCCACCCGGCGCTCGGTCGGCGTGAGCGCGCCCGAGGAGGGCGGCCGGCCGCCGACCCGGGCCAGCTCGGCGCGGGCGCGTTCGGCCCAGACGCGGGCACCGATCGCGTCGAAGGCGCCGGCGGCGGCCTCGAGCGCCTCGCGCGCGTCGGCCTTTCGGCGGGCGCGCCGCAGCGCGGAGCCGTAGGCCAGCCGTGTGCGCGCGTGCTCGAGCGGGATCGGGACGCCGTCGTGCAGCTCGAGCGCGCCGTTCAGCGCGGCGACGGCGCCGTCCACGTCCCCGCGAGCGCCGGCCAGCAGCCCGCGGCAGCGGGCCGCGGCGGCCAGCGCCGACCTCCGGCCCAGCCGCCCGGCGTTCCCCTCGAACCAGCCGAGGAGCTCCTCGGCCGGCGTCTCCTCGCCGAGTCCGATCAGCGCCTCGATCTGGTCCGGGACGACCCGGGCCGTGCCGGGCTCGGTGATCTGCTCGGTCCGCAGGAAGTCCACCAGCGGGCCGAGGGCGCGGACGACCTCGGCCGGCCTGCCGGCCGACAGCTCGAGCAGCCCGAGCGCCGCGCGCGCGAAGTGCTCGGCGGGGCGGCCGTTCGTGCGCGCCGCGATCGCGAGCGCGCGATCGGCGCGTTCGCGGCCCTCGTCGATCTCGCCGACGATCGCGTCGGCGAGCGCCCGCAGCGCGAGCAGATAGGCGCCGATCGTGGCCTGGCCCGTCTGCTCGGTGAGTGCGTAGCCCTCGTCGGCGTGGCGGATCGCGCTCCGCGCGTCGCCGCGCACGCAGTCGATCTGGGCGCCCATGACGAGCACGTAGGCGAGCGAGCCCTCGTCACCGATCTCGGCGGCCTGCGCGCGCAGCGTCTCGAACCCCACCCGCGCACGATCCAGCTCGTCCCACCACAGCCACGTGAACGCCACCTGGAACAGCGGCCGTGCCATCACGCGGCGAGGCCGGAAGCGCGCGTCGAGCTCCAACGCGCGGTGCAGCGTCGAGGCCGCCTTGGGATCGCCGAGCGCCGCCTCGGCCAGGAGCCGCGAGCCGAGGGCCTCGGCCGCGGTCGTGACCCGCGCCACGCTCGATGCCGCGGTGGCGTGCTCGACGGCTTCGCGGAGCCGCTCGCGGAGGCGGAACAGGATCCCCGCGAGCTGGTTGCGGACCTCCGCCAGCAGCTCCTCGTCGCCCTCCGCGTGCGGGATCGCCTCGCGCAGGAGCGCCTCCGCGACTCGGAGGTCGTCGTCGTAGCCCCGCAGGAGCGCGAGCCGCGTCAGGGCGAGCGCGCGTGCCGGCCCGCCCTCGGTCACGTCGAGGACGGACTCGAGCAGTTCGCGCGCCCGCCGGGTGTCGCCGGACTGGAAGACGTACATGGCCGCGTCCGTGGTCCGGCGCCGAGCTTCGGCGGCCTGATCGTGCGGCGTCAGGCGCACGGCTCGCTCGAGCAGGTCGGCCGCCGCCGCCGGTGCGCCCTGCGTCTCGGCGCGCCGTGCCGCGTCTTCGAGCTCGCGCGCGACGCGCTCGTCAGGCCCGGTCGCGGCCAGCGCGAGGTGCCGTGCGCGCTCCTCCGGCTCGCTCACCCGCTCGGCGATCGCCGCGTGCAGGGCGCGCCGGGTCGCCGGGTCGGTCGCGGCGTAGGCGCCCGAGGCGAGCAGTGGGTGCGCGAAGCGCACGACGCCGTCGCGGACGGCGACGATCTGGGCACGCTCGGCATCGGCCAGCGCGTCGTCTCCGGCCACGGCGTTCACGAGCTCGAGCGTCGGCTGGGCCATCGCCGCCGCGACCGTGAGACCGATCCGCGTACGGTCCGGGAGGCCGTCGAGGCGAGCGCCGACGAGGGCTTCGAGCGTCACCGGCAGCCGCTCGCCGGGCTCCAGATGCAGCGATCCCGCCTGCAGCGCCCGCCCGAGCTCGAGCGCGAAGAACGGGTTGCCGCCCGACAGCTCCTGCACGTGGTGGAGCACCGGACGCGAGGGGACGAACCCGAGCCGGCGTTGGAGGAGCCGCTGGACCGCGCCGAGGCTGAGGGGCGCCAGGTCGAGGCGGTCGAGGCGGTCGGCGGCGGGCGGCCGGTCGAGGTCCAGCGGGGCCGGTGTCGCGCCCGCGGTCCGCTGCGAGAGCAGCAGGCCCACGGGCTCGTCCGTCAGGCGCCGCGCGGCGAAGGCGAGCACCGCCGCGGTCGGCCGGTCCAGCCACTGCACGTCGTCGACGGCGACGATGAGCGGGGCCACTCTGGCGAGGGTGCGGAACGCGGCTAGGGCCGCCTGCGCGACGGCCTGCCGGTCCGGCGGCTCGCCGCCCTCGGCCAGGAGGGCGACCTCGAGCGCATGCCGCTGCGGGCCGCGCAGGTCCGCCAGCACCTCGGGGGAGGCGCCGAGCAGGTCGCCGAGCCCCGCATGCGCGAAGCTCGTCTCCGCCTCGGTCGGGCGCGAGGTCGTCGTTCGCAGGCCCGCGGCCTCCGCGCGTGCCAGCGCGGCCTGCCAGAGCGCCGTCTTGCCGACACCGGCCTCTCCGGCGATCACCAGCGCCCGCGAGCCAGTCGGGACGCGCTGGAGGAACTGCTGCACGCGCTGCAGCTCCTCGTCCCTTCCGATGAGCTCGGCCTCCATGAGGATGGAGGCCGAGCCTACTCCGGAACGTGGCCGATCAGGGCGAGCCGAGGTCGGCGAGGAACTCGCCGTTGCGCACGCCCGCGATGGCCGGCCGGGCGGGCTTGTAGGACGCAGGCTGGTCCTTGCAGATCTCGGTGATCGCAAAGAAGATGCTCTGCGACGCGCGCAGCCGGTTGAGGCCGGGGACCTTCGCGTCGTCGGCCAGCGCGTACTGCACCCTCCGCGTCATGCCGGCCGACGCGACCTTGTCGGCCAGGTCGGCGCAGCGCAGGTCGTACGGGTCCTGGTCGAGCTGGGCCTGACGCTCGGCGAGCGTGACCGACGGCTCCTTGGCCGCGCGATCCTCCGGCGCGTTCCCGTCCTCGCCGCAGCCCGCTCCGACGGCCGCGCACAGCACGAGACCGGTCAGGATCGTGGATGTCCTCATGGCGCACCTCCAGGTGCATCGGCTGGTGCGACGGGAAGGGCCTGGACCACTCGGGCCGGCTCGATCGCCGCACGTCGACTCGCCTCGCCGACCGTCGCGGCCGACTCTGCCTCCAGCAGGTGGAGGCAGAGCTCGTCGTTGGGGACGAAGGTCGAGCGAAGGTGCTCGACCGGCATCCCCTCGGCCGTGAGCGACTCCGTCGCGCGACGCAGGCGGCCGACCACGGCGGGCAGCTCGCCGGCGCGTGAGCGCGGCAGATAGCTCTCGATCAGGTAGCTCGGCATTGCACGGCCGAAGCTACGGGCGCCCGGCGCGCGCCGAAACGGGGAATCTCCCCTGTCTTTGCTCAGGTGAGCAATTGATCCGTCCGGCACTCGGCCGGCGGCTTGTCCTCGCGCCAGCGCGAGATCTTGGCGCCGTGGCGGATGCGGTCGTTGCTGGTGTGGTCGAACGTGATCTCGACGACGAGCTCGGGCCGCAGCTCGATCCACTCGAGCTCGCGATCGTTGGCCCAGCGGCTAGGGTCGCCCATGCCGCGCTCGCCGGTCTCGTACGGCTTGAGCCTGGCCGGCAGCTCGCGCTTCTCCTTCGCCGAGAAGCCAGACGTGTGGCCGACCGTGCGGAGCGTGCCGGCGTCGTCGTAGAGCCCGAGGATGAGCGAGCCGACCGTGCCCTCCTCCTTGCCGGGCCGCCAGCCCATGACGACCGCGTCGATGGTCCGGATGCGCTTGATCTTGAGCATGCCCGTGCGCTCGCCGGGCCGGTAGGGCTCGCCGAGCTGCTTGGCCACGACGCCCTCGGCGCCCTGCAGCCACTCCTGCGCGGCGTCGGGGTCGAAGACGGTCGGCGTGAGGTCGACGGGCTTGTCGACGCGCTTCTCCAGCCGGCTGCGGCGCTCGTGCTGCGGGAGCGCGAGCAGCACGTCGTCCTCCGCTGCCAGCAGGTCGAACGCGATGAACCGCGTGGGGGTCTGCTCGGCCAGCATCCGGATGCGGGACTCGGCCGGGTGGATCCGCTGGCCGAGCGCGTCGAAGTTCTGCCGGCCCTGCTCGTCGAACAGCACGATCTCGCCGTCGAGCACGTACCGGCCGGGCGGGAACTTCAGCTCCGGGAAGTACTTGGAGAGCGGCTTGCCGTTGCGCGACTGGAGGTAGACGTCGTCGCCGTCGACGAATGCGATCGCGCGGAACCCGTCCCACTTCGGCTCGTAGCTCCAGCCGTCGCCCGTGGGAAGGGTCTTGGCGGAGCGGGCGAGCTGCGGGAGGATCGGGGGCGCGAGCGGGAGCGTCATGGCTCCCAGGAAATCAAAGAGCCCGCCAGGGCGGGCTCTGAGGAACTAGGAGAGGGGGCGGCGCTCGTCGAACCCGGGCCGATCTTCGGCGCCGAACTTGAGGCCGAGGACCGCCGCGAGGGGGAGCGCGATAGCGGCGAGAGTGATCATGCTCTGATTATCGGACCGTATGACCCATCGCTGTAGACTTGATTGACTACAGCATCGGAAGGTTGCGCCTATAACTCTCCAGCAGCTCACGTACTTCCTCGCGGCGGTGGAGCACGGGTCGTTCTCGGCGGCCGCGGAGAGCCTGTTCATGGCCCAGCCGAGCCTGTCGGAGCAGATCAGGCGGCTCGAGGCGGAGCTCGGCGTCCCGCTGTTCGCGCGCGTGGGCCGCGGCCTGGAGCTGACCGAGGCGGGGCGACTGCTGCGCCCGCACGCCGAGCGCACGGTGGCGGCCGCCCGCGAGGCCGCTGAATCGGTCCAGGAGGTGCGCGACCTCAGCGGCGGCACCGTCTCCTTCGGCACGTTCGGGAGCGCGCACCACTACCTGCTCGGCGGCCTGATCGAGGATTTCCGCACGCGCCATCCGAACGTCCGCGTGCGGGCCATCGGCCAGAACTCGGCCGAGGTGGCGGACGAGGTCCGCGAGGGCCGCATCGAGGCCGGGCTCGTGATGCTGCCGGTCGACGACCGCGGGCTCGACGTCCGGCCCGCGATGCGCGAGGAGCAGCTCTACGTGAGCGCCGACCGCTCGCGGCTGACCGAGCCGATGACGATCGAGCGTCTCGCCGAGGCGCCGCTGATCCTCTACGACGCCCGCTGGGGCGCCGACGACCCGACCCGCCGCCAGCTCCGCGATCGCGCCCAGCGCGCCGGCGTCAAGGTCGAGCCCGTGATCGAGGTCGAGTACGTGACCGCCGCGCTCGAGCTCGCCGCGCGCGGCCTCGGCGACACCGTGAGCACCGACACGATGATCCGGTCGCGCGGCCACGGCCGCAAGCTCGGCGGCGTGCCGTTCGACCCGCCGCTGTACGACACGTTCGCCTTCATCACCCGCCGCAACGCCCAGCTCTCGCCCGCCGGCCGGGAGTTCATGGCGCTGGCCGAGAAGCGAGTCGCCGCGCTCGAGCCACGGCTCGCGTGACGCCGCGCCTGGCAACGTCAACTGCGCGAGGCCGCGGCAGGACAACGTCAACTGCGCGAGGCCGCGGCAGGACAACGTCAACTGCGCGAGGCCGCGGCAGGACAACGTCAACTGCGCGAGGCCGCGGCAGGACAACGTCAACTGCGCGAGGCCGCGGCAGGACAACATCAACTGCGCAGGTAGGGAGGATGGGGGACCGGTGGTTTCGTGAAATTCGGCGCCGCTGGCGCGCGCGTTGCCACGAAACCCTTCGTATGCGGCGGTTTCGTGCAATTTCGGACGCGTTCGGACGCGGCTTCGCACGAAACCCCTCGTATGCGGCGGTTTCGTGAAATTCGGCGCTGGGGATCGCCCGAAATTTCACGAAACCGCCGGTACCCCGCCTCCCTTACCTGCCGCAGTTGACGTTCGCTGACGCCGCCGGGCGGTCTAGCCGCGCCGCGGCGCTGCCGACTCGCCGCGCAGGCGCCGGAGTACAGCGTCGACGAACCCCGGCGCGATCCCGTTGATCCCGAGCAGGCGCACGAACGCCGGGTAAGAGACCACCCGCCGGTCGCGCTCGACGGCCCGCAGGATCGCTTCGGCCAGACGGCGCGCGTCCGCGCCCCGCTCGCCGCCCCGGTACCAGGCGGGCAGGGAGCCCTTCTCGTGGTCGTGGAGGTGGGTCGCGATCTCGCCCGGGAAGACCGTGGTGACCGATACGCCGGTCCCGGCGAGCTCGTGCCGCAGCGCCTCCGCGAACGCCCGCTGGGCCGCCTTGGTGGCCCCGTAGCCCGCCGCCGACGGGAACGCGCGCAGGCCGGCGGCCGAGGACACGATCACCACGTGGCCCGCGACGCATGTGCGCCAGCGCCGCCTTGACCGTGTAGACGGTCCCGAGCCAGTTCACCTGGGTCATCGCCTCGACCCGCTCGACGTCCTGCCGCAGCAGCGGCGCGTAGTGGGCGATGCCCGCATTCGCGACCACGAGGTCGAGCCCGCCGGCCTCCGCCACGAACCGCTCGACCGCCGCCTCGACCTGCGCGCGGTCGCCCACGTCGGCCTCGAGCGCGACCGCCCGCGGGCCCAGCTCGGCCGCCAGATCGGCGAGCTCGCCGCCCGACCGAGCGACCAGCCCGACCGCCGCTCCCCGCCGCGCCAGCGCCGCCGCGATCTCCCGCCCGATCCCCCGCGAGGCACCGGTCACGAGCGCGCGGGTCGCCGAGTCGATGCGCATCGGGCGGAGGATATGCTCAGGCCCATGTCGCACGACCAAGCCACCGTCGCCGAGGAGGAGTACCTCCAGACCATCTTCTGGCTCCAGGAGGCAGGCCTGCCGATGACGGGTGCCAACGTCGCCCGGGCGATGCAGCTCTCCGCCCCGACTGTGCACGAGATGATCGGGCGCCTGGAGCGCGACGGCTACATCACGCGCGGTGCGGACAAGGCGCTGCTGTTCACCGACCACGGTCGCGAGCACGCGGAGGGCGTGGTCCGGCGGCACCGGTTGATCGAGCGCTTCCTGACCGACGTGCTGGGGATCCCGTGGGACGACGTGCACGAGGAGGCCGAGCGCCTCGAGCACGCGATGTCGCCCAAGCTCGAGGAGCGGATGATGGCCGCGATCGGCGACGCGAAGACATGCCCGCACGGCCATCCGCTCAGCCCTGGGGACCGCATCGAGGGCGTCCCGCTGGCCGACGTCGAGCCGGGCGCCAAGGTCACCGTGCTGCGCTTCGAGAACGAGGCCGAGGACCTCCTGCACCTGTTCAAGGACGAGGGCCTGGCCCCCGGCAAGGAGGGCAAGGTCGCCGAGGTCGACGCCGACCACGTGGTGGTGGCATTCGACGACGGCAACGCGACGCTCACCCGCAGCGTCTCGGAGACCGTCTCCGTGCTCGCCGACCCGTCGCCCCCGCCCCGCACCGCGCTGCCCGAGCAGCTGGTGCTCGCCAAGGAGCGCTACGGCCGCTAGGTGACGCGGCCCGGCGCGGCGTCGAACGCGGTGTGCTCGCCGCGCTCGACCAGTCCGCGCACGCGGTCGAGCGCGTCCCAGATGTCCGTGTAGCGCGTGTACAGCGGCGCGACGCCGAGCCGGATCGAGTCCGGCCCGCGGTAGTCGGGGATCACCGCCGCGCGGGCGATCATCGCCTGGCAGATCGGCCACGCCTCCGGGTGCCGGAGCGAGACGTGCGACCCGCGGCGCGCCGCCTCGCGCGGCGACCCGAGCTCGAACCCCAGCGGCGCGAGCCACTCGTCCTGAAGCGCCACGATCAGCTCGCACAGCGCGGTCGACTTCTCACGCAGCGCGCCGATCCCGGCCTCCGCGGTCAGCCGCACGCCCTCCTCGACGGCCGCGAGGTCGAGGATCGGCGGGGTCCCGGCCATGAAGCGACCGATGCCCTCGACGGGGTCGTACGAGCGCTCCATCTCGAACTGGTCGCGCTGCCCGAACCAGCCCCAGATCGGCGAGCGCAGCCGCGGCTGGACCTCCTCCGCGACGTACAGGAAGGCGGGCGCGCCCGGCCCGGCGTTGAGGTACTTGTACGTGCAGCCGACCGCCAGCTCCACGCCCGCCTCGCGCAGGTCGACGGGCACGGCGCCGGCCGAGTGCGAGAGGTCCCAGACCACGCGGGCGTCGAAGCGGCGGGCGACGTCGGTCAGCTCGCGCAGGTCGGCGAGCGCGCCCGACCGGTAGGCGACGTGCGAGAGCAGGACGAGCGCGACCGCGCCGTCGCGCAGCTGCTCCGCGAGCGCGTCCGGCTGCGGCCCGTCGATCGGGTCGCTGTCCATCAGCCGCAGCTGCAGGCCCCGCTGCGCGGCCAGGCCCTCGAGCACGTAGCGGTCGGTGGGGAAGTTGTCCCGGTCGGTGACCACGGCGCCCTGGGCCGACAGCCGGTAGGCGTCGAGCGTCGCCGAGCACAGCTTGAAGAGGTTCACCGTCGTGGAGTCGGCGACCAGCACCTCGCCGGGCCGCGCGCCGAGTACGCTCGCGGCCAGCGCGTCGCCGACCCGGGCGGGCGCGTCGATCCAGTCCGGCCAGGCGGAGACGAGCCGGTCGCCCCACTCGTCGACGAGGTCGCGCAGCCGGTCGCGAGTGGCGATCGGGAGCCGCCCGAGCGAGTTGCCGTCGAGGTAGATCCGCTCCTCGTCGGTGAACACGAACCGCTCGCGGAAGCCGGCCAGCGGATCGGCGGCGTCGAGCGCCGCCGCTTCCTCGCGGGTCAGAGCCACGCCGTCACCGCTGCCCAACACTTCGAGCCGGGCTCGAGATGCTCGTAGTGCCCCTCGTCGTCGATCACCACGAGCTCGCAGTCGTCGCCAGCCTCGCGCGCGGCGGCGGCGAACTCGCGCGAGACGTGCACCGGGACGTCGTCGTCGCGCTCGCCGTGCACGAGCAGGAGTGGCACGCCGACCGGCAGCCGCCGACGCGGCGACGCCTCGGCGTACCGGTGGGGCACCTCCTCGGGCGTCCCGCCGAGCAGCTGGTTAACGACTCCGTCCGAGGTGCCGAGCCGCGCCAGTTCGTCGAGGTCGAGCGCGCCGGCCTGCGACACCGCGGCGCCGACCAGCCCTTCCGCCGCCGCCCAGACCGCGAGCTGGCCGCCCGCCGAGTGTCCGATCGCGACCACCCGCTCGACCGCGATCGGAAGCGCCGAGATGGCCGCCCGAACGTCGTCGAACGTCGCCGGCCAGCCGCCGCCCTCCCCGAGCCGCCGATACTCGATGTTCCACACCGCCCAGCCGCGCGCGAGAAGGTCACGGGCGATCCCGTCCTCCAGCTCCCGCCCGTACCGCGCCCGCCAGAACCCGCCGTGGATGAGCACGGCCACCCGCTCACCGTCACCGTGAAGCTCACAGACCTGGGACGGATGGTCCCCGTACCTATGCAGTGACGCCAAGCGACCGCGCGGCCTCGGCGAGGCGGGACACGCCCTCGTCGATCTGCGCGGGCGTCACCCCCGAATAGGCGAGCCGCAGGGTGTTCTCGCCCCCCTCGAGCAGGAAGTCGGTGCCCTTGACGAAGATCACGCCGCGATCCGCGGCCGCGGTCTCCAGCTCGGCGACGCTGACGTCCTCGGGCATCACGACCCACATGAAGTAGCCGCCCTCGGGCGGGCTGAAGCTCGCCTCCGGCAGGTCGCGCTGCAGCGCGGCCACCAGCGTGTCACGCCGCTCCCGCAGCGCGTTCTTGACCGTAGCGATCGCGCTGTCCATCCGGCCGGAGCGCACGAACTGGTTCACGATCGACTGCGCGACCATGTTCGGCGAGATGTACGTGTTGGTGGCGATCGACTGGATCTGCTTGATCACCGCCTGCGGGCCGACCAGGTAGCCGACGCGGATCCCCGGGCAGACGGTCTTCGAGAACGACGACGCGTAGACGACCTGGCCCGCGTCGTCCTGCGAGAGCATCGTCGGCAGCCCCTCGCCCTCGAAGCGGATCGCGATGTAGGGGTCGTCCTCGAACAGCGTGAAGTCGAACTCGCGCGCGAGCGAGAGCAGCTTCTCCCGCTTGGGCGCGCTGAGCGTGTAGCCGGCGGGGTTCTGGAAGTTCGGGATCACGTGCGCGAGCGTCGGCTGCACGCCCTCGTCGCGCAGGAGCCGCTCCAGCTCGTCGACGTCGATCCCATCGGTCTCGAGCGCGACCATGTGGATGTCTGCGCCCCGGTTGCGCAGGTTGAGCAGCGTCCGGTCGTAGGTCGGCGACTCCACCACCACCGAGTCGCCCGCGTTGACGAGTAGCTGGAACAGGAACGCGTCGGCCTGCATCGAGCCGTTGGTCACCAGCACCTGGTCGACCGTCACGCCGTGCTGGTCGGCGACCCACTCCCGCAGCGGGACATAGCCGACCGACGTCCCGTACGCGGTCGTGCCGGCCGGATCGTTCTCGAACGCCAGCTGCGACGCCTCGCGCAGCCCCTCCACGTCGACGATGTCCAGCGACGGCGCCCCGCGGGCGAAGGAGATCGTGTCGGCCATGGGCCGGAGGATACGACTAGCTCTCGACCACTGTCCCGTCGCTCACCCGCACCCGGCGGTCCGTGCCGATCGCGTCGAGGAACGCGCGGTCGTGCGAGACGGCGACGATCGCGCCCGGGTACTCCCGCAGCGCGCGCTCGAGCACCTCGAGCGACGCGAAGTCGAGGTGGTTGGTCGGCTCGTCGAGCAGCAGCAGCTCGGCCTTCGACGCCACCATGGCGGCGATCGCCGTGCGCGCGCGTTCGCCGGGGCTGAGCCGGCCGAGCGGCCGCAGCGCCGACGCGCCCTCGAGCCCGAAGTGCCCGAGCAGCCTCCGGGCCTCGCCCTCCGGCACCCGCGCGTGCGCGCGCACGAACGCGACGGCCGGCATGTCGGCGGGCAGGGCGTCGGGCCCCTGCGGCAGCACGGCGGCGCGGACCGGGCGGTCGACCGACCCGGCCATCGGCTCGAGCTCGCCGAGCAGCAGCGCCAGCAGCGTCGACTTGCCCGCGCCGTTCGGGCCCGTGATCGCGATCCGGTCTCGGCCGTGGACGGTGAGCTCGACGTCGCGCAGCAGCGGCTCGTCCCACCCGGCGGTCACGCCCCGCAGTGCGCCCACCAGGCGCCCGCTGCCGTCGCCGTCGAGCGAGACCTTCAGCGGCCCGACGTGGCGCGGCTTCTCGACGTAGCGCTCGGACTCGAGCTCCTTCTCGAGCCGGCGCTCGCGCGCCTGCGCCTTCCGCGCGACCTTCTTGGCGTACCGCTTGAGCTGGTCGGATCCGAGCCCGCTCGCGGTGCGCTCGGTCCGCTGCGCATACCCGCGGGTGGACGCGATGTCGGCCTCCAGCCGCCGGCGGCGCTTCTGCTGCGCCTCGTAGTCGAGCGCCAGCCGCTCCCCCCGGCGCGCCTTCTCCTCGCGGTAGGCCGTATAGCCGCCCTCGTACGACGTCAGCGCGCCGCCGGCGAGCTCGATGATCCGCGACACCGTCTCGTCGAGGAACCGGCGGTCGTGCGAGACCACCAGCACGGCGCCGTCGAAGCCACCGAGGAAGTCCTCCAGCCAGGCGAGGCCGTCGAGGTCGAGGTGGTTGGTCGGCTCGTCGAGCAGCAGGACGGTCGGGCGCGCGAGCAGCACGCCGGCCAGGAGCGCCCGCGCCGCCTCGCCGCCGCTGAGGCCGCCGAGCGGCGCGTCCAGCGGGACGTGCGCGATCCCGAGCGCGGCGCGGGCGCCGTCGAGCTGCGCGTGCAGCGCCCAGCCGCCGAGCGCGCCGAAGCGATCCTGCGCCTCGCCGTACGCAACCAGGACGTCCGGATCGTCCAGCCGCGACTCCAGGCGCTCGAGCTCGCCGTGCAGCCGCCAGACCTCGCCGAGCGCCGCGCCGAGCAGCCGGTCGATCGTCAAGTCCGGCCCGGGCGGCTCCTGCGGCAGGTAGCCGACCCGGTCGCCCGGCCCGAGCGCGACGTGGCCGCGCTCTGGAACGTCGACGCCCGCGAGCAGGCGCAGCAGTGTCGTCTTGCCGGTCCCGTTGGGGCCGACGAGGCCGACGCGCCTGGCGCCCGAAAGCGTCAAGCTCAGCCCGTCGAAGATGGTGTGGTCGCCGTGGGCGGCGTACAGGTCGGATGCCGTGAGCACGAGGTCTGATCACTCATCCGGCTCAGGCACACGCTCGCACAGTGAGGCAGGCCGTACTCCGCCCGCCGCGCCGTGGGCTAGCGTCCGCGGCGTGAGCGACCAGCACCCCGAGCTGCGCGTCTCCGACGCCGAGCGCGAGGCGACCGTGCTGCGGCTGCGGGAGGCCGGCGGCGAGGGCCGGTTGACGCTCGAGGAGCTGGCCGACCGCGTCGAACGGGCCGACGCCGCCCGCACCCGCGGCGACCTCGACGCGCTGACCGCCGACCTCCCGGCCGCGGCGACGCCGGCCATGCCGCTTTCGGACGCGCCGCGCAAGGAGCGGCGCTGGGTGGTGGCGATCATGGGCGGCGAGCAGCGCAAGGGGCGCTGGCGCCCGTCCCGCCGCACGAACGCGATCGCGGTCATGGGCGGGGTCGACATCGACCTGCGCGAGGCCGAGCTGGCCGACGGCGCCGAGATCCTCGCCATCCCGGTCATGGGCGCGGTCACCGTGACCGTGCCGGAGGGCGTGTCCGTCGAGATGAGCGGCTTCGCGCTGATGGGCGGCAACTCGGGGCCGGACGACAAGGTCCTGCCGCTCCCCAACTCCCCCGTCGTCCGCGTCCGCGCGT
Source organism: uncultured Solirubrobacteraceae bacterium (assembly GCA_963844205.1). Classification (GTDB taxonomy): domain Bacteria; phylum Actinomycetota; class Thermoleophilia; order Solirubrobacterales; family Solirubrobacteraceae; genus DASSUW01. Next base: position 360,654 of record CAWJNK010000012.1, read on the forward strand.
TCTCGCTGATGGGCGGCGTCGTGGTCGAGCGCAAGAAGCCGCGCAAGCGGCGGGACTAGGCCGCCCAGGCCTCCGCCAGCCGCACGACCACTGCGGCCGCCGACGCCATGTCCTGCACCGACGCCCACTCGCGGACCGAGTGGTACTCGTGGCCGCCGGTGAAGAGGTTCGGGGTCGGCAGCCCGCGGGCGCTGAGGATCGAGCCATCGGTGCCGCCGCGGATCGGGATGCGGACCGGCTCGATCCCCTCGGCGCGGATCGCGCGCTCGGCCTTCGCGACCACCTCCGGATAGGCCTCGAGGTAGCGGCGCATGTTCGTGTACTGCGGCCTGACCGCGACCTCGAGCCGGGCGCGCGGCTCGGTCGCCGCGACGTCCTCTGCGGTCTGCCGCACGACCGCCACGTGCTGCTCGAGCAGGTCGTCCTCGAAGTCGCGCGCGATGAGCTTGACCTCCGCCCGCCCGGTGGCGGCATCGACGTGGTACGCGTGCACGAACCCCTGCCGGTCCTGGGTGGCCTCCGGGCGTCAGGTCGGTCGGGAGCGCCGACAGGAAGCGGGCGGCGAGGCGGGTGGCGTTGACCAGCTTGCCCGTCGCCCAGCCGGGATGGACGTCGACGCCGTGGAACGTGACCACCACCTCCACGGCCGAGAAGCTCTCGTCCTGGAGCTCGCCCGGCTGCGAGCCGTCGAGCGTGTACGCGCAGGACGCGCCGAAGCGCTCGATGTCGAAGTGCTTGGCGCCCTCGCCGATCTCCTCGTCGGGCGTGAACCCCACGCGCAGCGTCGGCCTCGGCAGCTCCGGATGCCCGGCGAGATAGGCGACGGCGACCATGATCTCGGCCACGCCGGCCTTGTCGTCCGCGCCCAGAAGCGTGTCGCCGCTCGAGGTGACGATGTCGTGCCCGGCCTTTGACGCGAGGACCGGCATGTCGCCCGGGTCGAGCACGGTGCCGCCGCGCGGCAGCCGGATCGCGCCGCCGTCGTAGCCGCGGTGCACGATCGGCTCGACGCCGGCGCCGGGCGACTCCGGCGTCGTGTCGACGTGCGCGAGCAGGCCGACCACCGGGCCCTCGCCGGGGAGCGTCGCGAACGCGAACCCCTCCTCGTCGACGGCGGCGTCCTCGAGGCCGATCTCATGAAGCTCGCCGACCAGCAGCTCGGCCAGCTCGCGCTGCCCGGGCGTGCTCGGCGTGGTGGAGGTCGCGGCCGAGGATTGGGTGTCGACGCGCACGTAGCGCTGGAAGCGCTCCAGGAGGTCGGGCGCGAGCGTTTCGGCCAGCGGAGAGGTGAAGGTCACCGCGCCAGCGAGCCGGCGATCTCGGCCGCGATCTCGGCCACCTCGGTCGGCGTCCGCCCGACTCGCACACCGCGCGCCTCCAGCGCCTCCTGCTTGGCGACCGCGGTGCCGGCCGTGCCGGACACGATCGCCCCCGCGTGGCCCATCGTCTTGCCGGGCGGGGCCGTGAAGCCCGCGATGTAGGCGACCACCGGCTTGGTGACGTTGTCGGCGATGAAGTCGGCGGCCTCCTCCTCGGCCGACCCGCCGATCTCGCCCGCCATGACGATCAGCTCGGTCTCGTCGTCCTCCTGGAAGAGCGCCAGGATGTCGATGAAGCTCGAGCCCGGCACGGGGTCGCCGCCGATGCCCACGATCGAGGAGTTGCCGAAGCCGCGCTGGGCGAGCTCGTTGCCGATCTGGTAGGTCAGCGTCCCGGAGCGCGACACGACGCCGACGTTGCCCTCGCTGAAGAACGCGGCCGGGATGATGCCCACGTTGGCCTTGCCGGGCGACAGGATGCCCGGGCAGTTGGGGCCGACGAGCCGGACGTTCGGGTTACCGGCGAGGTGGTTGAAGACGCGCAGCTCGTCGTGCGCGGGGATGCCCTCGGTGATCGCCACCACCAGCGAGATGCCGGCGTCCTCGGCCTCGAGGATCGAGTCGGCGGCGAAGCGCGGCGGGACGAAGATCATCGCCGTGTTGGCGCGTTGCTCTGCGACCGCGTCGTGGAACGTGTTGAAGACCGGAATGCCCTCGACGTCCTGGCCGCCCTTGCCGGGCGTGACGCCGGACACCACGTTGGTCCCGTAGGTCTTGTTGTTCAGCGTGTGGAAGGTGCCCTCGCGGCCTGTGATGCCGCTCACGCACAGCCGGGTCTCCGTGTCGACGAGGATGCTCATCCGGCCAGCTCCACCACGCGGCGCGCGGCGTCGAGCATCGTCGACTCGGTGTGGACGTTGGGCAGGTTCGCCTCGGCGAGCAGGGCGCGGCCCTCCTTGTCGTTGGTCCCGTCCAGGCGCACCACGAACGGCACGTCCGGCTCGATCTGGCGGAACGCTTCGATCAGCCCCTTGGCCACCTCGTCGCAGCGCGTGATGCCGCCGAAGATGTTGAAGAGGACAGCGGTGACGTTCTCGTTGGAGAGGATCACCTCGACGGCCTGGGTGATCGCCTCGGCCTTCGAGCCGCCGCCGGCGTCGAGGAAGTTCGCGGGCCGGCCGCCGGCCTGGGCCACGACGTCGAGCGTCGACATCACGAGCCCGGCGCCGTTGCCGAGGATGCCGACGTTGCCGTCGAGCTTGACGTACGTCAGCCCGCGCTCGCGCGCCATGCGCTCCTGCGGGTCCTCGGCCTCCGTCTTGCGCAGCGCGGCGTTCTCGGCGTGGCGGAACAGCGAGCTGTCGTCGAGCGTGACCTTCGCGTCGAGCGCCATCACCTGGCGGTCGCCGGTCACGATCAGCGGGTTGACCTCGACGAGCATGGCCTCCTCGCCGACGAACGCGTCGTAGAGGCGGTTGAGCAGCGCGCCGATCGGGCGCACGACGTCGGTGTCCACACGGGCCTCGAACGCCAGCCGGCGGGCGTGGAAGTCCTGGAAGCCGAGCAGCGGGTCGACGTGCAGGCGGGCGATCGCGTCCGGGTCTCGCTCCGCGACCTCCTCGATGTCCATGCCGCCCTGCGTCGAGAGCATCACCAGCGGGCGCTTGGCCGAGCGATCGAAGACGATCGAGGCGTAGTACTCGGCCGCGATGTCGGAGGCGGCCTCGACCCACACCTCGTGGACGGTGTGGCCGCGGATGTCCATCCCCAGGATCGCCTTGGCGTGCTCCTCCGCCTCCGGCCGGTCCTTCGCGACTTGGATGCCGCCGGCCTTTCCGCGGCCCCCGATCTGCACCTGCGCCTTGATCACGCAGGGGTAGCCGATCTCGTCGGCGGCCGCGACCGCCTCCTCGACGGTGGTGGCGGGCGCGCCGGAGGGCACCGGCACCCCGTGGCGGGCGAACAGCTGCTTGCCCTGGTATTCGAGGAGATCCATGGAGGGCGCCGATGCTACTAGCGCTCGGCGCGCCTCCCGCGGTCCGATCCATTGCTCACTTAAGCCGCGAGTCGTCCTACTTGTTACGTCCGCCTGCCACAATGCACGACCGCATGCCGCTGCCCAAGGAAGTCAACTTCGTCACCTTCGACGTCTACGGCACCCTGATCGACTGGGAGACGGGGGCGTTCGACGCCTTCTCGAAGGAGGCCGACCGCGACGGGTACACGCTCTCGCGCGAGGAGCTGATCCCCCTCTTCCTCAAGACGCAGCAGGAGATCAAGGGCGGGTCGTACGAGCTCTATGCCGAGGTCCTGCGCCGTACGGCGGTCAACATCTCGCGCGAGCTGGGCTGGCCGCTGGAGCCGTCGCGCTCCGGCTTCCTGCCCGACTCGGTCGCCCGCTGGCCTCCGTTCAAGGAGACCAACACCCAGCTCGAGCGCTTCGCCAAGAAGTTCGACGTCGGGCTGATCTCGAACATCGACGACAAGCTGCTCGGGCTCACGCGGCGCCATTTCAAGGTCGACTTCGACCTCGTGGTCACCGCCCAGCAGGTGCGGTCCTACAAGCCCGACCCGGCCCACTTCAAGGAGGCCGAGCGGCGGATCGGCGGCAAGAAGGGCTGGGTGCACGTCGCGAACAGCTACTACTACGACGTCGAGCCGTGTATGAAGGCGAAGATCCCCGTGATCTGGGTCAACCGCAGCGGGGAGACGCTCGACGCGGGCGCCAAGAAGCCGACGGCAGAGGTCAAGACCCTGCTCGAGGCGGCCCGGCTGCTCGGGGCCGCGTGAGGGCCGTCGGGCTCCACGAAGACGTCGTCGTCGCCACCTCCCGGGTCTACCAGACCACCTGCACCCTCGTTCGGTCCGGCGGCGAGGCGTTCTGCATCGACTCGCCGATCCTGCCCGACGAGCTCGAGATCCTGCCCGCGCTGGCCGAGCAGGCGAACTTCACCGTCGTCGGGCTCCTGGCCACCCACGCCGACTGGGACCACCTGCTCGGCCGCTACGCGTTCCCGGAGGCGCCGCTCGGCTGCGCCGAGACGACCGCGGGCCGGCTCGTCAACGAGCCGGGGGCGGCCCAGCGCGAGCTGCGCGAGTTCGACGAGAGCTTCTACGTGCAGCGCCCGCGGCCGCTGTCATTGCCGGGCGCGCAGCGGCTGCCGGTGCCGGGCAAGGTCGAGGTCGGCGAGCAGGAGCTGGAGCTGCAGCCGGCCGACGGCCACACCGAGGACGGCATGGCGGTCTGGGTCCCGTGGGCGCGGGTGCTGGTGTGCGGGGACTACCTGTCGCCGGTCGAGATCCCGATGCTGAAGGGCTCGCCGAGCGCCTACCTGGCCACGCTCGCTCGCCTGGAGCCGCTGGTCGAGGAGGCCGAGCGGGTGGTGCCCGGCCACGGCGAGCCGATCGACGGCGCGCGCGCGGCGGCGGTCCTGCGCGAGGATCGCGCCTACGTCGAGGCCCTGCTCGACCGCGGCGACGCGGCCAAGCTCCCGCTCGCACGGCGGAGCGGCGAGCAGCAGAAGATCCACGCCGACAACGTCCGCCGGGTCGCCGCATGAGGTACGACGAGCCCGACCGGCGGGTCGCCGCGTGAGCCTCCACGACCACGACCCGTCGCTGGCGCGCGCGGTCTTCGAGGCGGCCGTGGAGCGCTTGGCCGCCGACCCTCCCGCGCTCGGGCTCGCCCCCGAGCCCGGCACGTTCGCAGGCGGCACGATCACGCCGGAGGGCCTCGGCCCGGAGCGCGCGCTGACGCTCCTGCGCGAGGAGCTGCTGCCCGCCTGCACGGCGATCGACCACCCGCGCTACATGGCGTTCATCCCCGGCGCGTCGACGCCGGCCGCCTCGCTCGTCGACCTGCTGCTCAGTGCGAACTCGCTCTACGGCGGCTCGTGGATCGAGTCGGCCGGCACGATCCACGCCGAGAACGAGGCGCTGCGGTGGCTCGCCTCGCTGGCAGGGTTCCCCGAGAGCGCGGGCGGCTGCTTCGTCCAGGGCGGGACGAATGGCAACCTGTCGGCGCTGCACGCGGCGCGTGAGCGAGCCCGTCACGGCGGCCGGGTCGCGACCCGCGTGGCGGTCAGCGAGGAGGTCCATTCGTCGGTGCGCTCGATGCTCCGGGTGATGGACGCCGGGACGCTCGAGGTTCCCGGCGGGCGGCTGACCGGCGCCGCGCTGCGGACCGCGCTCGACGCGGACGACGAGGGCGTCTTCGCCGCCGTCGCCACCGCGGGCACCACGAACCTGGGGCAGATCGACGACATCGCCGGCATCGCGGACGTGTGCGGGGAGCGCGGCCTGTGGCTGCACGTCGACGGCGCGTACGGCCTGGGCGCGCTGTGCGCGCCGAGCGTCCGCGAGCGGTTCGCCGGCATCGAGCGCGCCGACTCCTTCATCGTCGACCCGCACAAGTGGCTCTACGCGCCGTTCGACTCCTGCGCGCTCGTCTATCGCGAGCCCGCCTACGGGCGTGCCGCGCACCGCCAGTACGCGTCGTACCTGGAGTCGCTGTACGCCGACGAGGAGACCTTCAACCCGTCGGACTACGGGGTCCATCTCACCCGGCGCCCGCGCGGCGTGCCGCTGTGGTTCTCGCTGGCCGTCCACGGCACCGACGCCTATACCGATGCCGTCGAGCGCACGCTGGCGCTCACCCGCGAGGTCGCCGAGGAGATCCGCCGGCGCCCCGAGCTCGAGCTCGCGGCCGAGCCCGAGCTGTCGGTCGTCGTGTTCCGGCGCCGCGGCTGGAGCCCCGCCGACTACGACGCGTGGGGAGCGCGGCTGCGCCAGGACGGCGTCGCGTTCGTGCTCCCGACTAGCCACGATGGCGAGACGCTCGCCCGCCTGGCGCTGGTCAACCCGCGCACCACGCTCGACGACGTCCGCATCGTGCTCGACGCGATGGGCGGTTAGCCGCACCGCCGGACACATGTCCGCCTCATTCAAGTTCCGTCGGCAGAGGGCGATTCTCAGCCCATGACCACCCCGCCGCTCCAGCCGGTCCGCGCGCAGAACGTCAGCAAGGTGCTGGCCACGCAGCGCGACCTGCACCTGCGTCAGCGGGAGCTCGTCCGCGCCAGCCTCACGCTGTGCCCGGGCAAGCCGCCGCGCACGCCGGGCCGCTAGAGACCCGCACCGAGCTCCTCGTAGAGCGCGCGCGCTGCGCGCAGCCCGAGCTCGAGGCCGGCCAGGGTGAACGACTCGTCGGGCGCGTGGAAGTTGTCCTGCGGCAGGCCGAAGCCGGACACGATGGCCGGGATGCCGCGATCCGAGAACGCGGCGAGCACGGGGAGCGTGCCGCCGGAGCGCAGCAGTGCGGGGTCGCGGCCGCAGGCGCGCTCCAGCGCCGAGCGGGCGATCCGCAGCGGCGGCGCCGCGGGGTCGAAGCGCGATGGCGAGGCGAGCGCGGTCGACAGCTTCAGCTCGGCGCCCTCGGGCAGCCCTGCCCGTAGCAGCGCCTCCAGGGCACCCGCGATCTCGTCCGGGTCCTGGCCGGGCGCGAGCCGGACGGAGAGGTCGCAGGTCGCCACCGGCGGGACGATCGTCCGCGGCTCGCCGCCGGTGATGCGGTGCACGTCGAGCGAGGCGTCGGCCATCGTGCGGGTGTGGAACTCGGCGGCCGCGGTGGCGTCCGCGGGCCGCGCGCCCGCCTCGGCGAGCACCGTCGCGCCGTCCGGCAGCGCGTCCCAGGTCGCGAGCTCCTCGGGGGTCGGCGGTGTGAGCCCTGAACGCAGCTCCTCGGGGAGCCGGCCGTCGGCGCCCGGGAGCACGCCGGCGAGCGCGGTGTGGAGCGCGTGGAATGCGTTGAGCGCGGCGCCGCCGTAGAGGCCCGAGTGGGCCGGCCGCTCGCCGGTCCGGACCTCGAGCGTGGCGAACACCATCCCGCGCGTGCCGACCGTGAGAGCCGGCGTGTCGGGGTCGAGCATCCCGGCGTCGAACGCGATCGCGCAGTCGGCGCCGCGAGCGTCGGCCGCGACCCATGCGTTGACGTCGTCGCTGCCGGTCTCCTCGGCGCCCTCTACCAGCACGCGGACGTGAACGGGCAGCTCGCCGGCGTCCGCCATCCCGCACGCGACGTGGAGGAGCGGCAGGAAGTTGCCCTTGTCGTCGCAGGCGCCGCGGGCGTACAGCCGCCCGTCGCGGATGTCGGGCTCGAACGGCGGCGTGGTCCACTCGGCCTCGTCGCCGGGGTCCTGGACGTCGTAGTGGCCGTAGATGAGGACGGTCGGCGCGTCCTCGCGGGCGGCGCGCAGCTCGCCGACCACCAGCGGCGCGCCGCCGGGCGTGTCCACGAGCTCGCACGTGCCGCCGGCGGCCAGCACGCGACGCTGCGCCCACTCGGCGGCCGCCTGCAGTGCGGCGTCGTTGCGGGCGCCGGCCGAGATCGACGGGATCCGCAGCCAGTCCGCCGCCTCGTGGATCAGAAGGTCCAACTCCCCGGAACCTCTTCCTCCGGAAGAGTGTTCCGCGCTCATTTGATGACGGCGAGCGTGTCGCCGCTCGCCACGGCGGCGCCCTCGGAGATCGGGAGCTCGGCCACCGTGCCCGCCTTGTGGGCGGTGATCTCGTTCTCCATCTTCATCGCCTCGATGATGCAGATGAGCGCGCCCTCCTCCACCTGCGCGCCCTGCTCCACGAGCACCTTGAAGACGTTGCCCTGCAGCGGCGAGGTGAGCGTGTCGCCGGAGGCGCCGCTGCTGCCGCTCTTCCGCTCGCGCCGCGGGGCGGGGCGGGCGGCCGCCGGGACGGCGCCGTTGGGCGCCTGCGCCTCGCCGCGGACCTTGACGTCGAAGCGCTTGCCGGAGACCTCGACGAGGTAGGTGCGCTCGACGGTCTCGGCCTCCCCGTCGTCGGGCTTCTCGGGCTTCGGCTGCGCGAGCCGCTTGAGCCACTCGCGGTCCTCGATCAGGTCGCGGCAGGTCTCCGCGTTGGCCCACTGGTCGGAGGCCATGATCGCCTTGTGGAACGGGATGAGCGTGCGCACGCCCTCGATCTGGAACTCGTCGAGCGCGCGCAGCATCCGCCGCGTCGCCTTCTCGCGGTCGGCGTCCCACACGATCAGCTTGGCGACCATCGGGTCGTAGAGCGGCGTGATCTCGGATCCGGCCAGCACGCCGGAGTCGACCCGCACGCCAGGCCCGGCTGGCTCGAAGTAGCTGGTCACCGTGCCGGGCGCGGGGGCGAAGTTCTTGGCGGCGTCCTCGGCGTTGATGCGGCACTCGATCGCGTGCCCGTGCCAGCGGATGTCGTCCTGCCCGAAGGCGAGCTCCTCGCCCGCGGCGATGCGAATCTGCTCGCGCACGATGTCCACGCCGGTGGTCGCCTCGGTCACGCAGTGCTCGACCTGGACGCGGGTGTTCATCTCGAGGAAGTAGTACTCGCCGTCCTGCAGCAGGCCCTCGATCGTGCCCGCCGAGTGGTAGCCCACGGCGCGCGCGGCCTCCACCGCGATCTCGCCGATCTTCGCCCGCAGCTCCTCGTCCACGAGCGGCGCGGGCGACTCCTCGATCAGCTTCTGGTGGCGGCGCTGGATCGAGCAGTCGCGCTCGCCGAGGTGGACCACGTTGCCGTGCTTGTCGGCCAAAACCTGGACCTCGACGTGGCGGGGGTCCGGCAGGTAGCGCTCGAGGTACACGGTGGCGTCGCTGAAGAACTTCTCGCCCTCGCGCGCCGCGCCCTCGAACGCCTCCTGCAGCTTGTCCGGCTCGAGCGCCACGCGGAAGCCCTTGCCGCCGCCGCCGCCCGCGGCCTTGACCGCGATCGGGTAGCCGATCTTGTCGGCGATCTTCGCGGCCGCCTCGATGTCGTCGACGGGTTCGGTGGTCCCGGGGACGATCGGGACCCCGGCCTCCTTCATCAGCTCGCGCGCGCGGGTCTTGGACCCCATCGCCTCGATCGCGGAGGCCGGCGGCCCGATGAACGTGATGCCGGCGTCCTCGAGGCGCTGCGCGAACGCGGCGTTCTCGGCCAGGAAGCCGTAGCCGGGATGGACGGCGTCGGCGCCGGACTGCTCGATCACCTCGAGCAGCTTGTCGACGTTCAGGTACGACTCGGCGGCCGGCCCGGGGCCGAGCAGGTACGCCTCGCCGGCGCGCTTGACATGCATGGCCTCGCGGTCGGCCTCGGAGTAGACCGCCACCGACGGGATGCCGAGCTCGTCGAGCGCGCGGATGACGCGCACGGCGATCTCTCCGCGATTGGCGACGAGCACTTTCGAGAACATGCGGCGGGTGATGCTATCTCGCGACCGACTGATCCTCGTCCGCCACGGTGAGTCCACATGGAACGCCGACGAGCGCCTCCAGGGCCAGCTCGACCCGCCGCTCTCCGAGCGCGGCCGCGAGCAGTCGCGGGCGATGGCGGGGATGCTCGACGGAGTGCCCGACGACCGGGTGATCTGCAGCGACCTCGGCCGCGCGCGCGAGACCGCGGAGCTGCTCGGGCTGCGACCGGCGCGGTTCGACCCGCGCTGGCGGGAGATCGACGTGGGCGAGTGGGGCGGGGAGGTGGCGGCCGAGATCGACGCCCAGTCGCCCGAGCTGACGAACTGGCGCGGCGGGCCGCGGCGGGCGCCGTCCGGCGAGCCGTGGGAGGCGTTCTCGGCGCGGGTGGCGGGCGCGGTCGACGAGCTGGTGGCCGCCGGCGGCCCCTGGCTCGTGGTCTGCCACGGCGGCTGCATCCGCGTGGCAGTCGCGCACGTGACGGGGGCCGACCCGCTCCATCTCGGGTCGCCGCCGAACGCCAGCGCGACGGTGTTCGAGCTCGGCGAGCGACCCCGCCTGCTGGTGTACGGCTCGCTGCCCGACGGCGGCCTGCCGACCGGTCTCTACTGACCCGTCGAACCTGGCGCGCCCGAAGTCTTCGCGAGGCCGCAAGTTCCTTCGCTGCGCGGCGTTTGAGCGGTCGTGCTTCCGAATGGCGCGATCGGCGCGAGGTTCTCCCCCGAGGGCGACACGATGTACCTCACCGACGCCACGGGCCTGGGGATCTACGACGTCGCGAACCCCGCCTCGCCGCAGATCCGCTCGCACGTGCCGCTGCCGCGGATCCACGGCGCGGGGGCGATGCACCTCGTCGACGTCAGCGACCCGGGAGCGCCCGCGATCGTCGAGACGCGCCGGGCGCCGGGCGACCTGACCGTCTACGACGTTCGCGACCTCTCGCGCGTGGCGATCGACCCGGCGCCGGCCGAGGAGGAGCTGGCGTGGGTGGCCGGCGTGGACGGCACGTTCGCGTTCGACGTCACCGATCCCATGCACCCGCGGCTGGTGCTCGGCGGCCCGGGTGAGCCGCTGCGCGGCCACTGGCTCCTGCTCGGCGCGATCACCGCGCCGGCGCGGGCGCGGGGGTGGCCGGACCGCGGCGCGCCGGTCGGCTTCTACGTGAGCACCGAACGCTTCTGGGGCGCATACCTCGCCCCGGCCGACTGCCCCCCTCTGTGGGGCACAACCACTGAGCGGGTGCCGCTCAGTCCGATCGGAGAGTGGGGCCGGCCCGCATCATGGGGCCGCGGGTCGGTTCCCTCTCCGACCGTCTAGCCCGAGACCATGCCGGCGCCGACCGTGTCGTTAGTCGCTGAGTCCATGAGGATGAACGCGCCGGTCGCGCGGACCTGGTCGTAGGGGTCCGGGACGAGCGGGGAGGCGAGCCGCAGCCGGACCCGGCCGATCTCGTTGAGCGCGAGCTCGTCGGCGGGCTCGTGGCCGAGCGTGGTGACGTCCAGCCGGTGCTCGATCGCGTCCAGCTTCGCCGGAACCGAGCGGGTGGTGTGCTTGACGAGGTAGCGCGCGCCCGGCCGTGCGGGCTCGTCGCCGAGCCAGCACACCGTGGCGGTGAGCTCGCGGACCGGCTCGGGCGCTTCGGCGGGCCGGGCGAGGAGGTCGCCGCGGCCGACGTCGAGCTCGTCGGCCAGGCGGACGGCGATCGAGCGCGGCGCGGCGGCGCGGTCGCTGCCGTCCTCGAACGCCCGCACTCGCGTGCGCGTGCCGGCGGGCAGGACGAGCAGCTCGTCGCCGATCTCCAGCGTGCCGGAGGCGAGCCGGCCGGCGTACCAGCGCGTGCCGTCGGCGCGGATCACGTACTGGACCGGCAGCCGCGCCGGGCCGTCCGCGTGACCGTTGCCGGCGGGGACCGACTCGAGGTGCTCGAGCAGCGACTGGCCGCCGTACCAGGGCATCGCCCTCGACCGCTCGACCACGTTGTCGCCGTGCAGCGCCGAGACGGGGATGAAGCCGACGCCGTGCAGGCCGAGCCGGGCGGACCAGTCGAGCACCTCGCGGGCGACTGCGTCGAAGCGCTCCTCGGCGTAGCCGACGAGGTCCATCTTGTTCACGAGCAGGAGCACGTTCGGCACGCCGAGCAGCGTCGCGATCGCCAGGTGGCGGCGCGACTGCTCGGTCATCCCGCGGCGGGCGTCGACCAGCACGAGCGCGAGGTCGGCGGTCGACGCGCCGGTCGCCATGTTGCGCGTGTACTGCGCGTGGCCGGGGCAGTCGTGGAGCACGAAGCGGCGGCTGGGGGTGGCGAAATGGCGGTACGCGACGTCGATCGTGATGCCCTGCTCGCGCTCGGCGCGCAGGCCGTCGGTCAGTCGCGCGAGGTCGGCGGCGGTGCCGAGCTCGTCGGCCATCAGGGACTTGGAGTCGTGCAGCAGGCGGCCGATCAGCGTCGACTTGCCGTCGTCGACGGACCCCGCCGTGGCGACCCGCAGCACTAGAAGTACCCCACCCGCTTGCGGTCCTCCATCGCGGCCTCCGACGTGCGGTCGTCGGCGCGGGTCTCGCCGCGCTCGGTGATCCGGGTGGCAGCGATCTCGGCGACGACGTCGTCGAGCGTGGCCGCCTCGCTCCGCACCGCCCCGGTGCACGTCATGTCGCCGACCGTCCGGTAGCGCACGGAGGCCGTGAACGGCGTGTCGCCGTTGAGCGGCAGGTACGGCGAGACGGCGTACACCATCCCGTCGCGCTCGAACACCTCACGCACGTGGGCAAAGTAGATCCCCGGCAGCTCGAGACCCTCGACGCGCACGTACTCCCAGACGTCGAGCTCGGTCCAGTTGCTCAGCGGGAACACTCGGACGTGCTCGCCGCGCCGCACCCGGCCGTTGTAGAGGTCCCACAGCTCGGGGCGCTGGCGGCGCGGGTCCCACTGGCCGAAGTCGTCGCGGAACGAGAGCACCCGCTCCTTGGCGCGGGCCCGCTCCTCGTCGCGGCGGGCGCCGCCGAACGCGGCGTCGAAGCCGTGCTGCTCGATCGCGTCGAGCAGGGTGGTCGTCTGGAGCCGGTTGCGCGAGGGCTCGTCGCGGACGCGGCCGCGGTTGATCGACTCCTGCACGCTCGCCACGAGCACGTCCGGCACGTGGCGGTCGCGGAACTCGATGACCTCGGGGAAGTTGTGCCCGGTGTCGACGTGCATCACCGGGAACGGCAGCTCGCCCGGCCGGAACGCCTTGCGGGCGAGGTGGAGCAGGACGATCGAGTCCTTGCCGCCGCTGAACAGCAGCACCGGCTTCTCGAGCTCGGCCGCCACCTCGCGGATGACGTGGATCGCCTCCGCCTCGAGCTGGTCGAGATGGTGCATCAGACCGCGCACTCGCCTTCGCCGCGCTGGACCTGGAAGGGCTCCTTCTTGGTCCAGTCGATGAACTCGTTCATCGTGTCGAGCCCGAACTCGACCGGCATGGCGAGGTCGCGGACGGCGTCCTCGAACTCGGTGGCGCCGACGCGCGCGGCGTAGGCGTTGAACCCCTCGCCGTCCTCGCGCTCGGCCTCGTACTTGCGGATCCAGCGCTCGACCGCCTCCGGCACGCGCTTGGCGGGAAGGCGGACCTTGAGCCGGCCGCCGTAGACGATCTCGCCGCCTTCGTAATTGCCGCCGATGTGGGCGACGTAGGCGGGGATCGTGTGCTGGCCGACCTTGATCGAGGCGCCGTAGAACCCGATGTTGCCGATGTGGTGCTGGCTGCAGCCGTTCGGGCAGCCCGACATCTTGATGTGGATCCGGCGCGTGAGCGGGTCGGTGATGTTCATCGCCTCGATCCGCTCCGTGATCGCCCGGTTGAGCCCCATCGAGCTCGTGATGCCGAGCTTGCAGCTGTCGGTTCCCGGGCAGGAGACGACGTCGTTGACCTGGTCGGCGCCCGCGGTGCCGAGACCCAGGTCGGTAAGGCGCTGCCAGACGTCGTAGACCGCCTCGTCGCGCACCCAGCGCAGCACGAGGTTCTGGTGCACGGTCGTGCGGGCGTAGCCGCCGCTGAACTCGCGCATGATCGCGGCCAGGCCGCGGAACTGCTCCGGCGTGAGGTCGCCGCGCTCGACCCGCACCTGGACGGCGCTGAAGCCCTCTTGGCGCTGCGGCTCGACGTTGGCCTTGTGGAAGCGCAGGAACTCGGCGCCGTCGCCGTTCGGCGAGCCGTAGCTGAGCGGCTTGCCGGGCGCGTTGCCCTCCTCGTCGTGCAGGAACAGCCGCGGCTCCGGGTCGAAGTCGCGCTCCGTGACCCAGTCGCCCTCGAGCTCCTCATCGACCAGCCGGCGCATCTCCTCGATGCCGACCTTGTCGACCATGACCTTGAGGCGGGCGCGGGCGCGGTTGACGCGCAACCAATCCTGGCGGTCGAAGATGCGCAGGACGGCCTCGGTGTACTTGAGGTACTCGCCGTCGTCGGCTTTGACGAAGTCGACGAGCGTGGGGGCGACCCGCGGCATGATCGAGGTGCCGCCGCCGATCCGCATCTCGAAGCCCTTGACGCCGTCGCGCTCGCGCGCGATGAACGCGACGTCGTGGATGCCGGTCAGGGCGCGGTCGGTGTCCGAGCCCGTGAACGCGGTCTTCACTTTGCGCGGCATGAGCTGCGTCGTCGGGTGGCGCACGAAGTAGCGGACGTACGCGCCGACATAGGGCGTCGGGTCGAACAGCTCGTCGTGGCAGACGCCGGCCCACGGGTCGGCGGTCACGTTCCGCACGGTGTTGCCGCAGCCCTCGCGGCTCGACAGCCCGGCGTCGGAGACCTGGCGGATCAGCTCGGCCGCGTCCCGGAGCGGGACGTGGTGGATCTGGATGTTCTGCCGCGTCGTGATGTGGCCCTTCTTGAGCGGCGCGAACTGCTCCACCACGTCGGCGAACGTCTCCATCTGCTCCGGCGTTATGCCGCCGAACGGGAGCTTGACGCGGATCATCTGGACGTCGGCCTGGCGCTGGCCGTAGACGCCCTGCTTCAGCCGGAAGCCGATGAACTCCGTCTCAGGCGTGTCGCCGGCGAGGAACTTCTCGGCCTCGTTGTCGAAGTCGTCGAACTCGCGCTGGAGGATGGGAATGACGTGACCCGGGACGTCCTCGCGGACCTCCGGGTTCTCGAGAGAGCCCTGGCGCATCGGGCCAAAGTACCAAATTCGTATCCGAATCCAAGTATTTGGACGTGTTAGGCGCTGCGCTGTGGCTCGCGGTCGACCGCCTCGAGGCGCGAGGCGCGGACCCACGGGGTCTCCTGCGGGGCGGCCGCGGGCGGCGGCGCGGTGTCGCGCAGGAACTGCTCCACGGCGGCCATCACGGCGGCGGCCTCCTCAGGGCTCGCGCTCGAGCCGCGCAGCTCCAGCCGTGGGCGGCGGTTCACCACGGCCGCGCACGATAGCGTCCGCGGTGCCATGCGCCAGAAGAGCCCTGAGACCAACGAGGAGCGGCTCGCGCAGCTGAAGGAGCTGCGCGACGCGATGATCCACCACGCGTCCGAGAAGGCCGTCGAGAAGCAGCACGCGAAGGGCAAGTACACGGCCCGCGAGCGGATCGAGAAGCTGCTCGATCCCGGGTCCTTCCAGGAGCTCGACACGTACGTTCGCCACCGGACGACCGAGTTCGAGATGGACAAGAACCGGCCGTACGGCGACGCGGTGGTGACCGGTCACGGGACCATCGACGGCCGCCGCGTCTGCGTCTTCTCGCAGGACTTCACGGTCTTCGGCGGCTCGCTCGGCGAGGTCATGGCCGAGAAGATGTGCAAGATCATGGACCTGGCGGCCAAGATTGGCTGCCCGGTGATCGGGATCAACGACTCGGGCGGCGCCCGCATCCAGGAGGGCGTCGTCTCGCTCGGCGCGTACGGGGACGTGTTCCTGCGCAACGTCCGCTGCTCTGGCGTGATCCCGCAGATCTCCCTGGTCATGGGGCCGTGCGCGGGGGGCGCCGTCTACTCGCCCGCCATCACGGACTTCATCTTCATGGTCAAGGAGACCTCGCACATGTTCATCACCGGCCCCGACGTGATCAAGACGGTCACGGGCGAGGAGGTCGAGTTCGAGGAGCTCGGCGGGGCGATGTCACACAACTCGAAGTCGGGCGTCGCGCAGTTCGCCGCCGACGACGAGGACGCCTGCCTGGAGGACACGCGCTACCTGCTCTCGTTCCTGCCCCAGAACAACCTGGAGACGCCGCCGCGGGTCGCGCCGTCCGACGACCCGTTCCGCATGGACGCGGAGCTCGACTCGGTCGTGCCTGACAACCCGAACAAGCCGTACGACATGCGCGACGTAGTCCGCCTCGTGGTCGACGACGGCGAGTTCTTCGAGGTCCACGAGCACTACGCGCAGAACATCATCTGCGGGTTCTCGCGGCTCAACGGCTGGACCGTGGGCGTGGTCGGCAACCAGCCGCGGTCGCTGGCCGGCGTGCTCGACATCGACGCCTCGGCCAAGGCGGCGCGCTTCGTGCGCACGTGCGACGCGTTCAACATCCCGCTGCTGACGTTCGTCGACGTGCCGGGGTTCCTGCCCGGCACCTCCCAGGAGTGGGGCGGCATCATCCGGCACGGGGCGAAGCTGCTGTACGCGTACGCGGAGGCGACGGTCCCGAAGATCACCGTGATCACGCGCAAGGCGTACGGCGGGGCCTACGACGTCATGGCGTCCAAGCACCTCGCGGCGGACTTCAACTTCGCCTGGCCGACCGCCGAGATCGCGGTCATGGGGCCCGACGGGGCGGTCAACATCATCCACCGTCGCGACATCGCTCAGTCGCCGACGCCGGAGCAGCGCCGCGGGAAGCTGATCGAGGACTACAAGGCCCGCTTCGCGAACCCGTACGCCGCGGCCGAGCGAGGCTACGTCGACGACGTCCTCATCCCGCACGAGACCCGCCCGAAGGTCATCACCGCGCTCGAGACGCTGGCCACCAAGCGCGAGCCCGGCCCGAAGCGCAAGCACGGCAACATCCCGCTCTGAGCAAGCGTCGGTTCCCATTTGCGCGTCCGATCGCCGTGTGGAAGGGTCCACTCAACAGGGCTCTCTTCGAGGGGGGATTTTGGGGATGCGTCGTTTCACGCTTGGTCTGTGCGTGCTGCTCGTGTCGCTCGCAGCGAGTGACACGGCCGGAGCGGCAAGCAGGCACGGCCTCGACATGTACACCGCGAAGGCCGACGCCAGGTCGCTCGCGGCCATCCGGAGTGGCGGCTATGACGTTGCCGAGTCGCATCTCGGCGGCGGCAAGAGCGTCGACCTGGTTCTGACCGCCCGCGAGGCGCAACGGCTTCGGGCCCAGGGCGTCGACGTCAGCCTGAAGCGCAACGCGAGAGGTCAGACGGTCCGCCAGCAGGCCGACGCGATGGCGGCCTCGGGGTATCAGGTCTACCGCTCGTACGACGAGGCCGGCGGGATCCGCGACGAGCTCTACGCGCTCGCGAAGCGCTACCCGGCGATCGTGAAGCTCGTGGTGATCGGGCGGACCCTCCAGGGCCGCGAGATCATCGCGCTCAAGGTCACGAAGAACGCCAACCAGCTCGCGGACGGCTCGCGCCCGGCGACGCTCTACATGGGCACGATCCATGCGCGGGAGTGGATCGCGACTGAGGTCTCCCGCCGGCTCCTTCACCACTTCGTCGAGGGCTACAACCGGAACGCGGAGATCACGAACCTCGTGAACACCCGCGAGCTCTGGTTCATGCCGGTGGCGAACCCCGACGGCTACCAGTACACGTTCACCACCGAGCGCCTGTGGCGCAAGAACCTGCGCGACAACAACGGCGACGGCACGATCACGAACGGCGACGGCGTCGACCTCAACCGCAACTACGACGAGCGCTGGGACTACGACAACGAGGGGTCCTCGAGCGAGTGGGCGAGCGACACCTATCGCGGTACGGCGCCCGCCTCCGAGCCGGAGGTGAAGGCCCACCAGGCCCTCATCGACCGGATGAAGTTCAAGTTCCTCGTCACCTACCACTCGTACGGGCCGCTGCTCCTCTATGCCTACGGGTGGCAGTTGAAGACGCCTTCGTTCGACGACCCGCTGTTCATCGAGTACACGGGCACGGATGCGAACCCGGCCGTCGCGGGCTACGACCCCGGCGTGGGCGCCGACCTCTACACGACGAACGGCACGACGGACGATTACTCGTACTCGAAGACCGGGGCCCTGAGCTGGACCCCCGAGCTGTCCGAGGGATGCGACGGTTGTGGCTTCGTGTTCCCCGACGACGAGGCGCTCGTCCAGGCCGAGTTCGAGAAGAACCTTCCGTTCGCGATGCGGCTCGCGCGCTCGACGCCTGATCCGGGTAACCCCGCCGGCGCGACGATGAAGCCGTTCTACCTGGAGACGGCGACGCTCGACCCGGAGAAGTCCGGCAACCCGCTGGGCAACTTCAAGTTCAGCGTCTCGTACGGCGACCCGCAGCCGGTCCAGGTGATCGCCAAGCGCAGCCTGGGCGCTGTGTCGCTCAAGTACCGCATCAACGGCGGTGCCGTCCGGACGGCCGCGACGTCCGAGGCCTCCGGCGGCCAGCGCTATGGCTCGGGTGGTGACGTCTACTACCACCTGATGCGCGGAGCGGCGACGGGGACGAGCCCCGGCGACACGGTCGAGGTCTGGTTCGAGGACGCCGACAACGCGGCCGCAAAGAGCGAGTCGTTCACGTACACCGCTCGGTCGGAGAGCGGGCGGCGCGTCCTTGTCGTCGCCGCCGAGGACTACAGCGGCATCTCGCCCGTCTACAAGAAGACGAACGGGCCGACCTACCTGTCGTACTACCTCGACGCGCTGGCCGCTAACGGGTACGCGGCCGACGTCTACGACGTCGACGCGAACGGCCGCAAGGCGCCGAGCCCGCTCGGTGTGCTCGGCCACTACGACGCGGTCGTCTGGTACACCGGCGATGACGTCATCACCCGTGACGCGGGCATGGTGCCGGGAACCGCCTCGCGCTTGGCCCACGACGAGTTGCTCGCCATGCGCCAGTACATCGACGAGGGCGGCCGGCTGCTCTTCACCGGCAAGTACGCGGGCGTGCAGTACGCCCAAGGGTACGAGTTCGATCTAGAGCACGGGGGCGCGTGCGACCCCGACACGTCGGCCGACGGGTGCGAGGCGCTGGCGGACGACTTCCTGCAGTACTACCTCGGCGCGTACCTGTACAACGAGGACGCCGGCACGACGCCGACGGGGAAGCTCTACGACGTGCTGGGCGTCGACGACCCGTTCGGCGGCCTCACGTGGTCGTTCGGCGGGCCGAGTGCGAACAACCAGGACCACAGCGCTTCGTTCATCACGACGAGCGGGATCCTGCCTGAAGCGCGGTACCCGCAGTTCGAGAGTTGGCCGTCCGCGAAGTACGTCCGGCCGGGCGGGCCGTTCGACCCGCACACGGGCACGTACTACGCGTACTCGCAGATCGCCGACGTCTCGTACAAGCGCCTGACGCGCACGATCGATCTCACGGGGAGGACGAGCGGGAACCTGTCCTTCTGGATCTCGCGCGACACCGAGGAGGACTGGGACTACGTGTTCGTCGAGGCGCACACCGTCGGCCAGGACGACTGGACGACGCTGCCCGACGCGAACGGGCACACGAGTCAGAGCACGGGGCCCAACGACCCGGATCTGGCGAGCTGCCCGGGCGGCTGGCACGAGCTCCATCCCTGGCTGGCCCGCTACCAGACGTTCGACGGGACCGGCGCGTGCACGCCGACGGGGACGAGCGGCGAGTGGAATGCGGCCTCGGGCCGCTCGGCCGGCTGGGAGCAGTGGTCGATCGACCTGTCGCGCTACGCCGGCAAGCAGGTCGAGGTCTCGGTCTCCTACGCGAGCGACTGGTCGGTCCAGGGCCTCGGGGCCTTCGTCGACGACACGGCCGTCTCCACCGGCGAGACCACATCGTTCGAGGACGGCCTCGGCGGCTGGACCGTGACCGGTCCGCCGCCCGGTAGCGCGCCGAACACGAACGACTGGATCCGGACGACCGCGGGCGGCTTCCCCGAGGGCGCTGCCGTGTCGACGCCGTGGTCGATCTACCTTGGATTCGGGGCCGAGGGCATCGCGACGCCCGCTGCGCGCAACGCCGTGATCGGCCGCGCCGTCGGCTACCTGCTGCGTTAGCGACGCGGAAGCGAGGGCGGCCCTCCGGGGCCGCCCTCGCGATCCGTGCGACTCAGGGCTCCTGTAGAAGTTCCGCGCGCCAGGGAGTTTCGCCGCCTGGGACGTTGACGATGCGGTTCGGCGACGACCTCCAGACTGTGACCGCGCCCGCTGGGACGCCTCGCCGGCCGCCAAGCAGCACCGCCGCCCAGGACAGCACGTTTGAAGAAGACACCCGCGTGCCGCAGGCGTACGGTCCGCCGCCCGCGATGAGTTCTCGCATTCGTCGCGGTCTACAAAGAAGAGATGACGAACGAGGAGCGCGACGTGGAAGAAGTGCCGAGTGCCGCGGCGGTCGAGGCCAATGGCCTCGTCAAGACCTACAGCAGCCGCAGCGAGGAGGTCGAGGCCGTCCGGGGCGTCGACCTCCGCATCGAGGCCGGCGAGGTGTTCGGGTTCCTAGGCCCGAACGGGGCCGGGAAGTCGACGACCGTGCGCATGCTGACGACGCTGCTGACGATCACGTCGGGCACGGCGCGCGTGGCCGGCGTCGACGTCGCCCAGGACCCCGACGAGGTGCGCCGCCGCATCGGCGTCGCGCTGCAGGAGGCCGGGCTCGACCCGCGCCAGACCGGCCGCGAGCTGCTGATCCTCCAGGGCCGGCTGTTCGGCCTCTCCACCAGCCAGGCGGCAGACCGCACGACGGACCTGCTCAAGCTCGTCGAGCTCGAGGACGCGGCCGACCGGATGATCAAGGGCTACTCGGGCGGGATGAAGCGGCGGCTCGACCTCGCGTCGGCGCTCGTGCACCGGCCCGAGGTCCTGTTCCTCGACGAGCCCACGACCGGGCTCGACCCCGCCAGCCGCCTCACGGTGTGGGACGAGGTGCGGCGGATCAACGAGCGCGGCACGACCGTATTCCTCACCACGCAGTACCTCGAGGAGGCCGACGCGCTGTGCGACCGGCTCGCGATCATCGACGACGGGAAGATCGTCAGCCAGGGCACGCCCGACCAGCTCAAGGCCGACCTGCGCCGGCGGCGCGGCCTGACGAGCGACCCAACACTCGACGACGTGTTCCTCGACGCGACCGGCCGCACGCGTGACCGCGTCGCCGGCGACGTGCAGGAGGTGGCGGCATGACGCAGGCCTGGGTCCTGGGACAGCGCGCGCTGCGCGAGGGCTGGCGGACGCCCGAGGCGCTGCTCCCCACGCTGTTCATCCCGCTGTTCTTCCTGGTCGTCAACGTCGGCCAGGCCGCCAAGATCTTCCCCGGCGAGTCGACCGGCTTCCTGCACGGCCAGGGCTACGGCGCGTTCCAGCTCCCGAGCTCGCTCCTGCTCGCCGCGTCGTTCGGGACGGCGGCGCTGTTCCTGGTCGAGGACATCGAGGGCGGCTACTTCGACAAGCTGCGCGCGGCGCCCGTCTCGCGCTCCGCGCTCGTGATGGGCCGCCTGATCGCCGAGGGCGTGAAGGGCGTGCTGATCGCGGTCGCCATCGTCCTGCTCGGCCTCGCGTTCGGCATCTCGATCGCCAGCGGGCCGCTCGGCTTTGTGCTGCTCGTCAGCCTGACCGCTCTGTGGTCGGTCGTGTTCGTGGGCTTCATGCAGCTGATCGCGCTCAAGACGCGCAGCGCGGCCGCCACCAACTCCGCCGGGCTGGTCTTCTTCCCGCTGCTGTTCCTGACGCCGAACTTCGTGCCGCGCGACCTGCTCACCCGGCCGATGGAGATCGCGGCGACGCTCAATCCCGTCACCTACGTGATGGAGGCGCTGCGCTCGCTGATCCTGCAGGACCTCGACTGGAGCCACATCTGGCCGGGCTTCCTGGTTGTCACCGTCCTCGGCGCGCTCATGCTCGCGCTCAACGTCCGCATGATCCGCACCTATGACTGACGTGCTGAACGCGCTCGTCGGCGCGTGGAGCGTCGAGGCGACCCACCCGATGTCGCCCGGGCTCGTCGTGCCGGGCCGCGCGACGTTCGAGTGGCTGGAGGGCGAGCAGTACCTCATCCAGCGCTCGCAGGCGCACCATCCGCAGTTCCCGGACGCGATCTGGGTGATCGGCGACGGTCTCGCGCACTACTTCGACTCCCGCGGCGTGCGGCGGATCTACGAGGTGAGCGTCGAGGACGGCGTGCTGCGGATGGCGCGCGACGAGCCGGGCTTCTCGCAACGGTTCGAGGGCCGGTTCTCCGACGACGGAGACACGCTGTCCGGCCTGTGGAAGCTCTCGCGGGACGACCAGACCTGGGACGACGACCTCGCGATCACGTTCCGGAGGGCGAGAGCTCGGTCCTGACGTCGATCGCGCGGGTGAACGCGTCGCCGACCGCCGAGCGGGCCGGGCGGGACGCCGTCGCCGACCCCGAGCACGCCGCGCGCGTCGGACTCGCTGTCGACCGTGACGGTGAGGGCGGTGAGCTCGATGCCCTCGCGCGCGGCCTCGATCGCGATCACGGTGGCGTCGCATGACGCGAGCGCGGCCCGCATGAGCCAGCCCGGCGTCGGGCCGCTGCCGGCGCCGCCGACGGACTCGCCCATGTCGGTGACCACCTCGCCCCTGGGTCCCTGCACGCGCATCCGGAGGCCGTCTTCGAGCGTGGCGACCGCGGTCGCGTCGGGGCCGACGCCCGCCTCCGGGTCGTTGACGAGCTGATCGACCGCCCGCTCGACGGCACTGCGAATCGACACCACGCGGCTCCTCTCGGCTGGCTGGGCGCGCCTATTGTCCACGTGTGTTCACGCCGTTTCATCGCGGCGGCTCCGGACCGCCGCTGGTGCTGCTGCACGGGTTCCTCGACACCTGGCGGGTGTGGGAGCTCGTGCTGCCCGCGCTCGAGCGCCACCACGACGTGCTGGCGCTCACGCTGGCCGGCCACGCGGGCGGCCCGCCGATCGCGGGCGAGGTTGGCGAGGCCGCGGTGCTCGACGCGGCCGAGCGCGCGATGGACGAGGCGGGGTTCGAGCTTGCGCACCTGGTCGGGAACTCGCTCGGCGGCTACGTCGCGCTCAAGCTCGCCGAGCGCGGGCGGGCGCGGACCGTCGTCGCGCTCGCGCCGGCGGGCGGCTGGGCCGACGACAGCTACCGGGACCTACTCGCGTTCCAGGCCGACCTGCTGCAGGCGGCACGCGCGGCGGCGCCGCACGCCGAGGCGATCCTCTCGACGCCCGAGGGTCGCCGCCGGGCGACCGAGCTGGTCACTGTCAACTTCGAGCACATCCCGGTCGAGCTGCTCGCCCACACCCTGCGCGGCATCGCCGCGTGCGAAGCCGGCGCCGCGCTCATCGAGCATGCGCTGCGCGCCGGCTTCTCGCTCGACCCCCAGCGGATCGCCTGCCCCGTCCGCATCGTGTGGGGGACCGAGGACCGGCTCCTGCCGTGGCCGACGGCGGCCGCCCGCTACCGCGACGACTGGCTCCCGCACGCCGACTGGGTCGTGCTCGAGGGCGTCGGCCACGCACCGCAGCTCGACGTGCCGCTCGAGACCGCGCAGCTGATCCTCGGGTTCACGCGGCCGTAGAGTCCGCGGACATGCGACAGCTCGAGATCGTCGGCGCGCGTTCGGTCCGCTGGGTCGACGTCGCCGCGCCGGCGCTGGAGGGCGACGGCGAGGCGCTCGTCCGGCCGCTCGCCGTGGCGATCTGCGACCTCGACGCCGCGTGGCTCACCGGCGTCCTCCCGTTCGAGGATCCGTTCCCGCTCGGGCACGAGTGCGTCGCGGAGGTGTTAGACGTCGGCGACGGGGTGAGCGGCGTGTCGCCCGGTGACGTCGTCGTCGTCCCGTTCCAGATCTCGTGCGGCGCGTGCGCGGCGTGCCTCGCCGGCCGCAGCGGGAACTGCACGACCGTGCCGCGCGGCTCGGCCTACGGCATGCAGCCGCTCGGCGGCCCGTGGGGCGGCGCGCTGGCCGACGTCCTGCGCGTGCCCTACGCGGACGCGATGCTGGTCCCGCTGACGGGCGGGCTCGACCCCGTGGCGGTCGCGAGCGTCGCCGACAACGTTCCGGACGGCTACCGCGCCGTGGCGACCCCGCTCGCGGAAGCGCCCGGCGCCGAGGTCCTCGTGGCCGGCGGCGCGGCGCGCAGCGTCGGGCTCTACGCCGCGGCGTGTGCTGCCGCGCTCGGGGCGGAGCGGGTCGTGTACGCGGACACCGACGCCGGTCGCCTCGACCGCGCCGCCGCGGTCGGGGCCGAGCCCGTCGAGATCCCGGCCGGCGACGACGGCAGGCCGGCCTGGCCGCGCAAGCTCGGCCGCTTCCCGATCACCGTCGACGCATCCGGCCGCCGCGAGGGCCTGCACGCCGCGCTCCGCTCGACCGCCCCGGACGGCGTCTGCACGAGCGTCGCGATCTACTTCGAGCCGGAGACGCCGCTGCCGCTGCTGGAGATGTACACGCGCGGCTGCACCCTGCACACCGGGCGCTGCCACGCGCGTGCGCTGATCCCGGAGGTCCTCGGCCTCATCGCCGGCGGCCGGCTCGACCCGGCGCTCGTCACCAGCGCGGTCGTCGGCTTCGACGAGGCGGAGTCCGCGCTCGCCGAGCCGCCGACCAAGCTCATACTGGTGCCCTGATTAACCCCGCCGGTAGCGGGCGACGGCGAACGGGACCGCCGTGGCGAGGATCGCGGCCGACCACAGCAGCGCGCCGGGCAGGGCGTCGGCGGGCTGGCCGAGCGCGAGCTGGCGCACGACGTCGACCATGTACGTGATCGGCTGGTGCTCGGCGAACGCCTCGAGCGGCGCCGGCATCGATTGCGCCGGCACGTAGGCGCTCGAGACGAACGTGAGCGGGAAGACGAGCAGGCCCATGCCCTGCGCCGCCTGCGCGGTGCCGGCCACCAGGCCGACGGTGATGAACACCCACTCGAACACGTAGCCGAACAGCACGACGAGCCCGAACGCGGCGAGCCCGTCGAGCGCGCTGCCTCCGAGCCGGAAGCCGACCAGGAAGCCGATCGCGACGGTGACGCCGAGGCTGAACGTCAGGATCGCCGTGTCGGCGATCGCGCGCGCCGCGAGCACCGAGCTGCGCGGGATCGGGAGCGACCGCAGCCGGTCGACGAACCCGTGCTCGAGGTCGTCGGCCATCGCGACCGCCGCGCCGATGCCGGCGAACAGCACGCCGGTCGTCACGAAGCCCGGGATCAGGTAGTCGACGTAGTGGGTCGCGCCGGTGTCGATCGCGCCGCCGAACACGTAGCGGTAGACGAGCATGAAGCCCGCCATCTGCAGCGTGCCGACGACGATCAGCTGCGGCGTCCGCAGGTAGCGGAGCAGCGCGCGGCGGGTGACGGCGAGGGTGCTCGGGACGAACCCGGTGGCAGCGATCGTGCTCATGCTGCGGGCCTTCCGGTGAGCGCCAGGAACACTTCGTCGAGGTCGGGCGGGCGCAGCGCGACGTCCTCGATCTCGACGCCCGCGGCCTCCACCGACCGCAGCGCCGCCAGCAGCGACTCGGAATCGCCCGAGCCGCGCACCCGGGCCTCGATCACGTCGCGGCTGATCCGCCGCTTGAGCTCGGCCGGGGTGCCCGACGCGACCACGCGCCCGTGGTCGACGATCACGATCTGGCTTGCGAGCTGGTCGGCCTCGTCGAGGTACTGGGTCGTGAGCAGCACGTCGGTGCCCTGGTCGACGAGCGCGCGGATCGCGTCCCACAGCTCGATCCGGCTGCGCGGGTCGAGCCCTGTGGTGGGCTCGTCGAGCAGCAGGAGCCGGGGCTTGCCGACCAGGCTCGCGCCGAGGTCGAGCCGGCGGCGCATGCCGCCCGAGTACGTGCGCGCGAGGCGGTCGGCGTCCTCCACGAGGCCGAGCTGCTCGAGCACGGCCGCGGCGCTCGCCTGCGCCGCCCGCCGCTCCTGCCCGAACAACCGGGCCACCATCTCGAGGTTCTCGCGTCCGGTCATCGCGGGCTCGACCGCGGCGAACTGCCCGGCGAGCCCGATCGCGGCGCGGACCGCCTGCGGCTCGCGGGCCACGTCGTGCCCGGCCACGCGCAGCGTGCCGCCGTCCAGGCGCACGAGCGTCGCCACCGCGCGCACGAAGGTCGTCTTGCCGGCCCCGTTCGGGCCGAGCACGGCGACGACCTGGCCGCGCTCGGCGACGAGGTCGAGGCCGTCGAGCGCCCGGACCTTGCCGTAGCGCTTCTCGAGGCCCTGGGCCTCGATCGTCGGTGTCATCACGTGTCCTCTTCTTCGGGGGGATTGAAGGCGGCGCCGATCTCACGCAGCCACTCCTCGCTCCAGGTCAGCCGCTCCGCGCGCAGGTCCTCGATCACGCCGCGCAGCCACGTGAGCTCGGCCTGCAGGACCGTGCGGCGGTACTCCTCCTCGAGCAGGAACAGCCGCGGCAGGTCCGGCACGCCGGCGATCTCGGCCTCGGTCGCCGCGAGCTCGGCCTCGAGCCGCTCGGCGCGCAGCTCGAGCTGCCGTTGCGCGTCGTCGGGCTCGAGCCCGAACAGGATCGAGACCGCCGCGATGAAGTCGGGGAACTCGCCGCCGGTGCTGCTCAGCATCTCGCGCAGCCACTCGCGCGCCGCCTCGCGGCCCGCGTCGGTGATCCCGTACACGATCCGCTCGGGGTGCGAGGCCGTGCGGACGGTCTCGACCACCTCCACGAGCCCGAGCCGCCGGAGCCGCTCGATCGTCTGGTACAGGCTGGCCCGCGCCCGGACGTTGACCACGCGGTCCTTGCCCTGGGCCTCGATCAGCTTCTGCATGCGGTAGACGTGCTGCGGCTGCTCGTACAGCAGCCAGAGCACGATCAATCCGAGGGATGAACGCTGAGGCACGCCATAACCGTACTAGTCATGTCATAACTAGTCAAGCCATGTCGTCTCTTGACAGCCGAGGGCCGCCTCGGTGGGGTCGTGCGATGCAGGGCATCGCGAAGGCGTCGATCGACGAGCTGCGACGCGATCCGCTGGCACCGCTCGCCGCCTTCATCGCCGGGGCGCTGGTCGCGGCGACCCTCCTGTTCTGCGACGCCCTCGCAGGCTCCGTCGTCATCGACGAGAACGCGTGGAAGCGCGCGGGTGCCTTCCTCGACAACCCCGAGTCGGTCGTATGGCTCACCCTCTTGTGCGCGCAGGCCGGCATCTGGGCCATCGTCTTCGCCGGCTCGCGCGGCGCGCTCCGCGAGCTCGCGGCGGGGGCGGAGCTCCCGGTGGCGATCGCGGGCTTCAGCCTCATCTTCGTGCTAATCGCGCTCACGGTCGCCGTTCCCGCGCTGACAACCGGCGCGCCGACGCCGCTGCCCGGCCACCGGCCCAAGCTCACCGGCTTCATCGTGCTGGCGTTCGTCGCCGCGGGCCCGTGGATCCTCGCGATCTGGCGGATCGGGACGATCGCGAGACGGCTCGCAGCCGGCGCACGCGCCGGTGAGCCCGGCTGGAAGACCGAGCTCTCCACGGGCGGCAAGCATCCGTTCGACGGCTATCTCGGCCTCCGCGAGCGGCTCGGCCACGCGGTCACGATCCTCAGCGTGATCGTCGTCGGCATCACACTCTCGACCGGCGCGCTGCGTCTCGCGGTCAAGGCGTGGAACTCGAACGCGGAGTTCCCGGCCGCGTCGGTGCTCGTGTACGGCGGCTTCTTCTCGCTGCTGCTGGCGCTGGTCTACCTGCCGGTCCAGTTGCGGGTGCTCGAGCTGGGACGCCACCTGCGCGACGACGCGGCGCCCGTCGCCTCGTCCGATCACTGGCGCGGCGACGCGTTCAAGCGCCGCGGCGAGGCCGAGGCGCTGCTGAACCTCTCCGCCGGGCCGGTCGCGAGCCTGCAGGCCGGCCTCGCGATCCTGGCGCCGCTGGCCACCGCGCTGGTCGCCGCGCTGCTCTCGACCGGCGACTAGACGATCGCTGCTGCGGCCAGCGTCCGGTCGATCCCGCGCTCGACCGTCTCGATCAGGTGCGGGCGCAGCTCGGCCGCGGAGATCACGCGGTCGACGGAGCCGACCTCGACCGCGCGGCCCACGCTGTGGATCGCGTCGAACTCCGCCGCGAGCTCGCCGAGCTTCTCGGAGCGCACCTCGGCGTAGGCCGCGTCGTCGCTGCCGTCGACGCGCGGGTCCTCGCGCGTGCGGTTGTCGACCTCGCGCGCGAACACGACCGCCGCCGCGGGCGCGCCGCCGATCACCGACGCGTGGGAGCCCTCGAGCGCGATCGTCTCGAGGTTCGGGTTCAAGCGGCGTGAGAACACCACGAACGCGCCGCCGTGGAAGCGCGAGATCACGCAGAACGCGATCGGCCCGTCGAAGTTCACGATCGCCCGGCCGATCTCAGCGCCGTACTCGAGCTGGAGCCGGCGCATCGACTCCGGCGAGCCGTCGAAGCCGGCGAGGTTCGCGAGGATGACCAGCGGCCGCCGCCCCGACGCCGCGTTGATCGCCCGCGCGACCTTCCTCGACGCCTGCGGGAACAGCGTGCCGGACGTCCACTGGTCGGGCCCGTCGGCCGGGACCGACCCGAAGCGCGGCAGCGGGCGCGATTCGATCCCGATCATCGCCACCGGACGCCCGCCCAGATGGGCGTCCCAGACCACGGCGACCTCGGCCTCGCGCATCGCCGCCCAGCGCTCGAGCGGCTCGCGGTCCACGTCGGCGACGGCGCGCATGACCGAGCGGATGTCGAACGCCTTCTTGCGGCCCGGGTTTGTCTCCTCGGCGAAGATCTCGCCGACCGTCTTCAGATCCGAGTCCGGCGCGTCGTGCGGTGCGCTGCGCACGTCGCGGTCCACCGGGTCGGTGCTCGGCGCCTGGCGCGGGAAGCGCTCGCCGGGCGCGACGTAGGTGTGCTCGTAGTAGCGCAGGAGCACGGCGCAGGCGCCGGCGACGTCGGGCGCCCAGTACTGCGCCTGGCCGTTCGGCCCCATGATCCGCTCGTAGCCGCCGATGCCGAAGTTGTCCTCGGCCGAG
Organism: uncultured Solirubrobacteraceae bacterium; assembly: GCA_963844205.1. GTDB lineage: Bacteria > Actinomycetota > Thermoleophilia > Solirubrobacterales > Solirubrobacteraceae > DASSUW01. Next base: position 389,219 of record CAWJNK010000012.1, read on the forward strand.
ACGCCGCCGGAGTAGTCGAGCGCCTGCTTGCCGGTCAGCACCATCGCGCTCTCCGGCGTCATCACGAGGATGCCGCGCGTGTGCATGAGCATCGTCGCCTCGGCGTTGAAGTACGGCTGCGCGCCGACGTTGATCCCGCTGACGATGACGTTGATCTCGCCGCCGGCCTGCGTGAACTGCACGATCCGCCGCAGCGCCGCCGCGACCCAGTCCATGTTCTCCGTGCCGGAGTCCATCGCGATCTTCGCGCCCGAGGAGACCGCGAACCACTCGACCGGGACGCCGAGCTCGTCGGCGAGGTCGAGCGCGGCGATGACGCGCCGGCACTCCGGCTCGGCCAGGGATCCGAGGGAGCGGGTCGGGTCGCCGAGCAGGATGACGCGCAGCATTCCCTCGGGGTGCTGCTCGGTGCGGTTGCGGACCAGCCCCACCACGATGCTGGCGCGATTGGTGGCGGGCGGCCGGTCGACGGGGACGAGCTCGCCGTCCTCGTCGAGGTCGTGTTCGACGAAGTCGCCGGGGCGCGCGAGCAGCTTGACGATCTCCGCCGGGTGCAGGGTGCCGCGGCGGCGCGCGGACACGATCCGCTGAGCGCCCTCGTCGAGCGGCTGCAGCGGGTCGCTCGGCGGGTCCGTCACCTCGACGGTCACGCCGCGACCTGCCGGGTTGAAGAGCCGCAGGACGCGCTCGCGCTCGACGCCGTCTTCCAGGATGCGCCCGCGCACCATCACCATCTCGATCCCGAGCTCGGCGGTCATGCGCGTGAAGCGCTCGATGATCGCGCCGGCGTCCTCGGGGCCGAAGTCCATCGTCGGCCACACGTAGAGCAGCAGCCGGTTCCAGAGCAGGCGCTCGCGTGGGCGGAGGCCGGACTGGATCGAGCGCATCGACTCGAAGGCCTGGCGGACGGTGCGCTCGAGCTGCGGCAGCGCGGTGATTGTGCCGTTCTCGTCGCGGACCGGCATGAGGTCGCGCACCTCGGCGAGCGCCACGAGCCGCTCGTCGCGCGGGTTGTCCCTCGCCACGGCCCGGAACAGGTGGACCTCGGGCGCGGCCGGCAGCTGCTCGAGCTGGAAGTTCACGAGCCGCCAGAAGTCCATCCGGGCGGCCATCATCGGGTGCATCCCGCGCAGGTCGGGGTTCTCGCTCCAGCCTTCGCCTGAGCGGAAGAAGGTCGCGACGTCGGAGTCGCCGTCCGGGGTGATGACGAACGCCGCGCGCACGACGTTGGCCGGCAGGTGCGCGGCGCCGAGCAGCGCGCCGAGGTCGTGGTCGTCGCGCAGGTAGAGGTCGACGAGGACGCGCTCGTCCGGCGGCAGCTCGCGGGCCGCGCCGCCGAGCGCGCGCATGGCGGTGGCGAGGTCGTCGCGGTCGCCGAGCGTGGCCGCCACGTGGTGGCGGACGCCCTCGTGCATGTAGGTGGCGTAGACGAACGGCACGCTGTCGAGCAGCCGCTGCTCGACCGTCTCCAGCTCCCGGATCCGGTAATAGCGGCGCGTCATCGCCTCCATCAGGGCGCCGGCGTGGCCGACGTGGCGGCCGATCAGCGGCGCCAGCGGCTGCGGGCAGGCGACGAGCGCGGCCATCCGCTCGTCGCGATCGGGACGCGACGGGTCGTCGGCGAGCGCCTCGAGGTGGCCCTCCATCTCGGCGAGCGTCTCCTGGCGCGCCGTCTCCACCAGCGGCTCGTCGCAGCAGCGCCAGCGCAGCTCGCGCACCAGCTCGGCCAGCGCCGGCTCGCGGGCACTCAGCGCGCTCTCCAGGCGGCCGAGCAGCCCGCGCAGGGCGTCGTCGCCGGTCGCGCCGAGCTCCAGCCGGCGGGCGAGGATCGCGCGCACCGCCGCGCGGGCGGTGCCGGCGCGCTCACGCGAGAGGAACAGGCGGTGGCAGGCCTCCTCGAGTGCCGCCGTCCGCTCGAGGCCGCCGATCCCGTAGTGGGCCAGCGCACGCTCCAGCGCCGCGACGAAGCGCTCGGGCAGGCCCTCGGCGGCGGCGTCGAGCGAGCGCAGGAACGCGTGCAGGTACTCCTGCGGGCTGCGCAGGAGGTCCTCGTCCGTTGCGTGCGGGCGGTCGAGCGCGCGGACGTCGGCGTACAGCTCGAGCAGGCGGCGCTCGCCCTCGTCGTCGACCGGCCCGTCGAGCACCCGGACGCCGGTGACGTCGTAGCCGAGGATGAGCCACTTGAGCCGCTCGAGATCGCTGACGTCGGCCTCGGCCGGCTCGAACGTCACGCGCTCGCCGGCCGCGGCCTCGGGCGCGTCGTCGAGCGGCTCGATCTGCAGCAGCGGCCGCCCGGCCGTCACGTGCATGTTGCTGCCGACCAGCACCTCGCGCACGCGACCATGGACCGGCGCGGTCAGCGAGGTCTCCATCTTCATGCTCTCGGTGATGGCGACGACGTCGCCGGCCTGGACCTCGTCGCCGGCCTGGACGGGGATCGCCACGACCACGCCGGGCGCGTGGCTGCGGACGAGGCCGCCCTCGTCGCGGGAGACGCGGTGCGGCACGCCGTTGACCTCGACCAGCAGGTCGGTGTCCTGCACGGCGGTCAGCGTCCGGTACGAGCGGCCGCCGAAGGAGAGCCGTTGCTCGTGCTCGGTGAGCTGCTCGATGTCGGCCTCGATCGTGACGCCGTCGACTTCGACGCGGTAACGCCGCGGGCCCGTCTCCCACACCTGGAAGCGGTAGCTCGTGCCGCGGTAGAGCAGGTCGAGCGTGTGGCCGACGTCGGCCTCCGCCTGCGGGCGCCCGCGCCGCGCGAGCGCGTAGAAGTGCGCGCGGTCGGCGGCCGTCTCCTCGTCGCACAGCGCGATCGCGGCCTGCACGAGCGCGGCGTCGGCGTGGCGTACGGGCTCGACGTCGCCCTGCGCCTGCAGGCGGTCGAGCCAGCCGGTGTCGACCTCGCCGCGGCGCAGCTCCGGCCGGCCGAGCAGCTCGAGCAGGAAGCCCTGGTTGGTGGTCCCCTCGTCGATCACCACCATCGTGTCGGCGACGGCGCGGCGCAGGCGCGCGATCGCCTGCTCGCGCGTGGCGCCGTGGGCGATGATCTTGGCCAGCATCGAGTCGAAGTCCGAGGGGACGGTGTCGCCCTCCGCGAAGCCGGTGTCGACGCGGATGCCCGGGCCGCTCGGGAGCCGGAGCAGGCTGATGCGGCCGGGGGCGGGCGAGAAGCCGCGCGCCGGGTCCTCGGCGTTGAGGCGGACCTCGATCGCGTGTCCCTTGGCGGGCGGCGGGTCGCCCTCGAGCCGGCCGCCGGCGGCGACGTGGAGCTGCAGCGCGACGAGGTCGGCGCCGGTGACGACCTCGGTCACCGGGTGCTCGACCTGGAGGCGCGCATTGACCTCCATGAACGAGAACTGCTTGCCGGTCGGCTCGTAGAGGAACTCGACGGTGGCGGCGCCGCGGTAGCCGACGCTGCGCGCGAGCCCGGCCGCCGAGTCCGCCAGCATGCGCTCCTGGTCCGCCGTCAGCACCGGGCTCGCCGACTCCTCGACGACCTTCTGGTGGCGGCGCTGGTAGGAGCAGTCGCGCACGCCCAGCGCCCATACGGCGCCCTGGCCGTCGGCCAGCAGCTGGACCTCGACGTGCCGCGCGTTCTCGACGAGCCGCTCCATCAGCACCGAGTCGTCGCCGAAGGCCTGGCCGGCCTCGGCGCGGGCGCGCTCGTAGGCGTTGGCCACTTCCTCGGCCTTCTCGACGCGCCGCATGCCGCGCCCGCCGCCGCCCGCCGCCGCCTTGATCATCAGCGGGAAGCCGAGCTCCTCGGCGATCCGCTGGGCGTCCTCGACCGAGTCGACCGGCCCGCCGCTCCACGGCGCCACCGGCACACCGGCCTGCTCGGCCAGCCTCTTGGCCTCGATCTTGTCGCCGAGCGAGCGCATGACGTCGGCGTCCGGGCCGGCGAAGGCGATGCCGAGCTTCGCGCACAGCTCCGCGAACGCCGGGTGCTCCGCCACGAACCCCCAGCCGACCCACGCGGCGTCCGCCCTCGTCTCGACGAGCGCACGCTCGAGCGCCTCGTAGTCGAGGTAGGCGGAGGCCGGACCGAGGCAGTGGCGCTCGTCGGCCTGCCGCACGAACAGCGCGTGCCGCTCGCCCTCGCTGTAGAGCGCGATGACGCGGATGGGATCGTCGCCGCGAGCGTCGTTGAGCTCGCGGACCGCATGGATGGCGCGCATCGCCGCCTCGCCGCGGTTCACGATCGCCAGGCGCGTGAAGGAGGTCACGCGGTCCTTGTGTGACCGCCATCACGCGCGCGTTCAAGCGTTCGCGGCCCAGAACCCGCCATCTGTCGGGTGCGTCCCGGCGTGCGTGGCGTCGGATGTAGGGTGCCGTCGGGCGTGAACAGTGACGCATGAGCAGCGGTCGCAGGTGCTGGTCGTCGGTGGCGGGTTGGGCGGCGTCGCTGCGGCGCTCGCGGCGGCCGAGGGCGGCGCCGACGTCGTACTGACGGAGGAGGGGCGTTGGCTCGGCGGGCAGCTCACGAGCCAGGCGGTGCCCCCGGACGAGCATCCGTGGGTGGAGCGCTTCGGCGTCACGGCGCGCTACCGCCGGCTGCGCGATGGCATCCGCGCGTACTACCGGGAGCACTATCCGTTGACCGAGGCGGCGCGCGCTCGCCGTGAGCTGAACCCGGGAGCGAGCCGCGTGAGTGCGCTGTCGCACGAGCCGCGCGTCGCGCTGGCCGTGTTGGAGGGGATGCTGGCGCCGCATCGCTCCGCGGGTCGCGTGCGGGTCCTGCTCGAGCACGTCGCCGACGGTGCGCTCTGCGACGGGGACCGTCTGCGCGCCGTACGGCTGCGCGACCTGGCGAGCGGGGTCGAGCGCGTCGTCTGGGCCGACTGCGTTCTCGACGCCACGGAGACGGGCGAGCTGCTGCCGCTGTGCGGCGCCGAGTACGTCACGGGCTTCGAGTCGCGCGAGGAGACCGGCGAGCCGCACGCGCCGGCGGCCGCGCAGCCGTTGAACATGCAGCCCGTGACGGCGTGCTTCGCCGTCGATCACCTGGAAGGCCAGGACCACACGATCGAGCGGCCTGCCGGGTACGCGGAGTGGAAGGCGCGGCGCCGGGACGGCTGGCCCGAGGGTCAGCTCAGCCTGCTCGCGCCGGACCCCCGGACCGGCACGCCGGTGGCGCGAACGCTGTCGCCCAACCCGCCCGGTGATCCGGCGCTGATCGGTCCCGACCTCGCCAACCCTGAGCTGGACCGCGACCTGTGGCTGTTCCGGCGCATCGCCGCGCGCCGCAACTTCGTCGCGGGCGCATACGCGAGCGACATCACGCTCGTGAACTGGCCGCAGAACGACTACTGGCTCGGACCCGTGTTCGAGCTGCCCGCCGAGGACTGCGCGCGCCACGCACAGGCCGCGCGCGGGTTGAGCCTGTGCCTGCTGCACTGGCTCCAGACCGAAGCGCCGCGACCGGACGGCGGCACCGGCTGGCCCGGTCTGCGCCTGCGCCCTGACCTCGTCGGCGACACGGCCGACGGCCTCGCGCCGGCGCTCTACGTGCGCGAGTCGCGCCGCATCCGCGGTGAGCGCACGATCGTCGAGCACGACATCGCCTTCGACGTCCGCGGCGACCGCGGCGCCATCGACTATCACGACACCGTCGGCATCGGCGCCTACCGCATCGACCTACATCCCTCGACCGGCGGCGACCCCTACATCGACATCGCCTGCTGCCCGTTCCAGATCCCGCTCGGCGCCCTCATACCGGTACGCGTCGACCATCTCCTGGCGGCCGCGAAGAACATCGCCACGACGCACATCACCAACGGCGCCTACCGCCTGCATCCGGTCGAGTGGAACATCGGCGAGGCCGCCGGGCAGCTGGCGGCCTTCTGCGTCCGCTCCGGCACGCCGCCGCGGGCAGTACGAGCCGACCCGGCGCGCCTGGCCGCCTTCCAGGCCGAGCTGACGAAGGCGGGCGTCGAGCTGCGCTGGCCGGCCGTCCACGCCTACTGACGACCGACGTCCCGCATGCGCGACGCCGAACAGAGGTAGTCGGCTCTCGGCCGGTGCCAAGATGATCGCCTCGATGGACGAGCGCGAGAGGGAGTTAGTGGCGGCGTACATGACCGAGGCCGCCGCTCTGTTCAGCGCCAATCAGGCCGGCAGGACTGCGGCTGAACGGGTGTTCGGGCTGCTGCTGACGATCCTTGCGGTCGCGGTCGCGGCGGGGATCAGTGCGGAGACGCCCGATGTGGCACTTCCGCTCCCCACGCTCGTGTTCATGCTGCGATCGGAGCAGTCGCGTGGAAAGCGTTCCCGCGGGAACGTCCGCTCGTGCCTTTCGGCCCAAGGCGATAGCACGGGCCTGCCGTGAACGACGCGCTCCCGGCTGGCCTGGCCAGCAAGCCGCTCCTTCGGAGAAGCGGACGATGCATGAACTGAGCTCGCGCCGTGTCGTCGGTGCTCGGTCAACCGAACGGCGCCATCCGGATGCTCAGGTCGGTGAGGGCGAAGCGGTGCAGGTACCACGCCCGGCCGCGAGGGACCTGCTTGGCCTCCGCGCGCCACAGCGCGGCGAATTCGCGCTTGAAGCCCAGCCGCGGGAACTGCTCAACCACGCGCCTGCGGACCGCGTCGGGGATCTCGTTGCTGCGTGAGCCGAAGACGTCAACTGCCGCGCCGGCGGACATGAGATAGGCCTCGGGGCCGGACTCAAGGCCGACACCGGGGCTGTGATGCATGGCGATAGCGTTGGTCACCACCTCCCGGCCGTCGGCGGGCACTCCGTGGCGGTCGGCGAACTCGCGGGCCAGCGCCGCGCTGCGCACGGTGAAGTCGACATGGGGCACGGGGCTTGGCAGCCCCGTGTCGTGGAACATCGCGGCGAGGTACAGCAACTCACGGTCAAACGAGATCCCGCGTCGTGCGGCGATGGCGGCTGCCCAGGCGTAAGCACGATGGGAGTGGTTGCGCAGCACCGGTACGAGGAGGTCCTCGGCGGCCTCCTGCGCGTCTCGGGCCAGCGACGAGTCCGGGGGCGCAAGGCGCGCCGGTTCGATGGTGGCGCGGCGTCCCGAATGCACGCGCAGGGCCATCGCCAACAGGCCGGCCAGGATGCCGAGCTCTTCGCGCAGCAGCGGCCGGGCCAGCGTCACGCACTCGCGGGCGGTGAGCACGCCGCCGGTGCGCTCGGTCCATCCGATCGACCCGAGCGGGTCGCTGGAGCCTGCGCGGCTGCCGCTATCGGCGGTTGTGGTCGTGGACATCGGTCGATTCTGGGGGCCGGCAGGCCCCGGCTCCGGTGTGCCCGTGCTCATCGCTGCGGCGGCTGCGCGGCGAGCTCCGGTGCCGCCGTGGTCGCGCCGGTGCTGGCGAGGGTGGCGATCTGGTCGGCGATGTGCTGGGCGTCGTCCTTGACCCAGCCCAGCAGCGCCGAGCCGCGCGTGTGCTGCCACGGCATTCCGAGGAAGTACAGCCCGGGCGATGCGGTGACGCCGCGCCGGTGCACGAGGCGGCCGTCCGTGTCGAAGACGGGCAGTTGCACGAACGAGTGGTCGAGCTCGAAGCCAGTCGCCCAGATGACCGTGCCGGCGCTGAGCCGGCCGCCGTCGCCAAAGCGCACCTCTGACCCGGACACGTCGTCGGTTCGGCCGCGCAGCTCGATGCCGTGCCGGCGCCGGGCGGCGCGAGGGCTCGACCCGATCAGCGTCTCGCGGTGCTGCATGCGTCGGCCGATCCGCGACTCGACGGTCTTGCCCATCAGGCCGGTGGCTTCGAGGTAGCGGAACAGATCGCGGCGCAGGATCCGCTGCGGCAACGGCGTCTGGCGTGCGCCGATCGACAGGTGCACCTCGTGGGTGCGGGCGAGCTCCTCGGCGATCTGATAGCCGGTGTTGCCGCCACCGACGACCAGCACCGCGCCTGCGGGCACGTCCTGGGGCCCGCGGTATTTGCTGCTGTGGAACTGCGTGATGCCCGGGTCGAGGCGCTCGGCGATCGCCGGCACCCGCGGGACCTGGAACGGGCCGGTGGCGATCACGACCTGGTCGGCCTCGCAGCCGCGATCGTCGAGCTCGACCAGGTAGCCGCGCTCGCCTTGGCGGACGGCGCGGACAGGGCTGCCCAGCTCGACCGGCAGCTCGAAGGCGCGCGCGTAGTCGGTGAGGTATGTGACGACGTCGTCGCGACCCGGGTAGCGATCCGGATCCCCGGGGAACGCCCGGCCCGGGAGGCTGTCATAGCGGACCGGGGTGAACAGCCGCAGCGAATCCCAGCGCTCGCGCCACGCCGCCGCCGGCGTGTCGGCCGCTTCCAGGATCGTAAACCGCCGGCCCTGCTGGGCAAGCAGGTAGCCGATGGCCAGGCCGGCCTGACCGCCGCCGACGACGATCACCTCGCGCCGGCCGCCTGCAGCATCAACGCTCATGTGCTCGGAGCGTCGCGGTCGGCCGGAGCGACGTTGAAGCTGAACATCATTCCGCTCTCGTGGTGCTCGGCGATGTGGCAGTGCGCCATCCACCGACCGACGTTGTTGACGTCGAGCAGGATGTCGACGGTCTCGCCGGTCCGCACCAGGACCGTGTCCTTCCACACCAGGTTGGGATCGGCGACGTCGTCGCGGGCGAGGACGAGGAACCGGCCGCCACGTGATCGTGGCCCGCGTGCTCGCGTTCGTGGTGGGCGTGGCCTTCGTGCTCGTGGCCGTCGGCCTCCGCGACGAGCTGCGCCGGCAGCAGCTTCATACCGCACTGCGGGCAGTGGGCCGGCTCCGCGCTGACGACCTCCGGGTGCATGGGGCAGGCGTAGACGACCGGCCCGTCTCCCTCTGGCGCACCCATGTCCATCTCGGCGATGAAGGCCAGGGTCTTGTCCGGCTCGGCCTCCAGATACGGCGCGACGCGCACGCGCTCGGCCGCCATGCCCTCCTGGACCTTCAAGGTCGGTCCGGGGATCGACCCGTTGTAGGCCAGCATCCGGACCGTTGCGTCGCCCAAGCGCTTGGCGACCGGAGCGATCCGCAGACCAAGATGATCACCGTCAGACAGCTCGACCGCCTCGGAAGCGCGCGCCTCGGCAAGCCCCGTCGCGTCAGTCGGGAAGCGATCCGTCGGCTCGGTATCGGTGTGGTGTTGCATCGGTCATCGTCCTTCTACGGGGCCAGACCGAAGCGAAGCCCCACCAACCGGCGGCGGTCAGTCCGCTTGTGCCTTTCGTCCATCTCAGCAGCGAGCGGACGCTCGAGCCGGTGCGCCAAGACAGCTCCTTTGCCGAGAAGCAGTAGTCCCACCGCGCGCTCCTTGTTCCTCGTCCGCAGCGGGCGTCTGCAACTCGCCCGACGAGACGCTCGTGATCAGGCCAGGCTGTCCCATAAGTCCGCGAGCACCGCCGCCCGACCACAACGCGCCTGGTGTACGGTGGCCCGAGCAGCCCGCCTATGCGAAGGAGTCGTCATGCCGAAAGTCGTCATCACCCATGTCGTTGAGGACATCGACCGCTGGCTGCAGGGGAAGGAAGCACGCAGGGCTGCCATCGAATCGGGGACGGGCAGCAACGTCACCGATTACGTCGCCGCCGACGGGAGCAACAACGCCGCGGTCACAGCCGACGTATCCGACGTAGCGACCTTGCAGGGAATGCTGGGTTCGCCGCCGCCTGAAGTCCTGGCCCGTATGCAGGAACACGGCGTCGTGCAACCGATCACGGCGTACATCGAAAGGTAGGTATGAGAGTTCTGTTCTCGTAGCCGGCGGGGTGAGAGGTAGCCGAGCGTGGAGTGGCGGCGCGTTCGGTTGTAGAACGCCTCGATGTACTCGAGACCTCGGATGCTGGACCGCTTCCCGGCCCCGTGCCCGAGCAAGAGCGCGGGCGCGCGCATGGCGACCGCACCGTCATGCAGGATGCGCTGGCGCGCCTCGTGGGCCTCGCACGGGGTCCGGACATGCAGCACACGCCCGTTGTCCGCTAACTCTTAGCTTCGGAGGCTGCGCACACTGCGCGTAACCGCCAGCTCGATCTGCGGCCGTCGCCTCGGATGACGAACACGACGGGCCAAGGCGCGGTTGCTCAGTGCAGCGCACGGGTGAGGGATTCACACCGATGGAGGGTGTGGCCAGGCGGCGCAACCGGCGACGGTGGGCTCCCTGTCCACAGCGTCCGACTGGGCGCACGAGTTAGGAGTCGTCCCATGACCGGGATGCTGAAGAAAGGCGGGCGTCGCGCGATCGTCGGCGCCATCGTGATCGGCCTCGGCGCCGCCACGACCGCCTGGGCGATGGTGCCCGACCAGAACGGCCAGATCAACGCCTGCTACACGAAGGTCGGCGGTGTGCTGCGAGTCGTCGACACCGCCAAGGGCCAGAAGTGCTCGACCACGCTGGAGACGCCAATCGCTTGGAACCAGAAGGGCGAGCCGGGAGCTCCGGGACCTGTCGGAGCGAAGGGCGACGCCGGCCCCGCTGGCCCGCAGGGCGAGGTCGGCCCCGCCGGTCCGCAGGGCGAGGTCGGGCCGACTGGGCCGAAGGGTGACACCGGACCTGAGGGTCCGGAGGGGCCGAAGGGCGACCCCGGCGACGGTGCGAGCACTGTCTATACCGACCAGGCGCCGTTCACGAACGTCGACGGGTCGTTCCTCGTCGAGGTCGCGGCGCTCAACGTGCCCGCCGGGCGCTACTTCGTCGTGGGGACCGGCATCGCGATGAATCAGACCTCGACGTCGGAGTTCGCGCGCTGCAACCTCGAGGCCGCCGGGCTCAACGAGGCCACTAACGTGAGCCTGCCGGCCCCCGGCTCGGCCGGGACGCTGGCATTCAACGGCACCGCGGAGCTCGATCAGCCCGGCCGCATCGTGGTTCGGTGCGACGGCGCCACCGTCCGCGTGCACCTCTCGGCGATGTCCGTCGGAGCCGTCGTCAAGCAGTGAGAACGTCATCTGCCGCTGCGCCTTCGGGCGCGGCGGCTCGTCGTCTGGACTCCCGTCTCTGTCGCGATAACCGATCGGGAGAATCCTCGCCAGTGCGCACGCCGATCCGCCCGTGTCAGCACCGCTTCCCCCGACGGCAGCGGGTGCCCGAACCTGACTGAGGGCAGCTGGCGCGCCGAGCACGCCCCGGCCGGCCCCTCTCCCACGACCGCGGTGCGCCGCGCGCGGTAGCCGGGCGGAAAGATCGCGCCGCGCGGCCGGTCCCTGCGTCGTCCGGCGGGCGATACGCTGAGCATCCATGAGACGGCGAGTCGCACCGGTCGACCGGGTGGGCGTGGATGAGCGTGCCGCGGTGCTCGGGAAGCGGTCGATCAAGGCCGAGTCGCAGCAGGCGGCGATCCGGATGGCGGTGTCGATGGTCGACCTCACCACGCTCGAGGGGCAGGACACGCGTGGCAAGGTCGCGCAGCTCGCCGCCAAGGCTGTGTGTCCGGCCCCGACGCATCCCGAGATGCCGTCCGTGGCGGCGCTGTGCGTGTACCCGTCGCGGGTCGCGGACGCCAAGCGGGCGCTGAACGGATCCGGCGTCGCGCTCGCGAGCGTGGCGACCGGCTTCCCGTCGGGCCTGACGAGCATGGAGCTCAAGCTCGAGGAGACGCGCCAGGCGGTCGCCGACGGGGCGACCGAGATCGACATGGTGATCCCGCGCGACGCGTACCTGGAGGGCGACGACCTCCAGGTCGTGACCGAGGTCGAGCAGGTCAAGGAGGCGTGCGGGCCGGCGCACCTGAAGGTCATCGTCGAGGTCGACGAGCTCGGCGGCTACGACCACATCCGCCACGCCACGTGGCTCTCGATGGAGGGCGGGGCCGACTTCGTCAAGACCTCGACCGGCAAGGTCGGCAAGGGCGCCACGCCGAGCGCCACGCTGGTCATGCTCGAGGCGGTGCGCGACTACGTGCATCGCACCGGCAAGGTCGTCGGCTTCAAGGCGGCCGGCGGGGTCCGCACCAGCAAGCAGGCGATCCACCAGCTCGTCCTGGTCAAGGAGACGCTGGGCGACGAGTGGCTGACGCCGGATCGCTTCCGCATCGGCGCCTCGTCCCTGCTCAACGACCTGCTCATGCAGTACGAGCACGGGCTCTCAGGGCGCTACCAGCGGCCCGAGGACTTCTCGAAGGAGTGAACGCATGACCGCCACGCGAACCGCGCTGGCCTGGGAGTACTCGCCCGCACCCGAGGCGACCGACCACGTCCGCCTCAGGGACCGCTACGGGCTGTTCATCGACGGCGAGTGGCGGGAGGCCGACGCCTACGAGCCGACCATCAACCCGGCCACCGAGGAGCCGCTGACCGAGATCGCGCAGGCGAACCAGGCCGACGTCGACGCCGCGGTCACCGCCGCCCGCGAGGCGCTGCCGCGCTGGCAGCGGCTGCCCGCGCTCGAGCGCGGCAAGTACGTCTTCCGCGTCGCCCGGCTGATCCAGGAGCGCGCCCGCGAGCTGGCGATCGTGGAGTCGCTCGACGGCGGCAAGCCGATCCGCGAGTCGCGCGACGTCGACATCCCGCTGGCCGCCGCGCACTTCTTCTACTACGCCGGCTGGGCCGACAAGCTGCGCTACGGGCTCGCGGGCCGTGACTCGCAGCCGATGGGCGTCGTCGGCCAGATCGTGCCGTGGAACTTCCCGCTGCTGATGGCCGCCTGGAAGCTGGCGCCGGCGCTCGCGTGCGGCAACACGGCGGTCCTCAAGCCGGCCGAGACGACGCCGCTGACCGCACTGCTGCTGGCCGAGATCGTGCAGGAGGCCGAGCTCCCGCCCGGCGTGGTCAACATCCTGCCCGGCGACGGCTCGACGGGCGCGGCGCTGGTGCGCCACCCAGGCATCGACAAGATCGCGTTCACGGGTTCGACCGAGGTCGGCAAGGACATCCAGGCCGCCACCGCGGGCCGCGACATCGGCCTCACGCTCGAGCTCGGCGGCAAGTCGGCCAACATCGTGTTCGACGACGCGGCGATCGACCAGGCCGTCGAGGGCATCGTCAACGGCATCTTCTTCAACCAGGGCCACGTGTGCTGCGCCGGCTCGCGGCTGCTGCTGCAGGAGAGCATCGCCGACGAGGTGATCGAGAAGCTGTGGCGCCGGATGGGTCTGCTGCGCGTCGGCGACCCGCTCGACAAGAACACCGACGTCGGCGCCATCAACTCCGCCGCGCAGCTCCAGCGGATCGAGGCGCTGGTCGACGCCGGCGAGCGCGAGGGCGCAACGCGCCGCACGGTGCAGTGCGCGCTGCCCGAGCGCGGCTACTGGTTCGCGCCGACCCTGTTCACCGACGTCGCGCCGGTCAACCGCATCGCGGTCGAGGAGATCTTCGGCCCCGTCGTGTCGGTGATGACGTTCCGCACCCAGGCCGAGGCGATCGAGAAGGCCAACGCCACCGCGTACGGGCTGGCGGCCGGCGTCTGGACCGACAAGGGCTCGCGCGCGCTCGCGGTCGCGCGTGGCCTGAAGGCCGGCACGATCTGGCAGAACACGTACAACCAGTTCGACCCGACGTCGCCGTTCGGCGGCTACAAGGAGAGCGGCTTCGGCCGCGAGGGCGGCGCCGCGGGCCTGCGTCCGTACGTGAGAGTGTCGTGAGCAGCCGCCTCCCGGTCGTCAAGACGTACAAGCTCTACGTGGGCGGCGCGTTCGCCCGCAGCGAGTCCGGCCGTCACGTGCCTGCCACCGACCACGAGGGCAACCACGTCGCGAACGCGCCGCGCGCCACGCGAAAGGACGTGCGCGACGCCGTCCGCGCCGCCCGCGGCGCGCTCCCCGGCTGGCAGGGCCGGACCGCCTACAACCGCGGCCAGATCCTCTACCGGTTCGCCGAGGCGCTCGAGTCGCGCGCCGACGAGCTCACGAGCGAGACGGCGCGGCTGCGCGGCCTGGAGGCCGCGAAGGCGCGGGCCGAGATCGAGGCCGCGGTCGACCACGCCGTCCACTACGCGGGCTGGACCGACAAGCTGCACGCGGTGCTCGGCGCCGTCAACCCGGTCGCGGCGCCGCACTTCAACTTCACGATGCCGGAGCCGACCGGCGTGGTCGGCGTGCTCGCCCCAGAGGAGCCGGACGTGCTCGGGCTGGTGGCCGAGATCCTGCCGCCGCTGGCGGGCGGCAACGTCGTCGTCGCGATCACCTCCGAGCGCTGGCCGCTGCTCTCGCTGCACCTCGGCGAGGTGCTCGGCGTGGCGGACGTCCCGGCCGGCGTCGTCAATCTCCTGTCGGGCCTCCGCAGCGAGCTCGTCAAGCCGCTCGCCGGGCACCGCGACGTCGACGCGATCGTCGACCCCGCCGGCACTCCCGAGGTCACCAAGCTCGCTGCCGACAGCGTCACGCGAGTGTCGCGCGGCACGGGCGGCGACTACGACATCGCCGCGCTCGACGGCCTCTCCCGGATCGAGCCCTTCCTCGAGCTCAAGACCGCCTGGCATCCGGTCGGGACATAGCTACCGCGGGTCGCGCACGAGGAGCTCGACGTTGCGGTCTCGCCGAGCGCCGCGCTTCGACGCATCGCCGGCGGAGCTCTCGAGCCCGTCGCGCTGCGGGTCGTTGAAGGAGAGCGTCCGGGCCAGCGAGGCGAGCCGCCGCGGCGTCAGCGCGTCCGCCGGGCCGGGCGCAGGCGACGCCGCCGGGGCGGCCTGGTCCACGATCGTGCCGAACACCGACAGCGTGCCGTCGCGGTTGTCCATGAGCTCGATCAGGCGGCTCTGCTGCGGCCAGTCGATATGCGACGCGGTGTTGATCTCCCAGAAGCCGCTGCCGCGCCCGCCCCGGTAGAAGCGCACCGCGTTGGCGTGCGTGTGCCCGGCGACGTAGGCGATCAGGCTCGGGGTGCCGGCGAACAGGGCCTCGACGGTCTGGCGCCCTCGCGTGCCCAGGTGCAGCGGGGTCGAGCGCCGCGGGTCGGCGTCGCAGCCCGGCTCGCCACCCGGCGGGCATGCGCCGGCCTGCTCGTCGGTGCGCGCGTTGTCCATCGTGGCGAGCGTGTGGTGGCCGAACGCGATCGTCAGCTCGCCGCGACGGCGGGCCTTCCGCAGCTCGGTCCGCAGCCAGCGGTACTGCGGGTCGTCGAGGTTGCCGTCCGCGCCGCCGCCCTCGGCGACCGTGTCGAGCGCGAGCATCCGGACCCCGCGACGCGGGCTGAACGAGTAGTAGCTGGCGGTCCCGCGCGAGGCGTCGAGCTGGGCCTTGGGCGTTCGGCCGAAGCCGTGCCCGACCAGCCGCCGGTACTCGGCCTTGGAGACGATCCGGCGGTCCGGGTCCGGTGGCACGCGACTCGCGGCGGCGAGTAGCTGCCCGATGAAGCTCGGGTCGTCGATCGCGGCGAACAGGTCGTCCTCGGACGCGCCGGCGAACTGCATCGGGTCGACCGCCGCGCTGGGGAGCACCTTCAGGCAGCCGGTGGCGATGACGCGGAAGAGGTCGACGCTGGCCGGCGCGGTGCCGCCCACCAGGCCGTCGTGGTTGCCGCGCGAGATGAACCACGGGACGTCGAGACCGGCGGCCGTGAACGGCGCCTGGGCGCGCTCCATGAGCTCCGGGTAGCGCGGGAAGGCCGCGTAGGCGCCGCCCGGCGCGGCGACGTCCGGGTCCCAGAAGTCCGCCTTGCGGTCGTCGGGCGCCGACGGGTAGTCGTCGTAGTCCTGGACGCCGGTATAGGCGCGCGCCGCGACGGCGGCGTCCATCCGGTCGACCTCCGCCTGCGAGGCGCCGCCGCACTGGTTGCCCGCGCCGATCGGCTTGCCCGAAAAGGGGTCGACCCGGCCGCCGTCGAGCACGCCGCGGAACCACCGCGTCTCGTTGAGCTGCTGGTTGTCGGCGAGGTCGCCCGTCGTGACCGCCAGCGCGAGCCGCGCGCGCTTGCCGTCTCCCTGGCGCACGGGGCTGCGGCGGTTCGCGTTCACCGAGCGAACGGTCTGGTCGAACACGTGCAGCGCGAGCGCCTCCTGGGGCCGCCACGACGACTTGATGGCGCCACCCGCGGCGTCCGCGAAGTCGACCCGCGCGGGAGACATCTCGTCCACGATCTGCGGGTCGGTGAGCTGCGCGAACAGCAGCAGCGAGCGCCGCCGGCCCGCCCTACCGCGCTCGGCGAGCCCGCGGTTGCGCACGAGGCGCTGCTCGCCGCGTGCCGTCCCCAGCGACCGGTAGCCGCTGCCGTCCACGGGCGCGATCGTGCGCCGCAGCGTGGTCTCGGCGGAGGCGCCGGGGGCGAGCGCGACCGGGGCCGCAAGGACGACCGCGAGCGCGATCGCCACGCGGCGAGGGAACATCCCGCGATCCTACCGGCGAGTGCCGCGCGGATCCCGGGTTCGGGATCCGCGCGGCGCGCGGGTCAGTCCTCCTCGCCGCAGTCGAACCTCGTCACGCCGGCGGCCATCCGGATGCCGCCGAGCACGTGCCGGAGCAGCAGCGGCTCGTCCCAGTAGGTGCCCTTGTGGCCGAGGGCGGTGTAGAACGCGCGGCCTCCGTCGTAGGGCTGGCACCACGAGATCGGGTGGTCGCCCATCGGCGGCGAGCCGCCCGGAACGCTGTAGCCGCGCGGGTCGTACGTGCTCTCGTCGACCGACAGCAGCACGTGCACGGTGTCGCGCGGGTTGGTGCGGAAGTTGTACCACTCCTCCTCGCGCGTCCAGGTGCGTCCGAGGTGCCGGGTGGCGTCGCTGCGGCGGTCCTCGACGTTCATGGTCGCGACCTGGAACTGCTGGTTGACGCCGGCAACGCCCGGGTGGTCGCGGAAGTAGGCGCCGACGAGCCCGCCGTACCACGCCCAGTCGTACTCGGTGTCCGACGCGGAATGGATGCCCGCGTAGCCGCCGCCGGCCTGGATGTAGCGCTCGAAGGCGGCCTGCTGCGAGTCGTTGAGCACGTCACCCGTCGTGCACAGGAAGATCACGACGTCGTACTTCGCGAGGTTGGCGTCGGTGAACTGCCCGGCGTTCTCGGTCGCGTCGACGTCGAAGCCGTGCTTGACGCTCATCTGGGCGATCCTCGTGGTCCCCTGCGGGATGCACTCCGTGTGCCGGAAGGCCGCCGTCTTCGAGAAGATCAGCGCCCGGAAGTGGTCGTCCTCACGGGCTTGTGTCGTGCTCGTGCGGTCGGCGCTCGCAACGCCGCTCGCCACCGTTGCGACCGCGAGGACGGCCGCCAGGATCAAGCCTCGTACCAAGAGCTTCATCGCCCCTCCCTTCGCCTGCCGCGGGCTCCCTCGTCCCGCCGGATCCGTTTGTGCCTACCCCGCGCTACGCGTCCGACACCCCTAGATGTCCGGCTGGTACTCGCCGAAGACGTCGCGCATCGCGCCGCACACCTCGCCGATCGAGGCGCGGTCGGCGAGCGCGGCGCGCACTGGGGGCAGGAGGTTGTCCGGCCCGCGCGCGGCCTCGCGCAGCTCCTCGAGCCGCCGGTCGACGAGCTCCTGGTCGCGCTCGGCCTTGAACCGCTCGAGCCGCTCGATCTGCTCGCGCTCGACGGCGGGATCGACCCGCAGCGTGTCTTCGACCTCGATGTCCTCCTCCGCGAAGCGGTTCACGCCGACCACGACGTCCTGCTCGGTGCGGTAGCGCTCGTGGTAGCCGAAGGCGGACTCCTCGATCTCGGCCTTGATGAACGCGATCGCCTCGACCGAGCCGCCGAGCTCGTCGACGCGCTCGATCAGCTTCCAGGCGCGGCGCTCGATCTCGGCGGTCAGCGCCTCGACGTAGTAGGAGCCTGCGAACGGGTCGACGGTGTCGGTGGCGCCCGACTCGTGGGCGACGATCTGCTGCGTCCGCAGCGCGATCTTGGCCGCGCGCTCGGTGGGCAGCGCGAGCGCCTCGTCGTAGCCGTTCGTGTGCAGCGACTGCGTGCCGCCGCAGACCGCCGCGAAGGCCTGCAGCGCGACGCGGACGACGTTGTTCTGCGGCTGCTGCGCCGTGAGCGTCACGCCGCCGGTCTGGGTGTGGAACCGCAGCATCGTCGAGCGCTCGTCCCGCGCGCCGAACCGCTCCTTCATGGCGTGCGCCCACATGTTGCGGGCGGCGCGGAACTTCGCGACCTCCTGGAACACGTTGTTGTGGCCGTTGAAGAAGAACGCCAGCCGGGGGGCGAAGTCGTCGACCTCCAGGCCTGCGTCGAGCGCCGCCTGCACGTACGCCATCCCGTTGGCGAGCGTAAACGCGACCTCCTGGACCGCGCTGGCGCCCTTCTCGCGGAAGTGGTAGCCCGAGATCGAGACCGTGTTCCACTTCGGGATCCGCTCGCTGCAGTAGGCGAACAGGTCGGTCGCCAGCCGCATGCTCGGCTCGGGCGGGTAGATGAAGTTCCCCCGCGCGATGTACTCCTTGAGGATGTCGTTCTGGACGGTCCCGCGGAGCTGCTCGCTCTTGACGCCCTGCTCGTCGGCGACCAGCTCGTAGAGCAGGAGCAGCACGCTCGCGGGCGCGTTGATCGTCATCGAGGTCGACACCTCGTCGAGCGGGATCCCGTCGAACGCGGTCCGCATGTCGTCGAGCGTGTCGATCGCGACGCCGGTGCGGCCGACCTCGCCGAGACAGCGCGGGTCGTCGGAGTCGAGGCCGAGCTGCGTCGGCAGGTCGAAGGCCATGCTCAGGCCCGTCGACCCGTGCGCGAGCAGGTACTTGTACCGCTCGTTGGACTCCTTGGCTGACGCGTACCCGGCGTACTGGCGGATCGTCCACGGGCGCTTGCGGTACATCTCGGGATGGATGCCGCGGGTGAACGGGAACTCGCCAGGGCCGCCCAGGTCGAGGTCCTCGGGCAGGTCTCCAGGCCCGTAGACGGTCTGGACCTCGATTCCGGAGTCGGTGAACCGCCGCGGGTCGTCCGGGCCGACGACCGGCGCGACCGACTGGTCCGTGGTGTCCTTGTCGTCGACGGCCATGGGTCCATGCTAGGGCGCGCGATCGCCCTCGGGGGCCATGCCCGCGGTGCGCGACCTCCCGCCGGAGGCGCGCCAGCGCCCGATGAGCCCCGGCAGCTCGGCGTGCATGAACGCGAAGAAGTCGCGCGTCTCGGCCAGCCGGCGGCCAGCCGGGCGGTCGAGCCCGAGCGACGCGGCGCCTTCGTCGGCCGCATCGATCCAGCGCCGCAGCAGCGACGCCTGCTGCGTGTACATCTCGCCCCACACGTCGTCGTGCACGAGGTACGTGTCGCGTCGCTCGCCGCGCTCGCGCGTGCGGACGACCATGCCGACGTGGACGAGGTAGCGGACCGCTCCTGAGACCGCGGCAGGGCTCACGTCGAGCGCCTCCGCGATCGCGGCGGCGGTCATGCGCCCCGAGTCCTCGGCCAGCAGGCGCGAGAACACGCGGGCCGGCATGCGCGGCATCCCACCTTCGACGAGCAGCGCGGAGAACCGCTCGACGAAACGGCCGACGTCCTCGTTCCCGGACATAGGAACGATCGTACAGAAGTTTCAGAACTTCGTGAAAGTTGTGTACGCTCAACATGGCATGACCGACGCGATCTCCGTCACCGGGCTGGTCAAGACGTTCGGGCACGTGCGCGCGCTCGACGGGCTCGACCTCGCCGTGCCCACCGGCGAGGTGCACGGGTTCCTCGGGCCCAACGGGTCCGGCAAGTCGACCACCATCCGCGTCCTGCTCGGCCTGTTGCGCGCCGACGCCGGGCGCGTGACGCTGCTCGGCGGCGACCCGTGGGCCGACGCCGTCGACCTGCACCGCCGGCTGGCGTACGTCCCCGGTGACGTGAACCTGTGGCCGAACCTCACCGGCGGCGAGGCGATCGACCTCCTCGGCCGGCTCCGCGGCGGGCTCGACCCCGCCCGGCGCGCCGAGCTGATCGAGCGCTTCGAGCTCGACCCCACCAAGAAGGGCCGCACCTACTCCAAAGGCAACCGCCAGAAGGTCGCCGTGGTCGCGGCGCTGGCGTCCGACGCCGAGCTGCTGCTGCTCGACGAGCCGACGTCCGGGCTCGACCCACTGATGGAGACCGTCTTCCAGGAGTGCATCGAGGAGATCCGCCAGGCGGGCCGCACGGTGCTGCTCTCCAGCCACATCCTGGCCGAGGTCGAGGCGCTGTGCGAGCGCGTGAGCATCATCCGCGCCGGGCGCACGGTGGAGACCGGCACGCTGGTGGAGCTGCGGCACCTGACCCGCACCTCGATCGACGTCGAGACCGTCAACCCGCCGGACGGGCTCGCGGCGCTGGAGGGCGTCCACGACGTGCACCTCGACGACCACCGTGCGCGCTTCGACGTCGACACGAGCCGGCTCGACGAGACGATCCGCTTCCTCAGCGGGCTCGGCGTGCGGACGCTGAGCAGCCGCCCGCCGACGCTCGCGGAGCTGTTCCTGCGTCACTACGGGGACGAGATCGAGCCATGAGCGGGCTCGGGACCATGCTGCGCTTCGCGCTGCGCCGCGAGCGCGTGCGGATCCCGGTCTACGTCGTGGTCCTCGCCGCGCTGATCGCCTCGACCGCCGCGCAGAGCGAGCAGCTGTACCCGAGCGCCGCCTCGCGCGCCGACTACGTCGCCACCGTGAAGGGCAACCCCGGCCTGATCGCGATGGTCGGCCCGCCGTACGCGGTGACGAACGTGGGCGGCGACGTGGCGTGGCAGTGGGGAGCCTTCGGCGCCGTCGTGGCCGGGCTCATGAGCATGTTCTTCGTCGGCCGCCACACGCGCGGCGAGGAGCAGACCGGCCGCAGCGAACTGGTCCGGGCCGGGGTCGTGAGCCGCGCGGCGCCGCTCACCTCGGCGCTCGTCGTCGCGGTGGGCGCGCAGCTGGTGATGGGCGGAGCGGTCGCGCTGGTGATGGTCTCGTTCGGGACGCCGGTCGCGGGGTCGATCGCGCTCGGCGCCTCGCTGGCCGGGGTCGGCGTCCTGTTCGCCGGGATTGCGGCCGTCGCGGTCCAGGTCAGCCAGAGCACGGCCGGCGCCTCCGGGCTGGTCGGCGCGGTGCTGGGCGCCTCGTACGTGCTGCGCGCGGCCGGCGACGTGGGCGACGGGACGCTCTCCTGGGCATCGCCGATCGGCTGGGCGCAGGGCATGCGCCCGTACGCGGGCGAGCGCTGGTGGCCGCTCGGGCTCATGGTCGTGGCGACGGTCGCGCTGATCGCCGGCGCCTACGCGCTGCTCGGGCGGCGCGACGACGGCGCCGGGCTGATCGCGCCGCGGCCCGGGCCGCCGGACGCCGCGCCCGCGCTCGCCCGCCCGACCGGGATGGCGCTGCGGCTGTTGCGGAGCGCGCTGATCGCGTGGGCCGCCGGGCTCTTCCTCGGCGGACTGTCGATCGGCCTCACCGCCCAGGACGCCGAGTCCTTCCTCGGCGACAGCCAGACCGTGAACGACCTGTTCGCCCAGGCGGCCGGGAGCATCGTGGACAACTACCTGGCGATCTCGCTGCTGTCGATGGCGCTGATCGGCACCGGCTTCGCGATCCAGGCGATCCTGCGGATGCGCGGCGAGGAGACCGCAGGGCGGCTCGAGCCGCTGCTCGCGACCGCCCTCGCCCGGCCGCGGTGGGCCGGCGGCTACGTCGCCGTCGCCGCCGGTGGCACCGTCGTGATCCTGGCGGCCAGCGGGCTCGGCGCGGGGATCGCCGACGCCGCGACCACCGGCGATCTCGGTCGCGTGGCCTCGCTCGTCGGCTCCTCGGTCGCCATCGCGCCGGCGGTGTGGGTGCTGATCGGCGCCGCCGTCGCACTGTTCGGCCTGGTCCCGCGGGCGGCGGCCGCGGCCTGGGGCGTGTTCGGAGCGTGCTACCTGATCGCCTTCCTCGGGCCGCTGCTCGGCCTGCCGGACTGGGTCATGGACCTGTCGCCGTACACGCACGTCCCGCTGCTGCCGGCCGCGCAGTTCGACGCCGTGCCACTGCTCGCGCTCACCGCGGTCGCGGCGGCGCTCGTCGCGCTGGGGTTGGTTGGGTTCAGGCGCCGCAACGTGCCGGCGTGAACTGCGCTGGGTAGGGCAGCGGGGGGGGAATAACGTGCCAGATCGTCCGCCTCTGCCGCAGCGGCGATCGCACGAAACTCCTCGTCTGGAGGAGGAACGTGCGATTCGCGTCGCCGGGCCGTCGGAAATTGCACGAAACTCCCGGTCCGCCACCTCCCCTACCTGCCGCAGTTGACGTTCGCCGGCGTCGCCTAGTCAGGGTGACGGGGAGAGGACGTCCGTGCGCGAGTAGTGGCCCACGGCGTCGAACCAGCGCTTGGCGTGCAGGCCGGCCTTCAGGTCGCAGTCGGCGTACACGATGCCCTCGGCGTCGTAGAGCGGGCCGGCGATGACCTCGCCCCAGGTGGGCTCGACGATCGCGGCGCCGCCGCGGCCGTAGACGACCTCGCGGTCGATCTCGACCGGGAAGTCGTCGGGGAACGCGCTGCCGGGGATGTACTGCGGGGCCGAGACGACGAACGCGCCCGACTCGATCGCGATGTGGCGCATCGAGGCGATCCAGCCGTCGGAGTCGTCGGCGGTCGGCGCGACCCAGATCTGCGGCGCGCCCTGGTAGACGGCCCAGCGCGCGAGCGGCATGCGGTTCTCCCAGCAGATCAGCCCGCCCACGCGGCCGACCGGCGTGTCGACCGGATCGAGGTCGCCGCCGGGCCCGATGCCGTGGAACAGCCGCTCGTGCTGGGTGGGCATCAGCTTGCGGTGCTTGTGCAGCACGCCCGCCGGCCCAAGGGTGAGGAACGCGTTGTAGAGCGAGCCGCCGTCGCGCTCGTTGATGCCGACCACGGCGTGGATCTTCAGCCGCTTGCACGCGGCAGCCAGCTCGTCGACCAGCGGGCCGGGCACCTCGACCGCGTTAGCGTGCAGCCGCTCCCACAGCTCGTCCCAGCCGCCGAACGACGCCGCCCCGCGGGCCCAGCGGTTCGAGGGATAGAGCGGCACGAACGTCTCCGGCAGCACCGCCAGCTCCGCGCCCTCCCCGGCCGCCTGCTCGAGCAGCCGCACCGCCTTGGCGACGCTCGCCGCGCCGTCGAGGATCACCGGCGTGGCCTGGATCGCGGCCACGCGGACCGTGCGGAGCTCGGGCACGCGCCGATCCTAACCGGCGCGGATCCGTTCGCGGGGGATGTCCCACACCACCCGCTCGCCGCGCGGGCCGCGAGCCAGCGCGACGACCTGCTCGACGAGCGCCGCCGCGGCGCTGATCATCCAGTAGGCGAGCGGGTAGATCGGGCCGAGGGCGAACGCGCGCAGCACAAGTGGGTCGTGAGCGCGGTCGATGTACATCGCGACTACGAGCTGGACGGTCGCCACGAACGCGATCGCGATCCCCCAGGCCATGCCGAGGCCGGAGACGTCCCACTCGCCGCCGAGCAGCCCGCTGAGGATGGCGATGACCAGCGAGACCGCGATCGCGACGACCCAGATCAGCGAGGCGAGCGACTCGATGCCGATGAGCCACATGTGGTGGTTCCTCCAGCGGAAGAGCTCGTCCAGGTGCTCGTGCAGCACCTCGCCCTGGCCGCGGGCCCAGCGGCGCCGCTGCGCCCACAGCGGCCCCAGCGTCGCGGGAACCTGCATCCCGACCAGCGCCGCGGGCTCGTACGTGGTGTGCCAGCCCGCCTGGAGGAGCCGCCACGTGAGGTCGATGTCCTCGGTCGCCATCCGCGAGTCGTAGCCACCGACCGCGAGCACGCGGTCGCGCCGGAACAGCCCGAGGACGCCCGCGACCGTTCCGACCCTGCCGGTAAGCGCCTGGGTCCGCCGGATGAGGCCGATGATCGAGGCGGCCTCCAGGACCTGCATGGCTGGGAGCATCCGGCCGCGGTTGGTGACGTGCGGGGCGCCGGCGACGGCCGCCAGCATCGGTGAGGTGAGCATGCGCGCCACCAGCCACCGGACCGCCTGCGGGTGGACGTGGGTGTCGGCGTCGGTCGCTGCGACGAGCTCGTGGCTCGCCTGGGCGAAGCCCTCGTTGAGGCGGTCGGCTTTGCCGCGGTTGACGGGATCGCGGAGGACGCGACAGCGAGCGTCGCCCGACGACGCTCTCAGGGCGGCGTCCTCCGTGCCGTCGGTCGACCCGTCGTCGAGCACGAGCAGCTCCAGCTCGCCGGGGTAGTCCGACGCGAGAACCGCCGCGACGCTCGTCGCGATGACCTCCTCCTCGTTGTACGCGGGGATGAGCACGGTCACGGCCGGCCACTCGCCGTCGGCAGGCTGCTCGACCTCGCGCTCCTCCGATCAGTTGGTAGAGCACGCCGCCGGCGACCCAGAGCGCGGCGGTGATCACCGGGTAGAGCGCGGCGAGCGTCAGCAGGAGCTCAGCGACCGTCGGCATACCGCCGTTCCTCCCGCCGGCGCAGCGCCCGGAGGACCGAGACCACGAGCAGCGCGGCCGCGAACGAGACGCCGGCGATCAGCAGCCCGAGCTCGATCGCCTCGGTCCGGTGGAGCACGATCGCGCCCACAATCAGCGTGACGAGCCACAGCACGGACCCGATCGCGGCGCCGAGGACGAGCCTCCACCTCCTCGCGCGGGTCAGCGGCTCGAATGCCGGAACGCTCGGATGACGCTCATCGCTCACACCTTTTGATGCTACGCCCGCGCTCAGCGGATAGCGGCCTCGACGACCCGCTGCACGCGCCGGAACGCCGCGCGCTGCAGCCGGTCGGGCGTGTCGCACGCCTCGTGCCGGCACGGGTTGTCGAGCACGCCGAGCTTGACCCCGCGCATCCCGGCGAGCTCGAACTCGCGGTGGTCGGAGTTGCCGGTGCCGCTGTCGCGCTGCCAGTCGAGCGAGACGCCGACGTCCTCGCGCGGCCGCCAGCAGCTCCCGCTCCACCCGGCGGCGCGGCGCCGACACGGGCGAGCGCAGCCGGAAGCTCGCGCCGCGGCCGACCTCGTCGAGCGAGAGCGCGTAGCGCAGCCGCCGCCGCGGCACGATCTTGCGCAGCGCGAGCGCGCCGAGGTGGTCGGGCGAGCCGGTGTAGATCCGCTCCTCGGCGCCGGTGGCGACGAGCCAGATCGTGCACGGCGGGTCGAGCGCGTCCAGCCGCGGCGCCAGCCCCGCCAGCAGCCCGAGGCCGGACGCGTTGTCCTCGGCGCCCGGCGACGGCGGCACGGTGTCGGCGTGCGCCATCAGCACGCGCACGCAGCGCTCCTCGCCTGTGCGGATCCCGATCACGTTGCGCGAGAGGCCGCGCGGTGTGTCGAACCGCTGCACCCGCACCTCGAGCCCGGCGCGCTCGAAGCGCCGCCTCATCCGCCGGTGCGCGCGACGCTCGAGCGCGCCGGCGGCGGGGCGTGGCCCGGCGCGCGAGATCGAGACCGCGACGGTGTGCGCCTGCACGCCGACCGCGGCGGCGACCAGGGCGGCCGCCAGCACTCAGAACGCGCCGCGGCGGCTGAACACGGCCGGCACGGTCTTGAGCAGGATCGCGAGGTCGAGCCCGACCGACCAGCGCTCGAGGTAGAGGAAGTCGAGCCGCACGAGGTCGTCGAAGTCGAGCTCCGAGCGCCCCGACACCTGCCACAGCCCGGTGACGCCCGGCAGCACCAGGTAACGCTTCTTGTGCCAGTCCTCGAGCTGCTCGAAGTCGCGCTGCGGCAGCGGGCGCGGCCCGACGAGCGACATCTTGCCGGCGAGCACGTTCAGCAGCTGGGGCAGCTCGTCGAGCGAGTAGCGCCGCAGCAGCCGCCCCACGCGGGTGAGGCGCGGGTCGTCGCGGATCTTGAACAGCGGCCCGGTGGCCTCGTTGAGCGACTCGAGGTCGGCCTGCAGCTGGTCGGCGTCCGAGCGCATGGTGCGGAACTTCAGGCACGCGAACGACTCGCCGCCGATCCCGGGCCGCATCGAGCGGTACAGCACCGGCCCGCGCGAAGACACCGCGACTGCGATCCCGATCAGGATCAGCAGCGGGCTCAGCAGCACGATCAGGGCGAGCGAGACCACGAAGTCGAACGTGCGCTTGACCGCGTAGTCGAAGCCGTCGAACACCGGCGGGCGCAGCTCGAACAGCGGCACCGAGGCGCCGGGCACGAACTCGGCGCGGTGCACGAGGATCTCCATCGTCGACGGCGCGATCCGCACCGTCACGCCGCGCTGATGGCACTGGTCGACCAGCTCGACGGCCCGGTCCTGCGGGAAGTCGGGGTCGGCGATTATGACCTCCTGCACGCGGTGCGCGTCGAGCACCTGGGGCATGTCCTCGATCGCCCCCAGCGAGCGCAGCCCGTTGTCCGGCCGCGGCGCGAGCGACACGAAGCCGACCATCTCGACTGGCGCGTGGGCCTCGTCCTTGAGCGCGTGCGCGACGTCCTCGATGTGCTTGCCCGAGCCCACGAGCACCGCGCGCCGGCGGTAGCCCGCGGCGCGGAGGATCACGCCCGTCGCGCGTTGGTACAGCCAGCGCAGCGAGCCGATGATGCAGATCGCGAAGGCGAGCGTGCCGTAGAAGATGTAGTAGCTGGAGTACGTCTCGCCGTTGACGAGCGCGAAGATCAGCGCCACGACCATGACCTGGGCGAGCGACGACACGATCCGCGACAGCCCCGGCCGCTCGGCGCGCGACGCGTAGAGCCCGGAGCGGGCGAACAGCAGGACCGTCAGCAGGTACGCGAACGCAATCGTGTTGCGCGTCTCGTCGAGCGACGCCGTCCATGCCCACTCGCCGCCGCGCAGCACCGCCTTGACCATGAGCGCGACGTAGATCGCCGCGAACACGCCGGCGAAGTCGATGACGAGCAGCGACGCGACGCGCAGGACCTGCCGCAGCGTCTCCATCCGCAGGAGGAAGGCGAGCGCGGGCGGCCGCTTGCGCCGGACGTCTACCGCCGGCAGGCCAAGCTGCACCGGCGGGGCGGAGCCGGGGCGCTCTGGGGACTGTGTGGGTGCGTCTGCCAAGTCGAAGGGCTCCCGTGCACTCAACGCGAACGGTGACCCGTTGTAGCGGGGTTAGGTGACGCCGAGGCCGGTGAGCCCATCGACGCCGGATTGTTCGAGGGTGCGGCGCAGGCCGTCGCGGAGCTGGACCTGCGGCTCCCAGCCGAGCAGGTCGCGGGCGAGCGTGATGTCGGGCCGGCGGACCTTGGGATCATCGGTCGGCAGCGCCTCGTGGACGATCTCCGACCGCGAGCCGGTGACCTCGATCACCGCCTGGGCGAGCTCGAGCAGCGTGAACTCGTCCGGATTGCCGATGTTGACCGGCTGATGCGCGCCGGACTCGGCCAGGCGGATGATCCCGTCCACCAGATCCGACACATAACAAAACGACCGCGTCTGCGACCCGTCGCCGAACACCGTGAGCGGCCGGTCCTGCAGCGCCTGGCGCATGAAGGTCGGGATCGCCCGCCCGTCGTGCGGGCGCATCCGCGGCCCGTAGGTGTTGAAGATCCGCACGATCGCCGTGTCGACGCCCTGCTGGCGGTGATAGGCCATCGTCAGCGCCTCCGCGTAGCGCTTGGCCTCGTCGTAGACCCCGCGCGGACCGATCGGGTTCACATGCCCCCAATAGGACTCCGGCTGCGGATGCACCTGCGGATCCCCATACACCTCCGAGGTGGACGCCGTCAAAAACCGCGCCCGATGGTGCTTGGCCAACCCGAGCGCGTGATGGGTCCCGTAGGAGCCCACCTTCAGCGTATGCAGCGGCAGCCGCAGATAGTCGATCGGCGACGCCGGCGACGCGAAGTGATACACGACGTCGACCGGCTCCTCGACGAAGAACGGATCGGTGATGTCCGCGTGCAGATGCGCGAACTCCGGCACGCGGATATGGGCGATGTTGGCAAGGGACCCCGTCTCGAAGTTGTCCACGCAGATCACGCGATGACCGCGGCTCAGCAGCTCATCGCACAGATGCGATCCGAGGAATCCCGCACCACCCGTGACGAGGCAGGTGGCCATGTCGGCCGCAGGATATCGGGGGCTACCGCGCCCGTGCTGCCTTGAGCGTCTTCTTGCCGATGTCCAGCTCGACGAGGTAGTGGCGCTTCGACTGCCGCACCGCCAGCCCCTGGTTGGCGAGGCGCTTGCACACCACCGGGCACTTCTTGCAGCGCGGCCGCGACTTGCAGCAGCGCTTCTTTGTCTTGACGAGCTTGAACTCCCCCACGAGCCCGAGCAGGGTAGCAGCGCGCGTTAGGGGACCCTAACGGCTCCGCGCCTTAGCATGCACGGCATGCCCGCCGACACCTTCGTCAGCAAGCTCAACGAGCAGATCGGGAACGAGTTCGCCGCCCACCAGCAGTACGTGGCGATCGCCGTGCACTACGACGCGGAGACGCTGCCGCAGCTCGCCCGCTTCTTCTACCGCCAGGCGCTCGAGGAGCGCGACCACGCGATGATGATGGTGCAGTACCTGATCGACGCCGACGCCGACGTCGTGATCCCCGGCGTGCCCGCGCCGCAGCACACGTTCGGCGACATCGTGGCACCGGTGGCGCTCGCGCTCGAGCAGGAGAAGCGCGTCGCGGAGCAGATCAACGGGCTCGCCGCCGCGGCGCGCGAGGCCGGCGACTACACGAGCGAGCAGTTCATGCAGTGGTTCATCAAGGAGCAGGTGGAGGAGGTCGCCACCATGTCGGACCTCCTGCGCGTGGTCGAGCGCTCGAACGACGACCCGATGGAGGTCGAGAACTTCATGGCCCGCGAGCATCCCGGCGAGGCGGGCAGCGACCCGACCGCGCCGCATCCCGCCGGCGCCTGATGCACACGTCCGTGAGCTTCTCGGCCGAGCTGCGCGAGGTCGCCGCCCCGGTGTGGGAGGCGCAGGTCGCGCACCCGTTCGTGCGCGGGATCGGCGACGGCACGCTGCCCGAGGACAAGTTCCGCTTCTACATCCGCCAGGACTACCTGTTCCTGACCGACTACGGGCGCCTGCTCGCGCTCGGCGCCGCGCGCGCCCCGCGACTGGAGTGGATGCGCCGCTTCGCCGCGCTCGCGCAGGCGGTGCTGGAGACCGAAATGGACCTGCACCGGCAGTTCGCGGCCCGCTGGGGCATCACGACCGAGGCGCTCGAGGCCGAGCGCACGGCGCCGGCCACCGACGCGTACTGCGACTACCTGCTGCGCACGGCGTCGCTGGGCGACTTCGCGGAGCTGGTCGCGGCGCTGCTGCCGTGCATGTGGAGCTACGCGGAGATCGGCCAGCGCCTCGCCGCCGAAGGCCTCCCGGACCACGAGGGCTACGCGGAGTGGATCGCCATGTACTCGAGCGACGACTTCGAGGAGCTCGCACTCTGGTCGCGCGAGCTGACCGACGCCGCGGCCGCCGAGGTCGCCGGCCCAGGCCGGCGCCGCATGCACGCCGCCTTCCGCGCCTCGAGCGAGCACGAGCTCGCGTTCTGGGAATCGCCTGGAGCACCGATGACCCGTGGATGACTCGGCGCCGTGGGCCGAGTCCGAGGCGCCGCGGGGATCGGTGATTCAGGCTGAGCCTGGAGCGCCTAGCGGGACTTCGGCGCCGTCCTCGGGCACGGTGACGCGCTCGGTCAGACGCTCCTCATGCAGCCGCTGGTGCAGGTCGGCGCGCGTGAGCGGGCAGTGGTTGATCGCCTCGAGGTGGACGGCGACCACGTGCGCCTCGGGCGCGCTGCGGGCGACGGTCACGACGTCGTCGGCGGTCATCACGATCGGATCGCCCTCGAGGAACCGCGCGGCGCCCGCGTTGACGACAACCGCCGCTGGGCGATGCTCGGCGATCGCGGTGGCCACCTCGTCGCACCAGATCGTGTCGCCGGCCACGTAGAGGACGGGCTCGCCCTCCGCCGCGAGCACGAACCCCGACACCGGCGCCATCAGCTCGCCGATCCGGCCGGTCCCGTGCCGGCCGGCGGTGCGGGTGATCCGCACGCCGTCCCAGTCGACGAGGTCGGCTACCGGCCGCACGTCGGTGAAGCCGCGGGCGCGCACCCGGTCCGCGTCCTCGGGCTGCACGAAGAGCGGCAGGTCCTTCGGGAGCAGCTCGGCCGCCGTGTCGTCGAAGTGGTCGCGGTGCAGGTGGGTGACGATCGCGGCGTCGAGGCCCTTGACCACCACCTCGGCCGGCTCGGGCAGCTCGACGAGCGGATTGCGCCGCGGATTCGGGGTGTTCTCGACCGGCGGTCGCGCGCCGGCGGGATCGAGCATGGGATCCACCAGCAGGCATTTCCCCGCGAGCCTGAGGTGGAGCGTCGCGTTGCGGATCAAGCGCAGCCGCATCCCTCCAGAAGCGTACCCTCGTGGCGGTGCGTCGCCATTACGAGGATTTCTGGGCCGACGCACCCACCGATCCGGTGCCGTGGGCGTGGGACCGCCGCCGCACGCTGTTGCTGGGCGAGATCCACCCCGGCGACCGCGTGCTCGACCTCGGCTGCGGGGCCGGCCGCTTCGTCGCCGCGCTGCGCGACGCCGGGACGGAGCCCGTCGGCGTCGAGCTGGCCGAGGCGGCGCTCGAGCGCGCGCGGCGGAACGTCCCCGGCGCCGACCTGCGGCTGGTGCAGCCGGACGGCTCGCTGCCGCTCGACCACGCGAGCGTGGACCTCGTGTGGTGCTCGGAGGTGCTCGAGCACGTCGCCGACACGGCGCACGCGTTGCTCGAGGTCCGCCGCGTGCTGCGCCCGGGCGGGCGCCTGCTCGTCACCGTCCCGTTCCACGGCCGTGTGAAGGGAGCGCTGATCGCGCTGGCGCGCTTCGACGCCCACTTCGACCCGCTCGGCCAGCACCTGCGCTTCTACACGCGCACGTCGCTGACCGGGACCCTGCGCTCCTCCGGGTTCGAGGACGTCCGCGTGCGCGCGTGGGGCGGCTCGCCGCTCCTGCGCACCGGCCTCACGGCGTGGGCGACGCGCCCGTAGTCGACGCGTCGCCCGCCCGGCTGGCCTCGATCACGTCCGAGGTCGACTCCGGCGAGCGCGGGTCGAGGTAGTAGGCGGCCTGGAAGGCGCGCAGCGCGCCGTCGGGATCGTTCAGGACGTCGAGCCGGAACCGGCCGAGCCTGCGCCACGCCTCGGCGCTGGCGGGCTGGAGCTCGACGGCCCGCTCGAGCGCTCGCTGAGCCTCGGGCGTCCGGCCGCGGGCGTGCTCGATCGCCGCCAGCTCGAACAGCGGGTCGACCGCGAGCGGGTTGCGCTCGGTCGCGATGCGCGCGATGTTCGCGGCGGCCTCGGGCTGGCCCTGGTCGAGCCGGTCGAACGCCTCGTCGCCCGCGTGCACGGCGCGCACGGGCTGGTACGCGCTCCACGCCGCCGCCAGCGCGATCGCCAGCACGACGGCGACCGCCAGCGCGCGCAGCGGCGGCAGCCGCTCGCCGATCTTCGCCAGGCGGCTCGCGTGCGGCCACCAGGCGGGTGGCGCCGGGCGGGGCGGTCCACCGGGCGCCTCCAGGCGGGCGCGCAGCGGGCCGCGACCGGCGACCCAGCCCGCGCACAGCATCGCCACGCCGGCGTTGGCGGGCACGAACCACGTCCAGTCGACCAGCGAGTGCGCCGCGAAGACCACGACCACGACCGCCAGGGTCAGCATCCCGATCCGCTCGGCGTCGTACGGCAGCCCGCGGTCGCGCCGCCGGACCCCGGTCGCGCGCAGCGCCGCGAGCAGCCACGCGGCGGCGGCCAGCAGCGAGACCGCGAGGCCCGCCCAGCCGAGGTCGGCGAGCGTCTGCACGACATAGCCGTGCGCGTGGCGGACCTCCAGCGTGTCGGTGCGGAAGCGGGTGCGGACGGTCGCGTAGGCGCCGGCGCCGGCGCCGATCCACGGCTGCGTCGCGTGGACGTCCAGCGCCTCCCGCCAGTAGCGGGCGCGCACGGACGACGTCGCCGTCAGCCGGTCGGGCGTGTTGGCGGGCGTCTTGGCGTTCGGGTCGGTGAGCTGGTTCCAGGCCTTCGAGACCTGCCCGTCGACGCCGCCGGGCGCGGTGGCGAGCGCGATCAGTGCGATCACGGGGATCAGGGCGAGCACGCCGAGCGCGGCGCGGCCGGCGATCCTCCGCTCGCGCGGCGTCGGCGGACGCTGGGCGGCCGCGAACTGCACGGCGAGCCCGGCCACGAGCAGCACGGCCGCCATCAGCAGCACCAGCGCGCCGAACTCGTGCCCGGCGTCCACGCGTGCCGCGATCGGCGCCCGGTCCGTCGTCAGCCCGTCCTGCGAGAACGCCCAGGCGATGACCGGCGCGGCGCCGAGCACGGTGCCCGCGAGCGCGACCGCTCCGCGGAGCCGCAGCGGCACGATCACGAACCACAGCGCGAGGCCCGCCAGCAGCGCGACCAGCGCGCCGCGCGAGTAGGACAGCATGAGGCACACGAGCATCAGGCCGATCGCGGGCCAGGCGAGCGCGTTGAAGGCCGCGTGGCCGGAGCGACGGGCCGCGAGCCACAGCAGCGGCAGCACGCCGACCGCCGCCATCAGGCCGACCGAGTTCCAGTACGCGAACGGCTCGCGCAGCCGCGCGTAGGTCTCCTCCGAGGCCAGCGACGCGGGGAAGACCTTCGTGAGCAGCGCCCAGCCGCACACGATCAGGCAGCCGCCGGCGACGCCGGCGAGCACCGCCGCCCAGTGCTGCGGCATCAGCCGCACGAGCGCGATGCCGGCCGCGAACAGCGACAGATAGGCCAGCGTGCGGCCGGCCTCGACCCACGAGTCGGAGGGCGCCAGCGACCAGGAGACCGACAGCGCCGTCAGGCCGGCGAGGAGCGCGAACGCGAGCAGCGGGCCGCCGCCGAAGAGCGGCGCGTCCTTGGTCCACGGGCGCTGGACCAGCGCCGTGGCGACGAGCGCCGCGCTGGCGAGCATGGCCGCGATGAGGACGTTGGTGGTCCGCTCGAGCCGCAGGCCGCCGGCGGCGAAGAACGAGGCGGCGGCGATCGCCAGCGCGATGCTCGTCGCCAGCACCCCGCCGCCCGCGACGCGGGGGAGCGGGATCGTGATCGTGCGCCGCTGCGCGCGGCTAACCGGACCGGCCAGGGAGGACACGTCGGCGGAGCCCGGCGAGCGCCGGGAGCGCGTGCCGGCGGGCGTACGGAGCGAGCGCGGCTGCCGCCGCAGCCGCGAGCAGGATCAGCAGGACGAGCAGGGTGGCCGGCAGGTCGTTGCGCAGCGCGGCGCCCGGGGTGACGTTGCGGCCGGCGATCTGGATCGGCTGGTTGCCGGTGGTCGCGGCCTGCTCGAGCGCCTGGTGGTCGGCCTCGGTCGAGGGGGTCAGCGGGGTGCCGCCGCCGCCGTCGCCGCCAAGACCGCCGCCCGCGCCGAAGCCGCCCGCGTCGCCGCCGTCGCCCGAGCCGCCGCCGGCCAGGTTCAGCAGCGCGCGCGTCAGGACGTCGCGGCAGTCCGTGTACTGGTCGAGGTCGTCGGGGATGTTGCTGCGTGCGTCGCGGATCTCGCGTGCCGTGTAGTCGCCGGTGAGGCGGCCGTTCTGGCACTCGCGGAGGATCTTGTTGCGCGTCGAGTCGGCGAGCGCCGGCGGAACCGCGACGAGCAGCGCGAGCAGGGCGATGAGGGCCGTGCGCGGCATGAAGCGGAGCACGCTAGCAGCCGCCTTTCGAGGGTCTCGGGTCGCCGTCCCCCGACTTCGCGGCGCCCGCAGCGGCCAGCGCGCGGGCCATCCCGGCGGCCCATGCGTCGTGGGTGTAGGGCGCGACGGCGGTGCGCGCGGCGGCCCCGAGACGCTCGCGCAGCGGCCGGTCGTCGTGCAGCCGGCGCAGCGCCGCGGCAAGCGCGCCGGCGTCGCCGGCGGGCACCACGAGGCCGGTGCGCTCGTGCTCGACGAGGCCGCCCGCGGCGGCGCCGACGGCGTCGGTGGCGATGACGGGAACTCCCTGGCTCATGGCCTCGTTGGCCACCAACCCCCACGGCTCCCGGAAGTCGCGGGTGGGGATCGACGGCAGGACGACGACATCCGAGCCGGCGTAGAAGCTGCGGAGCGCCACCGGATCCGCCGGCCCTTCGAGCAGAGCCGCGCCGGTGGCGACGGCCCGGGCTCGGATCGGACCGCCGCCGACCAGAACCAGCGCGGCTGATGGTGCTGACAAACCTGAAGACGTCCAGGCCTGAAGGAGCACCGCCACACCCTTTTCCCGCGCCAACCGGCCGGCAAACATGGCCTGGAAGGGGGCGCGTCGGTCCGGCTCCGTGGGCGCCGACCAGAACTCGGCCTCAACGCTCTGGGGCGCCTCGACCACCGGCCCGCGGGCGCCCTTGGCGCGCACGTAGGCGCTCACGTGCGGGCCGTAGGTGGCGATCGCGTCGGCGCGGCGGTAGAGGTGGCGCAGCGGGAGGTACGACAGCGCGTGCGCCGCCGTGCGCGGGTGGGCCCAGATCGTCGCCCACAGCACGAACGGCACCCCGGCCCGGCGGGCGCCGGTGTACGCCGCCGGCAGCGCGACCCGGCCGGACAGGCCCGCGACGACGGCGCGAAACCGGCCGGACGCCGCGAGCCGCAGCACGCCGCGCTCGGGCGGCCGCAGGACCGGGAACGGCAGCTCGCCCCCGCCCGCGCCGCCGCCGTGCCGTACCTCGCCGCCGATCAGCGCGAACACGACGTCCTCCCGCACGTGGAGCGCCGCAAATGCGCCCACCCGGAACGGCGGCGCGTGGTTGGTGACGAACAGGACGGGCCGCGTCACGCGCCGCCCCGAGCCGCACGATCTCGTCGAGCCGCACGATCTCGTCCCGTCCACCGCGGCAATCGGTCGGCGTTCGTGCCGAGGCTGCGGCCCAGCGCGCGGGCGACGTGGTGCGCGAACGAGCGGCCGGTCTGCACCGGCAGGCCCTCGCGGCGCATGAACGCCCGGTCGCGGGCCACGTCGTGGCGCACCCGCGCGGCGATGTACCGCGGCGTGAGCGGCTCGCGCAGCCCGTCGACCTCGGCCAGCGCGCGGAAGTCGTCGAAGTACCGCTTGAACGCGCGCAGCGGCGGGTGGTCGTGGGAATGGAACACCTCGGCGCCGGGCGCGTAGACCTTCCGCAGCCCGGCCGCGAGCATGTCGCGGGCCAGCACCATGTCCTCGGCGTAGCCGACGTCGCGGAACGGGACGCGCTCCCACGCCCAGCGGGCGACCGCCCCGTTGGCGCTGCTGAAGAAGCCCTCGACGCCCTCGATCCGGTCGAACAGCTCGAGCAGCTCGCGCCGCACCATCGGGCTGGCGTCCGGCCGCGCGCGCTGCGGCCCGAACACGAGCGCGGCCCCGCCCTCGAAGCCGTCCAGCAGCGCGGCGAGCCACCGAGCGTGCGCCGGCGTCGAGTCCTGGGTCAGGAACGCGACGTGGTCGCCGGACGCCAGCTCCATCAGCCGGTTGCGCGTCCGGCCGTGGCCGAACTCGCCGGGCGGGATCTCCACCACCCGCGCGCCGTGGCGGCGCGCCAGGGCGGGTGAGCCGTCGGTCGACCCCGAGTCGATCACCAGCAGCTCCACCGGCCGGTCGACCTCCTGCGCGCGGACCGCCGCCAGCACCTCGCCGAGGAGCGGGCCGCCGTCGAGCACCGGCAGCGCGACGGTCACGATGGGCGCCATGGCGAACCTATGATGGCGGCGTGGCGCTCGACGTCGCGATCCAGGTCGTCAACTACCGCACGCGCGCGCACCTCGAGGCCTGCCTGCCGACCGTGCTCGCGGACGCGCCGGAGGCCCGCATCCTCGTGCTCGACAACGCGTCCGGCGACGACCTGACCGAGCTCGCGGAGCGCCATCCGCAGGTCGAGTTCGTGGCCGGCGAGCGCAACCTCGGCTTCGGGGCCGGCCACAATCTGCTGGCGACGCGGCACGACGCTCGCGCGCTGCTGCTCCTCAACCCCGACACGCGCTTCGTCGAGCCGCGCACGGTCGAGCGGCTGCTCGCCGCGCTGGAAGGCGACGTGCACGCGGTCGGGCCCCAGCTCGTGACCGCGACCGGCGCGTGGGACCCGCGCGACCACGGCGAGCTGCGCGGCTTCCGGGCGCGGGTGGCGCAGGCCGCGGGCAGCAGCCACTACCGCCGCCGCGACGCGCCCGCTGACGCCGCCTGGGTGTCCGGCGCCGCGTGCCTGGTGGCGCGCCACGCGTTCGACGCCGTCGGCGGCTTCGACCCGGGCTTCTTCCTCTACAAGGAGGAGGAGGACCTGTTCCTGCGCATCCGGCAGGCCGGCGGGCGCGTGCTGTACCTGCCGACGGTGCGCGTGCGCCACGACGAGGCCGCGGTCGCGTCGCGCGACGCGCACATGCCGGCCTCGGTCGCCCGCTTCGCCGACAAGCACATCCGCTCGCGCGTGCAGCGGCGCGTGATGCCGCGCGTCCACCGCGCCGTCGCGGTGTGGGGCGGGCGGCTGGACCGCCTGAGAGAGCTGGCGCGCTGATCTCGAACGACCTCCATCGTCCGACGAGTCGCCTGCGGTGATCCTGCTGCTCCACAACCGCTACCGCTCGCGCGGCGGCGAGGAGCGCGCGGTCGAGGACCTCGCGTGGCTGATCCGCACCGAGCTCGGCGAGGCGGCGTCGGTGCTGGAGCGGGACTCCGCCTCGCTGGCGCGGCCGCTGGCGGCGGCCGGGATGCTCGGCGGCGGACTGCGGCCGGGGGCGATCGCCGGCGCGGTCCGCCGCTCCGGCGCGCGCGTCGTGCACGCCCACAACGTCCATCCCGCGTTCGGCTGGCGCGCGCTCGCCGCCGCGCGGGCCGAGGGCGCCCGCGTCGTGCTCCACCTCCACAACTACCGGCTCGTGTGCGCGATCGGGACGTGCTTCACCCGCGGCGAGGACTGCACGCGTTGCCACGGCCGGAACACGCTGCCGGGCGTGAGGCTCAACTGCCGCGGCTCGCGCTCGGAGGCGGTCGTCTACGGCGCGGCGCTGGCGCTGTGGCAGCGGCGGCTGGCCGAGACCGCCGACGCGTTCGTCGTCCCGAGCGAGTTCGCGCTCGGCCGGCTGCGCGAGCTCGGCGCGCCGCTCGGGGACCGCGCGCGGGTCATCCCCTCGGTCCAGCGCTCGTTCGCGGAGGCGTCCGCGGCGGGCGCCGGAGCCTTCGCCCTCGCCGCCGGCCGCCTCACTCCTGAGAAGGGGTTCGCCGACGCGGTGGCCGCGTGCACGCTGGCCGGCATCCCTTTGGTGGTCGCCGGCGAGGGGCCGCAGCTCGACGAGCTGCGCTCGATCGGCGGCGACGTGCGCTTCCTCGGGCGCGTCGACGCCGGCGACCTCGCGCGCCTTCGCCGCCAGGCCGCCCTCGCGATCGTGCCGTCGCGGTACGAGGAGATCCTGCCGCTGGCGGCGCTGGAGGCGATGGCGGCGGGCCTGCCGGTCGTCGCGGCGCGCGCCGGCGGCCTCGCGGAGACCGTGCCGCTCGAGGGCCAGTTCCCGCCCGGCGACGTCGACGCACTCGCAGCGCGCATCCGCTCGCTCTACGGCGACGCCGCCGCGGGGGAGCGCGCCCTGGCGCTGGCGCGCGAGCGGTACGCGCCGCCCATCGTCGCAGCGCAGCTCCGCGACGTGTACAGCGGCTAGCCCGCCGACCAGGTGAAGCGACTTGACCGGTGAGTGAGCGGCATGGTTGGGTCGGGGCATGACGGAGACCGCACAGGGCAGGGCCATCAGCTGGGCGCTCCAGCTCCTCGGCGCCACCGCCGGGCTCGGAGCGATCGCGACGGCGACCGGCGGGGCGCTGCTGTGGCTCCGGTTCGACGCGCTCGCGCTGCCGAGCGACGAGGCGGTCGCGGTGCTCCCGACCGCGGTGCTCCTCACGGTCGGCCTGCACGCGCTCGCGGTGCCCGTCTGCCTCGCCATCCTCGCGACCCTCCTGGTGATCCTCTGCCAGCCGCTGAAGACGCGGTCCCGGCCGTCGATGACGCTGGACGGCCGGCCGAACTGGCGCTTCTGGGCGTTCGTGGCGGCGCCGGTCGCGCTCGCCGGCGTGCTCGCGATCGCGCAGACCTGGGAGTTCCGGTTCCCCGAGTGGCTGATCGTGCCCGTGGCCGTCGTCTGTGCATGGGCAGCCATCTGGATCGTGGCGTCGAACAAGCAGTGGCGCGTGACGAGCCTGGCCTGGGTCGTGGGCGCCGCCTACCTCGTGTGCGGCATCGCGCTGGCGGTGGCCAAGACCATGCACGACCCAGTCATGGAGCCGGTCGCGGTGGTCACGGACAGCGACTACACGGTCAGCGGCTTCTTCGTCGGCCAGACGTCGGAGCGCTACTACGTCGCACCGCTCCCCGGCGGCGGCCGGCGCGACTACGCGTTCGCCGACGCCCGCGTCGACCGCATCCTCGAGATCCCGCGCGACACGATCCGGCGGACCGCGCTCCGCGCCCCGGTGGGGATCGAGCCCGACGAGGCGGGCCGCGAGCAGGCCGCCGCGCTGCTCGCCGAGCTGCAGGCCGAGGGCGTCGAACCCCCGCGGCCGGAGCCCATCCAGACGAAGCAGCCCGTGACCACGTTCGCGCCGCTCGTACACCTGCACGCCCGCGAAGAGCTGTGGCCGATGAGCGCCGAGCGCTTCCTCGACCACGCCTGGCTGCTGTGGGCGCACGAGAAGTGCCTGCACTGGGATCCCGTCTCCCGCCGCGCGGTCGACAAGCCGCCGGCGGACTCCAAGGGGCGCTTCGTGCGCGGGCGCCTGAGCGGTGGCGACGCCTACCGCCACGCGCCGGCATCCACCTGCGATCCCGGTCATCCGGCGGCGCCCGCATTCTCGGCCGGCGACCACACCCGCCCCTACGACCTCAAGGACCGCGACCCGGCACTGCCCGCGAAGGAGGGCTGGTACCTCGATCTGGACGACCCGGAGCGCTTCGGCGAGCAGCGGCTCGACCAGGAGGGCGCCCAGACGGTGCTGGCCGGCGTCCCCGTCTACTACGAGATGCACGACGAGAAGATCAAGGCCAGGGAGGGGATCCGGATCACGTACTGGCTCTTCTACGGCCTCAGCCGCCCGCCCGGCCCCGAGAGCGTGCTCAACCACTTCCGGCACGAGGGCGACTGGGAGCGCATCAGCGTCCTGCTCCAGACCGACCCCAAGGACCCCAACCGCTACCTCCCGGTCTCCGCGCGCTACCACTCGCACGACGAGCAGCGGGACATCCCGTGGACCGCCCTCAACCTCGTGGCGACGCCCGAGGAGACCGTCCAGAGCCATCCCGTCGTGTTCAGCGCCCGCGGCAGCCACGCGTCGTTCGCCCGTGCCGGCAAGTACGCGACGCCGTTCAGGACCGGCGACCGCGAGCTGCTGATCGTCGAGGACGACGCCATCGCGTGCCCGCGCTGCCCGCAGTGGCGGACCTGGGAGGACCTGAAGGACGCGAGCGCGCAGCCGTGGTACGGGTTCGGCGGCTCGTGGGGCGACTTCGGCTCGATGACCGGGACCACCGGCCCGCTCGGGCCGTCGCGCTACAAGACACGCGGCCTCAGCCTGTCGCCGAACAGCACGGTGGCGCCAGGCCCGGACGCCGAAGCCTCCGTGGCGACCGCGCTGCCCGAGGGGGAGGAGGAGTAGCCGGGTTAGCTCGGGCGGGCGCTGCCGCCCCGCGCGCGGCGCGAGAAGCGCTCGCGCAGTACGAGGCCGCGGAGCGCGACCCGCTTGGCCACGAGGAACGCCCGGCTCTGATTGCGGACGAAGCGCGCCGGTTCCTGCTCCGTCGGGAGAGCGGGCTCGCCGACGGACGGGGTCGACCGCAGGGTCACGGGGGAGCCCTTCAGCGCGACGAGCGTGACACGGTCGCGCGACGCGTTTGCCACCGGAAGCTCGGCGGTCATCACCGAGGAGAAGCCGGCGCGCGCGAGCCCTCGAAGCAGCGAGGCGCGTGTCGGCCAAAAGCTCTCGGCGTTGTCGAGCGACGCCCACAGCGACCGCAGCCGCTGGGCGTCGGACGCCCGTGGATCGTGCTCGACGAACCGCACGCCGCGGTACTCGTGTCCGTCGTGGATGTGCGCGGAGGAGCCGCGGATGCCGACATGCGTGTCGAGGATGAGGACGCCACGACAGACCTCGGCAAGCGCCGACAGGAACGGGAACGCGTCGTCCGCGTCGAGGTGGTAGAGCAGGCCCAGGCAGAGCACGACGTCGAACTCGCCGTGCACCTCGCGGCTGAGCGACCTCACGTCCTCCTGGCGCAGCTCGAGGTTGTCCAACCCGAGGGCGTCGCGCGCGACCCGCGCCTTCTCGATGTTGGCCTCGCGCCCTTCGATGGCGACCGTCTCGGCACCGTGCAGCGCGAACTCGACGGCGTACTGGCCCTCCAGCGCCCCGAGGTCGAGCACGCGGAGCTCGTCGAGCGGGCGGCCCGTCACGTCGGCCGCGATCTGCAGGCACCGGCGCAGGCGCTGCGAGTCCCCGCCGCCGGGTCGCGTCGACAGCCCGTCGGACAGGCGGATGTCGTGCGCCGTCCAGTCGCCGTACCGCTCGGCCACCTCGTCGCGGCGTGCCCGGATCGCGTCGACGTCGGTCATAACTGCGGGACGCCGAGGTGCCGCGTCGTGCCGCGCAGGTCGAGCACCAGCGGCGCGCGCTCGACGACGTGCCCGTGGTCGACCTCCGGGTGCGCGGTGACGATCACGGCCAGGTCGATGCCATCCAGGGCCTCGTCGAGCGCGACGCTGCGCAGGTCGTGCTCGACCAGCTCGGGCACGTGCGGGTCGTGGTAGACGACGTCGGCGCCCCGGTTGAGCAGGAGCTGGATGATCTTCAGCGACGGCGACTCGCGCACGTCGCCGACCCCAGCCTTGTACGAGACGCCTAGGGTCAGGATGCGTGCGCCGCGGACGGCCTTGCCGGCGTCGTTGAGCGCGCGCTCGACCTTCTCGACGCAGAAGTACGGCTGCGACTGGTTGACCTTGCCGGCCAGCTCGATGAACTCTGCCGAGATGTCGTACTCGCGCGCCTTCCAGCTCAGGTAGAACGGGTCGACGGGGAGGCAATGGCCGCCCATGCCCGGGCCGGGGTCGAAGCGCGTGAAGCCGAACGGCTTGGTGGCCGCCGCGTCGATGACCTCCCAGATGTCGATGTCCATCCGGTCGGCGAGCCGCGCCAGCTCGTTGACCAGCGCGATGTTGACCGAGCGGAAGATGTTCTCGAGCAGCTTGGAGAGCTCGGCGACCTCCGGCGTGGACACCGGCACGACGTGGTCGCAGACGCGCGAGTAGACCTCCGCCGCCCTCTCGGTGCAGCGCGGCGTGAGGCCGCCGACGACCTTCGGCGTGGTGCGGATCGTGTAGTCGGTCCGGCCCGGATCGACGCGCTCGGGCGAGAACGCGAGCGCGAAGTCCTCGCCGGCACGCAGCCCCGACTCCTCCAGCAGCGGCACGAGGTGCTCGCGCGTCGTGCCGGGGAAGGTCGTCGACTCGAGCACGATCACCTGGTCGCGGCGGACGACTTCAGCCAGCGCACGGGTGGCGGCCAGGAGCGGGCCGAGGTCGGGCTCGCGGTTGCGCGTGAGCGGGGTCGGGACGCAGACGAGGATCGCCTCCGCCTCGTGCAGCTCGACGGCGCGGGTGGTGAAGCGGCACGATCCCAGCACGCCTCCGAGCCGCTCGTCCGAGATGTCCTCGATCGGCGAGCGCCCCGCAGACAGCGCGGTGACGCGCCCGTGGTCGACGTCCACGCCGATCACCTCCTCGCCTGCCTCCGCAAAGGAGACGGCCAAGGGAAGGCCGACATACCCAAGTCCGACGATGCCGATGCTCAAGTGAGTTCCTCGATCTGCCTACGTGTCACGGCCCGCGCGTCACTGCCCCTACGGACCTCGTCGTACCAGGAGACGGTAGCGGCGACGGCTGCGGACACGTCCAGCCGCGGTGTCCAGCCGAGTCGTTCGCGGGCGGCCGACGCGTCGAGCCGCAGCTCCGGCGCCTCCACGCTGTCGCCGGGGTCGGCCACCTCGATCTCGACCGGCCAGCGCTCCCGGACGCGCTCGACGACCCAGCGCACGGACTGCGCGTCGTCCGGCCCGAAGTTCCACGCCCTGGCCCATTCGGCCGAGCCATGCAGCAGCTCGGCGAGCCGCAGGTAGCCCGCCAGAGGGTCGAGCACGTGCTGCCACGGCCGCACGGCGTCGGGGTGGCGGAGCACCACGGGCGCGCCCACCTCGCGGGCTCGCGCGAGGTCGGGGAGCAGGCGGTCGCGGCCCCAGTCGCCGCCGCCGATCACGTTGCCCGCGCGCGCCGTCGCCACCCGGACGCCCAGCGTCGCGCGGTACGCGGCCGCCACGTGCTCCTGCGCGGCCTTCGAGGCGGAGTACGGGTCGTCGCCGCCGAGCGGGTCGCCCTCGCGGTGCGGACCGGGCCCGGGCGCGTAGCACTTGTCGCTGGTGATGCAGACGACGGCGGCGTCGCCCACGGCGTCGAGCACGTGCGCGGTGCCGAGCACGTTCACCGCGAATGTGCCGGCGGGATCCTCGAGCGCGGCGCGAACGATCGCACGGGCGGCGAGATGGAAGACGATCTCGGGCCGCGTGCGGCGGACGACGTCGCGCACGGCGTCGGCGTCGCGCACGTCGCCGCGCCGGTCGTCCACGAGCTCGCCGATCCGCGCCGCGTCGAACAGCGACGGCGTCGTCGCCGGACGGTCGGAGCCGAAGCCCGTCACGCGCGCGCCGAGCGCGTGCAGCCACAGCGCCAGCCACGCGCCCTTGAAGCCGGTGTGCCCGGTCACGAGCACCGGGCGGCCCTCCCAGAACCCGCTCACGCTCTCATCTGCGGGGGCAGCCTACCTTCGCGGCGGAGCCACGCGGCGGTCTGGGCGACTCCGTCACGCACGCCGATCCGGGCCTCCCAGCCGAGTAGCCGCTCAGCCTTCTCGACCGACGGCCAGCGCCGCTGGACGTCGACCTCGAACGACGGCTCGTGCGCGAGCTCGAAGTCGGTGGGGTCGTTGCCGCACGCCTCCCAGCAGATGCGTGCGATCTGCGCCACCGTGAGCTCCTCGCTCGCGGAGATGTTGAAGTCCTCGTTCAGGCCCGCCGGATGGGCCGTGGCGGTCACTACGCCATCGGCCACGTCGTCCACGTGCGTCAGGGTTCGCGTCTGCTCGCCGGAGCCGAAGATCGGGAGCGGCCGCATCCCGGCGAGCGACTTGCGCAACAGATCCGGCACCGCGTGGGCGATGCCGGGCTCGTCCTCCGGCAACTCTCCCGGCCCATAGGCGTTGAACGGTCGGCAGATCGTGAACGGGAGGCCGAACTCGTCATGCGCCGCGCGGCAGTAGACCTCGCCGGCGAGCTTCGACCACCCGTACGCCGAGCGCGGCGGCGGGCAGCGCGGCAGGTAGTCCTCGCGCGTCGGGAACTCATCGGCGTTCTCGAACACCATGCTCGAGGACACGTAGTTGAAGCGCTCGACGCCCTCGTCGATCGCCGCCCGGAAGACCGCGTTGTAGAGCGCGTGGTTGACCTCCGACAGCGTGAACGGGAGCTTGTGGAAGTTCGCGATCCCGCCCACGATCGCGGCCAGGTGGATGACGTGCGAGCAGCCGCGGATCGCCTTCCGCGCCTCGTCGAGCTCGCGCAGGTCGCCGGTGTGGATCGACGCGCCCTCGCGCATCCAGCCCGGCGCCTCCCGCTGGTCGGACACGCGGACCTCGAAGTCGGGATCCCGGAGCAGCCGCCGCACCACCGCGGCCCCGATCGTGCCGGCGCCGCCCGTGACGAGGACGCGGCTCACGTGCGCAGGGCGGCGATCTCGTTCGCGTACGCGAAGACCTGCGCGGCGCCGAGCGTGTTCCACGGGTCGACGACCAGGCAGTCCGCCTTCGCCCGCTCGGCGATGGCGGCCAGCGCGTCGGGCCGCTCGAAGGCGCTGTGGTTGGTGGCCACGAACACGACGTCCGCGACCTCGACCGCCTGCTCGAACGACGACGTCGGCGTCGCCACCACCGGATCGTGGACCGCGACGTCGGCAAGCTCGCGCTCGAGCAGCCGGATCAGCTTGTGCGACAGCGAGTCGCGCTCATCGTCGGTGTCGCGCTTGAACGCCAGCCCCAGCACCGCGACCTTGCGCTCGCGCAGCGACCCGCCGAGCCGCCGCTTCACGCCGTCGATCAGGAACAGCGGGACGCTCTCGTGCACGCGCGACACGCCGAGCAGCATCCCCGGCGCGTTCGACTTCTCCTCTGAGAACGCGAAGTCCTTGCGCAGGCACGTGCCGGCGGTGAGCCCCGGCATCGCCATGCCGCCGCGCGGATAGTCACGGTTGACGAGGTCGATGACGTCGAACACGTTCGCGCCGTACCGCTCGCAGTCCATCATCAGCAGGTTCGGGAGCGCGAACGTCGTGTAGCGCAGGATGTTGGTCCAGATCTTCGCCAGCTCGGCCTGGACCGGCGTCGTCTGCACGATCGGTGCGCCGAGCGCCTCGAACAGCCGCGCCGCGCGCTCGCCGGAGCCCTCGCCGACCCCGCCGACGATGCACGGCAGCGTCCCGATCTCGGCCATGAAGCGGTCGGCTGCGATCCGCTCCGGCACATGCGCCACGAACACGTCCTCGCCGGCGGTGAACCCGCGCTGCTTCTCGAGGTAGCCGGCCACGAACTCGGTCGTGCCAGGCGCGACCGTGGACCGCAGCACCAGCAGATGGTCGGGGCGCAGGACCGGCAGCAGGTCGTCGAGCACCGAGCGGATGTCGCCCATGTCGATCTCGACGTGGGACAGCGTCGGCGTCCCGAGCGTGAGCACGATCGCCTGCGAGGACGCCGCGTCGGTCGCCCGCGCGGACACGTCGAGCGTCACGCGGGCGAGCAGCTCGTCGGTTCCCGGCTCCTTGAACGGCATCCGCTTCGAGCGCACCGCCTCGAGCCGCTCGGCGTCCTTGTCGACGCCGAGCACGCGCAGCCCGGCGTCGGCGAACGCGAGCGCGAGCGGCAGGCCGA
The DNA here is from genome assembly GCA_963844205.1 of uncultured Solirubrobacteraceae bacterium. Taxonomy (GTDB): domain Bacteria; phylum Actinomycetota; class Thermoleophilia; order Solirubrobacterales; family Solirubrobacteraceae; genus DASSUW01. The sequence goes on from CAWJNK010000012.1 coordinate 433,840, forward strand.
CCCGGCCGAGCCCGATCACCGAGACGTCGTACACGACCAGGAATCTAGCGGCGCAGCAGGCGCTCTCGTTCCGCCTCGTTCGGCACCCGCACGGCGGCGCCGCCGGAGGAGCCGCCGTCGCCCGGCGGCAGCGCGGGAGATCTCCCGACGCCTCCAAGGCCTGGGTAGGCCTGGACGACCCGGCGGCCGGTGTCGACGAGCCCGCCGAGCGCGACGAGGACGGCGCCCAGGAAGGCGACCCAGATCCCGATCTGCGGGTGCTGGGGGTAGCTCAGGTCAGGCATGTCGATGATGCGGCGCATGATCAGGCCGCCGACGACCAGGCCGAGCAGCGTGCGCGCCACCAGCACCGGGCGCGTCTGTCGCGGAAGCGCCGTGAGGAAGGTGAGGATGGCCCCCACGAGGACGATGATCCGCAGGCGCGGGAACGCCTGCCATCCCGTCGCGGTCGTGGTCCCTTCGGCGGCGGTGCGATCGATGTCGTACCAGACGACGAACAGCGTGACGATGAGCAGGCATGCGCCGACGGCGCTCAGAACCCGCCCGAGGTTGGGATTGAGCATCGATCGAGGCTAGCGAGGCCGCTTCAGGCGCTCTCGCGCCCACTGGCGGGCGAACCCGACCACGAAGCGCGGGTTGTAGCGCAGGTAGCGTCGCCACAACCTGCGGGGCTCTTGGGCCAGCCGGAACGCCCATTCGAGCCCAAGCTTCTGGAGCCTCCGGGGCGCTTGCGGGATCAGGCCGCCGTGGAAGTCGAACGCCGCGCCCACCCCGATGAGCACGTGTGACTGCAGCCGCGGGCTCATGCGCGCCATCCACTTCTCCTGCTTCGGGACGCCGATGCCCACCCACACGACCTCGGCGCCCGAGCGTCGGATGTCCGCCGCCACTGCCGCCTCCTCCTCGTGGGTGAGCTCGCGGTAGGGCGGCACGTGGCCGCCGACGATCTGCAGGCCCGCGTGGCGCAGCCGCAGGTTGCGTGTGAGCTGCACGAGCGTGCCCTGGTCGCGGCCGCCATAGAGGTACATGCGGCGCCCGGTACGCGCGGCCCGCGCGCACGCCCGGTCCATCAGATCCGGGCCGTAGACGCGGTCGTCGAGCCGATGGCCGAGCAGGTTCAGCGCCCAGACCAGCGGCTGGCCGTCCGGGACCGTGAAGTCGGCGCCGAGCACGGCCTCGCGGAGCTCGCGATCATCCTGCGAGGCCATCACGGTGTGCGTGGCCGCCACGCAGATGTAGCCTGGCCGGCGGGCCGCCACCGTCGCGTCGATCCAATCGAGCGTTCGCTCGTAGTCGACCAGCGCGAGCGGGATGCCCAGTACGGCCGCCGTGGGCGGTGTGGCGCGGCCCGCGGTGGACGGCGCGGCGGCGTGCGTGGGCGACCGGTCCATGCCGACGCTCGGCATTCTAGGAAGCCCGCTTCTAGACTCACGGCGATCGATGACCACCGCACGCCCTCTTCGCGTCGCCGTCGCCGGGCTGGGCTACTGGGGTCCGAACATCGCGCGCAACATCGCGCGGCTCTCGGACACCGAGCTCGCATGGTGCTGTGACGCCTCTGAAGACAATCGCGCGCGCGTCGCCGAGCAGTTCCCCGGCGTGCGTTTCACTGGGGACCTCGACGAGGTGCTCGCCGACGAGAGCGTCGACGCCGTCGCGCTGGCGACGCCGGTGCCAAGCCACGCCGGGCTCGCCCTGCGCGTGCTCGAGGCCGGCAAGCACTGCTTCGTCGAGAAGCCGATGGCCCAGTCCGCCGCCGACGCGGAGGCCGTCGTGGCCGCCGCCGAGGCCGCCGGCCGGGTCCTGATGGTCGGTCACCTGCTCGAGTACCACCCCGGCGTCATGAAGCTCAAAGAGCTGATCGACGGCGGCGAGCTCGGGCGGATCCTCTACATCTACGGCAACCGCCTGAACCTCGGCAAGCTGCGCGCCGACGAGAACGCACTGTGGTCGCTCGGCGCTCACGACGTGTCGGTGCTGCTGCGCCTCGCCGGCGAGGAGCCCTACGAGGTCGAGGCGCGCGGCGAGAGCTACATGCGCGAGGCGATCGAGGACGTCGTGTTCTGCTTCCTGCGGTTCCCGTCCGGACTGGCGGCGCACCTGCACCTGTCCTGGCTGGACCCGCACAAGGAGCGCCGGTTCACGGTTGTCGGCGAGACGCGGATGGCGACCTTCGACGACATGGCGCTCGAGGGCAAGATCACCGTCTACGACAAGGGCTTCGACGAGCAGACGAACTCGTACGGCGAGTACATCACGCGGTCGGGCGACATCTGGAGCCCGCGGATCTCGAACGTCGAGCCGCTGCGGACGGAGGTCCAGCACTTCGTCGACTGCATCCGCACCGGAGCGACGCCGATCTCCGACGGCCCGGCCGGCCTCCGGGTCGTGCGGGTGCTCGAAGGCCTCCAGCAATCGCTCGACGCCACGCGCCGCGAAGGCCTGGCACGTACCGTCGCGCTGACGGGGAGCTGACCTCCCGGCTAGCTCGCCAGGGACCGCCCGGCGACCCAGTAGTCGTGCCAGGCGGACACGTTGTAGAGGTTCCAGAGCTGGAAGCTCCACTCCAGGCCGGCCCGGTGCTGGTCCCACAGCTCGTCGACGAGGTCGTAGTCGATCAGCCCGCGCTCCGCGAGCGACGAGTCGCGGATCTGCTGCTGGGCGCGCTCGCCCAGCTCGCCGCGGAACCACTCGCTGACGGGCGCGCCGAAGCCCATCTTCTTGCGGTAGACGATGTCGTGCGGGATCAGGCCGTCGACCGCCTGCTTGAGCAGGATCTTGCCGACGCCGTCGCGGACCTTGAAGTGCGGCGGTAGCGCCATGGCGAACTCGACCAGGTGGTGGTCGAGGAACGGCTCGCGGCCCTCGACCGAGGTCGCCATCAGCATCTTGTCGACGCGCATCAGCAGCAGCTCGGCCAGCCGCTGGCGCAGCTCCAGGTACGTCATCCGTTGGAGCAGGTCGGCGTCCGGGCCGGCGGCGTTCCACAGGCGGTCGACGATCTCGTAGGAGTCCTGCCGGCCGTGTCCGTTTGCCAGCAGCTGGGACTTCAGGTGCCCCTGCCAGGCGATCGCCCCGCCCCAGAACGGCTGGCGCCCGCGCGCCGCGTCGTCGAGGTAGGCGGCGTGGAAGCCGAGCCGGCCGGTCCGGCGGCTCAGGCCGACTGCCGAGCGGCCGATCGCGCGCCGCAGCGTCGTCGGGACGCGCTGGAACGGCTCCCAGAAGCGCTGCCGCCGCGCCACGGCGTCGATGTAGACCTGGTAGCCGTGGAAGATCTCGTCCGACCCCTCGCCGATCTGGACGACGATCGTGCCGTCCTCGCGGGCGAGCTTGGCCACGAAGTGCAGCGGCACGCACACCCAGTCGGCGATCGGCTCGTCCTGGTGGTGGATCATCTCCGGCAGGAAGTCGACGAGGTCGCCCTCGTCGATGACGATCTCGTGGTGGTCGGTGCCGAACCGCTCGGCGATCCGGCGCGCGTACTCGAGCTCGTTGTACTTCTCGTGCCGCTTGAAGCCGACCGAGTAGGTCCGCACCGGGTCGTCCATCAGCTCGGCCATCAGCGCGACGTTGGTCGACGAGTCGACGCCGCCGGAGAGGAAGACGCCGAACGGGACGTCGGACATCATCCGCTTGCCGACCGAGTCGCGCAGCAGCTCGAGCAGCCGGTCCTGGAGCTCGGCCTCGCCCATCCCGGCCACCTCGCGCGCGGCGTCGCTCGACATCGGGTCCCACCAGATGTCCGAGCGGACGCTGCCGTCGGCCGACACGACCATCCGCTCGGCCGGAGCGAGCTTGCGGACGCCCTTGAACATCGTCAGGGGCGCCGGCGTGGAGACGAAGGTCAGGTAGTGCCCGAAGGCCTCCTCGTCGAGATCGGCCGTGATCTGCGGGTGTTCGATGATCGCCTTGATCTCCGAGCCGAACACGAAGCCGCCGGGGGTCTGGGCGTAGTAGAGCGGCTTGACGCCCAGCCGGTCGCGGGCCAGGAACAGCTCGCGCCGCCGCGAGTCCCAGATCGCGAAGCCGAACATGCCCTCGAGGCGTTCGACGCAGGCCGGCCCTTCCTCCTCGTAGAGGTGCAGGATCGCCTCCGTGTCGGCGTGCGAGCGGAACACGTGGCCCTTGGCCTCGAGCTCCTTGCGGAGCGCGGCGTGGTTGTAGACCTCGCCGTTGTATGTGATCCAGACCGTGCTGTCCTCGTTCGGCATCGGGTTGTGGCCGGCCGGCGAGAGGTCGACGATCGACAGCCGCCGGTGGCCGAGTGCCACGCGGTTCGCCGGGTCGGTCCAGGCGCCCGAGTCGTCAGGCCCGCGGTGCGCGATCGTGTCGCTCATGGCGACGACGGTCCGCTCGCTCGCGTCGAAGGCGTCGGAGAACCCGACGATGCCGCAGATCCCGCACATCCGCGCTCAGCGGCCCCAGCGGACCAGTGACGCTTCTTCGCCCTCGCGCGACGACGGCACCGGGCGGTGCTGCGCCTCCTCGAGTTCACGCACGCGCTGTTCGAGGATGGCATGCCGCTGAGCGATCACCTTCGACTGATCCGCGAGCCGCGACATCGCGGCCGAGAAGTGCAGCAGCAGCAGGAGGATGAAGGCGACGGCCACGAAGAACAGCGCGTTGGGCGCCGCGACGATGCCCATCGCCTCGGCGATCCGCTGCAACGCGTCCTGCCAGACCGCGAGTCCGAGGATGACCACCGCACTCAACATCCACAGCAGCGCGTAGCGCTCCATCAGGCGCCTGCGGCGGACCAGCTCCAGGACGATGAGCAGCAGGGCCATCGCGCCGACGATGGCGACAACCTGGATGCGGCTATCCATCAAATACCCTGCTCCGCGGCGACGGGCGCGGCGTCACCGGGCTCGGGAACGGGCCGCACCCGCGCCAGTCCGACGGACAGGGCCAGCAGCACCTTGAGCATGTAGTACACGGACTTACCGGACTTGATCGACGACACCCCGCCGCTGCGCGCGAACATGCGCACGGGGACCTCGGCCATCTTCAGGCGGTGGTGATGCACCATCAGCACCGCCTCGACCTCCGGATAGTCGTGCGGATAGTCGCGCGCGAAGAGCGCGATCGCGCGATCGTTGTAGAGCCGGAAGCCGGACGTCGGATCGCTCACGCGCTGGCGCATGATCCGCGAGAGGATGAACGCGAAGATGTGGATGCCCGTCCGGCGGCTGATCGGGGCCGGATACCGGTAGTCCTCGGTGAGGAAGCGCGATCCACAGACGACGTCGACCGCCAGATCCTGCTCCATCGTTGCCATGAGGCGGTGGATCTCGCTCGGGTCGTGCTGCCCGTCGCCATCGACCTGCACCATGCGGTCGTAGCCGTGGTCCTGAGCAAACCGGAAGCCCGCCTGCACGGCGCCGCCGATGCCGAGGTTGTACGGCAACCGCAAGACCCGCGCTCCCGCCGCCTCCGCGAGATGGAGCGTGTCGTCCGTCGAGCCGTCATCCACCACGAGTACGTCGAAGTCGGACGCGTGCTCGCGCAGCGACTGCAACACAGCGAGGATGGAATCCTGCTCGTTGTACGCCGGTACCACGGCGAGGCACCGGTTGTGCGGGTAGTGGAGCACTCGAATCAAGGACGGCTGGGACGACGGGAAGTTTCGCCGGCGTCCTTTGAGCCCTGCCGGCGGCCGACAGCCTACTAGCATCGCCCGGCGTGACCGGGCTGTCCGTCGTCGTGGTGACCTTTGACAGCGGCGCGGCGCTCGCCCGTTCGCTGCCGCCGCTGGTCGACCAACTCGGCGCCGGCGACGAGCTGATCGTCGTCGACAACGCGTCGCGCGACGGCTGCGTGGAGCGCCTGCGGGAGCTCGCCCCGACGGCGCGCCTGCTGCGCCAGGACCGCAACCTCGGGTTCGCTGCGGCCGCCAACGTAGGCGCCTCGATCGCGGGCGGCGAGCTGCTCGTGTTCCTCAATCCCGACGCCGTGGTGGCGCCTGGGTTCGCGGACGCGATCCGGCGGCCGCTGGACGGCGGCTGGGATGCCTGGATGGGCGTCGTGACCGCCGGCGACGTCCTTAACACCACCGGCGGCATCGTCCACTTCACGGGGATCGCCTGGTCGGGCCAGGTCGGCGAGCCGTTGAGCGCCGCGCCGGCTGCCCCGCGCGAGGTCGCGTTCGCGTCCGGCGCCTGCCTGGCCGTGCCGCGCCGGTGCTGGTGCGAGCTGGGCGGCTTCCCGCCGGAGTTCTTCATGTACTGCGAGGACGTCGACCTCTCGCTCCGGCTGCGGCTGAGGGGCGGGCGCGTCGGCGTCGAGCCGGCGGCCCGCGTGGACCACGACTACGCGTTCGCCAAGGGCGCGTACAAGTGGCGCCTGCTGGAGCGCAACCGCGCCGCGACCGTCATTCGCACCTATCCGGCGCCGCTGCTGGCGGCGCTGGCCCCGGCCCTGCTGGCCACCGAGCTCGCGCTGCTGATCGTCGCTCCCACCTCCGGCTGGGGGCGGCCGAAGCTGCAGGCGCACGCCGACACGCTGCGGGCGCTCCCGCGGCTGCTGCGCGAGCGCCGGGCGATCCAGGCCCGCCGGGCGATCGGCGCGCGCGAGTTCGCGCGGCTCCTGACTCCGGACCTCTCGTCGCCGGACCTCGGCCCGCTCGCCCGCAGCCGGCTACTGCGGGCCGCGCTGCGCGCCTACTGGCGCGCGGCGCTCAGCGTGATCCGCTGAACGTCGCCGCCGGCGCGGCGCCCCCGCACGAACGGGGCCGGCTCGCGGACGCCGTAGACGGGCGCATACGAGCCCTCCTCGACCGTGAAGTCGATGCCCTCACCGCGGATGGTCAGCCGCACGGCGCCGATCTCGGCGACCGCCTCGCCGGGAGTAGTGCGGACACGGGCGCCGGGAGGGAGCGGGAACGTCCAGGTCAGCGTGCGCCCGTCGGCGCCGTGCACGGTGTCGTCCAGCGTGAGCGTGCCGGCCGGGCCGTCGAACTCGAACCGCCGCTCGTGGGCGGCGCCGGGGAAGCCCTCGTGGCGGCCGGCGAAGACGGCGCGGCCGCCGTCGCCCGGCGCCCACTCGATCGCGTGTGCGCGGCGCCGGTCGTCCATCGCGAACAGGTAGTCGGAGCGGAGCGGGTTCTGCTCCTCGTCGCCGACCTGCACCGTGCTGTGCCAGGCGGTCGAGCGGAACCGGTTGCGCTCGGCGGCATCCGGCGTGTAGACGAAGGTGCCGGGGTCGACCACGAGCGGCTGCTCGCCGAGGCTCAGCTCGAAGCTCAGCGCGTCGTTGTGGGCATGGCCACCGATGCCGTTCAGGCCGACGTCACCGCAGCGCACGAGCGCCCACAGGTCGCCGCCGCGGAGCACCCAGTAGCCGCCGTGCGGGAAGGCGGCGTGGCCGCTGGCGGGCGGGCGGCCCTCGAGCAGGTGGCGGTGCGAGCGGTACCCGTCTCCGTAGGCGTCGAGCGGCAGGAAGCGGCCGGAGTCGTTGTCGCCGACCATCGGCGCGTCGCCATCCGGCCGCGTGTAGGCGGCCGCGAAGCGCAGCATCGCCTCGAGCCGCTCGCGGTACGCCGGCGTGAACGCATCCGGGAGCTGCGAGTCGACCGCCTGCGTGCCGGCCACGAACAGCTCGGCGACGAGGCGGTGGTAGGGGATCGAGGCCTCGTGGCCGCAGCCGTCGGGGCGCACCTGATGCTCCATCTCGGCGGCGAGCTCGAGCGCGCCCCACGACAACCACGCGCGGCCCTCGCGGCCGCCGGAGAACAGGGCGGCGACCGGCAGCAGGCCGACGATGTCCGACAGGTAGTGATTGCCGCGCGTCTCGCCCCACTCGAGGTGCGAGCGGATGAAGCGGCCGTGGAGCAGCAGCGACGCGACCGCGCGATCGAGCCACGGAGGGTGCGCCTCCGCGACCATGGCGAGCGCGGCGACCCAGTTCGCCGCGCGGATCGCGACGTCCATCGTGCACGCCCAGTTGGGGCCGAACTCGACCGGGTCGGCGGCGATGAACGACTCGATCTGCGCCCCGATCTCGTCGAGGTAGGCCGGCTCGCCGGTCAGTTTGTGGGCGGCTGCCAGCAGCGGGAGGTGCTGGAAGCGCGTGAGCTCCCACGGCACTTTGATGTCCGAGCCGTCGCCGAACACGATCGCCACCTGCGAGATGTGCGCGAGCGGCCACCGCCGGCCGGTCTTGAAATCGGTGCGCCAGTCGATCCTCGGGCCGAGATCGACTGGGCCGGAGCCGAGCAGGTCGAACCGGTGGGCGCGGATCGCGTCGGCGCGCTCGAGCAGTGACCGGCGGTCCTCCTCGCCGTAGGCCTCCAGACGCCGCTCGAGGCCGGCCACCGCCGGCAGCGCCGCCAGCGCCGGACCGCGCAGCGCGGCGACCGCGTCGCCGCCGAGCGCGTCGCGGACCTCGCGCGGACGGGCGCGCAACGGCGCCACGCGTAGGCGAGCGCGGCGCGCGGGAGCGCGGGCGATGCGGACGACGGCCTTCACGGCCGCGCGCGTGCCGGCGATCGGCCCGAGCCGCCACCAGGCCGCGGCGCCCCGTCGCAGCGACGCAGTCATGCCGGCAGACGATAACCACGGCGTCTGCCACCATCGGGGCGGCGTCATGACGCAGGTCGACCAGAAATCTCGGGTGCAGGACTTCTGGGAGGCGGAGCCCTGCGGCGCCGCCCACGGCGAAGCCGCGGAGGGTTCGCCGGAGTTCTTCGCGAACGTCGAGCGCACGCGCAACGAGCTCGAGCCGTTCATCCCCGCCTACGCCGACTTCGCCGGCGCGCGCGGGCTGCGGTTGCTCGAGATCGGCGTCGGCGTGGGCACCGACTTCATCCGCTTCGTCCGCGCCGGCGCGATCGCCACCGGCGTCGACCTCACCGAGCACGCGGTCGAGCTCGTGCGCCGGCGGGTGGAGCTGGAGGGGCTCGAGGCCGAGGTGGTCCAGGCCGATGCCGAGCGCCTGCCGTTCGCCGACGGCGCGTTCGACCGCGTCTACTCCTGGGGCGTGCTCCACCACACACCGAACGACGAGCGGGCGATCGCGGAGGCCCTCCGCGTGCTTGCCCCCGGCGGCGACGCCTGCATCATGCTGTACTCGCGTCATTCGTGGGTCGCGTACGGGCTGTGGGCGAAGCACGCGCTCCTGCGCGGGCGGCCTTGGCACTCGCTCGCGGACGTCGTCGCCGCTCACATGGAGAGCGAGGGAACGAAGGCATACACGAGGCGAGAGCTCCGGGGTTTGTTCGCGGGTCTCGACGATTTGCGCGTCGACAAGGTCTCGACGCCGTACGACCGCGGCTGGGCGGGACCGCTCGCCCGAATCACCGGCGACCGCCTCGGGTGGTTCTCGGTGGTGCGCGGGCGCAAACCGGTCTAGCCGGGCCGCCAGAGCAGCCGATGCACGGCGGCCTCGAGCCCCGCGGGCACCGGCCGCGCTCCCCAGAAGCCCCGATACCACGCCCGCCCCAGCGGTCCCAGTGCGCTCTCTCGCCCCAGTTCATCGCGTCGCGCGTACAGCCCGGAGTGCTTAGCCCGCAGCGCTCGGACCGCGCCGCGATACTCGCGCCGGTCGGCACCGTGCTTCGAGCCCGCGCGGCGGCGGTAGTGGAGCGTGACCTCGGGCACCTGGCGCCCGCGATGGCCGCAGGCGAGCGCGTGGAGCCACAGCTCCCAGTCCTCGTACGCGCCGAACGCGGGGTCGAAGCCGCCGGTGCGCTCGAAGACCTCGGTGCGGGCCAGCGCGCTGAGCCCGATCGTGTGCCGGTACAGCAGCGCGTACGGGTCGTAGGGCGGGAAGCGCAGCACGCCGTTCATCTCGCCGAACTGCTCCATCAGCCCGTACGCGAACCCGATCTCCGGCTCTGCGTCGAGCACACGACGCAGCGTTGCGAGCGCGCCCGGGGCAAGCCGGTCGTCGCCGTCGAGCACGAGCGCGTACCGCGTCCGCACGCGCTCGAGCCCGGTGTTGCGCGCTGCGGCGGCGCCGCGGTTCTCCTGGCGCACGAGCTCGACGGAGTCCGGCAGCGCCTCGAGCGCCGCGAGGGTTGCCGGCTCCTGGGAGCCATCGTCGACGACGACGACGTGCGCCTCCTGCGCGAGCGCGCTGCCCACCGCCTCGCCGAGGTAGGCGCCGAGCTCGAAGCAGGTGACCACGACGGTGACCGCGGGCATCGCGACTAAGCTTGAACGGATGAGCGACGCGGCGTACAAGCAGGCCACGATCGAGCAGTGGACCGCGGACCCCTGCGGCGAGAACGCCGCCGCCGGGGAGACCGGGACCCGCGCCTATTTCGAGGCGCTCGAGCAGAGCCGTGTCGAGTACGCGCCGTGGATGACCGACCAGCTCGGGTACGCCGGGACCGCCGGCCTCGACGTGCTGGACGTCGGCTGCGGCCAGGGGATCGACCTCGTCCGCTTCGCCCGCGCCGGCGCGAACGTGACCGGCATCGACCTCACGCCGCGCCACGCCGACCTCGCCCGCGCACACCTCGCCGCGTACGGCCTGCCCGGCACGGTCGTGCTCGGCGACGCCGAGGAGCTGCCGTTCCCCGACGACAGCTTCGACCGCGTGTCGAGCAACGGGGTGCTGCACCACACGCCGAACATCGAGAAGGCGCTGCGCGAGATCCGGCGCGTGCTCCGGCCCGGCGGCGAGGCGCGCATCATCGTCTACAACCGCTCATCCCTGCACTACTGGCTCGCCCAGGTCGGCTACTGGGGGCTTTGGAAGCGGAAGCTGTTCACCGAGGGCTCGATGGAGGCCGTGCTGTCGCACGTCGAGCACTCCACCGTCGGGGCGCGTCCGCTCGTGCGCGTCTACTCGCCGCGCCAGACGCGCCGCCTGCTGCGCGAGGCCGGCTTCGCCACGGTCACGACCAGTGTGCGCCAGTTCAAGGCGCAGGACACCCCGTTCACGGCGTTCCTCGAGCCGCTGCTGCCTCCGCTGCGCAACCCGCGCGTGCTCGATCGGATCGGCCGCGTGGCGGGCTGGTACGTGATCGGCTGCGGCCGGTCCTAGACTGACGCAACTGCGAATCGCGACGCCAGTACGCGCGTTTGCAGTCACCAGCCCCATGTGCGGAATCGCCGGAATCATCTCGCTGAAGGGCGCACCCGTGCCCGATCTCGCGCGCAGGCTCGAGGTCATGAGCGACCTCGTCGCCCACCGCGGACCTGACGACGCGGGCATCTGGACGCACCCGCGCAGCCACGTCGGCTTCGCCCACCGCCGCCTCAGCATCATCGACATCGCCCACGGCCACCAGCCGATGAGCGACGAAGCCGGCAACGTCATCACCTACAACGGCGAGGCCTACAACTACCCCGAGGTCCGCGCCGACCTGTCCGGCGAGCGCTTCGCCACCGACTGCGACACCGAGGTCGTGCTCGCCGCCTACCGGCGCTGGGGCGCCGGCTCGCTGGACCGGCTACGCGGTATGTACGCCTACGCGGTCTGGGACGAGCGGCGCGGCGAGCTGTTCATCGCGCGCGATCGCTTCGGGATCAAGCCGCTCGTGTACGCGGTCGTCGGCGACGTCCTGTACTTCGCGTCCGAGGCGAAGGCGCTCATGCCGTTCCTGCCACGGATCGCCACCGACCCCGAGGCGCTGAAGGACTACCTCGCGTTCCAATTCTGCCTTGCTGGCAAGACCCTGTTCGAGGGCGTCCGCGAGCTCCAGCCCGGCCACAAGCTCACGGTCGCCGGCGGAACCGTGCGCGAGGAGCGCTACTGGGAGGTCTACTACGAGCTCGATTGGAGCCACACGACCCGCTGGTTCGAGTCGAGGATCGAGGAGCTGCTGCACGAATCGGTGCGGCTGCACCTGCGCAGCGACGTGCCGGTCGCGTCGTACCTGAGCGGCGGCCTGGACTCGAGCGCGGTTGCGTCGGTAGCGAGCGTGTACTCCGGCGGCGACCCGATGAAGGCCTTCGTGGGCAAGTTCTCCGAGGATCCGCGATTCGACGAGAGCCGGTATGCCCGCATCGTGGCCGACCGGCGCGGGCTCGACCTCCACGAGGTCGACATCGGCGTCGAGGACTTCCTCGGGAGTATCGAGACGATCGCGTACCACATGGACTATCCGGCCGCCGGTCCGGGCTCGTTCCCGCAATACATGGTCTCGCGGGCGGCGAGCCGGGCCTGCAAGGTGATCCTCGGCGGCCAAGGCGGCGACGAGGTGTTCGGTGGCTATGCGCGCTACCTGATCGCCTACTTCGAGCAGTGCATCAAGGCAGCGATCGACGGCACGATGCACAGCGGCAGCTTCGTCGTCACGTACGAGTCGATCATCCCGAACCTCACCGCCCTCGAGAACTACAAGCCGCTAATGAGCCACTTCTGGGGCGCCGGCCTCTTCGAGGACCTCGACGCTCGCTACTTCCGCCTGATCAACCGCGCGCCCGACCTCGACGGGATCGTCGATTTCGGCGCGCTGGGCGGCTACGAGCCGTTCGAGACGTTCCGAACGATCTTCAATGGCAGCAACGTCGGTCACGAGTCCTACTTCGACAAGATGACCCACTTCGACTTCAAGACGCTCCTGCCCGCGCTGCTGCAGGTCGAGGACCGCGTCTCGATGGCCCACGGGCTCGAGTCGCGCGTGCCGCTGCTCGACCACCGCCTCGTCGAGCTCGCGGCCACGATCCCGGCCGACTCGAAGTTCCGCGACGGCCGGATGAAGCACATCTTCAAGGAGACCACTCGTACACTCGTTCCCGACGCCATCGCCGAGCGCAAGGACAAGATGGGCTTCCCCGTGCCGCTCACCGACTGGATGGGCGGCCCGGCGCGGGAGTTCTTCACCGACGTGTTCTCGAGCGAGGCGGCGCGTGGGCGGCCCTACGTCGACAGCGGTCGCGTGCTGGCCGAGCTCAGCCGCGAGTCGCGGTTCGGGCGCAAGGTCTGGGGTCTGCTGAACCTGGAGCTCTGGCAGCGGGCCTTCCATGACCGCGAGGACGAGTTCAAGCGACTGCTGACCCAGGAAAGGACTGCGACGACTCTATGAAGGTCTTGATCACCGGCGGGGGCGGCTTCATCGGCTCGCACCTCGCCGACCGCCTGCTCGACGAGGGTCGCGAGGTCCTCGTCATCGACAACTTCGCCACCGGCCGGCGCGACAACCTGGCCGAGCGCGAGGGCCTGACGCTCGTCGAGGACAGCATCGCGGATGGCGCAGCGGTCGATCGGGCGTTCGAGCGGTTCGCGCCGACGCACGTGGTCCACGCGGCCGCGGCGTACAAGGATCCCGACGCCTGGGGCGAGGACGTCCGCACCAACGCGCTGGGCACGGCGAACGTGGTCAAGGCGACGCAGGCCGCGGGGCTCGACCGGCTGATCTACTTCCACACCGCGCTCTGCTACGGCACGCAGCCCTCAGAGCAGCCCGTGACCCTGGGGCACCCCGTGCGCCCCGACTCGTCGTACGCGATCTCGAAGACGGCCGGCGAGCAGTACATCGAGCTCGGCCTGCCGAACTACGTCTCGTTCCGCCTGGCCAACGCCTACGGGCCGCGCAACATCTCGGGCCCGCTGCCGACGTTCTTCCAGCGCCTCACCGCCGGCAAGCCGTGCTTCGTGATGGACACCCGGCGCGACTTCATCTACGTCGACGACCTGATCGACGTCGTCATGCTTGCGCTCGCCGGCAAGGGCCGGGGGAAGTATCACGTCTCGTCCGGCTCGGACTTCTCGATCAAGGAGCTGTTCGACGCCACGATCGCCGCACTCGACATCCAGCTCGACGAGCCCGTCGAGGTGCGCCCGCGCGGGGAGGACGACGCGTACACGATCCTGCTCGATCCGTCGCGCACACACGAGGACTTCGAGGGCTGGCGGATCCGCACACCGCTCGAGGACGGCGTCGCGCGCGCCATCGACTACTACCGCGAGCGCGGCGTCGAGCAGACCTTCACGCACCTGAAGGTGCCCACGAAGTGAGCGATCGCGCCTTCACCGACGCCCGGATCCTGGTCGTCGGCGGCGCCGGCTTCGTCGGCTCGAACCTCGTGCGATCGCTGCTCGCGCACGAGCCGCGCGAGGTCGTCGTCGTCGACAACCTGCTGTCGGCCGAGCGCGAGAACGTGCCCGACGACGGTCGCGTCCGGTTCGTCGAGGCGTCGATCAACGACGACGACGTGCTCGCCGGGCTGCCGGACGACCTCGACTACGTCTTCCACCTGTCGACGTTCCATGGCAACCAGAGCTCGATGGCGGACCCGCTCGCCGACCACGAGCACAACACGCTCACGACGCTGAAGCTCTGCGAGCGCCTGAAGGACATGACGGGCTCGCTGCGCGCCGTGGTCTACGCCTCGGCCGGATGCACGGTGGCCGAGAAGACCTTCGAGGGCGCCGCGGCCACGACCGAGGACTCGCCGGTCTCGCTCTGGCTGGACTCGCCGTACCAGATCTCGAAGGTCATCGGCGAGCTGTACGGCAACTACTACACGTCCCGCTTCGGCCTGCCGTTCGTCAAGGCGCGCTTCCAGAACGTGTACGGGCCCGGGGAGGTTCTCGGCGCCGGCCGCTGGCGTGGGACGGTGAACACGGTCTGGCGCAACGTCACGCCTACCTTCATCTACAAGGCACTGCGGCACGAGGCGCTGCCCGTCGAGAACGGCGGCATCGCGACGCGCGACCTGATCTACGTCGAGGACCTCGCGCGCGGCCTGGAGGCGTGTGCGCTGCGCGGCGAGCCGGGCGGGATCTACAACCTCGCGTCCGGTGTGGAGACGCCGATCCGCGAGCTGGCCGAGACGATCAACGAGCTGGCCGGCAACCCGACGCCGATCGCACTCGCGCCCGCCCGCGACTGGGACCACTCGGGCCAGCGCTACGGAGATCCCTCGAAGTCCCGGCGCGAGCTGGGGTTCGAGGCGGACGTCGCGCTTCGCGACGGGCTGGAGCGGACGATCGCGTGGATGCGCGACAACCTGCGCTGGATCGAGTCGTGCATGGCGCGCCACGCCGACTCGATGGCGGCCGCCGGCGCTCGGCTCGAGATCCCTGAGGACGTGCTCGCCTCCTCGCAGGCCGGTCGGTGATGGTGGCAAGCCACGAGAGCGCCGGGTCGATGCGACCGACGGCGGTGATCGAGCCTGCTCGTGGCATCCACTGGCCCGATTTCGCCGAGCTCTGGCGATATCGGGACACGCTGTACTTCATGGCACGGCGAGACATCGCGGTGCGCTACAAGCAGACCGTCGTCGGCCTGGTGTGGGTGATCCTGCAGCCGGTCGCCTTCGCCCTCGTCTACTCGGCGTTCCTCAGCCTCATCGGCTCGATTCCCTCGCAGGGCGTGCCCTACGGCGTCTTCGCGCTCACCGGGATGACGGTCTGGCTGTTCTTCACGATGGGACTCACACGGGTGAGCGACTCGACCGTGGCGGGGGCGACGCTCATCTCCAAGATCTGGTTCCCGCGGCTCATCATCCCGCTGGCGGCGATCGCGCCGGCGGTCATCGACCTCGTGGCGTCGAGCTTCGTTCTCGTGCTCGCGATGCTCGTGTTCGGCGTCGTCCCGGAGCCGAAGATCCTGCTGTTGCCCGGCGCCGCCCTGGTGGCCTTCCTGGCCGCGCTCGGGATCGGCCTGTGGTTCAGCGCGATCTCCGTGCGTTACAGGGACATCCAGCAACTCGTGCCGTTCATGTTGCAGGTGCTGCTCTTCCTCACGCCGATCATCTATCCGTTCGAGCTCGTCCCCGATCGGCTTCAGACGATCTACGCGTTCAATCCGCTGGTGGGCATGGTCGAGCTGTTCCGCTGGACCGCACTACCGGAAGCGCCGTTCCCGGGCGCGCACCTGGCGATCACGCTCGGATTCATCGCCATCGTGCTCCCCACGGGACTCATCTACTTCGAGCGGCGCCAGCACCTGTTTGCCGATGTCATCTGAGGCGCGAGCCGCCATCCGCGTGCGTGGCGTCGGCAAGCGCTATGAGCGCGGCCAGTCGTCGGGGTTGCTCGCGGAGAGGCTGAACGACGCGGTGCTCTCACCCGTCCGGCGACTCATCGGGAGGGGTGGCGATCTCGAGCGCGGGGCCCCGCAGGAGCAGGAGTTCTGGGCGCTCAGAGACGTGAGCTTCGACGTTGGCTTCGGCGAAGCGGTCGGGATCATCGGCCGAAACGGCGCCGGCAAGAGCACGATGCTCAAGCTGCTCTCGCGCATCACGCTGCCGACCGAGGGGCGCATCGAGCTTCACGGCAGGACGACGTCGTTGCTCGAGGTTGGAACCGGCTTTCACCCGGAGCTCACCGGGCGGGAGAACATTTTCCTCAACGGCACGCTGCTGGGTCTCGGCCGACGGGAGATCCTCGATCGCTACGAGGAGATCGTCGAGTTCTCCGGTGTCGGGTCTTTCATCGACACGCCGGTCAAGCGCTACTCGAGCGGCATGTTCGTCCGGCTGGCCTTCTCGGTGGCCGCCCACCTCGATCCCGAGATCCTCATCATCGACGAGGTCCTCTCCGTCGGAGACATGGATTTCCAGCGACGTTCCATGGAGAAGATGCGCCAAACCGCGGTCGAAGGGCGCACGGTCGTGTTCGTCTCGCACGATCTCCATGCGGTCAGGAGTCTCTGCGACCGCGTGCTCGTGCTCGAGCACGGCGAGATCGTCTCCGAGTCACGTCCGGGCCATCCGGACGACGCCGTCTACGATTACGTGGGCCTGGTGAATCCCAGCCGGCCCGGCGCCGTCGGACACGGCGCGGCCGGCGGCAGGCAACAGAAGGTCGAGCTCGTTCGCGCGTGGATCACCAACCGCGGACAGGACGTCGTCTCCAAATTCTCGATCTTCGAGGACGTGTACCTGCATGTCCTGTATTCCGTGACCGAGGACCTGTCCGATGCGGTCGTTCCCTTCTTTCATGTTCTCGATGCTGAGGGAGAGTACGTCTTCCTCACGTTTCCGCACGATTGGCCGGCCGAGCAAGGGCGCAGTGCGGGGCGATACGAGGCGGTTTGCCACATACCCGCCCACTTGCTGAATGACGGCTCGTATTCAGTAACCGTGCAAGTCAATACGGTGAGCGAGGGCCACACGCTCGAGTTCTTCGAGCACCATGCTCTGCGGTTCGTGATCGTCGACGATGTCGACGAGAATCCCCACCGGACGCATGTCAAGTACTCGTACCAGCTTCCGGGTTCGGTGCGCCCGCTGCTCGACTGGCGGCTGATGCCGGCTGACCGCGAACGCACGCTATCGACATGAAACTCATGATTCTGGCTGGAGGGTTGGGCACCCGTATAAGCGAGGAATCGCATCTCCGCCCCAAACCGATGATCGAGATCGGCGGTAAGCCGATCCTCTGGCACATCATGAAGATCTACTCTTCGTTCGGCATCAACGAGTTCATCATCTGCTGCGGATACAGGGGCTACCAGATCAAGGAGTACTTCTTCAACTATTCGCTGCACATGTCGGACGTCACCTTCGACATGGAACACGACTCCATGAAGGTGCATAGCCGGAATGTCGAACCCTGGAAGGTGACGCTGGTCGACACAGGCGAATCCACCATGACGGGAGGGCGCCTGCGCATGGCGGCGCCGTATCTCGAGGGGGATGACGTCTTCTGCATGACCTACGGCGATGGTGTCGGGGACGTCAACATCAAGGAGCTGCTCGCGTTTCACAGCGCGCACGGCAAGTTGGCAACGCTGACTGTTGTTCCTCCGCCGGCGCGATTTGGCGCCCTGGAGATCGAGTCGACCGACGAAGTGGTGGACTTCCGCGAGAAGCCGGAAAGCGACGGAGACCTGATCAATGCGGGGTTCTTCGTCTTGTCGCGCAAGGTGATCGACTACATCGATGGGGATCAGACGATCTGGGAGCGCGGCCCGATGGAGCGCATGGCGCGCGAGCGCGAGCTCAAGGCCTTCCGCCACCGGGGTTTCTGGCAGCCCATGGACACCTTGCGCGACAGGACCCTGCTCGAAGACCTGTGGTCGCGCGGCAGCGCCCCCTGGAAGACGTGGCAGTGAGCGACGCGTTCTGGCGCGACAAGACGGTCCTCGTGACCGGGCACACCGGTTTCAAAGGCAGCTGGCTCTCACTGTGGCTGAGCCACCTGGACGCGCGCGTCGTCGGTTACGGCCTCGCGCCGGCGTCGTCCAAGAACAACTTCGTGGTCTCGCGCGTCGCCGAGCGGATCGCTTCGATCGAAGCCGACGTCTGCGACCTGAACCGCCTGAAGGAGACCCTCGCCGAGCACCGGCCCGAGATCGTGTTCCACCTTGCGGCCCAATCGCTCGTGAGGCCGTCCTATGCGGATCCGATCGAGACGTTCCGGACCAACGTCCTCGGCACGGCGAACGTCCTCGAGGCGATTCGCCACCATCCGACCGCCAAGGCCGTCGTCATCGTCACGAGCGACAAGTGCTACGAGAACCGGGAGTGGCACTGGGGATACCGCGAGAACGAGCCGCTGGGGGGGCGCGATCCCTATAGCGGCAGCAAGGGGTGCGCGGAGCTGGTCACGGCGTCGTACCGATCGTCCTACTTCCATCCGGACGACCACGGACGGCATGGCGTCGCTGTCGCCACCGCCCGCGCCGGGAACGTCATCGGCGGTGGAGACTGGGCAACCGACCGCTTGGTACCGGACGTTCTCGACGCGCACGACCGCTCGGAGGAACTGGTCATCAGGAATCCGACTGCCGTCCGGCCATGGCAGCTCGTGCTCGAGCCGCTCGACGGATACATGGCCCTCGCCGAGCGCCTCTACAGCGACGGGCCGGGGTTCTCCGAAGCTTGGAACTTCGGACCCCGCGACGGCGACGTGCTCTCCGTCGAGGCCCTTGTGAAGAGGCTGGGGACCCACTTGCAGGGCGGCATCCGGTATCGCGTGGTCCCGGACCCGGCCCTGCACGAGGCGACGCAGCTCAGGCTGGATTGCTCGAAGGCGTCGGCAAAGCTCGGCTGGCGGCCGCGGACCTCCGTCGACGACGCGCTGAGACTCATCGCCGAGTGGCAGAATCGGCTGCTCTCCGACGAGGACATGCAAGCGGTGTCGCTGGGCCAGATCCAGGCATTCCGGGCACTCGAACGATGAATATGGACAACGAGATCACAAGATGCGAAGTGTGCGGGACGCGCGAGCTGTCCCCAGTGCTGGACCTCGGCAAGCACCCGTTGTGCGACGACCTGATTCCCGTCGGAAGCTCTCAACAGTGCGACGTGTTCCCGATCGACATCCTCTACTGCCAACAGTGCCGCACCGCGCACCAGCGGTACCAGGTTCCGAAGGTCACGCTGTTCCCCCAGACCTACCACTACCGGTCCCGCTTCACCGCTGACGTTCTCTCGGGACTGGATGATCTCGTGGCGTCGGTGGAGGCCAGGCTCGGCTCGCTGGCCGGCCGCACCATCCTGGATGTGGGGTGCAACGACGGGAGCCTGCTCGACAAGTTCGCCGCGAAGGGCGCGAGCACCGTCGGCGTGGAGCCCACGGGAGCGTATGAGGACGCGCTCGGGCGGGGCCATGCGATCTTCAACGACTTCTTCTCCGAGGACTCCGCAAGAAGGATCCGGGTACAGCATCCTCGCGTCGACGTCATCACGTTCACCAACGTGTTCGCGCACATCGAGGATCTGCCGGCGCTGCTGCGCGCGCTCGAGGAGTTGATGAGCGAGGACACGCTGCTGGTGGTGGAGAACCACTACCTCGGCTCGGTACTGGCGACGAATCAGTTCGACACCTTCTACCACGAGCATCCGCGCACCTACAGCCTGACCTCCTTCGTGCACATCGCCGGCAGCCTCGGCAGGGCGGTCGCCGCGGTCGAGTTCCCGAGCCGCTATGGCGGGAACATCCGCGTCACCATCGGCAAGGACGGCAACCCGTCAGCGGCATTGGATGAGACCCTGCAGCGCGAGACCGGATTCTTCGACGAGTTCACCGCCATGCGCTCGTTCGTCGCGAGCTGGGCCCCGCAGAAGAGGGCGGAGATCCTGGAGCTGGCGCGGGAGCGCGGGCCGCTGGTGGCGAAGGCATTCCCTGGACGCGCGGCGATCTTGGTTGCGCTGCTCGAGCTGTCCGAAGCGGAGATCGAGTGCGTCTACGAGAAGCCGGGCTCGCTCAAGGTCGGCCATTACGTACCCGGCACCCGCATCCCGATCCGTTCGGACGAGGAGCTGTTCGGCCGCTTCTCCGAGATCGACACGATCGTGAACCTGGCCTGGCACATTCCGGCCGAGATCGAGTCCTACCTCAGGAATGCCGGCTACCAGGGCCGGATCGTCCAGATTGTCTGAAGGGGTCGACCGCTGGCTCGTCGTCGGCAGCCGCCGCTGGGCGAAAATCATGGCCACCGAGCTGTGCGCCCTTCTGGCCCCCGGTCGTTCGATCCAGCTTCAGGGGAGCCGGGGCGATGCCGGGCTCTTGGAGTGGTGGAACGCGAGCCCCCACAAGCAGCGCATCGAGCTCGTCGAGCAACCGGTTCCGTGCGAAGCGTCGGCGACGGGTGTCGCCCTCGTCGTCAATTCCGCTCACGAGCATCGATCCTCGGTCGAGAGCGTCCTCGACGCCGGCTATCACGCGGTCTGCGAGAAGCCGCTGACGTTCTCGCGGCACGACAGCCTCGAGCTGCTGGCTCGCGCGGACGGCCTCGGGCGCAAGCTCTTCTGCGCGAACACGTACCTGTTCGCGGACTATCTGCAGGTCCTGAGGCGGGACTGGCTGCAGGGCAGGTCGTTCTCGGTGCTCGAGCTCACCTGGGCCGATGCGAGCCGCGAGACCCGGCACGGCGAGGCGAAGAGCTACGACTCCGGCGTGCCGGTGATCCATGACGTCCTGCCCCACGTGGCGAGCATCGTCATCGCCACCCACGGGCCGTTGCCCTTCGATCGGTCGAGCATCGACGTCGCGCAGGGCGGAAGTGCGGTGACGGCGGAGTTCGGCGGCGGTGACCTGACGGTTCGCGCGAGCCTGGCGAGGAATGCACCGCGCCGGGTCCGCCTGCTGCGCTTCTCCGGCCCGGCGGGCCAGGTGACGCTCGACTTCGCCGTCGAGCCCGGTGTGGTCAGCCTCGACGAGGAGAACGGCGTGTGCGTGGATCCCGGCTGGGATGCGAAACGCAAGCCCATCGCGCAGATGCTGGAGAGCGTGATCGCATATTTCGAGGGTGGCGTCCTCGACGATCGGCTCGGCGCCGATGCCGCGCTGCTCGGCAACGATCTGATCGATGGCGTGGCCGGGAGCTATGTGCAGCAGCAGATAGGCTTCTTGGCTGCCAGCTCGCGCGGCGACGACTTTGCGTATGCAGCGAAGGAGGCGGATGCCATCCGGCGGCGCGCGTTGCCGCAGCTCCCGCAAGCATCGCCGCTGCGGCGGCTCGCCGGCGTTCAATCAACGGTCAGGGCACTTTCGTGAAATACACCGTCACCAAACGGTCGAGCTGCCGTCTGTGCGGCAGTTCCGATTTGACTCAGATCCTTCACTTCGACGCCATCCCGTTCTTCGACGAGGTCGTGACACCGCAGTCGAAGGGGAGCGAGTTCTCGTACCCGATGGACCTGTACTTCTGCAGCGACTGCACCAGCGTCCAGTCACAGCATGATGTGAATCTCATTGAGTACTACCACAGCTACGAGTACGTGGCGTCCCACTCGCCGTTCATCCGCGCGTACATGCAGGCGCTGGTCGAGCATTGCCGGCGCCGCTTCGGCGTGCGGGCGGGCGACAAGGTCATCGAGGTCGGGGCCGCCGACGGCTACCTGCTGTCGCTGTTCAAGGACGGAGGCGCGAGCACGCTGGGATTCGAGGCGGCCGAGAACCTCTGTCAGATCGCGGAGAAGAACGGGATCCCGGTCGTCAACGCGCTGTTCACGATGGATTCGCTCAGCCTGGTGCCGGCCGATTTCAAGAAGAGCCAGCTCCTGGTGCTCCTGCACACGTTCGATCACCTGTTCGACCCGGCGCCCTTCCTGGACGTGGTGCGGGAGGTTCTCGATCCCGAGCGGGGCGTCTTCCTGCTGGAGGTCCACGATCTCCAGGACATCTACGCCAAGCGCGAGACCGCGCTGTTCGGGCACGAGCATGCCACCTACCTCCACTACGGCTCGATGAAGCGGTTCCTGGGGCGCCACGGCTTCCGGCTGGTCGACTTCAACTTCCTTCCGAAGGCGATGTGCCGCGGCAGCTCGATGCTGGTGGCCGCGACGCCCGAGGACAGCGAGGTCGAGGAAGCGCCCGATCTCGCGTCCTTCGAAGATCCGCGCCTCGACGAGCTGCGAACCTTCGAGGACTTCGGAGCATCCGTGGCGAGGTCATTCGGGAACCTGCGCGAGCACATCGAGGCCGGAAGGGCCAGCGGCCGCCGGTTCGCGGGCTACGGCGGATGGGGCCGCGGCGTGACGACCCTCGCGATGGCCGGCTTGTCCGCCGAGCACCTGGAGTTCGTGGTCGACGGGAACCCCAATCTGCGCGGATGCTTCACGCCGGTGACCGGGTTCCGCATCGAAGACCCCGGAGCCGTCTCCCGGGAAGCCGTGGATGAGGTCATCGTGTTCAACTACGGCTACATCGAGGAGATCAGAGAGACCCTGGCCGGGTTCGTCGCCGACGGCGGCAAGGTCGTCTCGGTGATCGACCTGCTCACCGACTCGGTCGTCTCCAACTAGCGACTCGCCATGTCGCCGGCTCCGGCCATCAGCTTCCTCTTGTGCACGCGGAATCGCTCGGAGACCGCACGGCGGTGCGTGCTGCACCTGCTCGGCTCGTCCCGCTCGGACATCGAGGTGATCGTGCGTGACAACTGCTCGAGCGACGACACCGTGGAATCGCTCCGGACGATCGAGGACGACCGCCTGAAGATCCACGTCGCGCCTGAGAACCAAGGCACGATCAACTTCTTCGAGATATCCAAGCTCGCCGGCGGCGACATCGTCACCTGGTTGTCCGACGAGGACGACTTCGACTTCGCGGAGCTCGACTACATCCTGTCCCGCTTCACCGAGCACCCGGAGTGCAACGTGATGTTCGCCAGCATCGCCGTCGGCACGACCGGGCATGTCACCTTCGCCGACGAGGTCATCACGGATCCCGTACGGTCGCTGGTGAAGGCGTTGTCATTCTCGGGCTGCGCGGGCCTGTTCGTGCGGCGGTCGGCGCTGGCCGCCGCCAACACGCTGACGGTGCGCGATCAGGATGACGCGTACTCACTGTGGAACTACTACCCGGTCGGATTCTTCGCGAGCCGGTGCACCACCCAGTCCTTGATGACGACTTCGAGGATCGTGGTGAGTCAGTCGCGTCATGCCCGGACCACGAACAACTGGAGCATCACGACCCCTGCCGGCGGAACGCGCCCGCCCCACTATTACCCGGAAAGCTATAGCGAACGGCTGGCGAGCAATCTCGTGAATGCCTCCTTCAAGTCCCTGCCCGCGCGAACGCGTTTGGCGCTGACCCGGGACCTGATCCGGCAGTTCAGGGCGCAATCGGCGATCCATTCGGATCCGGCCTTCCACGAGCTGTTGCGCGAGAACTATCCCGCGGACACCGTCCAGCGCTACGTGGATCACGTCCGGGATCTGCGGCTCGACCGTCCCTGGGGAAGGTTCCTCTGGTCGTCCGCCAGAATGCTCGCTCTCCCCGTGCAGTACGTCCAGACACTCAGACATTGGCGCAGGCTCCAGTGAGATTCTCGATCGTCTTCCCCACGCAGGACAGGGCCAAGCTGCTCTCCGTGGCCGTCAAGCATGCGATGCAGCTCGACCACCCCGACTTCGAGGTGATCGTCTCGGACAACTCGACGACCGCCGAAAAGCGGCAGGCGAATCTGGACGCGCTGCGCGACTCCGTCGACGCGCCGAACTTCAGGATCGTCTATCCGCCGCGCCTGCTGTCTCCTCCGGAGCACTTCGAGTTCGCCCTGGAGTACGCGAGCGGCGACTACGTGTCCTACCTCACCGACAAGATGGTGATCTTCCCGCACGCGTTGTCCGACGCCGAAGCGGTGATCGGGGAATCGGGGGCGGACATCGTGAACTGGGCCTGCGCGTTGTACTACCTCGAGGATCCGGAGTCGCCCCAGGGCTCCGGCAACCTGGTGGAGGAGTTCGAGTTCCTGAACGGACAGCCCGAGGAGTACGACCCGATTGCCGCCCTGCGAGTGAAGGCCGAATGTGCCGTTCCCCGCCAGGGGCAGGGCACTGCGGATTACGTGCTCGGGAAGATCGTGTTCGGCTGCTACAGCAGGGAGCTCATCGACCGGATTCGCTCCAAGTCAGGCACGGTCTTCGGCGGCGCGACACATGACTACAGCGCGATGATCCAGGCGCTGTCACTGGCGCGCAGGTGCGTGATGCTGAATGCCTACGAGGGCATCTTCTTCTCGCTTCCGCGCGACCAGTCGCTCGGCTCGGCCACGGCCACGGAACCGCAGCGGGCGCTGGAGTACTACCGGACGTTCACGGGCGCTGATTCGATCCTTTCCTCGCTGCTCGTGCCGAACGTCTATGCGTCGTCGCACAACATGGTCGCGCACGACTACAAGAAGTTTCTGCCCATGTACGGCAACGTGCATCTCTTCAGCGAGCGGAACTGGGTCCGAGCCATCTGCGCCGATGTGCTGTCCGAATCGAACGTGTGGCTGAATCCGGCGGAAAAGGACGCCCAGGTCCGCCTCTTGCGGAGTCATGTCGGCCGTTCTCACCTTGCCCGAATGAAGCTGGGGCGACTGGTCGGGGCGTTGCGATCAAGGATCGTTCGGCATCCGCCTGCGACGCCGACGTACCAGGAGTTCGCCGCCACGTCCCTCGATCAGGCGATGGAGCATGTCGTGAGGGCCGACGGCTACTTGCGTGCGTGAATGTAGAGGTCGAGCCCCGCGATGCGGCCGATCGTGGTCAGCGCCTGCTCGCGGCTCAGGCCGACGGTCCGGCCGCGGAAGGACATGAGGGTCAGCGCATCGGAGTTGTGGCGCTCGACGCGGACGTCCGCGAACGCCGCGAATAGCTCCTCGCGGACCTGGCGCACCGTCACGAAGACGGTCTCTGGGGCTGCGTCGCCGGCGACGTTGTAGTCGTACGCCACCTCGCCCCGGAGCGCGCGCGCCCGCCGCAGGAGCAGGCGCATCGAGTGGCGGTTGTAGAGCATCACCATCGCCGTCCCGCCCGGGCGCAGTACGCGATGCACCTCGGCCAGCGCCCGCGGCAGGTTGCCGGTGTGGTGCAGGCAGCCAATGCTGACGACGTGCTCGAACGCCTCGTCGGGATGCGGGATGTCGAGCGCCGAGCCCTGGACGACGCGCTCCTCGGCCCGCGCCACCCCGAGCCTGCGGAGCCGCTCGCGGACGATCTCGACGGGGCCACGGGCGATGTCCACCCCGTGGTACTCGAAGCCGGCCTCGGCCAGCCGCTGGGAGACCGTGCCGTATCCGAGGCCGACCTCCAGCAGCGGCTCCGCGGCGCGCCGCGAAGCTCGCAGCTGCGCCGGCAGGTACGGGTAGAGCTCCAGGTACGCCTCGTCGAAGCGGCGCAGACTCTCGGGCGAATGGTCGGTGACGCCGACCGACCGCGCTAGCGGGGTGCCGCACAGCTCGTCCCAGAAGGCGGCGTTGCGCTCGTCGATCGTCTGCTGAGTGCTCATCGGGCGCCCAAGGCTAGCCAAGGGGGCCTGAGCTAGCCTCTGACCGATGAAGCAGGTCGTCCTCCGCGGCGGCGCGCCGGCAGTCGTGGAGGCGCCCGCACCCTCGCCCGCGCCCGGCCACGTCCTCGTCGCGAACGCCGCCTCGCTGATCTCCAGCGGCACCGAGCGCGCCGCGGTGAGCGCGTCCGGCGGCGGCGGTTCGCTGCCCATGCGGGCGATCCGCAACCCCGATCTCGTGCTGCTCACGCTGAAGTACGCGAAGGAGCACGGAGTGCGCGACACGGTCGAGGCGGTCCGCAACGCGGTCTCCGACGACACCGTGCTCGGGTACTCGAGCGCAGGCGTCGTGCTCGACACCGGCGGCTGCGCGGACTTCCGCGTCGGCCAACACGTTGCGTGCGCCGGCGCCGGCCGCGCGAACCACGCCGAGGTCGTCTCGGTGCCGGGCAACCTCGTGGCCGCCGTGCCCGACGGCGTGTCGCTCCAGGACGCGGCGTTCACGACGGTCGGCGCGATCGCGATGCAGGGCTTGCGCCGCGCGGAGCCGCAGCTCGGCGAGCGCATCGTCGTCGTCGGCCTCGGGCTGATCGGCCTGATCACGGTGCAGCTGCTGCGCGCCGCGGGCTGCCGCGTCCTCGGCATCGAGCCATCGGCCGAACGTCGCGCGCTCGGCGAGCAGCTCGGCGCCGAACGCGTCGTGACGCCGGACGCCGGACCCGCCGCAGTCAAGGAGTGGACGGGCGGGGTGGGCGCCGACGCCACGCTCATCACGGCGTCCAGCTCAGGCGACGCGATCGTCAACCAGGCGATCGAGATGCTCCGCCGCAAGGGGCGTGTCGTCGTGGTGGGCGACGTCGGCCTCGCGGTGCAGCGCGGCCCGATCTACCAGCGCGAGGCCGACTTCCTGATTTCGACCTCCTACGGGCCCGGGCGCTACGACCCGACGTACGAGGAGGGCGGGCTCGACTACCCGATCGCCTACGTGCGCTGGACCGAGAACCGCAATATGGAGGAGTTCCTGCGCCTGCTGTGGGCCGGCGCAGTGCGCGTCGAGCCGCTCGTGGAGCTCGAGCTGCCGGCCGAGCGCGCGGCCGAGGCCTACGCGCAAGTGAACGGCGACGCGCCGCCGCTGGCCGCGGTGCTGACCTACGACGCCGAGCGCACGCGCGACGGGCGCCGCGAGATCGTGCGGGTGTCGGGCCGGCGCGGCGCCGCCCGGGGCGACGTCACGGTCGGCCTCGTCGGGCCCGGCAGCTTCGTCCGCAGCGTGCACCTGCCGAACCTGCGCGCCGACTCCGGCGTGCGGATCAAGACCGTGGTCGCGCGCCGCAGCACGAGCGCGACCGACCTCGTGCGCTCGCTGCGCGTCGACGGCGAGGCCGCGACCGACTGGCGCGTGGCGGTCGAGGACCCCGAGCTCGACCTGATCGTGATCGGCACGCGCCACGACAGCCACGCCGAGATCGCCGCCGCGGCCCTGCGCGCCGGCCACGCCGTGTTCGTCGAGAAGCCGCTCGGGCTAACGCGTGAGGAGATCGACGACGTTTGGGCGGCGGGACGTGAGAACGACCGACTGGCGATCGGCTTCAACCGGCCGTTCGCTCCACTGGCCGAGCGCCTGCGCTCCGAGGTCGACGCCGCGGACGGGCCGGTGCACCTCGTATACCGGGTCAATGCGCCGCTGGCGGCCGACCACTGGCTCAACGACCCGCGCGTCGGCGGCGGTCGCATCCTCGGCGAGGCCTGTCATATGTTCGACTTCGCCAACTGGCTGTGCGGAGTGCCGCTGCGCGTGCTGGCGGGCGCGCTTCCGGCGCCGCCGTCGGTCGGCTCGGTCGAAAGCGCGTCGGTCGTGATCGAGTACGCCAACGGCTCGGTCGGCACCGTCGTGTACTCCGGCGCGGGCGCAGACGCGATGCCCAAGGAGCGCGTCGAGATCCTGCGCGGCGCACGCTCGTGGGTGCTCGACGACTTCCGCTCGTTGACGTCGTGGGGCCCGGGCGGCGAACGCACGGAGGAGGCGCGCGGCCGGGACAAGGGCCACGCCGCGCTGATGCGGAAGGTGCTGGCAGCGTGCCGTGGCCAGGCACCGTTCGAGCCCGGTCTGGAGGCGGCCTACGCGGCGCAGAGCGTGGCGCTGTGCGCCCTCGAGTCGATCGCCGCGGGCGCGGCCGTCGCCGTCCCGCTCAGGGGTGAGCAGACCCCGCTCGCGACGTGA
This sequence comes from uncultured Solirubrobacteraceae bacterium, assembly GCA_963844205.1. GTDB lineage: Bacteria > Actinomycetota > Thermoleophilia > Solirubrobacterales > Solirubrobacteraceae > DASSUW01. Next base: position 461,624 of record CAWJNK010000012.1, read on the forward strand.
CGCCTCCCGGCACGGTCATCCTGCTCTACCACCGGCCGACCCACCGGTACAAGGAGGCCGCGACCGTGCGCGAGCACATCAGCGCCTTCCGGCGGCACTCGCGCTTCCCCGTCTGGGAGATCAACACCGACTACGGGTTCCCGCCGGGGCTCGACGATGTCCGGCCGGGGGCTGTCGTTCTTCACTACTCGCTATTCGGCTCCGGCGTCTACCGGCTCGACGAGCAGCTCCAGAGCTGGCTGCACGAACGCTCGGACGCGCTGAAGATCGCGTTCTTCCAGGACGAGTACTACTTCTGTCAGAAGCGCTTCGCGTTCGTCAACGACTTCGGCGTCGACGTCGTCTACACGCACGTCAGCCCGGAGCACATCCCCGACGTGTGGGGCCGCTACGCGCCCCGGGCGCGGGCGCTGTTCAACATCCCGGGCTACGTCGACGAGGGCGTGGTCGCCTCCGCCGAACACTTCGCCCTGCCCGACGAGAAACGCGACATCGACGTCTGCTACCGCGCGCGGCCGCTCCCCGCGCATATGGGCGCCGGCTCGCAGGAGAAGCAGTTCATCGGCGAACGCTTCAAGGAGCTGGCCGCCGGATCGGGGCTGCGGCTCGACATCGACACCTCGATCGAGGGCCGGCTCTACGGCGACGACTGGCACCGGTTCCTCGGCCGCTCGCGCGCGACGCTGGGCGTCGAGTCGGGCGTCTCGTACATCGACCTCGAGGACGAGTGTCATGCCGAGTATCTGACCTTGCAGGCGGAGCTTGGGCGCGAACCGACGCTCGCGGAGCTGCAGGAGGGGGCGCTGGGTCGCTGGGACGGCAACTTTTCGTACCGGACGCTCGGGCCGCGCCACTTCGAGGCGGCCGCGTTCCGCGTCTGCCAGGTGCTGTTCGAGGGCGCCTACAGCGGCGCGCTCGAGCCCGGCGTGCACTACGTCCCGCTCGCGAAGGACTTCTCCAACGTCGACGAGGCGATTGCCACGATCCGCGACCCGGTGCGGCGCCGCGCGATCACCGAACGCGCCTACGCCGACCTCGTCGCGTCGGGCCGCTACAGCTACCGGCGCTTCATCGCCGAGGTGGACGAGGTGCTGCTGGATGCTGGGCTGCGCCCGGACGTGAGCGCCGGCGCGCGCCGCAGCATCGAGGGTTCGATCCGCAAGCGCCGCTACTGGCTGCGGCTGACTCGCTGGTTCGAGCGCAACGTCGCGCTCTGGAGGCATCTGACCTACCGCGTCGTCGCGCCGGTCTCGCTGCGCGTGCGTCGGCTCCTCGGCCTGCGGCTACCGCCGGGGTAGCGCGCATCGTGGCCGTCGTCACGCGCATCCTGCGCTGGTTCGATCGCACTCCGCGCCTGCTCCTGTTCGGCGCCGTGGTCTCGATCTTCGGGACCTTCGAGCTCTCGCGCGTTCACCCGGCCCCGTGGACGCTGCAGGGCACCCGGTCGGACGGCCTCGAGTGGACCCTCGCCGTGCTCGAGCGCGGCGGGCCGATCCTGACCGCCCAGCCGCCCGGCTCCGACGTGCTGCTGCCATCCGGCGGCGGAGACGACCAGGGCCTGTACCTGTTCGTCCCGTGGCTCGCGAACGTGCTCGGCTGGGAGGATCCCGTGAACCTGCTGCGCTGGATCGCGCTGCTTGCTCTGGCCGTGCCGATCGCGCTGTCGCCCTGGATGGTGCGCGAGATCACCGGCTCGACCCTCGCCGGGCTGCTGTCGCCGTTCGCCCTGCTGATCGGGCTGTGGCTGATGCCGCTGGGCGACGTCTACTGGGTCGCGACGTGGGTCGTGCTGCTGCTGGTCCCGCTGCTGCTGATCATCGACCGGCGCTGGCCGCGCCACGGGCTGTTGCTGCTGATCGGCCTGCTCGTGCTGGCCAGCGTTGCGACCTCGATCCGGGCCCAGGCCGGCCTCCCCGTCCTCATCGGCGCCGCGCTCGTCGTGCTGCGGCGGCCATGGTCGGGCTGGGCCAGAAGCGGCGCCGTCGTCCTCTGCGTTGCCGCCTACCTGTCCGTGGGGACGTTCGGCATCGCCGCCGCGCGCGAGGTCCGCGCGAGCCAGCTCGGCGGCGAGTGGACGCTGGCCGGCGACACCGGCACGAGCCACCCGTTCTGGCACTCGGCCTACATCGGCTACGGCTACCTGCCCAACGACTGGGACATCCACTACTTCGACACCATCGCCTACCGCGACGTGCTGCGCGAGGACCCGAAGGCCAAGTGGCTCGGTCCGGCGTACAACCGCATCCTGCGCGAGCGCTACTTCAGGCTGGTGGGCGAGAACCCGGTGTACGCGGCGAAGGTGTACTCGGCCAAGCTGCTGGTCGCGCTGCGCCCTGCCGTGCCGGCGCTGCTCGCGGTCGTGCTCCTATGGCCATGGCTGCTGCTCGTCGATGCACGGCGCCGCCGGTGGCGGCGCGACGCGGTCTTCCTGGGGGTCGCGGCGCTTGTCGGCCTCGCGGCCCCGCTGGTCGCCACGCCGTTCTCGGCCTACCTGCTCGGCTGGCTCGCGGTCGTGCTGCTCGCGGCGATCCTGGTGGGCGGTGCGGCGCTGAGCGCATGGCCGGCGCCGCTGACCTACCTCCGCTCGCTCGGGAGATCGGAGGGGTCGCCCGGCGCGCGCCGGGTCGTGCTCGGGATCGCCGCCGCCGGCATCGTCGCGCTGGCCGTCGTGGTGCTCGTCGCGCCGGGCGTCGAGCGCGAGGCGCTGGACTGGAACTCGACGCCGCCGCCGCAGGTGACGCAGCCCGCCGACGCGGTCAACTGACCGCCGCGTCCAGGATGCGCCGGGCGTGCGCATCCCAGCTCCAGCGCGACTGGGCGTCCGCGAGCGCGGCTGCTCCGACCCGCTCGCGCAGGGCGTCGTCGCCGAGCAGTCGCAGGACGGCCTGCGCGGCGGCGTCCGCGTCGCCCGGCGGGCACAGCAGGCCGGTGTGCTCGTGCTCGATCACCTCGCCGATCTGCTCGAGATCGGACGCCACGATCGGCTTGCCCAGGCCCATGTACTCGAACAGCTTCGTCGGCGAGCCGAAGAAGCGCGTGCCGTCGGGATTGTGGACGTGGGGGGAGACGCAGACGTCGCAGGCGGCGAGCAGCTCGACCGCCCGCTCGCGGGGCACGACGCCGGTGAGCTCGACCAGGCCGGCGAAGCCGCGGCGCTCGATCTCCGCCCGCACCTCGTCGAACAGCGCGCCGTCCCCGACGATGATCCAGCGCACGTCGTCCCTCGCCGCCGCGACGCGGGCCATGATCTCCGGCAGCACGCGCACGCCGTGCCAGAGCCCGAACGTACCGATGAAGCCCACCGTGGGCCTGTCCGGGCGTCCCAGGCGGCGCCGCCACTCGGCCGGCGGATGGGCCCGCGCCGGCGCGAGCGCATCGACGTCGACGCCGTTCGGGTTGACGATGATGCGCTCGGCGTCCACGCCCTGCTCGACGAGCTGGTCGCGCAGCACCTCGGATACCACGACGACTAGCGATGCGTCGTGCAGGTGCCTGCGCTCGAGCGCTGCCAGGGTGTCGCCGAACGGAACGTGGCCGGACCCCCACTGCTGCTCGGCCCAGATCTCGGATCCGTTGAACTCGAGGATCAGCGGCACGCCCAAGCGACGGGCCAGCTCGAGCCCCGCGTAGGAGCCGAGGGCGTAGCGCTGGTAGACGACATCGGCGCGGTGAGCAAGGGCGATGCTCGCCTGCTGTTCCGAGTAGTCGATCAGCGTGCCCCAATGGACGAGCTGGAAGATCCTGCGCGGAGGTGCCTCGATGACGGTCGCGCCTGCGGCGATCCCGGCCGGACGCTCGGGAGCCACGACGCTGACCTCGACGCCGGCGTGCACGAAGCCGTTGATCACCCCCGCCGTGTGCGCGGCCGCACCGCCGACGTGCGCGCCCATGTAGCGCAGCGACGCCTCGCTGCGCAGGTATGTCACGGATCGGATCGGACCGGCCGGCCGGCGCGGCAGCGCGTGGTCGCGCGCCGCCACGGCGGTGGCCCGCCGGCGTGCCAGGAGGGCGCGGGCGGCCTCGTTCGGGAACGCCGTCGCGAACGTGGCGCCGGCGCGCGCCAGCATCGCCGCTTGGCCGAAGGTCGCTGTCCCCTGAGGGTCTTCGATCGCGTAGCGCCCGGCCCGCGACAGCGCCGCAAGGCCGACCGCGCCCGCCTGGACGCCGTTGAGGGCGCGTGCGTCACGAACCACGCGCGTCGTCTCATAGCGCTCGCCGCGTAGCAGGCGCAGGAGCGCGCGGGGCCGGCGCGCGTCCGCGGCCAGCTCGGCGAGCGTCACCACGCGCTCGCCGTCGCGCTCGGGCAGCGGCGGCGCCGCGAATCTGAGGTCGATCGTGAGCTGCATTTCGGGCGGGCGAGCCTAGCGATCGAGGGCGCGAAGGCCCGCCTCCAGCGGTCGCGGCGACGAAGCCGAGCTCGGCGGCCGCCTCGGGCGACGGCGCCGGCTTCGGCGCCTGCAGGCGGGCGAGCTGGTCGGGATAGATCGGCAGCGGCGCGACGCGGGCCGCGAGACCCAGCATGCGCACGGCGGATACCGGCACGCGCACGATCCGCCCGCCGCCGAACGCCGCGACGCACGTCTCGGCGAACGATCGCGTGGTCATGCACTCGCCGGCCAGGGTGTACGTGCGGCCGGGGGGAGTGTCCAGCGCGGCGGCGAGCGCCGCCGTGACGTCGTCGACGTGGACTGGGCAGACCTCGTCGTCGCCGCGGCCGACGAGCGGGATCGCGCCGCCACGCCGGGCGCCGTCGATGATCCGGTCGACGCCCTCGGCGCCGCCCGCGCCGTAGACCTCCGGCAGGCGCACGATCACCCACTCGGCGTCCGAGCGCTCCACGAGCCGCTCGGCCTCGCGCTTGGAGTCGCTGTAGCCGCCACCGCCCGCGCCGATCGCGCGGCTGCTGACGTGCACGAAGCGCGGCACCCGGGCGGCCAGCAGGCGCCGCGTCCCCTCGACGTTCGCCTCGAAGTAGTCCGCGGCGCGCCGGGCGTGCGTGCGCGCCGCGAGGTGCACGACGGCATCGGCGCCGTCCGTCGCCCGCAGGAGCCCATCCACGTCGCCCAGGTCGCCCGGCACCTGCTCGTCGGCGGTCTCGACCGGCCGCTTGTGGACGAGCGCCCGCACGCGCCAGTCGCGCGAGCGCAGCACCGGGATCAGCGCGCGCCCGAGCCCGCCGGCGGCGCCGGTGACGAGCACCGTGCGCGGCATCTCAGCGCAGCCGGGTGCGGGCCATGTTCCCGATGAACTCCCAGATCGCCGACACGCGCACGAACGAGGCCCGCTCCTCGTTGCGGCGGAAGATGACCGGCATCTCGATGATCCGCAGGCCCTTCGCCTGCGCCTCGAGCACGATCTCCGCGTCGATGAACCAGTCGTCGGCCTTCAGGTTGAGCTGCTCGTAGGCGGCGCGCGTGAGGCCCTTCGGCTTGCCGTTGATGTCCCACAGGCCGCGCGTGCGGAACATGAGCATGAACAGCAGGTTGAAGACTCCGGAGACGATGCGGCGGTAGGGTCCGTCGAAACGGGCGATCCGGCGACCCTTCATCACGTCCGCGCGGTTGGCCTTCATCCGCCGGTACATCTCGAACAGGTCCTCGGGCGGGTTCTGGGCGTCGCCGTCGATCACCAGCAGGTAGTCGCCGCGCGCCGCCGCGAAGCCGCTGCGCATGTCCCAGCCCATCGCGCCCTGCTTGACCTCGGCGACGACCGTCACGTTCTCGCGCTCGGCCGCCCAGCGGCGCACGATGTCCGGCGTCGGGTCGTCCTGACCCCCGTGGTAGTTGGCCACAAGCACCAGCTCGCACGGCACCCCGGCGTCCTCGAGCTGCTCGTAGAGCGGGTCGATGACGAGCCGGATGCTCTCCCCGGCCCGGTAGCAGAGGACGACCGCTGACAGGACAGGGTTCATCGGACGGCGGCGGCGAAGTACTGCGCCCCGAGCGGCAGCCACCGCAGCGCCGCCTCGATCGGCGCCACTTTGACCCCGCCGAACGGCAGGAACGCGACGTAGCGGTGCTCGGGGTCCCGCAGGCCGGCGTCTCGCAGCAGCGCCGCGGCGGTGTGCCGGCGCAGCAGCACCGCGTCCTCGTCGAACACGCAGTTGGACACCACGCGGCGCGTCACCGGGTTCAGCGGGTTGTGCTCGAAGATCGCCGCGACGCCGCCGGGCCGCAGGACGCGCGCCATCTCGGCCGCGAACGCGCCCCAGCGCGCCGGCGGCACGTGGTGCACGACGCAGATCGCGAACACGACGTCGGCCGAGGCGTCGTCGACCGGCAGCACGTCGCCGTCGTAGTGCCGGAACTCGGCCTGCGGGACCTCCACGGCCGCGCGCTCGAGCACGCCCTCGACGATGTCGACGCCGATGACCTTCCCGAAGCTGCCGACGAGGTGGCGGTCGGTGGCGCCGATGCCGCACCCGACGTCGACCGCGGTCAGGTCCGCGGGGTCGCCGACCCGGCGGCGGGCGAGGTCGATCAGCGCCCGGGCCTTGAGCTCGGCGAAGTAGTCCGCGTCCTGCCCGCTGAAGGCGACGACCTTCTGGACCTCATCGCGATAGCTGTCCTTCCAGGCGTCGAAGTCAACCGTTGCCGCTGGCTGTCGCTCGGTCAAACCCGGAAGCTCCAGATGCGGTGGGCGATGTAGTTCGGCGGCGCGGCCGCCAGCACCGCGACCGACTGCGCGGCGACGGCCGGAACGCTGAAGACGTCGATCAGCACGTGGAGCACGACCAGGCTCCACAGGAAGGCCAGGCAGTTGATGAGTACGAAGCGCGAGGCCTGGAAGCCGACGTGGCCGTCGCGCGCCCGGAACGTCCAATGGCGGTTCCAGAGGAAGTTGTTGGTCAGGGCGAGGCAGAAGGCGCCGGTCGCGGCGACCCAGTACGTCGCGCCGACCACGTCGTAGAGCACGGCGAAAGTGCCGATGCTGACCACGTAGCCGCTCGCGCCGACGATGGCGTAGCGGCCGAACTGGAACCAGTTCGACAGCTCGCGCATGCCGACGCGGATCCGCCCCGGGAGCCGCGCCGGATACACCAACTCCTTCTCGGACACCGCGCGCATGGTAACGAGAGCTCTAACGGCCACGCCTATCATCGGTTCCGCTCATGGGCAGCCGACGCAAGATCCTCTCGGTCGTCGGGACGCGGCCGAACTTCATGAAGACGGTGCCCGTCGTCGCGGCGCTCGCGGCCCGTGGCGACGAGTTCGAGCACGTGCTCGTCCACACCGGCCAGCACTACGACGACGCGATGTCGCGCGTCTTCTTCGAGGAGCTCGGCGTCGGCGAGCCCGACCACATGCTCGACGTCGGCTCCGGCTCGCACTCGCAGCAGACTGCGCGCGTGATGGAGCGCCTGGAGCCGCTGCTGCTCGAGCTCGAACCGGATGTCGTCCTGGTCCCAGGCGACGTCAACTCGACGATGGCGGCCGCCCTGGTGGCCGCCAAGCTGCACATCCCCGTCGGGCACATCGAGGCCGGCCTGCGCAGCTTCGACCGCACGATGCCCGAGGAGGTCAACCGGGTCGTCGCCGACGCGGTCTCCGAGCTGCTCTTCATCCATTCCCCCGAAGCGCGCGACAACCTCCTGGCCGAGGGCGCCCGCGAGGTCGGAATCCACTACGTCGGCAACACGATGATCGACACGCTGGTGGCGATGCTGCCGCGGATCCGCGAGGAGGACTCGCCGGGCCGCCACGGCCTGGCGCCCCGCGGCTACCTCCTGGTGACGCTGCATCGGCCGGCGCTCGTCGACGGGGCCCTCCTGGGCGACGCGATCGCGCAGCTCGCCGCGGTCGCGCGTGAGCTGCCGGTCGTGTTCCCCTGCCATCCACGCACCCGTGCCGCGCTCGAAACGCTGGGGATCGATGCCGCGGCGGTCGGCATCCGGCTCCTGGACCCGATCGGCTATCTCGAGTTCATGGGCCTGGTCGACGGCGCGGCCGGTGTGCTCACCGACTCAGGCGGCATCCAGGAGGAGACGACGTTCCTCGGGGTCCCGTGCTTCACGCTGCGCGCCAACACCGAGCGCCCGGTCACGGTCGAGCTGGGCACCAACACGCTGCTCGGGCTCGCACCGGAGCGGATCGCCGACGTCCCGGCGCTGCTGGGCGGCGAGCGGAGGCCGGCGTCGGTGCCGCTGTGGGACGGCGAAGCAGGTCAGCGCATCGCGGCTGTGCTCGCCGGGGCCGAGCTGTCCGAGCGGCCGCTTGCCTGGCGGGCCTGACCGTCGATGATCGCTGCCAGCCGCTGCGCCGCGGCGCGCCGCTCGTAGGGCGCCAGCGCTTCGGGCTCGACGGGAGTGGGCACGGCACCCGCGAGGATGCGGTCGAGGGCCGCGCCGATCGAGTCCTCGTCGTCAAGGCGGGCGCACAGCCCGTCGGCACCTAGGCGGCGCAGCAGCGCCTCGGTTGCGCCGCCGCTGGTCACGCACAGGACCGGTCGGCCGAGCGCGAGGTACTCGTAGACCTTGGAGGCCACGGCGGTCGCGTCGCCGGCGCCGTGGGCCTGCGTGACGAGCGCGACGTCTGCCGCTGCGATCCGCTCGACGGCCTCGGCCCAGCCCGACGGCGGGACCCGCTCGACATCGACAGTGCTCACGGCGATCTCACGCTCGATCGCCGGGGCCACGTAGCCATGGAGCACGAGCCGGAACGCGCCCGGCCGCCTTCCGATCGCGCGCAGCAGCGGCGCCAGGGGACGGTCCGCGGTCAGCGTGCCCGAATGCAGGATCGTCACCGGGCGGCCAGCGGGCGGGTCCTCGCGCCGTCGCGCGAGCAGCTCGCCCTCAAAGCCATTGGCCACTTCCACCACGCGAGCTGCGGCGCCGGGGTGGCGGGCCCGCAGGTCCTCCGCCGCCTCGGGCGTGCAGGCCACGATGGCAGTCGCGCGGGCGAACACGAACCGCTCGACCGCCGGCAGCAGCGGGCCGCCGCGGTCGAATGCCGGGCTGCCGGCCCAGAGGTCGCGGAGCTCGACGACAAGCGGCGGGCCACCCGGGCGGACCGCCGCGCGCGCAGCCAGCAACGCCACCATCGGCGGGCCGGTGGCGAGCACGGCGTCGTAGCGCCCGGCGTCGAGCCGTCGGCGCACGGCGAGGGCGCCGCGCGGGAGCCATGCCATCGAGAGCGGGAAGGCGTCCGGCCGCACGCCCAGCAGGCCGAAGGCAGGATCCGCCACGCGGCCGACTGTGGCCATCACGCGGGCACGGGCCTCCGCCCGCCGGCGACCATGCTCGTCGGCCGCGAACTCGACCGCGCTCGCGCGCTGCGGAGCCGCCGCCACCTCCACGCTCCAACCCAGCTCGCCGAGGTGACGCGCGAAGGAACGCCATCGCGCCGCCGGACCGCCGGCCTGGTCGATGGCGCGATGCGTCACGAGCAGCAGGCGCTTCACGCGTCCTATATTCACAGGCGTTCGCGGGTCACCGGCTGGCTCGGGTCATCTTCTAGCCTCTGGCCCGTGTCCCCGCAGAGCCCGATGCGGTCCGCATCCGCGGGCCACGAGTCGCATGCGAGCAGCCGGGCCGCTGTTGAGGGCACGCTGCACCGGACCCTCTTGAGACCGCGATGACCTCCGTAGCCGCGTGGGTCCTGTGTCCCCTCGTGCTGTACCTGATCGCAGTCGGGCTCGGCCTGCTTGGCGAGCGCGCGGCGCGGATCGAACTGCCCGACGCGCTTCTGGCCCCGGTCGGCGGCTGCCTGGCGATCGTGGTCTCGGTCGTCGTGCTCAAGCTCGGCGGCGCCGGCGCAGCGCTCGGCATCTCGCTGGCGGGCCTCGCGCTGGCGGGGCTCGTCGTGGCGCGCGACCGGTCCTGGCGCCGGCTGCTGCCTGGCTGGGCCGGTATCGCCGGGCTCCTCGCGCTCGCCCTCTACCTCGCGCCGGTGGTGCTCTCGGGCCACTGGAACTGGCTCGGCTACAACTTCGTCAACGACACCGCCAACAACTTCCTCACGGCCGAGCACATCAAGGACCACGGCCTGCACCCTCTCGGCGGTGAGGTCTCGACGCGGTGGAGCGTCGTCAACGCCACGATCTCCCAGTCGTATCCGCTCGGCGCCCACGGCCTGGTGGCAGCAGTGGACTGGCTCGTTCCCGCCCCCGTGGAGGCCATATATCAGCCGCTCATCGCATCGCTCGCCGCGCTGGCGGCGATCGCGTTCGCCTGGCTGGCACGCAGCCTCGGCCTGCCTGGTCCGCTTACCGCATTGGCCGGGAGCCTCGCGATCGGGACCAACCTGACCTACAACTACGCGCTGCACGGCGCCTTCAAGGAGCTGGCGATGGTGATGGTCCTCGTCACCGCCGCGGCCGTGGCGCGGCTCGTGCTGGACCGGCAGATGCCGGTGGGAGCGGTGGTGCTGCTGAGCGCCTGCCTAGGCGCCGGCGTCGGCATCTTCTCGGCCGGCGCAGTGGTCTACGGCGTGGCGCTGGGCGCGGCGATGCTGCTCGCCGCCGCGCTCGAGCGCCCGCCGCAGCGCCTCGAGGTGGTCGTGCGCAGCGCCGGGATCGCGGCCGTGCTCGCGATCGCCGTGTCGCCGTTCTGGCTCGATGCGATCTCCTTCTCGCGCGCGGCGAGCGCCGTGTTCGCGGACAGCGGGCAGGACCTCTCGGCGCCGCTCGCGTCGCCGGCCGTGCTCGGACACCTCGCCCGCCCGCTGCCGCTCTACGAATCGCTGGGCATCTGGCTGCGCGACGACTACCGCTACCCGATCGCACCCGGCTTCGCGGCCACGCTGACGACGGTCCTGCTCGTCGGCGCCGGCCTGCTCGTGGCCTGGGCAGTGGTGGCGGAGGGCCTGCGCCGGCGACTCGGCGTGCTGCTGGTGCTGGCGCCCGCCCTGCTCGTGTACCTGCTCTCGCAGCCGAGGCTCGAGCCCTACGCCGAGGCCAAGCTGCTCGTCGTTGCGGCTCCGGCGCTCGTGTTCGCGGCCGCCCTTGGCGCCTGGTGGCTGTACCAGCGCGTGCGGATCGCCGGCTTAGTTGCGGCCCTCGCGCTCGTCGGTGGCGTGGTGGTGTCAGACGCCATGTCCTATCGCGAGGCGCGGCTCGCTCCGGTGGACCGCATGGCGGCGCTGCGCGACGTCGCGGACCGGTCCTCGGGCCGGGTGCTGCTCCCCGAGTGGGAGGAGTTCGCCAAGCACTTCGGCGCCGGTGCGGCGCTGGACGCCGGATCGGAGTCCTCCTCTCCACGTCCGGTCGTGCTCCGCGACCCGGCCCAGCCGATCTTCCACCGCTCGTTCGACCTCGACGAGATGCGGTTGGACTACGTGCTGGAGTGGCCGGAGATCATCCTGCGGCGGTCACCCGAGAACTCGCGACCGCCCGTGGGGTACGAGCTCGCCTATCGCAACGCCTTCTACGAGCTGTGGAAGCGCGGCGACGGGTCGGCCGTGCGCGAGCACCTGCCGCTCCAGAGCTACGGCCAGCCGGCCGCGGCTCCGCGCTGCTCCGACGTCATGGCGATGGCCCGCCGCGCGCGTCGGTATGACCAGCGGCTCGTCGCCGCCACGCGCGGGACCATGCCGACGCTGGGCATGACCGCGCCGCCGATCCTCGGCGCCGTCTCGAGGGACAAGATCCCAGGCTGGTATCCGGACGCCGACGTTCCCGGCGGCGTCGTCGCGAACGGCAAAGGCCGCGTGACCGGGGGGCTCGACGCACCGGCCGGCCGCTACCGCGTCTGGGTCAAGGGCAGCACCGGCGGCCGTCCCCTCACCGTGAAGGTCGACGGGCACAGCGCCGGCACGGTGAAGCAGCTCAACACGCCGAACCAATGGCTCGAGTACGGCACGCTCGAGCTGGACGGCGGGCGGCACGCGGTCGAGGCGTCGCGCCCGGGCGGCGGTCTCGAGCCCGGCAACGGCGTCGACGGCCTGCTGGTCGCCATCGCGCTGGAGCGGCAGGCGCCACGGCCCTTGGTGGACGTGGCCCCGGCGGATGCACGGCGCCTGTGCGGCCGCACCTGGGACTGGATCGAGCGCGTCACGCGCTAGTCGCGCGCGCTTCTGAGCGCGCCCACGAGCAGCGCGGGGACCGCGACGAGGACGAGCAGGGCGAGCACGGCGTACGCCACGGGGGACAGCCAGCGCGCGTGGAACAGCGACGCGCGATCGGCCATCTCGGGCAGCAGCGACAGCATCGAGCGCGCGTTCGCCCATTCGAGCGTGAGCGCGATGTCGGCCGCAGGGGGCGTCCCGTCGATCGTCGCCGTGGTCGGACCCGACGCGATGTCGGTGCTGCCCCACAGGTCTACCTGGCCGTCGCCGCGGTTCTCGAAGCAGACCCGCACGGGCCCGTCCACGCTCAGCTCGCCGACGTCGACGCGCTGCGCCGGAGGCGGCGTCGTGCCCTCGGGCGGCACCGGCGGCGCGCCGGCGGCTCGTGCCAGGCGGCGTTCCCCCTCCGCGTCCCAGACCGAGACCTCGAGCTCCGCCGGGGTGTCCGCGGGGTTCGCGGGATGGAAGACCACGCGTTCGAACCGCTCGCCGCGCGGAATCACGATCGGGGCCTGGCAGGCCGTCATCCCGGCCGGCAGTGGGATGGGGAGCTGCGGCTGCACGCCGAGCGTGTAGACGAGCGTCGACTCGCGCGTGAGCCCCAGCACGCCGAGCAGGGCGATGCAGCCGATCGCGAAGGCGAGCAGAAGCCCGGTCGCGCTACGCATAGAACCGCACCGCGACGAGGGCGAACGAGCAGAGGTGGAACGCGAACAGCCCGCCGAGCACGACCGCCACCCCGGAGGCGCGCCGCCGCTCGGGCAGCAGGTCGACGGCCGCCGCCACGGCGCAGCCCACGAGGCCGATCAGCGGGAACGCGTAGCGGCCCTGCATGAACCCCGTCGGCTCGTGGAAGTCGGTCCAGTGCAGCCCGCCGAGGAGGCCGGCCACCGTGAGCGCGAGGAACGCCGCGATCCCCCAGTCGATCCCGCGGCGGGCCCGCCACAGCCGGGCGGCGGCCGCCACTCCGATCGCGGCGGTGAGCAGCGCGAGCGCGCGGTAGACGTTCTCCGGGAAGCGGATCTCCAGCCAGCCGAACGCGCCCCAGCCCTGCTTGATCCAGACCTGGTACAGCGGGAGGTTGCTGTGGAGGTCGGCCATGAACGGCAGCCGCGGCAGGTAGAACTGCCACAGGTACGACCCCAGCTCGCGCCAGTCCGTGCCCGGCGACGCCCGTGCCGCGTCGGTGAGCTGCTCGGCCGGTGGCCGGTCGAGCGAGACGGTCGTGAGGAGGACCCACAGCCCGACGGTGAGGCCGAGCGGGAGCAGCACGAGAGCGGCGCCGCGCAGGCGCCGCACCCCGGGCAGCGCGCGCCGCCGGTGCAGGCCGATCACGAGCGCGACGATGGCGGCCGGCAGCAGCGCGTAGCTCGTCGTCTTCGTCAGGCACGCGAGGCCGACGACGAGCACGAACGCCGCCCCGTCCCACAGCCTCCCGGCCTCGCGCAGCCACCGCACGCCGAGCCACAGCGCGAGCGTCCACAGCGCGAACAGCATCCCGTCCGGGTTCACCGCGCCCGTGATGAACGCCACCATCGGGAGCAGGGCCGGGACCGCCGCCGCGGCGAGCTGGAGCAGCCGCCGGCGGCCGAACAGCTCGCCGGCGAGCAGCCAGGTCGCGAGCACGGTCACCGGCAGCCACAGCGCGGCGAATAGCCGCGCGGCGAACAGGCGGTCGAAGAAGTCGCCCGAGGACGCGATGCGGTAGCCCGCGGCCTGCCACATGTAGGCGAGCGGCGGGTAGCTGCTGGCGCTGGTCGGCCCGCCGCCGTCGTCGCGGGGGTCCTTTGACTGGGTCGACCGCCAGCTCTCATACGCCTGCGGCGACCACTCGGGCCGGGCGGCCAGGACCGCGGCGAGCTGGTCCGAGCCGACCGCGGCGGCCGCCTTCGCGTGCTCGGTCGAGTAGACCGGCTTCGTCTCGTCCCCGGGCAGGTGGAGCGTCTCCGCCAGGTACTGGGTGTAGGAGAAGTGCGTCTGCTCGTCCGGCGCCTGGAAGGTCGGCGTCAGCACCGTCCACGCGAGCGCGAGCACCAGCGATGCGGCCATCAGCGCCGCGAGCGACGCGGGTACGCGGCGCCTCCTCGCGGGTAGCCGGCGCGTCCTCGCAGGGGCCGACGCGGTCACGCGACGCGTCATCGTGGGGTCGTCAGGAAGTCGCGCATCGCGGACTCGACCTGGTCGGCCGCGCGCTCCCACGTGCGCGCCTCGACGAACGCGCGGGCCCGCCGCGCCATCGCGGCCGCCGCCTCGCGGTCGTCGAGCAGGCGCTCGATCGCGTCGGCGATCGCGTCCGGCCTGCGGGCGACCTGCTCGACCAGGTCCCCGGGCGGGCCGAGCGCGGAGCCGACGTTCTCGCCCTCGAGCTCGACGGTCGGCAGGCCGCTGGCCATCATCTCGTGCGCGACGAGCGAGTGGGTGGTGAGCGAGAAGACCACGCCGACCGCGGCCTCGCGGTACAGCCTGGCGAGCCGCGCCGGCGGGACGACCCTGAGGTCCTCGGCGGGGAACGGCAGCTTGTTCCCGCGGCGGTTGGACCCGAACATCACCGGGCGGATCGTCGGTCGCCGGCGCGCCAGCAGCGCGAGGCCCGCGGTGGCCAGCTCGACCGCGCGCCTGGCCGTGTCGCGCCGGGCGTACACGGCGATGATCTCCTCGTCGCGGCCCTCAGGCCCGGCGAACGGGAACACGTCGAGGTCGGTCCCGCACTCGAACCAGCGGGCGTCGACGTCGTAGCGGTCGCGCAGCACGTCCGCCATCCAGGGCGTGTACGCGATGCAGCGGAAGCCCATCCGGTACGTCTCCTCGGCCCAGATCGATTGCGCCGAGGTCGCGTAGAACTCGGGCTCGTGGTCCTGGACGAGGTAGACCTTCTCGCGCGAGCGCGGGAGGTCGCGGGCCGCGAACGCGGTGCGCCACTCGGTCGCCACGCACAGGTCGGCGGAGTCGAAGTCGTCGACGCCGAGGAACACCTCGGCGTCGACGCCCGGCACGAAGTGCTCGCGGATCTCGTCGCGCAGCTCCTGCGCCGAGCGGGTCACGTGCAGCTCGGGGTCGATGACGAAGATCGCGCAGTGGTGCCCGCGCAGCTCCATCTGGCGCACGAGCCGGAAGATCGTCGTGTGGCCCCCGGAGCCGCGCCGCCACGGCGGGACGACCCACGCGATCGTCCACGGCCCAGCGGCGTCGCCCGAATTCGTTTCGACGCGCACCGGGCGCGACGGGTACGTCCGCAGCACGAACTCCCACTCCCAGGCGTCGTCGAACGGGACCGGCCGGGAGTCGGGCTGCGTTGCGGGGGCCGCCAGCAGCGGGCTCTCCGGCACGTCGTACGGCGTGAACGAGTCGCGGCCCTCGAGCGAGAGCGCCTTGCGGAGCGGGCGCGGGACCCGGTCGGCGCGGCTGCCGACGATGGCGCCGGTCTGGCGGATCGCGTGGTGGCGGTAGGAGGCGGCCAGCGCTCGCCGCAGCCGCCGGCCGCGCATGCCCTGCGCGCGCAGCCAGCGCTCGTCTCCGCGCGCCAGCCCGCGGACGGTCAGCGGGGTGCGGAGCGGGTGCGCCGGCTCGGTGTGGTGGAGCACCTCGCGCAGCGACCGGAACTCGTCGAAGTAGCGCCGCAGAAACTGTCCCGGCGGATAGTCGTGCGAGTGCAGGACCCGGGCGTCGGGGTGGAAGACCTTGGCGAAGCCGGCCTCGATCATCTCGCGGCCGAGCAGCTGGTCCTCGGCGTAGGGGACCTCGCGGTAGGGGACGCGCTCCCACGCCCAGCGCGCGACGCAGCCGTTCACGTCGCTGAAGAACGTGAGACGGCCCGGGAAGGTGCGGTAGGCGGCCAGCGCCGCCGGCGTGCGCTCGAGCCGCTGGACGTCGACCTCGCGCCCGCCGTCGCCCCACGTCGCGAAGTGGCGCTCCATCTCGGCCTTGATCATGTGCGAGGCGTCGGGCCGTGGCTCGTGCGGGCCGAACACGAGCGCGACGTCCTCGGCCCGCGCGAACCCGTCGAGCAGCGCGGCCAGCCAGCCGTCGTGCGCCGGCGTCGCGTCCTGGGTGATGAACGCGACGTGGTCGCCGGCGGCGAGCTGCAGCATCCGGTTGCGGGTGCCGCCGTGCGAGAACTCCGCCTTCTCGATCCGGTGGATGCGCGCGCCGTGGCGCTCGGCGATCTCGAGCGAGGAGTCGGTGGAGCCGGAGTCGACGATCAGCAGCTCGACCTCGCGGTCGGTCCGCTGCGCCCGGACGGCGGCGAGCACCTCGTCCAGGTACCGCGCCCCGTTGTAGACGGGGATGGCGACCGTGACGTCGGCGGCCATCAGCGGCGCTCGTCGAGCAGCTTCCGGACCCTCATGGCGATGCGCTTCGCTTCGCGCAGCGGCCCGGTCACCTTCCACGACGCCGAGTTCTCCATGTAGGTGGCGACGGCCTGGTAGTGCTCGACCGAGCGGCGCTCGGCGCGGAGCCGGTGCACCTCGTCCCACAGCCGCGCGCGCTCGGCGGCCAACTCCTCGATGCGGGCCTCGGCGGCGCGGGCGCGCGCCTCCCAGCCGGTGTCGGTGGTGCTGGCCTCGCTCTCGGGCACGGGGCAAGACGCTAGCAACGGCGTGCGGGGCTCAGCGCCGCAGATCGTGCCGTCAGAATGCGCCACCGATGAGCCTCCGGGTCGCATTCCTGGTCGACAGCCTCGGCGCCAGCGGTGGGATGGCGACCGTCCGGCGCTACGCCCGCCACCTGCGCGAGCGGGAGGGCATGGACGTGCGCCTCGTCGTCACGGCTCCCAAGGCTGCGCCGCCCGCGACCGACCACGAGCTCCCTGTGAGCTCCCTGACGGAGGCGCAACAGCGGCCGGTCGACGTCGCGGTCGCCACGTGGTGGACCACGGCGGACGCGCTGTATGAGGTCGAGGCAGCCCGCCGCGTCGTCTTCCTCCAGAGCCTCGAAAGCCGGTTCTACAGCGTCGACGACGCCCCCGACCGCCTGGGAGCGCTCGCGGTCCTCGACCTTCCCGTCGACTACATCGCGGTGGGCACGCACATGCGCCGGCTGCTCGAGCGCCTGCGCCCCGAGGCGCGCTGCCACGTGGTCCCCGCCGGGATCGACAAGGCGGTGTTCGCGCCGCGCGCACCGACTGCGGCCGGGCCGCTGCGGGTGCTGGTCGAGGGCCAGCCGACGCTGTGGTTCAAGGGCATTGCGGATGCATGCGCTGCCGTGGCCGCGATGCGGGAGCCCGCAGCGCTCACGCTCGTGATGGCCGATCCCGCGGACGCGGCCGGCTTCGAGGCCGACCGCGTGGTCGGCGGGCTCTCGCCGCCGGAGATGGCCGAGCTGTACGGCGAGCACGACGTGCTCCTCAAGCTGTCGAGACTCGAGGGCCTGTCGCTGCCTCCGCTCGAGGCCATGCACGTCGGTCTTCCGTGCGTGGTCACGCCGTTCACGGGCAGCGACGACTACGCGCGCCACGGCGAGAACTCGCTCGTCGTCGGCTTCGACGACCATGCGGGGACGGTCGCCGCCCTCGAACTGCTGGCCCGCGACACCGAGTTGCGGCGGCGTCTGTCGGAGGGGGCCCTGGCGACGGCGGCCGGCTGGCCCGACAGCGACGCCGCGTGCCGCGCGTTCGCCGACAGCGTGCGGCGGCTGTGGGAGGACGCCCCGCCGGGGCCGGACGCAGCGCTCCGGCGCCTCGCGCGCGGTCGTCGCATGGCGGTCGAGTTCGCGCGCAAGGAGGCGGACCGGCGGCAGATCGCCGAGATCATGCTGGCCGAGTACCAAGCGCTCGCCGACGAGCGGCTGGCCGGTCTCCACGAGCTGACGGGGCGGCCGAGCTACCGCGCCGCGCACCTCGCCAAGCGGCTCGCGCGGAGGCCGGACCCGTGGTAGGTCGCGTCGCCATCGTGGCCGGTCCGGTGGAGCGCGGCCTCCACGGGCTCGACGGCACGTTCGCCTGGGGCGAGGCGCGAACGTTCGGGGAAGACGATGTCTCCGAGCTGCGGGCCTGGGAGCCCGAGACCGTGATGAGCGTCGGCGTCCTGGCCCCGCCCGGGCCGTGGCGCACGATCGGCTGGGGGGTGCCAGCCGCCCGGCGCGTCGGCGGCGCGGGTGCGTGGCGGGACGCGCCGCCCCCCGCGGCCGACGCGCTGGCCGGCCTGGAGCCTGGGAGCGGCGTGCTCGTGGCCGGCGGCACCGCCGGGCAGCGACAGTCGGTGCTCGAGAAGCTCGAAGGGCGCAACGTCGAGGCGCGTGGCGCGGCGGGGCTCGACATCGAGGGGCTCCGGCGCGCCGCTGTCGTCGCGCTGGTCGGCGAGTCCGGGGCCCCGCTCGCGGGCGCGGCGCCGGCCGTGCTCGCCGCGGGCCGGTTGCTCGTGGCGCCTCGGGCCGAGCCGGCCTTCGGGCTCCTGCCGTGGAGCGATCACCTCAGCTACGAGCACGAGGACGAGCTCGTGTGGTGCGCCGACGTCGCGTTCACGTACCCGGACGCATTCGAGCCGGTCGCCGCGATGGCGTCGCTGGCCGTCGAGCCGCATCTGGCATCGAACGTCTACGGGCGTCTGGCCATCGACGCCGAGCTCGAGGATCAGAGCTCTTCGGCGATGCGCGGGGCCGCGCGCTGAAACACGATCCACCCGAGCGTCACGGCCGCCACGACGAGCCCGACGGGAACCAGGAGCCACGCCTCGCCGCCCGCCGCCGCGGCGGCCGAAGGCGCGTTCGGGTCGATCACGGCGTGGCGGAACTGCTGCAGGATGGCGGCGAGCGGGTTGAGCATGATCAGGCGCTTGATCGTCTCGGCCGCGTCGATCGTCTCGATCGCGTAGATGACCGGCGTGGCGTAGAACAGCAGCTGGAGGGCGACCTCCCAGATCGGCTTGACGTCGCGGTAGCGGACGTACAGCGCCGACAACAACATCGCGAGGCCGACGACGAGGAGGGCGAGCACGGCGATCAGCACCGGTGCCTCGAGCCACGACCAATGCGGCCGGACGCCGGAGGCGAGCGCGAAGCCCAGGATCACGACGCTGTTGAGCGTGAGGTTGAACGCCGCCGTGAGCACGACCGCGACGGGGACGGCGGCGCGGGGGAACTGGATCTTGCGCACCAGGCTCTCGCGATCGACCAGCGAGCTGACCGCGCTCGTGCCCTCCTGGAAGAACGCGAAGAGCACGATGTTCGACAGCAGCATGACCGGATAGAACGCGACCGAGCCGCCGATCTTCACGAAGCGGGTGAAGACGAAGTAGAGGACGGTGAAGAGCAGCAGCGGCCGGACGAGCTGCCACAGGTAGCCGAGCGCGGAGCCGAAGAAGCGCAGCTTGAAGTCGGTCAGCGCGAGCGTCGCCGCGAGGTAGGCGAAGCGCCGGAAGCTGCCGCCGAGCGCGGACGGTCCGGCGATCGGAACTGCCGGGGCGCTCACGCCGGCTCCCGCGCCTCGCGCCGGTACTCCATGGTCGTCCGCAGGTCCACCAGCCCGCCGGAGCGGTGGACCGCGGTGACCACGGCGCTGGCGATCCGCTCACGGCGATCGCAGATGCCGCCGCGCTTGCGGACCACCCACGGCGTCGCGAACACCCGGCCCGGCGCGAAGACGTTGTCGAACGTCACCGAGAACGTGGCCTCGTCGCCGGCGTCGTGACGGCCGGTCTCGGTGCCGCCGTCCTCGCTGGAGGTCGCGAACAGCGGGTCGTGGCGGTCGTTCTCGACGAGGAACGCGAGGACCGCGTCGTCGACCGCCTCGTGGAAGCGCACGCGCATCGCCACCGTGCACGAGCTGCCCTGGTGGAGGACGTCGACGCGCTGGCCGCCTTCCTCGAACCAGGCATCGAGCACCTCGACCGTCCGATCCCCCAGCCGGTCCTCGTCGGCACCGTGGACGACGCGTCCGTCGCCCGCGAAGTTGCGCTCCAGGTAGCGGCCGGCGACCGCCGCGGGATCGCCCATGACCTCGACGCGGCCGCGCTCGAGCAGCAGCGCGCGATCGCAGAAGCGCGAGCACCGCCGCCATGTCGTGGGTGACGAAGAGGATCGTGCGGCCGTCGTCCTTCATCCGCTGGAAGACCTCGAAGCACTTCTGCTGGAACGACGCGTCGCCGACCGCGAGGACCTCGTCGATCAGCAGGATGTCGGCGTCGACCTGGATCATCACGCTGAAGGCCAGGCGCACCTGCATGCCCGACGAGTAGTTCTTGAGCTTGAGGTCGACGAACTCCTCCAGCTCGGCGAACGCGATGATGCGGTCGAAGCGCCGCAGCGCCTCCTTCGGCGACAGCCCGAGCATGATGCCGTTGATGAGCACGTTGTCGCGCGCAGCGAGCTCCATGTTGAAGCCGACGCCGAGCTCGATGAACGTCGAGAGCCGCCCGCGCATCGAGATCTGGCCGCCGTCGACGCGATAGATCCCGGCCAGGCACTTGAGCAGCGTGCTCTTGCCGGATCCGTTGCGGCCGACGATGCCGAAGAACTCGCCGGGCGCGACGTCGAACGACACGTCGTGGAGCGCCTCGAGGCGGTCGGAGCCGACGCGCCGGAACGGGTGCAGCGCGCGCTCCTTGAGCGTCGTGATCCGCTCGTGCGGGAGCTTGAACTCCTTCGAGACGCCCTCGACGACGACGGCTGGCGACTGCACGGCGTGAGCGTAGCGGCGGGGCCTGCGAAGCTCTGCCGGTGACGCCGAAGCGCTTGACGCTGCTCGCCGCGATCCTCGGCTCGAGCGTCGTGTTCCTCGACAGCACGGTCGTCAACGTCGCGCTGCCGGCCATCCGCGAGGACCTCGACACCGGGCTCGCCGCGCAGCAGTGGATCGTCGAGGCGTACCTGCTGACGCTGGGGTCGCTGATCCTCGTCGGCGGATCGCTCGGCGACATCCTCGGACGGCGGCGGGTGTTCGTCTGGGGGTTGACGGGCTTCGGGCTCACGTCGCTGCTGTGCGCGGTCGCCCCCGGCGCGGTCCCGTTGATCGTCGCGCGGGCGCTGCAGGGGATCGCGGGCGCGCTGCTCGTCCCGTCCAGCCTGGCGCTCATCACGGCGGTGTTCCCAGGCGACGAGCGCGGCGCGGCGATCGGCACGTGGACGGCGTGGACGGGGATCGCGTTCGTCGTCGGGCCGCTCGGCGGCGGCGCGCTGATCGAGTTCGCCTCGTGGCGCTGGATCTTCGCGATCAACGTGCCGCTCGTGGTGGCGACGCTGATGGCTCGTGCGCGCGGGCGTGCCGGAGAGCCGCGACGAGGAGGCCTCGCGGCGGATCGACTACCTGGGGGCGCTGCTCGCGTCGCTGGGCTTGGCGGGCCCAGTGTTCGCGCTGATCGAGCAGCCGGTCTACGGCTGGTCGGATCCGCTGGTGTGGGTGCCGCTGGTGGCCGGGCTCGCCATGCTGGGCCTGTTTTTGCGGCACGAGCGGCGCACCGACCACCCGATGCTCCCGCTGACCCTGTTCCGCTCGCGCAACTTCGCGATCGGCAACCTCGCGACGCTCCTGATCTACGGCGGGCTCGGCGCGACGACGTTCTACGTGGTGATCTTCCTCCAGCAGGTCAGCGGCTACAGCCCGATCTCAGCCGGGCTCGCGCTGATCCCGATCACGCTGTGCATGTGGGTGCTCTCGCGCCGCTTTGGCGCGCTGTCGGACCGGATCGGGCCGCGGCTGCTGATGGGCCTCGGGCCGATCGTCGCCGGGCTGGGCATGGTCTGGATCGGCCGGATCGACGCCGACGTCAACTACGTCACCGACCTGCTGCCCGGCATCCTCGTGTTCGGGCTCGGCCTGTCCGCGACGGTGGCGCCGCTGACGAACACGATCCTCGGGAGCGGTGCCGCAGCACAACGCGGGCGTGGCGAGCGGGGTCAACAACCAGATCGCGCGCGTGGCGGCGCTGCTCGCGATCGCGGCGGTGGGCGCGGTGATCTCCGGCGTGTTCGACTCGGAGCTGGGGCGGACGGGCGTCGACCCGCTGTCGGGCGGGTCGCCCGCGGTCGTGGACGCATCGATCGAGGCCTTCCGCGTCGGCATGGCCTTCGCGGGCGCGCTGGTCGTGCTCGGCGGGGTGATCTCGCTCGCCGGCATCGTCAACCCGCGCCGAGCCGACCGCGAGGCGGCCGTGCACCACGACGAGCCGGGCGCGATCCGGATCGCCCAGCCGTGCCCCCAGGCCCGCCGCGCCGCGGCCGCAGTCGTCCCGCGCGGCCTGACGGCCGCCCGATCGTGCGCCGCAGCCGCCTACCATGGCGTGTCGGGATGGGTGAACGGCTGACGCTCTCGCTGCGCGCGTATCGGTGGGTGGCGTACGCGGCGCTCGCCACGCTCGTGCTGATCGTGTTCAGCGGGGCGGGCGTGCGGCTGACGGGGTCGGGGCTCGGGTGCCCGACGTGGCCGGACTGCTCGGGCACGTTCGTGCCCGAGCTCGACACGCACGTGTGGATCGAGTACGGCAACCGGCTGTTCTCGACGCTGGTCGGCGCGGCGTGCATCGCCGCGGGCGTGCTCGCCTTCCGCGTGCGACCGCGGCGCGACGACCTCCTGCGCCCCGCGGCGCTGCTCGCGGGCGGCGTGCTCGCGCAGGGCCTGCTCGGCGGGATCACCGTGCTGCTGCACCTCTCCTGGCAGGTGGTCATCGCGCACTACCTGCTGTCGATGACGCTGCTCGTCGCCGGGGCCGTGCTCGTCTGGCGCGTGCGGCGGCCGCCGGGCTCGACGACCGCCGCCGACCGCTGGGTGGTGCTCGGCACGCGCGTCCTGGTCGATCTACGGCGCCGTGGTCATCGTCGCCGGCACGTTCGCGACCGCCGCCGGGCCGCACGCCGGCGGCGCCGGGACCGGGGACGTGGTCGAGCGGCTCGACGCCTGGGGAGCGGGGACGCTGCGGTCGCTGATCCTGCTCCACGGCCACATGGCGACGGCGATGGGGGTCGTCGCGGTCGCGCTGTGGGGGTTCGCGCTCTACCGCCGTGCGGGCCGGCCGCTGATGACGGTCCTGACGGGCGTCTGCGTGCTGATGGCGGTCCAGGGGATCCTGGGGTTGATCCAGTACCACAACGCGCTGCCGGCGGAGGTGGTGTGGGTGCACGCGTCGCTGCCCGCGGTGCTGTGGACGCTGCTGGTGTTCAGCTGGGTCGCGGCGGGGTCGCTGGCGGCCGTGGCCGCCGAGCCGGCGCCGGCGCGGGTCACGACAGCGTGATCGGCGCGCTTCGCTACGGGCTGCCGGCGGTGCTGATCGTCGTCGGCTTCGTGCTCCTGTTCACGGTCGAGGGGAGCCTGCGCTGGGAGGGCTGGGCAATGTGCGTCGGCTCCGGCCTCGCGATCCTGCTCATGAACGTCCTCTTCCGTTTCGGCGCGCGCGGCGACCGCGAGCGCACCGCGGAGGTCGAGGCGCGCGAGTTCTACTCCGAGCACGGCTACTGGCCCGGCGAGAAGCCGCGCTGAGGCCCAACGGTCGAACGCCGCTGGCCCGCCGGGCCGGATCGTATTCGTAGCTTCCCTACAGTTTTGCACGCTAGATGCGGGACAAGACCGCAAGAAAGCTCTGCAGTTCTGCGCGATCCTGAGCGTCATGTCGAGAGCCGAGCGAATCGTGAACCTGATCGGCGTGGTGGTCCCGTTCCTGGGCCTGCTCGCCGCTGTCGTCCTCCTGTGGAACCAGTGGGTCGACGGGATTGACCTGACCATCATGGTCGTGACCTACGTGCTGTTCGGGCTCGGGATCACGGTCGGCTATCACCGGCTGCTTACGCACCGCGCCTTCCGCACCCACAAGGCCACCGAGTACACGTTCGCCGTCCTCGGGTCGATGGGGCTCCAGGGCTCGGTCATGGACTGGGTCGCCGACCACCGCAAGCACCACGCGCACGCCGACGAGGAGGGCGATCCGCACTCCCCGCACGTCGGCCACGGCTCCGGGCTCAAGGGCCTCTGGCACGCGCACACCGGCTGGCTGATGGAGACGCACGGGCTCGCCGACTGGCGCAAGTACGCGGGTGAGCTCTACGAGGACCCGGGGATGCGGCGGATCGGCCGCATGTTCCCGTGGCTCGCGCTCGCCTCGCTCGGGATCCCGACGCTCCTCGGCTGGGCGCTGCACGGCTTCACGGTCGAGGGCGCGCTGCGCGGCCTCGTCTGGGGCGGCCTGGTGCGGGCGTTCTTCCTGCACCACGTCACGTGGTCGATCAACTCGATCTGCCACTTCTTCGGCCGCCGGCGGTTCGACATCGAGGATCGCTCGACCAACGTCGCCTGGCTGGCGATCCCGTCGATGGGCGAGGCGTGGCACCACAACCACCACGCGTTCCCGCGCTCGGCCGCACACGGCCTCGGCCGCCGCGAGATCGACGTCTCCGCGCTCGTCATCCGCGGGCTCGAGCGCGTCGGCCTCGCGTGGAACGTGGTCCGGATCGCGCCCGAGCGGCAGGCGGCGAAGCTGATCGGCGCCAAGCCGGCGGCTCCGGTGGCGGCCGAGCCGCCGCGCGAGCCGGCCGGCGTCAGCTAGCTCTTCCGAGGAACTCCCGGAGGACGGTCACGACGAGGTTGTGGTCGTCCTCCTGCGGGAGGCCGGACACCGTGATCGTCCCGATCACGCCGACGTCGCGCACGATGAGCGGGAACGCCCCGCCGTGGGCGGCGAATTGCTCGGGGTCGACGAGCTGGCGCTCGGCGAGTGAAGTGCTCACGCCCTTGTAGAGGACGCCCATGTAGTACGAGCTGTGGCCGAAGCGGCGCACGACGCGGTTCTTGCGCTCGATCCACACGTCGTTGTTGGGCGTCGTGCCCTCGAGCGCCGCGTGGAAGAGCTGCTGGTCTGCGCGGCGGATGTCGACGGTGACGCCGAGCCCGTCGCGGCGGGCCGCGTCGACCAGCGCGCAGCCGAGCTCCCAGGCGGTCGTGTTCGTGAAGCTCGAGAACTGGAGCTCATCCTCCTGGGCCAGGAGCTCCTCGAGGTCGATGTCGTCGGCGGCCATGCGCGGGACGCTAGCTCTTCTCTGCCGGCCGGCCCGCGGCCGAACGTCAACTTCGGCATTGAGGGGAGCACGGGGCGGTGCATTTCTCCCCAAATCCGCGCCGACGAACGCGGCGTTGGGGACTTGCGCACCCATACGGTGCGGTTCTCCCCAACGATCCTGTCGGCTCGGAGAAATGGGGAGAAATGCACCGCCACCTCCCCACCCAGCGCAGTTGACGTTCTTCCTTGACAACCGACACGTCACCGATATATCGTTACGTATCGCCGATAGTCAAGGAGATACGAGATGACGTATGCAGCAGAGCGAGGATGCGGTCCTGAGGTCCTCGGCTGGCTCGCGATGGCGGGCCGGCATCACCATCAGCACGGTCGCGGCCACCGCGGCGGCCCGTGGGGGTTCGGCGGAGGCCCGTTCGGGTTCGGCGGCCCCGGCGGGCCGTTCGCCCGCGGCCAGCGCGGCCGCGCCCGCCGTGGCGACGTCCGCGCGGCGCTCCTCACCCTCCTCGCCGAGGAGCCGCGCAACGGCTACCAGCTCATGCAGGAGATCGAGCGGCGCAGTGACGGCGTGTGGCGCCCCAGCCCTGGCTCGGTGTACCCCGCGCTCCAGCAGCTCGAGGACGAGGGGCTCGTGCGCTCGGAGCAGGTCGACGGCGGCAAGCGGTTCGTCCTCACCGACGCCGGCCGGCAGGCGGCCGAGGCCGTCGAGGGGGCGCCGTGGGAGGCCGCCAGCGAGTCGGTCGACTCGGACGCCTGGGAGCTGTTCGGCGTCGCCCGCCAGGTCGCGATGGCGATCGTCCAGATCGCCCAGGTCGGGACGGCCGAGCAGCTCGCCTCCGCCCGCGAGATCCTCACCAACGCCCGCCGCTCCCTCTACGGGATTCTCGCGGAGGACGAAGAGGAGCCGCGCGAGGAGGCCTGATGGGGGATCCCGCGAAGACGAGTCCCCAGCCGCGCGAGGAGGCCTGATGGGGGATCCCGCGGAGACGAGTCCCCAGCCGCGCGAGGAGGCGTGATGGTCAGTCGAGCCGGAGGATCACGCGGCCGTCCTCCTCGCCGCAGGCGGCGAAGCCGCACTTCGCGAGCACGCGCAGCGAGCCCGCGTTGTGCGGCACCACGCCGGCGTATAGCGGCCGCTCGGTCTCGCCCTCCAGGAAGGCCGCGAGTGCGGCACTGGCCACGCCGGCGCCCCAGAACTCGCGCCCGAGCCAGTAGCCGACCTCGCGCCGGCCGTCGCGCAGGAAGCTCACGACGTTCCCGGCGAGCCGGTCGTCGGCGATCACCGCCTGCGTCCGGATCGTCTCGTCGGCCAGGACCGCCTGCCAGTGGGTCATGAAGCTCTCGCGCTCCCGGGCGGGCACCGAGGCCATCTCGATCGACAACGGGTCGCGCTGATGCTCAAACAGCACCGGAAGATCGGCGGGTTCGACATCGCGCAGACGTACCTGCATGCGCACAGCTTGCCAAGCTGTAGCGCGGCCCATGACGATCGCCGACGCCCCGTCCCGCAGCGGCCTGGACCGCGACACGCGGCTGCTGTCCGAGCTGCTCGAGGAGACGATCGCCCGCCAGGGCGGCGAAACGCTCCGCGACGCGGTCGTGCGGCTGCGCCACGCCGCGGCCGCCGCCCGCGCCGGTGAGGACGCCGGCGATATCGCCGCGCTGGTCCAAGAGATCCTCGACGGCGACTCGCTCGACGTCATCCGCGCCTGCTCGATGGAGCTCCACCTGGCGAACCTCGCGGAGACGAGGGAGCGCGTGCGGCGCCGCCGCGGCTACGAGCGCGCCGGGGGCCCGCCCCAGCGCGAGTCGCTGGCCGAGGCCGCGGAACGACTCAAAGCCCGCTCCTCCAAGGCCGCCGCCCGCGCCCTCGACGACCTGCGGCTCGACCTCACGCTGACCGCCCATCCCACCGAGGCGACCCGCTGGTCGGTGATGGAGCACGCCGGCGACGTCGGCTCCCGGCTCGCCGAGCTCGACGACAAGCGCCTCGGCCCGGCCGCCAAGGCCCGCGTGGTCGATCGCATCCGCGAGTCCCTGGCCCTCTGGTGGCAGACCGCCGAGGTCCGTCGCGCGCGCCCGCAGGTCGACGACGAGGTGCGCCGCAACCTGCATTTCTTCGACCGCGTGCTGTTCGACGCCGTCCCCGAGCTCGTGCGCGAGCTGGAGCGCTGCTTCGGCGCCCAGCCGCTCGACTTCGCGCCCGTCCGCTTCTCGAGCTGGGCCGGCGGCGACATGGACGGGCACCCGGGCGTCACCGCGGCCACGTTCGCGTCGACCGTCGACCTCCACCGCCGCGTCGCGATGCGGCTGCTGCTCGACCGCGTCGAGCGGCTCGCCTCGCGCTCGTCGCAGAGCGCCGACGAGATGGGCGCCGGCCGCGCCGCGCTCGAGGCCAGCATGCGCCGCGACGCCTCGCTGATGCCCGACGTCACCCGCCGCCTCGGCGAGCGCCGCCGGCGCGAGCCGGTGCGGGCGAAGCTCAACTACATCTCCGAGCGGCTCGCCACGACCGGCGAGCGGCCCGACGACGAGCTCGCGTACCACGACGCCGGCCAGCTGTGGCGGGACGTCGAGCTGGTCCGCGACGCCGCGGGCGGCGGCCCGGTGGCCGACGGCGCGGTCAAGGATCTGCTGCGGCAGGTGAGCGCGTTCGGGCTGCACCTCGCCCGGCTCGACGTGCGCCTCAACGCCGACGCCATCAACGCCTCGGTGCGGCGAGACGAGCCCCACCTCGACCATGCCGACGAGGCCGAGCGGCGCCAGATCCTCGCCGCGCGGATCGGCGAGGTCGAGCCCGACCGCTTCGGCCCCACCTGCCAGCCCACCGAGGCCCTCCACGCGCTCAGCGCCGCCGCCCGCCGCTACGGCAGCGCCGCGGCGGACACGCTGGTCATCTCGATGGTGCACGAGCCGTCCGACGTGCTCGGCGCGCTCTGGCTCGCCCGCCGCGCCGGATTGGCGGGCCCCGACGAGCCGTTCCTGCACATCACCCCGCTGTTCGAGACGCTCGACGCGCTCGAGCAGGCGCCGGACACGATGGCCGCGCTGTACGAGAACCCCGCCTACCGCGAGCACCTGAGCCGCCACGGCGACCGCCAGGAGATCATGCTCGGCTACTCGGACTCCGCCAAGGACGCCGGCTTCCTCACCAGCCAGTGGGCGATCTACCGCGCGCAGGAGCGGCTCGTGGCGCAGGGGCGGGAGCACGGGGTCGAGGTGACGTTCTTCCACGGTCGCGGCGGCTCGCCCTCGCGCGGCGGCGCGCCCGCCCACCAGGCGATCCTCGCGCAGCCGCCGGGCTCGCTGGAGGGCGGCGTGCGCATCACCGAGCAGGGCGAGGTGATCTCCGCCAAGTACGCCGACCCCGAGCTGGCCGGCCGCTCGCTCGAGCAGCAGGTGTCCGGCCTGCTCATGGGCCGTGCCGGCCCGGCGGTCGTCGTGCCGGACGCGTTCACAGATGAGATCGAACGCGCCGCGTCTCGCTCCTGCGGCGTCTACCGCGGCCTGATCGAGCGCGACGGCTTCGCGCCGTTCTTCCGCCAGGTGTCGCCCGTCGACGAGCTGGCCGAGCTCACGATCGGCTCCCGCCCGGCTTCACGGCGCGCCGGCGGGCGGCTCGAGGACCTGCGCGCGATCCCGTGGGTCTTCGCGTGGACGCAGAACCGGATCCTGCTCCCCTCCTGGTACGGCGCGGGGACCGCGCTCGAGGAGGGCGATATCGAGCTGCAGCGCGAGATGTGGCGCGCGTGGCCGTTCTTCCGCATGGCGTGCTCGACGCTCGAGATGGCGCTGTTCAAGGTCGACCTCTCGGTCGGGCGCCGCTACCTCGCGCTGGTCGACGAGGAGTTGGCCGAGCGGTTCTGGCCCGAGCTCGAGGCCGAGCACGCGCGGGTGGTGGCGCGGCTGCTGGCGATCCGCGACGGCGAGGCGCTCCTCGACGGCGCGCCCGCGCTCCGCGACCGCCTCAGCCACCGCAACCACTGGGTGGACCCGCTGTCGCACCTGCAGGTCGCGCTGCTGGCGCGCTCACGGGCGGGCGACGCGACGGTGGGCGACGCGCTGATGGCGACGATCACCGGAATCGCGGCGGGACTCCGCAACACGGGGTAGGGCTGGCCGTAGGTCCCCGGCGGGAGGCCGTACGCAAAGACGCGGGGCAACGCCATGGGGGGCATCGGCGCCCGGTGGGAAGGTACTCCTATGACCGTCACCGTCACCCCGCGCCCCCCGGTGGTCACCGCGCACACGTTCACGCTCCCCACGGTGCGTGAGCTGCCGCCGGTCTCCCGCCCGGGCACGTTCGACTCGACCTGGTGATTGACGGTCGGCTCTAGCCGACCGCCAGCCGCCGGCCGGAGGCGACAGCCTCGTGGTCGAGCAGCCAGCGTTTGCGCTCGAGCCCTCCTCCGTAGCCCACCAGCGTCCCGTCGGCTCCGATGACGCGGTGGCAGGGAACGACGATCGACAGCGGGTTGCGGCCGTTCGCGAGCCCGACCGCGCGGACGAGCTTGACGTCGCCGAGCCGCAGCGCGAGCGCCTTGTAGGAGATCGTCTCGGCGTACGGGATGCGGGTCAGCTCGTCCCACACGCGCAGCTGGAACGGCGTGCCTTCAGGCGCGAGCGGGAGGTCGAAGGCCTCGAGCTCGCCGGCGAAGTACCCGTCGAGCTGCTCGCGGGCGACGTCGAACGGGCCGTCGGCGGTCCCGTTCCCGTCGTGGCGGAGGTAGAGGCCGGTCAGGCGGCCTTCGGCGTCGGCGTGGAGCTGGAGGTCGCCGACCGGGCTGGGATGAATCGATCTGTACACGCCCCTACAACGTCCCGCGCGGCTCGGACGTGATCATGACCCGGCGACCGGAACCGTGACGGTGCCGGCGTAGCGGCCCTTGAGCCCGCGCCGCGCCGTGATCCGCAGCGTCCAGCGACCGGGCAGCGGCAGGTAGGCCTGCCGCACGCCGAACCGCCCGGGGTCGTCGCCCTGGACGCCCCTGAACCGGAACGGGCCGACGCCCGCGGCCGGCAGGCTGGCCTGCACCCGGACGTCGAAGTAGCCGCCCTCGGTACCGGTCGGCTCGGGGAGCGCGAGCTCGATCCGGTTGGCGCCGAGCGCCGCCGGTGCGACCGACACGCGACCGGCCAGCTCTCCCATCCGGACGCCGGCTCGGAACGTCGAGGGCTTGGCCCGCGCGGCGCCGTCGTCGAGGGCGATCGCGAGACCGGTCGACACCGCGACGCCGGCGACCAGCGCCGCGACCGCCACGGCTAGGCGGCGGACCGCTCGCTCGGCGCCGGCGCGGCGCGCCACGGCGACCGCCGCCGCGGCCGCCACCGCCAACGCGAGCAGCGCGAAGGCGGCGGTGCGGGCGATCGAGGAGCCGCCGTCGCTGGAGCCGGCGGTGGCGGCCGCCGCGGGCGCCCGCTTCACGCCGACGTGGAACACCACGAAGCCGGCCACGGGGTCGACGTCGTCCGAGATCACGCGCCAGACGACCGTGTACGAACCGCGCGCGAGCTTCGCCGGGACGGCGGCGACGACCTCGTTCGGCTGCGGCTGGGTGATCTTGCCGAGCGGGACGGGGTGCGCGACCCCGTCGAACAGCCGCACGGAGCTCGGGCGCACCTCCTGGTTGAAGCGCAGGACGACCTGCTCGGGCGTCGCCTCCAGCACGGTGTCCGCGGACGGCGAAGACGAGACGAAGCCGGCGTGCGCCCCGGCCGCCGCGGGCAAGGCGAGCGCCACCGCGAGCGCGACGATGAAGGCCCGGCGCGGCATCACTCCACCGCTCCGTGGCCGACTCACTCCACGGCTCCATGGGCGACCTCGTACTCCGACCGCGCGAGGTGTGCGTGCATCCGCGTCCGGGCGAGCGGGCCGTCGCCCGCCGCGATCGCCTCGAGGATCAGCGCGTGGCTCTCGATCGCCGCCTCGGCGCTGCCCGCGACGTGGAGGCTGAGCGTGAGCGCGCGGGCGAGCTGGGTGCGGATCGCCTCCATCAGGCTGGCCAGCAGGCGGTTGCGGGCGGCCTCGACGATCAGCATGTGGAACGCGAGGTCGGCCTGGGCGAAGGCCACCTCCGACCCCGGACTCGCTCGCATGGCGTCGAGCTGCTCGGCCATCCGGTCGAGCTGGGGGTGATCGCGCCGCACCGCGGCCAGCGCCGCCGCCTCGGACTCGACGATCCGGCGCACCTCGAACAGCTCGTCGAGGTCGGCCTGGTCGGCGCTCAGGAGGAAGCCGAGCGACTGATCGAACGCGTTGGCGCGCGGCGCGACCGCGAAGCCGCCGTTCCGGTCGCCGCGGATCGCGCCCTTGGACTCGAGCATCCGCAGCGCCTCGCGGATCGACGAGCGGCCGACGGCGTAGAGCCCGGCGAGTTCGCGCTCCGACGGCAGCGGGTCGCCCGGCGCCAGGTGCTCGGAGCTGATGAGCGCGAGCAGGCGCTCCGCCACGAGCTCGTACGTCTTGCGACGCACGATCGGCTCGAACCCCTCACTCACCGCACTCCTCTCGACCGTCGGTCTGTGGCTCTGACAATCAGACCAGCGGCTGGCGGCGATTGTCAAGCGCCGCCTGTTCGACGTGCGCGACGTGCTCGTGCATCCGCCGGCGCGCCTGGTCGGCGTCGCCCGTCGCCACGGCGTCGAGGATCAGCCGGTGCATCTCGATCGCGTGCTCGGGACTGCCCGGCACGTGGAAGCTCGACGCCAGCGACCGCTCGAGCTGCGCGCGGATCGCGTGCATCAGGTGAACGATGAGGCGGTTGCGTGTGGCCTGCGCGATCGCGAGGTGGAAGCCCAGGTCGGCGGCGATGAAGTCCGGCTCCGAGCCGAGCCCGGCCTGCATGGCGGCGATCTGGCGGGCCATTGCGGCGGTGTCGGAGTCGTCGTGGCGGGCGGCCGCGAGCGCCGCCGCCTCGGCCTCGAGCAGGTGCCGAACCTCGAACAGCTCGCGGAAATCGGTCTGATCGACGCTGATCAGGAAGTCGAGCGAGTGGTTCAGCGAGTTGCCGAAGTCGGCGACTCTGAAGCTCGTCGCCCCGGCGCTCGCGATCACGCCCTTGGACTCGAGCATCCGGAGCGCCTCGCGCACCGACGAGCGCCCGACCGCGTAGGCCTGCGCGAGCTCGCGCTCGGACGGAAGCGGGTCGCCGGGCGCGAGCCGCCCGCCCGCGATCTGCCCGAGCAGGCGCTCCGCGACGAGCTCGTAGGTCTTCTGCCGGGCGATCGGTTCAAATCGTTGTTCAGGCACGTTCGTGGCGCACGATACACGCGGCCTTGACAGGGCTCGCCTGGTTCCTAGATACTCGCGGCTGGTCTGACAGTCTGACGCCTGCCTCGGAGGGCGGTAGGTGCCGTTCTTGTCGATCGCCGACTGCAAACGTTTGCAGGATCGAGGAGGAGGAGATGGCCATGCGTGACGGCTCCGGCAGCGGGAAGCGGGCAAGGCTCTGGCAGGTGACGAGCGTGCTGGCCGCCGCCGCAGCGGCGGTCGCCGCCAGCGCGGTGCTGGCCAGCGCAGGCGGCGGCGGCCACGGCAAGCCGCGCGTCGATCTCGGCATCCTCGGGGTGCCGGAGCTCATCCTCCACAACGGCAAGATCTCGACTGTCGACGAGCAGAACTCGACGGTCGAGGCGATCGCGA
Organism: uncultured Solirubrobacteraceae bacterium; assembly: GCA_963844205.1. GTDB lineage: Bacteria > Actinomycetota > Thermoleophilia > Solirubrobacterales > Solirubrobacteraceae > DASSUW01. The sequence goes on from CAWJNK010000012.1 coordinate 494,200, forward strand.
TCCGCAACGGCGATGTCATGGCCGTCGGCGACAACCGCGAGATCATGCGGCTCTCCAGGCGCGGCACGAAGATGATCAACCTGCACGGGCGGCGCGTCCTGCCAGGCCTGATCGACGGCCACATCCACGGCATGCGTGAGGGCTATCACTGCTGGACGCAGGTGGTCCGGCTCGACCTCGTCACGAGTCGCGCGACCGCGCTGAACATGTACCGCGACAAGGCGCAGGCGCTGCCCGACGGCAAGTGGATCTGGACGACCGCCGGCGGCTGGAACCTCAACCAGCTCGACACCCCGACGATCTTCACGTTCGACGAGCTGACGGCCGCCGCGCCGAACAACCCGTTGTGGATCACCGGCAGCGGCTTCCAGGGCCCGCGCGTCAACCAGGCCGCGCTCACCCGGCTCGGGCTGTCGGCCGGCTCGCCGGGCGTCGAGCTCGGGCCGAACGGCCAGCCGACCGGCCGACTCACCGGGCCCGCGAGCGCGCTGGCGAACGCCTCGATCCTCGCGCAGATCGACGCGATCGGTATCGACGGCGAGGCGGACTGCCTGGCGGACTTCATCGCCGAGGCCAACAGCCGCGGCATGACGGCGTGGAAGGACGCCGGCGGCAACACCGCGCCGTGGGGCACGAGCGGCGCCATCAACGACGGCCTGCACGTGGAAGAGGGCGCGATGCACCTCTACCGCAGCAAGGGCCTGAACGCGCGCATCGCCTTCAACCAGATGAGCGGCTACGCCGGGTTCCAGCGCGAGCTCGAGGACACGCGGAACGCTGTCGGCTTCCTCGGTGACGACATGTTCCGCTACATGGGCCCGGGCGAGGACATGATGCCCGACGATCCCGACTACAGCGACTTCACGCGCCACACCGCGGCGAAGCGGCTGAGCGTCGAGACCCACGTCGGCGCCCTCGATCCGCTGCTCACCGGCTTCGAGGCGGCCAACGCGGTCTATCCGATCGCCCGCCTGAAGTGGCGCATCGCGCATCCGAACGACGGCCAGCCGAACGACACCCAGCTCGCCCGCGGCAACGCGCTCGGCGTCGGCTGGGCGCTGACGTTCTCGTCGGTCCGCAACGGCGGCACCGGGCCGCGCTTCCGCACCGTGATGAACAGCGCGGAGCACATGTGCCTGGCCACGGACGCGATGAACGTGGCGCCGTGGGCGCCGTTCCAGACGCTGTGGTACGTCACGACCGGCCAGACGATGCTGCCCGGCGTCCAGGGCGTCCCGCCCGAGCAGCGCCTCAGCCGGACCGATGCCCTGCGCCACGCCACGGTCGAGTGCGGCTGGTTCATCGACCAGGAGGGCCGGGTCGGCTCGCTGCAGCCCGGCTGGCACGCGGACCTCATCGTCCTCAGCGACGACTACTTCAAGGCCTCAGACAGCGCGATCAAGGACATCCGCTCGAACCTGACCGTCGTCGACGGTCGGATCGTGCACGCGGACGGTGCGTTCGAGCGTTACGGAGAGGAGCGCTGATGTGGCGCCTGCTGACGGTGGTCGCAGCGGTGGCGGCCGCGATCGGATCGACCGCGGTGCTCGCGAGCGCGGGCGGCGGCCGTGACGACGATCGCGGCGGCCTGAAGGTCGGCGATCTCGGCGTGCCGGACATCGTCCTGTACGACGGGAAGATCTCGACGGTCGACAAGCGCAACTCGACGGTCGAGGCGATCGCGATCCGCGACGGCGAGATCATGGCCACCGGGTCGAGCAAGTCGGTCAAGAAGCTCGCCGAGCGGAGCACCGAGGTCGTCGACCTCAACGGCCGCCGGGTGGTGCCGGGCCTCATCGACGGCCACCTGCACGGCATGCGCGAGGGCTACAACTGCTGGACCCAGCAGGTGCGGCTCGACCTCGTCACCAAGCGCGCAGACGCCTTTGCGATGTACACCGCCAAGGCGGACGAGCTCGCCGACGGCAAATGGATCTGGACCAACGCGGGCGGCTGGCACATCGGCCAGCTCGACGATCAGACGCCGTTCACGTTCGCCGAGCTCACCGCGGTGGCGCCGAAGAACCCCTTGTGGGTCCAGGGCGCCGCACCCGGAGGCGGCGCGGGCTTCACCGGGCCGCGCGTCAACCAGGCCGCGCTCGACGCGCTCGGCCTCACGCCCGGCTCGCCGGGCGTGCAGCTCGGCCCCGACGGCAAGCCGACCGGCGTGATCAGCGGCGTGGCGAGCACGCTCGCCAACGCCACGATCCGCGCGCAGAACGACACGCTGGGCATCGAGGGCGAGGCGGACTGCCTGGAGGACTTCGTCGCGGAGGCCAACAGCCGCGGCATGACGGGCTGGAAGGACGCCGGCGGCAACAGCGCGCCGTTCGGCACGACCGGCGCGATCACCGACGGCAACCACGTCGAAGAGGGCACGATGCACCTCTACCGCAGCAAGGGCCTGAACGCCCGCATCGCCTACAACGCGATGAGCGGCTACGCCGGGTTCCAGCGCGAGCTCGAGGACACCCGGAACGCCGTCGGCTTCCTCGGCGACGACATGTTCCGCTACCTGGGGCCGGGCGAGGACATGATGCCCGACGACCCCGACTACAACGACTTCACGCGCCATTCGGCCGCCAAGCGGCTGAGCGTGGAGACGCACATCGGCGCCCTCAACCCGTTGCTCGACGGGTTCGAGGCGGCGAACGAGGTCTATCCCATCGGCAAGCTCAAGTGGAAGATCGCGCACCCGAACGCGGGCGAGCCGACCGATGAGCAGATCGCCCGCGCGGACGCGCTGAACGTCGGCTGGTCGCTGACCACGCTGCCGGTCCGCAACGGCGGCCCCGGGCCGCGCTACCGCTCCGTGGCGGAGAAGGCCGACCACATGTGCCTGGGGTCGGACGCCATGAACGGCTCGCCGTGGGCTCCGTTCCAGCGCATGTGGTACATCATCTCGGGGAACACGATGCGGCCCGGCGTGGCGGGTGTGCCGCCGGAGCAGCGCCTGAGCCGCACCGAGATGCTGCGCCACGAGACGGTTGAGTGCGGCTGGTTCATGGATCAGGACGGGCGCCTCGGCTCGCTCCAGCCGGGCTGGCACGCCGACCTGATCGTCCTCGACAAGGACTACTTCACGGTCCCCGTCGACCAGATCAAGGACCTCCGCTCCAACCTCACGATCGTGGACGGCCGTATCGTCCACGCGGACGGTGCGTTCAAGCATCTGGACTAGGAGATGGCTGGTCGCCGCCGCGTGCGTGTTCATCGCCGCGGCGGCGGCCGGTGTCGCCGTCGGGACCGGCGGACCGGAGGCCGAGCGGGCCTCCGACGTGCCGGACATGATCGTCTACAACGGCCGCGTCACGACGCTCGACGAGCGCCGGTCGACCGTCCAGGCGCTGGCGATCCGCGACGGCGAGATCGTCGCGTCGGGGACCGACGAGGCGGTCCGCGATCTCGCCGGCGACGGCACGCGCGCGATCGACCTCGGCGGCCGCCGGGTGATCCCGGGGCTGATCGACGCCAGCCTGCAGGGCGTCTCGAGCCGCTGCTTCTCGCGCTCGCCGCGGTTCGACGCGATCTTCAAGCGCACGGACGCGCTGAAGGAGATCGCCGACCGCGCCCAGCGGACGCCGGCCGGCCGGTGGCTGTTCCAGCTCGCGACCGGCTGGCACGTCGAGCAGCTGGACGCGCCCGGGATGCTGTCGCGGCAGGAGCTGGACTCGCTGGCGCCCAGCCATCCGGTGTACCTCCAGGCCGCCGGCTTCGAGGGCGCGCAGCTCAACAGCCGCGGCCTGCGCATGCTGCGGTTGAAGGCCGGCGATCCCGGCGTGGTGCTCGGGCCGGATCGGCGCCCGACCGGCCAGGTCACCGGCGCGGCGGACGCCCGGGCGCGCGCAGAGGTCGAGGCGCAGGTCGCCGGCCTGTCGCTCGACGAGCGCGAGGCCTGCACGCGAGACCTCATCCGCGAGCTCAATCGCCGCGGGCTGACCGGCTGGGACGACGCGGGCGGCGGCGACTACGAGGCGATCAACCGCCTGCACCGCGCCGGCGAGCTGAACGCCCGCATCCGGCTGAACCTCGCCTGCCCGGACGTGGCGTGCATCAGGCGCGTCACGGGCCGGCAGATCGGCGAGGTCGGCGGCGATGACCTGCGGATCGGCGGCCTCGGCGGGGAGGTCCTGCGGCCCCTGCCGAACGGCGTCTACCCGCCGCGGCGCTACGGCCGCATCCTGGAGGAGCTGGCGGTGGGCGGATGGTCGTTCCAGCACGGAGCGACCGGCGCGACCACGCAGCACGGCATGATCGACCAGTGGGAGCAGGTCAACGCCCGTCAGCCGATCACCGACCTGCGCTGGCGCTGGCTGCACCCCGGCGCGGGTCCGAGCGAGCCGAACCCCGACGCGCTGGCCCGGCTGCGCGACCTCAACGCCGGCGTCGTGCCGGCTGACACCGGCGTGCTGGGCGGCAACGAGCACCCGCCGTACAAGCGCATCTACGGCAGCGGCACGCGCGCGTGCCTCGGCAGCGGCGCGCTGCTCGCGCCGTTCGCCGGTCTCTGGTACGCGGTGAGCGGCAAGACGTTCGATCCGAAGCAGGGCGGCGTGGCGGAGGCCGAGCGGCTGGACCGGATGCAGGCGCTCGAGCTCGCCACCCGCCGCTGCGACTGGTTCATGAGCCTCGACGGGCGGGTCGGCTCGCTCGAGATCGGCAGGCTCGCCGACCTCGTCGTGCTGCGCGACGACTACTTCCGCGTGCCGGTCGACGAGATCCGCACCCTCACGTCGGTGCTGACCATGGTCGGCGGCCGCGTGGTCTACGGCGACGGTCGCTTCGCCGACCTGGAGAGCACCGCCTCGACGATCGGGCGGTAGCCCGTACAGCGGCACAGGTTGCCGGCCAGCGCCTCGCGCACCTCGGCCTCGCCCGGGTCCGCGTGGTCGCGCAGGAACGCCTCCATCGACATCAGGATCCCGGCCGTGCAAAACCCGCACTGGAGCGCGTGCGCCTCGTGGAAGGCCTGCTGGAGCGGGTGCAGCTCGTCGCCGGCCAGCGCCTCGACGGTGCGCACCCGGCGGCCGCGCGCCTGCACCGCGAGCATGAGGCAGGAGCGGACCGGCTCGCCGTCGACCTGCACCGTGCACGCGCCGCAGACGCCGTGCTCGCAGCCGACCTTGGTACCCGTGAGCCCGAGCCCGTGCCGCAGCAGATCCGACAGCAGGGTCCGCGGCTCGACGTCGACCTCGTGCGCGCGGCCGTTGACCTCCAACGAGATCCTCACCGATCCGCTCCGTCGGCTCGGTCGCCCGGCGGTGCGGCCGCTTCGATGCCGTCGCCGGGCGGCGCAGCCGCCTCGATCGCGCGGTGGACGAGCGCCGTGATCAAGGCGCGCCGGTAGCGGTCTTCGACGCCCGCCGCCGCGCGCTCGGCCGCCTCGCCGGGCGCCGCCCCGCCGGCGAGGGCGGCCTCGGCGTCGGTCGCCCGCACCGGCACCGTCTCGGCGCCGAGCAGCGCGATCGCCGCGTGCCCGGGCGCGCGCACGACCGCCGCGCCGGCCACCGCGAAGTCGCCGTGCGTGCGCGCGTGCTCGACGAACGCGGTGCGCGACCCCGGCGGCGCCGCCGGGACCTCGATCTCGAGCAGCAGCTCGTCGGGCTCGAGCGCGGTCATCAGCGGGCCGCGGAACAGCTCGGCGGCGGCCAGCGTTCGCGCGCCGGTGGTGGACCGCACGTGGAAGCGGGCGTCGAGCGCGGTCAGTGCCACCGGCAGCTCGGCTTTGGGGTCGGCGTGCGCCACCGAGCCGCCGACCGTCCCGCGCGCGCGGATCTGCGGGTGCCCGACGAGCCGCAGCGCCTGCCGCAGCAGCGGCCAGCGTTCCGCGACGAGCGGCGAGCGCTCGACCGCCGCCTGGCGCGCCATCGCCCCGATGCGCAGGACCTCGCCGTCCACCGCCAGGCGGTCGAGGCCGGCCGTCCGCTCGAGGTCGACCAGCCGCGCCGGCCGCGCGAGGCGGAAGTTCAGCATCGGCACCAGGCTCTGCCCGCCGGCCAGCGGCCGCGAGTCCTCGTCGAGCAGCGCCAGCGCCTCGGAGACCGTGCCCGGGGCCGCGTACTCGAACGGGGCGGGCTTCATCGCAGCGCGCCCCACAGCTTCTCGGGCGTGTACGGGGGATCGACGTGCCGGCCTCCGAGCGCGGCTGCCACCGCGTTCCCGATCGCGGCCGGAGCGCCGATCGCGCCGCCCTCCCCGATGCCCTTGGCCCCGAGGGGGTTGCGCGGCGTCGGCGTCCGCACGAACGCGGTGCGGATCTCCGGCACCTCGGCCGCCGTCATCAGCGAGTAGTCGAGGAACGAGGCCGTGGTCGGCTGTCCCGCCTCGTCGTGGACCATCTCCTCGGTCAGGCTCGCGCCGAGCCCGTGCACCGTGCCGCCGACGACCTGGCCCTCGGCGAGCAGCGGGTTGACGATCGTGCCCGCGTCGTCGACCGCGGCGATCCGGCGGACGCGCAGCACGCCGGTCGCACGCTCGATCTCGACGGTCGCCGCGTAGGCGCCCGAGCCGAACACGAGATCCGAGCTGAAGCGCGCGTGCTCCTCGATCCGCCCGGCCGGGCGCCACGAGGGCGCGTCGGGGTCGGCGCCGCCGGCCCTCGCGGCGTCGAGCCGCTCGCGCAGCCGCCGTGCGGCGAGCAGCAGCGCCGAGCCCGCCATCGCCGTCGAGCGGCTGGCGAACGTCCCGATGCCGTCGGGCGTCTCGGCCGAGTCGCCGAGCCGCACGGTGACCGCCTCGAGCTCGACGCCGAGCGCGTCGGCGACGATCTGCGCGAACGTCGTCGCGTGGCCCTGGCCGTGCGGCCCCGCGCCGGCGATCGCGGTCACGCGCCCGTCCGGCTCGATCGCCACTCGCGCCTCCTCGAACTGGCCGCCCGCCCGCTCGACGTACAGCGCCACGCCGGTGCCGACCACCACGTCCGAGCCGCCGCCCGCCGGCGCCGGCCACGAGGTCCGCCGCAGTGTCCATGCAGCGCTCGTAGTCGCCCGAGTCGTACGTCCACCCCAGCGGCGTCTCGTGCGGGAACTCGCGCACGAGGTTGCGCCGCCGGAGCTCGAGCGGGTCGAGCGCCAGCTCGCGCGCGGCCTGGTCGACCGTGAGCTCGAGGAAGGCGGCCGCCTCCGGCCGCCCGGCGCCGCGGCACGGGCCGGTCGGCACCTTGTCCGTTCGTGCGCCGACCACGCTGACGGCGGCGGCCGGGATCGCGTAGCAGCCGCACATCAGCATTGCGGTCGTGTGCGGCGGCGCGGCGGTGTTCGCGTACAGGTACGCCCCGAGGTCGGCGACGATCCGCGCGCGCACGGCCAGCATCCGGCCGTCGGCGTCCAGCGCCAGCTCGACCTCGCCCTCCATGCCGCGCCCCTGGTACGCCGCGAGGAAGTTCTCGAACCGGTCCTCGGCCCACTTGACGGGACGACCCAGCCGCAGTGCGGCCGCAGCGGCGGCCGCGACCTCGGGCGCGGGCGTGCCCTTGGACCCGAACGCGCCGCCGACCTCCGGCAGGATCACCCGGATCGCCGCGGCGTCGAGCCCGAGCGCGTGGACGAGGCCGCTCCGCGTGCGGTGCACGTCCTGCGCCGACACCCACGCGAGCAGCCCGTCGCCGTCCGGCTCGGCGACGACTCCGCGCGGCTCCATCGGCGCCGCCGCCACGCGCGGGATGGCGTGCCGCGCGCGCACTACGTGCGCCGCCGCCGCGAACGCGCCGTCGACGTCGCCGCTCGCGCGCTCGAACCGCACGAGCGCCTCGGGCGCCGAGCGCGGATCGACCACCGGGTCCAGCGGCTCGAACTCGACCTCGACGAGCTCGGCGGCGTCCTCCGCGAGCGCTCGCGAGGCGGCCAGCACGAGCGCGACCGGCTGGCCCACGTACCGCGTCTCGTCCACCGCGAGCAGCGGATGGGGCGCCTCGGCGATCTCGACGCCGGGCGGCGACTGGACCGGCAGCGTGCCCGTGCAGGTCATCTCCCGTCAGCACCGTCACGCCCGCGGGCGCCGAGATCCCCGCGATCCGCGCCCGCGCGAACGGACTGCGCACGAAGGCGGCGTGCAGCATCCCCGGCCGCTCGAGGTCGTCGACGTAGCGGCTCTCCCCGCGCAGGATCCGCTCGTCCTCGCGCCGCAGGACCGCCCGGCCGATCCAGGTCATGGAGCAACTCCCCCGCGATGTTCGCGAAGCGAACTCGCAATGGAATCGGCGCCAGCCGACTCCACGATCACGCGCAGCGCCGCGATGCCCTCGGCCGCGCCGGTCTCGACCACCGCGTCGCCGCGCGCCGCTGACACGAACTCGCGCAGCTCCTCGGCGAGCATGTCGCGCGGCTCGAACGCCACCTCCTCGCCGTCCACGAGCACCGTCGAGACCTCGTCGACGCGCTCGGCGTCCGGCCAGACGGCGCCGAGGTCGGCGCGATAGTCGAGCACGCCCTCTGTGCCCTGCAGCCGCACGGCGAACGTGTGCGGGGAGACGTAGGAGCCGGTGAGCACCCCGAGCGCGCCGGACGCGAACTGCAGCGTGGCGACGCCGACGTCGTCGATGTCGGCGTCGGTGTGCACGTGCGCCATCACGCCGGTGGTGCGGCGCACCGGCCCGAGCCACCCCATCATCGTGTCGACGTGGTGGATGCCGAGCTGCATCAGCGGCCCGCCCGGGTTGCGCGAGCGGTGCGCGCGCCACGCCTGCGGGCCGAGCTTGCCGGGCAGCGAGAACGTCGCCTCGGCCAGCACCACCTTCCCGACCCGGCCCTCGGCCACGAGCTCACCCACCCGGCGCGCGGCGCCGAGCCGCCGGAAGCCGTGACCGACCATCAGCACCACGCCGGTGCGCGCGCACGCGTCGCGGATCCGCGCGGCGGCCTCGAGCGTGTCGGCGATCGGCTTCTCGACGAACACATGCCGCCCTCGCTCGGCGCACGCGAGTGCCTGCTCGGCGTGGACATCGTTGGGCGTGGCCAGGATCACGCCCTCCACGCGAGGGTCCTCGATCGCCGCCTCGAGGCTCGCAGCGACCGGCACGCCCAGCCGCGCCGCCTTGTCGCGGTCGCGCGAGAAGCAGGTCACCACGTCGAGCTCGGCGCGGCGTGCGGCGGCGACCAGTCGCGGAGCCCACATGCCGGCGCCGATCACCGCGACGCCGTTCATCCGAGGTGCTCGCGCAGCCAGTCGGCCACCAGCGGCCGCGCACGGTACGGGACGTTCGCGCACACGTGGTTACCGTCCTCGAGCACGACCAGCGAGCCCTGCGGCGCGGCCTGCGCCTGCCGCTCGGTCGATTCCACCGGGATCAGCCGGTCGCGCCGAGCCGGTGACGAACAGGGCCGGGCGATCGAGCCGCTCCAGCACGCCGTCGAGGTCGAACGTCAGGGCGCGCTCGCGCGCCTCGTCCTCGCTCGAGGCGCCGGACTTGTGGGTGAAGGTCTCGCGCGTCAGTTCCGGGAGCTGGTCCCACAGCGCGCCGAAGTTGAACGCCCCGCTGATGCCGGCGACGGCCTTGATCCGCGGCTCGAACGTCGCCGCACGCGGCGCGAAGTAGCCGCCAAGGCTGACGCCGAGCGCGCCGACCCGCTCGAGATCGAGGTCCTCCCGCCCGGCGACCATGTCGAGCGCGGCGGTCAGGGCGACCTCGTAGTCCGGCCGCATCGGGAGCTCGTAGCCGCACTCGCCCTGCCCGGGCCCGTCGATCGACAGCGTCGCCATCCCGCGCCGCAGGAAGACCTCCTCGAGCGTGAAGAACTCCTCCTTGGTGGAGTCGAGGCCGGGGACGATCAGGACCAGCGGCGGGCGCTCGACCTGGGCCGGCCGGCGCAGGTTGCCGACGACCTTCCCGCCGTCGAGCGGCGCCTCGATCCGCTCGGCCGTCGGGTCGAGCGTGCGGTGCGCCGCGTACAGCGCCTCGACGGCCAGGTCCGCCACCTCGCGGCTGCGGTCCGGCGTCGACGACCCAGACGAACTTGCCGAAGTGGTAGGAGACCGCGGCGCGCAGCCACGCGTCGCCCGCCGTCACGCGCCGCGCTCGCCGTCTCGGCCTCGCGCGCGAGCTCGGCGTGCGAGTCGCCGAGCGCTCGCCACGCGTCGAGCCAGTCCTCCCAGCGCTCGATGCCGCCCACGGTGCGCTGGAAGTCGTTGAAGTCGACGCCGCCCTGGACGAACCGCGGCGCCCAGTGGTCAATCGCGGACTGCACCCGCGAGTCCGGCACCGCGCACCACCTCCTCGATGTCGAGCCCCAGGTCCGACAGCAGGACGATCGCGGCGTTGCGGCCCGGCGCGCCGGTGATCGAGCCTCCCGGATGGGTGGTGCCGCCGGTCTGGTAGAGGCCGGGGATCGGCATCCGGTGCGCCGCCCAGCCCGGCGCCGGGCGCAGCGCGCCACTCTGCGGGTAGGTCCGGTTGCCGCCGTGGAAGGTGCCGTGGATCATGTGCTCGTTGCCGGCCTCGATGTCCTCCGGCGCCTTGACGAGCCGCTCGAGGATCACGTCGCGCGTGAAGTTCGGCGCCACGCGCTGCACGCGCTCGAGCTGGCGGTCGGCCTGCCACGTCTTGCGCTCGGGGAAGCCGTAGGACTGCGCGGAGAGGAACTTGACCGTGTGGCGGCCCTCCGGCGCGCGGGAGGGGTCGACGAGCGTCGGCGTGGCGACCAGCAGCCACGCCGGATCCTCCACGTAGCGGCCGTCGCGCAGCGCGCGGCCGTACTCGAGCACCTCCTGCGGCCACGCCGCCAGCCCGGCGGAGACCGCGCTGCGCGGTCCGTCCGGCGTGTCGAACACCGGCGGCTCGGTCGTGCCCATGTAGACGGCCATCGCGGAGACGCCGATGTCGAAGGTCTCGATCCCGTAGCGGAAGTCGTCGGGCCACAGCTCGGCCGGCGCCATGTCGAGCAGGTGCTTGACGTGGATCGTCGACACGACCGCCTCGCTCGCCGTGTAGCGGTCGCCGTCCTCGGTCTCGACCCCGATGCAGCGGCCCTCGTCGAGCAGCAGCCGGGTCACGCGCTTGTCGCAGATCACGCTGCCGCCGTGGTCGGCGATGCAGGCGACGATCGCGTCGGTCAGCGAGCCGGAGCCGCCGCGCGGGATCGTCCACGAGCGGCGCTGGCGGCCGAACACGAGCGAGTAGGCGAGCTGCCCGGAGCCGTCGGACTCCACCGGCACGAGCGTCTGGTAGGCCTGCCAGAGCAGGAACGCCTGGATGTGCGGGTCCTCGAACTCGTGACGGATGACATCCCAGGCGCTCATCGCCTCCGGCGCAGCCAGACGTTCCCGCGCGGGTGCTCGCTCAGCAGCTGCTCGACCGACGGTCCGAGGCCGGGCGGCGTGAACTGGCCGGCGGCGAAGATGTGCTTGACCTCGTCGTACTCGTCGAGCAGCCCGCAGCGTAGGCGGCGGCGTCGCGCGCGGAGAAGCGCGAGATCTCCTCGACCGTGCGCTCGCGGTCGAGCCAGGCCGTCAGGTGCGTGCCGTCGGGGAAGGCGACGTGGGCGAACGGGTCCGGGTGCAGGTACTCGAGCCCATAGCGGCCGAGCAGGCCGAGCTCGTCGTCGACCAGCAGCGGGTTCGTCTGGATCAGGGTGTGGCCGGTCGAGCAGGAGTCGATCGTGTAGCCCGGGCCGAGCAGCTCCTCGGAGGCGGCGCCGCCGCCCGGGATGTGCCGCGAGTCGAGGACCAGGACCTCGTAGCCGGCGACCGCGAGGTACGCGGCGGTGATCAGGCTGTTGTGGCCCGCGCCGGCGACGACGATCTGCGCATGCGCACTCATCCCACGAGCCTTTCGAGGTTGCCTTCGAGAATCGCCGCCTCGGCCTCGCTGCCGAGACCGGCGGCCCGGACGGTCGCCTCCGGGTCGGGGTCGCCCATGTCGAACGGGTGGTCCGAGCCCGCGACCACGCGCTCGGCGCCCACGAACTCCACGAGCCCACGCAGCACCGCCGGGTCGTGCGTGACCGTGTCGTAGTAGAAGCGGCGCAGCGAGTCCTCGACCGGCTCGCGCAGCGTGCCCTGCGCGCCGCCGACGTGCTCGTGCGCGTGGCGGAGCCGCCCACGCAGCGCGAGCACGGCGCCGCCGCCGTGCGCGAGCAGGAGCTTGAGGTCCGGATGGCGTTCCATCACCCCGGCCATCACCAGGTGCGCGGCCGTGATCGTCGTCTCGAGCGGGTTGCCGACGGTGTTCCACAGGTAGTGGTCCCCCGGCCCTTCGAAGCCGCGCGTGCTGGGATGGACGAAGACCAGCGCACGGGTCTCTTCGGCCGCCGCCCAGAACGGCGCGAAGCGGGCGGCGCCGAGGTAGTCGCCGTCCGGCCTTGGCGGCCACCTCGACGCCGGCGAGGCCGCGGGACATCGCCCGGCGCAGCGCGTCGGGGTCGTCCGGCCGTGCCGACCCGAGCACGGCGACGCGGTCGCTCGCAAGTTCGGCCAGGGCGTCGTTCAGGCGCTCGTCGTCGACGCCGAGCAGCGCCACCCACGGCGACAGCAGCACGCGATCGGCGCGCGGTCTCCTCGAGGATCCGGTCGACGTCGCGGAACTCGCCGACCGCCGAGGCGGGCGGGTCCGGCCAGTCGCCGCGCGGGATCACGTGGACGTGCGCGTCGACCATCAGCCGGCGGCGATCAGGGTCAGCGCTCCCGCGACCACGAGCGCGGCGCCGATCCAGACCTTGCGCGTGACGCGCTCGAGGTGGCGGCCGACGAGCAGCGGCGAGAGGAAGAGGACGATCGGGACCGAGACCAGCGCGAGCGCGAGCACGACGGCGACGTCGGTGCCGTCGATCGCCAGCCAGCGCCACCACGTCGCCAGCGCGACCAGCACGCCGGCGAGCACCTTGAACGCGAGCGCCTCGCGGGCGATCACCGTCCCGCGCAGCGACTTGCCGCGGCCGACGAGGAAGACGCCGTAGGCGGCGACCGAGGCGACCATCCCGAGCGTCACGCCGAGCAGCGGCGAGTCGAGCCCCTCCAGCCCTTCGATCGTGAACACGGGGCTGACCGCCCACATCAGCGCGCACGCGAGGCCGGGCAGTGCGTCGGCGCCGCGCGCCTCCTCGCCGCCGCCCGACGACGATGTACGCGCCGAGCACCATCGGCACGATCGCCACGAGCGCCAGCGGCCCGGGCAGCTGGCCGAGCGTGATCGCGGCGACCACGAGCGCGAAGAGCGGCGCCATCGTCAGCAGCGGCGACGTGCGCGCCGCGCCGATACGCCGCTGGCTGAGGTTCAGGAACGTCCAGCCGAGGAGGAAATGCACGACGCCCGCGGCGGCGAAGGCGATCAGCGGCCACGCCCCGGCGTGCAGCAGCTGCGTCAGGTCCTCGGTCGCCAGCGACATGGCGAGCAGCGCGAGCGCGGCGATCACGAGGTTGATGAACGTCGAGACGTAGGGGTCCTCGATGTCGACGAGCGCGCGCCGGTTGAGGCTCTGGAAGAGCCCGAAGCCGACGCCCGAGGCCACCGCCCAGAGCGCCGCCGTCACGCCGGCGTCGTGGTCGGTTGGACGGCGGCCTTGACCGAACCACCGAAGTACAGGTCGGCCATCTCGGGGTTCGCGAGCACCTCGTGCGCCCGCCCGTCGAGCAGCACGCCGCCCGCTCTCCATGACGATCCCCTGCGTCGCGAGCTTGAGCCCGAAGCGCACGTTCTGCTCGACGAGCAGGATCGTCTTGCCCGCCTCGACCATCCGCGCGACGCTCGCGGCCACGTGCTTGAGCGCCTTCGGATCCAGCCCCAGCGACGGCTCGTCGAGCAGCACGAGCTTGGGATCGAGCATCAGCGCGCGCGCGAACTCGACCATCCGGCGCTGGCCGCCGGAGAGGTTGCCCGCCTTCTCGCCGGCCCGCTCGGCGACCACGGGGAACAGCGCCTCGACCTCCTCGTAGCGCTTGCGTACGAGCGCGCGGTCGCGCCGGATGATGTAGGCGCCCATCAGCACGTTCTCGCGCACGGTGATGTTCGGGAACAGGGCGTCCGACTGCGGCACCTGCGACACGCCGGCGGCGAGGATCTGGGCCGGGTTGAGGCGGTGCAGCTCGAGGTCGTCGAGCACGACCTCGCCTTCGCGCGGGCGCAGCAGCCCGCTGACCGTCCGCAGCACCGTCGACTTGCCGGCGCCGTTCGGCCCGACGATGCAGGCGATCGAGCCCTCGGCGATCTCGAGGTCGACGCCCTGGAGGACGTCACCGCCACCGTAGCCCGCGATCACGTTGCGCAGCGCGAGGATCACGAGGCTCCCGCCGGCACGGGCACGTCGATGGCGAAGTCGTCGCCGAGGTACGCATCGAGCACCTTCGGGTCGCGCTGGATCTCAGCCGGGCGGCCGGACGCGATCGTCTTCCCGCGCGCGAGCACGAGCACCGGATCGCACAGGCCGAGCACGAACGGCATGTTGTGCTCGACGATCAGGAACGTCTTCCCCTTGGCGTTGAGCTCGCGGATCATGTCGCCCATCCGCTCGATCAGCGTCGGGTTGATGCCGCCCGCCGGCTCGTCCAGGAGGATCAGCTTCGGGTCGAGCATGAGGACCTGCGCGAGCTCGACCAGCTTCTGCTGGCCGAACGAGAGCGCCGCCGCCCGCACGCCGGCGTACTGCTTCATCCCCACGAAGTCGAGCAGCTCCTCGGCGCGCTCGGCCTCCGCGCCGCTGACGCCGTCGGCGTTGAGCTGGCCCCAGCGGAAGCCACGCAGCGGCGCGACGACGTTCTCGAGCACGGTCATCTGGCGGAACAGCCGCGTGATCTGGAACGTGCGGCCGAGGCCGGCGTAAGCGCGGTCCCACGGCCTGAGCCCGTCGATCCGGCGGCCGTCGAACCAGACCTCGCCGGCGTTCCGCGACATCGTGCCGCCGATCAGGTTGAAGACCGTGGTCTTGCCGGAGCCGTTGGGGCCGATCAGCGCGGTGATCGAGCCCTCGGGAACCGAGAACGTGGCGCCGTCGACGGCCCGCAGGCCGCCGAACCGCTTCTCCAGGCCCTTGACCTCGAGCAGCGGCGGGCCGCTCGGCTCCGGGCGCGGCGGCAGCGCGGGTCGTTCGCGGAGCTCGAGCCGCGCGCCGACGAGACCGGCCTTGCCGCGCCTGCGCCGCGCCTCGATCAGGTCCTGCAGCGTCGGGATGATGCCGCGCGGGAGGAACAGCACCACCATCGCCATCAGGCCGCCGAAGATCAGCAGCCGGGAGTTCCCGCCCCCGAGGTTGTTGTTCGACCACTCGTTCACGCCCTCGATCAGGAACGCGCCGAGCACCGGGCCCAACAGCGTGCCGCGGCCGCCGATCAGCATCGAGAGCAGGATCTGGACGCTGAGCAGGATGTTGAACATGCCGATCGGGTCGACGAAGGCGAGGTAGTAGCCGTAGATGGCGCCGGCCATCCCGACGAACACGGCGCTCGCCACGAAGCCGAGCAGCTTGTAGGTGGGGGTGTTGACGCCGACCGTCGCCGCCTTGTCCTCGTCCTCGCGCATCGCGACGAGCCCCATGCCGAACTTCGTGCGCCGGATCCGCCAGCTCATCAGGAGCGACGCGGCGAGCAGCGCGCAGAGCGAGTAGTAGAACGGCCAGTTCTGGATGTCGATGCTCCAGGTCGGCAGCGGCAGCGTGATGCCGGCGGTGCCCTGCGTGAGCGACGACCAGTTGGTCGCGACGATCTGCAGTAGGAACAGGAACGCGATCGTCATGATCACGAACGACGGCCCGCGGGTCCGCAGCGCGATCACCCCCAGCAGCGCCGCGAACAGCCCGGCCACCACGCCGGCGACCGGCACCCAGACCCACACCGACACGTCGACGCGCGTGGAGAGGATCGCCAGCGTGTATGCCCCCAGGCCGAGGAACGCGCCCTGGCCGAGCGACACGTAGCCGCCGTAGCCGGAGATCACGTTCAGCCCGACCGCCCCGATCGCGAAGACCAGGGACAGGATGATCATGTTCTGGTAGTAGAGGTCGTCCGAGACGACCGGGTAGAGGAGCAGCACGGCGGCCGCCACGGCCACGACGGCGCGGCCGAGCGTCACGCTCGAGGGCAGGCTCCTCATGCGGCCGCCACGTCCTCGCGCAGGCGCGCGCCGAACAGGCCCTGCGGCCGGACGAGCAGCACGACGAAGATCACCACGTAGGGCACGGCGGTGGCCCAGGACGGCGAGATGTAGGTGACCGTCGCCGCCTCCGCGACGCCCAGGATCAGCGCACCCACCGCCGCGCCCGGCAGGCTGCCGAGCCCGCCGAGCACGACGATGCTCAGCAGCCGGGCGATCCACTGGTAGTGCGAGCCGGGAAGGAACGGGTAGAGCACGCTGACGATCGAGCCGCCGGCGCCGGCGGCGGCCACGCCGATCGCGAACGTCAGCGCCGCCACGCCGCTGACGTTGACGCCGACCAGTGCGGCGCCCTGGGGGTTGACCGCGCTGGCCCGGATCGCGCGGCCGAGCCAGGTGCGCGTGAGCATCAGGTACAGCGAGCCGAGCACGATCGCGGCCACGGCGAACCCGTAGACCTGCGCCTTGGGCAGGAACAGGTCGCCGACCGAGTAGGACTCGTTGAAGTACGCCGGACGGACCGAATGGGACGTGTTGCCCCACACGAGGCCCATCACGCCCTCGAGCACGAGGGCGATCGCGAACGTCAGCAGGACCGACGACGACATGTGCGCGCCGCGGATCCGGCGGATCGTCGCGAGGTACAGGATCCAGCCGAAGCCGAACATCACCGGCGTGGTGATGAGGATGGTCAGCAGCGGGTCGAGCTCGATCGACGTCCAGATCGAGTAGGTCAGGAAGGCGGCCAGGATGAGGAACGACCCGTGCGCGATGTTGATCACGCGCATGACGCCGAAGATCAGCGTCAGCCCCGACGCCAGCAGCGCGTAGACCCCACCGATGAGGACCCCGAGGATGAGCGTCTGGGCGAGCTGGGTCATGGCGGCCAGGCGGCGGCGGCGCCCATCCGGGGCGCCGCCGGAGTATCTCGCCTAGTTGCCCCCTCCGGGCTTGTAACCCTCGACGATCGCGTCGGTCGTCGCGGCCTCCTCGGGCAGCACGATCTCGGCCTTGCCGTTCTGCCACTGGCCGATCAGGTACTCGCCCTGCGGCGCGCCCGTCTCGTCCCAGGTCAGCGGGCCGAGGATGGTCTCCACCTCGTTCTCGCGAAGCCAGTCCGCGAGCTTGAGCTGGTCCTCCTTGGCCACGGTGTCGTTCTCCTCCACGGTGGCCTGCAGCACCTCGCCGGTGGCGTACGCGTCGGCGGCGTCCTCAGGCACGGCCTCGCCGCCGAACATCTCCTGGTACTTGGCGACGAACTCCTCGTTGCCCGGCGTCGACGCCTCCTGGCTGTGGCTCACCGCGTAGAAGACGCCCTCGGTGTTCTCGACGCCGATGCCGTCCGCGTACTGCTCGCCGAACGACGGCGCGTTCGTCTGGTACAGCCACTTGGGCGTGAAGTTGACCTTCCGGAGGGCGCGCATGAGCCCGATGCCGTCCTCGAACTGCGTGCCGAGCACGACCAGGTCGGGGTCCTTGGACTTGACTGCGTTGGCGATCGAGTCGAAGTTCGTCGTGTCCGAGGTGTAGGTCTCCCGGTAGACGGTCTGGATCCCGGCGTCCTTGAGGATCGCCTCGATGCCCTCGGAGGTCGGGGTGGTGAACGGGTCGTCGAGCGTCGGATAGGCGGCGGTCTTCGGCCGCTTGCCCTCCGGCAGCTCGGTGACCCACTTCGCCCACACGTCGCCCTGGTGGTCGGCGGTGGCCTGCTGGGCGAAGAAGACCATCTTGAAGCCGCGGTTGAAGATGTCCGGGTTGCCACCCGCCGGCTCGATGTAGAGCATCTGGTTGCGCTCGGCCACGGCCGAGGCGGGCAGGTTGAGCAGCGACGAGAACGTGCCGAGCAGAAGGTCCACCTTGTCGCCGCTGATCAGCGCGTTGTAGTCGGACACCACCGTGTTCTGGTTGGACGCGTCGTCCTTGATCACGAGCTCGACCTGGCGGCCGAGCAGGCCGCCGTTGTCGTTGACCATGGAGGCCCAGACCTCGTATCCCTGCTTCGCCGCCTTGCCCGGCTCGGAGAACTCGCCGGTGAGGGGTAGCGAGGCGCCGATCTTGAGCGGCGCGTTATCGCCGCCCCCGGCAGCCGACCCGCCGTCGTCGTCGTCATCGCCACACGCGCCGATCGTCAATGCCAGGGCGCCGGCGATCGCGACGATCGACCAGCGCTTCATCCAAACGCCCATCCGCGTCCTCCTCCTCGTCGCCCGCTTGCAAACGATTGCAGCAAACGTATGCACCGTAGCGACCCCTCGATGGGATTGTCAAGGTCGAGTGGGCCCGGTGGTGCGTCGGTCGAGCCGCGCACCACCAGCCGCGGCGCGAGCATGACCTCGCGCGCGGCGGCCGCCGGGTCCTGCAGCCGCTCGAGCAGCAGCTCGGCCCCGGCGGCACCGATCTCGTACTGCGGAATCCCGACCGTGGTGAGCGGTGGGTTGAAGCGCTCCGAGAACGGCATGTCGTTGAACCCCGCCACCGACATCTCCCGGGGGCAGGCGATGCCGCGGGCCTGCAGGCTGTCGTAGGAGCCGAGCGCCATCAGGTCGTTACCGGCCACGATGGCGGTCGCGGCGGCGCCCGAGGCCAGCAGCTCGTCGCATAACCGGCGGCCCTCCGGCTCGGTGAACGCGGCGCCGAAGCGCACGAGCTCGGGGTCGACCTCGAGGCCGGCGCGCTCCATCGCGGCCACGAAGCCCTCGTGGCGATCGCGTCCGGTCGAGACCCCGATCGGACCGCCGAGATGGGCGATCCGCGTGTGGCCGAGCTCGACCAGGTGCTCGACGGCGAGCTCGCAGCCGCGCCGGTCGTCGGCCGTCGCGGAGGGCGCGTCGCCGTCGTCGTGGCGGCGCAGCACGTAGACCACGGGCAGGCTCGACTGCGACAGCTCGTCGGCCGGCTCCAGCCGCGCGGTGGCGGCGATCACACCGTCGACCTGGCGCGCGCGCATCGCGTCGAAGTCGTTTCGCTCGCGCTCGGGGTCGTTGTCGGTGTTGGCGATCAGCGGCGTGTAGCCGGCCTGCTCCAGCCGGTCCTGGATCCCTCGCACGATCGGCGGGAACAGCGGGTTGGTGAGGTCGGGCACGAGCACGCCGACCGTGTACGAGCGATTCGTCTTCAGGCCGCGCGCGATCGGGTTCGGCCGGTAGCCGAGCGCCTCCGCGGCCTCGATCACGCGGCGGGCCGTCTCCTCGTTCACGAGCCGCCGCGTCTCCTCGTTCAGGGCGCGTGACACGGTGCCGGGGTGCACGTCGGCGAGGCGGGCGACGTCGCGAAGCGTCGCCGGGGCAGGACGGCCGGCCACGCGCGCCATTATGCCCCCGGCACCAGTCGCTCCCTGACCGCGCCGTTGACGCCCGGGGTCGCCTCCTGGCGGTCGTCGTCGAGCGAGGTGTTGCGGTCCGAGGTCACCTCCCGCTCGAGCGGCAGCGTGCCGCCGACCGTGTAGTACGGCTTGCCGGCGATCACGAGATCCTCGGCGGGGAAGCGCGTGATCACCTCGCAGCCGTCCTTGGTGACGACCAGCTGCTCCTCGATCCGGGCCGCCGACCAGCCGTCGGTCGCCGGCCAGAACGTCTCGAGCGCGAACACCATCCCCTCCTTGATCTCCTCGGGGTGATCGAGCGAGACGAGCCGGCTGAAGATCGGCTTCTCCCAGATCGAGAGGCCGACGCCGTGGCCGAACTGGAGCGCGAACGCCGCCTCCTCGTCCGGGAACCCGAACTCCGTGGCCTCCGGCCAGACCTCGACGACCTCGGCCGTCGTGACGCCGGGGCGGATGCGGGCGATCGCCGCGTCGAGGTAGTAGCGGCAGCGCTTGTAGGCGTCGACGAGGGCGGGCGACGCGCTGGCGACCGCGAAGGTGCGGTAGTAGCACGTGCGGTAGCCGTTGAAGGAGTGCAGGATGTCGAAGTACGCCGGGTCGCCGGGGCGCAGCGCGCGGTCGGTGAACACGTGCGGGTGTGGAGAGCAGCGCTCGCCCGAGATCGCGTTGACCCCCTCCACGAACTCCGAGCCCATGTCGTAGAGGACCTTGTTGACGAGCCCGACGCACTCGTTCTCGCGCATGCCGGGACGCATGGCGCGGTACAGCTCCTCGTAGGCGGCGTCGACCATGGCGCACGCGGTGTTCAGGAGCGTGATCTCGTCGCGCGTCTTGATCACGCGGGCCTGCTGCATGAGCTGCTGGCCGTCGACGATCCGGATCCCCTCCGCCTGGAGGGCGAACAGCACGGGCGGCTCGATCGCGTCGACGCCCAGGGGTTCGTCGTGCAGCCCTCGCTGCTCGAGCTCGACCTTGATCTTGCGCGCCACGTCCTCGGCGCGGCCGGACTCGGCCGACATCGCGCCCCGCAACGTGCTGATGCCGGCGCGTGAGCGGCCCTCGCCGAGCCACGGGTTGTAGAGCTGGTGGTGGCGGGCGGCCGAGCCGAAGTCCCACATGATCGGCTCGTCGCCGCGGGCCAGCAGGCAGAAGCGGTTGAGCTTGTCCTGCGCCCACGTCCCGATGTGGGTGGCCGTGACGTAGCGGATGTTCGTCATGTCGAAGCACAGCAGCGCTCCGACGTCGGACGCCTCGAGCTCCGCCTTGATGCGGGCCAGGCGCTCCTCGCGCAGACGGTCGAAGCGCACCCGCTCCTCCCAGTCCACGCCCATCGTCCCGTAGGTGTGCAGCGCCATGTCGGCCCCTCCAGCATCGTTGCAAACGATTGCAGCGTAGCCGACCTTCGCGCCGACGGCAAGGCTGCGGCGCCCGCGACCTCGACGGCCACGTGGGCGATGACCGCGCGACCGTGCGGCTACCACGTCCGCGAGGATCGTGCGGTCGAGTGTGCAGTGACACTTGACAGCGGCGCGCTCCACCTGATACTCGTTGCAAACGATTGCACGACCCGGAGGAGAGAGGGGAAGGCATGTCTGAGTCCGATCGTCGCGGGCTGACGCGCCGTGGGCTGGCGAAGGGCGCCGTTCTTGCTGCCGGAGGGCTCGCGCTCGGGACGGAGCGCGCGGTCGCGGACGCGTCCCAAGCGCCCGGAAGGCCGGACGACGAGGGCGATCTCGCGCTCGTCAACGGCAACTTCATCACGCTCGACGAGGAGCAGCCGTCCGCGGCCTCCGTGGCGATCAGCAACGGTCGGATCGTCGAGGTCCGGCGGCACGGGCGGGCGGTGCGCGCCTGCAAGCGCACGATCGACCTCAAGGGCGCGACCGTCATCCCGGGCCTGTTCGACTCGCACCAGCACTTCATCCGCGGCACCCACAACCCCGGCTACGAGACGCGCTTCATCGAGTCGGCGACGTCGATCGCCGAGCTGCAGGCCGCGCTCGCCGCCCGCGCGCGGACCGCCCCGGTCGGCGCCTTCCTCACGTGCATCGGCGGGTGGAACCGCAACGGCCTGGCCGAGCGGCGGCTCCCCACGCCCGCCGAGCTCGACGCCGCCGCGCCCGCCCATGGGGTCTACCTCTCAGAGACCGGCGGGGGCGGGCAGGCGGTGACCAACACGCTCGGGCGCGCGTTCTTCACGGCCGCCGGGGTGACGGTCGACCCCACCACCGGCGTGCTGTCCGCCGGCCCCGGCCGCGCCGCGCTCGTCGCGGTCCAGACCTTCGACGAGAAGCGGCGCGGCACGCGCGAGGGGATCGCGCACCTGGCCGGGCTCGGGCAGACAGGGGTCGCCGATGTCGGCGGCGTCCTGTTCCCCGACTACGGAGTGGTCGGCGACCTCTGGCGGGGCGGCACGCTCGACATCCGCTTCCGCCAGTTCTTCACGGGCTTCGACTTCCCGACGCTCGACGGCGTCAAGACGTTCGTCCTCAACAACCACAACAAGCTCGGCGACGACCTCTTCCGCGTCGTCGGCATCGGTGAGCGGATCACGGGCGGCAACCCGAGCGCGGCGACGGTCGCGGACATCGCCCAGTTCCTCGGCGAGCGCGGCTGGACGCTGATCCTGCACTCGCTGAGCGCGACCGAGAACCAGGTGCACGTCAACGCCTTCAAGACAGCCGCCCAGTCGTTCGACGTCGCGGGACTGCGGTGGGCGCTGCACCACATCAACGACATCACGCCGGCGCTGCTGGACGAGATGGCGGCGCTGGGCATCGCGGCCGGCCTCCAGAGCTGGCGCTACACGTCCAACAGCGGCGGCGCGCCGTTCCGCGCGGTGCTCGACCGCGGCATCCCGGCCGGCGGCGGCAGCGACGCCACGAACGTGGCGGCGCAGAACCCGTGGCTGATGATCTACCACATGGTCAGCGGCCGGAACAACGCGGGCGCGCTCACCAACGGCGGTCAGCAGATCACGCGACTTGAGGCGCTGCGGCTGTACACCGAGGGGAGCGCCTACCTGACGGGCGACGACCACCAGCTCGGGACGATCGAGCCGGGCAAGCTCGCCGACCTGGCGGTACTCAGCGACAACTACCTCGAGGTGCCCGAGGAGCAGATCAAGAAGCTCACGTCCCACCTCACGGTGCTGGGCGGGCGCATCGTCCACGCCGCCGGGAGGTTCGCGAACCTACAGTGAGACCATGCCGCGAATCCCGTACCTCCCCGTCGACCAGCTCCAGGACCCGGAGCTGATCGGCTATCTCGAGTACGCGGCGCGCCACGGCACGCCGCGGCCCGAGAGCCAGGCCGTGCGTGCTCACGTGCCGGCCGTGCTGCGGTCGTTCTCGCGCAACTGGCAAGAGGCGTTCCGCACCGGTGTCACCGAGCACCGCATCAAGGAGCTGTGCCGCGGCTACGTGTCGGCGACGGTCCAGTGCCACTACTGCGGGAGCCAGCGGTCTCTCCCGGGCGGAGAGCAAGGGTTGACGGAGGAGCACTACGCGGAGGTCCTCGACTTCGAGACCTCTGACCGCTACGGCCCGGCGGAGAAGGCCGCGCTGCGCTACACGAGCATGCTCGTCTGGAACCCGGAGGGCGCCGACGACGCGATCTGGGCGGGCCTGCGCGAGCACTTCACCGAGGAGCAGATCGTCGAGCTCGGCTACTTCGTAGCGCTCACCTACGGGCAGCAGCGGTGGATCAAGACGCTCGGCATCGGCCATGGCGAGGTGCTCGATCTCGGCGACGCCGGGCTGGCGCCGGGCGAGGTGCGGCGATGACCGACCCGCGCGAACTGCGGCCGCCGATCGCCGCGGCGCACGCCGAGACCGTGGCGACGGTGCTCGAGGGCGGGATCGTCGACCGCTCGGTCAAGGCGCTGTGCTTCCGCGCGCTCGCCGGCGAGGACGTCGAGCCGGGCGACGAGCGCGAGCGGGCCGCGCTCGACTGGGCGTACGCGATCGAGTGGAACGCCGACGCGGCGGACGACGACCTGTGGGCCCGCCTGCACGCCCACTTCAGCGATCCGGAGCTGGTCGAGCTGGGCTACGCGATCGCGTTCCAGCTCGGCCAGGTGCACTGGGCGCGGACGTTCAGGTCGCCATCGCCACGTACTTGAGGGAGAGGACTCCTCGCTCAGGCCGCTGCGCCGAGCCGCCCGCGAACGTCCGCCACGATCGTGTCGGCGTCCGGCATGAACGCGTCCTCGAGCGTCGGGGAGTACGGGATCGGCGTCTCGTCGGTGGCGATGATCCAGGCGTCGTCGAGGTCGTGCAGCGCGGCCTCGGCCACGGCGCCCAGCACGCCGGTCGCCCAGCCGCCGGTGCGCGGGCCCTCCTCGACGGCCAGCAGGCGGTTCGTCTTCTCGACCGACTCGAGCACGGTCGCCAGGTCGAGCGGTCGCAGCGTGCGCAGGTCGACGACCTCCGCGTCGACGCCCTCGCCCGCGAGCTGCTCGGCGGCGGCCAGGGCGTCGCGCACGCCTTTGCCGATCGACACGATCGTGAGGTCGCCGCCCGCGCGGGCGACGCGGGCCTGGCCGAGCGCAATCGCGTCGATGACGTCCGGCACCTCGTCCTTGACCGAGTAGAGGCGCTTGTGCTCGAGGAAGATCACCGGGTTCGGGTCGCGGATCGCGCCCTTGAGCAGGCCCTTGGCCTCGGCGGAGTTCGACGGCATCGCGATCTTCACGCCCGGGATCCCCTGGAACCACGTGCCGTGGGTCTGCGAGTGGACGGCGCCGAAGCGCCCGCCGCCGCCGACCGCCGAGCGCACGACGAGCGGGACGCTCGCCTGCTCGTTGGAGATGTACCAGTACTTCGCGGCCTGGTTGACGAGCGCGTCCATCGGCAGCGCCATGAAGTCGCCGAACATGATCTCGATGATCGGGCGCAGGCCGGTCACGGCGGCCCCGAAGGCCGCGCCCGCGAGCGCGAGCTCGGAGATCGGCGTGTCCACCACGCGCTCGCTCCCGAACCGCTCGTGCAGGCCCGGCGTGGCCTTGAACACGCCGCCGGCCGCCGCGACGTCCTCGCCCATGAAGATCACGCTCGCGTCGCGCTCCAGTTCCTCGGCGATCGCGTCGCGGATGGCGACGCGGAACTCGAGGGTGCTCATGCCGCGAACTCCCTCGCGCCGTCGCTCTCGGGGTCCGGGTACGGCGCGGCGAGCGCGGCCTCGACGGCCCGGTCGAGCGCGGCGCGGACCTCACGCTCCGTGCCCTCGAGCTCCTCCTCGCTGTGGCCGAGCTCGATCAGCTTGGCGCGGGCGATCGCGAGCGGGTCGCGTTCCATCCAGCGCTCGACCTCCTCCTTGGGCCGGTAGGTCGCCGGGTCGGACTTCGAGTGGCCGTAGTGGCGGTAGGTCTGGGCCTCGATCAGGGTCGGGCCGTCGCCGCGGCGGGCGCGGTCGATGGCCTCGCGCGCGGTCTCGGTGACCGCCCACAGGTCGTTGCCGTCGACGCGCGCCGACGCCATCGCGTACGCCGCCGCGCGGCTCGCGATGTCGCCGCCGCCGGTGACCTTCTGCATCGGCGTGAACTCGCCGTAGAAGTTGTTCTCGCAGACGAACACCGCCGGTAGGCGCGCCACCTGCGCGAAGTTCAGGCACTCGTGGAAGTACGCCTGGTTGGTGGCGCCGTCGCCGAAGAACGCGACGGCGACGTTCCCGCTGCGCTGCGCCGAGAGCGCCGCGCCCGTGGCGGCGCCGATCGAGCCGCCGACGATGCCGAAGCACCCGACCAGGCCGTGCTCGAGGTCGACGACGTTCATCGAGCCTGCACGGCCGCCGCAGACGCCGGTCGCGCGCCCGAGCATCTCGGCCACGAGCCGCTCGGGGTCGGTCCCGGCCGCCAGCGCGTGACCGTGCCCGCGGTAGGTGCCGGCGATCCAGTCGCCCGGCTGCAGCGTCGCGCACACGCCGACCGCGACCGCCTCCTGGCCGGCGTAGAGGTGGGTGGTGCCGTGCACCTCGCCGCGCAGGAACAGCCGCTGGATCTCGCCCTCGAACAGGCGGATCAGCAGCATCCGGCCATACCGTTCGAGCACGGTGCGCTCGGCCCGCGTGTCCGTGGCCGCCGTGTCGCTCATCCTGCCGGGGCCGTCGAGGGAATCCGTTCGTCGCGCAGGCCGTCGGACACCGGCGCGTTCTCCGACACGAGCTCGAGGTCGGAGGCGCGGGCCTCCAGCTCGAGCAGTGCGGCGAAGTCGATGTCGCGGTAGCCGTTGCCGATCAGCGCCTGCACCACCTGCTGCGCGGCGGCCGACACCGGCATCGGGACCTCGTGCTCGCGGGCCGCGTCGGCGCCGAGCAGGAAGTCCTTGAGCAGGAGCGCGGGCGTGAAGGTGGGGGTGAAGTCGAGGTTCACGTAGGCGGGCGTCTTGTAGCGGGTGAACATCGAGCCCATGACGCTGTCGTTGAGGAAGTCGAAGAAGTCGGCGCGGGACACGCCGCCCTTCTCGGCCAGCACCGTGATCTCGGCCAGCGTCTGGGCGACGACACCAAGCATCAGGTTGTGGCAGATCTTGACCAACCGCGCCCGGTCGCCTTCGCCGACGTAGGTGACGCGCGCAGCGAGCAGTTCGAGCAGTTCGCGGGCGCCGGCGTAGTCCTGCTCCGGGCCCGAGACGACCATCGTGAGCTTGCCGGCCGCGACGACCTTGGCGTTGCCGGAGACCGGCGCGGCCAGCACGCCGGTGCCGCGCTCGGCCGCCTTGGCGCGGACGACGTCGGACGCGGCCTGGGAGATGGTCGTGGAGTCGATGAGCGTGCGCGGCGCCGCGTCATCCCGGGAGAGGATGCCGTTCGGTCCGATGACGACCTCCTTGAAGTCGTCGGACCCGCCCACCATCGTGAAGACGATGTCGCGGTCCGCGAGCGCGGCCGGCGAGTCGACCACGTTCGCGCCTGCCTCCTCGAGGGCCTCGGCCTTGCTCCGCGTGCGGTTGTAGACGGAGACGTCATGCCCGGCGACGAGCAGCCGCCGGGCAAGAGCCGCCCCCATCCGGCCGGTCCCGACCCAGCCGATCCTCGTCCCGTTGTCCTTGCTCATGGGCTCCTCGTCGAGGTTGCAAACGTTTGCACACGGTAGCCAAGCCGCCCGTGGCCGTCAAGCGGCGCCGCCCCGCGACGATCGTGCCGCGCCGCCCGCGACGATCGTGCCGCGCCGCCCGCGACGATCGTGCCGCGCCGCCCGCGACGATCGTGCCGCGCCGCCCGCGACGATCGTGCCGCGCGCGCTACTCGGCGAGGACGACGGTCAGCGAGCCGAGCGGGTCGATTTCGGCGGTCACCGACTCGCCGGGCGCGACCTTGAGCGGCGGGACGACCGAGCCGGTGATCACCACGTCGCCCGCGCGGAGGCGCTCGCCGTGTGCCGCCAGCAGCTCGGCGGTCAGCCGGACGACCTCCGCGAGCTCGCCGGTGGCAGCCTCCGGCGTGTCGGTGGCCGCAATCTCCTCGCCGTCGCGCAGCAGCCGGCCGCGGACCCCGTCCGCCGTCGTCCGGCCCTCGTCGACCGGGCCGAGCAGCACGTGCCGGTGGTAGATGTTGCCCGCCAGGATCGGCTCGGGATCGGCGGGCGGGACGTCGACGTCGGCCAGTTCGATCGCCGCCCCCAGACCGCCGATCGCGGCCTGGACGTCGTCGCGCGTCGCGTCGCCTTCGACGTCGCGCGCCAGGTGCACCGCGAGCTCGGGCTCGAGCATCGGCGTCGTCCACTCGCCCACCGGCACCGTCGCCCCGTCCTCGACGAGGCTGCGGTCGGTGAGGAAGCCGACCAGCGGCCGGTCGATCCCGAGCAGCTCGAACGCCGCAGGCGACCCGAACCCGACCTTCCAGCCGAGCGGGCGGGCACCGTCCTCGATCCGGCTCCGGCGCAGCTCGAGCATCGCGGCCGTCCCGCGCGCGATCCGCGAATCGCTCACTCGTCGAACTCCTCGCCGTGGGCTGGAATGGCGTATCCGGCGGTCTCGAGCGAGCCCGCGCCGCTCCAGCCCCAGATCAGCAGCACGTCCTCGTCGCCGGTGTTGTCGAAGCCGTGCCAGTTGCCGCGCGGGGTGAAGATCACGTCGCCGGCCTTGGACGGCTCGCGGCCGGTGTTGGTGTGGACCTCGCCGCTCCCGCTCATGACCACCAGGAACTCGTCGCAGTTGGGGTGCAGGTGCCGCTCGTGCCGCGCGCCCGGCTTCAAAACCGTGCGGCCGATGACCAGCTCGTTCGACCCCACGCGGGCGTCGATGAGGAACTGGACCTGCATGTCGATCCAGCCGTCGTCCTCGCGCAGGCCCTGCTCGAGCGGGACCTCGTCGACCGTCGTGCGGTACGGCGGCTTGGGCATTGTCACTCCAGCCCCGCCATCCGCCGGTAAGCGTCGTGGACGCTGACGAGGAAGTCGCGGTCGCGCACCGGGGTGCTGCGCGCGGTGTTGAGCATCTCGCTGGTGGCCGCGCACGTCGGCACCGCGGCGCCGAGCTTGCGGGCGAGCTCCTGGGCGAACACGAGATCCTTCTGCTGCAGGTCGACGTCGGCGTACACGGCGTCGTCGTCGACGAGCAGCGGCGCGCGGTAGCCGAGCACGGGTGACGCGATCACGCTCTTGAGCGCCGCGTCAACCACCGCCTCGCGTCGCACGCCGGCCTTCTCGACCAGCGCGACGGCCTCGGCGAACGCGGTGACCGAGACGACGAGCGCGAGGTTGATGGCGAGCTTGGTGAGGATCGCCTGGCCGTTGGGCCCGATGTAGGTGACCTTCGGGCCGATCGCCTTCAGCACGTCCTCGACGTGGTCGAACGCGCCACGGTTGCCACCGACCATGACCGACATCTGGCCGGCCGCGAGCGTTGCGGGGCTGCCCGAGACCGGGCAGTCGAGGAAGGAGGCGCCGCGGTCCGAGGCGCGCCCGGCGATCGCCACGCTGACGTCGGGCGCGATCGTGCTTAGGTCGGCCCAGACCGTGCCGGGCCGCAGGCCGGCGAGGATGCCGTCGTCGCCCTCCGCCGTGGCCTCGATCGCCCGGCTGTCGGTCAGCATCGTGAACAGCAGGTCCGACGACGCGGCCAGCTCCCGCGGCGTGCCGGCCCAGCCGAGGCCGGCGTCGATCAGCGGCTGCGCCTTCTCCTGCGTGCGGTTCCAGACCGTGACGTCGTGGCCCGCGTCCGCGATCCGCTGGGCGATGCCGGCCCCCATTGCACCGAGCCCGGCAAAGCCGATGCGTTCAATGCCATTGAACATGCCCCGCGGCAGTCTACACGTGTCGTCGAAGGTTGAGCCAGACTGCCTTGACGGGCTCCTCGCCGAGTGCGCGAAAGCGATGCGGCGTCTCGGATCCGAACGCCACGGCGTCCCCGGCGCCGAGAACGAGCGTCTCGCTCCCGACCTCGATCTGCAGCCGGCCGCTGACGACGTAGCCGTACTCGCGACCCTCGTGCTGGGTCGGCGGCTCGCCGGCCCCGCTGTCGGCGCCGGGCGGGTAGGTGACGAACGCGAAGTCGGCATCCGGGTCCGGCCCGGCGGTCAGCCGCTCCCACACGACTCCGCCGCTCAGCTCGAGCGCCGGCCGCTCCGCGGCGCGCTGCACGACCGCCGGCCGGTCGCGATCGGCCGGCGCGAACAGGGCGTCGAGCGAGAGGCCGAGCTCGGTCACGACCGCCCACAGCGTCCCGACCGACGGCTGCGCGAGGCCGCGCTCGACCTGCGAGAGCAGGCTCGGAGACACGCCGATCCGGCGGGCAACCTCGCGGACCGACAGTCCCGCGCGCTCACGGCCCGCCCTCAGCTGGGCGCCCAGGTTCGGTCGTTCAGCGGCCACGGCACGCGGCAGTTTGCCGGACCTCCGCGAGGCGGCGCTCGAGGAAGGCACGCTCGGCCGCGTTGTCGGCGCGTGCGAGCGCGGCGTCGTAGGCGGCGGCCGCCTCGGCGGTGCGGCCGAGCCGTTCCAGCAGGTTGGCGCGGATCGCGTGGAAGCGGTGGGAGCGGTCCAGGTCGAGCTGGTCGACGAGGGCGAGCCCGGCCTCCGCGCCCTCGACCTCGGCGACGGCGACCGCCCGGTTGAGCGCGACGACGGGGCTCGGGTCGCGTGCCAGCAGCTGGTCGTAGAGCTGCACGATCTGGGCCCAGTCGGTCGGCGGGCCGTCGCTGTGGACGGCGTTGATCGCGGCCTGGATCTGGTACGGGCCGGGCTCGTCACGGCGCAGGCAGGCGCGGACGATGGCCTGGCCCTCGGCGATCAGCCGGCGGTCCCACAGGCCGCGGTCCTGGTCGGCGAGCAGCACGAGGTCGCCGGCCGGCGTCGTGCGCGCCGCGCGGCGCGACTCGGTCAGCAGCATCAGCGCGAGTAGGCCCATGACCTCCGGCTCGTCGGGCATCAGCTCGGCGAGGATCCGCCCGAGCCGGATCGCCTCCGCGCACAGGTCCTCGCGCACGAGCGCCTCGCCCGAGCTCGCGGTGTAGCCCTCGTTGAAGATGAGGTACACGACGGCCAGAACGGCGCGCAGCCGGGCGGGCAGGTCGGCCTCGCGGGGAACGCGGAACGGGATGCCGGCGTCGCGGATCTTGGCCTTGGCGCGCACCAGCCGCTGCGCCATCGTCGGCTCCGGCACGAGGAACGCGTGCCCGATCTCGGCGGTGGTCAGGCCGCCGAGCAGGCGCAGCGTCAGCGCCACCTGCGCGGACATGGCGAGCGCCGGGTGGCAGCAGGTGAAGATCAGTCGCAGCCGGTCGTCGCGCACGGGACCCTCCTCGACGGGCTCGTCGCGGGAGTGCAGCAGCGCCGCCTGGGCGTAGCGGTCCTCGCGCAAGGCCTCGCGACGCAGGCGGTCGATCGCCCGGTGGCGGGCGGTGGTGATGATCCAGCCCGCCGGGCTGGGCGGCACGCCGTCGGCGGGCCAGCGCGCGCTCGCGACCACGAACGCGTCCTGGACCGCCTCCTCGGCGACGTCGATGTCGCCGAAGCTGCGGACCAGGACCGCCACGGCTCGGCCGTACTCCTCACGGAAGACCCGCTCGATGGTCACGCGAACGGACGGACCTCCACCGGGAGCGAGGTGATCTCGGCGATCCGGCCGGCCCAGCGGAGCGCGGCGTCGAGGTCGGGCGCCGCGACGATCGTGAAGCCGCCGAGATGCTCCTTGCCCTCGAGATACGGGCCGTCGGTCATCAGCGGCTCGCCGCCCCTTACGCGGACCACGGTGGCGGTCGCCGCCGGGTGCAGGCCGTTGGAGAACACCCACTGGCCGGCCGCTTTGATCTCCTCGTTGAGCGCGCCGAGCTCGCGCATGATCGGCTCGAGGTCGAGGTCCGGCGGCGGCCCGCCGTCGGGCTGGTACATGCTGAGTAGGTACTGCGTCATCGGGTGCCCTCCTGGGACTGATAGCGGGCGATGATCACGCCCGTCGTGGTCGGCTTGGCGTCGACCAGCCGGAGCCGGGCTGTCGTGCCGTTCCCGAACAGCTTCTGGCCCGAGCCCAGCACCAGCGGGTGGATCGTGAGCAGGTACTCGTCGATCAGGTCGCAGCGCCGCAGCGAGTCGATCAGCGCGCCGCTGCCGAGGATCACGAGGTCCTTGCCCGGTGTCTCCTTCAGCGCCGTCACCGCGTCGTCGCCCTCGAGCAACGTCGAGTTGACCCACGGCAGCGGCTCGCGCAGCGTGGTGGACACGACGTACTTCTGCGCGGCGTTCAGCACCGGCGTGAAGGGGTTGTCGGTCTGCTTGGGCCAGAAGCCCGCGAAGTGCTCGTAGGTCCGCCGACCGAGCAGCAGATCGGGCGCTTTCGCCATCTCGTCGGCCATCACGGCGCCCATCACCTCGTCGCCGTATGGCACGGCCCAGCCGCCATGCTCGAATTCGCCGCGAGCGTCCTCGTCCGGCCCGCTCGGCGCCTGCATGACGCCGTCCAGCGTCACGTGGTCGGTCACGATGATCTTTCGCATCGGGAGCTCCTTTCGTCACCGTCTAGACGAACGGGCTGTCACAAGATCGACATTGACACCCCGGGGTGCTCTCGCAGATGATCGCCGCCGGTCGTTTTCATCTTGATTGGGGAGGGGCCATGGCCCGTGGGTACCGAACTCCGACGATTCTCGTCGCCGTAGCGGCGCTGCTGCTCGCCGCCGCGCCGGCGCAGGCGAGCCGGCAGCCGGCTGCGAAAGATCGCGTCGACGTCTACGTCGGCACGCTGTCCGGCCAGCAATTCGGCGTTCTGCAACGCTCGGGCGTCGACCACGCCGACGTGCTCGTCACCCGGAGCGCGCGGCGGGGCCTGGCCAGGGTCGAGCTGACGATGAACGGCGCGCAGGCGCGCAGCCTCGCCCGCCAGGGCGTCAAGCTGCGGCTCAAGCGGGTCAGAGGTCGAACCATCGCGCAGCGGGCTGCCGTCGCCGAGACGGTGTTCCGCCCCTACAGCGGCGCGGGCAACATCCGCGAGGAGCTGCTCCAGCTGGCGAAGGACCACCCGGACATCGCCAAGGCCGTCGACATCGGCCGCAGCGTGCAGGGCAAGCCGATCACCGCGGTGCGGGTGAGCAAGAACGTGTCCAAGCTCAAGGACCGCAAGCGGCCGGCCGTCGTCTACCAGGCCGCCCAGCATGCCCGTGAGTGGATCACGCCCGAGATGGTTCGCCGTCTGCTGCACCACTACGTCGACGGATACGGGACCGACGCCGAGCTGACCCGGATCATCGACACCACCGACCTGTGGTTCATCCCGGTGGTCAACGTGGACGGCTACGACTTCACGTTCACGCCGGGCAACCGGCTGTGGCGCAAGAACCTGGCCGACAACGACGGCGACGGGGAGATCACGGGGCAGGACGGCGTCGACCTCAACCGCAACTTCCCGTACAAGTGGGGCTACGACAACGAGGGCTCCAGCGACGTGCGCACGGGCGAGACGTACCGCGGCCCGTCGGCAGGGTCCGAGCCGGAGACGCAGGCCCAGATCCGGCTCTTCGACCGGCTCCGGCCCAAATATGCGATCAACTGGCACTCGGCCGCCCAACTCCTGCTGTACGGCGTGGGCTGGCAGGCGCTCACCTCGAGCCCTGACGACCTGATCCACAAGGCGATCCTGGGCGACATCGACACGCCCGCGGTGGCCGGCTACATCCCACAGCTCGGGGCCCAGCTCTACACCACCAACGGCGAGACCGACGGTCACATGGAGGAGCGCTTCGGCACGCTGGCGGAAACGCCGGAGATGTCCACCTGCCAGACCGCGGCGCGCGTCGATCCCAACGACGAGTGGACGGTGGCGCGCTGCGCCGGCAACGTGTTCGCGTTCCCCGACAGCGAGACGCTGATCCGGCGGGAGGTGGAGAACAACTACCGGTACGCGATCGACGTCGCCAAGTCGGCGCAGACGCCCGACCGCCCGGTCTCGCCGGTCGGCCGGACCGTGCCGGACTTCGACGTCGACGAGTTCGGGATCTCGTACGGCGACAGCCAGAAGGCGGCCGCCGTGATCCGCCGCTCGCTGCACGGCAGGCTCATGCACTACCGCGTCAACGACGGCAAGACGAAGACCGAGAGCGTCCGCGAGTGGAAGGGCGGCGAGCGGTTCGGCGACGACGGCAACCACTACTTCGCCGAGTACCGCGGCAAGGTGGATCGCCAGCGGCCCGGCGACAAGGTCGAGGTGTGGTTCTCCGGCGTCAGCAAGCGCAGGGGCCGGGTCACCAGCGATCACTTCACGTATCGGGTCCGCGACGATCGGGACGCGCGCGTGCTGGTGCTCGCCGAGGAGGACTACACGGGCGTCAACCCGGTCTACCCGGCCGGGACCGCCGCTCCGCGCTACGCCCAGCAGTACGTCGACGCCCTTGCGGCCAACCGCATCAAGTCCGTGGTGTGGGACGTCGACAAGGACGGCGTGCCGCACGACCTCGGCGTGCTCGGCCACTTCGACGCGGTCGTGTGGTATCTGGGCGACAACCGTCTCACCCAGGACGCGGTCGACCAGCCGGTGAACTCGGTGATCGGCCCGTTCCCGGACTCCCAGGTCGCCGACCGCGCCAAGGACATCGTCCTGAGCGTGCGGTCGTACCTGAACGAGGGCGGCAAGCTGGTGTACGCGGGAGAGACCACGAGCTACTTCGGCCCGCTGCGTGGCGCGAACGGCGGCGGCATCTACTACGGCCTCAAGGGCCATCCGGAGCGGCCGTGCTTCATCTCCACCAGCTTCCGCGACGACTGCGAGCTGCTGTCGGACGACTTCGTCCAGTACTACCTGGGCGCCTACGACCGTCAGGTGCTCGGCGCGCCGCCCGCGTTCGCGGGTGAGGGCGATGCGTTGGGCGGGGTGAGCGCGGCTCTGGCCGGCACGCCCACCAATGCGCTGAACGAGGCGGGCGGGTTCCAGGTGACGAGCACGGTGCTGCCGCCGGCCCAGTTCCCGCAGTTCCGGAGCTCCAAGGCCGGCGACTACCCCGGCGTGCTCGGGCCGTTCGAGCCGATCGAGGGCCAGTGGTACGTCGCGGGCACCCACCAGGACGCTCTGTACCGGCGGCTCACGCGCACGATCAACCTCGGCTCCGTGACCGCCGCCCAGGCGCCCACGCTCCAGGCGCAGCTCAACTGGAGCACGGAGACCGGGTACGACCACGTGATCGTGGAGGCCCGCACCGTCGGTCAGGACAACTGGACGACGCTGGCCGACAAGAACGGCGGCACCTCGAGCGCGGTGCCGACCGAGTGCGAGGCCGGGTTCCTGCTCGCGATGCACCCGCATCTGACGCACTACCTCACCCCCGGCGCCACGTGCTCGGCCACCGGCACCACGGGGAGCTGGAACTCGTTCACCGGGGAGTCGAACGGCTGGCACCTGGGCGCCTTCGACCTGTCGGCCTTCGCCGGCCAGCAGGTCGAGGTGTCGATCGCCTACGTGAGCGATCCGTTCACCGGCGGCACCGGGCTGTTCATCGACGACACCCGGGTCACCACCAGCGCGGGCCAGATCGACGCCGAGGGCTTCGAGACCGGCCTCGGTCCGTGGGCGATCGCCGGCGCCCCCGCCGGCAGCCCGGGGAACGCCAGCGAGTTCGTCCGCTCGATGGCGCTGATCGACTCGGTCGCCGCGGTCGCCACGCGCGACTCGCTGCTGCTGGGCTTCGGCCTCGAGCAGGTGCCCAGCGCGGCCGAGCGCAACGCCCTGATGGGCCGAGCGGTCGGCTACCTGCTGCGCTGACGCGTCGGAATCGTCAGGCCCCGGCCGGCACGACCGGCCGGGGCCTGGCTACCGTTCGGGGTCCTTCCGAGGGAGAGAGGCGATGGCCAGTCACGCAGATCCCACCACCCTGCCGCATTGGGAGACCACGCCGCCGGATCTGAAGGACGCGATCCGGCAGACGAAGGCGGCGATCCGAGCCCGCATCGAGGCCTCCGGCCGCACCGTCGAGGAGGTCTTCGCGGTGGTGGAGGCACGGGTCGCCGAGCGTGTGGCCGAGATCGAGGATTTGACGCGACGCGGCGAGACGGTGTGGCCGGTCGTCGACTACGCGGACATCGCGGCCGGCACGGTGTCCGCGGAGGCGCGCGAGTTGGTGCACCGTCGCGGCTGCGCCGTCGTCCGCGGCCACTTCGAGCGCGAGCAGGCGCTCGCCTGGGACCGTGACATCGTCGACTACGTCGAGCGCAACCGCTTCTTCGAGGACTACCGCGGCCCCAGCGACGACTTCTTCGGGAGCGTCGGCTCGCGGCCGGAGATCTACCCGGTGTACTGGTCGAGCGCGCAGATGGAGGCCCGCCAGAGCGACCGCATGGCGCGGGTGCAGTCGTTCCTCAACCACCAGTGGACCTACGAGTCGGACGGCAGGCAGTGGTTCGATCCCGACCGCGACTCGCTGTACCCGGATCGCATCCGGCGGCGCCCGCCCGGCGCGAGCTCCGGCGGGCTCGGGACCCACATCGACGTCGGGACGCTCGACCTCTGGATGACGAGCGCCTACCAGCAGGCGTTCCGGCACCTCTTCGACGGGTCCGTCGAGCGGTACGACCCGTGGGACGCCTCGCACCGGACCGCCGGTCCGCAGTACCCGGGGTCGACGATGTGCTCGGTGTTCCGGACGTTCCAGGGCTGGACTGCGCTGTCGGACATGGCGCACGACCAGGGTGTGCTGTTGACGGTGCCGATCCCCGAGGCGATGGGCTACATGATGCTGCGGCCGCTGCTGCCGGACGTCCCGGAGGACGACATGTGCGGGGTCACCGTGAACCAGGTGTTCCCCGTCAACGAGACGTGGCACCCGCTGCTCATGCGCGCCCGCAGCGGCATCCCGGACGTCGAGGCCGGCGACACGGTCTGGTGGCACTGCGACGTCGTCCACGGCGTCGCGCCGGTCGAGGACCAGCAGGGGTGGGGCAACGTGATGTACATCCCGGCCGCACCGTGGTGCCCGCGCAACGAGGCCTACGCCCCGAGCGTCCGGGAGGCGTTCCTGCAGGGCGAGAGCCCGAGCGACTTCCCGGAGGAGCACTACGAGCGCAGCTGGCCCGACCGCTTCCAGCCCGAGCAGCTCAACGAGACCGGCCGACGCGGCTTGGGCATGGCCTGAGCGACGAACGGGTCCCGCGCCGACCGCGGGCGTCGAGCGTATATACCCTAAGGGCTTATCCTAAATAGGATAACCCGGCGCCTAGCGCGTCTCAGTGCGGATCCAGTCAGCCAAGAAGGGCTCTGAGATCGCCACGAACCCGTCGTGCTTGGTGACCAGCTCCTGCTGGATGAGCGCGTTGACCGCCTTCTGGGTGGTCGAGGAGCCGCGGAGGCCATGGCGCGTCTGATAGTCCCTCGTCTGCGGCCGGCCGGGCTCCTCGGCGAGCGCCGACAGGAGGATCCGCTGGTTGCCCGTCGCGCGATCCCAGAGGTCGCTGAAATGCGTGTGCTCGGAGACCAGCAGCCTGGAGAGCGCGCGCTCCAGGCGCTCGTCATCGGCAGTCCCACCCTCGGGAGTCTGCGCCCACAGGAAGTAGCACAACTGCTGCGTCGCGTACGGGTGGCCACCCGTGATCTCAAGCACGCGGTCGACGACCTCGTCCGTGATGTCGCGGTCGTTGTCGCGGAACCCTTCGCGGACGAACGGTTTGAACTCGTCGGCGGGGATGGGGCCGAGCTCGATGCGCTTTGCGCTGCGCCAGAACGGCTCGTTCTGGTCATTGAAGATGCGCTCCATCAGGTGGCGCTTGCTGCCGAGGTAGATGTGGGCCACCTCGGGCTGCTCCTGGAAGACCGAGCGCATCAGCTTGGTAAGTCCGGGATCGATCTCGACGATCTCCTGGAACTCGTCGAGGATCAGCACGACGGGCCGCTTCCGCGAGGCCGCAGTCTCTCCCAGCATGCGCAACAGTCGTTCGAGGGTGTCGTCGACGTCCGCGACGCCGTGGCCGGCCGCGAAGCTGAAGCCGAACGAGCCATCGTCCTCGACGGTCACGATCGGCCTGATGCGCAGGCTCCCGAAGACTCGCGCGATCTCCTTGGCCTTGCCCGAGATACCAAGGATGTCGGCGATCTCCCGGGCCAGCCGGGCCGCGAGCTTCTCCTTGGTGGGAGTGATCCACAGGTCGACCTCGGCGACGAGCGCCTTCTCCGTCGTCAGGCGCTGCGCGGTGCGGTGCACGAGCGAGGTCTTGCCGAGCCGCCGGGGGCAGCCGGTGAGCTGTTGAGGGACTCAGCGAGGGTCCGGCGCCGACCTGGCCGCCCCCGGCATCGAGCTCGAAGAACCCCGACGCCGCCTAGACCCATGTGCCCAGCGCGCCGAGCCCGTATCGCCGGCAGGTCGCGCAGTCGCCCGCGGCGATCCGGCGCGGCTGTCGGCGCTGGCCGGCGAGCGCGATGTGCACGTACGGCCAGACCGCCCACAGGCTGCGGTCCCCGCCCTCCGGGCGCTCGAGATGCGGAGCTCGATCCCACACCGCCACCGACTCGCCGCCCTGATGACCGGACCGGTACCAGATCCCGTCAAGCTCGGTGTACTGCTCGTAGATCCGTCTCCCCCACCGCTGCGTCAGCGAGCGCGACTCGTCACCCCACGCGACCGTGCCGACGGCGCCGATCGCCATCGCGCCTTCGCCGGTGAGGACGAGCAGCGCCATCTCCTCCTGTGGACGCACCCAGCCGGCGCGGGCGTGCGGGCAGATCAGCACCTGCGGCCACTGCCCCGGATACGCCTCCGCCAGCGCGGTCGGCAGGTCACGCGCCAGGTACAGGACGCCGCGGCCGTCCGAGGACTCGCGAGGCTGGCGGTGGCGGTCACGGACATGCGGGTCGAAGCGGCCGACCGGCCCGAACGTCCGGACCGCCATCCCGTCGCGTGCCGGGTGATCGTGGTAGACGCGCACGAGCGGCTCCCACTGCCCCCAGTGCTCCGTGGGCGGGTCCGCCGGCAGCGTCGCCGGCGGCGGCCCTAGCTTTCCTACCACGCGGCGGCGGTGAGCGCGGTGGCGGCTTCGAGCACCTGCTGCACGCCGTCGCGGCGGGTCAGCGTCTGCGCCGGGGTGCGGCCGTCCAGGTCAGCGCACGGCGACGTCGCCCACACCGTCAGCGACAGTGGCGTGCCGGGGTAGACGTCGATCACGTCCGCCAGGCCGGGCAGCACGGCGTCCTCGCGGAACTGCCACGCCGGGAAGAAGCGCTCGCGGCCGCGCTCGAGCGCGACCATCTGGCCGGCGGCGTGCCGCTTGGACACCGCCTGCGGACTGATCCCCAGCCGCCGCCCCGCCTCCTCACGGCTAAGCGCATCGCTGAGCGCCTCGTTCAGCGCCTCCCCGACGGTAGCGTTCGCGGTCTCACGCGCCGCGCGCAGCTCCTCGGCGGTGGGCGGCAGCCCCCACAGCGTGTCGTCCAGCGTGTCGTCTTCGCCGGCGGCGGCTCGGCACGCGACCGCGTCCTCGAACAGCGTGATCAGGTCGACCGCTCGGTCGCCGACGACGAGCTCCTCCGCGAGCGCGCGGGCGGTGATCGGCTCGTCCCCGAACACGCGCGAGAGCTCGTTCGCCAGTCGTGTGGTTTCCTTCTTGCCGGTCGTCGCCACGGCACCCATGGTAGCGCGTAGTCGCAACCTACGCAACCTACGCAACCAGGGCGTCTGGACGGGCCAGACGACGGCACCGAAGACGCGCAAAGCGCTCGTTGACCGACTGCGACCACGTCTTGCGGCGCACTGCCAACTGGGTGTGCGGTTACAGCTATCCGCAGCCGGTGTTGTTGCCGCAGCTCGAGCACGTGTAGCACGAGCCGGTGCGCTGCATCATGCCGCCGCACTGGTTGCACGCCGGGCCCGAGGTCGAGGCCGATCATGCGGGCGGGGACGACGG
This sequence comes from uncultured Solirubrobacteraceae bacterium, assembly GCA_963844205.1. GTDB lineage: Bacteria > Actinomycetota > Thermoleophilia > Solirubrobacterales > Solirubrobacteraceae > DASSUW01. The sequence goes on from CAWJNK010000012.1 coordinate 532,840, forward strand.
GCGGGTCGTCGGTCAGCGCCGAGGCGGCGGGCTGCGGCGGCGCCGGGCTCGTCGCGCCCGCGGTCGTCGCCCCGCCGTTGCCGCCGTTGGCCGGCTTGGACGAGCCTCCGTCGGCGCCGGACGTGATGTCCTCCGCCGTCTTCTTGGCGCGCACCTCCGGCGTGAGGATGCCGAGCTCCTCCTGGATGTCGGCGTCCAGGAACCGGGAGGCGAGCCAGCGCATGATGTAGTCGGGCATCGACTTCGCGAACGGGATCTCCGGGTTGGTGGTGATCCCCTCCGGGTCGAACCGCATGTAGGCGAACTTGCTCACCAGCGTCTCGAGCGGCACGCCGTACTGGAGCGCGATCGAGATCGCCGTCGCGAACGAGTTCATCATGCCGCGGAGGGTCGAGCCCTCCTTGCCGATGTCGGTCAGGAAGATCTCGCCGACCGTGCCGTCGTCGTACATGCCGGCCGTGATGTAGCCCTCGTGGCCGCCGAGCGAGAACTTGTGGGTGAGCGAGTTGCGCTCGCGCGGCATCCGCTTGCGCGTCGGGCCGGCGCCGGTCGCGGCCTGCTTGAGCGCCTTGGCGACCGCCTCCTCGATCCGGGCCTCGACCTCGGCCGCCGTGAAGACCTCCTCGCCGGCGGAGATGGCGGCCTCGGCCTTCGCCTTGACCTCCTTGACCTCCTGCGCGTCGGTCCGCAGCGCCTGGGCGGTCTTCGAACCGTCGCGGTAGATCGCGAGCGCCTTGACGCCGAGCTTCCAGGCCTGGATGTAGGCCTCCGCGATGTCCTCCACCGTGGCGGTCTGCGGCAGGTTGACGGTCTTGGAGATCGCGCCCGACAGGAACGGCTGGGCGGCGCCCATCATCTTGATGTGGCCGGCGTGCGAGATCGCCCGCGAGCCGACCGCGACGTCGAACACCGGCAGGTGCTCCTCGCTCAGCTCGGGCGCGCCGACGATCGTGCCGTGCTCGGCCACGTACGCCTCGATCTGCTCGATCTGCGGGTCGCTGTAGCCGAGCGTGCCCAGCGCCATCGGCACCGTGCGGTTGGCGATCGTCATCGTCCCGCCGCCGACCAGCTCCTTGTACTTGACGAGCGAGAAGTCCGGCTCGATGCCGGTCGTGTCGCAGTCCATGAGGAACGAGATCGTGCCGGTGGGAGCGAGCACCGTCGCCTGCGCGTTGCGGTAGCCGTGCCGGTCGCCGGCCACGACCGCATCGTTCCACGTCTCGCGCGCGGCGGCGAGCAGCGCCTGGTCGCCCACCGCGCCGTCCGGCACCGCGTAGGACGCGTCGCGGTGCATGCGCATGACGTTGTTGTGCGCCTCGCGGTTCTCGGCGTAGCGGTCGTACGGGCCGATCGCTGCGGCGATCTTCGCCGACTGCAGGTACGCCCGGCCCGTCATGAGCGCCGTGATCGCCGCCGCCGCGCCGCGACCCTCGTCGGAGTCGTAGGCGAAGCCGTTGGCCATCAGGAAGGCGCCGAGGTTGGCGTAGCCGAGGCCGAGCTGCCGGAACGCGCGCGCGTTGCGACCGATCTCGTCAGTCGGGTAGCTCGACGGCCCGACGATGATCTCCTGCGCCAGGAACACGATGTCGACCGTGTGGTTGAAGCGATCGACGTCGAACGTCCCGTCCGGCCGGCGGAACTTCATGAGGTTCAGCGACGCCAGGTTGCACGCGCTGTCGTCGACGTGCATGTACTCGCTGCACGGGTTCGACGCGTTGATGCGACCCGAGTTCGGCGACGTGTGCCACTGGTTGATCGTCGTGTCGTACTGGACGCCGGGGTCGGCGCAGCGCCAGGCGGCCTCGGAGATCTCGTGCATCAGCTCGCGGGCCGACACCGTCTCGGTCGGCTCGCCGGTGGTGCGGGAGGTGAGCTGCCAGTCCTCGTCGTTCTCGACCGCGTGCATGAACTCGTCGGTCACGCGGACCGAGTTGTTCGCGTTCTGGTACTGGATCGAGAAGAAGCCGTCGCCGTCGATCGACATGTCGAACCCGGCGTCACGCAGCGCGGCGGCCTTGTCCTCCTCGCGGGCCTTGCACCAGATGAAGTCGCGAATGTCGGGGTGGTCGACGTCGAGCACCACCATCTTCGCCGCGCGACGCGTCTTGCCGCCCGACTTGATCGTGCCCGCCCACGAGTCCGCCCCGCGCATGAACGAGACCGGGCCTGACGCCGTCCCGCCCTTGGCGAGCGGCTCCATCGAGCCGCGGATCTTCGACAGGTTGATCCCCGAGCCCGAGCCGCCGCGGAAGATGCGCCCTTCCTTGGTGTTCCAGTCGAGGATCGACTCGATGTTGTCCTCGACCGAGAGGATGAAGCAGTTGTGGACGGCGACGTTGTTCGAGAGGTACTCGCCGGACTCCGTCTGGATGTCGTAGACGTCCTCGACGCCGACTGCCTCGATGGCGACGATCTCCTCCTCGCGGAGATCGGGGCAGTGCTTGCCCGCGCGCAGTGTCAGCGACTCGAGGAGCTTCCTCTGCTTCTCCGCGCCCGGGAAGCCGACGAGCTCGGCGAAACGCGCGCGCTCCGAAGCGATGCTGATGGACACTTCGTGCATGTCGTGCCGGTCGTCGCGCGACTCGACCTTGTGGGTACGGCGTGAGTAGATGCCAATGGTGTTCAGCAGGAGCTGGACGTCCTCGGTCCAGCGCTCAGCGATCACCGCGAATCCGATCCGCGCGTTCTCGCAGCCGTTGTCGCGGCGGACCGTGACGTAACCGTCGGCCTGGAAGATGCTCCGCAGGTAGGCGACGACCTCGTCACGTGAGGCGGTGAAGAGCTGCTTGGGCACCCGGATGTCGGTGCCGCGCGCGAGTAGTTCCCAGCGCTCGATAAACGGCCGGAGGACCTCGCCGTAAAGATGGATACGTCGCACGTTGAGCCGCTCGTCCTGGCTGGCGACGTCGCGCACGCGATAATTGACGTCCGGCAGCGCGATGCGAAGGTTGTCGAGCACCCAGAGGCACTCGTCGTCGGTTGCGACGATGAACTCGATCGACGGCATCCGCTTGGAGCCGCCTTGGGTGACCGAAACGAAGCCGTCCGCCTGGAGCCATCCCGCGAGCGCTGCCTCGGCCACGGCCACCGGATCGGCGTGCTGTTCCGCCGCATCGCCGAACGCTTGCATGTGGTCAATGCCGCCGGCCATCGCCAGCGTGCGCTCGCCGACCTTCGCGCGATGCGGATGGAGGTGCATCCGCATGCCGACCTCGAGCTCATCGACGCGCTGCCACCGCGGCGCGGTGCGACGCCGCTGCACTGCCTTGACGACGTGATCCGCCGTGGCTTCGACGAACTGGCCGTTGCGGAGTCGCACCCGGTAGACCGGCTTGCGACCGTTGTGCTTGACGGCGACGATGCGCGTGATCCCGTCGGCGTCGTAGACCTCGCGGCCGACCTGCTCACCCTCAACGAGCTCGCCGATCGGCACCATGCCGTCGGGTGTCGAGACCATCTGGTCATACGGCATACACGCTGAGCACTGAGGCTGCTCCTCGAACCCGACGTTGAACCAGACCGGCGAGTTGAACGCCGCCATCTGGTGGAGCAGGATGTACGTCAGCTCCGCCTCGAAGGCGTCGCCGTCCTCGACTGACGCGAAGTAGCCGCGCTCGCGGCCCCAGTCGGCGATCGTGCTCGCGACGCGGCCGATCATCTGCTTGACCGAGTGCTCGCGCGTGGGCGAGCCGAGCTGGCCGCGGAAGTACTTCTGGGCGACGATGTTCGTGGCGTTCTGCGACCAGGTCGACGGGAACTCGACGCCGTCCTGACGGAACGAGCCGACCGCCGCCGTCCGCGCCTCCCACTCGACGGTCTCGAAGGGATGCACACCCGCCTGGGTGAACAGGCGCCGCACGGCCAGGGCCTCGCCGGGAAGCGGGTCCTTCGTGAGTGTGGTCTGCGGCGTCTGCTGCTCCATCGTCCGACTCCTTCCGCCGCCCGGCGGCGCATCGCGAAAAATCGTGGGGCGGAGATGGTTCCGCGCGGGTCGGATGGAACGTGTGGGGAGCCGCGGAACTCCCGCATATTTTAGTCGATCCGAGGGTCGGACTTCGGCAGTGAGGGCGGCGTCAGCGGCCCAGCCGGAGCCAGTCGCCGAAATCGCCCCAGGCGCCGGTGGCGCGGTACGAGGCCTCGCGGAGCGAGTGGCCCCAGCCGGCGAGGCGGCCTCCGCGGCGCGCCGCGAGCGCGGAGGCGGCGAGCAGGGCGATGCCGGCGAGCGCCGCTGCGAGCAGGATCGCCGGCACCGTCAGGTCGGGATCGCCCTCCGGACGCACGACCGCGAGCTGGGGCGTGGTGGGCGGGGGCACGGTGGGCGCCGGGGTGGCCGACGGCTGGACCGGCGCGACGTCGCTCTCGGTGGGCGGCGCGACCGTCGCCTCGGGCGGCGGAGCGCTCCCGCCACCTCCGCCGCCGCACCCCCGCCCGCGCCGCCGAGGTCCGGCAAGTCGCCGCTGTCGGTCGACGGCGGCGTCACCGGCGTGGTCGGTGCGGGGCTGCTCGGTGGCGTGCTCGGCGTGCTCGGGGCGGGCGTGCTCGGGGCCGGCGTCGGCTCCGGCTTCGCCTCCTCCTCGCAGCGCTCCTTGTCGTGGTCCTTGATCGCCGCCTTGACGGCCTCGCGGAAGTCGGGGAAGTCGGCGTCGAACTCGTCGGTGATCGACTGCAGCGTCCGCTTGAGCGCGATGCGGGAGTGGTCGCAGTTGTCGATCCGCCCGTCGCGCTGGAAGTCCGCGTACACGCGCCGCACGATCTTGCGCTTGCGCAGCGCCTCCTTGCGCTCGGCCTCCTCGATCTCCTCGGGCGTCGGCGTCGGCGAAGGCGTCGGCGTCGCCTCAGGCGTCGGCGTCTCGGTCGGCGCTGCCGGGTACCTGCGCCCAGGCGCCAGGTGCGGCCACCGCGGCCGCGAGCACGATCAGGATTGCGGCAAACCACGCGCGCATCGGCCCAGAGGGTAGCTGCCATCATGCCGCCGCGATGAAGCTCCTGGTCACCGGAGGGGCGGGCTACATCGGCTCGATCGTCGCCCAGCAGCTGCTCGAGGCGGGCCACGAGGTGGTCGTGCTCGACAACCTCGCGCGCGGCCATCGCGCCGCGGTGCCAGAAGGAGCGAGCCTTCACGCAAGTCGACCTCCTCGACGAGGCCGCCACAGCGCCGGGCTCTCCGGGGCGGCTTCGACGGCGTACTGCATTTCGCCGCGCTCGCCCTGGTCGCCGAGTCCGTTGCGCACCCCGAGCGCTACCACCGCGGCAACCACGTCGGCGCGCTCAACCTGCTCGACGCGATGCGCGAGGCGGGCGTCCGTCGGCTCGTCTTCTCCTCCACCTGCGCGGTCTACGGCGAGCCGGAGACGGTCCCGATGACCGAGGACATCCCCGCCGCGCCCGTCAACGCCTACGGCAACTCCAAGCTCGCGATCGACCGCATGATCGGCGACGAGTGCCGCGCGCACGGGCTCGCCGCCGCGTCGCTGCGCTACTTCAACGTCGCCGGCGCCCGCGGCGACCTCGGCGAGGACCACGAGCCGGAGACGCACCTGATCCCGCTCGTCCTGCGCGCCGCCGCCGGCGTCAGCGACCACGTCAAGGTGTTCGGCACCGACTACCCGACGCGCGACGGCACCGCGGTCCGCGACTACATCCACGTCGAGGACCTCGGCCACGCCCACGTGATGGCGCTCGAGGCCGCCGAGCCCGGCCGCCACGCGATCTACAACCTCGGCACCGGCCACGGCTACACGGTCAAGGAGGTCGTCGAGGCCGCCCGCCGCGTCACCGGCGAGGAGATCCCCGCGCGCGAGGAGCCCCGCCGCCCCGGCGACCCGCCCGAGCTGGTCGCGTCGGCGGACCGCATCCGCGAGGAGCTCGGCTGGGAGCCGGAGAAGGGCTTGGAGGAGATGATCGCCGACGCCTGGGCCTGGCATCAGGCCCACCCGGACGGCTACCGCACCTGAGCCGCAGCCGGAGCCGCGGTGCCTTCCGCGGTGCCGAAGGCGTCCTTCGCGAATCGCTCGCTGAACCCGGCGAAGAACGCGATCGCGACGAAGAAGAAGCGCTCCACCGTCGGGTCCGACGGCACGACGAGGGCGAGGTCGGCCTCCACGATGATGTAGAGGGCGAGCGCTGACAGCACCCCGATCGCCGGCCGCGTCATGCCGCCGATCCGGAGGTCCCGGTGCCCCGCTTCGATCTGGATGTCGAGCTGCCCGGCGGTCAGCCGCTGGAACACGCTGAGGATCGACCCGAGCGCGCCGGCGGCCATCACCGGGACCCACGGCCAAGCGTCGTCCGTGCCGAGGAAGAACCAGACGATCGCGACGACGACGGCGACCGGGAGGAGACCGATCAGCGCGCCCGCTAGGTAGACGTGACGGGCGTGGGCGCCCGTGAAGCCGAGGTAGCGCTCCTCGAGCGCATCGCGCTGCTGGGAGAGCAGCTCTAGGTGCTGGCTGAACTGGTCGCTCGGGGTGGGGTCGTCCTTGTCGTGGGCCCACCACTCGCCCACCATCGCCACGATCAGGCCGGCGAAGAGGTCGTAGACGCCGCGGAGGCAGATCCGGCGATCCGCCTGCCTACCCGGGAGGTTGAGGTCGACGCGGTCGCGCAGCGCGCGGAGCTCCCCCCAGAAGCGGCGGGCCTCGGTCGTGTCGTAGTCGAGCCGGTCGAACCAGACCTCGTCGTGCAGGATCCCGTCGCGGGTGAGCGCGACGCCGGCGGGGAACGGGTCGGCGTACCAGGAGCGATCGATGCCCTTGTGGTTCTCCTCGAAGACCGCGCGTGCCCGCGTGTAGAGATCCGCCCAGCGTGCGCGTTCCTCCGCGTCGAGCCCCTTCTCGTACTGGCGATAGAGCGCCGTGAACTGCTGTGAGAAGGAGACCTTCTTGCGCTCGATCGCGTCTTCGAGCGACTGGCCGGAGTCGCGCGGACGGCTCGCTTCCATGGTGTGAGCATCTTCGGAGTGGTCAGGCGCTGTCAAGCGCCGCCAGCGCGTCGGCCAGCACGGGCTCGGGCGGCTGGGACGCGTCGATCACCGCGATCCGGTCCGGCTCGGCGGCGGCGAGCGCATCGTAGGCCTCGGCGATCGCCGCGAAGAACTCCATCCCTGAGCGCTCGAGCCGGTCGGCCGGGCGGTCGGAGATGCGGGACAGGCCGGCCTCGGGCGAGATGCGGAGCAACAGCGTCCGGTCGGGCCGCAACCCCCCCGTGGCGAACTCGTTGAGCGCTCGGATCTCCTCCACGCCGAGCCCGCGCCCTGCGCCCTGGTAGGCGAGCGAGGAGTCGACGAAGCGGTCGAGCAGGACCGTGCGGCCGCTCTCCAGCAGCGGCCGGAGCTCCTCGGCCACGAGCTGCGCCCGGGCGGCCGCGTAGAGCAGCGCCTCGGCCCGCGGGTCGATCTCCAAAGACGCGTCCGTGAGCAGCGAGCGGATCCGCTCGGACACCTCGACGCCGCCGGGCTCGCGCAGCACCAGCGCGTCCAGCGCGGCCGCCAACCCCGCGATGAGCGTCGTCTTGCCGGCCCCGTCGAGCCCTTCGACCGTGATCAGCACGCCAGTTGTCCCTTCGGCAAATCCGCAGGCACAACTAGGATTCAACCGGATGCTCGACGAGCACCCACACGCCGCGGCCGTGCTCGGCGCGGGGCTCGACGGCCGCCCCGCGCACGCCTACCTGCTCCACGGCCCGGCCGGGACCGGCAAGCGCACGGCGGCGCGCGACTTCGCCGCCGCCCTGCTCGCGCGCGGCGCGGTCGACCCGGACTCGGCGCGCACGCGCGTGCAGCACGGCGCCCATCCCGACCTCACGTGGGTCGCCCCCAGCGGCGCCCACGAGATGCTGCGGCGCGACGTGCAGGAGACGGTCGTCGCCGCGGCGGCGCACACGCCGTTCGAGGCCGGCCACCGCGTGTTCGTGCTCGAGCGCGCCGACACCATGAACGACGAGGCGGCCAACGCGCTGCTGAAGACGCTCGAGGAGCCGCCGCCGTACGTCGTGCTCCTGCTGCTGACCGACAACCCGTCACAGGTGCTGCCGACGATCAGCTCCCGCTGCCAGCCGGTGCGCTTCGACCCGCTGCCCGCGGCACAGCTCGCGGAGCGGCTCCAGCAGCGCGGCATCGCCCCCGAGACCGCGACCGCCTGCGCCCGGCTGAGCCTGGGCGACGGCGAGCGGGCGATGACGCTCGCGCTCACGCCCGAGCTGCGCGCCGCGGCCGCGGCGTTCGCCCGCGCGCCGCTGCACGGCCGCGCGCACGCCGAGCGCGCCTGGCTCCCGCTGCTCCAGCAGGCCCGTGCCGCGGGCGGCGCCGCCAAGCAGGAGGTCGAGCGCGCGCTCGCGGAGGAGCTCGAGTTCCTGCCCAAGAAGGAGCACCGCCGGCGCGAGACCGAGTTCACCGAGCGCGCGCGCCGAGCCGAGCGCCGCGCGTCCACGGCCGCGCTGGAGCACGCGCTCCAGCTCATCGGCCTCTGGTACCGCGACCTCGCGTGCATCACCGCCGGGGCGGAGGAGCTCGTCCACCACACCGACCGCCTCGATGCGCTGCGGACCGACGCCGCCCTGCGCGACGGCGCGGCCTGGCGCGCCGCCGTCGAGCTCGTCGACGACACCCGCGCGCGGCTGGCGCTGAACGTCAGCGAGGAGCTCGCGCTCGAGGCACTGGCCTACCGCCTCGAGAGCTGATCGAGCTCTTCGGCCGCGAACCGCTCGAGGTCCTCCTCGGGTGGCGGCCAGCACGGGTTCATCTCCTCCAGCGTCCCGGCCACGATCCGCGCCACGGTCAGGTTGCGGAACCACTTGTGGTCGGACGGGATGACGTGCCACGGCGCCCACTCGGTGTTCGTGGCGTTGAGCGCGTCCTCGTACGCCTCCTGGTAGGCGTCCCAGTTGCGCCGCTCGCGGACGTCGTTGGCCGAGAACTTGTAGTGCTTGTCCTCCCGCTCGAGCCGCTCCTGGAAGCGCTCGAGCTGCGCGTCCTTGGAGATGTGCAGGAAGAACTTGAGGATCGTCGTGCGCTCGCGCGAGAGCATCCGCTCGAAGTCGTTGATCGAGTCGTAGCGCGAGCGCCACCGCTCCTCCTCGACGAGCTCCTTGACGCGCACGACGAGCACGTCCTCGTAGTGGGAGCGGTTGAAGACGTGGATCATCCCGTAGGCGGGGGTATGCGCGTGGTAGCGCCAGAGGAAGTCGTGCGCCGCCTCCTCGTTCGACGGCTCCTTGAACGTGTAGACGCGCACGCCCTGCGGATTGGTGCCGCGGAAGACGTGGGCCACGGTGGAGTCCTTGCCGGCCGCGTCGATGCCCTGCAGCACTACGAGCAGCGCCCGCTGCTCCTCGGCGTAGAGGCGCGCCTGGAGGTCGGCGATCTTCTCCACCAGCGCGGGGAGCTCGGAGTCGTCGGTGTCGTTGCCGGTGTCAGCCGTGTCGAGGTCGGCGAGCGAGAACGAGGACATGTGGTTGCCTTACCCGCAATGACTGAGTCGGGAGCGATGACGTACGAGGCTGTGGTCCAGACCGAGGACGAGGGCGTCTTCGTCGAGGTGCCGGCGGACTCCGAGCTCGCGCAGGCCCGCCAGCCCGTCACGGTGACGATCAAGGGCCAGAGCTGGGAGTCGTCGGTCGCCGCCTACGGCGGGCGCTTCTACCTGCCGCTGCGACGCGGGATCCGGCAGCTCGCCCGGATCGAGCCGGGCGACACGGTCGAGGTCACGCTCGAGCGCCGATAGGGCCGAGGTTCGGCTCCAGGCCGTAGAGCTCGAACGCGCCGAACGCGTTGAAGCGCTCGTGGCCGGGGCCGTGGAAGTCGGCCGAGCCCGTGGTGAGGAGGCCGAGCCGCACGGCCGCATCGTGCAGGATCCGCGTCTGCTCGGCGTCGTGCGCGGCGTAGAACGCCTCGACGCCGTCGAGGCCCGCGTCGGCGAACGAGGCGAGCGTGGCCAGCGTCTCGTCGACGCGGTCGAGGTCCCAGAACGGATGCGCCCACACCGCGACGCCGCCGGCCGCGTGGATCACCTCGATCGCCTGCGGGACGGTCGGCCGGCTACGGGCGACGTAGGCGGCGGCGCCGGGGACGAGATAGGGCGGGAACAGCGCGTCGCGGCCGTCGATCCCCTCCTCGGCGAGGCGCTGCGCGTTCGCGGGGTGGGCGAGCACGGCGTCGGCCAGGTGCGGTCGGCCGATCGGCTTGCCGGCCGCGCGCCGGGCGGCGAGCGGCGTGTCGTCGAGCTCGAAGCCCAGCTCCCGCAGGCGGTCGGCCATCTGGTCGATCCGGCGCGCGCGGTCGCCGCGGAAGTCGTGCAGGGCGGCCTCGAGATCGGGGTCGCGCGGGTCCAGCTCGTACCCGAGGATGTGCAGGTCCTCGTGGGCGCCGTGCACGGCCGACAGCTCCGCGGCCGGCGACAACGTGACGCCCAGGCGCTCGGCGGCCTCCTGCGCCTCGGGCACGCCGTCGACCGTGTCGTGGTCGGTCAGCGCGAGCAGCCGCATGCCTGCGGCGGCCGCTCGCTCGACCACCTCGGCGGCGGGCAGCGTGCCGTCGGAGTGGACGGAGTGCGATTGCAGATCGAAGGTCGGCGGCATGGGATTGCAGTCTGGCGGGAAGCCTTCGACGGGAACCCTCATGTGGAGGTAGGAAATGTCAACCGGATTGATCATCGCGATCGTCGTGGTCGCGCTCATCCTGCTCGTGCTGTTCGCGTTCGTGCTGCCGCGCGCCCGTCGCACGGCGCAGGTGAAGGCCCGTGAACGCGAGCTCGAGCAGCGCCGCGAGCGCGTGGCGGAGGAGCATCGAACCGAGGCCGAGGAGCGCCGCGGCATGGCCGAACGGGCCGAGCAGAAGGCGCAGATGGCCGAGGCCGAGGCCAAGCGCGAACGCGCTGAGGCGGAGCTGCGCGAGCAGCGCGCCCAGATGCACGAGCAGGGCAGAGCGGACCACGAGCTGATCGACGAGTCCGAGCGCGACCGGTTCGCCGGCACGTCGGCGATGCGCGACGACGCCGCCGTCGGCGACGAGGACCGGCCGATGCACGAGCCCGCCACCGAGTACGAGCAGGGCCGGGTGGACGAGGCCAGCGAGCGCGAGGCGCGCTTCGCCCGCTCGCCCGAGTCCGAGCGGACCGAGGACCCCACCCGCCGCGCCTAGCGCAGCGTCTTCTCGCGCTGCAGCAGCGCCGCTGCGTCCTGTGGGCGCAGCGGCGCGCTGACGTGGAAGCCCTGGGCGAACTCGCAGCCGAGCAGCTTGAGGTGGTCGAGTTGGCCGGCGGTCTCCACGCCCTCAGCGATCACCTCGAGCCCGAGGTTGTGGGCGAGGCCGACGAGCGCCTTCACGATCTCGAACGAGCCCGGCTCCCGGCCCATGCCGATCACGAGCGCGCGGTGGATCTTCACCGCGTCGCCCGGGAAGCCGTGCAGGAGCCGCAGCGATGACGCGCCGGTCCCGAAGTCGTCGATGTGCGACCGGACGCCGTACGCGTCGAGCGCGTGGCGCAGGACGCGCTGGACGGCCTCCGGCTCGCGGCTGAGCGCGCTCTCCTTGACCTCGAGGCGGAGGGCCCGGGCGTCCAGGCCGGTGTCCCGAAGCACCGCGTGCAGCGACTCGCCGAACTCGGGGTCCACGAGCTGGCGCTGCGACACGTTGACGCCGATGGTGAGGCCGGCGCCGCCGGGGAGCTCGCGCCAGGCGGCGAGCTGGCTGCAGGCCTCGCGCATGATCCAGCGGCCGAGCGGCACGATCAGGCCGGTCTCCTCCGCGATCGGCACGAACTCCGAGGGCTCGATGAGGCCCTGGTGGTCGGGCCAGCGGCACAGCGCCTCGAAGCCGACGATGCGGCCCGTGGCCGCCTGCACGATCGGCTGGTAGGCGACCTCGAGCCGCCGCTCCTCGATCGCCTTGCGCAGCTCGCTCTCCATGTCGAGCCGCCGCATCACCTGCTCGTGCATGCGGCCGTCGAACACGGCGTGGCGACCCTTCCCGTCGGCCTTCGCGCGGTACATCGCGACGTCGGCGTCGCGCAGGACGGTCTCCGGCGCGGCGTCGGACTCCGCGAGGGCGATGCCGATGCTGGCGTCGATGTGCAGGTCGCGGTCGTCGATCTCGAACGGGGTCTTGAGCGTCGCGTGGACGCGCTCAGCGACGAGCGCGGCCTCGTGCACGTCCGACACGCCGTCGAGCAGCACCGTGAACTCGTCGCCGCCGAGGCGGGCGACGGTGTCCGGCGGCCGGACGGCGCTCTCGAGCCGGCGGGCGACGGCCTTGAGCAGCTCGTCGCCGACGTGGTGCCCGAGCGAGTCGTTGACCAGCTTGAAGCGGTCGAGGTCGAGGAACAGCACGGCGGCGGCGGCCGCGGGCGTCGAGCGCTGGGCGCGCCGGATCGCCTGGTCGAGGCGGTCGAGGAACAGGACGCGGTTGGGCAGGCCGGTCAGCGCGTCGTGCAGCGCGTCGTGCTGGAGGCGCTGCTCGGCCTTCTTGCGGTCGGTGACGTCGGTCTGGCTGCCGACGACGCGGATCGCGTTGCCGCTCCCGTCGCGCACCGCCATCCCGCGCGCGAGCATCCAGCGGTACGAGCCGTCGCGATGCTGCATGCGGTGCTCGTGCTCGAAGTGGTGGCTGGCGCCGGTCAGGTGGGCGTCGAGCGCCTGTGTGAGCGCCGCCCGGTCGTCGGGGTGGACGCGGCCGAGCCACTCGCCGCGGGCGTCGCCGAGCTCGGGATCGGTGTAGCCGAGCATCTGCTTCCAGCGCGGCGAGAAGTACAGGCGGTCGCGGCGAACGTCCCAGTCCCACAGGCCGTCGTTGGCGCCCTGCATCGCGAGCGCGTGGCGCTGCTCGGACTCGGCCAGGCGGGCGAGCGCGTGCTGGTGCGTGATCGCGTAGCGGAGCGCCCGCTCGAGCAGGTCGAGGTTCGTGACGTACTCGGCCACGCCCGCCTCGGCCGCGGCGAGCTCGAGCGCGCGGTCGGGCTCGTCGTCGAGCAGCAGGACGGGAGTGTGCGGGCAGTGCGCGAGGATGTCGGTGGCGAGCTCGAGCCCGCCGGGATGTGCGGCGATCAGGAACGCGTCGTGCGGGTGCTCGTGGAGCGCGGCGCGGGCGGCGTCGGCGGTCGTCACCCAGTGGATCTCGCAGCGCGGCCGCTCGATCCGGTTCAGCGTCTCGCGCACCGGCGCATGCGCGGGTTCGTGCTCCTGGACGACCAGGACCGTGACGGACGTGGGCAGCGGGGTCATTCGTGTGGGAGCGCCGCTGCCTCGAGCCAGTACGCGGTGAAGACCTTCATGAGCTTGACGAGGGCGAGGAAGGTGACGGGCTTGGTGATGACGGTGTTCGCGCCGGCGTCGTAGGCGGCGGCGACCTGCTCGGGTTCGGGATGGCGTGCGAGGACGACCACCGGGATGCGGCGGAGTTCGGCATTGCACTTGATGGTCCGGACGGCATCGAGCGCGCCGGTCTCCGAGTCCGGCAGATCGAGGTCGATCAGGACGAGCTGAGGAGACGGGCCGAGCTCGTCGGTGAGGTAGCTGTCGAGCTCGCGGAGCGTGCTGACCGTGCGGAGGTCGCACGGCCCGGTGCCTTCGAGCAGCGCGTCGCGCAACTGGGCGCAAGCATCGCCATCGGCGTCTGCGAGCAGCACCGTGGGCACCAAGGGCACGCTGATCATCCGTCCCGGGTCCGCCGTTCCGGAGACCGTCCGTGGCCGCCGTGTCATCTGTCCCGTCCTAGCTCCTGTGCTTCTGGGGCAGCATCGGTGCTGCCCTGTTCGACGAGCCTATGCGGACTTTCGACCGGCGGGGAGCGGCAATCGGCGGATGTACGACGGAACTGGTCGGTTGTTCAGGTTTGTGATCCGGGTGGGGCGGAGCGGCGCATTCGGGGCGTGCTGCCCCAGCCTGTCCGGCGCTACCCTTGCACCCGCCCCGCCGACGTAGCTCAGCTGGTAGAGCACTTCACTCGTAATGAAGGGGTCGCCGGTTCGAGTCCGGCCGTCGGCTTCGCGCGACAGAGCGGTCACCGCGTACAGAGAGAGGGGCCGGTGTCCCGGCCCCTCTCGCGTCTTTTGAGTGTTGCCTCCTTCTACGGTGTCGGCGGGAAGAGCGGCGCGACGTCGGGCAGCTCGATCGTCGCCCCGAGGTTCGGGTTGGCCGGCAGGTCGCCGTATGAGGCGCCGCCGATGGCGCACAGGTCGGCTTCCGTGACGCCCTTGAGGGCGAGGTCGGCCGGGACCTCCGTGATCGTCTCCTTCTGCTCGCCGTTCAGCATCACGGTGCTGTCCACCAGCTCCTCCGGATTGACCGAGTCGTTGCAGGTGATCACGATCACCTTGAACAGCTGCTCGTTGACGAACACCGGCGGGTTGGTCGTGTTGCTCGGGTTCGCGACAGTGAGCTCGACCGTCTGGGAGTTGGGATCGCCCGCGTAGCCCGGAGGCGGCGAGGTCTCCGTGATCCGGTAGCGGCCCAGCACGAGGTGGTCGAGCTGGAACTCGCCCGCGTCCGGGTCGGCGTCCGGCGCGGAGTTGTCCAGGACGGTGACGCAGACGTCCGGGGTGATGTCGTCGAACTCGCCGGTGGCGCTGTTGAAGTCGTGCGTCCGGCAGACCTCGAACGTGGCTCCGCCGAGCAGGTTCCCGTCCTGGTCGTGCTTGAGCCACCGCAGCGTGCCGTCGACGAACACCTTGTTCGCGTTGCCGCTGTTCGGCGCGCCCGTGCCCGTGGTGCGGATCAGGGTCACGCCGTCGAGGACCCATGTCGACGACGCCTGGATGTCGACGCTGCCGGCGGTGCTGCTCGTGATCTGGGCCGAGCACTGGCCGTCGGCGCCCGTCGTGCAGGTGCTCACACCGCCCACGAACACCGCCCCGGCCGTGTTGTTGAGCAGGGTGAACGTGACCGTCGCGCCCGAGACCGGGTCGAAGCCGTCCGGCGCCAGGCCGTCGTCCTCCTCGACCGTGGCCGCGAGCGTATGCGTCTCCGTGATCCCGTTCGTGTCCGTCGGCGGGTTGATCGAGATCCTGCCGTCCACGAACCGCTTGTTGGCGTCGGCGCTGTTGGGCACGCCGGTGCCTGTGGTGCGGATCAGCTCGACGCCGTCGACGGTGAACGTCGACGTCGCGCGGATGTCGACGCTGCCGGCGGTGTCGCTCGTGATCTGGATCGAGCACTTGCCGTCCACGCCGGTGACGCAGGTGTTGTCACCTGCCGGGACGAAGACGGCGTTCGCGGTGTTGTTCAGCAGGCTGAACGTGACCGTCGCGTCCGGGACCGGCGCGAAGCCGTCGACGCCGTCACCGGTCGTGGCGGGCAGGCCGTCGTCCCGCTCGACCGTGGCGGTGACCGTGTGATCGTCCGTGATCTCGTTCGTATCGACCAGCGGGCTCACGGAGATCCTGCCGTTGACGAACCGCTTGTTGGCGTCGGCGCTGTTGGGCGCGCCGGTGCCCGTGGTGCGGGTCAGGCTCACGCCGTCGACGTTGAAGGTTGACGTCGCGCGGATGTCGACGCTGCCGGTGGTGTTGCTCGTGATCTGGATCGAGCACGTGCCGTCGGCGCCCGTGACGCAGGTGTTCACACCGTCCACGAACACCGCCCCCGCCGTGTTGCTCAGCAGGGTGAACGTGACCGTCGCGCCCGAGACCGGGTCGAAGCCGTCGGGCGCCAGGCCGTCGTCCTCCTCGACCGTGGCGGTGATCGTGTGATGGTCCGTGATCTCGTTCGTATCGACCAGCGGGCTCACGGAGATCCTGCCGTTGACGAACCGCTTGTTGGCATCGGCGCTGTTGGGCACGCCGGTGCCCGTCGTGCGGATCAGCTCGACGCCGCCGACGCTGTAGGTCGACGTCGCGCGGATATCGACGCTGCCGGTCGTGTTGCTCGTGATCTGGATCGAGCACTTGCCGTCTGCGCCCGTGACGCACGTGTTCACGCCCGGCGGCACGAAGACGGCGCCCGCGGTGTTGTTCAGCAGGCTGAACGTGACCGTCGCGTCCGAGACCGGCGCGAAGCCGTCGACGCCGTCACCGGTCGTGGCGGGCAGGCCGTCGTCCTGCTCGACCGTGGCGGTGACCGTGTGCTCGTCCGTGATCTCGTTCGTATCGACCAGCGGGCTCACGGAGATCCTGCCGTCGACCCACCGCTTCATCGCCGGCCCCGAGTTGGGCGCGACGCCGTCGGTGCTCACAGCGAGCACCGTTCCTTCCGACAGCGTCACGCTCGCGCTCGCCGAGACGGTCGTCACACCGGGCAAAGCGGACGTGATCGTCAGCGTGCACTCACCATTTGCGTTCGTGGTGCACGTGTTGTCGCCGTTGACGAAGCTGCCCGGGCCGCTGGTGATCGTCCCGGTGACCTCCACGCCGGCGGCCGGCCCGAGGCTGAAGCCGGTGCTCGGGTCCTCCTTTTGCACCTTGACGGTGAGGACGTGCTGTTGATTGACCTCGTTAGTGTCTGTCGGAGGCGCAATCGAGATCCGCGCCGAGCAGGGGGTGAACGACCCGGTCACGAAGTCCTTCAGCACCGCGTCCACCGACGGCGACGAGCGCGTCTCGGCCAGGAAGCTCGAGAAGCAGCCCGCCAGTCCGAGCGCGGACAGGTTCACGCCGCCCTCGAAGAAGCCGCCGGGCGGGATCGTGCCCGACGGGCCCGACTTCGGCGTGTACGGCCACGCTGGCTGGATACCAGCGCCGTTCACGGTGGCGCAAGCGTTGTGCGTTGCGCCTGCGGCGATGGCGTCGCAGTCGGCGGGCGTGCCCGCTGGCCCGAGGGTCACGCTCTGCAGCGTGCCGTTCGTGTCCCCGCCACTGCCGACCCACTCAAACGCCTTGATGGTGCTCACCGCGCCGCCGTTGGTGAACTCGCTCAGGATCAGGAGGTCGCCGACGGAATGCACTCCCGAGAACGTCCCGTTCGGGTTCAGCGACACCGGGCTCTTGAAGAACCAGAAGCCCAGGTTCGCCGAGCCGTTCTGGGCGAATCGGTCGGCGCCGAAATACAGGACCGCCTGCGGGCTCGAACCCCCGGTCGAGTACAGCGTCGCATACGCGTTCGTGAGCTCGTCCTTGTCCGGCACCGAGCCGCTCGAGTGTTGCCACTGGGTGATGTCGAGGTCGTCCTTCGAGCCCCCGCCGGTGAAGATCGTCTCGTTCGCCGGGTCGGTGACGAACGTACAAGCGATGCCGATCGTGTCGCAGGCGCCGGCCTGCTCGTCGGCAAAGACTTGATCCCAGTCGTCGCCCGCTCCCACACCATTGACGGTGTTGTTGTCGAGCTCGAACAGGCCCAGGTCATGGACCGCTCGCGCCGCCCCCACCGACAGCAGGGCCACCAGCGCCGCGACGAGGATCGGCGCGAGCACGAGGCGCCCTGTTCGCCGACTGCCCTTCGGACCGATGAATCGTCGAATGAATCGTTTCATTACGATTCTCCTTCACTGACAAAGACTTGGCGACGAAGACCGAGCTGGGTCGATTCAGTGAAACGACACGCGGTCAGTCCGTCGTCCGAGCACACCGCAGTTTTCGGGCCCCTCGAGTCCCGAGCACGCAGCAAACACTCCCCCGCTGTACAGGCGGGTCAAAGGTGGTTGCATCCGCTCATCCCAAGGGATGAGCGTTTTTTGGCCGTTCGCCGGTCGGTAAAACGGTGAGAACAGCCGTCTTCGACGTCGGTCGGTAGGCGCCCACGTGTGCCCGAGATCCGCCGTCAGAGAAAGCTGAGCGGCGGACTACGGGCACACCGGCGCTGCCACCGGCCGCCGTCCGGCGTCGCGATCGCGACACCCGAGGGCATGGTGCCCTCACCACACCACGCTGGGCCTAGCACCAAAGGTCTCCTTCGTCCAGTCGGACCCTCTCACCGGTGGCGGGACATTGTCAAGGGCGTGCGAAGGCCGCCTTGATCGACCACGCGGTGCGGCAGGCGAATTCCCTCACTAACCCTCAGGCGTCGTTTCACACCGTCTTTGGGAGGAATGGAATGTCGGGCTCGGCGCAGGTCAGCGTACGGACGGAGGGTTGACCGTGCGAGCCCGCCGCCGGGACAGCGTCGGCCCTGAACCGAGAGCATCGCGGCCCCCAAGCGCTTTGAAGAAATGCCGGGCCCGGCAGCGATCTGGGACAGGACGAAGGAACCCAATCGCCCGGGCCCGGCAGCGCTCCACTTTACTGCCGAGCGGACGACTTCCCGCCGGCGCTTCAGCTCCGCGTAGCCGGTCGCCGACGCCATGGACTCGGTGTCGGGGGGTTGCGATGCCGGTGACGTAGACGCACGCCACCGGGCCGACGAAGCCGTCAGCGTGCCGCGCCGCTCATGCGGCCAAGGCGCGCTGCGGCCTGAGGGCTCAGAGCTCGCTGGCTTCGTCCTCGACGAGCGGGTTCGTCTGGTCGACGAGCTTGTGTGCCGCGAGGGCCTCGGCGTCGGCCGCGAACTCGGTTCGCTTGGCGAGGCGCGCCTGGACGAACACGAGGTCGCCGTCCGTGACGTCGCTGACGTCGCGCGCCAGGTCGCCGTTCGTGTCGGTGACGACCACCTTGGCGTCGGCGAAGTCGAACGTCACGGTCTCGCCGACGAAGCCGCCCTTGCCCAACACCGCCGACCGCCGGGCCGTTCGCGCGTTTACAGCGGCAGAAGCAGCAGTAACCGTCCGGGCCGCGGGCGCGTCGCCACACCGGATCGGGTTCCGGTGCCCGATACGTGACCGCATCGCGCCGGATCGGCCCGCATCCTAGTCGGCTGGCGCGCGGCCTCGAGCCGGCGCGATCCAAGCAGCTATGCGGGCTGCGCGCCATCAGACACTGACGCGCGCCGCCCCTCGTAATGAAGGGGTCGCCGGTTCGAGTCCGGCCGTCGGCTTCAACGAGAAAGCCCCGCTCAGACAGGGTTTTCTACGCACCTTCCGTCCTGCCACGCCATCGGGATCCAGAACGGATCGACGAGCGGCGTCGCGCTCGCCGCGGCATGGCGCCATCCGCGGACCTGGCCGACGGTAACGTCCCCCGAGGTCGCGCAGCTCGCAGCATCGGTGGTAGGGCACAGGACGGGTAACGTCGCGGACGTGGCGTTGTCTGATCGCGACGAGCTGGTGTTGGGCCTCCTGGGGGCTCCGGGGTGGCCTACGGAGGTCGCCGACGCGCTCGCTGAAGACCTGCCCGGGCTGCTCGCGGACCGCGTGACCGACGCGGTCTCGTGGCGAGTCCCAGTCCGGACCGACCCCGCGGTGGCGGACATGGGTCACGGCGTCGAGGCCATCGACCTCGCGCGTGCGCGCTTGCTCCGCGAGGGCTGGGATATGGCCGTCTGTATCACTGACGCTCCGTTGCGCATCGGAACACGTCCTGTCGTCGCGGACGCCAGTGCCACGCATGGGGTGGCACTGATCTCGCTGCCCGCGCTTGGGGCGGTACAGACTCGCCGTCGCGCGCGCGACGCGGTCATCCGCCTCGTCGACGGACTGGTCGGCGAGAGCCTCGAGCTCGGCGAGCGTGGCCCGAGGCGACGCGCGCGGGTCAGCCATCGGATCGCCTCTTTGGCGGCACCGATCCGCGCGGTCGAACCGCCGGACGACGACGTCGATCTCCGCTTCGTCGCTGCGGTGGTGCGCGGGAACGTGCGGCTGTTGGCCGGCATGGTCCGCGCCAACAGGCCCTGGCGCCTGATCGTTCGACTCTCGCGGGCGCTGGCGGCCGCCGCAGCGGCGGTCGTCTTCGCGCTCGTTACCTCGGACCTTTGGGCGCTGGCGGATGCCCTGAGTTGGCTTCGCCTGCTTGTCCTCACCGTGCTGTCGGTCGGCGCGACCGTCCTCTGGCTGGTCGTCTCGCACCGCCTGTGGGAGGCGCGGCAGGGGCGAGGGAGCCGTCAGCAGACAGTCCTTTTCAATGCGGCTACGACGCTGACGCTGCTACTCGGAGCCGCATCGCTGTATGCGGCGCTGTTTGCGCTCACCATCGGGGCAGCTGCAGTGGTAGTAGACGCCGGGGTGCTGGGGGAGGCACTCGGTCACGACGCCGACGTCGGCGACTACGCGGCCCTGGCCTGGATGGCAAGCTCGCTCGCCACGATCGCGGGTGGGCTGGGCGCCGGCCTTGAGAGCGACGAAGCCGTGCGGGAGGCCGCTTACGGCTACCGCGTCGAGCGAGCCAGCGAGCGCGACAGCGGGAGCATCGAGTCCGCGGTAGGCGAGTCCAACAGACAAGGGTTCGTGGCGTAGGTTCCGGGTAGGCACGGATGGGCCGATTCACGGCACCAAACGTGCGCGCCAGGAGGTTTGACATGGCGACGAATGATCCTTTCGGCGACTTTCGGCGCCGCCGGAGTAGCCTGTTCGACGAGTTCTTCTCGGAGTTCTTCGACCGGCCATTCGGCATCGAGGGGCCCACGAGCCCTACCGGTACGCGAACCTCCGCGCCACCCGCGCGCCGGGCAGTCGAGCAGGTCGACATCACGCAGTTCTTCTCGGATGCGACGCGTGAGCTTCTACAGCGCGCGGCGCAGCTGGCGCTCGACTGGGGCTCCCTCGATCTCGATACCGAGCACCTGCTGTGGGCGGCGATGCAGGACGACCTGGTCGCGCAGATCGTCCGCCACGCCGACGGTGATCCCGCCGCGATCGCGGCGCAGGTCGAAGACGAGGCGGAGCGCGGGGGACGGACGGACGTGGCGCCGTCGCTCTCGCCCGAGGCCAAGGCCGCGCTGCTCCGGGCGTACGACGAGATGCGTGAGCTGAACTCGTCGTATCTCGGACCCGAGCACGTGCTGCTGGCGCTGGCGCGGGACACGGAGTCGGACGCCGGGCGTCTGCTGGCGCGCTTTGGCCTATCGCACACGGCGCTCCGCGGAGCCGTGATCCGCGGCGTCACGCAAACTGACGAGGGCGGAAGGCGCGCCAGCCAGACGAAGACGCTCGACGAGTACAGCCGTGACCTCACCGAAGCGGCCCGCCAGGGCAAGCTGGATCCGGTGATCGGGCGCGCCGACGAGATCGAAGAGACAATCGAGATCCTCTCCCGGCGCACGAAGAACAACCCTGTGCTGATCGGCGACCCCGGCGTGGGAAAGACGGCGATCGCGGAGGGCATCGCCCAGCGGATCGTCAACGATGAGGTGCCTGAGACGCTCGCCGGCAAGCGGCTGGTGGTCCTCGACCTGGCCGGCATGGTCGCGGGCACGAAGTACCGCGGCGAGTTCGAGGACCGCCTTAAGTCGGTGATCGATGAGGTGACCGACCACGGCGACGACCTCATCCTGTTCATCGACGAGCTCCACACGGTCGTGGGAGCGGGGGCGGCCGAAGGCTCGATGGACGCTTCCAACATGTTGAAGCCGGCGCTGGCCCGCGGCGACCTTCGCGTGATCGGCGCCACGACGGTCGACGAGTACCGGCGCAACATCGAGAAGGACGCCGCGCTCGAGCGCCGCTTCCAGCCCGTGCTGATCGACGAGCCGTCGGTCGAGGAGACGATCGAGATCCTGAACGGACTGCGCGACCGCTACGAGGCGTACCACCGCGTCCGGATCAGCCCGGAGGCCCTGGTGGCGGCGGCGGAGCTGTCGGACCGCTACATCACGGACCGCTTCCTCCCGGACAAGGCGATCGACCTGATCGACCAGGGCGCGGCGCGGGTGCGTCTCCGCGCGAAGACCAAGCCGGCGGACCGCCGCGCGCTCGAGGAGGACATGGCGCGCCACGAGCGCGAGCGCGATCAGGCCGTCGCGGCGGAGGACTACGAGCGGGCGAACACGCTGAAGGGGCAGATCGAGGAGCTACGCGAGGGGCTGGACGAGAGCCGCTCCGGCGGACGCGAGCGTGCCGCCGAGGTGCTCGCCGACGACGTCGCCGAGGTCGTGTCGCGCCGGACCGGAATCCCGGTCGCACAGCTGACCCAGGAGGAGCGCGAGCGGCTGCTCGGTCTCGAGGCGCAGATCCACGAGCGCGTGGTCGGGCAGGACGAGGCCGTCGGGGCGGTCGCCCGCGCGGTGCGGCGCGCGCGCGCCGGGCTCGGCGATCCGAACCGGCCGGTCGGCTCGTTCCTCTTCCTCGGGCCAACCGGCGTCGGCAAGACCGAGCTCGCGCGGGCGCTCGCCGAAACGCTGTTCGGCGACGAGGACGCGATGGTCCGGTTCGACATGAGCGAGTTCCAGGAGCGCCACACCGTGTCGCGCCTGGTCGGCGCGCCGCCCGGCTACGTCGGCTACGAGGATGCCGGTCAGCTCACCGAGACCGTGCGCCGGCGTCCCTACTCGGTGCTGCTGCTCGACGAGATCGAGAAGGCGCATGCCGATGTCTTCAACATCCTCCTGCAGCTGCTCGATGACGGACGTCTCACGGACGGTCAGGGCCGCACCGTCGACTTCCGGCACACGGTCGTGATCATGACCTCAAACCTGGGGGCCGACCGCATCCAGGCGCACGCGCGGCGCAACGAGTCGTTCGAGGAGCTCAAGGACGAGCTGATGGACATGCTGCGGCAGAGCTTCAGGCCCGAGCTGCTCAACCGGATCGACGAGATCATCGTGTTCCGCTCGCTTGACCGAGATCAGCTCATGCAGATCACGCGGCTGCTGCTCGACCGGGTCGCCCGGCGAATGCGTGCCCAGGGCGTGGAGCTTGAGGTGTCGGACGAGGCGGTCCAGTACCTGGCCAACGCCGGCTTCGACCCACAGTACGGGGCGCGTCCGCTGCGGAGAGCCATCCAGCGGCTGTTGGAGGACGAGCTCTCGGAACGGCTGCTCGCGGGCGAGATCGAGCCCGGCCAGCGCGTGCGGGTCGACCTGCGCGACGGCCGGCTCAACGTCGAGACGGTGCCCGAAGCGGAGGCGGTAGGCGAGGCGTCGGAAACCGGAGCCCGCGCCTGACGAGCCGACCGCACCTGTGCCGTCGGGCCGCGGCGCCTGAGTCATCGGTTGCCGAGGCGACTGCCGACTCCGAGAACGCCACGCGATTCGGGAGGGTCCGAGCAGAGAGAGAGAGATGATCTCCATTCTCTGACGACATCTCCGCCGGAACGAGTCGGGTACACCCGCATGACCACACGGCACCGGGCACGTCACGCGCGGGTCCTCCACAACCCGCCGGTGAGCAGGTACTTTGTGTCTGTCCATGCCCGCGACGGCTCCCACGTTTCGGGCCCGGCAAACGCTCGTAATGAAGGGGTCGTCGGTTCGAGTCCGGCCGTCGGCTCTCCGCGGAAACCGCGCTACGGCGCGGAATCCCTCGCCGGGACTGTCGACCTCGAGCCGGTCCTCTGCGCGGCTAGCCAGCGGAGAGCGGCAGCGTGGCGGCCACGAGCGTGCCGCCGCCGGCGGGGCTCTCGATCTCGAGCCGCCCGCCGAGCGTCGTCACCCTGTCGCGCATCCCCAGCAGCCCATGACCGTCGGGGTCGGCACCTCCGGCGCCGTCGTCGCGTACCTCGATGCGCAGCGTCCCGTGCTCGAGGGACGCCGTGACCTCGGCGCGTCCGGCGTGCGAGTGCTTCACGACGTTCGTCAGCGCCTCGGCCACGATGAAGTACGCGCTGGCCTCGATCTCGGCCGGGAGCCGCTCAGCCGGGACATCGACCTCAACCGGCAGGTTGAGCCGTTCCACCACCGCGTCGACGCCGGCCCGGATCCCACCGTGGGTGAGCACTCGGGGCAGGATCCCGTGCGCGAGCTCGCGCAGCTCGCGGTTGCCCTGCTCCGCCTGTACGAGCGCCTCGCTGAGGAGCGGCTCGGCATTTGCGTCTGCGTCCCGGAACGCTTGCCGAGCCAGCTTGAGCGTCACGATCGTATGCACCAGCCGCTGCTGCGCGCCGTCATGCAGGTCCCGCACCACCCGGCGGCGAGCCTCGTCTCCGGCGGTGAGCACGCGCGACCGCGAGGAGATCAGCTGATCACGGCTGTCGGCGTTCGCGATCGCGGTGTCGAGCAGTCGCGCGAACTTGGCCATGCGCTCCTCGGTGTCGTCCGGCGGCGACCGCTCGCCGCCCCAGCTCGTCACGATCAAGCCCCAGAGCCGCCCGTCGACGACGATCGGCGCACCGACGGCCGAGCTGACGTCCCGCCCTTCGACCGCATGGGCAAGATCCGCGATCGGACCGCGCACTCGCTGGTAATTCCCGATCCGGGCGGGCCGCCCGGTGCGCCGGACCATCGCGGTCACGTTCTCTCCCACGTGACTGACGCGCGTCCCCGGCGACACCCCGGGCGCATGCAGTACGCGACCCGCGACCACGGTTACCTCTTCGTCCGCCTCGTAACGGAGCAACATCGCCCCGTCGGCGCCGAGCGCCCGCATCATCTCCGCGGCCACCGCGTCCAGCACCACGCTCGGCGAGGCGCCTTCCGCGACGAGCGTCGCCACCCGCCGCAGCGCCGCCTGCTCGTCGGCGAGCACCTGACGCGCCTCGCGCGACTGGGCGTTCGAGATCGCGGTACCGACCAACTCGGTGAACTCGGCCAACCGGTGCTCCGTGTGCGACGGCAGCGGGCGGCCGAGGGACGCGACCGTGATGGTCCCCCACAGCGCACCGTCGACGACGATCGGGCTCGCGAGCCCGGAGCAGATCCCCTCAGCCCGCACCGGCTCGGGCATGGACGCTGCCGACGGATCGTCGGTGTCGAAACGCGCGGCGCGTCCGGTTGTCTGGACTGCGGCGATCACATAGTCAGGATCGGGCGTGAACGAGATGCCTGGGGTCCGCAGCGCGTTGTGACCCCCGACGACCGTCGCAGTCCCGTCGCCCGCGAACCTGACGATCGCCGCTCTGTCGCAGGCCAGAAGCTCAGCGGCCTCATGCGCCACGGCATCGAACAGTTCATCCGCGGGGGCGTCCTGCGCGACCAGCGTCGCCACCCGCCGCAGCGCGGCCTGCTCGGCGGCGAGCCGCTCCACCTCCGCGCGCGACCCGGCGTTGGCGATCGCGGTGGCGACCAGGTCGGCGAACCGCGCGATGTGGCTCTCGGTCTCGGGCGGGCACGGCTCCGCACCGAACCTCGCCGCGACAATGGCGCCCCAGATGCCTCCACCGACCACGATCGGATAACCGACGGCCGAGCCGATCCCGTGATCACGGGCTCCCTCGGCCGTAGGCTCGCCGACGGCGGAGTAGTCATCGATCCGGCGCGGGCGTCGTTCGCGAAGCACGAACGCAAGGACGCCGTCGCCGTCCGCCGGCACGGGCGTGCCGACCGGGAAGCGGGCCGACATCCCGGCGCCCCAGGCGGCGACGGTGCTCGCAGTCCGGTCGCCCTCGTCCCGGAGCAGTGCGCACTCGACCTCTCCGAGCACGTTCGCCGCCTCCTCGGCGACCTTGGCGAAGACTTCCGCAGGCGAGGCTTCCTTCGCGACCAACGTCGCGACCCGCCGCAGCGCGGCCTGCTCCTCCCCGAGCCGGTCCGCCCTCTCGCGCGATTCCGCGTTGGCGATCGCGGTGCCGACCAAGTCGGTGAACTGCGCAATCCGCGACTCGGTGTCCGGCGGCAGTGGCCGGCTCTGCTTGGAGTGGATGGCCAGGGCGCCCCACAATCGGCCCTCCACCACGATCGGGCAACCGACCGACGAGCTCACGCCGAACGTGTTGCGGACGACCTCGGCGAACGGACCAGGAACGCTCGTCCAGTCCTCGACTCGAGTAGCCGCACGGCTCTCGAGAATCAGCCACGCGGGGTCACCTGGCTCGACCTGCCAGCGTTCTGGTACCGGCGGGTGCTCGCCGACGGCCGCCCACGTCGCCACGGCGGTGACCGTCCCATCCTCCTCGTAGCGGATCATCCCGCCGAGGTCGGCACCGAGCAGAACGCCGACCTCGCACGCGACCGCGTCGAACAGCTCCCTCGACGCGACGTCCTCAGCAACAAGCGTTGCCACCCGCCGCAGCGCCGCTTGCTCCTCCGCGAGGCGCTGCACGTGGCCCCTCGCGTCCGCATTGGCGATCGCCGTCCCGACGAGCTCTGTGAATGCCATCAGTCGCGACTCTGTGTCGGGTGCGAGCTGTGACTGCGTCGAGGCGACGACGAGCTTCCCCCACACCTGGTTCTCGACGACGATCGGGCTCCCAACAGCGGAGCGGACCTTGAGCGTCCGGTCCGCGCCGGTGACGGCGGCGGGGATCTCATGCCATTCATCGACCCGCGCGGGCCGCCCGGTGTCGCGAATCGTCTTAGACAGGCCGGGGGAGTCCCGCGACACGCGCCCCGCCGTGTCCGGAGCCTCGCCGCTAGCGCTCCACGCGGGGAAGTGCGTGACGATGTCGTCGGGGTCGTAACGAGAGATGCCCGCCAGGTCGGTGCCGAGCAGCCGGCCGACCTCCTCACCAACTGCCCGGAAGAGCTCGTCGGGCGCCACGTCGTGCGCGACAAGCGTCGCGACGCGCCGCAAGGCAGCCTGCTCCTCCGCGAGTCGGGTCACCTCCTCCTGGGACTCGGAATTCGCGATCGCCGTTGCGAGCAGCTCCGTGAACTCGGTCAGACGCACCTCGGTGTCCGCCGGGAGCGCGGACTCGGTCGCCGAGACGACCATCGCCCCCCACATACGCCCTGCCACGACGATCGGAACCACCACGGTCGAGCGGATGCCGACTCGGCGGACGTACTCGGCGATCTCGCCCTCCGTGCCCGAGTAGTCCTCGAGCCGTGCGGGCTTGCCCTTGGCGTGCAGCTGCGCCAAGGCGCCTGTCCCCTCGAGCGGCCAGCGCTTGTCGCTCGGGAACACGACGCCGCGCTCGGCGTAGCTCGCGCGCTGCACGACGGTGCCTTCGTCCTCGAACCGCACGACGCTTGCGAACGGCACCCCAAGCACGTGCGCGACCTGCTCGGCGACAACGGCGAACAGCCTCGACGGCTCGGCGCCCTGGGCCACCAGCGTCGCCACTCGGCGAAGCGCCGTCTGCTCCTCGGCAAGGCGGGCGGGCTCGACTCCATCGCTCGCGTGCGTGTGCGTCACGACCTCTCTGCGTGACCGTAGCCCATACCTTCAGTTCGGGCGACTGAGTGCGACGAGCTGCGTCCACTACTCCGTGGCGCCGTGGACGTGCGAGCCGAGCAGTTGCTCGACGGCGTCTGCGGCCGCCGCGGCGCCTCCGGCGTTGCGATAGCTCTCGGCGACTCGGCGGGCGCCTTCTTGGCAGCGCATCGCGTGCTTCACCGCGGCTCGCAGTCGCTTCGGGCTGAGCCGCCGTGCCGGCAGCCGGGAGCCGGCGTTCGCCTGCTCGACGCGGCGGGCGACTTCGAACTGGTCGCGGCCGAACGGGACGGCGCAGACCGGAACGCCGCGCGCGAGCGCCTTCTGCGTGGCGCCCATGCCGCCGTGGGTGATCGCGCAGGCGGCGCGCTCGAGGATCGGGGCGTGCGGGGTGAAGGAGAGCACCGTCGCGTTGGCGGGAGCGTCGAAGCGCGTGGGGTCGGCGGAGGGCAGGGTGGCGACGACGTGGACCGGTTCGCCGGCCAGCGCCTCAAGAGCGCAGCGCACAAGCCGGCCGTCGTCCTGGAACTCGGAGGAGGTTGTGACCAACACGATCGGTGCTTCGACCCCTTCGAGCCAGGCCGGTGGCTCGCTCGGCGGGTCCCAGTCGCAGGGACCGACGAGCCGCACGTTGCCGGGCCAGTCCGAGCGCGGATATTCGAACGGCTCGGCGGTCAGGTAGAGCAGGAGCGGTGGCGCGCCGAACAGGTCCGTCGCGCCGCTGATCGGCGGTACGCCGACGCGTTCGCGGACCTCGTTGACGCGTGGGCGGACAATCCGCTCGAGCGCGCCGAACACGATCGGGCGCAGCGCGGCGTCGCGCAGCCGTCCGAGGACCCCGCGCGCCGGTCGCAGCCCGGGGCCGAACGGCGGAGCATCGCGCGACGGCAGCGGGAGTGGATAGGGACACCACGAGCCCCAGGGGCGGCCCGATGCTTCGCCGACGGCAAGCGCGCCCCAGGTGGCGACGTCGACCAGCAGCGCGTCGGGTTGCGCCTCCTCGATGGCGCGCCGCAGGTCAGCGGCCTCGTGGTCGGCCCGGCGGCAGAACAGCCGCATCGCCCGCTTCTGCGCGCCGAGCGGGGTGCGGGCGCGGTAGTCGTCGTGCTCGATGCGCTCGATCGCGGGGTCGATCGGCGCGGCGTCGATGCCCCGGCTTCGCATCAGCTCGACCTGCGAGGCGAGCGTGCGCAGCGCGATCTCGTGCCCCCGCGCGCGCAGCTCGTCGAGAATGGGCACGACGGGATAGAGATGACCGCGCGCGGGCGAGGTGTATGCGAGCACTCGAGCCATCAGTCTGCCTCCAGCATCGGTTCGAGGAGCTCCACCAGCGCGAGCTCCGTTTGGCGGCGGCTCAGCCCGGCGTCGCGCCGCAGCAGCTTCCACGTGTACACGTCGCACACCGCGACGAGCTGCGCGAGCCGCCGGCGCCGCTCAACGCCGTCGCGACCCTCCAAGGCGTCCGCGAAAACGCGGGCACACCAGTCGCGGTGATAGCCGCGGCCGCGGTCGGCGATCTCGCGCAGCCGGGGAACGCGCTCCTCCTCGGCCAGCAGCCGCACCACGCGATCGCCCATCGCCTCGTAGTGGTCGACCAGCACGCGCACGGCGCCGCCAACGTCGCCCGCGGGCGCCCCGTCGCGCTGGCCGCGCACCCTGTCGGCCTCGCGCTCGGCGGCCGCCGCGAACAGCCCGTCCCGGCCGCCGAAGCGACGGATCACGGTCTGCACCGTCACCCCCGCCCGCCGCGCCACCTCGTCCAGCGAGACGTGCTCATCCGGCAGCTCCCAGAACAGCTCGACCGCGGCGTCGAGGATGCGCTCACCGGTCACGGCAGCAGACCGAGCCCGAGCCACCATTCGATACGAAGCGAGCTTTCACATTAGTGACGCTAACATCAATATCCGGGCAGACACAAGGGCCGGCCTCGCCCGACCCCAGCAGGACGACTGAACAGAACGCTCAGGCAGCGCAGCACCTGGCCGGGCTGCACTCGTCTCGTCATGCGCTTGCGATCTGGGCGGGGGATCGTTGTAGGCTCTGCAGTGCCGTCGCGCTCCGCTCGAGGCGCGAGGGCCCAGAAGTACGACAGGCCACGGAGGCTGCCGAACGCGGCGCTTCGCGAGCCCGTCGGTTTGGCTCAGCGAAGAATGGGTCTCACGGGATGAACGTCAGCGATCCCGACGATCAGGGCATTGTCAATCAACACAAGGCCGAGTTCCGCGTTGTCGTGTCTGAGCACGCCGCGGGGACGGTGGTGGTCCCTGTGGGAGAGTTGGACTTTGGCACGGCGCGGGATCTCGAAGCGGTGCTGGCGACGCAGTCGGGCCCTGTGGTGGTCGACCTGCGCAAGCTGAGCTTCATCGACCTCACGGGCCTGCGGCTACTGCTGGAAGCCGACGCGCGTTCGCGCCAGGACGGCATGAACCTCCGCTTCATCCCGGGCCGGATGGTGCGGCGCCTGTTCGAGGTTGCGGAGCTGCCAGACCGGCTGACGTACGTGGACCCTCGGCGGACGTAGCCCGGCCCGGCAACGTGCGACACTACGTCCTGTAAGGCAGTAGCTCGCGCTCCGGCTGTTCGCCGTCTTCCTCCTACCCCAGCGCGGGGCGTATGCCCAGAGGGAGGCGAGGAAGGGGCCGATCATGGCCCCCGAGACAGAAGATGGACGTCTGCAGGCCGGTGGCTCGCTCGCCTCCGCCATCTCCAATTCCGTCAGGCAGCTGGTCGCGGAGTACACCGGCCGCGGCCCGACACGCGCCCGGACGAGCATCCGCGACAACCTCGTGGTGGTGCTTCTCGAAGACACGTTGACCAAGGGCGAGCGCCGGCTCGTGGCCAAGGGCCGCGACATCCGCGTCCTCGACTACCGCGCCGAGTTTCAGGCAGCGATGCGGGAGGACGCCATCGCCAGCGTCGAGGAGCTCACCGGGCGCAAGGTGATGGCCTTCATGAGCGCCAACCACATCGATCCCGACCTCGCCGCTGAGCTCTTCGTGCTCGAGCCCGACGGCGGGGCGCCCTCGAGCGACGGCAGGTGATCGACGCGTCGCGACCGGGAGGCGTATCAGGCCTCAAGCGACGGATACAAGCAGCAAGCGTCTAGCGCGTCGGTCCCGGCGCGCCGCGATGCTCCGCGTACGTCGAGACCGCAGCGCGCCATCAGGCAGCGCCTGGCGGAGGACTTGTCCTCCGTCTAGCCTCGGCCGCTATGGACACCATCAACGGCTGCACCGTCGTTTCTCCCTCCGACGCACCAGAGCCGATGTACTTCGGCCCGGCCGAGACGCAAGGTGCCTATGTCGTCATCGTCGGCGCGTTCCCTCCCGGTCAGCCGGCGCCTCCGCTGCACGTCCACCCGCACACCGACGAGGCTTTTTACATCGGGGACGGCAATGCCACGTTCCTACTCGGAGACCGCGAGGTCCCAGCCACTGCCGGTGGCCTTGTCTTCGTGCCGCGGGGGATGGCGCACACCGTCTGGAACTCCGGCGACCGACCGTTGCACGGGCTCATCGTCATCTCGCCCGGCGACGCGGAACACTTGCTCGTCCCTGTCGAGGCCGGCTGAGTCGACCGCAGAAACGGCTAGCTCCGACGCCCGGCCACAGTCAAGGCCACCGCTGGCGAGCTCGCTGCGCTCGGCCCTGACGGGCTGGCCCTGACAGCGCCGGTCGCCACACCGGCGTCACTTGCCCGCAATCCCGGATTTGGCTCTAGCACGGGCGCCGAACTACTTTCAGCGACCGCGAGAGCACCCGAGCTCCACCCCAGCGGCCCCTTGTAATGAAGGGGTCCACGTCAGGCCCGCGGCGCGATAAGCGGTTGTGCCGGGTCGTCGAAATGGAGTCGCCGGGCGGCGTCTGCGGCGATCGCGTTTCGCTCCAGGAATTTCGCGATCGCCTGAGCGACGGGCGCGGGACGTTGGATCTGCAGCAGATGACCCACGCCGTCGATCGTGCACTCCTCGACGTGCGGGAGCGAGGAGCGCAGGAACTCGGCGATCTCGACCCACAGCGGTTGGGTCTCCGCGCCGATCACGGATAGGACTGGTTTGCGGATGGCGGCAGCCTGCTCGGGCCCGAACGTCCACTCCACGACGGCGGGTAGCTCGACTCCGAAGAAGGTGTCGGCATCCTTGATCGACTGCGCGACCACACCCGGGATCCGTGCCTCGAGCAACGCTCGACACTCTTCCCACTCGAGGCCGCTCGCGGCGGCCACGAACATGGCGAACGCGCCCGAGTGGTCGCCGCCTCCGTATGCCTCGAACACCGGGCCGGCAGCGTTCAAGAACGCACCGCCCAGCGGCAACGAAAGCAGCGTCGGCTCCAGCAGAGTGAGCGTGTGCACCTTCTCGGGGTGATCGAGGGCCAGCTGGGCTCCGATCGACGCTCCGGTGGAATGGCCCGCGATGTGAGCGCGCCCCACGCCGAGGTGCTCGAGCAACGCCGCGGCGTCGACGGCGTGCTCTGCGATGCTCACCGGCGGTGCGGTGTGCGTGCTGCCAACCCAACCCCGCTTGTGGTATCGGATCAGCTGGTAGTGGTCTGCGAGCGCCGGCTCCGCAAGGAGCGGCACGAAGCAGTCGGCGATGAGCATGTCGATCAACAGCACGGGCTCGCCCGCTCCGCGCACCTCGTATTCCAGCTCTACGCCGTTGACATTTGCACGGTCCATGACTCCTCCTGGCTTGAATCGGTGGTCCTCAACTCAGATGCGTGAGCAAGTTCGATACGGCCGTATCCCTCACGGTTACGGCGCGGTGTGATGAGCGTCGCGAGCGCACGCGAGGCGGCGGTGCGGGGAGATTGGGAGGAGGCCTATGACGTTCTCGTGAAGGCCGATGCGGACGGGCTCGCAGCTCCGGCCGATCTGATGTTGCTCGGCGAGGTCGCCTACGCAGCCGGTCATCTCGACGTGACGATCGAGGCGTGGGAGCGCGCGCACGCACTGTGTGTGCGGACCGGCGACCCGGTCGCGGCGGCAGGCGCAGCGGTTCGCGTCGCGATGCACCTGCTCCTGGACACCGCGCTGATGGCGCCGGTGCGCGGCTGGCTCGCCCGGGCCGAACGCCTGCTCCAGGGTCAGGAGGAGACGTCCGCGCACGCGTGGCTCGCGGTCGTCCGCACGTACGAGCGCATGCTTACGGGCGACGTCCAGGGCGCGCGGCAGTGGTCCGAGCGCGCCATCGAGGCGGGCTCGAGGTGCGACGCGGCGGCGTGCGCCGTCGGACGCGTGGCGGCGGCTCGGTTGCGCATCCTGGACGGCGATGTCGAGGAAGGCCTCGCGCTGCTCGACGAGGCGGGAGTGGCGGCAGTCTCCGGGGATCTCGATCCGCTCTCGACCGGGCTCGTGTACTGCGAGCTCGTCTGCGCCCTGCAGGGACTCGCGCAGTACGACATCGCCGAGGAGTGGACCGAGGCGATGGAGCGGTGGTGCCGGACGAATGCGATCGGGAGCCTGCATGGGCGCTGCCGCGTGCACCGCGCGGAGATCCTGCGGCTGCGCGGGGCGTGCGACGAGGCGGAGCGAGAGGC
This sequence comes from uncultured Solirubrobacteraceae bacterium, assembly GCA_963844205.1. Taxonomy (GTDB): domain Bacteria; phylum Actinomycetota; class Thermoleophilia; order Solirubrobacterales; family Solirubrobacteraceae; genus DASSUW01. The sequence goes on from CAWJNK010000012.1 coordinate 565,291, forward strand.
GCTGACGGCCTGCGAGGAGCTGGGCACGTACCTGCGCCGTGAGATGGGATGGCCGCTCAGCGAGCTCGGCCGGATCCGGCTGCGCAAGGGCGACATCGACGGCGCCGAGGAGGCCCTCCTGGCCGCGCATCGCGTCGGCTGGGAGCCCCAGCCGGGTCTCGCGCTGGTGCGTCTTGCGCGGGGCGAGTCGGCCGCTGCGGTCGCCGCCATACGAGACGCGCTGGAACGCCCCTCGCGGGTTCCTTCGAAGGAGCTGCCACCGAACACCGACCTCCAGCGGGCGCCGCTGCTCGACGCGCAGGTGGAGATCGAGATCGCGGGCGGCGACATCGGCCGCGCTCGTGCCGCGGCCGACGAGCTGGAGCGGGTGGCCGCCCGATTCCAGAGCAAGGCGCTGGTCGCCGGCGCGACGCTGGCTCGCGGACGGGTGCGGCTCGCGGAGGGCGACGCGCCGGAGGCGGAACGGTGCTGCTCTCAGGCCGCACGACTCTGGAACCAGATCGGGGCGCCCTATGAGGCGGCGCTCGCGCGAATGGTTCTCGCAGAGGCGCTCCGGGCCGGTGGCAGCGAGGACCAGGCCGTTCTCGAGCTACGGGCGGCCAGGACGATCCTCGAGCGGATCCAAGTCGCGACGAGCGCCACGACCCCCACCAGCGTCTTCCGCCGCGAGGGCGACTACTGGTCGGTGGTGTTCGAGGGGCGCACGGTGCGCGTCCGCGATCTCAAGGGCATGCGGTATCTCGCGCAGCTCCTCGCCCACCCTGGCCGCGAGTTCCACGTGCTGGACCTGGTCGCCGCTGAAACGGGGCATCGGGTGGCGCTCGGCGACGCGGGGGAGATCCTCGACGAGGGGGCCAAGACCGCCTACCGTCGCCGCCTCGCCGAGATCGAAGCCGACATCGGCCAAGCGCGCGCCCTCGAGGATGACGTGCGGGAAGCGCAGGCCGACGCCGAGCGTGACTTCCTGGTCCGCGAGCTCGCGCGCGCGGTCGGCCTCGGTGGTCGCGATCGGCGGGCCGCATCCGCCTCCGAGCGCGCGCGATCCGGCGTGACGCGCGCGATCCGCCAGGGGATCGCGCGGATTGGCGAACACCATCCCGAGCTCGGCGAGCATCTCAACGGCACCGTTCGCACCGGCACGTACTGTGCCTACGTTCCCGATGCCGGTGCTCCTGCGGCCTGGACGTCGTAACGCCCAGCCTCCGACGGGTGATACTTCCGAGCCGTGAGGATCGTCCAGATGTCCGACCTGCACGTCGGCGAGGGCCTGTTCCGCCCGGAGCTGCTGAGCGCCGCCGTTCAGGAGACCAATGAGCTCGCGCCGGATCTGGTGGTGGTCGCCGGCGATCTCACGATGGAGGGTTATCGCGGCGAGTTCGAGCGCTGCAGGCGGTTCCTGGACGAGCTTGCGTGCCGCCACGTGGTTGTGGCGATGGGAAATCACGATGCCCGGAACGTCGGGTACCGGCACTTCGAGGACTTCTTCGGATCCCGCGACTCGGCCACGATCGTGCCGGTCGGCGAGGGTCGCGCGAAGGTGGTGGCGATCGACTCGACCAAGCCGGACGTCGACGAGGGCGAGGTCGGGCGCGAGCACTATGGCTGGCTCGACGCCGAGCTTCGCGGTTGGACGGAGGGGCCCCGGATCGTGGTCATCCACCATCACATCCTCGCCGTCCCGGGCACGGGCCGCGATGTCAACAATCTCCGTGACGCCGGCGATGTGATGGCGATCCTGCGGGAGCTCGATGTCGACCTCGTGCTCTCCGGGCACCGGCACGTGCCGTGGGTGTGGAGCATCTCCGGCGTACGCGTGGTGCACTCGGGCACGGTGTCGACGCTGCGCGTCCGCGGCACGATGCCGCCGTCCTACAACGTGATCGAGATCGATGCGCAGGAGGTCCGCATCGCGATGCGGCAGCCCGGGCGCGGTGTGCAGGGCGAGGAGCCATTGGCGCGGTTCGCGCGCGTGCCGGTCACCACGAGCGAGTTCTATCCGGCGCTCGACCGCTTCGTGCGCTACCAGGCGGATCCGTTCGCCGCCACGAGCGCTCCGGCCACCGCCGCAAGTCCGCCGCCGGCTCCGACGCCTTCGTTCGACACGACGGGCCCGGCGCACGAGGCCGGCCCGGCGCACGAGGCCGGCCCGGCGCACGAGGCCGGCCCGGCGCACGAGGCCGGCCCGACGATCATCGCCGTGCTCGAGGGCGGACCTCTAGCCGGCCGCCGGCGGGTGGCCGAGGTCGTGGAAGGCCGCCCACCGAAGACGATCGACGTGCAGGCCGACGACGGGAGCACGTGCCGGTACTGCCTCGCAGAATGGGCGCAGGCCGGCCCGTCCGCCGTCTACACGTTCTTGTACGAGGTCTAGCGACCCACGGACTGCGCAGCCTCGCGCTCCGCGTGCTCGGCGTCCTCGCCGGCCCACTTAAGACGTTCGACAAGCTGCGCGGCGAAGTGGGCGTCGTCGAGCTGGGCGGCCGTCAAGCGCTCGGCCAGGAACACTGCAGCGTCGCCTCTGTTGGCAGCGTCCGCGACGATCATGATGCTCGGCATTGGGTCCCCCCGGTTCGATCGGCGCGGAGAAGGCCCGCGCGTGCGGGCCTTCTCGTGCCGTTGGCAGCTCCGAGGCTGTTAGGCCTGGACGAGCTGGCTCGTGTTGTGGACAGCGACGGTGCCGCTGGTGATCTTCGGCGGGTTCGGGAGCGCGGTCTCGAGCTTGTGCTCACGCAGCCAGCTGCCGGCGATGCGGGTCGACTCGTCGGCCTGCGCGGCGGTGTCGAAGAAGCCGACGGAGGTCATCACGCCGTTGCCGGAGTCGACGAGCGCGTAGCTGTTGAAGCCCGGCAGCTCGCGGAGCGCAGGCAGCAGGCTCTCCTCGCACTTTGTGACGAGCTCGCCGGTGCGGCTCTGGTCGATCGACTCGTAGCGTCGAATAGTGGCGTGCATGGGTGCTCGTTTCTGCAGGGTGGAGGCCTCAGATTGAGTCCTCCTGGCGCGCTCGTCCCGAGGAAGATGGCCGAGGAACGTGCTGGCTCGTCGGCGTCGGCATGGAGTGAGCGCTTGGGGTGACCGTAGCACGGCGTCCGGTTGTCGGCTGCGCAGGGCGGCACTGCTCATCTTCCCCACTAGACTGGGCATACAGGGCACTTCACCGCTCTTGCGAAAGCGACTTCGCGCAGAGCACCGTTCGGCGGCACGCCGTCCGGCGCGATCTCACGGAGGGTTTCCTCTCCAGCGACAGAAGGGCCGTCCTCGTATCGAGCCGTTGGACGCCGTAACACGGTGATCCGCGCTCGGGAAGGTCGCCGAGATGGAAGCGAATGGACCCGCGTCGCAGACGACGGAGCGTTGAGGAATGCGCGAACGACATTTCCCGCGGGTGTGCCGCTCATGCCGCGCACCGATGGCCCGCCAGGAGGACACGTGCTGGCGTTGCGGCACCCAATGGTCGACCGAGGATGGGCCGCGAACGACACTGAAGGTGATCGCCGGCGGAGCACAGGCCGCGGACCGCTCAGAACCGGCGATTGCCGTCGCCGCCCGCGCCGCCTCTGACGCGCGCCTGGACGCGGACCGCTGGGCGAACGAGGGCGGCAGCGTCGCCGCCGAAGCGGCTGCGCGGGTGCGCTGAGAGCCAGGGAGCGCGTCGTGGAAGAACCCCGTGACGCGCCGATCGCAGTTGGACGCGGCCTGGCGGGTCGCGGCCGTGTGGGCGACCAGTGGGGTCTCCTCCACCCCCGGGACGCTGGGCAGCCCCTCGCGGGCCGGATGCTGCCACCGCTGTAGCCAAGGGCCGGTCGTGGGACCTTTCATCTCATGCCCGATCACGTCATGAACTACGTCGAGAGCGATGCCCCGGCCGAGCTCACGCTCATGGAATGGCGTCGGGTCCGCGCGGCCGCCTCACCGCGGCGTCGCCGCAGCCTGCGCAGTCTGCTGCCGGCTTTCCGGCAGCCCGCGTTCGCATAGCGAAACCAGCCGCGTCTCCCGTCGGGGGGTGCGCCGACCCCTCGGAAACCCGGAGAAGTCATGCAAGAGAACACGCCGTACACCCCTGCGCCACGACGAAGCGGCGGACGGATCGCCTCGATCGTCGCCGGCGGCATCGCCGCCCTCCTGGCCATCGGCTTCATCGCCGCCGGCGCGCTCCTACTGTGGGGCGACTCCAAGAAGGACGACCAGGGTTACCTCTCGACCGGCAAGGACCGCTACGCCGCGAGCACCTACGCGCTGGCCAGCGAGAATCTGGACGTCGACCTTGACGGAGCGGGCTGGATCATGGACCGCGACGACCTCGGCAAGGTCCGACTCCAGGTCGAGTCGAGCGCGGGCAAGCCCGTCTTCGTCGGGATCGCGCGCACCGGCGACGTCTCCGGCTACCTGCGCGGCACGTCATACACCGAGGTGACCGACGTCGACTACTCGCCGTTCCACGCCTCCTACCGCAACCGCGGCAACGGCAGCGACCGCCGCCCCGCCCTGCCGGCCGATCAGGACTTCTGGGCAGCCTCCGCCCACGGCTCGGGCACGCAGACCGTCGCCTGGGATGTCGAGGATGGCGACTGGTCGATCGTCGTCATGAACGCCGACGGCTCCCGGGGCGTCGACACCGACATTCGCGCCGGAGCCAAGGTGCCGTTCCTCGGCACACTCGGCTGGGTCTCGCTCGGCGGCGCGTTGGTCCTCCTCATCACCGCCGGCACGCTCGTGTATCTGGGCCTCCGCACGCCCCGTCCGCCCAAGGCTCACAACGTGACGCTCGAGCCGTCCACCGGCGCCTCCTCGGTGTAGGAAACGTCGCAGGCGATTCAGGGTCCGGGCAGCGCGTCGTCGAAGAACGCCGTGACGCGCTGCTCGTACTCGCCGGCCGCTTGGAGTACGACCGCGGTGACTAATGGAGGCACACGCTAGGCGCGGGCCATCTCGAACCACACGGTCGTGCTGCGTCCGCGATTCACTCCCCATCGCGTGGCCAGGAGCTCGAGGAGCTCGAGGCCGAACCCTCCGCCCAGATCCGGCTCGCGCCTGGCGACGACGCCGGCCGTGCGCGGATTCTCGATCTCCAGTCGCAGCCTCTCCGCGGCGAGGTAGATGCGGACCTCCACACTGTCGCCCCCGGTGAGCTCGCCATGACGCACGCCGTTGGTGACGAGCTCGCTGACCAACAGCTGTGCGTCGGAGAGGATCCGCGGCGTGATCAGCCGCGGGAGGCAATGGGCCAGAACCTGCCGCGCGCCGCCGGGCGCGCGCGTGCCGGCCGGAAGCGCGATCACGGCCAGCTCCCCGAACTCGCCGCGCGACGCCTCGCCGGTGTCGCGACCCTGTGCGGCCGTCCGAAGCTCTCCGACCTCGGCACGGAGCTGGTGGTTCTCGGCCTTCAGCGCCGCGGCGCCTTGACGCAAGTGCCCCAGCGCGCCGGTCAAGCCCTCGATCGTCGCCTCCCTCCTGAGCCCGGACGCCCGCGATGCAGTCGGCTCCAGACGACCGGATGGCGCTCCGCCGTTCGCGCTGCTGTCTGAGGACATTGCCGACCTCCGTGGACCCCCCATCGCGCGATCTCGTACGGACCGCCGAAGGAGTTTCCGCCGCTGTGCGGAGGATCAGGGGCGGCGCGTCGCGGTCAGCGCTGTCGTCTGACCAGGCCGCGTCGGAGCTGAGGCTCCCTACTGGGCGGCCAGATTACCAGCCGCAGCCCGGTAGACTCGAGAGATCGCCGTCGGGTACTCCTCGTTTCTCTCTGCCTCGCGCGCGACTCAGCCAGTGAGGGGAGCGAGAACTGGGGCGCTGTGCCCGATCTACCCACCGATGGCTCCTCCCGGGCAGGACCTGCTGATGATGGCCGCCTGGCCGCGGCCATCTCCACCGGCGTCGTCCGCGTCTTCTCCGAGCACACGGGAAGAGGGCCGACCAAGGCTCGCACGACGCTCGACGCCGACATGGTCGTCGTACTCCTGCACGACAGCCTGACCAAGGCCGAGCGTGGGCTGGTCCATGCGGGCAAGGAAGCGGATGTGCTGCACCTGCGCCGAACCTTCCAAGAGACCATGGGCCATGACCTGATCGCCGTCGTCGAAGGGCTGACCGGCGGCAACGTTCAGGCGTACATGAGCGCGAACCACATCGCGCCCGACACTGCAGCCGAGATCTTCCTGATGGACCGCGCGGTGCGCGCGGGCGACGCGCGCAGGCGAACCGGCGAATGACTGCCGTCGGGTCCGACCATCAGCCGCGAACTCGTCACGCGTTCCCTCCGTAGCTGCGAGACGGCCGCCGGCCGGAGCCATCGGCCGAGTCAGGTCCGGCCAGGATCGCGAGCAGGTCGCCGACCCGCTGTCCGCGGGCGAGCGGATCGGGGAGGGGGAGCTGGGTTTGGATCGTGTACTGGTTACGGCGCCCCACGCGCCGGCGCGAGACATAGCCGGCGTCCGTGAGCTCGGCGACGATGCGGTGCGCGGCGCGCTCGGTGATCCCGACCGCTTCGCCGATGTCACGCAGGCGGGCGCCCGGGTCCTGAGCGATGCACAACAGCACTAGCGCGTGGTTGGTGAGAAAGGACCAGGCGAACGTCCCATCCCGAGGCATGACACTAGACTAACATTTCTAGATTCGTAGATCAGGTATAGTTCGGGCGTCAAGATGCCGTTCACCGCGCGCAATGTCGATGAAGTTCAGGTCGTGGCCGACGGTCATGGGCGTCTGTATGACGTCGAGCTGCCGTACCGCCGGCTCGGGCGCTGCCGCGTGTCCGACGCCGCCGCGGCCGTGATCGGAACCCAGTGCGCACAAGTCGCCCTCGCACTCTCGATCTACGAGGCGCGCAACGGAAAGCACGTCACAGCGTCTGAACTGCTCGGGCCAGGAGTGGATCTTGGCCTCGTGGACGCACCTGCCTGACGCGAGGACGCTGGAGCGGTCGACTCGCCGCTGTAGTCGCATTCGAGACGCGCGCAGAGATGCTCGCTCGCACCGGCCCGATGAGGAGTAGAGTGGGGTACGAGGCTGGCCCTGCGGCCAACAATCCCGGCCCGAGAGCGGTTCTACGCCGATACGCGCCCAGCGCGACGAGGCAACGCACCCTCGAGGCAAACGGGATCGACTGCGGGGCCGGTCCCGTTTCTGGCCTGCGCTCAGGCCGTCGCGTGCGCGAGCGCCGAGGGGCTCTGGCGGCTGACGATGGCGGGAGCCGCGCGTCACTCCTCGATGATCCGCCGGAGATCGGTTGCGCGCAAGCGGAGCTCTCGGAAGTAGTCGGTCTGGGTTATCTCGGCGACCGTGCGCGCCTGGCGCCCGTCGTCGATCTCGATGCGAAGCTCGCGCACCTCGGCTCGCAGACGCTCCTCGCGCGCCCGGACCTCGTCGGCCATTCGGCCGAAGACCCGCGCCAGTTGCCCGAGCGCGTCGTCGCGGGCTGCCACGCCCGCGAGACTCGCGAGCTCGAAATCACCGGCTTCGACGGCACTGGCGGCGCGCGTGATGTGGCCGACCTGCTCGAGGTACTCCAGCTCGAGATCGCGGAGGCGCTTGGCCGCCAGCGAGGCGTTCACACGTGCGCGCAGCAGCGACGGGTCGAAGGGCTTCGGGAGGTAATCCGCGGCGCCGAGCTCGATGCAGCGGACGACGCTCTCCATGTCGTCCACGGCGGTGATGACGATCACCGGCACATGGCGCAGCGCCTCCCGCGACTTGATGCGGTCGAGCGTCTCGTAGCCGTCCAGCCGCGGCATCAGCAGGTCGAGGAGGATGACGTCGATCGCCTCTCGCTCCAGGAGCTCGAGCGCGTGCAGCCCGTCGGCGGCCTCGATCGCCTCGACGCCCTGCTCGGCGAGCCCGCGGCAGAGGATCCGCCGGTTCACGGCGTTGTCTTCGACGACGAGCGCGCGGCCGTTCACGAGAACGCCACCCGCTGCTCCGCCAGGGCGGAGCGGACGTCCGCGTACTCGCGCTCGGCCTCACGTCGCCTCCCGATCCCTCGTGCAGCCCACCGAGCAGCGCCGCCGAGTCGGTCAGGTACTCGTCGATGATCTCGACCACGAACGAGCGGTCCCCACCGGCCATCTCCGCCATCCGCTCGAGGGCGCTCGGGTCGATCGCGGTGCTCACGGCGCGTCCCGCAGGGCGATGGACACCAGGCCGTCCGACACCTGGACGTCCGCGGGGAGCGGCACGGAGTCGCCGTCCGGCGTCACGCGGTGCGCCCACACCGCGGTCTCGGCGGGCGCGCCGTCGGGGAGCCGGACACTGACCGAGCGCACGCGGGAGAAGCCCTCGAAGGCGGCGGTCTCGACGCGGCGCCCGTCCAGCTCGACGGGCGCCGTGACCGCCTCGCCCGCGATCGTCACCGCGACCCGGCCAGCGCCAGAACGACGAGCGCCGCGCGTATCAGGCCCGCAAGCATTCAGTCTCCCTTCGTGATGGGGCGACACTAGTGCGCCGCCGGAGCGGGGTGCAAGTCAGACGGCGGCGAGCGTGAGTGCGCGCGCTGTCCGTCGGTCGGCGCTTGACAGACGGTCGCGTAAGTGCAAACTTACCGTCAGTGTCGACTTACCAAGGCGACGTCTGGGGCGCGCTGGGCGACCCGACGCGGCGGGCGATCTTCGAGCGCCTCGTCGAGGGCCCGCGCGCGGTCGTGGAGCTGGCGGGCGAGTTCCCGGTCAGCCGGCCGGCCGTGTCGCAGCATCTGAAGGTGCTCAAGGACGCACGGCTGGTCGTGGATCGCCCGGCGGGCAACCGGCGCATCTACCAGGTCGACCCCACCGGTCTCGGCGCGCTTCGCGCCGATCTGGAGCGGTTCTGGGGACAGGCGCTCGCCAACTACAAGGTGGTCGTGGAGCAACCAACCGAGGAGCACTCATGAGCACGCCGGCAGAGCAGACGTCGATCCGGACGTCGATCGTGGTCGAAGCCCCGATCGAGCGCGCGTTCGCGGTCTTCGTCGACGACTTCGACCGTGTCAAGCCGCGTGAGCACAACATGCTCGGCGCCGACATCGCCGAGACGGTGTTCGAGCCGCGAGCAGGCGGCCATATCTACGACCGTGGAGTGGACGGCAGTGAGTGCCGGTGGGCGCGCGTGCTCGCCTACGAGCCGCCGGACCGGGTGGTGTTCACGTGGGACATCAGCCCGCACTGGCAGGTCGAACGCGATCCGGAGCGTGCGAGCGAGGTCGAGGTGCGCTTCGTCGCCGAGACGTCGGAACGGACGCGCGTCGAGCTCGAGCACCGCAACCTCGACCGTCACGGCGACGGCTGGGAGGGCCTGCGCGCGGGCGTCGAGTCCCCCGACGGCTGGCCGCTCTACCTCAACCGCTACGCCGCGGTCGTCGCCGACCCAACGGCAGCCCCGCGCTGAGCTGGCGGCGCAAGAACGACGACGCGCCCGCGGGGCGGTGCCCCGCGGGCGTGTATTGAGGTCGTCGTATGGGCTCGACCGCCCGGGAGCCGTGCCGGCTCCCGGTTCAGGTCACCAGGTCGAGTCGAAGGTGCCCGGGCGCTGCACCGGGGGAATCTCACGCACCGTGGGGAGGGAGTAGGCGTGAGCGGTGGCGACGGGCATGCGGGGTGTGACGGTGACGGTCACGGCGAAGTCCTTAGCGGGAGCGACGGCCGCGGCGGCTCAGACGCACCTGGTGCGCGGCGGCGGCGTGGATGAGGTGGATGTCGGTCGGGCTCATGGGCGCATACTCTCGCCGCGCGCCGGCCGGCTCCATCGCGCTGTCCGGTGTCTTGCGGTTCGGCCGCCCACCCGCTGCGTACGGGCAGCCGCACCAAGGGTTATGGTCGGGCCATGAAGCGCCTGATCGTCTGCTGCGACGGGACCTGGAACCGGGCGGACCAGGTCCAGGACGGCGTCGCGACGCCCACGAACGTCGTCAAGGTCCACAACGCCCTGGCCGAGCGCGACCGCGAGGGCAATCTCCAGGTCAGCAAGTACCTCGAGGGCGTCGGGACGAAGCGGAGGGAGCGGTTGATCGGCGGCGGGCTCGGGGTCGGGCTCTCGCGCAACGTGCAGCACGCCTACCGCTTCATCGTCGACCACTACGAGCCCGGCGACAAGCTCTACTTCTTCGGCTTCAGCCGAGGCGCGTTCACGGCTCGTAGCGCGGTCGGGCTCGTGCGCAACAGCGGCATCCTCCGGCGCGAGCACGCCGACCGCGTCAAGGAGGCCTACAAGCTCTACCGCAGCCGCAAGCCCGACAAGGCGCCGAAGGGCGACGAGGCCCAGCAGTTCCGTGACCGGTACTCGCACCCGAGCTGCGAGATCGAGTTCGTAGGGGTGTGGGACACGGTCGGCGCGCTCGGCATCCCGATCGACGGCTTCCGCCCGCCCTTCTTGAGCAAGCTGTGGACGTTCCACGACACGACGCTCAGCTCGGCCGTCCGCCACGCCTATCACGCGGTGGCGATCGACGAGCGGCGCGGCCCGTTCAAGCCCACCCTGTGGGTCAAGAAGAAGGACGGTACGGGAGCGGCGAAGGACCAGACCGTCGAGCAGGTCTGGTTCGCCGGCGTGCACTCGGACGTCGGCGGCGGATATCCGGACCCCTCGCTCTCCGAGATCCCGCTCCGCTGGATGGTCCAGAAGGCCACGGACTCAGGGCTCGCGTTCACGACCGACCGCCTGATCCTCATGCTCGAGGGCTACGACGAGCAGCGGCGGAGCCTCGGGATCCAGCTCGCCCCCAACCCGAGCGGCCCCATCCACGACTCGCTCTCGCGCTTCTACCGGCTGTTCGGCGGCCCGTACGACCGCCGGCTGAAGGCCGTTCGACGGCGACACGATCGGGCCGTGGCTGGCCTCCAGTGCCCGCGTCCGCTACGACGGCGACACCGCCTACCGGCCCGTCGGCTGGGACGACTGGTGCCGTGACCACCCGGAGGATCTCGAACTAGACGAATTGCGCCCGGGTTTCTCGGGTTTGTAGCCTCTAGGCATGACGTACGTGATCGTGGGGAGCTGCATCAAGGACGACTCCTGCATCGAGGTCTGCCCTGTCGACTGCATCCACCCCAAGCCGGGGGCGGCGGACTTCGAGACGGCTGAGCAGCTCTACATCGACCCCGAGGTCTGCATCGACTGCGACGCCTGCGTGGAGGCCTGTCCCGTCGACGCGATCTTCCCCGACTTCGAGCTGCCAGAGAAGTTCGACTACGCCCTCGGGCTCAACGCCGAGTTCTTCTCCCTGGTGAGCACCGCGGAGCGGACCGCCGCATGAGCCGGGCGCGCGTGGCGATCGTCGGCGCCGGACCGGCCGGCGCGTTCGCGGCGGGCCTGCTCAAGCGCGCCCGCGGCGACGTCGAGATCGACCTCTTCGAGCGCCTGCCCACGCCGTGGGGGCTGCTGCGCGCCGGCGTGGCGCCCGACCACCAGGAGATCAAGCGCCTGCAGGACACGTTCGAGCGCCAGACGCTCGCCCGCGGCTGCCGCTTCCTCGGCAACGTCGAGGTCGGCGTCGACGTCTCGCACGCCGAGCTGATGGAGCACTACAGCGCCGTCGTCTACGCGACCGGCGCGCAGACCGACAAGTCGCTGGGCATCCCCGGCGAGGACCTGCCGGGGAGCTGGCCCGCCACCGAGTTCGTCGCCTGGTACAACGGCCACCCGGACTACCGCGACCTCGAGTTCGACCTCTCGGCGCGCCGCGCGGTGGTGATCGGGAACGGCAACGTGGCCGCCGACGTGACGCGCATGCTCACGCTCGGCCCCGCCGAGCTGGAGCGCACGGACGTCGCCGACCACGCGCTCGAGGCCCTGCGCGAGAGCCGGATCGAGGAGGTCGTGGTGCTCGGCCGCCGCGGCCCCGCTCAGGCCGCGTTCACGAGCGCCGAGCTGCGCGAGCTGGGCCGGCTCGACGGCGTGGAGGTCAAGGTCGGCGACGTCGAGCTCGACCCGATCTCGCGCGAATGGCTCGACGCCGACGGCACGTTCACCGCGCGCAAGAACGTGCAGCTCCTCGAGGAGTTCGCTGCCCGCGCGCGCACGGGCGCGCCTCGCCGGATCGACCTGCGCTTCCTCGCGTCGCCAGTCGAGATCACCGGCGACGGACGCGTCGAGGCGATCACGATCCGCCGCAACGAGATCGTGCGGTCCGACGACGGCGCGCTCCGGGCGCGCCCGACCGACGACCCCGCCGAGACGATCGAGTGCGGCCTCGTGCTGCGGTCGGTCGGCTACCGCGCCGTCCCGCTACCCGACGTGCCGTTCGACGAGCGCCACTTCGTGTTGCCCAACGTTCGCGGCCGCGTCCTGGCCGCCGACGGCGAGCCGGTGCCCGGCGTCTACGCCGTCGGCTGGATCAAGCGCGGGCCGACCGGGATCCTCGGCACCAACAAGCGCGACGCCGAGGAGACCATCGCCTGCCTCGCCGAGGACCTGGACGCGCTCCCGCGGGACCAGGCGCCGATCGACGACCTGCTGGCCGCCCGCAAGCCCGACGTCGTGACCGCGGACGGCTGGCACGCCATCGATGCGCAGGAGCGCGCGCGCGGGCGCGACGAGCAGCGCCCGCGGGTCAAGCTGGCCTCGCGCGAGGAACTTCTGGCCGCGGGTCGCCCGACGCCCGCGTAGGGCTCCCGCCGCGGTCAGTCCTTGGGCGCGTAGCGGTGATGGATGCCGAGCGAGTTGCCGGCCGGGTCGAGGAAGATCGCCTGGTGGCAGACGCCGCTGTCGATCGTGTCGGTGACGAAGCGCACGCCCTCTGACTCCAGCTGCTCCTTCGCGGCGGGGACGTCCTCGACCTGAAGCGCGATCGGGAGCCCGTGCGGGTGGAACTCCTGCCCGAACGCGGTGGGGTCCATCACGGCGAGCGTGAGGTTTCCGGCCTGGTACTCCTTGGCCGGCATCTCCCCCCACTGCTTGACGAACGGCAGGCCGAGCACGGTGCCATAGAAGTGGTCCGAGGCCTCGAAGTCCTGGGCCGGGACGCAGACGAAGTCGACGCCGGTGACAAGCGTGGTCGTGGTCATGGCGCGAACGCTACTGGCGATACTGCGGCGGGTGCGGAGCGCGAGAAGGGCCAGGGGCGCGGTCGCGGCGCTGTTCTTCGCGAACGGCGCGCTGTTCGCGAACCTGGTGCCGCGCTTCCCCGAGCTGAAGGCCGACCTCGACCTCTCGAACGCCGCGTTCGGCACGGCGATGGCGGGCTACGGCGTGGGCGCGCTGATCGCCGGTCTGCTCGCCGGGCTGCTCGTGAGCCGCTTCGGGTCGGTGGTCGTGGCGCCGGTCAGCACGCTGGGGATCGCGGCCAACCTCGTGCTGGTGGGCGTCGCGCCCTCGTACGCGACGCTCGCGGCCGCCCTGTTCGCCGCCGGCGCGCTGGACTCGATCGCCGACATCGCGGTCAACGCGCACGGGCTGCGGGTCGAGCGGCGCTACCAGCGGTCCATCCTCAACTCCCTGCACGGGCTGTGGAGCGTCGGCGCGGTGGTCGGCGGGGCCATGGGCGCCGCAGCCGCGGGGCTGGATGTGCCGCTGCCCACGCACCTGGCGATCGCCGCGGCGCTGTTCGCGGCGCTGGCGATCGGCGTCTCGCGGCTCCTGCTGCCGGGCCGCGACGACGCCGAGCTGACACCCAAGGCAGGCCGGCTCCCGCGTCTCGGCCTCGCCCGCACGGTGCTCGCGCTCGGCGTCATCGCCGCCATGGCGCAGGTGATGGAGGAGGCGACCGCGACGTGGGGCGCGGTCTACCTGCGCGAGGAGCTCGGGGCGGCGGCCGCGGTCAGCGGCCTCGGGTTCATCGCCCTGCAGTCGACGCAGACGGTCGGCCGGCTGCTCGGCGACCGCGTCGTGGAGCGCTTCGGCGACCGCGCCGTCGCCCGCGCCGGCGCCGGGCTCGCGGGCACCGCGATGGCCGCCGCGCTCGCCGCTCCGGCGACCGCGACCACGATCCTCGCCTTCGGCCTGGTCGGGCTCGGGATCGGCACGCTGATCCCGGCCGGCCTGCGCGCGGCCGACGGCCTCCCGGGCCTGCCCCGCGGCGTCGGCCTCTCGCTGGTCGGGACCGTGATCCGGGTCGCGGTCCTCGTCTCGCCGGCGCTGATCGGCGTCACCGCCGACGCCACGAGCCTGCGCGCCGCGCTGCTCGCCATGCCGCTGGCGGCCGCGGTGGTCCTCGTCCTCTCGCCCGTCCTGCCCGGGCGCCGCTGATCAGCCCGCCCGCGCGGCGGCCTTCTCCGCGCGCTTATACGCCTGGTACTCCGCGAGCGCCTCGCGGGAGTCGACGTCGCCCAGCGTCGGGTGGTCGGGCAGGAGCGGCTCGGCGAGCTCGAGGCCGTAGCGCTTGGCCAGCACCCCGAGCAGGCCGGACGCCTTGACCTCGCCGAAGCCGGGCAGGCCGCGGACGTTGGCGTCGAGCTCCTCCGGCGTCGAGGCGTCCTCCCACACGCGCGCCGCCTCGCCGCCGTAGTGCTCGACGAGGTGCGCCGCCAGCGCGTTGACGCGCTTGGCCATCGACCCGGGGAAGCGGTGGATCACCGGCCGCTCGCGGAACACCGGCTCGAGGTCGGTCGTCGCGAGCTGCTGGGCGTCGAGCCGGCCGAGGCGCTCCTGGAGCGCGAGCGGGCCGGCGAACGCCTTCTGGACCGTCACCTGCTGGTCGAGCGCGAAGCCGACCAGGAGCGCGAGCGGGTCGCGGGCGATGAGGGCGTTGGCCTCGTCGGAGTCGGTGAAGTGCAGCGTCTCGGGCTGGGGCATGCGGACAGGCTACGCCAGCCCGATGAGGACTACCGGCGCAGCAGCAGCCGCGCGATCAGGCGGCCGAGCAGGAACCACACCACCGCCGCGATACCCCAGTTGACTGCCACCTCGACCTTGGTGCGGTCGAACGTGAAGAGCCCGTCGAACGGCCCGGCCAGGAACCGCGCGGCGTCGCGCACCACCTGGACGATGTCGTTGGACCGGTTCGCCTCGAGGACCACCAGCACGATCCCGAGAACGAGCACGGCCGCGACGGCCGTGGCCACCAGCGTCACCACCCGGGCGATCGATGCCCGGGCGACGGCCGCTCCCGCATAGCGATTCGCGCGTGCCGTACTCATGTCGTCCTCCGCGTTCGCATGTCTCTGCCACGGGGATACCCGCCACGGCGAGGCCGTAGCCTGACGGCGTGCGCGTCGCGCTCGCGGGCGACACCATGCTCGGCCGGACGGTCGCCGAGGAGATCGGCCGGACCGGGCGCGCGCCGTTCGACGACGCGGTCGTCGCCGTCGCGGCCGAGGCCGACCTCTTCGTCCTCAACCTCGAGTGCTGCGTATCCGAGCGCGGCGAGCGCTGGCCGGCCGCGGGCAAGCCGTTCTTCTTCCGCGCCCCGCCGGTCGCCGCCGAGCTGCTGGCCGGCATCGGGGTGGACTGCGTGACGCTCGCCAACAACCACGCGCTCGACTACGGCGCCGAGGCGCTGCTCGACACCCTCGAGCACCTGCGCGCGGCGGGCGTCGCCCACGTCGGCGCCGGCGAGGACCGCGACGCCGCCCGCGCCCCCCACGTCCTGCGCGCCGGCGGCCTGCGGCTCGCGGTGATCGCCGCCGCCGACCATCCGCGCGACTTCGCGGCCGGACCGGCTTGGCCCGGGATCGCGTACGCGGACCTGGCCGCCGACCCGCGCGGCGACTGGCTGGCGGACGCCGTGACCGCCGCCCGCGCCGACGCCGACGCGGTGCTGGCGGCCTGCCACTGGGGCCCGAACATGACGGTCCGCCCGCCGGTGCACGTCAAGTCCGCGGCCCGCGCGCTCACGGAGGCGGGCGCGACGCTCGTCGCCGGCCACTCGGCCCACCTCGTTCACGGCGTCGCCGGCCGCGTCCTCTTCGACCTCGGTGACTTCGTCGACGACTACGTGACCGATCGGCGCCTGCGCAACGACCTCGGGCTGCTCTTCCTCGTCGAGATGGACGCCGACGGCCCGAGCACGCTCGAGGCGGTCCCGCTCAAGCTCGACTTCTGCCGCACGCGGCTCGCGGGTGGCGACGACGCCGCCTGGATCCGCCATCGCTTCTCGCGCGCGTGCGCGGAGCTCGGCACCACGGTCACGGAGCGGGACGGGCGGCTCGTGGCATCGCTCGACGCGGGGCACGCGAGCCCGTAGGCTCGCCCGGGAGGCTCCAATGTCCAGGCGGTCAACATGGCTCATCGCGGGCGAGGTCGTGGTCCTCGTCGTCGCGTGCGTGATCGCCGCGCTCGTTTCGACGGCCGCCGACTGGGAGCCGGTCGGCCTGTTCGCCGTGCTCCTCGCGCTCGCGATCGGGAGCGACCTGCTGGCGGTGCGCCACCGGGAGCAGCGGATCTCCGGCTCGTTCCTCGCGATCGTGCTCGCGATGGCGCTGCTCGGGCCGGCGCCGGCCGTCGTCATCGGCGTCGTGTCGGTGCTCGTCGACCAGGTGCGGGCGCGCAACCCGCTCCCGCGGTTCATCACCAACCTCGCGACGTACGCGACGTTCCCGCTCATCGGCGGCCTGCTGTTCGAGGGCGTCGTGGACGCGCTCGACCTGGAGGACGACGACCTGGGCTTCGCGCTGCTGATCCTGGGCGTCTTCCTCGTCTCCAACCTCCTGAACTTCCTCGCCATCGCGGGCGACTACGTCTTCCACACCCGCGGGTCGCTGGCCCACGAGTTCCGCACGATCTTCGTGCCGGTGCTGCCGTCGGCCATGGTCAGCGCGCTGCTGTGCGTGCTGGTGGCCTACGTCTACATCCGGAGTGGGTTCGCGGCGCTGTCGCTGCTGGTCGTCGTCCTCTTCGTGTTCCAGTACCTGCTGCTCGAGCTGCTGCGGTCCCAGGAGCGCGCCGAGCGCCTGGCGGCGCTCCAGATCGGCGTGCTGACGTCGATGATCGAGACGCTCGCGCTGCGCGACCGGATGACGGCGCGGCACTCCGCCGCGGTGGCGCGCTACGCGCGCGAGATGGCGATCGCGATTGGCCGCCCGCCCGGCGAGCAGGAGCTGGCGCACACCGCGGGCCTGCTGCACGACATCGGCAAGTTCGCGTTCCCGGACTCGATCCTGCTGGCGCAGCAGCCGCTGACCGCCGAGCAGTGGGAGGTCGTGCGCCGGCACCCGGCCGACGGTGCCCGCCTCGTCCAGCGCGTCGACGGCTACGGGCCGGTCGCCGAGATCGTGCTCACCCATCACGAGCGCTGGGACGGCTCCGGCTATCCGCGCGCGCTGGCCGGGGAGGAGATCCCGCTCGCGGCGAGGCTGATCTCGGTGGCCGACGCGTACGACGTCCTCACCGCGCGCGACTCCTACCGGCGGCCGGTCTCCTCCGAGGACGCCGTCGCGGAGCTGCGCCGCGTGGCCGGGCGGCAGTTCGACCCGCAGGTCGTCGAGACGTTCGCGGGCATCCTCGCCTCCAAGGACCTCTCGTTCCGCCACGGCGACGACGCGGACTTCGAGGCGGAGCTGGCGTTCGAGCGCCGCGTCCGCACCCACGCGCGCCGCCGGCGCATGCCCGCCTGAAGAAGTTCCTCATGTCCGGAAGCTGACTGCCGATTACCTCGGCCCCGGTCATCGCTTTCCAAGGAGGAACTCCCGATGGGCTTCAAGTACTAGTCGCCGGTGAGCACCGCACCGAGCAGCACGTGCAGGTACGGGCGCATCCCGTAGCGCTCGTAGAACCGCAGCGCGTCCTCGTTGCCGTCCATCAGGTACAGCATCACCTCACTCGCGCCGAGCTCGCGGGCCAGCTCGTGCACGGCGGCCATCAGCGCCGTGCCGACGCCGGCCCCGCGTGACTCCGGCAGGACCGAGAGCGTCTCGAGCTCGGCCATCCGCGCGCCCGTCTGGAGCGTCGCCTGGCCGCGGATCTCCGAGACCATCGCGTAGCCGACGGCGCGGCCGCCGTCCTCGGCGAGGAGCAGGTGCCCGCGGCCGGCCTCGAGCAGCGTCCGGTAGTGGTCGCGGCGGCGCTCCCATGCCTCGTCGGCGGACCGGAACGGCCGCAGCTCGGCGAGCTCGGGCGCACCGGCGCGATGGTGCTCGTGCAGGGCCTTGAACAGCGGCTCCAGCTCGTCCAGCCGCGCGCCGTCCGCCCGGACGATCTGCATTCAGCGCATCGCCTCGAGCGGCGTGACGGGCTCGTGCGCGGCGCCGTGCTTGCGCCGGGCGACGCCGCTCGCGATCGCCGCGGCGGCGACGGCCTCGGCCACCGACTCGGAGACGCGGCGGTTGAACACGCTGGGGATGATGTAGTCCGCGTGCAGGTCCTCCTCCGGGATCACCCGGGCGATCGCCTGCGCGGCGGCGAGCTTCATCTCCTCGTTGATCGCGCTCGCGCGCACGTCGAGCGCGCCGCGGAAGACGCCGGGGAACGCGAGGACGTTGTTGATCTGGTTCGGGTAGTCCGAGCGGCCGGTGGCCATCACCGCCACGTCGCCGTGGAGGTCCTCGGGCTGGACCTCGGGGACCGGGTTCGCCATCGCGAAGACGATCGCGTCGGTCGCCATCGTGCGGACGGCGTCGGCGCTGAACGCGCCGGGGCCGGACAGGCCGAGGGCGACGTCGGCGCCCGCCAGCACCTCGTTCGCCGTGCCGCGGAGCTTGCGCTTGTTCGTGCGCTCGGCCAGCTCGCCCTCGACCAGCGCGCCCTGGCGGTTGCAGACGATCACGTCGCCGACCCCCTGGGCGAGCATGATCTCCGTGCACGCGACGCCGGCGGCGCCGGCGCCGACCACCACCACGGTGACGTCCTGGGGCCGCTTGCCGACGAGCTTGAGCGCGTTGAGGAGCGCGGCGAGCACGACGATCGCCGTGCCGTGCTGGTCGTCGTGGAACACCGGGATGTCGAGCTCGGCCCGCAGGCGGCGCTCGATCTCGAAGCAGCGCGGCGCGGCGATGTCCTCGAGGTTGATGCCGCCGAACGTCGGCGCCGCGGCCTTCACGAACGCCACGATCTCGTCGACGTCCTTGGTGTCGAGGCACAGCGGGAAGGCGTCGACGCCCGCGAACTCCTTGAACAGCATCGCCTTGCCCTCCATCACGGGCATGGCGGCCTCCGGCCCGATGTCGCCGAGGCCGAGCACCGCCGTGCCGTCGGAGACGACGGCGACGGTGTTGCCCTTGATGGTGAGCGCCCAGGCCTTCGAGCGGTCCTCGTGGACGGCCATCGAGACGCGGCCGACGCCCGGCGTGTACGCCATCGAGAGGTCGTCGCGGGTCTTGAGCGGGAGCTTGCCGACGACCTCGATCTTGCCGCCCTTGTGCATCAGGAACGTGCGGTCGGAGACGCTGTCGACCTGCACGCCGTCGAGGTCGCGCACCGCGCGCACGACCGCCTCGGCATGGGCGGAGTCGCCGCACGCGACGGTCACGTCGCGCACCACCTGGCTTGACTCGACGCGGACGAGGTCGATCGCGCCGAGCATCGCGTCGGTCTCGGCGATCGCGTGGGCGACGCCCGCGAACGTGCTGCCGTGCTGCGGCATGCGCAGGCGCATCGTGAAGCTGTAGGACGCCGAGGGCTGCAGGCGCCGCGGTGTCTCTTCGGACATACCGCGATTCTCGCGCACGCGCAGGAGTAGAGTCATCACGAGGAGCCCGGAAATGACCGGTCTGAGCGTCGCGCTGATGATCACCGGCGCCCTGCTGCTCGTCGCAGAGGCGCATGTGGCCTCCTACGGCGTACTCGGGGTGGCCGGGGTCCTCGCCCTCGTCGGCGGCATCGTGGCCGGGGTGAGCGCGGCGGGCGGCAGCGTCGCCGTGGCGCTCGCGTTCGCGATCCCGGTCGTGCTCGTGGCGTGCGCCTGGATGCTCGTCGTCGGCCGCAAGGCGTTCGCGGTGCGGCGCCGGCGGCCGAAGGGCGGCGCCGCCGGGCTGATCGGCCGCGTCGGCGTGGTCCGGCGGGCGCCGTCGCCGCTCGGCGACGTGCTGGTGGAGGGCGAGCTGTGGCGCGCGCGCACCTCGTGGGCGGACGGCGAGCCCGCCCTGCGCGAGGGCGAGCACGTGGTGGTCGAGCAGGTGCACGGGCTGACGCTGGCGGTCCGGCGCGCCGAGGAATGGGAGGTGCTGCCATGACGGCGGCGATCGTGTTCGTATGCACCCTGCTGGTCGTGGTGGCGGTCCTCGCCGCCGCGTCGATCCGGATCCTGCGCGAGTACGAGCGCGCGGTGGTGTTCCGGCTCGGGCGCCTGCTGGGTGAGAAGGGCCCCGGGCTGATCCTGCTGATCCCCGCCGTCGACCGCATGGTGCGCGTCGACCTGCGCACGGTCACGCTGGACATCCCGCCGCAGAGCGTGATCACGCGCGACAACGTGCCGGCCAAGGTCAACGCGGTCTGCTACTTCCGCGTGATCGACGCCTCCCGCTCGATCGTCGACGTCGAGCGCTACCTGCGCGCCACTTCGCAGATCGCGCAGACCACGCTGCGCTCGGTGCTCGGCAAGGCCGACCTCGACATGCTGCTGTCCGAGCGCGAGCAGCTCAACGAGGCGCTCCAGCACATCGTCGACGAGCACACGGACCCGTGGGGGATCAAGGTGACCACGGTCGAGATCAAGGACGTCGAGATCCCGGTGGCGATGCAGCGGGCGATGGCGCTCGGCGCCGAGGCAGAGCGCGAACGGCGAGCGAAGATCATCCATGCCGAGGGCGAGTTCCAGGCCTCGCAGCGGCTGCGTGACGCGGCGGACGTGATCTCCGAGAACCCGTCGGCGCTCCAGCTGCGCTACATGCAGACGCTGACCGAGATCGGGGCGACGCAGAACTCGACGGTGATCTTCCCGCTCCCGTTGGACGTGCTGAAGCCGTTCCTCGAGGCCGCCGGCGCCAAGATCGAGCACAACGAGCACGAGCGTCTGCCGGTCGGTTAGGGTCGGCGGGATGCGTCGGCTCGCCGTGTTCGTCGCACTCGCCGGGCTGCTGGCTGCCGCGGACACCGCATCCGCCGCCTCGCCGAAGGTGCGGAGCTACCGCGTCGACGGCGTGCGCGACCTGCTCGACCGCTCGGCGGTGCAGGTCGCCGGCGCGGCGATCGTCGAGGTCGACCACGGCGAGGTCGTCGTCACCGCGAACCGGCGCGCCGTGCGCAAGCTGCGCCGGCTCGGCTACCGGGTGTCGCGGCTGGCGCCGCCGAAGCGCCGCGGGGCGCGCGCCGCCGACTTCCCGTCCGCCGACAGCCAGTACCACAACTACACCGAGATGACCGCGGAGGTGCAGAGCACGGCGGCCGCGTTCCCGGCGCTCGTCTCGCGCTTCAGCATCGGCACCTCGTACCTCGGCCGCGAGCTCTGGGCGGTCAAGGTCTCCGACAACGTGGCCACCGACGAGGCCGAGCCGGAGGTGCTGTTCACGGCGAACCAGCACGCCCGCGAGCACCTGACGACCGAGATGGCGCTCTACATCCTGCGCGAGCTCACGTCGAAGTACGCGAGCGACCCGCGCATCAAGGCCATCGTCGATTCGCGGGAGACGTGGATCGTCTTCATGGTCAACCCGGACGGCGTGGAGTACGACATCGCGACCGGCAGCTACCGGATGTGGCGTAAGAACCGCCAGCCCAACGGCACGGGCGCGGTCGGCACCGACCTCAACCGCAACTGGGCGTGGCAGTGGGGCTGCTGCGGAGGCTCGTCGGGCAGCTTCAGCTCGGAGACGTACCGCGGCGCCGCGCCGTTCTCGGCGCCCGAGACGCAGCGCGTCCGCGACTTCGTCAACTCGCGCGTGATCGGCGGCGTCCAACAGATCAAGGCGCACATCGACTTCCACACCTACTCCGAGCTGATCCTCTGGCCGTACGGCTACACGACCGCCGACACGGCGCCGGGGCTGACCAGCAACGACCGCAACGCGCACGCGACGCTCGGGCAGCAGATGGCCGCCACCAACGGCTACAAGCCCGAGCAGGCCTCCGACCTCTACATCGCCGACGGCACGATCGACGACTGGCTGTGGGGACAGCACAAGATCTTCACGTACACGTTCGAGATGTTCCCGACGACGTCGAGCCCGGGCTTCTACCCGCCCGACGAGCAGATCGTCCCGCAGACGACGCGCAACCGCGAGGCGGTCCTGATGCTCGAGGAGTACGCCGACTGCGTGTACAGGGTGCTCGGGCAGACGTGCGGCGGCCCGGCGCCGGAGACGGTCTACTTCGACAACTTCGAGACGGGGACCGGGTGGACGAGGAACGCTCAGGGGACCGACACCGCGACCACCGGCCTGTGGGAGCGCGGCGATCCGGCGGGGACGACGAGCAGCGGGGCGAAGCAGCTCGGGACGACGACGAGCGGTGTCAACGACCTCGTGACGGGACGGCTGGCGGGCGCGGCGGCCGGCGACAACGACGTCGACGGCGGCGTGACGTCGATCACATCGCCGGCGATCACCCTGCCGTCGAGCGGCAACCTGACGCTGAGCTTCCAGCATTACTTCGCGCACGGCTCGAACTCGTCGAGCGCCGACTTCCTGCGCGTGTTCGTCCGCAACACCGCGACCGGGGCGACGACGCAGGCGTTCGGCCGGAATGGCGCGGCGGTGAACGTGAACGGCGCGTGGACGCTGGCGACCGCGTCGCTGAACGCGTTCGCGGGGCAGTCGATCCAGCTCGTGGTGCAGACGGCCGACGCGTCGACCGCCAGCCTCGTCGAGGCCGGGGTCGACGACGTCAGGATCACGCGCGGCTAGTCAGCCTCCACGACCATCGCGGCCATCGCCCGCATCCCGCGCAGATTGGGGTGTAGGGGCGCGGCGGCGTTGAGCGGGACGTACGGCTCGACCCAGCGGGTGAGCGACGACGCGCAGGCGTCGCGCCCGACGCTGGCCCCGTAGACGTCGACGATCTCCGCGCCGTTGTCGGTCGCCTGCTTCGCGAGCATCGTGTTCAGCTCCTCCTGCTTGGAGCGCAGCCAGACGACGTCACCGCGGGCGACCGGCATCTTTGGATAGCAGCCGTAGCCGGTGTGCGGGAAGATCGCGGAGTAGTTGAGCACCAGGACCTCCGCGTCCGGCGACCGTCCGTGGATGCCCTGGATCACAGCGGCGACCTTCGGCGCCGTGTCGGCGATCCGGTCGCTGATCTCGTCGTCGCCGTTCTGCACGTACCGGCTCTTGCAGGGTGAGCCCCACGGGACGATCGAGACGCAGTTCTCGGCCAGCTCGGAGAACCCGATGTCGTTGCCGCCGATGTTGATGGTGACGAGCTGGGTCTCGGGCGACAGCGAGTCGAACTGCGGCGGGTTCGGGCCGGGCGAGACGTTCTGCGGCTGCGTCATGTCCTCGGTCTCGGCGCCGCTGCAGGTCGCGTCGCGGTACTCGGCGTAGAGCAGCGTGCGCTGCGCGATGCGGCCGTAGTTGTTGCTCGACTTCAGGCAGCCGAACGGCGGCAGCGGCAGCGGGATCAGCGGGCCGGCCGCGTACGAGTCCCCGAGCGCGGTGTAGCGCGGCGCCGCCTGCGCCGTCCCGGCGAAGACTGCGGCCACCGCGACGGCGGCCAGGATCACCCGAAGTCGCATGTTCCCCCCTGTCGTGACGTCCCTGCACGAGGGTACGCCATGCTTGCGGCGTGCGCGACACCATCGTCTTCATCCCCGCGTGGAACGAGGCGGCCTCGCTCCCGGCGCTGCTCGAGGAGGCCAAACGCGACCTGCCGGAGGTGGACCTGCTCGTCATCGACGACGGGTCGACCGACGAAACCGCCGCCGTCGCGCGGGACGGCGGCGCGCAGGTCGTGAGCTTCCCGGAGAACCACGGGCTGCGGCACGGGATCGCCGAGGGCTACCGCCAGGCGTCCGCGCGCGGGTACGACTTCTGCGGCCGGCTGGACGCCGACGGCCAGCATCCGCCCGCCGAGCTCAAGCGCATGCTCGCGCTGGTGCGCGCGGACGACTGCGACGTGGCGGTCGGCTCGCGGTTCCTTCGCGCGTCCGGCGAGGACGGCGAGCGCTCCAAGCCCGCGACCGAGAGCGTGTTCGGCACCTCGCTGCTGCGGGTGCTGATGCGCCTGCGGCTCGGGCAGCCGATCTCCGACGGCACCAGCGGCATGTACGCCGTCAACCACAAGGCGCTCGACCTGCTCGCCGACCCCTACGTGTGCGAGGCGCCCGAGGTCGAGGCGCTGATGCGGATCACCGACGCGAAGCTGCGCCTGCTCGAGGTTCCCGTCCAGATGCGCGAGCGCGAGCACGGCGAGTCGTCGTTCCGCGGTCGCCGCGCGGTCGAGCTCGTCGTCACGATCGGGCTCACCCTGTTCGCGGGGGAGCTGTATCGCCGCCGCCGGCGACGGAAGTCCTGACCAGCCACGACCCGACCGCGAGGGCCGCGATCCCCGCCGCCGCGCGGCGACGGCCGATCTGACGCGGGGCGAAGAACGGCCACAGCAGCGGCGTCGGAGCGGCGTCGTCGCTCGCGTCGCGCAGCAGGTGCGAGGCGAGGCCGGCGAACGCCGCCCAGCCGTGGACCGGCCCGCCCGCGAGCACGCCCGCCGCGCCTGCGACGAGCGTGCCGAGGAGGGTGTGGCTGGGTGGCCGCTCGCGCAGCGTGAGCATCGCGCTCGGCCGCAGGGAGCGAGCCGCCACGGCGTGATCGACGTCGATCGCGGTCCCGGCCATCATCGCGGTCAGCATCGCTCCGCGCCCGAGTGGCGCCGTCACGGCGGCCGCCAGCGCCGCGTGGGCGAGCGGGTCGGTCGCCGCGACGAGCGTGCGGTTCACTACGCCTGCACGCTGCGTTTGACCAGCAGCGACGCGCCGATCGCGCCTCCGAGGTCGCCGAGCGCGGCGAGCTCGACGGCCGGCGGCTTCTCGTCGTTGAAGAGGTGGGGCATCATCGCCTCGCGGATGCGCTCGACGTACGGCTCCCCGAGCCGTACGCCCAGGCCGCCGCCGATGACGATCGCCTCGACATCGAGCACGTTCTGCGCGGAGGCGATGCCGGCGCCCAGCGCGGTCACGGCACGTTCGATCAGCCGCCGCGCGAGCGGGTCGCCCTTGTCGAGCGCGCGCGACCACACGCCGCTGGTCAGCCGCGTCCGGCCCCGCTCCTCCATGATCTTGAACAGCACGGTCTTCTCGCCCCGGTTCGCACGCCGGCGGGCGCGGACCTCCATCGACGCCCGGCCCGCGTACGCCTCCATGCAGCCGCGGCGTCCGCAGCCGCACAGCGCGCCGCCGACGCGCACGACGACGTGCCCGATCTCGCCCGCGGCGTCGCGACCGATCCACGGGCGCCCTTCGAGCACGATCCCGCCGCCGACGCCGGTGCCCCAGAAGACGCCGAGCAGCGAGTCGTACTGGCGCGCGGAGCCGAGCTCGAACTCGGCGTCGGTCGCGACCTGCACGTCGTTGCCGAGCGAGACCCGCGTGCCGCAGGCCTTCTCCAGCGCTCGCCGCAGGTCGAAGCTGCCGCTCCAGCCGGGCAGGTTCTTGGCGCCGGCCACCGTCCCGGCGTCGTCGTCCACCTTGCCCGGCGAGCCGACGCCGATGCCGTCGAGGTCCGACATCTCGACGCCGGCCTCCGCGGCCGCCTCGCGCAGCGCGCCCGCGATCTCGTTCGCCACGTCCTGCGGCCCGCCCTGCGTGGGCGTGGGCCGGCGCGACTGTCCGGCGACCTCGCCGTCGTCGGAGACGACGGCCGCCTGGATCTTGGTTCCGCCCAGGTCGATTCCCCCACTGTGTGCCATGGGGAAGGAATACCCGAGACGGCGAGCGTCAGGCGGCCCGGTTGAGCGCCTTCGCGGATCTCGCGATCTCCGCGAAGTCCCCGTCGGCGACGGCGGACTCGAAACCGGTGAGCCGGCGGTCCAGCCGCACGAGCGCGACGGGGTCGAGGCTGCGCGCGATCCGGTCCCGGATCCACGTCAGCGTCGCCGCGTCGCCGCGCAGCGCGGGCAGCGAGCGGGCGGCTGCGTCGGCGCCCGCGCGGCGCGCCCACAGCACGAGCCGGTCGCGATCGACCGCGGCCGGCGCGCGGTACTGGAGCTGGAGGTCGAGCGCCGCGTCCGCGACCGCGAACGCCGCCTGGCGGGCGGCCGCGGGGCGGCCGTCGGGCGCGCGCTCGAGCGCGCGCAGCGCGCGCTCCATCGGCGCGACGAGCCGTGGCGGCACGCCACGGGCGCGCCACGAGCGTCGCAGCGCGCTCACGCGCGCACTCGTGGCGCGGCGCCCGCCGAGGAGTGCGAGCGCGCCCCGGTGGAGCCGCTTCAGCCGCTCCGGCATCGGCGTCGTGAGCGCGTCGGTCGGCACGGCGACGGCGAGCGCCTCGAGGTCGCTGGCGTCCGCCGAGCGGAACTCGCCGTAGCCGGGCGCGAAGACCTTGTCCTCGCGGGTGCCGTCGTCGTGCAGCTCGCGGCCGACGATCGCGCCCGCCACCGGGCCGCGCGGGCCCTGCACGGTCAGGCCGGTCCGCCGGATCGTGACCTCCTCGAAGACCAGGCCGGGGATGTTCTCCGAGCGGTTGACCATCCCGAGCGCGGGCTGCCCGGGCATGATCATCGCGGCCGGACCCTCCTTGCCGGCGAGCCAGCTGCCGCCGATGTCGTTCACGACGCCGCGCCGGTAGTTGAAGACGTCCTCGCCGAAGTACCAGACCGAGCCGTCGTCGGCCTGGGCGTAGTGGTCGAGCGCGACCTCGAGGATGCGCCCGCCGCGGTACGCGACGAACTGCGAGACGAGCGTCCGCACGCACTGGCCCGGGCTCCACTCGATCACCCGCGTGTCCGGCAGCAGCGTGGTCTCGATCTTCAGCGGCACGCCCTCCTCGTGGCCGTTGAGGATCGCCGAACGCAGGCTGCTGATCGGGAACAGCGGGTTCGTGATCGACGTCGAGTCGCTGAACGGTGGCGCGACGAGGTCGACCCGGCGGTCATCGGGCGCCAGCGGGAGACGGCCGAGACCGGCGGCGTCGAGCTGGGCCGCCGTCGGCTGCGGGACGGCGGTGGCGACGGAGTCGCGGCACGGGCTCGCGCCCTGGGCCTCGGAGGTCCCGGCGAGCGTGGCCGCGATCGCGAAGCAGGCGATGCGGCGGTGGCGTCTCATGCCGCGAACCTAAGTCCGCGACATGAGACGCCGCTGAGGGCGGCGGCGCCCCGCGCTCGTTTCAACGCCCGCCGCCGAGTCGTGTCAGCGCTTGAGCTTGAGCGCGATCGTCGTCGTCTGGGTCGCGCCGCCGGCCGGCGTGAACGCGACCTTGACGCGCAGCTTCACGCTGCGCGCGTTGTCCAGCGCGTTGCGGGCGCCGCGCGTGAAGCGCAGCTTGACCGTGGACTTGCCCGCGCGGATGGACTTGGCGCCGGAGGCCACCTTGAGGCCGCGGTCGCGGGCCGTGGCGCGCACCTTGCCCGCGGCCGGCGCCGTGACCTTGACCCCGAAGCCCTTGGCCAGCGCCCGGCCGAGCTTGGTCTTCGCGGCCTTGGCCTTGAGCCCGCCGCCCGTCGTCGAGCCGCCGCCGGCCGGGACGTCGGCCGGGCCCCAGTCGGGCTGCGAGCCGCCCGCGATCAGCAGCGTCGCGTTCGGGCTGGCGCCGTCGGTCGTGCAGCCGCCCGCGAGGCTCGGCACGTTCACGACCTTGATGCCGTCGTCCTCGGCCCACGCGAGCCGGCCGCCGTCAGGCGAGAACGTCGGCGTCGAGTAGTGGCCGGCAGGTCCGCTGTAGCGATAGCAGATGCTCGGGCGGGCGGAGACCGGCGCGTCGCCGTCGCGGAACGCGGTCGGGAACTGCGCGACCGCGGAGACGGTGAGCGTGCTGTCGTTCTCACCCGTCGCGAACGCGAGCTTCGTGCGGTCGCGGGAGATGTCGCCGCCGCTCGTGTGCGGGTTGCCGTCGGCCATGTCGCTGAACCAGCCGTGGACGAGGTTCCCCGAGTCCCCGTCGCTGAGCGTGTCGAGGATCACGTCGTAGTTCGGCATGTGCGTCGGGTCGCTGAGCATGACCGTGTCTTCGTCGACCCAGACCGGGTTGCGCCAGCCGGAGTGCTTCCCGAGGGTCGGGTCGTCCCAACCGGTCTGGCGGTCGGCCCACGAGTAGCCGGTGCCGCCCTCGTTGATCCCGACGAAGCAGGTCGGCGGGAAGCAGGTCGGGGACTGGCTCTGCGTCATGTAGTGGTACGTGTAGGCGACCTTCGTGCCGTCCGGCGAGATGGTGGGGTCGAAGGGGCCGTAGAACGTCTTGGCCGGGGCCGGGCGGGTGTCGCTGACCGGGGTGTCGAAGTCGGCGAGCACGTGGCCCTGGCGGTCGAGGCGGTGCAGCCGCACGCCGGTGAGGGCGATCATCGTGCCGTCGTCGGCCTGCGAGACGTCGGCGTACTGGCCGGTCGAGGTCACGCGGTGCTGGCGCGAGCCGTCGCCCGTCGACAGCCAGACGTCGCCGCCCTTGATGTAGGCGATCGAGTCGGCGCTCGCGGCCGGCGCCGTGACCGCGAGGGCGATCAGCGCCGCGGCCACGGCGAGGAGGCGGGGGAGAGGGGAGGACATGACACGGGATGGTCGCCCGCGCAACCATCTTCGGCATCGGGGAACCTCCTAGTCGGGGTATACGCCGTCCATGGACCAGACCGGCTTCGCTGCGCGCATGTCCCGTCACCTCGGCCGGCCGGTGGAGGCCGCCTGCGCGGTGCGGCCTCCCGGCACGACGATCAAGATCGCCCTGTGCGCCGGCGCGGGCGCGGGACTCGGCGCGCTGGTCGGCGGCTCGCCGATCTTCGCCGGCATCGTCGGCGGGCTCGGCGCCCTCGTCGGGTATCTGATCGTCTGGCTGCGCACCCGCGGCGGTGACCGCGCCGTCGCGATGGCGCTGGTGCTGGAGGGGGATCGCGTCGAGCTGCTGCGGCTGGGCCCGCTCGGCACCAAGCCCGCCGGCACGCTGCGCTCGATCCCCTACGCCGACATCAAGGGCGTGGCGGCCGACGACCGGCTGCTCGAGGTCAGGCTCGTGCTGCAGACCGCCGACGGCCAGATCGAGCTCGACGGCGGCCGCCGCGGCGCCGGCGCCGCTCCGCCGGTCGTAGAGGAGCTCAAGCGCCGGGTCGCGCGAGATACCGCAGCCCGTTGATGCCGGGCGCGAAGTAGTACTCGCCGCCGCGCGTCGTCACCACGCGCGACAGCGGGCCCATGAAGAACGGCGGCCGGCCGGGGATCGTCATCTTCGGCTGCCCCTCGATGTCCTGCGGGCCGGTCAACGGGTCCTGGTCGTCGCCGATCCGGAACGGGTTGCCCGTGTTCGCCCACTGCGCCTGGACGAACTCGAACTGCCGGGCCAGGCTCGCCTGCAGCGTCATGAAGATCACGCCGCGGTCGGCGCCGTCGTCCTGCGCGCCCTCAGGCAGCGGATCGCCGTACGTGATGCCGCGCCGGATCAGGCGGTGGCGGTTCACGAGCTTGCCCTCGAACGGCATGCTCAGGCGCGGGTTCATCCGGCGGATGTGCGAGCCGATCGGGCAGCGCATGCCGTCCGGGTCGCCGCTGAAGTCGAACGCGTTGTTGCGCGACCTGTCGCCGACGAGCGCCGCGTCCTCGCCGCCGGGACGCGAGTCGAGCGGCGTCCCGTCGCGCCAGCGGCCGACGAGCTTGGCGGCCAGCTCCTCCTCCCCGCCGGGATACAGCGCCGCGGCCTCGGCGAGCTGGCGGCGGAAGGTCGCGACGTCCTGGTGCAGCTTGCGGTAGACGAGGTAGGAGCCGTTGCGGCTCAGCTCGTCCGGCGGCGCGGCCGCGGGCAGCGCTCCCTGCTCGTCGGGGTAGCCGAGGATGAACTCGCCGGCGCGGATCGGGCGCCAGGCGCCGTCCTTGGCGGGCGCGCCGGCCCCCGGGTGATCGGGGAAGCGGCTGCCCTCGATCGCCGGCTGCGAGAACCCGTCGGCGTAGCCGAAGTGCTCGCGGCCGGTCGGCAGCGCGCCGCCGCGCTGCGTGACGACCACGCTGGCCCCGCCCGCCTGCGCGACCGCCTCCCGGATGCGCCGGTCGCGCTCCGCGAGCGCGGCCGGGTCCTTGGCGCTGATCATCACCAGCACGTGCGCGTCGCGGCTGCGGAAGCAGTCCTCCCAGTGCTCGGGGGCGCTCTCGCCGGTGTCGCCGAGCAGCTCGGCGCGGGCGGCCATGCCGTCGCGGAACTCGGCCGGGAACGCCGCGAGCGAGTCCTCCGACACGCCGAGCGCGCGCAGCCCCTCGTAGCTGATCGCGATGTTGATGCCGGAGTCGGGCTTGACGTCCCAGCGCTCGGCGGTGATGACCTGGTCGATCACCTCGCCGAGCAGCGCCCGCGCCCGTGCCGGGTCCTCGATCCGCAGGAACACGTAGCCTGCGGCCGGCAGCCGGTAGCCGCGGACCACGAAGCCCTGGATGTTGGGGAAGTCGAGCTCGGTCATGCGGGGAAGCGCTCCAGGAAGCGGGCCTTGAGGTCGGCCGCGCCGAGGCCCTGCGCGCCGAGCGCGAACTCGATCAGCCGCGCCCGCTTGTCGATGTCCGAATGCACCTGCTCGACCGTGCGGTCGCCGTAGGCGGCGAAGAACAGCGCCGCCTCGAGCTGGTGGGCGCGCAGCCAGCGCGGGAAGCCCTCGCGGTCGTGGTGGCCGGGATAGCCGCGGCAGTGGCCCCAGATCGCGTCGGCGTCCTCGCCCAGGCCGGTCCGCAGCCGCTCGAGGTAGGCGTCGAGCGGGCCGTCGAAGTTGCTCGTGAACAGCAGCCGGGACGCGTCGAGGCGGTCGCGGTGCCGCTGGCCCATGTGCTTGACCTGGTCGATCACCACCCAGCGCGCGAGGTGGGTGCCGGGCACGCGCGCGACCGGGCTGGCGTCGCCCTCCGGGAGCGCCTCGAGGTGCTTCCTGAGGTCGTCCACGTGCCCGTCGAGGATCGGCACGAGCACCGTGAGCGCATAGGCCTGGCCGGAGACGTTGCGGCTCACAGGTCGTGCTGGATCGACGTCAGCATGTCCTCGTACGCGGCCTTGAACGCGTCGGGGGCGAGCGAGGGGGCCCGCGCGGCCAGGCCGTCGAGCGCGGCGGCGACCTTGGCGGCGGAGATGATCTCGGTCGTCGTCGCGGTCGGGTACGCGTTCCAGTAGTGGTTGGCGACGTACTCGTTCTCGCGGATGTACTGCTTGAACGGCTCGACCGGGATCGGGCCCGGGAAGCCGAACGAGGTGCCCCAGATCGCCTTCATGCGCGTCGGGACGACCTCGGAGAACGCGTCGATGTACTGGTCCCAGCTCCCGTTGAAGTTGCTCTCGAACATCAGGTACGGGTAGTGCAGCTTCTCGCCGTCGCCGCCGTCCGGGAAGCGCTTGACCATCACCCACCGCGCGTAGTGGATGAACGAGAGCATCTGGAGCTTCTTGAGCGTGGCCGTGACGTGGCGACCGACCCAGAACACGATCGGCAGCAGGATCCGGCCCTGCGGCTTGTACGGACTGAGGACGGTGATCGCCGTCGCCCTGCCTTCGACGTTGGCCATCGCTCACGACCCTAACCCGGTGGACGATCTTCGTCCAGTCCTTTAGGAGGGCCGCCCGGTGCGGGCGGCCCTCCAGGAGTCATGACTCAGACGGTGCCGGTGATCGACCACTGGCCGACGCGGGTCGCCACCGGGATGTCCGGCCCGGTGGAGCCCTGGCCCCAGAAGAAGTCGCCGATGTTGGTGACGCCGCCGGAGGCGATGTTGCCCATCGAGCGGTACACCACGCCGGACGGCTCCTTGTCGATGGCCATCTGCGCCCACGCGTTGCGGACGGTCAGGGCCGGGAGCGTCCACCACAGGATCTGGCGCGGGAACAGGTAGCTCGCGAACGTGCCGCCCGTGCCACCGCCGACGCAGTACGCGTTGGTGTGGAAGCCGTTGAGCATGTGCAGGCCGTCCACGGCGCCGCCCCAGCGGCTGAAGTAGTCGTGGAAGCCGTTCGTGTCACGCAGCACCTGGCACGACTCGAGCTGCATCCACTCCAGGTCGCCGTTGCCCCAGCGGGCGTCCGCGGGCGTGATCTCGGTGTCGTCGATCGCGCTCTTGAACGTGAAGCCGCCGGACCAGCCGTGGCCGGTGTACCACTGCGCGTCGACGTTGTCGACGTAGAGGTGGTCCCAGCCGCCCTTCGACGTGTCCTTGAAGTCCTTCTCCCACGCGTTCACGCCGCGCCAGTCGAAGGCGGTGCCGATGCCCTTGGACGCCATCACGCTCTTGAAGCCGATCGCGCTGTCCTGGGCGCACTGCCACTCGTCGACGGTCTGCTCGATGCCGACGTCGACGGGCCCGATCGCCAGCTTGCCGAAGCCGCCGCCGCCGGGGGTCGTCTCCGCGGACGCCGCGCCGTCGCCGTCGAGGGTGACCTGCGCCGTCGCTGCGAGGCCGTTGCGGTCGGTCACCTCGAGGGTGAGCGTCTCCGCCGGGCCGGTCTTGCCGCGCGGGCGCCGGTCGTAGGCGACCTGCTCGCCGCCGTTGTCGGTGAGCACGGTGCTCGACGACGACCAGTTGTAGACGGAGCCGTCGCCGGCCGCCTCGGCGACCTCGCCGAAGATCCGCTCGCCGCTGCGCGAGACCTTGATCGTGGCCTTCGGGCCAACGCCCTCGACGGCCGGGACCGACAGGTTCGCCTGCTCGCCCTTCTCGCTCGACGGGTTGCAGGTGTAGCTCGGGTAGATCGTCTCGACGGCGCCGAGCGCGGGGAGCACGTAGCCGAGCGTCGGCTCGCCCTGGCGGACGCCCTCGTCATAGAGCGCCTCGCACGACTTCTGCGCCTCGTCGGCGGGGATGATCGGAGCGTCGCCGGCGCGGTCGAGCTTGCGCAGGCTGCTGGAGAGCTGCGTGACCTGGCCGTCGGGCGCGAACGTGATCCGGAGCTTCGCGCCCTGGCCCGCCACGGGCAGCCCGGCGAGCTGGAACGAGTGCGAGACCGTGGTGTCGAGGAGATGCTCCCCGGTCACATTGCCGGCGCGGTCGGAGAGGGTGAGCTTGGCGTGGCTGACCTTCGGGTTGGCCTCGAGGTCGGTCAGGCCGATGATCTCGGTGAGCTTGGACGCCCGCTCGAGCGCGTCCGTCTCGCCGATCGGCTTGAGGTACGCCAGGGCGCGGGTGTCGAGCGCCTGCGAGAGCGTGGCACGACCGGCCTCGTCCTTGCCGCTCGCGACCGGACGCTGCGGGACCTGCCCGAACGCGTCGCTGGTGTAGCCGAACGCGCCGTTCTCCTGGAGCGCGTTCGGGATCCGGTACGTCTCGGCGAGCCGGGCGCTCTCCTCGGCGGTCATCCCTTCCTGGGTGACCTTGTAGATCGGCGCGGTCTCGGCGGCGGACGCCGAGCTCGCGAACAACAGTGCCGCGCCTGCCCCGAGCAGGGCGGAGGCGATCGTGCGGTTCATCCTGTCTCCTAGTTGGGAGGGGGGATAGGGCTGCCGCACTGTGCGCGGTCCGCGTTGGGCGGACCTTGGCTCGACCTTGGGGCCTGTCCCCCCGCGTCAGTTCGCGAGCGCCTGGCGGGCGCGGAACAGCCGGCTCATGATCGTGCCCGTGGGGACGTCCAGCGTTGCGGCGGCCTCCTTGTAGGAGAGGCCGAGCAGGTCGACGGAGACGAGCGCGTCGCGCTGGTGCTCGGGCAGCTGAGCGATGCGGGAGTAGAGCTCGCGGGCCTCGAGCGCGCGCTCGGGGTCGGCTGTGCGGTGGGACTCGAAGCGCTCCATGTCCTCGGGCGCGGTCGCGGTCGCCGGCCGGCGGGCGGCGGTGCGGCGGCTGGAGATGAACGTGTTTCGCAGGACGCGCAGGAGGTAGCCGAGGTCGTCGTCGCCGCTGACCAGGCGCGGCTTGGCGAGGACCTTGACGCAGACGTCCTGCACGAGGTCCTCGGCGTCGGCGTGCGAGCCGGTCATGCCGAGCGCGGCGCGGTAGAGGCGGTCGAGGTGGTCACCTAGGCGGTTGGCGTCGAGGACTCGAGGGGCGCTGTGCGGGCGGGTCCTGACGCCGATCTGGGGGGCGGCGAGAGAGAGCGTCGTCATGCCCCGGCACGCTCCCAGCGGCATTCCCCCCGAACTACGGGGGGACCCCCTGAACCTCCCCCGCGCCCTAAGGGGGTCTGACCCCCGTCCGACCCGCGGTAAGTCGGGGGTCAGACCCCCTCCACGATCGCGCGGCGGCGCGCGAGGGCGCGGACGAACGTCAACTGCGGCATTGAGGGGAGGGGCCCGGCGGTTTCGTGCAATTCCGCGGCCTCCCGCCCCGCGGATTTCACGAAACCGCCGCATACGGAGGGTTTCGTGGCAACGCGCACCCCGGCCACCGCAGAAATTTCACGTTTCCGCCG
Source organism: uncultured Solirubrobacteraceae bacterium (assembly GCA_963844205.1). Lineage (GTDB taxonomy): Bacteria > Actinomycetota > Thermoleophilia > Solirubrobacterales > Solirubrobacteraceae > DASSUW01. The sequence continues at coordinate 599,478 of CAWJNK010000012.1, forward strand.
GTCCGCCACCCCCCCACCCGGCGCAGTTGACGTCCGTGCCGCGCCGCCGCGGTACGTCGGGGGTCAGACCCCCTTACGTCGCGGGCAGCGCGCGGCAGCGCGGGCGAACGTCAACGGCGGCAGGTAGGGAGGCGGGGGGAATAACGTGCGAGATCGTCCGCCACGGGCGCGGCGATCGCACGAAACTCCTCGTCTGGAGGAGGAACGTGCAATTCGCGTCGCGGGGCCGTCCGAAATTGCACGAAACTCCCGGTCCGCCACCTCCCCACCCAGCCGCAGTTGACGTTCGCGCCGCGCCGCCCCGGCGCGACGATCAGAGCGCCGCGCCGCCCCGGCGCAGTTGACGTTCGCGCCGCGCCGCCCCGGCGCGACGTTCAGAGTGCCGCGCCGCCCCGGCGCTGTTGACGTTCGCGCCGTGCCGCCCCGGCGCGACGATCAGAGCGCCGCGCCGCCCCGGCGCCGTTGACGTTCGCGCCGCGCCGCCCCGGCGCGACGATCAGAGCGCCGCGCCTCCCCGGCGCAGTTGACGTTCGCGCCGCGCCGCCCCGGCGCGACGATCAGAGCGCCGCGCCGCCCCGGCGCGTTGACGTTCGCGCCGCGCCGCCCCGGCGCGACGATCAGAGTGCGGCGCGGGCGCGGCCGATGACCTCGGCGACCTCCACTCGGGAGGTGACGCCGAGCTTGGCGAAGATGCGGGTGAGGTTGCCTTCGACGGTCTTCTCGGACAGGAACAGCTCGCCGCCGATCTCGCGGTTGGTGCGGCCCTCGGCGACGAGGTCGGCGATCTCGCGCTCGCGGCCGGAGAGGGCGTCGAGCCCCTCGCCGCCGCCGCGGCGCTGGCGGGCCGCCACGCGCTCGCCCAGGCGGCGCAGCTCGCGTGCCGCCTCGTCCCGGTAGCGGGTGGCGCCGAGCGCCGAGAGCTCGGCCTCGGCGCGGGTGAGCTCGCGGACGCCGTCGTCGCGCCGGCCGGCGGCGGCCAGCGCCACGCCCGCGAGCGTGCGGCAGCGGGCGGCGGTACCCGGTGCCGCGACGGCGTCGGCGCGCTCCGCCGCCTCGAACGCCAGCGCGGCGGCGGCCTCCGCATCCCCGGCGTCGAGCGCGATCGAGGCCCGCGCGTGCAGGAGCCAGGCCTCCGCGAACGGCAGCCCGAGGCCGTCCAGCGCCGCCTCGCTGCGGTCCGCCCACGCCTCGCGCGGCCTCGCGGTCGCCGCGGGCCAGCTCAGCGCGCGCGAGCGCGGCGTACATCCAGCCGCGGCGCCCTGGCTCGATCGACGGGAAGTCCGGCATGCCGACCGCCCGGAACGCGGCCAGGCAGCGGTCGAGCTCCCCGAGGTCGGCCCACATGACGCCGAGATGGGCATGGGTGCCGCGAGTCAGCACGCTGTCGTCGAGCCCGTCGAGCAGCGCGACCGCCTCGTCGCCGGACGCCCGCGCGCGCTCGCCGTCGCCGAGCGCGGCGGCCGTCCACGCGTCCGCCACCAGCGCGAAGCCGACGAGCTGGCGGTTGCCGGCCAGACGCGCCGATTCCACGGCCGCGTCGGCCGTCTCGGCCGCCTCGGCGAGCTGCCCGCGCACCTCGAGCGCGTGGGCGAGCCCGACCATCATCGGGATCACGAACTGGCCCTGCCCGATCGTGCGCGACAGGTTGATGCCGCGCCGCAGGTGGCGGATCGCGTCGTCGTAGTGCTCGCAGAAGTACGCGGCGAAGCCGAAGTAGTACGGCGCGTCGAGCCGCATCATGAGCTGGTCGTCGGGCAGCGCGTCGATCAGGGCGGCGGCCTGCGCGCAGGCCTGCTCGGCCGCCGCGGCGTCGCCGCGGTTGTACTCGGCGAAGCACAGCAGGGCGGTGGCGAGCGCCTCGAGGCCGCGGTCGGAGAGCGCCCGCGCCGTCGCGGCCGCGCGGCCCGCCCACTCGCGCATCGCCTCGAAGTCGCTGTCGTAGAGCGCGTCGGCGGCCAGCTCGGCGTGCAGCGCCGCGGCCGCGGCGCTGTCCTGGTCCCCGAGCGACTCGAGCGCGTCGAGCAGCCGGGCGTGGGCGGCGTCGTGACGGCCGAGCAGGTTCTCGCACGCCGCGCAGGCGGCGATGAGCCGGACGCGCAGGTCGGGCAGGTCGACGAGCGCGAGCGCGGAGACGAGCGCGCCGAGCGCCCGCTCGAGCCGCCCGGTCGCCGCGAGCGCGCCCGCCAGCGGGACGAGCAGCGCGAGCCGGCGCGTCGGGTCCACGAGACCCGGCGCGGTGCCGCCCGACGCGGCGAGGTCGGGCGCGACGGCGGCGGACGCGGCGAGGTCGGGCGCGACGGCGGCGGACGCGGCGAGGTTGGGCGCGACGGCGGCGGACGCGGCGAGGTTGGGCGCGACGGCAGCGGACGCGGCGAGGTCGGGCGCGACGGCGGCCGAGGCGGTGAGGTCGGGCGCGGCGGCGGCCGAGGCGGCACGACTGGGCGGGGTGGCGTCCGACGGCCCGGGGCCGCCGTCGCCAGGCGGCGCGTCGAGCAGGCGCAGCGCGGTGTCGAACCAGCGCGCGGCGACCGCCGGCGCCCGCGCCGCGGCCTGATGTCCGGCCTGCTCGAGCACCGCCACCGCAGCCTCGTCGCCGATCCGGGCGGAGCGCTCGACGTGGTGCGCCCGTGCGGGGAGGGCGCCCGGCCGGTCCGCGAGCGCGTCCGCGGCGCGCGCGTGGGCTTGCAGCCGCCACGCCTCCCCGGCTCCGTCGTAGACCGCACGGCGCACGAGCGGGTGGCGGAAGCGGTAGCGGCGCGCGACGTCGGTCGGCCCGGCGAAGCCCGCCGCCAGCAGCTCGTCGATCGCCGCCAGCGCGTCCGGCTCGCCGAACCCCGCGGCGGCCGCCGCCAGATCGAGGTCGAACGGCTCGCCCGCCACCGCGGCGCCCCGGCCCAGCGCCTGGGCCCGCGAGCTCAGCGCGGCGAACTCCTGCCCGAGCGCGGCCGCGACGGCCGGCGGCACGCCCACGGCGTCGGCCTCCTCCCCCGCCGCGACGCCGGCCCGCACCGGCGCGCGCGACAGCTCCTCGAGGTAGAAGGGGTTCCCGCCGCTCTGGCGGTAGACGACCGGCTGCGGCGGGGCGCCCAGCAGCGCCTCGGCCTCGGCCTCGGTCAGCGGCCCGAGGCCGACCTCCGTGACCATGCCGTCTCGGGACGCGGCGTCGAGCGCCGCCAGCAGGCTGTTCGGCACCTGCCCGGCGCGGAACGCGAGCGCGACGAGGATCGCGGCCGGCGGCGGCCGCCGCAGCAGGTGCGCGACCAGCTCCAGCGACGCGTCGTCGGCCCAGTGCACGTCGTCGAGGATCAGCACCACGGGATGGCCCATCGCCATCCGCTGCAGCAGCGCGCGCACCGCGCGGTAGGCGTGGAAGCGCTCGTCCTGGAGCCCGCCCGCGGCGGCCGGAGCGGCCGACGGCAGGACGCGCGCGAGCTCGGCGACGCGGTCGCCGATCAGCGCCTCGAGCCGGCGCTCGCCGAGCGAGGCGACGTGGTCGTCGAGCGCGTCGACCCAGATCGCGAACGGCAGCTCGCGCTCCAGCTCGGCGCCGCGGCCCACGAACACGGGATGGCGGCGCGCGGCCGCGCGCTCGGCGAGCTCGCCCAGCAGCCGCGTCTTGCCGATGCCCGGCTCGCCGCTGATCACCAGCCAGCGCGGGCGGCCGGCGCGCAGCAATTCCAGCGCAGCCTCGACCGCCGCCAGCTCCTGGCGGCGCCCGACGAACCGCTTCTTCGCCTGTATTGCCGACGCCACGACTGCCGCGACCCTAATCGACGCCCCGCGCCCCGAACAACCGTGCCAGCCGCACCTTCGGGAACGCGCGTAGGCTGCGCGGCGTGCACGATCTGAGCCCAGAGGAGCTGCGCGTCCTCGGCTGCCTGCTCGAGAAGCAGCGCACGACGCCCGACACGTATCCGCTCAGCCTCAACGCCCTGCGCGCGGCCTGCAACCAGTCCACGAACCGCGAGCCGGTCGTGGCCTACGACGAGTCGACGATCCGCGACGCGCTGGAGCGGCTCCGCCGCCGCGGCTTCACGCGCCTGACCAGCTACCACGGCAGCCGCACGGCCAAGTACCGCCACCTGCTCGACGACGCGCTCCAGATCAGCCCGGAGGAGCAGTCGCTGCTGGCGGTGATGATGCTGCGCGGCCCGCAGACGCCGGGCGAGCTCCTGCAGCGCACCGAGCGGCTGTTCCACTTCCCCGACTCCGCCGCGCTTCATGCGGTGCTCGACCGGCTGCTCGAGCGCGAGCTGGCGACGCGCTACGACCGTCGCCCCGGCCAGCGCGAGGAGCGCTACGGGCACCTGCTCGGCGACGAGGCCGAGGCGCCCGCCCCGGTGGTCGCCGCCGCCCCGCCCCCGCCTCCGCCGGCGGCGCCGCCCCCCGACGACGACCGCCTCGACCGGCTCGAGCGCGAGGTCGCGGAGCTCCGCGCCGAGGTCGCCGCCCTACGGGAGGAGCTGGGCGCATGAAGTTCGAGCAGCGCAAGCGCTGGCGCAACCACACGGGCAACCAGTGGGTCGAGCCGCTGCGGATCTACCGCCCCGCGACGCTCGCCGAGCTGCAGGAGATCGTGCGCACCGCCGAGGCCGACAAAGCCACCGTGCGGGCGGTCGGATCGGGGCACTCGTGGTCGGACGTCGCGCTGACGACGGGCTACCTCGTGCGCACCGACCGGCTGGGCGACCCGCTCCCGCTCGATTGCGTGCGCCGCGACCACGGCGACGAGACGCTCGTGCGCGTCGAGGCCGGGATGCGCATCCGCGAGCTCAACCAGCACCTCGCCGACCAGGACCTCGCGCTCTCGCAGATGGGCGGGTACGACGCCCAGACGGTGGCCGGCGTGGTGTCGACCTCGACCCACGGCTCCGGCCTCGAGTTCGGCCCGCTGAACGACTTCGTCCGCTCGCTCGACCTCGTCGCCGCCGGCGGCCGGGTGCACCGGATCGAGCCCGCCCACGGGCCGACCGACCCCGCCGCCTTCGCCCGCGCCCACCCCGACTGGGTCCTGCACCAGGACGACGACACCTTCGACGCGGCCGCCGTGAACATGGGCTGCATGGGCGTCATCTACGCGGCGACGCTCGCCGTCGAGGGCGCCTACTGGCTGACCGAGGCGCGCGAGCTGTCGACGTGGTCGAAGGTCCGCGGCCAGATCCCCGCCGCGCTACAGGCCAACCGCCACTACGAGCTCTACCTCAACCTCTATCCGGGCGAAGACGGCGAGCACCGCTGCATCGTCTGCCGCCGCAACCGCACGCGCGACCCACGCCGCCGCCGTCGGACCGACCGCCTGCGCCGGCACTGGTGGATCGAGCTCGCCAGCCGCTCGAAGGTGATCCCGTTCGTCGGCAACCTCGCGCTCGACCTGCATGCCCGACAGCGCGCCGAGGCGCACCGACCAGCTGCTCGGCGCGCTGGCCGACAACGAGTACACCGGCGCCTCGTACAAGGTGCTCAACATCGGCGCCGCCAACCTGCTGCCCGCGTACTCGTCCGAGCTCGCCGTGCCGCTCGCCGACGACAAGTACCTGCGCGCGATCGACGCCTTGATCGGCGTCGCGGCCCGCCACCGCGACCTCGGCGCCGTCTACCACACCGGCCTCGTCGCCCTGCGCTTCGTCCGCGCGTCGCCCGCCTACCTGTCGATGATGCACGGGGGCGACACGATGATGATCGAGCTGATCCAGGCGACCGAGACCGAGGGCGGCTACGAGCTGCTCGGCGCCTACGAGGAAGCCTTGTACGAGCTCGACGGCCGGCCGCACTGGGGCCAGGTCAACACGCTCACCGGCAGCCATGACACGCTAGCCCGGATGTACCCCGAGTACGGCCGCTGGCTGAAGGTCCACGACGAGCTCAACGCGAGCGGCGTGTTCGACAGCCCGTTCGCCAAGCGCGTCGGCATCACTCGCAGGTAAGCGAGAGCCAACCTTTCGACAAGCGACGGCCGCGAGAGTTCGCGGCATGGGTGAGCTCCTTCCGAGGGTGCTGGGCAACGACGTAGAGGTCGAGAGCGTGGGCGGCCGGAGGCGCTACGCGAACCTCGACTACGCCGCCAGCACGCCAGTCATGACCGACGTCTGGAACGCCGTCGAGGCGTTCATGCCGTGGTACAGCAGCGTCCATCGCGGCAGCGGCTACAAGTCGCAGTTCGCCACCGCCGAGTACGAGGGGGCGCGCGACGTCGTGGCGCGCTTCGTCGGCGCCCGGCCCGGCGACGGCGTCGTGTTCGTCCGCAACACCACGGAGGCGATCAACGTTCTCTCCGCCTCGCTCCCGGCCGGCACGCGTGTGCTGAGCAGCCCGGTCGAGCACCACGCGAACATGCTGCCCTGGCGCCGCCACGACGTCCGCCTGCTGCCGTTCACGAGCTCCGCCGACGAGCTGCTCGACGCGACCGACCACGCCTTGCGGGCGGAGCGGACCGACCTCCTGGCCGTCACCGGCGCCTCCAACGTCACCGGCGAGGTGTGGCCGGTCGCCGAGCTCGCCGCGCTCGCGCACCGCCATGGCGCCGAGCTGTTCGTCGACGCCGCCCAGCTCGCCCCGCACCGCGCGATCGACATGGCGCGCTCGGGGATCGACCACCTCGCGCTCTCCGGCCACAAGCTCTACGCGCCGTTCGGCGCCGGGGCGCTCGTCGGCCGCCTGCGCGACGGCGAGCCGCTGCTGGCCGGCGGCGGCGCGATCAAGCTCGTCACCGTCGACGAGGTCACGTGGGCACCCGCGCCCGACCGCTACGAGGCCGGCTCGCCCAACACGGTCGGCGTCGTCGCGCTCGCCGCGGCGTGTCGCCGCCTGATGGCGCTCGGCATGGACGCCGTGGCCGCGCACGAGCGGTCGCTCGCGGTGCGGATGTGGACGGCGCTGGAGTCGATCCCCGGCCTCGAGCTGCTCACGCTGTGGCCGCGGGGTACCGTCGACCGCGTCGGCGTGGCCACCTTCACCCTCGCCGGCTTCCGCGACCCGCTGCTGGCCGCGATCCTGAGCGCCGAGCACGCGATCGGCGTCCGCCACGGCTGCTTCTGCGCCCACCCGCTGATGACGCACCTCCTCGGCGTCCCGCCCGCCCAGGAACAACGGCTGCACGCCGAGCTGCGCGCCGGCCGCAGTCCGCTGCTCCCAGGAGCGGTGCGCGCCAGCCTCGGGCTGGGGACGACGGTCGAGGACATCGATCGGCTGACCGGGGCGCTGCGCGAGATCGCGGTCCAGGGCCCGCGCTCGGACTACGTCCACGTGCCCGAGCACGACGAGTACCGCCCGGTGGAGGCCATGGCGGCCTGACCCGGTAGGTTCGCCGCCATGAGCGAACACGTGTACAAGTCGGTCGAGATCACCGGCTCCTCGCCGGAGGGCGTGACGCAGGCGGTCGACCGCGCCGTCGCGAAGGCGTCCGAGACCGTGCGCCACCTCGACTGGTTCGAGCTGATCTCGGTGCGCGGGCAGATCGCCGACGGACGCGTCGCCCATTACCAGGCGACGCTGAAGATCGGCTTCCGGCTCGAGGACTAAGTAACTGCTGGACGTCACCCTCGCCGCGTGGGCGGGCACGATCGGCGCGATCGTCGTCCTGCTCGCGATCGACCTGCTGCTGACCGGCCGCGGTGGCCACGTCGTCGCGTTCCGCGAGGCGGTGGGGTGGTCGGCCTTCTACGTCGCCGTGGCGATGGTCTTCGGCGTCGTCCTCGGCGTGGTCGCGGGCTGGGACTTCGGCGGCCAGTACTTCGCCGGCTACATCGTCGAGAAGAGCCTGTCGGTCGACAACCTCTTCGTCTTCCTGATCATCATGACCACCTTCGCGGTGCCGGCCGAGCACCAGCACAAGGTGCTCACGATCGGGATCGTGCTCGCGCTCGCGATCCGCGGCGTGTTCATCGGGCTCGGCGCGGCGCTGCTGTCGGCGTTCTCGTTCATGTTCCTCGTCTTCGGGCTGCTGCTGATCGGCACGGCGATCCAGCTCTTCCGGCATCGCGACGAGGACCCGTCGGTGGAGGACAACGCGGTCGTCGCCGTCGCCCGCCGCGTGCTGCCGCTCACCGACCGCTACGACGACGGGCGGCTGGCGACGCGGATCGACGGGCGCCGGGTGCTGACGCCGCTGTTCCTCGTGTTCCTCGCCATCGGCAGCACCGACGTCCTGTTCGCGCTCGACTCCATCCCCGCGGTGTTCGGCGTCACCGAGGAGGCGTTCATCGTGTTCGCCGCCAACGCGTTCGCGCTGCTCGGGCTGCGGGCGCTGTACTTCCTCGTGCACGGGCTGCTCGACCGGCTCGTCTACCTCTCGACCGGGCTCTCGCTCATCCTCGCCTTCATCGGCGTCAAGCTCGTCCTGCACTACCTGCACCTGCAGGACGACTCGGTGCCGGAGATCTCGACCGGCGCGTCGCTGGTGGTGATCATCGGCGTGCTCGCGGTGACGACGATCGCGAGCATCGTCAAGGCGCGACGCGACCCCGACGCGCGGGCGCACCCCGGCTCGCTGCGTTCACATGACGAGCGCGAGCACCCGTGACGGGCTGCCGGTCCCGTCCACGAGCTTGAGCGGCGCGACGACGATCACCGCTCCCGTCGGCGGCAGCTCGGCCAGGTTCGCGAGCTGGGTGATCCCGTAGCGGCCGGCGCCGAGCAGGAAGTGGTGGACGGGGAACGGCGGGTCGAACGCGTGCGCGGCGCCCGCGTCGGTGCCGACCGTCTCGACCCCGAAGCCCGCGATCGGCGCCTCCTCGGCGAGCCAGCGCGCACACTCGGCGTCGGGGCCGGGCGTGCGGCCGCCGTTGAGGAAGGCGTCCTGGTCGCCGGCGCGCGCGTCCCAGCCCGTGCGCAGCAGCAGCCACGCGCCGTCCGGGAGCGCGCCGTGCTCGACCTCGAAGGCTCGGACATCCTCGACGGTCAGCAGGTAGTCGGGGTCGTCGGCCGCCTCGGCGGACTTGTCGATCACCACGGCCGGCCCGACGAGCCGCGCGGGCGGGACGCTCGCGACGTCCTCGCCGTCGCGGCCGGTGATCCAGTGCACGGGCGCGTCGAAGTGCGTGCCGACGTGCTCGCCGACCTCCAGCACGTCCCACGCCCAGGCCGGCCCGGCGTCGTCGTAGCGGCTGAGCGGGCGGCGGCTTAGCCCCGGCGTGTTCGCGAACGGCTCGGGGAGCTGCAGCACCGGCGTGCGTTCGCTGAGCGGCTGCGTGAGATCGACGACGCGGACGTCGCCCGCGGCCAGCGCTGTCACGAGATCTCCGAGCAGGGGCATGCGTTCTCCTCTTCAGTGACCGCGGAAGGCCTCCTCGAGCCAGTCCGCGCAGATGTCGGGGTCGACCCTCGCGTCGAGCACCAGCGGGCGGTCGCGGGTGGCGAGCCACTCGCGGACGGCGTCGAGGTCCTCGACGCTGCGGGCCTCGACGCCGCGGCAGCCGGCCGCCTCGGCGAGCGCCGCGAAGTCGGTGTCGGGGAACTGCGCGAGGTCCACCGCCTCGCCCATCGGGCGGAAGTGGTGGACCTCGGCGCCGTAGGCCGCGTCGTCGTAGATCACGACCAGCAGCGGGAGCCCCAGGCGGCCGAGCGTCTCGAGCTCGGGCAGCGCCATCAGCGCGCCCCCGTCGCCGAGCGCGGCCACGGTGAGCCGATCGGGGCGCGCGATGGCCGCGCCGATCGCGTTGCCGAGCGCGAGGCCGACGCACTGGAAGGCCTGCGGGAAGACGAAGCCGGTGGCGTCCGGGACGCGGAGGTACATCGACGGCCACCCCATGAAGTGGCCTGAGTCCACCACCACGGTGCGCTCGAGCGGGAGCAGGGCGTCGAGCGCGATGGTGAGCGTGCGCGGGTCGAGCCGGCCCGGCGCCGCCTGATCCTCGTACGGCTGATCGCGCCAGCCCCCGGCCGCGATCTCGGCCGCGAGCGAGTCGGTGCGGCGGCCCGCGCCGACGATGGTCGTCGGCGCCGCGGAGGCGGCCCCGACGATCGTCGTGCCCGCGAGCGCGGCGACGAGCGCCTCGGCGGTCGCGCTCGCGTCGCCGACCACGCCGACGTCGACCGGCCGGTGCGCGCCGATCGCGTCGGCGTCCAGATCGACCTGCGCGACCCGAGCGTCGGGCGCGATCAGTGTCCCGTGGCGGGTGGTCCATTGGTTCATCGCCGCGCCGAACGCGACCACCGCGTCGGCCTCGCCGAGCAGCCGGGCGGCGAGCGGGGAGGAGAACCCGCCGGCGATGCCGAGCGCGAACGGGTCGCCCTCGAACAGGCCGTTGGCGACCGCCGACGTGGCCAACACCGCGCCGGTCAGCTCCCCGAGCCTGCGGAGCGCCGGCCCGGCGCCGGCCAGCACCGCGCCGCGGCCCGCGACGATCGCGGGCCGCTCGGCACCGGCCAGCAGCGCGGCGAGCTCGTCGACCGAGCCGGGCCGCGGCGGCGCGAGCTCTGGCAGCGGCGGGGGCAGCGACGGGTCGCACTCGGCCGCCTGCACGTCGAGCGGCAGCATCAGGACCACCGCGCGCCGCTCGACCCGCGCGCGCCGCACCGCGCGCGCGACGTCGGCCATCGCGGTGGCCGGCCCGTGCACGCGCTCGGCCACGGCGCCGACCGCCTCCACCAGCCCGGCCTGGTCGATCCGGAAGTTCGACCGCAGGGCGGCGGCCGGCACGTCGGCCGCGAGCACCAGCAGCGGCGTCCGGCTCTTGGCCGCCTCCGTGAGCCCGGTGATCGTGTTCGTGAGCCCGGGCCCCTGGTGGACGCTGCACGCCGCCAGCCCGCCGCTCACGCGCGCGTACCCGTCGGCCATGCAGATCGCGCCGCCCTCGTGGCGCGCTGCGTGGAACGGCACCCCCGCGTCACGCAGCGCGTTGGTGACGGTGAGGTTGCCGCTGCCGAGCAGGCCGAAGACGGCGTCGACGCCGAGCGAGGCCAGCGCCCTCCCGACGGCCTCGGCGACCTTCACGCGGCTAGCGGACGGTTCGCCGGAACAGCAGGGCGCACACGACGGCCAGGATCGCCGCCAGGATCGGGATCGACCAGCCCATTACGCCAAAGATCGCGAGCAGCGTCGTCACGACGAAGACCAGGGCGAACGTCCCGCCGGCGAGCACGAGGTTGTAGGCGCGCTGCTCGCGCTGGCGGCGTGGGGGGCGGGATCCTGACCTGCGCTCGAGATCGCTCATACCGAGATCATGTCAAGCCTTATTCAAGGCCACCGCAAGGGGCCGCCGCGAGCGTGCAGGGCGTGGCTGCGGTCGCACTCGCACTCGGCGCCAGCATCGCCTGGGGCTGCTCGGACTTCCTGGCCGGCGTCAAGACGAAGCGGCTGGCCGTGCTGTGGGTACTGCTCGTCTCCCAGGCGACCGGGCTCGGGCTTGTGCTGGTCGCGGCGATCGCCGCCGGTGAGCCGCTGCCCGGCGCCCACGCGGGGCTGCTCGCCGCCGGCGCCGGCGTCGCCGAGCTCATCGGCTTCGCGGCCCTCTATCGAGCGCTCGCGACGGGGGCGATGAGCGTCGTCGCGCCGGTGTCGGCGACGGCGGCGCTGCTGCCGGTGACGGTTGGGCTCGTCTCCGGGGAGGCGCCCGGCGCCGCGCAGGCGCTCGGGATGGCGCTCGCGATCGCCGGCGGCATGCTCGCGGCGTTCGAGCCGGGCACCGCGGGCGGCGGCCGGCGCGCGGCGGCCGGCGTCGGGCTGGCGGCCATCGCGGCGCTCGGCTTCGGGACCTTCTTCGTCGGCATGGACCTGGCCGCCGAGCACGGCGCGCTGTGGGCCGTCACGCTCAACCGCGCCGCGGCCGTCGGCGTGCTCGTGACCGTCGTGCTCGCGGCGCGCCGGCCGGTGCCGATCGACCGGCGCGCGGTGGCGCCGCTCGTCGCCGTCGGCGCGCTCGACATCGCGGCCAACACGATGTTCGCGATCGCGCTCACGCTCGGGATGGCGAGCGTCGTCTCCGTGCTCGGCTCGCTCTACCCGCTCGCCACGGTCATCCTCGCGCGCGCCGTCCTGCACGAGCAGGTCACCGGGAGCCAGCGCACCGGCGTTGCCGCCGCGCTCGCGGGTATCGGGCTCGTCAGCCTCGCCTGACTTAGGCTCCGCCTCATGCTCCAGCACGTGACCCTCGAGGTCCGCCGGGACCAGGTGCGGGACTGCGTCCGCTTCTGGGAGCTGCTCGGGTTCGCGGAGCTCGAGCCGCCGGAGCTCCTGCGCGGGCGCTTCATCTGGGTCGGCCGCGGCGGGACTCAGATCCATCTCCAGCCGGTCGAGGACCCGACCGTCCCGGAGCGCGGTCACGCGGCGATCGTCGCCGAGGACGCCGAGGCCGCGGTGACGAGGCTGCGCGAGCACGGCTTCGACCCACAGCCGGGGAGCAACGCGTGGAACGCCCCGCGCTGGTTCGTGCACGACCCGGCCGGCCACCGCGTGGAGGTCATGTCGGCGGCGCCGCCGTCGCAGCCGCGCGCCGAGTGACCGCGGAGGGGACGCCGAAGCGTCCCCTCCTGATCTGCGCTACCTCAGGCCTGCGTTGACGAAGTACGTCTGGCCGTCGTCGAGCTTGACGCCGATCCGCCAGTATGAGCCGGCCTGGGTCTTGGCCGTCCCCCAGTTGTAGATGTACTGCTGGGCGCTCGCGTCGTAGCGGAACGTCTGCCCGCTCTCGGCCGGAGCGGCATAGATCGCCTCGTCCACCGGCGCGGTCGTGAGTGCGCCCTTGGCGGGAGCCATCCACGCGGGCGCGCCGGCGCTCTGGACGACGGTCCCGTCGGCGTTCTTGAGCTGGAACTTCGCCGGGACCGTGCTGGCGGCCTTGAAGACGCTCGTGAGAGCACCGATCTGATGGGCCGTGTCGTTGATCGGCTGCAGGAACCCGTCGAATCGGTAGACGACCCGGAAGGTCCCCGTCACCTGCGTCGCGTTGCCGGCCTTGTCCGTGGCCTTGGCGACGAACACGAACGTGCCGACCCCGTTGGCAAGGCCGCCGGTGACCGTCACCGCGCACGCGCCGGCGCCGGAGACGCCGTCGGTCGCGGTGCAGGAGCCGCTCGGCACCGCGCCGAGCGTGTAGACGTCCCCGTCCTTGATGCCCGCGACCGCGATCGCCGGCTTCTCGTGGTCGATGTCGATGCCCTCGACCTTGACCGTGGCCTTGTTGCCGGCGTTGTCGGTGGCCGTGCCTGTGACCGACTGCCCGGCGCCGTTGTCCGTGAGCGTCACGGGGGCGGGGCAGACGGCGATGCCGGCCAGCGCGTCGGAGCAGGTGAAGGCCACCTTCACCGGCCCCGTGTACCAGCCGCCGGCGCCCTTGGTCCCCTCGACGACGGCGCCGGAGACGATCGGCGCGGTGCGGTCGAGCTTGACCGTCGCCGAGTCCGTCCCGACGTTGCCGGCGAAGTCGCCGGCCGAGCCCGCGACCGCCCGACCGGCCGTCTCGTCCTGGACCAGCACGTCGGGGGTGATCGTGGAGGCGTCCACGCCGGAGCCGCGGTCGTCGTCGGCGGCGCTGAAGTGGACGGTCACGTCGCTCACGTTCCAGCCGGTGGCGTTCGGGGCGGGAGCGAGCGTGTGGGTGACGGTCGGGGCGATGCTGTCCCACTTGAGGGCGACCGCGTTCGCCGGCTCGCGGTTGCCCGCGACGTCGACCGCGTAGTACTCAACCGTGGCGTTCCCCGAGCCGTCGAGCGGGACGGCGACCGTCGTGGTCGCCCCCGCGGCGACCTGCTCGGCGCCGCCGTCGATCGAGTAGCGGATCTCCTTGACGCCGGACAGGCCCGCCTGGTCGGTGGCCGTGATGACCACGTTCGCCGACGAGCCGGTGCACCAGCCGTTGGACTTGACGCACTGGTTGTCGGCGGTGCTCTGCGGCGCCCGCGAGTCGATGTTGAGGTCGCCGACCGTGACACCGGCGGCGACGTTGCCCGCGAAGTCCTCGGCCTGCCCGCTGGTGACGCTCTGGCCCGCGCCGTTCAGGGCGGCGACCTTGCTCGTGGGGCACGTCGCGACGCCGGACAGCGCGTCGGCGCAGCTGAAGTCCACGACGACGTCGCCGTTGTACCAGCCGGCTGCGTTCGGGAACGTCGTCGGCTGGCCGGCGATCACCGGCGCGGTGCGGTCGATCATGATCCCGCTCACCGACGCCGAGGCCGTGTTGCCCGCCTTGTCGGCGACCGAGACCGGACCGGCGCCGAGGTCGGCGCCCTCGCCGGTGACCGTCGAGTCCGCCGGCGCGCTGGCCGGGTCGATCCCGGACAGGCCGTCCTGGCCGGTCCAGTTGATCGTGACGTCGTCGCGGTACCAGCCGGCCGCGTTGCCGGGCGTGGCCGGCGCGCCGGTCAGCGTCGGCGGCGTCAGGTCGATGTTGATCCCATCGACCGTGGCCTGGGCCGAGTTGCCCGCGTTGTCGACCGCGGTCCCGGTGGCGGACTGGCCAGAGCCCTCGTTGGCGAGCGTCGTCGCGCCGCTGCAGCCGGCGATGCCGGACTCGGCGTCGCTGCAGTCGAACGTCACGTCGACCGCGCCGTTGTTCCAGCCGAAGCCGTTGGCGGCCGGCGAGCGCGAGCCGGTGATCGACGGCGCGATGCCGTCGATCTTGAGCACGATCGCGTGTCCGGCGTCGCCGTGGTCCTCGACGTTGCCGGCGCGATCGGCGCTCCAGAACCGGATCGTGTGGATGCCCTTGGCGGCGAACGCGAACGTGCCGTCGTACGGCTGGGCGTCGCCGCCGTCGACCGAGTAGGAGGTGTCGCGGACGCCGGACACCGCGTCGATGGCGTGCAGGGTGACGTCGACAGCGTCGGCGTACCAGCCGCTGTCAAGCGACTCCGCCGCGTGGGCCGTCGTGACCGGCGCCGTGCGGTCGATCTTGATGCCGTCGACCGTGCGGCTCGTCGAGTTGCCGGCCCGGTCGCTCACCGACGCGCTGGCCGACAGGTTGTCGCCCTCGCCCTGGACGACGCTGTCGGCCGGCGCCGCGCCGTCGAGCCCGGAGAGGGCGTCGGACGCCGTCCAGGCGACGGTCACATCGTCGCGGTACCAGCCGGCGTCGTTGGGCGCCGAGGTCGCCGCGCCGTCCAGCGACGGGGCGGTCGTATCGACGTCGAGGTCGGACAGCGTGGCGGTGGCCTCGTTGCCGGCTGCGTCGGTCACGGTCGCCGAGACCGACTGGTCCTCGCCCTCGCCCACGGTCTTCGGGCCGGGGCAGTGGTCGACGCCGGAGAGCGCGTCGTCGCACGTGAAGCTGACCGTGACATCGCCGTCGTACCAGTGGTTGCCGTTGGGCGTGCGGTCCGGTGCGGCGGCGATCGTCGGCGCGGTCTTGTCGAGCGAGATCAGCGCGTGGTCGACGGCCGTGTTCCCGGCGTTGTCGACGGCGGTGCCGGTGATGTCCTGCTCCCCGCCCTCGGTCGAGACAGAACGGTCGGGCCCGCAGGAGGCCACGCCGGAGGTCGCGTCCGTGCAGGTGTAGGCGATGCTCACGTCGACGTTGTGCCAGCCGTTGCCGTTGGCGGCCACACCCAGCTGGTGCGAGATCCCCGGCGCGGTGCCGTCGATCTTGACCTCCACGGTCTTGGGGCTCTCCGCGTTGCCGGCGGCGTCGACGCTCCAGAACTCGACGCTGTGGACGCCGTCGCCGCTCACCGCGACGAGGGTGCCGGACTGCGTCGCGCCGCCGTCGACGCGGAACCGGGTGGCCTTGACGCCCGAGAGCGCGTCGAAGGGCGCGAGCTCGATGGTCGCGTTGCTCGCGCTCCAGCCCATCGGCGCGGTCGCCCCGGTGGTCGGGGCGGTGCGGTCGATGCGGATGCCGGACACGGTCTGGGAGGCGGCGTTGCCCGCGTTGTCCTGCACCGACTCGCTCGCCGATAGGTTCGCGCCCTCGCCGGTGATCGTGCTCTCGGCCGGTGCGCCGCCCTGCAGGCCGGAGAGCGTGTCAGCGGCGCTCCAGCGGACCTTGACGTCGCCGGAGTACCAGCCGTCGGCGTTCGCGGCGGTGGTCGCGGCCCCGGTCAGCGTCGGCGCCGTCTTGTCGATGTTCACGCCGGTGACCGGGTTCGTGGCCTCGTTGTCGGCGTTGTCGACCGCCTTGCCGGTGACCTGGAGGTCGATGCCCTCGGTCGACAGGACCTGGGTGCCGCCGCCCGTGCAGCTCTTGATGCCGGACAGCGCGTCGGCGCAGTTGAAGCCGAGCGTGACGTTGGTGTTGTTCCAGCCGTTGGCGTTCGGGGCGGGGGACTTGCTGAAGTTGAAGGTCGGCGCGCTCTTGTCGAGCTTGACCGTGACCGAGCCGTTGCCCGAGTTACCGACCCGGTCGGCCGCGGTCGCGGTCTTGACGACGCCGGCCGTGTTGCCGGTCACGGAGTCGCTCGCCGGGGTCGCGCCGCCCGCGACGCCGGACCCGCTGTCGGTCGCCGACCACGTGATGCCGACGTCGGCCTTGTTCCAGCCGGCGGCGTTCGAGGCCGGAGCGACTGTGGGCGTCACGGTCGGGCCGGTGTTGTCGAGGACGTAGGACGCGCTGCTGGTCACCGTCTGCTTCGTGCAGACGTTGTTGCTGTTGAAGTCCTCGCCGGCGACGATCGTGACCGTCCTGATGCCGTCTCCCGAGCCTGCGGTGAAGGGGCCGAAGGTCCACGACGACGTGACCGCGTTGGAGGTCTGGACCGCGGTGTGCGCGCCGCTGAGGCTGACGCACTTCGTCTTGTCCGCGGTGTTGACCGTGAGGGTCACCGTCTGCCCCTGCTTGGCATAGAGCGTGCCACCGACGGTGGCCGTCCCCGATCCGCCCGCGAGCGTGGCGCTCGTGATCTGCGCACCGAGCGCGCCGCTTCCGCCGACGGCTGCCGCCACCAGCGTCACCGCCGCCACGGCGATCGCCGTCGTCCGTCGCCTTCTGGTCCGTCCGTTCACTTCATCGCCTCCATGCTCGAAACCTGGCCGGCAGGATGGCCAGCCGCCGCGGCGGCCACCATGGGCCGCCCGGTCACGAACCGTTCATGGCGATGAACGGGCGCCGGAAATCCGCGCTCCACGGGCGTTCGCGACATCTTGCGAGCGGCCGACTGGACGACCGTCCGATGCGGTCTCGCGCCGGAAACTGGCGATAGTGCTCACATGGCGCCCCTGCGAGTGCTGCTCGTCGATGACCACGACCTGTTCCGGGCCGGTCTGCGCGAGCTCCTGGAGGAGGAGGGCTTCACCGTCGACGACGTGTCGTCCGGGGAGGCCGGCGTGCGCCGCTCTCGCACCATGCGGCCCGACGTCGTGGTGATGGATCTCAACATGCCCGGGATGTCGGGCATCGAGGCGACGCGCCAGGTGCTCGCCGTGCATCCCGACGCCCGCGTGCTGATGCTGACCGTGGCCGCGGACGACGAGCGCGTGCTGGAGGCGATCCGCGCCGGCGCAGTCGGCTACCTGCTCAAGGAGGCGCGGCTCGCGGAGATCGTCGCCGGGGTGAAGGCGGCGGCCGACGGCCGCTGGCCGATCGCTCCGCGCGTCGCCGGCGCGCTCGTCGCGTCGGTTCGCGAGCGCGATGCCGGGCCGCCGCGTGCGGATGCCGAGGCGCTGACCGAGCGCGAGCGAGCGGTGCTCGCACTGATCGCCGAGGGTCACGACAACGCCGAGATCGCGGGCCGGCTGTTCATCAGCACCAGCACTGTCAAGAACCACATCTCCAACGTGCTCGCGAAGCTCGGCGTGGAGAACCGCGTCCAGGCCGCCGCGTATGCGGTGCGCCACGGGCTCGCGGGCGAACCCCCCCGGCGCTAGTAGCGCGGCACGGCGCCGCCGAGCGCGACGAACCGGGCCTGCAACCGCGCGAGCGCGGCGCGCAGCCCCCCGACGGAGCGCTCGAGCGATCGGTGCTCGCGGACGACCAGCCGCAGGTCGCGCGCGCGTCGCTCGTCCGCTGCGTCGAGCAGCTCGTCGAGCTGTTCCTCGAGGCGCATCATGCGCGCCTCGCCCGAGAGGGCTCCGGCGTAGCCCACCGTCAGCACGTCCTCGAGCTGCCCAAGCTCCAGGTCGCGCCGCTCAGCGTCCGAGGCGCGAGCCGCGAGCGCGTCGAGCCGCTCGAGGAGATCGGTGGGTGACTGCATGGCAGCACCATACGCAAGGGCCGCGCGCCCGACCATCGGCTGGTTGACCCATCTCTCGTTCATACCGCTGAACGCACGCTGACCAGCTTCGCCGCGCCCGCGCGATCGCGCACGCCGAGCTTCGCGACCAGCGCGGAGACGTGGCGGCGGACGGTGACCTCCGAGATTCGCAGGCGGCGCGCCATCTCCCCGGTCGTGCAGCCCTCCGCGAGGAGCTCGAGCACCTCCCACTCGCGGTCGGTGAGCGGCGCCGTCGCGCGCGCGGCGACCGTCGACCGGCGGGTCGTCCGGCGCCGCAGCTCGTCGAGCAGCCGCTCGCAGTGCCGCCGCGGCAGCGCCGCCTCACCGGCGAGGACGCCGCGCACCACATCGGGGAGGCGCACCGGGCTCAGGTGCTTGCCGAGGTAGCCGGAGGCGCCGGCCAGGACGGCCGCCAGCAGCTCGTCGTCGTCGGGACGCTCGGTCAGCACGACCAGCCGCAGGCCCGGGCGGAGCTTCGCGAGGCGGGTCACCGCATCGATGCCGTCGCCGGAGAGCGCCACGTCGACGAGCGCGAGGTCGAGCGGCGCGCTCGCGGCCGCCGCGAGGGCGGCGTCGACGTCGTCCGCCTCGGCGACGACCTCGAAGCCGGCCCGGCGCAGCGCCGCGCGGAATCCGACGCGCGTCGGCACGTCGGCGTCGGCCAGGAGGATGCGCGGCGCCGTCATGGGAGCGTGACCCGGACCCGGGTCCCCCTGCCGAGCTGAGACGCGATCGTCAGGTCGCCGCCGATCGACTCGACCCGTCGGCGCATGCTGGTGAGGCCCAGGCGGCCCGCACGAGCGGCGTCGGGATCGAACCCGTGCCCGTCGTCGATGATCTCCAGGCAGAACTGGGGGGTCTCGCGCAGCTCGACGCGGATGCGCCGCGCAGCTCCGTGCCGGGCGGCGTTGATCACCGCCTCGCGCACGACGCGCAGCAGCTCCTCCTGGGTTCGCGCGGGCACCGCGACGTCGGCGGGCACGTCGGTCTCGACGATGCTGCCCTCGCGCTCGCCCGCCTCCCGGGCGCTGGCGGCGAGCACGTCGCCGAGCGGCCGGTCGCCCGCGCTCGTCAGCGCGGAGACCGCGTGGCGGGACTCGTCGAGCGCTCGCTCGGCCGCATGCACGAGTCGCTGCATGGTGGGCGTCGTGCCGTCGCGCCCGGCGAGGTGCCGCAGCTGCTGGGTGATGAAGGCGAGGTCCTGGGCCACCCCGTCATGCAGGTCGCGCGCGATCCGCTGGCGCTCGCCGACCACCGCCGCGGCGGCGAGCTCCTCCTGCAGCCGACGCGTCTCCAGCACCGCGCCGACGAAGATGGCGATGAAGCAGCCGAGGCGCAGGATGTCGCCCGCGTAGAACCAGTCGGTGTAGAGCGACGGGTAGAGCGCGTAGTTGAGCCGTGCGAACGCGCCGAGGATCGCGCCCACCGCGAGCCAGCGCGCGAGCACGTCGCCGGTCCGCGCGTCGCGGGCGGCAAACCCCGCGGCCGCGGCCGCGAACAGCAGCATCGCGAGGACCTGCGTCAGGAGCACCACGGGATGGGTGAGGATCTGCGGCGCGGCGGCGCCGGTCGGAGCCGTGTCCGGCGCGACGGCGACCGGAAGCCCATCGCCGACGACGACGACGGCCGCGGCGATCGCCACGAGCGCCGCTGTGGACGCCAGCAGGCCCCGCCGGGCGGCGAGCTCCGGCCGGTGCAGCGTGCGCTCGGGCGAGTAGGCGGCGGCCGCAAGCAGGGCGGCGGCGACGAGCGTGCCCCCGACCGGCGCCCACGTCGCGAAGCGGCCGGGATGGCTGTCGAACACCGCCGGGACGGTGGAGAACAGCAGGTTCGCGGCCGCGAACGTGCACAGCGACACGAGCAGCAGCAGGTCGTGGAGCTCGAGGCTGCGGCGGAAGCGGCCGGAGGCGAGCTGGGCGGCCACGAGCGAGGCCATCGCGGCGACCGTCTCCATGGCCACGTGGAGCGGGATGCTGGCGTACGCGAAGTCGATCAGGGATGTGCCGCTGGTGAGCAGCGTGACCGCGAGGCCGGCGGTGGCGGCCGTCGCGACCCAGGCGCGCGTGCGCGCCGTCCTGCGGAGCACGGGTTCGCGCGGGCTGCGGAAGCCCTGCTCCAGCGTGGAATCGGCAGCTTCGTGGATCAGCACGGTGTCTTCGGGTAGATCGGCCGATCCGGTCGCGACCTGAGTCGCGCGGCGAATCGTCACTCCATGCTGCTTGCAACGCTGTGAACTCCGGAAAATTGCGCGGGCGGGCAGACTTCGGCGCGTTTGCCAGGCACACGGAGCGGAAACGAGGAACCCCATGCTCGAGCTCGTGCTCGATAGACCCGACTGGCTGAACGCACTCGGCGTGGCGCTCACGCGCCCGCCCGGCGTGCCCGAGCGGCGCGCCGGCCAGGACCCGTGGACCCCGGCGCCCGAGGGCGAGGCCAAGCGCCCGCGCCGGATCGCCGACGACCTCGCGTGGCTGCGCCAGGCCTACGACGAGCCGGAGGAGAACGGCCTCCAGCCGCTCCTCGACACCGCCGCCGTCGCGGCGTGGGAGCCCGACGCCGCCTGCAGCGAGCGGCTGCTCCGGCTGCGCGAGCGCCGCGTGCTCGACGCAGCCGGCTTCCTGCTCCACACGAGCGACGGCGACGAGACGGCCGCGGCCTAGGACGGCCTGACCAGCCCGCATTCGTACGCGCGGCGCACGAGCTCCGCGCGCTTTCGGTTCTGCGGCAGGTCGGGCACGCCGAACGCGTGGAATAGCTCTCGCATGTGGCTCTTGATCGTGTCGACGGTCAGGAACAGCCGTTCAGCCAGCTCGCGGCTCGACGGCGGAGCGCATCGTCAACCTGTCGCCGGCGTCTTCGAGCTCGACGACGCGCTAGCGCCCTCACAGCCTCACGATATCCGGGTAAGGTCGACCGGACGTGACCGGTCAGCGTATTGGCGGATACGAGATCGTCCGGCCACTCGCACGAGGCGGGATGGCGATGGTCTTCCTCGTCCACCAGCCCGCGCTGGACCGGCACGTAGTGCTCAAGCGGCTCGACCTCGATAGCGACGACCCGAAGGTCGCCCAGCGCTTCGTCCGGGAGGCACGGCTAGCGGCGCGGCTCGATCACCCCAACATCGTCATGCTGTTCGACTTCTTCGAGGACGACGCGGTCCCGTACATCGCGATGGAGTACGTTGCGGGCGGCTCGCTGCGGCCGCTCGTGGGAGCTTTGACACTGCCACAGGTGTTCGGCGTTGCCGAGGGGATGCTCGCCGCGCTGCGGCACGCCGAGCGGCACGGCATCGCTCACCGCGACCTCAAGCCCGAGAATGTGCTCCTCACCGGCCAGGGCGGCGTGAAGATCGCCGACTTCGGCATCGCGCGCGCATACAACGCCCTCACGGGGCGATTGACGAGCACGGGCGTAGCGGTCGGAACGCCCGCCTACATGGCTCCTGAGCAGGCTCAGGACCTGCCGTTGGGTCCGCAGACTGACCTCTACGCGGTCGGCGTGATCGTCTACGAGCTGCTCGCCGGCCGTCCGCCGTTCGAGGCGGATACGTCGGTCGCGGTGCTCTACAGCCACGTCCATCGCCCGCCGCCGCCGCTCACGACCGCGCCCGCCAGGGTAAGCGGCTGGGTTGAGTGGCTGCTCGCGAAGGCGCTCGACGACCGGCCGCAGTCCGCCAGCGAGGCGTGGGACGCGCTTGAGGAGATCGCGGTTGCCGAGTTGGGACCGTACTGGCGGCGCGACAGCGCGATCTACTCCCCGGCGTCCACGGCGAGGGATCTCACGCACGTGGACGCCACGACCGCCGTTCCCCAGGCGCCGGCGAAGGCGCCGCCGCGGCGTCGCGGCCGCATTCGTCGGCCGTGGGTGATCGCGGCCGGCATCGTGGCCACCGGCGCGATCGGCGCGGCGCTCGATGTGGTCGGAAACGGCCGCGGCGGTGGCTCAGGTGCACAGCCTGCGAAGGAGGCGACCCCTTACGACTTCGATGGCGATGGCCGCCAGGAGGTCGTCGCCGCCTTCGTCACGGGCTCAACGCACGGTGCGCCGGTCGGCAGCGGGGCGGTGCTGGTGCAGGACCCTGGTGGCGGCCGCCGTTGGTCGGTGATCAGCGCGGCGACGACAGGCGTGCCGGGCGGGGCGAAGCGCGCCGACGCATTTGGGTCCGGGCTCGCCAGCGGCGACTTCGACGGCGACGGCCGCGCCGACCTGGCGATCGGCGTGCCCGGCCGGGAGCTCGCCGTCGTGCTGTACGGGTCGCGGCAAGGCTTGCTGCGCGGCCAGCGGCAACTGCTCGCCGCGTCATCGGCCGATCTGCCACGCAGCGCCGGACGCTACGGCTATGCGCTCCTCGGGCGCGACTTCGACCGTGACGGCTTCGACGACTTGGCGGTCGGCGCTCCCGGCGGCACCCCGACGGAACCCACGGCGGGCGCGATCCACCTGGTCCCGGGTGCCGGCACGGGGCTCGTCCTGGACGACGCGAGAACGATAGGACCGTCCGATCCGAAGATGGTCAGCTTCGGATCGCGTCTCCGGGCCGGGGACGTCGACGCCGACGGCCACGCCGACCTCGTCGAGGGGTCGGCGACCCGCGATCTGGACGCGGGGCACACCTCGTACTGTGCCGGCTCGCCGCACGGGCCGGCCGAGTGCCGCAGATTGGGATCCGCCGGCGCCTCGAGCCTGGCTGTGGCCGACGTCAACGGGGACGGACGCGCGGACATAGTGCAGGGCGACGCCGCGCTGGCACCGATCGATAGCGAGATGTTCGGACAGGTGCTGCTCTGGCTCGGCGGGCCCGAGGGCCCGAGTCGGGCGCCACTCTTGATCACGCAGGAGAGGGGCCCGATTCCGGGAGGCGACGAGACGGGCGACCGTTTCGGGGCGGTCGTCGACGCCGGCGATGTCGACGGCGACGGCTTCGCCGACATGGTGATCGGAGCGCCGGGCGAGGATGGGTCCGAGGGGCGCATCACCGTCCTCCGCGGTGGGCGCAACGGCTACGCCAAGCGGGGACACAGCTCCTTCGACCAGGCCTACGTGGCGATTCCCGGCGAGCCGCGAGCTGGCAATCGGTTCGGCTCAGCGCTCGCAGTGCTGCAGCTCACCGACGATCGCCGGCCGGACCTGGTCATCGCGGGCCGCGGCGAGGACGGCGACGAGCAGATCATGGTCGTGGAGGGCGGCCCGGGCGTATTTGCTCCGGACGAGACCAGTACGTCGACGCTGCCCGGCGCGAGCCGGCACATCCGCGTCGAGCCCGGCGCGCTCGTGCGGCTTGCACGCACGTCCGGCGGCTGAGCTGCCGAAACGCGACAACGAACAGAGCTCACCTCCCGGCATATGTGCCATACACAGCAGGACTCCGCGGACTTGGTGTCGTGCAACGTCTACGAGTCAGGCGCGGCGCTAGTCAGTCTCGGCCCACCAGCCCATTTCTTGATTGGCGTCGCCGAGGCCGACGTTGGGCGCGCCGAACGCGACCAGGTCGAGGCCGTCCGGGCCCGGCCTCGATGGCACGCATGACGTTCGGCGCGATGCGGATCGCGTCCCACTGGCCGACCTCGAGGACCTCGTCGTCGAGCTTGAGGCGGCCGCTGCCGCCCGCGATGACGTAGACCTCCTCCTGCTGGTTGTGCGTGTGACCGAACGGCATCCGCTGGTTCGGCTTGAGCCGCTGGAGGCTGAGGCCGGACTGCGTCGCGTCGAGGTCCTCGCGCGCGAAGTGCGCCTCGAGGACGTCGCCCATGCCGAACTTCTCGGCGCTGTTCTCGACGTCGCGCTCGAGGTTGAGCTTTGTGTAGTTGCTCAAGCCGGCACCTCCATGCCGTGCAGGCGGGCGAGGTTGCCGCCGAGGATCTTGCGCTTCGCCTGCTCGGTGAGCTGCGGGTAGCCGCGCTCCTCGACGATGTCCCGCGGCAGCTCGAAGTTCCAGAACTCCTCGAGCGCCCACTGCGGGTGCCAGATCGGCGCCTCGCCGCCGTAGATGATCTTGTCCTCCCCGCACCACCACATCATCTTCCCGAGCATCTCCGCGAACACCCGCGGCTGGCGCGAGATGAAGTTCACGGTGGCGGCGATCGACGCGTAGAGGTTGGGGAACCGCACGATCTGCCACAGCACCTCGTCGAGCCACGGCAGACCGACGTGGAAGATCACGAAGTTGATGTCGGGGAAGTTCGCCGCGGCGCCGTCCATGTCGAACGTGCGGGTGTGCTCGACCGGCTGCGGGCCGAGCGGCACGCCCTTGTGGACGCCGATGAGGTTGATCCCGAGCTCCTGCGCGCGCTCGAACACCGGGAACGCCACGCGCGGGTCGTCCATGCGCCACGGAAACGGCTGCCCGTAGTCGTAGCGGACGTTGTAGAACTTGAACGCCTTGGCGCCGTGGTCCTCGACCTGGCGCGTCATCAGGTCGAGCGCCTTCTTGCCTTCGAGCGGGTTGACCGAGCCCCAGAACACCGCCTTGTCCGGGTGCTTGGCCGCCATCTCCGCGCACTTCTCCCACGCGCTCAGGCCGTCGTGGAAGAGGTCGGTGAGCGGCAGCGGCTGGGCGACGATCATGTCGGTGTCGGAGCGCTCGATGACCATGTCGTAGATCTCGTCGACGCTCCACTCGCGGAAGAACTCGTCGCGAGAGAGGATCCGCTCGCCCTCCTTCGTGAGGAGCTGGTGGAACGCGTACAGGTGCTCGTCGAACATCTCGCCGGGCGGGCCGATCGCGTTCTGCTTATCGAAGTTGAAGATGTGGCAGACGCAGTCGAAGACGAACGCGTCCACCTTGCCGTTCTCGCTCATGACGCAGCGCTCCTCGTCGCGCGGTAGGGCTCCAGCTCCTCGAGCGGCATCGCGAGCTTCTCACGCGCCGACTCGGACAGGCGATCCATCGTCCAGACGGGATCCCAGACGACCTTCACGTCGACGCTCTCGACGCCGTCGATGCGCTTGAGCGCATCCGGGATCGCGGTCGACATCGACACCACGAACGGACACCAGCCGGTAGTCAACACCAGGTCCACATCGACATGACCGCCGGCCACACGCACATCCTCCACCACGCCCATGTCGACGATCGAGATGCCGCGATCCGCGCAGCAGGGGTCGTAGACCTCCCGCAGCGCGTCGATCAGAACTCCCCTGGTCATCGCCCTCCGATCGCTAGTACACGCGGCCAGAATTACGACGCATTCCGGCGGGCCCGGCCCGCGCCTGCCGGCGCCCGGCATCCGGTCACGTGCCATCAGCATGCTCGCGGATGCCGGGCACCGGCAGACACGACCCGGACTCCACCGGATTATGCGCCGTACTTCCGGCCACGTGTACTAGCCGAAAGCCGGTCGTGTTCGTCGCCCGCTCGGGGTCGGCGGGCTGGGCGCGCGAGGCGCGCAGGCCCCAGGCGGTGTCGAGGTAGGACCCGCCGCGCACCACGCCCCAGCCGTCGGCGCCCTCGTCCGAGACCCACTCCCAGACGTTGCCGGCCTGCTGCTCGGTGCCGAACGGGCCGGCGCCGGCGGGGTGGGCGTCGACGGTAGTGGTCCAGCCCCAGCCGCTGTCCGCGCAGTTGCAGTGCTCGGGGTGGAACGTGTCGCCCCACGGGTAGGCGCGCCGGTCCGTGCCGCGGGCGGCCGCCTCCCACTCCGCGCCGGTCGGCAGCCGGCCGCCGATCCACGCGCAGTACGCCTCGGCCTGCTCGCGCGTGAGCCCGGTCGCGGGGTGGTCGGCCAGGGCGTCCGCGGCCTGCGCCGGCGACACCTCCCGGCCCGTGGCCTCGAGGAACCGGCGGTAGTGAGCGTTGGTCACCGGCCAGCGGCCGATCAGCACGCGCGGCAGCTCGACGACGCGCTCCTCGCCGGGCTCACCCACCGCATAGCGCCCGGCCGGGACCTCCACGAACTCCAAGCACTCGGCCGGGACCGATACCAGCTGCGAGCGCTCGCTCGTGACCTCCACGAACTCCGAACGCCCGGCTGGGTGCCCGGCCGGGACGTCTGCCAACTCCGCGCCCATCGGCGCGAGCCTACGCCTCGCGCGGCGTCAGCACCAGTCGTCGCGCAGCGCGGCCACGCGCCCGTCGGCGAGCGTGATCGCGACCGTGACCGGCCCGCACTGCGGCAAGGTCGTCGTGTGGCCGCCGATGGCCACGCCCGCCGTCGTCGCCGCGAACGCGACGCCGACCGTCGCGCCGGTGACCGTGCACGCCTGCCCGCCGCCGTCGCCGATCGCGTAGACGCAGTCGGCCGGGCTCGCCGAGGGCTTGAACCACACGCCGGTGACCGAGCCGCAGCCCGAGAGCTCGACCGCGGGGAACTGCGGGTCCTCGCCGACGTCGCCGCCGGCCACCGTGCAGCCGGCGGGCAGGGCGACCTCCGAGTCCTCGCTCGCGTCCGCCGGGCCGCTGCATCCGGGATCGGGATCGGCGGGGTGGGTGGGGACGGTGTCCCGGGCGTCGGCCATGCCGTCCCCGTCGTCGTCGGCGCCGTTCGAGCACGCCGGGGCGGCCTCGCCGCAGCGCGCGATCGGCGTGACGAGCTCGGCGACCTCGAGGTTGGGGCGCGAGAGGACGATCGTGGCGGGCACGGCGCAGTTCGCCGGCCCGAGGAGCCCGATCTGCAGGTCCGCCATATCGGCGGCGGCGGTGCGGGTCTCGGCGAACGCGTGACCGTGCGCGATCACGCAGACCCAGTTGCCCGCCGAGGCGGCGATGTCGCACACGAAGGCGTTGGGCGCGGCGTAGACCGCCACCTCGACGAACTCGCCGCAGCCGTCGTTGATGCCGATCTGGAGCACCGTCTTGTCGTCGCCCACCCCGGCACCCGCGTTGCACCCCGCCGGGACCGCGACCTCGCTGTTCTCGGTGGTGTCGTTCGCGGTCATGCAGCCGGGATCGGGGCGCAGCTCGCGCTCGCTCGGCGCGTCGATCTGCCCGTCGCCGTCGTCGTCGATCCCGTTCGAGCACTGGTTCGTGGCGCCCCCGCCGCCCCCGCCCCCGCCGCCGGCCGGCGGCTTCGGCCGTCCGGTGCCCGGGGTCGTGAGCCCGCCGCTCGTGGCGGGCGTCGCGCCGAGCCCCAGCCGGTCGAGGATCGCCTGCGCTCCGGCCGGGAGCGGCTTGCCGCAGAGCCGAGCGGCCGTCGCCGCGCCGACGGCGCGCAGATCGGCCTTCGCGATGCCGGCCGCCGCCAGCGGCTTCGACAGCAGCGCCGCGAGCGTCTTGCAGGCCGCGGCCGGCGCCGCGCCGCCCGCGAGCGCCGAGCTGAAGCTCTGCACCCGCTTGGCCTTGCCCTTGACCTTCACCTTGACCGCGCCGGTCGCGGCCACGCCCCGCCGCCCGATCACGGCGACCGCCAGCCGCCCCTTCGTCGCGGCGCCGACCACGGCGACGCCCGCCGGCGCCTTGACCTTCACCGGCGTCTTCTTGGCGACCGACGCGACCGAGACCGCGACCTGGGCCTCGGCCGGCACCGGCACCTTCACGGTGGCGGCCTGTGCGGTGGCGGCGGCGACGAGGATGAGCAGCAGCGAGAGAGGAAGGGCGCGGAGCATGGCCGGCGACGGTACGGCCGCCGCGCCGTTCCCGCATCGGGGGACTCCCTAGTGACCACCGGGGCGCCCGCCCCGCGAGTAGCGTGCACAGTGATGGGACGGCTGGTACGCATGGGCGGCGGCTAAGTGGGACCACTAAGCGTGGCGGACGCCGCGGGGATCGTGCTCGCCGGTGGACGCTCGTCGCGGATGGGCACGCCGAAGGCTGCGCTGGAGTGGCACGGCTCGACGCTGCTGCGCCGCGTCGTCGGTCTCGTCGCCCGTGCGGTCGACGGCCCCGTGATCGTCGTGCGCGCGCCCGGGCAGGAGCTGCCCGAGCTGCCCGGCGAGGTCGAGCAGGTCGAGGACGAGCGGGAGGGTCGCGGGCCGCTCCAGGGCCTGGCGGCGGGGCTCGGGGCGGTGGGCGACCGCGCGGTGGCCGCCTACCTCTCGTCGACCGACGTCCCGCTGCTGCACCCGCGATTCATCCGCCGCCTCCTCGCGGCCTTCGACGACGACGTCGACGTGGTCCTGCCGCACGCCGGCGGGTTCCGGCACCCGCTCGCGGCCGTCTATCGCGTGACGCTCGTGGACGCCGTAGAGCGCCTGATCGCCGAGGACCGGATGCGTCCAGCGTTCCTGTTCGACGAGTGCCGCGTGCGGCAGCTCGACGACGGCGTGCTGCTGTCAGATCCCGCGCTCGCCGCGCTCGATCCCGACCTCGACTCGGTGCTCAACCTCAACGAGCCGGCCGACTACGAGGCCGCGCGCGCCCGTCCGGGGCCGGCGGTGACGGTGCGCCGCTTCGGCGCCCTGAGCCGGATCGCGCCCGGCGGCGCCGAGCCTGCCGTCGTCGAGGCCGCGACGCTCGGCGAGGCGGCGGCCGCCGCCGGGCTCGCCCTCGACGAGCACGTCGTCGCGGCGCTGAACGGCGACCAGATCACACGGGACCCCGAGGTGCCGCTGGTCGCGGGCGACTCGGTCGCCTTCCTGGCCGCCGACGCCGGCGGCTGAGCGGCGCGGCGTACCCTAGGGATATGCCTGCAGGCGGCTATTTCGGCCGCGCCCTCGTCGTCGACCTCGCCGATGCGAGCGGCGAGGTGCTGGTGCTGCCCGACGACGTCCTCCGCGGCTACGTCGGGGGCGCAGGGCTGGGCACGTGGCTCATGCACCGGCTCGCGCCGCCGGGCGTGGACCCACTCGGCGCCGAGGCGCCGCTCGCGTTCTGCTTCTCGCCGCTGGTCGGCACCCCGCTGACCACGAGCGCGAAGTTCGCCGTCGTGGCGAAGTCGCCGCTCACGGGGCTGCTGAACGACGCGCTCGCCTCGAGCCACTTCGCGATCGCGGGCAAGCTGACCGGCCACGACGCGATCGTCGTGCGCGGGGCGTGCACGGAGCCGTCGGTGCTGCTCGTCGACGGCGACGGCCCGCGGCTGGAGCCCGCCGGCGACCTCTGGGGGCTGTCGGCCGCCGAGGCCGAGGAGCGCCTCCGGGAGCGGCTGGGCAAGCCCTGGCGCGTCGCCTCGATCGGCCCGGCGGGCGAGAGGCTCGTGAAGTACGCGACGCTTTCGCATGACGGCCGGCATGCCGGCCGCGGCGGCCTCGGCGCCGTGCTCGGGTCGAAGCTGCTCAAGGCCGTCGCGGTCCGGGCGACGACGAAGGTCGCTCCCGCCGACCCGCCGGCCGTCCTCGCCGCCGCGCGCGACCTGCGCGCGCGCTCGTTCGGCCCCGCGACCGCCAAGTACCGCGAGCTCGGCACACTGGCGAACCTGCTCGCCTTCAACGCGATCGCCACGCTGCCCACCCGCAACTTCCAGGCGGCGACGTTCGCCGAGGCCCGGCGGCTCTCGGCCGAGGACCTCGCCGAGGCGCGCGGCGTCGCGCGCGACAGCTGCGCTTCGTGCGCGATCGGCTGCGAGCACATCTACAAGACGGCCGGCGGCAAGCAGATGCGCGTCGAGTACGAGAACGTCTTCGCGCTGGGGCCGATGTGCGGCGTCTCGGAGCCGGACGCCGTCCTCGAGGCGAGCGGCCGTTGCGACGAGCTGGGCCTCGACACGATCTCGACGGGCGGGACGATCGCCTGGGCGATGGAGTGCGTCGAGCGCGGCCTGATCGACGCGCCGTGGCTGCGCTTCGGCGACGCCGGCGCGCTGCGGCGGGCGATCGAGGAGATCGGCGCCCGGGAGGGCCTCGGCGCGCTGCTGGCCGAGGGCTCGCGGGCGGCCGCCAAGGTCGTCGGCCAGGGCTCGGCGGCGTTCGCTCCGCACGTCAAGGGGCTCGAGCTGCCGGGCTACGAGCCGCGGACGCTGCAGGCGATGGCGCTCGGGCTCGCGGTCAACGCCCGCGGTGCCGACCACAACCGCTCGGGCGCGTACGAGGCCGACCTGTCGGGCCGCCACGACCGGCTGGCCGGCGGCACCGCGCACGTGGCCGCCGCGGTCGCGACCGAGGATCGCGCGGCGGTCATGGACTCGCTGATCCTGTGCAAGTTCCTGCGCGGCGTGTTCGAGGACCCGTTCCCCGAGTGGGCCCGGCTGCTCGCGACCGTCACCGGCTGGGACGTCGACGGCGCCGAGCTGGAGGAGACCGCGCGCCGGATCGTGCTCGCCAAGCGCGCGTTCAACGCCCGCGAGGGGTGGACCCGCGCGCAGGACACGCTGCCCGACCGCTTCCTCGAGGAGCCGCTCGAGATGGCGTCCGGCCGGACTGCCAGCCTCACGCGGGACCGGCTGGATGCGATGATCCAGGGGTACTACGAAGCTCGCGGCCTGGACCGGTCCGGGCTGCTCGCGACGGAGCAGATGGCGGATCTCCGGCTCGAGCCCGCACTGATCGAGTAGACGACGTGGCCATCTCGACCCCCGCACCGACCGAGACCAGGACCGTCAGCCTGACGATCGACGGTCGCGAGGTCACCGTGCCGGAGGGCACGACGATCTGGCAGGCGGCGAAGGACGCCGGGATCGAGATCCCGGTGCTGTGCCACGACGAGCGCTACGACCCTGTGGGCGTCTGCCGGTTGTGCGTGGTGGACGTCGGCGCGCGCGTCTACGCCGCGTCGTGCGTGCGCCCGTGCGAGGACGGCATGGAGGTCAGGACCGACACGCCCGAGCTCGAGCGCAATCGCGCGCAGCTCACCGAGCTGCTGCTCGTCGACCAGCCGCCCGTGGCCGAGGACCCGAAGGAGACGACGACCGCCGACAACGAGCTGCACGTGCTCGTCCGGCGCTACGGGCTCGACCAGGACGCGTCGGCGCTCCCGCGCGGACGCGGGCGCGGCGAGGACCGCTCGAACCCCGTGATCGCGGTCGACCACGACGCGTGCATCCTGTGCGACCGCTGCGTCCGCGCGTGCGACGACATCCAGGGCAACGACGTGATCGGCCGCTCCGGCAAGGGCTACGCGACGCTGATCGCGTTCGACCTGAACGACCCGATGGGCGAGTCGTCGTGCGTGACCTGCGGCGAGTGCGTCGCCGCGTGCCCGACCGGCGCGCTGACGAACAAGCCGATCAACGGCGTCCCGATCCGGCCGCGCGAGGAGCTGCGCCAGGTCGAGTCGGTGTGCCCGTACTGCGGCGTCGGCTGCGCGCTGACGTTCAACGTCGACGACGAGCGCGGGGCGATCGCCTACGCCGACGGCCGCGAGCAGCCCGGCTCGAAGCGGCGCCTCTGCGTCAAGGGGCGCTACGGCTGGGACTACACGTTCTCCAAGCAGCGCCTCACGATGCCGCTGATCCGGCGCGAGTCGAGCTACCCGAAGGGCCCGCTGAGCTCGGACGTGCGCGGCGACGAGCGCCGGGGGCGGCGCCGCAAGCCGGGCGGGCTGGTCGACTACGACGAGGTGATGCCGCACTTCCGCGAGGCGACCTGGGAGGAGGCGCTCGACCTCGTCGCGTCGCGGCTGAAGGCCATCCACGAGGAGAGCGGCCCGAAGGCGATCGCCGGCTTCGGCTCGGCGAAGTGCACCAACGAGGAGGCGTACCTCTTCCAGAAGCTGATCCGCGCGGGCTTCGGCACCAACAACGTCGACCACTGCACGCGCCTGTGCCACGCGTCGAGCGTGGCGGCGCTGTTCGAGGGCGTCGGCTCGGGCGCGGTCTCGACCACGTACGGCGACGTCGTCAACGCCGACGTCGCGATCCTCGCCGGCACGAACACCACGGCGAACCACCCGGTCGCGTCGTCGTTCTTCAAGCAGGCCCGGCGCCGCGGCACCAAGCTGATCGTCGTCGACCCGCGGCGCGAGCGGATCGCCGACCACGCCGACGTCTACTGCCAGCTCAAGCCGGGCACCGACGTCGCGTTCTACAACGGCGTGATGCACGAGGTCATCAGGCTCGGCCTCGTCGACCGCGAGTTCGTCGCCGACCGCACGTCGAACTACGACGCGCTGGCGAAGCTGCTCGAGGACTACACGCCGGAGCGCGCCGAGCAGATCACGGGCATCGACGCCGACACGATCCGGCTCGTGGCGCGGCTGTGGGGCGAGGCCGGCGCGGGCGTCATCTACTGGGGGATGGGCATCTCCCAGCACACGACCGGGACCGACAACGCGCGCTGCCTGATCGCGATGTGCGCGATCACCGGGCACGTCGGCCGGCCGGGCACCGGGCTGCACCCGCTGCGCGGGCAGAACAACGTCCAGGGCGCCTCCGACGCCGGGCTGATCCCGATGTTCTATCCGGACTACCAGCCGGTCGACGCCGAAGGCGCGCGCGGCCGCTTCGAGGCGGCGTGGGGCCGCGAGCTGGACCCGGAGCGCGGCTTGACGGTGACCGAGATCGTCGCGTCCGCGCTTCACGGCGGCGTGCGCGGGATGTACATGATGGGCGAGAACCCGTTCCTCTCGGACCCGAACATCAACAAGGTCCGGAAGGCGCTCAGCGCGCTCGACTTCCTCGTGGTGCAGGACATCTTCCTGACCGAGACGGCCGAGTTCGCCGACGTCGTGCTCCCCGCGACGAGCGCGCTCGAGAAGGACGGCACGTACACGAACACCGACCGCCGGGTGCAGATCGGGCGCAAGGCCCTCGACCCGCCTGGTCAGGCGCGACCGGACTGGCAGATCGTCCAGGACATCTCCAATCGGGTCGGCCTGCCGATGGACTACGCCGACCCGAGCGAGATCTTCGACGAGCTCGTGTCGCTGATGCCCAACTACGCCGGGCTCGGCTACGACAACCTCGGGCCGAGCGGCAAGCTCTACCCCAACCCGGACCCCGAGCACAGCGACGGCACGGTCGTGCTGTTCGACGAGCACTTCGGCACCGACGACGGGCTCGCGCACCTCGTGCCGGCCGAGTGGATGCCGGCCAAGGAGCTGCCCTCGGACGAGTACCCGTTCATCCTCAACACCGGCCGGCTGCTCGAGCACTGGCACACGGGCTCGATGACGCGGCGCTCGTTCGCGCTCGACTCGATCCAGCCCGAGGCGCACGTCTACATGAACCCCGAGGACGCGCGGGAGATGGGCGTCGCCGACGGCGACTTCGTCCGCGTCAGCTCGCGCCGCGGCGCGATCGAGCTGCGCGCGCGGCTGTCGCATCGCGACACGCCCGGGACCTGCTTCATCCCCTTCCACTTCCGCGAGGCGGCGGCCAACCTGCTCACGATCGACGAGATCGATCCGTTCGGGAAGATCCCCGAGTTCAAGTTCTGCGCGGTGAGGATCGAGCGGGCCGGCGGCGCGGCCGCGCACGAGGCGCAGAGCGCTCGCGAGGGCGCGTAGTGGTCGTCGTCCAGCCGCGCTACCCGGGCACCGAAGCGCGCGCGGGCAAGTTCCCCGGCCCGAGCCTGATCCCGGCGCTCAACGCGATCCAGCGGCGCTGCGGGTGGCTGCCGCGCGACGAGCTCGTCGCGCTCTCGCGCGAGGTCCGGCGCCCGCTGTACGAGATCGAAGGCCTGATCTCGTTCTATCCCCACTTCCGCACCACCGAGCCGAAGGCCGTGCAGATCGCGATCTGCCACGACCTGACCTGCTGGCTGCACGGCTCCGACGAGCGGATCGCCGAGGCGAAGGCACGCTACGGCGACGACGTCGAGGTCGAGCTCGTCGAGGTCTCGTGCCTCGGGCGCTGCGACATCGCGCCCGCGGCGGCGGTCGACGAGCGGCCGCTCGCGTTCGCCGACGCGGACGAGGCGGTCGAGGCGGCGCGCGGCGGGGCGCACGGCGACGCCCACGCCAAGCGCGGCGAGGAGCCGCGCCCGAACGACCCGTATGCGGCCGGCGAGGAGCGTTACCGCGTGCTCCGGCGCGCGCTGGCCGGTGACCTGGGCGCCGACGCGATCGTTGCGACGCTGAAGGAGTCCGAGCTGCGGGGCATGGGCGGCGCCGGCTTCCCGACCGGCCAGAAGTGGGAGATCGTCGCGGCCGAGGAGCCGACGCCGAAGTACACGATCTGCAACGCCGACGAGTCCGAGCCCGGGACGTTCAAGGACCGCCAGATCCTCGCCGAGCAGCCGCACCTCGTGCTCGAGGGGATGCTGCTCGGCATGCTCGTGACCGGCTCCGAGGAGGGCTGGGTCTTCATCCGCCACGAGTACGGGCCCGAGGAGGAGGTGCTGCACGCCGAGATCGAGGTTCTGCGCTCGGAGGGCCTGCTCGGCGACGACGTGCTCGGCTCCGGCCGGCGGCTGCAGATCGAGATCTTCACGTCGCCCGGCGGCTACATCCTCGGCGAGGAGTCGGCGCTGCTCGAGTGCATGGAGGGCCACCGCGGCGAGCCCCGCAACAAGCCCCCGTTCCCCGCCCTTTACGGCCTCTGGGGCAAGCCGACGCTGATGAACTCGGTCGAGACGTTCGCCGACGTCCCGATCATCCTCGAGCGGGGCGCGGAGTGGTGGAAGGAGCAGGGCGTCAACGGCGCGACCGGGCTGAAGTTCTTCGCCGTCTCGGGCCATGTCGAGCGGCCGGACGTGTACTGCGTGCGCGCCGGCTCGACCGCGCGCGACCTGATCGCGCTCGCCGGCGGGGTGACCGATGGCCGCGAGGTCGGCGCCATCCAGCCCGGCGGCGCGTCGTCGAACTTCCTCGGGCCCGGGCAGCTCGACGTGCCGCTCGACTGGAAGCCGCTCCAGGAGGCCGGCTCGATGCTCGGGTCGGGCGCGGTGATCGTGATGGCCGAGGGGACCGACCTGCTCGCCGCGGGGACGAACGTGCTGCGGTTCTTCCGCAACGAGTCGTGCGGCAAGTGCGTCCCGTGCCGGGTCGGCTCGGCGAAGGCGCACGCGATGCTCAGCGAGCTGCTCGAGCAGGGCAAGGGCGTCGAGGACGTCCCCGGCGAGATCGCGCAGCTCGAGGAGACGGTGCGCAAGACGTCGATCTGCGGCCTCGGCCAGGTCGCGCTCGGGCCCGTGCTCAGCGTGATCGGCATGGATCGCGGCGGCGCCGCGGCGCGCGAACACCCGAAGGACCGCGAAGACACCGAGACGTAGATCGCTGATGGCCGACGCGGCGACCCGGCGCGAGTTCTTCGCCGTCAAGACGGTGGCCGAGACGCTGGCGGGCTTCCGGCCGGCGCGGCGCACGCCGGTGGAGGCGATCGGCCTCGACGTGGCGGCCGGCCGCGTCCCGGCGGCGCCGGTGCGCGCGCCGCACGACCTGCCCGGCTTCGCCCGCTCGACCGTCGACGGCTACGCGGTCCGCGCCTCCGACACGTACGGCGCGTCGGAGGGCCTGCCGTCGTACCTCGAGGTGGCGGGCGCGGTCGCGATGGGCAGGGCGCCAACGGTGGCGGTGGTGCCCGGCGCCGCCGTCGCGATCCCGACCGGCGGCGTGCTGCCGCCCGGCGCCGACGCGGTGGTCATGGTCGAGCACACGCAGGAGGCGATGGCGGGGACGATCGAGGTCGTGCGGCCCGCCGCGCCGGGCGACGGCATGGTCCGGGCCGACGAGGACGCCGCCGCGGGCGCCGAGCTCGTGCCCGCCGGCCGTCCGCTGCGCCCGCAGGACCTCGGGCTGCTCGCCGCGGCAGGCGTCACCGAGGTTCCGGTCCATGTGCGGCCCCGGGTGGCGATCGTGTCGACCGGTGACGAGGTCGTCGAGCCCGCGACTGCCGAGCTCGCCGCCGGACAGGTCCGCGACGCATGCGCCGTCGCTCTGGCCGCGCTCGTGCGAGAGGCGGGCGGCGAGCCCGATCCGCGCGGGATCGTGCCCGACGACCGCGACGCGCTCGCGGCAGCGCTCGGCGACGCGGTCGCGACGTGCGACGTCGTGGTCGTGTCGGCGGGCTCGTCGGTCGGCGCCCGTGACGAGACCGCCGCCGTCGTGGCCGGCCTCGGGGAGCCCGGCATCTGGGCCCACGGCATCGCGCTGCGCCCCGGCAAGCCGACGCTGCTCGCCGACTGCGGCGGCGTCCCGGTCATCGGGCTGCCGGGCAACCCGCGCTCCGCGCTGGTCGTCTTCCGGCTAGTGGGGATGGGCGTCGTCCGCCTCGTCGGCGGCGTCACGCGGCCGCCGCCGGCGCCGTCGGCGCGCGCCCGGCTGGCCCGCGACGTGCCGTCGGCCGCCGGGCGGCTCGACATCGTCCAGGTCACGGTGCGCGACGGCGTCGCGACGCCGCTGTTCGGCGCCTCGGCGCTGCTGTCGATCCTCACCGCGGCCGACGGCTACGTCGTCGTCCCCGACGAGGCGACGGGGCTCGACGCGGGCCGCGAGGTCGACGTCACGCTCTACTAGATGGCCACCACGCCGTTCATCCGCGACGTGCCCGCGGCCGAGGCGCTCGCCGCCTGGAGCACGGCGTGCGCGGCCGCCGGCTGCCCGGGCCGCGTCGACGCGGTGCGGATGGGACTCCACGAGGCGGTCGGCCGGGTCACGGCCGAGCCGGTGTGGGCGACGCGCTCGTCGCCCTCGTTCGACGCGTCGGCGATGGACGGCATCGCCGTTTGCGCGGCGGAGACGATCGGAGCGAGCGAGAGCACGCCGGTGCTGATCGACCCCGGCCGCTACGTCGTCGTCGACACCGGCGATCCGCTGCCGGAGGGCTTCGACGCGGTCGTGATG
Organism: uncultured Solirubrobacteraceae bacterium; assembly: GCA_963844205.1. Classification (GTDB taxonomy): domain Bacteria; phylum Actinomycetota; class Thermoleophilia; order Solirubrobacterales; family Solirubrobacteraceae; genus DASSUW01. The sequence goes on from CAWJNK010000012.1 coordinate 636,085, forward strand.
CGCGAGCACGTCCACTACGACGAGGCCGGCCGGGCGGAGCTGCGCGGCGCGGTGGCGCCGTACCAGCACGTGCGCTCGATCGGCGAGGACGTCAGCGCCGCGGAGCTGCTGCTGCCCGTCGGCCACCGCCTGCGCGCGGTCGACGTCGCCGCCGCGGCGGCCGCCGGCGCGACCGACGTGCTCGTGTGCCGAGCGCCCGTCGTCGCCGTGCTGCCGACCGGCGACGAGATCCGCCCGGTCGGTACCGAGCCCGCCACCGGCGTGATCCTCGACACGAACTCGCTGATGCTCGTCGCGCAGGCCGAGGCCGCCGGCTGCGACGCGTGGCGCTCCGGCATCGTGTCCGACGACCCGGCGGCGATCGCCGCGGCGGTCCGCGACGCGGCGGCGCGGGCGGACCTGGTCATCGTCGTCGCCGGCTCGAGCGCGGGGCGCGACGACCACACGGCGGCGATCGTGGAACGGCTCGGCACGCTGGCCGTCCACGGCGTGGCGGTCCGGCCCGGGCATCCCGTCGTCCTCGGCGCCGTCGACGCCACGCCCGTCCTCGGCGCTCCCGGCTACCCCGTCTCGGCGTCGCTGACGTTCGACATCTTCGCCGTCCCGCTGCTCGCGGCGCTCGAGGGCGCGACGCCCGCCGAGCGCCCCCGCGCCCGTGCCCGTCTCGCGCGCAAGTACGCGTCGTCGATGGGCATGGACGACTGGGTGCGCGTCAGGCTCGGCCGTGTCGGAGGCGAGCTCGTCGCGACGCCGCTGCCGCGCGGCGCGGGCGTGCTCACGTCGCTCGTGCGCGCCGACGGCCTGCTCGTCGTGCCGGCCGGGTTGGAGGGCCACCACGCGGGCGAGTCCGTCGAGGTCATGCTGCTGCGCGGCGTCGGCGCGATCGAGCGGACGATCGTCGCGGTCGGCTCGCACGACCTCGTGCTCGACCTGGCCGCCTCGGAGCTGCGCGCCGTCGACCCCGGTGTCACGCTCGCGTCGTCCAACGTCGGGTCGCTCGGCGGGCTCGTGGCGCTGCGCGACGGGCTCTGCCACGTCGCGGGATCGCACCTGCTCGATCCGCCGAGCGGCGAGTACACGCTCCCGTACGTCGATCGCGTGCTCGGCGGGCGCGACGTCGCGGTCGTGCGGCTCGTGCATCGCGAGCAGGGACTCATCGTCGCCCCGGGAAACGAGCTCGGCATCGCCGGGATCGAGGATGTCGCCCGTGTCCGCTACGTCAACCGCCAGCGCGGCGCGGGGACGCGGGTGCTGCTCGACCACGAGCTCGGACGCCGCGGCATCGCGCCCGACGCGGTCTCCGGGTATGGGCGGGAGGAGCACACCCACCTCGCCGTCGCGGCCGCGATCGCCGCCGGCCGAGCGGACGCCGGCCTCGGCATCATGGCCGCGGCGCGCGCTTTCGGGCTCGACTTCGTGCCGGTCACGCGCGAGCCCTACGACCTCGTGCTCGCCACCGAGACGCTCGAGGACCCCGTGACGGCGCCACTGTGGGCGCTGCTCGAGGAGCCTGCGTTCCGGACCGCCGTCGAGGCGCTCGGCGGCTACGGCACCGAGGAAATGGGCCGCCGGATGCGCTAGCACGACCCGCCGGTGCGGCCTTCCGCACCCACATGCTGGTGATATCCCTGATGCGACCGGCTGGGGCGGTCCCGATACTCGGTGCATGCCCGCCGAGGACCTTGCGCTCCCCTCGCTCGACCTGCGTCTGCTTGCGCGCCGGGCCGCCGTGCCCGCCGCTGCCGCCGCCGCGCTGGTCGCAGCGGTGCTGGTCCTCGGCGGGCCGCTCGAGACGTTCGCCAACGCCGTCCGCCGCGCGATCGACGCCGATCCCGCCTGGGTGGTGGCCGCGGGCGCCTTCGAGCTGCTCTCCTTCGCGGGCTACATCGCGCTGCTGTGGCTGGTCGGCAACCGCGTTTCTGCGCGGCTGGGCCTGCGCGAGAGCGCCGAGATCACGCTCGGCGGCGCCGCCGCGACCCGCCTGCTCCCCACGGCGGGCGCCGGCGGCGCCGCGATGACGCTGTGGGCGCTGCGCCGCTCGGGCATGGGCACGCGCCACGCCGCCGGCACGCTGCTGACCTTCCTCGTGATCGTCTACGCCGTCTTCATGGGCGCGCTGGCGCTGTCCGGAGCCGTGCTCACGTTCAGCGGCATCGGGCCGACGGCGCTCACCGCGCTGCCCGCCGCGCTCGGCACCTCGGTCATCCTGCTGGCGCTGGGCGCCGCGGTGTGGATGCCGACCGAGGGCACCGGCCGCGTGCGCACCGCGGGCGCCGTGCTCGGCGGCGCGGTCCGCGACGCGATCGAGCACGTCCGCTCGGCCGATCCGCGCCTGCTCGGCGCGTTCGCCTGGTGGGGCTTCGACATGGCCGTCCTGTACGGGATGCTGAACGCGTTCGGCACGGCGCCGCCGTTCTCCGTCGTCGTGCTCGCCTACTTCCTCGGCCAGATCGCCAACACCGTGCCGGTCCCCGGCGCCGCGAGCGGCGGGCTGGTGGGCGTGCTGCTGGCCTTCGGTGTCGGTGCGGACCTGGCGATCGTGTCGGTGCTGGCCTACCGGGCGATGGCGATCTGGGTGCCGGCGCCGATCGGCCTCGTCGCGCTCGGCAAGCTGCGCCGGACCATGGCGCGCTGGGAGCGGGAGGATGCGTCGCCTGTGGCCGTCGCCGAGGCGCCTGTGGAGGTCGTCGCGCCGCGCCCGTGCGCCGGCCGGCCGGCGTGGCGGCCGCTCGAGGTTCCGGCGGCGGCATGAAGCGCCGGCCGCCGGCTGCGCTGCTCGCGATCGCGTTGGCAGCGGCGATCGCCTTCGCGCTGACCACCGCCGGCGTCATCCAGCTGCCCGATCTCGAGAAGGCGCTCACGGACCTCTCCGACACGCTCGGCGCCTGGACCTACGCGATGGTCGGCGGGCTCGCGTTCCTGGAGACCGGCGCGTTCGTCGGGCTCGTCGCCCCGGGCGAGACTGCGGTCGTGCTCGGCGGCGTGGTGGCGGCGGAGGGCGACGTCAACTTCGTCGCGATGCTGCTGCTCGTGTGGGGGGCGGCCGCGGCGGGCGACTTCGCGAGCTTCTTGCTCGGCCGCCGGCTCGGGCGGCGGTTCCTCGTGACCCGCGGTCCGCGCTTCGGCGTGACGCCGCCGCGGCTGGCGCGCGTCGAGGGCTTCTTCGACCGGCATGGGCCGAAGGCGATCCTCGTGGGGCGGTTCGTCGGCATCGTCCGCGCGGTGGCGCCGTTCCTGGCCGGCTCCTCCGGCATGCGGATCCGCGCATTCCTGCCCTGGAGCATCCTCGGCACCGCGGCGTGGGCGGCGGCATTCACGTCGGTCGGGTACATCTTCCACAGCTCGTTCAGCGCCGCCGCCGGCTATCTCACGCACGGGGCGTTCGCGCTGGCGGTCGTCGCGGCGGTCGCGCTGGCATGGCGCGCGCACCGTTTGCAACGATCCCCCGTGTGACGACGCCTGCCGAGCTCGCCAGCGACCCCGACGAGCGCGGCGACGAGATCGTCTCCGTCCTGGCCGACGCGTTCGGCGAGCTGATCGAGGCCGACGCTCGCGCGTTCCGGCGCAAGTTCCGCAAGATGGCGGCGTCGCCGTTCGCGTTCTACCGCGGGAGCGCGCCGCTGTTCTACGCCGACGTCGCGCGGCTCGACGACCCGTGGGCGGACGAGCGGACGAGCCGCGTCTGGATCCAGGGCGACCTGCACGCCGAGAACTTCGGCACCTACATGGACGCGGCGGGGATCCTCGTGTTCGACGTCAACGACTTCGACGAGGCCTACGTCGGCCATTTCACGTGGGACCTGCGGCGGATGGCGGCCAGCCTCGCGCTGCTCGGGTTCGCGAAGGCGCTGTCCGACGAGGCGATCTCGCGCATGATCGGGACGTACGCGGAGTTCGTACCTCGACCAGGTGCGCGCGTTCGCGACCGGCGACCGCGACAGCGAGTTCCGGCTGACATTGGAGAACACCGAGGGCGTCCTGCACGACGTCCTCCTGCGGGCGCGGCTCTCGACGCGGGTGTCGCTGCTGGAGGGCACGACGACCGTCGAGGGCGCCGAGCGCCGGTTCTCCTCCGGAGCGGGCGTGCGGCGGCTCGAGGACGACGAGCGGCAGGAGGTGGAGGAGGCGTTCGCGGCGTACCTCGACACGATCCCCGAGGTCAAGCGCCAGCACAGCGTGTCGTATTCGGTCAAGGACGTGGTCGGGCGGGCGGGGTTCGGCATCGGGTCGGCCGGGCTGCCGGCCTACAGCCTGCTGGTCGAGGGGCGGACGCAGGCGCTGGAGAACGACGTGGTGCTGTCCATGAAGCAGGGCAACGTGGCGGCGGCCAGCCGGGTGGTGTCCGACCGGCCGGTCGAGCGGTACTTCGAGCACCAGGGGCATCGGACGGCCGTCTCGCAGCGGGCGCTGCAGGCCCATGCCGATCCGTGGCTGGGGTGGTGCGAGCTGCGGGGCGTCGGCCAGGTGGTGGCGGAGGTGTCGCCGTACGAGGCGGACGTCGACTGGGACGTGGTGTCCGACCTCGACGAGGTGCTGGACCTGCTGGGCTATCTCGGCGAGGCGACGGCGAAGGTCCACTGCGTGTCCGACGCGGGGAGCGAGCAGACGCTGGTCGAGTTCCAGACCGAGGAGGCGATCTTGACGGTCGTCGACGGGCGGGAGGACGAGTTCTACGAGGACCTCGTCACGTTCGGGCGGGCGTACGGCGAGCTCGCGCGCGACGACCATCGGCGGTTCGTCGACGCCTTCCGGAACGGGCGCATCCCGGGGGTGCCGGCGGACTGACGATGGGCGGGGTCAAGGTCGTACTTGCGCCGCTGCTGCTGGCGGCGGCGGGGGCTGCCGTCCTGCTCGCGCTGCTCGAGCGGGAGGGCGGCGACTTCGGGGCGTGGCCGCAGTGGCAGGCCATCGCGGTCCCCGTGGCGACGTTCGTCGTGCCGGCGCTGGTGTCCGCCGTGGCCGCGCGGCGGCACGGGGTGGTCGAGGCGCTGCTGTGGGCGGTGGTCTGCGCGGCGCTGCAGGCGGCGCTGGTGTTCGGCGTCGGGTTCCTCTGGCTCGGGCTCGGGCCGGCGTAGGCGCGGGCCGCTTCGTCGCGCCGGCGAACGTCAACTGCGGCATTGAGGGGGAGCACGGAGGGGTGCCTTTCTCCCCAAATCCGCGCGCCCTCGTGGCCGTTGGGGACTTCGGCACCTATACGGTGCGTTTCTCCCCAACGATTCCGTCGGCTCGCAGAAATGGGGAGAAATGCACCGCCTCCCTAAATGCCGCAGTTGACGTCCGCCCGGGCAACCGGACGCGCGCGAGTCACGACCGCCGAGCCCGCCGGAGCGTGTCGACCTGCTCCTGCTTGCGCATGATCATGTGCTCGAGCCGGTGCTCGAGGGCCTCGGAGTCGCCGGTGTGGCCGGTGGACGGGATCACGTCCTGCAGCGCCTCGATCGCCTCGGTCTCCAGCTCGATCAGGCGACCGACGATGCCGTCGCCATCGTCGGGGAGGTCGAAGCCGGTGATCGAGCCGGCGGCCATGGTGTAGGCCGCAGCCGAGCGGAGCTGGAGCGGCAGCGCCTTGCTCAGGCGCTCCAGGGCGAGGTCGACGTCGAGCGGGTCCTTGTCCATGGTCGGCGGTGATACCCGCGGGCGAGGCGCCGCTCCCCAACGGCGCCTCGCCCGATCGGGATCCCCAACGAACTACGGAGCGGCAACCCCGCCGGTCGCGGCCGCTTCGGCCGCCACGGCGGCGTCGGCCTCGGCCGCCGGCGCCGGAGCCTCGGCCACGGGCTCAGCGGCCGGGGCGGGGGCCTCGGCGACGGGCGCGGGGGCCGGCTCGGCGACCGGGGCGGGTGCCTCGGCGACGGGCGCGGGGGCCGGCTCGGCGACCGGGGCGGGTGCCTCGGCGACAGGTGCCGGGGCCGGCTCGGCAACCGGGGCGGGTGCCTCGGCGACCGGCGCCGGGGCCGGCTCGGCAACCGGGGCGGGTGCCTCGGCGACCGGCGCCGGGGCCGGCTCGGCGACGGGCGCCGGGGCCGGCTCAGCGACCGGGGCGGCCGGCGCTGCCTCGGTGCTCGCCGGGGCCGGCTCGGCGACCGGGGCGGCCGGCGCTGCCTCGGTGCTCGCCGGGACCGGCTCGGCGACCGGGGCGGCCGGCGCTGCCTCAGTGCTCGCCGGAACCTGCTCGGCGACCGGGGCGGGGGCCTCGGTCGTCGCAGTCGCAGTCGGCGCGGCCGTCGCTGCGACCTCGGTCGTCGCCGTCGCCTCGCTCGCCGGGGCCGGAGCCTGCGCCCCGCCAGTGCCGTTGCCGAACACCGCGGCCTGCTCCTCCGGCGTCGCGCCGCCGATGCCGCCCTCACCCGCGGGCAGGGCGGTCGTGGCTGTGGCCTGCTGGCCGGAGAGCGTCCGGCTGCCCTGCAGATACGGCGCGGGATCGGTCGCGGCGCCGTTCTGCCGCACCTCGACGTGCACGTGGGGGCCGGTGCAGCTGCCGGTGCAGCCGACCTCGCCGATCTTCTGACCGGCCTTCACGTACTCGTTCACGCCGACGCTCCGCTCCGAGAGGTGGGCGTAGCAGGTCGTCATCGCGCCGGCGTGCCGGACGCAGACCATGTTCCCGTAGCCGCTCTCGGTCCCGGACACGCTGACCGTGCCGCACTGGGCGGCGCGGACGGTGGTGCCGGTCGGCGCCGCGATGTCGGTGCCGCTGTGCGCGTGGTCGCCCCGGTCCTCGCCGAAGGAACCGGTGACGGTCCCGTTGACCGGCGTGACCATGCGGCCGTCGGCGGTGCAGCCGTCGCCGCCCGTGGAGACCGGCGTGGACTGGACGGGCTCCGCGGGCGCGGGCGCCGGCGCCGGCGCGGCGCCCGACGACTCCGTCGACCCCGAGCCGGCCGAGCCCGACGAGCCGGAGCCGGCCGAGCTCGAGCCTTCCGTGATCTCGTCGCGCAGCTCGACCCGGTCCTCGAGGTCCGGCCCGCCGACCGCCTCAGGCGCCTCGGACGACGCCGGGGCAACCTGGTCGAAGACCACGTTCACCGACTCGCCCGCGGACGAGGCGGACGCGTCCGCGTCGCCGTAGAACTCGACCTTCGAGGCGAACACCTCGACCCAGGTGCGGACGTCGACGATGCCGGTGACCGCCAGCCCCTTGCTGCGCTGGAAGTCCTTCACGGCGCCCTCGGTCTGCGGGCCGAAGATCCCGTCTTCGACGATCGCCAGCTGATGCTGGACGGCCGCGACGGCCGGGCCGGTGTCGCCGTACGACAGCAGCCACGTCGCCTCGCCGCTGATCGCCGCCTTCTTGGCGACCTCGGTCTTGGTCACGCCGGGCTTCGCCGACGACGCCGACGCGGCGCCCGCCAGCGGCCCCAGCACCGGGGAGGCGAGGATGGCCGCGCCCGCGGCGATGGTGGCGCCCTTCTGGCGCGGGGCGTTCCGGCGAGCCTCCTGTTTCCGGACCCGGCGGCGCCGGGAACGATGAAGCGAGCGGTCCCACAGCGCACCGGAGCCGAGGTCGCGCTCGGCCCCCGGGTATGGATCCAGCTCAGATGGACGGACGTCCACGCTTGCTACTCCCTTCCTTCTCTCCTTGCCTCCGAGGTGAGCTGACGGGCTCGCGCTGAGAGATAGCGCTACGCCGTCCCCCGACGGCGATTCGCCCCTGCGACCGCGTTACGGCCGCTTTGGGTCCCCCGGCCCGCGCCCCCTGGGGGACGCGAGTTCGGCCTGACGGCACATAAGAATGCACGAACGGCCCGACAGTTGCGGTCCGACCCCTACAGACGCGCGGTTCGCTGCCGAATTCGAGGGGGATGCGTCTCGCCATCCTTACCCTCGCCGCCGTCCTGCTGGGCGCCCCGGCCGCCCATGCCGCGACCGTCAGCGTCGCTGGGTCGACGCTGGTCGTCGTCGCCGCGCCCGGTGAGAGCAACCGGTTGACGATCGCCTCCGGCGGCGCCGTGACCGACGCAGGCGCTCTGCTCATGGCCGGCACCGGGTGCACGGTGGCCGGCGCCGGCCTCGCGTGCCCGGGCATCTCGGCGGTGACCGCCGACCTCGGCGACGGCGACGACACGCTGACGCTCACGACCTCCCTGCCGCTCCTCGCCACCGACGGCGAGGGTGCCGACCGCGTGACGAGCGCCTCGGCCGCCGATACCTTCGTTGCGTCGCCGGGCGCCGACATCTACTCCGGCGGTGGCGGGAGCGACACCGTGGACTACTCCGCGCGGACGACCGCCGTCGTCCTCGATCTGGCCGCCGCGGACGGCCAAGAGGACCGCTTCACGTCGGTCGAGAACGCGATCGGCGGCGCCGGCCCCGACCGGCTGACCGGCACGAGCACGGTGAACCGGCTTGACGGCGGTCCCGGCGACGACCTGCTCGACGGCCGCACCGGCGGCGACCGCCTCGAGGGCGGGGCCGGCACCGACACCGCGGACTACTCGCGTCGCACCGCCCGCGTGCGGGCCGACCTTGACGGCAACGCCGACGACGGCGAGTCCTTCGAGCGCGACCGGATCGCCACCGACGTCGAGCGCCTCCTCGGCGGCGGCGGCCACGACGCGCTGGCCGGCGACGACCGCCCGAACGTGCTCGACGGCGGTCCCGGCAACGACACGCTCGACGGCAACGGCGGCGACGACACGCTCATCGGAGCGGCGGGGGACGATGTCGTGCATGGCAATGCCGGCGCCGACGCGCTGGCCGGCGACCTCGGCAACGACCAGCTGTGGGGCGACGCCGACAACGACGCGCTCGCCGGCGGCGACGGCGCCGACACGCTGTACGGCGGCGATGGCTCGGACGCCGTGGCCGGCGACGCCGGCAACGACCAACTGTGGGGCAACGCCGACAACGACGCGCTCGCCGGCGGCGACGGCGCCGACACGATGTACGGCGGCGACGGCGCGGACGCGCTTGCCGGGACCGAGGGCGCGGACACGGTGTACGGCGGCGACGGCTCGGACGCGCTCGCCGGGGAGGGTGGTGGCGACACGCTGTGGGGTGAGGCGGGCGACGACTCGCTCGCCGGCGGCGACGGCGGCGATGCGCTCGCCGGCGGCCCGGGAACCGACGGGCTCGACGGCTCGACCGGCGCCGACGCCCTGGACGGCGGCGAGGGGAACGACCGGCTGTCCGGCGGCGACGACCCGGACTCCCTGTCGGGCGCCGACGGCGACGACTGGATCGAAGGCGGCGCCGCGAACGACTGGCTCGCCGGCGGGACCGGCGCCGACACGCTGTCCGGTGACGACGGGGACGACTCGCTGCTCGGCGAGACCGGCTACGACAGCCTCACCGGCGGCGAGGGGAGCGACGTCCTCAACGGCGGATTCGAGGACGACGTTCTGATCGGCGGCGGTGGAGCCGATGACCTGCAGGGCGAGCACGGCTGGGACACGGCGTACTACGGCGACCGCGCCGTGCCGCTCACGATCGACCTCGACGACCAGGCCGACGACGGCGCGGCGGGCGAGGCCGACAACGTGCGCAGCTCGGTCGAGGTCGTGATCGGCGGCGCCGGCGCGGACCGGATCACCGGCAACGCGGCCGCCAACTACCTCTACGGCGGCGGCGGGCGCGACCGGATCGACGGCGCCGGCGCGGGCGACCGGCTCTACGGCGGCGCCGGCAAGGACTGGCTGACCGGCCGCGGCGGTGCCGACTCGCTGGACGGCGGCGCGGGCGCCGACCGCCTCCTGGCCCGCGACGGCAGCCGCGAGGCCGTCCGCTGCGGCAGCGCCCGCGACCACGCGACCACCGACAGCACCGACATGCTGTTCGGCTGCGAGCGCCGGTCCCGCGGCACCGCGAACTGGCGCGGCTAGCGATCCCGCCCGCCGGCGGCGCGAGTTCTGGCGCGGCCAGCGAACCCGCCCTTCGAACCGCGAGTTCTGGCGCGGCCAGCGAACCCGCCCTTCGAACCGCGAGTTCTGGCGCGGCTAGCGATCCCGCCCGCCCGCCGGGCGCGAGTCCTGGCGCGGCTAGTTCAGCGACGGATCGAGTGGCATCGTCGCGAGCAGCGCGTACTGGCGTCCCTTGCGCCGCAGGACGGCGGCCCACAGACCCTCCGCGTCCTCGGTGAAGATCTCCTCGCGCCGCGGCGGCTCGACGATCCAGGCCTCCTCCTCGAGCTCTTCCTCGAGCTGCCCAGGCCCCCAGCCGGCGTGGCCGGCGAACACCCTCGCGCGGCGGATCGCGCCCTCGAGCGCCTCCGGATCGTCGGCGTCCGTGCCCACGAAGCCGAGGTCGTCATCCACCAGCGCCCCCGCGACCTCCGGGCGGTCGAACTCGGCCAGCACGATCACGGCGGTCTCGGCGACCGGCCCGCCGACGTAGACCTGCTCCTCGTCTCCCGCCAGCCATGCGAGGTCCGGGACCGCCTCGGCCACGCTCGACGCCGCCGGCCGATTGAGCACCAGCCCCATCGCCCCCTCGTCGGTGTGCTCGGCGATGAGCACCACCGTGCGAACGAAGTTCGGGTCCAGCAGCGTCGGCGCCGCCAACAGGAGCTTTCCGCGTAGCGATTCGGCCATCCGGGACATTGTGTCGGAGTAGGGTTGGCGGTGTGCGCATCCGCGTCCGTCTCGGCGCCGGGTTGAGCCGCTTCGCGGAGGCGCCGCTGCTGTCGATCGACCTCGCCGACGGCGCCAGCGTGGAGGACCTGCTCGCCGCGCTCGGCGCCCAGCAGCCGTCGCTCGAACCCGCCCTGCCCTCGGTGCTGCCGGTCGTCTCCGGCACCCACGTCGAGCGGGAGCAGCGGCTGCGCGCCGGCGACGAAGTCGCCCTGTTGATCCCCGTCGCAGGAGGAGCGTGAATCGTGGCCACGATCGAGACTCGCCAGGCCCGCCAGACCGTCTTCGTCGACACCTTCACCAACGGGCTGCTCGGCCCGGACGTCCCGATGCTCGGGCCGGTCGCGGACGGAGGCCACATCGTCGTCAACACCACGCCCGGCTGCTGGGGGCCGATGATCACGCCGTCGATCCGCGGCGGCCACGAGGTGTGCATGCCGGTGGCGGTCGAGGGCGCCCAGGTCGGCGACGCGATCGCGATCCGCATCCGCGACATCGAGGTCACCTCGCTCGCCACCGCGTCCGGCAACGACCAGACGATGGAGGGCCGCTTCAACGGCGACCCGTACGTCGCGCCCGTCTGCGCCCAGTGCGGCACCGAGTGGCCCGAGACCCGCGTACAGGGGATCGGCCCGGAGTCGATCCGCTGCGCCAACTGCGGCGCCGACGCCACCCCGTTCACGTTCACCAACGGCTACACGATGGCGTTCGACCCCACGCACACGGTCGGCGTCACCGTCGGCGCCGAGGCAGCCGAGCGCTTCGCCGGCGACGCGGCGCGGATGGCCGCCCTGCCCGACAACTCCCGCCAGAACCCGATCCTGCTGTTCGCCCCGCACGACCTCGTCGGCATGGCCACGCGCCTGCGCCCGTTCATGGGCCAACTCGGGACGAGCCCGTCGACCACGATGCCCGACTCCCACAACGCCGGAGACTTCGGCGCGTTCCTGGTCGGCGCCCCCCACCGCTACGCGCTGACCGCCGCCGAGCTGAGCCAGCACAAGACCGACGGGCACATGGACATCGACGCCGTCCGCCCGGGCGCGATCCTCGTCTGCCCGGTCAAGGTCGACGGCGGCGGCATCTACCTCGGCGACATGCACGCGCTCCAGGGCGACGGCGAGATCGCCGGCCACACCTGCGACGTCTCCGGCACCGTCACGCTCGAGGTCGAGGTGATCAAGGGGCTCGGGATCGACGGACCCGTGCTGTTCCCGGTCGCCGAGGACCTGCCGTTCCTGGCCCGGCCGCTGAGCGAGGAGGAGCGCATGCGCGCGCTCGCCCTCGCCCGCCGCCACGGCATGGACGCGCTCGAGGAGACCGCGCCGGTGTCGGTGATCGGCACCGGGCCGGACCTCAACGCGGCGACCGACAACGGCCTCGCCCGCGCCGCCGAGCTGCTCGGCATGACCGTGCCCGAGGTCATGAACCGCGCGACGGTTACGGGCGCGATCGAGATCGGCCGCAACCCGGGCGTCGTCCAGGTCACGTTCCGCGCGCCGGCCGCCAAGCTCGAGGCGCGCGGGTTGCTCATGTACGCGCGGGAGCAGTACCCCGGATAGGCTCGCCCGATGATGAGGTGGGTTGCGATCGCCGCCGTCGCGGCGCTGCTGGCGGTGCCGGTCGGCGCGTCCGCGCGCGTCATCCAGGCCGAGACCGTCCTGCCGCCCGGCCAGTCCGGGCACGTGCCGCAGAGCGGGAGCAACGCGCACCTGACCGACCAGATCGGGCTGTTCGAGTCGTTCGCGTTCAAGCCCGCGGGCTTCGACCGGCCCGGGACCACCACGGAGTCCCCCGCCCCGGGCGTGACGATCACGCGCGACGACTACGGCGTGCCGAACGTGCGCGCGGGCACCGACCGCGACCTGTGGGTCGGCGTCGGCTACGCGGTCGCGCAGGACCGGCTCGTCCAGCTCGAGCTGTACCGGCGCGGCACGCAGGGCCGACTCGCGGAGGTTCTCGGCGCCTCACAGCTCGCGGACGACATCGTCGCCCGCCGGGATTACTACACGCCGCGCGAGCTCCAGCGCCAGATCCGGGCGCTTCCCAGCGCTCTCCGTGCCCGCTTCGACGCCTACGCCGCCGGCGTCAACCTGTGGCTCGACAAGCTCAAGGCCGACCCGTCGCTGCGCCCGCAGGAGCTGGTCGCGCTGAACCTCGACCTCCAGCCGTGGCGCCCCGTCGACTCGGCGTCGATCGGCGTGCAACTGGCGCGCACGGTCCCGGCCGACGACGGGCGCGAGCTGCAGAACTGGGAGGCGCTGCGCAAGCTCGGCGCCAGGCGCTTCAACGAGCTGCTGCCGCTGCGCCGCAGCGACCAGGTGGTCACGGTTCCGCCCTCCGCGGGCCGCTTCCCGTCCAACCCGGGCCGCAGCCGCAAGGACGAGAAGGCCGGCTTCAAGCGCTCGCGCCGCTACCTGCACAGTCTGCGCGCACCCAAGCAGCCGGCGGCGACCACGGCCCTGCTCCGCGGCGGCTCCAACGCCTGGGCCGTGCGCGGGAGCGGCGGGCGCGCATGGCTGTTCACCGGCACGCAGCTCGGCTTCTCGATCCCGGAGCAGCTCGTCGAGCTCGAGGTGCACCGGCCCGGGCTCGACGCCGGCGGCGTCACGGTGCCCGGCCTGCCGGTGGTGGGCATCGGCCGCAACGACCACATCGCCTGGGCCTTGACCAGCGGCGCGAGCGACGACGACGACCTCTACGCCGAGCGCCTGGCCGGAAAGGAGCGCTACCGCTTCAGGGGCCGCACCCGCACGATGCAATGCCGCACCGAGACGTTCCAGGTCGCCGGCGCGAGCGCGAAGAAGCGGCGGCTGTGCCGGACCGTGCACGGCCCGGTGCAGACCCGCTCGAAGGGCATCGCCTGGGCACGGCGGTACGCGACCTGGCAGCGCGAGATGGACACGCTCGTCGGGCTCGTCGAGCTCAACGATGCCGACACCGTCCCGCAGGCCGGCCGCGCGCTCGCCAAGGTGAGCTGGAACGAGAACACGCTGGTCGCCGACGACCGCGGCAGCATCGGCTGGTGGCACCCGGGTCGCCTGCCGATCCGGCCCAAGCGCTGGGACGAGCGGCTGCCGCTGCCCGGCACCGGCGAGGCCGAGTGGCGCGGGTTCTTGGGGCCCTCGCAGCTCCCGCACGTGATCAACCCCGGGCGGGGCTGGCTCGCCAACTGGAACAACATGCCGTCCGCCGGCTGGACGGTGGGCGACGCCCCGACGCCGCCGCGCATCTCCGGGCGGTATCACCGGGGCCGCTACCTGAGCGGCCTCGTCGCCCAGGCTGCCGCCAACCCGAGCTACGACGCGATCAAAGCCGTCGACCGCGAGACCGGCACCCATGCCCAGCAGCGGGTCCTCTTCGACCAGGCGCTCCGCAACGTCCAGGCGGAGGTGACCGGGCCGGCCAGGACGCTGATCGCCACGATCATCGCCTGGGACGGCGACTACGACACGACCGACGCGGCCGGCACCGTCGACCCCGGGCTGGCCGCCTGGGAGACGCTCAAGGACGAGGTCGCCAAGCTCGTCCTGCCGCGCGCCGCGAGGGACTGGCTCGGCGGCCCCGCCGCCTACCACGCGTTCGACTTCGGCGGCGCCGACGGCGCGGCCTTCCTGCACCTCACGAGCCTCGGCCTCCAGGAGGCCGCCGCGAACGCGGCCGCCAGGCTCGGCGGCGACCCGTCTACCTGGCGCCGGCCGAGGCGGATGTACGACGTGAGCGTGCTCGGCCTCGCCGAGAAGCCCGCTCTGAAGTTCTACGACCGCGGCACGTGGCAGCAGGCCGTCGAGCTCGGCCCTTAGCGCGACACTGGCTGCTGGTGACGGTCTGCGCCCGGCCGACCATGGCGTCGGCCACGCGCGCGCTGGGCGCCGAGGCGGCGGACGCGCTGCCGTCCGGGTTGCTGGCCACGACCTGCACGCGCAGGCGGCGGCCACGGTCGGCCTTCGTCGGCGTGTACGACGCCTTCGTGGCGCCGGCGATGTCGCCCCAGCGGCCGCGCCGCTCGCGCTGCCAGCGGTAGCTGTAGGTCAGCGGGCCGTTCTGCCAGCCGCCGGCGTCCGAGGCGACCGTCGCCCCGCGCCGAGGCGCTCCGGCCACGGCCGGCGCGACGGTGCTGACGGGCGGCGCCGGCGCGAGCCCGTCGGTCCCGCCGCCGCACGCCGGGGCGATCTGCGCGCACGGCGCGAGGAACGCGCTGTCGAACACGTTCCAGTGCGTGGCGAGGTAGCTGCCCGCCTCCGGCGCCGGGTTGAAGTAGTCGTCGCGGCCGCAGTCGTAGGCCTGCGGGATCGCTCCGCCGACGCGCGCGCAGTCGTACTGCATCGCGTGCGCCGCGCCGCTGTCCTCGGCGTAGCACATGACGTCGGCGCCCTGCCAGCAGTGGCCGTAGCGGGGGAGCTGGAAGCCGGCGCGGTTGCGTGCTGTGCGGCGACGACCACTGCACGGCGCCCAGGTTGTGGCTCATCTCGTGCAGGAAGCCCTCGGCCCACCAGCCGCGCGCGCCCGGCCCCGGCGCGCCCTGGCCGTCGCGCGAGAAGAGGACCGACGCGAAGCCGCCGAAGTTGTGGACGTTGCCCGGCGCCGCGACGGTCGCCGACCGAGCCGAGCACGTTCTCGCCGAGGCCGTAGTCGTAGCCGCCGCCGTTGAGCGTGTCGGCCAGGATGACGACGTTCCGCGGGCCCGACGTCGCGCCGAGCCGCGGCTCGACCTCGCGCACGACCGCGCTGAAGTTGTCGACGTACTGCGCGCGCGGGCCGGTCAGATGGACGACCTGGATGTCGACGAACTGCGGGCCGCAGCTCGTGCCCATGTCGACGCGCAGCGCCTTCGCGCCGCCGCTCTGGGAGGCCATGAAGCGCTGGATGAGCGCGACGTTGGCCTGGATCGCGTCGCGCCAGCCGTCGAAGCGGTCAGGGCGGTCGGCGGGATGGGCGTAGACGAGCTTGAAGCGCGGGGAGGAGGCGGGGAGCGCCGCATGCGCGGTGTCGTCGCTCGTGCGCGTCTCGCCGCACCATTCGTACGGGAGCGCGTCGGGCGCGGCGGCGGCCGCCGCCGTGGCGGCGACGTCCACGAACGCGAGCTCATCGCGGGTATCGCGGTGCGTGATCGCGCCCTCGACGCCGTGCGCGGCGGCCGATGCACACGAGAGCGCGACGGCGAGCAGCGTGACGGCGATGGCGAGAGCAGTACGCACGTCCCGGTGATTCGGCAGGCGGCGTCGGAATTTGAACGCCGCAGAGCCGATAGACAGCGATCAGGCGTATTGAAACAGTCGAATGTTCGTCCACCGGTTGTCGTCGCCCCACCGCCCCGGTTAGGTTTGCCCTATGGCTCGGACGGTGGGGAGGATGGTTGCGCTGGTGGTCCTCGGACTGCTCGCCTCGACTGGTCCCGCGAACGCTCAGGGTCTCGAGGATCCCGCCGACCAGTGGCTCCCGCGCTCCGACGGCGCCTCATGGACGTACTCCTGGTCGAACAACACGTACTCCCCGGCTGCGAGGACCGAGCAGTACGGGCTCCAAGCGCGCGTGGACACCACCTTCCGCCTGCGGTGGCAGGAGCCTGACGCTCCTCTGCAGAGTGCGGCGAGCGCGGGAACGATGGACTTCCAGCACACCGAAGGCGGCCTGGTGAACCTCAACTACCAGAGCACGCCGCCGCCGCTGCAGTATCCGATCCTGTGCGCGGTCGCGAGCGCGTGCGGGAACAGCATGGCCGGGGCGTTGTACCTCGTGCTGTGGGGCACCCGCGCTCCGGTCTTGGCGGAGCCGCTGCTCCGCGGCACCCGCTGGGGCGCACAGGGCGGCGCGGACAACGACGTGGCGAGCGACAACCGCTATGCCGGCCGCGAGCGCGTGACCGTTCCGGCGTTCCCCGGCGGCATCGAGGCGGCGAAGGTCGAATCGCAGGTGACCCAGGCCGGGGCCATCGGCGACCCGTTCGGCAGCGGGGTTCGGAAGGTGTGGTGGGTGCGCGGCGTCGGTCCCGTGCGGATCGAGTTCCGGCACGCCGGCGGCGAGTTGAGCCGGGCCGAGCTGCAGAGCACGAACCTCTCGCCACGCCCGCTGCCGACCGACGTCAATCTGCTTCCGCTCAACCGCGGCGATCGTGCGATCTACCGCTGGCGCAACACGCGCCACATGAAGAAATGGTCGCGGCAGCAGTTCGACGTGATGCAGGTCGTCAACAACACCGCGCAGGTCGACGTCAAGCACCTCTCGGGACCGATTGCCGTGGTGGGCAGCTACCTCTTCTCGACGCGGTTGAGCGGAGTGACCCTGCTGTCAGGGACCACCAACGCGGCGACGCGCGCGAAGTTCCCGCCCCTGGGGCCGCGCTCAGACCGGCGCCACTTCTTCACCCCGTTTGACCTGATGAACTTCGGCTTCAACCCCGTGGTCCCGATCGGCGCGGTGAAGGGCACAACGTGGCGAAGCGCACGCGAGGGGCGCGATTGGGATCTCTTCCGCGTGAGCGGGGTGTCGAAGGTGATCGCCACCGCGACGAAGGTGAGGACGCCCGCCGGCAGGTTCCGGACCACCGTGGTGCGATCGAAGCTGGTCCAGCGCGGCCACCGGTTCGGCAGCGGCACGCGGACGAGCTACTTCGCCGCCGGCAAGGGTCTCGTCAAGCTGACGTTCAAGCACCGGGACGGCAGCCGGTCGATCGTCGAGCGCGAGCGCTGAGCGCTCCGATGAGGGGGCTCAACCTGCGATCGAGGGTGATCCTGCCGGCGACGCTCGCAGCCCTCCTCGCCGCCGCACCGTCCGCGGGTGCCCAGGCGTTCCCGGCGCCCAGCCTGAGCGTCGACACGGCGTTCAACCCGCCCACGGGGATTCACACGACGGACTTCCCTCCACCGGGAACCGCCGGCACGCGCCATGACATCCCCGCGGCCGTGGCCGTCCACGGGAACCGGATCTACACGGTCGGCGTGACAGGCACAACGACAACCTCGGACAACCGCACCGTCGCCATCGCGGCTCGCCGGCTGGACGGCACACTGGATCCCTCCTTCGACGGTGATGGGAAATTGACGCTATCGATCGGCGCGAAAGCCGACATCGGTACTGGCATCGCCGTGCTGCCGGCGGACGGAAGCCTCCGCGTGCTGGTCGCGACCGACGTGAGCACGACGTCCACCATCAGCTTCGATGTCGCCGTCGTCGGTCTGAACGCCGATGGCACTCCGGACACCACCTTCGGCGCGCCGATCGCCACGGGCGTCCGTGGCGTTTGGCTCTTGGCGGGAACCGAAAACGAAATCCCTGCACGCATAGAAGCCGGCCCGGGCGGGCGGCTGGCGATCGTCGGAGCGCGCACCGACGGGATCCGCGACGACTTTGTGGCGCTCCTCGAGGCGAACGGCAGTCCGGTGACCGGCCCAGGCTTCGGCGCAGACGGCGTCAGGTTCTCAGAGACCGCATCGCCGGTCGACCGCGGGGTCGACGTCGCCTTTCGGCCGGGAGGCGGGCTGGTCACGTTGGTCTCCATCGACGCCCCCGCGACGCCAGACGAAACGGTCTTGCGCGCCTTCAATGCCGACGGAACGCTCGATATGACGTTCGGCACCGGCGGCAACGTCCTGGTGGGCAATACGGACACGGTCCCGGGCGGCCTGATCGTCCACGACGGACGTCTCTGGGTCTCGGGATCCACGAACGTCGGATCCGACACCGACGCCTTCCTTGCCCGCGTGAACGCCGACGGCGCAGGGTTGCAGGTTCACCGATTCGACATGCGTGGCCCGCTGACGCCAAGCTTGGCGGTCCCCAGTCGCGCGAACGACATCGTCGTGGTCCCGGGCGTACCGGCGACGATCGTGGTCGTGGGCTCCGTCACACACAGCAGCGGGGTCACGGACTGGGCGGCCGCCGCCTTCAACAACTTCGACGGCGACCTCGCGCGAGCGGGGATGGACGACATCGTGATTCAGGCCCCGGGCGACACCGTCGACGCGTCGCTCGTAACCGCGGCGGCCGGCGCGCAGGGATGGCTCGCCGTCGCCGGTCGACTCGTAGGCTCGGACAACGATTTCGGCAACGCCCGTCTGCTCGTCGACGCCGACAAGACCTGCGACCTCGCGGTCGCGGCGAGCGAGCCCGGAGAGATCGTGTTTCGGGGCTCGAGTCCGGCGGCTCTGACCGTTCGAGTCCAGAACGTAGGAACACGAGCGTGCGGGGGTACGCTGAGCGTCGCAGCGCCGTATGGCATGGCGGCGGTCGCGACAGGCCTGGTACTCCCCGGCGCCACGTTCGTCGCGCCCGCGATCCCGACCACGTATCACGGCCCACGGCGCGCCGACGACGTCCTGCTGATCGCGTTGGACGCACCCGCGGACGCGAATTCGGCGAACAACCGCGCCGCGGCGCACGTCGTCTTCAGCTATTGCGACCTCGCGGTCGCGCGGGCCGGCGCAGTCGGAGCGATCCCCACCGAGGGCACACGGCGCTTCGAGCTGTCGCTGCGCAATCAGGGGACGACCACCTGTCGTGTCCGCGTAGGGCGCAATGCGGAGTACCCGTTGGCGCGTGGCAAGCCGGCGTCGGACACGGTGGCGGTCGCGGCGCCGCCGGGCGCTCGACCCGGGAAGCGAGTCGTTGTCGCCCTGCGCGCGAGCGCCACCGACGACGTCGAGCCGTCGAACAATGCGGTCACGGTCTCGCCCACGGTCGTTCGCGTCGGCGACAGCGACGTGCGCTCGTGGGGCGCCCGGCGGTTCGCCGGCACGGCCCGAAGAGGCGCCGGAGACCTGGCCGCGAGCCGGCTTCGCCCTGCACGCGTGGACGTCGCGGTTCTGCGCGTAAGCAGCAAGAGCTGTTCCTGGCTGAGCTCGACGCGAGGGAGTTTCACGGGCGAGCCGCGCGGCCCGGATGGGCGATGCGGGCAGCATCACTGGCTACGGGCGGACGGCACGACGAATTGGCGGCTAGCGTTGCGCAGATCCCTCTCCCCGGGCCGCTACGTCGTGTTCTCGCGAACGACGATCCGCGCGGGCTTCCGCGAGGCCAGCTTCTCGCCGAAGGACCGCAACCGCGTCGAGTTCACCGTCCGGTGACCGCGAGCTGCGCGCCAAATCTCGCTGCAATATCGGTGATTCGGCCTCAGCGCTGAAAATAAATCACCCGCGCAACGTCGTTTCTGCATAGGGTCGCTCTTCGGTATCTGTTGGCTCGGTCGCGGCCCTCGCGTAGGGAGGGCGCAGCGAGTCTTTCCCCCCCATGCCACGCTCCCCATTGATCCATCGTCACGGCTTGGTGTTCGCTCGCAGGAGCCGGCTCGCGCGCTCGATCGCGACGCTGGGACTCGGGTCGCTCATCCTCACCTACGCGGTCCCGGTCGCTGCGGCAACCGAGACCGGGGCCCCCGGCGCGCCGCTTCCCGCGCTCACGGTGCCGACCTTCGCCTACCCGCAGTTCGAGAAGGAGCGGGCGGCCAAGCGCGACACCGGGGACGCGAGCGCGAAGACGGAACGAGCCGAGAAGCGTGCCGCCGACCGCGCTGCGGCGCCGTCGGGCTCCTCGGCCGCTGACAGCGGGGGCACGGCCGGCACGGAAGAGCAGAGCGCGGGCGCGCCGAGCTCGCCTGCCGACGCGCCTGCCCCGCCCGGCGATTCCGCGGCTGCGCCGGCGGGCGGCGAGGCCGGTCCGCCGCCGGAGATCGTCAAGGACGACTTCGCGCTCGCGCCGCTGCCGCCGTCCGCCGAGGAGGAGGAGGACCCGTTCGCCGGGCTGCCCGTGATCCACTCCAGCACCGGGCCGGTGCCGCTGATGGGCAGCACCCCGAGCTCCGCCGGCCAGTCCCAGAGTGCCGTGGATCCGCTCGGCCCGTCGCTCCTGCCGCCGTTGCCGGCCGACGACAGCGCCGTCGTCTCCGACGACGACGGCTCCGCGGGCGACGACCGCGCCGCAGCGAATCCGCGCGCCGGCTATGCGTCCAAGGGCAAGTCCGGCTCGAACGACAAGGGCAAGTCGAGCGCGAAGGGCGCGTCGCGCGGCAAGGCCGCCGCCAAGCCGACCGCGACTGCGCACGCCGCCGCAACGCCGTCGACGCACAAGTTCACCGCCGCCGAGGCCGATGCGGTGATCGACGACGTCCTCGCCGCCGCGCAGGCAGCGCAAGCACCGGCGCCCGCAACCGCCGCTCCGGCGCCTGCGCAGCCTGCAGCCGTACTCGAGGCCGCCCCAGCAGCCGCGCCGGCGCCGGCCGCCGAAGCGGCGCCCCCGGTGGCGGCCGAGAGCGACGAAGCCGCGCCGGTCGCCGAGATTCAGGCAGCCGACATCCAGTCGGCGCCAGCGACCGAGGTCCAGTCAGCGGCGCCCGCGGCCGAGATCGAGGCAGGCACGCCCGCGCCCGCGCTCGATGCGGCCGAGGTCCAGGCCGCCGCGCCCGAAGCGGCGCCCGCCCCGGTGGACGCCGCGCCTGCACCGGTGGAGCCGGACCCGGCGGACGCGCCCACGGGGTCTCAGGAAGCCGTCGCGCAGCCCGCTTCGGTGCCGGTCACCGCCCCGGCGTCGCAGCACGTCGCAAGCGCCCCGGCCGTCATCTCGTCCGCGACCTCCAGCGCAGTGGTCTCGGCGCCCGCGGTCATGGCCGCGTCAGCACCCTCGGCGCCGGTGGTCGTGTACGCGCCTCCGCCTCCGCCGCCGGTCACGACCGAGCTGCTCGAGGTCGCCGCGACGACGCTGTCCGACGCCGCGTTCGCGGCCGACCTCGACGTTGACGCGGCGCCGCTCGCCGCCCCCACCACCTCGACCGACACGGCGAGTCCCGGCGCTGCGGACGGTGACGTCCAAGTCGCAGCCGCCGGTCTCGCCCTCACCGACCTCGGCGCCGTCGCGCAGCCCAGCCTCGCCGCGCCCGCGCCGGACGAGAACGCGCCCGCACTCGGTCTCGCTCAGTCGCCCGCCACGTCCTCCGGCGGCTCGACGAGCAGCAACGGCCACG
>CAWJNK010000013.1:0-618100 GCA_963844205.1 uncultured Solirubrobacteraceae bacterium
TCGGGCCGGGCGGCGGCAGCGCCGGGTCGCGCAGGTCGTCGGTCATCGGCGCGGCGTCGACCATCACGCCCGGGTTGAGCCGGTGCTCGGGATCGAACAGCGCCTTGACGGCGCGGAACGCCTCGTAGAGGTCGTCGCCGAAGATGCGCCGGTTGAACTCGCTGCGGGCGCGCCCGTCGCCGTGCTCGGACGAGTTCACGCCGTCGAACTCGCTCACAAGATCGACGATCTCCTCGGCGACGACGCGCATGTTCTCGACGCCGCCGGGCTCCGTGAGGTCGACGAACGGGCGGATGTGCAGGCAGCCGACTGAGGCGTGGCCATACCAGCCGGCCGTCAGGCCGTGGCGGTCGAGCACGGTCTTGAACACCACCACGTAGTCGCTCAGGCGCTCGGGCGCGACCGCGGTGTCCTCGACGAACGCCAGCGGCCGGCGGGCGCCCGCGCTGGCCGCCATCAGAAGGCCGAGGCCGGCCTTGCGGACCTTGGTCAGCGCCTCCTGCTCGGCCGCCGACTCCGCGACGATCGTGTGGTACGCGTCCCACTCCAGGCGGTCGAGCTGGGCGCGCGCGACGTCGGGCGCGTCGGCGAAGACCGTCACGAACAGCAGCGCTCCCGGGTCGCCGTCGAGCTGCTCAGCCAGCCGCCGATACTCGAGCTTCGAGCGCGACAGCTCGAGGATCGTGCGGTCGATCAGCTCGACCGCCGCGGGCTCCAGCGCGAGCGCGGCGTCCGTGGCCGCGATCGCCGCCGCGACCGACTCGAAGTGGCCGACCGCGAACATCCGCGCCTTCGGGAGCGGGACGAGGCCCACCTTCGCCTCGGTGATCGCCGCCAGGGTGCCCTCCGAGCCGGTCACGAGCCTGGCGAGGTCGAGCTCGCGGGCCAGGTAGTCGAGGCGGTAGCCGCCCGCCTGCCGCCAGTGCTTGGGATAGGCGGTGGCGATCGCGTCGGCGTGGTCGCGCAGGATCTCGCGCAGGCCGTCCTCAAGGTGGTCGGGACCGCGGTCGGGGCCGAGCGTAGCGGTCGAGCCGTCGGCGAGCACCACCTCGAGCCCGTGGACGTGGTCGATCGTGGTGCCGTAGACGATCGAGTGGCTGCCCGACGAGTTGTTGCCGATCATCCCGCCGATCGTGGCCCGGTTGGACGTGCTCGTGTCCGGCCCGAAGCCGAGGCCGAGCGGGTGGGCGGCGCGGTTGAGGTCCTCCTGCACGACGCCGGGGCCGACCCGCACGCGCTGCGCCTCGACGTCGATCTCGCCGATCGCGTCCATGTGCCGCGACGTGTCGAGCACGAGGCCGCGGCCGCCGACGCTCTGGCCGGCGAGGCTGGTGCCGGCGCCGCGGGTGACGACCGGCGCGTCGAAGCGGCCGGCGATCGCGATGGCGGCCGCGACGTCGGCGTCGTCGCGCGGGAAGGCCACGAGCAGCGGCTCGCGCGCGTACATGCTGGCGTCGCTCGCGTACAGGTGGCGCGTGTAGGGGTCGGCGCGCACGGCGCCGCGCAGCTCGCGGCGCAGCGCCGCGGCCAGTTCCCCGCCCACGTGCACCTGCGTCCGTCGGTGCTCGCGAATCTGGATCGCCAATGATCCTCCCCGGAACGGTCTTACCACGATGTGGTGGCGGGTAGTCACGCCATCGTGGGACGGCATTTCCTGCAGATCCCGGCCCGACGAACGTGCCGGACCGGGTGCTGCGCGCGATCGACGCGCCGACCATCGACCACCGCGGACCGGCGTTCGCGGAGCTCGGCCGCGAGGCGCTCGACGGCATGGGCGAGATCTTCCGCACCGACGGCCCGGTCGTGATCTACCCGTCGTCCGGCACCGGCGCGTGGGAGGCCGCGCTCGTGAACACGCTGTCGCCCGGCGATCGCGTGCTCGCGTTCGAGACCGGCCACTTCGCGACGCTGTGGCGGGCCATGGCCGAACGGCTCGGGCTGGAGGTCGACTGGATCGAGGGCGACTGGCGCCACGGGGTCGACCCCGGCAAGGTCGCCGCCGTGCTGCGCAGCGATCCCTCGATCGCCGCCGTGATGGTGGTCCACAACGAGACCTCGACCGGCGTCACAAGCCGCGTCGCCGAGGTCCGCGAGGCGATGGACGCCGCCGGCTCCGACGCGCTGCTGCTGGTCGACACGATCTCCTCGCTGGGGTCGATCGACTACCGGCACGACGAGTGGGGCGTCGACGTCAGCGTCGGCTGCTCGCAGAAGGGGCTGATGCTGCCGCCCGGCCTGGGGTTCAACGCGGTCAGTGACAAGGCGCTGGAGGCGTCGCATCGGGCGCGGCTGCCGCGCTCCTACTGGGAATGGGCGCCGATCCTCGAGGCCAACCGGGCCGGGTTCTGGCCGTACACGTCGGCGACCAACCTCCTGTACGGGCTGCGCGAGGCGATCGCGATGCTGCGCGAGGAGGGGCTCGAGAACGTGTTCGCCCGCCACCAGCGGCACGCGGCGGCGACGCGGGCGGCGGTCCGCGAGTGGGGCCTCGAGGTGCTGTGCGCCGACGAGCGCGAGCACTCGGGGGCGCTGACCGCGGTGCTCGCGGAGAACGCGGACGAGGTCCGGCGCGTGATCCTCGAGCGGTTCGACATGTCGCTCGGCGCTGGGCTCGGCAAGGTCGCCGGGCGGGTGTTCCGGATCGGGCACCTCGGCGACTTCAACGACCTGATGCTCGCGGGCACGCTGTGCGGCGTGGAGATGGGCCTGCGGCTGGCCGGCGTGCCGGTCTCCGGCAGCGGCGTGGAGGCCGCGCTCGCGCTCCTGGAGCGCGAGCCGGTGGCGGTGTGACCGGAAATCGCTGGCGCGAATTCTGGAGTTGGGAGGGGCACTCGAGGGGCTCCGCGTCCTGGAGCTCACCCAGGTCATGGCGGGGCCGTTCTGCGGCCAGGTGCTGGCCGACATGGGCGCGGACGTGGTCAAGGTCGAGCCGCCGGAGGGCGACTCGACGCGCCACTCGCTCGGCGAGGCGGCGTTCCTCGCCGTCAACCGCAACAAGCGGTCGATCGCGCTCGACCTCAAGTCGCCCGCGCACCAGGAGGTGCTCCACCGGCTGGCGCGCGACGCCGACGTGCTGCTGGAGAACTACCGCCCCGGCGTGGCGGCGCGGCTGGGCGCGGGCTGGGAGACGCTGTCGGAGCTGAACCCGCGGCTGATCTACGCGAGCGTGTCCGGCTTCGGGCAGACCGGGCCCTACGCCCAGCGGCCCGGCTACGACCTCATCGCGCAGGGCCTGTCCGGCGTGATGAGCGTCACGGGCGAGCCGGGCGGCGAGCCCGTCAAGTGCGGCATCCCGATCGGCGACCTCTCGGCCGGGCTGTTCTGCGCCGTCGCGATCCTGTCGGCGGTGATCGCCCGCGAGCGCACGGGCCGCGGGCAGCGGATCGACACCTCGCTGTTCGAGGGCGCGCTCGCGCTCTCGGTGTGGGAGACCGCCGAGCTGTGGGGCACGGGCCGCGTGCCGCAGCCGCTGGCTCGGCGCACCGGCTGACCGCGCCGTACCAGGCGCTGCGGACCGCCGACGGGCACATCACGGTCGGCGGCAACACGCAGCGGCTGTGGCAGAAGCTGTGCGAGGCGATCGGGCGGCCGGAGCTGGTCTCCGATGAGCGGTTCGCCACCAACGACGAGCGCATGGGGCACCGGGCGGAGCTGGCGGCCGAGCTCGAGTCGGCCCTGGCGGCGCGGTCGACCGACGAGTGGGTCGCGGCGCTGATCGAGGCGGGCGTGCCGTGCGGGCCGATCCACGACTACCGCCAGGTGTTCGAGGACGAGCACACGCAGGCGCGCGAGATGGAGGTGCGGGTCGGCGAGCAGAGGACCCTCGGCATCCCCGTGAAGCTGAGCGACACGCCGGGCGCGATCCGGCGGCCGGCGCCGCGGCTCGGCGAGCACACGGCCGAGGTGCTGCGCGAGGCCGGGATCGAGCCGTGATCTCGTGGGAGCGCCGCGGCCCGGCGGCGTGGCTGACGTTCGACCGGCCCGAGGCGCACAACGCGATGACGTTCGAGATGTACGAGGAGCTGGCCTCGTGCTGCGAGCGCGCCGACGCGGAGGACGACATCCGCGTGCTCGTCCTGCGGGGCGCGGGCGGCCGGGCGTTCGTGGCCGGCACCGACATCCGCCAGTTCCTCGAGTTCTCCTCCGGCGAGGACGGGCTCGCCTACGAGCGCACGATCGACCGGGTGGTGGGGCGGCTCGAGCGGGTGCGGGTGCCGACGATCGCGCTCGTCGACGGGTTCGCGATGGGCAGCGGGCTGGCGCTGGCGGCCGCCTGCGACCTGCGGATCTGCACGCCGGCCGCCGTGTTCGGCCTGCCGATCGCCCAGACCGTCGGCAACTGCCTGTCGATGGACAACTACGCGCGGCTGGCGGCACTGCTCGGCGAGGCGCGGGTGAAGGACATCGTCTTCACCGCGCGGCGGGTCGGCGCCGAGGAGGCGCTGGCGATCGGGCTGGCGACCGAGGTGGTCGAGAACGCGGAGGCTCGGGTGGTCGAGGTCGCCGAGCAACTCGCCGGGCACGCCGCACTGACGCTGTGGGCCACCAAGGAGGCGCTGCGGCGGCTGCGGCCGGTGCCGGACGGCGATGACATCGTGCGCGAGGTCTACGCGAGCGCGGAGTTCCGCGAGCGCGTCAGGACGTTCCTCGAGCGATGAGCGAGGCCATGGTGTGGACGAAGTGCAGCTCGCCGTCCTGGACGCGCGGACGGAAGCCCGTGGGCGGGCCGCCGTCCAGCTCCTCGCGCAGCGCGGCGCGGATCTCCTCCGCGTGATCTGGCGGCGGGTCGGTCTGAACGAGCCACGGCTCGAGCGGGCGGACGACGTCGCGGGCTTCGACGTCGTCGGTCTGCACGAGGTGCTTTAGCTCGTCGAGCTCGAGCATCCGGGCGTGCGAGGGGTCGCGCAGCGTCTCCAGCCGGTTCTGGGTCTCGGCGGCCTCGGGGTGCGCGACCAAGTCGGCGACCGCGAGGCGGCCGGTCGGCTTGACGACGCGTCGCATCTCGGCGAGCTGGACGGCGGGGTCATCGAAGTGGTGGATGGCGAACCGGGTGACGACGACGTCGAAGCTGTCGTCGAGGAACGGGAGCGCGGCCGCGTCGGCGTGGACGAAGAGGACGTTGGGCGGCGCGTGCTCGCGGCCCTGCTCCAGCATCGCCCGCGTGGCGTCGACGGCGACCACCGCGCGGACCTTGGGCGCGAGCCGGCGGGCGACGTGGCCGGTCCCGGCCGCGACGTCGAGCACGAGGTCGTCGGCGGTCAGCGGCAGCCGGTCGAACAGCCACTCGGAGTCGGTCGTGAACAGGCGATTGAAACGGGGGTCCTCGAACGCCGCCGCCTGGTGGGTGAACGACCGCTCCCGCTGCTCGCTCATCTCGGAATCTCTACCACCATCCGGCAGCCCCGTGGCTCGCGCGGCTCGACGTGGATCGCTCCCCCGTGCGCGTCGACGATCCAGCGCGCGATCGCGAGGCCCAGCCCGGTGCCGCCGTCGCGCGTCGCCCGCGCGGCGTCCGTGCGGTGGAAGCGCTCGAACACGCGCTCGGCCTCGGCGAGCGGGATGCCGGGGCCTTCGTCGGCGACCACGATCGTCGTCCGGCCGTCGGTCGCCGCGTGCGCGCTCAGCCACACGCGCCCCTCGGGCGGCGAGTGGCGGACCGCGTTGTCGAGCAGGTTGGCGACCACCTGGTGCAGCCGCTCGGGGTCGCCGGTCGTGAGCAGGTCGCCGGGCTCGACGCACACCTTCAGCCGCACCGGCCGGTCGCCGAGCTCGCACTCGCGCGCGGCCTGCTCGAGCAGCTCGCGGATCCCGAAGTCGACCGGCTCGAGCTCCAGCCCGCCGCTCTCGAGCTTGGAGAGGTCGAGCAGCTGCGTGACGAGCCGGCCGAGGCGCTCGGTCTGGGCGAGCGCGGTCCGCAGCGCGGCGGGATCGGGCGCCTCGACCCCGTCGGCGAGGTTCTCGAGCAGCGCCTGGAGCGCGCCGAGCGGCGTCCGGAGCTCGTGCGAGACGTTGGCGACGAGCTCGCGTCGCATCCGGTCGGCGTCGCCCAGCTCCGCCGCCATGGCGTTGAACGCGCGGGCCAGCTCGCCGACCTCGTCGCGCGAGGTCGCCCGCACGCGGCGGCCGTAGTCGCCGCGGGCCATCGCGCTGGCCGCGGACGCCATCTCGCGCAGCGGCGACGTCATCCCGCGCGCGAGGAGCTGAACCAGCAGGAGCGCTCCGACGGCGGCGACGGCGGCGCGGATCGGCAGGCTCAGCCCGGCGCGGTAGCCGAGCGCGAGCACGCCGACGGTGCCGAACACCGTGGCGACGATGACCACGCCGAGCTTGACCTTGATCGACGGCAGGCGGTCGAGCGGTCTCATGGCTCCAGCGCGTAGCCGATGCCGCGCACGGTCCGGACGCGCTCGGACCCGAGCTTGCGCCGCAGCCCGCGGATGTGGGAGTCGACGGTGCGGGTGCCGGAGGCGTCGCGCCAGCCCCACACGTCGGCGAGCAGCCGCTCGCGGGTGAGCACCGCGCCAGGACGGGCGGCGAGCGTGAGCAGGAGGTCGAACTCGGTACGCGTGAGGTGGACGGGTTTTCCTTTGACCGTGACCTTCCGCGTCTGCGGGTCGAGGTGCACGGCGCCGACCGTGATCGCCTCGCCTGCGGACGCCGGTCGCCGCTCGACGCGCCGCAGCAGCGCCCGGATCCGCGCCACCAGCTCGCGAGGCGAGAACGGCTTGGTCATGTAGTCGTCGGCCCCGACGCCGAGCCCGACGAGCACGTCCGCCTCCTCCCCACGCGCCGTCAGCATCAGCACCGGCACCGGGCGGTCGCGCTGAACCTGCCGGCAGACCTCGAGGCCGTCGAGGCCGGGGAGCATGAGGTCGAGCACCACGAGGTCGGGCCGGACCCGCTCGCACAGCGCGACCCCCTCGTGCCCGTCGGCCGCGGTGTGAACGTCGAAGCCTTCGTTGCGCAGCCGCGCCGCGACCGCATTCGCGATCACCTGCTCGTCCTCGATCACGCAGATCAGCGCCGTGCCCACGTCGCCTGAGTGTGCCATCGCGATGTGGACGCGAGGGGCGGAAGCCGTGCAGATTTCGTGCAGGCCCGCCTGTCCGGCCCCGCCACGGCTCAGCAGGCGAGTCGGGGCTATACTGCGGGCCTCGCGCGGATGTAGCTCAGTTGGCTAGAGCGTCTGCTTGCCATGCAGAAGGTCGAGGGTTCGAGTCCCTTCATCCGCTCCTCGTGAAACCCGCCTGCACGGCGGGTTTCGTCGTTGGTGAGCCCTCAGCGATTGATCGGCGTCAGCTCGATCCGCTCCTCATACGAGGCGATCGTCACCTCGAAGTGATCGAAGAACCCGGTGAGCCCGAGCAGGCCGAAGGCGGCTCTCCACGGTTCGCAGAACCACACGGGCGCAGTCCACTCGTACGCGTCGTCTGCGTCCGCGACGCGGAGGCTGACCTCCGCCATGCGAGCGGTCACGCCGGCGCCGCCGACCCCAAGTTGAGCCGTCGGGGCGCCGGTCAAGTCGACGCCGCACACGTCGGCGATCTCGACCCCGAAGCGGATCGCCGTCGCTCCGCTGTCGAGCAGGCAGGCCACGGGCGCGATGTCGAGCCCCTCGACGACGACGTCCACGATGGGTCGTGGCCGCACCATGGACGAGCCGGGATCAGGGACTTCGCGGAATGCGAACCTCAAAGCGGAGCGAGGCCCGTGGCTGCCACGTCGTCCTCCGGGACGCGAAAGACGCTCTCCGCCTTGCGACCGTGCTCGCTGAGCCAAGCCACGAGCTGCTGAGCGGTGTCCTCCGCGTGGATGACGTCTCCGTCGGCGATCGCGACCCACCGGCCCACATGCGGCCGCAGGCGATCCGCCAGCGGCTCCTCGACGTGCCCGGATGGCGAGTCGACGCCGCGCCCCGGTGCCGTCGCCAAGCCCGGCTTTCCGCGCCGGCCCGCGGCGAACCCCAGGCCAATGAGAGTTCGGCGTGCCTGATGCGTCGTGAAGTCGGCCCTGTCGAGGCCGGTCACCGCGCTGATGGCCTGCTTCGGCGGAAACCTGCGGCCGTCCACGACGACGAAGTGGCTTGCGATCGGCTCTGGCTCGACCTTGCGCAGCGCCCGCCTGACATCCGCGCTCCTGAGGGAGAAGAGCTGGCCCGCGATACGTACGTTCCGCGTTGCTGTCTCTGGCATGGTTTCTCTCTGGCGTTTTCTCTGAGACGTCTCTGCTCGAAATCATACTCATAAGCGCGGCTGATGCGGTGTCGGATCTCGCTATTGGGAACCCGATGGCGGTTGCGCTTTCCTGGGCGGCATGTTCCAACGCGCTCTCGGCACGCGGACGGGAATCGAAGTCAGCGCCCTCGGCCTCGGCTGCTGGGCGATCGGCGGCCCGTGGATGTTCAATGGCCAGCCCGCGGGCTGGGGCGAGGTGGACGATGACGAGTCGATCCGTGCGATCCGGCGTGCGCTCGAGCTCGGCGTCACGCTGTTCGACACCGCCGACGTCTACGGCTGCGGCCACAGCGAGCGCGTGCTCGGGAGGGCGCTCGCGGGGCGGCGCGATGACGTCGGTGATCGTCACCAAGGTCGGCAACGTCTTCGACGAGCAGACAAAGACCGGCGGTGGCAACGACCTCAGCCCCGCCTATCTGCGGCGCGCCTGCGACGCGAGCCTGCGCCGGCTCGACACCGACCGCATCGACGTCTACCTCATCCACGACGGCCTCGACTCGCCGGAAGAAGTCCCGGCCGTCGTCGACGTGCTCGAGGAGCTCGTGGCGGCCGGCAAGATCCGCTGGTACGGCTCGAGCGTGTCGGATCCCGCGATCGTCCGCGCCATGGCCGAGGGGCCGCACATGGTCGCCTCGGAGCACGAGCTCAACGTGCTGCGTGGCGAGCTCGAGACGCTGAGCGTCGCGGAGGAACTCGGGCTGGCGAGCCTCAACCGCACGCCGCTCGCGATGGGCCTCCTGAGCGGGCGCTATCGCCCGGACGCGCTGCCGGCCGCCGACGACGTGCGCCGCAACGCCCCGTGGTGGGACTTCTTCGACGAAGGCGGCGCGATGGAGCACTGGCTGCAAAGCATCGCCGAAGCTCGCTCCGAGCTGACCGCTGACGGGCGCACGCTCGTCCAGGGCGCGCTCGGCTGGATCTGGGGCCGCAGCCCGGCGACGCTCCCCCTCCCGGGCTTCCGCACCGTCGCCCAGGTGGAGGAGAACGTCGGCGCCGCCGACCACGGGCCGCTGCCCGCTGAGCGCATGGAGCGCATCCGGGCGATCCTGGGAGAGCCGCTGCCGGTGTGACGCGCCGCCACCCGCGTCATGCCTGCGTATCGCCCGTGAACGTCAACTGCGCTGGGTAAGGGAGCGGGACCGGCGGTTTCGTGCAATTTCGAGCGGCCAGCCTCGGCCGATTGCACGAAACCCCTCGTATGCGGCGGAAACGTGAAATCGGCGCGCGGGGACCGTCCGAAGTTTCACGAAACCGCCGGTCCCCCCGCCTTCCCTACCTGCGCAGTTGACGTTCGACCGCTACGCCGCCCGCGGCGAGGAGACCGCGGGCCGCGTCAGCGCTGCCCGCAGCTCATCGCGGAAGCGCTCGGCGAGCGGGTGCGAAGCGCTCCCGACCACGTAGCGCAGCGTCCGCGGCCGCGGCTCCGGCACCAGCCGGCGGATCGCGACGTCCGGCCGCGCCGCCGACAGCGCCAGCGTCGGAATCAACCCGACGAGCCCGTGGGTCGCCACGAGCCCCTGCATCGCGGCATAGTCGTGGCTCTGCAGCGGGCTGAACGACGGCGTGAACCCGGCGGCGCGGCACAGCTCGAGCAGCGGGGGCACCGACGGGCAGCCGTCGCCGCCGAACCACTCCTCTCCCGCCAGCTCGACGATGTCGATCTCCGCCCGCGCCGCCAGCCGGTGCCCGGCCGGCAGGCACAGCAGCATCGGGTCCTCGCCGATGAGGTCGCCCGGCCCGCCCGGCTCGAACTCGTACACCACGGCCGCGTCCACCTCGCCGGCGTCCAGCAGCGCCCGCGCCCGCGCCGGCTCGGCGTCGACGACCTGGACGGTCCCGCCGAGGCCGCGGGCCGCGAGCGCCACGATCGTGGCCGTCGCGGTCGGGAACGCCGCCACCCGCAGCCGGGTCGTCCCACCCCCGGACAGCGCGTCGAGCGCATGCCGAGCCTTGGCCAGCTCCCGCAGCGCGACGTCGGCGTGCCGCACGAGCAGCCGTCCCGCGTCGGTGAGCTGCGCGCCGCGCGGGCCGCGCGAGACCAGCCGCACGCCCGCCTCGCGCTCGAGCAGCGCGATCTGCTGGGAGACGGCCGAGGGCGTGTAGTCGAGCGCGGTCGCCGCCGCCCGGAACGACCCGCGGTCCGCGATCTCGGAGAGCATGCGCAGGCGCGTCAGGTTCACGCCCATGACATGACCCGACACGCGTACGCATGCCGCAGCCGCGCACCGCCCGGTTCGTGGCCGCACGCGCCCTGACACGTGGGGTGTTCACTCATCCGCAACACAGCGGTCAGGACCTCGACTCACCGATCCGCCGCCGGCTTGCCACGGTCGCCCCCGGACACCAACAAAGGAGATCCGATGGTGCGGGGAATCGCGACCGTGCTCGTCCTCGCCCTGGCGGTGGCGGCGTGCGGCGACGACGACGACACGACCGGCTCGACCGGCGACGGCGGTGCCAAGACGCTCAAGATCTACTCGTCGCTGCCGCTGCAGGGCGCCCAGCGGCCGCAGACGACCGACATGGTCAAGGGCATCGAGCTGGCGCTCGAGCAGGCCGGCAACAAGGCCGGCAACTTCAGGATCGAGTACGAGTCGCTCGACGACTCCACCGCGCAGGCCGGCGCGTGGACGCCCGAGGCGACCACGTCGAACGCCCGCAAGGCGGCGCAGGACGACGCGACCGCCCTCTACGTCGGCGAGTTCAACTCCGGCGCCTCGGCGATCTCGATCCCGGTCCTCAACGAGGCGGGCGTGCCGCAGATCAGCCCGGCGAACACGGCGGTCGGCCTGACGTCGGACGAGCCGGGCGCTGACGCCGGCGAGCCCGACAAGTACTACCCCACCGGCCAGCGCACCTACATGCGCATCGTCCCCAAGGACACGATCCAGGGTGCCGCGCTCGCCACCGTGATGAAGGAGGACGGCTGCACCAAGGTTCAGATGACCAACGACAAGGAGGTCTACGGCGGCGGCCTCGCCAAGAACATCCAGAGCTCCGCCGACGCCCAGGGCCTCGAGATCATCTCCAACGAGGCGATCGACAAGAACGCGCCGAACTACCGGTCGCTGGCCGCCAAGGCCAAGGACGCCGGCGTGGACTGCTTCATCTACTCCGGCATCACCGCCAACAACGCGGTCCAGCTCTACAAGGACTTCGCCGCCGCGCTGCCAAGCGCGAAGCTGTACGGGCCGGACGGCGTCGCCGAGACGGGGTTCGCAGACCCCAAGGAGGGCGGCATCCCCGCCGACGTCGCGTCCCGCGTCACCGTGAGCGTCGCGACCCTGTCGCCGGACGAGTACCCGCCCGACGGCCAGGAGTTCTTCCAGGCCTTCCGCGACAAGTACGACGAGCCGAACCCGAACCCGTACGCGATCTACGGCTACGAGGCGATGCGCCTCGCCCTTGACGCGATCGAGCGCTCGGAGACGGGCGAGAAGGAGGACATCCTCGCCGCGCTGTTCGAGACCAAGGACCGGGAGAGCGTGCTCGGCACGTACTCGATCGACGAGAACGGCGACACCACGCTGAGCGACTACGGCGTCTACAAGATCGAGGGCGGCGAGCTGGTCTTCGACCGCTCGATCAAGGCGAAGACGTGAACTCGAAGCGGGTCCCGACGGCGTTCTGCAGGAACGCCGTCGGGAACCGCGCCGCGATCGCGTGGATCGCCCGCCAGCCCGTGCAGTGGCACGGGACGAGATAGTCGGGCTCGAGCGCGGCGAGCGCGTCGCATGTCGGCGCGATCACCTTCTCGAACAGCGGCCCGCCGAGATGGAAGCCGCCGATCACGGCGTGCACGCGGTCCTCGCTGGTCAGCTTGCGCGCGTAGCGGACGATGTTGACGATCCCCGAGTGGCCGCAGCCGGTGAGCACCACCAGGCCGCGGCCGCGCACGCGCGCCACGAGCGCCTGGTCGTCGAGGATCAGCGGGTCGGGCTCCCAGCGCCCGCCGCGGAACGCCTGGTGGATCGGGAAGCCCTGCTCGAACTCGGTCGTGCGGTCGACCTCGCCGGTGACGAGCAGGGAGCCGTCGAGCAGGAACGACGGCTGCCGCTCCTCGACGATCTCGAACCCCGCCCCCTCGAGCGCGCCGCGGCTCGTGGTGGGCAGCTCGACCGGGTCGCGGCCGAGCGGCGCCAGCCGCCGCCGGGTCCAGAACTCGGGATGGATCAGCACCGGCAGGCTCGCCCTGCCCAGCGCCGCGACGAAGCCGTCCATCCCGGTCGTGTGGTCCCAGTGCCCGTGGCTGAGCACGACGATGTCGACATCGCCCGGGGAGATCTCGAGCCGGCGCATGTTGTCCACCAGGCCGTGCGGGGTGATGCCGGCGTCGAACAGCACCCGCACGGCCCGGCCGTCCTTCTCCACCGTCACCAGGCACGAGAACCCGTGCTCGGCCAGGAGCGCCTCGCCGGACGTCCACAACGTCAGCGGGGGCCGGGTGGCCGGCCCCTCGTCGACGAGCAGCAGGTCGGTGACGTTGTCGACCAGCGTCGTGACCGTCAGCCGGTCGACCGGCTCGAGCGGGATCGTCACGTGGGGGCGACGACCTCGCTCACCTGCGTGAGGCGGATGTGGTTGCCGGACGGGTCGCGGAACGAGGCGTCGATCCCGTACGGGCGCTCCTCGGGCGTGTCGACGAACTCGACGCCGCGGCCCTTGAGCTCCTCGTAGGAGGCGCGGCAGTCGTCGGTGCTGAGGAACACGGTGCCCGCCACGCCCTTCGCCATCACGGCCTTGACCTGCTCGGCGGTCTCGTCGGCGAAGACCGGCGGGCCCGGGATCGCCATCAGCGCGATCGAGACGTCCTCCTGCCCGACCGGGCTGACGGTCAGCCAGCGGAAGTCGCCGAGCTCGGGCAGCGTGACGTCGGCGCGCACCTCGAAGCCGAGCTTCTGCGTGTAGAACTCGTGCGCCGCCTCCTGGTCGTGGACCCAGAGGTGGGCATTGGCGATGCGGATCATGTGGTCCTCCTGGGGAGTCGTGTCGGGACGAGGAGGAAGCTAATCGCGGGCGCCGTTGCTGTCTTCTCGAAACGTGCGGTTCTGGGGCCGGGCGTGGAAGCGGACGACGCAGGCGGGCACCTTCGCGTAGCTCGCGGCCGGCGGGTACTTGGCGCGGTAGACGGTCGGCGAGGTGCCGTACGTGCGGGTGAAGCTGGTCGTGAACGAGCCGACGCTCTGGAGCCCGACGGAGAAGCAGATGTCGGCCACGGAGCGATCTGTCGTGCGCAGGAGCGCCGCCGCGCGCTCCATCCGGCGCGTGAGCAGGTACGCGTGCGGCGACTCGCCGAACGCGCGCCGGAACTCGCGGCTGAAGTGCGCCCGCGAGAGGCCGGCGGCGCCGGCCAGGTCGTCGACGTCGAGCCGCTCGAAGTAGCGGGCGTCAGCCAGGTCCTTGGCGCGCAGGAGGTGCCGGGCGGGCGGGACGAACGCCATATCCTCAAGTATGAGGCTAGGCGGGAACCTCGATCACCGTCGGGCCCGGCCGCTCCAGCGCCGCGCGCAGCTCGCCCGCCAGCGCGGCCGGGTCGTCGACGCGCACGCCGTGGCCGCCGAACGCCCGGCCGAGCAGCGGCAGGTCGGGCACCTTCAGGTCGACGCCGACGGGCTCGATCCCAGCCTCGCGCATCTGGTCGCGGATCTCGCCGTAGCCGTGGTTGTTGGGGACGACGACCGGGAGTGGGAGGCCGAGCTCGGCCGCGGTGGCCAGCTCGGACACCGTGAACAGCAGTCCCCCGTCGCCGATCAGCGCGATCACCGGCCGCTCCGGCGCCGCGAGCTTGGCGCCGATCGCCGCCGGCACCGCGTATCCGAGCGTGGCGTAGCCGGTCGGATAGATGAAGCGCCGCGCGGGCCCGATCGGGAGGAAGTGGACCGCGCCGTAGTAGGCGGCCATCGTGCTGTCGCCGGCGAGGATGCCGTCCTGCCCGAGCGTCTCGTCGAGCGCGCGGACGAGCTCCAGCCACGGGGCGCCGTCGGCGAGCGCCTCGGACCGGATCGCGGCCCGGACCGGCTCGAGGTCCTCGTCGGTGGTACGTGACGGGAGCCGCTCGAGCACGGCGCGGGCGTCCCCGAGGACGGCGACGTCGGCGGGCACGTTCTTGTGCAGCTGCGCGGCATCGACGTCGATCCGGATCAAGCGGCCGCGCAACCCCGGCACCGGTCCCCAGAGGTCGCTCTCCCCCAGCTCCGTTCCGACCGCGACGATCACGTCGCGGTCGGCGAGCCAGTCCTGCGCGGCACGCAGGCGGATCGACGCGCCGAGCGAGAGCGCGTGGCGCTCGTCGACGATCCCCTTGCCGTTGACCGTGGTCATCACGGGGATGCCGAGCCGGAGCGCGGCGTCGCCGGCGCCGCGGGCGCCGCCGCCGAGCACCAGCGCCGGCCGCTCGGCCTCGGCGAGCAGCGCCGCGGCGTGGTCGACGCCGGGCGTCGAGGCGACCGGCGCGGTGGGCGTGCCGATCGTGACCTCCCCGCTCGCGTCCAGCACGTCCACCGGCACCTCCACGTGCACGGGCCGTGGGCGACCGGATGCGAAGTGCGCGAACGCCTCGTCGATCGCGGCCCCCGCCTCGGCGGGAGTGCCCGCGCGCCGGCTCCAGGCGACCAGCGCGTCCATCGCCGCGCCCTGGTCCTTTCCCTCGTGCAGGTAGCCGGTGTCGCGGCCCTGCACGTCGGTCGGCATGGCCGGGGAGAGGATCAGCACCGGCACCGAGTCCGCGTAGGCGGTCGCCGCCGCCGTCGCGGCGTTGATCACGCCCGGCCCGCTCGTGGCCAGCACGACGCCCGGGCGGCCGGACACCCGCGCGTAGCCGTCGGCGGCGTAGCCGCCGCCCTGCTCGTGGCGGGGCGTGACGTGACGGATCCCGCACGCGGCCAGGTGGCGGTGGATCGGCAGCGTGTGCGTGCCGGGGATCCCGAACACCAGCTCCACCCCGTGCGCCCGCAGCGCCTGCACCACTGCCTCGCCGCCCGTCATGGTGGGAGCCGAGACGGCGGTCATCGCAGCGCGACGAGCGAGACCATCTCGTGGCAGGCGCTGGCCGCCAGCCACGCGGTGATACCGCTCGGGTCGTAGGGCGGGGAGACCTCCACGCAGTCGAAGCCGCGGAAGTCGATGCCGGTCAGCGCGCGCAGGTAGGCGAGCGCCTGGCTGCTCGTCGGCCCGCCGACCTCCGGTGTGCCCGTGCCGGGCGCGAACGCGGGGTCGACGAAGTCGATGTCGAACGACAGGAACGCCGGCGCGTCCCCCACACGGGCGCGCACGCGGTCCGCGTACTCGTCCGGCGTCAGGCGCTCGAGCTCCGCCCACGGGATCGCGTCGTAGCCGAGGTCGGCCGACGCGCGCTCGTCGGCCTCGCCGTAGAGCGTGCCGCGCATGCCCGCCTGCACCGAGCGGTGCGGGTCCACGAGCCCCTCTTCGACCGCGCGCTTGAACACCGTGCCGTGGAAGTAACGGGCGCCGTAGTACTCCTCCCACACGTCCGCATGGGCGTCCAGGTGCACGAGCGCGAGCGGCCCGTGCGCGCGGGCGGCGGCCCGCAGCTCGGCGAGGACGATCGAGTGGTCGCCGCCGACGCACACCGGAACCACCCCGGCCTCGTACAGCGGCGTCAGGTGCTCGGCGATCCGCTCGAGGCTCTCCTCGTGGTAGCCAGGCACCGTCGGCGCGTCGCCATAGTCGACCATCGACAGGCGCTCGACCACGTCGACGCGCAGGTGCGGGTTGTAGGGGCGCAGCAGGACGGAGGCGCTGCGCACCGCCTCGGGCCCGAACCGGGCGCCCGACCGGAACGACACCGCGTCGTCGGTCGGGACGCCCACGAACGCCACGTCGACGTCCTCGGTGGTCTGCAGGTGCGGGAGCCGCATGAACGTGCGCGGGCCGGTGAAGCGCGGCCCGGCCGAGGCGGCCGGTGGGCGGTGGTGCACGGCCTCGATCATGCCGTCACCTGCGCGCCCGTGGTAGCCCGGGACGGCGCGCTCGCCAGCGTCACGCCGACGTACACGGCGAGGCTCGAGAGCAGGCCGTAGATGATCGGGTCGTTCGAGTACAGCCCGCTGGTGAAGAGCAGGACCACGACCACGACGCTCGAGACCGCCATCGAGGCGACCGCCGCGCGGGCGGTCCCGCGGCTCCACAGCAACCCGAGCACGATCGGGACGAACAGCGCGCCGGTGAGCAGGTCGTACGCGACCGTGAGCGCGCCGACGACGTCGTTGAGCGCGAGCGACACGCCGACCACGGCGGCGCCGACGGCGAGCGTCGTGACCCGCGTCGCGAAGAGCGCGTTCTTGATCGGCCGGACCAGCGCGAGCAGGTCGTTGGCGAGGATCGTCGAGGAGGCCAGCAGCGCGGCGCTGGCGGTCGACATGATCGCGGCCAGCGCGGCCGCCAGCACGAGCCCGACGAGCCCGGTCGGCAGCACGGCTTCGACCACCTGGGCGAACGCCTCGTCCGGGTTGGAGAGGTTCGGAAGGATCACCTTCGCGGCCGCGCCGATCAGCGCGCCGGCGACGCCGTAGACCATGCAGTAGAGCCCGGCGACGATTGTGCCCGTGCGCATGACCTTTTCGTCGCGCCCGGTGAAGATCCGCTGCCAGATGTCCTGGCCGATCATCAGGCCGAAGAAGAACAGCAGGAAGTAGGTGAAGATCGTGTCCCAGCCGATCGACGTCGGGTCGAAGTAGCTCGACGGCAGCGTGTCGGCCATGCCGCTGAACCCGCCCGCCTCGCTGACCGCGAACGGCAGCAGCAGGCCGAAGATCCCGACTGTCATGATCGCGAACTGGATGATGTCGGTGAGCGTGAGCGACCACATGCCGCCGGTCACGCAGTAGAGGACGACGACGCCGCCCGCGATGAGGATCGCCACGGTGGCGGAGACGCCGAGCAGGCTGTTGAAGACGGTGCCGCTCGCGATCGTCGACGTCACGGCGATCATCAGCGCGTAGGCGGCCATGATCCCGGCGCTGACGACTCGCGCGGAGACGCCGTAGCGCTTGGCCATCAGCTCCGGCACGGTGTAGACGCCGGCCTTCGCGAGCCGGCCGGCGAGCAGCACGCCGAGCCCGATCAGCCCGAGGCCGATCATGATCACGAGCGCGGCGCCGGACAGGCCGTGCTCGTAGCCGAGGCTGACGGTGCCGATCGTCGACGCCCCGCCGAGCACGACCGCGCTGAGCGTGCCAATGAACATCGGGTGCCCGAGCCGGCGGCCGGCCACCAGGTAGTCGTCGGCGGTCTTGGCGCGCCGGAAGCCCCAGTAGGCGGCTCCCAGCATCACGGCGAAGTAGATGATCACCACTGCGTAGTCCATCGCTCCCTCTCTCTCCCTCGTTCGAGCGTGTGGACCGCACCTTGTCGTGTGACCGCCGTCACAGCCACAGTGGATTCTCAGAAGCGCGCGCGGCGTGTTCGTGGATCGGCCAGCAGCGCGATGTGGAGCTCTGCGATCGTGGCGGGACGCTTGAGCGGGGAGCCCAGCTGTTCCTCGATCTTCGCGAGCCGGTAGCGCAGCGAGTTCGGGTGGAGGTGGAGCCCCCTGGCGGCGGCCGTGACGTCGAGGTCGTGGTCGAAGTACGCGACGAGCGCCTCGTGCAACGACGGGTTCTCGCGCAGGATGGCGGCGATCGCCGCCACCTTGGGCTCGAGCCGCTCGGGCGCGGCTTCGCTGAGCAGCAGCGTGCCGAGGTCGAACTGCTCGAACGCGACGACGGTCTCCTCCGTGGTCGCGCGCTCGAGCGCCAGCTCGGCGTCGCGCAGCGACTCGCGCGCGGCGGCCATCCCGCTGATGGGGCGGCCGATCCCGGCGCACGGCTGGAGCGCCTCCATCAGGCGCTCGGGCGGGGCCTGCACGAGCGCGACCGCGAAGCCTTCGTGCTCGCTGAGGAGGTGCGGGACGCCGGTGAGCGCCTCGTGGAGCTCGTGGCGGCGCACCCCGGGATCGCCGCGCGCGAGCACGACACGCGCCGGCTCGGAGAAGTCGAGGTCGAACGCGGCGGCGCGGGCGGCGAGCGAGGCGGTGTCGGCGTTCGGCGCGAGCGCCTCGTCGAGCAGCGCGCCGCGGACCGCCAGCTCCTGCTCGTGCGCGACCTCCTTCAGGCGCTCCGTGGCCACCAGCAGTGGCGCGGTCATCTCGGCGGCGCGCTTGGCGAGCGTCCCGATGAAGCCGGTGCGCGGGCTCGCCAGCAGCAGCCAGCGAGGCGGGTCGCCGGCGCGCCCGGCGAGCGGCGTGGCGACCGCGTGCCAGCCGTCGGCCTCGACCGGCCCTTCGACGCCCCGCCAGAGCGCCTCGAACGGCGCCCGGCCATGCGA
Organism: uncultured Solirubrobacteraceae bacterium; assembly: GCA_963844205.1. Classification (GTDB taxonomy): domain Bacteria; phylum Actinomycetota; class Thermoleophilia; order Solirubrobacterales; family Solirubrobacteraceae; genus DASSUW01. The sequence continues at coordinate 18,558 of CAWJNK010000013.1, forward strand.
CATCTCCGGCGCGCCGGACGGTCCGAGCACGGCGACGCTGGCGTCCAGGAAGCGGGCGAGCCGCTCGACGACGGCTGCCTCGGGCTCCGGCTCGCGCAGCGCGTCGACCACGAACCGCTGGAGCGAGGCCAAGCGGCGGAACAGCGGCGCGTCGGCGCCGATGATCGCGCCGTCGACGTAGCGCACGACGTCCATGAACGGCGTCGTCGTGGGGACCGCGAGGATCGGGAAGCCTCGCTTGGCGCCCTCGTCGACCAGTGCCGCGGGGAGGTCGTCGAACACCGGGCCGATGCCGAAGGCGATGGCGGCGATCCTTGCTTCGTCGCACTCGGCCACGAGCGCGCGCTGGTTGGCGTCCGGCAGCCCCTCGAGCCGCACGCCGGCGGTCAGCAGCACCCAGCCGGGCGCGATCCAGCGCGACGGGTCCGGCACCTCCACGACGGCGGCGCCCTCGACGGGGCGCGCGCCAGCTTCGGGCGGGCCGGTGCGGAGCGTCAGGCCGAGCTCCGTCTCCCCCAGCAGGTCGCCGAGCCGCAGCACGGCCGGAGTCTATTCCCCGCTCAGCTCACCGCTTTCTTCACAAGGGCGGCGATCTGCTTCTCCTGGGCGCCGGTCAGCTTCTTGAGTGCGAAGGAGGTCGGCCACATGGAGCCTTCGTCGAGGTTCGCCTCGTCGCTGAACCCGAACGTCGCGTACCGCGACTTGAACTTCTGCGCGCTCTGGAAGAAGCAGACGACCTTGCCGTCCTTGGCGTACGCGGGCATCCCGTACCAGGTCCTCGGCGAGAGGTCGGGCGCGCTGGCTTTGATGACGGCATGGATCCGCTCGGCCATGCCGCGATCCGGTTCCGGCATCTCGGCGATCTTCGCGAGCACGTCGGTTTCACTGGCCTCCGACTTCAGCTCTTTGGCGCGCTCCTTCATCGCGGCCCGTTCCTCGGCCGTGAATCGCTTGGACGCCGACTTCCTCTCAGCCATTGACCTTCGGGATGGTACCTGCGTCACGCGCCGACATAGGCGGCGAGGTGCTCGCCGGTGAGGGTGGCGCGGCCCGCGACGATGTCGGCCGGTGACCCCTCGAAGACGATCCGGCCGCCGTCGTGGCCGGCGCCGGGACCGAGGTCGATGATCCAGTCGGCGTGCGCCATGACCGCCTGGTGGTGCTCGATGACGATGACCGACTTGCCGGAGTCGACGAGCCGGTCGAGCAGCCCGAGCAGCTGCTCGACATCGGCAAGGTGCAGGCCGGTGGTCGGCTCGTCGAGGATGTAGATCCCGCCTTTCTCGCCGAGGTGGGTGGCCAGCTTGAGCCGCTGGCGCTCGCCGCCGGACAGCGTGGTGAGCGGCTGGCCGATCGTGAGGTAGCCGAGCCCGACGTCCGCCAGCCGTTCGAGGATCCTGTGCGCGGCGGGCACCTTCGCCTCGCCGTCGCCGAAGAACTCCGCGGCCTGTAGCACTGGCATCGCGAGCACCTCGCTGATGTCCTTGCCGCCGAACATGTACTCGAGCACCGACGCGTCGAACCGCTTCCCCTCGCACTCCTCGCAGGTGGTGGCGACGGTCGCCATCACTCCCAGCTCGGTGTAGACGACGCCGGCGCCGTTGCAGTTCGGGCAGGCGCCCTCGGAGTTGGCGCTGAACAGCGCGGGCTTGACGCCGTGGGCCTTGGCGAACGCCTTGCGGATCGGGTCGAGCAGCCCGGTGTAGGTCGCCGGGTTGCTCCGTCGCGAGCCGCGGATCGCGCCCTGGTCGATCGTCACCACGCCGTCCCGGCCGGCCACCGAGCCGTCGATCAGCGAGCTCTTGCCCGACCCGGCGACGCCGGTCACGACGACGAGCACGCCGAGCGGGATGTCGACGTCGACGTCCTGGAGGTTGTTGGTGTCGGCGCCGCGCACCTCGAGCGCTCCCGACGACTCGCGGAACGCCGGCTTGAGGGAGGCACGGTCGTCCAGGTGCCGGCCGGTGATCGTGTCGCCGTCGCGCAGCTCCTCGACCGTCCCCTCGAAGACCACCGCGCCGCCGGCGGACCCGGCGCCGGGGCCGAGGTCGACGACGTGGTCGCCGATCGCGATCATCTCCGGCTTGTGCTCCACGACGAGCACCGTGTTGCCCTTGTCGCGCAGCCGCAGGAGCAGGTCGTTCATCCGCTGGATGTCGTGCGGGTGCAGACCGATGCTCGGCTCGTCAAACACGTAGGTGACGTCGGTGAGGCTCGAGCCGAGGTGGCGGATCATCCTGGTGCGCTGCGCCTCGCCACCCGACAGCGTGCCCGACGGCCGGTTGAGCGAGAGATAGCCCAGCCCGATCTCCACGAACGAGTCGAGCGTCTCGCCGAGCGCCCGGAGCAGCGGCGCCACCGACGGCTCGTCGAGGCCGCGGACCCAGTCGGCGAGGTCCGAGATCTGCATCGCGGAGACGTCGGCGATGCTGACGCCGTCGATCTTCGACGACCGGGCCGCCTCGCTGAGCCGCGTGCCGCCACAGTCGGGGCAGGTGGTGAACACAACGGCGCGCTCCACGAACGCGCGGATGTGCGGCTGCATCCCTTCGACGTCCTTGGACAGCATCGACCGCTGGATCGACGGGATCAGGCCCGCGTAGGTCAGGTTGATCCCCTCGACCTTGATCTTGGTCGGCTCCCTGTAGAGCAGGTCGTGGAGCTCCCGCTTGTTGAACTTCTTGATCGGCTTGTCCGGGTCGAAGTAGCCGCAGCCCCGGAAGATCCGGCCGTACCAGCCCTCCATGCTGTAACCGGGAATCGTCAGCGCGCCCTCGTTGAGCGACTTGCTGTCGTCGTAGAGCGCGGAGAGGTCGAAGTCGTTGACCGAGCCACGGCCCTCGCAGCGCGGGCACATGCCGCCGGTGCGGCTGAAGCTCGCGCTCTTGGTGATGGTCTTGTCGCCGCGCTCGACCGTGATCCCGCCGCTCCCGTGGGCGGAGGCGACGTTGAAGGAGTACGCGCCGGGCGAGCCGATGTGCGGCTTCGCGAGCCGGCTGAAGAGGATGCGGAGCATCGCGTCGGCGTCGGTCGCGGTGCCGACCGTCGAGCGGGGGTTGGACCCCATCCGCTCCTGGTCGACGCTGATCGCCGTCGTGATCCCGTCGAGCACGTCGACGTCGGGCCGCGCCATGGTCGGCATGAAGCCCTGCACGAAGGCGCTGTAGGTCTCGTTGATCAGCCGCTGGGACTCCGCGGCGATCGTGCCGAACACCAGCGAGCTCTTGCCCGAGCCGGAGACGCCGGTGAACACCGTCAGCCGACGCTTCGGGATCTCGACGCTGATGTCCTTGAGGTTGTTCACGCGCGCGCCGTGCACGCGGATCAGATCGTGGCTGTCGGCAGCGTGCCGCGCAGGTGATTGCCTGTCCGTCCTGGTCACTGAAAGAGCGTGCCACATCGCAAGACGCAGACAGCCGTATCGTGAGGTCCGATCGTGCCGGACGTCCTCGCGCTCTACGACATCCACGGGAACCTCGACGCGCTCGAGGCCGTGCTGGCCGATCCGCGGGCGCAGGATCCCGACGTCGTGGTCATCGGCGGCGACGCCGTTCCCGGCCCGTTCGCCGCCGCGACGCTGGCTCGCCTGGAGGGACTCAGCGTTCCCGTGCGGTGGATCCGCGGCAACGGCGAGCGGGAGGTGGCCGAGACAGTCGGCGCGCCCGCGGCCGCGGACGACGACCTCGCGGCTCGCACCGCCGCCATCACGGCCGCCGAACTCGGCGACGCCCGCGCGCGGCAGCTCGGCGAGCTGCCGCTTACGCTCGAGATCGACGGCGTGCTCTACTGCCACGCCAGCCCCCGCCGCGACGACGAGATGCTCACGCGGCTGTCGGCCGAGGAGCGCTGGGCGGACACGCTGGGCGGAGTCGAGGCCGCAGTCGTGGTGGGTGGCCACACGCATCAGCAGGACGACCGGCGCGTCGGCAGCGTGCGTTTCGTCAACGCCGGCAGCGTCGGGCTGCCATACGAGGGAGACGGCGCGGCGCGCTGGCTGTGGGTCGCCGACGGCGTCCCCGACCTTCGCAGCACTGCCTACGACGCGGCCGCCGCCGGCGAGCGGATCCTCGCGGCCGGCTGGCCCGACGAGCGGTCGGTTGGGGCGGCGCTCGTCGAGCCCGTCGAGCCGATCGTCGTGACCAGGATCTTCGAGGACAGCGCCAGCGGCTAGGGCCGCATCGTTCCCGCGGGAATGCGTCGGCGGCACCCGAGGGCAAGACGTGGCTGGGGTCGGCCCGCGTCATGCCCTCCCGGGGCAGCGCTCGCAAGCTCGCGCTCGAGCGCCCCGGGAGGCCACGCCGCGGCCCGCCCACCGGCACGCGCCGGCTGACCGGCCGCTGCTCCTTCGGCGCTTGCGGGAGGGTGGCGCAGCATCGGTCGGCCTGGGCACAGGCTCCCGTGTGCAGTCGCGAATCGGAGTACCGATCCCGGAAGATCGGAGGCTTCTCCGCCGGCGTTCGCGTCCCGGGATCTGACTCAACAATTCGCTGCTCCGCGCGCCGGGCTCGCCGAAACGCCGGTGTCCCATCTCGCGCGAAGCGACACTCCGGAACCGCGTTGGCCGAGTAGCACCGGCAGGCGAATGCGGCAGTCGTTCGCGGGGCGGGAACATTGGGCGACGGCGCGTACGTCTGGTGATTTGCCCGAGGCGCGCGAGACGCCGACGGGCGGGCGCTGTGCCCGCCCGTCGGCGTGTGCCTCGGTGAGTCGCTGTCTTACGGCCCGATGCGTCGGAGTCCATCGGCACGCCTCGGATGGTCTCACCGCTCGTTGCACGGTCGGCTACGCCGCTGCGGCGTCGTCAGTCGGCTGATCTTCAACTCGTTCCCAGTCACCGGGAATTGCATCGATCAACGCCTTGACGGCGGCATCGCGCTTGTACTGCTTGACATCGACTACCGCATCGTCAGACGTGTGGTCATCGCTCATGTCAGCGCCGCTAACGCTGGGCGGCGTAGCCTCGTTCCCCACGCCGAGCCGACCGTGTCAATCACGGCAACGGCTCGGAGTGCGGACCGTTGACTCGTACCACGACCAGGCCGCCATGTTCGCGCGTCTTCGGCGGGCCCGGCGGCGTCGTCAGTTCGGCCGTGACGGTTGGAGTCGGCGTCCCCAGCTTCGCCGCTCGCTCGGCCGGTTCGTCGCTGTCCGCTCCACACCCTGCGAGCGCTCCAGCAGCCAGCTCGGCTCCGATGGCCAGAATCCTTTGGCCCATTGCCAACCTCCTTGTCGGGGCAATGACCCTACCATCGCGATAGCGGAAACGCTACCGCCGCTAGAGGCGGCCGTTTGCCTGACCACGTTTACCTGCACGCAGACGGGAGAACTGGGGATGTCTTCACACTGACGGTCGCGGTCGTTCCACCAAAGTCGTAATTCAAGGTGCGGAGAGCGTCCTCCAGGGCGCTCTATCGCTGTTCCGGCGTGCCCCTCGCCCCGTGTTCGGCGTGCCCCACGCTGTCGCCATCCATCGATCCGGGCAGTGAGCGCATCCCGCGGGCCGAGTGCTCCTATCAGGCGAGGCTGGCCTGTAAATAGCCGCGGCGGCGTGGGAAAATGCCTGCACAACGGTTGCACGCCTGTCGCGGGTCGACGCGGAGTCAGCCCCTCCGCGGACAGCGCAACGCTCTGGGGAGGGCTGCGCGTGCCCGAGTCGGGATTTCTTCCTCAGGCAGAACCAGCACTGCCGCGAACCGGCGATGGAGCTGTGCGTGGGTCCACGCGGCCGCGCGGAACCTCGGTATCCAGTGCATGGAATGCGTCAGCGGCACCCAAGGGCAAGACGTGGCTGGGGTCGGCCCGCGTCATGCCCTCCCGGGGCAGCGCTCGCAGGCTCGCGCTCGAGCGCCCCGGGAGGCCACGCCGCGGCCCGCCCACCGGCACGCGCCGGCCGACCGGCCGCTTCTCGTTCGGCGCCTCCGGGAGGGTGGCACAGCATCGGTCGGTGCGGGTACAGGCTCCCGTGTGCAGTCGCGAATCGGAGTACCGATCCCCGGGAGATCGAAGGCTTCTCCGCCGGCGTGAGCGTCCCGGGATCTGACTCAACAATTCGCTGCTTCGCGCGCCGGGCGCGCCGAAACGCCGCTGTCGCATCTCGCGCATTGCGGCATTCCGGACCCCGAGTGTCCAACACTGCTCCCAGCAGGCGAGAAGCGGCAGCGCGTTCGTCACGGTGCCCAAGGATGGGCGGCTAGTGGTGGCGATGGTCACGCGCAGCGCCCCGCACGTCGTCGCGGACGGTGAGCCATGAGGTCAACGTGATGCGCAGGATGGCGACGGTGATGAGCATGCCGATGATCGGATCGAGGATCGGCACGCCGACAGCGACGGCAGCGGCAGCGGCAACGACGGCGAGCGACACGTACGCGTCGGCGCGGGCGTGGTTGCCATCAGCGATCAGCGCGGGCGACTCCAGGCGTTGCCCGGCGCGAGTGCGGATCTGCGCGGCGATCCAGTTGCCTAGGTAGCCGATTCCTCCGGCGGCAGCGAGTACCCAGAGCTCTGTCGGCGGGCTAGGGTCGATGAGGCGACGGATCGACTCGGCCCCGGCGACCAGGGCGGAGATGAAGATCGCTGCGACCACGGCCAGGCCCGCGTAGCCCTCCGCGCGGCGTGAGCGCATCGCGAACGCGACTCCCAGCGGTAGGGCGGTCAGGGCGTCGCCGCCGTTGTGGATGAGGTCGGCCAGCAGTGCCACGCTTCCGGACGCGATGAATACGACGCCCTGGACGATCGCCGTGGCCGCGAGCACCGCGAGCGAGAGCACGACCGCTCGCACGCCTTCGCCGGAGCGCGTGATCGAGTTGTGAACGAGTCCGTGGCTGTGGCCATGCTCATGCGCGTGGTCGTGGACTGCGAGCGAGCGCCGCCAACCGCGCAACCAATGTCGGTGCGGACCGGCGTACGGATGGCTGTGCTCAAAGCCACCGTGACGGTGCAGGGATGTCTCGTGCACCGGCCACACGATAGGAACGCGGAGCAGTGGGGCGGCACACGGCCGGAACAGACGCGGCCCGCCGCTGTTGCTTGGAGGCAACGGGCGGCGGGGCCCCGAACAGGCGAACGAGCAGCGCCTCGGGTCTCATGTGGCTGTGCCGACGCCCGGCGCCCGTCGCACGACCCGAGGACTCGGCCGCGTTCGTGCCGTAGGGCGGTCGTTTCGGCGAGACTGCCGAGCTCCGATGAGCGGGCGACTGGTACTTGACGACAGCGGGGCGGCCGCTTCGAGCTCGGATGCGCCGCGCGCGATCTTCGTTCGATTCTTGAAGTTTGGCGCGCTCGCTTGGGGCGGGCCGGCCGCTCAGATCGCGATGGTGAAGCGGGAGTGCGTCGACGAGGAGGGCTGGGTCGACGAGGAGACGTTCACGAAGACCCTCGCCGTCTATCAGGTGTTGCCGGGTCCCGAGGCGCACGAGCTGTGCGTCTACTTCGGCCGGATCAGGGGTGGCAAGCTGGGAGCCTTGCTCGCCGGGCTCGGATTCATGCTGCCCGGCTTCCTGTTGATGCTGACCCTGTCGGTGCTCTACGTCGAGGCGAACCTGGCCGAGCACCTCAATGAGCTGTTCTACGGCCTCAAAGCGGGGGTCGGTGCGCTGATCGCGAGAGCCCTCGTCCGATTGAGCCGCTCGTTCATCACCGACCTGCCGCTGGCGCTGCTCGCGGCTGCGGCGTTCGCGCTCACCGTGTTCGCCTCCGCCAGCTTCTTCCTCGTGTTGCTGGGCGCCGGGATCGCTTATGAGCTGTGGAGCAACGCTCGTCGCTGGACGCACCAGCCGCACTCATTGGCGCTCGGCCTGCCGACGATGGTGGCGGTGATGACTGGTGCCGTCACGCTCGGACTCGCCGCCGAGATCTTCTGGACGGGCCTCAAGGCCGGGCTCGTCACCTTCGGCGGCGCGTACACGGTGATCCCCTACCTCCATGACGTCGCCGTCGATAGCAAGCACTGGCTCAGCCAGAACGAGTTCGTTGACGGCCTCGCGATGAGCGGAGTGCTACCGGCGCCGCTGATCATCTTCTCGACCTTCGTCGGCTACATCGCGGGTGGCCTCACAGGCGCACTGCTCATGACCCTCGGGATCTTCCTGCCGGCGTTCGTGTTCCCGATCTTCTTGCACCGCTGGCTCGTCGCGATCGCCGAGAACCCGCGCATCCGACCGTTCCTGCTCGGCGTCGCGGCGGGCGTCATCGGGCTCATCGCTGCAGTCACGGTCGACATCATCGATGCGAGCGTCGTCGACGTGCCGACGGCCGTTCTCGCCGCCGCCGCATTTCTCGTGCTCACCCGCCGGCACGGCAAGCTCACGGTCCTTTACGTGATGCTCGGCTGCGGCGCCGCGGGCGCGCTCCTCCAGGGCACCGGACTCGTGTAGCGGGAACGCGCGTACTCCGATCACGGCGCGGCACCGCAGCGTGGTGCGAAGTCGGACCGTAACGCAGCCGCGCTAAGCCTTCGAGGCGATAGTCAGCGCGCCCGCCGTCGGTTGTCGCGCATTGCGGCACTCTCGGCGCTGGCTCGAGAGGCGTCGGGATGGGCGGCCGCCGCCTCTCCCGGATCCGGTTTCCGATTCCGGATGCGCTGGCGGGCGCCCCGAGCAACAGATTGGCGGGCCGCCACCGGCCCGGGCGTCCCGGAGATCGCGAACTGTGACACTGCCTCGACGGCCCGGCGGGCGCTCAGCACGACTCAGACGCAGAGATTCACGCCCTGGCGCTCGACCTTGTTCGAGTCGCTGTTTCCGGACTTGTCTCTCGCGCGGACGACGAAGTAGAACGTCTGCTCGGTTGGGAGCTGCGGCGTATCGAAGAAGGAGGCGCCGGGACGGGTCGTGTAGGTCGGCACCGAGAAGTCCTCACCGCCAGCTGCGGTCGCCTGATAGACGTCGTAAACGATCTGGCTGACTGGAGTTCGATTGTCGGTTGCTGGCTCCCAACTCAACCGATAGCTCGTCGTCGTGCCCCCGCCGATTGGTCCCGGTATACAGGTAGTCGCCGACGCGAGCCCGGCGAAAGTCGGCGGAGTTGTGTCCTTCTTCGCGAAAGCCGGCGAGCCGACGGACAACGCGACAGCCGCGACCAGCAGCACAGGCACAACCACGACGCCCGGCGCCACGCGTCGGCAGTGTCTCGAGGCAAACCGTACGACCCTCATCGGACCCTCCGATCTCAAGCTCCCCTGGAAGCCTACGCTCCGAGCCACTCCACGGGGCTGCTCCGTTTCGCGCAAGGCGCAAGTCCGCCGACCACTCCGCGCCCGCTCCGCCGCGTGTGGGGCAGGGCGGTCGCGTCACGTTCAATCTGTGTCGATGCGCGCGCTCGGCCAGTGCAAGAAGGCGATCATGGCCTTCGCGGCGTCGATCGAATCCTCGGCGTCTTGACGAGTGATGCGCGCGCCAGCGTGGACGATCCGGTGGCGGCGCTGCGCGTGAGCCTGATACTCACACCACCATTCGGCCTCGTCCGGTGGTGTATAGCCGGTGAACTCGTGGAACGTGCGCCGGACACTCTCGTTGGCGAGGTTCGTGCCGGGGAGACGAGCCACTCACGCTCTGGCGGCATCGCCAAGTTTGGCTGCTTGTCGCTCGAGGATGTCACGTACGTAGACCTCGCAGGCAGTCTGGGCGAGTACCACGGCCCATTCGAAATACGACTCGGAGCTCAGGACGCGCGTCGCCTCGTTCATGAGCGTGACGTCAAGCCGATGCATTCGACGCTTTCGCTGTGGTCGCTCGAGCGAAATCACTCGCGCCGGTTGTGCGCCGAGACCGGCCACGCGCCTGAGACGCTGGTAGAGGTCGATCACCGCATCGCGAGCGCGCTCCGCATCGTTCTCGCGCGAGAAGAGCACGAGCTCCTTCAGCTCGGAGTGCGCCGAGGCGATCAGCGAGGCACCTCGCTCCGCCCTGATCGCCTGGACGGCTTCGAGCAGATCTCCGCCTTCCCGAGCGGAGACGCTCAGGTGTACATGCCAGCCCTCGCCCTTATCCCGTGCGTTGACCATTGAACATCGGTACTCCTACACGACCAGGCTGCCTCGTGTCGTGGCCCGGCTCGCCCCACAATCGACCGAACCTGCGAGTGCTCCGTCTCGCGCAGAGCGAAACTGCGCCGTCGTGCCGTCGCGCTGTCGAGGGCAGGCGGAGGAGCAGCGCGCTTGGCCCGGGGGCACGATGACGGGTGCTGGCGCCGTGCGTCTCGCAGAGCCACGCACGGATTGCGGAGGTCGCTTGCTTTGGCCGCCGCCGGGTGAGAGGGTCGCGGCACCCAAAGTCAGGAGCGCTCATGCCCAAGTACCTCATACAGGCGTCCTACACGCTGGAGGGAGTGAAGGGCGTCCAGAGCGCCGGCGCACCAGTAGACGCGACGCCGTCGCGAAGGTTGCCGAGAGCGTGGGCGGTCAGATCGAGAGCTTCCACTTCGCCTTCGGCGAGCATGACGTCTACACGATCGTCGACCTTCCCGACAACGAGAGCGCTGCGGCCGTTGCCCTCACCGTCAACGCGGCTGGCGGAGTATCCATCAGGACCGTAGTGCTCCTCACGCCGGAAGAAGTTGATGCGGCCGCGAAGCGATCCGTCGACTACCGCCCGCCTGGAGCCTGACGCCAAGCGCGAAGGGCATACGAGACGATCCCCGTGTCCCTGCCGGGTGACGTAGCGGCGCGGCGAGCACGGCGGAACGAGAGCAGTCGCGCTGCTCCTTTCGAGCCGGATCCCGACAGCGCACTCGAGTCGGTGCCCGGCTATCGCACCTCGCCTGCCAGTAGCACTTGAGCAGCCTCACGCTTTGCCTGGGTCAGCGCGAACGTCCGCGAGGCGGCAGCCGGGCGAGGTGTTCGCGTTCGAGCAGGGAGCGCGCCGCTCACCGTTTCGCCTGGGTCTGATTGGACCCAGGACGCCGGCTCTCGCGAATCAAACCCGCTTCGGCGCGGAAGCATCGACATCGCACCGAACGACAGCGGGGGCGACGCCGTAGGCTTCGCAGCATGGCGACGAAGACAGCGAAGCGCCACACGCAGTCGGCTCCAGCGAAGCCAGCCGCCCCGAAGTCTGGTGGGCGCTTCCCGAAGAAGGTCTACGAGCGGGAGCTGTTCCGGCTCCAGGGCGAGCTCGTCAAGCTCCAAGAGTGGATTCGAGCCGAAGGCGCACGGCTCGTGATCGTCTTCGAGGGCCGCGACGCTGCCGGCAAGGGCAGCACGATCAAGCGCGTCACGCAGTACCTCAACCCGCGTGTCGCCCGCATCGCCGCGCTTCCCGCACCGACCGAGCGCGAGCGGAGCCAGTGGTACTTCCAGCGCTACATCGCTCACCTTCCGGCGGCGGGGGAAGTCGTTCTCTTCGACCGCTCGTGGTACAACCGCGCGGGCGTCGAGAAGGTGATGGACTTTTGCACGGCGGAGGAGTATCACCGCTTCCTTTACCAGTGCCCGATCTTCGAGCGGATGCTCGTCGAGGACGGCATCCTGCTGCGCAAGTACTGGTTCTCCGTGAGCGATGCCGAGCAGCAGGCCCGGTTCAAATCGCGCCTCAAGGATCCGATGCGGCAGTGGAAGCTCTCGCCGATGGACCTTCAGTCGATCGTCCGCTGGGAGAACTACTCGCAGGCGAAAGACCAGATGATGGTTCACACCGACATCGCCGAGGCTCGCTGGTTCGTCGTCGAGAGCGACGACAAGCGGCGCGCGCGCCTGAACATGATCGCCCACCTGCTGTCGTCGCTCGAATACGAGGACGTCAGCCGACCGGCGCTGAAGCTGCCCAAGCGTCCGCCTCCACGGGGCTACGAGCGGCCGCCACGCGAGACGCAGACCTACGTGCCGGACCACGCCTCGACGCTGCTGTCCTGAGCCCGCAGGCAAGCGGGTGTTGCGATGCGGGCGTGTGGTTGGACGGTCGAGGGCACGAACCGGCCGACTCCTGCTCCGCGACTCTTGACCCGCACGCCGCTCGACGCCCCAGCCCTGGCGGTCTGCCGCGGGTCAATCGGCCAGGAGCGCGTCGATCACGGTTTGGGTCAACGGTCGATCGACGAACTCACGGAAATCGCGAAGGCGGTCGGGTCGTCGAAGCGCCATAGTCCGCCTGCCTCCGTCGAAGACGCAGAGACTCGCCGGCTGGCAGACGTAGGCGGCACCGAAGCCTGAAGCCGGACTCCCGCGCGAGTGCTCCTATCACGCGAGCGCAGGTTCGCGAACGAGTGCAGCGATCGGCGCGCGGCGACCTGCTTCGCGCGCCGAACTGCTCGTTCAGTTATCCATCCGCCACTCGGCTGCCCCAGACCTCGTGAACCGGGAACTTCTCGGGCTCGGGGAGCTCGACGCCGGCCGTTGCGAGCGCCTCCTTCAGGCCGCCATCCCATGCTTGCTGCCAAGCGTCCTCCGATGCCCAGACCTCGCTGACGCGGAGGTCCGGCTCCTCACCGAACATGACGTGGAGTTGGAGGGATGGAGGGGGTCCGTCGGGGCCGTTCTCCTGAAGGATCTCGTTGACCTTGTCGTATTGCTCGCGCGTCAGCGACGAAGGCGCGTAGCGAATGAGGATTGGCATGGTGCGAACCTAACCGACGGGACGGTCCATGCACAGGAGGCCGCGCCGAGGCTGCGCCTTCTCGGGGCAGTCGCCCACCGGGCGGGCCGGACTACTCCGTCCACGCGAACGCGAACGCGGCACACTGCCTTCATGACGCCCCTGGCGCCGGACGCACTGCTCGCTGTTCAAGACACTGTTCGGGCGGTTGTGGACCACGACGACGATCGACTGGCGCTGATGGCGCCGGACGTCGGCGACCTGTACCTCTGGACGCGCGACTACGGCAAGTACGGAGTCGTCGAGCTGGTCATGCCCCCGGGCCAGCCGGGCGAGTGGAGCATCGACTGGGTCGATATGGACGACGGTTCCAAGCACGTGGCAGTCGACATGTGGACGCGTCAAGAGGGACGCTCGGACCTCACGCTGGAGCTTGAACTCCACCAAGACGACACCGGGCGCTGGCGACCACGAGTCCTCGATCTGCACGTGCTCTAACCGGTGTTCCTTCGAGGCACACGCGATACTGATCGGGGATCGGCTCTGACCGCTGCTCAGTGTCGTAAGCGATAGCGCGGCGGACCGGCCGGGTCGCCCGGCGCGTCGACTGGCACCGATAGTCGGGTTCCGTTCCGCGAACCCGAGGAGGGGTCATGTCCGAGCTTCTGCTCGACGGCGCCGGTCGACGTCGATCGCCGGCGACGATGCCGGGATTCCACGCCGGTCACGCTCCCGGCAACAAGGGTCTGCGTTACCCGGCCGACCCGCCGAAGGTCGAGGAGATCATCGCCGTCATGCGCACCGCCGGGGATCGTGCGCACGGCCGCCGGCTGCGCGGGCTGATCGTGATCATGTGGCGAGCCGGGTTGCGCATCCAGGAAGCGCTCGCGCTCACCGAAGGCGATCTCGACGAGCGTCGGGGCTCGCTGCTGGTCCGGCGCGGCAAGGGCGCATGTGCTTGTCGCGCGAGGTCTCCCCGGTTAGGGTCGCAGTGCACGAGGATCGCGCCGTGAGAAGCGCTCTTCGCCGGCGCGCCCCGCCGCCCCCTTGAGAGGAGATCCCCATGCCGCAGTACGTCGCGCTCATCGATTGGACCGACCAGGGCGTGCGCAACTTCAAGGACACCGTCGATCGCTTCGAAGCCGCGCAGAATGCGTTCAAGGAGCTCGGCGTCAGCTTCACCAACGTCTGGTGGACGCTCGGTTCCCATGACATCGTGGCGACGGTCGAGGGGCCCGACGACGACACCCTCGCCGCGGCGTTGCTCGTCGTCGCCGGGCAGGGCAACATACGCACGACCACGCTCCGGGCGTTCTCCCGCGAGGAGATGCGCGCGATCATCGGCAAAGTTTCCTGAATCCGAGCCCGCGCTTGTCGCCCTGCGCGGAGGGCGGACGGTCTCCAAGGCGCCTCGACATACGCCCGCTCGGCACGAGCGTCAGCGCATGCGGGCCCGCTCGCTGTCGCATCGAGGCTTGCTGTTCTGATTGAGCTCGTCGGTGACGTCCGACGCGGAGGAGAGGGTCCCGACCGGGCGGCGAGCTGACTCTCATTGAGGCTGTCGGCCGGCTAGGGCCTGACTTCCTTGTGTTTTGTCGCTCGTCGCCGGTCGGGGATGTCTGGCGTGACTTGATAGATGCGTGGCGTCGCGTCCAGCAAGCCGTGTCCGCCAGGCGTCCGTTCTGTTCGAGACAGGAGGACGAGGCAATGATCGTGCTCGGCGCGGACACTCACAAGCGTTCGCACGCGATCGCTGCGGTCGCGGCGCCAACCGGCGAGCGGCTCGGCGAGCAGATCGTCCCCGTCGGCCAGCGGGGGTTCGGCGCCCTGTTGCAGTGGGCGCGCGAGCTCGACGAGGACCGCGCGTGGGCGCTTGAGGATTGCCGACACGTGTCGGGGTCGTTGGAGCGGTTCTTGATCGAGCGCGGTGAGCGGGTACTGCGAATCCCGACCCACCTGACCGCGAAGGCGCGCAAGAGCGCCCGCCAGCGCGGCAAATCCGACCCGATCGACGCGCTCAACGTGGCCCGCGTCGCGCTGCAGGAGGGCCTTCAGTCGTTCCCGGAGGCGCACCTGGACGGGCCCGAGCTGGATCTGCGGCTGCTCGTCGACCATCGCGAACGGCTGGTCTGCCATCGCGTCGAGCTCAACAGCACGCTGCTCTGGCATCTGCACGATCTGTGGCCGGAGCTACGGCTGCCGGGCGGCGCGCTGTTCTCGAAGAGGTGGAGCACGCGGATCGGCCGGCGTCTGGCCCGGGCCGAGCAAACGATGCGCGTTCGGATCGCGCGCGACGAGCTGCGCCGCCTGCGCGAGCTGACCCTGGCGATCAACGGGCTCAAGCGCGACATCGCCGAGCTCGTCGAGCAGATCGCGCCGCAACTGCTCACCGAGCCCGGGTTCGGGCCGCTGACGGCGGCCAAGCTGGTCGGCGAGATCGCCGGCGCCCAGCGCTTCGCGACCTCGGCGAAACTGGCCCGCGCCGCCGGCGTCGCGCCGATCCCCGCCAGCTCGGGCAACACGCAGCGCCACCGGCTCGACCAGGGTGGCAACCGCCAGATCAACGCCGCGCTGCACCGCGTGATCGTCACCCGCGCGCGCTGTCACCCGCAGACCCGCGACTACATCGAACGTCGCCGCAGCGAAGGCAAGAGCACCCGCGAGGCGATCCGCTGCCTCAAGCGCTACCTCGCCCGCCGCGTCTGGCGCCTACTTCAGTCGCCCCACCCGACCAGGACACCACCCTCCCCCAACTCAATTTCTTGACATAGAAGCGACACACGCGAGAGCGCGCCGTCCCTTCGGACGAGTGCTCCATGCGCGCTGCGACGGCGGCGCGCGGCGCTCATGTTCGCTGCAGCGTGTAGCGGACGGTCTGAACGCGAATCAGGCCGTCCCGAAAGACGAACGTATCGATCCCATCCTCGACCTTGGAGCCCGCAGAGGTCGCCTTCCATTCCAGCAACAGGATGTCGTCCTCGTAGATCTGCGTCGGCAGCTCCCACTCGGCACCCGGCACCTCCGAAGTCAGCTTCTCAAACGCCTTGCGCACTTCATCCTTGCCGCGCAACACACCCGCCGGTGTGATGAAGATCGCGTCGTCGGCGTAGTCGCTGACGATCGCCTCGATGTCTTCGGAACCCAGCGCCTCGGCGTGGTGCTGGAAGACCTCCTGCGGTGTACGAGCCACTGCTCCTCCTCGGTCAGCGGTTGGAGCAGCGATGCTGGCTCATCACGGCACTCCGCGCAAGCATCGACCTGCCCGCCACGGCGCGAAAGCCAGACGAGCCCGCCCTCCGTGAGTCGGAACCGCGGGCTGCTCCAATTCGCGCTAAGCAGCACTCAATACCCGGCGAGCCCCTCGACCGAGGGGCGGTACGCGCGGCGGATGCTGCGGCCCGCGCAGCAACGCCACATGACGCCTTCGCCGCCCACGGTCGCATTAGCGACCGATACCTCGTCAAGGCTCAGTCGGCGTGGGACGATCGACCCGCCCAGATGGCTTCATGGATATTTCAGGGAAACCCGAAGCGGTGGAACCTCGACGCCTTCTTCGAGGACGTTGCCAGACGCGACGTCGGACCGTACACGGTCTGGCGCGCTGATCAGTTTGCAGACGAGCTTCGGCCGCGCGATCGCGTGTTCTTTTGGCGCGCCGGCATGGGAGAGCGTCCCGGCATCATCGCCGTGGGCCAAATCCTGGGTCCCACGTGGAGCTTGCCGGACAGCAATCTCCAGTACCGGCTGGTTGGGCATGAGCGCGAGTTCGAGGGCCACCGTCCCCGGGTGCCGGTCTGGATCGAGTCCGTCCTCGACACACGCTTGACCGAGGACGAGTTGCGCGAGGTACTCACGCTCGCGGGCCTGTCCATCCTCAACCGCGTGCGACGCGGGATCACGCAATTCCCTGTCAGCAACGCCGAAGCAAAGCGGCTGCTCGAACTTTGCGACGAGCGTGGAGCCACCGTGGAACCCGACACGTGACCTGCGACGCCGCCGCGTCCGCGCTGGCATTGCGTCGTACAACGAGGGCCATGACGCGCTCGGGCCGAGGAGACAGCTCCGTCTCGCGCACAGCGATAACGAGGCCGCCGACATGAGGGCTTCCGCTGCGACGCGTGCTACACCGTCGCTTGTGGCACTTCTGGAGGATCGGATGGAGCGGACTGGCGGCATCTATCCCTCGCCCACGCCTCCCCCCTCATACCGCGACGCTCGTGCAGTGCTCGGTCAGTACGAGCGCGCCTCCTCATGGCTCCGGGCAACTGCGGGCGGCGCGCTATTCCTGATCGCAGTCGCGGTCCCTCCCAGTTTGCTTGCGCTCGGCGTCTTCGTGGTTCGCGGCGATCTCGCGGCCTACGCGGTGGGCCTGGCCTCGCTTTGCACGGCCTGGTTGCCCGCCTGGGCGTGGAAGCAACGGCTGTGTGAGCGGTTTGTGCGTCGGCGCTTGGTGTGGCGCACTGCGTTCGATCCGCGAGTTGCCACAGTCTCGGCGAGGCTTACTGACAGGGACTCCGCGGAAGCATTGAGAGTCGTCCGTCACGCCGGGCTGACGTATCAGTACGTCCGCATATCAGCCCCGGACCGACGCAGCCTCACCATCGCGGTGGCGCAATGGGCGTTCGGTGCCTGGCGAGACGACTTCGCGTTCCGGGATCAGGTTTGTGAGGTGTTCCGAGCGGCGGGTATCTCTGCGAATGTCGGCGGCATCGAGGTCAACGCAGAGCGATGAGCGATAAGTGTCGCGAGCAGCTGTCGGCACTGCGGTTGCCAGCTCAAGTGCGCCATCGGCGGCTCAGCCGGACTCTGACGACGCTCGCAGCAACGCCGCCGCTCGCGCTAAGCAGCACTCACGCGTCGCCTTCGCTCAGTAGCGGAGCCAGGCGGAAGCAGCGTTCGGTGAGCACTGGTCGCCTGGCGGACAACTGGACGGACGGGCCGTTGCTGTCGCGGCTCCAACTCTGGAAGGCTGATCGCTTCGGATGAGCGAAGCGGATAGGAGGAAGCCTCAATGGCGACGGCAGCGCCAACCTTCGACAAGCAGGAGCAGTACGACCGGATTAGGGAAGGCCTGATGCCCGGCGAGAGCATCATCGCGGTCTACGACTGCACCGGCGCAGGGACGGGCTTCGTGGGGCTCACGGACCGCCGCGTGATCCTTCAGGACAACAGCTTCGTGGGTAAGAAGGTCGCCCTCACTAGCGTGCCCTACAGCCGCGTGCAAGCGGTGTCCTTCGTGTCGAACAAGAGCATGCTCGGCAAGTGGTCGTCCACCAGCGAGGTCGCCATCCTCGTTGGAGGAGCTACGCACGAATGCGAGTTCCGGGGCCATGACAAGGCGCAGCTTGTGCACGACGCGATCCTGCAGCACATCATCTGAAGACGGATAGGTAGTACGCGAAGCAAGCCGCCACTAGGTTCGTCGTCGCCCACCGATCCCGCTCGACCTGCGTCGCGCCAGTGGGACTCAACCGCTCGGCCGGGACGCGGCGCTGCTCCCTGCAGGCGTCAGCGGAAGCAGCAGCACGCTCCTGGATGTCCGACGTCATCTTGCTCGGGTGTTGTGCTGCTACCGCTGGCGGCGGTGGCGAAGGACCAGCTTCCTGCGGCTATGAGCCTGCCCCCGCCCACGCCGTTCCGAAGACCATCACCGCTTCGCAGCCGATCGCGATTGTTACGGCCTTGATCCCCTCGATCCGCGCGGATCGGCACTCGGGTCTTTGCCATTGGTTCCGGTAGTAGTCCGCCGGCCCGAGCACGTAGATCAGTGCCGCGAAGAACGTCACGGACCCTGCGGCGGCGAACACGGAGTCGTCGAACATGGTCCGGTCAAAGGCCGGAAGCGCGAGCAGCAGTGGCACCTGAGCCAAGATGCCGAGCGCCAACAGGGCCGACCGGAGGTTGCTGTCTCGGCGCCACTCCATCCTGTACATCTCCGTCGCCTCGTCCGTGAGGTACATGCGGGCGGAAAGCTACTCGTTGGCGCGTAGGAGAGTCAACGACCGGAGGCATAGTTTGCGTAGCGTGACGCGCCAGTAGCCCCCTGGCCATGACCTCGAGAGGTGCCTGGCCCGGTGCTAAAGCCTCGTGCGCGTCTACGCTGGGCCGGGCCTGCCTACCGGCGCGGGGTACTTCGCGGCGCGTAGGGTGGCGCGCCTGTGAGTGATTCACGCCACTACCCGCCCGAAGAAGTCGCCCGCTACTACGAGCCGGTGCCGCATGCCGGCGGTTGGGCCATGCGCGACCTCGCGTCCGCGTGCCTGCTCACGTGGGAGGACGGATCGCCGCGCGTCAAGGCGACCCGCGAGGAAGCCGAAGCGATGGCTGATGGCACGCTTCGGTTCGCGCGCGCGGCGATGAACGGGTACTTGACTGGCATGCTGGACGACTCGTAGCGGCGCGGCGACGCGTCGGCCGCGCGAAGCCCGCTATCGCGTTGAGGCACACGCGCAAGTGCGCCGGTCATCCGGACGAGTGCTCCATCTGGCGCAAAGCGGAAGTAGCCGCTCGACGTGCGGCCAGGTCGTTCGTCGGCGAGCGACGGCGGCGTCACGGAGCGGGAAGTACAAGGCGCCCGAGCGCGATCGCCCGGAGCACAACCTCGGCGCCGCCGGCGCATGCGTCGGCGTACGACTGCGATCCCCGCTCAAGGTCACCGCGTCCTGCTACCTGAAACGCTGCAGCGATCCGCTCGCGGACGGCGGGTCTGCGCATTGGGGTTGGCTCCAGCCGGCAAGCCCCTTCGTGCGCGACCGCGTTGCGCACGTCGTACCAAACACCGACCTCGTCCCATAGCGGGCGGTCAGGATGTGCGCGGAGCACCGCTTCGTCCAAATCAAGCGCGTGCAGCCCTCTGCGCAAGAGCATGTACGCCGCGCCGCGCACCGCGGCCGTGTCGGTCGGACTACCTTGCGCGTTCAGGATCGGCGCTCCGTGAGCGTCGAGGACGGGGGCTGGTTGTGGGTAGGTCTCGCGGGCGATGGTTTCCAGGAGCGCGCAGAAGCGGAACATTCGCGCGTCCCACACGCGCTCGGCGACGGCCGCGCGGTGCAGCGATAGCCACAGCGCTAGGCGCGGGTCCGCCGGCGCCGCGCGCCAAACGGCTGCGGGGTCGAGCGCTGGCAGTCCTCGTCCGTCTGCGAGCCGATCCAGAGTGCTACCCGGGTATGGGCCCTCGCCGAGCATCACGGCTGCGGCGCGCCAGGTTGTGCCGTCGTCTTCGCTGAGCTCAAACGCGCTGATGTACACGCGCGGATCCCCGCCGTGGGCGAGCGCGAGTACGTCGGTAATCCGACCACTCACTGCGTGGATCACGGCTATCGCACGCGCGTCGCCCTCCACCGGGGAGCAGATGGCGAGCGCGAGTTTCCGGCGGAGCCATAGCTGCGCGCCCCAGGTGGGCTGGTCGACGTAGGTCACAAAGGCCGCGTCCGCGAGTTCGGCGTTGAAGATGGCGCGGCCGTCTCGACCGATGAACTTCCGGTCGAGCGAGACAGGCCGAACGACGAACGGCTCGAGCGTGACCGGCGTCTCCAAACCGAGTCCCTCGATCAGCGCTGCGGCCCTGATCAACATGGCCGGAGCGTCTCATCCCGGCTGGCGCCGTGCCGCCCGACTGCTGCCGGTCGCGGAAAGCAGTAGGTAGCTTCACCAACATCAGATCCCAATGGATTCCGTCTCATCGGGAGGACGTGGGAGAGGAATTCGTGATCCCAACCGCGCCGCTTCACGGCGGAGCAGTCGGCTTCGCGGCGACCGGCCGTTTAGTGGAAGCCAGTCCCAAGGCCGACGCCGTCACCCGAGATGGCCTTCATAGCGACGTTCGCGCTCCTCGAACGCCTCCTTGCCGCCCTCCATAATTCGAATTACGTGGTCGATAATTGCGTCATCATCGATGCTTCCCGTGTCCTCACGTTGCGCCCCGCGCGCCTGCGGGGCGTCAAGCACTACAACCTGCTCAGCATCGCCGCCCACCACGATATTCGGGTTGTGAGTCGTGACAATGATCTGCCGGTGCTCTTTGAGCTCGGCGAGGATCGATGTGAGTGTCCTACCGACCATGCGGTTGTCGAGATTGTCCTCCGGCTGGTCGATGATGAGCGGCACCGTTTCAGCCATCGCGATGAGTGGAAGCATCGCGCTGCTGCGCCCTCCGGGCGACAGCGTCTCTACAGGCGCACCATCCGAATAGATTCTCACGAAGTCGTCGATGGGCTGCTCCTCGATGATCAGCAACTCGACGAGCGCTGTGTCCACGACTGTCACATCGGCACCATCGTCTTGCGAGAACAGTTCGAACGCGGAAACAAGCCGTTCTGCTTCTGATCTCTCGAGCCCGTGCCCCGCAAGCAGACTGTCAACGCTCCCGCTGATGATCGCGGTCACGACTACCTCCGGCTCGAAGGCTGCAAGTCTCTCCGGCAGTTCCCGCTGCCGGTAGTGTCCGCCCCGCTCCAGGGTTAGGAAGGTGTCGTAGTGCGCCCGGAGGGACCGGCGGTCCGCACGCGGCTCAACCTCGACAGCGATTGTGGAATCCGTGGCTTCGAGCGAAGCCAGGCGTCCGGTCAACCCCTCAGCCGTGGATTGGCGAGCCTGCGCCATTCCGGTCTCGACTACTCTCAGCTGCTCGACTAGAGCTCGGCGGTCGTCGAGCGTTCGCACGAGCGACGCGTACGTTCCCCGGTAGCGCTCCCGAAGATCCGAGGCAGTCGTGTAGCGGTGGCGCGCGTCCTCGCGTTGATCGCGTCGGATGGACTGGCCAGGTTCCGCGTTGGTCTTCTCACGGAGTTCGGCTTCACGGCGATCGGCCTCGGCACGCTCCTGCTCCAACGCTTCTAGCAGCAGAGCCCGACGCTCGTCGATCTCGCGAAGCAGCGTCGCGACTGTTTCCGCGCCGATGCGCGCCAAGTCGTGCAGTCGCAGCGTCCGTCCGATGCCTTGGTCGAACCACCGCTCCAGACGCTCGTCCGCATCACCAACAATGGAGTCGGTTGCATCGACGGCGAACGACGACTGAAGCATGGCGACGTCTTCCGCTAGGCCGTCGATCTGGGTGAAAGCGCGCTCCAGCAGTTCGACCTGCTCCCGTGCCGCGTCGAGAGTGCCGAAGAGCTCTTGTACCTCATCCGTGTTGAGGAGCTCAAACGAAGTCTTGTATTCGGCATAGCGGCGGAGCGCGCCATCCTGCACGGCCATGAGCTCAACGAGCTTCCCCATCAGGCTCTCGATGGCGAGCCGGTTATTGACGAGGGCCGCATGTGCCGCATCCCGGTCTAGTCGACGAGCAGGCACATCAGGGGCAAGTCGGTCGATCAGCCTGCGCTGGAGCTCTGGCCGGCGTCCCAACGTCTCAATCTCGCTCCACGAGAAAATGCGCGCAGCAAACCGCTCACTGACCGCGTCGGTGCCGACGTGACGATCGTCGCCCTCGAGCGTGAAGACCCTGGTTGTCACGAGCTCGTCCGGATCGAAGGTAGCGCCCAAGACGGCGCGCTCGCCGCCGGCCAGTTCGTAGATCAGCTCGATTTGGGTGTCACGCAGATTTGCGATCTGAGTCTCGCGCGCGAGGCGGGCGAAGCTACTCTCCGGACCTTCGCCGTGTGCCGCAGCCTCAAGCTCCCCCGTCTTGCCGAGGACGTACCGTAATGCTTCGACGACGGTGCTCTTGCCGGAGCCTCGCGGGCCGATTAGGCAGTTGAGATTTTCGTTGAAGGCCACGACTGCGTTCTCGAACAACCCTGCTCCGGTTGAACGAAGCCGCATGCCGACGATGCGCGGCGAGGGGGCGGCAGGCAGGTCGTCTACGAACCGAATCCGCGTCGCGAAGAACCGAAGAGCGTCGAGCACACACTCGAAGTCGGAGCGAGACACCTTGGCGTACGTAATCGCGTACCGATTCGCGAAGTCTTCGACTGCGTGATGATCGGCGCGCGCCACAGCCGCGACGCGATGTACGCGGCCGTCTGCGGTTGTGAACTTCGCGTAGTGCTCATGATCCGCTCCGCCCTCTTTGACCTCGACCGCAGCGGGTGCGAGATCGACGAGGTGCTCGGCGTACTCGTTGGAGATCGTACGGACGGTCTCGGCGTTGAGGTCGGCGCCCATCATCTCCATTGACTCGCCCCGCCGCCGCCGGACGTACGCCCGGTGTCCGCGCTGGGGTTGGTCGATGTGCGCAAACACGAACATTGCGCCTGCGTCGGTGATGCGTCGACTCCATTCGGCCAAGGAGTTAACTCTGATTTCCTCGTGTCCTGTTCGATCGTCGAGTCCCGGTAGGTCGCCCTGTCCTGCGAAGATCCGCTCGATGACGTCCGGCCTAGTCCCCGGCGGAAAGGCGACTAGGACATGGATGGCATCGGAGTGGCCGGGGGGCACGCGGCAAGAGACTTCGACGCCAGGGAAGACCACGAGGTTTAGGTCATCTCGCTGCTGCGCACGCTGCGAAAGTGCCGACGCGAGGCCGCACCTCATGTGATCGGTAATGCAAACGATGTCGAGGTGTTCGCCGAGTACGTCGAGGTACGCGTCGAGGCCAGCCTGACCGTCGAACCGCTCGCGAGCGTTTAGCTGAGGATCGCCCTCCTTTCCCCAGTCGTAGCTGTCAGGCGAGTGGACATGGAAGGCCACTCGGCGGAACCGCGCAGTTCGGCCGAGTTGCTCCTCCAGTTGTGCTTCGAGCTCGTGATAGTCCGGCAATCGCGGCATCCCCAGGGGTCCGGTTTGCGGATTCTTGAACGGACCGCGCCGGTTTGCGCAAATTCATAGATCGATTGACTCGCCTGGATCCCCGCTGCGCCCGGTCCGTACTAGTGCTTTCGCGTGATCTGAGCACGCAGGTCGCGTAGCCGGCGGAGTGTCCCTTTCGCTTAAAGCAGCGCTTCCGGCGAGCTGATCCCGGCGCGCGAAGCAGCGAATTGTTGAGTCAGATCCCGGGACGCGAACGCCGGCGGAGAAGCCTCCGATCTTCCGGGATCGGTACTCCGATTCGCGACTGCACACGGGAGCCTGTACCCGAGCCGACCGGTGCTGTGCCACCCTCCCGGAGGCGCCAAACGAGAAGCGGCCGGTCAGCCGGCGCGTGCCGGTGGGCGGGCCGCGGCGTGGCCTCCCGGGGCGCTCGAGCGCGAGCTTGCGAGCGCTGCCCCGGGAGGGCATGACGCGGGCCGACCCCAGCCACGCTCGCCGCCCCGCCTGAGCCCTCGCCGGCGGCTCGGAGACACGCGGTCGGTTCACCCCAAGCACGGCGGGACATCGACCCGGTCCCGCTCGCCGATCTCTCGCATACCGGCTACCCGCGGCCCGTCTCGAGCGCGTCGAGGATGAGGTCGAGGCCGTACTCGAACGCCTCGTCGAAGGATCATCGCGGCCGGCTGGCCCGACGAGCGGTCGGTCGCCGCGGCACTCGTCGAGCCCGTCGAGGCGATGGTCGTGACCAGGATCTTCGAAGACCTCGCCTGACGACCCTCAGAAGCGCCAGCGGGTCGCGCCGTGCGGCTCGGCGCTCGCGACGCCGAACACGGTGTGGGTCTCAAGGCGGAACAGGTGCCACGGCGGCGGGCCGGCGCTGGGCGCGCTGAACGGCGCCGTGAACGTGTCGCCTTCGACCTGCACGGGCCAGCCGCCGTCGCGGTAGATCGCCGCGAGCGCCTCGAGCGTCGCCGCGTCGGTGACGCGCTGCGCCTCGCCCTCGAGGACGAGGTCCATCCCCGGCAGGCTCGCGGAGATCGTGCAGGCCGGGTTCGCCGCGAGATTGAGCGCTTTGCGAGTTCCGGGCCCGCACTGGAAGTACAGGTCGCCGTCGTACCAGGCGGCGCCGACCCCGGCCGCATGCGGCCGGCCGTCGGGTCTCACGGTGCCGAGGAACGTCGGCGTCCCGGCGCCGCTGAACGCCCCGACGGCGAGCAGGTCGCGCGGGCGACTCCACGGGATCGTCTGCGATCCGTAGATCGTGTCGAGGTTGGTCGTCTCGATGGGCTCACGTTCCGGCATGCGGCTGGGCGATGTTGACCATCCAGGCGATGCCGAACCGGTCGGTGCACATACCGAACTCGTCGCCCCACATCTGCTTCTCAAGGGGCATCGTCACGGTGCCGCCCTCGCTCAGCTGCTCCCAGTAGCCGCGCAGCTCACCGCCGTCGTCGCCGCTGAGGCTGATGGCGATGTTGTTACCGGGGTCGTGCTCCATCCCGGGCGGGGTGTCGGAACCCATGAGCGTGAACCCGCTGTCCGTCTCGAGCATGGCGTGCATGATCTGGTCGGGGTTGGGGGCGTCCTGCCCTCCGAGCTCGCCGAACGTGCTCAGGGACAAGGTCCCGCCGAAGATGCCCTCGTAGAACTCCATGGCGTCCCGCGCAGTGCCGGGGAAGCTGATGTACGGATTGAGTCGAGAGGCCACCTGATCCTCCTTGGTCGCGACGAGCGCATCGTCGCAGACCAGGGCGGTCACTCGTACTGCAGCGCGCGCAGGACGTCGAGCCGCGCGGCCCGGCGGGCCGGCACGATCGCCGCGACCAGCCCGGCGACGACCGCCCCGGCCACGAACGCGGCCAGCATCCCGGTCGGGACCGCGAACCGCAGGCCCTGGTCCGCGAGCGCACGGGTCACGACGGCGGCCAGCGCGAGCCCGACCGGCAGGCCGAGCCCGGCGCCGATCAGCGCCGTGATCGTGCTCTCGTGCCGGACCATGCGGCGCGCCTGGCGGCGCGTCATGCCGATCGTGCGCAGCATGCCGAGCTCGCGGGTCCGCTCGAACACCGCCAGGATCAGCGTGTTGACCATGCCGAAGAGGCTGACCACGATCGAGAGCGCGAGCAGGACGTAGAGCAGGTTCAGCAGGTTGTTGATGGGCGCGGCCTGGCTCTCGGCCCACTCGGCCGTGGTCTGGACCTCGGTGCCGGGCGCGCGGCGCAGGAACCGCTGGACCGTCGCCATCGTCGCCGGCGTCGGCGCGCGGTCGAGCTCGAGCAGTCCGAGCAGGATCTTCGGCCGCGGGAACACCGGCGCGAACCCGTCGCTCGAGATCGCGATCGGTCCGAGCACCGGAGCGACCTTGTCGAACGCCGGCGGCTCGTGGATGCCGCGCACGCTGAGCGCGAGCCGGCGGCCCGTCGGGCCGGTGATCGTGAAGCGGCTGCCGACCCGCAGGTGGTGCTTGTCCGCGAACGAGCGCTTGACGACGGCGCCGTCGCCGCCGAGCCCGTCGAGCGAGCCCGCGGTCCAGTTGAACCGGTACGTCCGCGCGATCGTGGCGGGGTCGACGCCCACGACCTGAACGTCCTTGCCGAGCGCCCGCGCCTTGCCGTCGAGGACGACCGATGCGGTGCCGACGCCCGGGATCGCCGGCAGCGTCTGGCTCGCGTACTTGGCGAACCGCTCGGCGCCGGCCCCGGGCGTGACGACGTAGTCGGCGCTGACCTGGTCGCTGAGCGCGGCGGTCGTGGAGTGCCGGAGCCCGGCGCCGAGCGTGGCGACGGCCGTCACGAGCGCGAGCCCGATCATCAGCGCCGCGGCGGTGGTCGCGGTGCGGCCGGGGTTGCGGGTCGCGTTCCGGCCGGCGAGCGCCCCGGAGGCGCCGCCGAGCCGCCGCGCCGGCAGGCCCAGCACCGCGACGAGCGGGCCGACCAGGCGCGGCGCGACCAGCGCGACGCCGGCGACCAGCGCCAGGAACCCGCCGCCGAGCGCGAGCAGCGTTGCGCCGGTGCTCAGACCGGTCGCGAGGGAGCCGTAGGCGAGCGAGCCGAGCGCCGCCACCAGGATCGCGATCGCAGCGACCGGCACGGCGCCCGAGGCGCGGGAGCGCGGGACCGCGGCGCCCTCGCGGACGGCGGCGATCGGCGGCACGCGGGTCGCGCGCAGGGCCGGCACGAGCGAGGCCAGCAGGGTGATCAGCACGCCGACGGCGAGCGAGACGACGATCGTGCGGGTGGCGACCACGGTCGAGGCCTGCGGCATGTCCATCTGCAGCGCTCCCAGCAGCGCGCTGAGCCCCTTCGCGAGCAGGATCCCGGCGCCGAGCCCGGCCAGCGAGGCGAGCGCGCCGATGACCGCGCCCTCGAGCAGCACCGAGCGCAGGATCTGCCGTCGCGAGGCGCCGAGCGTGCGCAGCGTCGCGAACTCGCGGGCGCGCTGGGCGACGGTGATCGACAGCGTGTTGAAGATGACGAACCCGCCGACGACGAGCGCGATGACCGCGAACGCGAGCAGGAAGTACTGGATGAAGCGCATGAAGCTCTTCGTGTCGGCGGAGTCGGCCCGCGCCCGCTGGTCCGCGGTCTGCACGCGCGCGCCGCGGGGCAGCAGCGGCTCCACTTGTCGGACGAGCTGCGCGTCCGACACGCCCGGTCGGGCCGCCAGGGAGATCGTGTCGAGCCGGCCCGGCTTGCCGAGCTGCTTCTGCGCGGTCGCGATGTCGAACACGGCGATCGTCGCGCCGCCGAGCGAGTCGACGTTCCCGTACCGGGCGATGCCCGCGATGCGGAACGTCTTCGCCGAGCCGCGCGCGGAGATCCGCACCGGGTCGCCGACGCCGAAGCCCTGCGCCTTCGCGGTGCCGGCGTCCACGACCACCTCGTCGCCGCCCGCCGCCCACTCGCCGTCGGTCAGCTTGAGCGGGTTGAAGCGCGGCTGGCTCGCGTCGATCCCGACGCCCAGCGACGCGGCGTTCTCTCCGCCCACCGGCTGACCCTTCTCGTCCAGGATCCGCGCGGAGCTCGTGTCGCTGAGGTTCATCAGCGAGCCGCCGGCCGCATCGACCCCGGGCAGCCGCCGGACCTTCGCGAGCAGCGACTCCGGCACCGTCGCGCCCTCGCCCTTGACCACCTCGCGGCCGGAGACGACCACGCTGGTGTCCTGGTAGGACGCGGCGAAGATGTCGTCGAACGCCTTGCCGATCGTGTCGGTGAGGACGTAGGTGCCGCTCATCATGGCGACGCCGAGGACGATCGCCAGCGCGGTGAGGATGGCCCGAGTGGGGCGGAATGACAGGCCCTTGAGGGCGACTCGCTTCATATCGAGCACTGTCCCAGCGCGGCGGCCGCGCGCCGACCGGGGTGGCAGGCGTCTGGCGAGAGGAGTCTTGCCCGGTCGCGGTGCGGCTAGCCGAATCAGCCGAGGAGGAGCCAGCGCCCGACCGACGGGATGCCGCCGGCGTCGACGGCGAACACCAGGTACCAGCCGCCCGGCGCCAGCGTGCGCCTGCGCGGGAGCTGCAGCCGCAGCCGCCCCGGCCCGGTCACCTCGAACGGCACGTCGATCAGCCGCTGGTCGTTGTTGAAGGCATGCGTGACGGCGCTGGGCCGGACCAGGCTCACCTCGCGCAGGCGGTCGGCATCCGGCGAGGTGGCGGCGAGCCGCGCGCCGTGGCGGGCGCGATCGCGGCTGAGCTCGAGCCGCGGGCGCGCGCCGCCGAACAGGTACGGCGGGAGGAAGACCTCGATCCGCAGCTCGTCGTCGCGCGGCCGCGGGTTCGAGCCGGCGGTGATGACGCGCCCGTCTGGGGTCAGAAGTGCGATCGAGTGGTAGAGCCGCGGGACGCGCGACTTCGCCGCTTCGGTCCAGCGCCCGGTGCGGGGGTCGTAGAGCTCGGCGTGCAGCGCGGCTTCCACGCGGTGCTCTTCGACCCGGGCGCCCCCGTTGGCCAGCACCGTGCGGTCGGGCAGCAGCGTGCCGTTGAGGTGCATGCGCGCGTGGTGGAGCGAGGCGGCGCGCCGGTAGCGCGGCTCGGCGGCCGCGAGGTCGGCGATCGCGACGCTGTCGGTGGCGACGTGCGGTGCCCGCTCGTGCGGATGGTGGTCGTCGTCGCCGTGGTCGTGGATGTCCGCGCCGCCGCCGCCGATGATCATCACGCGCTGGTCCTGCGCCGGCCCGAGCAGCACGCTGGTGGCCTGGTTGCGCAGGTCGGCGGCCGGCAGCCCGGGCACGACGGCCGGGCGGCCGTCCGACGGCTTCCAGGTCTGCGGCCGCGCCCCCCGGTTGCCGCTCATCTGGCCGCCGGAGTAGAAGACGCGGCCGTCGGCGAGCAGGAACAGGTGCGCGTACCAGGGCAGCAGCCCCGGCGACGGCAGGTTCCGCCAGCCACGACCGGGCTCGTAGACCTCGGGCACGCGGTCGAGCTGGCCGTCGGCGCCGCGGCCGGAGACCGAGAGCACGCGACCGTCGCCGAGCGTGAGCAGCGTGGGGTACCAGCGGGCCCGCACCATCCTGCGCACGCGCGCCCATTTGAGCGTCTGCGGGTTGAAGGTGAGCGCGTCGCGCAGGCCGCGGAACGGGCCGTAGCGACTCGTTCCGCCAGCGGACAGGAGCCGCCCACCGGGCAGGAACGTCTGGCCGGCACAGAAGAGGTCGATCGGCGTGCGGGGCGCGGTGAAGCGAGCGCTCGGGTAGTGCCAGACGCGCGTGCGGAACCGGTGCGCCTCGTGGTCGTTCACGTCGGCTCCCGAGCCGGCGAAGAACAGCACGTCGCCGGTGTGCAGCAGGGCGGCGTGGACGGCGAGGATCTGGGAGTCGAAGTCGAGGATGCGCCAGGCGCCCAGCTCGGCCGCCTGGGCGGTATCGAGCTCGGGCGCCGCGGCGCGGAAGGTCCCGCCCGCCATCGCGACCAGGTCGGTGCCCGCGAAGGCGGCCGACACGGTGCGCTCGTCCGGCCAGTGGGGCAGCTCGCTCCAAGTGCCCCAGCCGTCGGAGGCCCGGCCGGTGGCGTCGAGCCCCCAGCCGACGGTATGTGCGCCCGCGCTCAGCACGAGCAGCTCGGGCCGCCCGTCCCCGTCGAGATCGGCAGCCGCGGCGCCGAGGTCGGCCGCCGGGCGCCAGTCCGGGATCGCGACCCAGTCGCTCCAGCGCTCGACGGCCCCGTCCGCGCGCAGCCCGAAGCCGACGCGGTAGCAGCCGGCGATGACGGCGATCAGCGCAGGGCGCCCGTCGAGGTCGGCAACCGCCAGGTCCCCGCCGTCGCCGGGCGGGTCGGGGACGGCGCGCCAGCGGCTCCAGCCCGCGGTGACCGCGCCGTCCTCCCCCAGCCCGCGCCCGATCCGGTAGCGGCTGCCGGCGAGCACGACCGCGGCGCGGGCGCCGTCGAGCTCGGCCAGCGCCAGGCCGGCGGTCGCCACGGCGGGCCAGCCCGGCACGTCGTGCCACGGGCCCCAGGCCTCGCGGCGGCGGACGCGGTAGCGCCCGCTGCCCAGCACCACGAGGTCCTCTCCCGCACCCGCGGCGCCGACGGCGTCGCCTGCCCGCCAGTCCGGGACGTTCGCCATGCGCGGACCCTAACTCGGCGCAGCACCGGGTTCTTCGACGGCGCCGCCGCCGGCGCCACGTCGCGGTGTCGCGCGCAGCGGCTCCGTCACCAGCGGTCCGGCCTCAGCGTCGGGCCCACGATGTGGCCGCCGCCCGCCGCGTGGTGGTTCGCGTGCGCCGTCTCGTGCTTGAAGTGGCCGGCGTACCAGACGACCACGTTCGCGCCCACGATCGACTCGCCGTTCACGAAGGCGTCGAGGTGCGCGCGCGTCGACGTCGCCACCGCGCTGTCGTCGATCTGGTTCGAGCGGTACCGGAGCGCCCAGAGGTCGCCGACGCCGTAGCCGTCCGCCTCGCCGTCGTGTGCGCCCGGCGTGATCACGTAACCCGAGTTGCTGCCCTGGCTGCGGACGCGCCAGCGGCGCTTGCGGCCGGGGTTCTTCGCGCGCCGGACCTCGTGCCTGAGCACGTGCCACGCGTCGGGATGGCCGGGCAGCGGCGGGTCGTTGTGCTCGAGCACGACGTCGTCGCCGGCGCCGCCGATGTCGAAGTCGAGCCGCCAGTACGCATGGTGGTGGTGGGTCCTGCAGACGCACGAGCTGTTGACGGCATCGAACCCGAAGCGCGGCTTGATCGTCCCGTCCGCGTGCAGCCGCCAGCGGCTGACGTAGCGGTACCAGCCGGCCGTCAGCTCGCTCACGAGGACGACCTCCTCCCCGTCGACGTAGACGGCGACGCCGGCGAAGTTCCCCTGGTCGCTGTGGGACTCGAGGATCGTCTCGGCGGGCTGCGGGCAGAGCCGGAAGCCGGGCGCCACGGCGGCGCCGGTGGCCTTGAAGCGGCTCTCCTCGTTCTGCCAGTCGCGGTACGGGCCGCAGGCGTCGTTCTCGTAGCGGACGTTGAGGATCGGCACGTGCGCGCGCCGGAGCACGCGCTTGCCCCGGTAGGCGACGCCGCGCAGCTCGACGGCCGAGCCCTGCGCGCCGGACGAGGCCGCGGGGCGAACCGCGATCAGCCTCCACAGCCGCTCACCGTCGCGGGAGACCGTGATGCGCGCCGCGCCGGCGCGGGCGTAGACGGAGGCCTGGCCGGCGTCGGGGATCCCGCAGCGGCGGGCCTCTGCGAGCGAGGTGGGCGGCGCGTTGCCGTCGAACCGCACGACCTCGCGACGGCCGAGCTTGACGCCGACGATCTCGTGCCCGTCGTCGCCGTCGGCCGGGCGCAGGCCGACCGTCACGGTTCGCTCCATGCGCCCGTCGGGCAGCTCCTCCTCCACGAGCGGCGGCATCGAGCGGTAGGTGGCCAGGCGGCCGTCGCGCAGCTTCGGGCCGAGCTCCGGGTCCTCGCCGACGACCTCGATCGCAGCGGCGAGCTCGTCCGGGCTTGGGAGCGGCTGCCGGGCGGTCGCGACGACGCGGGTCGGCGCGCCGCCGTCGAGCGGGACGTCGACCAGGAGCGCCTGCTCCTCCTCGTAGTCGTAGACCGTGGCCCGCACCACCTCGGGCGGGACGGGCTCGGCGCCGGCGTCGAGCGGCTGGAGGCCGATCAGCCTGGCGTTCGTGCGCGCGCGCTTCAGCGCGGTCTGCGCCGCCTCGGCGACGCGGTCGGGATCGGGGCCCCACGGCTCCACGGTCACCTCGAGCGGTCCGGGCATGCCGTCGATCCTCTCACGATCCGCGTGGGATGCGGACGGCAGGATCCGCGGGACGATGGTCTCGACGCGGAAGCGGGCCGGTTCGTGCCGGTGTCCGGCCCGAACGGTCAGAAGCAGTGGGTCAGGGTCTAGCCGACCTGCGGGCCGCTGAGCTGGGCGCGCAGCGTGGCGATCTCGGTGACGACGAGGCCGAAGTAGGTGGCGCGGGAGGCTTCGATGTCGTTCTCGAGGTCGCCCATGTAGAGGGCGTTCTCGCCAAGGCCGGCCTCGACCGCGTCGAGGCGCTCGGCCTCCAAGCGGCGGAGCTTCGTCAGTGCGTCGAGGGCGGCGGTCATGGCGCACAGAATCACGCCGCGGGGCCCTCGGGCCAATGCGGGCAGGCTCGTGTCCTGGCGGCGGCGATCCAGCATGTCGGGGTACGGTCAGCCGCCCGCGACGGCCGGGGCAGCCCGACACAATGTCGCGCCGGGACGAACTTCGAACTTCGGCATTGAGAGGAGCACGGGACGGTGCATTTCTCCCCAATTTCGTGGACGCGGCCCGGCGTTGGGGAGAAACGCACCGTATCGGTGCGCAACTGCCCAACGGGCCGTGGGGTCGCGCACGGTTGGGGAGAAATGCACCGCCTCCCTACCCAGCGCAGTTGACGTTCGTCAGCCGCGCCAGCGCAGCGTCAAACGGTCCGGCGAGACGGCGACGATGTCGACGTCCTCCATCCGACCCGGCGAGGCGGTCGGCTTGTCCGCCGGGCCCGGGCCGTAGACCAGCACCTCGCCGCCGGGCCGGAACTCGATCCCGCGGCGCCCCCGCGCCGGCGGCAGCTCGGTGCCGGCCGGGCGGTAGACGTGGACGTCGCCCTCGTCCTCCTCGCGCGCGTGCACCCAGCGGCGGTACAGCTCGGGAGGCGGGTCGCCCATGGCGCAAGCGTACGGCCTTGCGCGCGCCGCGGCGGCGGGACTAGATGACTGATTCCACGACCCCCGCACTCGCCTGGGCGCGTCCCGCGGCGCCGGATCGGCACCCACTGAAGGGGCCCGTGGCTCCGCCACTGTGCCCCTCGCGCGGTCACCGCCCGGCATCCACGGTACGCGGCCATGCGGGCACGCGGGCCGCGGAATCAATCATCTA
Source organism: uncultured Solirubrobacteraceae bacterium (assembly GCA_963844205.1). Lineage (GTDB taxonomy): Bacteria > Actinomycetota > Thermoleophilia > Solirubrobacterales > Solirubrobacteraceae > DASSUW01. The sequence goes on from CAWJNK010000013.1 coordinate 51,096, forward strand.
GGGTCGGTCGAGGCATCAGCGACCAAGGAGGCCCGATGGCAGAGGACGAGGCACCCGTGCGCCGACACTGCGCGGCGATCGAGGTCCACCGCCAGCTACTCAACGCCGACCCCGACTACGCCGCGGCCCGGGCGCAGATCGAGGACCAGACCGACGCCGACCAGGCCCGCGGCTTCGCCGCCGCCGCCCCGCGCACGCGCACGATCCCGACCGTGGTGCACGTCGTCTACAAGAACGACCGCCAGAACATCTCGAACGCGCAGATCAACAGCCAGATCCGCATCCTCAACGAGGACTTCCGGATGAAGAACGCCGACCGCACGAAGGTGCCGGACGTGTTCAAGCCGCTGCAGGCGGACGCGCGGATCCAGTTCAAGCTCGCGACGAAGGACGTGTTCGGCAACGCGTCGAGCGGCATCACCCGCACCCGCACGGCCGTGCCCTCGTTCAGCTTCGACGAAGGCGTGAAGTCGAGCCGCACCGGCGGCGCCGACCCCTGGCCCGCCCGTCGCTACCTGAACATCTGGGTCTGCAACCTCGGCGAAGGGCTGCTCGGCTACGCGCAGTTCCCGGGCGGCCCGTGGGCGACCGACGGCGTCGTGATCCTGCACACCGCCTTCGGCGACACCGGCACCGCCCGCGCGCCGTTCGACAAGGGCCGCACCACGACCCACGAGGTCGGTCACTGGCTCAACCTGTTCCACATCTGGGGCGACGACGGGACCGGCTGCCGCGGCACCGACCACTGTCCCGACACGCCGAACCAGGCGAGCGAGAACTACGGCGAGCCGACGTTCCCCCACGTCTCGTGCAACAACGGTCCGAACGGAGACCTGTTCATGGACTACATGGACTACGTCGACGACGTCGCGATGTTCATGTACACCGGCGGCCAGGCCACCCGCATGAACGGCGCGCTGAACGGCTGGCGCAAGAAGCTGTTCGAGAGCGTGCCGCGCTTCCCGGGGATCCTCGGCCCGAGCCCCCGCCGCCGGCCCGCCGTCAAGCGGGTGCAGGAGGAGCTGCGCGACCGCTGGGACCACCCGGACCTCCGCGCGGACGGCGTCTACGCGGAGAAGACCGAGCGGATCGTCCGCACCTTCCAGCAGCGCCGCCACGGCGCTCCCTGGCGCCTTCCGGTGGACGGCAAGGTGGGCAAGAAGACCTGGGCGGCGATCTTCGCGTAAGCCTTGATCCAGGCTACGTTTGCCTTCGGTCCGGAGCCTCGGCTACGCTCGCAATTCGCCCCAAGGAGGCGGGAAGCCTGGCATCCCCGGATGTGACCATCGAACTGTGTGGCTCTCTCTCGGTCAGCGTCGATGGACGCAGACGCGAGGGAGACCTCCCCGGTCGACAGGGGCGCCTCGCCCTTGCCCACCTGGCGCTCAACCGAAGCCGCGCGGTCACGCGTGAGCGGCTGATCGCCGCGTTGTGGGGCGAGGACGCTCCCGCGGGCCACGCGCAGGCGCTCAATGTCGTGCTCTCAAAGCTCCGGCGCGCGCTCGGCCCGGAGGTCCTCGAGAACGCCGGTGAGCGGGCGGTACAGCTCACGCAGCAGGCGAGCGTCGACCTCGACACCGCGCAGCCCGCGCTCGACGCCGCGTTCGCGGCGCGCGACCGCGGCGACTGGCCGGCCGTCGTCGAGGCCGCGGGCCGCGTCACCGAGCTGGCAGGTGCCGGCCTCCTGCCCGGCTACGAGGCGCCGTGGCTGGAGGAGCCGCGCCGCCGGCTCGAGGAGCTCGGCCTGCAGGCGCGCGAGCTGCGCGGCGACGCCGGCCTGGCGGTCGGTGGCGCCGAGTTGGCGCCCGCCGAGCGCGCGGCGCAGGAGCTCGTGGAGCTGGCGCCGTTCCGCGAGAGCGGCTACCTGCTGCTGATGCGGGTCCGCGAGGCGCAGGGCAACCTCGTCGAGGCGCTGCGGGTCCACGAGCGGCTCCGCACGCTCCTCCGCGACGAGCTCGGGGTCGCGCCCGGCCCCCAGGTCCAGGCCGAGTTCGAGCGGCTGTTGAAGGCCGAGCGCGAGGAGCCCGCCCCCGCCCGCGCGACGGCTCCGCGCGCGCCCGAGCCCGAAGCCGCGCAGCCGTACTTCGCCACCCGCAGCGGCGCCGCCTTCGTCGGCCGCCGCGGCGAGCTGGAGCGCCTGCGCGAGTACCTCGACCGCGCAAACGAGGGCCGGCGCCAGCTCGTCCTCCTCGAGGGCGAGCCCGGCATCGGCAAGACCCGCCTGGCGATGCAGTTCATGGAGGCCTGCGAGGCCGACGGCGCGCTCACGCTCTACGGCCGCTGCGACGCCGAGACGCTCGTCCCCTACCAGCCGTTCGTGGAAGCGCTGCGCGGCTATCTCTCGCGCGCGCCCGACCAGGTCGCCCACTGGAGCGCACACCACGGCGCCGAGCTCGGGCGCGTGGTGCCCGAGGTCGCCGCCGCCGGGGAGCCGGCCGGAGGCCCCGAGGAGGAGGAGCGCTACCGCCTGTTCGACGCCGTGTCCGAGGTGCTCAACGAGATCGCCCGCCGCCAGCCGGTCGTGCTCGTGCTCGACGACCTGCACTGGGCCGACAAGCCGACGCTGCTCATGCTGCGCCAGCTCGTCCGCGCCGCGGGCGAGTCGCCGCTGCTGATCCTGGCCACGATCCGCGACACCGAGCGCCCGACCCCGCTCGTCGACATGCTGGTGCAGCTCCGGCGCGAGCACTTCTTCGAGCGGATCGAGCTGAGCGGGCTCGACGAGGTGGACGCCAGCGCGCTGATCGGAGAGTTCGGCCCCCAGAGCATCCCCGACCACGTCAACCGCGCGCTGTGGGAGGAGACCAAGGGGAACCCGTTCTTCCTCGAGGAGATGATCCGCCACCTCGGCACCGCGACGTTCGCGGCCGAGAGCAACGGCTGGCCGCTCGAGCTCCCCGAGGGCATCCGCGAGCTGATCGGCCGCCGGCTCGCGACCCTCTCCGAGCGCACCAGCGACGTGCTGACCACCGCCGCCGTGATGGGCCGCGAGTTCCGCGTCGAGGTGCTGGAGGAGCTCGGCCCGCTCGACGAGGACGAGCTCGACGAGGTGGTCGAGGAGAGCGTGACCGCGCACGTCATCGCGGAGGTGCCCGGCGTCTACGGGCGCTGCAGCTTCACCCACGCGCTGATCCGCCAGACGCTCTACGACGGGCTCACCGCCACCCGCCGCGCGCGCCTGCACCTGCGCGTCGGCGAGGCGCTCGAGCGGCTCTCCGCCGAGGCCCCCGAGCCGCCGCTGGCCGAGCTCGCCCACCACTTCTTCCTCGCACCCCCGGCGCGCGGCGCGCCGAAGGCGGTCGAGTACGCCGAGCGGGCGGCCAAGCGCGCGGCCGGCGCGCTCGCCTACGAGGAGGCGGCGCGGCTGTACGAGGTCGCGCTGCGCGCGCTCGAGCACGCCGGTGGCGACGCCGAGCACCGCTGCCGCCTCCTGCTCGCCCTCGGCGACGCGCAGAACAAGGCCGGCGACACGCTCGACGCCCGGCGGACGTTCACCGCCGCCGCCGACATCGCACGCGCGCTCGGCTCGCCGCGACTACTGGCGCAGTCCGCGCTCGGCTTGGGCACGCGCGGCGTCATGCTCGGTGGGATCGTCGACGAGGCGCTGGTCGCCGTGCTCGAGGAGGCGCTCGCCGCGCTCGGCGAGAGCGATCCGGGGCTGCGCGCCCGGCTGCTCGCCCGCCTGGCGATCGAGCTCAGCTTCTCGGAGGCGCGTGAGCGCCGTGCCGCGCTGGCCGGCGAGGCGCTGGAGATCGCCCGCCGCGTCGGCGACCCGCGCGGGCTGGGCTTCGCGCTCGCCGCCCGCCACTGGTCGCTGTGGGGCCCCGGCAACGTGCAGGAGCGGCTCGAGGCCGCGAACGAGCTGCTCGGCCTCGCCGAGAGCTCCGGCGACGAGCGGCTCGCGATCGTCGGTCACCGCTGGCGGATGATCGACCTGCTCGAGCTCGGCGACATCGACGCGGTCGACATCGAGATCGACGCGCACGCGCAGGTCGCCGCCCGTGGCAAGCGCCTGGCGGACGAGCTCTACTCGCACCTCTATCGCTCGATGCGGCTGCTGCTGGCCGGCGAGTTCGAGCAGGCGGAGGCCGAGGGCTGGGCGGCGGTCGCGCTCGGCAACCGCGTCCAGGACCCCAACACCGGCAACGCCACGCTGCTGCAGGCCTGCACGCTGCGGCGCGAGCGCGGCGGGTTCGAGCGGCTCGAGGGCCCGGTCCGCGCGTACGCGGAGCGGTTCGCCGCGATCCCGGGCTGGCGCTGCGTCCTGGCCCACCTGCTCGCGGAGACCGGCCGCGTCGACGAGGCACGTGAGATCCTCGACGCGTTCGGTGCCGAGGACTTCCGCGGCCTCCCGCTCGACGGGATCTGGCTCGGCGCCGTCGGATACCTCGCCGAGACCGCGGCCGCGATCGGCGACCCGACGCACGCCGCGGCGCTGCACGACCTGCTCGAGCCATACGCCGACCGCAACGTGGCGGTCGGCTGGGCCTCGACCTGCACCGGCTCCGCCGCGCGGCACCTCGGCCTGCTCGCCGACCTGCTGGGCCGCCGCAAGCCGGCGATCGCCTACTTCGAGACCGCCCTGGCGATGAACGAGCGCATGCGCGCGCGGCCGTGGGTGGCGCGCACGCAGGTCGAGTTCGCGCGGCTGCTCGCGCAGAAGCCGGCCGGGCGCGACCGGGCCGCCGAGCTGCTCGAAGCCGGGCGCGCCGAGGCGCAGCGGCTGGGCCTGCCGCGCCTCGTCGAGCTCGCCGAGCAGGTCCGCGCGGGCGCGACGGTCATGCCCTGACGAACGCGACGCCGTCGATGCTCACGGCGCTGTGCCCGTTGTGGCCGTTGTAGCCGTTGTAGCCGTTGTAGCCAGCGAACAGCGTGCCGAGTCCGGCGCTGGCGCGCGCCCGAACCTCATGGTCGGTGAGCGTCTCGCCCCAGTCGGCGTCCACGCGCTGCCCGGTCGGCGATCCGACCGCCGCAAGGGCGCGCTCGAAATGCAGGCGACTCGCCTGGTGATCGCCCACCCCCGCGAGCGCCTCGCCGAGAAGCAGTGCGCCGGCGGTTGCCGTCGCCTTGCAGCTCGCCGCCGAGCGCAGGTGCCGGATCGCGGCATCGTGCTCACCGAGCTGGAGGCGCGCCCGCCCGGCCCACAGCTGCGACCACGCCCAGCCGTCGACGGTCCGGACGCCGAACAGCGTGGCGGCCTGCTCGAAGCACACGGCTGCGTCGAGCAGCGAGGTCTTCTGAGCGGCGGCGTCCCGGCGGTCCTGGGCGACGCTCCAGTGGCAGAACGCGACCTTCCAATGCAGATGCGGGTCGTTGGGCGTCAGCCAGAGCGTCTGCTTCCAGGCCGCGAGCGCCTCCTCGAACTGCAAGAGCGCGAAGTGCGCCTTTCCGACCTCGCGCCGGGCCGACGCGCTCAGCGGATCCTGCAACTGGCCCTTCGACGCGGCCGCGAGCGCCTCATGGCGGTCGCCCATGTTGCGTAGCGCGCGTGCGTGCTTGGCGTGCAGCGAGTGCTGGATGATGCCCGCCGGCCGGACGTCTTCGAGCAGCGCGATCAGGCTCGCGTACTCCGCCGCCGCCTCGTCCCATCCTCCGGGGTGGCAGTGCGTGCGGGCGAGCGCGATCTGGACCTGCTCGCGCTCCCACGCCTGCTCGTCGCCGTAGCGCGCCTTGATCGTGCGCAGCCGCTCGACGTCGTGCCGCTTGGTCGCGTCCTCGAGCTCGCGGTGCAGCGCCCTGAGCCCTTCGATGCGGGCGACGGCGTGGTCGTCCTCGAGCCGCTCGTAGGTGCGCCGGAGCGCGTTGAGCGTGCACTCTCGCAGGGCGACCGAAGCGTTCGAGTGGTGCGCCTCGAGCGTCCGGCGGTAGATCGGCGCGAGTTCGCCGAGTGCGGCGTCGGCGTAGCGCCGGGCACGCAGTTCCTCTGCGGGCGAGGCGGCGTGCGCGCTCGCCAAGCGGGCCCAGTAGACGGGGTTCTCGGTGTCGATCTTGAGGGCGGCGTGGTAGCGCTCGAGCGCGAACTCGATGTTGCTGTGGCACTCGAGCATCTGGCCGTAGGCGCTCAGGGTGGCGGCCTTGGTGTCGCCGATGGCCAGGTCGCAGGCCTGTGCGTAGAAGCGATTCGCGCGAGCATCCCGCCTCAACGGGCGGTCCCCCTGCTCGGCGGCGACATGGTTGATGTCGGCGAGGTTGCTCAGCGCGGCGGCGAGGTTCGATCGCGCGCCCGGCAGCAGGCTGTCGACGGTCGGCGGCCGCCGCCGCTCCACGCACTCGACGTTGCGTAGCCGGCGCCACGACTCGGCGACGGCCGCGCGGTGGCTGGCCTCGCTCTCGTCGACCCGTCCGAGGCCCATCAGCGCGATGCCCATGAGGTCGTGCGCCTGGGCGTGGTGCGGATCGAGCTCGAGCACTCGCTCGCAACGGCACACGATCGCCTCCAGCTGGCCGGTATCGCAGCTGCCCATCCGCGTGTACTCGTGCACGGCGAGCGCGTACACGGCCTCGACGCGATCGCGGTTGAGGGCGACGGACCGGTTGAACGCCGCGAGCGCCGCGTCGAGCCGTGCCGCATAGGCGGCATCCGGGTCGTCCTCCGGCTTGACGTAGTCGGACCGCTCGGCGGCCTCGCGCTCGAGGTCCGCGAGCTGGCTGTAGACGACGCCGAGGTTGTAGAAGGCGAGGTCGAACCCCTCGTCCTCGGCGATCGCCTCGAGCAGTTTGCCCTCGGCGCTCTCGAGCTTGGCGCCGCGGTCGCGCGGAGTGCGGTAGCTCTCCCAGTAAAGCTCGAGGTACTCGCTGAACGAGCGGATCGCGCGCCAACGCACGGAGGTGCGCAGGGTCAGGTCAGTGAAAATGCGGGACGCGAGCTCGCTGATCATCGGGTCCAGGAACGCGGCGTCCGTGGTCGCGACGACGGCCTTTCTCGAGGCGTCGACCCGCCACTGATACGCCCGCTTGCCGCCGACGAGCTGCGCCGTGAGCATCGGCCCGCCGGTGGCATCCGTGTGGTGCAGGCTGCCGACGATCCGCGGCCCGCGGGCGAGCTTGCCGACCAGCCCCAGCACGAACCCGATCGGGATCTTGATGCCGGCGAATGCCACCGTCGTCTCGGTCGCGACCGCGTCGTTCAATGTGCTCGCCACCTCGTCGGCGCTGACCGACAGGAACGCCCCGGCCTGCGTGTCGGGGCCTGCGCCGCCGCGGCCGTGAGCGCCGACCGACATCGGCGTCGAGAGCTCGTCGTTCACGCGGCTGTGGAGCTCGCGCAGCCGGCTCAGCTCGGCGATCAGGAGTGTCGCCAGGCCCTCGACCGCCTGTTTCTCGTCCTTCGTGTAGTCGACGAAGCCCTCGACGACGATGCGCCGTCGCGCGCGAACGATCCAGAGCAGCGCGAAGATCGCAGCCGAGCTGGCGACCACGCTCTCGATGCTCCACAGGTCGGCAAGGTGCGGATTGCCGGCCTCCATCGAGGCCCACATGCCCTCGGGCACACGGTCGAAGACAAAGTTCACGGCGGCCGGCAGCGCGAGCAGACCGAGGCTGACGGCGGTCAGCCAGAGCAGCACCAGCCCCCAACCGTGGGTGGCGTGGCGCTGGACGCTGCCGTAAGCGCGCGCGAAGGTGAGCTTGAGCCGCGGTGCATGGGTCATGGGCGCAGATTCATCGGTCGGGGTTTCCAGCCCATTGGCGTGACCTTTGCGCTCGCTTGCAGGCCGAAAGGCCAGGGGCAGGGCACTCTCGCGCCGGGTTCGCTACATAACAGGGGTGACCGCAGGTTCCTCCGACATCAATTCGGCCGTCGAAGCGCTGCGCTCGCGGCTGCCCGAGCCGCTCGCGCCGCTCGCGGACCTCGCCTACAACTACCGCTGGTCGTGGACGCACGGCGGCCCGGAGCTGCTCGCCTCCGTCGACCCTCGGCGCTGGGAGCTCTGCCTGGGCAACCCCGTCCGTCTGCTCGGGGAGACGCCGCCCGCGCGTCTCGCCGAACTGGCCCAGGACGCCGACTTCCTCCGCCGCGTCGCCGACCTGCACGAGGCCGTGTCGGCCAAGCTGGCGGAGCCGCTGCTCGACCATCCCGTCACGGAGGACCGGCCGGCCGCCTTCTTCTGTGCCGAGTACGCGATCCACAAGTCGCTGCCGGTCTACTCCGGTGGCCTCGGGGTGCTGGCCGGCGACATCCTCAAGGAGGCCTCGGACATGGGGCTGCCGCTGGTCGCGGTCGGCCTCATGTACCGCCACGGCTACTTCCGCCAGCGGATCGACGCGTCGGGCTGGCAGCACGAGTACTGGGTCGAGACCGATCCCGACCGCGTGCCCGCCGCGCTCGTCTGCGACGGCGGCGGCGAGCCGCTGTGCGTGCAGGTCCCGATCGGCGAGCGCACGGTCGTCGCGCAGGTCTGGCGCGTCGACGTGGGCCGGGTGCCGTTGCTGCTGCTCGACGCCGACCGGCCGGAGAACGACCTCACCGACCGGTGGATCACCTCGCGGCTCTACGTCGGCGACCCGGGCGTGCGGCTCGGCCAGTACGCGCTGCTGGGCATCGGCGGCGTGCGCGCGCTCCACGCGCTCGGCATCGAGCCTGGCGTCGTGCACCTCAACGAGGGCCATGCCGCGATGGCGTGCCTGGAGCTCGCCCGGGCCGAGCGCGAGCGGACCGGCGCGTCGGTCGACGAGGCGTTCGAGGCCGTCCGCCAGCGCACGGTCTTCACCACCCACACGCCGGTCCCCGCCGGCAACGACACCTACCCGGCCACGCACATGGCCGAGGCGCTGGGGGGCATCGCGACCCAGATGGGCGTCGACGTCGACACGCTCGTGCGCCGCGGCCGCACGCACCCGGAGGAGGCCGCCGAGCCGTTCGGCGTGACGCAGTTCGCGCTGCGCTCGAGCCGGATCGCGAACGGCGTGAGCGCCCGCCACGGCGCGGTCGCGCGCGAGATGTGGCACGAACTGTGGCCGGACCGGCCGGTCGAGGACGTGCCGATCACGCACGTCACCAACGGCGCCCACATCCCGACCTGGATCGGCGGGCCGATGCGCGAGCTGCTCGACCGCCACCTCGGCGAGGGATGGACCGACCGCGCCGTCGATCCCGCGACCTGGGAGCCGGTGGACGAGATCCTCGCCGAGGATCTGTGGGCGGCCCGCAACGCGCAGCGCCGGGCGCTGATCGACGTGGTGCGTGAGCGCAGCGTGGCCGACCGGCTGGGGCGCGGCGACACCGCCGAGTACGTCCGGGCCGCGGCTCAGGCGCTCGACCCCGACATGCTCACGATCGGCTTCGCGCGCCGCGTGGCGACGTACAAGCGGCTGGACCTGCTGCTGCGCGACGTCGACCGAGCGCTGGCGCTGCTCTGCGACGACGAGCGGCCAGTGCAGCTCATCCTGGCCGGCAAGGCGCACCCGAAGGACGAACCCGGCAAGAAGCTCGTGCAGGGGCTGTTCGAGATGAAGGCGCACCTGCCCGTCGCGCGCCGCGTCGTGTACCTCGACGACTACGACCTCGCGCTCGGCGCCGCGATGGTGCGCGGCTGCGACATCTGGGTCAACGTCCCGCGCCCGCCGCTCGAGGCCAGCGGCACCAGCGGCATCAAGTCGGCGATGAACGGCGGCCTGCAGCTCAGCGTGCTCGACGGCTGGTGGCCGGAGGCCTACGACGGCGCCAACGGGTGGGCGATCTCGGGCGAGATCGACCACGACCACGGCGCGCAGGACTGGCGCCACGCCGACGAGCTGTACCGGCTGCTGACCGACGAGGCGGTGCCGACCTACTACGGCCGCGACGCCGGCGGGCTCCCGCAAGCGTGGCTCGACATGGTCCGCGCCTCCCTGCGCACGATCGGGCCGAACTTCGGCGCCGGCCGGATGGTCCGCGACTACGCGGAGCGCATCTACCCCGCGCACGTGGGGGCCGGCGCGTAGCGCCGCCCCGCGTGCCTGGCTCCGCGCCCGGCGGCCCGGGCGCCGCGCCGCGCCTTGTGCCCGGCGGCCCGGGCGTTGCGCCGCGCCTCGTGCCCGGCGGCCCGGGCGCCGCGGCGCCCGTGTTCTGGCTCAAGGCGGTCGGGCACGCGCGGGGGCCGCTGCCGGAGCGCTGGCTCGACGAGCGGCCCGAGCTGCTGCGCCGCACCGGCTTCCCGCGGCGCCCGCGGATCGCGGCCGGCGACCGGCTCGTGCTCTACGCGTCGGTCTGGCGGCGGGTGTTCGCGATCTGCGAGGTCGTGGGTGAGCCGACGGAGCGACAGCACCCGCGCTGGCCATGGATCGTCGAGATCGAGGCCCTGCTGGTCGTGCCGCTGCTCGACGCGGCGCCGCCGGTCGAGGCCATCGGCGTCGCCGCCCGCTCGATGAGCCAGCAGTCGCACATCCGCATCGAGGCCGGGCACTACGACCGGGCCGTGGAGGCGATCGCGTCGGTCGCGGTGCGCGGCGGCGGATAGCCGTACCGGCGTCCTAGGGATTCCCCCGATGCGGGGCATGGCGCCGTGAGCGAGGATCACGGACATGATCGAGACCACCACGTCCGTGACCGTGATCCACGGCGCCATGCTCAGCTTCGAGACCGTCGGGGCCCGCGAGGCCACAGAAGCGCCGGTGCGCGTCCGGGAGCACCATCAGACGCTGCTGCGGGTGATCGACGGGATCGTGACGCTCGAGCTGGACGGCTCCGAGCGGACGCTGATGCGCGAGGGCGAGGCCCGCATCGAGTCCGGCGCCGTGCACCGGCTGTGGAGCTCCGGCGCCGACGAGGCCCGGATCGTGCAGGAGTTCCGCCGCGTGGCCTAGGCGCCGCCCACGATTTCGTGGGCCGCCCGGCCACGATTTCGTGGCGGCCCCACGATTTCGTGGCCGCCCCCACGATTTCGTGGGTATATTCTCTGACCCAGGTCAGAGAATGGACGACATCGCGCGGGTTCGCAGGTTCAACCGGTTCGTCACCCAGCAGGTCGGCGCGCTCAACGACCGCTACCTCGGCCACCGCCCGCTCGGCGAGTCGCGCGCGCTGTTCGAGATCGGCGCAGGCGGGGCGACGCCGCGCGACATCCGCGCGCGGCTGGGCCTCGACTCGGGCTACGTCGCACGGCTGATCGGCTCGCTGCGGCGCGACGGGCTGGTCGAGGAGCGGCCCGACCCGGCCGACCGGCGGACGAAGCGGCTGTCGCTGACCGCGGCCGGCCGCGCGGAGATGGCCGCGCTCGACCGCATCTCCGACGACCTCGCCGCCTCGGTGCTCGACCCGCTCACGGGCGAGCAGCGCGAGCGGCTCCTGCGCGCGCAGGCCGAGGTCGTGCGGCTGCTCGCGATCTCGATGCTGACGATCGAGCACGAGGACGCCACCTCCGCCGACGCCCGCTGGTGCCTGGGCCACTACTTCGCCGAGCTCCGCGATCGGTTCGAGGAGTCGTTCGACCCCGAGCGGACCCTGCCGGCCGACGACTCGGTGTTCCTCCTCGCCCGCCTCGGCGGCCAGCCGGCAGGCTGCGGGGCGCTCAAGACGCTGGAGCCGGAGGTCGGCGAGATCCTGCGCATGTGGGTCGACCGCGCGCACCGCGGCCTCGGCATCGGCGCACGTCTGCTCGACGCGCTGGAGGCCGAGTCGCGCGCGCTCGGGCATCGGGCGGTCCGGCTCTACACGAACCGGGCGCTCGCCGAGGCCAAGGCGATGTATCGCTCACGCGGCTACGTCGAGATCGCGCGGTACAACGAGGATCCGTACGCCAATCACTGGTTCGAGAAGCGGCTCTGAGGGACGAACTTCGGCATTGAGGGAGGGCACGGGGCGGTGCATTTCTCCCCAATTTCGTGGCCGCCGCCCGCCGTTGGGGACTTCGGCACCTCTACGGTGCGCTTCTCCCCAATCGTCGGCGACGAGCGGAGATTTGGGGCGAAATGCACCGCCTCCTCCCCACCCAGCGCAGTTGACGTTCGTCGTCACGGCGCGGGGAACCGCCGAACACCAGCCTCGACGAGCCCGAGCCGGAGCGGCGCGCCCACCTCGAGCCGGGCGCGGCCTTCGAGCACCGTGACGAGCTGTGCGCCGCGCTCCGTGTCGACGCCCACCAGCGTCTCGCGGCCGAGCGCCTCGACGTACGCGACTCGGCCCTCGATCGGCCCGAGCAGACCTTCGCTCCACGTCCTCACGTGCTCCGGCCGCACGCCGAGCAGCTCGCCGTCCCACGGCAGGAAGCTCATCGGCGGGCTGCCGATGAACCCGCCGACGAACACGTTGGCGGGCTCGTCGTACAGCTCCTCGGGCGTGCCGACCTGCTCGAGCCGCCCGTCGTTCATGACCGCGATCCGGTCGCCGAGCGTGAGCGCCTCGACCTGGTCGTGGGTGACGTAGATCGTCGTGGTCCCGATCTCGCGCTGGAGCCGCCGGATCTCGCCGCGCGCCTGGACCCGGAGCTGGGCGTCGAGATTCGAAAGCGGCTCGTCCATCAGCAGCACGCTCGGCTCCCGGACCAGCGCGCGGCCGAGCGCGACCCGCTGCTGCTGGCCGCCCGAGAGCTCGCGCGGCCGCCGGTCGAGCAGGTCGCCGATCCCCAGCGTCCGGCACGTCTCGGTCACGCGCCGGTCGATCTCCGCCCGCGCCAGCCCGCGCCGCCGGAGCCCGAAGGCCATGTTATCCCGCACCGTCATCTGCGGATAGAGCGCGTAGTCCTGGAACACCATCGCGACGTCCCGCGCGCGCGGCGCGACGTCGTTGACCGTCCGCCCGTCGATCTCGACCCGCCCGCCGTCCACCGCCTCCAGCCCCGCGAGCATCCGCAACGCGGTCGTCTTGCCCGAGCCCGAGGGGCCGACCAGCACCATCAGCTCCCCGTCGGCCACCTCCAGCGACAAGGACCGCACCGCCTCGACGAGCCCGAACCGCTTGCTCACCTCGTGGAACGCGACCGAGCTCATCCCTTGACCGCCCCGCTGAGCATCCCGCGGATGAAGTGGCGCTGCAGGAAGAGGTACACGACCACCACCGGGAGCGCGACGATCAGCGCGCCGGCCGCCAGCAGCCCCTCGTCGCTCGTGTTGCGCCCCTGGAAGAACGCCAGGCCGAGCGGAGCGGTGCGCAGCGACTCGTCCGAGACCATGACGAGAGCCAGCAGGAACTCGTTCCACGTCCACATGAAGACCAGGACGACCATGGTGAGCACGGCGGGACGGCCCAACGGCAGGACGATCCGCCACAGCGTCACCCAGCTCGATGACCCGTCCAGCCGCGCCGCCTCGATCAGGGACCGCGGCACGGAGCGGAAGAAGGCCCGCATCCAGAACGTCCCGAACGCGGTCGACAAGGCGGCCTGCGGCAGGATCAGCGCCCAGTAGGTGTCGGTGAGCCCGACGTCGCGAAGGTCGTAGTAGAGCGGCACGACGATCGCCTCCAGCGGCACCATGAGGCCGAGCAGGAACAGGTAGAAGAGCACCTGCGAGCCGCGGAAGCGCATCAGACCGAACGCGTACCCGGCCAGGATCGAGAGCAGGGTCGAGATCGCCACCACCGAGCCGGTGACGATCGCGCTCGACCGGAGGTAGGTGGCGAAGTTCCCCTCGTCCCAGGCCGTCGCGACGTTGCCCGCCCCGAACACGATCCTCACGATCGGCAGCAGCGCGACCAGCGCGAACACACCCAGCACGACATAGGACGCGGCCTGCTCGCGGCGGTCGATCACGTGCGCGCCGCCCGGTCCGCCACGCGGTTGATGACCAGCGAGAGCGCGAAGATCACCGCGCCCAGGCAGATGCCGATCGCCGCCGCCAGCCCGACCTCGCCGGTGCGGAACGCCCGCTCGTAGACGAGCAGGGCGGGCACCGAGGTCGCGTCGCCCGGCCCGCCCGCGGTCGTCAGGTACACCACGTCGAAGTTCCGCAACGCCGCGATCGTGCAGAGCGTGAGCGCCACGGCGATCTCGCCCTTCAGCGCCGGCAGCGTGACCGCGAAGAACTCACGCACCGGCCCGGCGCCGTCGACCCGCGCGGCGTCGTAGAGCGACCGCGGGACCTTCTGCACCCCGGCCATGAACAGCACGAAGCACAGCCCGTACGCCACCCACGTCCCGATCAGGCCGACGGCCGGGAGCGCGAGGTCGAAGTCGCCGAGCCAGCCGGTCGGCTGGTAGATCAGCCGCCACGTCACCGCCACCACCACGAGAGCGATCACCTGCGGCAGGAACAGGATCGCCCGCACCGCGGCCAGGCCGCGCACCGGCGTCCGCGACGCCGCGCCGGCCAGCAGCAGCCCGATCGCCACCGGCAGCGCCGCGTAGAAGACCAGCAGCACGCCGGAATGCAGGAACGCCCGTCGCAGGGCGGGGTCGTCGGCGAGCGCGGCGTAGTTGTCCAGCCCCACCCACGTGCCGCGCGTCACGCCGTCCCACTCGAACAGCGAGATCCAGCCGCCGCGGGCGATCGGATACAGCACGAAGGCGCCGAACAGCAGCAGCCCGGGCAGGAGGTACAGGTATGCGACGCGGCGCGGCTCGCCCGGCGGCCGCGTCATCCGCTCGATTTCTCGAAGTCCCCCTGGAGGGCCTGGGTGAACTCGTCGGGCGACCGGCGGCCGGCCATCAGCTGCTGGACCTCGGACGTGATCGTGTCGTAGAACGTGGGCGTCGCGTAGTCGAGGTACGGCACGAGCCCGTCGGCGTCGGCGAGCGTCCGCCACGCTTCGAAGATGTCCTCGCCGGCCGGCGTGGTCGGCTGTGCCTTGGCGGGCATGGCCGGCAGGTTGCCCGTCTTCACCAGCACGTCGGCGGCGTTGGCGTCGGTCAGGAAGTCGATGTACGCGGCCGCGACGTCGGGGTGCTCGGACTTGGCCGTGATCGTGAACGGCAGGCTCTCGCCGCCCAGCGCCTGCGCCGAGCCGCCCTCGTCCCGCGGCGGGACGAGCATGAAGCCCAGCTTGTCGCCCATGAGGTCGGTCAGGTCGCGCAGCAGCCAGGTGCCGGCGATCAGGAACGGGCCGGCGCCCTTCGCGAACTGCGCGTACGCCGGGTCGTAGCCGACGCCGTTGAAGTTCTTGGTGAAGTAGCCGTCCTCCGCCCACTTCTGGAGCTTGGCCGCCGCCTCCTCGTTCTCCGGCGTCGTGAAGGAGGCGCCCTCGCGGCCGAACACGAAGTCGCGCACCTGGGAGGGCGCCGCGAACTCGTTCTGGACGGCCTGGAACTCGTGGATGCCCGGCCACTTGTCGAGGTTGCCGAACGTGATCGGGACCTCGCCCGCGGCCTTGGCGTCGGCGAGCTGCTGCTCGAGCTCGTCGAACGTGCCGGGCGGCTGCGGGACCTTGTCGTGGTTGTAGAAGAGGCCGACGATCTCGCCCATCTGCGAGAGGCCGTAGAGGTCGCCGTCGCCGAACGTGGCGCCGTCCGGCGAGAAGCGGTTGAGGTCGAGCAGCACCGGCGCGTAGCGATCCGCCCACCCGTACGCCTCGGCGTACTCGTCGATCGGCCGCAGCAGCCCGCCCTTGACGAGCGTCCCCATCACCTGACGGCCCTGGTTGGCCTGCACGACGTCCGGCGCCTTGTCGCCGGACACGGCGAGCTTGAGCGTGGTGTTGAGGTCGGTGAACGACTTCGCGACCCGCTTGATCGTGACGTTCGGGTACTTGGCCTGGAACTGCTCGTTGAGGCTCTCGATCTGGCGGCGCTGGCCGCCGCGGACCTCCTGGTCCCAGACCGTGAGCGTGACGGGCCCCGCCTTGGCGACGTCGACCTTCCCGCCGCCGCTGTCGCTCGGCTTCGACTTCGGCGCCTCCTCGCCGGGCGCACCGCAGCCCGCCACCACCAGCAGCGCCAGGAGGGCGAGCAGCCGGCGCATCATGCGCCCTCCCCCGTCGGCAGGTCGGGCAGCCCGCGCTCGCGCCCTTCCGCGAGCAGGCGCTCGCGCGTGACGGCGCCGCCGGTGCCGGTGTGCGAGCCGACCGACAGCCCGGCGTAGAGGTTGGCCCAGTGGAGCCCGACCTCCGGGTCGGCACCGAGCAGGTCGGCCCACGCGAGCGCGGCCGCGAAGAGGTCTCCCGCGCCGGTGGTGTCGATCACCGGGGCGGCGTTCGATCCAGCGACGGTGATCTCGCGGCCGTCGATGACCGCCACCGCGCCGTCGGCGCCCAGCGTGACGGCGGCGATGTCGGCGCACTGGGTGAGCTTGGCGGCCGCCTCGCCGGGCGTGGAGGCGCCGGTGAGCACGGACGCTTCGCGCCGGTTGACGATCAGGGCGCGCGGCCGCCGCGCCTCGGCGACGCGCGGCAGGCGCCCGGCGAACGCGCGCGCGTCGTCGTCGCCGCAGGTGATGAACGCGCACACGCCCTCCGGCACGATGTCGATCTGCTCGAGCGTCGCCGCGACGGCGCGGGGCGACAGCGCCTCGAGGTCGGCGGCGCGGGCGCGCACGCCGGGGTCGACGGTCACCATCGATCGCTCGGCGCCGACCGGCATGACCACCGTGGTCGGCGTCCGGCTGCCGCGCGACTCGCCCAGGATCACGCCCTCGGCGTCCAGCTCGCGGCGCACGAACCGCCCCGCGAGGTCGTCGCCGAGCGGCGCGACGAGCGCGGTGTTCAGCCCGAGCCGGCGGGCGCCGACCGCGGTGATGGCGCCCCCGCCCGGCGAGCGCAGCATGTCCCCGGCGAAGCGCTCCTCGCCAGGCCCGGGCAGCGCCTCGAGGCCGACGAAGGTGTAGTCGAGATAGGCGGGTGTCAGGACAGCGAGGTCGACGTTCAAGCGAACCGTTCCTCCAGCGAGGGGAGGCGCTCACGGTATCCGGCGAAGATCGCCCGCGCCGACTCCACGGACGGAACGAGCGGGTGAAGCGCGAGCGCCTTGACCGCCAGCGCGGTCGATCCCGTGAGCGCCGCCTCGATCGTCACCCGCTCGACGGCCTTGACGCTCTCCACCAGCGCCCGCGCGTGGTCCGGCACCGGGCCGACGGCCAGCGGCCGTGCTCCCGCGGCCCCGACCACGCAGGGCACCTCCACGACCGCGCTCGCGTCGAGGAACGGAAGCGCGGAGCGGTTGGCGACGTTGAGGATCCGCACGGCGCCCTGGTCGGCCGCGATGGCCTCGACCACGGCGAGCGCCTCGGCCTCGTAGCCGCCCGGCTCCTCGGGATCGTGCGCCTCCCCCTCGTGGCCGTTGCGGGCCTCGGCCATGTACGTGCGGTCGCGCTCGTCCTTGGTCGCGCGCCACAGCGCGTACGCCTGCTGGGGCGTCCCCGGCCGCGCGGCGTAGAAGCCCGCCTGCTGCTCGAGCAGGTACGCCCCGCGCGGGCGGGTTCCGAGCGCGGCGACGGTCTCGGCCGCGAAGTAGAAGTAATAGAGGTACTCGTTCGGGATCATCCCCAGCGAGCGCAGCCACTCGGCGCCGAACAGCCGGCCCTCCTCGAGCGCGTCGAGCGCGTCGTCGTCGGCCAGCACGTCGGGAAGGCGGTCGCCGGACCCGTCGCGCACCGCCTTCAGCCAGCCCAGGTGGTTGAGGCCGAAGTAGTCGAACCACAGCGGCTCGGGCGAGGAGCCGAGGACGGCGGCGACGCGCCGGCAGAGCGCCGACGGCGAGTCGCAGATCCCGATCGCGCGGTCGCCGACCACCTGCTGGAGCGCCTCGGTGACCATCCCCGCCGGGTTGGTGAAGTTCACGAGCCAGGCCCCGGGGGCGCGGCGCGCCGTGCGCTCGGCGAGATCGATCATGGTCGGGATCGTCCGCAGCGCGAAGCAGATGCCGCCTGGCCCGGTCGTCTCCTGCCCGAGCACCCCCTGCCCCAGCGGCACGCCCTCGTCGACCGTGCGGCCCTCGAGCCCGCCGACCCGGATGGCGACGAACACGAAGTCGGCGCCTTCGAGCGCGTCGTCGAGGTCGGTGGTCGTGCGGAACGGCACACGGTCGCCGTGGAGGGCGGCCTGGCCCTCGAGGACGTCGGCGATCCGGTCCAGCCGCTCGGGGTCGAGATCGTGCAGGACGACGTCGTCGAACGGTTGACGGTCGAGCAGCGCGCCGTAGACGAGCGGCACCCGGAAGCCGCCGCCTCCGATGATCGCAAGCTTCACGCAGGCAGGATATCTGCGATCCCCGCGGCCGATAGCTCGGCCTTGGGGAGGAACCCGCATGCGGGGGTGGTGGCGAGACAGGGCCCGTAGTCGCTCGCCTCCCGGCTGGAGGTCAGCACCACCGCCGGGGTCACCTGCTCGTACGACAGCCGCTCGGCGACCTCGAAGCCGTCGATGTCGGGGAGCTGGACGTCGAGCAGGACGAAGTCCGGACGCAGCTCCCGAGCCGCGTCGATGCCGGTCTGGCCGTCAACCGCCTCGCCGACGACAACGTACCCCTCGAGCTCGAGCAGCCGGCGCGCGGCCGCCCGGAAGCCCGGGTGATCGTCGACGATGAGAACAGTTGCAGCCATACGAAGAGTCTGGTGACAGGTACCCACTTCCACACGGTGGTCACCATGCGAAAGCGAGGACGAGCTAACCGCACCACCCGGTAGGGAGCGCGGCGGGCGACCGTCACGCAGTTGGCGGAATCCCGCAGGCTTGTGGCGGGGCGCCCTACAGACGGTGCAGGGGCGGCGTGGGACCGTCGTCGCATGTCCAAGCGTTTCCTTGCGATGGCGCTCTCGCTCTCGATCCTCGCCCTCCTGCCCGCCGGCGCCACGGCGGCCGGGATCTCGTTCGCGCCCCTGAAACGGTCGGTCGCAACCTCGCACGTCGCGCGGGACCTCGGCCGCAGCGTCGACCGCGCCCGCAGCCAGTACCGCCACCACCGCTATTGCGCGTCGGTGAAGACGCTCGGGCGCGTCGTCCAACGGGCCTCGAAGCAACCCGGCGGAGCGCGCGTCGAGCGCGCGGCGCGCGGGCTCCAGCGGAGGGTGTTCCTCAAGCAGGCACGCCGGAGCCGCTGCGGTCTCGGGCGGCCGGGGTTCCGGGTCGCCGGCTCGCTGAAGCCGGCCATGCGGCGCCTGCCGTCGCTGCACGACGGTCATCCGCGCGTCCTCGCGCGGCTCGCCGGCGGGCACGGCGCGACCACCGACTTCGTCCAGGACGAGCTCGTGGTCGCCGGCAAGCGCGCCGCGGCCGCGAAGCTCGCCGCGCGCTGGCATGGCGAGATCCTCGACAGCGTCTCGAACGAGACCCACCTGATCCGCATCGACGCTCGCCGTGCGCCGACCGGCGGCCTGGCGGCGGACCTCATCGACATCGACCCGCGAGCCCGTGGCGACTTCAAGGTGTCCAGCGCCGCGGGCCTCGGGCTCCTCGCCGTCGCGGCCGACGCCGCCGCGCACGGCCTCAAGGTCGCGCCGAACCTCGTCAGCGAGGGCACCGGCGTGCTCGATCGCTCCACCGCGGAGGCGTCCCCGGCGACCCCCGTCGGCGGGTGGAACCGCGATGCCTACAGCTGGTGGTACACGGGCTCGCTCGGCACGGGCGACGCGTGGCGCGCGCTCGCGATCGCCGGCCGGACCTCCAACCGCGTCAAGCTCGCCGTGCTCGACAGCGGGTTCTCGACCGCGGGCCTGGCGGACCTCTCTCCCGCGTCGACGGGCGCCGACGACGTCCCGAACCCGGGGAAGTGCAGCGGCGGCAGCGACTGCCCGTGGCACGGCACCCAGGTCGCATCGACGGCGGCCGGCCTCATCGACAACGGGATCGGCGCGGCCGGATCGGGCGGTCAGGTCACCGACGTGACGATGATCCACAACGGCCACACGATGTTCAGCTCGATCGACGCCATCTACGAGGCGCTCGACGCCGGGGTGAAGCTCATCAACATCTCCAGCGGCTACGAGCTCGACGCGGCCTTCTCGATCTTCAACGTCCCCTACGAGGACGCGACGCAGACCGCCCTCGAGCGCGGCGCGATCGTCGTCGCCTCGGCCGGCAACGACGGCCGCGACGTGGACGCGGAGGACTGCTTCGTCGTCTGTTGGGAGGAGGAGTGGATCGCTCCGTGCGAGAACGATCCGGTCATCTGCGTCGGCGGCATCGACGACACCGGCGGCCGCAACGTCGATTCGAACTACGGACGCGAGTGGTGCGGCAACGCGCAGGACTGCGACGTCGACATCTTCGCGCCGATGGGCGTCTGGGTCGGTCCCGACGGCAAAGACCCGAACCCGCACTGGACGGGCGGCACGAGCTT
The DNA here is from genome assembly GCA_963844205.1 of uncultured Solirubrobacteraceae bacterium. GTDB lineage: Bacteria > Actinomycetota > Thermoleophilia > Solirubrobacterales > Solirubrobacteraceae > DASSUW01. The sequence continues at coordinate 71,213 of CAWJNK010000013.1, forward strand.
CTCCTCGCCGTACGTGGCCGGCGTGCTCGCGATGGTCCTGGCCGCCGACCCGAGCCCGAGCCTCGCGGACGCGAAGCGGGCGCTGATCGCCACCGCGGACCGCAGCGCGGACGAGACGGTCTCGCGCATCGTGAACGCCGACGGCGCCGTCCTGGACGTCAACGGCGGCAAGCTCGCGCCGCTGGTGAAGATCAGCCAGGCCGACAAGGAGGTTCCCTACGGCGGCTTCAACACGACCACGCTGAAGGCCACGATCTACTCGGCCGGCCCGTGCAAGTGCACGCTGGAGTGGAGCTCGGACAAGGACGGCGCGATGGGCACGGGCGCGAGCATCGACTGGGTCTATCCGAAGGCGGGCAAGCGGATGGTCACCGTCAGGGTCAAGGACGCCAACGGCGCCACGGCGACCGACCAGGTCGAGGTCGAGGCCACGAACGAGCGGCCGTTGGCCCGGATCACCAAGCCGACCCAGGACGCGCACGTGTACTCGGGCCAGCCGTTCAAGCTCGAGGGGCACGCCGACGACCCGAACGAGCCCGGCGGCCTCCAGTGCGACGCGCTGTGGTGGTCGGCTCCCGGCAAGCCGGCGATGGGCGTCGGTTGCGAGCAGACGATGACCCTCTACGGCGAGAACATGACGACGTCGGTCACGCTGACGGCGACGGACGCGTTCGGCGCGTGGACGTCGTCCACGGTCACGCTCCACGTCGACAAGCCGCCGCTGCACTCGCCGCCGCTGGTCACGATCCTCAGCCCGAGCGAGGGCGAGCTGCTCGAGCCGGGCGACGTCGTCACGCTGAAGGGCACGGCCACCGACCCCGACGCCGGCGCGCTCACGGGCACGTGGTCGGTCAAGTACGGCTCCACGACGAAGGTGATCGGCCAGGGCAACACGCTCCAGTGGAAGCCGTCCAGTCACGTGCCGCAGGGCTGCGGCAACGTGGCGGCGACGCTGATCTTCAGCGCGACCGACCCGGACGGCACGTCGACCGATCAGCTCGGCGTCAAGGTGCACTACCCGGTCTGCTGACCTGGGCGTTCGGCTGGCGGGCGAGCTCGCGGATCCACAGCGCGAGCTCGTCCGCCGGCATCGGTTTCGCCAGCAGGTGGCCCTGGGCCTCGTGGCAGCCCCATTGGACCAGGAGGTCCCAGGCCTCGCGCGTCTCGACGCCCTCGGCGACGACCCGCAGGCCGAGGCGCCGCCCGAGGTCGACCAGCGACTGCACGATCGCCGCATCGCGCTCGTCATGGGTGACGCGCATCACGAACGCGCAGTCGATCTTGAGCGTGTCGACGTCGAGCTGCTTGAGATGCCCGAGCGCGGCGTGGCCCGCGCCGAAGTCGTCGAGGGCGGTCCGCACGCCGATGGCGCGCAGGCCGCGGAGGACGTCCACGGTGCGCTCCACGTCCGCCATCACCACGTCCTCGGAGACCTCGAGCTCCAGGTGCTCGGGGACGCAGCCGCGGAGCCGCAGCAGCCGCTCGACCTCCGACGGGAGCCCGAGGTCGAGCAGGTCGGCAGGGCCGAGGTTGACCGCCACGGCCAGGTCGAGACCGGCGGCGCGGAGCTCGCCGAGCTCGTGCAGCGCGCGGTCGATCACGAACGAGGTCAGGGCCCGGGTGAGGCCGCTCTGCTCCACGAGCGGCAGGAAGGCGCCAGGCCCGAGCAGCCCCCGCTCCGGATGCTGCCAGCGCACGAGCGCCTCGACACCGGTCACCGCGCCGGTCCCGACGTCGGCCTTCGGCTGGTAGTGCAGGACGAGCTGCCCCGTCTCGAGCGCGCCGTGCAGCTCGCCGACGAGGCGGAGTCGCTCGCGGCTGTGGCGGTCGCGCGACTGGAGGTAGACCTCGTGCCCGGTCCGCATCCGCTTCGCCTCGTACATCGCGACGTCGGCGCGCTGGAGCAGCCCGAGGGCGTGGCGCGAGTGGTCGGGGAACAGCGCGATGCCGATGCTCGCGTCGATGTGCACGCGGATGCCGCCCACCTCGAACGGGCGCTCGAGCGCCGCGCGCAACCGGAGCCCGGCGGCGCTCGCGGTCGCCTCGTCGCCGGGAGCCAGCACGACAGCGAACTCGTCGCCGCCCAGCCGCGCGAGGGTGTCGTCGGCGCGGAGGATGTGGGCGAGCCGCGGGCCGATCTGCCGCAGCACCTCGTCGCCGGCGTGGTGCCCGAGCGTGTCGTTGAGCTCCTTGAAGCCGTCGAGGTCGATCAGGAGCAGCGCCAGCAGGTCGCCTGCGGCGGCGGCCGAATCGATCGCGCCGTGCAGCCGGTCGACCAGATAGCGCCGGTTCCCGAGCCCCGTCAGGTCATCGGTGACGGCGCGGTGGTCGCTCTCGCGCAGCCGGTCCACGACCGTCAGTCCAGCCCGCGCCATGCCCGCGAGCACCGTCACCGTGGCAAGCGCGGCCGCGACGTCGCTGACGTCGGTGAACTGACCGAACGTGAGCAGCGTCAACGCGGATGTCGCCGAGACGAGGATCGCGCTGAGGACCACGAGGCTGAACGCCGGGCCGGGACCCGCGGGCGCCTCGCGCAGCCAGGCCGCACCGGCAAGTCCCAGCGCCGCGACCGGCGCCAGCGGCGCACCCGCAGCCAGCGCCAGGAGTCCCGCGACGCCGAGCAGAAGCGCCGAGCCGGGACGCCACCGGCTCAGCGCGAGCGCGCCGACCGCGCCGGCCGCGGCGAGCGCCGGCGCAGCGGGGGCGCTGAGACTGGCTGCCAGCGCGCCGGCTGCCGACCCTGTCATCGCCGCGTCGAGCCACGACAAGCTCGACACGCTGTCGGACCGCTCCAGGACCAGGAACGCGAGCCCGGCGACCCCGAGGCCGCACGCGGCGATGGTCAGGTCCCTCGCCGCCGGGTCGTCGAGGAACGCGGCGACGCCCGCCACGACGAGCGCCGCTGCCAGCGCCGTGCTCGCCAGCCGGCTCCCCGGCCGCCGGACCACGACCGCCGCGGCCACGCCGCCGCCGGCGATCAGCAGCAGGCCCGCCACGACGTCGACCATGGGGCAGATGCTGCCTGAACGCGGCCCGCATGGCCAGTCTGTGGCGCGTCCTCAGGGTCTGTTCACGGTGCTTGACCTTGAAGCCCGGGCCGTGGACCACGAATCGGTTCTGTTCGTTCGCGCTGTCAGGGCGAGCGCGGCCAGCAGCGCGAGGAAGGGCTCGATCGGCGCGCGGTAGCGGAGCGCGCTGCCGGCGAAGATGACGCCGGCGAACAGCAGGAGCGGTGCGAGCCACAGCCATGCGGGCGCGCGCCGTGCCGGGCGGGTGAACGCGCCGGCCAGAGCGAGCAGGGCGAGCACGTAGAACGCGTACGCCGCAGCATCGGCCGACCACCGCGGCAGGCTCATCGTCCATCCTTGGCGCCTCCACCACCTCGGTCCCTCGAGGTTCAGCAGCCGCCGCGTGTTGTAGAAGAGGACCTGCGCGACGTAGGCGGGATGGTCGGCGGCGTAGTCGAGCCCGCGCCGCGTCAGCTCTCGCTGGCGCTCGACCTCGGGCACGCCGTCGAGGTCGTCGAACTCCCCCGCGACGAACGTCTGCGACGAGCCCGGGTGATGCGGATCGTCCCGCGCCTGGTCGTTGTAGGTCCCGGCGACCCAGCTGCCGGTGAAGTCGCTCACCGGGATGAACGCGTGCATCTGCACGGCGTTGCGGACCGTCCACGGCGCGATGGTCAGCGCCATCGCGGCGACGAGGACGGCGGCGGCGGCCGCCTGCCGTGGCGATCGCCTGGCGACGGCGAGGCCGAGCGGGAGCGCGAGCACGAGCGCTGTGGGCCGCGTCAGGGCGGCGAGCCCGACGAGGACCCCGGCGCCGGCCGCCCACGGGATCGGGCGCTGCGCCGTCCTCGACTCCAGCGCCGCGAGCACGGCGCCGAGCACCAGCGCCACGAACAGCGTCTCGGACATGAGCGAGCCGCCGACCAGGATCAGCGGCAGGTCCACCGCCAGCACCGCCATCGCGACGAGCGCGACCCGCCGGTCCCAGACGCGGAGCGCGATCAGGCCGATCAGCGCGACGCTCAGCGTCCCCAGCAGCGCGTTGGCCACACGCGCGCGGGTCCACCGCTCGACCGGCAGCGGATCGCCCGCGGCGTGGATCCCGGCGAGCACCACCGGCCATCCCGGGGGCCGGAACGCGGTCGGCGCGTTGGCGCCGGCGGGCATGGCCCCGCAACTCTCACGGTCGGCGTTGGCCGGCCGCGCCGGGTACTGGTCCACGAGGACGATCGAGCAGGCAAGCCGGTCGTAGTGCCGATCGTCGTGCCGCGGCGTGTACTCCGGGGTGGCGAGCACGAAGGCGAGCCGGAGCGCCAGCGCAAGGGCGAGGATGCACAGCACCGCGGGCCACGGCCGCACAGCGAGCGAGCGTAGCGCGCGGCCTTGTGGGTCCCGTCGCACAGGCGTAGGGTCCGGCTGACAGAGGGCCGCGCGCGTAGGACGCGGCGTTGGTCAGACTGGGCATGGAGGCCCGGACGTCGGAGGGGCTCCGATGAGACGACTTCTCGTGCTGGGAACGGTCGCGCTAGGTATGGCGGTGGGAGCTTTGCCGGCGCAGGCGGCGCCGTTCACGCTCGGGCCCACGAGCGTGGCCTCGGGGCCGAGCCCGTTCGCGCCAGGATGCGGTGGGCCGGGCGAGGCGGTTGCCAGCAGCGTGGTCTACCAGAACGCCGAGGTGGAGACCCACGTGGCCGTGAACCCGACGAACCCCAACAACGTCGTGGCGTACTGGCAACAGGACCGCTGGTCGGACGGCGGGGCGCACGGCAACCTCGCCGGCTACTCCTTCAACGGAGGCGCGACGTGGGCCTTCAGCGCGCCGCGCTTCTCGCGCTGCGCGGGCGGAGCCGGGCTGGGCAACGCCGGCGACTACCAGCGGTCGACGGACCCGTGGCTCTCGTTCAGCCCGAACGGCAGGCTGCACGCGATCGGGCTCTCGTTCGACAACTCGACGCCGCGGAACGCGGTCCTCGCCGCGTTCTCGGACAACGGCGGGGCGACCTGGAGCGCGCCACGCGTCCTCCAGTTCGACAACCCGCGGGCGCTCGGCAACAACTTCAACGACAAGGAGACGCTCACCGCGGATCCGTTCAACTCCTCGCTCGTCTACGCCACCTGGCAGCGGATCGTCTCGCCGAGCGAACGGACGTCGGCGAAGGGCTACGAGAACGCGTTCACCTGGTACTCGGAGGCCTACTTCGCCCGGTCGACCAACGGTGGCCAGTCCTGGGAGCCGGCGCGGGCGATCTTCACGGAGCGGGGCCGGCACGTGCAGACGATCGGCAACCAGGTCGAGGTGCTGCCCGACGGGACGCTGATCAACGGCTTCAACCTGATCCACGCGATCACCAATCGACACGGGATGCGCGGCTACAACGTCGCGCTGCTGCGCTCCCCGGACAAGGGCACGACCTGGTCGGACGTGATCAACGTCAACCGCCTCCTGGTCGACGAGGTCGCCGATCCAGATGACGGCCACGACGTGCGCACGGGCGACATCCTGCCCGACTGGGCTGTCGATCGAAGCTCGAACCCCGCCACGCGCGGCAACGTCTACGTGGTCTGGATGGACACGCGCTTCAACGATCCCGACCACAACGACATCCTGCTGGCCCGCTCGCGCAACGGTGGCCTGACCTGGGACGCGCCCGTCGTGGCCGATCACGCGCCGCGCGGGGTCGATGCGTTCACGGCGATGGTCGACGTCGACTCGTCAGGGCGGGTCGCGGTGAGCTACTACGACTTCCGCGCCGACCGGCCCGGCGACGCCGTGCTCTCGACCGACCTCTGGGTCTCCCACTCCCATAACGGCGGGGCGTCGTTCCTGCCGGCGGACGAGAACCGGCTGACGACCACCTCGTTCGACATGCGGACCGCTCCGGACGCTCTCGGCTACTTCGTGGGCGACTACACCGGCCTGGACCACTTCGGCACGACGTTCCGCCCGGCGTGGGTGGCCGCCAACGACGGCAACCTCGCCAACCGCACCGACGTCTTCCAGAGGACAGCGGGCTAGCTCGATCCGGCCGCCGCGACCGCTCCGGTCGCGGCGGCCCGCCGGATCGACGTCGCGCGTCAGGCCGCCGCGGCCTCGCGGTAGGCCGAGGCCGTCTGGCGCGCGATCGCGGACCAGTCGAACTCGCGGACGGCGCGCTCGCGGCCGGCACGACCCATCGCAGCGGCGCGCTCCGGGTCGGCGACCAGCGCGTTGACGCGCTCGGCGATGCCGGCCACGAAGCCCTCGGGGTCGCGCGGCTCGATCGACCCCTCGGCGGTCTCGAACGGCACGAGCAGGCCGGTCTCGCCGTCGACCACGACCTCGACGATGCCGCCCGTCGCGGTCGCCACCACCGCCGCCTCGCACGCCATCGCCTCGAGGTTCACGATCCCCAGCGGCTCGTAGATCGACGGGCACGCGAACACGGTCGCGTGGCTGAGGAGCTGGATCACCTCGCGCTTGGGCAGCATCTGCTCGAGCCAGATCACATTGCCGCGCTCGGCCCGCAGCCGCTGGACCCGCTGCGCGACGTCGGCCGCGATCTCGGGCGTGTCCGGCGCGCCCGCGCACAGCACGAGCTGCGCCGACGGGTCGAAGTCGAGCGCCGCGTCGACCAGGTACGGCACGCCCTTCTGGCGCGTGATCCGCCCCACGAACACCACGGAGGGCCGGTCGGGGTCGACGCCGTGCTGCTCGAGCACGTCGGTGCCGGGATCGGGCGTGTACTCCTCCGCGTCGATGCCGTTGTAGATCACCGGCACGCGGTCGGGATCGATCGCCGGGTAGCACTCGAGGATGTCGCGCCGCGAGCCCTCCGAGACCGCGATCACGCGGTCGGCGCCCTCCAGCGCGACCTTCTCGCACCACGACGAGAGCGCGTAGCCGCCCCCGAGCTGCTCGGCCTTCCACGGCCGCAGGGGCTCGAGCGAGTGCACCGTCGCCACGTGCGGCACGCCGTAGGTGAGCTTGGCCAGGTGGCCGGCGAGCTGCGCGTACCAGGTGTGGCTGTGGACGACCTCGGCGCCCTCGACGGCGGCCGCCATCGAGAGGTCGATCGACATCGCGCGCAGCGCGGCGAGGTGCGGCGCATCGCCTGCGAGGGCGTCCCAGGCGTGATGGTTCACGACGCCGTCGCGGTCGTCGGGGTGGGCGGGACCCCATCTGTGCACGGCGACCTCCTCGAGCCGCGCCAGCTCGCGCGCGAGGTACTCCACGTGCACGCCGGCGCCGCCGTAGACCTCGGGCGGGAACTCCCGCGTGAGCAGCGCGACCTTCACGCCGGCACCACGGCGCCCTTGCCGACCACGACCACGCCGCCGTCGGACACCGTGAAGCGCTCGCGGTCCGCGTCGAGGTCGACGCCGAGCTTCGCTCCCGGCTCGACGCGCACGTTCTTGTCGAGGATCGCGCGCCGCACCACCGCGTTGCGCCCGACGTCGACGCCCTGCATCAGCACGGAGTCGTCGACGCACGCGTACGAGTGCAGGTGGACGCCGGGCGAGAGCACCGACCGCCGGGCGGTCGCGCCGGAGATGACGACGCCGGCGCAGACCATCGAGTCGAGCGCCTCGCCCCGCCGGTCCTCCTCGTCGAACACGAACTTCGCCGGCGGGAGGGGCTGCTGCCAGGTGAGGACCGGCCACTCCATGTTGTAGAGGTTGAACACCGGGTCGACCGAGACGAGGTCCATGTGGGCGTCGTAGAACGCGTCGAGCGTCCCGACGTCGCGCCAGTAGCCGTGGTCGCGCTCGCTCTCCCCCGGCACGTGGTTCTTGGAGAAGTCGTAGACGTGCGCGGCCCCGCTCTCCACGAGCATCGGCACGATGTTGCCGCCCATGTCGTGGCTGGACGCGGACGCGTCGGCGTCGGAGGTGACCGCCTCGATCAGCGCGTCGCACGTGAACAGGTAGTTGCCCATCGACGCGAAGACCTGGTCGGGCGCGTCGGGCAGGCCGACCGCGTCCTTGGGCTTCTCCCGGAAGGCGGTGATGGTGTGGCCGTCGGGCCCCGCCTCGACCACGCCGAACTGGTCGGCCTGGGACAGCGGCGCCCGCAACGCGGCCACGGTCACGGCGGCGCCGGTCTCGATGTGCTGGTCGAGCATCTGCTCCGGATCCATCCGGTAGATGTGGTCGGCGCCGAACACGGCCACGTAGTCGGGCTTCTCGTCGTGCAGCAGGTTGAGGTTCTGGTAGATCGCGTCGGCGGAGCCGGAGAACCAGTACGGGCCGCGCCGCATCTGCGCCGGGACCGGCGTCACGTAGTTTCCGAGCAGCGCTGAGAGGTGCCAGGTCTGGGCGATGTGGCGGTCGAGCGAGTGGCTCTTGTACTGGGTGAGCACGACGATCCGGCGGAAGCCGGCGTTTACGAGGTTCGAGAGCGCGAAGTCGATCAGCCGGTAGTTGCCGCCGAACGGCACAGCGGGCTTGGCGCGGTCCGCCGTGAGCGGAGCGAGCCGTTTGCCCTCCCCGCCCGCCAGCACGATCCCGAAGACGTTCATGAGCCTCCCAGCGCTTGATCCACGATCTCCTTGGCCTCGGCGAGGATCCGCTCCAGCCGCTCCTCGCCGTCGAGCGCCTCGGCGTACATCTTGTACACGTCCTCGGTGCCGGACGGCCGGGCGGCGAACCACCCGTGCTCCGAGACGACCTTCAGGCCGTCGATCGGCGCCCCGTTGCCGGGCGCGGTGGTCAGCTTGTCGAGGATCGGCTCGCCGGCCAGCTCGCTGCTCGTCACCTGCTCGGGCGAGAGCCGCTTGAGCTTCTCCTTGTCCTCCGGCGAGGCCGCGACGTCCACGCGCTTGTAGGCGGCGTGGCCGAAGCGGTCGGCGAGACCGGCGTAGGTCTCGCCGGGATCGCGGCCGGTCCGCGCGGTCATCTCGGCCGCGAGCAGACACGGGATCAGGCCGTCCTTGTCGGTGCTCCACGGGTCGCCGTCGCGGCGCAGGAACGACGCGCCGGCGCTCTCCTCGCCGCCGAAGCCGAGCGTCCCCTCGATCATGCCCTCGACGAACCACTTGAAGCCGACCGGGACCTCGACCAGGCGGCGGTCGAGGTCGCCGGCGACGCGATCGATGATGCTCGAGCTGACGAGCGTCTTGCCGACGCCGACGTCCTGGTCCCAGTCGCGGTTGCCGCTGAAGAGGTAGGCGACGCAGGCCGCGAGGTGGTGGTTGGGGTTCAGCAGGCCGGCCTTCGGCGTGACGATGCCGTGGCGGTCGGCGTCCGGGTCGTTGGCGAACGCGACGTCGAAGCGGTCCTTGAGCTCGGTCAGCCGCGCCATCGCGTACGGCGAGGAGCAGTCCATCCGGATCTTGCCGTCCCAGTCGAGCGGGACGAAGCGGAACGTCGGGTCGACGGCGTCGTTGACGATCTCGAGGTCGAGCCCGTGCATCTCCGCGATCGCCGTCCAGTACGCGGCGCTGGCGCCGCCGAGCGGATCGACGCCGAGGCGCAGGCCGGAGTCGCGGATGGCGTCGAGGTCGATCACCCGCGCGAGGTCGGACACGTAGGCGCGCACGTAGTCGCGCCGGTGGACGGTGTCGGCGCGGCGGGCGTGCTCGAACGGCATGCGCAGCACGCCGTCGAGCCCGGCGTCGAGCAGCGCGTTGGCCTCGCGCTCGATCCAGCCGGTGACGTCGGTGTCGGCCGGGCCGCCGGACGGCGGGTTGTACTTGAAGCCGCCGTCCTGGGGCGGGTTGTGGGAGGGGGTGACCACGATCCCGTCGGCGGTCCCGCGCTTCCCGCCGCGGTTGTAGTCGAGGATCGCGTGCGAGATGACGGGCGTGGGCGTGGCGCCGCCGTGGGCGTCGATGCAGACGTCGACCCCGTGCGCGGTCAGCACCTCGATGATGGTCTCGACCGCCGGCTCCGACAGCGCGTGCGTGTCGCGGCCGAGGAAGAGCGGCCCATCGATCCCCTGGGCGTCGCGGTAGCGGCACACCGCCTCGCTGATCGCGAGCACGTGCGACTCCGTGAACGTGCCGGCCAGCGACGTGCCGCGGTGCCCGGAGGTGCCGAACGCGACCCGGTTCTCGGGCGCCGGCTCGTCCTGGTAGGCCGCGAGCAGCCGGTCGACGTCGACGAGGTCGGACTCGTCCGGGAGCGTGCCTGCGCGGGGGTCGACGGTCATGGGGCGACGGGTCCGGGGTTCGGGTCGGCGGTCATCGCGTCACGTGGGCATTGTCGATCACGGGCGCGATTAGCGCGTCGTGGTCCGGATGCAAACGTTCAAGCAACGTTCAAGGGGTCAGACCCTTCTGTGCTGGTACAGATCCGTGGGAAACGTTTTCACGGTCGCCCACCGTAGTTCGTCGCGCATCGCGACGTCAAGTGATTACGTTTTCTTGGTGATCCAGTGTACAGTGGGCGCAATGCCCGTGATACCTGCCCCCAGCGACATCGAGATGAACCACGAAACGTTTTCCACCAGCACGGGCAACGGCTCACGCCGCCCGACGATGAAGGAGGTCGCGACGCTGGCCGGCGTCAGCCTCGCCACGGTCTCCCGCGTGATCAACGCCGACGCGTCGGTCCGCCCGGATCTCGCCGAGAAGGTCCGCGAGGCGGTCTCGCTGCTCGGCTACCGGCGCGATCTCACGGCGACGAACCTGCGGCGCGCGGACCGCCACTCGGCCAGCATCGGCGTCGTGTTCGACGACGTCGCGAACCCGTTCCACGCCGCCGTGCTCCGGGGCGTCGAGAGCGTGACGCGGCCCCGCGGCGTGCTGCCGCTGGTCGGCAGCTCGGACGAGGACTCCGCCCGCGAGCGCGAGCTGGCGGAAGCGCTGCTCTCGCGCCGCGTCGACGGCCTGATCGTCGCTCCCTCCGGCGTCGACCACTCGTACCTGCGCGCCGACCGCGACGCGGGCGTCGCGCTCGTGTTCGTCGACCGCCCGCCGGCGTTCATCGACGCCGACTGCGTGCTCAGCGACAACGCCGGCGGCGCCTTCACCGCCACCGCCCACCTGATCGCGGCCGGCCATCGCCGGATCGCGTTCCTGGGCGACGAGGCGCGGATCTTCACGGCCACCGAGCGGCTGCGCGGCTACCGAGAGGCGCTGGCGGCGCACGCGATCGCCGCCGATGAGGCGGTCGTGCGGATGGAGCTCCACGAGAGCGAGGCGGCGGCCGCGGCGACCGCCGAGCTGCTCGCGCTCGACGACCCGCCCACCGCCCTCTTCACCGCCCAGAACATGATCACCGTCGGCGCCGTCCAGCAGCTGCGGGCGCTCGGCCTGCAGCGCCAGGTCGCGCTCGTGGGCTTCGACGACCTGCAGCTCGCGGATGCGGTAGAGCCAGGCCTGACAGTCGTCGCCCAGGACGCCCACGAGCTCGGCAGGCTGACCGCCGAGCTGCTGTTCGCGCGGCTCGACGGCGATGGCGGCCCGACCCGGCGGATCGAGGTCCCGACGGCGCTGATCGAACGCGGGAGCGGGGAGCTGGCTCCGTGATCCTCGTCGGCGGCGAGGCGCTGTACGACCTCGTGCCCCAGGGGTCGCCGGAGGAGCTGCGCGGCCACCCCGGCGGCGGCCCGTTCAACACCGCCCGCACGATCGGGCGGCTCGAGCGGCCGGTCGCCTACCTCGGCCGCATCTCGAGCGACGGCTTCGGCCAGGCGCTCGAGGCGCTGCTGGAGTCCGACGGGGTCGGGCTCGGCAGCGTCGTCCGGACCGACGACCCCACGACGCTCGCGCTGGCCGAGGTCGACCACGACGGCGTCGCCCGCTACCGCTTCTACGAGCGCGGCACATCCGCGCCCGGCCTCACGCCGGAGGACGCGCTGGGCGCCCTGCCCGAGGCCGTCGACATCCTGCACATCGGCACGCTGGGCCTCGCGCTCGAGCCGGTGGCGAGCGCGCTCGAGGCCGTCCTCGAGCGCGTCGCCGACGATGCGCTCGTCGCGGTGGATCCGAACTGCCGGCCATGGGTCATCGACGACCGGGCCGCCTACCTGGAGCGCCTCGATCGCGTCCTCGGCCGCAGCCACCTGCTGAAGGTCAGCGAGGAGGACATCGCCTTCCTCGAGCCCGACCTGCCCGCGGCCGAGGGCGTGCGCACGCTGCTCGACCGGGGGCCGACCGTCGGGCTGCTCACGCGCGGCCCGAACGGCGCGCTCGTCGTCACCCGGACCGCCGAGGTCGCCGTGCCGGCGCCGCGCGCGAAGGTGGTCGACACGATCGGCGCCGGCGACGCGTTCGGCGGCGGCTTCGTGGCCTGGTGGAACGAGCGCGACCTCGGGCGCGACGACCTCGGGACCATCGACCTCGTCGTCGAGGCCACCCGCTTCGCCTGCCTGGTCGCCGCGTGGACGTGCTCGAAGCCGGGCGCCCAGCCGCCCTGGCGACACGAGCTGGCGGCCCGAACTTCGGGCATGTAGGGAGGCGTCGGCGTCGCCGCGGGTCGAGTGATCGATTAATCCGGTATAGGCCAATTAACTGAGCACTCGGCCGGCAACCGACCTCGCCACCTCCCCACCCAGCGCAGGTTGACGTTCAGGCCGCCGCCGCCTCCGCGACGACGGCCGGGCTGCGGCCCGCGAGCACGCCGCCGTCGATCGGCAGCGTCGTGCCGGTGATCCAGCGCGCGCCGTCGCCCGCCAGGAACACGACGGCCTCGGCGACGTCGTCGGGCTGGCCGCGGCGGCCGAGCGGGTGGAAGCCGTCGACCGAGTCGAGCACGGCCTGCGCCTCCTCCGGCGACAGGAACCGCTCGTAGGCCGGCGTCTCGACGAACGCCAGCGCGACGGTGTTGACGCGGATGCCGTCCGCCGCCAGCTCGATCGCGAGGTTCTTGGTGAGCACGTGGCGCCCGGCCTGGGCGGCCGAGTAGGCGCTGGTCGGCGTCGTCGCGATCGCGTCGAGCGCCCACATCGAGCCGACGTTGACGATCGCGCCCCCGCCGCGCTCGCGCATCGACGCGACGACGGCCTGCGAGACCCAGTAGGTCGGGCGCAGGATCGAGCCGAGCGCCTCCTCGAGGTGCTCCTCGGTCTGCTCCTCGAACGCCGCCGGGCGGAAGATCCCGGTGCTGTTGACCAGCACGTCGACGCCGCCGAACCGCTCCACCGCGCCGGCGACCAGCTCGTGCGCCTGCTTGCGGCCCGTGACCGAGCCCGCGACGAGCAGCGTCCGCGACCCGTCTGGATCGAGCTCGGCCTGGGCGGCCTCCAGCTTGGCGAGGCGGGTGCCGCTGAGGACGACGGACGCGCCCTGGTCCAGGACCCGGCGCGCGACGGCGCGCCCGATCCCGCCGCCGCCGCCGGTGATGAGAACGACCTTGTCGGTGAACATGCCGAGCAGAATACGTGCGTCTGCACCTAATGCAAGTGCAGCTACCTCTACCATTGCCCCTGCATGCCGGAGATCGACGACGAGCAGCTCGCCACCTGGCGCGCCTTCCTCAACGCCCACGCCCGCGTCACCCGAGCCATCGGTCGCGACCTGGCCGAGGCCGGCCTCCCCGACCTCGCCTGGTACGACCTGCTCTGGACCCTCTACAAGCAGCCGGGGCGCAGCCTGCGCGTGAAGGAGCTCGCCGACGAAGTGGTGCTCAGCCCGACCGCGATGAGCCGGTTCGTCGACCGCGTCGAGGCCGCCGGCTGCGTCCGCCGCCAGCCTGACCCGGACGACCGCCGCGCGCTCCAGGTCACACTGACCGACGAGGGCGTCGCGCTGCTGCGGAAGATGTGGCCCGTCTACGCGCGCGGCATCGAGGAGCACTTCGCCGCGAACCTCGAGCGCGGGTTTCGCGAGACGCTCGCGGAGCTCAACCGCGCCTGACGCGCTCCAGCGCGTCCCCCAGGACCGAGGCGCTCAGCCCATGCGCCGTGATCCCGTCGCGCCCCACCATCGTCTCCGCCGCGAGCAGCGCGTTGACGATCGCCGCCTCGGTGGCCTCCACCGCCGCGTGGAACAGCGCGTCGATGTGGGAGTCGACCAGCATCGTGACCGGGATCGTGGCCGGCTCGCCCTCGGACGCGACCTCGCTCGGCGGGATCCCCTGCGACGCGGTCGAGAAGGCCAGCATGAGGTCGCCGCTCGAGTGCTCCCCCGCGCCGCCGGTCCGCGCGAGGCCGAGCGCGCACCGCTGCGCGAGCCGCGTGCACTGATGCGGGAGCAGCGGTGCGTCGGTCGCGCACAGCACGATGATCGAGCCCGCCCCGGCCGCGCCCTCGTCCGGCACCGGGACGACGTCGGGCCCGAGCACGCGCCCGACCGGCAGGCCGTCGACCGCCAGCCGCTCCCGCCGGCCGTGGTTGGCCTGCACGAGCACGCCGACCGTCCACTCCCCCGCGCGTCGAGATGCGGTGCCGAGCCCGCCCTTGAAGCCGTGGCAGATCATGCCGGTCCCGCTGCCCACGCCGCCTTGCTCGACCGGCCCGCCCGCCGCCCGCGCGAGCGCCTCGTGCACGTGCTCGGCCTTCACGTGGAAGCCGTTGATGTCGTTGAGCATCCCGTCCCAAGTCTCGCCGACCACCGGCAGGCTCCAGAACAGCTCCTGCTCGCCGCGCCGCGCGACCTCGGCCGCGATCAGCGCGTCGCGCACGACGCCGACGCTGTGCGTGTTGGTGAGTCCGATCGGTGTCGTCAGGCAGCCCGACTCGCGGATCCACTCGAGCCCCGTGAGCTCGCCGTTGCCGTTGAGCCGGTGGCAGCCCGCGAACAGCGGCAGCGACTCCGGGACCACGACCGTCACGCCCGTCCGCACGGGGCCGTGGCCGCGCCGGAGCGGCCCTTCGCCGGAGATCAGCGTGACCGAGCCGACGCGAACCCCGCGAACGTCGGTGATGGCGTCCAGCGGCCCGGGGGGCAGGACCCCGACGGAGACTCCGGCCCGGCTCATAGGGCAACCTCCCCGCGATGTTCGCGAAGCGAACTCGCAAGGCGAAGCTTGCTTGGCCCGCTCACGGCTCGAGCGCCGTCAGCATCAGCCGCAGCGCGCGCTCGGTGTCCTCCAGATGGCGCGCCGCGGCGCGGCGGGCGGACGGGCCGTCGCCGGCCCGCAGCGCCGCGATCAGCTCGGCGTGCTGCGCCACGCTGCGCTCGTGCCAGGCCGGCGAGTCCGGCAGCACCTCCAGCGCCCGCGCCAGGGCCAGCCGGATCCGCTCCATCAGGTCCTCGAGCAGCGGGTTCCCAGCGGCGCCTGCGACCGCCATGTGGAACGCGGTGTCGGCGCCCATGAAGCGGTGGTCGTCGCCGCCCGCCGCGGCCATCTCGGCGTTCAGCTCCTCGAGCCGCTGGAGCATCTCCGCCGGCATCCGCCGCGCCGCCAGCTCGGCCACCGCCGGCTCGACCGTGGCACGGGCCTCGGCGGCCGCCAGGATCGCTTCGCGCATGTCGCGCAGCTCGCGCACTACGTCGGGATCGGCGCCGTCGGTGCTCACCGCCTGCGTGAAGACGCCGCCGCCGCGGCCGCGCCGCACCTCGACGAGCCCCTCCTGCTCGAGCGCGCGCAACGCCTGCGTGACCGTCGTCCGGCTCACCCCCAGCGCCGCCGCCAGCTCCTGCTCGTAGGGCAGCCGCCCGCCCGGCGCCACCAGCCGCAGCAGGATGACCCGCCGGATCTGCTCGGCGACGTACTCGTGGGCGCGCGGCTGGGCGACCTGGGTCAGCGCCTGCTCGATCGTCATCCCGTGGTCAGCACGCAGTTCTTGACCTTGCGCTTGCGGTCGTGGACGTCGATCAGCGCGCCGCGGAGCACGCCCTCGGTGTACTCGCTGCCGGGGTTCACGCACACGGTGCGACCGATCTTGACGGTCCCGCGCGACTCGTGCAGATGCCCGTGCAGCCCCATCAGCGGCTGGTAGCGCTCGATCACCGCCCGGCAGGACGTGCTGCCGACCGCGTGCATCTCGATCCCGCCCGCCGTCTGCCGCAGCCGCATGCTCTCGTCGAGCCGCGGCCCCTGGTCGATCTGCGAGTCGTACGGTGGGCAGTGGAAGTTGAAGAGCGAGAACTCGGGATCCTCGACCTGGGAGACGACCTGCTCGAGCCGCTCGCCCAGCGCCTCCTCGGGGACGTCGCGGGGGCAGTTCCACGGCGTGAGGTTCGCGTAGCCGCAGCTCGCCATCTCCATCCCGTTCGGCATCCGCACCACGCGGCCCTCGAGGAACTCGACCCGCGCCGAGGCGTCGATCACGGCGTCGACCTCGCCGGGGTCGTCGTTGCCGGCGTTCACGTAGCAGGGGACCTCGAGGCGCTCGTCGGCCAGCGCCATCCACTGCTCCAGCCGCTCGACGATCTTGCGCACGAACAGCGCGTGCAGCGCGCCCGGGTCGTCGCGGAGCGCGGCCTGCTCGTCCTCGCCGCAGCGGTGCGAGTAGTAGCCGGTGTCGGCGATCCGGCGCTCCAGCGCGTCGATCTCGTCGGCCGAGGACAGCACGTGCTCGCTGCCCAGGAACTGCGCCCGCACGACGCCGTCGGCGCCTTCGACCAGGGGCACGATCGCCTTGCCGGTGAGGTCGGCGCCGAGCACCAGCGCGTCGGCCGAGTAGAACCCGGCCGAGTTCAGGAACTTGCGCCAGCAGCGGTCGGAGCCGTGGATGTCGGAGGCGTAGAAGATCCGCACCCGCTACTCCGGCGGGATCTCCCGGTACAGCAGGTCGAGGTCGATCCCGCGGCGCTTCTGGATCGCGCGCGCCGCCAGGTACCAGACGACGCCGGCCGCGTAGACGCCGATCACGAACAGCACGGCATCCGACCCCGTCGGGCCGCTGAAGGCGGGCAGCTTGAACGCGGAGTAGAGCACCATCGAGAACAGGATCAGGTTGCCGACGCCGAGCAGCGTGATGACCGGCACGCCGCCGATCCGGCGCTGCACGTAGTCCGGCGCCGTCTTGAAGATCTCCGGCCGCCGGTACGGGAGCAGGATGGCCGCGAAACTGGCGATCCAGAACGCGACCGAGAACAGCACGATGTAGTTCGAGACGTCCTGGAAGATCGTCGTGAACACGTACAGCGCGAGCAGCACCTCGGCGCACGCGATGATCACGAGCGTCGCCACCCACGGCGAGTGGAACCGCCGGTCGACCTTGGTGAGCGCGTCGGGCGCGACGCGGTCGACCGACCACGCGAACAGGTTGCGCGTGCAGATCATCGCGATCACGAACAGCAGCAGGAAGTGCCAGAGGAAGAAGCTCAGCGCCATCAGGACGTTGAGGATCGTGCTGCCGGTCATGATCCCCGTGAAGAGGTTCAGCACCGGGGAGACGGGCAGCCCCGACCCGTCGTCGGTGTTGTTGTCGAGGTAGACGACGGAGTTGACGAAGTCCTTGTCGACGATGTCGTAGAACCGCCATAGGCAGATCAGGTACATCGCGGCGGCGAACGCGAGCGTCAGCGCGATCACGCGCGGCTGCGTCTTCGCCGGCTCCTTGACCTCGCCGCCGATGTAGCTCGAGTACGTGAACCCGATGTAGATGTAGTAGCCGATCGGGATCGCCAGCAGGATCGCCCCGATCGTGCTGGGCTCGACCACGAAGCCGGCGTCGCGTGCGCTCGCGAGGATCGAGTCGTAGGTCTGGCCGTCGGCCTGCGAGCCCATGAACGCGTTGAAGTTGCTCACGAACTCGTCGTGGGAGGTGGTGAGCAGCACGATCAGCGTGATGAACGAGCCGATGAGCGCGGGGACGAACAGGATGTTCAGGACGCGCCGCACCACGCGCGGGCCGGCGCACAGCACGCCGAGCACGGCGACGATCATCACGGTGCCGATGAGGAAGGTCGGCCACTGCTCGGCGACGTCCTCGCCGGCGGTCACCAGCCCGCCGGCCTCGAGCACGTTGCCGAGCGTGAGGAAGGCGACCGAGATGCCGAAGTTGACGGTGAAGGACGCGTAGAGCGCGAGGCCGAGCAGCTGCGACCACGTGAAGCCCCAGCTGGCGGTGAACCCGACGCCGGGGTGCACCACACGGCCGAGGTAGACGTACTCGCCGCCTGACCGCGGCATCGCCGCCGCCAGGTAGCCGTACGTGAGCGCGTTGGCCACGGTGAGCACCGTGCCGAGCGCGACCACGAGCAGGACGTTCGCCTCGGGTACCGCTCCCGCCATCAGCAGGGGGATCAGCGCGAGGACGAGGCCGAGCGCGTAGCCGATCGTGTTGAACACGAAGACGTCGGTCCCGCCGAACTCGCGCACGAGGCCCGACGACCGGCGCAGGAAGAGCCCTCCGGCCGTGCTCTGGGTCGTCTCCGTGGTTGCCATTGCGCCTCCTTTTACGTCGCGGACCGGGCGACCCCGCACCACGCCGCGATCGCGCGGACGTAGGCGCGGGCGCCCGCCCGCAGTTCGTCGATGCCGACCCACTCGTCGGGCGCGTGGGCGCGCCCCAGATCGCCCGGGCCGAGAGCCGGGCTCGGGACGCCCGCCAGCCTGGTGAGCAGCGCCCCGTCGTACGTCGTGTCGATCCCCTCCAGCGCTCCGCCGCCGCCCGCGGCGCGCGCGGCCTCCGACGCCACCGCGACGATCGCCTCGCCGTGGTCGATCTCGGACGGCGGGTAGTCGGTCGCCCAGGTGAAGCGCGGTGGGTTCGCGTCCAGCCAGTCGTCGCGGGCCAGTTCTATGGCGTCCAGGATTTCGCCGCGCGGGACGCTGCCGTAGCCGTTCTCGTCCGCGTCGCCGGGCAGGTACGTCGCGTTGAAGTGGACGGTGCAGGACTCGGGGACGTTCGAGATGAAGGCGCCGCCGTCGATGATCGTCGGCTGGACGCGGGGGGCGCCGAGCAGCGGGTGGTGCTTGGCGGCCCAGCGGTCGCTGACCGTCCCGAGCGCCTGGAGGAGCGGCAGCGCGCGCTCGATCGCGTTGACCCCGCCGCCGTCCTGCCACGGCGGCTGGTTGACCTCGGCGTGCGCCGACCGGCCGGGCACGACGAACGAGCCGTGCAGGAGGCCGCGGGTGGCGACCCACAGGTTGAGCATCGTCGGCTCCGGCACGAGCCCGGCGTCGGCGCGGTAGCCGCGCTCGATCGCGGCGACGGTGCCCATCGCGCAGGTCTCCTCGTCGGGGACGACCTCGACGATCACGTCGCCGTTCAGGCGTGCGCCGACCTCGCGGAGCGCTCGGAGCGCGAAGATCGCCGACGCGACGCCGCCCTTCATGTCGACCGCGCCGCGGCCGTAGATGCGCCCGTCCCGGATCTCGGCGGCGAACGGCGGGCTTGACCAGCGGTCGAGGTCGCCAGGGCTGACGACGTCGATGTGGCCGTTGACGATCAGCGAGCGGCCGTCGCCCGTTCCCCTGAGCGTGGCCGCGGTGATCGGCCGGTTCTCCCAGTGGTGCCAGGGTGGCATCATCGGGTGGTCGCGCAGGGCGGCCGGATCCGGCTCCCACTGGTCGACCTCGGCGTCGAGATCGGCGAGGACGCCGCCGACGTACGCCTGCAGCTCGCCCTCCTGGTTCGTGCGGTGCTCCGAGCCGGGCGCGAGGTCGACGGAGACGGTGTCGAAGGCGACGAGGTCGCGCGTGAGCCGGACGAGATCGTCGATGCGCTCGTCGACGAAGGCATCCGCGTCCGCGACGACCGCAGCGTCGATGGCCGACCCGACCTCCACGAAACGATCAAACCACATGCGTTTAGCGGTTTCAACGGGTACGGTTCGCCTGCATGCGCGCTGTCCTCGTCCAGGCCACGCCCACGCCGGGCGACGTGGAGGCGAACGTGGCCGCCGCGTGCCGGGCGATCGAGGCGGCGGGCGGCGCAGCCGCGCGCCGCGAGCCCGAGGCGGCGGGCGGCGCGCATCTCGTCGCGTTCCCCGAGATGTTCCTCGGCGGGTACCGGATCCGCGGGCTCGTGCCGCTCGGCCGTGAGACGCTCGATCGGATCGGGGCGGCGGCGCGCGCGGCCGGGGTGACGGTCGTCATCGGCGGCCCCGAGGCCGTCGGGGGCGGGATCGCGAACAGCGCGTTCGTGTTCGACTCGTCCGGCGCGCTCGCGGGCGTGTACCGCAAGACGCACCTGTTCGGCGCCGAGCGCGGGAGGTTCGTGCCCGGCTCGGAGCTCGCCCCGATCGAGGCCGACGGCCGCCGGCTGGGCGTGATGGTCTGCTTCGACGTCGAGTTCCCCGAGGTCGCCCGCACGCTGACGCTCCGCGGCGCCGAGTTCCTCCTCACGATCTCGGCCAACATGGAGCCGTTCGGTGACGATCACGACGTGTTCGTCCGCGCGCGGGCGCTGGAGAATGAGCGGCCGCACCTCTACGTCAACCGCACCGGCAGCGAGTCGGGCGCCGTGTTCGTGGGCCGCACGCAGGCGATCAACGCCGAAGGGCGGCGGCTCGCCGTCGCCGGCGCGGAGCCGGAGACGCTCGCGGTCGACCTCCCGCCGGCCGGCCGCCGGGACGAGCGCACGCAGTACCTGGCGCAGCTCCGGCCCGATCTCTATAATCGCTAAAAAAGCGCAGTTTACCTGTTTGGCGGAGGAGGTCCCCGATGCCGCACCCCGTCTTCGTGCGCGCCGACGACACCAACGTCCTCGTGCGCGAGCTGGATCGCCCGTACCCGCTCATCGTCCGGGGCCGCGGCGTGTGGATGGAGGACCGCGACGGGACCACCTACCTCGACGCGATCAGCGGCGGCGCGATGGTCACGAGCCTCGGCCACGGGCCGAACCCCGCGATCGCGGCCGCCGCCGCCCAGGCCGAGGAGATCTCCTTCATCTACAACCAGCAGTTCACGAGCCCGGCGCAGGAGGCGCTGGCCGAGGAGCTGTGCGACGTGGCGCCTGCGGGCTTCAATCGCGTCCACTTCACGTCCGGCGGCGCAGAGGCCAACGAGATGCTGCTGCGGCTCGCGCGCTCCTACCACGTCGAGCGCGGCGAGCCTGAGCGCACGCGGGTCATCTCGCCCGCCCAGGCCTACCACGGCCCGACGATGGCGACGCTCGGCCTCACGGGCCGCCCCGGGCTGCAGGCGCCGTACGACCCGTTCATCGCGCCGCAGCTCCACATCCCGCCGTCCACGTGGCGCTTCGACCCGACCGGCGGCGAGGCGCTGGAGGCGCTCGACCGAGCGATCGAGGCCGCCGGCCCGCGCGGCGTCGCGGCGTTCTTCCTCGAGCCGGTGAGCGCCGCGGCCCTGCCCGCGTACTCGCCGCCCGACGCGTTCTGGCGCGGGCTCGACGAGCGCCGCGCGCAGCACGGCTTCCTGATCTGCCTCGACGAGGTCGTGACCGGGCTGGGGCGCACCGGGACCTGGTTCGCCGCCGAGCAGCTCCCGATCGAGCCCGACATCATCGCCACCGCGAAGGGCCTCGGTGCGGGCTATGCGGCGATCGGCGGCGTGCTGTGCCATGACCGCGTGTACGCGGCGATCGAAGCCGGCTCGCGGGCGTTCGAGCACGGCCACACGTGGGACGGCGCGCCGCTGCCGTGCGCGGTCGGCAGCGCCGTGATCGCGCAGCTCCGGGAGCGCGGCCTCGTCGAGCGCGTAGCCGAGCGCGGCCCGGCGCTCCGCGACGAGCTCGAGCACGCGCTGGCGGACTGCGAGATCGTGCGCGAGTTGCGCGGCCGGGGCTACCTGCTGGGGATCGACTACGTCGACCCGCGCGACGGCGAGTCGATGCTGCCCGAGGAGCTCGGCGTGGCGCGGCGGATCGACGAGACGGCGCTCGAGAACCGGCTGTGCGTGTACTCGACCCAGCCGACGGCGGACGGCTGGACCGGCGACCAGACCCTCCTCGCCCCCGCGTTCGTCGCGACCGACGACGAGCTGACCGAGATCGTCGACCGGATGGCGCGCACGGTGCGGGCGGTCGAGGCCGAGGTCAAGCGCACGCTGGCTACCGCAGCGCCGGCATGACGTCAGCCACGAACCGCGCCACCTGCTCGTCGTGGTCCTCGTGGCGCGGCACCACGATCACGCTGTCGGCGCCCGCGTCGCCCAGCGCGCGCACGGCGCGGACGCAGTCTTCGGCGTTCCCGGAGATCGACATCGCGCGTACCTGGTCGAGGTCGAGCGTCGTCGCGTCCTCCCCCACGCCCGCGAGCTCGAACAGGCGCGGGTAGAGGCCCATCCGGCGCCAGGACTCGAGGCCCGGCCGCAGCGCCTCGGCGGCGGCGTCGCGGTCGTCGTCGACGCTGAGCCACGCATAGACGCACGCGCGCCCGCCGGCGATCCCCTTCGCCCAGCGCACCGCCTCCGGCCCGCTGCCCTCCGGCAGCAGGAAGCCGTCCGCCACCCGCCGCGCGATCTCCAGCGCACGCGGCCCGGTGGTGCCGATCAGGATCGGCGGCGGCACGGCCGGGACGTGTGCGAGCCGCACGTCGTCGAGATGGACGTGCTCGCCGTCCATGCTCACGGTCTCGCCCGCCAGCAGCCGCCCGACCGCGCCGACGATCTCCTCCAACGCCACGAGCCGGTTCGGCGGGCGGGCGCCGATCTGGCGCATCCATTCCTCGACGCCGTGCCCGAACCCCGCATCGAACCGGCCCGGGTGGAGGCGCGCCAGCCCGGCGATCTCCATCGCCGTCACCGCCGCATTGCGCATGGCGGCGGGCAGCAGGCCGATCCCGACGCGCAGGCGCTCCGTGACCGCCAGCGCGCTCGCGGCCATCGTGAGCCCGCCGACGAGGAAGCAGTCCTCGACCAGCCACAGCTCCTCGAAGCCGTCGCGCTCGGCGCCGCGCGCGAATCCGTGCAGCTCCTCAGGCGGCCACTCGGGCCGGAACATGACGCCGAGGCGCACTACGTCACAGCAGCCCGCGGCTCCCCAGCTCGGCGATCACCGCGCGGCGTTGCCACGGCTTCGCGGCCGCGAGGCGCCTGAGGGCGCCGCGGACCTCCTTCTCGCGCGCCCTGGCGTCGTGCGCGACGCCGCGCAGGCGCTCGATCTGGCTCTCCAGCTCGGCCGCCGACTCGCGCAGCTGGTCGAGCTCGGCCTGCTCGTCCGTCGTCCACTCCCATGCGGGAGGGTCGGACGTCATCAGCGGGTTCGGCCGCGAGCGGCCGTTCTGCGCGAGCGCGTCGCGCAGCTCCTGCCCGGAGACGTGGGGTTCCTCGCTCATGCCTCGGGCTTCGATCCCGACCAGCGGCCTCCTGCCCATTGCATTCAGCCGCCCAAAGCCTCGCGCGCCTCGGCCGCGAGCCGCCGGACGAGCTCGCCGGCCGGCACCGGTTCGGCGAGCTCGTGCGCCTGGCCCGCCCACAGGTGGAAGCCGTCCGGGTCGCCCTGCTCGCGCGCCGCGGCGCGGATCTTCGCCGTCACGTGATGGAGGTCGGGGTACGCGCTGGGCGCGCCGGCCCCGTGCTCGCGCATCCAGCGGTTGACGATCCCGCGGGCGGCGCGGCCGGTGAACGCCCGCGTGAGCGCGGTCTCGCCCGGGGCGGAGATCGCGTCGCGGTGCGCGGGGGCGGTCGCGGCCTCGGGGCAGAGCATGAAGGCGGTCCCGAGCTGGGCGGCGCTGGCGCCGGCCGCGAGCACCGCGGCGACGCCGCGGCCGGTGGCGATCCCGCCGGTCGCGACGAGCGGGAGGTCGACCTCCGCGCGCACGAGCTGGAGCAGCGCGAGCAGCCCGATCTCGCCTGGCGCGCCGTCGTCGAAGCTGCCGCGGTGCCCGCCGGCCTCGACGCCCTGCACGACCAGCGCGTCGGCGCCCGCGGCCGCCGCGGCGCGCGCCTCGTCCGGCTTGGTCACCGTCACCCAGGTCTCGGCGAGGCCGTCGAGCTCGGCGGGCGCCGGGCACCCGAACGTGAAGGAGACCACCGGCACCTCGAGCTCGTCGCATCAGCTCGAGCTTGGCCTCCCAGCCGTCGTCGTCGTGGCGCGGCTCCCCGATCGGCACGCCGTAGCGCTCGGCCTCGCCCCGCAGCCGCGCGGCGAACTCCCTCACGTCGTCGGCCGTCGGCGCGGGCGGCGCGAAGAGGTTCATGCCGAAGGGCCGGTCGGTGAGCGCGCGGAGGGCCTCGACGTCGGCGCGGACGGCGTCGACCGGCTTGTAGCCGGCGGCCAGGAACCCCAGCCCGCCGGCATCGGCGACCGCGGCGGCGAGCGCCGGCGTCGACGGGCCGCCGCCCATCGGGGCCTGCACGATCGGGTGCTCGAGACCGTCGAGGATCATGGGCTGCCGATCTCGTGGTCGGGCCGGACGACGATCATGGGCGGGACGGTACCGTGCCGGTATGGCCCGTCTCGTCGGTATCAACCACGTCGCGCTCGAGGTCGGCGACGTCGAGGCCGCGCTCGAGCTCTACGCGCGGCTGTTCTCGTTCGAGCTGCGCGGCCGTGCCGGCCGGATGGCGTTCGTCGACATGGGCGACCAGTTCCTCGCCATCGCCGAGGGCCGCCGCCAGGGACCGGACGAGGGCCGCCACTTCGGTCTCGTGGTCGACGACAAGCCGGCCGTGCGCGCCGCGGTCGAGCGCGAGGGGCTGCGCATCCTGCCCGGCCGCGGCTTCGACTTCCTCGACCCCTGGGGCAACCGGTTCGAGATCGTCGACTACCGCGACATCCAGTTCGAGCGGGCGCCCGGCGTCAAGCGCAAGCTCGGGATCGAGGCGCTCGAGAAGACCGAGGCCGCGCGCGACGAGATCCGCGACCGCGGCCTCAGCGGCTGACACCGCTCAAGCGGCGGCCTCAGCCTGTGATGCTGCCCGTGAGGTGCGGCTTGGCGCCGGCCCACACCTCGAAGCGGTCCCCGCTGGTCGAGAACGTCGCCTTGCCGGGAATCCGCAGCGGCGCCTTGAAGCGCACGTCGACGGCGTAGGCGTCCGGCAGCTCACCCTCGAGCGACGCAAGGCTGCGCGCCTTGGTCCACATGCCGTGGGCGATCGTGCCCGGCTGCCCGAGCGCCTTCGCGATCAGCGGATGCGTGTGGATCGGGTTGTTGTCGCCCGACACGCGCGCGTAGCGGCGGCCGATGTCGCCCGGCACGCGCCAGACGGCGCTCGGGACGGGCGGCTCGTCGCCGTCGCGGGTGGGTGGGGTCGAATTCTCGCCGCTCTCGCGGTGCAGGTACGTGCTGCGGTCGAGCCACGCGACCTCGCCGGCGACGCTCACCTCGGCGACCATGTCGAACTGCCGCCCGCGGTCGTGGGAGCGCAGGTCCTCCGCCCACACGCGCAGGTGCAACGTCTCGCCGGCATCCAGCGGGCGCATCTGCTCGATCCGGTTCGCCACGTGCACGAGCCCGAGCGGCGAGAACGGGAACGGCCCGGTGAGCAGGTCCATGACCAGCGGGAACGCGAGCACGTGCGGGAACGTCGCCGGCAACCGGTCGCGCAGCCGGAACCCGCACACGCGGTCGTAGGCGGCGAGGTGCTCGCGGTCGACCTCGACGCTGCGTGTGAGCTCGCGGTCCGGCAACCCGTCCGGCCGCCTGACGCGCACCAGTCGCAGCGGGTTCATGCGCCGATCAGGCTCTGGCCGCAGACGCGCACGACGTTCCCGTTGACGCCCGCCGACCCCGGCGACGCCAGCCACGCCACGGTCTCGGCGACGTCGACGGGCAGGCCGCCCTGGGCGAGCGAGTTCATTCGGCGCCCGGCCTCGCGCGTGGCCAGCGGCATCGCCGCCGTCATCCGCGTCTCGATGAAGCCCGGGGCGACCGCGTTGATCGTGGCCCCGCTCAGCCTCGGCGCCAGGTCCTCGACGACGCCGATCACGCCCGCCTTGCTCGTGGCGTAGTTGGCCTGGCCGCGGTTTCCCGCGATGCCGCTGACCGAGCTGACGCAGACGATGCGCCGCACACCGACGAGCGCCTCGTTGATGCGCTCGATGCTCTCGAGGTTGACGGCGAGGACCGAGTCCCACTCGTCCTCGCTCATCCGCGCGAGCGTCCGGTCGCGCGTGATGCCGGCGTTGTGGACGACGATCTCCGCGCCGCGCTCCGCGAGGATCTGCGGCGCGCGGTCGGAGGTGACGTCGACCTGCAGCGCCGTGCCGCCGACCGCGTTGGCCACGGCCGCGAGGTCCTCGCCCTGGGCGGGCACGTCGGCGCAGATGACGCGCGCGCTGTCGCGCGCCAGCACCTCGGCGATCGCCGCGCCGATGCCGCGGGAGGCCCCGGTGACGATCGCCGTCCAGGCGCCCGGCGGGTCGACCGGCGCCGGGCCGACGCGGATCACCTGGCCGGAGACGTAGGCCGAGCGGCCGGAGAGCAGGAAGCGCAGCGTCGACTCGAGGTCGGCGCCGGGCGCCGCGTACACGAGATTGGCGGTCGCGCCGTGCCGGACCTCCTTGCCGGCGCTCCGCACGAACCCCTCGAGCGCGCGCTGGGCCACACCGTCGCCGGTCCCGATGACGATCAGTCGGCCGCACGGCGCGAGCTGCCGGATCGTGTCGGAGAAGAAGTCGTAGACCTCGCGGAGCTCGCGCGTGCGCTCGATGCGGGAGGCGTCGAAGATCAGGGCGGAGTAGCGCTCCGCGTCGGGCCGGATCTCGAACCCGAGTCGATCGAGAAGGGCGCGGGTACCGAGGTTTCCGCCGAGCAGCACGGGACCGTCGAAGAGGTCGGGCCCGCGGCGCAGCGGCGTCGGCTGCGGCAGCCCGAGCCGGCGGACCATGAACCGTCCGGGCGGCGAATCGGCGAACTGCTGGTATCGATCGGCCATGTGTGAGGCGTTACCCGATTGAAACCTCAAATGAACGGGAACGTTTCGGCGTGATGCCAGAGAAGATCGCCATCCTCGGCGGGAACCGGATCCCGTTCGCCCGCTCCAACGGGCCGTACGCCGAAGCCTCCAACCAGGACATGCTGACCACCGCGCTCGACGGCCTCGTGGCGCGCTTCGGGCTGCAGGGCGAGCGGGCCGGCGAGGTGGTGGCCGGCGCCGTCCTCAAGCACCCGCGCGACTTCAACCTCACGCGCGAGTGCGTGCTCGGCTCGGCGCTCGACCACTCGACGCCCGCCTACGACCTCCAGATGGCCTGCGACACCGGGCTCCAGGCGGCGCTCGCGGTCGGCGGCAAGATCGCGCTCGGGCAGATCGACTGGGGCATCGCCGGCGGGGTCGACACCACCAGCGACGCCCCGATCGGCGTCAACGAGGACCTGCGGCGCGTGCTGCTCGCGGCGAACCGGACCAAGAGCGTCCCGGGGCGGCTCAAGCTCCTCGGCCACCTGCGGCCGGGCCAGATCGTCCCCGAGATCCCGCGCAACGCCGAGCCGCGGACCGGGATGTCGATGGGCGAGCACCAGGCGATCACCACCGAGCGGTTCGGCATCACGCGCGAAGACCAGGACGAGCTGGCGGTCGCGAGCCACCAGGCGCTCGCCGCCGCGTACGAGCGCGGCTTCTTCGACGACCTCGTCACCCCGTACCTCGGGCTGGAGCGCGACCAGAACCTGCGACCGGACTCGAGCACCGACAAGCTCGCCACGCTGAAGCCGGTGTTCGGTGACACGATGACGGCCGCGAACTCGACGCCGCTGTCGGACGGCGCCGCGGTCGTCCTGCTGGCGAGCGACGAGTGGGCCGCCGCCCGCGGCCTCCCGGTGCTCGCCCACCTGACGCATGCCGAGACCGCGGCGGTCGACTACGTGCATGGCGACGAGGGGCTGCTGATGGCGCCCGTCCACGCCGTGCCGCGGCTGCTCGAGAAGGCCGGCCTGACGCTGCAGGACTTCGACCTGTACGAGATCCACGAGGCGTTCGCCGCGCAGGTGCTGAGCACGCTGAAGGCGTGGGAGGAAGACTCGCTGGGCGCGATCGACCGGTCGAAGCTCAACGTCGCCGGCAGCTCGCTGGCGGCGGGGCACCCGTTCGCCGCCACCGGCGGGCGGATCCTCGCCACGATTGCCAAGCTGCTCGCGACAGAAACCGACCCCACCCGCCCCGGCCGGGCACTGGTCTCCATCTGCGCCGCGGGCGGGCAGGGCGTGGTCGCGATCGTGGAGCGTGCGTCGTGAGCTACGGCTTCTCGTTGACGCCGGCCCATCGCGATCTGGTCGAGCGGACGCACGTGTTCGCGCGCGACGTCATCCGGCCGGTGGCCGACCACCACGACCGCGAGGAGGAGTTCCCGTGGGAGGTGCTGGAGGCGGCCGCGCAGGAGGGCTTCTACAACCCGCTCTTCTACCGCGACCTGATCGGCGACCCCACGGGGCTCTCGTTGCCGCTGTTCATGGAGGAGCTGTTCTGGGGCTGCGCGGGGATCGGCCTCAGCATCGTCATGCCGGCGCTCGCGCTGTCGGCGATGGCCCAGGCCGCGACGGCCGAGCAGCTCCTGAAGTGGGCGCCGGAATGCTTCGGCGAGCCGGGCGATCTCAAGCTCGCGGCGCTGTGCGTGAGCGAGCCCGAGGGCGGCAGCGACGTGCGCAACCTGCGGACCCGCGCGCGGCGCGACGGCGACGAGTGGGTGATCGACGGGCACAAGATCTGGATCGGCAACGGCGGGATCGCGAACGTGCACGTGGTCAACGCGACGGTCGATCCGGAGGCGGGCCATCGCGGCCAGGCGCTGTTCGTGGTGCCAGGCGGGACGCCCGGGCTCCAGCTCGTGCGCAAGCTCGAGAAGCTCGGCTGCCGCGCCTCCCACACCGCGGAGCTGAAGTTCGACGGGTGCCGGATCCCTGGCGAGAACCTGCTCGGGGGCGACGCCAAGCTCGAGCGCCGGCTGGCCGAGGCACGGGCCGGCAACGGCCGTTCCTCGACGCTGGGAGCGTTCGAGCAGACGCGGCCGATGGTCGCGGCGCAGGCGCTCGGGATCGCGCGGGCGGCGCTCGAGTTCGCCTGCGACTACGCGTCCAAGCGCGAGGCGTTCGGCGAGCCGATCCTCGACAAGCAGGGGATCGCGTTCCCGCTCGCCGACCTGGCCGCCGAACTCGACGCCGCGCGGCTGCTGACCTGGCGCGCGTCGTGGATGGCCGCCCAGGACATCGAGTACCACCACGCCGAGGGGTCGATGTCGAAGCTCAAGGCGTCGGAGGTCGCGGTGCGGATCGCCGACCAGGCGATCCAGGTCTGCGGCGGCTACGGCTACGTGCGCGACCTGCCGGTCGAGAAGTGGTACCGCGACGCGAAGCTGTACACGATCTTCGAGGGGACGAGCGAGATCCAGCGGGTGGTGATCGGCCGCACGCTCGAGGACGCCGCGCCGCCGCTGCACCACCGGATGCCGACTGACGGGCCGGCGCTGGGCCGCTCGCTGGGTCGCGGGAGCAAGCACCGCTCGCTCGCCGCCGGCAAAGCGATGCGGATCGCCGCGAAGACGCCGCCTTCGCTGATGAAGCTGCCGATGAAGGTGATCGCGCCGCCCCAGAAGGGCGATCAGCGCTCGCCCTCCCAGTAGTCGACGCCGCTGTCGCGCCGGACGATGAGGATCTCCTCCTCGCCATCCGGCCACACGCCGAGCTTGTCGCTGTCCGGGAAGACCGCCACGGCGGGGCGGTCGACCGTGGAGATGATCATCAGGCGGACGACGGCGTCGCTGCGATTGGTGAGCTTGTGGGCGCCCTCCGGGCCGTCGGGGCAGCAGACGACGTCGCCGGGCTCGAGGGTGTCCTCGCCGCCGGGGTGTCGCAGCGTTGGGCGGCCGTCGAGAACGAGGATCCACTCCTCGGCGCCGTACTCGTAGTGGTAGGGAAGAGTCACTGGCTATAATCGGGGTATGACCTCGACTCTCACGCGCGGGTGCCGGCCGGCCAGAGCCTTAGGGTGGCGCTGGCACGATGACCGCTGATCTCCCGCTCGCGGGTATCACGCGCACGTCCGCGATGGGCGACCGCAAAGCCGACTCGGAGACCTTCACGCCGTCGAGGATGAGCGCGCCGCAATCGAGCGATACGCGCGCGAGCTCGGCCGCGAGGTCGTGTTCCTGGCGCCCGAGCTCGACGTGAAGGGGAACCTGCCGATCGAGGAGCGCCCGTCGCTGCGCGCCGGGATCGAGGGCGTCGAGGCGGGCGTGTACGGCGGCCTGATCTTCGGCAACATCAAGCGCGCGACCGCTCGCGCTCGGGTCATCTGATCTGGGAGCGCGTCGAGCGCCGCGGCGGTCGCGTGTTCACCGCGCAGGAGCGGCTCGACACGAGCACGCGTAGAACGGCCGCTACGTGCGCGACATACGAGATCGCGAAGCCGTCCGCGAGCGAGAGGAGCACGCCGTGCGCCATGCCGAGCGTCGCCGTCAGACCGTCATGGCGGGAATCTGGCGGCAGCGTCAGATACCGACCGGGTATGAGTTCGCCGGGCCCGGTCGATCACGACGGCCGCTATCGCGGGACGGCGCGGAGGCTCGTGCCGAGCGAGCGCGCCGGCGACGTGCTCGCGGCGTTCAAGCGCGGCGGACGCGGGCGAGCCGTCACGCAGGTAGGACGGGCGCTCGGGATGACGTACACGGGCGCGCGGGCGCTGCTCGCGCAACCGGGTCTATCTGGGCGAGTTGCGTGACGGCGGCCGCCGTCAGCGCGACGGGTCGATCTCGCCGCTGCACGTCAACCGGGCCGCGCATGACGCGATCGTCCCGCTCGAGCTGTTCGAGCGCGTGCAGCGGCGCTCGAGGGCGTCGCGCCGCGCGGCCGCGCGCGCGGCGACGAGCGCCGAGCCTGCGTTGCTCGCGGGCCTCGACGAGATGCGCGAGTTGCTCGCACGGAATGTCGCGGCGAATGACGAAGGGGATCGGGTACGGCTGCCATCGCGAGCACTCGGACGGCCGTTGCCCGGCGCCCGCGTCGATCACGCTCGACGTCGCTCGACGCCTACGTCGAGCGATCTCGTGCGCGAGGCAATCGACGGGATGGTCGGCCGACCTCGGCGTCGACCCGGCCGCGCGCCTCGAGGCGGCGGAGGCCGAGCTCGAGCAGGCGCGCGGCGACCGCAAACGCGGCCGTCGCGAACCTGATCCGCGCCGGGCATCGGCGCGGACGACCCCGACGCGGTCGAGCCGCTCGCCGAGCTCGACGCCGAGATCGCCGAGGCTCGAGCGGCGCGTCGCCGAGGTGGCCGCGACCGTCCCGGCTGCCCGCTCATTCGCAGACGGCAGCCGGGCGATCGAGACCGACGAGGATCTACGGCAAGCCGTGATCGAGATGGTCGGGCACGTCGTCGTCCGGCCGCGGGTCGCGGGCGGCGTGTCCCGGTCGCCGACCGCGTGACCGTCGTGCTGCGCGGGCGTCGACCTCGGCATCGCGCGGCGACGCGGCGGCGAGGCCGCGCCGATCGAGCCGGTCGACTCGCGCGGCTTGACCGTGACGACGTGCTCGGGATACTTCCGGGCGAGCAAACGGCGTAGCGCCTCGCCGGCCTGCGGGATCGGGCGGCGGCCGCTCATGCGACCGCCCGTTGACGCTCGTGTAGTACGCGCGCCCTCCGCCGTGCACGACCAGCCGCGCGTCGCCGCTGCACGACGTAGCCGGCCGCTCTCGAGCTCGGCGAGCGCGCGCCGGACGGTCCCGTTCGGCGGCGTCGAGACCGACCGCCCGAGTGAGCTCGGCGGCGCTGAGCTCTCCGGCTCGCCGTCCGAGCCTGCGCGCAGCATGCACCTCGAGCAGCTGCGCGCCGACCTCGCGCGCGCCGCGGCGCGCCGGCGCTCGAGCATCGGCTCGGCCGTCTCGATCTGCACTCGCTCGGCGTCGCTCTCGCCGAGCCGAATCCACCGCGTGTCGGCCTCGATGGCGAACCGGCACGACGGGTTCGCGAGCCGGCGCCGGCGAGGGTCGGTGTCGCCGGGCATCCGCGCGATCTCGACGATGTGCTCGACGGCGGCGCCGACGCCGGTCCCGCCGCGGTAGCTGTCGGCGCTCTCCCGCTCGCTTTGCGCGCGTGATGCAAGAGCACGCAGGCGGCGCCGGATCGTGTGGCAGAGGTGCCGTAGCGGGTCGAGGGCGGCGGCGACCTCGGAGCTCTCGATCTCCTGCCCGCGCCACACGGCTCGGAACCCGTCGATGACGAACAGGCCGATCTCGAGCTCGAGCACCATCTGCTCGAGGCCGGCGAGTTGCGCCGGGTCGGCGACGTCGAACCCGAACGCGTCGACGACGTGGAAATGCTCGGCGGCCTCGGGCTCGCAGCCCGCACGTCTGCACGCGCCGGTGCAGGACGGCCTCGCCGTTCTCGGCGTCGACGAGCAGCACGTTCGTCGCCGGCGCACGCCGATCCCGGTGATCCCGCCGACGTAGCGGTTGATGCCGGTCGCTTTCGCGTTCGCGACCTGCGGCGGCGAGGTGCAGCATGAGCGAGCGACTCTTGCCGACCTTCTCGCGGCCGGCGACGAGCGTTAGGTGCCCGGCGGCGGCGATCCCGCCGATGATCCATTGCACGAGCGGCGCGGTGCGTCTCGAGCATCATGATCGTGTCGAGCGCGCGGAGGTTGCTCTTATCGGCCTCGGTCATGATCGCCTCCCCTCCGGCCGGTAGCGGCGCGCGACGTCGCGCGCCTCCCGCTCGGCTTGCGCGAGGTCGAGCGGCCGGCCGGGTCGTCGTCTGATCGCATGGGGTGCGGCAGCAACGCGTAGCACGCACGCGACGATCGCGGCCTCGCCGAGCCCGACGAACGCATGAGCCCGGCAGAAGCTGCACGAGCCTGCGTCGTGCCGCTCGCCGGCCGCAGCGAACGACCTCCTCGCCGCTGCTCTCGCTCGAGGGCGACGCCTTGCCTGACGGGTCGCCGCGCGCGCGAGCTCGACGAGCCACGCGGGCGCCGGTGCCGGGCGCTCTCCCGGCCGCGACGTCCACGCGATAGCGCCGGCCCGAGGCGTGCAGGCTCGGCGGGGCGACGACGTAGCCGCCGGCGCCGCGCACGTCGATTCCGGGCGCGATCTTCCCGGTGCTATTGCGGATCTCCTCGCCGTCGTCGTCGGGCCAGTCCCAGTAGAGGTGTCGGCCGCCGTCGCCGGTCGCGACCTCCCACGTTGCCGGGAGGTCGCCGTGCTCGGCGACGAGGCGGGCGAGCGACTCGTCGCCGTCGTGCGCGAGGGTCGACGTCGGACACCCAGACACCGGCGCGCGGGCCGACCGCGAGCCCGATGCCGCGCTCGACGGGCGCGTCGCGCCGCCATTTCGACGCGGCCGCCCGCGGGCTCGCGATCGAGCGTTGCCAGCCGTTCGCTAGCGGGTGTTTGCCGACGTCGGGGCAGTCGGCACGGATGCAGGCGCATTCGCCGTCGACGACCGGGTGTAGTTGGAACGGCGGCAGGCCGGCCTCGGCGTACTCGATCGCGGCGGCGGCGATCTCCTTGATGTAGTTCGTGGTCGTGATCGTCATGCCGCTCGCCTCCCGAGCGCGAGCCTGCGCTCGATCTCGTCAAGGTCCGGCGGGTCGGCGCATGGGCCGCACAAGCCGTAGACGATCTGCCTGCTCACGCCGGGCGGCGCGCCCCATTCCCGCGGGTTGTCCGGCATGAACGCGCCAACGGCGGCGGCGCGGCCGCCGCACAGGATGCAGCCTCGCGCGAGGGCGAGCGCCATTGACGCTCGGATCGTGCGCTCATTGTGACTAGTCATCGCGATCCTCCTCGAGTTGCTGCATGAGCTCGGCGCGCTCGGCCGCCTCCCGGTCAATCACGGCTTGCCGGGTATCGGCGTCGGTGCGCGACTCGACCGCGTCGACGACGATCGCGGCGAGGTCGGCCGGCGACACGGCCTCGAGCTCGACCGTCCAGCCGTGCGGCCACCACGGGTACTTCGCGCGTTTCTTGGCAGGCATCGCCGCTTTCGCGAGCCCGAGCTGCGTCGACCTGGCGCTCGTCGAGCGCGATCGTGTCGACCTCGATGCCCTGGACGTCGTGGCCGAGGGCGAAAGCGTCGAGCTCGTCGGCGACGCGCGCCCTAATGTCGATGCCCGCCGGGTCGAGGTCGCCGGCGACGAGGATCACGGTCGGCGTCTCGCGCGTCTCGGCGCGGAGCACGAGTTTGCGTAGCGCGTCGACCGCGACGAACCCCGACCCGGAATGCACGGGCACGCCGTAGTCGCGGGTCGTGCGAAAGACCTGCTCGACGGCGCCGGCCGCCTCGACGACCATTTCGATGTAGACGGGTTGGCCGTCCTGGCGGTCGAGCCGGTACTCCGTCGCCGACTCGCGCATTTCGGCGAAGAACGCCTCGGGGTCGTCGCAGACGACCGGGACCGCCGACTCGGTTCGGCCGTCCCCGATCGCCTCCCACGGAATGAACCCGGCGCGCCGGCCGCGCACGAGATAGTCGCCGATCCGCTCGTCGTCGGCTTTGATGGCCTGCCCACGACCCATGAGTCGGTAAAGCACCTGCCGCGGCGTGATCGGCCAGTAGTCGGCGTGGTCGTCGAGCACCGAGAGGATTTGCTCGAGCGCCTCGCGCGTCGCCGCCCTCGGCGTTCCACGGCGCGTAGCCGACCGGCCGCGACCGCTTGTTCCGGCCTGCCGTGATTGTCGGGGCGGTCATTTGTCGACCGCCGCGTCGGTCATCATGCTCTTGTCAGTCGGGCTCATATGCACCTCCAGGGCGGCGGCCGTGTCGGGCCGCCGCCTTTCGTTCTCGACGTCTCCTCGGGTGCCGGCGACGGCGCGGAGACCGGGCGCCGCGTTCCATCCGCGCGGCGGCCGTGGTGGAGCCCTAGAACGACGCGAGCCCGCGCGCAGGCGGGCTCGAGCTAGTGGAGGATCGGCTGGGTGTCCGTCACCGTCGTCGTCGCCGCCACGCGACGAGGATCGGCCGGCGGCGTCACGCCGCTCACGCGTGCGCGATGCGGTGCGGCCGGCCGGGCGCCGCATCGCGGCGAGCTCGGCGGCGCGCACGCGGAACGCTTCGGCGATCAACTGCTCGCGCCGCTCGCGGCACGCGCGCTTGGCGTCCTGGTAGTCGGCCTCGGCCTCGTGTGACGCGTAGTACGCGTCGAGCTCGGCCTGCGTCATCGGCGCGCCGGCGACCGCGGCGCGGATCATCGCGCGGAACCGCTCGCGACGGCGCGATGCGTGACTGCGCCTTACCGGACGAGCGAGCACGGTCAGTGCGAACTACGGGATCTCATTGCACCCGCGACGGTAGACCTCGCGGTAGACGGAATGACAAAGGGCCCCCTGATGGGGCCCCTTGCCACAGCGAAGTTGCAATGAGATTCCGCTGCGCCGTCTACCTCGGCTCGACCGATGCTAGACCACGGTCAGGCGTTACGGAATGCGCCCGCGGCGCGGGCGCCGGCGGGCCCGCTGCTCACGGGCGAGCGCGCGCAGCGGGTCGTCAAGGTCGGCGGCAGCCGGCGCCCGCGGATTCGCGAACGCGACCTCGCGCTCGAGCGCCTCGTCGCGCCGCTCGGTCTCGGCCTGCTCGTTCCATGCGGCGCGCGAACGCCTGCGCTCGGGCTTTCGCTCTCGGGCGGCGGCGCGGGCTGCTCGCCGGCGGCCCGGTCGAGCGCGTCGCGCGTCCAGCGCGCATGTTGCGTGAGCGACTCGAGCGACTCGTCGGTCACGACGACGCCTCGCGCTCGAGCCCGCCGACGCGCTGCTCGGCCTCGGCGCGCACCTCTTCGGGCGGCCGGGTCGACGCCGCGGCACGCGCGGCGCCCGAGAGCATCTCGGCCTCGACCTGCATTCTCGAAACGTTTGCGCCGCGACTCGGCGCGCTCGAATTCGAGCATTCGCCACCTCGCGCAGTTCGGCGGCTACCCGGCCGCTACCCGCCGTGCGCGGCAAGTACGGCGCAAGCCACGACTTCGAACGTGCATTGCGAAAACCAGCCGGTCTCGGCGCCGCGCACGGGCGCGCTCGTCGAGCAGGGCGAGCGCCTGCCGCGAGCGATGTGCTCGGCGACGCGATCGTCGTCGCTCGTCGAGCCGCGCGCTCGAGCGCCGCCCACGCCGCCGGGCACGTGTTCGAGCGCCGCCGCGAATAGCCGCCGGCCGCTCGCGACGATCTCGCGCTCGAGCACCTCGATGGCGCGCATGGCGCCGGCGAGCTCGAGCTCGAGCTGCGGCGCCGTCGGCTCGGGCATCTTTTTCGTCTT
The DNA here is from genome assembly GCA_963844205.1 of uncultured Solirubrobacteraceae bacterium. Classification (GTDB taxonomy): domain Bacteria; phylum Actinomycetota; class Thermoleophilia; order Solirubrobacterales; family Solirubrobacteraceae; genus DASSUW01. The sequence goes on from CAWJNK010000013.1 coordinate 107,062, forward strand.
GCCGATCGCGAACGCCTGCTCGGCCTCGGCGGTCGTGCCGCTGCGCCTCGGCGTGCCGCCGGCGCAGGTCGGCGACACGCGCGTCGGCCGCCTGCCAGCGCTCGATAGACCTCGCGGTGAGCCGCGAGCTCGGCGGCTGTCGCCCAGCTCGGCCGCAAGCGTCGGCGGAATGACGAACTCGCCATCGCGTCGGGTCGAGCGCGGCGATCGGCTACGACGAGTTTCGGCGGCGCCGACGGCTGCGCGCCGACGTCGGCGACGGTAGGGGCGAGGTCGCTGCTCGTGAAGATCGGAGTCATGGGCGGGACGTTACGCCGTGGGTCGGCTGCCGTTTTTCGACGTCGGGTGCGACTTGCGATCGATGCCGAGCACGCGCTCGGGCGGCCGGTGCGGCGTGGCCTGCAAATCGCGCTCGACGACGCTAACGGCGCAGCCCGTCGCAGCCGCGATCTGGGAGTAGCTCAGCCCGCTCTCGCGAAGCTCGACGACGACGCGGCGGCGCTGCTCGACGCCGGCGCGCACCGATGCCCGCCACGGCGCCTGACGGTCCTCGAGCGCCCGTAGGCGGCCGTCGAACTCGTCTAACGCGGCCTGCACATAGCGCAGTACCTCGCGGGCGTCGCCCATCACCGCCGCAACACGGCGTCGATCGCCGGGTCGCCGGTGCCGACGTGGCGGCCTCGAGCCTCGAGCAGCCGGCACGCCTCGTCGAACTTGATCTCCCACTCCTCGGGCTCATAACCGTCAGGATCGGGGCGATACGGGTCGCTCCGATCGAGACCGGGCTCGCGCGGGACCGCGAACCCGTCCTCGAGCACCGGGTCGCCGATCATGTTGTACGGCCCGACCGCCGTCGGATCCCACGACTCGCCCATCACGCGGGCTCGACGCGAATCCGGCGGGCGGCGCGCGAGCGCGGGCTCAAATAGAGCCGGTCCTCGATTGAGGTCGCGCCATTGAACGCGCCGGCCGTGTAGCCGTCCCGCTCGATCTTCTCGCGCAGGATCGCGAGCCGCAGCGGCAGGTGCGCGTCCTCGGGTCGCCACAAAACGGACTCGGGCACCCGCCAGAGCTCCGAGTAGAGCTCATACACCCTCGGATCGAGGCCGTCCGGCGCGGGCGGCGCCTCGCCGTGCTCGCCCTCGCGCAGCACGAGCTCGCCTGCGCCGGCGCGCCCCGTTCCCGCCCGGCGTCCCTGCGCGCTGCGGCCGACGGGGTACAGGTGGTGCGCCACTCCGCGGAGCGTAACGCCGCTCGAGCGCGTTTTCAGCGCGTGGCAGACACTCAGAGCGACAGGATCGGAGGTTTCCGCTCGGGGTCGAGGGGGCCCCTCCCGCCACCCCGCTCAGTCGTCGGTGTCGTCGTCGACTTCCCCCGACTGCCGCCGTCTCACCTTCTGCACCCCGCGGAGCACAGCCTTGGCGTATGGCTCGAATGCGAGCACCACACCTGCCCCTACGGGTGCAAGGGACGCGAAAGCGAGCAAAGCCGTGAACCCGATCACATCAAAGGCGATGAGCATGAACCCGATCCAGAGGGCGACGAAGTAGACCGCCAAAGCGATTGCGCCGACGACGCTCTCGCTGATCGCCGACACGATCGGCGTTGCGACGATGGTGACGAGCACGACGCTTGGAAACATCAGCCCGCCCGAGACCATCATGTCCTCCCACCATCCGGGCGGACGATTCTCCTCGATGACACGGAGGCACGTAATCTCGGCCCCCACGAGCAGCGTAAGCGACGCGAGCACGAACGGCCCGGCCCTCGTTAGCGATATGCGTCGATCCTCGGGTAGAAGCAACTCGACAAAGACCAGCGCGAACAGCAATGGCAGCACTTGAGCCACGGTCGCGTGGTACGTCGGGTCGAACTTCTCGGTCATGCCGTCGCTCGTCGTGGCTCGTCGCGGGCGTCTTAGCGGCCTGTCACGCCCGGTGCGGGTGCCAGCGCCGCCACCCTATAGGTGGCGCGGCACCCTGGCGTGCCCGCGCGATAGAGGATAGCTAGTGGTAGGGCCACGTGCTCTCGCCGGGCGGCAGCTCGTAGACGGTGGAGGCCATGCGGCTGGCGCCGATCGCCGGGCCGATGCGGGCCGAGCCGGCGCGGTAGCCGTCCGGCCGCCCCTTCGCGTACGTGAACTCGGGCGTGAAGACGTTGAAGCGGCGCATGCGGGCGATTATCCGGGCCGGCGGAACGCGGCGATGCCCTTGGCCCAGGCGGCGTCGAGATCGGCGCCGGGCGGGAAGCGCCCGTTGAGCTCGAGGATGGTCATGCCGTGCGCGAAGGCCCACATGGCTCGGGCGCCGTCGGGGTCGCCGATCGTCTCGACGATCTGCGCCGCGGCCCGTTCCTCGACGCCTGGGGCGAGCTGGCGGCGGGCGAGCGGGCGCTCGGTCATGAGCCGGTACAGGTGCGGGTGGCGGAGCGCGTACTCGCGATACGTGCGGGTCAGCGCCGCGAGCGGGTCGTCGGCGTCGCGGACCGCGGTCTCGAAGGCGTCGGCCCATTCTTTGAAGCCCGCCGAGATGAGCGCGGCCTCGAGCGCCTGCTTGTCCGGCAGGTGCTTGTAGATCGACGGCGCCCGGATCCCGATCCGCTCGGCGACCCGCCGCATCGACAACCCCTCCGGGCCTTCGGCCTCGAGCAGCTCGCGCGCGGCGGCGACGATCTCGCGCGCACGCGGGCTGAGCTCGGCCGCGTCGGTCTCAGGCGCGCTGGAAGCCATCGGGCGTGCGGAGACCGTATCCGGCGACCCGGTCGACAGCGATGTGCAGGGCCCACGCGAGCGCGCCGACGAGGTAGCCGGCCGGCAGCGACGCGGCGATGACGACGGCCGCGAGCGCGAGCGGCCCGGCAGGCGCGTGCAGTGCGTTGTAGAGCGGCACGGCGCGGGGGTGCAGCTGCCCGGCCGCGAGGCCGGACCCGATGCCGAGGAAGAGGGCGATATCGGGCATCGCGCCGAACGCGAAGAACTGCCAGAGGCCGGTCATGTCTCGATCTCCTTGACTGTGGCTAACACTGTTAGCCCACATTAGCTAACGTCGTTAGCCTTGTCAAGGCAGCTCGCCGCGGCGGAACGTCAACTGCGGCATTGAGGGGAGCACGGGCGGTGCATTTCTCCCCAATCTCGCCGCCCGCCGCCGGCGTTGGGGAGAACCGCACCGTATAGGTGCGCAAGTCCCCAACGGATCGTGGATCGCGCACGGTTGGGGAGAAATGCACCGCCTCCCCACCCAGCGCAGTTGACGTTCTGCCGCGAGGCCGACCTACACGGACTGACCCTCGGCGGCGGGCTGGAGACGCGGACCGCCCTCGAGGTCGATGTGCGGCAGCAGGCGGTCGAGCCAGCGCGGCAGGCGCCATGCGCGGTCGCCGAGCCAGGTCAGCACCGCCGGGGCCAGCAGCATGCGGACGATCGTCACGTCCACCGCGATCGCGGTCGCGAGCCCGAGCCCCATCATCTTCACGATCGAGTCGCTCTCGGTGACGAAGCCGAGGAAGACGGCGGTCATGATCGCGCCGGCGGTCCCGATCACCGCGGCCGTCCGGTCAACCGCGTGGATGACCGCGCCGCGGGCGTCGCCCGTCCGGACGTACTCCTCCCGGACGCGTGAGAGCAGGAAGACGTTGTAGTCCATGCTCAGGCCGAACAGGATCGCGAACATGAACATCGGGATGAAGGAGACGATCGGCTGCTCCGCGACCCCGAGCAGCGACGCGCCGGTCTCGGTCTGGAACGCGAGGACCACGACGCCGTAGGCCGCGCCGATCGACAGCAGGTTGAAGGCGGCCGAGACGAGCGGGACGACGATCGAGCGGAACGCGGCCATGAGCAGCAGGAGCGAGAGCCCGATGACAGCGCCGATGAAGATCGGCAGGCGCTCGCTGATGCGGCCGCCCATGTCCCCGAACGTCGCGGTCGCCCCGCCGACGTACGCCTTGGCGCCCGACGCCGGCACGACCTCGTCGCGCAGATGGTCGACGAGCCGGGAGGTGGCCTCGTCCTGCGGCGCCGTGGTGGGGATGACGGTCAGCGTCGCGGCGTCGCCGGCCGGGTTGATGACCGGCTTGCTCACGGCGGCCACGCCGGGAGCCGCCTTCGCGCCCGCCTCGAGCCGCTGCAGCGCCCCGGTCTCGCCGTCGTCGAGCGCAACCGCCAGCACCAGCGGACCGTTGAAGCCGGCGCCGAAGCCCTGGGCGAGCCGGTCGTAGGCGACCTTCTGCGTCATCGACGCCGGCTTGGTGCCGTCGTCCGGCTGCCCGAGGCGGAGCCCGAGCACCGGCGCGGCGAGGGCGAGCAGGATCGCCGTGCCGGCGAGGGCGGAGACGACGGGCCGGCGCGCGACGCCGCGCGCCCAGCGCTCGGCGAACCGCGGCCGGGAAGGGACCGCGGCCACCGGGTCATCGCCTGCGAGCCACCGGGTCATCGCCTGCGACCACCGAGCCGGCGCCGGCGGCCACCGAGCCGGCGCCGGCGGCCACCGGGTCATCGCCTGCGACCACCGAGCCGGCGAGGGCGGTCACCGGATCGTCCCCGGCGACCACTTGGGCGGCGAGGCCTTCGCTGCGCCGCTCGCGGCGGCCGAGCACGCGCTTGCCGGCCATGCCGAGCAGGGCGGGCATGACGGTCACGGCGGCGACGGCGGTGACGGCGACGACGACGCCGGCTGCCAGGCCCATGCGCCCGACGAACGGGATCCCGACGCCGAGCAGACCGCTGATCGCGACCACGACGATCGCGCCCGCGGTCAAAACCGCCACGCCGGACGTGCCGTTGGCGCGTCCCGCGGCGGTGACCGGGTCCTCCCCCGCCGCCATCCGCTCGCGGTGGCGGGCGGTCAGGAACAGGGCGTAGTCGATCCCCGCGCCGAGGCCGAGCATCATCGCGAGCGTCGGCGCGACGGTCGGGATGTCCACGCCCGCGCTGGCCAGCGTGATCAGCGTCATGCCGCCGGCCAGCCCGATCGCCGCCGCGACCAGCGTCAGCGTCATCGCGACCACCGAGCGGAAGAGGAGCGTGAGCAGCAGGATGGCGGCCGCGATGCCGATCAGCTCCCCGACCGGGGCCGACTGCTGGTCGCCGATGTCGATCGCCATGCCGCGCATCGAGACCTCGACGCCGGCGCGCTCAGCCGGCCCGACCGCGCCCTCGAGCCGCTCACGCGCGTCTGGCCCGAGCTCCTCGGCGGGGACGTCGTACTGGACGGTCGCGAACGCGACCTTGCCGTCCGGGGACGCCTGCAGCTCGCTGACGCCGGTCACGTGCGGCTGGCCCGCCACCGTCTTCAGGACGTCACGGACGCCCGCGCCCGACACAGCGGCGCGCTCGCCCGCGAACACGATCTGGGCGTCGGCGCCGGAGACCTGCGGGAAGCGCTCCTCGAGCAGTTCCTGGGCGCGCGTGGAGTCGACGCCCGGCGTGCGGTAGTCGTCGACGAAGCCGCCGCCGAGCGCGCCGCCCAGCGCGCCGAGGCCCGCGACGAGCAGGACGGAGATGACGAGCGTGCGGCGCCAGTGGCGGGCGGCGGCGCTGCCGAGACGGGTGAGGAAGGCTGACATGGGCTCCGGGGAGGTGGGGATCGTTCCTTTCATCGGCAGCTAACCACACTCGTTGCAATTTTGCAACCATTGTATATTTGCAACGAGCGCTACAATCTGCGCGCATGACGACCGGGCTGCGGCAGCGGAAGAAGCAGCAGACGCGCGAGGCGATCCATCGCGCCGCGATGCGGCTGTTCGCAGAGCGTGGCTTCGACGCGACGACGATCGCGGACATCGCCGCGGCGGCCGACATCTCGCCGCGGACGTTCTTCTCCTACTTCCCGTCGAAGGAGGAGGCGGTGTTCGCGAAGTTCGAGCCCGCCTTCGAGAGCTTCGATCGCGCGATGCGGGAACGGCCTCCCGGGACCGACGCGCTCGTGACGATGCGCGAATGGATGCTCGGCATGGCTTCCGAGTTCACCGGCGACATCGAGGCCGTCAAGCTCGAGGCGCGGCTGCGGCAGGAGTCGCCCGCCGTCGCTGCGTGCGACCTCAGGCACATGCGCCAGTTCGAGCGGCGCCTCGCCGAGGCGGTCGGCGAGGACCTCGGCGAGCCGGCCGACGCGCTGCGCCCGCGGCTCGTCGCGGCCGCGGCCATCGCGGCCCTGCAGGCGAGCAGCGACAAGGCGGACACGATCCTCGAGAGCGACCCGCGGCGCGCCGCGCAGCTGATCGCCGACCCTGCGGCGTTCATCGACGACGCGCTGCGCTTCCTCGAGGGCGGGCTCGCGGCCCTGCGATCCTGATGCGGGTCCTCGCGCTCGCTGACAAGCGCCCACCCGTCGACGCCTCGGAGATGGCGCTGCAGATGCGCGTCGACGCCGTGTTCTGCCTCGGCGACCTCGACCGCGCGTGGATCGAGTCCCTGATGTCGCTGTCCCTCCCCCGCTTCGGCGTCCACGGCAACCACGACCCCGAGGACGTCCTCCGCGATCTCGAGATCGAGGACCTGCACCTGCGGCGCACGCAGGTCGCGGGCGGGCTCACCGTCGCCGGCTTCGAGGGCTGCGTCCAGTACCACAAGGGCGCGGTCCACCAGTACACGCAGAAGGAGGCGAGCAAGCTCGTCCGGCGCCTGCCGGCCGCCGACGTCCTGCTCTGCCACTGTCCTCCGCTCGGCATCAACGACGACCCCGAGGACCCCGCGCACATCGGCTTCGAGGGCCTGCGCCACTGGGTCGACGAGCATCGCCCGCGTCATCTCCTTCACGGCCACACCCACCCGCTGCCGGGGCAGGCGATGAAGCGTCACGGCGACACGCGGGTGCACTGGATCTCGGGCGCCAAGGTTCTCGACCTCCACTAAGGCCCGCCGGGGACTCAGGCGGGCGGGGTTGCTCGGCCGCGCCGGGGGACCAGGACCGGGGCGGGCGGAGTCGTCAGCCCATCGCCAGCCCCCTCGCCGCCCGCCGCAGCCCGTGCCGCTCGCACAGCTCGGCCAGCGCCTGACGCGCGCCGTGCGGGTTCTCCGGCAGCGCCTCGAACGCGAGCAGCCCGGCGCGTAGGTCCTCGATCCGCACGGTCGGCACCTCGAGGCTCAGCCGCGCCAGCCACCGCACCGCCGCCCGCTCGTAGCGCTCGGCGTCCTGGTCCTCGATCAGCAGGCAGATCGCGAGCGCGTCGTCGAGGTCGATGCGCGGGAGCTCGGCCGCCGCGGCGCGGACGAGCGGGAGCCGGCCGATGCGCAGTGCGCGCTGGAAACGAGCGTACGGGCTGCCTTGGCTTGTCATGCGAACACATGTTCGCATGCGACGCGGACGACTCGGACCGCCCCGGCAAGGGTCAGAGCGCGGTGCGGACGGCCCACAGCTCGGGGTAGAACCGCTTGTCCTGCGTGCTGCGCAGGTACTCGACCCCGCGCGAGCCGCCCGTGCCGTGGCGGGTGCCGATCTCGCGCGCCGCCATCAGCGTGTGGTGGTGGCGCCACAGCGCGATCTGCTCGTCGTGGTCCAGCAGCAGCTCGGCGACCTCGTAGAGCAGCGCCCGGCGGGGGTCGTCGAGGTGGTCGCGGTAGAGGTCGGCGAGCTCGCCGGGCAGCTGCGCGGCGAACACGTCGTAGAGCTTCGGGCTGAAGGATTCGATCTCGCGGAACTGCTGCGACTGGAAGCCCGACGCGGGTGCCAGCGGATCGCGAAACTCCATGAACCCCTCGGGGCCCATCGTCTCGAGCACGTCGAGGTGGTCGAGCAGGAGCCGCTCGATCGCGACCGTCCGCTTCAGCGGCCGAATCGCCCCCTGCGGCCGGCCGGCTTCCAGCTCGGCGTGGGCCTTGCGGAGCTCGTGCAGGATGAGCTTGAACCACAGCTCGTACGACTGGTGGACGATGATGAACAGCAGCTCGTCGTGCGCGCCGGGCGTGAGCGGTTGCTGCAGCCGCAGCAGATCGTCGATCCGCAGATATCCCGCGTACTCGGTTCCCTCCTGCGGCGCGACGACATCGTCGGCCGGCGCCGCGGGCGAATCGGCGGCCTCGTCCAGCGCGCGGTTCAGGAGCGCGTCGGCTTCGGCGTTCTGCGCGCGCGGGACCGAGCGCACGGACCAGCGCTCGAAGCCCTCGAGGGCTCGCAGCGCCTCCGCGTGCAGCGCGGCCAGCTCGGCGTTCTTGACCTTGTACTCCCCGTTGACCTGCTTGGCGACGAGCTCGGAGTCGTTGATCACCTCGACCTCGGTGGCCCCCCGCTCGCGCGCGCGCTCGAGCCCGAGCAGGAGCCCGCGGTACTCGGCGACGTTGTTGGTGGCGTTGCCGAGCGTGACCGCGGCCTCGTCGAGCACGTCGCCCTCAGAGGTGGACACGACCGCCGCGGCGGCGGCGGGCCCGGGATTGCCACGCGACCCGCCGTCCACATGGACGACGACACGCACTAGTGGCCCCGCCCGCACGTACGCACGCCGCACGCACCCACGTGCGGGACCACTACGCAGCTGAGAGCGGCGGGAAGTCGCCTGTCACTCGAGGACGCCGCCGGTCGCGCACTTCGCGCTGACCTCCGCCCGCCGAGGCGTCACGGCGCTCCGACTTGCGCCGGTCGACGATGACCTCGACGTTGGGATCGTCCTCGTAGTACGCCGACAGCTTCGGGTACAGCTCGTCGGCCAGGGGCTCGGGTACGACGCAGTAGATCACGGGACCCAAGCTAACAAAGGATTGCACCCCTCGGAATCGGTCATGCGTTTATGCAAGATGCAGACCACCCCGCTCATCCGCCGCCGCGTTCACTTCCTGCTCCTCGGTCGAGAGCTCGGACAGCTCGTCGCCCTGGGCGTCGCGCCGCACGCCGCCCGCCTCGTCGGACAGGTCGACCTCGAAGCGGTACCAGCTCAGCTCCCACATCACGGTGATCGAGACCACGCTCGGGCGATCGGTGCGCGGGCGGATGCAGACCGCCGGCGCGCCGAGCGAGCGCGCCACGCCGCCCACCGTCCGCGTGTGATCGGAGGCGTTGAAGACCTCGATCGCCCGCTGCATCTTGAGGTCCGCGTTCGTGGGGACGGCGCGCACGTGGCGGGGGCGGCGCGGCGGCTCCGGCTGCCCGTCGTCCGCGGGCTCGTCCGCGGTCGCCGCCATCTCCTCCTGCACCTCCCGGGCCCGCTCGCGCCTGGCGCGCAGGCGCTCGCGCAGCGACAGCCCGCGACCGTCGTGCCGCGTGTGGCGCAGCGCCAGCTCGTCGCCGCCCGACTCCCGGATCCAGCCCTCGTGCTGGGCGCGCGCCGTGCACAGGTCGCACACCTCGCGCCGCGAGCCGCCGGCCAGGAAGGTCTCGGCGTGTTCGCCGCGCAGGAGCGTCCGCCCGCAGACGTCGCAGGCGATGTCGGTCTGATTGGTCCGGATGTCCCTCGTCCGTGCCACGACCGAGCAGGGTAGTACCGGCGCGTACTTACGCGTGCGCGGCGGTCTCCTCCTCCTGGGCCTTCTCGACCACCTTCTGGGCGAGATGGGCCGGAACCTCCTCGTAGCGGAGGAACTCCATCGTGTACTCGCCCTGCCCGCCGGTCAGCGACCGCAGGTCGGGCGCGTACGTGAGGATCTCCGCCATCGGGACCTCGGCCTTGACCTCCGTCATGCCGCCCGCCGCCTCGGTGCCCAGCGGTCGGCCGCGCCGCGACGACAGGTCGCCCATCACGTCGCCGACCGCGCTCTCGGGCACGGACGCCGTCAGCATCATGATCGGCTCCAGCAGGACGGAGCCGGCCTGCTCGAGCGCCTGCTTCATGGCCAGCGAACCGGCGAGCTTGAACGCCATCTCGGACGAGTCGACCGAGTGGTACGAGCCGTCGAACAGCCTCACGCGCACGCCCTTGACCGGGTAGCCGGCCACCGTGCCGCTCGACATGGCATCGAGCACGCCCTTCTCGACGGCGGGGATGAAGCCGGTCGGGATGACGCCGCCCTTGATCGCGTTGACGAACTCGAAGTCGCCGTCCGCGAGCGGCTCGATCTCGATGTGGCAGTCGCCGAACTGGCCGCGCCCGCCGGTCTGCTTCTTGTGCCGGCCGTGCGCCTTGGCGCCCTGGCGGATCGTCTCCTGGTACGGCACGCGCGGCGGCTTGAGGTTGACCTCGGCGCCGAACCGGGCGCGCATCCTCTCGACGATCACCTCGACGTGGATCTGCGACAGCCCGGCCACGATCTGCTCGCCGGTCTGCATGTCGCGATGCAGGTCGATCGTCGGGTCCTCCTCCTGGAGGCGGCGCAGGGCGGTGAAGACCTTGTCCTCGTCGCCCTTGGAGGCGGGCTCCATGGCGAACGCCATCACCGGGGCGGGGAGCTTGATCGACGGCATCTGCACCGGCTCGTCACGCTCGGCCAGCCAGTCGCCGGCGTGCGTCTCCTTGAGCTTGGCCACGGCGCCGATGTCGCCCGGCCCGAACGCCTCGGTCTGCTTGAAGTCCTTGCCCTGCGGCACCAGCAGCTGCCCGATGCGCTCCTTGTGATGGGTGCGCGTGTTGAGCACGTGGGTGTCGTGCGTGACCGTGCCCTGGTAGACGCGGAAGAGGTTGATGCGGCCCGCGTACGGGTCGGCGCGCGTCTTGAACACATAGGCGAACATCTCGCCGTCGGGGTCGGCCTCGAGCGTCATGTTCTCGGTCTTCAGCGCGCCATGCTGGACCGGTGACGGCAGATCGTCGACGATCGCGTCGAGCAGCCGGTTCGACGCGAGCCGGCTGGTGGCCACGCCGCAGGTGACCGGGAAGATGTGGCCGTGGTCGGTGCCGTCCTCGAGCGCGGTGACGATCTCGTCGTGCGAGATCTCCTCGCCCTCGAGGTAGCGCTCCATCAGCGTCTCGGAGTTCTCCGCGACCTCGTCCATCAGCTTCTCGCGGTACTCCTGCGCGAGGTCGGCGAGGTCGTCGGGGATCGGGACCTCGGAGCAGTCGCCGTCGGTGTACTCGAAGGCCTTCATGTCGACGAGGTCGATCACGCCGCGCGTGTTGTGCTCGGACCCGATCGGGATCTCGGTCGCCACCACGTGCGGTCCGAAGGCGTCCTTGAGCGCGTCGAGCGTGCGGAAGAAGTCGGCCCGCTCGCGGTCGAGCATGTTCACGTAGACCAGGCGCGCCACGCCGAGCTCCTGCGCGCGCTGCCACAGCCGCTGCGTGCCGACCTCGACGCCGAGCACGCCGTTGACCACGAACACGGCGGACTCGCAGACCCGGAGGGCGCCGAGCGCGTCGGCGATGAAGGACGGCTCGCCGGGCGTGTCGATGAGGTTTACCTTCACGTCCCGCCACTCGAACGAGGCAAGCGACGCGGAGATCGACATCCCACGCGCCTTCTCGTCCTCGTCGGCGTCCGAGACGGTGGTTCCGTCGGCCACCGAGCCGAGTCGGGTGGTCGCGCCGGCCTCGTGCAAGAGGGCCTCGTGCAGCGACGTCTTCCCGCTCCCCCGGTGGCCGACTAGAGCCACGTTGCGAATCCTGTCTGCGGCCTGCATGACCAACCTCTCCCTTCCTCGTAGGGACGGGGGAGCCTAGTACACGTACCCGCGTCAGTCCCGCAGATTGTCGCCCTGCAGGCGCGACTTGAGGCGCAGCACGGCCTTCGTGTGGAGCTGGGAGATGCGCGACTCCGTCACCCCGAGCACCTCGCCGATCTCCCGCAGCGTCAGGTTCTCGTAGTAGTAGAGGGCGATCACGAGCTTCTCGCGCTCCGGCAGGGCGGAGATCGCGTCGGCCAGGCGGTCCTTGAGCTCGGAGGCGTCGAGCAGCTGCTGCGGGTCCGGCGCGTCGGGGTCCTGCAGCGTGTCGAGCAGCGACACCTGGTCGCCGGAGGCGTCGGACACCGCCCACAGCTCGTCGAGCGCGACGACCGTGGAGTTGGAGATCTTGACCAGCGCCTCCTGGAACTCCTCGACGTCCATGCCCAGCTCGCGGGCCATCTCCTCGTCGGTCGGCGTGCGATGCATCCGGTGCTCGAGCTTCGCGTGCACCCGCTCGATCTCGCGCGCCCGGGCGCGCACGGACCGGGGCACCCAGTCGAGCGCGCGCAGCTCGTCGATGATCGCGCCCTTGATGCGGGTGATCGCGTAGGTCTCGAACTTGATCTCGCGCTCGACGTCGAACCGCTCGATCGCGTTGATGAGGCCGATCAGGCCGTAGGAGATGAGGTCGGACTCCTCGACGTGCGCCGGCAGGCCGGAGGACATCCGCCCCGCGACGTACTTGACGAGCGGCGAGTACGCGACGACGAGCTTCTCCCTCGCGGGCTCGGACCCCTCTCCCTTGTACCTCCGCCAGAGGTCTTTCAGCTCGAGTGCTTTGACGTTGGTGTCCAGAGCCGCTCCCTTTAGGCCCGCGGATGGCTGCGCAGATACGCGGCACGCAAGCGAGCGGACTCTACCCGAGTGTAGACCTGGGTCGTCGATATCGAGCTGTGCCCGAGCAGCTCCTGGATCGCCCGCAGGTCGGCTCCGCCCTCCAGGAGATGGGTCGCGAACGAGTGCCGGAGGGCGTGGGGATGGACCGCGCCCTGGCTGGCAGCGTGGCGCGCCCACACTCGCAGGCGGCGGCGGATGTCGGACGTCGAGAGCCGCCGGCCGGTCTTGGAGAGGAACAGCGCCGGGTCGCCGGCCTCGCCCGCGAGCGCGGGCCGGCCGCGCTCCAGGTAGCGGCTGATCGCGACCAGCGCGGGCTCGCCGACGGGTACGAACCGCGTCTTGGCGCCCTTGCCCTCGACCCGCACCTGCTCGCCGTCGAAGTCCACCGAGCCGTGGTCCAGGTTGACCAGCTCCTCGGCCCGCAGGCCGCAGGCATAGGCGAGCTCGAACAGCGCCCGGTCGCGAAGCTCGAGCGGGGTGGTGGCGGGGATGCGGTCCAGCAACGCGGAGACGTCCGCGGGCTTGAGCGTGCGCGGGAGCGTCTGCGGGAGCTTGGGGGCGGGCAGGAGGTCGGCGGGGTTCGCCGCCATGTCGCCGTGCTCGACCATCGAGCGGAAGAACGCGCGCGTGGAGGCCAGCTTGCGCGCCAGGGTGCGGGGCGCGGCGCCGCGATCCGAGAGCCGGGCGGCGTAGCCGCGCAGGAGCCGATACGTCATCGCCGCGGGCTCGAGGCCCTGGGCGGCGGCCCAGGTGGCGAGCTCGCCGACCTCGCGGCCGTAGGCCCGGCGCGTGCGCTCCGCGGCACCCCGGCGCTGGAGGTCGCGGTCGAACCGCACGAGGGCGGCGGCCCAGGTTTCCCGGGCCGCCTCAGCCGTCGGCGCCCCGCTCCCGTTGCCGGGTGCCCCGCCGCTACCGTTGCCGGGCGTGGCCGTGTTCTTCATCGACACCTCCACGGGTCAGGTGGCGACCCAGCGCCAGCTCGTGGAGGCCGGCATCGCCGCGTCGGACGCGCCGCCGCCGCGCCCCTGGCACCAGATCCAGGGCACGCGGGACGCCACGACCATGTGGTACGCGGTGATGCGCAAGGAGGTCCGCGACGGGATCTTCATCGGCGCCCTCTGCTTTCGACACTCCGACCACCACGCCTCTCTGCTGCACGGAGGCTGGCAGGAGGTCGAACCTGGCGAGATTCAGGCGACGTAGACCGGCGCGCCGACCGGAACCTGGTCGTAGAGCTCGATCACGTCCGGGATCAGCATGCGGATGCAGCCATGCGAGGCGGCGGTGCCGATCGAGCCCGTCACGTCGGTCCCGTGGATGCCGGCGCCGGCGTAGATGCCCATCCAGCGCGCCTTGATCGGGTTCTCCGGCCCGGGCGGGACGACCGTGCCCGCCAGGTCGCCGGCCCAGTCCGAGTTGGGGACGTGCCACGACGGGTTGACGGCCTTGTTCTCGACGTTGTAGAGCCCCGCCGGCGTCTCGAGGCCGATCTGGCCGACCGCGATCCGGTACGTCTTGGCGGGCTTGAGGTTCTTGTACAGCGTGAGCGTGAAGCCCCCGCGGTTCACGATGATGACCGCCGGATACTTCTTCTCGAGGTCCTCGGTCGTGACCTTCGGCTCGACCACCCGCGTCTTCACCCGAGCGATCCGACTGTCCCCCATGTCGTGCAGCTCGCGGCGGATGTCCTTGCGCAGGCGGGCGGCGCGCACGTCGAGCCCGTCGCGCGAGGGGATCGGGTCGACCTTCCCGGACTCGAGGTCTACCGCCGCGTCGCGCACCTCGATCTCCAGCCGGCGCTCGACGCGGGCCGCGATCCGGCGCACCGCGGCCTCGGAGTAGTCGATCTTCGCCTCGACCTGGGCGTCAAGCTGCCGGCCGCGGACCTCCCTCCAGGTCCGCGTGAAGACGTTGCCCTCGGTTGACGCAGCCATGGCGCGGTCGACCGAGCCGTCGATGTCCACGGCCACGCGTGCCTGCCCGGTGGTCAGCGTGAAGCGCCTGCCCTTGTAACGGACGCTGACCGGCCGGCTCAGCGGCTGGAGCAGCGAGGCCCGCAGCCTGGCGCGGGCCTGGTCGGGCGCGAGGCCGCTGACGTCGATGCCGTTGACGGTCACCCCGTCGGCGATCCTGGTGCGCACCTGCCGGTCGAACGCGTACAGGCTCCCCGCCCCCACGAGGAGCACGGTAATGGTGAGGGCGAGTACAGCGATCAGACGACGCGGCATGAGGGTCGGGTGATGGTAGCCACGACGCCGGATAGTGGAAACCCCTGCAACCGGTTTTACACGGTGCCCTTGCGCCGCACGCTCGGGCTCCAGCGCAGGAAGTCCTCGACCTCGCGCTCGTAGCGGTACGGCTCGGCCTCGCCGCGGCGCAGCGGCCGTGCCCGTATCGCCTCGGCGTGGCGGAGCACCGTCTCGCGGCTCGTGAAGCCGTACGAGTAGCCGGCGGCCTTGAGCTTGCGGTTGTCCAGGGCGCGGCCGTAGCGGAGTTGGTTGCGGACCTCGTCCGGGATCCGGACGCCGAGCGGGCGCAGCGCGGTCGCGGCCAGCGAGCTGCCCCACGGCGGCAGGATCGGGGCGAGCGGCTTGCCGAGCAGCGACGCGACCTCCGACAGCGCCAGCACCCCGTCCCCGGCCGCGTTGTAGATGCCGGGCAGGTCGTGCTCGGTGGCGAAGCGCAGCACGCCGACCAGGTCCTCCTCGTGGATGAACTGGTAGCGCGGGTCGAAGCCGAGGATGCACGGCACGACCGGGAGCGAGAACAGGTCGGTGTGCGAGGTGCGCAGGTCCGGCCCGAGGGCGTTGACGAAGCGCAGCACGGTCACGGTGACCTCGGGATTGCGCCGGGCGAACCCGTCGACGGCCTTCTCCGCCTCCACGATGTCCGACTCCAGGCGGGTCCGCGGCGGGTGCGGGCGGCGCATCTCCTCGGTGAAGAACGCCGGATCGTCCTGCTCGCAGCCGTAGTAGTGGCCGGACGACTTGAAGATGACCTTGCGCACAGGGAATCCGTCCCCACCCACCCCGCCGCACGCGGCGAGGATGTTCATCGTGCCGATCACGTTCGCCTCGTGGGCGACGCGCGGAGACCCCTGCAGCGAGTCGACGACGAGCCGCGTGTCGATCACCGTGTCGATCTCCGCCGCCTGCACGATCCGCCGCAGGAGTCCGTGCTGGAGGCCGACGCGGACGAACTCGGTGCGCTGGAGCTCGCACGTCGGGTCCTCGGTGCTGACGCCGATGATCGCCTCGATACCGGGGTCGCGCTCGATCGCCTGCGCCAGGCGGCCGCCCCAGAAGCTCGAGACGCCGGTGACGAGGATGCGCTTGGACGTCATCCCAGCCATACCGATCGCCGCTGCGCGACGAGGTCGATCAGCTCCTCCTGGATGCGCCCCCGCACGTCCTCGGCCACGGTCTGCACGAGGCCCTTGTCGTCCCAGGGCCGCTCGCCCCACTGGTCGGTGGGGATCGCCTCGAGGAAGCGAATCCGGAACTTGGCCGGCAGGTAGGCGGTCCCGAGCAGGCCGAAGTGCGGGAACAGCGGCGTGACCGGGAAGTAGATGAGCTTGGTCAGGCGCTGGAGGATGCCGACGTGGGCGAAGATCGGCATCGCCTCCTCGGCGCCCAGCACCGCGACGGGCACGATCGGCGCGCGGGCGCGCATGGCGGCCTCGACGAAGCCGCCGCGGCCGAACCGCCGCAGCCGGTAGCGGTCCTTGTAGAGCTTCTCGGAGCCCTTGCGGCCCTCCGGGAACACGAGCACGAGCTGCTGCTCGTCGTCGAGCAGGCGGTGCACGTTGGCGGGATGGGCGGGCACGCCGCCGATCTTGTTGACCAGCATCGACAGTCCCGGATACCCCTTGAAGAAATGTTCGACGGTCAGATGGATCGGCCGCGGGCGGGGGTGCTCCTCCTTGATCGCCTTGGCGATCATCGCGGCGTCCGGCGGCAGCGCACCCGCGTGGTTGGAGACCAGAAGGGCGCCGCCGGCGGCCGGGACGTGCTCGATCCCCTCCACCTCGCAGCGGAACCAGTAGTGGTAGAGGAACTCGTAGAGCGTGGCGTCGAACAGGCCCTCGACGCGCTCGGACCGGCCCCAGTCGGTGACCTGGCGGTCGGGCTCGATCGCGGGCAGCAGGTCGCGCAGGTCGTCGGTGGCCGGCGGCGCGGGCAGTGCGGGGCGGTCGGCGCTCACGGGGCATTACCCTAGAGCGCCGTGCCGAGCGTGTATCAGGACGCCCTCGCGAGGGCTCGCAGCGGGGTCTTCCGCCCCGGCCCGGACGCCACGTACGCGGACGGCGACGACCGCACGTGGATGGAGATCGACTGGCCGTCGATGACGCAGCGGGTCGAGGTCGGCGGCCGCTCGGTGAACGTGATCGACTCGGGTGGCGACGGCCCGCCGCTGCTGTGGATCCACGGCCTCGGCGGCATCTGGCAGAACTGGCTGCTCAACATCCCGGCGTTCATGGAGACGCATCGCTGCGTGGCGATCGACCTGCCCGGGTTCGGGCAGTCGGAGATGCCGGCGGGCGAGATCTCGATCCGCGGCTTCGCGCAGACCGTGGACCGGGTGTGCGACGCGCTCGACATCGTGAACCCGGTGGTGATCGGCAACTCGATGGGCGGCTTCACGGGCGCCGAGCTGGCGAGCTCGTTCCCGACGCGGATCTCCAAGCTCGTGCTGGTCGCCGCCGCCGGGCTGTCGACGGAGTACCTGGCGCGCGAGCCGCTGCTGGCGGGCGCGCGGGTCTTCATGGCGCTGACCGCGCGTACCGGCTTGCGCGGCTCGTTCGCCGTCAAGCGGCCGCGGATGCGCCGGATCGCGCTGCAGGTCATCGTGCGCTACCCGGAGCGGCTGTCGGTCCCGCTTGCGACGGAGCTGGTGGCCGGCGCCAACGCGCCGGGCTTCATCCCCGCCTTCGAGGCGCTGATGGGCTACTCGTTCCGCGACAAGCTCGAGCGGATCGAGGTGCCGACGCTCATCGTCTGGGGGCGCAACGACATGCTCGTGCCCGTCGACGACGCCGAGATGTTCGAGCACCTGATCGGCGACAACGCGCACAGCGTGATCTTCGAGGACACCGGGCACCTGCCGATGCTGGAGCGCCCGAGCCGCTTCAACGAGCTGCTCGCGGGGTTCCTCGCCGGGGAGCGCGAGCCGGAGCGGGGCGTCGAGGGCGTCAGCGCGTGAAGGGAGCGCCGGTCTTCAGCGCGTGACGGCGCCCTCTGAGGCGCTCGACACGAGCTTCGCGTACTTCGCCAGGACGCCGTTGCCCTCGTATCTCGGCGGCTCGTAGGCCTGCACCCGGCGGGCGATCTCCTCGTCCGAGAGGTCGACGTCGATCCGCCGGTTCGTGACGTCGATCGTGATCGTGTCGCCGTCCTGGACCGCCGCGATGGGACCGCCGTGGACCGCCTCGGGGGCGATGTGGCCGGCCATGAAGCCGCGAGTTGCGCCGGAGAAGCGGCCGTCGGTGAGCAGCGCCACGGAGTCGCCCAGCCCCTCCCCCACGATCGCCGCCGTCACCGCGAGCATCTCCCGCATGCCCGGCCCGCCGGCCGGGCCCTCGTTGCGGATCACGACGACGTCGCCGGCCTGGATCTCGCCCTTGGTGACCGCCGCCATCGCCGCCTCCTCGCCGTCGAACACGCGAGCGGGACCTTCGTGGTGGGTGCGCTCGTGGCCGGACAGCTTGACGACGGACCCCTCGGGGGCCAGGTTGCCGCGCAGGATCGCGAGGCCGCCGGTGGGCTTGATGGGATCGGCCAGCGGGCGGACCACCTGCTGCCCCGGCGTCTCCTTCGCCGCGCGGGCGAGCTCGCCGATCGTCTGGCCGTGGACGGTCCGCGCGTCCTCGTGCAACAGGCCGGCCTCCTGGAGGCGCGCGGCGACGAGCGCGGTCCCGCCGGCGGCGTGCATGTCGGTGGCGACGTAGCGCCCGCCGGGCTTGAGGTCGCACAGCATCGGGGTCTGCGACGCGATCCGGTCGAAGTCGTCGATCGAGAGCTCCAGGGCGGCCTCGCGGGCGACGGCCAGCAGGTGCAGGACGCCGTTGGTGGACCCGCCGCTCATCGCGATCGCGGCGATCGCGTTCTCGAGCGCGTCGCGGGTGATGATGTGGCTCGGCCGCTGGCCGCGGGCGAGCACGTCCATGACCATGACGCCGGAGTCGTACGCCGCCTGGGCCTTGGTCTGGTCCTGCGCCGGAATGTCGCTCGGCCCCATCGGCGAGATGCCGAGCATCTGGAACGCCATCGCCATCGTGTTGGCGGTGAACTGGCCGCCGCACGCCCCGGCGCCCGGGCTGGCGACGTCCTCCAGCGCGGTCAGCTCCTCGTCGGTGATCTTGCCGGCCGCGTGCGCGCCGATCGCCTCGAAGACCTCCTGGATCGTGACGTCCTGGCCGTTGTAGTGCCCGGGCGGGATCGAGCCGCTGTAGAGCATCAGGCTCGGCACGTCGAGCCGCACGAGCGCCATCACGGTTCCGGGGATCGTCTTATCGCAGCCCGAGAGCGCGACCACGGCGTCGAAGAGGTGGCCGCGGGCGACGAGCTCGATCGAGTCCGCGATCACCTCGCGGCTGACGAGGCTCGTCTTCATGCCGGACGTGCCCATCGTGATGCCGTCGGAGATCGCGACGGTGTTGAACTCCATCGGCGTCCCGCCGGCCGCGCGGATGCCCTCTTTGACCTTGGCGGCCAGCGCGCGGTGGTTGAAGTTGCACGGCATCGTCTCGGTCCAGGTGCTGGCGACGCCGACGATCGGCTTGGAGAGCGCCTCGTCGTCGAAGCCGATGCCCTTCAGGTAGGCGCGGGCGGCGGCCCGGGCCGGGCCCTCGGTGAGCGCGCGGGAGTTGTGCTTGGGGTCAAGGCCGGCCATGGCCGCTTGAGCCTAGCGGTCTGCACGAAGTTGGCCGATCGGGAGTCGTGCAGACCGCGTAGCGTCGCTCCATGGCACGTACTCCGCTCGCCACGCGGCTCGAAGGCATCGCTCTCAGCCGCCGCCAGTTCCTCGTCGCCGGCGCCGCCACCGTGGCCGCCGGGGCGTGGGCGCCGCGCGCCCGCGCCGCCGCTGCGCCTCGGGTCGTGATCGTCGGCGCCGGGCTCGCAGGCCTCAGCTGCGCGTATCGGCTCAAGCAGGCGGGCGTGGTCGCCTCGGTGCACGAGGCGAGCGACCGGCTCGGCGGCCGCTGCTGGTCGATCCGCGACGAGTTCGCGCCCGGGCTCGTGGCCGAGCACGGCGGCGAGCTGATCGACACCGGCCACCTGGAGATCCGCCAGCTCTGCCAGCAGCTCGGCCTCACGCTCGACAACCTGCTGCAGGCCGAGGCGAACGGGACCGAGCCGCTGTACTTCTTCGACGGGCGCCCCTACACGCAGGCCGAGGCGGAAGAGGACTACAACGGCGTCTACCAGAAGCTCCACAAGGACGTGTCAGCGGCGTCCTACCCGACGACGTACCGGATCTCGACGCAGCGGGGCCGCGAGCTCGACAAGATGACGATCGTCGAGTGGATCGACGAGAGCGTGCCGGGTGGCATGGCGTCGCGGTTCGGGCAGCTGCTCGACGTCACCTACAACATCGAGTTCGGCGCGGAGTGCTCGGAGCAGAGCGCGCTGAACCTGATCTATCTGCTCGGCTACATCGGCCAGGGCCGGCTGCGCCTGTTCGGCAAGTCGAACGAGAAGTACCACGTGCGCGGCGGGAACGACCTGATCACGACGCGCTCGGCGACGCGCTGAGCCGGCCAGATCACGATGGGCTCCGAGCTCGTCGGCATCCGGTTGAACCCGGCGGGGACGTACACGCTGACGTTCCGCGAGGGCGGGACGACGAAGACGGTCACCGCCGACCGGGTCGTGCTCGCGCTGCCGTTCTCGATCATGCGCCGCTCGGTGGACTGGTCCCGGGCCGGCTTCGGACCGGAGAAGTCCCGCGCCATCCGCGAGGTCGGTATGGGCACGAACTCGAAGCTCAACGTCGGCTTCAAGACCCGTCACTGGCGGACGCTCGGCTGCAACGGGGAGACGTACGCCGACCGGGGCTACCAGAACACATGGGAGGTGTCGCGCGGGCAGCCGGGCACCGCGGGCATCCTCGTCGACTACACCGGCGGGCGGATCGGCGACTCGTTCAAGGCCGGCACACCCCAGTCGCGCGCGGCGCAGTTCCTGGCCCAGATCGAGCCGGTCCTGCCCGGCGTGAGCGCGCAGTGGGACGGCAACGCGACGGTGGACCACTGGCCGTCACAGCCGTGGGCTCGCGGCTCGTACTCGTACTACAAGCCCGGCCAGTACGCCGCGTTCGGGACCGCCGAGGAGGAGATCTCCGGCGCGTGCCACTTCGCGGGCGAGCACACGACGCAGGACTTCCAGGGCTACCTCCAGGGCGCCGTGTTCAGCGGCGAGCGTGCTGCCGCCGAAGTGCTCGACGCGATCTGAGGACGCGGCCGTCGCCGGCCTAGAGGCCGAGCGAGCCGGGCCCGGCGGCGGCTGTCGGCGGCCTAGAGGCCGAGCGAGCCGGGCCCGGCGGCGGCTGTCGGCGGCCTAGAGGCCGAGCGTGCCGGGGTTGTTCGGCCGAGCGGGCGGGGGCGTGGGCGCCGCGGGATCGGCCGCGGCGCGGCGGGCGAGCCGCTCGCGCTCCCAGCGGCCGAGGCGCCAGATGTCGCGCTGGACCTGCTTGGGGTCGATCTGGCGGCCGGGCAGGTGCAGGTTGGCCTCGGCGATCAGGCGCCGCTCGTCGCCCTTGAGCGCCATCCACTTCGCGAGCACGTCATCCGAGTCCGGCAGCCGCGCCGAGCCGTACGGCCGCGTCTCGTCCGGGAACTCGACGCAGTACTCGTTCAGCAGCGTCGTGGTCTGCGGCAGGTACGCGACGATCGGCTTGTGCGGATAGATCAGGTAGGCGTACGGGACGCCGCGGAGGTCGCGGGCGGCGTCGGCGGGCAGGCCGGCCTGGCCGCCCCAGACCCGGATGAACCCCAGGTCGCGGTACATCGCCCACTCTTCCTCGTTCACGCACGACTTCAGCAGCTCACGCGCGCGCTGCTCGGCCCGCCGCTCGCGGCCGGGGTCGTACGGGGGCGCGACGCCGCGGCGCTTCGCCTCGCGCCGGGCGCGCCGCTCGTCGAGCTTGCGGTCGATCGTCGGCCAGGTGATCTCGGACAGCAGCGCGAGGATGACGAGCGCGGTGGCGCAGAGCGCGACGGTCACGCGACTACGACCCGCCCGCTGCACGCGGGAAGAAGATGACCCGATCCGTGGTGGCGGGGATGTCCTCGAACGCGGTGATCATCTCCGCCTCGCGCCGCCCCGTCTCGGTGATGAGCGGGATCGCCGCCCACATGCCGTGATCGAGCTGGCGGCGGAACTCCTCCACAAGCCGCTCCACGTCCTCGGCGACGTCGAGGTCGCCCTCGGCGATCAGTTGCTCGCCGTGACCCGGGCGCATGCGAAGGAACTTCATGGCGGCCGATTATGCCAGAGGGCCTGTGGTTGCCCGGGCGGCCGGCGCGCCGGTGCGTGAACTCCGGGTCAGAGCGAAGACGTCCACCGGGCCGGCGCCCGCTCCGAGGCCGCGGATGCCGTCGCGCACCGCTTCGCCGGCGATCCGCCGGGCGGCGCGGGCCGCTTCGAGCGGGCTGTGGCCGAGCGCGAGGTGGGCCGCCAGCGCCGACGAGTGCGTGCAGCCGGACCCGTGGGCCGCGCCGTCGGGGTGCCGCTCGCCGGGGATGAGCTCCACCCGGTCGCCGTCGTAGAACAGGTCCGTGGCCTCGTCGCGGTGGCCGCCGGTGACGACGACCGCCGCCGGGCCGAGGTCGTGCAGCCGCCGCGCGAGCGCTTCGATGTCGTCCTCGTCGGGTTCGTTGGCCACCGTCGCGGCCGCGGCCTCGTCGGCCGCCGTCGCGGCCAGGACGCGTGCCTCCGGGAGGTTCGGCGTGATCACCGTGATCCGCGGCAGCAGCTCCTCCACGATCGCCGCGCGCGCGGGCTCGTCGAGCAGCACGGCGCCGGACTCGGCGACCATCACAGGGTCGAGGACGACCGGGGTCTCGGGGTCGAGCAGCTCGAGCGCCCGGCGGACGGCGCGGACGGTGTCGGCGGTGCCGAGCATGCCGATCTTCACGGCGTCGACGCCGATGTCCTCGGCGACGGCCTTGACCTGGGCGACGATGAAGTCGCCGGGCACGGGGTGGATGCCGGTTACGGCGACGGTGTTCTGAGCCGTGAGCGCCGCGATGGCGGTCATGCCGTGGACGCCGCAGCGGGCGAACGCCTTCAGGTCGGCCTGGATGCCGGCGCCGCCGCCGGAGTCCGACCCGGCGATCGACAGTACGGCGGGAACAGGACGCTCACTCACGCGAGTGAGGGTAGAAAGAACAGCGCGACTCGCAGTGGCGGGGGCGCCGCGCCTGGTAGGCCCGATCGCGACTCAACTGCCGAGCGGGGGCGACGGGCCCCTCTACGGGACGCGCTCATACCGTCCCCCGAAGCCGCGGCGGATCAGCCCTCGCCCCTCGAGCTCGCCGAGACCAACAAGGACCGCGCGGGGGGCGAAGCCGTGGGCGGCGAGCATCGGCAGCGTCGAGTGGCCGGCGGCGATCGCATCCAGCAGTTTGTGCAGGTCGGGAGCGAGCGCTGGGCCGGGCGGAGTGCTCGTGTCGTACGTGTGGCCGGTGAGCTCGGCCAGCGCTTCGACCGCGTCGCCGACGCCGCGGACCAGCACGGCGCCGTCGCGGATCAGCCCGTTGGTTCCGGTCGCGACGGCGCACGTGACGCGGCCGGGGACCGCGGCGACGGTGCGGCCGAGCTCGGCCCCGAGGTCGGCGGTCGTGAGCGAGCCGGAGCGCTGGGTGGCCTCCACGACCACGACGACCTGCGCCAGCGCCGCGATCAGGCGGTTGCGGGCGACGAAGGCCCATCGGTGGATCCCGAAGCCCGGAGGGAGCTCGGAGACCACCGCGCCCGCGGCGCGCACGGCGGCATACAGCTGGCGCTTGGACGCGGGATACGGGCGGTCGGCGCCGCCGGCGAGGACGGCGACCGGCGCCGCGACGCCCTCGAGCGAGCCGGCGTGCGCGGCGGCGTCGACCCCGAGCGCGAGACCGGACACGACGTTCACACCCGCGGCCGACAGGCCGCGACCGAGATCGCGGGCCACGGTGAGGCCGTAGGGCGTCGCCCGGCGGGCCCCGACCACGGCGACCGAGTCCGCGCCGCCCACGCACGTCGGATCGCCCGCCACGTGGAGGACGGCCGGCGGGTCTGGCAGGTCGCGCAGGCGTGCGGGGTACGAGTCCTGGCAGCGGCAGATCGCCGCGAGCCCGGCATCCCGCACGGCCGCCCGCGCCGCGTCCGGGTCGAACCGCTCGTAGCGCGCCCTCACCGCGGGCGCATCGCAGGCGCCGAGCAGCGACGCGTCCGACCGCGAGAGGACGCGACCGGGCGCGTCGCGCTTGCGCCATTCGATGTCGAGCCAAGCGGCGAGCGCCGCGACGAGGTCCGTGCGGCGCAGGCAGTCGTCGCACGCCGTCATACCGCCGAGGCCATCGCAGGCTGCTCGAGGCGCAGGCCGGCGGCGATGTAGACGTGGTCGGGGCCGACGCGCTCGCTGGCGTCGAGGTCGGCGACCGTGCGCGCCACTCGCAGCACTCGCGTGTGCCCTCGGGCGCTGAGGCGGTGGCGGTCGTGGAGCTCGTAGAGCAGCCGGAGGGCGCTCGGGGTCGGCTCGGCGACCTCGCGCATGACCCTCGGCGTCATCTGGGCGTTGCAGGAGAGTCCGTAGCCCGCCAGCCGCTGCGACTGGCGCTCGCGCGCCTCGATCACGCGGGCGCGGACCTCCACCGACGGGGGCGCCGTCTCGTCCTGGAGCGCGGTCGCCGTCGGTCTCCCGACCGGCACGAGCACGTCGATGCGGTCGAGCAGCGGGCCGGAGAGGCGCCGCTGGTGGCGCGCGAGGTCGGCCGCCGTGCACCGGCACGCCTCGTCGCCCAACCCGCACGGGCACGGGTTCGAGGCGGCGACGAGCATGAACCGCGTCGGGAACGCGACCACCTGCTGCGAGCGGACGATCGTGACGTGGCCGTCCTCCAAGGGCTGGCGTAGCGCTTCGAGGCTGGAGCGGACGAACTCCGACAGCTCGTCCAGGAACAGGACGCCGTGGTGGGCGAGCGTCGCCTCGCCCGGGAGCGGCTGCGAGCCGCCGCCGACCAGGCCGGCGGCGGAGATCGTGTGATGGGGCGCGCGGAACGGGCGCTGCGGGACGAGGCCGTTGCCGCCGTGAAGGCCGGCGACCGAGTGGATGCGCGTGACGTCCACGGCCTCGGCGGCCGTCAACGGCGGAAGGATCGACGGCAGCCGGCGCGCGAGCATCGTCTTGCCGGTCCCCGGCGGGCCGTGCATGAACAGGTTGTGGCCGCCGGCGGCCGCGACCTCGAGCCCGGGGATCAGCGCGTTCTGGCCGCGCACGTCGGCGAGGTCGAGCATCGGATCGAGATCCACCTCGGGCGGCGGCTCCGGCGGCGGGGGCGGCTCGGCGCGGCCGGCCAGCACGTCGACCGCCTCGCGCAGCGATTCGATGCCGAGCACCGTGACGCCGGGGACGAGTGCCGCCTCGCAGGCCCGGGCGCGCGGGAGGAGCAGGCGGCTGATCAGATGCCGCCGGACGCCCTCCGCGATCGCGAGCGCGCCCCGGATCGCCCGCACCTCGCCGGTCAGCGAGAGCTCGCCGGCGACCGCGATGTCGTCCAGCGCGTCGGCCTCGAGCTGCTCGGCGGCGACGAGGATCGCGACGGCCAGCGGCAGGTCGAACCCCGGGCCGATCTTGCGCAGGTAGGCGGGCGCCAGGTTGACCGTGATCCGCTTCTGCGGGAACTCGTGCCCGGAGTTCACGATCGCCGCCCGCACGCGTTCACGGGCCTCGCGGACCGCCTTGTCCGCGAGGCCCACGATCGTGAACGCGGGCAGGCCGAGCCGGATGTCGGCCTCCACGCAGACGCGGCGGGACTCCACGCCGTCGATGGCGAAGGTCGTGACGCGCGCGAGCACGGCTCAGAACGCCGCCTCGTAGTGGTCCAGCCGCACGAGCTCGCCGCGCCCGTCGACCGTCACGCCCACCGCGTCGAACCGCAGCTCGGCGCCGAACGGGCGGTCGGTCTCTTTCGCCAGCCATGCCGCCGCCATGGTCCGGACCTGCTTCTGCTTGCCCTCGTGCATGTTGTCGCGCCAGTCGCCGGAGCCGAGTCGCCGCGACTTGACCTCGCAGAAGACGATCGTCGCCTCTTCCTGGTCGGCCAGCACGAGGTCGAGCTCCCCGAAACGGGTCCGGTGGTTGCGGGCGAGCACGCGGTAGCCGAGCCGGGAGAAGTGCTCCGCGGCGAGCTCCTCGCCACGGCGGCCCAGCTCCTTCGTGCGGTCGGACGGCATGACGCGTGCGACCGTACGGCCGCACGCAGAACGGATCACCGCGCAGGTGTCACAAATGCGTGCCGATTCTCAGACAGCTTCGTCGAGCGCGGCGAGGAGGCGGCGGACGTCGGCGGCCGGGAGGCGGCGCTCGAGGGTGGCGAAGGCGTTCGCGACGAGGGCGGCGTGGGCGCGGCCGGCGGAAGTGAGGCGGACGAGGACCGAGCGGCGGTCGGCGGGGTTGGCGGTCCGCTCGATCAGCGCGCGGCGCTCGAGCCGGTCGAGCACGCCGGTGAGGGTCGACGGCCGCTGCGCCGTGGCTTCGACCAGCTCGCGGACCGTCCGGCTGTCGGCGCCGGCGAAGCAGGCGAGCGCGTTGACCTCGGCGGCGGTGAGGCCGAGGTCGGCGAGCTCGTCGTCGATTGCGGCGAACAGCCGATGGGTGGTCCGCTGCCAGGCCGCGATGAGCGGGAGGTCGGTCACGCGGCCCGGACCGCGAGCGCCTCGGAGATCATCCGCTCCCACTCGGCGAGCATGGCGTCGTAGCCGTCGGCGAACCGGTCGAGCGTCTTGGGGTCGCCGAGCGTAGTCAGGTCGTACGTGACCTTGGCGCGCGTGTGCGAGCCCGCGGGCTCGCAGCGCACCTCGACGGTGCCGGCGTGGCTGCCGGGGGTCACGCGCACGTAGCGCATCGACGTCGGCGTGCGGTCGGCGATGACCCAGACCGTGTGCTCGTGGGTCAGGAACGCCGTGCCGGGCGAGGTGTCCTCGCCGGACGGGAACGCAGGGTCCCAGCCGGGCACCCACTCGCGCTCGCCTGCGGGGGTGAAGAGGGCGAGCGCATCGGCGGGCGGGAGCGGGACGTGCACGGCGCCCGTGAGCTGAACGCGATTCATTTCGATATCGTATTATACGGATACGTAAGAATCAAGACG
This sequence comes from uncultured Solirubrobacteraceae bacterium, assembly GCA_963844205.1. Classification (GTDB taxonomy): domain Bacteria; phylum Actinomycetota; class Thermoleophilia; order Solirubrobacterales; family Solirubrobacteraceae; genus DASSUW01. Next base: position 133,771 of record CAWJNK010000013.1, read on the forward strand.
TCCGGGCGTTCGGCGGGATGAACTGCGCTTGTAAGGAGGCGAGGTTGGCTGCTCGACAGCCGAGTGTCCACTTTGTTCCCTCTGAGGGAACTAACCGAGCACTCGACCGCCGAGTGCTCGGTTTTCCGCCTCCAGGGGCGAAAAGTGATCACTGGGCGCGGTCACGGTCCCCCGCTTCCCCACCCAGCGCAGTTGACGTTCGTCGGGCGCGACGCGGTCAGAGCGCGAGCTGCTGGTATGCCATCGACTGGAACGACATCCGGTGCAGCGGCGAGACGCCGAGCTTCTCGATCGCCGCTCGGTGTTCGGGCGTCGAGTACCCGACGTGGGCCGCGAACTCCCAGCCCGGGTAGCGCTCCTCCATCCGCTGCATGAACCGGTCGCGCGTGACCTTGGCGATCACGGAGGCGGCGGCGATCGATGCGCTCATCGCGTCACCGCCCACGACCGGCCGCTGGTCGAATCCCGTGGCCGGCACCGGGAAGCCGTCGGACAGGCAGAGGCAGCCATCCCGCCCCACCCGCCGCAGAACGTCGCTCAACGCGGCGAGGTTCGTCACGTGCAGGCCGCGCTCGTCGATCCCCCGCACACAGCGGGAGGTGATCGCCACCCGCGTGGCGATCCGCAGCACCCGCGGGTACAGCTCCTCGCGCATCTCCGCGGTGTGCTGCTTGGAGTCGTTCAACGCGGAGAGGGCGCGCAGGTCGGACAGCGAGACGCGCTCGTAGTCGAACAGCACGGCGGCCGCGACCAGCGGCCCGGCCAGACAGCCGCGCCCCGCCTCGTCGGCCCCCGCGACGAACCGGACGCCGAGCCTGCGGTCGAACCGGAACAACCTGCTCCCCGAGGTGCGCTTGCGCTTAGAGGAGCCCGATGCGCTTGGGCGGCCAGTAGGTGGCGAAGGCCTCGCCGATGACCCATTCCTCCGGGACGGGTCCCCAGAACCGGCTGTCGTCCGAACTGCCACGGTTGTCGCCCATCATGAAGTAGTGCCCGGCTGGAATCGTGACCTCGGTCGGGAACGAACATCCGTCGCCGCCTCCACAGGGCTCCGCGAACGGCTCGTTCTGGCGCTTTCCGTTGAGCACGACGTGGCCGTCCAGGATGCTGAGGTGGTCCCCCGGGCCTGCGACGACGCGCTTGATGAAGTTGACGTCGGCCTTCTCGGCCGTCGGTCGCGTGCAGACCTGGCCCTCCGGCGGTGGGCCGCCGCCGCACTCGTTGCCCTGCTCAGCGCCGGTGGGCGGATGGAAGACCACGATGTCGCCGACCTCGGGGCTCCCGAAACGCTCGCCGATCCGGTTGACGAGCACGCGCTGGCCGATCTCGAGCGTCGGCACCATCGACTCGCTCGGGATCCGGTAGGGCTTGACGAGGAACGCCTGGATGCCGAGCGCCAGGCCGAGCGCGACCGCGACGATCAGGACGAGCTCGAGCAGCGAGCCCGACGCCGACGACGTCTTCGCCGCCACGCCGCCTACTTGGGCTCGTCGTCCGCGGCCGCTACGTCGGGCTCACCGGGCGCAGAGTCCGCTGCCGGCTCGTCGGACGCTGCGGCCGCCTCGGCCTCGGCCGACGCTTCGACCTCGGCGGTCTCCTCGGCCGCCGGCGCCTCCTCGGCCTCGGTCGAAGCCTCGTCCGGCGCCTCAACGCCGGCCGCCTCGGCCTCGTCGAGTGCCTGCTGGTCGACCGCCTCGCCCGGAACCTCGGCGTCCGCCGCAGCGGCCGCCTCGGCGGCGGGATCGTGCAGCAGACCGGCCTCCACGACCTCCTCCGGGCCGATGTAGCGACGCTCGCGCACCCGCGCCCGCTTGCCGACGCGACCGCGCAGGTAGTAGAGCTTCGCCCGCCGGACGTCGCCGCGCGCGGCGACCTCGATCCGCTCGATCTTCGGCGAGTGCACGGGGAACGTGCGCTCCACGCCCACGCCGAACGAGTTCTTGCGGACCGTGAAGGTCTCGCGCACGCCCTCGCCCTGGCGCTTGATCACCACGCCCTCGAAGACCTGGGTGCGCCGGCGGCTGCCCTCGACGACCTGGAAGTGGACGCGGACGCGGTCACCCGCCTGGAACGCGGGGACGCGGCGGAGCTGTTGACGCTCGAGGCTGTCGATGACGGTGCTCATGGCAAAGAAAGACCGCGGCGCCAGGCAGGAGGGAAGGCGGCAGCACGCGGGCGAATCATGGTAGCGAACGCAGGCGGCTCTGCTCGCGGCGCCACTCGCGGATGCGCTCGTGGTGGCCGGAGAGCAGGACCTCGGGCACCGTCCAGCTCCGCCACTCGGCCGGGCGGGTGTAGTGCGGGTACTCGACCCCGCCCTCGAGCGCGTCCGAGAACGACTCCTCGACCGCCGACTCGTCCTTGCCCAGCACGCCCGGCAGCTTGCGCAGCACGGTGTCCGCGAGCACCATCGCGGCCAGCTCGCCCCCGGCCAGCACGTAGCGGCCGATCGAGACCTGATCGGACACGAAGTGGTCGAGGATGCGCTCGTCGAACCCCTCGTAGCGCCCGCACAGCAGCGTCAGCGCCGGCTCGGCCGCCAGCTCCCCCGCCAGCGCGTCGTCCAGCAGCCGCCCGCCGGGCGTCAACGCGATCACGCGCCGCTGCTCTCGCATTCCCACCGGATCCACCCCGTACCGCGCCCGCAGCGCCGCCTCCATCACGTCCACGCGCAGGACCATGCCGGCGCCGCCGCCGAACGGCGTGTCGTCGACCTGCCCCCACTTCAGCGGCGTCGACTCGCGCGGGTCGACGCACTCGAACGTGTGGCCGAGCGCCAGCGCATTCGCGACGTGGCGCTGCTCCCGGAACCACTCGAACCACGCCGGGAACAACGTGAAGACGTCGACGTTCACTCGCCCACGAACTCCATGTCGACGTCGATCCGGCGCGCCTCCAGGTCGATCGACCGGATCGCGTCGCGCACCATCGGGATCAACACGTCGCCCACCTCGAGCGCCTCGCACGACGGAAGCGCGACCATCCGCGACACGACCCCGACCGCCCGACCGCCGTCGACCACGACACAGCCCACAAGGTCGGATGCCCAGTACTCGTCCTCCTCGAGGACGCCCTCGACCAGCATCTCGGTCCCGCGCAGCGCCTCGGCGTCCTCGCGCGACGAGCACCCGGAGAGCCGCACGATGGGCCGCTCGGGCGTGCCCGCGAGCCGCTCGATCTCGTAGGCGCGGTCGGCGATCGTGACGGTGGCGCCGAGCGCCAGCGCGCCGGCGCGGATCACGTGGAACGAGCCGTCGAGCCCGTGCGGCCGCCCCACCCGGCCGGCCGGCACGAGCTCACTCGACGATGTCGAGGAGGACGCGCCGGTTGTCCTTGACCGCGGCGGCCTTGACGACCGTGCGGAGCGCCTGCGCGGTGCGTCCCCCTCGCCCGATGACCTTGCCGTAGTCATCGTCGGCGACCGACAGCTCGAGCACGAGCGTGCCGTCGTCCTCCTCGAACTCCTCGACCTCGACGCGCTCGGGTTCGTCGACCAGCTGCTGCGCGAGGTAGACGAGTAGCTCGCGCACCTACCGAGTGATGCCCTGCGTCTTGAGGAGCTTCTTGACCGTGTTGCTCGGCTGAGCGCCGCGGTCGAGCCAGTGGCGGATGCGCTCCTCGTCGAGCACGATCGTGGACGGGTCGGTCTGCGCGTTGTAGCGGCCGACCGTCTCGATGAACCGCCCGTCGCGGGGCGAGCGGCGATCCGCGACGACGACGCGCCACACCGGATCCTTCTTCCCGCCCACGCGGGTGAGTCGCATGCTGACTGCCATTTCGGCGCGGCAGGATAGCGGACCGGGTCACTGCTGACGCATCAGCTGGCCGAGATCGGGCATCTTCCCCGACTGCAGCCCGCGCATCATCTTGCGCATCTCGCCGAACTGCTTGACCAGCTGGTTGACCTGCTGGACGCTGGTGCCGCTGCCCTTGGCGATCCGCAGCCGCCGGGAACCCTTGATCGCATCCGGGTGGCGGCGCTCGTACGGCGTCATCGACAGGATGATCGCCTCGACGCGGTCGAGCTCGCGGTCGTCGACCTGGAGCTTCGAGAGCTGATGGCCGGCGAGCCCGGGGATCATCCCGAGAATCGAGGTCAGCGGGCCCATCTTGCGGATCCGCTTGAGCTGGTCGAGGAAGTCGTCGAGCGTGAACTGGTTCTTGCGCAGCTTGCGCTCGAGCTCCTTCGCCTCGTCCTCCTCGACGGTCTGCTCGGCCTTCTCGATGAAGGACAGGACGTCGCCCATCCCGAGGATGCGCTGCGCCATCCGGTCGGGGTGGAACTTCTCGAAGTCGCCGAGCTTCTCGCCGGTGGAGGCGAACATGATCGGCTTGCCGGTGACCGCCTTCACCGACAGCGCGGCGCCGCCGCGGGCGTCGCCGTCGAGCTTGGAGAGCACGACGCCGTCGAACTGGGCGACCTCGGCGAACTGCTCGGCGACGTTGACGGCGTCTTGGCCGGTCATGGCGTCGACGACCAGCAGGACGGCGTGCGGTCGCACGCGCTTCTTGATCCGCGCCAGCTCCTGCATCAGCGCGTCGTCGACGTGCAGGCGGCCGGAGGTGTCGACGATCAGCACGTCCTTGCCGTCGCGCGTGGCCTCGTCGAGCGCCCAGCCGGCGATGTCGACCGGGTCGCGGTCGGTCCCCTGCTCGTAGACCGTGGCCCCGGCCTGGGTGCCGACCTTGACGAGCTGCTCGACGGCGGCGGGGCGGTAGACGTCGCATGCCGCGACGGCGACCGACGAGCCGTTCTGCTCGCGCAGCATCTTCGCGAGCTTGGCCGTGGCCGTCGTCTTGCCGGAGCCCTGCAGGCCGGCCATCAGGACCACGGTCGGCGGGCGCGGCGAGAACGTCAGGCCCGCGGAGGAGCCGCCCATCAGCTTGGTGAGCTCCTCGTTGACGATCTTGATCACCTGCTGGCCCGGGTTGAGCTGCTTGCTCACCTCGACGCCCAGGCACCGCTCCTTCACGGTCGCCGTGAACTGCTTGACGACCTTGAAGTTGACGTCCGCCTCCAGCAGCGCGAGGCGGATCTCGCGCATCGCGCGGTTGATGTCGTCCTCGGTCAGGGCGCCGCGCTGGCGGACACCCGCCAACGTGCCTTGCAGCTTCTCTGACAGCGAGTCGAACATTTCCTACATGCTAAGGCGCTCGCACGAGCTTGCGAGTGCGAGTAAGCCGCATTCGGTTACCGTGCGCGACAGTGGAGCTCGACCTCCTCGTCATCGGTTCCGGGCCCAGCGGCCAGAAGGCCGCGATCCAGGCCGCCAAGCTCGGCAAGCGGGTGGCGGTCGCCGAGCGCAAGGAGCGGCTCGGCGGCGTCTCGATCCACACCGGCACGATCCCGTCCAAGACGCTGCGCGAGGCCGTGCTCGAGCAGCTCGCCCAGCGCCCGCTCGACGTGCTCGACCCGACGCGCGTGGAGGAGTCCGAGCAGGCGGTGCTCGAGCAGCTGATGGACCGCACCGCGCGCGTAGTGGCGGCCGAGACCGCGGTCGTGCGGGAGCAGTTCCGCCGCAACCGCGTCGGCCTGCTGCCCGGTGAGGCGCGGTTCGAGGACGCCAACACGGTCAAGATGCACGACTCGGACGAGCCGATCCGGGCACACCGCATCATCCTCGCGTGCGGGACGCGGCCGGCGCGGCCGGGCTCCGTCGAGTTCGACGACAAGACGGTGATCGACTCCGACGGCCTGCTCAAGCTCGAGCACCGCGTGCCGCGATCGATGGTCGTCGTCGGCGCCGGGGTCATCGGCGTCGAGTACGCGTCGATGTTCGGCGCGCTCGGCACGAAGGTCACCGTGGTCGACAAGCGCGACCGGGTCCTCAACTTCCTCGACTCCGAGGTGGGCGAGGCGTTCCAGTACCTGCTCCGGCGCCGGAACGTCACCTTCCGACTGCGCGAGCAGGTCGCGGCCGTGGAGCTTGATGTCGACGCCCGAGGCCCGCGCGTGCGCCTGGAATCGGGAAAGGAGCTCGTCGCGGAGACCGTGCTCTACGCGGTCGGCCGCCAGGGCGACACCGAGACGCTCCAACTCGACAAAGCGGGGCTCGAGGCCGACTCGCGCGGCCGCATCCCGGTCGACGGCGACCACCGCACGAGCGTCCCGCACATCTTCGCGGTCGGCGACGTGGCGGGCGGTGGACTGGCGGCCACCGCGATGGAGCAGGGGCGCATCGCCACGCTGCACGCATTCGGCGAGGAGGTGATGACCCTGCCGGAGCTCATCCCGACGGGCGTCTACGCCGTCCCGGAGATCGCCATGGTCGGTCAGACCGAGGAGCAGCTGACCGACGCCGCCGTGCCGTACGTGACCGGCGTCGCGCGCTGGAGCGAGCTGGCGCGAGGGCTGATGACCGGGGACGAGGACGGGATGCTGAAGCTGCTGGTCGACCCGACCAACCGCTGCCTGCTCGGCGTGCACGTGATCGGCACCGGCGCCACCGATCTCGTCCACATCGGCCAGGCCGTCATGGGCGGCAGCTCGACGATCGACTTCCTCGTCACCGCGGTCTTCAACTACCCGACGTTCGCCGAGTCGTACAAGGTCGCCGCGCTGGACGCGGCCAACCGCATCAGGGGCTAGGCGGCAGCTCCCGCGGCGGCGCGTTGGTCTGCGCGCTGGTGGCCTCCTCGGCCGCCTCGCGCGCCGCCTCCGCGGCCTCCCTGGCATCGGCCGCCGCCGCCTCGCTCGCCTCCTCGGCTGCCCGGCGTGCCTCCGGGGAGCGGGGCGGCGGGCTTTCGGCGGGTCCTGCGAGTCGCTGAGTCAGGTTCCCGAGCGCCTGCGAGAACTCGCTCGGGATCACGAAGATCTTGTTCGCCTCTCCCCGCGCGAGCTGCGGCAGCATCTGGAGGTACTGGTACGAGAGCAGCCGCTCGTCGGGCGCGCCGTCGTGGATCGCCTGGAACACGGTCTCGATCGCCTTCGCCTCGCCCTCGGCGCGGAGGATCGCCGCGGTTCGCGCGCCCTCGGCCTTGAGCACGGCCGACTGCTTGTCCCCCTCGGCGGTGAGGATCGCCGACTGCTTGACGCCCTCGGCGGTGAGGATCGTGGCGCGCCGGTCTCGCTCGGCGCGCATCTGCTTCTCCATCGCCTCCTGCACGGTGCGCGGCGGCTCGACCGACTTCAGCTCGACGCGGTTGACACGGATGCCCCACCTGCCGGTCGCCTCGTCGAGCACGACGCGCAGCTGCGAGTTGACGTTGTCTCGCGAGGTCAGGGTTTCCTCCAGCGTCAGGCCGCCGATCACGTTGCGCAGCGTGGTGACCGTGAGCTGTTCGATCGCCTGCAGCGGGTTGGCGACCTCGTACGTGACCGCCTTCGCGTCGGTGATCGTGAAGTAGATGACGGTGTCGATCCCGACCACCAGGTTGTCCTCGGTGATGACCGGCTGGGGCGGGAAGGAGACCACCTGCTCGCGCAGGTCGAGCAGCGGCTTGACGCGGTCGATGAAGGGGATGATCAGCGCTAGCCCGGGGTCGAGCGTGCTCTTGTAGCGCCCGAGCCGCTCGACGATCCCGGCCCGCGCCTGCGGCACGATCCGGATCGCCCTCGCGGCGACGATCAGCAGGAACACGGCAACGACGATCAATGCGATCAGTCCGGGATCCATCTCTGCCTCCTCACTCAGCGACGAGCGCCGTGGCGCCCCTGATCTCGAGGACTTGAACGCGTTTGCCCGCCTCGATCACCTCGTCCTCGTCGTACGGGCGGGCGGTCCAGATCTCGCCGTCGATGCGAACGCAGCCCTCGTCGGTAGCGACGCGCTCCACCACCGTCGCCGTGCGGCCGACCAGCGCCGCCGTGCCGGTCCGCAGCCGTGGCGCCTGGCGCATGTGGCGGATGGCGATCGGCCGCAGCGCGGCGAGCAGCGTGAGCGAGACGACGAGGAACGCGATCCAGCTCACGATGTCGCCCCCGCCGGCGCCGGAGACGATCGCGGCGATCAGCGCGCCGCCCGCGAACGGCGCGAGGAAGAACCCCAGCGTCGCGATCTCACCGACGGCGAACAGCACCGCGACGATCAGCCAGATCACCCAGGCGTCCATGGCGTGAATGTACCTAGCGCAGGGACTCCCTCGACACCGGGAAGTCGAAGGAGCGGTCGGGATAGCGCTCGTTGCGCAGCGTGAAGTGCCACCACTCGTTGGCGTAGGGCTCGAAGCCAACGGCCTCCATCGTGCGTTTCAGCAGCAGGCGGTTCCTGCGGGCGCGGCCTTCGATGCGGCTGTCGAGCGTGTGGGCGCGCGGGTCGAAGCAGTCATAGCTCGTACCCATGCCAACCGAATTGTCCGGGAACCGGCGGGTGCGCGGCGCCGTGCAGCTCACCAGGCCGAACTCCTTGCGGGTCCACACGGGCTGCGGCTCGGGCGGCAGCCTGACGAGCGTGAGGTCGACCGTGCCGCCGCGGCTGTGGCCGGACCGGTGGGCGAGGTAGCCCTCGTCGAACAGGCGGCGCTTGGAGACGCGCGGGTAGAACTCGCGCTTCATGGTGCGGCTGTCGTTGCCCGCCCAGCGGGCGAAGTGGTCGACGGCGCGCTGTGGCCGGTAGCAGTCGTAGACCTTGAGCGTGTAGCCGTCGAGCGCGTTCTGGGCGCGCTTGAGCGCGCGCGCCGCCCGCCGCGTGAGGATGCAGACCGGCTCGCGGTAGCCGTCGATCCGCCGGCCGACGAAGTTGTACGGCGTCGCGTACCGCACGTCCTGGAGGATCGTGGGGTCGACCTCGTCGAGCGCGACGAAGCTGGACGGCGCCGCGAGCGCCAGCGCCACCACCACCCCGATCATGCCGTCAGCGGGCATTGCGCCAACAGGGGCAGCGGGCTCGTCATGCCGTAAGCAATGCCTTAGCGAAGTCGTCGGGGTCGAACGGGCGCAGGTCCTCGAGCTGCTCCCCCACCCCGATCAGCTTGACCGGGATTCCGAGCTCGTTCGCGATCGCCAGCGCGATGCCGCCCTTCGCCGTCCCGTCGAGCTTGGTGAGCACGATGCCGGTGACGTCGACCGCCTCGCCGAACAGCTTGGCCTGGCGGACGCCGTTCTGGCCGGTGGTGGCGTCGACGGTCATCAGCGTCTCGTGCGGCGCGTCGGGCATCTGCTTGGTGATCACGCGGCGGACCTTGGCGAGCTCCTCCATCAGGTTGTGCTGTGTGTGGAGGCGGCCGGCGGTGTCGATGATCACGACGTCGGCGCCCATCTCGCGGGCGCGGGCGACGGCGTCGAACGCGACGGCGCCGGGGTCGGAGCCTTCGGGGCCCTTCACGAGGTCGACCTGGGCTCGCTCTGCCCAGCGTTCGAGCTGCTCGACGGCGGCGGCGCGGAACGTGTCGGCGGCGCCGACGACGACCTGCTGCCCGAGCGTGTGGCGCAGGTGCCAGGCGAGCTTGCCGATCGTGGTGGTCTTGCCGGTGCCGTTGACGCCGACGACGAGGATGACCGCCGGGTCGGGGCGGATGTCGATCGTGTCGTCGCCGGTGCGTGCGAGCTCGGCGAGCAGCTCGGCGAGGCGGGCGGTCAGGGCCTCGCCGCCGACGAGGTCGCCCTCCTCGGCCTCGCGCTCGAGCTTCTCGACGACCTCGGCGGTCGTGCGGGCGCCGACGTCGGCGTAGATCAGCGCCTCCTCGAGCCGCTCCCACGTCGCCTCGTCGAGGTCGCCCTCGAACAGCGTGGCCTGGACCTCGGCAGCGAGCGCCTCGCGGGTCTTGCGCATGGACTCGCGCAGGCGGCCGAAGAAGCCGCGGCGGCGCTCCTCGCCCAGGCCGGGGTCCGGGGCGTCCGGCGCGACCGACTCGTGGTCGCAGACGAAGAGGTGATGCCAGTCCCGTGCCACAGCGCGCGCAGGATAGCCCCGCAGCGGGTAGGACGATGCCGGCGAGAGGAGTGCGATGCGGCTTGCGGCGATGTGCGCCGGTGCAGCGGTGATGATCGGCTGCGGTGCCGAGGAGGCGGCGAAGGACGTCCGGGAGACGGTCGACCCCGTCGCCGAGGCGGCCGACAAGATGGCGGAGAGCGGCGGTGCGCGGGTCGACGGCGACATGAGCGTCCGGATGGGGAACCTCACGATCCCGATGCGGATGGACGGCGCGGTGTCGTTCGAGGACCGCCTCGCGCAGTTCGTCATGGACTATTCCGAGGGCCGCATGCGGGGCGTCACCGCGGAGGACCTGGAGGCCGCGCGGCGCGAGGCCGACTTCCCGGTCAGGACGATCATGGGCACGGAGGAGACCTACATCAGCACGCCGAGCATCCTCCGGAAGGGCAAGGAGGACGGCGTGCGCTGGGCGAAGTTCGACTACAGCGAGGTCGACGAGGAAGGGGGCACCGACCTCTCCGGCATCAACCAGATGTCGGAGGTCAACCCGGACGCGATGCTGCGGTTCCTGCGCACGGTCGCCGACGCGCGGGAGACCGGCAAGCGCACGATCGACGGCGCGCCCACCACGCGGTACACCGCCACGGTCGACATCCGCGACTATCCGGACACCGTCGAGCCCGAGCGCCGCGAGGCGGCTCAGCGAACCGTCGACATCCTGGTCAAGGCGTGGGGCTCGCCAACCCACCGGGTGCACGTGTGGATCGACGAGGACGGGCTGATCCGCCGCGAGCAGATGAGCTACTCCTTCTGGGAATCCGGCGAGAAGGCGAAGGCGAAGGTGGTGCTGGACTTCCTGGACGTCGGTACGCCGCAGGAGATCGAGCTGCCTGACGGCGACGAGGTGGTCGACATCAGCGACGAGCTCGCCGAGCAGCTCGGGAAGGGTTAGCCGACGGCGGGGATGATCTCGCGGCCGATCCGCTTCACGACCTCGAGGTCGTGGTGCTGGAGGTGCTGCAGCATCACCCGGCCGACTCCGGCCTCTTCGAGCGCGTTGATCTGGTCGACGATGTCCTGGGTGGACCCGACCAGCCAGCCGGGGACGTGATCGGCGGCGTCGGCGTCGAATGCGAAGCTCGTCATCAGGCTGAAGAGGATCGGGTCGCGGCCCTGGTCGGCGCAGGCCTGGGCGATGCGCTCGCGCCGCTCGCGGCACTCGTCGAGCGTGGCGTAGACGGTGTTGTACTCGTCGGCCCAGCGGGCGGCGAGGGCGGCGCCGCGGGGCATGGCGCTGCCGCCGACGATCAGGTTCGGCTTGGCGAGCGGCTTGGGCTGGGGGTCGGCGTGCTCGAGCCGGTAGTAGCCGCCCTCGAAGTCGAACGGCTCGGCGGCCCAGGAGCGGGTCACGATCTCGAGCTGCTCCTCGAAGCGGTCGAAGCGCTCCTTGACGGGGTCGAACGGGAAGCCGTGCGAGCGGTGCTCTCCTTCGTGCCAGGCGGCGCCGAGGCCGAGCTCGATGCGGCCGTTCGAGATGTGGTCGGCGGTCACGACCTCGCGGGCGAGCGTGGACGGGTGCCGGAACGTGGCGGGCGAGACCAGCGTGCCGAGCCTGATCGTGGTGGTGGTCGCCGCGAGGGCGTTGATGGTGGCCCAGGCGTCGAGCGAGCCGCCCCGGGCGGTTCCGTCGAGCGATTGGTAGTGGTCGGACCGGAACAGCGCCTCGAAGCCGTGCTCCTCCGCGGTGGCGGCCAGGGCGCGCCACTGGTCCCAGGTCACGCCCTCCTGGCCCTCGATCATCAGGCACACGCGCATGTGCCGGACAATAGGGCGATGATCGAGGTCACGGTCGTACGCGGAGACGAGCCCGAGGCGCGGGACCTGGTCGCCGCCATGGAGGCGTGGGTGGAGGAGGGCTGGGGCCCGACGACGCCCGACCGCACGTCGACCGTGACCCCCGAGGAGATGGCGCCGCCGTCGGGCGCGTACGTGATCGTGCGCGAGGACGGGCGGGCCGTGGCGGGCGGGGGCATCCGGCGGCTGGGCGACGACGCATGCGAGATCAAGCGCATGTTCGTCGTGCCGGAGGCGCGTGGCCGGGGCCACGGGCGGCGGTTGCTGGAGGCCTTGGAGGGCGCGGCGGTTGAGCTGGGCTACCGGTTTGCCCGGCTGGACACGGCGCAGTCGATGACCACGGCGATGGCGATGTACCGGGAGGCCGGGTACCGCTCGATCCCGGACTACAACGGGAACTCGTACGCGTCGTTCTGGGGCGAGAAGGAGCTGTGAGCGCGCGGGCGATCGTGTTCTACGACCACGACTGCGGGTTCTGCCGCTGGACGCTGGGGTTGCTGCTGGCGTGGGACCGGGGGCATCGGCTGTGGCCGGCGCCGATCGAGAGCGAGGTGGGTTCGCGCTGGCTGGGCGCGATGGGGGCGGAGGAGCGCGCTGCGAGCTGGCACATCGTCGAGGAAGGCGGCCGGGTGAGCTCGGCGGGCCGGGGGATCTCCGTGGTCTTGTCGTACGTGCCGGGCGGGCGCGTGGTGGGGTTGCCGTTGCGGCTCCTGCCCGGTGTGGTCGAGCGGGCGTACTGGTTGGTGGCCGGGCGCCGGAGCCGGTTCTCGCGGTTCGTGCCGAGGGCGTGGGTGCGCGCGGCGACGGCACGGGTGGCGGCACGGGAGCGCGAGGCGCCGCCGGCCTGGACCTCGTAGCCGCGCGGCGGCGCCGGCGCACTGCGGCTGGGTAGGGCGGCGGAGACCGGCGGAAACGTGCCAATTTCAGCGCTGCCGGGGCGCCATTTTCACGAAACCCGCCATATACGGCGGTTTCGTGAAATCGCGCCGGGCGGGCCGTTCGAAATTGCACGAAACCCACGTGCCTGCCTCCCTCAGTGCCGCAGTTGACGTTCGCCGACCCCGCGGCGGCGCTCAAAGCCCGAGATCGAGGCCGAGGAAGGCGCCGATCGAGGCGACTTCGGCCTCCACTCCGGCCGGGACGCGCCCGAAGGGGTCGAGGACGACCCGGCGCGCGCGGCGGTCGAGGCGCCAGGTGGCGAACGCTCGGCCGTCGGCGATCGCGACCGGGCGGATGATGCCTCCGCCGGGCGCCACGCGGCGGTCGTGCTCCGGCGCCACGGCGAGGTCGCGGCCGGCCCAGCCGAGCAGCCATTCGTCGAACGCCGGCAGGAGCCGGACCGGCCCCGCGGGCGGGTCGCCGGCCGGCGGCTCGGGCTCGACCCACGCGCGCCGGACGTCCGCGGCCGGCAGCCCTGACCAGGCCGCGAAGTCCTCGATCGAGGCCGGCGCGTGGGCCGCCGCGTAGCGCCGGGCGAGCTCGGCGAGCGCGACGTCGCGATCGGGCAGCGGGCCGGGGTCGAGCGGGCCGTACAGCTCCTCGCGACCGCGGACCCCGACCTCGCACAGCACGCCCGCCACCGCTGCGCGGCGGACGACGTGGATCGGCGCCTGGCCTTCGGCGGCGACCGGCACGCCGCGCTCACGCAGTCGCGCGGCGAGCTCGTGGCGCGTCAGCGGGCCCTCCTCGGCGAGGACCGACGCCGCCTCGGTCGTGCTCCGCTCGGCGATGTCGGGAGGGAGACCGAGCTGCGTGAGCCGCCGCTGCCCGCGGGCGAGATGGACCGGGCCGAAGATCGCGAGCATCATCGGCACGTCACCGGCCGCGACGAGATGCAACGTCCCCCGCATCGCCCACGTCCGCACGATTCCGCCACCGGCGTTCAACGACCCCCCGACCGCGTCGGCGGCGGGCGACGAGGTCGGAGCGCCGGCGGGCGACGAGGTCGCGGCGGGCGGGGTCGCTCCGCGGGCTCGGAGCGCGAGGATCGATGCGGCCCGGTCCTGGGCCTGGATGCCGACGAGCTCGCGGACGATGTCGGCCGGCGCGGCCGCTGCGGTGCCGGCCAGGCGCTGGGCGCGCAGGCGGTGGCGGCGGATCGCGACGGCCCTCAGGCCGCGCGGCCCTCCCCGTCGCCGCGCGCGGGCAGCCGGCGCGAGACGACCTTCGACACCCCGTTGCCCGCCATCGAGACCCCGTAGAGGCAGTCGGCGGCCTCCATCGTGCGCTTCTGGTGGGTCACGACGATGAACTGCGCGCGGTCGGCGAAGCGGCGCAGGAGCGTGAGGAAGCGGTCGATGTTCAGGTCGTCGAGCGCGGCCTCGACCTCGTCGAGGATGTAGAACGGGCATGGGCGGGCGAGGAAGACGGCGAACAGGAATGCGAGCGCGGTCAGCGACTTCTCGCCGCCGGACAGCAGCGTCAGCCGCTTGGTCGCCTTGCCGGCCGGCGTGATCTCGATCTCGACGCCGGTGCGGTCGTCCTCGTCCTCCTCCTCCATCTCGGCCGCGAGCTCGGCGTCCTCGGGCGACTGCTCGTCGTCGCTGTCGCCGCCGCCGAGCACGGCGCGCGGGCCGGCGTCCTCGCGGACGAGCCGGAGCCGGCCCCGGCCGCCCGGGAACAGGTGCTCGGCCACCTCTTCGAAGTTCCTCGCGGCGGCCGTGAAGGTCTCCTCGAACGCCTCGCGGATGCGGCGGTCGGTGTCGCGGATCAGGCCCTCGAGCTCGCGCATCGCCGTCTCGAGATCCTCGCGCTGGCTCTCGAGCTCCTCGACGTGCGCGACCGCCTCCTCGTACTCGCGCTTGGCCAGCGGGTTGACCGGGCCGAGCTGCTCGCGCCGGCGCCGGAGGCGCTCGATCCGACCCTCGAGGTCCGCGCGCGCGGTCTCCTCGAGCGGCTCGGACGACCGCTCGGCCTCGAGGCCGAGCTTGCCGGCGAGGCGGGTCAGCTCGCGGCGGGCGTCCGCGGCCCGGTCGCGCGCCTGCTGCGCGCGCACCTCGCCGCGCGTGACCTCCTCCCCGCGCTCCTTCAGCCGCGCCTGGACCTGCGACTCCTCCGCCGCGCACGCGCGCAGCTCCGCCGCCAGCTTCTCGCCCGCCTCGCGGTCGGCGCGCAGCTCGACGTCGAGCGCCTCGACGTGGGCGGCGACGGCCTCGCCGGCGCGGGCCAGCGCCTCGGCGAGCCGGTCGGCGGCCGGGCGGAGCGCTTCGTCGCGCGCGAGGCGCTCGCGCTCGGACTCGATCCGCCGCTCCCGATCGGCTCGCTCGCGCTCGGCCCGCTCCGCGAGCCGCTGCTCGCTGGCGAGCGCCGACTCGAGCTGCGCCCGCCGCTCGGCGGCCGGCCCTTCGTCGGGCGCTGCCTGGCGCTGCTCGATCAGCCAGCCGGCGTGCCGCTCGGCCTCCGCGGACTCGTCGCGCGCGCGGGCCGCGGCCCGAGCGGCGCGCTCGGCCTCGTCGCGTGCCACGTCCGCGACCTGCACCGCGCGCGAGGCCTCCTCGACCTTGGCCAGCGCGGCCCGCTCGGCCTGCGCGGCGCGCTCGACGTCGGCGAGCAGCGCATCGCGCCGGTTGCGCTCGGCGAGCACGCGATCCTCGCCGCCCGAGGGGACCTGGCGAAGCTCGCGGGTCGCGGGTGACCAGACCCGGCCGTCGCGCGTGACGGCGACGCCGCCGAACCCGTCCGGGAGCGACGAGAGGTCGTCGACGACCCACACGTCCGCGAGGAGCGCAGCGGCGAGACGATCGTCACCGTCGACGCGCACGTGGGCCACGAGGGCTTCCGCGCCGTGCGCGGGCGGCGATCCGTGGGCGGCCGCGGACGACGAGCCGTGGTCGGCGGCGGGCGACGGGCCGTCGGCGGGCGAAGAGCCGTCGGCGGCCGACGCGCCGAGGGCGGCGGCGGGCGAAGAGCCGTCGGCGGCCGACGCGCCGTGGGCGGCGGCGGGCGAAGAGCCGTCGGCGGCCGACGCGCCGTGGGCGGTGGCGGGCGGCGGCACGATCAGCGCTGCGCCGCCGTCGCGCCCCGCGCGGTCGAGGAGCGAGCCGCCCTCGGCGAGGTCGGCGGCGACCGCGGCTCGCAGCCGCGGGCCGAGCGCCGCCGCCAGCGCGAGCTCGTAGCCCGGGGCGGCGCTGATGCTGTCGGCGAGCGCGGCCGCGCCGCCGGGCGCTCCGGCATGCGACCGCAGGAACTGGTTCAGCTTCGCGAGCTCGGCGCCGATCCGCGCGGCGTCGCGGCGGGCGGACTCGGCCTCGGCCTCCAGCTCGCGGAGTGCTCGGCGTGCGGCGTCGGCCGCCTCGTCCGCCGACCGGCGCCCCTCGGCGGCCCCGACGGCGGCCTCCGTGAGCCCCGCCAGCTGCTCCGCCGCCGCGTCGCGGCGCGCCTGCAGCTCCGCCACTTCGCGGTCCAGCCGCGCGCGCCGGTCCTCGACGAGCTCGGCCAGCTCCGCCTCCAGCGCCGCGATCCGCCCGGCGGCGCCGTCGTCGCCGACGTCCGCCTCCGCCTCCGCCTGGAGCGACGCCAGCAGCGCGATCCGGCGGCCGGCACGATCCTCGAGCGTCGATGCCGCCTGACGCGCCGCCTCCTCCCGCAGCCCGATCCGCTCGCGCGCCGAACGCGCCGCGTAGTACCGGTTGGCGAGACCCTCGCGCTCGGTCCCCCGCGAGGCGAGCGCGTTCTCCGCCTCCTCACGCCGCGCCGCCACCGCATGCAGCTCCGCCTCGGTCTCGCCCGCAGCGGCCCGCGCCGCGGCCACCTCCGCCTCGGCCGCGGCCAGCGCCGCCGCCGCGCCACGCACGTCCTCGCGCGCCAGCGTCCACAGCGCCTCGTCGGTCTGCCGCTCGAGCCGCTCGTGCAACTCCGCGGCCTCCGCCTGGCGCTTCAACGGCCGCAGCCGCGTCCGCGCCTCGCGCTCGACGTCCAGCGCCCGGTCGAGGTTGTCCTGCGTCCGCGCCAGCTTGAGCTGCGCCCGCCGACGCCGCTTGCGGTGCTTGCCGAGCCCGGCCGCCTCCTCGATCAGCATCCGCCGGTCGCGCGGCTTGGAGGTCACGATGGCCTCCACCCGGCCCTGGGAGACGACCGAGTGCATCTCCTTGCCGAGCCCGGTGTCCGACAGCAGCTCGAGCACGTCGGTGAGCCGGCAGCGCGCCCCGTTGACGCGGTACTCGCCCTCCCCCGCCCGGTTCAGCCGCCGGACGATCGAGATCTCGCCCGCGGGCAGCTCGACCGCCCCGGACGCATTGTCGAGCACCACTTCGACCTCGGCCTCGGACCGCGCCTGGACCCCGTGGGCGCCCGCGAAGATCACGTCCTGCATCGACTGGCCGCGGACCGCCACGGGCGACTGCTCGCCCATCGCCCACAGCACGGCGTCGGTGATATTGGACTTGCCGCTCCCGTTCGGCCCGACCACCACGGACACGCCGGGAGAGAAGTCCAGCCGCGTCCGGTCCGGGAACGACTTGAAGCCCTTGAGGGTGATCGACCTCAGGTGCACGTCAGCTCTCCAGGTCCTCCAGCGCGGACTCGGCGGCCGCCTGCTCGGCGTCCTTCTTCGAGCGGCCGGCGCCGCGCGCCAGCTCCTCCCCCTCGACCATCGCCGCCACCTCGAAGCGCCGCTCGTGCGGCGGCCCCTCCTCGGCGGTGACGTCGTAGATCACGACCGCGCCGCGGCGGGCCAGCCGCTCCTGCAGCGCCGACTTGAAGTCCGCAGGACGCTCGAGCGCCAGCTCGATCTCCGGCGTGAACGCCTCCACCACCGCATCCGCCGTCTCCTCGTACCCGAACTCCAGGTAGCACGCGCCGATCACGGCCTCGATCACGGAGGCCAGCACGCGCTCGGTCTGGGCGAGCGCGTCGGTCGCCGGGCCCTGCACCTCGTACGGCGCCGCCGCCCGCAGCCGCTCCGGGATCCCGAGCCGCTCGGCGACGGCCCGGCACGAGCGGCCGGACACCGCCTGCGCTCGGATCTTGGTCAACCGCCCGGCACCGTAGGTCTCCAGCCGCGGATAGAGGTGCGTGGTGACCGCCAGGCCGAGCACGGAGTCGCCCAGGAAGGCCAGCCGCTCGTAGGCGGCGCTGCGCTCCTCCACCCACGAGGCATGCGTGACCGCCTGTCGGGCGAGCTCGTCGGGCAGCCGCTCCACCAGGTCGTGTAGGCGTCGCAGAGGTCAGGATCCCGGCTCGCGGTCGACGGCGCCCCGCGCGTTCGCGGGCGGAGGATGGGCGAGCACGAAGTCGACCGCCGCGCCCACGGTCTGGATCCGCGCCGCCTCCTCGTCGGACATCTTGATCCCGTAGGTGTCCTCGAGCTCCTGCACCAGCGTGTAGAGATCCAGGGAGTCCGCGTTCAGGTCTTCGCGAAAGTGCGTCGCCTCCGTGATCCGCGCAGGGTCGAGCTGCAGCTCGTCGGCCAGATGCTCACGGATCAACTCGAGAACCTCTTCCCGGGTCATGAAGCTCCGCGGGGCATCCGGCCCGCGTTCTGATGGGAATGTTCGGCCTCCGGCCTCACTTGACCGTTCGCTTCGCTCACTCCTCCGGCAAGCTAGCGGCAGCTTCGGACGGCCTGCGGAGCGCGTCCGCGGCCGCCAGGCGCTCGTGGGTGCGCCCGGCGACGTCGAGCCGTACCCCGCGCGCCGCGACCTCGATCGCGCGGGCGAAGCCGCGCTCGCCGAACGAGCCGTGAGGGACCACGCCGAGCCGCCGGAGCCCGAGCAGCACCGCCCCGCCGGCCTCTTCGGGGTCGATCTCGTCGCGCAGGCCGCGCAACGCGGGCCGCAGCAGCAGCCCGCCGAGCTTGGCCCGCGTGGACGACGTCGCCGCCCCGCGGATCGCGCCCAGCAGCGCGCTCGACGTCCCCTCGATCACCTTCAGCGCCACGTTCCCGGCGAAGCCGTCGGCCACGATGACGTCGGCCGCGCCGGTGCCGATCGCGAAGCCCTCGACGTTGCCGACGAAGTTCAGCTGGGGCGGGCGGGATGACATCACGCGCAGCGCCGCGTGCGCGGCGACGACGATCTCCGGCCCCTTGCTCGCCTCCTCGCCGTTCGAGAGCAGCGCCACGCGCGGTCGCTCGACGCCCATGACGACCTCCATGAACGCCGCGCCCATGTGGGCGAACTGGACGAGGTGCTCCGGCCGGACCTCGACGTTGGCGCCCGCGTCGAGCAGCAGGAACGGCGCCTTCGGGACCGGCACCACGATCGCCAGCGCCGGCCGGTGGACGCCGCGGGCGCGCTTGAACCGGAACAGCGCCGCGGCCAGGGCGGCGCCGGTCGACCCGCCGCTCACCAGGGCGTCGGCCCGGCCCTCGGCGACCGCCTCGACGGCCTGGACGATCGACGCGTCGGGAGTGCGCCGGACCGCTCGCGCGGGATCGGGGTCCTTGGCGATCGAGACGGGCGCGTCGACGACCTCGACGCCGTCGGGCACCGGGCCCAGCTCGGCCGCCGGCCCGAACAGCAGCACGCGGGTTCCGGCGGCGGCGGCCAGCGCGGCGCCGCGCGCAACCTCGGCGGGACCCTTGTCGGCCCCGTTCGCGTCGACCGCGACGGTGACCGGGTCCGCCACCGGCCCTAGTGGTCGTGGTCGTGATCGTGGTCGCGCGAGACGTCCACGACCTCGCGACCGGCGTAGCTGCCGCAGTGCGGGCACACGCGATGCGGCCGGCGCGGCTGGTGGCACTGCGGGCACGAGTTCACCGCCGGAGCGGAGATCTTG
This sequence comes from uncultured Solirubrobacteraceae bacterium, assembly GCA_963844205.1. Lineage (GTDB taxonomy): Bacteria > Actinomycetota > Thermoleophilia > Solirubrobacterales > Solirubrobacteraceae > DASSUW01. The sequence goes on from CAWJNK010000013.1 coordinate 153,153, forward strand.
TGCTGCGCGCGCCGCTTGCTCGTGCGCGCATGCGACTGCTTCTGCTTCGGAACGGCCATGGGCGACGCAGAAGGGTAGCGGACCGCTTTAGCTGCGGCGATCGGGCGCCATCGACGCCTCGAGCAGCGGCGTGACCTCGGCGGCCGGGACCGGGCGGCTGAAATGGAAGCCCTGGGCGATCCGGCAACCGGACGAGAGCAGGAAGTCCACCTGCTCCGCCTCCTCGACGCCCTCGGCGACGACGTCGCAGCCGCACGCTTCGGCGAGCTGGAGGATCGCCGCGTAGACCGCGGCGGCCTGCGGCTCGTCCGGCACGCCGGTCAGGAAGGCGCGATCGACCTTGATGATCTGGACCGGCAGCTCGCGCAGCCGCCACAGCGACGAGTAGCCCGCTCCGAAGTCGTCGATCGCCAGCGCGAAGCCGGCGGCGCGCAGCTCGCCGAGCACGGGCAGCAGTCGCGAGGCCTCGAGCGCCCACGCCGACTCGGTGATTTCGAGCACGAGCCGGTCGCGCTCGACGCCGTGCGCGCTCACGATCTCGGCGAAGCGCCGCGCCACGTCCGGACGGCGGAGCTGCCGCGGCGAGACGTTGAAGCCGATGTGCGGGTACAGGCCGGCCTGGGCCCATGCGCGCGCCTGCGCGCAGACCTCTCCCAGCACCCAGTCCCCGAGCGCGTCGATGACGCCGGTGCGCTCCGCGACCGGGATGAAGTCGACCGGCGGCACGAGCGTCCCACGCTGCGGGTCGCGCCAGCGGACGAGCGACTCGACGCCGATCGCGGTGCGGTCGGCGATCCGCAGGATCGGCTGGTGGTGCAGCTCGAGCTCCCCGCGCTCGATCCCGCGCCGCAGCCGCGCCGCGAGCTCCAGCGGGGCGATCGGGTCGGCCGTGCCGGCGCCGTAGACGTTGACGCCACCGCCGGCCGCCTTCGCCTCGTACATCGCCGCGCCTGCGTGCTTGCGCAGGGCGGCGGGGGACCCGGCGTCGTCGGGGAACAGGCTGATGCCGACCGCGGCGTCGACGAGCAGCTCGGCGGCGCCGAGCTCGAACGGGCGGTTGACGGAATCTGCGATCCGCTGGCCCACCGTCTCGGCGACCGCGCGGCCGTCACGGGGCAGGCCGCGGATCAGCACGAGGAACTCGTCGCCGCCTTGGCGGATGACGAAGTCGCCGGGGCGGACGGCCTCGCGCAGCCGAGCGGCGACCTCGCACAGCAGCTCGTCCCCTAGGTCGTGGCCCAGCGAGTCGTTGACCCGCTTGAACTCGTTGAGATCGGCGAACGCGAGCGCGACGGCGCTGCCGGTCACACGGGCGTCCGCCACCGCGAGCTCGAGGGCTTCCTCGAGCGCGGCACGGTTGGCGAGGCCCGTGAGCGGGTCGTGGTGGGCGAGGAAGGCGAGCTCGGGTGCCGAGGTTGATGCCATCGACACAGGAAATCGGCCGGAGGGGCAACGAACTTGATGGCGCGATGCCGCTCAGTCATATATGTGGCGTGCGCCGCGCGACAACCTGATCGCGAGGACCACCGGGACCAGGCCGACGGCGATGATCAGCAGCGCCGGGAGGGCGGCGACCTCGAACCGCGAGTCCTTCGTCGCCTCCCAGACCGCGATCGCCAGCGTGTCGCCGCCGAGCGGCCGCAGCAGCGCCGTCGCGGGCAGCTCCTTCATGACCTCGACGAACACCAGCAGCCCGGCCGTGGCGATGCCGGGCCACAGGAGCGGCAGGTGGACGTCGGCGAGCAGCCGCCCCCGGTCGGCGCCGAGGCTGCGCGCCGCCTCGTCGAGCGACGGGTCGATCCGCCCCATCCGCGACTGGACGGAGAACAGCGCGAGGCCGTGGAAGCGCACCACGTACGCGATGACGAGCCCGGCCGCCGTGCCCGTGATGAGCAGCCCGGCGCCGGTCGCGTCGTCGATCCGGTGGTCGAGCCACGCCAGCGGCACGTAGACGGCGACCGCGACCACGGTCCCCGGCACCGCGTAGCCGAGGGCGCTCACGCGCCCGGCCCACGCGCCTGCGCGCGAGGGATGCGCTCGCGGCCCGTAGGCGACGACGGTCGCCGCGAGCACCGCGACCACCGCCGCGACGGACGCCAGCAGCAGGCTGTTGACCGCGGCGCGCGCCAGCGCGGTGGCCGACGCCCCGTCGCCGATCGAGCCGACCGCCCACACCACCAGCTGCGCCACCGGCCCCACGAACACGACGGCGAGCAGCAGCGCCGGCAGCCCGGCGGCGAGCCAGGCGACCGGGCCGCGCAGGCGCCGCGGGATCACCGCCTCGCCACGCGCGAGCGCCTGCGCGTAGCGCGCCCGGCCGCGCAGGAGCTGCTCCAGGACCAGCAGCGCGAGCGCGAGCGTGACCAGCACGCTCGCGAGCTGCAGCGCGGCCGCCTGGTCGAACGTGCCGTACCAGACGCGGTAGATCGCGTCGGTGAGGGCGCGGTAGTTGAGGAGGTTGACCGCGCCGAAGTCGGCCAGCGCCTCCATCACCGCCAGCACCACGCCGCCGGCCAGGGCGGGGCGCGCGAGCGGGAGCGCCACGCGCCGCACGGCCGCCCCGTACGAGAGCCCGAGCGTGCGCGCCACCTCGAGCGCCCGCCGCGACTGGCCGAGGAACGCACTGCGGCCGAGCACGTAGACGTACGGGTAGAGCACGAGCGTCAGCACCGCGATCGTCCCGCCGGTCGACCGCACGTCAGGCAGCCGCACGCCGAGCGCGGCCTCGTCGTAGTCGCCGAGCAGCACGAACACGAGCACGTAGGCGGGCATGGCGAGCGGAAGCACGAGCGCCCAGTCGAGCCACCGCCGGCCCGGGAAGTCGTAGAAGGAGACGAGCGCCGCCAGCGAGCCGCCGAGCAGGAGGGTGCCGGTGCCCACGCCGGCAGCCAGCACGAGGCTCGCCCGCAGCGCGTCGGGGAGCAGGTCGGCGGCGATCGAGTCCAGCGCGTCGCCCTGGCCCACGAACGAGGCCGGCAGCACCAGCAGGGGCGCGACGATCAGCGCCGCGACCGCGATCCCGGCGATCGTCCAGCCCGACGAGCGCCGGCGCGTCGCGAGGGTCACTTCCAGCCGACGCGCTGCATCAGCGCGACCGCGTCCTCCAGCAGCGGCCCGGCGCGCTTGACGTCGATCGGATCGGTCTTCACGTCGGCCCAGGCGCGCAGGTGCTCAGCGGGCGGCACGTCGGGGTTGGCGGCGAACTCGCCGTTCTCGACGATCGCCTCCTGCGCCTCCCTCGCGGTCAGGAACTCCATGAGCCGGATCGCGTTCGCCCGGTGCTCGGAGCCCTTGACGAGGCCGACGCCGGACACGTTGGCATGCGCGCCCTCGGCGGGCCACGCGGGGGCGACCGGGAAGTCCGGGTCGTCCTTGAGCTCGCGGCCGAGGTAGTAGTGGTTCGTGAGCCCGACGTCGCACGTGCCGGCAGCGATCGCCTCGAGCACGTCGACGTCCGAGCCGAGGATCTTCGGGTCGTTGGCCATCCACGACTCGAGCAGCTTCTCGGTGTCCGCCTCGCCGTGCTTGGCGATCCGGTCCGCGACGAACGACTGGTTGTACTCGTTGTTGCTCGTGCGCAGGCACAGGCGGCCCTTGAACTTCGGGTCGCCGAGGTCCTCGTAGCTCGTGATCGCGTTCTCCCCTACGCGCTCGGTCGAGCGCATCGGGACGCGCAGGCGGAGGCTCAGGCCCCACCAGGCGTCGTCGTGGTCGCGGAGCTCGGGCGCGACCTGCTGCTCGAGGGCGGGCGTGTCGACCGGCTCGAGCAGCCCCGCCTCCTTTGCGCGCCACAGGTTCGCGAGGTCGGTGGTCACGAGCAGGTCCGCGTCGGTCGCGTCGCCCTCCCTGCGCAGGCGCTCGAACAGCTCGGGCGCCGTGCCGCCGCGCAGCTCGACGTCGAGCCCGGTCTGCTGCTCGAACGCCTTGAAGGCCGCCTCATCGCCGTACTGGGAGCGGCCGTTGTAGACGACGATGTCCGCCGACCCGGCCAGCGCGAACGCGGCCGCGGCAAGGGCGGCGATCGCCAGCGCGACGCCTGCGGCGATGATCCCGAGGCGCCGACGAGTCCAGCCAGTCGAGCGCATTAGGGTTACCTTACTCACTGATGTCGGAATCGGATTTCGCGATCGACGCCGAGGGCGTCGAAAAGGCGTTCGGCGCCGTCCGCGCCGTCGACGGCGCCAGCCTGCGCGTCGGCGAGGGAGAGCTCGTCGCGCTGCTCGGCCCGAGCGGCTCCGGCAAGACGACGCTGTTGCGGGTGATCGCAGGCTTCGAGGAGCCCGACACGGGGCGGGTGGCGATCGCCGGCCGCGAGGTGGCCGGGAACGGGTCGTGGGTGGAGCCCGAGCACCGGCGGATCGGCATGGTCTTTCAGGACGGCGCGCTGTTCCCGCACCTGACGGTCGAGGGCAACGTGGGGTTCGGCGCCCGCCGGCGCGAGCGCGTGGCCGAGTGCCTGGAGCTCGTCGGGCTGGCCGGCCGCGCTTCGGACTTCCCGCACGAGCTGTCGGGCGGCGAGCGCCAGCGGGTCGCGCTGGCGCGCGCGCTGGCGGCCGACCCGGAGGTCGTGCTGCTCGACGAGCCGTTCGCGTCGCTCGACGCCGGGCTGCGCGAGTCGCTGCGCGTGGAGGTCGCCGAGATCCTTCGCGCGGCGGGGACCAGCGCGCTGCTGGTCACGCACGACCAGGCCGAGGCGCTGTCGCTCGCCAGCACCGTGGCGGTGATGCGCGCCGGCCGCGTCGAGCAGGTCGGGACGCCGGAGGAGGTCTACGACCGCCCGGCCAGCCGCTGGCTGGCGGAGTTCCTCGGCGAGGCCGACGTCCTCCCCGGCACCGCACGCGAGGGCGTGGTCGAGTGCGAGCTCGGCCGCTTCGGCGCGGCGCCGGACCTGGCCGGCAGGGTCCAGGTGGTGATCCGGCCCGAGTCGGTCGCCATCGGGTCCGGCCGTGGGCGGGAGCCGCAGACCGAGGCGCTCGTGGTCGGGCGCTCGTTCTACGGCCACGACCAGCTCCTGCAGCTCGAGCTCCCAAGCGGCCTGAGGCTGCGCAGCCGGCGCCTCGGGTTCCCGACCTGGCATCCGGGCGACCGCGTGCGGGTCTGGATCGACGGGCCGGTCAGCGCCGTCGAGCCGGATTAGGGTCCGTGCGGGGATGAGTGGCGGGTCTGGAGCCCGGATCGTGGATGCCAGGCGCCGCGGGCGAGCGGAGGCGGGCGGCAGCCCGTCGAGCATCGCGCGTGGTGACTGGCGCCGCGAGCCGGCCTCCAGACGCGTCAGTCATCGCCGACACGGGCCCTCACCGCACGGTAGATCGAGCCGTTGGCCGAGGCGAACAGCGGTTCGCCGTCGGTGTCGGGGCCGATGTGGGTGAGCTGCGGCACGCCGGCGCGCTCGCGGCGGACGTCCGCGGCCTTGCCCACCGCGGCGCCGCGGAGCGACCACAGGACGCCCGAGCAGAAGTCGCCGTACAGGTAGCGGCCGCGCAGCCGGACGAGCCTGGTGCCCTGGTACACGTAGCCGCCGGTGACCGAGCAGCCATGGTCGTGGGTGTACTGGGCCACCGGCCACACGAGCTCGGTGTCGGTCAGCGAGTCGTCGCCCTCGGAGACGCGCTCGGTGCCCTCGAACGCGCTCCAGCCGAGGTTCTTGGGCGGCTCGTCGGGCTCGAGCAGGACGCGGTCGATCTCCTCCACGTGGTCCTGGCCGACGTCGCCGATCCAGACCTCGCCGAGCGCCGGGTCGAACGCGAACCGCCAGGGGTTGCGGAGGCCGATCAGCTCGACGCGCCAGCGCGGCCTGCCGTCGACCGTGGTCGACAGGAGCTTGCCGAGGAGGTCGGTGCGGTCCTGCGCGCGGCGCTCGGGGTCGAACGCGCCGCCGCCGTCACCGAGGCCGAGGTAGAGCCGTCCGTCGGGGCCGAACGCGAGCTGGCCGCCGTTGTGGTTGGGCTCGGGCTGGTCGACGAACAGCAGCTCGCGCAGCTCGCGGCCGTCGCGGAACTCGGCAACGCGTGTGTCGCCGTGCTCGTCCGTCCAATGCAGGTAGAGCTTGCGGTTGGTCGCGAAGTCGGGATGGAAGGCGATCCCCAGCAGCCCTTGCTCGGCGCCCACCGCAACCCGGTCGGTGAGGTCGAGAACGGTGGTGCGCGCGGTTCCGTGCAGGCGCACGACGCGGCCGGGCTGCTCGAGCACCCACAGCGAGTCGGGGTCCCCGGGCGCGACGCCGACCCAGGTCGGCCGGTTGAGGCCGGTGGCGACGCGCTCGACGTCGAACGCGTGCGCGCGGCCGTGCTCGGTGGCGGGACGGGGACGGTCGATGCCGGCCAGCGGGTCGCGCAGGGCGCCGACTGCGACCGCGGCGGCGGCGAGGAGGATCACGGCGGCGGCGAGAGCGGCCCTGCGCATTAGGGCACCCTAACACGCCGTGAGAACGGTCCACCTCCCCGCGTGTGTACGGGGCGTGAACGCCGGGCCGGCGCGCGGCTCCATCGGGGCGTCGGCGGCGATCCGGGAGCGGAAGACGGCGCCGGGCGGGCGCGGGAGGAACGCGACGCGCTGCTTCTCGACGTCGAGGTGGTACGCGAGCAGCGGCCCGCGGAGGTCGCCGACGTACGGGCGCCCGCACGCGAGCAGCGCCTCCCTGCCGCCGGCGACGACGATCACCCGCCGCAGGTCGGCGGCGAGGGCGCGCTGGTAGGCCTGGTCGCGCCGCAGGTCGGGCAGGTCCGCGAGCTTGGGCGCGGCGGCTACGAGAAGGGCGGCGGCGGCGAGTGCGGGCGCCGCCCACGACACGATCGTGCCCCGGCGGCGGGCAAGCGCCATCCACGACACGATCGTGCCCCGGCGCCGGGCGAGCGCCATCCACGACGCGATCGTGCCCCGGCGCCGTGCGAGCGCGACGAGGCCGGCGGCGCCGGCGATCGCGACCATCGCCCCGCCCGGCAGCGAGTAGCGCGGCTCGCCGGAGAACCCCGCCTCGGCCATCGCGGCCACCAGCGCGATCCAGGCCAGGCCGGCGAACAGCAGCGGGCGCGCGGCTCGGGGCGCGAAGATCGCGCCGATCCAGAGCGGCCACAGCGGCAGCGCGGCGGCCTCCCGGAGCGCGGCGAGCGCGGGGATTGCCTCCGTCGCCGGTTGGCCGGGGTTCGGCGTCCGCGCGCGCGAGCCGGAGCGCAGCAGATCGCCGGAGCCGAGCCACTCGGGAACGAGCCAGGCGGCGGGCACCGCGACGGCGAGCGCCCCCAGCAGCCAGCGGTCTTGAGGTCGCCGCCGCCAGAGCAGCAGCCCGAACGCGAGCAGGAACGGCCACGCCTCCACCCGCAGCAGCGCGCAGCCCACGCCGCACGCCAGCGCCGCGCGCGGGCGATCGGCCCGCCACGCCTCGATCCCGGCGAGCGCCAGCGCGATCGTCCATCCCGGCTCGGCGCCCGCGGCGCTGTACCCGACCAGGTCGCCGCACAACGCGACGCCGACGGCCGCCACGACTCCCGCCGCCACGCCGCCGAGCATCCTCCCGAGCCGGAACGCCAGCACCACGGCCAGAACCGCCCCGGTGCGCGCGACGATCACCCACGCGACCGGCGCCGCCTCCCCGAGCACCGACAGCACCGTGGTGACCGCGACCGTGAGCGGCTTGAACGCCGGCCCCTCGGCGGTGCTCAGCGTGCCGTGGGCGATCTCGCGGCCCCACAGCAGCCACGCCCACGGGTCGTACGAGGGCGCCGGCGCGATCACGAGCGCCGACAGCGCGGCAATCGCGAGCGCGGCGGCGACTAGTCGAACTTCAGCTCGCCCAGCTTGGCCCACCGCGGGTCCGGCGCCGCCTCGTGAGCGTGGCCCTGATCCTCGTTCAGGTTCGCGCCGCACTGCCCGCAGAGCCCCGCGCACTCCTCGTGGCAGGTGAGCTGGGCCGGCAGGGTGAGCGCGAGCGAGTCGCGCGCCCACTGGCCGAGCGCGAGTTCCTCGTCGCCCGACATGTACGGCGAGCTCAGCTCCTCGCCGCCGCCGGGCTGGGAGACCTCGCGCGCCTCGACCTCGAATTCCGGGTGCGCGGGATCGAGGCATCGCATGCATGGCCCCTCGAGGCCCGCGGTGAACCGCAGCCGCAGCGCCCAACCGTTGCCGGTGGTGCGCGAGACGTCGAGCCGGACCGGGACCAGCGCAGGGGTGACCGCGTACGGCTCGCCGCCGTAGTGGAAGTCGGCGATCCCGACGTGCAGGTCGAACTTGCGGCCCTCCCCCGAGCGGAGGCCCAGGGGCGCGAGTTCGAAGGTGTCGGTGCGCTGGGGCATGGCACCTTCCAGATTAGGACCTGTCCAAGAAGAACCGGCCCGGCCGGGGCGGCCGTGGACCGAGCCGGGCGCCGCACGAATCCCGAAGGAATACAGACGTATTTCGAGGGTTCGTGTGGCGATCCGGCGAAGTGTCCACGGTCGTCCCGGCCGTGGCGGGGTTCTTGGACAGGTCCTTAGGAGGACTCGCGGAGCTCCCTCTTCAGGACCTTGCCCGTGGACGTGCGCGGGAGCTCGTCGACGAACTCGACGTCCCGCGGCACCTTGTAGGCGGCGAGGTTCGACTTGACGTGCTTCTTGAGGTCGTCCTCGCTGGCCTTGGCGCCGTCGCGGAGCACGACGACCGCCTTGAGCCGCTGCCCGAACTTCTCGTCGTCGACCCCGAACACCGCGACCTCGGCGACCGCGTCGTGGCCCGAGAGCAGGTCCTCGACCTCGGCCGGGAACACGTTCTCGCCGCCCGAGACGATCATGTCGTCGTCGCGGCCGTCGACGAACAGGCGGCCGTCCTCGTCGAAATGGCCGACGTCGCCCGACGACAGCAGCCCGTCCATGACGTCCTTGTTGCCGCCGCCCGTGTAGCCCTCGAACTGCATCTCGTTCCCGACGAAGATGCGGCCCGTCGCCCCCTGAGGAGCCGTCTGGCCGTCGTCGTCGTAGATCCGGACGATCGTGCCGTGGGGCGGGCGGCCGGCGGTGCCGGGCGCGGCGCGGAGGTCGGCCGGCGTGGCGATGCTCGCCCACGCGACCTCGGTCGAGCCGTAGAGGTTGTAGACGTTGTCGCCGAACACGTCCATCCAGCGGTCCGACAGCGCACCCGGCAGCGCCGAGCCCGAGACGGCCACCACGCGGACCTTCGAGAGGTCGTACTGCTGGAGCGTCTCCTCGGGCAGCTCGAGGATCCGCTGCATCATCACCGGCACCACGATCAGCGCGGTGGACTCCTGCTGCGCGGTGAGCTTGAGGGTCTCCTCGGGGTCGAACTTGCGGTTGAGCACGAGCGTCGACGAGAGGCTCATGCCGAGCGTGAAGTGCACGAAGCCCCACGAGTGGAACATCGGGGCGGCGATCGTCGTCTTCTCGCGCGCCTTGAGCGGGATCATGGCCAGGAGCGCGGCGGCGGGGTCGAGCGACTTCGGCTGCGACCGCGAGGCGCCCTTCGGCGTGCCGGTCGTCCCGGAGGTGAGGATGATCGCCTTGCCGCGCTCGCTGGGCGGCCGGACCGGCGCCGTGTCGCCGCTCGCCGCGAGGTCCTCGAGCAGCGGGTCCTTCGGCTTGCCGGCGTCGGCGTCGTGCCAGGCGATGAAGCGCTTCCGGCGGCGCGACGCGTCGTGGATCAGCTCCTCGAACTCGTGATCGTAGATCAGCGCCTTCGGCTCCTCGCGCTTGGCGACGTCGGTCAGCTGCGGGCCCGAGAACGCCGTGTTGAGGAACAGCACGTTGGCGCCGAGCTTCGAGCAGGCGACCACCGACTCGATGAAGCCGCGATGGTTGCGGCACATCAGCCCCACGTTGTCGCCCTCGGTGATCCCGGACGCCGCGAGTCCGTGCGCGAGCGCGTTGGTGCGGTCGTTCACCTCCCGGAACGTGAGTGTGCCGAGCTCGTCGATGACCGCGGTCTCGTCCCCGTAGCGCTCGGCGGAGGCGCCGTAGCCGCCGGCCGGGGTCGGCCCGAAGCGCACGAGCGCGCGGACGGCGCCGAGCACGTGGTCGGGACGACCGGGATGGAGCACGCCGGCCCCCGCGAGCGTGCGAGCGGTGAACAGCTTGGTGGAGACCTCTTTGGCGACACGGCCGATGTCGGGCATTGACCGCATGCTTTCACGCAGAGGGCAATCGCATACCCGGCGGGAGCTCGCCGGCATCGATCAGCCTGCGGATCTCGGCCGCGCGGCGCGAGTTGAGGAACACGTGGCGCTGGCCGACCGACGGCTTCTCGGCCAGCAGGCCTTCTTCGAGCAGCGACTCGCCGACGTCCTGGGCGAGCGCTCGCTCGTTGCCCGCGAAGCCGCGCGCGAGGTGCGCGAAGTCGGTGTGGTAGCCGCCCCACTTGCCCATGCCGTCGAGCCGCTGGAGGATGCGGCGGGCGATCCGGCGCGCGGGATCCGGGTCCTCGTGCGGGCGGACGGTCCGCGCGTCGGGCTGGAGGACCGCCAGCACGGCGTCCTCGTGCTCCTCGACCGAGCGGGGGTCCTCGGGGCGGCCGCCGAGCCGCGCGACCGCCTCGGCGATGCGCAGCGGATGGCTGGCGCCGATCGGCTCCCGCAGCTCCGGGCCCTCGAGCAGCCGCGCGGGCGTGACGACCGCGCGGGTGCGCAGGCGGTCCAGTCGCGCGGCGTGGTCGTCGAACGCGAGCGGGGCGAGCTCGTCCAGCTCGTCGGGGGCGACGCTGCCGGGGAGGGCGACGAGCAGGAAGCCGCCGAGGTCGCCGGCGCGGACGCCGAGGTCCTCCGGGCTGCGCGGCGGCCCGGGGTCCGTGAGGTCGACCAGCGCGGCGAGCGCCGCGGCGACGAGGAGCCAGGTCCGCTCGGTGGCGGCCTCCGGGTCGGCGCGGAAACCGGCGGCGGCGGGCGTGGCGGCGAGCAGGGTGTCATGGCCGGCCGCGAACGCGACCTCGAGCGGAGCGCCGTAGCCCGACCGCGGCTTGCCGAGCTCCTCGGTCCCGCGCTTGAGCGTCGCGATGAGCACGTCGCGCAGCCGGGCCGTCGCGGTCACCGGCGCCGCGACGCCGCCGAGCGCGGCCAGTTCCTCGAGCAGTTCGATCAACTCAGTGCGGCCTCGAAGGCGCGGCGGGCGGCGTCGCCGTGGACCGCGAACACGACCCGTTCGAGGCCGGAGCCGGCGTCGAGGTGCCGCTGCACCTCCTCGACCTCGATCGTGGCCGCCTCGTCGAGCGGGAAGCCACCGACGCCGGTCCCGAACGCGACAAGCGCGAGGCTCTTGGCGCCGAGCTCGTCCGCCTTCTGGAGTGTGGCGGCAGTGGCGCGGCGGATGATGTCGGCGTCGGTGGGGCCGCCGAGCTCCATCGTGGCGGCGTGGATGACCCAGCGGCTCGGCATGTCGCCGGCCGTGGTCTCGACCGCCCCGCCGAGCCCGATCGGCGCCTTCCGGCGCGACTCCTCCTGCACGGCGGGGCCGCCGGCCCGCGAGATCGCGCCCGCCACCCCGCCGCCGTGGAGCAGCTTGGTGTTCGCGGCGTTCGCGATCGCGTCGACGTCGAGCGTCGTGATGTCGGTGTCTAGGACCTCGACCCGCGGCATGGGCGGTCAAGTTACCGAGCCTGGATGGCGAGGTTCCGGTCAAGGCGCCGGCCGGATGCCGGCGCTGGCATTCTGTTTACGTGGCCGATGAGCGGATTCGCGTGCGGGCGCACGGGCGCGTGCAGGGCGTCTTCTTCCGCGACTCCGTGCGGCGCGAGGCCGCGCGGCGCGGGGTGGCCGGCTGGGCGCGCAACTGCTCCGACGGCACCGCCGAGGCGGTGTTCGAGGGCGCGGCGGACGACGTGACGGCGATGGTCGAGTTCGTGCGGCGCGGGCCGGGACATAGCTCCGTTTCGTCCGTCGAGACCGCCTCGGAGCCGCCCGAAGGCCTGTCCGGGTTCGACGTCGGCTAGGGACGAACTTCAGCATTGAGGGAGGCGGGGTCGGCCGCCTCGCAGGGCGAGTGTCGACTTTTCCGCCTTGAGGGGCGAAAACCGAGCACTCGGCGGTCGAGTGCTCGGTTAATACGCCTGAGGCCCATTAACTGAGCACTCGGCGCGCATTCGCTCCGCCGCTTCCCCACCCAGCGCAGTTGACGTTCGTGCGCCACGCGGTTCCGTCCACCACGCGGCCTAGCCTGCAAATCGGCCATGGAAGCTGCTGCCACACCCCTGCGCAACCCCCGCGTGACCGCCCTGCTGGGCCGGGTGATCATCGAGCACCTCGTGGTCGACGACGCCCTGGCGGCCGAGCTGGTCCGTGCGCGGACCGATGCGGGCGAGAACCCCGAGCGCGTGATCGCGGATGCGATCGAGATCGGCGCTCGGGTGCTGGACCGCGAGCACGCCGGCGCGGCCGTGGAGGTCCTCAAGCAGGACCTCGAGCACGCCTCGCGGGAGGTGGAGCAGCGCCTCGGGCAGACGTCGGACGCCGTGGTGGCCGAGCTCAAGACGCAGCTCGAGCAGGCCTTCGGGCCCGACAGCGGGCACGTCACCCGTGTCCTGGAGCGCCACTTCGGGGCCGACTCGAGCTCCGCGGTGCAGCACCAGGTCCGCGCCGCGGTGGCCGAGCTCCTGAGCGAGTCGCGGGAGAAGCTGTTCAAGCAGTTCTCGTCGGCCGACGAGTCGAACCCGCTGGCGACGTTCCAGCGCGCGGCGGTGGCGGCGATCCGCCAGTCGTCAGACCAGCAGCACACCCACCTGCGCGAGATGAACGGGCGGATCGGCGAGCTGCAGCTCGAGGTGCAGAAGCTGCAGGCCGAGAAGGCCAAGGCGATCGAGGTCGCCGCCGAGCACGAGCGCTCGACGGCCAAGGGCCGCCCGTACGAGGAGGCGGTGTTCGAGGCGATCGAGGCGATCGCGGCCGGGATGGGCGACGACTGCGACGCGGTCGGCGACCTGCGCGGCGCCGGTGGCCGGAAGGGCGACGTGGTGGTGGACCTCGACGGCTGCTCAGGCCGCCCCCGCGGCCGGATCGTGTTCGAGGCCAAGAACTCCAAGCGGTCGCGCAACGAGGCGCTGGCCGAGCTCGACGAGGCGATGAACCAGCGGGCCGCCGACTACGCGGTCTGGGTCGTCCCGTCCGAGGACAAGCTGCCCGCGCGTGCGCCGGCGCTGCGCGAGATCAACGGCGACAAGCTGTTCGTGGTCTACGACCCCGAGGAGGGCGCGCGGCTGGCGCTCGAGGTCGCGTACTCGCTCGCCCGAGCCCGCGTGGTCATGGCCAAGGGCGGCTCCGAGGGGCTCGACGCCTCGGCCCTGCGCGCCGAGGTCGAGCGCGCCATGGTCGCGATGGAGGACGTCCGGCGGATCAAGAGCCAGCTCACGAGCGCGGCTCACCAGATCGAGGACGTGCGCAAGATCGTCGAGGGCATGGCGGAGCGCGTCCGCGGGCACCTGGCGCAGATCGACGCGCTCGTCGCCCCGGCGACCGACGACGACGACTGATCCCCGAGGCCGAGCGGTCCGCCGCCGGCGCTAGCCGACTTCGGCGGGCTCGTCGCGGCCCTGGAGCCGCTCGCGACCGCGCTGGACCGCGGCGATGAACTTCGAGAGGTTGACCTCGAGCGTATTCAGGATCTCGTCGGCGTAGTCCTCCGCCCCGAGCCGGATCTCGCGCTCGCGGGCCCTGGCCTCGCCGATGATGTCCTCCGCCTGGCGCTCGGCCTCGCGCGTGACCTCCTGCTGCGAGACGAGCTGCGTCTGGCGCTCGCGCGCCTCCTTGACGATGCGCTCGGCCTCGCGCTTGGCCTCCGCGAGCATCTCCTGGCGCTCCTTGACGATCCAGCGCGCCTGCTTGATCTCCTCAGGGATCGTCGCGCGCATCTGGTCGAGGATGTCGTAGATCTCCTCCTTGTCCACGCGCACCTGATCCGTCAGCGGGACCTGCTTGGCGTTGTGGACGAGGTCGTCCAGCTTGTCGATGAGTACCAGGACGTCCATGGCGCTCCCTGTTTCGTCAGCGCGCCAGCGCTTCCTTCAATCGCCGTGCAACCGGTTCGGGGACTAGATCGGAGACATCGCCGCCGAAGGTGGCGATCTCCTTGACTCCGCTCGAAGAGAGAAAACTGTACTGCGGCGAGGCCATGAGGTAGATCGACTCGATGTCGGACGCCAGCTGACGGTTCAGCTGGTTCATCTCCAGCTCGTACTCGAAATCCGAGATCGCGCGCAGGCCCTTGACGATGGCTTTGGCCCCGCGCTCGCGCGCGAACTCCACCACGAGGTTGGAGAAAGGCTCCACGCGCACGTTGCCCAGATGCCCCGTCGCGGCCTCGATGAACCCGATCCGCTCCTCTGCGCTGAACAGCGACTGGCTCTTGCGTACGGACGCGTTGACGACGGCGACGATCAGCTCGTCGAACATCGCCGAGGCACGTGTGATCACGTCGACGTGCCCGTGCGTGATCGGGTCGTAGGAGCCGGGACAGACGGCGATGCGGGGGTCAGGGGCCATGGATGCGGATGAGGGTGTCGCCGTATCGGCGCTCGTCGAGGATAGGAAGGCCGAGCTCGAGCTCGTGTCGGCGATCGCTTTCGGCGACCACCGCCGCGCCGGGAGCCAGCACGGCCGGCAGCGCCGCCGTCAGCTCGTCTCCCAGGCGCCCCGCCAGCCGGTATGGCGGGTCGAGGAAGACGAGATCGTATTGACGCGCGGCGGCCGATGCGCCGGCGAGGAACCGGCGCGCGTCCGCGCGGCGGACGTCGGCGGTCGTGCCGATCGCGTCCAGATTCGCGCGGATGGCGCGGAGCGCGGCCGGCGCAGTGTCGACGAACGTGGCCTCGGCGGCGCCGCGCGACAGCGCCTCGATCCCCAGCGCACCGCTGCCTGCGAACAAGTCGAGCACGCGCGCGCCGTCGACCCGGCCGGCGAGCACCGAGAACAGCGCCTCGCGGACACGGTCCGACGTGGGACGGGTGGCGTCCCCGCGCGGAGCCTGGAGACGGCGGCCGCCGTAGCGGCCCGCGATCACGCGCATGGCCCAGCGTCCCGGGCGCGGCCGGCGGTCACGGTCATCGGCCGTGATACTGCCCGTTTCGTGGCGCGCATCCTGATCACCGGGTCGACAGACGGCCTCGGCCGCGCGCTCGCCGGCGAGCTTGCCGGCCGCGGCCATGAGGTGGTCGTGCACGGCCGCAGCCGCGAGCGGGTCGACGCCGCGGCCCGCGAGGTCGGCGCCGCCGGCGCTCTCGTGGCCGACTTCGCGCGGCTCGACGACGTGCGCGGGCTCGCCGGCGAAGCGCAGGGGATCGACGTGCTCGTCAACAACGCCGGCCTGACCTCGCGCGAGCGGCAGCTCAGCGAGGACGGGCTCGAGCTCACGTTCCAGGTCAACTACCTCGCCGGGTTCCTGCTCATGCTGCTCCTGCTCCCGCCCCGGACCGTCAACGTCGCCTCGATCGCCCAGCGCGCGCTCGACTTCGACGACCTCATGCTCGAGCGCGGCTACGACGGCTACCGCGCGTACTCGCAGAGCAAGCTCGCCCAGGTCATGTTCACGTTCGAGCTCGCCGAGCGGCGCCCGGACTTGATCGTGAACGCCCTGCACCCGGCCACCCTGATGGACACCAAGATGGCGCGCGAGACGTTCGGCATCGTGCGAAGCACGGTCGAAGAAGGGGTCGACGCGACGGCCCAGCTGGTCGAGCTCGACGACGTCAGCGGCCGCTACTTCGACGGCCTGCGCCAGGCGCGCGCGGACCAGATGGCCTACGACCGCGGCGCTCGCCGCCTGCTGTGGGACGTCTCGGCGGAGCTCACGTCAGCTCCACCCCTCGCTCGCTGAGCCAGGCGGTCACGCGCTCGGGCGGCGAGCCGTCGAACTCCGCGCGGGCGGCAAGGCGGAGCAGGTCGCCGGGATCGTCCTCGACCTCGTCCGGCCGGTGGCCGAGGTAGAGCACCAGCGCCTGAGCCATCACGACCGGCGGATCCTCGTCGGCTCCCCACGCGAGCCGCTCCTCGAGCTCGTCGAGCACGCCGCGCACGGGCTCGTCGTCGTCGGTGTGGCGGTCGGTGAGCTCGACCACGGCGGGATCGTGTCCCTGCGGGTCGACGATCGCCGCGGCCTGGCGTACGAGGTCGGAGACGGTGATCAGAGTGCGATCTGTCGGCATATCCGTGTGCTACCCGGGTCGCCGTGGAGCGAACTCCACGCGAAACGGGTTGCTGAGCGGGCGGTCCGCGACGCACACTGTGTCCGCCGCGCTGCGAACTGCGCGTGGCTCAGGTCGGCGGGACGACTCCCGGCCTGGCTGGACTGGCCGGTGCAGTCCTGCGGGAGGCCAGGCCGGGGGTCAGTCCACGAGCCGTGCGAGGCCCGGGTAGAAGACGACGATCCCGTCCTCGTCGAGTTCGAGGTCGGCGGCGAAATCGCCCGACGTGAAGCGCACGCGGCCCGGCTCGAGGTGCTCGTAGCGCTGCCTGGAGCGGTGCACGGTGAGGTCGGGCAGAGCGACCCACGCGACGTCGAGCTCGACCCTGCCGGGCTGCTCGTGCAGCCGATGGCGGCGGATCGGCATGAGGTTGGTGAGCGGCGAGAACGCGAGGTCGCAGTCGAGCGCCCCCTCGAGGTCCGCGGCGTTCGGGACGCCCGCCCAGACGCCCTTGCCGTCGTGGCGCAGCTCGACCGAGCCGACGCCGGCGACCTCGACCCGCAGCCGCCGCGTGACCCACCCGTGGCGCACCTCGAGCTCGTAGGAGGCGCGGTACGGCTCCGGGGCGGAGCCGAGCTGGGCGCCCGTGGCGACCACGCCGTCCTCGGAGAGCACCGCCTCGGACACCTCCGCCCGCCAGTCCGGTGTGCCGTTCCACGCGAGTCTCATCCCGGGCGCATCATGCCGGGATCGGCTCGAGCGCGTCAGCGCCAAACGCGGCCACCAGCGCCTCGCCGATCAGCGCGTGCTCGGGCTCGGAGAGCTGCGGGTCCTCGTCGAGGATCGCCCGCGCCCGCATGCGCGCCCGCTCCAGCAGCTCGACGTCCTCCGGCACGCGGGCGAAGCGGAACGCCTGCAGGCCCGACTGGCGCGTGCCGAGCATCTCGCCCTCGCCGCGCAGCTCGAGGTCGATCTCCGCCAGTTCGAAGCCGTCCCGGTGCTTGGCCAGCGCCCGCAGCCGCAGGGACTCCTTCGGCCCGAACAGCAGGCACAGCGACTCGTGCGGCCCGCGGCCGATCCGCCCGCGCAGCTGGTGGAGCTGGCTGATCCCGTAGCGCTCCGCGTCCTCGACCAGCATGACCGACGCGTTCGGCACGTCGATGCCGACCTCGATGACGGTGGTGGCCACGAGCACGTCCGCGCCGCCCGCGGCGAACGCGGCCATCGCCTCCTGCTTCTCGCGCGAACGCATCTGGCCGTGCAGGAGCACGACCTCGAAGTCGCGCAGCTCGCCCGCGCGCAGCCGCTCGTACTCGGCGGTCGCCGCGCGCGCCTGCAGCGCCTCGGACTCCTCGACCAGCGGGCAGACGACGAACGCCTGGCGGCCGAGGCGCAGCTCCTCGCGGATGCGCTCGTACGCGCGGGCTCGCTCGGCCTCCGTGGCGCAGACGTGCGTGTGGATCGGCCGGCGGCCGGCGGGGAGCTCGCGCAGGAGTTGCACATCGAGGTCGCCGTACGCGGTGAGGGCGAGCGTCCGCGGGATCGGCGTGGCGGTCATGTGCAGCACGTGCGGCGCGACGCCCTCCGGCGCCTTGCGGTCGAGCGCCCGGCGCTGGTTGACGCCGAAGCGGTGTTGCTCGTCGACCACCGCGACGGCCAGCCGGTCGAACTCGACCGGCTCCTCGATCAGCGCGTGCGTGCCGACCAGCAGCTTGAGCTCCCCGGTGGCGAGCTTGCCGAGCAGGTCGGCGCGACGGCCCGCGGGCGTCGACCCGGTGAGCAGCGCCGCCTGGACGAGCGCGCCGGGCATCAGGGCCTGCAGCGTCGCGAAGTGCTGCTCGGCGAGCGTCTCGGTCGGCGCCATCAGCGCCGCCTGCGCGCCGGACTCCACCGCGCGCAGCATCGCGTAGACCGCGACCACGGTCTTGCCGGAGCCGACCTCGCCCATCAGCAGCCGCTGCATCGGCCGGTCGCGCGTGAGCTCGTCGTCGACCGCGGCCATCGCCTTGCGCTGGTCGGCGGTCGGCTCGAAGGGGAGCGACTCCGCCAGCCAGCGGGCGGTCAGGTCTCCCGGCGGGTCGAGCGGCGTCGCCCGCGAGCCCTCGCGCCGCCGGGCGCGGCGGCGCAGCAGCGCGATCTGGAGGAGCAGCAGCTCGTCGTACGCGAGCCGCCGCCGGCCGCCCTCGTGGTCGCCGAAATGGGCCGCGACGAGCGCGGCCGGCCGGTCCGGCAGCGCGTCGCGCGCCCGCAGGCGAGCGGGCAGCGGCTCGAGCGCCTCGTAGGCCGCCGCGCGCCACTGGCGCACGAGCGCGAGGATCTGCGTCGACGACAGCCCTTCGGTCGCGGGGTAGGTCGAGACCTCGCCCGTGTCGCCCACGGCCGCCGAAGCGGCCGCGCCGACGGCCTCGCCCGTCGGCGCGTGGAACTGGACCCGGAACCGGTTGCGCGCCTCGAACTTGCCCTGCAGGAGCAGCCGCGTGCCGGGGCGGTACTTGCGCTCGAGCCACGGCTGGTTGAAGAACGTCGCCTTCACGGTGCCGGTCTCGTCCCCGACCACGGCCTCGACCAGCGGCCGCATCCCGCGCCGCCGGACGGGCCGGCTGGCGATCGAGCGCACCTCGACGACGACCGTCGCGGTCTCCCCCGGGCTCAGCTCGATCAGCGTGCGGGCGTCCTGGCGGTCGCGCGGCAGGTGCTCGAGCAGGTCGCCGACCGTGAGCAGGCCGAGCCGCTCGGCCGCCGCCGCGGCCTTCGCGGGCGACACCGGCAGCGGCGTCAGCAGCCGCGACGGCCGCGGGTAGCGCGGCGGGCCGACCGATCGCAGGTCGTCGTCGGACAGCGGGTCTGAGCTGGCGAACGCCGTTGGCACGGCGTTCAATTGTGCTGGGCTACTCGGCGGAGATCAGCCACCAGTAGGCGGGCTGGTCGCCGCGCGAGAACTCGACGTCGACGCCGCCCGGGACGAGCGTGGCGACGCCGTCGGAGTCCAGCGGCGCGCCGTCGCCCTCGATCAGCGTCAGCAGCTCCGCCTCGCGGCCCAGCTCGCCGAGGACGGCCTCGAGCGTCTCCCCGGGCTCGCCCCACGCCACGAGCTGCTCGTCGACGAAGCCGACGGCCTCGCCGCGGCGGAAGCGGCCCTCGACGTCGTCGCGCGCGGCCCCGGTGACCGCGCCGGTGCGCACGTGCTCGAGCGCGGCGAGCATCGCGTCGGCGTTGTCCTTCGCGCCGCGCGAGGCATCGAGCGACACGGCAGCGGCCAGGCCGGCCTGCATCGACCGCGACGGCACGACGTAGACGGTCTTCTCCGCCAGCTCCGCGGCCCGCTCGGCGGCCATGATCACGTTCGGCGAGTTCGGCAGCACCACGACGCCCTCGGCGGGCACGTCGTGGATGCCGGCGAGGAGCTCGTAGGTGGACGGGTTGAGCGTGCTGCCGCCGTCGAGGGCCACCGCGCCGAGGCTCTCGAACAGCTCGCGGATCCCGGCGCCGGCCACCACGGCGAGCACGCCGCACGCCTGGACCGCCTCGGCGAGGCGGTCGCTGCGCTCCTGGACCTGCTCGGTCATGTCGGCCACGTCGAGGTGCGAGAGCTCGCCGATCTCCTCGAACAGCGCGGTGACGCGGCCGGGCTCGTCGGTGTGCAGGTGGACCTTGAGCGTGTGGCTGTCGCCGACCACGAGCACGGAGTCGCCGAGCCACTCGAGGTGGTCGGTCCAGGCCGTCGGGTCGAGCTCGGTACCGGTGACCGCGAAGTTCGTGCAGTAGCGGTACGTGGTCGACTCGTGCTGCGGGTGCGTGATGCGCGCCGGGGTGTGGTGGGCGAGCGCCGGCGCCTCGGTCCCGCGCAGGGCGGCGATCACGCCCGCGAACATCACCGTCAGGCCGTAGCCGCCGGCATCCACGACGCCGGCCTCGCGCAGGATCGGCAGCAGCTCGGGCCCGCGAGCGACCGACAGCTCGCCCGAGCGCAAGGCGGCCTCGAGCACCTCGGCGATCATCGCGTTCTGGGTGTCGTCGTCGACGCGCGTGTGCAGGCGCGGCTCGTCCATGTGCCCGACCTCGGAGGCCACGCGGGCCGCCATCTCGCGGACGACGGTGAGGATCGTGCCCTCGGCGGGGTCGCGCACCGAGCCGTACGCGCGCTCGGCGGCGCGCGCCATCGCGGCGGCGACCAGCACGGGGTCGACCAGCTCGCCGGGGCGCGAGATCAGCTCCTCGGCGGCGCCGCGCAGGAGCTGGGAGAGGATCACGCCGGAGTTGCCGCGGGCGCCGAGCAGCGCGGCGCGGGCGACCGAGTCGACGATCTCGTCGCGCCCGATGTCGTCGATGTCGCCCTGCGCGGACAGGCGGTCGAGCTCCTCCAGGACGGCGCGGAGCGTGAGCGCCATGTTGTCCCCCGTGTCGCCGTCGGCGACGGGGAAGACGTTCAGGTCGTTGACCTCGCGTCGGCGGGTCTCGAACTCCGCCAGCGCGCTCTCGACGACGGCCCGGAAGCGGATGAGACTTGGATCGGCCACGATTCGCGTGAAACCGGTTTCGCCCTGCCGGTCCTCGCAAGCTCGGACCTTCGGGCGACGTTGCTTATGCCTTGGTGACCTTCCCTGCCTTCAGACAGCGCGTGCAAACGTACACGCGCTTCGGAGCGCCGCGCTCGGTAATGCGGACTTTCTGAAGATTTGCGTCGAACCGCCGCTTGGTGGCGACCATCGAATGCGAGCGGCTCTGGCCGAAGGCGGGGCGCTTGCCGCAGGAGTGACAGACACGGGCCATGCGGCCGGGAAGCATAGCGGCCGGGGGCGTTGGGTACGGTCTATGGGTGCCACCGGCCAGCACGGCTCGCATCTCGCTGCCCGATCGCTACCGCGTCGTCCGCCACATCGCCAACGGAGGGATGGCGGGCGTCTGGGAGGCTCGCGACGAGCTCCTCGGACGCGCGGTCGCGGTCAAGGTCCTCGCCTCGCACCTGTCCGAGGACGAGCGCGCGCGCCTGCGCTTCGAGCGCGAGGCGCGGGCCGCCGCGGGCCTCTCCACGCACCCGCACGTCGTGACCATCTACGACGTCGGCGAGCACGACGGCCGCGCGTTCATGGTGATGGAGCTGATGCGCGGCGGCACCGTCGCCGACCGCCTGAAGGCGGGCCGCGCGATCGCCGACGAGACCGCGCTGCGCTGGCTGCGCGAGGCCGCCGGAGCGCTCGACGCCGCCCACGAGGCCGGCGTCGTGCACCGCGACATCAAGCCCGGCAACCTGCTGCTCGACGACCACGACCGCCTCGCGATCGCCGACTTCGGCATCGCGCGCCTCGCGATGGAGGACCAGCTCACCGCGACCGGCCAGGTGCTCGGCACGGCGTCCTACATCTCGCCGGAGCAGGCGGTCGGCGAGGCCGCCACGGCGGCGTCGGACCGCTACGCGCTCGCGGTCGTCGCCTTCGAGCTGCTGACCGGCGAGAAGCCGTTCCAGGCCGAGCACTTCGCGGCCCAGGCGCGCGCCCATGTCGAGGACGAGCCGCCGCTGGCGACCGAGCGCGACCCGTCGCTCCCGCGCGGGGTCGACGACGTGCTCGACCGCGGCCTGGCGAAGGCCCCTGGCGACCGTTGGGAGAGCGCCACGGCGATGGTCGCCGCGCTCGACCGCGCGATGAGCGCCTCGCAGCCGGCCACCGAGCCGACGCGGGTGGTCGCACCGCCGCCTCCGCCCGACGACGGGCCGCCGCGGATCGAGCGCGGCGACCGCGTCAACGGTGCCTGGCTGCTCGCCGGGCTCGCGGCACTGCTGCTGATCGCGGTGTTCGGCTTCCTGCTGCTCTCCGGCGGCGACGGAGGCCGCAGCGACGGTGGGAGGCAGTCCGAGGCGACCGCGACGCCGACCGCCGAGCGCACGCCAGAGGCCACGCGCGAGGCGACGCCCGAGGCGACCAAGGAGGCGACGCCCGAGGCGACCAAGGAGGCGACGCCCGAGCCGACCGCCACCGCCACGCCGGAGCCGAGCGGCGGGACCGACCTCGAGCGCGCGGCGCAGCTCCAGGTCCAGGGCTTCAACGCCCGCCGCGCCGGCGACTACGAGCAGGCGCTGACGCTGTCCCAGCAGGCGCTCGACGCGTGCGGCGACACCCAGCAGCTCTCGCCCTGCGGCTACGCGCTGTTCGAGGTCGGGGCGGCGCTCAACGCCCTCGGCCGGCCCGACGAGGCGATCCCCTACTTCGAGCAGCGGCTCGAGCAGTACGGCGACAACGGCGCCGGCGAGGTCAAGGCAGAGCTCAAGGCCGCCAAGAAGGCGGCCAAGGGTTGATGACTGATTCCACGACCCCCGCACCCGCCTGGGCGCGTCCCGCGGCGCCGGACCGGCACCCACTGAATCGGCCCGTGGCTCCGCCACTGTGCCGATCGCGCGGGCACCGGGCGGGCGGGCCTAATCCGGTACGCGGCCATGCGAGCACGCGGGCCGCGGAATCAATCATCCAGGGCTAAGCCGGGACCTCGGCCAGCCGGGTCGCGACGCGCCGCCGCCCGGCGGGCAGCTGCAGCAGCACGACTGCGGCCAGGACCAGGACGCCGCCGGCCAGCTGAGCGGGTGTCAGGCGCTCCCCCAGCGCGACGAACGCCAGGGCGACCGTGACCGGCGGCTCGAAGGTCGACAGGATCGCCGCCTCCGAGGGTCCGACGCGGCGCAGGCCGGCGAAGAACGCCGAGACCGCGACGACGGTGCTGACCAGCGCGATGAGGAGCAGCCAGAGCCACGCCTCGCCGGACAGGGCGAGGTCGAGCGAGCCGGTGACGAGCCCGGCCACGGTGAAGCTGGCCGCCGCGCCGGTCAGCACGAGCAGGGCGAGGGCGAATGGCTCGACCTCCCCCACGATCCGGTCGGACACGAGGATGTAGGTGGTGTAGGTGACCGCGGCGCCGATCGAGAGCAGAGCGCCGAGAACGTCGAACGCGCCGGTCCCGGCCGCGAGCAGGACCAGCGCCAGCCCGGTCGAGGCGATCACCAGCGCGGCGGTCGTGCGCATCGACGCCGTGGCGCGGCCGAGCGCCAGCGCCGCGACCGTCACGAACACCGGGTACGTGTAGAGCAGCAGCGCCACCATCGAGACGTCGAGCCGGCCGATCGCCGCGAAGTACAGGGCGGACTGGAGGCTATAGCCGAAGGCGCCGAGCGCGAGCCCGGTCAGCACCACGCGGCGCGGCAGCCGCCGAAGCCGTGCCCCGCCGCCGGTCAGCGCCAGCGCGGCCGCGAAGACCGACGCGGCGAGCGCGAACCGCACGACCAGCAGGCTCGCCACGCTCGCCCCCGCGTCGGTCGCCAGCGTCCCGAAGATGCCGAGCGTCGCGAACGCGGCGGCCGACACGAGGCAGAGCAGCGCGCCTCCGAGGCCGGCGCCGTGTGCGGCCGGGGCCACCAAGTCGTGACGGGCGTCGGGCATGCCGCGATGATGCGGCGTGAACGCGTCGAGAGCAACGGAAGTTCCCGTTCGTTTTCGTGCGATGATGTCGAACGATGCTCGACCTCCGCCGCCTGCGCCTGCTGCATGAGCTCAACCGCCGCGGCACGGTGACCGCGGTCGCCGAGGCGCTGTCCTACAGCCCCTCGACGGTCTCCCAGCAGCTCGGCGTGCTCCAGCGCGAGGCCGGCACGCCGCTGTTCGAGCCCGCCGGCCGGCGCGTGCGGCTGACCGACGCCGGGCTCGTGCTCGTCGAGCACGCCGAGGCGCTGCTGACCGCCGCCGAGCGCGCGGAGGCCGACCTCGCGGCCGCCGCGGCCGGCGCGGTGGCCGGCGTCGTGCGCGTCGGCTCGTTCCAGACCGCCAGCCTGCACCTCCTGCTCCCCGCCATGAACGCGCTGCGGGAGACGCATCCCGGCGTCCAGGTGCGCCTGGTCGAGGCGGAGCCGGAGCCGGCGCTACAGGCGCTGCGCTCGCACGGGCTCGACCTCGCCCTCGCCGACGAGTGGGCCGGGACGCCGCACCCGCGCTGGCCGGGGCTCGATCGCGAGGACCTGTTCACCGAGGGCGTGCACCTCGCGCTGCCCGAGCACCACCCCGCGGCGGCGCCGGGTGAGCCGGTCCCGCTGGCCGTGCTCGCGGACGCCGCGTGGGCGACCGGCTATCCCGGCGGCGGCATGGCCGCGCTCGTGCGCCGGGTCTGCAACGAGCACGGCGGCTTCGAGCCGACGATCCGGCACGAGACGAACGAGCTGACGATGCTGCTCGCGCTCGTCGCCACCGGGCACGCCGTGACGCTGCTGCCCGAGCTCGCGCTGCTCGGCGACCGGCCCGGCATCGCGGTCCGCCCGGTCGCCGACGCCGAGCTGAGGCGCACGCTCTTCACCGCGGTCCGGGCCGGGGCCGACCGGCGCCCGGCCCTGGCGGCGGTGAGGGACGAGCTCAGGGGTCTGTCCGGGAAGACCCGGCCCGACCGAGGTGGTCGTGGACCGAGCCGGACGCCGCACGAATCCCGAAGGGAATACAGCCGTATTTCCGAGGGTTCGAGTGGCGATCCGGCGAAGCGTCCACGGCCGCCTCGGGCGTGGCGGGGTTCGCGGACAGGCCCCTAGACGGGGCTTGCCTTCCAGCCCACCCGGCCGGTCCGGCACGTCGCGATCAGGCGCCCGTTCTTGAAGATCTTCACGCGCAGGCGGAAGTTGCCCGTCCAGCGCCCCGAGGAACGCAGGCCGCCGGTGACCGACGTCCGGCCCCGCGCGCGCTCGCCGCTGCCCCCGAACGTCCACGTGACGGGGCCGTCGTCGCGGACCTCCGTGGTGGTGGCGAAGTCGAGCGGCGGCGCGAACACGATGCCGGATCGGAACCCCTTGCCGTCGTCGCAGCGAGCGCGGTACTTGATCCGCACGCGGTTGACGACGCCGTCGGCCCCGGTGACGACCGTGGCCGTCCGGCCCTGCCGCGTCTTGCCCTTCCAGACCGCCGCGTCGGCGGCGGGCGCGAGCAGCAGGCCGGCGAGGCCCGCGCTCATGAGGATTCGCAGGTGCATCAGACCGGCTCCGCGGTCCAGCGCACGCCGCTGAGCCGGCAGCGGTCGACGAAGCGGCCGGCCTTCGTGACCCGGGTCCGCACGCGGAACGTGCCGGTCCAGCGGTCGTCGTCCAGCGTCCCGCGCACGAACACACGGTGGCGCGCCCGGTAGCCGTCGCCGACGTCGACGCTGACGGCGCCGGCGTCCTCGAACGCCGTCGTCGTGGAGACGTCGAACGGCCGGTCGAAGACCGTCCGGCTCCTGTAGGTGCCGTTCTCGCACCGCGCCTTCCAGCTCACGCGCACCTGCTGCACCTCCCCGTCTTCGCCCGTCCGGACGGACACCCGGCGTCCCTGCTCGGTCTCGCCGCGCCACGTCCGCGCTTCGGCCACGGCGGCGAAGGCCAGCACCATCGCCACGGCGAGCGCGAGCGTCCGCATGGCCGCGTAGTGACCGCTTCGGCGCCGGATCAAACGCGCAGCTCGGCGCGCATCGCCGCCAGCGCGATCACGGCCTGCGCCGCGTGCTCTCCCTGGTCTCGCTTGCCGCCGCCCGTGCGCGCGAGCGCCTGGTCCATCGAGTCGACGGTGAGGACGCCGAACGCGCACGGGATGCCGGTGCTGAGCTGCACGTCCTGGATGCCGCGCGCGGCCTCGGCGCACACGTACTCGTAGTGGTCGGTCTCCCCCCGGATCACGGCACCCAGGCACGCGACGCCGGCGTAGCGCCCGCTGTCGGCCAGGTAGCGCGCGGCCAGCGGCAGCTCGAACGCGCCCGGCACGTCGTAGACGTCCGCCTCCTCGTGGCCGGCCTCGGTGAAGCCCCGCTGCGCGCCCGCGACGAGGCGCTCGGCGAGGTCGGTGTAGAAGCGGCCGACGGCGATCGCGAACTTCACCCGCGACCAGCCTCGCGGTCGTGCACCTGCTCGTCGTGGATCATCTCCTCGTCGAGGGCGAGCCCCTGGTGGTGCAGCGAGTGGCCGAGCCGGTCGCGCTTCGCGCGCAGGTACGCCTCGTTGTGCGGGTTGGGGGCGTGCACGATCGGGATCTGGTCGGTCACCGAGAGCCCGTAGCCCTCGAGGCCGCGGATCTTCTTCGGGTTGTTGGTGAGGATCCGGATCGAGCTCAGCCCGAGGTCGCAGAGGATCTGGGCGCCGATGCCGTAGTCGCGCAGGTCGACGGGGAGCCCGAGCTCGAGGTTCGCGTCGACCGTGTCGAGGCCCTTGTCCTGCAGGTTGTAGGCCTTGAGCTTGTTGAGCAGGCCGATCCCGCGGCCCTCCTGGGCGAGGTAGAGCAGCACGCCGCGGCCCTCGCGCTCGATCATGGCCAGGGCGGACTCGAGCTGCTCGCCGCAGTCGCAGCGCAGCGAGTGGAAGACATCGCCGGTCAGGCACTCCGAGTGCACCCGGACGAGCACGTCCGGCTGCCCGTCGACCTCGCCCTTGACCATCGCCACGTGGTGCTTGTCGTCGACCAGCGAGCGGTAGCCGACGACGTCGAACTCGCCGAACGCCGTCGGCAGCCGGGTCGTGACGACCCGCTCGATGAGCTTGTCGTGCCGCCGCCGGTACGCGATCAGGTCGGCGACCGAGATCATCTTCAGCCCGTGGCGCGCGCAGTAGCGCTCGAGGTCCGGCACGCGCGCCATCGTGCCGTCGTCGTTCATGACCTCGCAGATCACGCCGGACGGGTTGAGGCCGGCGAGCCGCGCGAGGTCGACTGCGGCCTCCGTCTGGCCCGTGCGCTCCAGCACGCCTCCGGGCTTGGCCTTGAGCGGGAAGATGTGGCCGGGCTGGACGAGGTCGCGCGGCGACGACTGCGGGTCGATCGCGACCTGGATCGTGCGCGCGCGGTCGGCGGCCGAGATGCCGGTGGTGACGCCGTCGCGCGCCTCGATCGTCATGGTGAACGGCGTGTCGAACGGCGACTCGTTCTTGGCCGCCATGAGGTCGAGCCCGAGCTCATCGCACCGCTGCGGGGTGAGCGCGAGGCAGATCAGCCCACGCCCCTCCTTGGCCATGAAGTTGATCGCCTCGGGGGTGGCGAACTGGGCGGCGAGCGTGAGGTCGCCCTCGTTCTCGCGGTCCTCGTCGTCGCAGACCACGACCATCCGGCCGGCCCGGATCTCCTCGATCGCCGCCTCGATAGAGGCGAACGGCATCCGCGGCGTCACGAGGCGGTGCCCTTCGCCGTTGCCGTTTCCGGGGGGTCCACGGGGGGCGGAGCCCCCCGGGTAAGCCGTTCGATGTACTTGGCGAGCACGTCCACCTCCAGGTTCACGGGCGTCCCGGCCGTCGCCTCTCCCAGGATCGTGCGCTCCAGCGTCTCCGGGATCAGCGAGACCTGGAGCCAATCGTCGCCCAGCCCGGACACGGTCAGGGAGACGCCGTCCACGGCGATCGAGCCTTTCTCGATCACGTACCGGATGAGCTCCGCCGGCGCGCCGATCGTGACCACGTGCGAGAAGCCCTCCTCGCAGACGTCCCAGATCGTGCCGAGCCCGTCGACGTGGCCCTGGACGAAGTGGCCGCCGAGCCGGTCGTCGGCGCGCAGCGGCAGCTCGAGGTTGACCTTCGAGCCGTCCTCCAGCTCGCCGAGCGAGGAGCGGCGCAGCGTCTCGTGCATGACGTCGGCGGTGAACGCGCCGTCGGGCACCGAGGTCGCCGTGAGGCAGACGCCGTTGACCGCGACCGAGTCGCCCTCGCGCAGCCCGAGCGCGGTCCGCACTGTGAGCCGCACGCCGGCGTCCGACGCGTCGACCGCCATGACCGTTCCCAGGTCCGCGACCAGCCCGGTGAACACCGTCACCACTCCTTCATGCGCGCCGAGATCAGCACGTCGCCGGCGACCCGCTCGCAGTCGAGCGTGAGCGCACGGGTGGCCTCGGCGATCCGCTCGACGCCCTCGCCCTCGAGCGGATCGCGGGCATGCGAGCCGCCGAGGATGACCGGCGCCACGAACAGCCGGATCTCGTCGACCTCGCCTGCGTCCAGGAACGCGCCCGCCAGGTGCGGGCCGCCCTCGAGCAGGATCGACGTGATCCCCGCCGCGCCGATCTGGCTGAGCGCGTTGCGCACGCGCGCCGGCTCGTTCTCGCCGGTGGCGACGATCACGTCGGCGCCGGCGACCTCCAGCGCGTCGGCGGCCAGCCTCGGGGCGGCGCGGGAGATGACGACGGTGAGCGGGAGCTCGCCCGCGCCGCCGACGAGCTGCGAGTCGAGCGGCAGGCGCGCCTCGGAGTCGAACACGATCCGGCGCGGCTGGCGGTGGACGGGTGGGTGGGACGGAATCCGGGCGGTGAGCAGCGGGTCGTCGGCGAGCGCGGTCCCGATCCCGACCGCCACCGCGTCGCACTCGGCGCGCCAGTGGTGCGCGAGCCGGCGCGACGCCTCCCCCGAGATCCACTTGCTGTCCCCGGTCCGCGTGGCGACCTTGCCGTCAAGCGTCATCGCCGACTTGAAGAGGACGTAGGGCCGGCCGGTGCGGGCGTGCTTGCGGAACGGCTGGTTGAGCAGCCGCGCCTTGGCCGCCAGCTCGCCGCCGGCCACGACGACCTCCACACCGTCGTCGCGCAGGATGCCCAGGCCACGCCCGGCGGCCTTCTCGGTGGGGTCGTCGGAGCCGACCACCACGCGGGCGATGCCGGCCTCAAGGATCGCGTCCGTGCACGGCGGCGTCTGGCCGTGGTGGCAGCACGGCTCGAGCGAGACGTAGAGCGTGGCGCCGCGCGGGTCGACGCGGCAGGCGGCGAGCGCCTCGCGCTCGGCGTGCAGCTTGCCGAACGCGGTGTGGAAGCCCTCGCCGATCACCCCGCCGTCCTTCACCACGACGGCGCCGACGAGCGGGTTCGGCGTCGTCCGCCCGCGCCCGCCCTCGGCCAGCTCGATCGCGCGGGCGAGGTGGGCGACGTCGGTCTGCAGCAGTGTGGCCACGGCCCCAAGACGTTACCGGCAATCCCTCAGCCGGTAGATCACTATCTCGGGACCTGCCCGCTGGTAGTCGAGCGGGTAGCTGTTGAAGGAGAAGTCGAACGAGAAGCCGCGCACGGAGCCGTCGCCCCGCGGGCTTACGCGGTAGACGACGTCCGCGCGGTCGCGGAGCTGGTCGTAGTAGCGGATCGCCTGCGGCACCTCCTCCGGCTCCGTCAGCGAGCGCCCGTACTGCGTCGAGCCGGTCACCACGTGGCAGTAGCCGGCGCGCTCGTAGCGGTCGAGCAGGCTCGGCCGCAGGGTGCGCTCGAAGTCCTCGAGCTTGACCACGCGCCCGCGGAAGCGCGAGGTCGGCCACTTGATCCAGCGGTTGCCGGTGCCGGTCGCGGCGGACGGGTGCCCGGCGTCCATCGCCCACTGGTCGGGGGCGATCGGCTCGATCACCACCCGGTCGCCCTCGGGGATGTTCTCCACCATCCAGGCGCGCGCCAGCGAGCGGGTGTCGTCGCGCGCCAGGACGACGTCGTTGTGGATCGTGAAGACCAGGCCCTGCGCGCACAGCAGCGCCCCGGCGACCACGACCGGCCACAGCCGCCCGGCGCGCACGCGCTGCGCGGCCTCCACCGCCGCCCAGGCCGCGAGCAGGCACAGCAGCGGGTAGATCGGCAGCAGCCAGCGGGCGAAGAAGCGGTCCTGGATGCCCATGAAGAGCAGGAACACGACCGGCGCGGGCACGAGCACGAGTGCGAGGCGGCGATCGCGGATCGAGAGCCAGACCGCGCCGGCGGCGGCCGCGAGCGCCGGCAGCCAGCCGAGGCCCCACGTGAGCGTGCCCAGGTAGTAGAGGATCCCGCTGTCCCCGACCAGGCCGAGCTTGCCGCCGCCGTCGCCCGACGCCTGCGACTGCTGCTGGAGGCCTTCGCGGAACGAATCCCAGTCGAACAGCGCGTAGGGGTTGGCGACGAGGAAGCCGGCCAGCGCGAGCGCGCCGGCGAGGGCGAGGCCGACGAGGGGATTCGACCCCATCCGCCCCGGCCGCGCCGCGGCGGCGGCGACGAGGCAGAGGAGGACGATGCCGGCGGTGTACTTCGTCGCGCAGGCGACGCCGAGCGCGGCGCCGGCGAGCGCGTAGTCGTGCAACCGGCCGCGCCGGTACACGCCCGCGATTCCGACCAGGCTCAGGCACAGCGGCGCCAGCGCGGGCACGTCGTTGACCGCGAGGTGCGCGTAGTGCACGGGCAGGAACGCGACGGCGAGCAGCGCGCCGGCCACGAGCCCGACGCGCCAGTCCCAGAAGCGCCGCCCCGCCCACGCCAGGAACCCGACCGCCGCCGCCCCGAGCACGGCCGCCAGCACCCGCGCGAGCCCGAACGCGCTCCCGGCGTCGGCGGCGAACGCGTCCCCGATCGCCTCGCGCCCGCCCCAGCGAGCCCAGAACGCGACGTGCAGCAGGTACGTGTACGCGGGCGGGTTGATGAAGTAGTCGGGGTTCAGGCTGTGCCCGAACATCCCGATCGCCCGCGGCACGAAGTGCGCGTTCTCGTCGGCGTTGTAGACGTACGGCAGGCCGTGGTCGATCCCCCACAGGCGCAGGATCAACGCCACGACGACCAGCGCCGCGACCGCGCTAGCAGCGCGCATAGGCGGCGTAGAAGTCGCCGGTCTCCACCCGCTCCCAGCCCGCGGGCGGCGACTGGATCAGCGGGGAGTCGGTGTCGGTGCTCCAGGCGTGCTTGAAGACGGCGAAGCGGCTGGTGACGACAAGCGCGACGCCGCGGTCGGGCCGCGGCGCCTTGGGATCGGCGCGCGGGATCACGCGGCGGCTGGGGGCGTCGAGGATCCAGCGCGAGTCGGGGACGAGCTTGTGGTTCGGCACGGTCAGCGGCCCGCAGCGCAGGCCCTTCTCGACGGCGGGCGAGTTCAGCACGCGCACGAGGTCGTCGTGCGCGGCGCCGCGGAACCGCAGCTCGGAGTCGAAGTAGTCGAGCCGCACCTGGGTGGCCGTGTACACGGCGCCGAACAGCACGATCGCGACCGAGCCGGCCATCCACCAGGTCCGCAGCCGCCCGGGACGCAGCATCGTGAACCCGCCCAGGAACACCGCGGCGAAGACCAGCACCGCGACCGCCGCGATCGAGAGGTAGCGCTCGATCACCGACGCGCCCGCGACGCCGATCAGCACGAACGTCCCGATCCCGGAGACGAGCAGGACGAGCGGCATCACCGCCCGCCGCGGCGCCAGCGTCACGGCGAGCACCAGCCCGACGGCGGCGGCCGCCAGGATCGGCGGCTTGACGATCAGGTTGAGGAAGCCCGGGATCGCGGTCGGCAACTCGGTGAGCGAGCGCTGGCGCCCGAGGTCCTCGGCCGACCCGCTCGTGTACAGCAGCGAGAAGAGCGGGTCGCCGGTGACGGCGGAGTCGGTCGCCGTCCACACCAGCGGCCCGAGCGCGGCCAGCGCCGCGTACAGCGCCCGCTCGCGCCAGGTCGCGCGCCAGGCCAGCCACAGCCAGTACAGGCCGGCGAGCACCCACGCCTCCGGGCGCAGCATCCCCGCGGCCGCCAGCAGCAGCAGGACCGGCACGCCGCGCCGCGGCGAGCGCGCCTCGAGCACCGCCGCCCACACGACCAGCGCCATGTACGGGATGTCGATGTAGCCGCGGGCGGCCAGGAACCCGAAATCGAACCGCGTCAGCACCAGCACGGCGGCGATCCCGCCCACCAGCGGCGTGAACGCGATCTGCCCGAGCCGGTAGACGCCCCAGACCAGCCACAGGAACGAGGCGAAGATCAGCGCGATCCACAGACGGTCCCCGGCCTCGCCGAACAGCGACAGCACGGCCCCGGCCGCGATCGCCAGCGGGTGCTCGGTCGGCACGCGGAAACCCTCGAACCCCGGCGTGGTGAAGTCCAGGATCTCCCGCCCCCAGAGCAGCGAGTAGTACGAGTCGTAGTTGGGGTACGTGGGATAGACGAAGAACCCGACCGCGAACGCGACGCAGAGCAGCCCGAACGCGACGCGCGCGATCGTCTCGGCGTCGAGCGAGCGGACGCGCGCGAACGCGGGCCGCCGGGTGAGGGCCAGGCCGTCCATGAACCGGTTACAGGATGACGACGCGGTACCGTCTTAGCCGCCGAAGATGAAGCTGATCATCCAGATCCCGTGCCTGAACGAGGAGGAGACCCTCCCCGTCACGCTGGCCGACCTCCCGCGCCGGGTCGAGGGCTTCGACGCCGTCGAGTGGCTGATCGTCGACGACGGCTCGACCGACCGGACCGTCGACGTCGCGCGCACCCACGGCGTCGACCACATCGTCCGGCTCACGAACAACAAGGGCCTGGCCTCCGGCTTCCAGGCGGGCCTCGACGCGTGCCTCAAGCTCGGCGCCGACGTCATCGTCAACACCGACGCCGACAACCAGTACTACGGGCCCGACATCGAGCGCCTCGTGCAGCCGATCCTCAGCGGCGACGCCGACATGGTGGTCGGCGACCGCGAGGTGATGAACGTCGAGCACTTCTCGGCCGCCAAGAAGTCGCTGCAGCGGCTCGGCTCCTGGGTCGTGCGGCAGGCGTCGCAGACCACGATCCCGGACACGACGTCGGGCTTCCGGGCCTACAACCGCGAAGCCGCCCTCGCTATCCAGGTCGTCTCCAAGTTCACGTACACGCTGGAGACGATCATCCAGGCGGGCAAGATGACCGTCGCGATCGACCACGTGCCCGTGCGGACGAACCCGAAGCTGCGCGAGTCGCGGCTCTTCCCGTCGATGTGGACCTACATCCGCCGCAACGGGATCTCGATCTTCCGCATCTACGCGATGTACGAGCCGATGCGGGTGTTCATGACCGCGGCGCTGCTGCTCGGCCTCCTGTCGCTCGGCGTCTGGGGCCGCTTCCTGTACTTCTTCCTGCAGGGCGACGGCGCCGGCCACGTCCAGTCGCTGATCCTCGGCGCCGTGCTGTTCAACGCCGCGATGGTGCTCGCCGCGCTCGGCATCCTCGGCGACCTGCTGTCGGGCCAGCGGATCACGCTCCAGCGGATCTTCGAGCGCGTGCGCCGCGTCGAGCTCGAGCTCGGCGTCCCGCCGTCGCACTACGAGCCCGGCTCGCCCGAGAGCGGCCAGGAGCCGACCACCGGTGCGCGCTCCGGCGGCCACGGGAAGACCGAGGAACGTGAGGCGCTGAAGCTGTGAGCTCGACGATCACGCGCGACGCCGAGGGCACGGTCACCGGCAACACCTACGACAAGTACGGCTCCGACAACCCCGTCGTGAAGCGGCTGATGGCGGGGTTCGAGCGGACGCTCGACGAGCTGTGGCGCCGCGCGGCGCCGCGCTCGATCCTCGACGTCGGCTGCGGCGAGGGCGTGCTCACGCACAAGTGGGCCCAGCGGCTCGAAGGGCGCGTGGTCGGCATCGACCTCGAGGACCCCACGATCCAGGCCGAGTGGGCCAAGCGCCAGGCGCCGAACCTCGCCTACCGTGTGATGAAGGCGGAGCGGCTGCCGTTCGCGGACGGCGAGTTCGGCCTCGCGTCCGCGATCGAGGTGCTCGAGCACGTGCCCGACCCCGAGCACACCGTGAGCGAGATGGCGCGCGTGGCGCGCGGCGGGCACCTGCTCGTGTCGGTCCCCCGCGAGCCGCTGTGGCGGGCGCTCAACATGGCGCGCGGCGCGTACCTGCGCGACCTCGGGAACACGCCGGGCCACGTGAACCACTGGTCGAAGCGGAGCTTCGCGGGGTTGCTCTCGCGCCACGGCGAGGTCGTTGAGACGCGATCTCCCTTCCCGTGGACCATGCTCCTCGTGCGTGTCTAGCACCGCCTCGTACGGGCGCGGCGCCCGCATCCTCTCGGTAGGGATCGCCACCACTGGGCTGGTCACGTTCGCGTACTTCGCGCTGGCCAGCCACAGCCTCGACGAGGTCGACTACAAGGGCATCTCGGTCCTGTGGTCGGCGCTGTTCCTGATCATCTCGATCATCTACCGGCCGGTCGAGCAGCTGCTCTCGCACACGATCTCGTCGCGCCGGGCGCAGGGCCACGAGGGCCATCCCCTGCGCGTCCCGCTGATCATCCAGGCAAGCACCGCGACGCTGTTCCTGGTGGCCGCGCTCGCCCTGCGCGAGCCGATCCAGGACGACGTGTTCGACGGCTCGGCGGAGCTCTACTGGGTGCTGGTGGTGGCCGTGCTCGCCTACGCCGCGAGCTACTTCGCGCGCGGCTGGCTGGCCGGGCACCAGCGGTTCGGGCTCTACGGCGGCCTCGTGCTGCTGGAGTCCTGCTCGCGCTGCCTGTTCGCGGTGGCGGTGGCGATCGGGATCGCCGAGGGCCAGGGAGCGGTCGCCCTCGGCATCGCGGCCGCCCCGCTGGTGTCGCTGCTCGTCGTACCGTGGGCGATCGAGCGTCGCGGCGGCGGTGCGGGCGAGCGGGGCTCGATGCGCGAGGGCGCCGGGTTCGCGGGCGCCGTGCTGGCGATCATGGTCGCCGAGCAGGCGCTGCTCAACGGCCCGGTGCTGGCCGTCGACGCCACGGCGGCCGACGCCGCGCTCGCCGGCTTCGTGTTCAACGTCCTGCTCATCACCCGCGCGCCGCTCCAGCTCTTCCAGGCGATCCAGACCTCGCTGCTGCCGCATTTGAGCGGCCTCGCCGCGACGGGTGGCGGGGCGGAGTTCCGGCACGCCATCCGCGTCACCGTGCTCGCGATCGCGGGCTTCACGGCGCTCGTCGTGCTCGCGCTCGGCCTCGTCGGCCCGTGGGCGATGGGCGTCCTGTTCGGCGGCGACTTCGACTACGCCCGCGGCGGCCTGGTCCTCGTCGGCCTCGGCATGGGCTTCCACCTGACGGCGGGCACGCTGAACCAGGCCGCGCTCGCCCGCCGGCGCGGCGCCCAGGCCGCCGCCGCGTGGCTCGCGTCCGCGGTGCTGTTCCTGGCGTGGCTCGTGCTGTCGCCGCTCGACGACCAGCTGCTGGCGGTGGAGCTCGGCTACTGCGCGACCACCGCGCTGCTGGCCGCCGCGCTGTGGGCTATCGAAGCCGGCGCAGCTGTGCCTGGAGCGTCCGCAGCGACGGCCGGGTCTCGCCCCTCCGGCCGATCAGCGCCGAGTCCCACCGCGGGCGACGCTCCCTCGGCGGCATCCACTGATACACGTAGATCCGGGTGATCCGCTTCCGGTTGAGCTTGGCCAGCCTGAAGATGTTGCGGATCGCGCGGACCGCGTTCTTCTGGTTGTAGCGGGAAACCCGGCGCCCGTCGACGTAGCGGTTGACGATGCCGCCGGTCTCGCTGAACCAGATCTGGCCGCGCGTGATGCGCAGCAGCTCGCGCGTGCCGGTCGTGCGGTGGCGGTTCGCGTCGATGTGGTTGTGGATGCTCCAGATCCGCACCGGGAAGCGCGCCGCCTTCTTGAAGCGCTTGATCCAGCTCGTCATGTTCGGCGCGTCGAGCACCGACGGGGCCGAGATCGTGCACTCCGGGCACGTGCGGCGCATCGCGTCGTAGTACCGGGCCGCGAGGTTCGGCTTGTTCCAGACCGGCTGGGTCCCGTGATTGGCCTCGTTCCAGGTCTGGAACGTGCGCAGCTCGGGATAGCGGCGGCGCAGCGCCCGGAACTCGCGGATGAACTGCAGCCGCGACGGGGCCCTCAGCTCCCTGCCCTTCCGGCGCGAGTGGCCGAACGTGATCATCACCTTCGCGCCGACCTGGCGGGCCCACCACATGTAGTTGTCGAGCTCCGCCTCCTCCCAGTTGTTGCGCCGTAGCGCGTCCCACGACAGGACGTAGCGGACGTCGGGCCGCTTGAGCGCCAGCCAGCGCTTGTCGTGGAAGAAGGCCGCGTTCTGCTCGCCGATGCCGACCGTGAGCTTGGCCGACGCCGGCGCGGCGAGGGCAAGGACGAAGGCGATGGTGAGAACGACGGTGCGGGTCACGAGAAGTAGGAAGTCGTGCGGCTCCGGAAAGTTGCGCCTGGGTTCGTGGACTGACCTCGGCCCCTACGCGTGGGTGGCGGCCGCAGCCGAGAGCTGGTCGGCGTTCGCCTCGGCCTCGCCGGGGCGCCACTGGGTCTTGGGGGCGATGGCACGCGAGATCACGCGGTCGCGATGGCGGTCGATGGTGGCGAGCATGGACCGGACGAGCTCCTCGCCCAGGTAGTGCGGCTTGAGGCCGAGCTCGCGCAGCTTGGTGTTCGCCGCGTTGTAGTAATGCTCCTCCTGCTCGACGCGCGGGTTGTCGAAATGCTCGATGTCGACGTGGTAACCGAGCTCGGCGCCCGCCCGCTGCGCGAGCTCGGCGAGCTCGAGCACGGTGAACTGCTCCGTGAACTGGTTGAAGACCCGGAACTCGCCACCCTGCGCGGGGTTGGTGACGGCCAGCTCGACGCACTGCAGCGTGTCGCGGATGTTGAGGAAGCCGCGGGTCTGGCCGCCCTTGCCATAGACGGTGAGCGGGTGCCCGATCACCGCCTGCACGCAGAAGCGGTTGAGCGCGGTGCCGAAGATCTCGTCGTAGTCGAAGCGCGTGCAGAGCCGCTCGTCGAGCGCGGTCTCCTCGGTCTCGATCCCGTACACGACGCCCTGATTGAGGTCGGTCGCGCGGAGGCCCCAGATGCGACAGGCGAAGTGGATGTTGTGCGAGTCGTGGACCTTCGAGAGGTGGTACAGCGACCCGGGCATCTTCGGGAACGGCAGCACGTCGGTGCGGCCCTTGTGGTTGATCTCGATGAAGCCCTCTTCGATGTCGATATTGGGCGTCCCGTACTCGCCCATCGTCCCGAGCTTGACGAGATGGCACTCGGGCACGCGGTCGCGCATCGACCACAGCAGGTTGAGGTTGCCGATCACGTTCGTCTGCTGCGTCTCGACGGCGTGGCGGCGCGAGAGCATCGAGTACGGGGCGGAGGGCTGCTCGCCGTAGTGGACGATCGTGTCCGGCAGCACCTCGGCGACCACGCGGTCGAGGAACTCGCCGTCCTCGATGTTGCCGACGAACGCGTGGATGTCGCGACCGGAGACCTCCCGCCACGCGTCGATGCGGTCGGCGAGGCCGCTGATCGGGGTCAGCGAATCGGTCCCGTGCTCGTGATGCCAGCGGCGGCGGGCGAAGTTGTCGACGATGAACACGTCGTGACCGCGGGCAGAGAAGCGCATGGCCGTGGGCCAGCCCAGGTACCCATCGCCGCCGAGGATCAAGATTCGCATGGCGGGGCAGCCTAGCGGCTCGCCAGGCGGCCCCTGACCCGCTGGACCGCCCACGCGACGGTCACACCGGCCAGCGCCATGACCAGCGGCATGAGCGTCACGTTGCGCCGCGTGCCGGCCAGAAGCAGGCCGCCGAGGACGGTCACGCCGAGCAGCAGCAGCCCGATCAGCACCACCTCCCACCGCCGCCGCACGGCGAGCAGGACGAGCCCGATCAGGCCGAGTGCGAGCACGGTGAACTGGAAGACCGTCCCGTAGGTCGAGCGCCCGGCCGCGCCCGAGCCGTGCCACATGTGCCACATCTTGCCGCCCACCATCGAAGCGAAGTCGAGCGGCTGCTCGGTGAGGTAGCGCTGCGCGTTCTCGCGGCCGATCTTCTGCAGCGCGGCGTCGCGCTCCAGGTCCGGGTACTTCGCCGCGACCCGGTTCAGCAGCGGCGTCATCGAGATGCGGCTGAGCTCGGTCGCCGGGATGTTCTCGCGCCCCTCGTACCGCCTGAGCAGCTCGCGCTTGACGTCCAGGTGCAGGCCGTTCCCGGGCAGATAGGTGCCGATGAACAGCGCCTTGCCGCCGCCGGTGCTGATCGGGATGAAGCGACCCTCGACGCGGGAGACGTGCGCGGTCCACGGCACGATCGGGAGCGCGAACGCGAGCGCCAGGACGCCGCCGGCCACGACCCCGCGCCGCCACCCCGCGGTCCTTGCGCCGCGCACGAAGGCGAGCGGCGCGAACACGAGCACGAACGCGAGGTACTCCGGTCGTGCGAACGCCGTCAGGCCCAACAGCACGCCGGGCGCCGCCCACGCTGCCCAGTGTCGTCCTCGGTCGCCGGCCCAGAAGAAGCTCAGCACCGCTCCCGCCAGCGTGAGCGTGGCCAGCGGCTCGCTCATCAGCTTCCCCGTGAAGAAGATCGTCACGGGATAGATCGCGAACAGCCCGGCCGCGGCCAGGCCCGCCACCGGCCCAGCCAGTCGCCTGCCGATCAGGTACACGAGCACGATCGTCAGCGCACCCAGGAGCGCGACCACCAGCCGGACGGCGCCGGGATGGACCCCGCCGGTGAGGTAGTAGATCCCGGCGTACAACAGCGGCGCCCCCGGTGACCAGTCGTACGGGCTCGACGCCCCGGGCAGCGCGAAGCGCTGGTGCTCGTAGAGCTGCTCGGCGACCGAGGCGTAGACCGCCGAGTCCGTCCCCGGCCGCACGTCGAGCGGCTCGAGCGCCGACTCCACGCGCAGCGCGAGCCCGAGCACGACGATCGCGGCCAGCGCGACCAGCACGACCCGGCCGTGCCGGTCGGCGAGGCCGGCGGCCCAGGTCCGCGGCGTCGTGGCCGTGATCGCCGTCACGGGTCGAGCCTCGGCTGCAGCCCGCGCGTCTGCAGCACCGCCCGCACGTACACCACGACGCTCACCAGCCCCGTCGACGCGAGCGTCATCACCAGGGGCATCAGCGCGAGGTTGCGCCGCGGCGCGGCGAGGACGATGCCGGAGAACACGGTGAGGCCGAGGATGAGGCCGCCGAGCAGCAGCGCCTCGAAGCGGCGGCGGATCGCCAGGATCACCAGCCCGACCACCGCGAAGGCGAGGATGAGGATCTGCAGCACGACCGCGGCCGGGGCGAGCATCGCGCCGCTCGAGCCGCGCCACATCCAGCGCATCTTGTCGGCCATCATGCGCGCCACCGCCACGGGCTGCTCGCGGATGTAGCGACTGAGGTTCTCGCGGCCGATGCGGTTCAGCGCCGCGTCGCGCGGCAGCTCCGGGTAGCGCGCGGCGACGCGATCGAGCAGCGGCTCCATCGGCTGGCGCGCGCGCTGCTCGGGCGTGACGTCGCGCATGCCGAGGTAGCGCTCCATCAGCTCTATCTTCACGCGGTCGTGGATGCCGTCGCCGGGCAGGTAGGAGCCGATGAAGAGCGCCTTGCCGGCGCCGGTGGTGACCGGCACGAACCGCCCCTCCTCGCTCGACACGTGGATCGCCCACGGCGCGATCGGAGCCGCGAAGGCGGCGGCGCAGATCGCGCCCGCCGCGACGCCGGAGCGCATCCCGCGGTCGAAGGCGACCTTGACGAGCGCCAGCAGCGCGAGGGCGATCCCGAACAGCAGGTACTCCGGCCGCACCAGCGCGCTCGCGCCGATCAGCGCGCCCGGCGCGAGCCACGCCCACAGGCTGCGTTTCTCGAGCGCCCACAGGAACGCCAGCACCGCGCCGGGGACGAGCACCTCCGCCAGCGGCTCGCTCAGCAGCCGCCCCGTGTTGAACACGAACGCCGGGTAGGTGGCGGCGAGCAGCGCCGCCACGAGCCCGGCCACCGCGCCGCTCAGCCGGCGGCCGAGCAGGTAGCAGATGACGATCGTGACGAGGCCGAGCAGCGCGATCGCCAGCCGCCCGAGGCCCGGATGCACGCCGCCGGTGACGTAGTAGATCCCGGCGTAGAACAGCGGCGCGCCGGGCGACCAGTCGTACGGCGCGTCGGAGCCCGGCACGGCGAACTGCTGGTCCGTGTAGACCAGGGCGGCGATGCGCTCGTAGCGGGCCGCGTCGGCTCCCTGGTAGGAGGAGTCGATCGGGTCGTAGACCCCGATCAGCCGCAGGCCGAGGCCCAGCGCGAGGATGACGCCGAGCAGCACGAGGACGACGCCGCCGTGGCGCTCGGGCAGCGTCCGGATACGCCCCATCCGCTCGATTCTAGGAGCCTGTGTGGATACCGCCCTGGCCGACGTTGATGTCGCCGCCGGCGGCCACGCCGCCGCGGTCGGCGACCACGACGACGGCGCCGTTGTCGGCCATGATCCCGGCGCGGCGGCCGTCCTCGAGCATCTCCGCGAGCTCGGCCGCGAGATCCGGATCGTCGGCGACCAGCTTGCGCAGCTGGAGCTGGAGCGCCGACCGGGCGAGCTCGTCGTCGGGCGCCGTCGCGACGTCCTCCGTGGCCTCGCGCGCGGCCTCCTTCTCCTCCACCTTCGGGCGCAGCTTCCCCCACAGCGCCTGGGCGCGCTTCCACGCCGCCGCCCCGAAGCGCTCGATGGCCGCGTCCGCCGCCTGCTCGCCCTTCTTGAGCAGGTACGGCAGGAACGGCGCCAGGAACGTGGTCAAGATCGCCTCCACGGCGCACCTCCTGAGTCGAGTTGTCCAAGCCGGTCGGTGATCGGCAGCAGGGCGCGCACGAACCGGGGCACGTCGAGGTGCTCGACCGCGCCGCGGAGCGCGATGTCGAAGCACTCGTGCGCGACGGCCGGCGGCGCGGCGGCCGCGACCGCCGCCAGGTCCACGAGCGCGCGGCGGCGCATGCGGGCGCGCGGGATCCGGCTCGCGATCGCGAACGCCCAGGGGAGCTGGGAGTCGGGAAGCTCGCCGGCGACCTCGCCGAGCGCGCGGGCGAGCGCGCGCGAGCCGAGCGTCGCCGCGGCCTCGTCGAGCCTGCGCTCGAGCTCGGCGGCGGGCGCGCCGTCCGCCGTCCTCGTGGCGGTCTCGGGCTCCCGCGGCTCGTCGAGCAGCGTGAACAGCCCCTCGCGCTCGCGGGCGTCGACGGGCGCGAGCGCGGCACGCACGGCGTCGGGCAGCAGCTCATCCGGGAGCAGCGGCTCGAGCTTCGTCAGCGCCTCCTCGCGCTCGTAGGCGCCCTCGATCTCCGCCACGGCGGCGAGCGCGAACCGGAAGGCCTCGGCCGTCTCGTCGCCGCCGAGCACGGGCGCGAGCGCGATCACCGCGTCGGCGCGGTCTTCTTCGTCCTCGATCGCGCGGGCGGCCTCCAGCGCCTCGCCGGCGACGGCGGGCTCGTGGCCGGCGAGCGCGGAGAGCATCTCGCAGCGCTCCTCGGGGTCGTCGAGCGCCCTCGCCGCGTCGATCGCGCGCTCGATCGCCGCGGGCTCGGCGGCGAGCGTCGCGACCACCGCGAGCGCCCGCGCGCGCTCGGTCTCGTCGGCGAGCGCGTCGGCGGCCGCGAGCGCCTCGCCGGGCACGTGCGGCGCCAGCGCGGCGAGCGCCACGAGGCGGTCGTTCTCCCGCTCGAGCTCCGCCGCGACCCGCAGCGCTTCCGCCAGGCGGACGTCGTCGAGGTAGGGCGCGAGCGCGTCGATCGTCTGGGCGCGCACGTACTCGTGCTCCGCGGTGACGAGCGCCTCACTCAGCAGCGCATAGGACAGCCGGGGCCCGAGCGCCGCGAGCGCCCGCGCGCGGTCGTCCGGATCCTCGATCGCGATGGCGATGTCCATGGCCTCGGGCACGAGCTCGTCCGGCAGATGCGGGGCGAGCGCGGCGAGCGCCTCCGCGCAGTCGTCGCCGTCCTCGATCCCGGCCACGGCCGAGACCGCGGCGGCGAGGGCGGCGGCCCGCGGCTCGCCTTCGAGGTGCGGCACGAGCGCGGTGAGCGCCTCGGCGCGGGCGTCCGGCTTCTCGAGCGCCTCGGCGCGGGCGAGCAGGCGGTCCCCGGCCGCGGGCGCGAGCGCCGACACCAGCCGGGCGACGTAGTGGTCGATGGCCGCCGCCTCCTCGAGCGCCGCGAGCGCGACGCCAAGCGCCTGGTCGCGCGTCTCGCCGTCGAGCCGCGGGAGCAGCGCGGCGAGCGCCTCGACGCGGTCCGTCCGATCCTCGATCGCGGTCGCGACCTCGACGGCGTCCGCCAGCAGTGCTGCGGGCAGGTGCGGCGCGAGCTCGGCAAGCCCGTCGGCGCGGTCTCCGTCGAGCTCGATCTCGGCCGCGAAGCGCAGCGCCTCGGGCATCACGGAGACGGGCACGTGCTCGGCGAGCGCCCGCAGCGCGCGCTCGCGGTCGCCGTCCGCCCAGGCGAAGAACTCGCGCAGCTCGGCGACCCGCTGGGCCTCCCGCAGGTGCGGCAGCACCGCGGCGAGGCCGAGGGCGCGGGGGTTGGGATACGGGCTCGTGGCCGCGACGGCGAGCGCCTGCTCGGGCGTCCAGATCCGCCCGGCGACGAGCCGCCCGAGGATCTTCGCCGGCAGGTAGGAGCCGAACGAGCGCACGTCCTCGGCGGCGAGCGCGCAGGCGATCTCACGACGCAGGTGCGGCGGAGCGCGACCCTCGGCTGCCGCCTGCCGGTCGAGCTCGGCCGCGTGGTCCCACGCCTCGGT
Source organism: uncultured Solirubrobacteraceae bacterium (assembly GCA_963844205.1). GTDB lineage: Bacteria > Actinomycetota > Thermoleophilia > Solirubrobacterales > Solirubrobacteraceae > DASSUW01. The sequence continues at coordinate 195,419 of CAWJNK010000013.1, forward strand.
GACGCTGCCCAGGTACGCGCCGGCGGTCGGGTCGCCCAGCAGCAGCCGCGTGCGCCACTCCGGCTCCTCGACGAGCGCGAACAGCTCGTCGTAGCGCTCCGCGTGCCGCAGGTGCGCGGCGAGGTGCACGAGATCGTCCCCGTCGCCGAGCGTCAGGTCCGCGATCCGGCTGTGCGCGGCGCGGGTCGCGTCGGCGAGGTCGTCGGCGAAGTCCTGCTCCGCGCTGTCCTCCATCGCGGAGCGGCCGTGCAGGAAGTCGCTCAGGCTGGCGTGGTAGAGCCGATGCCGCCGCGGCCGGTCGCGGCTCACGATCAGGTACGGGCGCCAGGCGGCCGGCAGCTCCGGCACCGCGGGCTCGACGCCGGCCAGCCGGCATAGCTCGGCGAGTGCGAGCTCCTCGCGGGCGGCGGCGAGCGTCGCCAGCAGCGGCAGCTGCACGCCGTGCCAGTCGGCGGCATGCGCGTCGGCCCACGAGCGCCAGAACCGGTGGTACCACGCCCACAGGCCCTCCGGGAGCGTGTCGGGGTCGAGGGTGTCGCCGGCGGCGTGCTGGAGCGCGTAGCGCACGTAGATCCACACCCCGTGGCTCTTGGCGAAGATCGCCTCGGCGAGCGCCTCGGGCGCGGCCGCCGTGAGGTAGGCGCGGACGTCCTGGCGGTTGCCGTCGGAGTCGGGGTCGATCCGGACGACGCGGCGCGGGCTCTCCGTGTAGAGGTCGACGGGCACGGGCCGCTTGCTGGCGACGACGAAGACGCCGGCCGGCAGCACCTGCGGCAGGCCGAGGACGTTCTCTCCCGGTCGCGTACCAGCCTCGTCGAGCGCGTCGACCACGAGCACGAGCTTCTCGCCGTCGCGCAGCCGCTCGGCGGCGTCGCTCAGGAGGCCGCGGAGGAAGTCGGCGCGCGACGACGCCGCCTCGGAGAGGACCGGCTCGGCGCCCTCCTTCGCGTCGCGCAGGTCGTATGCGCGGATGAGCTGCGCCGCGAGGCTCATGCGGGCGAGGGCGATCCCCGCCTCGCCCGGCGCCAGCTCGCTGAAGTGGTGGACCCAGCTGCGGGTCGCGACCAGGTGGGCGAGCAGCGCCGTCTTGCCGAGGCCGGCGGCCGCCTCCACCACGAAGTACCCGCACGGCTGCGAGGCGAGGAAGCCGTCGAGCTCGGCGATCAGCCAGTCGCGGCCGACGAACCGCTTGACGTCCACGCGGTCGAAGACCTCGCGCGGGTCGATGTAGGCCTCGGACAGTCGCTGGTAGCCGCCGACGAAGAACGTGTTGCGGTCGCCGGTGACGATCAGGTCCGCCACCACGTCGCGACCGGCCGCAACCGCGCCCCGGTCGGCGCTCACATGGGTTTCGCTCACGGGCAGCGACGCGCAGTCTCGCCGCCGCCGCCCGGTTGCGTCAACCTCGACGGGTGACGGTCTCGCAGCGGCGCGTGCTGACGGTGCGGTTGTAGCCGATCTTCACCGTGTCGGCGCCCGGGCCGCAGTCGATCCGGACCTTGTCCTTCGAGTACGCGTAGACGATGTCGTCGCCCGCGCCGGCCTTGACCCGGTTGTAGCCGTGCCCGACGAGGCGGATCGTGTCGAACCCGCTGCCGCCGCTGATCGCGTTGGTCGACGTGACGCCGCCACCCTGCAGGTAGTCGTTGCCGCCACCGCCGTTGATGCGGTTGTTGCCGCCGCGCGACGCGCCGTACACGGTGTCGTTGCCGTCGCCCGCGTCGATCCGGTCGATGCCGCGGCTGCGGCCCTCGGGCTTGCGGTTGCCCCACATGATGTCGTCGCCGTCGAGGCCGGTCAGCGTGTCGGGGCCGGGGCCGCCGAGCAGGTTGTCGTTGCGCTCGGTGCCCGTGGCCCGGCCGCCCTTCTCACGCGTGATCCGCTTGACGCCCTTCGTGGGGTCGGGCGGCGGCGGGACCTCGAGGATGTTCTCGCAGGTGTCGGCACGGATCTCGCCGTGGCGGATCGAGCGCTGGTTGGAGAAGCCGCCGCGCATGTGCTGCGGATTGATGTGGAGGGTGTCGTAGCCGGGGCCGCAGTCGACGGTCTTGACCGCCGTGCCGTTGTTGACGTACACGAAGTCGTCGCCCGCCCCGGCGTCGATGTTGTCCCCGCTGCTCGTCGAGTAGATCGAGTCGTTGCCGGTGCCGCCGCGGATGTCGTCGCTGCCCGTGCCGCCGTGGGCGGTGTCATCGCCGGGGCCGGCGTCGATGTCGTCGCCGGCGGCGCCGCCCTCGATGTAGTCGTTGCCGTCGCCGCCGATGATCTTGTCGCCGCCGAAGCCGCCGTAGATCGCGTCGTGGCCCTCGGCGCCGTCCAGCAAGTCGCCGCCCGAGCCGCCGTCGATGTAGTCGTCGCCGGCGCGGCCGAACACGTCGTCGCCGCCCCACTCGCCCAGGAGGCGATCCAGGCCGGGGCCGCCGATGATCGTGTCGCCGCCCCCGTCGCCGTTGATGACGTGATTGCCGTTCGGGCCACCGACGAGGCGATCCTTCCCGGGCGTGCCCACCAGCGTCCTCGCCGCTGCGGTCGCCGGCACGACGACGGCGGCGCAGCAGGCGACAGCGGCTGCCCGCCGCAGCGCGTCCCTCGAGGTCATTGACCGAAGCGTAGCCCGACCGGTCAGCGTGGATTCAGGCTCAGCGCTTGTAGCGCTTGGTGACCGTCTCGCAGTTGCGCGTGCGGACCTTGCGGTTGTAGCCGATCTTCACCAGGTCGCTGCCCGGGCCGCAGTCGATCTGCGCCGCGTCCTTGGAGTAGCCGTAGACGATGTCGTCGCCGTCGCCGGCGTCGACGCGGTTGAACCCTTCGCCGGTGAGGCGGATGGTGTCGGCGCCCGCGCCGCCGGTGATGTAGTTCGTCGCGCCCGCGCCGCCGCCCTGCAGGTAGTCATTGCCCTCGCCGCCGTCGATGTGGGTCGTGCCGCCGCGCGACGCGCCGTACACGATGTCGTCCCCGGCGCCCGCGTCGACGCGGTCGGTGCCGCTGCTGCGGCCGTCGGGCTTGCGGTTGGCCCAGATGATGTCGTTGCCGCCGAGGCCGACGATCACGTCGGCGCCGGACGAGCCGAGCAGGTTGTCGTTCAGGTCGGTGCCGTGGGCCTCGCCGCCGTGGTCGGGCGTCATCACCTTCACGCCCTTGGTCGGGTCGACGATCGGCGGGGTCTCGAGCACGACCTCGCAGTGCACGAGCCGGCCCTCGCGCAGCGAGCGGGCGTTCGACCAGCCGCCGCGCATGGAGAAGGGGTTGATGTGCAGCGTGTCGTGGCCCGGGCCGCAGTCGACGGTGTCGACCGCCGTGCCGTTGTTGACGTACACCGTGTCGTTGCCGTCGCCCGCGTCGATGACGTCGCCGCCCGTGGTGGAGTGGATGACGTCGTCGCCGTCGCCGCCGCGAATGCGGTCGGTCGCCGTCCCGCCGTGGACGGTGTCGTTGCCCGCCCCGGCGTCGATGTCGTCGCCCGCGGCGCCGCCGTCGATGAAGTCGTCGCCGGGACCGCCGGTGATGCGGTCCCCGCCGAAGCCGCCCAGCAGCTCGTCGTTGCCGTCGGCGCCGTCGAGCACGTCGCCGCCCGAGCTCCCGTCCAGGTGGTCGTCGCCGCCGTGGCCGAACAGGTCGTCGCCGCCCCACTCGCCGAGCAGCCGGTCCACGCCGGCCCCGCCGATGATCACGTCGCCGCCGCCGTCGCCGTTGATGACGTTGCCGTTCTGGCCACCCTTGAGGCGGTCCTTGCCGGGCGTCCCGACGAGGGTCTTGCCGGCCGCCGTAGCCGGGAGCAGGACGAGGGCCGCGCAGGCGAACGCGACCGCCCGCCGGAGAGTCGCGTTCGAGAGGCTCATATCCGGGTTATCGGCCGCGCCGCGCGGTGGTTGACGCCGAAACCGCCGCTATCCTGCGGGCGGCGTGGAGCTGTCCGCCCTCCGAATCGTCGGCCTCGCCCTCGGCGCGGCGCTCCTCGTCTTCGCGGCCTGGCGCCGGCGAACGCTGCGCAACGGCGACGTGCTGCTGCTGCTGCTCGCGGGCGTCGCGCTGCTGGTGGTGTCCGGCACCGATCTGCTCGACTCCGTGCTCTCGCTGTTCTCGTTCGAGCGCGGCAACGGCGGCCGGATCCTCGGCCTCGCGGTCTTCTCCGTCATCGCCCTGTTCCTGCTCACCGTGCGGTCGCTGGTGCAGAACGGCCGGATCGAGCGCAAGCTGTCGGCCACGCTGGAGGGCATCGCGTGGGAGGAGTTCCGCCGTTCGGGGCTGCCGGAGCGCTTCCGCGACAAGGTCGCGGTGGTCATCCCGGCCTACAACGAGGAGGACAACATCGGGCAGGTGCTGCCCCGCATCCCTGCGACGGTCTGCGGGTTGGAGACGGCAGTGCTGGTCATGGATGACGGATCGCGGGATCGCACCGGTGACATCGCCCGGGAGCACGGCGTCGCCGTGGCCCGCCATGTCACGAACCTCGGCGGCGGCGCGGCGCTGCGCACGGGGTACCGCCTGATGGTCGACTCCGGGGCCCGGATCGTCGTGACGCTCGACGCCGACGGCCAGCACCGGCCCGAGGAGATGGAGCGGCTGGTCGGCCCTGTCGCGGACGGGACGGTCGACATGGCGCACGGCTCGCGCGTGCTCGGCCAGGCGGAGCCCAACCACTTCGCGCGCGAGATGGGGATCATCTTCTTCAACCGGCTCGTGTCCGCGATCACGCGGACGCGGGTGTCGGACTGCTCGAACGGCTACCGGGCGGTCCGCGCGGCGGTGCTGCCGCAGCTCGTGCTGCGGCAGGAGCAGTTCCACACGTCCGAGTTCATGATCGAGGCGATCAAGCGTGGCGTCCCGGCGAAGGAGGTCGCCGTGACCGTCGACCGCCGGATCCACGGGCATTCGAAGAAGCCGGCCGTGCTGCGCTACGGCCTCGGCTTCACGAACGCGATCATGCGCACCTGGCTGCGCTGATGCGTCTCGCCGTGGCCGGCGCCGTCCTGGCCGGCTTGCTGTTCGCCCTGCCGGCTCCGGCGGTGGCGTGGGACGAGGCGGGCTACTGGGACTTCGCGGACAAGCTGAGCCGGCGGCTCGACGACACGTGGAGCTCGCGGCTGGACCAGTACCGGCCCGGCTCCGCGTCGATCGACACGATGATGAACGCCAACATGCTGCTCGTGCACGCGGCCGCAGCCGCTCGCGGGCACGAGGGCGCGGCTCGCCAGGACGCGCGCGCCCGCAGCATCGTGGCCAAGCTGATGAGCACGCCGCCGTGGGTCGAGGCGGTCCCGTTCCCGGCGCCGGGTAGCCAGCCGCACGCGCCCGGCTGGGTGGCGTCGATGAGCGAGGAGCGCACGGCGCAGCACCTGGTGGTCGACGGCGAGGTCACCGACGCGCTGGCGGTCGCCTGGCGGGCGCGCGACGCGCTCGGGATCGACCCGGGGGTCCAGGCCTTGATGCAGGACCGCCTGCGGCGGGTGGCCGACGGCCCGTACTGGCGCTACCCGACGCTGCGGCTCAACCAGATCAACTGGTACGCCGAGGTCTACTCCGCCGCCGCGGAGGCGACCGGCGACCCGATCTGGCTCCAGCGCGACCTCCGCGGCCAGCTCCTGCAGTTCGTGCGCAGCATCCGCAGCCCGGAGAAGGGCACGGCCGGCTCGCTGGGGCCGGGCATGCAGTTCCACTACCTCCCCGGCGGGCCGGAGCACTCGCAGCTGAACGTCGACTCGGCGGAGTACGCGAACATCGTCGCGTCGGTGGTCCGGTTCTACGACGTGGCGGTGGCGAAGGGAATGCGGCCGCTGTCGCCCGAGGACGAGGCGCTGCTGCGGCGGTGGATGCGGCGCGTGCTGGCGGGCTACTGGACGCACTCGGGCTATCTGAACTGGGACACCGGGTTCGGGTTCGGCCGCTGGCACCAGACGAAGAAGTGGGCGCTCGCGCAGCAGGCGCTGATCGGGCTCGCGGCGGGCGGGCGGCTGGTGCCGTCGGCGGCCGAGTCGGCGTGGGCGAAGGCGTTGCTCGAGCGGGGCTTCGAGCTGTACGAGCGCAGGCTCCCGGACGGCGAGGGCGTGGCGCCCGGGCTGTTCCATGATCTGAAGCCGAAGCCGCAGTCGAACAAGCAGGCGCTGTTCGCGGCCTCGCGGATGGTCGCCAACGCGGCCCGCGCGGTGATGGCGGGCGTCCCGTTCCGGGAGGGCTCGGAGCCGCCGCCGCTGTACTCATTCGACCCCGCCGTCGGGCGGCTGGCGGTCTCGACGCCGGCTTACAACACCGCGATCACGGCGGTCACCAACGGCGCGTATCCGTACGGCGGCATCGACCTCGCGCGGCTCTACGACGACCGGCAGGAGGTCGCGGCGACGATCGGCGCCCGGATGCCGGCGAGCTTCGGCATCGTCGCGCGCAACCGCCGCGGCGCGCCGCGGCTGGTGACGTCACGGCCGGCGAGCGAGCGCGCCCCGGGGCTGCCGCTGCGACTCCTGCGAGCGCCGCTCGGGGTCGGGAGCGCCGGCTCGCCGCTGCGTCCGTTCGCCGGGCCGTTCGACGTGTTGCGCGTGACCGGCGTGCGGCGCGCGGGCGGGGTCGTGGCGCGGTCGACCTACACGTTCCGCCCGCGCTCGATCGTCGGCGCCTGGAGCGTGAGCGCGACCACGTCGCGCCGCCGGAGCGCCGAGGCCCTGTTCCCGAGCACGGGCGGCGAGCACGCCGCCGTCTGGGCGCTGCTGCGCGACGGGCAGGCACTGCCGCTGACGGAGCGGCGGCCGGTGCAGGGCGTCGCCGCGTTCTGGATCCAGAGCGAGCGGTCCGGCTACGTCGTGGAGCCGCGCGACCGCGTCAAGGGCGCGACCGCCTCGACCGTGTTGCCGCAGCGCCAGCCGTCCGCCCCCAACCCCGGTCCCACGCTCTCGATCCGCCTGACCGGCCGGCTGCGGGAGCGGCCGGTGCGCTTCTCCGCCCGCATCGTCCCGGCACGAGATTTGGTCGCCGCGCGGGCCGCTCTGTAGCGCCGGCGAACGTCAACTTCGGGCATGTAGGGAGGCGGGCCTGGCCGCCCCGGCGGGCCGAGCGCTCAGTTAATACGCCTGAGGCCCGTTAACCGAGCGCTCGGCGGTCGACTGACCAGTTTTCGCCCCTGGAGGTCGAAAAGTCACCACTCGGCAGGGACGCGCGGTCGATCCCGCTCCCCTCAATGCCGCAGTTGACGTTCGCTAGCGCGGCAGGGCGGCCCAGACCGACGCCATGGCCTCGTCGAGCGACTCCGAGCCGCTGACAACGACGTCGGGCGAGAGGGGCGGCTCGTAGGGGTCGTCAACTCCCGTGAGGTGCTGCAGCTCGCCGGCCCGCGCCCGGGCGTACAACCCCTTCGGGTCGCGGCGCTCGCACTCCTCGAGCGAGGTGGCGACGTGGACCTCGAGGAACGGCAACCCCAATCGCTCGTGGACCGCCCGCGCCGCCTCTCGGTCCGCTCGGTACGGAGAGACGAGCGCGACGAGCACGAGCACGCCGGCGTCGGCGAGCAGCGCCGCGACCTCGGCGGTCCGGCGCACGTTCTCGGTGCGGTCCGAGGCGCTGAACCCCAGGTCGCCGTTCAGGCCGTGGCGCAGGTTGTCGCCGTCGAGCACGTACGCGCTCCGCCCCTCCCCCAGCGCGCGCGCCTCGATCGCGGCCGCCACCGTCGACTTGCCCGACGCCGGCAGGCCCGTCATCCACACCGTTACGCCGGAGTGGCCGAGCGCGGCCCAGCGCTGCGCCCGATCCAGCTCGCCGCGCTGCCAGACGACGTTCGACGAGCGCGGCGCGTCAGCGGGCATCGACGACCATCCCGGCCGCGACCGTGTCGTTGCTCGCATCGTCGATGAGGATGAACGCGCCGGTCGTGCGGTTCTCCGTGTAGGAGTCGAACACGACCTCCGACGCACAGCGCAGCGCGACCCGCGCGATGTCGTTCAGCCCCAGCGAGTCGCCGCCCGGCCGCGTCCTCAGGTCGGCGACGTCGAGCGTCTCGCGCACGATCTCGAGCCGCACGCGCTCGGTCCGCGTCGTGTGCTTGAGCAGGTAGCGGCCGCCGACGCGCGCGGGCGACTCGCCCATCCAGCACACGGTCGCCTCGAGGTCACGCGAGCACGCCGGGCGCGACTCGCCGGCGCAGATCAGCGCGCCGCGGCCGACGTCCAGCTCGTCCTCGAGCGAGACCGCGACCGACAACGGCGCGCTCGCGGCCTCGAGCGGCCCGCCGGGGCCCTCGACCGCGGTCACCCGCGTCTCCAGGCCTCCGGGCATCACCGCCACCTCGTCCCCCACGCGCACGCTTCCGCCGGCAAGCTGGCCCGCGTACGCGCGCTGCTCTCCCGCCCGGATCACGTACTGGACCGGCAGCCGCAGCGGGGCGTCGGCCACGCCGGCCGCCACGGGCGCGGACTCGAGGAACTGGAGCAGCGTCGGCCCGCGGTACCAGTCCATCGCCTCCGAGCGCTCGACGACGTTGTCGCCGCGCAGCGCCGAGATCGGGATGCAGGTGATCTCCTCGACGTCGAGCCGCCCGGCCCAGGCCCTGAAGTCCGCGCAGATCGCCCGGAAGGCGTCGGCGTCGTAGTCGACGAGGTCCATCTTGTTGACGGCCAGCACGATCCGCGGGATCCGCAGCAGCCCGGCGATCGCCGCGTGCCGCCGGCTCTGGGTCAGCAGCCCCTCCCGCGCGTCGACCAGCACGACCGCCACGTCGGCGGTCGAGGCCCCGGTGACCATGTTGCGCGTGTACTGGGCGTGGCCCGGGGTGTCGGCGATGATGAACCGCCGCCGCGGGGTCGAGAAGTGCCGGTACGCGACGTCGATCGTGATGCCCTGCTCGCGCTCGGCGCGCAGGCCGTCGGTCAGCCGCGCGAGGTCGGCGGCCGTCCCCAGCTCGTCGGCCATCAGCGCCTTCGAGTCGTAGAGCAGCCGGCCGATGAGCGTCGACTTGCCGTCGTCCACCGAGCCCGCGGTCGCGAACCGCAGGAGCTGCGGCGTCTGCGTCGCCACAGCCACAGCCACTAGAAGTACCCCTCGCGCTTACGGTCCTCCATCGCGGCCTCGCTCACGCGGTCGTCGGCGCGCGTCTCGCCGCGCTCGGTGATCCGGGTCGCCGCGATCTCGGCGATGACCGTTTCGAGCGACCCGGCGCTGCTGCGCACCGCGCCCGTGCACGTCATGTCACCGACCGTCCGGTAGCGCACGGAGGCCGTGAACGGCGAGTCGCCGTTGAGCGACACGAAGTCGGACACCGCGTAGAGCATCCCGTCGCGCTCGAACACCTCGCGCTCGTGCGCGAAGTAGATCGGCGGCAGCTCGAGACCCTCGACCCGGATGTACTCCCAGACGTCGAGCTCGGTCCAGTTGCTCAAGGGGAACACGCGCACGTGCTCACCCGGCCGCACGCGGCCGTTGTAGAGGCTCCAGACCTCGGGGCGCTGGCGGCGCGGGTCCCACTGGCCGAAGTCGTCGCGGAACGAGAAGATCCGCTCCTTGGCGCGGGCCCGCTCCTCGTCCCGCCGCGCGCCGCCGAACGCGGCGTCGAAGCCGTGCTCCTCGATCGCGTCCAGCAGCGTCGTGGTCTGCAGCCGGTTGCGGGACGGCGCGTCACGCACCCGGCCGCGGTCGATCGACTCCTGCACCGAAGCCACCAGCACGTCCGGCACGTGGCGGTCGCGGAACGCGATCACCTCCGGGAAGTTGTGCCCGGTGTCGACGTGCATGACCGGGAACGGCAGCTCGCCCGGCCGGAACGCCTTGCGGGCCAGGTGGAGCAGGACGATCGAGTCCTTGCCGCCGCTGAACAGCAGCACCGGCTTCTCGAGCTCGGCCGCCACCTCGCGGATGACGTGAACGGCCTCCGCCTCCAGGACCTCGAGATGGGTCACGATGCCACCCCCACCGGCGCGCGGCGGCGCAGCAGGTAGAAGACGACGACGGCGAGGACCGTCGGGACGCCGGCCAGCACGAACGCCGGCAGCTCGAGGCCGGCCTTGCTCAGGAGCCCGAGGCCGGACGCGAGCAGGACGACGCCCAGCGCGCCGCGCAGCAGGTCCTGCGGCATCCGCGTCGCGATGTGGGTGCCCACCCACACGCCCGGGATCGAGCCGACGAGCAGCGTGGCCGCCAGCCCGTAGTCGACGTTGCCGGAGACCACGTGGGCGAGCGCCGCCACCCACAGCAGCACGGCCGCGTGCGCGACGTCGGTCCCGACGACGCGGTGCGGGCTGAGCCGGAAGCCGAGGATCAGGCCGATGGCGATCAGCGTGCCGGAGCCGGCGGACGTGATGCCGAGCACGAACCCGATGGTGGCGCCGAGCCCCGCCGCGGCGATCTTGTGCCGCGTCTGCATCCGGAACGCGCCACGCTCGCGCGCCGCCATGTCGGCCAGCGCGAGCGCCCGCAGCAGCACAAGGGCGCCCGTGAGCAGCAGCACGCCGCCGATCGCGAGCAGCATGAAGGTGTCGAAGTCGTCGCCCCAGGACTCGCGCAGCCGGTCGAGCAGCCAGACGCCCGCCAGCGCCGCCGGGCACGACCCGACCGCGAGCCAGAACGCCATCCGCGGGAAGACCGTGCCCTTCGTGAAGTGGCGATAGCCGCCGACGGTCTTGGTGATCGCGGCGTACGCGAGGTCGGTGCCCACCGCCACCACCGGCTTGACGCCAACGACGAGGATCAGCAGCGGCGTCATCAGCGAGCCGCCGCCCATGCCGGTGATGCCGACCAGGACGCCCACGCCGAGGCCGAAGAGGATCGTCACGGGGTCCATCAGGAGGCCGGCAGGTGGAGGCCGCACTCGATCTTGTCGGTGCCGGCCCAGCGACCGTCGCGCCCGCCACCCGGCGAGGTGCAGTGGATGCAGCCGATCGACGCGTAGCCACGGTCGTGCAACGGGTGGTAGGGGACGTCGCGCTCGGCGATGTACCGCCAGACGTCCTTCTCGGTCCAGTCCGCCAGCGGGGCGCACTTGAGCTTGCCGGGATGTCCGCTGTCCTCCCCGAGCTTGGGCGTCCCCGCCCGGGCGGGCGACTGGTCGCGCCGCAGCCCGGTGATCCAGGCGTCGATCTCGCTGAGCGCGCGCTCGAGCGGCTCGACCTTGCGCATACCGCAGCAGGCGTCGGGATCGCGCTGCCACAGGCCGTCGATCCAGTCGCCGCGGTAGACGTCGATCTCGATCCCGTAGCGCGCCTCGATCCGCCGCCAGGTCTCGTACGTCTCCGGGAACAGGACGCCCGTGTCGAGCGTGAAGACCCGCGCCTGCGGCTCGATCTCGAGCAGCATGTCGAGGATCACCGACGCCTCCTTCTGGAAGGAGCAGGCGACGTACAGGCGCGGGTGGTACTCGTCCACGACGTGGGCCAGCACCTCCTGCGCGCTCAGCGACTCGAGGTCCGTTGGAGCGGCACGCATACGCGAGCCGCGTAGGTTAGTAGGCACCCCCGCGGGAATCCGTTCCCGCGTTCTGATCGAGACGGCGGCATCCGGCCGCCGTAACCGGGCTTCGCCCTATTCGGTTGTCACCGCGCGCAGGATGTCCACCCGCGAGGCGCGGCGGGCGGGCGGGATCGCGGCCAGCACGCCGGCGATCGCGGCGAGGATCGCCACCGCGATGAGGATGCCGAACGGCACCTCGAACACGAAGCCCTCGTCGGACAGGGGACGGGAGAGGATCGCGGCGAACGCGAAGCCGAGCACGCCGCCCAGGAGGGCGCCGATGACGGCCGTGATCACCGACTCGCCGGTCACCATCTTCCAGACCTGCCAGCGGCTCATGCCGACCGCCCGCAGCAGCCCCAGCTCCCGCGTGCGCTCGTGGATCGAGAGCGCGAGCGTGTTGATGATGCCGAGCAGCGCGACGATCACGGACAGCGCGAGCAGCGCCAGCACGAGGAACACGAGCGTGTCGACCTGCTTGCTCTGCTCGTCCTTGAACTCGTCGATCGTCTGCGGCTTGGCGGTCGGGAAGTCCGCGAGCGCGGCGACCTCGGCGTCCTTGATCGCCTGCGGATCCCGTCGCCGGCCGTCAGCGCGAACGCGATGTCGTCGGCGTCCCAGCCGCTCTCCAGCGACGCGTTGCTCACGATCACGCCCTGCACGAAGCCGACGGCCGAGTCGAAGATGCCGGTCACCTCGTAGGCGACCTCGTTGCCACGCGGCGTGAGGAAGCGGATCGTGTCGCCAACCGCGAGGTCGTTGCTCTCGGCGAAGTCGTTGCTGACCACGGCGCGGTCGCTCGCGAGCTCGGACAGCAGGGCGTCGGACCCCTCGTCCCAGTTCAGCGTCAGGACCTCGCGCACGGTGTCGGTGTCGACGCCGGAGACCGCGGTGTTCGTGCTCTTGCCGACCATGCGGCCGGTCTCGAACCGGATCGAGGAGACGGCGTCGACGCCGTCGACCTGCGCGAGCCGGTCGGTGATCCCCTGGGGCAGCGGGGAGAAGCCGTCGTCGTGGGTGACGATGCTCGCCGCCTTCGACTGCTCGTCGATGCCCTCGTCGATCGTGGCGCGCAGGCCCGCGGCGAAGATCGTCACCAGCACGACGAGCGCGACGCCGATCATCAGCGCCGATGCCGTGATCGCCGTCCGCTGAGGCTGGCGGACCGAGTTCTCACGCGCGAGCCGGCCGGCGAGGCCGAACGGGCGCTCGAGCGGCTTGCCGATCAGGCTGCTCAGCGGGCGCACGAGCGTCGGCGCCAGCAGTGCCAGGCCGAAGATCATCAGCAGCGTGCCGAGGCCGAGCACGAAGGCGGTCGTGCTCGCCGGCCCGACGTCGCCGAGCAGGCCGTAGAGCAGCGCCGCGACACCCAACAGCTCGACGAGCGCGGCGACCACAATCCGGCGGCGGCGCAGCTTGGTCGGGCCGGGCAGGACGGCGTCGCGCATCGCCTCCACCGGCTGGACGCGGGTGGCGCGACGAGCGGGCACGAAGCCGGACACCACGGTCGCGACCAGGCCGACCAGCAGCGCGACGGCGATCGTCCGCGGCTCGAGCTGGGTCGACGTGGTGCCGAGGTCGAGCCCGAACGCGGAGAACAGCGCGCGCAGCCCGGGCGCGACGACGAGACCGGCCGCGATGCCGACGACGGAGGCGACCAGGCCGATGGCGATCGACTCCGCCACGACCGACCGGAGAATCTGCCGGCGCGAGGCGCCGAGCGTGCGCAGCAGCGCGAACTCGCGCGAGCGCTGCGCGACGGTCACCGCGAACGTGTTGAAGATCAGGAAGCCGCCCACCAGCACGGCGACGCCGGCGAACACCAGCAGCGCGATGCGGATGAAGCCGAGCGCGTCCGAGAGGTCCTGGGCCGACTTCTCGGCCTGCTCCTCGCCGGTCCGGACGGCGTAGTCGTTGCCGAGCTCGGCGGCGATGCGTGCCTTGAGCTCCTCCGGCGAGGTCCCACTGGAGGCGGCAACCGAGATGTCGCTGTAGCCGTCCTCCTGCAGCACGCGCTGGGCCTCCTGGAGCTGCATGAGGACCATGCGCGAGCCGGCGAGGTTGTCGGAGTCGCCGAGCCGGGCGACGCCCGCCACCGTGTAGTCCTTCTGCGGTTCGCGGCCGGCGACCGTCACGGTGTCGCCCTCGTGGTAGTCGAACTCGTCCGAGGTCGCCTTGTCGATCACGACCTCGTCGGCGGTCTTCGGCTTGCCGCCCTCGACGTAGGTGAACGGGTCGAACCGCTCGGGGCCGTCCGAGAGCAGGATCGTCGGGGGCCCGCCCGAGGTGATCGGCTCGCCGTCGCGGTCGAGCAGCGTGACGTCGGCCGACACGGAGCCCACGGCCTCCTCGACGCCGTCGACCGACTGGACGCGCTCGAGCGTAGACGCCGCCATCGAGGGCGGCGTCGCGAAGTCGACCTCGACGGCCTGCCGCGACTGCACGGAGACGTCGGTCCCCTTGCTCGCGCGCTCGAAGAGGTCCTTGAACGACGCGTCGATGGTGTCCGTGAAGACGAACGTCCCCGCCACGAACGCCACGCCGATGACGACGGCGAAGCCGGTCAGCGCGGTCCGCAGCTTCCGGGCCAGGAGGCCCTTGAGCGCGACCTTAAGCAACGGCCTTCATCAGGTCGAGCACGCCTTCCGTGCTCTCCCCGCCACCGTCGTGCACGATCCGGCCGTCGCTCAGCACCACGATGCGGTCGGCCACCGAGGCCGCGTGCGCGTCGTGGGTGACCATGACGACGGTCTGGCCGAACTCGTCGGCGGCCTGGCGCAGGAGCGCCAGCACCTCGTCGGACGAGTGCGAGTCCAGGTTGCCGGTCGGCTCGTCGGCGAACACCACGGCCGGCCGGTGGATGAGCGCGCGGGCGATGGCGACGCGCTGCTGCTGGCCGCCGGACAGCTCGGCGGGCCGGTGCTCGAGCCGGTCACCGAGGTCCACGGCCGCGATCAGCTGCGTCAGCCAGTCACGATCGGGCTTGCGGCCGGCGAGCGTGAGCGGCAGCAGGATGTTCTCCTCGGCGGTCAGGACCGGCACGAGGTTGAAGGCCTGGAAGACGAAGCCGAGACGGTCGCGCCGCAGGCGCGTGAGCGCCTTGTCGTCGAGGTTCGCGAGCTCGGCGCCTTCGACCAGAACGGAGCCCGCCGTGGGCCGGTCGAGCCCCGCGAGCAGGTGCATGAGCGTCGACTTGCCGGAGCCGGACGGGCCCATGATGGCGGCGAACTGGCCGCTCGGGAATGCAGTGGTGACGCCGCGCAGCGCGTGGACGGCGGTCTCGCCTTCGCCGTAGACGCGACGAAGCTCGGTGGTGCTCACGATCGGGCGCGACGTCATGTCGGTCATCCGAACAGCATGGTGACCGCGCCCGACGGCAATCGTGGAGTTGGCTTGTGAACCCGAGGTACGGCTAGCCGTACCTCCTCAGCCGCGCACCCGGTAGGTCCCGATCATCCCCTCGGCCATGTGCGTCTCGACGTGGCAGTGGTAGAGCCACGTTCCCGGGTCCTGCTCGCGCCAGCGGATGCGGAACGACTCGGCCGGGCCGACCGTCTGCGTGTCACGGGGACCGCCGTCCGGCGCGCGCCAGCGGTGGCCGTGGACGTGGAACGTGTGGTGCTCGGAGCCCATCGCCATCACGTCCCACTGGACGACCTCCCCCACCCGCGACGTGAACACCGGCGTGTTGCCGACGAACGCGCGGCCGTCGATGGTCTGGAACGTCCCCATCGGCGCGAACACGACGACGAACTCGCGGTCCGGCAGCCGCTCGCGGCGGCCGCGGATCGACAGCATTCCCCACATCCCGCCGGCGATCGACTCGTCCATCGACGGCGAGTGGTCGTGGTACGGCCAGGCGCCGGCGGAGTCCTTGCCCGCCCGCAGCCTGTAGGTCCACGTCTGGCCCGGCTTGACCTCGGCGTCGCGGCCCGACACGCCCGGCAGGAACGCGCCGTCCGAGCTCGGGGGGTAGTGCACGCCGTGGAAGTGCATCGAGTGGGGCTGGTCGTGCAGCGTGTCGAGGTTCTTGAAATGAACGCGGATCCGGTCGCCGACGCGGGCGCGGATGAGCGGCCCGGGGATGAGGTTCTGGTTGCTCGAGCCGTTCGGCGTGTTGTGCAGCGGCCGGCCCCAGTTGCGCGTGAACCGCCGGTAGACGACGGTCGGGAACACGGTCTGCGACGGGTCGTACGTGGTCCCCATGATCGCGTCGCGCTGGTTGGGGACCATGTTCCACGTCACCGGCGCCGCGGCGACCCAGACGTGGCGGACGGCGCCGGACGCCGGGGCGGCGGCCGCCCCTGTCGCCAGCACGGTTGCGATGGCGACGACGCGCCTCACGGGCGCGAACCTATCCACCCCCCGGACCCGGTGCAAGCGGTACGGATAACCAGGCGTCACGTGTCGGGAAACCTCCATATCGCGATCGGCTGCGCGCCGACACACTCGCCCCTATGCGCTTTCCCGTGCTCGTCGTCGCCTCGCTGGCCGGCCTCGCCGTTCTGCCGTCGCCGGCCTCCGCGGACGGGCCCGTCGTGTCGATCCTCACCCAGGCGTACGGCTCCGCCCACACCGAGGTGCTGGCGGGGGACACCGTCTCCTGGCGCAACGACAGCGTGCTGCCGCACACGGTCAGCGCCGCCGACGGCAGCTGGGCGTCGGCCCGCCTCGCGCCGCGGGCGTCGTTCTCGCGGACGTTCGACGCCGAGGCGACCGTCGACTACTTCTGCCAGGTCCACCCCGGGATGCGCGCCCAGGTCGACGTTCGCCGGCTGCTGCTCACTTCCCCGCGCGACGCGGCGGCGCCCGGCCGGCCGTTCGAGTTGACCGGCCGCGCGGCGCTGCCCGCCGGCAGCTCGGTGTCGATCGAGGCCGACGGCGGCGGTGCCGTCGCGACGGCGACCGTCGACGCCGCGGGAGCGTTCCGCGCGACCGTGACCCCGAAGGAGACGACGAGCTACCACGCCGTCGCCGGCGAGCACTCGAGCTCTTCCGTCCAGGTCCTGGTACTCGACCGGCGCGTCCAGGCGAGCGCCCGCCGCCGCGGAGCCCGGATCGTGGTCGGCACCCGCGTCCTCCCCGCGGCGCCTCGCGCCACCGTGGTGCTCCAGCTCCGCCTGCGCGAGCACTTCGGCTGGTGGCCGGTCAAGCGGATGCGGCTCGACGACGCCTCCCGGGCGAGCTTCAAGCTGCGGCACCCGCGCCGGGTGCGGGCTCGCGTCGTGCTCGTCGCCTCCGACGGCGCGACACCGCTGGCGACCAGCCCCACGCTGCGCTTGAGCTAATCGCCGGCGCGGAGGTAGGCCAGCACCGCGAGCACGCGGCGGTGGTCCTCGACCGTCGGCGTGAGGTCGAGCTTCGAGAAGATCGAGGTGACGTGCTTCTCGACGGCGCGCTCGGTCACGACCAGCGCCTCGGCGATGGCGGCGTTCGAGCGGCCCTCGGCCATCAGGCCCAGCACCTCGCGCTCGCGGGCGGTGAGCGCCTCCAGCGGGTCCTCGCGGCGGCGGCGGCCGAGCAGCAGCGCGACGACCTCGGGGTCGAGCGCAGAGCCGCCGCCGGCCACCCGGCGCACGGCGTCGGTGAACGTGTCCACGTCCGCGACCCGGTCCTTGAGCAGGTAGCCGGTGCGCTCGGTGGACTCGGAGAGCAGCTCCAGCGCGTACGCCTCCTCGACGTACTGCGAGAGGACGAGCACGGCCGTGTCGGGATGCTCGGCGCGGATCCGGTGGGCGGCGCGGAGGCCCTCGTCGGTGTGCGTGGGCGGCATCCGCACGTCCACGACCGCGACGTCGGGGCGGTGCGCGCCGACCTTGCGAAGCAGGTCCTCGGCGTCCCCCGCCTGGCCCGCGACCTCGAAGCCCGACTCCTCGAGCAGGCGTGAGAGACCCTCGCGCAGCAGCACGGAGTCATCGGCGATCACGACGCGAAGGGAATCGGTCATACGGGGATCTCTGCGCGCAGCCTAGTGCCAGACCCGGCGGGAGAGTCGAGCAGCATGCGGCCGTCGAGCGCCGACACCCTATCGGCAAGTCCGCGCAGACCGGATCCTCGGTCCGGATCGGCGCCTCCGATCCCGTCGTCGGCGACCTCCACCACGGCATGCCCGTTGCGGCGCGTGACGCTCACGGTGGCCAGGCTGGCGTGCGCGTACTTGGCCACGTTGGTGAGCGCCTCGGCCACCACGAAGTAAGCGGCGGCCTCGATCGGCTCGGGCAGCCGATCGCCGGGAACCTCGGCCAGCGCGACCTCGATCGGCGCGCGCCCCGCCAGCGCCTCGAGCGCGGCGCCGAGTCCGCGATCGGACAGCACGGCCGGGTGGATGCCGCGCGCCAGCTCGCGAAGCTCGCCCTGGGCGAGCGTGAGCTCCTCCTGGGCGGCGGACAGCATCTCGTCGGCTTTCGCCGGGTCCTTCTCGACCTTCGCCTGCGCCAGCCGCAGCGTGAGCGAGAGCGCGACGAGCCGCTGCTGGGCGCCGTCGTGCAGGTTGCGCTCGAGGCGGCGGCGCTCCGCGGTGCCGGCCTCCACGATCCGCGCCCGTGAGGCCCGCAGCTCCTCTACGCGGGCGCGCAGCTGGGCCTGGAGGCGCTCGTTCTCCATCGCCAGGCCGGCGGCGGCGGCCACCGAGCCGAGCAGCTCGGGGTCCTCGTGGAGCGTCGGGTCGTGCAGGATCGCGCCGACGCGCCGGCCTTCGAGCTCGACCGGGGTCATCCCGCCGTCGGCGACCAGTTCCACGGTCCGGCCCTCCGCGTCGACCCAGCGGCCCTTGTCCTCGAGCCAGAAGACGAGCTGGAGCGAGTCGTCGCCGAGCGCGTCCGCCAGGCGTGCGCGCAGCGTGCCGGTGCCGGGCGCCTCGCCGAGCCGGAGCAGCAGTTCGGAGACGGCACCGGCGCGCGCCACGCGGCTGCGGACGAGGCCGATCAGGAACACCCACGGCACCGAGGCGAAGACGAAGAGGCCGAGCGTGCCGAGCACGTCGGTGAGGCGCGAGATGCCCGCCGCGTCGCTTCCCAGGGCGGTGGCGAGCAGGGCCAGCATCGCCACGCCCGACCACACTACGGGCGCCATCGCGCGCCGCTGGACGGCGGTCGCCTGCCGCCAGTGGCGGATCAGGATCGCCAGCACGACGGCCACGATCGCGACGCCCATGACCGACGTGACCGCGTTGAGGACGTCGCGCAGCGTGTCGTTGCGCTCGATCAGCAGCGCGGACTCCGGGCAGTCCGGGCAGCTGTCGATCATGCGCTCGTTGAAGCCGAACAGCAGCTGCGGCATCGGGCCGATGAGCACGAGCGCGTATCCGGCGGCCAGCAGCCAGGCATGCCAGCGCTCGCGCAGGCGCCCGTCCGGGTGGGCGAGCAGCATGTGCGCGAAGACGACGAAGTAGAGGTTGGCGAGCACGACGCCTGCGGTGAAGACGACCGAGTTGTCGGACGTGGTCAGCGCTCCCAGCAGGAACGTGAAGCCGACGGCGACGAACAGCGCGCCGAAGCGGCTGGCCGGCCGGCGCCACCACGCGTAGAGGCCGGTGCCGACGAACGACCACGAGATGAGCAGGCCGATCGCGATGCCGGCGCCGGCGTTCGGGGTGTGGTCGGAGGAGGCGACGAGCGCCGCCGCCGCCCCGCCTGCGACCACGGCGGCCAGGGCGATCGCGACGAGCGCCCGGCTCAGGCTTCTCAAAGAAGCTCCTGCAGGCGGTCGCCCGAGAGCTCGGCCTTGGGCACGAAGCCGCGGGCGCCGGAGCGCATGACGAGCGGCCCGAAGTCGGACGAGTCGCGGCTGGAGACGAGGATCACCACCGGGCCGTCGTCGTTGCCGGTCAGCCGCGCGGCGACGTCGAAGCCGTCGATGTCGGGGAGCTGGACGTCGAGCAGGACGACCTCGGGCTGGAGCCGGCCGGCCTCCGTGAGCGCCGAGGCGCCATCAGCGGCCTCGCCCACGACGTCGAAGCCCTCCGCTTCGAGGAGGACTCGCGCAGTCGCGCGGAACGACGGATGGTCGTCCACGATCAGGACCCGGTGACCCACGTTCACAAGTCTGGTCGCACCGAGTAGGGGCTGCCATACGGCTGGCCGTACCCACCCAGGTGGCTAATTCCTCGGAATCCCTACCCCGATTGGGGGATCGTCGAAGCGGCGACTTCACGGAACGCCTCGGCCGGGTCGGGCGCGCCGAAGAGCGCGGTGCCGGCCACGAACGCGGTCGCTCCCGCCGCAGCGCAGGGGCCGGCGGTGCTCGCGTCGATCCCACCGTCGACCTCAATCGCCACGCCGGGCCCGAGCAGCGCCCGCAGGCGCTCGAGCTTGCCGAGGGAGGCCGGGAGGAACGACTGGCCGCCCCAGCCGGGGTTGACGGTCATGCACAGCAGGAGGTCGATGGCGCCGACCACCTCCGAGGCGGCGGCCACGGGCGTGGCGGGGCACAGCGCCAGGCCGGCGGTGCAGCCGGCCTCGCGGACCGCCTGGAGCGCGTAGTGCACGTGCGGCGTGGCTTCGGCGTGGATCGTGATGTGGTCGGCGCCCGCCTTCGCGAAGGTCGCGATGTGACGCTCCGGGCGGTCGACCATCAGGTGGACGTCGACGAGCGCGCCCGCGGCGTGGATCTGCTCGGCGAGCGCGTCGACGACCAGCGTGCCCATGCTGATCGGCGGCACGAAGTGCCCGTCCATGACGTCGACGTGGATGGCCTGCGCGCCGGCGTCGAGCACCGTGGCGACCTGCTCGCCCAGGCGTGCGAAGTCGGCCGCGAGGATGGACGGAGCGACCCCGGTGGGCGTCATATCGGCTGGAGCATCGAGCTGCGGCAGTGATTGCAGACGTACAGCGCGGTGTCCGACATGCGGACGATCGTGGAGTGCTCGCCGCAGTTGGGGCACACCGAGCGCAGTTCGAAGCGATGGAGACAGTTCACGCAGTGGTAGCGGCCCGGGAGGTTCGTGGGCCGCAGCCAGGGCTCGTGGCAGGCCGGGCAGACGTCGCCGAGATCGACGTGATCCTTGCTCACGAGCGCCTCAGCCGGGCGATGAAGAAGCCGTCCGTGCCGTCCCGGTGCGGGAGCGTCTGGAGGTAGACGGGCACACTCGGATGGTCCCAGACGGGCAGGTCGGACGGCATCTGGTCGGGCTGGAACTCCGGGTGGCGCTCCAGGAAGGCCGCGATCGTGTGCTCGTTCTCGACCGGCGAGATCGTGCAGGTGGAGTAGACGAGGACGCCGCCGGGGCGCAGCGCGGCGGCGCCGGCCTCGAGGATCGCGGCCTGGGTGGCGGCGAGCTGCGCGGGCGTCTCGGCGTCCTTGCGCCAGCGGACGTCGGGTCGGGAGGCGAGCGTGCCGAGGTCCGAGCAGGGCGGGTCGACGAGCACGCGGTCGTAAGTGCCGGTCTGGCGCGTGGTGGCGTCGGCGGTGCGGACCTCGACGGAGGTCGCTCCCATGCGGGCGGCGGTGCGGCGGAGCGCCTCGGCGCGGCCGGAGTGGCGCTCCACGGCGACGATCCGGCTCTCGTTGCCGGTGAGGGCCGCGAGGTGGGTGGTCTTGGCGCCGGGGGCGGCGCAGAGGTCGAGGAGGTCCTCGCCGCGCTGCGGGTCGAGCACTCGCGCCACCGCCATGGCGGCCCGCGACTGCGGCATGAACAGGCCCCGCTCCCAGCCCGGGTCGGCGAACGCGTCGAAGGGAGCCTCGAGCACGAGGCCCTCGGGCAGGCGGTCGGCGGGGTGCGCGGGGACCGGCAGCTCGAGGTGGTCGGTCTTGAGCGTGTTGACGCGGATCGACGCCTCGGCGGGCTCGTTGTTCGCGGCCATCAGCGCGCGGGCGTCGTCCGGCCCGAGCGCGTCGAACCAGAGCTCGGCGATCCAGAGCGGGTGCGAATGGCGCAGTGCGGCCTGTTCGGGCGTGGCGTCGGGGAGCGCTTGGACGATGTCGTGGGCCTCGCGAGTGGCCCGGCGCAGGACCGCGTTGACGAGGCCGGCGCCGCCGCGCGACGTCTGCTTGGCGAGCTCGACCGACTCGCCCACGGCGGCGTGGTTTGGGACGCGATCCAGGAACGCGATCTGGAAGACCCCGAGCCGCAGGGCGGCGAGCACGGCGGGCTCGAGCTTGTTCGGCGGGCGGCGGGCGAGCCGCTCGATGACGTGGTCGAGCGTGGCCCGCCGCTGCACGACGCCGTAGGCCAGCCGGGTCGCCAGCGCGCGGTCGCGCGGCGAGAGGTCGTGGCGTCGCGCCTCGCCGTGCAGCGCACGGTCCGCGTACGCGCCTTCCTCGAACACCCGGCGGATCACCCCGTACGCGCACGCGCGCGCGGGCGCCACGGATCCGCGACGATCGCGGGCCGCCGTTCCGGCCTCGTCCAACCGAGCCGACCCGTCCGGCCGCACCGGCCCGTCCGGCCGCACCGGCCCGTCCGGCCGCACAGGTTCGTTCGGCCGCAGCGGCTCGTTCGCGGCGCGGCGCCGCGGGGCATCATCTCTCCGAGTCGCCTCTGGGGGTGTCAGACCGGTTTTCGGGTTTTCGTTTTTGGCCAATTTGCGGGAGTTTCGCCGGGGTTACCGCGTTCGTCGAACGTTCGTCCATTTCGGCGCGAAAACGCTCAAAGTTCATGGCGCCAGGGCTAAAGCACCCCATAGAACTTGCCGATGGTTGCCTCGGAAGGGGAACTGACTTGACTCCGACGAACACCAATCGCGAGGCTCCGGGCGACAATCGCCCGCATGCGCTGCGCGATCTCAGGTTCGCAGGCACCGTGGCAGCCGGACTGGTCGCTGGGGTGCTCGGCATCGGCGCGCTCAGCGCGCCGCTCCTCGGGTGGTCCGACTGGCCGAGCAATCTGAAGCTCGGCGGTGAGGACGGCGCGGTGACCATGAAGCCGGGCCAGGCCCCGGTCGTGATGGAGAAGCGTCCCGACCGCGGTGGCGCGGGCGGCGGCGCGACCGTGACCGTCCCCGGCCCCGGCGGCACCATCCTGGTGGTCCCGGTCGCCGACGGCACCGGCGCTCCGGTCACCGTCAGCTCGCCAAGCACGACCGGCAGCGTCCGGGTCGGCAGCGGCGGCCGCGGCAACGGCGTCGGCACCGGCATGGGCGGCTCCGGCTTCAGCACGCCGAACACGGCCGACACCGACGGCGACGGCATGCCCGACGTCTGGGAGTCCAGCAACGGCCTCAACCCGCTGCGCGCCGACAACTCGGCCGACGCCGACAACGACGGCATCCCGAACGGCGACGAGTTCCTGACCCGGACCTCGCCCACGAGCCGCGACTCGAACGGCGACGGGATCCTCGACGGCGACGACGACTCCGACGGCGACGGCGTGCGCAACGCGGTCGAGGTCCGGACCGGCTCCGCGCCGTGGACGGCCGACACCGACGGCGACGGCGTCGCGGACGGCGCGCTCGACCCCGACGGCGACGGCATCCCGAGCGTCGACGAGGAGCAGGCCGGCACCGACGCCGGCGCGCCCGAGACCCCGGTCGAGACGCCGGTCGACACGGACCCGACCGATACTCCCCCCGACACGCCGCCCACGGGCGACGTCGACGGCCCGGTCGCGACCGAGCCCGACTCCGTCGATGTCGAGGAGCCCGCGGACGACGCCGGCGGCGACGATCCGACCCCGGCGCCCGAGGCTCCGGTGGAGGAGCCGACCGACCCGACGCCGCCCGCCGACACGCCGCCCGCGGCTGACACGCCGCCCGCGGCTGACACGGCTCCGCAGGCCGACGCGCCGAAGGCGGACAACGCTCCGAAGGCGGACGACGCTCCGAAGGCCGCCGCGGCCCCGCAGGCCGACGCGCCGAAGGCGGACCCGGCTCCGGCCGCGGACCAGGCCACGGCGCAGGCCGCGCCGGCTCCGGCCGCCCCGGCGCCCGCGGCCCCGGCTCCTGCGCCCGCCCCGGCTCCCGCTCCCGCCCCGGCTCCCGCTCCCGCCCCGGCCCCGGCTCCGGCGCCCGCCGCGGCTCCGGCCCCCGAGCCCGAGGCGGCTCCCGCCGCCGAGGCTCCGCCGGCCGAGGCCCCGCCGGCCGCCGGCTGAGCCGCCCCCCAAGAACAATTCGATCCGGCCGCCCTCGGGCGGCCGGACCGCTTTGAGGGACGAACTTCGGGCATGTAGGGAGGCGGGTTCGGCCGCGCCGGCGGGTTCGTTCGGCGGTCGAGTGTCCAGTTTTCGCCGCTAGAGGTCGAAAAGTGAGCACTCGCGCGGCCGGGTCTCCGGCGGAGCGGGAGTTTCGTGCGATTTCGTGCGGCCCACTCGGCCGGATCGCACGTTGTTCCTCTAGACGGGGAGTTTCGTGCGATCGCCGCGCGGGTGGCGGACGATCTCGCACGTTCCTCCCCCCGCCGCCCTACCCAGCCGCAGTACGATCCCGCGGGGACCACGAAATCGATCACGTGCTGGGGTGGGCGGCCTCGGAGCCAGGCGGCGGCCGGCATCGGGCGGCTGCCGGGCGGGCGGATCTCGGTCAGCTCGAGCGCTCCGCCGGTCGCGCCCAGCAGCAGCCGCTCCCCCTGCGCTCGCACGCGGCCCGGCTCCGGCCCGTCGTCGCCCTCCGCCACCCGCGCGGCGACGACGCCGAGGAAGTCGCCGTCGGCCAGCGCGATCCGTGCGCCGATGTGCGGCCGCAGCGCCCGCACGGTCCGCTCGAGCTCCTCAGGCGGGCGCGCCGGGTCGAGCGCGCGGTCGGCGGCCTCGATCTTGTGCGCGTACGTGACCTGCGACTCGTCCTGGTCCACGAAGCCAGGCCGCTCGTCCAGCGCTCGCACGAGCAGCTCGCCGCCGAGCCGCTCGAGGCGGACCGCGAGCGTCCCGTAGTCGTCGTCGCCGCCGATCGGCTCCGCCTCCTGCAGGCACACCGCGCCGGAGTCGAGGCCCTCGGTGACGCGCATGATCGAGACGCCGGTGGCGTCGTCGCCGGCCATGATCGCCCGCTCCACGGGCGCCGCCCCGCGCCAGCGCGGCAGCAGCGACGGATGCACGTTGATCATCTCGTAGGCCGACAGCAGCGGCTCCTTGATCAGCACACCGTAGGCGCAGACGCACGCGACCTCCGGCGAGACGGAGGCGATTCGGTCGAGCGCCTCGGGGTCGTGCAGCCGCTCGGGCTGGATCACCTCGAGGCCGAGATCACGCGCCCGCACGGCCACCGGCGGCGGCGCCACCTTCCGCCCCCGCCCTCGCGGCCGGTCCGGCCGCGTGACGACGAGCGCCGGGCGGTGCGGGCTGTCGGCGAGCCGTTCGAGCACGACGGCGGCGAACTCCGAGGTGCCGAGGTAGACCGTGCGCACGAAGGCTCCGGGAGGAACGGAGCCGTCAGGCGCTGACGGCGGCTTTGTCGGGCGGCGGGTGGCCGGCCATCGCCTCGCGCATCGCGCGCATCGCCTGCTTGCGCTGGTCGCGGCTCGTGCGGTCGAGGATCAGCACACCGTCGAGGTGGTCCACCTCGTGCTGGATGACCCGCGCCTCGAGCCCCGAGGCCTCGACCACCAGCGGCGCCCCGAGCTCGTCCTGCGCGCTCACGCGGACGCGGATCGGGCGCTCGACCTCGACGCCGACGCCGGGTAGCGAGAGGCAGCCCTCCTCCATGGTCTCGACCTCGTCGCCCTTCCACTCGATCTCGGGGTTGACGAGCACGCCGAGCGGAGCGTCCGGGTCGACGCGGTAGACGAGCACCCGGTGCATCACCCCGAGCTGCGTGGCGGCGAGGCCGATGCCGAGCGCGTCGTCCATCAGCGCGCCCATCCGGCGGACCTCGTCGGTAAGCGCCGCGTCGAACACCTCGACCGGGCGCGCGCGGGTCTTCAGCACCGGATCGCCGTACTTGCGGACGTGCCGGAGCGCGGCCTCGCGGCGCGCGCGGGTCTCCGGATCGAGCCGGTCCTCGGCTGCGCGAGCCTCGTCGCGCTCAGCGGTCTGCTGTTCCTGAGCCATCGAGAGGTCGAGTCTAGCCACGGCCTACTGCGGATCGACGTCGACCGAGAACGCGACGTCCCTGAGCGACCGGTCGCGCGCCGCGCGCTCGACGGCCGCCGCCACCGCCCGCACCGCGACCGCCCGCTCACCGGTCTTGACCACGAGCTGCCGGCGCTCGCGGGCGCGCAGGCGGAACAGCGGAGCCGGGCCCAGAACCTCGCTCCGATCCGAGACGGCCTCCGCGACGTCGGACGCCACGCGGGCAGCGGCCTCGCGCACCGGCTCGGCGACCTCGGCGGAGACCACGACGCGGATGAGGTCGGCGAACGGCGGGTAGCGCAGCGCGCGCCGGCGCTCGAGCTCGCCGGCCAGGAAGCCCTCGGCGTCGTGCCGTGCGGCGGCCTCGATGGCGGGCGCGTCCGGGGCCGCGGTCTGCACGAGCACCCGGCCGCCCTCGGGCCCGCGACCGGCGCGGCCCGCGAGCTGCGCGATCAGCGCGAACGTGCGCTCCTCGGCGCGGAAGTCGGGGAAGCGCAGCGTGCTGTCGGCGTCGAGCACGACGCCGAGCGTCACGTCCGGGAAGTCGTGGCCCTTGGCCACCATCTGGGTCCCGAGCAGGAGCCCCGCCGACGCTTCGTGGAAGCGCGCCAGGAGCTCCGGCACGGCGTCCTTCGCCGTCGCGGTGTCGGCGTCGAGCCGAAAGACCGGGACGTCGAGCGCCTCGCGCAGCTCCGCCTCGATCCGCTCGGTCCCGGCCCCGTAGCGGGCGACCGCCAGCGAGCCGCACGCGTCGCAGCGGTCCGGCACCGGCTCGCGGTGGCCGCAGTGGTGGCACGCGATCACGCCCTCGGCGCGGTGCAGGACGAGCGCCACGTCGCACTGCGGGCACTCCCACACCTTCCCGCACGAGCGGCACGTCAGGAAGTTCGACCAGCCGCGCCGGTTGAGCAGGACGATCGACTTGCGTGACGCCGCAAGCGCGCGCCGCGTGAGCGGATGCAGCGGATGCTGCGCGCCGCGCATGTCGAGCACCCGCACCGGGGGGAGCGGCCGCGAGTCGATCCGCGCCGGGAGCTTCAGGTGTTCCAGCGCGCTCCAGGTCTCGGGCCGCGGCGTCGCCGACCCCGCCAGCAGCGTCGCGCCGGAGCGGCGGGCGCGCTCGGCCGCGACGGTCCGCGCGTCGTACCGCGGGTCCCCCTCGTGCTTGTAGGAGCCGTCGTGCTCCTCGTCGATCACCACCAGCCCGAGGTCGGCGACCGGCGCGAACACCGCCGAGCGCGGCCCGACCGCGATCCGCGCCTCGCCCGACCGCAGGCGCCGCCACTCGTCGTGCCGTTCGCCCTCCCCGAGCGCCGAGTGCAGCAGCGCCACGGTGTCGCCGAACCGCGCCTGGAAGCGCGCCATGGTCTGCGGGGTCAGCGCGATCTCGGGCACGAGCACGATCACGCCGCGACCGCGCTCGAGCGCGTCCGCCGCCGCCCGCAGGTAGACCTCGGTCTTGCCGGAGCCGGTGACGCCGTGGAGCAGGTGCTCGCCGCCGCGCTCGACGGCCGCCAGCGCGGCCGCCTGCTCGGGCGTGAGGTCGACCGCGCGGTCGGCGGCCGGGTTCGTGCGCGGCACCCGCCGGCGCGCGCGCGGCGCGATCGTCACCAGCCCGCGCGCCTCGAGCCGCCGCAGCGCCGCCAGATCGGCCCCCGCCGGGCCGGGCAGCCGCTCCAGCAGCGCGCGCTGGTTGGCGGTCAGCCGCTGCCCGTCGACCTCGCCGGCCCGATCGGCCCACAGCTGCGTTCGCTCGCGCCCGCGCGGGGGCAGGACGAGCGACAGCGCGCGGGCGGGCGTGGAGCAGTACTCGGCGGCCATCCACAGCGCGAGCTCGACCAGGTCCTCCGGCACGGCTAGGTCGCGGACGGCGGTCGCACGCACCAGCTTCTCCTCGGGCACGTCCGTCGCATCGGCGAGCCCCACCACGACGCCGTCGAGCGCCTGGCGGCCGAACGGCACGCGCACGACCGAGCCCACCTGCACCGGCTCGGCGGGCAGCAGGTAGTCGAACGGCCCCGACAGCCGTCGCGTGGTGGTGAGCGGCTCGACCTTCGCGATCACGGTCCGAAAGACCATAGGGTCACCCTCGGCCGCTCTCGCCCCACGAACCCGAGGGGCCTCGCCGCGCGGCCGCGCCGCCGCCAGATGTAGCCCCGCCGCACGGCCCGCCGCCGCCCGATGTAGCCTCGCCGGCGTGGAGGGGATCGTCCTCGGCGACAACCTGGCGGTGCTGCGCGGGCTCCCGGACGGGTGCGCCCAGATGGTGTACGCCGACCCGCCGTTCAACACCGGCCGCACGCAGGAGCGCCGCACGCTCGCCACCGTGGCGTCGGAGAGCGGCGACCGTACGGGCTTCGGCGGCCGCCGCTACGCGACCACGCTGCTGCAGCAGTCCTCCTACCGCGACACGTTCGACGACTACCTCGCCTTCCTCGAGCCGCGCCTGCGCGAGCTGCGCCGCGTGCTGAGCCCAGAGGGCACGCTGTACCTGCACCTCGACTACCGCGAGGCCCACTACGCGAAGCTGCTCCTCGACGAGCTCTTCGGCCGCGAGTGCTTCCTCAACGAGCTCATCTGGGCCTACGACTACGGCGCCAAGCCGCGCCGGCGCTGGCCCCAGAAGCACGACACGATCCTCGTCTACGTCCGCGACCCGGCGCGCTACCTGTTCGACGCCGAGGCCGTCGACCGCGAGCCCTACATGGCGCCCGGCCTGGTCACGCCCGAGCAGCGCGAGCGCGGGAAGCGCCCGACCTCGGTGATGTGGCACACGATCGTCTCCCCCACCGGGCGCGAGAAGACCGGCTACCCGACGCAGAAGCCCGAGGCGCTGGTCCGCCGCTTCGTGCAGGCGTCTTCGCGCCCCGGCGACCTCTGCCTCGACCCGTTCGCCGGCTCCGGCACGCTCGGCGCCGTCGCGGCCGCGCTCGACCGCCGCTACCTCCTCATCGACTCCAGCGAGGAGGCAGTGGCGGTCATGGAGCGGCGGCTGGCTACGTACAGGTGACCCGCGGGTCGGCCCAGTCGGCGTGGTCGCTGTTGATGCCGTCGCCCGCGTCGGTGACGACGAGCCGCAGCAACGTCGCGCCGGCGAGGTCGGCGCTCAGTGTCTTCGCCGGCGTCGACGTGGTCATGGTCCCGCTGTCGGCGACCTTGCGCCCGTCGGCCCAGATCTCGAACGTCACCGTCCCGTTCGCGGCCTTCTCGTCGTCGACCCCGACGTCGACGACGAGGCTCGAGCAGCGCCCGCCGACGTAGAACTCGATCTCGCTCGGCGCGTGCGCTCCCAGGCCGGTCGCGTACGTGCGGCCCTCGATCGTGATCGTGCGGCCGTCCCCCGCCGCCTGCTCGCCGTTGCTGCGGTTGCGCTCGACCGGGCCCCAGCCGTTGGCCGATCGCAGCCACGTCCAGTCGCCGAGGTTCGTCGTGCCCGTCCGCACCGGCGCCGGGACGACGACTTCGAACCGCTGCTCGCGCCGGCCGCCGTGGTACTCGATCGTCGCGTCGAACGCGTACGTGCCCGGCGTCGCCGACTCTGGCACGCCGATCGTCCAGCGCGTCTCGAAGGCCTGGCCGCCGTCGAGCACGTCCGTGCCCGTCGGCGAGGCCGGCTGGACCGACCAGCCCGACGGCCCGCGCAGCGAAGCGCGCACGTCACGCGCCGGAAGGCGGCCGTAGTTCGTCGCCGTCGTGGTCGCCGTCGTCTGCGAGCCCGCCGCCACCACGGCCGAGGCGCCGGGGTACGGACGTGCGGCGTCCGCCGCGCCGTCGACGTACGGTGCCTGCTCGAACCAGCGGCGGTCGAGACCGACTCGGAACATCGTGGTGCCGTGCGCCGGCACGGTCGCCGCGACCGTCCCCGCCGTCTCGTGCGTCGTGTGCGCCCACAGGTCGCGGATCCGATAGGCGGCCACCTGCTCCAGGCCGACCTCCTTGGCGGTGGTGGAGATCCGCGCGGGCGCGTCGGTCTCGTTGAACAGCGCGATCGCGCGGTCGCCGTTCTCCAGCTCCTTCACGAGCACGTGGCGACCGCCCTCGCTGCGGATCGGCCGGCCCTGCCGGCCGAGGCGGTCCTGGTCGACCGCGATGACGTCGCGGTTGGACAGGATCTCGAACGTCTCGGGCGTCGCCTTGCGCAGGTCGCTGCCGATCAGCAGGGGCGCGGCCATGATCGCCCACAGGCTGAAGTGCGAGCGGTACTCGGTGGCGGTCATCCCGCCGTTGCCGACCTCGAGCATGTCGGGGTCGTTCCAGTGACCCGGCCCGGCGTGGTCGGCGAGCACCATGTTCTGCTTGAGGATCGACACCATGCTGCCCCAGCTGTCGCCGATGTCGCCGGTCGTGCGCCAGAGGTGGCCGACGTCCGCGGCCCACAGCCACGGGTCGTTCTGGCCCCACTCGCAGATCGAGTACACGATCTTGCGGCCGGTCGCCTTCAGCGCGTCGCGCATCGTCGTGTAGCGCTGGCGCGCGTCGACGCCCTGGTTGTTGCAGTTGTCGTACTTGAGGTAGTCGATCCCCCACGACGCGAACTGGGCGGCGTCCTGGTACTCGTGGCCGAGCGCGCCGGGGAAGCCCGCCGAGTTGCACGTCTTGGTGCCGGCGCTGGTGTAGATGCCGATCTTCAGGCCCTTCGAGTGGACGTAGTCGGCGACCGCCTTGATCCCGTTCGGGAAGCGCACCGGGTCGGGCACGAGGTTGCCCTCGGCGTCGCGCTGCGGCAGCGCCCAGCAGTCGTCGAGGTTGACGTACTCGTAGCCCGCGTCCTTGAGGCCGGACGTGACGAACAGGTCCGCCATGCCCTTGACCATCTGCTCGTTGAAGTCGGCGCGGCAGTGGGTCGCGTTCCAGTTGTTGAACCCCATCGGCGGAGTCCGAGCGAGCCCGTCGTCGAGCGCCAGCGCCGGCGCGGGCACGGCCAACGCCGCCACGGCCGCGAACGCCGCGATCCATCTCCCTGTCTTCATGCCGTTCTCCTCCCGAAAGATCGGCTGTATCGACCTCATTTATAGCGTCAATGGCCTGAAAATGCCCACCCAGCATGGCAGACATCTGACCTATCGACTCGCGGTAGGGTTCTGCGCCGTGACCGCCATCCGCGCCCGCGGCCCCGGCCGCGTGAACCTGATCGGCGAGCACACCGACTACAACGACGGGCTGGCGCTCCCGTTCGCGATCGACCGCGGCGTCACCGTCACCGTCGAGGCGCGAGCCGGCGACCGGATCGAGGCGCGTGCGCTCGACCTCGGCGAGCACGACGAGTTCGCGCTGGCGGAGCCGGAGCGCGCGGACGGCTGGCGCGCGTTCGTGCGCGGCGCGGTCGCCGAGCTGAGCGCCGCGGGCTATGCGCTCAAGCCCTGCCGGCTGACGATCGAGAGCGACCTCGAGCAGGGCGCCGGCCTCTCCTCGTCCGCGGCGCTGGAGACCGCGCTGACCCTCGCTCTGCTCGCCGTCTCCGGAGAGCCGGAGCCCGACCGGATCGAGCTCGCCAAGCTGTGCTCGCGGGTCGAGAACGACTGGGTCGGGGCGGAGACCGGCCTGCTCGACCAGCTCGCGTCGCTGTGCAGCGAGCCCGGCCATGCCGTCCGAATCGACTTCGAGACGCTGGCGATCGAGCCGGTCCCGCTCGACCTCGGCGACTGGAGCCTCGTGACGCTCGACTCCGGCGCCGTCCACTCGATCGCGTACTCGGGCTACAACGAGCGACGCCGGGAGTGCCGCGAGGCCTGCGCCGCGCTCGGCGTCCGGTCGCTGAGAGAGGCCGTCGACATCGACCGGCTCCCGGACACCCTGCGCGCCCGCGCCCGCCACGTGATCACCGAGAACGCGCGCGTCGACGCCATGGTCGACGCCCTGCGCGCCGGCGACCTCGAGGCGGCCGGCCGCCTGCTCGACGCCGGCCACGCCAGCCTGCGCGACGACTACGCGGCGTCGGTTCCGGAGGTGGAGCGCACGGTCGAGCGCCTGAAGGCGGCCGGCGCCGCGGGCGCCCGCATGGTCGGCGGCGGCTTCGGCGGCGCCGTCCTGGCGCTACTCGGGCCCGGCGTCGCCCTGCCCGACGGAGCGATCGCGGTCGCGCCGGGTTCCCCGGCCGGTCTCGCGTGAGCTGAGCGCGGCGGCGTCGACGCCGCGCGGAGCGGCGCGCTCTGGATGCTCGTCGCCTTCGGCGATCTCCGTCCCCAGCGGGCGGGCGAGCGCCCACACGATCATGAGGATCCCGAACACGAGCATCCCCAGCCCGGCGTACAGGTTGATGTTCACGCCGGCGGCCTTGTCGATCTCCTCCTGGCTGTCGAACAGCCCGAGCACGGCGAGCAGGAGCCCATAGACCACGAACAGGCCGCCGATGATGCGGCGCAGGTCGAACAGGTTGGCGGCGCGGCGTACTGAGGGTTCGGTGGACATGTGGCTACCAGAAGACGATGGTCAGGATGGCGGCGCCGGCGAGAGCGGTGAAGCCGAGCAGCTTCGGCGACTCCCACCAGCGGTGGACCCGGCGGGCGGCGTACTCGTCCTCGTTGGCCATGCCGTAGACGAGGCCCTGCAGCTCGCTGACGGGCTTCGACGTGGTCATCATGGTCACCGCGACGGCCACGATCGCGACCGACACGAACGCCAGGCCGGCGCCCCACATCGACTCGTCCAGGTCCGAGCCGAACGAGAACCAGCCGACCTTGTAGCCGATCCAGGTGAACGCGGCGACGAACGTCCCCGCGACCAGGCCCCAGAAGCCCGCCCACGGCGTCATCCGCCGCCAGAACATGCCGATGATGAAGACGGCGAAGAGCGGGGCGTTGAAGATCGAGAACAGCGCCTGGACGTAGTTCATGAGGTTGTCGTACGTCGAGGCGATGAGCGCGGTGCCCATCGCGACCACGAGACCGGCGATGGTGGCGCCGCGGCCGAAGCCCACGTACCACTCGTCGGACTCGCCCTGGCGGAGGTACGGCTCCATGATGTCCGTGGTCACGACCGTGTTGAACGCGGACACGTTGGCCGCCACACCGGCCATGAACGACGCCATGAGGCCGGTGATCGCGAGCCCGAGCATGCCGTTCGGCAGGTACTGGTTCATCAGCAGCGGCAGCGCGTTGTTGAACGCGAGGTTCGGGTCGTCGGTGCTGCCCATGTTCGGGATCACGACCAGCGCGATCATGCCCGGCAGGATCATGATGAACGGCAGCACGAGCTTCGGGAAGGCGCCGATCAGCGGCGTGCGCTGGGCGGCGGACAGGTCCTTGGCCGAGAGCGCGCGCTGGACCTCGGCGAAGTTCGTCGTCCAGTAGCCGAACGAGAGCACGAAGCCGAGGCCGAACACCAGCCCGATCCAGCTCGAGCCGATCGGGTTCGTGACGTTGCCGGGCTGGGTTCCCTCGAGCGCGTGCAGGCCGGCCTCGCCGAGGTTGCTCTGCTTGATCCCGTCCATGAGCCCGTTCCAGCCGCCGACGTCGACGAGGCCGATGATCGAGATCGGCAGCAGCGCGGCGACGATGACGAAGAACTGCAGCACCTCGTTGTAGATCGCCGACGACAGCCCGCCGAGGCTGATGTAGACCATCACGATCACTCCGGCCACGACGATCCCGACGAGGAGCGGCCAGCCGAGCAGCAGCTCGAGCACAAGGGCCAGCGCGTACAGGTTGACGCCGGCGATCAAGACGGTCGCGAGCGCGAACGTGACCGAGTTGAACTGGTGCGCGCGATCGTTGAAGCGCAGCCGCAGGTACTCGGGGACCGACCGGATCTTCGAGCCGTAGTAGAACGGCATCATCACGAGGCCCAGGAAGACCATCGCCGGGATGGCGCCGATCCAGTAGTAGTTCACGGTCGCGACGCCGTACTGCGCGCCGTTGGCCGACATCCCGATGACCTCGAGCGCGCCGAGGTTCGCGGAGATGAATGCGAGGCCGGTGATCCAGGCCGGCAGCGAGCGGCCGGACAGGAAGTAGTCGAGGCTCGACCGGATGTAGCGCTTCGCCGCGAACCCGACGCCGAGGACGACCAGGAAGTACCCGGCGAGGATCGCGTAGTCGACGAAGTCGGTGTCGAGCCGGAGGTCTTTCATGGGGGCCGCCTGGCGGCTTACCCAGAACGGACCTCCGGCAAATCTACGCCTCGATCCGCGGCTCCTACGCGACCGTGGGCGCCGCGGCCCCGAGCCCGGCGGCGTCGCGCAGCGCGGCCGCCTTGTCGGTCTTCTCCCACGTGAAGTCGTGGTCCTCGCGGCCGAAGTGGCCGTAGGCCGCGGTCTTCTGGTAGATCGGCCGATGCAGCTTCAGGTAGTGGCGGAACGCGCCCGGGCGCAGATCGAAGTGCTCGCCGATGAGCTCGAGGATCTTCGAGCGGCCGATCCGCTCGGTCCCGAACGTCTCGACCATCACCGACACCGGGTGCGCGACGCCGATCGCGTAGGCGACCTGCACCTCGCAGCGGTCGGCCAGGCCGGCCGCGACGACGTTCTTGGCGACGTACCGGGCGGCGTAGGCGGCCGAGCGGTCCACCTTGCTCGGGTCCTTGCCCGAGAACGCGCCGCCGCCGTGGCGGGCCATGCCGCCGTACGTGTCGACGATGATCTTGCGGCCCGTGAGGCCGGCGTCGCCCACCGGGCCGCCGATGACGAAGCGGCCGGTCGGGTTGACGAGGAAGTGCTTGCGGAGCTTCCTGGCGTCGTAGAGATCGCGCGGCAGGATCGGCTCGACGACGTGCTCCCAGAGGTCGTCGGGGATCAGCGTCTCGGCGCCCTCGCGGTGCTGCGTGGAGATGAGCAGCTTCTCGATCTCCACCGGCTTGCCGTCGCGGTAGCGGACCGACACCTGCGTCTTGCCGTCGGGCCGCAGGTACGGGACGACCTCCGCCTTGCGCACGTCGGCCAGGCGGTGGGCGAGCTTGTGGGCGAGCGAGATCGGGAGCGGCATCAGCTCGTCGGTCTCACGCGACGCGTAGCCGAACATCATGCCCTGGTCGCCGGCGCCCGCGACGTCCAGTTCATCGTCGTCGGAGGCGTCGGTGCGGCTCTCGTAGGCGTGGTCGACACCCTGGGCGATGTCGGGCGACTGCTTGTCGATCGCGTTGATGACGGCGCAGGAGTCGGCGCTGAAGCCGAGGTCGGCGTCCGTGTAGCCGATCTTGCGGATCGTTTCGCGCGCGACGTCCTGGATGTCGACGTACGTCGTCGTCGAGATCTCGCCGGACACGACGACGAGGCCGGTGTTCACCAGCGTCTCGCACGCCACGCGGCCCGTCGGGTCGTCGCGCATGACGGCGTCGAGCACGCCGTCGGAGATCTGATCGGCGATCTTGTCGGGGTGGCCCTCCGTGACGGACTCGGAGGTGAACAGGAACTCGTTGTCGCTCATCTCGCTCATGGGATCTCGAGGAACAGCTCCGCGGTCGAATCGGACTCCTCGCGCCTGACGACGGCACCGGCGGCGCGGACCTGCCGGAGGTCGTCGCGCGTGGCTGGGAAGCCGGGGCCGAGGGTCAGGCCCGTACGCTCGCCCAGCGCGAGAAGCTGGCGTAGGTCCGCAAAGGCTAGCGCCTCCACCCTTCCGCCGGACTCGCCGGCCACCGCACGCAGCGCCGGCTCCTGTGCCAGGCCGCGCCGCGCGAGCGTCCGCTGGGCGAGTCCGGAGCGGTGCGTGGAGGCGATCGCGATCGAGCCGGTGAGGGCGTAGGAGGGCTCGAGCTGGGGCGTGACCGGGAGCACGAAGGCTTCGGCGTCGAGCGCGCGGAAGCCCGGCGAGTCCGGCGCCAGCTGCTCGGCCAGCGGCTCCTGCAGCCGGGCCAGGACCTCGCGAGTGACCGGCGGGTTGTCGGTCCGGGCCGTCATCGTGAACACCGGCGTGGCGCCCCGCGCGGTGAGCGTCAGCGCCGCCTCGGCGCCGAGCGGGCCGAGCACGTCACGGTCGAGGTCGAGCCCGGCGAGCTGGGGCAGCGCCCGCCGCACGGCGTCGACCAGCTCGGGGGCGCCACGCTCCAGCAGCGCGACCAGCGCGTCGGCGCCCGGGACGTCGAGGAACGCGGCGGCGCTGGCCGGAGCGCGGCCCGGGAGGACGGGCGCGAACTCCTGCGCCGGCGCGGCGCCGGCAGCGCGCATCACGCGGGCGCTGACGCGGACGCCGCCGGCCTGCGGCGTGAAGCGGGCGGAGAGGCCGACGAACTGCGGCGAGTCGGCGAACACGGCGAACGCGCGCACGGCCGCGGGGGTCTCCTCGAGCATGGCCCGGACGCCGTTCGCCGGCGCGTAGAGCTCGACCGGCGCGTCCTCGAGCCCGGCGGCGCGGCGGTATGTGGCCGTGTCGGCGAGCGAGGGCTCGTCCTCGGCGGCGCGCTCGCGCGCGGCGCGCACCGCGGCCTCCGGCCCGATCACCAGGAAGTCGCCGGCGAACGCCGAGGCGACCTCGTCCGGCAGGCGCTCGCGGAACCGCTCGGCCCCCTGGCGGTCGGCGACCGATGCCAGCAGCAACGGGCCCGGCACCACGAAGGCCAGCTCGTCGCCGAGCCACGGGCGGACGTCGCGGGCGAGATCGAGGTCGGCGCCCAGCAGGCTGGCCTGGAGCGCGGCGAGCGTCGAGAAGCGCCGGGCGATCTCCCAGAGCCGGACCGCGTCGTCGCTCCGGTCGGAGCGGATGAACAGGCCCGTGTCGGGCGGGGCGAGCGCCGCGGCGCGGCTCACGGACGCTCCCTCGCGGCCGAGCAGCAGGCCGACGACGAGCGCGACGACGGCCAGCAGCGGCAGAGCGATGCCGAGCCGCCGCCGCCGCCCGAGCGGGCCCAGCGCGGCGAGCGGGATCCGCAGCCGCCGCCAGGCCGTCATCGGCGGGCGCGCTGCTTCCGTTCGACGAAGTCGATGATCACCGGGATGCCCTCCAGCGCGTAGCGTTCGCGCAGGCGGTTCTCGATGAAGTAGGCGTACTCGCGGGTGAGCTTGTTGCGGTCGTTGACGTGGATCTGGAACCGCGGCGGGGCCGTCCCGATCTGCGTCATGTAGAACATCTTCAGCCGGTGGCCCTGCTTGGCGGGAGCCTGGCGCTGGGCCGCGACCTCCGCGAGGAAGCGGTTGAGCTCGGGGGTGGGGACGCGGTGCGCGGCGCGCTCGGCGAGCGAGAGCGTCTCCTGGAGGAGCCGCTGGACGTTGCGGCCGTTGACCGCCGACGCGGTCAGCACCTTCGGGCGCAGCCGCAGCTTGCGGTTCACCCGCGCGCGCTCGGCGTCGAGCTCGGCGGCGCCCACGCCCGCGCCCGGCCCGCGCGGGTCGCCTTCGCCGCCGGTCAGGTCCCACTTGTTGAGCACGAGCGCGGTCGCGCAGCCGGACTTCATCGCGAGCTCGGCGATCCGCAGGTCCTGGGCGGTGATGCCGTCCTGCGCGTCGCACACCACGAGCGCGACGTCGGCCCGGTCCGCGGCCCGCTGCGAGCGCAGGGTCGTGTAGTACTCGACCGGCTCGGACACCTTGGCGGCGCGGCGGATGCCGGCGGTGTCGACGAGCAGCATCTCCTGGCCGTCGACCTCGATCGGCGTGTCGATCGCGTCGCGCGTGGTGCCGGCGTTCGGGGAGACGATGACGCGGTCGCGGCCGAGGAACGCGTTGACGAGCGATGACTTGCCGACGTTGGGACGGCCGATCACCGCCAGGCGGACGACGTCCTCTTCCTCCTCCGCGTCCTCGCCGTCGGGCAGCAGCTCGACGAGGCGGTCGAGCAGGTCGCCGGTGCCGAGCCCCTGGGCGGCGGAGACCGGGAGCGGCTCGCCGAGCCCGAGGCCGTGGAAGTCGTGCGCGAGCACGAGGTCGTTCGGCGTGTCGATCTTGTTGGCGGCGACGACCACCGGCAGCCGGCCGCCTCGGAGGATCTGGGCGATCTCCTCGTCGCCGGGGCGGACGCCGGCGCGGGCGTCGACGACGAGCAGCGCGACCTGGGCGTCGGCGATCGCCTCGCGCGCCTGGTCCTGGATGCTGACCGCGAGCGGGTCGACGTCCTCGAGGTCGACGCCGCCGGTGTCGATCAGCGTGAGCCTGCGGCCGTTCCACTCGGTCGACAGCTCCTTGCGGTCGCGCGTGACGCCGGGGCGCTCGTGCACGACTGCCTCACGCGTCTGCGTGAGGCGGTTGACGAGCGACGACTTCCCGACGTTGGGATAGCCGACGACGGCAACTTTCATTTTCGCCTGCCAGTCGAACAACGTCCGTGTTGTTCGCCTTCGGCGACGTCACCCACGCGCGCTTCCACGACGAGCGTGACGATCTGGGCGACCACCTCGTCGATCGAGAGGCCGGTGGTGTCGACGGGCACGGCGTCGGGCGCGGGCTCGTGGACCGAGCGGGCCTCGCTCGCGTCGCGCTGGTCGCGCAGGGCCTGCTCGCGCTGGACCTGGAGCGGGTCGGCGCCCAGCTCGGCGGCGCGGCGGGCGGCCCGCTCCTCGGCGTCGGCGGTGAGGAAGACCTTGACGGCCGCATCGGGGGCAACCACGGTGGCGATGTCGCGGCCCTCGGCGACCCAGTCGCCCTCGGCCATGATCGCCTGCTGGCGGGCCACCAGCGCTTGACGGACGCCGGGGTCGGCGGCGACGCGCGAGGCGGCCTCGGAGACCTCCGGCGTGCGGATGTCCGCGGTGACGTCGCGGCCGTTGGCCACGATCCGCTCGCCGACCTCCAGCTCGATGCCGTCGGCGACCTCGGCGGCGGGCCGCGAGTCCTCGAGCGTGAGCAGACCGACGGCGCGGTACATCGCCCCGGTGTCCAGGAACGTGAAGCCGAGCTCGCGCGCGACGGCGCGGGCCACGGAGGACTTTCCCGCGCCTGCGGGACCGTCGATGGCGATGACCATAAGGAGATTATGGTTTCGCCTGCCAGGCGAGGCTCCTTCGTCGCTCGCCTTCGGCGACGTTACGGGCGAGCGCGCGCACATGATCCGGCGTGGTAATGCCGGGTCGCAGCTCGCGGATCCGGGATCGGATCGAGCATCTCGGTCCGGATCGGGACGACGCCCGCCCATGCCTCGAGCGCGTAGTCCTCCTCGTCGTCGACCGGCTGTCCGGTGCGGACCTTGGCCGAGCCCTCCCGGATCGGGAGCGCGAGCGCGGCGGTGGCCTTCAGCTCCTTGCGGTTCGGCCAGCGCACATCGGCCCAGCGGCCGGGCACGAGCTTCTCGGTGAACGCCTCGAGAGCGCGCTCCTTCTCGGCCGGCTCGGTCACGGGCGTGGCGGTGCCGTAGAGGACGACGCTGCGGTAGTTGATCGAGTGGTGGAAGGCCGAGCGGGCGAGCACGAGCCCGTCGACGAGCGTGACGGTCAGGCAGGCCTCGATGCCCCCGGCGAGCGCGCGGAGCATGCGGCTGGCGGCCGAGCCGTGGATGAAGACCTCGTCGCCGACGCGCGCATGGAGCGTCGGGATGACCGCCGGCCGGCCGTCGTGGACGAACCCGAGGTGGCAGACGAGCGCCTCGTCGAGGATCGCGTCGATCGCGTCCCGATCATGCGAGCCGCGCGCCGGCAGGCGGCGCAATTTCGTCCGCGCGGTCTTCATCCCGCGCGCCCCGTTTGCCCCGTGAGGGGGTCTGACCCCTCTGTAGTGGTACAGTTTCTCACTGTGCTAGAACAGTATCAGTTCTCTGGGGCGAGCGCGGGCGAGATCGCGGCCGGCGTCGAGGCCGCGGTCGCTGCCGGGCAGCTGTATCCCGGGCAGCCGCTGCCGTCGGTGCGGAAGCTGGCGGCCGACCTCGCGGTCAGCCCGTCCACCGTCGCCGCTGCGTTCGCGGACCTGCGGCGGCGCGGCGTCGTCGTGTCGCGTCCGCGCAGCGGCATGCAGGTGGCCGAGAGGCCGCCGCTCGGGGCGTTCGTCGCCGCGATCCCGGCCGGCGCGCGCGACCTCGCGACCGGCAACCCCGATCCCGCCCTGCTCCCCGACCTCGCGCCGCACCTGCGCGCGACCGATCCGCCGCCGCGTCGCTACGGCGACGAGCCCGTACTGCCGGAGCTGGCGGAGGTTGCGGGGGCGGCGTTCGAGGCCGACGGCGTGCCCGCGACCCGCGTCTGCGCGGTCAACGGAGCCCTCGACGGCATCGAGCGCGTCCTCGCCGCCCACCTCGCGCCCGGCGACGCGATCGCGGTCGAGGATCCGGGCTGGCCCGGCGTGCTCGACCTCGCTCGCATGCTCGGGCTGCGGCTCGTGCCGGTCGCCGTCGACGCCCGCGGCATGCTCCCGGCCGCGCTCACCGCCGCCCAGCAGGCAGGAGCCCGGGCCGTCGTGCACACCCCGCGCGGCCACAACCCGTGCGGCTCGGCGCTCGACGCCGAGCGCGCCCGCGAGCTGCGCGACGTGCTCGCCGACGACGTGCTCGTGATCGAGGACGACCACCTCGGTCCCGTGGCCGGCACGCCGTGGCACACGCTCGTCGCCGGCCGCAGCCGCTGGGCCGCGGTGCGCTCGGTCTCCAAGTGGCTGGGCCCCGACCTGCGCGTCGCCGTGATCACCGGGGACGAGGCGACCCTCGCGCGGGTCGAGGGCCGCCAGTCGCTCGGCCCCGGCTGGGTGAGCGGGCTCGTCCAGCGGCTCGTCGCCGGGCTCTGGGCCGACCCCGACGTGGCTGCACAGGTGGCGCGCGCCGCCGACGCCTACACCGAGCGCCGGGACGCGCTCGCCGCGCTGGTCGATGCCGCCCCCGCGCCGAGCGGCATCAACCTCTGGGTCCCCGTGCCCGACGAGCTCGCCGCCGTGCGCGCGCTGCTCGACGACGGCTGGGCCGTGGCGGCCGGAGCGCCGTACCGCCTCTCCCCCGGCCCCGCGATCCGCATCACCACCGCCGAGCTCCGGCCGGACGAGGCGCCGCGGCTGGCCGCGGCGATCGAGCGCGCCGTCGCCCCGCCGCGCCGCACGCGCGCTGCCTAGGGACGAACCTCGGGCATTGAGGGAGGGCGGGATCGCGGCCGAAGCGGGTCGCCCGCCTCCCTCGCCTGCGCCACCAGCACGGCCAGGTCTCGCTCAGCCCACGCGATCACCGCATCGAACCCGGCGGCGCCGAGCCATTCGAGCTGCTCGTCGACCGCGCTCGGCATGTCGAACTCCGGCGACAGCGGGGTGCGGGCGTCGGCGGGATCGTCGGGGACGACGACGTCGCCGATCACGAACCGGCCGCCCGGCCGGAGCACCGCGGCCACGCGCGCGAACAGGTCGGCCTTCCCCGGCCCGTCGAGATGGTGCACGGTCAGGACCGAGAACACGAGGTCGAACGGCCCCGGCGGCAAGACGTCCTGGAGTCGCGCGACGCTCAGGTCCGCGCCCGGGAGCGCGTCTCGTGCCGCCGCGAGCATGTCGGCGCTCTCGTCGATCCCGACCAGCGACGCGCCCGGATGGCGCGCCAGCACGCGCCGCGCGGTCTCGCCGGTTCCGGTGCCGAGCTCCAGGAGCCGCCCGAGGCCCGACCCCGTCGCCGCCGCGGCCTCGTCCTGCAGCCGGTGGTAGCCCGGCATCTCGGACAGCATCAGCTCGAGATAGTCGTCCGGGTGGAAGTGGAACTGGCCGCCCATCAGCCCCGCAACGCGGCGAGGTCGGCCTCGAAGCGCGGATAGGACACCGCGGCGGCCTCCATGCCGACCACCTCGACGCCCTCGCGCGATGCGAGGCCGGCGACGGCGCCCAGCATCGCGAGCCGGTGGTCGCCGTGCGCCTCGATCACGCCGCCGCGCAGCCCGCCGGTGCCGACGACGGCGAAGCCGTCCTCGGTCGCCTCGATCCGGGCGCCCAGTCCGCGCAGACCGTCGACCACGGTCGCGATCCGGTCGCTCTCCTTGACGCGCAGCTCGCCCGCCCCGCGCACGACTGTCGTGCCCTCGGCGAAGCAGCCGAGCAGCGCGACCAGCGGCAGCTCGTCGATCGCCAGCGGCACCTCGTCCGGCTCCACGACCGTGCCCATCAGCGGCCCGCTGGCGACGTCGAGCTCGCAGACGGGCTCGGCCGCCGGCACGCCCGCGGACGGCTCCTCGAGCGGCCCGATGACCACGCCGCCCATCCGCCGCAGGATCCGGAAGAACCCCGTGCGCGTCCAGTTCGCGCCCATGCCCTCGATCACGATCCGGGAGCCCGGCACGAGCACCGCCGCCGCCGCGTGGAAGGCGGCCGAGGACGGGTCGCCCGGCACGTGCAGCGAGCCGAGCTCGAGCTCGTCCTGCGCGGAGACCGTCACCCGGTCCCCCTCGCGCGCGATCGCCACGCCGGCCGCGGCCAGCATCCGCTCGGTGTGGTCGCGGCTCGGCTGCGGCTCGACCACCGTGGTCGGGCCGCTCGCGAGCAGTCCCGCCAGCAGCACGCAC
Source organism: uncultured Solirubrobacteraceae bacterium (assembly GCA_963844205.1). Lineage (GTDB taxonomy): Bacteria > Actinomycetota > Thermoleophilia > Solirubrobacterales > Solirubrobacteraceae > DASSUW01. The sequence goes on from CAWJNK010000013.1 coordinate 237,084, forward strand.
GACTTCACCTGCGCGGACGCCACCGGCAGCTCGTACTCGATGCCGCTCAGCGCGCTGCCGGTCACCGTGAACGGCGGGAAGCGCCCGTCGCGGGCGTCGATGCGCGCCCCCATGAGCGACAGCGGAGCGGCGATCCGGTCCACCGGCCGCCGCCGGATCGACGCGTCGCCGTCGAGCGTCCAGCGGCCGTCGGCCTGCCCGGCCAGCCAGCCCGGCAGGAGCCGCATCAGCGTGCCCGCGTTGCCGACGTCGATCAGCTCGGCCGGCGCGGCCGCCCGCAGCCCGACTCCCCGCACCACCAGCGAGCCGTCGCGCCGCTCAACGAGCGCCCCCAGCGCCTGCACCGCGGCGAGCGTGGAGTTGGTGTCCGCGGCGTCGAGATAGCCCGTGATCGCGACCGGCTCGTCGCTCATCGCCGCCAGCAGCGCGGCCCGGTGCGAGAGCGACTTGTCCGGCGGCGCGACGACCGTCCCGCGCAGCGGCTCGCCCGGCGAGAACCTCATGCGCGCGCCACCGTCAGCTCGAGGCCCTCCAGCACGGCCTGCGCCTCGTCCGCCAGCTCGTCGCCGGCCACCCAGAGCGCGATCGTGCCCGAGGACATGTCGGCGGCGGGATAGAGCGCCATGTCGAGGATGTTGACGCCCGCCCGTCCGAGCCCGAGCGCGACCTCGGCGACCACGCCCGGCCGGTTCGGGACCGACACCCGCAGCTCGTGCACCTCGCCGCCCGCAAGGTCGGCCTCGAGCAGCCGTCGGCGCTCCTCGCGAGCGCCGTCGTTCCACGCCTGCACCGCGGTGCCGTCGGCCGCCGCCAGCGCGTCGCGGACCTCGCCGAGCCGCCGCACGGTGTCGTCGATCGCGTCGACCAGCGCGTCGGCGTTGGCGAGGTAGATGTCGCGCCAGATGTCGGTGTTCGCGCCCGCGACCCGGGTGGCGTCGCGGAACGACGGGCCGGTCGCGGGGAGCCGCTCGCCCTCGTCCGACAGGACCCGCGCCGCCCGCGCGACCAGCACGTTGGCGAGCACGTGCGGGAGATGGGAGACGGTAGCCAGCAGCGCGTCGTGCGTCTCGGCGTCCAGCGCCGCTGGGCGCGCGCCGAGCTCGACCAGCAGCCGGTGGAGCCGCTCGTAGAGGATGCCGCCGGTCCGCGCCGTGGGCGTGAGGTACCAGGTGGCGCCGTCGAACAGGTCGGCGCGCGAGTGCTCGACCCCGGCGGTCTCGGCGCCCGCGAGCGGGTGCCCGCCGACGAACCGCTCGTCGTCGACCGCCGCGACCACCGAGCGCTTCGTGGAGCCGACGTCGGTGACCACGCAGTCCTCGCCCGCCGCCGCCAGGACCTCGGACACCACCGGCGGCAGCGCGCCGACCGGCACGGCGACGAAGACGACGTCGGCGCCGGCCACCGCCTCGGCCAGCGAACCGGCCGCGACGGTCACGGCGCCGCGCTCGACCGCGGCCGCCAGCACGCCGTCACCGGGATCCCAGCCGCGCACCTCGGCGCCCGTCCGCGAGCGCGCGGCCAGCCCGATCGAGCCCCCGATGAGGCCCACGCCGACCACGGCCACGACGGGCCGGCGCGAGCCCACCTGCATCACACGTTGGAGAGCACTTTGCCGGCGACGGCGGCGGCGCGCTCGACCAGCTCGGCGTACTCGGCGAACTGGTCGGCGTAGAGCTGCTGCGGACCGTCGCAGATCGCCTCCTCGGGGTGCGGGTGCACCTCGACGATGATCCCGTCGGCGCCCGCCGCGGCGGCGGCCAGCGACAGCGGCCCCACGAGATCGCGGCGCCCGGCGGCGTGGCTCGGGTCGACGATCACGGGCAGGTGGGAGAGCTCCTTGAGCACCGGGACCGCAGTGATGTCGAGCGTGAAGCGGTAGGCGGTCTCGAACGTGCGGATGCCGCGCTCGCACAGCAGCACGTTCGGGTTGCCCTCCTTGAGCACGTACTCGGCCGCCATCAGCAGCTCCTCGAGCGTGCTCGAGAGCCCGCGCTTGATCAGCACCGGCTTGCCGGCGCGGCCGATCTCGGACAGCAGCGCGTAGTTCTGCATGTTGCGCGCGCCGATCTGGATGACGTCCGCCACCTCGAGCACGGCCTCCATGTCGCGCGCGTCCATCAGCTCGGTGACGATCGGGAGGCCGGTCTCCTCCTTGGCCTCGGCGAGCAGTCGCAGGCCCTCCTGGCCGAGGCCCTGGAAGGCGTACGGCGACGTCCGCGGCTTGTAGGCGCCGCCGCGGAGCAGCGACGCGCCGGCGGCGGCCACCGCGCGGGCGGTGCCGAGCGTCTGGTCGCGCGATTCGACCGTGCACGGCCCGGCGATGAGCGAGAAGTGGTCGCCGCCGATCTTGCGGCCCTCGACGTCGATCACCGTGCGCTCGCCGTGGCGGACCTGCGCCGAGGCGAGCTTGTAGGGCTTGAGGATCGGTACGACCTGGGCGACGCCCGGTGCACCTTCGAGGCCGAGCCGGGCGACGTGCTCGCGGTCGCCGATGGCGCCGATCACGGTGACCTCTTCGCCGCGCGAGGGGTGCGCGCGCGCCCCGACGGACTCGATGCGCTTGATGACGGACTCGATCTCCGCTTCCGTCGCTCCCGCCTTCATCACGATCATCATCTGCTTGCTTCTCCTAGGTCTTTGCACACTCTACGAACGATCCGCTTGAGCGGCGCTCGGCCCGAAGGGCGGGTGGGCCCAATCAGCGGTGCGGAGTGCCGCACCGGCCGAGCGCCTAGCTAAATCGCCAGGTGCGGTAGGAGAAGTACGCGTAGCCCCGCTGGGACAGAGTCGGGTGTGCGGGGCGGGCGGTCATGCGAACGACGATTTGTAGCAGCCCGAAGGCTACGCGGCAAACGGATCGTAGGTCCCGAACGACCAGACGTTGCCCTCGGGGTCCTCGGCCGCGAACTCGCGCGAGCCGTAGTCCTGATCGGTGAGCTTCTGGATGATGGTCGCCCCGGCCGCCTTCGCCTGGTCGTGGACGGCGTCCGGGTCGTCGGTCACCACGTAGGTCACCGCCCGGCCGGTGGAGAAGCGATCGCCGTCGCGCGCCGTGCCGAGCATGACCATGCCCGAGCCGTATGTGAGCTCGGCGTGCGCGATGGTGCCGTCGTCGTTCTCGGTGAGGTGGTGGCGCTCGAAGCCGAACGCGTTCACAAGGAAGACGATCGCCGCCTGGGCGTCCTCGTAGCGGAGGGTCGGGATGATCATCACAGCAGCGCCGCCAGCGCCTCGAGGAAGCGCTCGTTCTCGGCCTGGGTGCCGACGGTCACGCGCAGGGCCCCCTCGCGGCCGAGCGCCCCGCCGGCGCGCACGAGCACGCCGCGCTGGGCGAGCCCTTGCATGACTTCGGCCTCCTCGCGGCCGTCGCCGAGGTCGAACCAGACGAAGTTCGCCTGCGACTCCGCGGGCTCGATCCCCAGCGCGCGCAGCCCGTCGTCGAGCCCGATCCGCTCGGCGAGGTTGCGCTCGACGCGGCGCACGACCTCGTCCTGGTGGTTGAGCGCCTCGAGCGCGGCGGCCTGGGCGGCCGCGTTGCAGAAGAACGGCTGGCGCACCTGGTCGACGGCGGTGCGGAACTCCTCGGAGCCGCACAGCCCGTAGCCGACGCGCAGGCCGCACAGGCCGTAGATCTTCGAGAACGTGCGCAGGAGGACGAGGTTCGGGTGGCGGTCGAGCAGCGCGATCGACTCGTCGGGGTCCTGGAGGATGTTGAACTCGCAGTAGGCCTCGTCGAGGACCACGCAGACGTGGCGCGGGACGTCGGCCACGAAGGCGGCGATCTCGTCAAACGGCAGCGCGGTCGACGTCGGGTTGTTCGGGTTGCAGACGATCGCCAGACGCGTGGCGACGGTGATCTCCTTCCGCATCGCCTCGAGGTCGTGGCGGTGCTGGGCGTCGAGCGGGACCTCGAGCGCCCGGGCGCCAGAGGCGGCCGCCAGGTGCGGGTAGACCGAGAACGACGGCCACGCGTAGACGAGCTCGGCGCCGGGCTCGAGCAGCGCGTCCCCGGCGGCGAGCAGGATGTCGCACGAGCCGTTGCCGATCGCGATCCGGTTGGCCGGCACGCCGTGACGGTCGGCCAGCTTGCGGCGCAGCGCCGCGTTGGTCGGGTCGGGATAGCGGTTGAGGCCGGTCAGCGCCTTGGTGATCGCCTCCACGACCGCGGGGTGCGGCGCGTAGGGCGACTCGTTGGAGGCCAGCTTCGCGATCTCGCCCTCGGAGGCGTAGCCGTCGGCGGCCGGGTAGACCGGGATGCGGCGGACCTTGCTCGCGAACTCCAGCGCCATGCGTCGCAGTCTATTGCGCGCCTTCGAGGTCCAGCCGGAGCTGGCGCGCCTCCCCGAGGTAGATGTGCTGGGGGTCGACCCCGACCGGCGGATAGCAGTGCATGAGCACCCGGATCACGCGCGGGAGCGAGCCCGGCACCGGCAGCTCGCGCGCGCAGAGCAGCGGTACGCGGCTCAGCCCCATCCGCCGCGCGGCCACGGCCGGGAACTCGGCGTCGAGGTCCTCAGTGAGCGTGAAGATGCAGCTCACGATCGAGTCGGCATCGAGCCGGTTGCGATCGAGCAACTGGCCCATCAGCTCCTCGGTGGCGTGCAGGATCGGCTCCGCCTCGTTGGCCTCGACGGTGGTGGCGCCGCGCAGCGCGATCAGCCTCATCGGCGGCGCACCTTATCGGCGCCCCTCAACTTCTCGATCTCGGGCGCGGTCAGGCGGCGGTGCTTGCCCTCCTCGAGCTTGCCCAGCCACAGCGGGCCGAAGCGGACGCGCTCGAGCGCGACCACGGGATGGCCGACGGCCTCGAGCATCCGCCGCACCTGGCGCTTGCGGCCCTCGTGGATCGTGATCTCGACCCGGTTGGGAGCCAGCCGCTTCGCCCGCGCCGGCGCCGTGCGCCCGTCGTCGAGCTCGACCCCCTCGCGCAGCTTCTGGAGCGCCGCCTCCCGGACGGGGGCGTGGCGGACCTTCGCGTGGTAGGTGCGTGGCACCTCGAACGAGGGGTGCGTGAGGCGATGGGCGAGCGCGCCGTCGTCGGTCAGCAGGATCAAGCCGGTGGTCTCGGCGTCGAGGCGGCCGACGGGGTACAGCCGTCGCGCGCTCGGCACCAGCGAGACGACGGTGGGCCGCCCTTGCGGGTCGTGCGCCGTGGAGACCACGCCGCGCGGCTTGTGGACGGCGTAGACGGCGCGCTGGCCCGTCGACACGCGCACGGGCTTGCCGTCGACCGCGACCGGCACGCTGCCGTCGACGTCCCGCGCCGGGTCCCGCACGACCTCGTCGCCCACGCTCACCCGACCCGCGAACACGAGCAGCTCGGAGGCGCGTCGCGAGGCGACGCCCGCGTGGGCGAGGTACTTGGCGAGGCGCATCAGTGGTTCCGACCGTGGGGCGGCCTGGCGGTTGGCGTATCCGCGGTCCGGACCACAGTGCCACCATAGGGCCGTGGACCTCGCGCTGCTCGACGAAGCGCTGGCCGGCCAGCCCGCCTATCGCGCCCGCCAGGTGTGGAGCTGGGCCGCGCGCGGCGCGGCCGGCTATGAGCAGATGACGGACCTGCCGGCCGCGCTGCGCGGCTCGCTCGCCGCGCAGGTGCCGTTCTCCAGCCTGGACACCGTGCACGAGGCGCATGCCTCCGACGGCACCGTCAAGGCGCTGTTCCACACGCGCGACGGGCGGCCGGTCGAGGCCGTCCTCATGCGCTACCGCGACGGGCGGCGGTCGGTGTGCGTGAGCTCGCAGTCGGGCTGCCCGCTGACGTGCACGTTCTGCGCTACCGGGGCGATGAAGTTCGGCCGCAACCTGACGGCCTCCGAGATCCTCGACCAAGTCCTGCATTTCCGCCGCATCGAGCCCGTCGACCACCTCGTGTTCATGGGGATGGGCGAGCCAATGATGAACCTGCCGCAGGTGCTGGAGGCGGCGCGGCGGCTGCCCGACGTCGGGATCACGCACCGCCGGACCACGATCTCGACGGTCGGCTGGGTGCCCGGCATCCGCGCCCTCACCGAGAGCGACATGCCGATCCGGCTCGCGTTCTCCCTGCACGCGCCCGACGACGAGCTGCGCTCGCGGATCATGCCGATCAACGACCGGCACCCGATCGGCGAGGTCCTGGAGGCGTGCGAGGCCCACTACGCGCGCCGCCGCCGCAAGGTGTTCATCGAGTACGTGATGCTCGCCGGCGTCAACGACACCTACGCGCAGGCGGTGCGCCTTGCCGGGCTGCTTGACCCGCGCGTCTACAAGGTCAACCTGATCCCGTACAACCCGACGGGCGCATACGACGGCTCCTCACCCGCCGCCATCGCGGCGTTCAAGGCGGCGCTGGAGGAGCACGGCCTGCGCGCCACCGTCCGCCTCACCCGCGGCCGCGACATCGACGCCGCCTGCGGCCAATTGGCGGCGAAGGCGGCCTAGCCCGCGCGCTGCTCGCCGGCGCGGAGCAAGCGGTCGCGAAGCGCCGCCTCGTCCTCCGGGCTCGGGTCCCACTGCTCGACCGGGGGCAGGTCGTCGAGCGAGCGCAGGCCGAACAGCTTCAGGAACAGCGGCGTGGTGCGGTAGAGGATCGCGCCGAACTGGGAGCGGCCGGCCTCCTCGATCAGCCCGCGCTCGGTCAGCGCCGCGGTCGCGGACTCCGACGCGACGCCGCGGATGCGAGCGACCTCGGGCCGCGAGACCGGCTGGAGGTACCCGACAATCGCCAGCGTCTCGGCCTGCGCCGCGGTCAGCGCCGGCGTCCGCGGGCGGGCCAGCAGCCTGCGCGCGGCGTCCTCGGCGTCGGGGTGCGACGCGAGCGTCCAGCCGCCGGCGACCTCGCGCAGGACCACGCCGCGGCCGTCGAGCGCGCCGCCAAGCTCGTCGAGCGCTCGGCGCACGATCTCCTCACCCGCCTGCAGCGCGTCGGCCAGCTCCTCGAGCGAGACCGGCTCGGGCGCGAGGAACAGCAGCGCCTCGACCTGCCGCGCGAGCTCGCTCATCGAACAACCTCGGCGCGATGTTCGCGAACCGAACTCGCCGTGGAATCCGCGCCGGCGGATTCCACCGTGATGGGCCCGAACGGCTCGGCCTGCTCCCACGCGGCCTCGCCGGCCTTGTAGAGCTCGAGCAGCGCGAACAGCGTCACCGCGACGGTCACGCGGTCCGCCCCCTCCACGGCCTCGTCGAACGAGAACCGCCCGCGCGCCAGCAGGCGGCGCAGCACCGCCAGCCGGTCGGCGACCGTGACGCGCGGCGCGTCCATGTGCCGCAGGTCGAGCGGCGGCGGCGTGCGCAGCAGCGAGCCGAGCGCCTGGCCCAGCACGTCGGGGTCGTACGCCCGCTCCGCCAGCTCGACGGAGACTCGCCGCAGCTCCGGCGGCAGCGGCGCCGAGCGGTGCAGGTAGCCGCGGCCGGCGGCGTGCGCGTGGGCGATCCAGCCGCCGGCGCCCCGGAAGCGCGCGTACTGGAGCATCCGCTCGAGCAGCTCCTCGGCCGCCTCGGCCGGGCCCAGCCCCTCGAGGTCCTCGATCAGCTCCTCGCCGGGCAGCATCAGCCGCGACTTGAGCTCCAGCAGCGCGGCGATCAGCACCAGGAACTCGGTGGCGGCCTCGAGGTCGAGCTCGCCCTCCGCCTCCAGGTGGTCGACGTACGAGAGCACGATCTCCGCCAGCTCGACCTCCAGCAGGTCGAGCTCCTCGCGCAGGATCAGCGACAGCAGCAGGTCGAACGGACCGGCGAAGACGTCCAGGTCCAGCTCGAGGCGGTGGGCGATGGTGGCCATCCGGTCCGCGACAGGCTAGGCGCCTGACCCGACGGAGTCGCGCGGGGAGCCTGCGCCGCGGCCCGCGGGGCCCACCCCCATCACCTCTCGGACGTCCGCGACCGTCACGGAGGCGATCGCGCGCGCCTTGTCCGCGCCGAGCTCGAGGATCCGCTCGAGCTCGCCGTCGTCGCTGCGCAGCTCCTCGTAGCGCGCGCGCACCGGGGCCAGCCAATCCACCACGGCGTCGGCCACCGCGGTCTTGAAGTCGCCGTACCCGGAGCCCTCGAACTCGCGCTCGATCTCCGCCGGGGCCACGCCGCGGGCCACGGCCATGATCTCGACCAGGTTCGAGATGCCCGGCTTGTCGTCGCCGCGGACGATCTCGCGCCCCGAGTCCGCCACGGCGCGCTTGAACTTGCGCCGGATGGCGTCCGGCTCGTCGAGCACGTACACGGTGCCGAGCTCGGTGGACCCGGTGGTCGACATCTTGCGGTCTGGATCCTGGAGGTCGCGCACGCGCGCGCCGACCTCGGGGATCCGGTGCTCCGGCACCACGAGCGTCTCGCCGAAGCGGCTGTTGAAGCGCTCCGCGGTCCGCCGCATCAACTCCAGGTGCTCGCGCTGGTCCTCCCCCACCGGCACCTCGTGCGCGCGGTACGCGAGCACGTCGGCGGCCTGGAGCACCGGGTAGAAGAGCAACCCCGCCGACACCAGCTCGCGCTGCGCCGCGGACTTGTCGCGGAACTGGTGCATGCGGTTGAGCTCGCCCAGCGGCGTGACGCTCGACAGCAGCCAACTCAATTCGGCGTGCTCCATCACGTCGGCCTGGCGGAAGAGGATCGAACGCTCGGGATCGAGCCCGGCGGCCATCAGGATCGCGAGCGTGTCGTACGTCCGCTCCCGCAGCTCGGCCGGGTCGTACGGGACGGTGACCGCGTGCAGGTCGACGATGCAGTAGATCGCCGGGTCCCCGCGATCCTGCCCGGCCACGTACTGGAGGATCGCCCCGATGTAGTTGCCGAGGTGCTTGCGCCCGGTGGGCTGGATGCCGGAGAAGATGACCACCCCGTCAGTGAAGCACGGGCTCACCTCCGAGAGCCACGTCCGCCACGAAGTCGTACGCGCGATTTGCGCCCAGCGGGTGCATGAACGCTCCGGCGCGGACGTCGCGGTACGCGCGGGCGAGCGGGTGGCCGCTGCGATAGCCGGCGCCGCCGGAGAGGGCGAGCGCCCTGTCGACGATGCGGACCGCCACGGTGTTCACGAACGCCTTGGTCGCCTGGGCCTCGGCGAAGACGGCGGTGAGGTCCTTGCCGGCGCCCACCGCGGTCGGGTTCGCGGCGTAGTGGTCGTCGATCAGCGTCGACGCGCGGGCGAGCGCGGCCCGTGCGGCGGACAGCTCGATCGCGTTCTCGGCGACCAGCATGCGGCCGCGCGCGTCGTCCTCCCTCGCGCCCACGCTCGCGTGCGCGGCCTCGGCGATCCCGAGCGACGCCGACGCGTGGAACAGCCCGGCCGCGAGGTTCGACTCCATGTAGTCGGTCGCGCTGCCGATCGGGAAGCCGCCGCGCAGGGCCGGCTTCGGCAGCTCGACGCCCTCGAAGCTGACCGAGTTGCTGCCGGACGCGCGCATGCCGAGCGCGTCCCAGTCGTCGTGGATGACGACGCCTGGCGTTCCCGCGGGAACGCGCGCGTAGCCGTAGCGCTCCCGTCCGTCGTCGTCGAGGAACGTGACCGCCGTGAAGAGGACGGTGGCGGCGGGGGCCATCGTGCAGAACACCTTGCGGCCCTCGATCCGCCACCCGCCGGCCGTGCGCTCGGCGGTCGTCGACGGGCGCGTCAGGTCCTGCCCGGGCTCGCTGACGGCCGTAGCGATCACGGCGCGGTCGCGCGCCACGTCCTCGAGCGTGGCGGCGAAGGCGGCGGCACGGCGGTCCTTGCCGGCGGCGACGGCCATCTCCCAGCGGCGCAGGATGTTGCGCAGCACCGCCATGTGCATGTTGGCGCCGATGGCGACCGACGCGTCGCCGCGAGCCAGCCGGCTCGCGGCGACGATCAGGTCGTGCACCGACGCGACGCCCATGCCGCCGTGCTGCACCGGCACGGCGGCGGCGAAGTACCCGGCCGCGCGGAGCGCGGCCACGCTCGCGTGGGGGTAGGTCGCCTCGCGATCGTGGACGGCCGCGCGCGTGGCGCAGTCGTCGGCGAGCGTCTCGGCGAGAGCGACCAGGCGGGCGCCCGGCTCGGTGCGCGCGGTCAGGTCGAGCATCAGGGCGTGTGGACGACCACGTCGACGGGGACGCCGTTCGTGACCATGTCGTAGACGGCCGAGCGGGCCTGCGCGCGGGCCACGACCTCGCGCAGCTTCTCCTCCGGCGCGTCGCCCTTGACCTCGAACGTCACGGTGATGCGGCTGAAGCCGTTGCGGACCTCGTCGGACAGGCCGAGGGCGCCGCGGACGTCCATGTCGCCCTCCAGTGTGGAGCGGACCTCGGTCAGCCGCACCTTGCGGGCGGCGGCGACGTAGACCAGCGACGTGGTCAGGCACGCGGCCAGCGCGTGGAGGAGATACTCGGCGGGATTGGCGCCGGTGTCGCTGCCGAGCAGCACTGCGGGCTCGCCGGCGTCGATCACGAACGGCCGGTCGCGCGTCGTGTCCTCCTGGCCGGCGCCGTAGAACTGCTGGATGGTCGTCCGGTTGTGCGAGCCGTCGAGCCAGTGGTTGGTGGCGCGGAACTGGAAGACCCCGAGCTCGGGCTGAGCCTTGATCGCGTCGAGGGTTCCATACATCTGCTGCGTGTCGACCCCGTTGCGGATCGTCTCGAGCACCTGCGTCACGTCGGCCTCCTTGGTGGGATAGGGCGTGGTGGAAGCAGACGCGACCCCGGTTGTGTGCCGGTAGCGGCCGGGTAAATCGCCCCGTTTACCCGCGCGCTACCGGGCCTTGGGCGCGGCCCGGTTGACTCCCCTCGCATGAGCGCCCGCCTCGCCGTCTCCACCACGTCCGCCGACCGGCGCGAGTTCATCTGCGCGATGCGCGCAGCGGTGACCGGCGTGACCGTGGTGACGACGGACGGCGTCGGCGGCCGGCTCGGCCTGACGGTGAGCGCGCTGGCGTCCGTCTCCGCGGAGCCGGCGATGCTGCTGGTGTGCATCTCGCGGCGGTCGCCGCTCGTGGCCGCGATCCGCGCCAACGGCGCGTTCGGCGTCAACGTGCTGGGCGAGGGGCAGGCCGCGCTGGCGGAGACGTTCGCGGGGCGCACGCCGTCCCGGTTCGACTTCGGCGTCGGGTCCTGGGAGGCGGGCGCGACCGGGGTCCCACTGCTGGCCGACGCGGCGGCGCGCTTCGACTGCCTCGTCGCCTCCACCGTCGAGGCCGGCTCGCACACGGTGATCGTCGGGAACGTGCTCGCGGCCGAGGCCGGCGAGGCGCCGCCGCTCGCCTACACCGATGGCGCCTACGCGAGCGTGTCGCCGCGCGGGTAGGGTCGCGGCGTGGCGTCAACGCTCGCCGTCGTGGGTGCGGGGATCGTCGGGCTGGCGACCGCGTACGAGCTCGCGGCGCGCGGCGCGGCGGTGACGGTCTACGAGCGCGGCGCGCCCGGGGCGGCGCAGTCGGGCGGCGAGTCGCGGATCTTCCGGCACGCCCACGACGACCCGCGGCTGGTGGAGCTCGCCGTCGAAGCCCGCGCGCGCTGGCGGGCGTGGGAGGAGCGGTTCGGCGTCGAGCTCGTCGCGCCGGTGGGGACGGTCGCGTTCGGACCCGCCGTCGAGCGGCGGTACGAGCTCCTGCGCGAAGCCGGCGTCCGCGCGCGGCTCGTCGACGCCGCCGAGGCCCTGCCGATCCTCGCGCCTCGACCGGGCCCGGCGATGCTCGACGAGGACGGCGGCGTGATCCGCACCCGCGCCGCGGTCGACGCGCTGGTCGCCGCGCTCGGCGACCGCCTGGTCGCCGACGAGGTGGTCGAGCTGTCGCCGTCCGGCGAAGTCCGGGCGGGCGGCACGATCGCGCGCTACGACCGCGTGATCGTCTGCGCGGGCCGTGACACGGCGATCCTGGCCGCCGGCGTCGGCCTCGACCTGCCGGTCCGGGTGTCCACCCACACGCGCTACGGGTATCCCGTCCGTCTGCCGGGCCGTCTGGCGTGCTTCCTGGACGGCTTCACCGGCGCCTACGGCGACCCGCTGCCCGGTGACACCCGCTACGCCGTCGGCGAGCCCATGGAATACGTCGCCGAGCACCTCCCCGGGCTCGAACCGACGCCCGTCGAGAGCCGCACGTGCTGGGTCACGGAGCTGCCGTGGGGCCACGACGCCATGGCCGTCTGGGAGGCGGGCGCGCTGCAGTTCGTGGCCGGCAGCAACCTGTTCAAGCACGCGCCCGCGCTCGGCCACCGGCTCGCGGGCGGCGCCGTGGCCGAGCTCCGGCCGGAGGCGCGACTCGGCTCGGGAACGTCAACTGCGGCAGGGTAGGGAGGCGGAGGTGCCGCCCGCGCGGCAAGATCCGAGCCGCTGTCCTGCCCTAGTGCCGATATGCGACACCTATCCAGGACAGCGCCGCGAAAACCGCCCGAATCCGGCCGCGCGGGCGGCTCCCCCGCTCCCCCACCCAGCGCAGTTGACGTTCATCAGGGCAGCGAGGCCGCGGCGGAGCCGATGCCCTCCCACGGATCGCCGCGCTCCGACAGCCGCGTCGGCACGTCGCGCAGCGTCCACCGCCGCGGCTCGGCGTCGGCGACCTCATCCCAGAACAGCGGCGTGGCGACCGGCGCTCCCGGCTTCGCGCGCACGGCGTACGGCGCGACCGCGGTCTGGGCGTACGTGTTGCGAGCGGCGTCGACGAGCACGCGCCCGCCCCGGCCGGCCTTGCGCCACGAGGTCGTGAGCTGGTCCGGGAGCCGGCCGGCCACCTCCTCGGCCAGTTCGCCCGCCACCACCCGCACGCGGTCCGAGTCGTGGCGCCGGCGCAGCGGCGCCACCACGTGGATCCCGCGCGAGCCTGACGTCATCGCATACGGCGTCAGCCCGCGCTCGCGCAGCAGGTCGCCGATCGCCAGCGCCCCCGCGCGGATCGCCTCCAGGTGCCCGTCGCCGTCGTCCGGCGGATCGAAGTCGAACACGATCCGGTCGGGATGGTCGGGGCGATCCGCGCGCGCCGTCCACGCGTGCGGCGTGATGCAGTTCTGGTTGGCGAGCCAGACCAGCGTCGCGGCCTCGCCGCCGACCGCGTGCGTCACGTCGCCCCCGCGCCGCCGCGACACCGTCACCCGCCGCACCCACTCCGGCGCGCCCTTGGGGATCGCCTGCTGGACGACGACCTCGTTCTCGATCCCCGTGTTCCAGCGCCACAGGTTCAGCGGCCGGTCGCGCACGTGCGGGACCATCGCCGGCGCCACGGCGGCGTAGTACCGGGCCAGGTCGAGCTTGGTGATCCCGTCGGCGGGGAACAGCACCTTGTCCGGGTTCGAGATCCGCACCCGCCGGCGCCCAGCCCGGATCGTCGTCTCGGGCGTCACATCGCCTGACGGACGACGGGGCGCTTGGCGGCGCCCGCCTCGTCCAGCCGCCGCACCGGCGTCTCGTACGGCGCCCCGCGGGCGATCGACGGGTCCTCGGCCGCCTCGTCGAGGATCGCCTTGACCCCCTCGGCGAACGCGTCGAGCGTCTCGCGCGTCTCGGTCTCGGTCGGCTCGATGAGCAGCGCCTCGTCGACCAGCAGCGGGAAGTAGACGGTCGGCGGGTGGAAGTCGTGGTCGAGCAGCCGCTTCGCGAGGTCGAGCGTCTTGATCCCCAGCGCCTTCTTCATCGGCCCGCCGGTCAACACGAACTCGTGCATGCACGTGCGGTCGAACGCCACCTGGAGGTGCTCGCCGCACAGCTCCCGCAGCCGCGCCATCAGGTAGTTGGCGTTGAGGACCGCGGTGTCGCTCGCCTCCGCCAGCCCGTCGGCGCCCAGCGACAGGATGTAGGCGTAGGAGCGCACGAAGACGCCGAAGTTGCCCTGGAAGCCGCGCAGCCGGCCGATCGACTCCGGGCGGTCGAAGTCGAGCCCGAAAATGTATTTCGCCCTGCCGGACTCGCAAGCTCGTCCTTCGGGCGACGTTACACGGTGCCGCACGACCTGCGGCCGCGGCAGGTACGGCTCGATGCGGTCGCTCACCGCGATCGGCCCCGCGCCCGGGCCGCCGCCCCCGTGCGGCTGGGTGAACGTCTTGTGCAGGTTGTAGTGGACGATGTCGAACCCCATGTCGCCCGGCCGGGCGCGCCCCATCACGGCGTTCAGGTTCGCGCCGTCGTAGTAGAGCGTCGCCCCCGCGTCGTGCATGATCGACGCGATCTCCTCGATGTTGCGGTCGAAGACGCCGAGCGTGTTCGGGTTGGTCAGCATCAGCGAGGCGACGTCCTCGTCCACCTTCGAGCGCAGGTCCTCGAGGTCCACCCCGCCGTCGTCGGCGGTCCCGACCTTGACCACCTGGTAGCCGGCCATCGTCACCGTCGCCGGGTTGGTGCCGTGCGCGGTGTCCGGCGTGAGGACCTTGTGCCGGTTCTCGCCCTGCGCCTTGAGGAACGCGCGGGTGAGCAGGACGCCCGCCAGCTCTCCCTGCGAGCCCGCCGACGGCTGCAGCGACACGTGCGGGAGCCCGGCGATCTCGGCCAGCGCGCGCTGGAGCTCCCACATGAGCTGGAGCGCGCCCTGGGCCCGCGACGGCGCCTGCAGCGGGTGCAGCCGCGCGTGCCCGGGCAGCGCCGCGACCCGCTCGTGCAGCTTCGGGTTGTGCTTCATCGTGCACGAGCCGAGCGGATAGAAGCCCTGGTCGACGTGGAAGTTCTTGGTCGAGAGCGTCGTGTAGTGGCGGACGATCTCCGGCTCGGCGATCTCCGGCAGCCGCGGCGGCTCCTCCCGCCGGAACCGCTTCGGGAGCGCGTCCTCGTCGCGCGGGACGTCGAGCTCCGGCGCCACGAACGCGCGACGGCCCTCGACGGACTTCTCGAAGATCGTCTGCGTCACGCGTGGATCGCCTGTCGTTCTGCCGCCACGGCGGCGCCCAGCACCTCGGCCAGCCGGTCGATGTCGGCCCGCGAGCGCTGCTCGGTGATCGCCACCAGCAGCCCGTCGTCGAACTCGTCGTAGTCGGTGCCGAGCGGGTAGCCGGGGTTGACGCCGTCGGCGGCGCAGCGCTCGATCACGCGATCGACCGGCGCGGCGAGCCGGACCGCGAACTCGCGCACCACCGGCTGGTCGTGCAGCAACTCGACGCCCTCCAGCTCCGCCAGCGCGTGCCTCGCGTAGGCCGTGCGGTGCACCAGCAGCTCCCCGAGCTCGACGATCCCGCGCCGCCCCAGCCACGACAGGTACACCACGCCGGCGAGCGCGTTGAGCGTCTGCGCGGTGGTGATGTTGTGCGTCGCCTTCTCGCGCCGGATGTGCTGCTCGCGCGTCTGCAGCGTGAGCACGAACCCGCGCTTGCCGTCGGCGTCCACGGTCTCGCCGGCGATCCGGCCGGGCATGCGGCGGATGTACTCCTCGCGAGCCGCGAAGAAGCCGAATGACGGGCCGCCGTAGTCGAGCCGGTTTCCCAGCGGCTGCCCCTCCCCCACCGCGATGTCCACACCGAACTCGCCCGGCGGCTTCAGCACCCCAAGCGTCATCGGGTCGACCTGCACCACCAGCAGAGCGCTGGTCTCACGTGCGATGGGCGCGAGCTCCTCGAGGTCCTCGACGGCGCCGAGGAAGTTCGGCTGCTGGAGAAAGACGGCCGAGACGTCGTCGCCGAGCGCCTCGCGCAGCGCGCCCGCGTCGGTGACCCCGCCGGAGAGCGGCACCTCCTCCACCGCGGTGCCGTAGCCGGCGGCCGTGGTGGCGAGCGCCTCGCGCGAGTGCGGGTGCAGCGCGCGCGAGACGAGGAAGCGCTCGCGGCCGTTCTGGAGCCGCGCCATCCACCCGGCGGAGGCGACCGCCGACGGCGCCTCGTACAGCGTCGCGTTCGAGACCGGCAGCGCGGTCAGCTCGCTGATCGCGGTCTGGTACTCGAACATGACCTGGAGCGTCCCCTGCGAGACCTCGGGCTGGTACGGCGTGTACGGCGTCAGGAACTCGGAGCGCGAGAGCAGCGCGTCGACCAGCGAGGGAACGTAGTGGTCGTACATCCCGGCCCCGAGGAAGCAGATCTCGTCCTCGGCCGAGACGTTGCGCGCGGCGAGGTCGCGCAGGTACGCGTACACCTCCTGCTCCGGCTTGCCGAGCGGCAGGTCGATCGCCCGGTCGAGCCGCATGCTCTCGGGGATGTCGGCGAACAGCTCGTCGATCGAGCCGGCGCCGATCGCCTCGAGCATCGCCTTCCGGTCGGCGTCGGTGGCGGAGGTGTAGCGGCTCAAGTCAGGCTGCCCTCGTACGCGTCGCGGTCCAGCAGCTCCTCGACCTCCGACGCCTCGCTGAGCCGCACCTTGACCAGCCAGCCCCCGCCGTACGGGTCCTCGTTGATCTGCTCCGGCGAGTCGCCGAGCGCCTCGTTGACCTCCACGATCTCGCCCGACAGCGGCGCCACGACGTCCGACACCGCCTTGACGGACTCGATCTCCGCGTACGGCTCGTCCTTCGTGACGGTCTTGCCGACCTCCGGCGGGTCGACGAACACGACCTCGCCGAGCTGGTCCTGGGCGTACCAGGTGATGCCGAACGTGGCGACGTCGCCGTCGATCCGCGCCCAGTCGTGCTCCGGGTGGTACTTGAGGTCGTCGGGGTAGCTCGCTTCGGCCACGTTCAGCGCTCCTTGGAGTAGAGCGGCTTCTCCCGCACCTCGGCCTGGCGCGGCTTGCCGCGGACGTCGATCTCGATCTGGGTACCCGGTTCCGCCCGCTCGGCGGGCACGTAGGCCATGCCGATGCCGATCCCCAGGCACGGCGACATCGTGCCGGAGGTCACCTCGCCGCCGCCCACGACGGGGTTGCCCTGGCGCGCGATCCCCGGCCCGGTCATCGCGAAGGGGACGAGCTTCTCGCTCGGGCCGGCTTCGCGTGCGGCGCGGACCGCCTCGGAGCCGACGAAGCCGGTGTCCTCCTTGCAGCACCAGCCCAGGCCCGCCTCGATCGGCCCGCGCTCCTCCATCAGGTCGTTGCCGTACAGGTGGAAGCAGACTTCGAGTCGCAGCGTGTCGCGGGCACCGAGGCCCACGGGCGTCGCGCCCGCGTCCACCAGCGCGTCCCAGACCGTGGTCGCATACCCCGGCGCGATCAGCAGCTCGACGCCGTCCTCGCCGGTGTAGCCGGTGCCGCAGACCAGGACGCCCGGGACGCCCGCGAGCTGCAGCCGGGCGGTGCGGAAGCGCTTGGGCAGCTCGCTGTCGGCGAGTCGCGATACCAGCTCGCGCGCCTGCGGTCCCTGGACGGCGAGCATCGCGAAGTCGCTGAGGCGGTCGTGGACCGTCACGTCGTAGCCGCGGGCCTGCCTGCGCATCCACGCGAGGTCGCGCTCGTGGTTGGACGCGTTGGTGACGGTCAGGAAGCCGGAGCCGTGGCGGTACGTGAAGAGGTCGTCGAGGACGCCGCCGTTCTCGCGGCACAGCACGGAGTACTGCGCCCCGTCCTCCGCGATCTTCGACACGTCATTGGACAACACGCGCTGCAGGAACTTCTCGGCGTCGCGCCCGCTGGTCTCCACCTCGCCCATGTGCGAGACGTCGAACATGCCGACGCCCGTGCGGACCGCGACGTGCTCCTCCTTGATGCCCGCGTACTGGACCGGCATCTCCCATCCGGCGAAGGGAACGAGGCGTGCCTGCGCCGCCACGTGGCGGTCGTACAACGGGGTGCGCTTGAGCGTCTCGGCACCGGCGGCCATGCGACGCCGGACCCTAGCAGCGGCCTAGACTGCAGCGGGCAGCGCGCGGCGCTCGTGCGCGGCGCACCAGGCGTCGACCACGGCGGGGTCGAACTGCGCGCCCGCCTCGCGCCGGAGCTCGGCCAGCGCGTCCTCGACGGTACGGGCCTGGCGGTACGGGCGGCCGGCGGTCATGGCGGCGAACGCGTCGGCGACGGCGACGATCCGCGCGCCGACCTGGATCCGGTCGCCCGCCAGCGCGTCGGGGTAGCCGGCGCCATCCCAGCGCTCGTGGCTGGAGCGCACGAGCGAGGCCACGCGCGCGAGCGCGGGCGCGGCGAGGATGATCCGTTCGCCGATGATCGGGTGCCGGCGGACGAACGCCCACTCCTCCTCGGTCAGCGGCCCGGGCTTGCCGAGGATCGCGTCCGGGATCGCCACCTTGCCGACGTCGTGCAGCTCGCTCGCGTGGCGGACCTGCTCGACCTCGTCGGGTGTAAGCCCAAGCGCCTCCGCGGTGGCGGTGGCCAGCGCGACGGCCTCGGAGTGGCTGCCGAGCCCGGGGTCGCGCTCGGCGAGCGCGCGCAGGAGGACGTCCTTGCTCTGGCGGCCCGCGGACGTGCGGCCGGCGTGCTTGTTGGCGTACATGCGCTGGTCGGCGATCCGCAGCGCCTCGACCGGGTCGTTTGCCTCGACCGGGAGCGTGATCGCACCGTGCGAGCACGTGATCGAGAAGCCGTCGCCCTGCTCGGAGAGCGCGGCGGCGGCGCCGAGCACCATCGGCTCGTGCAGCCCCCCGTCCGTGCGGAAGATCGCGCAGAACTCGTCGCCGCCCATGCGGAAAGCGCGACCGCGGCCGTGCAGGAAGGCGCGCAGGTTGGCGCCGAGGCGCACGAGCAGCGTGTCGCCCGCCGGATGGCCGAACGTGTCGTTGTACTGCTTGAAGCCGTCGAGGTCGAAGAGCGCGAGCACGATCGGGCGCTCCGGCGTCGCCTCGGGCAGCAGCTCGTCCAGCGTGCGAGCGAGGTCGCGGCGGTTGCCCAGTCCGGTCAGCGCGTCGGTGAGCGCCTCGCCGCGCGAGGTGCGCAGCATGGCGACGTTCTCGCCGAAGGTCAGCGTGGCGCGCGCCATCACCGCGAGCAGGGAGGCGGCCGCGAGGCCGACGGCGAGCAGGTTGACGTCGGCGATCGCGCCGTAGACCAGCAGCCCGAGGCCGACCGCGCCGAACGCGAGCGGGACCGCGATCACGCGCACGCGCTCCTCGGCGGGGCGGACGACCCGCGCGGGCGGGCGCTGCCAGGCGGCGGCCGCGATCAGGGTGAGGCCGGCCCACCAGCCGGCGTCGAACCAGCCGCCGGACTCGTACACGCCGGCGGCGGTGCGCACGAGGTAGAGCGAGTCGGCGAGCCAGAAGGTGGAGACGCCGGCGGCGAGCAGCATCCACGTGCGGTCGAGCCGCCAGCCGGTGCTCGCGAGGGCGCCGACGGTGAGGCCCAGCAGCACGAGGTCGAGCAGCGGGTAGGCGAGGGCGGTCGCGATACCCAGCGGCGCGCCCTCGACGCTGTCGAGCACGGTCTCGAACACGATCGCGGCGCTGACGCCCGCGACGCCGAGCGCGGCGGTCACGCCGTCGACCCAGAGGCGCCGCGGGACGCCGCGGGCACGCGCGCGCAGCAGCGCGAGCGAGCCGGCCAGCGTGAGCGGCGGGAACAGCAGGTAGCCGGCGTCGGCGAGCGACGGGATCGGCGGATCGGGGTCGGTCCACAGGACCGCCGTGTAGTAGATCTCGCCCAACGACCACGCCAGCACGCCAGAGCCGATCAGCGCCCACGCGAGCCGCTCCGGCCCGCGCACGCCCGGGATCCGCGCGAGGCAGGCGACCGCGGCGCTGATCAGCACGACGTCGTGCGCGAAGCGCGAGAACAGCGGCCCGATCTCCAGCTCCGGCACGAGCACCGCCCGCAGCTCGTGCAGCACGAGCCATGCCGCGCACGCGACGAGCAGCAGGCGAAGTGGACGCGGAGCGGCCATACCCGACGTTATCGGCGGCGTGGCGGCCGTGCGTGAGTGACTTTTGCGCCCGCTTAGCGGAGGAAGGGCGGGATGTCGAGATCGTCGTCGCGGATCTCGAGCGAGGAGCGCTGGCGCTCGTCGATGCGCGGGCCGCGGTCGCGCGGGCCGCGCTCCCGCTCCGCGCGGGTGGCCATCAGGCCGGCGCGGTCGAAGCCGGTGGCGATCACCGTCACGCGAATCTCGTCCGCCAGGCCGTCGTCGATCACGGCGCCGAAGATGATGTTGGCGTTGGCGTCGGCCGCCGAGTGGATGATCTCGGCCGCCTCGTTGACCTCGAACAGGCCGAGGTCCTTGCCGCCGGTGATGTTGAGGAGGATGCCGTTGGCGCCCTCGACCGACTCCTCGAGCAGCGGGGACGACACAGCGGCCTTGGCGGCCTCGGCGGCGCGCGACTCGCCGGTCGCGGTGCCGATGCCCATGAGCGCCGAGCCGGCGTCCTGCATGATCGTGCGCACGTCGGCGAAGTCGAGGTTGATCAGGCCGGGGATCGTGATGAGGTCGGTGATGCCCTGGACGCCCTGGCGAAGGACGTTGTCCGCCTCGCGGAAGGCGTCGAGGATGCTGGTGCGGCGCTCGACGATGGAGAGCAGCCGCTCGTTCGGGATCACGATCAGCGTGTCGACCATCTCGCGCAGGCGGTCGATGCCCTCCTGCGCCTGCCGCGCGCGCTGTGCGCCCTCGAACTCGAACGGGCGCGTGACGACGCCGACGGTCAGCGCGCCGATCTCGTTCTTGGCGATCTCGGCGATCACGGGCGCGGCGCCCGTGCCGGTGCCGCCGCCCTCGCCGGCGGTGACGAACACCATGTCCGCCCCCTTGAGGGCCTCCTTGATGTCGTCGCGCGACTCGGCGGCCGCGCCCTGCCCGATCTGCGGGTTGGCGCCCGCGCCCAGGCCCTTCGTGAGCTGATGGCCGATGTTGAGCTTGATGTCGGCGTCCGTCATCTGGAGCGCCTGGTTGTCGGTGTTGCAGGCGATGAACTCCACGCCCGAGAGGCCGGCGTCGATCATCCGGTTCACGGCATTGGTGCCCCCGCCGCCGACACCGACGACCTTGATCACTGCGAGATAGCTGCCAGCTTCCATGGAGTGTTCCGTCCGGACCTCTAGTTATGGTCGAGTGTTTTGCACGACTCGATCAGGGCGCGGATTGTGGCACGTTACGGCGCTTTCGTGCCCGAAGTCAAAGAAACCGAACCTCGGCAAGATGCGTTGCAAAGCTGCAAAGTCTCCACTTGTGGTCGAGGGTAGGGTCATTCTCACCCTATGGTTGAGGGATCTTCCTGCGGCACGGGTCCGAGGCCTCCGGCGGCCACGCGGCCGGGCACGCGGAGGTCGAGATAGGTCGCACCGGCCGCGCTCGGCTCGGCCAGCACGCGAGCGGCGGCCGCCCACTTGGCGGCGGCGGCGTCCTGCGTGCCGAAGACCAGCGGCGGGCCGTCGCGGAGGTCGACGAGCAGGCCGTCGGGGCCGTATGACAGCCGGTCGCTGCGCTCGAGCAGCGAGGCGGGCGCCGCGGCGGCGACGGCCAGCGCGGAGCGGGTGCGCTCGTCCTCGACGCGGCGCGCGGGCGTCTGGCTGCGCTCGATCGAGGGGAGCATGCGGTCGGCCTGCACGCCGTTGAGGACGATGCCGTCGCCGGAGACCGGGGTGCGGCGGCCGTCGACCTCGATCGCCGCGACCGGGCGGTGCTCGAGCACCTGAACGCTCATCGCGTGCGGGAAGTCGGTCTCGACCCGGAGGCCGGCGACCGACGGGTAGGGCGCGACGGCATCGTGCAGCGCCTCCTCGCGCACGTGGAGCGTGGTCATGTCGCGCGCGGCGCGCTCGAGGGCGGCGCGGATCCTCCCCTCCTCGCTCGTCGTCGCCCCGGTCACGCGGACGTGTGTCACGGCCGCGAGCGACGAGTCGCGCACCCACAGCCAGCCGCCGAACAGCAGCCCGCCGAGCACGGCAACGGCCAGCACGCCGCGAAGCAGTCCGAGTCTCACTGCGGGCCGCTTCGACGTCGAACGCCGCACCCCTGCCGGCGAACGTCGACTGCGGCACTTAGGGAGCGGGATCGGCCGCTACGAGCCGCCGGCCGAGCGAGTCCACGTCGCCCGCGCCGAGCGTGAGCAGCAGATCGCCCTCGCGGAGCTCGGTGCGCAGGAACGCCTCGGCCGCCTCGAACCCCGGCAGCCACGCCACCCGCCGGCCGCCGGCCGCGTCGGCGGCGGCCGCGGCGACGAGCCGGCCGGTGACGCCCGGGTAGTCCTCCGCCCGCTCGCGCGCCGGGTAGACGTCGAGCACCGCGACGAGATCGGCCTCCGCGAGCGCGGCGCCGAACTGGCGGAACTGGTGCCGCGTGCGCGAGAACAGGTGCGGCTGGAAGACCGCGACCACGCGCCGGGGCCCCAGCGTGCGGGCGGCGGCGATCGTGGCGCGGACCTCGGTCGGGTGGTGCGCGTAGTCGTCGATCACCAGCGCGCCCGAGGCGGTCGTGCCGAGCCGCTCGAACCGCCGGCCCGCCCCTCCGAAGTCGGCGAGAGCGGCGGCGGCCTCGGCGAGGTCGGCGCCCGCCAGCGCGCAGGCGGCGAGCGCGGTCGCCGCGTTGCGGGCGTTGTGGACGCCCGGCACGGGGAGCGTCACGGCCACCCCGTCGACCGCGAAGCGCGAGCCGCCGGGCTCGAGCTCCACCCGCTCCGGCCGCGCGACCCGGCCGGCGAACCGCGCGAGGTCCGGCTCGTCGCCGAGCACCACCTCGTCGGCCAGCGCGAGGAAGGCGCGGAACGTGTCGTCGACGTCGCGCTGCGAGCTGTAGGTCGCGTGATGGTCGAGCTCCGCGTTGGTGAGCACGGCGATCCGCGGCGCGAGCTTGAGCAGCGAGCGGTCGGACTCGTCGGCCTCGACGACCAGCCACTCGCCCGCGCCCCAGCCCGCGTTCGACCCCGTCGAGCGGACCTCGCCGCCGACCAGGTACGCGGGGTCCATCCCACAGCCGCGCAGCGCGTGGACGACCATGCTCGAGGTCGTCGTCTTGCCGTGCGTGCCGGTCACGGCGATCGTCGGGCGCAGGCGGGTGATCTCGCCGAGCAGGTCGGCGCGGTGGAGCTCCCGCAGCCCGCGCTCGCGTGCCGCTTCACGCTCGGCGTTGTCGGGCGGGATCGCGCTCGAGACCACCACCTCCGCACCGTCCGGGACGTTCGCGGCGTCGTGCGGGACGGCGGTCAGCCCGCTCCGCAGCAGGTACGGCGAGTCGGGCGCCCGGTCCGAGCCGGTCACCTCGGCGCCGAGCGCCCTGGCGACGATCGCGAGGCCGCTCATCCCCGCCCCGCCGATGCCGACGAAGTGAAGGCGGCGGCCGCTCCAGGGAGTCATCGGCCGCCACCCTAGAGGGTGGCTAGTGCGCGCGGCCAGAATTACGACGCATTTCCGGCGGGCCCGGCCCGCGCCTGCCGGCGCCCGGCATGAGCCGGGCTCACCCCGGAGGTCTGCGACCGCCGCCGAGCTCGCGCGAGATCGAGCGGGCGGCCTCGGTGACCGCCGTCACGACGCGCTTCGCCGGCCCGCGCGGGAGCAGCCGCGGCGTGTCGCCGACGACCCCGATCGCGCCGACGGCATGCCCCGCGTGGTCGAAGATCGGCGCCGCGAGGCTCGACTCCCCGAGCACGGCCTCGTCGCGCTCGCGCGCCACGCCGCGCTCGCGGACGGTCTCGAGCTCGTCGAGCAGCCTGGCGCTCGTGAGGGTCTTCTGGGTCAGCCGCGGGAGCGGCTCGGCGGTCAGCTCGGCGAGCAGCTCGGGCTCGGCCCATGCCAGCATCGCTTTTCCGAGCGCGCTCGCGTGCGCGGGGAGCTGGGCACCGACCTCGAGCACCTGGAAGGCGGCGTCCGGGCGGAAGACGTGGTGGACGACCACGACCGACGAGCCGTGCATGACGCCGACGCGCACCGCCTCCCCCGCCTCGCCGGCCAGCCGCTCGGCGTGGACGAGCGAGCGGGCGCGCAGCTCGTTGTGGTCGAGGTACGACGTGCCGAGGTGCAGCAGGCCGGCCGCGAGCTGGTACTTGTCGCTGTCGCGGTCCTGCTCGACGAAGCCGTGCGCCTGGAGCGTCTGCAGCAGCCCGTGGACGGTCGGCCGCTGGAGGCCGAGCTGGTCGGCGAGCTGGGAGACCCCGAGCCGGCGCGGCCCCGAAGCGAGCGCCTTCAGGATGCGCGCGGCGCGATCGACGGACTGGATCGTGCCGCGCCGGACCGCGGGTTGGGTCGCCGGCTGTTGGTTACGATTCGGCATTGTCGAATCGACTTCGATAGTTTAGACTTCTGCCATGGTCGGAATCGTCATCGTCTCGCACAGCCGCCAGATCGCGTTGGGCGCTGCCGAGCTCGCCGGTCAGATGGCCGGCCTCCAGGTGCGGATCGAGCCCGCGGGCGGCGACGTGGACGGCGGACTGGGCACCGACGGCGCGCGCGTGCGCGAGGCGATCGACGCCGCGGAGACCGGCGACGGCGTCGTGATCCTCGGTGACCTCGGCAGCGCGATCCTGACGGTCCGCGCGGTCCTCGACGGGGACGGCGACCGTGCACGGCTGGCCGACGCCCCGCTCGTGGAGGGCGCCGTGGCGGCGGCGGTGGCCGCGTCGGCGGGCATGGACCTCGAGTTCGTCGTCCAGGCGGCGGAGGAAGCCCGTGGCTACAGCAAGCTCTAAGACCGAGCTGCCGCGCGACGTCGATCTCCACGCCCGCCCGGCCGCCGAGTTCGTGCGTGCGGCGATGCAGTTCAGCGCGCGCATCGTGATCAGCGCCGGCTCCCGCGACGCGGACGCCAAGAGCCTGCTCTCGGTCCTCGCCCTCGGGGCCAAGGGCGGCACCCCCCTACGCCTGCGGGCCGACGGCGACGACGCTCCCGCGGCCGTCGCTGCCCTCGCGGGCTGCGTCGCCGGCCTGCGCGACTAGCGCCTCGACGTCGGCCGCGCTCTGGAGCGTCAGCGCCTCGCGGGCGGTCCGTGCCGCAGCGGCGTGGTCGAGCTCGCGCACCCACGCGCGCACGGTACCGACGCGGGCGGCGCCGACCGACAGCTCGTCGACCCCGAGGCCGACCAGGAGCGGCACCGCAACGGGATCCGACGCCGACTCGCCGCACACCTCGAGCGTGACGCCGGCGGCGCGCGCCGCATCGGCGGTGCGGGCGACGAACCGCAGGACGCGAGGGTCGTGCACCGGCGCTGCGGTTCCCGCCGCGAAGCGATCGGTGCGGAGCGCAGCGTGCGCGAGGTCGTTGGTGCCGATGGAGAGGAAGTCGGCCGCGGCCGCCAGCTCCGCGGCCGCCTCGACGGCGGCGACGGACTCGACCATGGCGCCGACGGCCACGCCGGGCGGGAGCAGCGCCCTGACCGCCTCGACGTCGGCGGCGCGCTCGGCGATCGGCAGCAGGACCCGGAGGTCGGTGGCGTCGCCCTCGGCGGCGATGGCCCGGAGCTGGGCGGCCAGCGCGTCAGGGGCGGTCAGCAGCAGCGCCAGGCCGCGGGCGCTCGTCCCGCGCAGGAAGGGCGGGACCTTGTCACCGCCGAAGTCGAGGACCCGGACCGTGGCGGTCCGGTCGCGCAGCCGCGAGAGCAGCGGCGCCAGCATCGCGCGGTGGGCGGCCTCGCCGGGCCAGTCGGGCACATCGAGGAACTCGAGCTCGGTCCGCAGGAGCCCGACGCCCTCGGCGCCGGCGTCGAGGCCGGCGTCGATCTCGGCGACGGTGGCGGCGTTGACGAGCACGCGCACGCGGCGGCCGTCGCGGGTCACCGCGGGGAGGGAGCGCTCGGCCGCCGCCCGCGCCCGCTCGCCGAGCCGCCGCCGGGTGCCGGCGGTCGCGGCGGCGAGGGTCTCCGCGGAGGGCTCGAGCATGGCGGTTCCGGCGTCGCCGTCGACGGCGACCGGCGCGCCCGGCCGGACGTCCATGACCGCCGGCCCGAGCCGGACCGCCAGCGGGATCCCGAGCCCGCGCGCCACGACCGCGGCGTGCCCGGTCGGCGCCCCGGCGGCGAGAGCGACCGCCACGACCGACCCGTCGAGCTCCGCCACGTCGGCGGGCCCGAGGTCGTCCGCGACGAGAACGACCGCCTCGCCCGCGCGATCCTCACCCGCAGCGGCGAGATCGTCGCCGCCCGCAGCCGCACGATCTCCGCCCGCGGCGCGATCGTCGCCGCCCGCAGCCGCACGATCTCCGCCTCCGGCGCGGTCGTCGTCGTCCGCGACCGCGCGATCGTCGCCGCCCGCCAATCGTGCCGCCCGGCGACCGAGTGAGCGGACGTCCTCCGCGCGTGCGGCGAGTCGTTCGTCGCCGAGCGCGGCGATCGCGTCCGCGTGCTCGTCGCAGGCCTCGAGGATCGCAGTCGTGGCCGGGCGCCCCACCCTCGTGCGCCGCTCGACCTCCGCGTCCAGCGCGGGGTCGGCCGCCATCATCGCGCCGGTCGCGACGACGTCCGCCTCGTCCGGCCGCTCCTCCGCCCGCAGCCGCGAAGCGAGCGCCTCGAGCTCCGCGCCGGCAGCCGCCAGCGCGCGCCGCGCCCGCTCGAGCTCGGCCGCGCGGCCCGCATCCGGCACCACCCCGGATTCCGCGTGCACGGCGTGGAGCACGCGCGCGCGCCCCGCCGCCATACCCGGCGCGCCGGGGAGGCCCGTCAGCCGCTGCTCGGCCATCAGCCCGGCCGGCCGACGGCCCGTCCGAGGGCGCGGATGATCAGCGCGGTGGAGGTCGCGCCCGGGTCCTGATGGCCGACCGACCGCTCGCCGAGGTACGACGCCCGGCCCTTGCGAGCCTGCATCGGCGTCGTGGCCCGAGCGCCCGCTTCCGCGGCGTCCGCCGCCTCGTCCAGCGCGGCCTCGAGCTCCCCGCCCGCGTCGAGGCGCTCGCGCAGCGCCTCGATCGCCGGGCCGAGCGCGTCGACCATCGTCTTGTCCCCCGGCTCGGCGGCGCCGAGCTCGACCACCGCGGCCAGCGCCGCGTCGAGCGCCTGCACGAGCCCGGGGCCGTCGATCTCGGGCGCATCCCCCACCGAGCGGCCGGCCCGTCGCAGCGCGAGCCCCCACAGCGGCCCGCTCGCGCCGCCGACGGTCGAGACGAGCGTCTTGCCGGCCGTGATCAGCTGTCGCCCGGGCGGCTCCTCGTCGAGCGCCGCGACCACTGCCCGGAACCCGCGGGTCATGTTGACGCCGTGGTCGCCGTCGCCGATCGCCGAGTCCAGCTGCGTGAGGCGGTCGGCCTCCGCTTCCACGGCGGAGGCGACCTCGCTCATCCAGGTGGTGACGGAGACGGCGGCGCCCACGGTCGGCTGCACTCGCTCACACCCCCCAGCGGAGCGCGGCGGTGTGGACGGGAGCATCCCACAAGGCGGTGAGCTCCTCGTCGAGCTGGAGCAGCGTCAGCGATGCCCCGGCCATCTCCAGCGACGTGATGTACGGGCCCACGAGCCGCCGGGCCGGGACCAAGCCGCGCTCGCGCAGCGCCCGCTCGACCTCGCCGTAGAGCAGGTACAGCTCGATCTGCGGCGTGCCGCCCATCCCGTTGACGAACGGGAGCACCTCGGCGCCTGCGGGCGGGTCGAGGTCGCTCACCACCGCCTCGACGATGAGGTCGGCGATGTGCCGCGCGGTGCCGAGCGCCTCGCGGCGCCGGCCGGGCTCGCCGTGGATCCCGATCCCGACCTCCATCTCCCCCGGCGGCAGGTCGAAGATCGGCTGGCCGGCCGCGGGCGGGATGCACGACGAGAGCGCGACGCCGAACGAGCGCGACCGCTCGTTCACGCGCCGGGCGACGCCCGCGACGGTCGCGACGTCGTCGCCGCGCTCGGCCGACGCGCCCGCGAGCTTCTCCGCCAGAACGGTGGCGCCCACGCCGCGGCGCCCGGCCGTGTAGAGCGAGTCCTGAACGGCGACGTCGTCGTCGATCAGCACCGACTCGACGGTGATGCCCTCGTCCGCCGCGTCCTCGGCGGCGAGCTTGAAGTTCATCACGTCGCCGGTGTAGTTCTTGACGATATGGACGACGCCGGCGCCGCCGTCCACCGCCTTGGTGGCCGCCAGCATCTGGTCCGGCACCGGCGACGTGAAGACCTCGCCGGGGCACGCGGCGTCGAGCATCCCGAGCCCGACGAAGCCGCCGTGAAGCGGCTCGTGACCGGAGCCGCCGCCCGAGATCAGCGCGACCTTGCCCGCCCGCGGCGCGTCGGCGCGCACCACGATCTGCGCGTCGGCGTCGACGCGCAGGATGTCGCCGTGCGCCGCCGCCAGGCCGGCGAGCGACTCCCGGACCACCGCGTCCGGATCGTTGAGCAACTTGCGCTGCGTCGGGGTGACCGTGGCCATGAAGCGTCTCCTCTCACTTGGCGGCAAGCACGTCGTCGGGCGTGGTGACGGCGGACTTGATCGGGCGCGCGATGCGCCGCGGGGTTGCGAGCGCGTCGTAGACGAAGGCGGCCAGCGCGGAGCCGACCAGGCCGGGAAGGACGTAGACCGGGATCAGCTGGCCCCAGTGCGTCACGCCGCCGCCGATCGCCGACACCAGCTCAGGCCCGAACGCGCGAGCGGGGTTCAGCGACGCGCCCGTGATCGGCCCGATGACCATGATGATCGCGACGACGGCGCCGCCGATCACGATGCCGGCGTGCTCGTTCGGCGACCGGCTGTCGACGATCCCAAGGATCGCCAGCATGAGCATGAACGTGCCGATCCCCTCGGCGAAGATCGCGGACGCCCACGTCGTGCTGTCCTCGTTGAACGAGGTCTGGCCCATGCCGAGGTCGATGCCCGACTGAGCGAAGACGGCCCAGATCGCGAGCGCGCCGATCACGGCGCCGACGACCTGCGCGCCCCAGTAGGTCGGGACCTCGCGCCACGGGAACCGCTTGGTGACGGCGAGCGCGAAGGTGACGGCCGGGTTGATGTGGCAGCCGGAGACCTTCCCGAGCGCGTAGACCAGCGCCGTGATGATCAGGCCGAAGGCGAACGAGATGCCGAGCAGGTCGGCCCCCGTGACGGCGGGCGTGCTGTCACCGGCCAGGACGAGCGTGGCCACCACCGAGCCGGGGCCGACGAGCACGAGCAGAGCAGTACCGAGCGTCTCGGCAAGCGCACGCTGACCGAGCGTGAACGACTCCATTCTCTCCTCCTCTTAGGAGAAAGGGATTCGACAATGTCGAATCGGGTTCTGCAGGAACGTACTCCGCCGCGCGGGCGAAGTCAAGCCTTTTCGGCCGCCGCGAGCACCTCGCGGGCGATGGTCTGGGCGGCGTCCGGGCGGGCGAGCCGCCGCGAGGCGCCGGCCATCCGGGCGCGGCGCGGCTCGTCCTCGACCAGCGCGTCGACCTCCGCGCGCAGCCGGGCGGGGGTCAGCTCGGCGTCGGGCACCACGGTGGCCGCGCCCGCCTGCTCCATCCAGCGCGCGTTCGCCGCCTGGTGGTTGCCGGACGCGTAGGGATAGGGGACCAGGAGCGCCGGCAGGCCGTACTGGGCGAGCTCGAACACCGAGCCGCCGGCGCGGGCGACCGCCAGGTCGGACGCCGCGAGCGCCACGCCGAACGGCACCACGTAGTCGCGCAGCACGTAGTGGGGGCCGGGCGCTTGGAGCGCTGCGAAGTCGCGCCGTCCGGCGACGTGGAGGATGCGGTAGGGCGTGTCGGCAAACGCCTGCACGGCGGCCTCGTTGATCGAGCGCGCGCCGAGCGAGCCGCCGAACACGAGCGCAACGGTCTCCCCGGGCTCGATGCCGAACCGCTCGCGCGCATCGTCGCGGTCGGTGATCGTCTCGGGCACCGGACGTCCGGTGATCAGGTAGCGGTCGCCGTCGCGGCCCTCGATCGGGAACGCCAGGCAGACCCGGCGGGCCCGACCGGCGAGCAGGCGGTTCGTGAGGCCGAGGTGCGAGTCGGCCTCGGTGAGCACGAGCGGCGTGCCGCGCAGGACCGCGGCCAGACCGACGGGACCGGCGACGTAGCCACCGCCGCCGAGGACGACGTCGGCGCGATGGCGGCGCAGCAGCCGTCCAGCCGCGCCGAGCGCCCCGACGGCCTTCGCCGCCGCCCGGGCGGCCTTGAGCGGGTTGCTCCGCGAGATCCCCTCGACGTTCAGCGCGTCGAGCTCGTAGCCGGCGGCCGGCACCAGCTCCTGCTCGGCGCGCTCGCCGCCGGCGAAGCGAACGTCCGCGCCCTCAGCCCGCAGCGCGTCGGCGACCGCGATCGCCGGTACGACGTGGCCCGCCGTCCCGCCCGCCGCGATCACGACGCGCGGCATGCCCGCCCTTCACGGCGCGCAGGTGCGCCGATCCGCCCGCGGCCACGTTGAGCAGCAGCCCCATCGCGCACAGCAGCACGATCAGCGACGTCGATCCCGACGAGATGAACGGGAGCGGGACGCCGGTGAGCGGCGCGAGGCCGAGGACGGCGTAGACGTTGAGCAGCGCTTGGCACAGGATGAGGCTGGTGAGTCCGCCCGCGAGCAGCTTCGCGTAGGCGCCCTTGGCCTTGCGGGCGGTTTGCAGCCCGGCGTACCCGATCATGCCGTACAGGCACAGGAGGACGCTGATCCCCGCCACCCCGAGCTCCTCCCCGATGACGGCGAGGATGAAGTCCGTGTGCGCCTCGGGCAGGTAGAAGATCTTCTGGACCGATTGGCCGGGGCCGAGCCCGAACAGGCCTCCGGAGCCGATCGCGATCTGCCCCTGGACCGACTGGAAGCCCGCGCCCGCGGCGTCGGCCCAGGGGTTGGCGAAGGTGGTCAGCCGCTCGGTCCGCTCGGGGTCCATCAGCGCGTACATGAGGACGAGGACCGCTCCGGCGCCGGCCACGAGGCCGAGCTGGCGCAGCGGGATGCCGGCGGCGACCAGCATCGCCGCGAGGGTGAAGCTGATCACGAGCGCGGTGCCGAGGTCGGGCTGGGCGAGGATGAGCAGGACCGCGGCGCCGCCGACGCCGAGGATCGGGCCGGCCACGCCACGCAAGCTGCGGGCGAGCTTCGGGCGGGTGCCGAGGACCGCAGCGGCGTGCAGGACGAGCGCGAGCTTCATGACCTCCGACGGCTGGAACGTCAGCGGCCCGGCGCCGAGCCAGCGTCGCGCGCCGTTGGCCTCAACGCCGACGCCGGGGATCAGGACCGCCACCAGCATGGCCGCCGCGGCGAGGATGATCAGCGGCGTGTAGCGGCGGGCGACGACGAGGCCGTGGCGCGAGATCACGTGCATCACGACGAGCCCGACCGCGCCGTAGGCGACGTACTTGACGAGGTACGCGGTCCCGTCGCCCTGGCCTTCGAGCAGCGTCCGTGCCGACGAGGCCGAGTACACCATCACCGCCCCGCCCGCGAGCAGGCAGAAGGTGGCCGTCAGCAGGAGCCGGTGCTCGAGCGGCTGCGACTTCTTCGCGCGCGCCGGCCGCGCCGTGGGCGACGGGTTCTTCGCGCGCGGAGACCTGGCCATCAGGCCTGGCTTCGACACGGGCGCCTATCTCCCTGCGACCACCGCCCGTTTCGGCCCCGGGGCGCTATCCCCCTGCGACCACCGCCCGTTTCGGCCCCGGGGCGCTATCCCCTGCGACGAGCTCCCGGAAGTGGTCGCCGCGCTCCTCGAACGAGTGGTACTGGTCGTAGGAGGCGCACGCGGGCGAGAGGAGGACGACCTCACCCGGGCCGGCGGCGGCTCGGGCGGCCGCGACCGCGGTCGCGAGGTCGCCGCAGTCGCGCAGCGGGACGCCGGTGCCGGCCAGCGCGTCGCCGATCTCCCGTGCGGCCTCGCCGATCAGGTACGCCGCGCGGGCGCGGGCCGTGACGGCCTGTGCGAGCGGCCTGTAGTCGCCGTGTTTGCCGCGGCCGCCGAGGATGACGTGGACGCCGCCGGCGAACGACTCGATCCCGACGACCGCCGACGCGACGTTGGTGGCCTTCGAGTCGTTCACGTAGAGGACGCCGTCGATCTCGGCGATCTCCTCCAGGCGGTGCGGGACGCCGCGGAACGTGTTCAGCGCCGCGCGCACGGCATCCGCGGGCAGGCCGCGCGCGAGGCAGACGGCCGCGGCGGCCATCGCGTTCTCGCGGTTGTGTTCGCCGCGGAGCCGGATCTCCGACGCGTCCATCAGCGGCTCGCCTCGCCACCAGAGACGACCGTCGCGGTGCTCGACGTCGCCGCCGGGGCCGAACGTGACGCGCTCGGCGGCACCGCCGAGGGATTGCACGAGGTGCGGCGGGGCGATGGCGAGGGCGTCCGCGGGCTGGCGGGCGAACGCCTCGAGCTTGGCCGTGCGGTAGGCGTCGAAGCTGCCGTGCCGGTCGAGGTGGTCCTCGGCGAGGTTGAGCAGGACCGCGGCCTCGGGCGCGAACGCCTCGGTGTCCTCGAGCTGGAACGAGGACGCCTCGGCGACGACGACGGCCTCGCGCTCGATGGTGCCTGGCAGCGCGGTCAGCGCGGTGCCGACGTTCCCCGCCACGACCACGGATCGCCCGGCCTCGCGGTGGATGTGCCCGATCAGCTCCGCGGTCGTCGTCTTGCCGTTCGAGCCTGTGACCGCGACGAGCTCGTTGGGCAACAGCCGCCAGCCGATCTCCAGCTCGCCGACGACGCGCGCGCCGAGCCTGAGAGCCGTCGAGATCACGGGTGCGTCCTGCGGCACGCCGGGGCTCTTGACCACGGTCGCGGCGGGGGCGAGCAGCGCGACGCCCTCGGACGGCGCGTGCACCGCGACCCCGGCGGCCTCCAGGCGCGCCCGCACGGCATCGTCGACCGCGCCTGCGTCGCAGCCGACCACCTGCGCGCCGCGAGCCCGCAGCGCCAGCGCCGCCGCGACGCCCGATCGGGCGAGCCCGACCACGACGAACGGGCCGGCGGGCAGCGGAGGGCGCTCGATCACGCCGGGAATTCAAGCGAACCGCCCCGCTGTCGTATCACGCGGCGGTCGTGACCTCGGGTCTGACGCGTGCGGCGGGGTTCGCGCGGCCGCCCTCGAACTCGAGGCCCTCGGCCTCGAGCTTGCGGCGGACCGCCGCGGGGTCGCCCAGCGCGGTCCCGCCGACCTTCCCGTCGGACTTCAGCACCCGGTGCGAGCCGGGGGTCTGCTCGCGGATGAACCGCTGGTTGAGCGCACGCGCGTGCACGTCCGTGCCGCCGGCGGCGCGCGCGACGTCGCCGTAGCTCATCCAGCCGCCGGCCGGGATCGAGGCGACGATCTCGCGGACGCGTTCGGGGTCCATGTGCTCCTCCTCTGGTGGGCATGTCGGCGGCCGACGCTACGGCCTCGCGCGCCGAACTCGTCCGGGTGCGCGTGGATTGGCACAGAATCGGCACGAACTTGTGACAAAGCGCGCTGATTCGTTACCGGTCGGACGGGCTCGCGGCTGTCGTCGCCCTGCGGCGCCTCGCCGACCAGGTCGAGGACTCGGAAGTCGAACGTGCCGTCCGGGACGGATGGACGTGGTCGCTGATCGCCGAGGCGCTCGGCGTCACGCGGCAAGCCGTCCACAAGAAGCACGCACGCCGGCTGAAAGCCGTTGGGGTGGAAGCGAGGAAGCGCTGATGTTCGAACGGTTCACCCGCGAGTCGAGGCTCGTAGTCTCGGCCGCCGAGGCCGAGGCGCGCGAGCTGGGCAGCCCGACGATCGACGCCGAGCACATCTTGCTGGCGCTCGCCGGCCTCGATCGCACGACGACGGTCGGCGGTGTCCTGGCCGAGGTCGGGCTGGGCCGCGATGACCTGGTCGCGGCCCTGGACGCCGAGCGGGAGCGGAGCCTGGCGGCGGTGGGGATCTCGATCGGCGACTTCGACGTCCCGCCCCCGCGGCCGACCACCAAGCCCCGCATGGCCGCCGGCGCCAAGAGCGCGCTCGAGCACGCGCTGCGCATCTCGCTGGTGCGCGCGGACAAGCGCATCGAGTCCGGCCACATCCTCCTCGCCCTCCTGAGGGCCGAAGCCGGCACGGTCCCGCGCGCGCTCAGAGAGGCCGGCATCGACCGCACGGAGCTCAACGACCGGACGGCCGCCGCCCTCGACGCCCGCCGCGCATAGGGGCGCCGCCGGGCCGGAGGCGCGCGGCGGCGCTACGCGACGACGGCTTCGGCCTCGATCTCCACCCGCCAGCGCGGGTCGAGGAACCCCGAGACGACGATGAACGCGCTCGCGGGCCGGACGTCTCCGAACGCCCGCCCGTGCACTTCCCCCACCGCCGGCCCGTCCGCGGCGTCGACGAGATACACGCGCGTGCGGACGACGTCGGCGAGCCCCGCGCCCGCCTCACCCAGCGCCGCCGAGATGATCTCCAGGCACCGCTCGGCCTGCCGCGCCGCAGACGGATCCACCGAGCCGTCAACCGAGATCGCCGCCGTCGCAGACACCCACACGTGGTCGCCGACCCGCACGGCTCGCGAGAACCCGATGTCCCGCTCGTACGTCGATCCCGAAGAAACGAGGCGCCTCATCCCACCGACTGCTGGTAGAGCGTGAACCCGATCGCCGCACACACCGAGGCGACGATCCAGAACCGCAGGATGATCTTCGTCTCCGACCACGCCTGCAGCTCGAAGTGATGGTGGATCGGCGCCATCAGGAACACGCGCTTGCGGAACGTCTGGAAGGAGAACACCTGGATCAGGACCGACAGCGCCTCGATCACGAAGATCCCGCCGAGGATGATCAGCAGCACCTCGGTCTTGGTCATCACCGCCATCGCCGCGATCGCGCCGCCCAGCCCCAGCGACCCCGTGTCGCCCATGAAGATCGACGCCGGGAACGAGTTGAACCACAGGAACCCGACGCACGCGCCCACGAGGCAGCCCGCCACCAGTGCGAGGTCCGTGTCCCGCGTCGTGAACGTGATCGCGATGTACGCCAACAGCACGATCGCCGCGCACCCAGCCGCCAGCCCGTCGAGCCCGTCGGTCAGATTCACCGCCGAGGTCGTTCCCGCCACCACGAGGTAGATCAGAACGGGATAGAGGATCCCGAGGTCGATCTGGTAGTCGACGATCCGCAGGTTCAGCGTCGCGCCGAGGTCCGCGCTCTCCGTGGCCACGATCCACAGCGCCACCGCGATCAGCACGGTGACGATCAGCTTCGTCCGCCCCCGCAGCCCCAGCGACCGCCGCTTGACGAGCTTCGTGTAGTCGTCGGCGAACCCGAGCACGGCGCACGCCACCGCCACGCCGAACACCGCCAGCGACCGCGGGTCGCGATCGGTCAGCAGCAGGAACGGGACCGCGATCGCGGTGAAGATGATGATCCCGCCCATCGTCGGCGTGCCCGCCTTCGCGTGGTGCTCCTGCGGCCCCTCCTCGCGGATCTGCTGCCCGAACTCGCGCGCCCGCAGGAACTCGATGAACTTCGGGGAGAGGAACACGCAGATCAGCAGCGACGCCGTCCCCGCGATCAGCACCTCACCCATGCGCGGTCTCCGTGCGCAGGGCCTCGCGGGCGACCGCCACGTCGTCGAACGGCTCCTTGCGCCCGCCGGCGAACTCCTGCCCCTGCTCATGGCCCTTGCCGGC
Organism: uncultured Solirubrobacteraceae bacterium; assembly: GCA_963844205.1. Lineage (GTDB taxonomy): Bacteria > Actinomycetota > Thermoleophilia > Solirubrobacterales > Solirubrobacteraceae > DASSUW01. Next base: position 272,206 of record CAWJNK010000013.1, read on the forward strand.
GATCACCACCACGTCGCCCGGCTCGGCCAGGGCGACCGCGCGGTGGATCGAGGCCCGCCGATCGGCGTCGTGCTCGACATGCCCCGCGCCACCCGTCCCGGCCAGGATCTCGGCGATGATCGCCTCCGGGTCCTCCGAGCGCGGGTTGTCCGAGGTGACGAGGCAGACGTCCGCCAGCCGGGCGCCGATCTCGCCCATCAGCGGCCGCTTGCCGCGGTCGCGGTCGCCGCCAGCCCCGAAGACCGCGATCACGCGGCCCTCGGCAAGCTCGCGCGCGGCTCGCAGGACGTTCTCCAGCGAGTCCGGCGTATGCGCGTAGTCGACGAGCACCGCGAACGGCTGCCCCTCCACGACCGGCTCGAACCGGCCCGGAACCCGCACCGCATCCGGCAACGAGGAGACAGAGACCCCGAGCGAGCGCACCGCCGCCCACGCGCCGAGCGCGTTCAGCACGTTGAAGCGCCCGGGCAGCGGCACGTGGACGTCGAAGGAGCCGTCGGGCGTCTCGAACGTGCAGTCCGTGCCCGCGAAGCCGGTCGCGACGCCGGTCGCCCGATAGTCGGCCTCCGCGACGATGGCGAACGTCACCGCGTCGGGGAACTCGTCGGCCAGCCGGCGGCCGTACGGATCGTCGACGTTCACCACGCGCGCCGCGGTCAGCGGCGACGCGAACAGCGCCCGCTTGGCCTGGAAGTAGTCCTCCATCGTCGGATGGAAGTCGAGGTGATCCTGCGTGAGGTTGGTGAAGATCGCGACCGCCACCCGCACGCCGTCCGCCCGACGCAGTTCGAGCGCGTGGGAGGAGATCTCCATCGCGCACGCCTGATCGCCGCCGTCGAGCATCTCGCGGAACGTGCGCTGGAGGTCGATCGCCTCCGGCGTCGTGCGCACCGTCGGCCGCTCCTCGCCCGCCACCACCGAGGTGACCGTGCCGAGCAGGCCGCACTGCCGGCCCGCCGCCTCGAGCAGCCCGCGGACGAGGAACGCGGTCGTCGTCTTGCCGTTCGTGCCGGTGACCCCGACCACCGACAGCGACGCCGTCGGGTCGCCGTAGAAGCGGGCCGCGGCGGTCGCCATCGCGGCGCGGACGTCGGGGACCTGTACCTCGGGCACGCCGGCGTCCACCGGCCGGGCGACGACCAGCGCGGCGGCGCCGCGCGCCACCGCGTCGGGCGCGAAGTCGTGCCCGTCGCGGGTGAATCCGGGCACGCAGAAGAACAGGGTGCCGGGCTCCACCATGCGGTTGTCGTAGGCCAGGCCGCCGATCTCGACCGCCGGCCCATCGCCGAGCAAGTCTCGGACGGTCATCCGCGGGCAGTCTACGAGTGGCCCTAGACGGTCAGCGGCGTCAGCGACCGGTGCGGCCTCGGTGAGCAGATAGGTTGCCGCCAATGCGCACCCGCAACGCCGTCATCGTCGCAGGCTGCCTGATCGCGCTGATCACGTTCGGCGCGCGCACGAGCTTCGGCCTCTTCACGGACCCGCTGTCCGTGCTGCGCGGGTGGGATCGGGAGACGTTCGCGCTGGCGATCGCGATCCAGAACCTGCTGTGGGGCGTCGGCCAGCCGTTCGCGGGCGCGATCGCCGACCGCTTCGGCGCCGCCCGCGTGCTCGCGGCCGGCGGCGCCGTGTACGCGGTCGGCGTCGTGCTGATGTTGCCGCGCCTCGTGTGCCCGCTGCACTGATGCGCACCGTCCTCAGCGACGAGCACGGACCGGTCGCGCGCTACGACCGCGACGAGCGGGACGGCCACGTGTACGCCGATCTGCTCGACCGCGAGCCCGGAGTGTCCGTGGAGCGCGCCGCGAAGGCGGTACTCGGGCAGCTCGGCGGGATGCGGATAGCGGCCGACGAGGAGCTCGGCCGCGCGCTCGTCGCCGCCGGCGGGGAGCTCACGCGCCACGGGCACCTGATGTCGCGCGACCTCGCCGAGCGGCCGGCGTGGCGCGAGCCGCCGGGCTACCGCCTGACCGACGTCGATCGCCCCGCCACCGACCTTCTCGACGCCTACGTCGCGGCGTTCGCATCCGGCCACGTCGACCACCGTGACCAGCCGCCGGAGCGCGCGCTGGCCGAGCTCGAGAGCCACCTCGCCGGCCGCGAGTTCGGCCCGCTTCTGAAGGGCAGCGGGCTCGCGATCGCGCCCGACGGCACGGTCGCGGGCGCGATCCTGCTCGGCGTCCTCGAAGGCGACCCGCCGCTCAACGGCCCGTGGCTGATCGAGGTGTTCCGGCACCCGGCGCACCGTGGCGTCGGCCGGTCGCTGGTCGAGCGCGCGCTCGCGATCACCGACGCGCCGGGCCTCGGGCTGATGGTGACCGAGGGCAACCCGGCGCGCGGCCTGTACGAGGCGCTCGGCTTCCGCACCGTGCGGACGGCGATGGTCGTGCAGATCTAGCTCGCCAGCGCGCGCGTCACGATCGCGTCTCCGTCGAGGCCGGCGGGGAGCGTCCCGAACGCGCGCCCCCGCGCCTCGCCGAGCCGGCCGGCGCAGAAGGCGTCGGCCACGACCGGGGGCGCATGCCGGACGAGCAGCGACGCCTGGAACGCGAGCGCGAGGTCCTCGACCCCGCGGCGGGCGGACCACTCGTCGGCCGGCGGCTGGAGCGCGTCGAGGTGGGCGTCGAGGTGCGTGTTGGCGCCGCGGGCGAGCTCGCACTCGGCCAGGAAGGCCGGCAGGCCGTCGGGCTCGCGGGCGAGCGCCCGCAGGACGTCCAGCGACATCACGTTGCCCGAGCCCTCCCAGATGCCGTTGAGCGGCGCGTCGCGCAGGAGCCGCGGCATCGGCGACTCCTCGACGTAGCCGTTGCCGCCCAGGCACTCGAGCGCCTCCGCGGCGTGCGGGGTCGCGCGCTTGCAGATCCAGTACTTGAGGACGGCGGTCGCGAAGCGGCGCAGCGCGGTGTCGTTCTCGTCGTAGGCACGGGCGAGCCGCAGCGCGGTGGCGGTGGCGGCCTCGGACTCGATCGCGAGGTCGGCGAGCACGTTGACCATCGCGGGCTGCTCCACGAGCCGCTTGCCGAACGCGCTGCGGTGGCGAGCGTGGTGGACGGCCTCGGCGACGCCGCGACGCATCCCGGCCGCACTGCCGATCACGCAGTCCAGCCGGGTGTGGGTGACCATCTCGATGATCGTCGCGACGCCGCGGCCCTCCTCGCCGAGCAGTCGCGCGGCGGCGCCGCGGAACTCGACCTCGCTCGACGGCAGCGAGCGCGTGCCGAGCTTGTCCTTGAGCCGCTGGAACTCCATCCCCGGGCCGCGCTCGAGCAGGAAGCAGCTCAGGCCGGCCGGCGCCTGGGCGAGCACGAGGAAGATGTCGCAGGGCGGATAGGAGCAGAACCACTTGTGGCCGGTGAGCTCGTACCAGCCGTCGCCCGCCGGCTCGGCTCGCGTGGTGTTGGCGCGGACGTCGGAGCCGCCCTGCTTCTCGGTCATCGCCATCCCGCAGAGGGCGCCGCGGTCGTAGTCGGGGAGCGTCAGGCGCGGCTCCCACTCGGCGGCAAGCTCGGGGTCGACCCGCAGCGCGGGGACCGCCGAGTACGTCATCGAGACCGGGCAGATGACGCCGGCGTTGGCGTGCGTCCAGAGCAGCTCGAGCGCGGCGCGGGCGGCGTGGGCGCCGGGCCGCGGGTCGCGCCACGGGAGACCGTGGATCTCGCGCTCGACGGCGCCGCGGAGCAGCCAGTGCCAGCTCGGGTCGAGCTCGACCTCGTCGATCCGGTGGCCGAAGCGGTCGTGGGTGCGCAGGCGCGGCTCGTTGCGCTCGGCGCGACGGCCGTGCTCCTGCGCCTCGGCCGAGCCGGCCACGGCGCCGGTATCCCGCGCGCGGTCGATCGCCCAGCCGGCGCCTTCTCTTTCGAGCGCCTCTTGGAGCGCGAGATCTCCTTCGAACAGGTTGACGTCCTCGAACGGGACGGACTGGTTCAGGACGTCAAGCGTGGACACGGGCGATCCCCACGGATCGGAGAACGAAGGTCTGCAGGCCGGCGACCAGCGCGTCCGCGCCCTGGTGGCGGTGCTGGAGCGGGCCGACGAGGGCCTCGGCGAGCGCGCCGACGATCGCGGCGGCGGTCAGCTGCGCGTCGAGCGGGGCGAGCTCGCGCCGCTCCATGCCGTCGTTGAGCGCCCGCTCGAAGAGGTCGGCGTAGGCGCGGCGGAACGTGAGCCGCTCCTGCTCCACCGCGGGGTCGACCGGCTCGGCGATGAGCGCGTAGGCGCGGGTCGGCTCCGCGAGCGCGCGGCGCACGAACGCCTCGACCCAGGCCGCGAGCCGGTGTGCGACCGGCTCGTTGCGGTCGGTCATGTCGCGCAGGACGTCGACCTCTCGCTGCGACGCGCGGCGGAAGACCTCGGCGAACAGGTCCGCCTTCGAGGGGAAGTGGCGGTAGACGGTGCCGGTCGCCACGCCGGCGCGCCGCGCGACGGCCACGACGGACGCGGACGCGTACCCGCCCTCGGCGAGCTGGTCGAGCGCGGCGGCGACGATCCGCTCGCGGACGGCGGCGAGGCGGGCTCGGGTGCGTTCGGTCGGTCGGTACGGCACGGTAGAAGTGAATCATGATTCAGGAGTTCTTGCCACGTAAGGGGTCTACCGACACTGGCGGTATAAGCGGGTCAGCCCCTTACTACTGGCGGTAACCGGGGGGTCAGACCCCCTTTAGGGAGCGATGCGGAGGTAGTTGAGGGCGAAGCTCGTGATGCGCTGGAACGCCGGGGCGGCGACGGTTCCGCCGTAGATGTCGCCCTGCGGCTCGTCGACCATCACCGCCACGAGCAGCTTCGGGCGCTTGGCCGGCGCGAAGCCCACGAACGAGGACACGAACTTCGTCTTCGAGTAGCCGCCGTACTCGTCGGGCTTCTCGGCCGTGCCGGTCTTCCCGCCCAGCACGTAGCCGCTGATCGCGGCGCCGGAGGCGGTGCCGCCGGGGCCGAGCACGCCCTCGAGCATGCGCCGCACCGAGGCCGCGGTCGCCTCCGAGATCACCCGGTGGCCCTTCGGCTTGCGCGCCTCGCGGGCCCCGACGCGCTCGACGATGTGCGGCGGCCGCAGGACGCCCCCGTTGGCGATCGCGGAGTAGCCGACCGCCATCTGCAGCGGCGTCACCGCCAGGCCCTGGCCGATCGGGAGGTTGCCCATCGAGGAGCCCGAGTACTTGTCGAGGTCGAGCAGGATGCCGCGCTCCTCGCCCGGAAGGTCGATCCCTGTCGGGCTGCCGAACCCGAACCGGCGGACCCAGGCGTCGAACTGCTCGGCCCCCAGCCGCTGGCCGATCATGATCGAGCCCACGTTGGAGGACTGCTCGAGGATCTGGCGGGTCGTGAGCGTGCGGTAGCCGGCGTCGTGCGCCTCCCCGATCTCGCGGTCGGCGACGGTGATCGTCGGCGGGACATTGAACGTCGTGTTGGGGTTCACGAGGCCCTCCTCGAGCGCGCCGGCCACGGTGAACGCCTTGAACGTCGAGCCCGGCTCGTAGGTGGCGCCGATGGCGCGGTTCTGGCGGGCGTAGTCGGGCGCGTCGCCGAGCGCGTTGGCGTTCACGCGCGGCCAGTTCGCGAGCGCGAGGATGGCGCCGTCACGCGGGTCCATGACGATCGCGGTCGCGCCCTTGGGCTTCCACTCCTCCCCCACCTCCTCCAGCACCTCCTCGGCGCGGTCCTGGACGTTGGCGTCGAGGGTGAGCTGGACGTCGGTCCCCGGGACCGTGCGCTTGGCCTCGCGCAGCTCGATCGCGTCGCCGAGCGCGTCCTTGGTCAGGCGCCGCTCGCCGTCCTGGCCGGCGAGGTGCTCGTCGAGCGAGTACTCGAGCCCCGCGAGCCCGTTGCCGTCGGTGCCGGTGACGCCGAGCAGCTGCGACGCCATCCAGTCGCGCGGGTAGATGCGCTCGAACTCGGGGATGAACTCCAGCCCCTCGATCCCCATCCGCTGGACGCGGCGGGCGCGGGCGGGCCGGACGTGCTTGGCGAGATAGGCGAAGCCGGTGTCGCGGCGGGCGAGCTGGCGCAGGAGCTCGTCCTCGGGCTTGCGGAGGACGCGGGAGAGCCGGGCGGCGACGCCGGGCGCGTCGTCGACGAGGTACGGCGTGGCGGCGATCGTGGTCGCCGGCTGCGAGACGGCGAGCTCGGTGCCGTCGCGGTCGAGGATCGTGCCGCGCCGCGCCGGGACCTCGATGTCGGCCTCCTGCTGCGTGACGGCGGCGCGCTTGAGCGTCCCGGCCTTGACCACGCCGAGCCAGGCGGCGCGACCCGCGCCGAGCACGAGCAGCGTCAGGAAGACGGCGAACAGGAAGCCGATGCGGCGCTCGATGAGCCGCACCGGCCTACCCCTGGCCGGGGGAGGTGGCCGGGTCCACCGGGGGCGGCGTGGTGGCGGTCTCGGCCGGTGTGACGGTCGTCGTCGTCGTCTCGGTAGTGGGTGCGACGGCGAGCACGCCGGGCTCGCGGCCGCCGTTCTCCATGATCAGGGCGGCCTCCGCGCTCGGCGGCTGCATCAGGCGGGCGGCGCGGGTCGCGTCGCGGTCCCCGCGCGAGCGCAGGTACTCGACGCCGCCGGGCAACGGCGTGATCATCCCGTCCGCGATCGCCGCCTCGCGCACGCGGTCGCCGGACGACAGCCGCGCGATCTCGGCCTCGATGTCCGCGTTCTGGCGCTCCAGCGTGGCGGTCGTGGTCACCGCGCGGGAGATGCCGGCGTTGAGCTTGAGGAGCGAGACCTGCATCGCCACGATCCCGCAGAGCAGCACGCCGATGAGCCAGATCCAGACCCGCCCGCGCAGCAGGCCGTCGACGAATCGGGTCTCCGGGACGGCGCGGATGCGCTCGAAGACGCCGGTCGTGCCGCGGCGAACGCCGGGGCCCGCGGGCGCCGGGCGCAGCGGTCCCGAGACACGCCGGGCGGCCGGCCGCGCGGGTGCGGGACGCGGCCGGGGCCGCGCCCCGTGGCGCGCGCGTGCGGCGACGGTGCGTGCTCGTGCCATCTAGGGCTCCTCCCTGAGCTTGCGGGCGGCCCGCAAGCGGGCCGACTTCGAGCGCGGGTTGTCCGCGACCTCGCCGGGCGTCGGCGCCACCGAGCGCCGGAAGACCGGCTCGGCTTCCGGCGTGCGGCCGCAGGCGCAGACGGGCAGGTCGGGCGGGCAGATGCAGCCGCGGGCCTTCTCGGCCAGGAAGCGCTTCACTCGCCGGTCCTCGAGCGAGTGGAACGAGATCGCGGCCAGGCGGCCGCCGACGGCGAGCACGTCCCAGGCGAGCGGCAGCGCGGCGTCGAGCTGGGCGAGCTCCTCGTTGACCGCGATCCGGATCGCCTGGAAGGTCCGCTTGGCGGGGTGGCCGCCGGCGAAGCGCGCCGGCGCGGGGATGGCGGCGGTGATGGCGTCGACGAGCTCGAAGGTCGTGTGCAGCGGCCGGCGGCGGACGATCTGGCCGGCGATCCGGTCGGCGTAGCGCTCCTCGCCGTACTCGCGCAGCACGCGCGCGATGCGGCGGCGGTCCCACGTGTTGACGAGCTCGGCCGCGGTCAGCTCCTGCCCCGGGTCCATCCGCATGTCGAGCGGGGCGTCGTAGGCGTACGAGAAGCCGCGCTCGCGCGTGTCGACCTGCATGCTCGACATGCCGAGGTCGAGGTAGACGACGTCGGCCTTGGTGCCCTCCTCCGCGAGCGCGCGCAGGCCGTGCTCGAAGTCCGCGCGGATGAAGCGGGTCGCGCACGGCACCTCGGCCGCAAGATCGGCGAACGCCTTCTCGGCCAGCGGGTCGCGGTCGATCGCGATCAGGGTGCCGGCGGGGCCGAGCCTGTCGGCGACCAGCCGCGCGTGCCCGGCGGCGCCGAGCGTGCAGTCGATCGCGATCTGCCCGGGCCGGGGGTCGAGCGCCTCGATGAGCTCGCCCGCCAGGACCGGGACGTGAGTGCGTGGCATGTCAAGCAGGATGGCCAAGAGATGCGGTGAGGTCAGGCGCCCGTCGGGACAGGTCGCGGTCGTAGTCCTCCCAGGTCGAGCGGTCCCAGAGCTCGAGGCAGTCGCCGGCGCCGGTGATGACGACCTCCCGGTCGATCTCGGCGTGCTCGAGCTGGCGCTGGGTCAGCATCACGCGGCCGGCCGAGTCCAGCTCCGTGTCGGTCGCGTTGCCGTACAGCATCCGCTTGAGCTCGCGCGCCTGGGGCGAGAAGGGATTGAGGCCGGAGAGCGCGGCCTCGGTCAGGCTCGTGTACGTCGTCTCGGGATACACCGAGATGCAGGGGTCGACGCCTCGCACGAGAAACACCTTGCCCGCCAGCGCGGCCCGGAACTTGGCCGGGACCGTCAGCCGGTTCTTGGAGTCGAGCGAGTGTTCGAAGGTGCCGTGGAAAGCCAAGGCTCATGTCTTGTGGCGAAGGAGTTTCAGTCGATCCCGGGTGGCGGAGTGGGAGGAGCCCCGCCACCCGGGACCGGCTTCGCGAGTGGAACGTACCCCACACTGTCCCACTCTGCAACACAAATATCGTCTTTTGCCCCACTCGACTTGAATCCGGTCACATCGCAGACGTCGAAACCGCGTGTTTGCAGGCCATTCGCTGGTCGTGCGAGGTGCTTGCGGTCGGGCCGGTTTCCTGCAGGGGTGCTTGCATCCGCGCGATCTGGGTTGGAAGTTGCGGCGGTTGCGGTCCCTCCCTAGCCTTCGTGGGGCCTTGTGGGGCTTCGTCTTTCGCGCCGTCGTGCTCGTCGCGGTCTTGCTCCTGGTCGGCTGTGGCGGCGGCGGCTCGGCCGATGACGCGAGCCCGGCGACGGTCGTCCCCGCCGACGCCGTGGTCTACGGCGAGCTGGTCGTGCGGCCGGAAGCATCGCTGCGGTCGGATGCCTTGGACGCGGCGGGCAAGGTGCTTGCGACGGACGACCCTGAGGGTCGGGTCCGTGAGCTGCTGCGGGAGGCGTCCGGGCGCTCGATCGTCGACTACGAGCGTGACGTCGAGCCGTGGCTGGGCGATCGCGTCGGGTTCTGGGGCAGCGGCGGGCGCGCCGGCGTCGTGCTGCTTGCCGCCGACGACCCGCAGGCGGCGCGCGGGTCGGTCGAGGCGGTGCTCCGGCGCGGCAAGCTGTCGTTCAGCGCGCGCTCGCACGGCGGGGTGGACTTCGTGGTGACGTCCGACGGGGTCGCGGCGGGCGTCGTCGACGACTGGCTGGCCATCGGGGGCGAGCGCCAGGTGGTCCGGACGATCGACGCGGCCGCCGGCGACTCGCTGGCCGAGACCGACGAGTACGCGGATGCGGTCGGCCGGCTCCCGGACGACCGCCTCGCGCACTTCTGGGTCGACACCGCGGGTTTGCTGGATGCCGCGATGCGCCGGCACGGCGAGCTGAACCAGCTCCGCGGGCTGGTGCCGATCGACGACCTGCCGCCGGTCGCGGGGGCGTTCCTGGCGGACGGCGATCGGGTCGCTCTTGAGGTGCGGTCAGAGGGTGACCTCGGTGTCGAGGCGCACAGCACGCCGCTCGTGGGGGAGCTGCCGGGTGACGCCTGGGCGGCGGCCGGGGCCGCGGACCTCGGCCGGTCGCTGCGCGACGGGCTCGACCGCTTCGCGGGCGCGATCGGCGGCGCGGCGGTGCGCGCGCGGGTGCGCGAGGAGCTCGGCCTCGACCTCGACCGCGACGTGCTCGACTGGATCGGCGACACCGCGTTCTTCCTGCGCGGCACGACGCGCGAGTCGGTCGACGGCGGCCTGGTGATCCGGCCGACCGACGAGGACCGCGCGGCCGACGCCTTCGGGCGGATCGTCGGGGCGATCCAGCAGGCGGGCGGCGTCCGGGCCCGCCCCGTGGATGTTGCGGGCGCCGACCAGGCGTTCGCGATCCAGAAGGACGCGCCGAAGCCGCTCGTCCTGGCCCGCGGCTCGGGGCTGGTCGTCGCGACCTATGGTGAGGCGGCTGCGGAGGCGGCGCTGGGCGGCGGCTCAACTCGGCTCGCCGACAGCGACCTGTACGCGCAGGCCGAGGACCTGGCGGGCATGGAGCCGAGCCTGCTGGTCTCGGTGCCGCACTTGCTGGCGCTCGCGCCGGAGCACGGACTACCTGGACGCGTTCTCGGTCATCGCCGCGGGTGCGCGGTCGGACGGCAACCAGGCCACGGCCCGGCTCGCCGCCGGGCTCCGCTGAAGTGGGGCCACTAAGTCACGCGGGGGCGATGGCCGGCAGCAGCGCGGCGGCGACGAGCAGCAGCACGGCCGGGACGAGAAGGAGCGCGACTACGAGCTGGATCTGAGGCCCGGCGCGGGCCGCGGACTCGGCGGCGCGCTGGGCGGCGCGGGCGCGCGCGGCGCGAGCCTCGGCCGCGAGCGCCGGAACGAGCGGCGCGCCATGGCGGTCGGCGCGGCCCAGCGCCGCGACGACGGCGGGAACGCCGGTGGCCGGGCACCGGCGCTCGAGCTCGCGGTAGGCGTCGGCGCGCGGGATCCCGAGCGCGGTCAGCGCGGCCGCCCGGCGGAGCTCGACGGCGAGCACTCCGGGGTGGCGACGCCCGACCTCGGCGAGCGCTCGCCCTGGAGCGAGCCCGGCCGCGACGGCGACGCACAGCAGATCGAGCACGTCCGCCAGTTCGGACTCCATCACGCGGGCGCGGGCGCGCGTCCGGCGCCGGATCCACGCGTCGGGCGCGAGGAAGCCGGCGGCGGGCGCGGCCAGCAGCATCGTCACGCCGGTGCGCCCGGGCGCTGCCGGCAGCAGGGCGAGGGCGGCGGCAAGGCCGGCCAGCGCGGCACCGACCTTGACCGCCATGACGTCCTTCGTCGTCGCGTCGAGTCCGGAGGCGGCGATCCGCTCGCCGAGCCCGCGCGGCGCCCGCGCCCCGAACCCGCGGCCCAGCCGGGCGAGCAGCGCGACCCCGAGCCGCGCCGCCCGCGGCTGCGGGGGCCGGAACCCGAGCAGCAGGTCGACGAGCGCCGGGGCGGCGACACCGCCCGCGGCGGCGGCAAGGAGGACCGCGCGGGTCATCCGACGGCCCCCTGCGCTCCGTGACCGCCCGCTGTCCGATGCCGGTTCATCGGACGCGTGCGAGTCGGACGACGGCGACGATCGCCGTGGCCAGGACGACCGCTCATCGGACCCGCGCGAGTCGGACGACGGCGAGGATCGCCGTGGCCTGCAGGACCGCTCATCGGACCCGCGCGAGTCGGACGACGGCGAGGATCGCCGTGGCCTGCAGGACCGCTCATCGGACCCGCGCGAGTCGGACGACGGCGAGGATCGCCGTGGCCCGCAGGACCGCTCATCGGACCCGCGCGAGTCGGACGACGGCGAGGATCGCCGTGGCCTGCAGGACCGCGGCCATGACGACGAGCCAGACCGAGAGGGGGTGTGCGAGCAGGCCCGCGATCAGCCCGGGGTTGGCGAGCTCGGCGAGCGCGGCCGCTCCCGCGGGCAGGAGCAGCACGAGGCGTGCGGTGAAGCGCGCCTGGGCGGTGGCGGCGCGGGCGTCGCGACCGATCCGGTCGGCGGCCTCCAGCGCGGCCGCCTGGCTGCGCAGCAAGCCCGCGAGGTCGCCGCCGGCGTCGCGCTGGAGCAGGATCCCGGCGACGATCGCATCCCACGCGGGGTCGGCGGCGCGCCGCTGCAGGGCTTCGAGCGCGCCGGCGGTGGGGTCGCCGAGCGCGAGCGCGCCCGCCGTGGTGCGCAGCTCGTGGCCGGCGGCGCCGTCGAGACCCGCGGCGGCGACCCCGATCGCGCCGCGGATCGAGTGTCCGGCACCGACGGCGTCGGCGAGGGAGCGAGCGGCCGCCGCGGCGCCCTTCCTGACCGAGCGCGCGTACCGGCGGCGCCTCGCCCGGACGGCCGCGAGGACGAGCGCCGGTCCGAGGACCGCTGCGAGCGCGCCGAGCACCAGGCCGCCCACGAGCCAGCCGCCCGCGGCCAGCGCGCCGGTCGCAAGCAGGGCAAGGCGCCGCCGCTCCGGCCTGGTCGGCGCCCGCCCCTCGTGGCCGGCCCGCACGAGTGGCTCCAGCGCCCGCTCCAGGGCAGCAACCGCCCGCGACCGCTCGACCGCCGCGAGCGCCTCCCACACCCCGAGCACGCCCGCCGCTGCCGCGCCGAACGAGAGCAGCGCGGTCCGCGTCATGGCGGCGCAGGGATCGGTGACGGTTCGACTGTCGCGATTTCGATCATGGCGGCGCGACGATCGCTGGCGGTTCGACAGTGGCGGTCCCGAAGCCTTCCCCCTCCTCGGCCGCAGCCAGGCGGGCGGCAAGACCCTCGCTGAGCGCCGCTCGCCAGCGGCCGCGGCCTCCGTGCCAGACGTAGAGCTCGCGGGCGGCGGGGCCTCCGGCCACGCGGACGACCTCGGCGACCGCGACGACGCGGCGCGTTCCGTCCGGCGCGCGGGCCTGGCAGACCACGAGGTCGAACGCGTCCGCCACCTGCTCGCGGAGCGCCGCGTGGGGGAGGCCGAGGCCGGCCATCAGCGCCAGCGTCTCGACTCGGCGCAGCGCCTCGGCCGGCGTGCCGGCGTGGATCGTGGAGAGCGAGCCGTCGTGGCCGGTCGAGAGCGCGCTCAGCATGTCGAGCGCTTCCGGGCCTCTCACCTCGCCGACCACGATCCGGTCCGGGCGCATCCGCAGCGCGTTGCGGACGAGCCGCCGGATCGTGACCTCGCCGCGACCCTCGAGGTTCGGTGGGCGCGCTTCGAGCCGGATCACGTGCGGCTGGCTGAGCCGCAGCTCCGCGGCGTCCTCGATCGTGACCACCCGCTCCCCCGCCCCGATGAATCCCGACAGGACGTTCAGCGTCGTCGTCTTTCCGGAGCCGGTGCCGCCGCAGACCAGGATGCTGGCGCGAGCTCGCACCGCGCGGGCGACGAAGTCGAGCAGCGGGCGTGTGAGCGTGCCGTTGGCGACCAGTTCGTCGGCCGTGAAGCCGCGGCGGCGGAAGCGGCGGATGGTGAGCACCGGGCCGTCGAGCGCCAGCGGCGGGATCACGACGTTCACGCGCGAGCCGTCCGGCAGCCGGGCGTCGCACAGCGGCTCGGCCTCGTCGACACGGCGGCCTAGCGGGGCCAGGATCCGCTCGATCGCGTCACGCAGGTCGCGCTCCTCCGCGAAGCGCACCCCGGTGCGCTCGATGCGGCCGCCCCGCTCGACCCACACCGGAGCGGTCCCGCACACCATCACCTCCTCCACGGCGGGGTCGGCGAGCAGCGGCTCGAGCGGCCCGAGGCCGAACGCGCGCTCGGCGATCCGGCCGGCGAGCTCGGCGCGAGCATCGACATCGAGCACGGCCGCCTCGCGATCGACAAGCTCGCGGATGCGGCCGCCGAGGTCCTCCGCGGGGTCGGCCCCCGCCACCAGCAGGCGGTCGCGCAGATCGGCGGCGAGCTCGTCGAGGTCGTGCACTCCCGTGGTAGGCCCGCGACGGGAGAATTCGCCCCTAGATGACTGATTCCACGACCCACGCACCCGCCTGGGCGCGTCCCGCGGCGCCGGATCGGTACCCACTGAATCGGCCCGTGGCTCCGCCACTGTGCCGATCGCGCGGGCACCGCCCGCCATCCACGGTACGCGGCCATGCGGGCACGCGGGCCGCGGAATCAATCATCTAGTCCGGGATGGTCAGGTCGTTGTCGACGATCGTGGCGCCGGCGCGGCGATCGTCGCCGGGCGGGCGGGCGAGGAGGCGGATCTCGCCCGCGAACGCGCCGGCTGCCGCGAGGTAGACCGCCTGGCGGACCGTGACGCGCAAGGTGGCGGAGACCTGCGGCCCGGTGCCCTCGTCCGGCATCGTGCGGGCGGCCAGGACCTCGACGTCCTCGAGCGCGAGCTGCGTGTCGCGGCGGTCGCGGGTGACGACGACGTCGACCCGGCTGCCCGGCACCACCAGCTCCGGCGAGCCGCGCGCGACGACCTCCGCCGCCCGCTCGCCCTGGCGCATTTGCGGCACCGGCCCGGGAGCGGCGCGCTCGAGCAGGTGCTCGCCGACCTGCGTACCCGCCGGCACCGAGACCGCGAGCCGCTCGCCGATCACCAGCTCCGGGACCGGGACCACGCCCGCGGGAGCGAACCGTTCGGGCACCCGTCGCACGGCGAGATCGGAGGGCTCGACGCGCCGGCCTGCCACGAGCGGCTGACGAGCGACGAGCACCTCGACGGAGGGCCCGACCTGGTCGCGCAGCGCCGCCTCTCGCCGCGCGACGTCCGACGCGGCGAGCGCGCCGAGCACGAGCGCCAGGCCGAGCAGAAGCGCCGCCCGTCGCCGGCGGCTCACGACCGCGACCGCTGACCGAGAGCGGGCGACGATCGCGAGAGATCGGTCGGCGACGACCGGGGCGACGGAGGTCGGGCTGCTGGCGCCTCGGGCAGATCGAGGGCGAGGTGCGTTCCGCGGGCCTCGGGGATCTGGATCAGCCGGCCGCCGTGCCGTTCGGCGATGGCCGCGGCGATCGCCAGCCCGTGGCCGCGCGGCGAGCGGCGCCCGCGCGCCGTGGCCACGAGCTCCGGGAGTGGCGCCGGGAGGCCGCCGCCGAGATCGGCGACCTCGATCCGCACGCGGCCGGCGGCGGCGGCCGACATCACGCGCACGTGTCCGCCCCCGTGCTCGACGGCGTTGGCCACCAGGTTCGCGCACGCCTGCGCCAGGCGGAGCGGGTCCCCCGCGACGAGCGCGGGAGCCGGCTCCACCGACAGGACCGCACCGTGGGCGGCCGCGAGGGACTCCCATGCCAGCGCGGCGTTCGCTAGCAGGCGGGCGACATCGATGACGGGAGACGGATCGTGCCTCGGGCGGCCGAGGCCCACGACGGGGGACGAATCGCGATTCGGGCGGCCTGCGAGGTCGTCGAGCGCCAGCGCCGCCCGGCGGAGCTCCAGCCCGATCGCTTCGACGCGCGCCGAGCGCTCCAGCCCGTCGAGCGCGAGCTGGGCCGTGCAGAGCGGGCCGCGGACCTCGTGCCTGGCCCGCGCCGCATGGACCAGCTGGCGGCGGTCGCGCATGTGCAGCGCGCTCGCGGCCACGGCCCACACGAGCAGTGCCGGCAGCGCGCTCACGATGACTCCACCAACACGAACCGAACGGTCACAAGGCCCCCAGCTGCGCCGAGACGCAGACAGGGACCGACCGCGACAGAAGGAGCGGCCCGATGCTCAGCAGACGTCAGCGCCTCCGGTGGTGGATGCGGGAAGCTCGGCTTCCTCGCGAGCGCACGAGCGCGGCCCGGAACGAGCGCCGGGTCGAGATGGCCGCGTCGGCGGACCGCCGCGCGCAGGTGATCGCCGACCACGGCGTCGCGGACGGCGAGCGGTACCACTCGATCGGCGCGGACTTCCACCGCGGCTAGGCGGCTGACGCCGCCGCCTCCTCGAGCACCGGCCCGTCGACGAGCCGGTACCCCACGCCCCAGACGTTGATCACGAAGCGGTCGCCGTGGATCGACAGCTTCTGCCGCAGCCGGCACGCGTGGCTGTCCAATGTCCTCGTCGTGCCGAGTGACCTGAAGCCCCACACGTCACGGAGCAACTCCTCCTTCGTCAGCACCCGCGTCGGCTCAGCCATCAGCGCCCGCAGCAGCGCGAACTCCTTCTGCGACAGCGCCACCGGCCGGCCGCGCAGCCGCACGTCGCGCGCCGCCGGATCGAGCTCCAGCGCGCCGACACACAGCCGGCCCCGTCCCTGCCGCCCCTCCGTGCGCCGCAGCATGGCCGCGAGCCGCAGCCGCAGCTCGCCGTAGGAGAAGGGCTTGGGCACGAAGTCGTCGGCCCCGCGCTCGAATCCCCGCACGCGGTCGAGCTCGGTCGCGCGGCCCGAGAGGACCACCAGCGGCACGCGCGGATCCAGCCGCGATGCGACCCCGTCCGCCGCCCGCACCCGGCCGATGAGGTCGAGACCCGAGCCGTCCGGCAGCCCGAGGTCGACGATCGCGAGATCGGGCCGGCCGTACTCGAGCTCGCGCAGGCCGTCCCCCACGCCCTCGGCCACCGTGACGTCGTAGCCGTCTGCCGTGAGGTTGTCCGCTAGGAAGGTGCGAAGGACCGGGTCGTCCTCCACCAAGAGGATGGTCGGCGCCTCTGAGCGCATGCCGACCCAGAGGTCGGCGGCAGGAAAGTTCGCCCCCGAGGACTACCGGTGGTAGCGCGGATCGACGTACACGTCGTCCACGCGCACGGTCCCGCCAGGCGCGGTGAAGCGCAGCTGGACCGACGCCGACCCGTTGGGGTTGGAGACGCGACCTTGGGCGAGCGCGACCTTGCGGGTCGGCGCCCACTCGGCGCCGGGCATGACTTGACCGACAGGCTGCGCCTCGCCGTCCGGGTACACGAGCTCGACCGTCATCACGTCGCCGTCATCGCCCATGGACCGGGCCATGAAGCGGAAGGTGGGAAAGCCGGTGTCGACGCAGATCGGCGGACTGAGTGCCGATGCGCCCGCCCCCAGCTCGAGGGAGCCGGTCCCGAGCGCCGCGCCGAGCAGGAACGGCGAGCTGTCCGCCGCGACCGTCCCTGGACCGTCCAGCGTCCAGCCCTCGGCCGCCGTCTCGAAGTCGCCACCGGGCGCCAGCGTGTAGAACGCGCGGTCCTCCCATGGGGCGAACACCTGGCTGAGCGAGCCCGTCTCGCACGCCGACGCCGCGCTCGGAACGTCCGCCATCGGCGGGTCGGCCGGCTCCGCCGCCGACGCGGCGGGAGCGACCGCCGCGAACGCGACGACCACGAGCAAGGCGATGCGAGCGAACTCCGAGGGCTTCACGCTCTCTTTCCTCGGCACGCCGCGCCTCGATCATGAATCGGATCGGACGAACGTCCGAGGACCCAGCCCGCGCTCAAGACCGCGGGCACTTGGCCGATTCCCGGGCGGAGCCACGCTCATCCGTCCGTCATGCCGCCGCTCACGCTCACCAACGCCGCGCCGCCCGAGGAGGAGCCGGCCCTCGACACGTTCCGGCCGTCGCTCACGGAGCTGCGCGTCGAGGTCTTCCTCCTCGCCGGTCTCGTGGCGGCGATCGGCGGGCTGTACGCGCTCGATCCCGGCCAGGACGTCGACCCGATCGTGATCGCCCTGTGCACGGTGCTGATCGCCCTCGCGCACTTCGCCCGCTTCGACCTGCGGTTCGCCTGGACCGCTCCCGTCCAGCTCGCGCTCGTGCCGACCCTGTTCGTGCTACCCGGCTGGCTCGTCCCGGCCACGATGGCGACCGCCATCATCCTCGCGCGCGTGCCCGAGGTCGTGCGCGGCGAGATTCCGGCCAGCCGCCTGCTCGTGGCGCCCAGCAACGCCTGGTTCACGGTCGGCCCCGCCGCCGTCATCGCCGCCGCCGGCTCCCCCGCCCCCAACGAAGCCGGCGTCGCCCTCCTTCTCGGCATGCTGGCGGCCCAGATCGGCACCGACTTCGTCGTCTCGTCGCTCTGGCATTGGCTGACCGTGCGCGCCCCGCTGACCGCCCAGCTGAAGGAGAGCGTCTTCGTCTACGGCGTCGACGCCGCGCTCGCCCCGGTCGGCCTGCTCGCCGCGCTCTCGATCGACGAGTCGCCCTACTACCTGATCCTCATGATCCCGCTGTTCGGCGTCCTTACGCTGTTCGCCGGCGAGCGCCGCGCCCGCCTCTCCCAGCTCACCGAGCTCAACGGCGCCTACCGCGGCACGGCCATGGTGCTCGCCGAGGTCGTCGACGCCGACGACGCGTACACCGGCATGCATACGCGCGACGTCGTCGAGCTGTCGGTCGCGGTCGGGCACCGCATGCACCTGACGCCGGAGCAGATCCGCGCCGTCGAGTTCGGCGCGCTGCTCCACGACGTCGGCAAGGTCGCCATCCCGAAGGAGATCATCAACAAGCCCGGCCCGCTGAACGAGGCCGAATGGAAGCAGATGCGCACCCACACGGCGGCCGGCCAGCGCATGCTGGACCGCGTCGGCGGCGCGATGCGCGAGATCGGCGAGATCGTCCGTTCCTCGCACGAGCGCTGGGACGGCGCCGGCTACCCCGACGGCCTCGCGGGCGAGGAGATCCCTCTCGAGTCCCGCATCATCTGCGCCTGCGACGCATACAACGCGATGACCACCACGCGCTCTTACCGGGACGCGATCGCGCCCGCGGCCGCCGCCGCCGAGCTCGCCCGCTGCTCCGGCACGCAGTTCGACCCGGCCGTGGTCGAGGCGCTGCTCGCCGTCCTGGGCGTCGTGCCCGCCGAGGAGAAGATCGCGGCGTAGACTCCCGCAATGGCCACCGTCCTGCGGCGGACCGAGCTCAACGAGTGTCGCCGGTGCTCGACGTTCTGCGACCGGGTGATCGCCCCGGCCACCTGCGTCGCCGACGAGTGTCCCTATCTCTACAGCTACGACGACCCGCTCAGCGGCCGCCGCTTCATGGGCTGCCTGCAGCAGGTCTTCGCCACCGAGATCGACGTCGAGCTGTTCCGGCAGGCCGAGCGGACCCGCTTCGGGTTCGGCACCGTCCGGCTCGCGGCGGCGCCGCTGGAGCGCTGCCGCTTCACCGTCGAGCAGGCCTACGACGGGCGCGGCCTGGAGGCCTACCGGTGCGTGAACAAGGCCTTCTTCGACTGGCCTCAGACGTTCGACCTGCGGGACCGCTGCCACCGGTGAAAGATCTGTCTCACGGGCAGCGGCCCGGCAGGACTCAGAACTAAGATGCAGACGCCCCGGCGGGGACCGGGCTCATGACAATGGACCCACTTCCGCGCGGCAACTACGACTCAGGACAGGACTACGTCCTCGAGTACGGCGAGCTTCGGTTCACGTTCAACGAGCGGGACTTCTCGGAGCGCGTCGAGCAGGCTGCGCGCAAGCTCGGGTTCGTCGACGGGCGGCTGGATCCGACCGAGCTCGAGGACCTCGTGAACCTCGCCGTCAACGGGGAGATCCAGGACCCCGCATCGGCCCTCGGCGAGCACGTCAACGACTGCTGGCCGGAGCTCGTCGGCCCCGCCGACCGCTCGCTGGTGCACTGGCTGCGCCGGCTCGTCTTCCGCTCCGCGTGGCTCGACCAGCGCGTGAAGGAGGGCGAGCTCGACGTCGTGTTCGACGACGCGACCAGCACGTTCGGCTACGTGCAGTCCGAGCGGGACCGCGAGCCGATCGAGCTCTCGCCCGAGCCGAACTGGCAGCGGGTCGCATACTCGCGCCGCTGACGAGCTTCAAACTGCTTGCATTGAGGGAGAGGGTGCATTTCTCCCCAAGGGGATGACCGCTCAGCGATCTTGAGGGGAGAAGAGCACCGTATAGGTGCGTTTCTCCCCAACACGCCCGGCCGGCTACGAAATTGGGGAGAAATCCACCCCCCCGCGCTCCCTTCAATGCGCAGTTGATGTTCAGCCCGCCAAGGCGTCAGCGCGCGCCTTGGCGATCGCCTCGGCGCCCGCCTCTCCGACCAGAAGCTCCGGACGCAGGACGCCCGAGGCGGCAAGGTCGAGCGCCGGGAAGCGGCCGAGCGCCACCAGCGCCGGGTCGAGCGCGACCACCGTCGTCTCGCCGCCGACCGGCGCCGCGGCGGTGGCCACGACCGTCAGCGAGCCGCCGTCGGCGATGTTGCGCGCCGCGGCCAGCGCCCGTCGCGCGGCCGCGGGCGGCAGCCCGTCCAGCGTGTCGATCAGCACCACCGCGTCACCGCCGCGGGCGGCCACCCGTCGGCCCTGCTCGATCGCCTGCTCGACGGCCTGCGCCTGCGCGTCGGCCGACGTGGCGAACGACAGCGCCGCAGCGGGCTCGACCGCGGCCTCGCCGATCTCCTCCGGCCGCACGCCGGCCAGCACGAGCGAGACCTCGAGCCCCTCGAGCGCCGCCAGCGCTCCCGCGACCCTGCGCAGCGCCTCGCTCTTGCCGGCCCGCGCCGGGCCCGCGATCACGACACGCGAACCCTTCCCGAACGGCGTCAGCCACTCGATCGCCTTCACGGTCGGGTCCTCGGAGCCGAGCTCGAACCGCTCGGTCGCGAACGTCGCGGGCAGGTCCTCGAAGCGCGTACCCTCGGCGACCTCGTCGGCCGGGCGGCCGTTGATGGTGTCGACCCGAATCAACGACGGGAAGCGCTCGGAGCGGCGCGCGGCCCGGACCGGGCCGGCGATGCGGTCGCCGGACACCAGCTCGCAGCGCTTGACCTGGGCGGCGGAGATGTAGACGTCGTCGTCGGTCGGGTCCGGTGGCGACAGGCGGATGAAGCCCGAGCCGTTGCCGAGCAGCTCCACGACGCCCTCGATGGTCTGGTCCGACGGCTCGGGCCGGTCCTCGCCGGCGTCCTCGTCGGTCGCGCCCTCCTCGCCGCGCGTCCGGCCGCGGCCGCGCCCGCCGCGGCGACCGCGACGCGGGCGCTTGGCCTCGTCCTCGACCTCCTCGGCCGGCGCCTCGACCTCCTCGGCCGGCGCCTCGACCTCCGCGGCCGGCTCCTCGACCTCCGCGGCCGGCTCCTCGACCTCCGCGGCCTGCTCCTCGCCGCCCTGGCGGGCGACGATGGCGTCGATGAGCTCCTCCTTGCGAAGGCGGCGGAAGCCGTCGACGCCGAGCTCGTTGGCCAGCAGGTGAAGGTCGGCGAGCGGGCTCTGCTCGAGCTCGGAACGGTCCAGGACTGCGGACATGGTGAATCCCCTTTGAGTCGGTGGTTGGTTGGCACCCGGCCGCGTTGTGCGCAGCGGTCGGCAACCTCCTTGCGGTCAGTCAGGGTAGCGGTCCGGCGTCAGGCCCTCGTCCGGCTCCAGCTCCAGCTCGCCGCGCAGTGCGGCCCGCACGCGCAGGAAGTCGGCCGCGGCCGCCACGTCGTGGACCCGCAGCACGTGCACGCCGGCCGCCGCCCCGTGAGCGACCGCCGCCAGCGTCCCGGCCAGGCGCTCGCGCGGCGGCCGCCCGGTCAGCGCGCCCACGAAGTCCTTGTTGGAGATCGCCAGCAGGATCGGCCGCCCCAGCTCGTGCAGGTCCTCAAGGGCGCGCAGCACGGCCACCGTCTGGGCCGGCGTCTTCGCGAAGTCGGGCCCGGGGTCGAGCAGGAGCTGCTCGGGGTCCACGCCGCGGCCGATCGCGAGCGCCATGCGCTCGTGCAGGAACGCGGTCACGTCGGCGGCGACGTCGTCGTAGCGGTCGGGGTCGAGCAGCGTGCCCTTCGGCGCGACCTGCGTGTGCATGATCACGAGGCCGGCGCCGGTGCGCGCGCACAGATCGGCGAGGGCCGCGTCGCGCAGCCCCGACACGTCGTTGACGAGCACGGCGCCGGCCGCGATCGCCGCCTCCGCGACCGCGGGCTTGTATGTGTCGACCGACACCGCCGGACCGAGCGCGGCGATCCGCTCCACGAGCGGCACTACGCGCTCGATCTCATCCTCGACCGAGACGGCCGGCGTGTCGCCGCGCGCGGACTCACCGCCGACGTCGATGAGGTCCGCGCCCGCCTCGACCAGGTCGGCGGCATGCGCCACTCGCGACTCGAGCGTCGGATGGTCGCCGGCGTCCGAGAACGAGTCCGGCGTGGCGTTGACGATCCCCATCAGCAGCGGCCGCGTCCCGAGCTCGATCACCCGGTCGCGGAGCCGCAGGAACCGCGGAAGACCCACTACCGCACGACGACGGTCTGCCGGCGCCCGCGCTCCGACCGCTGGCCGCGCCGGTCGACGCCGATCACGTGGATCCGGTGCCTGCCGCGCCGCAGCCGGAGGCGCAGCGACGTCCGGGCGGTGGATCCCGCCGACTTCCCGTCGACGAGCACGCGGTAGCGCTGAGGACCGCCGAACTCCTGGCCCGGGCTCCAGCGCACGAGCACGCGGCGGCCGACCACGTCAGGCAGGTTGCGCAGCGTCGGCGCGCTCGGCGGCAGGTCGTACGAGGCCACGCCGACCGTACCGCCCTGGACGAACGCCACCGCCACGTCGCCGATCCGGTTGGAGGACGCCGACAGCGGCCCGGGTGCGACGGGGCCGCGCGAGAGCAGCGTCTCGCGGCCCAGCCCGCCGCGGTCCGGGGCGCGCTGGCCGCGCACGACCCCGTTGGCGTCGTCGCCCGCCCGCCACACCAGCGCGCTGTCGTCACGCTCGGAGGTCGCGACGGCCGCGTTGGTGACGCCGCCGGAGCGGTCGGTGCGGCGCGCACCGCGGAAGACGTCGTCGCGCAGCGGCGCGCCCAGCAGCAGGCCGCCGGCCACCGACACGCCGTGTCCGGTGCCGCTCGAGCTCATCGCGATCGCAGGCCCGTAGCTCGCGTTCCCGCCGTCGAGCGCGTACGGCGCCTCGAACGTCGACGCGCGCAGGCGGCGCGCGATGCTGCGCGACACGCCGGCGATGTCCTGCCGGAACGCCACCCACGCGTAGGAGCGGTCGTACTCGATGTCGACCTCGGGGGAGTCGGCCGCCGCGCCGGCGTCCTGCGGCAGCGCTGAGAGCGACGTCCCGTAGATCCGGCGTGCGAACACGTGGCTGACGCCGTCGGCGAAGACCTCGCCCCAGACCACCAGCGCGCTGCCGTCCGCCGCCACGGCGACCTTCGGCCGCAGCGCCCCGGCGCCCGCCGCGCGCGCCGGATCGACGTCGACCGGCGCCGCGACCGCCTGCCAGGTGTCGTCGCCCGAGAGCCGGGCGGCGCGGACGTCGCCGCCCTGCGCCCACACGACGTAGGCCGCGCCGTTGACGCCCATCTCCATCGCCAGGTTTTCGGCGCCGCCGCCGGCCGACAGCGGCACCGTCGGCCCGCCCGCGAGCGCGCCGTAGACGATCCCGTCCTGGATCCAGGCGACCGCCAGCCGGTCGCCCGCGCCGGCGGCGACCGCGGCCTCGGTGGTCGCGCCGGGGCTCAGCGCCACCGGCGTGCCCCACCCCGTGCTCCCGAGCCGAGACAGCCACGCTTGGCCGCCCTTGACGTAGACCAGCCCTCCCCCCTCCTCGATGCCGAGGTCGACCACCGGCCGCGCGGCCGGCCCGTCGACGGACTCGAACGGGAACCAGCGCGCCTCCGCGGCCGGAGCGAGCGCCAGCAGGAGCACGAGGGTGAGGATCGGGGTGAGACGTCGCATGGAGGGTGCAACCGCCGGCCGCGGCGGAAGTCGCGCAGGCTAGCTCACCACTACACCCTCGGCCGCCGCCTCGGTCAGGAAGGCGGCAGCCTCACGGTCGGCCCGATCGGCATCCCAACCGAGCTCCGCGGCCAGCACCGCCGCCACCCGGCCCGACGCTTCTGAGCTGGGCGCGCACACCTCGCGCGCCGCCGTGAGCGCGAGCCGGGTGCGGCGCAGCAGCACGTCGCCGACCGTCCGCGCCTGCTCGCGGCGCGCAGCGTGTGCCGCCTCGGCGAGCAGATCCGGCATGCCGGCGTGAATCGGCTCCGCGAGCTCCTGCCGCTCCGCGGCCACCGCCAGCACGTCGTGCGCGACGTGGCCGTAGCGAGCCGCGAGCGCGGCGTACGCCGCCTCCGGCACGCCCGGGACCCGGGGCAGGTCGCCCGGCTCGACGGGCAGCCCCAGCGGGATCTGGTGCGTGCGGCACGGTGCGTCCCGGCCCTCGCGCTCGACGATCCGGTCGACGGTCATCTTCGCCATCCGGCGCCAGGTGGTCAGCTTGCCGCCGGTGATCGTGACCATGCCGCTCGAGGTCTCGTACAGCTCGGCCTTGCGCGAGATGTCGACCGACTTGCGCGGGTCGCCGGTCGAGATCAGCGGGCGGACGCCCGCGTACGCGCCCGCGATGTCGCCCGGCTCGAGCCCCGTGGCGAAGAACGCGTTGACGGCGTCGAGCAGGTAGCGCACGTCCTCCTCGGACGGCTTCACGCGCTCGAGGTCGCCCTCGTAGTCGTTGTCGGTGGTGCCGATCAGCGTCCGTCCGAGCCACGGCAGCACGAAGATCGTGCGGCCCCCGCCGGCGGGCGCGATGGCGCCGGCCACCACCGGCAGCGTGCCGCTCGGGACGATGATGTGGGTGCCACGGGAGGGCCGGATGACCGGCACCTCGGCCTCGTCGTGGAGCTCCTCGGGACGCAGCCGGTCGGCCCACACGCCGGTCGCGTTGACGACGTTCTCGGCCCGGACCTCCAGCTCGGCGCCGGTCTCGGCGTCCACCACGCGCGCGCCGCACGCACGCCCGTCGTCCTGCAGCAGCGCGACGGCCTCGAGCCGGTTGGCGCTCACCGCGCCGAAGCGCGCGGCCTCCGCGAGGATCGTCAGCACGAGCCGCACGTCGTCGGTCTGGCAGTCGTAGAAGAGATAGCCGCCGCTCGGCCGCCGCCCCGCGAGCGCGGGCAGCAGCTCGAGCGCCTCGTCGCCGTCGATCACGCGGTGGCGCGCGGGGCTCCAGTACTCGTCGTCGCGCCCGCGGCGGCGGACGGTCGACATGACGTCGTACATGTTCAGGCCGATCCCGGTCAGCCGGTCCGGCCGCGCGCCGTCGAACGCCGGCACCACGAGCGGGAGCGGGCGCACGAGGTGCGGCGCCAGCGCGACGTTGAGCTGGCGCTCGAGCAGCGCCTCGCGGACCAGGCCGAGGTCGAAGTTCTGCAGGTACCGCAGCCCGCCGTGGACGAGCTTGGACGAGCGCGAGGAGGTCCCGATCGCGTAGTCGGCGCGCTCGACGAGCGCGACCGAGTACCCGCGGGTGGCCGCGTCGAGCGCCACGCCGGCCCCGGTGATGCCGCCGCCGACCACCAGCACGTCGAACGGCTCCGCGCCAAGCGCGGCGACGGCTTCTGCTCGCGGCAGCATCGGCCGATGAGGCTAACGTGCGCTCCGTGCATCGCACCGCGGGCACAGTCGCCACGCTCTGGCGCTGGCCTGTCAAGTCGATGGCCGGCGAGCGGGTCGAGGCGCTGCGCGTCGACGGCCGCGGCGCGGGCGGCGACCGCACGCATGCCGTGTTCCACGAACACAAGGGCCGGCGGAAGCCGCTGACGGCGCGCGAGGCGCCGCGGCTACTCGCCTGGAAGGCGGCGTACCCGTTCAACCGCGACGGCGGGATCGACCCGCAGCGCCCGCCCTTCGCGACGGTCACCGCGCCCGACGGGCACCGCTACATGTGGGGCGACCCGCGGCTCCGGACCGCGCTCGAGGAGGACCTCGGGCGGGAGGTCTCGCTCACGCGAGACGTCGCCGGTATCCAGGACCTCTCGCGCACGCTGCTCGTCACCACCGAGGCGTCGCTGCGCGCGCTCTGTCAGGAGATGGGCGCGTCGATCGACCTCCGCCGCTTCCGCCCCAACGTGCACCTCGACCTGGACGCTCCGGGGTGGGCCGAACTGGCCTGGGAGGGCGCCGAGCTGGCGTTCGCGGGCGGCGTCCGCCTGCGGCTCCTGCATCCGTGCGAGCGCTGCGCGATCCCCACCCGCCACCCCGACACGCAGGCCAAGTGGCCCGACCTGCTCAAGTACCTCACCGCCTCGCACGACATGTGCTTCGGCATCAACGCTCGCGTCGTGGTGGGCGGTCGGCTGGCGGCCGGAGAGCGCGTCGAGCTTATGCAGGCTTCAGGTTCTCCGCAAACCGGTCGATAAGAGCCTCGCCGACGCCCCGATTGGAGGACCCGTTGCTTCGCATCGACGAGACCTCCGGGACGCTGGTCGCCCCCCAGGCCGGCGGCCTCGTCACGGAGAACAGCCCTGAACGCACCGAGCTGCTGGCGCTGATGAGCGCCTCGTGGCCGGCGTTCGCCGAGGAGCTGGGCCTGCCCAGCCTCCGCCTGGCCGCCCAGGAGCCCGCCGCGGGCGCCGACCTGCTCGCGTTCGACGAGCAGTCCGGCCGCGCCGTGGTCCTGCACGTGACCGGCGAGACCGTCGAGTGGCAGGTCTCCCGCGCGCTGGCCGCCGCCGCCGAGGTGGCGAGCTGGGACGCGGCCAAGCTCGCCTCGGTCTCCGAGACGCTCGAGGCCGTCGTGCCGGGCGACTCGCCCGCGCTCGTCCTCGTCGCGGGCGGCTACGACCCGCGCGCTCTGGCCACCGTCGAGTGGCTGGCGCGTCGCCACGGCGTCGAGGTCTCCTGCTTCAGCGTGTCGGTCCTGCGCTTCGGCAACGAGCGCCTGCTGTCCGTGCACCGCGAGCCGCGCGACGGGCAGTCCGCCGACCCCGCCGCGCAGGTGCAGTGGATGCTCACCGGCGCGAAGGCGCCGGCCGCCGAGACGGCCGACGCCCCCGTGCCGCAGGCGGCGGCGAGCACGCCGCCGCCCGGCAACTAGCTTCGTCCCTCAGGTGCGAGCCGGCGTCCCTAGTGGCGCCGGCCCGTCACCTCCAGCCTCGCGACCTGCGGGTCGTGGTCCGACGTCTGGTCGGCGAACTCGGCGTTCATGTGCACCGAGTCGTACTCCGGCGACGGGTGCATGAGCGTCGGGCTGACCAGGATCTGGTCGAGCACCTGCGAGTTGCCCTCGAACACGTACGAGTAGCGCTCGTCCGGCGGAAGCGTCTCGTACAGGCTCGTCAGCGCGCCGCCGGACTCGAGGATGTCAACGGTCTCCGAGAAGTCGAAGTCGTTGATGTCCCCGAGCACGATCAGGCGCGCTTGATTGTCGGCCGCCAGCAGGCCGCGGGCGAACTCGTTCACCAGCGTCGCCTGCCGGTGCCGCCCGTCGGGCCCGATCTCGGTGTGGCGGACCGGCGGCTGGAAGCGCCCGAACAGCGGGTCGTCGCCGCCCTTGGAGGCGAAGTGGTTCGCCACCGCGATGACGGTCCGCCCGCGCCAGTTGAACTCGCCGGCCAGCGGCTTGCGGCTGGCCGTCCACGCCTCGTCGGTCGGCTCGATGCGGCCCGGGCTGAACGTCAGCCGCGCGCCGTGCGGGGTGTCGACGATCTCGGTCGCGTTCGTCGCGGTGCCGCCCGGGCGGTCGACGAACTCGAGCCCGCGGTCGGTGCGGAACAGGAAGCCGACGCGGATGTTGCCGCCCGGCGCGCCGCCGTCCTGGTGAGCGACGGGGTCGATCTGGCGGTAGTCGTAGACGGGGCCGTCCGCGGCATGGATCGCGGCGATCAGCTTCTCCCACGTCTGCGAGGCGTCCGTGACCGGGCTGCCCGTCCCGCCGGTCGTGCCGTTGTTGTCCTGGATCTCCTCGACGGCGACGATGTCGGGCGCCTGCATCCGCACCGCGAGCGTGTGGGCGAGCGCCGCGTACTTCGCCGCCGAGTCGTTCGGCGTGAGGTTCTCGACGTTGAACGAGCCCACGGACAGCTCGTGCCGACCGGGCGCCTCGGTGACCTCCTTCTCCAGGCCGCTGCTGAACACCACCGGGCGGCTGGTCACCTGGAGCTTGTAGTTCGCGAACGAGTAGTCGACGACGGCCTCGACGGTGCTCAGCCGGTCGCTCACGTTGGCCGCCGGCATCGTCGCCGGCAGGGTCTTGAGCACCTCGTCGTCGAGGTGCATCCGCTCGGGATTGAAGTCGTCCGGCTCGACCAGCAGGCCGCCGCGCGCGGTGCGGGGGCCGGCGAACTGGCCGCCGTCCCCGACGATCGGCAGCTCGCCGATGTTCGGCGGGGCCGTCGGGCCGACCACCAGCGGGTCGGCAACGCGCACGGACATGCCCTCCAGGCTCTCGTAGAAGTCGATCCCGTCCTCGTCCGGGTCGAAGAGTGAGCTCACCTCGACGTCGAGGACCGAGTCGTTGTCGATGATGCGCCCCGGGGGCACGCGGCCGCCGGACCCGATGAGCGTCGGCGTGATCGTCGCACCGGCACCGTCCACCGTCACCGTCGGCTGGACGATCTCGGTGACGGTAAGGTCCGCCGGCCGGTTGGTCGGGCGGAACTCCGAGATGCTTCCGCTGACGAGCACGGCCGAGCCGACGGCGATCTCGTCGCGCGGGCGCGCGCTCGTGAACACGAACAGGCCCTCGGAGGTGTCAGGGTCGGCGTCGGGCGCCGGATCTTGCATGTAGAAGCCGTTGGCGCGCCTGGCCGTGACTACGCCGGGCACGTGGGACACGAGCTCGTTCATCAGCGGCGACAGGTGGCTCGTGCCCTGGATCTGCCGGATCCGCACCTCCTGGGCGACCGTGCTGAACGGGATCGCAGCGTCCGCCGTCATCGTGTCGGGCGGGTCGTCGCCGTCCTGGTCGTGCACGGCGTCGGCTTCGACGGTCAGCGTGCAGGCCTCGCCCTGCTCGAAGCTCCCGGCCGGGTCGAGCGTGAACGTGGTCGGACCGCCGGCGACGGTGAGCCCATGGCTGCCGCCGGCGCAGGCGAGCGCGAACGCCGTCGCGTCGACGTTCACCGGCTCGCTGAAGGTGACGCTCAGATCGGCGTTGAGCGGCACGTCGATCGCGCCGCTTGCGGGGTTGCTGGAAACGACCGACGGCGCGCTGTCAGCGGGCGGACCACCGCACGCGACGACGCCGTTGGAGGCGCCGGGCGTGATGGCGCCGCGCTGGAAGTCCGCCGCGTTGTTGTCGGTGTCGCAGCCGTCGGGCACGCGGGCCAGGCCCTCGCCGACGTTGTTGGCGACCTCCGTGGTGGCGTTCGCGCCTTCGGTGACGCCGAGCATGGCGACGCCGCCGGCGTAGCCGAGGCCGTCGACGACCCCGCCGGCGTTCTCGAGGACGACGCCGTCGGGGCTGCCGTTCTGGATCAGGTTCGTATCCGGCGTGACGTCCAGGTCGCAGTTCGGCGTATTGGCGGTATTCGCGCAGACGACGTAGTGGTCGCCGCCGGCGAGCTGGAAGGCCGGCAGGGCGATCGTCAGGTAGTCCTGGCCGTTGGCGCCGTTGACGAACCGCAGCTGATACGGGTCGAGGTCGATCGCGGTCGTCGCGACGTTCTTGATCTCGAGGAACTCCGCCGCGTCGGTCCCAGGCTGGTCATAGTCGACCTCGTTGATGACGAGGGTCGTGGAGGCGGCCGAAGCGGGAGCGGCCATGACCAGGATGGCCGCGACGGCCGAGAAGAGTGCTCGCATCGGGCGACCCTATCGAGCGGCGAGGTTGCGATGTGAAGTTTGTTAGAGCGCTTGGACTTCGGTCAGCACCTCGCCGACCGAGGCCTTCGCATCGCCGAACAGCAGCGCGGTCTTCTCGTTGTAGAAGAGCGGGTTGTCGATCCCCGCGAAGCCGCTGTTCATCGAGCGCTTGAGCACGATCACGCTGTTGGCCTTGTCGACGTCGAGGATCGGCATGCCGTAGATCGGCGAGTCCGCCACCGTGCGCGCGGCAGGGTTCGTCACGTCGTTGGCGCCGATCACGAGCGCGACGTCGGTGCGCGCGAACTCGGGGTTGATGTCGTCCATCTCCTTGAGCTGGTCGTACGGCACGTCGGCCTCGGCGAGCAACACGTTCATGTGGCCGGGCATGCGGCCGGCGACCGGGTGGATGCCGTACAGCACCTCCACGCCGCGGCGCTCGAGCTCGGCCGCCAGGTCGGCGACAGCACGCTGGGCCTGGGCGACGGCCATGCCGTAGCCGGGGACGACCACGACGAGCCGCGCGTACGAGAGCTGGATCGCGACGTCGGCGGCGCTGGTCGAGCGCACTGTCCCGCCCTCCTCGCTGGCCGCGACCGCGCCGCCGGCGCCCAGCCCGCCGAAGAACACGTTCCCGATCGAGCGGTTCATCGCGTCGGCCATCTGCTTCGTGAGGATCGAGCCGGAGGCGCCGACGAGCATGCCGGCGACGATCAGCGCCGTGTTGTTGAGCGCCAAGCCGGCCGCGGCAGCGCTGAGGCCCGTGAACGCGTTCAGGGTCGAGATCACGACCGGCATGTCGGCACCGCCGATCGGCAGCACCGCGAGCACGCCGAGCGCCCCGGCCGCGAGCAGGATGAGCCAGAACAGCGCCTGCGACTCGGTGCCGGCGGCGATCACCACCGCCAGCGCGACGGCCAGCGCGGCGAGAGCGCCATTGACCGCCCTGGGGATCCTGAAGCCGCGCTTGAGCGACTCCTGGAGCTTGAGGAACGCGATGATCGAGCCCCAGAACGAGATCGAGCCGATGATCGCGGCGAACAGCATCGGGATCAGGGCCTCGAGCTCCGGGTTGCCGCCCGCCTCGAGCGCCTCCTTGTACTCGACGATGCTGATCAGCGCCACCGCCCCGCCGCCGACGCCGTTGAACAGCGCCACCATCTGCGGCATCGCGGTCATCTTCACGTTGCGGGCCGCGGGGATGCCGACGGCGGTCCCGATCACGAGGCCGATCACGAGCAGCGGCCAGTCGCCGACGTGGTCGTCGAGCAGCGTCGCCACGACCGCGATCGCCATGCCGGTCGCGGCGACGAGGTTGCCGCGGACGGCCGTCCGCGGCCCGCGCAGCATGTGCAGGCCGACGATGAAGAAGCTGAAGGCGACGATGTAGAGGGCGGAGATGAAGTCAGCCATCCGGCTTCTTCCCCTTGAACATCCCCAACATCCGGTCCGTGACGAGGAAGCCGCCGACCACGTTGATCGTCCCGAACGCGATCGCGATCACGAGCAGCACCTCCTCCAGCAGCCCGTCGGCGGGCCCGATCACGAGCAGGCCGCCGATCAGCACGATCCCGTGGATCGCATTGGTGCCCGACATCAGCGGGGTGTGGAGCGTGTTCGGGACCTTCGAGATCACCTCGAAGCCCACGAACGCGGCGAGCACGAGGATCGCCAGTTCGGTCAACAGGTCCATCAGCCGGCCGCCTTTCTCGCGCCCTCGTGCACGATCTCGCCGTCGCGCACGATGCACGCGCCCTTGATCACCTCGTCCTCCCAGTTCAGCTCGAGCGCCCCGTCCTCGCCCGTCATCAGCTCGAGCAGCGACTGCACGTTGCGCGCGTAGAGCTGCGACGCGTGCTCGGGCATCGTGCTCGGCAGGTTGAGCGGCGTGGCGATGGTCACGCCTCCTTCGGTCCGGTAGGTCTCCCCCGGTCGGGCGAGCTCGGCGTTGCCGCCCGCCTCACCGGCGAGATCGACGATCACGCTGCCGTGCTTCATGCGTCCCGTCGCCTCCGCGGTGATGAGCTTCGGCGCCGGGCGGCCGGGCACGAGCGCGGTGGTGATCACCGCGTCGGACTTCGCGATCTGGTCGGCGAGCGCCTGCCGCTGCGCCTCCTGCTCCTCCTGCGTGAGCTCGCGCGCGTAGCCGCCGGCGGCCTCGGCGTCGGCCGAGCCCTCGACCTCGAGGAACTTCGCGCCCAGCGACTGGACCTGCTCCTTGACGGCGGCGCGGACGTCGAACGCGGTGACGACGGCGCCGAGCCGGCGTGCGGTCGCGATCGCCTGCAGGCCGGCGACGCCCGCGCCGAGCACCAGCACCTGGGCGGGCGGGATCGTGCCCGCGGCGGTCATCAGCATCGGGAAGAAGCGGCCGAGCTCCTGCGAGGCGATGAGGACGGCGCGGTAGCCGGCGACCGTCGCCTGCGAGGACAGCGCGTCCATCGACTGCGCGCGCGAGATGCGCGGGATCGCCTCCATCGCGAACGCGGTCGCTCCCGTCTGGGCGACGGCCTTGACGCCCGCGCCGTCGGTGAGCGGGGCGAGGAAGCCGATGAGGACGTGGTCCTTGGTGAGGTTCGCGGGCTCCGACGGGGCGACGCGGACGATCACCTCGGCGCCCCACGGGTCGCCGACCTGTGCGCCGGCCTCGGTGTAGTCGTCGTCGGGGACCTCGGCGCCGGCGCCCGCGCCGGGCTCGATCACGACCTCGTGACCGGCGCCGGCGAGCCGCCGCACGATGTCCGGCACCAGCGCGACGCGCCGCTCGTCCGCCGCGGTCTCCTTGGGCACGCCGATCTTCATCGGCGCCGCAAGCTATCGGAGGGAGTCACATCAGCGCAGCGACGAGCGCCCCCGTGGCGGGGATCCTCGCCGCCGCGGCGAGCGCGGGCGAGGCGGTGCGGGCGACGACGGTCGCCACGGGCGGGAGTGGCTGCGGCGTCGCGGCCGCGGTCGTGCGCGTCTTGCCGGCCGCCGGCGTGCGCGTCTCGCCGGCCGCGCTGGTCGCCGTCGTCGCGGTCGAGCGCCGGGCGCGCTTGACGCGCTTCAGCGGCAGGGTCTTGCGCGCGAGTGCGGCAACCGCCTGGGCGGTGACCCAGACCGGGGTCTGCCGGCTGGTGCGCGAGTAGCGGACCTCGCCGTCCTCGGCAGTGAGCGAGCGGAGATAGCTCATCGGGTCGCGCGCCCCGTTGCGGCGGAGCTTGGCGGGGTCGCGCCCGGCGGCGAGCAGGCCTTGCACCGCCCACGCGGTCGACTGCGCGTTCGACGCGCCGCCGGGGATCAGCGCGAAGCCGCCGTCGGACGCCTGGTGGCGGGAAATGAACCTGGCGGCGCGCTTCGCGGTGCCGCTGCGCTTGCGGCCGGCCGCGGCGAGCGCCTGCAGCGCGGCGCCGGTGTCGTCGATCCCGGACGGCCCGCCGCGGCCTGCGAAGTTGAAGCCGCCGTCGTCGTTGGCCTCGCTCACGATCCAGTCCGCGGCGCGCCGGATCGCGCGGTTGCGGGTGCTGCGCCCGGCGGCGCGCAGGCCGAGGATCGCGAACGCGGTCGTGTTCACGCGGCCGGCGAACGAGCCGTTCGGGCGCTGGGTCTCGGCCACGTCGTGCTCGAGGTCGCGGCCCGCGAGCTTCGGCTCGAGCCCGGCCGCGGTGAGCACGAGGATCGTGCGGTTGAGCTCGCCGAGGTCGTTCAGCTCGCTCGCGTGGGCGCGGATGTACCTGACCGCGCCGACGTCGCGCGGGTTGCGGTCGGCGGCGGCCAGCCCGAGCGCAGTCCAGCCGGTGTAGAGCTGCGACGAGCTCTGGTCGGGGGCGGCGCCCCAGCCACCGTCGTCGTTCTGCGCCCGGAGGAGGTAGCGGACGGACGCCTTGGCCGCGGCGGCGTCGGTGGCGATCTGGGCTCGCGCGGGAGCGGGTGCGGCGGCGCCGACCACCAGCGCGGCCAGCAGGGTCGTCGCGGCCGCCGGCAGCCAGCGGATCTCGAACCGCATGCGGTACCGCGACAGCGCGGCGACCAGCGCCGGCCCGAACGCCAGGCAGAACAGCACGCTGCCGACGGCGTGGGCGACGTCGAACGGGAGCGACGTCGCGAACGTGGCGGCCAGCTTGGCAGCCGTGTGGTCGCCGGAGTAGCTCACCCACAGGTGGAGGTTCATCACGACGCCGAAGCCGAGCGACGCGACGGCGCAGGCGGCGGCCAGCGGGACGCGGCCGAGCTCCCGGCCGGCGACGCGCGCCAACCCGGCGCCCGCGAGGCCGACGCCCGCCCAGCCGACCATCTGCCACGGCGTCCACGGGCCCTGACCGAAGAACAGGTTGGAGGCGAGCGCGGCCACGGCCCCGACCACGAACCCGGGCGCGCCGCCGAGCACGTAGCCGGAGATCAGCACGATGTCGGTGGTCGGCTTGACGTTGGGGAGCGGCGCGAACGCGATCCGGCCGAGGGCCGCGAGCGCGGCCAGCGTGGCGACGAGCGCGATCACCCGGGCCGACGGGTGCGTGCGCTCGTACCAGGCGAAGCCGGCCACGAGCGCGGCGCCGAGGACGAGGAACGAGGCCGCGACCCAGCTCACGCCCGCGCCTCCGGAGTGGCCACGACGCCGCCCGGCGAGGGCTCGTCCGCGCCGCCCGACGAGGGCTCGTCCGCGCCGCCCGACGAGGGCTCGTCCGCGCCGCCCGACGAGGGCTCGTCCGCGCCGCCCGGCGAGGGCTTGTGCGCCGCTGCCGCCCGGATCAGCGCGGCGCCCTCCTCGGGCAGCAGGGCGCCGCCGCCCAGCACGCGGGCGGTCTGGGTCGCGAAGTACCAGCCGCCGCCGAGCACCTCGGCGGTCGGGGCGTCTGCGACCGGCCGGCCGTCGCCGAGCAGGATCGTCCGGTCCGCCCACTGCGCGGCGAACTCGGCGTCGTGGGTCGCGACCAGCACCGCGACGCCGCCGGCCGCGAGCTCGCGCAGCCGCGCGGCGAGTCGCGCTCCGTGGCCGCGGTCCATGCCGCGGGTGGGCTCGTCGAGGCACACCGCGACGGGCGGCTCGCCGGTGGTGAGCACGAGCTCCAGCGCGAGCCGCTGGCGCTCGCCGCCGGAGACGTCGCGGGGATGGCGGTCGGCCAGCGGGCCGGCGCCCGAGACGTCGTCGCCGATCCGGTCGTGCAGGAAGTAGTCGCCCGGGTTCTGCAGCAGCAGCGCGACCCGGCCGGCGCGCGTGACCTTCCCGCGCGTCGGCTCGATCAGCCCGGCGAGCAGCCGCAGCAGCGTCGACTTGCCCGCCCCGTTGCGCCCCATCAGCGCCACGGTCTCGCCGGGTGCGAGCGCGAGGTCCACCCCGCGCAGGATCGCCGGCCCGTCCTTGACTTCGAACCACGCGCGCCGCAGCGCCACGACCGCGTGGCGCGTAGCCACTCGGGGGTCTGACCCCCTATGCGTCGCGGGCGAGTTGCGATCGACGGCCTGGAGCGGCGCGTGACGCGTCGCCGCTCGGGGGTCTGACCCCAACGCTCGGCGGGCGGCCTTGACCGTCGCCGGCCGCTCCGGGAGGCCGGCAAGCGCGCACAGCCGCGTCACCGGCGGCTGGAGCCCGGGCGGGGCCCAGGCGGCGAACTCGTCGGGCGTGCCGTCGAACGCGACGGTGCCCCCCTCGAGCGCCACGACGCGGTCGGCCGCGGGCAGGCAGCGCTCCAGGCGGTGCTCGGCGAGCAGCACCGCGGTCCCCCACTCCTCGTTGACCCGCCGGAGGACGCCGAGCAGCTCGTCGCCCGCCACGGGGTCGAGCTGCGAGGTCGGCTCGTCGAGCAGCAGGAGCCGCGGCCGCCCGGCCAGCGCGGCGCCGAGCGCCACGCGCTGGAGCTCCCCGCCGGATAGCTCGCGCGTCGACCGGTCGAGCAGCGCCGCGATGCCGAGCGCGAGCGCGGCCTCCTCCACCCCGCGCGCGACCGCGGCGCCGCTCCAGCCCCGGTTCTCGAGCGGGAACGCGAGCTCCGATCGCACGCTCCCCATCACGACCTGCGTCTCCGGATCCTGGAACAGCGTCCCCGCCACCACCGCCAGCTCGGCCGGTCCGTGCGACCGCGTGTCGAGCCCGCCGCACACCAGCCGCCCGCCGAACGACCCGCCGTGGAAGTGCGGAACCAGGCCGGAGGCGGCGCGCAGGAGCGTCGACTTCCCCGAGCCGGAGCCGCCCGCCAGCACCACGAACTCCCCGGGCTCGACCCGCAGCGTCACCGACCGCAGCGCCGGCGTTCCCGCGTCGGGATACGTGTACGCCACGCCGTCGAGTGCGAGCGTGCTCACTCGATCCCCCGGCGGTCGAGGAACGGCGCCAGCGCGCACCCGGCGAGCGCGACCACGAGCGCGAGCAGCGCACCGTCGACGGGCGCCAGCGTGCGCGGATACGCCTCGAAGCCCTCCCAGCCGCCGACACCCGCGGCCACCGCCAGCACCGCGAGCGCGAGCGCTGACGCGGCGAACGCGATGTCGTGGCGCGAGACCGGGCGCCGGGTCGGCCGGACGCGGCCGCCGCCGAAGCCGCGGACCTCGAGCGTCGCCGCAACGTCGGTCGCGCGATCGAGTGCGCCGGCGGTGACCGCGCGCAGGACGCCGAGCCGCGCGCCCCGCGTCGGCGGGCCGCCGGTGAGCGCGCGCTGGGCGTCGGCCAGCCGGCGGCCGTCGCGCGCGAGGACGGGGATGAGGTGCGTCGCGAGCGCGGCGGTGACGCCCGTGCGCAGCGACCCGCGGCGGAGCGCCCGCAGCAGCTCGTCGGGATCGACGGTCGCGGCCAGCAGCGCCGTGCACGCGATGACGGCCATCGCCCGCAGCCCGAGCATCGCGCCGTAGGCGATCGCCTCCGCAGTGATGTCGAGCCGCCCGAGCCCCGGCACGGTCCCGCCGCGGAACACGACGGTCACGCCGTCGCGGACGACCACCGCGTTCACCGCGGTGATGACGACTGCGAACGGCACCGCCCACAACGCGGCGCGCGCGACGGGCCGGCCGACCTGCGCGGCAACCGCGGCGGCGAGCGTGATCGCCAGCAGGGCGACCAGCAGCAGCGGATGCTCGAACGACAGCGCCACGCCCCCGAGGACGAGGCACCACAGCGCGGCGACGCCCGCGCGGGCGGCGTGCAGCGGGGTCGCGCGGCGACGGTGCGTCATGCAGTGGCCCTCGGGATCGCGCGGCGACGGTGCGTCATGCAGTGGCCCTCGGAGTCGCGCGGCGGCGGTGCGTCATGGCGTGGTCGCCGTCGGGTCGTCGCTTACCGGCACCGGGAAGTCGTTGCCGCCCTCGACCGCCAGCGCGAAGTGCTGCTCCAGCCGCTCCGCGGTCAGGGCCGCCGCGGCCGCGGCCAGGCCGACCTCGTCCGTGCCGGTGACGATCCACGTCGGCGCCTGGCCCTCGACGCTCGTGGCCGCGATCAGCCCGGCGCCCTCGCGCAGCGTCCGCACCGTCTCGCCGGCCGCGTCGAGCAGCGCGATCTCGTCGCCGGTGCTGCTCGGCTGCGCGAAGACGCCGGTGGCCTTGGGCCCGCGCTCGAGCCGGCGCGTGACGCTGTCGCCCCGCACGTCCGCCCAGCGGCCGACGAGCACGCGCAGGACCTCCTCGCCCGGCGACTGCTGGATCACCGACCGGGAGACCGCCTTCACGCCGGTCTTCCCCAACCGCGCCTCGACTTCGTCGCACGCCCGCTCGGCGTCGCCGACGCAGACGAGCTTGACCGGGAACCGCTTGCCTTCCAGCCCGGTGAGGAACGGCTCCGGGAAGGAGCCGACCACGGCCGGGACGCGCTGGGCCGCCTCCCACTGATGGTGGTCCCACCACACGCGCTCGCCGGCGGTCACCCGGCGCTCGGCCGCGCCGATCGGTGCCTCGATGCCGTTCACGTAGTAGAACCAGTCCGCCTGCCGGCCGTCCTCCCGGCCGCCCGCGATGCCGTCGACCTCCTGCACGAACCCACCGCCGTAGCGCGTCTCGACGTCGTAGTTCTGCTGCAGGAGCCGCATCACGGTGTCGCCCTCGTTGGCGGTCTCCTCGTCGATGCCCTCGTGCAGCCGCTCGGCGCCGAAGTCGCGCGTCACGGTGAGCGTGACGTCGCCGCGCGTGGCGCCCTCGCCGAACCCGCAGCCGGCGACGAGCGCGCAGAGCAGGAGGGCGGCCCACCTCATCCCACTAGCACCTTGGTCGGGAAGGCGCGGACGAGGCCGGCCTTCGAGGCCTCCAGCGAGCCGCCCTCGGCCACCACCAGGACCGCGACCCCGTCGGCGCCGCTCACTGCCATGGCCGAGCCCAGGCGCACGGTCGCGCCCTCGACGGGAACGCCCTTGCCCAGGTCGTCGTAGCCGCGCACGGTGACGCGCAGCGTCTCACCCGGCAGCGCGGCGGTCCGGTCCGGGATCGCTTCGAGCGTGCGCTGGCAGCCGCCGCTGGAGTCCTGCTCGCACCAGAACCACGTGACGCGGTCGCCGCCGCGCAGGCGCCGGCCGCTGACGTCGGCTGCGCCGAGGCTCGGCGTGCGCCGGCCGATCTTGTAGACCCAGCCGCCGCGACCCCGCTCCCGCTCGCCCGCGACCGTCGTTACGTAGAGCCCGACCGCGTCGCGCGGCCGCTTCCCGCAGCGCCCGTAGTCGCGGATGCGGAGCTTCAGCCGCGTGGACGCGAGCACCGACAGCGGCGTCTTCGCGCCCACCCGGCACTTGCGCCCGCCGACCTTGACGCTCCGCTCCTTGAGCCGCACCACCGCCGGCTCGCGCAGGACGCGCTGCTTGCCGACGACCATGAGGTCGACCTGCGCCGCCACGGCCGGGGCGGGCGCGGCGAGCGCGAGGACAGCGGCGACGAGGAGCAGCCGCCTCATCGGACCCGGAACCTCACCCGGGTCTCGGCGCCGCGGTTGAACGCCCTGTCGACGGCGTAGGCGTCGAGCGTGTAGCGCCCACGCGGGAGCCGCGCCGGGAGCAGGTAGCTCCAGTCGGTGCTCTCGCCGACCTTGAACGCGTACTGCTTGCCGCACGTCCGCTCGAGGAGCCGCTCCTTGCTGCCGGAGAAGTACCAGCAGGTGCCGCGATGGCGCCGCGTGAGGCGGATCTTGACCGCCCATAGGCCCGACGGGTCGGCGGACGCGGTGCCGCGCAGCTCACGCGGCGCGCGCCGCCGACTGAACCGCTGGCCGTCGCGGATGCCCAGGATCGTGCTGGTCGGCGCCGTCGTATCGCGGGACGGCAGGACGGAGGTGCCGCATGCCCCGTCGGCGCCGTCGCTCACGCACACCCGCATGCGGTTCGACCGCACCATCCCGGCCTTCTCCGCCTTGAGGTCGTGGACGCCGCGCGTCGTGAACGGGCCGATCGTGGCGGTGCCGTCGCCGGCCGTGAGGGCGCCGCCGATCGTGGCGCCTCCGACTCCGGCGCCGGTGGCCGCGTCGGTGACGCGGACGGCCACGGTCTGACCGGGCGCGGCGCTCGCGGGTCCCGTCAGTTTCAGCACGGCGTCGCCGAACCTGGCCACGGCGAACAGCACGTCATCGCCCGGCTGCACATCGTCCGCGCAGGCCCCGAGATCGGCGCCCTTGCCGTTCTCGTATTCCACGAGGTACCGGTCGGTCGCCGCGTCGTAGGCGACGTCCTCGCCCGCAACGCTCGTGAACGTGGCGCCGAACTGGGCGTGCCACGTGCCGCCGATGGCGAACGGCGCCGTCTCGGCCGCCTGAGCGATCACTGCTCCCCGCGTCGGGACCGGCGTCGCGTTGGATCCGCCGCTCGCCGTCGTGCCGTCGCAGGTGTGGCTGGTCGCCTCGTCGGTGAACCGGAACGGCCGGACGTCGGTCGTCACAGGCCCTTCGAAGACCGTGCGCGTGGCGGTCTCGATGCGCAGGTTGACGGTGACCGGGTCCGCCGCGGCGGGCGCGGCGAGCGCGGCGGCGACGAGGAGACCGGCGACGACGCCGGCGGGAGATCGGTGCTTCATCGGTGGAGCCA
The DNA here is from genome assembly GCA_963844205.1 of uncultured Solirubrobacteraceae bacterium. Lineage (GTDB taxonomy): Bacteria > Actinomycetota > Thermoleophilia > Solirubrobacterales > Solirubrobacteraceae > DASSUW01. The sequence continues at coordinate 310,953 of CAWJNK010000013.1, forward strand.
CCCCTTTCCGCGAGGGCTGATCGGCTTGGGTCGGAGGGAGGTCTCCTGGCTTCCGGGCCCGACCCTCCGTCGCCTTCCCGGCTCGCGCTGCGATGCCAGTGGCCGCGGCTCCAACGCCGCAAACGATGGGCTTCCCCGGTGACAGTGGCGGGTCCGCGCCGGATTCTCACCGGCTTCCCTGTCCACCGACCTTGGACGGCTGCATGCTATACCCCGGACGAGCGGTGACCGTCAACCTGACCCGCATCTACACGCGTCTCGGCGACGGCGGCGAGACCCACCTCGGCGACATGAGCCGGGTGCCGAAGACGCACGAGCGGATCGAGGCGTACGGCACCGTCGACGAGCTCAACGCGCAGCTGGGCGTCGCGCTCGCGATGCGGGGCGTGCCGGAGCGGTTCGCGAGCTGGCTGGCGCGGGTGCAGAACGACCTGTTCGACGTCGGCGCCGACATCTCGGTCCCCCACGGCGGCGACCGCGAGCGGCTGCGGGTGGTCCCGGAGCAGACCGGCTGGCTCGAGCAGGCGTGCGACGAGGTCAACGCCGAGCTGCCGAACTTGAAGTCGTTCGTGCTGCCGGGCGGGACGGCGGTAGCGGCGCAGCTGCACGTGTGCCGGACCGTGTGCCGGCGGGCCGAGCGGCGCACGATCGCGTGCGGCGAGAACGTCAACGCCGAGTGCGTGCGCTACCTCAACCGGCTGTCGGACCTCCTGTTCATCCTCTCGCGCGCCGTCAACGTCGCGGCGGGCGACGGCGAGCCGTTGTGGGAACCGGGCCGCTACCGGTAAGCGGTCAGGGGCTGTTCCCGGCCGAGCATCGTGCGCTGCGCGAGCTGCACGCGATGACGCGCCAGCTCGCCGGGCACTGGTCGAAGCTCGGGCGCCGGCTCGACGGCGACGCCGGCGCGGTGATGGACCGCGGCGCGGGCGCGGCGCGCGAGCTGCTCGAGGAACTGGACGCCCAGACCGCGCTCCATGACCTCCACGGCTTCCCGACCGCCCAAGGCGTCGGCGCCAACGCGGCCGGCCTGCGCGGCGTCGGCGACCTCATGCTCGAGCGCAACCAGGCGCTGCGCGCCGCGGTGCTCGACATCGTGCACGTCGGGCTGCTGCTCGGGTACCTGGCCGAGCTCGCCGAGCATCGTGGCGACGCCGACCTGGCAGCGTTCCACCGCCGCTGGGAGACGCGGCTGCGCGGGATCGAGGACGAGGCGCGGGCGACGGCAGCCGCCGAGGGCCGCGATCCCGAGCGGGCGATCGAGCCCGCCGAGACGGGCTCGCTCGGCCGGGCCGGGCACGCCGTGGCCAACGGGCTCGGGACGCTGGGCGAGGCGCTCGACGGGTCGGCCGTGGGGCGGGCCGCTCGGCGGCTTCGGGGCCGCTGAGGCTTGAACTTCAACTGCGCTGGGTGGGGAGGTGGCGGGCCCGACGGTTTCGTGAAATCTCGGCGGCATCCCCCGCCCGTATTTCACGAAACCCCTCGTATCCGGCGGTTTCGTGAAATCTCGGCGGCATCCCCCGCCCAGATTTCACGAAACCCCTCGTATCCGGTGGTTTCGTGCGATTTCCGACCGGCCCGGCGACGCGGATCGCACGTTAGTCCTCCAGATGGGGAGCTTCGTGCGATCGCCGCGGCGGAGACGGACGATCTCGCACGTTCTTCCCCCGCCTCCCCACCCAGCCGAAGTTCGTCCCTACGCGCGCTTCAACCGCAGCCCGACGATCTCGCACGTTATTCCCCCGCCTCCCCACCCAGCCGAAGTTCGTCCCTACGAGCGCTTCAACCGCAGCCGTACGATCTCGCACGATATTCCCCAGCCTCCCCACCCGGCGCAGTTCCCGTCCCTACGCGCGCTTCAACCGCAGCCGGACGGCCTCGACCTCAGGCGGCGCCGCCATCCGCTGCCACCCGCGGTCGGACAACGCGTACGCGCCGCCGTTCTCGCACAGCACGATCCTGCCCTCCGGCGTGGTCGCGAGCGGCGCCTCGCTCAGCGGCCACTCGCCGTACGCGCCGAGCCGCGAGATCGCGCGCCGCACGTCGCGGTGGCGGACGCCGCGCCGGAGCAGCTCCCCCACGATCGCGGCCTCCGCGACGTCCTCGACGCTGTAGACGTGCGGATCGCCGTCGGACTGCGACGCGCGGATATATCCCCAGCGCGCCCACTGGCCGATCGTGTTGCCGGTCACGCCCGCCAGCTCGCCGGCCTCGCCGGCGAGGAATTGACCATGCGGCTTGGCCCGTCTCGCCACAGCCGGAAGGTATGCCCGGCCCGGGCCTGCAGTGCAAGCCCGGGCCGGGTTTCATGCGGTGCGGGTCGGTAGCGCCGACGGCCGGACTGCTCAGCCGCCGGTGACCTCGACGTACCGCAAGCTCACGTGCCCGATGGCGATCCAGTCGCCGTCCTTTAGCGTCGCCTCGCTCACGCGCTGGCCGTTGACGTGGATGCCGTTGAGGCTCCGGTCGTCGAGCAGCATGGTGCTCCCGCCGCGGTGCGCGACCACGGCGTGGCGGCGCGACACCGACGCGTCGTCGAGCTGGATGTCGGACGCCGGGCTGCGACCGATGTGCAGGCTCTGCCCGTCGCGCTCGCCCAGCGCGAACAGGACGAGCTCACCACCATCCTCGGTGGCGAGATAACGACCCGGCGCGGGCTTCGGAGCCGCGGGGGCTTCGGTCGACCTCGGAGACACGCGGAAGCGGGCCGGTCTCTTGCGTCGGGGCCTCCGACCGGAGGGCGGCGAGGGCATCGGTCATGGGCAAATCCTCTTGACGGTTTCCAAGCGCGGGATAAATGTCCACCACGACGAATCGAAGAATGTGCGTGCGGTGACCGATCCTGTCTAGGACCAATTGGTCCGCGAGCGCTCCTTGGCGGCCTCCAAGGCGGCGAACGCCTCGGCGCCGCCGGGCTCGGCGTGTCGCTGCTCCCCGCGCTCGCGCTGTGCTCGGCGCGGCGCGACGACGACGTCGTGCGGCGGGTGGCCGGGGAGCCGGCGCGGGCGGTCGAGGTCGTGATGCGTATCGACCGGCTGACGCTCCTCATCCCCGCCGTCGTCCGCGCGGACGATGACGGCGGGGGCGACACGAGCGACGATGGCGAAGTGACGATCGAGCCCGCGCGCCGCGAGCACCTGCCGGCGGCCGCCGCGCTGCTGGCTGCCGGCCTCGGCTTCGCGCCCGCCGACGCCGTCCCCGCCTGGCTGATACGGACCACCGACGACTGCGGCGGCGTAACCCTGGTGGCGGTCGAGGACGGCCAGGTCGTCGGCGCGCTGCACTCGATCCCCGGCCACGACGGGGACGAGCGCTACCTGTTCACCTGCGGCCTGGTCGTCGCCGCGACCCACCGCGGCCGCCGCCTGGGCCTCGCGCTGACCGCCGAGCAGCGTCGCCGCGCGCGGCTCGCCGGTTGCCGCAGCATCCGCTGGACCGCGGACCCGGTGAACGGCCGCGCCCTGCGGCTCTACCTCAGCGGCCTCGGCGCGCGCCTCGTCGGCTACCGGCCCTCTCTCCACGACGGGCTGCGGGCGGGACCGGGTCACCCACAGGACGACGTCGACCTCGTGTGGCCGGTCGTCGACCCGCCACCGCCCACGGCCGGCAACGGCACCGCGGAGGTCGAGGTGCCGTGGTCGCAGCCGACGCCCGCCGACCGCGACCGGGTCCGCGAGCGGATGACGGCGCTGCTCGACGGCGGGCGCGTCGGCGTCGACGTGCGGCTCGACTGGCGCGCGCGGCGCTGCTGGATCGTGTTCGCGCCGCCATGCCGGACGCCGACGTCCTGAGCAGCCGCTCGCCGGTCACGCGCAGCCGGCTCGCCGCGGACCTGCGGGCACTGGGGCTGCGCGAGGGCGCCACCGCGATGGTGCACGCCTCGATGAGCTCGCTCGGCTGGGTCGTGGGCGGGAGTCAGACGGTCGTGGAGGCGCTGCTCGACTGCGTCGGCCCGGCGGGGACGCTGTGTGCGCAGGCGAGCTGGGAGGACATCCCGGTCGGCGTCGACGACTGGCCCGGCCACTGGCGCCGCGCCTACGCAGAGATGCCGCCGTTCGACCCGGCGCTGTCGGCCGCCGCGCCGTACGAGGGCCGGATCCCGGAGCGCCTGCGCACATGGCCGGGCGCCCGGCGCAGCGCGAACCCAGCCACGGGCATCGTTGCGATCGGTCGCGACGCAGGGCCTCTCACGGCTCACCACCGGCTCGACGACGGTTTCGGCGCCGGCACGCCGTACGCACGCATCGCGGCCGGTGGCCAGGTCGTGCTGCTCGGGGCGCCGCTGCAGACGATCAGCCTCCTGCACCACGCGGAGGCGATCGCCCGCGGCGCCAAGCGCTGGACGACCTACCGCGTCCCGCTGGCGGGCCGCGGATGGGTCGAGATCCGCGAGCTCGACGTGTGGCGCGGCGCGTTCCCCTATGCGATGGAGCGGCCGCTGGCGCAGATCGCCCGCGACGCGCTCGCGGCGGGCGTCGGACGCGAGGGCGCGGCCGGCGCCGCTCGTGCGCGCCTGTTCGACGCGGCCGAGCTCACCGCGTTCGCGGTCGGCTGGCTCGAGCGCCGCTTTCCAGCAGGCACTCGAGGATGACGCGCTGGCCCGACGGGCTCGGGTGCAGGCCGTCGGCGGCGAGGTCGCTGGGCCCGAACGCGGGCCAGAGGTCCACGGCCCCTGCTTCGCGGAGGATGTCGGCCTTGGCGGCGACGTCGGCCAGCCGCCAGGTGACCTCGCCGGCCGCGAGCCAGGGTTCGGCGGCGAGGCGCTGCTCGTCGACGGGCGGCGGCGTGATCCACGTGACCGCTCCGCAGAACCGGCGCAGGGCCCGGTCGAGCGCGCGGACCGCGCGCCGGGTCTCGGCGTGCGAGACCAGCATCGGCGCCCCGCAGTGGCGGCGGGCGTCGTTGGTCCCGAGCAGGACGATCGCGTGGTCGGCGCGCGGCAGCCGGTCCACGCGGGCGCGCGCGTGCACCGTCGTGTCGCCCGAGACGCCGGCGTTGAGCACCGGCCCGTCGTGCAGCGTGGCCAGCATGTGCGCCCAGGAGCCGAGGTCGTCGGTGTGCGAGTCGCCGATCGCCAGCACGCGAGCGCCGGACGCGAACGGCAGCGCCGTCCCGCGCAGCGCCTCCGCCTCCGCCGCCGCCCGCTCCCGCATGGCGTCGGCGAGCGCGCGCCACGTCTCCGGCATCGCGGGCACGTCCAGGCCGGTCCCGTCGAGCAGCTTGGACGGGTGGCAGTAGCGGACGAGCCGCTCGAGCTGCGTCACCTCGGGCGCACCCACGGTCGTGCGCGCTCGAACGCCGCGCCGGCCGCGATCACCGTCCGGTCGTCGCGCCAGCGGCCGACGATCTGGAGCCCGACCGGCAGCCCGTCGGCCAGGCCGGCCGGGACCGTCAGCGCCGGCTGGCCGGTGAGGTTGAAGGGGTACGTGAACGGCAGCCACCGGTACGGCGTGCTGCCCGGTGGATGGTCCTCGCCGGCTCGGAACGCCGTCACCGGGAGCGTCGGCGTGAGCAGGAGGTCGAACGGCTCCATGAACGCGCGCACCCGGTCGCAGAATCGGAGCCGCCGCAGGTGCGCGGCGGCGAGCTCGGCCGCGCTGTAGCGCTCGCCGCGCTCGATCAGCGCTCGCAGCCCGGGATCGAGCTTGGCGCGCGCCTCCTCCGGGTCGCCGTCGACGCCGTAGCCGTCGAGGTGGAGCCCGGCGTAGGCGGTGGCGAACAGCAGCTCGAGGTCGTCGTGGGGATCGTCGAGGACGTCGTCGAGCTCCTCGACCCGCGCCCCGAGCTCGTCGAACGCGCGGGCCGCCTCGCGCGCGACTCGCGCCACCTCGGGATCGACGTCCGCGTGCCCGAGGTCCGGGCTCCAGGCGATCCGCAGGCCGGCGACCCCGCGTCCGCAGGCCCCGGCGAACGGCGGCCCGTCGAGCGGCAGCGACAGCCGGTCGCGCGGGTCGGGGCCGGCGAGGACGTCGAGCATGAGCGCCGCGTCGGCGACCGTGCGAGCGATCGGCCCTTCGGAGACGAGGAGCTCGAGCGCCCCCGCGGGCGCGTACGGGACGCGGCCGTGCGAGGGCTTGAGGCCGACGACGCCGCACAGCGCGGCCGGGATCCGGATCGAGCCGGCGCCGTCACCGCCCTGGGCCAGCGGGCCCATGCCGCTCGCCACGGCGGCCGCGGCCCCGCCGCTCGAGCCGCCGGCCGTGCGCGCCGGGTCGAACGGGTTGCGGGCGGGCCCGTTGATCGCGTTGCCGGAGTCGCCCTTCCAGCCGAACTCGGGCACGGTGGTCTTGCCGAGCAGCGCAGCGCCGGCGCGGCGCAACCGCTCGACCAGCGGCGCGTCGGCGTCCGGCACCCAGTCGGCGAACACCCGCGAGCCCATCGTGGTCCGCACGCCCGCGGTCGGGACGACGTCCTTGACCGAGACCGGCACGCCGCACAGCGGGGGCGGCGCGTCCGCGCCGCCGTACGCGCGCTCCGCGGCCTGCGCGGCTTCGAGTGCCAGCTCGGGCGTGCAACGCACGAACGCGTTCAGCGTCGGGTCGAGCGCCTCGATCCGCGCGAGCACCGCGGCGGTCGCCTCGACCGGCGACAGCGTGCGCGCGCGGTAGCGCTCCAGCAGCTCGGAGGCGGACAGCCAGGCGAGCTCGCTCACCGCACCGCGGCGCCGGTCGTGTCGAACACGTGGACCTGCTCCGGTTCGAGCGCGAGCCCGACCGTCGCGCCCTCCGCCGGGCGCTCGTCGCGGCGGACGAGCGCGCGCAGCAGCTGCCCGCCCACGCGGACGACCACGATCGTGTCGCCGCCGAGGCTCTCGAGCAGCTGCACCTCCCCGGTCGCGTCGCCGGCGCCCGGGTCGGTGAGGCGGACGGCGTCGGGCCGGATCCCGAGCACGAGCGCGCCCGACGCCGAGCGCCCGTCGAGCGCCACGCGCACGCCGTCGGCGCGGAACACGCCCTCGTCGCCCTCGCCCTCGAGGAAGCTCATCGGCGGGCTGCCGACGAAGCCGGCCACGAACCGGTTCGCGGGCCGGCCGTAGACCTGCTCCGGGGTGCCGACCTGCTCCAGCCGGCCGTCCGACATCACGCCGATCCGGTCGGCCATCGTGGTGGCCTCGACCTGGTCGTGCGTGACGTAGACGACGGTGGTCTCGGTCTCGCGGTGCAGGCGCACGAGCTCCTCGCGCATCTCGACTCGCAGCAGCGCGTCGAGGTTGGAGAGCGGCTCGTCCATAAGCAGCACGCGCGGTCGCCGCACGAGCGCCCGGGCGACGGCCACGCGCTGGCGCTGGCCGCCCGAGAGCTGGCTCACCGCGCGCCTGAGCAGCGGCTCGAGCCCGAGCGAGGCGGCGACCGCCCGCGCCGCCTGCTCGCGCTCGGCTCGCTTGACCCGTCGCATGCGCAGCGGGAACGCGATGTTGTCGAGCACGTTCAGCTGCGGGTAGAGCGCGTAGCTCTGGAACACCATCGCCACGTTGCGCCGGGTCGGGCTGACGAAGTTGACGAGCTCGTCGCCGAGATACACCCGCCCGGCGGACGGCGCCTCGAGCCCGGCGATCAGCTTCAGCAGCGTGCTCTTGCCGCACCCCGACGGGCCGAGCAGGACGAAGAACTCCCGATCGGCGATGTCGAGCGTCAGCCGTTCGACGGCGGCGCCGTCGGCACCGGCGTAGCGCATCGTGACCTCCTGCAGCCGGACGCCCGCCATCGGCTATCCCTTCAGCGCCCCGGCGAGCGAGGCGGTGACGAACTGGCGCTGCAGGAGCAGGAAGACGACGGTGATCGGCACCATCGCCGCGATCGAGCCCGCGCTGATGAGCCCCCAGTCGGGCGCCGTGAAGTTCGGCTTCAGCCGCGCGAGGCCGGTGGTGAGGACGTACAGGTCCTCGGAGCTCGTGGCCACCAGCGGCCAGACGAAGTTCGTGTACTGGATCAGGAACGCGTAGACCCCGACCACGACGAGGCCCGGCTTCACGAGCGGGAGCACCACGTGCCAGTACGTGCGCAGCGGTCCGGCGCCGTCGATGCGCGCCGCCTGCTCGAGCTCGTCGGGCAGCGCGTCGATGAAGCCGCGCATCATGAAGATCCCGATCGGGTTCGCCAGCGGCGGGAGGATCAGCGCCCAGTAGGTGTCGAGCATCCCCGCGTCCCGGACCAGGAAGAACAGCGGGATGATCAGGACGGCGGGCGGGATCATCACCGTGGCCAGCATCAGGCCCTGCAGGGTCCGCCGGCCCGTGAACGTGAGCTTCGAGAACGCGTAGCCCGCCATGGAGTCGAACACGACCTTGAGCGCCGCCACCGACCCGGCGACGAGCAGCGTGTTGAGCGTCCAGCGCACGAACGGCAGGTCGGTGAACAGCCGGCGGTAGTTGCCGAGCGTCGGGTCGGCGGGGATCCACTCGGGCGGGAACGAGAACAGCGACTGCGTCGCCTTGAAGGACGCCGACACGACGTAGGCGAACGGGAGCACGGCGATCGCGCAGAACAGCGCGATTCCGGCCCAGCGCGGCAGCGCCCTCATGCCGCCCGCCTCGCGACGCGCACCACCACCGCGGTCAGCGCGACGATGCTGGCCATCAGGACGAGGCTCAGCACCGCCCCGTAGCCGGGGTTCCCGGACTCGAAGACGCTGCGGTAGATGTACAGGACGGCGGTGTCGGTGGCGCCCGCCGGGCCGCCGTTGGTGAGCACGAACACCGAGTCGAAGACCTGCATGCTGACGACGGTGGTGAGGACGACGGCCACCAGCAGCGTCGGCGCGATGCCGGGCACGGTCACGAAGCGGAACCGGTTCCACGCCGACGCGCCGTCGATCGCCGCGGCGTCGTAGAGCTCGCGCGAGACGGCGAGCAGCGCGGCGAGCAGGAACAGCGCCCAGAAGCCGGTGCCGCGCCAGACCTCGAGCAGCGCGATGCTCGGCAGCGCGAGCTGCGGGTCGCCGAGCCAGTTGATCGGGTTGGCGCCGGCGGCGCGGACGGCGGCGTTCAGCAGCCCGATGTCGGGGTTCACGACGAAGCTCCAGATCAGTCCGGCGAGCACGACCGGCGCCAGCGACGGCAGGTACACGACCGCCCGCACGGGCCCGGCGCCGCGCCGGACGCCGCGCAGCAGCAGGGCCAGCGCGAGCGCCACGGCGAGCACGGCGGGGACGGTCATCGCGGTGAACAGCACGGTGTGCCAGAGGCTGCGGCGCAGCGCGGCGTCGTCGAGGGCGTCGGCCCAGTTCTCGACCCCCACCCAGACCGCGGGCCCGAGGACGCCGCCGTCCATGAACGACTGGCGCACCACCCAGCCGACCGGCACGAGCAGGAAGACCGTGAAGAAGACGAGATTGGGCGCCAGGAACGCGAACGCGGCCGCGTCCTGGCGCCACCGGTGCGCGCGCCGCGCGCGCCGCAGGTCGGCGTCCGCGTCGCGCGCGCTCATGCCATCAGCTCACCGATCCTCGCGTTCGCGGCGGCGACCATCTCGGCGCCCGACGTCTGCCCGCGGATGCAGCGCTCGAACTCGGTCTGGACGGCCTTGATCATCTCGACCATCCGCGGGTGGGCCTGCACCGAGCGGCTCTCGGGGATGAACTCCTGCACGAGCCGGCGCGACCAGTCGAACGCCTTCCCCGCTGGATAGACGCTGTCGGCGATGTCGGCGCGCGCGGGCTGCAGGTCGCCGCCCTGGGCGCGGATGAACGCGGTCTCGCGCTCGGCGGAGGAGAGGAACTTGACGTACTCCCATGCGGCGTCGGGGCTCTTGGACTTCGCGGCCACGTGGAGGTTGCCGCGCACCGTGAACACGTATTGGCCGGCCGGGCCTGGCGGCAGCTTGTGGATCTCGTAGGGGAACTTGACCGGCTTGCCCTCGGCCTTGCCGCTGATGATCTTCTCGTTGGCGTCGCTGTGGTAGATCGCGACGCGGCCGGCCTGGAACAGGCCCTTGAGCGCCTCGCGGTTGTAGGCGCCGGGCGGCGGAGCGGACTTGTCCTCGGCGTGGATCGCGCGCAGGAGGTCGAACGCCTGCGCGTTCTCGGGGGTGTCGAAGCCGGGCGAGCTGCCGTCCTCGGCCAGGATCCCGGCGCCCGAGTTGACCACGTAGTTCATCCACTCCTGGTAGGAGAAGTCGTTGTGCGTCGTGGCCATGCCGTAGCCGAAGACGTTGCCCTTGCGGGCGGCGCGGGCCGCCTCGCGGAGCGAGTCGTAGGAGGTGACCGCGGCGGCGGCGTCGGGCACCAGGTCCGTGTTCACGTAGACGACGGAGATGACGCCCTGGATCAGCGGGACGCCGTAGATCTTGTCCTGGTACGTGACCGCCTTCCACGCCTCCTCGGGGTACTTCGCCTTCTCGTCCGCGAACGCGGAGTCGTTCACGTACTCGGTGAGGTCCAGCAGCGCGTTCGCGTCGGCGAACTTGGGCCACAGCGTGTCGGCCATGTAGATGATGTCGGGCGGCTCGTTGCCGGCGAAGGCGGTCGTGAGCTGCGTCTCGACGGTCGCCCAGTCGTACAGGTTCGGCTTGACCGTGACGTCCGGGTGCTCCGCGGTGAACGTCTTGGCCGTGTCGCGCTGCCATTTGAGGTCGTCGGCCCAGTTCGGGCCCTTCAGGAAGCGGATGTCTCCGGCGACCTTGCCGTCCGGGCCCGGGGCGGCGTCGTCGTCGCCGCCGCACGCCGCCAGTAGCCCGCCGCCGGACAGGAGCAGCAGCCCACCGCCGGCCCCGACGCGCACGAACTCCCGGCGCGTGTTGCGTCTCTCCACCACACCCTCCTTCCTCGGAAACAGGGTGATTGGATCACTCAATCAGTGGCGCGACAAGACGCCTAGATCGTCACTCGCCGGCCCCGGGGACGGTTTCGGACATCGCGCGCCCGCGGGCGGAATTCCGCGCGCCCCATCCGGGCAGGATGGCGACAAGGCGCCCCGCCCCGCGCCTAGGGTCCGTACGCCCGGTGCGACCGGCGGGGCGCCGATCTGTCCCGACGACGCGCGTCCGGGTCTGGGGTCCTCCGGTAGCGCGCGCCGTCTGCTGTGTACAAACGGCGGCGCGGCGAAAAGTTGGCGGCAATCGCCCCGGAGTTCTCGGTTCGAGCCCCATGACGACGGAGTTCAGTCGCGCTGGAGCTTCAGCGTGAGACGACCGCCCTTCCCTGTGGCGCTTACAGACACGTCGCACTCGGCGTCCAGCAGCGGCAGCGGCAGCCTGCGCGTCTTGGTCTGGCCGGAGCTGCGGTAGGAGAACCCGAACGTCCTAGTCTCGAGGTCGAAGTCCTCGTTGGTGCAGAACACGCTCCCGGACACCTTCGTCCGGCCGCGCGGAGCCTTCACCCTCACACGCAGCCCGTACGCGTTGCGAACGGTCTTGGTCAGGTACGCGAACGTCGCGTAGTCGCTGGCGTCGGACGCGGTTGCGACCGTGCGCCAAGCGGATGCCGAAGCCGGGGCGGCGAAGCCGACCGCCAGGATCGCGGCGAGGCTCAGGACGGTGCGCTTCATGCGAACCCTCCGTGTCACCCGTCGTTCCGAGACTGGATCGCAGCCATCATCTCGCGGTGCTGCAGGACCTCCCGCTTGCGCTTGCGCGAGCCGCGCCGGATCAGCCGGTAGGGCACCAGGAGTAGCCCGAAAACGAGGTACCAGGCAGTGACGAAGCACCAGGCGCAAGCGATGAGGATGATCGCCGCGAGCGCGAGGGCGATGCGCCCCGCGACCTTCTCCGTGATCCCAGTCAGCTTCCAGATGCGAGCCGCACTGCCCGCGTAGCTGAGCGGAGCCGCGATCACGACCTTCTCGGACTCCAGCTTGGCCGCATTGACGTGGGACGCGCGCTGCGCCGGGACGGGCGGGCTGGAGGCGTCCGGTGCCAGGACGTCCTTCACTGGCATCGGCAGCGTGTCGGCATCGGCACTCACCGCGACCTCGGCCTTTGGCAAACCCTCCATGAGCACTCCTCTCCTCGGGTGTTGTGGCAGGAGCCTTCCTGCTCGAGCGAGCCTCCCAGCGATCGACCCCAATGCGCAAGGTCTTTCAGCGAACAACTCGACTGACGGCTAGCCTCACGACGCCGAGCGCGCCGCGGCAAGCGCGAGAGGTGGCTCCTGCGGGCAGGGCTTCCGCCGGAGCGGCGTAGACGATGCGAGTTCCGTGTTCGCCGCCTGGTTGACCGATGCACTCGCGATCTACGGCGCCGTCGTGTCAAGCGCGACAGTTGTCGTCGGCTACGTCACCTGGCGGCGGACGATCCAAACGCGAGTCGAGGTCAAGATGCGCGCGATGATGCTGCACGACCCGAGCGGGCCGGACCGCCCGGTCGTGATCATCGAGATGATCAATCACTCGCAGCACCAGGTCGCCGTGACACACGTGAGCTTTCAGCGCAGCGATACGGACGAGTACCTCTTCATTCCGCGTCCCCTGCCGGTGACCGAGCCGATGCCGATCGTCATCGCCCCGCGGCGCGCAAAGAGCGTCTGGGTTGAAGAGCCAACGCTGGGCGTGCTCGCACACGAGCCGCTGCGAGCGCACGTCTCGACAGAAGACGGCCACTCCTTTAGGTCGTCACAGCCCTTCGCCCCCGCCCACGTTCGGGAGCGATAAGTGCAGGCCGGGCCACGGGAGCGCGGCCACGCGCGGTGGCGCTCGCGGGCCGGACGAGGGCCGCCGCCTCGCCGACACGGTGCGGCACGGGAGGTCTAGGCCGTGGTGGCCATCGCCGTGACCCACGCCGTCTGCCCGTCGGGTCCTGCACGGCGTCGACTGCGTGCCGGCGCGCATGCCGCCGCCGCGCCTTCGAGCGCAGCGCGCAGCCGTACAGCACGAGACGAGAAAGCCCCGCAAATGCGAGGCTTCGTGGTAGTACCGCTACGGGGATTCGAACCCCGGTTTCCGCCGTGAGAGGGCGGCGTCCTAGTCCCCTAGACGATAGCGGCAGGCGACCGAGTCGTCGGCCAGTTTAGCGACGGCTTGAGGACGCGCTTTCGTCGCTGTGTAGTGCGGCTGAGAGGACTCGAACCTCCACGGGGTTGCCCCCACAGGCACCTGAGGCCTGCGCGTATACCAATTTCGCCACAGCCGCGGGGCGAGTCACTCTAGCGGGGCACGCGAGCTCAGTTCTTGATGCCGACGTGTTCCAGCATCAGGCCGACACTCGCGCGACGATAGATCCGGACGCTCCTTCCAGCTGGGCGACACTCGACCCCCACAAAGAAGTCTGCACGGTGCAGCGCTGCCAGGCGCAGCCGAGAACCTTCGCGATCGCGGCCTTCAGCCCGGCATGCGCGTCGGAGATCGCGAGCTGGACGCCGACCAGGCCGCGCTTGACGAGCCCTCTGAGGAAGTCGGTCCAGAACGCCTCGGTCTCGGCCTCGCCGACGTCGATCGAGAGGATCTCGCGCCGCCCGGACTGATGAACGCCGTGCGCGACAACGAGCGCCTTGGTCACCACCCGGCCGCCGTCGCGGACCTTCTCGACCTTGGCGTCCAGGAACAGATACGGGTAGGCGCCCTCCAGCGGCCGCGTCCGGAACGCGTCGACGTGCTCATCGAGCGCCCGACAGATCCGCGAGACCTCGCTCTTGCTCACCCGCAGCCCGAGGCTCTCGACCAACTGGTCAACGCGACGCGTCGAGACCCCGCACACGTAGCACTGCTGGATCACCGCCAGCAACGCCTGCTCGGAGCGCCGACGCGGCTCCAAGAAGCTCGGGAAATAGCTGCCGCGGCGCAGCTTGGGGATCTGCAGCTCGAGCCGACACGTCGCAACGAACAGTTCTCGTATGTCCGCGGAGTAGTTGTCGAAGCAGTACGAGAGGTACTCGTATCGGCCGGTGCGGTTCACGAACACGCATCCGTCGGAGCGGATGCATCCGCGCAGGAAGGCCCATGGCTCCGCGGTCACAGCTGCCTCCTGCCACGGCTCGAGAACGATGGGCCGATCGTGCTTCTTCCCGGCGCCGTGCTGCGGGAACAGGCAACCAAGGTGGCCGTGGTACACGGAAACGACAACCATCGACCCGTTGCAGGCGCGCACGCGCGCGACCCGGTTCCGCGGCAGGCACCGTTTGAGCAGTGCTTCGGTCTCATCGACGACCTTCGCGTAACGGGCATCGAGAAAGATGCGGAGGCGCTGGGTTCGTCCAACAACGGTGATGTGTCCGTCGCCGAGGTACAAGCCGAGGAGTTCGGCGTAGTCCGCCGGCGTGAATCGCATCGGGCGCGTCAAACGCCAGCAGCGATGGCAGCGAGCATCGACCGAATGCCGCACGTATCGCGGCTGGCGCCAATCCCTGATTGTCGTACGCGGGATGCCGAGACGGCGAGCCACGCCGGCGTCGCTGAGTCCACTCGCGATGAGTCCGATGGCCTGTCGTCGGATCGCGTCACCATGCACGAACACACGTTCGCATGAGGTTCGGACGGATCGACCTCTCGCCTGCAAAGACGGGTAGCGTCGCAACCGATACCTTCGAAACTCGGTCGGCTTTAGTAGCTTTTGCCTGAGCCCCCGACGTCCGAAGGAGCCCCGATGAGCGTCACCGATGAGCTGGTCGCCAACAACGAGGCGTACTCCGCGCATTTCGACAAGGGCGATCTGCCGCTGCCGCCGGCGAAGAAGGTCGCCGTGGTCGCGTGCATGGACGCTCGGCTGGACCCGGCTCGGGTGCTGGGCCTGAGCGAGGGTGACGCGCATGTGATCCGGAACGCGGGCGGGGTGGTGACCGACGACGAGATCCGGTCGCTCGCGATCTCGCAGCGACTGCTCGGCACCGAGGAGATCGTCCTCATCCACCACACCGACTGCGGCATGCTCACGTTCTCCGACGACGACTTCCGGCGCTCCATCCAGGAGGACACCGGGATCAAGCCCGAGTGGGCGGCCGAGGCGTTCGGGGATCTCGACGAGGACGTCCGGCAGTCGATCGCGCGGATCGAAGCGAGCCCGTTCATCCCGCGCAAGGACGGCATCCGCGGCTTCGTCTACGAGGTCGAGACCGGTCGCCTGCGCGAAGTGACCTGACCTGACCCGTTCAAACCGCCCGCCTGCAAGAGATCGTGCAGGCGGGAGGAGTTCGCACTGATAGAACGACGGCCGCCGAGTCGCCGCCCTCCCGTGGGGCGGTGAACGGGGGAACCGGAAGCGGCCGGATGGCCGCCGGGGCGAGTCGCCGCGAGGAGCGCGGTGTAGCGAGCGATCGCGAGCCCGTCAGCTCACCTCGTAGGCGACCGGGACCGGCGTATGAAGACGGACTCCAGCGTGACGCACACCCGCCGCGGCGGCGCCCGCGCCGCCATCGCCGCGCGCGTGGTGCCGACTAGCAGCGGCGCCCGCGTCGCCATCGCCGCGCGCGTGGTGGCGACCCGCAGCGGCGCCCGCGCCGCCATCGCCGCGTGTGCCGTAGCCGCGCTGCTCTTCGCGCCGACCGCCGACGCGGCCTCGAGCAAGCCGCTCAAGCGCGGCTCGCATGGCGCCCGGGTCGCGCAGGTCCAGCGCTGGCTCGGGCTCACCCCGGACCGCATCTTCGGTCCCGCGACACGCCGCGCGGTGAAGCGCTTCCAGCGACGGCACGGCCTGGACGCGGACGGGATCGTCGGCCCGGTGACGTGGCGTGCGCTGCGCCGGACCGCCGGCGCAAGCCGGAGCTCGAGCGGCGGCGGGAGGCGTTCCGCGGTCGCGCTGCTCCAGCGCGAGCTCGGCATCGCCGCCGACGGCATCTTCGGCCCCGCGACGCAGGCCGCGGTCGAGCGGTTCCAGAGCAGCCACGGGCTGGTCGCGGACGGGATCGTCGGCCCGGCGACGTGGAGTGCACTCGGCCACGCCGGCCGCCAGGTCGTGCTCAAACGCCGCGGTGGTGGTGGCCGTGGCGTCGTTGGTCGCATCGTCCGCGCCGCCAACCGGATCGCCAGCAAGCCGTACAAGTACGGCGGCGGCCACGGGCAATGGAACGACACCGGCTACGACTGCTCGGGCTCGGTCTCCTACGCGCTGCACGGCGGCGGCCTGCTCGACTCGGCCCTCACCAGCGGCGGCTTCATGAGCTGGGGCGACCCCGGCCCCGGGCGGCGCATCTCGATCTACGCCTCCCCCGGCCACGTCTACATGGTCATCGACGGCCGCCGGTTCGACACCACCGGCCGGAGCGAGACCGGGTCGCGCTGGCAGGCGTCGGACCGCTCGTCGGCGGGCTACGTGGTCCGCCACCCGCCGGGGCTCTAAGCCAGCAGCGGCGGCGCGTCGTCGGGCGAGCCGCGGCGGGACGAACTGCAGGCATGTAGGGAGGCGCGTACGGCCCCCGCCGGGGGCCGAGTGACGACTTAATCCGCCTCAGCCGTATTAAGTCGACGCTCGTCGCGTCGAGCGCCCGCGCCCGCTTGACAGATCCCATCCGTAAGCACATACTAACCGTTAGTGTCGACTTACGGAACCACGAACGGCCTCACCGCCCTTGGCGACCCAACACGCCGGGCGATCTTCGAGCGCCTGGCCGGCGGCCCCAAGGCGGTCGGTGAGCTCGCGCGCGAGCTGCCGGTGAGCCGCCCCGCGGTGTCGCAGCACCTGAAGGTGCTCAAGGACGCCGGGCTGGTGGTCGACCGGCCCGACGGCACGCGCCGGCTCTACCAGCTCGACCCGACCGGGATCGAGACCGTCCGCGGCTACTTCGACACGCTCTGGACCCAAGCGCTGGCCGCCTACAAGATGGCGGTCGAGGAGGAGAGATGATCGACGAGGCGACGGCCGCGACCGTCCGACGCAGCGTGACCGTGCAGGCCCCGCCCGAGCGGGCGTTCGAGGTCTTCACCGCGGGCTTCTCGTCCTGGTGGCCGATCGAGAGCCATCACATCGGCGAGGCGATGGCGGTCGAGGTCGTGATCGACCCCTTCGCGGGCGGGCGCTGGTTCGAGCGCGACGCCGACGGCAACGAGTGCGTCTGGGGATTCGTCACCGAGTGGGAGCCGCCGCACCGCGTCCTGCTCGCCTGGCACCTCACGCCCGAGTTCGAGTTCGACCCCGATCCGGCGAAGGCGACCGAGGTCGAGGTGCGCTTCACGGCGAAGAACGGCGGCACGCTGGTCGAGCTCGAGCACCGCGGCTTCGAGCGGCACGGCGCCACCGGAGCCGTCATGCGCGAGAAGGTGTCGGCCGAGGGCGGCTGGAGCGATCTGGTCGACCGGTACGCGCGCGCTCTCTAGCCACAGCACCACTCGACGGCATCCGGGAACGGGCCCCGGCGCGGGCCGGCCGCGAACTGCCGGGCGATGTTCGCGACCGCCCCGATCCGGCCGCCCGGCGAGGTCGAGAGGAAGAGCCACTGGTCGGCCGCCGGCCACGGGACGAGCAGCCGGCGGCCGTCGGGCGAGAACGCCAGACGACCGAACCGGCCCGAGCCGGTGAACAGCACCCGCGAGCCGCGCGCCGGGCGAACGAGCACGACCTCGCTGCGCCGCTCGTTGCGCCGCACCAGCGCCAGGCGCCGGCCGTCCGGCGCCCAGGCGAAGTCGTCGGCGACGAACCCGGCGGGCAGCGACCGGCGCGCGAGCAGCAGGCCGTCTCGGCCGAGCAGGAGCCACGGCACCGGCGTGGCCACGAGCAGCCGCGTGCCGTCGGGCGACCATGCGAGCTGGGTGACGCCGTCGCGCAGCGGGCGCGTCCGCCACAGCTCCCGCCCGGTGTCGACCGCCAGCACCCGCACCCGCCACCGCCGGTCGACGTAGGCGAGTACGTGGTCGTCGTCAGGGCGCCAAGCGGGCGCCACGCGCTGCGCGACACCCACGCGCCGGTCGCCGGTCCCGTCGCCGGCGACCACCCGCAGCGAGCCGCCCGCCAGGTAGGCGATGCGGAAGCCGTCGACCGGCGCCCAGCGGGCGGCGGAGATCGTCCCGGGGCGCGACAGCGACCAGCGCACGCGCCCGCCCGGGTCGACCGCGCGCAGCTCCCCGCCCCGCCACGCGACCACGAACCGCCCGTGCGGCGACCAGGACGCGCCCGAGTAGTCGCCGAGCCGGCGACGCGACCCGTCCGCGGAGACGACCCACGCGGACGAACGATCGCCGGAGGCGGCCGACGAGCCACCGGCGACCGACGAGCCACCGGCGACCGACGAACCACCCGTGGCCGGCGAGCCACCGGCGGCCGACGACGTCACCAGCAGCCGCCCGCCGCCCGGCACCCGCACGAGCGCGGGCCTGGCCTCCTCGTGGCCGACGCCGAGCACCTCCTTCACCCAGCGCGCAACGGCGTCGCCGGGGGCGGACACCGAGCCTGCGACGACGACCACGGCGGCCACGACCGCCACCACGGCGAGCACCGGCCGCCACCGGCGCCGCGCCGGCTCGCGCTCCGCATACGCCGCCCGCACGACCCGGAGCGCCCGCCCGCGCGCGCCGTCGTCGATCGGCGTCTCACGCAGCTCCTCGCGCAGCCGCTGCTCGTTCACGCGTCCTCCTCCAGCACCACGCCGAGCGCGTCGAGCCCACGCCGCAGGCGCGAGTTCACGGTGCCCCGCGGGAGGTCGAGCGCCTCGGCGATCTCGCCCGGCGTGAGCTCCAGCAGATACCGCATCACGACCACCGCCCGGTGCTCGGGCGAGAGCCGGCCGAGCGCCGCGCCCAGCGGCCCGAGCCCCAAGTCGTCGGGCGCCGCCGGCGCAGCGACCTCGGGCAGCGCGTCGACGTCGACCTCAGCCCGCAGCCGCCGCGCCCGCGCCCAGTCGATCGCCCGGTTGACAACGATCCGGTGCAGCCACGGCCGCAGCGGGCGGCTGCGGTCGAAGCGCGGGAGCGCGCGCAGCGCGGACAGGAACGCCTCCTGGGCGATGTCCTCGGCCGCCGCCCGGTCGTGGGCGATCAGCAGCGCGGTGCGGTAGGCGTCGGGCCAGTGGCGGGTGAACAGCTCCTCCACCGCCGCCTCGGAGCCGCGCTGGGCGGCGCGGACCAGCGCCCCGTCGCCGGCGCGACGGACCGGTCGCCAGAACGCGATCCGCACCTCGTCGAGCCCCACTTCGGCGGCGTCCACACCTCGCATACGAACGAGACGCGGCACGAGGTCCCGCCTACGTCAATCGCTCCAGCGCGAGCTCGGCGCCGCGGTCGGGCGGGAAGACCGGATACACGACGTCCGCGATCCGGCCCTCGGCCACGATCAGCGTCAGTCGCCGGATCAGCGTCATCCCCTCGACCTCGAACGTCGGCAGCGACAAACCGCGCGTGAGCTCCAGCGATGCGTCCGACAGCAGCGGGTACGTCAGGTGCAGCCGCTCGACCGCCTCACGCTGGTAGTCGGTGTCCTGCGTCGAGAGCCCGAACACGCGCACGCCGAGCTCCCGGAAGCGCGCAGCCTCGTCGCGGAACGAGCACGCCTCGGGCGTGCAGCCGCGCGCGCCCGGGATCGCATTCCAGCCCGCCTCGCCGCCCGGCGGCTCCTCCCCCGGCCGCCCCGTGCGCGGGTACGCGAAGACGACGCTGCGGCCGGGCAGCTCGTCGAGCCGCACGACCTCGCCGTCGGTCGCGACCAGCGCGACGGGCGGGAGCGGCACCTCGCGCAGGTGGTCGGTGCCGCCATCGTCCTCGGGGACGGGCAGGTCGCCGGGTAGCTCCATCGGGTCATGCATGGGCGGCGACCGCCGTCAGCGACGCGTCCAGGATCTCGGCCGCGAGGTCGATCTCGTCGTCGGACACCGTCAGCGGCGGCGCCATGCGCAGGCAGTTGGCGGCGCCCCCGGTCCCGCCGCGGACGAGGTTGATCGAGAGCCCGCGGCGCTCGCACTCCTCGCTGAGCGTCACGCCGAGCGCCTCCGCGGGCCGCCGGCTGTCGCGGTCCTCGACGAGCTCGACCCCGCGCAGCAGGCCGATGCCCCGCACGTCGCCGATCGCCTCGTGCCGCGCGGCGAGCTCGTCGAGGTGCCGCGCCAGCCGCTCGCCGGCGCGAGCCGCCCGAGCCGGCAGGTCGTCGTCGCGCACGATGTCGAGCACCGCGAGCGCCGCCGCCGCCGGCATCGGGTCGGACACGTGCGACGTGACGTGCACGAACCCGAGCTCGTGGCAGCGCTCCTCGATCGTCGCGCTCGTCACCACCGCGCCGATCGGCACGCCGCCGCCGAGCGTCTTGGACAGGACGAGGAAGTCCGGCACCACGCCGTAGTGCTCGAACCCGTACATCGTCCCGAGCCGGCCGAGCCCGGTCTGGCACTCGTCGAACACCACGAGCATGTCGCGCTCCGAGGCCAGCTCGAAGAGCCGCGCGAAGTAGCCGGGCGGCGGGACGATCACGCCGCCGGCCGACAGAACCGGCTCGGCGACCACGGCGGCGGGCGAGCCGACCGAGGCCTGGTCGAAGAGATCGAAGCCCGCCTCCAGGCAGGTGCAGTCGCACTCGCCGTCGCACGCCTTCACCGGGCAGCGGTACGCGTACGGGGCCGGCAGCGCGAAGGAGCCCGGCAGCGTCGGCCCGTAGCCGCGGCGGCCGGCCGCCAGCGTCAGGGCCGCCGCGCCGCCGGTCAGCCCGTGCCAGCTGCGGGTCAGCGACGCGACCTCGAACCGCCCGGTGCCCAGCTTCGCCATCCGGACCGCGACCTCGACCGACTCCCCGCCGGTGGACAGGAACATCGCGCGGTCGAGTGGCGCCGGGACGGTCTCCAGCAATGCGTCCGCGAGGTCGAGCACCGGCGGCGACAGCATCCACGAGTTGAGGTGCACCACCTCCTCCAGGGACCGCTGGATCGCCGCCATCACGCGCGGGTGGTTGTGACCGACCGTGGCGCAGATCTGGCCGGCGGTGAAGTCGAGCACGCGACTGCCGCCGGCCGTCTCCAGCCACGACCCGCGCGCCCGCACCACGAGCTCGCCGGCGAAGGCGCCGCCGTAGCGGATCAGCCGCTCGATCCGTGGATCCTCCATGGCCGCCGGAGTCTTCCAGGCGACGGCACCGT
Organism: uncultured Solirubrobacteraceae bacterium; assembly: GCA_963844205.1. Classification (GTDB taxonomy): domain Bacteria; phylum Actinomycetota; class Thermoleophilia; order Solirubrobacterales; family Solirubrobacteraceae; genus DASSUW01. The sequence goes on from CAWJNK010000013.1 coordinate 331,857, forward strand.
GATCCAGTCTCCGCGGAGCATCCTATGATCGGCCGGGTGTCGGACCGGGGAACGCTGGAGTCGCTCCAGCTGGTGACGGATGCCGCGCTGGCCTATCTGCCCGCGGATGATCTGCTGCCCGAGCTGCTGGATCGCATCACCGCCATCCTGCACGTCGACACCGCCGCCATCCTGCTCCTGGAGCCCAACGGGGAGATGCTTCGCGCCCGCGCGGCTAAAGGCATCGAGGAGGAAGTCGAGCAGGGCGTGCGCATCCCCGTCGGAGGCGGCTTCGCCGGCCGCATCGCCGCCTCCCGCATGCCCTTCGCCATCGAGGACGTCGACCACGCCGACATCCTCAACCCGATCCTGCGCCAGAAGGGCATCCGCTCCCTCCTCGGCGTCCCCCTGCTCGTCTCCGGCCGCGTCCTCGGCGTCCTGCACGTCGGCAGCCTCACGCCCCGCAGCTTCGACGACTACGAGCGCGAGCTCCTCCAACTCGCCGGCGACCGCGCCGCGATCGCCATCGACCATGCGCAGATGTTCGAGGTCGAGCGGGATGCGCGGCGGAGGCTCGAGTCGCTCCAGCGCGTGACCGACGCCGCACTGGCCTACCTCCCCGCGGACAAGCTGCTGCCCGAGCTGCTCGAGCGCATCACCGCCATCCTGCACGTCGACACCGCCGCCATCCTGCTGCTCGAGCCCAACGGCGAGATGCTCCGCGCGCGCGCCGCCAAAGGCATCGAGGAGGAAGTCGAGCAGAGCGTGCGCATCCCCGTCGGCGGCGGCTTCGCCGGCCGCATCGCCGCCACCCGCATGCCCCTCGCCATCGATGACGTCGACCACGCCGACATCCTCAACCCGATCCTGCGCCAGAAGGGCATCCGCTCCCTCCTCGGCGTCCCCCTGCTCGTTTCCGGCCGCGTCCTCGGCGTCCTGCACGTCGGCAGCCTCACCCCCCGCATCTTCGACGACGACGACCGCGAGCTCCTCCAACTCGCCGGCGACCGCGCCGCGATCGCCATCGAGCACGCCGAGCTGTTCGAGCAGCGGCGGATCGCCGAGACGCTGCAGCGCCGGCTGCTCCCGCAGGAGCTGCCGGCTATCGCCGGACTGGAGCTGGCGGCCCGGTACCTGCCGGCGGCCGGGAGCAGCCTCGGCGGGGACTGGTACGACGTCTTCGAACTGCCCGGCGGCCGCGTGGTCCTGGCGGTCGGCGACGTCGTCGGACACGGCATCACGGCCGCCGCGATCATGGCGCAGCTGCGCACGGCGCTGCGCGCGTACGCGATCGAGGAGCACGAGCCCGGGTCGGTCGTCGAGCACGTCAACCGGATGATGATGGAGCTGGGCCCGGCCGCGATGACCACGCTCGCGTACACCGTGCTCGACCCCGCCGAGGAGCAGCTGGAGCTGATCCTCGCCGGCCATCCGCCGCCGCTGCTGGTCCGGGGCGACGGCAACCCCGAGTACCTGCCGCTCCAGGGCGCGATCGCGCTCGGCGCCGCGCCCGGATCGACCTACAGCGCGCACACCGTGCCGTTCCCCGCCGGGTCGATGCTCGTCCTCTACACCGACGGCCTCGTCGAGCGCCGCGGCCGCTCGATCGACGACGGCCTCGAGCGGCTACAGGACTTCAGCCGGAACGTCCACGACGTCGAGCACGTCTGCGGAGACATCGTCGACCGGCTGCTGAGCGACGAGCCTGAGGACGACGTCGCGGTGGTCGCCGCGCGGCTGCCGCCGCTGACCGAAGACCTCCGCAGTCGCTGGCCGGCGCAGCCGGAGGCGCTCGTCGCCGTTCGCCACCTGCTCCGCCGCTGGCTGCAGGTGCATGGGGCGTCGGAGGACGAGGCGTACGACATCCTCGTCGCCTGCCAGGAGGCGTGCGCGAACGCGGTCGAGCATGCGTACGGGCCCGGGCGGGCACACTTCGAGGTCGATGCCGAGCATCGCGAAGCGCGCATCCGCGTCACCATCCGCGACGAGGGCCGCTGGCGCGAGCCGCGCGGCGTCCATCGCGGCCGCGGGCTGGTGCTGATGCGGTCGCTGATGGAGACCGTCGAGGTCGAGCGCGGCAGCGAGGGCACGGTGGTCGTGCTCGAGCGCACGTTGAGCCCGGCGAACGCGGCATGAAGCAGCTCGCCCGCATCGTCACGGAGACGCGCGGCGGCCTCCCTGTCGCCCGGATCGAGGGCGAGGTCGACATGACGAACTCCCAGCGGATCGCCGACCGGCTGCGCGGGCTGCTGACCAACCGCAGCGTCGCGCTGATCGTCGACCTCGAGCCCACGACCTATCTCGACAGCTCGGGGATCACGCTGCTGTTCGGGCTGCACGAGGAGCTGCGGCGCCGCCAGCAGCAGCTTCACGTGGTCGTGCCCGAGGGCTCGCCGATCGGCCGCGTGCTCGGGATAACGGGGCTCGACCAGGTCGTCCCGACGCATCCGACGCTCGACGCGGCGCTTGAACGTGCAGGTTGACCCACCGGCGGCGGGCTTTACAAAATGTCTGCAAACTGACTGGTTGCGCGGGTTTCACCGCGCAGACTCGACAGTCTTGGCGATTTCCTGGACGAATGTCCTGAGACAGAATGCCGCCGCGATGTCTATATTCGTGCCGTGGTGGCCGATGGTGGTGGCATCCCAGGGAAGAGGCTGAGCGCTCTCGCTCACCCGATCCGTCTGCACATCCTCTCCGTCGCAGAGTCGGAGGACATCAGCGCGAGCGAGGTCGCCGTTGCGCTGAGCGAGCCGCTGGGAGTGGTCGCGTACCACTTCCGCGTGCTCCATACCGCGGGGCTCATCGAGTTGGTCGGCACGGAACGCCGGCGCGGTTCGATCCAGAGCTTTTACCGCGCGACCACGACCGGCTGGGCCGAGTTGGCCGAGACGGTCGAGCAGATGATCGGGGAGTGAAGTTCGCAGGCAAGAAGGGGCTCGCCGTGCGCGAGGGACCCCGTGGTCGCGGCGTGTTCGCGACCCGGGCCTTCGAGAAGGGCGAGACCGTCGAAGTGTGTCCCACGGTGGAGATCTCCGAGGGTGGCGGCGACCTGGCCGACTACCTCTTCGAGTCGACGACCGAGGGCATGTTTCTCGTCGTGCTCGGCTTCGGCATGCTCTACAACCACTCCGCCGACCCGAACCTCGACTACTTCCAGGACGACCCGTCGGCGCTCGAGTTCGTCGCCCAGCGGCGCGTCGAGCGCGGCGAGGAGCTGACGATCAGCTACGGGGACGAGTGGTGGTCGGCGCGCGACGAGGTCCCGATCTGAGGCGCGAAGCGCCGGTTACGGTCGCCCGGATGGCGACCGTCGGTCTCAGAACGACGCCTGGATGGCGTCAAGGGCTAAACATTATGAGCGCCACGCCTCGCAGGTCGGCGACGAGGCGGCCGCTGATGCGGGCGAAGCGCATGACCACGGCCTCGCAGCTCGTGCAGCGGATCACGAGCCCCGGCGCGTCCGCGAACACCGCCGCGCCGCCGACCGCTCCCTCCGCGCCGCACGACGCGCAGCGGACCACGGCAACGGTCGCCTCCGGCGTGAACACTTCGCTGAGCAGGCCCGCGGCCGAGTTGCCGTCGAGCGTGGAGTCGTCGGTCATGGTCAACCTCCCGTGGCGCCGAAGCGCTCGAGCCGGATGCGGGACGGGTCGTGGCCGAGCGCCACGAGATCGCGCGCCACGCCCTCGACGAAGCCGGTCGGCCCGCACACGTAGATCCGCGGGCCGCGCTCCGGCTCGAAGCCGCTCTCGGCGAGCATGTCGCGGTCGACGCGGCGGGCGTAGCCGGTCCAGCCGGCGGGCGCCTCGCGCGTGTAGGTGATGGCCGGGTCGGCGAGCTCGCGCAGCTCGCGCGCGTAGATCACGGTGTCCTCGCGGCGGGCGGACAGCAGCAGCCGGGCCTCGACCTCGCTGCCCGCGAGCGTGCGGTGGCGGAGCATCGACCTCAGCGGCACGATGCCGGAGCCGCCGGCGATGAGGAACAGCGGCCCGCCCTGGGCCGCCGTCCACACGAACCAGCCGCCGACCGGGCCGCGGATCTCGAGCTGGTCGCCGGGCTGGGCGTCGTCGACCAGGTACGGCGAGACCTCGCCGTCGTCGAGCCGCTCGATCGTCAGCGCGACGTCATGGTCCTCGGGCGCGGACGCGATCGAGTAGCTGCGCTGGGTCTGGTAGCCGTCCTCGGCGGTCAGCCGCAGGTCGACGTGCTGGCCGGCGCGGTGCCGGGGCCAGCCGGGCACGTCGAGGACGAGCGTGGTCGCCGACGGCGTCTCCCGGATCCTCTCCCGGACCTCGGCGGCCCGCCAGCCGACCGCGCGCTCAGTCGCCCGAGTAGCGCTGCTCACGCCACGGGTCCCCGTACTCGTGGTAGCCGAGCGACTCCCAGAAGCCGAGCTCGTTCTCCTCGATGAGCTCGAGCGCGTTCAGCCACTTCGCGCTCTTCCAGAAGTACAGGTGCGGGACGAGCAGGCGCGCCGGGCCGCCGTGTTCGGGCTCGAGCGGCGCGCCGTCGTACGCGTACGCGACCCAGGCCTTGCCGTCGGTCAGGTCCTCGACCGGGAGGTTGGTGGTGTAGCCGCCGTAGCTGTGCGCCATCACGTAGGCGCCGAGCGGCTCGAGCCCCTCGAGCAGCGTGTCGACCGACACGCCCTCCCACGCCGTGCCGAGCTTCGACCACGACGTGACGCAGTGGATGTCGACGGTGACCGACTCACTGGGGAGCGCGCGGAACTCCTCCCAGCTCCAACTGCGCTCGCCGTCGACGGCGCCTCCGAGCGAGAGCCGCCACTGGTCGAGCGGGACGCTGGGGGTCGGACCGGCGGACAGGACCGGGAAGCCGTCGGTCAGGTACTGGCCGGGCGGCAGGGCCGTGCCGGAGGGCGGCTCGGCGTGCCGGCGGCGAAAGCCTCTGGTAATCGGCATGCGAGCAGTCTCCCGCAACTCGGGCGAGGTCGGTGATTCTTTTGCGGGTGCGCGCGCCACTACCATGACGCTCGTGGCCCCGGACTTCCTCGACCTGCCGGAGCGGACGGCGAAGCCCCGGCGGGCGGGCATCACCCACGTCCTGGACCGCGGCCTGTCCCCGCGCGCGCTGGAGTCGCTGCTCGAGACGGCGGGCGAGCACATCGACCTCATCAAGTTGGGCTGGGGCACCGCTTACGTCAGCCGCGGGGTGCGCGACAAAGTCGCGATCTGCCGCGAGGCGGGCGTCGGCATCAGCCTCGGCGGCACCCTGATGGAGATCGCGTTCGAGCAGGGTCGCGTGGAGCACTACCTCGAATGGCTGCGCGAGCTGGGCATCGACCACGTCGAGGTGTCGAACGGCTCGCTGCCGATCGCGTCCGAGGACAAGCGCGCGCTGATCTCCCAGCTCGCCGGCGAGTTCACCGTCATCGCGGAGGTCGGCAGCAAGCGCTCGCTCGACGCCGTGGCGGAGGAGTGGGTCGCGGAGATGCTCGGCGACCTCGCGGCGGGCGCCGCGCTCGTGATCGCCGAAGGGCGCGAGAGCGGGACCGTCGGGCTGTTCGACGCCAGCGGCGCCGTGCACACCGAGCTGGTCGAGGCGATCCTGCACGCGGTCGGGCGCGAGGTCGTGATCTTCGAGGCGCCGCAGCGCAGCCAGCAGACGTGGCTGCTCCAGCACGCCGGGCCGAACGTCAACCTCGGGAACATCCAGCCGGAAGACGTCATCGCGCTCGAGACGCTGCGGCGTGGTCTGCGATTCGAGACGCTGGACCTGTTGCCGAGCGCAGTCCGCCCGTAACATCCCGGGCGGTCCCGATGCTGCGAATCGTCCAAGGCAAGAGCATCCAGCTGCTCGACCCCGGCCAGGTCTAAGACCTGGCTTCAAGCCACGCCTCGGTGGCGCTCGACCTCGGGACCGGTGACGGTCGGTCCGTGTTGGCGGCTGCGGCCGCGCGGCCGGAGACGCTCGTCATCGGCGTCGACGCGAGCGCCGCGGCGATGGCCGCCTCGTCGCGCCGCGCCGCCCGCCGTGGGGCGCTGCCGAACGCGCTGTTCGCGGTCGCCGCGGCGGAGGACCCGCCGCTGAGCGATCTGGCGCACGAGATCACCGTCAACTTCCCGTGGGCGTCGCTGCTCCGGGGCGTGCTGGGACGCGACGAGGCGGTGCTGGCGGGCATCGCCCGGCTTGCCGCGCCCGGCGCGTCGGTTCGCGCGCTGGTCTCGGTCGTGGAGCGCGACGGGGTGGCCGGGGTGCCGGATGTGGACGAGCTGGCCTCGGCGTACGCGCGGCATGGCCTGCGCCTCGTCGATGCCAGGCCGGCGACGGCGACCGAGATCGCCGCCTCGGGCTCGTCGTGGGCGAAGCGTCTGCGGGCCGGCGCGGCGCGCCCGGTCACGCTGCTGCAAGCGGTGCGTTGACCGTGTCCCCGACCCGCACGCGACCGGGCGCGACGACCTCGCACCAGACCCCGAAGGTGACGTCGCGCTTGCCGCGAAGGTCGGCGAGCGCCTTCAGGGTCGGCACGTCGCGGCGGCCGTCCTCGGGATCGCGCGTGGTCACGGCGCAGCGCGGCACGGGCTCGGTGACGCGGATGACCGCGTCGCCGACTGCGAGCAGGCGGCCACCCCAGCCGTGCTCCTCCCAGGGGGCGACGCCGTCGATCGTGATCGTCATGCGGAAGCGGCGCGGATCCGGCACGACGCCGTCGAGCGCCGGCGCGAGCGCGGCGAGCGAGGCCTCGGACATCAGCGTCACCGCCGCGTCGTCGGCGCCCCGGTCGCCGGGGTCGCGGGCGAGGAGGCGCACCGGCCGGTTCAGGTGCTCGGACAGCGCGGCGGCGAGCTCGCCGTCGACCAGGCGACCCGCGATCGGACGCCCCTCGTAGTTCGCCGTCGTCGCGGGCTCGCCCAGCTCGGGCGCGGCGGCGACCTCCGTGCCGTCCGGGAAGCGCAACGTCAGGACGCCGCCCTCCCACCGGGCTTCGACCTGCAGCAGCGTCGGCGTCACCGTGCTCAGCAGCCGGTTGCCGTCGTCGAGGACCAGGAACGCGCGGTCGCCGTCGGGGCCGGTCGGGCCGAGGTCGAGCCGGTCGACCGCGGCCAGCCGGGCGCCCTTGACGGGAGCGATCGCGAGCGCGGTGACGGCGGGCATGCCGCCAGCCTACGACCCCGGGCCGCGAGCGAGCGCGAGGAGTCTGCGTACCGCGCGGTCAATCGCGGCACGCTCGGCGTCGATCCAGCGGCGGGCGTCGTCGACGGCGGCACGGGTCGCGGCGAGCATCGCGTCCATCGGCTCCGGCGCCGCGCCGCCGGGGACGGTGCGGGTCGCGAGCGCCGCGACCGGGTCGAGGGCGGCGGCCACCAGTCGGGGGTCGACATCGAGGCGCCGGCCGACGATCTCCTCCGCTGCGGCGTCGATGCGCGCGGGTTCGAGCCGCGCGCCGGCGGCGCGCGATTCGCCGGCCGCGCGCGATTCCCCGGCCGCGCGCGATCCGCCGGCGGCGAGCGCGTGGGCGAGGATGCGGTAGGCCGTCCGGTAGTCGAGGCCCGTGGCCAGGCTGATCGCTTCGGCCGCGTCGGTGGCGGCCGCGTCGCTCTCGCGGAGGGCGCGCTCGCACCGCTCGGCGTCGACGGTCAGGCTCTCGGCGACCGCCGCCGCGAGGCGGAGCAGGCGCGCCGCGAGCTCGACGGCTCCCGCCACCTCGCCGTACGCGTACAGGAGATTGTCGGTGCGGCCGGACGGCGTCCGCTGGGTGGCGAGCACGCCGGTGGCGCGGCCGATCAACGTACCCGCGCCGCCGCGCAGGACCACGAGCGCGTATGGGTTGCGCTTCTGTGGCATCAGCGCACTGGCGCGGCACAGCTCGTCGCCGATCCGCACGAGGCCGAACTCCTCGCTGCCGAACAGCTCGACGTCCTCCGCGAAGCGGCTGGCGCCGGTCGCCGCGATCGCAGCGTGCGTGGTGAGGGCGGCGAAGCCGTCGGTCTGCCAGTTCGCGTCGCGCGTGTGCTCGATCGGCTCGTGGAAGCCGAGCAGCGCCGCGAGCCGGGGGCGGTCGAGCGCGAACCGCGACCCGTTGACCCCGCCGGTGCCCGCCGGGCTGCGGTTGACGTGGGCGAAGTCGCTGCGCAGCCGGTCGAGGTCGCGCAGCGAGGGGTGAGCGAACGAGAGCAGCCAGTGGCCGGCGGTGGTGGGCTGCGCGACCTGCAGGTACGTGTAGTCGGGCATCGGCGTGTCGCGCTCGCGGGCCGCGGCGTCGGTGAGCGCGGCGGCGAAGCGGGCGACGGCGGCGGCGAGGTCGAGCACGCGCGAACGGAGTGCGATCCGGAACGCGACGCGGCCGGCCTCCCGCCGCGGCCGCCCGGCGTTCAGCCACCCGGCCGCGCTGCCGACCCGCTGCTCGAGCGCCCGCTCACGCACGTTGACGAGGTCGCCGTAGCGGGAGTCGAGCTCGAGGTCCTCGTCGAGCAGCTCGACCAGCGCCGCCAGCAGCTCGCGGCGATCCGCTTCGGGGATCGCGTCGAGCGCGACGACGTGCGCGAGGTCCGCGAGCCCTAGCCCGCGACTCAGCAGCGGCGCGTCCGCGAGCTCGAGCGAGTAGCCGGCCTCGACGAGCTCGGGCGCCGGGCCCCGGCGAATCGGCCCGCCGGCGCCCAGATACCCCGGCGGCGGGCCCGACGAGTCGTCCGGCGGGAGCGGGGCCGACGGGTCGTCCGGCCGAGACGGCTCGGCCATCATCGCCCCAGCACGCGGTCGACGAGAACGTCGGCGGCGCCGATCTCGGGCTCCAGGAGCGCGTCGAGGCGGTCGGGCGGGAGTCGGGCCGAGATCTCGGGGTCGTCCGCCAGGGCCTCGCGGAACAGACGGCCGGCCTCCTGGCCGCGGCGTGCGGCGGCGTGGACGAGCTCGTGCGCCCGCCGCGGGCCGATCTCGGCTCCCAGCGCGAGCATCACCGGCTCGGCGAGTACGTACCCGCGCTGGGCGTCGACGTTCTCGCGCATCCGCTGCTCGTCGACCTCCAGCCCCGCCGCGAGATCACTGGCGAGGGCGAGGGCGACCGCGGTGGCGCCGCATGCCTGCGGCAGCAGCGCCCACTCGGCCTTCCACGCCGCCCCGTCGCGCTCGTGCTCGGCGACGAGCCCCTCCAGCGCCGGCCCGGCGTTCGCGCGCACCACCCGCGCGAGCGTGACCAGGTGCTCGGACCGCTCCGGGTTGCGCTTCTGCGGCATCGTGATGCTGCCGACCACGCCCTCCGCCGGCGGTTCGCGCAGTTCGCCGATCTCCGGTCGCTGGAGGTTGTAGACCTCGTTGCCGAGCTTGGCGAGCGTCCCCGTGATGAGCGCGAGGAGGCCCACGAACTCGGCCACGCGGTCGCGGGCGGACGTCCAGGAGATCTCGGGCACGCCGAGGCCGAGCCGCTCGAGCACGCGACTCTGCAGCTCCGGGCCGCCCCCAGCCGAGAGTGTCCCCACCGCGCCCGCGAGCTGGCCGACCTCGAGCCGGCGGCGCGCCTCGCGCAGACGCTCGGCGTGCCGACGGACCTCGGCGATCCACACCGACGCCTTGAAGCCGAACGTGATCGGCAGGCCGGGCTGGCCGTGCGTGCGGCCGAGCATGATCGCGTCGCGGTGGCGCCGCGCCAACGTGACCAGCGACGCCTCGATCGCCGCCAGGTCGCGCTCGGCGATCGCGAGCATCCGCTGCATCGCGACGCCGGTCCATGTGTCCGCGACGTCCTGGACCGTCGTGCCGTAGGACACCCACTCGCGCGACGACTCGTCGAGGTCGCGCTGGAGGACCCGGATCAGGCCGAGCGTGGAGTGCCCGCTGGCGCGCGTCTCCTCCCCCACCGCCGCGAGGTCGACCGGCTCCGAGCACCGGGCGGCGATCGCGTCCGCCGCCGCGGGCGGGATCAGCCCGAGCGCGCCCTGCTCGGCGGCCACCGCGCCGAGCACCGAGAGCCAGATCCGCGTCCGGCCCTCGTCGCCGAACAGCGCCTCGGTCTCGATCGTCGTCCAGAGGTGGTCGAAGATCATGCGCAGAGCTCCCGGAGCGCCTCGCGGACCTCCTCCAGCGCCGCTCCCCACGGCACGACGACGCTCGCTTCCTCGCGTCGCACGCCGCGCTCGAACAGGCAGCACTTCAGCAGCGTCGGCCCGCCGGCCGGCCCGACGACGCGCGGGCAGAACTCGATCCGCTCCCTCGGCTCCGCCCCGTACAGCGCGACGTGGATCTGGCGCGAGCGCTCGCAGCCGACCAGCGTCCAATCGCCGAGCTCGGGCGGACCCGCGTCGAGGAACTCGCCCTCGAGCCCGGAGCACCGGCATGGGTACATCGTGCGACCCGCCGGGGCCAGGTCGCGCAGGTCGATCGCCTCGAACTGCAGGTCCACGGGCGGTAGACCCTCGTCGTAGTCGACGACCGAGCGCGCCATCTCGAGCAGCTTCGGCGGCTCCGGCGGCACGACCTCCAGGACCCGGATCCGCACCGGGGCCGGCTCGACGATGAAGTTCACGTGCTCGAATCGCCCCTGCACGACGGTGACCCGCGCACGCGCGACGCGCGCCATCTGGGTCGCGTTTCCTGTGTCGACCGACGGGTCCATGACGAAGGCGACCTCGTCCGGCGGCCCGACTACCCGAAGATCGGTGACCGTGGCGAGGATGTCGTCGCCGACCGCGTGCTCGACCTGCACGACCGCGTGCTGTCCGTTGCACGCGGCCACGACGAACTCGGTCCGCCGGTACACCCGCCGCCCGACCAGCCAGGAGCGGAGCGCCGCCTCGTCGAGCCCCGGAGCGTCCTGGACGGACACGCCCCGGTACGGCCGCGCGATGAAGTTCGGCCCGACCTCGATCACGCGAGGGATTCTCCCGCCCGCGACGACTCGGGCGGGGCCACCGACGACTCGGGCGGGGCCGCCGACGACTCGGGCGGGGCTGCCAACTCGTCGGCGAGCGCGGCGACGGCCGCGCGGAACGGCTCGACCGGCTGGTGCGCGACGCCGGCACCGATCTGGCCCGCCCCGGAGCTCGCGTGCAGCACGCCGGTCGTGATCTGCGGCGTGATTGAGAGCTCGGCCACGAGGCGGGCGTCGATCCCGACCGGCGTCCCGCGGCCGGCGATCGCGAAGCGGGAGGAGCGGGTGGTGCAGATCTGCCCCATCAGCTCGCTGCGGGCAGCGGCGGCCGCCGCGTCGCCGCCGAAGAACGCCGCCACGGCGGGGGCGGCGGCGAGCGCCATCCCTCCCAGGCCGGTGCACTCGATCACCGCCGAGTCCCCGATGTCGAGCGCCGCGTCCTCGGCCGAGAAGCCCTCACGCAGCAGCGTGTCCTGCACCGGCGCCGCCGGGGCGGTGAACCAGCGGCCGGGCAGGCCGGCGAGCTGGATCCCCATCGACGTCCCGTTGCGCGCCATCAGCGAGACGACGCTCGACCCGAGGACCGGCCCCGCCGCGAGCCACGCGCACTTGCACGCGGCCATCGTGAGGTTGAGGAAGAAGTGGTGGTTGCCGGCGATGAAGCGCGCCGACGCCTCCCCGCCGAGCGCGGCGAACGCCGGCAGCAGATCGCGGATCAGCAGGTAGCCGGTCGCCTGGCTGCGCATGTGCAGCTCGTCGCCCATGTTCAGGCCCTGGGCGGCAAGCGAGAGCACGTCGATCGGCCCGCGATGCTCGAGCAGCCGCGCAAGCGTCGGCCCGAGCTCGTCGCGGAAGAAGCGCAGCCGCTCGACCGCCTCGTCGTCGCCGACCCCGAACCACAGCGTCCGCCCCGGCCCCTCGTTCAGCGTCGAGAACGCGCGCGCTCCGCCGCCCTCGACGACCCACACCGGCATCGACGGCGAGCACACGCCGGTCATCGGCCCGACGTGGTCGTGCTCGTTGCCCGGCTCGAGCGCGATGTCGCCGGCCTCGAGCATCCGCGCCGCCTCCTCGCGGCTCGACGCCCAGCCCTCGAAGAGCACCGCCGCCGTCAGCGCCCGCCGCTGCGGGTCGCACACGTCCGCGAGCGCGATCGGCGGCCCTGAGTGCAGCAGCATCCGGTCGCCCAGGCCGGGCACCACCGAGCCGGCCGGCTCGACCGCGACCGCGCACGGCGACACGGCCTCCACCCGCGCGACGATGTCCGCGTTCGCGCCCGCGACGCGATCGCCCTCCGACCCCCATAACCGCTCGAGCATGGCCCGCACCGCGGGGTCGCCGCCGGCCGGCGGCCGCCAGTCGACGTCGACGACCGGAGCGCCCTGCGCTCGCAGCGCGTCCGCGAACGTGCCCAGCCCGACGTTCACCGCGTGCACGGGATCGGGGATCGTCATGGTTCAATCCCGCCGATGTCGGACCTGAAGGCGCTCGCCCAGGCGGTCCGGTCGGCGCCCGGGCTGCTCGGCAAGCGCGACGTCCAGGTGGTCGCGCGGTTCGGCGTCGACGGCGACGACGCCGCGCTCGTCCCGCACGGCGGCGAGTACCTCGTTATCTGCGGCGAGGCGATCTCGCCGCCGTTCCTCGAGGCCGATCCGTTCGGGGCCGGCTCCGCCGCGGTCGTCACCAACGTCTCCGACGTCCGCGCGATGGGCGGCCGCCCGCTCGCCCTCGTCGACATGCTCATCAGCCCCGACAGGAACCACGCCGACACCGTGCTCGACGGGATCGCATGGGCCAGCGAGCGGCTCGGCGTCCCGGTCGTGGGCGGCCATGTCACCATCGGCCACGCACCCGCGCTGTCGGCCTCCTGCACCGGGGTGTCCCGCCGGCCGCTGCGCGGCTCCGCCGCGCAGCCTGGGGACACCCTGCTCGCGGCCTTCGCGCTCGACGGCCGGTACATGAGCGAGACCCGCCCGTTCTTCACCGCGCTCCACGATCGCCCGCTCGACAAGCTCCGCACCGACGGCGACGCCCTGGTCGAGATCGCCGAACAGGGCCTCTGCCACGCCGCCCGCGACATCTCGATGCCCGGCGTCGCCGGCTCGCTGCTCCAGATGATCGAGGGCGCCGGCTGCGGCGCCACGCTCGACCTCGACCGCCTGCCCCGACCGCCGGACGCCGATCTCGAGCGCTGGCTGCTGACCTTCCCCAGCTTCGGCTTCCTGCTCGCCGCACGTCCCGACCAGGTCGACCGAGCCACCGCCGCCTTCACGGACCGCGGGCTCGCGTGCGCGCCCTGCGGCGCCTTCGACGACACCCGCGTGCTGCGCCTGGCCGCGGGCGGCGCGGAGGCTCCCGTGTGGGACCTCGCCCGCACCCCGCTCACTGGCCTGGGCTCAGCGGGATCGCCATCGGCTGGTGCATGACCCCGTGGTAGGGCCCCGCGGGCCCGTCCGCATGCCAGCCGAGCTGCTCGAAGAAGCGCACGTTCGGGAGCTGGATCCGCGCGACCATCGTGTGCCCGCCGCGGTCGCCCGCGGTGGCGACCGCGAAGCGCACGAGCAGCGCGCCGAGGTGGCGCACGCGCGCGTGCGGCAGCACCGCCAGCCGATCGCCCTGCCACAGCCCGCGCCGGTCGAGGGGGTAGAGCCGGACGGCGCCCACGATCGCGCCGAGGGGCGCGCCGTGGTCGACGCCGACGATCGCGCCGTGGTCGACGCCGACGATCGCGCCGTGGTCGGCGCCGACGATCGCGTCGTGGTCGACGCCCACCGCGTGGAGCGTGTCCGGCGCCAGGTCCCGCTCGTCGCGGTCGTTGCCGACGAACAGCCGCTGGTCGAGCACGAAGATCCGGTGCCGCACGACGTGGTGCGCGGCCAGCTCGTCCGCCGTCTCGACGAGGCGGCAGGTGAGCGTGCTAGCGATCGCCGACGAGGACACCGTCGCGCTCCCGCGCCGACACGCGCTCCCAGGCCGACAGCCCCGAGCACGCCTGGCAGCGGGCACAGCCGGCCTTCGCCTCGAGGTGGTTCAACCCGGCATCGGCGATCATCGCCGACACCTCGCCGTAGATGCGGCCGACGTAGTCCGGGTCCGGCGTCGGCGAGTCGGCCATCAGCGTGCCCGGCACCGGCCGCAGCGGCACCACGAACGGGTAGACGCCCATCTCGACCGCCCGCCGGCAGCCCTCCAGGATGAGCTCCGGCCGCTCGCCCATCCCGAGCAGCACGTAGGTGGTGACCGCGCCGCGCCCGAAGACCTCGACCGCGCGCTCCCAGCAGGCGAAGTAGCCCTCGATCCCGCACTGCGCCTTGCCCGGCGCCACGCGCGCCAGCACCTCGGGATCGAACGTCTCGGAGTGGATGCCGACCGCGTCGACTCCCGCCCGCCGCACCTCGTCGAGCACGCGCAGGTCGTCGGGCGGCTCGAACTGCACCTGGATCGGGAGCCCGCTCGCCTCCTTGATCGCGTGCGCGCAGCGGCTGATGTAGATCGCGCCGCGATCGCGCCGGTTCAACGATCCGGTGGTCAGCGTGACGTCGACCGCGTGGTCGTAGTCGCGCGCGGCCGTGCACACCTCCGCGAGCTGGGCCGGCGTCTTGACCGGGATCGTCTGCTCGCCGCGCGTGAGCTCGATCCCGCAGAACCCGCACTGCTCGTGCGTGCCCCAGTAGATGCACTTCTGGACCACCGTGGAGGCGATCGAGTCCAGGTGCAGGAGCGCGATCTTCCAGTACGGGATGCCGTCCGCGGTCTCCATGTCGTAGATCCGCGGCCGCCGCGGCACCGTCACCGGCCCGACGAGCTCGTCCCCGCGATAGAGCGTCGCCTTCTTGCCGTTGCGCCGCAGCACGTACGGCGACGCGGCGACGAAGCCCGCGTGCGCGGGGACGGTCAGCGGCAGCCCGCGCACCCAGAGGAACAGTGCGTCCGACGGGCCGGCGCCGCCGCGCCGGCCCGGCAGAGCGCCCGCATCCTCCTCCTCGACCCTCACCCCGAGCGACTGCAGCTCGACGAGCAGCCGGCGATCGTCGAGCGCCTCAAGCATGCGTTCCGAACGCCTCCTCGTAGTTGCGCCAGAACACCCGGTCCTTGAGCTCCTGCGAGATCCCCCGGATGCCGTTGAGCTTCCAGTACTCGCTGTCGAAGTCCGACCACGGCTCGTCGGAGCCGAAGAACACGCGGTCGCCGCCGACGCCGGTCCGCTCGATCTCGGTCAGCAGCCAGCGGGCGCCGAACCCGATCGCCCACGACGTGTCGGTGTAGACCTTGTAGCCGTCCTGCACCCACTGCAGGAACTTCGGGACGAGCTTGATGTGGCCGGACACGCCGCCGCCGAAGTGCACGAGGTAGATCTTGCAGCGCTTGCCGTACTTCTCCACGAGCGGGATGAAGTTGTTGATGTCCGAGCTCCCGCCGGGGCTGGTGTGGAAGTGGAACATCAGGTCGTGCTGCTCGCAGACGTCGAAGCACTCGTCCGCCAGCGCGAGCGTCTCCTCGTCCCACGTGCCGGGATCGGGGTTGCCGCCGAGCAGGAACGTCGTCTTCAACGCCACCACGCGCGTCTCGCTCGCGAGCTTCAGCGCCTTGCGCGTGAGCTCGGCGTTGCGCGGCAGGAACGAGACCCAGATCGCGGCGAGGATGCGGTCGTTCGCCGTCGCGGCCTCCATCACGACGTCGTTGAGATCGAACGAGATCTCGTGTACCGGCACGCCGTAGTTGGACATCGTGAGCGCCCGCTCGATCTTGAACTCGTCCATGTGGCGCTTCACGAACTCGCTCGTGTCCCGGTAGTCGTAGACCGTCGGCTTCACCGGGTGCTCGAGGTCGTAGTACTTCCACGGCGGGATCTCGCCGATGTGGCAGTGGGCGTCGATGATCTTCTGCGGGTGCGTGGCCATGTCAGCCCCTTCCGAAGCGGTCCCGCGCCTGCTCGATGCGCGCGTCCCACTCCTCGCGGGTGTCGAAGCTCTGCGCCGGCACGAGCGGCGGCTTGTCGAGCAGCCACGCGCCGTCGCTCGGGTCCAGCTGGACGATCTCGAGCGTGAACTTCGGGCGCGAGGCGTCGAGCGGCAGCTCGGACGACGCGTGCAGCGCGCGGCCGCTTGCGACGTGCATCTCGAGCCGGTGCGAGCCGAGCGGCGTGACGTCCTCGAACAGCACGACCCAGTCGGCGCCCTCGACCCGCGCCCGCTCGAGCCGCTCGCGCGCGAGCACCTTGCCCTGCTCGCGCGTGATCTCGCGGTGGCGATGGCAGAACGCGGCGTCGCGGACCGCCTCGTGGTCCATGAGGCCGATCATCGACGGCTGCTGCCGCGAGATCGCCTCCCGCACGAGCTCCCGCCGCTCGTTCCAGGCGACGACGAGCTCGTCCTCCGTCCGCACGTCGTCGAGCAGCTCGGCGATCGCGCGGACCATCCCGATGTACTGCTGGTAGAGGTCGGCGTTGAGCATCACGGACGGGTAGATCCGCGCCTCCGCGCGCCGCCACGCTGCGATCGCGGCCTCCCGGTCCAGCACCAGCATTCGCTCAGACGGTCCAGGTGTTCAGCTGAAACGCCTTCTCGCGCCACGCGGTCAGGGCCGAGTCGAGCACGTCGAGCGGGTGGAACGGCTTCACGCCCTCCATCAGCAGGTTCTCGGGGAACCCGTAGAGCGCGCCGGACGCGAAGCGGCAGGCGTACACGGTGCCGCCCTCGCCGATGAACGTCTCGAGCTGCTTGTTGATCGCCATGTGGCCGGGGAACGCCTCGTCGCCGACGTTCGGGAAGCCGCGGCTGCCGGACGCCATCAGCACGCCGGGCCCGTAGAGGACCAGGTGCGTCTTGAAGCCCTTGCGCAGCACCCGCGTCGTCGTGAGGAGGTTCACGAGCCCGACCGAGCCCTCGTACGGGACGGTGTGCATGAACGTGTACGCAGTCTCCCCCGGCTCGGCCTGGACGTCCGGGAACACCTTCTCGGATACGTCGAAGAGCTCGGTCCCCTTCTCCGGGCGCTGGATCGTCTCGGACTTCGCCACGGCTGCCCCTCTCTCGCAGGGTTTATCCGGCGTATCGGATCGTGAACGCGATGCTATGCCTCCACCCCGCAATG
This sequence comes from uncultured Solirubrobacteraceae bacterium, assembly GCA_963844205.1. GTDB lineage: Bacteria > Actinomycetota > Thermoleophilia > Solirubrobacterales > Solirubrobacteraceae > DASSUW01. Next base: position 348,757 of record CAWJNK010000013.1, read on the forward strand.
CGTCAAGCACGGCTTTACAGCGTGGTTCGGCCGCGTATACCATCGGAAACGTGGACGCGCTTCCTCAGATCGAGCGCACCGTTTCGGAGATCGGAGCAAAGGTCGCCCGGGCACGCAGCGAGCGCGGCTGGTCGCTGGCCCAGCTCGCGCAGCGGTCGGGCCTCTCGGCGGCCGCCGTGCACAAGATCGAGAAGAGCGGCATGACGCCGACGATCGCGAGCCTGATGAAGGTCGCGGCCGCGCTCGGCAAGAGCGTGGCCTACTTCGTGGACGAGCCCGAGGAGCCCGGCGTCAACGTCATCCGCGGCGACAAGCGCGCGCGGGTGTACACGTCCAAGCAGGGCCTCGACCTGCGCAACCTGTCCGGCCGCTATGGCGGCTTCGCGGTCGCCGGCGCCGAGGCCGTGGTCGAGCCGCTCGCCGACAGCGGGCCGATGCGCATGAACCACCCCGGCGAGGAGCTCGTGATCCTGCTCGAGGGCCGGATGGAGTTCGAGGTCGACGGCACGTGCCACGAGATCGGCGCCGGGGACTCGATCCACTTCCGCGCCATCCGCCCGCACGCCTGGCGCAACCCGACCGCAGAGCCCGCCCGCGCGATCTGGCTCGTGGTCAGAGCGTCGTAGCCATGCGGATCGTCGTCGCCATCGGGGGGAACGCCCTGATCGCGGCCGGCGAGGACGGGGCCTGGGAGCGCCAGCTCGCGCACGCCCGGACGATCGCCGAGGAGGTGGTGGCGCTGCGCGCCGCCGGCCACGAGCTCGTGCTCACGCACGGCAACGGGCCTCAGGTCGGCCTGCTCGCGCTCCAGCAGGAGCAACTTGAGGCGCCGCCGCTGCCGCTCGACGCGCTGACCGCGATGACGCAGGGCCAGACCGGCTACCTGCTCGAGGCCGCGATCGCGCAAGTCGATCCGACAGTGCCCACCGCGACGCTGCTCACGCGCGTGGTGGTGGACCCGGCCGACCCGGGGTTCGCAACGCCGACGAAGCCCGTCGGCCCGTTCTACGACGGCGAGCGGGCGCGGGCGCTCGCGCTCGAGCGCGGGTGGGCGGTGGCCGACGACGCCGGCCGCGGCTGGCGCCGCGTGGTCGCGAGCCCGCGGCCGCTGGCCGTGCTCGGCGCCGAGCACGTGCGCGCGCTGCTCGACCGCCACGCCGTGGTGATCGCGGCCGGCGGCGGCGGGATCCCCGTCCGCGGCGATCGCACGGGTGTGCCGGCCGTGGTCGACAAGGACCGCTGCTCGGCCGAGCTGGCGCTGGCGATCGGCGCCGACCTGCTCGTGCTGTGCACCGGCGTGCACCGGGTCGCGCTCGACTACGGGACGCGCTGGGAGCGCGAGCTTGCCGTCCTCACGGTCGGCGAGGCCGAGCGCGCCCTGGCCGAGGGCGAGTTCCCGCCGGGGAGCATGGGGCCGAAGATCGAGTCGGCGGGCCGGTTCGTGGAGGGCGGCGGCCGTGCCGTGATCACCGCGCCGGGCCGGCTGCGCGCCGCCGTCGAAGGCGAGGACGGCACGTGGGTCGTGCGCGACCGCGAGGCGGCGCCCGCGTGACGACCACGATCGTCCCCGACCGCGAGGCGGCGCCCGCGTGAGGGTCCGGGTGGTCCGCAACCGCTACGTCGACAGCGTGCGGCTCATGAAGGTCGCGGCCGAGGTGCGCTCGCAGGACAGCGTCAGCGCGTGCGAGGCGGTCATGGGCACGCCGGCCAACCTGGCCGCGCTCGGCGTCGACTGCGACGCGGGGCCCGCCGACGTCGTGCTCGCCGTCGACGGGCCGGAGGAAGCCCTCGACGCCGCCGAGCGCGCCCTGTCCGCCGCCGACGAACCGGCGGCCGAGGCGCGGGCGGCGGCGCCGCGCTCGCTGGCCGGCGTCGACGCCAACGTCGCGCTGATCTCGGTGCCCGGCGAGTACGCGGTCCTCGAGGCGCATCGCGCGCTCACCCGCGGCATGCACGTCTTCCTGTTCTCCGACCACGTCTCGGTCGAGGACGAGATCGCGCTCAAGCGCCGCGGGGCCGAGCGAGGCCTGCTGGTCATGGGCCCCGAGTGCGGCACGGCGATGCTCGGCGGCGTCGGCCTCGGGTTCGCCAACGTGGTCCGGCGCGGGGCGGTCGGGATCGTCGCCGCGGCCGGCACGGGCGCGCAGGAGGCGAGCGTGCTGGTCGACCGGTCCGGGAGCGGCGTGTCGCAGATCGTGGGCGTCGGCGGCCGCGACCTGACGGCCGACGTCGGCGGGATCATGTTCCGCGCAAGGGCATGGAGCTGCTGGCGGCCGACGACGGCACCGACACGCTGCTCCTCGTCTCCAAGCCACCGGACCCGGACGCCGTCCGCGCGCTCGGCGACGTCGACGTCGGCGGCAAGCGCGTGGTGGCCGCGTTCGTGGGCTGGGACGGCGGCGACGCGCCGTTCGAGGTCCACCGCACGCTCGAGGCCGGCGCCTACGCTGCGGCGGCCCCCCAGGGGTATGTCCCCCCGGGACATACCCCCAAGGGGAATGCCCCCCAGGGGCATTCCCCCCTGCTCGGGCTGTTCTCAGGCGGCTCGCTCGCGCACGAGGCGCAGACCATCCTCGGCCCCGGCCACCGCATCCTCGACCTCGGCGAGGAGGAGTACACCCAGGGCCGCCCCCATCCGATGGTCGACCTCGAGCTGCGGCGGCGGATGCTGCGCGAAGAGGGCCCGGGCGCGGGCTGCGTGCTCCTCGACGTCGTGCTCGGCCACGGCGCGCACCCGGATCCGGCGGGCGAGCTCGCGGAGACGCTCGGCGAGCTCGCCAACAATCGACCGGTGATCGCGCACGTCTGCGGCACCGACGCCGATCCGCAGGACGCCTCCCGGCAGGAGACCACCCTGCGCGAGGCCGGCGTGGTCGTGGCGCAGACGAACGCGGCGGCGGCGCGCCTCGCCGTGAGGATCGTCGCGAACCCCCACGACTCGACGACCCGGAGCGGCTCGTGAGGATCGCCATGCTCACCTACTCGGTCAAGCCGCGCGGCGGTGTGGTGCACGCGCTGGAGGTCGCCGAGGCGCTGACCCGGCGCGGCCACGAGGTCGAGCTGATGGCGCTCGCCCGCCGCGACGAGGCGCTCTTCCGGCCCGCCGGCGTACCGCTCCGGCTCGTCCGCCACGTGCCGATCGACGCGCAGTTCGACGAGCGCATCCAGGCGATGATGGAGGCGTATGCGGAAGGGCTCCGCCCGATCCTGCGCGGCTTCGACGTGATCCACAGTCAGGACTGCCTGTCCGCCAACGCGGCGCTCGCGCTCCGGGACGACGGCACGATCGACCACGTCATCCGCACGGTCCATCACGTCGACGACTTCACCTCGCCGTCGCTGATCGCCTGCCAGGACCGCTCGATCCTCGAGCCCGATCGCGTGCTGTGCGTGTCCCAGCCCTGGGTCGAGCGCCTGGCGGACGAGTTCGGCGTCGAGGCCGACCTCGTGCGCAACGGTGTCGATGCCCGGCGCTACCGGCCGGCACGCGACCCCGCCGAACGCGAGCAGGCGCGTGAGGGCCTGGGCGACCGCTTCACGGTGATGACGGTCGGCGGCATCGAGCCGCGCAAGGGGTCGCTGACGCTGCTCGACGGCTTCGCGGCCCTGCGCGACCTCGTCCCCGAGCGCGACCCGCTGCTGCTCATCGCCGGCGGGATGACGCTGTTCGACTACCGGCACGAGCGGGACCGCTTCGCCGAGCGCGCGGTCGAGCTCGGCGTCGACGAGCACGTCCGCGTGCTGGGACCGCTCGAGGCCGAGACGATGGAGCGCCTGTTCCGCGCCGCCGACGCGTTCGCGTTCCCCTCCGTCCGCGAGGGCTTCGGCCTCGCCGCGCTCGAGGCGCTGGCCGCCGAGCTGCCGGTCGTCGCGTCCGACCTCGACGTCTTCCGCGGCTTCTTGGCAGACCAGGTCAGCGCGCTGCTCGTGCCGCCGGGCGACGGCGCGGCGCTCGGGCGCGCGCTCGCGCGCCTCGCGGTCGACCCCGAGCTGGCCGCGCGGCTGCGGGCCGGCGGGCGCCGCGTGGTCCCCGAGCACACGTGGGACGCCGCCGCCGCGGCCCACGAGCGCGTCTACGAGGCGTTCCGGGGAGCCCGCGTTGGCTGACGCGCTCGAGGTCACCGCCACCTGGGAGGGCGGCTACGCCGCGACCGTCGAGGCGCGCGGGCACCGCATCGCGGTCGACGAGCCCGCGTACGCGGGCGGCGAGGACGGCGGCGCGATGCCGACCGAGATCTTCTGCGCCGCGCTCGCGAGCTGCTTCTGCCTCGCCGTCGCGCACGTGGCGAAGCGCGACGGCTACGACCTGCCGAGCGTGACCGTCGACACGCGGGCCGAGCGGGCCGGGCGCGAGCTGCGCTACGGCCGCATCGTCGTCACGACGCGCGCGCCGGTCCCGGCCGACGATCTCGAGAGCCTCGTCACCCGCGCCCGGCGGGTCTGCTGGGTGTCGAACACGCTGGCCGACCCGCCCGCCGTCGAGTACCGATCCACGGAGGAACCATGAGCGAGCGTCTGATCGTGATCGGCGGAGGCGGCGCGGGCACGGCCGCCGCGACGATCGCCAAGCGCCTGAACCCGGACCTGAAGGTCACCCTCTTCACCGAGTTCCCCGACATCGCCTACTCGCCGTGCGGCATCCCGTTCGTCCACGGCCGCGAGATCGAGAAGTTCGAGAACCTGTTCCTCTCCACGGTCGAGCGCTACGTCGAGGACGGGCTCGACATGCGCATGGAGACGACCGTCACCGACCTCGACCTGGACCGCGGCACGGTCACCGCCAAGAACACCCACGAGGGGTTCGACAAGCTGGTGATCGGGACCGGGTTCGTGTGGGAGAAGCCCGACGTGCCCGGCGCGAACCTGGAAGGGCTGCACTACGTCAAGGACATCCGCGCCGCGATGCTGTTCGACGAGCAGCTCGACGGGATGAAGCGCGTCACCGTCATCGGCGCGACGCCGCTGGGCGTGGAGATGGCGGGCAACCTCGGCCATCGCGGCCTGCAGGTGGACTTCGTGGACGAGGGTCCGTGGGTGCTGTCTGAGGTGCTCGACCCCGATGTCGCCGAGCCGTTGCACGAGTCGCTGGAGAAGCGCGGCGTGACGCTGCGGCTGGGCACGAAGGTCGAGGGCTTCACCGCGGGGGTGGGCGACCGCATCGGCGCGGTCGCGACGTCGGCGGGCGAGCTCGAGTGCGACGCGGTGATCGTCTGCCTCCACAAGCTCCCCAACAGCGCGCTCGCCGAGGCGGCGGGCATCAAGACCGGCACCACCGGCGGCATCGTGGTCGACGAGCGGATGCAGACCTCGGCCGACGGCGTGTGGGCGGCCGGCGACGTCGTCGAGGTCCCGCACGGGCTGTCGATGATCCCGATCCGCGGCCTGACCGGCTCGCACGCGTATGCGCAGGGCCGCACCGCGGCGTTCAACGCCGCCGGGCAGGACCTCGTGTACGACCCGGTGTGGATCCCGTGGGGCATGGTCGGCGGCGACTACACGATCGGAGGCTTCTCGATCGGCGAGACGCTCGCCAAGGCGATGGGGGTCCCGTACGTGGTGGCCAAGGGCGTCGGCGTCTCGCGCGCCCGCTACTACCCCGGCGCGACCCGCACCCACGTCAAGCTGCTGGCCGAGCCCGACACGCACAAGCTGATCGGCGGGCAGATCCACGGCGGCGAGGGCGTCAAGGAGCGCGCGGACTTCCTCGCCTTCGCGGCCAAGCGCGGCGCGACGCTCGAGGACATCGCGTGGATGGAGAACATCTACTCGCCCCCGATCGGCGCGCTGTTCGAGCCGATGGCGATCGCCGCCCAGAACGGCCTGGCGGCGCTGCGGTCATGAGCCCCGTACGGCGCACGCTGCGGGAGCGGTCCGAGCACTACCTGCTGCAGGCCGCGATGCGCGACGTGGGATCGGGAGCGCCGTCAACCGTCAAGGCGTACCGCGAGCGCGGCGGGCGGTTGTGGCGGTGGCTGTTCGTGCCGCTGTACCGGCGGGTGCCGTGGCGGGTGAAGCAGCGCGCCATGACCGCGCTGCGGATGACCTCGTCGGGCTGGAAACCGCCGGCGCGGGAGCCCGGCGAGCCATGGCGCCCGCCCCCTCCCGGACAGGAGTAAGGTCGGGCGGACACCGAGGGAGGAGGCAGCCCATGTACGAGAAGGACGGCGAGAAGTACTTCGTCCTCGACGGCCACCTGCACTTCTGGGACGCGAGTCCGGACAACTGGGTCAAGGGCGCCGAGCAGTACGCGAAGGGCTGGATCGAGTGCTTCCACGCGTACATGGGCCTCGCGCCGGCCGAGACGCACTGGCCGCTCGAGCACTTCCAGAAGTACTCGGCGGACGACTTCGAGAAGGACGTGTTCCAGGACGGCCACGTCGACATGGGCATCTTCCAGTCGACGTACCTCAAGGAGTGGTACACGAACGGCTTCAACACGATCGAGCAGAACGCCGGGCTGCTCGAGCGCTTCCCCGGCAAGCTCATCCTCAACGGGCGCTGGGACCCGCGCGAGGGCGAGGCGGGCCTGCGGCAGCTCGAGGAGGACCACCGCCGGTACGGCATCCAGGGCGTCAAGCTCTACACAGCCGAGTGGCGCGAGGGCTCGCGCGGCTGGAAGCTGACCGACCCGGACGCGGTGCCGTTCTTCGAGAAGTGCGTCGAGCTCGGCATCAAGAACCTCCACGTCCACAAGGGCCCGACGATCTGGCCGCTGGACAAGGACGCGTTCGACGTCGCCGACGTCGACCACGTGGCGACCGACTACCAGGAGCTCAACTTCATCGTCGAGCACTGCGGCATCCCGCGGATCGAGGACTTCTGCTACATGGCCACGCAGGAGCCCAACGTCTACGCCGGCCTCGCGGTCGTGATCGGCGCCCACATGCACGCGCGCCCGCGGTTCTTCGCCAAGCTCATGGGCGAGCTGCTGTTCTGGGTCGGCGAGGACAAGATGCTGTTCGGCTCCGACTACGCGATCTGGGAGCCGAAGTGGCAGGTCGAGGGCTTCGTCGACTGGGAGATGCCGGACGGCGAGGAGTTCTCCGACTACCCGCGCCTGGGCGTCGAGGGCAAGAAGAAGATCCTCGGTCTCAACGCGGCCAAGCTGTACGGCGTCGAAGTGCCGGCGGAGTTCCAGGTGGCCGGCGCGCCCGCGGCCCGGGAGGACGCCCAGCTCGTCGAAGAGCCCGCATGAGCCTGCGCGCCCGAGTCCTCGAGGCGCTGGGCACCGTCTACGACCCGGAGCTCGACGAGCCGATCACGACGCTGGGCTTCGTGTCGTGCGCCGAGCAGGACGGTGACGTGTCGGTGCGCCTGCGGCTCCCGACGCCGCAGTGCGCGCCGAACTTCTCGTTCCTGATGGCGGCCGACGCGGCGGCGGCGGCCCGCGGCGTGCCGGGGCGTGCGATCGGTGCGCGTGGTCCTGGAGGACCACTACACCGGCGAGGAGATCAACGCGGCGGTGGCGCGTGGCGAGGGGTTCGACGCCGCGTTCCCGGGCGAGACCGCGGGCGACCTGCGGGCGCTGCGCGAGCTGTTCCAGCGCAAGGCACTCCTCGCGCGCCAGAGCCGGCTGCGCTCGTCCGCGATGACGCTGGGCGAGCTCTCCGGGCCCGACGCCGAGCGCTGCCGGGCGCTGCGGCGGGCGCTGGGGATCGACGCGTCGGACCGCGCGCCGGCGTTCGTGACCGGCGACGGCGCGCCGGTCGATGCGTCCGAGGAGCGGTTCTGGCGCATGGCGTCTCTGACCGCGTTGTCACTGGAGTCGAACGGCGGCATCTGCCGCGACCTGTTGAGGATCCGGGAGGTGGCGGCATGAGGGCAGCCCGCCTGCACGCGTACCACGAGCCCTTGAAGCTCGACGAGGTCGACGAGCCGAAGGCCGTCGGACCGCTCGACGTGATCGTGAAGATCGGCGCGGCGGGGCTGTGCCGCACCGACCTGCACATCCAGGAGGGGCAGTGGGCCGAGAAGTCGCAGGTCCAGCTCCCGTACACGCCCGGGCACGAGAACGCGGGCTGGATCCACGAGGTCGGCGCCGGCGTGACCGGTGTCGAGGTCGGCGACACCGTGATCGTCCACCCGTTCATCACGTGTGGCCTGTGCCGGGCCTGCCGCCGCGGCGACGACATGCACTGCGAGAACGGGTCGTTCCCGGGCATCAACCGCGACGGCGGCTTCGCCGACTTCCTCCACACCAGCGCACGCTCGGTCGTGAAGCTCGATCCGTCGCTGCACCCGACGCAGATCGCGGCGCTCGCCGACGCGGGCCTGACCGCCATCCACGCGGTCAAGAAGGCGATCCCGGTACTCGGCGCCGGCACCCGCGCGGTGGTGATCGGCGCCGGCGGGCTCGGCCACATCGGCATCCAGTGCCTGAAGGCCTACACGCCCGCGGAGATCATCGTCGTGGACCCGAACGAGGCCGCGCTCGCGCTCGCGGGCGAGCTGGGCGCCGACCACACCGTGAAGGTGGACGGGTCCCAGCGTGCGGCCGTGGCGGAGCTGACGGACGGTCTCGGCGCCGAGGCGATCATCGACTTCGTCGGCGAGAAGGGCGCCATCGAGGACGGCATCGAGATGGTCCAGGACGGCGGCTTCTACTACGTCATCGGCTACGGCGAGAACCTCGACATCCCGACCATCGACGTCATCTCGCGCGAGATCTCGTTCATCGGGAACCTGGTCGGGACCTACGTCGACCTCCAGGACCTGATGACGCTGACCGCGCAGGGCCAGGTGACGCTGCACACGAGCACCTATCCGCTCGACGCGATCAACGACGCGATGGCCGACCTCGACGCCGGCCGGCTCCAGGGTCGGGGGATCCTCGTGCCCGCCGAGTGATCCGCGGGGTGCGGTTCTCCGCACTCCAGAGTCGACGTACCCCCACCCCCGGCCTCGGGGCACCTCCGGTGCGCCCGCTCCCGCCCGGGCGTACCTTCGATCCATGCCCGCCCGCGCCCTCTCCCTCTCCCCCGCCGCCCGCGCGCAGCTCGGCATCTTCCTGCTCGCCTACCTGCTCTACAGCCTCGCGCGCTTCGTGACGATCGGCGACCTCGGCGTCGCCCAGGCCAACGCCGACTGGATCATGGACGTCGAGGACCACCTGAACGTCGCCGTCGAGGCCGGCGTCCAGCAGGGCCTCACCGGCACGTGGGTGCTGTGGGTCCTCAACCACCTGTACCTCGCCGCCCAGCTCGTCGTCCTCCCCGGCTCCCTCATCTTCCTCTACCACCGCTCGCGCCCGCTGTACGAGCGCCTGCGCAACACGATCCTCGCCACCTGGGTGCTGTCGATCCCGATCTACGCCGCGTTCCCCGTGGCGCCGCCGCGGCTGGCCGACTCCGGGCTGGTCGACACGATCACGGCCCAGACCGGGCTTTCGCTCGACTCCTCGCTGACCACGAGCTTCTACAACGAGCTCGCGGCGGTGCCGAGCCTCCACGTCGGCTTCGCCGTCGTGATCGGCGTCATCGTGGCCGCCGCCGTGCGCAACCCGGTGATGAAGGTCGTGTGGTGGCTGTGGGGCCCGGCGATCGGCCTCGCGGTCGTGGCCACCGGCAACCACTACGTGTTCGACATCGCCGCCGGCGTCGTGGCCGCCGCGCTCGGGTACCTGCTCGGCGCCGCCGTGGCGCGCATGAAGCCGCGCGAGGTCGCCCCGGCGCGCCCCTGCTTCGGCGAGGCCTGACGCCACCCGGCTCCGAACGGTTCCGGTTCCCGACGATTCCGTCGGCTGGCGGGTCAGAGCGTCGCGGGGCGCGCGCGGCGGGCGGGCCGGACCGTGACCAGGAGCTGCCGCCAGCTCACGGCGCGCAGGCAGATCGCGAGCGCGAGCGCGCTGCCGACCAGGGTCAGCACCGCGCTCGTGCCGATGAAGAACGCGGCGACCTGGCCGGCCGGGATCGCCGCGCCGGTCACCGGCTCGAACCCGGCGGCGAGCATCGCCGCACCGGCGCCCACCGACGCGGGCGCGAACGGCAAGAGGCGCCCGCCGGTCTGGGCGCCGACGACGAGCAACACGGCGGCCGGGGTCGCGGGCAGGCCGAAGGCGGCGAGGAAGCACGCGAGCGCGCCAAGCCGGCAGACGCGGCTGGCGAACTGCCACGGGAGCACGCCGCGGGCGTAGGCGCCGGGCGAGCGCAGCGGCGTGCAGCCGCGACCGACCCCGCGGGCGACCCTGCGCAGGCGCGGGACGCTCACGACGACCGCGACCAGGACGAGGAGGCCGAGGACGGCGGGCACGAGCCAGACGGCGTCAGGCGCGCCGGGCAGCGGCGCCAGGCCGACGGCGAGGGCGAGCGCGACGAGCGCGACGCCGATCGCGAGCTCGCCCGCTCCCTCCGCGACGATCGTGCCGGCCAGAACCGGGCAGCCCGCCTGCGGGAGCCGCCGGCGGAGCAACAGGACCCGGACCGCGTCGCCGCCGCGCGCCGACGCCAGACCGCCCGCGCCCGCTCCCGCGACCCAGGCGGTGATCGCGTCGCGCCGCCGGACGGGCTCGCCGCTCGCGCCGCGGAGCAGCGTGCACCAGCCACGGCCGCGCGCGACCTGGTTGACCAGGTGCAGCACCACCCCCAGGACGAGCCACCCGGGCGCAGCGCCGGTCACGGCTTCAGCGAAGCTCGTCACCGCACGTTCCAGGGCAGCCGTCAGCTCAGCGGCCGCGTCCCACATCTGGGCTGATCGTACCCACTCTTGCCCGATCGCCAGCACCTCTGGGACTATCGGCGCAATGGCGCCACGTGTTTACGTCTCGCACGTCCGGGAGGACCACGCGCTCGTCGACAAGCTGACGGCGCAACTCGCCGCACGGGGGTTCAGCGTGTCGGACAGTCACGAGCGGCTCACGCCCGGCGAGTTTCGCGACACCCTCGATGGGGACTTGCCGGACGCGGACGCCGTTCTGCTCATGCTCAGTCCGGAGTACGTGCACTCGTCGGGGGCCGCCCGCGATATGGCAGTAGCCGTGAGACGCGAAGACGCTGGAGAGACGAAGGTCATCGGCGTGCTCCTCGATGACGTCCCTCTTCAGGAAACCCCCGTGGAGCACCGCCTCGTCCTCCCGCGAGACGGCTTCGCCATCGCGAGGCGGCGCAACCACGACGCCGCCTTCACCGAGATCGCCAACGAGCTCGAACGCGTCCTCGCGGCGGCCGAGAAACGCGCGCCGACGCCGACGCCTCCGCCAGAGATCTCGCTCTATTCTGCTCGCGGCGCTCGAGGGAGAGCTGCCGGTCCCGCTCGACGACGCGCTGAAGGCTCGCGGGCGCCGCCTCTGGGAGCCGGGCACCGTGCCGACGCTCGCCGACCGCCCCGCGAAGACCGATCAGCTCCGGCGGGAGAGCTTCGCCGAGGGCCTCGCGGAGATGATCGAAGAGGAGCGGCAGGGCCGCGACAAGCCCGAGTCCTTCCTCGTCCACCTGCACGGCCCGTGGGGCTCGGGGAAGACCTCGCTGCTCGGCTTCCTGGCGAAGAGGCTGCGCACGTCGAAGTCCCGCTGGGTCGTCGTCGAGTTCAACGCGTGGCAGCACGAGCGACTCGGCGCACCGTGGTGGAGCCTGATGACCGCCGTCCACCGCGAAGGACTGCGGGCGCCGTTCGAAGACGCCGGCCGCCGACGCGACCTCTGGCGCTCGCTGCGGCTCATCTGGTTCGAGGTCATATGGCGGGTCCGGCTCGGATGGATGGCCTACGTGCTGCTTCCGGTGGTCATCGGCGTCCTCTGGTTCGGCTGGAACGAGGGATGGTTCGACACCGCGACCGCGGAGACGGGCTGGCTCAAGCAGGCCGGTGACATCGCGAAGCCGGTCGCCGCCATCGTCGGCCTCATCGCCGCCCTGCTCGGCGCGGCCCGCGGGCTCGGGCGCTCGCTCGCCGTCGGCTCGGCGCGCGGCGCCGAGACGTTCATCCGAACGAGCCGCGACCCGATGCGCACGCTGCGGCGCCGCTACGAGAAGCTCGTGTCCACCATCGGCCGCCCGGTGGCGGTCTTCATCGACGACCTGGATCGCTGCCAGGCGAACTACGTCGTCGAGGTGCTCCAGGGCGTCCAGACGCTGCTGATCGAGGCGCCGGTCACATACGTCGTCGCCGCCGACCGCCGCTGGCTGTACGACAGCTACGCGAAGTACTACGCCGACTTCCGCAGCGTCGCGCGCGAGCCGGGCCGGCCGCTCGGGCACCTCTTCCTCGAGAAGACCTTCCAGCTCTCGGCGGCGCTTCCGCAGCTCGCTCCCGACGTCCGCGAGGACTACTGGCGGTGGCTCATCGGCCGAGGACCGGAGGCGGACGCGACCGAGGCGACCGAAGCCCTTCAGGCCCTGGCGCGGGCCGGCACCGCCGGTCTCGACGAGGTCGTCGCCGGCGCCGCGGGCGGCTCGCCGCCGGCCGATCGCGCAGAGCTCGAGGCGCTCGCGCAGCGGCTCGCCGACCCCGAGGTCCAGGAGGAGATCGAGAACCGGCTCGCGCCCTTCGCCGGCCTGCTGGAGCCGAACCCGCGCGCGATGAAGCGCCTCGTCAACGCGTACCGGATCGAGCTGCGGCGCCTGTTGACCGAGGGCCGCCGCGTCGGCGCGGCCGCGGTGACGCCGGAGCAGATCGCGCTGTGGACGATCGTGTCGCTCCGCTGGCCGCTGCTGGCCGACCAGCTCGCGCTGCAGCCGGAGCTCCTGGCGGGCGCGAGCGAGGAAGCGCTCCGGCCGAGCATGCGCGCCCTGCTTGCGTCCGCCGACGTGCAGGCGGTGGTAAGCGGCGACGGAGTGTCGGCCCGCCTCACGGCGCATGCCGTGCGCACGCTGGCCGGCCTCCAGCGACGCTCGCGCGACGACGAGGCCGTCGCCACTCCGGCCGCGACCAACGGCCAGGGTGTCGTCGCGTGACCCCCCGATCGTCGGGCGTTTGACGCGCGGGCGCGAGACATTGTGCGTGCGACGGTGTATCCGATCACATGGCCAGTCACGCTCCCCCTCCGGCCGCGCGTGCCGCCGACCGCCGCAGCGGCCCTGACGACACTCGCCGGGTGTTCCTCCTGGCACGCGCCCAGCTCGCCGCCGGCCGAGCGGACCTCTCGCGTCGCGACGCCCTGATGCGCCGCTGGAGCCCGCACCGGCGGAGGTTCAATTGACCGCAACGCTGACCGTCCGCGCCGCGAGCCGCGCCGCCCACCTCGCCGCCGGGTTCGACGAGGTGGTCATCCAGCGCCGCCACGGCCGGCTCGACGGTCGCTGGAAGGACTGCGTGCTGGTCGAGCGTCTGCTGGGCGAAGCCGCCTAGTCGAACAGGCTCCTCGCGAACACCGCGGTGTCGGTGAAGTCGGAGAACACTCCGTCGATCCCGAGCCGGAAGAACTGCAGGTACTCCCGCACCGCGCTGCCGTTGTAGTCGGAGGCGAGGAAGCGGCCCTCGTCGCGGAACGTCCACGTGTGGATCAGCAGGCCCTCGCGGTGGGCGCGCTGGATCAGCGTGGTGGGCGGCAGCGCCTTGCGGTCGGCGTCGTTGACCATGCCGTCGCCGTTCTCGTCCCCGACCGTGCCGTCCCCGTTGAGGTCGACGGCGGCGGTGCTGACGATGTAGCGCTTCCACGGCCCGATGCCGTCCGCGTACGTGCTGATCTCGCGCAGGCCCGCGTCGGTCGCGAAGAAGCCGAAGGTGCGGGCGGTCAGCCGCGGGTCGCCGGAGATCGTCCAGTCGTAGGGCCGGTCGAACGGCGCGGTGTAGTCGAGCGAGCCGTCGGCATTCACGTCGTTGGCATCGACGAGCTGCACGAGCCGGACGTTGGTCATCCGGTTGAGCTGCTTGAGGTTGGACTGCTCGAAGGACTGGATGAACACCCGCGCGCCGCGGTGGTTCAGGCCCGCCTTCTTGAGCGCCGCCACCAGCCTGCCCTCGAGCGGGAGGCCGAGGTTCTGGTGGTAGGTCGGGTGCTTGGTCTCGGGGTAGATGCCGACGTGCTTGCGCTTGGCGAGGGCGATGACCTCCTCGAACGTCGGGATTTGGAACTTGCCGTCGAACTCGTGCGAGCGGAAGGCGAGCGGCTGCACCGCCCGCAGCGTCTTGATCTGCGCGAGCGTGAAGTCGGACGCGTAGCAGCCCTGCTCGGCCGCGCCGTCGACGATCGCGGTCCGCCGGCACCCCGGGAACTTGGCCTCGACGTCGGTCGTCCCGCTGATGTTCGGCTCGTGCCGCGCGATCAGGTGCCCGTCCTTCGTCGCCACGAGGTCGGGCTCGATGTAGTCGGCGCCGAGCTTGATGGCCAGCGCGTAGCCCTCGAGGGTGTGGTCCGGGAGATATCCCGGTGCGCCTCGGTGGCCGATGACCAGCGGGTTGTCGTCGTGGTGCGCCGCCGCCGGCGGGGCACAGACGAACAGCGCCACCAGCATCAGCAGGACAGACCGTCCAGACCTCATGGGTTCCCCCTCTCGCGGTTCTGCGCCGAACCTAACGGACTCCCGGAGCGAGGTGTGAATAAGTGATATATCTGCCTCGTGGACGCCGCCGATCTCACGGCTCGGCTGCTGGCGCTCATCCTCGAGCGCTCCCCGCGGACGGTGGTGGAGCTCGAGACCACCGCCAAGGCGTCGTCGGACGCGGTGCGGACGGCGCTCGACGCGCTCGAGCGCCACGGCCTGGTCGAGTGGGACGCGCCGCGGTCGCACCTCCGCCCCGGTCCGCGCGAGGTGCGCTACGCGCGGGTGGGCCAGGAGCGCCGTGACCTGGCCGCGCTCGCCGAGCCGGCGATGCGGCGGCTCGCAGCCGAGAGCGGCGAGACCGTGAACCTGATGGTGCGGACCGCACGGGGCGCCGAGGCGGTCGCCCAGGTCGACGGCCGCCACATGCTCGGCGTGAGCAACTGGATCGGGCGCGAGGTCCCCGATCACTGCAGCGCCGCCGGCAAGGTGTTCCTGGCCTTCGGCGCGGCGACCCTGCCCGCCGGCCAGCTCGAGCGGCGCACGGCGCACACGATCGTCGACCGCCCGCTGCTCGAGCGCGACCTCGAGGCGATCCGCCGCCAGGGCTACGCGACGATCGTCGACGAGCTCGAGCTGGGCCTCGCCGCGACGGCGGCCCCGATCCGCGACGCCGACGGCTCGGTCGTCGCGGCGCTCTCGATCGCCGGCCCGACAGCCCGTCTCGGCGACGCCCGCCTCGGGCTGCTCGGCCGCGTCGCGATCGAGCAGGCGCACTCGGTCTCCACCCAGCTGGGCTACCAGGGCGAGCTGGAGGACCTGCTCGACTCCCTGCGCGCCCGGCGCTGAGCGCGGGTCAGGGGACCGTCAATCGCTCGTCGCCGGCGGCCGGTTCCACGACTCCGGGCGCGGCTGCACGAGGTACTTGCCCGCCCGGACGGCCGCGACCGCCTGCTGGCCTGGCGTGAACGCCGCGTCCGCGCCCTTGCAGAGCTCGGTCATCGCCCAGTAGATGCTGCGGCCGACCCGGTTCTCGGTCATCGACTTCACGCGCCCGCGCAGCGCCGGCTCGTCGGCGAGCGCGAACTCGACGCCGATCACCATGCGCTGGCTGGTCGAGCTCGTCGACTCGGAGGCGATGTCACCGCACGTCAGCGCGTACGGATTGCGCTCGACCTCCGCCGCGTGGTCCACCTTCGGGGTGTAGCGCTCGGCCTCACCACAGCCCGCGACGACGAGCGCGAGGATCGTCAGTCCTCGACCGACTCGGCGAGCAAGGTCGCGAGGTCGACCACGCGGAGGTCGCGGCCGGAGCTCTTGACACCGTCGTCGAGCATCACCGTGCAGAACGGACACGCCACCGCGAGCGTACCCGCTCCCGTCTCGGCCGCCTCCCGCACGCGCTCCTCGTTGATCGGCCCGGCGCGCTCCTCCATCCACATGTGCGCGCCGCCCGCGCCGCAGCAGAACGTCCGCTCCTCACGACGCTCCATCTCGACCGGCTTCCCCACCGCCGCCGCGAGCTCGCGCGGCTGGGCGCGGACGTCGTTGTGGCGGGCGAGGTAGCAGGAGTCGTGGTAGGTGATCTCCTGCTCGCCGGCGGCCGGCGACAGGCGGCCCTCGCGCACGAGTGAGGCGAGCATCTCGGTGTGGTGCACGACCTCGTACCGTCCGCCGAAGTCGGGGTACTCGTTGGCGATCGTGTTGAAGCAGTGCGGGCAGCTCGCGACGATCTTCGTCACGCTGGCCTCGTCGAGCGTCGCCACGTTCTGCTCGGCGTAGGCCTGGAAGACGAACTCGTTGCCCATGCGCCGGGCGGGGTCGCCCGTGCACGCCTCGCGGGGGCCGAGGATCGCGAAGTCGACCCCGGCCTTGGCCAGCAGCTTGGCGGTGGAGCGCGCGGACTCCCGCGCCCGCTCGTCGAACGACGCGGCGCAGCCGACCCAGTAGAGGACGTCGGGCGGCGGGTCGCCGGGCTCGAGCACGCGCACGTCGAGGCCCTCGGTCCAGGCGGCGCGTTCGGCCTGCGGCCGCCCCCACGGGTTCGACTGGCGCTCGACGTCGCGCAGCATCGGCTCCGCCTCGCTCGGGAAGCGCGACTCGACCATCACGAGGTGCCGCCGGAGGTCGACGATGTGGTCGATCTGCTCGATGTTGACCGGGCACGCCTGCACGCAGGCGCCGCACGTGACGCAGTCCCACACCATCTCCTCGAGCTTGCCCGTCGAGGCGACCAGCGGGCCGTCGTAGTCGCCCGCGAGCGCCTTCGGCCCCTCCTCGAACAGGTGGTCGCGCACGCCCATGATCACGAGCTTGGGCGAGAGCACCTTGCCGGTCGCGTACGCGGGGCAGGCGTCCTGGCAGCGCCCGCACTCGGTGCACGAGAACGCGTCCATCATCTGCTTCCAGGTGAGGTCCTCGACCGTGCCGATCCCGAACCGCATCTCCTCCTCCGGCACGTCCTCGTCGAACCGCAGCGGCTCGAGCCGGCCGCGCATACGCGTGCGTCCGAAGTAGACGTTGATCGCCGCGGTCGCGATGTGCAGGTGCTTGGAGTACGGCAGGTAGACGAGGAAGCCGAGGATGAGCAGCACGTGCGTCCAGGCGAACACGAGCTCGTCGGTCCCGTGCCACAGCAGCAGCGTGGTCACGATCGCCGCGATCCAGGCCAGGATCAGGTCGGCCTCGCCGAGGTGGCTGCCCTCGAACCGCCGCGGCCGGATGACCTTGCGGATCACGAACGCGACCGCCACGCCGACGAGCGCGAGGACGGCGAACACGTTGGCGAGCGCCTCGTACCAGCCCCAGTGGGGCGCGGCGTCCTCGTCGACGATCGCGATCATCGCAAGCGGGATCGCGGGGAACAGCACGATGAAGGCCCAGAAGATGAACGCGTGCATCAGGCCCGGGACGAGGCGCTGCAGCAGCTTGCGCTGGCCGAGCACGACCACCGCCTCCTCGCGCAGGCGGTCGGGCACGTCGTCGGCGCGGTCGATGCCGCTCGGGCGGCCCAGCTTGAGCAGCCGCACGAGCAGGACGGCGCGGCGGGCGAACAGGCCGAAGGAGAGCGCGATCGCCGCCGCCAGGGCGAGCGCGCTCAGGATCACGCCCGCACCCGGCGCAGCTCGGCGGTGATCGCCGGCACGATCTCGCCGACGTCGCCGATGACCGCATAGTCGGCGCTGGCCATGATCGGCGCCTCGGGGTCGGAGTTGATGGCGAGCAGCTTCTTCGCGCCCTTGCACCCGGCCATGTGCTGGGTGGCGCCGCTGATCCCGCACGGGATGTAGAGCTCGGGCGAGATCTTCGTGCCGGTCTGCCCCACCTGGTCGGTGTGCGGCCGCCAGCCGGCGCTGGTCACCGCGCGCGAGCAGCCGACCACGCCGCCGAGCAGGCCGGCCAGCTCCTCGAGCGGCGCGAAGCCCTCCGCCGACCCCACGCCGCGGCCGCCCGACACCACGACCGGCGCCTCGGCGAGCGAGAGGCCGCCGCTCGACAGGTCGACGCGCTCGACCACGCGCGCGACGAGGTCCTCGGGCTGAAGCTGCGGCGCGAAGGCCTCGACGGCCGGCTCGCCCTCGGCCGGCTCGATCGGCACGGTGTGCGGCGCGACGGTCATCAGCTTCACGTCGCCGTGCAGCCGCGCCTCCTCGAGCAGGCTTCCGCCCCAGCGCTGGCGCAGCACCTCGGCGCCTTCGGCCCGCATCACGTTCGCGGCGAACACGCCGCCGGTCATGACCGCGGCGTGCGCGAGGACCTCGTTGCCGCGGTCGGTGCCGGCGGCCACGATGGTGTCGGCGCCGAGCTGTGCGATCGCCCGAGCCCACGCCCGTGGCGCATACCCGTCGATCTCGGCGACGTGGAGCGTGCGGACGCCGCTGATCGGCGGCGCGGCGCCGAACGCGACGGCGTCGACCTCGCCGCCGTACCGCCGCGCGAACGTCAGCGTCTGCTGCGCGAGGTCGTCGGCGTCCTCGACGAAGACCAGGACGCTCATAGGGCAACCTCCCCAGCGGACCCATCGAACGCCGGGGACGTCATGCGATTCCCAATCGCTGGAACAGCTCGACGACGGCGGGGGCGGCCGCGGGACCCTCGCCGAGCAGCTCCGCCTGCTTCCCGCGCCCCTCCGGCACGACCAGCCGCACCATCTCCAGCCGCGGCTCGCGCGGCGCCGGCGTGCGCCGCTCGACGGGCTTCTTGCGCGCCCGCAGCTTGGCCGGCACCGACGGGTAGCGCGGAAGGTTGATCCCCTCCTTGACCGAGACCACCGCGGGCAGCGGCACACGGTAGACGTCGCCGGTCTCCTGCTGGCCGCGGGCGTGGCCGTCCTCGATCGCGAGCGCCTTCAGGCCGGTGACGATCGGGCGGCCGAGCGCGTGCGCGACCCGGATGCCGACCTGGTAGCCGCCGCTGTCCGCGGACTCGTTGCCGAAGACGACGAGGTCGAAGCCGTCAGCGGCCACCTCGGCCAGCGCCGCCGCGGTCGCCTCCGGGTCCCACTCCGAGCCGTCGGTCTCCAGCAGGATCGCTCGGTCGGCGCCGAGCGCGAGGCACTCGCGCAGCTGCTCCTCGGCCTCCGGTGGCCCCAGCGTCACGACCGCCACTTCGCCGCCCTGGGCCTCGACGATCCGCACCGCCTCCTCCACCCCGCACTCCTCGTGCGGGCTGATCGTGAAGCCGAGGTGCCGCGTCTGGATCGCGCGCTCGTCGGCCTCGAGGACCATCTTGCCGCCCGTCAAGGGGACGCGCTTGACGCACACGAGGACGTTCACGAGCGGATCCGCGTGTTCTCGGGGTCGAAGATCGGCGTCGAGCCGGCGACGGCGACCGTGACCGGATAGCGCTCGCACATGTACTCGACCGCGAGCTCCTCCCCCTCGCCCGCGCGCTCCGGCGGCAGGTACGCCATCAGCAGGTACTTGCCCACCGAGGGAGCGGACCCGGCGGTGGTCACGAACGAGCGCCGCCCCTTCGCGTCGACCAGCGGCTCGCCGTCGCGGGTGACGATCGGCTCGCCGCCGAGCATGAACCGCTTCATGCCCGACGCCGACGCGTGGTCGTCGACGGTCAGCGTGCACATCACGGCGGCCGGCTCGCTCTCGCGATGCCGGACATGCGCCTCCTTGCCGATGAAGTCCTGGTCCTTGACCTTCCCCCACGCCATGTCGGCCTCGACAACGTCGTACTCGCCGTCGAGCTCGAAGCCGAACGCGCGGTAGCCCTTCTCGATCCGCCCCGTCGTCCCGTACACGCCGATGCCGGCCGGCACGATCCCGTGCGGCTCGCCCGCCTCCCACACCATGTCCCACAGCGCGGCGCCCTGCTCGATCGGCACGTGCAGCTCCCAGCCGAGGTCTCCGACGTAGGAGATCCGCAGCGCCAGCACCTGCAGCGGCCCCATCTCGATGAACCGGCAGCGCGCGAACGGGAAGCCCTCGTGCGAGACGTCGTCGCGCGTGAGGCTGGAGAGGATGTCGCGCGCCCGCGGCCCCCACAGCCCGAGCGTCGCCCACGCGCCGGTCAGGTCGGTCACCACGGCGCCGTCGGCGTTGTCGCGGAACCACTTGAGGTCGGCCATGCCGTGCAGGCCGCCGGTGACCACCCGGAACCGGTCGTCGTCCAACCGCAGGATCGTCAGGTCGGACCGGAAGCCGCCGCCCAGGGTCAGCAGCGGCGTGTAGACCGCCCGGCCCACCGGCACGTCCATCTGCCGCATCGCCACACGCTGCACGGCGTCGAGCGCGCCGTCTCCGGCGATGTCGAAGATGCAGAACGCGGACAGGTCGAACATCGCGGCGCGGTCGCGCATGGCGAGGTGCTCGGCGTTGATGATCGGCGACCACCAGCGCGCGTCCCACTCGTGCTCGCGCCCGTTGAGCCCGTACTGCTCGACGAGGCCGGCGTTCGACTCGTACCAGAACGGCCGCTCCCACCCCGCGGTCTCGTAGAACACGGCGCCCAGCGCCTGCTCGCGCGCGTGGAAGGGCGGCAGCCGCACCCCGCGGTTCGACGCCCACTGCTCGCCGGGATGCACGATCCCGTAGGTCTTGTTGAAGCCCTCGGCCGCCCGCGCGCGCACGTTCGCGCGCGTCTTCTGGCACGGGTAGAAGCGGGCGACGTCGGACGACTGCAGATCGATCTCGCTCTCGCCGTGCGTCATCCACTCGGCGAGGGCCTTGCCGACGCCGGGGCCCTCCTTCACCCACACCGCGGCGGCGCTCCACAGCCCCTTGACCTCCGGCGTCTCCCCCAGCAGCGGCAGGCCGTCCGGTGTCAGCGACAGGAGGCCGTTGATCGCGTACTTGATGCCCACCGACTCGTCGCCGACGATCTCCGGCATCAGCTCGAGCGCCTGCTCCATCTGGAGCGCGAAGTCGTCCTCGGTGAACGGGAACTCGGTCGGCGACAGCGCCGACTCCTCGATCGAGGGGATCTCCTCGGGATCGTGCAGGATCGGGCGGTGCGCGTAGGAGCCGATCTCCAGGCCGGTGCCGTCCTGGCGCTCGTACATGTTGGTGTCCATGTCGCGGACGATCGGCCACTCGATCCCCTTCGTGGCGCCGGCGAACCGCGGCACCGGCCCGATATCGATCATCTGGTGGATGGCGGGCGTGAGCGGGATCGAGGCGCCGGCCATCCGGGCGATCACCGGGCTCCAGACGCCGCACGCCACCACCACGGTCTCGGCCTCGACGTCGCCGTCCGTCGTCCGCACGCGGCGCACCCGGCCGCGCTCGACGTCGATCCCGAGGACCTCGGTGTTCGGCACCGTGGTGAGCGCACCCGAGGCCTGCGCCTCCTCGCGCATCAGCGTGCCGGCGCGCAGCGAGTCCACCACCCCGACGCCCGGCGTGGAGAAGCCGCCGACGATCACCGACTCGTCGAGGAACGGGACGAGCTCCTTGACCTCGGCCGGCGTGACGAGGCTCACGGGCTCGACGCCCCAGGACTTGGCGGAGGCCATCCGGCGGCGCAGCTCCTCCATGCGTTCCTCGGTGCGGGCGACCTCGATGCCGCCGGACTCGGTGAAGACGTCGAGCGCCTTGTACTGCTCGACGCTGTCGAGCGTCAGCGCGGTCATCTCGCGCGAGTGGTCGACGAGGAAGATGAAGTTCGAGGCGTGGCCGGTCGAGCCGCCCGGGTTGGGGAGCGGCCCCTTGTCGAGCTGCACGATGTCGGTCCACCCCTGGCGGGCGAGGTGGCACGCGAGCGAGTTCCCGACGATGCCGGCACCGATGACCACGACGCGCGCGCTGCTCGGCAGACGGCTCATCGCAACTGATATATCACATCTGCCTCACTCCGGCACGGAGCGGCCGGACGGGCCGTCACCCGCCCGTCGATGCCCGCCCGACGAGCACCGGAGCGACCACCTCGCGCAGCGTCGCCTGCGGACCGTCGGCGCCGATCGCCTTCAGCAGGAAGCCGGTGGCGATCTCCGCGACGCGCTCGACGTCCCAGATCGTCGAGGTCAGCGGCGGCGCGAGCAGCCGCGAGATCGGATGGTCGCCGAAGCCGGCCACGGCGACGTCGCCGGGGATCGCGAGCCCGAGCTCGGCGCACGCCGTGTACACGCCGTAGGCGATCGAGTCCGACAGGCAGAGCACCGCGCTCGGGCGGTCGTCGCCGCCGAGCAGCTCGAGGGCGAGCGGGCGCGAGCCGTTGAGCGAGTACGCGCAGGCGACCACGCGGCAGTCGAGCCCGAGCGAGGCCGCGGAGCGGGCGACCGCGCGCTCGGCCTGACGGTCCGGCGAGGTCTCCACCGCCCACGAGAGCACCGTGATCCGACGATGGCCGAGCGCGCTGAGGTGGCGAAGGGTCTGCTGCACGCCGCGCTCGTTGTCGAACACGACCTCTCCCGCCGGGCTGACGCCGGGCAGCGCATCGCCGATCGTGACCGTCGGCACCTGACGAGCGATCCACTCCCATCCGCCGCTCGCCGGCCCGATCGGCACGACCACGAGCCCGTCGACCCGGTGATCGACGAGGCGTTGCGCAAGCTCGAGCTCGCGCGCGGGCTCGCCGTCCGCGTCGGCGACGAGCGTGCTGAGCTCGGCCGAGTACAGCTCGCGCTGCACCGCTCGCACGAGCTCCTGGTTCCAGAAGTCCGCGAGGCTCCCGACGAGCAGGCCGACCACGCCGGTCGCGCCGCCGGCCAGCGCGCGCGCGATCGGGTCGGCCTCGTAGCCGAGCAGCTCCGCGGCCTCGCGGACCCGCCGCTCGGTCTCGGCCGACACCCGCATCCCGCGCAGGGCGTAGCTCACCGCCGCCGGTGAGAGGCCCGTGTACTCAGCCAGCTCGCGGATCGTCGTCCGGTGCCTCGGCCCGTCGGCCACGACGCTCAGCGTAGTCGATCGATATGGGTGCCCGAGCGCCGCGTCGAGTCCGCGGGCGTATCGAATGGTTGACGCCGAGACGGCGGCCGGGGATACTGTGTGAAGCGGTTCAATGAACCGCTTCACTTGGACCCCGATGTGAACCGGTTCACCCCCCTCGTGGACGACGCCATCGACATCCATCAGCACCTCTGGCCCGAGCCGCTGCTGAGCCGGCTGTCGCGGCGCCGGCGCCCTCCCATGCTCGTCCGCCGCGGCTCCGGCTGGGTGGTCCGTCTGGCGGGCGAACCCGAGTCGCCCGTCCGGCTCGCCGACCACGACCCCGACCGCCGCGCCGCACTGCTGGAGGCCGACGGCCTCGACCGCGCGCTGGTGGCGCCGTCCGTCCCGCTCGGGATCGAGGCCCTCCCCGCGGCCGAGGCCGAGCCGTTGCTCGAGGCCTACCACGACGGCGTCGCCGCCCTCCCGTCCGCGTTCGGCGCCTGGGCGGCGGTCTGCCTCGACGAGCCGGACCGGTCGGCGCTGGCCCGGCGGCTCGACGAAGGGTTCGTGGGCGCGTGCGTCGCGGCGTCCGCCGTCGCGGACCGCAAAGGCTTCGAACGGCTCGGCCCGTTGCTGGAGGAGCTCGAGCGCCGCGGCGCGCCACTGCTCGTCCACCCCGGTCCCAGGCCGGCGACCGCGACCGCCGACGTGCCCGACTGGTGGCCCGCGGTGACGACGTACGTGGCGACGATGCACACCGCCTGGTACGCCTTCGCCCTCTGGGGTCGGGCGGCGCACCCGGCGCTGCGCGTCTGCTTCGCGATGCTCGCCGGCCTCGCGCCGCTGCAGCGCGAGCGGCTCGTCTCCCGGGGTGGCCGGGCCGTCAGCGATCCCGACGTGTACCTCGACATCTCGTCCTACGGCGCCCGGGCCGTCGACGCCGTCCTGCGCGAGGTCGGCGTCGACCGGCTCGTCCACGGGTCGGATCGGCCGGTCGTCGCCGGCGCCGCGCCGGCGCTGGGCGAGGCCGTGCGCGTCGCGCTGCG
Organism: uncultured Solirubrobacteraceae bacterium; assembly: GCA_963844205.1. Classification (GTDB taxonomy): domain Bacteria; phylum Actinomycetota; class Thermoleophilia; order Solirubrobacterales; family Solirubrobacteraceae; genus DASSUW01. The sequence continues at coordinate 372,535 of CAWJNK010000013.1, forward strand.
CCGGCGCAACCCGCACCGATTGCTCTCGCCGACGACCGCCGAGGTGGCAGCATGAGCCACGCGGACCGCGACCTCGATCGCGCCGAGCTGCGCGAGCTCGTCGCCCGCGTCGCCGCCGAGCCCGAGCGATGGCGGCCGCTGGTGCGCCACGGCACGGCGAGCCGCGCCTTCGAGCAGCTCTGGCGCGACGAGCACGTCGACGTCTGGGTCATCACCTGGGCGAAGGGCAACGACACCGGCTTCCACGACCACGACGTCTCGCGCGGCGCCGTGGCGGTGCTGGACGGCGAGATCGTGGAGGAGCGCCTGACGGTCGGCGGCCCGGTTCGCGCGATCCGCCATCGCGCCGGCCAGGCGTTCGACTTCGATGCGTCCCACATCCACCGGATGTGTCAGGACCGCGACGTCCCGGCCGTGTCGGTCCACGCCTACTCGCCGCCGCTCTGGCGCATGGGCACGTACGCGGTGGGAGCGGACGGCACGCTGCAGCGGCAGTCGGTCTCCTACGCCGAGGAGCTCCGCCCGGTCGAGGTGGCCGCCTAGCCCATCCATTGCGCCCCGCCGGGAGCGCTGATATATCTGCGGCGTCGTGAACGCCGGCTCGACCGCCGCAGAGATCGTGCTCGACCGCGTCACCAAGGTGTACGAGGGAAGCTCGCGGCCTGCCATCGACGATCTCTCGCTGACGATTCCCGCCGGCGAGATCTGCGTGCTCATCGGCCCGTCGGGCGGCGGCAAGACGACGGCCATGAAGATGATCAACCGGCTGATCTCGATCACCTCGGGTGACATCACGATCGACGGCACGAGCGTCAACGCGCTCGAGAAGACCGAGCTGCGCCGCGGCATCGGCTACGTGATCCAGCAGATCGGCCTGTTCCCGCATATGACCGTCGAGAACAACATCGGCACGGTGCCGCGGCTGCTGGGCTGGGACAAGCAGCGCATCCGGGCGCGAGCTCGCGAGCTGCTCGAGCTCGTCGGGCTCGATCCGGACGAGCACGCCCAGCGCTACCCCCGCCAGCTCTCCGGCGGCCAGCGCCAGCGCGTCGGCCTGGCGCGCGCGATGGCCGCCGATCCCCCGCTGATGCTGATGGACGAGCCGTTCGGGGCGATCGACCCGATCACCCGCGAGCGCCTGCAGAACGACTTCCTGCGCCTGCACCGCGAGATCCGCAAGACCGTCGTCTTCGTCACGCACGACATCGACGAGGCGATCAAGATGGGCGACCGGATCTGCATCCTGCGCGAGGGCGGGGTCTTCGCCCAGTACGACACGCCGGAGGCGATCCTGGCGTCGCCCGCGGACGACTTCGTGGCGCAGTTCGTCGGCGAGGACCGCGGGCTCAAGCGGTTGGCCCTACGGCGGCTCGACGAGGTCGAGCTCGAGCCCGTCCCCAATGGAGACGCGCTGCCGGAGTGCTCGTCGAATACCACGCTGCGCGACGCGCTCTCGCTCATGCTGACCGAGGGCAGCTCGGGCGTGATCGTGCGCGGCGAAGACGGCACCCCCAAGGGCTATCTGACGTTCGAGGTCGTGAGGCGGCTGCTGTGATCGCCCTGTTCGCCCAGGACGGGCCCGTGATCCCCGACTTCGGGCGCGGGGACGAGTGCATCCGCGAGAACGGCAAGTTCTGCCTGAACTGGTTCCTCGACGAGTTCGGCGGCCGCTTCTGGCCGCGCGTGGTCGAGCACATCCAGCTCACGCTGATCGCGCTCGCCTTCGGCTTCACGATCGCGTTCGCGGCCGCGCTGATCGCCTATCGCTGGGAGCGGTTCGAGCTGCCGTTCGCGAACGTCTCGGCGCTCTTCTACACGGTCCCCAGCATCGCGTTCTTCCAGATCATGGTCCCGATCACCGGCATCGGCTGGCTGAGCGTCGAGATCGCGCTGATCTCCTACACGCTGCTGATCCTGTTCCGCAACACGCTGACCGGGCTGCGGGAGGTGCCCGAGGAGGCCAAGGAGGCGGCCGAGGGCATGGGGCTCACGCGCGCCCAGATGCTGGGGCGGATCGAGCTGCCGCTCGCGCTGCCGGCGATCGTCGCCGGGTTGCGGGTCGCCACCGTGACCACGATCTCGCTGGCCACCATCGCCGCCTACATCACGCCGCTCGGGCTCGGCGCCCCGATCTTCAGCGCGATCCAGACCGGCGCCAACACCGAGTTCGTCGCCGCCAGCATCCTCGCGATCGCGCTCGCGCTGGTCGCCGACGTCCTGATCGTCCTCCTGCAGCGGGCGGTCACGCCCTGGTCGCGAGCCCGGAGGCCGGCGACGTGAGCGACGTCCTGAACTTCTTCGCCGACGAGGCGTCGCTGATCGCCGACAAGACGATCGAGCACATCGCCATCTGTGCGCTCGCGACCGCGATCGCGATCGTGCTCGCGCTGCCGGCGGGCATCCTGCTCGGCCATCGCCATTACGGCTCGTTCCTGGCGATCAACATCTCCAACGTGCTGCGCGCGCTGCCCAGCCTGGCGCTGATCGCCATCAGCCTCGCGTTCTTCGGCCTCTCGATCGCCAACATCACGATCGCGCTCGTCGCCCTGGCGCTGCCGCCGATCCTCACCAACGCCTACACGGCGGTCGACAACGTCGAGCCGGAGGCCGTCGAGGCCGCCCGCGGGATGGGCATGAGCGAGCTCCAGGTGCTCTCCGTGGTCGAGCTGCCGCTGTCGTGGCCGCTGATCTTCGCCGGCATCCGGACCGCCTCGGTGTACGTGATCGCGACCGCGCCGCTGGCGGCGCTCGCAGGCGGCGGCGGGCTCGGCGACATCATCGTCAACCAGGCGACCTACGGGCTCGAGGGCGTGATCGCGGCGACGATCGTCACGGTCGCGCTGGCGTTCGCCGTCGACGCGCTGCTGGGGCTCATCCAGCGGTGGCTGACGCCGACCGGCCTGGTCGTCCCGAAGGAGCTGCACACCATCGTCCCGCCCGCGGAGTCGGACCTGCCGGCTGACCGGGCTCTCGCATAGAACCGAAGGGGAGGGTTCTCCATGGCACGTGCACTGTTCGTACTCCTGGCGGTCATCGCGACATTGGCCGCCGGCTGCGGGGACGACGACGACGACGACGGCGGCTCGTCCGGAGCCTCGGGCGGCGGGTCCGAGAGCTCGCAGCCCGGTGAGGGCAAGCCCGGCGTGACGATCGGCACCAAGGACTTCACCGAGGAGTTCGTGCTCGGCAACCTCTACGCGCAGGCGCTCGAGGCCAAGGGCTACAAGGTCACGCTGAAGGAGAACATCGGGTCGACGGAGATCATCGACAAGGCGCTCACCAGCAACGAGATCGACGCCTATCCCGAGTACACCGGCGTGTCGCTGTCGGTCGTCGCCAAGAACGACAAGCTGACCAAGAGCCCCGAGGAGACCGCGCAGCTCGTGAAGGAGTTCTACGAGGGCCGCGGCCAGGTGGTGAGCGACCCGACGCCGTTCCAGGACACCGACGCGATCGCCACCACCAAGGAGTTCGCGACCGAGAACGGCCTCAAGGAGGTCGCGGACCTCAAGAAGCTCGACAGCTTCACGCTCGGCGCCCGCCCCGAGTTCAAGAGCCGCTTCAACGGCCTCAAGGGCATGGAGCAGGTCTACGGGATCAAGAACGCCAAGTTCAAGCAGCTCGCGCTCGGCCTCCAGTACCCGTCGCTGGACAAGGGCGACGTCGACAGCGCGAACGTGTTCTCCACCGACGCGCAGCTCGCCTCGGGCAAGTACACCGTCCTCGAGGACCCGCAAGGCGTGTTCGGCTTCCAGAACGTCTACTTCGTGATCAACAAGGACAAGTACGACGCGCTCGGCGGCACGGAGTTCATGGACGTCGTCAACTCGGTCAACTCGCTGCTGACCGAGGAGGCGATGACCTCGATGAACGCCGCCGTCGACCTCGACAAGAAGAAGCCCGCCGACGTGAGCAAGGCCTTCCTGGAGGCCAACCAGCTCCTCTAAACGACCGCTCGCACCAGCTCGGCGAGGGCCGGGAGCGCCGCCTCGGCGCGCGCGCCGTCCTCGCCGAGCGGGCGGTCCTCGAGCCGCGTGTCGAACCCCTCGGCGAGGGCGCGGAGCGGCGCGAGGACGTCCGTGGGCGGGACCTCGCGCATGCGCAGCGCGCGCTCGGCCGCGATCCACTCCAGCCCGAGCACGGTGCGCACCAGGCCGACGACGCGGCGCGCGTGGCCGGCGGACTGCCAGGCGAAGCTGGCGTGCTCCTCGAGGCCGCGCGAGATCGACACCGAGCCGAGCACGGCGGGCGTCGCGCCCGTCCGCAGCCGCGCGAGCGCATCGCCGGCGAGGTACTCCGCGATCATCAGCCCCGAGCTGCCGCCCTCGTCGGCGGCCAGGAACGGCGTGAGCCCGGTCAGGTCGGGTGCCATGAGGTGGGACAGCCGAGCGCCCGCCAGGCTGCCGAACGGGACCAGCGCCAGCCGCAGGCTGTCGAGCGCCAGCGCGCAGCTGGCGGCATGGAACCCGCCGTTGTGGAGCGCCTCCCCGCCGGCGAACAGCGGGTTCTCGGCGGCGGCGTTGATCTCCACCGCGAGCACGTCGTGCAGCCCGGCGAGCGAGTCGTGCAGGGCGCCGGCCACCGGCGGGAGGCAGCGCAAGCCGAACGGATCCTGCCGCCGCGCCGGCGGCCCGCAGCCCGCCGTCAGCGCGCGCAGGCGGGCGGACACGATGGTCAGGCCGGGAAGCGGCCGGGCGGCCGCGACCGCGCTCGCGAACGCCTCGCGGTTGCCCTGGAGCGCCTGGAAGCTGAGCGCCGCGACGCCGATCCCCGCGTCCAGCAGCTCGCACAGGTCCGCCCACACCAGCGCCGCGGTCGCGAAGGTCGCGGCGTTCGAGCTCATGAGCGGCAGCGCGTCGCCGGGAGCGATCTCGAGTCTCGAGGGCTCGCCGTCCTCCCCCTCGCCGGCGAGCGCGAGGCCGAGCTGCGCGAGCACGGTGAGGTCGCCGGTCCCGAGCCCGCCGAGGTCGCGAACCGTCGGGACGCGATCCTCGGCCAGCAGGCTCGCGAGCGCCAGGGCGACTTCGGGCCGGCTGCCGCCGCCCGCCGCCATCTGGGCGAGCCGCACGAGGATCGTCGCGCGCACGGCCTCCTCGGGCAGCGGCTCGCCGAGCCCGCCGGCGTGGCTGCGCAGGAGCCGCAGGGCATGGGTGCCGAGATCGCCGAGGATGTCCACGTGGCGGTTCGCCCCGACGCCGGTGGTGCGCCCGTAGACCGAGCGCACGGCCGCGATCTCCTCGGCGGCGCGATGCCCCGCCGTCATCCGGTCGAGCGCGGCGGGCGTGAGCTCCACGTCGAGGGCGCCGTCGCGAGCCGCCGCCGCGAGGGCCGCGGGCGCGAGCGGCTCGTCCCCGATCCGCAGCCTCATCCCGATAACAGGGCCTCCAGCTGGCGCTCGAGCGGCTCGTCGCCGACCTCGCGCACCTCGAGCGGCAGCCCGAGGTGCTCGGCGGCGCGCTCCGCCGCCGCCCTCGTGGCCGGCGTCGGGTGCTGGGCGAGCCACAGCACGCGGGTGTAGTTGCCGAAGTAGGCGTCGCGCAGCTCCGGATGACGGTCGAGCCCCAGCTCGCGCATGACGGTGTGCTCGAACGTGCGGGCGAGGAAGTCGGTCAAGAGGTAGGTGCCCGGCTCCTCCTCGAGCGCCGCGCGCGCGGCGTCGCCGGAGATGACGTCGTAGCAGTGGTTGCCGGCGAGCCGCGGGATGTCGCCGAGCACCTCGTCGAGCGCGCCGTACGTGCCGCAGTCGGCGTAGGCGACAGCGGCGACGTCGTCGGTCAGCGCCGCGCGGACCGCCGGCGCGATCTGCTCGGGGCGGTTGTGCATGAGCGCCGGCAGCGGGATGACCTGGACGTCGAGGCCGCGCCGTCGCGCCACGGCCTGGACATGGATGGCGAGCGCGCCGCAGGCCACCACCCTGATCCGTTGCGGGCTGGTCATCCCGGGAACGCGAGCTGGTCGATGAACAGGTCGTTGAAGTCGGCGCGGCCGGAGAGCTCGACGTACTCCACCTCGCCGACGATCGAGCTCGCCTCGGCGCGCTCGCGGTGGCTGAGCGCGGCCATCTTCGCGCCCTCCGACGCGACGTTGCCGGCGCTCACGATCCGCGGCAGCGCGAGGCGCGGCACGAGCCCGATCCGGACCGCGCTGGCCGGCGACAGGTACGCGCCGAAGCTGCCCGCCAGCAGCACCTGCGAGATGTCGTCGGTCGTGAGCTCCATCTCGCGCAGCAGGATGTTCCAGCCGGTGGCGATCGAGGCCTTCGCGAACTGCAGCTCGCGGACGTCGCGCTGCGAGAGGTACACGTTGTCGGCGAGCATGAAGACCCGCTCCTCGCCCACCTTCGTCAGCCGGTCGCCGAGGACGGGCGGGTCCGCGGCGAAGCGGCCCGAGTGGTCGAGCACCCCTGCGCCGACCAGCTCGGCCACGCAGTCCACGAGGCCCGAGCCGCAGATGCCGACCGGCTCGACCTCGCCGATGACCTCGAGCGCGACCTCGCCGTCGGTGATCTTCATGCCCTCGATCGCGCCCTCGGCGGCGCGCATCCCGCAGCGGATCTGCGCCGCCTCGAACGCGGGGCCGGCGGGCGCGGCCGTGGCCAGCACGCGGTCGTGGCTGCCGAGCGCGATCTCGCTGTTGGTCCCGACGTCGATGAACAGCCGGATCCGCTTGTCGCGAGTGAGCCCGGTGGCGAGCAGCCCGGCGACGATGTCGCCGCCGACATAGGCGCCGAGCGACGGGAACACCTCGGCCGGCGCGCGCGGGTGGACGGACACGCCGAAGTCGCTCGCCAGCGCCGGCGGGAGCTCGTGCGAGGCGACGATGAACGGCGCCATCGACAGCGGCTCGGGGTCGATGCCGAGCGCGAGCTGGGTCATCGTGACGTTGCCGCAGAGCACGATCTCGTACACCTCGGTCGGCTCGACCCCGCCCTCCTCGCAGACCTCGCTCGCGAGCTGCGACAGCGTCTCGTGCGCGCGCGCCTCGAGGGCGCCGAGCGCCGCGTCGTCGAGCATCGTGGCCGACACGCGCGAGATGACGTCGGCGCCGTAGGGCTGCTGGCGGTTGAGCATCGAGCGGACGGCGGCGGGGGTGCCGGTCTCGAGGTCGAGGAGCGTCGCGACCACGGTGGTCGTGCCGAGGTCGAACGCGATCGCGAAGCGCCGCGCGGTGGTGTCGCCCGGCTCGATCGCGATCAGCACCTCGTCGACCACCACGGCGGTCACGTCGAAGTGCGCGTCGCGCAGCACCTTGCCGAGCGTCCGCACCACCGGCAGCTCGACGCGCGGCTCGAGGTCGTCCAGCGCGTCCAGCACTCGCTCGACGTCGGACCGCTGGTCCTCGAGCGAAGGCTCGTCGAGGACCAGGTGGCGCTTCATGACCGCCGGCCGCAGGATCACGTGGCGGCCGACGCCGACCAGCGCCGCCTTCGGCCGGGTCTGCAGCGGCGGCACCTCGATCGCCAGGTCGGCGCGCGCCGGCGCCCGGCACGCGAGCCGCCAGCCGTCGCGCAGCTCGTCGGGGCTGAACGCGCGCGGGTCGACGGCGCTCACCGGCACGTCGCCGTCGAGCACCCGCACCTTGCACTTCTTGCACGTCCCGTGGCCGCCGCAGGTGGAGTCGATCGCGACGCCGTTCCAGCTCGCGGCGTCGAAGATCGACGTTCCCGCGGGAACGCGCACGTCGGCGCCGTCGGGGTCGAAGCGCAGGTGGACGCGCCCGGTCCCGTCGGCGGGGTCCGTCACGAGGTGGCTGCCGCCGCCTGACGCGCTCTGTGAGCCGCGATCCAACTCGCCCCCCAGGGGTCGTGGCCGAGCAACAGGTCGGCGGCCCGGACGCTGTTCACGCACACCTCGGCGGTGCTCATGATCGCGCTCGTGAGCCCGGCCGCCATCGCCATCGGCAGGAACGCGGCGTTGAGCACGAACCGCTCCGGCAGCCCGAACGAGACGTTCGACGCGCCGAGGCACATGTTCACGCCGAGGGTGTCGCGGATCAGCCGGATCGTCTGCAAGGTCGTGGTCACGGCCTCGGTGTCCGCCCCGACGGTCATCGCCAGCGGGTCGATCACGACGTCCTCGGGCGGGATCCCGTGGTCGCCGGCGGCGCTCACGATCTTGGTCGCGATCTCGAGCCGCTGCTGCGGCGTCTCCGGGATGCCGGTCTCGTCGTTGGCGAGCCCGATCACGGCGGCGCCGTGGCGTGCCACCAGCGGGAGGATCTCCTCCAGCCGCTCGTCCTCCCCGGTGACGCTGTTGACCAGCGCCTTGCCCTCGTAGACGGCGAGCCCGGCCTCGAGCGCCTCGATCACCGACGAGTCGATGCAGATCGGGATGTCGGCCTCGGCCTGGACGGTCTGCAGCATCGTCGCCAGCAGCTCGGCCTCGTCGACGAGCGGGATGCCGGCGTTGACGTCGACCATGTCGGCGCCGGCCTCGACCTGCGAGCGGGTGTCGAGCGCGACGGTCGAGAGGTCGCCGTTGCGGAGCTCCTCGGCGAGCTTCTTGCGGCCGGTCGGGTTGATGCGCTCGCCGATGATGCAGAACGGCTTGTCGGCGCCGATCGTGACGGTCGTCGAGCGGGATCGCAGGACCGTGTCCATCAGGCCGGCACCATCTCGCGCCGCTGCTCGATCAGCTGCTTGGCCTTCTTCACGGCGCTCGAGGCGTCGGCGCTGTAGCCGTCGGCGCCGACCGCGTCCGCGTACTCCTGCGTGACCGGGGCGCCGCCGACCATGACGATCACCTTGTCGCGGATCCCGGCCTTCTCGATGGCGTTGATGTTCGCCTTGAACATCGGCATCGTCGTGGTCAGGAACGCGCTGAAGCCGACCACGTCCGGCTCGTGCTCGTTGATCTGCTCGACGAACCTCTCGGGCGGGACGTTGACGCCGAGGTCGATCACCTCGAAGCCCGCGCCCTCGAGCATGATGTTGCAGAGGTTCTTGCCGATGTCGTGCACGTCGCCCTTGACCGTGCCCATCAGGAACGTCCCGACCGGCTTGGTGCCGGTCTCCGCCAGCAGCGGCCGCAGGATGTCGAGCGCGCCCTGCATCGCGCGCGCGGCGATCAGCATCTCGGGCACGAAGTAGTCGCCGCGCTCGAAGCGCGCGCCCACCTCCTCGAGCGACGGGATCAGCGCGTCGTACAGCATCCGCTCCGGCTCGAGGTCGCTCTCCAGGCCCTGGTTCACGCCGTCGGCGACGACCGGCGCGTTCCCCACCAGGGTCTCCTCGTAGAGCAGTTGCAGGATCTCGTCGTGCGTCATGCCGCGTGCACCCCCATTTCGTGGCCGAGCATCTGGGCCTCGTCGATCAACTGCGGGTAGAGGTCTTCGATCTGCTGCGCGCCGAGGCGCAGCGTCGGGCCGGATATCGAGAGCGCGGCGATCGCGCGCCCGCCGGCGCTGACGACGGGGGCAGCGAGGCCGGCGAGCCCGACCTCGAGCTCGTCGACGGCGGTGGCGTAGCCGTCGCGGCGCACGCGGGCCAGCACGGTCGGCTCGAGCGGGGTGGGTGGGGATCGATCAACGCCCCCGAACGCGATCAGGACCTTGCCCACGGCGGTGCAGTCGTAGGGCACGCGCCGGCCGACCCAGTCGCCCGTGCCGAGGAAGTGGCGGCTCTCGATCTGCGCCAGGTGCTCGACCCCCAGCGGCCCCGGCACAGCGAGGTTGATCGTCTCGCCGCTGATGGCCGAGAGCCGCTCTAAGTGCGGCTGCGCGAGCTCGACGAGCTGACCCCGGTTCGCGTAGCGGCGCAGCACCGGGCCCGGCTCGAAGCTCCCGCGCCGCCCGTGCTGCTCGACCAGGCCTTGACGCTCGAGCGCGCTCAGCAGGCGGCTCGCCGTGCTCTTGGGCAGCTCGGCGTCGCCGGCCAGGTCCGACAGCGCGCGCGGCTCGTCGGCCTCGAGCACCAGCGTGAGAAGCTGAGCCGCGCGGTCGATCGTCTGCGTCCCTCGTTGGAACTCTTGTTCCACGCGAGATATGTTACGCAGCCATGTTCGTCAACACAATGCCGCGCTACGAGATCCTCAGCGAGGACGCGATTGAGGTGCTCGATCGCGGCTGGCGGCGGATCGTGTCGGAGCTCGGGCTCGAGTTCATGCTGCCCGAGGCGGTCGAGCTGTTCCGCAAGGCCGGCCAGACGGTCGAAGGCGACAACCTCGTCAAGCTCGATCCGGACTTCGTGCTCGAGCAGGTCGCGAAGGCGCCGCGCGAGTTCGAGCTGGTCGCGCGCAACCCCGAGCGGTCCTGCCACATCGGGGGCGACCACATGGTGTTCGCCTCGGTCTACGGCCCGCCGTTCGTGCGCGAGGGCGCCGAGCGTCGAGACGCGACGATGGCCGACTTCGAGAACTTCGTCCGCCTCTCGCAGTCGTTCCCCGAGCTCGACTCGCCGGGCGGCACGATCGTCGAGCCCAACGACACGCCGCTCGACTCGCGCCACCTCGACATGGTCTACGCGCTCCAGACGCTGAGCGACAAGCCGTACATGGGCTCGGTGATCTCCGGCGAGAATGCCCGCGACACGGTCGCGATGGGCGAGATCCTGTTCGGGGGCCTGCCGTCATCGCCGGTGTCGATCTCGCTGATCAACTGCAACTCGCCGCTGCGGTGGGACGACCGCATGCTGTCCGCGATGGTCGAGTACAACCGCACAAACCAGGCGGTCGTGATGACGCCGTTCCTGCTCATGGGCGCGATGTCGCCGGTCTCGATCCCGGCCACGCTCGTGCAGCAGATCGCCGAGGCGCTGTCGGGCATCGCGCTCTGCCAGCTCGTGCAGCCGGGCTGCCCCGTCGTCTTCGGGTCGTTCCTTTCGAACACCGACATGCAGTCCGGGTCGCCGAGCTTCGGCACGCCGGAGTCGGCGATCGGGCTGCTGTGCACGGGCCAGATCGCGCGGCACTTCGGGCTGCCGTTCCGGTCGGGCGGCGGGCTGACCGCCTCCCAGACCGCCGACGCCCAGAGCGCCTACGAGGCGCTCATGACGCTGCTGCCGACGTTCCTCGCCGGCACCAACTTCGTCATGCACTCGGCCGGCTGGCTCGAGGGCGGCCTGGTCTCCTGCTACGAGAAGTTCATCGTCGACATCGAGCTGCTGCGGATGCTGCGCCACGAGTTCACGCCGCTGGAGATCGACGAGGCGTCGCTGGCGTTCGGCGCCCACCAGGAGGTCGGCCAGGGCGGGCACTTCCTCGGCGCCGCCCACACGCTCGAGCGCTTCCGCGAGTGCTTCTACCGTCCGCTGTCTGGGGTCGACGGAGAACTTCGACCGCTGGACGCGCAACGGCGGCAAGGACGCGGCCGAGCGGGCGGGCGAGATCTGGCGCCGGACGCTCGAGGAGTACGAGGAGCCGCCACTCGACGACGCCGTCCGGGCGCAGCTCCAGGAGTTCGTCGCGCGAAGGCGGGCCGAGCTGGGTGATTAGCGAGCGCGCGTACGTGCAGCTGCGCGACCGCATCGTCACGTTGCGGCTCGCTCCCGGCACGGTGCTGCGCGAGGACGAGCTGATGAGCGAGCTGGGGATCGGCCGGACGCCGCTGCGCGAGGCGATCAAGCGGCTGGTACTGGAGAACCTCGTCGCGGTGCAGCCGCGCAGCGGGACGTACGTGACGAGCGTCGACGCTTCGGACATCGTCCACATCGCCGAGGTCCGCGCCGAGCTCGAGGCGCAGGCGGCCGAGCTCGCGGCCCACCGGATGGACGGCGAGGTGCGCGCGCGAGCCGAGGCGCTGCTGGCCGAGGTGCGCGAGCTCGAGCGGACGGCCGACGCGGACGCGCTGATGCGGCTCGACGAGTCGATCCATCGCGTGGCCTGGGAGGGTTCGGGCAACCCCTACCTGGCGGAGACGCTGGAGCGCTACTTCGCGCTCTCGCTGCGGGTCTGGCACGTCGTCCTCGACCGCGTCCCCGGCCTCGGGGCCGCCGTCCTCGACCACTCGCGGCTGCTCGAGGCGATGCTCGACGGCGACGCCCCCCGCGCCCGAGATCTCATGCGCGAGCACGTGAACGAGTTCGAGCGCGAGATCGTCGCGGCGTTCAATCGCGACTAGCCATCCGCGGGCGGCTCGGATCGCGGGCGCGATCCGAGCCGCGGCGGGTGTCACCGGGATCGCTTGTACTGCTCCCAAGTGTGGAGCCGGCGCGTCATCGGCCCGGTCGTGGCGCCGTTCAGGCCGTTCTTTCGCTGGGCGAAGGCCACGATCTGCTCGCGCGCGTCGAACCAGCCCGGGAAGGCGATCTCGTTCGCCATGTCCGGATCGGAGATCGCAACGGCGTGGATGTGCCGGTTACCCGGCCAGTTGCGATACCAGGCCGCGAATCCGACACGGCGCAGCGCTCGCACAACGCGCTTGACCGAGCGGCCGCAGCGCGTGCGCACGCTGAGATCGACTGCGCCGCCGCCGGCGTGTGTGGCCTGCGAGCTGCTGTCGGGGCCCGTGTACGAGCCCTTCGTGGCGTCGAGCACGCAGCCGCGGCCGCCGACGCGGCGGCCCGCTGCCTTCAGCATCCGGATCGTGCGCCCGTTGAGCGTCACCCCGCTCCACGCGCGGCGGTCGCCCGGCCGCACGACGCGGACCACGCGGAAGCGACGGCCGGCGAGTCGCTTGAGGGAGGTCTCGCCGGGGATGCCGCTCGCATCGAGCCCGGAGTATCCGAGCCGGCGCTGCCAGGCCGCATAGCCGCGCATCGTCTGGGCGCCGTAGTTCCCGTCGACGGCGACCCTGATGCCCTTGCGGCGCAGCCGTCGCTGCACGCGCTTCACGCTCTTGGCGGCACCACGCGTGTGCCGGTTCCCGGGTCGGTACTGGTCGAGTTGCGCGGCCATCAGCAGCCGCTCCATGTTGATCGCGGGTCTCGCCGCCGAGCCCTCGGGGCGAGGCGGCGACGCCGCTGCGCCGTGGGCCAACAGCGTCGTGGCGATCGCCGTACCGGCGATCAGCGCGGCGGCACGCCGCGAGGTGCTGCGCATGGACATCTCTTCGCCTTTCGTGAGGACTCCCTGTACGCGGCGGCCGCCGGCGCGGCCCACACCCTCAGGGGGATGCGGGCCGGCCGCAAGGGCGTCCTCACGGTCTTCTCAGCACCGCCTCACAGTCGTCTCATAACGTGAGACTTCCCTGAGACTTCAGGCCTGCGCGGCGCCCGGCGCGTCATCCTTGTGGGGCTATGGGTCGCGCCGTCATCGCACTCTGCGTGCTGGCCGGCGTCGGCGCCGGAGCCTCCGCCGCCGCCGCCGACGTCAAGGTGGGCACGAGCGGGCCCGACCGCATCGTCGGCACCGCGGGCAACGACCGCCTCGTCGGCAAGGGCGGACGGGACGTGCTCATCGGCCGGGGCGGCCGGGACGTCCTGATCGGCGACGCCGGCGGCGACCGCCTCTACGGCGGCCGCGGAAGGGACACGCTGCTCGGCGGCTCCGGCAGCGATCGCTTGTACGGAGGCCCGGGCCGGGACGTCATCTCGTGCGGCGGCGGACGCGACACCGTCCGCCGCGGACCGGGCGACAGCGTCGCGTCCGACTGCGAGCGCGTCAGGAGTGGCTGACGCCGGCGGGAGGTCCGCGGTCGTGCTGCTCGTGGACGACGACGCGCGCATCCGGCGGACCGTCGGCGCCGGGCTCCGGCTCGAAGGGTTCGAGGTTGTGCCCGCTTCGGGCGGCCGCGCCGCGCTCGCCGCCGTCGAGCAGATCGACCCGGCCGTGATGCTGCTCGACATGGCGATGCCCGACCTGGACGGGCTGGAGGTCCTGCGCCGCCTGCGGGCGGCCGGGCACGACCTGCCGGTGTGCGTGCTCTCGGCCCGCGACGAGATCGGCGACCGCGTTGCGGGGCTCGAGGCGGGCGCCGACGACTACGTCGTGAAGCCGTTCGCGCTCGAGGAGATCGTCGCCCGGCTGCACGCACTCCTGCGCCGCCGGCCGCCGCAGGCCGACGGCGTCATCGCCGTCGGCGACCTCGAGCTCGACCAAGCGGGCCACCGCGCACTCCGCGGTGGGCGTGACCTGCAGCTCACGCGGCGAGAGCTGGAGCTCCTGGCCGTCTTCATGCGCCATCCCGGCCAGGTGGTCGCCCGCGAGCGGCTCCACGAAGAGGTGTGGGGCTACGACTTCGACCCGCGGACCAACGTGGCCGATGTCTTCGTCGGCTACCTGCGACGCAAGCTCGAGGCCGGAGGCGAGCCGCGCGTCCTGCACACGATGCGGGGCGTGGGGTTCGTCCTGAGGCCGTGAGAGCCTCACGCGGTGCGCAGCCTCCGCGCCCGACTCAGCCTCGGTGTCGGCCTCGTGATCGCGATCGTGCTCGGGGTGTCCGGCGTGCTGATCTCGAACTATGCGGAGCGGACCGCGCGCGAGACGCTCGACGACCGGCTGCGGCGCACAGCGGAGCTGTCGCGCGCCACCGCCGTGGACGCCGTCACGAACGCTGTGCCCGGGACCGACCGGCGGCTGGACGCGGTGCTCCGCGCCACCGGCAGCTCGGTGCGGCTGTTCATCGGTGACGCGGTCGTGCTGGAGGCAGGGCGCCCGCCGCTCGCCGCCGGCATCCCGCCGACCGGGCTGCGCACCGTCACGAGCGGCGGGGAGCGCTACCGCGTGCTGGTGACGCCGCTACGCGGCGCCGGCCTGGGCGACCTGGCCAAGCTCGAGGTCGTGTCGTCGCTGGCTGAGCTCGAGCGGCGGCAGACCCAGCTCGACTCGCGACTGACGTGGCTTGGGGTCGCCGCCCTGATCGCCGCCGGGCTCGGGGCCTTCGTGGCTGCCGTGCGCACGCTCGGGCCGCTGCGGCGGCTGCGACTGGCCGCCGGGCGGATCGCGGTGGAGGACGATCTCGACGTCCGCGTGTCCGAGACCGACGGGCCGGCCGAGGTGCGGAGCCTGGCCGCGTCCTTCAACGCGATGCTGTCGCGGTTGAGGGCGTCCGCGTCGGCGCGGGAGCGAGCGTTCGAGGCGACGCGCCGGTTCGCGTTCGACGCCGGCCACGAGTTACGCACCCCGCTGACGACTGTCCAAGCCACGCTCTCGGCGCTGCACCGGCATCCCGACGTGCCGCCCGAGCAGCGCGCCGCGATGCTCGACGACGCGCTCGAGGAGCAGCGCCGCCTGGTCGCGCTGCTCGACGGGCTGCAGGTGCTTGCGCGCGGCGAGGCGACCAGCCCTGAGCACGAGGACGTCGATCTCGCCGACCTCGTCACCCGCGCAGTCGCCGACACGCGAGCGCGCTATCCGGCGACGGCGTTCGCGCTCGATCTGCCGGACGCGCCCGTCGTCCTCCAGGGATGGGAGCCGGGTCTGCGCCTGCTCGTATCGAACCTCGTAGGCAACGCCGCCCACCACGGCCGCCCTGGCGGGAACGTCTGGGTCACGCTGGTCGGCCGGCCGGCGCCCGTGCTGACCGTCGACGATGACGGTGACGGCATCGCCGAGGGCGATCGCGACCGCATCTTCGAGCCGTTCCGGCGGCTCGAGGCCGCAGCCGACCGGCCGGGCACGGGTCTCGGGCTCGCGCTTGTGGCGCAGCAGGCGCGCGAGCACGCCGCGACCCTGCGAGTGGACGCGTCGCCCGCCGGCGGCGCCCGCGTGGTCGTCGCCTTCGGCGCGGCCTAGAGGAACGCGATGCCGGTCGCGATCAGCCACAGCGACCAGGCAACGTAGGTAGGCGGGGTCAGGCGCTCGGCGACCTTCCAGCCGTGCTCGCGGCCCACGAACTCCAGCGAGCAGAGCATGAGGGCCGGACCGATCACGATGCCTACGACGCCGAGGGTCGCGTGGGTGCCGAGCAGCGCGACGCCCGCGAGCGTGGTCCATGCGCCGGTCAGCAGGTAGCCGAGGTGCTCGCCGACTGCGACGCCGAGGTAGCGGTTGAACGCCTCGAAGACGAGGTCGACGGCCTCGCTCTCCTCGGCCCGGGCCAGGAACGGGACGAGGAACGGCCAGCGCATCAGGCCGAGGAACTGGACGGCGGCGGCCAGCACGCCGAGCGTCGTGGCGACGGAGAGCAGCGCGGGATCGGCCTCGGGCAGCGCGGCGGCGAACAGCACGACGAGCGGCGCGAGCAGGACGGCGGTCAGCGCGAAGCCCCACCACAGCAGTTGCAGCGACGTACCGCCGGCGCGGAATTTCGCGAGCACCTCGCGGGTCGGGTGGCGGAGCACGTCGGGGTAGTCGAAGCGCACGGCGAGCGCGGCAAAGGCGGCGTTGAAGGCGAGCGGAACCGCGATCAGGAGCAGCCCGGCGACGGTGGCGGCGCTCATGCCGCCACCTGCTTGACGCCGGTGAGGTTGCGCAGCGCGAGGCCGGTCAGCACGGTCGCGACCACGGCGCCGCTGGACCCGAACACGTAGAACCCCTGGTCGGCGTTGATGCCGATCACGGCCCAGCTGACGAGCCATGCGACGGACCAGCTCGCGGCCGTAATGGCCGTCCACGCCACAGCGACGCGCCGGCTCGCGGCGAGCAGGCCCCCGGCGGCGCCCGTGAGGGGATCGTCGAGCGATCCCACGAGCAGCATCGCGAGGAGGCCGCCGAGGGGGAAGGCGAGGAACGTGGGGACCCAGCGCTTGAGGTTGATCATAATGTACAGCGTACGTTATCATCTCATCATGGCGAAAGCGAGCCAGCCGCACACCCGCCGTACGGGCCGCACGAGGAAGCCCCGCGGCTCGCTCAGCCGCGAAGTCATCCTCGACGCCGCGGAGGCGATCGCGAGCCAGGGCTTCGCGGGGCTCACCATGCGCGCGCTCGCCGCACGGCTCGCCGCCGTGCCGATGGCGCTCTACAACCACTTCGCGACCAAGGAGGAATTGGTCAACGCGCTGCTCGACCGAGTGCTCGGGCGCTTCGAGCCCGAATCCCCGACCGGCGACCCGACCGAGGACCTCCGGCGCTTCGCCCGCGCCCACCGGCGCGTCCTCACGACCCACCCCTGGGCCGTCGCCCCGATCTTCAGCCACCCCAACCCGGGGCCGAACGCGTTCCGGATCGGCGAGCACGCCCTCGGCATCCTCGCGCGCGCAGACCTCTCCGAGGACGACGCAATCGCCGCCTTCAGCGGCATCCTCGCGCTCAACTACGGCTGGTCGTCATTCACCGCCGCACGAGACCTCGACCCGACGGGCACCGTCGCCGAGCAGATGGGCGAGTACGGCAGCGACCGCCACTACGAGCTCGTCCTCGCCCGGCTCGTGCGCTAAAGCGCGACCCTGGCCGGCTCCGCCTCCCAGAAGAGATCCTTCAGCGCCGGATTGTCGATCTGCGGGGCGAGCGCCTGCGCGGCCTCCAGTGCGCCGCGCTCTCCGAGCCGGGCGCGGTAGACGGTTGCGTGCAGGAGGAGCTCCAGCATGCCGCGCCGCGCGGCGACCGCGTCAAGCTCGTCGATCCACCTCAGCGTGCCCACCGCGCGATGCTCGACTGCGACGGCGCACAGGGCGTCGAGTCCGTAGGCCTCGATCCAGAGGTAGGTATCCGGAAGCCGGCGGCAGAGCCTGGGCGCTTCGACAAGCCGCTCGAGCGCACCTGCCACGTCGCCGCGCGCCGCCGCGACGAGGCCGAGCCCGCGGAGGCCGATGCTCTCCCAGCACGCATCGCCCACCTCACAGCCAAGCGCGAACGCATGCTCGAAGCGCGCTTCCGCGGCGTCCACGTCGCCAAGGCTGAGGTCGACCTCGGCGCGGAAGGCCTCCGGCCACGAGGCGAATGCCGTGAGCCCGCGGGTCTTGACGACGTCGAGCGCCTCATCGAGGTGATGCCGCGCGTCGTCGATCTCGCCCCGGAGGAGGTGGTACCGACCGAGCATGCTCAACGCCATGGCGAGCGGCTGGCCCGACGACAGCCGCCGCGCGCGCTCGAGTCCCGTTCGCAGGAGCTCGCCGGCTGCCGCATGCTCGCCGGTGTCGTGACGCAAGGCGCCGCGAGTCACATCCGCCCACGCGATCTCCTCGCCGCCTGTCCCCGCGAGCTGAGCCGTCCGGGTCAGCGATGCGTCGGCACGCGTGTACTGGCCGCGCAGGAACTGCACCCAGCCGATCTCGCGCCACGCGGTGGCTGCAATGTCGTTCCGGCCAAGCTCGTCGGCGAGCATCGTCGCCTCGTGGAGTGCCGCTGCCCCTTCCTCGTCCGTACCTCGGGCCGAGTGCACGAGCGCACCACCCAGCGATACGAGCGCCGCGGCCAGCGGCTCGCGCGCGCCGAGTCCGCGGGCTGCCGTGACGGCGCCCCGGATGCGCTGAAGGCCGGCCTCGACCGCGCCGGCGCCGAGAGCGGCTTCGCCCGCCTCGACCTGTGCACGAATCGCGGCATCGCCCGAGACGCGGGCCTCGATCACTCGCTCGGGCGCCTCCGCCGCCGCGCGGAGCGCCGAGCTCGGATCGACGCCCAGCTCGCGGCGGAAGAGCTCCGTACAGGCCTGCGCTCGCTCCACGGCGCCGACCTGGTCGCCGGCCGCGCGCAGGCAGCGGACGAGCAGGACGTTGGAGTTCTCGTCGAAGGGGTTGAGTCGCACCAGCTCGGCGGCGTGTTGCGCCGCGCGTAGCACCTCGCCGCGCGCGAGCAGCGCGAGCGCGGCCTGGTGCAGGACGGCGCTCGTCGTCCCGGCGACGTGGCGGCGCTCGCTCTCGAGCCAGAGCTCAAAGCCCGGGCTCGAGCGGAACACCAGTCCCTCCAGGAGCGGGTGACCGAGACCCGGGAGGGCCGTGGCCTCCGGCCACGAGCCCTTGCTGAGGACGTCCGCGTCGACGAGCGTTCCCGGCCGAAGGGTCAAGCGGAGCGGATCACCTTCGAGCTCGGCGTCGTCGCCCAGGCTGCGGCGCAGGGAAGAGAGCGTCCAGCGCAGCGCCGCGAGGGGGTCGTCGGCCTCCGAGAAGAGGAGGCCCGCCAGCCGCTCGCGCGAAGGCGCGAGCCGGGTGCGCCGCAAGTAGGTGAGCAATCCCCACGCCTTGTGTCCGCGCGGAGACTCTGCCGGGGCTCCGCCACGCTCCATCCTCGGCGGTCCCAGCAGATGGATGCTCAGCCCCGTGCCGGGCTCCCGGTCGTCAAACGCGCGGTCACACGCCGGAGTGTGACTGTTCGCCCGATCGCGATCAAATCGCGCCCACGAAAGGAGTCACCATGCGCGACGAGGAGCCCCGGAGGACCATGAGCAGGCGCCGCAAGGCCGCCTTGGCGACGGCGATCCTTGCCGTCCCGCTCGTCGGCGCCAACGTGCTGCCATCGGCGGCGCAGCAGCCGCCGCCGCCACCCATCGCCACCGAGTTCTTGAGCGGCCGCGCCGTGTTCCCCGATGCCGTGGACTCCAAGCTCAAGATCAAGCACGACGGGTCGGGAACCATGGTGGTGAAGTCCGACGACCTGTCGCGCACGGTCGTCGCGAGGTTCACCGTCCAGCCTGGGGCGCAGTTCCCCTGGCACAGCCATAACGGGCCCGTCGTCGTGAACGTCACCCAGGGCGAGCTGGTCTACGTCCCGGCCGACGACTGCATGCACCGCGCATACCCGGCAGGAACAGCATTCGTCGACCCCGGCCACGGCCACGTCCACACCGCCTTCAACCGCACGAACGCGCCGACCGTCCTGGTCGCCACGTTCTACGAGGCGCCGGCGGAGGGGCCGCTGCTCATCCCGGCGCCGACACCAGAGGGGTGCACGGTCTAGCCGCCTGAGCACGTCGAGGCCGACGGCGCGAGCCGTGCGGCGAGCCGCGAGTGGCGCCGTGAGGTGTCCGGCGTTGCCGCGGCCCGGGCAACGACGGCTCGCTGACCGACCACGAGCGTGGCCGTCCGCGCCCGCGTCATCGCCGTGTACAGCATCTCGCGGCGAAGGAAGTAGGCGCCGGCGGCCGCGTGCGCGATCACGATCGCGACCGGAAGTTCGATCCCCTGTCCCTTGTGGATCGAGCACGCGTACGCGAGCTGCAACCGCGGCGACTCCTCCTCAGGCAGCTCGATGACCGCGCCGTCTGCTGCAACCAGCAACGTCTCGTGTTCATCGTTGTGCTCGAGGAGCCGCAGGATCGTGCCGTTCATCAGGCCGAGCTCGTGCAGATTGCGCCCGGACAACATGAGCTTGTCGCCGAGGCGCAACCGGCCGCCGAGCACCGGCCTCCCACCCGGGTTGAGGGCCTCGCGCAACCGCGCATTGAGCGCGTCGATCCCCAGCGCGCCCTTGTAGACGGGCGCGAACACCTGGATGTCGGCGAGCGGGTCGACGTCGAAGTGGCGTGGCAGCCGCTCGGCGACCAGCGAGACGACCTCGTCGAGCGCTGTCTGCGCGTCATCGCGCTCGACCAGGAAGAGGTCGCGCGTGAGCCCCTCGGCGGCGGCGAACGAGGGCATCTCGCCGACGCGCACCGCGTGAGCGCCCCGGACGATCATGCTCCCGGCCGCCTGCCGGAAGATGTGCGTGAGCCGCGCGGCCGGCACGGCAGCCGCCTCGACGAGCTCGGCGAACGGCTTCCCCGCGCCCACCGGGGCGAGCTGGTCGGCGTCGCCCACCAGGACGACATGCATCCGTCGTCCGACCGCGCGCAAGAGGGTGACGAGCAGTTCGAGGTTGGCCATCGAAGTCTCGTCGACGATCAGCAGGTCACCCGCCAGCTCGTCGACGGTCGGGCCTTGATCCGGCACCCAGCCGAGCGCCGAATGGATGGTGGACGCCTCCATCGCGGTCGCCTCGGCCATCCGGCGCGCCGCACGGCCGGTCGGTGCGACGAGCACGATCGACGCGCGCTGCGCCGCTGCGGCCGCACAGATCAGCCGCACCGTCGCCGTCTTGCCGGTGCCCGGGCCGCCCGTCACGATCGAGAGCCGGGACCGGAACGCTCCGAGGACGGCCTGCCACTGCTCCGGCGCGGGCACGAGGTCGTCGCCCGCGGCACGCCGCGGGGCCTTCAGCCGTGGCTTCGACGCCGCAAGGTCGCGCACGCGCTCGGCGAGCTCGGCCTCGAGCGCCGCCGTCTCCGGGCGGTAGGCCCAGACCGCCCCGTCGCCGTCGACCTCGAGCACCAGCCGACCCTCATCCGCCATCTCGGCCAGCAGCGACGCGGGCGGCGGCGGTCCTCCGAGCACCGCGGCCGCCGCCCGCGCAAGCTCGGCGACGGGCTGGCACGTCGATCCGCCCTTCTCCGCCTCGGCGAGCACATGGAGGATGCCCGCCTGCGTCCGGGCCGGCGAATCGGGAGGGACATCGGCCGCGCGAGCGATCCGGTCGGCGATCTGGAACCCGACGCCGAAGACGCTCGTCAGCTCGTACGGCCGCCGGCGGACGACCTCGTGAGCCGCACCGCCGTAGTGCTTGGCGATCCGCGGCACCAGCCACGCGAGACCGTGCGGTGCGAGCAGCAGGTGCAGCGCGCGCGTCGAGCGCAGCCCGTGCCACGACGAGACCGCCTCCCCGGCCCGGTGCCCGCTCAGGCCGACCGAGCGGAACGCCGCTTCCGGGTCACGGTCGATCGCGTCGAGCACGGCATCGCCGTACCGTGCGAGCAGGCGGCCGGCCCGCCGGCTGCCGATGTGCTTGACGCGCTCGAGATAGGCGGTCAGCGCGACATCGCCGGACGCGGCGAGCGGCTCCGCCGTCGCCACTTTTACCTGCATCCCGAAGCGCCGGTCGTCCTGCCAGACACCCACGATGCGCACCCGCTCGCGTTCCTCCAGGTGCGCGATCGTCCCCACGAGCACGACCTCGTCACCGTCGCGGTCCGCGACCACCACGGCAAAGCCGCTCTCGTCGCTCGACCAGCGCCGGCGGCGGATCACGACCTCGTCCTCGAAGGCCGTTCCAGGCGTGCCCTCGATCATCGCCCGAACGTACCGTTTGGGGCTATGAGAACGACCATCGACCTGCCCGACGAGTTGGCCGAAGCCGCGAAGCGCCGCGCCGCGGAACAGGGACGGACGCTCGCCAGCCTCCTCGTAGAGGGGCTCCGCGCGGTGCTGGAGACCCGCCCCGATCCTCAACCGTCCCGGGAGCTCCCGGCGTATGGCGACCCATCGGGACGGTTCCTCGTCGATCCCCATGACCGCACGGCGATCTGTGAGGCGCTCGACGCCGACGGTGCCCGGTGATCGTCCCGACGTCGACGTCCTCGAGGCGCCGCTAGCGGAACACGATCGTGCGGCTCCCGTGGACGAGCACGCGGTCCTCGAGGTGCCACTGGACGGCTCGCAGGAGCACGAGGCGCTCGAGGTCGGCTCCTGCGCGGACGAGCGCCTCGACGTTCTCGCGGTGCGTGACGCGGGCCACGTCCTGCTCGATGATCGGCCCGGCGTCGAGCTCGTCGGTGACGTAGTGGGCGGTGGCGCCGATGAGCTTCACGCCTCGCTGGTACGCGCGGGCGTAGGGGTCGGCGCCCGCGAAGGCCGGCAGGAACGAGTGGTGGATGTTGATGATCGGCGTCCGCGCCGCGGCCAGGAACATCGGCGAGAGGATCTGCATGTAGCGGGCGAGCACGATGAGGTCGTAGGCGCCGCCGATCAGGTCGAGCAGCGCCGCCTCGGCCGCCGGCTTGGCGTCGCGCGGCACCGGGATGTGCTCGAAGTGCACGCCGAAGCGCTCCGCCTCGGCCTGCATGTCGGCGTGGTTGGAGACGACCAAAGGGATGTCGGCGTGCAGCTCGCCGCGCCGCCACCGCCACAGCAGCTCGGCGAGGCAGTGGTCGTAGCGCGACACGAGGATCGCGACCTGCTTGCGCCGCGCCGCGTAGTGCATCCGCCACGCCATCCCGAACGGCTCGGCCACCTCCGCCGCGAACGCCCGCTCGATCTCCGGTCCCGAGGCCTCCAACCCGTCGAGCTTGAACTCCGTCCGCATGAAGAACACGCCGCCCTCGGGGTCGGTCGTGTGCTGGTCGGACTGCAGGATGTTCGCGCCGCGGTCGCGCAGGAACTGCGACAGCGCGGCGACGATCCCCGGCCGGTCGGTGCACGAGACCAGCAGCCGCCCGACGCCCTCCACGTCACACCGCCGCGCCGAGCCGCGCCAGCGTCTCGCGGCGCCAGCGCTCGGTCCGCTCGAGCTCGTTGAACGTGTAGAAGTGCATGCCCGGGACGCCGGGCCCGGGGTCGACGAGCTGCCGCAGCAGCGGCTCGGGCGTGAAGGTGCGCGTGAGCAGACGCCGCAGCCACGCGCGATGCGCACGCAGGAACCGCGCCGACTCCCCCAGCCCGATCTTCATCGAGATCCGCAGCAGCTTCGAGTTGTCCACGACGCCGGGCATCCCGATCCAGATCGGCAGGTCGATGCCGCGCGCGCGCACGCGCGCGATCCACGTCCGGATCGTCTCCGGGTCGAAGCAGATCTGACTCACGATGTAGGTCGCCATCGGCGCCTTCTCGAACATCGCCTGGATCGTGGTCTCGTCGTCGATCAGGTGATGGCTCTCGGGATAGCCCGTGATGCCGACCTCGGAGAACCGCCCGTCGAGCACGCGCAACAGCGAGGCCGCGTCGTGGAACGCGCCCGGCTCGCGGGCGTCGCCCGCGGGCACGAACACCTCCCCCACGCCGGCCGCGTGGAGCCGCGCCACGATCTCCTCCACGTGCGCGCCGTCACGGACGAGCCGGGCGGACACGTGCGGGACGACGCGGTAGCCCTGACCCGCAAGGCGCTCGGCCACGCCCAGCGTCGTGTCGAGCCCCTTGACCGGCGAGGCGGTGATCGTGACCTTCACCTGCCGCGGCACGTGCGCGAGCACCTTCTCCTCGATCCCCTCGACCGGCAGGACCTCGTACCGAGGATGCTCGAGCAGCTGCGCGTTCACCGCACTGATATATCACGCCGGTAGAATCCCGCGTCAGAGGGCGCGAGCGGCGTGTTCCCGCGGATCAGGTCCGCGGCCTTCTCGGCCACCATCATCGTCGGCGCGTAGATGTTCGCGTTCGTGACCACGGGGAACACGGAGGCGTCCACCACCCGCAGCCCGTCGACCCCGTGCACGCGCATCGTGGCGGGATCGACGACCGGGCCCATCGCGCACGTGCACGACGGGTGCAGCGCCGTCTCGGCGTCGCGCGCGACCCAGTCGAGGATCTGCTCGTCGGTGTCGACCGCCGGCCCGGGCGAGAGCTCGCCGCCGTCAAGCCCGGCAAACGCGGGCTGCGAGAGGATCCGGCGCGCGGTGTGGATCGCCTCGATCCACTCGCGCCGGTCGTCGGACGTCGACAGGTAGTTGAACCGCAGCGCCGGGTGCCGGCGCGGGTCGGTCGACGTGATCCGCAGCGTCCCCCGCACGTCCGAGTACATCGGCCCGACGTGGAATTGATAGCCGTGCTCGGAGGCCGGCGCGGTGCCGTCGTAGCGGACGGCGAGCGGCAGGAAGTGGAACATGAGGTTCGGGTAGGCGACCTGGTCGTTGGACCGCGCGAACCCGCCGGCCTCGAAGTGGTTCGTCGCGCCCGGCCCGCGGCGCCCGAACAGCCACTGCGCGCCCACCCACGGCCGGTTGCGCCACTTCAGAGCAGGCTGCGCCGACACCGGCTGCGTGCACGCGTGCTGGACGTAGACCTCGAGGTGGTCCTGCAGGTTGTCGCCGACCGGCAAGTCGGCGACGACCCTCACCCCGAGCGCCTCGAGGTCGCCGGCCGGCCCGACGCCGGACAGCTGCAGCATCTGCGGCGACCCGATCGCGCCGCCGCACAGGATCACCTCGCGCGCGCGCACCACGCCGCGGCCCGTCTCCACCCCCACCGCGCGCGTGCCCTCGAACACCACCTGGCCGACGAGCTGGCGCGTGCGGACCTCGAGATTCGACCGCCGCCGCACCGGGTGCAGGTACGCGCGCGCCGCGCTCCAGCGGCGGCCGCGGCGGATGTTGCGGTCGAACGGCGCGAACCCCTCCTGCTTGAACCCGTTGACGTCGTCGGTCAGCGAGAACCCCGCCTGCTGGACCGCCGCGAACAGGGCCTCGAACAGCGGGCCGCGCGCCGGGCCGCGCTCGAGCCACAGCGGCCCCTCTCCCCCGCGCCAGTCGTCGGCGCCCGCCGTGCAGGTCTCCATCCGCTTGAAGTACGGCAGGCAGTGCGCGTAGTCCCACGGCTCGAAGCCCCACTTCTCGAAGTCGAGCGGGTTACCGCGCTGGAAGATCATCCCGTTGATCGAGCTCGATCCGCCGAGCAGCTTGCCGCGCGCGTGGTAGACGCGCCGCCCGCCCATGTGCGGCTCGGGCTCGGACTCGTACTTCCAGTCGTAGAAGCGGCTGCCGATCGGGAACGGCAGCGCCGCCGGCATGTGGATGAAGACGTCCCACAGCCAGTCCGCCCGGCCCGCCTCGAGCACGAGCACGCGCGTCGACGGGTCCTCGGTGAGCCGGTTCGCGAGCACGCACCCGGCCGAGCCGCCGCCGACGATGACGTAGTCGTACGTCACAGCACGCCCCGGATCTCTTCCTCGAACCTGGCAACGTGCCCGGCGGCGATCGAGCGCGCGCGCTCCGCGTCGCCGTCACGGACCGCCTGCAGCACCGCCGCGTGCTCGTGCACCCGCTCGGGCAGGTGCGGGAGCCGGCCCAGCACGAGGTACCAGATCCGCAGCGACAGGTTCAGGTAGCGCTCGAGCGTCTCCCGCAGGTACGGGTTGCCGGCGCAGCGATATACGAAGCGGTGCACGTCGGCGTCGAGCCGCATCAGCGCCTCGGCGTCGCCGTCGGCGTCGAGCCGGCCGACCAGCTCGCCGAGCTCCTCCCGCTGCGCCGGCGTCAGCCGCTGCGCCGCGCGGTAGGCTGCGTGGCCCTCGAGCTGCACGCGCACGTCTGAGATGTGCGCGAGGTCGGTGATGTTGATCTCGGTCGCGAACGTCCCGCGCCGCGGATACACGCACACGAGGTTCTCGAGCGCGAGCCGCTTGATCGCCTCGCGGATCGGCGTCCGGCCGAGGCCGAACGCGCGGCCCAGCGACTCCTCGTGGAGCGGCGCACCCGGCGGGATCGCGAGCGTGACGATCTGGTCGCGTAGCTCCACGTAGGCGCGGTCGGCGAGCAGCTCGCCGGCTCCCGACCGCGCCCCGGTGGCAGCGCTCATCCCTACTCCGCGGGGATCTCCCCGTAGGACATCGACAGGTCCATGCCCTGCCGGCGCCGGTAGATCCGCGAGCCCGCGAAGATCACCAGCGCCAGGGCGTACAGCGAGCCCATGAAGATCAGCGACCCGCCGTCATTAACCCCGTACGTGTCGTCCTCGAGCCACTTGAAGAGGCAGAAGACCAGGAACACGATGAACAGGGTCGCGGCGAACGTGATCAGCGGGATTCCGAGGACCGTGTACTTCGCGATCGGCGAGGCCTTGTAGATCTCGGGCTTGCGCCACGGCAGGATCGCAGCGGCGATGGTCGACCCGAGGAACGTCACCGCGATCACCAGCGTGGCGTCCAGCGTGTACGTCTGGAAGTCCGTGCTGTACGCGTACAGCGCCGCGATTCCGAGCGAGGGCACGAGCATGAGCAACAGCGCCACATACGGCACGCCGTTGCGGTTGACCTTGGCGACGCCCTCGGGCAGCACGCGGTCGAATGCGGCGGCGAAGACCACGCGCGTCGAGGACAGGAAGACGGTCCCGACCCAGCCGAAGAACCACAGGGAAAGCACGGCGATGAGCAGGAACTGCAGCACCGGACTGCCGAGGAACGAGGCCGCCAGCAGACCCGGGTACGGCCACACGCCGGTCGGGATCGTTCCCGCCCAGAACGCATTGTTGGCCGCGTTGTACCAGTCCCACCCGAACGTCTTCGAGAACAGCAGGAAGAGCACCACGGCGGCAGCGGACGTCGCGAGCAGGGCGCCGAACATGGCCCAGATGTTCTGGCGGAAGTCGGACGCCCCGCGGACCTCGCCGTAGAGGGTCGCGCCCCAGTTCGACCACAGGTTGAAGAACGCCATCATCGGCACCAGCAGGAACGTCGCGCCGACGGCGAAGCCGCCCACGTCCGGCGAAGTGAACCCCTCCGTGCCGGCGGCGAACGTCGCCTGATAGGCGTTCTCGACCCCGTAGAGGTCGAGCGACTGCTCGTTGAAGTTGGTGATGAAACTCGCCTTCGAGTTGACGAGCAGCAGCACCACCATCACCGCCAGGCCGACCACGCCGCCGTAGAAGCAGATCTTCTGGATCTTCGCGTACGTGCGCATCCCGAGCGCGATGAAGCCCGAGGCGAGCAGGGCGGTGATCACCGACGAGACGAAGATCCCGTCCGAGCCGCTCCAGAAGGTCACGGCGCTGTCCCACCCGATGATCGCGCACAGCGGCCCGAGCACCTCGACATTGAGGATGTTCGCGTAGATCGGGACCCAGAGCCAGAGGATGAACCACCAGCCCGTCACGGCCAGCACGAAGCCGATGCCGCCACCGAGCACGCGGCTCGTCCAGACGTAGTCGCCACCCGCACGCGGCATCGCCGCGATCAGCGACGCGTAGGTGATGGCCTGCACGACCAGGTACAAGCCCGCGAGCAGCACCGCCCAGAGCAGGCTGCCGTCCGGGATGAACGGCGCGTAGCCGAAGATGTACAGGCCGAGCGTGACCAGGTTGATCGAGAACGCCGCGTAGATGAACGCGTCGCGTGTCGACCATCCGCGCACAAGACCCGTGGCCTTGCGTACGAATACGGTCCGTTCGACGGAGTCGCCTGATGCCACTGTTGCCATGCTGTGACCCTCCTCCTTCGCTCCGGCTCGCCGACGGTCGTCCTAGCCGCTGGTCAGCACGAAGTTCTTCACTTTGTTCTTCTTGGCGTCGAGGTCGATCACGACGCCGAGTAGCTGGCCCTGCTCGTAGGAGCTGCCCGGGTTGATGCAGAGCGTGCGACCGAGCCGGTGCGTTCCGCGCGCCTCGTGGATGTGCCCGTGCAGCGCGAGCGTGGGCTGGTGCCGCTCGATCGCCTGCCGCACCGCCGTGGAGCCGACCGGCACCGTCGCGCGCCCCGCGTCCTTAAGGCTCATGTCCTCCGTCAGCTGCGGCGCCTCGTCGAGCCCGGTGTTGTACGGCGGGCAGTGGAGGCTGAAGATCGTGCGCTCGGGCTCGGCCGTGACGTTCGCCAGCATCCGCTCGATCCGCTCGAGCAGGACGTCCTCGTCCTCCTCGCGGTAGGTGTCCCACGGCGTGCGGTTGGCCCAGCCGCTGGACGCCATCTGGTAGTCGCCGAGGTCGACCACTCGCCCCTCGCCGAGCTCGACGGTCTTGGCGTTGGCGACGACCGCGTCGACCTCGAGCTGGTCGTCGTTCCCCGGGCAGACGAAGACCCGGATGCCGGTGCCGGCGAGCCGCTCGTCGGCCATCTCCATCCAGCGCTCGACGGTCTTGAGCATCTCGTCCTCGAACAGCGCATGCCAGTGCGCCTCGTCCGCGGACAGCTCGCGCAGCGCGTCGGGGTCGGTCCGGAACGGGTAGTAGCCGCGCCGCTGGACGGCCGCCTCGAACTGCGCGACCGCCTCCTCGCCGTCGAGCACCTCGCGGTTGTCGAGCAGCGTCGCGTGCCACTTGCCGTCGCCGTCGTGGACGATCGGGACCAGGGCCTTGCCGGTCATGTCGCCGCCCAGCACGACGACGTCGGCCTGGTAGTGCTTTCCGCTGTTGAGGAACTTCTTCCAGCAGACCTCGGAGCCGTGGATGTCGGTCGCGAAGAACATCCGCATGGCTACTCCACCTCCTCGGGCAGGTCGTACCAGCGTTTGCGTTCCCCCACCTTCGCCCGCAGCCGCCAGCCGCGGGACTTCGGCTCCGCCTCGATCCTCGCCAGCAGGTCGTCGAAGCTCGCGCTGATGCGCTCGCGGTCGGCGGCGGGCAGCTCGTAGTCGCCGACGTGGACGCGGCAGCGCTCGAGGTTCGCCGTGATCGTGCGCCACAGCCCCCAGTCGCCCGCGCACAGCGCCGCGATCTGAGCGCCGTTGACCGCCCCGTCGTCGTGGTCCGCGATCGGGTGCCCGTGGAACAGCAGCACCGTGTCGCGGATGTCCTTCTCGTTGACCTCGATGATCTGCAGCTTCGTGAGCAGCAGCTCCGCCAGCGGCACCGTCCCGTCCTCCACTCCGAGGCGGTCGCCGAGCGGGATCTCGTGGCACATGCGGAACGAGTGGATGAAGAGATCGACCTGGCGGTCGTTGTCCTCGTCGAAGTAGAGCCCTCGCTCGCGTGCGTGCATGGCGTTGAAGGACACGTGCGGTTGGTAGCCGGCGTCCTTGAGGAGCCGGTCGACCGCGCCCGCGCCCTTCTTCGTCGTGGCGAAGTCGATGTCCTTGTACTCGCGCGCGAGCGTCGCCGGCACGTCGGGCGCCTTGATCCGCACGGCGACGCCGCCGAGGAGCCGCATCGGCACGCCCTCTTCCGAGGCCATGCCGAGGAGCCGCTCACCCTCGGCGACGATGTCGGCGAGGATCCCGGTCATCGGATAGGCGACCTTGCATGCAACTGGAATTCAACTTATATATCGTCGGTTCCGGCACGGTCAAGGCGAGGAGAGAGGGCCCTGATGACGCTGACCCGGATGTTCGTCGCCGGCGACTGGCACGACGCTCTGGACGGCGGCGAGGAGCCCGCTTCGAGCCCGGCGACCGGTGAGGATCTCGGCACCGTCGCGTGGGGCGACCGGGCGGACGCGCAGCGCGCGATCGCGGCGGCGGTCGAGGCCTTCCCGGGCTGGGCCGCGGAGACGGCGTTCGCGCGCGCGGCGGCGCTCCACCGCATCGCCGACGCCTGCGTGCGGCGGCGCGAGGACCTCGCGCACGCGCTGACGCTCGACCAGGGCAAGCCGCTGCACGCCGAGGCCTACGACGAGGTCGACGAGCTGATCGTGATGTGGCGGGCGGCAGCCGAGGACGGCGTGCGGCTCGAGGGGTCGATCCCGCCCAGCTCGTCGCCGGGCAAGCGCGTCCTGCTGCTGCGGCGGCCGCTCGGACCGGTCGCGATCATCACGCCGTGGAACTGGCCGTACACGATGCCGGCCGAGATCGTCGCTCCCGCGCTGGCGGTGGGCAACACGGTGGTGTGGACCCCGGCGCCGACCACCACGGTCTGCTCGGGGCTGCTCGCGGAGTGCGTGGCGGAGGCCGACCTCCCGCCCGGCGTCTTCAACTTCGTGCTCGGCCCGGGGCCGGTGGTCGGCGACGAGCTGGTCGCCAACCCGGGGACGGCGGCGGTCGGCTTCATCGGCTCGACGGCGACCGGCCGGCGGATCGCGCAGCGGGCGGCGGGCAAGACGCTGCTGCTCGAGATGGGCGGCAACGGGCCGCTGGTCGTGCTCGACGGCGCGGACGTCGAGGCCGCCGCCGAGGCCGCGATCAGCGCCTGCTTCCTCTGCGCGGGGCAGTCGTGCACGGCGGGTGAGCGCCTGCTGGTGGGCGACGCGATCCGCGACGAGTTCGTCGAGCGGCTCGCGGGCCGGGTGGCGGCCGACGTGCGGCTCGGCGACCCGTTCGCGCCGGAGACGACGATGGGGCCGCTCAACAACGACGGCGTGGCGGCCAAGATGGACGAGCATGTGGCCGACGCGGTGGACCGGGGCGCGCGCGTCGTCTCCGGCGGCTCGCGGGCGTCGGGACATCCGACGGCGCTGTACTGGGAGGCGACGGTGCTCGACGGCGTGCCGGCCGACGCCGAGGCCGCGCGCGAGGAGACGTTCGGCCCGATCGCGCCGATCGTCCCGATCTCTTCGCTGGAGGAGGCGATCGAGCTCACCAACGCGTCCCCGTACGGGCTGCTGGCGGCGATCTTCACCGGCGACGTGCGCGACGGCCTGCGCTTCGCCGACGCCGTCCGCACCGGGCTCGTGAACATCAACGAGACGACGAACTACTGGGAGAACCACCTGCCGTTCGGCGGGCGGGCCGGGACGGACAGCGGCACCGGCCGGGTCGGCGGCCGCCACGCGCTCGAGCGGCTGACCGAGCTGCAGACCGTCGTCATCGGGTGACGCGACCGCGCGATCGGCGGCGGTTCGGGCGCGGGCCGTATCTGCTCGGACTGCGGCGGAACCCGGACGAGTGGCGCGAGGGGTTCCCGTTCGAGGTACCGACGGTGGCCGCGATCGAGGGCCTCGACCTCGACACGCCGGTGACGCTGTTGGCCGGCGACAACGGCACCGGGAAGTCCACGATCGTCGAGGCGATCGCCGCGGCGATCGGATTCGCGGCCGAGGGCGGCGAGCTCGAGCGCTTGGGACAGCGGCCGGCCGTCCCGCGACCCGTGCTCGGCGGCGCGCTCGAGCCGGTCCTGGCGGCGACCAAGCCGCGCCACGGCTACTTCCTGCGCGCGGAGAGCTTCTTCAACGTCGCGAGCTTCGTCGACAGCCAGGACATCTTCTCGCCGGACCTGTCGCTTTACGGCGACGTCCCGCTCCACCAGCAGTCCCACGGCCAGTCGTTCCTCGCTCTGGCGGCGAACCGCTTCGGCGGCGAAGGGATGTACATCCTCGACGAGCCCGAGGCGGCGCTGTCGGTCAGCGGCGCACTGGCGCTCGTCGGGATCCTCGTGCGCGGTGCGCGCACGGGCGCGCAGTTCATCGTCGCCACGCACTCACCGATCCTGCTCGCGTGCCCGGGTGCGCGGATCTACGAGCTCGACGGCGGCGGGCTGGCTCCGTGCGACTACGACGACCTCGAGGCGGTGCGGTTCACGCGCGGCTTCCTCGAGGCGCCGGACCGCTTCCTGCGCGCGGTGCTCGAGGACGACTGAACGCCCCCGCTTCAAGCCCTGCTCCATCCACGCGCAAGCGCAACTCGCGCGGAGCGCCGACCGTGCTCTTGCTCAAGGCTTGGCGGCGACCGCAGGCTTGCCGCGGACCGCCAGTGCCTCGACCGGTCGCCTCGCGAAATACAGCTCGATCGCTGCGTTCGCGACGGACTTGACGATGGCGTACGCTCGCAGCAGCCAACGCGTACGGCGCCTCGGAGTGTGAGGGCCTCGCCTGAGCCCGCGCCACTGCGACAGTGTCATGCCATCGGGCACGTCACACTCGACGTAGTTCAGCCCGCGGATGCGATCACCCCGGCGGGCCCGGAGCTTGTCTCGATGCCGCGCCACGCCGCATACGCGAACGGGTGGTGAAAGACATCGAACGCGCGCTCGCCGTCGCGAACGTCGATGGTGAAGCGGTCGCCCGTCTTCTGGTCGGCTACCTCGACGGACAGCCGACCGTCGCGCTCGCGCCACAGCAGCCACACGTCGATGCGATCGCTGGTGCGGTGGTCGAGCTCGCGGACGAGATCGCTCGTCGCCGCCGTGCCTTCCCGGCCGGCCAGCGCGGTGTCGCGCCCGATCGCCGCGCGGCTCTCGCGGTCATCGCCAGCTCGAAGGTCCATGGCGGGATGGTCGGCGCTTGGGGGTGCCGGCGCAACGGGCCGATCGGCCGCACTTCGTTCACGCAGCTGAACGTCCGCCCCTCGCGGAGCATGCCAACCTCGCCGGGCACGACAACACCAGTCGATCACCCGCCGGCCGAACACGCAGGACTCGAAGCCCTCGGGCGACCGTACTCCGCCCATGCCCGGAGTGATTCTCCTCACTGCTGCTCAGCGCGAGTTCCGATAGTCCCGTGGATCGGGCGCGCCCTCGATCTGCCTTGAAGCGGCAGTGAGACGAAGTACGGGTCCAACCCACAGGCGGTTGCCGCGAGCGAGATGATCCCAGCGCCCGGCGCCTCGGGCGTCATGCACGCCGCGTCCGCAGCCGGGTCGAACCGGGGAACACGGTATATGTGGCGCGTCGCGTGCCCCCCGATTCTGACATGCAGCTGTCCGACGCTGGCGTCGCGCGACTGAGCGGAGTCGATCCACCGGGGGCGAAGCAGTCTTCCGCCGCTCTCCGCGCGGCCTCGCCGCCGCGGTGGCGGGAGGTCGCGGCGCCTCCGGCGGTCGGGCTCGCCATGCTCGTCGCGGCGCTGATCGCCACGGATGCCGCCGACGTCCGCTTTCGCGACCCCGACAACGTCGCCGCCGGATACTTCGTCCTGGTCGGCTCCGCCGTCGCGCTACTCGTCGGCCTGGACGTCGCGATCAGAGCCGCTCGCATGACCGGCACCCGGCGGCCGTCGCGCGCGTTGATGCGCGAGGTTCGCGGCGCTCGCTGGACATGGCAGCGGATGGCGGCGGCCGGCAGTGCGCTCGTGAGCTTCTACGTGAGCTACTTGGCCTATCGGAACCTCAAGGGCCTGCTGCCCATACTGCGCCCGGGCGACCTCTTCGACCGCCAGCTGGCCTCGGTGGACCGCGCCCTGTTCGGCGGCCACGATCCGGCCGCGCTCTTGCACTCCCTGCTCGGCGTGGGGCCGATCCCCACCCATCTCCTCGCCTGGCTGTACGCCGCGTTCATAGTGTTTCTGCCGCTGTCGCTCGCGGTGGCCCTCGTCTTCTCGCCCGACCTGTCGACGAGCCTGTTCTTCGTGACCGCCCTGTCGATCAACTGGCTGATCGGGATCGCCAGCTATTTCCTCCTGCCGTCGCTCGGACCCGCGTTCGCTGATCCGGGGGCGTTCGCGGCGCTTCCCGACTCGCAGGTCACCAACCTGCAGCAGATGCTGCTCGACGACCGGAGCGGGTTCCTGCGCAACACCGAGACGGGGACCCCGCAAGCGATCGCCGCGTTCGCGTCGCTGCACATAGCCATGAGCTTCTCGGCGGCGGTCGTGGCGCATCGGCTGCGCTTGAACCGATGCCTCAGGGTCGCCCTGTGGGCCTGGCTCGCCCTCACCGCGGTGACGACGATCTACCATGGCTGGCACTACGTCGTGGACGACCTCGCCGGCCTGCTCATTGGGCTGATCTCCCTCGCTATGGCGCGACTGCTGACGGGCTACGACGTCCCCCGACGCGCCTCGCGTCGGCCAGGTGAGCGAGCGGCGCGAAACCGGCCCCCAGCTCGCCATCGCCCGCTGCGGCGGCGAGCGTGACCACGCGGGCAGCATCGCTCACACAAGCACGCGACGGACGAGCCGCACGATCGCGGCCGCGATGAGCCCGAAGACGAGGAATGCAAGCGTGAAGATCGCCCCCACGCGGACGACCGCGATCGGGATCGCCTCCCATGAGTCGTCGAGGCGGCGCTCGGCATCTGTGCGCTCCACCGGCGCCAGAATGGCGTCGTCCGGGATGGCGAGTGGCGTGCTCGGGAAGACGCGCGCGACGCCCGGCACGTCCTGGGCTAGCAGCGGCAGCGCGTCGAGATGCTCGATCAGCCCCTTGCCGGCCCGGTGCCCGTCGCCATGTGGCTGCTGCATGGCGCCCTCGATGAGCTCGACGAGCGGCGTGTCGATGGCCGCGACCGACGCCTCGCGGATCTCGCCGTCCAGCGTCCACTCGTATCCGAGAGCCCAGTCGCCGGGCGACCCCCGTCTCGTGAGGCGGCCCGCGTTGGGATCGATCCAGCCGTAGAGCTTCACGTACCGGCAATCCGGCGGGATCGGCGGACCCATGAAACGGCCCTCGCGCTGGCCGCTTGTCGTGCTCGTAGCGCAGCAGCACCCCGACAGCCGTGTACCGCTGGTCCTCGGGCGGCCACGCGTCGTCAAGCTCGACGGATACCTCGAGCGGCGGCCGCGCGTCGCGCATCCCGGTGTACGTCGCGGCGAGATGGTCGGTGACCGCTTCCGCCGAGCGCTTTCGGATTGCGCGACGGGAACAGCAGGCGAGCACAGGCCGCGTGCGCATGAGGGGTACAAGCCGTCCATGTCCTGGAGAGACGAAACGCCGCAGACCGTCCAAGAGGACCTCGACATGCTTGCGCATGAGGCACTGTCCGCCGCCACGCACCTGCTCGGCAAGCAGCGGGGAGAGTTCTACCCGTTCGGCGTGCGCCTACCCGCCGATGCCGGGCCAGAGCTGGTTGGGGCCGATCCGGCGAGGGCGAGCAGCCCGCGCCGGAGGCGGTGCTCGACCTCCTGTACGAATCCATCAGGGCTATGCGCGAGGGCACCCGGGCTGTTGCGTTTGCGGCACCCGTGGAAACGCCCGAGGGCGACGCGGTACGTGTAGAGCTCGAACATCGCGAGGGCGGCCCCGCCCTCGCGCTGCTCTTGCCCTACCGCAAACGGAGGCTGCGCCGAGCCGTCGAGACCGGGGATCTCGTGGCAACGCCAGGCGAGCGCCGCATCTGGACCTGATGAGCGTGGCGCTCAGCGAACGCGGGCGCGAGCCCGATTCGCGGCGGCACCGCTCGTTGGTCCTCGGCGCGTGGCGGGGCAGGAGGTGCAGAAGGCGCGCTATAAAGCAGCACCGACCGGAGCCATACGCGCGACAGTAAGTCGGTGTAGCGAGTCAGAGTCATCCACCCTGCGTCCGCATCGGCCGCCACCCAGCAGGCGTCAAACCTGACCGCGTCCCGCCCGCGGGGCCGACGGTGCACAAATCGCAGCGTCAGGCCGTCGTACTGGTTAGGGAGGTTCCGAGGTCCGACCAGACGGCGAAGCCGTTCTGCACAACTCTCGTTCCTGCGCGGCGGTTGAGACCCGGCGATCCGGGTCCCTTCCCGCGACTTCCGACACCTTGAGCCTCGCCTGCTCGTCCACGGGCACAAGTTAATTCGGCCGCTCGGCCAGGGCCCCTGGCGCCTCGCGCTTTGAGGTGCGCTTTGAGGGATTAACCGCTCGGTGCGAAGGCGACGCCTCGCCGTGCGTCAGCCGCGGCGTCGCCGGATTGCCTGCTGCACGCGCGAAGCCGAGCGCTGCAACATCGCCAGCGCGCGCTCGGCGCGCCCACCGGCCGCGGGCACCAGGCCGAGCTGGCGCGAGGCGCTCATCATGTCGAACACGATCCGCAACCTGCACACGCGACCGTCGCGATACTCGTGAAGGTCGACGCCGTCGAGCTCCCAACGCCGGCCCGTGGGTGCGAAGCCGGGCGGCTCCGACACACCGCTGTGCGTGCCCCAACCCCGCCAATAGAAGGCCGCGCGCGGCTCACCCGGGAGCACGTAGGGGCCACTCAGCAGCTCGAACGTCATATCCGGCGTCGCCCGCCACGTCGCCTCGAGGAACTCACGCACGTCGGCGTGCCCACGCATGACCTTGAGCCAGCTGTCATCGCGATACTCGATGTCCTCGGTCATGAGCGCCAGCAGTCGGTCGACCTCATGCGAGTTCCACGCCTCCAACCACTGCGGCGTGAAATCACGGATCCAGTCGATCGACGGCATCGCCTCGCTCGCCGTCCCAGCCAGCGGTCCAGTGCCCGCAGCAACGCTAGAAGCCTCGGTCTCGGACATGCCGTCTCCTCGCGCTCGCCAACAGATCGAGCCTAACGGGCCCGGGAGCCTTCACTGTGGCGCTTCCACGGCGCCGGCATAGATCAGCGCCGCGCGGTGGATGCGGTAGAGGCCGGACGTGCGCAGCGTCGTATCGCCGAACGGGTCGAAGCTGTAGGAGCCAAGAACGCTCGGCCGGTCGGTCACTGAGCGCATCCAGTCGATCACTGCCAACCGATTCGCGCCCACGGTGGCGACGGTCCAAGCTCAGACGCCCGCTCCTCTTGCAAGGCGCAAACGTGCGCGCCCGGCCCTGGGCCTCGAGGCCGGGCGCGCCGCTGACTTCACTCGTCGAAGGCGACGGTCTCGACGCCGTACTTCGGCGCGGCCGCCATCGTCCGGGCGATCTCTTCGTCATCCACCGGCGTTGCCGGCCCGTCGTCGACCGCCGGTCGCCCCGACTCACGGAAGAACCCCTCCATCCCGGCGGGGGTGAAGCCGACGATGATCCGGCTCGCGGTCTGCGCGATGTTGCGGAAGTTGTGGACCGTGCCCCGCGGAACGTAGGCGTAGCTACCGGGACCGAGGGTGTGAACCTCGTCTCCGATCCGGACCTCGAATGACCCGTCGAGGACGAAGAAGAACTCGTCCTCGCGGGTGTGGACGTGAGGCGGGGGCCCGCCGCCCGGCGCGGTGAGGTTCTCGAGCAGAGCCAACCTGCCTCCGGTCGTCGCGCCCGTCGCCTTGAGCGTCATCGTGTCGCCGACGATCCAGATCCGCTCACCGTCGCCGGGAGCGAGGCTGTGGCCGTCCGCCTTGCTGGTCTTGTGCGTTTGGGTCGTCATGGCGCAATCGTCGCGGCGAGACGGATGAAGCGCCACTTAGGTTACTTCTAGAGGTAGTAGCGTTCCTTCATGCGCTTCGCCGACATCCAACGCCTCCGGGCGTTCGCGCTCGTGCTCGACCTCGGCTCGATCTCGGCCGCCGCCGACATCCTCGGCTACACCCAGTCGGCGGTCTCCCAGCAGCTCGCTGCGCTCGAGCGCGAGGCCGGGATTGCACTCCTCGATCGCTCGCAGCGACCCCTGCGCGCCACCCGCGAGGGCGAGACGCTGCGGCCACAGGTCGAGCGCGTGCTGGCGGCGCTCGCCGGCGCCGAGGCGGCGATCGAGGACGCCCAGAATGCGAGGCTCCGCCTCCGTCTGGCCGCCTTCCCCAGCGCCCTCTCGTCGTTCGTGCCCGCGGCGGTGCGCGACCTGCGGCGCACCCATGCCGAGCTCACCGTCCGAGTCGTCCAGCTCGAGACGGCCGAGGCGATCGAGGAGCTCCATCGCGGCGAGGTCGACCTCGCCGTCGTCCACCACATGCCGGGAGTGGCGATCCCAGAGACGAGCGGCCTGACGCGCCGACGGCTGCTCGTCGACGACCTCTGCGTGGTCCTGCCCGATGGCCACCGGCTCGCGCGGCGCGAAACCGTCAGCATCGACGATCTACGAGCGGAGCCGCTGATCCTCCCTCGGCGTGACACGCCGGCGGGTCGCTTTCGCTCGCTCATCGAGCAGCTCTGCGCGCAGGCGGGCTTCGCACCTACGGTGGCCTACGAGCTCGACGATCTCCCCGCCGCGCAGGCATTCGCGGCTGCGGGAATCGCGCTCGTACCGATGCACGAGCTGACGCTGACCACGGTCCCGCCCGGCGCCACGACGCGTCCCCTGACCGAGCGACCCGCCGGCGGCCGCACGATCGAGGCGCTGTTCCCACCTGCGACGCGCACACCGCTGGTGGAAGACCTCGTCGGATTCCTAGCGGAATCGGCCAGCGCGTACGCAGCGAGACGCCGCCGCGGCGCGGAGACCGTTGGGACGGACTCCCTTAATCGCGCCGTGAGCGATCGCAGCGGCCGTCAGAAGCGATAGCCGCCGGGAGAGTGTCCGCGAGGCTTGCGGTGACGACGAACGCGGCCGTCGTGGGTTTGATCAGCGGCAGCCTTCCAAGCGGCGACCGGCGCGCCGCCACGGCCGGCGTTTAGTGCGCGAGCGCGGAGAGCCGCTCAGCCCCGACCACGAGGTTCCACGGCTCGATGCTCTTGAACACGAGCCGCTCGGAGTGGACCCAGGGGTCGTCAGCCAGGCGGTCGCGAATCTCCTGCTCGCTGTTCGCGTCCACGATCAGCAGTGCGCGCACGCGACCGCCTTCGCTGCCTGCGAGTGGTCCGGCGAAGAGCAGGAAGCCCTCGTCGGCGAGCCGGTTCATGAACGCGGCGTGATCGGCCACGGCGGGCTGGTCGGCGATCCCGCCGTCGGTCCAGCCCGGGCCTGCTTCGCGGATGACGGCGTAGGCGTTCATCGTGCCCGGGCGATCAGGGAGCGGTAGGTGTTCTGGAGGCGGTAGCTGCCGTCGGGACCACGGAACCTGGCGAGCCCGCGCACGATCGCGTCCTTGACCTCCTGCTCGCGCTCGGGGCCGACGAGGACCGCGATCCCGGCGGGAGCGATGAGCGCGCGGGCCAGGGTCTCTGCGTCCGGGTACAGGTGCGGCCAGGTGCTGTCGAAGGTGGTCTCGGGGTCGAGGCCCGCCCTGGCCGCAAGGGCCTCGAGCACGCCGGGCTTGGCGTAGTCGGGCTCGGGCGGCGCGTCCGCCGGCCGCGGGGGGAAGAACGGCCGCACGATGTCTTTCATGGCCTCGAGGTCGTTGTGCTCGTGCGGACCCCAGACCTGGATGACAACGGGAGCGCCCGGCCTGGCGACGCGGCCCGCCTCGCGCAGCGCGGCGACGATGTCGTTGGCGAAGAAGAAGGCGTTAAAGCCGGTGACGAGGTCGAACGTGTCGTCGTCATAGGGCAGCGCCTCCATGTCGCCGACCCGCAGGTCGGCATCCCGCAGGCGCGTGCGGGCGAAGTCGAGCAGCGCCGCGGATGCGTCAAGACCGAACGCGCGCGCGCCGCGGTCGACGACCAGGCGCAGGAACGCCCCGGCGCCGCATCCGATGTCGAGCACGAGCTGGCCCGGATCGAGCCCGACGCGGGCCAGGGCGTCGTCGTAGGTCGGGACCTGCTGGTCCTCGCTCAGGGCCCAGTCGGCAGGGCGTGCGCCCCACAGCGAGCCCCAGCGTTCGGCACTCCCGGTCACGGCGGTCGATGGCATCCGCGCTCTCTCGGTAGACTATGAACCATAGCCACGGTAGGCTATGAGGTATACCTTTGTCAAGCGGAGAGCGGACCCGTTACATGGCCACGACCGAGCTCAGCCTCTTTTCGATCGAGATCCTCGGCCTCGTCGGGCACGAGGGTGCGGGTCCACACGATCTGCTGCGCATGGCGCAGCGCGGCCGCATGCTTGCCTGGGCGGGCGAGAGCCAGTACTACACCGAACCCAAGCGGCTGGCGAAGCTCGGCTACCTCGAGGCCCGCAAGGAACCCGGCAAGACCCGCGAGCGCACCGTGTACACGCTCACCGACAAGGGCCGGGAAGCGCTGCGCGAGTACGCGCTCACGCCGGTGTCGTTCACGCCGCTCAAGAGCGACGCGCTCCTGCGGCTGCTCATCTGCGACCTCGTCGGCGAGGAGGTCACGCGCAAGAGCCTGGCCACGCTGCGCGACGACCTCGCAGACATCGCCGCGCGGCTCGACGAAGCCGAATCGCGCGCCGCGCAACTCGCCCACCGCGAGAAGTACCTCCTCCTCGCCACCGGCTTCCTCCGCCGATTCCTCGCGATGCACGACGAACTGATCGACAACGTCGAGCGCGAACTCGCCCCAGAAGCAAAGGCCAGGTCTCACCAACCCGCGTAAGCAGCCCGACGAGGGCGGGGTCTCAGAGTCCGAGTTTCTTGCCGATGTCGCCGCCTCCGAACTGGCTCAAGAGGTCGCTCGGATCGATGCCGAACTTCTGCAGTAGGCCGGCATCCCGGTCGGTGTCCACCTGGTCGGGCAGCTCGCCCTCGGCCTGGATCGCCTTGTCCTGATCGCCGCGCGATCTCAGCAGCTCGAGGACCTTGTCCTTGGGGATCTGCATGGCGCCTCCTCCGGTTGGGATGCGCGCCGAGCCTTCCCGCGGAGGAGGGCAACAAGGCATGGCGCCGTAACAACCCCGACGCATCGACCGCCCCCGGATGGAGCTCCTGCATCTAGCGACGGAAGGCATGGTCGGCTCGGAGTTGTCAATCAGGGATGACCCTTAGGGGACGCGCACCGGTTAGCACCTCGGCCGCCTACGGGCTGCAGGCTGGGAGCCCAGGCGCGTGGAGGCGATCCTTGTCGTACGCCAACAACCCCCGGGCTGCCTGGGGAGAACAAGAGATGAATCAATGGCCGTTGCCACACCCCCGCAGGTCGATATCCACGACAGTTCGCTCTCCGGCGCTCGCGCCTGGTTCGCCCAGAAGGGCCTCTCGCGTCCCCGCGAGGGCCGCGTTCTGGCGGGAGTCTGCGCGAGCTTTGCCCGTCGCTACGACGTCAACCCACTCGTCGCTCGACTGCTCGGCATCGTGCGTCATCGTGGTGCTGACCCCGCTCGTGTACGTCGGTGCGTGGATCCTGATGCCCAAGGACACGACCGTCGCACCGGTCGCGGCGAGTTCCGCCTGAGACCACCCTTCGCTTCTCGAGCGTCAATGCCGCTCCTGGGCGCTCGCCATGGCGTTCCCGCCACTTCGCGTGCAGCGCGCGGGTGTAGGGTCGCTTCAGCGACCGAGGAGGCCCCTATGACCCAGGGAGCCGAGAAGGAGAAGCCCGGCGCACCCGTAGCCAAACTGGCTTGACCGTCTCCGCCAGAAACGGCGCGAACGGAAGCAACGCGCCGCTGAACGCGCGCGCACGCGTCCGGATGTCGAGAACAGCGCCGAAGGCGCGTTGTACAGGCAGGGCGGCGAGCGCGGCCGCGACTCTGACCGTAGGTTCTAAGTTCTGGCCGGGCGGACAATTCATCGCGCGACGTTTCGTCCACAG
This sequence comes from uncultured Solirubrobacteraceae bacterium, assembly GCA_963844205.1. Classification (GTDB taxonomy): domain Bacteria; phylum Actinomycetota; class Thermoleophilia; order Solirubrobacterales; family Solirubrobacteraceae; genus DASSUW01. The sequence goes on from CAWJNK010000013.1 coordinate 413,625, forward strand.
GGCCAAAGACGCTCCGGGCTGGCGCCGACACGCTCTCGCGGCATGAAGCTCGTGATCGGGATCGTGCGGCCAGAAAAGGCCAATGAGGTGCTGGAAGCGCTGTATCGCGCAGAGGTGCGCGGGTTCTCAATGAGCCCCGTGCAGGGGCATGGCGGAGAGCTCGACCGCGTGGAGACCTACCGAGGCACGACCGTTCGCGTCGGCGTGGCCGACAAGGTGCGCTTCGAGATCGCCGTGTCCGACGAGTTCGTGGAGGCGACGATCGAGGCGCTCTGCGACGGCGGCCGCACCGGAGACGTCGGCGACGGGAAGATCTTCGTCGTCGGGCTCGAGCAGGTCGTCCGCATCCGCACGGGCGAGACCGACAACGCCGCCGTGACGCCGGTGGGTGCGTGATGGCGCCGGGAGTGAACGCGGGCGACACCGCCTGGATGCTCGCCGCCACGGCGTTGGTGCTGCTCATGACGCCGGCGCTGGGCCTGTTCTACGCGGGCCTCGTGCGCGTGAAGAACACGCTGAACACGTTCATGATGTGCGTCGCCGCGCTGGCGGTCGCCACCATCTCGTGGGTGGTGATCGGCTATTCGCTGGCCTTCGACGGCGACGGCGGGCTCGTCGGCGGCTTCGAGCACGCGTTCCTGAGCGGCGTCGCGTTCGAGCCGCGCGCGGGCACGCATATCCCGCACCTGCTCTTCATGGCCTTCCAGGCCACGTTCTGCATCCTGACCACGGCGCTGGTCGCCGGCGCGGTGGTCGAGCGCATGCGATTCGGGGCGTTCCTCGTGTTCGCCGGGCTGTGGTCGGTGCTCGTCTACGCCGTGCTCGCGCACTGGGCGTTCGGCGGCGGCTGGCTGCAGGCAGGCGGCACGCTCGACTTCGCCGGCGGCGTCCCGGTCGAGATGGGCTCCGGCTTCTCCGCGCTCGCCGCTGCTCTGGTGGTCGGCGCGCGCAAGGACCACGGGCGCCAGGCGATCCTGCCCCACAACTCCGTGTACGTGCTGGTCGGGGCCGGCTTGCTCTGGTTCGGCTGGTTCGGCTTCAACGGCGGTAGCGCCTTCTCGGTCGGCAACGCGGGTGTGCTCGCGTTTGTCAACACGCTGCTTGCGCCCGCGTGCGCGCTGGCGACGTGGTTCGTGCTCGACCTGGTCCGCTCGAGGCAGGTCACGGCGATCGGCGCCGCCACCGCGATCGTGGTCGGGTGCGTGGGTATCACGCCGGCCGCCGGCTTCGTCAGCCCTGTGTGGGCGATGGCGCTCGGCATCGGCGCCGCGCTGCCGAGCTATGCCGTGATCATGCTGCGCCCGCGCACGCGCGTCGACGAGACGCTGGACGTGCTCGCCGCACACGGCGTGGCCGGGCTCACGGGCATCCTGTTGATCGGGTTCGTCGCCCAGGCGGCCTGGAACGGCGTCTCTGACGGCCTGCTTTACGGCAACGCGGTCCAGCTCGGCGACCAGGCGCTGGCCGCGCTCGCCGCGCCGGCCTACGCGTTCGGCGCCACGTTCGCGCTGCTCAAGCTCATCGGCCTCGTCAGCCCGCTGCGCGTGACCGCGCGCGAGGAAGCCTTGGGCATGGACCTCGTCAGCCACGGCGAGGAGGCCTACCCCACGGGCGAGGGCACGATCCTCGTGGAGCCGATCGGGACCACCGCCTCGGAGCGGGCGCGCGCTGAGCCCGCCATGGCGGCCGCGACGTCGTCCTGACGGGACCCCGTGAACTGATCCATCTCGCCCGGGCACCAGCGTAGACCGCTGGTGCCCGGTAGCTGAGAGCGCTACCAGTGCCACAACCGATGAGATCGGTGCGGTCGCTCGGTCTACCCCAACGAGACCGAAACCGACGAGAAGGGAACCGCGACCATGAAGCTGACGACCACCACGCACGTCTCCGTCGACGGCGTGATCCAGGGGCTCGGCGGGCCGGACGAGGACCGCAGGGGCGGCTTCGAGCGCGGCGGATGGGCCATACCGCTCTTCGACAGCGAGGCCGCGACGTTTCTGGACGAGGTCTTCCAGCGCGCCGACGCGTTCCTGTTCGGCCGGCGGACCTACGAGATCTTCGCCGGCTCCTGGGGAACCGGCTCCTGGGGGGCGAATCAGGGCAACAACCCGATCTCAGTGGCGTTGAATACGCGGCCCAAGTACGTGGCATCGACCACACTCACGGACCCGCAATGGGCGGATACGAACGTTCTCTCCGGAGACGTCGCGGCGGCCATCGGCGAGCTGAAAGCCAGGCCGGCAGGGGAGCTGCAGGTGCACGGCAGCGGCGACCTGGTCCGCTGGCTTCTCGACAACCAGCTTGTCGACGAGATCACCCTGTTGGTCTACCCGCTGGTCGTCGGCCAGGGCACGCGGCTGTTCCCCGACACCGGCCCGGACGCAGCGCTCGACCTGGTCGAATCGCGGCCCACTCCGAGTGGGATAACGATCCAGGTCTACCGGCCCACCGGCCGCCCGCAGTACGAAACGGCCACGGTCGACCGAAGCACCTGACCGACAGACCTCGCGACGGCACGCGGATCCAGACAATTGGGGCGGTCCTGGCGCCCGACGCGCGATCAGCAGTCAAACACCGACCAGCAAATCTCGTTCCGCAACCGCTGGTCGTCAAGTACGAGCTCGCGAATCGACTCCGGAAGCTGTTCACGCTGCCACCGGCACTCAAGTCGCCCTGTGGCCTCGTCCTCGCCTTCCGGCGCGGCGGCACGTGCGGCCTTGATCGCGTAGGCGGCAGCGCCAAGCTCGTGCGCGGCGACGTGCGCGACGGCCCCGGCTTGGCCCGCAGCGTACGCGGCATGTCGTGGTGCTCCACGCAGGTCTCTGGCCGCGGCCATTGCATGGCCGCCCGCCGCACGAGCCTGGGTCATCTTGACCTCGCCACGCACCCAGGCGCGGGCATGCTCGATCGCCTGACGCGGTCGTGGGTCCTCTGGCTGAGCCGACTCGAAAAGGTCAAGAACGTGCTCTGCGCACGATGCCGCCCAGAGAGCCAAGAGATGGTGATCCGAGTCGGTGAGCGTCCCACCGCGGCGGATCGTCACGAAGCGAGGGTCTCGGACCTTCGGGAGGATCATGGTCGGACCTTCTAACACTCCGCCCAACACCCTTGGGCGGAGCGCACGCGACCAGGCACGCCCCAAGCGAAGCCTTTCGGACCCGGTGGTCGATCACCTCAGTCCAGCCCCGGCTTCGCCCCCTCCGCGAGCTTGAGCCGTGTCCAGACGTTCATGTTCACCACGACGCCGATGATCTCGAGGATCTCCTCGGTGTCGAAGTGCCTCGCGACCCCGTCGTGGAACCGCTGGAAGGCCTGGTCAGCATCCGTGTCGGCGGCCCGGGTTAGCGCCTCGGTGTAGCGCAGGGCGGCCTGCTCCGCCTCGGAGTGCAGGTCGGTCTCCCACCACGCGGTCAGCGTGTCGATCTTCGCGCGCGCGATTCCAGCGTCGCGGGCAGCCTCGTAGTGGAGGTTGAGGCAGTAGGTGCAGTTGTTGAGCTGTGAGACGCGCAGTCGCAAGAGCTGCGCGAGGCCACGGTCGATGCGCAGCTCCGCTTTGTAGCCGAACGCGTCCGCGCCCAAGCGCGCCATGCCGATCAGGGAGTCGTTCTGCGTGGCGTCGGCCCTGCGGTTGGTGATCTCGACCTCGTCGCTCATCGTTCTTCCTTCCGGTTGTCGTCGCACCCCCTGATTTGGTCACGATAAGTGGCGTCTTCGGCCTCGATTTTGCGAGCCTCCGCCAGCACCTCCTCGATCTGGCGATCCGGGATCACGACGGCGCCGGAGGAGTCGGCGAACACGTACTGACCGGGCATCACCCCGACGCCGTCGACCACCACCGGCACGTTTGCCTGAAACGGCGTCACCTGGTCGCCTCCCCAACGCGTCGCCTCGCCCGAGCAGTAGGCGGCGAAGTCGTAGCGAGCGAGCTCGTCGAAGTCGCGCAGACGGCCATCCGTCAGCACCCCGGCGCAGCCATGCTCCTGGAGTCGCAGCAGCTTCGTGCCGCCGCCCATCGAGGTGTCGGTGTAGCCGTTCGACGCGAGCACGATGACCTTGCCGGCCGGCTCGTCCCCGACCGCCTCGTAGAAGAGCTTGGCGAGGTTGTAGCGCTCGGGGTCGAGCCCGGCGGAGCAACTCGGGTAGTAGGAGATCGTCACCGCCGGGCCGAACAGGATCCGCCCGGGCGTCGGGCTGACCAGGTCGAGGATGTGGCAACGGTGGCGGTGCATGCGACCCATCGCATCGACGAGATCGGCGCACTTGAGGCCGGTGACATCCATCAGCTGAGCGGCGAGGGCTTCGGCTTGGCTCCAGAAGAACTCAGATCGCGTCGAGCAGGGCGGCGCAGGCTGCCTCACAACGGCGGCAGCTTTCAGCGCAGAGCCGGCAATGCTCGTGATGCTGGGCGTGCCGCTCGCACTCCTCGGCGCAGGTCGCGCAGGCTTGCCGGCAGCTCTCGACCTGCGCCCGGGCGGTCTCCGGCTCGTATTCCGTCTGGCGGCTGACCGTTCGTCCGGTGGCGATGCAGACGTCGGCGCAGTCCAGGCAGAGGCGAACGCACCGCCGCATCTCAGCGACGTCTTCCTCGGCGAGGTCGGCGTCCACGCAGATCGTGCAGCTGCGAGCGCAGTCGTAGCACTCGGCGATGCATCGCGCGAGTGCCTCGCGGTCGACCTCGCTCGGCTGCGGGTGAGTGGCGAGCAGCTCGGATACGTCGGTTGCGGTGGCCATCGGTCCTCCTCTGTTTCCGCCTCAGGTCCTCTTGAGGATCTCATCTCAACACCTGAGCTGCTCGCAACGGACGACCACCAGCAGCCGGGCCGTGGCCCGGAGACACCTCCTCTTCGCGGCGCTCAGTGACGGCCCGTGCTAGTCCGCCGGCTTCGCCGAGATCACGGCCGCGTGTGTGAGGTCGAGTTGCACCGTGGCAGGATCGCCCACTTGTGGTGGCTTGTCATTGAGCGGCAAGTGTGCGCGGAGGGTCACGTTGCCGGCGAGCGTGACGTTCCAGTGGCCGGGGCCTGGGGAGACCTGCTTGACGGTGGCGGATAGCGGCCCGCTGCCTGGCGGGTTGATGCGGATGGCTGCTCCCCAGGCAGCGAGTGTGGCGGGCCCGGGTGGGGCGGTCAAGCGGACTCCGGACGGGGCGCCTCCGATCAGCATTTCGCCGGAACGGTCGATGCGGACCGCAAGTACGTTCTCGTAGCCGAGGAGCTTGGCGACGGTGGCGTCGGCGGGTCGCTGGACGACCGATGCCGGTGTGCCGATCTGGCGGATCGCGCCGTCGACCAAGAGCGCGACGCGGTCCGCCAGTCGCAGCGCCTCCTCTGCGCGGTGCGACACGTGCACGACCGTCGCTGAGCGTCCGGCGAGCGCGACCTCGAGATCGTCGAGAAGCGCCTGCCGGGCTTCGGCGTCGAGCCCGGCCGCGGGCTCGTCGAGCAGCAGCAGCCGTGGTTCGAGCGCGAGCGCGCGTGCGAGGCTCACGCGCTGGGCCTCGCCGCCGGACAGCGAGAGCGCCTTGCGGTCGGCGAGGCGCGCGATGTTGAGGCGGTCGAGGGCGGCTTCCGCGGCTCTGCGTCGCGTCGCTCGGTCGAGGCCTCGCCAGCGCAGCGGCAGCTCGACGTTGCGGATGACGCTCGTGGACAGCAGCCCGGGGCGCTGCGTGGCGTAGCCGATCCGCTGCCGCAGACTCGTGTTCGCGCTGGCTGTATTTACGGTGTCGAGCTCGACGGTCCCGGCGGTCGGCGTGTCGAGCGCGGCGAGCAGCCGTAGCAGGCTGGTCTTTCCGGCGCCGTTGGGACCGAGCACCGCCAGCCGCTCGCCGGCGTCTAGGTCGAGCGCATCGATCGCGAGGACTTCGCGCCCGCCGCGGTGGTGGCGAACGTCCCGCAGTCTTAGGACTGAGCCCATGCGGCGGCGCGCTGCTGCACCGATGTCAGAAGGGCGTTGATCACGAAGGCGAGCGCGAGCAGGATCGCGGCGTAGGCGAGCGCGTCGCTGAAGTCGCCGCGGCCGACCTCCTCGACGATCGCGGTGGTCATCACCTGGGTCTGGCCGTGGATGTTGCCACCCACGATCGTCGCCGCGCCGACCTCCGAGACCGCGTGCCCGAAGCCGGCCATCGCCGCGGCGAGGAGTGGCACGCGCGCCTCGATCCACAGTCGGAGGACGAGCTGTGGCGTGTTGGCGCCGAGCGCCCGCAGCTGGTCGGCGAGGTCGCGCGGCAGCGCCTGGAGCCCGGCCATGGTGATGCCGGCGATCAGCGGTGTGGCGATCAGAACCTGGGCGATGATCATCCCCCGCAGCGTGTAGATCAGATCGAGCTGTCCAAGAGGCCCGCTTCGCCATAGCAGCAGCGCCACGACCAGTCCGACGACCACGGTTGGGACCGCCATGCCGGTGTTGACAACCGTCGCCAGCGCCCCCCGGCCGCGGCGCGGCGCGAGGGCGAGCCAGGTCCCGAGCGGCACGCCGAGCGCGAGCGCGATCGCGGTCGCGGACAGGGACACCAGCGCTGAGCGGCCGAGCACCTCATGGACCGCGTCCATCAGCCGGCGGCGTCCGCGACGAACAGCGGCTCGCCGTACTGCTTGACCCCGAAGCGGCCGATTTCGCGCTGGGTTCCTGGTGAGGTGATCCAGTCTGAGAACCGCTGGGCACAGTCGCGATTGACGTCCTCGCCCTTGACGACGATCACGTGGTACGCGTTGAGCAGGTCCTTGCCGCCTTCGACCAGCAGCTCCAGATCGAGGTTCTCGGTCGCGAAATAGGTGCCGCGGTCAGACAGCGTGTAGGCCTGCTTCTGGCTCGCGATCGTGAGCGTCTCACCCATCCCCTGTCCGGTCTCGATGTACCACGAGCCGGCGGGCTCGATCCCCGCCGCCTCCCAAAGCGACAGCTCCTTGGTGTGGGTGCCCGATTCGTCCCCGCGCGAGGCGAATGGGGCCTCTGCCTTCGCGATCCGCGTGAAGGCCTCGGCGGCCGAGCTGACGCCCTTGATCTTCGCCGGATCGGCGGCCGGGCCGACGACGATGAAGTCGTTGTGCATCACAGCCTTTCGGCTCGTGCCGTGCCCGCCCTGCATGTACTCCTCCTCGGCCTCCGGGGAATGCACGAGCAGAACATCAGCATCGCCGCGCTCGCCCAGCTCGAGTGCCTCCCCGGAACCGACCGCGATCGTCTTCACCGAGCACCCGGAGTCCTTCTCAAAGCGCGGCAGCAACTCGTCGAGCAGACCCGAGTCCTGCGTGCTCGTCGTGGTGGCCAGGATCATCCGCCCATTGTCGGCGGCGTTGCCGGACGACGCCGAGTCTGCGTCATCGCCGCACGCGACGATCGCCAGCGCGGCGGTGACAGCGAGAAGGCCCGCGGCCGTGGGCCTCACGCCGCGACCCGGACCTCGCCGCTCATCGACAGGTCGTAGCCCGGCATCGCCGCCAGCCGGGCCTGCACGTTCGCCGCTGCGAGCGTGTCCAACAACGGCGCCGCGCTGGCCCCCGCTGCGGCGTCGAGCGCCAACTCGAACGGCTCGCTCGTGACCGGCACCCAATCCAGGCCAGCCCACTCCGCCACCGCCCGAACCGCCAGTCCGGCGTCAGCCGCCCCGGTAGCCACAGCCGCCGCCACGGCGAGATGCGAATCCGCCGGCTCCCCCAGCTCCGGATGCGGCTCACACCCCGCCGCCCGCATCAATCGCTCAAGCAGAAGCCGAGACCCCGTTCCGGGCGGGCGCCAGGCGATCCTGCGCCCATCGACATCGGCCACCCCGCGGATCCCGTGTGGGTTCCCGCGCGCGACGACGAATCCCTGCTCGCGCCGCCACAAATGCACCAGGTGCACCGGCTCCCCGCCGAGCACCGCACGCGCGAGCGGGTCGTTCCAGCGCCCGCTCGCCGTGTCTAAGAGATGCATCGCACACGCATCCGCCGTGCCGCGCGAAAGCTGAACGATCCCATTGACACTCCCGCGCGGCCCGGGCACCACCTGAACGGCGCCACCCGTCGCCCGCACGAGCAGATCGAGCGCCGGATCGTCGCTGCCCGCCAGCCTCAGCGCTTCGGCGGGCCCGCGCCAGCCCGCGGCTCGCCGCGCCCCGCCTGCTGCCACGACAAACGACGACCGCGGACTCCCGACCAGCACACTCGAATCGCGTAGCGCCGCGTAGGCGCGAGCCGCCGTTCCCGGCGAGCACCCGACCTCACGGGCGAGCTTGCGAACGCCAGGCAGCGGCTCGCCCTCCGACCAACGGCCGGCCGCGATCTCCTTCGCAAGGCGGGCTACGAGCCAGGCAGAACCCATCTGTACCGGCACAGCAAGATACAGATGCTTGGCGGACCCCACGTGCATTCGAGCGCCGCCGATGGCCGCTGGCCGGCCGACGAGCCGCCCTATCGCTCCCGCCAGAGGCGATAGCGTCGGCGACTGCCCACTGTTCACATCTACAACGGAAGGTGCGAGCGGGCCTGCACGAGGCGCGGACTTCGCGTCTTCACAGCAGTTCGGCCAACGGTTCCACGAGGTTTCGGGCCCGTTGTCCTGCCCTACTGTCGATAGGTGACAGCTAGGCAGGACAGCGTCCGCTGGCGATTTCTCCAATGCGCGTGGTTTGTGCGACAGCCTCGCTTGGGGGGAACGGCGCTTGAAGCGGGGCCCGTTGCGCGAAGCAGCGAATTGTTGAGTCAGATCCCGGAGCGCGGCGACGGCGGAGAAGACTCCGATCGTCCGGGATCGGTACTCCGATTCGCGCCGTTTCACGGTAGCCCGTGTCCACGCCAGACCGTTGTCTGTGCTGCCCTGACGAGGCCCCGAACAGAGCATCGGCCGGCGTGCTGGGCGTGTCCGTGGGCGGGCCGCGGCGTGGCCTCCCGGAGCGCTCGGGCGCGAGCTTGCGAGCGCTGCTCCGGGAGGGCATGACGCGGCCCGACCCCCGGCTACTTCCGCGAGCGAGGCGCCGGAGCGGTACCTGCGGGCGGTGCTCGCCGAGGGTTGAAGGTTTGAGGGTTTCCGTTATTTCGCGCGGTTTGGCGCGGCCGTACGGTCACCCGTCATGTCTCCCCACTCCCGCACGCGAACGGCGCTCGCTCTGGGCGCCGTAGCCATCGCTCTCCTCGGCGCCGACTCGGCGCACGCCGACTACACGGCGGCCGTCGAGTCCGGCACCCTGACTCTGACCGGCGACGCCGCGGACGACACGCTCGTCCTGATCGGCACCTCCCCCACCCTGTTCGTCGACGTCGGCGGCGAGGGCACACCCGACTTCGAGTTCGATCGCAGCACCTTCACGGCGATCTCGGTGCTGGCGCGCGGCGGCGACGACGAGGTCCGCACGGTCGGCTCGCTCGTCGACGACACGCTGACCGTCGACGGCGGCGCCGGCGACGACACGCTCCTCGGCAGCAACGGCGCCGACGTCCTCCGCGGCGGCAGCGGCCGCGACCACGTCGACGGCCAGCAGGGCGCCGACGTCGCCGAGCTCGGCTCCGGCAGCGACACCTTCCAGTGGGATCCCGGCGACGGCAGCGACACCGTCGAAGGCGGCGACGGCGGCGATGCGCTGGCGTTCAACGGCAGCAACGCCGGTGAGAACGTCGAGGCGGAGGCGAACGGCGGGCGCGTGCGGCTCACGCGCAACATCGCGAGCATCGTCATGGACCTCGACGACGTCGAGGACATCGACTTCCGTGCGCTCGGCGGCAGCGACAACGTGGTCGTCGGCGACCTGGCCGGCACCGACGTGGCGGCGGTCGACACCTCGCTCGACGCGTTCGGGGGCGGCGGCGACGCCGCGACCGACACGGTGACCGCCCGCGGCACCGACGGCGCCGACGCGTTCGACGTCGAATCCGGGCCGGGCGCGGTCACGGTCACCGGCCTCGGCGCGCAGGTGCGCGCGACCGGCCTCGAGACTGCGGACGACGTGAACGTCGACGGCGCCGCGGGTGACGACGTCGCGACGTACGGCGGCACCGATGACGCCGACGAGGTCGCGATCGCCGCCAACGGCACGGAGGCGCGCACCGCCCCGGCCACCGCAGCCGGCTTCGACACCGCGGCGGTCGAGGACCTCGTGGTGGCGACCGGCGACGGCGCGGACAAGGTCAGCGCCGTCGGCAACCTCGCTCCGCTCACGCGGATCACGATCGAGGGCGGCCGCGGCAACGACACGCTGCTCGGCGGCAACGGCGCCGACCTGATCCGCGCGGGCGGCGGCGACGACTTCGTCGACGGCCAGCAGGGCGCCGACGTCGCCGAGCTCGGGCGCGACGACGACACGTTCCAGTGGGATCCCGGCGACGGCAGCGATGTCGTCGAGGGCGGCGCCGGCGCCGACGCGCTCGCGTTCAACGGCAGCAACATCGGCGAGCTGCTCGAGCTTGCCGCCGTCGGCGAGCGGGTGCGGCTCACCCGCAACATCGCGAACATCGTCATGGACCTCGACGACGTCGAGCGCGCGAAGCTGCGGACGCTGGGCGGCGCTGACACCGCCACCGTCGGCGACCTCGCCGGCACCGACCTCGAGACGGTCGAGGCCGACGTCAGCGCGAGCGACGGCGGCGACGACGGTGAGGTCGACACCGTGGTGGCGCGCGGCACCGAGGCGGCCGACGCCGTCACGGTCGGCGAGACCATCGAGGGCCTCGCGGCCGAGACGCGCGTGGTGGGCGGGACGGCGCAGGACGACCTCGTGATCGAGGGCGTCGGCGGCGACGACCAGCTCGCCGGCGGCGTCGGCATCCCCGGCCCCGTGACCGTCAACCTCGACGGCGGGCCCGGTGCCGACGTCGCGACCTACCACGGCAGCTCGGCCGCGGACCAGATCGCGCTGATCGCCAACGGGACGCAGATGCGGATCGACTCGCCCGGCGGCGCGCCGGTCGACACGGCCACCGAGGACGTCCACGTGCTCGCCCTCGGCGGCGACGACCACGTCAGCGCGGTCGGCAACATCGCCGCGCTCACGCGCCTGGAGATCGACGGCGCGGCCGGTGCCGACACGCTGCTCGGCAGCAACGGCGCCGACCTGATCCGCGCGGGCGGCGGCGACGACTTCGTCGACGGCCAGCAGGGCGCCGACGTCGCCGAGCTCGGCGGCGGGTCCGACACGTTCCAGTGGGACCCGGGCGACGGCAACGACATCGTCGAGGGCGGCAGCGGCAGCGACGCGCTGGCGTTCAACGGCAGCGCGATCGGCGAGCTGCTCGACGTCTCGGCGAACGGCGGGCGCGTGCAGGTCACCCGCAACATCGCCAACATCGTCATGGACCTCGACGACGTCGAGCACGTCGGCCTCCGGGTGCTCGGCGGGAGCGACACGACGACCGTGCACGACCTGCGCGGCACGGACGCGGAGAGCGTCGACGTCGACCTCGCGCTGGTGGGCGGCGCCACGGACCCGAACCCCGACACCGTGGTCGTCGAGGGGTCGGAGTCGCGCGACGTGGTCCGCCTCACCCGCTCGGGCGACCAGGTGCTGGCGACCGGTCTGGCCGCGCAGACGCGGATCTCCGGCAGCGAGCTGCTCAGCGACACGCTGCGCGTGCAGACGCTCGGCGGCGACGACAGCGTGCTGATCTCGCCGGCAGTCGAGACCCTCATCTCCCCGGTCATCGACCTGGGGACCGACGAGTAGTCGCCGGGGGACGTGCGCTTCAGCTCGGTGGCAGGCCGAGCTGGAGCGCGCGGAGGAGGTCAGCGAGCCGCCGCTGCTCGCCGTCCGTCAGGGCGGCGAGCAGCCGGCTCTCGTTGGCCAGGTGCGCCTCGGTCACGCTGTCGATCAGCTTGCGGCCGGCCTCGGTCAGCACGATCAGCGTGCCGCGCCGGTCGTCCGGGTCCGGCTCCCGCGCGACCAGGCCCGCCTGCTCGAGCCGGTCGAGGCGCTTCGTCGTCCCGCTCGAGGTGAGCATCAGCGTGCTCGAGAAGTCGCTCACCCGCAGGCGGTAGGACGGCGGGCTGCGCCGCAGCGTGGCGAGCACGTCGTGCCAGCCCGGCTCGAGCCCGTGCTCGCGGTAGACGGCCTCGAGCCGCTGCTCGATCTCGCGCGCGAGCCGCGAGATCCGCCCGACGATGCCGATCGGCGTGTGGTCGAGCTCGGGCCGCTCCCGCTCCCACGCCTCGATGATGGCGTCGACGCCGTCGCGCTCGGTCATGACACGGACATTACCCAAGATTGCGTCCCAGATACTTGCTTCCTAGGAAGATATGTCCTAAGATGCAATCTATGTTCACCAAGCGCCTCGCCTCCCACCGTCCCGCCCGCCGCTCGGTCCGCCGCGCCCCGGAGCCGATGCCCCGCCTCCGCTGGTACTAGATGACTGATTCCAGCCCCGGAATCAATCATCTAGGGCCGTCGTGCGGGCAGCCGTTGGCGCTCGGTCGACTGAACGCGGACGGCGTCTGGATCGAGGAGATCGATCAGGTCGATGAGCGCCCCCTGGAGCGCCCGTAGGCGCTCGTCATGCCCGCTGTCCGGCTCGCGGGCGAGGATGTCGATGTCCTCCCGCAGGTGCGCGAACCAGCGGTCGAACTGCGGCTCCTGCTGGCAGCTCAGGAACTTGGCGTAGCCCACGGTGTCGAGCCTGTCGTTGCTCGACTCGACCATGATCTCGCCGATCGCGCGCTGCTGGCCGTTGAACAGCCGGAAACAGGGCGGCAGGCGATCAGTCTGGAGCGTGCTGCGCACGGCAGCCAGCCGGCTCGCCCAATCCCGGTTCGCGACCTCGTCGCCGAGCTCGAGGAACCGCACCTCGCGGCGCAGGATCTCGACCCAGCCCAGGTACTCGGCGAGCACGTAGAGGGTGTTCTCGCGCGCGTACTCGCGGCTGGCCTCGCTGTCGTTCAGGTAATGCCGCTCTAGGAACCCCTGGTCGGCGATGTTGTAGATACGGCTCTGGAGGTCGAAGCTCGCCTGCAGGAGCGGGTCGCGGTAGCGGTCCATGAGCTCGTCGAGCTGCTCGGCCTTGGTGCGAGCGTGGCGCTCGGCCTCGAGGCGGCTCGCGAGGCGCGTCGTGTACACCGCGCTCAGCAGTGAGACGCCGCCGGCGACGACGGCAACGATGATGCCAGCGATCTCCATCGGTCAGGATCCTCGCGCGAGCCTAACCACAGTGCAAGGAGCGGCTCAAGGCCTTGTTCGGTTCATCGACACCGGTGTAGGGTCGCTGTCCAACCCTGCACGCAGGAAGTAGGACGTAATGACAGCTCACGGAGCCGACGCTGACCACTATTGGCTCGTTGTCAGCCGGATCCTCGACGGCGGCGTGGTTCCCTTCCTCGGCGCCGGCGCAAATCTCTGCGGCCGCCCCGACGGCGAGCCGTGGGAGTTCGGCCGCTACCTGCCCAGCGGGCGTGAGCTGGCCGACGAGCTTGCCCGCCGGAGCCGCTATCCCGTCAGCGACGACACGGACCTGCTGCGCGTCTCGCAATACGTCGACGCCGTGCTCGGCGAGCGGGCGCTCTACCAGTTCCTGCGGCGCACGTTCGACGCCGATTACCCGCCCACTCCGCTGCACACGCTGCTTGCCGAGGTGCCGGAGATGTTGCGCCAACGCCAGATGCCGCCGCTGCTGGTGCTTACCACCAACTACGACGACGCACTGGAGCGGGCGCTGCGCGATCGGGAGGAGGAGTACGAGCTGCTGTGGTACGAGGCCAAGCGCGGCACAGCCTGCGGGCACTTCATGCACCACGGCCCGGAGGGGATCGTCGCGATCGAGCGCCCGAACGAGTACGCCGGCCTCGGCGCTGAGGACCGGACGGTGATCGTCAAGCTCCACGGCGCCATCGACCGCGCGAACGCGAAGGGCGACAGCTACGTCATCACCGAGGACAACTACATCGACTACCTCTCGCGCAGCGACATCGCGGGGCAGATCCCGATCACGGTCCGCGAGCGCATGAGCGACAGCCACTTCCTGTTCCTCGGCTACAGCCTGCGGGACTGGAACCTGCGTGTGATCCTCCAGCGCATCTGGGGCCAGCAGGCGCTCGATCTCAAGTCGTGGGCGATCCAGCGCGAGCAGCTGAACTCCAAGCTGAGTGAGATCGACCGCAAGTTGTGGGCCGATCGCGGCGACGTCGACCTGCTCTACGTGCCGCTCGACGAGTACGTGACGCACCTGCGGGCGGAGATGCTCGCGCAGCTCGAGGCCGGGATCGCGCCGTGACCGGCCACGCGAGCCCGTATGTCGGGCTCGTCCCGTACTCCGAAGCGGACGCCGCGCTGTTCTTCGGCCGCGAGCGCGAGCAGCGCATCATCGCCGCGAATCTGCGCGCGTCGCGCCTCACGCTGCTCTACGGCGCCAGCGGCGTCGGCAAGAGCTCGGTTCTGCTCGCCGGCGTGCTGCCCGACCTGCACCGCGTGGTGGCGACCAGCCGCAACGCCGCCGCGCGAATGCGCAACGGCCGCGGATCGACTGCCGTGGCCGATCGGGCGCCGTTCGCCGTCGCCGTCATGCGGGAGTGGCGCGATCCCCCGCTGCCGCGCCTCGCGGAGACGATCCGCGCCGCGGTGATCGAGGCGTGCGGCGACGACGACGTGGCGCCCTGGGTGCCCGGAACGCCACTGGTCGACACGCTGCGCGGCTACGCGGCGCGCGTGCGCACGCTGCTCGTGATCCTCGACCAGTTCGAGGAGTACTTCCTCTACCACCAGGAGGCGTTTTCGCCGGGGAGCTTCGACGCCCAGTTCGCCGCGGTGGCGAACGACCCCGACCTGCGCGTGAACTTCATGCTCTCACTGCGCGAGGACGCGCTGTCGCAGCTCGACCGCTTCAAGGGCCGGATCCCGGGACTGTTCGCCAATTACCTGCGCGTCGACTACCTCGACCGCGAGTCGGCCCGCATCGCGGTGACCGAGCCGATCGCCGCCTACAACCACGCGCTCGGCGAGGGTGCGCCACAGTCGACCATCGCGGACGACCTGATCGAGCAGGTGCTCGACGACGTCCGTACCGGCCAGCTCGCCTTCGGCGAGAGCCAAGCGCCGGCTCAGAGCAACGGGGCGCCACCCGTCGACGACCGCGTCGACCGCGTCGAGACGCCGTATCTCCAGCTCGTGATGGAACGCCTGTGGGTGGCCGCTGCCCAGCCGGACGGCCGCCACGCCCTGACGCTGTCGACGCTGCGCGACCTCGGCGGCGCCGAGGCGATCGTGTCCAGCCACCTGACCGAGGCGATGGGGACCCTGTCCGCCGCGGACGAGAACCTCGCCGCCACGGTGTTCCAGTTCCTCGTCACGCCGTCGAAGACGAAGATCGCCCACCGCGCCTCCGACCTCGCGTTCTGGGCCAAGCAGCCGGCGGCCGACGTTTCGCGTGTGCTCGACCAGCTCGCGGGCGAGCGGCGGATCGTGCGGAGCCTGCCGCCGCCGCCCGGGGAGGACGAGGGACGCTACGAGATCTTCCACGACGTGCTCGCGGAGGCCGTGCTCGAATGGTGCGCCAGCCACGATGCCGAGCGCGAGCGCACGGCGCTCGCCGCCAAGCTCCGGGAGGAGGATCGGGCGCGGCGCAAGGAACGGCGCGACCGGATCCTGCGGCGGCTCGCGGTCGTCCTCGGGCTCGTCATCGTCGGGCTGCTGGTCTTGCTCATCCCCGCCCTGATCCAGCGCTCCGAGACGCAGGCAGAGGAACACAGGACGCGCTCGATCGGGCTCGCGGCCGCGGCGACCGGGCAGATCGCGGTCGATCCCGAGCGTGCCGTGCTGATCGCGCAGGAGGCGGTCGCCGAGGCCGACACGAGCCGCGCGCGCGAGGCGCTGGCAAGCGCCGTCGCCGCATCGCATGTCCTCGCGCGCTTGGGCCACCGGAAGGCGACCGACTGCGGCTCGATGTGCCGGCCGGAGCCGGCGGCAGCAACCTGGTCGCCGCGGCCGGCCGCGCTCACCTCGAACTTCTACGGACAGTGGCAGCACATCTCGTTCACGCCCGACGGCCGCACGGTCGGCGCGGTGGTCGACGGCAAGGTCCGGATCTGGGAGCCGGAGACGGGCGACGACCGCACGCTGCCGAGGATCGAGAACGCCACTGCAGCGCGCATCGCGGCTGACGGCAGCAGCGTGCTGGTCCTCGACACGGCCGGTGTCGCCAGCGTCGCCTCGCTGACCGGCGACCGCGTCTGGCGCGTGCCCGGGACGGCGTCGTCGGTCGCGCTCAGCCCGGATGGGCAGTTCGTGGCGTCGGTCGCCTACTCGGGCGAGGTCATCGTCCGCCACGTCGACCGCCCGGATCCGCTCCGGCGCCTGCCGGCGCGCGGCTTCGTACAGGCCGTGGAGTTCAGTCCTGTCGATCCGCAGCAGATCCTCGTCTCGGCCACCCAGCACGTGAGCCTCTGGCTGTGGCGTACGTCGTCGACTCCTCGCACCCTGGTGGGAAAGCGGCCCCGACAGGATGCAGCGGTGGGAGCGGTGGCTGCAGCGCCCCCGGCTCCGGTATCGGCGGGATCGGCGGTGGTGCCCTCGATGGCGGTGCCCGCGGCGGCGGCGGGGACGACCACACTGACCGTGGCGCGCTTCAGTCCCGACGGTCAATCCGTCGCCGTCGTCGACCGGAACGGCCGGGCGCGCGTCGTCGGCGTCGCGCCGGTCAAGCGATACCGGCGCACTCCGCCCAGCCAGATCGAGGACGCGATCTTCTCGCCACGCGGGAGCCGGTTGCTGACCGTCGAGGGGCGCACCGCGACGCTCCGGACGGCATCGGGCCGCGCCCTGAGCACGCTGGCGGGCCACGCGGCCGCGATCACCAGCGCGGCCTTCAGCCCCGACGGGCGGTTGGTAGCCACGGGCTCCAGCGATGGCACCGCGCGCGTGTGGCACGCCGAGAGCGGCAACCAGACGCTCGAGCTGCGCGGGCACGGCGCGGCGGTGACCGACGTCGCCTTCAGCCCCGACGGGCGGCGGGTTCTCACGGACGGCGAAGACGGCACCACGCGGCTGTGGGACGTGTCCGCGGGCGACGTGCTGCACCTCAGCGGGTGGTACGGAGCCCCAGTCGCCGCCCCACGGGCCGACGACAAGGTGACCGTGCTGGACACGCTGAGCGGCGCGGTGCGCGCCTGGACGCCTGGGGCGGGAGCCTCACGGCCGCTCGCCAAGTACGGGTTCGGGCGGATGTACACCGGGGCGGTGTCGTCCGACGGCGAGCACGTCGCGATGACCGGCGACCGTCGCGGCCGTGAGCTCGTGGTCCGCGATCTCGGCATGGGTGGATCCAACGCGCTCGCGCGTCGACCGGTCGATCTGCTCGCGTTGTCGCCCGACGGCGGCCGGCTGTTCACGCTGACCGAGTACTACGGGCGCCCACGCGGCGTCGCGCACGTCTACGACACGACCTCGGGCGAGCAGCAGGAGCTCGCGCGCACCGAGTTGCCGCTGGACGCCTACAGCGGCGCGGTCTGGGGTCCCGCCGACCGCGTGCTGCTCACCTCCTACGACGGGCCGGCCCGCGTCCTCGATGCGACGACAGGCCGCACGCTCCGGGCGTTCTGGGGTCATCTGCAGGGAGCCAGCGCCGGCACCGCGTCGCAGCGCGGCGGATTCAGCCCGGACGGCAGGCTCGTCGTCACGGCCGGAGCGCGCCAGGCGCTGGTGTGGCGGGTGGACACCGGTCAGGTGGCCGCCCACTTGCAGGGCCACACGGCCGCTCTTACGGACGCCGCGTTCAGCCCGAACGGCCGGTGGATCGTCACCGGCGACGTAGCCGGCACGATCCGGATCTGGGACCCGGCGACCGAGCGAAGCCTCGCCGAGCTGCCGAGCCACGGCGCGCCCGTCGGGAGCGTCGCGTTCACGCCCTCGAACCGGCAGATCCTGTCGACCGCCGAGGACGGCACCGTGCGGCTGGACCCGTGTGTCCCCTGCGTCTCGCCGGAAGAGCTCCGGTCGCTGGCCGAGAACCGGGTCACCCGGGACCTGACGCGGGCTGAACGGCGCGCCTACCTCGGCGAGTCGCGCTAGGAGCAGCGCGAACAGCTCGGTGTAGTGGCGCTCCGCTGCCGCCTCGTTGTAGCTCGGCGTGTCGGCCATCGTGTAGCCGTGCGCGGCGCCGCCGTAGACCTCGGAGCGGTACCGCACGCCGGCCGCGTCGAGAGCGCGCTCGACCTCGGCGATCTGCTCCGGCGTCGCGCTGCGGTCGTTGTCGGCGAAGCCCAGGTAGACCTCCGCGGTCAGGCTGCCCGCGCTGCGATGCGGGCTGTCTTCGCCGTCGCCGACCAGCCCGCCGACGTGGAACCCGCCCAGCGCCGCGACCCGCTCCGGGTAGGCGGCGGCGATGCGCCAGCCCACGCGCCCGCCCATGCAGTACCCGGTGATGCCCACCGGCCCGCGCGCGACCTGTTCCAGCCGGTCGAGGTACGCGCCGCCGTCGCTGACGATCCGTTCCGGCGTCAGCTCGCGCATCAGCGGCATGACCCGCTCGAAGATCCGCCCGCGCTGCTCCGGATCGTCCAAGCCGTCGAGCGAGACCACCGGCGACCGCCCGGCCCGGTAGAAGACGTTGGGCGCGAGCACCACGAAGCCCTGTGCAGCGATCCGGTCGGCCATCCGCTCGATCTGCGGG
The DNA here is from genome assembly GCA_963844205.1 of uncultured Solirubrobacteraceae bacterium. Taxonomy (GTDB): domain Bacteria; phylum Actinomycetota; class Thermoleophilia; order Solirubrobacterales; family Solirubrobacteraceae; genus DASSUW01. The sequence goes on from CAWJNK010000013.1 coordinate 432,179, forward strand.
CGCAGGCCGAACGCGTCCATCACGAGCAGGACGCCGGGACGGTGCTCGTCGTCCGACCGGGTGAGGTAGGCGTCGGCGACGCCGTCCGGCGTTTCGACGTCGATCGTCTCGCTAGGCATCACCCCATTCTCCCCTCGAGGCGGGGACGCCGTTAGGGATCGCCCCTAAGCGGGCGACCTCCGGCGGCGGAAGGCCCTGGGGATCTCGCAGAAGCGATCGGCCTCCTCGGTGGGGCACGCTGCCCGTGCCACCGCAGCTCAGGAGATCAAATGCGTTCATCCGCCTTCACTCGCACTGTTGCGGTCGCGCCGCGGCGCTTGATCCCTCGACGACCCGTCAAGGAGCAACCATTGTCACGGAAGCACAAGCACGGCTACGCAGCGCTCGCGAAGAAGGATGTGCCCGACGCGAGGCGTGGCAATCCGGACGTCGACCTGAGCGACTATGCAGCCCGCCACGGGCTGAAGATCGTGCGGCGCGGGATACCCGCCGGATTCCGCGCGGCGCTCCCGGCGTTCGAGGAGTACCGCTTCAACGTCCTGCTCGGTCCGCTTCCCGGCGGGTGCTACGCCGTGCTGTTCCACGAGCTGATGGAGGTCCCCCACCGCGGGAGCCCGTCGATGAGCGGGACGCTGTACGGGGTCTTCGCGCGAACGCCTGGACGATGGCACCTCCGCGACTTCCTCCCCGATCGCTCGGACATCCCGGTCATCGGCGAGCTGCTCAGCGTTCTCGAGAACCCGCGAGAGGACGCGTCGCCGCCGGTGCCGTTCGGCACCGAGAGCGTCTGGATTCCGTGCACGGTGGCGGCGACCCATGTGCCCGAGGCGACGCCGCCATTGCGCTTCCTCCGGCTCGACCGGCGCCACCACCACGCCCCCTACGACTTCGCCCACCACCGCAGGCTCGACCAGATGGGGTTGCCGGGCTGGCATCTGCGCGCCGACCCCGAGCCGTCGGACGCGTTTCTTGCGCGCTTGCTGGACGGGCCGTTGCCCGAGCTGCTCCGCAAGAGGGAGGACCGTTTCTTCCAGCTGCTCGTGCTCCGCGGAACGCTGATCGCCAGGAGCAACGGCTTCGCCAAGGACGCTGCGGCCTTGGACGAACTCGCTGCGGACCTCGCCGTGGCGGCGCAGGCGATTCGGCGGGCGGGCTCGGCGGACACCGACAGGCGGCCGTTCTACGCGCGACGCGGTGCGTGAAGCGATAGCGGTACCCGCGGCGTCGGAGTGGGGACCTTCACCCTGCCGGCTACTCGACGGTGAGCGTCCCCTCCATGCCGGACTGGCGGTGGCCGGGGACCGAACAGAAGAAGACGTAGTCGCCGGCGGTGAGGTCCAGCGACACCGAGTCCGTCGACCCGGTGATCGTCTTGGTCGCGCCCAGCGTTCTCGAGCCCTCCGCGATGGTCACGTTGTGCTCGACCGTCGAGTCGTTCGTCAGCGTGACCCGCACGCGGCCGGCGAAGACCGCGGCGCGCGTCTTGTCGAACCGCAGCGCGCCGCCGGGGTCGGCCGCGAGGTCGAGCGTCCGCCCCGTAGCCGCCGGCGCCGCCTCGGTCGCGTGCTCCGCCTCCGGCCCCTCGCCACCGGTGATGACGGCCGACGTCATGGTGGCGGCGACGAGGACGAACGTCCCGAGCATCACGAGGCGCGCCCGGCCCGGCGTGCCCGGGAACTCGGCGTGGCTGATGCCCCACGCGGCGAGGAGCAGCGCCCAGACGACCAGCAGCCCACCCGCGATGTAGAACGGGACCTTGCTCGGCGCTGCGGCGAGGACGGCGATCCTCACAGACACACGATCTCACTCCGTGGGCCGCGCGGCAATGGCTCAGTGGGGCCACTCATGCCGCGATCCACGCGAACTGATAGGGCGCGAGGATCAGGTGCCCGTCGTCGGCGCGCAGCGGTCGGCCGTCGGCGACGGCGGCGGCCGGGGTGAACGCGAGGCCGTGCTCGCCGAGGATGGCGTCGCGGACCCGCTGCTCCTCCGCGCTGAAGTTCGCGAGCACGAGCAGCCGCTCGCCGGCGAACGTCCGCACGAGCCCGTAGACGTGGTCGTTGCCGGTCCGCAGCGGCTGGCCGGCGCCCTGCGCGTGGGTCGCGCGCGTGGCGCGCCGCGCGGCGACGATGCGCTGCAGGCCCTTCCACAGCGCCGCTTCCACGGTGCCGGCCTCGTGGCGGCGCTCCGCGGCGGTCCAGTCCATCGGTGGGCGGTGGATCCAGCGGTTGTCCTCGCGATGGAGCTCGGCGTCGGCCCAGGCCGGGTCGTTGCGCAGCCCGAGCTCGTCGCCCATGTAGATGAGCGGGAGCCCGCCGTGGGCGAACGCCACGGCGTGGAGCAGGAGCAGGCGCCGGATCGCCAGCTCGCGCGCGAGCTCGTCGCCGCTCTCGAGCGCCGCCTCCAGCCCGGCGAGCGACGCCGCCATCCCGCTCGTGCGTGCCTCGCCTGACCGCGGGTCCTGCTGGAACCGCGCGCCGCGGGCGAACGTGCCCGCGAAGTCGCCCGCGTAGAAGTCCGACAGGAAGCGGCGGTGCAGGTGCGCGTCCTCGCCGACCGCGGCGGCGTCCTCCGGGGTGATCGCCCAGCCGATGTCGTCGTGACAGCGAACGTACGTGACCCAGCCGGTGCCGGGCGGCGCCGCCGGCATGCCGGAGAGCACGTGGGTCATGAGCGCGACCCGGCTCGAGGCCAGCGAGCTCCAGAGCAGCGCCATGAGCACGTTGTTGTAGGCGAGGTCGCACTCCTTGCCCTCGTGGCGCCCGGTCCCCAGGTAGGTGACGAGTTCGGCCGGCGAGACGATCGCCTCGGCCTTGAAGCCGACGGCCGGCGCGGCGATCCGGGCCACCGCGCGGACCGCCTGCAGCAGCTGGTGGACCTCGGGCTGGTTCTGGCAGTCGGTGCCCTTGCGCTTCCACAGGAACGGCACGGCGTCGAGCCGCAGGACGTCGACGCCGACGTTGGCGAGGTCGAGGACCACCTGGGCCATCGCCCGGAAGACCTCGGGGTTCGTGTAGTCGAGGTCCCACTGGTAGTCGTTGAACGTGGTCCACACCCAGCGTTCGAGCTCCGGCACCCAGGAGAAGCTCCCCGGCGCGATGTCGGGGAAGACCTCGGGCAGCGTCCGCTCGTACGCGTCAGGCTCGGAGCGGTCCGGGAACGTGCGGTAGTAGGCGAGCTTGCGCGCGTCGCCGTCGACCGCAGCGCGGGCCCAGGCGTGCTCGCGCGCCGTGTGGTTGAGGACGACGTCGACGCACAGCGCCATGCCGTGCGCGTGCAGGTCCACCGCGAGCGCGCGCAGGTCGTCCATCGTGCCCAGGGAGGGCTCGACGGCGGCGTAGTCGGCGACCGCGTACCCGCCGTCGTTGGGCTCGGGGCGCGCGGCGAGCAGCGGCATCAGGTGCAGGTAGTTGATGCCGAGCTCCCGCAAGTAGGGCAGCTGCTCGCGCACGCCGGCGAGCGTCCCGGCGAAGCGGTCGACGTAGCAGACGTAGCCCACCGCCTGCTCGCGCTGCAGCCAGTCCTGCGTGATCTCGCGCTCGTGGTCGAGCCGGCGCAGCTCGGGGTCGCGGTCGCGCGCGGTGGCGGCCATGGCGTCGAGCAGCGCGCCGAACGCGTCCCGGAACCGCGGGTCGTCGCCGTAGAGCGCGACGAGCGGATCCCGCAGCTCGGTGAAGAACCGCTCCAGCCGCGTCAGGAACGCGGCATCGCCGTCGACGCGCGCGCGAACGTCCTCATACTCGGCCCGGACCTCCGGCCGCATCGCGTAGACGTTCTGCACGACGCCGGGTTCTACCCGGTCTCGAGCTCCCGCGGCCACTCGGGGACGCCGCCGTCGATCACGTGGATCACATGCTCGGCGCCGTGGCGCTTGACGAGGCTGGCCGCGACCGCGGATCGCTGGCCCGAGCCGCAGACGACCGCGATCGGGCGGGCGGGGTCGAGCCCGTCCGGCAGGCCTTCGATGTCGTGCCACGGCATGAACGTGGAGCCTGGGATGTGCCCGTCGTCCCACTCGCTCTGCTCGCGCACGTCGAGGATCTGGACCTCGGAGGCGCGCGCCGGGAGCTGCTCGAACGGCAGGCGCTCGATCCGCTCGACCGGGCGCTTCTCCTGCCGCCAGCTCGTCATGCCGCCTCCGAGGAAGCCGGCCATGCGCCGGATCCCGACCGCCACGGCGAGCCGGCCCGCGTGGCGGCCGTCCTCGTCGTCGCGGCCGACGAACACGATGTCCTGGTCGCGGTCGGCGAGCCACGCCAGCTTCGAGCCGAACCCGGCGGTGAGCATGGGGATCGACACGGCGCCGGGGATGTGGGCGTCGTCGAACTGCTGGTCGGTCCGGACGTCGACGAGCAGCGCCGCCGCCGTGCGCTGCTGCTCGACCTGGCGGGGCGCGAGCGGGAGCAGCTCCACCCCGTCGGTGAGCAGCGGCCCGCGGTTGAGCTCGACGATCGCCCTGAAGTTCGGCGGCTGCGGGCCGAGCCCGGCCAGCGCGGCCTCCACGAACTCGTCCTCGTCGTGGATCGCCAGCGCCGGGTTGTGGCGCTTCTCGAACCCGATCGTGGAGGAGATCTTCATGTCCATCCCCGGGCCGCCGCACATCGAGCCGCCGAGGTGCCCCGGCCAGACCTCGACGTCGTCGCCGAGGCCGAGCAGCTTGCGCTGCAGCGACGCGAAGATGTCGCGCGCGCCGTCGGCCTTGTCGATCGCGAGGTCGGGCCGCGCGACGTCGTTGACGAACAGGGTGTCTCCGGTCAGGACCGCCCACGGCTCGTCGCCGCGCCGCGTGTCGATCAGCGCGAACGCGGTGTGCTCGGGACGGTGGCCCGGCGTGTGGACGGCGCGGATGCGCAGCGACCCGAGCTCGAACTCCTCGCCGTCGTCGAACGGCTGGTGTTCGTACGATGGCTTGGCGTCGCGGTGGATGTGGATCGCCGCGCCGGTCGCGGCGGCCAGCCTGCCGTGGCCGGAGACGTGGTCAGCGTGGTTGTGGGTCTCGAAGACGTGCTCGACGCGGACGTCCATGTAGCGGGCGAGCTCGAGGTACTCGTCGACCTCGAAGCGGGGGTCGACGACCGCGGCCACACCGGCCTTTTCGTCGCCGATGAGATAGGAAGCACACCCGAGATCGTCATGGATGAGCTGACGGAAGATCACGCGCCCACCCTCTCACAGCTCCAGGAGCTGGAGGCCGAGGCCGTCCACGTCATGCGCGAGGTCGCCGCCGAGTTCGAGCGGCCGGTCCTCCTGTTCTCGGGCGGCAAGGACTCGATCGTGCTGCTCCGGGTCGCCGAGAAGGCGTTCCGGCCGGCGCCGTTCCCGTTCCCGATCATGCACGTCGACACCGGCCACAACTTCCCCGAGGTGCTCGAGTTCCGCGACCGCCGCGTGGAGGAGCTCGGCGAGCGGCTCATCGTCGCCTCCGTGCAGGAGTCGATCGACAAGGGCCGCGCGGTCGAGGACGGCCCGTCGCGCAACCGGCTGCAGACCGTGACGCTGCTCGACGCGATCGCCGAGCACCGGTTCGACGCCGCGTTCGGCGGCGCCCGGCGCGACGAGGAGCGCGCACGCGCCAAGGAGCGGATCTTCTCGTTCCGCGACGAGCACGGCCAGTGGGAGCCGCGCGCGCAGCGTCCGGAGCTGTGGAACCTCTACAACGGCGCCGTCCGGCCGGGCGAGCACGCGCGGGTGTTCCCGCTCAGCAACTGGACCGAGCTCGACGTCTGGCGCTACATCGGCGCCGAGGGGCTCGAGCTGCCGCCGATCTACTTCGCCCACGACCGCGAGGTGTTCGAGCGCGACGGGATGCTCTACGCGGTCAGCGAGCACGTCGAGCGGACCGAGGACGAGCCGTCCTTCACCGCCCGCGTGCGCTACCGCACGGTGGGCGACATGACGATCACCGGCGCCGTCCGCTCGGAGGCGACCGAGGTCGACGCCGTGATCGCCGAGACCGCCGCCACCCGCGTGTCCGAGCGGGGAGCGACGCGTGCCGACGACCGCACGAGCGAGGCCGCGATGGAGGACCGCAAACGCGAGGGATATTTCTGATGGCGGACCTCGTCCGCCTCGCGACCGCCGGCTCGGTCGACGACGGCAAGTCGACGCTGATCGGCCGCCTGCTCTACGACTCCAAGGCGCTGATGGCCGACCACGTCGAGGACGCGGAGGTGGACCTCTCGCGCCTGACCGACGGGCTGCGGGCCGAGCGCGAGCAGGGCATCACGATCGACGTCGCGTACCGCTTCTTCGCGACCCCGCGGCGCTCGTTCATCATCGCCGACACCCCCGGGCACGTCAGCTACACGCGCAACATGGTCACCGGCGCGTCGACGGCGGAGGTCGCGGTAGTGCTGATCGACGCCCGCAACGGCGTGCTCGAGCAGTCGCGCCGGCACGCGTACCTGTCGGCGCTGCTCGGGATCCGGCACATCGTCGCGGTCGTGAACAAGATGGACCTCGTCGACTGGGACGAGGCCCGCTTCCGCGCGATCGAGGACGAGTTCGCAGGGGTGCTCGACCGGCTGGGCGTGGAGCACAACGGCGCCATCCCGGTCTCGGCGCTGCACGGGGACTACGTGGTCGACCCGTCATCACGCGCGCCCTGGTACGACGGCCCCGCGCTGCTCGAGCGCCTCGAGACCCTCGAGGTGGCCACCGACCGCAACCTCGACGACGTGCGGCTGCCGGTCCAGTGGATCGTCCGTGCACCCGACTACCGCGGCTGCGCGGGCCAGCTGGCGAGCGGCGTGCTGCGGCCCGGCGACGAGGTCGTGGTGCTGCCGGGCGGCGAGCGGACCCGGATCGAGCGGATCGACACCTTCGACGGCCCGCTCGACACCGCCTACCCGCCGCTGTCGGTCACCGCCCTGCTGGCCGACGACGTCGACGCCGGCCGCGGCAGCATGATTGCCGGCGTCGAAGACCCGCCGCCCGCCGCCCGGCGCCTCGAGGCGCGGCTGTGCTGGATGGCCGACGCCCCCGCGCGCCACGGCGACCGGTACGTGCTCAAGCACACGACGCGGCGCGTGCGGGCGCGGATCGAGTCGCTCGACGCGCGCCTCGACGTGGCGACGCTCGAGGACGTGCCCGGGCCGCAGGAGCTCGGGCTGAACGACATCGGCCGCGTGCACCTCGACCTCGCGGCGCCGGTGATGGCCGAGCCGTACTCGCGCAACCGGGTCACCGGCGCGTTCATCCTCGTCGACGAGACCACGAACGCCACGGTCGCGGCCGGGATGGTGATCGCCGCTCACGAGGACCCCGGCCCCCCGGGCGGTCCCCACAGCCCGGACGTGATCTGGCACGAGCCCGCGCTGCCGCGCCGCGAGCGGTGGGCGGTGCTCGGGCTGCGCGGCGCGACGGTGTGGCTGACCGGGCTCCCGGCCTCCGGCAAGTCGACGATCGCGGAGGGGCTCGAGCGCACGCTGGTGGCGAGCGGGCGGCCGGCGTACCTGCTCGACGGAGAGAACGTCCGTCACGGGCTGTCCGGCGACCTCGGCTTCTCGGCCGCCGACCGCCACGAGCACGCCCGCCGCGTCGCCAGCGTCGCGCGCATGCTCGCCGACGCCGGGCTCGTCACCGTCGTCGCGCTCGTCTCCCCCGCCGCCGCCGACCGCGAGTGGGCGCGCCAGCTGCACGAGGAGGCGGGGCTGCCGTTCCTCGAGGCGTGGGTCGACACCCCGCTCGAGGAATGCGAGCGACGCGACCCCCACGGTCTCTACGCGCGCGCACGCGCGGGCACGCTCGTCGGATTCACGGGCGTCGACGCGCCGTACGAGGAGCCCGAGCGGCCGGACGTGCGGCTGCACGGCGCGACCGAGTCCGCCGCGGAGTCGATTCAGCGGCTGCTCGAGGCGCTGCGAGGGCGCTGACGAACGTCAACTGCGGCGTTCGTCAGCGCAGCCGCGCGGCCACGGCGTCGGCCTCGGCGACGGAAGCCGGGGCGAGCCGCGCGGCGAACGTCAACGGTCTCAACCGCGCCCGCGCCAGCAGCGCAACAACCAGCGTCGGCCCGGGGTCGGGCGCCGAGTCCTGCGGCTCGGGCTGCACCAGCCGCATCCGCGCCGCCGGCGGGTCGAGCGGGACGATCACGTAGCCGGACTCCTCGCCGGCGACGTGCAGCCAGCGGACGTCGCCGAGCCGCCGCGTGCCGGCGCCGAGCCGCTCGCGCCGCCCGTCCTCGAGCACGGCGAACACGGCGGCGTCGCCCGTCGACGGGAACAGCACGTCGATGCTCCAGCGGCCGCGCGCCCTGCGCCGCGGCTCGACCGTCCAGCGCGTCTCGACCCACTCGGGCCGGAAGCGGTGCAGCGTCGTGATCGCGACCGCGTCGCCGCGCGTGACCGCGACCGCCTGGAGCGTCCGGAACGGCCCGGCGTACGGGCGGTCCGGATACGCCTCGGGGCGCGCCACCGCGCCGCGCGGCGCCTCCAGCAGCCGCAGCGGCGGGTGCTCCAGGCTCGCCCGGGGCCGGCCGCGCTGCGAGGCGACGACCTGCCCGCTCCGGTGCGAGCGCGCCTCCACGCCGAACGCCGCCGGCGGCCGCCCGCCGATCCCGGCCGCCACGCGCATGTCGCCGTCGAACAGCCGCGCCAACTCGGCTCCGCCGTACGGGAGCCGCTCGCCGTCGACGACAGTGACCGCCGTGCTATACGCCGGCGTCGTGACCGCGAGCCGGCCGACGTCGGGGTCGTAGGCGTACAGCGGCGGCGGGACCTCCGACGCCATCGCCCCCAGACCGAGCGACACCGCCCGCGCGGCGTTCTCCTGCATCCGCGCCGCCGTCAGGCGCGCATCGCCGAGGCCGCCCGGCGTCCGCGTCACGCCGAACAGCACCGGCGGCGGAAGCTCGGACCCACCGCGCGACCAGCGGTCGAACAGCTCGAGCCCGCGATCGAACAGGTACTTGGCCCACCGCCCGTACTCGGGCGCCGGCTGCAGCGACGGGGCGGTCGCGATCCCCAGCAGCGCCGCCTGCGCGAGGCCGAGCTTCTTCCCCTGGTGCCAGCGCCGGAAGCCCGCCCCGGTGTCCCAGTTGAGGTAGCCGCCGTGCGTCCAGTAGCCGCACAGCACGCGCTCGACCCATGCGACCATCACCGCCCGCCGGCGCGGATTGAGCGGATCCATCCCCGCGTGCACCGCCGCCTCGTAGAACTGCAGCGCGCCGCAGACGGTCGTGGCGTACTCGGGGTTGTCGAGGTTCGCCCGGGCCCCGGCGCGGTCGCCCGGCACGTAGTGGAACCGGTAGCCGGGGCCGGTGAACGGGATCCGGAACGGCGGCACAACCCGCGTGATCGCGTCGGCGAAGCGCCCGAGCTGGAGCCGCGTTTCGTGGTGCTGGAGCCACGTCTCCCCGGTCACCGCCGCCGCCCAGCCGAAGATCTCGATCGGCCAGTTGATCTGGTTGAGCCGCAGCGCGGGATACGCGTAGAACGGGCTCGTGGCGCACCGCTGGATGGCGGTCACCATCGCGTCGGCGGTCGCGGGATCGATGCCGAGCGGCTCGCGCGCGAGCCACGCCTGCGCCAGCCCGCGGACGACCGCCGCGTCGATCGACACGTGCTGCGCCTCGTGCGAGTCCATCGTCGTGCCCCAGCCCCAGTCATGGGTCTGGTCCCACGCGCCGCCGGGAGGCGGCGGCCCGGTTCCCTCCGGCCGCCACGGCGGCACCTGGCACAGCCGCGCCGCGATCGCGCGCGCCCGCTCGTCCTGCCGCGCGGGCCCCTGGTGGCCGGCGAGCGCGGCGGTGGCGTGCGTGAACAGGAGGCTGGCGTTCAGGCTCGTCTCGGCACGGCCGCCGCTCTGGTAGTGCGACAGCCCGCGCGACCACAGGTCGTCGAGCAGGCGCTGGCAGCGGTCCGCGAACGCCCAGTAGGCGTCCGCCGTCTGCGCCGCGGCCGGTGCCGCGCCCTCGAGCAGCCACGCGCCGACGAGCACGGCGCCGAACCGGCCGAGCGCGTCGCGCCGCGTGAGGCCTCGGCCCGTACTCATACCTGCGCACCGTATTGTGCGGGCATGGAACTCGCTGAGGCCCGCTGGTCGCGCGCCTTCGCGCGCCGCACCCGCGGCCAGGGGACGGCCGAGCTCAACACGATCCTCGCGGGGAGCCCGCCCGGCGTCCTCTCGCTGGCCGGCGGGTTCCCGAACCCGGGCACGTTCCCGACCGCGGCGCTCGACGAGATCGTCATGCGGCTGGTGCGCGAGGACGCCGGCGTCGCGCTGCAGTACGCGCCCGTCGAGGGGATCCCGACCGTGCGCGAGTACCTCGCCGAGCGCATCGAGCAGACCCAGGCCCGCCGGCCCGGCGCCGCCGAGCTGATGGTGACCAGCGGCGGGATGGAGTGCATCGCGCTCGCGTGCCAGAGCCTGCTCGACCCCGGCGACGCCGTCGCCGTCGAGGCCCCGACCTACCTCGGCGCGCTGATGGCGTTCGCCCGCTACGAGGCCGAGGTGCACGGCATCGCGATGGACGAGCACGGGCTCGTGGTCGAGGCGCTCGAGGAGCGGCTGGCAGCCGGTCTGCGGCCGAAGCTGCTGTACGTCATCCCCGAGTACCAGAACCCGACCGGCCGGACGATGACGCTCGAGCGCCGCCACGCGCTCGTCGAGTTGTGCCGCCGCCACGACGTGCTGATCTTCGAGGACGTCGCCTACCGCGAGATCTCCTTCGACGGCGACGCGCTCCCCTCGCTGTGGTCGCTCGGCCCCGACGTCGTCCTCCAGGCCGGGACGTTCTCCAAGCTGTTCGCGCCCGGCGTCCGGCTCGGCTGGGCGGCCGGCCCGGCCGACGTGATCGTCGAGCTCGCCGCCGCCAAGCAGACGACCGACCAGTGCGCCGGCGCGCTCGGCCAGCGCCTGGTCGAGGAGTACGGCCGCGCGGGCCACTTCGAGCGCCGGCTGCCGGAAGCGTGCGAGCTCTACGCACGGCACTGGCAGGCGATCGAGCGCGCGTTCCGACGGCACCTGCCGGACGGCTGCGCCTGGAGCGAGCCGGCCGGCGGCTTCTTCACGTGGCTGCGGCTGCCGGACGGCCTCGACGCGATGGAACTGCGCGCCGCGGCCGAGGAGGCGGGCGTGGCGTACGTGCCCGGCGCCCCGTTCTATCCCGGCGAGGGCGGCCGCGACGAGATCCGCCTCGCGTTCAGCTACCTGGCGGAGCCGGAGCTCGAGACCGCGGTCGAGCGCCTGGCCGGCGTCATCGCAGCGCGCGTGTAGACCGCCGCGGCGATGCCGGCGGGCACGAGCACGAACGGGCCGGAGAACGCGAACACCACGAGCACCGCGGCGAGCGCGACGCCCGACGCCCACCGCGCCGCGCCGCCCAGCAGCCGCACGCCCGCCGCGGTCGCGGTCACGTAGACGGCGACGAACGACGCGCTGCACGCCTGCACGAGGCCTTCGAGGCTCAGCAGGTCGGCGCCGAGCGGCACGAGCAGCAGCGCGCCGATGGCGGCGAACAGCATCAGCGCGCGACCCGGGCGGGCGCGCTGCGGACGGTCAAGCCGGCCGGCCCGCTCTCGCTCTGACGGCTCAGCCGCCGCACGCCCGCGGAGTCGTGACCTGCGGATCGGGCGTCGGGTCAGGGCGGCCGGAGATCTTGCAAAACGCGTAGCGGCCGGTCCCGAAGTCGATCATCGCCCGGTACGGGTGACCGAGCGAGCCGCCCTCGAACTCGGCCGTCACGGCGAGACACGCGAACCGGCCGCCGGCCGGGTCGGCGCCGCGCGGGAACGGCTCGCACTCGACGCGGCGGATCGGGCCGTCGAGCGAGCCCGAGCGCACGCGCCGGCGGCCATCGGCCTCGATCGCGGCAGCGAGGTCGCCGAGCGCGGCGGCGGGAGCCGTCGCGTCCGAACGGCCGTACCGCGGCCGCTGCTCGGCCCGGAGCGCACGGATGCGCCGGTCCTGCAGCGTCTCCCGCTGCCGCTCCTCGGACGCGGCGCGCTCCCGCCGCGAGTCGCTGATCGCCGGGATGAGCGCGACCGTCCCGGCGACGGCCAGCGCGAGCGCGATCAGCACGCCGACCCGCACCCGCCTGCCCATCCGGCGCCAAAGCCAGGCTGGGAACTCAACGAGCCCGGGGAGTGGCTCGTAGCGATCGGGGGGAGCGGGAGCGGCGACGCGCCGGAGTATGCGGTCGGATCATCGCAAGCACAAGCACCGATTGGTACAGGTGAGCGTAAGCTCTCCTTACGGTGCTCGACGTCCGCCGACTCAGGCTCCTGGCCGAGCTGTCGCGCCGCGGCACGATCGCCGAGGTCGCGCGCGTCGTCGGCTACACGCCCTCGGCGGTGTCGCAGTCCCTGGGGCAGCTCGAGCGCGAGATCGGCGTCGCGCTGCTCGAGCGCGACGGCCGCCGCGTCCGCCTCACGCCCGCCGCGATCGGGCTCGTGGCCCGCGCCGACCGCGTGCTCGCCGAGCTCGACGCCGCCGCGGCCGAGCTCGCCGCCGAGCAGGGCGCCGTGCGCGGCACCATCGATATCGGCGCTTTCCCCAGCGCCGCCGGTCGCCTCGTCGTGCCGGCACTGCAGGACCTTCACGCCCGGCACGCGGAGCTCGAGTGCCTGGTCCGGGAGCACGAGCCCGAGGACGGCATCCCGCTGCTGCGGTCCGGCGCGCTCGACGTCCTCATCTCCGAGCGCTACGACGACGTGACGCCGGCGCCGGTCGGCGGGCTCGAGGAGCACCTCCTGCTGAGCGAGCCGCTCCTGCTGGTGCTTCCCGAGGACCACCCCGGCGGTGACTCGATCGACCTCGCGACGCTGGCGGACGCTTCCTGGATCGGCGGCCTGGCCGGCACGCAGTACGCGGTCGCCATGGACCGGGCGTGCCGCGCAGCGGGCATCGCGCCGCGGTTCGTGCACACCGCCGACGAGGCATCCGTCCATCACGCGCTGGCCGCGGCCGGCCTCGGCGTCGGCCTCCTCCCCGCCCTCGCCTGCCCGGGCGCCGCCGGCGTCCGCTACGCCAACGCCACGCCGGCCCCGCCGCGCCGCCACGTGTCGGCGCTCGTGCGCCGGGGTGCCGAGCGCCGCCCCGCGGTCGCGGCGGCGCTCGAGGCGCTGCGGCTCGTGGCGGATCAGGCGCGGCGCATGGCGTAGTGCAGGCGCAGGAACGGCCGGCCCCAGATGCGCAGCGTGTGGTCGGTCCGCAGGTCGGACTCGGCGACGTAGACGCGGATCTCCTCGGTCATCGCCGGAACCGGCTTGACCCACGCCGCCGGCCCGTCGCGCACGACGAAGTAGAAGCCGGCGCCGCAGCCATGCCGTGAGCCGCTCGCCGTCCTCCGCCCGCCAGCCGAGCAGCTCGCTCGTCACCCCGCGGCTCGTGTCCAGCGGCGCCAGCGGCATCCGCAGCTGGCCGAGGCGGCGGGCGAAGATCCGGTCGATGAGCGCGCCGAACGGCCGGTGGAGGGGGCTCCACTGCGACCACAGGTCGAGCCGGAACCGCCCCGTCTGCTCGTAGAACTCCGCGATCCGCGGGTCGACCGCACCGGGGTCGAACGCATCCGACCGCAGCGCCTCGAAGCTCGGCAGCAGCCCCTCCGCGGCGACCGGCTCGAGCCGGTTGCGCGCCGCGTAGTCCTCGAAGAACCCCTCGCCGATGCCCGTCGTCGGCGCCCACGGCCCGTCGAGCCACGGCGCCTCGCGCAGCTCGATCCGGCGTCCGGTGCGCCGCACCCACTGCTGCGTCGTCCAGTCGCTCAGGTGCCCGCGCCTCTCCCCCAGCCAGACATTCAGACTCGCCCGCATGCCGCCGGTGATGATGAAGCGTCCGGCCGCGGGTATCCCTTCAGGCAATGGCGCGCTCGATCTGGAACGGGACCATCTCGTTCGGCCTCGTGGCCGTGCCGATCAAGGTGCATTCCGCGACGGAGTCCAAGACCGTCCACTTCCGCGAGGTCCACGCCAAGGACGCGAGCCGGATCGAGCACCGCCGCATCTGCCCGAAGCACCGCGGTGAGTACGTCGTGGACAAGGACGAGGTCGTCAAGGGGTTCGAGGTCAGCAAGGGCAAGTGGGTCGAGCTGACCGACGAGGAGATCGCCGCAGCGGCCGGCCCGCGGTCGCGGCGGATCGAGATCGACCACTTCGTCCCGGTCGACGACATCGACCCCGTCTTCTACGAGCGCGCGTACCACCTCGGGGCGCAGGACAAGGGCCGCGACGCCTACGCGCTCCTGCATGCGGCGCTCGAGCGCGCCGGGCGGGCCGGCGTCGGCCGCTGGGTGTTCCACAACCGCGAACGCACCGTCCTGCTGCGCCCGCAGGGCGACGTGCTCGCCTTGCACACCATGCGCTTCGCCGACGAGATCGTCGACCCCTCAGACTTCGAGCTCGGCCGCGTCCAGCGCAAGCCGAGCGAACGCGAGATCAAGATGGCCGCGGCGCTGGTCGACGGGCTGCACACCGAGTTCGACGCGACGCAGTACGAGGACACCTACCGCGAGGCGGTGCTCGAGCTGGTCGAGCGCAAGGCGCAGGGCAAGAACATCGAACTGCCGGCGCAGGAGGAGCCGGAGGCCGCCGACGACCTGCTCGCCGCGCTCGAGGCGAGCCTCGCGAACGCCTGATGCCCCGCTCGCTCTGGACCGGCTCGCTCAGCTTCGGCCTCGTCAACGTCCCCGTCGCGCTGTTCAGCGGCGTCGTCGACACCGACCTGCACTTCCGCCAGCTGCACGCGAAGGACCACACGCCGATCGAGATCCACCGCTTCTGCGCGGACGAGGACGTCGAGGTCCCGTACGACGAGATCGCCAACGGCTACGAAACCGACGCCGACGACCTGATCCTGCTGACCGACGCCGAGCTCGCCGCCGCCGCGCCGCGCAAGACGCGGACGATCGACATCGAGGCGTTCGTCGACGTCGAGGACGTCGACCCGATCTTCTTCGACCACCCGTACGTGCTGACGCCGGCGGGCGACTCGGAGGGGACGCTGCGCGCCTACCGGATGCTGACCGAGGTCATGAGCCGCACCGAGCGCGCCGCGCTCGGTCGGTTCGTGCTGCGCACCAAGGAGTATCTCGTCCTCATCCGCGAGCGCGACGGCCGGCTCACGCTCACGACGCTCCGGTTCCACGACGAGGTGCGGCCGACCAAGGACGTCCCGAAGCCCACCAAGAAGGACAAGCCCGCCAAGAAGGAGGTCGACCAGGCGGTCGCGCTGATCGAGGCGCTCGCCTGCCCGTGGGACCCGTCCCGCTACGAGGACACGTTCCAGAAGCGACTGAAGAAGATCGTCAAGGAGAAGGCCAAGGGCAAGACGATCGAGGTGCCCGAGGCCGAGCCGCAGCCCTCCCCCGTGCCCGACCTGATGGCGGCGCTGGAGAAGACGCTCGAGGAGGTCAAGGCCGGCAGCCGCTGATCACGCGGCGCGGGCGACCTCGGTGACCACGCTGCGCGCGAGCATGTCGTGCAGGCCGCGGCGGCGGTCGTCGAAGAGGATGAGCGCGAAGCCCGCGAAGAGCGGGATCGCGGCGAGCGTGAGCCCGACGAAGCGCACGAGCGCTCGGCCCATCGGCAGCGCCCCGCCATCCGCCGCGGACACCCGGATGCGCAGGAGGCGGTTGCCCGGCGTCTGGCCCGTGGTGGACCAGAACGTCGCGAAGTAGCCGACGGTCCACAGCACCCACGCGACGCCGCCCACGGCGACGAGGACCGTGCGCAGCTCGTCGGGCTTCGACACGATCGTCAGTGTGAGCGCGACGATCGCGGCGGTGACGATCGCCACCGTGTTGACGATCGCGGCGTCGACGGCGAACGCGATGGCCCGCGTGACGAGCCCGACGTACACGCGCGGACGGACCGCCGGCACGCTGAGCACGAGGCTCACGGGGTGGCGGGGTCAGGGACGTCGGGCGGCCGGGGGTGGCGGTGGAGCATCCGGCGCGCGGCGCGCTCCACCCACGCATCGGCCCGCCGCGAGCGCTGGCCGACCTCGGTCGCGATCTGGTCCGCGAAGCCTGCTCCCTGCTGCGAGATCGCGGCGGTGACGGCGGGGCTCCGCGCGACCTCGTCGACGACCAGCCACAGCTCCTCGCTCGCCAGCACCCGGGCGACGCTCGTGTCCACCAGGCGGCTGTCGAGCACCTGCGCGACGAGCCGCTCCATGCCCTCGCTGTCGAGCACCCGCTCGAGGAGCTCCATCATGCGCGGGCTCTCGAGCGCCTGGTCGACCATCCGGTCCACCGCTCCGCTCGCCACCAGCTCGTCGGCGATGCGCTCGACGAGCCGCTGCTCGATCAGGACCCGGGTGACCGCGTCGGCGAGCCGCTCCTCGACCATCCGCTGCATCGTCGTGGCCGCCCGCGCACCTGCGCCCACGGCGGAGAGGCCGTACCACGTAGCACGCGGCCAGATGCCAAACGGGTCGAGGACGTTCATGAGACGCCCCGAGTCTCGCCTGCGACCGCGCCCGGAGCCAGGGCGTCGGCATCCGGATCGGGGTGGTGCGCGCCGTCCGTCCCGTTGAGCGTCGCGCGCCACGAGCGCAGCAGCCGGTGCACCGCCTCGGCGCCGATGAGCGGCTTGTCGGGCGGCTGGAGCGTCGCCGGATAGAGGATGAAGGGCTGCGTCTGGGCCCCGCCCATCCCGCCGTGGAACGAGATGAGCTCCTCGAACGCGCATCCCTCCTCGGTCACCGGGTCGTAGAAGCTGTTGACCATGATGTCCGCGACGTGCGGGAAGCCGTCGGTCCGCCGCAGGTGCCGCGCGGCGGTGGGCGAGAAGCCCGCGAGCGGGTCCTCGCCCGTGACGAGCCCGTCGGCGAGCCGGTGCGAGCCGCCCGCCCCGAGCGCGACCGCGCCGTCCACCTCGGAGCGCACGAGCACGAACCCGACGTGCGGGTGCTCGCACAGCGCCGGGATCAGCCCAGGGTGCCGCTCGCGGATCTCCTCGAGCGTGAGCCGCTGGGGGCTCTCCATCAGGTAGATCAGGCCGAGGTTGCCGGAGCCCAGCACGACGACGTCGGTCGGGTCGAGGTCGGGGTCCGTTCCGTCGGCGCTCTTCCCGGTGCGCCCCGTCGCCTCGTCGAGGGCGAGGTTCATCGCGTTCGCGTTCTCGTCGCCGGCGGCGAGCGCCGCCACCTTGCCCTGCGAGATCGCCTGCTGCACGAGGTCCTCGAGCCCCTGCCCGTTGCGCTGCTTGAACGTCGCACCCTGCGTCTGCCCGTGGTCGGACAGCACGACGATCTCGTACGGCCGCGGCGCGTACCGGCGCGCGCGCTCGATCATGCCGAAGCGCTGGTCGAGCTTGCGCAGCGCCTCGATCGTGTCGGGGCGCTCGAGCCCGGAGTGGTGGGCCACCTCGTCGTAGCTGGAGAACGTCGCGTAGACGGCCGGGACGCCGCGGAACATGTCCTGCAGCACGGAGAACACGATCAGGTCGCGAACGAACACGCACATCCCCGCGCGGATGAGTGGGTACGAGCCGCCGCGGTGGCCGCGCGGGTGCACGTCGCGCCGGCGCTGGCGGGCGGCCGCCACCAGCTCGAGGCAGAGCTCCCACAGCGTGAGGACGAACGTGCGCGTGACGTTCTGCGCGTTGGCCAGGAAGACGCGGTAGCCGGGGTTGGCCGCCTTCTCGGCGGCCACGCGGCTGACGGTGAGGATCGCGGCGTCGGCCTCGCCGGAGAGCAGGTTGCCGCGGCTGGTGCCGCCGTCCGTGAGCAGCCCCTGACCGCTGGAGCGGGCGCGCTCGATCTCGGCGCAATCGTCGGGGTTCGAGCACGTGACCGTCCGGCCGGTCGGCTTGTCGACCCACCGGAACGCCGGGATGTCGTCGTTGTCGCCGAGCAGGATGCCGGCCTGGCTCGCGCCTGTCTGCGACGACAGGTCGGTCTCCCACTCCAGTAGCCGGTGGCTCCCGTCGGCCAGCCAGCGCGACATGGTGGGCGTGGTGCCGTCGCGGATCGCGCGGCGCAGGACGGGCAGCGCGAGCCCGTCGATCTCGAGGAACAGGACCCCCGGCGCATCGGTGGCGATCGGCGTCCCGGTCCGCCTCGCCACCCGCCGCGCGATCTGGAGCGAGTACGAGGCGTCGTCGTCGATGCCGACCATGGTGCCGATCGCAGCGCTGAGCGCCGACGCGATGAGTGAGACCGCGAACGCGGTGCCGAAGCCGGAGAGGTTGATCGCCTCGGGCGCGATGTCGGCCGCCCACAGCAGCATCGCGGCGTCGAGCGCGAGGACGAGCAGGAAGCCGATGGCGACCGTGAACGGCAGCCGGAGCGCCGCGACCAGCGGCGGCAGGACCGCGTTCAGCACCGCGACGATCGCCGCGACGAGGACCGCGCCCTCGAACCCGTTGACGTCCGCGCCGGGGACGACGGCCGCGGCGATCAGAAGCGCGAGCGCGTTCGCGAGCCACGCCGCAAGCAGCCGCACGACGCGAAGCCGCGGGCGCTCGGGGCGCCAGGCGAGCGCGGCTTCCCGGTCGCGGATCACCGCTGGGCGGCTCAGCGCGCCTCGCTCTCGGCGAGGTAGATCAGCGCCGCCTTCACCCGGCGGCTCACGTCCAGCGCCTCGGTCAGCCCGAGCTTGAGGAAGATCGCGTTGATGTGCTTCTCGACCGCGCGCTTGGTGAGCACCAGCTCGTCGGCGATCGCCTGGTTGCTGTGGCCCCGGGCGACGAACGCGAGGATCTCGAGCTCGCGCGGCGTCATCTCGGCCAGCGGCGAGCGCTCGGCGCGGCTGCGGGCGGTGATGAGCGCCTCGACGACCTTCGCGTCGATCACCGACCCGCCGTTGGCGACGGTCTCGATCGCCGAGACGAGCTGGCCGCGGTGCTGGACGCGCTCCTTCAGCAGATACGCGCGCCCGTCCGAGCCGTCGTCCAGCAGCGCGAGGCTGTAGCGGGGATCGGCGAACTGGCTGAGGACCACGACGCCGACCCCGGGGTTCGTCCGCCGCAGGTCGGCCGCCACCTGCAGTCCCTCGTCGGTGTCCGAGGGCGGCATGCGGATGTCGGTCACCACCACGTCGGGGCGCTCCTCCTCGATCGCCCGGCGAAGGGAGTCGCGGTCGCGGCACGACGCCACGACCTCGATCCCGTCGGCCTCTGCGAGCACATGGTCGAGCGCCTCGCGGACGAGGTAGCTGTCGTCGGCGAGCACGACGCGGATCGCCTCGCCCTGTCCGTCTCCGGTGACCGTCGTCCCGGAGGTCATGGGTCAACTATCCGCCGGGCCTGGATGGGCGTCAACCAGCCGTGCACCCCGTCCGCCCTCGTGTGCGCACGGCCTCGATCCGCCGGGGCGTCTCCTTGCCGCATCGGGGCGGATGCGCGACGTTCGAGCGATGGTGGCCGAACGCGCGGTCACGGTGCTCACGGTCGACGACCAGGCGATCTTCCTGCGCGCAGCCCGCGAGCTGATCGCAGCGACACCGGGATTCCAGGAGATCGGACAGGCCAGCTCGGGGCCCGAGGCGCTCGAGCTCGCGGCCGCGCTGCGGCCCGACCTCGTGCTGCTGGACGTGCGCATGCCGGGCATGGACGGGATCGAGACGGCGCGCCGCCTGCTCGCGGCCGAGCCGGACGCCGTCGTCGTGCTGATCTCGCTCGAGGAGTTCCCGGACGCCTCGAACGACCCGGTCGGGGTGGCCGCCAAGGTGCGGAAGCAGGATCTCTCGCGGCGAGCGCTGCGAGACGTCTGGGCGGCGCACGGACGGGCTCGTACCGGCTGACGCGGTCAGACCGGGGCCGTGGTGGGTAGGCGCCCGCGCACGACCGTGCCGACCCCGGGCGTCGACGTGACCCAGGCAGCGCCCCCGACCGCGGCCAGCCGGTCCCGCATGTTGGTGATCCCGGAGCCGGGGGACAGGACGGCCGCCCCAGGTCCGTCGTCGCGCACGCTGAACCGCAGCTCGCCTCGCGAGTCGCCGTCGAGCCGGACGACGATCCGCCGCGCGGCGCGCGCATGCTTCTGCACGTTCTGGATCGCCTCCAGCACGCAGAAGTACACGGCGCTCTCCACCTCCGGCGGATACCGGCCGCCGGCGTGGACGTCGAGCTCGACGGCGATCGTCGAGCGGGCTGCGACCGCCCTCAGGGCCTCGGCGAGCCCCCGGTCCGCGAGCAGGGGCGGGTACACCCCGTGCGCAAGCGCCCGCAGCTCCTCCAGCGCCTCGTCGACGTCGCCCTCGAGCTCGTGCAGGCGCGCGGCGCCCCGCTCGGGGTCCTCGCGCACGAGCTCCTCCACAAGCTCGAGCTCGATCCTGAGCGCGACGAGGCGCTGCTGAGCGCCGTCGTGCAGGTCGCGCTCGATCCGGCGGCGCTCACGCTCCGCGCCGGCCGCGAGGCGGGCCCTGGAGCCGCGCAGCTCGCGCATCGACGCCTGCGCCTCGGCCGTCAGGCGCTGGTTGTCGAGGACGACGCGGGCCATCGCGACGCCGGCCTCGAGCAGCTCCGGCCGCGCGTCGAGGCCCGCATCGTGGACGACGGCCGCGACCACAGCGCCGTCATGACGCACCTCGCTGACGCTGCGCCCGCTGTCGGGCTCCGGGAGCGAAGTCGCGCCTCCGCGGGAGTCGATCCACCCCGCGTCCGATCCCGGATACACGATCTCGATCGTGGGGTCGCTGAAGGACTCCGCCAGCGCCCGCCGGAGTGTTGCCGCGTCGGGCAACGCGCCGACGCACATCGCGAGCCGCTGCAGCGCGGTCTCGGCGAACAGTCGCCAGCGCATGATCCCGACGAGGAAGGCCAGCGCGATGGCGGGCACCGCCAGCGCCAGCAGCCACGCGACCGCCTCCAGGGGCCACATCGGCTCGAGGTCGCGCAGGACGATCGCGACGCCGAGGAGCCCGGCGCGCGCGGTGGCGATCGTGACCACCGGGCCGAACATCCGGCGCGTCACGGGGGTCGCGGCGCGCATCCGCCCGACCATGCGCGCGACGACGGCGAGCATCACCGCGAACACCAGGATCGCGCCCAGCGGCCGCATGATCCCCTCGACGAACGCCGGTTCGGAGTCGACGAGCATGAACGCGTTCGCGGGACAGTGCTCGACGCAGCTCGTATACGGGCTCGGGACGGTGAAGTCCTCCGCGAGGGCGAGCCGCGGCACGAACAGCACCAGCACCACGACGCCCATGGCAGCGACCAGCCGGCGGTCGACCCGCCCCGGGAGCCGGCCGTCCGGGAACGCGAGGACCAGGTAGACGAGCAGCACCTCGATCAGCCAGCCCGCGATCCGGCCGAGCGTGTAGACCAGCTCGTCCCCGGATTCCGCGAGCGTCGTCAGGCACCAGCCGGCGCCGGTGAGCAC
This sequence comes from uncultured Solirubrobacteraceae bacterium, assembly GCA_963844205.1. Classification (GTDB taxonomy): domain Bacteria; phylum Actinomycetota; class Thermoleophilia; order Solirubrobacterales; family Solirubrobacteraceae; genus DASSUW01. The sequence continues at coordinate 453,449 of CAWJNK010000013.1, forward strand.
CAGCAGCAGCCCGAGACGCCGGTCCGAGCCGCGATGCCACGCATAGAGCCCGATCGCGATCGTGACGCCCACCATGAACGCCCGGGCGACGGCCACCTGCGCCGCCTGCTCGGCCGGGCCTGAGACCGTGACGACGACCGGCACCGCCGTCGCCGCCACCGCGGCGACCGCCAATCCGGCGAGCACGACCCGACGAGAATCGTGGCGGGCCGGGAGCCGTTCGGCGACCGGGACGACCGCGCTCATGGACCGACACTAACCGGACTACGGTCAGATCGCGAACTTCTATTTTCCAGCGCTACTACTTATGTGCGTAGCGCCGCCCTGAACGGTCTGGATTGTGGTTCAGGTCGCGAGTGCCTTGCGCTTGAGCTGCTCGAACTCGGCCTGGTCGATCGCGCCGCTGTCGAGCAGCTCCTTCGCCCTTGCGATCTGGTCGGTCGCGCCGCCGTTGGTCGCAACGCTGCGGACGTAATGGTCGAACGACGCCTGGCTGGCCTGCACCTCCGACGCGCGGCGCTCGGCCATCTGCCGGCCCTGCGTCACCAGGTACATGAACACGCCGAGGAACGGCAGCACGACCACGAACAGCGTCCACGCCGCCTTCCCCCAGCCGCCGATGTCGTGGCGGCGGAAGAGGTCCATCAGCACGGTGACGAGGATCCAGATCCAGATCACCCACATGAAGAAGATCAACATCGTCCAGAAGATGTCGAGGAACGGATAGTCGGCTGCGAACAACACCTCGAGCACCTCCTGGCTGACGGACCGCGATCGCGGCTGGCGCGTTCAGACTCTCTCAGCGGCGCGTGGCAGCCAAGGGTGTCCGCATGCGAACCGCAGTGGTGCGGACGCGTGAGAGGCTCCCGGCATGCCCCGGGATGCCATCACCTACGTCGGGCACTCGAGCGTGCTGGTCGAGCTCGGCGGTGTTCGCGTGCTGACCGATCCAGTGCTTCGCAGCCGGATCGGCCACATCCGCCGGATCGCGCCGCCGCCGCCCGCGGACGTCTGCGCCGGAATCGACGCGGTCCTCATCTCGCACGCGCACCACGACCACCTCGACCTGCTGTCGCTGCGGCGCGTGCCACATGACGTGCCGGTGATCGCGCCACCCGGTTGCGCGGGGCCCGTGCGACGGTCCGGCCACGCCGTCGTCGAGGCCGTCGTGGGAGAGCGCGTCCGCGCCGGGGACGTCGAGGTGCTCGCGATCCGCGCCGAGCACGACGGGCGCCGCTTTCCGATCGGGCCGCGGCGGCCGGCGATCGGCTACGTCATCGGGAGCGGGCCGCGCGTCGGCTTCTACGGCGACACCGACGTCTTCGACGGGATGGCCGACCTCGCGGGCGAGCTCGACGTCGCGCTGCTGCCGGTGTGGGGCTGGGGCCCGAAGGTCGGGCCGGGCCACCTCGACCCGGAGCGCGCCGCGCGCGCGGCGGCGCTGCTCGCACCGAGGGTCGCCGTGCCGATCCACTGGGGCACGCTCGCCGGGCCGCGCGTGTGGTGGCGCGCGGACCCGGGGATGCCGGCGCGGGAGTTCGCCGAGCGCACGGCCGTCCATGCGCCCGGGGTCTCCGTGCGGGTCCTGCAGCCGGGAGAGCGGCTCGAGCTCTAGGTCAGCCGAGGAGCTTCGCTTTCTGCGCCGCGAACTCCTCGTCGGTGAGGATGCCCTGCTCGCGGAGCGCCGCGAGCTCCTTGAGCTGGGCGATCGGATCGGCCGCCGGCGGCGGCGGTGGGGGCGGCGGAGCCTGCTGCTGCTCGTACTGGGGCTCCGGCTCGGGCTCGTCGGCGTAGCCCCAGCGCCGTGCCTGCCGGCGCGAGACGCGGTTGCTGACGGCGGTGGCGGTTCCGGCGACTACGGCGGTGCGGGCGACGCCGCGAAGCAGTCCGGGCATGGTCTCTCCTCCTCGTCTAGTTGGTCGCCTCGACGGCGTCGAGCGCGGCGAGGATGGCCTGGATCGGGATGCGGCCGCTCGCGACGAGCTGGCCGCCGGAGCGCCTGAGCGCGACGGCGACGGGCGCGAGCCAGCGGTTCTCCCACACGATCACGGCGGCGGACGTGCCGGGCTCGAGCACCGAGGCCGCGTCCTCGAGTTCGTCGTCGCCCAGCAGGCCGGACGAGGCGCCCTCGAACTCACCGAAGCCCTCGCTCCCGCCGTTGATCGAGCCGAGCTCGAGCGTCGCGACCGTGCCATCGGTGTCCTTGGCGAGGAACGCGACGTCGAGGATGCGGATGATGCCCTTGTCGACGAGGTCCAGGATGAGCGGGGCCGCCTCGCCGGTGGGCTGCTGCTGGGGCCACTCGATGACGACGTAGTCGACGGGGCCCATTTCCTCGTACTGCTCTCGGCTCACGGCTCCTCCTTCGTCGATCGGCAGGCCTCAGCCTCGCCCGTCGCGCACCCGCGTGCCACCGGGTGCGCCGGTCTGTGCCGATGGGGCTCCCATGCCGACGGCGCTCGTGCGCGCCACCCCGGCGAACGCCCGCACGCCTCATTGCCGTGGCGCAGGCGTCCGCTCGACGATAGGGCAATGACCGACTCCTCCGCGCAACCTCGCCACCCCGCGACGAAGTGGGTCGTCGCGACCGTCGTCTTGCTGGTCGCGGTGGTCGGCCTCGGCGCCTGGGCGCTCTCGCTGCGCTCCGACGTTGACGACAAGGACGCGCAGATCGCCGCTCAGCAGCAGCAGCTCGAGGAGCAGAAGGGCGTCGCGGACAACGTCCAGGACGCCGCGGCGAGCCTGACAGCGGACGCGCAGCAGGCATTCGACGCGCTCGGCCAGCAGATCGACGAGCTCGAGGGCGCGGCGGCGGCCACCCAGGAGGAGACGCAGGCCGCGATCGACAAGGCCGATCAGGCCGCGGCAGACGCGAACGCCCGGGCGGACAGCGCGCAGGACGAGGTCGAGAAGGCCGACGCGCGTGCCGACGAGGCGGCAGCCCAGGCGGAAGCCGCGGGCGCGTGCGCGCGCGGGTACGTTTCGGCGATCGGCGGCGCCTTCGACGCCGCCTCGCTCTCCGAAGGCGTGACCCAGGCGATGAGCGAGATCGAGTCGCTCAACGCATCGTGCGCGGAGACGCTAAGTCCGTGAGCCCGGCGTGACCGGCGTCGCGGGTGCGATCGAGGCACCGCGGTGCGCGGGCTCGCGGGGGAGGCGGATGGCAGCCGCGAGGCCGATCAGGGCCACGGCGGCGAGCACGATCATCGCCAGCACGTAGCTGTCGTTGCCCGACGCCAGGTCCGAGACGAGGATCGTTCCGGCGATGGCCGTGCCGAACGAGGAGCCCAGATTGGACACGCTGCGGGAGAGCCCGGAGATCTCGCCCTGCACCTCCTCCGGGAAGCTCGACTGCACGACGTTGACCGACGGCGTCAGCATCACGCCGAGCCCGGTCCCGATGAGGAAGAGGCCCGGCGCGAAGGCGACCACGCGCGACGACGCGCCCACGAGAGCCAGGAGCAGCGCGATCCCGGCGACGGTCACCACGAAGCCCGCCATGATCAGCGTGCGCTGCGACCGCCGCTTCGCGAGTCGCTCCGCGGCCAGCGACGAGAGCAGCACGCCGACCGTCGCGGCCGTGAAGACGACGCCCGTCTCGATCGCGTTGTAGCCGCGGACCGTCTGCAGATACACGGCGACCACGAAGGAGACGCCCATGAGCAGCAGCCACTGGACGTTCTGGGTCACGAGCGCGAGGTTGGAGGTCCGGTTCCTGAAGAGGGCGAGCGAGAGCAGCGGCTCCTTGCCGGCCCGCTCGCGTCCGCGGGTGTAAAGGAAGAACCAGGCGAGGAACGCGGCGCCGCCGACGAGCAACGCGGCCATCAGCAGCGCGTTGGTGTCGGCCTGCAGGATGCCGAAGACCACGAAGAACATGCCGACCGCCGACAGCACCGCCCCGAACGCATCGAATGGCCGCGTCGGGTCGGCCGGGACGGGATCCTCGATCCGCCGGCTGAGCACGACGATGGCCGCGACGATCACGGCCTGGAAGACGAACGCGGCCCGCCAGCTGATCGCGCTGGTGATGAGGCCGCCGATCAACGGCCCGGCGGCCGCCCCGATGCCGCCCATGCCGCTGATCACGCCGAACGCGCGCGCACGCGACGTCATGTCGCGGAAGTGCAGCGTGGTGAGGATGTAGACGGGCGGGATCAACAACGCCGTGCCGATCCCCTCGAGCACCGAGTTGCCGAGGATCAGCACCCCGAGCCCGGGGGCGACCGCACTCAGAAGCGCGCCGATCCCGTACAGCACCAATCCCCCGGTGAAGCAGCGCTTCCGGCCCCAGCGGTCGGTGAGCTTGCTGCAGGGGATCATGAGGATCGCCATCACGAGGAGGAAGAGCGTGATCGCCGCCTGCACGCCCTGAACGGTGGTGTCCAGGTCCTCCGTGATGTCGTTGATCATCACGTTCATGTTCGAGCCGGCGAAGCTGCAGATGAACTGCGCCAGCGCCAGCGGGGCGAGGAACCTGCGCCGCGAGATCGCCGCACCATCCATCGGCCGGAGGATCGTCGACTCACGGAGGGGTGGGCAAGGATGCAGGCACGGGCCGCGACGGATGCGCGCACGACCTCGTGCGGGCAGCACCGCCGCGTGCGTGAGAGCACCATTGCGGCGCCACGGACCGCCCGCGATGCTCGCAGGTCCACCGAGGAGAAACGTGTCATGGCCAGACCCATCGTTGTCGGGTTCGACGCGGCAATCGACGACCGCGCACCGGTCGAGTTCGGGATCGCCGCCGCCGAGTTCACCGGCGCCCCGCTTATCGTCGGGACGGTGCACGCCGGCGCCGAGGCGAGCTGCCCGGTGATCGTTCTCGCGCGCGGCGCCGAAACCGGCCTCGAGGCGCTCGTCGACGAGCAGGTGGGTGCAACGGCCTGAGACTCGCGGCCCCTCTCGCGCTGGGAGGTGCGGCGCTGGTAGCCGGCGCCCACCGGCGCGTGCTCGCCATAAGGCAGCGACCGTGCTGGCCGCCGCCGCCCGACGCGGTGACGGCGGCCGGCGCCCTGGCCGCGACGGCCGCGTTCGCCGACCGGAACGGGACGCGGCCACGCGACGCGGCGCTGGACTTCGCATGGTCGACGGCGGCGACCATCGAGCCCTGGGTCGACGGCGTCACGTTCTTCCCGCGCATCTTCGCCGACGTCGACGGCGCGCGCTCCTCCGTCCACATCCTCATGTTCGGCTGGCGGGGGGGCGACGTGGGACTACGGTTCGCGGCGCTGCTCGAGCGGAAGCTCGCCGCGGGCGTCGACGTGCGGGTGATCGTCGACGGCTTTGGCTCCAGGCCCTACGGGGCGTCGCGAGCGATGTTCACGCGACTCGCCGCCGCTGGAGCGCAGATCGTGGTGAACGACCCCTGGCGAGACGATCTCGGTCGCGCCGACCATCGCAAGCTCTACGTCGTCGACGGAGCGATCGCCTGGACCGGCGGAGCCGGTATCGAGGACCATTTCCGCGACGGTAGCTTCCACGACGTGATGGTCCGCGTCACCGGCGACGTCGTCCGCCAGACGCAGGCGGCATTCCTCACGAGCTTCCGCGGCTACGGCGGCGCGCTGCCGGCCGACCTCGCGCCGTGCTTCCCCGAGCCGGCCCAAGCGGGATCGACGCCGATCGCGCTCGCCCAGGTCATTCCCGGCGGCTTCGTCGCCGCCTCGCAGGCGGTCGCAGAGCAGATCGAGGGGGCGCGCGAGCGCCTGGACGTGATGAACCCGTACTTGACCGACCGCGCGATGATCGAGCTGATCCTCGCGGCCGCCGAGCGGGGAGTGAAGGTGCGGCTCGTCGTCTCCGAGCGGTCGAACAACGCGGCGGCCACGGCCGCCCTCAAGCACCGGTACGCCGACCTGCTCAGGGCGGGAATCGAAGTCTGGGAGCTGGGCGGCACCGTTGTCCATGCCAAGGTGGTCGTGGCCGACGACATCGCCAGCTTCGGCACCGTCAACCTCGACGCGTGGGCGCTCTACCGCAACTCGGAGATCATGATGATCGCCCGCAGCTCGGAGCTCGCGACCCAGCTCGAGGACCGGTTGTTCGGACCCGGCGTCGCGCGCGCCGAGCCCGGTGCGTCGCCCGCGGGGTCGCGCGCGCGGCTCCACGGCTGGCTGTCGGACAAGCTGACCTACTACCTGTGACGGCTTCCGTGCCTCCGGTGGGGTGGGCACGCCTGCGTGACGCCGGGCGACACCATTGGCCCGGCGCGGAATCCCGCGTACGGTCGCCGCATGGCGATCCAGGCCGGCCCGGGCGCTGACGGGGACGCCGCGCTTCGCGCGATCGAGTGGCCGCAGAGCGCGGCGCGGCCGTCGCCGTTTCCGCCGATCGCGGACTACGCGTTCCTGTCGGACTGCCACACCGGCGCGCTCGTCGCGCCCGACGGCACGGTCGATTGGCTGTGCGTGCCGCGGTTCGACTCGCCGAGCGTGTTCGGCAGTCTGCTCGACCGCCAGGCGGGCGGCTTCCGCCTCGGCCCGTACGGGCTCACCGTCCCGACCGCACGCCAGTACGAGGCGGGAACGAACGTGCTCGTCACGACGTGGCACGCGCCTGGCGGCTGGGTGGTGGTCCGCGACGCGCTGACGATGGGCCCCCGCCGCGGCGTCGACACCGTCACGCCGCACACGCGTCCCCCCGCGGACGAGGACGCCGACCATCTGCTGGTCCGCGTCGTCACGTGCGTCGACGGCGTGGTCGAGATCGAGCTCGTGTGCGAGCCGGTCTTCGACTACGGCAGCGTGACCGCGGAGTGGACGCTGTCCGGCGACGTGCTCGGCACCGCCGACGCCGCCGGCGGTGACGCGAGGATCCGGCTCCAGACCGACATGGCGCTCGGCGTCGAAGGCGGCCGCGTCCGCGCGCGCCATGCGCTGCGCGCCGGGGAGCGCCAGTTCTGCTCGCTGTCCTGGGCGGACGGCCTGACCTCCCCTGCCGATGCCGAGGAGGCCGACCAGCGGCTGACCGCGACGTGCTCGTTCTGGCGCGACTGGCTGGACCGGGCGCGACCCGTCGATCATCGCTGGCGCGAGGCGATCGAGCGGTCGGCGTTGACCATCAAGGGGCTGACCTTCATGCCCACGGGCGCCACGGTCGCCGCGCTCACGACTTCGCTGCCCGAGACGCCGGGCGGCGAGCGCAACTGGGACTACCGCTACGCCTGGATGCGCGACTCGACCTTCACGCTGCGGGCGCTGCACTGGCTCAACCTCGACTGGGAGGCGGACGAGTTCATCCAGTACGTCGCCGACCTCGAGCCGAACGCCGACGGGGCGCTCCAGATCATGTACGGGATCGACGGCCGCCGCGACCTGACCGAGTCGACGCTGGACAACCTCTCGGGCTACGACGGGGCGCGGCCGGTGAGGATCGGGAACGGCGCGTTCGACCAGCGGCAGAACGATGTCTACGGCGCGGTGCTCGACTCGATCCTGCTCCACACGCACCGCAGCCAGCGGCTCCCGCGGCGGCTGTGGCCGATCGTCGAGACGCAGGCCGACTGCGCGACGCGCGCCTGGCGCGAGCCGGACCAGGGCATCTGGGAGGCGCGCGGCGAGCCACAGCACTACGTCTCCTCGAAGCTGATGGGCTGGGTGGCGCTCGACCGCGCCGCGGCGCTGGCCGGCATCCGGGGCGACGGCGAGCGCGCCCGCGCGTGGGCGCTCGAGGCCGACGAGATCCGCGCCGACATCCTCGAGCACGGCGTGGACGCGCGCGGCGCGCTGCGTCAGCACTACGGCACCGACGCGCTCGACGCGTCGGCGCTGCTCGCGGCCATCCTCGGGTTCCTCCCCGCGGACGATCCGCGCCTGCGGGCCACGGTGCTGGCGATCGCCGACGAGCTGACCGAGGACGGCTTCGTGCTGCGCTACCGGACCGAGGAGACCGACGACGGCCTCGCGGGCCGCGAGGGGACGTTCCTGATCTGCTCGTTCTGGCTGGTCTCCGGCCTGGCCGTGATCGGTGAGCTCCAGCGCGCGCGCGACCTGATGGAGCGTCTGCTGCGGATCGCCTCGCCGCTCGGGCTCTACGCGGAGGAGTTCGACACCGCGACCGGCCGCCATCTCGGCAACTTCCCGCAGGCCTTCTCACACCTCGCGCTGCTCGAGGCTGCCGCCCGGATCATCCTGGCGGAGCGTCTGGACGAGTACGGCAGCTGACGGGCGGCGAGCGATGGCACCGACGTCACGATGGCTTCCGCTCCTGCTCGCGATGGCGATGTTCGTGCTCGTCGTCGACACCTCCCTGATGAACGTGTCGATCTCGGCGGTGGTGCGCGACCTGGACACGACGGTCAGCGGCGTCCAGTCGGCGATCGCGCTCGAGGCGCTCGTGTCCGCGGCGTTCATCCTCATCGGCAGCAAGGTCGGCGACCTCTTCGGTCGCAAGCGGGCGTACATCCTCGGGCTGCTGGGCTATGCGATCGGCGCGATCGCCATGACGCTCGCGCAGGACCTCTTCGCCATCATCGTCTTCTGGGCGCTGATCGGCGGCCTCGGCGCATCCTTGCTCCTGCCGTCGATGCAGTCGCTCATCCACGGCAACTTCGAAGGAGCCGCGCAGAAGAAGGTCTACGCCCTCGTCGGCGCGTCGGCCGCCATCGCGGCCGCGGTCGGACCGCTGATCGGCGGCTTCATCACGACGTACCTGTCCTGGCGCGTCGCCTTCCTGCTCGAGGCGGTCGTCATCGCCATCGTGCTCTCAGGGATCAGGCTCGTCCACGACGTGCCGTACACGGGCTCGCGCTCCGTCGATCCCGTCGGGGCGCTGCTGTCGGTGCTCGGGATGGGCGGCGTCGTGCTCGGCATCCTCGTCTGGCAGGAGGGCGGCGAGTCGGTGGCCGCACTGCTCGCCGCCGGCGGGGCGGCGCTCGGCGCGCTGATCTACTGGCTTACGCGGCGCAAGCGGCGGGGCAAGCCGACGCTGATCGACCCGGACCTGTTCCGCTCCGCGCACTTCCGCACCGGCGTCACGGGCCAGGGGCTGCAGCAGATCACGCTGGGCGGCTGCATGATCGCGTTGCCCATCTATCTCCAGATGGTGCTCGAGTACGACGCGATGGAGGCCGGCCTGTCGCTGGCTCCGCTGTCGCTCAGCATGTTCGCGGTCGCGCTCCTGGCGGGCCGGCGGGCGGGCGAGCGCCGGCCGAGCGCCATCATCCGGCTCGGCTTCGGGCTCGTGACGACAGGGGTCGCGCTGCTGCTCCCGATCGTGCCGCGGGCCGAGTCGGGGTGGGCCCTGGTAGTCCCGCTGGTGATCGTCGGCTCGGGCCTCGGACTGCTCGTCTCGCAGCTCAACAACTACACGCTCGCCCCGATCTCGGAGGAGCGCGTCAGCGAGGCCGCGGGAATCAACTCGGCCGCGGGGTCCTTCGGGCTGTCCTTCGGGCTCGCGTTCGCCGGCGCGATCATGCTCGCGACGCTCTCGATCGCCTTCACGAACAAGGCGGACGCGAGCAGCGTGCTGCCGCCGGCCGATCAGGCGAGGGTCGCCGAGGTGCTGGAGGACGACGCGCAGGTGATGAGCAACACGCAGCTCGAGGAGCTGCTGGCCGACCAGCCCGAGGAGATCCGGGACGAGATCCTGAGGATCAACACCGACGCCCGGCCGCTCGCGCTCCAGGTGGCGCTGCTCGTGCCGCTGCTCGCGGCACTGGCCGGGCTCCTGAACGCGTTCCGCATGATGCGGCTGCCGGACCTCGCGCCGTCCGCCGCGGCCGAGGGCTTGGCCCTCGCCTAGCTCACACGACCGGCGGCCGTGAAACCCCGTCGTGGCTCTCGGGGGTCGCGATGCCGAGCCGCTCCAGCTCCTCCTGCGTGGGCTTCCGCAGCGCCCAGTACACGATCGCGCCGATGAACGGCAGGACGGTGACGAGCAGGATCCAGCCGATCGTGCCCGATGCGCCGAGGTGCCGGCGGACGATGTCGACGACGCTGATGACCCACACGATCATCAGCAGCACCGCGATGGTTCCCCACAGCAGGCCCACGATGCCATCCTCCGGCCCTCGACGGGCACGGGCAATGGCGCTCGCCGGTGTCGAGGTCGCGTGCGGCCACGACACCGGCGCGGGTGACCACCCCCGTCCGGACACAGGCGCGCCCGGTGGCACTCCCCACCGCCGCGGGCGATGCTCGCGCGGTGCAGCGGCGGCGCTACGGGCTCCTGCTGGTCACGATCCTCCTGTCGCTGGCCGTGCAGGGGATCGCGCCCGCGGGCAAGCTGCAGCAGCTCACCGTGACCGCGCTGGCCGCCGCGACCGCCCTGCTGGCCGTCCGCGCGGCGGGCCTCGGGCCGCGCGTCGTCCGGCTCGCAGCGGCGCTCTCGGCGGTCATGCTGGTCTTGAGCATCATCCGCGCCGGGGGCGGCGGCGTGGGCGAGGGCGCGGTGCGTGCGATGAACGCGCTGGTCGTCGCACTTGGCCCGCCGGCCGTGGCGATCGGCGTGACACGTGACCTGCGCGCGAGCGGGCAGGTACGCCTGGAGGCCGTGCTCGGCGTGCTCTCCCTGTACATGCTCCTCGGCATGCTGTTCGCGTTCACCTATGGCGCGATCGACCGGCTGGGTGGGGACCCGTTCTTCGCGGGCGGCCAGGACACCACAGCGTCGCACTGCCTGTACTTCAGCTTCACCACGCTGACGACGGTCGGCTATGGCGACTTCGTCGCCCGCAGTGACCTCGGTCACACGCTCGCCATCTTCGAGGCGCTGATCGGCCAGATCTACTTGGTGACCATCGTCTCGGTCCTGGTCACGAACCTCGGCCGGCCTGCGCGGCGGTCGCCGGAGACCTAAGCCGGCGTCACGACGGCGTCCGCCTCGGCCGGCGCGCGGGCCGACAGGTCCTCCGCGACGCGGGTGGCGGCGGCGGTCAGGGGCGCCGCCAGGATGAGCCCGACGGCGCCGAACAGCGCGCCGGCCGCGATCGTCACGATCAGGACGGCGAGCGGGTGGATGTCGAGCGCCGCGCTGTACGCGATCGGCTGCACGAGCTGCTGGAGGACCCCGTTCGCGAGCAGCTGGACGACGATCATCGCGATCGCGGCGTCGGTGCCCGCCCCGCCGAGCGCGATGAGGACCGTGAACGCCCCTGCGCCCCAGGCGCCGAGGTACGGGATGTAGGCGCCGAGGAACGTGACCACCGCGATCGTCCCTACCAGCGGGACGCCGAACAGCAGCGCGCCGAGGCAGACGACGACGGCGTTGAAGATCGCCACGAAGGTGACGCCGAGGAAGTAGCCGCGAAGCGACTGCAGGACGCGGTCGCCGATCTGGTGGGCGACCGGGCGGGGCACCCGCATGTGCCCCTCGGCCCAGTGCCGGATCAGCGGCCCGTCCTTGAGCAGGAAGAACAGGCTCAGCGCCGTGAGCGACAGGAAGACGACCAACGAGGAGAGCTTCTCGATCCCGCCGACGACGCCCTCGAGCAGCGCCGGGACGGCGGCGCTCAGGGCCGACGACGCGTCCTCGTTCGCGTTGACCGCCGTCTCGCGGTCCACGCCGACGTCGGTCAGCCAGCCGGCGATCGTGTCCTTGGCCGCCGACAGGTCGCCCCGCAGCGCGTCGAGCTGGCTCGTGACGGCGGCCAGGACGAGCGCGACCGCGGCGGCGGACAGCACGATCATCGCGACGAGGAAGAGCGCCGCCCCGATCCCGCGCCGCTCGAACCGGCGAACCAGCGGCGAGGCCACCGCAGCGACGACGGCGGCGGTGATCACCGGCATCACGATCGTGCGCGTCAGGGCGAGGATCGAGACCGTCGCGGCGACGAACAGCACGACGCCGACGGCGAGCCACGCCGACGTGCCGAAGTCGCGCAGCCACCGCGGCGCCGCGAAGAGCCCGGCGAGGTCGCGCGGCTCGCCGCCGTCACGCATGCCCGCAGCGTGCCAGGGCGATCCGGCGCGGGCAATGGTGCCCGCACCGACCCACGGCTCGTGCGCACCGCCCGCAAGCAGCGCGCGGCCACGGTTGCCGCGTTGGCGGCGTGTGCGCGACGATCGGACGATGTCCACGGTCGACTCGCGGTTCGAGACGTTCCGCTCCCTGCGCCGGGATATCGAGTCGTCGATCCTCCCCCTCGCGACCTCGGTCGACGGGCGCCGCTTCACGTTCCAGTCCGCGGTCGACGGGCTCGAGCTCCGGCTCGGCGGCTACGTCGCCCTCGAGAGCGAGAAGGCGACGGCGCTCGGGCAGGTGCGGTCGCTCGGCATCGAGACGGTGGAGGCCGGCGAGGTCGGCCTCGGCGGCGAGGACGCGCAGCTGCGCGCCAAGCTCCCGATCCGCATGGCGCAGGGCGATGGCGTGCTGCTCGAGGGGAGCGCGACGCCGTTCAGCGACCGGGCCGTGCGCGTCGCGACGGCGGACGAGGTCGGCGGCTGGCTCGAGCGGACGGCGCGGCGCCGCGCGCGCTTGGCGGCTGGCGCCCTGGCCCTGGTCCCCGAGGTCCCGATGGCGCTCGACGCCGGCGGCTTCGACCGCCACACGTTCCTCTGCGGCCAGTCCGGGTCGGGCAAGAGCTACTCGCTCGGGCTGATGCTCGAGCAGCTGCTGCTGGAGACCGAGCTCAAGATCGTCATCCTCGACCCCAACGGCGACTGCGTGCGTCTGCCGGAGACCCGCGACGACGCGGACCCGGACGCGGCGGCGCGCTGGAGGGCGCTGGCCGGAGGCATCGCAGTCCGCTCGGCCGGGTCGGAGGGCGACGCCCGGCTGCGGGTGCGGTTCGGCGAGCTGGGCACCGCGACGCAGGGTGCGCTTCTGCGACTCGACCCGATCCGCGACCGCGCCGAGTACGCCGAGCTCGCCGCGCTGCTCGACGCGGAGCCCGAGACGCTTGCCGGCCTCGTCGACGAGGCGCGGGCCCATAAGAGCGGGCTGGCCGAGCGGGTCGAGAACCTGGGCGTCGGCCGCTGGGGCGTGTGGGCGCGCGACACGCCCGGGTCGGTGCTCGACGCGCTCGAGGACGACGCGGTCCGGTGCCTGGTGGTGGACCTCGGGTCGCTCGGCACGCGCGAGGAGCAGACCGTGGTCGCCGAGAGCATCCTGCGCCGGCTGTGGGACCTGCGCGCCCGGCGGGCGCCGGTTCTGCTCGTCGTCGACGAGGCCCACAACGTGTGCCCCAGCGCGCCGGCCGACGAGCTGACCGCGCTCGCCACCGAGCACGCCGTGCGGATCGCCGGCGAGGGGCGCAAGTTCGGGGTGTACATGCTCGTCGCGACCCAGCGCCCGGCGAAGGTGCACGAGAACGTGCTCTCCCAGTGCGACAACCTCGTGCTCATGCGGCTCAACTCGGCGGCCGACGCCGCGTTCATCCGCGACATGTACGGCTTCGCGCCGCCCGGCCTGGTCGACCTCTCGACCGACTTCCGGCTCGGCGAGGCGCTAGTCGCCGGCAAGATCGCCTCGCATCCCGTCCTGCTGCGGTTCGGGCGCCGGGTCACGCTCGAGGGCGGCGCCGACGTGGACGCCGGTTGGGCGGCCTCGCGGGCGTAGCCGCGGTCACCAGACGTCGCCGTCGCGCCAGTCGCACGTCAGCTCGCCGGCGAGGTCGAGCGGCACGTTCACCGGCAGCACGTACACGCCGCCATCCTCCTCCTGGGTGCGGGTGACGCCGTCCGGCGTGAGCGCGAACAGCGGGCCCTGCCACTGCTTCCAGCCGCGGCTGCGGTAGAGCTCCTCTCCCTCCTCGCTGGCGCCCAGCGCGCCGAGGTCGTACGCGCCGCGCACGACCCGCTCGAGCGCGTCCATGACCGCCGCGCCGTGGCCGCGCCGGCGGCGGTCGGCGCGCACGGCGACGGCCTCCACATACCCGGCCCGGAGCGCGCGGCCGCCGTGCAGGAGCCGCCGCTGGACGACCGAGCCGTGCGCGACCGGCTCGTCGCCCTCGAAGACGAGCGCGTGGATGCCGCCGAGCGCGTGCTCCCAGTCGTGCTCGGTGATGTCGTCGGCGAAGACGGCGTCGAGCAGCGCCCGCGCCGCGGCGAGCGTGGCGGGATGCAGGTCGGCGGTGTGGGCGGTGACGACCTCCGTCATCGCCCGCATCCTGCCAAGCGGCCCCGGCGCGTGGGCCGGGGCCGCAGCGCAGGGTCAGACCGCGAGGGGCTGCGGGTCAGGCCGGACGATGACGGTGCCGGAGACGTCGATGACCTCGTCGGCGGGCAGGCCGGCACGCGAGGCGTGCTCGCGGATGGCCTCAGGGCTGGTGCCCTGGTAGATGCAGACCGTGCCGACGGTGCCGTCGGGCTCCGCGGTCACGTAGCTGCGGATCCAGCGGACGTCGTCGGCCATCTTCTCGCCTTCGGCGGTCGACCGGGCGGCCGCCTCCTCGAGGTCCGCCGCCGTCTGCCAGCCATTGCGCCGGAGGATCACGTAGGTGTTCATGGGTACTCCTTTGGGGGTCGAGGGAACATGCGCCCTCGACGGTACGGACCGCCCTCCGCCGCCGCATCGGCGTGATTGCCCATCTTTCGCGATCTACGGTTCCTGGATGCTCGTCGCGGTCTTCGGTGACTCACACGCGCACGCTGAGGCGCTCGACGCCGTCCTCGCCGCCTCGGGCGCCTGCGGCGCGGAGCAGCTGTGGTCGCTCGGCGACATGGTCGGCGGCGGGCCGGACGCCGGACACGTCGTCTCGCGCACCCGCGAGCGCTGCAGGGTTGCGCTTGTCGGCAACCACGACTACGGCGTCACCGGCTCGGTGGACCCGATGCGCTTCGGGGAGCCCGGATCGCCGGCGGTCCGGTCGCTCGAGCTGGCGGCCGAGCGGCTGACCGCCGACGAGCTCGAGTGGATGCGTTCGCGCAGGCCGGCGGCGCGCCGCGACGGCGTGCAGTGCTGGCACGGCGGGCCGCACAATCCAGTGCGGGAGTACGTCGGAGCGTCCAACGCGGCGGATTGCCTCAGGCTCCAGCGCGAGCCGCTCGGACTCGTCGGTCACACGCACGAGCCGGCCGCCTGGCAGCAGGCGCCGGACGGCCGGGTCCGGCGGGCCAGGGTCCGGCCGGGCGAACCGCTCGACGTCTCCCTCGGCAAGTGGCTGCTGAATCCGGGGGCGGTCGGCGCGCCCGTCCCGGCCGCGAGGAGACTCGGCTGGTGGGGCGGGCTCGACCTGCAGGCGAACGAGGGAGCGTTCTGGCTGCTGCTCGACACGGAGCGACGCACCGCCACGTGGCAGCGAGCGCCGTTCGATCCGGCGCCCGCGCGTGGGCGCGCCCGCGCGCTGGGGCTCGACGACGAGCCGTGACGGCGAGCGCTAGAACGTGACGATGCCTGACTACGCGATCGTGAACCTGCTCGAGATCGACGACTCGGTCGAGGGGAGGGTGCCCGGGCTGGAGGGCCGCTTCAGCCGCAAGCAGCTCAACTCCCGCGACCTGGGCGTGAGCCACTGGCGGTACGCGCCGAACACGCGCAACCAGACCGCCCACAGCCACCGCGAGCAGGAGGAGGCGTACGTCGTCGTCTCCGGCTCCGGCCGCGTGCGGCTCGACGACGAGGTGCGGGACATCCGGCAGTGGGACGTCGTGCGGGTCGCGCCCGAAGTCGTGCGCGCGTTCGAGTCGGGCCCGGACGGGCTCGAGCTGATCGCGGTCGGCGGGCCGAAGCCGGAGGGCGGCGACGGCGTCCCGACCGACTCGCCCTGGCCTGACGCGCGCTGATCCCGCTCAGCGCGCAGCCCGCCCCGGCGTAGGTCAGGCGGCCGGTGCCGCCACCCACCGGCACTGCGGCGGCGGGAGTTGTCGGCCGCCGCCAACGTCGCCGCCCCCGACTTTGGCGCTGCACGCCATTCAACGCCGCCCCGCGCCGCCGTAGCTTCCGCGGCCATGAACCTCGCAGCCAATCTGACGGACACGGCCCGCCGGCATCCCGACCGCACCGCGCTCGTGCTCGGCGACCACGAGCTCACCTACGCGCAGCTCGACGCCGCGAGCGCCCGCGTCGCCGGCATGCTGCGTGCGCGCGGGGTGCGGCCCGGCGACCGGGTCGGCGTCATGCTCCCGAACGTCCCGCAGTTCGCGATGGCGTACTACGGGGTCCTGCGGATGGGCGGCGTCGTCGTGCCGATGAACCCGCTGCTGAAGGCCCGCGAGGTGGACCACTACGTCTCCGACTCCGGCGCCCCGCTGGTGCTCGACGACCCCGCCGCGCTCCCTGGTGACGCCGAGCCGGACTTCACCGTCGCCGAGCGCGCCGTGCACGACACCGCGGTGATCCTCTACACGTCCGGGACGACCGGCAAGCCGAAGGGCGCCGAGCTCACGCACGGCAACCTGGCGTGCAACGTCGACGTCATGCGCGAGCTCATCTCCGTCGAGTCCACGGACGTCATCCTCGGCGCCCTGCCGCTGTTCCACTCGTTCGGCCAGACCTGCGGGCTGAACACGGCGGTCGCCTCCGGCGCGTGCCTGGCGCTGATCCCGCGCTTCCTCCCCGGCGACGTGCTCGAGCTCGTGGAGCGCCGGCGCGTGACCGTGTTCGAGGGCGTCCCGACGATGTACGCGGCGCTGTTGCACGCCGCCGATCGGGACCGCCACGACGCATCCTCGCTGCGCGTCTGCGTGTCCGGCGGGGCCGCGCTCCCGCTCGAGGTCCTGCACGGCTTCGAGGCCGCGTTCGGGTGCGTCGTGCTCGAGGGGTACGGGCTGTCGGAGACGTCGCCCGTCGCGTCGTTCAACCGCGCCGAGCTGCGCAAGCCCGGCTCGATCGGCACGCCGGTCGACGGCGTCCAGATGCGGCTGCTCGACCCCACGCCGGAGGGCGTCGGAGAGATCGCGATCCGCGGCCACAACGTGATGAAGGGCTACTGGCGCAACCCCGACGCGACGCACCAGGCGATCGACGCCGACGGCTGGTTCCGCAGCGGCGACCTCGCGCGCGTCGATGAGGACGGCTGCTACTTCATCGTCGACCGCAAGAAGGAGCTGATCATCCGCGGCGGCTACAACGTCTACCCGCGCGAGATCGAGGAGGTCATCTACGAGCACCCGGCGGTGCGCGAGGCGGCCGTGGTCGGCATCCCCCATCCCGAGCTCGGCGAGGAGGTCGGCGCCTGCGTCGCGCTGAAGGACGGCGTCGAGGCCGACGAGGCCGACCTGCGCGAGTTCGTCCGTTCCCAGGTCGCCGCGTACAAGTACCCGCGCCACGTCTGGTTCGTCGACGCGCTGCCGAAGGGGCCGACGGGCAAGATCCTCAAGCGCGCGATCGAGGTCCCGGAGCAGGCGGCCGCGCGGTGAGCACCGCCGCGGCCGCGCGCGGAGCGCTCGAGATTCTGCTCACCGACGCCGCCGTCGGCGGGCGCCGGCGGTTCGTGCCCGCCGGCGCGGCCGCGAGGACCGCCGCCGGCCTCGCGCGACGACCGCGCCGCCCGGTGGCGCGCGCGAGGACGCTCGGCGTCGAGTTCGCACGCGCGGCGACCGGGCGCTCGAGGCTGCGCCCCGCCAAGGGCGACCGGCGCTTCGCCGATCGCGCGTGGGAAACGAACCCACTGCTGCGCTCGCTGCTGCAGGCATACCTCGCGGCGAGCGTCGCGGTCGACGGCCTGATCGACGACGCCGACCTCGACTGGCGCGACGAGCGGCAGGCGCGCTTCGCGGCCGGCAACGTGCTCGACGCGCTGGCGCCGACCAACTTCCCGCTGACCAACCCGGCCGTGCTGCGCGAGATCGTCGACCACGGCGGCACGAACCTGGCGCGCGGGGCCCGTCAGCTCGTCCGCGACGCCTCGCGCTCGCCGAGGCTGCCGGCGAGCGTCGACACCAGCAGCTTCTCGGTCGGCGAGAACCTCGCGACGAGTCCCGGGTCGGTGGTCCTGCGCACCGACGTGTTCGAGCTGATCCAGTACAAGCCGCAGACGCCGGAGGTCCACGAGGTCCCGATGCTGATCGTCCCGCCGACGATCAACAAGTTCTACGTGCTGGACCTCGCGCCCGGCCGCAGCCTGGTCGAGCACCTGCTCAGCGAGGGCCAGCAGGTGTTCGTGATGTCCTGGCGCAACCCCGGCCCCGAGCACGGGCACTGGGACCTCGACACGTACGCCGAGGCCGTGCTGGAGGCCCGCGCGGCGACCGCCGAGGTCGCCCGGTCTGAGCCCGTGCATCTCACGGTCGCGTGCTCCGGCGGGATCATCACCGCCGGCGCGCTCGCCCACCTCGCCGACGCCGACGTGGCGAGCCTCACGCTGCTGGTCTGCGCGCTCGACAACGAGCGCGCGGGGACGGCGGCGGCGCTCGCCGGTCGCGAGGTCGCAGCGGCCGCGGTCGCCGAGTCGGCCCGCAAGGGCTACCTCGACGGCCGCGCGCTGGCCGGCGTCTTCGCGTGGCTGCGCCCGAACGACCTGATCTGGGGCTACGTCGTCAACAACTACCTCATGGGCCGCCGCCCGCCGGCCTTCGACGTCCTGTACTGGAACCAGGACACGGTCCGCCTCGCGGCCGGGCTGCACCGCGACTTCGTGCGCATCGCGCTCGAGAACTCCCTCACCCGCGCGGGCGCCGTCGAGGTGCTCGACAAGCCGGTCGACCTCGGCGCCTTCACGGCCGACACCTACGCCGTGGCCGGGCTCAACGACCACCTCGTGCCGTGGGAAAACGCCTATCGGAGCGCACGGCTGCTGGGCGGCGAGACGCGCTTCATGCTCTCCACCAGCGGCCACATCCAGGCGCTGGTCAACCCGCCGAGCGTCGAGAGCCGCGCGAGCTACCGCACCGCCACCGAGCTGCCCGAGCGGCCGGAGGACTGGTTCGACCGCGCCGCGGTCTCCCCCGGGAGCTGGTGGCCGGACTGGACGGCGTGGCTCGCGGAGCGGTCGGGCGCCCGCAGGCCCGCGCCGGCGAAGCTCGGCAGCCGCGCGCACCGGGCGCGCGGCAAGGCGCCGGGGAGCTACGTCCATGCCGCCTGAGCGCTGGTGGGGGCGCCCGCTCGCCGAGTCGCGCTGGCCGCTCGAGCTCGCGCGGCTGTCGGTCGACCCCGTTCTGCTCGGCCGCGGCGTCGCCCGCGGCGACGGGCGACCGGTGGTGCTGATGCCGGGCTTCCTGGCCGGCGACGCCTCGCTGGCGGTGCTCGCTGCCTGGCTGCGCCGCATCGGCCACCGGCCGTACGGCTGCGGATTCGTCGCGAACGTCGACTGCTCGGACCGGGCGCTCGAGCGCGTCGAGCGGCGCGTCGAGCAGCTCCATCGCCGCCACGGGCGCCGCGTGGCGCTCGTCGGCCACAGCCGCGGCGGCCACTTCGCGCGCGCGCTCGCGCACCGGCGCCCCGAGCGCGTCTCGCACGCGGTCTCGCTCGGCGCCGACCTCCAGCGCATGTTCGGCATCAGCGTCCCGACGCAGGCCGCGGTGGTGGCCGCGCGCCGCGGGGTCGCCGTGATGCGCCGCGGCCGCACCGAGCACTGCCTCACCCCCGACTGCACGTGCGCGTTCGCGCACCACTTCGCCGCGCCGATCCCCACGGACCGGGTGCGCTTCACCAGCGTCTACTCGAAGGGAGACGGCGTCGTCCGCTGGCCCGGCAGCATCGTCGCCGGCGCCGACTGCGTCGAGGTGACCGGAAGTCACGTCGGCCTCATCTTCAACCGCAAGGCCTACCGCGCGATCGCCGAGGCGCTCGCGCTCCCGGAGATCACATGATGCTCGGCACCGCCCTCGTCACCGACCACTTCCTCGTCCGCGAGCAGTTCGACGACGCCGAATGGGACGTATTCATGCGTACCCGCCGCTTCGTCGACGAGGAGGTGCTCCCGGTCATCAACGACTACTGGGAACGGGCCGAGTTCCCATGGCCGCTCGCCCGTCGGCTCGCCGAGCTCAAGCTGCTCGACGACGGGCTGAGCCCGCTCGCCCTCGGGCTCGTACACATGGAGCTCAACCGCGGGGACGGCAGCCTCGGAACGTTCTTCGGCGTCCAAGCCGGGCTCGCGATGAAGGCGATCGCGATGCTCGGCTCGCCCGAGCAGCAGGCGCGCTGGCTGGAGCCGATGGCGCGGCTCGACGCGATCGGCGCCTTTGCGCTGACCGAGCCCGACCACGGCTCCGACTCCGTCGCGCTCGAGACCAGCGCGCGCCGCGAGGGCGACAGCTGGGTGCTCGACGGCGCCAAGCGCTGGATCGGCAACGGCACCATCGCCGACGTCGTGGTCGTGTGGGCGCGCTCGACCGAGGACGGGCAGGTCAAGGGCTTCCTGGTGGAGACCGGCACGCCGGGCTACGTGGCGGAGGTGATCGGCGGCAAGGGCGCCGCGCGGGCGGTGTGGCAGGCGGACATCCGACTCGACGGCGTCCGCGTGCCCGAGTCCTCCCGCCTGCCCGGCGCGCACACGTTCAAGGACGCCGGCCGGGTGCTCGTCACCACGCGCGGGACCGTCGCCTGGGGTGCGCTCGGGCACGCCATGGCCGCCTACGACATCGCGCTCACGTACGCGAAGCAGCGCCACCAGTTCGGGCGGCCGCTGGCGAGCTTCCAGATCGTCCAGGACCGGCTCGTGAAGATGCTCGCCGAGGTCACGAGCATGCAGCTCTACTGCATGCAGCTCGCCCGGCTGGCCGGCGCGGGTCGCGTCAGCGACACCATCGCCGGGCTCGCGAAGTTCAACAACACGCGCAAGGCGCGCCAGGTGATCGCCGAGGCGCGCGACCTGCTCGGCGGCAACGGCATCCTGCTGGAGAACCATGTCATCCGCCACATGAGCGACATCGAGGTCCTGCACACGTTCGAGGGCACGGAGACGATCCAGGCCCTGATCGTCGGGCGCGACATCACCGGCATCGGCGCGTTCGCCTAGACCTCAGCGTGCCACCTCGAGCACGACCTTTCCGCGCTTGTCGGCGGTCATGCTGCGCTCGAACGCGCTCGCCGCCTCGGCGAGCGGGAACACGGAGTCGATGGCGGGGGGCGGCCAGCCGTCCTCGAGCCGCCTCGCGGTCTCCACGAGCTGCCCGCGGTTGGGCTCGACGACGAAGTACACGCTGCTGATCCCGCTCGCCCGGGGCGGCTCCTCGGCGATCGAGACGAGCCGACCGCCCTCCCGCAGCACGGCCGGCGAACGCAGCAGCCGCTCGCCGCCGGCGGTGTCGAACACGAGGTCGACGGGTTCGAGGCCGGCCTCCCACGGCCCGGCCGTGGGGTCGACGACCACGTCGGCGCCGAGCTCGCGGGCGCGCTCGGCGCCGTGGCTCGACGTCGTGACGATCACCTGGGCGCCGCGATCGCGGGCCAGCGGCGTGGCGAACTGGCCGACCCCACCCGTCGCCCCGTGGATCAGCACCCGCTCGCCGCTCGCCAGCCCGCCGTGGTCGATGAGCCCTTGCCACGCGCTCAGCGCGGCGAGCGGCGTCGCCGCGGATTCGACGTGGCTCAGCCCGCGCGGCCGGGACGCGAGCCGCTCGACCGGGACGGCGGCGTACTCGGCGGCGACGCCGTCACGGTCGAACGCGGTCATCCCGTACACCTCGTCGCCGACCGCCACGCCGGTCACATCGGGCCCGAGGGCCGAGACGACGCCGGAGAGCTCGTAGGACGGGATCGCGGGGAGCCGGTCGACCGGCCACTCGAGCTCGTCGCGCGTGATCGCCGCGGCGTGGACCCGCACGAGCACCTCTCCAGGCCCCGGCGCAGGGGTGGCGACCTCCTCCACGACCACCGGACCGCCAGCGGCGCGCAGGACCACCGCGGACATCGTCGCGGACGTCATGCCGCCTTCTCCAGACCGGTCAGCAGCGCCCGCAGCAGGCCGTCCAGGGCCCGGACCTCGTTCTGCCCGAGCGGGGCCAGCACCCGGTCCTCGTTGGCGACGTGAAGCTGGACGGCCCGGTCGATCGCGCGCTTCCCGGCCGGGGTCAGCCGAACCAGGGTTCCGCGCCGGTCGGCCGGGTCGGGGCGCCGCTCGATCAGCCCGGCCCGCTCCATCGTGTCCAGGCGCTTGGTCATGCCGCCCGACGAGAGCATGACCGCCTCCATCAGCGCCTTCGGATTCAGCTCGTACGGCCGACCGGCCCGCCGCAGCGCCGCCAGCAGATCGAACCACCCGCGCTCGAGCCCGCGCTCGCGCAGCGGAGCCGACAGCCGTTCGTCGGCCAACCGTGCGACCAGCAGCAGCCTCCCCACCACGCCCATCGCCGTCGTATCGAGCTGCGGCCGCTCCCGCGCCCACTCGGCCAGGATCTCGTCCACGCGGTCCGGCGTGACGACCGTCATGACGGGCAACCTAGCATATGTCTCGCCAGCAAGACTCTTGCTGGCGTGAAATCGCTCAGGCGCCGTGCACGCGCAGCGCGATCAGGAGGTCGAGCACGTCGGCCACGTGGCGCAGGTCGCAGCCCGTGCGCTCCTCGATCTTGCCGAGCCGGTAGCGCGCGGTGTTCGGGTGGACGTAGAGCCGCTCGGCGGCAACCTTGGTGTTGAAGTCGGCGGCGACGTACTCGAGCAGCGTGGTCGTCAGGACGCCGTCCTCCGCGAGGTCGTCGACGACGAACTGGCGGACCTTCGGCGGGATACGGCGGCGAGCCGTGTCGGGGCCGAACAGCGCGAGGCAGTCGAAGGCGGTGAGCGCCGGGAGCGCGACCACGCCGCCCGACCCGCGCACGCGTTCAAGCGCGGTCTCGGCCTCGGCGTACGCCTCGGGCATCCGGTCGAGCCCGTCGTGCACCGTGCTGACGCCGATCGCGAGCGGGATCCCCTCCGCCGCGAGCTGTTCTTGCGCGGCCTCCAAGCTTTCGATCAGCGTCTCGACCAGCCGGTCGACGGTGGAGACGACGATCACCTCCTCGTGGCGGACGACCGCCAGCGGCGCGACCGCCGACGCGACCGCCCGTGTCAGCGCCACGGCAACCGAGCGGAGGCCGCGCTCGTCCTGCGGCCCGCCGGTCGGGTGCGCCGCGATGAGGATGCAGTCGGCGCCCGGCACGAGCCCCGCCGCTCGGGCCGCGGTGAGCTTCGGCCCGGGCGCGGGAGCGCGGCCCGCGAGCAGGTCCTCGAGCAGGTCGCGCCGCACGCGCTCGCCCTGGGCGTGCAGCAGGCGCTCGGCCTCGAGGTACACGTCGGCGGCCTCGGCGGCCGCCATGTTGATGTACCGGATGATCGTGCCGGCCGCCTCCATCGCGCTGATGCGCGCCGGCTCGGTGTCGGCGCTCGCCAGCAGCGCGTCCCAGAACTCCTCCTGGTAGATCCGGAACGCCTGCATGAACGCCGCCAGCGGGATACGGCCCACGCGCCGGGTCGCGCGCGTGCGCATGAAGGAGAGCTCCTCGCGCGGCGGCGGGTGCCCGGCCTCCACGCTGCGCATCATCAGGTCGTGGTGGAAGCCGACGTGCTGGCGCACGTCCTCGACGAACGCCGGGTCGACGATCGCGCGGTACTCCGGGATCTCCGTGCGGATCCGGTGCAGACCCTTCTCGATGATCTCCTCGCGGCGGGCTCTCAGCGCGTCGAGCAGGCCCACGAGCGGCTCGAGCTCCAAGGGCCGATCATACGGCGGATCCAGCATCGCGCTCATGCGGCCAGCTCGCGCGGACCGGCGATCTCGGGCGGGATCACGATCGCCCGCTTGAGGACCTTGCCGGTGACGCCGTGGGGCAGCGCCGCGGCGAGCCAGACCCGCCGCGGGTACTTGGACTCCGCGACGCGCGCGCGGACGTAGTCGCGCAGCTCGTCCTCGGTCACCGTGGCGCGCTCCGCGACGACCACGCAGGCGACGACCTCCTCGCCGAGCAGCGGGTCCGGCACCCCGAGCACGGCCGCCTCCACCACGTCGGGATGGCCGTGCAGGACGTCCTCGATCTCGCGCGGGTGGACGTTGCGCCCGTCGCGGATGATGAGCTCCTTGGCGCGGCCGACGATCCGGAACGCGCCGTCCTCGTCGACGCGGGCCAGGTCGCCGGTGCGCAGCCAGCCGTCGTCCGACAGCACCGCGCGGGTCTCGTCGGGCCGGCTCCAGTAGCCCTTCATCACGTTTGGGCCGCGGACGACGATCTCGCCGACGCCCTCCGGCGAGACGTCGGCCAAGCGCATCTCGACGCCGTCCACCGGCGTGCCGATCGACCCCGGCCGGCGCGGCTCCGACGGGCGATTGAACGACGCGACCGGCGACGTCTCAGTGAGCCCGTAGCCCTCGAGGAGGCGCGTGCCGAGCGTCGCCTCGCACGCGTCGAGCAGCTCCGGCGCGAGCGGCGCGCCGCCTGAGATGCACATCCGCAGGGCGGGCGCGTGCAGTCGCCCGCCGCCCGCCAGCAGCCGCGCGTACATCGACGGCACGCCGACGAGCACGCTGATGCCCTCCAGCGGCTCGAGCCGCTGCGCGAGCACGAGCCGCGCGCCGGCCAGCATCGGCGCGTTCAGCGTGCAGGTCTGCCCGAACGCGTGCGCGAGCGGGAGCGCCCCCAACACGGCGTCCGCGGGCGTGAACCCGAACAGCTCGGCCGTGACGCGCGCGTTCGACAGCAGGTTCGCGTGCGTGAGCTCGATGCCCCGCGGCTGCCCGGTCGTGCCCGAGGTGTAGGTGATCACCGCGGTGTCCCCGGCGTCGCGCTCGACCGCGGCGTCCGGCTCGGCCGGCGGCGCGCCGTCGTCGAAGAACGATCCCGGCGCGACCAGCCAGGTCGACTCGTCCGCGGTCCGCAGCAGCCCCCGCCACGCGATCAGCAGCGCCGGGCCCGCGTCGGCGAGCGCCGCTCGCAGCTCGGCGCCCTTCAGGTCGACGTCGAGCGGGACGGCGATCGCGCCGGCGCGCAGGATGCCGTAGTAGGCGGCGACGAACTCCGGGACGTTGGGCGCCATCAGCGCGACCCGATCGCCTGGGCCGACGTTCTGCGCCGCGAGCCGCCGCGCGACGTGCGCGCCGGCCCGGTCGAGCTCCGCGTACGAGACGCGGCGACTTCCGCGCCGCAGTGCCTCCCGCCGGGGGTGTCGGCGCGCGCTGTCGATGAGGACGGTCGCGAGGTTCACGCGTGCCCGACGCTAGTTCGTCCGCCGGGACGCGCGCATCGTGCGCCGGTGCCAACCGTTGCCGGCGGCGGTTGTGACGCGCGCACAGCGCCTCGCGGAGTTGTCAGCGGACGACAACGAACGGCGCCCGAACTTGAGGCGTCGGATGCCGAGGTTCGCGCCTCCGGGCGGCCATAGGTTGCCGCCTCGTCGCCACCCCGGCGACCGCGGAGAGAGGAGAGAGATGGCCCTGCTCGAGGTCCAGCAGGTGCAAGTCCGGTACGGCGGCGCGGTGCTCGCACTCGAGCACGTCTCGCTCGACGTCCACGCCGGCGCGACCGTCGCGCTGCTGGGCGCCAACGGCGCCGGCAAGACGACGCTGCTCCGCGCCATCGGCGGCCTGCTCGCGTACCACGGCGGTGCCGTGGTGAGCGGCGACATCCGTTTCGACGGCCGCTCGACGCTTCGCTCCGACGCGGCGCGGCTGGTGGCGCGCGGCCTCGCCCAGACGCTCGAAGGCCGCCGCGTGTTCGCCGACCTGACCGTCGGGCAGAACCTCCGCCTGGGAGCGTTCACGGCGCGCGAGCGCGGCATCCGCCGCGACGTCCTCGAGCTGTTCCCGATCCTGGGCGAGCGGCTCGACCAACCGGCCGGCCTGCTGAGCGGCGGCCAGCAGCAGATGCTCGCGATCGCCCGGGCGCTGATGGCGCGGCCGCGGCTGCTGCTGCTCGACGAGCCGTCGCTCGGCCTGGCGCCGATCGTGGTCGGCGAGATCGCCGAGGCGCTGCAGCGGATCGCCGCCGCCGGCACCGCGATCCTGCTCGCCGACCAGAGCACCACGCTCGCGCTGCGCGCGACGGGCCACGCCCATCTCCTGGAGAGCGGCCGTGTGCGGATGAGCGGGGCGACCGACGAGCTGCTGCTCGACGACGCCGTGCGCGCGTCGTACCTCGGGACCGCCGGCGGGCACGCGCTGGTCGAGGAGGAGGCGGCATGAGCCTGCTCGAGGTCAGCGGTCTCACGCTCCGCTTCGGCGCGATCACCGCGTTCGAGGACGTGAGCTTCGACGTCGACCGCGGCGAGCTGTTCGCCGTCATCGGCCCGAACGGCGCCGGCAAGAGCTCGCTCTTCAACGCGCTCTCGCGCGTGCATGAGCCGGACGCCGGCAGCGTGCGCCTCGACGGCCGCGACTTCCTCCGCGTGCGCCGCGACCGGCTCGCGCGCCACGGCGTCGCCCGCAGCTTTCAGAACCTCGGCGTCATCCCGCACCTCACCGTGCTGGAAAACGTGCTCGTCGGCCGGCATCACCTGATGAGCAGCGGGATCGTGCGCGGCGGCCTCGGGCTCGCGCGCGGCGAGGAGCGCCGGCATCGCGACGCCGCGCTCGACGCGCTCGACTTCGTCGGCCTCGCCGCGCACGGTGGGACGCCGGTGCAGCTGTTGCCCTACGGGCACCGCAAGCGGGTCGAGCTGGCGCGGTGCCTTGCGATGGAGCCGAGCCTGATGCTGCTCGACGAGCCGGTCGCCGGGATGAACGCCGGCGAGCGCGCCGAGATCACCGCGCTGATCCGCCGCCTGCGGACCGAGCGCCCGGTGACCGTCCTGCTCGTCGAGCACGACATGGGCATGGTCATGCAGGTCGCCGACCGCATCCTCGTGCTCGACTTCGGCGTGCCGATCGCGATCGGCACGCCGGAGGAGATCCAGGCCGACGAGCGCGTCATCCGCGCGTACCTGGGCGAGGAGACGCCCGGAGAGGCGGTGGCGGCATGACCGAGTTCCTCCAGCTGCTCTTCCAGGGCGTGTCGCTGGGCTCGACCTACGCGCTCGTCGCGCTCGGGTTCGCGGTCGTCTACCGCTCCAGCGGCGTCATCAACTTCGCCCAGGGCGCGATGCTGCTGCTCGGCGCCTACGCGGTGTCGTGGCTGGCGGTCGATGTCGGGCTCGCGTTCGGGCTCGCCGTGCTCGCCGCCACGATCATGCTCGCGCTCGCCGGCGCCGCGCTGCACGGGCTGGTCCTGCGCCGCGTCGTCGGCCAGCCGACTTTCGTGCTCGTGATGATCACGATCGGGGTCGGCATCGCGGTCACGCACGGCGTCGAGGCCGCGTTCGGTCCCGACCGCCGCCTGCTCGGCGACCCGTGGGGCTCGTCGGCGTTCGAAGTCGGCGGCGTGACGATCAACACCGTCAAGGTCTGGGGCATCGCTTGCACAGCGGCGGCGCTCGGCGCGTACTTCGCGTTCGATCGCTACACGCGCTGGGGTCTCGCGATGCAGGCGACCGCGGCGGACGAGGAGGCGACGCTGTCCGTCGGCGTCCCCGTCCGCCGCGTCCACGCCGGCACGTGGGCACTGGCCGGGGCGCTCGCGACGCTCGGCGGGCTGTTCCTCGCCGGCTTCCCCGGCGCGCCGCAGCCGGCTCTCGGCGACGCCGCTCTGCGCGCGTTCCCGGCCGTCGTGGTCGGCGGCCTCGGCTCGCCGGTCGGGGCGGTCGTCGGCGGCGTGCTGATCGGCGTCGTCGAGGTGCTCACGTCGGGCTACGCGCCCGAGTCGCTCGGGACGAACTTCTACGCCGTCGCGCCCTACATCGCGATGATCGCGATCCTGCTGGTCAGGCCGTACGGCCTGTTCGGCGCCCGGCCCGTGGAGCGTGTGTGATGCGCGCGCGGCTCGTCCTCCTCGCCGTCGCGGGAGTCATGCTCGTGCTGCCGTTCCAGCTCGGGACGTCGGCACTCACGACGGCCACGTTCGTCGTCATCGCCGCCATCGGCGCCACCGGCCTCAACGTCCTGACCGGCTACGCGGGCCAGATCTCGCTCGGCCATGCGTTCTTCCTGGCCGTCGGCGCGTACACCGGCGCCAAGCTCGGCGAGGACCTCGGCTGGAGCGCCGCGCTGTGGATCCCGGCGGCGGGCGTCGCCGCGGGTGCCTGCGGCGCGCTCGTCGGGCCGGTGGCGCTCCGGCTCAGCGGCCTCTACCTGGCGATCGTGACGCTCGGGCTCGTCTTCATCGGCCAGCACGTGTTCTTCAACGCGGAGTCGCTCACCGGCGGGCCGCAGGGGCGCACGTTCCCGCCCGTCTTCGCCGGCCCACTCGACGCCGGCGCACTGCTGATCGACACCAACGGCCTCTACTACTACCTCGCCCTCGCGCTGCTGGCCGTCGCCACCGCTTTCGCGTGGAACGTGCGGCGCACCCGCAGCGGCCGCGCGATGGTCGCCGTGCGCGAGCGCGAGATCGCCGCCTCGGTGATGGGCATCGACGTCCGCCGTGTCAAAGTCGCCGCCTTCACGGTCGCCGCGTTCATGGCCGGCTTGAGCGGCGCGCTCTATGCGTCGTACCTGAGCTTCGCGCAGCCGGGCGAGTGGAGCCTGCTGCTGTCGATCCAGTTCGTCGCCGCGGTGATCGTCGGCGGCATGGGGACGGTGGCCGGGCCGCTGCTCGGCTCGGCGGTCGTCTTCGCGCTTCCCACGCTGCTCAAGGAGTTGCCGTTCCTACCCCAGGAGGCCGGCCTCGCGTCGATCGCCTACGGCCTCCTCATCGTCGCGTTCCTCGTCCTCCAGCCACGAGGGCTGGCCGGACTCGTCAACCAACCGAAGGAGGCTCACTCGTGAGACCGTCCATCCTGGCCGTGGCCGCTGTGGCGGCCACGGGCCTCATCCTCGGTGCCTGCGGCACCGGCGACGCCGAGAACACCCCGAGCGGCAGTGCCGCCCAGGGCTCGCTCAAGACCGGGCCCGGCGTCGACGCATCGACCAAGACCATCCGTGTCGGCGACCTCAATGCGCTCAGCGGCCCGGCCGCGGCGCTCGGCAAGCCGGTCGCCGCCGGCCACCAGGCGTACTTCGACGCGCTCAACGCCCGCGGCGGGATCGACGGCTGGAAAGTCGAGCTCGCGGTCGAGGACACCGGCTACCAGCCGCAGCAGCATGTCCAGGCATTCAACGCGCTCAAGGGCGACATCGCGATCCTGAACTCGTTCGGGAGCCCGACGACGAAGGCGATCCAGCCGCAGTTCCAGCGTGAGAAGCTCGTCACGATCCCGGCATCGTTCGACTCGATCTGGGGCACCGACCCGACGGTCGCGCCGGTGGGCACGCCGTACAGCATCGACGTCGCCAACGCGCTCGACTACGCGACCGACGGCGGCGCCAAGAAGCTGAGCGTCGGGATCATCTACCAGAACGACGAGTACGGGGCCGACGGCCTGCGCGGCTTCGAGGCCGCCCGCGACTCGCTCGGGTTCACCGACGCCGGCCACCAGTCCTACAAGCCGGGTGACACCGATTTCACGGCCCAGGTGCAGAAGCTCAAGGCCGCCGGCGCCGACGCGGTGGTGGTGACCGCGCTGCCGAGCGCCACCGGCCCGATCGTGGGCACCGCGGCGACGCTCGGCTTCACGCCGCAGTGGATCCTCCAGGGTCCCTCCTACGTCGAGCAGCTGATCACCGAGGACGGCACCGCGAGCGCCAAGCCGACCCCGGTCGCCGCCGCCCTGAAGGGCGCGATCGTCACGTCGTTCTCCGCCCCGTGGGGCGCCGAGGACGCGCCGGGCATGGAGCAGCTCGTCGCCGACCAGGAGCAGTACGCCCCGGAGCAGACGCCGAGCATCTACTTCGCGCTCGCGTACTCGCAGGGCATGGTCGTCGAGCAGATCCTGCGCAAGGCGATCGAGTCCGGCGACCTCAGCCGCGAGGGCATCCTCGCCGCCAAGGCAAACCTCGGCGAGGTCGACCTCGGTGGGATCACGCCATCCGTGACCTACACGCCCGAGGGCGGCCCGCCGTCACGGACGACGCTGATCACCGAGATCGACCCCAGCGTGCCCGGGTTCCTGCGGGCAGTCGAGCCGGCTCACGACAGCGACGTCGCCGAGTCGATCGACATCGCGCAGTAGGAGCGCGCGGGAGCCCGTCACGCGACGGGCTCCCACGCATCCGGCGGTTCCGCGGTGCCCGTGGTTGCCGAAGCAGAGCGCGGCGAGGAGGATTTGGAGGCGCGCGGTGGACGCGGTCACGCGGTAGAGGCCGTCGCGGGCGGTCGTCGGCATCGTGCGTGGCTTGTTCCACGAGTCCACCACCACTGGCGTCAAGGAACAACGTCAACTGCGCAGGTAAGGGAAGCGGCGAGCCGCGCTCGGCTGCCGAGTGTCCGGTTTTCGACCTGGGAGGGGGAAAACCGAGCGCTCGGCTGTCGAGTGTCGAGTTAATTCCCTCTAGCGGTATTAGCTGGACACTCGACCCGCGACGGGCTCGATCCCGCCTCCCTCCAAGCCCGAAGTTCGTCCCCCCTAGGCCAACAGGATCTTCCCGTCGCGCTCGACGACCTCCAACGTGGGCAGCGGCAACTGGGCGGGGCCTTGCGTCGGCGTTCCCGTCGCCGGATCTCGCGCCCGTGTACCTCAGCGGCGGTCTGGTGCTGGCGCTCTACGGGGTTGTGGGCGGTGCTCGGCGTGGCGCAGACCGCGCCGGAGCTGCAGGAGACGCTCGACGGGTACACCGGCGCTTCGCACGCCCGAGTCATGGCTGACACCGAAGCCGACACGGTCGACGTCCGGATCATGGATGACGGGATCGGGGGCGCGAACCCGGCCAAGGGCAGCGGCCTGCGCGGGCTCGCCGACCGTGTCGCGGCGCTCGACGGCTCGCTCGAGGTCGACTCCGAGCCGGGGCGCGGCACGACCGTCCACGCCCGGATCCCAGTCGGGCCGGAGACCCGCGTCGAGGTCAGGCAGCCTGCGCCCGCATCCGCGGCGCCCGCCAGGTGAGCGGCGCCAGCAGCAGGCGCTGGACCCCGACGCTGAGCCACGGCGCATGCGCCACCTGTTCGTACCGGCGCGCCAGGGTGGCGAGGTCGCGCAGCCTGCGCGGCAGGCCGCGGCGGTTCAGGAGCCCGGCTTCGGCCATCGCGACGACCTCGACAAGCATCTCCTCCATCGCCAGCGCGGGCCGGACCTCGACCCGCACCCGCGCCTCCTCGTCGCCGGCGTTGGCGAACGAGTGGACGACGCCGGGCGCGACCTCGACGACATCGCCGGGCTCCGCGTAGCGCTTGCGCAGGCCGACCCGGAACCGCATCCGCCCCTCGACGACCTCGAACCGCTCGGTCTGGATCGGGTGGACGTGCAGGATCGGCACCGCGCCGCCGGGTCGCAGCCCGAGCTCGAACGCGAGCAGCTCGCCGCGCGTGGTCTCTGAGGTATGAGTGAAGGTGAAGCGCTCGCCGGTCACGGGGTTCTCGAGGGCGTGTCCGGGGTTGATCATGGAGAGCAGTCAACCGCCGAATCGCGAGACTGTCCATGGCTAGGAAGCGCGAAAGCATGCGCGATCGTCTACGATTCCTGGATGGACGCGATCGCCGGACTCATCGACGGCCCTCGGGCCCGCGACGCCTTCCTGCTGCGCTCGAGCATGGATCCGCCGTGGTCGCTGCGGATCGAGGACGAGGCGCCGCTCACCGTGGTCGCGGTCGTCCGCGGCGGGGCCTGGCTCGTCCCCGACGAGGGCGAGGCGACGGGGCTGCGGCGCGGCGACGTCGCGATCGTCCGCGGGCCGGACCACTACACGGTCGCCGACGATCCCGGCACGCCACCGCAGGTGATCATCCGGCCCGGGCAGGTCTGCACGACGCCGACCGGCGGCGAGCCCGAGCAGATGCGCGACCTCGGGGTCCGCACGTGGGGCAACGCCCCCGACGGCGCCACCGTGATGCTGACCGGCACCTACCAGCTCCAGGGCGAGGTCAGCGGCCGGCTGCTCCGGGCGCTGCCCGCCTCGATCGTCCTGCGCGACGAGGACTGGCGCAGCCCAGTGATCCCGCTCATGGCGGACGAGATCGTCAAGGACGAGCCCGGGCAGGAGGCGGTGCTCGATCGCCTGCTCGACCTGCTGCTGATCGCCGCCCTGCGGGCGTGGTTCGACCGCCCCGAGGCCGGCGCGCCGGGCTGGTACCGCGCCTACGGCGACCCCGTGGTGGGGCAGGCGGTGCGCCTGCTGCACCACGAGCCGGCGCGGCCGTGGACGGTGGCGACCCTGGCGCGCGAGACCGGCGTCTCGCGCGCCGCGCTCGCGCGGCGTTTCCACGAGCTCGTCGGAGAGCCGCCGATGAGCTTCCTCACCGGCTGGCGCATCGCCCTCGCGGCCGACCTGCTGCGCGAGCCGGGCTCGACGATCGGCTCGGTCGCCCACGAGGTCGGCTACGGCAGCCCCTACGCGCTCAGCACGGCGTTCAAGCGCGTGCGAGGGGTCAGCCCCAGGCAGTACCGCGCCGTCGCCGCCTGACGCTCAGACGGTCGGCGCGGGCACGCGGTCGTGGCGGTCGCGCCACGCGCCGCGCGGCGGGAGCGTCCGCAAGGCCCACAGCTCGAACGCGAGCTGGTGGACGAGCGGCAGCGTGCCGGCGACCGTCTCGAGCATGCGCAGGCTCGCCTCGTAGTGCTCGAGGCGGCGGTCGAGCGCGGCGTCGTCCTCGCCGTCACGCCCGGCCTGCACGCGCAGCTCGCGGGTCTTGGCGAGCTTGTCGGCTGCGTACACCACGTGGGCGTCGGGTCCGGCGGCGGCGACCTGATCGCGCAGCGCCGCCTTGCGCTGCTCGTAGCCCTCGATCGAGTCGTCTTCCGTCACTGCGGCCACGATGCTCGCGACCCGGTCGCCGAACCGGCGTCGCACGTCGTCGATGCCGGCCTCGGTGCCTTCGACGACATCGTGCAGGAGCCCCGCGGCGACCACTTCCTCGTCGCAGCCGCGGCTGCTCAGCAGCGCCGCGACCTCGGCGGGGTGCAGGATCAGCGGAGCATCGTCGACCGCCCGGCTCTGGCCCTGGTGGCGCTTCGCGGCCCAGGCGAGCGCGGCGCGGACGAGCGGTCTTCCTGCGACGAACGGCGGTTCGTCGTCGGCGCTCATGGCGCAGAGGCTACTGGCCCGTCCCCGGCCGGGTGACCTAGGCTGGTCGGTCTCGTGGGGGAGCAGCGGCGTTTTCTTGTCGGCCTGACTGCGCTCGCGGGGGTGTGCGTGCTCCTGCAGTGGATGACGGGCGTGAGCGAGCTGGCGTTGTTCATGACGCCGCTGTTCCTGCTCTGCGCGCTGCTGCTGTCCGGCCGCTACGTCGGCGAGGAGCGCATCCTCGCGCGATGGCGCGCCGCAGCCGCAGATCCGCGCCGCGTGCGGCGGCGCAGCGAGCGGTGGCTACCGCGCGCCGTGCCGCGACTCCGGTTCCTCTACGAGCACGACTCCTTCGGCGTCCGCGGGCCGCCGGCGCTCCTCGCGCCGGCCGCCTGACGCGCGTCGGGCGGCGGGCGCTCCAGCCTGCCGTACCCGACGTTTCGCGAAGGAGGATCCGTGCTGTACCCGATACACCGGCCGCGCACCGTCGCGGCCCTCGCCGCCGCCGCCGCGCTGGCTCTGCCCGCGACCGCCTCGGCCCATGTGACGCTCCAGCCCAGCACCGCGCCGGCGGGGGGCTTCACGCGCCTCGACGTGCGCGTGCCCAACGAGCGTGACGACGCCGGCACGACGCAGGTCCGCCTGCAACTGCCACCGGGGTTCGCGTTCGTGTCCTACGAGCCGCGCCCCGGTTGGAAGGTCACCGTGAAGAAGGCCAAGCTCGACGAGCCGATCAAGACCGAGGACGGCTTCGACATCGACGAAGGCGTCGGTGAGATCACCTGGACCGGGGACGGCAGGCAGGGGATCGTCCGGCCGGGCCAGTTCGCCGACTTCGGGCTCTCGATCAAGATTCCCGAGGGCCAGCCCGGCGACAAACTGACGTTCATGGCGCTGCAGACCTACGGGACGACCGGCTGCTGATCCACGACACCGGCGGCCGGACCGTCGTGATCGAGGGGTACTCGGGATCGTCCAGGGCCTGGTCGAGGTCCGCACGCTGGACAACCTGGTCGACACCGCCTTCGGGCGCGCCGTGCTGATCAAGATCGTCCTCTTCGCCGCGATCGTCGCGCTGGGCGCCGTCAACCGGCGGCGGCTGGTGCCCGCGCTCGCCCGCGCGACCCGCGACGGCGCGTCACCCGGCCCGGCGGGGCGGCTCCTGCGCCGCACGCTCACCGCCGAGCTCGCGCTCGGGGTCGCCGCGCTGGCCGTCACCGGTGCGCTCGCCGGCTACGCCCCGTCGATCGCCGAGAGCAGCGGCCCGTTCTCCGGCAGCGCGGACATCGGCCCGGCCAGGCTCGAGCTCACCGTCGACCCGGCGCGCGTCGGGCCGAACGAGATGCACGTCTACCTGTTCGACCGCCGCGACGGCCGGCAGTACGACGAGACGGAGGAGCTGATGGTCATGGCGGAGCTGCCCGAGAAGCGCATCGCTCCCATCCACTTCGACGTCACCAAGGCCGGCCCCGGCCACTACGTGGTCTCGGGCGCCGCGCTCGGCGTCGCCGGCGACTGGACGGTCGAGATCGTCGCCCGGGTATCGGACTTCGACGAGCACCGGGCGAGCCTGGAGGTCCCGATCGAGTGAACGCTCAGCGCGACCGGTCGAGCTCGTCCGCAACCGTGCGCATGTGCGCCTCGAGCTCACCGAGAAGCTCCCGGACGCCGGGCGAGAGCCGCGTGGCGGGGCGGGTGACGATCGCGAACGTGTCGTACAGCGCGGGGCTGAAGGACGCGGTGCTCAGGCCCTCGGGGTAGTAGAGCGCCCGCGTGTACGCGCTCGGGAGGTACGTGTCGCCGATGCCGGCGGCCACGAGCCGGAGCGCGATGTCCTTGAGCTCGACCTCGACCCGCGGCTGCAGGCGAAGCCCGAGCGCCTGCGCGCGCTCCGCGAGCTGGCGTCGGATCGGGTCCTTATCCGCCGACTCGGCGTCGTAGAAGACGAGCGGCGTCGCCGCGAGCCGGTCGATCGTGGCCGGCCGCCGGGTGCGCGCGGCGTCGGCGCTCACGTAGAGCACCTCGTCGCGCACGATCGGGCGCACGTCGAGCCGGTCGTCGTCGATCGGGAGCAGGACGAGCCCCGCCTCGAGGTCGCCGCGCCGGACGGATTCGGCGACGGCCGCCGAGTTGCGGCCCACCAGCCGCGCCGACACGTCGGGATGGCGGCGGAGGAAGCGCGCCAGGAGCTCGTCGACGCGCCAGGCGGACGGCTCGCCGAAGATGCCGACCGCCACGGTGCCGCCGCGCAGCCCCGTGAGCTCGCCCACGCTCTCGGCGGCGTCCTCGACCGCCCGCAGGCTGCGCGTCGCGTGCTCCGCGAAGGCGCGACCCGCCTCGGTCGCCACCACCCCGCGCCCGGCGCGGACGAAGAGGTCGGCCCCGAGCGTCTGCTCGAGCTTGCGCACCTGCTCGGCGACCGCCGGCTGGGAGACGCGCAACGCCTCGGCGGCGGCGGTGAAGGAGCCGAGCTCGAGCGCCGCGCAGAAGCAGCGGATCTGCTGCAGAGATAAAAGCTCAGCCTTGGGTTGCACCAAGCAAGCAAGCCTACCTTGCTGGTCGCTGCGTTCCGATCATGGCGGGATGACGCGCGACGTCGTGATCGTCGGCGGCGGGATCGCCGGCCTGTCGGCAGCCTGGCGGCTGCGGCATCGCGACGTCCTCCTGCTCGAGGCCGCCGACCGCCTCGGCGGGCGCATGCGCTCGGACCCGCGCGGCGACTACTGGCTCAACTACGGCGCCCACCTCTTCCCCGGGCCGGGCTCGGTCGTCGACACGATGGCGCGCGAGTGCGGCCTGCGGTTCGCGCCGGTCACCGGCAGCATGATGGGGCTGGCGGTGGGGTCGCGGCGGCTCACCGGCGGGCGCGTCGAGACGTATCCGTTCCGGCTGCCGCTGTCGGTTCGCGATCGCGTGGCGTTCGCGAGGGCGGGCCTGAAGGTCAGGCGCGCGGTCGCCCGGCGGCGCCACGGCTTCGGGGACGACCGCACGTTCGGCGACCTCCTCGGCCCGCTCCCGCCCGCCGTGCAGGAGATCTTCGCGTGCGCGGCGCATCGTGCCACGGCGGAGCCGTTCGAGCTGTCGGCCGAGTGCGGGATCGCGCTGTTCGCGCTCGTGTGGGGCGGCAAGGGCTCGCTGATCGCGCGCAACCTGCTCGGCGGCTCCGGGCGGCTCCCGGCGGCGCTGGGCGACGAGCTCGGCGAGCGCGCCGTGGCCGGCTGCCGCGTTCAGGAGATCCGGCCGGACGGTGACTTGCTGGTCGTGCGCCACGACGGCGGCGACGTGACCACGCGCCATGTGATCGTCGCAGCGCAGGCGCCGCACGCGGCGCCGCTGGTCGCGCCGGTGGCCGAGCGGGCCGCCGACGCGCTGGCGCAGCTCACCTACGGCGCGTTCGTGAGCGTCGCGGTCGAGACGAGCGAGACCGGGGCGATGCCCTACGACGACGTCTACGCCATGGCCACCCCGGGTCGCGTCTTCGACATGTTCACCAACCAGGCGCACGTCCTGCGCGGCGAAGGCCCGCGCCGGCCCGGCGGCAGCCTGATGCTGTTCACCGGCGCGCACGGCGCCGCGGCGCTGATGCGCGAGCCCGACGAGCGGATCGTGGAGCGCTTCCTCGCCGACCTGCACGCGCTCTACCCCGAGACGCGCGGCGTGGTCGCCGGCGCGACCGTGCGCCGCTGGGAGCTCGGCAACGTGTACGGCCGGCCCGGCCGCGGTCGCCTCCTGCCCGTGCTGGAGGGCCCGCTGGGCACTCATCGCAACCTTCACCTGGCGGGCGACTACTTCGCCGCGCTGGGGAACCTCGAGGCCGCCGCCCAGTCCGGGCTCGCGGCCGCCGAACGCATCGATGCCCGACTCCGAGAGGTCACCCATGTCTGAGCCCTTCCACGGCGTGCTCCCCGCCCTGATCACCCCCTTCAGCGAGGACGGCGGCGCGATCGACACCGACGCGCTCGCCGCGATCGTCGACCGCCTGGTGGGCGCCGGCGTCGCCGGGCTCGTGCCGGGGGGAAGTACCGGCGAGTTCACGACGCTGAGTTCCGCCGAGCGCAGGCAGCTCGTGGAGGCGGCGG
Organism: uncultured Solirubrobacteraceae bacterium; assembly: GCA_963844205.1. Lineage (GTDB taxonomy): Bacteria > Actinomycetota > Thermoleophilia > Solirubrobacterales > Solirubrobacteraceae > DASSUW01. The sequence continues at coordinate 490,322 of CAWJNK010000013.1, forward strand.
TCGAGGCGGCCGCCGGCCGCGTACCGGTGGTCGCGGGCACCGGCGCGCTGTCGACGCGCGAGACCGTCGAGCTGAGCGTGCACGCCGAGACCGCGGGCGCCGCGGCGGTGATGATCGTCCCGCCGTTCTACGACGCGCTGTCCTGGCGCGAGCTGCTCGCCCACTACACGGCGGTCGCGGAAGCGATCGACATCCCGATCATGTACTACAACCTGCCGAGCGCCTCGGGCGTCAAGCTCACGGCAGCGCAGCTGCGCGACCTTCCGGTGAGCTGCCTGAAGGACACCGGCGGGGACGCCGTCGCGGCCACCGAGCTCATCCAGACCGACGGCCCGACGCTGCTCAACGGCTGGGACACGCTCACGTTCGCCGCGCTCGCGGCCGGCGTGCGCGCCGTCGTCTGGGGCACGGCCTCGATCCTGCCTGAGGAGTGCGTCGAGCTGCACCGGCTGCTCATCGACGACATCGACCTGCCCGCCGCGCGCGAGCTCTGGACCCGCCTGTGGCCGCTCTGCTCGTTCCTCGAGGGCCAGAGCTACTCGGCCGCGGTCAAGACCGCCTGCCGGCTCGCCGGCGACACCACCGGCCCGGTCCGCGCCCCGCTCCTGCCGCTCGACGACGCCGCGACGAGCGAGCTCGCCACGCTGCTCGAGCGGGCGACCATGATCGCCTCGTAGGTCAGTCGTCGCCCGGCGCCGGGCAGAGCTCGACGCCGTCGGCGAGCCGGCGCAGGAGCGCGTGGAGGTGCGTGCGCTGCTCGGGTTCGAGTGGGCCGAGGACGTCCTCCTCGGCCGCCGCGACCGCACCCTCCACGCGGCGAAGGAGATCCTCGCCGCCACGGCTCAGCTGCAGCACGTAGCGCCGGCGGTCGACGTCGTCGCGGCTGCGCGCGACCAGACCACGGTCCGTCAGCTCCGCGACGATCGCGGCGAGGTTGCTGCGGTCGATGCCGAGCGCGTCCGCCAGCTCCGCCTGGCTCCTCTGGCCGAGCAGCCGGAGCTGCTCCAGCACGTGGAACTGCTGCGCGCCGAGCCCGAAGGGGCGAATGGCGCGCCTGACGCGGGCCGTCGCGTCACGACCCAGCGCGGCGAGCAGCGTGGTCATCGAGACGGAGTCGGTGGCCGTCGTGGTCATTCCTCAAGGATAGCGGGTGATCTACCACAGTGGTACACTACCATGGTAAATACCAACGATCTTGGAGAGGAGCCATGGCATGCACGATTTCGAGTTCGGACTCGACACGTTCCTGCCCGTGACGGTCGACGAATCGGGGCGGCCGATCAGCGGCGACCAGGTCGTCCGCAACGCGGTCGAGGAGGCGGTCCTCGCCGAAGCAGTCGGGCTCGACTCCTTCAACGTCGGCGAGCACTACCGCCCGGAGTTCATGGACTCGGCAGGTCACGTGGTGCTGGCCGCCATCGCCGGGCGCACCGAGCGGATCCGGCTCGGCACGTCGGTGACGGTGCTGAGCACGCAGGACCCCGTGCGCCTGTACACGAACTTCGCCACGCTCGACGCGGTGTCGGACGGCCGGGCGCAGATGATCGTCGGCCGCGGGTCGCTGACCGAGTCCTTCCCCCTCTTCGGGTACGACCTCGCCGAGTACGAGGAGCTCTTCGAGGAGAAGCTCGACCTGCTGGTCCGCCTGCTGCGCGAGCAGCCCGTCACCTGGTCCGGCGACCACCGGTCGGCGCTGACCGAGCAGATCCTGAGCCCGCCGATCCCGAACGGGAGCATCCCGACGTGGGTGGGCGTGGGCGGCAGTCCGCAATCGGTCATCCGGGCCGCCCGCTTCGGCCTCCCGCTCATGCTCGCGATCATCGGCGGCAACCCGAAGCGGTTCGCCGCGCACGTCGAGCTCTACAAGCGCGCCCTCGAGCAGTTCGGCCGGCCGGAGCTTCCGGTCGGGCTCCACTCGCTCGGGTTCGTCGCGCCGACCGACGAGGAGGCGCTCGCGATCCAGTGGCCGTACTACAAGGAGCAGTTCGAGTGGGCGGCGCGCGAGCGCGGCTGGCGGAACCCGACATACGAGCAGTTCCTCGCCGAGGTCGACCACGGGTCGATGTACGTCGGCTCGCCGGAGACCGTCGCGAACCGGATCGCCGACGTGGTCCGAACGCTCAGCCTCAGCCGCTTCGACCTGCTCTACGCCGTCGGACGCGTCCCCCACGAGCAGCGGATGGCAACCATCGAGCTCTACGGCCGCGAGGTCGCGCCGCGCGTGCGGGAGCTGCTCGCGTCGGTGGAGGACCCCGTCCTGCAGGCGAGGAGCTGACGATGCTCGGCATCGTGGGCGCCGGGAAGCTCGGGACGACGATCGCGCGTGCCGCGATCGAGGCCGGCTACGACGTCGCCATCTCGGGATCAGGCGGCGCCGACGACATCGCGCTGACGATCGACGTGCTCGCACCCGGCGCCCGTGCCGCGACAACCGACGAGGTCGTCCGGCACGCGGACATCGTGGTCCTCGCCGTCCCCACCCACCGCTTCCGCGAGCTCCCGCCCGACCTGTTCGCGGGCAAGATCCTCGTCGACGCGATGAACTACTGGGAGCCGGTCGACGGCGCCGACCCGGAGCTCGCGGCCGCGACCGCCGGCACCAGCACGGTCGTGCAGGAGCGCTTCTCGTCGGCGCGGGTGGTCAAGAGCCTCAACCAGCTCGGCTACCACGAGTTCGACGAGCTCCGCGGGGCGGCGGAGCGGATCGCGATCGGGGTGGCGGGCGAGGACCGCCTGGCGGTCCGCGCGGTGATGGGGCTCGTCGATCGGCTCGGGTTCGACGCCGTCGACGTGGGGCCGCTCGAGAACGGCCGCGTGCTCGAGCCCGACGGCTCGCCGTTCGCCATCACGTACAGCGCCGAGGAGCTGTCGGAGCTCGTCGCGACGCGGCGGGCGGCTTAGTACACGTACTTAGGAGGGATCCGGCGTATCGGGGGGCGGGATGCCCTCGACGAGATCGCATGCCCGCACGCCGAGGCCCTGCGCGAGCGCGGCGATCATCTCGAGCTGCGGGTCACGCAGGCCTCGCTCGTACCGCGAGATGACGCTGCTGTTCTGCATCTTGCACCGGTTGCCCAGCTCCATCTGGGTCAAGCCGGCGGCCTTGCGCAGGCGTCGCAGATTCGTGCCGAAGCGCTCCTTGGGCAGCACCGGGCCGCATGGTCAAACCTGTCGGCCATCTGGTCGAGGACCAGAAAGACAAATCCATCAAGGGACAGGATGGTGGCGCGTGGAGCGGTCCCTCGTCGAACGAGGGACTGGGCCGGCGCTGGAAAGTGGCGGCAGCGCCTAGCAATCTGCTCGGGATCGGCGTTGGTGGAGGGAGGTGAGACCCTGTGACGATTGAGATCCTGGAGCGCCCGTTGGTGCCGGAGTCAGCGGTGTGGAAGGGCAACTGACCTGAGTTGATCCGCCGCAGGAGACAGCTGGCAGGATCCCGTCCCATGCCACGGGGCTCTCGAGGCGAGGATGCGCTGGTCGGCGCGCTCAGTCATCCGACGCGGCGCACGATCCTTCGCATCCTCGCCGCTCGGGTGGCGAGCCCGAGCGAGATGGCGGAGGAGATCGGCGAGCCGATCGGCCGCGTGAGCCATCACGTCCGCTGGCTCGCCGCGCGTGGCTTGATCGAACTCGTGGATACGGCGCCGCGACGTGGAGCGGTCGAGCACTACTACCGGGCGCGAAGTCAACCGTTGCTCACGGATGAGCGCTGGCGTGAGCTCTCGGCCGCCCGTCGGGCATCGCTCGCGGACCGGATGCTGCGCGACCTCTGGGCCGACGTGCTCGACGCACGGCAAGCCGACGCGCTCGTCGAGGACGACGTGCACCTCACGCGCACGCTGTTGAAACTTGACGATCAGGGTCACCGCCAGCTCAGCGACCTGCTGCTCGAGGTCGTCGTCAGGGCGCTCGAGATCGAGGCCGAGAGCAAGGCGCGCCTCGGAGCGGGCACAGGTCGCCCAACTGAGCTTGGCGTGCTGCACTTCCGGCGTCCGCCGTAGGGCTCTTGCGTAAGGTTCAGCTCTCGACCGGGGCGCGGGCGACGAAGATCGCCTTCGTGTTTCTGAGCTCGTCGAGGTCCTCGGTCAGCGACCCGTCGAGGTACATGCCGCGGACCGCGACCGGCGCGAGGCCCGCGGTCACCAGCGCGGCCTCGACGACGGTCGCGTCGTGATGGCGTTGCACGTGCTGTGAGTACGTCCGGGACCACGTCCCGTCCGCGGTCGCGCGCAGCATTTCGAGCGTCGCGTGCGCGAAGCCTCCGACCGGGAGGTCCGTTGGCGTCGAACCGTCCCAGACCAGCACCTCGCCCTCGCCCTGGATGACCGTCAGCGTCGCGAAGAACGTTCGGTAGGCCAGCAGCGTGTTCGCATCGAACACGAGCACGCCGCCGGGCGCGAGGTTCCTGGCGAGGCCGCGCAGCGCCGCGCCGACCTCCGACGGCTCGTGCAGGTAGTTCACCGCGTCGTCGAGGAAGCACACCAGATCGAACTCACCGAGCACCGGGAGCGACCGCACGTCGTGCACCGAGACCCGCGCACGGCCCGCGGCCTTCTCGGCAGCGATCGCGGCCATCCGCGGCGAGAGGTCGCACGCCGTCACGTCGTAGCCGCGCTCGAGGAAGGGCAGGAAGCTCTTGCCGGTTCCGCAGGCGACGTCGAGCAGCCGCCGGCCTCGCAGGCCCGCCTGACGCGCGAGCTCCTCCAGCGTCGCCGTCCATTCGTCGTAGCGGTGGTGGGCGGTGAACGCGTCGTACGACGGCGCCATCGCCTCGTATGCCTGCAGCGCGTGATCGCTCACCCCCGAGCGATTGCAGCACCGGGCTTCGTCGCGTGTCCAGACGACATCGTGTCCCCCTCCGACGGAAGGGCCAGGTTCGCGCGCGCGCCGATCGGAAGCCACCGGACGCTTTCGCGCAGGACCTCCGGCGCGGTCGCGAACTCGCGCTCGATCGCAGCCCGCCCCTCTGTGAAGTGCTTCCAGCCCTCGTAATGGACGGGGATCAGCGTCCGCGGCCGGATCAGCGTGCCCAGCTCAACGGCGTCGCGCGCGGTCATCGTGTACCGGATCGGCCCGGTGACCGGGAACCGGACCGCGCCGAGATGCAGGAGTGCGGTGTCGACCTGCACGCGGGTGGCGACCTCGCGCACGCCGTCGTAGAGCACCGTGTCGCCGGAGATCCACAGCGCGCCGTGCTCCTGACCGTCCCAGCGGAGCGCGAAGCCGATCACGTCGCCGATGACGAAGTGGGCGTGCGGCGGGCCGTGGCGGCACGGCGTCGCCATGACGTCGATGTCGGGCCGTCCCGGCGCCGAGAGCCGCGTCGACTGCCAGTCGTGCAGCCCCCGCGCACCCCCGCCGAGGCGACGCGCGCCCGAGGCGGTGGTGACGATGGCGCCCGCCGTTGCGAGAGAGCGCGCGGCCCGCCTCGTCGAGGTTGTCCCCGTGGTGCTCGTGGGTGAGCAGGACGGCGTCGATCCGCCCGATGTCGCCGGCAGCGATCGCCGGCCCCGCGAGCTTGCGCGACGCGGCGCCCCAGCCGAAGCCGTACCGGCGGCCGGGAGGCGTCGAACGTCGGGTCGGTCAGCAGCCGCCAGCCACCCACCTCGACGAGCACGGTCGGCCCGCCGACGTGGGTGAGATGGACACCGTTCACGTCGCGCTCGTGACCGCCGCGTGCCTCAAAGCCCAGTCGAGCGCGTAGTCGGCCACCCGCTCCCACCCCGGCCACGCGGGCAGCAGGTGCGGGCCCTCGAACTGCTCGACCTCGGTGACGACGTCGTCGTTCCAGTGCTTGGCGTTCGACTGCTGGATCGAGGGCGGCATCAGGTTGTCGGTGCTGCCGGAGATGAACAGCAGCGGCGCGCGCTCGGTGTTCTTGTAGTTCACCCAGTTGTCGTCCTTGCCCGGGTGGATGTTCGCCAGCGCGCTGCCCCAGAAGATCTCGCCCGAGGCGGGGATGTGGTAGCGCTCGTACAGCCGCCGCGCCTCGTCCTCGGGGAAGCCGTTGGTGAACGCGTAGTTCCACTGCTCGAACGTGAAGCCGACGGCCCGGTGGCGGTTGGCGGGATTGCGCAGCACCGGGAAGGTCGCCCTGATCTGCGAGAGCGGCACCCGCTTGACGCCCTCGGTCGGCGCCGAGTTGATCGCCACGCCGGCCGCGCCGAAGCCGTGATCGAGCAGGACCTGCGTGAACACGCCGCCGGCCGAGTGGCCGATCAGGATCGGCGGCGCGTCAAGCTCGCCGACGACCGACTCGAGGCGCTCGATGATCTGCGGCACCGTGACCGCCTCGATCGGCGAGGGGTCGGCGTTGAGCGCCTCGACCTCGACGTCGAACCCCGGGTAGGCGGGCGCGAGGACGCGGAACCCCTTGGACTCGTAGTGCTCGATCCACTCCTCCCAGCTTCGCGGCGTGACCCAGAAGCCGTGGATGAGGACGATCGTGTCAGGCGTGGCCATTCACTGCCTCCTTGAGACGGGGAGCGGGTTGACCGAGACCAGTTCGAGCCCGAGGTCCTGGACGCGCTCGATCAGGCCGTGCAGATGTGCCTGATCCACCACCGCGCCGGCGAGGACCGTCGCGCCGTCCCGGCGCTCGAGTCGCATGCCCTCGAACACGACGGCGAAGCGGTCGCTCAGCTCGCCTCGGACGACGAGCTCGTACTGCGTGGTCACTCGCACAGGCTCGCGGGGCGGTAGGTGACCTGTCATCACCTCTGCGCGATTTCACCTAGGTGATCAGAGCAGCCGGCGAGCCCGCGCCTCGGCGAGCGCATCGGCCCTCGACGACACGCCCAGCTTGCGGTAGATCGACTTCACGTGGCTGTGCACGGTGTTGAAGGACAGGAACAGCTCGTGGCCGATCTCCCGCTCGGTGCTCCCGCCGGTCAGCAGGCGCAGCACCACGAGCTCGCGCTCGGTGACCTCCGTCCCGGTCGCGACGAGGCCCAGCCCTGCCGCACGCACTCGGTCGGGCAGGGCGCCGGGATCCGGGCATGCGGCGAGCAGCGAGCCGGCCTCCGCCAGGATCTCGGCGGCGCGCCCGCGGTCTCCGATCGCGGCCACGACCGGCGCAAGCGCGGCGAGGCCGTCGACGAGATCGAGCGGCTGCGCCCAGGCGCGGCGCAGCATCACGCCGTGCTCGAGCTCGGGCAGGGCCTCCTCCGGGCGGCCCTGGGCGGCCAGCGCGACGCCTCGGGCCGTGTGGATCTCCCCGACCTCCACGGAGTCGAGCAGCCCGCGCTCGCGCGCGAGCTCGATGGCCTCGTCGGCCAGTCGCGCCTGCTCGGCTCGCCGGCCACGCGAGCCCGCGATCAGCGAGAGGTCCGCGATCGAGGCCACGACGACGATCCACTGCTCGGCTCGCGGGCCGAGGGTGACCGTCTCCCTCAGCCGCTCCTCGGCGAGGTCAAGATCGCCGTTGCAGTAGTGCGCCCAGCCGAGCGCCCAGGTGACGACCGGATACCAGGGCGAGTCCGGGCCTTCGAGGACGGCCGACCGCTCGCCGTGCGCGAGCACGGCGCCGACGTCGCCCCACGCAAACGTCGCGGCCAGCACCGACAGGCTCGAGCCGACGGAGGACAGGCCGTCGGGCAGCGGACCGTCGTCGAGCCCGCCGAGCGCACGAACCGCCGCGACGGCGGCGCGCATGTCGTCCTCGCGTCCGCTCAGCGCGAGCACCCATGCCTTGACGAGGAGGAGCCGGGGGTCGCCGGCGAGTACATCCTCGGGGAAGTCGGCCAGCCATTCCAAGACCGAGCCGGTCCGGCCCGCGTTGGCGTAGTGGACCCACGTCTCGGTGATCAGCTCGCTCGCGGCCGAGAGCTGCCCGGCCGCCAGGGCGTGGTGGATCGCCTCGTCGACGGTGCCCGACTCCTGGTGCCACACGTAGGCGCGACGATGGAGCTCCGGCACGAGCTCGGGTTCCCGGCGCTCGAGCTCGACGCGGAGGATCTGCGCGAACAGGTGGTGGAAGCGGAACCACCGACGCCGGTCGTCGAGCGGCACGAGGAAGAGGTTCGAGCGGGCGAGCGTCTCCAGCGCGGCCACGGACCCACCGCTCTGGAGCACCTCGTCGCAGAGCTCCGCGCAGAGGCGCTCGAGCACCGACGTCCGCAGCATGAAGGTCTGGAGCTCGGGCTCGTAGCCCGCGAGGACCTCCCCGGCGAGGAAGTCGACGATGTGGGCGCTGGTCCCGTCGAACGACCGCACGAGCGCGGGCTTGTCGGCGCTGCCGGTGAGCGAGAGCGCCGCGAGGTACAGCCCCGCGGGCCACCCTTCCGTGCGCGAGACCAGCAGCGCGACGTCCTCGGGTTCGAGCGCCAGACCGAGCCGGCCGTTGAGGAACACGTCGGCCTCAGAGGGCGTGAACCGCAAGTCGTCCGCGCGGAGCTCGACGAGCTGCCCGTGCGCGCGCAGGCCGCCGAGCGGGAGCGCAGGGTCGGCGCGGCTCGAGAGCACGAGCTGCACCGCCGGCGGCAGGTGATCGACGAACCAGGCGACGCTCTCCTGCGCGGACCTGCCCGAGAGCCGGTGGAAGTCGTCGACGATCAGCACCACGTCGGACGCGTCCACGAGCGCGTTGACGAGCCGCGGCAGCACCACCTCGAGCAGCGGAGCCGCGGGGACCAGCGGCATCAGGTCGGCGTCGCGGACACCCGGGCAGACCCGCGCCAGCGCCTCGATCAGATGCGACCAGAGGACCACCGCGTCGTCGTCGCCCTCGTCGACGGTGAGCCACGCCACGGGCCGCTCGGCGGCCCGGCTCTGCTGCCACGCGCCCAGGAGCGTCGACTTCCCGAAGCCCGCCGGGCACGCCACGAGGCTCAGCCGCCGGCCGCGTCCTTCGTCGAGGCGCTCGAATAGGCGGTCGCGCACCACGACCTGAGCCGGCACGCCCGGCGAGTGCAGCTTGGTGAGCAGCAGCCGAGGCGCATCCGGCCGCCCCGGCGCAGCCTGCGCCTCGGTGCTCACGGGTGCGGGGAGCCGGCGTGCACGCGCGTAGCGTACGCCTACTCGCCGACCCCGATCGCTTCGACCGGCCGCGAGCGCAGCGCCCGGCGCGTCGGCAGCGCCAGGGCGAGCAGCGCCAGCAGCGCCGAGACGCCGAGGATGGCCGCGAGCTGGTCGATCGGCACGAACGGACGCACGCTGCCGGTCAGCGCGTGGCTGAGCGGGAGCAGCGCCGTGGCCGCGATCGCCAAGCCGAGCCCGAGCCCGATCGTGATGATCAGGCCGGCCTCCCATCGGGCCATCGAGCGCACCTGGCGGGCGGTGCCGCCCACGAGCCGCAGGAGCCCGAGCTCGCGGCCTCGCTGGAGCGCGATCATCGCGAGCGTGTTCACCACCGCGATCGACGTGAAGGCGAAGATGATCGCGACGAACAGCGGGCCGAGCCAGCGGTTGATCTCGCGATCGGCGTCCGCCACGGAAGACAGCGAGGCGCGGTCGGCGACCCGCAGGCCGGGATAGCGCGGCGCCAGCGCCCGCAGGCGCCGCGCGACGGCGGCCGGGTCGGCGGTCTGCACGAGGATCGTCCCGAGCAGCGGGCTGGTCTGGTGGCCGGCCACGAGCTCCGGTGCCAGCAGCGCGTCGCCGAACCCGAGCGCACGCGTGTAGATCGCCACGACGGTGGCTCGCGTGCGGGTCCCGTCGCCGAGCGTCACCGGCACGCGGTCGCCGATCCCGGCGTCCACGGCGTCGGCGCGGCGGCGCCCGAGCGCGATGGCGTCGCCGTGCAGGTCCGCCAGCGAACCGGCGGTCACGCCGACGTCGAGCCCTCCCCCCTCCCCTCCGCTGAGGATCTGCGCGGGGACGACGTCGTCGGAGACGCCCAGGCTCGGCCCCAGCGTCGTCGGCGTCAGGGCGACCGCCGAGCCCACGCCGCGGACGGCCTGCACATCGGGCAGCGCCGCGGCCGGCAGTCCCGGACCCGCGCTCGTGATCGCGAGCTCGCCCGCCAACCCGGCGTGCCGCTCCTGGGTGACGGCGTGGTCGATCGTGGTCGAGCTGAACAGCAGCGTGCAGCTCAGGCCGACGGTGAGCATGAGCGGCGTGCTGGCCGACGAGAACCGTCGCGTCGCGGTGCGCAGGTTCGCCGACGCGAGGAAGCCGCCGACCGGCGAGATCCGCGCAAGCGGGGGCCCAAGGATTCCGGCGGCGAAACGCGCCACGATCGGGCCGAGGAAGCCGACCGCCGCGACGAGGAAGAGAGCCGTCATCTCGGACGTGGCCGCGGCGACGTCCGGAGCGCTGGTCGTGGTCGCGACAGCGAACAGCGGCACCGCTCCGGCAAGCGAGATGAGCCCGCCGATCAGGCGCCCCGGGCCGATCAGCCGTGGCTCGACCGCGGCGTCGGTCAGCGCATGGGTCGGCGGCACGCGCGCGGCGCGCCGTCCGGCGCCGAGGACCGCGAGCAGCGCCGCCAGCACGCCACCTGCGATGGCCGCCGTGATCGGCAGCCAGCCGGCGCTCACCGTCATGTTCGGCGGGGCGATGCCGTGCTCCACGAGCCCCTCCGCGAGCTTCCGCCCGAGGATGACCCCGGGCCAGATGCCCGCCGCCGCGCCCACGAGGCCGACGATCGCCGCCTCCCAGGAGATCATGCGGCGGATCTGGCCGGGCGTCGCGGCCACCGCTCGCAGGAGCGCGATCTCGCGCTCGCGCTGCTGGATCGACAGGCTCATCGTGCTGGCCACCACGAAGAGCGCGATGAACAGCGCGAGTCCGCCGAACGCCGCGGTGACGGCGATCAGCTCGGTCCGGGTCTGCAGGAGCTCGGGGTACTCGGCCTTGCCGCGCGCGTCCCCGGTGTAGACCTCCGCGCCGCCGGCGGCGTCACGCAGGCGCGAGGCGTCGAAGCCAGGGCCGCCGAGCACGCCGATCGCGTCGACGCGGCCCGGGTTACCGGCCACGCGCGTGGCCTCGGCGTCGGTGAGGAAGATCGCGCTCTGGCGCCGCACGGGATGGCGGGGCCTGGCAACGCCGACCACGGTGACGGTGCGTGCCGCTTCGGTGGACGCGAGGCGCAGCTTCTTGCCGAGGGCGGCGGGATAGCCGGTGACGACCTCGTCGGGCCCGGCGGGCGCGCGTCCGGCGCTCAGCTCGTAGGGCGTCAGCGCGGCGCTGCTCCACCCGTGGGCGACGGCGGACCGGTTGCCGAGGCGGGCGGGCGCGGAGACGTCGGCGATCGCCGCCCGCACGCCGGGGACGGCGGCCAGTCGGTCGGCGAGCGCGGCATCCACGCGGGCGCGCTCCCCGAGCACGACGGCGTCCTCCGTGCCGACGACCTGCTTGCCGGTCACGACCGCCGCGGCGCCGGCGTAGCGCTCGACGGGCGGCTGGGTGCGCAGCGCCGCCTCGAACGGCATGGCGCCGGCCATCACGAGGGCGGACGAGGCGATGAGCGCCACCAGGGCGCCGGCGAACGTGCCGAGGCGGCCGCGGCCGCTGAGAAGTGCGAGACCCAGCATCGCTCAGTCCCCCAGGTGCGCGAGCCGCTCGGCGACCTCGTCGGCGTCGGGAGCGTCGAGCATCCCGGCGATCCGACCGTCGGCGAGGAGGATGACCTGATCGGCGTGAGCCGCCGCCGCGGGGTCGTGGGTGACCATCACGACCGTGTGGCCGTCGACGTCCACGACCTCGCGCAGGAGCGCGAGCACGCCTCGCCCGGTGCGGGAGTCCAGCGCGCCGGTCGGCTCGTCGGCGAACAGGACCTCCGGCCGCGTGATCAGCGCCCGCGCGATCGCCACGCGCTGCTGCTGGCCGCCGGAGAGCTGGGCGGGACGGTGGCGCAGGCGCTGGTCGAGCCCGACCCGGGCCGCGACCTCGCGTACCTCCGAGCGCCGCGGGCGGCGACCGTCGAGGCGCAGCGGCAGGCCGATGTTCTGGGTGACCGTGAGCGACGGCATCAGGTTGAAGGCCTGGAAGACGAACCCGATCCGCTCCCGGCGCAGGATCGTCAGCCGCCGCTCGCTGAGCCCGGACAGCTCGGTGTCGCCCAGCGCGACGGTGCCGGACGTGGGACGGTCCAGCCCCGCAGCCACGTGGAGGAACGTGCTCTTGCCCGATCCCGACGGGCCCATGATGGCGGTGAACGAGCCCTGCGCGAGCGCGATGCTGACGCCGTCGAGAGCGACGACCGAGCCGTCGCCCTGGCCGTAGACCTTGCGGACGTCGCGAAGGGCGATCGCGGGGGCGTGTGTCGGCGCTTGCATGGTTTTCGCGGAGAGCATGCGGTGCACTCTCGCCGTCCCGCCGCGCGCGTCCCATCCGGCCAGCCTGCGTCCGTTACTCCGCGCGCTGGTCAGCCGGAGGGGGCGGCTAGCCGTACGTTCCGGCGCCGATTAGAGTCGGGCGGTGACCCGCCTCCTCAGCTGGGCCGGAGGAACGGGCGAGCTCCTCGCCCGCCCGGTCGCGCGCAACCGGTTCCGGGGGCTCGCTCGCACGCACGGCATGTGGTTCTGGGTCGCGCTGTGGGCGGCCGTGGCCGCGGCCGGCGTCATCGCCCTGATCCCCGTCTTCGAGGGCGATCCGCCGGTGCCCGGCGACGAGGTGATCCACCGGCTCTCGGGCATCTCCTTCATGGCGTGCGGCCTCGTCGCCTGGCGCCGGCGCGCCGACAGCGCCGTCGGCCCCATGCTGACCGTCGCCGGCTTCGGCGTCGTGCTCGCCGACGATCCTCACCCAGATCGACTCGGCCCTGGCCTTCACGGCCGCCCTGCTGGTCGGCGAGGTGTGGATCGTCGTCTACGCCGCGCTGATCCTGAGCTTCGTGAGCGGCGGCCGGCTCGTCTCGACCGTCGACCGCGTGATCGTGGGGACGTTCTTCGTCGGCCTCTTCGTCGTCCAGTTCGCGGTGATGCTGTTCCTGGACGTGCCGGACAACCTGCTGCTCGTCCGGCCCGACGCCGACCTCGCGGACGCGCTGACCAAGGTCCAACGGATCGTGCTGATCGCCGCGTCGCTGGCGGTCGCGGTCGTGATCTTCGGGCGCTGGCGCACCGCCTCGCGGCCGCGCCGGCGAGCGCTGCTGCCGAGCCTGGGCGGTGCCTTCTCCGGCGTGCTGTACGCCGCCGCGCTGACCACGCTGCTCCTCGAGGCGCCGGTCACGGCGCTCTCCTGGATCCTCAACACCGCGCTGCTGACGGTCCCGGCCGCGCTGCTGTGGGGCCTACTCCGTTCGCGGCTCGCGCGGGGCGGGCTCGCGGACCTCTTCCGCGAGCTCGGAACGCAGCGCGGCGTGCATCTGGAGGCGGGCCTGGCCAAGACGCTCGGCGACCCGTCGCTGGTCCTGGCCTATCGCGTGCCCGGAGAGCGGTCCTACGTCGACGGCGCCGGGCAACCGGTCGAGCTGCCGGTCGCCGGACGGCGACCGGTCGACGGCGCCGATCGAGCGCGACGATCGCGAGCTCGGGATGCTCGTCTACGACGCGTCACTCGACGACGATCCGGAGCTCGTCGAGGCCGTCGCCGCCACGGCGGCGATCGCGCTCGACGATGCGCGGCTGCAGGCCGAGTCCGAGGACCGGCTCGCGGAGCTGCGCGCCTCGCGCGAGCGCATCGTCACGGCCGGCGACGCGGAGCGGCGGCGGCTGGAGCGCAACCTCCACGACGGAGCGCAGCAGCGGCTCCTCTCCGTCGCGCTCCAGCTGCGCATGGTCCACAGCCGCATCCGCGAGGATCCCGAGTTCGCCGAGCAGGCCATCAGCTCAGCCGCCGACGAGCTCTCCCAGTCGCTGGAGGAGCTGCGCGAGCTCGCGCGCGGCATCCATCCGGCGGTGCTCAACCACGGGCTGCAGGCCGCGCTCACGTCGCTGGCGTCGCGCGCGAGCGTCGCCACCACGGTCTCGTTCGACCCTCCGGGGCGGCTGCCCGAGCCGGTGGAGCTCGCGGCGTACTTCGTCGCCTGCGAGGCGCTGGCCAACGTCGCCAAGTACGCGCAGGCGACGCAGGCGACGGTCCGCGTGTCGCGTCGCGACGGCCAGGCGATCATCGAGATCGCCGACGACGGGGTCGGCGGCGCCGACGAGACGGCGGGCACCGGGCTCCAAGGGCTGGCGGACCGCGTCGCCGCGCTCGACGGCACGCTCCGCATCCTCAGCCCGCCGGGCGGCGGCACCGTCGTGACCGCTGAGCTCCCGTGCGGGTCGTAATCGCCGACGACAGCCGGCTGCTGCGCGAGGGCATCGCGTCGTTCGTCCGCGGCGAGGGCATCGACGTCGTCGCCGAGGCGTCGAATGCGGAGGAGCTGCTCGCCGCGGTCGACGGGCACGAACCGGACGTCGCGATCGTGGACATTCGCATGCCGCCGACGCAGACCGACGAGGGCATCCAGGCCGCGCACGAGATCCGCCGCCGCCACCCCGCGATGGGGATCATGCTGCTCTCCCACCACGTGGAGGTCGGCGTCGCGACGCAGCTCCTGGCCGCGACGCCACAGCATCTCGGCTACCTCCTCAAGGACCGCGTGGCCGACCCCGCGGACTTCGCGGGCTCGCTGCGACGCGTCGCCGACGGCGGCACGGCCATCGATCCGCAGGTCGTCTCCGGCCTGCTGTCGGATCCGAAGGAAGCGGCCCGGCTCGGATCGCTGTCGCCGCGCGAGCGCTCGGTGCTCGAGCTGCTGGCCGAGGGGCGCTCGAACCGAGCGATCGGCGAGCGCCTGGCCATCACCCAGGCCGGCGTGCAGAAGCACGTGAGCACGATCTTCAACAAGCTCGGCCTGCCGGCGAGCGAGAGTGACGACCGCCGGATCCTGGCCGTCCTCGCGTACCTGGTTGCCGAACGCTAGGGACCGGCCCGCGGGACGTCGATGTCCGCGGGCCGGTGTAGCGGTTTCCTCAGCGGCGCCGGAAGATCTCGTACACCGCCCCGTGCGTGTTGGAGAGCACGTAGAGGTGGCCGTCCGGGCCGGTGTGGACGTCCGTGACGAGCCCAAAGTTGCGCCCGAAGAGCAGGCTCTCGCTCTCGGTGATCTCCCACTTCCCGACGTTGTCCGCGACGCGGTCCTCGAGCCGCGGGTCGTCGACCGCCACCTTGCGGCGGTTGCCGGTCAGCTGGATGCGGAACAGGTGGCCCCCCTGGAGGAAGTCGCGTGAGCCGCCCATGAACAGGTCGCCCGCATACTGCGGCCCGAGCGCACCGCCGGCGAGGAAGCCCATGCCGCCGGGCCCGAGCTCGAACTTCCAACTCAGCTCGGGGTCGCTGAAGTGCGCGCCCGGGAGCATGAACAGGCGCGAGAGCGCCTCCTGCGGCGTGTCGGCGATGTTGGTCGGCGGCCAGCGGTTCTGCTGGAGGCCGAAGTAGCCGTTGGGCGCGAACGGGTCGTTGGTCGGGCCCATCGTGGTCTCGATCGCCTTGAACTGCGCGACACGCGATGCCGGTCCCATGATCTGGATCCAGCCGGAGTTCATGCCGGGCTCGACGCGGTTGACCTCGCTGAACGAGTCGTCGCCGTTCTCCTGCTCCCACAAATCGCCTGACACGGGGTCCACGGCCATGCCGAACGAGTTGCGGATGCCGTAGGCGAACAGCTTCTGGACGTTCGCGCCGACCGGGCCGCCCATCGCCGCGCCGGCGGCGAAGAACGGGTTGTCGGTGGGCGCCGTGCCGTCGTCGTTCAAGCGCACGATCACCCCCGTCCGGTGCGCGTCGTCCGGTGCCGGACCGCCGAACTGATCGTCCGGGATGCCGGGGCCGAACGGCCCGTTCACGAGGTTCTGCGTCTGGCCGCGCCGCCCGGTGTCGCCGACGATCGCGTACAGCTTGCCATCGCTTCCGAACCTGAGCACGCCGCCGTTGTGGTTCCCTCGCGCCGTCTGGCCGGCGTCCTGCTGGAAGGCACGGAACCGGATGATCGGGTTGCCTGCGGTCGCGGTCAGCGTCGAGCCGTCCCAGTGGAACCGGTCGACCCGGTTGGCGAGCAGGTCCACCGCGGTGCTGCTGTTGCTATCGGCGCCGGTGTTGCTCTCGCTCCAGAACAGGTACACGAACCCGTTGGTCGCGAAGTTCGGGTGCAGCGCGATCCCGAGCAGCCCGCGCTCGGAGTTCGAGTTGACGTTGAGATCGAGCACCGGGGCGGCCTGGACCGCCCCGCCGACGACGCGCTTGACGCGGCCGCTGGCCTTCTCGAGCACGAGCGCGTCGCCCGGCCCGATGAACGCCATCGAGACCGGCTGGCTCAGGCCGGAGGCCGCGGTCCGGACCCCGAGGTTGGGATCGACCACCTCCGGTGCCTGCGCCTCCGCGCTGCCCGCGCAGGCCAACGACACTCCCAAGGCGAACAGCAACGCCGACTGCTTGGTCCGTCTCATCTGAAACCCTCCCCCACAGGATGGACGGCGGGTGCTACGCGCGCGGGGCCCCGCCGGTTCAACGGCGGGGCCCGCGGGAGGGTCTTCGTCAGGGGGCTCGACCGCCCGGGAGCCGTGCCGGCTCCCGGTTCAGGTCACCAGGTCGAGTCGAAGGTGCCCGGGCGCTGCACCGGGGGAATCTCACGCACCGTGGGGAGGGAGTAGGCGTGAGCGGTGGCGACGGGCATGCGGGGTGTGACGGTGACGGTCACGGCGAAGTCCTTAGCGGGAGCGACGGCCGCGGCGGCTCAGACGCACCTGGTGCGCGGCGGCGGCGTGGATGAGGTGGATGTCGGTCGGGCTCATGGGCGGCATACTCTCGCCGCGCGCCGGCCGGCTCCATCGCGCTGTCCGGTGTCTTGCGGTTCGGCCGCCCACCCGCTGCGTACGGGCAGCCACACCGTGTCCTCGCTACTCGGGCTTGAGGGCGCGGACGATGGCCGAGCCGGCGTGGTCGTGCACCCGGTGGGTCTCGGTGATCTCGACGTCGTCGAAGCCGGCGTTGTGGAGCGCGATCGCGAATTCGACGCGCGTCAGGGCGCCGGCGACGCAGCCGGTCCACTGCTCCATGTCCCGGCGCGTGGCGAGGTCCATGTCGGGCAGCACTGACGAGCACAGCGATGAGCCTTGCTCAGGCATTCGGGAGCTCGCGAGCTCACCGGGTGAGCTACGCCTGCGGGCGGTAGCGGAGGCCGTCGAGGGCGATCCGCAGCATGTGCTGGTTCTGGGCTGGGTCGGCGGCGGGGATCTTGGCGATCCCCATGACCATCTGGAGGACCTCGCCGATGCCGACGTCCGGGCGCACGATGCCCGCCTCCTGGGCGCGCGTGAGCAGCGGCTCGCCCGACTCGAACAGCGACGCGCGGCAGACCTTGAAGAGCTGCGCGTCGTGGTCGAGGTAGTTGAGGAGCTCGTGGACGAGCGCCTGCTTGGTGGCGATGTAGCCGATGAAGCGGTCGAACCAGGCGCTGAGCGCCTCCCAGGGGTCGGCGTCGTCGAGCTCGGCCGCTGAGCGACAGATCTCGTCGACCTCGCCCACGTACAGCGCCTCGAGCAGCGCCTGGCGATTCGGGAAGTGGCGGTAGAGCGTGCCGATCCCGACCCCCGCGCGGCGCGCGATCTCCTCGAGCGCCGTCGATTCGCCTCCCTCCGCGAACGCCTCTCGCGCAGCGGCCAGCACCTTCTCGTAGTTGCGCCGCGCGTCCGCGCGCTTGGGGCGCACGACGAGGGTCTCGGTGCCTGGGGTGGTGCTCATGTTAGCGTTCCCGTTGACAAACGGAGGGTGCCTCCGTATAGTTCTGGAGGTGGCCTCCGCTTATTCTAGCCCGTCCGGCGACCGCCGTCGATGGGCAACGCTCATCATCGTCTGCTTCGCGCAGCTCATGATCGTCCTCGACGTCACGATCGTGAACGTCGCGCTCCCCGCCATCCAGCACGACCTCGGCTTCAGTCAGTCGAACCTGACGTGGGTCGTCAACGCGTTCCTCGTCACGTTCGGCAGCCTGCTGCTCCTCGCCGGCCGTCTCGGTGACCTCCTCGGTCGACGGCGCGTCTTCCTCTCCGGCCTCGTCACGTTCACGGCCGCTTCGCTGCTCTGCGGTGTCGCCTCGACCCAGGCGGAGCTGATCGGCGCCCGACTGCTCCAGGGCGTCGGCGCCGCTGCCCAGGCGTCCGTGATCCTGGCGATCATCGTCACCGAGTTCCCCGGCGCGGTCGAGCGCGCCCGCGCGATGAGCGCGTACGTGTTCGTCTCGGTCGCCGGCGGCTCGCTCGGCCTCCTCGCCGGCGGCCTGCTCACCGAGGCGCTGAGCTGGCATTGGATCTTCTTCGTCAACCTCCCCATCGGCATCGTCACGTTCTTGCTGGGCCGTGCAGTGATCCGCGCCGACCGCGGGCTCGGGCTCCAGCACGGCGTCGACTGGCTCGGCTCGCTGCTCGTCACCGCGTCGCTCATGAGCGCGATCTACGCCATCGTCGCGGTGACCACCTACGGCTGGACGTCGGCGCAGGTGCTCGGGACGGGCGCCCTCGCCGCCGTGCTCATGGCCGCGTTCCTGGCGCTCGAGGCGCGAATCGAGAACCCGATCATGCCGCTGCGCATCCTGCGGGTGCCCGGGCTGATCAACGCGAGCCTCGTCCGCGGCTTCCTCGTGACGGGGATGTACTCGACGTTCTTCCTCGGCACGCTCTATCTCGAGCACGTCCGCCACTACAGCGCCCTCGAGACGGGCGCGGCGTTCCTGCCGTGGACGCTCACGGTCGCGCTGCTCTCCCAGGGCATCACGGCGCGGCTCGTCGCCCGGTTCGGGCCGCTTTCCGTGCTCACGACGGGCATGGCGATCGCCGCCGCCGGCCTGCTGCTGTTCGGCACGGTCGGACCGGACACCGCCTTCTTCCCCACGATCTTCCTCGCGTCCTTCGCGATCGGCCTGGGCGTCGGCAACGCGTTCATGCCGCTGCTGACGCTGGCGATGGCCGAGGTTCCGGCCGCCGACGCCGGGCTCGCCTCGGGAATCACGAACGTCTCCCAGCAGATCAGCGGTGCGCTCGGCCTCGCCGTGCTGAGCACCGTCGCCGCCAACCACACGCAGGGGCTGCTGTCCGACGGCAACGGGCTCACGAGCTCACTGCTCGGCGGCTACCACGTCGCCTTCCTCGTCGGCGCCCTCGCCATCGTCGCCGGGATCGTCCTCGCCATGGCCCTGCTGCGACCGCGCGATCCGCAGCTCGCCGTCGACTCGGTCGACCGCATCCCCGCCCGACTCACCATGGAGGAACAAGCCGCATGACGTCCGCCGAATCCCGGAGGGTCCGACGCGTCTCCGACGCAGTCCTCGCCTCCTACATCCACGAGATCTCGGCACGCACGGGCTCCGGGGCGACCCCGGCGCCGGAACGCCGGCACCGGTCTCACCCCGCTCCGTCGGACCGTCGGGCGAGGTGGTCCTCGGCGAGCGCCATGAGCGCCCGGGTGGCCGGTGAGACCCGGACGTTGCGCCGGCTGATGAACGCGAAGACCTCGTGCAACGGCGGGTCGAGGGACACGCTGGCCAGCCGGACGCCGTAGCCGAGACCGTCGACGAGCGCACGGGTGACGAGCGTGTCCGCGAGACCTCGGGCGGCGAGTTCGAGGGCAGCGTGGGCGTGCTGCACCTCGATACGCGGCCGGATGGCGATCCCTGCACGCTGGGCGCGCTCGGCGAGCTGTCTGCGCGTGGGGTCCTCGTCCCCCCATCGGGCTTCCGGGAGCACGAGGACGGCCTCGCCGAGCTGCTCGATCGTCACGGAACGGCTGGGCCCGTCGGGGCGCGCGGTCGCGTAGACGACCTCGAACTGCGCCACCGCGGGGCTGACTTGGAGCCCCTCGTCGTCGATCGGCAGCGCCACGAGGCCGGCTTCCAGGCGCCCGGCGCGGACGGCGTCCGCGAGCTCGCTGGAGTTCTGCCCGACGACCCGGATCGCCACCTCCGGATGCCGCTGCGCGAAGTCCTCGACGAGACCCGGCAGCAGCAGGTGCTCGGCGGTGCTGAACGTGCCCAGCGAGGCCGTGCCCCCGGCCAGCGTGCGCGCCCGCCGCACGACATCTGATGCTTCGCCGGCCGCCGCGAGCGTGCGCTCGGCCTCCGGCTGCAGCAGCCGGCCGGCGTCCGTGAGCTCCAGGCGGCGGCCGGTGCGGACGAAGAGCGCGACGCCGAGCTCGGCTTCGAGGTGGGCGATCTGCTCGGAGACGCTCGGGCGAGCGAGGCGCAGCACGTCCGCCGCGGCGGTGAACGAGCCGTGCTGGGCCGCGGCAAGGAAGTAGGTCAACTGCTGCAGCGTCATTGTTTCCCGTAGGCGTTTCCTACGGCAAGCGCAGTCAATCACCTCTCGCTCGCGCAGGCGTGAAGCCAGACACTGTGTGCATGAGCTACTGCGTCATCGGCGCCGGCGCCGCCGGACTCGGCGCGCTCCAAGTCCTTCTTGACGAAGGATTCTCCGTCGACTGCTTCGAACGCGCCGATCGCGTCGGCGGGCACTGGCACACCGACTACGACTGCCTGCACCTGATCACGCCGCGCGGCTCGTCCGGCTTCGACGGGTTCCCGATGCCGCCGGAGTATCCACTGTTCCCCAGCCGCGACCAGATGCGCGACTACATCCTGGGCTTCGCCGCGCGGCACGGACTGGGAGCCCACATCCGGTTCAACACGGCCGTCACGTCGGCGCGGCCGCTCGGCGCGAACGGCCTCGACGGCTGGGAGGTCGTCACCTCGGAGGGCGAGCGCCGCGTCTACGACGGCGTGATCGTCGCCAACGGGCATCTCTGGGACCCGCTCGTGCCGGACTACCCGGGGGTCTTCGACGGCCACGTGCTGCACTCCGGCCGCTACCAGAACACCGGCGACCTCGAAGGCGAGCGCGTGCTCGTCGTGGGAGCCGGCAACTCGGGCTGTGACCTCGCCGTCGACGCCGCTCAGGCCGGCTGCCACACCACGGTCTCGGTGCGCAGCGGACTCGTGTTCCAACCGAAGACGCTGTTCGGACGCCCGCGCTCGGAGCTTCCACTGCTCGCCCGCCTGCCGATTCGCGCTCAGGAGCGCGTGACGCGCGCGCTCATCGACGTCGCTCTCGGCCGCCCCGAGCGCTACGGACTGCCCGCGCCCACCACCCGCAACCTGCACCGCAACCGGCCCGTCGTCAACGGTCAGCTCCTGCACTTCATCCACCACGGGCGCGTCGATGTCGCGCCCGGCATCGAGCGCTTCGACGGCCACGATGTGCACTTCACGGACGGCACGTGCCGCGCGTTCGACACGATCGTCTACGCGACCGGCTTCAGGGTGACGCTCCCCTTCCTCGAGTCGACGTCACTTCAGTGGGCAGACGGCGTCCCGCTGCGCGTGGCCGGGATGACGCTTCCCGTCGGCCTGGAGCGGCTGTTCTTCGTCGGTCTCGCCGCCCCTCGCGGCCCGCAGCTGCCCGTCTACTCGGCCCAGGCGCGACTGATCGCCAAGTTCCTCGCCGCCCCCGCGGAGTTCGCGCCGTCGGCGTTCTCCGCGCGCTCATCGCGACCCGAGTCGCGGATCGACATCCCGCGCCACGAATGGCAGCGCGACATGGACCGCACGCACCGCCGCATCGCCCGCGGCCTCCGCCGCACGCGCGTCCGCGACGACTCCCGTCCCGCGCCGCGCGAGTACCTGGCCATCCACGGATGAGCGTGGCGGTCATCTCCGGCGCGGCAAGCGGGATGGGCCCGGCCTTCCGATGATCCGCGGTCGCCTCGAGCGGCGCGTCGCCATCGTCACCGGTGGTGCACGCGGCCAGGGCGCGTCCCACGCCGAGCGTCTCGCCCGCGAAGGCGCGACCGTGATCAGCGTCGACGTCCTCGATGCCGCCGGCGAGGAGACCACCGACCGCCTCCGCGCCGACGGGCTCGACGTCAGCTACCGTCACCTCGATGTCACCGACCCGGCCGGCTGGCAGGCGCTGGTGGCGGCCTGCGAGCGCCTGGACGTGCTCGTCAACAACGCCGGGATCATCCACGTCTCGCCGCTGATCGAGGAGACGCTCACGGACTGGAACGAGCTGTTCGCGGTCAACGCCACCGGCACGCTGCTCGGCATGCAGGCCGCGATCCCGGCGATGCGGGCAAGCCGCGCCGGCTCGATCATCAACGTGGCAAGCATCTTCGGCGTCACCGGCTCGGAAGGCTACGTCGCCTACACGGCGAGCAAGGCAGCCATCATCGCCATGACGAAGACCGCGGCCCTCGAGCACGCCGCCGACGGGATCCGCGTCAACGCGATCTGCCCCGGCGGCGTCTCGACCCCCATGAACGAGAACGAGCCCGAGGGCGGCGTCGTCCCGCTCACCCCGCTCGGCCGCCGAGCGCACGTCAGCGAGATCTCAGGCGCCATCGCCTTTCTCGCGAGCGACGACGCCAGCTTCGTCACCGGGACCGAGCTCGTCATCGATGGCGGCTACCTCGCGCGCTGACCGAGTCGACCCGAGCGCGAGCCGGCTGGTGTCGCGATTCTGTATCGGGAACTAGGCCCGGAGCGGCGCGGCGGCGAACTCCCGCATCCCGGCTTCGAACTCCTCGACCGCGTGGAAGCCGAGTCCGTCGGCGGCGGCCGCGACGGACGCGAAGACGTGGCGGACGTCACCGGCCCGCCAATCGCCGGTGACGACCGGGTCGCGTCCGGGCGCGACCGCGCGCGTGATTGAACGCGCCATGTCGAGGACGGTGTGCGGCGTGCCGCTGCCGACGTTGAACGCGCCGGCTACCGGCTCCGGCGCGGTCAGAGCGACCACGTTCGCGCGCGCGACGTCGCGGACGTGCACGAAGTCGCGGAGCTGCGCGCCGTCCTCGAACACGCGCGGCACGCCCCCGGCGGCGAGCGCGGACCGGAAGATGCTGGCCACCCCGGCGTAGGGCGTATCCCGCGGCATCCGAGGGCCGTAGACGTTGTGGTAGCGGAGCGCGGTGAACGACACGCCGGTCTCCCGGGCGAACGAGCCGCACAGGTGCTCCTGTGCGACCTTCGTGGCCGCATAGACGCTCCGCGGGTCGAGTGGCGCGTCCTCGGGGACGGGCTGCGGCTGCAGCGGCTCGCCGCAGGCCGGACAGCGGGGCTCGAAGCGGCCGGCGTCGAGGTCGCCGGGCTGCCGCAGGGCCGCGCGTACGACGCCGTGCTCAGCGCACGCGTAGCGGCCTTCGCCGTAGACGACCATGCTCGACGCGAGGACCAGCCGCCCGCCGAAGCCCGCCTCGGCGAGGGCGCGCAGGAGGATCGCGGTGCCGAGGTCGTTGTGGGCGACGTAGTCGGCGACATCGCGGATGTCGATGCCGAGGCCCACCTTCGCCGCCTGGTGGCTCACCGCGCTCACCCCCGCGACCGCGCGCGCCGCGGTCCCGGCGTCGCGGAGGTCTCCCTCGATCCACTGCGCCCGCTCGTCGAGGTAGCGGGGGCGCTCGCGGTGCGCGCCCTCGAGCAGCGCGTCGACGACCCGGACGTCGCGGCCCTGCTCGAGCAGCGCGTCGACGACGTGTGAGCCGACGAAGCCGGCGCCGCCCGTGACGAGGATGGGGCCGGGCATCGACGTCAGCCGCTGGGCAGGGTGAAGCGGACGCTCGTTCCGGCCACGGACGGATCGAGCCAGATCCTGCCGCCGTGCGCCTCGACGATGGCGCGCGAGATCGCGAGCCCGAGGCCGGCGCCGCCGGTGCCGCGCGCGGCACTCGGACCGCCCTGGAAGAACGCGTCGAAGACCCGCTCGCGGTCGCCGTCGGCTATCCCGCTGCCGGTGTCGGCGACCTCGACCTCCACGCCGCCGTCGGCAGCGGCCGCCCGCACCGTCACGCTTCCGTCCGCGGGCGTGTGGCGGATCGCGTTCTGGATGAGGTTGAACAACACGCGCTGGATCTGCTCCGGCGCCGCGCGCGCCAGCGCGAGGTCGCCAGGCACGTCGACGACGAGCCGGGCGACGTCGTCGCGCCGCATCGCCTCGACGGTCTCTCCCACGAGCTCGCCGAGCTGCACGCGCGCCATGGACCAGCGCAGATCCCCGGCCTGGAGGCGCGAGAGCTCGAAGAGGTCGTCGATGAGCGCCGCCAGCGCGGCGACGTGGGTGCGGAGCCTCGACAGGTACTCCGCGCGGTCGCGCTCGTCGATCACCTCGTCGTCGAGCGCCTCCACGAGCAGCCGCAGCGAGGTGATCGGCGTGCGCAGGTCGTGCGAGACGGCCGCGACCAGGTCGTTGCGGGCCGCCTCGGTGCGCGCCAGCCGGTCGACCATCGCCTCCACCTCGCGCGCCAGCCGCGTAACCTCGTCGTCCCCGTCGACGGCGAGCCGCACGTCCCGCTGCCCCTCGCCCACCGCGGTGAGGCTCGTGCCGACCGTGCGGAGGTCGTCGAGCACGCGCCGCGAGAGGAACCAGCCGGCCCAGACCGCGAGCGCAGCGCAGTATCCGGCGGCGAGGACGGTGAACAGCGCGTCGTGCGACGAGACGAACATCAGCGCCACGAACAAGGCGATCGTCACCAGCGCCTGCCCGGCCGCGATCGCGCCGACCAGCACGACCTGGCGGCGCAGGCCGGTCCGCCGGCGCAGCAGCCAGCCGGCGAGCAGGACGGTCGCGCAGCCGAGCGGCGCCAGCAGCACGAACGTGAGCCACGCCGCGTGGACGTCGTACGCGAGCCACGCCGGGACCGAGGCCGCGACCGCCCCCACGAGCGCTGCCGACAGCCCGACCTTCACGGCGCGAAGCGGTAGCCGATGCCCCAGACCGTCTCGATGTACCGCGGCTGCGCGGGGTCGCGCTCGACCTTCGCGCGCAGCCGGCGGATGTGCACGGTGACGGTCGACGTGTCGGTGTAGAAGGAGAAGCCCCACACGCGGTCCATGAGGGCATGGCGGCTGAACGCCTGCCCGGGGTGGCGCGCGAGGAACAGCAGCAGCTCGTACTCGCGCACGGTCAGGGCGCATTCCTCGTCTCCGACGATGACGCGGCGGGCGGCCGGCTCGATCCGCAGGCCGCCGAACTCCAGCGGAGGCTCGTGCTCGGGCTCGGGGTCGACCCGGCGCAGCACCGCGTCCACGCGCGCGACGAGCTCGGCCGGCGAGAACGGCTTGACCACGTAGTCGTCGGCGCCCAGGCGCAGCCCGACGATGCGGTCCGACTCCTCGCCCTTCGCCGTCAGGAGGACGATCGCGGGCCGGCGGGTCCGATCCTTGCGAATGCGGCGCATGACCTCGAGGCCGTCGACACCGGGGAGCATCAGGTCCAGCACGATCAGGTCGGCGGCGCGCTCGCCGTGCAGCTCGAGCGCACGATCCCCGTCGGCGGCCACGCGCGTCGCGTAGCCCGCGCGCTCGAGGTAGCGCGACACCACCTCGCCGATCGTCGGCTCGTCGTCGACGACGAGGATCTCACCGCGGGTATGGCCTTCCGGCATCGTGTCGATGATCGCGTGCGATCGCGGAGTCCTCAACACCTTCGCATCGACGTAAGTGGTCCGTAATCGCGCTGAGTGCGTAGCAGGGGATAGGAGTTCAAGCCGTGCACGTGATCCTTCCCGTCCTCAACGAGCGCGAGGCCCTGCCCTGGGTGCTCGAGCGCATGCCGGCCGGCTACGAGCCGATCGTGGTCGACAACGGGTCGACCGACGGGTCGGGCGAGCTCGCCGCCGCGCTAGGCGTGCAGGTCGTGCACGAGCCGCGAGCCGGGTTCGGCGCCGCCTGCTTCGCAGGACTGCAGGCCGCGCGGCACGACGTCGTGTGCTTCATGGACTGCGACGCGTCGCTCGACCCGCGCGAGCTGCCCCTCGTCGCGGAGCCGGTGGCCGCGGGCCGGGCCGACCTCGTGCTCGGCGCACGCCGCGGCGGCGGGTCGCCGCACGGCCGGATCGCGAACCGTGCGCTCGCGCTCGAGCTGCGCCGGCGAACCGGCCTTCGCCTTACCGACCTGGGACCGATGCGTTCGGCCCGTCGCGTGTCGCTGCTCGAGCTCGACATCCGGGACCGGCGCTTCGGGTGGCCGCTGGAGATGGTGATGCGGGCGACGGCGGCCGGGTGGGCGATCGAGGAGGTCCCGGTCCGCGAGCTGCCACGGCGGGGGCGGTCGAAGGTCACGGGAACGGTCCGCGGCACCCTGCGTGCCGTCCGCGACATGGCGGCCGTACTGGGATGACCGGCCGCGCGATCGTCGTCATCGCGAAGAGCCCGCGGCCCGGCCTCGTGAAGACGCGCCTCACGCCGCCGTGCAGCCCGGAGCAGGCGGCGCGGCTCGCCGGCGCCGCCCTCGCCGACACGCTCGCCGCAGCCGCGCGCGCGCGCCGCGCGACGCGGCGCGTCCTCGTGCTCGACGGTGAGCCCGGCGCGTGGGTCCCGCCCGGCTTCGACGTTGTGCTGCAGCGCGGAGACGGGCTGGCTGCGCGCCTCGCGGCCGCATTCGAGGACGTGGCGGGGCCCGCGTTCCTCGTCGGGATGGACACGCCGCAGGTCACTCCCGAGCTGCTCGACGCCGGCCTCGGCGCGCTCGACGGCTCCGACGCCGTCTTCGGCGCCGCCCTCGATGGCGGCTACTGGGGAATCGGCCTGCGCCGTGCGGATCCCGCGGCCTTCCGCGGCGTGCCGATGAGCGCGCCCACGACGGGCCTCGCCCAGCGCGTCCGGCTCGCCGCGCTCGGCCTACGCACCGCGATCCTGCCGCCGCTGCGCGACGTCGACACGATCGCCGATGCTCGCGTGGTGGCCGCCGAGGCGCCGGGCGGCGACTTCGCCGCGACGCTGGCGAGCGTCGAGGCTGCGCCATGACCACGGTCGTCGAGGGCCGGACGCTGCCGGCCGATCTCCTCTACGGTCGCGTGCTCGCCACCGCCGCGCAGCGGGCGCTCGGCGGCGGGCCAACGACGCACGCGCGCGTGCGCTCGCTCGATGGGACACTCGAACCGCTGCCGCTCGACCGCTGGCTCGGCGGTCCAGACGCCGCCGACCTCGCGGCGACGGCGCTCGCCGAGCCGCCCGTCGTGGATCTCGGGTGCGGACCGGGCCGCCATCTCGCGGCGCTGCGCGAGGCCGGCAAGCGCGGTCTCGGGGTCGACCTCTCCCCCGTCGCGGTCCGCCTCGCGCGCCGGCGCGGCGGAGCTGCAATCCACGGTGACATCTTCGGCTCGGTGCCCGGCGCCGGCCGCTACCGCACGGCGCTGCTGCTCGACGGCAACGTCGGGATCGGCGGCGCACCCGACGTGCTGCTGCGGCGCACGCGCGAGCTGCTCGCCTCGGGAGGCACGGCGCTCGTGGAGGTCGACCCGCCCGGCTATCCCACGCTCATGACGCACATCCGGCTCGAGGCTCACGGCCAGGTCAGCGAGTGGTTCGCCTGGGCGCGCGTGGGTGTTGAGGAGATCGCGCCGGTCGCGGCTTCCGCCGGCCTCGAGCGCGCCGGCCTGCTCGCCGTCGAGGGGCGCTGGATCGCGGTCCTCCGGCGACCATGAAGCGCCCGCCCGGACCGTTTCTGCCGACCTTCTGGCGGTCTCCGTTGCGCGGGCCGTGGCTGACGTCGGCGCTCGGCTCACTGCTGCTCGTGCTCGTCTCGATCGTGATCTTGACCGGGTTCCTGTCGCACGTCGCCTACGAGCCAAACCTCCGCGGGAACGCGATCGTCCCGGCTGGGGCCGACCTGCCGCTGCTCTTCCACTGGCCCGCCGGCCCGACGTATCTCTACGGGGTCACCCAGGGGCTGCACGTCAACGTCGGCCTCGCGGCGGTCCCGCTGCTGCTGGCGAAGCTGTGGTCGGTGATCCCGCGCCTGTGGGCGTGGCCGCCGGTCACGTCAGCGGCGAACGCGCTCGAGCGGCTGTCGATCGCGCTGCTGGTCTCGAGCGCCGTCTTCCAGTTCGCGACCGGGATCATGAACGCGCAGTACTGGTACGCCTTCCGCTTCAACTTCGTGGTCGCGCACTACTACGGCGCGGTGATCTTCACGGCGTCGCTGGCGTTGCACGTCGCGCTCAAGACACCGGTCGTCCTGCGCGCGTACCGCGAGCGAGGATGGCTGCGGCAGCTGCGCGACACAGCGCCCGAGCCACCCGGCGGGCTCGCCCCGGTCGACCCGGCGCCCCCGACGATCAGCCGCCGCGGGCTGTTCGCGTTCGTCGGCGGAGCGTCGGCGCTGCTGGTCGCGGCGAATGTCGGCCAGACGATCGGCGGCCCGCTGCGGTCGCTGGCCTTCCTCGCGCCGCGACGGGAGGACTTCCCGGTCAACCGCACGGCGGCCCGCGCGCAGATCACACCCGAGATGGTCGGGCCGGCGTACCAGCTGACGCTGACCGGCGGCGGCACGGAGGTCCTGCTCGACCGCGACGAGCTGCTGGCGCTGCCGCAGCACACCGCCCGGCTGCCGATCGCGTGCGTCGAGGGCTGGACGACGACGCAGGAATGGAGCGGGGTGCGCCTCGCCGAGCTGGCGCGCGCCGCCGGGCTCGACCCCGCCGGCGTGAGCGACGCATTCGTGCGCTCGCTCCAGCCGCGTGGCGTGCTGTCGAAGGCGTCGCTGAACGGCGCCCAGGTTCGCGACCCGGACTCCATGCTCGCGCTGAAGGTCAACGGCGCCGACCTGCCGCTCGACCACGGGTTCCCGGCGCGCATCATCGTCCCCGCGCTGCCGGGCGTGCACAACACCAAGTGGGTGGCCTCAATTGACTTCGGGGAATCGGCTGGCGCCGGGGAATCGGCTGGCGCCGATTCCCTTGCGAGTTCGCTTCGCGAACATCGCGGGGGCGTGACTTGACCCGTGTCCTCGCGTACCTGGCGCTGTTGCCGCTGTGCGCGTGGGCGCTGCTCGAGCTGCTGGGCGGGCGGAGCGCGGAGCGGATCGCGCTGTGGCTGGTCGGCGCCGTCGTCGTGCACGACCTCGTGGTGCTGCCGCTGTACTCGGGCGCGGACCGGGCCGCCCGGACGGTGCTGCGCGGGGCGGTGAACTACGTGCGGGTCCCGGCCGCGCTGTCGCTGCTGATGCTCGTCGTGTTCTGGGGGACGATCGCGGGCGCCGGCGAGCGGGCCTACCACGCGACCAGCGGCGAGACGTTCGACGGCTACGCGGCGCGCTGGCTGCTCGTGACCGCGGCGCTGTTCGCCGGGTCCGGCCTGGTCTACCTGGTGCGGCGCGGGTCGAGGAGCTGAAGCACGCCATCCACCGTGCCGGTCACGAATACACGCCCGCTGGCGGGGTCGACGGCCACCGCGTTCGGCTGGCGGACCGTCGGGTAGGAGGCGAGCCGGTGCGGACGCGCGCTCGTCGCCAGCTCGACGAGCTCGTTGCGCGCGGTCAGCGTCACCCACAGGCGCCCGTTGCGCAGGTCCGAGGCCACGCCGAACGGCGCGCCGAGAAGCGGATAGCGCCGGAGGATGCGGAGCTCGCCGCGCGTCTCGAAGACCAGCAGCGCGTCGCCCGCGGTGTCGACCACGTAGGCGAGAGCGCCCTCCCCGGCGACGACATGCGTCGGCCCGGCGCCGGCGGACGCGCGCCCGATCCGCTCGAGCGTGTCGCTGTCGTAGAGCTCGAGCACCCGCTCGCGCGCGGAGACCACGGCGATCGCGCGGCCGCCGTCGACCTCCGCCACGCCGCCCCCGGTCACCCGGCCGGCCATGACGGCCTCCGGCCGGTTGCCGACCCGCACCACGCGGCCCGCCGGCCGCGTCTCGAGCGGCGGCGAGGTGTCCGGCTTCGCAGCCGGCGGGAGCTCGGCCACCGCCGCGGATCCGCAGCCGGCGAGCACGATGGCGACGATCGCGAGCGCGGCGACGGGTGCGAGTCGGGCAGCGATGCCGGTGAGCATGGCAAGCAGATATGACGATCCCGTGACGGCTCTCAGGCGCGAACCGGCGGCGGTGGCGGGCGTCGCCGCGCTGGCGACGATCGCGGGAGGGCTGTACCTGCAGCGGGTCGCCGGCGAGCCGCTCGGGCTGCCGTATGCGCCGCTGGTCGGCAACTGGGCGCCGCAGGCGGATCCGCTGCTCGTGCTCTCGATCGCCTGCTTCGCCGCCGCGGTTGCGGTGGCGCCGCGCCTGCTCGCCCTGCCACGCCCCGTGTTCGCCGTCGCGGCGTTCGTGCTGACGCTCGTGCTGCGGCTCGCGCTCGCCGCCGGGAGCGGCGGGACCGCGCAGTGGAGCCACGTCTTCGACCCCCGGTCGTTCGAGGGGCCGAACGAGTACCTGCCCGCCCTCGGCGCGCTCGACTTCGGCGCGGGCTTCTTCGTCGATCGCTTCGCCGAGCTCGTGCCGTCGCTGCCTGTGCACGCCGCGGGTCACCCGCCGGGGCTGCTGCTCGTGCTCCACGGGCTGGGCATCGACTCGCCCGGTGGGATGGCCGCGCTCTGTATCGGCGTCGGCGCGCTCAGCGGGCCGCTCGCATACCTGCTCGCGCGCCAGGTGCTCGACGAGCGCCGGGCACGGGTGGCGGCGCTGCTGCTCGCGCTAGCGCCCGGGGCCCTGCTGTTCGGCGCCACCTCGGCGGACGCGGTCTACCTGACGCTCGGCCTGCTCGCCGCGTGGCCGCTCGCCGCCCGCTCGTGGACGGCCCGCGCCGCGGGTGCGGTGGCACTCGCCGCCGGGTCGTTCTTCGCGTGGTCGCTGCTGGCGGTCGGCGCCTGGGCCGCGATCCTGACCCTGCGACGCGAAGGGCTGCGCCAGGCGCTGGCGCTGAGCGCGCTGTGCGCCGTTGCGCTGCTGGCGTTCCACGCGCTGCTGCACGCCGCCACGGGGTTCGACCCGATCGGCACCCTGCGCTCGACGGAGGAGGTCTACCGCGCCGGGATCGCGTCGACCCGCCCGTACTGGTTCTGGCTGCTTGGCTCGCCGGTCGCGTTCCTGGTCGTGCTGGGCGTGCCGCTGAGCTGGCTGGCGGTGCGCGCGCTCGCCCGGGGCGAGACGCTCGCGGTCGCCATCTTCGCGGTCATCGCGGTGGCCGCCGTCCTCGGCCTCACGAAGGCTGAGACCGAGCGGATCTGGCTGTTCCTCGCGCCGTTCGTCGCGCTCGCAGCGGCAACGGAGCGTGCGCCGCTGCGCCCGCTCCTCGCAGCGCTCGCCGCGCAGGCGCTGCTCTACGAGCTGGCGTTCGACACGGTGTGGTGAACCGCCGTGGATGGACCCCGTAGCCCGTACCGTGAGTGCGATGCCGACGGTGGACGCCCGCGGGCTCGTCAAGACCTACGGCGAGGGCCGCGCCGCCCGGCGGGTGCTTGACGGCGCCGACCTCGTGGTCGAGGCCGGCGAGGTCGTCGCGATCCTCGGACGGTCCGGCTCGGGGAAGTCGACGCTCCTGCACCTGCTCGGCGGGCTCGACCGGCCCGAACAGGGCACGATCGAGGTCGCCGGCGAGCCCATCACGGGCACCGCCGAGCGCGAGCTGAGCGCGCTGCGGCGGCGACGGATCGGGTTCGTGTTCCAGTTCTTCCACCTGCTCCCCGAGCTCTCCGGCGAGGCGAACGTGCTGCTCGCGAGCCGCGTGCGCGGCGCCCACCCCGATGCCGCGGCCCGGGGCCGCGAGCTCGTCGACCGGCTCGGGCTGCGGCCGGTCGCGGACGCGCTCCCCGGCCACCTCTCGGGCGGCGAGCAGCAGCGGTTCGCGATCGCTCGCGCG
Organism: uncultured Solirubrobacteraceae bacterium; assembly: GCA_963844205.1. Lineage (GTDB taxonomy): Bacteria > Actinomycetota > Thermoleophilia > Solirubrobacterales > Solirubrobacteraceae > DASSUW01. The sequence goes on from CAWJNK010000013.1 coordinate 521,803, forward strand.
CTCGTCAACGACCCGGCGCTGGTGCTCGCCGACGAGCCGACCGGCAACCTCGACGTCGAGGCCGGCGCCGAGGTCCTGCGGCTGCTCCGGGCGGGTGCCGCCGAGGGCCGGGCCGTGGTGCTCGTCACCCACGAGCCGGCCGCGGCAGCGATCGCCGATCGCGTGCTGACGCTGCGCGGCGGAAGGCTCATCGCGTGATCGGGCTCGCGCTCGTCGGCCTGCGAGCGCGCCGCTCGCGCACGCTGCTGGCGGCCGCGGGCGTGCTCGCCGCCTCGCTCGTGGTGGGCACCGCGACCACCGTCGGGTACGGGCTCGCGACCGGCTTCGAGCGCTCCGCCGCGGAGGCCGACCTGCCGGACGTGATCGCACGCTTCGATCCCGAGGGTCGCGAGACGCTCGACGAGCGCGTGCGCGCGCTCCCGAACCTCGCGGCGCGCTCGTACCGGCTCGAGCACAACAACGTGCCGCTGACCGCGAACGGGCGCCACACCCACCGCGGCGCGGTGCACGTGCTCCTGGGCGGGCGCCGCGGCTACCTCGTCACCGAGGGCCGCGACCTGTCCGGGCGTGCGGACGAGGTCGTCGTCGAGCAGGGGCTCGCACGCGAGTGGCAGCTCGCGGTCGGCGACCGGTTCGAGATCGGTCGCCGCCGCGACGCGCGCGTCGTCGGCATCGCGGTGTCGCCGGACAACGTCGCCTTCCCGCTGGCGCGCGCCGCGCGCGTGTACGTAACCGAGCGGTTCGCCGGGTCCGAGCCGGCGAACCTCGCGCTGCTCTGGCTGAACGACCCGTCGAAGGCCGACGTGACGCTGACCCAGGCGCGCGCCGTCTCGTTCGGGCTCGGGCGGCTCGAGTTCGTCACGCGCGAAGGCGTCCGGGTGCTGCTCGGACAGGCCGCCGGGATCGTGATCTCGCTGCTGATCGCGTTCTCGCTGGTCGCGCTCGTCGCGGCGGGCACGATGCTCGCCGCCGGCGCGCACGCCGACGTCCAGCGCCGGCTCGGCGCGTTCGGCGTCCAGCGCGCGATCGGCTTCTCGCCCGCGCGGATCGCCGCGCAGCAGGCGACCGAGGCGGCGCTCGTGGCCGTCCCCGCGGCGGCGGCGGGGATCGCGCTCGGCGCGCTCGCCGTCGCCGGGCCCGCGGCGGCCCTGCTGGCGGCGCTGAACGAACTGCCCCCCGGCTGGGCGCTCGCGGGCCCGCTGGCGGCGGCCCTCGCGGCGGTGTCGGCGATCGTCGTCGCGGCTGCGACCTGGCCCGCATGGCGGGCCGCGCGGCGCCCGCCGGTCGAGATCCTGCGCGGCGGTCCGATCGCCGCGCCCCGGGCCGGCACGTGGGGCGGCACCGGCCTCACGGCCCTCGGCGCGCGGTTCGCGACCGCGGCCCGCGCGCGCTGGGTCGCCGCCGTCGCGACGATCGCCGTGTGCGCCGGCGTCGTGACCCTGATGCTGGCGCTCGCTTCGCTGCTCGAGCGCCTGCGCGACGATCCCGGCACCGTCGGCAAGCGGTACCAGCTCACGGTCCGCCTCGACGCCTCGTCGGCCGACGACGTCCGTGCCCTCCCGGGGGTCGCGGACGCCGCGCCGCGCTACGTCGTCGATGCGGCCGACTCGTTCCGGCTCGACAAGCCCTTCCGGATCGTGGCCTACCCGGGCGACCACACGCGGTTCGAGGCGCCGCCGCTCGCGGCCGGGCGGCGACTCGCGAGCGCGGACGAGGTCGAGGTCGGCGTCGGGCTTGCCGACGCACTCGGGCTGCGGCCGGGGTCGACGCTCGCCGCGCAGCTCCCGACCGGCGAGGAGGTTCGCCTGCGCGTCGCGGGCGTCGTGCGGGCGCTCGAGAACGACGGTCGGATCGCGTGGGCGCGGCCCGACCGGCTCAGCGGCCTCGAGCCGTCGCTGGCCGTGCGGCTCGAGGGCGGTGCCGACCGTGCCGGAGTCGAGCGGGCGCTCGAGGCGCTCGGTGCGCCGCCGCAGGACGTCCGCGGCGCGACCACGCGCAACGCCGCGTTCCTCGGCGTGCTCGCGGCGCTGCTGCGCGGCGTCGGGCTCGCCGTCGGGCTCGTGTGCCTCTACGCGCTCGTGCAGGCGCTCGCGATGACCGCCCGCGAGCGCCGCGAAGCAGTCGCGGTGCTGCGCGCGTGCGGCGGCGACGCGCAGACAGTGGCGCGCGTGCTCCTGGGCGCGGCCACCGTCGTCGCGCTCCCCGGCGCGCTGCTGGGCGTCGCGCTCGAGCTGACCGTGCTCGGGCCGGTCGTCGCACGGCTCGCGGCGGGCTTCGCGGAGCTGCCGATCGCCCCGAGCGCCGGCCAGGTCGCGCTCGTCGTCGCCGGCCTGTCCGTCCTGGCGGGCGGAGCGACCGCGCTCGTGGCCCGTCGAGTCCTCAGGGAGCCGGTGGTCACCGGCCTGCGCGAGGAATGAGGCGCTTCGCACTGATCCTCGTCGTGCTCGCCGTCGGGGGCTGCGGCGGCGACGAGCCCGGGCGCACGGCTCCCGCGACCTCCACGCTCGACGCCACCCTCGTCGACCGCGACGGCGACGGGTTCCTCGAGCGCGGGCCCGGCGAGCCGCTGACCGGGCCGGAGGGCGGGCGCGTGCTCGCGACGTTCGGCCAGATCACCGACGCGCACGTGCGCGACGAGGAGTCGCCCGCCCGCGTGCCCTTCCTCGATCGCCTCGGCGCGCCGTTGACGTCGACGTTCCGCCCGCAGGAGGCGTTCTCGACCCAGGTCCTCGACGCCGCCGTCCGCGCGCTCGCGCGAGAGCACCCGCAGGCGGTCGTCGTCACCGGCGATCTCATCGACTCCGCGCAGGAGAACGAGCTCGACCAGGCGCTCGCCGTGCTCGGGGGCGGCGTCGTGCAGCCCGACAGCGGCAGCCCGGGCTACGACGGCGTGCAAGCCGCGTCCAATCCCGACCCCTTCTACTTCCGGCCCGACAACGACGCTCCGCGCCACCCGGGCGCGCTCGCCGCCGCCCAGCGCCGCTTCCGCGCCGCCGGCCTGGGCGTGCCGTGGTACCCCGCGGTCGGCAACCACGACGTGCTCGTGCAGGGCGAGGTGCCCGCGACCGACGCGATCGAGCGGGTGGCGACCGGCGACAGGCTGGTGACGGGGATCGACCCGTCGTTCCAGCCGCCGACGCTCGACGAGGAGGACGCGCCCGCCGCCGTCGACGCGCTGCTCACGCAGGGACATCTGTTCGGCCGCGCCGAGACCGTGCCGGCGGACGGCGGGCGGCGTCACCTCGAGCCCGCCGAGCTGGTCGAGCGGCTCGCTGCAGCGGCAGGCGTGCAGCCCGCGGCGCCGGACCGGCTCGACTACACGTTCGAGCTCGCGCCGGGGGTGCGCGGGATCGTGCTCGACACCGCCGACCGCGCCGGCGGCTCGCGCGGCGTCGTGACCGCCGAACAGGTGCGCTGGCTCGAGGAGCAGCTCACCGGCGACTGGGTCGTGGTCTTCGCCCACAACCCGCTCGAGACGTCCGTCGGCGGCCGGGCGGCCCTCGCCGCGCTCGACGCCGCTCCACGCGTCGTCGCCGTCGTGTCCGGCAACCGCCACCGGAACACGATCGAGCCGCGCGACGGCTATTGGCTCATCGGCACCTCGTCGTTGGCCGACTTCCCGCAGCAGTCCCGGATGTTCCGGCTGCGCGAAGCGCCGCGCGGCGCGGTCCTCGAGACGTGGATGGTCGACCACGACGGCAGAGGCCTCGCCGGGACCGCGCGCGAGCTCGCCTACCTCGACGCCCAGGGCGGCCGCCCACAGGCCTTCGCAGGCGAGCGGAGCGATCGCAACGCGCGGCTGTTCGTGACGCCATAGGACCCCTGCCTCGTCGCGCTGGGCCCGTACTCGTTCGCAGGACCTTCCTACTCGGCGCAGCTACCCGCGCAGACCAAGCCTCCACGAAGGGATGGCTCGATCGCCATGCGCCTGAACGTGAGGCACCGGCGAGTCCTCCAGGGACAGCCGCTCATTAAGGCCGACAATCGGCTCCAGGTCCTTCGAACGCCCATCTGCAAATGGGGAGCGCGCGAGCTCGATCGGACGAGCCGGCGGCGGGGGCGCCGTCCGCGTGACGATGATTGGGCGATCGCGCTTCGGCAGCCTCGGCAGGACCGGTGGCGGCGAGGGCTCTCGCACTGGGAGCATCGCACGTGGCGTCACGCCCGTGTCCACGTCCACCGCTCGAGAACGGACCTCGCTCAGCACCCGATCCCGGTCCGGCGACGGTGGCAGCCGCTCGAGCATGTCCACCAGATCCTTCAGCCGCTTGACGCGCTCCGTAGCCATTCACGCCTCCTTCTCGCCGAACCTTGTAGGAGGGTGCCGCGGAGTGGCCACCCAGAGCCAAACAAGGTAGCGGCCGCGGGCCGCATCGAAACGCAACATGTGTCCACTGTGGCTCGGCGAGTCTGCGCAGTACCCTGTTGTTAAGAGCGGCGCACCGCCAGATGCTCACGCCTCCCGCATCTTCGCGTGGCGATGCAGTCAAACCGGGGGGCCGGTTAGGTGGCGCGATGGGCGACACGAGCAAGCGGCAGCCGGCGGCTGAACCGCCCAAGCGCGGCGAAGCCGCGTGGAGGGCGGCCAAGGATGCAGTCGCCAGCCGCAACGAGCGTGCGTACAAGTTGGGTCGGGAGCGCCGACAGAGGGAGTACGAGGAGTACGCGGCCAATCGCCGGGCCGCCGATGTGCGCGAGCGGGCGGAGCTTGCGAAACAAAGACCTAGCTAGCGCTCGGAACGCCCCACGAAGAAACGGAATGCATGGCCTCGAAATCCAAGAAAAAGACCACGATGGCGAAGCTCAACCGCGAAAACGCGGTCCGTGAGCGTCGACAGCGAAAGCAGGCCAAGAAGGACGCGAGGAAGCAGGCTGCGGCAGGCCCGCCGAGCGGACCGCCCGACGCGCCGAGCGTGCAGCTCCCGGACCCGACCTCCTGAGACGTCGAATCGCCGGCGGAGCGCTAGCCGATCCGCTCCGCCAGCTCGACGATGATCCCCTCCGGGCCACGGACGTAGCAGAGCCAGTAGCTGTCCCCGTAGTTCTCCAGTTCGCCGACGAGCTCCGCCCCATGGGCTCGTAGGCGGGCGAGGACGGCTTCGATGTCGTCGACGGCGAAGGTGATATGGCGGAGACCCGGGGTGTTGGCCGGCGCGTGCCCGTCGCCGCCCTGCGTCGCCGGTGAGTGGAACTTGATCAGCTCGAGTCGTCCGTGGCCGTCCGGGGTCTGCAGGAACGCGACATCGCTCCGTACGCCCTCGAGCCCCACGATGCGGTCCACCGAGCGACCTTCGGCGGACGTCTCGCCCTGCAGCTCGAGTCCGAGCTCGACGAAGAACCCGGTGGCGGCCGCGAGGTCGTCGACAACGATGCCGACGTGGTCCATCCGTTGGATCGCCACGCGCTCGATGGTACGGAGGTGACGCACACGCCGGCGCTGCTGCACGCCGGCGCTCTGCCCGACCGCGGAGCGCACCAACGGGTGCCGGAAACGGACGGAGTTGACGTCGAGGTCGATGAGCGCCGCCTCGGCGGCCGGCTCCAGCGCGTCGAGATCGAGCGGTGTCCCGGCGACGGCGACGGCGGCCTGCAGGATTTCGCCCACGGCGTCCCCGTCGCTGAGCGCGGCGACGAGCAGGACAAGGCGAGTGGCGTCGGGCAGGTCGGATACGCGACCGGCGAAGGCGCGCTCGAGGCGCGCGGTCAGCGGCATGCCGCCTGGAGCCAACTCCTCGTCCCCGGGCTCAGCCGCGACCGCCGGCAGTTCGAGGAGCGCCAGCGGGTTTCCGCCGGCCTCACGCAGCACGCGGTTGCGTGCGGTCAGAGGAAGGTCGAAGGCCGCTGCGTCGAGCAGCGCCGCGGCGGTCGGGTCGTCGAGACCGGCGAGCCTGTGCTCCGGCAACCCCGCATCGGCGAGCGCCGACGGATAGCCGTCACGGGCGGCGGCCAGCAGGACGATCGGGTCAGACTCGATCCGACGAGCGACGAACGCGAGCACGCCTGCCGTCGGGGGGTCGAGCCAGTGAGCGTCGTCGACGACGAGCAACAGTGGGGCATCGTCGGCGACCTCCGCGAGGAGATCGAGCGCGGCCATGGCAATCCGGTAATGCTCGGGCTCCACCTCGCGCGTCAGCCCGAAGGCGGCGTCGAGCGCGTCCCGCTGGATGGGCGGTAGATCGACGGCACGCTCGCGTACCGGGCGGAGCATCTGGTGCAGCCCCGCGAACGGCAGATGCGCTTCCGAGTGCACGCCCGTTGCAGTGAGCACCGTCATCCCACGGTCGCCGGCCGTCTGCGCGGCCACAGACAACAGCCGAGACTTGCCGATGCCCGGATCGCCGCGAAGCACGAGCGCCTGCCCGCGCTCGTCAACCCCGTCCAGGAGTGACGTCAGGAGGCTCTGCTCCTCGGCGCGCCCGAGCAACGGCGCAGCCTCGTCACGAACAGGGCCGAGCATGACGAACCATCCTCCCACGACCCGGTCGTGCGTCCACGGGTATCAGATCAGCCGCCGGGCTCGAGCGGCAGCCGGACGGCGACGCCGTAGCCGCCGGTCGGACGGGGTCCGGCTGTGAAGGCTCCGTCGAAGAGTGCTGCGCGCTCGCGCATCCCGACCAGTCCGTGACCGCCGCCGTTCTTGCTTGCCGAGCCGGTGGCCGTCCCGTCGTCGGTGACCTCGAGCTCCAGCGCGCCCGGCCGATAGCGCACCATGACGCGCGCGGCGTGGGCCGAGCTGTGCTTGAGCACGTTCGTCAGCGCCTCCTGCACGATCCGGTAGGCCGACAGCTCGAGCCCGGGCGGCAGCGGCCGGCGCTGGCCGTCCACGCGCAGCTCGGTCGCGAGGCCCGCGTGGTTGATCTGCTCGATCAGCGTGCCGAGGTCCGCCAGCGTCGGCTGTGGCTCGAGCGGCGGCTCGCCGTCCTCGGCGCGCACGATGCCGAGCAGGCGCCGCAGCTCGCCAAGCGCCTGGCGGCCGGTGCTCTCGATGTCGCGTAGTGCCGCGGTCGTGTCTGGCCGTTCGCCGCCGATCACGCGGCGCTCGGCGCCGGCCTGCAGGACCATCACGTTCACGCAGTGGGCGACGACGTCGTGGAGCTCGCGCGCGATCCTGCTCCGCTCGGCCGCCGCGGCGGCGGCGACCTGGCGATCGCGCTCGCTCTCGAGCACGACGGCGCGGTCGGCGAGCTGGGCGGCAAGCGCTCGGCGGCTTCGCACCGCGCATCCGGCCGCCCAGACGCCCGCGAAGATCGTGCCGAGGAACAGGAAGTCGCTGCCATGGCCCGCGACCAGTGAAGCGCCGAAGAGCGGCACCAGCACCGCGGCGAGCCCGGCGACGGCGGCTCGCAGCGGCGCGTGCGCGCCGACCGAGTAGCACGCGAGCAGCAGCGCGAGGCTTGGGGAGACCAGCTGGTCAGGCACGTTCCACGCGGCGCCGCCGATCAGCACGAGCGCGATCACCGCGACGGCCACGGCGATCGGCGCGCGGCGGCGGAAAATAGTCACCGCGGTCGTCGCCGCAGTGATCGCCGCGACCGCCGCGCGCGGCCCGTCCAGCGAGCTGAACGTCCACGCCTCGACCTGCCCGTAGACGGTCAGCGTGCCGGCAACGAGGAGGTCACGGGTCCCCGGGTCGCGCCAGAACCTCGACGCCGAGCGCATGCGCCGACTCTAACCCTTCACACGCACGATCAGACGAGCGTTGCCGTCCTTGGTGGGCCTCACCTCGACGCTGCCGTGCGCGCTGCGGTAGGCGCTCGTCCCGCCGACGACAGCGAGCTCCTCGACGGCCGGGTTGCGAGCGCCGGGGACGCGGCGGTTGAACCCGCCGCCCTGGAGGGCGAGCATCCCGCGCGGCAGGAACATCGTGCCGAGCTTCATCGAGCCCTCATAGCGCTCGTCCAGCGCGTAGTCGACGACCTCGATACGGCCAAACGGCTTGCCGGCGCGCTCGAGATCGGCCGCGCCGACCACGTAGTCTCCCGCCGACTCGCCTTTGCGGCCGACGTCGACCTCGGCCGACGAACCTGCGTCGAAGACGGCGCGGAGCTCGATCGGTGCACCGTCGGCGGACGCCGGCTCGCCGGATCCCCAGGCGGCCGTACCGGCCGCCGCCATGCCGCAGGCCACCAGGGCCGCCGCGAACTTCACAGATGTGAGGTTTGGCTTCATGTCAACGACCGTAAGAGCCGCCGACGCCGCTGCCATCGGCCGCGCGACGGGACTCGTCTACGACCTCAGGATGAGCGCGACCGCGACCTGAAGCCGATACGTTCGCCGCGTGCAGGTCCGCGTCGTGATCGCCGACGACCAACCGCTGATGCGCACCGGGCTGCGCAAGGTGCTCGAGTCAGAGCCCGGGATCGAAGTCGCGGGCGAGGCGGCCAACGGGCGCGAGGCGCTCGACGTGGTGCGGCATCGCCGGCCCGACGTCGCTCTCATGGACATCCGCATGCCGATCCTCGACGGCCTCGAGGCGACGCGGCGCATCGTCGACCTCGGCATCGGCACCCGCGTGCTCATCCTCACGACGTACGACCTCGACGAGTACGTGTTCGCGGCGCTGCGCGCCGGGGCGAGCGGCTTTCTGCTCAAGGACCGCCCGCCTGAGGAACTGGTCGCCGCGATCGGCGTCGTCGTCGGCGGAGACGCGCTGCTCTCGCCGTCGATCACGCGGCGCCTCGTGGAGGAGTTCGCCCGTCGGCCGGGTGCCGAGAGCGCGCCCCCGGCGCTCCGCGAGCTCACACCGCGTGAGCTCGAGGTGCTGCAACTGGTGGCCCGCGGGCGCTCAAATCGCGAGGTGGCCGACATCCTCGTAATCTCCGAGGCGACGGTGAAGACACACGTCGGGAGCCTCCTCGGCAAGCTCAGTCTCCGGGATCGTGTGCAGGCGGTCGTGTTCGCCTACGAGCACGGGATCGTCAAGCCCGGCAGTACGGATTAGCGTCGAACCACGGTTCAGTGGACCACGAGGCGCGTGACGTCCGCGATCACGTCTCGGCCGTTGTCGCCGTTGGTGAGGATCACGAGCGCCCAGTCCCGGTCCGGGAAGACCTCGAGATGTGCCTGCCAGCCACGGTTCGAGCCGTCGTGCCAGAGCCGCCGCGTCCCGTCGCGCAGGCGCTCGACCCCCAGCCCGAGGCCATACTTCCCGTCCGTGGCTGGTGCGGGAGCGGCCATTGCCGTCGCGATCGGCCCGCGCATCAGGGCAGCCGCGAAGCGCCCCATGTCGCCCGCGGTGGAGCAGACCCCAGCGGCCGCCTGCTCGGCGTACAGCAAGCGCGGCATCGGCTTCCCAGCTGCATCATGGCCGCTGGCCACGCCGCGCGGCGGAGACTCCGACGTGGTGCAGTCAAAGCCCGTGCGGGCCATTCCCAAGGGACGCAAGACCTGGCGTTCGACGACTCGCGAGTATGGCTCGCCGATCGCCCGTTCCACCGCGAGCTGCGCGAGCGTGTAGCCGCCGCCCGAGTAGCGCCAGTCGCGCCCGGGCGCGTCGACGACCCGCACCTTGTCTGCCCCCGAGGCGCCCGCGAGCGACGCCTCCGTCGAGGGCAGCGGTAACCCTGGACGCAAACCCTGATAGCCGCTGACGTTGATGCCGGCGGTGTGGCTCAGCAGCCGGCGGAGCGTCACCTCCTGCGGATCAAACTGCGACTCGGGCAGCCGCCATCCGGGCGTAAGCCGCTCGATCGGGGCATCCAGCTCGACGCGCCCAGCCCCGGCGAGCCGGACGACCGTGTAGGCGGCGACCGGCTTCGAGACCGACGCGATCTGCATCACCGTCTCCGACGTCATCGGCGTCCGCGTCCGCGCGTCGGCGACCCCGAATGCCCCAGTCCAGCGGACCTCCCCCTGTCGCACCACCGCGACCGACGCGCCCGGCACATCGTGCTCGCGCAACGACGCCGGGACAACATGGGCGATCTCGCGCACCAGGGCCGAAACGCCCGCGGGCTCGTGAAACACCGGCGGCCGCGAAGTCCACCACGCGAGCAACCCGCCGCCGGCGACCAGCACGCCCGCGGCCGCGAGCGCCAACACCCGCCGCCAACGCCGCGGCCGGCCGGAAGACGCTGTGAGCATCGGCTCCACCCTACGAGCCGGAACCCGTGCCGGACAGGGGGTGCATCGCGACCACCGCGGCCCGCGCGTCGACCGCCTTTGCGGTAACGGGCGACGCGACTACCGGGGGTATGCCGCCGGAACTCCGCCGTCGACATTGAGCACGTTGCCGGTGCTCTTGCCCGAACGGCTCGCCGACGCGAAGTGCAGCACCGCCTCTGCGATGTCCTCCGGCACGATGTTGACCCCGAGTGTGGTGCGCTTGCGGTAGTGCTCCTCGAGCTCGTCCGGCTCGATCCCGTAGGCCGCCGCGCGCTCGGAGCGCCAACTCGAGCCCCAGATCCGCGAGCCCTGCAGCACCGCGTCTGGATTCACCGTGTTGACGCGGATCCCGGCGCCCCCGCCCTCCTCGGCGAGGCAGCGCGCGAGGTGGAGCTCGGCCGCCTTGGCGGACGAGTAGGCGGCCGCGTTGCGCCCCGCCACGAGCGCGTTCTTGGACGCCACGAACACGAGCGAGCCGCCGCGCCCCTGCTCGCGCAGGACCCGGAACGCGGCGCGCGCGACGAGGAAGTAGCCGGTGCCGAGGATGGCGTGGTTGCGCTCCCACTCGGCCAGCGTGGTCTCCTCGATCGCGGCGCTCGACGCCACGCCCGCGTTCGACACCACGATGTCGACGCCGCCGAAGGCGTTGACGGCGGCTGCGAACGCGGCGTCGACCGCGGCCTCGGAGGTCACGTCGCCGCCGGTCGCGACGCCGGCATCGCCGAGCGCCGCAACCGCCTCGGCCGCGCCGTGCCCGTCGAGGTCGAACGCCGCGACGCAGGCGCCCGCCGCCGCGAGCCGCTCGGCGACCGCGCGGCCGATCCCGCCGGCCGCGCCGGTCACGAGCGCGACGCGCCCCTGCAGCTCGCCAGGCGGCGGTGCCAGCGAGAGCTTGTACAGCTCGAGCGGCCAGTACTCGATCGCGAAGCTCTCGGCCTCGTCGAGCGACACAAAGCCGCCGAGCGCGTGCGCCCCCGCCATCACCTCGATCGCCCGGTGGTAGAGGTCGCGCGAGAGCCGCGCCGCCTTCGGCGTCGGCCCGACGCCGACCAGCCCGACGTGCTGGATCAGCAACACGCGCGCGTCGGGGTCGGCGGGTTCGGTGGTGGCGTCGGCGTGCCGCGCGACGTACGCGCGGTACTCCTCGCGGAACGCCGCCGCACGCTCGCGGATGCGCGCGGCGAGCGCCTCCGCGTCGTCGGCCGCCGGGTCGTAGGGGATCCACAGCGGGACGCGCTTGGTGTGGACGAGGTGGTCGGGACACGCGGCGCCCACGGTCACCAGCTCCGGCGCGGCCCGCGAGGAGACGAACTCACGCACGCGCGGCGACGTGTCGACGACGAGCACCTTCGGGCGCTCGCTCGACACCGCCCCGCGCAGCGCCGGCAGCACGGCGCGCAGGACGTCCTGCCCGCCGTCGTCGCCCGCGGGCCCGTCGAAGCGCTGCTCGCCCGCGGTCTTCCCGTTGACGAAGTCGACCGCGCGGTTGATGACCTCGATCGTCCGCCGGTAGGCCTCCTCGGCCGTGTCGCCCCACACCACCAGGCCGTGCTTGGCGAGTACGACCAGCTTCAGGTCTGGGTTCTCGCGCACCGCGGTCCCGACCTGCTTGGCGAGCGCGAAGCCCGGGCGGATGTACGGGATCCACGCGGCTTCGTCGCCGAAGCACTCCGCGACGAGCTTCTCCCCGTTTCGCGTACCCGCGAGCACGTTGATGCCGTCCGGGTGCGTGTGATGGACGTGCCTGGCCGGCACGAAGGCGTGCAGCAGCGTCTCGATCGAGGAACGCGGCGCCGCCGGGTCGACCTGGCAGCGCGCGAGGTGGGCGACCATGTCCTCGTCGCTCATCTCGTCGCGCTCGAACAGCGGCTCCATCTCGGCGAGCCGCAGCGGCGTGAAGTCGCCGCGCCGCATCGTGGCGAGGTCGCTGCCCGAGCCCTTGACCCACATGACCTCGACCTCGCGGCCCACGTGGTCGGTCGCAGGCCCCTTGGCCGAGGTGTTGCCGCCGCCGAAGTTCGCCACCGCGCGATCGGCGCCGAGCAGGTGCGAGGCGAGCAGGACCTGGCCGAGCGCGTCGTCGGGGATCTCGGCCGAGGACGGCCAACGGTCATCGGCGGGCGCGATCATGCCTGCCAGCGTGGTCATCGGCCCCATCCCCCCGCCACCGAGACGGTGCTGCCTCGCTCGGCGATGATCCGCTCCACGTACGGCCGCAGCTCGGCGATCGGATCCTCGGCCGCGCCGAGGCCCGCCCGCGCCTGTGCCAGCCGCGGCCGCACGTCGGTCTTGTGGGCGTCGAGCAGCAACTGGTGCCCGCGCAGCACATCGCCCTCGGCCTGGGCTGCCGCAAGCGCCTCGCGGTCGACCAGCGCCGCCTTCGCGTAGGCCTCCTGGAGGTTGAGCACGCTCAGCACCATCGCCTCGACCTTGGCCTCGACGTTGTGGGCCTGGTCGATGGTCAGGCGCGGCAGCGAGTCTCCGAGCTCGAAGAAGATCAGGAACAGCTCGAACGGGTTCACCGAGCCGACGATCAGGTCGTCGTCGGCGTACTTGCGGTTGTTGAAGTGGAAGCCCCCCAGCCGCCCCTCGGCGCCGAGGACGGCGACGATCTGCTCGATGTTGGCGCCGTGCAGGTGGTGCCCCAGGTCCACGAGGACCTTCGCCCGGTCGCCCAGCTTCTGGCAGGCCAGCAGCGCTGAGCCCCAGTCGGCGAGGTCGGTCGCGTAGAACGCGGGCTCGAACGGCTTGTACTCGAGCAGCAGCTCCTGCTCGGGAGGCAGCGCCGCGTAGACCTCGGCGAGGCAGTCGAGCATGCGGGCCCGGCGCGTGGCGAGGTCGTCCTGGCCGGGATAGTTCGTCCCGTCTGCGAACCACAGCGACTGCGCGGTCGAGCCGAGCTCGCGCGCGATCCCCACGCACTCGAGCAGGTGGTCGGTCGCCTTGCGGCGGACGGCCGCGCCGGGATGGGTGATCGAGCCGAGCTTGTAGTCGGGGTCCTGGAACAGGTTGGGGTTGACGGCGCCGATCCGCAGCCCGCGCGCCTCTGCGTGGGCCCGCAGCGTGCCGAGGTCCTCGACGTGATCCCAGGGGAAGTGCAGCGCCACGGCCGGCGCTGTGCCGGTCAGGCGGTGCACCTCGGCGGCGTCGTCGATGCGCTCGAAGACGTCGCGCGGGCGCCCGGCCTGCTGGAAGGTGGCGAAGCGCGTGCCGGAGTCCCCATAGCCCCAGGACGGGGTCTCGATCTCGAGTTTCACGACACGGTCTCCTTGACGATCTGGCCGGTCACCGAGAGGAAGCGCTGGTAGACGCCGTCCGCGTCGCCCGCGGGCTCGTACACGACGGGATCGGCCGACGCCGCGGCGACGGCGCGCAGCTCGGCCAGCGAGCCCAGCTCACCGACCGCACGCGCCTGTACGAGGACGTTTCCGAGCGCAGTCGCCTCCACCGGCCCGGCGAGCACGGGGCGGCCCAGCAGGTCGGCGGTCAGCCGGCACAGCAGCTCGTTGCGTGCTCCGCCGCCGATCACGTGCACGACCTCGACCTCGCGGCCTGTCACCAGCTCGAGGCGCTCGAGCACGAGCCGGTACTTGCAGGCGAGCGAGGTGAGCGCGGAGCGCACGACCTCGCCACGGCCCTCCGGCGCCGGCTGGCCGGCCTCCGTGCACGCGGCGACGATCAGGGCGGGCATGTCGCCGGAGCGCAGGAAGCGCTCGTCGTCCGGATCGAAGAGCGGCACGTCGGCGCGCGCCTGCGCGGCCAGCACGTGCAACTCGTCGTACGAGGCGTCCCAGTGGCGGTGGCACTCCTGCACCAGCCACAGCCCCATCACGTTGCGCAGGAGGCGGGTCGTGCCGTCGATCCCGCGCTCATTGGTGAGGTTGAACTCGCGCGCCCGGTCCGTCAGCACCGGCGCGTCGAGCTCGAGCCCGAGCAGCGACCAGGTGCCGGAGGACAGGATCGCGGCGCTCTCGTTGCGCATGGGCGCCGCGACGAAGGCCGACGCTGTGTCGTGGCTGGCCACGGCGTGCACGTCGGCGGCGATCTCGTGATGGGAGAGCACCGGGCCGAGCGTGGTGCCGGCCTCGACCGGATCGCCCGCGAACGGCGCGGCCGGCAGCCCGAGCCGTTCGATCAGCCCGCGCGCCCACGTGCCCGAGCGCGCGTCGAGCAGCCCGGTGGTCGAGGCGTTGGTGACCTCGTTCGCCAGCTCGCCGCTCAGCCAGTACGAGAGCAGGTCGGGCACGAGCGCGATCCGCTCGGCGCCCGGCGCGGTGGCGTCGGCCAGGAGCTGGAAGACCGTGTTGATCGGCATCGTCTGGATGCCGGTGACGTCGTACATGTCCTTCGCCGGCACGCGCGCGTGCGCACGCGCGACCATCCCCTCGGTGCGGGCGTCGCGGTAGTGGAACGGCAGGGCGAGCACGCGGCCGTCGCCGTCGAGCAGCGCGTAGTCGACGCCCCAGGTGTCCACCCCGACTCCGCTGACCTCGAGCTTCCGCAGGCCCGCGAGCGCCTCGCTGAATAGCGCGAGCAGGTTCCAGCGCAGCCCGTCGGGCAGCCGCACCGGGCGATTCTGAAAGCGGTGCGCCACGTCGAGCGTGACCCGCTCGCCATCGAGCCGGCCCAGCACAACGCGCCCGCTCTCCGCACCGAGGTCGACGGCGGCGAACTCACTCAAGGTGGAAGACCTCCTCGATGCGCCGCATCGGCGGAACGAGGAACTCGGACATCTCGGCCTGCCAGCGGGCGTTGACGTCGGTCGCCTCCATGCCGGCCAGCGCCGCGTCGAAGTCCTCGGTCTCGAGGTAGCCGATCAGCAGGCCGTCGTCGTCGAGGAACAGCGAGTAGTTGGTCCAGCCGGTGGCGCTGAGCGCCTCGAGCATCTCCGGCCACACCGCCCGATGGGCCTCCTTGTACTCCTCGAGCCGCTCGGGCCGCACCCGCATCGTCCAGCACACGCGCTCCAACTAACCCACCTCCGCGCACTCGAGGCCGAGCAGGGTCGCGACGCGCCGCAGATCGCCCGCGCGGTGGCCGACGCCCAGCGCGACGTGGTGCGTCGGGCCCTCGGCACACCAGCGCTCGAAGAAGTCGGCCGGCGAGCTCGCGAACCGCAGGCGCGAGTTCGTGTTGCCGATCCGGAACGTCGCGCCGGGGATCGACTCCCCCTCGGCCACAACGAGCTTCAGTCGGCCCTCGGCCGTCTGCGTGCAGCCGCAGATCGTCACCGGCCCGTAGCGGACCTTGAACTCGACGCTCAAACCCGCGCCGCGCTTGCCGTGGTAGAGCTTCAGCGCCCGCAGGGTCGGCCGCCCCTCGGCGATCGCGATGTGCCCGGGGCCGTCATGGCCCATCAGCACGAAGCCCTCGTCGAAGTCGAGCGCGTAGTACTCGGTGTAGGAGCCTCCGGCGCCGAGGCGGTCGAGGATCAGCTGCGCCACGTTGGTCTTGAGATCCCCCTCGCCCGAGGTCGGGATCCCGCGCGCCGTGAGCAGCGAGTTGCCCACGATCACACCGGCGCCGAGCCGCTCCGCCTCGTTCCCGCCGGCCCCGCGGTAGTAGTACGTGAGGCCGTCGAGAGCGAAGTCGCCGGCGAGCCGATCGAGCCCGGCGGCGACGCGTGCCGACCAGTCGAGCGCATCGTCGTCGATCGGCCCCGCGATCGGGTCGGCGGACGGGTCGGCGAAGTCGAACATCTCGCGGATCTCGGCCTGCTTGGCCGCGACCTCGTCGTCGGTCACCTCGCCGACGCGCACACCGAGATCGTCGATCTCCAGCACTTCGACGTGGGCGCCGAGCTGGGCGTGCACGGCCGTGAAGTCCGAGTACATGTCCAGCATCCCCGGATAGGTGTGCCCCATGAACCCGATCCGGGCGCTGCGCAGTGCGCGGGCCACGCCGGCAGCGCGCACCCACGCCGCGATCTTCCCCCAGGCCCGCTCGTCGCCCTCGATCGTCCCGGCGACGGTGTCGTACGGGATCCGCGCGCGCGTGAACGCGCCCGCCAGCTCCGGCACGCAGCAGGCCGCGCAGCTCGCCAGCCAGTCGCCGGTGCTGGTGTTCTCGTAGTCGAGGCTCGCGGTCGGCTGGAGCCCGAGCAGCACGACCGGCACCTTGGCAGCCTGGACCGCCGGCAGGACCTGGCTGGAGGTCGCGTACGTGACGGCGTGGCAGAGCACGAGGTCGACCTGCGAGCGCGCGAAGCGGTCCCCCGCCTCGCGCGCCGCCTCGGCCGTGTCCACCAGCCCCGCCGACACCACCTCGCCGCCGAGCTCGCTCACGCGCTCCTCGACGCGCCGCTGGTAGCCCTCGACGCGCTCGCGCAGGCCGTCGAACTGCGGCCAGTAGGCCGACAGCCCGATCCCGAGGATGCCGACGCGAGCGCCCATCGACTCAGAAGTCGAAGTCGTCGATGTTGTCGGCCTTGAACGTCGTGAGCGGGCCGAGCACGATCTCGCCGTCGGCGCCGATCGTGTACTCCCCGAGCCGCCCGGCGGTGAACTTCTCGCCTTCCGCGCCGGTGATGCGACCGGCGACCAGCGCCGCCGCGGCCTGGCCCGCGAGATAGCCGACGTCCTTGGGCACCCACAGCTGGAACTCCTCGACCGTCCCGTCCTTGACGAACTTGCGCATCTGGTTCGGGAACCCCAGTCCTGTCAGCTTGACCTTGCCCTTCTGCGGCGAGGTTGACAGGTAGCGCGCGGCGGCGGCGACGCCCACCGTGGTCGGCGAGATGATGCCCTTGAGGTTCGGATACGCCTGGATCAGGCCCTGGGTCTCCTGGAAGGACTTCTGGTCGTCGTCGTCGCCGTAGGCGACCTTGACGAGCTTGATGTCCTTGTACTTCGGGTCCTTGAGCGTCTCCTTCATCACCTTGATCCACGCGTTCTGGTTCGTGGCGTTGGCGGTGGCGGAGAGGATCGCGATCTCGCCCTTATTGTCGATCTGACGAGCGATCGACTCGACCTGGTTCTTTCCGACCAGCTCCGTCGTGACCTGGTTGATGAAGACGCTCCGGGCGTCGGCGGCCACGTCGGAGTCCATCCCGACGATCTTCACGTCGCGTTCGGCCGCCTGCTTGAGCGCGGGGGCCACTGCGTCGGGATCGTTGCCGGCGATGATGATCGCGTCCGGCTGCTGCTGGACGGCGGCGTTGATGATCGGGATCTGTGTCGACGCGCCGGCGTCGGTCGGGCCTGAGATCCGGTTCGAGCCGCCGAGCTCCTGAAGCGCCTCGTCGATGCCGGAGTGCTCGAACTCCTCATACGGGTTGCCGAGCTGCTTCGGGATCGAGACGGTCTTCAGGCCCTGCGGGATCTCCGCCTCGGGATTCGCCTCCCCCTCCTGCGCGGCGGGCGTCGCCTCCCCGTCGGACGCGGCACCGTCTTCGTCCTGCGTCTCGCCGCAGGCGGCGAATGCGAGTGCGGCCAGCAGAGCCAACGCGGCGAGCAGCACGCGTAGATGTGCGGACTTCATGGACCCTCCTCCGGGTGTGGACGTGAGCGGCGCCGCCGGGCCTCGGCGGCGCGACGGGCGAGGTTGGGACCCAGGACGCTGACCACGAGCAGCGTCCCGGTGACGATCTGGATCCAGTACGACGAGATCGACTCGCTCAGCAGCAACGCCTTCTGGATGCCGCCGAGCAGCAGCAGCGCGAGGATGACGCCCGCGATCGTGCCGCGGCCGCCGAAGATCGACACGCCGCCGAGCAGCACCGCGGTGACAACTGTGAGCTCGAAGCCCTGTCCGACATTGGCCGCCGCCGTCGAGTTGCGGAGCGAGATGACCACGCCGGCGAGGCCCGCGACCGCGCCGGTGAGCGTGAACAGGATGAGCTTGACGCGCTTGACGCGCAGGCCCGAGAAGTACGCCGCCTCCTCGTTGGCGCCGATCGCGAAGATCGAGCGCCCGAACGGCGTCGCGTGCAGCAGCACCGCGAAGGCGACGGCCAGCAGCGCGAACAGCACCATCGTGTTGGGCACGAACGTATCGGCGACGTTCCCGAACGCGCGGTCGGTCCAGATGCCCGGGAAGTCGGTCACCGACTCGTCGCCGATGACCACGAACGCGAGCCCGCGGAACAGGGCCAGCGTGCCGATCGTCACCGCCAGCGACGGCAGCCCGAACCGCGTGACGAGCACCCCGTTGAACACGCCGCAGAGCGCGCCGACGGCGATGCAGATCGGGATGATGAACTCGACCGGCTGGTTGTGGTTCCACAGCCACGCCATCACCGCGCTCGAGAGCGCCATGACCGAGGCGACCGAGAGGTCGATCTCGGCCGCCACGATGACCATCGCCAGCGGTAGCGCCATCAACGCGATCTCGGACAGGTCGAGCGACCCGGTGGTGAACGAGAGCGTGGTCAGGAACTCGGGCGAGATCGCCTGGCCGGCGATCGCGGTGACGAGCAGCAGCCCGACCAGCAGCATCTCCCAGCGCCCGAGCAGGCCGCGCCAGTCTCGGCCGGCCGAGGACGCGACGGGCGGGGCCTCGGGCACCGTCGTCTCAGCCTGCACGGCGCACGCTCCTCCGGCGCAGGGCCGCCTCGATGCGGATCGCGACGAAGCGGTCGAGCGCGATCGCGACCAGCAGGAGGGCGCCAACCGCCGCCAGCTGCCAGAACGCCGCGACGCGCAGGACGATCAGCGAGGACGTGATCGTGCCGAGCAGGAGCGCGCCGAGCGCCGCCCCATAGACGGTGCCCGTGCCGCCGAAGATGGCGACGCCGCCGACCACGGCGGCGGCGATGACCGTCAGCTCGTAGCCGGCACCGGCCGTGGCGTCGACGGTGCCGAAGCGCGCCGTGAACAACACCCCGCCCAGGCCCGCGAGGCCGCCGGCGAGCACGAAGGCGACCAGCACGCGCCGGTTCGAGCGCACGCCGGCGAGCCTCGCCCCCTCGGGGTTGGACCCGATCGCGTACAGCTCGCGGCCGGGCCGGTAGTCGCGCAGCCACTGGCCGACCGCGATCACGATCACGAGCGCGAACACCACGAGGATCGGCACGCCGGCGATCGAGTCGCTGCCGAGGTTGAGGAACGCGTCGGGCAGCGTCTCAGCGTTGACCTGACGCCCCTCGGTCCACAGGAACGCGAGCCCGCGGAACGCGTACAGCGTGCCGAGCGTCACCACGAGCGCGGGGACCTGGCCCCACGTGACGAGGACTCCGTTCAGCACGCCGCAGGCCGCGCCGAGCGCGATGCCGGCCAGGAACACGACCGGGAGGGGCAGGCTCGGGTGGCTCTGCAGCAGGTCTCCCGCCAGGAACGCGCTGAGCCCCAGGACCGAGCCCACCGAGAGGTCGACGTTGCGGGTGATGATCACCAGCGTCTGGCCGACCGCGAGGATCGCGAAGATCGACGCATTGAGCGCGAGGTTGCGCAGCGAGCCGGCCTCGATGAAGCGCGGCTCGATGGCCGCGGTGACCGCGATGAGCAGCGCGAGCGCTGCGACGATGCCGAGCTCGCGGACGCGCAGGACCCGCTCGGTCAGCCGGCGCGCCCGGGCGGCCTCGGCCGGAGCAGCGG
Source organism: uncultured Solirubrobacteraceae bacterium (assembly GCA_963844205.1). Taxonomy (GTDB): domain Bacteria; phylum Actinomycetota; class Thermoleophilia; order Solirubrobacterales; family Solirubrobacteraceae; genus DASSUW01. The sequence goes on from CAWJNK010000013.1 coordinate 541,440, forward strand.
CCTGCGCGCTCATAGGGCAACCTCCCCGCGATGTTCGCGAAGCGAACTCGCAAGGCCAAGCTTGCTTGGCCCGCTCACGCTGCGCCCACCCCGGTCGCCGCGCGCATCACGCGCTCCTCGTCGGCCTCGGCACGCCCGAGCTCGCTGGTCAGCCGGCCCTCGTGCATGACCAGCACGCGGTCGGCCATCCCGAGCACCTCAGGCAACTCGCTCGAGATCATCAGGACCGCCATGCCGCGACCTGCGAGCTCGCTCATCAGCCGGTGGACCTCGGACTTGGTGCCGATGTCGATGCCCCGCGTCGGCTCGTCGAGGATGAGCAGCTTGGGGTCGGTCGCGAGCCACTTGGCCAGCACGACCTTCTGCTGGTTGCCGCCGGACAGGAACCCGACGGGGTCCTCGAGCCGGTGGAAGCGGAGCCGCAGCCGCTCCGCCCACTCGCGCGCGAGCCGGTTCTCGGCGCCGGCGCGGATCAGCCCGAGGCGAGTGAGCGACCGGATGCGCGTCAGCGTCGCGTTGCGGGCGATCGAGAGGTCCATGACCAGCCCCTGGAGCCGCCGGTCCTCCGGCACGAAGGCGATCCCGGCACGCATGGCGGCGAGCGGGCGCCCGGCCGGGAGCCGCGTGCCGGAGACTTCGACGTGGCCCGCGTCGGCCCGGTCGATGCCGAAGATGGCGCGCGCCACCTCGCTGCGGCCGGCGCCGACGAGCCCCGCCAGCGCCACGATCTCCCCCGCCCTGACCTCGAAGCTGATGTCGAAGAACACGCCCTCGCGGGTGAGGCGATGGACCCCCAGGACCGGCGCGCCGATCTCCGCCTCCTGCTTGGGGAACAGGGCGCCGAGCTCGCGCCCGACCATCCGCCGCACCATGTCGTCGGTCGTCATGTCGCCGATTGACGCGTCGTGCACGACCGCGCCGTCGCGCATCACGGTGACCGTGTCGCAGATCGCGCTGATCTCCTCGAGCCGGTGCGAGATGAACAACACGGCCGCGCCCTGCTCGCGCAGCGTGCGCACGACGGCGAACAGCCGCTCGACCTCGGGGCCGGACAGCGCCGCGGTCGGCTCGTCCATGATCAGGACCCGGGCGTCGAAGCTCAGCGCCTTCGCGATCTCGACGATTTGCTGGTCGGCGATCGACAGTCCGCGCACCGGGCGGTCGGAGGCGAGCTGGACGCCGAGGCGGTCGAGCAGGCCCTGGACCTGCCGGTGCATCGCGCGGCGGTCGATCCGGTTCAGCGCGCCGCGCGGGTGATAGCCCATGACGACGTTCTCCGCGATGCTGAGGTCCGGGAACAGCGTCGGCTCCTGGTAGATGACCGCGATCCCCGCGTCGCGCGCGTCGTGCGGCGAGTGGAAGTCGACGACCTCGCCATTCGCCAGCATGTCCCCGGCGTCGCGCCGGACGACGCCGCCGAGCACCTTCACGAGCGTCGACTTCCCGGCGCCGTTCTCGCCGACCAGGCCGCGCACCTCGCCGGAACGCAGCACGAGGTCGCCGTCCTGCAGCGCGCGGACGGCACCGTAGCTCTTGGCCGCGCCGCGCAGCTCGATCAGCGGGGCCATCAGACCTCCTCCACCGCCGCGCCGCTCTCGGCCAGCCCGCGCAGGTGTCCCGGCTCTGCGTCGGCCACGAGCACGCGCGAGACGGCGCCAACCGGTGCGATCGCGCTCAGGCCCGGGCGGTCGAACTTGGACCCGTCGATCAGCAGGACCGGCTCGCGGGCGCGGTCGATCATCGCGCGCTTGACCTCCGCCTCGAGCGGGTTCGCATCGGTCATCACGTGGCCCGGGCCGATCCCCTTGACGCTGAACAGCAGCTTGTCGGCGAAGTGCGACTGGATCGCGCGGACGGTCTGAGGGCCGACGAACGAGCGCGTCAGCCGGCGCAGCGAGCCGGCCAGCCCGACCAGCTCGAGCTGCGGCGCGTCGGCGCGGGCGATCAGATCCATCACCGCGACCGACGGCGTCAGGACGGTCGCGGCGGTCTCGGTCTCGAGCAGCGCGCGGACGGCGTAGAACGCGGTGCTCGAGCAGTCGACGAACACGGTCTCGCCCTCCTCGACCAGGTCGGCGGCGGCCGCGCCGAGCCGCCGTTTGACCTCGGCGGCCTCGTCGAGCCGGCTCTGGAAGCCGTCCTCGTCGCGGGCGAGGCCGGGCAGCACCGCGCCGCCGTGCGTACGGCGGGCGCGGCCGGCGCGCTCGAGCAGCTGCAAGTCGCGCCGGGCGGTCATCGAGGACACGCCGAACTCGGCCTCGACGGCCGCGACGCTGACGCTGCCGGCCGCTCGCAGACGGTCCGCGATCAGGTGCCTGCGCTGCTCCGGCACGAGACGTGCCGCGCTGGTGTGATCGTCGTCGACGCTCACCATCTCCTCCTCCGCAATCGATCATAACCGCGCAGAAACGCTCATGTCAACTCTCGAGTGTCTGCGCACCGAACCGCTTGCGCCGTTCCGGACGATGCCGTACCATGATCGATTCTTGTGCGGTTCTGGGAGCGCCGCACACATGCGGGAGGGGAGAACACCGATCATGCGACTTGCGAGCGCCTTGGCCGTCATGGCCGCCCTCGTCCTGGCCGCGCCGGCCCAGGGCGAAGCCCGGGTCGACCTGGAACGGCTCCACGTCGAGAAGAAGGCCGAGCCGATCGGCATCGACGTCGACCGCCCGCGGTTCTCTTGGGTGATCTCCTCGCGCGCCAGGGGTGTCGAGCAGCGGTCCTACAGGCTGCGCCTCACGAAGGTGGCGCCGCGCCCCAGCGGTAGCGAGGTCGCCTGGGACAGCGGCGACGTGCTCTCGCGCGAGTCGGCGAACGTGGAGTACACCGGGCCGGCGCTCGAGCCGGCCACGGCCTACGTCTGGCGGGTGGACGTCAAGACCAGCGCGGGGTCGGCGCACGAGAGCTCGACGTTCCGCACCGGCCTCTACGACGAGCAGGACTGGGCCGGCAGCGCGTGGATCGGCAACGCCCGGACGCCCGACGACGGCGATGCGCTCACCCTCGACGGTGCGTCCTGGATCTGGACGCCGGAGTCGACCAGCCCGCCGCCCGCCGGAGACCGCGCGTTCCGCACCACCGCCGTGACGCCGGCGGGCAAGGCGGCCACCGGCGCAAAGATCCTGATCACGGCCGACGACTCGTTCGCACTCTGGGTCAACGGCCGCCTGCTCGGCTCCAGCTCGGGCGCGAACAACGAGTGGCAGCAGTCACGCGAGTTCGAGACCGCCCTCGAGCCGGACCGCAACGTCTTCGCGGTGAGGACCTCGAACGGCCCCGGCTCGCCGGCCGGCCTGATCGCCAAGGTCCGCGTGAGCTACGCCGACGGCACAAACTCGACGTTCGCGACCGGCACGGACTGGAAGGCCAGCAAGACCTTCCCCGACGACTTCTGGCAGCCGGCCTTCGACGACTCGTCCTGGGGCACCGCGGAGCAGCAGGCGATCTACGGGAGTGGGCCCTGGGGGCGCAACGTCCGGCCGCCGCGCGACGAGGCCCGGCCGGCGCCGCTCCTGCGCCGCGAGTTCGCCGTCACCGGGTCGGTCCGCAACGCGACGCTGTACCTGGCCGCCGGCGGCTACGCGAACGTGTCGCTGAACGGAGAGCCGGCGAGCGACGACGTCCTCTCCCCCGGCTTCACTGACTACGACGACACGGTGCAGTACGTCGCCACCGACCTCACGGACCGGCTGAAGCCCGGCGTCAACGCCCTCGGCATGGAGCTGGGCCGCGGCTTCTACGGCATGACAGGCGGCAACGTGTGGCGCTGGGAGAGCCCGCCGTGGCACGACGAGCCCGTCGTCCGGGCGCGGCTGCGCATCGAGTACGGCGACGGCCGGGTCGCCGACGTGGTGACCGACGACGGCTGGCGCATCGCCGACGGTCCGACCGTCTTCGACGACCTGTACGGGGGCGAGACCTACGACGCCCGCCTGACCCGGGCCGGCTACGACACCGCGGGCTTCGACGACGCGTCCTGGGCTGCCGCGAGCGAGGTGGCCGGGCCGCGCGGGGTGTTGGTCAATCAGCGCCAGCAGCCGATCCGCGTCACCGAGTCGCTGCCGGCCGTCGAGATCACCGAGCCGGTCGCCGACACGTACGTGGTCAAGTTCCCGCGCGTGCTCGCCGGCTGGGTTCAGATCGCCGCGGCCGGCCCGGCCGGGACCACGATCCGCGCGCAGTACGGCGAGAAGCTCAAGGCGGACGGGCTCCCGGACTTCTCGAACAACGGCGGCTTCCAGGCCGGGTTCCAGACCGATCGGTTCATCCTCGCCGGCACCGGAGGGACGGAGTCGTGGGAGTCGCGCTTCTCCTACAAGGGCTTCCAGTACATCCAGGTGACCGGCTGGCCCGGCGACGAGCCCCCGCCGCTGAGCGCGTTCACCGCCAAGGCCGTGCACACGGACGCCGCGACGACCGGCTCGTTCGAGAGCTCGAGCGAGATCATGAACCGCACCCATCGGGCGGTGGTGGACACGCTGCTCAACAACATCCACGGCATCCCCACCGACACGCCGATGTTCGAGAAGAACGGCTGGACCGGTGACGCGTCGATCGGGGCCGAGATGTTCATGCTCAACCTCGACGTCCACGAGCTGTTCGCCAAGTGGATGCGCGACGTCCACGAGACGCGCGAAGAAAACGGGCGGCCGCTGGTGATCGCGCCCAGCTCGGGCGATTGGGGCGTATGGGGCATCGCGCCGCCGTGGCACTCCGCCTACGTGCTGATCCCGCAGTGGCTCTATCAGTACGGCGGCGACCGCCGCGTGCTGACCGAGCTCTACGACGGGATGAAGCGGTATGTCGACCTCGAGTTCGACCGCTCCACGGGCGGGATCGTCACGAACGCGCGCCTCGGCGACTGGGTCAGCCCGGAGGCCAGCCCCGCCGGCGGCAACGCGCCGGAGGACCTCCGCGTGTCCGCCACCGCGTACCTGTACGCCATGCTCACGAGCATGCAGCGGAGCGCCGAGCTGCTCGGCCGGTCCGCGGACGCCGGCCACTTCGCCGAGCGGGCGGCCACCGTCAAGGCGGCGTTCAACGACGCGTTCCTGGACCGGGCGGCCGGGCGCTACCGCGGCAACGGCGACCGCGGCTACCGGCAGACCCACAACGTGCTCGCGCTGGCGTTCGGCCTCGCGCCGGACGCGGACACGGCGCAGCGCGTCGCCGACGGCATCGCCGCCGACGTCGCCGCGAAGGGGACCAAGCTGAACACCGGCGTCCTCGGGACGAAGTATCTGCTGCCGGTCCTCACCGAGTATGGCCACGAGGACGTCGCCTACGCGCTGGCGACCCAGACCGGCTACCCGAGCTGGGGCTACATGCTCGAGAACGGCGCCACCACGATGTGGGAGCACTGGGCGCTCGAGGCCCGGTCGCGCGGCCACTACTTCCTCGGCACCGTGGACGACTGGTTCTACCACCACGTGGCGGGCATCCAGGCGTCCAAGACCACGGGCTACCGCGACCTGACCATCGCTCCGGCGGTCACCGGCGAGATGGACTGGGCGCGGGCGACGACCCAGACGCCGTTCGGCCCGGTCGCGAGCGACTGGCACCGCCGCGGCCGCACGCTGACGCTCGACGTCGACGTGCCCGTCGGGACGACGGCCACGATCCACGTCCCCGCCGCCAACCCCCACGCGGTCCGCGAGAGCGGCGACCGGCTCGCCGAGGCGAACGGCGTGATCGACGTGCGCAGTGCGGACGGCAAGGTCCTCGTGAAGGTCGGCTCGGGCCGGTACTCGTTCACGTCTGACGAGCGCATGGGCCTGAGCGGGCGCGCGGTGGAGCTGGTCGACGGGCTCGCCGCGTCGGTGCGAGCGCTCGAGCTGCGCCGCGGCGATGCCCAGCGGCTGCTGCGGGAACTCGACGAGGCCCGATCGGGCGCGCTGAAGGCGATCGAGGAGCTGCAGGACGGGGACGCCACCGGCGCGGCCGAGCGGCTGGCGCGCTCGCTGCGCGCCATGGACGCGTTCGAGTCCGGGCTGCGGCAGACGCAGCTCGACGACGCCGATCGCGCCCGGCTCGGCGAGCTGGCGGCGGCGGTGCGCGAAGCGCTCGGGCGAGCGATCGGCGACTACCTCGACCTGCGGGTCGACGTGACGCCGAGCGAGGCGTCCGTGCGATCCGGCGACGCCGTCACCGTGACGGTCGGCGCCGTGAACGGCGGCCGCGCGACCGTCTACGACGCCCGCGCCGCCGTTGCCGGCCCCGATCCGGGCTGGCGCGTCGACCCCGCCGAGGCCCGGCTCTCCGACCGGCTGCGGCCGGGCGAGGAGGCCGAGCACGCGTTCTCGGTCGCCGTGCCGGCCACCCAGCCGCCCGGCACTGCGTCGGCCAAGGCCAAGCTGACCTTCGAGTTCGACGGCGCCGGGGTCACGCTTACGAAGCCGTTCGAGCTCGAGGTGGTGTCACCGATCTCCGTCGAGTCGGTGGAGCCCGCGCCGGCGACGGTCCGGCCCGGGCGCTCGGCCGAGGTCACCACCACGCTGCGCAACGCCGGGAGCGCCCCGGTCAGCGGGCGGCTCGAGCTGGCCGTCCCGGACGGCTGGGCGACCCCCGCGCCGGCCGAGCCGGTCACGGTCCCGGCGGGCGGGCAACAGCGCGTCACGGTCACCGTGGCGACGCCGCGCGACGCTCCTCAGGAGGTGACCGAGGCGGAGCTGCGCGCCCGGTTCACCCGCGACGGCGCGCTGCTGGCGGCGGGCGTCACCGCGCTCCGGGTCGAGATCGATCCCGACCCAGCCGTGGCGCCAGGCTACGACCGGATCGACCTCGGCGAGGCCGGCTCCGAGCAGGCGCATGCGCTGACCGCCTCCCCGTCGTCGGGCACCAGCCCGGAGGCCGGGCTCACGCGCCGCTACGCCGGCCACCTCACGCCGTTCTCGCACTTCGAGTTCGACATGGCCGTCGTCCCCGGCCAGGCCTTCGTGATCCGCGCCGTCGAGACCTACGACCGGGCGCAGACCAAGCGCTACAAGGTCTACGTCGACGGCCAGGTGGTGCACACCCGGACGTTCGAGCGCGGCAGCGGCGGCACCGTGACCTACGAGTTCGTGGTCCCCGCCGCGCTGGCCGGCGCCGAGAGGGTGCGGATCAGGTTCGAGAACCAGGACGACCCCGCGTACTTCGACCCGTCGATCGCCGACGTCTGGACCCGTCCGCTGATGGAGTAGCGCACAACGACAGAGCGAGGGCTGTGATAGCCGCCGCGGTCAGGCGCGGTCGACTGCGACGCCCAGCCGGGCGAGAGCGTCCAGCGCCTGCGACGGCACGTCGGCCGCCAGCACGCGGCCGACGTCCGACACCGGCACGATCGCGTTGAGCGCGGGGCGCTCGAACTTCGTGCCATCGACGAGCAGGAGCGGCGTGCGGGCGTGGCGGATCATGGCACGCTTGACCTCAGCCTCGAGCGCGTCCGGATCGGTCAGCTGGCCGTCCTCGGTGACGCCCTTGACCGACAGCAGCGCCTTGTCGGCGAAGTGCGCGCGCACGGCGTGAACGGCCTGCGGGCCGACGAACGACCGGGTCAGCGGCCGCAGGGCGCCGCACAGGCCGATCAGCTCCACCTGCGGCGCGTCGGTGGCGCACACGAGGTCCATCACCGGCACGGAGTTGGTGAGCACCGTGCAGCGAAGCTTGTCGCGCACGAGCCGGCGCGCGGCGAAGTAACTCGTCGTCGAGGAGTCGACGAACACCGCCTCCCCCGGGGCGATCAGCGCGACCGCCGCCGCGGCGAGCCGCTCCTTGGCCTCGACCGCCACCTCGAGGCGCTGCGCGAACGCGTCCTCGTGGCTCGACGGCCCGGGCAGCACCGCGCCGCCGTGGGTGCGCCGCGCGACCCCTTGACGCTCGAGCTCCGTCAGGTCGCGCCGCGCCGTCATCAGCGACACGCCGAAGCGCTCGCCGACCGAGGTGACCGACACGCTGCCGTGCTCCTTGAGCTGCTCGGCGATCAGCCGCCGCCGCTCGTCCGGCAGCATCGACGCCACCTGGCTCATGTTCGATCTCGTCCGAATGAGGTCATGGGTCGGTCCGGTCTACCACAACCGGCCGGGTACCTGCGCGGTGCGGCTCGACGGTCTAGGGGTCCAGCGCTGTTCGTTGCGTGTCCGGGTAGCACTCGGGGTTCATGGCGCGCACGTGGCTGACGATCAGGGTCGAGCTCCTCTCCGGTATCTACGCGGAGTGCGATCCGGCGCCTGGTCGCACAACATCGTCTCGGGACGGGGCTATCACCTGACCGAGGGTGAGGGTTGCAGCCCGGTAGCTGAAGCTCGCCCGCGCCGCAAGGTAAGCCGACCCCTCGCGGCAGGTCCATCTAGGTCCTTTGCGTGTGCTCGCGTGCCGGCGTCGGGTCCCGTGCTCACTAGCGAGCACAACCGCGCGGCGGCGGCCCTCATGGCGAGTGCTCCGGGTCGCATGGGAATATCGCGCTGTGACCGCGGAGGAACAGCCAGGACAGAGACGCGGGACGTCGGGCGTGATCGCGCCGCCGCCGGTCATCTACCTGGCGTTCCTGGGGCTCGGCTTCGTGCTCGAGGGGCTGTTGCCAGGAGCGGAGCTTCCGGGGTGGGCGCAATGGCTCGGGGCCGTGGTCATCGTCGCCGGCGTGGTGCTGGTGATCTCGTTTGAGCGAGCCTTCAAGCGGGCCGGCACCGATGCGAATCCGTATAGGCCCTCGACGGCGTTGGCTACCGACGGGCCCTACGGGTTCAGCCGCAATCCCGCGTATCTGGGCATGGCGATCACTTACATCGGCATCACGCTCGCGGCCGAGGCGCCGTGGGCGCTCGTGATGCTCGTTCCGGCAACCCTCCTCATGCAATACGGGGTGATCCTGCGCGAGGAGCGCTACCTCGAAGGACTATTCGGCGACGAGTACCTGAGCTACAAACGGACGACTCGGCGCTGGATCTGAGGTGATCGCCCTCCCTTAGAACGTGTCCTCGAATGCGCTCGATGACGTTTGACGGCAACTCACCGAGCGACGTCAGTTGTGTAGATCCAGGCCGGTCTCGGCCGGCGTATCCGGCAGCCCGCTGCTGTACGCGTCTGCCTCCGGCCGCGTCCGACGCCTCCGCCGGGATGTGTCCCGGTCGTTCCGCTCTACGAACTCGATCATCGCCCGGGCCATGATGCGTGCGTTCGTGAGCTTGGGTCCTCCGTCCGGGTCGACATCATTCAGGTGGTGCCACACCGAGATCAGCTGGACCTCGTGCAACTCGTCATCGGTCAGCCGCAGCGCTGTCTCGGCCAACTCGTCCTCGCCGTATTGCCAGAGCGACTCGGCGAGCACATCACGTCGAAACGTGATCCGAACGTTCTCGGGGATACGCCGCCCGAACAGGTCCCGACTCGGTCGCCCACCCCGATGCCGACGTTTCACGCCGCAACCGTATAGGCCCGCCGCTGCCGTTACCCAGGATTCGCTGGCACAGCAATTCCGAGCTGGTCGCAGATCGCTCCCACGAGCCCTGGGCCGATCTATGCGCTTCGTGCAGCGCCTCCCCGTTGCAGGTCCGCGAGCGCTCCGGCGTGGATGCTGCTTCCCAGAATCCCGCGCCCCGCCATCTCGTCGGACGTGACCGACCGTTCGGCCAGGCGCCACTCGAAGTCGGCGTCCTTCGTGCTCCGCGCGACGTTGCCGAGGCGGAGCTCCAGGGCAAAGCCGCCCTTGAGAACCCACTCCCGGGCGCGTGCGCGACTAGGCGCGCGAGCAGGCGCTCGAAGGCGATCCGCTTGCGCAGGCGCGACACGCCCGCCGAGTCGCTCTGGCCCTGCTTGATCCGAGCTTCGAGCGCGGTGCGAAACGCCTGGTCGGTCGCGTACTTCATCGCGTCAGCTCGGCGATCTGGCGCTGCACCGTCTTCGGGAAGTCCCCGGCAGTCGCGCGCAGCCGGCGCTTGGTCGTGAGCCCGCGTCGGAGCGACTCGGCGACCGCGGCCTCGATCTGCTCAGTGAGGCCGGTGGCGCGCAGGACGTCGACGATCGTGCGGTCGAGCGTCGTCACCGGCATCCCGAGGACCTCGCGGCGTTGCCGCTTCGTGACGGGGAACGTCGTCGGGTGGGTCACGACGCCGTCGATCGGTTTGCGCCACTGGGCGCGCGGAACCGTGACGTGAACCTCGTCGGCGATCACGTCGGTGAGGTCGTCGAGCTCGAGCGCGGTCTCGTGTGAGACGACCGCGTCGGCCGACGGCGGTGTGCGGAGCCAGCCGGCGACAATGTGTTCGTGTGGGCTGGTTGGGAAGTCGCGGAGCCGGTAGAGACCGCGTGCGACATGCACGAGGCGCCCGCCGGCGCGAGCGTGGTGGGACAGCGTCGATCGCGGGATGCCGGCCTCGGCCGCATCGCGTGCCGTGAGGTAGCCGGCACGCCCTTCCGCGAGGGCGTACAGCCTCGCACCGACAGCCTTGTCACCGTGTTGTTCGAGATTATCGAACATTTCGGTGACATTACCACCTCAGCGGGTCGGTCCGTGAAGGCTCTGGTTCGGTGGGCGCCTCCTCCGCGAACGCCGCATTGGACCCCAAATGGATCCCGGTCGGCGGCCACCGCACCGCCTCTAACATCGTTGAACATCGCCCGCAGGGACGGGACGGTGCCCACCTTGTGCCCGCCTGCCAGCCACTCGGACACGACACGGTCATCGATCATTGCGATCGGCAGCGGACCGTACCGTTCGACGAAGTGCTTAATGCGCTCGCGGTTGAAGATGTTCGTCGACTCCTTCGGCCGCGCGAACAGCGGATCGCTCGTCCACCTCGCGGCGAACGCGGCGACCGTCATCCGATCGTCCCCCCGCCCCACGGCAAGTCGCGCTCGCGCACGCTCGCGCGCCGCTTTCGCTTCGCCCTCGGTCCGGAATGTGCCGGGCCCTGCCAGTACGGCCGACACGCTGACGTTCTTCCCCGTGGCAGGGTCGTAGACCTGGGCGCGCCAGCGCCCCGACGGCAGTCGCGTGACGCTCATCGGCGAACGCCGCGCCGCTGCGCCCACGCCAGGGCCAGCGACGGCTTGAACCGCCGCGATCTCAGCCCCCAGGTCTCCGACGGCATACCGGCCCGGACCATCCGATCAACCGTCGCCACGCTCACCCCCATGATCGACGCCAGTTCCTTGCGGTTGACGTAGGGCTCAGCCAGAGAAACTGGCCCCCTCGTCGGGAGCGGGTCAGGGACGTCGGCCTCGGGGAACGGCACGCTCACGTCGACCAAGCCGTCGACGCGCCCTCTCGGACCAACGGTTGAGCGATGCCATGGCCCGGCGGCGACCCTCAACGGCTTGACGGGTCGGCACCCACTGCCAACCCTGCCACCGACGGTCACATAGAGGCTCCCATCCAACCCCAGCACGCCCACGCCTTCCGACAGCTGGTAGCCCTTCGCAGCGGCGACTACGCCGAGCTGTTGATCCGTGGGGAAGTGGTCATGCGCACTGACGACCCGGAGGGCTGGCGCAAGCACATCCGAAGCCAAGCGCGGCTCGACCGCCTCCGCATCCGAACCGGCCAGTCCACGCGCGCGCCCGGCATCGTTTGGGCCATCCGGCTCCAGGAAGCGAGCCCGTCCGACGACGACGAACACGCCTTTGCGACCATCGCCTACCAGCACGGCATCGAGGCACTGGCCAGAGCACGCAATCATCGCCTCGAGCGCTGGATCATCAGCCACCAGGGCCGCGCCGCGGGTCGCTGCGCAATTTGAGGTGCGGCGCCTACGTCGATGCCAGCGCGGACAGTCCGGTCGCAGACGGCGAAGTCCTTGACCACGACTGCCCGGGCTACTGGGCCCCGCCCGACGGCTTCGGGCATTGAAGCTCGAACCCGAACCCGGCAAATCCAGTTGTGCAGCGCCGTGATTCGGCTCTGGATCCGGCACCGTCGGTTGCGGGCCGGGCAGCCGGGCCTACTGACCGGGCCATGGCGAACGAACTCAACGGCAGCGTCGTTGCGATCCTGGCCGCCGACGGCGTCGAGCGGGTCGAGCTCGAAGAGCCCTGTGGCGCACTCCTCGCGGCGGGAGCGCGAACCGAGCTGCTCTCCCTCCACGGTGGCACGATCGACGCGCGCCAATCCGACCTCGAGCCGGCCGGACGGCTCGCAGTCGACGGGCTTGTCTCGGAGGCGTCCGTCGACGGCTACGACGCCCTGCTGCTCCCGGGCGGCACGGTGAACCCCGACAAGCTGCGAATGAACGCCGCCGCGGTCGGCTTCGTGAAGGCGTTCGTGGCGGCGGGCAAGCCCGTCGCGGCGATCTGCCACGGGCCGTGGACGCTGGCGGAGGCCGACGTCGTCCGCGGACGCCGCGTGACATCGTGGCCGAGCATCCGGACCGATCTCCGCAACGCCGGCGCCAACGTCGTCGACGAGGAGGTGGTCGTCGACGGGCAGCTGCTGACGAGCCGTTCACCGGCCGACCTGAAGGCCTTCTGCCCGGCGATCGTCGAGCACTTCGCCCACGTCCGCGAGGCCGTCGGATAGCACTCACATCAGGCGATTGGCGGGGACGAGCACCAGCCAGGCGATGAAGAGCTGGACCGGGAACGGCACCTCCGCGGTCAACTCGGCCTCGATCCCGCGGACGAAGGGCGTCCGGCGGCGGACCGCTCCGCGCTGGGCCACGCCCTCGCTGACGACGTAGGTGTGCCGCAGGCTCGGACTGCGCTCGACGGTCAGGCGACGACCGGCGTACGCGATCTCGATGCACCGGCCGCCCGCCGCGTGGGCGGTCGCGACCACGCCCTCCGAGCCTTGCAGCACGAAGCCCGCGTCCCGACTGACGCGGTATCGCTCGTGCGAGCACACGAGCTCGCCGCCGCCACGGGGTGCGCCGACGATCAGCGTCGCAAGCTCGCCGCAGCAGCCCCGGACGGTGTGGGTCGCCGAGAACGGTCGCGCCGGTCGTGTTTTGAGCTGCACGCTGCCGGCGTCACTAGGCCGAGTGGCGACTCACGTCAATTCACGACGTCGACGACGTCGGCGTGGACGTCTCGCTGACCGCCTGGGTCGCGCTGATCTTCGCCGGCGTCCGGATGCGCTTCGCCTACCTGGATACGGGCCTGGCGGTCATTCTCGCGTTGGTGGGCGCGAAGTTCCTGCTCGCCGACGTCGTCGAGATCGGCCCCACGGTCTCGCTCGTGGTCATCGTCGCCGTGGTCGCGACCGCGAGCGAGCGTGTCCGCGCTGCGGCCCGCGCCGCGCTGACGGTGGCCGCCGTCAGCCATCCGTCTGCTCGAGCGCGCGGCCGTTCGTGCACCAGGCGGCCATCCGGCGGGCGAGGGCCTCCGCGGTCAACCGCCGGCGCTCTCGCTCGGCGTAGTACGCCTCGAACTCCTCGTGGAGTCGGCGTGAGCGTGCCTCGGGCGTGTCCGGCGGCGCGGCCGTCGAGCCGGCGTCGAGCGAACTGTCGTCGAGATGGCTCATCGCGATCTCACTTAGGAGGTCGCGCGCTCGATTCAAGGCCGGCCGACGCGGCACTTCGGCGCAGCATGAAGATCGAGATCGACAACACCAGCGCCAGTCCGGCGAGCGCGCCGATCTGGACGAGAAAGCCGGTCATATCCCGCCCCGGCTCCTGGACCTCGGCGGTGAGGACGAGCACCTTGCGCACGACCGCGATCAGCCCGATGAACAGGAACGGCTCGACGAGGATGCGCCCGCCGATGTTGACCACCCGCAGCGTGTAGAGCAGCTCGGCGATGATGAACAGCAGGAGGATGCGGTCGAGCAGGAACACGCCGGCGTCTGCGATCGCGCGCGAGTCGCTTCCCTCGACCAGGTCGCTGATGGTCCCGACGACGATGAAAGCCGCGCCCACCACGAGGAGCGTCGCCGCGACGACGTAGATCGAGCTCTCGGCTCGGCCGATCCCGGCGTGGAGCGTGAAGCGGCCCTGCATGGGGCGTTGCCCCTACTAAGGCGCATCCGCGCTCCCCACAAGGCCGGCGTGCGGTTGACGCGCACAACGCCCGGCCTACCCATGCCGGTGACCCGCTGACTGCCCGACGAAGGAGGCGTTCACGTGACCGCTCTCACCGAGCCGTTCCCGCCCTGGCTCCGAGACCTGAACCGGTTCTTCAACACCGAGGGAACGGTCTCCGCGTTCGTTCCGCCCGCCGACGTGCTCGTCGACGACGACGGCGTCACCGTGTTCATGGACGTCCCCGGGGTCGGCAACGACCAGCTGGACATCGAGCTCGAGAACGACATGCTCACCGTCCGCGGCGAGCGGCCGTACCCGTACGGCGAAGACGGCGACCGCGGCGTGCGGCGCATCGAACGCGGCTTCGGCCGCTTCGAGCGCAGCCTGCGCGTCCCGCGCGGCCTCGATCCCGACGCGATCGAGGCCTCCCTGACGAACGGGGTGCTCCACCTGCGGATTCCGAAGCCCGAGTCCCTCAAGCCGCGCCGGATCGAGATCAAGGGCGGCGAGGAGACGCGCCAGCTCGAGTCCGAGAGCCAGTGATGCACCCCAGCGGCCGCTCGTGCGCTCGCCGCTGCGCGCGAGCGGCCCCCGGCGCGCCTCGACACCCGTGACCGAGGCGCGTGCACGCGAGCTGCTCGCGCGGGAGCGCCGGCGGGTCGAGCGCGCACTCGCCGACCTGACCCGGCGCGACGAGTCGGGCGAGCTCTCGCAGCTCGACCAGCATCCGGCCGACTACGCGACCGAGCTCTTCGACGAGGAGCTCGAGCAGGGGGTGGCCGAGCAGCTCCGGCGGGAGCTCGAGGCGATCGAGCGAGCGGAGCGACGGCTCGCGGAAGGCACCTACGGAGTCTCGGTCGACAGCGGCAGGCCGATTCCTGACGCGCGGCTCGAGGCGATCCCATGGGCCGAGCGCACGGCGGACGAGCAGGAGCAGTACGAGCGGAGCACATGACCACGGAGGTCGATCCATGAACACCGTTGCCAGCCAACCGCGCCGGCGCGCGGTCGCCGCGTACGACAGCTACGGCGATGCACAGCGCGCCGTCGATCGCCTCTCGGACCGGGGGTTCCCGGTCGACCGGGTGGCGATCGTCGGCCACGGGCTCGACTACGTCGAGCAGGTGACCGGGCGCTTCACCACCGCCCGCGCCGCGCTCGTGGGCGCGCTCGAGGGCGCGCTCCTAGGCGCGTTCTTCGGCCTGCTGATGGCGCTGATCTTCTCGTACGACCCGAACCCCGCCGTGCCGCTGCTCGTCCTCTACGGGCTCGTCGCGGGAGCCCTGGTCGGCGCCGTCCTGGGCGCGCTCCTGCACGCCGCCACCGGTGGTACGCGCGACTTCACGTCGCGGCCGGGGCTGCGGGCCGAGCGCTACGAGGTCATGGTCGACGAGGGGGTCGCCGACCGCGCCGCCGAGCTGCTGCGCTCCGGAACCTGACCGTGATCGCGGGCCGCCGCAGCATCGTCGCTCTCGCCGTGGCGGTGGCGATCGTCGCCGCCACGGCGCTCCTGGCGCTCTTCACGCTGCGCTCGGAAGGCTTCGACTACCAGGATCCGTTCGATCCGCTGCCGTCGCCGGAGGCCCAGGGGACCGGTACGGAGGTGGACGGCGCGCCCGATTCCGAGCGCCGGCTCGACGCCTTCCTGGCCTTCGTGTTCGGCGACGTCCAGCGATTCTGGGCGGGCACGCTCGAGCCCAGCGGGATCGACTACGTGCCGGCCACGCTCATCGTGTTCCGAGGGGCGGTGGTGACCGGCTGCGGTCCCGCGTCGGCGGCCGTCGGCCCGTTCTACTGCCCGCTCGATCGCACGGTGTACCTCGACGCGGGGTTCTTCCGCCGGCTCGCAGTCGAGTTCCGGGCGCCCGGCGACTTCGCGCAGGCGTACGTGATCGCGCATGAGATGGGCCATCACGTGCAGAACGTCACCGGCGTGTTCGCGCAGGTCACGGAGGCGATCGTCGCCGGCGAGGGCGACCGCAACGAGCTCTCGATCCGGATGGAGCTGCAGGCCGACTGCCTGGCGGGGGTGTGGGGCCGCTCGACCTACGAACGCGACATGCTCGAGCGCGGCGACCTCGACGAGGCGCTGAGAGCGGCTGCCGCCGTGGGCGACGATCGCATCCAGCAGAAGACGACCGGCCGGATCGATCCCGAGACCTGGACGCACGGCTCGTCCGAGCAGCGCCGCACGTGGTGGCTACGCGGCTACACGGCCGGCGATCCCGACAGCTGCGACACCTTCTCCGGCGACGTCTGACGGCGAGCGGTCACCAGTGAGTGGACGACCGCCTGCTCGGCGTGCACACGGTTGGCGGCCTGCTCCCAGACGACCGAGCGAGCCCCGTCGACCACCAGCGCCGCGACCTCCTCCCCGCGCCGGGCCGGCAGGCAGTGCATGAACACGTGGTCGCGGTGAGCGAGGGTCATCAGCTCGGGATGCACGTGGTAGCGCCGGAGCCGCTCGCCACCGCCGCGCGGCCACGGACCGGTGTAGACGGCGTGGGCGCCGGCGACCGCGCGGCGCGGGTCGTCCATGATCGTGATGCTCGCGCCGTGGCGCGCGGCGATCGCCTCCGCTCCCGCCTGGGCGAGCCGGGACGGCCGGTGCTCCGGCGGGCAGGCGACCCGGATGTCCATTCCTGCGAGCGCCGCCGCCTCCATGAGTGAGTGGGCGATCCCGGACCCGGCGTCGCCGACGAAGGCGACCTCCAGCCCCGCGAGCGCACCGAAGCGCTCGCGCAGCGTCAGGAGGTCGGCCAGGGCCTGACAGGGGTGATGCTCGTCCGAGAGAGCGTTGACCACGGGGATCGTGGCGTGCGGAGCGATCCGCCGGAGCGTGCGGTGCGGCACGCGATGCGTCAGCAGCGCAGCGGCCGCGCTCGAGAACGTGCGGGCGATGTCGCCCAGCGGCTCGCCGCTGCCCACCTCGAGCTCTCGACGCGGCAGCATCAGGGGCAGCATCCCGAGCCGGTCGGCGGCGACCGCCGCCGACAGCGTCGCCCCCGTCGTGGGCGGATCGAAGAAGCACGCCACCGTCTGCCCCTCCAGGTCGGAGTCGAACCCGGCGGCGTCGGCCTTCATGCGCTCGGCGAGGTCGACCAGCTCGGCGAGCGCGACGCAGGTCAGGTCGCCGACCGAGAGCAGGTGAGGCGGCCAGGTCATCGGCTCGTCGGATAGGCCGCTTCGATGACGCCGAAAGCGGTTGGGCGTCGCGTTCGGCGGCCTACCTCCCCAGATGACCCGAACCCAAGAAGGAGCGAAGCGATGGAAGTCGGACTGTTGGTGCTGCGCATCGTCGTCGGCGCGTTCTTCGTCGGCCACGGCGCCCAGAAGCTCTTCGGCTGGTTCCGCGGCCACGGCCTGGCCGGGACCGGCGCGGCGTTCGAGGGCATGGGACTCCGCCCGGGGCGGACGATGGCCGCGATCGCCGGCACCGCCGAGATCGCCGGAGGCGTCCTGCTCGGGATCGGCCTGCTCACGCCGCTTGCGGCGGCACTGCTGATCGCCGTCATGACGCTTGCAATCGCGATCGTGCACTGGCGACACGGACCGTGGGTCGCGGAGGGCGGCTGGGAGTACAGCGTCGTCCTGATCGCGGTCGCGTTCGCGGTGACCGCAGTCGGCCCCGGCAAGTACTCGCTGGACCGCGCGCTCGAGCTCGACCTCGCGGGTGTGGACTGGGCGCTGGTCGCCCTCGCCGCCGGCGTGCTCTCGGCGCTTGTCGTGGCGGCAGCGGCGCGCGTGCAGGCAGCGGACAAGGCCGGGCCGCGGCCGGCCGGCGCATAGATGCCGGCGCCGGGCACGGGATTCGCTCTGCGGGCGGTCCGACCCGCTGCCTCGGACGCCGTCGAGCTGGGCGCGCTGGCGCGCGAGGCCGGGCTCCATCCCGACCTCGTTCGCCGGTTCGTCCGGCTCGGCCTGCTCGACCCGCCGCCGTTCCCGCGTGACGCGGCGGCGCGGCTGGCCCGCGCCGGCCGGCTGCGGCGGGACCTCGGGCTCAACTACGCCGGCGCCGTCCTCGCCTGCGAGCTGCTCAGCCGCATCCAGGAGCTCGAGTCGCGTCGGCCGTGAGCGGGGCTCGCCTTGTCAGGGCTCGTCCGCGATCTACCTGAGGGAGCGAGATGTTCGAGCGGTTCACGACCCCGGCGGAGCTGCTGACGTAATGGCGGGCACCACCGTCGACGCGGTCCAGCGAACCGTTCAGAAGTCGAACGAGTGGCTGCACGACCTCGCGGCCGAGCTCGGCGTCGACGAGCGCACGGCGTGGCGGGTCCTGCGGGCCTATCTCCAGCTCCTGCGGGACCGCCTGACCGTCGACGAGGCGGCCCAGCTCGCCGCCCAGCTACCCCATCTGCTGCGCGGCGTCTTCTACGAGGGCTTCGACCCGCGCCGCCAGCCCGAGCGCATCCGCGACCGCGAGGCCTTCGTCGAGCGGCTGCGCGAGCGCGCGCAGCTGGCCGACGCGGAGGAGGCCGCGAACGTCGCGGCGGCAGCGACGCGCGTCCTGCGCCGCCACATCACGGAGGGCGAGTTCGAGGATGTCCTCGCGCAGCTCCCGGCCGAGATCCGTGGCGTGCTGGTGCCGGGCAGCCAGTGACCGCGTCGGCGAACCTCGCCAACACGATCGTGCTGAAGGCGGGCAACGCGTTCTGCGTCTCGCTGCCCGACAGCGACGTGCCGGCTGACGGCGAGCATCCGCTCGGCCTGTACCGCGACGACTGCCGATTCCTGTCAGCGCACGAGCTCCGCATCGCCGGCGTCGCGCCGCGGCTGCTCGTCAGCTCGGCGATCACCGGCGCCGAAGCCGTCCACGAGCTCACCAACCCGGAGCTCGAGCTGCCCGGCGGCCGTCCGCTCGCGCTGCAGACGCTGCAGCTGCGCGTCGATCGGGTGCTCGAGGACGAGGCGACGATGCGCGAACGCGTGCACGTCCACCTCTACGGCCGCGAGCCGCTCGAGCTCGAGCTCGAGATCGCACTCGCCGCCGACTTCCGGCCGATGCTTGCGCTGCGCGGGCTCGTCGGCGCCGCGCCCGAGCCGACGGTTCGAACGAGCGCGGTCGACGGCGGGCTCCGCTTTGCCGCGCGCGGAGCCGACGGTGTCGTGCGCGCGACCACGGTGGTGAGCGAGCCGGCGCCGGTCGCAACGGCCAACGGCCGCCTGCGCTTCCGTCTGCAGCTCGAACCAGGGGACGGCAGGGACGTGCTGATCCGATTCGATCTGCATCAGGACACCGCCAAACCGGACGCGCCGAACCCGGGCGGGCACCGACGCCGTCAGCGCACGACCGCCGCGGTGTGGGACGACGGCCGGGCGCGCATCACGGCCGACGACGAGCTGTTCACGCGGCTGCTGGAGCGCTCGATCCTCGACCTGCGCACGCTCAGATCCGAGCTGGACGGACAGACGTACCACGCTGCCGGTATCCCATGGTTCGCCACGCTGTTCGGGCGTGACAGCATCATCACCGCGATCGAGACGGTCGCCCTCGTACCCACCATCGCCGAGCAGACGCTGCGCGTGCTCGCGCAGCGGCTGGGCCGCGCCATCGACCCATTCCGCGAGGAGGAGCCGGGCAAGGTGCTGCACGAGCTGCGGGTCGGTGAAGTGGCGGCGCTGGGGCTCACGCCATTCGCCCGCTACTACGGCACCGTCGACGCCACGCCGCTGTTCCTCTGCCTCGTGGCCGAGCACGCCGAGTGGACTGGCTCGCTCGATCTCTTCCGCGAGCTGCGCCCTGCCGTCGACGCGGCGCTCGGATGGATCGGCCGTTACGGCGACCGCGACGGCGACGGCCTGATCGACTACCGCGCCTCCACGCCCGAGGGTCTGCGCAACCAGGGCTGGAAGGACTCCCACGACGGCATCCTCGACGAGCACGGCGTGCCGCTCGAGCCCCCGATCGCCGTCGTCGAGGCGCAGGGCTACGTCGTGCGGGCCAAGCGATCGATGGCGCGCGTCTTCCAACGGGCCGGCGCCGCCGACCGTGCGCTACTGCTGCAGCAGGAGGCCGAGGAGATGGCCAGCCGGCTGGAACGATTCTGGCTCCCCGACCGCGGCTTCTACTCGATGGCGATCGACGGCGATGGCCGCCCGAGCCGTGCGCTTGCCTCCAACCAGGGTCACCTCCTGTGGGCCGACGCCGTGCCGGCCGAGCGCGCCGCCGCTATCCGGAATGCTCTGCTGGACGACGCGATGTTCTCCGGCTGGGGCATCCGGACGCTCGCCCGCGGCGAGGCGGGCTTCAACCCCGTTGGCTACCACCTCGGGACCGTGTGGCCGCACGACACGGCGATGATCGCGACCGGGCTGCGGAGCTACGGGTACGACGATGACTTCCGGCTGATCTTCGAAGCGCTGATCGACGCCGCGTCCCATGTCGACCAGTTCCGGCTTCCCGAGCTGTTCGCCGGGTTCTCGCGCGCGCAGTTCGAGACCCCCGTGCCCTACCCGGTCGCCTGCCACCCGCAGGCGTGGGCTTCGGGCGCGCTCCCCTACCTGTTGACCAGCGGCCTGGGCCTCCGGGCCGACGGTCTGGAGCGCACGCTGCGGGTGCGTCGACCGTCGCTGCCGCGGTGGGTCAACCGCGTCGAGGTCCACGGGCTGCGCATCGCCGCCGCCAGCGTCGATCTGCTCTTCACGCGCGCCGTCGACGGGGAGCACGTCGCGCTCACCGACGCGAGCGTCGACGGCGACGTGGAGGTCGTCCTGGAGGTCGCGGGCGGCCGGCTGCCGGCCCCGCGCGCCAATCTCACACGGCTGCCGTGAAGCTGCCGAACCGGCCGGGCGTGAACGTGGGCTGAGGTCGCTCGCTACGGCTCGCGCCGCGCCTCGGGCCCGCCCACGGGAGTCGCGATCACGACCACGCGCCGCAGCCGGACGCCGACCATCCGCGGCGCGCCGTCGCCCGCGTCGGCCTGTGCCGTCCCCTGCCGGGTGCGGTCCTCGTCCTCATCGGGCAGGCCCAGCGCGCGCGTGCGATCCTCGCCCTGCCACTCGTCGTAGTCCGAGCGGCCGTAGTGCTCCCAGAGCTTGCGCTCCTCGTCAGGCGAGAGCTCGCCGTCGGGCTCGATCCGAGGAGCGTCCTTGACCTTCTCCTTGTCCAGCGGGACGCGCACCTCGTTCTCGCCCCTGACCTCTGCGTCGCGAATCGGGACCAGCGTGTGCTTGCGGCCGAACAGACCCGTCTTCACCGCCGCCCACGCGGGCTCGCCGGTCTGACGGTCCAGCAGGATGTCCACGATCGTGCCGATCTTGTCACCGTCGGCATCGACCATCTTCATGCCGCGCCACGTCTGCACGTCCTCGAGCGTCTGCATGCTGTCCTCCTTGTGCCTGTCGCTGTAGCAGCCTCCACTCGTACCTAGGGCGACCAACCGCCGACGCAACCGACGGCATGCCCCTGGATTTCCTCGCCGCACGGACTACTTGCACTCGGGAGGCGCGGCCCGCGTACCCGGGCCCGCACGACCTTGCAGACGGTCGGTGCCTCCCGTCAAGAAGCGGGAGGCACACGCACCCCGGCGAATCGTGCGACATACGGAGAAGCGGGTCGCGCCGCCCACGATCCCCGCAGCACACGCCCGATGGACGACGACAACCGACCGCTCGATCAGTCGGAGAGCCAGGCTCTCGCCGCGGAGGCAACCCGCGGACAGCGGCAAGACCGCGACCTCGCGGTCCGACTCGGCCGCCCAGCCATCGACGGAGCCGAGATCGATGCGCACCCGCTCGACACGGCTCATGCCGACCCCGGGCAGGCGGTCGTCGAGGCGGCCAAAGCGGGCGACGAGCGGTCCGTCGCCGAGGTCATCGAAGCCTGCCTGCCGCAGATCCTGGCGATGTCGCGCCGCTACCTGGGCATGGAGCATGTCGAGCGGCTCGAGCTCGTCCAGGAGGGCGTCGCCGGCCTGCTCCAGGCACTTGATCGCTTCGACCCGGCGCTCGGGGCGCCGTTCTGCGCGTACGCACGACCGACTGTCCAGCGGGCCATGCAGCGACTCATCGCCGAGCTCAGCGACGCCGCCGTGCTCTCCGACCGTGCCCTGCGACACCTCTCGCGCCTGAAGAGCGCCGAGGACGAGCTGATGCGCGAACGCCACCGCCTGCCCACGCGGCGCGAGATCCTCGATCGCGCCGGGGTCGAGCGTGACGAAGCTGCACGGCTGCTCGCCGAGACGAGCCCGTCGCGCTCATTCCAAGAGCCGATCACCGCCGAGGACGGCGGCGTGATCGGCAGCCTCGGCGACCTCGTCGACGACCCGCGCGCCGTGGACGCCTACGACCGCGTCCTCGACGCGATGGAGGCGCACGAGCTGCTTCCGTTCCTCCGCGTGCTCTCCGCGCGCGAGCGGAGCATCCTGCGGGCTCGCTATGGCCTCGACGGCGAGGAGCAGAGCATCAGGCAGATCGCCGAGCGTCTCGGAATCAGCACGAGCCGGGTCCGGGAGATCGAACGACGCGCGCTGCGTAAGCTCAGGCGCGCGGCGGTCGCCGCGCGCGCGGCGCGCTGACGCCGCTCTACGCCGGCTGGAGCGTCTCTTCGGCGATCCGCTCGGCTGCCCGCCTGACCTGCTCGAGCGTGTGCTGCTCCTGCTCGAGGTTCGCCCGCAGGAGCGCGGCAACGTCGTCCCTGCCCATCGCCTGGGCGAACGTGATGAGCTCCTCGTATACCGCGATCTCGTGGTGCTCCGTCTCGGTGGCCGCGGCGAGCACCACGTCGTCGACGAGCTCGCCCTCCGCGAGCCCGATGTTCGCCTTGCCCTCGACGTGGAGCGCCTTGATCGCAGGGCAGGGCTTCTTGTCCGCCTCCTGGTCGAGCGCCGCGAAAGCCCGCCCGATGTTGCTGATCTGCTGTTCGGTCTCCTCCGCGTGGTGTCGGAACAGCGACTTGAGGTCCTCGTGGCGGGCCTTCTTCTCCAGTTCCCCAAGCATCTTCAGGACGGTGTGCTCCATCGTCAAGGCCGCTCCGAGCTTCTGCGTGAACAGCTTCTGCGGCGTGTCGAGCTTGAACATCCGGCTCCCTTCGGGTTTCGGTCGTCGAGCCGTCCTTAGGCCGCCGGGCGGCCGTCACCAGCCAAGTCGTCGCGGCGGCACTTGCGGTTCGCCGCGACCGGTCTAGTGACAGCGGCATGACCATCGAGGAGAAGACCCGGACCTCCAATGCGGCGTACGACCTCGTCAGCGTGATCTACCACGCGCTCCAGGGCGCTGAGACCTACGACCGGTACATCGCGGACGCGCGCGAGCGCAACGACGATGAGCTGGCGGACTTCTTCATCGAGGTCCAGAAGGCGAACTGTGAGTTCGCCGAGCGCGGGCAGCGGCTGTTGAGCAGCCGACTGAGCGTCTGACGGCCGGCGATCCGCACCGTGCAGCGCGTCGTCGTCGGGTGAAGGAGGTCTTCAGAAGCCCATGAGCGGGCTTGGAGTGTCCGCGCCGACTCGAGTTCCCAGGGGCGCCACGCCGGAGGGCGACGGCATCCTGCTGGGCAGCGGCGCGGTCCGCGTGGACGTCTACATCGACTTCCAGTGCCCATTCTGCAAGCGCTTCGAAGAGCGGGCCGCGGCACGGCTCAGCCGTCTCGTGCGGGACGGCGTCATCCACCTCGTCTATCACCCGATGACGTTCCTCGACGCGCTCTCGACTGCGGCGTACTCCTCTCGCGCGGCGGCGGCCTCGGGCTGCGCATCCGACGGCGGCAGGTTCGCCGCCTACAAGGACGCTCTGTTCCTCAACCAGCCTCCCGAAGGCGGCCCCGGGCTCAGCGACCACGAGCTGATCCAGCTCGGCCGCATGGTCGGCCTGACCGCCGCCGCGTTCGGCGCCTGCGTCGCCGGACGCACCTATCTCCCCTGGGCCTCGTTCGTGAGCGAGACGGCCGTTGCGCGCGGCGTCAGCGGCATGCCGAGCGTGTTCGTCGCGGGCGTGCCGGTCCCGGCGAACGCGATCACGATCGCCGCTGCCGTCGCCGACGTGGCCCCGTGACCGCGTCAGCGGGGATCAGGTGAGCTCGTCGATCAGGTCGGCGACGGAGTCGACGATGCGGGACGCGCGATAAGGGAAGCGCTCGGCCTCTTTCCGCGAGGTCACCCCGCTGAGGACCAGGATCGTCTCCATGCCGGCCTCGATGCCGGCGATCACGTCGGTGTCCATGCGGTCGCCGATCATCACGGTGCTCTCCGAGTGCGCCCCGAGCGCGTTGAGTGCGGACCGCATCATGAGCGGATTCGGCTTGCCGACGAAGTACGGCGCGATAGCGCTGGCACGACTGATAAGAGCAGCGACCGAGCCGGTGGCCGGAAGCGGCCCCTCCGGAGACGGCCCCGTGGGATCCGGGTTGGTCGCGATGAACCGAGCACCGGCCAGGATGAGCCGGATCGCGCGCGTGACCCGCTCGAAGCTGTAGGTGCGGGTCTCGCCGAGCACCACGTAGTCGGGGTCGATGTCGCTCAGCGTGTATCCGACCTCGTGCAGGGCGGTCGTCAGGCCCCATTCGCCGATCACGAACGCCGTCCCGCCCGGGCGCTGCTGCGAGAGAAACCGCGCGGTGGCCAGCGCCGACGTCCAGATCGCGTCCTCCGGCACCTCGAGGCCACTGCGGCGCAGCCGCGCCGACAGGTCGCGCGGGGTGTAGATCGAGTTATTGGTGATGACCAGGAAACGGCGACCGAGCTCACGCAGCCGGATCAGGAACCGGTCGGCGCCCGGGATCGGGTGCTGTTCGCGCATCAGGACGCCATCCATGTCCATCAACCACCCCCCGGTCGGACTACGGCTCATCCGCGATCGCCTAGCGGGTCCTCTGAGCCCATGTCACCTGCCTACGCCGGTGCTGCGGGCGTTCAAGCCTCGGCGTTGAGGGCGGCCCTGCGTGGGCGGCTGCAGGCTCAGGTACCGTTCGCGATGTGGATGCATCCAGCGGACGGCGCGGGCGAGTGGTGCGGCTCCTGGTCTCGGTCACCGGGCTCTCGGGGACTGTCTATCCGCCGGGAACCGAGGTGTTCACGTCCGGGCACGGCCAATCCGTGGACGCGTTCATCGCGGGTGACTGGCTTCCGCTGCGCTGGTGGGAGTTCGCCGAGCCGACGGACCCTACGGGTGCAGGATGACCTTCGTGTAACCCTCGACCCGCTTGTCGAACTTCTCGTAGGCCTCTGGCGCTTGCTCGAGCGGAAGCTCGTGTGAGACGACGAAGCTCGGCGTCGCGCGACCCTCGATGATGAGGTCGCGCAGGTAGTTGATGTAGCGCTTGACGTTGGTCTGGCCGGTTCCCATCCGCAGGCCCTTCTCGAACAGCTTGCCCACGGCGACGAGCAGCATGCCGTGCTTGGCGTGCTCGTCCGGCGCGCCCGGATCCGCGGGGACGTAGAGGCCGGGGACGCCGAGCGCGCCGGTGGCGCGGACGGTCTGGACGAGCGAGTTGAGGACGACCGCCGGCTCCTCGCGCCCGCTGTCGCGCGTCTGCGCCTGGTAGCCGACCGCGTCGATGCCCTTGTCGCTGCCCTCGCCGTCGGTCTGCGCCTTGATCTGCTCGACCGGGTCGCTGTCCTCGAAGTTGATCGGGATCGCGCCGATCTGCTGAGCCTTCTGGAGGCGCTCCGGGACGCGGTCGACGACGAACACCTTCGAGGCACCGCGCAGGAGCGCCGAGTAGGCGGCCATCTGCCCGACGGGGCCGCCACCGTAGACCGCGACGCTCTCACCGGGCGACACGTTCGCGAGCTCGCAACCGTGATAGCCGGTCGGGAAGATGTCCGCCAGCAGGACGAAGTCGGTCTCGTGCTCGGTCCCCGGCGGCAGCTTCGTGCAGTTGTAGTCCGCGAACGGGACGCGCAGGTACTCGGCCTGGCCTCCCCTGTATGGCCCCATCGCCACGTAGCCGTACGCTCCGCCGGCGAACCCCGGGTTCACGGTGAGGCAGAACGCCGGGTACCCGGCGACGCAGTTCTTGCAGAAGCCGCACGCGACGTTGAACGGCATGACGACGCGGTCGCCCTCCCGGATCGAGGTGACGCCGGCGCCGCACTGCTCGACGATGCCCAGGTTCTCGTGGCCGAACACGATCCCCGGCTCAGCCGCCGTGCGACCCTCGTACATGTGCAGGTCCGACCCGCAGATCGCCGTCGACGTGATCCTCACGATCACGTCGGTCGGACGCTCGATGCGCGGATCCTCGACCTCCTCGACAGCGACCTCGAACGGCCCCTTGTAGACGACAGCCTTCATGTGATCCACCCCCGGGTACGCGGAACGAGTCCTCCGACGCAATAGGCCGGAGGGCGGCCGCGGCAACCTGTGGCCGGCGCGCGGCTGCGGCACGTCAGCACAGGGCTGGATTTCCTCGGCGTTCGGACTAGTCGCAATGGTGCGGCCCGAGGAGCGGCATCGCTCCTGTCGCGAACCGGTCGCCTCCTTGAGGACGATGGCGGAGGTGGAGCGATGGCATCTGCTCGTGCCTCTCGCCTTTCAGCACGCGTTCGCCGGCGACTGGGCGAGCGCCCACGCGATATCCGGCCAGGCCGCCGAGATCGCCGATCGATTCGGTGACAAGCAGCGTCCCCCGCGACCCCGGCTCGTCGATCCTCGAGATCGCGAAGCCCACGTGGATCAGCACCCAGTCCCCGGGTGCAACGCCGTCCAACAGCCCGACGTTCACGGCGCGGCGCACACCCGCCACCTCCACGCGCGCGAGGCCGTTCACCTCGTCGACCATCTCGATGACCCGCCCTGGAATCGCCAGGCACATGAGGTCCAGGCCGCTCAGGCTGGGAGGGCTCCGGGTCCGGCCGAACGATCACCGTCTCGACGACCGGGATGATCTCGTCGACCGGCAGCAGCGCGCGCGAGGCGTGCTCGCGGATCGCCTCCGGACTGGTCGCCTGGTAGATGCACACGGTTCCGACGCTGCCGCCGCCCTGTTCGAGGCCGTAGCTGCGGATCCAGCGCACGTCGTCCTGCATCTCGTCACCGACCTCCCTCGACCGCTCCGCGGCCTTCCGGAGGTCCTCAGGCGAACGCCACCCGCTGCGGCGAAGGATCACGTAGGTCTGCATGGCCTTGCCTCCATGGACTAGGCCTCCGTCGCCGCCTGACAACGGCCGCGCGAGCGCTACCGCGGCGGCAGCGTCACGGGCACGGCACTGGCCACTGCTGGGCGTCGGCCTCACCGCGCTGCGCGTAGCGCTTTGTGTCTGAGCGACCCCTGGTTCGGCGTCGACATCACCGTTCGTAGTAACCCGAAGACGCTGACCGCCGCGTGGATGGGAGTCGCCGGCTTGGCCGCGGCTCTCAGCAGGCGCGCCATCGAACTCAAGGCCCGAGTCTCGTGCGCTCGTTCCCGAGGTGTCGGACTGCACCCGTTCGCCAGCGTCGACCGTCCCACCAGCCGGCTGAGAATCACCGCTTAGCGAGCGAACCGAGCTCCCGGGTCGCCATGTGCGAGCAGCGAGCGTCTCCGCTCGGCGGGGTGGCGTCTCTTTGCCGACGGACGCGCTCATTGGCTGAGCCACATCCGCATCCGCTCTGCTGCTTCGATCGCATGGGCGCCGTTGCCGAATATCAGCCGCACGTTGGCTGCCTCGTCTGCGAGGAGCTCCGCCCGGGCGGCGATCTCATGCAGTTCTTCGTCCGAGTACCGCCAGGCGAACCGCTCGGCGGCCGACCGACCACGTAGGTAGCCCTCGGCATTGCGTCCGTGCGCACGCAGGTACGCGAGGTCGCTCCGGGTGACGGCATCGACGGGCGGCAGCACGTGTGGGGCCTTCACCAGCGGGGCGTCGACGCAGACGAACGCGGCACCGGCGGCCGTGAACCAGGTCAGCGTGCCGTCCAGGTCCCGCACCCAGCCGCGGTGGCGCAGCTCGATCGCCACCGGGACGGGAGCGAGCGCATCCACCAGCGGTCCAAGCTCCTCGAGCCGGTGGTCGCCCGGCTTGAACGCCGGCGTGAGCTGCAGCAGGAATGAGCTCAGCTTGCCCCGTGCACGGATCGGCTCGACGACTTCGAGCGTGCGCTCGCAAAGTTCGCGCTCCAGCCGCACATCGAGATTCACGCGACCACGTTCACTGAGGTCCGCTCCGGCGCGCAGGTCGCGTGGAAGCGACGACGGTGGCGCGGCATGCCGCGAGAGCAGGCGATGGAGCTTGACGTCGAACGTGAACCCAGGCGGCGTGACGCTCGCCCAGCGTTCGACCGTCCGCCGCGCAGGAATGGCATAGAACGTGGAGTCGACCTCCACGCCCTCGAATCGCTCGGCATACCAGCGCAGACGGTCGCGCGGTGGCATTCGGGCGGGATACCAATCCTTTGCGAAATCGGGCTGCGACCACCCTGCTGTCCCCACCACGATGTGCCCGGCCATGGCCGGCGATCTCCACGGTCCAGGCTCGTGAACGGGGACCGTCGTCGAGCTGCAAGACGACCCGGCCGTTACGCCGGCGTGCCGGCCGGTGCCTGCTCCGCCGGCGCGTGCTCGTGCAGCACACGCATGAACTCGCGCATCCACGCGGGGTGGTCATTCCACGCGCGCGCCGAGACCAGGTTTCGGTCGACGACCGCCTCGGCGTCCACGAACGTGGCGCCGGCGGCGGTGACGTCGGGCTCGAGCATAGGGAATGCGGTCGTGGTGCGGCCGCGCAGGACGCCGGCGGCCGCGGTTACCAACGGCGCGTGGCACTCTTGCGCCACCGGGCGGTCGTCTGCGAAGAACGCGCGCACGATGCGCATGCAGTCCTCGTCGTTACGGATGTGCTCGGGCGCTCGGCCGCCCGGGATCACGAGGGCGACGTAGTCGGCGGGGTCGACGTCGGCGAACGTGAGATCGGCGTTCCAACGATGGCCGAGCTTCTCGGTGTAGGTCTCGAAGTCCGGGACGAAGTCGTGCACGACGAACTGCAGCGGCTTGCGGTGCGGCGCGGCCACGTGGACCTCGTAGCCGGCCTCGAGCAGGCGCTGGTACGAGTAGAAGAACTCCAGGTCCTCGCCTGCGTCGCCGGTGATGATCAGAACCTTCGGTGCCATCGGGACCTCCTTCGCTGCAACTGCAGGGCATCTACCCGGGTAGGCCGCACCTACGGATCGGCCAAGATCTACGTCGCGATTGGGGCGCGGTGGGAGCGGAGGACTTGCGTGGCCGACAGGCAGACCTACCGCCTGCAGCGCTAGCTGCGCGCGTGATCGATCATGACTGTCCACCCCGCCTCAGTCCGACTTGCCGCTGTCCGGCCGGTCGGCACGCCGTCGTGGATGCGGTGGGTCGGCCGTGTGCTTGTCGGCATTGTCGCCGCCCTCCGCGCTGTCCTGATCTATGGCGAGATGCACAGGCTCTCTCCGCCGCCCGCGGGCGCTGAGGCTGAGGGCGGACATGGATTCCGTTGAGCGCGCCGCCGCGGCCGACTCCCCGCCATCGACGGACGCCCAGCGGGAGTCCGCCCTTGGTGATCTCAAGCGACGCCGGAGTGACCTGACGCTCGGCGAGCTCGCCGAGGCTGACCGCCGCCTCCAGGACGCCCGCACCCCGGACGAGCTCGAGGACGCCCTGGGACCTCCGGACGGCAGGCCCGTCGCGGCCGACGAGCCGCGGCGGTGGCTCGTCGTCTTCCTCGGCGGCCACAGCCAGCGTGGACGTTGGAGGCTGGGCCGCGAACTGCGCCTCGTGTGCGTCCTGGGCGTCGCGGAGCTCGATCTTCGCCAGGCGATCGTCGATGCCGACGAGGTGTCGCTCACGTGCGTGTGCGTACTCGGCGGCGCGCGGCTGATCGTGCCCGAGGGCATCTCCGTCTCGTACTCCTGCCTCTCGATTCTCGGCGGGCGAAGCGACGAGCGCGCTCTGGCGGCCGCGATTCCCGGTTCGCCGAGAATCCATGTGCGTCTGTTCTCGTTGCTCGGCGGCATCGAGATCGCCGACGGCCGGGACGACGAGCGTCGCCGGCGAAGCGTCGACCTTGCGGAGGACGGCGTGCGGGTCCGCCTCTCGGGGTGGGTCGCGCTCGCTGGGCTGCGACGTGAGCTCCTGATCCCCTACACCGCGATCCGCGAAGTCAGCGCTGGGCCCGCGGAGCTGCCACCCGCCTGGGCTCTGCGGATAGGCACCGCGCTTCCGTTCACCGACGTGCGCCACGGCCTGTTCCGCTGGGGCGGGCGCTGGCGCTTCTACTCGCTCAACGACCGCCGTGAGGCGATCACGCTGGAGCTCGACGGCTTCACGCTCGGTGGGCGCCCAGTCGACGCCGTCGTGCTCGGGGTCGACGACCCCGAGGACCTCAAGCGCCGGCTCGAGGCAGCGCGTCCCACGACGACGGAGTAGGCAGCCCGCGCATGTAGATGACCGCGCGGACTCGACCACTCATGGCGCTACCCGTGCTGTATCCGATGCTGGCCACACTTGGGCCCCTGCCGTCCGACGAGGATGCATGGGCTTACGAGATCAAGTGGGACGGTATCCGCGCGCTCGCCTACGTCGAGACCGCCCGCCTCAAGCTGCAGAGCCGTAACGGCATCGACATCAGCGCGCGCTACCCGGAACTCGCCCGGCTCGCAGCCGCCACGGACAGCCGCGAGATGATCCTCGATGGAGAGATCGTCGCGTTCGACGACGACGGACTGCCGCGCTTCGAGCGGCTGCAGCCGCGTATGAACTTGACGAATCCGTCGAGGATCGCCGCGCTCGCGCAGAACGTGCCGGTCGTCCTCGAGATCTTCGATGTGCTCTGGCTTGACGACCAGCCGCTGCTGCGCCGCTCATACCTGGAACGCCGCGAGCGGCTCGCCGCGCTCGGGCTGAACGGCGAGCACTGGCAGACGACGGCGCACCGCCTCGGTGGCGGTCGCGAGTTCCTCGCGGCCAGCCGCGAGCGCGGGCTTGAGGGGATCATCGCCAAGCGGCCGCAATCGACCTATGAGCCAGGCCGGCGGACGAGATCGTGGGTCAAGGTCAAGAACACCAATCGCCAGGAGTTCGTCATTGCCGGTTGGGTCCCCGGAGCGGGGCGCCGGGGGCAGCGACTCGGCGCGCTGCTCGTCGGCTACTACGACCCGTCCGAGCGCGACGCCGACGGGCGACCGGTTCTGCGGTACGCGGGCAAGGTCGGCACCGGCTTCACCGAGGCCGAGCTCGACCGGCTGCAGCGTCTGCTCGAGCCGCTGGCGATCGAGAGCTCTCCGTTCACGGGCCCCCAGCCCGACCGGGACGCGAGGTTCGTCTGGCCCGAGCTCGTGGCAGAAGTCGAGTTCACGGAGTGGACGCGCGACGGAATGCTGCGCCATCCCTCCTACAAGGGCCTTCGCGACGACAAGGATCCAACCCAGGTCGTCCGCGAGGTTCCCTCCGCGTAAGCGCGTTCCGGCAGTTGATCCTCGCATGGCCCGGCCTACCGGCGTCGGTGAGACGAGAGGAGTCCGGTTGGCCCTCAGACGACGGCCTGGCGATCAAGGCCGGGCGAGCTTGGCCATGCCTGGCGACGACCCGCTCGCGGAGTACCGGGCCAGGCGCGATTTCACACGCACGCCCGAACCCGCGGGCGACCGACGGCACGCCCAGGATGACTCGATCTTCGTGGTGCACCAGCACGAGGCGCGGAGCGAGCACTTCGACTTCCGCCTCGAGGTCGCCGGCGTCCTGAAGTCGTGGGCGGTGCCCAAGGGCCCATCGCTGGACCCGCGCGAGAAGCGGCTGGCGATCAGGGTCGAGGATCATCCGCTCGAGTACGCCGACTTCGAGGGCGTCATCCCCGAGGGCCAGTACGGCGCCGGCCCGGTGATCGTGTGGGACACCGGGCCGTACCGCAACCGAACGCGCCATGACGGTGCCGAGGTGCCGCTCGAGCAGGCGCTCGACGACGGGCATCTGGTGGTGGAGCTGTTCGGTCACAAGCTGCGTGGCACCTATGCGCTTACACGGATCGGGCAGGATCGGCGCGGCCGCGAGCGCTGGCTGCTGGTCAAGAAGCGAGACGAACACGCCACGACCGGCGTCGATCCCGTCGCGACCCGGCCCGAGTCAGTGCTGAGCGGCCGCACGGTCGAGCAGGTCGCCGCCGAGGCGGCATGACAGCCCTCGGCCTGGTCATCCGCGCCGACGGGCGCGACGTCGACATCCCCCGACCCGACAAGCCGCTGTTCCCCTCGGGAATCACCAAGGCCGACGTCGCCTCTTACTACGCGACCATCGCCTGGGCGATGCTGCCCCACCTCGCGGGCCGCCCGCTGACCCTCGAGCGCTACCCGGACGGCATCGACGGCCCGCGCATCATCCAGCAACACGCCCCCGGTCACTTCCCGGCCTGGATCAAGCGCGTGACGGTCCCCAAGCAGCGCGGAACGGTCACCCACGTCGTCGCGTCCGACGCCGCAACCCTCGTCTACCTGGCCGGTCAGGCATGCATCACCCTGCACGCATGGCTCAGCCGCGCCGACCGCCTCACCCGCCCGGACCGGCTGACCTTCGACCTCGATCCCGGCGACCAGACGCACGCCGGCGTCCGCGACGCGGCACTCGAGCTCGGCGCCCTCCTGCGCGAGCTCGGCCTGAAGCCGTTCGCGATGACGACCGGCTCGCGCGGGTACCACGTCACGGTCGCTCTCCAGCGCCGCAGCGACTTCGACACGGTCCGCGGCTTCGCCCGCGACGCCGCGCGCGTCGCGGTCGCCCGCGACCCGCGGCTCACACTCGAACAGCGCAAGGCGGCGCGCGGGGGCCGCATCCTCGTGGACGTCATGCGCAACGCGTACGGCCAGACCGCCGTGACACCGTACTCGCTGCGCGCCCGCCCCGACGCCCCAGTGGCCGCACCGCTGCGCTGGCACGAGCTGTCGGATGCCGACACGCGCTCCGATCGCTGGACGCTGCGCACGCTCCCCCGCCGGCTCGAGCGCGACGGCGATCCGTGGGCCGACATCCGAGCCTCCGCGAGCGCGCTCGGCCCACCGCGCCGCCGCCTGGACCAGCTGCTCCGAGAGATCCGCGCCCGTTGAGCCACCACGTTCGTGCGAGCGCCTGACGCTCAGCGACGAGCCGGAAACGCGAGCCGGTCCGTTCGGTCGTCCGCCCGCGGCGGGTCATCGGCCAGCAAGCCGCGAACCGAGTCTTTCCAAGGCCTCGGTCGTGACCGCGTCGACCGGCTGGTCGCCGTCGATGGCCACCACGTCGGCCCAGTCGGCGACTGCGTCAATGACTCGCGCCGCCTCTGCGTCATAGATCTGCAGGCGGCGCCTGACGACGTCCTCGGTGTCGTCGCCGCGGCCCTCGACGTCGCGGCGCCGGCGCAGACGGTCCAGCAGGCCACCACGCGGCACGTCGAGCCGCAGAACGAGCGGTCGCGGTCGCAGGCGCCCGGATTCCGCGAGGACTCGGTGCAGCGCATCGGCCTGGGCAGCGTTCCGCGGATACCCGTCCAGGATGACGCCCTGCTCGGGCGGTATGGCCATCAGCCGCTGGCGCACGAGCTCGTCGGTCAGCTCGTCGGGCACGAGCGCACCGCTGGCCATGAGGTCCCGAACCTGTTGCCCGGTCGCCGAGTCCTCGGCGGCGATCTCGCGGAGAAGCGTGCCGGGATTGAGATGTACGAACCCGAGCTGCTCGGCAAGCCGGCCGGCGAGCGTGCTCTTGCCGGACCCGGGCGGCCCGATGATGATCAGATCCGGCGCGCGATCCGTCATCGACGTCGGTTGTCACTTGACCGAGCCGGCGAGCAGTCCCTGCACGAAGTAGCGCTGGAACGCGAAGAACACGCAGAGCGGGATCGCGAGCGAGATGAACGAGGCGGGCGCGATGAGCTCGATGTTGGAGCCGAACTGTCGGAGCTGCGAGAAGATCGCGACCGTGATCGGCTGGGTGTCGCGGCCGAAGGTCAGGGCGACGATGAGGTCGTTCCACGTCCACAGGAACTGGAAGATCGCCAGCGACGCGATCGCGGGCAGGCCCAGCGGCAGCACCACCTTGAAGAAGATGCCCAGCTCCGACGCGCCGTCGATACGCGCCGCCTCGAGGAGGTCCTTGGGGATCCCGATGAAGAAGTTGCGCAGCAGGAAGATCGCGAACGGCATGCCGAATGCGACGTGGAAGAGGATCAGTCCGAGCACGGTGTCGAAGAGGCCGGTGCTGTCGTAGAGCGAGAAGATCGGGATCAGCGCGATCTGCAGCGGAACCACGAGCAGGCCGACCACGCACAGGAACAGCGCGTCGCGTCCTGGGAAGTCGATCCAGGCGAAGGCGTAGCCGGCGAGCGCGGCGATGAGGATCAGCAGGACGGTGTTGCCGACGGCGATCTCGGCGGTGGTGATCAGCGCCTTCGTGAGTTCGTTGTTGTCGAACAGCGCGCGGTAGTTCTCGAGCGTCGCCTTGCTCGGCTCGGCGACGATGTTCCACCATCCCTCCGTGGTGATGTCCGAGGCCGGCATCAACGACGTGAGCAGCAGCCCGAGCGTCGGCACCAGCCACAAGAGGCCGATCAGGGCCAGGCCGATGTTGACGGGAGCGCGCGAGAGCACACGCATGATGCCCGCCGCGCGCGCCTCGGTGGGTTGGGGCGGTGCGACGGCGGCCTGAGGGTGGGCGACGGTTGTCATGGCTCCTCGCGGCGGAATCGGCGGATGTTGAGCGCCAGCGCGGGCACCACGAGCAGGCACAGGAACACGGCGATCGCCGAGCCCAGCCCGAAGTCATTGACGCCTCCGAAGGAGGTTCGCCACATGGCGAGCGCGATGACGTTGGCGTCGTCCTGCGAGGAACCGGGCGCGACCGACAGCACGATGTCGAACACCTTCAGGACGTTGATGAGCATCGTGATGAACACGACGGTCAGCGTCGGCGCCAGCACGGGCACGGTCACGCGCCGGAAGACCTGCCACTCGCTCGCTCCGTCGGTTCGCGCCGCCTCGAGGATGTCTCGCGGGACGGCGGCCAGCCCGGCGGCGATCACGACCATCGCGAATCCTGCCCAGACCCAGATGTAGGCGATCATCACCGAGGGCGTGACGAGCTTCGGCCCAAGCCAGGCGATGCCCTCGAACGGTGCGGCGAACGTCTTCGCCGCGATCGCCGCCCGGTACTCGCCTCCTCTCACGCCGGCGAAGCGGAAGCTGCCGTCGTCGGAGGTCGTCGTCGACGCGACCGTCCTGCCGGCCGCGTCGCGCAGTTCGACGGTGACCCCGGGGAGCCCAAGCTCCTGCGGCTCGACCTTGCCCGGCGTGCCGCCTCCCGGCCGGAAGTCGCGCCAGACGACCCCCGTCACGGCGCCCGGCGTCGGGCGCGGGATCGCGGCCTGCACCGCATCGTCGGGCAGCTCGTCGGGCGGGATCGCGGTCAGGCCCAGCAGTGCCCGCCGGCCCGGACGTACAGGCATTCTGAGCACGAACCCGCGCTTCGTGCTGCCGACCAGCGTGGGCGTCGACGGCTGCGCCGTGGTGAGGACGCCGTTCGGGCTGACGGCGTCGTCGACGACGCGGACGGCGGCATTGATGGTGCCGCGATCCGGATCATGCTCGTACATCAGGCGCCAGATCACCCCGGCGGCGAACAGCGAGATCGCCATCGGCATGAACACCGCGGTCTTGAACGCGGTGGTCCAGCGGATCCGTTCGGTGAGCACGGCGAAGATCAGCCCGATCGCGGTCACGAGCGCGGGGACGACGCCGACCCAGATCGCGTTGTTCTTGATCGCCGTCACCAGCGTGTCGGTGGTGAACAGCGCCTCGTAGTTCTCCAACCACACGAACCGGTCACCGGAGCGGTCGAAGAAGCTCCGTATCACCGTCGAGATCATCGGATAGATCACCCACACGACCAGGAAGAACGCGGCCGGTGCGACGAACAGCGCCGTGATCGCACGCTCACGCCACGGCCTTGGCCCCGCCTCACCGAGACCCGGACCGGCAGCCATGCGCGGGGGCGCGCTCACGTCACCCCTATCTGAACGCCCTGGCCGCCGCCGCCTCGAGCTTGCCGGCGGTGCCGTCCACGTCGCTCGGGTCGGCCAGGAAGTCCTGCAGGATCTTCCACTCCCCCTGGCCGGGCGTGCCGCCGAACGCCGCCGGCTGCTGATCTGACATGTCGAACCGGAACGTCTCGGCGTCCGCGATCGCCGTTGCCGTCCTTCGCGTGATCTCATCCGGATAGGCGCTGTCCGGGACGTTCCGGTTGGCCGTTGAGAACCCTCCGCGCCGGGCCCAGATCTCGGCGGCCTCTGGACTGGCGAGGTACTCCATCAGGGCTTCCGAGGCGGGCGTACGCCGGAACATGATCATCGAGTCGCCGCCGCCCATCACTGCGTTCTCCACGTCGCCCAGGACAGGGAACGGGAACACGTCGTAGCCCGTGCCCGGCTCGAGCTCCGTGTTCGCGGCGGCGCCGGGTACGAAGTCGCCCTCGATGACCATCGCCGCCTTCGGCGGATCGCGGAACACGTTCGCCACCGAGGTGGGGAAGTCGGTCTGCAGAGCGCCCGAGGTTCCGCCGGCGATGTTGGCCTCGTCGCCCAGGACGTCCGCCATCGTCGCGAGCGTGTCCTTGACCGACTCATCGCTCCACGGGATGGCGTGCGTCGTGAGCTGGTCGTACTTCTCCGGACCCGCCTGTCGCAAGTACACGTTCTCGAACAGGTCGGTCAGCGTCCAGCCATCGGCACCCGCGATCGAGTAGGCCGGGATGCCGGCAGCCTTGAGCGTCTCGGCGACCTCGAGCAGATCGTCCCAGGTCTCGGGCGGCGAGCCGCCCGCGTTCTCGAAGGCGCTGACGTTGTACCAGACGGTCGACTTGTTGGCCGCCTTGAACAGCAGGCTGTACAGGCGACCGTCGATCTCGCCGAGCTTGACGATGTCCTCGGGGAAGTTGTCGGCGATCGTCGATTGCGCGAACTCGATCGGCTTCAGCGCGCCCTTCTTCTGAAGGTCCTTCACGAGCCCCGGCTGCGCGACGCCGGCGATGTCGGGCGGTCGCCCGCCCTGCACTGCGGTCGCGAGGATCGTCGGCACGTTGTCGCCACCGGAGGTGTACTTGACGGTGACGTCCGGAAACTTGCCGGTGAAGCCGTCGAGCACCGCCTGGAAGGACTTCTGCTCGTCGCCGCTCCAGACGGCGATGATCGACACCCTCCCGGAGACGCCCTTGCTCGCGGCGCTGCCGGCGTCGCCATCGTCGTCACCGCCGCATCCGCCGATCACGACGGCGGCCGCGATCACGGCGGCGGCCAAATGCGTGGTCGATGCAGGACGAATCATGCGAGCGCTCCTTCCGTCGCGCGGTCGTAGATCCCGAGTCGCGTCTCGGGGTCGAAGAAGTGCAGGCTGCTCGTGTCGACGACGGCGTCGACGATCTGGCCGACCTGGACCCGCGAGCGCCTGGCGAACCGGGCGACGACGATCGCCTCGGCCTGCTCGGCCTTGGGGGCCTCGACGCCGACATCCATCGCGAGCTCGCGCACCTCGTCGGTCACGGCCGGGCGGGCGTCGATGGCGAGATGCACGAGTACCTCGGACCCAAGCGCCTCGCGAAGCTCGACCCGACCGCGAAGCCGCTGCCCGGGCGCAGCCTCGCCCGCGAACGCTGCGTCCTGGATGTCCTCCGGCCGGATGCCCAGGATCACGTCTCGGCTCTCGTACGCCGTGACGGCGGCGCGGCCTGAAAGCGATTCGCGACGTACCGTGAGCGACTGACTGCCGAGCCGAGCAACGAGGCCACCATCGGAACGTTCGAGCTTCGCCTGGAACATGTTCATCGACGGGCTGCCGATGAAACCGCCGACGAAAAGGTTGACCGGGTGGTCGTACAGGTCCTCCGGCGCGTCCACCTGCTGCAGCTCGCCTCTCCGCATCACCGCGACCCGGTCTCCCATCGTCATCGCCTCGACCTGATCGTGGGTGACGTAGACCGTCGTCACGCCGAGCCGGTCCTGCAGGCGCGCGAGCTCGGCGCGCATGTGGACACGCAGCTTCGCGTCGAGGTTCGAGAGCGGCTCATCCATCAGGAACGCGCTCGGCTGACGGACGATCGCTCGCCCCATCGCAACGCGCTGGCGCTGCCCGCCGGAGAGCTGCCGCGGCTTGCGATCCAACAGCTCTTCGAGGTCGAGCGTGCGGGCGGCCTCGCGCACGCGGCGGTCGATCTCATCCCTCCCGAGCCTCCTGAGGCGCAGCCCGAACGCGATGTTGTCGTAGACCGTCAGGTGCGGGTACAGCGCGTAGCTCTGGAACACCATCGCGATGTCGCGATCGCGCGCGGGCACGGTGTTGACGATCCGATCCCCGATCCGGACGACGCCCTCGGTCACTGCCTCGAGGCCGGCGAGCATCCGCAGGGCCGTCGTCTTCCCGCACCCCGAGGGACCGACGAGCACCATGAACTCCCCGTCTTCGACCACCAGATCCATGGCGTTGACCGCCCGCGTGCCGTCGGGATAGACCTTGCTCACCCCTTCAAACGCCAGGGTCGCCAACGATCTCCTCGGTACTCGGTCCCCAAGGTGTCACGGCACCTTTCATCAGCGACTGGAGTAGGTCCCCGCCGGGCCGCTTCAACGGAAGGCGCCGCCCGCCCGCCGATGCCTTGCCCGCCGTCAGCGGCGCCCTCGTAGCCGCTTCGCGTGCGGCGATCGCCTGCTCAACGCGTGTCTCGCTGGCGGTGTAGACCCTCCACGGCCGTCAGATACGCCTCGGTGAAGGTGGGGTACTGCGCGACGGTGTCGCGCAGGACGGCCAGCGGCGTGTGGGTCTTGATGGCCAGGGCGGCGTAGTGGATCCACTCTCCGGCCAGCGGGGCGACCGCCCAGGCGCCGACGAGCGCCTGGCGCTCGCGGTCGGCGATCAGCCCGAGCTCGCCGCGCGGGTTCTGCTCGTAGGTCCAGGGGCGGGTGATGGCGTCCGCCAGCCCGACGCGGGCGGTGGCGGTGTCGATCCCGCGTTGGCGGGCCTGGTTCTCGGTGAGCCCGACGGCGGCGATCTCGGGGTCTGAGAAGACGACGCGGGGGATCGCGGCGTAGTCGGCGTGCCGGCTGTGGCCGGCGATGTCAGCGGCGGCGATCCGCGCCTGGTACTTGCCGGCGTGGGTGAACAGCATGACGCCGGTGACGTCGCCGATCGCCCACACGTTCTCGGCGGCGCGGCAGCGCTCGTCGATCGCGATGCCCTTCGGACTGGGCTCGATGCCGACGTTCTCCAGGCCGATGCCCTGCACGCGCGGCGCGCGGCCGGTCGCTACCAGCAATTCACGGCCACTGACCTCCTGGTCGTCGCCGAGGCGCACGACGCGCTCGCCGTCGCGGCGGTGCACCGCGGCTGCCTCCGCGCCCAGGCGCACATCGATGCCCTCGTCGCGCAGGACCTGGGCGATCAGCTCGCCGACGGCGGGGTTCTCGCTGGCCATGAGCCGCTCGGCCGCTTCGATGATCGTCACGCGCGCGCCGACGCGGCGCATGAACTGGCCGAGCTCGATGCCGACGGCGCTGCCGCCGAGGATGACGATGCTCGCGGGCACGTCGCTGAGCGTTGTCGCCTCGCGGTTGGTCCAGTAGCCGGCCTCGGTGAGCCCGTCGATCGGGGGGACGCGCAGGTCGCTGCCGGTGGCGACCACGATCCGCGCGGTCTGAAGCGTCTGCTCGCCGACGTCCACGCGCCCAGGGCCGGCGATCCGCGCCTGGCCCTTGATGACGTCCACGCCGCTGTCGCGGTAGCCCTGCACTTGCTTGGCATCATCGAGATTGCGGATCATCCAGTCGCGATAGCGCGCCAGCTCGGGCCACGCCAGCTCGGGCGTGGCGACGCCCGCCGCCCGCTCGGCCTCCGCACGAACCTCCGGCGGACGCAGCAACGTTTTGGACGGCACGCACGCCCAGTACGCGCACTCGCCGCCGATCAGCTGGCGCTCGGCGAGCGCGACCTTCAGTCCCTGCCGGTTCAGTCGCGACACGGCCGCCTCGCCGGCGGGCCCGGCCCCGATCACCACTGCGTCATAGACCGCCACGTTTCCTCCTTGCTCTTGGCCGGGGTTCATTGGCGTCAGGGCCGACCCGGAATCGAGGCTCTTCTGGGGGTCGGTAGGCCGCGACGGCCGGATCACGTGGAGAAATACCGGCCGCCCATGCCCCACAAACCGCTGCGGTCAGCCGGGGCGCGGGAGGACGGCTCCGTCATGCCTGCTCGGCTCCGCCGGCCTCCGGCAGGCGCAGCCGCTTCAGCGCGACGGCGTTGAGCGCGACAATGATGCTGGAGGCCGACATCGAGATGGCGCCGACCTCGGGGCGAAGCACGAACCCCAGCGGCTCGAAGACGCCGGCGGCGACAGGCAGCGCGAGGCCGTTGTAGCCGACCGCCCAGGCGAGGTTCTGGCGCATCTTGCGGACGGTGCCGCGGCTGATGATGATGGCCGTCGCGACGTCCAGCGGGTCGGAGCGCATCAGCACGATGTCGGCGGTCTCGACGGCGACGTCGGTGCCGGCGCCGATGGCGATGCCGACGTCGGCCTGGGCGAGCGCGGGCGCGTCGTTGACGCCGTCGCCGACCATCGCGACCTTGCGGGCGGGCGGGCCTGATTGAAGCTCGGCGACCTTGGCGGCCTTGTCGGCTGGCAGGACCTCGGCGATGACCTCGTCGATGCCGAGCTCGGCGGCGATGCGCTCGGCGGTCGCGCGGCGGTCGCCGGAGAGCATGACCGGCCGCACGCCAAGCTCGCGGAGCGCGCTGATGGCTTCGGCGGCCGTCTCGCGTGGGGCGTCGGCGATGGCGATGACCCCCGCGGGCTTCCCGTCGACGGCGACCAGCACGATGGTGCGGCCCTGGCCGGCCAGCTCGTGGGCCCGGGCGGCCAGGCCGTCAGGCGCGATGCCCTCGCGCTCGAGCAGCCGCGCGTTGCCGACCGCGAGCCGTCGGCCTTCGACGTTGGCCAGCAGTCCGTGACCGGGCACCGCGTCAAACCTCTCCGCCCGGGGCGTCTGCAGGCCGCGCTGACGCGCCGACTTGACGATGGCCTGGGCCAGCGGATGTTCGCTCTCTCGCTCAGCGGCCGCGACCAGGCGCAGCAGCTCGTCCTCGATGATGCCGTCGGCAGTGGCGACGGCGACGACTTCGGGCTCGCCGCGCGTCAGCGTGCCGGTCTTGTCGAACACCACCGTGTCGAGCGAGGCGGCCTGCTCGAGCGCCAGCGCGTGCTTGAACAGGATCCCGCGCTGGGCGCCGAGCCCGGTGCCGACCATGACGGCCGTCGGAGTCGCGAGCCCAAGCGCGTCCGGGCACGCGATGACCACGACCGTGATCGCGAACAGCAACGCGTCGTGCACGTCGCGCCCGACGATGAAGCACCAGGTGCTGAACGTCAGCAGTCCGCCCACCAGTGCCACGAGCACGAGCCAGAACGCGGCGCGATCGGCCAGCCGCTGCCCGGGCGCCTTGGAGTTCTGGGCTTCCTGTACGAGCTTGACGATCTGCGCGAGCGCCGTGTCCGAGCCGACCGCGGTGGCACGGGCACGAAGCGTGCCGTTCTTGTTGATGGTGGCGCCGATGAGCTGGTCGCCGGGGCCCTTGTGGACCGGCAGGCTCTCGCCGGTGACCATTGACTCGTCGACCTCGCTCTCGCCTTCTTCGACGACGGCATCGACCGGGATCTTCGACCCGGGGCGGATGAGCAGCAGGTCGCCGACTACCACCTCCGCGGTCGGCACCTCGACGGGCTCGCCGTCGCGCAGCACCACGGCCTTGGGCGGCGCGAGGTCGAGCAGCGTGCGGATGGCGTCGTTGGCGCTGCCACGGGCGCGCATCTCCAACCAGTGGCCGAGCAGCACGAAGGTCGCGAGCATCCCCGCGGCCTCGTAGAAGACCTCGCCCTCGATCAGGAGCGTCGCGGCGACCGAGTACAGCCAGCCGACGCCGATGGCGACCGCAACCAGCACCATCATGTCCAGCGTCTTCGCGCGCAACGCGGCGACCGCGCCCTTGAAGAAGACCGATGACGCGTAGAAGACGATCGGCAGGCTCAGCACGAACTGCCAGGCGTCGCGGTCGATGCCGAACGGCGTGGCCAGCTCGGTACCGAGCACCTCGGTCCCGACCATCGACCACAGGACGATGGGGATCGTGAAGACGAGCGCGACCAGGAAGCGGTTGCGTATGTCGCGCTCCATCGCCTTCATCGACATGCCGGCGTGACCACCGTCACCATGCGCGCGCTCCGCGCGCTCGACCGCCGCGTCATCGTGCCGGTTGGCGTTCGCCTCGGCGAGCGGGTCGCAGAGGTGGCCGGGGACGGATCGGCCGGCGCAGTGGTAGCCGCATTCCTCGACCCAGGCGCGGAGGTCCTCGACCGAGGTTTCCGAAGGGTCGAAGGTGACGGTCGCCGTCTGCGCGACCGGGTTGGCGTCGACGGCCAGCACGCCGCGGCGGTTGCCGAGAACGCGCTCGACGACCGATTTCTCCGAGGCGTAGTGCAGGCCGCCGACATGCAGGACGGCGGTTTCCTGCGTCCGCGACGGTGCAGCGCTCACGAGGACACGCTAGGCCCGCAGAGGGTGTGGCAGCCCGAGGGTGGTGCCGCTCGGCTCGACGGGGCTGACGCCCGCCGTGGACCGGTGCGGTTAGTGCTTGTCATCGCCGCGGGAGCCGTGGTCCAGCCCGCGCATCATCAACCACACCATCGCGCTCATCATCAGCAGGCAGGGCAGCGCGAAGAGCAGGTAGACCGCGTTCGCGCCGGCGACGGCGAGGATGACGGCGAGCGCCACGATGGCGACACAGCCCCACATCAGCTTCTTGGAGTGCTTCATTGCCACCTAGGACGCGATGCCCGGTCGTGTGAGGGTCCGGTTCCCCTATTCGACTGGAGTCATACGCCGGCTGGTTCGACCATCAACCCGAGCGCGATGGCCGCGGAGGCGGACCGCCGACATGGTCGTGGCCGATGACAAACTTCGCCGCGCTGCGCGCCGCGATCGAAGAGGGCTGTCGCGTCTACGACAACCTCGTCCACCTGCCATACGCGCCGGCCTCGCCGACCTCGGCGACCGCTGACCGTCGCCGCATCCTGACCGCCAGACCGACACGGGCCAACAGGCGCTGTACGACACTGGCCTACGAAACGGACTGCAACATGACGGCACAAGACGGCCAGCCCGACGTTCTTGTCGTCGGTGCGGGTCCGACCGGACTCACCCTCGCCGCCCAGCTGCAAGCGATCGGGACGTCGATCCGGATCGTCGACCGCCAACCCGACCGCGTGCGCGAGTCGCGGGCCCTTGCGATGCAGCCGCGCAGGCTGGAGGTCCTGTGACCAGCTATCGAGCCGGCCGGATCTTCCTCGCCGGCGACGCCGCCCATGTCCACAGCCCGGCCGGCGCTCAGGGAATGAACACGGGCATCCAGGACGCCATCAACCTCGGTTGGAAGCTCGCCCTCGTCGCCAAGGGACTCGCCGACGAGCAACTGCTCGACTCCGATGAAGCGGAACGCTGGCCGATCGGTCGCTACGTGTTGCGGTTCACTCACCGCGCGGCCTCGGTAGCCATGTCAGACAGCCCATTCGTCCGGATGATCCGATGCGAGCTGGCACCGAGGGTCGCACCGGTCGTGCGGCACCTGACGCCGTACGCGCAGTGGGGTTCCGCGAGGTCGCTCAGCTCGACTCCACTACCGACGCAGCCCGGTCGTCCAGGAGGGCCAGCCACGCCTGCGACAAGCCCAAGGGCGGGAGTCCGCCTACCGGACGCTCCAATCGCCCGCGACTCAGGCGGAGCGAACGCAGGCTGGATGAGCCCGGATCGAGCACGTCGGCGTGCGTCTGCCGCGCGTGCACGTCCAGACCGACGAGCGTCGGGGGACCGGCCAGGCGACAGGATGGCATTGCGCCGCGCGCGGCCTATTGGGAGGCTCGTGCGCCCCGACACCGCAGCGCCCAGCGCGCACGCGTCGCCCGATGTGAAGGCCGGCGGGCCCGAGGTATGCCCGGACTGCGGTGGTACCGGACAGGTCGGCGCCGAGCGCTGCGACGCATGCGGCGGCACAGGCCGTGTCGAGGAGGACCTGGGAGGCGAGTGACCGAACAATGGCCGTCGAGCGACCGATGAGCCGGATCGCGCGTGGAGCCGTCGTGACCGGCACGCCGGGTCGGATTCCCGCAGGAGCCGCGGCGGACGGCGACGGAATCGCGCTCGGCGCCGGCGCGGTGGGCGTCGACGTCTACGTCGACTTCCTGTGCCCCTTGTGCAAGCGGTTTGAAAAGCTGGCCGCGGTACGGCTTCGCCGACTGGTTCAGCACGGCGCGATCCGCCTGGTCTACCACCCGCTTGCGTTCCTTGACACGCGGTCGACGACTTCGTACTCGTCGCGCGCGTCTGCCGCTTCGGGCTGCGCCTCCGACGCCGGCGCGTTCGCCGAGTACAAGGACGCGCTGTTCGCCAACCAGCCTCCACAGGGCGGCCCCGGTCTCAGCGACCATACGCTGATCCAG
Source organism: uncultured Solirubrobacteraceae bacterium (assembly GCA_963844205.1). Taxonomy (GTDB): domain Bacteria; phylum Actinomycetota; class Thermoleophilia; order Solirubrobacterales; family Solirubrobacteraceae; genus DASSUW01. The sequence continues at coordinate 585,798 of CAWJNK010000013.1, forward strand.
CTCGGCCACATGGTGGGGATAACCAGCCCGACGTTCGACGGATGCGTGGCCGGAGGAACCTACCTACAGTGGGCTGCCTACGTGACCGAGCGCGCGGTGCGGCGTGGTGTCAGCGATACGCCCCGCGTCTTCGTCGCGGGCGTGCCCGTCCCCGCCAACCCGATCACGATCGCCGCCGCCGTTGCCGATCTCGCGCCGTGATCGTCCCAGGCCGGTCCGGTGGTCGGCTCCGCGGTCCACCTCACGAGCGACGGGCCGGCGATCACAACGTCGCGCTGGTCCCGAACGGAAGGCGCGGTGGTCCTAGCGGTCACCTCGGTTCACGAGCGGGCTCAGCCAGTGCATCGGCCGGTACGGCGGCATCAGCAGCAGCAACGCGAAGATCACGATCGTTGCGGCGAAGTAGGTGTACAGGCTCGCCACGCCCTCGAACCGCGTCGTGAGGCTCTGGCCGAACAGCATCACCGCGAAGACCAGCATTGCGAGCGTGAGAGCGCCGAGCAGGATCGGCTTGCGGCGATGCGGCAGGAACTCGCCGGTGAGCAGGCTGACCACGATCGCCAGGACGACCACGCCCTGGAGGATCCCGAGGATCGCCCAGGCCACGCTCGTGCCCGGGAAGGAGTCGACGATCGTGCCATTGAACTGCTCCTGGATCGGCGGCGGCGCCTTGGCGTTGTGGTCGAAGATCTTCTCCTTGAAGGGGAAGTACCAGACGAACCCCTGCAGGATGTAGACGCCGGCTATGGCGAGCCAGTACGCCGTCACGCTGGCGAGGCTTTCCGTTGCTGCGAATGGAGCAGCCCGCGACGGTGCTGCTGTCCGGGGGTGTGCGGCTGTCATGGTCAAGCTCCTTCCGATGCTCGTGTGGCTTGCGGGACGGCGCCGGACTCGAGGTCGGCCCAGCATCCACTAGGTCCCTGCCGGGCTGCTTCAACGGAAGGCGCGGGGCTGTCGCGCGAGGTTCAACATGCGCCGCCACGCGCGATACGTGAGCAGGATGGATCGGTTCGTCGCCTGCGGCGGCCGACCAGGTGCGTGGCGCCGGTCTGCTCATCGCTCGGCCGCCGGTCCGAGCGTCCAGCCAGTCCGCCGGAAGACTGCCTTGCCGGCCTCGACGGACGCGAACGGGACGAGCGCGAGCACGGCGGCGAGGCCGAGCTCGGGGGCGTCCAGCGGCACCGTGCCCAAAGGCTCGTTCAGCGCCGGCAGGTAGACGGCGATGCCAACGAGGGCGGCGGAAAGGACCACGCTCGCGACGAGGTGCAGGTTGCGCGGCGCGTCCCAGGCCGGGCGGATCGCCGAGCGGATCGAGAACACCAGCGCAAGCTCCGCGATCGCGACCGTGACGAAGGCCATCGTCCTCGCCTCGACGTCCCCCTCCGGCCGGCCGAGGAGGAAGGCGGCGAGCGCGACGAGAGCGACGAGTCCGCCGACCAGCACGAGTGCCGCCCATGCGCTCGTGGGGAACAGCCGCGCGCGCCGCTCGGGCGGTCGCCGCATGATCAGCGGCGTGGGCGGGTCGCGTGTGAGCGCCACCGCCGGCAGACCGTCGGTGAGCACGTTGATCAGCAGCACCTGCACGACGGTCATCGGCGCGCCGAGCCCGGCGGGGATCGCGACGGCGAAGAGGGCGACCTCGCCCAGGTTGGCCGAGAGCAGGAAGGCGACGAACTTGCGGATGTTGTCGGTGATCGCCCGTCCTTCGCGGACTGCGGCGACGATGGTGGCGAAGTCGTCGTCGGTGAGGACGAGGTCGGCGGCCTCGCGCGCGGCCTCGGTTCCAGCCCGCCCCATCGCCACACCCACGTCCGCCCGCCGCAGCGCAGGCGCGTCGTTGACGCCGTCGCCGGTGACGACGACGACCTCGCCCTCCGACTGCAGCTGCTCCACGAGGCGGAGCTTCTCCGCCGGCGTGACGCGCGCGTGGATCGCCTGCTCGGGCAGGCCGAGCGCGCGGCCGACGGCACGGGCCGTGAGGGGATGGTCGCCGGTGAGCATCTCCACGCGCAGGCCGGCCGCACGCGCCTCGGCGACCGCCGCCTGGGCCGTCGGTCGGAGCGGATCGTGGAGTGCGACCAGCCCGACCAGGTGAAGGTCGCGCTCGAGCGCGTCGTCGCTCAGCGAGGCATCGGCGAGAGGTCGCTCTGCGATCGCCAGCACCCGTAGACCCTCCGAGGCCCAGTGCCCGGCGAGCGCCGCCATGAGGCGCGATTCCTCGCCCTCCACCATCGAGCGCTCGAGGATCACCTCCGGCGCGCCCTTGGTATAGGCATGAAGCCCGTCCTCCTGCTCGTAGACCAGCGTCATCCGCTTGCGGGTCGGGTCGAACGGCACCTCGCGCACCAGACGCCGCGCGCCGAGCAGGTCCGAGTGCGCAAGGCCCCGCTCCTGCGCCGCGAGCACGAGCGCGGCGTCGACCGGATCGCCCGAGAGCCGCAGCTCACCGTTCTGCTCGAGCACGCGTGCGGTCGAGGCCAGCGCGGCCGCGGCCAGCAGCTCGCGTTCGTCCCGGCCGAGCGCCGGACGGGCGGCGGCCAGCCGCAGGCGGTTCTCGGTCAGCGTCCCCGTCTTGTCGGAGGCGATCACGGTCGCGCTGCCGAGCGTCTCGACTGCGGTCAGCCGGCGAACGATCGCCCCCCGCTCAGCCATCGATCGCGCTCCCAGGGCGAGCGCGATCGTCACCGTCGCCGCCAGCCCCTCGGGGACAGCGGCGACCGCTACCGAGACCCCGACCAGGAACGCCTCCTCGAGCGACGCCTCACGGGCGAGCATCGCCGCTGTGAGGGCGAGCGTCACCAGCACGCCGAACCCCACCATCACCCGCGCAAGCGCCCGCACCCGCTGCTGCAGCGGCGTTCGCGGCGGCTTCGTCCGCTCGGTCAGCCCGGCGATCCGCCCAAGCTCGGTCGCGGACCCGGTGGCGGTGACCAAGGCGCGGCCGCGGCCGCGCGTGACCGCCGTCCCCGCATAGACCATCGACCAGCGCTCGGCAAGCGGCGCGTCCTCGGGGACCGGATCGAGCAGCTTGTCGACCGGCACCGACTCGCCCGTGAGCGCCGACTCGTCCACGGTGAGCCCCGCCGCCGCCACCAGCCGCCCGTCCGCCGGTACCCGCTCGCCCTCGCGCAGCACGATGAGATCGCCGGGGACGAGCTCCTCCGCGGGCAGCTCGCGCTCGCGGCCGCAGCGGACCACCACCGCCCTCGGTTCGAGCGCCCCCCGGAGCGCCAGCACCGCCCGCTCCGCCCCCGCCTCTTGCACGAACCCGAGAACCGCGTTCAAGAGCACGATCGCTCCGATCGCAGCCGCCTCGACCCCCTCCCCGATCAAAAGCGAGACGGCGGCGGCGGCAATCAGCAGACCAACCAACGGATCGGCGAACTGCCGAAGCGCAATCGCCGCGTACGCCGGCCGGCGCGCGCGTTCGAGCCGGTTCGGCCCAAACCGGGCAAGGCGCGCCTGCGCCTCCTCCTCGCTCAAGCCTCGCTCGGGATCGCTGGTGAGCTGCCGCGCGACCTCGCCAAACGCGGCCGCGTGCGGCGCGTCCACCCCTCCCGCGCTCCTACGCGATCCCGATCGTCGCCACCAGCACCGCCTTGATGGTGTGGAGGCGGTTCTCGGCCTGGTCGAAGACGATGCTCGTCTCGGACTCGAACACGTCGTTCGTGACCTCGAGCCCGTCTTCGAGACCTGCACGTTCCATGACTCTGCTGCCGACGACGGTGCGCTTGTCGTGAAAGGCGGGCAGGCAGTGCATGAAGCGCGCGCGCGGGTTTCCCGTTCTGTCCATGGCCGCCCGGTTCACCTGGTAGGGCAGGAGCTGCTGGACGCGTTGGTCCCAGACCTGCTCGGGCTCACCCATTGAGACCCAGACGTCGGTGTAGACGAAGTCGACGCCCGGCAATGCCTCGTCGGGGCTCTCGGTGAGCGTGATCCTCGCCTCGGTCCGCTCCGCGCGTTCGCGGGCCGCCTGCTGCACGTCATCCGGTGGCCAGAGCGCCCGAGGGGCGCAGATCCGCACGTCGCTGCCCATGATCGCGCCCATGACGAGCAGCGAGCGCCCGGTGTTGTTTCGCGCGTCGCCCATGTAGCAGTAGGAGATCGCGTGATGCCGCTTGTGGCTCGTCTCGGACATGGTGAGGAAGTCGGCGAGCATCTGCGTCGGGTGCCAGTCGTCGGTCAGGCCGTTGTACACCGGTACTCCCGCGTACCGTGCGAGCTCTTCGACGGTGGCGTGCGCCGCGCCTCGGTACTCGATGGCGTCGTACATGCGCCCGAGCACGCGCGCCGTGTCGGCGATCGACTCCTTGTGACCCATCTGCGAGCCCGTGGGGTCCAGGTAGGTCACGTGCGCTCCTTGGTCGTAGGAGGCCACCTCGAATGCCGAGCGCGTGCGCGTGGAGGTCTTCTCGAACACGAGGGCGATCTCCCGCCCCTCCAGGCGACGAACCTCGTTGCCCGCGTACTTGGCCGTCTTGAGCGCTCCCGCGAGCTCGAGCAGATGCTCCATCTCGCGGGTGGTGAAATCGAGCTCCTTGAGAAAGCTGCGGTTCCGGAACCTGTGCATGACTAGAAGGCCGGGTCGCGTTCGATCGGACAGGTCATGCAGTGCGATCCGCCGCGGCCGCGCGAGAGCTCGAAGCCCTCGATCGTGATCACCTCGATTCCCTCCTTGCGAAGCCGCGTGTTGGTGTCGACGTTGCGGTCATAGGCCACGACCACGCCGGGCTCGAGGCAGACGACGTTGTTGCCGTCATCCCACTGCTCGCGCTCGCTCTCGAACGGGTCGCCGCCCGTCGGGACGACTCGCATGTCGTCGAGGCCTAGAGCGTCCTTCATGGCCGCCAGGACGCCGCGCTCGAACGGCTCCACCACGGGCCGATCGGGGTCATCGCCGGGACGGATCGTCCACACGCGCGCCCGGGCGACGACGTCGGGGAACACGGTCACGGCGTCGCGGTCGACCATCGTCAGCACCGTGTCGAGGTGCATGTAGGAGCGGCGGCGTTCGAGCATGACCGCGATCACGACATCCGCGACGTCGTTCTTGAACAGCTGGCGGGCGATCAGCGTCACGGCCTGGGGGGCGGTGCGCTCGCCCATGCCGAACATGACCGCCCGGTTGCCGATCGGCATGACGTCGCCGCCCTCGACCGTGGCCCTGCCCCAGTCGTGCTCGATGCCGCCGTACCAGACCTTCACCTGACCGGCGAACATCGGGTGGTGGCGGTAGATCGCCTCCAGGAACGCGGTCTCCGGCCGGCGGGCCGTCTTGGCCATGGGGTTCAGCGTCACGCCTCTGTAGATCCAGCTCGAGGGATCGCGCTGGAACAGGAAGTTCGGCAACGGCGGCAGGAGCATCTCGGTCGCGCCGGTGGCCTCGTAGGTGAGCCCCTCGCCGTGCTCGAAGTCGGCCTTGGTCATGCCGCCGATCAGGTAGTCGGCGACCTCGGCCGGCGGAGCCGTCAGCGCCCACTCACGCCGCGATCGCGCCAGCGACACGCCGACGTGGCGCTCGGCGAGCACCTGGTCGAGCAGCCAATCGCGCGCGTCGGGTAGGCCGAGCACGTCGGTGAGCAGCTCCTCTGCGTAGAACACGTCGACGCCGCGGTCGCGCATCGCCTCGCAGAACGCGTCGTGCTCGAGCTTGGCGCGCTTGACCCAGATGACGTCGTCGAACAACAGCTCCTCGACGTTGGAGGGCGTCAGTCGGGTGTGCTCGAGCCCTGGCCGGTGAACGATCACCTTGCGGAGCCTCCCGACCTCGGAATCGACGGTGAACGGCATCAGCTCAGCGCCGTCCCCAGCGCCAGCAGCACGCACGAATTGACGAAGATCAGTCCGACCAGGGGCAGCGCGAAGCGCAGGTACCGGTCGTAGCCCACCTTCGCGAGCGCGAGGCCGCCCATCACCACAGCGGCCGTCGGCGTGATGTAGTTGACCATCCCCGACGCGGTCTGGTACGCGGTCACCGACAGCGAGCGCGGGACATCGGCGAAGTCGGCCAGCGGCGCGAGGATCGGCATGACGAGCGCCGCGTGGCCCGAGGATGACGGCACGAGGAACGCGATCGGCAGGTTGACGACCATGGCCACGACCGCGAAGACGGACGACGGGGTGCCCGACACCGTGTCCTCCATCCAATGCAGGATCGTGTCCGTGACATAGGCGTTCTTCATCACGACGGTGATCGCGCGGGCGAACACGATGATCAGCGCGGCGCCGAGAAACTCGCCTGCGCCCGAGATGATCGTGTTCACCAGCTCGGCCTCCCCGAAGCGGGCGATCAGGCCGATGATCACCGCGAAGACGAGGAACAGCGTCGATGCCTGCTCGAAGTAGAAGGTGCTGAACGTCGGCAGCGGCCACTCGGCGCCGAACACCGTGTCCATGACGTCGTCCCAGGGGACGAAGCCGTAGATCATGATCGCGAAGGCCAGCGCGAAGACGACCAGGATCAGCTGCTGTGCACGGGTCAGGGGCGGCACGTCGGACACCAGCCCGCGCGCCTGCTCGGCGTCCGCCGACGAGATGCCGACGATCGACCTCGACGGGTCCGACCGGATCCTGCGGCAGTACCAGAGCACGTAAGCGATCGCCGTGCTCACCAGCACGACCCACATCACGACGCGCAGCGCGATCCCGTCGCCGACGCTGATGCCCGCCGCGTCGGACGCCACGCCCGTCGCGAACGGGTTGACGGTCGAGGCGAGCGTCCCCGTGCCGGCGCCGAAGAAGATCATCGCCACCGCCACCAAGCGGTCGTAGCCGAGCGCGAGGACGAGCGGGACGAGCAGGGCGAAGAAGCCCAGCGTCTCCTCCCACATGCCGTACGTCGTCCCGCCGAGGGAGAAGACGAGCATGAGCGTGACGACGAGCAGACTGCCGGTGTTCCTGAATCGCAGTGCGAGGCGTCCGATCCCAGTCTGGATCGCCCCCGTCCTCATGGTCATTGTGATGAACGCGCCGACTGCGAGCACGAAGAGGAAGATCCTGGCCGAGCCGTAGAGCAACCCCGCCTCGTCGGCGCCGACCCTGCCGCGGTCGTTCTCGATGCCGTACAGCCCGTTGGGCGGAGCCGTCCACAGCTGCGAGAACTGCGCCTCGAGCGACTTGTCGACGCACAGCTCGTCTCCTGTGGCCGTGCCGCACGACGGCAGCTCCCGGTACGTGCCCGGCCGCGGCCCACCGGTCTGCGGGTCGACCTCGTACCTGCCCGACGGGATCACGAACGACGCGATCCACACCACCAGCAGCACGATCGCCAGCACCGTGAACGCCGTCGGGAACTTCAGCCGCCGGGGCTCGCCGGCGGGCTCGGTGGCCGCGTCGGTCATAGGACCGCGCCGCTCGTCGTCGCAGTCCCGTACGCCAGCTCGGGTCCGTCGAGCCGGACCTGGGTGCCGGCGGTACCGTCCAGCAGCTCCCGCACCTGCTCGAGCGCTCCGATCGCCGCCCTCCCGCCGGTCTGCTCGACGAACCGGCACGCCGCCTCGACCTTCGGCCCCATCGAGCCGGGCGGGAACGCGAGCCCGCGAAGCGCGGCCGGCGTCGCAGCGCGGATGGGCCGCTGGTCGGGGGTGCCCCAGTCGACGTAGACGGCGTCGACGTCCGTGGCCAGCGCGAGCGCATCCGCCTCGAGATCGAGGGCCAGCAGGCACGAGCTGAGGTCCTTGTCGATCACCGCCTCGACGCCGCGGTGGCCGCCGGCTCCGTCATCGACCACCGGCACGCCGCCGCCACCGGCGCACACGACCAGCAGGCCGCCGTCGACGAGCCGGCGGATGGCGGGGAGCTGGATCACCCGCTTTGGTTCCGGTGAGGCGACGACGCGCCGCCAGCGGTCGCCGTCCCGCCGCATCTGCCAGCCGCGGCGCCCGGCGAGGGCACATGCCTCGTCCTCGTCGTAGAGCGGGCCGATGAACTTCGTCGGGTTGCCGAAGGCCGGATCTCGCTCGTCGACGAGGACGCGAGTGATGATCGCCACCGTGTCGCGGTCATCGATAGCGTTATCGAGCTCGAGTTCGATGATGTATCCGATCTGGCCCTCGGTCTCGGCGTCGAGCACATCGAGCGGCCACGACTCACCGGCGCCGTACGCCTCGCTCATGAGCACGAGCAGCCCGACCTGTGGGCCGTTGCCGTGCGTGACGACCAGCCGGCGGTCCGCGGCGGCCCCCGCCACCGCCCCGGCGGCGGCGCGGGCGGTACGGATCTGAGCTCCCGGAGTGAGCGGCTCACCGCGGCGGAGCAACGCGTTGCCGCCCAACGCGACGACCGCGGCAGGCTGATCGCCGTCCATGGGTCGGCGTGTAGGCCGCTGGCGGAGTCCGGCAAGCAGCGCCACTTGAAGCCGCGCGTGGGCTCGTACCCGAACCGCTCGTGAGCGCAGGCGAACCGGCCTACCTGTGGGCCGAGTGCCCGCCGCGATCGAGACTCGAGGCCTGACCAAGTACTACGGCGACCACCCGGGAGTGCTCGACGTTGACCTCGAGGTTCCGGCTGGGTCGGCGTTCGGGTTCCTGGGACCCAACGGAGCAGGGAAGACCACGATGATCCGCCTCCTGCTCGATCTGCTGCGTCCGACGCGGGGCGGCGCGACGGTGCTGGGATCGGACAGCAGGCGCGATGCCGTGGCGGCTCACGCCCGTCTGGGCTACCTGCCGGGCGAGCTGGCGCTCTACGAGGACCTGACGGCGCGGGAGCATGTGCGCTGGCTCGGTCGGCTGCGAGGCGGCGTGGCCGACTCGAGGATGGAGGAGCTGGCGGGTCGGCTGGAGCTCAGCCTCGACCGTCGCATCGGCGATCTGTCCAGGGGCAACCGCCAGAAGGTGGGGCTGTTGCAGGCGTTCGTCCACGAGCCCGAGCTGCTGATCCTCGACGAGCCGACAAGCGGCCTCGATCCGCTCGTCCAGCACACGTTCCACGAGCTCGTCCGCGACGTTGTCGCCGCCGGCCGCACCGTCGTCGTTTCGTCGCACGTGCTCGCCGAGGTTCAGGAGATGTGCGACCGCGTGGGCATCGTCCGCGCGGGCCGCCTCGTCGCCGTCGAGCACGTCACGACCCTCCGCGGGCGCTCGCTGCGCAAGGTCGTCGTGCGCTTCGCGGACGGTGTGCCGCCCGAGCTGGAGCGGCTGCCGGGCATGCACGACCTGCGCAACGAGCAGTCGCGGGCGACGTTCCATCTCGACGGGGAGATCGATCCACTGCTCAAGGTGCTCGCGCGCCATCGCGTGCTGGACCTGCAGATCACGTCCGCCGACCTGGAGGACGTCTTCCTGCGCTTCTACTCGCTCATCCTCCCGCTGCTGCTCGGGATCTTCGCGATCGGCTTCGCGGCCGGCACGCTCGCCGGGGAAGAGGAGCGCGGCCGGCTCGACCTCGTGCTGTCCTATCCGGTGAGGCGCTCGCGCCTCGTGCTCGAGAAGGCGGCCGCGGTCGCCGCCGGACTTCTCGCCCTCGGCGCAGCGAGCTGGCTCGCCGTGCTCGCATTCGGAGCGATCGTGGACCTGGAAGTCAGCGCCGGCGACGTCTTGGCCGCCACCGCCGCGGGCCACGCTGCTGTCGCTATTCCATGGCGCGGCGGCGTTGCTTGCCGGGGCGGTAACCGGCCGCCGCGGCACCGCGATCGCGGGAGGCGCGGTCGTGTTCGCCGGCGGCTACCTGCTGAACGTGCTCGCGGAGCTGTCCGACTCGCTCGCGTTCGCGGACGACCTCTCCCCGTACCACCACGGCGTCGGCGTCGATCCTCTGCGCAACGGTTGGCCGGCCGGGAGCTTCCTGCTGCTGACCGCTCTCGCCGCACTGGCGACGGCCGCGGCCGGCATGGCGTTCGGCCGCCGCGACATCGGGACTCGATAGGCATCGCATCGCGGTCATCAGAGCTCGATGACCGAACTCACCGTTCACGGTGCGCTCGTCCGGCGGTCCCGGCTTCTGCATCCGCTTGGCGGCTCACGCGCTCGGCCTACCCGAGGTCCGTAGAACCCACAGGAGACCTTCATGTCCGTCCGAACCGTCGATGCCGTCGAACGCAGCGTGCACAAGACCAACGAGTGGCTCACCGGGCTGGCGCGCGTGCCAGGGGCGCACGGGCACTCGCGACACGAGGGCGGCGAGCATGGGTGAGGTGACACTCGCCCTCGCCGGCGACACGATGCTCGGGCGACAGGTGGCAGAGGCGATCAGGGTTGTAGGACCCGAGGCGCTGTTCGCCGATGAGATCGTCAAGATCACGCAGGCGGTCGACCTGTTCGTCCTGAACCTCGAGTGCTGCATCTCCGAGCGCGGCACGCGCTGGCCGGACTCGAGAAAGCCGTTCTTCTTCCGGGCGCCGCCGGCCGCCACCAAGGTCCTGACCCGCCTCGGAGTCGACTGCGTGACGCTCGCGAACAACCACGCGCTCGACTATGGCCCGCGCGGGCTGCAGGACACGTTCGAATACCTGCGCAGCACAGGGATCGCCTGGGTCGGAGCCGGCGCGACGCGCGCCGAGGCGCGCGCGCCGGTGGTGCTCGAAGCGAACGGGCTGCGCCTCGGCGTCCTCGGCTGCAGCGATCACCCGGTCGACTTCGCGGCCGAAGAGGGCGTACCAGGCATCGCCTACGTGGATCTGCGCCGTGGACTGGACTGGCTGCCCGCCGCGATCGACGCGCTCGACGTCGACGTAGTGCTCGTCACGCCGCATTGGGGGCCGAACATGATCCCGCGACCCCTCCCGTACGTCCGGCGTGCGAGCGGCGCGTTGCGCGACGCCGGCGCGACGCTCATCGCGGGTCACTCAGCGCATGTCACCCACGGCGTCCAACCGCCGATCCTGTACGACCTCGGCGACTTCATCGACGACTACGCCGTCGATCCGGTCCTACGCAACGACCTCGGGCTGCTGTTCCTGGTCACACTCGACGAGGGTGGGCCGGTCCGGGTCGAAGGCGTGCCGCTGAAGCTCTCCCATTGCCATACCCGCCTCGCCGAAGGCCAAGAGGCGGCCTGGATGCGCCGCCGCTTCCGCGCCGCATGTGCCGAACTCGGCACGGAGGTGACGGAGGACGACGGCCGCGTCGTCGTGACCATGCGTGCCCGTGAAGCCCCGGTCACTGGATGACACGGGGCTCCTGCGCCATCACTGACGAGCGCCTTGGTCATGAGGACTCATCCGAGCAGTGCGCGCAGTTTCGCCGCGTTGCGCACGGCGTTGTCGCGATAGCAGTTGTTCATCAGCAGGTGGGTCTCACGCACGTCGCGTGCGAGCTCGGTGAGCGGCCCGGCGAGCTCGCCGAGCTCGCCGTCGGAGTAGTCGTACCGGAACCGTTCGGCGGCGCTGCCACTGGTATCCGTCCACGCGGCATCGTCGCGCCCGTGGAATCGGACGACAGCGAGCTCCTCGGTGGTTGCCGCCAGCACCGGTGTGAGGCCCGAGGCCTCGGGGGCATCGACGCAGACAAGCGCCAAGCCGAGACCCTCGAGCCGCGCGAGCGTCCGCTCGCGGTCCTGGCGTTCCGCCAGCCAGCGCGGCGAGCGGAACTCGACGCAAATCCGCGTATCCGGCAGGCGCTCCGGCAGCGCGTCGAGCTCGCGCCGGGTCTCGCGCCGTGGGCCAACCCAATGCGGGTACTGCATCAACACTGCGCCGAGTTTGCCGGCCGCTCGGAGGGGCTCGAGCGCGGCGTGGAAGCGTCGCCACGCCTCCTCCAACGCGTCGTCAGGCAGATGTGACGCGTAGATCGACCGCTTCGCGCGCATATCGTCGTCGAGCAGCTCACGCAGGTCCGGCCACAGCGACCTCGGTTGCGTCGGGTGGCCCGTGAGCAGCGAGTACGCCTTGACGTTGAAGCGAAAGCCCTTCGGCGAACGCTCGGCCCAGATGGCGGCCTGCTGCTCCGTCAGCGGCCGATAGTACGTCGAGTCGACCTCCACGAGAGGGAACCGCGCGGCGTAGAAGAGCAGGCGCTCCTCGGCGCTCATCGACTTGCGCGGGTACCAGTCGGTCTCGCGGGTCAGCGTGGTGTCGGTCCACGAGCATGTCCCAACCAGCACCGCATGCTCGTCCAGGTGCACCGTCGCGCCGACCGGGCGCTCCAGTGCGTGCTCGTCGTCTCGCGGCATCGTTCGACTCGATTCGCGTGGGCCTGCCATCGTGCGCTCACGACGGTGGACCCGCCCACCAGGACGGTGGGTCGCTGGCGGGGAAGGACTCGAGCAGCGTCTCGTCGACCAGCTCGTCCGTCCGCTCGATCCGGACGGCCGGGTCGGCGCGCCGCGGCGCCCGCTCAGACGCGCGCGGCCAGTTCACGCATACTGTGTCTGATGATCTCGGCGGCATCGGGATCGCCCTTGAGGATCGCTTTCAGTAGCGAGGCGGCCTGGTCGAACGTGATGCGCGGGGGCAGCGGCGGCACGTTGGGATCCACGACGGCCTCGATGACGACGGGCCGGCTGGCGTTCAGCGCCTTGTGCCAGGCGGGGTCGACGTGCGCCGGGTCGTGGACGCGGATGCCCTCGAGACCGATGAGCTCGGCGTAGCGGGCGTAGGGGAACTCCGGGAGCTCCTGCGAGGCGCGGAACTTGGCGTCGCCATGGACCGCGCGCTGCTCCCAGGTCACGAAGTTCAGGTCCGCGTTGTTGAGGACCAGCACGACGAGCCTCGGGTCGCGCCACCGGCGCCAGTACTTCGCGACGGTCAGCAGCTCGCTGATCCCATTCATCTGCATCGCGCCGTCGCCGACGAGCGCGATCACGGGCCGGTCGGGGTGGACGAACTTCGCCGCCGCCGCGTACGGGATCCCCGCGCCCATGGTCATGAGATTGCCGGACAGCGACGCGAGCATCCCGTCGCGCAGCTTGATGTCACGGGCGTACCAGGCGGTGGCCGTGCCGCAGTCGCACGTGATGACCGCGTCGTCGGGCAGGTGGTCGGAGAGCTCCCAGAAGACCCGCTGCGGATTGAGCGGATCGGCGTCGTGCATCGCTCGTGCTTCGAGAACCTTCCACCAGTCCTCGGTCCAGGCCTCGACGCGACGCCGCCACGACTCGCCGTTCCGGAGCTTGAGGCGCGGCAGCAGCGCGCGAAGGGTCTCAGCGCTGTCGCCGACGAGGTTGACCTCGGTCGGGAACCGCGACCCGATCAGCCGGCCGTCGATGTCGATCTGAACCGCCCGCGCCCTGCCCTCGGGCGGCAGGAAGTCCGAGAACGGCGTGTTTGACCCGACGATCAGCAGCGTGTCGCATTCCTGCATCAGCTTCCAGCTCGGGGTGGTCCCGAGCAGTCCGATGGTGCCCGTCACCCACGGCAGCGCATCCGGGAGCGCCGCCTTGCCGAGCAGCGCTTTGGCGGCACCCGCGCCGAGCCGGTCGGCGATTTCGATCAGCTCGTCCCTGGCGTGGAGCGCACCCTGGCCCACGAGCATCGCGACGCGCTCGCCGGCGTTGAGCACGGCGACCGCGCGCTCGAGCGCGAAGTCGTCGGGAACCACCCGCGGCGTCGTGTAGTCGCTGCTCGCGTGCCGCGCGACCGGCCGCCTCGACGAGCGGGGCTCTGCCGCGAGTTCCTGGACGTCGTTGGGAACGATGAGGCAGCTCACCGTGCGGTCGGCGAGCGCGATCCGGGCGGCGCGATCGACGACGAACCGCAGCTGGGCCGGTTGCATCGCCACTTGGACGTACTCGTGGGCGACGTCCTTCATCAGCGTGCCGAGGTCGACCTCCTGGTGGTGGTCGGCGCCGAGCAGCGTCGTCGGTTGCTGGCCGACGATCGCGAGCACCGGCTGGTGGTCGAGCTTGGCGTCGTAGAGCCCGTTCATGGCGTGGATCGCACCGGGCCCCGAGGTGACCATGCAGACGCCGAGCCCGCCGCCGAACTTGGCATGCGCGCACGCCATCAACGCGGCGCTCTCCTCGTGCCGAACCTGGACGAACTCGAACCGGTCGCCGGCCCGTCGCAGCGCGCTCGTCAGACCGTTGATGCCGTCGCCCGGGTACCCGTAGATCCGGCGAACGTGCCACGCGGCCAGCCGGTCGAGGATCAGGTCCGAGACCCTGGTCGGCACTAGACGTCGACCTCGCGGAGGTGCCAGACGAACCAGTCGCGCGCCAGCGCCGCCACCTGCTCGAGCGCGCCGGGCTCCTCGAACAGGTGCGTCGCGCCGGGAACGATCTCGAGTCGCGACTCGCCGGCAAGCAACTGCTGCGCCTCCTGGTTGAGGCGGAGCACCTCCGTATCCCTGGAGCCGACGATCAGCAGCGTCGGAGCCGTCACGCGCCGCAGCGCCTCCCCGGCGAGGTCCGGGCGGCCGCCGCGCGACACGACGGCCCGCACCGTCCGAGGGCGCTCGGCGGCCGCCACCAGAGCGGCAGCGGCACCCGTGCTGGCCCCGAAACAGCCGACGTGAAGCGAACCGAGATGCTCGTCGGCCTCGAGCCAGTCGATCGCGCCGATCACGCGCTCGGAGAGCAGCCGGATGTCGAACCGCAGACGTGCAGTCCTGCGGTCGATCGCCTCTTCAGCCGAGGTGAGCAGGTCCATGAGCAGGGTCGCAAGGCCGCCGCGCACGAGCTCTGCCGCGACGTACTGGTTGCGAGGGCTGAACCGTCCGCTCCCGCTCCCGTGCGCGAAGACGACCGTGCCGATCGTCTCACGCGGGACCGTGAGGTCGCCTTCGAGCCGCGCGCCGCCGGCCGGCACCGTCACATGGCGCCGCTGAAGCTGGGTTGCCGACGGGCCTTGGGGCATCCACACGGTCGATAGGCCGTCCGGGCGCCGTGTCGAGGCCTGCGGCGTGGCGAGCGGCCGCGGGCGGCCTATACGAGCGTCCCATGGAGACCGCCGGCAAGATCCTGCTCGTCACGGCCGCGGCGCTCGCCCTGCTCGGCCTCGTACTGCTGCTCGTCGGTAGGCTCGGCCTCGGCCGGATCCCGGGCGACATCCTGATAGAGCGCGACGGGCTGACGATCTTCATTCCGCTCGGCTCGATGCTGCTGCTCAGCATCCTCGGCTCACTCCTGCTGTACCTGATCCGGCTGCTCTGACCGCGGCTGCGGCGTGGGAGCAGCGGGAGCCGGGGTCGGCTGCTTGGGCGGGCTGGCGGTCGGCGTGGGCGTCGGGGTCGGCGTCGGCCTCGGTCGCTCGGACGGCGACTTCCGGCCGCGCCGGGCGTCGGTCGTGGGCGTCGGCTCGGCGGTCGGCGAGGCCGAGTCAGGCGTTCGCGCGGGCGCGGGACGGCGCTCGCCGTCGAACAACGTCGTGTCGCGCGCCCGCTCAGCGAACGCCCGGTTCAGCACCAGCTCGGCTGCGGTGAGGCCGGCGGCGCCCAGCCCGAACGCGGCGAGCCCGATGACCACGGCCCGCCCCCAGCGCGGGCGCGAACGGTGGACCTCGACAGTCGCCCGACCGCCGTCGCCGGAGCCCGTGCGCACTCTCACGAGCTCGGCCGGGCGCCGCAACGCCTCGGCGAACAGCGACATCAGGACCGGCGTCAGCGCGGCGGCGATGACCGTGCCGGGTCTCCACAGCGCGTGGACGATGACGGCGGCGGCGGCGCTCGACACGCTGGCGATCGCCAGGTCGGCCGGCGACAGGCGCTTCCCGTCCGAGGCGTCCCGGCCCACTAGTGGTCGGCCACGGCCACTAGCGCGGGCTGGACTGCCTCAGCGCCTCGAGCATGCCGTGCAGGTGGGCCGCGGCGCTCTCCACGTCGGCGTACTTGCGCTGGCCGGCACGTGACTCGGCGGAGAGGACCGCACAGCGGTGGATGGCGCGGAAATCCCCGTACGGGAACTTGTAGCGGCCCTTCGTGTCGGGCGGCAGCTCGTCATCGATGGCGAGGTGCCAGCGGCCGTACTCGGCGTATCCGTGCGCGTCGATGAACGCGTTCTCCTCTGCCGCCGACGGCTGGTGCTCGCTCCAGTCGTCGCGGTCGTCGAGGACGACCTTGCGCTCGGCTATCAGTTGCTTCGCATGGTCGTAGCCGGGGCTGTGCAGCTTGACGGCCATCGGTCAGACCCCCCATGGATAGGTTTCGGGCAGTTCGCCGGCCTCCCATTCGCTGCTGCGCTCGAGCGGCTCGAGCGCGTGCGTCTCGTCGAGATGGATCACGGCATCGAACTGGTCGGCCAGGCGGGCGTGGAAGTAGTGCGAGACGCGCTCGGTCTCGGGCCGGTAGACGACGCCGATGGCGCGCTCGAGCCGGCGGCCCCTCAGCTCGCCGGGCTCGAGCCAGAAGCGGTCCTGCCCGCGTTCGTGGAACAGCTCCTCCCAGCTGCCCGGGAGCGCGCGGCGCACGCGCTTGCGCTCCGCCGGACCGCCCCAGTCCGACGCGGCGGTCACGGTTCCCTCGTAGGTCGTGAAGCCGACGAGCAGCGTCTCGTCGCCGTGGCGCTCCCGCACCATCTGGCCGAGGTTGAGCTGCCCGGCCTGCGCCAGCTCCGTCGCACGCTCGTCACCGAGGTGCGAGTTGTGCGCCCATACGACGACCTTCGCCGGCCCGCTGGTGCGCTCCAGATGGGCGACGAGTTCGTCGAGCGTCTCGGCCATGTGCCGGTCGCGCAGGTTCCAGCTCTCCACCCCGCCCCGGAACATCGCCCGGTAGTACTCCTCGGCGTCGACCACGAGCCGGGCGTTCTGCTCGGCGAAGAACTGCCCGTCAGGGTCGACGGGCCCGTTCCGGCGCGCCATGGCCTGAAGCTCGACGAGCTGCTGTACCGCCTCCTGCTCGCACGGCTCCGCGCCTGCCATGCCGGCCTCGTACGCGTAGACCTGCGGATCGCGGCCGAACTGGTCGAAGCACGCATAGCGCTCCCGCGCCCGCTGCGCCGCCTCGCGATCGACGTCGTCGAGGTGCTCGATCACCGCCTCCATCGACCGGTGGAGGCTGTAGAGGTCGAGGCCGTAGAAGCCGACCTTCGCCGTCGCGGCAGCGAGCGCATCGTTGTACTCGCGCACGAGCGTCACGAACTCCGCCACCTCGACATTGCGCCACATCCAGGTCGGGAAGCGACGGAAGTCGGCGAGCGCCTCCTCCGCGGTCGAGTCGTCGCTCGCCGCGCGTACGAAGCGGTTGACCCGGTAGGCGTCCGGCCAGTCGGCCTCGACCGCGACGGCCGTGAAGCCGCCCTCGGCGATCAGGCGCTTCGTGATCTCCGCGCGCTCGCGGTAGAACTCCTGCGTGCCGTGCGACGCCTCGCCGATGAGGACGAAGCGGGCCTGCGTCGCGCGCTCGATCAGGTCGTCGTAGTCCGACGCCTCGCCGCGGAGCGGTCGCACCGCCTCGGGGCCGCGGGCGACCGGGGGACGGGGCGCCTGCTCGAGCAGCACCCGGACCTCGTCGTCGGACGTCTGCGAGAAGTCCTCGTACCAGACTCCCACGGCCTTCAGCGGCCGGGGCGTGACCACGCACACCACGTCGTCGGCCACGGCGCGCAGGCCCTCGCACACGTCCGGGTCGGCGACCGGGACGGCGACGACGACCCGTGCCGGGTCGTCGGCCCGCAGGGCATGCAGCGCCGCCAGCATGGTCGCCCCCGTGGCCAGCCCGTCGTCGACGAGGATGACCGTGCGGCCGGCGACGTCGGGAGGAGGGCGGTCACCGCGGTATGTCCGCTCGCGGCGCTGGAGCTCGCGCCGCTCCTTGGCGTCGATCGCCTCGACCCACTCGGCCGGCAGGTTCAGCGACTCGGCCAGCTGGGTGTTGAGAACACGGATGCCACCGGTGGCGATCGCGCCGAGCGCGTACTCCTCGTGTCCCGGCACGCCGAGCTTGCGCACGAGAAACACGTCGAGGGGCGCGTCCAGCGCCCGCGCGATCTCGTAGCCGACGGGCACGCCACCGCGCGGCAGGGCGAGCACGACGACATCGTCGCGGCCCGCGTAGTCGCGCAGCCGCTCCGCGAGCAGTCGGCCGGCGTGCGCCCGGTCCCGGAAGCGCTGCGTCCCTGTCGCAGCCTCTGGCATCTCGTCCCTCCACTAGGACATCCGGGCGCCGCGTCGAGTCCCGAAGTTGCGACCGCTGGGACGTCGGCCTAGTACAGCTCCATGATCGAGCAGGCCACACGAGTTCGAGACCGAGGCGCGGCGCTCACGAGCGACAACCCGTGGATCGCTCGCACCGTCGGATCGATCGCCGCGACGCGGCGCGAGCTTCGTCGCAGATGACAGGATCCACGCTGATGTCCGAGCTCTCGGACAACCTCCGCGCCGAGATCTCGGACGGTCAGCGGCTGGACTGCGACCTGGCGCGCGAGCTCGGTCGGCGCGAGCCGAGCCGAGCGGTCATCACGGACTCCTATGTCGACTCGCTCGACCGGCGGCCGACCCTGGCGCCCGACGAGGAGCGGTCGCTGGTGCGGGCGGCCAAGGACGGTGACGCCTCGGCCCGCGGGCGGCTCGTCGACTCGTACATGCCGCTGATCTCCTCGATGGCCCGGACCTACCGCAGCAGTGGACACCTCGGTCGCCTCGAGCTGCTTCAGGAGGGGGTCGTCGGCCTGCTGCGCGCGCTCGAGAGCTTCGACCCGGATCGCGGCACCCCGTTCTGGGCCTATGCGAGCTGGTGGGTGCGCCAGGCGATGCAGCAGCTCGTCTCGGAGCTCAGCCGGCCGGTCGTGCTGTCCGACCGCGCTGTCCGTTACCTGGCACGGCTCAAGACCGCCCATGCCGAGGCCATCCAGTCCACCGGCCGCGAGCCCAGCCGGGCCGGTCTGGCCGAGCGCACCGGGCTGACGCTCGACCAGGTCGACGACCTCCTGGCCGCCGAACGCACTCCTCGCTCGCTCGAGCAGCCGGTCACCGGAGAGGAAGGCGACATCGGCGCGTTCGGCGAGCTGCTCGTCGATCCGCTCGCGGAGGGCGAGTACGAGCGCGTGCTGGCGGCGATCGAGCTCGGCGAGCTGCACAGCCTGCTCGCCGGCCTGTCCGAGCGCGAGCGCGCCGTTCTGCGCGCGCGCTACGGCGAGGAGCAGAGCCTGCGCGAGGTCGGCGAGCGGCTGGGCCTCAGCGGCGAGCGCGTACGCCATATCGAGCGGCGCGCGCTCGCGAAGCTCACCGGGACCGCCGACTGACGCGCCTTCGGCGTCCCAGGACGAGGGGTCGGCGGCGCCGGGACGGGAACTGTCGGTGCGGGCGTCGGTGAGACGGTCGGAGTCGGCGTGGGCGTCGGGGTCGGCCTCGGCGTCGGCGAGGGCACCTTGGAGCGGGCGTGGACCCGACGGCCCTGCGTGCGCCCCTCGGCCGGTCGGCGGCGATCCGGTGCGGGCTCTTCGAGCCGGATGGAGGGGCCGGCGTCCGAGGGCATGGTGGAGCGCGGCAGCGGCCGCGTGTCGAACAGCGTCGTCCCGGACCGGTCGTCCGCGACCGAGCGCTCCAGCAGCGCCTCGGCGGCCGTCAGGCCGGCGGCGCCCAGGACGAACGCCGCCAGCCCGGTGCCGACGGCCAGCCTCCAGCGCGCGGGGAGCCGCTCGGCAGGGCGACGCAGCGCCTCCGCGAACAGGGCCATGAGCACCGGTGTGGCGGCGGCGCCGAGCAGCGTCCCGGCACGCCAGACCTCGTGGACGACCACGGCGGCGGCGGCGCTCGAGACGCTCCCGACGACGAGCGTCGTCGCCGAGACGGCCCGCTCGTCTCGTGTCTCCCGCTCCCGCTGCACGGGGCGTCACACCGCGGTCGCGGTCCGGTCGTGAGGATGCGAGAGGCGCTCGACGCCGAGCGCGAGCCCGGTACCGACGATGGCGGCCGCCAGCTGCGCCAGCGCCCAGCCCGCCCCCGCGAGGTCGAGGCCGAGCACGTCGTCCAGCGACCACCGGCCGGCCCCCGCCGCCGTCACGGCGAACAGGACGGCCAGCATGACCAGGTTGTACTCGAAGCCGTTCTCGGTGATCCACAGGCCGTTGCGGCGGTGCACCTGCCAGATCGCCGTGAGCATGACGGCGCTCAGCAGCGCGGCCGCCAGCGGAGTGACCAGGCCAAAGGCGAACAGCAGGCCGCCGATCAGCTCGGACGCGCCGGCGAGGATCGCCAGCTCCCTCCCGCGGGTCATGCCCGTCGACTCGAAGAACGCGCCGGTCCCGTCCGGGCCGTGTCCGCCGAACGAGCCGAAGAGCTTCTGCGCGCCGTGGCCGACGAAGAGGGCCCCGACCACCACGCGCAGCACCAGCAGTGCCAGGTTCATGGTGTCCCTCCTGAGTTCTCGGAAGTTTCGTCGTCAGCCGTGACCGGGCCTGCGGCACGGGCGGTGCCTCCGCACGGAGGCGTGGGTCGGCCGGCGCACGGCCGGGCCACGGCCCCGCCATGCCCGCCCGCAGGCGGCCACGGAAGTTCAAGCGCTTCGCCGGGGTTCCGGCGGCGGCGGCTCAGGCGGCCGCCGTCTCCAGCTGATGCTGCTGGGTCCCCGAGTCGATGGCGATGACCTTGGGCTTCATCCGCTGCGGCTTGGGGACGATGAGCGACAGGACGCCATCGTCCATGCTCGCGGTGATGCCGTCGGGATCGACGCCCTCAGGCAGCCGGATCCGACGCTCGAAGCGGCCGAACGCGCGCTCGGTGTGGGACAGTCGCGCGTCGCCGACCTCCGGGCGCGTGCGCTCGCCGCGCACGATCAGGTAGCCGTCGAGCAGCTCGATCGAGAGGTCCTCGGCCTTCAGCCCCGGCAGGTCCATGGTGATGACCATGTCCCCGTCAGTGACGGTCACGTCCGCCGGCGGCAGGAAGGCGGCGGTCCCGTTGAGCTGGGTGACGAGCGGCGTGAGCAGATCGGTCCAGAGCATCTCGATTCCACCTCCTTTCGATGTCGCGTTTTGGCTTGCCAGTTGTGTAATAGGCCACCCCCGGCTCGAGCGTCAACCCGGTATTGATTGATCTGCCGGGAGACCTAGATGGAAGGACCGTGAACTCCGTCGACACCCCTACGGCGCCCGAGCTCGACGCCCGGCGCGCGGACGCCATGCGCGAGCTGACGCGCCGGCGCGGGACGCTTACGCTTGGCGAGCTCGCGGATGCCGCCGGCCGCGTCAAGGCCGCTCGGACTGCGGACGAGCTCAAGGAGGCGCTGCGGGCGTTCGAGGGTGGCACCGACAGCCCTGCGGCGCCTCGCCGGTGGCACGTCGTCTTCCTCGGCGGCTACAGCCAGCGCGGCCGCTGGCGTCTGGACAGCGGACTGTGGCTCATCAGCGTGCTCGGTGGCGCCGAGCTCGACCTGCGCCACGCCATCGTGACCGGCGACAAGGCGACGATCACCTGCGTGTCGGTCCTCGGCGGCGCCAGGCTGATCGTGCCCGAGGGCGTTCCCGTGTCGAGCTCGGGGCTCACGATCCTCGGAGGCCGTGGCGACGCGCGCGCACCCGCCGCGCTGCCCGGCGCTCCCACCATCCACGTGCGCCAGTTCTCACTCCTCGGCGGGATCGAGATCGCCGACGCCAAGGACGAAGAGCGCCCGTCGCGGACCGTCGACCTCGGCGACGACGCCGTGGTCGTCCGCCTCACCGGCCGCGTCGCGCTCGCAGCCTTGCGGCGCGAGCTGCGGATCCCGTACGCGGCGATCCGCGACGTCAGCGCCGAGCCGGCCGAGCTGCCACCGGCCTGGGCCATCCGGATCGGGACCGCGGTCCCGTTCACCGACGTCCGCCACGGCCTCTTCCGGTGGCAGGGTCGCTGGCACTTCTACTCGCTGAACGACCGCCGGCACGCGATCACCCTGCGTCTCGACGGCTTCACGCTCGCCGGTCGCCCGATCGAAACGGTCGTGCTCGGCGTCGACGAGCCCGAGACGATCAAGCGCGCGCTCGAAGCCCGCCGCGCGACGGTCGGCTGAGCGCGGCCAGCACGGCCTCGACGGGGATCTCGAGCAGGCCCGGGTCGGGCTCGCCGGCGTGCGGGTCGCCGCGGCGGCCGGCCCACAGCGCGACATGGCGACGATCGGCGGGCGGCCCCCACTCCGAGGGTGGTATCGGGCCGAACAGCACGATGGACGGGGTGGCAAGCGCGGTCGCCAGGTGTGCGATCCCGGTGTCGCCGCACACGACCCGTGCGGCGGCAGCCACGGCGGCTGCCAGCTCGACTAGGCTCGTGCGCCCCGCGAGCACCGCGGTGCGCGGGAGCCCAGCGGCGTCCGCCACCGCGCAGGCGAGCGCGCGCTCGTCCGCGCTTCCGGTGATCGCGACGGGCCGGCCGGCCGCCCGCTCCGTGCGGGCGACCGCCGCCCACCGTGGGGCCGGCCAGCGCCGGGCCGCGGCGGCGGCGCCGGGGTGGACGAGCGTCGCCCCGCGCGCCACTTCGGGCGCCGGTGCGCGCGGCGCGGAGATCCGCAGGTCGGCCGGGTCGGCCGGGATCCCCGATTCGGACAGCAGCCGGCACCAGCGCGCGACCTCGTGCTCGCCGGCGCGCCACGCCACCGCGCCGGGCCACACCGCCGCGTGCCCGAACGCCAGCATCCGCCGCGGGCGCGCGGCCAGGAGGGTCGCGTGGCTCTGCGGGCCGCGGCCGTGGAGGTTGACGGCGACGTCGGCGCCGTGGACCGCCGGCGGCAGCGGGCGCAGTGGCGCGGCGTCGGCGAACTCGTCGACCGCGCCGGTGAGCGCCGCCAGGCCGGCGAGCGCACCCGGCGCCGCGAGCACGCGGCGATGGTCGGGGAACGCGCGGGCGAGCGCGCGCAGGGCCGGGACGGCGGTCAACAGGTCGCCGACGCCGAGCGCGCGGTAGGCGACGAGCAGCGGCGCGGTCACGGCCAGCTGGGCTCGGTGGCGGGCGCCACCAGCAGCTCGCGCAGCTCGCACCCGGAAGGCTGGCGCAGCGCGAACAGCACCGTCTGCGCGACGTCATAAGGACGGTTGAGCTGCTGGTCGGGCGCCGGCATGAACTCCGCCGGGCGGCCGTCGAAGAACGGCGTCCGCATGCCGCCGGGCAGCAGCAGCGTGACGCCGACGCGGTCGCCGGTCTCCGCCGCCAGCGCGCGGGTGAACCCGACGACGCCGAACTTGCTCGCGCAATAGGCGGTGGCGGCCGGCAGCGCCCGGACGCCGAGCGTGGAGGCGACGGTGACGACGCGTCCGCGCGATCGCTCGAGGTAGGGCAGCGCGGCGCGCACCACCGCGGCCGTGCCGAGCAGGTTGACCGCCACGACCCGGTCCCAGGCGTCGCCGTCGACGTCGCCGAGATCGCCGCAGGCATCGATCCCGGCCGCGGTCACGACCGCGTCCAGGCCGCCGCGCTCCTCGGCGATCCGGCGCACCACCAGCTCGGTTTCACGCGCGCGCGCGAGGTCGACCGGCTCGAACGCGAGCCCGTCGGCCGGCGGCTCGAGATCGAGGACCACCGGCGTGCCGCCCTCGTCGCGCACGGCCGCCGCCACCGCGGCGCCGAGCCCGGAGGCTCCGCCGGTGACCAGGACGGTTCCCAGCTCAGAGCGCACGGGCCACCTCGATCAGCCGGCTCGTCGACCGGCCGCTCACGTACGGCACGATCACGGCCCGGCCGCCCCAGGCCGCCAGGACCTCGGCCTCGGGCAGGTCCGCGACCGCGTAGTCGCCGCCCTTGGCCCAGATGTCGGGCCTGATGTCGCGCAGGACCTCACGCGGGTCGTCGTCTTCGAACAGCGCCACGGCGTCCACGCAGCCGAGCCCCGCAAGGACCGCGGAGCGATCGTCCTGCGCGACGAGCGGGCGATCGGCTCCCTTGAGGCGCCGGACGGAGGCGTCCGAGTTCAGGCAGACGATCAGGCAGTCGCCGAGGGCGCGCGCAGCCTGCAGCATCCGCACGTGGCCGGCATGGAGGAGGTCGAAGCAGCCGCCCGTCGCGACGACGGTGCCGCCCTGCGAACGCACGCGGGCTGCGAGCTCGATCGCGCCGTCGGCGGCAGGGCGCGCGCCGCCGCGGCGCGTAGCCGCCGCGCCGCCGGCGGCGACGAACGCCGACGCGGCGTCCACGGCCGCCCGTACTGCCTCGGACGGCAACGCGCCCGCAGCGAGCCGCGTCGCCGCCGCCGCGGCGAAGCTATCGCCCGCGCCGCAGGCGTCGCCGGCTAGGACGCTCGGGGCGGGCACCGCTAGCGCCGGGCCGGCCCCCGCCACGAGGACGGCCCCGCGCGACGCGCGCGTGACGCACACGTTGACCGCGCGCCAGCGTGCGGAGAGCAGCCGCGCGGCCGCCTCCACCGAGGCCAGCGAGGAGCCCTCCACGCCGGCCTCCCGCTCGTTGGGCATCGCGAGCGTCACGCCAGGGATCGGCTCCGGCCCTCGCGGGTGCGGGTCCCAGGCCACCGGCGCTTCGAGGTCGGCCAGCGCGGCCCGCAGCGCGGGGTCGGCGGCGACGCCGAAGCCGTAGTCGGAGACGAGGACGGCGGAGGCGCCGCGCAGGGCCTGCAGCGCCTCGCCGGCCGAGCGACCGCGGCTCGGAACGCCGCCGCCGGAGTCGAGCCGCACGAGCGGTCGCCCGCCGGCACGGACCCGGATCTTCTGCGGCGTGGCTCCGTCGAGGCCGATGTCGCAGACGCATACGCCCGCGTCGGCGAGCAGGCCGGCCAGGCGACGGCCGGCCGCGTCGTCGCCCAAGGCGCAGACGAGCGTCGTCCGCGCGCCGGCTGCCGCGGCCAGCGTCGCCGCCAGGCCGGCGCCGCCGGCACGCGGGCGCTCGACGATGTCGTCGACCACGGGCACCGGTGCGTCGGGCGCCAGCCGCTCGGCGCGGCCGTCGAGGTCGCGGTCGAGCAGGGCGTCGCCGACGACGACGAGGCTCATGCCGTGTCTCCGGCCAGGCTGAGCGGGGGCTCGTGCGCGCGGACCGCGTCGTCGACGGCGCCGCACAGCACGTGGACCGCGATCAGGTGGACCTCCTGGATGGTCGCCGTGTCGGGCGCGTCCACGCACAGCGCGTCGTCGCAGCGGAGCACGAGCGGGCTGCCGGGCGGGCCGGCCAGCGCCCACGTCCTCAGGCCGTGCGCGGCGGCCGCCTCGACCGCGGCGACGACGTTCGCCGAACGGCCCGAGGTCGACAGCGCGACGAGCACGTCACCGGGACGGCCGTGCCCGCGGACCTGGCGCGCGAACTGCTCCTCGATCCCGTAGTCGTTGCCGATCGCCGTCAGGGACGATGCGTCGGAGCTCAGCGCGATCGCGCTGAAGG
The DNA here is from genome assembly GCA_963844205.1 of uncultured Solirubrobacteraceae bacterium. Taxonomy (GTDB): domain Bacteria; phylum Actinomycetota; class Thermoleophilia; order Solirubrobacterales; family Solirubrobacteraceae; genus DASSUW01. The sequence continues at coordinate 610,900 of CAWJNK010000013.1, forward strand.
GCTGCCGCTCGCTGCGAAAGCGGCCGACGAGCTCGGAGGCAAGATGCGCGGCCTGGCTCGCCGAGCCGCCGTTGCCGGCCGCCAGCAGCCGCCCGCCGCCGAGCAGCACCGCGGCCAGCTCGCGGCCCCACGTCTCGAGCCGTGGGGCCTCCACGCGCAGCGTCGCCAGCGCGCCGGCGAGCGCGTCCAGGTGCCTCCGGACGCTGTCGGTCACGCTCCCGCTCCCCATCGCGAGGCTGCCGGCTGCCCAGCACGGCGCGTCGCCAGGACGACCTCGTCGTAGACGTCGCGGGTGGCGGCGGCGACGCGCTCGTAGTCATACAGCCGTACCGCGCGGCGCCGGCCCTCGCGGCCGAGCTGCGCGCGGCGCGAAGTGTCGGGCAGGAGCTCGCGCAGCGCGCCGGCGAGCGCCGCGGGGTCGCGCGGCGGGACGTGCACGCCGGTGACCCCGTGCACCACGGAGTCGATCTGCCCGCCGACGGCGGTGGCGACCACCGGCACGCCGCACGCCATCGCCTCGAGCGGCACGATCCCGAACGGCTCGTACCACGGTGCGCAGACGAAGACGTCGGCCGAGCGCATCAGTGCCGGCATCCCCTCGCGGTCGACCCGCCCGCGCAGCACCACGCGGTCGCCGACCCCGAGTCGGTCGGCCAGCGCGCGCAGCCGTCGCGCCTCCGGATCGCGCGCCAGCCCGCTCGCCTCGGGCCCGCCGGCGACGTGCAGCTCGGCCTCGGGCACTTCGGCGAGCGCGCTGATGGCGTTGCCGATGCCCTTGCGCTCCACGAGCCGGCAGGCGGCGACGAGCCGGTCGAGGCCGTGCGACCGCGGCTCGGCGGGTCCGGCGGGGCTGAACCGCTCGACGTCGACGCCGCACGGGATCACGGAGATGCGTCGGCGGTCCGCCCCCATGCGGAGCAGCTCGAACACCTCGTCGGTGCACGTGGCGATGATCCGGTCGACCGCGGCGGCGATCCGCCGCTCGATCCCGAGCCGCTCCGGCGGGCTGGTGTCCTTGGCGCCCTGCTGGCGGCGCTTGACGGCGCCGAGTGCGTGGAAGGTGTGCACGACGGGGATGCCGAGGTCGCGGACGGCGGACAGCGCGGCGAGCGCCGACATCCAGAAGTGCGCGTGCACCACGTCAGGGCGGTGTGCCGCCCACTGCGTCCGCAGCTCGCGTGCGAACGCGTCCATGTACGGCAGCAGCTCGTCCTTCGGCAGCCGCTCGGGAGGGCCGGCGGCGACGTGGTCGACCGTCACGCCCGGCGCGAGCGTCACCCGCCGCGATGACGTCGTCTCGTCCCGCCGCGTGTGGACAACGATGCTGTCGCCGCGTCGTGCCAGCGCGGTGGCCAGCGCCGCGACGTGCACGTTCTGCCCGCCGGCGTCGACGCCGCCGAGGACGGCGAGGGGGCTGGCGTGCTCGGAGACCATGGCGATCCTCATCGGGCCACCTCCTCGAGAACCTCGTCCCATGCGGCCAGGAACCGCTCGAGGCCGTAACGCTCGAGCGCGGCGACGCGGGCGGCGGCGCCGCGCTCGCGCGCCTCGTCGGGATCGTCGATCAGCCGGCGCATCGCGGCGGCCAGGACGTCGAGCCGCGTCGAGATCGCGCCCGCCGCCGTGGGGACGGCCTCGTGCGCCTCCGTGGTGCCGAGCGCGACGACCGGCATGCCGAGCTGCATCGCCTCGAGCAGTGACAGGCCGAGCGAGGTCCAGCGGATCGGGTGCAGGTACATGCGACGCCGCGCCATCGCCGCGTGCAGCTCGCGCTGCGGCAAGTCCTCGATGCCGCCGAGGCGGGCGGCATCGATCCCGAAGAGGTCGAGCGGCGCCTCGCAGGCGAAGCGGCCGAGCAGGTCCGTGCCGGTCACGCGCCCGCGGCGGTGTGCCTCATTGATGACGACGGCAGCACGCGGGAGGTCGCCTACGTACCGGTGGCCTGGGTCGACGATGCCGTGCTCGATCACGCGCGTGGGCGTCGTGCCGGCGTCCCAGAACAGCGCGTTGAAGTGCGTGACGTGGACGAGCAGCAGGTCCGGCCGGTCGGCGGCGGGATGGCGCATCTCGGCGATCCGGCCCTGCGGCGCGTCGTGCTCGACGTAGACCGTCGCGAGGTCGCGACCGCGCAGCCATGCCGGCGCGAGCTGCTCGAGCTCGCGCGGGCGCTGGAGCACGACGACGTCGAAGTCCTCGTCCGCCAGGCGCTCGGGCGGCATCTCACGCACGCTCTCGGGCCAGTCGTACGTGCGCGCGCGGCCGATCCCGTCCGGCCCGCGGCCCGGCACGACCGGCACGACGTACTCGTGGCCGCCGTGGACGAACGCCGTGGTCCACGCGCCGTGGACGTGCCACAGGAGGATCCTCACGCCGGCATCCCCACCGGCGCCAGGCGCTCGACGGCGGCGACGACGTCGGCGACCTCGATCCCGCCGAGGCAGGGGTGCCCGGCGACGGGGCACGTGCGAGCGCGGCAGCCGGCGCACGGGACGTCGAGGCCGAGGAGCTCGTGCGGCACCCTCCACGGCCGCCACCTGACCGCCGGGACGGTCCGGGCATAGAGCGACACCACCGGCGTCCCGACGGCGGCCGCGAGATGTGCGGGGCCGGTGTTGCCGACCACGATCGCGCCGGCGCCGGCGATGACGCCGGCCAGGCCGGCGAAGTCGGTGGCGCCGCCGAGATCGATGCCGCCCGCCGCCGCGACGAGCGCGGTCAGCGCACGCTCTGCGGGCCCGCCGGTGACCACGACCCGGCGGCCGGCGGCGGCAAGGTCTCGGACCAGCTCTGCGTGGCGGGACGGCGCCCACGCCCGGGCCGACTGAGAGGCGCCGGGATGGACGACCACGTACTCGCCGGCCGGCCGGCCGGGCGCCACGGTCGCCACCCGGAGCTCGCCGCCGTCGCCGGGCGGGAGGTCGAAGCCCGCTGCGCGCACCAGGTCGAGTGACCGCTCGACCTCGTGGACGTCGTCGTCGATGCGGTGCCGCAGATCCAGCAGGCTGCCCGGATAGTCGACCGTCGTCGCGGCGATCCACGGAACGCCCGCCAGCCGCAGCACGAGCGCGGTCGGCAGCGGGCTCTGGTGGAACGAGCCGAACACGATCGCGGCGTCCGCGCGCACGGCCGCGACGCGCTCGACGACCGCCGCGACGTCGCCGGAGTCGACGGGGTCTGGCTGCGGATCGATCCACGGCGCCCGCCAGCAGACGACGCCGTCGATACCCGGCAGCAACTCCGCCGCCGGCCGCCCGCGCGGACCGCACAGCAGCGTCACGTCGGCACCGGCGGCCAGGGCGCGGAGCGCCGGTCCGGCGAGCAGCACGTCACCGGCGTTGTCGAGCCGCGCGGCGAGCACGCGGGTCATCGCGCCGCCTCGATCGGCTCGGGCTCGGGGTCACCGGGCTGCCGGCCGTCGAGCAGCAGATCGATCGCGCGGCGCAGGTCGGGCGCGACCTCGCGGGCCGCCGCGATCTCCGCCGCGCGCGTGCGCTCCGTGGGCACGAGCACGCCGCGGGCGCCGGCCGCCCGCGCCGCCTCGACGTCGGCGCCGATGTCGCCCACGACCGCGCAGCATCGCGGGTCGACGCCCAGCCGCGCGGCGGCTCGCAGGACGAGGCCGGGCGCCGGTTTGCGGCATCCGCAGCCGTCGGTAGGCGCGTGCGGGCACCACTCGACGGGTCCGAGCGGCCCGAGCAGCGCGTCGATTCGCGCGTTGACCAGCTCCACCTGCGCGCGCGTGATCAGTCCGCGCGCGACGCCGCTCTGGTTGGACACGAGGCCGGTCCGGATGCCCGCGGCCCGCAGCCGGTCCAGCGCATCCACGGCGCCGGGCACCGGCTCGACACGCTCCGGATCGCCGTTGTGGGGCACATCGACGACGAGCGTCCCGTCGCGGTCGAACAGGACCGCCCGCGGCCGTGGCCGCGGCGCCGAGTCGGCAGCCGGCCGGGCGAGCTGCCCGCGCAGCCAGAACCCTGTCGCGGCGAACGGCATGAGCACGCTGGTCCACGCCATCGTCGCGACCTCGCCCACCGTCCGCGGGCCCGGCACGATCCGCGCAAGGGCGAGCTCGACCGACCCCGCGAGCCACGCCGCGCCGGCCGGCGGGGCGAGCCGTGAGGCGGTCGCAGCCAGGCGCGGCGACGCGGCGGCAGTGGTGCCCGCGGCGACGGCCACGATGCCCGCCGCCGCGGTCACGAGGTGGCGCTGCCGGCGACCGCGCGGCGCGCCGGCCCGCTCGCGCCATGCGCGACCGTGCAGCCGGCGCATAAGGACGTCGTCGGCGTTGCCGGCCTGCTTGGCCAGCGAAACGGCTGGGCCGGACGCGCCGACGGGATGCAGGACGGTACGGCGGCCACTGACGATCCGAAGACCGGAACCGGTGAGCCGTAGGCCGAGCTCGGCATCCTCGCGGTACGCGCGCGGGAAGCGCTCGTCGAAGCCGCCGACCGCGGCCAGCGCCCCGCGCCGGTAGGCGATGTCGGCCGTCGCCCACCGCGCGCGCTCGAGGCCGGCGACGTTGCGCTCCCAGTCGGTCGGGCGCCGGTGACGCGGAAGCGGTACCCGGATCGCGCCCTGGGAGCCGGCCACGTCGGCGCCGGCGCCGTCGAGGTCCGCGGCCAGCTCGGCGCGCCAGCCGGGCACGGGCACGACGTCGTCGTCGAGGAACGCGACCCACTCCTCCCGCGTCGCGCGCCAGCCGCGGTTGCGCGCGGCGGCGGGCCCCTGCGCGGGGCCGGCCAGGACATGCACGCGGCCGATCAACGGTCCCAGGTTGCGCGGCGAGACCAGCGGCTCGGACCGGTCGGCGCGGTCGTCCACGAGCAGCACGCGCTCAGGCAGCGCGCCGTCGCCCGCAGCGAGCGCCGGAAGCAGCGTGCGCACGCACGGCCGCCCGATCGTGGGGATGACGACCTCGTACCTCACGCAACCTCCGCTCCGGCCGCCCGCCGAACCGCGAACGGGCCGATCGCGAGCAGGTCGATCGGGGCCGAGCCGAAGCACTCGAGCACGTCGCGCGGGTCGTCGACGATCGGCCGCCCGGCGGTGTTGAGGCTCGTGTTGACGACGACCGGCACGCCGGTCAGCGCTTCGAAGCGCGTGAGCATCCGCGCCACCGTCGGCTCGTCGACCGGGTCGACGGTCTGGATCCGCGCGGTGCCATCGACGTGCACGACGGCCGGGATGCGCTCGGCCCAGCCGGGTCGCACCTCGTGCGTGAAGAGCATGAACGGGGACGGCAGCGGCCCCGCGAAGACCTTGGGCGCGCGCTCGGCGCGCACCATCGGAGCGATAGGCCGAAACTGCTCGCGGCCCTTGACGTCGTTCAGGCGTTCCACGTTGCCCCGAGCACGCGGGTCCGCGAGCAGCGAGCGGTGGCCGAGCGCGCGGGGGCCGTACTCGGAGCGACCCTGGAACCAGGCGACGACCTCGTTCCGAGCCAGCGCCTCGGCGACCGTCGCCGAGATGTCGGTCGTGCGCCGGTACGGCACGCCCGCCATGCGCAACGCCTGCTCGAGTGCGGCGTCGTCCCAGCCGCGCCCGAGCGCCACCGTCCGCATCGGCTGGACGTCGTCGCCGAGCTCGGCAGCAACGTGCATGGCGGCGCCGAGCGCCGTCCCGGCGTCGCCCGCCGCCGGCTGGACCCAGATCCGCTCGTACGCGCCCTCGCGCCACAGGCGCGAGTTGGCGACGCAGTTGAGCGCCACGCCGCCCGCCATCGCGAGGTCCCGGCCGCCGGTCCTCGCGTGCAGCCAGCGCGGCGAGGTCGAGCAGCACCTCCTCGAGGCGCCGCTGCACGCTCGCCGCCAGGTCGGCATGTGCACGCTCCAAGGCTTGACGCGGCGCCCGTGAAGGTGCGAGCCGCTCGAGATCGACGGCGCCGATCGCGAACCCGCCTCGCCCGTCGGCGCGGACCAGCCTGCGCAGCTCGTCGAGCGACGACGGCTCCCCGGAGGAGGCCAGCGCCATGACCTTGTACTCATCAGACGAGCGGCGGAAGCCGAGGTGCGCGGTCAGCTCCTCATACAGCAGCCCCAGCGAGTGCGGCAACGCCTGGGCGGCCAGCACGTCGAGACGCCCGCCCGCGAACCGGCCTGCCAGATGCGAGGTCCGCTCGCCGCGGCCGTCGACGACGAGAACGTCGCAGGGGTCCATGCCCGACGCGAAGGTGGCCGACGCCGCGTGAGCGACGTGGTGCGGGACCCAGCGGACCCTGGCCGGGTCGAGACCGGGCAGGCTCGTGCGCAGGAACAGCGGCGCCCGGCGCGCGTACAGCGTGCGCAGGCCCTCCCACTCGGCAGCCGTGACATCGCCGTTGACCTGCGGCGCGAGCTCCGGGTCGTACGAGTACGCGACGGCGTCGAGGTCGGCGGGCTCCAGCCCCGCCTCGGCGAGGCAGAACGCCATCGCCTGCTCGGGCAGCTCCCAGGTGGAGAACGCCACCGGCGCCTTGCCGTGCTTGCGCCGGGAGAAGCGCTCCTCTTCCGCGGCGGCGACGATCTCACCGTCGACGAGGAGCGCGGCGGCTGGATCGTGGAAGACGGCATTGACTCCGAGGACGGCGGGCATGACGCGCCTAGTGGAGCGCAGTCATGCCGTGGTGCACGTCGCAGCGGAGACCGGTCATCGCACTGGGGTCTAGGCCCGCCGCGCCGGGCGACAAGTGGTTCGGCGGGGGACGGGTCGTGGTCCCTACAGCACCACGAGGAACACCAGGAGCACGAGCGCGATCGTCGCGAGCGCGAGCACCACGATCAGCCACGCCAGCCACACGGCCTCCTCGAGGGTGAGCCGCTCGAGCCTCAACCGCAACGGGTTGTCGTCGCTCATGTCACAGGCGTACGCCGCGCGCGCCCGCCGTCAAGAGCCTTGACGACCGGGGGCCGCGCCTTACCTGGACGCGGACGATGCGTTCCAGCCCGATCATGATCGGCTACGACGGGACGCCGACGTCGGAGCACGCGATACGCGAGGCAGCCGACCTGCTGTCCGGACGCCCCGCCCTGGTCGTGGTCGTATGGAAGGCGGGCCTGGCCTTCGAGCTCATCGAGCTGCCCACCAGCTCGGTCGGCCTGCCGCCCGCGCCGCTGGACATCCGCGCGGCGCTGGAGACCGACCGCGCGCTGTACGAGGGCGCCCAGCGCTCCGCCCAGCGCGCCGCCGCGCTCGCCCGCTCGCTCGGTCTGGAGGCCGACGC
>CAWJNK010000014.1:0-1832229 GCA_963844205.1 uncultured Solirubrobacteraceae bacterium
CCGGGGCCGGCTCCCGTGAGCCGCCCGAACTCGGCGTCCAGGAAGTCCCACATCGGCGTGCTCGTCACGTGCCCGGGGCAATAGGCGTTGACGGTGATGCGGTGTGGCGCAAGCTCGACGGCGAGGCTCTGCGTCAGACCGATCACAGCGAACTTCGTGGCTGTGTAGCCGGCGATCATCCCGTTCCCACGCCGGCCGGCGCCCGACGAGCAGTTGATGATCCTCCCGCCCTCGCCTTGGGCGATGAGCTGCCGCGCCGCCGCCCGACAGCCGAGGAACGTGCCGCGGAGATTCACGCCGACGACCCGCTCCCACTCCTCCAGCGAGGTGTCGACACAGGGGCCGACGGCGATCGTGCCCGCGTTGTTGACGAGCACGTCCAAGCGCCCGAAGGCACGCAGCGTCTCCTCGACGTATCGCTGCGTGTCCCCCTCGCTGGCGACGTCGGCGGCGACGCCGAGTGCCCGTCCGCCGGATGCTTCGATCTCGGCTGCCGCGGCGCCGGCCGTCTCCTCGTGGAGGGCGACGAGAACGACGCTCGCCCCCTCGGCGGCCAGCCGGACGCCGATCGCCTTGCCGAGCCCGCGTCCGCCGCCTGTGACGATGCAGACCTTGCCGGCGAGACGTCCTCCGTCACTCGGCATGCTCACCCGCCCACGAAGTCGCGGACGGCCCGGTTGAACGCCTGAGGGTCGTCCCAGAACGGCGCGTGTCCGGCCCCGTCGAGCACGACGGCTCGGCCGTCGGGCAGCGCACCGGCCAGCCACGGCCCGACGTCCGGCGGGACGATGCTCTCCCGCCCGTTCACCGCGAGCACGGGCACGCGGACATCGTCCAGCAGCGGCCGAAGATCCGTACGAGCCACGTCCGCCAGCATGTCGACCGCCACGCGGGTCGGGGTCTTCATGATCTCGACGTACATCTCGCGCCGGTCGGCGGGGTCGATCGGGTTGGCGAACATCGAGTCGATCAGGTCCCAGGTCATCGCCGGCCGGTCGCCGTCCAACGCCAGCAGTGTCGCGTCGAGCGTGTCGGGAGTCATGTCCCCGTAGAGGGGATACGGCCACCCGGGGGCACACGTGAACCGCGGGCTGTGGTCGACCCAGACGAAGCGGCCGATGCGTCCGCCGTGCCCCGCCGCCAGCGCCGTGACGGTGACGGACGCAGCCATGGCCCACGCCACCACCGTCACGTCGCGCAGGTCGAGCTGCTCGAGCAGCTCCGCCGTGTCTCGAGCGTACCCGCTGAGCGAGTGCCCACCGCGCGGCTTGCCCGACTCTCCGGCGCCTCGCAGATCGAGGCTGACCACCCGGTGGTCGCGCGCGAGGTCGTCCAGCTGACGCCGCCAGATCCGGGTCGTGAAGGTCCAGCCGGGCATCAGCAGGATCGTCGCACCCTCACCCGCCTCGACGTAGTGCAGCGGAGTCCCGTCGGACAGCAGCGCGTACGGCACCGGGCTCGTCTCTCGGCCGTGATCAGCTGGAGCCGATGACCGCGATCGCCTCGGTCTCCAACAGCAGCCCGTCGAGCCCGAGCCGCGCGACCTCGACCACGGTGGCGACCGGGTAGTCGCCGTCGGGGAAGAACTCGCGCCGGACCTCGTGGATCTCCTCGATGATCGACATGTCGGCCACATAGGTCGCGACGCGGACCACGTCGGTGACCTTGCCGCCCGCCGCCTCCACGATCATCTGGATGTTCTTCCAGGTCTGGCGGGCCTGCCCCGCGCCGTCGTTCGGGGCGACGATGCGCAGCGACTCGTCGAGCGACACCTGGCCGGCGATGTACAGCGTCTCGCCGACCTGAACGGCGTGCGAGTACGGCCACGGGAGCGGGTGCGGGCCCTTCTCGGTGGGCAGGACCGACTTCTTGGAAGCCACGTGGTTCTCCTTATGCTCGGGCGCTTTGCAGCGGACGGCTGCCGGGCTGCTCCAGGCGCATCTGCCGATCGGCGGTGTCGACATCGGCCACCACGCGGCAGACCGCGCGGGTGATCTGGGTGAGGAACTTCTCGCCGAGCTCCGCGCTGGAGCCCCGTGGGTCACCCCAGACCCCCTCCGGAAGCGACCAGTACGTGGACCGCGGGCGGGTCTCGTAGTAGGCGAAGATCGTCGGCATCGGCGGGCCCTGGAAGTCCGGGAGCCGCGGCCAGCCCTCGACCGCGCGATCGAGCTTGACGAGCTCGGGGCGGACCGCCATGACCGCTGCGGTCTCGCCGATGTTCGCGTGCAGGCCCGACGACAGGCTCAGGTACTCCTCGGCCTCCTCCGGCGGGAGCGCGTCCCAATAGGACATCGCCCACGCGTGCGTCCCGTCTGGGATCCGGTCGGCGGCCTCGAACGCGGCGAGGTTGATGGCGGGGAAGTTCGTGTAGTGGCCGTTGATGAACACGATCCGGCGGAAGCCGGACTCGGCGAACGAGGCGATGAGGTCGCCGATCACCGCCATGAACGTGCTCGGACGGACGTAGCCGAGACCGTTGAAGCCCCGATGGCCGGCGGATATCCCGTATGCGACGGGGGGAGCGACGAGCCCGCCGAGCTCCGTCGCCACGCGCCGGCTCACCTCGCGCGGGATGATCACGTCCGTCCCCAGCGGGCCGTGCGGCCCGTGCTGCTCCGTTGCCCCGGTCGGGATCAGGAGCAGGTCGTTGCGCTCGAGGTACTGGGCGACCTCGGGATCGGTGAGCTCGTCCAGGAAGACCGTGTCGGTCACGTGCGCTCCTTTCTCGCGGCGGATGCGTGGCTCGGTACGAGCCTCAGGTCGGGGTCCCGCCCCGGGTACAGGCATGCGGCGGGATGCTCCGGAGTGCCGCCCACGCCGAGCGGGGGATGGCCCGCGAAGCATGGCTCCTGGGCCCTGAAGCAGCGGGTCGCGAAGCGGCACTGGTCGGGCGGGTCGATCGGGCTCGTGAGCTCTCCGCGCGGCTTCAGCCGCTCGCGCCGGTGCTTGGGGTCGAGGCTCGGCATGGCCGACAGCAGCACCTGCGTGTACGGATGCTGCGGGTCCTCGAACACGTCCTCCGTGGCGCCTAGCTCGATGACCTTCCCCAGGTACATGACCGCGACCCGGTCCGCGACGTGCCTCACCACGCCGAGGTCGTGGGAGATGAACAGGTAGGTCAGGCCGAGGTCGTCCTGAAGCTCGCGCAGCAGGTTCAGGATCTGCGACTGCATCGACACGTCGAGGGCGGACACCGGCTCGTCGAGGACCAAGAAGGTCGGCTCGACCGCGAGCGCACGCGCGATGCTCACGCGCTGGCGCTGGCCCCCCGAGAGCTGATGTGGGAACCGCCGGCCGAACTCCGGCGGCAGGCCGACGCGATCGAGCACGCGGTGCACTGCCGCCCGACGCTCGGCGCGTGAGCGACCGCGTAGCCCCTCCCCCACGATGCTCTCGATCGACTGGCGCGGGTCCAGCGAGGAGTACGGGTCCTGGAAGACGATCTGCGCCCGGCGCCGGAGCGCGCGCAGCTCCCGCGCGCTCGCGACCTGAACGTCGACTCCCGTCACGGTCACCCGGCCGCTGGTCAGCGGCATCAGCCCGAGCACCAAGCGAGCGAGCGTGCTCTTCCCGGACCCGGACTCGCCGACCAGGGCGAGGCACTCGCCCGGCGCGATCGTCAGCGACACGTCGTCGACGGCGCGCAGCTGTCGCGGGCGCCGGTCGAACTCGTGACGCTTGATCGAGAACAGGCGAGCGGCTCGCTCGACCGTCACGACGGGTTCCGGCGAGCCGTCAGTCATCGCCCACCGGGACGGGGTTCCAGCAGCGGAACGTGTGGCTCGGGTCGTGCCCGTCGATCTCGACGACCGGCCGCTCGACGGTGCAGCGCTCGATCGCCTGGGGGCAGCGCGGGGCGAACGGGCATCCGGCGGGGACGGACGTGAGGTCGGGCGGGCGTCCCGGGATCACGTACAGGCTCCGCCGCCCGTTATCAGCGGCGGGCGTCGACCTCAGCAGGCCGTTGGTGTACGGGTGCCTCGGCCGCGAGAAGAGACGGGCGGCCGGCGCGACCTCCATCAGCTCGCCGGCGTACATCACCGCCACGCGCTCGGCCACCTCGGCGACGACCGCGAGGTCGTGCGTGATCAGGACGATGCCCATCCCCAGCTCGCGCCGCAGGTCGACGATGAGGTCGAGGATCTGCGCCTGCACCGTCACGTCGAGCGCGGTCGTGGGCTCATCCGCCAGCAGGATCTCGGGGCGCAGGCACAGCGCCATGGCGATCATGACCCGCTGCCGCATGCCGCCGGACAGCTCGTGCGGGTAGCTGCCGAGCCGCTGCGCGGCCGAGGGGATCTCCACGCGCTCGAGCATCTCCACGGCCAGGCGCCGCGCTTCGTCGGCGCCGAGCCTGCGATGCGCGCGGATCGCCTCCGTGATCTGCGAGCCGACCGTGAACAGCGGGTCGAGCGCGGTCATCGGCTCCTGGAAGATCATCGAGATCCGATCGCCGCGAACTCCGCGCATCGACGGCTCCGGCAACCCGAGCAGGTCCTCGCCCTTGAGGCGGATCCCCCCGCGGGCCACGCGCCCGAACGGACGCGGGAGCAGGCGCATGATCGCGAGCGACAGCATCGACTTGCCCGACCCGGACTCCCCCACCAGGCCGAGTGTCTCGTTGGCGCGCACCTCGAGGCTCACGCCGTTCAGCGGGTGGATCGTGCGGCGGCGGAGGCGCAGCTCGACGTACAGGTCGTCGATCTCCAGGAGGCTCGTCATCGGTCCTGGAGCTTCGGGTCGAACACGTCGCGAAGGCCGTCGCCGAGCATGTTGAGGCCGATGACGATCAGGGCGATCGTCACCCCCGGGACGGTGATCACCCAGTGGGAGGCGAGCATGTACTCGCGCCCGGTCCCGATCATCTGGCCGAGGCTGGGCGTCGGCGGCTGGGCGCCGATGCCGATGAACGAGAAGCCCGCCTCGAAGATGACGGCCAGGGCGACGTAGTACGAGCTCATCACGAGCGCCACCGGCAGCGTATGCGGGAGGACGTGGCGCAGGATGATGCGCGTAGGCGGCACACCGAGAGCGCGCGCCGCCTCGATGAACTCGCGCTGGCGCAAGGCGAGTGTCTCTCCCCGGATCATGCGGGCGAAGCTCGCCCAGTTGACGATGCCGACGGCGATCATCATGGCCCCGAGCCCGGGGCCGATCGCGCCCACGAGCAATACGGCCACGAGCACGAGCGGGAACCCCCACGCCACGTCCACGGCCACGCTGACCAGGCCGTCGGTCTTGCCCCCGAAGTAGCCGGCCAGCACGCCAAGGAGGCCGCCGAAGAGCACGGAGGTGAGCGTGATGACCAGGCCCACGATGAGCGATATCCGGATGCCGACCAGCACCCGGCTCAGCAGGTCCCTGCCGAGCTGGTCCGTGCCGAGCAGATGGCCATCGCTCAGCGGCGGGAGCATCGCGTCGAGGAGGCTCTGGTCGCGGTAGTCGTACGGGGCGATCCAGGGGCCGATGATCCCGAGCACGACGTAGGCGAGCGAGATCAGCGCGCCCACGACCACCATCTTGTTCGCGGCGAGGGTCCCGAGGCCGTCGCTCCACGCCGCCCGCCGCGTCAACAGGTCCGGGACCGGGGCCGCGGCGGAAGTGGCGGGGTTCGTGCTGGGGGACGCCATGCGTCAGTGGGCGGCGCCGGAGCGGATCCGCGGATCGGCGGCCGCGTAGGCGAGGTTGGCGAGGAAGTTGCCGGTGATCACCGCGAATGTGAGCAGCAGGGCCAGCGCCTGCGCGACGGGATAGTCGCGCCGGATGACCGAGTCGACCAGCAGGAACCCGAGCCCCGGCCACTGAAAGACCGTCTCCACGATCAGCGCGTAGCCGATGATCCACCCGAAGCGCAGGCCGGCCATCGAGATGATCGGGATGATCGCGTTGCGCAGGGCGTGCACCCAGACGACGCGCCTGCCGTCGAGCCCCTTCGCGTAGAGCGTGCGGACGTAGTCCTGGCCCAGGTGCTCGAGCATCGATGACCGCATCAGCCGCATGGTCACCGCGGTCCCCTCCACCGCGAGCACGAACGCGGGCAGGACGAGATGCGCGGGCGTGCCCGAGCCTGCCACGGGGAGCACGGCGAGATTGACGCTGAACAGGATGATCAGCAGCAGGGCGAGCCAGAACCCCGGGATTCCCATCCCGAGGTTCGCCAGCACCATGGACGACTGATCCCAGACCGAGTTCCGCTTGACGGCGGCCATGACGCCGAGCGGGATCGCGATGACGTAGCTGAGCACCATCGCAGTGCCGGTGAGCAGCAGCGTCCTGCCCCCGTACTCGACGATCAGCGAGCCGATCCCGCGCCCCGAGCGCAGCGACGTCCCGAGGTCGCCGCTCAGCACGTTGCCGGCGTACACGAAGTACTGCTGGTAGATCGGCAGGTCGAGCCCCAGCCGCTCGCGCAGAGCGTCGCGCGCCTGCTCGAGCGCGAGCGGGTTCAGGATGGCGTTGACGGGATCGCCCGGCGACACCCGCAGGGCGTAGAACACGGCCACCGACGCGATCACCGCGACGAGGGTCGCGTACAGCAGCTGCCGCAGAGCGTACAGGCCGAGGCCGCGGCTCAACGGTCCGCCCCGGCCCGCGGCTCAGCTCTCCTGCTCGATCCACACATCGTTGTAGTAGGGCCAGAGGTTCCAGGAGATCGGCATGTAGTTGCGGACCTGCTTGCGGTTGACCCAGATCGCCGACGGGTTGAAGATCGGCACGAACGGGAGCTCCTCCGCCCCCACCGTCTGCCCCTTCGAGCTGGCCGCCTGCAGCTGCTCCTCGTCGGCCGCCTCCTGATAGTCGCGATGCGCCTGGTCGAGGGCCTTGATGCTCGCGCGCTGCCAGTTGGGCACCGGCGCGGCGCCGGAGTCGCTGATCACGATGTAGACGTCGTACGGGTTCGGCCAGGCGTACCGGAAGAGGAAGGAGTCCACGCCCTCGCCCATCTTCTGGAAGTGCGTCGCGCCGTCGTAGGACCGCACGCGCACCTTCATGCCGATGTCTCGCAGCTGCTCCTGGATCACCGTGCCGAGCGTCTGCATGAACGACTCGTTGGAGGTCGCGAGCTCGAACTCGAACGGCTTCCCGTCCTTGGCCAGCGTGCCGTCGCCTCCAGCGGTCCAGCCGGCCTCCTCCATCAGCGCCTTGGCGCGCTCCGGGTCGAACTGGTTGTGCTCCTCGACCGCGCTGTCGTAGTCCGGGGCCGCCGGCGGGAGGGGACCGTACGCCGCCTTGCCGTGGCCGAACACCAGCCGGTCGACGATGGCGTCGCGGTCGATCGCCTGCGAGACCGCCTGGCGGACCTTGAGGTCGCCGAACTCGAGGCGCTCGAAGTTGAGCCCGAGGTACCACAGGGACTGCTCGCCGACCTCGGTCACGACGAGGTCGCCGTTGGACTTCAGCCGCTCGACGTCCTGATACGCGGGGCCCTTGAGCGTGTCGAGCTCACCTTGCTCGATCTGGAGGGCGCGGGTGGCCGACTCCGGGATGAACCTCCAGTCGATTCCGTCGAGGTACGCCTTCTCCTTGTTGACGAAGAACGGGACGATGGGTCCGGGGTACTCCTCCCACCGCTCGACCGAGACGCTGCTGCCGGGCACCCACTTGGTGAAGGTGAACGGGCCCGATCCGTCGAGTTTCTTGATCGCGTAGTCGTCTCCGAGCTTCTCGCGCATGTCCATGTTGCAGATGCGCGAGTAGCCGGTGCTGATCACGTTGGGGAGGTTCGCGAACGGGTGGGCGACCTGGACCTCGAACGTCGTTGCGTCGATCGCGCGCGTGCGCTTGACCGGCGCCCACTGGGCGAGCTGCGGGCTGGCCGCGTCCGGGTCGATGATCGTGTTGAAGACGCGCGCGACCATCTCGGCGTCCAGGGCGGCGCCCGAGTGGAACTTCACGTCGGGCCGGAGCTTGAACGTCCAGGTCAGCCCGTCCTCGCTCGTCTCCCAGCTCTCGGCCAGCTCGGGGACGAACTTGTTGTCCGCGTCCCGGGTCACCACGGCCTCATAGAGCGCGAAGAACGCCGGGTCGTACCAGCTGGTGTTGATCGGATCCATGCGCGAGAAGTCCTGGTCGTACCCCTCGCGGAGCGTCCCGCCCGGCTGCCCCTCGGCCAGCTTCACCGACTTCTGCTCGGTGTCGGCGGTGTCGCTCGTATCGTCGCCGCCGCCGCAGGCGGCGAGCACGGTGGCGATCGTGGGGAGCGACAGGCCGAGCGCCGAGGCGCGGGCGATGAAGACGCGCCGGGAGACGCGGCCCTTGTTGAGCTCGCCGACCAGGCGGTCGACGGGCGGCTGCTCGCGGGGCATGTCAGACATCTGCTCCTCTTCCTCTCTCCTCGAATGACGTCGGCGCCGGGACGCCGCCTAGGAACGGCAGGCAGAACTTGAGGGCGGCCTCACCGGCCCGGACGCCGAACACCCCGCCGAGCGCGTCCTCCTCCTCGTCGCCGTGAACATGGCGGACCACGATCGGGCCGGCCGCCGCGCGCCGCAGCGCCCGGGCGGCGCGCTGCTGCGCCCCGTCGTCGGCGTCGACGATGAGGAGCCGCGGGAGCCGCGCCGCGCGCCACTCGGCCCGCGTCGGGGCGGTGGGCGACGGCGCGACGAGCACCATGGCCCGCGATGCCGGCTCGCCTGCCAGGCACGTCGACGCCCAGGCGGCTCCCTGCGCCGCCACGACGCAAAAGCGGCCGACCCCGAGGTGCGACAGCCGGGCCGCGGCGGCCCGGGCGTCGGCGCCGTGGTCGTCCTCGCGCACCTGGCACAGCAGTCCGCTGAACCCCAACTTCTCCGCGACCGCGGCCCAGACGGCCAACCGCGCCTCTGCCCGATCGTCCGACACGAGGAACAGGAACCCCGTCGTGCCGCCGGCGAACAGCCGCTCGGAGACCGTCGGCTCGTCGACCATGGCATGCAGGGCCATCGCCGGCACTACTCGAAGATGCGCCGCTCGATGCTGACGGCGGCCGAGTACAGCGGGTCGACGACCTGGCCGACCGTCACCTGCGCGGTCTGGCACGCGAGGAGGTAAGCCTCGTCGAGCTCCAGCCCGTGATAGGCGACGAGGCGCCTGATGAGGTCGATGTAGGCCGCCCGGACCACATCCCCCAGATGCACGCCCCCGAGCGCCGCGACCGAGCCGATCGCCCTGTCGGTGTTGACCTGCGGGAGGCCGACGTACTGGGCCTCGTCCGCCGGGATTCGGTCGATGCGGATGATCACGTCGGCCTGGCACTCGATGGCCGCGCCCGAGATCTCGCCGTGGCCCTGCGTGGCGTGCGCGTCGCCCATCGAGATGAGGCCGCCGGGCACGTTGGCACGCATCACCACGGTCGACCCGATGCCGTGCAGGGGGAGGTCGGTGTTGCCGCCGAACTCCGGACTATGGAAGAACGACAGCCGGCGCTCGGCGGCCGGCGCGACACCGATGGTCCCGAGGAACGGCGCGACCGGCAGCGTGATCGCGCCGCGGGTCGTCGGGAAGCTGATCTCCCCGTCCGCGATCGGGCAGATGACCGTCCTCGGTTTCAGCGCAGGCTGAAGCGAGTAGTCGCTCACGAGACCGCCAAGCCCGGGGGTCAGGACGGTGTACCCCTGCCCTTGCACCGGCCCGGGGACGATGTCCTCGATCGTGATGGCCACGCAGTCGCCGGGCTCGACGCCCTCGACATAGATCGGCCCGGTCACGGGATTCGCCCCGCCCAACTTCGCGAAGACGTCCGGCAGGCTCGCGTAGACGTCGCTCTCGCTGCGGATGCTGCCCATGTGGGCGTCCTCGGTCTCGACCAGGACCCGGCTCCCGGGGGGAACCGTCAGCCGAGGCTCCTCCCGGGGATCGAAGAACAGGTGGATGTCGGTCCGGGCGAGCCGGTGCTCGGGCGGCGCGATCGTGGTCAACGTCTTCTCCATGTTCGGGTCACCGCCGCGCACGGGCTACCGGCCATGGGGACCGCCGATCACGGATCGGCGTACCCTCCCCCTCGTAGGTGGACAATCGACCCCAGCGCCTCATCTCACGGCTCATCTCCTGTTCGGCTCAACCGGAGACCATATCTGTATATCAGCCGTTCGAGACGTCTGTCAAGACTTCTGCCGTGTCACGCCGTGGGAGACGGTCAGGGCACCAACACGGCGCGAAAGCGGACGTCACCGCTCTCGACGCGGGAAAGCGCCACGAGGGCCTCGTCGAGCGAGTAGCTCTCGATGATCGTCCGGACGCCGGCGCGGGCGTGAAGCGCGAGGACCTCGGTAAGCCGGTCGCGGGGACCCTGACTGGAGCCGCGAATCGTGCTCTTGGCGAAGATCATGTCGGTGGGCGTGACGCGCAGCGTCTCGTGGCTCTGGCCGACGAGGGAGAGCCGGCCGTAGGGAGCGAGCCCGCGCAGTAGCTCGGGGTCGACGCCGTTGCCGGCGTTGACGATCGCGTCCATCCCGCCGGCGGCCGCCAGCTGCGCTCCGGGGCTCCCGTCGGCCACGACGACGTGGTGCGCGCCGAGCTCGAGCAGCTCGGCGCGCTTGCTCTCGCTGCGGGTGACGGCGAACGCCTCGGCTCCGAGTGCGACGAGGTACTGGAGCCCGAGGTGCCCCAGGCCGCCCATCCCCACGATCGCGACGCGATCGCCGGGCCGCACCTCGGCGTCGACGATCCCCGAGTAGACGGTGAAGCCGGCGCAGAACACCGGAGCGGCCTCGACGGGATCGAGCCCGTCGGGGACGCGCTCGACCGAGCCGGCGTCCATCGCCACCAGCTCGGCGTGGCCGCCGTCGACCGTGCCGCCGGTGACCGACGTCGCCGGGCAGTGCTCATAGCGCCCGCGCGCGCAGTATCGACAGCACCCGCACCAGCGCTGCACGTACGCCGCGCCGACGCGGTCCCCCACGGACAGCTCGGTCACCTCGGAGCCGAGCTCGACGACCTCGCCGACCGGCTCGTGGCCCGGGATGCGCGGGAACACCGTCCCGAAGCGGGGATCCCGGAGCTGGTGCACGTCGGTGTAGCAGACGCCGGACGCCAGGACGCGCACGAGCACGTCGCGCGGGCCCACCTCCGGCGTCTCGCGCTCGGCGACCGTCCAAGGGGCGCCGAACTCCTCCGCGACGACGGCCTTCACCCGGCCATGGTCTCCGACGGCCGCTGCGAGCCCCAGTTCGTCTCGCGGTCCGCCTGCGCAGCCCACATGAGGTGGTCGCGCATGGCCTTCTCGGCCGCGTCGGCGTCGCGCGCCGCGATCGCGTCCGCGATGGCCCGGTGCTGGTCGACGACGGTCCGCCGCTGGCCCGCGGTGAGCGTCGTCAGCATCCAGCTCGTCGACAGCAGGGAGTGGATGGTCTTCAGGATCGCGTGGAGCACGCGGTTCGACGCGCCGGTTCCGATGATCGCGGCGTGGAACTCGCGGTCGTACCCCAGGAACTCCGCATCGTCCTGCTGCTCGATCGAACGCTCCATACTCTCGACCAGGCTCGCAATCTCCTGGACGTGCTCATCGCTCGCGCGCTCGCTCGTCCATCGGGCGGCCTGCGGCTCGAGGACCAGCCGCACTTCGTAGAGGTCCTCGATCATCACGCCGGCCAAGCCCTCCGCGCGATAGGCGTGCTGGACCAGAGGGCTCAGGATGTACCACTCGCTGACCGGCGTGACGATCGTGCGCTTGCCATGCTGGATGTGCAGCAGGCCGGCGGAGGCGAGGAGCTGGAGCGTCTCGCGCACGACGGTCTTGCTCACCCCGTACGTCTCGACGAGGTTGGGCTCCGGGGGGATCGGTTCGCCGGTCGGCAGCCGGCCGCTGATTATGTCCCGCGCAAGCTGCTCGGCTAGCTGCTCGTGGAGCTTTTTGGCCTGGGGCCGGACCACCATTGACCATCACCCCCCCGCAGGTGCATCGAGCGATGATACCCGGCTGTCCGGCGCGCCGACCACCATTTCAGGCGCGCAGCTCCGCCAGCAGACGGTCGCGCGCTTCCATCGCGGCCTCCAACTGAGCCGGGTAGCCGGCCCGGACCGACTCGCCGTCGTAGAACTGCTCCAGCAGGTCGACCGCGATGTGCTCGGGATCGCGTTCGGCGGGGTCACCGTATCCGCCTCCGCCGCCGACCCTCAGCTCGAGCAGCGAGCCGGCCGGCAGGTGCACGTTGGTGAACTTGCCGGCGCAGCGCACGCCGAACCGCTCCTTGAAGTTCTTGAACTCCGCGTCGCCGGGAGCCTTGACCTTGAACGACGAGAGCGATCCCTCGCCGCCGCCGAACAGCCCCCACGGGTACAGGCGCTCACTCGAGTGGTAGCAGGAGATGGTCATCGGCGAGAGCAGCTCGAGGACGCGCACGCTCCCCATGCCGCCGCGAGAGCGGCCGGCGCCGCCTGAGTTCTCGTGGAGCGAGAACCGCTCGTGGCGCAACGGGTAGCGCGTCTCGTAGACCTCCACCGGGGTGACGACGCAGTTGGAGTTCGGGACGGTGATGACGTCCCAGCCGTCACCGACGAGCTTGCCGCCGTACCCCTGTCCCTCGATGATCAGGCTGCTGAACATCTCGCCGGTGCGCGGATCGACGCCGCCGAACGTGACGAGCATCGCGGTCTCCGAGCCGGCGGCGGCCACCCGGTCGGGCAGGGCATCGGCCATGGCCTTCCAGATCAGCGTCACCAGGTGCGGATGGACCTCGGAGTTGCCGCCCACGGTCGCGACGGGATAGGTCGCGTTGACCAACGTCCCCTCCGGGGCGATCACCTCGATCGCGCGGTAGCGGCCGGCGTTGGAGGGGATGTCGGGGTCCGTCATGTGCAGCACGGCGTTGTAGACCGCCGACACGGTGGCCACGAGCGTCAGGTTGCACGAGCCGTCGCGCTGCGGGTCGGTCCCGGTGAAGTCGGCGACGATGCGATCCTCGTGGACGCGCATCTCGACGCGTATCCGGCCCGGCTCGTCGAGCCACCCGTCGTTGTCGATGATGTACTCGTGGGCGACGTAGGCGCCCCTTGGCATCGCGGAGATGGCCGCCCGCATCCGCCGCTCGGAGTAGGCCTTGATCTCGTCCTTGATCTCGCGGAAGCGTGCGTTGCCGTGCCGGCGCACCACCTCGAGCAGCCGCCGCTCGCCGACGTAGAGCGACCCGATCATCGCCCGCAGGTCGCCCAGCGATACGCGCGGCGTCCGGTTGTTGGCGAGGATGACCCGCCACAGGTCGGTGTCGTCGACGCCGTCCTTGACGATCTTGACCGGCGGGATTCGCAGGCCCTCCTGGAACACCTCGCGGGCGTCGCCCGGGAAGCCGCCCGGCGCGATCCCCCCCACCTCGGCCATGTGGCCGATCGACACGACGATCCCGATTCGCTCGCCCTCGTTGAACACGGCCTTGACGACCATGTGCTCGGGAAGGTGGTTCATCCCCGAGTACGGGTCGTTGTGGAGGAAGACGTCGTTCTCGCCGAGGGCGTCGAGCCCGAACTCGTCGATGATCCAGCGCAGCGCCATCGTCGTGGCGCCGAGCTGCGCGGGGCAGAACTCGCCCTGGCCGATCATCTCCCCCTCGTCGTCGAACACGGCGCACGAGAAGTCCAGCGCCTCGTTGAAGATCGGCGAGTATGCCGTGTTCTTCATCGCTTCGCCCATCTCGCGCGAGACGGTGGCGAGAAAGTTCGCGGTGACCGTCATGGTCACCGGATCGACGACCGTGCTGCCCGGCGTTGTGGTTGCCATCTCCCTCCTCCTCTAGAGCTCGACGAGCAGGCTGCCGCTGCCATCGACGGTGAGGCGCGCGCCGGGTGGCACGAGCGTGGTCGACAGGCGCTCCTCCACGACCACTGGGCCGGTGTACGTCGCGCCCGGCTCGAGGGCCTCGCGCTGGAGGATGGCGGTGTCGAGCCAGCCCGCCTCCCCGAAGTACACGGGCCGCACCTGCTCGCCGGCGACCGCGCGGTCGGGCTCGCGGAACGTGCCGGCCAGGGCGGGCCGCTCGCCCGCGGCCGTCACCACGATGCCGACGATCTCGACCATGTCGGCGCGCTGCTCGTAGCCGTAGAACTCGCGGTGGTCGCGATGGAACGCCTCGAAGGCCGCCTCGTACTCCGCCTCGTCGAGCGGGGCGCCGGGGGCGATCAGGATCTCGCGGTGGTGGTTCTGGCCGAAGTAGCGCATCTCCAGGCGCTGCTCGACCACCGGCTCGCCGCGGTAACCCTCGCGCGCGAGGGCGCTCACGGCGCGCTCCCGCAGCGGCTCCAGAGAGCGGTTGAGCATCTCCCGGCCGTTGGCGTCGCCGGAGCGGACGAGCAGCGTGGTGGCCAGGTCCGAGCGCAGCCCCGCGGTCAGCAGGCCGAACGCCGAGGTGTTCCCCGGGTACGGAGGCACGAGTACGCGGCGGATGCCGAGAATCTCAGCGATGCCGGCGGCATGCAGGGCGCCGGCGCCGCCGAACGCGACGAGCGCGAAGTCGCGCGGATCGATGCCCTGCTCCACCGAGATCACGCTGAGCGCGTTCACCATGTTGTGGTTGGCGAGCTGCACGATGGCGTCGGACGTCTCCTCGACCGACCGCCCGAGCGGCTCGGCCACCTCCTCGAGCGCGGCCCGCGCGCGGCCCACGTCGAGCACGATGTCGCCGCCGGCGAAGTTCCCCGCGTTGAGCCGTCCGAGCAGGAGGTTCGCGTCGGTCAGCGTAGGCAGCTCTCCGCCCGTCGCGTAGCACGCGGGCCCGGGGCTCGAGCCCGCACTCTGAGGGCCGACGCGCAGCAGGCCGCCGGCGTCGATCCACGCGATCGAGCCGCCACCGGCGCCGATCGTGCGGATGTCGACCATCGGAGCGCGGATCGGGATGCCCAGCTCGAGCTCGAAGCTCTCCGCTCGCTTGAACTCCCCGTCGTCCACCAGCGCGACGTCGCAGGACGTGCCGCCGATGTCGATCGTGAGGATCTTCTCGATACCCGCGAGCGATGCGAAGTGGGCACCGCCGAGCACGCCGCCCACGGGCCCTGAGACCAGGTAGTTGACCGGCTGTTCGGCTGCGGTCCCGATGTCGACCACGCCCCCGTTGGACTTCATCACGAGCAGCTGCGCCGCCGAGCCGGCGCCCTCGAGCCCGGAACGCAGGTTCTCCGTGTAGCGCGCGAACATCGGCTTCAGGTACGCGTCCGCGATCGTGGTGTGGCCGCGGTCGTTCTCGCGCCAGCGCGGATAGACCTGATGCGACAGCGAGATGGTCAGATCCGGGATCGCGCCGCGCAAGCGCTCGGCCAGCTCGAGCTCGTGGGACGGGTTCAGGTAAGAGAAGAGGAACGACACCGCGACGGTCGTGATGCGCTCCTCCCGGAGGTGCTCGATGACCCGCTCGACATCGTCCGGGTCCAGCGGCCGGATCTCCTCGCCCTGGTCCGTCACGCGGCAGTCGACCTCGAGGCAGTCGTGCCGCGAGGCAAGTGGACGCGGCTTGCGCCACCCGAGGCTGTAGAGGTCCCGGCGGTTGGCGTTCTGGATGAAGATGACGTCCCGGAAGCCGCGGTTCGTGATGAACGCGACGCGAGTGCCCGAGCGCTGGATCAGCGCGTTCGTGGTGACGGTGGTGCCATGGATGAAGAGGTTGATGTCCTCGGGCACCACCTTCGCCTTGCCGATGACGCGCAGGACGGCCGAGATCGGGTCGTCGGCCATGCTCGAGGACTTCTCGAGAAAGATGTCGCCGGTGCCTTCGTCGACTGCCACCAGATCGGTGAACGTGCCACCGATGTCTACGGCCACGTTGAACGTCATCCGCGGTCGGACTCCAGTAATATTATGAGTTGGTCAGATGAGGACCTGCCGGTGGGGAGCATAGGGAAATGACAGAGGACTCGTCAAGGGAACTGCCGCGTATCGCCGCTGAGGATCTTCGGCGGTGGACCGACGAGATCCTGCGGGCCGCCGGCGCGTCCGCGCCGGCCGCCGCGGCCACCGCCGACACGCTGGTCGACGCGAGCCTCCGCGGGCTCGACTCCCACGGGGTCGTGTTCCTCAGCTTCTACCTCCCCCGCCTGCGCGCGGGCACGACGCGCGGCGACGCCGAGCCCGAGGTCGTCGTCGACCTGCCTGCGCTGGCGGTCGTCGACGGCCACGACGGGCTCGGCGGCTACGTGGCGAGCTTCGCGATGGACCTCTGCTGCGACAAGGCCCGGACCGCCGGCGCCGCCGTGGTCGCGGTCCGCAACTCGACGCACTACGGCGCCGCATCCTGCTACGCCGAGCGGGCCGCGGAGCGCGGGTGCATGGGGATCTCCCTGAGCAACAGCGACCCGGGCATGGGGCCCCTGGGCGCGCTCGCCCCGGTGCTGGGGACGAACCCCGTGGCGATCGCCGCCCCGGGCGCCGACGGGCTGCCGCGACCGTCGCTGGACATGGCGACGAGCGTGGTCGCGCAGGGCAAGATCATCCTCGCCTCGCGCGCGGGCGAGTCCATCCCGGAGGGCTGGGCGCTCGGGCCCGACGGCGCGCCCACCACCGACCCCGACGCCGCGCTGGCCAACTCGGTCCTGCCGATGGCCGGCCACAAGGGCTTCGCGCTCGCCTTCATGATCGACGTCCTGGCGGGCTGTCTACCGGGCGCGGTCCCGAGCCCGTGGATCCCGGGCGACCCGGCCGCCCCCGGCGCGCAGGGCACGGGCCACCTGATGCTCGCCGTTCACGTGCCGGCGATCGGCGACACCGGCTACGACGCGTCGCTACGCCGGCTCGTCGACCACGTGCACCGGGCGCCGCGGGCGGACTGGGCGGCGCCGTTCCTGACGCCGGGGGAGATCGAGGCGCGCGCGAGGCAGGAGCGATCCACCGGCGGGATCCCCCTCACGCCCTCCACCCGGTCGCTCCTTCAGGCGTTGGGCGAGGCGTACGGGGTCGCCTTCCCGAGCTGACGCCGCCGGTGCGTCAGCCGACCTTCCCGTCGTTCGCGAGCGAAGGCGAAAGGTCGCCGTCGTGGCGCGCGATGGCCGCGGCGATGTCTTCCCTGGCCTCCATCGTGAGGCGACGGCCCTTGAGCCAGTCCGGGCGTCCGTCCAGCCCGAGCGCGGAGATGTAGCGGTCCAGCATGGTGTGGCTGTCGGGGCCGAGATCGGTCGCCGGCGGGCATAGCCCGATCGGGAGGTCCACTCCGCGGCGACTGAGGACGTACTTGCAGCAGGCGTTGTAGTGATCGAGGTCCTGCATCTCGAAGACCATCATCGGGAGGAAGTCCGCGAACAGCCGCTCCGCGCGCTCGGCTTCCCCCGCGAGCTCGCCGTCGTAGATCGCCACGAGCATGTCGACGAGCTCGAGGCCCGGGGCGATGCCGGCGGCGCCGGCGCGCAGGCAGTCGAGGATGTAGAGGCCGCCGTTGCCGCCGAACACCGCCGCGCGGTCTCCGAGCTCCTGCGTCCAGGCGCACATCCCGTCGCCGGCGATCTCGAGCTTGACGTACTGGATGTTCGAGGCGCTGTCGATCATCCGCCCCACGAGCGACGGTCCCATGTCGACGCCGAGGAGCCCCGGGGCGTCCTGCACCATCACGGGGAGCGAGACCTGCTCCGCGATCCGGCAGACGTAGCGGTGCAGCGCGGCGGGCGCGAGCTTGGTGAGCACCGGCGGCGGGATGACGACGCCGTCGACGCCGGCTCGCTCGGCCGCGCGGGCCAGGTCGAGGGCCACGTGTTCGCTCTCGGCGCCGACTCCGACGAGCACGGGCACAGCGCCGGCCGCCTCCTCCACGATCGCGTCGCACAAGCGCTTGCGCTCCTCGGGCACGAGCTTGAGGACCTCGCCGGCGAGCCCGAAGCAGATCAGCCCGTGTGCGCCATGATCGACCGCGAACCGGACGATCCGCCGTTGTGCCTCGACGTCCACTCCGCCCTCGGGCCGGAACGGTGTCGGAAGGCTTGGGAAGATGCCGCCCCAGGAACTCGACCGTCGCGTCTCCATCTGCCGCCCTCTCGTTGCTCGTCGATGATCCCGGTGTCGGGATCATCTCATATGATGAGTGGGTAAGCTTAGCTGCTCTTCCGGCAGGTTGAAAGGAACGACATGCGAGCGCTCGTCTACCACGGTCCTCGTGACCTCCGCCTCGAGGACGTCGCGGAGCCCGTCCCAGAGCCGGGAGAAGCGCTGGTGCGCGTGCACGGGTGCGGGGTGTGTGGATCGGACCTGCACGGCTACCTCGGCCACTCCAAGGCGCGGGTCCCGCCGCTCGTTCTCGGCCATGAAGTGGCCGGCGTCGTCGAGGGCGTCGGCGAGGGCGTGGACCCGGACCTCGTGGGCGCAGCCGTCTGCATCCGGCCGACGCTCACATGCGGCGCCTGTGCGTGGTGCGAGGCCGGACGCGACAACCTCTGCCGGAAGCGCCGGCTGATGGGGCTCAACGCCCCGGGCGGCTTGGCGGAGAAGGTCGCGGTTCCCGCCCGCAACCTCGTGCCGCTCGACGGCCATCCCGTGAACGCCGCGATCGTCGAGGTCCTGGCCAACGCCATCCACGTCGTGGGACTCGCCGGCGAGACGCGCTCGATCGGCGTCGCGGGCGGAGGCTGCCTCGGCCTGCTCACGGTGATGGTGGCCGCGCGGCAGGGCGTCGAGGTCCGCCTGCTGACCGAGCCGAGCGAGCAGCGCCGCCAGATCGCGCTCGACCACGGCGCCACTGCGGTCGCCGATCCCCGGACCACGCCGCTGCGCGAGCTCGCCGCCGAGGCAGTCGACGGCGGGGTGGAGGTCGCCGTCGACGCGGTGGGCCTTTCCGACACCCGTCGCGACGCGATCGCGGCAACGCGGGCGGGAGGACGGGTGGTGCTGCTCGGCCTGGAGCACGAGTCGAGCGAGATCGACTTCGCCGACGTGATCCGCCGGGAGATCGAGCTGGCCGGGTCCTTCGCCTACACGGCGGCGGAGTTCGCCGAGGCCGCCAGGCTCTACGCCGACGAGGCGGACCGGATCGGGCGGCTCGTGACCCCGGAGCCCCTGAGCCGTGGCATGGAGGTGTTCTCGGCGCTGGCCGACCGTGAGGACCTCCGGGTGAAGGTCGTCCTCACTCCCTGAACGTGCGAAAGCCCCGACGGCCGTCGGGGCTTCCGCACATCTCCGGTTGCGTCTGCCTACTTGTTCTTCTTCGGCACGTAGAGCCGGATGTTGTCGATCGACGCCGTCCCCGCGTAGTAGTTGGCGTGCGGGTCACCGATGAGGAAGTAATCCGGGTACGCCGAGCCGGCGGGCCAGGTGTGATCCACGGTGAAGCTCCCCAGCGGGCCGCTGTACGTCCATGACGTGTCGAACCGTCCGTCGTACTGGCTGGCCTTGTTGTTGTAGTGCCAGATCGGGCGACCTTCCTGGATGAAGTCGCGACGGTGGCGGAACGTACGGCAGCCCCCGTAGCGGAAGCAGCCGCTCACCTCGAGGGTGTAGCCGGTGGCGTCCTTCTCGACGGCGAACGTATACGGGTTCTCGGGCATCCGCTCGGGAACGATCTGGGCCTGTTCGAGGGCCTGCTGGATGACTCCGGTGTCGCCGAAGTTCTTTCCGCACGCCGTGGGCGTCATCGACGGCGGATAGAAGAAGCCGCTGCCTCCACCGCCGACCTGCGGAACGCTGATGAACGACATGAAGAAGGCGTTGCCGGTCGAGTCGGGATAGAACTCACCGGTCTCCGCGTTGCAGACCCTGAACCCTCCGCCCGGAGCGTTGTACGTGTCCATCCGGACCTTCATCGTGTTGTGGTTCAGCGTGTTGTTGTACGACGCCGCCGGATAGTCCGAGATCGCCAGGTTGTAGAAGCCGTTCGAGCTCGACGGCACGTTCGGGAAGGAGCAGTACGGCCGCAGCTGGCCGGGCGACGGCTCGAAGTAGTCGCTCGTCCGACCCGAGATCCACGGTCCGGCCGTCTCGCAACCCAGGGGCGCCTTCGACCCGAGGTAGCCGTTGGTCAGGCCGTCGTAGTTCCACTCTCCGTTGCGTGAGCCGCCGAAGTTCATCGTCTTCTGCGTGTACTCGATCCGATACTCGGGCGGCAGCGGATCAGAGGAGCGGACGAGGATGCCGTTTGCGGCGATCGGCTCTTCGATGAACCCCACCCGGCCGGCGCCCTTCACCGTCTTGGCGGTGAGCGACGGCGGAGCCAGCAGCTTGCCGGAGGTGTCGGCACGCGCATTCAGCTCCGCGGTCAGCCAGCCGTCCTTTCCGAACGTGTAGCTCTTCCGATACGTACGGAAGCTGTTGAGCACGTTGAGGAATCCCTGGCCCCCGGTCTGCGTCCAGAACTGGCCGTTGTCGGAGAAGGGGATGTCGTTGATCGGGGCCAGTCGCTGCTGATACGAGCTGTTCGGGCCGTAGGTGTCGTGCACCCAGGGGGTCTCCGCGCCCGGGAGCGGAGCACCGAAGTTCTCCTTGGCGACGAGCTGCCACCCCTCACGCGCGGAGGCGGAGGCGGCGAGCGCGGTGCCTAGCAGCGCGGTCAGGCCCAGGAAGACGAGCCCGCTCAGCCACACGCGCCGCTTGGCCCGTGCGAAGACGTTGGTCATCGGTACGCACCCTTCTGCCCTGGGAGAGTCCCCGCGGCGCTCGGCGGCCCCGGGCCAGGGCCGCCCGCCGCCTCATAATCTGTCCCACTGAACGGGACATCATAACTCTATTCCCGGGTTCTCCGGCTTGTCAAGCAGGCGGAGCCGCGTCGACCTCCGCTCGATGTCGGCGCCGAGCCGAGGAGCCTGCGACGGCCGGCAGGAACGAGTGGTGTGGTCCGAACTGACGATCGCGCTGACGGTGCCGAGGGCTGCGCGATCGGCGGGTGACGCTCACCGCTGGATGCGCACGTCCTCGACCTTGCCGGTGTTGGCGTTCACGCGGACGACGGCGAGCTCGTCGAAGACCTGTGTCGTCCCCTCGCGCGGCACCGACAGCGACACGATCCAGAACGGCTGCGACGCCAGACCCTGACGCAGCATCCGCACCTGGACGCGCGTGGGCTCGAACGGGATTCGCCGCTCCGCGGTCGTGATCGCCTGGTCCTTGGTGATGCGGACCTGCGACTGCTGGCAGCTCCTGGCCGCGACGAAGGTGAGCGCGAGCAGGACGACGACCAGGCCCACCTTCAGCCACGTGGGCTGCGGCGGGCGGCGGCGGCGTGCGGCGGCGATCGCCTCGATCGCCGCCGGCATCCGGGGGTCGGACGCGTGGCCGTTGCCGCCGGGCTGCTCGTCGTCGGAGGCCAGCCGGTCCGCCGCCTCAGGCGCTGGGGCGGAACTCATTCCCGATGCCCGTGAAGAGAACGATCACGAGCACCAGGATCGCGAGCGCTATCGAGATCGCGATCATCGCGTACTCGAAGCGCTTGTCGTGGGTCTGGAGCGGCGGGAACTCGATCTGCCGGTTGCTGTCGCCGTTGTGGATCATCGGCTCGCCTCCACCTGCGGGGTCTGTTCCTGTCCGAGTGCGAACCTCACGAGCTCCCGGTTCTCGGCGACGATCCAGAGCAGGAACGCCGCCACCATGACCACTCCGCCGATCCCGATCAGCACGTAGTAGCTGGTCGCCGCGGCCGCGCCCTCGTCGCCGAAGGTGCTACCCGGCCCGAACGTCATGAAGCCCGCGCAGTCCTGGTAGTTGGCCTGGAGGATGAAGTCCGCCATGTCGTCGGCGTTCGCCTCCGCCACGTTCGTCACGCAATCGGGCGCGCTGTTGATGATTCCTGGCATCACACGTCCTCTCGACTAGACGGGCACACGGTCGTCGGGGGCTCTGCGTCCGTTGCCGATCGCTTGCAGCTCGGCGGCTTGGACCACGTCGACCTGCGAGCGCGTCCCGTCGGGCTCGATGAGCATGTCCGGCGCCTGCCCGAACTCGGGCGCGAAGATGTCGTGCTGATACGCGACGGCGTCGAGGCCGGCAAGCTCGACCGACGCCGGCACTCGCAGCAGGTTCAGCTTGCGCAGCACCCACGAGGCCACGTAGCCGGACAGGAAACCGAGCGGCACGAACGTCGCGACGCCGATCAGCTGCCCGCCGATGCTCGACTCGACGTTGTTGACCCCGGTCGGATAGCCGGCCGCGAAGATGCCGACCCAGATGATCCCGAGGAAGCCCGACACGCCGTGCACGGCGACGGCGCCGACCACGTCGTCCACGCGCATCTTCTTCTCGATCCAGTTCCCGGCGTAGACCGCGAGCACGGCCGTCAGCATCGCGATCAGGTAGCCCAGCACGGGTGCATACACGTCCGCCCCCGCGGACACGCCGATTACGCCCGCCAGGCCGCCGGAGACCGTCCAGAACGGGTCGCCGCGGCTGGCGAAGAAGCCACCCGTGAACCCGCCGGCGAAGCCGAACGTGATGATCATCGTGATCGAGCCGAGCGTCGTCGGGCTCAGGTAGATGTTGGCCCAGCCCGGGAACGCCGTCGACGCGATCACGAGGCACGCGGCGTAGAACCCGTAGAAGCCCGTGAAGATGAGCATCAGCCCCAACAGCGTCACGTGCAGGTTGTGGGGTCTGAACGTCCGGGCCAGGCCTTCCTTCGTGTACTTGCCGATCCGCGGGCCGAGGTTGAACAGCACGCCGAGCGTGAACGCGCCGGCCACGCCGTGGACGACCGCCGAGGCGATCGCGTCGTGGAAGCCGAACCGCAGCGTCATCCAGCCGCCGGCGCTCCAGCCCCACGCCGCGTCCAGGATCCAGACGACCGAGCCGAGCAGCGCCGCGAGCACCAGGTAGGCCGAGAGCCGCACGCGCTCGAGCAGCGCGCCCGACATGATCGACGCGGTCGTCCACGAGAACAGCAGGAACGCCAGGAAGAAGATGAGGTTGATGTTGTTCGTCAGGTTCGGCCCGAACGCGTCGCTCCATGGGATGCCCCCCTGGCACGCCGCCGCGGTGAAGTCACTGCTGTTCGGTCCGATCGGCAGACCCGGCTGGTTGCAGTTGTAGATCCACCAGCCGAAGTAGTAGAAGGTCGGCGTGACCGCGGCGATCGTGAGGATGTTCTTCATCGCCGTCGCCACGACGTTCTTGCGGCGCACGACGCCGGCCTCGTAGCTCATGAAGCCGACGTGGATCAGCCACATGAGCGCGACGGTCCAGAAGTAGAACTGCTCCCCCAGGATCGCGCTGTCGAGCGTCAGCGATTCGGCCCCCGCCGCCTCCTCGAGGCTCTGAACTTGCGCAATGACGTCGAACATCCCGCGCCCTCCAACCCTCGGTCGCGACGGCTCTGACTGGGCGCGACCCTAGCGATGGATCGGCAGAGGGTGCAATGTGTGTCTTGCACATCCTTCGATATGCAGAAGTGCGGATTCCGCACATAGGCCGGGCGGTTACGATCCGCGGCGAAAGGAGGGCTCGGTGACGGTCCCATCGATGACGGAGAGAGGGGACGCGCTCTCGCGCGTACGGCGCGAGAACCAGACCCTCTATGCCGTCATCGGGATGGTGTCGTCGTCGCTGTCGCTCGACCGCGTGCTCGGCGGCATCGTCGACATCGCGACCGACGCGACGGACTGCCATGCGTGCTTCATCTACTTCGTCGAGGACGAGACGCTCGTGCTGCGCGCGGCGTCGCCGCGCTACGCGCACCTGGTGGGCGGGCTGTCGTGGGGGCTCGACGAGGGCCTGACCGGCTGGGTCGCGCGCACCAAGACGCCCGCCTTCATCCGCGAGAACGCGCTCGCGGATCCGCGCATGAAGTACGTGCCGGAGATCGAGGAGGACCGATTCCAGTCGATGGTGGCCGTTCCGATCGTCGGGAAGGGCGACCGCGTGATCGGCGTCATCGTGCTGCACACCAAGGCGCCGCGCGAGTTCGAGGACGACGTCCTGAACTTCCTCGTGCACACCGCCTGGCTCGTGGCGGGCGCCATCCAGAACGCGCAACTCTACGAGGAGACGCGCCGGCGGGTGGACGAGCTGACCACGCTGACGCAGATCTCGCAGACGCTCGCAGCCGTGACCGACCGCGACGGGCTGTACCGCGCGGTCACACGCGGGGCGCGGCAGCTGTTGACCGCGGACTCCTGCCAGATCTGGCGGCTGGCTCCCGAGGACGACGAGCTTGCGCTGGCCGTGGCGGACCCGCCCGACTCGACCGCTTCGAAACCCGGGCGCGCCGCGCTGCTGCTCGACCTGATGCGCCGCGAGAAGAGCGCCCACAACGGCCTGCTGGTCGCCCCGCTCGTGGCCGGCGACGAGCAGCTCGGGATCATCTGCTGCGTGACCGGCGGCGGGCGCTCCTTCACCGACGAGGAGGCGGAGCTGCTCCAGGCCGTCGCCGACCAGGCCGCGGTCGGGCTGAAGAAGGCCGAGCTGATCGAGCGGCTGACCGCCGAGCACGTGGTCAAGGACATGTTCGACGCGCTCGAGTCGGGCACGCTCGCGACGGCTGAGGCCAAGGCCGCCGAGGCGCGCTGGGACTTCAGCCGCCCGCACGCGCAGCTGCGGATCGAGCGCGCGCCCGAGAACACGGACGGCCCGCCGTGGCCGGAGCTCGCGTCGCGGGCGCGGACGCACCTGCGGCGGCGCTATCCCCTCGGGCTGTTCGACTCCGGGCGGGAGGCGATGCGGGCGATCGTCCCGCTCCACTCCGGCGACGCCGGCGCCGTCGACCGGCTGCACGAGGCGTGCGACGAGCTGGCGCGCGACGCCGGCCTGACGATCGGCATCAGCGAGGTCGACCGCGGCGTCGCGGGCGCCGCCCGCCGGACGCGCGAGGCGGTGGATGCCGCATCAGTCGGCCGCTCGCTCGCCGCGGGCGGCGGAGCCGTCGCCTACGGGCAGATCGGCGCCTACCGCTACCTCGTGCACATGAAGCTCGACCGCGCGCCGCAGGACTGCTACGGACGGGCCGTCGAGGAGCTGATGAGGTACGACCGGCGCCGCAACGCGCAGCTCGTCGAGACGCTCGAGTGCTACCTGGACTCCCGCTCCAGCGTCGCCGCGAGCGGTCGGGCGCTCTTCATCCACCCGAACACGGTGCGCCAGCGGCTCGAGCGCATCGAGAGCATCACCGGACTGGACCTGCGCGCGGCCGACCTCCTGTCGCTCGAGCTGGCGCTCAAGCTGGCCCGGCTGCGCGGCGGCGCATAAGCAGCCAGATCCAGAACACGGCAAACCCCGCGACGTGCCCCAGGAACACGAAGAGCGTCCACCACGCCTTCCACAGGAACGGCAGGTCCTGCTCGTTGCGCAGCTCGAGCACCGTCAGGTACACGAGGATCAGCAGCGCGATCACGAGGATCGGCGGGGCCTGCTGCGTGAGCGCGAAGACGACCATCCCAGCGGCCACCTTACGTCAGAACAGCTGCAGGTACCGATCCACTTCCCACTGACTGACCTGGTCGTGCCACTCGGCGAACTC
Source organism: uncultured Solirubrobacteraceae bacterium (assembly GCA_963844205.1). Taxonomy (GTDB): domain Bacteria; phylum Actinomycetota; class Thermoleophilia; order Solirubrobacterales; family Solirubrobacteraceae; genus DASSUW01. Next base: position 25,311 of record CAWJNK010000014.1, read on the forward strand.
GGCCTGCTTCGTCCGCACGAAGTAGTCGACGTAGTCCTCGCGGTCGGTCGTCCCGAGCGCTTTGCGCAGGACGTCGTCGCGCTCCAGCTCGCGCGTCGCGTCGAGCAGGTTCGCGGGCAGCATCTCGACGCCCAGCTCGCGCCTGCGCTCGTCGGTCAGCTCGTGGAGGTTCAGCTCGGTCGTCGGCTCGCCCGCGTCGAGCCCGCGCTCGATGCCATCCAGCCCGGCCGCCAGCACCGCGGCCGCGCCCAGGTACGGGTTGCAGGAGCCGTCCACCGTGCGGTCCTCGACGCGCCCCGCCGCCGGCACGCGCAGCATCTGGGTGCGGTTGTTGTAGCCGTAGCTGACATAGACGGGCGCCCAGCTCGACCCGCTCCGCGTGCCGACCACGAGCCGTTTGTACGACGACACGGTCGGCGCCGTGAGCGCGATGTACGCCTTGGCGTGCGTCTTCAGCCCGCCGATGAAGTTGTAGGCGACATCGGACAGGCCGAGCCCGCGCGGGTCGTCCGCGGCGTCGCGCGCGAACGCGTTCTCGCCGTCGCGCCACAGGCTCATGTGGAAGTGGCAGCCGTTGCCGGTCAGGTGCGAGAACGGCTTGGGCATGAACGTCGCGATCAGGCCGCGCTCCTGCGCGAGCGACTCGACCATGTAGCGGAAGAAGATCGCCCGGTCGCAGGTCGTCAGCGCGTCCGCGAAGTCGAAGTTCTGCTCGAACTGGCCGTTGCCGTCCTCGTGGTCGGTCGCGTAGTTGTTCCAGCCCAGCGACGTCAGGTTGCGCGCGACCTCGGACACGAAGTCGAGGTTGCGCGTCAGCGCGCGCATGTCGTAACAGGGCTGGTCGAGCGTGTCGAGCGGGTCGGCCGGCTCGATCGTCCCGTCCTCCCGCTTGCGGACGAGGAAGTACTCGAGCTCCGCGCCGAGCATGAACTCGTAGCCCAGCGCCTTGGCGCGCTCGAGCTGGCGGCGCAGGATCGTGCGCGGGCAGTACGGCCACTCCTCACCCTCGACATACACGTCGCACGCGAGCCGCGCGACGCTCGGCCGCCAGGGCAGCGGCGTGAACGACCTGACGTCCGGCATCGCGGCGAGGTCGGGATGATGGGGCTCCTGGCCGATCGCGCCGGCTGCGAACCCGGCGAAGCCGGCGCCGTCCGCCATCAGCCCGTCGAGCAGCCGCGCGGGCACGAGCTTCGCGTTCGGCTTCCCGTGCATGTCGACGAACTGCGCGAACAGGAACTCGACGTCGTTCTCGCGGATGTAGCGCTCGACGTCCTCGACGGAGCTCGGCGCGAGGAAGCGCGGGCCGTTCACGACCGTCATGCGCGCAACGTAACCGCTCGCGCGGCGGCCGCCAATGTGGAAACCGTACATACCGGTGAGGTGAATTGTTCCCACCGCACCCATTGGGGAGCGCCCGTCGGCCGACTTACACTCGCGCCGAGGCACCGTGTGCGGAATTGCAGGACTCTTCTCGAAGTCGCCCGGGGTGAGCGAGAGGCTCGGCCACCACCTCGGTGAGATGCTGCTGCAGCTGAGCGACCGGGGCCCGGACAGCGCAGGCATCTCGGTGTACCGCGACCCGGCGCCGGACGGGTCGTGCAAGGTGTGCCTGCACTCCCCGGACACGGCCGAGGATTGGGGTGGGGTCGGCGCGGCGCTCGCCGGCGCGTTCGGCGCCGGCGAGCCGCAGCGCCGCGGCAGCCATGCCGTGATCCGCGTCGACACCGACGCGACCACCGCGGAGCAGTGGCTCGCCGAGAACGCGCCCGGCCTGCGCGTGATGAGCGCCGGCCAGGCGATCGAGACGTACAAGGAGGCCGGTCCGCCGCGCGAGTTCATCGAGCGCTTCTCGCTCTCGGACATGCAGGGCAGCCACGCGCTCGGCCACACGCGGATGGCGACCGAGAGCCGCGTCACCACCGAGCACTCGCATCCGTTCTCGACCGGCCTCGACCTGTGCCTGGTGCACAACGGCTCACTGTCCAACCACAACGACCTGCGCCGCCGGCTGCGCGCCGAGGGCATCGCGTTCCAGACCGACAACGACACCGAGGTCGCCGCCGGCTACCTGACCTGGCGGCTGCGCGAGGGCGCGACGCTCGAGGCCGCGCTCGAGGGCTGCCTCGATGACCTGGACGGGTTCTACACGTTTGCCGTCGGCACGATCGACGGCTTCGCCGTGCTGCGCGACCCGATCGCCTGCAAGCCGGCGGTCATGGCCGAGACGGACGACTGGGTGGCGATGGCGTCCGAGTACCGCGCGATCGCGGTGCTGCCGGGCGCCGAGGACGCCGCCCAGTGGGAGCCGGAGCCGGGCCGCGTGTACAGCTGGGACCGAGCGCCGGTCTGATGTCCTCGACAGTCGAGCGCGGCGTCGAGAGCAAGCTCGTCGATCTGGCGGTCACCCCGCTGCGCGAGCTGAACGCCGCGCTGCACGCCGTCGGCGAGGACGGCCCGCGCCACTGGCGCGTCGTCAACCCGCGCGGAGCCCACGCGCTCGCGGCGGGGATCGACGCGCGGATCGAGGTCGAGATCGACGGCCACGTCGGTTACTACGCGGCCGGCATGAACAAGCTCGCGACGGTCCGCGTCCACGGCAACTGCGGCACGGGCGTGGCCGAGAACATCATGTCGGGCACCGTCGTCGTCGACGGCAACGCCAGCCAGTCGGCCGGCGCCACGGGGCGCGGCGGCCTGCTGGCGATCCGCGGCGACGCGGCGGCGCGCTGCGGCATCTCGATGAAGGGGATCGAGATCGTCGTCCACGGCTCCGTCGGCCACATGGCCGCCTTCATGGCGCAGAAGGGCTGCCTGATCGTGTGTGGCGACGCCGGCGCCGCGCTCGGGGACTCGATCTACGAGGCGCGCGTGTACGTGCGCGGAACCGTCGAGAGCCTCGGTGCCGACTGCGTCGAGAAGGAGATGCGCGCCGAGCACGTCGCCCAGCTCACCCACCTGCTCGAGCGCGCCGGCGTCGAGGGCTGCAGCCCCTCGGAGTTCCGCCGCTACGGGTCCGCCCGGACGCTGTACAACTTCCACCCGGACAACGCCGGGTCGTACTGATGGACTGGGGTCTCCGCGAATCGGCGCTCTTCGACCGCCGGGTCATCCACGAGATCCAGCGGGCGGCGCGCGAAGGCGTCTACGACATCCGCGGCTTCGGGGCCAAGCGTGCGCTGCCGCACTTCGACGATCTGGTCTTCCTCGGCGCCAGCGTGTCGCGCTATCCGCTCGAGGGCTACCGCGAGCGCTGCGACACGAACGTGACGCTGGGCGCACGCCACGGCGCGGAGCCGCTCGAGCTGGAGATCCCGATCACGATCGCGGGCATGAGCTTCGGCGCGCTCTCGGCGCCGGCCAAGGAGGCGCTCGGGCGCGGCGCGACCGCGGTCGGGACGTGTACGACGACGGGCGACGGCGGGATGACGCCGGAGGAGCGCGAGCACTCGCGGCTGCTCGTCTACCAGCTGCTCCCGTCGCGCTACGGGATGAACCCGGACGACCTGCGCCGCGCGGACGCGATCGAGATCGTCATCGGCCAGGGCGCGAAGCCGGGCGGTGGCGGGATCCTGCTCGGCCACAAGATCTCTTCGCGCGTGGCGGAGATGCGCGACCTGCCGGAGGGAGTCGACCAGCGCAGCGCCTGCCGCCATCCCGATTGGACCGGTCCCGACGACCTCGAGATCAAGATCGGGGAGCTGCGCGAGATCACCGACTGGAAGAAGCCGATCTTCGTGAAGATCGGTGCCTCGCGGCCGCAGTTCGACGTCGCGCTCGCCGTCAAGTCGGGCGCCGACGTCGTCGTGCTCGACGGCATGCAGGGCGGCACGGCGGCGACGCAGGACGTGTTCATCGAGCACGCCGGGATCCCGACGCTGGCGGCGATCCGGCCGGCCGTCGACGCACTCCAGGAGCTGGGGCTTCACCGCGAGGTGCAGCTCGTCGTCTCGGGCGGGATCCGCACGGGCGCCGACGTGGCCAAGGCGCTCGCGCTGGGCGCCGACGCGGTGTCGATCGGCACCGCGGCGCTGATCGCGCTCGGCGACAACGCGCCCTCGCTGGCGGACGAGTACGCCAAGATCGGCACGGCGCCCGGCTTCTACGACGACTGGCACGAGGGCCGCGACCCCGCCGGCATCTCCACCCAGGAGGACGAGCTGGCGGCGCGCTTCGATCCCGAGCTCGGCGGTCGCCGGCTGGCCAACTACCTGCGCACGCTGGTGCTCGAGACCCAGACGCTCGCGCGCGCGTGCGGCAAGTCGCACGTCCACAACCTCGAGCCCGAGGACCTGGTCGCGTTGACGGTCGAGGCCGCCGCGATGGCGCGCGTGCCGCTCGCCGGCACCAGCTGGATCCCCGGCGGTTGAGCGTGTCGTTCGTCGTCCGGTGCCCGAACTGCGGGCCGAGGGAAAGCACCGACTTCAGCTTCGGCGGCGAGGTCACGCCGCGGCCGCGGGAGAAGCCGTCCGCTCGTGAGCTCGGCGCCTACAACTACTTCCGCGACAACGTCGCGGGCGTGCAGCGCGAGTGGTGGTACCACCGCTCGGGCTGCGGCGCCTGGTTCGTCGCCGAGCGCGACACGCGGACCAACGAGATGCTGCTCACGGAGCTGCCATGACACGGCTGCCTGAGCAGCCGGGTGAGCGGATCGACCGCGCGTCGGAGCTCACGTTCGAGTTCGACGGCAAGCCGGTGCGCGCGTTCGCGGGCGACACGATCGGGTCGGCGCTGTTCGCTTCGGGCCGGCGGACGTTCTCGCGCAGCTTCAAGTACCACCGGCCGCGCGGCCTGCTGTGCTGCGCGGGCCAGTGCCCCAACTGCCTCGTGCAGGTCGACGACGCGCCGGGGGTGCGAGCGTGCACGGAGCCGGTCCGCGCCGGGATGCGCGTCGCGCACATGAACGCCGCGCCGACGCTGGGCTTCGACGCCATGCGCGCGACCGACCTCGTGGGCCGCCCGTTCACCCCGCCCGGCTTCTACTACAAGACGTTCATCCGGCCGCGGCGCCTGTGGCCCCTGTACGAGAAGGTGCTGCGCCACGCCGCCGGGCTGGGACGCGCGCCCGAGCCGCGGCCGGAGCGCGAGTGGGTGACCGAGTACCGCCGCCGCCACGCCGACGTGCTCGTGGTCGGCGGCGGCGTGGCAGGTCTGAGCGCCGCGATCGCCGCCGCCGAGGAGGGCCTGGATGTCGTCCTGGCCGACGAGGGGCCGGAGGCCGGCGGGCGGCTGCTGGCCGAGGGCGGCCACGAGCAAGCGCGCTCGCTTGCGGGGCGGGCGCGCGAAGCCGGCGTCGAGCTGCTGCTGAACGCGCCGGCGCTCGGCTACTTCGACGGGCTCGTCCCGGTCTGGCAGGGCGACACGCTGCACCAGATCCGGGCCGCGCGGCACGTGTTCGCGACCGGCGCGATCGAGCAGCCGCTGCTGTTCGCCGGCAACGACCTCCCGGGCGTGATGCTGTCGGGCGGGGCGCTGCGGCTCGCCGCGCTGTACGGCGTCTCCCCCGGCCGCCGCGCCGTCGTGGCGACGGTGGACGACCGCGGGATCGAGGCGGCGCAGGCGCTCCGCGGCGTGGGCGTCGAGGTCGTCGCGGTCGCCGACCTGCGCGACGGCGTGAGCGTGGTCGAGGCGCGCGGCCGCGGGTGTGTGCGGAGCGTGGTGCTGGACCCGGGCGGCGAGATCGAGTGCGACCTCCTGGTCGTGTCGGGCGGGAGCGCGGGGAATCGCCCGGGGGGCGATTCCCTTGGGGGTATGTCCCAGGGGGACATACCCCCGGTCATCGTGGCAGGCGAGCTGGCCGGGCACGGCGAGTTCGTGGCCGCCAAGCGGTCCGGAACGCTGGCCGGCCTCGGCGAGCGCGCCGACGCGCCGGGCGAGCCCGTCGACGTCGCGCTCCCTGCGGTCGCGCGCCCCGAGAAGTGCTTCGCCTGCCTGTGCGAGGACGTCACTGCCAAGGACATCAAGGTGAGCGTCGCCGAGGGCTACGACTCGATGGAGCTGGCCAAGCGCTACACGACCGCGACGATGGGTCCCTGCCAGGGACGCATGTGCCAGCTGACGACGCAGCGACTGCTCGCCGCGGAAACGGGTCAGGAGGTCGGCACGACGACGGCGCGGCCGCCGTGGCACGCCGTGCCGATGGGCGTGCTGGCGGGGCGGCCGTTCGAGCCCGCCAAGCGATCGTCGATCCACGGCCGCCACCGCGACCTGGGCGCAACCGTCATGTGGGCAGGCGACTGGCGGCGCGCGTACGACTACGGCGACCCGCGCGCCGAGGCGCTGGCCGTGCACGAGGCGGCCGGCCTGATCGACGTCTCGACGCTGGGCAAGCTGCTCGTGCGCGGCCCCGACGCCGGCGAGCTGCTCGACCGCCTCTATCCCAACCGGCTCTCGAACCTGAAGCCGGGCCGGATCCGCTACGGCGTCGTGACGACCGACGCCGGCCGGATCGTCGACGACGGCACGATCTGCCGCCTGGACGACGACGCGTTCTACGTCACGACGACGTCGAGCGGCGCCGGCGCGATGTACGAGTGGTTCGCCTGGTGGCTGGCCGACTGGCGCCTGCGCGTGCACCTGACCGACGTCACCCAGGGGCTGGGCGCCGTCAACCTGGCCGGCCCGCGCGCGCGAGAGACCATGGCCGAGGTCTGCGACCTGGACTGCTCGCCCGAGGCGTTCGCCTACCTCGACGGCAAGCAGGCCGAGGTGGCCGGCGTGCCGTGCCTGATCCTGCGGATCGGCTTCGTCGGCGAGGTCGGCTACGAGCTGCACTTCCCGGCCGCGCACGGCGAGGCGCTGTGGGACGCGCTGCTGGCGACCGGCGCGCGGCCGTTCGGCCTCGAGCCGCAGCGCATCCTGCGGCTCCAGAAGCTCCACATCCTCGTCGGGCAGGACACCGACTCGGAGTCGAACCCGTTCGCGGCGGCGATGCCGTGGATCGTCAAGCTCGACAAGGAGGAGGACTTCATCGGCCGCTGGGCGCTCGAGCGCTTCGCCGAACAGCCGGTCGAGACCGCGCTCGTCGGCTTCACGGTCGCGAACGGACACGTGCCCACCGAGGGCGCCGTCGTGCTGCCGGCCGGCCAGGTGACGAGCGCCCGGCACTCGCCCCAGCTCGGGCGCGTCATCGGCATGGCGTGGGTGCCGGCCGAGCAGGCGAGCGACGGGCAGCGCATCACGATCTCCGACAACGGGCTGAAGCTGGAGGCCGAGGTCGTGACGCGGCCGTTCTACGACCCCGACGGGGAGGTGCTGCGCTCGTGAGCCTCGGCTTCCTGTCGCCGTCGCCGAGCGCGATCGCGCGCAGCCCGATGGAGCGCCAGGCGCTTGCCGCGGGTGCGCGGCTCGAGCTTCGCGACGGCTGGAACGTCGCGGTGGCGTTCGAGGGCGAGGAGGACCGGCCGGTCGGCTTCGCCGACATGTCGCATCTGACCAAGCTCGAGGTCTACGCGCAGTTCGAGCCCGGACAGGCCAAACGTGAGGGCGCTGCGTGGTGGTGTCCCTACACGACCGAGCGCGCCCTTGTGGTGGGCGAGGCCGGGCGGATCGATGGCGCGGTGGACGTCACGTGCGTGTACGCCGCGCTCAGGATCCTCGGCCCGCACGCGCGCGAGCTGTTCGCGCGCTTCACCGCGCTCGACCTACGCCCCCACGTGACGCCGGTCGGCGCCTTCCGGCCGGGCTCCGTCGCCCGCACGCCAGGCGCGATCCTGCGCGAGGCCGAGGACCACTACCTGATGCTGTTCGGCGCGGCGCTCGGCGAGTACATGTGGACCGTCGTGGCCGACGCCGCGGCGCGGCTCGGCGGCGGCCCGGTGGGCGTCGATGCGTGACCTCTTCCGCACGCGGCGCATGTGGCGCCGGCGCGGCGAGCTGAAGGACGCGTACGACGTCGTGATCATCGGCGGCGGCTCGCACGGCCTCGCCACCGCCTACTACCTCGCCCATGACCACGGGATCGGCAACGTCGCGGTGCTCGAGAAGAGCTACATCGGCTCCGGTGCGGCCGGGCGCAACACGACGATCCTGCGGTCGAACTACAAGACGCCCGAGGGCGCCCGCTTCTACGACGCGTCGGTCAAGCTCTACGAGGGCCTGGGCGCGGAGCTCGGCTTCAACCTGCTGTTCTCGCAGAACGGCCATCTGACGCTGGCGCACTCGGACCGCGCGATGTTCGTGATGGCCAACCGCGCGGAGGTCAACCGGCTGCTCGGCATCGACTCGCGGCTGATCGGGCCCGACGAGATCAAGCGGCTCGCGCCCGCGATGCAGGTGGGCAACCCCGGCGCCGTCTATCCGATCTTCGGCGCGCTCTATCACCCGCCCGGCGGGGTGATCCGCCACGACGCCGTCGTCTGGGGCCTCGCGCGCGGGGCCGACCGCGGCGGCGCGGAGCTCCATCCCCACACGGAGGTCACGGCGATCGAGCGGTCGAACGGACGCGTCACCGGCGTGATGACGAACCGCGGGCGGGTGCGTGCGGACGTCGTGCTGAGCTGCACGGCGGGCTGGAGCTCGCTGATCGCCCAGATGGCCGGCGTGCGGCTGCCGATCACGACGCACATCCTCCAGGCACTCGTCACCGAGCCGCTCAAGCCGTTCCTCGACGTCGTGATCGTGTCGTCGCAGATGCACGTCTACATCTCGCAGACCGACCGCGGCGAGGTCCTGATGGGCGCGGAGATCGAGCCGTGGACGACCTACCGGATGCAGGGCACGCTCAACTTCCTCCAGGAGGTGTCACGCCACACGCTGGAGCTGTTCCCGCAGCTCGAGCGCGTACGCATCCTGCGCAGCTGGGCGGGCTTGTGCGACCTGAGCCCGGACTACAGCCCGATCCTCGGCCGGACGGAGGTCGACGGCTTCCACATCAGCGCGGGCTGGGGGACCTACGGCTTCAAGGCGGCGCCCATCGTCGGCAAGACGCTGGCCGAGCTGACGGCGACCGGAAGGACCCCCGAGCTCATCGAGCCGTTCACCCTCGAGCGGTTCTACGAAGACAGGCTGGTGTCCGAGCTCGCTGCGGCCGCGGTCAGCCACTGACCGGAATCCGGCCGAGTCCTCTACACTGAAGCCGTCATTAGCAGGGGTTCAGCAGTCATGAGCGTCGCGATCGCGGCGCTCGTTCTTTTGGCGCCCGGTGTGGCGCACGGCATGATCGACATCGGCGCCGTTGTTGTGGAGCCGGTTCCCGTTCGCGTGTTCCCGATCGCCGGCCCGCACGACCTCGGACGCAGCCCCACGAACCGCTTCGGCGGGGGCCGCGGGCACAGCGGGCAGGACATGTTCGCGGCGTGCGGGACGCCAGTCGTCGCCTCCCAGGGCGGGAAAGTCCGCGAGGCCGGCTACCACCCCGTCGGCGGCAACTTCATCGTCCTCACCGAGGAGCGGACCGGCCTCGACGCGGTCTACATGCACCTCGCGAACCGGCCGCGCCTGCGTGCGCGGGAGACCGTGGAGACCGACCAGCGGATCGGCTCTGTGGGCGACACCGGCAACGCGTGGGGATGCCACCTGCACTTCGAGCTGTGGTCGGCACCGGGCTGGTACGCCGGCGGCGAGCCGTTCGATCCGCTGCCGCGACTACAGCTGTGGGACGCACGCTCGTAGGGCCCGGTCGCGTCGTCAACGCAGGCGCTCGAGCACCCAGTCGTTGCCGTACAGCTCGAACGTGACCTGGCCGCGGTGACGGGGCGCCCGGGAAGCCCGGGCGCCCCGCAGTCCCGCGACTACTGGAACCGGAAGAACGCCCGGTGCTGGCGGCCGTCGTCGCGCGTGGCGACCACCTCGCGGCACGTCCCGGCCCACTCGCGGAGCGTCTTCCACGGATACGTGTAGAGGCCGGACGAGTCGACGGTCAGCGCCCCTCCCTCGGTCGGGATCGGCAGCTCGCGCGGCGTGATGAACTGGCCCGAGCTCGGCACCCGCAGCGTCGCGCAGTCCACACGCCGGGAGAACGGCGAGCCCGACGACGCGAGCACGTCGAGACCGGTCTGCCCATCGGCGGTGAACTTCAGCGGCACCGCAGTGCCCGCGTTGACCGTGGTCAGCGAGCCGTACGGTCCGGTCGCCGGCGACTGGAAGTCGCGCCGGCAGCTCGGATGGGTGTCGAACGCCTCGCTGTTGTCGTCGCGGTTCGTCGTCCCCTGGACGGCGCTGAACCCGAGCCCGCGACGGGAGAACGTCGCCCACGCGGTGCACGTGTCCGCGCCGGCGGAGAGCTCGTCGGCCGCAGCGATGATCGCCCGGCTTGCGACGACCAGCCCGGGCCCGCAGCCCTGGAGCTTGAGCCCGTCGATCACGTACTGCAGCGCGCGGTTGTTGCCGCCGGTGTCCCACGGGTCGTACAGGTCCGGGTTGAACCCGTACTTGTCGATCAGGTCCCAGTCGAGGTCCCACAGCGTGGCCGCCCAGCCGTGACCGAGCCCGTGCGGGAGCGCCAGCGACGCCCCGTTCAGCCAGGCGCCGGTCTTGATGCTGTCGTAGGTGAACGGCTGGATCGCCATGTTGCGCGTGTACGGCCGCGGGCGGATGCCGTTGCCGTGCCGGTTCGGCTGGAACAGCGCGTACGGGCCCATCCCGCGCGGCTGGTTGGGATCGTCGAGCGCCGGGTTGAGCAGCAGCGTGATCGCGAGGTAGTCGCTCCAGCCCTCCCCCGCCTGCTCGTTGCCGCTCAGGCAGTTCATCGTCTTCAGGCCGCCCGTGAGGCGGTTCGAGACGCCGTGCCCGTACTCGTGGATGATGATCCCGTTCTCGAGGTCGCCGTCGCGGATGCCCGGGTGGTTGGGGTGCTTGCGAACGGTGCCCGACGCCGGCAGCGCGGCCTTGATCGCGGCGCCGTCCTGCTGCGTGACGCTCACGGCCGGGACCGTCGGCGGCGCCTCGGCGAACGAGCCGCCGAGGATCGGCGGGTTCGCGGCCTCGGGGTCGTCGTTGGCGACGATCACCGCGGTCGCCCCGGCGGCCTGGGCGTTGTGGACCTTCGCCAGGAAGTCGCACTTACCGCCCGCGTCGACCACCACGATCGTCCCGGCCGGCACGGCATTCAGCCGGCCGCAGGCCTGGCTCGCGTTCTTGCCGCCAGTGCCGCTCGCGAGCACGATCCGGCCGCTGACGCCCGCGGTCGAGGCCGGCGGCCCGAACCGCGCCCAGCCGGCGCCGAAGTCGCCGACGCCGTTGAGGACCACCTGGTTCTGGCGGCCGAGCTGGTTCCCCGGCCACAGGTACATCTGCATGCGCGGCGGGTTGCCGTCGGCCGCCGGGGTGTTGAAGTTGGCGTTGTTGGTGCCGCTGCCGTCGGCGGCCTCGGCCCGGACGGGATCGCCGCCCGTGCCACCGCGGCCGTAGTTGTTGACCTGGAAGTTGCCGGACGCGTCGTCGAACCCGTACCGCCACAGTACGTCGTGGATCATGTTGTTGGCGTAGAAGAGGTTCGAGACCGCCGCCGCACGGTAGGCCTGCGCGTGCTGCGTCAGGTCGGCCGGGAAGTCGAAGTCGAGACCCGGCCCGCCGTCGACGTCGCCGCCGAAGTCGGGCGCCTCGTCGTCGTCCTGGTCGAGGTACGCGTGCGCGTTGTTGCCGCGCGCGATCGTGTACTCCGCCCCAGACGCCCCGTTGGTGTCATGCCAGCCGAACGGTGACGCCGCGCTGTCGGCCGGCGTCGCCAGCAGCGTCCGCGGCCCGTCGTTCGGGCTCTCGGTCGGGAAGCCGAGGGCCCGGTAGCTCGAGCCGTCGGCGACCGGGAACGGCGGCTGGAACGCCGCCGCTGCCACCTCGGCGCGCCCGACGCGCTCGGAGAGCTGGTCGAGGTTGTCGTGGTCGGTCCAGTCGTCCTTCTTCAGCAGCTTCCCGTTCGCGGCGTCGACGGTCGCGCTCCAAAGGTGCTCGTCCGCGGCGTCGTCGATCGCGAGGTGCCACGCCAGCCGGAGCCCGTCGCCGGTCGGCTGGTAGCCGAGCCGCGCCGGGATCGGGTCCGCCGAGATGCCGCCGTCCGAGACGACGGTCTCGCGCGCGGTCCGGCGCAGCACGCGCAGGTCGCGCGGCTCGCGGAGGCCGAGCGCGTTCGCCGCGGCCTTGACGGCCCCGGGCGGGTCCAGCCGGGCGCTGTCGGCGCCGCCCGTGACGCCGCGGACGAGACTGCCGGCGGCGAAGATGACGCGGCCATCCGCGGCGACGTTCACCGTCGCGTACGCGCCGAACACCTCGAGGCCTCGGTGGCGCTGGTTGACGTTGACGTGGGTGACGCGGCTGTGCGAGCTGCGGTAGCTGCTCATCACCGCCAAGTCGGCGACGTCAGCGCGCGTCGTGCCGAGGTCCCCCGCGTTGTCGCGCACGTGATCGAGCGCGATGTCGCGCGCATCCGCGGCGCCGACCTGAGCGGTCGCCACCCCCGGGCACGCTGCCGCCGCCACGATCGCCCCCGCGACCGCTGCGGCACGCATGCATCTGGCCATGCTGCCTCCCCTGCCGGTCCCGCCCGGGATGGGCGGCACCCCGGCGGCGCCACGGTGCCACCCGCCCGCGTCGCGGTCAACCCCCGCGTCGTGGAGATGACTCAACGCTCAGGCGTTCATCCAACTGAACGCTTCCTGCCCGGTCGTCCCCTTGCCGTTTCGGATCCGATAGCGGACAGTTCAGGTGCGCTCGGGATGTGCGCGACACGGGCTGGTACTCGTAGAACTACACGGAGGTACGTCGCTGTGAGGGTCGTCATCGGGGATGACAACCGGCTGGTCCTGGAGGGGTTCCGTCGTGCCCTGGAGGGCAACGAGGACATCGAGATCGCGGGCGCGGCAGACAGCGGCGCGTATCTGATGACGCTGATCGAGCGACGCCGCCCGGACGTCGTGGCGCTCGAGTTCGGCCTGCGAGACGTAAGCGGCGCGCGGTGCCTCGATCTGATCACCGAGATGTACCCGGAGATCAAGGTCGTCGTCCTGTCGTCCTCGGCTCGGCCCGAGGTCATCAACTCCGCGCTCTCGCGGGGCGCCCGGGCCCTCATCGTCAAGAACGTGAACCCCCGGGACATTCCCTCGGCGCTTCGACAGGCCTACGAGGACACCGTCTATCACGGGTACGGCTTCCAGCGGGCGCCGGAGAACGCGCTGCGCGAGGCCGGTCTCACGGATCGCGAGATCACGATGCTGAAGGCGCTCGCACGCGGGCTCTCGAACAAGGCGATCGGCCAAGAGCTCTGGATCTCGCAACCGACGGTGAAGTTCCACCTTCGGAACCTCTATCGCAAGCTCGGCGTGCCGAACCGGCTCGCCGCGGCGAGCTACGCCCACACGCACGGCGTCGCGGTCGACCTCGAACTGGCCGCCTGAATTAGACGAGCAGGACGACGCTCGCGCCGAGCGCGAGGAACGGTCCGAACGGGAGCGCGGCCCGACGCGCGTCGGCCCCGCCGAGGAGCAGGATCGCCCCGGCCACCGGCGCCGCGGCGACGAAGCCGATCAGCAGCGCGGCAACCACGTCCGCGCCGAACGCGAGTCCGAGCAGCGCTGCCAGCTTCACGTCGCCCATTCCCACCGCGCCGGGCTGCACGAGCGACGGCAGCAGCAGGAACGCGCCCGCCCCGACGGCGGCGGCGAGGCACTCCGGAACGCGATCGGTGAAGAACACCAGCTGCCACGCGAGCACGACGAGCAGCGCCGGACCGACGATCCGGTTCGGGAGAACGCGCGCCCGCAGGTCGATCGCCGCCAGGACGGCGAGCACGGGCAGCAGGCCGGCGGACAGCACGCCTTCGGGAGTGAACCCGAATCGCGCGAGGGCGACGGCCGAGAGGCCGGCGCCGAGCGCGAGCGCGGGCACTCGTGCGGAAGGGCGCTCGCGGACCGCGGCCGGAGGGCCGCCCGTCGGCACGGCGACGAAGATCCCGTCGCCGACGTCGACGCGGCGCACCTCGCGCCCCTCAGGCGCCATGGGGCCCAACCACCCGCAGCCGCGAGCCGGGCACCAGATCACGGCGAGCCGCCTCACCGGGGGCGAGCTCCAGGACGGCCCGTGCGCCACGCCGGGCGGCCATGCGCCAGGCCGGCAGCGCCGGCCGCACGGTCAGCACCTCGAGCTCCGCGCTGAGGAACACGGCGTCGATGGGGAACCGCATGAACCAGGTGTGGATCGAGGGCGACGGTCGGAGGAGAAGCCCGTCGCCGACCGGGAGCGTCCGGCGGCCTAGCAGCCCCCGCATGCGAGTCAGCGGTCGGTCGGCGACCGCGCACCGCTCGCAGACGACGCGCCCGTCCGCGTGCTCGATTGTCATATGCCGTTTCACCTTCGTCGTCTCCCTCGGTCGTGGATGCACGCGTTCGGACGCGCGCGTGAAGTCACACTAAACGCACGCTCGGCGCCGGCACACCATCGAAAGGATCGGACCGGCCTAGCGCGAGGGATAGGTCAACCCATCCTTTGTGACGTGTTGCGCACGCTGGGCGGTACCTATCGTTCCGCCTTGCAAAACACGCAGTGACCTCAGGGGTCCCACCTCGACCACCGTAACACGGATGTGAGGGGTTAGGTGGCACCGAGGATCGGAAACCCCGGGAACACGGGGAGGAGGTGAAACACACACCATGTTCGAGATGATCATGGCGTACGCTCGTTCGATCACCAAGCGTGAGGAGGGCCAGGCCCTCGTCGAGTACGCGCTCATCCTGGCTCTGGTCTCGGTCGTCGCCGTGGGGGCGCTGACCGCGATCGGCACCGGCGTTGACGGCACGCTGAGCGGCATCGCCGCCGACCTCTAGATCCATCGGACGCGTCGCCCCGCACGTGGCTCTCCTGCTGCGGGGCGGCGCGTCTCCCTTGTCGCCACTTGTGCGGCCCCCTTTATCTGATTCCCCGTGTCAATCCTCCGTTCACTTATCCGCCGCGAAGACGGCCAGGCACTCGCCGAGTTCGCGCTCGTTTTCCCCATTCTGATCGTCGTGTTCATCGGAATCATCCACTTCGGCAAGGCGTTCAATTACTGGAACGACGCCACGCACATCTCGGCCGAGGGCGCGCGCTACGCGGCAGTGAACAACAAGCCGTACCCGTCGAACCCCGCGTCCCTCCAGGCGCAGCTCCTCGCCCAGGGCGACACCGCCGAGCTCCGCGCCGGCGGCACGCCGGACATTCCCGCCGCGAGCCAGGTCTGCATCGACTTCCCCTCCGGGACGGCCGCGAAGGGAGAGCCCGTGCGGGTGACGATGAGGTTCGAGTGGCACTGGCTGCCGGTGCTCGACCTCGGCACCACGATGATCACCTCGACCGCCGTCATGCGCCTCGAGACGGCGCCGACCAACTACTCCGCCGGATGCGTGTGATCGTCCGCATCCGTCACGCGGCGGCCGGCGAGCGCGGCGGCGTCCTGGTGATTGTCGCCCTCGGCCTGCCGGTGCTCCTGCTCTTCCTCATCTTCGTGATCGACGTCGGCAACTGGTTCGTGCACAAGCGCCATCTCCAGCTCCAGGCCGACGCCGCGGCCTTCGCGGCCGCCCAGGACATCCGCATCTGCCCGAACGACGCCGAGGTGACCGACACCGTCTCCCGCTACTCGGGCACGGTCTGGAACCCGCAGGTCGGCGAGACGCCGGACAGCCGGATCTTCCGCCGTATCAACCGGAAGACCTTCCACGGTCAGGCGACGACGGACAAGCCGGCGACGCCCGACGACACCATCGAGTCATCGCCGTGCGACGCGGCGATGATCGACGTCAAGCTGACCGAGACGGACCTGCCGTGGTTCTTCCCGCTCACCGGGTCGATCGTGCCCTTCGTCAACGCGCAGGCGCGGGTCGCGTTCAAGCGGCTCGACTCGACGTCCGGCGCGATGCCGGTCGGCGTTCCCGACGTGAATCCGAAGAGCGCACGGGCGTGGTTCGTGAACGAGAGCACCGGGGAGGTGCTCGGCTCGACGGCGCTCACGAAGGTCGGCACGAGCAACGGCCTCGCCGTCTGGGACAACGCCGCCGCGCCGCTGCCGGTGACGTTCGACGACGACGTCCATGTCGGCGTCGTCGTCTCCCTCGGCGGCGCCGCGTCGACGACCTGCGGGCAGGCGCTCGTCGAGTGCTACGACGCCGGCGCGACGCTGCTCGCGAGCGGCCTGCCGTCCAAGGGCATCGTGCACGTGCGCGGGTGGTCAGCGGAGGGCAGCGGCGCCCAGCCCGGCGCGCCGATCCTGCGCGACGCGACGCTGCTCGCCGGCACCTGCGCCGACCCGTACTTCTCGTCCGCCACGACGACGTGCCAGTTCGGCGTCAGGGCGCGCGCGGACTTCGGCCCCGCCGCCGATCCGATCGTGGCCGTCGGCGCCCGGGTGACCGCGACCGTCGGCGGCACCACCTATCCGCTCACCTACGACGCCGCGTCCCACAACTGGAGCGTGGACGCCGCGATCCCGCTCGCTCCGAACGCGGGGCCGCTGGACGTCACGCTCGACTGGGAGGAGACGGTCGGCACCTGGAACGGGGAGGCCTGCAAGTCCGGCGGCGGCAACAAGTGCAAGGGCACCTTCGGCGTCGCTCAGCGCGCGTTCAGCGCCACGACCCCGCGCTCGGGCCCGATCGGCTTCGCCCAGGTCTACGAGAACGGGTCGCAGTGGGCGAACAGCATCGAGCGCTGCAGCGCCGTGCAGACGAGCTGCACGCACAACCTGGTGGTCCGGATCGGCGTCAGGGGCAGCCTCCAGAACGCCGCCGACGTCAACGACCCCATCGTCGCGCTGCGCGTGATCGGCGGCAGCCAGAACCAGTCGCTCGACTGCGACCCGGTCCTCAGCCAGCTCAAGACCGAGCTGGCGCAGGGTTGCGCACCGACCTACGGGCGCAACATCGGCACCGCGTGCCCGAGCGCGCCCACGGCCCTGTGGGGCACGGCGCAGCCGTGGCACTGCGTCGCGGTCCAGACCGGCTCGGCGACCAACCAGGTCCCCGCCGGGCTCAACCAGCGCATCCTTGGCAGCGAGAAGCCGACGGCGTGCACCGCGCCGAACAACTGGAGCGACTTCCCCGACCTCGACCCGGGCGATCCACGACTCGTCCAGGTCTTCCTGACGCCCTTCGGCGCGTTCGGCGGAAGCGGAAGCACGACCGTGCCCGTGACCGACTTCGCGACGTTCTACATCACCGGCTGGACCTCGCAGGGCGGAGGCTTCGCCAACCCCTGCCAGGGGGCCGGCGACGACCCGGTGCCGAACAACGACGGCGGCTACATCGTCGGCCACTTCGTCAAGTACATCCAATCCCTGAACCCCGGCTCAGGCAGCGAGCCCTGCGACATGGGCGCCTTCGGCAGCTGCATCGTCGAGCTAACCCGCTGAAGGAGGAGTCATGAAGGCCACCCGCAAGATCCTTTCGACACGCGAGGGCTCACTGGCCTTCGCGGTGCTGGCCGCGCTGCTCGCCGCCGGGGCGCTGATGGCGTTCATGAGCAGCTACAAGCGCTCACTGGACGCCAGCTCCGAGCCGGTCACGGTGCTCGTCGCCAACGAGGGCATGCCCAAGGGCAGCTCGGGCGACCTCATCGCCGAGAAAGGCCTCTTCCAGGCCACGGCCCTCAAGCGCGAGCAGGTCAAAGAGGGCGCGCTGACCGACCCGGCGAGCCTCCGCGGCCAGGTGGCCAAGCATCCGATCGTCCGCGGGCAGCAGCTCACCACCGGCGACTTCGGCAAGCCGACGGACCCGGTGCTGTCGAAGCTCAGCGCCGACGACCGCGCCCTCAGCGTGTCCTTCGACCTGGCGCACGGCCTGATCGGCCAGGTCCAAGCCGGCGACCACGTCGACGTGATGGCGACGTTCATGGTCAAGCCCGACGGCGCGGCGCAGCCGCGGCCGATCACGCGCGCGCTGATCCAGGACGTCGAAGTGCTGTCGGCGCCGCCGCCGGACGAGAAGGCTCCGACCGGGGCCGGCGCAGCATCCCAGGTGCACAACGTCGTGCTGCGGGTGAAGGAGAACGACGCGCTGCACCTCGCGTTCGCCTCCGACAACGGCAAGGTCTGGATCGCACTCAGGCCGCAGGTCGGCGCGGAGCAGCGCGAGCTGTCGCTCACGAACCTGGACCGCATCGTCACGGGCCTGGATCCGATCCCTCTCGATCGCCTCCGGTCCCAGGCCCGCGACCTGCTCGACGAGATGGGAGGTTCCTGATGGAGCGGACGATCACCGCGCTCGTGGCACTCGAGCACGGGACCGACGAGGACGCCGTCCGGGCGCTGCTCGCCGAGACCGAGGACCTCGAGCTAGCCGCGCTGGCGGAGGGACTCGACGCCGCGTGGGCGGCGATGGGCGACCGCGCGGTCGACGTCGCCATCCTGGCGTGCCCCTCGGACTCCGAGCAGGCGCTCTGGTTCCTGCGCGAGGCGTCGCGGGCCTATCCCGACCGGCCCGTCGTCGTCCTCTGCCCGGGCTCGCCGAACGGCTTCGTGCGGCAGGCGTTCGAGGCGGGCGCCGACGACCTCGTCGTCCTGCCCGCCGACCTGCCGGGGCGGCCGGTGGCGGTCGCCGAGCAGCTGCGGTTCGCGATCGAGAAGGCCGTCGCCCGGCGCAGCGGCGCGGCGACCGCGGGCCAGGCGGCGCTCGCCTCGCTGATCTGCGTGCTCGGCCCCAAGGGCGGCATCGGCAAGACGCTGACGAGCGTGAACCTCGGAGTCGCGCTGGCCGCTGAGGGGCGCAAGGTGGCGATCGTCGACCTCGACCTCCAGTTCGGCGACGTCGGCCTGACGCTGGGTCTGACGCCGCAGCGGACGATCCACGACCTGATCAAGTCCGGCGGCTCGCTGGACGCGGACAAGGTCGAGGCGTACCTGACGCGGCATCCGAGCGGCGCGCGCGTGTTGATGGCGCCCGTCCGGCCGGACCAGGCCGGCGCGGTCACGATCGACTTCCTGCGCGACGTCTACGCCCTGCTGCGAGCGACGAACGACGTCGTGGTGGTCGACACGCCTCCGGGCTTCACGCCGGAGGTGATCGCCTCGATCGACAGCTCCACCCACATCGTGCTGGTCGGGATGCTGGACTCGCTGTCGCTCAAGAACTCCAAGCTCGGCCTGGAGACGCTGTCGCTGATGGGCTACGAGCCCGACCGGATCCGCCTCGTCCTCAACCGCGCGGACACCAGCGTGGGGGTGACGCCGGAGGACGTGACGGCCGTGCTCGGCCGCGCGCCCGACGTGCTCGTGCCGAGCCATCGCGATGTCGTGCGCTCGGTGAACGAGGGCGCGCCCGTCGTGCTGTCGCGTCCGCGCTCGGAGGCGGCCCGGGCCTTCATCGCCCTCGCGGGCATGTACATCAGCCGGCCGCCGGAGCGCAAGCGCGGGCTGCGGCTGCTGAGGAGGGCGGCGTGATGGACCTCCAGGCGCGCCTCGCCGGCGTCGGATCCGAGTCGCCCAGCACCTCCGGCGACCCGTTCGCCGAGCTCAAGAACCGGATCCATCTCACCGTGATCGGCGAGCTCGGCCCCCAGCTCTTCTCGGGCGACCTGAACCCGGTCGCGATGCGCGAGCGCGTCATGGCCGACATCCGGGCGCAGCTCGACAAGGAGGAAGGGCTCGCACGCGCCGACCGGGAGCGGCTCGCGGACGAGATCGCCGACGACACGCTCGGCCACGGGCCGCTCGAGCGGCTGCTCGCGGACGAGACCGTCACCGAGGTGATGGTGAACGGGCCGCACGACGTGTGGATCGAGCGGCGCGGCCAGCTGTCGCCCACGACGGCGCGATTCAGCGACGAGTCGCACCTGCGGCGGATCATCAACAAGATGGTCGCCCAGGTGGGGCGCCGCATCGACGAGTCCTCGCCGATGGTCGACGCCCGTCTGCCGGACGGCAGCCGCGTGAACGCGGTGATCCCGCCGCTCTCGCTGACCGGGCCGCTGATCACGATCCGCAAGTTCTCCAAGCGGCGGCTGGACCCGAACGACCTGATCCGCCTCGGCACACTCAGCACGGAGACCGTCGAGTTCATCCAGCGCTGCGTGCTGGCGGAGCTGAACATCCTGATCGCCGGCGGCACCGGCTCGGGCAAGACCACGCTCCTGAACGCGCTGTCGAGCGCGATCCCGGACAGCGACCGCATCATCACCATCGAGGACGCGGCCGAGCTGCGGCTCAACCAGCGCCACGTGCTGCGGCTCGAGGCGCGGCCCAAGAACATCGAGGGTCAGGGCGAGATCCCGATCCGGGAGCTGGTGCGCAACTCGTTGCGCATGCGCCCGGACCGGATCATCGTCGGCGAGGTCCGCGGCTCCGAGGCGCTGGACATGCTCCAGGCGATGAACACGGGCCACGACGGCTCGCTGTCGACCATCCACGCCAACTCCCCACGCGACGCCCTCGCGCGCGTGGAGACGA
The DNA here is from genome assembly GCA_963844205.1 of uncultured Solirubrobacteraceae bacterium. GTDB lineage: Bacteria > Actinomycetota > Thermoleophilia > Solirubrobacterales > Solirubrobacteraceae > DASSUW01. The sequence continues at coordinate 45,652 of CAWJNK010000014.1, forward strand.
TGGTGCTGATGGCGGGCTACGACCTGCCGATCAGGGCGATCCGGCAGCAGGTCGCGTCTGCGCTGGACATGATCATCCAGCTCGAGCGCCTCCAGGACGGCTCGCGGCGCGTCACGTCGATCACCGAGGTGGGCCGCATGGAGTCCGACGTGATCACGCTCTCGGAGCTGTTCAAGTTCGGCGTCGACGAGGTGCTGCCCGACCGCACAGTGGTCGGCGCGCTGAAGACCACCGGCCTCCGCCCGTCGTTCCTCGACAAGTTCGAGCGGCGCGGGATCGCGCTTCCGAACAGCCTGTTCGGCTCCCGAGGCAACGTCGCCGCGTTCCCGAGGAGCGCCGAGGCATGAGGCGCGCTGCGCTCGCGTCGCTGGCGGCTGTCGTGGCCGCCGCCGTCGCCGCGGCGCCGGCGCCGGCCGCGGAGCTCAGCCTGGCCGAGACCGCCGGCGCGCGGTTCCCGGACCGCGCGTATGCGCTCGCGCTCCCGGACGCGCGGCCGCTCACGGCCGCCGACCTCGACGTGCGCGAGAACGGCAAGCCGGTGGCCGGTATCTCGGTGACGCCACCCGACCGGGTCGGCGCGCGCCGGTTCGGCGTGGTGCTCGCGATCGATACGAGCGACAGCATGCGCGGCCGTCCGCTCGAGGCCGCCGTCGCGGCCGCGCGCGAGTTCGTGCGCCAGCGCGTGCCCGACCAGCCCGTGGCCGTCATGACGTTCGCGGGCACCGTCGACGTGGTGGCCGGCTTCAGCACCGACCCGGCCGCGATCGACCGCGCGCTGGACGCGGTGGAGCCGGGCGGTCGCGGCACCCGCCTGATCGACGCGGCCGACCGCGCCGTCGAGCTGATCCGCGCCGCGCGCATGACCTCCGGCTCGGTCGTGCTGATCTCGGACGGCGCCGACCGGGGCAGCGTGGCGTCGCTCGACGCGGTGGCCTCTGCGGCGCGCGACGCCGGCGCGCGCCTGTACGGCGTGGGGCTCAACTCGCGGTACGACGACTTCGGCCCGCTCAACCTGCTCGCGGTCCAGTCCTCGGGCGAGTTCTCGTCCGTGAGCTCGCTCACCGACCTGGCGCGCGTCTACCGCCGCCTCGGATCGCAGCTCGGCCACCAGTACCTCGTGCGCTACCGCTCGGGGGTCCGTCCCGGCCGGCAGGTGAAGGTGCAGATCCGCGTGGACGGCGTGCCCGGAGCAGCGGTCACCAGCTACCGGACGCCGGCGATCGCGCACGCCGTCGGCCAGCCGTTCCATCGCGTGCCCGCCGACCGGTTGTGGCTGTCGCCCGCGGCGACCGCGGCCGTCGGGCTCGTCGTCGCCGTGCTCCTGTTCGTCGGACTGTGGACGGTGGTGCGACCGCGGGAGGGCGGGCTTCGCCGGCGGATGGCGGCCTACGTCGCTCCAGCCGAAGAGGCAACCGGCAAAGCGAAGGGCTCGGCCCTCACCAGCCGGGTCCTGGTGGGCGCGGAGCGATCGCTCGAACGCCGCGCGTGGTGGGATCGCTTCCGCGAGGCGCTCGACGTCGGCCGCATCGAAACGCCGCCGGTGCGCCTGCTGGCCTGGATCGCGATCGGGACGGTGGCCGCGCTGATGCTGTTCCCGCTGATCGGTGGAAACGCCGCGTTCGCGATCCTGGCGATCGTGGTGCCGATGATCGCCTGGCGGCTGATCGGGCGCCGCGTGCGCCGCCAGCGCAAGCAGTTCGAGGACCAGCTGCCGGACAACCTGCAGGTGATCGCGTCCGCGATGCGCGCCGGCCACAGCTTCGCCGGCGCCCTCTCCGTGGTCGTGGAGGACGCGCCGGAGCCGGCCCGCCGCGAGCTGCGGCGCGTGATCGCCGACGAGCGGCTCGGCGTGCCGCTCGATGCCGCGATGGGCGGCGCGGTGCGGCGGATGGCCAGCAAGGACCTCGAGCAGGTGGCGCTCGTCGCGGTGCTGCAGCGCGAGACGGGCGGCAACACGGCCGAGGTGCTCGACCGCGTCACCGAAGCGGTTCGCGAGCGCCTCGCCCTGCGGCGCATGGTCGCGTCGCTCACCGCTCAGGGACGGATGTCGCGCTGGGTGCTGACCGGGATCCCGATCTTCCTGCTCGTGATGCTCAGCCTCATCAACCCGACGTACATGCACCCGCTGTATGCGACGACCATCGGGCGCATCCTGCTCGTGATCTGCGCCGTGATGATCACCGCCGGCTCACTCGTCATCAAGAAGATCGTGGACATCAAGGTCTAGGGAGGGACGACGCGTGTATCTGCTCGTACTGTTCGGGGTGGTGTTGGTGGCGGGCGCCGCCGCGCTGCTCGGGCGCGCAGTCGCCCTGCCGCGCATCCAGGCGCGCGAGCGCCTCGGCAACCTGACCGCCTACGGCTTCGCCGGCGCAACGCGACCGGTGGTCCAGAGCCGCGCGCTCAGCGGCGCGCTGAACGGCCTCGCGCAATCCGTCGGGGCGATCCTGGCCGGCCGCATGAAGGGCCTGTCGGAGGCCGAGATGCGCCGCGAGCTCATGTCCGCGGGCATGTACAAGCTCCACCCCGTCACCCTGATCGGCTACCGCGTGATCTGCGCCGCCAGCTTCCCGGCGCTGCTGTGGTTCGCGACGGCCGGCCGCATGGGCGGCTTCTTCGCCGTGGTCGGCTCGCTGCTGCTGGCGATCATCGGCTGGGTCGGGCCGATGACCGTGGTCAGGCGGCGCGCCCGCGCTCGACTCGCCCAGATCGACTACGAGCTGCCCGAGCTGGTCGACCTCATGGTCCTCACGGTCGAGTCCGGCATGGGGTTCGCGGGCTCGATGCAGATCGCGGGCGAGCGCTTCACGGGCCCGCTCGGCGACGAGCTGCGGCTCGCGCTCCAGGAGCAGGCGATGGGACTGCCGACCGAGCAGGCGCTGAGCAACATGGTCGAGCGCGCCCCGACCGAGGCGGTGCGCTCGTTCTCGCGCTCGATCCGCCAGGGCGAGGCGCTCGGCGTCTCGATCGGGCAGATCATGCGCAACCTCGCGAACGAGATGCGCGGCCGGCGGCGCGCGATGGCCGAGGAGCGGGCCCAGAAGGCCCCGATCAAGATCCTGTTCCCGCTCGTCGGCTTGATCTTCCCGTCGATCTTCGTGGTGCTGCTGGCACCCGCCGTCCTGAACATCCTCCAGACCATGGCAGGCCGCTGATGAGCTCTCGTATCGTCGTCGTCGCGCTGTTCGCGCTGTTCACCGTGAGCACCGTCCGCCACGCGGTGGACGTCACGGCGGACGCACTCCGCGAGCCGGGCCTCAGCGCCTGGCTCGTGGCCGGCTACTGGGCGCTCAAGTTCGCCGTCGTCGCCGCGTTCACGCACTTCCTCGCCGTTCGCGAGCCGTCGCGCCGCCCATCGCGCGAGCCGGTGGCCTTCCTGGCGTGCGCCGGTGCGATCGTGTCGGCGATCGCGCTTGCGCCGCCGAGCGCGGCGGCGCCCACGCCGCTGCTGCTCGCCGGCGACGCGCTCGCGGTCGCCGGCGTGGGCTGGGTGCTCCTCTCGGTCCTCACGCTCGGCCGCTGCTTCGGCGTGCTACCGGAGGCGCGCGGCCTGGTGACGCGCGGGCCCTATCGGCTCGTTCGCCACCCGGTCTACCTCGGCGAGTTCGCGGCCTTCGCCGGCCTCGTCCTCGGCGCGTTCGGCCCGTGGAACGTGGCCTGCTTCGCGGTGCTGTGCGTGGCCCAGTGGGTCCGCATGGGCCTCGAGGAGCGAGCCCTCACGCGCGAGTTCCCGGAGTACCGCGAGTACGCCGCGCGCACCCCACGACTGATTCCCCGGATGGCAGTGAAGCCGTCCGCCCCGACCCCGACTTTGCCGGCGCCTGCGCCCGGCAACGGCTGAGAGCGAGCAGGAGGCACTGATGCCCTTTCCACGTCCCCGTCCCCAGCGCGACCGACGACCTCGTGAGCGCGTGCGCTTGCGGCGCAAGCCCGAGCCGCTGTCGCCCGAGCTGCTGTACCCGATGCTCGCGGCCACAGCCCTCTGGCTCTGCCTGCTGGCGGCGCAGGCGCCATTCGCCGGGGCGGCGACGAGCAGGATCGCCGCGCCGCGTCAGGTGACGCCGGCCGAGGGCGCCGGCGTGAACGCGGTGCCGTCCTTCTCCTGGCGCCCGGTCAAGGGCGCCGCGAAGTACGAGTTCCAGCTCGCCGCCGACCCGGCGTTCAAGTCGATCGTCGGCGGCACGCGGGTCGGTTCGTTCTTCACGCGCAACACGTTCGGGAGCGTCGCCGAGGCGCTCGCCGACGGGAGGTACTACTGGCGCGTGCGCGGCGTCGACGCTCGCGACCGCACGGGGCGCTGGTCCCACGCGCGCTCGATCGCGAAGCGCTGGAGCGCCGCGCCGGTGCTGCTCGGCCCGCCGAGCGGCGGCGCCGTGAGCTATCCCCGCCGGCCGCTGGTGTTCGAGTGGGCGCCGGTGCCGGGCGCGTACAAGTACCTGCTGCAGATCGCCACCGATCCCGGCCTCGCCAATTCGGCGCTGCCCAACCGCCAGCAAGCGGTGGAGACGTCGGGCAGCGTGTTCGCGCTTCCACTCGCCCTCCCGCCCGGACGGTACTGGTGGGCCGTCACGCCGCTCGACGGCCGCAAGCATCCCGGGACGCAGTCGGCGGTCTCCTCCTTCGACTGGACGCTGGCCGACGTCGACGGCGACGCGCGTGACGGACCTCGACTCGGACGCGCATGTCGTCGATCCGCAGTTCTCGTGGGACGCGGTCCCCGGCGCGGCGGAGTACGAGGTGGAGGTCAACTTCTCGGAGGACTTCGCTGTCGGCTCGCGCGTGTGCTGCAACGAGAAGGTCGTCGGGACCTCGCACTCTCCGCTCAAGCTGCTCCCGCTCAACACGTACTACTGGCGGGTGCGGGCGATCGACGTCGACGGCAACGCCGGCATCTGGAACGTCGGGCCGTCGTTCCAGCAGGGCTTCTATCCGACGGTCGCGAACCTGCGGCTGCGCGACAACGTCGCCGACGAAACACCGCCGGTCGGTGACTCGGGTCTTCCGGAGACCGACGCGCCTGTCGTCTCGTGGTCGCCGGTGCCCGGCGCCTCGAGCTACGAGGTCACGATCGGGCCTTGGGAAGGGTTCTGCAACTGGACGGCCGACATGTCCGGCAAGCCGCGGGCGCGCACCGCGGTCACCGCGACGCCGTCCTGGACGCCGCTCGGGCCGCTCACGCTTGCCCGCCCGGTCGGCAACGCCTTCGGGGTGCCGTCCAACGACGGCGGATGGGGCCTCGTCGACGGCACGAGCTACTGCGTCCGCGTACGGGCGCGGCGCGACCGCGACGCCAGCTCCAAGGAGATCGTGAGCAGCTGGACCCAGCTCGACGGCAACGGCGAACCCAGCTTCACCTACGTGGCGCCAACGCTGGAGTGCGAGCCCACGAGCACCCCGGCGAGCGCATATCGCACGCCGCAGAGCGGGGCGGCGTCGCCGCGCATGCCGCTCTTCACGTGGGACTGGGTGCCGGGCGCCTGCGGCTACTTCGTGGTCGTCGCGCGCGATGCCGAGTTCACGAAGATCGTCGACGTCGCGCTGACGACCGCGCCGGCGTACGCCCCCCGTAGCCGCATCGGCGTGACGACGTACGCGGACGAGACCACCACGTACTACTGGGCCGTGATGCCGACGACCAGGCCTAACGGCGACGGCCTCGCGACACAGCCCACGGACAACAACCCGCAGGCATTCCAGAAGCGGTCGATCCCGCCGACGCTCCTCTCGCCGGCGAACGGCGCGGACGTCGGGGGCCAGCCCGTGTTCCGGTGGACCTCGGTGGAGGCCTCGCGCCAGTACCGGATCCAGGTCGACGACGATCCGACGTTCGGCGACCCGATCGCTGACGTCGTCACGAACGCGACCGCCTACACGAGCACGAGCGCGCTGCCCCCTGACAGCGTCCTGTACTGGCGCGTGCGCGCGAACGACGAGAACCTCGTCGGGCTCACCTGGTCGGCGACCGGTACGTTCACGCGCCGCCTTCCGACGCCGGTCGTGGGCGCCAATCCGAGCGGCGGCGAGGACATCCCGCTGCTGAGTTGGAACCCGGTCGAGGGCGCCGTCTCCTACGACATGCACGTCGAGCAGGCCGACGGGACCAAGCGCAACTTCACGATGCGCGCATCCGCCTTCACGCCGGTGATCTTCTACGGCACCGGGATCTGGCACTGGCAGGTGCGGGCGAACTTCCGCTCCGGCTCCCGCACGGTTTCCGGCGGCTACTTCGCGCCGCAGCCGTTCACGCGCCGGATCGCGACGCCGTCCGGCGAGCGGACGACCAAGGTGCGCCGCGGGACGTTGCTGTCGTGGGACCCGGCGCGGATGGCGAAGAGCTATCGCGTGCAGATCGGCACGACGGACAGCTTCACCCGGATCCTGGAGCAGACGACCACCGACAACACGAGCTGGGCGCCGCGGATGACCGATCTCGGCTACAGCGGCGCCGAGCGGCTGTACTGGCGGGTCGCCGCCGTCGACGAGGGCGGCAACCTCGGCGGCTGGGCCACGAACCCGCTTCGGTCCGCGCCTCGCGCCAAGCTCCGCCTCAAGGGCAAGCTGCGCTACGGCCGCGCGAGCGTCGTCCGTGCCACCGTGACGGGGCGCAAGGGCCGGCCGCTCAAGGGCGCGACCGTCCGCGTCGAGGGGGCCGGGACGACGTCGCGGCCGCGGAACACGAACCGCTCCGGCGTCGTCCGCCTGCGGCTGAAGCCGCGAGCTCGCGGGACCGTGCGGTTCAGCGCCGAGAAGGTCGGGTACTCCCCCGCGCGCGGCAAGCTGCGAGTGCGCTGAGGATCCTGCGGGATGCGCACGATCCTCGCCGTCGGCGTCATCAGCGCCGGCCTCTACGCCTCGGTACTGGGGCTGGCCCCTGCCCCGGCCCAGACGCCCGCGACCGCGTCGCCGGAGGTCACCTCCGACGGGGCCGCCGAACAGGTGGTGCCCGTGGACGATGCGGCGCCGAGCGATACCCCGGAGCCCACCGCGACCCCGGTCGAGTCCGCGACGCCGGAGGCTCCCTCTGAGACCCCCGCGCCGGAGGCGTCCACGCCCGGAGGCGACACCAGCCGAGCCGCCTGCGAGCGCCACGCCGGAGGTCACGGCGGAGGCCACGGCGACCCCGGAGCCGGCAGCCGCGGCCTCCCCGGAGCCCGGCGTCCCGGTGACGCCCGTCAAGGCGCGGAGGCACCCGGGCGACCGGGTCAACACGACTGCGGGAGAGGGCGTCGTGCGGCTCCCCGCCCCCGGCGCGGATGAGCCCCGCCCGGGGCGCAAGCCGACGCTCAGCCTGCCCGACGGCTCGCCCGCTCCCTCGAACCCGGACTTCTCGCTCGCCGTCCCAGGCGTCGCACCCATCGGCGTGCCGGACTTCTTCATCGACAAGTTCAGCATCCCGCCGTTCCTGCTGCCGATCTACCAGGCCGCCGGCGTCCAGTACGGCGTGCAATGGGAGGTCCTGGCCGCGATCAACGAGATCGAGACGGATTACGGACGCAACCTGAACGTCAGCTCGGCCGGGGCCGTCGGGTGGATGCAGTTCATGCCCTCGACGTGGGAGGCGTACGGTGTCGACGCCAGCGGGGACGGCGTCAAGGACCCGTTCAACCCGGTCGACGCGATCTTCGCTGCGGCTCGCTACCTGCAGGCGTCCGGCGCCGAGGACGACATCCGCCGCGCACTCTTCGCCTACAACCACGCCGACTGGTACGTCGACTCCGTGCTCCTGCGCGCGCAGCTGCTCGGGCGCCTTCCGCACGACCTCGTCGGCTCGCTCACCGGCCTCACCGAGGGCCGTTTCCCGGTGCGAGCCCGCGCTCGGTACGCCGGCGCGGACGACGACTCTGCGGTCCGAATCTACGCTCGCGCCGGAGCCCCCGTCGTCGCGGTCGCGAACGGACGCGTGGTCAGCACCGGCCGCTCGCGCCTGGTGCTCGAAGACGTGTACGGCAACACCTACACGTACGGGAACCTCGGCTCGGTCCTCGACGTCGAGGTGTCGAGGCCGAAGGGCGTGCGGGTCGTCGGCGGCACGGTCATCGGCCGCGTCGGCGGGACCGCCGCGCCGCACCTGCAGTTCGAGATCCGGCCGGCCGGCCGCGGCGCCCCGCGGATCGACCCGAAGCCGATCCTCGACGGCTGGAAGCTGCTCGAGTCCACGACGACCTACCGCGCGAACGGCAGGAACCCGTTCTTCGGAGCCGGCGCGGAGACGCCGACGATCGGCCAGCTGCTCCTCCTCAGCAAGGAGCAGCTGATCCAGCGCGTGCTCCACGAACGCCGCATCGAGATCTACGGCTGTGGCACCGGCGACATCCGCTCCGGCCAGATCGACCGCCGGGTGCTGGCGACGATGCTCTACCTCGCCGCCTCGGGCCTGAAGCCGACGATCAGCTCGCTCAGGTGCGGGCACAGCTACATGACGGCCTCCGGCAACGTCTCCGAGCACTCGACGGGGACGGCAATGGACATCGCCGCCGTCAACGGCATCGCGATCCAGCCCTCGACGCAGGGCCCCGGCTCGATCACCGACATGACGATCCAGGCGCTGCTCCAGCTGCAGGGCACGCTGAAGCCGCACCAGATCATCTCGCTCATGACCTTCGAGGGGGCGGACAACACCGTGGCGATGAGCGACCACCACGACCACATCCACGTCGGCTGGCGACCGCTCTACGGCGCGGACGCGCGCGCGACGCGCCAGGTCGAAGCCGCCCTGCGGCCGGACCAGTGGATCAAGGTCATCGACCGCCTGGGCGACATCGACAATCCTGAGGTTCCCGAGCTGCCGTGACGATTCGTAGGAGCGAGACGAACAGTCGTTAGCGGGTAGATGTCCGGCGTGAATGTCCGGCTGGTTCTGCTCGCAGCTGCTTGCTCGCTGCGGGGAGCCGGCCCCGGACCGACGTGATCCTCAATGGCTGGTTCGCCGCGGTCGTCGGCGCGCTGGTATTGATCCTTGTCGTGGCCCGGGCCGCTCTCGTCAGTCCTACGCGATCTGCGTAGTGAGACGAGCGTGGATACTGTCCGCCCTCGTGGCTGAGCCAGGAGTGAACCAAGACCTCGACGCCGTCGCTGCGGAGTTCCGGCGCGACGGGGCCTGCGTCGTGCGCGGGCTTCTCGAGGATGACGAGGTGGCGCTGCTGGCCGAGGGCGTCGAGCGCAGCCTCGCCGAGCCGAGCGAGCGCGCGATCGAGGGCGGCGGCGACACGGGATCGGGCCGGTTCTTCGAGGACTTCCGCAACTGGACGCGGATCCCGCCCTACGAGTCGGTCATCCGGAACTCTCGCCTTGGCCCGGTCGCCGCACAGCTCATGGGCTCGCGCACGGTGCGGCTGCATCACGACCACCTGCTCGTCAAGGAGCCCGGCACCACGATCCGGACGCCGTGGCACCAGGACCAGCCCTACTACAACATCGACGGCTCCGACACCGTGTCGTTCTGGATCCCGCTGGACCCGGTGCCTCGCGAGAGCACGCTCGAGTTCGTGGCCGCCTCGCACGCCTCGGGCACGTGGTACATGCCGCGCGGCTTCTTCGACGACCGCCCGCTGGTCTTCGAGGAAGGCAGCTTCGCCGAGGTCCCGGACATCGACGCCGACCGCGGCTCCCACACGATCCTCGGCTGGGCGCTGGAACCGGGGGACGCCGTCGCGTTCAACATGCTGACGCTCCACGCCGCCGCCGGGTCGCGCAACCGCCGGCGCGCGTTCTCGGTCCGGCTGGTCGGGGACGACGTGCGGCTCGCGGCCCGGCCGCACGCGACGAGCCCGACGTTCCCCGAGCTCGACGGCGTGCTTGGACACGGCGACGAGCTCGACCATCCGCTCTTCCCACGGCTCGTCTAGCGATCTGGCATACTATCTGCCATACGCACTACGCTCGACATCGCGGACGGACTGATCGAAGCGCTGATGGCGCGCTATCCCGATGCCTCCAAGACGGAGGCGATCGAGATTGCGATCGCGGCCCACCTCTCAGAGGACGCTGCGGCGTGGCTGCGCGCGCAGGCGGGCACCGTTGCCTTCGACGAAACCGCCTGGCGGCAGGCACGAGAGGTGGAGCGAAGCCGAGCTGCCGAGCGTCTCGAGCAGCTCTCGCCGTGATACTCGCGGACACCTCGGTGTGGATCGAATACCTGCGACGAGGCGAGGCCGGCTGGGCGCGTGAGCTCGACGAGTTCCTGGCGCGTGGCGAGGTCATGATGTGCGGCCCGGTACTCGCCGAGCTCGTCGCCGGCGTGCCGGCGGAGCGCCGCAGTGACTACGCGCTCCGTCTGCGAGCGCTTCCGTGGTCGGGCCTCGACCGTGACGGCTGGCTCCGGGCAGGACTGGTGAGGGGTGATCTCCTCCGCGCCGGATTCACCGCCAGCCTGATCGACATCGCGATCGCCGTCTCAGCAGTCCAGGCGAACGTGTCCCTCTGGACCGCCGATGCCGCACACGAACGCGTCGCCGCCGGGATGAGCGATCTCACGATCCGCTACCAGCGCCTCTGAGCCCGGTCGGCGGACGAATCGATCGGGTCAGTCGATCACCGCCCCGGCGGTGAAGTTCAGCTCGGTCGCGGTCATAGTGCGGGCCCAGTCTGAGGCGGCGAACACGGCGATGTTCGCGACGTCGTCATAGCTCGGCCGGCGAGCCAGCAGGAGGCCTGTCGTGTCAGATGCGCCTGGTGCGGCACTGTGGCCGTCCGAGCCGGGTGAGCCGGGCGAGAGCAGCCACGCTACGCGGATGCCGTCGGGTCCGAGCTCGGCCGCGAGCTGCCGGCAGAGGCCGGCGAGCGCAGCCCAGGCAACGTGCGAGCCGCCGAGTTGCGGTATCGCCTCGCGGCCGCCGGCCATGACGAGGATCACGCCGCCACCGCGCGCCGCTATGTGCCGGGCGGCGGCCGTAGCGATGATGAAGTGCGCGGCCACCGCCTTCGCCACGGGGCGCATGAAGTCGTCGAGTGGCATATCCGCGAGCGAGGTTCCCTGGACGTCGTCGTTGGACGTGGCGTTGAAGCAGATGTCGATACCGTGGCGTGCTGCGACGGCGTCTGCGTGACGCTGGACCGCGGCCTCGTCGAGCACGTCGAGGCGAGCTGGGTGCGCCGAGCCCCCGTCGCGTCGGATGCGCTCGGCGACGTGCGCCAGCGAGCCCTCGGTACGGCCGGCGAGGTGCACTTCTGCGCCCTCGCGGGCGTACGCTCGCGCGACTGCGGAGCCGACCGCTCCGGTGGCGCCGTAGACGATCGCGGTCTTGTTGGCCAGTAGCACGTCGTGCTCCTCAATCGTGGATTCTCGGGCGTCCCGCCGCGAGCAGCGCCTCGCCGCTCGAATTGACGCGATACACGACCGCGCGCCCGCGTCTCACGCGCGACAGCAGCCCTGCACGGCGGAGGACCGTCAGGTGCAGTGACACGGTGGGCGCCGTGAGACCGAGCTCCTCGGCGAGCTCGCTGGTCGTGCGCGGTGCCGCAAGCTCGGTCAGGATGCGGGCGCGGCTGCGACCGAGGAGGTCGCCGAGCCACACGTGGTCGCTCGGCATCGGCGGAGCCCACAACGCCGCGACGCCGCGCGGCGGATACACGATGGCGGCGCGCCCGTGCCGATCGACGAAGGCGCCCGCCTCTGGCCAGGCGCCGACACAGGGGACGACGCGCAGGACGGCCACGTCCCGGAAGATCCGCTCGACACCAGCCGCGTCGATCCGAAGCACCCTGTCGCGCCAGGAGATGCCACCGTGGAGGTCGTTGAGCACCGCGTCGATGCCGCGATCGGCGAGCTCGACCGCGCGCTGGTGCAGCTCGTCGTCGAGAATGCGGCGGATGGCGGGCCACCGAAGCGCCAGTTGGTCCCACGAACCGTAGAGCGCCTCGAACCGCAGCGACGGCGCGAACCGGATACTGCCCAGAGCGGAGCAAGACAGTTGCAGCTCGAGCACGGCGGGAGTACGGTGCCACGCGGGCAGCGCAAGTTCCACTCAAATTAGCGATGGTCACCGTAAGCCACCCTGATGCTTAGCGTGCGTCGGATGCAGGCGCTGCATGCGCTCGCGACGCACGGCTCGATCGCCGCCGCCGCCGACGCGCTGTCGCTCACCGCATCGGCGGTGTCGCAGCACCTGACGGCTCTCGAGCTCGAGACCGGGATCGCCCTGCTGGAACGGGGCCCACGCAGCGTGCGGCTGACGGCGGCGGGCGAAGCGCTCGTGCACCACACCGAGGAGGTGCTCGCGCGCTTGGCAGCGGCCGAGACCGAGATCCGTGCGATCGCCGGCCTCAAAGCCGGGGTGCTGCGGCTCGGGTGCTTCACGACCGCGGGCGCGGCGCTGCTGCCGGCGGCGGTCGCGTCGTTTCGAGCCGTCCACCCAGAGGTTGCCCTCACGCTGACCGAGGGCGAGCCGGATGCCACATTGTCAGCGTTGACCCGAGGGGACCTCGACCTGACACTCGTCTACGAGTACGACTTCGCGAACCCGGCCCCGCAGCCGTACGTCAAGCGCGTGTCTGTGCTCGCCGACGAGATCCTCGTCGTGCTGCCGGCGGACCATCCGCTGCGCGACGAGCCGCGCGTGCCGGTGTCCGCGCTCGCCGGTGAGACCTGGATCGCCGGCCATCAGCGTTCGTGGTGCGACGCCTTCACCGAGCGAGCCTGCCGCGCGGCAGGCTTCGAGCCCGACATCGCCTTCCGGACCGACGATTACGCCGTTGCCTGCGGCCTTGTCGAGGCTGGCGTCGGTGTGGCGTTCGTCCCCCGCCTGGCGATGCGCACGAGCGCGGACGTCGTCGCGCGGCCACCGGCGGACGGCCACCCGCATCGCATGATCTTCGCCGCGCATCGCGTGGATGCCGAGCGGTCTCCGGCCGTCGCGGACATGGTCGCCCGGCTCGTCCACGCCGCCGGCGAGCTCGGTGAGCGCAGCATGGCCGCCGTGGAGCCGCGCTGAGGATTCGACTCCCGCCAAATCCTTGGCAGCGCACGACCCCGCGGCGGACCATGGCCCCATGACAGTGATACCTGTGAAAGAAGTCCTTGACCGAAACATTGCCGCGCTCAACGCCAGAGACATCGAGGCGTATCTCGCCAACCAGCAATCGGATGTCGACTTCAAGCTGCCTGGTGGTGTCACCCTGCAGGGGCGTGACCAAGTACGGCGATACACCGAAGCCCTCTGGGAGGCATTTCCGGACGGGACACTGACGTTCGGAGATCAGGTCTTCGCCGAAGACGCCGCGGCCACCGAAGTCGTGTTCACAGGAACGCACACCGGCCCGATGCTGACACCCAACGGCACGATCCCGCCCACGCGAAAGCGTGTCACTCTCCACTCCGCATCGATCCTGCGCATCAAGGACGGCCTGATCGCCTCGGAGCATGTCTATCTCGATCAGCTCGAGATGCTGACGCAACTTGGCCTGATGTCGGCCGCGCACAGTGCGGGCGACGACAACGCTGTGCGCTAAGCCGACAGGTCGCGCGCCAGCGTCGAACCGCAGGCGTCATTCGGCGAGCGCCGCGAGCACACGCCTCGCGTCGGTGATGATGCGTGCGACCAGGTCAGCGGCCGGCATCTCGCGGGCGAGCGGCGCCGCTTGGCCCGCCCACATCGCGAGGAAGTCGGATGAGCCGCGCCGAGCCGTGGCGGCGGCGAGCGGCTCGGTCATGGAGAACTGCGCCGGGTAGGCGAGCGCGCCGTCGCCGGCTTCCTCGGTCAGGCGGTTGCGAAGCGCGCGAGCGGGGCGGCCCGAAAACGCGCGGCTGATCGTCGTGTCCTCCGCCCGGGCCGCGCGCAGCGCGGCCCGGTAGAGCGGATGGATCGACGCCTCGGGGCAGGCGAGGAAGGCGGTGCCGATCTGCGCAGCGCCGGCGCCGAGGGCGAGGGCGGCCGCCAGGCCGCGACCGTCGCCGATGCCCCCGGCGGCGATCACCGGCACGCTGACCGCGTCCACGATCTGCGGGACGAGCGCAAGCGTCCCGATCGGCCCGTCGTCGCCCGCCACGAGGAAGCTGCCGCGGTGACCGCCGGCCTCCGCGCCCTGGGCGATCACCGCGTCGACCCCGCGCTCGGCGAGGCGCTCGGCCTCGGCGACCGTCGTCGCGCTCGACAGGATGCGGCAGCCTGCTTCGTGCAGCGCGTCCATCACGTCCGGTCTCGGCAAGCCGAGGTGGAAGCTGGCGACCGCCGGACGGATCTCCAGCAGCGCCGCCAGGCGCTCCTCGTCGAAGGCGATCGGCGGTACCGACGGCGCCGGCGGCTCGCCCAACCCGAGCTCGTCGTACAGGGCGCTGAACCGCTCGCGCGCCCGGACGGCGTCCGATTCCTCCACCGTCGGGGGCTGATGGCAGAAGAAGTTGACGTTGAAGGGTCGGTCCGTGATCTCGCGCACGGCCCGCGCGTGCGCGAGCACCACCTCGGGCGGAAGCACCGACGAGCCGAGCGAGCCCAGCCCGCCGGCGCCGCTCACGGCGGCCGCGAGTGCAGGCGTAACTGCGCCGCCCATCGGCGCCTGGATCAGCGGATGCTCGATGCCGAGCAGCGCCGTGAGCGCGGTTGCACGAGGCATCGGCGCGCCAGCCTACCGGGGCGGATCAGGCCCCGATGAGCGCGGCCTTGATCCGCCGAGCGATCGCCCGGCGCTCGCGTTCAGCGTCGTACGTGTCGAGTCGCTCGCGACGCTCCGTCAGACGCTCGAGCATGAGCTCGGCCAGGACGTCGAGGAGCTCAGGGTGGGCGCGCAGCAGCGGCGCGTACTGCTGCCTGCCGATCTCGTAGACGACGGCTCCGTCCAGGGCGCGCACCGTCGCGCTACGCCGGGCGCCGGTGAGCAGCGACATCTCCCCCACCACGGCACCCTTCCCCATGATGTCCACGACCAGGTCCTCGCCGTCCTCGCGTCGCAACACGACCTCGACCTCGCCCTCCGCCACCACGAACAGCGAGCCGCCCTCCTGCCCTTGGACGATCAGCCGCTCCGTCGGGCCGAGCGTGATCGGGCGGGCCGTGAGCGCGAGCGCGTGTCGCTCGTCCGGCGCCAGGATGGCGAACATCGGGACGTCGGCGAGCAGCGTCGCGAGCTCCGCGGCAGGCTGCTGGTAGCTCGCCGGGAGCTCAGCGCCGACGTCCAGATGGGGACCGTAGCCGTCGTGGCGCTGCAGGAGCGCGACGCGCGCGGGCTGGTTGACGTGGGCCTCGAGGATGCTCACCTGCGGCGGGATGCACTCGGCGCCGGTGTGGTCCATCAGCCCGCGACGCTTGGCCCAGTCTGCGACATCGTTCATCGAGTCGCGGTACTGGACGCAGGCCGAACCGAACAGGCCCTCCTGATCGGCGAACAGCGCGCTGATGGCGCCGGGCAGGCGCACGGTGCGACCGAGCTCGAAGCGGCCCTTTCGGTGCCAGAGGATGAAGTCACGCGCGGCGTCGGAGAGGAAGTCGAGCTCCGGGAACGCCGCGGCGACGTTGCGCAGCACGGCCCGCTCGGCGTCTCGGAACACGCGCTGCCAGGTCTCCTGCGCGTCGTGATGGTTGCGCCCGGCGAGCCGGATGGCGTGCTTGAGATCGTCGTGATGGACGTGCAGGAAGCGCAGCGTCGCCTTCTTCTTGGCCAGCAGGTTCATGGAGGAGACCGGACCGGTACGCGGCGTCCCCCACCGTGCGAACTGGATCCGGCGCAGGTCCCACACCTCGCGCCAGCGACCCGGATCGATGCACGCGCGGATTTCCGCGAACCACTCGGTGGTCTCGAACGCGGCACGCTCGGCGGGAGAGAGCAGATCGCCGACATCGTCCTTCACGGCCTCGCAGATGCCGAGGAACGTGAGGAACTCCAGATAGAGCCCGACGCGCATCAGCCATCCCGGGTCGGAGAGATGCTGTCCGGCGCCGGCGATGTCCTGGACCAGCGCGCGGGTGTAGAGCGCGGCCTTGTCGGAGCCGATCACGAGCACCGGGAACCAGGGGTGGTACGCCGGCCCTGGGCTCGCCACGCCCGCCTCCTCGGCCTGCCGTTCGGTGTCGGGTGTAACCAGCCGGGTGAGCAGACGGCCGTACAGCGAGCCGCAACGCCGCAGGTCGCAGACGGTCAGCGACGCCTGCGACCCGGCAACCGGTACCCCCGCCCGCAGTGCCCGCAGCTCGACGAGCAGGCGCTGGGAGAACAGATGACCGAAGGTGAACGGATCGGTTCCGTCCGTGGCTCCGTCGCGGATGCGGGGATCGAGCTCGTCCCACCGCCACGCATCGCCGGGCAGCAGGTCGCGAGCGGGAGCGATGCCGAGGACGAGGCGGCAATCCGTATCGGGCGCCGGCGCGACGCGTGGTCTCCCGTCCTCGGCGATCACGAACGTCAGCGGTGCCGACGGCCGATCCTCCCAACCCGGCACGGGCACCGGAGCCAGCGACCCGTCGGGACCGGTGAACGACACGCGGGCGCGAACGGATACGTCATCCGCCGCACCGGAAAGCGCGTAGAGCACCCACGCGGGATCCGGCTCCTCATCGCGCAGGATCACCGCGACCACCTCGCTGGAGCCGAGGCCCGGGTGCGCCGCCTCGGCCGAGGGCCGCCGCCCCGGGACGAACGGCACGATCCGGCACTGCACCGGCTCCCCGGCCCGCTCGATCGCGTCGGCCGCCGAACGGAGCACCTCCGCCTTGCGCGCGCTGTGGACGCCGGTGACGTCGAGTGCCAGCGCACCCTGGAGACGATCGAGGAACGCCGCTTCGGAGGCGGTCGTGGACGGCGTCTGCTTGTACGGGACAGCGGTCACCGGCGTGCAGAGCGTCTCCCCGCCGGGCATCGGGCGCCAAGGGGCTGGCACCACCGGGCACCGGCGGTCAGCCGCCAACCTCGGGTACGGTTGGTCGCCACCACCACGCCCGGAGGAGATCGATGAGCCAGGAGTTCTCGATCGCATCTGAGTTGGTCCCCGCCGACGCCCCGCGCGGCCACATCGTCAAGCGCAACGGGGGCCGCACCGTCCATTACGCCGGCAACCTCATGCAGTGGAAGCTCGAGCCGAAGCACTCGATGGGCTTCTGCTCCCTCGTCGAGGTCGTCATGCGTCGCGGCGAGGAACCGCCTTTGCACGTGCACGCGTACGAAGACGAGCTGTACTTCGTGCTCGAAGGAGACCTGACGTTCTTCGTCGGTCAGGACGTGTTCGAGGTCTCGCCGGGAGACACGGTGTTCCTGCCGCGCAGGGTTCCGCATGGCTTCTCGGTGTCGAAGGCGTCCGGCGTGGCGCGGCTGCTGCTGATCATCTGGCCTTCGAACACCCTGAGCCAGTACTTCGATGTCATGGGCCGGCCGGGAACCACGGCCGAGCTGCCGCCGCCGGTCAGCGACTTCCCAGTGGCCGAGGCGATCGCGGCGCTCGCTCCTCACGGGGTCTCCATTCTCGGCCCGGGACCGAGCGTCGTCGAAGACGCGCGCTGAACGACCCGGCGCAGCTCGCCGGCGCGCGTGCGGCCTGACGCGGCCCGCATCGACTGATCCGGGCCGCGCTGGTGGGCTGTCAGCCGGCCTTACGGACGACGAAGTGGACCCCGACGTCGTCGCCGGGCAGCGTGTAGTTGAACGCCGTGTCGGCGCGGGGCATCGTGTAGTTGGACGCTAGAACGGTGCCAGCCCACGGGACCGGTTCGCATCGTGGACCACCACCAATCCGACCCCGTCCCGATACGCTCGCCCCACCGGAGGGAGACCAACTGGACGAGGACGCCTCACGGCTGCTGGAGCTCGGCTACAAGCAGGAGCTCCGCCGCGACATGCACGGGCTCGAGAACGTCGCGCTCGGCTTCGCGACGATCTCGCCGGTCGTGGGGCTGTACGCGGTCGTGCTCGTCGGGACCGTCGTCGCGGGACCCGCGTGGGTTTGGGTGCTTCCGGTGGTGCTCGCCGGGCAATGCACCCTGCTGGCGGTGTACTCGGAGCTCGCGGCGGAGTTCCCGTTGACCGGCGGGCCGTACCAGTGGACCCGGCGGCTGCTGGGATGGGCCTACGGCTGGTTCACAGGCTGGATGGCCGTCTGTGCCTACGCGGTCGCCAACACGACGATCGCGTATCTCGGCGCGCCGTGGGCGCTCACGCTGGCCGGCATCGAGGCGACCTCGTTGTCGATCGTCGTCACCGCGATGGTGCTCGTGCTCGTGTGCGCACTCGTCGGCGCCGGCGGCATTCGCGTGCTCAAGCGGGTGATCGAGGCGGGCATCGTCGCGGAGGCGGCGGCGGCCGTTGGCATCGGCTTGGCGCTGCTGCTGGTGTTCCGGGAGCAGGATCTGTCGATCCTCACGGAGACGCTGGGAGCCGAGGCGCGCTCCGGTGAGTCGGTCGGGGCCGCGCTGCTGGCTGCGCTGGCCGTGGGCGGCTGGGTGTTCGTCGGCTTCGACGCGTGCGTGGCCGGCGCCGAGGAGACGCGGGACGCCGCCCGTCACGTGCCGCGGGCCCTTTGGGTCGCGCTGCTCTCGGTCGCCGCGCTCGTGATGCTCAACGCGGTGGCGGCGGCGCTCGCCCATCCGGACCCCGCGGCGATCGTGCGCGGCGAGGATCTCGCACCGCTGACCACGGCGATCGTCAACTCGTTCGGCTCTTGGTCGGCAAAGCCGTTCGCGGCCCTCGTGCTCGTCGCCTTCCTCAGCTGCGGCATCGCCGCGCAGACGCTCACGGCCCGGACGCTGTACTCGATGGCCCGCGACGGCGCGCTCCCGGCGTCGCGCTTCCTCCGGCGCGTGGACCGGCGCGGCTCGCCGCTGGGCGCGATCGTCGTCACCGCCGCGATCGCCTGCGGCGGACTGCTGCTGGCCCTCGACGCCACGGCGATCGGCACCCTGATCGTGTTCGGTACCGCGGCGCTCTACATGTCCTTCCTCCTCGTCGCCTTCGCCGCGCTCGTGGCCCGCGTGCGCGGCAGCTGGAAGCCGGGGGGACACGTGCAGCTGGGGCGCGCCGGTCTCGTCTTGAACGCGCTGGCGGTGACATGGCTCGCGTTCGAGACCGTGAACATCGCCTGGCCGCGGACGTCGATCGCCCCGCCGGACGCGCCCTTCTACCAGGTCTGGGCGGCCCCGCTGGTCCTGCTCCTCATCACCGCGACGGGGATCGCCTACTACTCGGTCCGAGCGCCCATGGCCGGAGTAGCTCAGACGTAGGCGGTCCGGTTCGTCCAGCGCCGGAGGCCGCGAGCTCGTCGGGGAACCGGCCCGAACCCAGCAGCAGGCGGCGCAGCACATTCATCGCACGCACGGTCAGACGGCGAGAGTGGGCTCAGCCGGTCCGGCGGCGGCCGTGACTCGATTGCGCCCGCCGCGCTTGGACTCGTACAGCGCGCCGTCCGCGGCATCGACGAGCGCGCGCGTGTCCACCGCGTCCTCGGGGAACGTGGCGAGCCCGGCGCTCGCCGTCACATCGGGATCGTCGCCCGACGCCGCGATCTCCAGCCGCAGCCGCTCCGCGACCTCGATCGCGTCCTCCTTCGACGTCCCGGGCAGGATGACCGCGAACTCCTCGCCGCCGTAGCGGGCCGGTGTGTCGTACTGGCGCGAGGCGCGCGTGATCGCGGCCGCAACCCGGCGCAGCACGTCGTCACCGGCGAGGTGCCCGTAGGCGTCGTTGAGCTTCTTGAAGTGGTCCACGTCGAGCATGACGAGGCTCACGTCTTCCCCCTCGCGCGCCGCGCGCGCGAGCTCGCGTGCCAGCGTCGTCTCGAACGTGCGGCGGTTCGCGATCCCGGTGAGGCCGTCGATGCTCGCCATCTGCTGGACGCGCTCGAGGAGCCACGCGCCGTGCAGGGCCAGCGCGCCATGCGACGAGAAGCGCTCGAGCATCCCGACGACCCGCCGCTCGACGCGCGAGCCGCTCCGCAGGGCATGCTCGGCCACGACCGCGCCGATCGCTTGACCGTCGGCGATCATCGGGACGACCGCGAGATTGCGCGCGCGCGGCAGCATCGCGCCGAGCCAGCCGTCGGCCTGCTCGTCGAGCCGCGAGACCAGCAGGGTGCGCCGCTCCGCCATGGCGACGGCGAGCGCCGACTGCGGTGCAGCCCGATGCGCGCCCGCGTCCGGCGGCATCGTGGCCCCATGTCCGGCGGCGACCATGAGGCCGTCGCCGTCCTGCGCCACGACCAGCAGCGCGCGGCGGAAGTCGAGAGCATCGACGATGCCTGCCAACAGCGCCTGCGCGGCCGTCCGCGGGTCCTGCGCCTCCTCGAGCCGGCCCGCGGTCACGGCGAGCGCTTCCATGTCGTACCGGCGCCGGCGCAGCTCGCGTTCGTTGACGGCGCTGAAGGTCGCGGTGGCGAGGGCCACGAACCAGAACACGGCGCTGTAGGCCAGCAGCTGCGCCATCGGCGACGCGAGGCCGGCGCCGCGGGCCGCGGGCAACGGCTCGAGGATCTCGGCCTCACGGGCGTAGTAGACGACCAGCAGCAGCAGCGAGTGCCACAGCGCGAGCTTCATGCCCGTGCGATGGGAGGCCAGGAGCGCCACGGCGATCACGTGGAGAACGGCCAGATAGCGCAGCGGCCCCGCGTCCCCGCCGGCCGCGTACGCGGCGAGGGCCAGGTACACGCCGTCGACCATCAGCATGAAGCCGAACAGGGCGAGCCCTCCGCGCCGGGACATGCGCCAGGCGAGATGCGTCGCTCCGGCGAGTACGACGTAGAGCGCCGTGGCCAGGGCCACGGCCCCGACGGGGATGAGCAGCGACCCCGACGCGAGTCCGGCGACCAGCGCGACGGCGACCACGATGCACAGACGGACGCCCTGCATGTACCGCAGGCGGTCGGCGATCGGGACGAGCTCACCGGCTCTCGGGTCCAGAGCGGCGCTCATGAGACCTCCGGGATCGGCGGCGGGCGGAACTCCAAGTCGGCCTCGGCGTACACCGGGGCGAGCGCGAGCTTTGGATCGTTGCGGTCCATCCGGTTCTGGATCGACAGAAACGCGACAACCATGAAGATCAACGTGCCTGGGAAGACCGACTTGTCCGGGTGGTCCATGACCACGCCGGCCACGGCCGCCGCGGCCTTGCGTAGGTTGCGAACGATCGGCAGCTTGCCGCGATCGCGCTCCGGACGGGCGTGACCGGCGTCGTCGTCGGGACTCGTCTCGGCGGTCGTGCGCTCGGGCGGCCGGCCGACATCGGCCCGCCGCCGGAGCGCCGCCGCGGACTGCGGTGACGGCGAGCGGCTGTCGCCGTCCCTGTGCCCGTCTTTACCGCGGACGGCGGGCAGGCTGGCGACCGGGGCGGCGGCGGTGCCCGGCCCTGTCTCTGCCCCCGGGCCCGCGCCTGTCCCGCCACCGGGCGCCCCGCCCCCGCCGGACGGCGGTGCCAGCCGGTAGGACTCGGACTGGACGGCTCCGACGTTGCCGGCCGCATCGACGGCCCGGACCGAGAACGTGTACTCGCCGGCGCTGCGGCCGCCGAGGTCGTATGCCTGCGGGCTCGTGCAGGGTGTCCAGCCGAACACGCTTGTGCCCTCGTGCTGGAGACGGCACTCGTAGTCGAGCCCGTCCCGCTCGACGAATGTCCACGACGGCGCCGCGTCGGTGCCCGAGGGGTCCGGCCGGCCGACGACCGCCGGCGCTGCCGGTGCCTGCGTGAGCAGCTCGTACGCAGAGCGCCTCGCCGCGCCCACGTTGCCGGCGGCATCGGTCGCGCGGACGGCGACTGCATAGCGGCCGTCGGCGCGCCCAGACAGGTCCGCGCGGAACGGGCTGGCACACGACGCCCACGCCGCGATCACCTCGCGGTCTTCACCCTCGACGCGGCACTCGTACCGGGCGCCCGGCTCGCCGGAGAACTTCCAGGTCGGCGTGCGGTCGCGCCCAGGAGAATCTGGGAGGCCGTCGAAGCGCGGTGCCTCGGGCGCCGCGGTGTCGAGTACGTAGTCGACGGCGCCGGCCGGCCCCGTGTTGCCGGCGCGATCGGTCGCGCGGGCGGCGGCGGTGTACCCGCCGTCCGGTGCCGCTGCCAGGTCGAACCCGAACGTCGGCGAGCAACTCGCCCACGCTTGGACGGCGGTGTCCTGACGATCGAGGCGGCACTCGAGCGTGGCCCCAGGCTCGGCCGAGACCGTCCAGGTCGGCCACCGGAGGCTGGCGACCGGCCCCGGTCCAGAGTCGAAGACCGGGGTCGCCGGAGGCGTGGTGTCGAGCTCGTAGGTGCTGGCGGCCGCGGGCCCGGGTTCGCCGCCCGCGTCGACCGCGCGAACGGAGAAGCCGTAGGTGCCGTCGGGCCCGGCGGCGAGATCGGCGCGGTACGGGCTCGTGCACGGCCCCCAGTCGGCCACGGCGGTCGCGCTCAGCGTGATCAGGCACTCGAAGGTCGCACCGGCGTCGCCGGTGAACGCCCACGCCGGCGAGCGGTCGTGCCCGAGCGCACCGGGTGTGCTGGTGATCGCGGGAGTGCCGGGCTCGGGCGTGTCCAGCTCGTAGTCGGACGTCCGCTCGGGCCCGACGTTGCCGACGGCATCCGTGGCGCGCACCGAGAACGTGTAGATGCCGTCAGGACGTCCTGCCAAGTCGTACGCGCGCGGGCTCGTGCAGACCGCCCAGTCGGAGACGACGCCCGCACCGCGGGTGAGCCGGCAGCTGAAGCTGGCGCCGGCCTCGCCGGAGAAGCCCCACTCCGGCGCCAGGCCCGCGCCCTGGGGACCGGGGCCGGAGTCGATGGTCGGAGCCGCGGGGCCGATGCGGTCGAGCCGGTAGTCGCCGCTGGAGGGCGGACTCGCGTTGCCGGCGCCGTCGCGCGCGCGCACCGAGAACGTGTACAGCGCGTCCGGCTCGGCGGTCAGGTCGGGCGAATGCGGGCTCGAGCACGCGCTCCAGTCCGATACCACGGTGCCGCCCCGCTCGACGCGGCATTCGAACGTCTCGCCGGCGGCGCCCGAGAAGGCCCACGAGGGGTGCGGGTCCCGCCCCGCAGGGGGCGGCGAGCCGTCGATGGCGGGAGCGGCGGGGACGAGGCGATCGAGCCGGTACGCCGCACCGGCGGAAGCGCTGACATTGCCGGCCGCGTCGAGCGCGCGGGCCTCGAACGTGTAGTCCCCGTCTGGCTCGGACTCCAGATCGACCGTGTGCGGCGTCGTGCAGGAGACCCAGTCCTCGACGACGGTGGCTCCGCGCCGCGTGCGGCACTCCAGCGCCGTTCCCGGCTCGCCGGCGATCGACCAGGTGGGCGTGTCGTCCGCGCCGAGTGGGCCGGGGCCGGCGGAGATGGTCGGCGGTGCCGGCGGCGCGGTGTCGAGGTCGTAGGCGGCGTCGGCGGGCGGTCCCGTGTTGCCCGCCGCGTCGGTCGCCCGCACGCGGAACGTGTACGTGCCGTCGGGCTCCGCGGCGAGGTCGTACCCGATCGGGCCCGAGCACGACGCCCAGCCGGCGATGACGTCCACCCCACGCTCGAGCCGGCACTCGAAGCCGGCGCCCGGCTCGCCCGAGAACGACCACTCCGGTGTCGCATCACGCCCGGGGGAGGCGGGCTGGGCGTCGATCGACGGCGGGGCGGGCGCGGTGCGGTCGAGGTCGTACGCGTCGCCAGCCGCTGCGCTCGCGTTTCCGGCGGCGTCGATCGCGCGCACCGAGAAGGCGTACGTCGCGTCGGGCTCCGCAGCGAGGTCGTAGGTGCGCGCGAGAGCACACGACGACCAGTCCGACACGACGGTCGGGCCGCGCGCGAGCCGGCACTCGAGGATCACACCGGTCTCGCCCGAGAACGACCACGACGGAGTGTCGTCGGTCGTGGTCGCGGGCGGTGCGCCGGTCATGGTCGGGCTCGCCGGAGCCACGGTGTCGAGCTCGTAGTCCGAGGTGGCTGGCGCGCCGCGGTTCCCCGCCTCGTCGATCGCCCGCACGGACAGGGTGTAGGTACCGTCCGGCTCAGCCCCCAGATCGAACACCGACCCGGACACGCATGCGCTCCAGTCCAACACGAGCGTCGCTCCGCGGTCGATCCGGCACTCGAAGGTCGCCCCGGGCTCGCCGGAGAACGACCACGACGGCGCGGGGTCGGGACTCGGGGACACCGGAGCGGCGTCGATCGTGGGCGCGGCCGGACCGCTGCGATCCAGGACGTAGGTCGACTGGCTCGCCAGCGAGCGGTTACTCGCCCCGTCGACCGCGCGCACCGAGAGCGTGTAGGCGCCGTCAGGCTCGGCGCCGAGGTCGTACGACCACGGCGACGCACATGCCGCCCAGTCCGCCACGAGATCCGTGCCGCGCTCGACGCGACATTCGAACGTGGCGCCGGGCTCCTCATCGGAGAACGACCACGACGGCGTCTCGTCCCGGCCCGGCGACGCGGGGGCCGAGTCGATGCTGGGCGCCGCGGGGCCCATCCGGTCCAGGGTGTAGATCGACGACTGCGCCGGGCTGGTGTTGCCCGCGGCGTCGGTGGCGCGCACGAGGAACGTGTACACGCCCTCGAGCTCCGTCCTGAGGTCGTAGGCCTTGGGAGTGGCGCACGCCGTCCAGTCCTCGACCGCCGCGCCGCCTCGCTCCAGGCGGCACTCGAAGGTTGCCCCGCCCTCGCCGGAGAACGACCACGAGGGGGCGTCGTCGGGACCCGAGGCCGGCGGTGCCGCCATGATCGACGGAGCGGCCGGCTCTGCGGTGTCGAGCGTGTAGTCGGAGCTGCTTTGCGCGCCGATGTTCCCGGCAGCATCGCGCGCGCGGACGGCGAAGGTGTAGGCCCCGTCGGGCTCGCTCGAGAGGTCGTACGTCTCTCCGGACGCGCACGCACTCCAGCCCGAGACGACCGTCGCTCCGCGGTCGAGCCGGCACTCGAAGCTCGCGCCGGCCTCGCCGGAGAAGGACCACGACGGCGCCGAGCCGTTGCCCGGCGACGCGGGCGCGGCCGTGATCGACGGCGCCGCCGGGGCCGCGCGGTCGAGGACGTAGGTCGACGGTGTCGCCGTCGAGCGGTTGCCCGCCGCGTCGACGGCACGGACCGAGAGCGTGTAGGTGCCGTCCGGGCGCGCCGAGAGGTCGAACGACCACGGCGACGTACAGGCCGCCCAGTCGGCGACGGCCGCGCCGTCACGCTCGACGCGGCACTCGAAACCGGCGCCGGCGTCGCCCGAGAACGACCACGACGGCAGCGGGTCGGCGCCGGGCGAGCCCGGCGACGCGGCTATCGTCGGCGGCGATGGCGCCGTGCGGTCGAGGTCGTACGTCGAGGCCGACGCCGCGCCGGTGTTGCCGGCGGCGTCCGTGGCGCGCACCGAGAACGTGTAGCTGCCGTCCGGTTCGGCGGCGAGGTCGTACGCGCGGGTCCCCGAGCAGGTCGCCCAGTCCGACACGGTTGTCCCGCCATGCGCCAGTCGGCACTCGACGGTCGCCCCGGACTCGCCGGAGAACGACCACGACGCCAGCGCGCTGCTCCCCGGCGAGACGGGTGCGGCCGCGATCGTCGGCGCGGCCGGCGGTGAGCGATCGAGCACGTAACTGGACGTCGCGGAACTCCCGGTGTTGCCCGCGCCGTCCGTGGCTCGCACCGAGAACATGTACGTGCCGTCAGGCTCGGCGCTGAGGTCGTAGCTCCGCGATCCCGCGCAGGCCGACCAGGCGGACACGGCGCTACCCCCGCGGTCGAGCCGGCACTCGAAGCTGGCGCCGACCTCGCCGGAGAACGACCACGACGGCGCCGCGACGTTGCCCGGCGATGCCGGCGACGCGATGATCGTCGGCGCGCCGGCGGCGGAACGGTCGAGCACGTATGTCGACGTGACGGTGGCGCCCGTGTTGCCGGCGGCATCTATGGCGCGGACCGAGACCGTGTAGGTGCCGTCGGTCTCGCCCGAGAGGTCATATGCCCTCGGCGCGGCGCACGTCGACCAGCCGGACACGGTGATGCCGCCGTGGTCGAGGCGGCACTCGAAGCCGGCACCCGTCTCGCCGGAGAACGACCACGACGGCGCGGAGCTGTTGCCCGGCGACGCGGGCGAGGCCGTGATCGACGGCGCCGCAGGGGCCGTGCGGTCGAGCTGATAGGTCGAGGTGGCAGCGGGGCCGATATTGCCGGCCGAGTCGACGGCGCGGACCGAGAACGTGTACGTGCCGTCGGCCTCGCCCGACAGGTCGTACGTCTTCGGTGCCGCGCACGTCGACCAGCCCGACACTGTGGTGCCGCCGAGGTCGAGCCGGCACTGGAAGCCGGCGCCCGGCTCGCCCGAGAACGACCACGAGGCCGCCGCGGCGTTGCCCGGCGACGCGGGCGCGGTCGAGATCGACGGCGCCGCCGGCGTCGTCGAGTCTTCCACGTACGTGATCGACGAGGTCGAGCACGTCGACACGTTGCCGGCGGTGTCGGTCGCGGTGGCGTAGAACGTGGTGGTGGTGTCGCTCGCGACGGTCACGGTGAGCCCCGGTGAAGCGAGCGCGGTGGCGGTGCCCGTCGCCACGACGGCCCCCGTACATGTAGACGTCGAGTAGAGCTTGACGGTTGTTCCAGCGGCGGCCGTGCCCCGAACGGCCGTGGTGTTGGCATTGGACGGCGACGCCGGCGCCATCGCGGTGAGGGTGGGAGCGTCCGGGCTCCCGAAGCCCTCGACGCGCCGGATGACGGAATTGGCCATGTCGGCGATCTCGTAGTGGCCCGCGGGGTTCACCTCGACGCCGTAGGGCTCGTCGAGCCGCGCCGAGAGGGCGGTGCCGCCGTCACCTGCATACCCGGGGCTTTGACCGATTCCCGCGATGCGGGTGATCACGCCGACCGGTGTCACCTTGCGGATGACGTGGTTGGCGTGGTCGGCGATGAGGAGGTTCCCGCCGGGTTCGAGAGCGAGACCGGCCGGTTGGTTGAGCATGGCGGACGTAGCGGCGCCCCCGTCGCCGGAGTAGCCGGCCGCCCCGGTCCCGGCGAACGTGCTGATCACACCTGCGCTCGTGACCTTGCGCACGCGATGCGCGCCGATCTGGCTGATGTACAGCGTGCCGGCACCGTCGACCGTGACGCCGTACGGCGATCCCAGGCCTGCCGAGGTGGCCGATCCGCCATCGCCCTGCGACGAGCCTCTGCCGTCGCCGGCGACCGTGCTGATCACGCCGGCGGTCGTCACCTTGCGCACGCGGTTGTTGCCGGAGTCGGCGATGTAGAGATCGCCCGCCGTGTCGACGTCGAGCCCGAGGGGACTCCTGAGCTGGGCCCAGCGCGCCTGACCGCCGTTCCCGGAGTAGCCCGCCGTACCGGTGCCGGCGAACCGCGTGATCACGCCGCTCGTGCTCACCTTGCGGATGACGTGGTTGCCGTAGTCGGCGATGTAGACCGCCCCGGACGCATCGACCGCGACGTCGACGGGCGTGTTCAGTTGCGCCGCCGTGGCCGCGCCGTCGTCGCCGGAGTAGCCGGGCGCGCCTGTGCCCGCGAACGTCGAGATCAGCCCCAGCGGCGAGACCTTGCGGACGCGGTGATCCCCAGCATCCGCGATGTACATCGTGCCGTCAGGGCCGAACGCGACGCCGGTCGGCGCGCGCATGCTGGCCGACGTGGCCAGCCCGCCGTCACCCCAGAACCCCCCGACGCCGTTGCCGACGACCGTGCTGATGCCGCCGGTCGCGGCGCGGGCGGGCGCGGGGCCGACGAGAAGCAAGGTTGCGAGCAGCGCAAGCAGCACGCCGACGGTGCGGCGATGCCAGAACCGCAGCCCGAAGACGCCCGCCTGATTCACCAGCTAGGTCATCGGCGCGGTTTCCAGCGTCTTTGGGCGATTGGCCGAATGATTGATGGCCGCGAGGTTGTCTCGGCAGGCCAGCAGCGTGGGGTGATCGGGCTCCACGCTGCGCTCGAGGATCGCGAGGGCGCGCTGATGCAGCGCGATGGCCTCATCCGCTCGTCCGCGCTCTGCCAGCAGGACGGCGAGGTTATTGAGCGGCGGCGCGAGGTCGGGGTGGTCGCTGCCGAGCAGCCGCTCGAGCTCTGTCAGCCCGTTCCGGTAGAGGGCTTCGGCATCGTCGAGGCGACCGCGCCGGAACAGGAGCGCGGCCAGCTGGCAGCGGTTGAACGCGGCCTCGTAGTGCTCGGCGCCGAACGTGTGCGAGAACACGTCGATCGCTCGGCGAAAGAGAGCCTCGGCTTCCTCGTCGCGGCCGAGCGCGTCCAGCACGGCGGCGAGCGCTGCGGCGTCGGCCGCGACGGTCGGATGGTCGTCGCCGAGCGCGCGGCGCCGGAGCTCGAGGGAGCGGCGCGCCGGCGGCTCGGCGGCTGCATATTCCCCGCGCGCGTGCGCGAGGCCGCCGAGGTTGTGCAACAGCGTCGCGAGATCGGCGTGGTCCGGCCCGAGCTCGCGCTCGGCGATGGCGAGCGCGCGGCGATACAGCCGCTCCGCCTCGTCGAGGCTGCCCGCGAACTTCAGCGTGACCGCGAGGTCGTTGCACAGCCACGCCTCGTCGAGGCTGTCCGGCGCCACACGCATGAGCGCTCCGCGGTACCGCCGTTCCGCCTCGTCGTAGCGGCCGAGCATCCGCTCGAGGGCGGCGCGGTCGCTCAGTGCCAGGGCGAGCAGCGCTGCGGACTCAGCGCCCTCGAGCGTCTCCGCGAGAGCGAGCGCGCGCTCGAACTCGTCTGCAGCCGCGTCGTAGGCACAGAGATCGAGGCTCGTGCGCCCGAGCAGGAGCAGCGCTTCGACCGTTCGCGACGCATCGCCTGCCGCCGCTCGCAGCGCCTCGAGCGCGAGCGCGCGCGCCTCGGTGGCGGCGCCGTGCTCGCGGCGCGCGACGGCCTCGGTGAGGAGCTCCACGACGGTCATACGAGTGCCGGCGCGGCCGGGTCGACGACATCGATGCCGGGCGGGAGATGGGCCGCGAGCTGCCGCGCCGCAGCGGCTCCGACCGCGCACGCGACGATCAGCCCGAGCATCAGCGCGTACCCCTGGCCGGTAGCGAAGACGGCGCCGGCGAGCGCCGGGCCGACGGCGAAGCCGGTCGTCCAGGCGAGCGTGTAGGCCCCGTTGTAGCGGCCGCGCAGCTCGTCGGGCGCGAGATCGCTCACGAGCGCGGGGCCGGCGGGCGCCATCGCGGTCTCGCCGATCGCCAGCACGACCATCGCGATCGCGAAGACCGTCGCGGCGGCTGCCGGCGACTGGGCGCCGCCGCCGGCGAGCACGATCGCCCAGCCGATCCCCGTCGCCGCGAAGGCGAACGAGAGCGCGCTCGTCCGGCGGCGGCCGCGGAGTACGCCGAGGACCGGGAGCTGCGCGATGACGACCGCGATGGTGTTAGCCGCGAAGGGGACCGCGAGCTGGTGCGCGTCGAGCCCAGCCTCGCCGGTCGCGAACGCGGGGAACGCGGCCGAGTACTGGGCGTAGCCGGCGCCGACGAGCAGCGCGGTCAGCCCCCACAGCCGCCAGAACGCGCGATCGCCGAGGATCGAGCGATAGGCGCCGGGCGCTGCCGCCGGAACCCGGCTCGCCGGCAGGACGAGCAGGACGGGAACGACGGCGACGAATGATGCGGCGTCGAGCAGGTACAGCGCCTGGAAGCTCCCCGTCGACGACGTGTCCACGATCAGCGCCGCGAGCAGCGCGCCCGCGCCGAGTCCCACGTTCGTCGCCGCATGCTGGAGCGCAAACACGCTCGACCGCCGCTCGGAAGGAACGAGCAGCGCGAGCAGCGCACTTCGCGCGGGCCAGACGATGGCGACGCCGAGCCCGAGCGTCGCCGAGGCCGCAAAGGCCTGCCAGGTATTGGCGGCGAAGGCCAGTGACGTGCTGCCGGCGACGCAGAACGCAAGGCCGGTCAGCATCGTCGCGCGGCCGCCCACCCGGTCAGCGAGCGACCCGCCGATCGGGTTCCCCGCAAAGCCCGCGAACGCGACCGCCGACACGGCAAGGCCCGCCGCACCGAGCCCCAGCCCGCGGACGTCGTGCAGGTAGACGAGGAGGAACGGGAGCGTCATGCCGCTTCCGACAGCGGAGATCACGTCGGCGGCGAGAAGCGTCCAGGCGCCGCCGGGAAGCTCACGGACGAGAGCGCGCATGCCGCTCACCGCTCTTCGTCGTCCCCGCCGCTAGCGGGTCGTCCGGACCACCGTCGCGCTGTGGTTCGTGGCGAGGCCGTGGCGGACGACCGTTGCGTTGTGGTTGAGGGGAAGGCCGTGGCGGACAACCGTCGCGCTGTGGTTCGAGGCGAGGCCGTGGCGGACGACCGTTGCGTTGTGGTTGAGCGGGACGCCGTGGCGGACGACCGTCGCGCTGTGGTTCTGGGCGAGGCCGTGGCGGACGACCGTCGCGCTGTGGTTGAGATTGATGCCGGCGCGGATCCGGGTGCCGACGATGAGCGGGGTGCGAGCGTGCATCTGCTTCCTCCTGATGGTTCTTGCGTTGACGCCGTGAGCATCACGCTCGCTCGGGCGTCGCGGGAGGGCGCACGCCGCCACGTTGCGGGCGGTGTCCCGCCAGCTTGTGGCGGGACACCGCTGTGTGCGGGCTTAGTGGCCCACTTAGCGTTCTGACGTCGGGGCGAGCACGTCGTCCGCGGGAGAGCGGGTCGTGCCGGTCATCGAGTCCTTGAACCCGCGGATGCCCTCGCCCAGCGAGCGGCCCGCGGCCGGAAGGCGCTTCGGGCCGAGGACGAGCAACGCGACGACGAGGACGATGATCAGCTCGGTGGGGCCGATGTTGGGCACGGTCCTACCTCCGCCCGCGCCTGGGGATCTCCAGGTTGGCCAGGTACTTGCGGCCGGTCCAGGCGGTGTTCGCCGAGCCCGCGGGGTTGCGCGGCCGCGGCGACGTCGCGTCGACGGTCTCGTCCGTCCCGGCGTCGTCATGCTCGACGAAGTAGTGGTGGTCCTTCGGGTTCTTGAGCGCCGAGAAGATCTTCGCCCAGTCGACGACGCCCTTGCCGAGATCGGCGAAGTAGAACGTCTTGCCGGCGTTCGCCGTCCCCGGCGCCGCCGCGCGCGGCCCGTCGGGAGCCCAGCGGATGTCCTTCACGTGGAAGAGCGGGAACCGGCTCGGGTCACGCCGGATGTACTCGTACGCGCTCTGGCCCGAGACCTCGATCCACCCCAGGTCGAGCTCGAACTTGACGTAGCGCGGGTCGGTCTCCTCGAGCAGGATGTCGTAGAGCGGCCGGCCACCGGCGATCGTGAACTCGATGTCGTGGTTGTGGAAGTAGAAGTAGCGGAACCCGTTGCGCACCGCGTCCTCGCCCCAGACGTTGAACGCCGCCGCCATCTCCTTGTAGCCGTCGACGGTCCGTGGCGCGATGTACGAGTGACCGGTGCCGATCTGCTGGAGGCCGAGCGCGTGCGCCTCCTCGAAGAACCGTCCCCGCTCGCTCGGGTCGTACCACGTGTTCTGGACGAGGTTGCGCGGGCCGAAGTGGTTGCCGGCGACCTTCAGGCCGTAGGTGCGAGCGAGATCGCGGACCTCGCTCGGAGTCCGCCCGTCGTAGTCGCCGCCGATCTCGAACTCGGCGTAGCCCGCATCGGCCAGGACCTCGAACGTGCCGGGCATGTCGAGCTCGTTGTCGGCGAACAGGTCCCGGACGGTGAACAGCTGGATGCCGATGCGGTCGAGCGGGATGTCGCCGCCCTTGCCGAAGCCGTAGTCCGCGTTGCTGCCACCCCGGCCGGAGTCGCCATGCGCGCCGGCCAGGCCCGCGAACGGCCCGAGGGCTCCAACCGCCGCCGCTCCGCCCGCCGTACCGATGAGGCCGCGTCGGGTCAACGTGCGCGTCTCGGTCACCTCACTCCTCCTCCTGCCCCGCTCTGTAGGGCCTCGCCGTTTCCGGGGTTCCCCGGATCGCGAGCCACGCTACGGCCACTTTAGCCATCTGTCAAACAGAAGTCTGCCTGTTTTGCTTGATTTTCGCTGAAAACTTGGCCGATGACAACGAAAGACACTGAGTGCCAAGAGCGTTCGAAATAGCCTGCAAAACAGCATAATCGTGTGATCCGGCTCTCCATTTGTACACGACCGATCGCACGGTCTATAATTTTATCTTGACTTTATCTGCGTGCCACGATGCTAGGCCGATGAGCGCCCGCCCGCGACCTCGACGTCGATTCCGGCACGCCGACGAGAGCCGCGCTCGCATCCTGCACGCGGCCGTGGCCGAGTTCGCCGTGAGCGGCTACCGAGGCGCCAGCGTCGGAGCGATCGCGCGGCGCGCGGGGATCAGCCAGTCCGGCCTGCTGCACCACTTCCCCAGCAAGGAGCTCCTGCTCGCCGCGGTCATCGACGTCCGGAGGTCCGCGCACGAACAGGAGTACCTCGCGGCCACCGCCGAGGATCCGGACCTCGGGTTCATGACCGGCATGGTGCGCCTCATGCGCCGCGGCGCGCTCGAACTCGAGCTGACGAGGCTCTTCGTGGTCGTGACCGCCGAGGCAACGTCACCCGACCACCCCGCGCACGACTGGGCGATGCGGCGCAACGAGGGCACGATGCGGCTCGTCGTCGCGGCCCTGCGCGAGGCCCAGGAGCGCGAGCTGCTCAAGGCCGACTTCGACGTCCGCGTCGTCGCCACGAACTTGCTCGCCGCCATGGACGGGCTCCAGCTCCGGTACCTGCTCATGGCCGAGGAGTTCCGGATCGACGAGGCGTTCGCCGCGATCGCCGGCCAGATGCTCGCGGACCTGGCGTTCGACAGCCCGTGGGCCAGGGCGACGATCCGCGCGTGGCGGCTCCAGCACGCGCCGCGCTGATCTTTTTGCGCAGGCGGCTGAGAGCGCGAGCTTCGTCAGGTTCATCGGCGCGCGTACAGGGGCCGTCTACGGACAGCCGCACCGCCGCCGTCGGCCATCCGCCAACGATGCGTCGGCTTCCCGCCGAGTTGCCGCTCGCCGGGAATGAGGGCCGGTGGCGCACGTCTGTCTCCTGCACACCGTCCAACCTCCCAGAAGGAGACCGCAGTGAGACACATCCAACGCATCGTCGGCCTCGGCATCGGCGTCGTGCTCGCCGCCTGCGCACTCGGCTCGACGCCGGCGCTGGCCAGCGGATCACCGTCCTGTAGTTACGACTGGAACACCCGCCAGGTCACCGTGACCCACGACAGCGCCGGGCCGCTGACCGTCGGCGCACAGTCCTTCCAGGCCGCGATCTACGTCACCGACGGCACCGACACCGCTTGGTGCGCCAGCCTCTACAACACGGACAGGATCGTGATCAAGGCAGCGTCGCCGGCGGCCTACCAGCACACCGTCATCGACGAACGCACCGACGACTTCGGGCCCGGAGCGACCAAGGAGTCCAATGGCCTGTCGGAGATCGAGATCAGCGTGCTCACCGGGACGGGCGGTGACCAGCTCACGGTGCTGCAGTTCAGCGCCGGGCGTCATGACGTGCGGCTTCGCACGAGCCCTAATAGCCTCTCGCTCGGACCCGAGATCGATCTCAACGGCGACGGCGACTATGACCTGGGGATGACCCAGGCCGGGCTCGTCAAGGTGGTCGGCACCGGCGGATCGGATCACATCGACGCCTCCGCGGTCTCGACGTTCCCCGTTCAGCTGCACGGCGGCACGGGCGCCGACATTCTCATCGGCGGCACCCGCAACGACACCCTGTACGCCAACGGGACCAACACCTATTTCGGTGACCATGAGTCCGACCTCCTCTACGGCGGTGCCGGAGCCGACACGCTGTCGGCCAAGGACGACAGCGCCGACTACGTCAACGGCGGCGCCGACTATGACGGCGCCCAGGTGGACCCCGCAGACACGACGGTGGGCGTCGAGCGCCTCTTCTGAGGCTCGGCGTATCGATCCACCCCTCGAAACCGGCGGCCGACGAGGTCGGCCGCCGGTAGCCCTCGCCGACACGCTTGACTGAGCCTATGGCGCTCGTCCCCTAAGCCCGTTGACGCGGTCGTTCGCGATCGTGATGCTGGACGCATGTCGGGACCCCAGGTTCCGCCCGATCGGCTTGTGCGGTTGCGAGACGAGGCGCGTCGCCTCGTCGATGCCGTCCTGGACGGCGATGCCGCCACGTCGGCCCAGGCGCGCCACGCGGCCTTCGCAGGCCAGGCCGACGATCCAGCCGTCGGGAGGTATCTGGATCTGGTCTGCAGGCACGCCTACCGAGTGACCGACGAGGACATCGAAGGCCTTCGCAGCGCTGGGCTCGATGACGACGCGATCTTCGAGCTGACCGTGGCCGCCGCTCTGGGAGCTGGAGCGAAGCGGCTGAAGGTGGGACTGGCGCTGCTCGGCCAGGAGGCGTAGGTCGGTGCGAGTGGCCACCTATGAGCGGGGCGCCCACCGCAGCCAGCGCGCGTTCGTGCGCCTGACCCGCGGGCTGGGAGCCGAGCTCGACGACGTGGGCAAGGCGGCGCTGCGACGGCCCGACTTCTTCGGCAGACCGTTTCTGCGCCTCGCGCACGTGCTGCTCCGCGGTCCCTCAGCCTGGTCCGCGGGCGAGCGCGAGTTGTTCGCCGCGGTCGTC
The DNA here is from genome assembly GCA_963844205.1 of uncultured Solirubrobacteraceae bacterium. Taxonomy (GTDB): domain Bacteria; phylum Actinomycetota; class Thermoleophilia; order Solirubrobacterales; family Solirubrobacteraceae; genus DASSUW01. The sequence continues at coordinate 80,021 of CAWJNK010000014.1, forward strand.
TCGCGCGCGAACAGCTGCGGCTTCTGCGTCGGGACGCATGGCGAGATCGCCGCCCTGGAGCTGGGTCGAGACGTCATGGCGCAACTGGACGCGGGAACGTTCAGCCCTCGAGCGGCTGCCGCCGCGACCTTCCTGGAAGCGCTGACGCGCGACCCCGAATCGATGTCCGCGGCGGATGTCGAACAAGCGACAGCCGCCGGTGTGGACCACGAGGCGCTGGCCGAGGCGATCTACGTCGCGTTCTTCTTCAACACGATGAACCGGGTGGCGGACGCGTTGGGCTTCGAGCACCGCTCCGACCGTGACCGGCGCCGCGGAGCCCAGATGCTGCGGCGCCGCGGCTACCGCGTCCCCGCGTTCCTTCTGCGGTAAGCAAAACGCGGGCTCGTGCAATCCCGCGAGGCCTGGCCACCGTATTACCGAGGGGAGCCCTCGTCACTACGGAGTGGTCGTCATGCGCAAGCTGCCGGGGCAGTTCATCGTCCGCGTCACCGTTCTCGTCGGCACGGTGTTGTCACTGTCGCCGGCGGTGGCGGCCGGCCAGGCGCCGCAGCTCATCCGCTACGACGGAGGAGCGTATGACCGGGCCGGCGCGATCACGGTCGACGCCGCCGGCAACAGCTATCTCGCCGGTGCCGTGGATGAGGGTGGCGGCGGGAGCTCGTTCGCCGTCGTCAAGCTCGGGCCGGACGGCGCGGTGCGGTGGAGCGCGCGGTACAACGGCTCGCGCGGCGGCGTCGGTGGCCAGGCCAATGCCGTCGCCGTCGACGGCGCAGGCAACGTGTACGCCGCGGGATACGTCGGCGACGGCGTGATCTTCAACACCAACTACGACTACCTCGTCGTGAAGTTCGGCGTGGACGGGACGCAGCGCTGGGCGCAGCGCTATGACGGCCCGGGCGCCAACAGCGATTTCGCCGAGCAGGTCGTCGTCGATGCGGCGGGCAACGTGTACGCGACCGGCTTCTCCTACGGCGCGGACTTCGATTACGACTGGGCGACGCTCAAATTCGCGGCCGACGGCACGCTGCTCTGGGAGCGCAGGCTCGACGCGCCGGGACACTCGGACGACCGCGCGGCCGACATGGCGCTGCTGCCCGACGGCAACCTCGTCGTCTCGGGAGTGACCCAGCCCGGCGGTGAGCAGTACCCCGACAACGATTCCGAGACGGTCGCGTACGACCCGCAGGGGACGATCGTCTGGCAGGCGCGCTGGAGCGACACGGCCATAAGCCACGAGTTCGTCTTCGACCTCGATGTCGATGCGTCCGGCCGGATCGCGATCACGGGCACGACGCAGGAGAACACGAGCCCGTACGTCCCGCCGTTCCCGCTTACGCTGCGCTATGAGGCCGGCGGCGGGCTGCTCCAGACGATCCGCAGCGACGGCGGCTCGTCAGTCGACGTCGACGCCGCCGGCAACGTCTTCGTCGCGGGTACGTTCGTGACGTCGCCGTCGACGGTCGCCAAGTTCACCTCGAGCGGCGCGCGCGTCTGGTCCGCGCCGCTGACGCTCGCCGGCAGTGACTTCCTGGCGCCTCCGTTCGTCGCCGCCGACTCGAACGGCGCGGTCACGGTCGCCGGGACCGTGCGAGACACCAGCACCGGGAACGGCGACTACCTGACGATCCGCTTCGCCCCCGACGGGAGCGAGCGGTGGCGGCACCGGTTCGGCGGCCAGGCCGATCCCGGCCAGCAGGACGAGGTCGCCGGGCTCGCGATCGACGGCGACGGCGACGCGCTCGTCACCGGCACTTCATGGAACGGCTACCTGTCGATCGGCGGCACCGCGAACGACATCGTCACGCTCCGCTTCCCGGCCGGGACCGCGCCCGCGCTGACGGCACCGAGCCAGCTGGACGCCACGGTGCTGTCGAGCAGCCAGATCCGCCTGCGCTGGCAGGACAACGCCGGCACCGAGGACGGCTTCGGGATCGAGCGCTGCGCGGGGACGGGATGCACGGCCTTCTCCCAGATCGCCGTCGTCGGGCACGACGTCACCACCTACGTCGACAGCGGCCTGGCCCGCAACGCGGCGTACTCGTACCGCGTGCGCGCGTTCAACGGCGCCGGCATGTCCGCGTACTCGAACACGGCGTCCGCGAAGACCCGGCGCAAGTGATTCCGTCGATCCAACGCGCCGGAGGCGGCGTATTCCCGGGTGTGGTCTGGGTTGTCCGACGAGGCCTTGCTCGCCGGTTTCAGCGCTCGTGACCCGGACGCCTCCGCGGCGTTCGTGCGGCGGTTCCAGACGCGGGTGTTCGGCCTGGCGTTGACGATCCTCGGCGATCGCGCGGAGGCCGAGGAGGCCGCCCAGGACGCGTTCGTCCGCGCCTGGCGGCGCGCCGACGCCTACGACCCGACGCGTGGCGCGGTGGCGACGTGGCTGCTCGCGATCGCCCGCAACGTCGCCATCGACCACGCCCGCACGCGACGGTCCGACCCCGTCGGCGTCGACCCGGACGTGCTGCTGCCAGGGGCCGCCGATCCCGAGGGCTCACCGGAGGACCGGCGGATCGCCGCGGACGACGCCGCACGGCTCTGGGCCGCGATCGACACCCTGCCTCCCGAGCAGCGCCGGGCGCTGCTGCTGGCGGCGTTCGTCGGGCGGACGGCGCGCGAGATCGGGGCGCTCGACGGGACCCCGATCGGCACGGTCAAGACCCGGATCCGTGCCGCGATGCTCAAGCTCCACGGGCTGCTCGAGGTGCGCGATGGCTGACGATCGGCAGTGCGAGGAGCTGCGCGACGCGCTCGCCGAGCTGGCGCTCGGGATCGCATCCGGCGAGGAGCGCACGCGGGTGCTCGAGCACACCAGTCACTGCTCGAGCTGCCGGCGGCTGCTGCGCGAGCTGTCGCTGCTCAGCGACGAGCTGCTGCTGCTCGCGCCCGAACACGAGCCGCCCGCGGGCTTCGAGCTGCGGGTGCTGGAGCGTCTGGGACCAGGGGATCGGCGCCGCCGGTCGAGACTCCGCGGCCGGTGGGTCGCCGTGCTCGCCGCGATCGCTGCGGCGCTGGCGGCCGGCTCCGGCGCGGCCGCGGGCGTCCTGACCGCGACGCACGACGAGCGGCAGCTCGGCAATCGGCTGCGAGCCGTGCTGAAACGCGCCAACGGCCAGTACTTCGCGGTCAGCGAGCTGCGCGACCCGGCCGGGCGCCAGGTCGGCCTCGTCTTCCACTACGGCGGGAACCAGGCGTGGATCTTCGTCACGCTCGAACGCCCGCTCCCCCGCGGGCGATACGTCGCCACGCTCGTGACCCGGGCGGGGACGACCAGCGAGCTCGGAACCTTCGCCCTGGACGGCAGCGATCGCAGCTTCGGCGCGACGACGCAGCAGGACCTGACCCAGGTGACGGCCCTGCACCTCCGCGACACCCGCGGCGGGCCGGTCTACGTTGCGCGCTTCCAGTAGTCCGTCAGATCCAGCCCTTCTCGCGGAAGGAGGCCAGCGTCCGTTCGACCCCCGTGTCGAACGGCGTGGGGGTCCACCCCAGCTCCGTCCGCGCGCGCTCGCCCGACGGGCGGGAGCCGCGCTCGAGGAACTGCAGCACGCTCCGGGGGATCATCGGCGGGCGACCGGTCACCTGCGCCACCCGCTCGCCCACCACGGACACGGCCCGGGCGACCGGGAGCGGCATGACCCGCGGCACCTTCGCGCGCGGCTCATGCGCGGCGACTGCTCGTGCGATGTCCGTCAGCGAATGGAACGACTCCGCGAGCAGGTAGCGGGCACCGACCGGGGCCTGGGCCGCCGCTCTGACGTGGCCGTCGGCCACGTCGTCGCTGAAGGCGACCGCCATCCCCCCGGGGAGCACCGCCGGCGTCTTGCGCTTCGCCAGCTGCATCAGCAGATCGTTGAGCCCCTTCACGAGGAACGGCGCCGGCCCGTACAGGCCCGCGGGGTGCAGGAACACCGCGGGCAGGTCGCGGTCCAGGGCCGCGGTGACGATCCGGTCGGCCTCCTGCTTGGAGCGCTGGTAGGGCGTCTCGCCCGGGTTCGGGTTCAGCGCGGACTCGTCGAACGCCTCCCCGGGCCCCTGGACCAGCACGTCGTCCGTGCTGGTGTAGACGAACCGCTCCACCTCCGCCGCGAGCGCCGCCTCGACCACGTTGCGCGTCCCCTCGACGTTCACGCGCGCGAACTCGCCGGTGTCCTTGCGCCACTGCTCGGGGATGCCCGCCGAGTGGTACACCGTGGCGCAGCCGTCGAGCGCGGCACGCAGCGACTGCGCGTCGGTCACGTCGCCGAACACCGGCTGCGCGCCTTCCGGCAGCACCTGTGCGCGCTGCGGCGAGCGCACCAGCGCGCGCACCTCCACCCCGTCGCCGGCGAGTCGTCGCGCGATCGCGTGGCCGACTTGGCCCGTCGCGCCGGTGATCAGGACGGTCATCAAGTCGGCCAGAAGCGCCGCGAAAGCGGAAGGAACACCCTTCGCGGGGCGTAGCGGCCGGACACCGCGTTGACCTTGTTGAAGGCACCCGGGACGACCGACACGCGACCATGCTCGAGACCGTCGATCGCCTCACGCGCCACGCGCTCGGGCTCCACGTAGAGCCGGTCGGGCAAGCCCTCGATGATCCCCTCGAAGTCCGTCTTGACCGGCCCCGGGCAGAGCGCGGTGGCGGTCACCCCCGTGCCGTGGAGGTCGATCGTCAGCGCCTCCGTGAACGTCAGTACGAACGCCTTCGACGCGCTGTAGGTCGCCTGCTGGGGCACGGGCATGAACCCGGAGACCGACGCGACGTTGAGGACGCCGCCGCTGCCGCGCTCCACCATCCCCGGCAGGAACGCGCCGCACAGCGCCACCATCGCCTCCACGTTGAGCCGGATGAGCTGGATCTCCTTCTCGATCGGGAGCTCGTGAAAGCGCCCGCTGGTCCCCATCCCCGCGTCGTTGACGAGCAGGTCCACGACCTGCCCTCGTTCGGCGACCTCGGCCGGCACCCGGTCGCGGTCGGACGCGTCGGTGAGGTCCGCGGCGACCGACTCGACGCGAACGCCGTGCTCGCCGCCGATCTCGGCCGCCATCTCGCGCAGGCGGTCGGCACGGCGCGCCACCAGCGTGAGCGCATGCCCTCGCCGCGCGAGCTCCGTGGCAAGTGCCACGCCGATGCCCGACGACGCCCCCGTGACCAACGCGGTGGTCTCCTGCACGGTGCCGTACGGTAACGACGCGGTTCGAGTCCAGTCAAGCTAGATTCGCGGCCGTGGGATTCGAGGTGGCCGCTCAGGCGTACGACCGTTTCATGGGCCGGTACTCCGTCGGCCTGGCGAAGCCGATGGCCGACCTCGCCGGCGTCCGCGCCGGCCAGCGGGTGCTCGACGTCGGCTGCGGCCCGGGAGCGCTCACGGGCGAGCTCGTCGCCCGGCTCGGGAGCTCCGCCGTGGCCGCCGTCGACCCGTCGGCCTCGTTCGTGTCCGCGGCGCGCGAGCGCAACCCGGGCGTCGACGTGCGCCGCGCCCCCGCCGAGTCGCTGCCCTTCGACGACAACGCGTTCGACGCCGCTGTCGCGCAGCTCGTCGTCCACTTCATGCGGGATCCGGTGGCCGGCCTGCGGGAGATGGCGCGCGTGACGCGGCCCGGCGGCGCCGTCGCGGCCTGCGTGTGGGACCACGCCGGCGGGCAGGGCCCGCTCGGCGCGTTCTGGGAGGCCGTCCACTCGATCGACCCCGGCGCGCCGGACGAGTCCGGTCTCGCAGGCGCGCGCGAGGGTCACCTGGCCGAGCTCTTCGCTGCCGCGGGGCTCGAGGCGATCGAGCCGACCGTGCTCTCCGTCCGCGTCGAGCATCCGAGCCTCGAGGAATGGTGGGAGCCGTTCACGTTCGGCGTCGGACCGGCGGGCGAGCACGTGTCGCGGCTCGCAGCCGGCGACCGCGACCGGCTGCGCGAGCGCTGCCGGGAGCTGCTCCCGGCCACGCCGTTCACAGTGACGGCACAGGCCTGGGCGGTCCGCGGCGCGCCCGGGTGAGGTCGAGCAGCTCCCGGGGTACTAGCGCACCGGGCGGCACAGGAGTGCGGCCGGGGACCACGGGGGTTGAGAGGGATGTCGAAGAAGGGCTACGCGCTCACGGCGATCGTCGCGACGCTCGCGATGACGGCTCCGGCCATGGCGTCGCCGGTCGCGACGAACGACGCGCAGTACTCGGTGTACGGCCGCGTCTTCCCCGATCCCCTCGCCGGCTGCACGCCCGGGGTGGGCGTCTGCTCGCCGAACGCGAAGGGCACCGTGCCCGCCACGCAGTTCATCCAGTACCAGGAGCTGATCGACGGCCTGCGCTACCTCAACTCAAAGGACGCCTGGAACGACTCCCTCGAGGTCCTCGTCCTCGACGGCAAGCTCGGGGACGGCTCGGGGACCGCGGCGGGCCCGACGATGTTCCCCGGCAACGACGGCGTGCGGCTGGAGTTCACCCCGCGGCCGGAGTACGTGTCGGCGGGCCTCCCGACGACGACCCTGGACCGCAAGAAGTCCGACATGATCGTGGTCCGGGTCACGAACGAGAAGGTCTCCGACCGCAGCAAGAAGCGCGTCGTGCTGTCGCTGTCGATCCACGGCATCGAACGCGCCGGCGTCGAGGGCGCGACGCGCGCGATCGAGGACCTCGTCACGGGCGACAAGACGAAGCCGATCGTCTCGTCGGTCGTGAAGCCCGGCGCGGCCACGATCCAGGACGTCCTGAACAAGACGATCATCTACTTCAGCTATCCGAACCCGGACGGCTGGCGGCGCGGCTCCATCACCGAGGGCGGCGTGTTCTTCCAGCGCTACAACGGCAACGGCGTCGACGTCAACCGCGACTGGCCCGACGTCGGCTACTCGTTCCGCGGCTACAGCGGCGTGTCGGAGCCCGAGAGCCGGGCGCTGCACGGCTTCCTGCGCGACGTCGAGGCGAAGGCCGGCCGCTTCGCCGCCGGCGACGACCTGCACGGGCAGGGCTCCGCCGACGCGCTGTCGTACACGATGATGCCCCACGGGCGCCACGACTGGGCGAAGGACCAGCGCCTGCGCCAGACCGCGATCGCGATCAACCGCGGCACGTACGACGCGATCAAGTGGTCGCCGGTCATCCAGCCCAACGAGGCGCCGCAGCCGATCTGCGCGGGCGCCTCGGTGATCCAGCCGTGCACGAAGATCTACGCGCAGACCTGGGGCACCGTCTACGACACGATCAACTACACGACGACGGGCACGCTCGGCGACTGGTTCGACTCGCGCTCGGGTCTGAACGCGGACGGCATCGACAACGAGATGTCGTTCTCGCACCTCGACCGCAACATCGTGTTCGAGCCGCACGGCGAGCAGCTGCACGTCGACGGCAACAAGGCGCTCCTCTACACGCATCTCGCGGACCTCGTCGCCCCGCCGGCGGTGCAGCCGTTCGGCGCAGCCGGCTCCAAGAGCTACGTGCCGAACCTCCGCCAGCGGCGGGCGGCCCAGACGCTCGCCCCGGTCCCGAAGCGGACCGACCCCCAGCCCGACATCGTCGACGCGCGCGGCACGCCGAGCGCGGAGATGGCGGGGGAGACGGTCTTCCCGTTCAAGGTCTACAAGCGCGATCCGCAGGGCTCGGCGCGGGGGATCTACAACGGCGGCATGCGCGTCGACGTCACGACGACCAACGTCGACGGCATCGGCACGGGCAGCGTGACGCTGCGGGTGCAGTGCCGCGGCTGCGACGACGCACACGGCGGCGACCACGAGGACGAGTGGGTGACCGTCGGCGAGGACTTCAACCAGTCGCCGCTGTACGCGCAGGCCGGGGTCACCGTCGCTGTCAACCGCCCGAAGGGGACCCCGGAGGGCACCGACTGGCGCGCGGTCGCCAGCCAGGGCAGCGCGATCACACGGATGGACGTCGACTTCACGACCGGGCCGGCCACGACCGACGGGAACACGGGCGGCGACGAGGCGCCCGCGCTCGCCGGCTACGACGTCGCCAACACCGACGTGTTCACCGACCTCAACCCCTTCATCCCGGTCACGGCGAACCGCTTCTCCGCGGTCGACCCGCGGGCGGTGCTCGGCGGCACTGCGACGCTGAGCGAGCGGCGCACCCTCGTCCTCGCCGACGACGCGCTGCCGGGCTACCACGGCACCTACGACGGCGAGCCAGAGCCGCCCAGCGGCCCGCCCACGCAGGGCTTCGCGTTCGAGGACACCAAGCCGACGACGCCCGGCCAGGGGCCGACAACCTGCGAGCGGATCGACACGACGACCGACTACCACCCGTTCACGGTCGGCCCGGACGACGCCAACGCCAGGCTCGACGCCGAGATCCACTGGGAGAACTCGCTCTACGACTGGGACCTCTACCTCGAGCGCGAGGAGGCCGCCGGCGTCTGGACGCAGGTGGCGGCAGCCGGCAACACGAACCTCAACACGTCCGAGGAGCTCACGTTCGCGCGTCCGCCGGCCGGCAGTTACCGGCTCGCCGTGGTGAACTGCTCCGCGCTCGGGCCCGACTACGCGGGCACGCTGTCGTTCACGGCGCTGCCCCCGGTCGCGGCGAGCTCGTTCACGCGCGCCGAGAAGGACGCGTGGTTCGACAAGGTCGGCGAGTACGTGCGCGGCGGCGGCAACCTGGTCCTGACCGACGGCGCGCTGCGGGCCTTGCCCGAGATCACGGGCATCACGCGCGACAAGGTCGAGCGGAGGGTCGTGTACGCCGGTCAGACCGCGTTCGCCACCGCCAGCGGGGCCACGCCGACGAGCGGGGCGAACACGCTGTCCGATCCGCTGGCCGCCGACATCCGGCAGCCTGGAGCCCGGTTCAACAGCAACGTCCGCCGCCAGACGTTCGAGCCATCGCCGCTCGGGTTCTTCGTCGATAGCACGATCGGCACGGGTGCCCGCGTCGGCTCGCCGCAGTGGGACGTGGACCGCGCCGCGTTCGAGGCCGCGGGCGGGCGGACGGTCGGCGTCGGCATGACATCGACCGGCACGGACGTGACCATGCGCTACGACCGCGTCACGCTCGGCGAGCTCACGCTCGGGAGCGGGACGATCCGCATCGCGGGCGGCCTGCTGCCGCAGCCCAGCACCGAGAACGATCACCCGCTCGGCATCGAGCCGTACGCGCTGACCTACAGCGGCTACCTCCTGCTGCGAAACCTGGTGGGGGCGCCAAGCTAGGCGGGGCTCGCTACGGCCGGTAGGTGACCACCAGCGACTTCGGGAACGGCCCGGCCTTCACCAGCTCGCCCTCGTCGCCGTCTGCGCGCTCGAGGCCGTCCCGCCGCAGCAGCGCCTTGGCGATCAGCGGGATCGCCATCGTGCTGGCGAACCGGCCGAAGCACTCGTGCATGCCGACGCCGAAGTGCATGTAGTGGTGGCGCGGCCGGTCGGTGCGGAAGTCGCCCGGGTCGTCGACCACGTCGTCGTCGTGCATCGCCGACTGGGTCGCGGCGAACACCGTGGTCCCCTGCCGCAGCTCGGTCTCGTGATGAGTCCCCTCGGCGATCACGCAGTCGCGCATCGTCTTGCGGAACAGGCCGGGCCCCTGCGGCGCGAACCGCATCGCCTCGTACATGTGCGCCCGCAGCGCCTCGTCGTCGCCGGCCCGCGCCACCCGCTGCGCGCTCTCCAGCGCCTCGGGGCGGTCGAGCAGCGCGTCGACGGCGAACGTCGTCGCCGTCGCGATGGTGGGAACGAACCCGACGACCAGTCCGATGATGTTCTTGCGGATCTGCTCGTCCGTGAACGCCGCCGGCGACGCCGCCTGGAGCGCGACGAACCGCCCGAGCACGTCGTCCGCCGGGCCGCCTGAGGCCTTGCGGTCGGCGATCAGCTTGTCCAGGTGCGGGCGCAGGCCCGCCGCCGCCTCGTCTGCACGCGCCCGGATCTCGGGATCGTCCTTGAGGTTGACGAAGATCTCCTCGAACATCGCCTGTGTCCACGCGATCATCGAGTCCTCGTCGGGTCCGGGGGTCCCGAACCAGCGGTCGATGAGCCGCGCGGGGACGCGCTTGGCGAGGTCGGCGACGTCGATCCGGCCGTTCGCCTCGTCGACCAGCCCGTCGGCGGTCTCCTCCACGAAGCCGGCGAGCACGGGGATGTCGGAGCGCGGGGCGGCCAGCCGCAGGATCGAGATGTCGCGCTCGTACTCGGGCGAGTCGTCCGTCCCGAGGACGAAGTCGCCGGCCAGCTCCTTCATCTTGCCGCGGTACGGCTCGACCGAGAACGCCTCGTCCCGGGTCAGGACCTCGCGGACGTCGTCGTACTGGGTGACGATGGCAAGCCCGTGCCGGACCACGACCGGCTGGACGGTGCGCAGCAGCTTGAAGACCCGCCGCGGGTCTTCGCGCACGCGCGTCTCGAGCAGGCGCACGGCGCTCCGGAAGGTGTCCCGGGCGTCGTCGGCGACGTCTTCGGCCAGGTCGTCGAGCTCGTCGAGGAAGGTCATCGTCAGCTCCGGTACTGCTCGAGCTGTCCGCGGGCCTGCTTGCGGACGGCACGGCCGAGCAGGCCGGCCGTGCCGAGCACGCTCCCGCGCCGGCCGAGCGCCTGCCCGCCCCAGCGGCGTAGCGAGAACGAGTCGACCTGTTCGCTGATGAGATCGCCGTCGAAGCGGAAGCGCGAGCGGATGTCGTTGACGACGGTGCGGCCGGTGGCGCCGAACGTGTACGCCGCGGACCAGTGCGCCCAGCCCTCGTCCGCGTCGGCGCCGTGCTCGATCAGGTCGACTTCGAGGTCGTCCGAGCGCTCGCACAGCATCCGCCACATGTCCTTGACGGCGCCGCCTTCGAGACGGCCGAACGCAGGATCCTTGAAGACGGCGTCGTCGGCGTAGCACGCGGCCGCGCCGTCGCCGTCGTGGCGGTCGAGCGCGTCATACAGGCGCGCGATGGTCTCCTCGGGCATGGTGCGACGCTGACGCGTCGACGCCCCGGCGTCAAGGTCCCCCACCGGTTTGTGTCATCCGACCGCCCCCCGGTGCGCGACGCGCGATGATTCGCGCGTGGCGCGCATCTACGTCACCGGTCATCGCAATCCCGACACGGACTCGATCGCCTCGGCGATCGGCTACTCGGAGCTCAAGCGCCGGCTCGATCCGCACAACGAGTACGTGCCGGTTCGCCTCGGCGAGCTCAACGCCCAGACGCGCTGGGTGCTCGAGCGCAGCGGGGCGCCGGAGCCGGAGCTGCTGCCACACGTCATGCTGCGCGTCGGCGACCTGATGCGCGAGCGATTCCAGCTCGCCGACCAGGGCGTCCCCGTGCGCGAGGTCGGCCTCATCATGGCGCGCGACGACGTCGACCTCGTGCCGGTGGTCGACAGCGACGGTGCGCTGGTCGGCGTGATGACCGAGTCCGCGCTCGCCCGCCGATACGTGCGCGAGTCGCGCGAGGCCTCGCGGCTCGACGCGCCGACGACCGTCGGCGCGATCACCGGCGTGCTCGAGGGACGGCAGCTCGTCGGCGAAGCCGAGCGCGAGGTGTCCGGCCGCGTGTGGGTGCTGGCGATGTCGACGGAGTCGCTGCCGCTGGGGTTCCGGGCCGGCGACGTGGTCGTGGTGGGCGACCGGCCCGACGCGCAGCGGATCGCGGTCGAGGTCGGGGTGGCGCTGCTCGTCACGAGCAACGGCACGGCGCCCGCCGGCGACGTGCTGGACCTCGCGCGCTCGCGTGACACGGCGGTCGTGTCGTCGCCGCTCGACAGCTACGTGACGAGCCGGATGATCACGCTGTCGGCGCCGTGCCGGGCGCTGATGGACACGGACCCGCTGGTGGTCCGGCCTGACGATCTCATGGCCGACGTCGCCGAGACCGTCAAGGACGTCGACTACCGCGCCGCGGTCGTCGTCGACGGCGCGAACCGTCCCGTCGGCCTCGTGACCCGCGCGGACCTCGTCAACCCCCAGCCGCGGCGCGTGCTGCTGGTCGACCACGCCGAGCAGGCGCAGAGCGTGGTCGGCGTCGAGCATGCCGAGATCGTCGAGATCCTCGACCACCATCACATCGGCTCGATCGAGACGCGCATCCCCGTGCGGGCGACGTTCGACCCCGTCGGCTCGACCGCCACGCTCGTGATCGAGCGGTTCCGCCAGAACGGCATGGAGCCGAGTCCCGCCACCGCCACGCTGCTGCTCGGCGCGGTGCTCGCCGACACGGTCATCCTGAACTCGCCCACCACGACCGACCGCGACCGCGCCGTGATCGACTACCTCGAGCAGGTCCTCGCCGTGGACGCGACGGCGTTCGGGCGCGAGATGTTCGAGAGCACGTCCGACCTGACGAGCGTCGCGGCCGGGGACATCGTCACCCGCGACGTCAAGGAGTACGACGCCGGCGGCGGCAACACGCTGCGCATCGCCCAGGTGGAGACCGTCGGCAAGAGCCTGGCGGGCCGGCAGGCGGAGCTCACGGAGGCGCTCGACGCCGTCCGCGAGCGCGAGGGCGACATCCTCGCCGCGCTGATGGTCACCGACATCATGGCCCGGGGAACCGAGCTCTACGTGTCCGGCGATCGCGGCGTCGTCGCGCGCGCCTTCGGCGGCCGGGTCGACGACGGCCGGATCGAGCTCCCCGGCGTCATGAGCCGCAAGAAGCAGGTCGCCCCGCCGTTGTTAGCGGCCCTCGCCCGGAGTGGCTGAACGCCGCCAAGGGTCGAACTTCAACTGCGCAGGTAAGGGAGGCGGGGGGACCGACGGTTTCGTGAAATTTCGGACGGCCCGCCCACCCGAATTTCACGAAACCCGTCATATCCGGCGGTTTCGTGCGAACGGCGCACCGGCGCCTGCGAAATTTTCACGTTTCCGCCGGTCCGACGCCTCCCCACCCAGCCGCAGTTGACGTTCGCAGGCCCCGCCCCGGCGCGCCGCATTGACGTTCGCAGGCCCCGGCTCGGCGCGCCGCGTTCGCCCGGCGCGCCGCGTTCACGCCCTCACTGCCGCCGGCGGCGCTCGAGCGCGCCGCGCAGCCACTCCTCCACGCCCGCGACGTGGACCGCGCTCGCGGCTCGGGCGAGGTCGGGATCCCGGGCCTCGAGGGCGGCGAGGATGCGCCCGTGCTCGGCTTTCGCCTCGTCGCCCGCCCGCCGCTCCTCGATCGCGTGCCAGACCCGCGCGCGGATCGTCGGCCCTGACAGGTTGTCGAGCAGCGAGGCGAGCGCGGGGTTGCCGGCGGCGTGCGCGATCGCGGAGTGGAACGCGGCGTCGGCCTCGACCAGCGACTCGGGGTCGCGCGCGCGGCCCATCGCGTCCATCGCCGCTCGCACCTCGTCGAGCGCCTCCTCGCTGGCCCGCGCCGCGGCGAGCGCGGTCGCGGCCGGCTCGAGCACCCGCCGCACCTCGAGCAGCTGCAGGATCGACTCGTCCTGCGTGAAGTCCATCACGATCGACATGACGTCGAGCAGCAGGGCCGGCGTGAGGCTGGTCAGGTATGTGCCGTCGCCCTGCCGGGCGGCGACCACGCCGACGAGCTCGAGCGCCCGGATCGCCTCCCGCAGCGAGCCCCGCGACACGCCGATCCGCGCCGCCAGCTCGTTCTCCTTCGGCAGCCGGTCGCCCGCCCCGAACTCGCCGCTGGCGATCAGCTCGCGGATCCCCTCGATGGCCTGGTCGGTGGCCGCCATTGGTCCAATGTCTAGCAGACACATCGGATGTATGCGCGGGTTTACCTTTAGTCCTCTTGCTTGATGGAGTACCTTCCCCTATAGATCCGATGATTCTGTGAACGGGAGGAGCAGGGATCGTGTTGAAGCGCGTGTTGACCTTGACGGTCGCGGGGGCCGCGCTGGCCGCCGCCGCCATCGTGCCGGCGGCGTCCGCCGACGACCCCACGACGCCCGACTACACGCCCGACCCGGCTTCGCTGCGCCAGCACAAGGCGCCGAAGTGGTTCGAGGACGCGAAGCTGGGCTACTTCATCCACTGGGGCCCGTACTCGGTCCCCGCGTACGCGCCGCCGTCCGGCGGGAGCGCGTACGCCGAGTGGTACTGGAACGAGCTCAACCGTCCCGGCAGCCCGACCTACGAGCGCCACCGCCGGCTCTACGGCGAGGACTTCCCCTACGACCGGTTCATCGAGCAGTGGAAGGCGGAGAAGTTCAACCCGGATGCCTGGCTGCGCCTGTTCCAGCAGGGCGGCGCCAAGTACTTCGTGCAGGTGAGCAAGCACCATGACGGGGTGGCGCTGTTCGACACGGCGACCACCGACCGGAGCACCGTGAAGCTGGGCCCGCACCGCGACTTCGTCAGGGAGCTCTTCGATGCCGCCGAGCGCGGCCACTACGGACTCAAGCGCGGGGTCTACTTCTCGATGCCCGAGTGGTACCACCCCGTCGGTGGCTGGTTCGCCAACGGCCCGACCAACCCGTTCACCGGCGAGCCGATCCCGTACACGGGCTACAAGCCGGTCGAGAGCTTCGTCGACGACCACCAGTATCCGCAGATGCTGGAGCTGATCGACCACTACGACCCGGACATCCTGTGGTGCGACATCGGCGGCCCCAACCGCTCGAACGAGGTCTTCGCGCATTACTTCAACCAGGCCAAGAACCGCCCGCAGCCGAAGGAGGTCACGGTCGACAACCGCTGCGGCAACGGCATCTACGACTTCACCACGCCGGAGTACGCGGTCGAGCCGGACATCAACCCGGCCAAGTGGGAGGCGACCCGCGGCATCGGCCGCTCGTTCGGCTACAACGCCGAGGAGGGGCCGGCCGACTACCTCTCCGAGAACGAGCTCGTCGACTCGTTCGTGGACATCGTCTCCAAGAACGGCAACCTGCTGCTCAACATCGGGCCGAAGGCGGACGGGACGGTCCCGGCGATCCAGGCCGAGCGCGTCCGCGCGCTGGGCACCTGGCTGCGGGTCAACGGCAAGGCCATCTACGGCACGACGTACTGGACGCACGCCGACGACAAGGCGAGCAGCGTCCCGGTCCGCTACACGGCCAAGGCCGGGACGCTGTACGCGACCGCACAAGAGTGGCCGGGCAAGACGCTCACGCTGTCGGGCGACCTGCCGGTGAAGGCCGGAAGCACGATCACGCTCCTCGGGTCCAACGAGCAGCCGCTCTCGTGGCGGCGCACCGGCGACACCGTCAGCGTCACCATGCCCGCCGCCGGCCCGAGGGCGACCGAGAGCCGGAACGCCTACACGTTCCGGATCGCCACGCCCGGCGTCGAACAGCTCGTCCGCACGCGGCTCGAGGTGCCGCCGGCGGCCGACGTGGGCGAGACGTTCACCGCGAAGGTCACCGCCACCAACCTGGCGGACTCCGTGACGCCCGCAGGCACGGTCAGGCTCGACGCGCCCGCCGGCTGGACCGTGGAGCCGGCCTCCACTGACGCCGCCCCGCTCGCCGCGAACGAGACGCGCACGTTCGAGTTCAGCGTCACCACGGGAGCCAGCACCACTCCGGGCCGGTACACGCTCACCGCCCGATCGACGTTCGGCGCGATGACCTACGCGGCGGAGAGCGGCTCGATCCGCGTCGGCCTGCGGAACGTCGCGCTCTTCAAGGCGGCGACGCAGAAGTCCACGGGGTACGGCGGCACGCCGGACCGCGCAGTAGACGGCAACGTGGACGGCGCCTTCTTCGACGGCTCCGTGACCCACACCGCGGAGGACGGCTCGGCCGAGCCGTGGTGGCAGGTCGACCTCGGCGCCGACGTCCCGATCCAGGAGATCGCCGTCTGGAACCGCACCGACTGCTGCTCCCAGCGGTTGTCGGACTACTACGTGCTGGTGTCGGACCAGCCGTTCACGAGCGACTCGCTGAGCGAGACGCTCGCCCAGCCGGGCGTGACGGCGTTCCACGAGCAGGCGACCGGCGGGCGGCCGTCGTCGTTCCCCGCCGACCTCACCGCGCGCTACGTGCGCGTGCAGCTCAAGGGCAACGCGCCGCTATCGCTCGCGGAGGTCGAGGTCCTCACCCCCGGCAACCGCGATCGCGTCGACCCGCGCAACGTCGCGGTCGGCCAGCCGGCGACGCAGAAGTCGCTGGCCTGGGGCGGCACGCCGGACCGCGCCGTGGACGGCAATGTCAACGGCGCGTTCTCCGCCGGATCGGTGACCCATACCGCGGAGGACGGCTCGGCCGAGCCGTGGTGGCAGGTCGACCTGGGCGCGGACATCGCGATCGGGGAGATCGCCGTCTGGAACCGCACGGACTGCTGCTCCGACCGGCTCTCCGACTTCTACGTGCTCGTGTCCGACCACCCGTTCACGAGCGACTCGCTGGCCGCGACGCTCGCCGAGCCGGGCGTCACGGCGTACCACGAGCAGGGGACCGCCGGTCGGCCGACGAGGATCCCGACGACGGCCAGCGGACGCTACGTCCGGGTGCAGCTCAAGGGCAACGCGCCGCTCACGATCGCGGAGGTGGAGGTGCTCAGGCGCTGACGCTCTACGGCGCGCCGACCAGCGACCGCTCGCCCGCCTCGCGGGTCGGGAGGACCAGCGACGGGTCGTCGAGGATCTGGATGCTGCTCGGGAGGTTGTTGGGCCGCAGCGTCGGCTGGTCCACCTGCGTGATGTCGAGCCGGACCCGGTGGCCGGGCGCGAGCAGCCAGTGGTTGCCCCACAGCGGGACGCGCAGCGTCCCGCTCGGGGCGTCGAAGCCGTTGAGCGTGTCGAGACGGTAGGTGCCGCGGGTCACGAAGAACGCCGGGCCGGACGGCGGGACGTCCCACACGCGGACGTCGAGCTGGGCCTGCGTGATCGCCGGCGTCAGCAGATACGGAACGCGGACCTCGCCGAGGCCGACGTAGGCGGCGTGGTCGGGAAGCGGCTCGGAGATGCCGGTGTAGCCGCCGAGCGCCGGGCTTTCCGACGTCCGGCACGTGTCCTGGCCGGGGATCACGACGTCGCCGACGATCGGGTCGGTCGCCGGCCCGTTGGGGTCGAACGCCGGCGGCGGGTTCGTGAGCGTGCGCGGGAAGCCGCCGTACGCGATCGTCAGCGACCCCGCGGCGAGCCCTTCGGGCGTGGTGGCCGTGACCCGGTGGGCCGACGCGTCGCCCGGCTGGTCCGGCGCCGCCGGGCAGATCGTGGGCTGCGAGGCGACGGTGGTCTGCTGCCGCTGGCTGCCGTTGATGTGCGCCTGCAGGAACGAGAAGGCCTGGGCGTTGATCCGCTGCCAGGTCTGCGGGAGGTTCTGGGCGCGGCTGTGGCCGACGTCGGCGACCTCGACGCTCACCGGCCACAGCGGGTCGAGGCGCTTGAGGAGCTTGAACTGGCGGAACGACTCGACCGCGTTGAAGAGGTCGTCGGTCCAGCCCTGGATCGAGTAGACCGCCACCTCGCGGCCGCCGACCTGCCGCGCAAAGTCCTGGTAATACGCGGACCGCAGCTCGGTGAGCCCACGCTCGGCCTGCCGGAGCGTCGGGTCGCTGGCCGGGTACGGGTCGCCGACGGCGGTGATGCGCGCGTTCCAGGCAGGGATGTTCTCCGGCCCGTTCTCCTCGTCCGGCGGCACGCCCTCGTCGAACGCGCCTTGCGAGGCGCCGAGCGCGAACAGCCCGGCGATGTAGCTCGCCTTCGGGACGCCGAGCGGGTTGCCCGCCTGCGAGGACTCGTAGATGTCCTGCCGTGACGGCCCGCCGCCGTGACCGTGCGGCGCCAGCGCGTAGGCGAGGTCCGTCCACGGGTACTTGGGCACCGCGACCTGGAGGTCGAGCACCGGCAGGCTCGGGTCACGCGAGTTCGGGAACGTCCAGCGCGGCTGGCTCGCCTGCATCCAGCTCTCGCCGCCGCCGTAGGAGCCGCCGGTGACCGCGATCCCGCCGCGATCCACGTCGGGGTAGCTCGCCGCAGCAAGCGCCGCAAGCCATTGCGTGTCGCGGATCTCCCAGTTGCGGCTCTTGATGTGGATCGTGCCGGCCGGCGGGCCGACCGATCCCGCGCCCGGCGTCGCCGGCTGGTAGTCGCCGGTCGTGCCGTCGTCGCGGAACCCGCGCGCCGTGTAGGTGAGCACGTAGTAGCCGTGCTTGGCGAACCAGTGGCTGTTCCAGCGGAGCTTGTCGGCGCCGTCGCCCTCGTCGGTCAGCGACTCCCACTCGTGCTTGTTGTTGCCGAAGCCGTGCAGCATCACGATCAGCGGGTGCCGCGCGCCGGTGTCGCGCATCGGGAGCGTGAGGTCGACGTCGAGGCTCGTGCCGTCGAAGCTCGGCACCTGCGCGGAGCAGATCTGCAGGTCCCCGTACGTCGGGCACGGAGCGGTGAACTCGGGCGGGAGCGTGGCCGCCCGCGCCGGGGCGGCCAGAACCGCCGAGAGCACCACGACGACGAGGAAGACGCCCCTGCGCACCGGATTCCAGTACCCGGCAGCGCACCGGGCGCAAACGGCGCGCGCTCTCGGAGGTCACCGGCGGCGGCTGAGGCCCGTCCTCAGCCGCCGAACGCTAGTGCCTGCCAGCGCGCGCGGTCCTCGGTCGGCAGCACCCGCGGGAAGATCGCGGTCCGGTCGAGCTCGGCGCTGATCCGCTGGCCGCCGTCCTGGTCGGCGCCGAACCGCAGCTCCGCCGCGGCGCAGCCGTTGATGCCGAGGTCGGGCAGGTCGGCGCCGCCGATCCGCACCCCGTCGGCGTAGACGTTGATCTTCCCGTCGCGCCCCGCGGTGACCACGAGATCCACGAACCGGCCCGTGGGGAGCACGGCGTCGGTGCCGACGTTGCGGCCGGACGCGATGAAGCGCACGTTGCCCGAGGGCGTGAGGTCGATCAGGAAGCCGTCGGCGTCGTTGCCGCCGCGGATCTTCCAGTCCCACAGGCGGCGGTAGCCGGTGGTCGGGTTGACTTTGACCTCGGCGGCGAAGGTCGCCTCGCGCAGGAAGCCGAGCGTGGTCTGACCGGTGCGCAGGAAGCGGCCGGCGTCGAGGCTCGCCGAGCTGCCGGTTGGGCCCGTCGCCAGGTACGTCGGCGTCCCCTGCCAGCTCGCGTCGCGCCCGAACGGCGACGAATCGCGCACCGTGTCCCCGGAGGTCGGGTCCCAGGCAACGACCGTGTTGGCGGTCGGGATCGGGCACGGCGGCGGCGGCTCCCAGCCGGGCGGATGCAGGCCGATCGTGGCCGCCGAGCCGGCGAGGTTGCGCGCCTGCATGGCCGGCGTGCCGGTGACGGCCGCGTGCGGGAGCGACGCCGTCGGCGCGCCCGGGCGCTGCACGACGTACGAGCGGCCGCGTCCGGCGTCGAGCGTGAACGTCCCGGCGGCGGTCGCCGGCACGATCACGCGCTCGGGGCGACGACCGTCGACGACCTCGACCGCCTCGCCGGGCCACGGGTTGCGGATCCGCATCACGTGGTCGGAGCCGGACTCGATCGCGACCGTGCTGATCGACCCGTCCTGGATCTGGACGTGCGCCTTCGACCGGTGCTGGAGGAAGACCGTCCCCTCCGCGTCCCACCCGTCGGGGACGGCCGGGGCGATGCGCAGGATGCCGTCGAAGTCCTGCACGAGCGACTCGTTGAGGGCGAGGGCCGTGACGCCGGCGTGCTCGTCGTAGGGCTCCTCGGGCCGCCCCGGGTTCCAGGCGGCGAGGCCGCTCGGGTAGATCTGGAAGCTCGAGGTCGAGGCCCGCAGCCGCGACTCGACCTCCTCGGCGAACCCGAGCCGCGCGGCATGCACGGGGTCGTAGGTCCACGAGTTCGAGTTGCGGTTGCGCCGGCTCGTGTAGGTGAGCCGCGCGAGGTCGAACAGCGGGCTCGTGTCGCCGATCAGGTTGTACGGCCAGACCGGCTCGAGGTCGAGGTTCTCGCTGTTGCGGAACGGCGCCGTGGGGTCCGACGAGAAGCCCAGCACGGTGTTCCCGTCGCCGTCGTCGGCCGCCGTCTTGAGCTGCGTGTGGGTCGCTCGGTCGGTGCGCGGGAAGTCGGGGATGCGCGGGATCGCGTCGCGGAGCTGCTCCACCAGCGCCTGGTCGACGCCCAGCTTCGCGGCCGCCTCGATCGCGATCGGGAACAGCGCCCGCATCGCGGTGATGTCGGTGATCGGGTCGTGGACGTCCCACTGCGACTCGTGCGCGTTCGACGGGAACGTGTGCAGCTTGCCGTCCTCGCCCACGACGGCGTACGCGAGCAGGAAGCGGGCCGCGTCCGCGATTAGCGGATAGTTGGCGCGCAGGAACGCGTCGTCGTCGGTGGCCAGGTACTGGCGCCAGACCCATGTGCCGATCGCGGCCCCGGTCGTGAGCGTGCGCTTGTTGTAGCTGGACGCGCCGCTCGCGTCGCACGCGTCGTTGGTCTCGGTGCTGCCGCCCGCGAGGTACCAGCCCGTGCCGTCGAAGCGCATCGTCTCGGGGACGCAGATGCCGGGCCGCCCGTTCATGCGCTCGCGCGTCCACGTCCTGAGCGCGTCGAGGTTCTCGCGGTAGAGCCGGAAGTACGGAGCGTTGAGGCTCGCCGCGCCGGCGCCGAGGTTCGCCGCGATGTGCATGCGCAGGTTCCAGAACCAGAAGTGGCCGCCACCCCACTGCTGGTTGTCGCGCGTGAAGTTGAAGAGGCTGCTGACGCCGGCCTGGCTGCCCGGGAAGCGCGCCCGCTCTGACGAGGCCTGCGTGTACAGGAAGACCGTGCGGACGTTCTCCATGTAGTCCGCGACGCCGTCCTCGGAGGAGAACTTGATCAGTCCGACCTGGCCCCAGTGGTCGTGCCACCAGTGAAGGTGCGGGTCGAGGGCCGGCGGCTCGTCGAGCTGCTCGGCGGCTTCCGCGGCCGCGTCGCCACCGGTCCAGCGCGGCGCGGCGACGAGCACGCGGAACGAGCCGTCCGGGCGCGGGCGGAAGCTGACCCGCGCGGTGCGCTGGTCGACGACCGATGCGGCGACGTCCCGCCCGGCGGCGGTGATCGCCGCCAGCGAGCCGAAGGTCTCGCCGCTGCCGCCGCCTCCGGCCGCGGGGTCGTTGTCGACCCACGTCTCGGCCAGCCGCGCGATCGGGCCGTCGGCGCCGGCCTGCGGGTTACGTCCCGCCTGGAGGTTGACCTGCGCGGTCTGCATGGCCTGCGGATCGGCGCCGGTGACGTCGACCACCAGCACGTCCTTGTCGGCGCTGACGTACGTCGTGGCGGTCATCCCGCCGCCCGACTGGCGATAGACGGCGTCGTAGAGGTCGACCGTCCCCCGGTAGTCGGGAGCGGAGGTCATCCGCTCCAGGCCGGGGATGGCGACCTGGCCCGGCGACCGCCGCGTCGGGTAGGTGTCGGTGCGGTTGAGCTGCGCCCTGAAGCCGCCGGCCGCCCAGACGGCGGCGCCCAGGCTGCCGTTGCCGAGCGGCATCGACTGCGTGGCGAGCGACGGTGGCCGCTCGAGCACGACGTTCGAGCGCCGGACGAGATTCGCGGTGTCGACGTCGAAGCCGTGCCGGCTCCACGCCGTGGTCTGTTGAGCGGCCGCCGGCACCGCCGCCACCAGTCCGATCAGCCCTGCCAATACGAGCGTACGCAACATCGTCGGCCCCCTCCCGTTGGGCACGCGTAATTGTTGCACCAAACGACTAAATGCCCAAGAGATGTGCTCGCACGCCGAGGGCGTCGAACAGCGCGGCCTTGGCGCGCAGGGCGCGGTCGGCGGTCTCGTCGTCGGGCGCGTACGCGACCTGAAGGTGGTTCGCCTTGTGCCGGGCCATGAACTGGTCGCGCGTGATCCCGTGCAGGACGGCGTGCATGATCGGCCACTGCGGGGTCGTCGCCTCCAGGCGCCGCTGCGTCTCCTCCTCCGGCAGGGCGAGAGCCGTGGCGCGGCCGAGGTCGACGTGCAGCGCCCCGTCCATGATGAACACGCGCGACCAGACGACGGCGCCGGGCTTCGAGATGCCGCTCAGCGTCCCGCCGCCGAGCGGGAAGTACATCGGCGGCTGCCGCATGCTCCACGACTTGTCGTAGCCGCCGTTGTGCGAGGCCGGCACGGAGCCCGAGATCTCGAACACCCACACGAACTGGCCGTCGTAGTCGGCGCCCCAGCGGACGTCGTGGAGCGTGGTCGCGGGATCGAGGCCCATCGCGGTCCAGACGCGGTTGGTCACCAGCGCATCGACCGCGGCGCCCTCGTCGACCTCGTTGAAGTGCGGCAGCGGCACGCCGGCGTAGAGCTCGCGCGACCCGTCGCGGCTGCGCACGGGCGGGCGCTCGCCGTCGTTGAGCAGGCCCTCGACGAGGTCGCTGGCCGGCACGACGTCCTTCAGCCCCTGCTGGTACTGGATGCCGACCGCGTCGAGGCCAAAGTCGTCGGCCATGCGCAGCGCGGCGACGTACATCCTGCACTGGCTGAGGAGCTGCGCATCGGTGAGCTCGGTCGCCTCGTCGGTGCCGGTGTGGAACGTCATCCCGGCGGCGTCCAGCCACGCGCGCACGGCCTGCGCCTCCTCGTCCGGCACGCGCCCCATCTCGGCGACGAGCGCGCTCTGGGACAGCCGCTCCTTGTAGATCCCGAGCGGGTTGAGCAGCTCGTCGTCGACGATCGCGTTGTACATCCCCATGCAGCCCTCGTCGAAGACGCCGATGATCGCCTTCTCGCGCTGCAGCTCGGCGGCGAGCCGCCGGCCCAGCTCGGCATCCTCGCCGTCGCCGGGGTCGAAGTCGCGGACGTGGCTCGTGTCGTGCCGCAGCTCGCCGGTCTCGAGCCAGGTCTTGAGGCCTTCGCGGGCCCAGTCGTCGGTGAAGTCCTCGCTCCACAGCAGCGAATGCGCCACGCCGGCCTTGGTCAGGCTCGCGGTCAGGTTCAGCATGCCCACGAGCCCGGGGAACTCGCCGCTCCAGTTCGCCACGAGCAGGATCGGGCCGCGGTGCGTGCGCAGCCCCGGGAGCACGTGGTGGCTGTACTGCCAGACGGCCTCGACGACGACCAGCGGCGCCTCTGGCGGGAGCGTCTTGAAGACCTCGATCCCCGCCCGCTGGCTGTCGATGAAGCCGTGCTCGCCGACCGGGTGGCCGCGCCGGACGGACCACCCGAGCGCCTCGACGGCGGCGGCGAAGTCCGCCTCCAGCCTGGCCTGCGTCGGCCAGCAGGTGACGTTCGCCTCCTGCCGCAGGTCGCCGCTCGCGACCGTGTAGAGCACGTTGGTCATCGCTCCTGCCTCCCGGCGAGTGCATGGACGGTGTCGGCGGTGCGCGGATAGAGGTCGCGGTAGAGCCGGTAGAGCTCCTCGTACGCGTCGGTCTGCGGCTCCACCGTCTCCGCCACCGGGTTCCAGGCGTCGATCGAGACGTCCCGGAGGAGCCGGCCCGCAAGGAAGGCGGCGCCGTAGCTGGCGCCGATCGACTGCGCGCGGATCTCCTGCGGGCGGCCGGTGATGTCGGAGACGAGCTGCGTCCACAGGCCGCCCTGGGTCCCGCCGCCGACCGCGACGATGCGGCGGATGTCGCCGCCCGCCGCCTCGATCGCCTCGATGTTGTGCCGGATGCCGTAGCCCGTCGCCTCGAGCGCGGCGCGGTAGAGGTCGCCGCGGGTGTGCGAGAGCGTGAGCCCCGCGATCACGCCGCGCGCGTCGGGATCCATGATCGGCGTCCGCTCGCCCGCGAAGTACGGCAGCATCAGCAGCCCGTTCGCCCCCACGCCGGCGTCCGCGGCGAGCGCGACCAGCTCGGCGTAGTCGGGCGAGCCGAACAGCTCGCGCAGCCAGCCCGTGATCGCGCCGGACGTCGCCATCCCGCCCGCGAGGTTGCGCGTCCCGGGCAGGGCGCCGACGGTGCCCCACAGAGCCGGGCTGGTCAGCGGCTCCGGCACCGTGTGCACGAGGAACATCGTCGTCCCGTACATCAGCATGAGGTCGCCGACGCCCTGGGCGCCGACGCTGAGCGCCTCCGACCAGGCGTCGATCGTCCCGGTGATGACCGGGATGCCGGCGGGCAGCCCGGTCGCCGCCGCGGCCTCCGCGGTCACGGTGCCGGCCGCGTCGCCCGGCCACTGCAGCGGCGGCAGCTCGATCGGGCCCGCGATCTCCTCCAGCCACCACGCCTGATCGAGCCAGTCGTAGAGCGGCGTGCACTGGCTGGCGGAGTGGTGGTCGAGCACGTACGCGCCGGTCAGCCGGCGCCCGAGGAAGGAGCTCGGCATGTACAGCCGGCGCGCCCTCGCGAAGACCTCGGGCTCCTCGTCCGCGACCCACGCGAGCTTGGCCCCCGCGGCCTGCGAGGACAGCGCCGAGCCGCAGCGGCGGAGGATCTCCTCCGCGCCGTAGCGCTCGTTGAGGCGCTCGATCTGGCGGCCGGAGCGGGTGTCGACGCCGTAGAGGATGGCCGGGCGCAGCGGCTCGTCGCCCTCGTCGGTGAGCAGCACGCACGGGCCCATGCCGCTGACGCCGACCGCCTCGACGTCGGCGGGCTCGGCCAGCAGGTCGCGCGCGATCGCCACGAACTCGTCCCACCACACGGACCCGTCCATCTCGAACATGCCGGGACCGGGGCGCTGGACCGCGTGCTCGACGACCGAGGTGGCGAGCACTTCGCCGTCGAGGTCGACGAGGACGCCCTTGCTGCTCGACGTCCCGACGTCGACGCCGATGACCGCGGGGCGGGGCACGTCCGGCTTTCTAACGCATATCCTCGCGAGCGACGGGTCTCCATGAGCCGGATCACCGACTTCGACACCGCCGACATCCGGTTTCCGACATCGCTGTCGCTCGACGGGTCGGACGCGATGAACCCGGACCCCGACTACTCCGCGGCGTACCTGCGGATCGGCACCGACGCCACGGACGGTCTCTCCGGGCACGGCTTCGTGTTCACGATCGGGCGCGGCAACGACGTCGAGGTGGCGGCGATCGACGCCCTTCGCGAGCGCTTCGTCGGCCGCGAGGTCGAGGAGCTGCTGGCCGACATGGGCGCGGTGTGGCGCGACATGGTCCACGACTCGCAGCTGCGCTGGCTCGGCCCCGAGAAGGGCGTGATGCACATGGCGGTCGGCGCCGTGGTCAACGCCCTGTGGGACCTGAAGGCCAAGCGCGCCGGCGTGCCGCTGTGGGAGCTGCTGGCGGCGATGAGCCCCGAGGAGCTGATCGCGCTCGTCGACTTCCGCTACCTCACCGACGCGCTCACGCGCGACGACGCGCTCGAGATCCTGCGGGCGGCGGAGCCCGGGCGCGCGGCGCGGCGCGAGGAGCTGCTCGCGTCGGGCTATCCCGCCTACACCACCACGCCGGGCTGGCTCGGCTACGACGACGCGAAGCTCGCGCGCCTGTGCCGCGAGGCCGTCGAGGAGGGGTTCGAGCTGATCAAGCTCAAGGTCGGCGGCGACCTCGCCGACGACGTGCGCCGACTCGGCATCGCCCGCGACGTCGTGGGGCCGGGCGTCCGGATCGCCGTCGACGCGAACCAGCGCTGGGACGTCGCGGAGGCGATCGAGTGGATGCGCTCCCTGCACCCGTTCGACGTCGCGTGGATCGAGGAGCCGACCAACCCCGACGACGTGCTCGGCCACGCGGCGATCGCCCGCGGGGTGGCGCCCATCCCAGTCGCGACCGGCGAGCACATGGCGAACCGGATCATGTTCAAGCAGTTCCTCCAGGCCAAGGCGCTGCAGGTGCTGCAGATCGACGCCACGCGCGTGGCCGGCGTCAACGAGAACGTGGCGATCATCCTGCTGGCCGCGAAGTTCGGCGTGCCCGTGTGCCCGCACGCGGGCGGCGTCGGGCTGTGCGAGGCGGTCCAGCACCTGTCGATGTTCGACTTCGTCGCGGTCTCCGGGACCATGGACGGCCGCGTCATCGAGTTCGTCGACCACCTGCACGAGCAGTTCGTCACGCCCGTCGTGGTGCGCGACGGTCGGTACCGGGCGCCATCGGCGCCCGGGGCGGGGACCGAGATGACGGGCCGTGGTTGAGCTCGGGCGGCTCGGGTACGGGGCCGCGAACGTCGGCAACCTCTACCGGGCGATTACCGACGAGGACGCCTGGGCGGTGCTCGACGCGGCGTGGGAGAGCGGCATCCGGCACTTCGACACGGCCCCGCACTACGGGCTCGGGCTGTCCGAGTGCCGCCTCGGGGCCTTCCTCGCGACCAAGCCCCGCGCGGACTACGTCGTGTCGACCAAGGTCGGGCGCCTGCTACGGCCGAGCCCGGAGACGGCGGACCGGCTCGACGACGCGAACCAGTTCGCCGTGCCGGCGTCGCTGCGCCGCGTGTGGGACTTCAGCGCCGACGGCATCCGGGCGAGCGTCGAGGAGTCGCTCGAGCGCCTCGGCCTTCCCGACGTCGACATCCTCTACCTCCACGACCCCGACGAGGACGACCTGGACGCCGACCTCCGGACCGGCGTCCCGGCGGTCGCCGCGCTGCGGGACGAAGGGCTCGTGACCGGCGTGGGGATCGGCTCGAAGTCGACCGAGGCGCTCGTGGCCGCGGTGCGCACCGGCGCGCTCGACCTCGCCATGGTCGCCGGGCGCTACACGCTGCTCGAGCAGGCCGACGAGGTGGTCGCGGCCTGCCGCGAGGCCGGCGTCGGGATCGTCGCCGCGGCGATCTACAACTCCGGGCTGCTGGCCAAGCCGCGCCCCGGCGGCCGCTACGAGTACGGCGCGGTGCCGCGCGACCTGCTCGCCCGGGCCGAGCGCATCGCGGACCTCTGCGAGCGCCACGGGGTGTCGCTGCCGGAGGCCGCGGTGCAGTTCCCGCTGCGCGAGCCGGCGGTGCGGAGCGTCGTGGTGGGGGCCGCGACGCCGGAGCAGGTCCGCGAGAACGCGCGGCGGATGGACGTCGAGATCCCGGAGGCTCTGTGGAGCGAGCTCGAGGGCCACTAGACGCCCATCTGCACATCTGGGACCTGGAGCGCAGCGAATACGCGTGGCTGACGCCCGAGCTCGGCGAGCTGCACGCGACGTTCACGCCCGAGCAGGCGCAGGCCGAGCTCGAGGCGGCGGGGATCGGCTCGGCGGTGCTCGTCCAGGCCGAGGACTCCGAGCGCGACACCGATCTCATGCTCGAGGCCGCGGCGCGGCATCCGTGGATCGCCGGCGTCGTCGGCTGGGTGCAGCTCGACGACCCGGCCACGGCCGAGCGCCAGCTCGACCGCCGCCAGGCCGAGCCGCGCCTGTGCGGCGTGCGGCACCTCGTGCACGACGACCCGCGCGACGACTTCCTCGTCCTCCCCGCCGTCCGGCGCTCGCTCCGGCTGCTCGCCGAGCGCGGCCTCCCGTTCGACGTGCCGGACGCCTGGCCGCGGCACCTGGCCGCGACCGCCGACCTCGCTGCGGCGCTGCCCGAGCTCCGGATCGTCGTCGACCACCTCGGCAAGCCGCCGTTCGGCGGCGCCGACTGGGAGCGCTGGCGCGCCACGTTGCGCGACGTCGCCGCCCAGCCCAACACCACGGCCAAGGTGTCGGGCCTCCAGGTGCCGGGCCGGCCCTTCACCGTCGACGAGGTGCGTCCGGCCTGGGAGGTCGCGCTCGAGCTGTTCGGGCCGGAGCGGCTCATGTGGGGCAGCGACTGGCCGCTCACGGTGCTCACGGGCGGGTACAAGCACGCGTGGGACGTGATGTCCTTGCTGATCGGGGAGCTGAGCCCTGCCGAACAGGGGCGCGTGCGCGCCGAGACGGCGTGTTCTGTGTATAAGGTCTGACCTTTCCTGGTGTATCTTGCGCTTTTGAGGGAGTGCGGGCGGTGTTGACGTCGATTCATCCGATCCTTACCGGCAGTCTGCTGTCCCATCTCGACGCGATGGGGCATTCGGACGCGGTCGTGCTCGCGGACGCGCACTTCCCCGCCGACCGGCTCGCCGAGCGGCTGCTGACGTTCCCGGGGCTGTCGACGCCCGACGTGCTGGCCGCCGTCCGGACCGTCGTCCCGCTCGACGACGCGCCCTCGATCGATCTCATGACGTCGGCCGACGGCTCGCGGCTGCCGGTGCAGGACGCGCTCATCGCGGCGGCGGGCGCGGCCGAGAGCGACGTGCGGTTCCTCGACCGGCACGACTTCTACGACGTTGCCGCCGACGGATACCTCATCGTTCGCACCGGTGAGACGAGGACGTACGGCAACGTCATCCTCCGGAAGGGCGTCGTGACCCCGGAGGCGCGGTGACAGCGGCCGAGCGCCCGCTGCTCCTGCACGTCCAGGGGGTCAGCAAGAGCTTCCCGGGCGTCAAGGCGCTCGAGGACATGCACCTCGACCTGCGCGCGGGCGAGGTGCTCGCGCTGGTCGGGGAGAACGGCGCCGGCAAGTCGACGCTGATGAAGGTCCTCTCCGGGGTGTACGACCAGGACGAGGGCGAGTTCTTCCTCAACGGCGAGCCCTACGACCCGATCTCCCCCAAGCACGCGCAGGAGCTCGGGATCAGCATCATCCATCAGGAGTTCAACCTGATGCCCGACCTCACGGTCGCGCAGAACATCTTCATCGGCCGCGAGCCGCGCGGTTCGCGGCTGTTCCTCAACGAGCGGCGGCTCAACGCGCAGGCGCAGGAGCTGATCGAGCGCCTCCATCTGCCGCTGGAGCCGAAGCAGAACGTGGGCAACCTGACCGTCGCCAAGCAGCAGATGGTCGAGATCGGCAAGGCCCTGTCCTACGACGCCAAGCTCCTGATCATGGACGAGCCGAGCGCGGCGCTCAACGACGCCGAGGTCGAGGTCCTGCACGATCTCATCCGCCGCTTCGTCCGGCCCGACACCGGGGTGATCTACATCTCGCACCGCATCGACGAGCTGCGGCGGATCGCCGACCGCATCACCGTCATCCGCGACGGTCGCTACGTCGGGACGCGCGAGACCAAGGAGACGACCATGAAGGAGGTCATCTCCATGATGGTCGGCCGCGAGATCTCGGGCGAGGCGAAGCCGGTCGGCGTGCAGGACGATCGCGAGGTGGTGCTCGAGGTCTCCGGGCTCAGCACCAAGGACCTGCTCAAGGACGTCAGCTTCGACCTGCGCAAGGGCGAGATCCTCGGCTTCGCCGGCCTCATGGGCGCCGGGCGCACGGAGGTCGCGCGCGCGGTGGTGGGCGCCGACAAGATCGCCACCGGCACGATCCGGCTGCGGGGTCGCGAGGTGCGCATCCACACCCCCGCCGACGCCGCGAAGCACCGGATCGGCTACCTGTCCGAGGACCGCAAGCAGTTCGGGCTGCTGGTCGAGCAGGAGGTCAACGCGAACATCGGGCTGAGCGCGCTGGCGGAGCGCTTCCAGGCCTACGGGTTCATCAAGGACCGGGCGATGCGCGCGACGTCCAAGGAGTACGTCGGCATCCTGCGCATCAAGACACCCTCCGTGGCCCAGACGGTCAAGAACCTCTCCGGTGGCAACCAGCAGAAGGTCGTCATCGCCAAGTGGCTGGTCAAGGACTGCGACATCCTCATCTTCGACGAGCCGACGCGGGGCATCGACGTCGGCGCCAAGGAGGAGATCTACCGGCTGCTCAACGACCTCGCGATGCAGGGTAAGTCGATCATCATGATCTCGTCCGAGCTGCCGGAGATCCTGCGGATGGCGCACCGCATCGTCGTCATGAGCGAGGGTCGGGTCACCGGCACGCTCGACGCCGGCGAGGCGACGCAGGAGAGCGTGATGCACTACGCGACGCTGCGCCCGGACGAGAACCCCGACGACGCGGCCGAGCTCGGCCTGGTGGAGCAGACATGACGACCTCGGCAGTGACGAGCGAGGAGCAGCCGACCGCCGTCGAGGCCGTCGGCAGCGGCCTGAAGGACCGGCTGCAGCAGTTCCTCGCCTTCGCGAGCCTGATCGCGATCTTCCTCTTCTTCTCGGTCGCCAGCTCGAGCTTCCTCAACTACTCGAACGTCACGGCGATCCTCTTCTCGACCGTGGTCATCGGGCTGCTGGCGCTCGGCACGACGTTCGTGATCATCACCAGCGGCATCGACCTGTCGATCGGCACGGGGATGACGCTGTGCGCGGTCATCTCCGGCGTGCTGATCACCAACAGCGGCGTGCCGGTGCTCGTCGGCGTCATCGGCGCGGTGCTGTTCGGCGGCCTGATCGGGTTCGTCAACGGCTTCAACGTCTCGATCCTCGGGATCCCGCCGTTCATCGCGACGCTGGCGATGATGCTCGTGGCGCAAGGGCTCGCGCTCGTCATATCCGACAGCACGCCGATCTACTTCAACGACTCGCCGAGCTACATCAGCATCTCGACCGGCCACCTGTTCGGGGTGGACTTCCCGAACGCCGTGCTGGTCCTGGCGGTCGCCACGGTCATCGCGGCCGTGGTGCTCAACAAGACCGTGCTCGGGCGGTACACGTACTCGATCGGCAGCAACGAGGAGGCCACGGCGCTGTCGGGCATCAGCGTCCGGCGGTGGAAGATCATCATCTACACGCTGGCCGGGCTGTTCACCGGCCTGGCGGGGGTGATGATCTCGGCCCGCCTGGCGTCCGCCCAGCCCGGGACCGGCCTCGGCTACGAGCTGCAGGCCATCGCGGCCGTCGTCATCGGCGGCACCTCGCTGGCCGGCGGCAAGGGCTCGATCGTCGGCACGATCATCGGCGCCCTGATCATCTCCGTCCTCAACAACGGGCTGCAGATCATGTCCATCCCCCAGGAATGGCAGAACGTGATCCTCGGCATCGTGATCCTCATTGCGGTGTACGCCGACATGGCTCGCAAGCGCGCCGCCGTCTGATCCCTCGATTCAAAGGAGCGTGAGCATGCACAGGAAGTTCGGAGCTCTGGCGGCGGTGGCGGCCTCGGCGCTCGCACTCGGCGTCGTGGCCTGTGGCGACGACGACAGCGGCGGCGGAGGGTCCGGAGGCGGCGGAGGCGGAGGCGACGAGCCGTACATCGCGATCGTCTCCAAGGGCTTCCAGCACCAGTTCTGGCAGGCGGTCAAGCAGGGCGCCGAGGAGGAGGCCAAGGCCGAGGGCGCCCGCATCACGTTCGAGGGCCCGCCCACCGAGCAGGACATCGAGCAGCAGGTCACGATGCTCACCAACGCCCTCACGAAGAACCCCGACGCGATCGGGTTCGCGGCGCTCGACTCGAAGGCGAGCGCGCCGCTCATGGACCAGGCGAAGGCGCAGGACATCCCGGTCATCGCGTTCGACTCGGGCGTCGAGAGCGACGTCCCGGTGACGACGGCGGCGACCGACAACAAGGCGGCCGCGGCCGAGGCGGCGAAGCACCTGGCCGACCTCATCGGCAACAAGGGCAAGGTCGCGGTGATCGTGCACGACCAGACGAGCCGCTCCGGCATCGACCGCCGCGACGGCTTCCTGGAGTACATGAAGGACAACGAGCCGGACATCCAGGTGCTGCCGGTCCAGTACGGCGCCGGCGATCAGGCGAAGTCCGCCGACATCGCGAAGTCGATCATCTCCGCGAACCCGGATCTCAAGGGCTTCTACGGCGCCAACGAGGGCTCGGCGATCGGGGTCATCAAGGGCGTCCAGGAGAGCGGCAAGAAGGGCATCACGATCGTTGGCTTCGACTCCGGGAAGGCCCAGATCGACGCCATCAAGAGCGGCGTCATGGCCGGCGCGATCACGCAGAACCCGGTCGGCATGGGCAAGGAGCTCGTCTCCTCGGCGATGAAGGCGATCAACGGCGAGGAGCTGCCGAAGGTCATCGACACCGGCTTCTACTGGTACGACAAGTCGAACATCGACGACCCCAAGATCAAGGCCGTCCTGTACGAGTGAGCGCGGCGGGCGCGGCGGTCAGGTCCACGGCAGCTTGGATCGCCGCGCCCAGTACGCCTCCGGGGGTTCGGTCAGCTCTCGCAGGTCCGGGATGAGTGGCAGGTCGGCGGCGGCGAGATTGCTCCGCAGCGTCTCGAGCGAGGCCGCGCCGCTGAGGACGACGTCGGCCCAGGGCTTCGCGATGGCGGCGCCGAGCGCCAGGGCGTCGGGCGTGGTCTCGAGGCGCGCGGCGGCCTGGGTGAGCGGCGGGGCGACCGTTGCTCCGGCGAGCCGGCCGTTCGCGAGCGCCTCCTTGACGTAGACGGTGAGGCCCTGCTCGTGCGCTGCCGTCAGCGCCGGCTCGGCGGAGCGCTCGTGCAGGTTCCAGGTGGCCTGCACGGCGTCGAACAGGTTGAGGGCGAGCGCCGCGCGGATCGTCTGGGGCTGGCTGGTGCCGCTCACGGTCACGCCGATGCGCACGCCGTCCGCTCTTAGGGCGGCGAGCTCGTCCAGGACGTGCTGGTCGTCGAGGACGCCGCTCTCCGGCGTCGCCGAATGGATCGCGTACAGGGCGAGCCGGTCGCCGAGCTGCTCGCGGGTCTCGGCGAGCTGGCGCCGGAACGTCTCGACGTCGTGGTGCTTGACCTCGGGCGGATCGGCGTCGACGCGCCACGCCGCGGTGTAGACGTAGCCCCACTTGGACGACACGACCGCGCCGTCGGGGCGGCGCGATCGCAGCCACTCGCCGAGGAACTCCTCCGCGCGACCGTACGACCGCGCGGCGTCGAAGTGCCGCACGCCAGACTCCCAGGCCGCGTCGAGCACCGCGTGCGTGCGGGCGCGCAGCGCCGGGACCGAGCGGTCCACCCCGAGGTCCTCCGCGTGCCCGACGTTCAGGTAGCCCGGGCGCCCGAGCGCCGCGAGACCGAGTCCGAGGACCGCCATCCCGGGAACGGTACGCGCGCGGCATGGTCGAGGATGGCGCCGGCTCGCACGCGCGGGTGGGTGGCGATGAGCGCAAGCAGCTCGTCGGCGCGCGTGAGGTCGTCGGCGTCCATCACCGCGTGGTGGAACATGACGCCGATCGGGCCGCCCTCGGTGACCGCTGCCGCGAGCCGTTCGGCGCGGTCGGGCTTGACGAAGTCGATCCGGATCGGGACCTCGTCGAGCCCTGGGACTTCGAGCGGCGCGGCGCGCGACTCGCGGGAGAGCACGTTGAAGCCGAGCTCGGCCAGGCAGCGACCGGTGTCGACGGTGCAGCGGTTCCATGGCGGGGTGAAGATCGGCTGCACGAGGTCGCCGAGCAGGTCGGCCATGCGCGCGGCGCCGGCCTCGATGTCGCGCCGTTGCCGCTCGGGCGCCCGGTGCGGGCCGAACTCGTACTTGCGGCCCTCGGGCTCGTGGTTGCGGTGCGCGAAGCCGTGCTGGTGCAGGCCGAGGCGCTGCGTGGCGGCGCGGGCGTGCAGGTCGGCCGCGAGCGACGCGTCGAGCGCGGCCGGGATCACGGCGAGATCGACCGGCAGCTCGTGATGCTCGAAGCGGTCGAGCAGCGCGCGCAGCCGATCCGGCGCCCAGCCGGCGTCGTCGTCGCGGAAGAAGACCTCGACGGGCGCGGGCGCGCCCTCGATCGCGGCGCGGACGGGGTCGAGCCAGTGCACGTCCTATAGACCCGCGTTCGTGGCCGGCGTAACGCGAGCGCCCCGAATGGGTCAACGGGGCGTGCTGATAGGCGAACCGGGGGCGCGACGAGTGCGTAGGACCCGTCGCGGGAATGGTCTCTCCCTCGCTCACCCTGCTGCGCACCCAGACGGACGAGCGGCTCATCGCGCTCGCCCGGGCCGGGCACGAGCGCGCGTTCGAGGCGATCGTGGAGCGCTATCGCCGCCCGCTGTTGCGGCACGCGCGGCGGCTGGTGTCCGAGGCGCGGGCGGAGGAGGCGGTCCAGCAGGCGTTGGTCGCGGCGTGGACGGCGCTCCAGCGGGGTGACGACGTGCGGCACCTGAGCGGATGGCTGCATCGGATCGTCCACAACGCCGCGCTCAACGCCCTGCGCGGCGAGCGGGACGACTACGCCGAGCTGCGCGAGTGGGTCGAGGCCACCGGGGCGCCGGAGGACGAACTCGAGCGCCGGGAGTTGCTGCGCGAGACGCTGGCCAACCTGCGAGCGCTGCCGGAGCGCCAGCGTGAGGCGCTGCTGCGCGTGGCGGTCGATGGCGTGTCGGCGGACGAGGTCGGGCGCGCGCTCGGGTTGACCGAGGGCGCCGTCAGGCAGCTGCTCTACCGCGCGCGGACAGCGCTGAGGGCGGCGGCGACGGCGCTGACGCCGATGCCGGTGGCCAGTTGGCTCGCACGCGCGGAGCCGCTGACCGCACGGATCGCCGAGGCGGCCGGGGCCGGCTCCGCCGGACTCGGAACCGTGCTCGCGAAGACGGGCGTGGTCGTCGTCGCGGCGGGCGGCGCCGCGGCGGGGCCGGCGGTGCTCGACGACGTGACGCGGCACGAGCCGACACCGCGACCGGGCGGCGCAAGCCGACCAGCGGCCGCGCGACTACGACACCCATCCCGATCGCGAACCTGCAAACGATCGCGCCGGAGCTGCGAGCGCAGGCGAGATCCGGCGACAGCGGTCGGGGCACGAGCGGATCGGGGTCCGGCGGATCGGGCACGAGCGGATCGGGCACGAGCGGGTCGGGGTCGGGCACCAGCGGATCGGGATCGAGCGGCTCCGGCACGAGCGGCTCCGGCACGAGCGGCTCCGGCACGAGCGGCTCCGGCACCAGCGGCTCCGGCACAAGCGGCTCCGGCACAAGCGGATCCGGACGAGGTCGAGCGGCTCCGGCACCAGCGGCTCCGGCACCAGCGGCTCCGGCACCAGCGGCTCCGGCACGAGCGGGTCGGGCACCAGCGGATCGGGCGCGAGCGGCTCGAACACGGTCGTCGCCGACGACAGCGGGTCGGGGACGAGTGGCTCTGGGACGAGCGGCTCGAGCACGGTCGTCGCCGACGACAGCGGCTCGGGGACGAGCGGCTCTGGGACGAGCGGCTCGAGCACGGTCGTCGCCGACGACAGCGGGTCGGGGACGAGCGGGTCCGGCACGAGCGGGTCGGGCACGAGCGGATCGGGGACAAGCGGGTAGGGGACGAGATCGGCTCCGCGGCGGTGGGGTGCCCACCGGCGCGAGCAGCACGCGGGCGGGGAGTCGTCGAACACGATCTGGAGCCGGGCGTTTCGTGCACATTCGGCCGAGCACCTCCGCGATCTCGCACGAAACTCCTCGTAGGCGGGCGTTTCGTGAAACTCGCCGCGGCGGGCTGCGCGAAATTGCACGAAACTCACGCCACCTCCCTACCTGCGCAGTTGAGTCGCGGCTCCGGCACGAGCGGCTCGGAGGACTAGCCGGACGACCGGCCCGGGGCGCGCCGGGCTGAGCGGGCTCACCGATCGGAACGTTGTGAACGTGATGTTGCGGCGCAACCCGTGTCACCCGGATGCATGGGCAGTGTTGCAACCACGCGGGAGCACGTCGTCGGCTATGTCCTCATGGGCTTCCCGCGCGTCTCGGAGACCTTCATCGCGAGCGAGCTTCACCGGGTCGAGCAGGCCGGGATCCGCGTGCGGCTGTTCGTCATCAAGCCCGTCGAGGAGCGGGAGCGCAGGCTCCGCCACCCGGTCGTCGACGCGATCGAAGCCGCGCCGGAGTACCTGCCCGACAGCTCGTCGCTCACCGCGCCGCTGCACCGCTGGCGGCCCGCTCACCTGAGGCCGTTCCTGCCGGCGGTCCGCCGGGTCGCCCGCGCGCGGCCGCGCGGACTCGCAACCGCGGTCAGGACCGCGCTCGGCCAGGCCATGCGCGACCGCCGCGCGCCGCTCGCCGGTCCGCGCAAGATCTACGTCAAGGAGCTGCTGCAGGCCGTCGCGCTCGCCGACCGGCTGCTCGGCGCGGCCGAGGTCCGCCACCTTCACGCGCACTTCGCTCACGGCACGACGACGGTCACCTGGCTAGCGGCAACGATTACCGGCCTCGACTTCTCGTTCACCGGCCACGCGCGCGACATCTACGCGCCCCAGCTGAACCCCCACGGCTGGCTGCGGCGCAAACTCCTCGCCGCCCGCTTCGTCGTCACCTGCACCGCGGCCAACGTGAACCATCTGCAGGCGATCGCGCCCGAGGCGCGCATCCACCTCGTCTACCACGGCCTGAGCGCCGACTTCGCCCGCCTCCTGATCGACCATACCCCGCCGGCGTCCGCCAACGGGACGCTGCACGTGCTCGGCGTCGGCCGCCTCGTCGCCAAGAAGGGCTTCGACGTGCTCGTCGACGCGTGCGCGGTCCTCGACCGCCGCGGCGTCCCGTTCGAGGCGCTGATCGTCGGCCAGGACGACAAGCACGGCGACGCCGTCCGGTGGCGGATCGCCGAACGCGGCCTCGAAGACAAGGTCCGGCTGCCGGGCGCCATGGGCCCGAACGAGTTGCTCGCGCAGTACAGCCGGGCCGACGCCGTCTGCATGCCCTGCCGTCTGCTCCCCGACGACCGGGACGGCATCCCCAACGTGCTCGTGGAGGCGATGGCCGCGGGCACCCCGGTGGTCGCGACCGGGGTCTCCGGCATCCCCGAACTGGTCGAGGACGGCGTCAACGGCCTGCTGGTCCGGCCCGAGGACCCCGAGGCGCTCGCCGACGCGCTCCTGCGAGTGCACCGCGACAGCGAGCTGGCGGCGCGCCTGCGCAGCGCCGCGCGCGAGACCGTCAGCGAGCGCTTCGACGGCGACCGTCACGCGCGCCGGCTGGCCGCCCTGTTCGAGGAGGCGATGGGCTGATGACCCGCCGACAGGCCGCCCTGTTCGAGGAGGCGATGTGCTGACGACCCGCCGGCTGGCCGCCCTGTTCGAGGAGGCGATGTGCTGACGGCCCGAGCCGTCGTGCCGCGCCCGGTGCTGTGCGTGACCGCCCACGAGCACCGCGACCGGGCCCGTGCCGAGGCCGTCGCGGCTGGGCGCTTCACGTTCGCCGGCGAGTCGCGGACGCTCGGGACCGCGCCGGACTGGCTGCACGCCGACCTGCCCGCCGACGAGGAGTGGCGGATCGACCTCGTCAAGTTCGCGTACGGCCTCGACCTCGTCCACGCCCACGCGAGCACCGGCGACGCGCGCTTCCGCGAGACCTGGGAGCGGCTCGTCAGCTCCTGGATCGGCACCGTCCCGCCCGACCACGACGCGGCCGAGGTGACCGCCCGCCGGATCCTCAACTGGATCTACGCCTGGCAGCGCTTCGGATCGCTCTCCCTCGGCCTCGGCGCGGCCCTCATGCACAGCATCGGCGCGCAAGCCGACCACGTCCGAAGCAACCTCGCGCCGGAGCGCAACCACCGCACGCTCGAGCTGTACGCGCTGCTGATCGTCGCGCTCGCGCTGCCGGTGCTCGACCCCGGCGACGAGCTCCTGGACTTCGCACTCACCGAGCTCGAGCGCAACCTCGCCGAGGACTTCCGGGCCGACGGCGTCCACCGCGAGGCGTCGACGCACTACCACATGATCGCCCTGCGCTCGTTCGTCGGCGCCCATGAGAACTGCCGGCGGTACGGGATCGACCTCGGCGCGCAGTTCGAGGCCCGGCTCAGCCGGGCGTGCGACTTCGCGCTGCACTGCCGGCGCCCCGACGGCACGATCCCGGCGCTCTCGGACGCCGACACCGGCGACTACTCGGACATGCTCGCGGTCGCCGGCGAAGCGCTGGACCGCGACGACCTCCGCTGGGCGGGAACCGGCCTCGGCCGCCCGCCCGCCGATCGCAACGCCGACTTCCGCCACGGCGGCTACTACACCCAGCGCAGCGGCTGGGACCGCGACGACGCCTTCCTGATCTTCGACTGCGGCCCGCTCGGGGACGGCGGCCACGGCCACTACGACCTCCTGAGCGTGGAGGCGTTCGCCGGCGGCCGGCCGCTGCTGGTGGACCCCGGCCGGTTCACGTACTCCGAGCAGCCGCCGAACCTGCGTCGCTGGTTCCGCGGCACCGCCGCGCATAACACGGTCTGCGTCGACGGGCTCGACCAGACCCCCTACACGCGCAAGCGGCCGGAGGGCGCCGTCGCCGAGGGCCGGTTCCTGGGGCGCATGACCGGCCCACGCATGGACGTGCTCGCCGGCGAGGCACGCAGCCCCGCCTACGACGCCGTGCACCGCCGGCAGGTCGCGTTCATCGACGACCGCTACTGGCTGATCGAGGACCGGCTCGAGGCCGACCGTGACCACGACTACGACCTGCGCTTCCACCTGGCGCCGGCCAAGGCGACCATCCGCGACGGGGCCGTCCACGCCCCCGGGCTCACACTCGTGATCCTCGGCGCCGCCGACGTGCGGCTCGAGCCGGGCTGGCTCTCCCCGCGGTACGGAGAGCGGATCGAGGCCCCGGTCGTGAGCGCGAGGCAGCGCGCGCGCGACGCGACGTTCACGACGGTGGTGATCCCGCGATGATGCTCGCGGCCGACCCGGCCGTCCCGCAGCGCGACGCGCTCCTGAGCGCCAAGGTCGTCGCCGAGCTGTTCCCCAGCGCGACGACCTGCGAGCGCGTCTACGCGAAGTACCGGGTCGGCGAGAACCTGCGCGTCGCCTACCGGCTCGACGGCGCTCACCACGTCGCCGCGCGCACCTTCCGGGAGGGACGGAGCGAAGCGGCGTACGCAGCCGCGGACACCGCCATTCTCCACGCGCCGAAGCTCGACACCGTCTTCTGGGCCTTCCCGAACGACCGCAAGCTGGCCACCCTCCCGCTCCTCGCGAGCCCTCCGGCCGTCGCCGAGCTCATCGGCCGTCCCTGCGCCGCGCTGCGGCTCGTCGCCTACGCGCCCGAGCGATCGGCGTGCGCCCGCTGTCTCGACGCGTCCGGGCAGGCCGTCGCGTACGTGAAGGTCCACGCCGACGCCGAGCAGGAGCGTCAGAGGCTCGAGGCGGCGGGGCCGCTCGCGCCGAACGTCATCGCCGCCTCGAACCACCACCGCGCGCTCGCCCTCGAGCCGGTCGAGGGCCGCCGGCTCGACACCCTGCGCGGCGCCGACCTCGCCGGCGCGCTGCACGGCCTCGGCGCTGCGCTGGCGACGCTGCACACGACGTGCGACGTCCCCGAGGCGCCGTTCAGGCGGCTCGAGCGCGACCGGCTGGTGAACGCCGCCGCCGTGATCTCCCGCGCGCGCCCGGACGCAACCGCCGTAGCTGATCGGGTGCTCGCCGGCCTGCTCGACCGGATCGACGAGGCCGCGCCCACGGTCTGCGTCCACGGCGACGCGAACCTGCGCAACGCCATCGCCACCGGCAAGGGCGTCACGCTGCTCGACCTCGAGCACGCCGCGGCCGGACCGGCGGCAGCCGACCTCGGCCAGCTGCTCGCCGCGCTCACTGCCGATCGCGTGCTCGGCCGCATCACCGCCGCCGAGGAGCGCGCGTTCGCGGACGCGCTCCTCGACGGCTACTGCGACGTGCCGAGCGCGCTCCGCTGGCACGTCGACGCGTCGCTGCTCGTGCGCGTCGCGCAGTCGGCGATCAACCGCGTCCGCCCCGACGCGCTGCACCGCCTCGTCCCGCTCCTGGAGGCCGCAATCCGATGACGCGACCGGCGCTGCTCTTCTACTGCCAGCACTCGGTCGGCCTCGGGCACCTGGTGCGCTCCTACGCGCTGTGCGAGGCGCTGAGCACGCGCTTCCGGGTCGTGCTCGTCAGCGGCGGCCCACCGCCCGCCGGCATCAGGCCCCCGGCGGGCGTCGACATCGTCGCGCTCCCGCCGCTCGGCGTCGGCGCGGACGGGCGCTTCGACAGCCGCGACCGCCGCTTCACGGTCCACGACGCCTGGAAGGAGCGGCGCGCGCGGATCCTTGCGGCGTTCAGCGAGCTCGACCCGGCGGTGGTCGTCGTCGAGCTGTTCCCGTTCGGCCGGGCGAAGTTCGCCCGCGAGCTCGTGCCGCTGCTCGAGGCGGCGCGCGCGGCGGGCGCGGTGACGGCCTGCAGCCTGCGCGACATCCTCGTCAGCCGCCGCAGCGACCAGCGCGCGCACGACGACCGGGCGTGCGCGCTCGCCAACGCGTACTTCGACACCGTGCTCGTGCACTGCGATCCCGCCTTCGCGCGGCTCGAGGACACGTTCAGTGGGACCGGACGACTGACCGTGCCGGTGAGGTACACGGGCTTCGTCGTCGGCGGCAACGGCGCCGGACGCGGACCGGGATCGCGGGTGCTCGTCTCGGCCGGCGGCGGGCTCGTCGGCGGGCCGCTGTTGCGGACCGCGGCGGAGGCACAGCAGAGGCTGCGCGTGCCGATGCGACTCGTCGCCGGACCGTTCTGTCCAGCCCCGGACCGGCGCGCGCTGGAAGCGACGGCCGCCGCGCAGGACGGGCTGGAGGTCGTCCACACGGTGCCGGATCTCGCCGACGAGCTCCGCCACGCCGCCGCCTCGGTCAGCCAGTGCGGCTACAACACCGCGCTCGAGCTGCTCCGCGCGCGAGTCCCGGCCCTCGTCGTCCCGTACGCGACGCCCGAGGAGGACGAGCAGCTGCGGCGCGCGCGCCGGCTCGCACGGCTCGGCGCGCTCCGGATGCTGCACCCGGACCGCCTCAGCCCGACCACCTTGGCCGGCGAGATCGAGGCGCTGCTCGGCTTCGACCCGGTCGAGCCCGCGATCGACCTCGACGGGGCGCGCCGGACCGCCGAGCTCCTGTCCGAAATGGCGCCGGTGGCAGCATGAGCCCGGCGGCGCGGACCCTGCGACCCTACGTCGCGCGCCAGTGGCGCGCGCTGGCGGGCGCCGGAGCCGGCACGATCGTGATCACCGCCGCCGAGCTCGCGAAGCCGTGGCCGCTCGCGCTGGTCGTCGATCGCCTCCTCGCCGGGCGCGACGCCCCGTTCGACCTGACCGCGAGCGACTGGCGCCTCCTCGCCGGTGTCGCCGCGCTGGTCCTGGTCATCGCGATCGCCGAGGCGACGGCGCGGTACGTCCTCGACTTCTGGCTCCAGCGCGCCGGCGAGCAGATCACGCACGAGCTGCGCGTGGCCGCCTACGGCCATCTCCAGCGGCTGTCGCTGGGCTTCCATCACCGGCGCCAGAAGGGCGACTTGGTGACGCGCGTAACCGGCGACGTCGACGCCATGGGCACGCTGTTCTCCCAGTCGCTGGGCGAGATCGCGCAGGCTGGGCTGCTGGCGTTCGGGATGGTCGTGGTCGTCCTGTGGATCGACCCGGTGCTCGGTCTGCTCTCGATCGCGACGCTTCCGGCGATGCTGGTCATGAGCGCGGTCTTCCGGCGGCGCGTGAAGGCGCAGGCGCGGCTGCGGCGCGCGCAGGATGGCGAGATCGCGTCGCTCGCCGGTGAGGCGCTGTCGGCGATGTCGGTCGTGAAGGCGTTCGGGTCCGAGCGCTTCGAGGCCGACCGCGTGCGCTCGCGCAGCGAGGACCGGATGGCCGCCGGCATGGAGGTCGCGCGGCTGCAGGCCCGGTTCGACGGGTTGGTCGGCACCGTCCGCGCGGTCGGGACCGCGCTGGTGATCGTCGCGGGCGCGCTGCGGGTGGCGGCGGGCGCGATCGGGCCGGGCGAGCTGATCGTGTTCGTCAGCTACACCCGCAAGGCGCACGGGCCGATGCGCAGCATCGCGCGCGAGGCGACGAAGGTCGCCGCCGCGATGGCGCGGGCGGAGCGTGTCGCCGAGCTGCTCGCCGAGGACGAGGTGCTCGAGGAGCCCGAAGACGCCTACCGCGGCGGCCGCGCGAACGGCGACGTCGCGCTCGAGCGCGTCTCGTTCGCCTTCGACGGCGACCGCGCGGCGCTCCGCGACGTGACGCTGCGCGTGGGCGCGGGAGAACGCGTCGCGCTGATGGGCCCGTCGGGTGCCGGCAAGTCGACGCTCGCCGCGCTGGTCGCGCGCTTCTACGACCCGTCCGCCGGCCGCGTCCTCGTCGACGGCCGCGACGTCCGCGACTGCTCGTTGGCGTGGCTGCGCGAGCAGGTCGCGATCGTCCTGCAGGAGCAACTGCTGTTCACCGGCAGCGTGCGCGAGAACATCGCCTACGGGTCCGACGCGGCGCCCCGGCAGGTGGAGGAGGCGGCGCGGGCCGCCGCCGCGCACGAGTTCATCACGGCGCTGCCACACGGCTACGAGACGCAGCTCGGCCCGCAGGGCGTCGGGCTCTCGGGAGGCCAGCGCCAGCGGATCGGCATCGCTCGCACGCTGCTGCGCGACCCGCCGATCCTGCTGCTCGACGAGCCCACCACGGGCCTCGACGGCCACAGCGAGGCGGCGGTGCGCGAGGGCCTGTCGAGGCTCATGCGGGGGCGCACGACGATCCTCATCACCCACTCGCACGGGCTCGCGCGAATGGCCGATCGCATCGTCGAGCTGCACGACGGCCGCCTGGCCGCCCGCCGCGGCTCCGATCCGGCGTTCCCGCAGCTCGAGCGCCTGCTCGACCCCGACGCGATGCGCGACGTCCTCGCCCGCTCGCTCGCCGAGGGATCGGAGCTGGGCGAGGTCGGGGTGAGCCGTGTGGTCTACAAGCCGTCCGAGACGGTGGCCGTCCACTATCGCGCCGAGGTCGACGGCGAGCGCTGCGATGCGGTCGCGACCAGCCTGGCGGGCGTCGCGCTGGCGGAGCGGACGAGCAAGCCGCGCTACCGCGAGCTCGCGCGCCGGGCCGACCGCCGGTCGCCCGCGGCGCCGCTCTCCTATGACGAGACGGTCGGCGCGCTGATCACGTGGCTGCCGTTCGACCCGCGGCTGCCCGCGCTCGTGCTCGACGGAGAGGAGCTCGCCCGGCGGCTGGGCATCGACGGCGGTGAGCCGGCGCTGATCGGCTACAAGCCGCGCTCGCGAGCCGTCCTGCGCCTCGGCGACCACGTGCTCAAGGCCTACGGCAGCGAGCGGCACTACGACGCGGCGGTCGCGGGCTTGGTCACCGCCGCCCGCGAGCAGCCGGTGCCGACGGCCGACTTCACCGCCGCGGCTGCGGACCTGCGGCTGACAGCGCAGCGCGCGGTGGCCGGCGACTCGCCGGAGTCTGCGCTGGCGGTCGCCGAGCGGGCCGGCGCGTTGGTCGCGACCCTGCAGTCCGCGCACCTGCGCTCGCTCCCGGCCGCGCCCGCCGACTGCCAGCTCGATGCCGCAATTCGCAAGGCGAACGTGATCGGCGCCGTCCTGCCCTCGCTCGCCCCGCGTCTCGACGCGCTGGTGCGGCGGCTCGCGGCGGCCCGGCCGCCGGATACCGACGGCGTGCCCGCGCACGGCGACTTCCACGGGGACCAGCTGCTGCTCACGGCCGACGGCCTCGCCGTCATCGACTTCGACGAGCTGTGCCGTGCCGCGCCCGCGCTCGACCTCGCGACCTACGCGGCGGACGTCGTGCGGGGCCGCGACTCCGACCTCGACGCGGTGCACGCCGTCCTCGACCCGCTGCTCGCGGGCTACGGCGGCCGGCCGCTCGCGCTGGAGTGGCACCTGGCGGCCGCGATCCTCGGCCGCGCCGCGCACCCGTTCCACCGGCAGGTCCGCGCCTGGCCGCAGCGCGTGGAGACGATGGTCGCCGCGGCCGAGGCGGCGATGCCGTGAGCCGGGCGCTCGTGACCGGCTGCGCGGGCTTCATCGGCTCGCATCTCGTGGAGTCGCTGCTCGCCGAGGGCTGGGAGGTGGTCGGCGTGGACTGCTTCAACGAGAACTACGCGGCCGAGGCCAAGTGGGCCAACCTCGAGGTCGCTCGCGCGTACGACGCGTTCACGCTCCGGGCCGAGGACCTCGCGACGACCGACGTGGAGGCGCTGCTCGCCGGCTGTGACACGGTCTTCCACCTCGCCGCCGAGCCGGGCGTGCGGGCGAGCTGGGGCACGCGCTTCGACCGCTACGTCCACAACAACGTCACGGCGACCCAGCGCCTGCTCGAGGCGACCGCCGCCGAGCCCGCTCGGCGCGTCGTGTATGCCTCGTCCTCGTCGGTCTACGGCGACGCCGAGGAGCTGCCGACGCGCGAGGACGCGACCCCCCGGCCCCTCTCGCCGTACGGCGTCACGAAGCTCGCCGCCGAGCACCTGTGCCGGCTCTACCACGCCGAGCACGGCGTCGAGGCCGTCGCGCTGCGGTACTTCTCGGTCTACGGTCCCCGCCAACGACCCGACATGGCCTTCCGTCGGTTCTGCGAGGCGGCGATCGACCGCCGGCCGATCGAGATCTTCGGGCACGGCCGCCAGACGCGCGACTTCACGTTCGTCGGCGACATCGTCGCGGCCACTCGGGCGGCGGCCGAGGCCGAGAACGTGGCCGGCGACGCGTTCAACGTCGGCGGCGGCTCGCGCGTTACCGTCACCCGGACGCTCGAGCTGCTCAGCGCGATCGCAGGCCGCCCGCTCGACGTGCGCCACCGGCCGCGCGAGGACGGCGACGTCCTCCATACCGGAGCCGACGTGAGCCACGCGCGCGAGCGGCTCGGCTACGCCCCGTCCACGACGCTCGAAGCCGGGCTGCGCGCGGAACTGGAGTGGGCGCTCGGCGCGCGCTCGGCGTCACGGCGGCGCGCAGTCGCCCGCTCCTGACAAAATCCCGCCGTGCGGTACTGAATTCGCCCGTTCGGAGGTATAAGGAGGGCGTGCCGCGGCGATGGCTGGCTGGGGTGGCGCTCGCAGCGTGGCTCGCGGTGCTTCCGCGAGCCGCGGCCGCCGATGTCGTCGCGGAGCAGGTCGACCCGGCGCACACGGGCGTCAGCGCCGAGGCGCTTGGGCCGCCGCTGCGGGAGCGGTGGCGGCGGGTGTTCGACGACAGCGTGCCGATCTCGCACGAGGTGCGCTGGCCGCTCGTGGCGGACGGACGCGTCTTCGTCACCTTCCAGAACCGGGACGGCGGGCCGGGCGAGCTGCACA
This sequence comes from uncultured Solirubrobacteraceae bacterium, assembly GCA_963844205.1. GTDB lineage: Bacteria > Actinomycetota > Thermoleophilia > Solirubrobacterales > Solirubrobacteraceae > DASSUW01. Next base: position 124,407 of record CAWJNK010000014.1, read on the forward strand.
GGCTCGACCCGGCCACCGGCGAGACGATGTGGAAGCAGGAGGTCACCGGCTGGCTGGCCGGCGCGGCGTACGGCGCCGGCAAGGTCCTGCTCGCCACCCGGGAGACGCTGTACGCGTTCGACGCGGCCACGGGCGCGCCGGCGTGGTCGCGGAGCACCTGGCCCAACCGCACCGGCACCGGGATCGACAGCGGGCCGGTGGTCGCCGACGGCGTGGCCTACGTGGGCGTCCTCGGGGCGGTCTACGCGGTGAACGTCGCGAGCAACACCGTCGCGTGGTCGCGCGAGACGAGCTGGACGCAGGGGATCGGCGTCGGGGCCGACCACGTGTACGTCAACGTCGGCGCCGCTGTCCTGGCGCTGCGCCGCGCCGGCGGCTCCGAGGCGTGGCGCGGCCCCGCGCCCGACGGCGCCACGTTCCTGCGCGGCGACCCGGCGGTGGCCGGCGGCCGGGTGTACGTGCCGTCGCGCTACGACGGCGCCGTCTACGACGCGGCGACGGGCGCGCCGCTGCGCAAGCGGTTCTGGATGGACCCGGCCCCGGCGATCGACGCGCAGCGGGCCTACGTGCTGTCCGGCGAGTCGGCCGAGGACGACGCCGTCCTCCACGCGGTGCACGCGACCAGCGGCACGACGGCATGGGAGTTCGGCGGCTGGGACGGCGTGACGAGCTATCCGCTCGTGGCCGGCGAGCACGTCTACATCACGGGCGGCGCGGGGACCTTTACGCGCTCGACCGGGCGTCGGGCGCCGTGAGGTGGTGCATGCGGACCGACACGAAGAACTACGCGAGCGAGCCGCACACGCTGGCCATCGGCGCGGGGCTGATGCTGCTGGCGGTGGGCGGCGAGCTCGTCGCGCTCGAGCCCGGCGGCACGCCGGGCTGCCGGTTCTACGAGACGGCGCTGCCGCGCTACGGCGATCCGATCGAGGATTGGGAGACCAGGCAGGCCGCGTCGGCGCCCGACGGGTTCGTGCCGAACCGCGGCCAGCTCTCCGGCTCGGTGCTGTTCGCCTCCGACGGCGGCGAGCGGTCGCTGCTCGTGGACGAGAGCGGGCCGACGCTGACGATGCCCGGCGGCGAGGTCACGCTGCGCCTGCGCGGCGGAGAGCCCGCGCGGTCGGTCCAGCCCGAGCAGCGGCTGCCCGGGGTCGTCAACGACTACACCGGCCAGAACCGCAGCGGCTGGCGCTCAGGGCTCCCGCGGTACGGACGCATCCGCCTGCGCGGTGTGGCAGAGGGCGTCGACCTCGTGGTGCGCGACGGGCGCGAGGGCCGGTTCGCGTACGACCTCGTACTGGCGCCGGGCGCCGACCCGAACGCGGTGGCGCTCGAGTTCCGCGGCGCGGAGCGGCCGGCGCTGGGGCCGGACGGCAGCCTCGTGCTGAGCACGCCGGGCGGGACGCTGCGGCAGGAGCCGCCGGTCGCCTACCAGCGCGTGCGCGGACAGCCGGTCGCCGTCCCCGCCCGGTTCCGCCTGCTCGCGGACGGCGGGGTCGGGTTCGCGGTGTCCGGCTACGACCGCTCGCGCACGCTGGTGATCGATCCGACGCTCGAGTGGGCCACCTATCTCGGCGGCGGCGTCGACGACGAGATCAACGCGATCGACTCCGACCCCGCGGGCAACGTGTACGTCGCCGGGCGCACGATGTCGCGCGACCTGGCGCCGGCCGGCGCGCTCGACGGGTTCGACGAGCGCAACGCCATCTGCGAGGACTTCCCGCCCTGCTTCGACGCCTTCGTCGCCAAGTACGCGCCCGACGGCTCGCTCGTCCACATCACCTACCTCGCCGGCCGTCGCGACGACTCCGCGCTGGCGATCGCCGCCGACGGCGCCGGCAACGCGTACGTGGCCGGCTTCACGAACTCGCCGAACTTCCCGATCCACTCGGCGTATCAGCCGGACTGGCGGTGCGGGTTCGTCTACGGGGACGCGTTCGTGACCAAGCTCTCCCCCACCGGCGCCGCGCTGGACTACTCGACCTATCTCGGCGGCTGCGGGAGCTTCGGCGACGTCGCCCGCGGGATCGCCGTCGACCCGCAGGGGCGCGCGGTGGTCGCCGGGGACACCGACGCGTTCGACTTCCCCACGACGGTCGGGGACCGCGTGTGCGCGGAGCCGACCGGCTTCTGCCGCGACGCGTTCGTCGCGCGCCTGAGCGCGTCCGGCAGCGCGCTCGAGTGGTCGACGTACTTCGGCGGCGACGAGTCCGACGAGATCCCCTACGACGTGGAGCTCGACGGGCAGGGCCGGCCGGTGATCGTCGGCGAGACGGCGGCCTGGGGCAGCAAGGACTTTCCCGCCACGCCCGGCTCGTACGACCCCGACCCGGCGCTCGGGTTCACCGAGGTCTTCGCGGCGCGGCTGGCGAGCGACGGCTCGGCGGTGCAGTGGGCGACTGCGTTCGGCGGGCGCGACTGGGACACGGGCTTCGACGCGGCGCTCGACGGGAGCGGCGACGTCCACATCGCCGGGAACCACCGAGTCGAACAACTTCCCCACCACCGCCGGCGCGTTCGACCGGGTCTGCAACGACGTGCCGGACGAGCTGAGCTGCACGAACCATCCCGACGCATTCGCGCTGGAGCTCGCCGCCGACGGGTCGCAGCTTCTGGCCTCGACCTACGTCGGCGGCGCGGGCTACGAGGACGGCCTCGGCATCGCGGTCGACGCGGCCGGGCGCAGCTACGTCGCCGGCAGCTCCTCGTCGCCGTACGGGTTCCCGCTCGTCGACGCCTTCCAGGCGACCATGGTCGACAACCACCGCTGGTGCGCCGCCCGCGCGGACTGCTCGGACGCGTTCCTCGTCCGGCTCGACCCGGGGAAGTCGCAGGTCGAGTACGGCACGTTCCACGGCGGGCTGTCGCAGGACCAGGCGCGAGGCGTCGCGCTCGCGGACGGCGACGCCTGGATCGCCGGGCTGACGCACTCGCCGAACCTCGCCACGACCGCCGATCCGTGGGCGGGCGGGAACTGCGATTTCCTGCGCGACTCGCTCGAGTTCCCCTCGTGCTCCGACGCGTTCATCGCGCGGATCGACGAGGCGAAGCCGCCCACGTCGCCGCCGTCGGGCGGCTCGGGCGGTTCGGGCGGGTCGTCCGGCGGCGCGACGGGCGGCTCGCCCGGCGGGGCCACGGTCGGGTCGTCCGGCGGTACCACCGTCGAGCCGTCCGGCGGCACCACGGTCGAGCCGTCCGGCGGCGGCGCCGCGGGCACCGTAGCTCCGCCCCGCGTCGACCGCGCGCTCACGTTCCGTGTGCGCGGCGGGCGCGTGGTCGGGCGCATCCGGGCCGCCGAGGCGCCGCGGTGCGCGCGCAGGGTCCAGGTGAGGCTGGAGAAACGCGGCCGGACGACGTGGCGGCTCGTCGCGACCGCGCGGACCGGCGCCGACCGCCGCTTCGCGCTGCGGCTGCCGCGGACCACGCGGCCGCTGCGCGTGCGCCTCCCGTCGCTGACGCGCACCGACGCCGGCACGCTCGTGCGCTGTGCCGGCGTCACGCGTCGCGTTCAACCCTAGGGCTTGAGGCAGCTCGTGTAGACGGCGTGCCAGCGCGCCTGCCACCACTCGGTGGCGTCCTCGTAGCTGCGCCGATCGGCCATGTCGTAGAACTGCGCCACGAGCCGCTCGACGCGGACGTCGCAGTCGGCGGGCGTGCCGTCGGTGCCGGCCTGGGCCGGGGCGCCGGAGCCGATTGCGGCCACGGCGCAGAGGGCGGCGAGGGCGAGCCGGTGGAACCTGGTCATGGGGTGCTCCTTGGGGAGGGGGATCAGCGGCGGGACCGTATGGCGGCGCCGTGAGCCGTCCGTGATCCGTCCGTGAGCGCTGCGTGAGCTCGCTCCAGCGCGTCGGCCGGGTCGCAGGGGGTCACGACGGCCGCTCGTGCCCGTTCAGCGAGCCGAGCACGTTCGTCGGCAGCCGAGCGCACAGGCGCGTGCCCTCGCCGGGCGGGCTGCTGACCTCCAGGACGCCGCCGACGGCCTGCACGCGGTCGGCGAGGCCACGGAGGCCGGAGCCGCGGTCGAGGTCGGCGCCGCCGACGCCGTCGTCGGCGATCGTCACCAGCAGCGTGCCGCCCGACGTGCGGAGCGCGACGTCCACGGTGCGGGCGTCGGCGTACTTGGCGACGTTGGTCAGCGCCTCCGACACGACGAAGTAGGCCGCCGCCTCGATGCCCGCGTCGAGCCGCTCGGGGACGTCGACGTCGAGGTCCACGGGCACCGGCGCGCGCTGGACCAGCGCCAGGACCGCGGCCTCGAGCCCGCGCTCGGTGAGGACGGCCGGGTGGATCCCGCGGGCGAGGTCGCGCAGCTCGCCGAGGCCGTGCTCGAGATGCTCTCGCGCGCGGCCGAGGACGGCCTTCGCGCCCGCCGGGTCGCGGTCGAGCCGCCCTTCCAGGATCGTCAGCTCGAGTGCCGCGGCCACGAGCCGCTGCTGCGCGCCGTCGTGGAGGTCTCGCTCGATCCGCCGCCGTGCAGCATCAGCGGCCTCGACGAGCCGGGCCCGCGACGCCGCCAGCTCCTGGCGGGCCTCGGCGTTCTCGATCGCATGGGACAGCAGCTCCGTGAACGCCGCGACGCGGTCCTCCGCGCCCGGCGGCATCGCCGCCGGATCCGGCCAGGCCGCCGTCAGCGCGCCCCAGAGCCGGCCGCCGAGGACAATCGGGCCGGCGGCCGCCGCGCGGATGCCCAGATCGCGCATCAGCTGCGCGACGACGCCGCCGACCTCGTCGAAGTCCTCGATCCGGACCGGCCGGGCGGCCTGCAGCATGCGGCCGAGGATTCCGCGGCCCTCGTCGATCGCCCCTCGATGGCCGATCGGCACCGGCGGCGCGTCGCCGTTCGACCACGCGGCCACGACGAGCGCCCACTCGGGGCTCTCGACCCGCAGCAGCGTCGTCCGCTGCGCGCTCAGCAGCTCTCCGGTCTCGCGCGTCACCGCCGCGAAGATCTCCGCGCGGGAGGACTCGCGCGCGACGAGCGTCGCCACACGACGCAGCGCCGCGTGCTCGCGCACGAGCTCCCCCAGCGTTCGATCGTTCGCCGGAGCGTCCACGAGCCGACTCTAGTCGGCTCGTGGAGCACCGTGTCAGGGGAGGAAGCGGAGCGTCACGTCGACGCTGTCGGGGTGGTCTTCGCCGGTGGCGGTGCCGCGCGCGCCGGCGTAGGCGCCGCTGCCGCCGACGATGGCGACGTTCTCGGCGTCGCCCTGCGTGGCGATCTGGCCACCGGGGAGGGCGATCGTGCCGGTGCACTGCTCGTGCTCGCCGCGGCGGTCGGTCGCGACGCACACGAACTGCGCGCGCCCGATCTTCTTTGCGCCGCCCGCGTCATACACGCGGTAGGTGATGATCGACGCGTCACCCGGCGAGGGCGGGCCATCGCCCTTCCGCTTCGGCGCGACGTCGGCGAAGCTGAACGACTTCGGGCGCAGGACGACCTGCTGGGTGCCGGTCGGCGGCACGGACGAGCGGGCGGCCGGGCCTGAGGCGGGGTGGTCGGCGGCGAGCGCAAGGCCGGCGCTGGACGCCACCGTCGCGGTCAGCGCGACGGCAAGGAGGGCGGGACGGAACATGGGTGATCTCCTGTGGGGAGGGTGCATGGGACGCCGGGGAAGCTACGTTCCGGTCGGCTCGCAGTCGTCGCGCCACGGGGCGATTTCGCCCACCCGGAGCGGTGATCTCTCGCGTCCCCCGGACGGGGGATCGGGGTCCTCTGCGCAGGGGATGCGCGGGCGCCCGGACGGGCGTAGGTTTGGCTCATGCGGGCGCTCCGCCAGCTGTATGCGCGCGCTGTCGACGTCGCCGATCCGATCCTCGTCGCGCTGCTCGCCGGGACCGCGCTGATCGAGGTGCTGGTCACCGGCGCGCCGCTCGTGGAGGCGCTGCTCGTCGCGGTGATCGCGCTGCCTCTGCTCGCCCGCCGCCGCGCGCCGCTGCTGGTGCTGGTGCTGGTCATCGCGGCTGGGTACGCCGGCTACGCGACCGGCCCGGGCGACGGCGGGGCGTTGCAGGGCTGGATCGTCCTCAACATCGCCCTCTACTCGGTCGCGGCGCACTGCTCGCTGCGGCGGGCGCTCGCCGGCGCCGCGCTCGTCGCCGGCTTCCTGCTCTTCTTCGAGATCCCGCGGCTCGTCGAGGGGGCACGCGTGGAGGACGCGGCCGGCGAGTGGCTGTTCGTCGGCGGCGTCTGGTTGCTCGGACGCTGGGTGCGCCAGCGCCGGGAGCACGCCGCCGCGCTGGAGGCCGACCGCGAGGCGCGGGCGCTCGAGGCGGTGGCCGAGGAGCGCGCGCGGATCGCCCGCGAGATGCACGACGCGGTGGCGCACGGCGTAAGCGTCATGGTGCTCCAGGCGGGCGCGGCCGAGCATGTCCTGGCGGCCTCGCCCGAGCGGGCGCGCGAGTCGCTCCGGACGATCCAGGAGACGGGCCGGGAGGCGATCGTCGAGCTGCATCGGATGCTCCGGCTCCTGCGCGCCCCGGTCGAGGACGCGGAGCTGGCACCCCAGCCGGGCGTCGCGCGCCTCGACGCGCTGCTCGGGCAGGTACGAGCCGCCGGGCTGCCGGTCGAGCTGACCGTCGAAGGCCGCCCGCGGCGGCTCCCGCCGGGCGTCGACCGCTCGGCCTACCGCATCGTCCAGGAAGGGCTCACCAACGCGCTCAAGCACGCCGGTCCCGCGCACGCCTCCGTCACCCTGCGCTACCGCGACCGCGCGCTGGAGCTCGAGGTCCTCGACGACGGCCGCGGCGGCGAGGGCGCCAACGGCGGCGGCTTCGGGCTCGTCGGCATGCGCGAGCGCGCCGCACTCTACGGCGGCGAGCTCGACGCCGGCGCGCGACCTGGCGGCGGCTACGCGCTGCGGGCGACCCTGCCGCTCGAACGGGAGCCCGCGTGATCCGCGTCCTGATCGCCGACGACGAGGCGCTCGTGCGCGGTGGGTTGCGCATGATCCTCGAGGCGCACGAGGACGTCGAGATCGCCGGCGAGGCGGAGGACGGCCGCGCCGCGCTGGACCTGGCCCGCGAGGCCCAGCCGGACGTCGTCCTGATGGACATCCGGATGCCCGGTCTGGACGGGCTCGAGGCGACCCGGCGGCTCCTTGCCCTCGCGCCGCCGACCCCGAGCGTGCTCATCCTCACCACATTCGACCTCGACGAGTACGTCTACGAGGCGCTGCGGGCGGGCGCCAGCGGGTTCCTGCTCAAGAGCGCGCGCCCGCAGGAGCTGGTCGCCGCGATCCGCGGCGCCGCCGCCGGCGACACCCTGCTGGCGCCCGAGGTCACCCGCCGGCTCGTCGAGGCATACGTCCGCCGACCTCCGGTCGGCGCGCACACGGCCCCCGAGCTCGAGAGCCTGACCAAGCGCGAGCTCGAGGTGCTCCGGCACATCGCGTGCGGACGCACGAATGCGGAGATCGCCCGGCTCCTGTTCGTCTCCGACGAGACGGTCAAGACCCACGCCAGCCGCGTCTTCTCCAAGCTCGGCGTGCGCGACCGCACCCAGGCGGTGATCCTCGCCTACGAGTACGGGGTCGTCGAGCCGGCCGCGCGCGCCGGGCGCTGACAGCGTCAGCCGACGCGATCGACGAGCGCCGGCGTGACCTCGCCGACGACCTCGACGGTGGCGGCCGCGAGCTCGAGCGCGTCGGGGGCGGGCGGGTAGTGCGGGTTGGGGACCGCGATGACCGCCATGCCGGCGGCGTGCGCCGAGCGGAGGCCGTTGCTGGAGTCCTCGATCGCGACGCAGCGCTCCGGGTCGACCCCGAGCTTCTCCGCCGTCGCGAGGTAGACGTCCGGCGCCGGCTTGCCGCGCTCGACCTCCTCGGAGGAGACGGTCACGCGGAACGCGTCGGCGAAGCCCGCGAGCTCGAGGACGAGGTCGATGATCTCGCGGTTCGACGACGAGGCGAGGCCGAGTGGCCAGCGCTCGGCGAGCGAGCGGACGGCGTCCCCCGCCCCGGGGAGCAGCGGGAGCGCGGCCCGGTAGCCCTCCTCCATGCGGCGCACGACGTCACGGTTGATCGCGTCCACGTCCATCGGGACGCCCAGGTCGTCGCGAAGGTACGCGGCCCATTCCGGCGAGCTCATCCCCATCATCACCGTCGGCGCCTCGTCCCGCCAGCGCCCGCCGGTCTCGCGGACGAGCGCCTCCTTGGACGCGTTCCAGAGCTGCTCGGAGTCCATCAGGACCCCGTCGAGGTCGAAGATCACGGCGGCCGGCACGAGCCGCGATGGTAGTGAGATTCAGACCCGCAGCTTCGCGGCCGCGTAGCCCGGAGCGGTCGCGGTCGCCCTCCCCCGCTTCAGCGTGAGCGTGACGCGGCCTTGCCGGTCCGTCCGGCCGGAGCGGCCGGCCGCGCGGACCGTCGCGCCGCGCACGGGGTCGCCCGCGTCGGTGACCGTGAATGTGACGCGGCCGGAGCGCTTGCGCGCCGTCAGCTTCAGCCCCGGCTCGATCCGCGCCATGTAGGTCGCGCCGCCGGACTCGGTGCCGGTGCCGAACAGCGCCAGGATGTCGAGCGCGCGCGAGGTGGCGCTCGCGTCGAGGGCGTAGGTCGAGTGCGCGCCGCGCACGGCGCCGGCGTCGACGGCGGCGCCGAACTCGGTCGCCTCGGGGTTGGAGCGCGCCGCGAGCACTTGCGTCTCGCCGAACGTCCCGTCGCTCCACACGGCCCACACGCGGCCCTTCGCATCCGCGGCGAGCGTGACCTGCGAGTTCGCGTCGGTGCGCGCGAGCAGCCTCGCCGCGCCCGCACCGGCCCGCCACACGCGGACCTGGTTGGCGGTCGGGTAGCCGAGCGCGTAGCCGACGTAGAAGCCGCCGCTCTTGGCGCGCGCGACGATCGGCGTCCTCGACACCGTGCCGCCGCCCTGCATCACGTAGTCGACGTTCGGCGCCGCCGGGTCGAGCCCGGAGTGCACCCACGTGCCGAGCGTCCCCGCCCATGTCTGCAAGACCGTGCCGTTCGGCAGCGTGGTCGCGCCGGCGTCGCTGCCGTAGGCCTGCGCGCCGCGCGGGATGATCGAGCCAGGCGTGAGCTGCCAGCTCGTGCCCCCGTCCGTCGACAGCGCGGTGTTGAGGTCCTGGTTCGGGTCGTTGCTGTCGGTCGAGCGGATCGCGCCCCAGACGACGCGGATGCCGCCCGGAACCGCCGTCAGCGCGGCGTCCATGTGGCCGGTCCACCCGCTCACGATCGGCGACGTGGCGCCGACCTTGCCGCCGCGGCCGATCGCGGTGTGCATCAGATCGCCGCCCTTGTGCCAGGCCACGTGCAGCACGCCGTTGCTCGTGCGGACGAGGCCGACCTGATCGATGCTCGCGCCGCCGGAGGCGGTGACCTGCCGCCAGGTCGCGGCGTGGGCCGCGGGTGCGGCGGCAAGCGCGAGCGCCCCTGCGAGGATCAGCCTCTTCACGCGCGGAGACTATCCGCGCTGCGCGAGGTGCGAATTCTTGACTCCCCGAACGAGTAGGTCTGGGAGGCGTCTCCGCCGGCGATCAGCGCCGTGCTGAGCCGCCACTCGAGGGGATCTCAAGCGGCGGCTCAGGCACGTGTACTAGGTCCCGGGCTCGCCCGCGGAGTTGTAGAACGTGGCGTTGACCGCCACCTGGTTGCCCGCGGGCCCTGCCCAGTTGTGCACCTCGATGCGGTAGGTGCCCGGGCTGAGCCGCGCCGTGGTCATGGTCTCGCCGGTCAGCTCGCCTGAGGCCCCGGAGGCGATGTCGCCGCTCCACGTCCCGTCCGCCTGGCGGCGCTGGAGGTAGAGGTCGAGGTCCGCCGGCAGGCTCGGCGTCGCCTTCACGACCGCCTTCGCGTTGTCGACGCCCTCCGGCACGTCGAACTGGACGAACTGGCTGGTGACGCCGTCCACGCGGACGCCGCCGCCCGGAGCCAGCGTGGTGACCGACGACGAGATCGGCGCTTGCGCCGGCCCCGGCGCCACCACGGCCTCCTCGGTGAGCGGGACCGTGTCCGGGTACAGCGTCGGCGCCTGCACGACCGGCAGGTCGACCGACGTCGCGCCCGGCCCGGTGAACACGTTCACCTGGACGTCCTCGGCGAACATCGGCACCTTGTCCGGATCGCTGGTCGTCACGCGCAGCACGAGCCGGTGGCCCGCGCGGAGGTGGTGGGCCATCGCGAAGCACGGCGGCTGCATGTCGTACCGCGTGCCCGGCGCGACGACGTCGCGCTGCGCGAGCCCGTTGCGGAGCTCCGGGTTGATCGTGCACTGCGAGATCCGCCGCCAGCTCCCGTCCGCGCTCTCGTCGAACAGGTTGGCGATCAGATGCACGCGCGGCGACGTGACCGACGCGGCCAGCTTCAGCGCCGGCTGGCCGGCGAACACGAGGTCCTCTGCGAGCGGGGCCGTGCGGAACGTGGCGCCGTCGGTCTCCTCGGGCGCGACGAACCCGCGGCTGTCGCCGGTGAACGCCACCGAGCCCTCGGAGGACGGTGCCTCGATGCCGAGCGACTCGTCGGCGGCCGGGTGGAACGTGACCCGCTGCGACGAGCCGGGCCAGGCGGCGCTGGTCAGCACCTCGGTCCGGTCACCGCTGCGGGCGCCCGTGAACGTCCCGTCGGACATGAACAGCTCCACGGGCGGACCGGTCTCGACCCTGCGCTGCGCGAGCTGCTTGTCGAACCAGGCGTGCAGCGCGTACGTCCACTGGATGCCGCGGCGGTTCGGGCAGCAGTCCGAGCCGTGGTCCCACTGGCCGAGCCAGAGCTTGTCGCCCGCGCGCCCGCCGCGCTCGGTGAACCACTCCATCGCGGCCACGCGCGCGGCGTTGTCGTTGACGCCGTGCACGAGGAAGACCGGGATGTCGGCCTCCGTCGCGCCCTTGTCCCAGTCGCGCGCCAGGTGCCAGTCCGAGTAGCGACCGGACAGCTGGTCCTCGCCGGCCACCGCCGCCGAGTTCGGCAGGCCGCAGCCCGTGTCCTCGAGGTTGTTGCCGAAGTCGTCGCCGCCGGGCAGCTTGCGCTCGATCGCGATCTGCTCGTAGGCCTCGATCGGCCCTGCCCACTGCAGGAAGTACGGGACGCCTCCCTGGAACTGATGCTCGTACATCGACGCCAGGCCGGCGCTCGGCACGATCGTCTTGAGCCCGTCGGGCCGCTGCGCGGCCGCGACCGACGGCGTCGAGCCGACGTACGAGTGGCCGGTCATGCCGACACGCCCGTTCGACCAGCCCTGCGATGCCGCCCACTCGACGACCTGCTCGAGGTCGCGAGCGTCCTTCGGCCCGAGATGGTCCAGGCACCCCTCGGAGCGCCCGGTCCCGCGCAGGTCCATCATCACCACCGCGTAGCCGCGGGGCGCGAAGTAGCCCGTGAGGCCGATCGACTTGCCGTCGGCGTCGCGCGGCTCCGGCAGGATCCGGGTGCCTTCGCGGTCGGCCAGCGTGCCGTGGTACGGGCTCGACTCCAGGATCACCGGGAACGGCCCGGCCGCGTTCGGGCGCGTGATCTCCAGGTACAGATCCTCGCCGTCGTACGCGGGGACGCCGCACCACGTCACGCACCGTCTCGTAGCGCGGCTGGGTCAGGTTCTTGGTCTGCGTGTAGTCCGCCGGCGGCCCGGCGGGCGCTACGCCCGCCTGCCGCTTGGCCTCCGCCGCGCCCGGGAGCGACGAGCAGGATCACCGCCGCGACGAGCGCAGCTTTCGATCGATTCATTTCGGTTCCGCTCCCCCTCTTGTTCATTCGGGCAGCAGGCAGCGCAGCGAGTAGCCGGAGGGCACGCTTCTGCCCTGGCTCGCGAAGTACGCCTGTGCCTGCGCGCCGCTCATCCAGCGGCCCTTCTTCGCCGGCTTGCGGCCGGCGCCCTCGAACTTCCACACGTCCAGCCCGCGGGCGATGTCGTTCCCGTACAGGTAGAAATCGCCGTTCGGCTGGATCCGCGGCGTCTTGGCCGACCACGTGTCGGAGCCCGGGAAGCGCGCGGAGCCAATCTCCTTGACGCCTTCGCCGGACACCTGCGTCCCGCCGATCGTGATCCCGGTCAGGGCGGACAGGTCGAGGACGCGGACGCCGCCGTTGTACCAGGCGAGCGTCATGACCTGCTCGCGCTCGTGGATGTCGAGCACGTGCGCCGTGCACGTCCCGTCCGGCGTCGTGGTGGGCCGGACGTCGTCGATGTTGTAGTAGCCGACGAGCGCCGGGTCGCGCTCGAGCGAGCCCGTCACCTCGTAGAACCACACGCCGCCGTTCGGGCACTGGCCCGTGCCGACCGCGCCGGCGAACTCGTCCTCGACGACGAGGAACTCGCGCTCGCGGCCGGAGGCGTCGACGAGCGTGAACGGGTCCGACTGGTGCCAGACGTTGATCGCCGGGTTCAGGAACGACGTGATCAGCTTCGGAGCACCCGGGTTCGTCGTGTCGAGGATCACGCCCTGCGACAGCGCCGCCGAGTAGGCGCGTGAGCCGTCCTCGTTGAACGTGATGTCGTGCGACTCCGTGCCGAGGCCGGGCCGCGGCGGGAGCGCGATCTCGCCGGTCCGCCCTGGATGGAACGGATCCGAGATGTCCGTGTACTCGATCGCCGGCTGGACCGACGTGATGAGGTCCGAGTTGGAGTTGTAGAGCCACTCTCCGCTCGGATGTACGGTCATGTTGTGCGAGCCCTGCGGGAACTCGACGAACGAGACGGTCTTCGGGTTCAGCGGGTCTGTGAGCTCGACGATGAACGTGCCGTTGCGGCCGGTGCCGTCCGACTTGCGGACGTTGAAGCCGAGCGCCTCGGCCTCGCGGTAGCACGTCGACGTCCCGTCACCGTACGTGTCGGACGTGTAGGTCGCGAACGTGCGGCCGGGCAGGTCGGCCTGCCGGAACACCTGCACGTCGCCCTGCGTGACGCCGCAGTCGTAGACGGCGGCGACCTGGGCGTCCTTCGGCTGGCTGATGTCGACGATCTGCAGCCCGTTGCGGTACGAGCCCGCGAGCGCGTACTGCGTCCCGCCGAGCTTCGCGAACTCGATGTCGGTGCCGAAGTTGGGCACCGTGCCGTTCTTCGCCGGGTACGGCAGGTTCTTGACGAACGTCATGTTCGGGCTGGTGATGGGCTGCTCGGCCGCGCCCGCAGCGGGCGCGGCGACGAGCAGACCAAGGCATGCGGCTACTACTGCGGGCCGTCGCATCAGGCACCCGCCGCGACGGCGGCCTCGGCGTCGACGATCCCGTATCCGTAGACCGGGTCGAACACGCCGCGCGTCCCCGTGCCCGGGTGGCGGGCCGTGGTCTCGAGCGTGGACACGATGTTCTCGTCGGTCCGGCCCTGGGCGGCGAGCAGCGCGGCCACGCCGGCGACATGCGGCGTCGACATCGAGGTCCCGGCGTACTCGTCGTAGTCGACGCCGTAGCCGCACCCCGGGTTGATGCCGGTGCCCAGCGGCACCGTCGAGATGACGTCCTCGCCGCAGATCGGCGCCAGCGAGCCGCCCGGCGCGGCGACCGCGTCGAGCTCCTGGTTCATCGCGAAGTTCGAGAACGCGGAGCGCGCCTCACGCTTGTCCGTAGACACGACGCAGAGCGCTCCGCGGTCGAAGCCCGGCGTGCCGCACAGCGGCGAGGCGAAGTCGTTGCCGGCGGCGGCCACGACCACGACCCCGCGCTCGCGCGCGTAGGCGATGGCCTCCTGCGTGTCGGTGATCTGGCCCGTGATGACCAGTGCCTGGACGCCCGGCAGCGCGCCGAGCGACAGGTTGACGACGGACGCGCCGTGGTCGACCGCGTAGCGGATCCCGAGCGCGATGTCCTCGAACGACCCGCCATCCTCATCCAGCGTCTTGACCGGGAGCACGCGGGCGTCCGGCGCGACGCCGGCGATGCCCGTGCCGTTGCCCGTGGCCGCGGCGGCGATGCCGGAGACGTGCGTTCCGTGCGTGCTCTTCACCGCCTGGCGCTCAGCCGGGCCCGACTCCCAGTCGCCGTTGCCGCATGACGTCGTCCCGCAGTCCAGGAACGTCGCGCCCTGCAGCAGCTTGCCGGCGAGGTCGGGGTGGTCGAAGTCGACCCCGGAGTCGACGACCCCGATGATCGTCCCCGATCCCGTCGAGGTGCTCCAGGCCTGCTCGGCGTGGACCTGTTGCGGCCCCCACTGCTTGGCGTAGAGCGGATCGTTGGGCGCCGCGACCGCCGAGGCGGCAGCGCCCAGCGCCAACGTCGAAGTTGCCGCGAGGGCGGCAATGACTTTCGTCTTCATTTCGGAGAGTCCCCCCTGTGTGGACATGCCCGCGCGAACCCCCTGCCCGCGTGGCTCCTATCTACCCCAAAATAGCGTGCTGCTAGCGGAGTGTTTCCAGGCCGCCTATCGCCAGCCGGCGCGGAGCACGCGGCGGGCGTTGCCGCCGAGGACGGCCTCGACGTCCCGGGCCGACAGCGACTTGGACTGCAGCAGCTCGCGCACGCTCGGGAGCTTGCCGGCGTTCTCGCAGTCGTCCGGGGGGTCGGTGAAGCCGTCGAAGTCGGTGCCGATGGCGACGTGATCCCACGAGCCGGTCCACACCTGCACCGTCTCCATCGTCCTCCAGATCGCGTCGAGCCCGGGGCCGGGATGCGCGGCGTCGAGCCAGTAGGGCATGAAGATCACGCCCACGACGCCGCCCGATGCCGCGATGGCGCGCACGTCGCGCTGGTCGAGGTTGTACGGCTCCGGGTTCAGCGGCTGGACGCCGACGTGCGAGGCGATGACGGGGATGCGGTCGCCGACGAGGTCGTAGACCTGCTGTCGCGCGACCGGCGTGCAGTGCGCGACGTCGGGGATGATGCGGCGCTCCGCCATGCCCTCGACGACGGCCCGGCCGGTGGCGGTCAGGCCATGCGCGAGGTCGACGCCGGTGTCGAGCGGGCAGATCGGGAACCGGCGCTGGCCCGCGGGGATGGCTTCCGCGTGGCCCGCCAGGTCGTTGGGGAACAGGTGCGCGACCGTGAGCGACGCAAGGCCGCGTTCGGCGAGCATGTCCAGGCGCGCGAGGCGGGCAGCCACGTCGCCGTCGGCGAGCCCCGCGGAGACCATGTGACCGCCCTCGACGGTGTGGACGATCGCGGTCTTCCCCGCCGCCAGCACGCGGTCGAGCTCGGCGTTCGAGCGGGCCAGCCCGAACCCGTCGGCCCGCTCGACCTGCCGCTCCATCGCGTCCATCATCGCCAGCAGGCACTCCCACGCGTCCGCTCGCAGGAGCATGCGGCCGCCGGCGAAGAAGTGCGCGAAGAATCGGATGACCCGGCAGTCGAGGAACTGCCGCTCGGGCACGTGCAGCGACGACCAGAGCACCTTCACGCCGCCCTTCTCGAGCATCTTGAAGTCGCTCAGGCTGGCCAGCGGGTTGAACGTGTCGCCCGACCAGTAGTGCCGCCGCAGGTCGCGCCCCCACAGGAACGCGTTCATCGCCGGGTGGGCGTGGATGTCGGTCAGCACGCCCCTTATCTACCAGGACGGCCGGGCGAGTTGCGCGCCTCGGGCGCCGTGACGGGGTCATTGAACTTCGGCATTGAGGGAGGGCAGGGAGGGGTGCATTTCTCCCCAAATCTCGCGTCGCCGCCGGCGCTTGGGGAGAAACGCACCGTATGGGTGCGCAAGTCCCCAAATCCTCGGGCGCGATGAGATGGTGGGACGAAATGCACCACCTCCTCCGCACCCCGCGCAGTTGACGTTCGTCAAGGCGCCGGAACCGCCGGACAGCCGCCCACGCCTCCCTTCGGCGCGAACATACGACTAATTGCGCATGCAACCAGACTAGGGACTCCCCTGATGCCGCCGGGCCGCCCGGCGCCGAAGATCCTTGCTCCCCCACCCCAAGGAGCATCCGTGATCACCACGCAGTCCGCCGCCGACCTCGTTTACCGGCCGGCCACCAGCGGCGCCACCTACCTCGGCCCCGGCGACAGCTATCGGTTCCTCGTGACCGGCGCCGAGACCGGCGGCGCGTACTTCGCGATGGAGGCGCTCGTCCCGCCCGGCGGCGGCCCGCCCGCGCACATTCACCGCAACGAGGACGAGACGTTCTACATCGTCGAGGGGCAGTGCGACTTCCTGCTCGGCGACGAGATCATCACCGGCGGGGTGGGCGACTTCGTCAACGTCCCGCGCGGCACCGTCCACCGCTTCCACAACGCGAGCGACGCCGTGACGCGCATGATCCTCACGTTCACGCCGGCCGGGATGGAGCACTTCTTCGAGGAGACGCTCGAGCGCGCGCTCGACCCGTCGCAGGCCGCGGTCGGCGACATCGACGAGGTCGGCGCCCGGTACGCCGCCGCCGCGCCGCGGCACGGGATCGAGTTCGTCTAGCGCCGTGATGGGGGCTCGCCCGGGCGGGCGAGCCCCCTTCGCGTTCCCCCTCAGCAGCCCCCGCCGCCGATGGGATGGCGCTGCTCGCAGGTGAGCTGGGTGAACTCGCCCGTGTTGGGAACGTTCTGGACCCAGCCGTTGTAGACGAGCGGGATCGGGAGCACGCCCTGGCCGCCCATGCCGACGTGTTCCATCGGCTTGTCGTCCTGCTTGGTGTCGCCGGTGGATGCGAGCACGACCTTGCCGAGGATCTTCGCGTCCACCGGGCTGCCGTCGTTGTTGGGGTCGGGATCGACGACGGTCATGGTGTTGGCGAACTTGCTCGAGATGTAGAGCAGGTAGCCGCCGCCCTTCTTGGCGCCGAAGTTGGCCCCGTGGCATCCGTAGTCGCAGGGCAGGCTCTTGACGAGCGTGTCGGTGTCCGTGTCGATGAACGTGATCGTCGCGGTCAGCGTGTTCGCCTGCACCACGTACTTGCCGGTCGGCACGACCGGGGTCTGGACCGGGAAGGCGCCGATCGGTCCGCTCACCGCGCCGGTGATCGGGTCGTAGTTCTCGAGCAGGTTGATCGTCTTCGTCACGTGCTGGGGAGCGGACATGTCGACGACGCTGATCGTGCTGTCAACGAAGTTGGACACGTAGTACTTGCTCGCGTCAGGCATCATGCCGCTGGCGATCGGCAGCGATCCCGTATGCACCTTCGAGGTGATCGAGCCCGCCGGGATGTCGAGCAGCGTGGAGTCGTCGGTGTTGGAGTTCGGCGTCGACATCGTGTGACCGTCCGGCCCCATCCAGTGGGCATGGGGCTGGCCGGGCCGCTCGCCGGGACCCTGCACCGGGATTCTGCGCGTGATGCTCTTGGCACCCGGGTCCATCTCGACGACCGCATCCTCGCCGTTGAGCGTCGTGTGCACCTGATCGGTGTCCACGCGCGTCATCACGTGTGCCGGTGCCTCGCCGACCTCGCGGCTCCGGACGAGCTTGCCGGTGAGACGGTCGAATGTGGCCAGGCGGTTGCCGAACCACTCCGTGTTGTAGATGAGCTTCTGGTCACGGTCCGTCCACAGGTTGTGGGGGTTGTTGAAGTCGAGCTGCGGCAGGGCGACCTTCTTCGTCACCTTCCACGTCGTCGCGTCGACGGCCGTGGCCGTCCCGGGCTTCGTCTTGTGGGCGGTCTTCTCGTACTCGGTGTCGATCCAGACCTCGCCGACGCCCTTCACGTTCGGCGCCGTGACCTTCGGGAGGGTGACCGGCTCGTGGAAATAGCCCTCGAAGAATGCGTCGAGGTTCGGGATGACGACGGGATTCCCGTCCTTGTCGAAGGCGCGGACCGGGACGGCCGGGTACTTCGGGTCCCACGTCGTCGGCTTGGACGCACTGTGGACCTGGTAGTTGCCCGGGCTCGTGATGTTGACGAACGCGCGCACGAGCCTGAGCGCGAGATCGGAGGCCGACGGCACGGTGGCACCGTTCATCAGCGTGAGCGTCTTGCCGAGGTCGAGCTCGGGCGTCGCCGGGTCGTCGACGATCACGCCACCGAGCATGAACGGGTGCAGCTTGCAGACGAAGACGTAGAGGCCGGGATCGCTCAGCGTGACGTCCTCGGTTCCTTCGAACGCCTGCTCCTGGTCGAACGGCATCGAGCTCGCGCCCGTGGGGTACAGGAGGCTGGTCGCCGTGTGCACGGTCATGGCCGCCGGCTTGGCGACCTTGAAGCGCACCGTGGTCCCGGACGTCACGACCGCGAGTGAGCGGGTGCCCGCGATGTTCTGACCGGTGTCGAACCAGTTGCCGGGGTTGTCCGTCAGCTCGATCTCCTTGACGTTCGACGCCCCGGCGGCCGGGACGCTCGATCCGTTGACCAGCCCGAGGCCGCCGAGCGCGACCCCGAGGAGGACGAGGCCGACGGGACCGAGCGCGAGGCCGACCCGGAGGCGGCGCGTTCGGGTTGCTGTGGCACGACCGCGTGGGGTCATGTCTCGATCCGGTTCGGTCATCGAGGGTCGGGCTCCTTGGGACGGGGAGGACAGAGCCAGCGGACCCTCTCAACGCGCGGGCGGCCCGCCCAGGGGGCTCGCCGCCACGTCGTGGCGGTCAGCCGACAGCCTCGCGGCGGTCATCCGAGGCCCGTCCAGACCCTGACGCCGGCGCTGGGGCACCACGCGAGCGCTGCCGATAGAGACCGCAGAACCTCGTGAACGATCAAGGGAACGCTCGATGCATCTGAACAAGCGCACCGTCCTCGCCGCCCTCGCCGTCGCGGCGCTCGCCGTCCCGGCGGCGGCCGGCGCCAAGCCGGGTGGCGGCAAGGGTCACGGCAAGCCCGCCGCCAAGGAGAAGCAGTTCAAGAAGGTGATGTTCGTCTTCCGCGGGACGTTCACCGCGCCGGGCACGGTGGCGGTCGACGCCGGCAACGCCCACGTCCGCAAGGGCGGGTTCGTCGGCCAGGCGGTGACGTTCGACTTCGCCGACGCGAAGGTGGTCGTCGCCGACACGAACGGCGACCTGGTCCGTGACGTCACCGACGTCAAGGACGGCGACCGGGTGCTGGTCACGGCGCGCATCGCGCGGCGGACGAAGTACGCCGAGGGCACCGAGTCGATCGTCGCGCGCAAACTGGTGGACAAGGCCAAGGCACCGGTCGAGGACGAGGCCGAGCCCGTCGAGGCCGAGGAGACCGAGCCGGTCGAGGGCGAGGCCGGCGCCTAGCGCCCGGCTCCGGGTCGGCGCCGCATTCGGCGCCGACCCGTCAAGGCGTCGGGGAGGGCGTGGCGCTCGTCTCGGGCGTCGTCGTCGGCGTCTCGGTCGGCGTCTCCGTCGGCGTCTCCGTCGGCGTCGGCGTGGCTGTCGGTTCCGGGGTCGCTGTCGACGTCGGCTCCTGCGTCGGCGTCGGGTCCGAGGCCGGCGGCGCCGACGTCGACTCTGGCGTCGCCGTCGGGTCGGTCGACGGCGTGTTCGTGGGCTCGGGCTCGGACGTCGACGTCTGCTCCTGCGCGGACGGCTCCTCCTGAGACGATGGCGTCTCCTCCGCGCCTGCGGCCGGCTCGAGGTTTTCCGCGACCACGTCACGCAGCTCGTCCATCAGCGAGTCGAGCTGCGTGCGGACGTCACCGATCGGCGTGTCGGAGCTCCCGAGGAGCACCACCGCGGCGAGGATCTGGGCGATCTGCGCGCGTCCCTCCTCGGTCAGGTGGCGCAGGTCCGGAAGCACCAGGATCAGCTGATACGCGAAGGCAAGCGTCTCGCAGGCCGGGCAGCGGTCGTTGAACGAGACCGCGCGGTTGGTCGGCGCGATCGTCTGGAACTCGCCCATCGCGATCAGGAGCTGGATCGCGACCGCGATCGTGCGACAGCCGTCGCAGCTCGCGTAGGCCACTGCCGAGTTCGAATGGTCGATCGTGCCGTCGAGGATGAAGCGCAGGTCGAACGCGAGGCGGAAGACCAGGCCGCCGTCGACCGTGTTGGTCGCCACCGCCATGTTGTCCTTCGAGGCGGGCGCGGTCGGCTCCGCCGCCGGCGTGCCGGTCGCGCTCGGGGTGGGCGTCTCGGCGGCGGGCGCTGACGGAGCGCTCCCGGCCGTCTCGTCGGCCGGCGCCTCCCCGCCGGGCTCACGCTGCTCATCAGGCGCGGGCGCCTCTTCGTCCGCGATCGACTCGCGGCTGTCGTCGAGCACGCCGCCCGCCGGCTGGTCGGCCCCGGACGCGCTGCCCGGCGCGGGTGCCTCCCCCGGCTGCGCGCCGAACTGCGTGACGTACGCGACGGGATGGCCGCCGGGAAGCTGGCGCACCTGTGAGATGGCCTCCGGCACGGTCCCGCGCTCGCCCGGCTGCAGCGGCTGGTAGTCGCCGTCCGGCCACCAGGTCGCGACGACGAATGCCGCGACGGCGGCGGAACCCGCGAGCACGACCGCCCGGCGGGGAGCGCTGCCGCTCGACCACCGCCACATGCGGCGCCCGGCGGCGCGTCCCGCCCGCGACAGGATCAGCACGATGCCCGCGCACTGGAGGACCAGCAGCAGGATCTGCACGGACGACAGCGCGGCCACCGACAGCTCGCCGCGTTGCACCGTGTCGGCCACGCGGGCGGCGTGCATGCTCGCTGAATCGAAGGCCGTGGCGAAGACCCGCGGGGCCCCCAGCACCATCCACGTCAGCAGCGTGAGCAGCAGCGGTACGAGCACGACGATGTACGTCGTCACCACCAGCCGGACCCACGGCTTGAGCTCGCGCACCTTCGCCTCGGTGACGCGGAACGGCACGAGGCTGCGCAGGATCGGGCCGATCCGGGACAAGATGTCCGGGACGCCGGTGAGGTCGCTGAGGACGTAGTAGCCGTCGAAGCGGAGCAGCGGCAGAAGCTGCTGCAGCATCGTCAGGTGCTGCACCACGGCGAGCAGCAGGAGCCACTCGTGCCCGGTGGCGAAGAAGAGGCCGCCCGCGAGAAGCGCGGTGACGGCGTTGAAGTAGATGCCTCCGAGGTCGGTGCGCAGCCGACCGCGCCGGTCGAGGCGGTAGGCGTCCGTCACGTCGCAGTAGAACGCGGGCCAGACGAGGTACAGACCGGCGCCGATGGCGCCGGGCCTCCCGCCGCCATAGCGGCACGCGGCCGCATGACCGATCTCGTGGAAGGCGGTGGCGGCGACGACGCAGACCATGAGCCCGAGCAGGAGCGTGGGCTGGTACAGCACGGTCCGGAGGCCCGGCGCGATCCCGTGCATGCCGAACAGCCAGACGTCGAACGCGACCAGCGTGGCGAGGACGATCGCCACGATCGGCGGCGCGAACAGCGGCGCGAAGGCCAGCCCGATCGCCTGGACCGCTCGCGGCGGGACCAGCGGTCGCCGATGGTGCAGCGCGAGCAGCGGAGGTCGCTTGGACAGCTCCGGCGTCGAGCCGTCGGCGGCCGCGATGACCCCGAGCGGACGCAGCTTGCGCTCGACCAGGAAGTCGACGTTGCCGGCGCTCACCCGTCGGCCGATGCTCGAACCGACGCGCGCCGCGATCGCGTCCGCGTCGCGGCGCCCGTCCGCGGCCTCCGCGACCAGGTACAGCAGCCGCGAGAGCTGGATCACCTCGCCGTCCTCGCGCCGGGCGAGATACGGCGACTCCCTGAAGCCCGAGCCTTCGAAGCGTCCGATCAGCTCGAGGCCGGCCGCCCGCTGCGGACGGTCCGCGGCCGCCGCACGCGTCTGCTGACGGTCCGCGAGAGCTTCGGTTGCCGCCGACGGCGGCGGAACGGTTGAAGTAGCCATCGTCAGGGCGGGGCCCCGCCTGCGCGGCGCCTACCTCGGCGCCGCGCAGGGGAGCGGGAGGAGTGCTACGGGGTCGTGACTCCGGGTCCGACCAGCTCGCCCTGGTCGATCGTGGAGTTCTGGCTGGTCGTGGCGCCGGCCAGACCCTGGAGGACCTGGACGATCACCGAGTCCTGGCTCGCGGTCGCAAGCGACACGGCGCCAGGCGACAGGATGTTCGCGCTGACCGCCGCGTCGATCGGCGCAGCGACGTTCGCGTTCGCCGCGATCGCCGCACCGATCGGGGCCGCGAGGTCCAGATCGAGGTCGAGGTCCGCCGCGATGTTCAGCAGCGATGAGCCCGCCGCGAGATCGCCCGGCGTCTCGGTCGCGCCGCCGACGAGGTCGCCGCCGACGGCCTCCTCGCCCTGGCTGATCGCCGAGTCCTGGTCGGTCGTCGCGATCGCGTCGCCGAGCAGCGTCTGCTGCAGCAGCGAGTTCTGATCGGCCGTCGCGAGCGCGATCGCGTCCGGCGACAGCAGGTTCGCGGTCACCGCGGCGTCGATCGGCAGCGCGAGGTTCGCGTTCGCCGCCACGGCGGCGCTGATCGGCGCCGCCAGGTCGAGCGCGAGGTCGAGGTTGACATCGACGTCGAGCAGCGACGTGCCCTGGAGCGCGGTCAGCAGCTCGCCGAGGGTGTCGCCGACCGTGCCGACGGTGTCGTTGAGGTCGGGCAGCGCGTCGGTGACGGTGCCGAGCGTGTCGTTCACCGTGTCGCCCACGGTCCCGACGGTGTCGTTGAGGTCGGGCAGCGCGCCGGTGACGGTGCCGAGCGTGTCGTTCAGCGTGTCGCCGACGGTTCCGATGGTGTCGTTGAGGTCGGGCAGCGCGCCGGTGACGGTGCCGAGCGTGTCGTTCAGCGTGTCGCCGACGGTCCCGAGCGTGTCGTCCACCGTGTCCGCCAGCGGCGGTACGGCGTCGGTCACGGTGCCGAGCGTGTCGGTCAGCACGGGCACGGTGTCGGTGACGGTGCCGAGCGTGTCGGTCACGACCGGCAGAACGTCGGTGACGGTGCCGACCGTGTCGTTGACCGTGTCGGTCAGCGGCGGCACGGTGTCGGTCACGGTGCCGAGCGTGTCGTCGACCGTGTCGGTCACCGGCGGCACGGCGTCGGTCACCGTGCCGACGGTGTCGTCGACCGTGTCGGTCAGCGGCGGCACGGCCGCCGTCGTGCTCGACACGTCCGGAGCGACCGTCGAAGTCGCGGGATCGACCGCGGTGGTCGCGACCGCGTCATCCACGGTGTCGGTGACCGCCGTCACCGGTGCGGACTGCTCCATCGACACGGGGGGCGGCTCGGTCGCCTGGGTCGTCACGGTTTCGCCCGCAGCGGGCTGGACCGGCTCGGCGGCCGGTGCGTCGGTCGGCTCGGCCAACGGCGCATCCGCCGACTCGGCGGGCGCAGCGGCGGTCGTCTCGGTCGCGGCGGTCTCGGCCGGCGCCGCGGTCGGCTCGACGGCGGTCGTAGCCGGCTCTGCGGGAGCGTCGGCGGTGGCCGCGTCGTCGACCGGCGCCGCCGCCATGTCACTGGCGGCGTGCAGGGTACTTGTCGCGCCCGTCACGGTGAACGTGGACATTGCAGCGCGCTCGGGCAGGCTCTCGGCGGTCTCGGCCTCGAGCTCTTCAAGGGTCAGCTCATGATTCTCGATAGGGGCCATTACCTTGTCCTCACCGGCTGCTCGCCGCGAATAACCGCGTCAACGGGCGATGACGTCAACGAGCGATGACGCGCGAGCGGCTGAGCTGGACGCGGATGGACTCCGGCGACACGCCGAGCGCTGTCAGCGTGCGCCGCGCGCCGTCGTCCGCGTCGTCGAGCGCTGCCAGGAGCAGCTGCTCGACTCCGAGCCGCTCCTCGCCACGCGACACGGCGACCCGTCCGGCCTCCGTCAGCATCCGTCGCAGGCTCGCGGAGCCGTCGACGCCGTCGCCGCCGCGGTCGGTTCCGCGTGCGCACGCGCGCGCGGCATCCAGCGTCACGCCCTCCGCCTCCAAGGCGCGCGAGACGTCGCAGTCGGTGCCGAGGATCCCGAGGAGGACGTGCTCGGGCCCGAGCCGGGCGCCTTCCGCCACCGCGTCCTCGCGCGCCAGGCGCATGGCGTGACGCGCGACCGCGCTGGCGACGAGCCGGGGCCGAGGCTCCGACGGTCGCTCGGACGCCAGATCCCGGTACCGGCGATGTGCGGCCTGGCGCGAGATGCCGAGCGCCCGTGCGATATCGGCGAACGAGTGACCGGACGCCAGGGCACGCTCGACGTGCGCCTTCGCCAGCTCCTCGGCTTCGGACCGCAGCTCGGTGAGCGTCCGGAGTGCAGACATCCCGTCCTCGGCCTTCGCCGCGTCGTCGGCGAGCGCGCAGATCCGCTGTGCGTGTTCGTCCATGCATACCGTCGTCTACCCAATCGACCCGGTTCGCGATGCGCCCACGAGGGGAAGGACTTACGCCATGACTGATGAGTTGAACTGGAAGGACCGCGAGCTGCGGTTCACGATCGTCGTGAGCCAGCCGGAGGGCGGCTATCACCGTGCGCAGGCGGCGTGGGCGGACAACGACGAGGTGATCGCGGCATGCGACGCTCCGCGCCCAGGTGACTGCCTGGCCGGCGTCGCCGGCGCGCTGGCGCAGGTGTTCGCGCGGGCCGACCTGGCCGCTGGCCTCGATCGCGCGATCAAGCAGTAGGGCTTACAGCAGCCGCCCGAGCGGGCCGAGGTCGAGGTTGAGGTCCTCGTCCGTCAGCCCGAAGGTGTCCTTGAGCTCGGCCATCCGGGACTCGAGCGCCATCAGCGTCCGGCCGAGGCGCTCGACGGTCTCGTCGTCCAGGCCGCCCGCCTCGACCCGCCGGAGCGCCTGCCGCTCCATGATCTGCCGCAGCAGCTCGACGACCGTGAGCACGAGCTGGGCGAGCCCGCGCTCGACGTTCTCGGGGTCGGCGTCGACGCGCCGCGAGAGCATGTCGTCGAGCCGCCGGAGGTCACGCGTGAAGGGGTCGAGGTTCAGCGGCGTGGCGAGCAGCTTCTCGCCGGGCGAGTCGGTCATCGGGCCCCTCCGGCGACGGGGACGGTGGTGAGCGCCGCGGCTTCGCCGACGAACGAGTACGGCGGCCAGGGGCCCGTGCACAGGATCGCGACCTCCTCGTGCGCGCGCTGCAGCCGCTCGACCGTGCCCCGGAAGCGGGCGAGGTTCGCGGTCTCGACGAGGTAGGACGCCCGCAGCAGCTCGTCGGGCGCCTGGGCCGCCCGGCGGCTGACCGCGACCGCGAGCCTCGCGAGCGGCTCGTGCAGCGCGGCGGCCTCGTGGTCGGTCCGCCGGCCGTTGCGCAGCTTGGCCTCCAGGTACTCACGACCGCTCATCGCGACCGGGACCACCGGGAGCGCCGGCGGCTCGGTCCCGCCCAGCTGGGGCTGCATCGCGCGCACGCCGACCTCGACGCGCCCGCGCACGCGATCGAGCGCTGCGAGGAACTCCTGCTGGCGGGCGGCGAGCACCTCATCCAGCGCGGCTTCGTCGGGCAGCCGGGTCCCGAAGCGCATCGGCAGCACCGCGCGGTCGGCCATGATGCGCTCCACCACGCGCTCGTGCACCCACAGCGCGTCGAGCGCCGGGTCGCCCGGCGGGTGGACGTGCCGGCTGATCACCGCGAGGAGCGCGCCGTGGCGGACGCCGTCGAGCGGCGCCTGCGCGAGCCCACGCCGGCGCGGCGGCGGCAGCTCGGGGCGCTCGCAGATGGCGTAGACCCAGATCACGCGAACGGATACCCCCGCGTGGAGGGCAGCGACATGCCCATCTCGTCGGCGGTCGCCACCGAGGTGATCAGCGCGCGGAGGCCCACGTAGACGAGGTCGACGTCCGCGATCGAGAGCGTGATATCGCCGCCGATGACGACGCCCCCGGCGAGCAGGCGGTCGACGAGGTCGACGAGCGCCACCTCGCGCTGGCGGGCGATGTCGTCGCGCGTCGCCATCACCGCTCGGGCGTCGCGACGAAGTGGTGCGGCGGCCAGGGGCCGGTCAGCTCGAGCTCGACGCCGTCCGGCTCGTGGCGTCGCGAGAGCTCGTCGACGAGGGCGCGGAACCGATCCACTCCGCCGGCGGGCAGTAGGTAGGCGCCGTTCAGCACCATCTCCGCGTCGCGGCCGGAGAGGCGGCGGTCCTGCGGCCGGCTCAGCGCGGCGGCGGCCGCTCCCTCGGTCAGCCGGGCATGGACCTCCGCCACCACCGTCTCCCCCTCGTCGGTCGCATCGCGCTTCTCCCTCAGGCGGCTGAGGTACTCGGTGCCGGAGGCCGGGGCTGCAGCGGCGGGCACGGGCGCGGGGGTGCGGAGGAAGGCCTTGACGCCCCATTCCTGCATCCCGTCGAGACGGCTCAGGGCGGCCGCCAGCGCGGCGCCCTCGCGGTCGAGCATCGCGTCGAGGCGCTCCGCTGACGCGTAGATCGTGCACAGCCGGAACGGGACGACCGTGCCGTCTCGGAGCGCGCGCTGGAGCACGTCCTCGTGGGCCCGGGCCAGCGCCTCCAGGTCCTCCACGTCCTCGAGCCGCGTGCGCAGCGCCTGCTCGTCGAAGCGCTCGCGCGGCACCTCGCTGACCAGCGCGGTGACGTTGTCGTACCGGTGCGACGCGACGGGCCGGCCGTCCACGCCTTCGCCGGGCGCCGCGTGCAGCGCGGCCGGGACGATGCCGTAGACCCAGAGCAGGGTCTCACTCACGGCGGGCCTCATCGGCGCTCTCCGACTCGAGCCCGAGGCGCTCCTCGAGCCGGCTCAGCCGCTCGCGCAGCTCGCGGTTCTCCTCCTCGAGCTCCCGCGCGCCGCCGCTCAGCGATCCGTCGGACTCCCACCAGTTGATCCCCATCTCCTTGGCCCGGTCGACCGAGGCCACGAGCAGCCGCAGCTTGATCGTGAGCAGCTCGATGTCGAGGAGGTTGATCTGGATGTCGCCGGCGATGACGATGCCCTTGTCGAGCACGCGCTCGAGGATGTCGGCGAGATTCGCGGATTCGGTGTGGCCGGGGAGGGCGCCGGAGCGCGGGGCCGGGACGTACGATCGCTCCACGGCGCTCAGAAATCCTCGCCGTGGCCGCGCTGGAAGCGCCGCTCGCGCTTGTAGCCGAGCAGGCCGCCGCGGTCGTCGAGCTGGACGATGTACGTGGCCATCACGTCGGTGGTGTTGGGGACGCGCTCGAGCTCGCAGACGTCGACGGACACCAGCCACGACTCGCCGTCCCACTGGAAGCCGCTCACCGACTCGGGGGGATAGCCGGTCAAGTCCTCGATCGTGTCCTTGGCCGCGAGAGTCAGGTCGCGGGCCGACATGCGCCCATCGCTGCCTTCGTTCGTTTCAGCCATGGTTCGGTCCTCTTACCCGCGCATTGCGATCAGGCGTGCAAGGAGGATGTCTTCGGCCTCCGCCGCCTCCGCTTCGCCGATCTCGCCGGC
Organism: uncultured Solirubrobacteraceae bacterium; assembly: GCA_963844205.1. Taxonomy (GTDB): domain Bacteria; phylum Actinomycetota; class Thermoleophilia; order Solirubrobacterales; family Solirubrobacteraceae; genus DASSUW01. Next base: position 151,418 of record CAWJNK010000014.1, read on the forward strand.
CTCGCGCGCGCGGTCGATCTCCATCAGCTGCGCCCGCATCGTGCCCTCGTCGTTCAGCTCGGCCTCGGCTTGCTCCTGCAGCCGCTCGGCGATCCACACCGTACCGCGCACGGGGGCGAGCGGGAGCAGCAGGAGACCGGAGATCAGGCCCACGCCCGCGTCCCCGCGTTCTCGCCGGTGAAGCTGTACGGAGGCAGCGGGCCGACGTACCGCAGGCGGATCCGGCCCTCGAGCTCGCGACCGAGCGCGCTCACGGCCTCGCTGAACGCGTCGATGCGGTCTTCGGCGACCAGGAACGCGGCGCTGACCGCGGATTCGGGCGCGGACTGCGGCTCGAGCCGTGCCGCGAGCGCATGCGGCTCCAGCCGCTCCATGATCGCGTGCGCGTCGTGCTCGCGAACGCGTTCGACCTCGGCGGCGACAAGCCGGCCGAGCTCGATGCGCTTGTAGTACGTCGCCGCCTCGGGCAGGCCCGTCACCTCGCGGCGCAGGCGCGCGATGGTTGGCGAGCCCGCGACCACGCTCGCCATCAGCGCGTCCTCCTCGTACGTGCCCTTGACGCTGAGCTGCACTTTCCCGGCCATGTCCGCGAGCGTCGCGGCGAGGTCGTCATGGCTCGGCTCGAGGAACTCGGTCACGACCGCATCGTCGTCGGCCATCACGGTGCCGAAGCGGACCGGGAGCACGGTCGTGCTCGCGCCCGCCTGGTCCAGCACGCGCCAGTGCGCGCGCAGGACGCTGACGGCCCGCAGGTCGGCCGGGTCGATGTCGCTCACGATTGCGGCGACCTCCCCATGGGCGATCAGGCGAACGCCCTCCTCGGTGAGCTTGGGCTTCGCCGACGCGGGCACGACTCCGTAGACGTGGACCTCACTCATCCTCGCCCTCGCGACGGCGAGACCGCGACGAGGATGAAGACCGCCGGCGTGAGCGGCTCCGCTCGCGATCATCGTCGCCGCCATCGTCGTCGTCGTCACCGCCGCCGATGCCCAGCTTCTCCTTGACGCCGTCGACCGCGCCCTTGGTCTTGGACCGGGCGCCGCTCTCGGTCATGCCCTCGACGAGCTCCGGCAGGCCCTGGGAATCGTCGGACTCCTGCAGGTTCATGCGGCCGACAGCCTCGGCGAAGCGCAGGTACGTGTCGACGCTCGCGATCACGATCCGGGCGTCGATGGTGAGGATCTCGATGCCGATCAGCGACACGCGCACGTACGCGTCGATCACCAGCCCCTTGTCGAGGATGATGTCGATGACATCCGCGAGTCCGCTGGGGCGCGGGCGCTCCATGTACCCGCCTCCGCGCTGTGCTACGGCCATGTCGTTCTCCTGTCGCTAGAGGGGCTCATTCCTCCTCCGTCTCCTGGCTGGGCACCGGCTGCTCGGATCGCTGCATGAGGTGCGTCCGGATGTGCGCGCGGTTCCTCGCGAGCGCACGCGAGATCTCGGTCTTGCGGATCCCGTGCAGGTAGCCGATGCACCAGTCGAGCTGCTGGAGCGCGTCCTCCGCTGCCTGGCGGTAGCGCTCCGTTTCCTCGTTTCGGTTGCCGTTGTCGCTGTCCTTGGCCATCGCAGGTCACGTTCACGTGCTGACGGGAGACCGCGAGCGGCTCGGACGGCTCGGCAGGTCGACCGGCGGCGCGTCCTCCGGGTCGCGCTTGGCGTGGGCGGGCGGTCGCCGCGACGGCGTCTCGTCCTCGTCGTCCTCGTCCTCGAAGTCCTCGTCCTCGAAGTCCTCGTCCTCCTCGGCACGCGGCTCCTCGTCCTCGTCGGGCTCCTCGTCCTCGAAGTCCTCGTCCTCCTCAGCGCGAGGCTCGTCGTCCTCCTCGGGCTCTTCGTCCTCGAAGTCCTCGTCCTCCTCAGCACGAGGCTCGTCGTCCTCCTCGGGCTCTTCGTCCTCGAAGTCCTCGTCCTCCTCAGCACGAGGCTCGTCGTCCTCCTCGGGCTCCTCATCCTCGAAGTCCTCGTCCTCCTCAGCACGAGGCTCGTCGTCCTCCTCGGGCTCCTCATCCTCGAAGTCCTCGTCCTCCTCAGCACGAGGCTCGTCGTCCTCCTCGGGCTCCTCATCCTCGAAGTCCTCGTCCTCCTCAGCACGAGGCTCGTCGTCCTCCTCGTCCTCGAAGTCCTCGTCCTCCTCGGCACGCGGCTCCTCGTCCTCCTCGTCCTCGAAGTCCTCGTCCTCCTCGGCACGCGGCTCGTCCTCCGCCCCATCCGATCCGAAGCGCTCGCGGATGAAGCGGCGGCCGTTGTAGGCGGCCTTGCCGGCGGTGTAGATCACCGCGCCCGTTGCGACCGCACGCACGCCGGTGAGCCCGGGCTTGCGCTTGGCCTCCTCCTTGCGGTCGTCGAGTGCCGAGGCGAGCGCCGTGAGCGCGACCTTGCGCACGTCGTCCATCGTCGCCTTGTTTTTCGTTGACAAGCGCATGCCTGCCTCCTCTCGCTAGCTCCGCATTACTCGGTACGTGAGCGCCGCGACCGCGGCGCCTGCCGCGAGCGCGGCGAGCGCCGACTGCAGCACCGAAGGCTTGTCGCCCTGCGCGCGCTTCGCAATCGCCTTCTTGAGCACACCCGACATCGAGTCGCCGATCGTCAGCTGCGACGCGCGGGCTTGCGCTTCGCCGAGCTGCTCGAATCGCCGCCGCGGGAGCGGCTGCTCGACGAGCTCGAGCTCCGGCTCCGCCCGGACGACTTCGGCTTGGACTTGGACTTGGACGAGCCGCTGCTGCTGCCCCCGGACGAGCCGCTGCCGCTGCTCCCGGACCGGCTGCTGCTGCGCGAGCGCTCGGCCTGGCGCTTGAACCGCTCGGTGCGGTTCTGACCGCCGCCGTTGCCGTTGCTGCCCTCGTCCTGCTTCTCGTCGGACTCGGACTCGTTCTCGTCGTCGTCCTCGTCCTCGTCGTACAGATCCTCGATGTCCGCGTAGTCGCGCTTCTTGTCGTACGAGGCGTCGTGCTCCTCGACCAGCCGGCCGTCCTCGATCGTCCCGCGCCACGCGCCGGTCTCGAACTCGAGGATCTCGATGAACGCCTTGTAGCGATGGAGGTCGGCGCGGACCGCGCGCTTGATGTGACGCGCGCCACGGGCGAACTTCTCGATCAGCGAGCCGGGATCGATGTCCATCGTCAGCTCGATCCGCGTCAGGCGCGGCGCGAGCTCGTGGAACGTGACGACGCCGGTGTGCGTGATGCCCTGGGAGACCCGCCACTTGATCCGGTCGTCGGGCCGCTGCGTGATGATCTTGGCCTCGAACTCCTTGGTCTTGCCCCAGATCTTCGTGGCGAACCGGACGGTGCAGTCGTCTTCCTGCGACACGTTCGTGACGCGGTGCATGAACTGCGGCCACTCTTCGAACTGCGTCCACTGGTTGTACGCGGTCTCGAGCGGCACCGCGACGTCGACCGATTGCTGCACGGGCATCCGCCGGCCCTTGCCGACGCCCGGCATGCCGCCCTTGCCGCCGCCGTCGTCGTCACCACCGCCGCCGGGCAGGAGTCCACCCGCGGCCTCCTTGACCAGGCCGCCGGCGCCACCCGCCTCGTCGACCTTCGAGCTGACGCTGTCCTTCAGCTTGTCGCCGACGAAATCGCCGGCCTTGCCGGCAAGCCTGCCCGGCCCCAAGACGGTGCCGTTGCCGCGCACCGCGTCAAAGCCCTTCTTCGCGAGCGGGGCCGCCGCGGCGAGCCCCATGCCGGCGGCCACGCCCTTCGCTCCGGAGAGCGGGCCCGACTTGCTCTTGGCTGGATTCGCGTTTCCGACGTTCTTGATGGCCTCGCGCACGACGCTTCCAAGGGCGTCGCTCACGGCATCGCTGACATCTCGAGCCATCCTCGATCTCCCTTCCCAATGTTGTCCTCGTGACATTGGCGCTACCCAGCCGTGTCGTAGGCCGAAACAGCGCCGGGCGACGTCGTGACGCTGCAACGCAACGCCCAATCACGAACCGGAAAACGGGGAGTCGAGGCGCCGTCAGGCCGTCTGAGGACGGCCGCCGTCGCCGTCGCGGCCGTGGTCCGAGTTGGGTTCGCCCGGGTTCGAGGAGAGCGGACCAGCGGACTGCAGCGATCCGGCGTGCTCCGGTGGACCGGACGCCGGGGCAGCGATCGAGGACTTGTCAGGCGCCGCTGGCTCCTTCGACGGCTCGGCGGCCGTGTCCGGCTTCGGCGGCTCGGCGGCCTTGTCGGGCGTCGCCGGCTGCTGCGCCTTGGGCGCGTCCGGCTGATTGCCGCCGGGCTTGGACCCTTCGGCCGGCTTCGCGCCGCGGTGCGTCGTCGACGCGTCGTCGGGCTTGTCCGGCCCGCGGCCGTGCGGCCGTTCCGCTGCGGGGCCGCGCCCGTTCGGCTCCCCCGATCTCGCCGCCGGGGCTCCGTTGCTGCGACCGTTCGTGCCAGCGGTCGCCGGCGCGGGCTCGGCGACGGCCCGGTCGCCCGCAGGCTGGTCCGGCGCCTCGCGCTCGCCGGCGTCCGCGGGTGCGCCATGCGCGTCGAGGCGCGTCACGCGCTGCGGGCCGCCCTCGGCGGCCACGATGGGCACCTTGAGCTCGCCGGTGGCCGGGCGGAACGCGTGCGCCAGCACCACCGTGTCCAACTCGCGCTGAGCCGAACGATGCTCCGCGGGCGGCCGCGACGCCGCCGCGTGCAGCGCGACCGCGAACGGGCGTGGCCGCAGAGCGCCGTTCGCGCCGGCGTTCGGCTCGCTCGGAGTCGCACTGCCGGCGATCCCGGCCACGACGAGCGCGGTGGCGACGGTCCCGCCGAGCGCGCCGGCCGTGAGCGCGGCGCCCGCGGCGCCGGGAGCGGACACGGCGCCCAGCACCAGGCGCTTGAGGCCGAAGGCCGGGAGCAGCAGGGCGGCGGCGCGGGGCCGGGCCCGCAGCTCGCCGCGGTACGCCCGACAGCCTGGGCATTCGCGGACATGGCGACGCAGGTTGGTATGTCGCAGCGCGCCGCCGGCCGTGGAGAGCTGGGCGCGGATGTCGACGCACGGCGTCTCGCGAGCGGCACGGTCGGCTGTCAGCGACGAGCGCGCCTGGAACACGAGCGCCTTCACCTTGTCGCGGTGACACCCGAGGATCCGGGCGATCTCCTCGTGCGACACGTCGCCGAGCCCGGCGAGGATCAGGGCCGCGCGCTGGTCCTCGGGCAGGCGCGTCAGGTCGGCGAACGTCGTCCGCACGTCCTCGCGCACGTCGACCTGCGAGGCCAGGCTGTCGGTGCCCCGGTCGGGCAGATCCTCGGACGGGCGTTCGCGACGGCCCCGCAGCACGGATATGCACCGATGGCGCGCGATCGTGTACAGCCACGGTCGCAGCGCGATCGGCTTGTCGGAGCGGACGAGGTCGCAGTACGCGGCGAGGAACGTGTGCTGCACCACGTCCTCCGCGTCCGCGGACGAGCCGAGCATGCGGCGGCAGAACGCGAGCACCGGCCGGTGGTGACGGTCGAACAGCGCCTCGAATGCCCGCTCGGAACCCGCGCGGACGCTCTCCACCAGGCGGTCGTCGGAGGCGAGCCGGAGCAGGGGGACGGGCAACAGATCCTGGTGTAAGAGAGCCGCTTCAGACCGCATGACCACAGGCAAGCATGCGGACTCGGACGCCGAAGGTCCATTGGACGAATGGCTAGTCCGCATGGCGCCTCTCAGAACCGGTTTCGGGTGCGTCCGCATTCTTGGGGAAGCACCAGAACCCGGACGATAGCTCGCACGTCGCGAGGTTTGGATGAAGACATCTCCAACCGCGTGGTCACACGCGCGTTACTCTTCCCGAAAGGGCAGCCGGCCCCAAGGGGCCGGCTGCGGATTTTCAAGACGGGGAGTAGAGGGTGAATCGACGCTTTGCTGCGCTGGCGGCCATGGCTGCCGTTGGCGCGCTCTTGCTCGCGGGGGGGACCGCGGGTGCGCATCCCATCGGCGGAACGGCGGATGACAGCTGGATCAACTCCGGTCTCGGTGTGCACTGGAAGTCGCACGGCGCGGCCGGCAGTGTGACCGGCCGCAACACCGTGCCGGCCCAGGCCAAGGGCCTGAACCTGGTCGGCAAGTTCGACCTCGGCGGGAAGCTCGGCGGCGAGGGCCGCGTGGCCGATGTCTCGGCCAAGGGCAACTACGCCTACCTGACGATGTTCTACGAGCCTGCGTGCGGCCGCGGCGGCGTCCAGATCGTGGACATCAGCAACCCAGCCAGCCCGAAGGCGGCCGGCTACGTCCCGAGCCACGTCGACACGTACTCGGGCGAGGGCTCGCAGGTCGTGTCCCTGAACACGCCGTCGTACAAGGGCGACCTGCTCGTGTACCAGAACGAGTGGTGCCCGGGCACGACCAACGGCGTCGGCGGCATCACGCTCGTCGACGTGACGAACCCGCGCCAGCCCAAGAAGCTGGTCGAGGGCGCCGGCGACTTCACGAAGAAGGACGGCAGCCAGAGCGGCGGCGTGCCGCAGACGAAGGCCAACCAGACGCACTCCGCGTTCGCGTGGGAGCAGCGGGACTCGGCCGGCCGCAAGACCGGCAAGGTCTACGTCGTGCTCGTCGACGACCTCGAGGAGCCGGACGTCGACATCCTCGACATCACGAACCCGAGCAAGCCGGCGGTCGTCTCCGAGACGAACCTCGACCAGTTCGCCCAGACCGGTCCGGGCCGGCCGCACGGCGACGCCGTGTTCAGCCACGACATGATCGTCAAGCACATCAACGGGCGCGACGTCATGCTCATGTCCTACTGGGACGGCGGCTACGTCACGCTCGACGTGACCGACCCGGCCAGCCCCAAGCCGCTGTCCGACACGGACTTCGCGGCGGCGGATCCGGCGCGCACGCCGTTCGGGCAGACGATCACGCCGGAGGGCAACGCGCACGAGGCGGAGTTCACGAACGACAACAAGTACTTCTTCGCGACGGACGAGGACTTCAACCCGTACCGCGTCCAGGCCACCTTCAAGGGCGGCCCGGCGGCGGGCCAGACGTTCACCGCCATCCAGGGCTCGGCCACGAAGCCGGTCAACAAGGACAACCCGCTGTCGGGTGACACGCGGTTCCTCGGCCTCGGCTGCGACCCGGTGCCCGCTGCGAACGGCGACCTCATCGCAGTCGTCGAGCGCGGCGTGTGCGACTTCCAGGTCAAGCTGAACAACATCGTCGCCGCGGGCTACAAGGGCCTGATCGTGTTCAACCGGACGGGTCAGGACGGCTGCGAGACGCTGGTGACGATGCTCGCGGAGTCGGCCACGACGCCGGCGATCTTCGTCTCGCGCAAGGACGGCTTCCGCCTCCTCGGCGTCGAACCGGGCACCGACTACACGTGCGACAGCACCGCGACCGCCGGTGGCACGCCCACGCCGGCCGGCCCGTCCGTCCCGGTGGACATGTCCGCCGTGTTCGACGGCTGGGGCTACACGCACATGTACAAGACGAACCTGACCCCGGGCGCGAAGATGCAGGAGATCGACATCTACGCGCCGCCGGAGGGCCAGAGCGAGGCGTTCGCCGAGAACTTCGGCGACATGACGGTCCACGAGGTCGCCACCGACCCCGACGCCAAGCTCGTCTACGTCTCCCACTACGCGCTCGGCATGCGCGTGCTGAGCTACAACGACGGCGGCCTCAAGGAGGTCGGCGCGTTCGTCGAGCAGGGCGGCTCCAACTACTGGGGCGTCGAGGTCCACCGCCTCGGCGGCACGAAGTACATCCTGGGCTCCGACCGCGATCGCGGGCTCCGGATCTTCACGTTCAAGCCCTGACGCATCGAGGCGCGCGGCCCTGGCTAACCAGGGCCGCGCGCCAGTGCGCCTATCCGCCGGTGCGGCGGAGAATCCAGAGGCCCGAGTTCATGTCGCTCGCGTAGACGAGGTCGCGGGCCTCGTCGTACGCCACGCCCCACACCTGCGTCGTGTTGGTGAGGGTCCCGCGCTGGGACGGCTGGATCGGGTTGTTGACCGCCGGCGGGACGAAGTTCGCCACCTCGCGCAGGCGGCGCGGGTCGCTGGCGTCGACGACCCGGATGCCGTCCGTGTACCACGAGATGTAGAGCGTGTTCCCGACGAGCAGCGGGTTGTGGATCGTGTAGTCGCCCGCCTTCGTGTCCTTGCTGCCGCTGGCGTTCGCCGTCTTGAACGTGCCGACCTGCCGCGGTGCGGCGAGGTTGGCGTAGTCCCAGACGCGCAGGTAGCCGAACCCCTTCTCGGTCGCCGAGCCGGACGTCTTGCAGAAGTCCTCGTCGGCGCTGAACAGCAGCTTGCGCCCCTCGTCATAGTTCGACGAGTGGCCGTCGCCGTCCGCGTTGGCGGGGTAGGTCGTATGCCCCTTCATGATCGGGCGTGCCGGGTCGCTCACGTCGAGCGCGACGAACCCGGAGTCCCAGTAGGACATGAAGGCCAGCTTCCCGTCGGCTGACGGCTCAGGGCTGTGCCCGTACTCGGCGTCGGCGTCGCACCCCAGGCCGGGACCGGTCGGGCCGCCGAGGTCGCGGTGGACGCCCCAGTTCGACACCTCGAACGGCAGCCTCGGGTTCGTGATGTCGATCAGCCGGAAGTCGCCGCGGCCCATCAGGTCCCGCCGCCCGCTCGGCGACCCGGGCTCGCTGTACTCGCTCGTCGGGACGCTGGCGTAGACGAACGTGCGCCCGAGGTCGGTCCGGTGCTGCACCTCGAGCTCATGCAGGCCGCGCGCGCAGCACCCGGTGCTCAGCCGCCCGATCTCGGCGGGGGTGGCGGGATTCGTGACGTCGAACACCTGCAGGCCGCGGAAGAAGCCGGGCTCGCGGCGGTCTCCGCCGCAGACCTGGATGCCGACCACCGCGAGGTCGCGGCCGGCGAGGGTGCCGTACCGCGCCGTGAAGACCACGACATCCTCGGCGGACGTTCCTGGCGGGCTGACGAGCGTCGCGACGGTGCGCGGCCGAGCGGGATCGCGCGTGTCGATGACGGCAACCCCGTCGTTGGGGCAGAAGCGCTGCTTCGACCCGGAGGCGTAGTCGGAGAAGCCCCAGGACCCGACGTACGCATATTGCTCGTGCACCCACACGTCGGCGTTGAAGCCGCGGCCGCCGAGATCGTTATGGCCGACCGCGGTCATGTTCAGCGCCGATCCCTGGGCCTCCGCGCTCTCGGGATCGACCCACTCGACGGTCGGCGACGGCGCGGGGTCGTGTGCCCAGGCCGGGACCGCTGCGCACACCGCCACGAGCAGCGTCGCGACGAGCCAAGCTCTTCTCATGTTCCCCCCTCCAGGGTTGGTTGGGCCGATCCTACGCGGAGATGCGCACCAGCGCATCCGCTCGCCGCTGCCGAGTCGCGGCTGAGTCGCCATCGAGGCGATGGGCACACGTGTAGCCGAGGTTGCGATCGGGACGCACGGGCCGCGAGTGGTCCTCGCCGAACCACCTGGCCGGCGACGGACCGTTCCCTCGGGCCGTGCGCGACCTTCCGAAGTCCGGGCGGGCAGCGGCTCGGGCTCTACGAGCTCACGCGTCCCGAGGTCGACGCGCAGTTCGCAGGCCGTGCCGACTTCGCGGCTCCCTGACAACCAGCATTACGACCGGACTCGTGCCGGCCGCAGTCCGGCGTCGTCGAGCGCGGCCGCGACGAGCCGGTCATAGCGGCCTTCTTCGAGGTCGGCGAGCGGGTCGCGCGTGTAGCGGACGAGGCGCTCGTACGGCAGTCCGTATACCGCGCGCATCGCGAGCGTGCGCTCGCGGTCCGGCGTGAGCACGGGGCCGATCGCTTGCGCGGCGGCGCTCAACCGCCGCACGGCCGTGATCCGGGCCGGGAGGTACCGGGCCAGCGCGACGCTCGCCGGCAACAGGAACACCAGGGCACCGAGCAGGTCCGCCAGGTCGTTGACGTCCTGCTCGCCCTGGCGCCCGGCCTCGGTCATCCGGCCACCGGTCCCCGCCCCGACGTCCCGCAGCGCTCCGGCGAGCGGCTCGCCGACCACCGGTGCGTCGCCGACGGCGTCGCCGGCTGACTCGAAGCCGCGTTGGATGGCGCTGCCGCCGTCACTGACAGCGCGCGGCACACTGGCCAGCTCCACGACGGTGTCGTGGACCTTGAGCCCGAGCCAGGCGAGCAGCACGAGCAGCACGAGGATGAGGAGATCGCTGAGGATCGCGGCCGCCCTCGGGGCGGCTATGTCGGGGTAGAGGCGCACGACCTGCCTCTACCCGGCAGCGCCTGTATCGCAGTGGTGCTAGTCGACCACCTCGATCGGGTCCGAGGCGCTGTCCTGCCAGACCCCGCCGTGGCCCACGACCCGCGGCGCGTTGGTCACCATCGACGGCGCGTTGGTGGCGACGTTGACCGTGATCGTGATCGGCGGGTAGGCCGAGCCCGGCGCCAGGATCTCGGCTCGCGTGCACCTGACCGTCGTCGTGCCGCTGCACGTCCACCCGGCGCCGGAGGCCGCGGTGGCGACCAGACCGGCCGGGATCGCGTCGGTAACAGTGACCGTGCTGTCGTCAGTCGGTGCGTCGCTGTCATTGGACACGGTCACGGTCAGCGTGCCGCTCTGCCCGCGCGTGAACGTGGCGGGGCTGTGGTCGGCGGCGATCTCGAGTGGCGTGTCGACGAACACGAACGGCTGCGGCGGCGTACCCGGCCGCACCAGCACGTTGTACGGCACCGGATTGACGATCTGGGCGATCGGCCGACCGGACGACACGTACCGGCTCGCCACCACCTCGCCGGTGTGGTCGGTCACGCCGAAGCAGAACCCGCGCGAGCGCGCGATGTCGATGATCTGCCCCAGCGCCTCGACCGAGGCCGCGCCGGCCGGAGTGTCGTTCGGGCCGTCGTGCAGGAGGATCACCGCGCCCGGCGCCAGCTGGCGAACGATCGCGTCGCGGATCTCGCCCGCCGTGCGGGCCGGGTCCCAGTCGTCGGTCTGGACCGCGCCCAGCGACAGCGTGTAGCCGAGCCCACGGATCAGCGCCTGCACGCGCGCGTTGGCCTCGAAGAACGGCGGCCGGAACCCCTTGAAGGTCAGCGGCGCCTCGGCGGCCGCCAGCGCCTGCTCGGTGCGCATGACCTCGTCGATGACCGCCGCGTCGGAGAGCTGGTTCAGGTGCGGATGGCTGTAGGTGTGGTTGAGCTGGACGTGGCCCTCGCGCACCTGGAACCTCGCGATCTGCGGGTTCGCCTCCACGCGGAACCCGTTGTCGTAGAAGACGCCATGCACCTGCTTGTCGCGCAGGAGCTGCAGCGTCCACGGCCGATAGAACGACGTGCCGTCGTCGAAGCTGAACGCGATCCGGCTCGGGCATGTGTTGTCGAGTTGCCGGTCGGCGCTCGCGCCGACCTGCGACCGCGCCGCGGCCGCGCGGACGGCGTCCGCTTCGGACTCTGTGAGCAGCCCCTCGTCGACGAACGCCTCCGTCGTGCGGGCCACGTGCGCGACGAACTTGCCGTGGTCGGCGAACGGCTCTGGCTCCCAGATCACGTCCAGCAGCGTGCAGCCATCCTCACGCTCCGGATTCACGACGTCCGTCGCGACCGCCGGCACCGGCGGCGCGAACTCCACCCGCTTCTCCGGCGACCACCCGTTCGGACACGCGTCCGCACCCTGGGCCGACGCCGGCAACAGCGCGCACGCTGCTGCCGCCAGCACTAACGCCCTTCCCAACATTCCGGCACCTCCCCGCGCCGCCTGCCTGCCAGACGGGATCGTACGCCAATGCGCGACTAGACTTCGCCCACATGACGCCGGAGGATCGCCCTCCCACCGTCCGCGACTCGGGCGACGAGCAGGCCAAGCGCGAGGCCCGTTTCCGCGAGCGCGAATCGCGCCGTGGGGACCGGCCGCAGGGCATGGTTCCGGGACGGGAGCGCCGGCGGACGGTAGTCGAGCGCGGCGTGATGCGGTTGATCGCCACGGGCGGCATCGTGGGCATCGGGGTCGCGCTCGGCGCTGTCCTCGTCGGTCAGGACGTCGCCGGCTGGATCGTGGGATTGATCGTCAGCGTGGTGTCGATCCTGCTCGCCGCGCTCCTCTGGTCTTCCCGGCAGCTCTGACGCGGAGCCGGCCTGTAGTGTCGCCCCGTGAGGCTGCGCGAGGGAGCTCGGGTCGCGGTCGTCGGCGCCGGTCCCTCCGGCCTGGCGGCTGCGAAGCATGCGCTGGAGGTGGGCTTCGATGTGACGGTGTTCGAAGCCAGCGCCGCGCTGGGCGGCCAGTGGCAGCCGACCGCGGCTCACAGCGGTGTGTGGCCGGGGATGCATACGAACACCAGCCGCGCGATGACGGCGTTCTCCGACTTCCCCGCGCCGGCCGACCATCCCTTGCATCCGGCGGCCGAGCAGATCCAGGCCTACCTCGAAACCTACGCGCGCGCGTTCGGCGTGGTCGACCGCATCCGGTTCGACACGCGGGTGGAGGAGGTTCGCCCGGGCTGGACAGTCGACGGAGAGCGGTTCGATGCAGTGGTCGTCGCGTCCGGCCGGTTCCGCAAGCCGCAGCTGCCGGGCATCGTCGACGCCTTCCGAGGCGAGGTCCTCCACGCGTTCGACTACCCGGGCGCCGAACCGTTCAGTGATCGGACCACGCTGGTGTACGGCAACGGGATCAGCGGCCTCGAGATCGCGTCCGACCTCGCGCCGCACGCCCCGGTCGTCTCCGCCTTCCGCAAGCCGCGGTACGTGATCCAGAAGGTGGTCGACGCGGTCTCGTCCGACTGGCAGTGGTACACGCTGTTCGGCGCCCTCGAGCGCCGGCTGCTGGCCGGGGACGAGTGGAGCCGGCGGCAGCGCGAGCGCATCGAGCGCGTCGCGGGCAACCCCGCGGACTTCGGCGCGCCCGCGCCGCACGAGGACGTGCGCGTGGCCGGGCTGTCCCTGTGCCAGGACTACCTGGCACAGGTGCGCGACGCGAGCATCGTCTGCCGCCCGGGCATCGCGTCGATCCAGGGCCGCACCGTGACCTTCACCGACGGCTCGAGCGAGACCGTCGAGGCGATCCTCTGCGCGACCGGATACGACGTCGACCTGCCCTACCTCGGCGATGACGTCCGCAGCCTGCTGGGGCCGGATCTCGCGCTCTACCAGCGGACCTTCCACCCCGATCTGGAGGGCCTCGGGTTCATCGGCCAGTTCCTCGCGCAGGGCCCGTACTTCCCCTTGCTCGAGCTGCAGGCGCGCTGGATCGTGGCCGTCTGGAGCGGCGAGCTGCCGCTGCCGCCCGACGCACACATGCGGTCGGTGCCCGCCCAGCCGCGGCCGCCGATCGACGCCCACAACGCACTCGCGCTGACGCTCTCGGAAGAGCTCGGGGTCGCGCCCGAGCCGATCGAATGGGATGCGCTCTGCGAGCCGCTGCTGTTCGGGCCGATGCTCCCGCCGCGCTACCGGCTCTCCGGACCGGGTGCCACCCCGGAGGCACGCGACCGGTTCGCCGAGCAGGTCGCGGCCTCTCCGCGAGCGCCTGTCGACCCGGCCGATCTCGACGCGCTGCACCGGTTCGGCTGGCAAGCAACGGCCGCGCAGATCGCGGACGCGGCGCGCGTCAGCTGATCGTTACTGAGGACGCCACCGGCTCCTGAACAGCGCCTACCGCCGCGCCAGCGGCTCGACGAACTCGAGGAAGTGCGTCAGGACGCGCTCTGGGTCCTCGATCTGCGGCCAGTGACCGATCTCGTCAGCGAGCAGGATCACGTCCGGCTTCGGGATCAACTCGGCATAGCGAGCGGCCATGTGACGACCGGAATTGGGGTCGTACGGACCGTCGATGAAGCGCATGGGCACGCGGGTCTCGCGCATGGCCCGCACCCAGCGGTTGCGGTGCCGGTAGCGGTCGAAGATGAACCGACCGACCTTGTGGGCGACGCGGCGGCCGTCGTTGTAGTCGACGATCTCGCTGAACCGCCGCCACAACTCGTCCGACGGCTTGGTGTTCGGCCCGAACGCCTCCGCCACGGCCGGCCGGAGGACTGCATCGGACAGGAACAGCCGCGGGTACTTCGCGAAGAGCCCACCGAGCGGGGTCTTCGCGGTGAGCTTCTGGATGACCCGCGGTTGGTAGGCCTCGACGAACATGCCGCCGTTCAGCCAGGTGATCGAGCGGATCTCGTACGGACGGCTGCGCTCGTGGCGCTCCTCGAACCGGCTCAGAAGCTCCTGCCCGACGCTGTCGCCGACATCGTGAGCCAGGACATGGAATTCCGAGACGCCCAGGTGCTCGAGCAGAGCCTCGTGCATGTCCGCGTGATCGTGCACGGAGTACTCGTACTCGACCGGCTTGGCGGAGAAGCCCATCCCGAGCATGTCCGGAGCGATCAGCGTGAACCGCTCGCTCAACGCCTGCCAGATCGCATGCCAATCGAACGAGCTGAACGGATAGCCGTGCATGAGCAACAGCACGGGCCCCGTTCCCTCCTGTCGGTAGAAGACCTCGAACCCGAGGTAGTCGAACGTCCGGCCCGACGAGCGCCATTGCTCAAGCTGCGCGTCCATCGCGAGCCCCCGTCGGTCCGGGATTCACGGACGCGGTTCGCAGAGCACGGCCTGCTCGGGGCCGACGACGAGCGTCGGAAACGCCTTAGGACCGCTGGACGCGACGCCGGAAGCCGTGGCGCCGAAGGCCGGGCCGAGTGACGTCGCCAGGAACGCGACGTTGCCGCCGAACTCCGCGCAGCTCGCGTGACCAGGCTCGGGCTGCGCGGACGCCGGGGCGCTGAGGCCCAGCGCGGCGCCGACGCCCGCGATGGTGAGGATCGCCGTTCGCATCTGCCGATCCTGACTGCCCCAGCGCAGTCGCGCAAGCTCGCGGGGATGACGCGCGCGTCCGTCGATCGCGTGGCTCGTAGTCAGAGTGGGATCCGGGAGCCCATTGTGATCGTGCAGTCGTCCGGGAGGCCGAAGTAGTCCTCCGGCGTCGCCGCGTTGCGGGCCAGCACGACGAACAGCCGCTTGCGCCAGCGCGCCATCCCGGGCGCGCCGGTCACCCGGATCGCGACGCGCGAGATGAAGTACGTCGGCTCGTCGAGGTTCGGGCCGCGCTCGGCGATCTGCTTCCGGGCGAGCTTGAGCGCGTCCGGGATGTCAGGCCGGTCCTTGAACCCGAACCGCGCCTCCACGTGCGTGATGTTGTCGTCGGACCACCTGAGGTGGTCGACCGCGACGCGCTTGCGGCGCGCCACGTGCGGCACGTCCTCCGACTTCGCGGTGACGATCACGACCTGCTCATGGAGCACGTGGTTGACCTCGACGTTGGCACGCATGGCGAGCGGGGTCGTGTCATGCGACGGGCTGAGGAACACCGCGGTGCCGGGCACCCGCGGGAGCCGAGGATCGAGCGAATGCAGCTCGTCGACGAAGCGCTGCAGCGGGCCTTCCTCGCGCACGCGGCTGGCGGCGACGAGCTCGCGACCGCGGTGCCACGTCGTCATCACCGTGAAGACGCCGGCGGCGATGGCCAGCGGCAGCCAGCCACCGTGGTGGATCTTCGCGAGGTTGGCCGCCAGGAAGGTCCCCTCCACGACGAGGAGCAGCGCGGCGCCCGCCGCGATCGCCCACACCGGCCAGCGCCACCGCCGCCGCGCCACCGTCACGAACAGGATCGTCGTGATCACGAAGGTGCCGCTGACCGCGACGCCGTATGCCGAGCCGAGCCGCTGCGAGGAGCCGAAGCCGACGACCAGCGCCACGACCACGACGTACAGCGCCCAGTTGACGGCCGGCGCGTACACCTGGCCCACCGCTTGCGGGGACGTGTGCCGGACCGTCAGGCGCGGGAGGAAGCCGAGCTGCACGGCCTGCCGCGAGATCGAGAACGCGCCCGAGATGACGGCTTGCGAGGCGATGACGGTCGCGGCGGTGGCCAGCACCACCATCGGCATGCGCGCCCATCCCGGCAGCAGCAGGAAGAACGGGTTCTCCGCCCCGCCGGGATGGTGCAGGACGAAGGCCGCCTGGCCGAGGTAGTTCAGTGTCAGCGCGGGGAACACGAGCCCGAACCACGCGCGGCGGATCGGCCCCCGGCCGAAGTGGCCGAGGTCGGCGTACAGCGCCTCCGCCCCGGTGATCGCGAGCATCACGGCGCCGATCGCCACGAACGCCACGCTCGGCCGGTCGAGCACGAACTCGAGCGCGTAGCTCGGCGACAGCGCGCCCGCGACCTCCGGGTGCTCGACGACCTCGCTCGCCCCCGCCACCCCGATCGTGATGAACCAGACCGCCATGACGGGGCCGAAGACCCGCCCGACCGCGTGCGTGCCCCACCGCTGCACGGCGAACAGCGCCGTGAGGACCGCGATCGAGATCGGGACCACCAGCGACTCCAGCTCCGGCGCGGCGATCTCGAGGCCCTCCACCGCCGACAGCACCGAGATCGCGGGCGTGATGACGCTGTCGCCGTAGAACAGCGACGCGCCGAAGACGCCGAGCGCGACCAGGACGCCCGCTCTCGCCATGTTCCGCGTCGCGCGCTGGGCGAGCGCGACGAGCGCCATGATCCCGCCCTCGCCGTCGTTGTCCGCCCGCAAGACGAACGCGACGTACTTGACCGAGACGATCAGCGTGATCGCCCAGAACACGAGCGACATCACGCCGTAGACGTCGCCGCGCGTCGGCTGCACCACCCCGCCGTCGATGGAGAAGACGGTCTTGATCGCGTACAGCGGGCTGGTGCCGATGTCGCCGAACACGACGCCCAGGGAGGCAACCGTCAGGCCGGCGAGCGCGTGCGTCGAGGCGCGCACGGCTCAACTCGCCGGCAACTCCACGCGCAGGCGCGTGATCCTGGCCGCGTCGGTCTCCTCAACCCGGAGGCGGACGCCGTCGATCTCCACCTCGTCCCCGGTCCGGGGACGCCGCCCCAAGGCGTTGAAGACGAGGCCGGCGAGCGTGCGCGCGTCGTCCTGGGGCAGCTCCGTGCCGACGGTCTCGTTGAAGTCGTCGATCGTCATCGAGCCGGAGACGCGCACGGTCGTGTCGTCGATCCGCTCGAGCGTGTCGTCGGGGAGGTCGTACTCGTCCTCGATCTCGCCGACGATCTCCTCGAGGATGTCCTCCAGCGTCACGATGCCCGCGGTGCCGCCGTACTCGTCGGCGACGATCGCGAGGTGCCGCCGCTGCTCGCGCAGCTCGCGCAGCAGCGCGCCGAGGTCCTTGGTGGCGGGGACCACCGGCACCGGCTCGGCGAGCTCCCCGACCGGCGTGCCGGGGGTGCTGCGGGCCGCGGCGACGAGGTCGCGCACGTGGACGACGCCGACCAGGTGGTCGAGCGACCCGCGCCCGACCGGGTAGCGGCTGAACGGCTTCGCGGCGACCTCCTCGAGCGCGGGCTCCGGGAGCAGGTCAACGTCCAGCCACGCGACGTCGGGCGCCGGGACCATCACGTCGCCCGCCTCGCGGCCCGCGAAGTCGAACACGTTGTGCAGGAGCTCCTCCTGGGCGCGCGGGATGACCCCCGAGACCTCGGCCTCGTCCACCAAGGCCTGCAGCTCGGCCGCGCTGCGGACCCCCTCCCCCGCCCGCACCTCGCGCACCCCGAGCGGGCGCAGCAGCGCGGACGCGGAGAGCTCGAGCACCCAGACCATCGGGCTCAGCACGCGCGCGATCATCTCGACCGGCGGCGCCACCAGCGCGGCGAGCCGCTCCGCCCGGTCGAGCGTGAGCGCCTTCGGCACCAGCTCGCCGAACACGACCGACAGGTATGTGACGGACCCGAACGCGATCACGAACGCGAGCCAGGACGGGATGCCTCCGCCGAGCAGGTCGCGCACGACCGGCTCGCCGACCGCGCCGGTGAGGATGCCGACCGCCGTGATGCCGACCTGCACGGTCGAGATCACGCGCACCGGGTCGTCCATCAGCCGCAGCGCCGCCCGAGCGCCCCGTGTCCCGCTCTCGGCCAGCGCCGCCACCGCGCCTCGCCGTGCCGTCACCACCGAGTACTCGCCGATCACGAAGAACGCGTTGGCGGCCACCAGCAGCAGGACCGCCAGGACCCGGAGGAGATCGCTCACGACTCCTCAGGCTAGGCCGAGGGCGGCCGGAGCTACGCCGACCCGGCGTAGCTCCGGCCGCGGGCGCGGCTAACGGCAGTGGGGCGGTGCCTCGCCGACGGGCTCGTAGCAGAGCGCCGTGCCCTGGTTGGAGTTGCCCTCCAGGAAGCGCGCCGTCCTGACCTCATTCCCGAACGCCCCGGTGTACTTGAGGACGTAGAGGCCGTTGCGCAGGTCGATCACGTAGATGAGGCCGTCCTGGATGACGGGGTAGCTCCACATCACGACCTTCTCGTTCCGGCCCGTGTCCGGGTCGGACGAGAGGCGCGGGTCCTCGAGCATCACGGAGTCAAGCGGCTTCGGGCTGAACTCGGCCAGCTGATAGGGCTGGGTCGGGTCCTCGAGGCTGACGGCCTGCATGCCGCCCGAATGCCAGGTGCTGAACGCGATGTGCGGCGTCAGCGTCGGGTTGTGCGCCGAATACGACGTCCTCGGCGGGTTCCAGTCCATGCACGTGGACGGGTCGTTCTCGGGCTCCCGGTAGTCGGCCTCCACGGTCGGCGTCCTTGGATTGCTGATGTCGATCATCCGCGCCCAGCCCCACGGGCAGCCGTGGCCGGAGCCGGTGGCCGTCCCGTACACCTCGTCGGAGACCCAGGCCCAGTCCTGGCCCCAGAGCTTGATCGCGCTGTGCGCCCCCGGCCCGGGCCACACCGGCCTGGACTCGTTGAGGGTGATGGGCCGCGGCTGCGCGCCCGGCGTGCCCTGCGCGAACTCGGTGGTATCGACGATCGCGAACCCGCCGGTCAGCAGCGCGAAGTACGCCCGGCTGCCATCGTTGCTGACCGAGAGCGAGTGCAGGCCGCCCGTCGGCTTCTGCACCGGGGCCGGCGCCGGCGGGAAGCGGGTGTACGGATACACGCCGCTGAATAGCGTGACCGGCTCCTTCCCCTCGAGCACCGGCGAGATATCCCAGACCGCGAACGGGCAGCTCAGCGAGCCGCCCCTCGTGGCGCAGGTCGAGCTGGCGTTGCCGGCGAAGATCAGCGCCCGCTCGGGGTCGCGCGGGTCCTCCCACAGGAAGAACTCGTGCGTGTCCCGGTTGAATTGGACAAGCTGCTGCGGCCTGCGGGCGTGGCGTCCCGAGATGTCGTAGAAGCGGAGGTTGCTGATCGACGGCTGGGTGCAGTGGTGTAGCTCGTCGCCGACTCCGCAGTTCGTGTTCAGCACGATCAGGATGTCCTGTGACCGCCAGACGCGCAGCTCGCGCGTCGACTCGCCGGCCTTTGCGTCGAGCGGCGGGCCGAGCAGCTCGGGCCTCTGCGGCTTCGAGATGTCGACGACCATGATCCCGCCGTGCGGCATCCCCTCGTGGCCGCCGTCGGTCCGGCTGCCGATATACGCGTAGTCGCCCTGCACGGCGAGGGCCGCGTTCATGCCGCGGTCGAGGAGCGGCTCGTGCCCGACCTGCTTGAACGTGCCCTTCCGCTCACCGCTCGCGGCCGACGCGGCCGACGCGGCCGCCGTCTCGTCGACGGTCGTCGCCACCGACGCATTCCTACAGCTGCTGGACCCCCAATCCTCGAACCGCTCGGCGGCCGGCGCCTTCGTCAGCGCCGTGTCGTCGCAAGCGGCAGAATGCGCGCCGGCGGAGGCCGCCGGTACGAAAGCGATCGCCGCGAACGCGATGGCTGCGGCGCAAGCGCGTCTCTTGTGCATGAGACGTTCCTCCCCTGTCATGACGGCGCCCTCCCGAGGCGCCACCATAGGCTCCCCTACCCGGATGGCCTCCCGGTCTCACCGCGTGTCCATCTCCGCGGCGCCCGTTCGTCTCAGAGGCGACATGCTCCACACACCGATGAGGAGGTAGCCGTGAAGTACATGCTCTTGATCCAGCAGGGCGACGCGCCGAACCCGTACGAGGCCGAGAAGTGGGCGGCGCTCTCGGAGGCCGAGCAGCAGGACATCGCGTCCGCGTACCGCGCGGTCAGCGAGACCCCCGGGGTCACGCCCGGGCAGCAGCTCCAGCCGCCCGAGATGGCCACCACGGTCCGCGTGCAGGACGGCAGGACGCTGACCACCGACGGCCCGTTCGTCGCGGTCAAGGAGGCGCTCGGCGGCTGGCTGCTCTACGAGGCCGACGACATCGACGCGGCGATCGAGCTCGCCTCGCGGATCCCGGCGGCCCGGCAAGGCGGCGCCGTGGAGGTCCGGCCGATCGTGGAGTGGTAGCGATCCTGGAGCAGGTCTTCCGCGACGAGTGGGCGCGCGTCCTGGCGGCGCTCATCGGCTTCCTCGGCGATTTCGAGCTCGCCGAGGAGGCCGCGCAGGAGGCGTTCGCGATCGCCGCCGAGCGCTGGCCCGGCGACGGCACGCCCGCCAGCCCGCGCGCCTGGCTGGTGACCACCGCGCGCAACCGCGCGGTCGACCGCATCCGGCGCGACCGCACGCTGGCCGAGAAGACGCGGCTGCTCGACGTCCCGCAGACGGTGGAGGACGCCATGGACGAGACCACGATCCCGGACGAGCGACTCGAGCTCATCTTCACCTGCTGCCATCCCGCGCTCGCGCTCGACGCCCAGGTCGCGCTCACGCTGCGGACGCTCGGCGGGCTGACGACCGAGGAGATCGCGCGCGCGTTCCTGGTGCCGGAGGCGACGATGGCCAAGCGGCTCGTACGCGCGAAGCGCCGGATCGCCGCCGCGGGCATCCCGTTCCGCGTGCCGCCGGCGCACCTGCTCCCCGACCGGCTCGCCGCGGTGCTCGCCGCGGACTACCTGATCTTCAACGAGGGATATTCATCCCACCCACCCCGTGAACACCTCGCCGCCGAGGCGATCCGGCTCGGTCGCGCGCTCGCCGAGCTGATGCCCGACGAGCCCGAGGCGCACGGCCTGCTGGCGCTGATGCTGCTCAACGACGCCCGCCGGAACGCACGGTTCTCGGGCGGCGAGGTGGTCCTCCTGCGCGACCAGGACCGCTCGCTGTGGCACGCCGGCCAGATCGCCGAGGGACACGCGGAGCTGGAGCGGGCGCTGGCGCTCGGCGGCCGCGGCCAGTACGTCCTGCAGGCGGAGCTCGCGGCGCTGCACATGGAGGAGCCCGCGGACTGGCCGCGGATCGCGGCGCGGTACGGCGAGCTCGCGGAGGCGACCGGCTCGTCGGTGGCCGAGCTCAACCGCGCGGTCGCGGTCGCCGAGGCGGGCGACGTCGACGCCGCGCTCGCGCTGGTGGAGCGCCTCGAGCTCGACCGCTACCACTACCTGCATGCCACCCGCGCCGACCTCCTGCGCCGGCTCGGCCGGATCGGCGACGCTCGCGCGGCCTACGGGCGCGCGTTGGAGCTCGTCCACTCCGACGCGGAACGCGCGTTCCTCGAGCGGCGGCTCGCCGAGCTCGCGGACTGACCCTCCAACCTCGCGGATTGAACGGCGGTCGGAGATACGCGAGGATCGCCGCCCCATGGTCGGTGTCGTAGCCGCGTGAACTCGCGGGTCAGGGTCGTCGGGCGGCGGGTCGTCGTCGTGGCCGTCGTGGCCCTGCAGGTGGGCCTCGCGGCCCGTGGCTACTGGACCGACCACAAGCCGTTCGCGTTCCAGATGTTCCCGGAGTCGAGCACGTGGCGGGCCGACATCGTGCGCGTGACCGCTGACGGGCGGCGCGTCCCGATCGAGCAGCCGTGGTCGGGGTATCGCTGGGACGAACTGGTGCAGGGGCGCGGGTTGACGTACCCGGGGGTGCGCCACCATGCCGACGCCGGGCTCGACAACCAGCTGGCGTTCTTGGATTCCGCGCTCGACTGGGTCGCGGAGCACACGCCGCGGGACCGTGAGACGCGCTACCTGGAGGCGACCGTCACGGCGTGGCACAACGACGACCCGCCGCGCGTCAGCGTGCTCAGGAGCAGCGTCCGGTGAGCGCGGTCGCTGCGCGGCCTCGTGGGGCGATCGCCGCCTTCGACGACTTGCTCGGCCGCCGCGTCAGCCTGCGCGCGCTCCAGGTCCTGCGGGTCCTGGCCGGCCCGGCGGTGCTCCTGCACCTGCGGCCGTACCTGGCCGACTCGCTCGACGGCCGGACCTACCGCGACGCGTTCTACGAGCCGTATGCCGCCTGGTATCCGCAGGTGCCCGACGCGGTCTACGTCGGCCTGCTGTGGCTGGCGGCCGTCGCGGCCGTCGCCATGTCGCTCGGCCTGCTGGCCCGCGTGGCGACGGCGACCTGCTTCGCGATCGTCGCCTACAACCTCTTCCTCTCCACCACGCACTTCCACAACAACGCCGCCTACCTCGTCATCGTCCTCGGCCTGCTGGCGGCGGCGCCGGCCGCCGCGACCGGCCCGGCGTGGCCGCTGTGGCTGCTGCGGTTCGAGTGCGCCGCCGTCTACGGCGCGTCGGGGCTGAGCAAGCTCCTCGACCCCGACTGGTTCGGCGGCGCCGTCACGTGGGGGCGCGTGACCGCGGCGCGCGACGAGCTCGGGGCGTTGCCCGACTGGGTGGTGTCCCTGCTGACCGACCGCACGCTCCACACCGGCGCGGCCAAGTTCGTCGTGCTCACCGAGCTGTTCATCGCGCTCGGGCTGTGGTCGCGGCGCACCCGCTACGCGGCCGTCTGGGTCGCGGTCGTGTTCCACGTCGCGATCGAGGCGTCGGCGGCGGTGCAGGTCTTCTCCTACCTCGGCATCTCCGTGCTCGTGATCTGGGCGGTGCCGTCCACGCGCGACCGCGTGCTGCGGTTCGATCCGGCAGATGACCGGCAGCGGCGGTTCGCCGGGCTCGTCCGCGGGCTCGACTGGCTGGCCCGCTTCCGGGTCGAGCCGGGAGCGCGGCTCGAGGTCGTCGACCGCGACGGCGCCGTTCTGGCCGGCAGAGCGGCGGTCGCGCTCTCGCTGAGCCGCCTGCCGCTGACCGCCTGGTTTGCGCTCCCGACGCTGCTGCTGCGCCGGAGCGGATGAGCCGTCCGCTCCGCCGCGTCGCGTGGGCCGGACTGACCCTCGCGCTCCTTCTCGTGGTCACGTTCGGGGTGGTCGCGCCGCCGGAGCGCTGCCCGCAGGTCAGCGCCGCGGAGCTCAAGCAGTCGGCCGGCTCGGCCGTGGACTGGTTCGTGCGCAACCAGCGGGCGGACGGCACGTGGCTGTACGAGTACGACCGCGCACGCGACACGGCGACGCCGGAGTACAACGAGGTCCGCCACGCCGGCGCGACGATGGGCCTCTACCAGGCCGCCGTGGCAGGGCTTCCGGGCGCGCTCGCCTCGGCCGACCGCGGGACCGCGTGGGCACTCGACCGGCTCGTACGACGGGACGGCTGGGCCGCCGTGGAGTACCAGGGGCGGGTCGCGACGGGCGCGACCGCCCTCCTCGCCGCCGGGCTCGCGATCCGCCGCGACGCGACCGGAGACACGCGCTACGAGGCCGACCTGCGCCGGCTCGGGCGCTTCCTCGTCGCGCAGACCGAGCGGTCGGGGGCGGTGCTCGCGGAGTACGACCCGGCGCGTGGCGAACCGGTCCCCGGCGAGTATTCGAAGTACTACACGGGCGAGGCGTACTGGGCGCTCGCGCGGCTGCATCTCGTGTTCCCCGACGAGGCGTGGGGCGAGACGGCGGACCGGATCGGCAGGTATCTGGCGACGTCGCGCGACGAGGAGGAGGGGTACTTCCCGCCGATCCCCGACCACTGGGCGGCGTACGGCATGGCCGAGACCGCCGGGTTCCGCGGGCTGACCGACGACGAGGTCGCGTACGCGCGCCGCCAGGCGGAGCTGTTCGGGATCCAGGCGCGCTGGCTCGAGCAGCGCTTCGGGCCGTGGGGTGGGCTCGTACGCGGCCCCTACGTCCCGCGCGGCGGCTGGTACGGCGTGATCGACGAGGCCTTCACGGGCTGGTGGCTGGTCGTCGGCGAGGAGCCGCGGCTCGCCGACCTGCGGGCGCCGCTTGCCGAGCGCGCGCTGTGCATCGCCGCCCTGGCCGTGGACGCGCAGTCCGATGGCACGGGCGCGGCGCGGCCGGAGCGGGTGGCGGGCGCCTGGTTCATCGACGACACGACCCGGATGGACGACCAGCAGCACGCGCTGGCCGGGCTGCTGCGCACGATCCCGATCGCGGTCGAGGAGGCGCCCGACCCCGAAGGTCCGACCGCCTGGCTCTGGGCCGCCGTGCTGCTGTTGACGCTGAACCCGGCGCGGGCCGCCTTCGGGATCGCGAGGGTCGCCGCCGGCGACGATCCGGTGTGGAGCGGCGCGCGCGCCGCAGCCCTGGGCGGCACGATCGGCGCGCTCGCCGTGGTCGCCGCGGCGGCCCTCGGGACCCTCGTGCTCGACGCGCTCGACGTCAGCGGCCCGTCGTTCGCCCTCGCGGCCGGGCTCGTTGCGCTCGTGACGGGCGCCGCCGACCTGATCCGGCGCCCGCCAGGGCCTGAGCCCGCCCTCCCGGGCGAGCGAGCGGCGCTCGTGCCCGTCGCGTTCCCGCTGGTCGCGCGCCCCGCGCTGCTCGTGATCGCGCTCGGCGCCGACGTCCTCGTCGCCGCGGGGGCGATGGCGGTCGGCGTGGCGGCGCTGACCGCGCTGGCCGCGGCGTCACCCCGGAGCCGGGCGCTGCGCTGGGCGAGCCGGCTGCTGGCCGCCGGGCTGCTCGCCTGCGGCGTCCTGCTGGCGCTCGACGGTCTGCTCGACGTGTAGCCGGCCCCAGGCCCCGAACGCGAGCATCACGACGGTGGGCGGCACGGTGCCCGGCAGCGAGTCGACGACGAGGAACAGCTGGTTCCACGCCTCGGCGGCCACCAGCGTCGCGGCCGCCGCCAGCCACTGCGGGCGCCGCTCCGCGGCGAGGATGCCGCCGACGAGCCCGGCGATGAAGTAGTCGCCGTAGTCGGTCGACACCGAGCCGACGTCGGCGACCTGCAGCCGCGGCAGGCCGGCGGCCGGGACGGCGGCGTTGAACGCCGCGTTCTGCGCTCCCCACAGGTCACCGAAGATGAACACCGAGTCGATGACGCACATCGCGACGACGCCGACCTTGATGTAGGTGAGCGGCGCCGCGCCGGCGACCAGGCGGCCGGCGGTCACGCACGAGCCGACGATCATCACCAGCCGGGCGGCCCGGCCAAGCGGGTCGTCGGGCCCCGTGAACCCGGCGGCGAGCAGCGGCACGATCGCCAGCGCCAGCCACGGCCGCGCGCCGTGCGCCGCCCAGCCGAGCGCGAGCGCGCACCCGGGCGGCACGAGCAACAGCGCGATCCACGTCACCACGTCCGCGCTCGTCGAGGCGGCGGCGATGGCGACGACGCTCAGCACCACCGACACGGGCGCCACGAATGCCCAGCCGCGGCCTCTCAGACGCAGCAGGAACGCGGGGATCCCCGCCGCCGGCAGCGCGACGCACAGCGCCTGCGCCGCGTCGAGCACGAACGTGTCGAGGTCGAACCACATTGGACATCAGGGTGCCAGCCGCGGGCCCGCGGGAGGCGTCGGCGGGTCGGACGGCTCGCCCTCGTCGCGGAGCGCGCGCATGATCTCCACGAGGACGAACGTTGCCGCCGCGAGCATCGCGGCGACGCCGCCCGCGTCCGCCCAGCCGCTGTCCGCGCGGGCCATCAGCACGATCGCCCCGACCATCGCGAGCGTCGCCGCCGAGAACGCGACCAGCAGCCGGGGAGCGGCGCTCTCTTGCGCGCGCGCCGGCCTGCGCATGAGCACGAGCGCCGCCGGAACCGCGACGAGCGTGAGCGCGAGCGCCCACGCGAACGTCGTCGAAAAGGCGTCGGCGAGCCCCTGCGGGTCGCTGCCGCTCGTAGCGATCTGGTGCTGGAGGATGACGGCGAGGATCGCGGTGCCCAGCGACCCGCCGACGCGCTGCACGACGTTGAGCGCGGTCGCGCCCGAGGCGAGCGCATCCCGCGGCAGCGTCGCGTACGCGGCGGTCATCAGCGGGATCATCGAGCACGCCATGCCGATGCCGCGCACGACGAGCGTCCCGGAGAGGAGTCCGAGCGAGGTCTCCGGGCCGAGCTGCGTGAACACCGCCGTGGCGGTGGCGACGATCGCGAGCCCGACGACCGCGACGCGGCCGCCGCCGACCCGGTCGGTCAGCCGCCCCGAGATCGGCATCGCGAGCGCGGCGCCGATCCCCTGCGGCGCCAGCAGCACGCCGGCGTGGAGCGGCGACTCGCCGCGCGCCACCTGGTAGTAGAGCGGGAGGAGGAGCAGCCCGCCGAACAGCGCGGCGCCCACCAGGAGGATCGCCACCGCGGCCGCGCTGAACGTCCGGGAGCGGAACAGGTCGAGATCGACGAGCGGGTGCTCGGTCCGCCGCGCGAGGAAGCAGAAGGCGACCGTGAGGACGACCCCGGTCGCGAGCGGGAGCACCGACCGGGCGGCGACGGCGCCGCTGCGCGACAGCTCGGCGAGCCCGTAGGTGAGCAGCGCGAGCCCGGGCGACAGCAGCACGAGCCCGCGCACGTCGAGCGGCACCCGGGAGCGCGGCTCCTCGTCCTCCTCGAGAATGCGCCCGGCGAGCCGCAGCGCGACCGCGCCGATCGGCAGGTTGACGAGGAAGATCCAGCGCCACGAGGCGTGCTCGACGATCGCACCGCCGAGCACCGGGCCGAGCACGGGCCCCAGCAGCATCGGGACGCCGACGATGCCCATCAGCCGCCCGAGCTCGGCGGGACCGGCGGCGCGCGTGATGAGGACGGTGCCGACGGGGATCAGCAGCCCGCCGCCGAGGCCCTGCAGCACGCGGAAGGCGACCAGCGAGCTCAGCGACCACGCGCACGCGCACAGCGCCGAGCCGCCCGCGAACAGCCCGACCGCCCACAGCCAGACCCGCTTGGTCCCGAACCGCCCAGTCGCCCACGCGGTGAGCGGGATCACGCAGGCGAGCGCGAGCAGGTACGCGGTCACGACCCACTGCACGGCGTCGAAGCTGACCGAGAAGTCGTCCGCGAGCCGCTCCAGCGCCACGTTGACGATCGTCGTGTCGAGCAGCGCCATGAGCATGCCGAGCACCACGACCCCCGCAACGACGATCGCGCGGCGGTCGAGGCGATCGGCGGCCGCCGGCGCTAGCCGACCAGACGGTTCCACGGCTGCTCGCCGAGCCGGGCGCGGATCGCGCGGCGCGCGCGCCACTGGTCGGCCTCCATGCGTTCGAGCCGGCGCTCGAGCAGGCGCTCCTCCGCCTCAGCCCTGCGGATCATCAGCTCCAGCCGGCGCCGCTCCATGAGTTCTCGTTCCATGCAGCCATCGTGGGCGCCACGCGCTCGCGCGACCATCGCCCGCCCGGACCCACGAGCGGACGACCGCCGCGTCCGCCGACCGATGAGCCGATCGCCTGATGGCACACGGGCGCGCGAGGGCGCACGCTGCGTTCCCGATGAAGGTCGTCCTGCGGCATCATCTCGGCATGGCCCCAACGCGCGTCAGCGTCGTGGTCGCCGACG
This sequence comes from uncultured Solirubrobacteraceae bacterium, assembly GCA_963844205.1. Taxonomy (GTDB): domain Bacteria; phylum Actinomycetota; class Thermoleophilia; order Solirubrobacterales; family Solirubrobacteraceae; genus DASSUW01. The sequence continues at coordinate 178,772 of CAWJNK010000014.1, forward strand.
ACCATCCGCTCTTCCGCGAAGGCATCGAGCGCGCTGTCCGCGAGCGGCCGGAGCTGGAGCTCGTCGGCTCCGCGGCCGACGGCCGCGAAGTGCTCGGGCTGATCCGCGATCTCGAGCCCGCGGTGGCGGTGCTCGACCTCCGGCTGCCCTCACTGGACGGGCTGCAGATCCTCAACGCGATCGCGCGCGACCACATGCAGACGCGGGTGCTGATCCTGTCGGCGTCGGGCGACGCTGAGCTCGTCTACCGGGCCGTGCAGGGCGGCGCGGCCGGCTACTTCCGCAAGGAGTCGGACCGGCACACGATCCTCGACGCCATCTCGGCGGTCGCGCGCGGCAGCACGGTGGTGGACCCCGCGCTCCAGGCGGGCGTGTTCGACCAGATCCGCGCGCGCGGGGCCGACGAGGACCGGCCGATCCTCACGGCCCGCGAGCAGGAGGTGCTCGCCCTGATGGCCGAGGGCCTCTCCGGGCCGCAGATCGCGGACCGTCTGATCGTCGCGCTGCCAACGGTGAAGACCCACCAGGCGCGGCTGTACGAGAAGCTCGGCGTGTCCGAGCGCGCCGCCGCCGTCGCCGAGGCGATGCGACGCGGACTGCTCGAGTGAGGACGCCCGGCGTCCGGGACCTCTGGCTCGCCGCCCTGCGCGTCGCGCTGGTGCCGGTCGTGCTGCTGGGCGAGCAGCTCGTCGACCACCCGGTGGCCCACACGGCCGCGTTCCCGTTCCTGCTCGGCGTCTACGCGGCGTGGGCGCTCGTGCTGCTCGCACTCCACGCCGCCGGCTCGGTGCCGAGCGCGCTGGACCGGATCGAGCCGTTCGTCGACCTCGGCGCGATCGTCGCGCTCACGTATGCCTCCGGCGGCCCGTTCTCGGAGACCGCGATGGCGTTCTTCGTGCTGCCGGTGCTCGCCGCCGCCCGGCTGCGCCCGCGGGTGACCGCGGGATGGGCGTTCGGCGCCATCGCGGCGTTCGTCGCGCTCTCGGCCGTGCACCCGAACGCCGCCGAGGCGCAGGCGACCGAGCGCGTCATCAGCCAGGTCGCCTACCTGGCGCTGGTCGGCGCGGCGGCGACGGTCGTCTCGCTCGTCCTCCAGCAGCGCGACGTCGCCATCGCGCGGCTCGCCGAGCAGCGCGGCCAGCTCGCCACCCATGCGCTCACCGCCGAGCAGCGCGAGCGGCGCCGGCTCGCCGAGCAGCTCCACGATGAGTCGGTGCAGACGCTCTCGCTCGCCCGCCAGGAGCTCGTCGACTACCACCGCACCGGCCGTGACGCCTCGTTCGACCGTGCCCGCCACGCGATCGACGACACGATGGCGCAGCTCCGCGGCGAGATCTTCGAGCTGCACCCGTACGTGCTCGACCACGCCGGGCTCGAGGCGGCCCTGAGCGCGATCGCCGACCGCAGTGCCCAGCGGCTCGGCGCCGAGATCGCCGTGGCGGTCGACCCAGGGGCGGGCGGGCGGCACGACGAGCTGATCGTGGTCGTCGCCCGCGAGCTGCTCTCCAACGTGGTCAAGCACAGCGGCGCCGCGCACGTCGAGGTGACGGTGGCAGCCGATGCGGAGCGCGTGGAGCTCGAGGTGCGCGACGACGGCCGCGGCTTCGACCCCTCGCGGCGCGCCGCCTCGCTGCTCGACGGCCACATCGGGTTGGCCTCCAGCGAGCAGCGCGTGGAGTCGGCGGGCGGGACCTTCCTGGTCGAGAGCGCCCGGGGCGACGGGACGACCGTCCGGGTCACGCTCCCGTCATCCGCCTGATCCGGCGGTCGCACGATCGCTGGGATGAGGTGCGCGGCGGACCATGGATGCCATGTCCAGACCGCTTGCCATCGCTTTTATCGCCATCCTCCTCGGCGGCGCCGCGGGCGGCATCGTCGGCGCCATCGTGTCGAGCGACGACGATGCCAGCGCGTCCGCCGCCGCCCCGGCGCCGCAGACCGCCTCCTCGAGCGGCCCGACGCCGGCCGCCATGTACCGCAGCGACGCGCCCGGCGTGGTCCAGATCACGGCCGGCCAGTCGCTCGGCTCGGGCTTCGTGATCGACACGCGCGGCGACATCGTCACCAACGACCACGTCGTCGCGGGCGCGACCGGGGTCCGCATCGGCTTCACCGGCGGCGCCTCCTATCCCGCCACCGTCGTGGGCACCGACCCGTCCAGCGACCTCGCCGTCGTGCGCGTGAGCGCGCCCGCGTCGAAGCTGCACCCCGTGGCGTTCGACGACTCGTCGAACGTCCAGGTCGGCGAGACCGTGTACGCGATCGGCAACCCGTTCGGGCTCGATCGCACGATGACGGCCGGCATCGTCAGCGCCACGGGGCGCGACATCCAGGCGCCCGACGGCCTCACGATCCCGAACGCGATCCAGACCGACGCGGCGATCAACCACGGCAACTCCGGCGGCCCGCTGCTCGACTCGCAGGGCCACGTCATCGGCATCACCTCGCAGATCCAGGGCGGCACCGTGGATGCCAACGTCGGCATCGGCTTCGCCGTGCCCAGCGACACCGCGCGATCCGTCGCCCAGCAGCTGATCGCCCACGGCAAGGCCGAGCACGCGTGGATCGGCGCCCGGCTCCAGCTCGCCCGCAACGGCGTGCTCGTGGGCGCGGTGATCCCGGGCAGTCCGGCGGCGAAGGCCGGCCTGGAAGGCGACGTCATCGTCGCGATCGACGGCAAGCCGGTCCACACCCCGGCCGACCTGGCGGACGCCGTCGCGGCCCGCAAGCCGGGTGACGTCGTGCGCTTGGAGGTAATCCGCGGCGGGGCGCGCGAGGTCGTTTCCGTGACACTTGGCAACGCGCCGCAGCAGACCGCCTGAGTTGCCCGTTTCTCCGGGGCCCACCGGGGTACCGGAACCGTGAGCGTTAGGTGGCGGCCGATGTTGCACGATGATCAAGTTGAGCTTGGTGTCGATTCGATTGGTGGGGTCCTCGCAGTGTCGGTCCGCGGGGCACTGATCGGCGAGGCCACGGAGCCGCTGCGGACCTGCCTGGACCAGGCGATCCGCGGCGGGCGCCCTGTCGTGGTGGATCTCACGGAGGCGAGAGCGATCGACCGGCGGGCGATCGACACCCTTGTGGAGGCCAACCGCCGGCTCGGGACGCGGCTGCGGCTCGTCGTCGCGCGCGGCGGCGAGCTGCACCAGGCCTTCCGGCGCGAGAGCGTCGCCCACGTGCTCTCGCTGCACTCGTCGCGAGCCGAGGCGCTCACGGCGGCCGCGCCGCGCTGATTGAGGTTCAATCCAGGCGGCGTGTCCGACGGCGTCGTCTACGAGCTGCTGAGGGTCCGCACCCGGGACGGCGACGAGACGACCGTCTACCTCGTCCGCCACCCCCGCGCCACCACCCGGCTCACGCTCCAGCACTTCCCGACGCCGACCCGCCTCGACCGCTGGTGCGCCGCCGAGGGGCGGCCCGAGGCGATCGTCGCGGGGTTCTTCGTGCGCGACCCGTACCTGCCACTGGGCGAGGTGAGGCTCGAGGGTGCGGCGATCGAGCACGAGCCGGTCGCCGAGCCGTGGAGCGAGCGGCGCGCCTGCGTGCACCTCGACGGGGCGATCCGGCTGGCGCCGCGGAGCGAGCTCGGCGCCGAGCCGGCCGGCGACCTCGTGCAGGCCGGCCCGATGCTGGTCACCGGCGGCCGCTCGGTGGTGGACGGCGAGGATCGCGAGGGGTTCTCTCGCGGCGCGACGCAGTTCGACTCCGACATCACGGTCGGCCGCTACCCGCGCTGCGCGCTCGGCGTCGCCGACGACGCGCTGCTGGCCGTGTGCTGCGACGGCCGCCGCTCGGGGGTCGACGCCGGCCTCGAGCTCGCCGAGCTCGCGGACCTGCTCGTGTGGTTCGGCGCGCGGGAGGCGATCAACCTCGACGGCGGCGGGTCGGCGACGCTCGTCCACCGGGGGCATCTGCTGAACCGCCCGTACTCCGACATGGACCAGCCGTCGCCGGAGTCGCGAGCCGTCGTCACCGCGCTGCTGTTCGATCGGGTATGACACCGCCCGTGCTCCTGCCCACCACGGTGATCGGCAGCTACCCGCAGCCGGACTGGCTGATCGACCGCGAGAAGCTGCGCGGCTCGCTCCCCCCGCGGATCCGCGCCCGCGAGCTGTGGCGGGTCGAGGAGCCGTACCTCGCCCAGGCCCAGGACGACGCCACCGCGCTCGCGATCGCCGACCAGGAGCGCGCGGGGGTCGACATCGTGACCGACGGCGAGATCCGGCGCGAGAGCTACTCGAACCGCTTCGCGACCGCGCTCGAGGGCCTCGACATCGACAACCCGGCGATGGTCCCGGGCCGGGCCGGCGGGACGAACGCGGTCCCGCGCGTGGTGGGGCGCGTGCGGCGGACGCGGCCGGTCGAGGTCGACGACCTGCGGTTCCTGCGCGCCCGCACCGACCGGACGATCAAGATCACGCTCCCCGGCCCGTTCACGATGAGCCAGCAGGCGTACAACGAGGCGTACGACGACGAGGCGGAGCTGGCGATGGACCTCGCCGAGGCGGTCAACGAGGAGGTGCGCGACCTGTTCGCCGCCGGCGCGGACGTGGTGCAGATCGACGAGCCGTGGCTGCAGTCGCGCGCCGAGAAGGCGCGCGAGTTCGCGCTACCCGCGATCGACCGGGCGCTCGCGGAGCGTCGACGGCACCACCGCCCTGCACACCTGCTTCGGCTACGCCCACATCGTCCACGACCGCCCGCCCGGCTACCCGTTCCTCGCCGAGCTGGCGAACTGCGCGGCCGACGTGCTGGCGATCGAGGCCGCGCAGCCGAAGCTCGACGTCTCCGTGCTCGAGCCGCTCGCGGCCAAGACTCTGTTACTCGGCGTGCTCGACCTGTCCGACGACGCGCCGCCCGAGACGCCCGAGGTCGTCGCCGAGCGGATCGAGGCGGCGCTCACCGTGATTCCGGCGGAGCGGCTCCAGGTCGGCCCGGACTGCGGGATGAAGTACCTCTCCCGCGACGTCGCGTTCGCGAAGCTGCAAGCGCTCGTCGAGGGCGCACGAATCGTCCGCGAGCGGCTCGGGTAGCGCGGGGCGAACGTCAACTGCGGCTGGGTAAGGGAGCCGGGGAGCCGTCGCCGCGGCCGGTTCCGGGCGGTTTTCGTACCGCTGTCCTGGATAGGTGTCGCATATCGACACTTAGGCAGGAAGGCGTCGCCGAAATCGCCAGGTCTGGCCGCGCGGGCGGCTCCCTCGCTCCCTTACCCAGGCGCAGTTGACCTTCGTCAACCCAGCGCGTCGCGCAGGACGGCGAGGCGCTCGTCGTCGTCGAGGAGGAACGGGTGGAAGACCACGACTTCGCCGGGCGCCGCCTCGATCGCCGCTCGCAGGCGTGACGGCGGCTGCTCGTCGCGGGTCCCGAGGTAGCGCTCGCGGAGGTCGGCGAAGTGCGGCAGGTAGTAGAGGGCGTCGACGAGCGGCCAGCGGAACGGCGCGACGGTGAGGCCCGCGAGCGGCTCGGCCGCGCCGGCCTCGGGCGAGACGTGGGTGAAGCCGAGCTCCCGCAGGAGCCCCGGGGTGGCACGCGTAAGCTTGCCGCCCGGCGGGCGGAAGGCGGCCGGCCGCAACCCGAGACCCTCCAGCGCCCGCACGCCCCGCTCGAGCGACGCGCGCTCGGCGGCGGGGTCGAGATCGGCCCAGGGCTCGTGCTGCCAGCCGTGATAGGCGACCTCGTGGCCGGCGGCGGCGATCTCGCGCAAGGCGTCCGGGTACAGCTCGGCGTTCAGGCCCTCGACGAAGAACGTCGCCCGCACACCTTGCTCGACGAGCAGCTCGAGGATGCGCGGCAGCGTGCGGGTCACCGACGCATGGCGCCCGAGCGGCGCGTCCGCGGGCCAGCGCCCGCGCTCGAGGTCCGCGGCCTCGCCGAGGTTGTCGAACGTGAGCCGGTTCACTCCGCGGCGACGGGGTTCTGGAGCCGCCCGACCTTCTCGATCTCCACCACCACGCGGTCCCCGTCGGCAAGCAGCACCTTCGGGTCGCGGCGATAGCCGACGCCCTCCGGCGTCCCGGTCAGCACCACGTCGCCGGGCGCCAGCGGAACAACCTCCGAGATCGTCGCGATCAGGGTCGGGATGTCGAAGATGAAGCGGCTCGTGTTCGACGCCTGCATCCGCTCGCCGTTGAGCTCGAGCGAGATGTCGAGCGCGTGGGGGTCGCCCACCTCGTCGGGCGTCACGAGGAACGGGCCGAGCGGCGTGGAGCGCGCCCACGCCTTCCCCACCAGCCACTGGTGCGTGCGGTACTGGTAGTCGCGCATCGAGACGTCGTTCGCGCACGTGTAGCCGGCCACCGCGCCGAGGTCGGAGGAGCGGCGCACGTGGGCGCCCATCACGAACGCGAGCTCGGCCTCGTAGTCGACCGCCGCCGACTCGCGCGGCAGCACGATCGGCTCCCCTGCGCCAATCAACGTCTCGGCGAACTTGGCGAACAGGACCGGGTAGTCCGGCACGTCGTAGATCCCCTCCTCGACGTGCGCGCGGTAGTTCAGCCCGACGCACACGACCTTGCCCGGCGACGGGATCACCGGCCGCAGCGTCACGTCGGCGAGCGGCAGCGTCTCATCCGTCACCGGCGGCTCGGCGAGCACCTCGTTGGGCGTCTCGCGCCCGAGCTCGCGCACCCCCTCCAGCGGCCGCACGACGTCCCCGTCGACGAGCGCGGCGAACCGGCGCTCGCCGACGGCGCAGCTCGCGAACCGGCTCACCCGACCGGCCGCAGCACGATGTCGAAGGCGCACTCCAGGTGCCCGTTGCGCCGCTCGACCGGTTTCACGAGCGCCGACTTCACCGCCCCGATGGTGTCGTTCTCGAGATACGGGTCGTCGGGGAAGAAGACCTGCGTGATCAGCGTCTGGTGCTCGGGCGCGGTGACCTTGAAGTGGATGTGCGCGGGCCGCCACGGGTGCTGGCCGACCGCTTCCAAGTAGCGGCCCACGGGCCCGGTGGTGGGCACGGTGTACGGCTTCGGGAGCATGGTCTGGAACTCGTAGGCGCCGTCGTCCCCGGCGCGGATGCGGCCGCGGAAGTTGCCGTCTGGCTGGCGCTCGTCCCAGACGTCGTAGCCGCCGGACGGACCCGTCTGCCAGACGTCGACAACCGCCTCAGGCAGCGGGTCGCCCGCGGTCGAGGTCACGGTCCCGCGTACGAACAGGGGATCGTCGTCGCCCATGCCCTCGTACTCGTCGTAGATCTTGCTCCGGAACGGGGGCTCGACCGTGTACATCGGGCCCTCGACGTCGCTGGCCGTGGCGCCGGACTCGTCGCCGCCGTGGGTGAGGGCGTCGATCAGCACCGAGGTGCGCGTGACGTCGGAGAGCAGGACGAACTCGCCGGCGCGCCCGACGTCGGTCAGGAACGCCAGCACGGCGTGCCACTCCTCCTCGGTCACGCGGTGCCGCTCGAGCACCTCGTGGAGCGCCGCCAGGGCGTCCGGGATGACCTCTTTCAGCCGGTCGCTCACGACACCTTCCCCCACTGTGTGTACTGGTACGGATTCTCGAGGACGCTGCGCTCGGGGATCTCCGGGTGCATCCCGCCTTCCCACGCGTCGCCCAGCTCCCGCTGCGCGAACTCGACGGTCTCCTCCACCGCCTGGCGCGCGCGGCCGAGGTCGATCCCGAGGAGCTTGCCCTCGTGCTTGACCACGCGCCCGTTCACGATGACCGTGTGGACGTCGGCCCGCTGCGCCTGGAACGCGACGTGGCCGTACGGGTGCAGGACCGGGAACATGACCGGCGAGTCTTCGTTCTTGACGAGCACGACGTCGGCCTTCTTGCCCGCCTCGAGGCTGCCGATCAGCGAGTCCATCCCCAGCGCCTTGCTCCCGCCGCGGGTGGCCCACTCGACCACCTGCTCGGCGCGCAGGTGGTGGTTGGTGACCGTGTCGCCCTTGGCGTGCGCCTCGAGGTGCTCGCGCGAGCGGTCGGCGCCGAGCGTGGAGCGCATCGCGCAGAACAGGTCGCCGCTCCACCACACGCTGGTGTCCATCGAGAGCGAGACCGGGATGTCGTGCTTACGCAGCTGCCAGGTCGGCGGGTAGCCCTGGCCCGCGCTCTGCTCGCTCTCCGTCGACACCGAGACCGAGCCGCCGGTCGCCGCGATCCGGTGGTAGGAGTCCTCGGTCAGCGTCGCGGCGTGGACGTAGATGTTCTCCGGCGTCATGAACCCGTGCTCGTGCATGAGCCGGATGCCGTCGTCGTTGGTGGCGCCCCAGACGCCCGCGTGGGTGGTGACGGGCACGCCGAGCTCGCGCGCGACCTTGAACGCCTCCTGCTCGGGAAACTCGGGGTCGCCGGTGACGTCGAACGCCATCTGGAAGCCGAGCATGTCGTCGGGGGTGCCGAAGCGGCGCTCGACGAAGCCGCGGAAGTCCTTGGACGTCGACCACTCCCACGGGCCCTGCTGGAGGTTGCCGTAGGCGAGCACGAAGCGGCCGGGGACCGCCTGCAGCGCGTCGACGGCGGCGTCGGCGTGGTCGACGGTCTGGAGGCCGTGCGACCAGTCGACGGTCGTGGTCACGCCCGCGTCGAGCGACTCGATCGCCGACAGCAGGTTGCCCGCGTGGACGTCCTGGGGGCGGAAGATCTTGCCCCACTCGAGGTAGAAGAAGACGAAGTACTGGGTCAGCGACCAGTCGGCGCCGTAGCCGCGCAGCGCGGTCTGCCACATGTGCCGGTGCGTGTCGATCATCCCCGGCATCACGATGCCGTCCGAGGCGTCGATCTCGAGCGCGCCCTCCGGCGCGTCCAGGCCGGGGCCGACCCCGGCGATCTTGTCGTCGACCACGAGCACGTCCGCGCCGTGCAGGACATCGTGGGCGTCGTTCATGGTCAGCACCGTGCCTCGGCGCAGGACGACCGGCCGGCCGGGCTCGATGTCGCTACTCATCTGTGGCTCCTTCCCCGGGGACCCGGCCACCTTTCCAAGCGGCGGCGGCCGGGTCAAGCGGGGTGTCAGGCAGCCTCAGGCAGCGGCTCGGGCTCGAAGCCCGCGTGGTGCTCCGGCTGCGTCTCGGGCGCGCCGCGCAGCACGACCGCGGCAATCACGATCGCGACCAGGATCAGCCCCGCGCCGATCAGATACGCCAGGTGGAAGCCGGCGTTGAGCGCGGCGGCGGGAGTCTCGCCGCTCGCCAGCACGCCCGCAGTGTGGTCGGAGGCGATCGTGGCCAGCACCGCCAGGCCGAGCGCCCCGCCGACCTGCGCGGCCGTGTTGACGAGGCCCGACGCGAGACCGGCGTCACGCGGCGTGGCGCCCGACATCGCGAGCGTCATCACCGACGGGAAGCCGAGGCCGGCGCCGAGCCCGAGCAGGACCATCGACGGCAGCACGTCCCGCACGTAGCTCGCGTCGACCGGCGTGCGCGCGAACAGCAGCTCGGCGCCCGCGATCAGCGCCATGCTCGCGATCAGCGTCGGCTTCGGCCCGTAGCGGAGACTGACCTGAGCGGCGACGCGCAGGGACATCGCGCCCATCGTGAGCGTCGCGGGCAGGAACGCGAGGCCGACCTCGAGCGCGTCGTAGCCGAGGATCCGCTGGAGGTAGAGCGCGCCGAGGAAGAACATCCCGAACATCCCGACCATGAGCAGCGCCTGGATCACGTCGGCGCCGGCCACGTTCCGCGAGCGGAACAAACGCAGCGGCATCAGCGGGTTGGCGATGCGGGCCTGCCGCGCCACGAAGCCGGCGAGCAGCGCGAGCGCGACGGCGCCGAGCCCGAGCGTCCGGGCCGAGCCCCAGCCCTGCGACTCGACCTCGAGGATCGTGTAGACGAGCAGCATCAGGCCGCCGGTGAGCAGCGCGGCGCCCGGCAGGTCGGCGCCCTTCTTCAGGCCGATGCCGCGCGAGTCGTCGACCAGCCGCAGCGCGGCAAGGCCGGTCGCGACGCCGATCGGCAGGTTGACGAAGAAGATCCAGTGCCAGTTGATGGCCTCGGTCAGCACGCCGCCGACCAGCAGGCCGATCGAGCCGCCGGCGACGGCGACGAACGTGTAGACGCCGATCGCCTTCGCCTGCTCCCGCTGCTCGGGGAACATCGTCACGATCATGCCGAGGATCACGGCGGAGGTCAGCGCGCCGCCGACGCCCTGCACGAAGCGGGCGCCGATCAGCATCGCCTGGCTCTGGGCGATGGCGCACGCGAGCGAAGCGGCGGTGAAGACCGCGAGCCCGATCAGGAAGACGCGCCGCTGGCCGATCAGGTCGCCGAGGCGGCCCGCGAGCAGCAGCAGCCCGCCGAACGCGATCAGGTACGCGTTGACGACCCAGGCCAGGTTGCTCTGGGAGAAGGAGAGGTCGTCCTGGATCGAGGGGAGCGCGACGTTCACGATCGTCGCGTCGAGGACGATCATGAGCATGCCGACGCACAGCACGTACAGCGCCATCCAGCGCCGGGTGTCGTTCGTGTGAGTAGTCATGTGTGACTGATGGTCGCGGCCGGGGTGGAGTCTCAACAGAGGGACTCCACCCAGGCCTGGGTTCGGTGTTCCGTACCTTCAGCCGCGGAGCGTCCCGGCGCCGCGCTCGAGCTGACGGCGGCCGCGCCTGTCGGTCGCCTCGACGTCGAGCGCGAGGCGCTCGCCGGCGAGCCGGCCGTCGATCCGGACCGCGAGGCGGGCGGCGACGAGCGTGCGGGCGCGCGTCAGGCGGCGCCGGACGAGCTTGACGGCGCCGTCGGCGGTGATGCGACCGGCGCTCGGGTCGATCGCGATCTCGCCCACCGTGAGCCCGTCGTGCTTGACCTGGACCGCGATCTCGCGCAGCTTGCGCCACGCCTTCGGATGCCGCCAGCTCAGCGCGATGCGCGCGGGCCGGCCGGCCTGCGCGTCGAGGCGGAGCGCTCCGACGACGGGCTCGTCGACCGCCTCGCAGTCGCTGACGACGTCCATGTCGGGCACGACGGGCCCGTTGATCGGGTCCTGGTCGACCGGGTCGGCGGTGACGAAGTCGAGGCCGCCACGACAGCGGATGTCGTCTCGCTCGCGGTCCCGCGCGGAGATCACGTCATTCTCGTCGCCGCCCTGCACGATGTCCCTACCGGACCCCGGGTTGATCGTGTCGCCGCCGATCTCCGGCTCCAGGAGACGGCCGTCCGAGGTGGAGACGAAATCGTTGCCGGCGCCGGAGAGGACGTCGTTGGACTCGCGGCTGCCGAAGATGCGATCGTCGCCGCGGCCGCTGATGATGTCCTCCACGGTCGACTTGACGTTGTCGCCCTCGCGCAGCGCCACGTCGCCGTCGTCGTTGCGGTCGTCGAGGCTGATGTCCACCCTCGTCGCACGCCGGCCGTAGTCGATGACGTCGCGCCCGGTGCCGCCGTCGATGGTGTCGGCGCCGTTCGCGACGGTGCGCTCGTCGATGCGGTCAGGGCCGCCCCGGGCGTCGATCTTGTCGATGCCGTCGCCGCCGAGGAACAGCTCGCCGAGCACGTCATCGGTGCCGGTCACCGTGTCACCGAAGCCCGAGCCCTCGAGCACCTCGATGTCCCCCCGGACGTCCTCGAGGTCGCCGGGGCGGCCGTCGTTGGCGCTCGCGCCGAGGGTGACCACGACGCCGCGGTCGGCCTCGGTGTAGCGCACCGCGTCGGCGAGGCCGTCGCCGCCGATGTAGCTCACGGGCCCGGTCGCCGCCGCGCGCAGCCCGCCGAAGAACGTGTCGGTGCCGGTGCCGGCGTCGATCCTGCCGGGGTGCGGGGCGCGGTAGCGGACGACGTCGTTGCGGTCGGCCAGGGTCAGCTCGATCGAGGTCACGCCGGCGGCGTCGCACTCGAGGTCGCCGCTGCCGTTGAGCAGGCAGCCGGCGCCCGCGAGCTGCGGCGCCGAGTCGGCGACGATCAGCTTGCCGGCCGGGCCGACCCGCACGTCGACGACGTTGACCTCGGCGTTGCGGGCCGTGTAGGTCAGCTTGCCGTCGCGCACCTCGGCCGTGCCGGCGTGCGCCGCCGCCGGCAGGGCGAATGCGACGAGAACGGCCGCCAGCACGGCGCGGCGGAGCCGCGGGCTCGGGCCGGCGGCGGTGGGACGGTGCATCGGGTGGCTCCTTGGTCGTGGTCGAGCCACAGTTGACGCTGCGCCGCCTACCGCGGGCCTACGAGCCGCCTACGGCGCTGGTAACTTCCCGCCCCTCACGACGCAACGGGGAACCCGGTGAGAATCCGGGGCTGACGCGCAGCGGTGTGGGTGACGATCGGGCTGTGGTTCCACTGAGCCGCTCGGCTTGGGAAGGAAGCCCGAGAGGACGAACCCGAGCCCGAACATCCGGTCGTGGGGTCCATCAACCGTCCCGCGCACGGACAAGGAGCCCCTCATGCAGGCTGTCACCCCCGCCCGCCGCCTGGCCGCGGCGTGCGCCACCCTCGCGCTGCTCGCGCCCGCGACCGCGCAGGCCGCCCCGCCGCAGGAGGTCGCCGAGAGCGTCGCCGCCGGCGCCGCCTGGATCCGCACCCAGCAGAACCCAGCGACCGGCTCGCTCGGCGGATTCGGCGGCGACTACGCGCTGTCGGCGCTGTCGGCCGCCGGCGTCCACCCCGCCGACGTCCACGGCCCGGCGCCCAGGACCCGTCGGCGCAGGACCACTACGCCGGCGTGTGGGCGGCGCAGACCACGCCGACCTCCACGGGCGTCCTGTTCGGCTCCGCCGCCGGGATCGACACCCAGCGGCTGTCGGCGTCGACCAACCTCGTCGCGCTGCTCGCCGCGACCTACAACGCCGGCGGCGCGCTCGACGGCTCGTTCGCGAACGGCGCCACCAACACGACGGCGTTCACCGCGCTCGCGCTCGCGCGCGTGGGCGCGCCCGCGCCCGTGCTCGCGCGCGTGAACGCGTACCTGCGCGGCCAGCAGCACACCGACGGCGGCTGGAACTTCGGCCGCGTCTCGACCGACGCCCAGCGCGCGGCGGCGAGCGGCGTCGACATCACCGGCGCCGTGCTCGCCGCCCTGTGCGAGACCGGGGCGACCGTCAACGACCCGGACGTGCGGGCCGGCCTGTCGTTCCTCGACGGCCGCCAGGACCCGGCCACGGGCGGCTTCGGGAACGTCGACTCGACGGCCTGGGCGGTGTCGGGGCTCAACGGCTGCGGCGTCGACCCGCAGGGCGGGCGCTTCACGACGTCGGCGAGCGTGACGCCCGTCGATTCCCTGCTGTCCCAGCAGGACGCGAGCGGCGCCTTCCTGTTCGCCGGCGCGCCGAACCTGTACTCGACGCAGAACGCGGTCCGGGCGCTAGCGGGCGAGAGCTTCTCGGCCGACCCGCCGCGGCGCGCGGCGGCGGCCGACCCGCGCCGGCGGCCGGTCCCGGCGGTCGCCGACGGGACGGCGACCCCGCACGCGGTCGCGGTCGACGACGGCGCGGGCGACGTCCGGTTCTGCAGCGCCACCGCGCCCGCCGGCGGATCGCTCGCCGAGCTCCTCGCCGCCGCGCCCTGCGTTGACTCCGTCGCCGCCGCCGGAGGCCTGATCACCGCGATCGACGGCCGCGCCGGCGGGTGGCGCCTGCGCGTCGACCGCCTGCCCGAGGAGCCCGCCGCCGACACCCGCCGCATCGGCTTCGGCGACGCCGTCCTGGTCCGCCTGCCGCCCGCCGCGGTCGGCGCGCCCGGGAGCGGCGGCCCGCAGGGCCAGCCCGGCGCCGACGGCGCCCCCGGCCCCGCCGGCGCGCCCGGCGCACCCGGCCCGCGCGGCGCCCGCGGCCCGCGCGGTCGCGTCACCTGCCGGGTCCGCTCGAAGCGCCGCGTCAGCTGCCGTGTCACGGCGGCGCGCGCGACCCGGGCCACGCTCCTCCGCCGCGGGCGCGTGTACGCGTCCGGCACCGTCGCGGGCCTGCGGGCGCGCCGGCCGATCCGGCCGGGCCGCTACGCGCTCAGGCTCGCGAACCGGCCGACGCTCGTGGTGGTGGTCAGCTCAAGCCGGTGACTTCGTCGAGTCCACGTAGCCGCGCACGTCCGCCGCCGGCTCGGAGTAGGCGTCGCCGAGCGTCTCCTCCATCGCCTTCATGTAGTCCTCGGCCCACTGCGGGAAGTCGTAGTCGATCGCCCGCAGGAACTCGAGCGTCGCGGCCAGCCGGATGTCGGCGATCGTCGGCTGGTCGCCGCCGATGAAGCGCTTGCCGTCGAGGAAGTAGGCGCGATAGACGTCGAGCGGGTCGGCGAGCGCCTCCTCGGCGTCCTTCTGCGCCTTCGCCTTCATCTCGGCGTCGGCCTCGGAGGTCGCCACCTCGCCCGGGTACTGGGCGAAGCCCAGGGTGGGGTACGTGGCGCGCGCGACCAGCGGATAGACCGTGCCGATCAAGTAGAACATCGCGTTGTCGACCATCGCCCGCTGGCCCGGATCGGTCGGGTAGAACCGGTCCAGGCCGTGCTTGTTGCAGAGGTAGGCCATGATCGCGCAGCTCTCCCCCAGCGTCCCGCGCGGCAGCTCCTCGCCTTCCAGCATCGGCGTCAGGTGCGCGGGGTACTTGCTCAGGTACTCCGGCTCGGTCGTCTTCCCCCAGACGTCGACCTCCTCGAAGTCGAGGCCTGCGGCGCGGACGAAGATGCGGGCCGAGAGGTTGTTGACGCTCGGGGTCAGGATGTTCAGCGTGTACGCCGCCATGCGCTCCTCCTAGCGGTAGGGGTCCTTCGGTGACCGGTCCTGCGACAGCGACGCTCGCGTCCGTGCCGTGAGCGTCTCGATCGCGTCCGCGACGTGGACGCGATCGATGTGGTGCTCGCCGCGCTCCGTGCGCAGCCTGTGCGCCTCGAGCAGCACCTCGCCGTGCGTGACGCCGTGCGGCGGCTCGAAGCGATACGACGCCAGCTCGATCAGCAGGCCCAGCGGGTCCGTAAAGTAGATCGAGTCCATGAACCCGCGGTCCTTGACGCCGCTGTGGTGGATGCCGCGCTCGTCGAGGCGCTCGACCGCCTGCGCGAAGCTGGCCTGCGAGACGGCGAACGCGAGGTGATGGACGCAGCCCGGGTCCGTGGCCGTGCGGGTCGGGTCGGCCTCGCGGTCCTCGTTGGTGAACACGGTGATGAGGCGGCCGTCGCCGGGGTCGAAGTAGAGGTGGCTCTCGGCCGCGTTGTCGAGGTTGGGCTGCTCGAACACGAACGGCATCCCGAGCAGGCCCTCCCAGAAGTCGATCGACGTCCGACGGGCCGCCCCGACGATCGTGATGTGGTGCACACCTTGGCTTTGAAGCTTTCGCATCTATCGCTCGACGAGTCTCGACTTGTATTCGCTGCGCCCGAGCGTGCCCCAGGGGACCAGCTCGACGCTTGTCTGCACAACCAGCACGCTGCGTAGTCTCTCGCGGATCGCGTCGGCGAGGGTGGAATCCGCGTCGGCGCCGCGCGCGAGCTCGACGCTCACCGGCAGCGGCGGGTCCTGCTTGACCCCGCCGGCCGTCGGCCGCACGCGGATGTGGCCGCTCACCGCCGGCGCGAAGCCGCTCACGACGTCGCGCACGGCGGAGGGGAAGACGTTGACGCCGCGGACGATCAGCATGTCGTCGGTCCGCCCGATGCAGCGGATGCGCGGCCCGGAACGGCCACAGGGGCACGCCGTGGTCCGGACCTCGACGTGGTCGCGGGTGCGGAAGCGCAGGAGCGGCGCGGCGCGGTGCCGGAGGTGGGTGAGGACCAGCTCGCCGGTGGCGGCGTCGGCGAGCTCGAGCGCGTCGCCGCTCTCGTGGTCGATCAGCTCGACGTGGACGAACCCGTGGGCGCCGAGGTGCATCCCGTCCTGCTCCTCGCACTCGCCGAACAGCGACACGCCGATGTCGCCGACGCCCATCGCCTCGGTGACCTTCGCGCCCCAGCCGGCCTCGAGCCTCGCGCGGAACGCCGGCTCGCCGCCGCCGGGCTCGCCGGCCACGAGCACGCGCTCCACGCTCGATCCCGCCAGGTCCACGCCGCGCTCCTGCGCCCACTCGATCAGGTGCGCGGCGTACGAAGGCGTGAGGACGACCGCCTCGGGACGCAGCAGCTCGATCGCCTGCATCAGCCGCACGCTGTTGCCGGTGCCGACGGGGATGTGGGTCAGCCCCAGCCGGTCGAACGAGGCGAGCGCGGCGCCCGCCACGAACGGCCCGGCGTTGTAGGTCGAGACGATCCGCTGGCCCGCCTTGATGCCCGAGGCCGCGTAGCTGCGCGCCGACCCGGTGATCCAGTTCTCGAGGTCCACCGTGGTGAGCGGGATGTAGCTGGGCGTGCCGGTCGTCCCGCTCGTCGAGTAGATGCGGACGATCTCCTCGCGCGCTGCGCACAGGTGCGCGCCGATCGGGTTGTCGGGCGTCACGGTGGCGCGCAGCTCGCGCTTCTCGGTCAGCGGGAGCCGGGCGATGTCCTCGAGCCCGCCGGGCGTGAGCCCCGCAAGCTTGTCGCGGTAGAAGGCGGACCGCTGCAGCAGGTACGCGACCTGCTCGCGGTACGACTCCTCATCGCTCATCGCTCGTACTCGATGGCGTCCTCGGCCGCGCCCGCCATCCGGAACCCGATCGGCTCCCGCCGCTCCTCGGCCAGGTGCGCGAGCAGGCTCGCCGTGCGGGCGAGGAGCGGGACGGCCTTGACCGTCGACGACGGGAACCCCAGGTCGAGCATCACGGCCGCGATCGGCATCGAGACGTTCATGGTCAGCGGCTTCTCCCAGACGTTCGCGACGGCGTCGCGGAAGGTTCGGGCGAGGGCGACGTAGTCCCCGCTCACGCCGCGCTCGTCGGCGAGCTCGAGGATCCGCTCGGCCCGCGGATCGAGCGGGCGGTGCACGGGATGGCCGAAGCCGGGCACGCGGTTTCCGGCGGCCTTGATGGCCCGCACCATTTCCTCCGGGTCGCCGCCCGCGTGCGCCTCCTCGAGCAGCTGCGCGCAGGCCTCGGAGGTGCCCAGCAGCACCGGGCCGCAGCCGAGGATGCCGGCCGCGACCGCGCCCTGGAGCGAGCCGGGATCGGCGGCCAGCGTCATCCGCGCCGCGACGTTGGTGGGCATCATCCCGTGCTCGGCGATCGCCACCAGCAGCAGGTCGAGGAAGAAGCGCTGGTCCTCGGTCGGCTCCTCGCCGGTCAGCAGCAGGTGGAAGTACTCGGTGAAGCTCAGCCGGCCCATGAGCTCGCCGGTCAGGTCCCGCCCCCGCACCTCGACCCGGTCCGGATAGGCCTGGCTGATGTGGCTGACCGCGGCCCCCGACTTACCGATCATCAGCGCGACGCTATCAGCCGTGCGGCGGCGCGGTCGCGGCCGCCGGACGCAGCCGAAGGGCCCGGCGGACGCGCTCGGGGAGGTACCAGTTCCACTCGCCGAGGAGCTTCATCGTCGCCGGCACGAGGATCGCGCGCACGACCGTCGCGTCGAGCAGGATCGCCGCCGACAAGCCGAGGCCGAACTGCTGCAGCCCGACGAAGCTGCCGGCCAGGAAGCCGGAGAAGGCGGCGATCATGATGATCGCGGCGGCGGTGATGATCCGGCCGGTGTGCTCGAGCCCGTACGCGATCGCGTGCTCGTTGTCGTGCCGCAGCTCCCACTCCTCGCGGATGCGCGAGAGCAGGAAGACCTCGTAGTCCATCGAGAGGCCGAACAGCACGGCGAACAGGAAGATCGGGATCCAGCCCTCGATCTGGTCGGACTGCTGGAGCCCGAACGGCTCGCCCCAGCCGTGCTGGAACGCGAGCACGAGCACGCCGTAGGCGGCGCTGACCGAGAGCAGGTTCATCAGCACCGCCTTGACCGGCAGCACGACCGAGCGGAACGCCCGCAGCAGGAGCAGGTAGGCGAGGGCGAGCACAGCGACGACCAGCCACGGGAACGCGCTGTACGCGCGGTCGAGGAAGTCGACGCCGAACGCGGGCGCGCCGCTGACCAGCACGGTGGCGTCGTGCGGGAAGCGCGCGGCGGGGACGTAGTCGTCGCGGATGCGGTCGACGAGGTCCATCGACGCCGGCTCCCCGGAGTCGTGGCGGCCGGCGGCACGGACCTGGAACACGCGGCCGTCGGCGTCGACGAGGTTCGCCTGCCGGGCCTGCTGGGGCGGGACGAGCGTGGGCCCGACCACCGTCTGGGGGATGACCTCCCTGTCGCGCCGCAGCTCGGCGATCAGCCGCTCCTGCGCGGCCACGACCTCGGCGTCGCTCACCCCGCCCGCGCGATGGGTGTCGACGACGACCTGGTGCGGCGCGAGCGCGCCCGGGCCGAGCGTCGTCTGGAGCACGTGGAGCCCGCGCGTGGACTCGGTGGTGAGCGGGACGCCGCGGTTGTCGCCGCCTGTCAGCGCGAGCCCGAGGGCGGGCAGCGCGAGCGCGAGCATCAGGCCGCCGGCTGCGCAGAACCACAGCACCGGCCGGCGCATGATCGAGGTGGCCAGCCCGTGCCAGAAGCCGGTCACGTCCTTCGCCGCGCGCCGCTCGAGGACGCGCCGGGGGATGACCCGCAGACGGTTCACGCCCCGGCCCATCACCGACAGCAGCGCGGGCAGGAGCGTCGCCGACGCGGCGATGGAGACGAGCGGGACGAGCAGGCCGCCCACGCCCATCGAGCGCATGAACGGCAGCGGCATGAGCACGAGCAGCGCGAGCCCCACCGCCACGACGCCGCCGGAGAACAGCGTCGCGCGGCCCGCGGTGGCCATCGTGGTGCGGAGTGCCTCGTGCGCGTCGTCGGTGTGGGCGAGCTCCTCGCGGTAGCGGAACACGACGAGCATCGAGTAGTCGACCGCGATGGCGAGGCCGATCAGCGCGACGATGTTCGTCACGTAGATCGCCATCTCCATCAGGTGGGCGAAGATCCAGACGAACCCGAGCGTGACCGGGATCGTGATCGCGGCGAACGCAACCGGCACGGCGATGCCGCCCAGCGTGCCGAACATGAAGACCATCACCAGCAGAGCGATCGGCACGGCGATCGACTCCCCGCGCGCGAGGTCCTCGTTGAAGATGCTCTGGGTGTCGTGGTTGATCGCGGGATAGCCGGACAGGTAGGTCCGGACGCTCTCGACGTCGCCGATCTCGCCGCGCAGCTCGGGCGTGAGCTTGGAGGCGTCCTGGTTCTCGAGCGGCGTCGAGATCTGGAGGTAGACGACGCCCTTGCCCGCGTCCAGGACCGGTCCGGCCTTGGCGCCGTTGACAGCGGCAGCCGCGCGCCCGGCGGCCTCCGCTACCGCGGCTCGCTCGGCCGGGCTGTCGACGCCCCCGGCCACCAGCGTGAAGGCGCCGTCGGAGCGGTCGTTCATCCGGTCCTTGAGCAGCTCGAGCCCGCGCTCCGACTCCGAGCCGGGCACGCTGAAGCGGTTCGAGAGCAGCCCGCCGAGGTTCGCGGCCGCGAACCCGCCGAGCAGGAACAGGACCGCCCACAGGGCGAGAATCCGCCCCCGATGCGCGACGACGAAGTCGGTCCAGCTCGCCACGGGCCTCGAAGCATCGCGCGGATCGCCGCCGCCCGCCACCCCTCGTTTCACGTTCGGCGCGCGCGAGCACACTCTTGTTGTGCAAGCAACCTCGGGGAGCGACCATGGACCTGGGTAGAACGATCCTGCGCGGCGTCGTGGGCCCGCTGATGATCGGGCACGGCACGCAGAAGCTGTTCGGCTGGTTCGGCGGCCACGGGCTGCAGGGCACCGGAGGGTTCTTCGAGAGCCTCGGGCTGCGGCCCGGCGAGCGGCACGCGAAGGCGGCGGGCGCGGCGGAGACCGCCGGCGGCGCGCTGCTGACCCTCGGCGCCCTCACACCGGTCGCGTCGACGCTGATCTCGAGCGTGATGATCACGGCGATCCGGAAGGTGCACGCCAAGAACGGGCCGTGGGTGACCGGCGGCGGCTACGAGTACAACCTCGCGCTGATCGGCGCGATGGCGGCGCTGACCGAGGCCGGTCCGGGCCGTCCGTCGATCGACGCTGCGCTCGCCCCGCGGCTGCGCGGCAGCGGCTGGGCCATCGCCTCGCTCGCGGCGGCAGCCGCCGGGTCGTGGCTGGCGACGGACCGGTTCACCGAGCCGGAGCAGCCGTCGTTCGAGCGCGAGCCGCGCTTCCAGCGCGAGGAGACCACGGTCGGCGCTGCCTGAGCCTGATTTCACCAGGCTCACCGGGTACGGGCTGCCGCACTCTGGGAATCGTGGAGGCTGGTTAGCTGCGGGCGGCGGCGGTCGCGGATACTCGCGCCGTCATGCGAGACCGCGTCCGAGCCGCCGCCTCAGCGTTCAAGCGCCACACGAGCGCCTCGGGCCTCGAGGTCTGCCCTGACTGCCGACGCGACTTCGTGAACCCGGTCGAGTGGGAGACCGCCGGTCCCGACCACTGGCGGATGCTCCTGCGGTGCGGCTCCTGCAGCGCATCGCGTGAGGTGACCGTGAGCGACCACGTCGCCCAGCGGTTCGACCACGAGCTCAACCGCCGCGCGCAGCCGATCGCCAAGGCCGCCGAGCGCCTCGACTTCGAGCGCATGAAGGCGGACACGGAGACGCTGATCTCCGCTCTCCGGCTCGACCTCATCGACGCCGCCGACTTCGCAAGGTAAGCCGTTGCGAGCGGCCGCGGCCGCTGGAAGACTCCTGCCATGGCCGTATCGGGGGCCGAGACGCAGGAGCACGCGCTCGTCCTGCTGGAGATCGCGACGCTGATCGCGCGCGACGCGCAGGAGGACGTGCTGTTCGCCACCGTCGCCCAGCAGGTCGCGCGCCGGGCCGGGACCGAGGTCGGGACCGTGCTGCGGTACGTCGGCGACGAGCGCGCCGTGGTCGTCGGCGCCTGGCGCGGGAGCGGGATGCGCGGCTTCCCCGTCAACGCCGAGCTGGACTTCGACGCCCGCAACAGCGCGATCGGCCGCGTCCGTGTCACGGGCCGTCCGGCCCGGGCGGACAGCTACGTCGGGCATAGCGGCGAGCTGCCGGTGATGATGCGGGCGGTCGACGTGCGGGCGTCGGTCGCCGTGCCGGTGATGCTCGGCGACGAGGTGTGGGGCGTGGTCGTGGTGTCCACCACGCGCGACGAGCCGCTGCCGCCGGACTGCGAGCACAAGCTCGGCGACTTCGCCGACCTGGTCGCGCTGGCGGTCGCGAACGCCGACGCCAGGCGCCGGAGCGCCGCGTCGCGGCTGCGGATCATCGAGGCGGCCGACGCGGCGCGGCGCCGCCTCGAGCGCGTCCTGCACGAAGGGACGCAGCAGCACCTGCTCGCGCTCACGCTCAAGGTCCGCCTCGCCCACGGCCGCGCCGAGCCGGGGTCCGAGATCGCCGCCTTGCTCGCCGATGCGCTGGCCGAGGCGGACGTCGCCAACGCCGAGCTGCGCGAGCTGGCCCGCGCGCTGTATCCGAAGGTCCTCACCGAGCGCGGGCTCACCGCGGCGCTGCAGGCGCTGACCGCGCGAGCCACGGTGCCGGTCCAGCTGCTCGAGCTCCCGAGCCGCCGGTTCCCGCCGATGGTGGAGGCCACCGCGTACTTCGTCGTCGCCGACACGCTCGTGGCGGCGCACGGCGGCCCGGTGACGCTGATGGTCGGCGAGCGCGGCGACCACGTGGCGGTGGAGCTCCGCGCCGGGCACGCGTGCGAGCCGATGCCCGGCCTCGCCGACCGGGTCGCCGCGATCGGAGGGCGGCTGCAGGTCGACTCCAGGCCCGACGGCTCGACTGTGCGCGCCGAGATCCCGCTCGGCGTTCACAGGACGATCACGGGCTGATTGCCCGATCGTCACGAAATCGCTGCAAATCCGCGTGATCGTTGGTCCCATGACCACCACCCGCGCGGACCTGCACGTGCACTCCACGGCGTCGCAGGTCTCGAGGCTCGGCGTGCAGCGGGCGCTCGGCCTGCCCGAGTGCGCGACGCCGCCACACGAGGTCTACGAGCTGGCCAAGCGCCGCGGCATGGACTTCGTGACGATCACCGACCACGACACGATCGCGGGCGCGCTGCAGCTCGCCGACCGGCCTGACGCGTTCATCTCCGAGGAGCTGACCGCCGACTTCGCCGGCGAGCCGCAGCAGGTCCACGTCCTCTGCTACGGCATCACGCCCGACGACCACGCGCGGCTGCAGGAGCTGGCGCGCGACGTCGAGGCGGTCGCCGAGTATCTCCACGACCGGGAGATCGCGTGCGCGCTGGCCCATCCGTTCTACGACGTCTCGGCGCCGCTCGCCCCGCGGCACCGTCGCCGCCTCGCCCAGCTCTTCCCCATCTGGGAGGTGCGCAACGGGGCGCGCGCGCCCGTGCTGAACCTGCCGGCTGCGCTCTACGTCGACACCCACGGCGGCACCGGCATCGGCGGGAGCGACGACCACGCCGGGATCGACGTCGGGCGGACCTGGACCCAGGCGGCGGCCGCGGACACGCCGGAGGCGTTCCTCGCGCACGTGCACGCGGGGCGCGCCGAGGCGCACGGGGACCAGGGCTCCGCCGCGAAGTGGGCGCACGCCGCGCTGGCGCTCGCCGTCCGCACGCTCGGCAGGGGCGACGGCGGCGGGAAGCCGGATCCGGCGGCGGTCCTCGAGATCGCCGAGCGGGTGATCGCGCGCAGCGGGGCGGCGGCCGGCGACCTCGGCCCCGACGACGCGCAGGCGCTGTTGCGCGCGTGGCTGGACTCGATCGGCCTCGACCTCGGCGACGGGGAGCTCCTGGAATGGCTGCAGTCGGACGGGTTCTCGCACGCCGACCTCCAGCGCCGGGCGCGGCGCCGGCACGAGCGGAGGCTGCAGGCGGCGGTCGGCAACGCGCTTGCCGCCGCCGGGGCGGGCGACGGCTGGGGCGACGCGCTGCTCGAGCTGTTCGACGCCTGCCTCCCGGTCGTCCCGTACGCCTCGTCGACGGCGTTCCTCGGCCGCGAGCGCCGCCGCCTGCCGGGGCGCGACGCCGAGCCGGTCCGCGTGGCGCTCGTCGCCGACGGCGTCGGCCGGATGCACGGCGTGACCCACACGCTCGACGAGATCCGCGAGCGCGGCGTGCCCGGGTTCGACGTCGAGGTCATCGGCACGGATATGAACGTCGACCGCCGGCTGGGCGCGGTGGCGGAGATCGAGGTCCCGTTCGACGCGGGCCTGACGGTCGGGGTGCCGAGCCCGCTCGCGGTCGTCGAAGCCCTCGTCGACGGCCGCTACGGCCTCGTCCACGTGTGCGCGCCGGGGCCGGCCGGGATCGCCGCGGCGCTCGCGGCCCGGATCCTCGGGCTGCCGCTGGCGGGCTCGTACCACACGGAGCTGGCGGCCTACGCGGGGTTGCGCTCGGGCGACCGGGCGCTCGAGCTGGCGGTGGAGGCCGCCCTCGGCGCGTTCTACGGCGCCTGCGACGTGGTGCTCTCCCCCTCGGACGCGTCGGACGTGCGGCTGGGCGAGCTCGGCGTCCGGCGGATCTCGCGCTGGGACCGCGGCGTCGACGTCGAGCGGTTCGATCCGAGCAAGCGGTCGGCGGGACGCGACGCCGTGCACGTGCTGTACGCCGGGCGCCAGACCGTGGAGAAGGGCGTCGACCTGCTGGCGCAGTCGTTCCTCGCGGCGCGGGCGCGCGATCCGCGGCTCCACCTCGTGCTCGCCGGCGGCGGGCCGGAGGAGGGCCGGCTGCGCGAGCGGCTCGGCGACGCGGCGACGTTCCTCGGCTGGCTCGGCGGCGAGGAGCTCGCCGTCGCGTACGCGAGCGCCGACCTGCTGCTGTTCTGCTCGCAGACCGACACGTTCGGGCAGGTCGTGCTGGAGGCGCAGGCGTCGGGGCTGCCGGTGGTGGCGGTGAACGCGGGCGGGCCGGCCGAGCTGATCGACTCCGGCCGCTCGGGCCTCCTGTGCCCGCCGGACGCCGCGGTGATCGGCGCCGCGGTGGCCCAGCTCGCGAGGTCGCCGCGTGCCCGCGGGCGGCTGGCGCGGGGCGGGCTCGCCGCCGTCCGCGAGCGGACGTGGGAGGCCTCCCTCGGCCGGCTGGCCGACGGGTGGTGGAGCGCGCTGGCGGGCGACGTCCTCACTCCACCGCAGCCTGCAGCGGCAGCGCAGCGGTGAGCAGCAGCCCGCCGTCGACGAGCAGCGACGCCCCGGTGCAGTAGGACGCCTCCGGGCTCGCCAGGTACGCGATCGCCGCCGCGACCTCCTCCGGCCCGCCCGGCCGGCCGGCGGGGATCTGCGGGAGGTGGACGGAGGCGGGGTCGAGGCCGGCCTTGCCGGTCATCGGCGTCGCGATGTGGCCGGGCGCGACGGCGTTGACGGTGATCCCGTGGTGCGCGAGCTCGAGCGCCATGACGCGGGTCAGCATCCCGAGACCCGCCTTCGCGGCGCTGTACGCGGCCGCGTGGGACAGCGGCTCGCGCTCGTGCACCGACGTGACGTTGACGATCCGCCCGCCGCGACCGGCGGCGACCATCCTGCGGGCCGCGGCCTGGGCCGCGACGAACGGGCCGGTGAGGTTGACCTCGAGCGCGCGGCGCCAGCCGTCGAGCCGGTCGTCGAGCACGGCGGCGCGATGGTTGGCGCCGGCGTTGTTCACGAGCACGTCGAGGCCCCCGAGCGCGTCCGCCAGCTCGTCGACGACGGCGGCGACCTGCTCGCCGGCCGTGAGGTCGAGCTGGGCGACATGGCCGGTCCGATTCTTGGCGGCGACGAGCCGGGCGGTCTCCTCCGCGCCGGCGCGGTCGGTGTGCCAGGTGATGCCGACGTCGTGGCCGCGCTCGGCGAGCGCGACCGCGGTCGCGCGGCCGATGCCGGAGTCCGAGCCGGTGACGATCGCAGTCATGTCGCGAGCTCCCGGAGCTGCGTGAGGAGCTCGATGTCCGCGCGGGCCTGCTCGGGCGGAGTGCGGCATGGGGTTCCGGCGGTCACACACTCGTGGAAGTGCTCGAGCTGGCGGACGTAGGCCTCCTGCCAGCTCCGGCGCTCGTGGGTGACGCCGCCGCGCGTGCGGTGCCGGTACACGGTCGGCGCCTTGTGGAGGTACGGCGCGGGGAACCCGAGCTCCTGGACGTCGTCGCGGCCGTAGAGCGCCAGGTGCTGGCGGAAGTCGCCGAGCCCGTCGATGCGGAGCCAGGCGAGCGTCCAGCGGACGCCGTTGTCGAGCACCACGGTCCCGCCGGCGGCGCGCCCGTCGGGGCGGGCGAAGCCGTCAATGGGGCGGGTCTTGGCGGGTCCGACCAGCCCGAGGACGGCGTTGACGTCGTGGACGAGGGCGCCGAGGAAGGGGTCGGCAGGGCGGTCGACCGCGCCGGGCGGGCCGAACTCGGCGGCCAGCCCGGGGTCGTAGGTCGACGTCGCGACATGGAGCAGTGCTTTTGGGAGCTCCAGCGCCTCGTAGGCCGGGTCGAACCGCTTCATGTAGCCGACCTGCACGACCTTGCCGGAACGGTCGCGCGCGGCCACGATCCGGTCCGCGTCCTCGGTGGTCAGGCACAGCGGCTTCTCGACGAGTACGTGCAGGCCGGCCGCCAGCGAGTCGAGCACGATCTCGGCGTGCGTGGGGTCGGGGGCGCAGACGAGGACGGCCTCCGCTCTGCCGTGAGCGATCAGCTCATGGTGGTCGTCGCAGACGTGCTCGATCCCGTGCCGGCGTGCCACCCGCGCGCGGACGCCGACGTCGGGCTCGGCGAGCGCGACGACCTCGAACCGGTGCTCGAGCTCGGCGAGCCGGGGCAGGTGCACCACCTGGGCCACCAGCCCCGCACCGACGACCCCGATCCGCACCCTCCGCACGCGGTGATTGGATCACCCATCCTCTGCCGCGCACAGGCCCAGAACCGTCCCTCGCGCGGCGTGAGTCAGTCGAGCGCGGCGGCGAGCGCGTCGCGGGCCGCCTCGAGCGAGCGGTCGATGTCCTCGTCGGTATGCGAGGCGCCGATGTGGCTGCGGCCGAGGCTCTCCGGCATCTCGAACACGCCGCGGGCGACGAGCTCGCGGCGGTAGCGGCCGAAGACGGCGTCGTCGTTGCGCAGGACGTCCTCGTAGCTGCGCAGCGGGCCGTCCATGAAGCAGAG
This sequence comes from uncultured Solirubrobacteraceae bacterium, assembly GCA_963844205.1. Classification (GTDB taxonomy): domain Bacteria; phylum Actinomycetota; class Thermoleophilia; order Solirubrobacterales; family Solirubrobacteraceae; genus DASSUW01. The sequence continues at coordinate 204,663 of CAWJNK010000014.1, forward strand.
CACGAACAGCGATCCGTAGCCGCCCACCACGGCTGGCACTCCGGCCTCCTCGGCGATCGCCTTCAGGCCCGCGCGCATGCGCTCGCCGAGCCGGAACACGCGCTCGTGCACTCGGCCGTCCTCGAGCTGCTCGATCGTGGCCAGCGCGGCCTCGACGCCGACTGCGTTGCCGTTGTAGGTGCCGCCGAAGTGAACATCGCCGGCCGGGTTGGTGTTGAGGCGCTCCATGTGTTCCCGGCGACCGCCGATCGCCGCGATCGGAAAGCCGTTGGCGATCGCCTTGCCCATCGTCGTCAGGTCCGGCATCACGCCGCAGATCGCTTGAAATCCGCCGATGTGGTGTCGGAAGCCCGTGATCACCTCGTCGAAGATCAGCAGCGCGCCCTCGCGATCGCACAGCACGCGCAACCCCTCCAGGAAGCCCGGCTCGGGGAGGATGCCGGGCGAGTTGTGGCCGATGGGCTCGAGGATCACCGCGGCGACGTCACCGCCGGTCAGCGTGGCCTCGACGTCTTCGAGGTCGTTGTAGCGGCAGACGCGGGTGGCGTCGATCGCCGCCGCCAGCATGCCCTTCGAATGTGGGTCGCGCCGGCCGACCTGCTCGCGCGTGCTGAGGACGTTCCGCAGCACGTAGTCGTGGAAGCCGTTGTAGCTGCCCTGGAACTTCACGATCGTCTCGCGACTCGTGACCGCGCGGGCGAGCCGGATCGCGTGGAACGTCGCCTCCGACCCGCTGTTGCAGACCACGACCTGCTCGGCGCTCGGCACGTGGCGGACGATCGCCTCGGCGAGCGCGACCTCGGCCTCGGTGACGCCGACTCCGAACAGCACGGTCTCGCGGATCGCCGCGCTCACCCGCTCGGTGACGGCGGGGTGCGAGTGCCCGAGGAAGATCGCTCCGTAGGCGGCGTGGTAGTCGATGTAACGGCGGCCGTCGAGGTCGATCAGATGGGCGCCGGCGCCGCGCCGGAAGCAGATCCGCGGGTTGCTGCGCCGGCGGCAGGTGTTTACGCCGCCGGGGATGACCTCGGCCGCCCGGTCGAGGAGATCGGCGGAGGCGGACGTCATGCGACCCCGGTCCCCCGGTCGGCGGGAGTGTCCGTCATGCGACCCCGGTCCCCTGGTCGGCGGAAGTAGCCGTCATGGACCAAGAGATTAGATCACTGATTCACTGGATGTCAACGGAGGCGAGCGCTTCGACCACCTCGGCCTGGCTCACGTCGTCGGCGATCTCGGTCTCCCCGAGCCGGAGCGGCAGCACGTAGCGCAGGCTGCCGGCGCGGATCAGCCGGACCTTCTCCATCGCGTCCAGCACCATGTCGCCACGCACCGGTGCGGCCAGATCGTGCGCCGTGGTCGGCAGGCCGGTCCGGCGGAGCAGGCGCTCGATCCGCTCCAGCAGACCCGGCTCGAGCAGCCCGCGGGCGGCGGCGATGCGGCTCTCCACCACCATGCCGAGGGCGACGGCCTCGCCGTGGAGCAGCGGCCCGTAGCCCGTGACGGTCTCGAGCGGGTGCCCGATCGTGTGGCCGAAGTTGAGCGGTCGCCGGAGGTCCTCCTCGTACGGGTCGCGCTCGACCAGCGCGCACTTGATGGCGGCCGCGCCGCGCACCAGCGCCTCGAGCGCTTCGTGGTCGCGGGCGAGCATGGCGTCGAGCGTGCGCTCGATCAGCCCGAAGTACGCGGGCGACGCGATGATCGCCTTCTTGATCGACTCCGCCAGGCCGGCGCGCAGATGGCGGTCGCTGATCGTGTCCAGGAACGCGATCGCGGAGATCACGCCGGCGGGCTGGTGGAAGGCGCCGAGCAGGTTCTTGGCCAGCGGGTGGTTGACGGCGACCTTGCCGCCGAGCGCGCCATCGACTTGGGCGAGCAGCGTCGTCGGCACGTTGAGGTACGGAACGCCGCGCATGTAGCCGCTCGCCACCCAGCCGCCGAGATCGGCGATCACGCCGCCGCCGAGGTTCACCACGAGGTCGCGACGCGCAAGCTGCGAGCGGGCCAGCTCGTCCCACAGGCGCACCGCGCTCTCGAGGCTCTTGCTGCGCTCCCCCTCGGCCACGGTGTGCACGAGCGGGTCGACGCCGAGCTCGCGGAGCCCGCGGAGGATGGGGCCGCCGTACAGCGCCTCGACGGTCTCGTCGGCGATCAGGGTGATCGCGCCGCCGGCTGCGAGGTCCGCCACGAGCGGCGCGACGTCCTCGACCGCGCGGACGACGTGGATCTCGTAGGCGTCAGCGCGGGCCGCGCGGCCGGCGAGCGGCGCATCCGCGGCCGGCAGCGGGAGCGTGTCGACGACGCGAAGGCCGGTCACGGCGGCGGGTGGCATGGCCGACACCATCCCGCCACCACCGGGCCCGCACCATCGTCCACGAGGCTGACCGAGAGGCGGACCCGCCTCGTCCGCACGGTCCGCCCGCGCGGTGCTCCTTTCAGCGCCGGCGCCCGCGCGGGCCGAGGGCGAGCAGGCGTGCGCGCATCGCTTCGCGGGCCTCGTCGGCGTCGTGCGCGGTCAGCGCGTCGAGGATGCGCTGCTGGTGCGCGAGCGCGTCGGCGGGCGCCTTGAGCCGGCCGGCGAGCGCCGTCTCGATCGTCGTCGCCACGCGCGCGAGGAAGCGGTTGTGCGAGGCCTCCACCACGCCGCGGTGGAACTCCAGCTCGGGCGAGGGGCGCGAGCCGAGCCGCGCGGGCCGACCCGCGGTCCGGACGCGCTCGAGCCGCTCCGTCAGCTCGTCGAGCTCAGCCGCGGTCGCGCGCTCGGCGGCAAGGGCAGCGGCCTGTGGAGCGACGAGCAGCCGGCACTCGAGCGCCTCGTCGAGCACGTCCTTGCGGCCCCGGTCGTCGAGGACCGTCCGCAGCAGCGACGCGTCGAACAGGCTCCACTCGCGAGCGGGTCGCACTGCGGCGCCGGGGCGACCATGCGTCACGGTGACGATGTCGTGCGCCTGCAGGTGGTGCACCGCGGCCCGGGCCGTCCCCCGCGAGACCCCGAACACCTCCGCGAGATCCTCCTCGCGGGGAATCCGGTCCGCATACTCCCCGCGCAGGATCGCCGCAAGCACCTCCGCCCAGATGACGTCGGGCTTCTGCGTCATCCGGTGATCTAATCACCCGATCGCCATGCGGTCAATCTCGACGGTCGAGTGACGGGTTTGGCGACGCGGCCGGCGACGCGGCCGCGGCCCCCGCACGTCGCGGGCCGGCGACCCGGTCGCGCCCGGCGAGGGCGGCCGTCGTGAGTTCGTTGATCAACAAAACCAATTGCGCAGCGATTGCGTACTATTGACTTGCTCCGACGCATGATCTACCTTGCTGGACAAGGTGCCGACACGGCCGATCAGGGTGCTCGTGGGTGACGACCAGCCCCTCTTCCGGGACGCGTTGGCGCGGGTGGTGCGGCAGTCTCCGGACCTCGAGCTCGTCGGCGAGGTGGCCGACGGCCCGGCCGCGCTCCGCCGGATCGAGGACCGCCGGCCGGACGTGGCCGTCGTGAGCCTCGGCCTCCCGCAGCTCGACGGCGAGCGGGTCTTGAACGCGGTCGTCCGGGACGAGCTCCCCACGCGCGTGCTGCTGCTCGCGAGCGGCACCGACCACGCCGTCACCTACCGCGCGATCGAGCACGGCGCCGCGGGCTGCGTCGCGCGCCGGGCGAGCGCCGACCAGCTCCGCACCGCGATCGCCAAGGCCGCCGGCGGCGGCGCGTTCGTCAGCGACGAGCTTCACGACGGCCTCGCGCGCGAGATCCGGCTTCGCAGACGCGACGAACGCCCCGTCCTGACCGAGCGCGAGCGCCAGATCCTGCGCCTGAAGGCCGACGGCGCCGACAACGTCACGATCGCGCGCACGCTCCGCGTCTCGGTCCCGACCGTCAAGACGCACGTCCGGCACCTCTACGACAAGCTCGGGACGTCCGACCGCGCGGCCGCGGTGGCAACGGCGATGCGTCGCGGGCTGCTCGAGTGATCAGCGCGGGCGCTCGAAGTGCAGCATCACGAGCTCGGTGCCGAGCGCCCCGCCGCGCTCGGCGGCCCGCTTCTCCACCTCATAGGCCCGCTCGAGCGTTTCGCGTAGCAATTCCGCCATCTCCTCCATGCCAGGCTCGTCGAGCTCGAGCGGGACGAAGCTCAGATGCGCGCGCGGGTGCCCGAAGCCCTCGGCGGCGGCCGCGAGGTGGGCCATGACCGCCTCGACGTTCTGGCCGCTGATCGCCTGGCGGGCGGAGCGCGGCAGGGCCGACCAGTCGGCGTCCGAGAACCAAGCAGGCACCGCCGCGCGGTAGAAGTGCTCGACGGCGCCACGGCGCGGTCGCGTGCTGACCAGCTCGATCGCGCCGATGCGGGCGAGCGTCCTGACGTGGTGGCTCACGCGTCCGACGGGAACGTCCAGCTCGCGCGCGATCTCGACCGGGCTCGCCACGCCCGCGTTGAGTCGCGCGAGGATGCGATAGCGCAGCGGGTGCGAGAAGGCCTTGACGATGCGCTGGTCGAGCCCTTCAGGACCCGGCGGAGCGGGACGACCCGTCTTCTTCCGTTTCACGGGCGGGATCGCCGGACTCTGGCACGCCGGGCGGACGATCTTGTACCTCGACGAAGCGCGGCGGTGGTGATCGAATGACGTAATGACCGCGGCGACCGTCCCACGCGACCACGCCCGCACCGCCTACGACATCTTCGCACCGCACTACGACGCGTTCACCGCCCACCACGACTACGAGGCGTGGACGGCGTCGCTCGAGTTGCTCGCTCGCGATGCGGGGCTCCGCGGACGCCGGCTGCTCGACCTCGCGTGCGGCACCGGCAAGTCGTTCCTGCCGTTCCTCGCCCGCGGCTACGACGTCACGGCCTGCGACATCTCCCGCGCCATGCTGTCCGTCGCCGCCAGGTGCGCCGCCGACCGCGTACGGCTGCTCGAGCTCGACGTCCGCGAGCTCCCTACGGTCGGCGCGTTCGACCTCGTGACCTTCCTCGACGACGCGGTCAACTACCTCGACGACGAGGTCGAGCTCGCGGCCACCTTCGACGGCGTCGCCCGCAACCTGGCACCAGGCGGGGTGCTGGTCTTCGACGCCAATACGCTGGCCACGTTCCGCCGGCTCTACTCGTCCTGTCTCGCGGTCCCGGCCGAGGACACCGTCCTGATCCTGCGCGGCCGCGGGTCCGCTGCGCTCGAGGCCGGCGGCGCGGCCGAGGCGTACCTCGAGGCGCTCGTCCGCCGACCCGACGGCTGGTGGGAGGAGCACCGCAGCGTCCACCACCACCGCCACCACCCGGAGGCGACGATCCGCGCCGCGCTCGCCGACGCCGGGCTGGAGTGCGTCGGTGCGTGGGGCCAGGACGTCGACGGCCGCCTCGAGCCGGTGTCCGACGACCTCGCGCATTCCAAGACCGTGTACATCGCCCGAGCCTGAGGGGAGGAGGTGAGCGAGCGTGACGATCGAGATCCTGGAGCGTCCGGTGGTCGCCGAGTCGGCGTACTGGAAGGGCAACTGACGGCCTATCGCCTACGGCCGTCCGTCGAGCTCTTCCCGGCGTCCGACGGGACCGTGTACGTGCTGCGCCCGGGCGAGCCGAACCTGGCGCTGCGCGATCTCGACGGCGCCGCACGCACGGTCCTCGACGGCCTGGGTCGCACGCCGGTCCGCGCCGGTGAGCTCGGCGCCGGGGCGGCCGGCGTGCTGGCGACGCTCGAAGCGGCGGGCGTCGTCATGCTGTCGGATCCGGAGCACCTTCCCCCGGCGCGCCACGAGCGGCAAGAGCCCTACCTGGCCGCCCTCGGCCTCACGCAAGACCGGCTGCGCGAGGCATCCGTGGTGGTCCTGGGCTGCGGCGGGCTCGGCACGTGGGCGCTGGCGGCGCTCGCCGCGCTCGGGATCGGCCGGCTGGTGATCGCCGACGACGACACGGTCGAGCGCGGCAACCTCAACCGCCAGATCCTCTTCGGCGAGGCCGACCTCGGCGAGCGCAAGGTCGACTGCGCGGCGCGCTGGGTGCGGGCTTTCGATCCCGCGCTGACGGTCGAGACCCACGCTCAGCGGGTCCGCGGGCCGGTCGACGTCGAGCGGCTGCTCCCCGGCGCCGACGCGCTCGTCCAAGCGGCGGACTGGCCGCCCTACGAGCTCAACCGCTGGGTCAACACGGCCTGTCTCGCTGGGCGCGTGCCGTACATCACCGCGGGTCAGGTGCCGCCGCTGCTGCGGGTCGGGCCCTTCTACGTGCCGGGCCGCACCGCCTGCTTCGAATGTCACGAGCGCCGACTGCGCACGTCGTCGCCGCTGTACGACGAGCTCGTGCGGTTCCGGCAGGCGTCCGACGAGCCGGCGGTGACGCTCGGGCCGAGCTCCGGCCTGATCGGCACGCTCGTCGCCGGAGAAGTGCTGCACCTCCTCGCCGACCCCGCCGCCGCGGCCACCGCGGGGCGCGCGATGCTGCTCGACATGCGCACGCTCGAGCAGCGCTGGGAGCCCGTCCGTCGCGATCCGGCCTGCCCCGCGTGCCACGATCTGGGCGATGACCTCGACGCTCGCGAAGGCGCTCGCGCATCCGACCAGGCGGCGCATCCTGCAGATCGTCAGTGAACGGGTCGCGAGCCCGCGCGAGATCGCCGAGGAGCTCGACCAGCCGCTCGGCCGCGTGAGCCACCACGTCCGCTGGCTCGCCGCCCGCGAGTACCTCGAGCTGGTGGACACGCAACCGCGCCGCGGAGCACTCGAGCACTTCTATCGCGCGACCGTGCGGCCGGTCGTGACGGACGAGGCGTGGAGCCGGCTGTCGCCGCGGCGGCGCCGCGAGCTGGCCGACGCGCTGCTCCGGGACATCTGGTCCGACGTCCTCGACGCCGGCGAGGCGGACGCGTGGGCGGCCGAGGACCTGCACGTGAGCCGCACGCTGCTCAGGCTGGACGACGAGGCGCGACGCGAGCTGGGCCAGGCGCTCCAGGAGGTCGTCGAGCTGGCGCTGCGGCTGGACCGTGAGAGCGCGGAGCGGTCGGGCGGCGAGAGGCGCCGGTCCGAGCTCGCGGTGCTGCACTTCGATCGCGGCGGCTGACGCGCGGGCGCCGGCGGGGGCGGACGCCGAGCGGACGGATTTTGGTCTTGCGGCCACTCGCTCGAGAGATTGAATGACTGTGTCACAACTAGGCAAGGGAGGTGACGTAGTGCGCGTGCGCAAGACCGACCGCAAGGTCGCATCGACGCTGTCACTCCAGAAGGCGAACTGACGGCACCCGTGGCGTGGCGCACAGCGCGCCACGCCACGCCCCGCCCCATGATCCGACTCAAGCAGGCACTCGAGGTGTTCCCGGTCGGCGACGGCAGCGTCTACCTGCTGCGCGACGGCTACCTCGCGGAGTTCGTGATCGACGACATCGACGAGCAGCGGCTGGCGCTGTTGCGGTTGCTCGAACGGCCGCGCGCGCTCGAGGAGCTGCGAGCGTTGGCGATCCCCGAGCCCGAGCTGCGCGGGTTGCTCGACGACCTACGCGAGGCGGGCGCGCTCGAGGACGTCGAAGTCGAGGATCGCGCGGTGCTGACGGAGGAGGAGTGGGCGCGTTACGACCGCCAGCTCGTCTACTTCGCCGACGTCGCGCCGGGGCGGGCGGCGCAGATCCAGTTGCGGCTGCGAGACGCGACCGTGGTGATCGTCGGCGTCGGCGGCCTTGGGACGTGGGCCGCGGCAGGCCTCGCTAGCGCCGGGGTCGGGCGGCTCGTGCTGATCGACGACGACGTCGTCGACCTCAGCAACCTCAACCGCCAGGTGCTTTACCGCCGGTCGGACGTCGGTCGGCCCAAGGCCGAAGTCGCGGCCGAGGCGCTCGCGGCGTTCAACCCGCAGCTCGCGCTGACCGCGATCGTGCAGCGCATCGACGGCCCCGAGCGGGCGGCCGCGGCGGCGGACGACGCCGACTTCCTCGTCGAGACCGCCGACTGGCCTCCGTTCCAGCTCAGCCGCTGGCTCGACGCCGCCTGCTGGCCACGCGGCGTCCCGCGCATCGTGGCGGCGCAGTTCCCGCCGCGGGTGCGAGTCGGCCCGACCTACATTCCCGGTGTGACAGGCTGCCTGGCGTGCCAGGAGCGCGCGCTGCGGCGCGACTGGCCGCTCTACGACCGGCTCGCGGAATTCCGAGCCGGCCGGCCGGTGGTGGCAGCGACGCTCGGACCGGCGTCGGGCATCATCGGCACCGCGATCGCGATGGACGTCGTGCACCACCTGACCGGCATCGCCGTCCCCGCGACCGCCGGCGCCGGCCTCACGATCGACCTCGGCGACTGGTCGGTCGAGCGCGCCGAGGTCGTGCGCGACCCCGACTGCCCGCAGTGCGGCGCCCACGCTAGGCGGTCGAACGTCAACTGCGCGGGGTAGGGAGGAGGCGGATTTCGGGCGCGCCGCGGGCTCGAGCGCTCGGTTAATACGCCTCAGGCCCATTAACCCGACATTCGACCGCCGAGCGCCCGGTTTTCCGCCTCCAGGGGCGAAAAGTGAGCACTCGGCGCCGTCCCGCTCCCCCGCTGCCCCACCCAGCGCAGTTGACGTTCGTGCGCGCGCGGCGAGGCCCGAAATTGTCACTTCCGTAGCACTTCCTCCTGCAAAGAGACGCATTCTCGTCTGGACCCGCAACGAAGTCCAGTGATGCAATCACTACATGTCTCGGCTCCACCGGCAGCTCATGCGCGTCCTCATCGCGGACATCGCGTCCGGCGCGCTCGCTCCCGGCGACAAGCTACCCCGTGAGGCCGACCTCGCCGCGCAGTTCAGCGTGAGCCGCGGGGTCGCCCGCGAGTGCATCCGCGGGCTCGAGGAGCGCGGGCTGGTGGACGTCAAGCACGGTCGCGGCGCGACGGTGAACCCCGCGCAGCGCTGGGACGTCTTCGACCCCGACATCCTCGCCGCGCTGCTGGACTCCGAGCAGGGCGCGACGATCCTCGGCGAGTACCTGGAGTGCCGGCGGATCCTGGAGATCGAGGCGGTCGGGCTGGCCGCCGAGCGCGCGACCGAGCAGGATCTCGTCACCCTCTCGGACGCGTTCACGCGCATGACGACCAGCGCCGAGCGCGCGAAGGGCAACCCCGCGGCCGAGGACCTCTACCACGAGGCCGACATCGCGTTCCACCGCGCCGTGATCTCGGCCACCGGCAACCGCGCGCTGGGCAACATGACCGACCCGATCCATCGCGCCCTCGGCGCCGCGCGCCGCCCGCTCGCCCGCCCCGAGCACCGGATCGACCGCAGCCTCCCAGAGCACCGCCGGATCCTGTCCGCGATCGCCAGCGCGGACGCGAGCGAGGCCCGCGCCGCGATGCGCGACCACCTCGCCACGGTCGAGTGCTACCTGCGCGAGTACACGAATGCGGCCGGCGACGACGACGCGGCGACCGGAGCGCGCGGGGCCGACGGGGACGATGCCGCGCGCGGTGGCGGCTGACGGCAGGTGTGGACATGAGCGGCATGGCGGCGGGGGAGCGCGGGCGCGTGCTCGTGACGTGGATGGGGTACGACGCGGCGGGCCCGCGGACGGGCGAGCGGCTGCGCAGGCGCGGACTGACCGTCCGCCTCGAGCCCAAGCTCGGCGCGCGCACGACGAAGCAGGTCGCCGCGCTCGCCACCGACGCCCTCGCGGCGATCGTCAGCACCGACCCCTTCGACCGCAGCGTCTTCGAGGCCGCGCGGCACCTGCGGGTCGTCGCGCGCGTCGGCGTCGGCACCGACTCGATCGACCTCGACGCGGCCACCGACGCCGGCGTGGTCGTCACCACGACGCCCGGCGCCAACGCCGAGACGGCAGCCGACCACGCGCTCGCGATGATCCTCGCGGCCGTCCGCCGGATCGTCGAGCACGACGCGTCGGTCCGCCGAGGCGAGTGGGCCCGCGGCGGCGAGCTCACGCCGTGGAGCCTGCATCGCACGACCGTCGGGATCGTCGGCTACGGCGAGATCGGCCGCGCCGTCGCGCGCCGGCTCGAGCCGTTCGGCGTCCACCTGCTGGTCTCCGACCCCGCGCTCACGGCCGCCGACGGCCTTCCCCTCGTGCCGCTCCCGGAGCTGCTCGCGCGCGCCGCCGTCGTCTCGCTCCATCTCCCGCTCGGCCCCGACACCCGCAACCTGCTGTCGCGCGAGATGCTGACTCACCTGCGGCCGGAGGCGATCCTGGTCAACACCTCGCGCGGCGCGATCGTCGACGAGGTCGCGCTGATAAACGCGCTCGCCGCCAAGCGGCTGCGCGCCGCCGCGCTCGACGTGTTCGCCGACGAACCGGCCGTGCCGGCGGCGCTGTGCGCGCTGCCGAACGTCGTACTGACGCCGCACATCGGCGGGCTCAGCGTGCAGTCGATCGCCGCGATGACCGAGCAGGCGACCGAGAGCGTCCTCGCCGTGCTCGACGGTCGCCCCGACCCGGCGACGGTCGCCAACCCCGCGGTGCTGGAGCCGGTGGCGCGATGACGACGGCGACGCGCGAGCTCGAGGTCCGCTCCCCCTACTCCGGCGAGTTGGTCGGCACGGTGCCGCTCGTCACGCCCGCCGAGGTCGACGCCGTCATGGCCCGCGCCGAACGCGCCACGGCGACCACCCGGGCGCAGCCCGCCCACGAGCGCGCCGCCGTCCTCCACCGCGCGGCGGAGCTCGTCGCCGCAGACGTCGACGCCCTCGCGAACATCATCACCGCCGAACAGGGCAAGCACACCGGCGAGGCGGCCGCCGAGGCCAGCCGGATCCCCGGGATCCTGCGCCTCTGCGCGGAGGAGGCGTGCCGGCTCGACGGCGAGGTCATCCCGATGGACGCTGCGCCCGTCGGCGAGGGCCGGCTCGGCTTCACGCGACCGGAGCCGGCCGGCGTCGTGCTCGCGATCACGCCGTTCAACTACCCCGCGATCCTCGTCACCCACAAGATCGGCCCCGCGCTCGCCGCCGGCAACGCCGTCGTGCTCAAGCCGGCGGGCGCGACGCCGCTCACCGCCCGCTTCCTCGTCGATCGCCTGCACGCTGCAGGCGTCCACCCCGACGCGCTGCAAACCGTGACCGGCCGCGGCGCCGAGCTCGGCGCCGCGCTGTGCGCCGACCACCGCATCCGCCGCATCACGTTCACGGGCAGCAAGGAGGTCGGCGACGCGATCGCCCGCGCCGCCGGCGCCCGCCGCCTGACCGCCGAGCTGGGGTCAAACGGCGCGCTCGTCGTGCTCGCCGACGCCGACCTCGACCGCGCGGCGGCGGCGATCGCGCATAGCGGCTACACGAACGCCGGCCAGAACTGCGTCTCGACCCAGCGCGTGGTGGCGCACGACCAAGTCAAGGACGAGCTGCTCGCCCGCCTGCTGCCGCGCATCGACGCCTTCCGGCCCGGCGACCCCGCCGACCCCGCCACCGACCTCTCCCCCGTGATCGACGAGCACGCCGCGCGCCGCGTCGTCTCGCGGCTCCGTGACGGGAACCTCGTCCGAGGCGGGGATGCCAACGGCGCGGTGGTCGAGCCCGCCGTCGTGCTCGACCCGCCGCGCGAGTCGGCGCTGTGGCGGGAGGAGCTGTTCGGGCCGGCCGTCGCGGTCACCGGCGCCCGCGACGACGACGAGGCGCTGAGCCTGGCGAACGACACGCGCTTCGGCCTCGCGATGAGCGTGATGACGCGCGACCTCGACCGCGCGCTGCGGTTCGCCGCCGGGCTGCGCAGCGGGATGGTCAACGTCAACCCGCCGCTGGGCGCGACCTGGCGGGCCGACCACATGCCGTGGGGCGGCGTCGGCGACAGCGGGTTCGGCCGCGAGGGCGTCCGCTACGCGATCCGCGAGCTGAGCGACCTCAAGCTGGTGGTGATCCACCCGTGACCCAGCTCGGCACCGTCCTCTCGGTGGCCGACGTCGCGCTCGCGGAGTCGGTCGCCACGGCGTTCGACCTCGTGTGGCTGGACCTCGAGCACGGCGCGCTCACCGTCGCCGACGTCCAGGCGCTCACGATCGCGGTCCAGGGAGCCGGCCGCGAGGCGCACGCCCGCGTCCCGCGCTGGGACTCCGACCTCGTGCCCGCGATCCTCGACGCCGGCGTCGACGGCATCGTGGCCCCGCGTGTCGACAGCGCGGCCGACGCCGCGGCCCTCGTCCGCCGGCTCCGCTACCCGCCCGCGGGCAGCCGCGGCTACGGCCCGCGCCGGGCGGGCGGCTACGGCCGCGCCGGCGACCCGCCGGCGCCCGCCTGCACCGTGCAGATCGAGAGCGCCGAGGGCGTCGCCGAGGCCGAGGCCATCGCGGCCGTCGACGGGGTCGACGCGCTGGTGGTCGGCTGCGGCGACCTCGCGCTCGCGCTCGGCGCGCAAGCCGGCACGCTGCCCGACGTCGTCGGCCGCGTCGCAGCCGCGGCCGCGACGGCCCGGGTCGCGTTCGGGATCGCCGCCGGCGGCTCGCCCGCGCACGTCGCGAGCCTCCTCGCCACCCGCCCGGACCTGGTCGTCTACTCGGTCGACGTCCGGCTCTACGCGCGGGCGGTCGACGACGCTGCAAACGAGCTGGCCTCGGCACTGGAGGAGGCGCATGCCGCCGCCTGAGTCGTGGTTCGTGACGCGCACGATGCGCGCGCTCGAGGTGCTCGCGTTCGAGCCGATGTCGGCGCCGCGGCTGGCCGAGGCGCTGGGCGTCCACCCGCGCACGGCCCGCCGCCTGGCGGTCCGGCTGCTGGAGGAGGGCTACCTCAAGCGCAGCGACGACGCCAAGCGGCTCTACTCGCCGACGATGCGGCTCGTCGCGCTGGCCGGCCAAGTGGTCCAGCACTCTGCGCTCCCCCGCGTGGCGGCGCCGTTCGTCGAGCTCCTCTACGAGCGAAGCGGCGGGCCCGCGCACCTGATGATCCCGAGCTACCGCGACGCGCTGTGCCTCGTCCACCGCGCGAACGGCACCGGCCCCTCGCAGCCGCGGCTCGGCGAGCTCGTGCCCTCGCACTGCACGGCGGCGGGCAAGGCGCTGCTCGGGCATCGCGAGCCGTGGCGCGAGAGCGTGCTGGCCGCGCCGCTGACCGCGTTCACCGGTCGCACGATCACCGACCCCGAACGGCTGCGCGCGGACACCGAGCTCGCCCGGCGGCGCGGCTACGCGGTCGAGGACGGCGAGCACCAGGACGGGGTCCTGGTCGTCGCCGCGCCGGTGTTCGCGGCCGGCGGCGAGGCCGTCGCGGCGATCAGCGTGACCGCCGGCGAGGGCCAGACGGTGGAGGAGCTGGCCGAGGTGGTCGTGGCCACGGCGGGCGAGCTCACGGCCGAGCTGGGCGATGGCTGAGCAGCTCAAGGCGGCCGCGCCGCCGACTGCGCAGGACGAGCGCGTGCGCCGCGACGTGTCCGAGATGCTGCTGCGGATCGAGCGCGGCGGCGAGGCGGTCGTGCGCGAGTACTCGCGCACGCTCGACGGATGGGACCCGCCGAGCTTCCTCGTCGACCCACGCGCAGCGGCCGGCGGCGTCGACCCCGAGCTGCGCGAGCACATCGCTTTCGCGCTCGACCAGGTGCGCACGTTCGCCGCCGCGCAGCGCACCGGCCTGCAGGATCTGCGGGTCGAGACGCTCCCGGGCGTGGTCCTCGGCCACCGCCACATCCCGGTGGGCGCGGTCGGCGCGTACGTGCCGGGAGGCCGCTACCCGATGCTCGCCTCGTCGTTCATGACCGTCGCGGTCGCGAAGGTGGCGGGCGTCCCGCACGTGATGGCGTGCGCCCCGCCGCAGCGCGGGCGCGGCATCCACCCCGCGATGCTGCACGCGATCGCCGAGTCGGGGGCGGACGCCGTGCTCTGCCTCGGCGGCGTCCAGGCGCTGGCGGCGATGACGTTCGGCCTCTGCGGCAGCGAGCCGGTCGACCTGCTCGTCGGCGCCGGCAACGCCTACGTCGCGGAGGCCAAGCGCCAGCTCTTCGGCCGCGTCGGGATCGACCTGCTGGCCGGCCCGACCGAGGTGATGGTGATCGCCGACGAGACCGCCGACCCCGAGCTCGTCGCCACGGATCTGCTCGGGCAGGCCGAGCACGGGCCGACGTCGCCGGCGGTGCTCCTCACCACCTCGCGCAGGGTGGGGCTGACCGTCATGAACGAGGTCGACCGGCTGCTCGCGGGGTGGCCGACCGCCGATGTCGCGGGCATCGCGTGGCGCGACCACGGCGAGGTGTGGCTGGTGGAGGACCGCGAGGAGGCGGTCGCGCTCGCCGACGCCCGCGCGCCCGAGCACCTCGAGGTCCAGACCGCCGACCCGCGCTGGTTCCTGCCGCGGCTGCGCAACTACGGCTCGCTGTTCCTCGGCACCGAGGCGACGGTGGCGTACGGCGACAAGGCGGTCGGCACCAACCACGTGCTGCCGACCGGGCGCGCCGGCCGCTACACGGGCGGTCTCTGGGTCGGCAAGTTCCTCAAGACGGTCACCTACCAGGAGCTCACGGCCGAGGGCACCCGGCAGGTCGCACCGGCCGTCTCGGCCATCGCGCGCGCCGAAGGCCTCGATGGGCATGCCATCACCGCCGACGTCCGCCTCCAGCGGACGGGAGCCCGTGCGTCGTGACCGTGGCCGTGGTCACCGGCGCGGCGGGCGGGCTTGGGCGGGCGTGCGCGCTCGCCCTCGCGCGCGGTGGCGCCGAGACGGTGCTCATGGGCCGGTCGCCCGACGCGCTCGAGCGACTGGCGGCCGAGATCGCCGCCGCGGGCGGGCAGGCGCGGCCGGTGCGCTGCGACGCGACCGATCCGGCGTCCGTCGCCGAGGCGTTCGCCCGCATCCCGGCGCCGGATGTGCTGGTCACCAGCGTGGGCGGGAACCGGCCGGAGCCGTTCCTCGACGTGTCCGGCGAGGCGCTCGACTGGTCCTGGCGGGTGAACGTGCGCTCCGCGTTCCTGTGCTCGCAGGCGGCGGCGAGCCGGATGATCCGGGCGGGCAGAGGCGGTTCGATCGTGCACGTCACCTCGCAGATGGGGCACGTCGGCGCCGCGCTGCGGAGCGCCTACTGCGCCGCCAAGCACGCGGTCGAAGGGCTCGTGAAGGCGACCGCCGTGGAGCTCGCGCCGTTCGGGATCCGCGTCAACGCCGTCGCGCCGACGTTCGTTGAAACGCCGATGACGCGCCCGTTCCTGGCCGATCCCGAGGCGCGCGCGGCGATCGTCGACCGCATCCCGCTCGGCCGGCTCGGCACGCCGGAGGAGGTCGCCGCCGCGGTGGTATTCGCGGCGGGCTCGACGCTGATGACCGGCGCCAGCCTGCGCGTCGACGGCGGCTGGGTGGCGCAGTGAAGCTCGCGACGGGGCCGGTCTGCTGGGGCGTCGACTTCGCCGACGAGCCGGGCAACCCGCCGTACGCGGAGGTGCTGGCGGGCGCGGTCGCGGCCGGCTACCGGCGGCTCGAGCTCGGCCCGCTCGGCTACCTGCCCGCCGACCTCGTGCCTGCGGAGCACGGGCTCGAGATCTGCGGGGGCTTCGTCTTCGAGCCGCTGCACGATCCGGCGCGGCTCGCCGCGGTCGAGCGGGTCGCGGGCGCCACCTGCCGGCGAATCGCCGACCTCGGTGGTGGCTTCCTCGTGATCATCGCGTCCGTGGTCCCGGAGCGGGCCGTCACGGCGGGGCGGCCGGATCTCGCTCCCCGCGCGCCGGTTGACGCGCTGCGCCGCGCGGTCTACCGCGTGGCCGCGATCGCCCGGCGCGCCGGGCTGTGCCCGGTGCTCCACCCGCACGCCGGCACGTACGTCGAGTTCGCCGACGAGATCGAGCCGCTGCTGGAGCTGGCCGACTTCTGCCTCGACACCGGCCACCTCGCCTACGCGGGCATCGACCCCGTGCAGGCGGCGCGCGCGTGGCGACCCCGGTACGTGCACGTCAAGGACCTCGACGCGGCTCGCGCCCGGCCGGACTTCTGGGCCTCGGTGCATGCCGGCGCGTTCGTGCCGCTCGGGGCGGGCGACGTCGACCTCCCGGCCGTCCTGCGCGAGCTCGCCGGCTACGACGGCTACGCGGTAGTCGAGCAGGATCGCGCGGCGGACCCCGTCGCCGACCTGCGGGCGAGCCGCCGCTACCTGGAGGGCGTGTGCGCCTGACCACCGCGCAGGCGCTCGTGCGCTTCCTGGCCGCGCAGTCGAGCGAGCGCGACGGCCGGCGGCGACCCGCGATCCCGGCGGTCATGGGCATCTTCGGCCACGGGAACGTCTGCGGGCTCGGCGAGGCGCTCGCCGCGGAGCGGATCCCGTTCCTCGCTCCCAAGCACGAGCAGGCGATGGTGCACACCGCGATCGGCTACGCGAAGGCGTCGCGGCGGCTCGCCACGCTCGCGTGCACGGCCTCGATCGGGCCGGGCGCGACGAACCTCGTCACGGGCGCGGCGACAGCCTCGACGAACCGCTTGCCCGTCCTGCTCCTGCCCGGCGACACGTTCGCGACCCGGCTCCAGGGTCCCGTGCTCCAGCAGCTCCAGCACCCGTCGTCGGGCGACTGGACGGTCAACGAGACGCTGCGGCCGGTGAGCCGCTTCTTCGACCGCGTGAGCCGCCCGGCGCAGCTGCTCGACGTCATGCCGGCGGCGATGCGCGTGCTGCTCGACCCGGCCGAGACGGGAGCGGTCACGGTGTGCCTGCCGCAGGACGTCCAGGGCGAGGCGTGGGACTTCCCGGACGCGTTCTTCGAGCCGCGCGCCTGGCCAGTGGCGCGGCGCCCGCCCGAGGCCGGGCCGCTCGCGACGGCTGCGGAGCTGCTGCGCGGCGCGAGCCGGCCCCTGATCGTCGCGGGCGGCGGCGTGCGGTACTCCGAGGCGGAGGCAGCGCTCGCCCGGCTGGCGGACGCGCACGGCATCCCGGTCGCGGAGACGTCCGCCGGGAAGGGATGCGTGCCGGACGCGCTCGGCGGGATCGGGGTGAACGGGACCGGCGCGGCCAACGAGATCGCCGCGGCGGTCGACATCGTTCTCTGCGCCGGGACCCGGCTGAGCGACTTCACCACGGCATCGCGGTCGCTGTTCCAGAACCCCGACGTGCGGTTCGTCGGCCTGAACGTGTGCGAGGCCGACGCCCACCATCTCGGCGGCCTCCCGCTGGCCGCCGACGCACGGGTCGCGCTCGAGGCGCTCGACGTCGCGCTGGGCGACTGGCGCGCGCCCGGAGCCGACGCCGTGCGCGCCGCGCGCGCCCGCTGGCTCGACGCCGTCGTCGCGGACCTCGTGCCCCGCGACGGCGAGCGGATGAGCCAGGGCCAGGCGCTCGCTGCGATCAACGCCTGCGCGGGCGCCGGCGACTGGGTGGTCGCCGCCGCCGGCAGCCCGCCAGGCGACCTGCTGAAGCTGTGGAACGCGCCGCGCGGCAGCTTCACGCACCTCGAGTTCGCGTTCTCGTGCATGGGCCACGAGATCCCGGCCGCGCTCGGGATCCGGATGGCCGAGCCCGACGCGGGAGAGATCGTGGTCGTGATCGGCGACGGCACGTACCTGATGGCGCCGACCGAGCTCGTCACCGCCGTCGAGCACGACCTGAAGATCACGGTCGTGGTGCTGGTCAACGGCGGCTACCAGTCGATCCACGCGCTCCAGCGGTCGGTGCTCGGCGCGGGCTTCGGAACCGAGTGGTCGGCCGACGTCAACTACGTCGCGAGCGCCCGCAGCTTCGGGTGCGAGGCGTGGGCGGCCGCTACGCCGGCCGAGCTCGCGGACGCGCTGCGCGAGGCGCGCGGGCAGCCGCGGCCGGGCGTGATCGTGTGCCCGGTCGAGCCGCACCGGATGCTGCTCGGGTCCGGCGCCTGGTGGGACCTCGGCGTGCCCGAGACGTCCGAGCGCGCGATGGAGCACCGCGCGGGCGCCGCCCGCCAGCGGTTCTACGCCCCGCACGCGCCCCAGTGAATCGTGGCGCGTCGGCTTAGTGGCCCCGGCCGCAAGTACGACGCATTCCGACGGGCCCGGCCCGCGTCTGCCGGCGGGCGGGCGGGATCGGTTCCGCACACGTGCCACCAGCATGCGAGCGCCTGCCGTGCACCGGCAGACACGACCCGGACTCCGCCGGGTTATGCGCCGCACTTACAGCCAGGACCACTCAGGCCCAGAGCGCGGGCACCGGAGACCCGGCGACCGGCTGCGCGGCGGCGTCGGCCTGCCGGGCGAGCTCGTCGGCGTGCCGCTCCCCCGCGTCGGCGACCGCGGCGAGGAAGCGCGCCAGCAGCCGCCGGTCGCCGGCGGGCAGGCGGTCGACGAGGTCGTCGATCGCCTCGACGAGCGGGGCCAGCGCATCGCCGGCCTGCCGCTCGATCTCGGGCGTGAGGCGGAGCAGCGCGCTGCGCCGGTCGCGCGGGTGCGGCTCGCGCGCGACGAACCCCTCGCGCTCCAGCCGCTGGACCAGCGCGGTGGCGCCGCCGGACGTCATCCCCAGCATCGCGCCGAGCTGGCTCGGCGTCAGCCGGCCGGCCACCGCCAGGTGCTGGATCGCCAGCACGTCGCTCTCGCTCAGCCCCAACAGGCGAGCGAGCGCGGAGCGCTGGCGCGTGGCCGCCAGCTCCTTGCGATTGATGGCCTCGCGGATCGCTTGGGCTTCCGAGCGCGTCGACATAACTCACTGACTTGACGTTCTGGTCGAATGATACGCCGCCCGCGCCGGTATCTTCCGCGATGACACGAAAAGCGCCCCGGCGGCGACGGCCATCGCCCCGGGGCCGGCACGGAAGGCGAGGCTTCCATGCACTACCACCGTACCGCCGCACGCCGGACCGTCTCCGGCCTCGGTGTCTGTGACGCCCTCCGGCTCGAGCTCGCGCCGGTGCAGCTCCCCTGGCTCGCCGACGAGCTCGACGAGATGCGAGGCCCGCTCGAGGAGGCGCTCGCCCGCGCCCGGGCCGACGACGAGGCCGAAGACGCCGCCGGCCACGAGTACGAGCTGCGGCTGCTGCGGATGATGCGGACGCAGCTCGCCGACGAGCGGTCCACGGTCTTCGTCGGCCCGACCGGGATCGTCGACGAGGCCGTCCGCGGGGCGATGCGCAACGTCGTCGGCGCGCTGTCCGAGCTCGTCCACGACCGCGAGGTCGCCGACGCCGAGCGCCTGCGCGAGACCGCCGAGGCCGCGAACGCGTGGGTGCGCACGTTCGTCGACCTGCGCGCGGTCGTCGCCTTCAACTTCGACCCGGACGCGGAGCCTTCGCGGCCGTGGTGAGTGTCACGAGGTGAGCATCACGAGGTGGCAGTGGCGGTTGTTGGCCACCTCCGCGCGGAGGCCGCCCACGCTCGTCTCGACCGGCTCGGCGGTGCTGCGCGCGGCCTCGATCGCCTCCGCGAGCGGCCCTCGCGTCGCGTCGAGGGGCGGCACGCGGCCCCCGAACGCCTGCGAGGCGACGGTCCGCCACACGGGCAGGCGGCCAGAGGCGTCGGGCCAGCGGCCGGCGACGACGAGCGCGACCGGGTCGCCGTGGCTCTCGGCGTAGTGGTACGCGGCCGCGTGGCGGGAGGCGCCGTAGGTGGTCGCGAGCGCGAACGGAGTGCGCAGCGAGCGCTCGTGCGCGGCGGCGGCGAGGGCGAACGCGTCGCCCTGGAAGATCAGCTGCGCCGCGCCGTAGTTGGCCTCCGCCTCGAGGCCTTCGGCGAGGCCGAACAGCTCGTCCGCGGTGTCGGTGCGCAGCGCCGCCGCGTGCCACGGGCACAGCAGGTGCGCGGTCTCGTGCGCCTCCGTGAACCGCCGCCGCACCGCCGACTGGCCGGAGCGCACGAACAGCGCCCGCTCCTCGAACCACACCGCGCCGAGCAGGCGCTCGCGCAGCGGCGCGTCGACCGGCAGGCGCTCGAGCTCGACGCCCGCGAGCCGGTGCACCGCCTCGAGCGGCGTCGGCAGGACCCCGAGCGCGCCTGAGCGGCGCAGCGCCTCGGCGCAGAGTGCGGCGATCCGCCGGCGCGCGTAGCCGTCAAGCATCGCCGGACCGCCGCCGCTTGAGCTCCGCGATGTAGTCGAGCGCCGCCGCCTGGTCCTCGGGCGTGAGCTCGCCGAGCGCGCGGAGCGCCACGGTCATCCGCTGCCGGCGCTCGCCCGCGGTGTCCGGCCCGCCGGTGTGGCCGGCCAGCCGGAGGAGGAGCGAGAAGTCGAGCTCGTAGACGCCCGCGAGGTCCCACAGCAGCGCCATCTCGGGCCGGACGATGCCGCCGGTCTCGAGCTGCGAGAGGTGGGCGTTGCGGATGCCGGTGCGGCGCTCGACGTCGCGCAGCGAGAGCCCATGCCGCTGCCGCGCCGCCCTCAACACGGCGCCCAGCGACTGGGATTCCGCCGCGCGTGGCACCGAGTCATCGTCGCACCCCGGCTGGACGGCTCCACCGCGGCCGCGGGCTCGTATCACACGTCCGGCCGGGGCGCTAATTTGCTGAGCGTCATGATCGCGGGCAGGCAGCGGACGGTGATCGACGAGGCGGAGTTCTGGGCGCGGTTCGGCCGCGTCGAGCACGAGGCGCTCGAGTTCAAGTCGTCGGCCAACAACCTCCGCGAGGTCATCCCCGCGATGGCGATGACGCGCGGCGGCCACGTGGTGCTCGGGGTGAGCGACGACCGCACGCTCTGCGGCTGCCCGCTGGGCCAGCGGGTGCTGGACACGATCATGCGGCGCGCGCAGGAGGCGCGGGTCGACGTCCGGGTCGACCCGCTGGTGGTCGGCGGCGTCCCGCTCACGCTCGTCACGGTCCCACGGATAGCCGGCCGCATCGTCACGACCGCCGACGGCCGGCTCCTGCGCCGCGTGGGGAGCGACAACACGCCCCTCTGCCACGAGCAGCTCGTCCGCTTCGTCGGCCGCCATCTGGGACTCCGTCCCGCGCCGTGGCGCCGCTGGCGAGTCGCGAGCGGGCTCTGAGATGATCGCGCCATGACCCGCCGGCTGACGCGGCAGATGACCATCCTCGCGCAGGACTCCAGCGTCCGGCTCCCGAACCGGCGGATCCTCACCGCCGACGTCCCGATCGCGTTCGAGGACCTCGCGGACGGGCCGATCGGGCACCGCGTCCAGGTCGTGGACTACGACGCGTCGACGCGCACGCTCTACCGGCCGGCCAAGGTCTTCCGCGGCGACTTCCCGAGGCCGAACGGCAACGCGGGGATCCTCGACGACCCCGCGTTCCACGCCTACAACGTCTACGCGCTCGTCATGCGCGCGCTGGCGACGTTCGAGCGGGCGCTGGGCCGGCGCGTGAGCTGGTGCTTCGGAGCGCACCAGCTCAAGGTCGTCCCGCACGCGTTCGAGGAGGCCAACGCGTTCTACTCGCGCGAGGCCGAGTCGCTGCTGTTCGGCTACTACCCCGAGTCGAACGGGCGCCGCGTGTTCACCTGCCTGTCGCAGGACATCGTCGTCCACGAGACCTCGCACGCGCTGCTCGACGGCCTGCGCAGCCGCTTCATGGCGCCCTCGTCGCCCGACCAGGCGGCGTTCCACGAGGCGTTCGCGGACGTGGTCGCCCTCCTCTCCGTCTTCTCGCTCGAGGACGTGCTGGGCTACCTGATCGACCGCGGGCCGCGCGATGGCCACGTGCCGGCGGGCCTGATCGAGAAGTCCAAGGTGTCAGCGTCGCGGCTGAAGAAGGGCGTCCTGCTCGGGCTCGCCGACGAGATGGGGAGCACCGGCCTCGCGCGCGTGAACGCGCTGCGCCGCTCGGTGATGCTCGACCCCAAGGACGTCACCGGCCCCGAGTTCGAGGAGCCGCACCGGCGCGGCGAGATCCTGGTCGCGGCGGTCATGCAGGCGTTCGTCGACGCCTGGACGGCCCGGCTGAAGTCGCCCGGCACCGCCACCGGCCCGTACCTCGCGATCGACCGCGTCGTCGAGGAGGGTGCCGCGATCGCGGACGCACTGCTCACGATGGCGGTCCGCGCCGTGGACTACACGCCGCCCATCCACATCGACTTCGCCGACTACCTGAGTGCGCTGCTCACGGCCGACACCGAGATCCGTCCCTCCGACGGCCGCGTCGGCCTCCGGCGCCGGCTGCTCGAGTCGTTCGCGAGCTACGGCATCACGCCGGCCGCGAAGACCGACGAGGGCGTGTGGGAGGCAGCCGCGCGGCCCCTCGTCAACGAGGGCGTGCGCTTCGGCAGCCTCCAGACCGAGCCGATCGAGATGTTCCGGCTGATCTGGCGCAACCGGGACATGCTGCACATCCGGCCGACCGCGTTCACGCGCGTCGCCAGCGTGCGCCCCTGCGTCCGGACGTCCCCCGACGACGGGCTGCCGCTGCGCGAGACCGTCGCCGAATGCCTGCAGTACGTCAACGTGCCCGCGTCCGAGCTCGGCGCCTACGGCCTGACCAAGCCGCCCGCGATGCCGGACGGCTTGCTCGTCACGCTCGAAGGCGGGCTCACGCTGGTGCTGGACGAGTACGGCCGGCTGAAGTACGAGGTCTTCCAGCGCCTGCCGAACCCCGGCCACGACACGACGCACGCCCAGCAGCGGCTCGAGTACCTATGGGAGAACGGCTTCCTGCGCTCGCAGCCCTCGGTCGCCTCGCGGCTCGCGACGATGCACCGGTTGCGCGCGGGGTCGGATGCCGCCCGAAGCCTGGAGGCCTGGTGAGATGAGCGCGCCGACGGGGCTCCGGATCCGCTCGTACAACGTCGGCTTCGGCGACTGCTTCCTGCTCACGTTCTCCTACGCGAACGCCCGCGCCCGCAACGTGCTGATCGACTTCGGGTCCACCAAGCGGTCGGAGCACGCGCCCGCGGGCGGCATGCTGGCGATCGCCAAGCAGATCAAGGAGGACAGCGGCGGCAAGCTCGACATCGTGGTCGCGACCCATCGCCACAAGGACCACGTCTCCGGCTTCTCCGGCAGGCCCGGGACGATCATCAGGTCGCTCGAGCCCGAGCTCGTCGTCCAGCCGTGGACTGAGGACCCGAAGCTGGCTCCGAACGCGCGGGCGCCCGCCGGCTCGGGCGGCGGCGCTCTGCGGGCTCGCGGCCTGGTGGCGCGGCTGTCGGACATGCAGGCGCTGGCGAAGCAGGTGCTCGATCAGGTGCCGCGGCTCGAGGCGTCGCCCGAGGTGCCGAGCGCCCTCGCCGCCCAGATCGCGTTCCTCGGCGAGACGAACCTGCAGAACGCGGCGGCCGTCCGCAACCTGCGGGCGATGGGCAAGCGCGAGCCGGTGTTCGCCAGCTTCGGGACCGAGCTGCCGATCCGCGACCTGCTCCCCGGCGTGAAGGTCGACGTGATCGGGCCGCCCACGCTGGCCCAGTCCTCGGCCATCGCGCGCCAGCGCGAGCGCGACGAGAACGAGTTCTGGCACCTGCGCGCGCGGGCCGGGGCCGGCGAGGGGCGCGCGCGTGGCCGGCGCCTGTTCCCGGAGGCCGTCGCCACCGGCCCGATGCCGCAGGAGGCCCGCTGGGTGATCCCGCGGATCGACGCGATGCACGCGACCGAGCTCCTGGCCATCGTCCGTCGCCTCGACGACGCGCTCAACAACACGAGCCTGATCCTCCTCTTCCACGTCCTCGGCGAGGTGCTCGTATTCCCCGGCGACGCCCAGATCGAGAACTGGAGCTACGCGCTGTTCGAGGCACGGAACAGGCGGGCGATCCGCAACCGCCTCAAGCGCGCCGCGTTCTACAAGGTCGGCCACCACGGGAGCCTCAACGCGACGCCCAAGACGCTGTGGAAGGACTTCGCGCGCAAGAACGCGGCCTCGACTCCCGACCGGATGTGGACGATGGTCTCGACACAGGCCAAGCTCCACGGCGACGCGGAGGACGACACCGAGGTGCCACGGGAGACGCTGATCGCCGAGCTCGGCGCGCAGAGCGACTTCTTGACGACGGAGGCGATCGTCTCGCCGACGCAGTTCTGGAACGACGTCGTGATCCCGCGGTCGTGACCGAGCGCATCGCCCTCGTGCGCCGGCCGAGCTCGCGGATGGGCGAAGGCATCGTCACCCACCTCGACCGCACCGAGGTCGACCCCGCGCTGGCCGCGGAGCAGCATGCCCGCTACGTGGACGCGCTCGCCGCCGCGGGGTGGACGATCCGCGAGGCGCCGGCAGCGGACGAGCTGCCCGACTCGGCCTTCGTCGAGGACACGATGGTCGTGTGCGACGGCCTCGCCGTGCTGGCCCGGCCGGGAGCGGCCGAGCGCCGGCTCGAGGTCGAAGGCGCCGAGGCTGCCGTGCGCGAGCTCGGCCTCGAGGTCGCGCGGATCGAGGCGCCGGGACTGTTGGACGGTGGCGACGTCCTGCAGGTGGGCGAGACGGTCTACGTCGGTCGCGGCGGGCGCACGAACGGCGAGGGCATCCGCCAGCTCCGCGCCCATCTCCGCCATCGCACGGTCGTCCCGGTCCCGCTCGGCTCCGTCCTGCACCTGAAGTCGGCGGTGACGGCGTTGCCGGACGGCACGATCGTGTGCGCCGACCGCTCGGTGCTCGACACCTCGCCGCTGCCCACTCTGCGGGCCGTCCCCGAGGAGGGCGGCGCCCACGTCGTGCTGCTCGGCGAGGGTCGGGTGCTGATGGCGGCGTCGGCTCCGCGGACGGCGGAGCTGTTCGACGACTGGGGCTTCGATGTCGTGGTCGTCGACATCGGCGAGTTCGAGCGGATGGAGGGCTGCGTGACCTGCCTCTCCGTGCTCATCGACTGAGGTTGCCCTCGGGCCACGCGGCCCTCGTTGAAGGCCTGCATGAGTGGCTGGGACCGGCCCGCGTCATGCCCTCCCGGGGCAGCGCTCGCAAGCTCGCGCTCGAGCGCCCCGGGAGGCCACGCCGCGGCCCGTCCACCGGCACGACCATGGTTTCGGCCGCACCCTCTGTGGGCGCGCTCGTCAGGGCAGCACAGACAGCACGCCAGGACATCTGCTCTGTGATGGGACGCGAATCGGAGTACCGATCCCGGGAGATCGGAGTCTTCTCCGCCGGCGTTCGCGATCCGGGATCTGACTCAACAATTCGCTGCTTCGCGCGCCGGGCTCGCGTTGAGGCATGCGACCGGCCCGCAGGGGCGCGCCAGCTCGTGCCACGTCCCACACCTGTTTTTCGCGCAAGCGCACTCTACAACCAGGAAGTACGAGTGCTCCTGACAGGCGAAAGCGCTAGTGCCCCAGCGGCTCCGCTGCGTCGCTCAACGTAGGCTCGGCGCGAGGCAACCCGCGGACCAGTCGGCCATCACGCGGTCCCCGGACCCTCCCGCCGGACCCTACAACAGCGTCAAGGGATGGTTCGCCACTCGTCGCCCGGAGAACTGGCCAGGGACGGTGCGGACGTTACCTAGCCGCCCCCAAGTTCCTGTACGCCGAACTGCATCGGGTCGGACGCGATGCTCTCAAGCAGGTTCGTTCGATACGTCGCATCGAGGCCGGTCGCGAGCAAAAGCGCCTTGAGGCGCACCGTAGCGTGCATCACAAGAAACTGGCGGTCGTCACCATAGTCGCTGGTGTCGAGAGCGTTTTGGAACCGCATGGCGGTCTTGAACGCTTCCTCTCGTTCTTCGCGAGAAACCCTCTCCCATTGGTCATCGAGATTCGAGCCGTGCCAAAAGCTCTGCCCGGTGTCCCCGGCGATGTCAATGAGCAGTCGCGCACTCGTCAGCAACCGGCCCGTGAAAACCGAGTCGGTAAACGTCGCGAGGTCGAACTCCCCATCTGTCATCAACGGATCGGCATCCGTCACTTGCTTCAGGGGTTCGGCTTCGTCCGCAATCGACGAAAGCTGAGAGCCCGGCTCGCGTTGCTTCTTACGGCGTAGAAATGCCACGAGCTCGCCTCCATCCTTAGGTTTGTTGTCCGGATTCTCGACCGCACTCGGCCCGTGCTCGACGCGCGAAGGCTGCCGCATGAAGCGGAGACGCTGACCCCTCGTGCCGTACGGCGCGTCGCCGCGTTCCGACGTGGCGAATTGCTGGGCGAAATTCTTCGCCGCATTCCATTCGCCATCGATGCGCTCGACGCTAGTCCAACGCAACGGCCACCGACCGCAGCGAACCCACAGCTTCGCATGACAACCGAAGTTGAGGCATGCTCGCGGCGGAAGTCCGCGTCCTAACGGCGCCGAAAAGCGCTCGCCGTCGTCGTGGACGTGGCCCGACGTACCGCAGGCGGGACAGCGAAAGATTCCGAGGACCATCGCAACGTTGGCTTTCCGCGCTGTCGATCGTAACGCCGAATTGGCGAACGTAAGACGCTCAGCCGCTCGGGTCGCGACCGACGCGAAACGAGAACTCCTCGACAACCTCTGGCGGCTCGGCGGCTCCGGCGGCAACGCGAACGCGGATTGGATAGAGGGTCACGCCGTCCCAGGGCGCCGGCAGCGGCCCTGCGGGAGCCGCCCGCCGACGAGCGCGTCGCAAACAGATGCGCGCCTCTCGCTCTGCGCGGTGCCAGCGGGAGCGACAGCGACCGCCGGAGGATGCGTTGCGGCGCTGTTGCATCGAGGCTTGCTGTTCTGATTGAGCTCGTCGGTGACGTCCGACGCGGAGGAGAGGGTCCCGACCGGGCGGCGAGCTGACTGTCATTGAGGCTGTCGGCCGGCTAGGGCCTGACTTCCTTGTGTTTTGTCGCTCGTCGCCGGTCGGGGATGTGTGGCGTGACTTGATAGATGCGTGGCGTCGCCTCAGCAAGCCGTGTCCGCCAGGCGTCCGTTCTGTTCGAGACAGGAGGACGAGGCAATGATCGTGCTCGGCGTGGACACTCACAAGCGTTCGCACGCGATCGCTGCGGTCGCAGCGCCAACCGGCGAGCGGCTCGGCGAGCAGATCGTCCCCGTCGGCGAGCGGGGGTTCGGCGCCTGTTGCAGTCGGGCGCGCGAGCTGGACGAGGACCGCGCGTGGGCGCTTGAGGATTGCCGACACGTGTCGGGGTCGTTGGAGCGGTTCTTGATCGAGCGCGGTGAGCGGGTACTGCGAATCCCGACCCACCTGACCGCGAAGGCGCGCAAGAGCGCCCGCCAGCGCGGCAAATCCGACCCGATCGACGCGCTCAACGTGGCCCGCGTCGCGCTGCAGGAGGGCCTTCAGTCGTTCCCGGAGGCGCACCTGGACGGGCCCGAGCTGGATCTGCGGCTGCTCGTCGACCATCGCGAACGGCTGGTCCGCCATCGCGTCGAGCTCAACAGCACGCTGCTCTGGCATCTGCACGATCTGTGGCCGGAGCTGCGGCTGCCGGGCGGCGCGCTGTTCTCGAAGAGGTGGAGCACACGGATCGGCCGGCGTCTGGCCCGGGCCGAGCAAACGATGCGCGTTCGGATCGCGCGCGACGAGCTGCGCCGCCTGCGCGAGCTGACCCTGGCGATAACGGGCTCAAGCGCGACATCGCCGAGCTCGTCGAGCAGATCGCGCCGCAACTGCTCACGAGCGCGGGTTCGGGCCGCTGACGGCGGCCAAGCTGGTCGGCGAGATCGCCGGCGCCCAGCGCTTCGCGACCTCGGCGAAACTGGCCCGCGCCGCCGGCGTCGCGCCGATCCCCGCCAGCTCGGGCAACACGCAGCGCCACCGGCTCGACCAGGGTGGCGACCGCCAGATCAACGCCGCGCTGCACCGCGTGATCGTCACCGCGCGCGCTGTCACCCGCAGACCGCGACTACATCGAACGTCGCCGCAGCGAAGGCAAGAGCACCCGCGAGGCGATCCGCTGTCTCAAGCGCTACCTCGCCGCCGCGTCGGCCTCTTCAGTCGCCCCACCCGACCAGGACACCACCCTCCCCCAACTGAATTTCTTGACATAGAAGCGACGAAGCAGCAGCGCTCAGTCGCGAGCCACGCGCGTCGCAGCCTCCGAGTAGCGCGGCGACGAGGCCACCGACCTCGCCCGACCCTGGGGGGTGGCCCCCTCGCCAGCCGTCAGAAGACCGTCGGCTTAGAATCCGCCCCACTGTACGGGTTCCCAGCCGTTCGGTCGATCGGACCATAACCCCTCTCAGACACCTCCCGAGCCCCGGCTCTCGCGCGTCTCCCCCGAGGTATCGAGACGGGGGCTCTCGTCGTGCCGGGGAGTGTCTGCTTGAAGAGCCGAACTGGAACCATGCTCGTCCTCGCGGCACGGAGTCCGCCCGCCTGCCCTGGCGCAAGGGGCCTGGCTCCGCTAGCCCTCCGAGGTCCTTTTACGCGTCACGTACGCTTCCGGCAGGCAACATCTCATTGTCGCCACAACGCGACTACGTTATGACTGGCATGGAAGGGCGCAACCTCACCTACCACGACCTCAAGCAGCTCCGAGCGACCGCATCGTCCGGGATGCGAGGCGAGCTTCGGTCGGCGTTCATGGAGAACCTTGAAAAGTCGCCCGTTCACGAGTCTCACAAGGTCATCTTCGCCGTCGTAGGTCAAGGAGGGACTGGCAAGACGTGGCTGCTACGCGAGCTGCGGACGCAGGCGGAACGTGCCGACGTACCGACCGCGTTGACCGACAGCGCCGAGGAACATGTTGTCCACGTCATGCGTCGGTTCGCTGCTGGTCTCCGCCTCCCGACCGCGTTCCGCGACTATCTGGCGAAGGATGAGTGGTACGAGGCGAAGATCGCCGAGCTACTCAGTGACACGGCAGCGCCCGACGAGCTTGCGGCAGCCCTCGGCAGGGGCGCCGGTCGGGTTGGTCTCGCACTCGGACGACAAGTCCCGGTAGTCGGCCTCGCCCTCGAAGCGGTGGACACAGGAGCGGCCATTGAAAAAGCCGGCGAGGCCACGAAATATCTCTCTGAGAAGTTCCGCAAGGGCGAGGACCTCCGACTCATCACCGAACCGGTGAGTGTCCTGACGCCACTCTTCCTCCAGGGCCTTCGCTCGCTCACGCAGGATCTTCGCTCGTTGGCCCTCTTCTTCGACGAATTTGAACGTACATCGTCATACGTTGAGCCGTGGCTTCTGGACGTCTTCCACGAGGCATACGGCCCTGTCCCAGCGTCTCTTGTCGTGACGGTCGCCGGACAGCAGGCCCTCTCAAGCGTTGCGTGGACCGACGATGAACCGTGGATTCAGCGAGTCACACTGGATGTCTTCTCCGAATCCGAGGCGCGAGACTACCTCCACGCTCACGGGGTCGACAACGACAACATCGTCGCCGAGATCCTTCGCCTCTCGGGGCGTCTGCCCGTGCTTCTGGCCGCGCTTGCTGCCCAGAGCCCAGCGACCGAGCACGACATCGGCGACGTCACCGGGACGGCGATTGAGGTCTTCTTGAAGTGGATCGACGATCCAGAGCAGCGGGAGGTGGCTATCGCGGCTGCACTTCCTCGCCTGCTGAACGAGGATTCATTGGCCGCGGCAGTTACGCGACCAAGCGCGGAACTGCACTTTCCGTGGCTCCGGAAGTTACCTTTCGTCATTGAACGCCCAACCGGTTGGGAGTACCACGACGTCGTACGTCGCCAGCTGATACGCCACAAGCGGAAAGAGTCCCCGCAAGACTGGATCAAGCTTCAGCATGCTCTGCACGGACACTACGAAGCCCAGCAGGAATATTTGCGAGGTGGGCCAGACCGTCCAACGCCGATCGCAAATCCCGAATGGCAGCGACTTGAGGTCGAATACGTCTATCACGCGACGTGTGAAACGCCATCGAAGTTTGAGCGCGCCGCACTCCATGCCATTACGCTGACGGCGAGCCGTCCCGAGTTGGCGGAGCGCGTAGCGACGGCGATTCTTGAGGCTGGAGAAGATACCGACGATCGGTTGGTAGCACGGTGGGGCCGCGCGCTGCTTACCGTGGTGAGGCAACCAGAAACAGCGGAGGAAGCGGAAGCGGCCATAGAGGCCCTGACTTTCATGCTCGACGCCGAGGGGCTGGCACTTGATGACGAGCAGCGCGTGATCCTGCTTCGTCGTCGAGGCATCGTTCGGTCGGATGCCGGGGACCCCCGAGGAGCGTTAGTCGACTTTGATGGCGCTATCAAACTCACGCCGAACGCCTGGATTCTGCATAGCGATCGCGCCATCACGTACATGCGCACGCAACAACCGGACCTTGCTATCCCGAACTTCGAGCGAGCGCTTGAGCTAATCGGCCCGACTCACCCGGATCGCCGAGACGTCCTCATTAATCGCGCGACTGCACAGGAAGCGCTAGGGGACGCGGAGGCCGCCCTTGCTGACATCTCGTGCGCGATGCAACTTGGGGTCCCGGATGCAACGATTTACTTGGCCCGAGGTGACGTCGTAGCGGCGCAAGGCGACACTGAATCTGCGATCGACGACTACAGACTGGCACTTGAACTCGATGACGACTCTCGACACGTAGCATTGCAGCGTATGGCTGGGGCATTCATGACAGCCGGGCGCGTCGAGGAAGCCGAAATCGCGTTGATCGACTCACTCGAAGTAGAGCCGAACTGCGGAAACTGCTGGTCGGCGCTTGCGAAGATCAAAGCGACCGGCGATGAGGGCTCACTTGAGGATCTCCTTAGCACCCGGGTCGAGCCGCTCGTCGGCCCCGTAGGGCGACTCAGGCGGGCAGATGTCCTCGGGGCACATGACCAGGTCGCACTTGCGGTGTCGGAGTCGCGGGAAGCGATCGCGTCTGATTCGAGGCTGCGCACCGACGTAAATCTCAATCAGCTCGGCCTCTGGCTGACGTACTTGGATCGACTCCCGGAGGCATGTGCAACGTACAGGCGGGCACTTGAACTTGCCGACAAGGAGGATCCCAACGTCCCGTTGCTTTACAACGTCGCGGTCGCCGCAGCGGCCCTTAACGGTGTCGAGAGGGCAGCGGACGCTCTAGCGACCGCTCGCGCCGCGCTCTACCGCGAAGTACGCGAAGGCGATCTCCTCACCGCCGCTTATGGGCTCGGCGGTTTGGCGGCGACCGTCGGCGATGAGAACGAGGCGTTCGACCGGCTGCGCGAGGCCGCCCAACTTCGGCCTCAGGTTGTCAGGAGGTGGGCCGAGCGTGACGTCGCCTGGAGAAGTCTCCGCGAGGATCCTCGGTTTGAATCAGCGCTGACGGTGCTGGAGACCACCTGAGGCCGGTGACAGCACTGATTACAGTCCGCCCTATCGCTTCGGGGTAGGGACGACAGCCGGAAGTCAACTAACTGACGCCCAGCCGCAGAGCGGAAGGGCGCAGCGGCCTACTCCGCGCGGCCGCGCGCCCGCCCCGGCGTGATGTGTGGGTAGCCGGTCGCAGGGTTCTAGGTCGGCGGCCGAGAACTTCGCCCCATGGCGGAGCTGTTCGACGACTGGGGGTTCGACGTCGTGGTCGTCGACATCGGCGAGTTCGAGCGGATGGAGGGCTGCGTGACCTGTCTCTCCGTGCTCATCGCGTGACAAGGACGAGCGTCATCGCGGCGCTCGAGTCGACCGCGTCGAGGATGAAGAGGATGTCCCGCTCGTCGTGGAACTTCGCGACGGCGATCCTGTGAGTGAATTATCTCAGGCGGGTGTAGCGGCGACCTCCGGCGCCGCGGTCGTGGTGGACGTCTGAAGCGGTTGGCTGCGGGTGGCGGTGGCGCGCTTGGCGGCGACGTCGCGCTCGACGGCGAGGGCGAGCTTGGCGAGGTCGCCGTGGCCGATGATGCGGCGGAACTGGGCCTCGGCTTCGAGCATCCCGGCGGCGGTCCAGCGCAGGCACATGTCGCCGCTGGACCAGTGCTTGACGTTGCGGCTGATCCGGCGGACGGTCTCGATCATCGACTCGCACGGGTTCGTCGAGGCGAGCGTGCGCTTGAGGCGGCCGCGGACGCCGAGACGGGTGACGGTGAGCGTCTCCTCGAGGCCCTCGCGCAGCGACGCAGCAGCGCCGGGGTGGCTGCGATCGAGCTCGGAGGCGAGCACGCGGAGCTGGTCGAGCGCGCGGTCGTGGTCATCGAGCGCCCACGCGGCTCCGAGGCGGCGGCGCACGAGCGGCCGGTCGCGCTCGGGCAGGTGGCCGAGCACGTTGCGCTCCTTGTGACGCACGCAGCGCTGGACCGGCGTGTCGGACGCCGAAGACGTCGCGGACGGCCTTGCGCAGCGCCTTGGCGCCGTCGATGACGACCAGCACGCCCTGCTCGACATCCAGGCCGCGCTCGACGAGGTTCGAGAGCAGCGTGGTGGCGACGGTGGCGTTCTCGGTTGAGCCGTCCCACAGCCCGAGTGGGTGCTTGACGCCGTCGGTGTCGATCCCCAGCGCGACGACGCAGCAGCGGCTCTTGAGCTCGATCCCGTCGAGCATCACGCACCGCCAGCCGCAGGTCCTCGAGCGGGCGTGACATCAGCTCGATCAGCTGCTCGCGCGTGCGCGAGACGAACTCGCGGCTGACCGCCGACTTGCTCGTCGACCTGCGAGACCGCGTCGATGTCGGTGCCGACCGGCTCGCCCGTCCGGGCGTAGCGGCGCGTCGAGACGCCGGCCAGCATCCGCTCGAGCATCACGTCGGTGAGCCGGTCGCGCGCGGCGAAGTGCGCATAGCGTGCCCAGCTCGACCTCATGCTCGCCGTCGGCGGTGCGGGCACGCGGGCGCTCGACCGGCACACGCCGCCCGCCGAGCGTGACCTCGCCGCGATCGTGGCCATGACGCACCGCGCTGCGGTCCGCATCGTGCCTGCCCTTCGGGCCGACAACCTCGTCGACCTCGGCCTCCATCAGCTCGTGCAGCACACCGAGCCCAACGCCGACGCTCAGCGCCAGCAGCCCTTCCTTCGCGGCGCCGGCGAGCTCGCCGAGCGCCTCCTGCACCGAGGCGGGCAACTCCTCAATGCGCTCCTGGCCGGCCGCGACCGACCCAGCCGATACGGTCCTCATGGCGGTTGGTCCTCCTGTCCTCGGACTTCCGATTCGCACTCGCCACGGTCCCAACAGGACCGGACGAGGCGGGAGGACCGCCGCCTTCAAGTTCTACGAGCTACGGGACAACCTCAGGATGAACCTGCCGGCGTACAGCAGCGCGCAAGCCGAACGATGGAGCAGCCTCGTCGCGGCACTCCGAGGCAGAGGCGGAAGTGCGGCGCCGCCTTCCCGCTGAGTGCTCATGATCCGCACTTGGCGAGGGCCGGCCCGCGTCATGGTTTCGGCCGCACCCTCTGTGGGCGCGCTCATCAGGGCAGCACAGACAGCACGCCAGGACATCTGCTCTGTGATGGGACGCGAATCGGAGTACCGATCCCGGAAGATCGGAGTCTTCTCCGCCGACGTTCGCGATCCGGGATCTGACTCAACAATTCGCTGCTTCGCGAGCCGGGCTCGCCCTTCACGCGCTCCTCCATCCAGTCGAACGCGACAGCGGGCATGCCGATGACGAGGCTCCTGCTTTTCATGGTGGCTGTTGCGCAAAGGGGGCGCGCGACGTCGCTCTCGCTGCCTTCGAGCAGAAGCGGACGCATATGCTCGCCGCGATGGGCGATGAGATCGCGGTGGACTTGACGAGCGAGGGGGCGGCAGCTACTTGTGCGCGGCCTCCGCGAGCGGGGCGGTCCGTCCAGCCCGACGGACGAGCTCGCGCGCGTGATGGGCTTCGCAGATGTCGAGAGCTTGCGCAGCGACGGAGAACGCATGGCCGCTGCGCTTGAACGCGGAGATGGGTTGACGAGAGCCGACTGGGCGCGCGCGCTGATCGCGACGGAGTTCGGGTTCGCGAGCGACTACTACGGCGCCGGGTGGGACTGGGCAATTGTCACCGGGTTCGCCGACGACGACACGCAAAGGACTAACGCATGACGGCGCGGGGAGCGCGCCGGAAGCGCGGCGACGCGTCGTTGTGTGGTCGCGAACCATCGGCCCGGGACCGGCCGGACTTGCGTTCGAGTCGGCCGGTCCGGGCGAAATCGTGTGTGCGTCGGGCGGTCAGTCCAGCGCCCGGCGGGAGACCGGGAAGTCGAAGAACGTCTCCGGGAAAGGTTCGTCGCGGAGCGTGTAGTGCCACCACTCCAGCTCGTAGTTGCGGAAACCGGCGTCCTCGAGCGTGCGCTTGAGCAGCAACCGGTTCTCGCGCGGCTGCCCCTGGATGCGTGGATCGAGCGTGTGCGAGAGCGTGTCAAAGCAGTCAAAGCCGGTACCCATGTCAATCGTGTTGTCGGGGAAGCGCTCGGCGTAAGGGGCGGCGCAGTCGACCAGTCCCATACTCGGTTGCCAACGCGGCTGCGCCGCGGCCGGCAGCCGCACGAGCGTCAGATCGACCGTCGAGCCACGGCTGTGGCCGGAGCGCTCGGCGATGTAGCCATCCGCGAACAGGCGCGACTTGTCCACCCGCGGATAGAACTCCGCCTTCATCCGATCGTCGTCCAGTCGGCGCGCCCAGCCCACGAAGTCGTCGACGGCGGTCTGTGGCCGATAGCAGTCATAGACCTTCAGCGTGTATCCCTGCGGGCGCAGCGCCCGCTGCGCCTCGGCCAGCCGCTCGGCGGCGGGGCGGGTGAGCACGCAGATCGGGTCGTAATAGTCGTGGATGCGGCGGCCCACGAAGTTGTGCTGCTCGTGGTAGCGGATGTCATGCAGGATGGTGGGGTCGACCTCGTCGAGGGCGACGAACTCGGGCGGCGCACTGGTCTGCTGGGCGTGTGCGACGCCCGGCAACGAGGCGACGGCCATCAAGACCGCCGCCAGCGCGATCAGGCTGTGGCGTACGAACATGCGCCGAACCGTACTCCGCGCAGCCCCGCCGGCTTCGCGCCGGCGTTCGGCATCAGACGCCCGCGATGGCGTCCGTGGCGCGACTACATCCCCACGCGCCGCTGCTCCCTGCAGGCGGAAGCGAAAGCGAATGCGGCGCGTCGCGGAGCATGCTCTCGACGCTCGCTCTTTGCGGCGGCGAAACCCTGACGCCTCGCGGGCGGGCGAGCGTCTTGCTGTCGCTGCTGCACGGTTCTCGGCTCGCGCGCTCGGCGTCGGGTAGCTTGCGCATGTGGGGGATCGAGACGAGTACTTCCTCGGGTATCGCAGCGCCGAGCAGGAGCGGCTGCAGCGCCAGGCCGGGGAGCTCGCCGAGGACTCGCGCTGGTTGTTCGATCAGCTCGGCTCACTTGAGGGCGCCCATGCGGTCGAGATCGGCTGTGGTCCGCAGGGCTGCCTCGATGCGCTGGCCGAGCGCGTCGGCGCGAACGGCCGCGTCGTCGGGGTCGAGCGCAGCGAGGAGGCGTGCGATCTCGCCCGCGCGCTCATCGCGGAGCGCAACCTGACCAACGTCGAGATCAAGTGCGGCGACGGACGTGACACGACGCTGCCGCGCGGCGCCTTCGACCTCGTCTCCGCACGATTGGTGCTGGTCAACGTTCCCCAGCCCGATGCGATCCT
This sequence comes from uncultured Solirubrobacteraceae bacterium, assembly GCA_963844205.1. Lineage (GTDB taxonomy): Bacteria > Actinomycetota > Thermoleophilia > Solirubrobacterales > Solirubrobacteraceae > DASSUW01. Next base: position 239,752 of record CAWJNK010000014.1, read on the forward strand.
CGCCGAGGCCGTCGCGCTCCTCAAACCCGGCGGCGTGATCGCGTTCCACGAGGCCGTGTGGCCGGTGCACACCGTCGATCCGCCGCTGCCCGCGTGGGAGCGGCTCTACGAGATCCTGCAGGCATACGCGACGTCGAACCAGACCGACCTGTTCGTCGGTCGCCGGTTGCCGCGCATGCTTCGCGAGCAGGGCGTCATCGACGTCAAGGCGCGCCCGATCATCCACAGCTACGACATCGACCACGGGCGCCGCATGCTCGCCCACCAGTTCGTCGAGAACGTCGCCGCTGGAGTCGTTGCTGAAGGGCTCGCTTCAGAGCAGGAGTACGCCGACCTCTCGGCCGAGCTCAAGCGCCATCTCGAGGACCGCGACACGTTCGTCATCTCCTGCCTGTTCGTACAGGCCTGGGGACGCAGTCCCGCAGGCTGACCTGCCGTTGAGCGCGCCGGATGGAGTGCTCTCGTAGCCTTGCCCGTCGATGGAGTGGCTTCCCGCAGTGGCGGCGTACATCGGCGTCCTTGCAGCCAGTGCCGATACCACCGACCGCGCAGAGGACCGGTCGCGATACGAGGCGCGGCTGGCGTCCTCGGCGCGACTGGTGGCTCTTCTTGACGTACGGCTGGGGCTACTTGAGCGGGGAGGCGGGCGAAGCCGCCGAGCGCGCATTCGCGGCGCTCACTGAGTCCTTGCAGTAGGGCAGAGTCTCGACTGCGCACTGCTGCCACGAGGCACGATGAGCAGCGCCACAGCAACCTCGGCATCACATCCGTCTACCGGCAAGGCATCGACAGCGGCGAGATCATCGAGACCGTGCACGCGCGGCGGGCGCCGATGATCCCGGTCAGCGCGTCGCTGCGACATGGCCGGCGGCAATCCGAGGCGCTCCTCATCGCGCTTGGCGAGAGCACCGGAGCCAGTGCGATCCACCGGCGTGCCGGGATTCATGCTGCCGTTTTGCCGCAGGGGGGCGATTGCGCTACGCGAGGGAGATCTGCCCCGTCACGACGACGTCGCGTGACAGGCCGTCGACCGTGATCGTCGCGGTCGCGTCGAGCGTCTCGTCGCCCTGCAGGTCACCGCCCTCCAACTGCTCACGAACCGCAAGCTCGATCTCCCGCTGTGCGGTCACGCCCAGCTTCTTGAGGAACTTTCGCACTGACATGTTGAAGACGTCTTCGTCCACCACTCCTCCTCAGGTGCTAACACCGCTTGACGCGCGGACTCGGCTGCGAAGCGACGCTGACGGAGCTGCCGGGTCGAGTAGCGCCGGCAGGCGAAACCAGCCGCGCGACGACTGGCGAGCGACACCGCGACCGGAGTAGCGAGTCGCATGGAAACGTTATACGTTGGCGCGCGGTGTAGCGGCACATCCTCCCCGCTCGCGCCGTGGACGCTCCAGTGGGAAGACTCGCACGCCGCATCCTGTTCGCGCCGGTCGTCTTGGTCGCCGTGGCCGTCATCATGTACGGCAGCCTGCGGATCCTCCGACCGGATCTCTATCCGCCCGGCGACTCGCTGGTGGGCGGGATCGTGCATGACCTCGACCGGGGGCTGCTGCACCTCGACCTTGGCTGCGCGCCGCCCGGCGGAACGGGCTCGCGCGCCAAGTTCACTGGTACCTGCATGCCCGTCCGGGTCCTGTGGCAGCGCGGCATGATGGCCGACATCTGGCTGCTGGCGGGGTCGATCGTCGTCGGTGGCGTCGGCGGCGTGCTAGGCGGGCTGTGGTGCGCCGGGCACCCGCGGACGCTGGCCACGCGCGCGCTGCAGACGGGAGCCGCGCTGGCCTACTGCGCGCCCGTGTACTTCGTGGGCCTGGCGCTGCTGTACCTCTTGAACCCCGTGTATGGGATCTTCCACGTCCCGGGCTTCTTCGACGCCGAGCCGCGCTGGGCCTCGCCGTTCACGGATCCCTGGACGTGGTTGCAGACGCTCCTCGTCCCGTGGCTGGTCCTGGCAGCGCCGCTGGCCGGCATGTGCCTGCGGCTGACGCTGGCCATGGCCCGAGAGGTCACCCAGGAGGACTACGTCCGGACCGCGATGGCGAAGGGCCTCACGACGAACCAGGTCATGCGCCGCCACGTCGGCCCGCCGACGTTCGGCGCGACGGTCGCCTTCGCACCCGTCACGCTGCCGCTGTTCCTCACCAACGTCATGCTGGTCGAGCGGGTCTTCTCGGTCCCCGGCTTCTTCCACAACGTGTGGGAGGCAATCGGCCACAACGGCGAGAGCGCTATCAACCTCCCGATCATCATGGCGGCCGCGCTGTGGATGGCGGTGCTCCTGATCGTCCTCGGGCTGCTGGCCGACGCGATCCTCGAGCTGCTCGACCCGCGCGTGCGCGACGCGGCGTTCTAGCAGCTCGGCGGGACCGAGTGGCTCGGAGTTGAGCCACCCGGTCGCCCCGTCGAGGGGGCCATGTGGATGCGTTGGAAGACGCTATCTACCGAAGTTCCCGGAACGCCGCACGGACCTCGGCGGAGAAGAGCTCAGGCTCCTCCCAGGCGGCGAAGTGGCCGCCCCTGTCGACCTCGTTGAAGTAGGCGAGGTCGGGGTAGACCGCCTCGACCCAGCTGCGCGGGGAAGCCCAGATCTCGCCGGGGAACGTCGTGAAACCGACCGGCACGGTGACCGCCGGGGGAGCGTGACCGCTCGCAAGCGCTGCGGCCAGCGCTCGTCCGTCCTCCCAGTACGACCGGGCCGCCGACGGTGCGGTGCCCGTCAGCCAGTACAGCGTGATGTTGTCGAGGATGTTGTCCCGGGTGAGATTGCCCACGGGCTCGCCGGTCCGCTCCAGCGCCGCGGCCATCGCTAGGCGGGTGGCCGTCGGCATCGTCGTGGTCGAGCATCCAGGCGGCAAGGCCTACGGGTGAGTCCGCAGGAGTGCCGTACAGCGTTTGCGGGCGCGCCGCCATCATCTTGGCGTACTCGACCTGGCCGTACGTCCTGATCAGCCCGTCGTACGCACGCCGCTCCTCGGCCGAGAGACCGGCTGGCGGCGGTTCCCGGCCAGGGTGGCCTTATCGACGTCGGCCGGCACCGTGGCGGGCATGTTCGTATGGATCGCGAGCAATCCCTCAGGTGCCTGGAGGCCCATCTGGTCGACCACGAACGCGCCCCAGTCGCCGCCCTGGGCGACATACCGGGTGTAGCCGAGTCGCTTCATCAGCTGCACCCACGCCCGCCCCATGCGCTCTGGGCCCCAGCCGGTGCCCGTCGGCTTGCCCGAGAAGCCGTAGCCCGGCATCGACGGGATCACCACGTCAAAGGCGTCCACCGCGCTCCCGCCATGTGCCGTCGGATCGGTCAGCCGATCGATGATCTTCAGCTGCTCGATGATCGAGCCGGGCCATCCATGGTTGACGACGAGCGGCAGCGCGTCCTCGTGCTTGGAGTGAACGTGGATGAAGTGGATGTCGAGCCCGTCGATCTCAGTCGATGAACTGTGGCAGCGCGTTCAGCTCGGCCTCGCACCTGCGCCAGTCGTACTCGGTCGCCCAATAGCGCGCGAGCGGCTGCATCGTTGCGAGCGGCACGCCCTGCGAGTCATCCGGGACGGTCTCCTTTTCGGGCCAGCGCGTGGCCGCGATCCGCCCACGCAGGTCCTGGAGGTCCGCCTCGGGCGTATCGATCGTGAACGGACGGATCGCTGTGGCGTCGACTGACTCTTCGATCGTGACAGTCATGGTTGGTCCTCCTTCGTTGGGGACCGTGGTTGTGGAGCTGCAGTGCGGGCCAGTGGCGCGACCCGACCGTGTTCAGCGGACTTGACTTCCGGCCGCTCCGGCGCGAGCGTGCGCATGCACCGCAACCATGCGCGGCGAACCACGCCACCACCACGACGCACCTCGATCCTTGCTCGTCGCAGGCTCGCCGGGGTCGCGGCAACCTTCATCGACGGTAGGGTGCGGGCGCGGCGCTGTAAATGGTTCGCTCAGGCCCTCTTGGGCGCAGAATGGGGTCCGATCGAACTACTCGGCACCGATGCCTCGGCCGCTCCCGGGCCGTGCGGCGATTTGGGGATCCTGCCGTGAGCCGGGCTGACACTCGAAAGGCTCAGATGCCAGCCGAGGACAACCCCGCCGCCGCGGAGCGTCGACCGCCGATTACCGTCGTGCTGGTCGACGACGAGCCGCTGATCCGCGTGGCACTCGCGCAGGCGCTAGCGAGCAGCGGACTCGAGCTCGTCGGCGAGGCCGAAACCGGAGAGGACGCGCTCGAACTCGTGGTCGACGTGCGCCCGGACGTCGTGCTGATGGACCTGCAGCTTCCCGGAATGTCGGGAGTGCAAGCGATCGAACAGCTCGGACTGCTCGCGCCCACTTCGCGCGTGCTGGTCCTCACCCGGAGCGAACAGAACCGCGTCGTCGAAGCGATCATCGCCGGCGCCCGCGGGTACATCCTCAAGAACGCGCCAGTCGAAACGATCATCAGCGCCGTCAAGGCAACGGCCGCCGGAGAATCGGTGCTGTCCTCGAAGATCGCCGGGAAGCTCCTGCAGCGCATTCGCGAGTTGGACATCCCCGTCAAGAGCAGCGCCAACGCCGCGGTGGCCATCCGCACTGTCCTGACCGACCGCGAGCTCGAGATCTTCAAGCAACTCGCCAGCGGCAAGAGCAACAACGACATCGCGCGAGACCTCTCGCTGAGCCCGAACACCGTCGCCAACCACGTCGCCGGGATCCTCGCCAAGCTTCACGTCGAGAACCGCATCCAAGCAGCCGTTGAGGCCGTACGAAGCGGCATCTCCTAACGAGGTCGAATCCATCCGTGACTAGACGTTCCAGGGTCCGCCACTCAACGTGCGTCCCGAGTTGAGGGCCACAAGGTCCTGGAAGCCGTCGAGGTCCATCCCGACGTGATAGGCGCGAACGTCGCCCTTCTCGTCGACGAGCACGGACGTCGGGAAGGCGGCATACGGGGCGCCGTTCGCGAGTGCGTACCTGAACACGAGGTCCTTCAGCACCGAGCCGGGCGCGGCGTTGCAGTGAACGACCGACGTCAATCCATATTTCATCGCCCATGCCGCCGCGTCATTCTGCCCTGACGCCTGCCCGTTCGAGTTGTCGGCGAGCACCGAGAAGAGCTTGAACGGCAATCCCTCCTGGTTGACGTTGGCGACGAACGCCTTGGCCTTGCTGGCCATCATTTTGCATGGTCCGCACCACATGGCGCAGATGTCGATCCAGACCCAAGTCTTCCCGTCCAACAGGCTGCTCAGCGCGACGGACTTGTTGTTCTGATCCAATCCGGTGATATCTGCAGCCTTGTCGCCGACCCGGTAGCCGACCGGCAGAGCGTAGAAGGCAACCGCTCCGGTCCCCCAGCCGTCGTGGGCGTCACTTCTCTGGTCGAGAGTGAAGCGATCCGGCTGCCCTGCTGCATGGCTGTAGATGGGTACCGTGCCGGGCTTCTGGGCGGCGTACGCGAAGAAGGCAGGGTTTCCGCCTGCTCCCCAGCCGCCGCCGGGACGGTTGGCGGCTGAGTCCTGGCTGTAGGCGTAGCGCGCCGAGCTCGCTCCATGCTCGTAGATCGCGACCGTTCCGTAGGGGTCATCGAAGGCGTACGCCCAGGCTCCCTTCCAGGGCGTCTCGGGCGGGTCCTTCTCACGTTCGTAGCCGCTCTGCTTTGCAGCGGCTTGATCCGTCGGGTATGCGGTCTCGAACTTGCTCGCGGCAGGCCGGGAACTCTGGCCAGGCGGCGACTTCTTCGGGTGGTCGGCGGCGTAAGCGTAGAAAGCCAGGCCGTCACCGTCGGTATAGGGATTCTTGGCGGTCGGGCTCTGGTCGTACTTGTAGCGATCCCAGGGGTGCGCCGCCCTGTGACCGTAGATAGGGACTACTTGAGCATCCATTCGAGGCCGCCTCGCGTTGAGGAATCGACTCCTTCGGGACCGATCCCGAGAGCCGACGAATCATCGTGATTCGACTCTAACCCCCGAGGACGGTCGTGTGGATTTTTGACCGCAACCGCGTCGCGTGTCCCATGATGAGCGGCGCCCGCCGGGATCCGGCGCGGCCGCGAGTTGCTCGACGGGCGCACGTTCTGGAACGTCAACTCGACCGCGCGCGGCGGCGGCGTGGCGGAGATGCTGCGCTCGCTGATCGGCTACACGCGGGGCGCGGACATCGACGCCCGCTGGGTCGTGATCGAGGGCGACGACGAGTTCTTCGCGATCACCAAGCGCCTGCACAACCGGCTCCACGGCTACCGCGGCGACGGCGGGCCGCTCGGCGACGCCGAGCGCGCACTCTACGACCGCTGCTGCGCGTCCAACGCCGAGCAGCTGCTCGACCTGGTCAAGCCGGAAGACGTCGTGCTCCTCCACGATCCGCAGACGGCCGGGATGGTCCCGGCGCTCGTCGAGGCCGGGGCGAGGTCGTTGGGCGAGTCGATGCCGACCCTCCCAGCTGAAGCTCCGGCGCGAGGTCTCGACGAGGAGCGGATCATGCTGATCCCGCCGTCCATCGACGCGTTCTCGCCGAAGAACGCGACGATGTCGTTCACCAGCGTGACCGCCGTCCTGCGGGCCGCGGGGCTGGCGGGCGGTCAGGACCATCGCCAGCGCGCCGTGTTCGAACGCCTCGACGAATCCGTGGGCGAGGTGCAGCGGACCGCCCGGCTGATCGAGGAGGAGGCACTTCACCTCGACACGCCACTCGTCGCTCAGGTCTCGCGCTGGGACCGGCTCAAGGACCCGCTCGGAGTCCTCGCCGCGTTCGCGGAGCACGTGGACCCGGCCGCCGAGCCGCACCTCGTGCTCGCAGGACCGGAGGTCAGCGCCGTCGCCGACGACCCGGACGGCGCGGAGGTGCTGGCCGAGACCGAGGCCGCGTGGCGCGAGCTGCCGGCCGTCGTGCGCCGCCGCGTGCATCTCGCGCTGCTGCCGATGGACGACGCCGACGAGAACGCCGTGATGGTCAACGCACTCCAGCGCCGCGCGGACGTCGTGGTCCAGAAGAGCCTCGCCGAGGGATTCGGGCTGACCGTCGCCGAGGCGATGTGGAAGGGACGCCCCGTCGTCGCCTCGGCCGTCGGGGGCATCCAGGACCAGATCGAGGACGGCCGGACCGGATACCTCGTCGACGCCGAGGACCTCGCCGGCTTCGGCCGCTGCCTGACCGCCCTGCTGGCCGACCCGTACGGAGCGGAGCGCATGGGCCAGGCCGCCCAACGCCGCGTCCGCGACCTGTTCCTCGGCCCCCGCCATCTCGGCCAGTACGTCGAGCTGCTCGAGCGGGTCCTGGCCGCGGCATAGCTCGTTCGTCACCGCGACACCACGGAACGGCCCGCTCCGTCGATCGTCCAATTGGCACCGCCACGCGCGCCTCGAAATACTGCGCAGCATGGTCACGGACCGGCTCTTCGACGTCCTGCCCCGTACCGCCGACACGCGGGACGGCCGCCTCCAGGTCGGCGGCGTCGCGCTGGCCGACATCGCCGCCGAGTTCGGCACGCCGGCGTTCGTCGCCGACGAGCAGGGCCTGCGCGACACGGCGCGCGAGTACCTCGACGCCTTCACCTCCCGCCACGCCGACACCGACGTGCATTTCGCCTCCAAGGCGCTGCCGTGCGCGCCGCTGACGCGGTTCCTGGCCGAGGAGGGGCTCGGCTGCGACGTGGCGTCGGCCGGCGAGCTGGCGATCGCGCTCTCCGCCGGCTTCGATCCCGAGCACATCCTGCTCCACGGGAACGCCAAGAGCGACCGCGACATCGGCGACGCGGTCGCGGCCGGCGTCGGGACGATCGTCGTCGACGGGCCCGACGACGTCGACCGCATCGAGCGCCTCGCCACCAGGCCCCAGCGCGTCCTGCTGCGCGTCAACCCGGCGGTGCCCGGGATCACGCACGCTGCGATGGACACGGGCAGCCCCGAGGCCAAGTTCGGCGTCGCGCTCGACCAGGCGCCCGCCTTGCTGGAACGGATGGCCGCGAGCGAGAAGTGCGAGCTGCTCGGCCTGCACGTCCACATCGGCTCCCAGCTGCTCGAGCTCGACGGCTTCGGCCGGGCCGCCGAGGCGATCGCCACGCTCGGCCGCTTCCCCGTGTACGACCTCGGCGGCGGCCTCGGCATCGCCTACACGCCGGACGAGCGGGCGCCCAGCATCGCCGACTACGCGCAGGCGACCGTCGACGCCCTCCACACCCACCTCGACCCGCAGGCGCGGCTGATCGTCGAGCCGGGCCGCTCGGTGGTCGGGCGCTCGATGGTCACGCTCTACGAGGTGGTGACCGTCAAGCGCGGGGCGGTGACCCACGTGGCCGTCAACGGCGGGATGGGCGACAACCTCGAGCCGATGCTCTACGGCCAGCGATTCTTCCCCGCGATCGTCGACCCCGGCGGGGCGGGCGGGACCGAAGTCTGCGAGCTCGTCGGCCACCACTGCGAGAGCGGCGACGTGCTCGTCCACGGCGCCGAGCTGGCAACGCCCGAGGTCGGCGACCTCGTCGTGATCCCCGCGACGGGCGCGTACTGCTACTCGCTCCAGAACAACTACAACGGCGCGCGCCGGCCCCCGGTCGTCCTCTGCCGCGACGGCGAGGCGCGGCTGGCGGTGCGGCGGGAGACCATGGAGGACCTGCTGGCGAGGGACGTCCGATGAGCGCGCACCCGCTCGACCCGCTGTCGGCCGACGAGATCCGCCAGGCGGCAGACATCCTGCGCCGCGACCAGGGCGTCACCGACCGCTGGCGCTTCGCCTCGATCGAGCTGCGCGAGCCGTCGAAGCAGGCGGTCCGCGACGGCACCTCCGAGCGCCGGGCGATCGTGATCTGCTGGAACCGCGACGACGGGCGCGTGTTCAAGGCGGGCGTGCGGCTCGACGAGGAGCGGGTCGAGGCATGGGACGAGGTGCCCGACGGACAGCCGAACATGACCGTCGACGAGTTCGTCGAGTGCGACGAGGTGCTGCGCAAGGACCCGCGCGTGATCGAGGCGCTCGCCAGGCGCGGGATCACCGACTTGGACCTGGTGCTGATCGACACCTGGGCCTACGGCGCCCACCTGGTCCCCGAGCAGCACCGCGGCGGCCGCGTCGGCTGGGCGGACGTCTGGTACCGCAAGGAGCCCGGCTCGAGCCCCTACGCGAACCCCGTCACCGGCCTGCACTTCGTGGTCGACCTCAACCGCATGGAGCTGCTCGAGGTCGAGGACACCCACCGCGTCGACGAGCCGCAGACGATGGGCGAGTACGTCCCCCACCTCGTCCCGGGCCAGCGGCAGCGCACCGACGTCAAGCCGCTCCACATCCACCAGCCCGAGGGGCCGTCGTTCGCCCTCGACGGCAATGCGATCGGCTGGCAGAAGTGGACGCTGCGCGTCGGCTTCAACCACCGCGAGGGCATGGTGCTGCACGCCGTCGCCTACGACGGCCGCTCGGTCGCGCACCGCCTCAGCTTCGCGGAGATGGTCGTCCCCTACCGCGACCCGACGACCGACCACTACCGCCGCACGGCGTTCGACATCGGCGAGTGGGGCCTCGGCTTCATGACCACGTCGCTGGAGCTCGGCTGCGACTGCCTCGGCGAGATCCGCTACCTCGACGCCGTCATGCACGACACCAAGGGCGAGCCGTACACGATCCGCAACGCGATCTGCATCCACGAGGAGGACGACGCCGTCCTCTGGAAGCACGTCGACGCCAAGGTCGGCGCCGAGGTCCGCCGCGCGCGCCGGCTCGTCCTGTCCTTCCACGTGACGGTCGCCAACTACGAGTACCTCGTCTACTGGCGCTTCTACCAGGACGGCAACATCGAGTGCGAGGTGCGCGCCACCGGGATCATGGTCACGACCCACTTCCCGGAGGGCGAGCAGCCGCCGTACGGCACGCTCGTCGACGAGCGCACCTATGCGCCGTTCCACCAGCACTTCCTGGTCGCGCGGCTCGACCTCGACGTCGACGGCGAGGCCAACACCGTGTACATGACGGAGTCCGAGGCGCTCCCGATCGGCCCGACCAACGAGCACGGCCTCGCGCTCGTCCAGCGCAACACGCCGCTGCGGACCGAGCAGGAGGGCAAGCAGGACTACGACTGGGGCACCCAGCGCGCCTGGAAGGTCGTCAACGAGAACGTCACCAACGGCCTCGGGACCCCGGTCGGCTACAAGCTCGTCCCCGGCGCGTGCTTCCCGCCGCTGATGGACCCCGAGTCGCCGGTCATGCGCCGCGCCGAGGCGATCGGTCACACGCTGTGGGTGACCCCCTACGACGAGGACGAGCGCTGGCCGTGCGGGGAGTTCGTCGTCCAGAGCGAGCGGGACCGGGGGCTGCCCGTCTGGACCGCCCAGAACCGCTCGATCGAGGACACCGATGTCGTGCTCTGGTACGTGTTCGGGGTGCACCACATCACCCGCCCCGAGGAGTGGCCCGTGATGGCGGTCGACACGATCTCGTTCTGGCTCAAGCCCGTCGGGTTCTTCGACCGCAACCCGGCCCTCGACGTGCCGCCGACCCACTGAACCGGAGGACAGCAATGGCCCAGGAGATCACCAACTTCATCCACGGCAAGAAGGTCGCCGCGGCGGACGGGCAGGCGAGCGACCTGGTCGATCCGAGCACCGGCGACGTCTACGCGACCGCCCCGCTGTCCCGCGAGGCGGACATCGACGCGGCGTTCCAGGACTCCGCGCGCGCGTTCGAGAGCTGGCGCGACACCACGCCGTCCGAGCGCCAGCGCGCCCTGTTGCGGATCGCCGACGCGTTCGAGGAGCGCGCCGAGGAGCTCGTGGAGATCGAGTCGCGGAACACCGGCAAGCCGAAGCAGCTCACGATGGAGGAGGAAGTCCCTCCGATGTGCGACCAGATCCGCTTCTTCGCGGGCGCGGCGCGCATGCTGGAGGGCAAGTCGGCCGGCGAGTACATGGCCGGCTACACGTCGTTCCTCCGGCGCGAGCCGGTCGGCGTGTGCGCCGCGGTGACGCCGTGGAACTACCCGGCGATGATGGCGGTCTGGAAGTGGGCGCCGGCGCTCGCGGCCGGCAACACGATGGTGCTCAAGCCGTCCGACACCACGCCGGCGAGCACGGTGTGGATGGCCGAGGTGATGGCGGAGTTCCTGCCCGAGGGCGTGTTGAACGTCGTCTGCGGCGACCGCGACACCGGCTCCGCCCTGGTCAAGCACCCGATCCCGGCGATGGTGTCCATCACCGGCAGCGTCGGCGCCGGCATCGCCGTGGCCAAGGCCGCGGCCGACGACGTCAAGCGCGTGCACCTCGAGCTGGGCGGCAAGGCCCCGGTCATCGTCTTCGACGACGCCGACCTCGAGCTCGCCGCCGAGAACATCGCGATCGCGGGCTACTTCAACGCCGGGCAGGACTGCACCGCCGCCACGCGCGTGCTGGCCGGGCCGGGGATCCACGACGACTTCGTGTCCGCGCTGGTCGAGCAGGCCAAGGGCACCCAGACCGGCCCGCCCGACAACGGCGAGGTCCTCTACGGGCCGCTCAACAACGCGAACCAGCTCGCACACGTGAGCGGGTTCATCGACCGTACGCCCGACCACGCCAGCGTGGTCGCCGGCGGCCACCGCCAGGGCGACAAGGGGTTCTTCTACGAGCCGACCGTGGTCGACGGCCTGCACCAGGACGACGACATGATCCAGAACGAGATCTTCGGCCCGGTCATCACGGTCCAGACCTTCGACGACGAGGACAAGGCGGTCGAGTGGGCCAACGGCGTCGACTACGCGCTCGCCTCGAGCGTGTGGACGCAGGACCACGGGCGGGCGCTGCGGATGTCACGCCGGCTCGACTTCGGCTGCGTCTGGATCAACTGCCACATCCCGCTCGTCGCCGAGATGCCGCACGGCGGCTTCAAGAAGTCCGGCTACGGCAAGGACCTGTCGCTCTACGGCTTGGAGGACTACACCCGCATCAAGCACGTAATGTCGTATCTCGGTGAGTGAACGTCCGGACTGGGTGAAGTGGCTGCCGACTGAGGCGACGGCCGCGATCGACCGCTACGCGAAGTCGGTGTGGGACCAGCTCCGGCTGCTCCCGCAACGCCAGCCGCGCGGCGACGAGCTCGAGGTCGAGGCGATCGAGGAGCTCCAGCCGGGCGAGGCGTGGCGGGAGCGGTTCGAGGCGATGTGGCCGACCTATCGCAGCTGGTACCTCCAGGAGGGCGACGGCGCCCGCCCGAGCTACGCCGCGTGCCGCCGCGCGCTGGCCGAGCACATGCCGGAGCTGGTGCCGACCTACGAGCGGCTCGTCGACCTCGCGGGCGGCGGAGACCTCGCCTCGCGGCTGCTCTCCCTCTGGCGCCCGCCCGGGTTCATCGTCGGCTGCTCGCAAGGGGCGTGGACGCGCGGCGAGCCGCTGCTCGTGCGCAACTACGACTACCCCGCCGAGCGGCTCGAGGGAATCGTCTACCTCACGCAGTGGGGCGAGCGGCGTGTGATCGGGATGAGCGACTGCCTGTGGGGGCTGCTCGACGGCATGAACGACCGCGGCCTGGCGATCTCGCTGACGTTCGGCGGCCGGCCGGACGTCGGGGACGGGTTCGCGATCCCGCTCGTGGTCCGCTACGTGCTCGAGACCTGCGACGACGTCGCCGCCGCCCGCGACGCGCTCGCCCGCATCCCCGTGCACGCCCCGCAGAACCTGACGCTGCTGGACCGGACCGGCGCGTACGTGACCGCCTACGTCGGGCCGGGCCGCGAGGCGCGGTTCGTCGACGTCGCGGGGACCACCAACCACCAGGGCGAGGTCGAGTGGCCCGAGTACGCGGAGGCGATCCGCAGCGAGGAGCGCGAGCGGTGCGTGCTCGCGCTGCTCGAGGACGCGGACCGCGAGGCCTTCGAGGACGCGTTCCTCGAGTCGCCGCTGCACAGCACCGCGCACGAGCAGGGGTTCGGCACGATCTACACCGCCGCGTACGAGCCCGCGGCCGGCCGCGTGCGCTACCGCTGGCCCGACCTGGTGTGGGAGCAGTCGTTCGAGCGCTTCGAGCCGGGAAGCCGGACCGTCACGCTGACTTGAAGGCCATCGCGCCGACGGGCGCCGGCTCGGGCTCCTGGTACGGCGTCCCGACGAACTGCGCCTTGACGCCGGCGATCCACTCGTGCGCCCGGTCGGTGAGCTGGTTGTCCTCGGTCTGCATCCGCGACCGCGCGACCAGCACGCCCAGGTCCGCGCCCGGGTACGTGTAGTCGCCGGGCGCCAGCACGCGCAGGAAGAACGCCTCGCTGTCGTCGTGCAGCGAGTGCCAGTCGTGGCCCCAGCGCGCGAACCGGATGCCGCCGTCGCCGAGCCGCCAGATCCCGGTCCGTGGCGCCTGCGTGAGCTGCTCGACCTCGTCGCCGGTGTCCTTGAGGATGATCTGGCTCCAGACGTCGACGCTCGAGGACGCCGCCCAGCGCGCGTTGATCTCGTCGACGTCGATCTCGTAGTCGACGTCCATGTACTCGAGCATGTGGAACAGGAACAGCGGCATGTCGGCGTATGCGCCGGCCGTCACGTTGGTCATCGACGTCACGCCGCTGATCCGCGGGTTGATCTCGCCGAGGTACAGCTCGCCGGTGTCGACGTCGGCGAGGTAGTCGATCTCCAGGAAGCCCCGGTAGCCCTCGACCGCCAGCCGGTCGCCGAGCTTCTGGGTCAGCACCCGCGCGCGCTCGCGGTGCTCGGGTGACAGCGCCTCGGGGAAGATGTCGTTGCCGCACCACCCGCCCTTGTGCGGCGTGAGCTCCGGGTGGCCGGTGAGGTCGGTCATCAGCGGGCCGACCACGGTGCCGTGGCGGGTGAGCACGGCCTCGACCGCGGCGGCGCGGTTGTTGATCCGCTTCATGACCTTCAGCTCCTGGTCGGTCATGTCGCCCGCGTAGCGGTCCCAGTCGTCCTTCGACTTGATGAAGAACGTCGTCTTGCCGGAGTCGCCGTACGGCGTCTGGACGACGAGGTCGTCGCCGAGCGCCGCCGACTCGGCGAGCGCCATCAGCTCCTCGTACGTCGTCGCGCGCCCGAGCGTGTTGGGTGCGCTCGGCACCCCCGCCTCGTTGCCGAGCTGGGTGGTGACGATCTTCGAGTCCAGCCGGTGACGCAGCTCGGCGGAGGGATGCGCGATCTCGAGCCCGGCCGCGGCGGCCGCCGCCTCGGTCTCGTCGTCGAACATCACGAAGACCGCCTTCCCTCCCCCGCGGCGGGCGTTGATGCGGTCGAGCACCTCCTTGTGCTCGAGCAGGTAGTTGCAGACGTCCTCCATCGACTCGAACTCGTGGTACGGCCGCTCGGTCGGCACGAAGACCCGCGGGTGGTTGCCCTCGAACGAGTCGAAGTAGTTGATGTAGAAGAAGTTGCGCAGCCAGCGATCGATCCCCAGCAGGTTGAACGCGGTCGGCGAGATGAAGTAGATCGGCGTCTCGTTGGTGCGGAAGAACGCGCGGATCTCGGAGATGCCCCGGAGCATGCAGTGATCCTCTCGCGCGTGCACGCGCGTGTCCAACGGTGCAGACTCCAAACGGCGGAACGCGACTTGGTGCGGCGAACGGTTGCGATGCGTCGCGCGGATGCGCAAGTCTGCGGCGACCGAGGGGACGAGGAGGAGAGATGACATCTGTAGGGGAGCCGACGGCCTCGCCGTCGCTGTGGCAGCAGATCTGGCGCCGCAAGCCGGTCGCCGTGATGACGGACGAGACCGGCGCCGACACCGAAGGCGGTGAGCTGAAGCGCACGATCAGCCTGTTCCAGCTCACGCTGTTCGGCATCGGCGCCACCATCGGCACCGGCATCTTCATCGTGCTGACCTCGGCGGTCCCGGTGGCCGGGCCCGCGGTCGTGTGGGCGTTCGTCATGGCCGGCGTCGTTGCCGGTCTGACCGCCATCTGCTACGCGGAGCTGGCGAGCGCAGTGCCGGTCTCCGGCTCCTCGTACTCGTACGCCTACGCGACGCTCGGCGAGGGAATCGCGATGGTGGTCGCCGCGTGCCTGCTGCTCGAGTACGGCGTCTCGGCCGCCGCGGTCGCGGTCGGCTGGTCGCAGTACCTCAACGAGCTGCTCGACAACCTGTTCGGCTTCACTATCCCCGAGAACTTCTCGAACGCGCCCGAGGCCGACGGCATCATCAACCTGCCGGCAATCGTCCTCGTCGTGCTCTGCACGCTGCTGCTGATCCGCGGCGCCAGCGAGTCGGCCAAGGTCAACGCGGCGATGGTGCTGATCAAGCTCGGCGTGCTCGTGCTGTTCATCGTCGTCGGCGTGACCGGCTGGAGCTCCGACAACCTTTCCGACTTCGCGCCGTTCGGCGTGTCAGGCATCACCTCCGCGGCCGGCATCATCTTCTTCTCGTACATCGGCTTGGACGCCGTCTCGACCGCCGGCGAGGAGGTGCACAACCCCCGCCGCAACCTGCCGCTCGCAATCATCTTCGCGCTGGTCACGGTGACAACGCTCTACATCCTCGTCGCGATCGTCGCGGTCGCCGCCCAGCCGTTCGAGGCGTTCGAGGACCAGGAGGCGGGCCTGTCGGCGATCCTCGAAAGCGTCACCGGGTCGAGCTGGCCGGCCTCGGTGCTCGCGGCGGGCGCGGTGATCTCGATCTTCAGCGTGACGCTTGTGGTGATCTACGGCCAGACGCGGATCCTGTTCGCCATGGGCCGCGACGGGATGGTGCCGCCGATCTTCCACAAGCTGAACCCGCGCACGCTCACGCCGGTACCGGCCACGATCATCGTCGCGGTGATCGTGTCGCTGCTTGCGGGCCTGCTGCCGATCAATTTCCTCGCGGAGATGACCAGCATCGGCACGCTGACGGCGTTCCTGATCGTCTCGATCGGCGTCATGGTGCTGCGCTACACCCAGCCCGATCTGCCACGTGGCTTCCGGGTCCCGTTCGGACCGGTGATCCCGATCCTGTCGATCGCAGGCTGCTTCTGGATCATCTTCGACCTGCGCGCGGTCACGATCTACGTGTTCCTCGGCTGGTCCGCGGTCGCGCTGGTCTGGTACTTCTTCTACGGCCGCCACCACGCGACGCTCGGGAAGCAGGCGTCGTCATGACCATGGTCGTCGGCTATGCGCCCGACGGGCGCCGGCGCGCGGTCCTGCACCTCGCCGGCATGCTCGCCCGCTCCTCCGGCGACGACCTCGTGCTGTGCGCGGTGATCCCGGCGTCGTGGCCGCCGAGCCCGGCGCGCGTCGACGCGGAGTACCAGGACTACCTCGAGCGCGCGGCACACGATGCGCTCGAGCGGGCGCGCGAGCGGATCGGCGACGACGTCGAGGTCACGACGCGCGTCCATCACGCGCGCTCGGTCCCGGCTGGGCTGCTCGAGGTCGTCGACGAGCGGTCGGCGAGCGTGCTCGTGACCGGCGGCTTCAGCAGCACCGTCAACCGGCTGCTCCACAGCTCCCACGTGCCGGTCGCGGTCGCCCCGCACGGCTTCCGCGCGCCGGCCGGCGCGCGCGTCGAGCGAGCGACTGCCGCGTTCGGCAGTGACGACGACCAGCTCGTGGTGGCCGCGGCGGGCGTGGCGGCCCGGGTCGGCGCGACGTTGCGGATCGCCTCGTTCGCCGTGCGCCCGCGGGCGCCGTACACGGTGGCGGTCGGCCGCGAGGCCGACGATTCGGCGGTGGTGGAGTGGGTGGACGAGATCCGGGCCGCGCAGCAGGCGGCGCTCGGCCGCGTGAGCGAGCTGCCCGAGGTGCCGTCGGAGTGCGACGCGGTGGTCGCGCGCGGCGAGGACTGGGAGGACGCGTTGGAGGACGTCGACTGGGGCCCCGGCGACGTGCTCGTCGTCGGCTCGAGCTCCGTCGGCCCGGTCGCACGCGTCTTCCTCGGCTCGCGGTCGGAGAAGATCGTCCAGCACTCCCCCGTGCCGGTCGTCGTCGTCCCGCGCGGGGTCGCGGAGGAGCTGGCGGACGAGGCGGCCTCCACCGCGTAGCGCGCCCGGCGCCGTGTTGCATCGCGACGCGGCACCGTGAATGATCGGACCGATCGTGCGACGCGCCGCCCTTGTCGCCATGCTCGTGCTCTCGGCCAGCGCCGTGCCGGCGTCGGCGGGCGCGACACCCTGCACGACGGTGCCCGTCTACCCCGGCGACGCGGCGCCGCAGGCGGCGATCGCGGCGTGGATGGCGACCGGCGCAACGGCCGTGGGGCTACCCGGCGAGCTGCCCGTGATGGGCGCGGTCGTCGAGACCGGGCTGCGCAACCTCAACTACGGGGACGCAGACTCGCTGGGGTACTTCCAGATGCGCACCGGCATCTGGGACAACGGTCCCTACGCGGGCTACCCGACGAACCCGCCGCTGCAGCTCTTGTGGTTCACCGATCACGCGACGCTGGTCGGCATGCAACGAGCGGCACAGGGCATCGACAACGCGGACCCGTCCACGTGGGGCGAGTGGGTCGCCAGCGTGCTGAACACGCCTGCACAGTTCCGCTGGCGCTATCAGCCGCGGCTCGCCGAGGCCCAGGCGCTGATCGTCGGCGGCTGTCCGCCGCCGCTCCCTGGCGACACCGTTCCGCCGCCGCCCGCCGACACCGTCCCGCCTGGCCTCGGCGTCGGCGGCACCGTTCGCCTGTCCTCCCGCGCGGTGAGCCTGCGGGCTCGATGCCTCGCCGAGGCCTGCCAGCTAGAAGCCGTCGGAGTCGCCAGGATCGAGGGACGCAGGCGCAAGCTCGGACTGCGGCGTACGTCAGCGTCCGCCGCCGCGGGCGAATCCGCCGTGCTGCGCTTGCGGCTTCCGCTCGCCGCTCGTCGTGCGTTGCGCCAAGGCCATCGGCTCAGGGCGACGATCACCGTGACCGCGCGCGACGCGGCTGACAACACGACGGTCCGCCGCAGGTTCGTCCGCCTGGGCCGCTAACGCCGCGCGTTCACTGCACGTTGGCGGTCACACTGGCCGGTCCGTTCAGCGTGAACGCGCACGTCTTCTGCTTGGCACCGCCGCTGGAGCAGGCGCCCGACCAAATGACGTCGCGCTGGTTGGTGGCGCTCAGCGTGACCCTCGTTCCGACCGGGAACGCCGACGAGCCCGTACTGCCGACCGCGACGTTGATCCCCGCCGGGCTGGAGGTGACCCGCTCGCCGCCGCGACCCGTCGCGGTCACGGTCAGCGTCGCGTTCTGGCCCGGCGGCGTCACGGTGAGCGTCGCGGTCCGCGTCACGCTGCCGGCGCTGGCCGTGATCGTCACCGGCGTCGACGCCGTCACCGCGCTCGTCCCGACGGTGAAGCCGGCGCTCGTGGCGCCCTGGGCGACCGAGACGCTCCCGGGCACGCTCGCCGCCGCGGGATTCGAGCTCGACAACGTGACCGGGAAGCCGCCGACCGGCGCTGCCGCCGTCAGCGTCACCGTTCCCTGTGCCGCGGTGCCGCCCGTCACGGACACGGGACTCACCGACAGCGCGGACAGCGCCGCTGGCGCGGGCGGGGGCGGCGGAGGCGAGCTGGACTGCGGCGTGAAGCGCCGGACCGAGGACCACGGGCCTGCCGTGCCGATGGCGTTGATCCCGCGAACGCGCCACCAGTGCCGCCGTATGTTCAGGAAGAAGGGCGCCGTGAACTGCGACGGCGTCACGAGCCGGTCGATCACCGGGTTCGCGAAGTCGCTCCCGTCGTCGATCTGGATCCGATACGACGTCGCCGCGGTCACGTCGGTCCAGTCGAAGGCGATCGGCTGGGCGGGGGTGGCGTCTGGCGCCGGGCTCAGCAGCGACGGCGCGGCGGGCGTCGACGGCGGAGCCTGGGACGTGGCGTTGAGCAGGACCGCCAGGCCGGGGAAGGCGCCGCCGATGCCGAGCGCGAGGTCCGGCTTGGTGTCGCCGTTCAAGGTAGCCGTGATGAGCCCGACGGTGCCGATGCTCGACTTGTCCGGCGGCACCAGCATCTGCAGCGGCGTCTGGAACGTGCCGTCCCCGTTGCCGTTGTACATCTTCATCAGGCCGAAGGAGCCGTCGCCGACGCCGACGGCGAGGTCCTGGAAGCCGTCGCCGTTGTAGTCCGCGACCGCCGCCTGCGTCGGGATGCTGAGATTGGCGTCGGTGAGGATCAGCGGCAGGCGGAAGGTGCCGTCGGCGTTGCCGATCAACACGGCCGTCCGCGAGCCGTTGGTGCCGATCACAACGACGAGGTCCTGGATCGCGTCACCGTTGAAGTCGGCGACGTCGACGTCGCTGCCGGTGACACCGAACGTGTCGGCCGTGAGCGTGATCGTCGGCTGCTGCACGAACGTGCCGTCACCGACGCCGTACATCCGGTACAGGCGCGAGCTGTCTCCCGCCATCGCGAGGTCCTTGATGCCGTCGCGGTTGAAGTCCCCGACTGCGATCTTCGCCATCCCGCGGCCAACCTGCACCAGACGCGCGGGCTGGAACGTGCCGTCGCCGTTGCCCATCAGCACGCTCATCAGCTCCGACGTCACGCACGGCGCGACGTAGCAGGCCATCGAGTGCGCGATCGCGAGGTCGAGCCGCGCGTCGCCATTGAGGTCGGTGGCGACGATCGACGGCGAGTCGGCCCCGGCCGTGTTCGGCAGGTTCACGGCCGGGTCGAACGTGCCGTCGCCGTTGCCTGCCAGCAGCGAGACGCCGGTCTGCGGGTTGTTGATCGTGACCGCGAGATCGACATTCCCGTCGCCGTTGAAGTCACCGGCCGCGAGATCCTGCTGGAAGTCCGCGACGGGGAACTCGGCGCGCGCGGCGAAGCCGCCGGAGCCGTTGTTCAGCAGCACCGCGACGGCCTTGACGGCCCCGCCCGCGAGATCCGAGCGCCCGTCGCCGTTGAAGTCGGCGGCAACGAAGTGCCCCCCGATCTGCGCGTAGTCGGCCCTGGCGAACGTCGGCGCCTGCGTCGAGGCACCCGCACCCGTAGCCGAGGCGAGACACGCGACGAGCACGGTCACCAGCGCGACAGCGGTGCGAGCCGCGGCTCGGGGACGGGCGGACACCAGCATGCAGCGTCGACGTCGAACGTCGCTCAACCGGCTCGTGCGCATTTTCGATCCCCCTCAGCGTCGGCCCGCCGGCCCGCGTGCCGGCGGCGCATGTCGGGACATACGCAAACGTACCCCCAAAGGCTCAGCGGTCGATACGGCGTCGGATTCGGGCTTGACCGGCGACGCCGGGGGCGAATAGCGTCATCCAGAGATCCGTGCGCGAGCTCTCTGTCATTGCGCCGCATTCGCGCCGGCGGGATAAAGCCGTCGCGCCCGAGCCTGAGCGGCGCCACCGCATCCTGGCGCTCCAGCAGGCCGCCGGCAATCGCGCCGTGGCCGGCTACCTCGCGCGCAAGCCCAAGCTGGGCGCGCCGACGCAGGTCGAGGCCGCCAAGGCCGCGCTGAAGATGTCCATCGGCGGCAAGACAGCGAGTGCGTGCAAGGCGAGGCTCGCGAAACGATTTCCGAAGGGCCCGCTGTTCACCGCCGCGGACGTGCTCAACATCCAGGTGCTGGACAACGACACCGACGGCGCGAAGTGGCTCACGGAGGTGGGCATCGGCAGTCACCAGGACGCCATGGCCTACCTGAATGCCGGCAAGTACCAGGACTGGCTGAAGCTCGCGCCCGGCAAGCGCCTGCTGATGGCGACCCTCGCGTGGGCCTGGGGCATCGGCGCGAACGACGACCAACCGCCGCCGCCGTACACCCTCGGTCGCGCGATGGCGATCCAGACCGGCGGCCTCGACCAACAGTCCCGGACGCAGGCCGAGCAGGAACGCGACGAGACGATCCGCAACGCGTTCGTCAACACCCTCCTACCGCAGACCACGCAGGAGGAGCTGGAGGCGCGTGCCCATTCCGAGGACCCGGAGGTGGTGGACGCGCACGCCCAGGCCCAGCACATCCTCACGCGCGTCCTGCTCATCCTCCACGCCGGCCTGCAGGTCCGCGCCCGCGGGCACGTCGACTATCGGCAGGGCGACGTCGTCCGCGCGCTCGCCCACGGCGGCCGTGTGAACATCCGCATCCCCGCCCTGAGCGGCAACGAAGACAAGTACGCGCTGCTCAAGTGGATCGGCGTCCTCGACGCCGAGGGCCACAAGTCGACGGGCGTGAAGAAGCGCGACTACGCCACCCACCACATGGACATCGGCGAGAACTTCCCCGGCCTTCCGGGCACCGGGAAGTTCAAGGAGACCGGCGGCAAGGGCGCGTCGGCGTCCAACAAGGCGTCCAGTGACAGCCTGCTCTACGGCGTCGACCTCGCCGCCGGCGGCCTCGGCAAGAAGGACTTCAACGGCGACGTCATCCTGCCCGACGGCGCCCACGGCCACCTGTTCATCGGCTTCACCAAGCCGACGAAGAAGAAGGACGGCGCCCTGCAGATCGGCATCGAGACGACCGCCCCCGGTGCGCACAGCCTCGTCGGCTACAAGCACGACTGGAACTCCACCGAGGCCACCGCCAATCCCGAATCGAGCTTCTTCGGCCACAAGATGCAGAAGATCGGCGGCGGCAAGCTGGGCGGCAGCCAGCGGCTGGTCGACCTCAACAAGCTCGAGAGCGACGGCAAGAAGTGGCAGACCCATCTCGACGAGATCGCCAAGCTGCTCGACGAGGCGCTTGCCCAGGGCGACGAGCGGGACGTCTACGAGAAGCTCGTCGGGCCGCGCCTGTTCTGACGGCCGCGGACGATGCGCACGGATCTGGACCGCGCGGGCGATCGGCAATAGCGTGGTTCCCGTGTCCGGTGAGCAGGTCAGTGTCTACGAGGCCGCCGGTGGTGCCGTCGCGATGCTCGCTCTCGCCCGCGCGTGGCACCAGCGCTGCCTCGGCGACCCCGAGGCCCAGCATCCGTTCAGCCATCCGGGCCTGCATCCGCAGCACACGGAACGGCTGGCCGCGTACTGGGGCGAGATGCTGGGCGGGCCCGCTGCGTACTCCCGGGAGCTCGCGTCGGTCGCTCACATGGTGCGGATCCATTCCGGCAACGGGCCCCATCCCGAGCTCGACGCCGCGACCGAGCGATGCTTCGCGCTCGCCCTGGAGGACGCCGGCATCCCCGGCGACGAACGGCTGCGCTCGACCCTGGTCGACTGGTTCGCCTGGTCAAACCGGGTCGTCAACCACACCTACGAGCGGCCCGAGTTGGTGCCCGACGACCTCACCCTGCCGCACTGGTCGTGGGACGGCCCAGTCGAGTAGGGGCTCTTCCCCGGCTCCTACTCGCAGTGGAGCAATAGCGACCGGCCCGTCACGACTGACTAGATGATTGATTCCGCGGCCCGCGTGTCCAGGCGGGTGCGTGGGTCGTGGAATCAGTCATCTAGGCCGACAGCCGGTATCGTCCGTCCCGTTCTGCGGGAGGCGGAAGGGGCTGAGCTGATGAAGCGGTCATGTTCTTCGGCGATCGCGGCGGTGTGCGCCGTGTTCGTGGGGTTCGCTGCGCCGAGCGCCGTGGCGCAGGAGACCTCGGGGCTACCGAGCGGGCGGACGGACTACCGCACGCTGTCCGACTACGAGGCCGACATGCTCGCGCTCGCCGGCGAGCATCCGAACCTCGTGCGGCCGCTCACGCTCACGCACGCCACGGTCGAGGGGCGCGCGGTGAAGGGGATCGAGATCACGCGCGACGTGAACCAGCGCGACGGCAAGCCGGTGCTGCTGATCACCGGCATGCACCACGGCAACGAGTGGGCGTCCGGCGAGGCGACGATGGAGTTCGGCTTCGATCTCGTCGAGAACCCGCGCCGCGACCCCGACATCGCGCGGATGCTCGGCCGCGTGCGCGTCGTGCTCGTGCCGGTCGTCAACGTCGACGGGTTCGTGCGCAACACCCGCCGCACGGCTCGCAACGTGGACATGAACCGCAACTACGGCTTCGGCTGGGGCGAGTCGCCGCCCTTCCAGGGCTCCGGGCCGTTCTCCGAGCCCGAGACCCAGAACATGAAGGAGCTCATCTCCTCGCGCCAGGTGACCACCTTCCTCACCATGCACACCTGCCTGGCGAACATGCTCTACCCGCCGCTGCAGCACAAGGCAGGGCTGCCACAGGACATCGACCGCTTCCGGGCCTTCGCCGGCGCCATGTCGCTCCAGAACGGCTACCCGCACCTGACGTCCGCCGACGACTTCGAGACCACCGGCGAGGCGATCGACTGGTCGTACTACGCGACCCGCGGTCTCGGGGTCACGGTCGAGATCTGCGCCACGCCTCTCGGCACGCCGCGGACCTTCCAGACGGTCGTCGTCGACCAGTACCTCGGCACCGGCGCGCTCGCCGGCAAGGGCAACCGGGGAGCGTTCGTGGATGCCCTGGAGCAGGCCGGCGACCGCGACGAGCACTCGGAGATCGCCGGCAGGGCGGGCCGCGGCGCAGAGCTCACGATCAGCAAGGACTTCGACCTGTGGACCAACCCGATCCTCCAGGCCGACGGCAGCCTGCGCCCGGTCGCGTTCGCCAACCACCTGACGTCGTCGATGGTCGTCACGAGCGCCAACGGCACGTTCAACTGGAGTGTGAATCCGTCCGTGCGCCCGGTCCCGCCCTATCAGGCGGACGGCGTCCACGGCGACCACCCGGGGTTCATCCGTGAGGCGTGGACGCTGACCTGCGCACGGCGCGACGGCACCGTCCTGCAGACCGTGTCGGTGCAGGTCGATCTCGGCGAGCGGGAAGAGGTCGACCTCGAGCGCTGCCGGACGGGGCTGTGACCGGCATCAGGGGGGAGGGTGCGGCGGGCGCGTAGCCGTGGGCGGAGACAGCCGGGGACTCTTGATTGCGTCGCGCCCGATTAGGGGTAATGTAATCGGCACGCCAGGGAGGAGGCAAAAACGTAGATCATGGGCGACGCGCGGGACGGAGCGTGCCCGCCGCCGCCTCGAGGAGGTGGGGTCAATGCGCACGACCCTCTGTCTGACGGGCGCGTTGTTGTGTCTGAGCCTGGTGGCCGCGCCGGCGAGCATGGGCGCGGGCTCCGGTCGGCCCGAGCCCATCCGGGCGCTGGTCTATCACGAGACGACCGGCTTCCGGCACGCGTCGATCCCGTATGCCATCCAGCAGATCACCGCGTGGGGCGGCCGGCACCGGATCCAGGTCACCGCCGACCAGACGTCGAGCCGTTTCACCGACGCGGGACTCGCGCCGTTCGACGTCGTCGTCTGGCTGAGCACCGTCGGCGGCGTCCGTGGCGACCCGCCGCTGCTGACGGATGCCGAATGGGCGGCGTTCCAGCGGTACATGGAGCGTGGGGGCGGCTACGCGGGGATCCACGCCGCGTCGGACTGCTGCGACGAGTCGGCCTGGTACGGAGAGCTGCTCGGCAACCAGGCCCGCTTCGCGAACCACCCCGGAGGCCTCGGCGGCTCACCCGGATGCCTGGGCAACTTCCCGGGCGACCCGAACGTCGTGCGCAACACGGGCTCGTGCTTCCAGGCCACGATCGTTACCGAGGACCGAGGGCATCCGACTACGGAGGATCTCCCGCAGCGCTGGGACATCTCAGACGAGCTCTACAACTTCAAGGCCAACCCGCGCAGCACGGTCCACGTACTGCAGACGCTCGACGAGAGCTCGTACAACTTCCAGCCCCATCCGTTCATCAGGAACTGGGGCACGCTGATGGGGGCCGATCATCCGATCACGTGGTGCCAGCTCTACGACGGAGGCCGCGTCTGGTACACGGGCATCGGCCACGACGCCGCCGCGTTCGCGAACGCGGACTCGATGGACATGATCGGCAAGGGGATCAGCTGGGCCGGAGGCCGCTGGGATCCGAAGGGATGCGAGAGGGAGGGCTGAGGCGACGCTCGTGCCATTTAGCCCTCGGTCAGCACAAATGTGAGGAGGTCTCTCATGGGGATGAGAGCCAGATGGGCGTGCCTGCTCGTTGCGGCGGGCGCGCTGGTCTCGCCGCCGGTCGCGGCCGCTCAGAGCGGTCCGCCGCCGGATTCGCAGTTCGAGAAGGTGACGCTCAATGACCGTCCGGGCGAGCCGATGGACCTGGCCGTGCTCCCGAACGGGCGCGTGCTGCACGCGACGCGCAAGGGACAGCTGTGGCTGCACGATCCCGCCACCGGGATCAACAAGCTCGCGGCGACCTTCAACGTCTACCAGCACGATGAGGAGGGCCTGCAGAACATCGCGCTCGACCCGAACTTCAGGACCAACCAGTGGGTCTATGCGTACTACTCGCCGCCGCTCAACACGCCGGTCGACGACCCGGTGACGCCCGTCAACGAGGGCGACTCGCCGGGCTTCGGCACCCAGGCCGACTTCGATCGCTACAAGGGCGCGATCCGCCTCTCCCGGTTCAAGTGGCGGGGCGAGCGGCTCGACATGCGCTCCGAGCAGCAGATCATCGACGTCCCCGTCGACCGCGGGATCTGCTGCCACGTCGGCGGCGACATCCTGTTCGACAGCCAGGGCAACCTGTACCTGTCGACCGGCGACGACACCAACCCGTTCGAATCTGACGGGTACACCCCGATCGACGAGCGCCCGAACCGCAACCCCGCGTTCGACGCGCAGCGCACGGCCGCGAACACGAACGACCTGCGGGGCAAGATCCTCCGGATCCGGCCAGGCGCGGGCGGTGGCTACACGATCCCGGCGGGCAACCTGTTCCCGGCCGGGACGGCGAAGACGCGCCCGGAGATCTACGCCATGGGCTTCCGGAACCCGTTCCGGATCGAGATCGACCATGACACCGACGCGCTGTACGTCGGCGACTACTCGCCGGACGCCCGGAACGCGAACCCGCTGCGTGGCCCGGCCGGCCAGGGCAAGTGGCTGATCCTTCGCGGACCGGCGAACTTCGGCTGGCCCTACTGCGCGACCGCGCGGCTGCCGTACGTCGATTACAACTTCGCGACCGGGGTATCCGGCGCGACGTTCGACTGCGCGCATCCGGTCAACGAGTCGCCGCACAACACCGGACTGCGCGATCTTCCGGCCGTGAGGCAGCCCGAGGTCTGGTACTCGTACGGCCTGTCGGCGGAGTTCCCGCAGCTCGGCACGGGCGGGATCGGCCCGATGGGCGGGCCTGCGTACGACTTCGACAGCAAGGTGCAGGCGGCGCACCCGACGGCCTGGCCGGCGTACTTCGACGGCGTCCCGCTGTTCTACGAGTGGACGCGCGACTACATCAAGGAGTTCCGGCTCGACTCGGCGGGCAGGGTGTCCCAGATCAACCCGGTGCTGCCGACCGTCGGCCCCGCTCACGGTGACCAGGCGACGCTCGACAACGGGATGGACCTCGAGTTCGGCCAGGACGGCTCGCTCTACACGCTCGAGTACGGCGACGGGTTCTTCAGCGAGAACCCCGATGCACAGCTCGCTCGGATCGACTACATCGGCCCGGGCGGCAACCACGCGCCGCGGGTGAAGGTGGCGGCCAACCCCGCCAGGGGCCTGGCCCCGCTGACCGTCCAGTTCTCGAGTGCGGGTACGACCGATCCCGACGGGGATAGCCTGCGCTACGCGTGGGACTTCACGTCGGATGGCAGGGTCGACTCCAGGATGGCGAACCCGACGTTCACCTACCGCCAGGACGGGGTCTTCCGCGCCACGCTGAACGTCACGGACGAGCGCGGCCGCTCCGCGGCGGAGTACGTGGACATCTTCGTCGGCAACCAGCCGCCGATCGTGGACCTCGTCACGACGCCGGCGCCGGGGCAGCCGTTCCACTTCGGCGACACCGTCTCGTTCCAGGTCAATGTGACCGACGAGGCTGCGGTCGACTGCAGCCGCGTCACGGTCACCTACATCCTGGGCCATGACACGCACGGGCACCCGCTGAGCACCACGGCGGGCTGCACGGGCTCGATCACGACCTCCGCCAGCGGGCACGACCCGACGACGGACAACATCACGGCGGTGTTCGTGGCCGAGTACACGGATCCGGGCGGCCTGGAGGGCAGCGACCAGGTGGTGCTGCGGCAGACTGGATGAGCCGCCTTGCGCAGGCAGCCGCCGCTCCGGCGGCTGCCTGCGCCGCATCAAGGCGCTGACCTACGGCAACCTGGGCACGGGTGGGCTGTCCAGGGCTGCGTTCGAGCAGACGCTCCCGGACGACCATCCGAGCGGGGGGTTCATCCCCGGCTTCGGCAGCGCAGACGCCGTGCAGCTGCTCGAGACAACGGTCGAGGGGCGAGCGCGCTGAGCGGACCACCAAGGACATCACGATCGCCGGGAGCAGGTTCAGCGGCGCGCTGACGCTGGCCGACAACACGCAGGTCTCCGCCAACGAGCGCTACAGCCGGCTGGCCGGTGAATACGCTTCGGCGCGCCGAACCGGATCGACGGCGCGCAGGGAGGTGACTGCGCGGCCCTCTGACGACGATCGCGCCTCGGCCGCTACGCGACCGCGGCTAGCGCCCGGAGTTCTTCGTATCCGGCGTCGTGTGCACGCGCATTGGGCTCGCTGGGCGTGGCGGTCGCGTTCTGGACGAGTTGGGCGAGGGCGGCGCGCTGGATGCGCGACACGTGCATCTGTGAGCAGCCGATGCGCCGGGCGATCTCGGCCTGGGTGAGGTCCTCGCGGAAGCGCAGATGCAGCACGAGCCGGTCGCGCTCAGACAGTGTGGTCAGCAGCCCGTCGAGGGTTGCGGAGGCTTCGGCGGCCTCGAAGCCGGGGTCTTCGTGGCCCAGTCGTTCTCCGAGCGTCGACGCGTCGCCCTCCTGCGTCGTCGCGGGACGGTCGAACGAATCACTGGACCGCGCGTGGGCCGCTTCGGAGGCTTCGAGGAGCTCTTCGGGTGTGCAGCCGACATGTGCGGCGAGCTCGCGTGCGGTCGGGTTGCGCCCGAGATCATTGGTGAGCTGTTCGCGCTCGCGTTCGATCCTGATCGCGCGCTCCTGCAGCTCGCGCGGCGGGCGGACCGTCCAGGTGAAGTCGCGAAAGTAGCGCAGGATCTCGCCTTGAATGGTCGGTACCGCGAAGGTGCTGAAAGCGGCGCCAAGAGCTGGGTCATAGCGGTCCAGCGCCTTGAGCAGCCCGATGGCGGCCATCTGCTGGAGGTCCTCGAGCGGAACCCGCTGGCCGCGATCGAGGCGCCGCGCGATCGAGTTGGCAAGGGGCAGGTACTTGCGGATCAGGCGTTCGCGGGCCCTCGGTTCGGGGTGGTCGGCGTAGGCGCGGAGATCTGCTGCATCACGCTCACGAGACATCGCTCAACACCTCGCTTCCACGATCCGCGAACGGCAGTATCTGGTCCAGCCCGCAGAGCTGGATCGCTCTGTCGATCGGAGCCGCGGGCGCCAGCAGTGTCAGCTGGAATCCGTCGCACTGCGCGCGCTGGTTGAGCGCCCCCAGCAGGTGCAGACCGGCGGAGTCGATGAAGGAGAGGCCGCGTAGATCGAGCACCAGGTGCACGCCATCCTGCACGCCGTTCAGCCCGGCGCTGAGGATCTCAGCGATGGCCGCATCGAGCGTGCTGCGCAGCGTCTCAGCGGTGGCGAGGTCGAGCTCGCCGCGGGGCCGCACGATCGTGACCTGCTTGCGCCGCTGGACCTCGACGGCGAACCCGGTTTCGCCGACGGCCAGGTGCGCAGGTCCCCCGGACGCCGCACTCTGGTGGGCAGCAAAGCTCATTGCCCAACCGTATCACGTTCTGACGAGTATATGACGAGGTTTTCTCATCAAATATAGCTCAAGAAGTAGTATATCGCTCGATCGGTTAGCATCTGGGGCGTGTCTGATGAACTTGGCGTGGGCCGCGGCGTTTACAGCATCGGTGCGGTCGCTCGAATGCTGGGGATTCCTGCCGCGACGATCCGTAACTGGGAGGAGCGCTACGGGACGATCGTCCCGGAGAGGAGCCCGGGGGGCCACCGCCTCTACTCACGCAACGAGATGGAGCAGCTGCGCTTCATCGCGGAGGAGGTGTCGCGCGGCCTGTCGGCGGCCGACGCTCATCGGCTGCTCGTAGACCAGAGCGAAGGTGGTCAACCCTTGGCGACCGACGGTCGAAACGGGGGTACGCGGCTGCTGGTGCTGCTCGCGGAGCGCGATCCCGTTGCCGCGGACCTGGAGGAGTTCTTCCTACGCACCGAGGGGTACGAAGTGCACCTGGCTTTGGCCGTTGGCGACGCCGAGGAGCAGTGGCTCGAGAGCAGCCCGCAGCTGGCGATCGTGGAGCTGATGATCTCCGGAGGTCGCGGCGCGGACTTGTGCAGGCGGCTGAAGCAGCACGAAGCCGGCGCCGTGCTCGCCATCTCCGTCCTGGAGGCTCAAGACGAGGCACTGGCCGCCGGCGCTGACGCCTTTCTGCAGAAGCCGCTCGATCCGCTCGAATTCGTCTCTACCGTCAAAGACCTCCTCGGCGCGAGCGCGCTGGTCGCTCGCCACGGACGTGGGAGCGCCTGATGGAGGAGCGCGGCAAGACCGGCGACGAAGGGCTTGACCTGATCCTCGGCGGCGGTCTGCCGCTCAATGGCATCAACCTGATCATTGGGCTGCCGGGCTCGGGAAAGACGCTGCTCTGCCAGCAGCTGATGTTCGCCCGCGCGTCCGAGGAGCGCCCCGCGATCTACCTGTCCACCGTCTCCGAGCCATTCGAGAAGATCCTCCGCTACGCACAGACGCTCAGCTTCTTCAATCGCGATGCGATCGGCCGATCGGTGTTCTACGAGGATCTCGGCCCGGCAGTGGCCGGCGAGGACGGGCTCACCGCCCTCACCGAGCGGATCGCGGCGCTGATCAAGGAGCGCCGGCCGGGGATCATCGTGATCGACAGCTTCAAGGCGCTGGCCGCGTTCGCCGATGACGCGCGAGCGTTCCGTCGCTTCCTGCACGAGCTTGCCGCACTGTTCACGGCCTTCCCGGCGACCAGCTTCTGGATCGGTGAATACAGCGAGGATGAGACGCGCACGGCGCCGGAGTTCGCCGTCGCCGACGGAATCATCTCGCTCGCGACAGAGCGCGCGAGCGAGCGCACATTACGCCTGATCCAGGTGACCAAGCTGCGCGGGAGCGACTTCCGCTCGGGGCGTCACACCTATCGCCTCTCCAAGGACGGCATCACGGTCTTCCCGCGGCTCGCCGATCCCGTCCGCGAAGACGATTACCGGCTGGGCGAAGAGCGGATGTCGTCCGGCATCGCGCCGCTCGACCGGATGCTCGCCGAGGGTTACGCGCCCGGGAGCTCGACGCTGGTGGCCGGACCGTCGGGTGCCGGCAAGACGTTGATGGGACTCCACTTCATCTTCAGCGGCGTTGCCAATGACGAGCCGGGCGTGATCGCGACCCTGCAGGAGAACCCGATCCAGCTGCAGAGGGTCGCTCGCGGCTTCGGCTGGTCGCTGGACGACGAGCGGGTGGCCGTCATGCACCGGTCGCCTAACGATGTCTACATCGATGAATGGGTCTACGAGCTGCTCGAGCTCGTAGAGACCACCGGCGCCACGCGCGTCATGATCGACAGCCTTAGCGACCTGCAATACGCGACCCCCGATCGCGTGCGCTTCCGCGAGTTCATCTACTCCCTCACGCAGCGCCTCTCGCGGGCCGGCATCAGCCCGATCATGACCAGCGAAATACCGGAGCTCTTCCATGTCGGCCGCCTCGCCGAGTACGGGATCTCGCACCTTTCCGACAACGTCGTCCTGCTGCAGTACCTGCGCGCCGGATCTCGCCTCCTGCGCACAGTCACGATCCTCAAATCACGCGCCAGCGCCCACGACCCCGAGGTCCGCGAGTTCGACATCACCCCCGACGGGATCGTCCTCGGAGACCCAGTCACCGGCGAGCCGGGCTAGCCGTCAACAGTCGCGCACACCCCAGCGTCGCCTTACGGCGCGCACGACCGTGGCTTGAACGCGCTTCCTTCGACGCAGCGCCACGAGGCCGGGTTGGTCTCGCTGGGAGCCTTGCGCGCTCCCGTGGCCTGCTCGAAGGCGTAGCCCAGGGCGAGGAGACGGGCCTCGCTGTAGGCCGTGCCGAGGAAGGTCACGTTGACGGGGTTGCGCGTCGTCGACGTGTACCCCGCCGGCACCGTGAGCGCCGGGTACCCCGCGCGAGCGCCGACACCGGTGAGCGTGCCCGCGGGCGTCAGGATCGCGGCGAGGTCGTCGCCGGGATCGGCCGTGCCCCTGGTCAGGACGGCGTCGATGTTGCCGCGCGACTCGGCGAGTCCGCGAGCACGGTTCTCCTCGTAGGTGGCCTTCGTCGCGGGATCGTCGAGGTCGATCGCGTTGCTGGACACGAGGATCGTCATGCCGAGCTTGATCGCCTCCTGCGGGTGCGCGGTATTGAAGGCGATGACGTCGGACAGCGACGTCATCGGCGCGCCGGTCCCGAGCCGCGCCAGGTACGCATTGAGGTCGCGCTTGAACTCGTACTCGAGGATCGACCCCGCGGTCGTGTTCGCCGGGGGCGTGACCTGCACCGTCGTCGCGCCCAGGCGCTGCGCCGTGGTCACCGCCGCCTGGTACGTCTCGTTGGAGCTCGAGACCACGCCGATGCGCGCGCCCTGGAGCGCCTGCGCGCTGAGCGCGGCCACGTAGTCCGGCACGTCGTCAGGCGCGCCGGCGGTCGCCGGGTCCTCTGCGTCCTTACCCGCCATCGCGCCGAGCTCGGCCGCGGCGTCGTAGACCGTCTGCGTCATCGGGCCAGGGGTGTCCTGCGTCGCCGAGATCGGGACGACGCCGGTGCGGGACACGAGCCCCACCGTCGGCCGCAGGCCGACGATGCCGTGCGTCGAGGACGGGGAGATGATCGACCCGGACGTCTCGGTGCCGACCGTGGCCGCGGCCATCCCGGCCGACGCCGCTGCCGCCGAGCCAGAGGACGAACCGCTCGGGTTGATGTCGAGGTCGACGGGCGTCAGGACCTGACCGCCGAGTCCCGAGTAGCCGCTGATCGAGGTGTTCGAGTAGAAGTTGGCGAACTCACTGAGGTTCGTCTTGCCGAGGATCACGGCCCCCGCCCGCCGCAGGTTCGCCGCCAACGGGCTGTCGCCGGGCGGGAAGGAGCGTTCGAGCGCGACGGCGCCCGCCGTCGTCGGCATCCCGGCGACGTCGATGTTGTCCTTGAGCAGGACCGGGATCCCGTGCATCGGGCCGCGCGCCGCGCCGGCTGCGCGCTCGGCGTCCAGCGCCCGCGCGTCCGCGAGCGCGTTCGGGTTGACGATCCGCACCGCGTTCACGGACGGGCCCTCCGTGTTGGTCCGCGCGATCCGGGCGAGGTAGGCCTTGGTCAGACTCTCGGCGGTCAGCCTGCCGGCGGCCATGCGGGCCTGGAGATCGGCGATGCTCGTCGTCTCCAGCGAGAAGCCGAGCCTGGGCTCCTTGCCGATCAGCGCGAGCAGCTCGCGGCCGGGCGCGCACGAGTGCGCGCCGAAGATGCTCGGCGGCGTCATGTGCGCGCACCGATACAGCGACGGGTCGATCAGGCTCGGCGGCCGCCGCATCTGCGACCCCTGCTCGTAGGCGTAGCCGAGCGCGAGCAACGTGGCCTCGCTATAGCGCGTGCCGGTGAGCGTCACGTTCACCGGCCGCCGCTGCGTGGCGGTGTACCCGGCGGGCACGGTGAGCGCCGGATAGCCCGCGCGCGCGCCGACTCCGGTCAGCGTGCCCGACGGGGTCAGGATCGCCGCCAGGTCGTCGCCCGGGTCCGCGGTCCCGCGCGTCAGCGCGGCGTCGATGTTCGCGCGGGCCTCGCTGCGGCCGGCGTCCCTGTCGGCCTCGTACGCGGCCTTCGTCGCGGGGTCGTCGAGCTCGATCGACTGGCTGCCGGTGAGCAGGTTCTGGCCGTACTTGAGCGCCTCCTCGGGATGCGCATCGTTGTAGGCGATGATGTCGGCGAGCGATCGCATCGGCGCCGAGTCGGGGAGCCGCGACAGGTAGGCGTTGAGATCACGCTTGAACTCGTAGTTCAGGATCGACGGCCGGGTCGTGTTCGCCGGGGCCGTGATCTGCACCGTGGTCGCGCCCAGTCGCTGGACGGTCGCCACCGCCGCCTGGTAGACCGGGTCGTTGCTGGCGACGGTGCCGATGCGCTTGCCCGCGAGCCCATCCGCCGCCAGGCCGGCAGCGTAGTCGGGCACCGGCGGCTGATCCGCGGTCGCGGGATCGTTCTCGTCCCTGCCGGCGATCGCCTGCAGCTCTGCCGCGGCGTCCGCGACGGTCCGGGTCATCGGACCTGGCGTGTCCTGGGACGCCGATATCGGCAGGATGCCCGTGCGCGACGCAAGCCCGACGGTTGGGCGCAGGCCCACGATGCCCTGCGCGGCCGACGGCGAGATGATCGACCCGGACGTCTCCGTCCCGACCGTCATCGCCGCGAGGCCGGCGGCCGCGGCGGTGGCAGAGCCTGACGACGAGCCGCTCGGGTTCGCGTCGGCGTCGTACGCGTTCAGCACCTGTCCGCCGAGCGACGAGTAGCCGCTCGGCGCGTTGGTCGTGGTGAAGAACGCGAACTCCGACAGGTTCGTCTTCCCGAGGACCACCGCGCCGGCCGCGCGCAGCCGAGCCACGATCGAGGCGTCACGGTCGGGCACCGAGCGCTCGAGCGCGACCGAGCCGGCGGTCGTCGGCAGGCCGGCGATGTCGATGTTGTCCTTGACCAGCACGGGAATGCCGTGGAGCGGCCCGCGCACGCGCCCAGCCCTGCGCTGCGCGTCCAGCGCGCGCGCCTGGGCGAGCGCGTTCGGGCTCAGCGTGCGGACGGCGTTGAGGCCCGGGCCGCGAGAGTTGAGCGCCGCGATCCGATCGAGGTAGACGTGCGTGAGCTGCTCGCTCGTGAGGTCGCCCCGCTGCATCATCGCCTGCAGTTCGGCGACCGTCACGGACTCCGGATCGATGACCGGCTCGGCGGCCAGCGCCACGGACGTGACACCCAAGCATCCGGTTGCTAGGCCGACAGCGCAGGCCCCGCGGGCCACGCGTAGCAACGCCCCCACCACACCGCCATAACCAGGCACGACATCCCCCCGCGACGCGGATCCCCTGAGCCTGGATCCACCGATGACCCGTGGATGCCTCGGCGCCGTGGGCCGAGTCAGAGTCGATCGGCCGCGCATCCTCGTGGTGGGCCACTTGGGTCGCGGCCGATCGGCTCTGGCGAACGGCCACGGTGGCGAGGCGCCGCGGGGATCGGTGGATTCAGGCTTAACCGGGAACGCTACTCCTCTCGCTCGAGCATCGTCTTGAGCGCTGCGAGAGGACGCGGGTCGATCGATGCGTTACGGGCCTTGGGTCTCGCTCGGGGCCCGGGCCGGCTCGGGCGTCGCGGTCCAGCTCGCGAGGAGGTCGAGGGCTTCGGCGGAGCGGCTGCCGGGCTCGGCGCTGAAGACCGCCAGGCGCAGGCCGCTGTCCGCTGTGAGCTCCATGACCTCGAATTCGAGTTCGAGGTCGCCGACGATCGGGTGGTGGAGCCGTTTGCGACCGGTCTGGTGGTAGCGGACGTTGTGGGCCGCCCACCACTTCCGGAACGGCTCGCTGCGAGTCGACAGCTCGCCGACGAGGTCGCTGAGGGCGCGGTCGTGTGGGTTGCGCCCCGCTTCCGAGCGCAACGCAGCGACCAGGTCCTTTGCGGCTTTCTCCCAGTCGGCGAAGAACTGCTGCGCTGCCGGATCGAGGAACGTGAAGCGCGCGCCGTTGGGCGGTTGCTCGCGGCTCTCGAACAGCGGGGCGTAGAGCGCGCGGCCGAGCGCGTTGGCCGTCAGGTAGTCGCCGCGCATGTTGCTGACCGTCGCAGGGGAGCCGATGCTGTCGACGATCCGCTGCACCACCGGACGGACCTGCTGCGCGCTGGCACGGCGGCGCTTCGGGGCCACCGGGCCGGCGGCGCGGGCGAGGTCGAACAGGTGAGCGCGTTCGGCGTCGTCGAGCTGGAGCGCGTCGGCGAGCGCGTCGAGCACGCCGTCCGACACGCCGGCGGCGTTGCCGCGCTCCAGGCGCTTGTAGTACTCGACGCTGACCCCGGCCAACGCGGCAACCTCCTCGCGGCGCAGGCCCGGCACCTGGCGGCGACCGTAGCTGCGCAGTCCTGCCTGCTCGGGCGAGACCTTCGCGCGGCGGCTGGTCAGAAACTGCGAGAGCTCGTTGGTCGCGTCCACGTCGTCGAGGTTAGAGCTGGCGGGCGTTGCGGGGGTGCCCTCTCAATACCCCTCCAACAGGGCCCCTTCAACGCCTCCGCTCGTGGGCATAGTGGCTTCCATGACGATTGAGATCCCCCAGCTGTCTCTCAACAACGGCGTGAAGATGCCGGTCCTCGGCTTCGGCGTCTATCAGGTTCCCGCCGAGCAGACCGAGCAGGTTGTCAGCGATGCGCTGGCCGCCGGGTACCGCTCGCTCGACACCGCGGCCGCCTACCGGAACGAGGAGGCCGTGGGCCGAGCGATCGCCGCCAGCGGCATCCCGCGCGGCGAGCTGTTCGTGACCACGAAGCTCTGGATCCAGGACGTCGGCGAGGGCAACGCCCGGCGCGCGTTCGAGGCGTCGCTCAAGCGACTCGGTCTCGACTACGTCGACCTGTACCTCATCCATCAGCCCCTTGGCGACTACTACAGCTCCTGGCGGGCAATGCAGGACATCAACCGCGAGGGCCTGGCCAAGGCCATCGGCGTGTCGAACTTCTACCCCGATCGGCTCGTGGACCTGATCGCTCACAACGAGATCACCCCGGCTGTCAACCAGATCGAGACGCACCCGTTCAACCAACGCACCGTCGACCAGACTCTGATGCGCGAGCACGGCGTCCAGATCGAGTCCTGGGGACCGTTCGCCGAGGGCCAGAACAACCTCTTCTCCAACCCCGTCCTCGGCGAGATCGGCGCCGCGCACGGCAAGTCCGTCGCTCAGGTCGTCCTGCGTTGGCTCATCCAGCGAGACGTCATCGTCATCCCGAAGTCCGTCCGCGCCGAGCGGATGCGCGAGAACATCGACGTCTTCGACTTCCAGCTCACCGACGACGAGATGGCCCGCGTCGCCGAGCTGGACGCCGGCACCACGCTGTTCTTCGACCATGCCGACCCCGAATGGGTCAGCCGGCTCAACAGCGTTCGCGTCGACTGACGCCGAGCGTGGTCGCAACAGCACAGCGATACTTGAGATGCCGGTGGAGATCGCAAACGAGAGGGCGAGATCATGGGCAAGACGATCATGGGGGCGGTGGTCTCCCTGGACGGGTTCATGGCCGACGACAACGACGGCGTCGGGCCGCTATTCGACTGGTTAGGCAACGGCGACGTCGCCTGGAGCTTCCCGGGCTCCGACGGCGAGCTCCGGACCACCCAGGCGTCGGCCGACTTCATGCTCGACCTGTACGGCGACATGGCTGCGAATGTCATCGGACGGCGGGTGTTCGACCTGACCAACGGCTGGAACGGCAAGCCGGCTGCCGGCGAGCACGTCTTCGTCGTCACCCACCGGCCGCCGACGGACTGGGAGTACGCCGACACCGCACCGTTCACGTTCGTCGACGGGGTCGAGAAGGCGATTGCCGCCGCCAAGCAATTCGCCGGCGACCGGGTCGTCGACGTGGCCGCCGGTCAGATCGGCGGCCAGGCGCTCAGGCTCGGTCTGATCGACCAGGTGGTCGTCAACCAGGTCCCGGTGGTCTTCGGCTCCGGCCGCCCGTTCTTCGCCACCGGCGGCCTGGACGAGCCGCTGCGACTGGAGAACCCGACCACGATCGTCCGAGGCGACCGGGTCACCCACCTGGTCTACGACGTCAGCCGCTAAGCCCGGATCCACCGATGATCCGTGGATGACTCGGCGCCGTGGGCCGAGTCAGAGTCGATCGGCCGCGCATCCTCGTGGTGGGCCACTTGGTTCGCGGCCGATCGGCTCTGGCGAACGGCCACGGTGGCGAGGCGCCGCGGGGATCGGTGGATTCGGGCTAAGGCGGCGTGTAGAGCGCGGACTATGGTGCGGCTGATGGAGCGACGCCGGATGGCCGAGCGGTTCCCGATCGGCGCCGGCGCCACCCTGGAGGCGCTCGAGCAGGACCCGCACGCCTTGCTCGCGCGCCTGCGCGAGCGGGAGCCGGTGTCGTGGCTGCCCGCGTTGGACGGGTGGCTCATCACCCGGCGCGACCTCGCGATGCAGGTGATGCGAGACCCGGAGACCTTCACGGTCGACGACCCGCGCTTCTCCACCGGACAGGTCGTCGGATCGAGCATGCTCACGCTCGACGGGGAGGAGCACCGGCGCCACCGCGAGCCGTTCGCCCGCCCGTTCCGTCTCGCCGCCGTCCGCGCGCGGTTCACGGAGCGCGTGGCGGAGGAGACCGAGCGGTTGATCGACGCCATCGAGCCGTTCGGCCGGGCGGAGCTGCGGGGCAGCCTGACGGGTCCGCTGGCGGTCGCGGTGGTCACGAGCGCGCTCGGGCTCGAGGACACTGACGCGGGCGCCGTGCTCGGCTGGTACGAGCGGATCGTGGCGGCGGTGACGGAGATCACCGCCGGCCGCCCGCTGACCGCCACCGGGCGCGAGGCCTACGTGCAGCTGTCCGCCGCCATCAGCCCGGCGCTCGATCGCGAGCCGGCCGCCTCGCTCCTCGCGACCGCGGCCAGCCAGGCCGGCGGATTGGAGCGCGAGCGCGTCATCTCCAACGCCGCCGTGATGCTCTTCGGCGGCGTCGAGACCACCGACGGCATGATCGCCAACGCCGTCCTGCACCTGCTCTCCCACCCCGATCAGCTCGCGCTCGTGAACGCGGACGTCAGCCTGATGCCCAACGCGATCGAGGAGTCGCTGCGACTCGAGCCGGCCGCCGCGGTCATCGACCGGTACGCGACCGCCGACGTCGAGCTCGCCGGCGCGCCGATCGGCCGCGGCGAGCTCGTGCGCATCTCGATCGCCGGCGCCAACCGCG
The DNA here is from genome assembly GCA_963844205.1 of uncultured Solirubrobacteraceae bacterium. Lineage (GTDB taxonomy): Bacteria > Actinomycetota > Thermoleophilia > Solirubrobacterales > Solirubrobacteraceae > DASSUW01. Next base: position 277,452 of record CAWJNK010000014.1, read on the forward strand.
ACCCGGAGGTCTTCCCGGATCCCGACCGATTCGAGGTCCGGCGCGAGAACGCGCACCGGCACGTGGCATTCGCGCACGGTCCGCACGTGTGCATCGGGATGCACCTGGCGCGCCTCGAGGCCCACACCGCCGTCGAGCGGCTGCTGCGCCGCCTGCCCGCGATACGCCTGGACCCGGCTCGCCCGGCCGAGCCCCGCGGGCTCGTGTTCCGCAAGCCGCCCGAGCTGCACGTCGTCTGGACCCCTCAGCTATGAATTGACCGCGTGACGACGGTGCCGCTTGAGCCGTTGCGGCGCCAGCGGCGCGGCCAGATCTACGTGGCGCTCGCCGCCGTCGCGTGGTCGACCGCGGGCGTCCTCCAGCGCCAGCTCACGCTCGACACGTCGACGCAGGTCTTCGGCCGAGCGGTGTTCGCGGGCGCCGCGCTGCTGCTCTATGTCGCGGTCGTCGAGCGCGGCCGGGTGCTGCAGGCGTTCAGGTCCGTCGGGTTCGCGGGCGTCGCCGTGGCGCTGTGTGTCGCGACCGCGTCGGGCAGCTTCATCGCCGCGCTCAACCACACGAGCGTGGCGCGCGTCCTGTTCATCCTCGCCGTCGCGCCCGTGCTCGCCGCCCTGCTCGCGCGGGTGACGCTCGGCGAGCCGATCACGCGGCGCACCGTGGTCGCGATGGCGCTGGCGCTCACGGGCGTGGCCCTCATGCTCGGGGCGCCGGGAGAGGGGAGCCTGGGAGGCGATGCCCTGTCGTTCCTGGCGGCGCTCGCGTTCGCGACGATGATCGTGATCACCCGCTGGCGCCACGACGTCTCGATGGCGCCGGCCACCTGCCTCTCGCAGGTGATCCTCGTCGTGGCCTTCCTGCCCTTCGCCACTCCGGCCGAGATCGGTGGCGACGACGTCGCCTGGCTGGCGACGCTGGGCATCGGTCAGATCGGGCTCGGCTTCGCGCTGCTCACCGTCGGCGCGCGCCTGATCCCGGCCGCGCAGGTGGGCCTCATTACCCTGCTCGAGGTGGTGCTCGGTCCCCTTTGGGTGTGGCTCGCGCTGGACGAGCGCCCGAGCACGCTCACACTGGTGGGCGGCGCGATCGTGATCGCCGCGATCGCGTTCCAGACGGTCGGAGCGCCGGAACCCGACGAGGAGCCTGCGCTGCCGGCACCGCACTAACTACGTTCACTAGCGAGTCGTGCAGCGGTTCCGCGGCATATCGGCGGTACTGGCGCTCCTCGGGGTGGTCGCGCTCGGTGCTGGCTGCGGCGCTGGCGCGAGCCCGGAGCGCGATCAGCCTCGCCGCGAGGCGACGGTGGTGCACGAGGTAGCTGACCGCGTACGAGAACTGGACGCGCATCGACGACATCGAGGCGCTGCCGCAACTGCGCAAAGTCCTGGTGGTCATGCCCGAAGCCGGGGCGGTCGGCTTCTACAGCAACTGGTCCGGAGAGCCGAGGCCCGCGTGGGAGACGTTCCACCTCACCGAGGTGCGGCAGCTGCTCGAGCGAGACTACGGCGCCGGTCCGCGAGGGGCGGTCGCCGGCCTTTCGATGGGCGGACTGGGCGCCATGGGCTACGCCGCTCGCCACCCGGACCTGTTCGGCGCGGCCGCGTCGTTCTCAGGCGTGCTCCATCCGCTCCAGCACGCCGACTTCTTTCTCGGGCTCTTCTCGGCCTACACCCCGGACCCTCGCGCGATCTGGGGCGATCCCACACGCGATCACGCGATCTGGGCGCGCCACGACCCGACCGAGCTCGCGGACCGGCTGGACGGCATACCGCTGTTCGTCTCGGCCGGCAACGGCCGCCCCGGTCCGCTGGACGGAGCTGCGCAAGGCAACGACAGGATCGAATCCACGGTGCTGCGGGAGAGCCAGGCGTTCGTGAACCGACTGCGGCAGCTGCAGATACCAGTGCACGCCGACTTCTACGGTCCCGGAACACACACCTGGCCGTACTGGCAGCGCGAGCTCAAGCGCGCGCTTCCCACCCTGCTCCAGGCGCTTACCGGTCCCAAGTAGGCGCGCCGAGCAGGCCGAAGATCGCGGCGCTTACGGACCGTCGTGAGTGCGGGCCGGGGTCATCCGCCTGCACCGCTCGCCCTCTGCTGCGTAGACGAATCGCGGCGCGGCAGTTGCCATGCTGGATTGCGATGAGGCGCCGCCTGGTCCAGCTCTACGCGTCGCTGGTGCTCTACGGCATCTCGATGGCCCTGATGATCCGCTCCGATCTGGGCAACATGCCCTGGGACGTGCTCCACCAAGGGCTGGCCGAGCAGCTCGGGCTCCCGTTCGGCGTCGTGATCGTGCTCGTCAGCGCGCTGGTGATGCTGGCGTGGTGGCCGCTGCACGAGCGGCCGGGACTGGGCACGATCTCCAACATCGCGGTGATCAGCGTCGTGATCGACCCGGCGCTCGCGCTCGTCCCCGAGGCCGGCGCGCTGGCCGGGCGAGCTTCCCTGGCGGCCGCGGGCGTCGTGCTCAACGGGCTCGCGACCGCGGCTTACATCGGCGTGCACTTGGGCCCCGGTCCGCGCGACGGGCTGATGACCGGGCTCGTCCGGGTCACGGGCGCGTCGGTACGCCTCGTGCGCACCTCGATCGAGGTCGCAGTCGTGGTCGCAGGCTTCCTACTGGGCGGGACGCTCGGCGTGGTCACCGTGCTCTACGCGCTCGCGATCGGCCCGCTCACGCAACTCTTCCTGCCGCTCGTCAGCGTCCGGGTCGCCGAGCGAGGCCACAACTAGCGTCGTGGTCGTTGAGGAAGGCGGACGTCGAGTTCGTCGGACGTACGGCGGCGTAGACTCGCGGCGATGTCGCTGCACCTCTTCGCGGGACTGCGCGTGAGGGACTACCAGGCGGCCCGACGGTGGTACGAGCGGCTGCTCGGCGAGCCGACCTTCTTCCCTCACGACACCGAGGCGGTGTGGACGCTCGCGGAAGACCGGTCGGTCTATGTCGTGGAGCACCCTGAGGGCGCGGGCGGCTGCGTGGTGACGATCTGGGTCGACGATCTCGACGCGCACGTGTCCGCGATCGCCGCCCGAGGGGTCGAGCCCGACGAGCACGAGACGTACTCCAACGGCGTCCGCAAGACGGTCTACCGCGACCCCGACGGCAACGAGGTGGCGTTCGCCGGCGCGCCCGTCGAACCCGCTTCATAATCCTCCTCGCATGGCTGTCTGCGAGCACGTGGACGAGATTCGCTCCGACTGGCCGCCGGCGTCCGATCCGGTGTGCGAGGACTGCGCACGTGCCGGGAACGAGAACTGGGTCAGCCTGCGGCGGTGCCTGACGTGCGGGCACGTCGGATGCTGCGACTCAAGCCCCGGCCTCCACGCGACCGCTCACCATCAGGAGTCCGGCCACCCGATGGTCGAGACGCTCCAGCCGGGGCAGGACTGGACGTGGTGCTACGTCGACGAGCTGACGCTTCGCCGGGTGGCCAGTGGCTGGGTCGAGGTCGATCTGTTCTTCGAGGCCGGGATCGGCTACATGCGCGACCACGTGACGGCAGGCGGCGATCCCGACCTGGACGAGGAGTTCGTGTACGGCAAGGGCTTCCCGCTCGGACGCTGGGTCGCCGAGATGCGACGCCGTCACGCCGCGGGCGAGCTCGACCCCGACCAGCGGTCCCAGATCGAGGCCGTCGGCGTCAGCCTCGAGTGAGCGCCCCCCGGACCGAGCATCGCTTCTCGTGGTGGCATCAAGGAGTCATGCTCTTCGACCTGACCTACGCGTGGTCGGATGACTTCTCCGAGTACACCGAGGCCGCCTCAGGGGAATGGCTCGGCCAGTCGCAGTCGCGGGCGGTGACCTTCATCTCGCCGGGCGGCGCCGTGTTCAGTTCCGAGGACGCGCCGCTGGTCGTCGAGGTGCTCGACGGGCCGGCCGAACCGGCGGACGAGGCGGACGACCGCCCCGATCACTACCTCCTCCAGCTCTGGCCCCTGCGCGCTCCCGAGCAGGTGGTCATCTTGCGCGGCTACTGACATCGGCGTCCGCGCGCTCGAGCAGCATGAACTCGTCGACGTTTGCCAGCCGTAACGGGCCGCGCACGGCCGTGGGCACCAGGGACCGAGCCGGGTCGCGCAGGACCTCGGGTCCGACGAGGGAAACGCGCCGGCCGCGGGTCTCGATGTCGGCGCCGCCGGCTGCCAGGACATTGCGCACCCACTGACTGTCCGCGCCGTACACCAGGGCGATCACGTAGCCGTCCCCGTGCCGGTAGAGGTTGACCGGCGTGCGGTACGTGCGCCCGGAGCGGCGCCCGACATGCGAGACGACCGCGAACCCGGGCAGGTATCGAGCGAGCGGCCCGAGGACGCGGTTCGTGACGACTCGGTTGAACTTGGCCAGGCGTCTTGGCAGCGGCATCGGGTTCCCCGACCCTTGACGCTGACGTTACAGCGACGGTCAGGTAGCGTCGGCCGGACATGGTGACGAACGAGGAGATCGGGCGGGTCACGCTCTTCGCGGACCTCGGCGCGCCCGAGGCCGAGCAACTCTCGCGGGCGGCGGCGGACATCAGCCTCGCGCCGGGCGAGTATGCGGCGCACGAGGGCGACGACCGCGCGCTGTTCGCCGTGCTCGAGGGCCGGATCGAGGCGGTCAAGCTGACGGATGGCATCGAGCGTGTCGTCGGGCAGCGTCACGCCGGCGACGTCTTCGGTGAGGTGCCGATCGTGCTCGGCACCGTCTTCCCAGTCGGCTTTCGCGCCGCGGAGGCGACGCGCCTCATACGCCTCGAGCCGCACGACTACCACGCCGTCGCGGCGATGGTGCCCGAGATCCCGAAGGAGGTCGGCCGGCTCGCGGCCTTCCGGATGAGCGGCGCCCGCGGGCTCCAGGGCCTTGCGGCCGACCCGCTGCCGCCGCGCGCGCTCGTGGTCGGGCATCGCTGGGATGCATCCTGCACCGAACTCCGCCGGTTCCTCGGCCGCAACCAGGTTACGTTCAGGTGGATCGCGCCCGACGCGTCGGATGCCGAAGAACGCTGGGGCGGAGCATTGCCGTTCGACGAGGACCTGCCGACGATACGGATCATCGACGGCAAGACCGTCGTGCGGCCGCACCATCGCCGGGTGGCCGAGCTCCTCGGCCTCGGCACCGAGGCCGAAGCGGCGGAGTACGACACAGTGATCGTCGGCGCCGGCCCGGCGGGCCTTGCAGCCGCCGTGTACGGCGCCTCGGAGGGCCTGCGCACGATCGTGGTCGAGCGGGAGGCGCCCGGCGGCCAGGCCGGAACCTCCTCCCGGATCGAGAACTACCTCGGGTTCCCGTCGGGCGTGTCGGGCGACGAGCTCGCAAGCCGCGCGTTGCAGCAGGCCCGCAGGCTCGGCGCAGAGATCCTCGTCACGCGATCGATCACGCGGATCGACGCCTCGACCCGTCAGGTCCACCTCGACGGCGGTGACGTGATCCGTGCGCGCACGATCATCCTGGCGTGCGGCGTCGCGTGGCGGCGGGTGTCGGTCGACGGGTTCGACCGGCTCGCCGGCAAGGGCATCTCGTACGGTGCGGCTCGCAGCGAGGCGTCGAGCACGCACGGGCTTGACGTGCACATCATCGGCGCCGGGAACTCGGCCGGGCAAGCGGCGCTGTTCTTCTCCACGCATGCGCGGAGCGTGACGCTGCTGTGCCGCGGCGACGGTCTCGAGCGCAGCATGTCGCGCTATCTGATCGACCAGCTCGCGGCGCGGCAGAACATCGGGATGATGTTCGGGACCGAGGTGACGGCCGTGCACGGCGACCAGTCGCTGCAGGCCATTGACGTCCGCAACTCCGGGACGGGCGAGACGACCCGGCTCGACTCCGGCGGGGTGTACGTCTTCATCGGCGCGGATGCCCAGACGTCATGGCTTCCACCGGACATCGCGCTCGACGCTCGCGGCTACGTGCTGACCGGCTCGGACATGCGCGCGGCGGGGCGCTGGACGCTCGACCGCGACCCGTACCTCCTCGAGACGAGCGTGCCCGGAATCTTCGCGTGCGGCGACGTGCGCTGCGGGCCGGTGAAGCGCGTCGCCGCCGCCGTCGGCGAGGGCAGCATGGCCATCGCCTTCGTGCACCAGTACCTCAGGGACGCCCGCGCCGCGGAGGCGGTAATCGAGGCAGCCCGAGCCGTCGCCGGCCCAGCAACCTGATCCACGCGACCCGGGCGTCTGGCGTCGACGCGTTCTCAACTCCGGGGCCGGTTAGGCTCGTCGTGTTGGCGAGCGCGAGGAGACGGCATGTCCGAGACCGAGGCTTCTAGCGTTGCGGCGGGCACTGGACCGCCGGCTGGGACGACGAGCGAGGCGATGCCGTCGATCGACTGGATCCGTGATTTCACGCCGCAGTGGTTGGAGGCGTGGAACTCGCATGAGGTCGACCGACTGCTGGCGCTCATGACCGAGGACATCGAGTATCGCGATGACAGCTGGCCCAAGGTCATGCGCGGACACGCCGACGTACGTGAGTTCCTCGAGGCTACGTGGCGGGCGACGCCGGATATGACGTTCGAGCTGCTGAGTGGCCCCTACGTGCTCCCGGGTGAGCCGCGCGCGGCCTTCTATTGGCGGGGTTGGGGCACGCACAGCGGCATGTTGGAGCCGCCCGGATTCGCACCCACGGGCCGGCGTTGGGAGCTCGACGGCGTCGATCTTCACGAGTATCGCGACGGTCGCGTCTGCAGGTTGCGGATCGTGTTCGACATGATGAGCGCCTCGCGCCAGCTCGGTCTGGTGCCCGCGGCCGGTGGGCGCGCCGAGCGCGCGCTGGCGTTGGCGCAGCGCTCGGCTTCGCGCGTGCAGCAGGCAATCCGGCAGCGACGCGGCGGCTGACGGCCGCCACCGGGACCCGACTTGCGCGCCGACGACCCTGCGAAAAGTGTGAGGGTTTCCGTGATTTCGCCGGGGTTGGCGAGGCCGTACTGTCGCCACACGAGGCTGACGCAAAGCCGATTCGCCGCATTCGCGCCGCAACCCGCCTAGGTCTGCCGCGGCGCGCCGACCCCACCACGGTCGATGGCGACCGGCGGCGAACACCGCAACCCCGAACCCGAGACGAGCAATCCGATGCGTTACACCCTCAGGCGCCTCGCCCGCCGCCACACCACCGCCGGAGCCACGTCCATGCGATGGACCGTCCCTGTCCTCGCCGTGGCGGCGCTCGCCCTCTCCGAGGGCGCAGCGCTGGGAGCGGCAGGCGACCTCGATCCCACGTTCGGCACCGGCGGCCGCCAGGTGTTCGTCGGCGTCGCCGAGTCGGCACTCCAGACGCTCGTGCAGCCCGACGGAAAGATCGTCCTGGTCATGGACAGTGGCAGCGGCAACTTCAAGGTTCGCCGCCTGAACGCAAACGGCACGCCGGACCAGAGCTTCAGCGACGACGGCGCCGTCACCATCGACTTCGGCGGCAAGGAGGAGGATCCGTTCGCGACGCTTCAGCCCGACGGCAAGCTCCTCATCGCGGGCCGCACCAGCTTCCATCCGACCGTCGGCACCGCGACCGTCGTCGCGCGGCTCGACGGGGCCGGCGAGCTCGATCCGCTGTTCGCGCCGGGCGGCGCGGATGGTGACGGCAAGACGATCGTGCCGGAGAGCTTCTACCAGGGCTTCGGGGGAATCGCGCTGCGGCCCGCGGGCCGGATCGCGCTCGGCGGCACCGACTACGAAGGCGAGGACGGCGTGGCGGTCCGCCTGCTGCGGCCCGACGGCTCGCCCGACGACCTCATCTTCGAGAAGGCGAGCTTCGAGGGCACCGAGACCGGCAAGGTCGCCGCCACGACGGCGGACGGCAAGGTCGTCATGGCGGGGACGAACTACGGCTCCGGCCCGAACTCCACGGCCGTGATCGCCCGCTGGGGCGCCAACGGCAAGCTCGACGCCACGTTCGCGGGCACGGGCAAGACGACGGTCCCGGCGATCGAGCAGCCCGAGTCCGTGCTTGCGCTGCCCGACGGCCGCCTGGTCGTCGTCGGGAGCGCGCCCGGTGAGGACAGCGGGACGGTCATCGCGCGGCTGAGGGAGAACGGCAGCCTCGACTCCTCCTACGGCGACGGCGGCGTAGCGCGTGCCGACTTCATCGCCGCAGACGGACCGGTGGGCGCCGGGCTGCAGGCGGACGGCAAGCTCGTCGTGGCCGCCACGGCACAGAACGAGTATCTGTTCGGCGCGGCGCGCTTCACGCCGGAGGGCCGGCTCGACCCGACCTACGGCACCGGCGGGATCGCGACGCCGCTCGCGGGCGAGACCGCCGGCGCGCAGTCGGCGGCACTGATGCCTGACGGCCGGCTGGTGCTTGCCGGCATCACGGTCATCGCACCGATCTACCGCGCCACCGTTCTGCGCCTGCTGGGCGATCCGCCGCCGGTCGTCGGCGGCGGTGGTACCGGCGGCGGTCCCGCGCCGGACACGCAGGCGCCCCTGCTGAGCGCGCTCAAGGTCACCGGGAAGGTGGCCGGCCGGCGCCCGCGGATCGCGTTCAGGCTGTCGGAGCCGGCGCGCTTGCGGCTGGTCATCAAGCGCCGCGGCCGGCGGGCGCAGCGTTCCGCGCTCGACGCCGTCGCCGGCACCAACCGCGTCCGCGCGCCGCGCCGGCTCGCACGCGGTCGCTACCGCCTCAGCGTGGTCGCCACCGACGCCGCGGGCAACGCGAGCGCCCCGGCCCGCCTGCGCTTCACCGTCGCCGCCCCCGCGGCACGCCGTTAGCTCACTCCCCCAACCCAAGGAACACACAATGATCAAGCGAATCACCCCTGCGATCGTCGCTGCCCTCGCCATCGGCCTCGCCGCCTGTGGATCGAGCTCGGATGGCGGCGACGCAAGCATCGAGCCCGAGACCGCGAAGACGCGCGTCGAGCAGGCCACGAAGGTCAAGCTCGCCACGACGCCGATCCCCGAGGAGGCACGCGACCAGGGCCTGCGTGCGGCCTACACCAACGCGGCCACCGTGCCGCAAGACAAGCAGGTCGTCGGACTGTTCGTGATGAAGGACGACGGCGTCGCCGACAAGGTCTCCGACATGGTGCGGTCGACCGCGCCGAAGTCCGCGAAGCTGATCGTCCACGACGAGGTCATGGTGGTCTACGCCGCCACCGGCAAGGACCGCGGCCCCGCGCTGGAGAAGGCGGTCCAGGGCCTGTAGCCGGGGTTCAGAGGCTCTTCTCCTGAAGGCGGTCCATCTGCGCGCGCAACTCCAGCACGAGCGGTCTGATCGGCCCGCGCAGATGCCCGTCGACCGCGGTGCCCACGTGGCCATGGCTGCGAATCACATAGCGGAAGCCGCTGCGTCGCGGCTCGAGGTTCGAGGCGTCGACGTGGGTGAGGTCGATCGCGTCGAGCGCTCGCCGGATCCGCGCCAGGCGAGCTGGCGCAAGGCGGTCGCTGATGACGCGGATGCCCTGCTGCGTATGCAGAAGGTTGCGATACCGCACCTCGCCGTCGGCATAGATCGTCATGTCCTCCGGGATGCCCGTCTCCTCGAAGTTGCGCCACACGGAGAGCAGCTGCGCCTCGCGAGGCGGCTGTACCTCCGACTGGGAGGGCGACGTCCCGCCACAGGCAGCCACACAGGCGACCGCAACGAGCACGGCGGGCAGCGCGAGATGGCGGCTCATGGTCCTCAGCGCCCCAACCTAACAGCGGGTCCGCCCGCCCTTTCGCGTCCGTCCGGGGCCCGAACTCGTTCTAGGCTGTCTCGGCGCTGACGGGCATGTGCAGCTGCGGCGCGTCGTGGGCGACCGTGCGTGGCGCACCGGCGCGCAGCAGGATGTGAGAGAGCAGCGCCGCGCCGAGCAGGATCGCCCCGCAGCCCGCGAGAGCCGGTCGCACTCCGAAGAGCGTCCCGAGCGCACCGCCGCACAGCGCACCGAACAGGAACGCGCCGTCGAGGATGGCGTCGGAAGCGGCGAACACTCGGCCCCTCAGACCGTCGGGCGTGGTTTCCTGCAGGAGCGTTTCGTGGGCAATCGTGCCGACGGCGTTGGCGGCGCCGCCGGCGACCCAGAGAAGCAGCACGCCGGCGAGGACGGCGAGTTGGGATGCAGCGAGGATGACGCAGCCCACGATGCCGATGGCCACCGTGATGAGCACCTGTCGGGGCCAGCGCCGGGCAGCGGCGGGCGTGAGGGCGGCGCCGATGATCATGCCGAGCCCCCATGCCGCGCCCACAAGACCGAGCGCCTCCGGTCGCTCGGCCAGTGTGCGGAGGACGAACACCGGCTCGAGGGGCGCCTTGACGGCGGCGGCGAGCATCACGAGGCCGAGCACGAGAAGCAGCGAGCGGGTGACCGGCGACGCAGCGATGTGGTGCAGCCCCTCCCGCAGGTCCTGGAGGGGCGATGTGGGCTCGCCGCGAGCGGCCTGACGAGGCACTCGGGCAAGAACGATCAGGCCGGCCGAGAGCAGGAACGAGGCGGCGTTGAGCGCGAAACCCGGTCTCGCGCCCAGCTGGGCGACGATGACGCCGCCGATGAGCGGTCCCGCGGTCACGGCGAAGGTGAAGGTGCTGCTGAGGACGCTGTTCGCCGCGACCAGCTGAGGTGCGGGAAGCATGTTGGGCAGCGATGCCTGCAGGCTCGGAGCAAACAGCGCGCCGAAGCCACCTAGACAGGCTGCGACCGCGCACAGATGGGCCATCGCGGGCGGTCCGTTAGCGAGAACCAGCGAAGCGACGGCCACCGCCCGTATGAGGTCCGCGCCGATCATGAGCGTGCGGCGCGAGCGGCGATCGACGAGCGGTCCGCCGAGGACGCCGACGAGTGCGGCGGGGCCCAGCTGCAGCGTGAGGAGCAGGGCGATCGATCGTGCGCCGCCCCCCGCCTGGGTCACGACGGTGATCGCAGTGACCGTGTAGATCCAGTCCCCCAGTGCGGAGACGGCCTGCGCGAGCCACACGCGTGCGAACGTCGGGTTCCGTCGAAGGCCGGCGAGGTCGCCGCTGCTGCGAGGTACCAGGCGGGAGTCGCAGGCGCGGTGAAGCAGCACCACAGCCCCGAGGACGAGCAGGACGTCGCCGGCGCTGAAGACGTTGCTGAGGGGCCAGGAGGCCGGTACGGCGAAGATGTCGCCGAGGAAGGCGAGACGCGGGTCCGCCAGCGGCGCGGAGTTGGCGAAGCCGTCACCCAGGCGCAGTCCCGCGGTCTCGAGCGCGGACGCGCTGGCCGGCATGACGCCGCCGTTCGCCGCGATCGCGGCGAAGTTCATGAGACCGCCGCACGCGATGAGCCAGAGGAACGGGACGTGCCGGTTCGCCCGTACGAAGATCGCGGCGAGCACGTACGTGAAGACGTGAGCCGACTCGTGGAGGACACCGTCGCCGCCCGGGGCGATCGAGATGATCAGCACCTGCAAGCCGAGCGCGAGCCCGAGCAGCCAGGGATGCCGGAAGCGCAGATCCGCGAGCGCGGTCAGCCGGCCACCCGCGAGGGGCACGGAGACGATCGCGACGAGGAGGGCGGCGAGGACAACCATCGCTACCTCCCTTTCGGCCTTTCGTCCGCTCGGACTTGAGTGTGAGCGCGCTCCGGCCGATCAGACCGTTACCGGGGCACTGGGTCCCGCGAATGCCAACAAGGAGGTGACGATGAAGGCTCGCTACTACCGGATTTTCGGTTCGCTGACGGTCCTGACCATGCTCTCGGCGATCCTCGCCGCCCCCAAGAAGTGGGGATAAGACCGAACTGAGCGCACGCTCGCGTCCCGGCCGCGCGGCCGGGACGCGAGCGTTCGCCGGTCGCCGGCGCTCCTGAAACCATGCCCAACTCGCTTCGCAGCTTCGTCGCGGTCGTGTCGACCGCCGGTATCGCGCTCGTCGGCGTCGTCGGCCTGCACGCGCCAGGAGACCTTCTCGGCCGCGTCGACGCGCTGCTCGTGCTGTTCGCCGTGGCGATCCTCGTAGCCGAGCTGTTCCCGCTCGACATCCCGGGCCACGAAGGACAGGCGACGTTCTCGACGACGTTCGCATTCGCACTCCTGCTGGCAGGAGGGACCACGGTCGTCATCCTCACGCACGTCCTCTGCGTCGTCCTGGCCGATCTGCTGCGGCGACGCCCGATCGAGAAGATCGTGTTCAACGCTGCGCAGTACGCACTCTCCTGGGGCGCGGCGGGCGGCGTGCTGGCACTGGCGGCATCCGGACTTCCCCATCACGGCGGCCTGGAGTACCTCGACGCCGTCCACACCCCGGCGGTCCTTGCGGCGATCGGGACGTTCCTGATCGTGAACGTGATCCTCGCGAGTACCGCGCCTGCACTCGCCGATGGGGCGCGCCCGCTCGACTACATGCGCGCCGACCTCGGGTTCCAGCTCGCGAGCACCGTCGTCCTGGTGACACTCGTGCCGATCCTCCTCGTCGTTGCCGCCTACGACGCCGCGTTGATTCCCCTGCTGTGGATACCGCTGGTAGCCATCGAACTCGGCGGGCGGCAAGCGGTCATCAACCAGTACCAGGCAACCCACGACACGCTCACCGGGTTGCCCAACCGCGCGCACCTTCACGACCGCCTCGCCGCCGCGCTCCGACATACCCGCGCCGATGACGCGCTGGTGGGCGTCATGGTCATGGACCTCGACGGCTTCAAGGAGGTCAACGACACGCTCGGGCATCACCACGGCGATCTGCTGCTCCAGCAGGTCGCCACGCGGCTGCGCGAGCAGACTCGAGCATCGGATGTCGTGACCCGGCTCGGCGGCGACGAGTTCGCGGTGCTCCTGCCGTCGCCGCACGACCTCGACGAGTGCATCGCAGTTGCCCAACGGCTGCTCGAGGGGCTCCAGGGACCGATGCATATCGCGGGGGCCGATATCGACGTGCGCGCGAGCGTGGGCATCGCGATTGCACCGGTCGGCGGCGACGGCGTCGACGGGCTTCTGAGCCGAGCGGACGTGGCCATGTATCACGCCAAGGAGACCGGTACGGGCTGGGCCGCGTACCACGACGAGCTCAATGTGCACACCCCGGAGCGCCTCGCACTCGTCGCGGAGCTTCGTCGCGCGATCGAGCGCGACGAGCTTCTCTTGCACTACCAGCCCAAGATCGATCTTGCGACGGGTGTGCTGCAGGGTGTCGAGGCGCTCGTGCGCTGGCGCCATCCCGAACGCGGCATGATGCCGCCGGCCGAGTTCGTCGGCCTCGCCGAGCACACCGGCCTCATCCGCCCGCTGACCCGCTGGGTGATGCGTGAGGCGATCGCACAGTCCCGGCGTTGGCGCAGCGACGGCTTGGAGGTCCCCGTGGCCGTCAACCTCTCGGTCCGGGCACTGACGCGTGACCTTCCCGACGAAATCGGGGCCCTGCTGGCCGAGACCTGCGTGACGGGCGAGTGGCTCGAGCTCGAGATCACGGAGACCATGGTGATGCAGAATCCCGCGGAGGGTCTCGCCATCCTGGAGCGGCTCGCCTCGCTTGGGATACGGCTGTCGGTCGACGACTTCGGCACCGGATATTCCTCGCTCGGGTATCTCAAGCGCCTTCCCGTCAGCGAGATCAAGATCGACCGCTCCTTCGTCACGAACATGGACCATGACGAATCCGACCGGGCGATCGTGCGATCCACGATCGACCTCGCCGGCCACTTGGACTTGACGGTCGTCGCCGAGGGCGTCGAGTCGTCCGCTGTCCTCAACGAACTGCGCGACTTCGGCTGTTCCTCCGCCCAGGGCTTCCACATCAGCCCGCCGCTCGAGCCCGACGCGCTACTCGGCTGGGCCTCCGCACTGGCGGCGAAGTCGTCGACCTCGCGCCTGACAGCCGCCGCCTGACCACGACCGGCGATCGGCCTCGAGAGTCCACCGGAACGCAGACGGGCCGCGAGGCCCACCTGCCAGCGGAGAGTGGCGGCTAGTCCGCGACCCGGATGGTGCCGGCGTCGCGCTCGATCTGCCTGCGCCCGCGCGTGTCGGTCGCCTGCACCTCGGCGCTCAGCGTCTTGCCGGCCAGGCTCGCGTCGAGCCGCAGCGCCAGCCGCGCGGTGACCGTCGTGCCCTTATGGCTGAGCCGAGTGCGCTTGCGCATCAGCTCGACCGACCCGCCGGCGACGATCCGCTCGGCGCGCGGACGGATCACGATCTTGCCCACCCGCGTACCGGCCTGCGTGAGCCGCAGCTCGACCGTGCGCAGCGCGCGCCAGCTCCTGGGGTGACGCCAGCTCAGCCGCAGACGAGCCGGCTGGCCCGCCTTGGTCTCGAGCGTCGCGGGGGCGAGCCGCAGCCTGCCCACCTGCGCGACCGTCGTGCTCTCGCAGCCTCCGAATCCGTCACGGCTGTCCAGCTGCGCGGTGTCGATGCCCGACCCGCAGCCGACGACGTCTTCGAACCCGTCCTGGGCAAGGATCGTGTCGTTGCTCTCCTGACCGAGGATGGTGTCCGGCCCGCTGCGCCCGTCGATGATGTTTGCCGCGCTGCTGCCGACCAGCGCGTCGGCGAAGTTGGAGCCGGTGATGTGCTCGACGCTGGGACGGACGTCGTCCTGCTCGCCCGTGGCGCCGTCGTTGCGCACACCGTCGAGCGACACGCTGACCCCGCTCGTGCGGGTCCCGTACGTGATCTTGTCGCTGGCGCCGTTGCCGCCCGTGAGCGTGTCGGCGCCGTTGAGCGCTGAGCCCTCGTCGATGAGATCGGTGCCCCCGCCGGTGTCGATCACGTCGTTGCCGTTGAGGCCACGGAAGGTCTCGTTGCGGTTGGACCCGCGGAGCGTGTCGTTGAAGTTCGATCCTTCGATCACCTCGATGTCCTTCTCGAGGGCTTCGAGGTCCCCGGGCCGACCGTCGTCGAACGTGGCCACGCTGCCGACCTCATCGAGCCTGACGTCCACACGGCTATTGGCCAAGCGATAGGTCACCGTGTCTACAGCGAGGTCGTCGATGTCTCCGTGGCCTTCATAGAGCACGGGCTCGATCTCACGGCCAAAGCCGGCCTGGCGGAGCCCGCCGAGGATCGTGTCGGCGCCGGAGCCACCGGACACGATGCCCTCGTGTGGAGCGGTGTACGTGATCGTGTCGTTCTTGTCGCGGCCGTCCACAAAGATGGAATTGGCGGTTCCAGGGCAGATCGCGTCGGCCGCGCTGGTGATCCGGCATTCGCCGCTGAGCGTCGTGATCGACACCTGGTCGTCGATGACGATCCCGGCGGCGGTGAGGCTGACCCGCACGTTGTTGACCTCGTTCGGGTGGCCCGAGTAGAAGACGGCCCCGCCGTTGGCGTTGTCGATGAAGCTCACGATCGCGGCATCGGCGGCCGCGGGGAGCGCCGTCACGGCGAACGTCGCTACGGCGCTCGCGAGCAGGGCGCGCCCGAATCGCCGGCGCGGCCGGTTGGTGGTGTGCGATTTCATGCCGGCAGGGTCCGGGAGGGCCCTTACGGCCGAGCTACGGCGTTGTTACGGCCGGGCGTGCCATCCTGCCGAGCGATGATCGTCCGCATGTGGACCGGCACCGTCCGCACCGCCGACGCGGACGAGTACGCCGACTACATCCGCGACACCGGCTTCGCGGAGTACGGCCGCACGCCCGGCAACCGCGGCGCCTGGCTCCTCCGCCGAGAGCACGAAGACAGCACGACGTTCACCACGCTGTCGCTGTGGGGCTCGCTCGACGCGATCCGCGCGTTCGCCGGCGAGGACATCGAAGCCGCCGTCCTCTACCCCGAGGACGAGCGCTACCTCATCGACGGACGGTCGACCATCGTCCACTACGAGGTCGACGACCACATCCCCGACCCGGAGGCGTGACGATGCGATATGCGGTCGCCCGGCTCGAGGAGGTCGAGTCCATCCCCGGCCCCGGTTCCCTGACCTGGCACCCGGTCCGTGCCCACTTCGATCTGCGCGCCTTCGGCTGCAACGCGTACACCGCCGCGGCGGCCGGAGAGGATGTCGTCGAGCCTCACGACGAGGCGGGAGACCCCGGCCACGAGGAGCTGTACTTCGTCCACGCCGGCCGCGCGCGCTTCAGCCTCGACGGCGAGGACATCGAGGCGGGCCCGGGCACGTACGTCTTCGTGCGCGACCCCGCCGTCCACCGGCACGCCGTGGCGCTCGAGGCCGGGACGACGGTGCTCTCGTTCGGCGCGCCACCGACGTTCGAGCCGTCGGGCTGGGAGTGGTCGTTCCGCGCCGAGCCGCTGGTCGAGAGCGATCCCGCCCGAGCCCGCGAGATCCTCGAGGAGGGAGCGCGAACGCGACCCGACTCGGCGAGCATCCAGTACGCGCTCGCCCGCCTGGAGATCCGCCAGGGGCGCCGCGACGCGGCCGTTGCGGCAGCGCGCCGGGCGCTCGAGCTCGTGCCGGCCGAGCAGCGAGACGAGCTTCGCTCCGACATGCGCGCTCACCCCGCGCTCGTCGATCTCCGCGACGAGCTGTAGCCGCGGGCGAGCAGGGCGAGGACCGCGGGCGCCGCCGACGAGCCCGCTGGGCGCGCGCTATTTCTGGCTTGCGATCTGGATCAGGTTGCCACACGTGTCATCGAGCACGGCGGTGGTGACCGAGGGCATCTCGAGCGGCTGCTGCGTGAACATGACCCCCAAGCCGCGCAGTCGGTCGTATTCGGCGTTGACGTCGTCGACGGCGAACGACGTGTAGGGAATGCCGTCATCGGCGAGCGCCTGCTTGAAGGGCTTGGCGGCGGGGTGGCCATCCGGCTCGAGCAGCAACTCGGTCCCGTCCGGGTCATCCGGCGAGACGACGGTCAGCCAGCGCGCCTCGCCGACGGGAACATCGGTCTTCTTCTGGAATCCGAGAATCTCCGTGTAGAACCGCAGGGCCTTGGCCTGGTCATCCACGAGGACGCTTGCCAGGTTGATCCGCATCGCTTGGTCCTCCTCTGTATTCCTCGATCGGCCAGCGCGCCACGATGCCCTGCAGCGGCGTGGTGTCGAGGTAGTGGAACTTGTACCTGCCCTCGCGCCGGCTGCTCACGAGCCCAGCCGCCTCGAGCACCTCCAGGTGCTGCGAGATCGCCTGTCGCGACAACCCGAGCTCGTGCTTCATGGTGAGTCTCGTGCAGAGCTCGAACAGCGTCTGGCCGTCCCGATCGGAGAGCTCGTCGAGAATCGCTCGCCTCGCGGGCGCCGCAAGCGCGTGGAAGACATCGCTCAACACGGCGATTATAGGCAAGCCGTCGCTTGCCTATAATCGTGGCGACACGCTCCGCCTCCGGCAGGCGCGGGCGTCGCGCGCGTGTGGTCGACGCTCGAGCGGGTACCTTCTGGGCGGGACATGCGGCTCGGGATCCTCGCGGTGGCTGCCCTGCTCGGCCTGACTATCGGCCCAGCCCCAGCGCGCGCCGCAGACGAGACGAAACAGATCCTCGTCGACCCGCAGCACAGCAACTCGGTCCCGGACAGCCCGCTGCGGCCGCCGCTGGAGTTGCGCTGGCAGGCGAACCTCGGGCACGTCTCCTCGAACGTCGTTGTCACGGGTGGGCGGGTGTTCTACGTGCGCGACCCGGGCGACGGGCTGCAGATCACGGCGCTCCGCGCCAGCGACGGCGCACCGTTGTGGAATCGCCCGTGGACGCCCACGAACTGGGGGCGCAACGGGCTCGCGTATGACGGCGGCCGGCTGTTCGTCGTCGGCAACTCCAGAGGCGAGCGGCCGAGGGACGCTCACGTCGAGGCGATCGACGCGGTCCTCGGGCGCGCTGATCTGGAGCCGCACCCTTCCCGCTGACTACGGCGCCGGCTCCTTCCCGACGGTCGCAGCCGGCGAGCTGTACCTGCTCGCCTCCGGCGAAGCCACGCAGCTGTACGCCCTGCGGCAGTCCGACGGCAGCGACCGCTGGGGGCCGAAGACCCTGCCGGGCGGCGACAGCAGCACCCCGGCCCTGGACGGCGCGAACGTCTACCTATCGCTGGGAGGCCCGCAGACGTACGCGCTCGACCGCGCCTCCGGGGCGCAGCGGTGGCACTACGGTGTGTGCTGCGGCGGCGGTGGTACGACGCCGAAGCTCGTCGGCGACCGCTTATTCGCCGACTCCGGCTTGATCCACGACATCCGCGATGGGCATGTGCTGGGGGATTACTGGAGCGGAGGGATTCCGACCTGGTCCGGCGACCTCGGTGTCGCGTACGGCAACAACTCGTTGCGCGGCTTCGGCCCGACCTTCGAGACGACGCGCTGGACCTTCCAGATCGACCGCTACGGCTCCTACCTGTCGGCGCCGTTCATCGCCGGCCCTTACGCGTACGTCTCGACGACCGACCTCCCACCGTGGCATCTCATGGCGCTGCGGCTGACCGACGGTGCGCGCGTCTGGTGCGAGCTCACCGACCTGCCGCCCGGCTCGTACTCGAGCGCGCGGCCGCACCCGGTGGCAGCCGGCGACGGGCTGCTGCTCGTCAACAAGGGCTACGGGCTGGCGGCGTACGCGTCGGGCGGCCAGCCGTCCGCCTGCACGTCGCTGCCGCAATCGTCCGCGGCAGGGCAGCCGTCCCTTGAGCTGACCGTCTCCCGCCGGAGTCTGCGGCTCGGCCAGCGCACGCGCCTCGCCGCCCGGCTGGCCGGGATGGCGGCCGCGAGCGGCCGCACGGTCGCGCTCGACGTCGACCCTTGGCCGTTCGACGGCCGCTATCGGCGCGCGGCCGTCGCCAGGACGGGCAGCGACGGGATCGCCGTGCTGCGGTACGCGCCGCGCCGGAACGTCAGCGTGCGCGCCCGGCTGGTCGGCGACCTGCAACTCGTCAGCCCGCCCGCGACGGTCTACGCCGACCTCCCGATCAGCGTCCGCAAGCGCGACGCCGGCGGCCGCCACGCGCGGCTGCGCGTGACGATTCGCGCAGCCAGGCGCGCACAGATCTTGCGGCGGCGCATTTACGGTTACCTGGCGCGCGCCGCCAAGCCGTGGCGACGCGTCGCCGACGGCCGCTGGCGGATCGGCCCGCGCTCGACCACCGTCACGCTGCGCTACCCACCCGGTCGGCTCGGGCCCGGCGACCGCTGGCTCGTCTGCACTCGCGAGCGCGAGCCCGACGCATTCGGACGCCCGACGCGGATCGACCGGCTCTGCGGTCGACGCACGTTGCCGCGCTGACGAGCCGGCGCGTCCCGCCCCTCCCCGTCGGGCACCACCAGCCTCGATAGCCCGTTCGCCAAGCGGAGGCCGCGCCCGGCCGCGCGGCCTTGGCTCAGCAGTAAATCGTCAGTTCAGGACGTGTCCCTGGCGACGCCATGTCGCCAGGCGCGAGCGGCTCGGCCGTGTTCTGCACGGATCAGCGGAAGGCGTGCCGGTTGCCCCAGTGGGCGACGCGGCGCCCGATCTTCGCGGCCTCCTCGTCGGCGAACCGGAAGTGGATGCCGGACCATACGCGCGCGTCGACGATGTCGTCGCACACCTCCGAGAAACTCGTGAACGGGCGCGTCACGCCGCCGATGGTGGTTCCGGTGAACATGGCCTGGTCGCGGCCGTAGAAGTCCTGCATCGTGTCCGCGACCGAGCAGCCGAGGGCCGACAGGCCGGACGGATGGTCGGGGTAGGGCGGCGCCCCGATCAGCGAGGTCCAGCCGGTGTCGGCCTGCGTCGCGTCGTTGCCGTCGCTCGCGGCCTCGCGGATCGCCGTGACCGGGCGCCAGAAGCTGTAGCGATCCTTGTCGCGCCACGTCACGATCAGCGCGTCCGCCGCGTTGGTGTACGCGCGGGCGAGCAGCCGGGCGTGGTCGGCGAGCGCGCCGCCTTGCCCGATGGCGACCGAGCGGAGAATGCTCGAGATGGCCCCCGTGGCGTTGCCCACGCCCCAGTACTGCGCGGCGGCCGTCTGGTCCGCCGTGCGAACGCCGCTCGCCGTCGACCCGACCGTCTTCACCTCGTTGAAGTCGGCGGCGTAGGCGCGCGTCCCGAGTCCATGGGGCGCGCGACCACGGAACAGGTCGGGGTCTCGGAGCACGAACGGACGGACATCCTTCAGCCAGGCCAAGGGGTCGTTGACGCCGGCGGTCGGCCGCCACTCGCCGGGCATCGTGCCGACCGAGAAGCGGAAGGCTCCGAAGCGGCCGTCGCCCGCGCGTTCCGCCAGGAGCGCGACCGCGGCGGCCTCGCCGGTGGCGATGCCGCCGGCCTT
Source organism: uncultured Solirubrobacteraceae bacterium (assembly GCA_963844205.1). Lineage (GTDB taxonomy): Bacteria > Actinomycetota > Thermoleophilia > Solirubrobacterales > Solirubrobacteraceae > DASSUW01. Next base: position 297,471 of record CAWJNK010000014.1, read on the forward strand.
CGCCGGTCCGGCCGGAATCGCATCGAGTGCGGCCTGGTACGCGGCGTCGATGGCGGTCAGGCGCGCCGCGGGGATGCCGAGCCCGCCGTTGACGAGCACGTGGCGCGCGGCGGTCGCGACGGCGGCGTCCTGCGAGTACGAGGACTCGGCCGCGGGCGAGGAGGCATAGGGCTCGTGGCCGCCGTCGATCGCGTTCACGGCGTCGTAGACGGCGGCGTGGACCATCGCCAGGTGCGCCATCGACGGCGCGCCCTGGCCGGCGCCAGGTGGCGTGGCCGTTCCGGGCGACTGCAGCGCCGCGGCGGCGATCTGATCCCAGTCGGTGACGGTGTCCGCGCGCGCCGGAGCGGCGATCGCGAGCACAGCGAATACGGCGAACAGCCCGACGCGACACGCGAGACCGTGCATCATCAGCTCCTCATCGGGTGGACCGGGCCAGAGCCGCCGCGCCGGTTGGGCAGATCGCGATCGTCGATGGTGTATCCACTATCGCGATTACGGCAACACTACCGTAATCGTGCCGGTCGATGTCAACCCCGTCGAGCCGGCGGCGTCAGCGCGGGCGCGGCTAGTAGCCGTCTCGGCGGAGCGTCGCGGGGGCGCGGCGGCCATGGACAAGCGTCCGATTCGCCAGTGGCGTTGTACGCGGTAGCATCGCCGCTATCGCGATAGCGAATACGCTATCGAATGTACATCCATGCCGCAGCGAGGCGGGCTGCTCGGGGACAAGGAAGGATCCAGTATGAGAAGTCGTCGTCTTACGGTCACGATCGCGGCCGTCGCCGCGCTCGGGCTCACTGCCGCGGGCGTAGCCACCACGGCGGGCGCCGCCGGCAAGAAGAACCAGATCCGCATCGTCGGAGGCACCACGGTCAAGCCCGGGCACTACCTCAAGATCGACCTGCGGTTCACCCCGCTGAACAAGACGGTGAAGTCCGGCTCCACGGTCACGCTCCTCAACCAGGGCAGGGACCCGGAGCCGCACACGATCTCGTTCGTCGAGAAGAAGTACCTGCCCAAGCAGTTCGACACGCCGGTGGACGCCAAGCTGCGGGAGGCCCATCAGGTCGACCCTGAGAACGAGCAGGCTCCTCCCGGCGCGCCCGTCGTCGACAACGGCCAGCCGGTCCCACAAGGCGGCATGCTCGAGGTCGACACGATGTTCACGCCGGACGTCGCGGGCGACTCCGCGTTCATCGCCCCGGGCCAGAAGTCGTTCTCGTTCAAGGTGACGGCCAAGAAGGGCTCGAGGCTCTACTACTACTGCGCCATCCACCCCTGGATGCAGGGCAATCTGAAGGTCAACTAGCGCCGCATGCGATCGGTCCTGCCCACCGGGCGGGGCCGGCGCCTCTTCCGCCGAGGGCTGGCGGCGCTCGTGCTGCCGGCCCTCGCGGCTGCGCTCGGCCCCTCAGTCGCGTCCGCGGTCACGCGGCACGTCTGGGTGGGCGCGGCGCCGGCGAAGTGGAACGCCGTGCCGAACGGCCGTGACGTGATCCACGGCACCCGCTTCGGCCTCGGGACGACGACGTTCCCGACGGTCGTCTACCGCCGCTATACGCGCGGCTGGCGCAGGCCACTGCGGCTGCCGTACGAGGTGGGCGCCCACGCCGGCAGTTTCGCCGGCCCGCTGATCCGCGCTCGCGTCGGCGACAGGCTCCGGATCCACTTCAAGAACATGGACACGCTCCACGGGCGCGCTCACTCGATGCACTTCCACGGCGTCGAGTACAAGCCGTCGTCGGACGGGATCTGGCTGCCGCTGTTCTCCGGCAAGGGCGGCGCGGTCAAGCCTGGCAGGAGCTTCACCTACCGCCTCAGGGCCGGGCCGGACTCCGCTGGCTTCTGGCCCTACCACGACCACTCGGTCTCGATGGAGGAGTCGATCGCGGGCGGCATGTTCGGCGGGCTCTCGATCGCCGGACGCGACGAGGTCCGCGCCGACCGCGAGTTCGTCGTCGCGTTCGCGCCCTGGCACGGCTTCCAGACCATCAACGGGCGCGCGTTCGTCGGCAACACGCCGGTGTTCGAAGCCCGTGTCGGGGATGACGTGCAGTGGGACGTGATGGCAATGGGAGACGAGTTCCACACGTTCCACGTGCACGGCCACCGCTGGCTCACCGACGGCGGCACGCCGGAGGACACGCGTGGCCTCGGTCCTGCGGAGTCGTTCCGCGTGCGCTGGCGCGAGAACGCGCCGGGCACCTGGCTCTACCACTGCCACGTCGAGACGCACATGGCGCAGGGGATGATCGGCCTCTACCGGGTGCGGCCGTGATGCGCCGCGCCGCCGCTGCCGTCGCGCTGCTGCTCGCCGCGCCCGCCGGCGCGCGGGCCGAAACGACCACGATCACCATGCCGGGCAAGTTCTTCGAACCGCCGCGCGCGACGATGGTGGCGGGCGACGCGGTGATCTTCCGCAACAGCGACCTCGTGACGCACAACGTGGTGATCAGCCCGTTCGGCTCCGGGCCGCTGACGCGCTTCACCTCGTGGACGCAGACGATCGACCAGCCTGGCGGCTACTCGTTCATGTGCACGCTGCACGCGTTCATGAGCGGCAACCTCGACGTCGTTGCCGCCACGCTCGCCGCCGCTCCCGACGGCGTCCTGCCGGGCGAGCCTCTGACGCTGTCGGGGCGCACCAGGGCTGGGACCGCGCACGTCGGCGTCGAGCAGTCGGTCTCGAGCGGAGCGTGGAGCGCGGTCGGCGCCGGAGCCGCGCCCGCGGCGGGCGGCACGTTCACCACGACCGTGCCGGCGGTCGAGGGCGCGAGCTACCGCGTGACCACTCCGGCGGGCCCGAGCCCGCTCGTGACGCCCCGGATCACGGCGCGCGTGGACGTCCACGTCCATGTCGAACGCAACGGCCGGCACGCGATCGTGCACGTGCAGACGATGCCGTCGGTGACGGGCTTGGAGGCGACGCTCGAGCTGTACTCGCGCTGGCACTTCCGCTGGCGCGCGAGACGCAACGCGAAGCTCGACGGGAACGGAGACGCCGCCTTCAGGCTCCCTGCAATGCCCCGGAGGCTCGCCCGCGTGGTCCTCCGTCGCACCCGCCGGGGGCCCGCCGTGGTGCACAGCGGCGTCGTGAAGCTGCCGGCCGGCAGGCCCGCACGCGACCCCGACACGCTCCTGCCCGGCGGTGCCGGCTCGGACGGAGGCGCTGGGCACGGCGGCCACGCACGCTAGCCGCCCGTCAGTTGGCTTTCCGTCGTGCGGACTCAAGCTCGATGGCGAGTCCGGTTTCGCGCTCGGAGACCTCCCACAGGCGCGCGATCGCGGTCCCCATCCCGATGCGCCGGAGCACGGGCTTGCGGACCGGCGGTCCGTTGTTGACGAACCGCGGACCGTAGAACTCACCGCCCTTGGCGCGAGGGTCGCTCGCCGCTCGCAGCGCACTCAACGCCCCCCGCGCCGGCGTCATGCCGGTCCGGCGCGCCAGCTCGTAGAAGAAGCGCTGGCTCCAGCCGCCGCCGGTTTCTGCGACGCTCGTGGCCTGCAGCTCGGTGTGCGAGAGCCCGGGGTGGGCGATCAGGCTCGCGGCCGCAACGCCGGCACGTTCGAACTGGGACTGCAGACCCAGCCCGAAGTGAAAGTTCGCCAACTTCGACTGGCAATACGCACGCCACGGCCCGTAATTGCCATCGAGGTTCGGGTTGGCTGGATCCACGGCGCGGCCGAAGTGATGAGCGGTGCTCGTGAGGGTGACCACGCGCGGGGCAGGGGCGCCAAGCAGCGAAGGCAGCAGGCGGGCGGTCAGCGCCCAGTGGCCAAGATGGTTGACACCGAGCTGCATCTCAAAGCCGTCCTGCGTCCGGCGCTCGGGAATGCCCATCAGACCGGCGTTGTTGATCAGCAGGTCCACGCGCTGATGGCGGGCGGTGATGCCGGCAGCGGCCTCGGCCACCGAGGCCAGCGACGCAAGATCGAGCGACACGACGTCAAGCGCCGCCTCAGGAGCGCCCGCCTGGATCGCCTCACGCGCGCGGGCCGCCCGCTCCATGTTGCGCACAGCCATGACAACGGTGGCGCCGCCACCGGCCAGCGCCCGGGCAATCTCCAGGCCCAGACCGCCGTTCGCGCCGGTCACCACGGCGGTGCGGCCTACAAGGGACGGGATGTCGGCGATCGACCAGGACATCGGCGCGCGACTCGCCCGCACACGCAACCCCATCCGCGTCGCCGATGCAACCCGTCCGAACGGAACCGCGTGATTAGCGGCAGCGCCTCGCTCGGTCATCGCGAGCGCATCTCGCGCAACGCGATAGCGGCGGCCGGCTGCCGTGTCACTGGACGCAGTACTCGCGCATCGGCTACGCCGACGCCGAATCCACCTCGCCGCGGTGCCGTCTGGCATGGCCGGCACCGCCCTACTTCTTCACCCCGTATTCGATCAGCGTCGCCCACTCCATCCGACGCACGCCGATGTGCTCGAGGTCGAGGGACGTGGTGAACCCGTCGAACAGAGCCTTGCCGCCGCCGAGGATCACCGGCGCGACGATGATCGCAAGCTCGTCGATGACACCGGCATCGAGGCCCTGGCGGATTACGTCCGCGCCGCCGCCGATCGCGACGTCCTTGTCACCCGCGACCTCGCAAGCGCGCTCGATCGCCTCGTCGAATCCGTCGACGAAGTTGAACTCACCGGTGTCGGGCTCCTCCTCCGGGCGGTGCGTGACGACGAAGACCGGGATGCCCCACGGGTTCTTGTCGCCCCAATGCCCGGCGGCCTCGTACATCCAGCGGCCGATGACGACCGCGCCGGTCCGCGCCATCGCCTTGTTCAGGAACTCGCGCGCCTCGCCCGAGGGCTCACCCTTCGGCTCATCGTCGTAGCTCCAGGGCCCACCGAAGACCCAGTAGTGCAGCCGCTCGCCGCCCTCCCCGAGTCCCTTGCCCGGCCCGTCGTCCGGACCCGCGATGTAGCCGTCCACCGATGCCGTGATCGACGCGATCACCTTTGCCATGGTCCGTCCTTCCGTCGTAGCTCGAGTCGTTCAGCCATACGGACCGACGAGGACGTCCGAACTCATCGGTGCGCACCCGCAGATATGCCTGCCGCAAACATGATGTCGCGGGAACTGCCCGTGCCGCGGCGGGGGAGCTACGAGCCCATCCGGTCCATGACCTGCATCGGCTCATCAGCGGGGATCGTGAGCGCCGGGACGGCATCGGGCGCGGCGAGTACGAGGAGGCCGAGCGCGAGCAGCAGCCCCGCTGTCGTGTACGTCGCGACCCGACGCCACGGCAGTGTCTTCTCTGCTGCGATGAGCGCGGCGACGAAGGCCATCCAAGCAATGCTCATGACGCCCAGCGCCAAGAGCGAGGCCATCAGCGCCCAGCAGCAGCCGATGCACCACGCGCCGTGCCGAACGCCCATCTGTAGCGAGCCGACGCGGCCGTCCCGCCAGGAGCCAAGTAGGAAGCCGAGCGGGCTGCGGCACTTCGCCAGGCAGACGTCCTTGAGCGGCGTGAGCTCGTAGGCGGCCGCGACAAGGAGCGTCGCGCCGGCAACCCAGCGCCCTGCGCGGTCCCAGGCCAGAACGTCACCGGCGATGGCGCCACCGACTTGCGCGATGGCGAAAGCCGCCGCTCCGGCGGCTGACCACGCCACGAGGTAGCCGCCGGTGAGCAGCAGCGGCGCGATCCGATCCCGGGTCATGCGCGAGTACAGCGCGACCGTCGGCGTCAGCGACGGGAACATCATCGAGGCCATCATCACGACCCACACACCAAGGAACCAGCCGACCGTTCCCAGCGCGGTCCAGGGCCCGTCATCCATGCCGCGCATGCGGTCTACGGTCGACCACCACCCGATCGCAGCGAGGGCAAAGAGCAGGGCGACGATGCTTCGGCGCGCGCGTACGGCGGTCAGCGCCGGCGTCGCTTTGGCGCGCCTATCGGGCGCCGAGGCGATCACGAGGCCCAGGCGAACTCGGACGTCGAGAGGCCGGTCTTGCCCTCGTACTGGATCCCAAAGGCGTTGATCCGCGAATGCTTCGCTTCGGCCATTGTGAGATCGGACCCGACCGGGTGGAACATCCCGGAGAACCGGACCGGCTCGCCCGTCTCGACGCCGAACGGCACGATGTCCTCGATCTCGAAGTCGATCGCGTCCCCGACGAGCACGCCATGGCGCAGCCCGTCGTCGGTCAGCTCGATCCGCGCCCGCTCAACGCCCACGACCTCCCCCACCAGCGGAGCAAGCCCCGCCATCGGCCCACCGAGCTGGCCGCCGAAGACCTTGGCGAGCCTGTCCGCCTGCTCATCGCTCGCCCGCTCGTCGATGAACATCCCGAGCCGCCAGTTCCCGTCGGTCATCACCTTCGGCGTGTCGATGATCACCACAGCGTTGAGCCCGGCAACGTCGGTGCCGTCGACCTCGCCCTCGCGCACGTGGAAGGCCAGCGTCGCACGGCAGAAGTCGTACGTGGCGCCGTGGTCGAACGACAGGTTGCACGGGCACATCAACTCGCACGAGCAGGTCTCCGCATAGCTGCCCTTCAGGTTCCAAGCCACCTGGCACCACCTCTCTCGGTCGACCGCGTCCGATTCTCCAGCGCACGCCGATACGCGTCAACCCACGCGCAAGTCGTCGCCGAAACGCCTTGATCGCGACACGTGCTCCTCGGGCGAAGCAGCGCTGCGGAGCCGGAGCTGACGCCGCCGACGCGGACGCGACGCACGTGGCGGGGGCGAGGACCGAGACGGCGCGTCAGTCGATGGGGCGAGAGTTGCGGCAGCTTACGGCTCGCTCGGTTGCTGGGGTTGCGATAGCCGCGGAGCCCGGCGCGGGGGTTATTCTCCGCGCATGTCCGACGTCGCGGGGCCCGACGGCTGGGAGCTGCGGGAATCCGGTCCCGTCGGCGCATCTCACAGCGCGCTGCTGCTTCCCGGCGCGCTGGCCTCCGCCACCTTCTACGACGAGCTGCTCGCCGAGCCGGGGCTGCGCGATGTCCGGCTGGTCGCGACCACGCTGCCTGGCTACGCGGGCACCCCGCCGCCGGCGGACGACGCGATCGAGACCTACGCGCGGCAGGCCGGTCAGCTGGCCCGCGCGATCGAAGCCGACGTCGTCGTCGGACACAGTCTCGGCGCGAACGTCGCGATCGAGATGGCGGGTGCGGAGACGTTCGCGGGATCGCTGGTGCTCTTGTCCCCGAGTTTCTCCCGCAAGGACGAGTCGATCGTCCCTCGCGTGCTTGATCGCCTCGCTACCGTGCTCGGCCCGCTGCCGTTCGCGCTGGCGCTCAAGGGCATCGGCGGAATGCTCAAGGGCAACGTGCCCGAGGCTCGCCTGCCCGTCCTCGCCGCCGAGCTACGGAAGAACGATCCGCGCTTCGTGCGCAGGAACACGCGCACGGTGATGCGGTACTACGACCGCCACGGGACCCTCGTCCCGAGGCTGCGCGACTCGGAGCTCCGCGCCTGGGTCGTGTTCGGCGAGCACGACGACGTCAAGCTTCAGGATTCAGAGCGGCGCGAGCTCGACGCCTGCCCGCAGATCGACGTCGTGACGATCCCTGATACCGGCCACTTCGCCCTGAACACCCATCCGACCGTGGTCGCCGACCTGATCCTGGCGGCGATCGCGCACCGAAGGAGCACTCCCTAGGCGACGCGTGCCCAGCGCTGGGTGCAGTCGAAGGAGTCTCAGGGCCGGTGTCGTGCAAAGCTGGTGGTCTTGGCGCCGTCGTCGCGAGGAAGGACATCCGGATCCCCTGACCTGATCCCCGGGCCGCGGATCCGACGACGCCGACGAGGCGGCCATGCAACCCGCTGCCTCTGGAGAAGTCACATATCGCATAGCCAGGACCGCTACCGACGATTTACCGGGCGGGACAACTGTCGAGGCCGGTCGTATGTCTTGCTTGCACACGGGCTCCGCGTGAGTAGTCCCAGGTCGGGCTAGGCACGTCGGCCGAGTCCGTAGACGAAGAACTCGCCCGTCTCGACAAAGCTCGCGTCAAGGCCGTGGTCACGAAGATCTCGCGCGAGCCGGTCGGGATCGAACGAACGCTTGAAAATCCGAAACTCCCGACCGTCCTCGAGTCGCCTGAGCTCAGTCGCGCTCTCGCGATTGGGCAGTCGCGAACCGTGAATGACGTTCCCGTCCAGGACCGCGCGTGCGGCATCCACGAGGAAGAAGCGGCCTCCGGGGCGAAGCGCGTCGTGGACGCTGCGCCAGAACCGGTCGGTATGGCTCTCGGGAACGTGCGAAAGCCAGAACGCAAAGAAGACGACGTCATAGTCCTGATCTGGCTGCCAGCTGAAGAGATCGTCAACCCAGAGCTCGACATTGCTCTTACCGGCATCCTGCAGCTTCGCCAGAGCGAGTTCGCGCATCTCCGGCGCTGCATCGACTCCGACTACACTGGTCGCCACCTCCGCGAGACGGATCGTCCACTCACCCGTGCCATAGGCAAGCTCGAGGACGTCTCCACGAGGCGCAAACGCATCGAGTGCTGAATACACTCGATTGAGCTCAAGACGCCATCTGGCATTGTGCTCTTCGCCCAAGTCATGGAGCCCCTCGCGACGGAACCACTTGTCGTACTCACGAGCGCGAGCCCGATAGTAGGCGAGTTGCTCGGCGAGAATCGGATTGTTGTTTTTCACAGCGCTATCGACGTCGCGAGTTGATGCCTCGTGTCACCCGAAACTCGGCGGCGACCTCGCGCGTGGCCGCTTCCGCCCCGAGCGGGAAGACGTGCAGTGCGTCCACGCGCGAGACACGGGCGAGCCCGGCCGCCAGCTCGCGCGCGAGCTCGATGCCGCCACCGCGACGGATCTGCGCGCAGGCGGGCTCGGGGATCGTCACGCCCGGCAGCGCGCAGGCGCGTTCTGCCATGCGCTCGCTGCGCAGCAACGCCACACTCGCGTAGACGCGCACGCCCGCGAGCATGTCCTCGCCGCGCGCGAGGAACGCTTCGAGCCTCGGGAGATCGAAGACCATCTGCGACTGCACGAAGGTTGCTCCCGCGGCGACCTTTCGCTGCAGCAGCCGCAGCTCCCGATCCAGGTCTTCGGCGAACGGATTGACGACCGCCCCGACAGCCAGCGAATGCGGGACGCTCCACCCCGGCGCCCTCGCGATCAGCTCGGTCGCGGTCATGTCCGCAACATGGTCGACGCCAGCCACCGGATCGCCCTGCATGCACAGCACTCCCTCGGCGCCGAGCGCGGCGGCGCCCACGACCTGCGACTGCAATGCAAGCCGGTTGCGGTCGCGGCAGGAAACGTGCACGATCGTCCCGACGCCCTGCTCGCGGGCGAGAGCCACAGCCGCCAACGGCGACATTCGCGGCTGGCCGGCGTGGTTGTCGGTCAACCCGACGACGTCGACGGTGTCAGCCAGAACAGCGATGCGATCACTCACCCGCTGGCCATCGGCCTCGGCCGGCAGCGAAATCTCCGCAGACGTGAGGGCCGTCACGGACACCGGCGAATCATCGCAGCCCGACGCCCCTGAGACGCGCCGTGGTCGAAGGAACGAAGGAAGGCAGGCAGACCTCGCTTTCTCGATCCGGGCGGAGCCCTGAAATCTGGACGATCTCCCAGACGGCCGCGGCGAACGATGGAGTGCACGCGTCACGACGGCCGGCCCATTGTCGTCTTCGGCAGTCCGCTCGGCCCGCGCTTGGCATGGAAGCCAGCAGTCCTCCGCGTCACGCACCTCGACGGCAGAAGTCGCGAACCGCCGCGTTGAACTCGTCCGGTCGCTCCAAGTTGCTCATGTGGCCGGCGCCGGGGATGACCACCAGTTCCGCGTACGGGATCGCGCGCGCGAACTCGCGCGCCACGGTCAGCGGGGAGCGCGCGTCGAGCTCGCCCCAGATGAGTAGGGTCGGCACTGAGATCCCCGGCAACACGTCCCGCAGATCGGCCTCGGCGATTGCGCCCAGCACGACGGGCAGGCTTTCACGGCGGACGTCGGCGGCGACGGCGTCGAGCAGCTCAATGACGTCCCGCGGCGGCTCACGGGCGAAGAGCCTCGGAACGGTGGGGTCGAACGTGTGCGCGGGCGCGGTGAGCATGCGCTCGATGCTGGCCACCCGCGCGCGAAGCTCGTGCTCGGGCAGCGACCCCTTCCAGCCGGCGTAGGTGTCGGCGAGCACGAGCGTGGCCACCAACTCGGGTCGGCGGCGGTAGAGCTCAAGCGTCACGGTGCCGCCCCAGGACAGTCCGCAGACGTGCGCCGGTGCGCCGAGCGTTTCGACGAGTCCCGCGAGCGCGGTCGCGTATCCGGCCAGTCCGAAATCTCCCGGCACGTCCGATGACCGGCCGGCTCCCGGCTCGTCCCACGCGATGACCGTGAAGTCGTCGGACAGGCCGGCGAGCTGCGGGCGCCACTCCCGCGCATCGCCGGCGGCGCCGTGGACCAGGACGAGCGGCGGCCCACTGCCCGCCTGGTCGTAGGCGACCTCCAGCCCCGCTGTCCGAACCGTTCCGGCGCTCACCATTCCGGCGATCCTCTCACCGCCCAAGCGCCTCGTCGCCATCACCCGATGTGCGACACCAGCCGCTCATCACGGCACGTCGGCACGTCAATCGCACTTGGACGAGCAACCGCGTTCGGCCGCTCCGCATGGCTAGCATGGAAGGGAGCGGCCCGCGACCATGTCGAGACGTCGCGCCGCGCCTAGCGCTCCTCCTCCGTCCGCTCTGTGCGGGCGTCGGCGTGGTGGCGGTAGGCCGCCTCGCGGACCGACTCGTCGCTCTCGATGAGCGAGCCGAGCGCTCCGGCCAGCGTCGCGATCGTCGCCGCGAGCCAGCCGAGCTTCAGATAGTCGGCGAGCGCCGGTGCGTGCCCGACGTTGCCGTCATAGACCGACTGCGGGATAAGGGCCGCGCCACCCAAGACACTGACGACGAGCAGCCCTCCGTACAGCGTGAGGACCGCCAGCCCCAGCGTCGCGGAGGTGGCGAGGTTGAAGAGCACGACGGACTGGCGGTCGTCCTCACCAGACGCCCGCTCCCACAGGCCGTGCGCCAGCACCAAGACCACGCACAACGTAATGACCGAAGCCGCTGCGAGGAGCGCGAGGCGCGGCCACCCCATCCCGTCAGAGAGCATCCAGATGCTGGAGGAGGTCATCGCGTATGCAGCGGTGCCGAGTGACACCGCCAGCGCGCGCGACAGGCGAGCGATGACGCGCTCAGGCTGGTTCGCGCGGACCATGCCGACGAGCAGCCGCAGGTTGGCCCGCAGCGTCGCACCGACGAAGGCGACCGTGCCGTCCTCGCCGGCGCGGTTGGGACCGAGCGGCGACTGAAGCTCGCCGAGGCGCTGGCGCATCCGATCTGCGCGCCCCGTCTCGTCGGCGTCGCTGCCGCGGCCGACCTCCTCGCCGAGCAGCCCCTCCACCAGGTTGAGCACGGCGCGCATCGCGCGCCGCGCGACCGAGCGTGCGCCGAGCGCGGGAACGGACAGCAGCCCCACCCTGTACATCGCGCTCGCGTGGGCTGTCACGGGGCGCCGGTTCGCCCGCAGCGGGAGGTCGGTTAGCGCGACGGCGAGGTCCCACCCCTCGTCTTGCATGCGCCGCCGAACGGCCTGCTTGAGCGCCTCGCTGGTGGGCGTCGTGTCCGCGCGCTCCGCGCCCGCTACCTGCACCTGCCAATTCACATCACCTATTCGGTTCCCGAGCTGGCCGGGAAGCTCCTCGGCAATCTGGTCGGCGAGCTCGCGCGGCATCCCGCTCGGCGCGACCAGACCCAGCACGACCGCACCATCGCGGCCTCGCTCATCGGTCATGCGACGCCAACTACCCCCCGCTGCTCGGGCTCATCCGTCGGGGCGCGCGCGGGGGCACCGTTGCGCTTCTGGCGGAGCGAATCGCTGAGCTCACGTGCACAGATGCTCCCGTCGCCGTGGATGAACAGCCGCCTGGGTGGCCGCTCGGCTGTACGTCCCCCGCGGGCGAGTGCTTTGGACGAGAACCAGCAGCGGAGCGTCCCCGCGGGAACGTCCCACGTTGACTGCTCCGTTCGCGCGTGATCGCGATAGCGCGGCTAAGTCGCCTCGCGGCCGGCGCCCTCGGGTCGCGCGCGAATCGCCGTCCAAGCCTCCGACGCGATTCGCGCGCGCCGCCCAACGAGCCACCCACGCCATCCCTCAAGGAGCCACTCGCGGCGCGCCCTCACAGAGCGGACGCCGGACAGCCGCCGCGGCGTCAGCCCCGGCGGCGCAGAGCAACCCCCGTGAGCGCCTCGCGGATGACCCGCTCGGCGACCAACGCCGAATAATCGTCGGTGCCGATCGCGGTCGGGATCACCTCGACCACGTCGGCGCCGATCAAATCCACCTCGGACGCGACCGTCCGGACCGCGAGCAGCAGGTCGCCGGCGGTCATGCCTCCCGGCTCGGGCGTGCCGGTGCCGGGCACGAAGGCGGGGTCGAGCACGTCGACGTCGACGGTCAGATACACCGGGCCCGGGCGGACCGCCTCGATCGCCCGCCGCACCACCTCGCGGATGCCGAGGTCGCGCACGTCGTGCATGAACAGGCTCGTGATCCCGCGCTCGGCCTGCCACGTGAACTCGGCCTCGCCCGGCCAGTAGCCGCGCAGGCCGATCTGGGCGTAGCGCGCGCCGTCGAGCTGCCCGGCGTCGATCAGCCGGCGGATGAAGGTGCCGTGCGAGCGCTCGACGCCGAACACCTCGACGCCGGTGTCGGTGTGGGTGTCGAAGTGGATCATGCCGACGGACCCGTGGACGGCCGCGCACGCCCGCACCGACGGCTCGGTAATCGAGTGGTCGCCGCCGAGCACGACCGGCAGCACGCCCGCCGCCAAGACCTGCCCGACCGTCGCCTCGATCGCGTCGTGGGACGTCCCGGCGTCGGCGGGGATGACCGGCGCGTCGCCGAAGTCGACGATCCGCAGCTCGGCAAACGCGTCGACCTTGACCTCGAGGTGCGGCCCCGGCGGCGAGCTGGCCCCGCGGATCGCGCGCGGCGCGAGCCGCGCTCCCGGGCGGTCGGACACGAGGTCGTCCATCGGCGCGCCGACGATCGCCACGTCGAACCCATCCAGCTCCGCCGGATCCTGGGTGAACGGCGCGCCGCCGAACGTCAGCAGCCCCGCGTAGTCGGGCTTCTCGCCGTACCGGGCCCACCGCTCCTGAGGATCGATCAATCGCCCTCCCGCAACACGTTGATGGTCTGGAAGTCCGGGTCGCTGGCGCCGTGCAGTCGCGCGCCGCTGGCCGCCAGCTCGCGCAGATAGGCGACGGTCTCGGCCGAGATCCGCTCGCCCGGCAGGAGCGCCGGCACGCCCGGCGGGTACGAGGCGATCGACTCGCAGGAGATACGCCCGACCGCGTTGTCGACCGCGATCTGCTCGGCCTCGCCCAGGAACGCCTCGCGCGGCGGGACCGCGACCTCGAAGCCCAAGGAAGCGGCGGGCGGCACCAATGCACGCGTCGCCCCCGGCTCGCGCAGCCGCTTGACCACCTCGTCGACGTCGCCCGCCAGCCGCCGCAGGTTGGCCGCCGACTCCCCGAGCCCGACCACGAACACGACCGTCGCCTGCATCGGCAGCTCGACGTGCACGTCGTACGAGCGGCGCAGGGCGTCGGCGATCTCGTAGCCCGTGCGACCGGTCCCGCGCACGTCGAGCACGATCCGCAGCGGGTCGTAGCCGGCCACGCCCATCTGGCCGATCAGCTTCGAGTCGACCAAGTCGATGCCCTCGATCGTCTCCAGCTTCTCGCGCGCGACCTCGATCGCACGCAGCGTCTCCCACAGCAGCTGCTCGCCGTGCAGCGCGAGCTGGCGGCGCGCCGAGTCCAGCGACGCCATCAGCAGCGACGACGGGCTGGTGGAGCGCAGCAGCCGCAGCGCGCGGCCGATCGCGCCGATGTCGACGCGTCCGCTCCCCGAGATGTGCAGCATCGCGCTCTGGGTCAGCGAGCCGGCGATCTTGTGCGTGCTGGTGAGCATCGCGTCCGCGCCCTGAGAGAGCGCCGGCGGCGGCAGCTCCTCGTTGAACCCGAAGTGCGGGCCCCACGACTGGTCGACCACCAGCGGCACGCCGGCCCCATGCGCGACCTCCGCCATGCCCGCGATGTCGGCGGCCATCCCGTAGTAGGTCGGCGACACGATGAACGCCGCGCGCGCGTCGGGGGCGTCGCGCAGCGCCCGCTCGAGCGCTGCGGGCGTGACGCAGTGCGTGATGCCCAGCTCGGCGTCGTACTCGGGCGCCACGAAGCTCGGGAGGCCGCCGCTCAACACCAGGCCGTCGACGATCGACGCGTGCGAGTTGCGCTGGGCGACGATCCGCGTCCCGAGCGGCGCGAGCGCCAGGCACAGCGTGTGGTTGCCCTGCGTCGCCCCGTTGGTGAGGAAGAACGTCCGCTCGGCACCGAACGCCTGGGCCGCGAGTCGCTCGGCGCGCTCGTAGGCGGTCGGCGACGGCCCGAGGTCGATCCCATGGATGTCCTGGGGGATGTCGGCGGCGAGCGCGTCGGTGCCGATCGCCTTGCGCAGCCCAGGGTCGGCGCCCGGCCCGCCCTTGTGGCCGGGCACGTGGTAGCGGCCCGTGCCCCGGAACGCGTAGGCGACGACGGCGTCGAGGTATGGCGCGGTCGGCTGCTCGTTGTACTCCATCTCGAGCGCGATCCTATGAGCCCTCGGCCACGAGCGCGATGTGCACGGCGGCGATCGTCGACGGTTGCTTGAGCGAGCGGCCGAGTACCTGCTCGGCGCGCGCCAGCCGGTAGCGCAGCGAGTTGCGGTGCATGTGGAGCGACGCGGCGGTGGCCGCGATGTCGAGGTCGTGGGCGAAGTACGCGCTCAGCGCCTCGTGCAGCGGCGGGTTCGCGCGCAGGACGGAGAGGATCTCGTCGACCTTCGGGTCCAGCCGCTCGGGCGGGATCTCGCTGATCATGAACGTCGCGAGGTCGAAGTCCTCGAACCAGACGACGCCGCCGCGGCGCACGGCCAGCTCCGCGTCGCGCAGCGAGTGGTGGGCGTCGACGAGCGCATCCACCGGCCGGCCGATCCCGACGTCCCCGAGCCCTTCGACCGCCCGAGCAGGGTCCGGGCCCTGCACCAGCGCCGTGATCCCGCCCTCGCGGACCTGCACGAGGTGCGGGATCCGCGCCCGCTCGAGCCGCGCGACCAGCTCCCGGCAGACGGCCGACGGATCCACGTCGGACCGGATGACGAGCATGCGCGCCGGCTCGCTGAAGTCGAGCCCGAACGCCGCCGCCCGGGCAGCCACCGGCAGCGCGTCGCGCGCCTCGACGGGCTCCAGCGCCTCGTCGAGCAGCGCGCCCTTGATCGCGTTCTCCTGGTCGCGCAGCACGTCGCTCAGCCGCGCCATCGCGGCGAGCAGCGGTGCCGTCGCCTCCGCGGCGGGCTTCGCGAGCTTGGCGATGAACCCGCGCCGCGGGCTGGCCAGCACCAGCCGCCGCGTCGACTGGCCGACCGGCGTGGCGACCGCGTGCCAGCCCTCGAGCTCGAGCTCGATCAACCCCGGCGGCTCGGCACAGACCGCGGTCAGCAGCTCGTCGACCGGCAGCTTGCCCGCGACGATCTCGGGCCGGCCCTCGGAGTCGAGCAGCATCACGCTGGCGTCGAGGAAGCCGGCCAGGCGGTCGACCATCGCGCGCTCGGGCTGCGGCGTGCGGAGCGCGTCGACGAGGTAGCGCTGGAGCGCGGTGAGCCGGCGGAAGACCTGCTCCTCGCCCCCGGTGATCGCACTGTCGACGAAGTGGATGATCTCGCGGAACGGCGTCTCGTACGGCACCTCGAAGACGGGGAACTCGTGCTCGCGCGCCGCGTCCACGAGCGCCGGCGGGACGCGCTTGAACCCGAGCCCGACGCCGAACCCGAGCGCGCTCGCCCCGCCCTCCTGCAGCTGCGGCACGAGTTCGCGCTGCGCGGTCGCGTTCCCGCGCAGCCGCACGCCGGTCGTGAGCATCACCCAGTCCGGCCCGAGCCAGCGCGCCGGCGCCTCGACCTCCACCGCGTGCGCACCGCGCACCTCCCGGGTGGGCGCCTCGGGGCCTCCGCTGAGCAGCGCGAGCCCGAACGGCTCCTCGGCGAGCAGGTCCGCGAGACGCAACACGGCGCGAGTCTAATCCCGCCCGGGGGGCCGCGGGCGTTCGTCGCGCGTCCAAACCTGCCGCGAGCCTTTGGGCGCCGCGACGGTTGCCGCGAACGCGCCGGTGGCCGAAGACTTCACAACCGCACGATCCTTCGAGGAGGTACGCATGGCCGCCCCGACCACCCCCAAGCCCCGCCCCCGGGCGAACAAGTCCGCACTGGTGGACGCCGTCGCCGCGCTCAACGCCGGCAACCCCGAGGACTACCTCGCGCTGTTCAGCCCCGAGGCGACGCTGCACGGCTTCCCGGCCGGCATCCAGGACGTCGACGATCTCGTCCGCTTCCACGCCGCGACCGCCGACACGTTCCCCGACGCGTGGGTGACGCTCGAGGACGCCGTCGCCGAGCGCGACCGCGTCGCGACCCGCTTCACCTGGCGCGCCCCGCAGGGCCCCGGCCTCACGCTCGAGGCGCACGGCGGCGCGATCGTCCGCTTCGTCGACGGCCAGATCGCCGAGTGCTGGAACCTCCCCGCGGAGATCCACGCGGTCGCTTCGTAATCTGCGGGGCGTGGATGACGAGATCCTGGCCGCCGTCGCGGCCGAGCAGCCCGCGATGGTGGCCCTCTTGGAGGAGCTCGTCGCCGCGCCCACGCTGCTCGGGGAGGAGGCCGCCGGGCAGGCGGTCATGCGACGCGCGTTCCAAGCGCTCGGCCTCGAGCCCTTCGACGTGCCGCTCGATCCCGCCGCGCTGGAGCGCCACCCGGCGGGCGCGCCGTTCAGCTGGGACGTCGACGGCAAGGCGAACGTGCTCGCCGACTGGAACGGCTCTGGCGGCGGGCGCTCGCTGATCCTCAACGGCCACATCGACGTCGTCAGCCCCGAGCCGGCCGCGCTGTGGACCGGCGACCCGTTCGCCGCCCGCGTCGACGGCGAGTGGATGTACGGGCGCGGCGCGGGCGACATGAAGTCCGGCCTCGCCGCCATGGTCGGCGCCGTGCGCGGGCTTCAGCGGCTCGGCCTGCGCCCGCGTGGCCGCGTCCAGCTCCAGTCGGTGGTCGAGGAGGAGTGCACCGGCAACGGCGCGCTGGCCTGCGTGCTCGCTGGCCAGACCGCCGACGCCGCGATCCTCACCGAGCCGACTCAGGGCGCGATCTGGAACGCCCAGGTCGGCGTCCTGTGGTTCCAGGTCCGTGCGATCGGCGCGCCCGCCCACGCCGGCGAGGCCGCGAACGGCAACAACGCGATCGAAGCGTCGTACGCGGTGATCGAGGCGCTGCGCGCGCTCGAGGCCGAGCTCAACGCGACCAAGCACCCGCTGTTCGCCGCCTATCCCCACCCCATCAACCTCAACGTGGGCATGATCCGCGGCGGCGACTGGCCGTCGACGGTGGCCGGGGAGTGCGTCACGCACTTCCGGCTCGCGCTCTACCCCGGCGAGCCGGTCGGCGCGCTGAAGGCGCGAGTGGAGGAGGCCGTGGCGGCGGTCGCCGCCGGCAGCGCGTTCTCCCTCGAGGTCGTGTACGACGGCTTCCAGTGCGAGGGCTACGAGCTCGAGCCGGACCACGAGCTCGTCACCGGGCTTGCGGACGCCGCCGCCCGTGTCAACGGCGGTCACCGGCCGCCTCTCTTCGCGTCGACCGCCACCACCGACGCCCGCACGTTCCAGCTCTACGGCGACACCCCCGCCGTCTGCTTCGGGCCGCTGGCCGAGAACGAGCACGGGATCGACGAGCGCGTGCATCTGCCGTCGATGACCCGGACCGCGCAGGCGATCGCGCTGTTCATCGCCGACTGGTGCGGGCTTGACGGCGCTCGTGCGCCGCACGAAGATCCTCGGGCCGATTCTGAGGGCTGACAGTTGGCCGCCGGCCGGCCCTCGGGAAGTCTGGAGGGATGACGATCTCAGTGGATGCGGGCAAGGACGTGCGCGCGGCGCGCGATCGGTACGTGTCGGCGGCGGTCACCGCCCCGCCGCTGGTGGTGCTGGGCGCCGAAGGCGCCCGGATCGACGCCGACGATGGGCGTTCCTACATCGACTTCGCGGGCGGGAT
This sequence comes from uncultured Solirubrobacteraceae bacterium, assembly GCA_963844205.1. Classification (GTDB taxonomy): domain Bacteria; phylum Actinomycetota; class Thermoleophilia; order Solirubrobacterales; family Solirubrobacteraceae; genus DASSUW01. The sequence goes on from CAWJNK010000014.1 coordinate 315,584, forward strand.
CGGCTGCCAGAACCTCGGCCACGGCCCCGCCGACGTCGTGCGGGCGATCCACGAGCAGGTGGACCGCTACCTGCACCAGTGCTTCATGGTCGGCGCCTACGAGCCGTACGTCGAGGTCTGCCGCCGGCTCGCCGAGCTGTACCCCGGGCCCGGCACGGACTACAAGAGCGTGCTCGTCAACTCGGGCGCCGAGGCGGTGGAGAACGCCGTCAAGGTGGCGCGCTCCGCCACCGGCCGGCCCGCCGTGGTCGCGTTCGACCGCGCGTTCCACGGCCGCACGCTGCTCACGATGTCGCTGACCAGCAAGGTCGTCCCCTACAAGCGCGGCTTCGGCCCGTTCGCGCCGGAGGTCTACCGCGCCCCGGCGCCGCACCGCGGCTTCAGCTCCGAGCAGGCGATCGACGCGCTCGTGCACCTCTTCAAGGCCGACGTCGACCCGCGGAGCGTGGCCTGCGTCGTGCTCGAGCCGGTGCAGGGCGAGGGCGGCTTCATCCCGATGCCGCCGGACTTCCCGCGGGCGCTGAAGGAGCTGTGCGAAACGCACGGGATCCTCTACGTCGACGATGAGGTGCAGGCGGGCGTCGGCCGCACCGGGCCCGTGTGGGCGATCGAGCACTACGGGATCACGCCCGACATCCTCATCTCGGGCAAGTCGCTGGGCGGCGGCCTGCCGCTGGCCGCGGTGACCGGCCGTGCGGAGCTGATGGACGCCGTCCACGCCGGCGGGCTCGGCGGCACGTTCGGCGGCAACCCGGTCTCCTGTGCGGCGGCCGCGGTGGTGCTCGACACCGTCGCGTCGCCGGAGTTCCTGCAGCGCGCCGAGGCGCTCGGCCGCACGATCCGCGAGCGGCTCGACGCGATCGCCGCCGCCGTCCCGGCCGTCGTCGAAGTCCGCGGCCTCGGGCCGATGCTCGCGTTCGAGCTCGCGCCGGAGCTGGTCCCGCCGACGATCGCGGCGGCGCGCGAGCGCGGCCTGCTCCTGCTCTCGTGCGGCCTGTACGGCGAGACGATCCGGCTCCTGCCGCCGATCACGATCGGCGACGACGACCTGGCGCGCGGGCTCGACGCGCTGGAGGCGGCGGTCCGGGAGGCCGCGGCCGCCTAGGAGGCCGCTGAAATAGTCGCGGTGCTGTCCGGTGGGTTTAAGACCCTGTCGGGCATGCTGGCGACGAGGTCTGGTCAGGTCGGGTTCTTTGATGCGGCCGAGCTCGCTCGGCCGCTGCCGAAGGGGTCGTTTTTCGCGCTGCTGGCCGAGCATGGACAGCGGATCGTGCGCGATGAGGACTTCGCGGCGTGTTATTCGCCGGGGATGGGACGGCCGTCGATCCCGCCGTCGCAGCTGGCGATGGTGTTGCTGTTGCAGTACCGCACCGGGGCGTCGGACGAGCAGGCGATGGAATGCGTGGGCTGGGATCTGCGCTGGAAGATCGCGCTCGGGCTGGCGGTCGATCATCCGGGCTGGCATCCGACGTCGCTGACGAAGTTCCGCGCGCGGCTGCTGCTGCACCGTCTGGAGCGCCTGGCGTTGGAGCGCTCGCTGGTGCTGGCCGAGGAGCTTGGGATGCTCGAGGGGCCGGTCGAGCAGATCATCGATTCGACGCCGATGCTCGGCGCGGCTGCGACGCAGGACACGGTCAAGCTCGTCCGTCATGGCGTGCGCAAGCTGCTCGATGCGGTCGCTGGCGTCGACGCAGATGCGGCGGGCCAGCTCGATCGCGCCTTGGAGTTCGATTACGCGCGGCCCAACGAGAAGCCTGATTGTCGCTGGCGCGAGCGCGCCGAGCGCGAGCGGATGCTCACGCGCGTCGCCCAGGACGCCGAGCGGGCGCTGCAGGCCGTCGAACAGGCCGACGGATTGCTCGCCGATGAGGCGGTCGGCGACGCGCAGCGGTTGTTGCGGGAGCTGATCGGCCAGGACTTCGACGTCGATGACGACGGCGTCCCGCGGCTTTATCGCGGCACGCGCGCGGACCGGATCATCTCGACGGTCGACCCGGAGATGCGCCACGGGCGCAAGAGCCAGCATCAGCGCTTTGACGGCTACAAGCTCTCGGCGGCGGTCACCAACACGCGCGAGCCGCTGATCACCGCGGTCGAGGTCGCCCCGGCGAGCGAGCAGGATGGGCCGCAAGCCAAGCACCTCATCGACGCCCAACCGGCCGCGCGGCGCCCACCGCGGGTGCTCGGCCTAGCGACCGACGAGCGCGAGCAGCCGCCGGCGCATCGACTCCGGCAGCCCCTCGAAGCGCAGGCCGTAGACCCGCGGGGCGTTGTGCCGGAGGACCATAGCCCGCCCCGTCACGTGCTCGTCCGGCGTCCCGGCGAGGTCGAACTCGACGACCTCGTCGGCCCGCAGGGGTCGCGCGGCGCGGATGCTCATCCCGCCCTCGCTGACGTCGATCGTCTCGGCCCAGATCGGCGAGCCCGCCCGCGGGCGCAGCACGCATGGCAACGCCAGCCGTGCCCGCGGCGCTGCCCGTCGTCGTTCTCCCGCCGTGGCCATCAGACGTTGGGTACCCGCGGAATGCTCCTGTCATCGCGCGGGAAGGTTCGGAGCGATGAACCGGACCGCCCGCCGCCTCGGCGCCCTGACGGGCGCGGCCGTCGCCGGCCTCGCCGCGCACGACCTGCGCCAGCGCCGGCACGCGATTCTGCGCAACTTCCCGGTCGTGGGCCACTTCCGGTACCTGCTCGAGTCGGTCGGGCCGGAGCTGCGGCAGTACATCGTCACGTCCAACGACGAGGAGCGGCCCTTCTCGCGGGACCAGCGGCGCTGGGTCTACGCGTCCTCCAAGCGCGAGATCAACACGTTCGGGTTCGGCTCCGACAACGACATGGAGCAGGTCGACAGCCTGATCGTGTTCAAGCAGTCCCCCTTCCCCCTGCCGCCGCCCGCCGAGGGCGAGCCGGGCGGCCCGCCGGATTACTGCCTGCCGGCCGGCAAGGTGCTCGGCGCCGCGCACCGTCGCCGCCACGCGTTCCGCCCGGCGTCGCTGCTCAACGTCTCCGGCATGAGCTACGGATCGCTGTCGCCCGTTGCCGTCGAGGCGCTCAACCGCGGGGCCGCGCTCGCCGGCTGCCTGATGAACACCGGCGAGGGCGGCCTGGCGCCCGCGCACCAGCACGGCGGCGAGCTGATCTTCCAGATCGGGACCGGGTACTTCGGCTGCCGCGACGAGCGCGGCCGCTTCTCGCTCGAGCGGCTCGAGGAACGGGTCGCGGAGGCGCCCGTGCGGGCGATCGAGATCAAGCTGTCGCAGGGCGCCAAGCCGGGTCTGGGCGGCTTGCTCCCGGCGCCGAAGGTGACCGAGGAGATCGCCGCGATCCGCGGCGTCCCGGCGTTCCGCGACTGCGCCAGCCCGGCGGCGCACACGGCGTTCTCCGGCGTCGACGAGATGATCGAGTTCGTCGAGCGGCTCGCGCACGCGACGGGCCTGCCCGTCGGCATCAAGTCCGCCGTCGGCGACCTGGGGTTCTGGGAGCACCTGGCGAGCCGGATGGCGGTCTCCGGCGGCGGCCCGGACTTCGTGACGATCGACGGTGGCGAGGGCGGCACCGGCGCCGCGCCGCTGGCGTTCAGCGACCACGTCGCGCTGCCGTTCAAGGTCGGACTCTCGCGCGTCTACCCGATCTTCGCGCGCGCGGGCCTGGCCGAGGACGTCGTCTTCGTCGGCGCCGGCCGCCTCGGCTTCCCGGACGCCGCCCTGCACGCGCTGGCGCTCGGTTGCGACATGGTCAACGTCGGCCGCGAGGCGATGCTGGCGGTCGGGTGCGTCCAGGCCATGCGCTGCCACACCGGAAGCTGCCCGACCGGCGTCGCGACCCACAACCGCTGGCTCATGCGCGGCCTCGATCCCGAGCTCAAGTCCGCGCGCGCCGCGAACTACCTGGTCGCGCTGCGGTCGGAGCTGCTGCGGCTCGGCCGCGCGTGCGGTGCGCCGCACCCGGCGCTCATCGACCCCGACCGCATCGAGGTCGTCGGCGAGCGCTACAGCGCCGCCCCGCTCCGCGAGGTCTTCGGCTACGAGCCCGGCTGGCCGGTCGTCTCCCCCGGCCGCCGCGAGGAGATCGAGGCGCTGATCGGCGCGCCGGAGGCGGCGCAGCGGCCCGGCCCGGAGGCGGGCGAGCAGGCCGGCTTCCCAGGCGCCGGCGAGCCCGGCCGCCCGCACCAGGACGCCAGCGCGGTCGGCGAGGCGGCCGGCGAGGCTGGCTGATCCTTTGATGCCGTCGTCGCGCCGGCGAACGTCAACTGCGCTGGGTAGGGAGGTGGGGGTGCATTTGTCCCCAATCTCCGCCGTTCGCGCTGGTGTTGGGGAGTTGCGCACCCATACGGTGCGTTTCTCCCCAACTGCGCGGCGGCCGCGACGAATTGGGGAGAAATGCACCGCCTCGTCCCTCCCCTCAATGCGCAGTTGAAGTTCGAACTGCCTAGAAGGTGACGGTCCAGCCCTCCTCGCGCGCCTGCTCGGCGGTGTAGGAGACGCCGGCGACCTTCAGCCCGGCGCGGTCGAGCAGCGTGATCGAGCCGCCCTTGTTCGAGAGCTGGACGCCGTTGTGGAGCGGCACGCTGAGCACCTGGCCGGCGGCCAGCGGGCCCGCGGGCAGCGTGCAGGTCTGCTTCATGCGGTCCGCGATCCGCCAGCCGGTGAGGTCGACCGGCTGCGGGGAGGCGTTGAGAAGGAGCACCGTCTCACGCTCCGGGCCGCCGCCGTTGGGGTTGACCATCGCGGCCAGGATCCGCATCGCCGCGCCGTCGGCAGGCTCGCGCTCCTCCGCGAGCGCGTGGCCGGTGGCGTCGTCGGTGTGCCACGCCTGGCTCTGGAAGGCGAGGAAGATCCCGACCCAGCGGCCGCCGAGCCGCAGGAGCAGCCCGCCGTCCTGCCACACGCCGTCGTCGCCGCGGAAGCGGGCGCCGTTGCCCTGGTTCATGTGGATGTCGTGCACCCCGTTGCCGGGCTTGAAGCCGAAGATCTTGTCGCGCACGCCGTTCTCGGGGCCCCAGCGCTCGCCGAACGCGTAGACCAGCGCTCCCGGATCGGCGATGGCGCGCTTGACGTAGCGGTCGAGGAAGTCGGCGAGGTCGTTGTCCGGCCCGGCGACGTCGGGCGCCAGCGGGCGCATCGCGGAGCGGGTGAGGAGGTTGCCGCGGATGAAGTCGAGCGCGCCGCCGCCGGGCCGCGACGGCAGGTCGTGCCAACCGGCGCCCAGGCCGGCGACGGCGTCCGTCACCGGGTGGCGGAGGTCGTCGCTGACGAGGTACAGCAGCTCGGACGGCGACTCCTGCGAGAGCACGTTGACTGCGATCCGGTAACTGGTCCCGCCCGCGTCGATGCGGACCTGGTAGTGCGGCGAGTCGGTCCCGGCCTCGCGCCGGCACTCGACCGCGCGACCGACCAGGACTCCGTATGAGTTCAAGGGCATGCCCCGCAGCATCGGGGACCGCCGTTGCCGCCGGCTTGCGGAAACCTTGTCACCTCGCGATCCAGCGCTCGAGCCAGCGCTCGACCTCGGCCGCGATCGCGCGCGGTTCCGCGGCCGTCAGCTCGACGACGCGGTCGCCGCCCGCCGCGATGTCCTCGACGGCGGTGAGCCGCGCGCGGACGGCGGGCGGGCGCTCGGGCTCGACCCAGACGCGGAGGACCAGCACGCCGACCCGCTGGTGCGATGGCACGCGGACTGGCTACAGGGCGCGCGTAACGACGCCGTCACCGGCGCGCAACGGCGCCAGCAGCCGGTCGGTCGCCGGCGACGGCTCGACGCCGAGCTCGCGGGCCAGCAGCCGGCGCAGGATCCCGTACTGTCGCAGCGCCTCGCCGGGGTTCCCCGCCGCCAGGTGGGCGGAGATCAGCACGCGGTGGCTCTGCTCGCGCAGCGGCTCGGCGGCCAGCGCGGCGAGCCCGGCCTCGATCGCGCTCGCGTACTGGCCGTCCGCGCTGAGCGCCGTGCAGAGCGTCTCGAGCGCGTCGATGCGCAGCTGCCGGAACCGCTCGCGCTCGAGGATGACCCAGTCGTCGTACCAGTCCGGCAGCAGGTCGCCGGCCATGCGCAGCGTCGCCACGTCGTGGCGCGCCGCCGGCCGCCCGCGGTCGCGGATGATCGCCTGCGCTCGCTGCGCCGTCGCGCGGAAGTCGACGTCCACGTCGGCCCGCAGCGCCAGCCGGCCGCGGCCCGCGACCACCAGGCTGCGCGAGATCGCCGAGCCGAGCCGCCACAGCGCGGTACGCAGCGCCGCGGCGGCGCGGTCGCCGGTCGCGTCGCTCCACAGCTCGGCGGCGACGACGTCCCGCGGCAGCGGGCCCTCGTTGATGGCCAGGAACGCGACGAGCCGCTGGCTGCTGTGGGGCACGGGAACGCGGCCGTCGTCCAGCTCCACCTCGAAATGCCGCTGCAGCGACAGCCTGAGGCGGCCGCAGGACGGCGTCGATGCGGGAGCCGGATCGGGCACGCGGGCGACTGCCGCCGACGCTATCAACGCGCGACCTCGCCGAGGGGCGCCATCAGCGCTTCGAGCAGCGCCGACGGCGGCACCCGCAGGTGGTCGCGCGCCAGCCCGCAGAAGAGGCGGTACTGGCGGGTCGCCTCGCCGACGTTCCCCTGCGCGAGGTGGCTGCGGATCAGCGCCCGGTGGGCGCTCTCGCGCAGCGGCTCGGCGGCCACCGCCGCGAGCCCGGCCTCGGCGGCGTCGGCGTAGCGCCCGGCGTCGGCGAGCGCGTCGCAGAGCCGCTCGAGCGCGTGCAGCCGGAGCTGGCGGAACAGCTCGCGCTCGATCAGCACCCAGCCGTCGTCGAGCTCGGGGAGCAGGTCGCCGGCGGCGATCAGCTCGTCCAGGTCGGACCCGTCGGCGGGATCGTCGAGCACGCGGCGGGCGCGCTCCACGTGCTCGCGGAGGTCGACCCGCACGCCGGACGCGAGCGCCAGCTCGCTGGCGGTGGCGTCGACGAGCGGGCAGTCGAGCCGCCGCAGACGCCACAGCGTCGTCCGCAGGTTGGCGTTGGCCTGCTCCTGCGACGTGTCCGGCCACAGGCACCCGGCGACGTACGCGCGCTGGACCGGCCGCTCCTGCACCGCAAGGAACGCGAGCAGCCGCTGGGTGCCGGGCTGCAACGGCACGTCTCGTCCGCGATAGCGCAGGCGGAACGCGCCGAGCATCTCCAGCTCCAGGGCGGTGTCGAGTGTCGCGCCGGGAGTCATGGACACGAGGATCGCTGATTGCTGAGGCTCCCGCCACCGCCGTCACCGCTTCGTCACCGCCGACCGGAACGTGACGGGCGGGTGACGAGCGGGTGACGGCCCGCAGGGCAGGCTCGCGGCGTGGGCACGATGACGCGCACGCCGCGCACGCTGCGAGGAGCGATCGTTGCGGTCGACCGGTCCGGCCCGCCGTCGCGCGTCGTCGTCTTCCAGTACAACCCGGACGAGGTCAGCCGCACGCTGCAGCCGCGCGAGGGCGGCGGCTCGGGCAACGAAAGCCGGCGCGCGTGGGGCGCGCCGTCGGAGACCGTCTCGATGACCGTCGAGCTGGATGCAACCGACCAGCTCGAGGCGGGCGACCCCCTGGCGGCCGCCAGCGGGATCCTCCCCGCGCTGTCGGTGCTGGAGATGCTGCTGCACCCCTCGAGTGGCCAGATCATCGCCAACACCGTCCTGCTGGCGGTGGGCACGGTCGAGATCCTGCCGCCCAAGCCGCCGACCGCGATCCTCGTCTGGGGGCCGGCGCGCGTCGTCCCCGTCAAGTTGACGCAGCTGCAGATCACGGAGCAGGCGTACAGCCCCGCGCTGGTGCCGATCCGGGCGTCGGTCGAGGTCGGCGCGGACGTGCTCACCTACGAGGACCTCCCGCTCACCGACCTCGGCTTCGGGCTCTCGGTCGCGCATCTCGTGGCCAAGGAGGTCCTGGCGGTCGCCGGCGGCGCGACCGGCGTGGGCGCGGCGATCACGGACCTGGTGGGCTGAGCGGTGGCGGGCCGGTACCAGGGCGTCGAGGTCGCGGCCGTGCGCGTCGGCGACCGCGACGTGCGCTACCTGCGCCGCCGCGAGCTGCCCGATCCGCGCGACATCCGCCCCCTGGCCGTCCACACCGTCGCCCAGGGCGACCGGCTCGACCTGCTCGCCGCCCGCTACCTGGGCGACGCCACCGCCTCCTGGCAGCTCGCCGACGCCAACGCCGCGCTCGACCCGGACGCGCTGACCGCTCCGGGCACGGAGGGCGACCGGCTCACGGTGCCGTTCCCGGGCGGGATGCCGTGATCCTGGAGGGCGCGCTGCGGCTGTCGGTGCTCGCGGGCCGGACGCTGCCGGTCCCGCTTCCGCTGGACCTCGTCGAGCGCCTGCGGTCGGCGACGGTCACCGAGACCGACGACGAGCGCTCGGTGTTCTCGCTCGTGCTCGACGGCGGCCGCGAGCGCGCGCCGCAGAGCTTCGAGGGGCCGTTCGCCGGGAGCTCTCCCCTCTCCTCGTTCTCCCGCGTCGTGCTCGTCCTCTCCTTCGGGGCCTTCCCGCAGGTGCTGTTCGACGGGATCGTGACCGAGACGCGGCTCGACCCCAGCGGCGACGCCACCACGCTGACCGTGACCGGCGAGGACGTCGGCGTCCTCCTCGATCGCGAGGAGCGCGACGTCGAGCACCCCGCGCTCGACGACTACCCGGTGGTGCTGAAGATCCTCGCCCCGTACGCGGCGAAGGGACTCCTGCCCGGGGCGATCCCGCCGCCCACGATGAACCCGCCGCTGCCGATCGACCGCATCCCGACCCAGCACGGCACCGACCTCGAGCACCTGACCGCCCTCGCGCACCGCCACGGCTACGTGACCTACGTGATCCCCGGCCCGGCGCCGGGCGTGAGCACGGTCTACTGGGGGCCGCCGGTCCGCGCGGGCGTGCCGCAGGGCGCGCTGGCCGTCGCCATGGGGCCTGACAGCAACGTCACCGAGGTGAACTTCCGCACCGAGGCCACGACGCCGGCGACGGTGAGCGGCTCCGTGCGCGACCGCACCACCGGCAGCGCCACGCCCGTGATGGCGCCGGCGAGCACGCGCCCGCCGCTCGGCGCGGTGCCGTTCGCGGCCGCCAACGCCGGGGACGTCCGCCGCCGCCGGCTGCGCGGCGCCTCGAGCGACTCGGTCGCCGCCCAGGCGCGCGCGCAGGCCGACGTGGACCGCTCGAACGACGCCGTCGTCGCCGAGGGGAAGGCCGACGGCGGCCGCTACGGCGGCGTGCTGCGCCCGCGAGGGCTGGTGGGCATGCGCGGCGCGGGCCTCAGCCACGACGGCGTCTGGTACGTGCGCAAGGTCGTGCACACGCTCGCGCCGGGGCGCTACGAGATCGCGTTCACGCTCGCGCGCGACGGGCACGGCGCCGTCACGCCCGTGCTGCCGAGGGCGGGCTCGTGACGAGCTTCTTCGGCCTCTACCGCGGGCGGGTGGAGACGAACACCGACCCGCTGCTGCGCGGCCGCGTGCAGGTCAGCGTGCCCGAGGTGTTCGGCGACGGGCGCCTCGCGTGGGCCGAGCCGTGCACCCCGTACGCGGGCAACCAGGTCGGCAACTTCGCGCTGCCGCCGGTGGGCGCCTCGGCCTGGATCCAGTTCGAGCGCGGCGACCCGGACTACCCCGTGCTGGCGGGCTGCATGTGGCAGGCCGGCGAGTCGCCGGCGCCGGGGATCGAGCAGATCAAGATGATCGCCACCAGCTCGATCACGATCACGCTCAGCGACACTCCCGGCGCCGGCGGGGTGACGATCGAGGTGAAGCCGCCCGCCGTCTCGGTGCCGGTCAAGCTCGCGCTCGGCCCGAACGGCATCGAGCTCTCGAGCGGCGCCTCGTCGGTGGTCCTCGACGGCGTGAAGGTGTCGGTCAACAACGGCGCGCTGGAGGTGACCTGATGCCGGGCCAGCTCGCACACCAGGGCGCCATGGTGATGTGCGCGCACGCCGGCCAGGCGACGCCCGCGGCGCCGAACCCGCGCGTGAAGGTCGCGGGCCAGGCGACCGTCCTCCTCAGCATCCCGTGGACGATCGCGGGGTGCCCGTTCCCGCCGGCGTCCGGTGGACCGTGCGTGACCGGGATGTGGAGCGTCGGCACCGTGCGCGTGAAGTCGATGGGTCAGCCGCTCGTGATCCAGGGCGGGACCGCGACGTGCGCCCCGACCGGCGTCCCGCTCACCGTCTCCGTCGTGCAGCCGCGGGTGAAGGCGACGTGACCCTGCACGTCGCCCATCCGCTGCGGGTCACCGACCACGGCCGGACCGCGCTCGCCGCCGACGACGCCTACCTGCGCGGCCTCGTCGAAGCGGTGCTGTTCACCCGCCCCGGCGAGCGCGTCAACCGGCCGGACTTCGGGAGCGGGATCGAGCAGCTCGTGTTCGCGCCCACCGACGGGGAGCTGGCGCAGGCCACCAAGGCGCTCGTGCAGGGCGCGCTCCAGCGCGCGCTCGGCGAGCTGATCCGCGTCGAGGAGGTCGTGGCCGAGGCCGACGAGGCGACGCTGCGCGTCACCGTCGTCTACGGCCCGGTGATCGGCGGGGCGCCGACCACGGAGCGGCGCAGCGTGACCGTGACCGGCGGGACGGGAGCCGGGACGTGACCGCGCTCGCCGCGCCGGTCGACCGCGAGGCGCGCCGGATCCTCGTCGCCGCCGAGGGCGGGCTCGACGGCATCGAGTTCGTCGAGGTCGTCTCCAACCACGCGGGCACGCCGGGCCACATCCCGGCCGCGCCGCAGCAGCGGACGCTGCTCGTGCACCTGCTCGTCGGGCCGGTGCCGGCGGAGCTCGACGCGAGCCGCGTCCAGATCGTGGGCGGCGTGCGGCCGGATCCGCGCATCAATCCCGTGCGCGTCGAATGGGCGGTGCGCGCCGACGCGCTCGGCGGCCTGCCCGCCGCTGACCGGACGCTGATCGAGAACGCGGTCCCGGCGGCGGGGCGGCCGCGCGTACTGGCCGTGCGCACCAGCTCGAGCGGCGACTGGTCGACGTACGTGCTGCGGCTGGTCGGGCCCGGCGGCGTCGGCGTCCCGGACGGCTTCGACGAGCCGCTCGCCAGCGCTTCGTTCCGGTTCACCGTCGACTGCCCGAGCGACCTCGACTGCCGCGACGTCCTCGACTGCCCGCCGGTGCCGCCGGAGTCGCCCGCCGTCGACTACCTGGCGCGCGACTACGCGGGGCTGCGGACCCGGCTGCTCGACCGCCTCGCGACGCTACTGGACGGCTGGAGCGACTCCAGCCCCGCCGATCCGCTGGTGACGCTCGCCGAGCTGTTCGCGTACGCCGGCGACCGGCTCACGCTGTGGCAGGACGCGGTCGCGGGCGAGGCGTACCTGACGACCGCGCGGCGCCGCCCGTCGGTGCGCCGCCACGCCCGGCTGCTCGACTACCGGATGCACGACGGCTGCGCGGCGCGCACGTGGCTGGCGTTCGAGGTCGACGCCGAGGTCGAGCTGCCGCGCCGCATGCCGGTGGCGGCCGGAGCGGCGAGGGGCGCCGCGATCCAGCCGGCGGTCGAGGCCGGCGCGACGGTGTTCGAGACCATGGCCGCCGCCCGGCTGCTACCCGAGCGCAACGTGCTCGCCCTCCACGCCTGGGGCGACGTCGACGCGTGCCTGCCCGCGGGCGCGACCGGCGCCTACGTGCGCCACGCGCCGGGCGCCGACCCCGAGCTGGCCGCCGGCGACGTGCTCGTGCTGGGGCCGGCCGTCGACGGGCCGGACGGGGTCGCGCTGCCCGGTGACGAGCGCCGCCGCTGCGCCGTCCGCCTGACCGCCGATCCCGAGGTCCGCAGCGACCCGCTCGCCGACGGCGACGTCGTGCTCGAGCTCCGCTGGGGGACCGCCGACGCGCTGGCGGTGCCGCTCCCGATCAGCGAGCGGACCGCCGTCGGCGGGGCGCAGCCGATCGCGGTGGCGCTCGCCAACGTCGTCCTCGCCGAGCACGCGGCGTCGCTCCCGGCGCACGACCTCGAGCCGGCGCAGCCGCCGCCGGAAGGCCCGTACCGCCCGCTGCTGGCCACCGGAGGCGTCGCCTGGGTGGACGAGACGCCGGCGACCGGGAGCGCGGCCGCCGCGCTGCGGCCGGACCCGCGGCGCGCCCGCCCGCAGGTCGCGCTCGACGACCAGACGCGCGTGTGGGATGCGCAGGTCGACCTCCTGGGCAGCAGCCGGCTCGATCCGCACTTCGTCGTCGAGCCGGAGTCGCCGACGCGGGTCGGCTTGCGCTTCGGGATCCAGGGCGCCGGGCTCAACCCGACCCGGACCTCGCGCTTCGGGGCGCACGTGCGCGTCGGCGGCGGGCTCGACGGCAACGTCGGGCCCGACGTGCTGACCGCGCCGCTCGCGAGCGCAACCGGTCCGCCGCCCGGCGGCGTCGTCGCGGTCACGAACCCGCTGCCGGCGACCGGCGGGGCGGCGCCCGAGCGGCTCGAGGCGGTCCGCGAGCTCGCGCCGCACGCCTTCCGCAAGCAACTCCGCGCGGTCACGCCCGCCGACTACGCCGCCGCCGCGAACGAGAACCCCGGCGTCCAGCGCGCGGTCGCGCGGCGGCGCTGGAACGGCTCCTGGTACGCGCAGGAGGTCACGCTCGACGTCGTCGCCGCCCGCGCCGCCGACCCGGCCGTCGAGCGCGAGGTCGCCGCCGTGCTCGACATCCGGCGGCTCGCGGGGCTCGACGTCAAGTTCGCGCCGCCGCTGCTCGTGCCGCTCGAGATCGTGCTCGGGATCTGCGTCGCGCCGGGGCACCTGCGCGCGGACGTCGCCCGCGTGCTCACCGGGGAGCTGTCGGCGGGCACGCTGCCCGACGGCCGGCGCGGGTTCTTCCACCCCGACGAGTTCACGTTCGGGCAGCCGCTGCTGCTCTCCGACCTCGTCGCGCGTGTCATGGCGGTCCCGGGCGTGTCGTGGGTCGACGTCGACGACGACGCGACCGGGCTGCGCTTCCGGCGCCTCGGCCGTGCCCCGGCCGGCGAGGTCGCCGCCGGGCGGATCAGCGCCGCCGCGCGCGAGGTGCTGCGCGCCGACACCGACCCGAGCAACCCCGAGAACGGGCGCGTCGGGCTGATCGTGCGAGGCGGGACGTGAGCGCGCCGACCTCCTGCGGCTGCGACCCGCTGCGCCCGCCCGAGCCGGCGGTGCACAACCCGCCCGCGCAGCCGGCGCTGGCGTGGCGCGTCGCGCCGCACTCGCACGCGCTGGCCCGCATGCGCGCCGCGCTCGCTGACAGCGCGGGCGCCGCGCGGCGGCTGGCCGGGCACGACACCGACGACGCGGGCGTGGCGCTGCTCGACGCCTTCGCGCTGGTCGCCGACACCGTGTCCTTCTACACCGAGCGGATCGCGCAGGAGGGCTTCCTGCGCACGGCGACCGAGCTGCGCTCCGTCCGGCTGCTGGCGCGCGAGATCGGCTACGAGCTGCGGCCGGGCGTCGCGGCCGAGGCCGAGATCGCGTTCGAGGTCGAGAGCGCGCCGGGCGCCCCGGCGCTGGCCACGGTGGCGACCGGCACGCCGGTCCAGTCGGTGCCGGGCCAGGACGAGCTGCCGCAGACGTTCGAGACGTCCGAGGAGCTCGAGGCGCGCGCCGCCTGGAACGCGATCCCGGCCACCCAGCGCCAGCTCCAGGACCTGGGCTTCGGGACGACCATGGTCTGGCTGGAAGGCGTCGGCCTCGGGCTCGAGCCGGGCGCGCCGCTGCTGATCGTCGGCGCCGAGCGCCGCCGCTTCGGCCGCACGGCGCCGTCCCGCCGCGGGCGGGCCGCGGCGCGCCACGACGACGAGCGCTGGGACTTCCGCGTCATCAGGCGCGTCGACGAGGTGGGTGGCTGGACGCGCGTGGCGGTCGAGCGGCGGGTCGGATTCCTCCGCGGCGTGCCGCTGACGGCGAAGGACGAGGTCCGGGTCTACACGTTCGACCTTCGGGCCGGGGCGTTCGGAGCCTCCGCGCCGCATCCCGACCGGCTCGTCACCAGGGCGGCAGAGCTGACCGGCAACGACTGGGCGGGGATGGCGAGCCTGCTCGCCCAGGGCACGCCGCGGACCATCGAGGTCGACGGCGACCACCCGGAGATCGTCCCCGGCTCGTGGCTCGTGCTCGAGGACGCCGACTACCGGGAGCTGTACCTCGTGCAGGACGTCGCGCCGGGCGGCGTGGCGCGCTTCGCGATCAGCGGCAAGCTGACCCGCGTCCGCCTCGACATGATCGAGAGCCTCGAGCAGTTCGACCGCCGCAACACGGTCGTCCACGCGGTCTCGCGGCCGCTCGGCGGCGAGTTCGAGCCCCGCGCCGACGCGATCACCGGGGCCACGTTCGAGCTCGACCCGACCGACCCGCCGCTGCCCGCGGGGCGCCGGATCGTCGTCACGGGCTTCGCTCCCGGCACCGTCCCCGAGGACCCGCTGGTCGCCGCCGCAACGCCGCCACCGCTCGCCGAGGCCGCGACGATCGTGACCTGCGCGGTCGACGGCGCGCAGATGCAACTCACCGTCGATCCGCCGCTGCAGCTCACGTACGACCGCGCGACGCTGCGGGTGCGGGCGAACGTCGTCGCGGCCACGCACGGCGAGACCGTCAACCAGGTGCTGGGGAGCGGCGACGCGACGGTCCCGTTCCAGCGCATGCAGACGCGCCGCGGGCCGCTCACCCACGTCCGCGCCAAGACGCCGTCGGGCGCCCGCAGCACGCTCGAGGTCCGCGTCGACGGCGTGGTGTGGGACCAGGTCGAGTCGCTCGACGAGGCCGGCCCCCGCGACCGGGTCGTGTCGGCGAAGCTGCTGGAGGACCTGCGGGCCGAGATCACCGGCGGCGGCGACGGGCACGGCTCGCGGTTCTCGACCGGCAGCGAGAACGTGACCGCCACCTACCGGGTGGGGATCGGCGCCCCGGGCGGGGTGCGCGCGGGCCAGCTGTCGCTGCTGCCGCGCCGCCCGCTCGGGATCCGCGGCGCGGTGAACCCGGCCGCCGCGCACGACTGGGCGCCGGCCGAGGACATCACGCACGCACGCGTGATCGCCCCGCTGCGGATCCGGACGCTCGACCGCGCCGTGTCGGTCGCCGACCACGCCGACTTCGCCGCCGACTTCGCCGGCGTCGCGCTCAGCCGCGCCGACGCCGTCTGGGACGGGCGGCAGACCGTCGTCGTGGTCTCGGTCCTCGGGACCGCGGGCGGGCCGGTCGTCCGAAGGACTGATCGGCGACCTGGAGGACGCGCTGGCCGCCAACCGCGACGCCGGCACCCGGTTCGAGGTCCACCCCGGGACGCTCGTGCTCTTCGGCGTGCACGTGGAGCTGGCGCACGACCCCGCGTACGAGCGGGCGGCGGTCGAGCTCGCCGTCCGCTCCGCGCTGGCGGCCGAGTACGCGGCGCCGCTGCTGCCGTTCGCCACCGCGGTGGCCGCCTCGCGCGTGCTGGTCACCGTCCGGTCGGTGCCCGGCGTGCTGGCCTGCACGATGCCGCGCCTGATGGTCGGCGGCGATGAGGAGGACCCGGTCGTCGCGCTGCCCGCGCGCTCGGAGGCCGGCAACCTGCTGGCGGCGCAGGCCGCGGGCCTCGACGCCGCCGACGTCGTGCTGGGGGCGATGCCGCGATGAGCGCGACGCTCGACCACCTGCTCGAGCTGGTCCCCGTTCACCACCGCTCGCGCGACGAGGCGCCGGGCGGCGGCGCCGGGACGCTGACCGCGCTGCTGTCCGCCGTGGCGGGCGAGCTCGAGCTGCTCGAGCGCGACGTCGAGCGGCTCGAGGACGCGTGGTTCATCGAGACCTGCGAGGAGTGGCTGGTCCCCTACCTCGCCGACCTCGTCGGGCTGCACGAGGTGCCGCCGGAGCTCGGCGTGGCGATGAGCCGCCGCGCGCTCGTGGCCAACACCGTCGCGTACCGCCGCCGCAAGGGCACGGTCGCCGTGCTCGAGCAGGTCGCGCGCGACGTGACCGGCTGGCCCACGCGCGCGGTCGAGTACCACCCGCTGCTCGCCGCGAGCGCCCACGTCAACCACGTCCGGCTCGACCGTCCCGCGGCCGCGAGCCTGCGCGGCGCCGGCCGGATCGAGCTGTCGGCGCTGACCAGCCCGCCGGCCGCCGGCGGCGCGCTCGACCCGCTGCCCCATACCGCCGAGGTGCGCCGGATCGCCCGCGGGCGCGGCCGCTACGGCATCTCCAACGTCGGCGTCTTCCCGTTCCCGGTCCAGACGTACCGCGTCGGCGCAGCGCGCACCCCGCCCGGCCACGGCGCCGCCGACGGCTGGTCGCGGACGTCGCCCTCGGGCGCCTGGCACCGCTTCGACCCGCTCGGCCGCGCCGTCCCGCTGTTCGCGCCGCCGCAGCGGGAGCAGGCGATCGAGTCGCTCGCGACCGAGCCGGACCTGCCGGTGCCGCTGCGCCCGCGGCGGCTGCTCGAGCTGCTTCGCTCGGCGGGCTCGGCGGCCGAGCTACCGCTCGGCGTCCGGATCGGCGTCACCGGCGACGACCTCCCGCCCGCGCGTATCCGCGTGTGCCGGATCGACGACCTGCTCGACGTCGAGGAGCCGCAGGTCATGGTGGACCCGATCGCGGGGCGGCTGCGCGCCTACCGCAAGGCGTCGCCGAGCGACCCGGTCGCGCCGTACGCGCCGGCGAACGTGTTCGTCCGCTACGCCTACGGCGCGCTCGCGGACGTCGGGGCCGGCACCTACGACCGGTCGGACCTGCACCAGCGGGCGCTGGCCACCGACGTCTGGACGCCGTCGGAGGACCCGTCGAAGGAGGACATCCAGCTCGCGGTGCCATCGACGGATGCCGCCGACGTGGCCGCCGCCCTCACCGCGGTCGAGGGGCAGTGGGCGACCACGCCGACGGCGCTGGGGGCGACCGCCACGATCTCGATCGCGAACTCCGACCGCTACGAGGGCGTGCACGAGGTCGACGTCCCGGCGGCGACGCGGCTGCGTCGTCGTCGCCGCCCACTGGCGCGGGCGCGTGCTGCCCAGCGGCGAGCAGCTCGCCCCCGTCGCGGGGGTCTACGCCGTGGACGGGCTGCGTCCGCATGTCCGCGGTGACCTCACGATCACCGGCGGCCCGGGCGCCAGCGTGGTGCTCGACGGCCTGATCCTCGAGGGCGATCTCGTCGGTCGGGCCGGGAGCGCTCGGCTCGCTCACCCTCGCCCACATGACCATCACCGGCACCGTGGTCGTCGACGCCGCCAACGCCGCGCTCGAGGTGCGGGTGATGCGCAGCCTCCTGGCGGGCGTCGACCTCGGCGCCCGCGCCCCGCGCGTGAGCGTCGTCGACTCGGCGCTCGACGCCGGCGGCGGCGTCGCGCTGAGCGGCGGGGCGGCCCACGCGTCGCTCGAGGGGACGACCGTGCGCGGCGACGTCGCGGTCCGCTCGCTCGACGCCAGCAGCTGCATCCTCGACGGCACGGTCGTCGCCGAGCACCGCCAGATCGGGTGCCTGCGCTTCTCGTACGCGGGACCCGGCTCGCGCACTCCGCGCCGCTACCGCTGCGTGCCCGCCGACGGGCCGGTGCCGGTCTACCTCTCCACCGACGCCGCGTCGCCCGCGTACCTCGGGCTCGCCGGCTCGTGCTCGCCGGTGATCTCGACCGGCGGCGAGGGCGAGTCGGAGATGGGCATGCACCACCACCTCAAGCGTCCGCTGCGCGTCCGCGCAGCCCAACGGCAGCTGGACCCGTACCTGCCGGTCGGGTCACAGCTCGGGATCCTCGGGAGCTGACATGCAGGCCGACTTCAGCCGCTGGACGTTCGACGGGAAGGCGGGCTTCCGGTCCGTGCTGCTCCAGCAGGGCCGCGTGGTCCTCGACGCCGACTGGAACGAGCAGACCCAGATCGCGGCGTACCACGACGAGGTCCGCACGGGCGACATCGTCGGCCCGTCGGGCGCGCCGGCCGGCGACGCGGCGTTCGGGCTCGTCGACGGCACGGGCGCCGCGGCCGCCTCCACGCCCTGGGGCAACCTGCGCCTCACGCCCGGCCGCTTCTACGTCGACGGCGTGCTCACCACGGTCGACGACCCGGGCGCACCGCTCGCCGAGCCAGCCCTACCTCCCCGCCGGACCCGCGCTGCCGGGGCTGCCGGAGCCCGCCGACGACGGCCGCTACGCCGCCGTGCTCGAGGTCTTCAGCCACCACGTGACCGCCGACGAGACGCCGCGGCTGCGCGAGTCCGCGCTCGGCGGCCCCGACACCACGACGCGCGAGCAGACCGTGTGGCAGGTGCGGCTCGTGGCGGTCGACGACGACCAGGCGTGCGCCGGCGCGCACCCGTGGCTCGCCTCCACCCCGCCGACGATGACCGCCTCGCTCGCCGACGTCCCGCCCGGGTCGGACCCGTGCCGGATCACGTCGGCGGAGGGCTACCGCCGGCTCGAGAACCAGCTCTACCGGGTCCAGATCCACGACGTCTCCGGAACCCGGCCGACGTACCTGTGGTCGCGCGAGAACGCCAGCGTGGTCGCCGGCCTGGTCGCGATCGGCTCGACCACGGCCACCGGGATGGACCACGAGCTCACGCTCGACCGCCTCGGCCGCGACGAGGAGCTGTCGATCGGCGAGGGCGACCTGGTCGAGGTCACGAGCATCGACCGCCAGCTCCACGGCCTCCCCGGCTTCCTCGCCACCGCCGGCCCGCCCGAGGAGCTGCACCTGCCGGTCGCGTGGCTGAGCGCCGAGCCGACGACGGTCGCCGACCTCGGGCGCGTGCCGCTCGTCCGGCGCTGGGAGGGCGGCCCGGCGAACGCCGGGCAACACGCGAACCGACCTCGAGGACGGGATCCAGGTCCGGTTCGGCGACGGCGACTTCCGCGTCGGCGACCACTGGCTGATCCCGGCGCGCACCGTGCGGCTCGTGTACGGGGCGACCGCGCTCGCCGGCACCATCGAGTGGCCGGTGGCCGGCGGCGCGCCGCAGCCGCAGCCGCCGCTCGGCCCGATCCGCCATCGCACGACGCTCGCGCTCGTCGACCGTACGACGAGCGGCAGCGCCGGGCGCTGGACGCTGGTGTCCGACTGCCGCCGGCTGTTCCCGCCGCTCACGCAGCTGATCGCCATCGACCTGCTCGGAGGCGACGGGCAGGAGGCGCTGCCCGGCGTCGCGCTCCCGCACCCGGTCCGCGTGGCCGTGCGCAACGGCGGGCTCCCGGTCGAGGGCGCGACGGTCCAGTTCGTCACCACCGGCGACCACCTCTCGACGGGAACGCCGACGGGGGGCGACCCCGCGACGCTGCCGCTCGACACCGACGAGAACGGCGAGGTCGAGGTGCGGTGGCTGCTCGGCGCCAGCACGCCGAGCACGCGCGTCATGACGGCGCGGCTGCTCGACGACGCCGACGCCGCCATCGGGGCCGAGGTCCAGGTCACCGGGCACGTCAGCCTCGCGACCGAGACCGCCTACGACCCAGCGACCTGCGAGGAGATGGCGGAGGCCGGCGTCGACACCGTGCAGGAGGCGCTCGACCACCTCTGCCAGCGGCGCAACACGTGGCCGGGCCTGCACGTCCTCGACGTGATCGGCTTCGTCGGCAACCGGTCGATCGGCAACGACACCCTGGTGCCGGCCGGGCAGCTGGTCGAGGGCTTCGGGGTCATCCTCGACGACGCCGCCCGCGAGGAATGGGTGAACGGCAAGCCCGTGCTCGAGCTCGCCGTCGAGCTGCCCTGGCCCAACGACGCCGCGCAACGCGAGGTCTGGGGCGACCAGCTCGTCGGCACCCAGCAGGTCGTCCTGCGCGGCGCCGTCACGCTCCGTGAGCCGCCCCGCTCGAACGAGCCGCGGATGGTCACGTGGCAGCCGGATCAAGGCGTCAACGCGTTCCTGCGGCGCCTGCCGCAGGTGGCGGCCACGCTCGAGGTCGACCGGGTGCTCGCGCGGATCACGCTGCGCGGGAACGTGATCGGCGCCGCCCGTGACGAGCGCTTCGTCAACGGCCTCGCGTTCGGCGAGCTGCGCGGCGACGGGACCACGGCGCTGAACCTCCCGACCGTGGACGACGTCCACGGCGCCGACTTCACGATGTGGTTCTGGATCCCCGCCGAGGTCGCCTCGCCGCCGCGGATCGCCGTGAACCCGACGTCCATCGTCTTCGGCCCGGGCCCGCAGACGGTGAGCGTCACGATCACGAACACCGGCGGCAGCGCGCTGCGCGTCGACGCCGCGATCCGGGGCGGCCTGGATCCCGCGGGCGCGCAGAACTTCTCGTTCGCGCCGGGAACCGTCGAGGTCGCATCCGGAGGCACCGGCAGCATCGCGGTCTCGTCGGCCCGCGGCATCTTCAACGGGATCCGCGGCGACTTGGTGCTCAAGTCGAACGATCCGTCGAACCCGAGCGTCGTGGTGACGCTCCTGTCGGTGGCGATCGGCCTGGTGCCCACGCGCACCGGCGTGCTGCGGCTCAAGGCCCCGCGCGAGGAGATCGTCGACCCGCAGGCGGGCGCGCGGCGGCTGGAGTCCGAGCTCGTCAAGCGCGAAGGGGACGATGCGCTGCGCGTGGCGGTCGCGCCTGGCTTCGAGGAGTCGTTCGAGACTCTGCGCAAGCGGCTCGAGGGCGACGGCATCGAGGTCGTCGTGGTCGAAGGCGACCCGGCGGAGGCGGTCGCCCGCGCGGCGGCCGGCGAGCTCGTCCTCGACGCGGTCGTCGGGGACTCCACGGTCGCCGCCACGCTGGGGCGCGGCGTCCTGCCCGTGATCGGTTTCGGTGAGGAGGGATGAGCGGCCGCGACTCGACCCGCGCGCCGGCGCCGGAGCGCGTGCGCGACCACGCCGGCCCCGAGCGGCCGGCGCGGCGGCCGGCGCGCGAGCCCGAGCACAGCGAGGGCGCCCGCGGCACGTATGACGTCGCGGCGCTGCCGGTCGCCGCCCCGCGCGCGGTGTCGCTGTGGCGACGCGGCCCGGCCGTGGCCGCGGCCGGCGCGCGCCGGCGCCCGGTGGTCCAGGCCAAGCGCCGGATGAGCCGCCCGCGCGACGCGTGCGAGCGCGAGGCCGACAGCGTCGCCGCGCGGGTGGTCACCCGCCGCGCGCCGGCCGCACCGGTCCCGCGGCGCGGCGACGGTCATCGCCCGCTGCTTCGAGCCCACGCCCCGATCCGCGGGCCCCCGGGCGCGGATGTGCCTGCTGCGGTCGAGGCGGTCGTCGACCGCCCGTCGCAGGGACAGCCGCTGGACCTGAGCGTCCGTCGCCGGATCGAGCCCCACGTGGGGACAGATCTCGGGCGCGTCCGCGTCCGCCGCGAGCCGGCGGCCGCGCGCGCGATCGGCGCCCGCGCGTTCACGTCCGGCACCACGATCTTCCTCGGCTCCGGCGAGTCCGCCGCCGACGTCGAGCTGATGGCGCACGAGGCCACGCACGTGGCCCAGCAGTCGGCGCTGCCCGCCGCCGGCGCGCCCGTGATGCGCCAGCTCGAGTTCCTCGAGGACGCCGGGGAATGGGTCCTCGAAGGCGTCCGCTCGCGCGTACGGGCGATCCCCGGCTACACGCTGCTGACCCAGATCGCCGGCGTCGACCTGCTCACCGGCCGGCCCGTCAGCGTCACGCGCACCGAGCTGATCCAGGAGCTCCTTGCGTGGGGGCCGTTCGCCGCCGCGATCGGGCCGGTGCTGCAGACGCTGAACGTCGTCGACGAGCTCTTCGACTTCATCAGCCAGGGGCTGACCGCGCACAACCTGACGCTCGCGCGGCTCCAGGGCGACGTCGACGCCGCGTGGGAGCGGATCTCGGTCACCGAGGGGATCGACGGCAACCTGGCGATCGTCCAAGGCTACGTCGACGCGCTGCTCGCCGACGTGCGCGCGTTCGTCGGCGAGATCGTCGACGCGCGTCCTGCGGGTGATCCGCGCAGCGGTCGTCGCGGTCGCCGAGCCGCTGCTGCAGACCGGGCCGATCGCGCCCCGTCTGGTCGCTCACCAAGAAGGTCCTGCACTACGACCCGCTGCGCGGGCAGTCCGGTCGAGGCGCCCACGGTCGAGATCCTCGCCGACTTCCTGCGCCTGATCGGCCAGGAGGAGCGGCTCGCGCAGATGGAGGAGCGCGGGACGCTGCAGGAGACCGCGGACTGGCTCGACACCCAGCTCGAGACGTTCAGCTCGCTGATCGACGAGCTCGGCACGCTGTTCTCGGACGCCTGGGCGGCGATCCAGCCCGAGAACCTTCCGGGACTGCTGGACACGCTGCCAGCGCTCGCGAGCCGCGCGTTCGCGCTGATCGGCCGCGTCGTGCTGTTCGCGGGGACCCTGATCGCGAAGGTCCTCGAGCTGATCAAGCACGCGCTGCTCGGCTGGCTGAGCGAGCACGCGTTCGCGGTCCCGGGGTTCCGGCTGGTGACGGTGATCATCGGCCAGAACCCGTTCACGGGCGAGGTCGTCGAGCGCACCGCCGCGAACCTCATCGGCGGCTTCATCACGCTGCTCCCCAACGGCGAGGCGACGTACCAGCAACTCGCCGAGTCCGGGGTGATCGGGGAGGCCGCGGGGCGCATCGAGGGCGCGATGTCGCGGCTCGGCATCTCGCTCGAGCTGATCGTCGGCACGTTCCGGGGGATCTGGGACTCGCTCACGCTCGACGACCTGCTCGCGCCGCTGGCAGCGTTCGACCGGATCGTGGGGGCGTTCGGCGAGCCGCTCGCGCGGATCTTCGAGTTCGTCGGCGTCGTGGTCGAGACCGTGATCTCGCTCGTCCTGCGGCTCATGAACTTCCCCAGCGAGCTGCTGGCCAGCATCGTCGCCAACGTCGCGGCCGCCATCACCGACATCTCGCGCGACCCGGTCCGCTTCCTACTCAACCTGCTCGAGGCGCTCAAGCTCGGGTTCACCGGCTTCTTCGACCACATCGTCACGTACCTCGTGCAGGGCCTCGCGGCCTGGCTCTTCCGCGGCCTCGGTCAGATCGGGATCACGATCCCGAGCGACCTCTCCTTCCAGTCGATCCTGACGCTGGTGCTCCAGGTACTCGGGCTCACGATCGAGCACCTGTGGGAGAAGCTGGGCGAGCACATCGGGCCGGAGCGGGTGGCGATGATCCGCGGCGCGATCGACCGGCTCGGCGAGGCGTGGGCGTTCATCCAGGACGTCCAAGAGCGCGGGCTGGTCGCGATCTGGGAGTACATCGCGAGCCAGCTCGGCAACCTCTGGGACACGCTGATCGGCATGGCCCAGGAGTGGATCATGACCACGATCATCACCAACGTGGTCGCGCGGCTGCTCTCGCTGCTCGACCCGACGGGCGTGATGGCGGTCGTGAACAGCTTCATCGCGTTCTTCAACGCGGTCCAGTCCGCGATCGAGTACCTGCGCGACATCCTCGAGATCGTCAACCGCTACGTGACGACGCTGGCCCAGATCGCGGCCGGCAACATCACCCCGGGTGCGCAGATGCTCGAGCAGGGCCTCGCCGCCGCCATCCCGATCGCGATCGGCTTCCTCGCCAACCAGGTCGGCATCGGCAACATCCCGGAGAAGATCGTCGAGATCATCGGCCGCCTGCGAGAGCTCATCGACCAGGCGCTCGACTGGCTCATCGCCCAGGCGCTCCGCCTCGGCCAGGCCGCGCTCGACGCGCTGGGTCTCGGCGGCACCACGGCAGCGGACGACGGGCCGATCCACGAGCCGTTCGACATCGCGGGCCAGGACCACGAGATCTACGTGGACCCCGGCGGATCGCTGATGGTCGCCTCGAACGGCGGCCAGCCGATCGGGGCGATCAACCAGCTGCGTGCGTTGCACGCCCAGTACACCGCGCTCCCGGCGACGGCCACCCGCGCCGAGCGGCGACGCGTCATCGCGCAGATGATCGTGCTGATCCGCGCGGATCCGTCACTCCTGGCGCAGCTCGCAGGCGCCGGGCTCGGCGACCCGCCGAACCTCGGTGCGGTCGGTCCGCACCGATCCCAGACGCAGCGCTTCCAGCCGCGCTCCGGCGGCGCGCAATACGCCCGGCTGTGGGAGCTCGAGTCCGAGCACGTCATCCCGCGCAGCTACGCCAGCGGCCTGTTCGAGGCGTTCCGCGCGCCGTCCGCGGCCCTCGGCTCGGAAGGGGTCACGCAGTCCGAGTACAACGAGATGCACACGATCCTCATCTACAAGGGCGCCGCGGACGACAAGACCGAGGCCCCAGGCGGCGACAACCTCGTGTACCGGGAGCTCGCCGATTCCACCCGCGACATCATGACCGCCGGGGCCGCGGGCGCCGACCCTGCGACCTTCCAGCTCGCATACACGACGGCGATCAACCTCTTCAACCGGTACGCGTCGAACGCAGCCGGCCGCACGGTCGAGGCGATCGACGTCGAGCACGGGAAGGTGGCAACTGGTGAAACGCAGACGAACGGCGCGCTGCGTGCCCGGCCGGCCGCTCCCTCGCAGGCCGACGT
Organism: uncultured Solirubrobacteraceae bacterium; assembly: GCA_963844205.1. Lineage (GTDB taxonomy): Bacteria > Actinomycetota > Thermoleophilia > Solirubrobacterales > Solirubrobacteraceae > DASSUW01. The sequence goes on from CAWJNK010000014.1 coordinate 339,911, forward strand.
TCAGCGGGCGTATCAGGCGCAGGCCGCCGACATCCGCCGCTTCCTCAGCGCGCGGCTGGTTTGACCGCGCTCCCCGCGCGGCCGCTCTTGGCCAGTTCCCAGCGGGTGGCGGCGTGGACGTCGGCGGCCGTGACCTCGCCGTGCTCGGCGCCGAGGTAGGCGGCGGTGAGGGCGGCGGCGGCGATCCCGCCTCCCGGGAGGTCGACGGCCGCGAGGCGGCGTGGATCGATGCCGGTGGTCGGGACGCGCTCCGGGAACGCGTGGCGCCAGAGCGCCTCGCGGGCCGTGGCGTCCGGATACGGGAACGTGACGACCACGCGCAGGCGGCGCAGGAACGCCTGGTCGAGCACGCCCTTCGCGTTCGTGGTCAGGATCGCGAGGCCGCGGAACGCCTCCATGCGCTGCAGCAGGTAGCCGACCTCGAGGTTCGCGTAGCGGTCGTGGCTGTCGCGGACCTCGGTGCGCTTGCCGAACAGGGTGTCGGCCTCGTCGAACAGCAGCACGGCCGCGCTGTCCTCCGCGGCGTCGAAGATCCGGCCGAGGTTCTTCTCCGTCTCGCCGATGTACTTGCTCACGACCTGGCTGAGGTCGACCACGACGAGGTCGAGCGCGAGCGCGCGGGCGATCACCTCCGCCGCCAGCGTCTTGCCGGTGCCGCTCGGGCCCGCGAACAGCGCCGTGGTCCCGAGGCCCCGGGACGTGCGGGCGTCGAAGCCCCAGTCGCCGAGCACGGTGGCGCGGTGGCGGACGCCGGCGACCAGGGCACGCAGCTGCTCGGACTGCGCGGCGGGGAGCACGAGATCGTCCCAGCCCGCACGCGGCTCGAGCACCTGGGCGAGCCCGTCGAAGCCGTGGCGGGCGCGCGTCCGGCATGCGTCCCACAGCGGCTGCCCGCGGGCGGCGTCGCGGGCCGCGAGCTCGAGGTCGGGGAGCGGGAGGTCGAAGACCGCGGCGGCCGCGGCCGAGTCGGCGCGTCGCGGGAGCACGGCCGCGAGCAGCGCGCGCCGCTCGCCGACCTCGAGGCGCGGCACGGTCAGACGGACGGCCGCCGCCGGCGCGGCAGCGCCCAGGACCGCGGCCGGCGCGTCGAGGCCCGGCAGCGCGCGCAGCAGGCCACCGCCGTCCTCCTCCCGGGCGCCCTCGAAGTCGATCGCCCACGCGTGCGAGCCGAGCACCGACTCGCGCTCCATGAGCCGCAGCGTGCGGTCGCGGTCGAGCGGCGCGGCCGGGAGGTCGGCCGCCGCGACCACGAGCAGCGTGCGGCCGGTGGCCGCCGCCGCCGCAGCCGCGACGCAGCGCAGGTTCGCGTGCTGTGGGCCGGCGAGCGAGACGAGCCGGCGGTCCGCCCAGCCGCCGGCCACCGCCTCGGCGGCCGCGGCCAGGGTCGGTGGCAGCCGCTCCGGCGCAGGGGCCTCGTGGGTCACGGCTGCGAGCTCGGGCTCCAGCGAGCCGGCGCCTAGCAGCTGGTGGAGGACGCGCTCGTCGGCCACCAGCGGGCTGCGGGTCGGCGAGCCGGCGTCGAGCAGCCGCACGAGCTGCCAGCGCCGCAGCGGCGCGGCCGGCGTGAGCGCGCCCCAGTAGGCGCCCGGCAGGAGCGAGAGCGCCAGCGCGAACGTGGGCCGCGGGTCGCCGCCCGCGGCGGCGATGTCGTCGGCGGCCGCCGCGGCGAGCTCCGGCCCCGCGGCCAGGAGGAGCACCGCGCGTTCGAAGTCGGTGAGGCCGAAGCCGCGGGCCACGGCGTCGAGCGCGCTCGCGCCGGGCAGCCGCTCGCGGGCCGCTGCGACGGCGCGCTCGGGCGCCGCCGGGTCGCCGCCGCGCAGGATCGCGCGGAGGACCGCGAGCTCGGCCATGAGGCAATCCCGGTTGGCCTCCTCCCACGACACGAGGGCCGCCGCGACGGTCACGGCAGCGTCAGGTCCGGCGCCGCGTACACGTCGCCGACCAGCTCGGGCAGGCTGTCGACGCCGTCGACCTGCAGCCGGACGAGCCAGTGACCGTCCGGGATGTCGGCGCGCGCGAGCACCAGCTCTCCGAGCGGCGCATCGGCCTCCGGGACCGGCGGTAGGACGAGCGTGACCTCGAGCGGCTCGTCGTCGCCCTCGAGGCGCCCGAGCACGACCGACGCGCGCTGCCCCTCCTGGAGCGGTGGTGCGACGGTCAGGCTCACCTCGGTCGCGGTGACGCCGGCGACCGCGATCTCCGGGCGCACGAGCAGCGGCACCGCGTTCGAGCCGCCGACGCGCCGCGCCGGCGGGATCCCGCCCGGCCCCGCCGCCCGGGTGTGGACGACGTGCAGCGCGTGGAGCCCCGCGGCCACCGTGTCGTCGATCACGACGCGCAGCTCAGCCGCCGTCGCGCCCTCGGCGGGGACGAGCGAGGCGCGGCCGATCCGCACCGTCGTGACGGGCCCGAGCAGCCGGCTGCCGCGCAGGACCAGCGTCGTCCCCGGGCCGACCGGCTGCAGCGGCGGGTCGGTCTCGACCTCCTCGAGCCGCGGCGGCCCGGCCGGCATGACGGTGAGCTCGCGGCGGCGGACGGGCAGCGCGACCCGCGGCGTCACGTCGGCCGCGATCAGCACCACGGTCGCCAGGTACCCCAGCGACATCACGTACGGCGTGTCGAGGACGCCCCACAGCTTCGACATCTCCTCGAGCGACAGCGGGGTCGGCGACAGCTTGACGAGCTCGACCTCCGACGCGAGGTCGGACTCGAGCAGGAAGTCCGTGTCGGTCTCGGCGCCGTAGGTCTCGATCGCCGCCGCGGCGACGTCGCGCGTGAGGACCGACGTGGCGGCGAGCGCGCCGACCACCCGCCCGAGCAGCCGCTGCGGCACGAGCTGCGGCTCGAGGCCGACGCAGCTGATCAGGTAGTGCAGATCGAGGGCCGCGACCGGGCGCTGAACGAACGAGCCGTCGCCCCGGCGCGTCGGCAGGTCGGCGAGGTTCCAGGCGTGGTTGGGCGTCGCCTGGTAGCAGTAGACGTTGATCCCCGGCGCCTCCTCGACGTCGACGGCGGCGAGCTCGGTCGGCCGCAGCGTGGTCACCCCGGCGCCGCCGACCTGCCCGGCGTGGGCCTGCTGGAGCGAGCGGTCGAGCACGTACCGGATCGTCGACGTCACGGCGCTGATGGCGAGCGAGTTGCTCACGGCCGGGCCCGCCTTCGGGCGAGGTACGCCTCGTGGTCGACGGTCGTGGGCCGCTGCGAGGGCGCCGGCGGGGGCGGCGCGGGCGCGCGGGTGACCACGACGCGGCCGATGCTGACGTTGACCTGCGGCGGCTCGTCCTCCGCCACGACGTCGACGGGCGCAACCGAGACCGTCCCGGGCCGCGGGACCGCCGGCCGGTCCGCGACGACGGTCCGCTCCCGGCGCTCGACCGCCCGGCGCTCGACGAGGACGGGCAGGACGTGCTCGCGCAGGAGCGTGACCACGTCGACCTCCGGTGACCGTCGCGGCGGTCGCCGCGCACGACGCGCGGGGGACGGCGGCGCGTCGACCTCGGGCGGCGGTTCGGGAGCGCGCGGCACGGCGGGCTCAGGCGGCGCAACGACCGCGCGAGCAGGCGCGCGCCGCGCGGGCGGCGGCTCGCCGGCCGCGGCGGGCTCGGGCGCGGGCTCCCGTTCGGGCGCGCGCGCGACGTTCGCGGCCGGCCGGTCCGCGACGCGCTCGGGCGGCGGCTCGTGCGCGGCGACCAGCCGTTCGCCCGCGCCGGCCGCCGGACGCGGCGGGGCAGCGGCGGACGACTCGTACCCGCCGACCGCCGCGGGCGGGTCGTCCGCGCCGAAGGCCGGAGGCGGCGAGGCGGCGGGAGGCTCGCCGGCGACGGCACGCCCGCCGGCGACCGGGCCGTCGTCCTCGGGCGGCAACAGCGGCGGCGCAATCGCCGGCGGCTCCGCGAAGGCCGCCTCGAACGGCTGGGCAGGGCGCAGCCGCAGCGGCTGCTCGAGGCCCGCGCCGCGCTCCGCCATCCGCGCGAAGAAGCCGCTCATCGCACGCCCCGAACGAGCTCCAGGTACGCCCGCCGCCGCCGCGGCGAAAGCCCGAGGACCTCCGTCTCGCTCCACCCGAACGCCGACGCCAGCTCGGCCACCTCGGCGAGCGCCGCCGGCACCGCCGCGGCCACCCGCTCCCACAGCAGCGCACCGGGATCGAGCGGCGCCGACACCGTCGCGCCGCACTCCGGGCACTCGGCCCGCACCACCACGCCCGCCGGGCCGGCGAGCTCCTCCGCCGCCGCCTCGACCGCCGCCCGGACCTCCCCGTCCAGCGACCCCGCCCCCACCCCGACGCAGCGCTCCAGCAGCTCCTCGCCGTCCCGCGCCTCGAGCAGGTCGCGCGTCGTCGGCGCCCGTACGGCGAGGTCGCCGACGCGCGTGCTCGCGCCGCCCCCGCTGCCGAGCTCGGCCAGCGGCACCTCCACGTCGAGCTCCTGACCGCACGCCGCGCAGTCGAGGACGCCGTCGACGGTCGCGCCGAACGCCTCCACCTGGACGCGGATCGCGAGCGCCGCCGCGTCGGAGATCGGCAGGTCGAGCGCAGCGTCCATGTCCTCGACCAGCCCGGCGGCCTGCACGACCCCCACCCCGCGCGCCGCCCGCGGCAACCCGGCCGCCGCCTCCCAGGCGGAGAGCAGCTGCGCCGGATCGCGAAGGGTCACGACGGCTCGGCGAAGGACGGCTCCGTCGGCTCGGTCACGTCGTAGTCCCGCTCCCATCCCTCGTTCTCCAGCTTGAGGGTCTGGATCGCGACGGCGTTGGCGTTGGCGTCCAGCTCCGGCACGGCCTGGTACTCGGAGACCCAGCAACGGAAGACCTTGTAGGCGATCGCGAGCTGGCCGGCCTCGTTGTAGACCTCGAGGATCACGTCCTTGCGGAAGTCCTTCAGCGAGGTCTCGGATCCCAGCCCGGACCCGAAGTTCCAGACCTTGTTCGCCCACTGCTCGAAGTCGATGTCGTGCGTGCAGCCGCGCTCGAGCGTGACCGCCTCGAACTCGGTCCGGCCGGGCGACTTGCGGCTCGAGCTGGGGTCGCCGCCGTGCCGGTGGGTGACGACCTCGGTCGTGCGCTTGAGCACGCTCATCTTGCTGACGCCGGCGACGTAGCGACCGTCCCACTTCACCCGGAACTTGAAGTTCTTGTAGGGGTCGAAGCGGGTGACGTTGGTTGTGAACTCGGCCATCAGCGTCCTCCTAAGCCTGAGCGGTCGCGGTCTTCTGCTGGATCGAGACGACCACGAACTCGGCGGGCTTGAGCGGCGCGAAGCCGACGACGATGTTCACGATCCCGCGGTCGATGTCGTACTGCGTCGTCGTCTCCGCGTCGCACTGCACGAAGTAGGCGTCGCGCGGGGTCGTGCCCTGGAACGCGCCCTGGCGGAAGAGGTCCTGCATGAACGCCCCGACCGACGTGCGGATCTGCGACCACAGCGGCTCGTCGTTGGGCTCGAAGACGACCCACTGCGTGTTGCGGAACAGCGTCTCCTCGAGGAACAGCGCCAGCCGCCGGACGGGGACGTACTTGTACTCGTCGGCCAGCACGTCGGCGCCGCGCAGCGTCCGCGCTCCCCACACCACCGGGCCGATCACCGGGAACGTGCGCAGGCAGTTGATCCCGATCGGGTTGAGGTCGCCGTTCTCGCCGTCGGTGAGCGCGATCGTCAGCCCGCTCGCCCCGGCGATCCCGGCGTCGATGCCCGCGGGCGCCTTCCACACGCCGCGGTTCGTGTCGGTCCGCGCCATGATGCCGGCCACCGCGCCGCTGGGCACGAACTCGCGGATCGCGCCGTCGCGTTGCGGGTCCGGGCGGCGCAGCCGCGGGAAGTAGACCGCGCCGTTGCGCCCGTTCGCGACCAGGCCGCGGGCGGCCAGCCACGTCTCGATGTCGCCCGCGGTGGCAGTCGCCGGCGGGTCGACGATCAGCAGCGCGCGCTCGTCGCGGCACAGCGCCAGCGCGTCCGCCCAGACCGCGTCCGGCAGGTCGCCGGCCGGGTCGGTCGGCGGCAGGATGAGGATCGTGAACAGGTCCGCGTCCAGCAGCGCGTAGATGCCGGTCTTGTCGCTCGCGTGCGAGCCGCCGCTGTAGTCGCCAGCGTCGAGCGCGCTGCCGTTCGTCCCGTCGTCGGCCGACGCGTAGAACAGGTTCGCGGGGATGCCCGCATTGTGCTCGGCGGGACGCCCGCTCGTCGGCGGCGTGAAGCCCTCCTCGACATGGGCGAGCTGCGAGCCGGCGAGGACGCCGTCGAGCCGCCGCGGCCCCTCGACGAGCGTGACGTTCGTGTACGTCTCGACCAGGCGTGGGTCGGTCCGCGGGCCCTCGCGGATCGTGAGGTGGAAGAGGTCGGTGGCGTCCACGCCCTGCTGCTCGGCGACGAGGTCGGCCTCGTCGCCGGCGGCGTGGGTGACCTCCACCTCGAGCGCGTTCCCCCACTCCCCCGGCCCGTGCGCCTCGAGCGTCACGTCGCCGTCGACGTCGACCGTCGCCGGCTCGGCCCCGCCGCCGAGTCGCACGATCACCGCCTGCCGGCCGCCGTTGTCGTAGTAGTCCCGCACGGCGTAGCCGAGCCCGCTCTCGCGCCACACGCCGCCGAAGACGCGCTCGTACTGCGCGTACGACGTGATCTCCACGGCCCGGTCCGCCGGCCCGCGCGGGGCTCGGCCGACGAAAGCGGCCACCGCGGTGGCCACGCCGGTGATGGCGCGGCTGCCGCTCGGGATCTCCTGGATGTAGACGCCCGGGTAGGTGAGCGTGGCTGGCATGGGCGGTCCCCTTGACGTTCGGCGCCGTGGGTCAGACCGTCTCCCACGACCGTCACGGGGGCGTCACGTGGCTGTCACGACGCCGTAGCGCAGGAACAGGTAGCCGCCCGACTCGTGCAGGGAGAGCAGGCGCAGGTCGACCGGCGGGTCGAGCCGCGCGCCGGTGACGATCGTGATCGGGTCAGGGCCGCCGGCGAGCTTGGTCGCGATCACGAGGTGGAGCTCGTCGACGAGGCCCGCCCGCAGGAGGTCGCCGAGGAGCTGCGGGCCGCCCTCGCACAGGATCGACTCGACGCCGTGCTCGATCCGCAGCCGCCGCACCCCGTCGGCCAGCGGCGCTCGCAGGTAGGTCACCTGCGCGGCGGCGTCCGGCAGCGTGGCGTCCGGCGACGGCGTGAGGACCAGGACGCGGTTCTCGGGCGCCTTCAGGAGCCCGACCTCGGCGGGCACGCGCGCGGTGCGGGTGACGAGGATCGCCAGCGGGTCCATCCGGCCGTACCCCTCCACGCGCACGGTCTCGGCGCCGACCATGACCGCGTCGACGCGGGTCCGCAGCGCGTGGAAGAGCTCGTAGTCGGCGCGGTTGGCGATCGGCCCGGTGCGGCCGGCGATCGTCGCGCGACCGTCGGCGGTCGCGATCATGTTCACGAGCATGAAGGGCCGGTCCGCGGGCGCCGGGCCCGGGACCGCGGCTGCGACGTCGGCGGCGGTCAGGGCCTCGGCCCGGTCGGGCAGCAGCCGCGCGAAGCGCTCCGTCACGCCTCGTGCCCCGCGTCGATGCGCTTCGCGCGGTGGAACGTGAACTCCTCCTCCGCGGTGGCGTTCTGCGCCGCCACCGGCTCGAGCAGGAACGCATCGTGGTCTCCTGCCTCGGACCGCCACAGCACGCGCCCGACGAACCAGTTCGGGCAGTCGTCGAGGATCGGGACGCCGCGGGGACCCTCGTGCCACGCGCAGCGGGCGAACTTGTCGACCTCGTCGGCGGTCTCGCCGCCGAACAGCTCGGCGAGCGCGGCGGCGTGCTCGGGGACGCAGTGGACGCCCAGGAGCTCGGCGTCGCGGCCGCGGCGGTAGGTCCGGTTGTTGTGGGAGAGGCAGACCGCGAAGCGCGGCGGGTCGATGCTCGTCTGCGTCGCGAAGCCGACCAGGCAGCCGAGCGGCTCCTCGCCCGCCCGGGCGGTGACGATGAACATCGGGTACTCGAGGCCCCCGACGAGGGCGTGGAACGTGGCTGCGGCCTCCACGCGCCCGGTCGTACCCGCCGAGGAGCACCGCAACCCGCGTGCCATCTCGCGTGTTGGCAGGTTCGGAATCTCGACCAGGAGGAAGCGATGCGGGGAGTCATGGTCGGTGCGATCGTGGGAGCGCTCCTGTGGGCGCCCGCGACGGCCGCGGCCGCCGAGAAGCCGGTGGTCATCACCGGCGGCGCCGCGAACGTCCAGCCCACGACGGTCGTGCTGAACGGCACGGTCAACCCGAAGGGTGCCGAGACCTCGTACTTCTTCCAGTACGGGACGACACGCCTGTACGGCCTCAGCACGCCGGCGACCTCGGCCGGCGCCGGGAACAAGCGCGTGAAGATCTCTGCGGCGGTCGGCGAGCTCGCGCCGTTCACGACCTACCACTACCGGCTGGTGGCGCAGAACTCGAAGGGGCTCACGATCGGGGAGCACCGGACGTTCAAGACCAAGCGGCAGCCGCTCGGCGTGTCGCTGGCGGCCAACCCGAACCCGGTGGCGGTGGGAGGCATCACGACGCTGTCCGGCGTCCTCTCGGGCACGGGCAACGGCGGCCGCAACGTCGTGCTCCTGAGCAACCCGTGGCCGTACACGCAGGGGTTCCTGCCCGCCGGCAACACGATGGTCACCAACGCGGACGGCAGCTTCTCCCAGACGATCGCCTCGGTCCCCGTGAACACGCAGTTCCTCGTGCAGATGCCGAACAAGCCGGCGGTCGTGAGCCCGATCGTGGTTGTCGGGACCACGGTCAAGGTGACGCGGCACGTCAACGTGAAGCGCGGCGTGCGCCGCGGACGGCTGCGCTTCCACGGGCGCGTGCGGCCGGCCGTCGACGGCCGCCTGGTGGTCATCCAGAAGCTGCGGCGCAGCGACGACACGTGGTTCAACGTCGGCCGGACCGTCACGCGCTTCAGCGGCGGGGAGCGGTCGCGCTACCGCAAGACGATCCGCCAGCGCAAGGGCGGGCGCTACCGCGTGCTCGTGGTCATGGACGACAAGTACGCCTCGAGTGGGAGCCGCAGCATCAAGATCCGCCGCGTGCGGCGGTGACGGCCGGCGAGGCGGCCCACATCGTCAGACGGCGGCGACCGCCTCGTCGATCGGCGTGTCGCCGGAGATGAGGTCGAACGTGGCGCCGATCGTGTTCGGGGCGGCCAGGACGGCCGCGAGCACGGCGGCGACGTCGTCGCGCGGGATGTCGCCGCGGCCGACGCCCTCGCCGAGCTTGACGGAGCCGGTCCCGGCGTCGTCGGTGAGATGGCCGGGGCGGACGACGGTGAAGTCGAGGCCGCTGGCCCGCAGCTCGGCGTCGGCCTGGCCCTTGGCCCGAAGGTAGACGGCGAAGGTGTCGTCGCCGGGCGTGTCGGGGTCCGCGTTGATGCTCGACACGATCACGTAGCGCGCGATCCCGGCGCCCTTGGCGGCGGTGATCAGCTTGACCGCGCCGCCGAGGTCCATCGTGACCTTGCGCTCCGAGCCGCTGCCCGGTCCGGCACCGGCCGCGAACACCACCGCGTCGGCGCCCTCGATCGCCTGCTCGACCGTGCGGTCGTCGGCGGCCTCGAGGTCGCAGACCACCGCCTCCCCGCCCGCGTCGCGCACGTCGTCGACGTGGTCGGGGTTGCGGATCAGGGACCGGACGCGGTCGCCGCGCTCGCTCAGCAGCCGCGTGAGCCGCAGCGCGATGTTCCCGTGCCCACCTGCGATCGCCACCACCATGCCGTGCACGATACTTCGCGCGTCCGTGCCGCATCGATCGAAGCGGTATCACGCGTATCGGCTGATCTTCCGGCACCTCGGCATCCCACCGGGGACCATGCGCCCGTACGCGCTGCCGGGCGCCGCGAAGCTGCACGAGTGGCGCTGGCGCCGCCGGATGCGACGCGCCGCGACGGTGGACTTCGCCGAGCACGCGGCCGCTGTCGGGGTCGGCGAGATCGAGGAGCCGGTTCCGTGCAGCATGTGCGAGTGCCGCCGCGTGCGACCGTTGCTGCGGACCCCGCACGGCTACCACGTCGTGAGCTGCGCCGAGTGCGGTCTCCTGTACCGCAACCCGGGCGTCCGACCCGACCGGCTCGCCGACCTCTACACCGGTCGCTACAGCCGCTTCCTCACCGGCGACTACGCGACCGACCGCCGGCGCCGCTACCGACTGGTCACGGACGCCTTCGCGCCGTTGTTCACGGACGGGCGCGGGCGTCGGCTGCTCGACTTCGGCTGCGGCGCGGGGCTGTTCCTCGAGCTCGCCTGCGAGCGCGGCTTCGAGAGCTACGGGGTCGACCTCTCACGCGACGCGGTGGAGAAGGCGCGCGAGCGCCCGAGCGGCGCCCACGCGTACTTCGGCGCGCCCCGCGACGTCCCCGAGATCGCCGCCGGCGGGTTCGACGTCATCACGATGTGGTCGGTGCTCGCCCATCTCGCGACGCCGGTCGACGACCTGACGGTGCTGCGATCGCTGCTGACGGACGACGGGGCGCTGCTGATCCTCACCGTCAACGCGAACTCGCTCTTGCTGAAGGCGAACGGCAGCCGCTGGAGCGGCTTCACGCCCAACCACCTGAAGTTCTACTCGCCGTCGACGCTGCCACTGCTGCTGCGGCGCGCCGGCTTCGCGGCGGTCGTCATGCGGCCGATGGCCAACGATCTCGTCGAGGCCGGCGCTGCCCCGCTGAGTGGGCGCCAGGAGCGGCGGCTGCGCCGCGCGGTGGCCGACGGCAACCGAGGGAACATGCTCCGCGCGGTGGCGTTCGCGAGCGCCGACGGGCCGCGAAGGTGGGGCTACGACGACGCGCTGGCCCTCGAGCCGCCCCAGCTCATGGCGTCAGCGTCGCGCTCATCCGGCCGTCGTCCGTCCTGAAGCGGTAGGCCGTCCTGGCGGTCAGCCGGCGCTGCAGCGTCCAGTAGCCGCGGATGTCGGTGGTCACGACGGTGAGCGGGGTCCAGCGCCCGCCGCGCGGTCGCCGCTCGACCGTGACCGTGTGCGCGAGGCCCGGCCGGGCCTGGCCCCACAGCCGGCGACGGGCGGTGTCGAGCGCGAACGGGGTGTCGAAGTGGGCGAGGCTCGGCTTGGCGCGGCCGCCGGCGTAGCGCAGGCCGGACTGCCAGCCGCTGAACGAGCGGTCGCGGCTGCGTGGCTCGTCACGCCAGATGTACTGGGTGAACAGCTTCACGCGCGGGTGGCGCCAGGCGAGGTAGGCGGCGCGCTGGAGCCAGGCGTCCTGCTTGCGCGGGCTGATGCCGGCGACCCGGTCGGGCGGGCTGGTCTGATAGCCGTACTCGTCGATGTAGATCCCGAGGCGCCGCGTGGTGGAGCGGATCGCGCGCAGGCGCTGGAGCCGGTCGAGCGTCGCGGTGAGATTCGAGATCTGGGCGAGGCCGACGTCGTCGGCGTTCGGGTGGGGGCGCTCCGGCGCGATCCGTCCGCTGTAGGGGTGGATCGCGAAGCCGTCGCCAGTCGCGGGCCTGAAGTGGCGGCACTCGCTGCTCGTGATCCGGGCCCAGCGGTCGCTGCGGCAGCCGAACCGGCGGAGGAAGAGGAGCGGGCGCATCACGGTGTTGGTGGCGCGCAGCCGCTGGCCGCGCGGGGACAGCGCGCCGATCAGGATCTGCGCGATCGGGTCGTGGTCGGCGATCGCTTTGTATGCGGCGCGCGCCAGCGCGCGGTACAGGTGCGGCGACACCGGCGTGCAGCCGCGGCGCGTGCAGCGGGCCTGCGGCGACAGCCAGGCGTGGATGTTCGGCTCGTTCCAGAGGATGTAGCGGTCGACCTTCGCGGCGTAGCGCCGGGCGACTGCCTGCGCGAACGCCGCGAACGCCGGCGGTCGCGGCTTGTACGCCGGCCGCTTGAGCCCGGGCCGGGAGCTCGTCCACACCGGGCCGGGGCCGGTCACCGTGAGCGTGGGGGTCATCCCGGCCAGTCGCACGCGCTCGATCGCGTTGTCGACGTAGAACCACTGGTAGTGCGGGTCGGCGGGGTCGGCGGGGTGGAAGCCGCGCGGCTTGCGGGCGGGCGCGATCCGCGACCACTGGGCGAAGATCCGGACGGTGTCGACGCCGTTCGCCGCCCACTCCGCGACCGCCCGGTCGGCCGCCCGGCCGCCGGGCATCAGGATCCGGTCATCGGCGATCCCGACCTCGCCGGAGGCGGCGTGCGCAGGCGGGGCAACGGCGGCGAGCGCGAAGGTTGCGAGCAGCGGAGCGAGACGACGCATCGATTGCTGAACGCCTCCCCGCGGCGGGAGTTGCGGCCGGTGGCTGAACCCGGCGTGCGCGGGGTAGGTGTCGCGCCATGAAACGAGCCGTCGTCACCGTCGGCGGCGCCGCCGGGATCGCCGGCTCGGACTAGCCTTCGTCGAGCCGGTCGACCTTCTCGAGAAGCTCCGATGCGGTCGGTGCCTCCACGCGTTGGCTTCCGTCGTCCTTCTCCGCGGTAAGCCATGCGTCGTCGCCGTGGACGGAGAAGCGCAGGATCCAGTCTTCGCCGAGGTCCGCCTGAAGCTCGTGCATGTCGGCCTCGAAGTCGGGCGCTTCTTCGTTCTCGGCGCCGTTCTCGTCCTGGCCGCTATTGGGATGCTCCCGATGAGCGATGTCCTTGGCGATGGACCGGGCCAGGAGCGGGATGGCGCCCCTGTTGAGTCCCGGCTTGATGCGTTCCTGCAGGTAGTCAGCGAGCTCCTGCTCGTAGCTCGCGACCGCTTCCTCGTTGCCGTTCTGGGCCATCGCCGTCCTCCTACGTCGGGACCCTTCCTCTCCCCGCGAGACCGAGCCCCATAAACGCCCGGCCCTGCGTCTACGCGCCAGGGCGATACGGTGCCGGGATGGGTCGAGGCCGCGTTTACGTCGGCGGGAGCGGATCCGCACACCCGCGCGAAGGCCGCCTGGGGCACGCGCGATGAGAATGCCCGCGCGACCGGGTCGTATCGACATGCCCCACAAAGAAGACCAGATCCGCGCGCTGATCGAGCGCTGGGCCGAGGCCGTCCACGCGGGCGACATGGAGAGCGTCCTCGCCCACCACGCCGACGACATCGTCATGTTCGACGTCCCGCCTCCCTACGACGGCGTGCGCGGCATCCAGGCGTACCGCGAGACCTGGCCCGGGTTCTTCGAGTACCAGGCACGCGGAGCGACGTTCGACATCCTCTCGCTCGACGTCACGGCCGGCGAGGACGTCGCGTTCGCCCACGCGCTCCTTCGCTGCGGCACGCGGGAGGAGCTGGAGGCCAAGCCCGAGAACCGGCTGCGACTGACGCTCGGCCTGCGCAAGGAGGACGACCGCTGGGTCGTGGCCCACGAGCACCACTCGTTCCCGTCGTGATCCACGAACCCGACAGCTCGCCGTGGGCCCGCCTGAGCTCGCTCCCGGTGCTCGTCGAGTCGTACGAGTTCGAGCGGCTGACGGCTCTGCTGGGAAACCGCTTCGAGCGCGTCACGACGCGGGTGCGCTTCCGCGGCGGTGGCATGGACGGGATCGGCGAGGACGTATCGCCGTTCGAGGAGGAGACCGACACGCTGCACGTCACGCAGCCGGAGCTGCCGCTCGGCGGGGAGTGGACGCTCGGCGCGCTGTGCGAGCGGCTGCGCGAGCTCGATCAATGGCCGGTGCCGGCTCGGTACGAGATGGCACGGCTGTGGCGCAACTGGGCGTTCGTTTCCGCCGCGCTCGACCTCGCGCTCAACCAGGCGGGCCGTCCGCTCCACGAGATCCTCGGCCGCGAGCCCGCGCCGCTGCGGTTCGTCAACTCGCTCGGGCTCGGCGACCCGCCGACGTTCAACCCGCTCCGCCGTCGGCTGGACCACCACCCCGGCCTGCGCTTCAAGCTCGACGCCACACCCGCCTGGACACCCGAGCTGATCGACGAGGTCGCCGCCACCGGCGCGGTCGAGATCATCGACTTCAAGGGGCAGTACGGGCTCGAGGTCGGCGAGCTGCGGCCGCTGCTGGCCATGTACGAGCGCGTGATCGCGGCGTTCCCCGACGCGCTGCTCGAGGACGGCCATGACCTGCCCGAGGTCGCGGAGCTGCTCGAGCCCGAGTCGAGCCGCATCTCCTACGACGCGCCGATCCACACGGTCGCCGACCTGGACGCGACGCCGCTGCCGCCGCGGGCCGTGAACATCAAGCCGTGCCGGGTGGGTGACCTGCGCGAGCTCTTCGACGTCTACGAGGCCTGCCAGGCCCGCGGCCTCATCACCTATGGCGGCGGCATGGGCGAGCTGGACGTCGGCCGCGGCCAGATCCAGCTCCTCGCGTCGCTGTTCCACCCGGACGCGCCGAACGACGTCGCGCCCGGCGGCTACAACACCGACGCGCCGGCGCCCGACCTCCCATCGAGCCCGCTCGACCTCCACCCCACCGCCACAGGCTTCAGAATCGGGTAACACCGCGTCGATGCGGCTCGCCTCGTGCGCCATCCTCGCGATCCTGGCCGCCGGTTGTGGCGAGGAGGCGCGGCCCGAGCCGGTCGCCCAGCCGAGCCGCGAGCCGATCGTGAGGGACGCCCAGGAGGCGGCGGACTGGATCTCCGAGGCCCTGACCTCCTCCGGCTACGAGGCGGACTTCTCGATCGCCAGCGCGAAGGAGCTCGACCGCTTCTACGACGACCAGATGGCGGGCCCGGGCACGCCGAAGCCGGGCGGCCTCCTTGCCGAGGACCGCGGCCCGCGTCTGTTCGCGCTCGGCGCGTACATCGGCGAGCTGATCCGGAGGAACTCCGACGGCTGGGAGTGGGTCCCCGCGAACGACGATCCCGACGACGAGCTCAACCTCAGCCTCCGGCATGGCGACGAGGTCATCTGGCCGATGCAGCGGGCCGTCAAGCGGTATCGCAACGGCGGCGAGGACGGCATCGCGGCGTACGTCGCGAGCGTCGTCGCCGGCTGAGCTACTGCCGATACGTGGTCAGGTTGCCGGTGCTGCCGGCCCGCTCCCACATCGCGGTCGCGCCGTCGAGGATCAGCCCGAAGGAGGCGATGATGAGGAGCCAGCCGACGGCGGCGCTCACGAAGGTCGCCACGACGAGGCACACGAATCCCGCGAGCAGCGGCACCCAGAACCTCGCTGTATCGAGGACGCCGCGCATACCGCCGAGCGTACTCCTGCGCGAGCGCGGCTAGGCGCCGAACTCCTCGACGACCGCCCTCGAGATGGCGCTGCCGGGTCGCTCGCGCCGCTCGCCGTCGACGAACACGTCGACCCGCTCGTTCCAGAACGCGATCAGGCCGGCGATCGGCGGTCCGTCCGGCAGCGGCTGTTCGTAGCTCCAGGCGAAGTCGTTGCGGCGCGTCCCGCCCACGTCGACGGACCACCACGACGCCTCGCCCTTGTACGGGCAGTACGTACTCGACTCGCTCGGATGCAGCTCGGCGCGAACGTCCTCGCGCGGCAGGTAGAAGCGCGTCGGGAGGGTGGTCTCGAACAGCAGGCGGGCGTCGGTGGTCTCCGCGAGGACCTCTCCGTCGACCTCGATCCGCACCGGCCGTGTGGATCGGCGGACATCGACCCGGTGGTAGGGGTCGCGGGGGTGGCCGACGATCCGCTCGTCCTCCTCGTACCAGGCGTCGAAGGCGCGAAAGTCGAGGACCACGTAGCCGGCCAGGGCCTCGTCCGAGAGCCGGAACCCGGCCGGGTTGCGGCCGGCGATGGAGACCGGCTCGCCCGCGGTGGTGTGAACGCTGAACGGGATGCCGGGGTGCAGGACGCCGGGCGCCTCCTGGTCCGTCGGCGCTGCCGCGGCGAGCTCGGCCCGGATGTCCTCGGCCGGCACGGCGTACGAGGGGACGACGCGGCGCGGCTCCCACACGAGCGCCGCCCGCGTGCTGTCGACGATCGTGTCCTCGCCCGCCGTGGCCCGGACGCGGCGCTCGATCGGCTCGAAGCGGAGCTCCTGGCGGGCGCGAGCCAGCAGGTCGTGCATCCGCGTGCTCATGTCTGGACTCTAGTGTCGCGATTCGGAAATTCGGTGGCACCACCGGCGGATGCCGGGTCGTGTCTGCCGGTGCACGGCATCCGCGAGCATGCTGGTGGCACGTGACCGGATGCCGGGTGCCGGCAGGCGCGGGCCGGCGCCGCCGAGTGCCATCGAATTTCTGAATTGGGACACTAGTCCGGGGCGATCCGCTCGATCGCCTCGGCGGCCGTGCGGTCGGGCTCGGCCGCGGCGATCCGCTCGGCGGCGCGCGCCGCGGCCGCGCGGAACGAGGCGTCGCCGAGCACCGTGCTCACGGCGTCACCGATGTGAGCGGTGTCAGACGCGATCCCGACACCGAGGTCCTCGACGCGACGCGCGTTGCCGATCTGGTCGCGGCCGAGAGGCAGCACGACCAGCGGGACGCCGTGTGCGAGCGCGCGCAGCACGGTGCCCAGGCCGCCGTGGCAGATGACGATCGAGCACTCGGACATCAGCCGGTCGTGGTCGGCGACGGTCAGGACGTCGATCGTCTCGGAAACCGCGACGGCGTCGCGCGCGACGGCGGGGCCGAGCGTGAGCGTCGCGGGCAGTCCGAGATCGGCGACCGCGGAGCAGACGCGCTCGATCAGCTCCGGCTGGCCGTCCATGACCGTGCTGCTGAAGCTGAGCAGGGCACGGTCCCGTCTGGCTGCGCGGCATGGCCGCACGCCGAGCGGGCCGGCGTGGACGACGTCGTCGGGGGCGCCGGCGTCGACGTCCACCCAACGCGGCGCGGTCACGAGCACGAGGTCGGGCGCCTCCCAGGCCGCGACCGAATCCTCGAACGGCGCGAGCCCGAGCATGCGGTAGGTCGCGGCGAGCGTGCGCAGATCGGTCGTCCAGCCGCTGCCGGTCTCGAGCATGTGGCGCCGGGCGCTTCCGTAGAGGAAGTGGACGAGCGATGCGGTGGGTGTCCCGGTCGCACGGCCGGCTGCAAGCGCACCCGGCAGCATGCAGTCGACCACGATCACATCAGGGCGGATCTCCTCGATCGCGTCCCGGGTGTCCCGCGCGATCTCTTCGCCCGCAGCCGTCGCCATGGCGACCTGTGCCTGGGCCTCGAACGTCGTCGTCACGTCCGGGTCCGGGGTGAGGCCGTACCCGATCACCGGCACGCCGAGCCGCTCCGCTTCGGCCCGCGTGGCGCCGGACGCCATGACCGTGACCTCGTGCCCGCGCCCGGCGAGACCCTCGGAGGCCGCGAGCATGGGCGGCAGATTGCCGCCCGGACTCCAAGTCACGACGAGCGCCCGCACGCCGTGAGCGAATCACACCGCACCCGGATCATCCAGCCTAGCTAACCTCTAGCTATGCAGGTCAACATGCACGACGCCAAGACCAAGCTGAGCGAGCTCGTGGCCGCCGCCGAACGCGGCGAAGAGGTTGTAATCGCTCGAAACGGCACCCCAGCAGCGCGGCTGGTGGCAATCGCGCCGGAGCATGCACCGGTACGGCTCGGCGTGCTGGCCGGAGAAATCGAGCTCGGCCCGGACTTCGACGAGCCGCTCCCGGAGTTCGACCACTACACGCGGTGAGCGCGATCCTGGTCGACACCCACATCGCGCTGTGGGCGCTCGGCGATCCGTCGCGCCTGACGGTCGGCGAGAGGGCGCTCCTGCAGGACCCGGCGATCGATCGCTGCTTGAGCCCGATGTCCGTGTGGGAGGCCGCAATCAAGCGCCAGGCCGGACGGCTGCGCGCGCCACGCAACTTGAGCGCGCTGCTCGCGGCCGAGTTCCGCATGCTCCAGGTCACCGCGCGGCTGCTCGAGGCGGCCGCCGATCTCCCCCGCCACCACGCGGATCCCTTCGACCGAGTGCTCGTCGCGCACGCACTCGAAGAGGATCTGAGCGTCCTGACGCGCGATCCCGCCTTCGCCGACTACGGCGTCAACCTGGCTGCGGCTACCTGATGGCGAACAGCAGGAACTGGGTGAACTGCGTCGCGGCGAAGTTGTTGTCGCTGACGAGCACGATCGAGCGGCTGCCGTCCGGCAGGCGCGGGCCGAAGGTCATGCCCTCCACGTTGTCGAGCGGGATGCCGAGCTCGTCGAGGTCGAGCAGCAGCGTCTTGTCGGCTGGGCGGATGCGGTCGAGGCTGCTCGACAGCGAGTCGATGCCGTTGACGTTCGTCGCCCCCGGGAGCGCGACCTCGTAGAGCTTGATCGTGTTCCCGGTGTCTGGCGCGCCGACCGAGAAGGAGCGCTCCATCGCGATCAGGAACTCGTTGTTGAGCGGCAGCAGCTCGACGAGGCCGTTGACCGTGAACTGCGTCGCCGGCACGGGCGGCTCGGCGACCGGGTCCGTCATGTAGACCCACTGGCGGTCGAGGCGGCCGGTCTGCAGGTTGTACCGCAGGATCCGCGCCGGGCTGCCGGTGGCGAGCGTCGCGAGTGGGCCGTCCTGGATGAGCGCGTTCTCGGTGCCCGTGAACACGAACCGCCCGTTGTTCGGCACGCCGGCGCTCTCGAACCCGAGGTTCTGGCGGACGCCCCGCGAGGGGTCGGCGGTCAGGAATGGCTGCGGGACTGGCAGCGAGCCCAGGAACGAGCCCTCGAGCGAGTAGCGCCGCACGAACGGGTCGATCTGGGTGGTCCGGAAGCCCTCCGAAGTGAAGATCAGCTCGCCGTCCTTCGTGAGCGCCAAGCCCTCGGGGTCGAGGCTGGCCGTCGGGTACGGCAGGCCGTTGGGCGCCAGCATCGTCGTGACGCCCTGGAAGCGGACGTCACCGGTGTCGAGCCGCCCGTCGCCCAGGTCGAGCCCGACGGTGTAGAAGCGCGCTGGCTGGAACTGGCCCTGGTCGTCGGAGATCGCGTAGAAGACGCCGAGCTTGTCGTCGTAGGTGATCGACGACAGGCCGCCGACCGTCGTCCCCATGAACGTCGTCCCGCTCGGGACGATCGCCTGCCCGCGGAACTCGAGGTCCACGGACGGACCCTTTGCGACCGCGGGTGCGGCCGTGACGGCCATGGCCAGTGCGGCAACCGCCGCTGCGAGCTTCGATCTCATCTGCTCCCTCTCGTCCGGGCGATCCTAAGCGACCCGTGCACGTGGCGGGCCGAACTTCGGCATTTAGGGAGGCGAAATCGAGCCCCAGCGGGTCGAGTGTCGACTTAATACGCCTCAGGCCCACAAACTCGACACTCGGCAGCCGGCCGGGCGGTTCCCTGATTCCCTACAAGCGGGATTGCCGTCCCGCCGCGGCGGCCTCGCGCGGGACGTGGACCCAGTCCGGCGGTCGGCGCTCCCTCACCCAGCCCGAGTCGCTGAGATGGCGCTGCGTCCCGACCTCGTACGCCTCGGCCAGCCATCCCCGCAGCTCGTCGTCGATATCCGACGGCGCCGCCAGCCGCAGCCGGTGCACGTAGTAGTACGGCGAGACGTACTCGACGCGCGTCAAACGCGCGCTCTCGACCGGCCTCGTGAGCACAAACGTCGCCACCAGGTACCGCTTCCGAGGCCGCTCGATCCCCGCGAAGCGCATCCGCGCCTGCAGCGCCACCCTCGACTTCGTCGCGTTGACGACGACATCCCCGTTCTCGCGCACCGCCGCGACAAACCGCTCGAACAGCTCTCGCAGCTCAGGCGCCGCGCGCTCGAAGAACGCCTCCAGCCCCACCACCTGGCATGAGTGCGGCATGTTGCGCGACACGAACGTCTGCCCGCACGCCGGGCAGACCCAGAGCGCGTCAGGCGGCATCCCAGGACAGCGCGGCACGCAGCTCGCTCCGCGCGGTGATGCCGAGCCTCAGGAACGTGCGGTACAGGTGCGTGCCGACCGTTCGGTGGGAAAGATACAGCCGCTGCCCGATCTCGCGGTTCGTGAGACCTTCGGCGGCGAGCTGGGCGATCTGGAGCTCCTCGGCGGTGAGCCGATCGCGGGCCTCGGGAACCCGGCGGCGGCTCGACTCGCCCGACGCGCGGAGCTCGCGCCGCGCCCGGTCGCCCCACGCCCGCAGCCCAGTGCGTCGAACCCGTCGCGAGCGGCGGGCCCGCACACCTCGCAGCAGTTGATGCAGCCCGGAAAACGGCAGATGCGTCTCCGACTGCACCCCCGTCGTACTCAGCACCCCGATCCCGCGCTCGCGCGCGAGCGCCATGACCTCCGCCAAGAGGCGCGACTTGCCGATGCCCGGCTCGCCGCGAAGCACAAGCGCCCCGCCGCTGCTGCCGATCCCGTCCAGCAGCGACGTCAGGAGCTCGATCTCGGGCTCTCGACCGAGCAGCGGCCCAGCATCGAGGCGAACCGCGCCGACCATGGGACTCGCATCGTCCCATGATCGGCGCGGCGCGTTCAGCCGCGAACCGGGACGGCCGACGTGGCGTCCGCCGCCCACGACGGCAGGGTCTTCCACGCGGCCGCCTGCGCCCGGTCGTCGAAGATGGCGGCGAACGGACGCTGCATGACCGCCAGCGCCTCGGTGACGTCGGCGGGGAGATCCGTCGCGAACGCGGGCCGGTAGAGCTCGGGCGCGATCGACAGCTCCACGGCCGTCTCGCCACCCGGCAGCGGGTAGGGGGCTCGGGCGAAGCGCGTCGCCGAGGGGCGTGGGCGGGAACCCGGCGAAGATCTCGCCGAACGACTCGCCCTCGTCGAGGATGAACGCCGCGACGGTTGGCGGGGTGCCCGAGACCGCGGCCTCGAGGCGCAGGTTCTTCGCTCCCCTACGCGCTCGCGCAGTCCATCATCGCGATAGTCGTCCTCGCCGTGCTCGCCGTCGTCGGCCTCGCCGCGGCGTTCAAGCTGCCGTCTCGTAGATGGCTTCGGCCCTCCCTCGGCGCCCATACGTCAAACTATTTGACGCAGGGTACGCCGAGGGAGGTAGACCGTGGCCCAGAGATCCAGCCCGCCGTTCCGTGCAGACCACGTCGGCAGCCTGCTGCGGCCGCAGCGGCTGATGCAGGCCCGCGACGACCACGAGGCCGGCAAGATCGGCGACGACGAGCTGCGCGCGATCGAGGACGAGGCGATCGAGGACGTCGTCGGCATGCAGGAGGAGGTCGGGCTCCAGTCCGCCACCGACGGCGAGTTCCGCCGCGCCGCCTGGCACATGGACTTCATCTACCAGCTCGAGGGCGTCAGCACTGCCCCCGGTCACCTGACCGTCGAGTTCCGCAACGAGCAAGGCACGATCGAGTTCACCCCGGCCGCGCTGCACATCGAGGGCAAGCTCGGCATCGGGGAGACGATCTTCGGCGACCACTTCGAGTACCTGAAGTCGCTCACCACCACGACCACGCCGAAGCTCACGATCCCGAGTCCGAGCATGGTCCACTACCGCGGCGGGCGGGCGGCGATCGACGAGTCCGTCTATCCCGAGATGGACGAATTCTGGGCCGACCTGACGTCCGCCTACGCCGAGGAAGTGAAGAGGCTCGGCGAGCTCGGCTGCACGTACCTGCAGTTCGACGACACCAGCCTCGCCTACCTCAACGACCCGAAGCAGCGGGAGATGATGGCCGCCCAGGGCGCCGACGCCGAGCATCTGCACGAGAGCTACATCCGCCACATCAACGAGGCGCTGGCGGGCCGCCCGGAGGGCATCGCGGTCACCACCCACATGTGCCGTGGCAACTTCCGCTCCTCGTGGGTCGCCGAGGGCGGCTACGACTTCATTGCCGAGGCGCTGTTCAACGAGCTGCAGGTCGACGGCTTCTTCATGGAGTGGGACGACGCCCGCTCCGGCGGCTTCGAGCCGCTCCGCTTCGTGCCGCCCGGCAAGATCGTCGTGCTCGGGCTCGTGACGACCAAGCGCGGCGACCTGGAGGACAAGGACCTGCTCAAGCGCCGCATCGAGGAGGCCACGAGGTACGTCGACGTCGACCAGCTCTGCCTCTCCCCCCAATGCGGCTTCAGCTCGACCGTCGAGGGCAACGTCCTCAGCTACGACCAGCAGGTCGCCAAGCTGCGGCGGATCGTGGAGACCGCGCAGGAGGTCTGGGGATAGCCGCTCCCGTCGCCATCGTTGGCGCGGGGCCAGCCGGCCTGCTGCTCGCCCACCTGCTGCACCTGCGTGGAATCGAGTCGGTCGTGCTCGAGCTCCGCGACGAGCAGTACGTCGTCCAGCGCGTGCGCGCGGGTGTGCTCGAGCAAGGGACGATGGACACGCTGCGCGAGGCCGGCGTGGGCGAGCGGATGGACCGCCAGGGCGCGGTCCACGAGGGGATCGAGCTCCGCTACCACGGCCAGGGTCACCGGATCGACTTCGCGGGGCTCGTGGGCCGGGCGATCATGGTCTATGGCCAGCAGGAGGTCGTGAAGGACCTGATCGAGCGCCGCCGGGCCGACAGGCTGCCGCTCCTGTTCGAGGTCGAGGACGTCCGCGTCGACCCCGAAGCCCCGCTCGTCCGCTACCGCCACGACGGCGCCGAGCACGAGCTGTGCCCGCGGGCGATCGCCGGCTGCGACGGCTTCCACGGCGTCTGCCGCAACGCCATCCCGAAGCAGGCGCTGACCGAGCGCACGCGCGAGTACCCGTTCGGCTGGCTCGGGATCCTCGCCGAGGTCGCGCCCTCCACCCACGAGCTCGTCTACGCCCACCACGAGCGCGGCTTCGCGCTGCACAGCCTCCGCTCGCCGGAGCTGAGCCGGCTCTACGTGCAGGTCGACCCGCACGACGACATCGAGAACTGGCCCGACGAGCGGATCTGGCAGGAGCTCCACACCCGGCTGCAGCGCGACGACGGCTGGACACTGAAGGAGGGCCCGATCGTCGAGAAGGGCATCACGCCGATGCGCTCGTTCCTGGTCGAGCCGATGCAGCACGGCCGCCTCTACCTCGCCGGCGACGCCGCGCACATCGTCCCGCCGACCGGCGCCAAGGGCCTCAACCTCGCGGTCGCCGACGTGCGGGTGCTCGCCCGGGCGCTGGCCGACTGGCTGCACAAGGGCGACGAAAGCGGGCTCGAGGCCTACTCCGACACGTGCCTGCGGCGCGTCTGGCGCGTGCAGCATTTCTCGTGGTGGATGACCTCGATGCTGCACCGCTTCCCGGACGAGGACGAGATCCAGGCGCGGCTTCAGATCGCCGAGCTCGACTACGTCACGTCCTCGCGCGCGGCGGGCACGATGCTGGCCGAGAACTACACCGGGATGCCGTACGAATGATCGCGCCGACCGTCGCGGTCCTGTGCGCGCTGGCGCTGTGGGAGCTGGTGGTCGGCATCGGCCTGCTCAACGAGGACCACGTGCCGTCGATGACCGCGACCGTCGAGGAGCTGGTCCGGCTCTTCGGGGACGGCGACTTCTGGAGCGCGGTCGGCAGCACGCTCCAGGGCTGGGCGCTCGGGCTCGGCATCGCCGCCGCGCTCGCGATCCCGCTCGGCATCCTCATCGGCTCGAGCCCGCTCGTGTACCGCTCGGTGCGCTTCGTGGTCGAGTTCCTGCGGCCGATCCCGTCGGTCGCGCTCGTCCCGCTCGCCGTGCTCATCTACGGCGTCGGGCTGGAGAGCAAGGTCTTCCTCGCGGCGTTCGCGAGCTTCTGGCCGCTGTTCGTGCAGACGCTCTACGGCGTCCAGGATGTCGATCCGGTCGCGACCGACACCGCGCGGTCGTTCGGCCTCGGGAGCTTCGAGCGGCTGTGGCGGATCAAGCTGCCGAGCGCCGTGCCCTACATCGCGACCGGCCTGCGGATCTCGAGCGCCGTGGCGCTGATCCTCGCCGTCACGGCCGAGATCGTGATCGGCAGCGCAGGCCTCGGGCGCAGCATCAATGTCGCACGCCAGAGCGGCGCGATCGAGCTCATGTACGCGCTGATCATCACGACGGGCCTGCTCGGCTGGGTACTGAACGTGCTCACCACGCAGGCCGAGCGGCGCGTCCTGCACTGGCATCCCGCGCACCGGCAGGTCGCGGCGTGAAGCGGCTCGGCACGGTGCTGGAGGTCGCGGTCCCGCTCGCGCTGCTCGGGCTGTGGGCGGCGTGGTCGGCGGGCTCGGACACCTTCTACTACCCGCCGCTGACCGACATCTTCGAGACGTTCAACGACACCTGGGTGTTCGAGCGCGTGGGCAGCGACGTCGTGCCGAGCCTGCTGCGGCTCGCCGCCGGCTACGCGCTCGCGGTCGTCGTCGCGGTCCTCGTCGGGATCCCGCTCGGCCTGTACAGCACGGCACGCCGCGCGGCCGCCCCGATCGTCGAGTTCCTGCGCGCGATCCCGCCGCCCGCGCTGCTGCCGCTCGCGATCGTGGTGATCGGCGTCGGCAACACGATGAAGGTCCTGATCATCGCCTTCGTGTGCCTGTGGCCGGTGCTGCTGAACACGGTCGACGGCATCCGGGGGATCGATCCCACGCTCGCCGAGACCACACGCGTCTACGGCGTGCGCGGGCTCACGCGGCTGCGCCTGGTCGTCCTGCCGGCCGCCGGCCCGCAGATCTTCGCCGGCATGCGCACGAGCCTGTCGCTGGCGGTGATCATGATGGTGATCAGCGAGATGGTGGCGAGCACGAACGGGATCGGGTTCTTCGTGCTCCAGTCGCAGCGGACGTTCGCGATCCCCGAGATGTGGTCCGGGATCCTGCTGCTCGGGATCCTCGGCTACGTGCTCAACCTGCTGTTCGCCGGCGTCGAGCGACGCGTGTTGGCCTGGCACCGCGGAGCGCACAGCTGATGCTGCGGATCGAGAAGCTGGCCAAGGCGTACGGGGACACGCAGGCGATCGCCGACGTCGGCTTCGAGGTCGCCGAGCGCGAGTTTGTCTGCGTCGTCGGCCCGTCCGGCTGCGGGAAGACGACGTTGCTGAAGATCATGTCCGGCCTCCTGGCGCCGACCGCCGGCCGGGTGCTGCTCGGCGACCGGCCGGTCACGGAGCCGCCCGAGGAGATGGCGCTTGTCTTCCAGGAGTACAGCCGCTCGCTGATGCCGTGGATGTCGGTGCGCAGCAACGTCACGCTGCCGCTGCGCCACAAGTCGGTCGACAAGGCCGAGCGGGCGCGGCTGGTCGAGGAGGCGGTCGAGGCGGTCGGGCTGACGCGCTTCATCGACCGCTACCCGTGGCAGCTCTCCGGCGGCATGCAGCAGCGGGTCGCGATCGCCCGCGCGCTCGCCTACCAGCCGCAGATCCTCCTCATGGACGAGCCGTTCGCGTCAGTCGACGCCCAGACCCGCGCGGACCTCGAGGACCTGATCCTGCAGGTGCGCGAGCGCTACGACGTGACCATCGTCTTCGTCACACACGACATCGACGAGTCGGTCTATCTCAGCGACCGGATCGTCGTGCTCGGCCCCTCCCCGACCAGCGTCCGCGAGATCCTCGAGGTCGACCTCCCGCGCCCGCGCGACCAGGTCGAGACCAAGGAGCTGCAGGAGTTCGCGCGGCTGCGCGCGCACGTGTACCGCCTGATCAAACGCGAAGAGGCCAGAGTCGCACCGTGATCGTCTACGACGAGCTGCTCGAGCTGGTCCTGGCGCGGAACCCGTTCCACCAGGCGCGCCTCGCCGGTTGGGACCGGTCGCAGCCGCAGCCGCCGCTCACCAAGTCGGAGCTGGTGGCCGACCAGGCCGCGCACCCACCGTTTGGCACCAACCTGACCTACGAGCTCGGCCGCTACGTCGCCGTCCACCAGACGAGTGGCACCACCGGGCCGCCGCTGCGGGTGCTCGACACCGCGGAGGACTGGGCGTGGTGGCGCGCGTGCCTGGCGCGCAGCTTCGAGCAGATCGGGATCGGGGCGCAGGACCGCGTCGCGCTCGCGTTCTCGTTCGGCCCGCACATCCACTTCTGGGCGACCAAGGAGGGCCTGCAGGAGGTCGGCGCGATGACCGTCGTCACCGGCGGCATGACCTCAGCGCAGCGGCTGCAGACGATCGCCGACACGCGCGCGACCGCGCTGGCGTGCACGCCGACCTACGCGCTGCGCCTGCACGAGGTCGCGGTCGAGCAGCAGATGGAGGCCGCGCTGGACACGATCGAGGCGGTGGTCTGCACCGGCGAGCCGGGCGCCTCTCTGCCGGCCGTCCGCTCGGCGATCGAGGACGCGTTCGGCGCGCGCGTGTACGAGCACGCGGGCTCAACCGAGGCGGGCCCGTTCGGCTACCCGTGCCCGGAGGGCGGCGGGCTGCACGTCGACGGGTCGCAGTTCACGTGCGAGATCGTCGGCGCCGACCTCGAGCCGGTCCCGCCCGGCGAGCGCGGCGAGCTGCTGGTCACGCCGCTCGGCCGCACCGGGTTCCCGGTGCTGCGCTACCGCACGGGCGACGTCGTCCTCAACACCGACGAGCCGTGCCCCGGCGGCCATCACGACCGCTGGCTGCCCGGCGGGATCGTCGGCCGGACCGACGACATGGTCGTCATCCGCGGCATGAACGTCTTCCCGTCGGCGGTCGAGGAGGCTGTGCGGTCGGTCACCGGCTCGGGCGAGTTCCGGATCACGTTCTACACCGAGCCCGGCGGAATGGACGAGATCAAGCTCGAGGTGGAGCTCGAGGACGGCTCGCGCGCGCGCAAGCTCCAGGAGGTCATGCGCCACCAGCTCGGGCTGCGGATCCGGATCGTGCCGGTGGCGGGCGGCGTGCTGCCGCGCAGCGAGAACAAGTCGCGCCGCGTGGTCGACCTGCGTGAGCGGGGGTGGTCATGAGGATCCGCGGTGCCAGCGAGCAGGTCGCGATGGCGCTCCAGTACCGGATCCAGGCGTCCGGTCTC
Organism: uncultured Solirubrobacteraceae bacterium; assembly: GCA_963844205.1. Classification (GTDB taxonomy): domain Bacteria; phylum Actinomycetota; class Thermoleophilia; order Solirubrobacterales; family Solirubrobacteraceae; genus DASSUW01. The sequence continues at coordinate 366,492 of CAWJNK010000014.1, forward strand.
GGCCCCGGCGACTTCCTGGGTCGGGAGGAGGACCTGGCGTCCGAGTTCGGCGTCAGTCGCCCGACGCTGCGCGAGGCGCTGAAGCTGCTCGCCAGCGGCAACCTGATCCGCGCCAACAAGGGCCCCGGCGGCGGCATCTTCGTCGCCCACACCGCCGACCAGGGCGTGCGCCGCAGCCTCAGCGACTCGATCGGGATGATGCTCGAGACCGGCGCCGTGTCCCTCGAGGAGCTGCTCGACGCGCGGACGCTGCTCGAGGTGCCGCTGGCCGGCCTCGCCGCGCTGCAGGCCGACGAGGGGACGCTCGAGCGGCTGCGGGCGGCGCTCAATGCCGAGACGGCGGCGGACGGCGATATCGACGCGATCCACGAGGCCGACACCGAGTTCCACCGCGAGATCGCGGCGGCGGCCGGCAACCGGATGGCGTCGGCGCTGACCGGCTGGGTGTACGAGGTCCTGCAGCCGAAGCTGCTGGAGGAGCTGCGCGACGCGGTGCTGCCGTCGGCCGTGCTCGACCAGCACGTGACGCTCCTGAAGGCGATCGAGAAGGGCGACCGGGCGCGTGCGGAGCGGGCGATGCGCGAGCACCTGCTCTACCTGCGAGACGTCCTGGCGATGGTTAGGCCGGATGGTTGAGATCACCAGTCTCCGCGATGCGATCGCCGGCTTGGTCCGCGACGAAGTGATCTCCATGGAGGAGCTCGAGCGCGACGAGACCATCCGTGCGGACACGACGATGGAGAAGCTGGCGGCGCTCAAGCCGGTCTTCCGCAAGCACGGCACGGTGACGGCGGGCAACTCGTCGCCGATGAACGACGCGGCGTCGGCGCTGCTGCTGTCCGGCGACGAGGACAGGGCGCGGGCGGGCATCGGCTGGGGCGACTTGGCGGCGGTCGAGCTCAACGAGGCGTTCGCCGCGCAGTCGCTCGCCTGCCTGGCCGAGTGGAAAGAGCTCGATCCGTCGATCGTCAACGTCAACGGCGGCGCAATCGCGCTCGGCCATGCGCTCGGGAACTCCGGCACGCGGCTACTGACGACGCTGGCGTGGGAGCTGCGCCGCCGCGGCGGCGGCTGGGGGCTGGCGGCGATGTGCATCGGCGTCGGCCAGGGGATCGCGACGGTGATCGAGACATGAACGGCTACCGGCGGGACCCCGAGGGCACGCACCCGGCGCACCTCTCCCCCGACTACCGCTCGACGCGGCTGCGCGCGCCAGACCGCCCGCTGATCCTGATTCCGCACACGCTGTCGGAGATCACCGGGCCGGTCTACGGCCACGACCGGGTCGGGTCGCTCGACCACGACCTCACGCGCCAGCACGCCGGCGAGCCGCTCGGCGAGCGGATCATCGTCACCGGCCGCGTGCTCGACGGCGACGGGCAGCCAGTGCGCGACTCGCTGGTCGAGATCTGGCAGTGCAACGCGGCCGGGCGGTACGTGCACCGGGCCGACCGCCACCCGGCGCCGCTCGACCCCAACTTCACCGGCGCCGGGCGGTGCATGACCGACGGCGAGGGTCGCTACCGCTTCGTGACGGTCAAGCCGGGTGCTTACCCGTGGGGCAACCACGACAACGCGTGGCGCCCGGCGCACATCCACTTCTCGCTGTTCGGCACCGCGTTCGCGACGCGGCTGGTGACGCAGATGTACTTCCCGGGCGACCCGCTGTTCGCCCACGACCCGATCTTCCAGTCGGTCCGCGACCCGGCCGCGCGGGAGCGGCTGATCGCGCGCTTCGACCTCGAGACAACCGAGCCGGAGTGGGCGCTCGGCTACCAGTTCGACATCGTGCTTCGCGGCCGCGAGGCGACGCCGATGGAGGACTGATGCCGGACAGCACGCCGTCGCAGACCGTCGGTCCGTTCTTCGAGTTCGCGCTGCCGTACGAGGGCGGCGAGCGGCTGGTCCCGTCCGGCGACCCCGACGCGATCCGGATCGTCGGCGCCGTGATCGACGGCGACGGCCAGCCGGTCGACGACGCGCTGGTGGAGATCTGGCAGGCCAACCGGCACGGCCGCTACCAGCACCCCGAGGACACGCGCGAGGAGCTGCCGCTCGAGGACGGCTTCACGGGCTTCGGCCGCTGCGCGACCGACGCCGAGGGTCGGTTCGAGTTCGTGACCGTCAAGCCTGGGCCGGCGGACGGCCAGGCGCCGCACCTCGCCGTCTGCGTGTTCGCCCGCGGGCTGCTCCGGCATCTCTACACGCGCCTCTACTTCCCGGACGAGGAGGCCGCCAACGCCGCCGACCCGCTCCTGAGCTCGATCGACGATCCCGCGGTTCGCGCGACCCTGATCGCGCGGGTGGGCGGGGAAATGTCCGGTGTGCTTGCCTTCGACATCCACCTCCAAGGCCAGCGCCAGACCGCCTTCCTTGATGTCTAGCTTCACCTCGATCTTCGTCCCTGACGCGCTCGCCGCCGCCGTGTCGGATGAGTCGTGGGTCGCCGCGATGCTCGAAGCCGAGGCGGCGCTGGCCGCGGCGCAGGCGGACGAGGGCGTGATCTCGGCGGACGCGGCGGCGGCGGTCGCCGACGCGTGCGGCGACGACTCCGTCGCGCGCGCGGTGGCGGGCGCCGACTGGGGCCGCGACGCGGCGAACCCGGTCGTGCCGCTCGCGCGGGCGCTGCGCGAGCGGGCGCCCGAGGCGCACTTCGGCGCCACGAGCCAGGACATCCTCGACACGGCGGCGATGCTGGTGGCACGCCGGGCACGGGCGCTGATCCTGGACGAGCTCGACGGCGTCGTCGCGGCGTGCGCGCGGCTCGCCGACGACCATCGCGGCACGCCGATGGCGGGCCGTACGCTGCTGCAGCAGGCGCTCCCGACGACCTTCGGGCTCAAGGCCGCCGGGTGGCTTTCGGGCGTGGCCGCCGCCCGCGCAAGGCTGGCGGAGGTCGAGCTCGCGGCGCAGCTCGGCGGCGGCGCCGGCACGCTGGCCGGGCTCGGCCCGGACGTGCTCGCGCGCTTCGCCGCCCGCCTCGAGCTGGCCGAGCCCGCGCTCCCGTGGCACGGCGACCGCACGCGCGTGGCCACGCTGGGCGCGGCGCTGGCGATCGCCGCCGGCGCCTGCGAGAAGGTCGCGCTCGACATCGTCCTCCTCGCCCAGAACGAGGTCGGCGAGGTCGCCGAGGCGAGCGAGGGCGGCCGCGGCGGGTCGTCGGCGATGGCGCACAAGCGCAACCCGGTCGGCGCCGTCCGCGCCCGGGCCGCAGCGCGCGCCGCCCGCGGCGCCACCGGAGTGCTGCTGGAGGCGATGGCGGGCGAGCACGAGCGCGCGGCCGGCGCGTGGCAGAGCGAATGGGGCGCGCTCACGACCGCTCTGGCGGCGACCGGCGGCGGCGCCTGGTCGCTGCGCGAGGCGCTCGAAGGTCTCACAGTCGACGCCGAGCGCATGGCCGCGAACCTCGAAGGCCTTCCCGGCGACTTCGACCGCGAGACGGTGAACGCGCTCATCGAGCGCGCGCTCGCCTCGTCGCGCACCGACGACCCGACGACCTCGTCGCCCGCCGACGACCCCGCCGCGCCGTGACCGTCGTGCCCCACCACGTGATCGAAGGCCCGGAGGATGCACCGGCGGTCGTCTTCGCGGGCTCGTTGGGCAGCTCGCTCGGGATGTGGGACGAGCAGGCGGCGGCATTCGCCGGCGAGTTCCGCGTCCTGCGCTACGACCACCGTGGGCACGGCGGCTCTCCAGCCCCGCCTGGTCCATACGCCGTCGACGACCTGGCCGGCGACGCGCTGGCGCTGCTCGACGAGCTCGGGATCGAGCGGGTCGCGTTCGTGGGCCTCTCGCTCGGCGGGGCGGTCGCGATGGCGCTCGCGCTGCGGGCGCCGGAGCGGGTCGAGCGGCTCGCGCTGTGCTGCACGGCCGCGAAGTTCGGCCCGCCGGACCCGTGGCTCGAGCGCGCGGCGACGGTGCGCAAAGACGGCATCGAGGCGGTCGCGCCCGCCGTGCTCGAGCGCTGGCTCACGCCGGACGCCCCGCCGGCCATGCGCGCGCGGCTCGAGGCGATGCTGCTCTCCACCCAGCCCGACGCCTACGCCGCCTGCTGCGAGGCGATCGCTGCCCACGACGTCCGCTGGCGGCTCAGAGCGCTGCGCGCGCCCGTCCTGGCCATCGTCGGCTCCGACGACCCCGCCACGCCGCCCGACTGGCTCGCGGAGGTCGCCGACACCGTCCCCGGCGCGCACCTGCACGTGATCGACGGCGGCCGGCACATCGTCAACGTCGAGTTCGCGGCCGCCTTCAACCGCGTCCTCGCCCCCTTCCTGCGCGGCACCACCGGGATGCGCACGCGCCGCGAGGTCCTCGGCGACGCACACGTCGACACCACGATCGAGCGCACGACCGCCTTCACCGCCGAGTTCCAGGACCTGATCACGCGGTACGCGTGGGGCGAGATCTGGACCCGGCCGGGACTCGACCGCCGCATGCGCAGCGCGATCACGCTCGCCGCGCTCGTCGCCGGCGGCCATGAGCACGAGCTCGCGATGCACGTCCGCGCCGCCCGCCGCAACGGTCTCAGCGCCGACGAGATCAAGGAGATCCTGCTCCAGACCGCGATCTACTGCGGCGTGCCCGCCGCAAACGCCGCGTTCGCCGTCGCCCAGCAGGTGCTCGACGAAGAAGCCAAATAGCTGGTGGGGGCGCAGCCTCGTCGGCGCCGCGAAGAAGCCAAATAGCTGGTGGGGGCGCAGCCTCGTCGGCGCCGCGAAGAAGCCAAATAGTCTGGTGTATTCTTCCTCCGTCCGACGAGGGAGGACCGATGCGACGGGGTCTGCTGGTGGCGCTGGGGATCGCGGCTGCGCTCGCGATGGCCGGCTGCGGGGACGACGACGACGCAGGCGGCGGCGGGGTGGCGGCGGCGAGACCGCCGAGCAGACCACGCTGCGTGTCGGCGTCATCCCGATCGCCGACGTCGCGCCGCTCTACCTCGGCATGAAGCAGGGCTTCTTCGAGGACCAGCAGCTCAAGATCGAGCCGCAGCTCGCCGAGGGTGGCGCCGCGATCACGCCGGCGGTGCTCAGCGGCGACTTCCAGATCGGCTTCTCGAACACCGTCTCGCTGCTCATCGCCGCGTCCAAGGATCTGCCGGTCACGATCATCAGCCAGGGCGTGCTCGGCGGCAAGACCGAGGACGAGGCGTGGGCCAACCTGCTCGTGCTCAAGAACGGGCCGGTCAAGGAGCCGAAGGACATCGAGGGCAAGACGATCGCGGTCAACACCCTGAGCAACATCTGCGAGGTCACGATCAAGGCGTCGCTCACCGACATGGGCGTCGACGTCAGCACGCTGAAGTTCACCGAGGTCCCGTTTCCGGACATGAACGCCGCGCTCGAGGCCAATCGGGTCGACGGCGCCTGTGTGGTGGAGCCGTTCGTCAGCCAGGGCCTGGCCGGCAAGGCGAAGGGGATCGACCCGTTCTACGTCAACACCGCGCCCGACCTGACCGTGGCGACCTACTTCACGTCCAAGCAGTACGCGGAGGAGAACCCGGACGTCGTGAAGCGCTTCGTGACCGCGATGGAGCAGTCACTCGAATACGCACAGAGCAACCCTGACGCGGTCCGCGACGTCCTCGCCGAGTACACGCAGATCCCGCCCGAGGTAGCGGCCAAGATCAAGCTGCCGCAGTGGCGTGCAGACCTCACGCTGCCGACCATCGAGCGGCTGTCGCAGCTCAGCCTCGAGTACGGGCTCATCGAGTCGGAGCCGGACCTGAACGAGCTGATCGCCGACTGACGACCGCCACGGTCCCGGCCGCCGCCAGCGCGAACGCGGCCAGGATCAGCCACGCCGCCGTGAACTGCTCGCGATCCGCGAGCAGTCCGGTGGCGAGCGGGCCGGTGACGGCGCCCGCGAACAGCCCGGTCATCATCACGCCGACCGCCCAGGCGGGAGCGGCCGGCGCACGGGCCACAACCGCCGACGTCAGCGCGCCCGGCCACGCCCAGCCGACGCCGCCCGCCAGCAGCGCGCCGACCACGACCGCCGCGGGCACGCTCGCGATGAGCAGGAGCAGGCCGCCGGCGCCGAGCAGGAGCATCGTCGCGACCGGCCGCAGCGGGTCGTCGCCGCCGCGGTCGAGCGCCAGCCCGAGCGCGATCCGGCTGCTCGCCGCGGCGAGACTGAGCGCCGCGAGCAGCAGGCCCGCCGCGCTCTCGCTGAGCCCGGACTCGACCGCGTAGAGCACGATGAACGAGACGAGCCCCGTGCCGGCCGCGCTCGCCAGCCAGGCGGTGACCGCGAGCGCGTGGACCGAGCTGAGGCCGCGCGGGCGCGCCCCAGCGATCGTGTCCCGGGCCGACAGTGCCGCCGCGGGCGCGATCAGCGCGGCGACCGCTGCCAGCGCCCCGGTCGCCACGAACGCCCACCGCCAGCCGAACGGGATCGCCACCGCCGGCAGCGCGAGTCCGGCGAGCACCGCTCCCAGCGGCGCGCCGGCCTGCATCGCGCCGAACGCCACGCCGTGGCGCGACTCAGGCACGTGCCGGTCCAGCACCCCGCTCGCCGCCGGCGCCGCCAGCGCGTTCCCGACGCCCCCGAGCACGAGCAGCGCCACCAGCGCGACCGCCGAGTCGGCCAGCTCCGCGACGCCCGCGCAGCACACGATCGTCGCCACGGCCCCGCCGCGCATCGCCCGCCGCGCGCCGAGCCGCTCGACCAGGTGCCCCGACGGCGAGGACAGAAACGCGCAGACCACGTACACGATCGCCACTGCCACCCCCAGCGCCGCCTCGCTGAACGCGAAGTCGGCGTCGATCCGCGGCGCCAGGCTCGCGGTCAGGAACCCTGGGAGCACGCCGGCGACAACGTGCAGCACGCTCGCCACGAGCGCGCGGGTGGGGTAACGCGCGCCGCCGTCGGGCGCGCGGGCGGACTCCATGGCGGCGTGTTAGCACGGATCGACCGATGACCCGTGGCCGCGAGGATCGGTCGATCCGTGCTCAGCAGGTGGCGGTGCCGTAGGCGTAGCAGTCGATCAGGACGCCGCGCAGGCTCGACAGGCGGACCTTGTCGCCGCCGTCGTTGAGGATCGACCCGGCCTCGCCCCAGTGCTTCTCGAGCCGCGTGTCCTCGCCGGGGTCGCCGGTCGTCCACACCCGCATCTGCTCGCCGGGCCCGAGGATCGAGTCGCGCAGCGGGAACGGGTAGTTGTACGGCGGGCTCTGCAGCCGGTAGCCGTCGAGGTCGACGGAGACGCCGCCGACGTTGCTGATCGTGACGTACTCGCGGCTGCGCGGCTTGGCGGTGACCTTCAGCAGCCCCTGGTACGGGTCGGCGCAGTCTCCGACGCACGGGTAGCTCATCCACGCGCGGACGTCGCCCTGCGGGTCGACCAGCAGCGCGGTGTCGCCGTCGCCGTACGGCCCGATGTTCCCGAACAGCGGCTTGCGGCGCTGCCAGAAGAACTCCGTCCACGTGTCGGTGCCCTCGCCGACGTGCAGCGTGAGCGACTCGCCGGGCGGCAGCGTCGCCCAGTCCGGGAACACGAACTTGTTGAGCGCCGAGTCGCGCACCCACCAGCCACCGAGGGGGATCGCATTCACAGGATCGAGGTTGCGGATGCGGACCCACTCGTCGCTGAGGAAGCTCACGTCACCGTTCACGGTCACCTTCAGCGGAGAAGCGTCGCTCGGTCCGAGCCCGCAGTACGTCGGGTTCCAGATCCCGCGCTGCTGGCGCGCGGCGCGCTCGGCCCGCAGCGCGTAGTCGACGTTCCATGCGTACTCGCGCTGGCCCGGCAGCCAGATCGCGTGACCCTCGGAGATCAGGATGCGCCCGAGGTCGCGCCAGCGGCCGCGCACCTTGGTCGCCACCACGCGCTTGAGCCGCTTGCCCGAGTGGCTCGCGGGGTCGATCGCGTAGAGCCGCACGCGGAAGCGGTTGCGCCGCAGCAGCTGCTCGAGCCGCGCGGTCGCCTCGAGCGAGTGGCACTCGCCGCGCCGCCGGTTCGCGACGTTGCTGTACACGGTCTGCTCGGTCGCGTTGATGCCGGTCATGCGGATCGGCGGCGACGAGCGCAGCCCGTCGCCCGCGATGTCGACGTAGACGGTGTCGCCGTCGCCCATGAACGTGACCTTGCCGGTCCAGACGTGGCAGGTCACGCCGGTGGCCGGCGCCAGGCAGGAGGCGGTCCGAGCCTCCGCGGCCTGCGCCGCGGCGCCGGCGCCGAGTAGGAGGGCGATGGTGAAGACGAGGGCCCGCACGATGCTTCCGAACACGGATCCTGCGGCTTCGATTCGCCGTCAGTGCCGGCGGATCAGCCGCTTGAGCAGCGACTGTCCGCTGGGTGACGGGAACTGCCGCCGCAGGCCGGTGTCACCGTACCGGCCGGTCAAGTCCGTGAACGCATGATCGCTGTCAGCGGTCTTCTCGATCAGGAACTGCCGGTGCGGGAGCGCGTAGATCCGCGCGCCGACGGCCTCGGCGAAGTGCACGGCGAGCGGGAACACGAGCGTCGGCTCGTACGCGTCGCCGTGCTGCCAGATCGACGGTGTGAAGTCGTCGCCGCCGATCCACCCGCCCGGCCGGACCTTCCCGAACACGCGGATGAGGTCGACGGTGATGCCGCGCAGCGTGTGGTCGCCGTCGATGTACGCGAAGTCGAGCGAGCCGTCCGGCACCTCGTCGATGACCTCGACCGTCGTGCCGCGCAGCACGACGCGCTTGGCCTCGTGCGCCGCCGTGCGCTCCATCGACTCGCGGAAGTAGCCCTCGAACACGTCGTCGGATGTGTTGGCGGGCTTGTTCCAGTCCTCGAGGTTCCGCCACGGGTCGACCATGTAGTAGGTCGCGATGCCGGGACAGTCGCCGAGCAGCCGCGCGGCGAACCGGCCGCGGTAGACGCCGATCTCGGCCACGGTCGCCGCGCCCGTCTCGTTGACGAAGCGCGTCCACAGCTCCACCCGGGTCTCCGCCCCGGCGCTCCAGGCACGCAGCTCGGCCTCGGTCATCGCACCGCCTTCTCGAGCGCTCGCCAGTGCAGGGCGGAGAACACCGGGCCCGCGATCGAGCGCCGCCTGCCGTCCTTGGCGGCGCTCAGCTCGGCCAGCCGCCGCTCCCAGCGCTCGCCGATCACGGCCAGGTCGTAGCGGGCCACCTTGTCGAGCGCGGCGGCGCCGAAGGCGTGCCGCTTGCGGTCGTCGCCCATCAGGTCGCTCATGGCCTCGGCCAGCGCCGCGCGGTCGTCCTCGGGCACGATCCGGCCGTCGACGCCGTCGGTGACGATGTCGCGCGGCCCCGTGTAGCAGTCGACGCTGACCACGGGGAGGCCGACGCCCATCGCCTCCAGCAGCACCATCGGGAAGCCCTCGACCCGCGACGTCATGACGTAGAGCGAAGCACGGGCGAGCTCGTCGTGCAGCCGGTCGGTGAAGCCCTCGAGCCGCGCGCTGGCGGCCACCCCGCGCCGGCGGATCTGCCGCTCGAGGACGCGACGCTTGGGTCCCTCGCCGAAGATCCGCAGCCGCCAGTCGGGGTGGCGGGGGGCGATGTCGGCCCAGGCGTTGACGAGCCGGCCTAAAGCCTTCTGGCGGGTGAGCCGGCCCGCGGCGATGACGACCTTCTCGTCCAGCGTCGCACGGCGGTCGCCGACGTCGGGGGCCGGGTTCGGGAAGCACTCGACCGGCGGCCGGTCGCCGAGAAGCTCGCGGTAGGCGGCGGCGTCGCGCTCGGTGAGGGTGGTGACGAGGTCGAGCCGCTCGTACGCCTCGGCGATGCGGTCGCGCAGGCCCTGGTGGTAGCTCGCGAGGTTCATGTGGTCCTGTCCCACGCGCACCACCGACTCCGACGCCAGGTGGGCGATCGCAAGGTTGAGGCCCGGGCGCGTGCCGATCAGGACGCCGTCGCGGACCGAGGCGAAGTAGCGCAGCAGCCCGACGTCCGTGAGCAGGCTGAAGTTCGGGTAGCGGTGGTCGTGGGACGTGAAGAGCACGCTGGGGCGGGCGTGCAGCCAGCGCTTCAGCAGCGACTGGCGCCGCAGCGTCGCCGGCCGCAGGTCGGTCAGCGCGCGCAGGCGCACGCCCGGAGGCAGCGGCAGCTTCGGCGCGTCGGCGGACGTGCGGAAGACGCTCACGATCTCGACGTCGTGGCGCTCCGCCAGCGCGCCGGCCAGCGTGAACGTCGCTCGCACGGTCCCGCCGACCGCGAACGCGTTCATGATCAGCAGGCGGATCGTCAGGCGAGCTCCCGGAACAGCGCCTCCCAGCGCGGGCCGACGGCGTCGATCGTGTACTGCTTCGCCGTCTCCGCGGCGGCCGGGCCGCAGCGGCGGCGCAGCTCGTCGTCCTCGATCAGCTCGAGCAGGCCGGCCGCGAGCGCCTCGACGTCCTTGGGCGGGACGAGGAGGCCGTTGCGATGGTCGTCGATGATGTCGCGCGGGCCGGTCGGGCAGTCGAACGCGACGACCGCCATCCCCTGTCCCATCGCCTCCAGCAGCACGAGCGGGAAGCCCTCGAAGCGGGAGCTGAGCGCGTAGATCGAGGCCTGCTCCATCTCGCCCGGCAGGTCGGAGCACGGCCCCGCGAGGTCGACAGCGCCCTCGAGCCCGTGCTCGGCGACGGCCGCGTGGAGCTGGTCCTTCAGCTCGCCGCCGCCGCAGATCTTCAGCTTCCATTCCGGCTGCGCGGCGTGCACGCGGGCGAACGCCTTGATCAGCATGTCGAAGCCCTTCTGGTACACGAGTCGGCCGGCGGCCAGCACGGTGCGGCTGTCGAGGTCGGCCGGCGGCCCGCCGACGTCGTGCACGGTGTTGGGGATCACGGCCAGGCGGATGTTGCCGTCGAGCAGCTTCCGGTACGCCTCGCGGTCCTCCTCGGTGAGCGCCACGAGCACGTCGAGGCCGCCGTAGCTGTGCGCCATGCCCTTCCGCAGGGCCTTGATGTGGTGCCCGAGGTTCATCTGCTCGAGGCCGACGATCGTCATGCCGGGCGGCTTGAGCTCGGCCGCGAGGATGTTCAGGCCCGGGCGGGTGGCGACGAGGAAGCCGTTCCGCCGCCGCAGCGCGTGGACGGCCTTGAGGTCCGTCCACAGGTTCCACATCTTCTGGCGCCGGTCGGCGCGGTGCATGAGGACGCTGGGGACGCGGCGCAGCCACCGCCGGACCGTCCGCATGGGCCGCGGCACCGCACCGGGGCGGCGGTCGTCGAGCGTGGTGACCCGGACGCCGGGTGGGAACGAGCCGAAGAACGGCTCGTCGCGCGAGCGCATCACGCTCAGCATCTCGACCTCCCACCCGTGGGCGGCGAGGTACTTGGCCTGGTTGTGCGCCGCGCGGATCGTGCCGCCCATCCCCCACGCGCTGGCGATCAGGATTGTCACGCGCCTGTCGGCACCCGGGGTGTCGCGGGGCTTGGCGCGCACGTAGCGGATGAGCGCCGCGCGCAAGGAGCGATAGACGAGCCGCCTGATGGGAGCCATGAGCGGCGGCACCGTACTACCCACTGACGAGGCGGCGCTTCGCGCGCCATGCCAGCCGCCGCACGCGCGAGGGCTGCGGGGCCGGCAGGTCGGGGACGACCGCCGCCGCGCGCTTGATGCCGCGGGCCTGGAGCGCGAGGTCGTTGATCCGCTCCTGGCGTTCGATCAGCCGCCCGAGCTCGGCCACCACCTCGTCGTGGTAGCGGGCTGCGGGATCCAGGCCGCTCGGCATCGGGTCGGGGTAGCCGAAGCGCTCCCAGTCGCCCGCGTAGAGCGCCCGCGAGGCGTCGAGCACCTCCGGGGTGAACAGCCCCGCGATGGGCTTGAGCGGCGTCTCGTTCGCGCGCGGGAGCTTGAGCGGCCCGCCGGTGTAGCCGTTCGCGCGCAGGTGCGCCTCGAACTCCTCGAGCAGCTCGGAGACCTCGCTCGTCTTGTAGATCCGCGTGTACGGCATCTTGTCGGCGGCCAGCATCCAGCCCTGCGGCGCGAAGTGGCGGTTGCGCATGATCCGCTGCTCGGGGTCCTGCGCGACGAGCCCGACGAAGCGCACGAACTCCTCGACGATGTCCGCTCCGGTCTGCGGCAGCCGCGGGAACCACTCCTCGTCGCCGTACTGCTCGAGGAACCAGGGCTCGCGCAGCAGGAGCTTGGACTGCCAGGCCGAGAACAGCCTCGCGGTCGGATGTCGGACGACGCCGAAGACGAACCAGCCCTGATCGGGGTCGATCTTCGCGAGCTCGTCGTCGGGGAGCCGCTTCGCCATCGGCGTCTTCTGCCACAGCTGGCGCCGGTGGATCGTCATCGTGCGCGTGACCTCGCGGCTGAGCGACCGGTGGAAGCGCGCCGGGTCTTCTTCCTGCAATTCCGCGACCAGCCACTTCACGGCCGTACACGCCGCCTTGTTGACGGAGACGTACATCGCCTTCCAGCGCGTCATCACGAACGTCGCGGTCTTGTGCGGAGGAAGCTGCGCGCGCTGCACGGCAGCCAGCGTACCCGCACGCCCGGTCCCCTGGCCTCTCCGTGGTGGCGGAACGCTAGGCTCCGACGGCTTTGACGAGCGGGTTGAGTGACAGGAGCGCTGAAGCGCCGCCGGCCGGCTCGACGCCGCCCGCGGCCGTCCTCGGCGCGACGTCGGTGGATGCCGCCGTGCTGCTGGCGACCGCCCCTGCCGCCGACGGCGGGGCCGCCGCGCTGCTGCCGTGGGAGGACCGCACGCTGCTCGGCCGGCTGGCCCGGCAGCTCGCGGCGCTCGGCATCCCTCGCACGGTGGTCGTCACGCGGCCCGCGTGGGAGCCGGACGTGCGGAGCGCGCTCGCGGGCACGGGAGCGGAGGTGCTCGCCTCGCCGGACGTGGCGGGCGACCTCGGCATCGTGGCCGACGTCGCGAGCGCCGCCGACGGCGGCATCGTCGCCGCGTACGGCGACATCCTCACGCACGACGCCGCGCTGGCCGGCCTGCTCGCGGACCCGCGCGTGACGACCGGCGTGCTCTCCGGCGGCCGCGCGCGGCGGCCGACGGCGTTCCGCATCCGCAGCCGGCGCGGCCGAGTGGTCAGCGCGGCCTCGGCCTACCACGCGGTGTACCGGCCGACCGCGGCGTTCCTCGGCGTCCTCAAGGTCGCGTCCGCCGATGTCCCGGCCCTGGTTGCCGCCGCCGGCCACCTCGCGCCGAGCGCGGCCGCGCCGCCGCGGGCCTGGCAGGACGAGCTCGACCGCAAGGCGCTCTCCTGGAGGCTCGGGCTCGCGCGGATGGCGGCCGGCGGCGAGCTGCTCGACGAACCGGTCGAGGACGAGGAGATGTCGGAGCCCGCTCCCGTCCCGCTCTCCGACGAGGACGAGGCGCGGCTGCGCAACCGGATGGCCGCCGCCCCGGACGACGCCGTCGCTCTGCTGCTGGTCGGGCTCGTCCGCGGCGGCGCGGCGCTCGGCGGCAGTCACCTCCGCAAGCTCTACTGGAGCCGCCCGCACGACGCCGCGGCCGCGGCCGAGGCCGCGCGCGAGATCGAGCAGATCGACGAGGACCGGGTCCTGCTCGACTCCGCGGTCAAGGGCACCGACGGCTTCTTCACGACGTTCTTCGTCTCGCCGTACTCGCGCTACATCGCGCGCTGGGCGGCGAGGCGCGGGTTCACGCCGAACCAGGTGACCACGGCGTCGGCGCTCATCGGCCTGGTCGCGGCGGCGGCCTTCGCCACCGGCGAGCGCTGGGGGCTGATCGCCGGAGCCGTGCTGCTCCAGCTCGCGTTCACCACCGACTGCGTGGACGGCCAGCTGGCGCGCTACACCCGCACGTTCTCGAAGCTCGGCGCCTGGCTGGACTCCGTGTTCGACCGCACGAAGGAGTACCTCGCGTTCGCGGGCCTGGCGATCGGCGCCAGCCGCATGGGCGACCCCGTCTGGCTGCTCGCGTGCGCCGCGATCACCGCCCAGACCGTGCGCCACATGTCCGACTTCGCGTTCGGCACGACGCAGCAGCAGGCGATCCGTACCACGGCGCAGCCGCCGCTCGAGCAGCCGTTCGACTACGCGGGCGCGGCGGCCGCGGCGCGGCGCGCCGGCGACGGCACGCTGGAGCCGGAGCGCGACCGGTCGCTCGCCGACCGCGCGCTGGCCGCCTGGCGCCGGCTCGACCGCGGGCCGGGCGTCCGCTGGATCAAGCGCATGCTGTCGTTCCCGATCGGCGAGCGGTTCGCGGCGATCTCCATCACCGCCGCGTTCTTCACCCCGCGCGTAACGTTCGTCGTGCTGCTCGCGTGCGCCGCCGTGGCCGGGTTCTACACCCAGACGGGCCGGGTCCTCCGGTCGGTGCGATGAGCGCCGCTGCCGCCGACGTGCCCGCCACGGCGCTGCCGCGGCACGACCCGATCGCCGTGTACCGAGACGACGGCCCGATCGCGCACGCGCTCGGCGCCCTGCCGCTCGCGCAGCTTCCGGCGACGGTGCTGATCGCCGCCGCGCTGGTGCCGCTGCTCGCGGTCGCCGCGATCTGGGGCGGCGATGTCCCGCACGGTGCCGCCGCGGCCGTGATCGGGTGGGTGCTGCTGACCGCGGGAGCCTCGACCGGCTCGCGCCCGCGCCCGCGCGCGACGTGGGCGGAGCCGCCGCTGGTGCGGGCGACCGAGTACAGCGCGCTGATCTGGATCGCCGCGCTCCACGGGCCCGACGCGTACCCCGCCGCGTTCGCGCTGCTCGCGGCGCTGACGTTCCGGCACTACGACCTCGTATACCGGCTGCGCCATCGCGGCGTCGTGCCGGCGCGCTGGGTGAGCGCGCTCTCCGGCGGCTGGGACGGGCGGCTGGCGGTCGCGTTCGTGCTGCTGGTGGCGGGCGCGCTGCCCGCCGGCTACTACGTGGCCGCGGGGGTCTTCGGCGTCGCGTTCGTGGCCGAGGCCGTCTACGGCTGGGTCGCGATCGGTCGCGTGCAGCGCCCGCTCGAGTACGAGGACGAGGAGGACGAGGGCCAATGACGGCATCGCCGCTCACGTCCGGGCCGGAGAAGAGCGAGGGCCGGTGATCGGCCTCGTCCTCGCCGCCGGCGCCGGCACGCGGCTCGGGCCGGAGACGGCGGAGCTGCCGAAGACGCTGCTCGGCGTCGACGGCGACCGCACGATCCTCGACGTCGCGCTCGGCAACTTCCGCCACGTCGGGCTCGAGCAGGCCGTGGTGGTCACGGGGTACGCCCACGACCGCCTCGCCGAGCGGGTGCCCGCGCTCGAGCGCCGCCACGGCCTCGCCGTCGAGCTTCTCTACAACCCGCGCGCGCTGGAGTGGAACAACGCCTACTCGCTGTGGTGCGCTCGCGAGGCGCTCGCCGAGGGCGTCCTGCTCGCCAACGGCGACACCGTCCACCCCGCGTCGGTCGAGGAGCGCCTGCTCGAGGCGCGCGGGCCGGAGGTGCTGATCGCGGTCGACGACTCCAAGCCGCTCGGCGAGGAGGAGATGAAGGTCCATGTCCTCCACGACGGCCACCTCGACCGGATCCACAAGTCGCTCGACCCGGCCACCGCGCACGGCGAGTACATCGGCGTGACGCTCATCGAGCCGGCCGCGGCCGCGCCGCTCGCCGACGCGCTCGAAGCCACGTGGCGGCGCGACCCGTCGCTCTACTACGAGGACGGCTTCCAGGAGTTCGCGGACCGCGGCGGGCGGGTCGGGATCGCCCCGATCGGCAGCGTCGACTGGGTCGAGGTGGACGACAGCCGCGACCTGGCGCGGGCGCGGGAGGTCGCGTGCCGCTGCTGACCCGCATGGTCGGCACGCCGCTCACAGTCGACATCGGACCGGGAGCGGTGGAAGGGCTCGCGCCCCTGCTGGCCGACCGGCGGATCTCCCGCGGCGGCCACGTGGCGGTGGTGGTCGGCCCCGGGCTCGGCGAGGAGATCGCGACCACCTTGCGGCCGCAGCTCGGCAACGGCGAGATCTGGGACGTCGCCGGCGGCTCGGTGCAGGCCGGCGCCGAACTGGCGGCGCGTCTGCGCGCGGGCTTCTACGACGCGGTGGTCGGGATCGGCGGCGGCCGCACGCTCGACGTCGCCAAGTACGCGGCCAGCCTGTCCGGCCTGCCGGTGGTGGCGGTCGCGACGAGCCTCGCGCACGACGGCATCGCCTCGCCGGTCGCCTCGCTCGACGACGAAGCCGGCCGCAAGGCGTCCTACGGCGTGCAGATGCCGATCGCGGTCGTGGTCGACCTCGACTACGTCCGGCGAAGCGAGCCCGCGATGCGGCGGTCGGGGATCGGCGACGCCGTCAGCAACCTGTCGGCGATCGCCGACTGGCGGCTGGCCGAGCGCGAGCGCGGCGAGGCGGTCGACGGCGTGGCGGTGACGTTCGCGCGCGTGGCCGCCACGTCGATCGTGCACCGCGAGGACGGGATCGAGGACGACGACTTCCTGATCGCGCTCGCCGAGGCGCTCGTGCTGTCGGGGCTGGCGATGGCCACGGCGGGGTCGAGCCGCCCGTGCAGCGGCGGCGACCACGAGATCCTGCACGCGATCGACGTGCTGTTCCCCGACACCGCGCACCACGGCGAGCTGGCGGGCGCGGCGAGCCTCTTCACGTCGTTCCTGCGCGACGACGAGGATCTGGCGGCGGGGCTCGACGCGTGCCTGCGCCGGCACGGGCTGCCGCGCACGCCGGCCGACCTCGGGCTCAGCGACGAGCAGTTCGCGCAGGCCGTCGTGCGCGCGCCCGACACCCGGCCGGACCGCTTCACCATCCTCGAGCACCTCGCGCTCGACGAGGCGGGCGCCCGGCGGGCCGTCGCGGAGTTCGTCGATGCCCACGGTCGCTGAGCTGCGGGAGGCCACGCAGCCGGCCTCCATCTTCGAGCGCAATAGCGGCGAGCACTGGGCGGGGCGGCTCTACATCCGCCGCGCGTCGCCGTACCTCACGCGCGCGTTCCTGCGGACGCCGATCACGCCGAACGGCGTGACCTGGCTGATGATCGCGAGCGGGCTGGCGGCGGCGGGCGTGCTGTGCCTGCCCGGCGTGCTGCCGGCGGTCGCCGCGTTCCTGCTGATCCAGCTGCAGATCCTGCTCGACTGCTCCGACGGTGAGCTGGCGCGCTGGCGCGACGTGCGCTCGACGGCGGGGATCTACCTCGACCGGATCGGCCACTGGCTGACCGAGACCGCGCTGCCGATCGCGCTCGGCATCCGCGCCGAGGAGCCGACGCTCGGCCTCGTCGTCGCCGTGCTGGTGCTGCTGATCAAGGGCGAGTCGGCGCTCGTGACGGTGGCGCGGGCGGACGCCGGGCTGCCGCCGGCGGCCGACACAGTGCAAGTCGCCGCGCCGCGCGGCGGCCTGCTGCGGACCGCGCGGCGGGCGCTCGGGCGGCTGCCGTTCTACCGTGCGTTCGTCGCGATGGAGTTCACGCTGCTCGCGCTGGCCGCCGCGGTGGTGGACGCCGCGACCGGGTCGCTCGACGGCTCGCGCGTGCTCGTGATCGCGCTGATCGGAGTGGCCGCCATCACGGTCGTCGGTCACCTCGTCGCGATCCTGGCCTCCGACCGGCTTCGATGACGCCGAACGGCTCCGCCGGACCGGATCGCCCAAACCCGCCGGCAGGGATCGGCTCGATCGTCCTCACGCAGGGCCGTCGCCCTGACGCGCTCGCCGCCGCGCTCGACTCGTTGGCGACCCAGGACGGCGTCGATCTCGACGTTGTCGTGGTAGGCAACGGCTGGCAGCCGTCGGGCCTGCCGGACGGCGTGCGCGCCGTCGCGCTCGCCGTCGATCGCGGCATCCCGGCCGGGCGCAACGCCGGCGTCGGGGCGGTCACGGGCGAGCTGCTGTTCTTCCTCGACGACGACGCTCGGCTGGCGGCGCCTGACGCGCTCGCGCAGGTGGCGGCGCGGTTCGCCGCCGACCCCGGGCTCGGGATGCTGCAGCTCCGCGTGCGAGCCGCCGACGGCGGGCCTGCGCCGCGCGACTGGGTGCCGCGGCTGCGGGTCGGCGACCCGGCCCGCTCGAGCGAGGTGACCGCGGTGTGGGAGGGCGCGGTCGCGGTGCGCCGCACGGTGTTCGAGCAGGCCGGCGGCTGGCCGGAGGAGTTCCGCTTCGCCCACGAGGGCATCGACCTCGCCTGGCGCGTCATGGACACCGGCCGGCGCGTCGTCTACGCCGGGCGACATCGAGGTCCTGCATCCCTCCTACCGCACCGCGCCTCACGACTACTCCGCCTACTACGGCGCCCGCAACCGCGTCTTCCTCGCCCGCCGCAACCTCCCGTTCCCGCTCGGCGCGCTCTACGTCGCGGGCTTCGTCATCCGCACCCTGCCGCTTCTGCTGCGGTCGCCGCGACCGCGTCCGCGCCGCCCTCCGCGGGTATCGCGACGGCCTTCGGCAGCCGTGCGGCGTGCGCCGGCGGCTCCGGGCGGGAACGATCTGGCGCATGACACGCGCGGGTCGCCCTCCAATTATGTAGCCCTTGCCGGCATCCGGCCGGCGCTCTGATATGGACGGGGCCATCCGGGCCCCGGTAACAGTGGCTAGCCTCTCCCTGCCTTGACCGCCCCCGTGAAAGACCCAGAGCGGCACGAGCGCACCGACGAGTTCACCGCGGTCCGGCACGTGTACGAGCCGCACCGCGTCGGCCTCCCGCCGCTGGGCTCGTACGCGCGCGAGCTGTGGAAGCGCCGCGAGTTCGCGTTCGAGCTGTCGCGCACCGACCTGCGGGCGCAGCACTTCAACACGCTGTTCGGCCAGCTCTGGCTGGTGCTCAACCCGCTGCTTCTGGCGTGCGTCTACTTCGTGCTGGTCGACATCCTGCGCGCGCGGACCGGCGGCATCGCGTTCTTCGCGCACCTGATGGCGGCACTGTTCGTCTACTACTTCGTCACCGACGCGATCCGGCACTCCGTGCGGTCGGTGACCGGCGGCGGCCGCCTGATCCTCAACACCGCGTTCCCGCGCCTGCTGCTACCCGGCGCGTCGGTGATCACCGCCTTCAAGCGGTTCCTTCCCACGATCGTGATCTTCGTGCCGGTCTTCGTGCTCGCCGACCGGCCGTTCGGGCCGCACCTGCTGTGGCTGCTGCCGGTGTTCGCGCTGTTCGCGCTGCTCGCGATGGGCATCGCCGCGCTGGTGGCCTCGCTGCAGGTCTACTTCCGCGACCTCAAGAACTTCCTCCAGTACGGCCTGCGGATGTGGCTGTACGGATCGCCGATCCTCTACCTCGCCTCCGAGGTGCCCGATCGCTACCAGTTCCTGCTGGTGCTGAACCCGCTGGCGCCGCTGCTGACGGCGTGGAGCGACGTGATCGACCTCGGGGTCGCGCCCAACCCCGCCGACCTCGCCCTCGGCGCCGCATGGGGCCTGGCCTTCTTCATCAGCGGCGCGCTGTTCTTCGTCTCCCGGGAGCGTGAATTTGCTGTCCGTCTCTGAACGGGTCCGGATCCGGGTCGAGGACGTGTCGGTGACCTACCGGACGTCGCTGGAACGGTCGCCGACGCTCAAGAGCACGCTGCTGCGGCTCGGCCGCCGCCAGCGGATCATCCGCGAGATCGAGGCGATCAAGAACGTCTCGTTCGAGGTCCCGCACGGCAAGGTCATGGGCGTGGTCGGCGCCAACGGCGCCGGCAAGTCGACGCTCATGCGCACCGTGGCCGGGATCCTGCCGCCGACCAGCGGACGGGTCGAGGTGCAGGGACGGGTGAGCACGCTGCTCTCCCTCGGCGTCGGCTTCAACCGCAAGCTCACGGGCCAGGAGAACGTCGTCCTCGGCGGGCTCGCCGCCGGCCTCACGCGCGCCGAGCTGCGCGAGAAGTACGACGAGATCGTCGAGTTCGCCGAGCTCGAGGACTTCATGGACATGCCGATGCGGACCTACTCGTCCGGCATGTACGGCCGCCTGGCCTTCGCCGTGGCGGTGACCATGCACCCCGACATCCTGATCATCGACGAGGCGCTGTCGGTCGGCGACGCGCGCTTCCGCCGCAAGTCGTTCGACAAGATGCGCGAGCTCTGCAGCGAGGACCGCACGATCCTGCTCGTGAGCCACGCGCTGGGCAGCATCGAGAAGCTGTGCGACGAGGCGATCTGGATGGACAAGGGCCGCATGCGGATGTGGGACGAGCCGCACGCGGTGGTCGAGGCCTACACCGAGTTCCTCGGCGTCCGCGATGCCGAGGACGATCCAGTCACGATGGAAGACATCTGACAGAACCTCTTTAGAGGTTGACGTGAATTCGGACGTCCATGTCCGAATTCCGAGATGGGGTATTCCGCCTTCTTCCGGCGGCGGGTCCAGACGAGATCGCTGCACGCGAACCGCGCCCCACCAGCGCCTCAAGCGATCTCGCCTGGACTCGCGGCAGGATGCCCGCGAAACTCGTTCTCCTCGGAAGCCGGGCATGGACGCCCGGCTTCTCGTCAACCTTTCAGAAGTTCTGGCACGGAGCCGGCCACAAGCCAGCGGGAACGCACATAATCGATCACGTGCTCGGTGGTGGGCGCTTGGATTCGGACGACGCCCTCTGGCTCGCCTCCGCTCGCGATCGCGTTGAAGACCTCGAACTCGCGCCGCTTGCGGCGGGTCCGGGCCGAGGCGTCGAACTCGGTGTCCGACCAGTGGTCGAACTCGTCGGCGTCGAGGTACTTGAGCTCCACGCACGAGCGCTCCGGCAGTGTCACGCCGCCGATGTCGGGGCTCCACAGCGGCAGCTCCCACTCCATCGCCTTCACGAAGCGGTGCTCGGGCCGGTTGGGCCAGCCCCACGGCTCGCAGTTGCGCAGCGCGACGTCGAGGAACGCGAGGTGCTCGTCGGCGACGTAGAGCGGGTGGCGCGGGATCCGGATCACGGCCTCGGACGCCTCGAGCTGCCACGCCAGCCCGCGCAGCGCGCCGACCGCGCTGTCGGTGAGCACCATGTCGCCGTCCCACTTGAGCGCGTAGTTCGTGCGGACGTGCGAGAACGACCAGTTGTAGAAGTAGGCCAGGCTGTGGACCGAGTCCTCAGGCGTCCCGAGATGCTCGGCGCCGCAGCGGGCGACGGAGAACGGGTACGGCAGGACCTCGAGCCGGTCGGCGGCGCCCTCCTCGGCGGCGACGTGGCGCGCGACGTCGGCGGTGCCGTCGGTCGAGCGGTTGTCGATCACCACGACGCGCGTCACGGCCCGCAGCAGCGGGGGCAGGACGAAGGGGAGCGAGCGGGCCTCGTCGCGGACCCTCAGGACCGCGGTGAAGCCGGGCTCGACGTCCTCCTCCGCGCGCCGCACGTCGAAGTCGGCGTGCCCCTCGAGGTTGGGCAGGGCGCCGTCGCGCGGACGACCGCCCGGTGAGCGGGCGGCCCGGCGGAGCTGGCGCTGGAGCTGCCCGATGCGCGCGTGCTGCTGGGTCATGCCGCGCAGCAGCGGGATCAGCGGCTCCACGCGAGCTTCCCACTCCGGGTCGGGCGCGGGGGCCGGCACGTCGTAACCGTAGGCCTCGAGATCGGGCGCGTAGCGGGCGCGCAGCACGTCGGCGCCGGTGGCGTCGTAGGCGTCCGCGGGCATCGACACCGGGCTGCGGTTCTCGCGCTGCGCGTCGCCCGGCCAGCGGTCCCCCACGTGCTCGCGCAGCAGCGCGAGCGTCTCGCCGAACCGCTCGACGCGGCCGACGTGGGTCAGCGGGAGCTGGCTCACCAGCTCGTACTGGACCGCCCAGTGCACGTCCTCGACCGACCCGTCCGGCAGCGCGGCGACGAAGCGGCGGAAGTCCTCCACCAGGTCGCCTGGCCGCTCGGGGACGCGCGGGAACCACGGCTGGTCGCCGAACGCATCGACGAAGCGCGGCTCGCGCAGCAGGAGCTTGGTCTGCCACGCAGACCACAGCCGGCGGACCGGGTCGCGGACGATCGTGAACCTCAGCCAACCGTCCTCGGTCAGCACACGCTCGCGCTCGGCGCCTTCGAAATCGGCCAGCCGGTGCGGCGCCCACAGGCCCATGTCGTGCACCGTGAGGGCCGGCGTGACCTCCGCCAGGCTCGAGCGCGCGAACCGCTCCTCGGGGATCCCGGCGAGCTCCGCCAGCAGCCACATCACGCTCGTGCAGCCGGCCTTGGGGACCGGCTGAAACAGCACTCGCAGCTCCGGCAGGACGACCGTGCGCTGGAGGACATGGTTCGTGAACATCGCGACAGAACGCTAGCGACCGCGTGCGATACTGCCCGCCCAATGCTGAGAGAACGCTCGCTCGTCCTGGTCGCGGGCTCGGGTCGAAGCGGGACGAGTCTCGTCTCCGGGATCCTGCAGCGGCTGGGCTACCACGTGCCGACACCCGAGGTGCCGGCCGACGACACGAACCCGCGCGGATTCGCCGAGTCGCAGTGGGTGGTGGACTTCCACACGGCGCTGCTCAAGCGCGCCCGCGTCCAGGTGTCCGACGCCCGTCCCTCCGCCTGGGCGATCACCGCCGACCTCTGCCTCGAGGAGGACGTCCAGCGGCAGCTGCGCACCTGGCTCGAGCAGCAGTTCGCCGAGTCCGGCGACCTCTTGATCAAGGACCCGCGGCTGTCCTGGTTCCTGCCGCTGTGGCAGCGCAGCGCCGAGGCGATCGGCGTTTCGCCGCGGTTCGTGACGATGCTGCGTCACCCCGCCGCGGTGGTCGACAGCAAGCAGCGCTACTACGGCGCCTGGCAGGGCGACGTCTCGCGGGCGGCGGGCTGGCTCAACCTCACGCTGTTCACCGAGCGCGGGACGCGCGACGCCCCGCGGGTCGTGGTCCGCTACGAGGACGTGCTCGAGGACTGGACGAAGGTCGTCGGTCGCATCGGCGAGGCGCTCGACCTGTCCGTCGTCCGTGACGCTCCCGCGGCGTCGCTGCGCACGGTGCACGAGTTCGTCGACCGCTCGCTGAGCCGCTCCCGCACCGACTGGGGCGACCTCGCGCTGCCGTCCGCGCTGCGCGAGCAGGCCGACGAGGCGTGGGGGCTGATGTCCGGCCTCGCCGACGGCGATGACCTACTCGAGCGGCTGGACGCCGCACGCGCGGCGTACATCGCGCTCTACGACGAGGCCGAGGCGATCGCGCAGTCGTCGATCGAGGCGGCGCGCCGCCGCGGCGCGGCGCAGGCGACGCTGCCCGTCCGCGCGCGGATCGTGCGCACCGTGCCGCGCCGCTACCGGCGCCGCATCCCGCTCCACTGGCGACAGCGGATCGTCAAGGTGCTCGCGAACCGCTGAGCCTGAATCCACGCTGTCAGCAGCCCGGCGCTGCGAATACGCGCCAGGACCGGTTGGCGAAGATCTTGCGGTAGCCGGCCGGTGGCCGGGCCTTCGGGAACTCGCCCGGCTTGTTGTAGATGCGGCCGGTGGTCGGGCCTCGCCGCGGCAGCAGCAGCAGGCGGCTCATCGGGGCGGCGCCGCCCTCGACGGTGCGGACCGACCCGGGCTCCCCGCCGAGCCAGAAGCGGATGAACGGGATCGGGCGGTGATCGCCGGCCGTGAGCGGCGCGCACCGCTCGAATGCCGCGCGCACCCGCTTGGCGTGCCCGACGCGCTCGAGGTGGCGGTACATCGCGCCGTCGAGCCGCACGCGGGCGTCGAGCCGGTCGAGCTGGCTCACGTGCGAGGGCAGATAGGCGATCGAGAGCGCCGCGGCGAGGCCGCCGATCACCATCCATCCCGTGCGCGCACGCCCGCGCGGGAGGAGCAGGAAACCGCACACGGCGAGGCCGTAGAAGAGCGTCATGAGCACGGCCGGCGTCTCGATGTAGCGGCGGATCAGCGGCAGGCCGAACAGCGGGCCGGCGGCGAACACGGCGAGCATGGCGGCCACGACCGCGAGCGGCAGCAACGCCCGGCGCCGCACGTACAGCCACGCGAACACGAGCCCGATCGGGATGCCGAGCATCAGCGGCTCGCGCAGCGCGAACGCGAAGTACTGCACGGTCCAGAACGGGACATCCTCCGGGTCGCGCCGGCGGTCGGCCTCCTCGGCGAGCGCGGCGGTGCCGTGCAGCGAGTGCAGCGGGTCGCCGGTGACGATGAGGTCGGTGGTCGCCCAGATCAGCGGCGCGGCCGCGACGACGGCCGCCGTCCGCACCCGCTCGCGGGTGGTCGCCGCCGGCCACAGGTACAGCCAGTAGAGGCCGGCGAGGATCCACGCCTCCGGGCGCAGGAGCCCGGCGACCGCGAGCAGGACGAGGACCGGGATGCCGCGGCGCGGGCGCTGGGCCTCGAGCAGCACCGCGCCGATCACGAGCGCCGCGAACGGCACGTCCTGGTAGCCGACCAGCGCATCGCGCATCATCACCGGCCGGGAGGCGATCACCAGCGCGGCGACCACGCCCGCCCAGCGGCCGAACAGCTCCGCGCCGAGCCGGTACGTCAGGTACACCAGCGCGCCGAACGAGAGCAGCGTCAGCCACAGGATCGCGGTGTCCGCATGCGCGCCGAACGGCAGCGCGAGGGAGCTGACGGCGGTCGCCAGCGGGTGCGGCGTCGGCGCGAAGTCGGCCTTGTACTCCGGCAGGAACCCATGCCAGGCGTCGCGCGCCCAGGTCAGCGCCCACTGCGCGTCGTAGTTGACGTACGTCGGGCGGTAGACGAGCCAGAGCAGGGCAGCGACCCCGACGATCGTCCCGACGGCAAGCGCCCACGCGCGCAGCTGCGGATGGCTGGGCGTGCTGTCGGCAGGAGGACCGTCGGCCGGCGCCGGCCTCGAGGGCGTAACGGTGGCCATCCGCCGCGCCACGATAGCGGTCGCCGCTGTCGGCGCCGCTAGGGTTGGCGCGCATCTTGCCCGCCTCGCCGCCACCGTTCGCCGTCGCCGATTCGCTCCAAGGCGTGGCGGTGCTCGCCACCACGGTCGCGCTCGGCCTTGCGCTCGTGGCCACGGACCGGCGGCGGCGGGCCCAGGCGATGCTCGCCGCCCCGGCGCTGGCCGTGATCGCGCTCGCGTCGATCGCGACCACCGTCGACGTGCCGTCGATCGGGCCGGTCGTTGCGGCGGCGGGCGTGGTCGCAGCCGCCGCGGTCGTCGCGCTCGCATGGCTCGTGCACCGGCGGCCGACGGTGCTGGCGCTGGCGGCGATCGCGGCGCTGCCGTTCCGGGTGCCGGTCTCGATCGGCGACTCGGCGGCGAACCTGCTGCTCCCGCTGTACGCCGTGATCGCGGCCGGGACGCTCTCGTACGCGTGGCGCGCGCTGCGCGAGGAGGACGACGACGATCCCGAGCTCGTGCTCGAGCCGCTCGTCCGGTGGCTGAAGTGGGCGTTCGCGGCCGTGCTGGTGCTCTACGGCGCGCAGTCGATCTACTCGACCGACGTCGAGCCGGCGATCAAGAACGTCTGTCTCTTCTACGTCCCGTTCGCGCTCCTGTTCCTGCTGCTGCTCGAGGCGCGCTGGAGCCGGCGGCTGCTCCGCCTCTCGCTCAGCGTCACCGTCGGCCTCGCGCTGGCGTTCGCAGCGATCGGCTGCGTCGAGTTCGCCACCGGCCATCTGCTCATCACCAACGAGAAGGTCGTCGAGGCGAACAGCCTCCTGCCCTACTTCCGCGTCAACTCGCTGTTCTTCGACCCGAACATCTACGGCCGCTACCTCGCGCTGACCATGATCCTGCTCGCCGCGGTGCTGCTGTGGACCCGGCGGCGGCGCGACGTGATCCTCATCGCCGGCTCGCTCGTGCTCCTGTGGATCGGGCTGGTGTTCTCGCTCTCGCAGTCGAGCTTCGCCGCGCTGCTGATCGGGCTGGCGGTGCTGGCGGCGCTGCGGTGGAAGCCGTGGCCCGTCCTGGCCGCGGCGGGGGTCGCGGCGGCGGTGGCGGTCGCGCTGGTGCTGTTCGCCCCGGGCGCGCTCAACCTCGAGACCGGCAGCGAGGCGGCGCTCGACCGGGCGACGAGCGGGCGCGTGGACCTGATCGACGGCGGCCTGCGGATGGTGCAAGACCGGCCCGTCTTCGGCTTCGGGTCGGGCTCGTACGCCGAGCGCTACCGCGAGCGCGAGCGGGTCAGCTCGGAGAAGGTCGCCGCCGCCTCGCACACGATCCCGCTCACGGTGACCGCCGAGCAGGGGTTGATCGGGCTCGCCGCCTACCTCGCGCTCGTGGGGCTCTCGTTCGCGCTGCTGTTCGACCGACTGCGGTCGCGCTTGGCGAGCGCGCCGTGGCCCGGCGTCGCGGCGGTGACGCGCGCGGGCCTGGCCGCCGCCTACACCGCCCTGGTCCTGCACACGCTCGTCTACGCGGCGTACCTGGAGGATCCGCTGTCGTGGGCGCTGCTCGCGGTGGCGGCCGGGCTGCGGGCGCGCCCGCTGGGCGGCGACGAGGACGACCTGGCCGTCGCCGGCGAGCCGCGGATGGCGGTGCGCTCTTGACGGTCGTGCGCCCAGAGTTCGAGCCGACGCTGCCCGCGCTGGTGCAGCGGCGCTTCGGCGTGCGCGAGCGGGTGACGATCGGGCTCGTCGTGGGAGCGGTCGTCCTGATCGCCGTGGCGGCGCTGGTCGTGCGCCCGCGCGTGGACAGCGTCAGCAAGCTCTCCTATGACGGCGAGCCCGCGTTCAACCTCCTCTACGCGAACGGCGCGCTGCACGAGGCCGACCCGCGGCCCGGCGAGCTCGCGCGGCTGGAGGGCCGGCGGGGCCGCCAGTCCGTGACCATCACCGCCCGGCCGCTCGCGCTCCCGCCGTACGAGGGCGACGTCGCGCACGGGCTGCTCCCCGTCTACGCCTCCGGCCACATCGAGTCGCTGGCCCGCGAGCTCGACCGCTTCCAGCTTCTGGAGGAGCACCGCACGCGGATCAACGGCGCGCCGGGCTACGAGGTCCGGTTCCGATACGGGCAGACGACGCTCGGGACCGACACCATGCTGCTCCCGGACGAGGAGGACGCGCGCGGCGCGGTGCTGCTGAGCATGCGGCGGACGGTCGACGGCAGGCTCAGGCTCGGGAAGCGCGAGAAGGCGTTCGCCGACCTCGCCAGCGAGGCGTTCCGGTCGTTCGAGTTCGGCGCCGGGCGGTCGTGACGCTGAGGATGGGACGGCACGCCCCCTGAAATCCGCGGGCGGCCGGCGCCCCGCTTCACGGGCACCGGCCGGATTCGCGAAGTTCGCCCTTCGTGCTGTCCCGTCCGTGCGTCCTTCCGTCCATGGGCTTACCGACAGCCCTACACGGCGTCCTTCGGCCGTGGCCCACCCCACGACGTAGGGTGGTGGTACCCGGCGGGTCCGCTTCTAGCCGTCAGTGGACGAAAAAAATGAGGGCCGTCAAGCGTCCAGGAACGCGACGGCTCGGCAGAACGCCGCCTCGCCGCCCTGGAAACGCCAGGGGAAGCAGCCGAACTGGATCCGCTGGTCGAGCACCTTGTCGATCTCGCCACCGAGGTTCTCGATATGGATCACATCGTGCGGGAACAGCAGCGTGTGCATGATCTGGTAGTCCCGCTTGGGGAAGATCTCGTCGAGCGAGCGGCCGAGCTTGGCCTCAGCGTCCTCGGCCTCGTCCGGCCGCATCTTGCGGATCACGGTGTTCATCGGATGGTCGGCGCTGCCGGCGTCGACCGCCAGCCAGCGCACCTTGCGCTCGAGCAGCCACTCGGCGAACGCGCGCGTCGGGCCGGGGTGGCGGATGAAGTACTTGGTCTCGTCGACCGCGCTGAGGTCCGTCCAGTTCTCCGGGTAGTGCCGGTGGTAGCCGGTGTGGATGACGAGGATGTCGCCGGGCTCGATGGAGATGCCGGTGTCCCGCTCCCACTGCTCGAAGTGCTCGGGGCCGTAGAGGTCGAAGTCCCCCAGGCCCATGCGCTCGAGGTCGACGACGCACGCCGGGCCGATCAGCCAGTCCAGCGGGAGGTCGCCGATGAACTTGCCGCCCGAGTAGAAGTGCGCCGGGGCGTCGAGGTGCGTGCCGACGTGGAGCGTGGAGGTCAGCTCCTGCCCGCCGGCCTTGTCGAACGCCAGCCGCTTGATCCACTTGACGGACGGGCCGTCGTAGCTGGCGAACGCGGGGGTGTGGACCGAGAAGTCCTGCGAGAGGTCGAGCACGTTCATGGGCCGCGCAGACTAGTCGTCCGCCTCCGCGAGGCGCTTGATCGCCGCCAGGCGGGCGTCCCACTGCGACGCGATCGCGGCGAGCTGGGCGGCGGTTGCGCTCAGCCGCTCGGGCCGGACCGTGTAGCGAACCTCGCGGCCGCGCCGGCGGCCCTCGACCAGGCCGGCCCGGTCGAGGACCGCGAGGTGCTTGACGACCGCCACGCGGCTGACCGGCAGCTCGCCGGCCAGCGTCGTGGCGGTTCCCTCGCCGCGCTCCGCGAGGAGCGTCAGCACGCGCCAGCGGGTGGGATCCGCGAGCGCGGCGAACAGCTCGTCGGCAGGCGCGGCCACCGCGTCAGGCCGCGATTCGCGCGGCGTAGTCGCGCACGTTGCCGAGCTGGACCTCCCAGCCCTCGGTGTTCTGCTCGTGGCTGGCGCGGCGCTGCTCATCCGTGCCCTCGAGGGCCTCGAAGCCGCTCTCGACCACCTTCAGGTGCGTGCCGTCGCCCTCCGACGCGAGCGTGAACTCGACCAGCGTCGAGTTGGCGTCGGTCGGCTCCTCACCCCAGTGCTCGCGCATCGGTGCCCAGCGGTACGAGAAGCGGCGGGGCGGCTCGACGTCGACGACCTGCGCGCGACCCGTGCCGTGCTCCGCCCATCGGAACACGATCGCCCCGCCCGGGCGAAGGTCGATGTCGGCACCGGCGTCGCTGAACCACCGGCCGACGTGCTCGCCCTCGGTGAGCACCGCCCAGACGCGCTCGACGGGGGCGGAGATGACGGTCTCGCGTTCGATCTGCATGGAAACGACCTCCATTCGATGTGTCACCGCAGGGTTACACATCCGCCGACGAGATGCAACCCGAGGGTTACACGTGGCGAGGCGGGGTTGTCTGAGCACGCATAGCGTGCACGAGCAACCCCGCCCGCGCGCCGCGGGCGATGGCGCGGCCGGTGGAGTGGCCAATGGCCTCGAGCCGGGCGAGCGCGGAGGCGTCGCCGGCGAGCCACGCTTGGAGCGGCTCCGGCCCCATACCACGCGCCGCGAGCTCGAGCAGCGTCGCGGACAGCGACGTCGTCCGCCGGCGGAGATCACCGCCGATCAAGGCCGCCAACCACGCCTCCCTCAAGGCCTCGTCCCAGCCCGCCACGGCGACCACGGCGGCGACACCAGCGACGAGATCGTCGCCCTCGGGCGTCAGCCCGCCGCCACGGCCGATCAAGCGCGCGCCGACGGCAGCGGCGAGCGACGGATCGCGCGATTGGACCGCCGCCACGAGATCGTCGGGACCGTCGGCGACGAGCGGCGGCGGGTCGGCGAGTCGCAGCGTCGGGTCCCACACCTCGTCGCCGCGCACGACGAACTCCTCGCCGACCGTCGGTCAGCCTCGCCACCTGCACGCCGTTCGGCAGCACCGGCGGCTCCAACGACAGCACTGCGACGAAGCCGTCGTCCTCGCCGTACGACGCCGTACGGCCGGCGCCGACGATCTTGAGGCGCCGGCCCACCACCGGCGCGGCGACGATCACAGCCCGGCCAGCGCCCGCACCGCCTTCACGAACGCCTCCATCGGCGGCTTCACCAGCCCGGCCCCGATCTGGCCGATGCCCGGCTCGCGGTGCGCGATGCCGGTGTTCACGAACGGCAGCACGCGCGTGTGGACCACCTCGCGGGCGTCGATCCCGGTCGGCGTGCCGCGGAAGTCCAGCGACGGGATCTGGTAGCTGCGGCTCTCCGCCCACGCGATGTCGTACATCGCCCGCGTGGCCTCGAGCGCATCCTCCGCGCCGCCCCCCACCACGCGCACGATCGCCGGCGCCGCCGCCATCGCGAAGCCGCCGAGCCCGACGGTCTCCGTGATCGTGCTGTCGCCGATGTCCGGGTTGGCGTCGTCGGGCCCGAAGCCCGGAAGGTACAGGCCGTCGATCATGCCGCTCGGCCCCGTGAACCAGCGGTCGCCGGTCCCGCTCAGCCGCACGCCGAACTCGGTCCCGTTGCGGGCCATGGCGACGACGATCGAGGACCGCTCGATCCCGGCGGCCGCGTCGGCGGTCGCCTTCGAGGCCGGCATCGTGAAGTTGAGGTAGAAGTGGTCGTTGCCCGCGATGAACCGGGCGACTGCGGCGACGTCGCCCGACGGCTCGTCCAGCTCGATCAAGGCCGGCAGCAGCGTGCGCAGCAGCAGCGACGTCCCGGCGCGGTTGCGGTTGTGGCCCTCGTCGCCCATCTGGAGCGCCTGGGCGGTCATCGCGCGCAGGTCGACCGGCTCGCCCAGCCGCGTCAAGGCACGGTCAAAGATCCGCGCGAGCACGTCGCGGATCCAGGCGAGCCGCTCCAGCACCTCGTCGTTGTTGGCTCCGTAGCGCAGAACCTTGCCGAGGCCCTCGTTGAACGTGCAGAACGCGCGGTTGCCGTGCGCCGCGTTCTCGACGACGACCATCGGCATCGACGCGCTCACCACGCCCGCCATCGGGCCCACCGCGCCGCGCTCGTGACAGGGCCCGAACTCGAACGCGCCCGCGGCGGCCTTGCGCTCGGCGTCCTCGCGATCCTCCGCGAGCCCCTCGTAGACCGCCGCCCCGATCACCGCTCCCCGCAGCGGGCCGGACATGTCGGCCCACTCGATCGGAGGCCCGGCGTGCAGGATCGTGCGGTCGGACATGTCCGGGAGCAGGTCCCTCGCCGTGCCGACGCCCGCCAGCATCGGCTGCGCGTCCTCGAGCCGCGCGACCGCCGCGTCGTTCGCGCGGGCGATCGCCTCCGCCTCGCGCGCCAGCCGCGCGAGCGCCTCCGCGGTCCCCGGCTCCGGCGGCCGCCACTCGACGCGCTCGACCCGCACGTCCTGGCGCTCGAGCTCGTCGGCGAACAGGTCGACGCCGGCGTTCGCGACCGCCAGCGGGCGTCCGAGGAGCTCAGCCACCGGAGGCCTCCTTCGCGAGCCGCGCGGCGAGCGCGTTGCTTCGCGTGACCACCGCGCCGGCGGCCTCGAGCCGCTCGCGCTGGGCGTCGAGGCCCTGGGGGTCGCCGGCCGCGCCGCACAGCGCGACGATCACGTGCTTGTCGACCGCTTCGATCGCCGGCGCCAGCTCGCCGGCCGGGTCGGGATGGGCCCCGAAGCCGAGCACGACGTCGAGCAGCACGACGGTCACCCCCGGGTCCCGCGCCGCGGCGGCGAGGTGCTCGAGCCGCAGCGACTGGTCGATCATCGGGTGCGCGCGGCCCTCGGTGTACTCGTCCGCGCCGAAGTCGGTGAACGTGCCGCGACCGACGATCGCCGCGGCCTCGCCGCACAGCGTCCCGCCGCTGTAGAGCCCCCGGACGTCGCCGGGCGCCGGCGGCCGCCGCAGCGCGGCGCCGAGCTCGGGCATCGCGGCGCCCGCCAGCTCGGCGGCACGAGCGGCGGCGTCGTGCAACGTCATCTGCCAGGCGAGCACGACCGGCTTGCCGGTCGCCTCCGCCGCCCGCTCGATCGCGTCCGCCACCGCCGCGTCCGGCGGCTTCGAGATCGCGACGACGACCTCGGTGAGGTCGTCGTCGGCCAGCAGCTCCAGCCCGCGGCGCATCATCAGCCCGCCGACCTCCGCCGACAGGTCCCGCCCACCGACCCCGATCGCGTGCGAGATGCCGACGCCGGCGGCGTCGAGCAGGCACGTGACCTCCTGGATCCCGGTGCCGGAGGCGCCGACGATCCCGACCGGCCCGCGCTGCACCGCGTTCGCGAAGCCGAGCCCGACGCCGTCGATGATCGCGGTCCCGCAGTCGGCGCCCATGAACAGCAGCCCGTCGTCGAGCGCCTGCCGCTTGAGTCGCGCCTCGTCCTCGAGGCTGACGCCGTCCGAGAAGCAGAACACGTGCAGGCCGGCAGCGAGCGCGGCGGCCGCCTCGTGCGCGACGTGGTCGCCGGGGATCGAGAGGAACGCGAGGCTGAGCTCGGGGTCGCGCCGCGCGGCCGAGGCGAGCGAGCGCGCCGCGGGCCGCCCGGCCGGACCCGACGACGCCGGCGCCTTGGCCGACAGCTCGCGGTCGACGGCGGCGACCACCGCGTCCACGTCGTCGGCCCGCACCGCGATCACGAGGTCGTTCGGACCGACGTCCTCGTCGATGGTGAAGCCCTGGTCCGCGAGCAGCGAGAGGTTGAGCGGCGTCGCCATGCCGACCGACGCACCCGCAGCGCGCGAGACCAGCATCAGCGTCACCGAGTCGTAGTACGCGCCGCGGCGCACGATCACGTGCTCCGTCATGGCGCCACCTGCGTTCCCGCCGAGCCCTCGACGCCCTCGCGCAGCCGTTCGAGCGAGGTGATGACCGAACGGCCTTCGAAGGCCAGCGCGGCCTCGACCTTCGGGCCCATGCTGCCCCCGCCGAACTCGCCGGCCTCGTGCAGCTCGCGCAGGCGGGAGCGCTCGACGGCGCCGAGCCACTGGACGCGGTCCGTGCCGAAGCCGACCGCCGCGGCGTCGACGTCGGTCGCGATGAGCAGGCAGTCGGCGCCGACCGTGCGGGCCAGCAGGGCGGCGGTGAGGTCCTTGTCGAGCACGGCCTCGACGCCACGCAGCCGCCCGTCGTCGCGCACCATCGGGATGCCGCCACCGCCGGCGGCGACCACGATCGCGCCCTCGGCCATCAACGCCCGCACCGTCGCCTGATCGAGGATCTCCAGCGGCCGCGGCGACGGGACCATGCGCCGCCAGCCGCGGTCGCCGCGGTCCTCCCACGCCTCGCCCGCCGCGATCCGCTCGGTGGCCTCCGCCTCGCCCATGTAGCGCCCGATCGGCTTGGTCGGCCGCAGCCACGCCGGGTCGTCGGCATCGACGAGCACGCGCGTGACGACGGTACTCACGAACCGGTCCGCGCCGCGCCGCGCGAGCGCCGCTTCGAGCGCGGTGACGATCAGGAACCCGAGCGTGGCCTGCGTCTGGGCCACACACCAGTCGAGCGGGACCGGCGGCACCACGTCCCGCGCAAGATCGTTCTTGAGCAGCAGGTTGCCGACCTGCGGCCCGTTCCCGTGCGTGATCACGACCTCGTGGCCGTGCGCGACGAGCTCGGCGATCTGCTCGCACGCGCCCTCGACGGCCTGCTGCTGGGAGGCCGGGTCGGCTCCGCGCTCGCCGGCGATCGCATTGCCGCCGAGGGCCACGACCAAGCGCTCGGTCATGCGCCGGAGGCTATAGCGCCCGTCAGTGGACGAGCGCCTTGAGGCCGATGAGGAAGCCGCCGATCAACGCGACCCCCGCCGCCTGTGCGAGCGATGCGGACGAGCCCGAGGCCGGCGAGCCTCGCCGCGACGAAGCCGTAGAAACCGACGAGCGCCAGGCCGGTCCACTTCGCGAGCGTGAACGCCGTCTCGACCTCCATCGCGCCCGCGGCGGCGAGCAGGAAGAAGACGCCGGGGAAGCTGATCCCGAACCCCACAGCGATGACATCCAGGCCGATCTCACGAAGACGCGGACGGTCGATCCGGCGCCGGATGCGGATCTCGGCCCCGACCACCTCGCTGTAGAGCTCCGCGAGGCCGACGGCGAGGGCCGTGCCGAGCAGCGTGGCGACCACCACGCCCGCGCCCGGAGGCTGGTGCTCGAGCGCGACGACGAGCGCCAGGCCGATGATCGCGCCGTAGATCACGCGCGCGACCTGGGTGGAGCCGAGATGCTCCTCGACGATCCGCAGCATCGATCCGCAAGTATCGCCGTGCGGATACGGTCCCGCGGTGCTCGTCATCGCATTCTGCGTCCTGCTCGTGGCGATCGGCGTCGTGCTGATCGCCCGGCCGCGCATCCGCATCGCGCGGCGCGGCGTGCTGCGCGACCTCGCGGCGGTGCTCGCGGCCGGGGCCGTCGCGGGGATCCTCGCCGCCGGCGCCGGCGGCCGGCTGGTGATGCGGCTGCTCGCGCTCACGTCGCCGGACGTCAAGGGCAGCATCACCGAGGCCGAGGAGGTGATCGGCGAGATCACCCTCGGCGGAACGCTCGGCTTCTTCGTGTTCGCCGGGTTGCCGGCGGGCGTGCTGGCGGGCGTCCTCTACGCGCTGCTGCGCCCGGTGCTGCCGCGCGGGCGCAGCGCCGGCGTCGTCATCGGCGCGCTGCTCCTGCTCCTGTTCGGCACCCGGGTCGAGCCGCTGCGGCCAGATAACTTCGACTTCAACCTCGTCGGCCCGCCGTGGCTGTCCGTCGTCGTGGCGGCGCTCGCGCTCGTGATGCTGCCGAGCTTCGTGAGCGCGGTCTCCGAGATCACCTAGGTTGCGTCGTACGCGGCGAGCAGGCGCTTGGGCGCGCGCAGACGCCAGGCGTCCTCGAGCAGCTCGGCGAGCTCACCCGGATCGATGACGTCGAGCCGCACGAGCACGTACGCGTGGCCGTCGTAGTGCGGCGCAGTGAAGAACACGTCCGGCTGGCCCAGCAGGAGCGCCTCGGCGTCGGCGACGTCGATCACGCGCACGACCAGCGCGTCCGGATCGGTCCGCAGCCGGCACATGAACTTGCCCTTCACGCGCAGGGCCGGCGAGCCGAAGCAGGTGCCCTCCTCGACCTCGGGGAACCGCGTCCCGATCGCGACGACGTCGTCCCAGGTCACCATGCCCGGACGCTATCAGCGCCCCGCCTCCCACTCGATCGGGTCGCCCGACGACGGCACGCGGACGCCGAGCTCGGCGAGCACGCCGGCGAGCGTCTCGCGCCGGATCGCGCCGTAGCTGAGCACGTGCGCGAGCACGCCGCCGTAGGTGAACGACTGCGGCGGGTCGCACAGCGCGTCGACGAACGCGTCGTCCCACGCGCCGCGATCGCGGATCGCGCGCGCGAGGCGGGAGAACGTGCGCGACGCGCGGTCGAAGCGGCGCGGCAGGTTCCCGTCGCCGTTCTCGGGCACCGGCTCGCCGCTGATCGCGGCCACCCAGATCTCGAGCGTGAACACGAGCCGCTCGGCCATCATCGCCGCGCTCGGCTCCTCGCCCTCGAACCACACGGCGACGAAGCCGGGCCGGAGGGGGCGCTCGAGCTCGGCGGGAGGCAGCGTGGCCGCGGCCTCGAGCAGCTCGCGCACGCGGTCGAGGTGGTGGGCGACCATGCGGTCGGTGAGGTCGCCGTGGCCGACCGGCTGCGGCGCGCCCGGGATCAGCAGCCCGGCCGGCGGATGGAAGTGGATGCCGTTCGGCGCGTCGAGCTCGACCTGCCCGTCGAACGCGCTCGGCGGCGTTCCGTAGGCGCGCGAGAACGCGCGCGAGAACGCGGCCAGCGAGCCGTAGCCGGCAGCGACGGCGGCGTCGGACGGCGTTGCGGCGGCGGTGCGGAGCTGCCACGCGGCACGCTCGAGCAGCAGCCGGCGGCGCAGCCCGACCGGCGTCTCGCCCGTGGCGGCGGCGAGGATGCGGTCGAGGTGGTCGCGCGAGAAGTGCGCGCGACGTGCGAGCAGGCTGCCGTCGGCGGCCGGTTCGTCGAGCGACGCGAGCACGAGGTCGATCAGTTCGCGTAGGCGGTCCGCCATCCCTGCACATGTTGATCGGATTCGACGTCGTGCTGGACGCCGCGGGCACGGCGCGTCACCGTGGGCGCCATGCCCAGCTGGTCCGAGTTCGAATCCGCCGCGCCGGAGCTCGCCGCGCGGGTGCGCGAGCGGCTCGACGCCCACACCCACAAGACGCTCGCGACGCTGCGGCGCGACGGCTCACCGCGCATCTCCGGCACCGAGACGCAGTTCGAGGACGGTGAGCTGTGGATCGGGTCGATGCTCGACGCGCGCAAGGCGCGCGACCTGCAGCGCGACCCGCGCTTCGCGCTCCACAGCGGCTCCGACGAGCCGACGGAGTGGAAGGGCGACGCCAAGCTCGCCGGCGTGGCCGAGGAGGTCACCGGCGGCGAGCGGACCTCGCACCGCTTCCGGCTCGACCTGCGCGAGGTGTCGACGGTCGGCCTCAACGCGGCGCGCAACCGGCTCGTGATCGAGGTCTGGACGCCCGACGGCGGCGTGCGGACGATGGAGCGCGAATGAGCGGGCGCCTGCGGCGGATCGTCGAGGGGCTCGGGGTGCGGCCCGAAGACCGAGTGCTCGAGATCGGCTGCGGTCACGGCGTCGCGGCGACGTTCGTGTGCGAGCGGCTCGACGGCGGTCGGCTCACCGCCATCGACCGCTCGCCGAAGATGATCGAGGCCGCGGCGCGCCGCAACGCCGCGTTTGTCGAGGCCGGCACAGCGGAGTTCGTCGTCTCGACGCTCGAGAACCTCGACCTCGGCGACCGCCGCTTCGACATCGTGTTCGCGGTCCGCGTCGGGCTCTTCCACCGCGAGCCCGACCGCGCGCGCCGCCTCGCGGAACGCTGGCTCGCCCCCGGCGGCACGCTCCGCGCGGTCTTCGATCCGCCCGCCTAGCCGCCGGACTCAGGCCTCACCGTGAAGCGCCAGGTCGCCACGGTCTCGCCGTCGACCGTCCAGCGAGCGCGCCAGCGGCCCGGGCCGCCGAGGTCGTTGACGAACAGCGCGACGACCATGCGCGAGACCCCGCGCCGGTTCGTCCGCCGGTTCCAGCACCGCCGCTCGCCGTTGCCGAGGTGGCGCACGCAGACGCGGTAGTCGACGCGCCCGGCCACCTCCTCCTCGAGCACCGCTCGCCAGCCCGCGCCCTGCGAGCCCTCGTGCGTGGGGACGCCGTCGAGCCGGTCGACGTAGCCGCGGTAGTCGCGCGCACTCGCTTCGGCCGCGCACGCGCCGAGCATCAGCAGGACGGTCGCCGTCGTGAGGATTCGTCGCATGGGATCGAACGTCAACTGCGCTGGGTGGGGAGGTGGCGGTGCATTTCTCCCCATTTCTCCGAGCCGACGGGATCATTGGGGAGAACAGCACCGTATATAGGTGCGCAAGTCCCCAACACCGCGCTCACGGCGCGGATTTGGGGAGAAATGCACCGCCCCGTGCTCCCCTCAATGCCGCAGTTGAAGTTCGCTACGCGCGCCCGAGGCGCCGCGAGACCACGGTCTCAGCCACCACACGCCCGCCGTGCAGGACCCAGCGGCGGGCGGCCTGCTCGCGCAGCGCGTCGCGCGGCGACTCGGCGTCGAGGATCACGAGGTCGGCTCGCGCGCCGGGGGCAGGCCGTAGTCGGGGAGGCGGAGGAGGCGCGCCGCGTCGTCGGTGACCATCCGCAGCGCCGCGGCGATCTCGTCCGGCGTCCCGAGCTGCGCCGCGTGGGCGGTGATCAGCGCGACCTGGAGCGGGTCTGCGGCGCCGAACGGATAAAACGCGTCGTCGACGTAGTCCTGCCCCGCCGCGACCGTGACGCCCGCCGCCAGCGGCCCCTTCACGCGCGGGATCCCGCGCCGCCGCGGCTCGCGGTCCCCGCGGCCCTGGAGCATGAGGTTGGTGGGCGGGTTGGTGGCCACCATGACGCCCGCGGCGGCGGCGCGGCGGATCACGGCGGCGGCGTAGTCGTCCTCCCACGACGCCATGGCGCACACGTGCCCGGCGGTCGTCCGCGGGCCCCAGCCGCGGCGGTCGGCCTCCTCGACCAGGATCTCGAACGACCGCCAGTACGGGTCGTCGGTCTCGTCGACGTGCATGTCGACGTCGGCGTCGTGCCGCAGCGCGAGGTCGAGGCAGAACGCTATGTGGCGGCGCGCCTCCTGCAGGCCGTCCTCCCAGTGCGGCATCCCGCCGACCACGTCGGCGCCCTCGTCCATGGCATGGCCAGCCGGCCGTCCGCGTCGAGCTCCGGGCCCTCGAACCGCGCCCCGATCGCCGCGATCCGCTCGCCCGCGATTGCAACGTCCGCACGTACGTCGCCGACCCGCGCGTCGCGGATGACGAGGTCGTAGCTCACCAGCCGGCGAGGACCTCGACCGCCTCCTCGAAGCGGTCGACCGCGTCCGATGTCAGCAGCAGCATCAGCAGCAGCCGCGCCTTGGCGGCCGAGAGATGCCCCGCGCCGACCACGCCGAGCCCGCGCAGCGTGACGACGCCGCCCGGGCCGCCGTAGACCGCGTGCACGCCGCCGCTCGGCACGCGCGTGGCGGCGACCACCGGCAGGCCGCGTTCGACGGCCGCCGCGATCCCGCGCTCGGCCGTGCCCGGGACATTCCCGAGGCCGGTCCCTTCGAGCACGAGCCCAGCCGCGCCGGTGGCGTCGAGCACCGCCTCGATCAGAAGCTCCTCCATGCCCGTGTAGGTCTTGACGATCGGCACCGGTGGAAGCGAGTCCGGCAGCGGGAGCAGAACGCGCCGCGGGGGCGGCATCCCGATCTGCACCGACCCCGGCACGACGATCCCCACCGGCCCGTGCCCCGGAGACGCGAACGCCGACACGCGCGAGGAGTCCAGCTTGCGCGCCCAGCGCGCCGCGTGGATCTCGTCGTTGAGCACGAGCACCGTCCCGAGGCCCGGCGACGCCTCCGCCACCTGCGCGGCGCACAGCAGGTTGCGCGGCCCGTCGGCCGACACCTCGGAGCCGTTGCGCATCGCGCCCGCGAACACCACGTCTCCCTCTACCGTGAGGTCGCAGAAGAACGCCGTCTCCTCGATCGTGTCGGTCCCGTGCGTGACGACGACGCCGCCGCCCGCCGACGCCCGCCGCGCCACCTCCAGCATCGTCTCCGGCGTGACGTTCCAGCCATTGACGTGCGCGACCGCCTCGACCTCGACGGGCCCCAGTCCCGGCACCGTCGCCACCAGGTCCTCGGCGCTGACCGCCGGCCGCACCGCGCCGGTCTCGGGATCGGCGAGCGACGCGATCGTGCCACCGGTGGCGATGAGGCGCAGGGTCAGGTCGGCCTCCGGCGGTCCGGCGCCGCGGCGAGCGGCTCGACCAGCGAGTCGCCGATCGCGGTGTGCGGCGGGATCTCGGGCTGGAAGAACCGCAGCACCTGGTAGATGACGATCGCGGCGATGGTGCCGAGCGCGATGCCGGCGAACGAGTAGTCGCCCCAGTTGAGCGTGTAGTTCGCGGTGCCGACGATCAGCGCCACCGCGGCGGTGACGAGGTTGACGGGGTCGCGGAAGTTCACGTTCGCCTCGATCCAGATCCGTGCGCCCAGCACGGCGATCATGCCGAACAGGACGGTCACCGCGCCGCCCAGCACGCCGATCGGGATCGCGCTGATGATCGCGCCGAACTTCGGCAACAGGCCGAGCCCGATCGCCACCGCGCCCGCGATCAGGTAGGCGAGCGTCGAGTAGATCCGCGTGTAGCCCATGACGCCGATGTTCTCGGCGTACGTCGTGGTGCCGGAGCCGCCGAACAGGCCGGACAGCGTCGTCGCCACGCCGTCGCCCATGAACGAGCGGCCGATGTACGGGTCGAGGTCCCGCTCGGTCATCGTCGCCACCGCCTTCACGTGACCGGCGTTCTCGGCCAGCAGGACGAGCAGCACGGCGGGGACGATGAGCACGATCGCGCGGCCGTTGAGCTCCGGCGTCATGAAGTCCGGGAACCCGAACCAGTCGGCGGCGTGCACCGCGTCCCAGTTCACCTTGCCCAGCAGCGCCGCGAACACGTAGCCGACGACCACGCCGAGGAACACCGACAGGCGCGACAGGAAGTTCTTCACCGCCACACCGATGATCAGGATCGAGACGAGCGTGACCATCGCGATGCCGGCCTGCTGCGTGAACTGGTCCTCGGCGACGGGCGCGAGGTTGAGGCCGATCAGCGCCACGATGGCGCCGGTCACGACCGGCGGCAGGAGGAACTCGATCACGCGGTAGCCGACGCGGTCGACCAGCAGCCCGACCAGGAACAGCGCGATGCCCGCGGCCACGATGCCGCCCAGCGCCGCCTCGAGGCCCTCGGACTTGGCGGCCAGCACGGGGGCGATGAACGCGAAGCTCGAGCCCGTGTAGGACGGCACCCGGTTGCGCGTGAGGAGGTTGAACAGGATCGTCCCGACGCCCGAGAAGAAGATCGTCGTCGTGACGGGGAAGCCGGTCAGCACCGGCACCAGCGCGGTGGCCCCGAACATGGCCAGGATGTGCTGCCCGCCCAGGCCGAGCATGTACGGCAGGTTCAGCCGCTCGTCGGGCCGAACGACCTCTCCCGGCTCCACCGTCCGCCCGTCCCCGTGGAGCTTCCAGACCCTGTCGATCCCGGATCCCATCGTCGTCTCCTCGTCGCTGCGAAACCGCCGGGTAACGTTTCGCCGCGGCGTGCGACGAACCTTCCGGGCGCGCGGGGCGCGCGGCGGTCGGCGCCGTTACCGGCGCGGGGCGCGCAGCGGGGCGCGCGGCGGTCGGTGCCGTTACCGGCGCGCGGTCCAGCGCCCGACCGCGACGCCGACGAGCGCCAGCGCGAAGCCCCCGAGCGCGCTGGCCACGATGACCTTCGCGTCGGTCCCGCCGCGCGCCCCGGCGGGCACGACCGCGGCGGGGCGGGCGGGCCCGATTGCGGCCGCCGCCTCGGGAGCCGCGGGCGCACCGCTCACGATCCGCTCGTCGAGCGCGGCGAGGAACTGGTCGGTCGTGCGGCGCGCGGCGGCGCCCATCAGCCGCTGGCCGACGCCCGCGAGCGGGCCCGTGACCGTCGCGTCGGCCTCGTAGGTCAGGTGCGAGCCGTCGCCGTCATCGGCCAGCCGCATGCGCGCCTCGGTCGTCACCGATCCTGGCCGTCCGCTCGCGCTCGCGCGCACCAGGCACGCCTCCGGCTCGACTTTCTCGGTCACCGCGAACGTGCCCTCGTAGGTGCCCTTCACCGAGCCGACCCCGACGTCGACGGTGATCGCGTACTCGTCCGCCCCGGTCGGCTCCAGCTTGCGCGCGCCCGGCAGCGTCGCGGCGAGGATCTCGGGATCCTGCAGCGCCTCCCACACCTGCCGGCGCGAGGCCCGGAACGCGTGCTCGCCGCTCACCTTCATGCCGTCAACCTCTTCTTCTGGACCTTGCCCATCTCATTCCGCGGCAGCTCGTCGAGGAAGCGCACGACTCGCGGGCGCTTATGCGGCGTGAGCAGGTCGGCGACATGGCCGGCCAGCTCGTCCTCGGACGGCGCCTCGCCCTCACGGGTCACGATCCACGCCACGATCCGCTCTCCCAGGTCCGGGTCGGGCTCGCCGGTCACCGCCGCCTCCTTGACGGCCGGGTGCTCGAGCAGCGCGCCCTCGATCTCCCCCGCGCCGATCTTGAAGCCGCCGCTCTTGATCAGGTCGGTCGCCCGGCGGCCCACGATGCGGATGTAGCCGTCCGGCGCCCGGGTGGCGAGGTCGCCGGTCTTGAACCAGCCGTCGACCACGGCCTCGGCCGTCGCGTCGGGGCGGTTGAGGTACTCGAGGAACAGGTTCGGGCCGTGCACGTGGATCTCGCCGATCGTCTCGTCGTCCGCGGCTTCGATGACCCCGCCGTCGTCGTCGACGAGCCGGATCTCGATGTCCTTCAGCGGCGGGCCGACGTAGCCCGGCCGCCGTTCGCCCGACGCCCGCACGCCGGTGTTCATCAGCGTCTCGGTCATCCCGTAGCGCTCGGCGATCTGCTGGCCGGTGAGGCGCTCGATCCGCTCGTGCTCGACGGCGGGGAGCGCGGCCGACCCGGAGACGAGCAGGCGCGCCCCGCCGAGGGCGCGGCAGAGGTCCGGCTCCTGCTCGGCCTCGGCCGCGAGGCGGTGGTACATCGTGGGCACGGCGAACAGCATCGTCGCGTCGCCGTCGAGCGCGCCGGCCGCGCTCTCCGCGGTGAAGCGGCCCAGATGGTGGACGCCGCCGCCGCGCCGCACCGGGCCGAGCGTGCCGAGGATCAGCCCGTGGACGTGGAACAGCGGCAGGCCGTGCGCCACCACGTCGTCCTCCGTCCATTCCCACGCGTCGGCCAGTGCGTCGAGGTTGGACGCGACGGCGCGCCGTGGCAGCACCGCGCCCTTCGGCGGTCCGGTCGTGCCCGAGGTGTAGACGACGAGCGCGGGCGCCTCCGGGGGCGGCTCGTCGGGGACCTCGCCGCCTCGAGCGTCCAGGTCGACCTCGACGCACTTCGCCGCGGGCACGTCCGTGCCGGGCGGGCAGAGCACGAGCTCCGGATCCGAGTCGTCGAGGATGTGCCGCAGCTCGCTCGTCCCGGCCTTCGGGTTGATCGGCGTGATGGGGACGCCGGCCAGCAGCGCGCCGATGACCCCGACCGCGACCTCCGGCTCGTTCACCGCCCACGCCGCGACCCGCCGCTTGCCGGCCACCTGCTCGGCCACCGCGGTGGCCGCGTCGCGAAGCTGCCGATAGCTCAGCTCCCGCTCGCCGAACCGCAGGGCGACCTTGTCGGGCGGATCCGTCAGTGCCGGGAACAGCACGCGCGGGAGACTAGCCACCCATCAGCACGCGCACCTGGACGATGCAGTCGAGCGTGCCGTCCTTCGCTGACAGCGCGACGGCCTCCAGCGTCCCCCGCTGCCGGGTGGCGGGCGGGTACGTGAAGTCCGTGCTCCACCTCCGCATGAACGCCGTCTCGGGCTTCTGCCGGTGGATGCGGCCGCCGTTGCGCCGCAGCCGCACGACGAGCGAGTGCTCGAACAGGTTGAGCTCGCGGCCGTCGGCGATCACGCGGGGCGGTGAGCGCCGCCGACGCCTGCGGCGCGAGCCCGCCGGCCGCCACCACCGCCAGCCCGAACGCAAACGCCGGACGCCTCATCGCGCCGAGCATATGCTCGCGGTGGTCAGCGCTGCAAGACTCCCGACCATGCTCGGCCGGCACACCAAGATCGTCGCCACCCTGGGGCCGGCCACGGACCCGCCCGGGCGGCTCGACGAGCTGATCGCGGCGGGCCTCGACTGCGCCCGCCTGAACTGCTCGCACGGCGACGCCGACGACCTCCGCCGGCGAGCGCAGGACGTGCGCGCCGCCGCCGAGCGTGCCGGGCGGCCGATCGGCCTGCTGTTCGACCTCCAGGGCCCCAAGCTTCGGCTCTCGGCGGGGACCGAGACGCGCGGGCTGGCGGTCGACGAGACCGTCGTGTTCTGCGGCGACCACTCGGCCGGCAGCGATCGCGTCATCGTGGACTTCGAGAACTTCGCGGGGCTCGTGACCGACCGCTCGGAGATCGTCATCGGCGACGGCGTGCCGCGGCTGTCCGTAGACAGCGTGCGCGAGGGCGAGGTCGTCGCCCGCGTGCGGTCGGCCGGCCCGCTGTCGGCACGCAAGGGCATCAACGTGACGTGGGCGCGGCCGGAACTGCCCGCGATCACGGAAAAGGACATCGACGACCTCGCGCTCGCCGCCGAGCTCGACGCCGACTTCGTGGCGCTCTCGTTCGTGCGCTCCGCCGCCGACCTCGAGCAACTGCGGGCGCGCCTCGAGGCGCACGGCTCCGAGGCGCGGATCGTCGCCAAGATCGAGAAGATCGAGGCCTACGAGCACCTCGACGAGATCCTCGACGTCACCGACGCAGTGATGGTGGCGCGCGGCGACTACGGCGTCGAGGCCGGCGTGGCGCACGTCCCGCTCATGCAGAAGGACACGATCTACCGGGCGACCCAGGCCGGCAGGCTCGTGATCACCGCGACCCAGATGCTCGAGTCGATGATCCACGCGCCCGAGCCGACGCGCGCCGAGGCGGCGGACGTCGCCAACGCGGTGATCGACGGCACGTCGGCGGTGATGCTCTCAGCCGAGACGAGCGTCGGCGAGTACCCGGTGGCGGCCGTGCGCGCCATGGCCGAGATCGCGACGGCGGCCGAGCAGGCGCCGGAGATCCACGGCCGCGCCCGCGGACCGGTCGGCGAGACCGCGGCCGGGGCGGTCATGCATGCGGCCGTCGAGCTGGCCGACGAGGTCGACGCGGCCGCGCTCGTGGTCCCGACCTCCACGGGCGGCGCCGCCCGCGCGTGCGCGAAGTACCGTCGACGGCGGCCGATCATCGCGCTCGCGTACGAGCCCCGCGCGGCGAACCAGCTCACGCTCGAGTGGGGCGTTCATCCCGTGGCGGTCGACGTGGCCGAGACGGTCGACGACATGATCGACGCTGCGCTGGTCGCCGCCCGCGACCACGCCGGCGTGCCGAGTGGCGCGTGCGTGATCGTGACCGCCGGCCGTCAGACCGGCACGCCCGGCGGCACGAACCTGATCATGGTGCGCGAGATCCCGTAAGGGGGTGTATCGGCGACCGGTCTTACGGGTACGTTCCGCACGGGGGAAATGGTCGAGCAACGCGGAGGACTGGCCGGGATGGCCACTGGGGATGTCACCGACGGCGTCGAAGCGCCGCCGGTCCCGCCGCTTCCCCGCCACCGCGGCCTCTGGCTCAAGCACGCGCTCGACCGCGTCGCCGCCGCGTTCGGGCTGCTCGTCACCGCCCCGGTCATCCTCGGCGTCGCGCTCGCGCTGCGGGTGTTCGGGCCGGGCCCGGTGCT
This sequence comes from uncultured Solirubrobacteraceae bacterium, assembly GCA_963844205.1. Classification (GTDB taxonomy): domain Bacteria; phylum Actinomycetota; class Thermoleophilia; order Solirubrobacterales; family Solirubrobacteraceae; genus DASSUW01. The sequence goes on from CAWJNK010000014.1 coordinate 410,662, forward strand.
TGTGCGGCGGGAGCGGATCGGCGAGGGCGGCCGGGCGGTGCTCGTGCGGTCGTTCGCGATCACCGACGAGCTGTGCCGCTCGCGCGGCTGGCGGCTGGTGGCGAGCACCGGCGCGACCGCGCTGCCGCAGCTGTGGAGCGTCCTGCGCGGCGAGATGAGCATCGTCGGCCCGCGACCACGCGAGGTCGGCTTCGAGCCGCCGCCGGCGCGGCCGGGCCTGACCGGGCCGGCCCAGCTCGAGCAGCTCGACCGCTGGCTGTCGGTCCGCGAGCAGCTCGACCTCGACGAGGCGTACGCGCGCACGTGGTCGCTCGCGCTCGACGCACGGATCGTCGCCCGGACGACGTGGCGGGCGCTCAGCAGTGGCGGCGGCCGAGCAGGGCGGCGACCGTGACGCCGACCGGGAACGCGTCGAACGGCGTGCCGGCCTGCAGGCCGAGGCCGAGCTCGCGGTAGCGGCGCGAGATCAGGATGCGCCGGTGCTCCGGGCTGTCCATCCACGCGCGGACCGTGCCGGCGGCGGTGCTGCGCGGGCCGACGCCCCAGGCCAGGACCTCCCCGACGCGCCACGAGCACCGGCGCAGCGCGTAGCCCGCGCGCCCGGCGCGGTCGGCAAGGTCGCCGCCGCCGGGGCTGACGTGCGAGAAGTACCGGCGCTCGTACATGTCGGTGGCATGCAGCGCCGCCGCCAGGTCGAGCTGTTCGTGCGACCGCAATCGACGCACGTCGTGGTTGGCGCGCACGCGCGCGATCTCGCACAGCATCGCCTCTCGCACCACGAGCGGCGAGGCCATGAACTCGACGTCGCGGTTCGCGCACGGCGCCTGCCGCGCGGAGGCGTCCGCGGGCAGCGCGGGCAGCGTGACCGCCGCGGCCGCGAGCGACACCGTTGCGCCGCGGCGGCTCGCGCGGGCCAGTCGCCCGGAGTCGCCCCGGGCCGCGGCCCGGCAGACCGCGAGCACGACGACGACGGCCAGCGCCCACAACGCCAGCACCCCTGCCAGCAGGACCATCATGACGCCGTGTTATTACCCCGTGTCGATCGGAACAACACTGGAGTGATCAATGAGCGAACGCCGCGGCTTCGCGAGCGACAACCACGCCGGCGTGCACCCGGAGGTGATGGCGGCGATCGCGGCCGCCAACGAGGGCCACGCCGCCGCGTACGGCGGCGACCCGTGGACCGCCCGCGCCCAGGACCGGTTCCGCGAGCACTTCGGCGCGGCCGCGGAGTCGTTCCCGGTCTTCAACGGCACGGGCGCCAACGTCCTCTGCCTCGAGGCGCTCACGCGACCGTGGGAGGGCGTGGTCTGTGCGCGCTCCGCGCACCTCAACGTCGACGAGTGCGGGGCGCCCGAGCGCGCCGGCCGCAAGCTGCTCGTGGTCGACACGCCGGACGGGCGGCTGACGCCGGAGCTCGTCGCGCCGCTGCTGGTGCGGATCGGCGACGAGCACGTCGTGCAGCCGCGCGTGATCTCGATCACCCAGAGCACCGAGCTCGGCACCGTCTACCCGCCGGGCGCGGTGGCGGCGCTCGCCGAGTGGGCGCACGCGCACGGCATGCTTCTGCACGTCGACGGCGCCCGGCTGTGCAACGCCGCCGCGGCGCTCGACGTTCCGCTGCGCGCGCTGACCACCGACGCCGGGGTCGACGCGCTGTCGTTCGGCGGCACCAAGAACGGCGTGATGGGCGCGGAGGCGGTCGTGCTCCTGCGCGAGGAGGTCGCCGACGGCTTCCTGTACCTCCGCAAGCGGGCGATGCAGCTCGCGTCCAAGATGCGCTACGTCTCAGCGCAGCTCGAGGCGCTCCTGGCCGGCGACCTGTGGCAGCGCTCCGCCGCGCACGCGAACGCGATGGCGCGGCGGCTGTTCGACGCCGTGCAGCACCTCCCGGCCCTCACCATCACGCAGCCGGTGGAGGCGAACGCGGTGTTCGCGGTACTGCCGGCGGAGGCCACCGAGCGGCTGCAGCGGGACTGGCCGTTCTACGTGTGGGACGACAACACCGGCGAGGTGCGCTGGATGTGCTCGTGGGACACGGCGGCCGAGGACGTCGACGCGTTCGCGCGCGACGTCGCAGCCGTGCTCACGTGATCGGGACGGCGGTGCCGGTGACGTCGACCTCGGCGCGGCCGGCATGGAGATCGACCAGCAGCCGGCTCGGCCGGCCCATGTCCTCGCCCTGCAGGATGGTGATCGTGGCCGGCGGCTCGACCAGGCCGAGCTCGCGCAGGTAGGCGCCGAGCGCGGCGGCGGCGGCGCCCGTGGCGGGGTCCTCCACGACGCCGCCGGGCGGGAACGGGTCGCGCGCGTGGAAGCGCAGCGGCTCCTCGCGCCACACGAGCTGCACGGTCGTCCAGTCGCGCGCGGCCATCAGCGCGCCGAGGCGGTCGAAGTCGTAGTCGAGGTCGGCGAGGCGCTCGCGCGTGCGAGCAGCGAGGATCGGATGGGAGACGCCGGCGAAGCCGACCCGCGGCGGGAGCTCGGGGTCGAGGTCCTCGCGCGCCCAGCCCAGCGAGGCGAGGATCTCGTCGAGGTCGGCCGGGTCGAGCGGCTCGACGCGCGGCGGCACGCTCGTGAGCGTCGCGGTCAGGCGGCCCTGGTCGTCGCGCCGCGTGGCCATCGGTACCGGGCCGTTGCGGGTCCGGAACACGCGCGTGCCAGGCCCGTCGCGATCGGCCAGCGCCACGGCGGTGGCGATCGTCGCGTGGCCGCAGAACGGGACCTCGGCGAGCGGGCTGAAGTAGCGGATGTCGTCCCCGTCCACGAACGCGGTCTCGCTGTAGCCGAGCTCGGCGGCGATCGCGAGCATTCGCTCGTCGGGCAGGCCGGCGGCGTCGGGGACGACACCGGCCGGGTTGCCCCCGGTCGGCCGATCCGAGAACGCGGTATAGCGGAGGACATCTTCGCTCATGACGCGACATCATCGCCGACCGTGACCATCACCATCTGCGAGACCTGCGGCGCCTACTTCGAGGGGCGGCCTGAGCGGTGCCCGATCTGCGACGACGCCCGGCAGTGGGTGCCGGAGGACGGCCAGCGCTGGACCACGCGCGAGGCGCTCGAAGAGGAGCATCGCCACGTCGTCCGGCAGGACGGCGCCTTCGAGGGCGTCGGCATCGAGCCCGCGTTCGCGATCGGCCAGCGCGTGCTGCTGGTCCCGCACGGAACGGGGCGGCTGATGTGGGACTGCCTGCCGCTGGTCGGCGACGTCGAGATCGGCGAGCTGACCGGCATCGCGATCTCGCATCCCCACTACTACACGGGTATGGCGGACTGGGCCGCTCGCTTCGACTGCCCGATCCACCTCCACGCCGACGACCGTGAGTGGATCACGCGCGACGATCCGCGGATCGAGCTGTGGGACGGCGAGACCCTCTCGCTGGGCGACGGGCTGACGCTGATCCGCTGCGGCGGGCACTTCGCCGGCGGGACGGTGCTGCACGTCGGCGACGCGCTGCTCGCGGGTGACATCGTGCAGGTGATCCCCGACCGCGGCTGGGTCGGCTTCATGTACAGCTACCCCAACCTGATCCCGCTGCCGGAGGCCGCGGTCCGTGGCATCGCCGACGCTCTGGAGCCGTACGCGTTCGAGACGATCTACGGCGCGTGGTGGGACCGGATCGTGCGGCGCGACGGCAAGGCGATCGTGCAGCGATCGGCCGAGCGCTACGCCCGGGCGTTGCGCGGCGAGTTGCCGTAGGCCTCCAGGCCGGTGCCGGCGAAACGCTCGGGGAAGGTCGCGAGCCGCTCGACCGGCTCGGCGCTGAAGACGAGTCGGACGTGGCGGTCGGCGACGTCCCCGCCCCAGCCGATCATCGGAGTCGCCGCGATGGCGGCGTCCTCGAGCAGGGCGCGCGAGAGGTCGACCGGCGTGCTGCCGAGCTCGACGGCGTCGATCAGCAGCGACCAGCCGCCGCCGGGGCGGACCACGGGCCAGCCGTCGAGCCCGTCGAGGATCGTGTCGCGCCTGCGCTGCAGCTCGGCGGCGGCGTCCGCGACGTGGCCCTGATCGCCGCGCAGGACCGCGGTGGCGGCCGCGCGGGCGATGCCCGTCGGGGTCGTCGTGTTGTAGACGTGGACCCAGCCGGCGGAGGTGACGAGCTCGGCCGGCCCGGCGATCCAGCCGACGCGCCAGCCGATCATCCGGTGCTCCTTGCTCAGCGAGCCGACGATCACGGTGCGGTCGGCCATGCCGTCGAAGTCCAGCGGGTGCACGAGCGGGCGGTCGTCGAACAGGAGCCGCTCCATCGCGGAGTCGTAGAGCAGCGGGATGTCGTGGTCGGCGAGGATCGTCGTGACCGCCTCCCACTCGGCGTGCGAGAGCACGGCGCCGGAAGGCATCGACGGGCTCATGATCACGGCGAGTGCGGGGTGGGTCGCCGCCGCCGCTTCGAAGGCGGCGAGGTCGAGGCGCCACTCGCCGTCCTCGACCCGGTAGGGCGCGAAACGGGGGACGCCGCCGGCGAGGCGGACGCGGTTGACGATGCCGGCGTAGGTCGGGTCGGTGAGCAGGACGTGGTCGCCGGGGTCGACGGTGGCGAGCATGACGTCGAGGATCGCCTCGGTGCCGCCGCTCGTGATCACGATCTCGCGCTCGGGGTCGTAGCGGTGCCCGGTGCGCTCGGCGAGGAAGTCGGAGATCGCCGCGCGCAGGTCGGTGTCGCCGGTGAACGGGAGCCAGCTGTTGGCCTTGGCGGTCTCGAGGCCGCGGACGGTCTCCGGGATCGCCTCGGGCGGGAGCGGCAGGTCGGTGTCGAGGTTCTCCATCCGCAGCACGGGCCAGTCGTCCCGGGCCGCCGTGCGGGCGTCGGCGGCGACGGCCGTGCGATCGATCCCGAATCCCTGCACGTACCGAAGCCGCTCAGCTCGCTTGAACACCGCTCTCACTCCTCGTCTGTTTTGCCGTCCGACCTGCCGTTATACTAGACACCCTCCAACCCTCAAGGGGGTCAGACCCCTGGTTAGCCGAGCGAATTAGGGGTCAGACCCCTTTCGGAGGGTGGTTGAGGGTTTTCGTGGAGGACTCGGTCAAGACGATTGCGGCGAATGTGCGGCGGCTGCGCGCCGGTCGCGGGCTGTCGGCGGCCGCGCTGGCGCGGGCTTCGGGCGTGGCTCGAGCGACGCTGGCGGAGCTGGAGGCGGGGCGGGGGAACCCGACGGTGGAGACGCTGTACGGGCTCGCGTCCGTGCTCGGGGTCACGCTGGCGGACCTGCTGGTCGAGCCCGAAGCCCCGGCGGTCACGGTGGTTCGCGCGGGCGAGGGCCCGCACGTGTCGGGCCCGGTGCTGGAGGCGCGGCTACTGCGCCAGGCGGCCGTCGTGCGCTCGCGGGTCGAGGTGTACGAGCTCACCGTGCTGCCCGGGCGCCCCCGGCGGGCGGACCCGCACACGGTCGGCGTGACCGAGCAGCTGCTCGTGCACCGCGGGCGGCTGCGGGTGGGGCCGGAGCACCAGCCGGTCGAGCTCGGTCCCGGCGACTTCGTCGCCTTCGACGGCTCGGTCGCGCACGTGTACGAGGCGCTCGACGGCGAGCCCGTCGACGCGACGTTGGTGATGACCTCGCCGGCCTGACGTCGCCTGACACGACTCCCTCCTCGCGCGGGACGGGCATGATACGCGGGTCGTGAAGCCGCCCCCGTTCGAGTATCACCGCCCGACGACAAGAGCCGATGTCGACCGGCTGCTCGCCGAGCACGGCTCCGAGGCCAAGATCCTGGCCGGCGGGCAGAGCCTCATCCCGATCCTGAACATGCGCCTCGCCGCGCCCGCCCACGTGATCGACATCAACGGCCTCGAGGACGAGCCGAGCGAGCCGCGGCTCGACGACGGCGTCGTCCGCTTCGGCCCGCTCGTCCGCCAGTCGGCGGTGGAGCGATGGCCCGAGCTGGCGCGCCGCGCCCCCGCGCTCAAGGAGGCGATCGCGTACACGGCGCACCCGGCGATCCGCAGCCGCGGCACGCTCGTCGGCAGCATCGCCCACGCCGACCCGGCCGCCGAGCTGCCCGCGGTGCTGCTGGCGCTCGACGGTGAGGTGAAGGCGCGCACCGTCGAGGGCACGCGCACGATCGCGGCGCGGGACTTCTTCGTCGACGCGCTGGAGACGTCGCTCAAGCCGACGGAGTGGCTCGAGGAGGTCTCGCTGCCCGCGAGCGACGACCAAGCCGGCTACGCGGTGGAGGAGTTCGCCTACCGCCATGGGGACTACGCGATCTGCGGCGTCGTCGCCGTCGCACGGCCCGGCGGCGTCAGGCTCGTCCACTTCGGCGCGTCCACCCGCGCCATCCGCAGCGAGCTCCCGGACGGCATGCAGGAGACGATCCGCGAAGCGCTCGCCGACGCCGAGCTCACCGACGACCTGCACGCCACCGCCGCCTACCGCCGCCGCCTCGCGGAGGTGCTCGGCGCCCGTGCGGCGGCGCGAGCCGCGGAGGCCGCGCGCTGATGCAAGTCGTCCTGACCGTCAACGGTGACCGGCGCGAGGTCGACGTCGAGCCCCGCAAGCTGCTCAGCGACGTCCTGCGCCAGGATCTCGGCCTGACCGGGACGCACGTCGGCTGCGAGCACGGCGTCTGCGGCTGCTGCACGGTGCTGGTCGACGGCGAGCCGGCCCGCTCGTGCCTGATGCTCGCGGCCACCGCCCACGGTGCCGACGTCCGCACCGTCGAGGGCCTCGCAATGCCCGACGGGAGCCTGCACCCGCTCCAGGAGGCGTTCCGCGAGCACCACGGTCTCCAGTGCGGGTTCTGCACCCCCGGCTTCCTGATGCTCGCCTCGACCGTGTACCGCGACGCGCCCGGGATGACCGACGAGGAGCTCCGCACCGCGCTCGGCGGCCAGCTCTGCCGCTGCACGGGCTACGTCGGCATCGTGAACGCCGTCCGGGCGGCGGCCGCGATCGAGGACGCGCGGGGCCGCCCCGCGGCGGCGGCGATCGAGGACGAACGGGGCGCGCCGTGAGCTTCGGCGAGCGCGTCGAGCGGCGCGAGGACGGGCGGCTGCTCACCGGCAACGGCCGCTACACCGACGACTTCGCGCCGCACGCGGCGCACGCCGCCTTCGTCCGCTCCGACTACGCGCACGCGCGCGTTCTCGACATCGACGTCTCGGGCGCCATCGACATCGACGGGGTCCACGCCGTCTACACCTACGAGGACCTGCCCGACCGCTTCGCCGAGCCGCTCCCGCTGATCATCCCCCACGAGGCGATCGAGGACGGCCGCACCCAGCACGCGCTGGCTCGCGACGAGGTGCGGCACATCGGCGAGATCGTCGCCATGGTCGTCGCGCGCGATCGCTACGTCGCCGAGGACGCGGCCGGCGCGATCCGCGTCGAGTACGAGCCGCTCTCCGTCATCGTCGACCTCGCGCACGCCGCCGCCGCGGACGCTCCCCGCGTGCACCACGATCGCCCCGACAACGTGGTCGCCCGCGTCACCGAGGAGCACGGCGACGTCGACAAGGGGCTCGCCCAGGCCGACCACGTCTTCCGCTGGCAGTTCGACATCCAGCGCAGCGCCTCGATGCCGCTGGAGGGCCGCGCGATCGTCGCCCGCTTCGACGAGGAGGGCGCGCTGCTGATGTACGACTCCACGCAGGCGCCCACCGGCGTCCGCGCCGGGCTGAGCCTGCTGTTCGGCCTCAGCCTCGAGCAGGTGCAGGTGGTGGCGCCCGACGTCGGCGGCGGCTTCGGCGTCAAGGTCATCCAGTTCTATCCCGAGGAGGTGCTCGTCCCGTTCGCCGCGCACCGGCTCGGGATGCCGGTCAAGTGGACGGAGGACCGCCGCGAGCACTTCATCGGCTCCACCCACGAGCGCCGCCAGCTCCACGACGTCACCGTCGGCCTCAGCAAGGACGGCCGGATCCTCGCGCTCGAGACCAGCTTCCTCCACGACAGCGGCGCCTACTGCCCGTACGGGCTGATCATCCCCATCATCACCGCCGCCCAGCTCCCGGGCCCGTACCGGCTCGACAACTACCGCTACGACTTCACCGCGCTGTTCACGAACACGATCCCGACGTCGCCCTACCGCGGCGCCGGCCGGCCCCACGCCGCGTTCGTGATCGAGCGCGTGATGGACCGCGCCGCGGCCGAGCTCGGCCTCGACCGCGGCGAGATCCGCCGCCGCAACCTCATCCAGCCCGACGAGTTCCCCTACGACGTCGGCGTGACCTACCAGGACGGCGGCCCGACCGTCTACGACTCCGGCGACTACCCGGGCGGCCTCGATCTCCTGCTCGAAGCGGTCGGCTACGACGGCTTCGGGCAACAGCAGGAGGCCGCCCGCGCCGACGGCCGTTCGCTCGGCCTCGGGTTCGCCTGCTACGTCGAGGGCACCGGCATCGGCCCCTACGAGGGAGCGGCGGTCGACGTGATGATCGACGGCTCGGTAACGGTCTCGACCGGCCTCTCGAGCCAGGGCCAGGGCCACGAGACGATCCTCGCCCAGATCGTGGCCGACGACCTCGGCGTGCCGGTGGAGCAGATCCGCGTGCGGACCGGCGACACCCGCCGCTTCGGCTGGGGCGTCGGCACGTTCGCGAGCCGCACCGCCGTGGTCGCCGGCAACGCGGTCAAGAAGGCGTCCGTCCAGGTCCGCCGACAGGCCGCCGAGCTCGCCGGCCGGATGCTCGAAGCCGACCCCGAGGACCTCGAGTTCGCCGACGGCGAGGTCCGCGTCGTCGGGTCACCGGGCAGCGGGCTGCGCCTCGGCCAGCTGTCAGCGATCGCCAACCCGCTGCGATACGCCTACGGCAGCGAGTCGGCGGAGGCGGCCCGCCTGACCAGGCTGGCCTACGCGTCGCAGGACGCCCCGCTTCCGGACGGCGCGACGCCGGGCCTCAACGCGATCGAGTACTTCAGCCCCAAGTCCGGCGTCTTCGGCTACGGCATGCACGCCGCCGTGGTCGAGGTGGATCCGGAGTCCTGCGAGGTGCGGATCCTGAAGTACGTCGTCGTCCACGACTGCGGGCGGATCATCAACCCGACCATCGTCGAGGGGCAGGTCTACGGCGGCTACGCGCAGGGGCTCGGCGGCGCGCTCTACGAGCGGATCGCCTACGACGAGAACGGCCAGCTCCTGAACGCCAGCTTCATGGACTTCCTGATGCCATACGCGACCGAGGTCCCGGAGCCGGAGCTCCACCACACCGAGACGCCGTCGCCCAACAACGAGCTCGGGGTCAAGGGCGTCGGCGAGGCGGGGACGATCCCGGTCGCCGCCGCCATCGCGAACGCGATCTCCGACGCCGTCGGGACGCCGATCGACCGCATGCCCATCACGCCGTCGGAGCTGTTCGAGCTCCTGCAGACGTGACGGGCGTCCGCATCGGCATCGACACCGGCGGCACGTTCACCGACGTCGTCGCGATCGACCCTGCCGGCAAGGTCTTCAGCACGAAGGTCCCCTCCTCCCCCAGCGACCCGTCGGCCGCGTTCATGCGCGCGATCGAGAAGACCGGGGCGGACGAGATCGCCGACGTCGCGCACGGCACGACGGTCGCCACCAACGCGCTGCTGGAGGACGACTTCGGCGGCCTCGGCTTCGTGACCACCAAGGGCGTCCGGGCGCTGCTCGAGATCGGCCGCCAGAGCGTCCCCGACAGCTACGGCAACTCGTACTTCTGGGTCAAGCCGGACCGCATCGTCCCGCTCCACCTCGTCCGGGAGGTCGACGAGCGGATCGACGCGTCCGGCACGCCGCTGCGCGAGTTCGACGAGGCCGGCGCGCGCGAGGTCGCGCGCTGGTTCCGCGAGCAGGGGATCGCGTGCGTCGGCGTCTGCTTCCTGCACGCGTACATGAACCCCGAGCACGAGCGCCGCATGCGCGACGTGCTCGCCGAGGAGCACCCCGGCTGCGCGGTGTCGATCAGCTCCGACGTGCTGAGCGAGTACCGCGAGTACGAGCGCGCCGTCACGACGCTCGTGGACGCATTCGTCAAGCCCCGTGTGGCCGCCTACGCGCGGTCGATCCAGGACCGCCTCGGGCGCGTGCCGTTCTACATCATGAACAGCAACGGCGGCGTGATCGCGGGCAGCGAGGTGCACCGCAAGCCGATCACGACGATCCTCTCCGGCCCCGCGGCCGGCACGCTGGGCGCCGCGCTCGTGGCGGAGCAGGCGGGCTTCCGGGACGTGATCACGCTCGACGCGGGCGGCACGTCGACCGACGTGGCGGTCGTGAGCGGCGGGGAGCCGAGCCTCACGACCGAGAGCGCGGTCGGCCGCTTCGCGGTCAAGGTTCCGATGGTCGACGTCGTCACGGTCGGCACCGGCGGCGGCTCGATCGCCTGGGCGTCGCCGGAGGGGACGCTCAAGGTCGGGCCACGCTCGGCCGGCGCGAGCCCCGGGCCGGCGTGCTACGGCCAGGGCGGCACCGAGCCGACGGCCACGGACGCGTTCCTGCTGCTCGGGCACATCCCCCGTCACCTGCTCGGCGGCGAGATCCCGCTGGATGCGGACGCCGCGCGCGGGACGTACGAGCGGCTCGCGGCCCAGGTCGGGCTCGAGCCGGAGGCATGCGCCGCCGGGGTGCTCGAGATCTCCGCCTGGAACCAGGCCAACGCGATCCGCCAGGTCACGGTCAAGCGCGGGCTCGACGTCCGCGACTTCGACCTCTGCGCGTTCGGCGGCTCGGGCCCGCTCGCCGCGTGCCGGCTGATCGACGTCCTCTCCCTGCGCGCCGCGTTCGTCCCGCGCGATCCCGGCAACCTGAGCGCCTTCGGGCTGCTCGCCACCGACCTGCGGACCGACCACGTGCAGACGTGGGTCCGCCGGCACGACCAACTCGACGCCGACGAGTTGGAGGCCGAGTTCGCCCGTCTCGAGCGGGACGCCCGCGAGGTGCTCGCGCGCCAGGGCCACGAGCCGGACGCGCTCGTCCGCACCGCCGACCTGCGCTATTTCGGGCAGGCGTTCGAGATCCGCGTGCCCGCTGGCGGCTCGATCGCCGACGTCGAAGCCGCGTTCCACGACGCGCACGAGCGCTCCTACGGCTACTGCTACCGCGACGACCCCGGCCAGGTCGTCGAGTGGGTGAACCTGCGCGTCAGCGGCATCGGCGCGATCCGGCGCCCCGACCTCGAGCCGCTCGAGGCCGGCGACGGCGATCCCCACGCGGCGCTGACTGGCAGCCGCCCGCTGTACGTCGGCGAACGCTGGCACGACGCGCCGGTGTACCGGCGCGACGGGCTCCGGGCCGGCGACGCCGTCACCGGCCCGGCGGTGATCGAGGAGTTCGGCTCGACGCTGCCGATCCACCCCGGCTTCACGGCCCGCGTCGACGCGCTCGGGAACGTGGTGGTGCGCCGGTGATCGACCCCGTCCTGATCGAGATCGTGCAGGGCACGCTGGCCTCGATCGAGGCCGAGGTGGAGGAGGCGATCGGCCGCACGGCGCGCTCGCCGATGATCCGCGACCAGCACGACTTCCGCGCCGGGATCCACGACCGCCGGCTGCGCAAGCTGACCGGCCGCTCGTACTCCGCGCTCGTCCATCCGGTCGTGCGCGACTTCCCGCTGGAGACGATGCGGCCGGGCGACGTCTACTTCCACAACGACGTGTACCTCTCCGAGGGCGGGATCGGGCACCTGCCCGACCTCTGCGTCACGGTGCCGGTGTTCCACGAGGGAGACGTCGTCGCGTTCGTCCAGGCGTTCGGCCACCACGACGACATCGGCGGCACCGTCCCCGGCTCGATGCCCAGCGACGCCACGTCGGCCTACCAGGAGGGCCTCATGGTGCCGCCGGTCAAGCTCTTCGACGCCGGCGTGCCGAACGACGCGGTGATGCGGATCGTCGCCCGCAACTCGCGCATGCCGGAGAGCCTGGCCGGCGACATCGACGCCGAGTGCGCTGCGACTCTGATGGGAGCCGCGCGGGTCGAGGAGCTGTTCGCCCGCTACGGGCGCGAGGCGGTCGAGGCGTGCTTCGACGCGATCCTCGCCAACACCACGGAGACGTTCCGGCGCGAGGTGCTGGCCAAGATCCCGGACGGGACGTACGAGTGGGAGGACTACGCCGAGCACGACGGCGTCGACCCGCCGCGCCTGCACCGGCAGCGGATCACGCTCACGAAGGCGGACGAGAAGCTGCTGATCGACTTCACGGGCACCGGCCCGCAGGCCAAGGGGCCGATCAACCACGCCGGCGACTACGCCGACGGCAACTTCCTCAAGAAGTGGCTCGGCCCGATCCTGCGCAACCTCGCCAACACGCCCGAGCGGATGGCCGAGCTCGACGTCAACGAGGGCATCGTGGAGCTCATCGACATGCGCTTCCCCGAGCCCGGGACGCTGCTCACGCCGGTCTTCCCGGCGCCGACCAACGCGCGCACGTTCGTGATCCTGCGCATGCTCGGCGTGTTCGCGGGCGCGCTCGCGCAGGCCGTCGGCGGCCGGATGCCCGCCGACCAGGAGACGATCCGCTACACGGGCATCACGGGCCGGGACGCGAACGGCGAGTGGTACCTCTACCGCGAGATCCTCGGCGGCGGCTCCGGCGGCCGCTACTACGCCGACGGGTCCGACACGATCCACATCGTCCCCGACTCGAAGAACCTCCCGGTCGAGTTCGTGGAGTCCCGCTACCCGGTGGTGGTCGAGCACCTCGGCCTGCGGGTCGACTCCGGCGGCCCGGGCCAGTTCCGCGGCGGGCTCGGCTACCGCAAGGACATCCGCGTGCTCGAGGACGCGACGTTCCTATCGGTCGCCGACCGCTCGATCCTCGCCTGCTGGGGCGTCAACGGCGGGAAGGCGGGGCTCCCGTTCCAGGTGACGATCGACCCCGGCGGCGCGCGCGAGCGCGTCCTCCCCGGCCTGTGCGACGACGAGCCGATCGCGGCCGGCGAGGTCGTCCGGATCGAGACGACCGGCGGCGGCGGGTGGGGCGATCCGCTGGCCCGCGACCCGGAGCGGGTCGCGCTCGACGTGCTGCAGGGGAAGGTGTCGCGGGACGCGGCGGAGCGCGACTACGGCGTCGTGCCCGGCGACGCCGACGCGACGCAGCGGCTGCGGGACGAGCTGCGGGCGCGCCGCGGGGAGCTGCCGTTCTTCGACCGCGGGCCGGGCTACGAGCGGCTCAGAACGCGCTCGTGAGCGCGAGCGGGTAGACCGGGCCGGCGCCGCGGCGGCGAAGCTGGCCGGCCACCATCGCGAGCGTCCAGCCGCTGAAGCGCACGTCGTCGACCAGCAGGCACGGGCCGGGGCGCACGTCGCCGTCGATCCCGAACGCGCCGCGGACGTTCGCGACCTGCTGGGCGGAGTTCGCCATCTCGCGCTGGGGCGGGCCGTCGGCGCGGCGGTGAACCGCTTCCGCGTACGGGAGGCCGAGGCTCTCGGCGAGGCGGCGCGCGAACTCGGGCACCAGGTCGCCGGACCGGTGCGACGGGATCGCCGTCACCCACTCGGCGCCTGTGCGCCAGGCACGCACGACCTCGGCCGCGGCGTCGACCAGGTCGCCGTCGAACCGGCCCGCGCGGCGGCCGGCCTGCACCACCGGGTCCCAGCCGCCGTCGCCGAGCCGCGCCAGCGCGCGGCCCTCCTCGGCGCGCACGTCCTCGGGGATCTTGCGCATCGCCCCGGTGTCGTCCGGCGCCATCTTCTTGGTCTCCAGCACGATCGGCCGCGAGCGCAGGAGCAGCGCCGCCTCGCGGACCAGCGCCCGGTCGAGTGGGCCGTCGTGGCGGGCGCCGGCGCACACCCCGCAGCGGCCGCAGTCCTGCGGGTCGGGGTCGTCGAGCTCCTCCTGCAGCGCGCGCATCAGGCAGCGCCCGTCGGCGCCGAAGGCGGCCATCGCCTCCTGCTCCCGGCGCCGCAGCGCGGTCACGCGCGCGTAGCGCTCCGCGTCGTACGCCCACGGGCTGTCCACGCGCGACCAGGTCGAACCGTCGCGCCGGACCGCCCCCTCGACGTCGAGCACCTTGAGCAGCGCGTCGATCCGCCCGCGGCCGAGGTTCACCTCCGCCATCAGTTCGCGCGCCGTCGCTCCGCCGGCCTCGATGCGGGCGAGCACGCGGTCGACCAGCTCGCGCGGCGGGAACGCCTGCTGGATGAAGAAGTCCTGGATCCGGCGGTCCTCGGCGCCGCGCAGGAGCACGACCTCGGCGCGGTCGACGGCCCGGCCGGCGCGGCCGACCTGCTGGTAGTACGAGATCACCGAGCCGGGCGCCTGGTAGTGCACGACGAACCCGAGGTCGGGCTTGTCGTAGCCCATGCCGAGCGCGCTGGTGGCGACGACGGCCTTGAGGTCGTTGCGCAGCAGCCGCTCCTCGACCTCGATCCGGCGGTCGCTCTCGATCTCGCCGCTGTAGGCCTCGGCGAGGATCCCGCGGCCGGACAGCCAGTCGGCCACCAGCTCGGCGTCGCGCTTGGTGAGCGTGTACACGATGCCCGAGCCCGGGAGCTGCGGGAGATGCGTGGCGAGCCACGCCAGCCGGTCCGCCTGGCCGGGCAGCTCGACCACCTCGAGCCGCAGGCTGGCACGGGCCAGCGGCCCGCGGTACGTGCGCGGGTTCGTGCCGAGCTGCTCCTCGACGTCGGCCACCACGCGGTCGTTGGCGGTCGCGGTCGTGCACAGCACGGCGACGCCTCCCGGCAGCCTGGCGAGCATCTCCTCCAGGCGCCGGTAGTCGGGCCGGAAGTCGTGCCCCCAGTCGCTGATGCAGTGCGCCTCGTCGATCACCAGCAGCCCGACGCGCTCGGAGAACAGCGGCAGCATCTGGGACCGGAACTGCGGGTTGTCGAGCCGCTCGGGGCTGATCAGCAGGAGGTCGACGGCGTCGGCCTCCAGCAGTGCGCGCACCTCGTCCCACGCGTCGCGGTTCGTCGAGTTGATCGTGTGCGCGCGGATCCCGAGCCGCTCGGCGGCGGCGATCTGGTTGCGCATGAGCGCAAGCAGCGGCGAGACGATCAGCGCCGGCCCGGCTGGCTGCGATCGCGCAGTAGAGCGGCGGCGATGAAGTAGACCGCCGACTTGCCCCACCCGGTCCGCTGCACGCACAGCACGCGCGCGTGGTCGTCCACGAGGTCGCGGATGGCCTCGAGCTGATGCTCGCGGAACTCGGCGTCCGGGCCGGCGAGTTGCCGCAGGAGGTCGTGCGCACGATCCATCGCATTGACAGTAGGGCGAGCGCCGGAGGTCTCGCCCCCCGCGGTCAGGCGTGGAGGACGCGCGGGGCGTGCGGCTGGTCGCCCGTGTGCGGCGCGCTGACGCGGCGCAGCGCGTCCATCACGGCCAGGGTGCCCATGGAGAGCACCTCGTTCGCGGGCCGGGCGGCGCGCAGCTCCCATGCCGGCGCGCCCGCCAGCGGGCGCAACGCGAGGCCGGGCGGCAGCGGCTCGGCCGCGAGCGCGGGAACGACCGCGTAGCCCTCGCCGGCCGCGGCGAGCGCGAGCACGGTCCGCAGGCTCTCGACGCGCCAGCGCGAGCTGTCGCCGATCCGGGGCGTGGCGGCGAGCGCCTCGCGGTCGAGCTCCCCGAGCCGCGTCAGCGGGTGGTCGGCCGCGATCGCGACGCGCATCGGCTCCCGCCGCAAGACGGTCTCCACGACCCGCGGGTCGGCAGCGGAACCGGCATCGGCGGGCGCGACCCAGACGCCGACCTCGAGCCGGCCCTCGACGACCGCCTCGCGCGTGGCGTCCGCGGCCGCCTCGTCGAGCTGCAGCTCGGCCGTCGGCAACCGCCGCCGCAGCAGCCGCAGCGTCCGCGGCAGCACCGTGCCGGCCGCGATCGGGCAGGCGCCGAGCCGCAGCCGCTTGACCTGCTCGGCCTCGAGCGCGTCGAGACCGGCCTGCGCTGCTCGCACTGCGGCGACGATCCCGACCGCGTGCTCGTGCAGCACGCGCCCGGGCTCGGTCAGCCGCACGCCGGTCGCCTCGCGGACGAGCAGCGCCGTGCCGGTCTCGGCCTCGAGCTTCGTCATCTGCTGCGAGACCGCGGAGGGCGTGAACGACAGCGCGTCTGCGGCGGCCGCGAACGTGCCGCGCCGCGCCACCTCGACGAACGTCTGGAGACGGGAGAGATTCATGGTCGGACTTCCCCGCGGGGAACATCGACTGCGGGTGTGAGAACTCCCTAAGAAACGACTGCGGCCGATAATCGGGGTGACAGTGCACCGCTCCCCCCACAAGCTGCTGGTCGTCGACGACGACCCCGCGCTCGCGAGAACGCTGCGCCGCGCGCTCGGCGTCGAGGGCTATGACGTCGAATGCGCGGGCGACGGCGCGGAGGCGCTCCAGCGCCTGTCGGCGGCTCGGTTCGACGCCGTGGTGCTCGACGTCAGCATGCCGCGCCTCGACGGGCTCGCCGTGTGCCGGCGGATGCGCGAGCGGCGCGACCGCACCCCGGTCCTCATGCTGACCGCCCGCGACGCAGTCGGCGACCGCGTGTCGGGCCTCGACGCCGGCGCCGACGACTACCTGATCAAGCCGTTCGCGCTCGACGAGCTCAACGCCCGCGTGCGCGCGCTGCTCCGCCGCGCGAGCGGCGACCAGGAGCCCGACCGGCTCGCCTACCTCGACCTCACGCTCGACCTCGCCACCCACAGCGCCCACCGCGGCGAGCGCCTGCTCGAGCTCACGCGCACCGAGCAGCGGCTGCTCGAGCTGCTGCTGCGCAACCCCGACCAGGTGCTGCCGCGGGACATGATCTACGAGCGCGTGTGGGGCCATGACATCAGCCAGACCTCGAACTCGCTCGACGTCTACGTCGGCTACCTGCGCCGCAAGACCGAGGACGCCGGCGAGCCGCGGCTGATCCACACCGTGCGCGGCGTCGGCTTCATGCTCGGAGGCCGGGCGTGAGCTACCGCCGCCGCCTGATGCTGCTGGCCGCGCTCGCGGTCTCGCTCGCGGTCGCGCTCGCGTCGGTGGCGACCTACGTGTCGGTCCGCGCGCAGCTGCGCGACTCGGTCGACGACGGCCTGCGGTCGCTGAGCGAGCGCGTGGCCACCGCGCCGGAGCCCCAGCAGGGGACGAGCCAGCGCCGCCAGATCGACGCCGAGCAGCGGCGGCGCGAGTTCCTCCTGCTCCTCCCCTCCTCCCCGCTCGGCGAGCAGGCCGGATACGTGCAGGTCGTCTCCAGCGCCGGCCGGATCCAGCCGCCGCCCGACCAGGAGGCGCTGCTCGCCGCCGGCCCGCGCGTGGTCGCCGTCGCCCAGGGCCGCGCGCAGCCGTTCTTCTACGACTCCGAGCTGTCGGGCACCGACGTGCGCGTCTACGTCGGCCGCTTCGGCGACGGCCAGGCGCTCCAGGCCGCGCGCTCGCTGGAGCCGGTCAACTCCACGATGCGGCGGCTGGCGGCGGTGCTGGCGCTGGTGAGCCTCGCCGGCGTCGGCGTGGCCGCGCTGCTCGGCCGCCTGGTGGGCGGCAGCGCGCTGCGGCCGGTGCGGCGGCTGATGCGCGGCACCCGCTACGTCGCGGTCACGCAGGACCTCTCGCGCCGCGTCGACGCGGTCGGCGACGACGAGCTGGCCGGCCTCGCCCGCAGCTTCAACTCGATGCTCGAGGCGCTGGCGGAGTCGCGCCGCGCGCAGCGGCAGCTGATCGCCGACGCCTCGCACGAGCTGCGGACGCCGCTGGCCACCGTGCAGGCGAACGTCGAGCTCCTCTCGCGCGCCGGCGAGCTGCCGCCGGCCGAGCGTCACCAGCTCCGCGAGGACCTGCTGTCGCAGCTGCGCGAGCTCACCGGGCTCGTCGGCGACCTCGTCGAGCTGGCCCGCGAGCGCGCACCCGAGAGCGAGCTCGAGGAACTGGACCTCGCCGCCCTGGTGGCGAGCTGCATCGAGCGCCGCAGCGGTCGCTTCGAGACCTCGCTGCGGCCGTCGCCGGTCCGCGGCGATCGCGTCCGCCTCGAGCGGGCGATCACCAACCTGCTCGACAACGCGCGCAAGTGGAGCCCGCCGGACGGGACCGTCCACGTCACGGTCGACGACGGCGAGGTCGTCGTGCGCGACGAAGGCCAAGGGATCGACGACGCCGACCGTCCGTACGTGTTCGACCGCTTCTACCGTTCGGCCGAGGCGCGCAGCCTGCCGGGCTCGGGCCTCGGCCTCGCGATCGTGCGCCAGGCCGCCGAGATGCACGGCGGCGCCGCGTGGGCGGCGCCGCCGCGCAACGGCTTAGGCGCGGAGCTTCACCTGCGGCTCCCGCCGCTGCCTACTTCAGCGACGACCACGCCAAGTCCCACGCCGAGTTGAACTCGCTGGCCACGCCGTTGACGTTGGCGGAGCGCAGGAGCGGCTGCTTGTCCCACAGCCAGTTCACGACCGGCGCCTGCTCGGTGATCATGCGGTCGATCCGCGCCCACGCCTGAGCCCGCTCCCGCGGGTCCGTCAGCACCTCGGCCGCGTCCATCGCCTGGTTGATCTCCGGCTCGTTCAGCTCGGGCCAGTTGGAGTTCCACTGCGGGAGGATGTTGTCGCCGTCGAACGTCGGGCCGAGGATCGTCTGCGGGTCGCCGAAGTCCTTGCCCCAGCTCACGTTCGGGCAGACCGCGACGTTCGCGGAGGGCACGTTGCAGAACTTGGTGTACATCGCGTCCTGCGTGGCGAGCCGCAGCTTGACCTTGAAGCCGAGCCGCTCGAAGTTCTCCTTCGCAATCTCGGCGTTCTTCTGCGCGACGCCCTCGGCCGTGCCGACCATCAGCAGCTCCTGGTCGCCCTCGTACTTGCCGGAGGCGAAGCCCGCCTTCTTGAGGTACTCGGCCGCCAGGGCGGGATCGCCGCTCGGCTTGGACATGAAGTCGAGCCCGAACCCGTCGGCGCCGCCGGCCTCCTCGTAACCGGGCAGGCCGGGCGGGATCATGTGCGTCGGGACGTCGCCGATCAGCTTGCCGCCGCGGACCAGGCGCATCGCTTCGCGGTCGAACCCGGCGACCACCGCGCGGCGGACGTTGACGTCGTCGAACGGCGCGACCGTGGTGTTCATCGACACGTAGCGGGCGCTGCCGGCCGGGATCAGCGCGAGCTGGTCCTTCTGGCCCTTGACGACCTGCGCGAGCACGTTCGGCGGCGGCGAGAAGTCGCCGGTCAGCATGCTCTCGCCCTCGACGACGCGCCGCGACGCGACCGTCGTGTCGTCGTTGCCCTGCGGCATCTCGATCTCGTCGAGATAGGCGGGCTTGTAGTCCGTCGTCTTGTCCCAGTTCGGGTTGCGGACCAGGTGGATGCTGCGTCCGGCCTCGTAGCCGACGGCCTTGCCAGACGCGTCGTTCTCGATCATGTAGGGACCGGTCGCGACCTGGTTCTGGCCGTAGAGCGACGGATTGTGGTTGTCGAACTTGGCCGCGTACTCCTCCGGCACGGGCGCGCTGAGCGGCAGCGCCAGCGCGCCGGCCAGGACGCCGCCCGTCCCGCGGTTCAGCTCGAACACGATCGTCCGGTCGTCGGGCGTCCGGATGCCCTCGATCTCCGTCCCGGGCTCGGCGCCCGGCTTCGCGCCGACGACGTCGGCGAAGTAGTTGCCGGCGTAGCCGTTGTTGACGGTGTTGAAGAAGCCGCGCTCGATCGCGTACTTGACGTCCTTGGAGGTCACCTCGCGGTCGACCGGGGTCGAGAACCGCACGCCCTTGCGGATCCTCACGGTGACGGTCTTGCCGTCGCGCGAGACCTGCGGGTCCGCCTCCGCGAGGTCGGGCACCGCCCGCTCGGCGTCGTCTGGCTTCCAGGAGTAGAGGGGCCGCTGTGTCGCGTACGACACCATGTAGCCCATCTGGTAGTACGTGATGCCGGGATCGATGTTGTCCACATCATCGGTCCACAGCATCGTCAGCTTGCCGCCTTCCTTGCCCTTGATCGCCGCGCGCTCCGTGCTGGGGCCGCCGCCCCCGCCGCCGCAGCCCGTGAGGACCGCGCCGGCGAGAGCGAGGGCGAGGAACGCGCTGTTGGCCACTCGATGCATGAGGTTCCTTCCTCCGGCGGCCCCCGCCGGTATCGACCGTTCACCGTGATCGTCGGCACGCCGGAGGAGGCGGCGACGACGATCGGTGACGGCGGAGTGAAGGAGTGCTTACGCGCTCAGCCGACGAGCTCGAGCCGCGACCGGCGCGACTCGTAGCGCGAAGCGACCTCGCGCATGATCTCGAGCATCGCCTGGGTGGCGGGCGAGCGGTAGCCGTCCTCGAGCGTGGCGGCGTAGATCTGGCGCACCGGCGTCTCCTTGCCCAGGTCGCGCACCACGATGTCGTCGCGCACGCTCGTGAGGCCGAGCTCGGCGATCAGGGAGACGCCGACGCCGGCCGCCACGAAGCCCTGCATGGCCGTGTAGTCGTCGGTCTCGAAGGCGATCCGCGGCGCGTAGCCCGCCATCGCGCAGGCCCGCGAGATCAGCCGGTTGCACTCGCAGTCGGCCTGCCCGCCGATCCAGGCCTCGCCGGCGAGGTCGGCCATCCGGACCCGGCGGCGCTTCGCGAGCGGGTGGTCGCGCGGCAGCACGAGGAACATCGGGTCCTCGATCAGGTGCGTGCGGTGGATGCCGTCGTCGGCGCGCTTGATCGCCGACTCGAACACGACGGCCAGGTCGAGCTCGCCGCTGCGCAGGAGCGGGATGCAGTCCTCGGGCTCGGACAGGCTCAGCGAGAGCTCGACGGCGGGGTGCTGGCCGCGGAAGGCCGCGATGGCCGGCGGCATCAGCGTCGCGCCCGCCGACTCGAACGCCGCCATCCGCAGACGCCCGCCACGCAGGCCGGCGATCGCCTCGAGCTCGGACTCCGCCTCGGCCAGCCGGGCCATGATCGCCTCGGTGTGCCGCACGACCGCCTCGCCCGCCTCGGTGAGCCGGACGCCGCGCGCGCTGCGCTGGACGAGCGTCGTGCCCGCCTCGCGCTCGAGCGCCGCGATCTGCTGCGAAACGGCGGACTGCGTGAAGGAGAGCGCCTCGGCGGCGGCGGAGAACGAGCCTCGGACGGCGACCTCGCGCAGGACTCGCATGCGGCGGACGTCGAGCATCAGGGGAACTTATACCACCCCCTGCAAACGTTCATTTGATCTGATGCCTCGCGGACACGAGAATTGTCCTCACGTTCTCCTCCCCAGGACCGTTGGAAAGGACATGACCGTGACCGCTCTCTCCGCCGCTGGCTCCGTCGTCATCCGCTCCGCCCGGCGCTCGGATGGCGCCGCCCTGCACCGCCTCGCCTCGCTCGACTCGGCGCGGATCCCCGTCGGCGAGCTGCTGGTCGCCGAGACCGACGGCTCGCTGGTCGCCGCCCACGCGCCGGTCTCGGGCGCGACGATCGCCGACCCCTTCCGGCACACCGCCGAGGTCGTCGAGCTGCTCCACCTGCGTGGCACACTGCTGCGCGCCGCGTGAGTAGCGCCTCCCCAACCACGTTCCCCTCCTCCAGCCGAGCGGGGGCGGCCACGACCACGGCCGCCCCCGCGTGGAAGGTCTGGACCGGCCTCTGGATCGTCTACATCGTCTGGGGCTCCACCTACCTCGCCATCCGCGTGATGGTCGAGACCGTGCCGCCGCTGCTGGGCGCCGGCGTGCGCTTCACGATCGCGGGCGCGGTGATGCTGGCGGTGCTGTCGGTGAGCCGGTCCGTGCGGCCGACGCGGGCGCAGGTGCTCAGCGCGCTGGCGATCGGGGCGCTGCTGCCGGGCGCCAACGCGGTCGTCACCGTGGCCGAGCAGGAGGTCCCGTCCAATGTCGCCGCGCTGTTGATCGCCTCGGTCCCGCTGTGGGTCCTGGTCATGCGCCGCGCGTCCGGCGAGCCGGTGTCGCGCGCGGGCGTGGCGGCCGTGCTGGTCGGCTTCGCCGGGTTGGCGCTGCTGCTGCGGCCGGGCGAGCAGTCCGGCGACGCGACCGTGCTCGGGCTCGGCGCGTGTGTGTTCGCGGCGGTGATGTGGGCGTCCGGCTCGTTCGCCTCCCCGCGGGTGCGGCTCCCGCGCGACCCGCTGGTGTCGACCGGTTGGCAGATGCTGCTGGGCGGAGCGGTCATCGTGGCCGCCGGCCTGGTCGTGGGCGAGGCCTCCGACGTCGACCCCGGCGCGTTCTCGCTGCGCTCGGTCGCCGCGCTCGTCTACCTCGTCGTGTTCGGGTCCTGGCTCGCGTTCACGGCCTACGCCTGGCTGCTCCAGAACGCGCCGATCTCGAAGGTGTCGACGTACGCCTACGTCAACCCGGTCGTCGCGATCACGCTCGGCTTCCTGATCCTCGACGAGGTGATCACGCCGATCACGTTCGTCGGCGCGGCGATCATCGTCGTCGCGGTCGCGCTCGTCGTGCGGATCGAGAACGCGCGGCGGCCCTGAACGTCAACGTCAACGTCAACTGCAACGTCAACTGCGCAGGTAGGGGAGGCGGGGGGACCGGCGGTTTCGTGGAATTTCGGGGCGCGCCGAGGGCGGAATTGCACGAAACCGCCGCCTACGAGGGGTTTCGTGAAATCCGGCGGCCGGGCGCGGTCGAAATTGCACGAAACCGTCGGTTTCCGCCTCCGTCGGTTCCCCGCCTCCCTTACCTGCGCAGTTGATGTTCGGGCCGGCGCTACCCGCCGGGCGGCTCCTCGAACGGGCGCTCGAACAGCGTCGAGAGCACGATCTGGGTCTGGGTGCGCGTGACGCCGGGGTGGTCGCGGAGCCGTTCGAGCGCCTCCTCGAGGTGCGCGGTGTCGCGGGCGCGGACGTGCAGCATCGCGCTCGCCTCGCCGGCGACGGTGTACGCCGCCTCGACCTCGGGATGGCGCTCGACCGCCTCGCGCACCTCGGCGGCGGCCATCCGCCCCTCCGTGTAGAGCGCGACGAAGGCGTGCGTGCCCCAGCCAAAGCGCCCGGGGTCGACCTGCGCGGTGTAGCCGCGGATGACCCCGTCCGCCTCCAGCCGGTCGACCCGCCGCTTCACGGCGGGAGCGGACAGCGAGACGCGCATCCCGATGCTCTGGAAGGAGCGCCGGGCGTTCTGGCGCAGGAGCGCAACGATCTGCCGGTCGATGTCGTCCACAGGCTGGTCATTCTGCCACGGTGCGCAACAGATTGCGCTTGCTGGAGGCGCTCGACAGCGCAACCATGAAGTGCAGCGAATCTTGAAACGAGGAGGCCTGTCCGTGAGCACCCAGCCCGTCGTCGCGCCCGAAGCCCAGGGCCGCGAGGACTTCATGCCGCTGCACGGCATCGACCAC
The DNA here is from genome assembly GCA_963844205.1 of uncultured Solirubrobacteraceae bacterium. Classification (GTDB taxonomy): domain Bacteria; phylum Actinomycetota; class Thermoleophilia; order Solirubrobacterales; family Solirubrobacteraceae; genus DASSUW01. Next base: position 433,777 of record CAWJNK010000014.1, read on the forward strand.
GTCGAGCTCTACGTCGGCAACGCGCTCCAGTCCGCCTACTACTACGTCCACGCGCTCGGCTTCCGCGAGGTCGCCTACGCGGGGCTCGAGACCAAGGTCCGGGACCGCACGTCGCACGTGCTCGAGCAGGGCCGGATCCGGATCGTCCTCACCGGCGCGCTGGTGGCCGACCACGAGATCGGCCGCCATTCGATGGCGCACGGCGACGGCGTCAAGGTCATCGCGCTGTCGGTGCCCGACGTCGACCACGCCTATCGCGAGGCGACGTCCCGCGGCGCCCGCAGCGTGCGCGAGCCGTGGGAGGAGAGCGACGAGCACGGCACGATCCGCCTCGCCACGATCGAGACCTACGGCGAGACGCTGCACACGTTCGTCGACCGCTCGGGATATCCGTCCCCACCCGCCCCCTTCATGCCGGGCTACGTCGCCCGCGATCGCAGCGCCGGGGACGTCGGCCTGCTGGCGATCGACCACATCGTCGGAAACGTCGAGCTCGGCGCCATGGAGACGTGGGTGAAGTTCTACGAGGACGTCTTCGGGATGACGGAGATGCTGCACTTCACCGACGAGGCGATCTCCACGGAGTACTCGGCGCTCATGTCCAAGGTGGTCACGAGCGGCAACGGCCGCATCAAGTTCCCGATCAACGAGCCCGCCGAGGGCAAACGCAAGTCGCAGATCGACGAGTACCTCGAGTTCTACGGCGGCGCCGGCGCGCAGCACATCGCGGTCGCGACCCGCGACATCGTGCGCACGGTGACCGAGATGCGCGACCGCGGGATCGAGTTCCTCCACGTCCCCGAGACGTACTACGACGACGTCCCGGAGCGGATCGGCGACATCAAGGAGTCGCTCGAGGACCTGCGGCGCCTCGGCATCCTCGTCGACCGCGACGACGAGGGCTACATGCTGCAGATCTTCACGAAGCCGATCGGCGATCGCCCGACGATGTTCCTCGAGGTCATCGAGCGCCACGGCGCGCGCGGCTTCGGGGAGGGCAACTTCAAGGCGCTCTTCGAGGCGATCGAGCGCGAGCAGGAGCTGAGGGGGAACCTCTGATGCGTTACCACTCGCTGGGTCAGATCCCGCAGAAGCGGCACGTCCAGTTCCGCGACCCCGAGGCGTCCGGCAACGGCACGGCGCCCCTGCTCATCGAGGAGGTGCTCGGGTTCGAGGGCTTCTCGGGCAACGAGTCGATCCTCTACCACCTGTGGTCGCCGTGCCGGATCACCGATGTCGGCGAGTTCACGCCGATCGAGCTCGAGGAGTGGGTGCCGGAGACGCACGTGCACCGGCTCACGAACACGATGGGCATGCAGCCGATGGGCGACAGCGTGCTCGGCCGGCAGGTGCTGCAGTACAACGCCGACGTCGAGATCGGCCTCTGCATCCCCGAGACCGAGGCGGACTACTTCTACCGCGACGGCGAGGGCGACGAGGTCATCTTCGTCCACGAGGGCGAGGGCGTGGTCGAGACGATCTTCGGCACGCTGCCCTACGGCAAGCACGACTACGTCGTGATCCCGCGCGGGACGACCTACCGCTTCCGCTTCGACACCCCGCAGCGCTGGCTGACCTTCTACACGCCGGGCGAGATCGAGACCCCGAACCGCTACCGCAACCGCTACGGCCAGCTGCTCGAGCACGCGCCGTTCTCGCAGCGCGACTTCAAGCCGCCGAGCGACCTCGTCACGCACCGCGACCGCGGCGAGTACCTGGTCAAGGTCCGTGTGCGCGGCGGCTACCAGGACTACGTGCTCGACTACCACCCGCTCGACGTCGTCGGCTGGGACGGCTACGTGTACCCCTACACGTTCAACATCCACGACTTCGAGCCCAAGGCGGGGCGCCTGCACCAGCCGCCGCCGGCGCACCAGAGCTTCCAAGGCCCGAACTTCGTGATCTGCTCGTTCTGCCCGCGGATGCTCGACTGGGACCCGATGGCGGTGCCGATCCCCTACCACCACTCCAACGTGCAGTCGGAGGAGATGATCTATTACGTCGACGGCCAGTTCGGCTCGCGCAAGGGCGTCGACATCGGGGCGATCACGCTGCACCCGTCGGGGCTGCCGCACGGGCCGCAGCCGGGACTGGTCGAGAAGTCGCTGGGCGCGACGCGGACCGAGGAGCTGGCCGTGATGTGCGACACGTTCCGGCCGCTGAAGCTCACGACGCTCTCCCGCGACCTCGACGACCCGTCGTACGCGTTCTCGTGGTACGAGGAAGGCGCCGAGCTCTCCACCACGGGCTGAGCGCGTCCCGCTAGATTCGCTCAATGCAAATACGTCTTATTAGAGGATCAGCCCTCTCGGCCGCGATGCTGGCGGCCGCCGCGATGGCGGTCCCGGTCGCGGCCGAGGCCAAGCCCGGTCCGAAGGTCAAGGTCATGACCCGCAACCTGTTCCTGGGTGCGGACCTCTCGCCGGCGATCCAGGCCCAGACGATCGGACAGGCCGTCGACGGCGCCGGCACGGTCTGGAACGAGGTCCAGAGCACGAGGTTCCAGGATCGTGCGGCACCGCTCGCCCGCGAGATCAAGCGGTCGAAGGCCGACCTCGTCGGCCTCCAGGAGGTGGCGCTCTGGCGCATGCAGACGCCTTCCGACGGTGGGGCGCCTCCGATCAGCCCGATCCCGGGTGCCACGGCGGCCACCCAGGTCCATCAGGACTTCCTCGCGATCCTGCGCCAGGAGCTGAAGAAGATCGGGGCGAAGTACCGCGTCGTCGTCGTGCAGAAGGAGTTCGACTCCGAGCTGCCGGTGGACCAGGACCACAACAACATGACCGGCACCGGTCCGCTGGCTGTTGAGGGCGCCGACTTCGACGCGCGGCTCACGATGCGCGACGTGATCCTCGTCCGCAAGGGCAGCAAGGTGAAGCTCGGCAAGACCCGGAAGGGCCACTTCGCGACCCGGTACGAGCCGACCATCGGCGGCATCATCACGATCCCGGTGGACCGCGGCTGGGCGTCGGTCGAGGCCAACATCCGGGGCAGGAAGGGCAAGCGGAGCAAGTTCCGCTTCGTCAACACCCACCTCGAGGCGTTCGGGGACCCGACGATCCGCGAGGCGCAGGCCAAGGAGCTGATCGCCGGGCCGCTCAATACCAGCAAGCAGGTGATCCTGGTCGGCGACCTCAACTCGGGCATCGCGAAGCACAACGAGCCCGAGCAGCAGGGCGACGACCTCGCGTTCCTGGCGCTGGCCGGCTTCGGGATGAAGGACAACGGCGCCGTGCAGTCCTGCTGCTACGACAGCCTCTTCGACCCGAACGCGATCTTCGACCACACCGTCGACCACGTGCTCACGAAGCCCGGGCTCAAGACCGTGAAGGCGGTCGTGACCGGCAACGACGCGTCGCAGCGCACCGCGTCGAACCTGTGGCCGTCCGACCACGGAGGGGTCGTCAGCACGCTCCGGCTGCGCAAGTAGTCGCGGCGGTGGCGCCGAGACGACCCGAGCTCCTCGACCTCGCCGAGCGGGCGCTGGAAGGCGCCCGCGGCGAGGCGCAGGCCACGGCGTGGTGGGAGCGCCAGCTGAGCGTCACCGCGGGCGGCGCCGTGACGACCGAGGCGGTCTCGGTCGAGATCGCCGTGCTGCGCGACGGGCGCGTCGGGACGGCCGTGACCACGGACGTCGACCGCGACGGGCTGCGCCGGGCACTCGAGGCCGCCGCGCGAGTGGCGCCGACGGGCCCGGAGGCGGCCGGGCTGCCCGAGCCGTCGCCGGGCCGCCCGCACGACGGCTACGACCCCGCGGCGGTCCACGACGAGCTGCCGGCGGTCGACGCCTGGAGCAGCCGGCGCGCGGCGGCGGCGCGGACCGCGATCGCGTCCACGCGCGGCGTGCGCGCCTACGAGGAGCGCAGCTTCGGCGAGCTGCGGGTGCGGCGGCATGACGACGCCGGCCGCTCGCTCGAGCTGAGCCTGACCGGTGTGCGGCCGGCCGAGCTCGACGCCGCCGCCCTCGAGGCCGAGGCGGCGGCGCTGCTTGGCGCCGGCGGGGCGCTGCTCGGCGCCGACGGGCAGCCGGACGCGGCGCTGCTCGGTGCCGGCCAGCCGGTGGCGGTCGAGCCCGGGGAATACCCGGCCGTGCTCGGCCCGTGGGCCGTGGCAGAGGTGCTGCGGCGGGTCGCGCTGTCGTTCGGCGGCCCCTGGTCGCCGCTCGCCGACCGGCTCGGCACGCCGGTCGCGGCGTCCGCGGTCAACCTGTCGGACTCGCCGCGCTTCGCGGCGACGCTCCCGCGCTCCTTCGACGCCGAGGGCGCCCCGCGGCAGCCGATGCCGCTGATCCAGGACGGCGTCGCGCACCGCCTCGCCGGTCCCGGGACCGGCCACGCACAGGGGCCGGGCGGCGTGGGCGGGACGCTGCCCGAGCACCTCGTGCTGGTCGGCGGCGAGGCGGCCGACGTCGTCGAGCTCGCGGCGCCGATCAGGCGGGGCCTGCTCATCCCGGCGCTGTCGCTGCACGGCGCGTGGCTGGTCGGCCGCCGCGGCGCGGCGCTTGGCCGAGGGCGTCCGGCTGATCCGCGACGGCGAGCCGGCCGAGCCGGTCCCGAACCTCACGGTGACGTTCGAGCCCCTCGAGCTGCTCGGCCAGGTGCAGGCGCTGTCCGCCCGCCAGCGGACGATCCCGCCGCCGGTGCAGCTCTCCGCCCGCACGGCGTCGGCGACGGTCGCGCCCGCGGCGCGGACCGCGGGCCGCCTGTTCGTCGCCGGACCGGCGTAGCTAGCTACTGCTTCTTGGCCTGGCCGGGCGCGGCGTCCTTCGCAGGCGGCGCGACCTTCTCGACCGCCTTCGGCAGCGCCCGGGGCACGACCTTCTCGGGCGCCACGGCCGGCTCGCTGGGCGGCTTCGCCTGGCGGGGCGGCTCGGCGAACGGCTTCGCCTGGCCCGGCGGCACGAAATCGGCGGACCGCCCGGGCGGCACGAAGTCGCCGGTCCGCTTCGCCTGGCCCGGTGGCGGCCCACCCGAGCGTCTCGTCTGGCCGGGAGGCGCGAACTCGGCCGGCTTCTTCGCCTGCCCGCGCGGCGTGCGCTTCGCCGTCGGCGCCTTCGCGCGCCCGCGCGCCGTGGGCGGAGCCACAGCGGCGGCCTTGGACTGCCGCATCGCGCGGGGCACCGCAGGCTGCGCGCCGGCCGCCTCGGACTTCACGGCCGCCGGAACCGCCCGCTTGGGTGCGGCCACGGGCGTCGAGGATTCCTCGCGGACGGTCTCGGCTGCGACCGCGCCGCCTCCGACGAGCGCCAGCACGATCGCGGTCTTGGCGACCACCGAGCCGGTGACCGCCGCCCCGCCGCCGACCACAGCGGCCTGCAGCCCCAGTGACGGCGCAACCGGCAGGATCAGGGCGAGGTCGCGGCGCTGGGCCCGCACCTGGTCGAAGAACTCGCTGCACCCGGCGCACTCGCGCAGGTGGCGGCGCAGGAGGTTGCGGCGCAGCGCACTGCCGCGCAGGTTCGAGAGCTGCTCGCGGATGACCTCGCACGAGGTCTCCCGCGCCTCGCGGCTGGCGATCAGCGAGCTCCTGGCCTGGAACACGAGCGCCTTCACCTTCTCCCGCGGGCAGCCGAGCGCCGCCCCGATCTCGTCGTGTGACAGGTCGCCGAGCTCGGCGAGCACGAGCGCCGCCCGCTGGTCGTCGGGCAGCCCGGCGAGGTCGCCGAGCAGCGCGCGCAGCTCCCACCGGCGCTCGACGTCGGCCGCGAGGTTCGCCGTCTCCGGCTCCACGAACTCCCCCACCCGCTCGCGACGGGCCCGCAGCACGCTGAGGCAGCGGTTGCGCGCGATGGCGTAGAGCCACGGCCGGAGCTGGATCGGCTTGTGCGAGCCGAGCAGGTCGGCGTAGGCGGCGAGGAACGTGTGCTGGACCGAGTCCTCGGCCTCGTCCACGGAGCCGAGCATGTGGCGGCAGAACGCCAGCACGCCACGGTGGTGGCGCCGGTAGAGCACCTCGAACGCCGCGTCCGAGCCGCCCCGCAGCAGCTCGACGAGGCGGTCGTCCGAGACCAGCCGGAGCAGGCGTGCAGGAAGGCGGAGCGGTTGCGTGCCGATCCGGTCCTCATGGCCTCCGGTTGCAGTCGCGCTCACGTTCACCACGAATGGTAGGCGCCGGGAGCGCCCTTCCCCCCGTCGATATCAACGGCGGCGGGGCGGCGAGGTTGGGAAATGACGCTAGACCTTGAGCAGGACGAACGTGTTTGCGATGAAGAGCACCGCGAAGAAGATCGTCCAGCGATCGAGGTTGCGCTCCATCAGCGAACCGCCGGTCGAGCCCCCGGCGGTGCCCACGCCGAACGCGCCCGACATCCCGGCGTCCTTCCCCGAGTGCAGGAGCACCAGGAAGATCAGGACGACCGAGACGAAGACCTGCAGGACCGACAGCGCTGACTGGAGCATCGAGCGACCAGGGTACTACCCGTCGGCCGCGACAGCCCCCGCCGAGCAGTGAATGACGGGGACGTCGCGGCCGGGGCGGGCCGGAGACAGGACGGGATTCGTCTCCGGCCCTGGGGGCTGACACGGGCAGCTGCCCCCAGGGTCCCTGGTCAGTCCTCATTGCATCTACGAACGCTCCCCGGCACCGGAAGTTGGAGGGTCGAGCTCGTCGAGCCGCCGCAGGATCTCGACCGCCTCGGCGCGCAGCGAGCGGTCCAGCGCCCGCCAGTCGGCGTCCGAGAGCTTGCCGGTCCGGTGGTCGAGCTCGGCGTCGCGGATCTCGCGGTACTTCGCGTCGCGCGCCGCCTCCAGCTCGGCCAGCTCGGCGCTCTCGGCGGCGTCCTCGGTCCGCCGCGCCCGCAGCGGGGCCGACACGAGCAGCACGATCAGCGCCAGCACCACGAAGATGACCAGGAGGTCGATCAGATGGGATCCGCCATCAAGCGTGGACGCGCGCCTCGCGGCCGACGCGGGCCGCGTAGGCGGCCGTGACGCGCCGGCCGACGGCGCGCGGCGACGGCCACAGCGCGATCAGGCCGCCGAGGAAGACGACGAGCGCGCCGATCCAGATCCAGGTCACCATCGGCGACACCAGCAGCCGGAACGTCGCAGGCGGCGGGTCGTTCGTGTATGAGCGCACGAGGCCGCTCAGCGCCTCGGCCAGGAACGCGTCACGCTCAGCCGCGCCGAGGTCGTCGTCCGCGGCCGTGAACACGCGGTCGCCCTCCTTCACGCGCGGTTCCAGCCGCCCCGTGTCGGGCGCCACCGAGACCCAGACGTCGCGCCGCAGCCCGGCCTGCAGGCCGACCTCGCTGGTCGCCTCGCCCTCGAAGAACCGCGAGACCGGCCCGAGCATCGGCCCGGCCGACGGGAAGTAGGAACGCTCCGTGTTGAGCGTGGTGGAGCGCCCGTCGCGGGTGACCCGCAGCACGGCGCCGAAGTCGATCCGCTCGAGCCGCCCGTTCGAGGCCGCTACGAGCTCGGACGTCGGCTTCACGTACTCCATGTCGTAGCCGCCGACGCGCGCGGACTCGCCCGGCGTGAGCTGGACGTCGCGCTCGTCGGCGAAGCTCGACGACGCCGCGATGCCGACGAACAGCACCGCCATCCCCGCGTGCACGAGGTAGCCGCCGTAGCGGCGCCGGTTGCGGCGGATCAGCGAGACCAAGGCGAGCGGCACCGGCTCGCGCGCCATCACGCGCCGCGCGCGCACGCCGCGCACCAGCTCCTGCCCGACCGCTCGCCAGCACGAACCCGGCGAGCACGAACATGACCGTCGCGTCGATCTCCGACCCGCTCCCGAGCAGCAGCGCGAGCACCAGCGCGAGCGCGGCGACGGCGATCGGGAGCGTGAAGTTGCGGCGCAGGTTGGCCGCGGTCGCGCGCCGCCAGGCGATCAGCGGCCCGATGCCCGACAGCAGCACGAGCAGGAACGTGAGCGGTACCGAGAACGTCTCGAACGCCGGCGCGGCGAAGCTCCGCTGGCGGCCGGTCAGCGCCTCGGAGATGAGCGGGAAGAACGTGCCCCACCAGATCACCAGGCACAGGAGCACGAGCACGAGGTTGTTGAGCAGGAAGACGACCTCGCGCGAGAGCAGCGAGTCGAACCGGTGCTCGGACCGCAGCTCGGCCGCCCGCGACGCGACGAGCGCGATCGAGCCGGCGATCATCGTGACGATGAGCAGCAGGAAGGGGATGCCGAGGGTCGAGGCCCCGAACGCGTGGATCGACTCCAGGATCCCGGACCGCACCAGGAACGTCCCCTGGATCGCGAGGATGCCGGTTGCGAGCACCAGCGAGACGTTCCACGTCTTCAGCATCCCGCGCTTCTCCTGGATCATCACCGAGTGCAGGAACGCGGTGCCGGTCAGCCACGGCATCAGCGACGCGTTCTCGACCGGGTCCCAGGCCCAGTAACCCCCCCAGCCGAGCTCGGAGTACGACCAGCGGGCGCCGAGGATGATCCCGACGCCCAGGAAGAACCAGGCGGCCAGCGTGAACGGGCGCGTGCTGCGGATCCAGTCGGCGTTCAGCCGCCGCGCCACCAGCGCCCCGACCGCGAACGCGAAGGGCACCGCGAACAGCGTGTACCCCGAGTACAGCATCGGCGGGTGGATCATCATGCTCGGGTGCCGCAGCAGCGGGTTGAGGCCCAGGCCCTCGGCGGGCGCCGGGCCGATCGTGCGGTCGAACGGCGACTCGAGGAACACGAGCATGCACGCGAAGAACGCGGCCAGGCCCAGCAGCACCGCGGTCGCGTACGGCGCGATCTCTCTTAGCCGGCGGCGGGTGATGAACAGGATCAGGCTCGACCACAGCGACAGCAAGAGCAGCCACAGCAGCAGCGAGCCCTCCTGCGAGGACCACACCGCGGTCGCGCGATAGAACGCCGGCGTGGTGGTCGACGAGTGGCTGGTGACGAGCGCGAACGTGAAGTCCGAGCGCATGAACGCCGCCTCGAGGATCACGAACGCGACGGCGGCCGTGCCGGCCAGCGCGTAGACGGCCCGGCGGCCCGACGCCACCCACTCCCGCCGCCCCGTCCGCGCGCCGTAGAGCGACGCGCCGATCCCGTACAGGCTCACGAACAGCGCGAGGATCAGGCAGGCCTTCCCTGCTACAGCCACGTCAGGTCTTCTCGGCCGTGAACTTCGACGGGCACTTGGTCACCAGCGAGTCCTTCTCGCCGACGAAGACGCTGCCCTCCTTGCGGACGTCCACGATGACCTCGCGATCGGCGCGGAACGGGTCGGGGAGCACGCCCTCGTAGCGCACCGGCACCGACACGTGTCCGGCTCTGTCGCGCACCCGGAAGTGGGTCACGGTCCCCTCGCGCTGGTAGCCGGCCACCACCTTGCCGGTCAGCTGGTACGTCTTGCCCGGCTCCGCCGAGCTCAGCAGCTGGCTGGGGCTGCGGGCCTCGCTGGCGGCGGAGAAGCTCGTGTACACGAGCGCGCCCGCGAGCAGCACGGCGGCGCTGAGCGCCACCACGAGCCGAACCGTGCGCTTGCGGGCCGGATCCATCGCCTTTCGATTATGGCGAGTCCGTGAACGCATCGATCATCCGGCCAAACGGCCAGGTACCTGGACGAATGGCAGATGCCTCGTGCTGAAGAACACATAAAGGTTTGCAACACGAGGCCGAGAAACCTTTGTAGAAGCCCACCGTTATTCAACGACAGGCACGGACATGCAGCTCACCGCCTCATTCCCCACCAGGCTCCGCACCCGCCGCCAGGAAGGCCGGCACCGGAGCCGCTCCGCCGAACTTCAGACGCTCGCGCGGGCCAAGCGCAGCGGCGGTCCCGAGGACCGCGCGCTCTACTCGTGCCACTGCGGCTACGCCTTCAAGGCCGAGGTCTCGACCTCGGTCGGCTGCCCGCACTGCGGCACGAGCCAGGCCTGGTAGTTCTCCAGCGAGCACCGCCATGCCGTCGCCCGGCTGAGCGGCGACCGGTCTAGAGCGGGCGAGGGGAATCGAACCCCCATTTCTGGCTTGGGAAGCCAGCGTCTTGGCCGTTGGACAACGCCCGCGAGGTGGGCGCAGTGTACCGACCCGCCACTACCCTTCAACGCGTGCGCCCGCGCGTCTACTGGCCCCTCTCGATCGCCGCCACGGCGCTGGTCGCGCTCCTCGCCTACGGCGTGGTGTCGACCGGGCCTGACACGTCGATCGACGAGAGCGTCGCGGCGGGCAAGCGGGTCGAGGCGCCGGTGAGCGACCTCCGGCGGCTCGGCGACGCGGGCACCGGCTCGCTCGCGGAGCACAAGGGCAAGGTCGTGGTCCTGAACGTATGGGCCTCGTGGTGCGATCCGTGCCGGTCCGAGATGCCGCTGCTCCAGCGGACGCACGAGCGGATCGAGGGCCAGGACGCGCTCGTGCTCGGGATCGACAGCCAGGACGCGTCGGACGACGCGGTGCGGTTCCTGCGCGACAACGAGATCCACTTCCCGAGCCTGCGCGACCGCGACGGCGAGTACTCGAACGACCTCGGCGTGGCCGCGCTGCCCGAGACGTTCCTGATCGACCGCGAGGGCAAGATCGCGGCGCTGCGGCGCGGCCCCGTCGACCAGGCGTGGCTCGACGAGCACCTGTCGCCGCTGCTGGAGGAGGCGCGGTGAGGCTGCTCGTCGCGCTCCTCCTGGTTGTCGGACTGACCGCCGCGGCGGAGCCGCAGACGACGCTGCCCGACGTCGAAGACGAGGTGATGTGCGTCGAGTGCCGGACGGCGCTCAACATCTCGACCTCCCCGGTCGCCGACCAGGAGCGCGCGTTCATCCGCGCCCGCATCGCGGAGGGCATGACGAAGGACGAGATCAAGGCGGCCATGGTGGACGAGTACGGCCCCGCCGTGCTCGCCGAGCCGGGCGACGAGGGCTTCGACCTCGCCGGCTGGGTGGTGCCGGGAGCGGTGGTCGTGCTCGCCGGGCTCGGCGTTGTGCTGCTCGCGCGGCGCTGGAGGCGGGCGCCTGAGCCCGCCGCCGCCGCGGACGCGGGCGGCCCCGACCTCGACCCCGACGACGCCCGGCGGCTCGACGCCGAGCTGACCGCCTTCGACCGATGAGCGGGGGCGTCGACACCACGGTGATCGCCGCGTTCGCGGTCGGCTTCATCTCGTTCATCTCGCCCTGCGTGCTGCCGCTCGTGCCCGGCTACCTGTCGGCGGTCTCCGGCGTCTCGCTGGCCGAGATCCAGCGGGGCGAGCGGCGCATGACCCGGGTCCTGATGCCGGCGATCGTCTTCTGCCTCTCCTTCACCGTCGTCTTCGTGGCGCTCGGCATGACCGCCACCGGGCTCGGCTCGACGCTCCAGGACGGCCGCGGGACGCTCGACAAGGTCGCGGGCGTGATCATCATCGCCCTCGGCGTGCTGTTCGTGATCACGCCGTTCGTGCCGCGCCTCAACCGCGAGTGGCGCCCGGACGTGCTGATGTCGCGCGCCGGCTCCGGCGGCCCGCTGATCGCCGGCGCGGCGTTCGCGTTCGCCTGGACGCCCTGCGTGGGGCCGACGCTCGGGACGATCCTCACCGCCGCCTCGGTGCAGGACACCGTGAGCCAGGGCGCCGTGCTGCTGCTCTTCTACTCGCTCGGGCTCGCGGTCCCGTTCCTGATCACGGCCATCGCCTTCACGCGCGCAACGAGCGCCTTCCGCTGGCTCCGCGACCGCTACCTGATCATCACCGGCATCTCCGGCGCGATCCTGATCGCCATGGGCGTGCTGCTCTTCACGGGCGAGCTGACCACGCTCAACATCGAGGCCCAGCAGGCGCTCGACGGCCTCGGGCTGAACTTCTTCAACGAGCTCTGAGCTACATCGACTCTGGCGCGGAGACGCCGAGCAGCCCGAGCGCGCGGGCGATCGTGCGCTTGCTCGTGACGCACAGCCCGAGCCGGAACGCCTCGACGACGTCCGGCTCGGCGCCCACGACCTTGCAGTCGCGGTAGAAGGCCGTGAACGTCTGGGCCAGCTCGAGCGCGTAGACGGCGATCCGGTGCGGGGCTCGGCGGTCGGCCGCCTCCGCGGCCTCGGCCGGGAACGCCAGCAGCTTCTTGACGAGCTCGCGCTCGGACGGGTGCAGCTCGAGCTCGCCCGCCGCCCCCACCGGCCGGTCGCCGGCCTTGCGCAGGATCGACGCGATCCGCGCGTGCGCGTACTGGACGTAGTAGACGGGGTTCTCCGCCGACTCCTCGCGCGCGAGGTCGAGGTCGAGGTCGATCGTCGAGTCGTGCGAGCGCTGGAGCATGAAGAAGCGCGTCGCGTCCACCCCGATCTCGTCGATCAGCTCGTCGAGCGTGATGAACTCGCCGCGCCGCTTTGACATCGAGGCGCGCTCCCCGCGCTCGACCAGGTGGACGAACTGGAGCAGCGGGATCTCGAGCCGGTCGGGATCGCCGCCGAGCACGGCCAGCGCCGCCTTGAAGCGCGGCACGTACCCGTGGTGGTCGGCGCCCAGCGGCGTGATCAGCCGCTCGTAGCCGCGCTCGACCTTGTTCTCGAGGTAGGCGAGGTCGGCGGCGAAGTAGGTCGGCGTGCCGCCGGACCTCACGATCACGCGATCCTGGTCGTCGCCGAAGTCGGTCGTCCGCAGCCACAGCGCGCCCTCGGACCGGTACGCGCGGTCTCCCGCCACCTCGAAGGCGCGCTCGATCGCGCCCTCGTGCAGCGACCGCTCGGAGAACCACGAGTCGAAGTGCACGCGGTAGCGCTCGAGCGTGGCCTTGATCCGCTCGATCATCAGGTGCCCGCCCACGGAGGCGAGGTCCTCGGGGGCGCGGTCGGCGGCGTCCGGGAGCTCCGCCGCCAGCTCGGCCACGTACTCGCCCTTGTAGCCGTCCTCGGGCACCGGCTCGCCCCGCGCGCGGGCTCGGATCGACTTGCCGAGGTTGAACAGCTGGGACCCGGCGTCGTTGAAGTAGTACTCGCGCAAGACCTCGTGGCCGGCGAACTCGAGCAGCCGCGCGAGCGCGTCGCCGTAGGCGGCGTGGCGGCCGCTGGCGGCCGTCAGCGGGCCCGTCGGGTTGGCGGACACGAACTCGATCATGATCCGCTCGCGCTCGGCGGCCGTCCCGCCGCCCCAGTCCTCCCCCGCGGCCAGGACGTGCTGCGCGGCGGCGACGTACCAGGCGTCGGCGAGGAAGACGTTGACGAACCCGGGCCCGGCGACCTCGACCTTCTCCGCCCGCTCGCCGAGACGGTCCTGCAGCGCGGTCACGAGCCGCTCGGCGACCTCGCGCGGCGGTGCGCCGAGCCGCGGCGCCAGCAGCATCGCCGCGTTCGTCGAGTAGTCCCCGAAGCCGGCCTTCTTCGGGCGCTCGAGCGTCGGCGGGGCGGTCGAGCCGTTGCCGAGCTCGGCGGCGGCCTCCTCGACCGCGCTGCGGAGGTCATCGATCGGGTGCAAGGTCAATGATGGTACGGCTCGTTGGCCAGGATCTTGTGCGCCCGGAACAGCTGCTCGAGCAGGACTACGCGCGCGAGCTGGTGGGGGAGCGTCATCGCCCCGAGCGAGAGCTTGTGGTCGCAGTGCTCGAGCGAGGTCCCGTACGGCCCGCCGACCACGAAGCAGACGTCGCGCCCCGCCTGGCGGCGATCCTCGAGCCAGCGGGCGAACGCCTCCGACGTGTAGGCCTTCCCGCCCGCGTCCAGCAGCGAGACGTACGAGCGGTCCGGGATCCGGCGCTCCACGTGCTCGTCCTCGCGGACCTCGACCAGCGACAGCCGCGCGTGGCGGGCGATCAGCCGCTGGTAGTGCTGGACGTCGTCCGTGAACGGAGGGCGCGCTTTGCCGACCGCAAGCACCATGTAGCGCACCGCTGCGATACTACGGCGCGTGGACGGGGACCCGCCCGAGCGCCACATCAACCTGCACACCTCTCCGGAGGTGATGGCGGGGATCTACGCGAACTTCGCGAACGTCTCGCATTCGGACTACGAGTTCACGCTCACGTTCGCGCGCGTCGACCACGAGGTCGAGAGCGAGGAGGTCCCCGGCGTGGTGGTCTCCCGCATCAGCGTCTCGCCGCGCTTCATGCGCGAGCTGATCGACGCGATGGAGGACAACTGGTCCAAGTGGACCACCAAGGAGGGGATCAAGAACCTCCCCGAGGCTCCTCCGCGCGACCCTCCTCCTTGACCTTCAGGGCCTGACCGATCCGCTCCATCGCCGTCGGGTGGGTGCCGAGCAGGAACGACACCCAGTCCGGCGGGTCGGGGTCCGACACGTTCTGCACGACGATCCGCTTCTGGAAGCCGATCAGGGCGTCCGGCTCGCCGGTGAGCTCGAGCGAGAAGCGATCCGCACGCGCCTCCACGGCACGCGAGAGCTGGTTGGAGACGGTCGTGACGGCCGGGGCGACCAGTGCGAGCGCCAGGGCGACGGCTGGGATCGCCGGCGGGCCGCCCGAGGGCGCCCACCGCTCGGCCAGCCGCGCGACCGCGAACATCGCGAACGGGGCCACGATCGCCACGTACAGCAGCCCGCGCGGCACGTCGTTGTAGTGCACGTGCCCGAGCTCGTGCGCGACGACGAGCCGCACCTCCTCGGGCGAGAACTCGCGCAGCAGCGTGTCGTAGAGCACGACGCGCTTGGTCGAGCCGAGGCCGCCGACGTACGCGTTGGCGGCGGTCGTGCGGCGCGACGCGTCCATCTCGTAGACCTCGCCGACCTTGACGCCCGCCTTGTCGGCCAGCGCGAGGACGTCCGAGCGCAGCTCGCCGGGCGGCAGCGGCTGGAAGCGGTTGAACAGCGGCTCGATGAGGATCGGGCTCGCGTAGGTCATGACCACGGCGAAGCCGACGACGACGGCGGTCGCGGGCGCCCACCAGCTGCGGCCGAACCGCCGCATGGCGAACACGAGCAGCGCGCCGCCCGCGCCGACGATCACAGCCTCGATCGCGACGCCCTTGGCCACGTCGCCGAGCCAGCCGGTCCAGCTCTGGGTCACCAGCCCGACGTCCTTGGCCCGCTCACGGGCGATCGCGCGGACGGGCAGCGCAGCGACGGTCAGCGCCGTCGCGAGCGCGGCGGCGGTCACGGCGCCGGCGAGCACCGGGCGCCGGAACGGCCCGCGCAGGCGGGCGGGCGGACGGCGCACGACGTACACGAGCAGGCCGATCTCGATAACCAGCCGCGCGCCGTAGAGGAGAAGCTGGCCGGTGCGGAAGTCCTCCGCCCGCTCGATGAACGCTGTGCTGAAGTACGTTTGCGGCGCTGCGTCGATCGGTGCGATCGAATCGCGCGGTCGCATGAGGAAGACCGCGGCCTCCGCCACCACCAGCGCGGCGACGATGCTGACCGGCAGGCGGAGCCGTTTGACCACCGAACAGACGATAACCCGAGCCATGCGCGTCGCCATCGCGTCCGACATCCACGGCAACAAGCAGGCATTCCAGGCGGTGATCCGGGCGGCGGAGGACGACGGCGCGGACGAGCTGTGGTGCCTCGGCGACCTCGTCGGCTACGGCGCCGAGCCCGACGCCTGCGTCGCGCTGGCCGACGCCCATTGCACGATCTGCCTGGCCGGCAACCACGACCTCGCCGTGGTCGACGTGCTCTCGCTCGACGACTTCTCCCGCGGGGCGGCGCTCGCCGCCCAGTGGACGCGGGACGTGATCGCCGCCGAGACCCGCGAGTACCTGCTGTCGCTGTCGCCCAAGGGCAGCAGCGAGGGGCTCGGGCTGTTCCACGCCTCGCCGCGCGACCCGATCTGGGAGTACGTCCTCTCGGCGCTGGCCGCCGAGCTGTGCTTCGACGCCACCGACCACCGGATCTCGCTGATCGGCCACTCGCACGTCGCGCTCTCCTTCCACCGGCCCGAGGGCGAGGCGGCCAGCGGGACCACGCGCCGCGACGGCGTGCAGGTCGA
The DNA here is from genome assembly GCA_963844205.1 of uncultured Solirubrobacteraceae bacterium. Taxonomy (GTDB): domain Bacteria; phylum Actinomycetota; class Thermoleophilia; order Solirubrobacterales; family Solirubrobacteraceae; genus DASSUW01. The sequence goes on from CAWJNK010000014.1 coordinate 449,577, forward strand.
CCTCAGCTCCGGCGAGTGGCTGATCAACCCCGGCTCGACCGGCCAGCCCCGCGACGGCGACGCCCGGGCGGGATGGCTGGTCCTGGACACCGAGGCTCTGACCGCCACCTGGCGGCGCGCGGAGTACGACATCGCGGCGGCCCAGGCGGCGATCCGGGCCGCGAACCTCCCGGACTCGCTCGCCGAGCGGCTGCAATACGGACAGTGACAGCGGGCCGGGCCGCTAGCCTGCGAGGCCGCAATGCGTCACCGCGCCCTTCTCGCGCTCGCGCTGGCCTCCGCCGCGCTCGCGGCCGGCTGCGGGCAGGACAACCCACGCCTGATTCCCGAGGACCGCGCCCAGGCTCTGGTCGACACCGTCGACCAGATCGAGAGCGCCTGCTCGGAGGAGGACGTCATCGAGGCGCAGCGGCAGGTCGACGAGGCGAGGGCGCAGATCACCGAGTTGCCGCGCCAGGTGGACCCGAAGCTCAAGCAGAACATGCAGGACTGGCTGGGCCAGATCCAGCGGCGGCTGGAGCGCGACTGCAAGCCGGAGCCGGAGGAGACGCCGACGCCGACCGAGACGCCGACCCCGACCGAGACCCCGACGCCGACCGAGACGCCCACGCCGACCCCGACCCCGACCCCGACCCCGACGGCGACCCCGACCCCGACGGCGACCGCCCCGCCGTCCGACGAGGGCGGCGCCCAGGCGCCCGAGGGGGATCAGGGCGAATGAGCGACCTGTTCGCCGACCGCTACCGACTCGACCGCCGCCTCGGCGTCGGCGGCATGGCGACCGTCCAGCTCGCGTTCGACACGCGGCTCGAGCGCAACGTCGCCGTCAAGCTCCTGGCCGAGCACCTGGCCGACGACTCGAGCTTCGTGTCGCGCTTCCGCCGCGAGGCGCTCGCCGCCGCCCGGCTCGTACACCCGAACGTCGTGCAGGTGTTCGACTTCGGGCTCGACGACGAGACGCACCGCAACTTCATCGTCATGGAGTACGTCGACGGCCACTCGTGCGCCGAGCTCCTGCGCGACCGCGGGACGCTCCCGGCCGACGAGGCGGTCGAGATCCTCGCCCAGTCCTGCCGCGGGCTCGACTACGCGCACCGGCACGGCGTCGTGCACCGCGACGTCAAGCCCGGGAACCTGCTCCGCAGCCGCGACGGGATGGTCAAGCTGGCCGACTTCGGCATCGCCAAGGCCGCCGAGCAGTCCGACATCACGAAGGTCGGCTCGGTGCTCGGCACGGCGGCGTACCTGGCGCCCGAGCAGGCCCGCGGCGAGCCCGCCGGCCCGGCGTCGGACATGTACGCGCTCGGCGTCGTCGCCTACCAGCTGCTGGCCGGCCGGCTCCCCTATGACGCCGCTTCGCTCACCGACCTCGCGCGCCTCCAGGACAGCGGCCCGCCGCCGCGGCTCGACGAGGTCACGCAAGACGTCTCCCCCGCCCTGGCCGCCGCGGTCGCACGATCCCTGCACCGCGAGCCCGACCAGCGCTACGTCGACGCCGGGGAGATGGAGACCGCGCTGCGCGACGGCTTGCGGGGCCGCGCCCCGGCGGCCGCGTCGAACTGGGCGACGGACGCGGACACCGCCGCGACCGAGATGCTTAGCGGCACGAGCGCCACGCGGGCGATGCCGCGCACCTCGCAGGCGCCCCCGCGCCGGCGCCTCGAGCCGCTGGACGAGCCCCCGACCGCCGCGCCCCGCCCGCGCCGGGCCGGGCCGCCGCCGCCGGCCCGCCGCCGGCGCCGCAGCGGCGGCACCATGCGGCTGTTCGTCGGCCTCCTCGTCGTGCTCGCCCTCGTCGCCGGCGGCATCCTCGCCTACCAGGCGCTCGACAGCGCCGGCACCGACTCGGTGCAGCTGCGGGAGAACGTCCGCGGCCAGGCCGACGACGCCATCGGCGAGCTGCGCAGCCTGATCGAGGACAACACCGGCAGCAACTAATCACGCTCCAAGCAGCTCCAGACCGGCGCGGGCGCGTGGCACCCACCAGTCCAGCTCGTCGCGCGCCCAGCTGCGCTCGGCGGGGTCGGGGTGGATGACCGCGCTGTGGCCGAGGATCCAGCCGTACATCACCACCCCGCTGAGCAAGCCGAGCGCCAGCGCCTCGGCGTCGTCATCGCCGCCTCGCACGGCGCGGAAGTCCTCCACGAGCTGGTCGCGGGTCGCCCTTATCCGCCAGGCGCAGTGCATCAGATACCAGGCCAGCTCGCTCGCAGGATGGCTGCGCGCGGCGATGCCCCAGTCGAGCAGGACGAGGCGGCCGTCGCGCGAGAGTCCGAGCTGCTCGTCGCGCACGTCGCCGTGGATGAGCGTCGTCCCGCGGGCGTCGAGCGCGTCGGCCAACAACGCCGGGTCGATCACCAGGCCGAGGACCGCCTCCCCGACGTCGCGAGGGACGGCGGCCGTGAACGCCTCCCAGGCCGCCTCGAGCTGGTTCGGGAGCAGGTCGTGACCTTCGCGCTCGCGCTCGGCGACGGGCGGGCCGGCGATGCCGAGGCGGGCGTGGGTGGAGGCCAGGCAGTCGATCTCGACGCCCCAGAAGCGGGTCCACATGGCGTTCAGCGCCGCCATGATGCGGCGGTGGTCGTCGCGGTCGATCAGCGACGTGTCGTCGAGCAGCTCGTCTCCGGCGTCGCGCATGACGATCCACCAGGCGCGGCCGTCCGGCACCGCGCCGACGACCGCGGGGTCGATCTCCACGGGCAGGGACGCGAAGTGCCCGTCGCGCGCCAGCAGTCCCTCGCGACCTGGGTCCGCGGTCCAGCGGCCGATCCAGTCGGCTGCTGGGTCGACGCGCTTGGCGACGAGCCGCCGCCCGTCGGCCATCACGGCGCGCTCGAGCCGGTTGCCCGACCAGCCCCGCGAAGCGATGGCGGCGTGCTCGGCGATCCTGCCATGCATGGCGAACACCTCGCGACCCGTGAGTCGCTCCGGCTCGACGGTCGGCGCGCTGCTCCGCGGAGGCGCGGCGTAGATCCAGTGGGCGGCGATCCGCCCGTCCTCGAGGTGCAGGTAATGACGCTGGCGCTGAGCAGTCCCGTCGGCGTGCCGGCGCTCCACCCACAACGCGATCCCGGCCGGGTGCTCGCGGCAGTCCCATTCGATCAGCTCGGCGGGCCGGTCCCACAGGGCGCCGATCTCGTCCAGGGCCGCTTCAGCGCCTGTCGCGCGGAGCCGCCGGCCGGGGAGTCCTGCGTCGAGGCGCGCCGCCGGCGCATAGACCCCCTCCAGCGCGTCCGCGCTCCCTACGGCGGCGGCGCGGAGGCTGGCGGCGACGCTCACCCCCGCCGCCCCACGGCCACGCGGATCATCGTCGGCAGGTCGTAGCCGCCAGGCCCGCGAAGCGGCTCCGCCAGCCGCTCGAGCTCCCGGCGGGCGCGCTCGCGTCCGGCCGGCGTCGTACCGGATAGCCGCGCCGCGGTGCGGACCGTGCCGCCGAGCACGCCCGTCCACAGCTCCGCGAAGTCAGCGACGTGAAGCGTGAACGCGAGCTCGCGCAGCTCGACGTCCTCGAGCCCGGCGCCGCGCAGCAGCCCGGTCAGCTCGCCGGCGTCGGTGAAGCGGACGGAGCTCGGTCCGCCGGGAAGATGGCGGTCGTCGAGCCCCGCCACCTTGGCGGCCTGCGTCGGCAGGCCGAGGATCGCGACCTCTTCGAGCGGCCCCCACATCGCGAGGGCGATACGCCCTCCTGGCTTCGTCACCCGCGCGAACTCGGCGGCGGCGCGCTCGGGATCGGGGAGGTGGTTGACGACGAACGCGGCCAGCACGGCGTCGAACGACGCGGCGCCGAAGGGCAGTTCCTCGCCGTCATGGAGCACGAACTCGATCGCGGGATGGCGCCGCCGGGCGGCGTCGATCATGCCCTCGGCGATGTCGAGCCCGGTCGGCTCCGCTCCGCGTCTTGCGGCGGCCGCCGCGAGGTCGCCGAGGCCGCAGCCGACATCCAGCACGCGGGTGCCGGCGGTCACGCCTGCGGAATCCAGCAACGGCTCGATCGCGACGGTCGTGGCGCGGGCGACGAGCCGCTCGAAGGTTGCGGCTCGCTCGCTCCAGCCGGCGGCCTCGAACGCCTTGAAGCTCCCGGCGCTCACCGGGCCGACTCTAGCCGAGCGCCCAGGGCGCGGCGCCGGCCCGGACGGCCGCGACGGCGCCGGCGAACCGGCCGCCGTCGATGGCATCGCGGAGGGCGGCCATCAGCAGCTGCAGGTAGGCGAGGTTGTGGATCGTGAGCAGCCGCTGGGCGGTCTGCTCGCGGGCCTTGAGGAGGTAGTGCAGGTAGGCGCGGCTGTAGCCGTGCGCGCAGGCGGGGCAGGGGCAGCCGTCGAGAAGCGGCTCGTCGGCGGTCCGGTAGCGGCCCTTGGCGAGGTCCGCTCGCCAGCGCTCCGCGGGGTCGGGGACGACGGCCATGCCGTGGCGGCCGATCCGCGTCGGCATCGCGCAGTCGAACGTGTCGATCCCGAGCACGACGCCGCGCACGAGGTCGTCGACCTCGCCAATCCCGAGCAGGTGGCGCGGCCGCTGCTCGTCGAGCTCCTGCATCGCCCAGTCGACGACCTCGAACATCTGGTCCTTGTCCTGCCCGAGCGTGCCGCCGATCGCGATGCCGCCCACGGCCCGCGCCGCGACCTCCTGGGCCGACTCCCGCCGCAGGTCCTCCTCCACCCCGCCCTGGACGATCCCGTACACGACCTGGCCCTCGGGCCCGTGCTCGGCGTGCCACGCGAGGCAGCGGTCGAGCCAGCGGTGGGTGCGCTCGGTGGAGCGAGCGGTGTAGTCGCGGCCACCGTGGAACGGGGTGCACTCGTCGAAGACGAGCGCGATGTCGGAGCCGAGCGCGGCCTGGATCTCCATCGACGTCTCGGGACCGATGAACTTCGACGAGCCGTCGAGATAGGACCGGAAGGTCACGCCCTCCTCGGCGATCTTCAGGATCGCGCCGGCGCGCTCGCCGGTGGCCGTCTGCGGCGCGCGGCCCTTGATCTCGTCCGCGACCGCGCCGTGGCCCATCGAGAAGACCTGGAAGCCGCCGGAGTCGGTGATCACCGGCCGCTCCCAGCGCATGAAGCGGTGCAGGCCGCCCAGGTCCGAAATGAGCTCGTGGCCGGGCGTCAGGAACAAGTGGAACGTGTTGCCGAGCACCATGTCGTATCCAAGCTCGCCGGCCTCGCGCACCTCGAGCGTCTTGACCACCGCCTTCGTGGCGAGTGGGACGAAGGCGGGCGTACGGACCTCGCCGTGCGCGAGGCGAAGGGTGCCGGTGCGGGCACGCGAGCCGGGGTCGCGGCTGTGGATCTGCAGGACGGACACGAAGGGCGGTGGACCCTAGATGATTGATTCCGCGGCCCGCGTGCCTGCATGGCCGCGTACCGGATTAGGCCCGCCCGCCCGGTGCCCGCGCGATCGGCACAGTGGCGGAGCCACGGGCCGATTCAGCGGGTGCCGATCCGGCGCCGCGGGACGCGCCCAGGCGGGTGCGGGGGTCGTGGAATCAGTCATCTAGTCTTCCGGGCGATGCTCCGCCGGGTGGACGCCGTGAAGCGCGCGCTGCGGCGCCCGGCGGGCGCGGCCCTCGCGACCGCGCTGCGTGCCTCCGACCCGCAGGCCGGTCTCACCGAGCTCAGCTGCGGGTTGCTCCGGGCGCTCAGGGCGCCCGGAGCGTGAAGAGCGTCAGCCCTCGATGGTCTGCTGGCCGGCGATCTCGATCCGGCGCGGCTTGCGCTCCTCGGGCTTCGGGATGCGGACCTCGAGGACGCCGCGGTCGAAGTTGGCGGTGACGCCCTCGGCGTCGATGCCCTTGGGCAGCGTCAGCGAGCGGGAGAAGGCGCCGAACGCGCGCTCGACGCGGTAGTAGCCCTCCTCGCGCTCCTCGTGCTCGGCCCTGCGCTCGCCGGAGACGGTGAGCGTGCCGTCCTCGAACTCGATCTTGATGTCCTCCTCGCTCATGCCGGGGAGATCGGCGCGAAGGACGAAGTGGTCGACGGACTCGACGAGGTCCATGGCCGGCACCCAGCGGCGCAGCGTGCCGCCGTTGCCAGGAGCGGGCGTGTCGAAGACCGTGTTGAAGAGACGGTTCATCTCGTTCTGGAGCGAGCCGAGCTCACGAAGCGGCTCCCAGCGCACGATGGTCATAGGTCGATCCTCCGTAGACGGGTGGGTTGAAACCTCCCCGTATTGTAAAAGATCTCAGTGGGCTCTTGTCAAGTTTCTTAGTCGCGGGGACTAAGATCAGCGGCGCCTGGGAGGACCCGGTTCCACAGGCCGGCGAGCTGCTCGAGCTCGGCGGGGGAGAAGTGGCGCAGGAAGCGATCCCGCACCCCGTCGAGGTGCGTGCGCCGGGCCTCGGAGAGCAGCGCCTCGCCCTTCTCGGTCAGGACCGCGAACGTGCCGCGCCCGTCGTCGACGCACGCGTCGCGCTCGAGCAGCCCTTCGCGCTCGAGCCGGTCGACCAGGCGCGTCATGCCCGAGCGTGAGAGCAGCACGCCCTCGGCCAGCTCCGCCATCCGCCGGCGACGCTCCGGCGCCGCCTGGAGGTTGATCAGCACCTCGTACGAGGTGAGCGGGAGGTCGTGCTCGGCCAGCAGCTCGGCGTCGAGCGCCTTGACGAGCGCGCTGTGCACGCGCAGCAGGCCGCGCCACGCGCCGAGCTCCTCGGTGGAGAGCTCCTGGATCGACTGCGTCCGCGCTGTCGTCGCCATCGACGCAAGCTTAGCGTGGTTGCGCGCTCAACGAATCGTGGGGCCGGCCCACGAATCGTGCGGTCAGGGGTCGACGTCGCCCTCGAACAGCGCGAAGGCGGCGCCCTGCGGGTCGCTCACCGCCGCCACCCGGCCGACGCCGGTGCTCATCGGCCCCGCGATGACGCTGCCGCCGGCCCCGCGGATCGCCGCGACCGCGTCGTCCAGCGACTCGACCGTGAAGTAGACGAGCCAGTGGGTCGGCTCGCCGTCCTGGGTCGGCCGCATGCCGCCGTTGATCGCGCCCTCGCGGCGGATGACGCCGTACCCGGACTCCTCCGGGTCGACCGTCCAGCCCAGCAGCTCGCCGAAGAAGTCCCGCGCACGGGCGGGGTCGGGAGAGGCGAGCTCGTTCCACACCATGAAGCCGGGGTCGTTGACCCGGCCGGCGCCGAGCTGCTCCCGCGGCTGCCAGAGATGCAGGATCGCGCCCGTCGGATCGCGCAGCGCCGCGGTCCGCCCGGCCTGCATGACGTCGAACGGCTCGGCCAGCACCTCGCCGCCGAGCTCGCGCACCCGCGGGGCGAGCGCGTCGACGTCCTCGACCGACACGTACGAGGCCCAGTGCGGCGTCAGCGACTCGCGCTGGTCCTCGTCCATCTCGTACATCGCCGCCACGTCGCGCCCGTCGAGCTTGAACGTCGTGTACGTGCCGGCGTCGCCCACCTCGGCGTCCACCGCCTCCCACCCGAACACGGTCGTGTAGAACGCCGTCGCGGCGTCCGCGTCCGTGGTGCCGAGGTCGGCCCAGCAGAACGTGCCCGGCGCGTAGCTCTCGCGCTCCCCCATCCGGCGCAGCCTACGCGAGCAGGGAGCGGCCCGTCATCTGCTCCGGCTGGTCGATCCCGAGCAGTTCGAGGATGGTCGGCGCGACGTCGGCGAGGATGCCCTCGCCGTCGAGCTCGGCGCCTTCTGCGGTGACGATGAGCGGCACCGGGTTGAGGGAGTGCGCGGTGTTGACCGAGCCGTCCTCCTCGAGCATGTGGTCGCAGTTGCCGTGGTCGGCGGTGATGACGCACGCGCCGCCGCTCTCGTGCACGGCCTGCACGACCTCGCCGAGGCACGCGTCCACGGTCTCGACCGCCTTGACCGCCGCGTCGATCACGCCGGTGTGGCCGACCATGTCCGGGTTCGCGAAGTTGATGATCGCGAACGCCGGCTTGTCGTGGTTCCAATGCTCGACGAACGCGTCGGCCGCCTCGCGAGCGCTCATCTCCGGCTTGTGGTCGTAGGTCGGGACGTCGCGCGGGGACGGCACGAGCTCGCGGACCTCGCCTTCGTACGGGTCCTCCTCACCGCCGTTGAAGAAGTACGTGACGTGCGGATACTTCTCGGTCTCGGCGACGTGCAGCTGCTTGAGCCCGCGCTCGGAGATGACCTGCGCGATCGTGATGGCCGGCCGCTTGGGCGGGAAGAGGATCGGATACTCCCAGTCCTCGTCGTACGCGGTCATCGTCGTGTAGCGGTCGGCGGTCTCCGTCAGCTTCTCGGTGATCTGCCGCATCCGGTCGGGGCGGAAGTTGAACGCGATCACCGAGTCGCCGGGCCGGATGCGGGCCTCCTCGCCGACCGTCGTCGGCGTGATGAACTCGTCGGTCTCGTCGCGCTCGTAGGCGTCGCGGACGGCCGCTTCGCCGGTGTCGGCATGGTGATCGCCCTCGCCGTCGACGAGGAGCTTGACCGCCTTCTCCGTGCGGTCCCAGCGCTTGTCCCGGTCCATCGCGAAGTAGCGGCCGATGACCGAGCCGACGCGCGCGGTCCCCCAGCTCTCGACCTCGGCGAGCGAGCCGGCGCCGGAGGTGGGCGACGTGTCGCGCCCGTCCGTGAACGCATGGACGACGACGTCGCCGCCGGCCAGCTCGGCGAGCGCGCGGAGGTGCTCGATCGAGGAGTGCACGCCGCCGCCGGAGACGAGCCCGATCAGGTGGACGCGCTCGGCGTCGAGCGCCTCGTTCAGCGCGGGGATGTCGGCCAGCGCGCCGTCACGGACGGCGGCGTCGATGCGGGCCAGGTCCTGCGGGACGATCGCGCCCGCGCCGAGGTTGAGGTGCCCGACCTCCGAGTTGCCCATCTGGCCCTCGGGCAGCCCGACAGCCTCGCCCTTCGCCGTCAGCTGCGTGTGCGGATGCTCCTCCCACAGCTTGTCGAAGACCGGCGTGTCGGCGAGCGAGATCGCGTTCCCCGGCCCGTCGGGGGCCAGGCCCCATCCGTCGAGGATCACGAGCGCGACCTGAGTGCTCCGCGGGGCGTCCGGCCCCGCGTTCTGATGGCGACCTTCGGCATCCGGCCTCTGGTAACCGCTCGGCTTCGCCTCGCTCACCGGGCGGCCTCGACGATCTCCGCGAAGCTCCCGGGATCGAGGCTCGCGCCGCCCACCAGCGCCCCGTCGACGTCGGGCAGCGCCAGCAGCTCCACCGCGTTCTCGGGCTTCAGCGAGCCGCCGTAGAGGATCCGCACGGCCTGGCCGGCGACCGTGTCGCGGTCCTCGACCAGTGCGCGCACGAACGCGATCGCCTCCTGCGCCTGGTCGGGCGTCGCGACCCGGCCGGTGCCGATCGCCCAGATCGGCTCGTACGCGATCACGACCTCGGCCAGCCGGTCCTTCGCGACCTTCTCAAGCCCTTCCTGGACCTGGTGGCGGAGCTTGCGCTCGGTGGCGCCGCGATCGCGATCCTCCTCTGACTCCCCCACGCAGAGGATCGGGGTCAGCCCCGCGTCGAGCGCCCGCGGGACCTTCTGCTGGAGCGCTCGGTCGGTCTCGTTGAAGTACTGGCGGCGCTCGGAGTGGCCGAGGATCACTCCCTGGACGTCGATTTCGGTCAGCATCGGCGCGGACACTTCGCCGGTGAACGCGCCCTCGTCGGCCTCGTGCATGTTCTGCGCGTAGACCTGGACGCTCGAGCCGCGCGCGGAGTCGACCATCGCCTGCAGCGCCGTGTAGGGCGGGCAGATGACGACCTCCACGTCGCCGATCGCGCCCACCTTCGGCAGCAGCGCCTGGATGTAGGCCTCCGCCTCGGCGATCGTCTTGTGCATCTTCCAGTTGCCGGCGATGAACGGCGTGCGGCTCATGCGAGCGCCTCCACGCCGGGGAGCGGCTTGCCCTCGAGCAGCTCGAGCGAGGCGCCCCCGCCGGTGGAGAGGTGGTCGACCTCGTCGTCGAGGCCGAACTGCGCCAGCGCGGCCGCCGAGTCGCCGCCGCCGACCACTGTGACCGCGGACGTGGCCGCGATGGCCTCTGCCACCGCACGGGTGCCGGCCGCGAACGGCTCGAGCTCGAACGCGCCCATCGGCCCGTTCCAGAACACCGTGCCCGCGGCGGCGATCGAGGCCGCGTAGCGCTCGGCGGTGCGGGGGCCGACGTCCAGGCCCATCCAGCCGTCGGGGACGTCGACGCCGTCGATCGCCTGCAGCTCGGTGTCCACCGAGAACTCGCGGCCGGCGACGAGGTCCACCGGGAGGCGGAGCTTGTCATCGCCCATCACGCGCCGGGCGGGCTCGATGCCCTCCTCCTCGCACAGCGAGTCACCCACCGAGTGGCCCTGGGCCTTGAAGAACGGGAAGCACATGGCGCCGCCGATCAGGATCTCGTCCGCACGCTCGAGGAACGCCTCCAGCACGCCGATCTTGTCGGTCACCTTGGCGCCGCCGACGACCGCCACCAGCGGGCGCTTGGGGTCCTCGAGGATGCCCTTGAGCGTCGACACCTCGCGCTCGAGCAGCCGGCCGGCCGCGCTCGGTAGCAGGTGCGCGACCGCCTCGGTGGACGCGTGCGCGCGGTGGGCGGCGCCGAACGCGTCGTTCACGTACGCGTCGGCGAGCGCCGCGTAGCGCTTGGCCAGCTCGGGGTCGTTCTTCGTCTCACCCTGCTCGTAGCGGACGTTCTCGAGCATCACGAGGTCGCCGTCCGGCACCCCGTCGAGCGACTCGGCGAGCCGCACGTCCGTGCCCAGGAGGTCGGACAGCCGCTCGGCCGCGGGGCGAAGCGAGAACTCCGGCTCGCGGTCCTTGGGTCGCCCGAGGTGGGCGGCCAGCACGAGCCGGGCACCGCGCTCGCGCAGCTCCTTCAGCGTCGGCAGCGCGGCGCGGATGCGCGCGTCGTCGGTGATGTTGCCGTCCCCGTCAAGGGGGACGTTGAAGTCCACCCGGACGAGGACGCGCTTTCCGCCGACGTCGAGATCCTCAAGCGTGCGCACGCACCAGCACCTTTTGGGCCAGCTCCACGCAGCGGTTCGAGTACCCCCACTCGTTGTCGTACCAGGCGACGACCTTGACCATCGTCCCCTCGAGCACCGAGGTGAGCCCGGAGTCGAAGATCGACGAGTAGGGGGACTTGACGATGTCCGAGGACACGATCGGGTCCTCGGTGTACTGGAGGATGCCGGTCAGCGGGCCGGTGTCGGCGCGTGAGCGGAAGGCGTCGTTGATCTCGTCCACGCTGGTCTCGCGCGAAGTCGTGACGGTGAGGTCGACGACCGAGCCGGTCGGCACGGGGGCGCGGACCGCGAAGCCGTGCAGCTTGCCCTGGAGCTCCGGGATCACGAGCCCGATCGCCTTGGCGGCGCCGGTCGACGCCGGGACGAGGTTGATCGCCGCCGCGCGGGCGCGCCGGAGATCCTTGTGCGGGGCGTCCTGGAGCCGCTGGTCCGCCGTGTAGGCGTGGATGGTGGTCATCAGGCCGCGCTCGATCCCGACCGACTCGTGCAGCACCTTGGCCACCGGCGCGAGGCAGTTCGTCGTGCACGACGCGTTGGAGATCACGTGGTGGTTGTCGGCGTCGTAGGTGTCGTCGAAGTTGACCCCGAGCGCGACCGTGGCGTCCGGCTCGGTGGCCGGCGCTGAGATGATCACCTTCCGCGCGCCGGCCTCGAGGTGCTTGGCCGCGTCGTCGCGCTTCGTGAAGAGCCCGGTCGACTCGATCACGACCTCGGCGCCGAGATCGCCCCACGGCAGCGCGGCCGGATCCTTCTCGGCGAGCACCTTCACCTCGCGGCCGTCGACCGCCAGAGCGCCGTCGCGCACCTCCACGGTGCCCGGGAACGGCCCGAACACGGAGTCGTACTTGAGCAGGTGCGCGAGCGTCCCTGCGTCGGTGATGTCGTTGACGGCGATGATCTCGATATCCGCGTCCGACTCCTGCGCGGCGCGGAACACGTTGCGGCCGATGCGGCCGAATCCGTTGATCCCGACCCGTACGGGCATCAGCTTTCCCCTTCGGAAATTTCGTGTGCGGCTTACTCACCCTCGCAAGCTCGGGTGAGCGCCTTGATTACAGCGGGGAAGGCTACCCGGCCCGCCGCAGGGGCACCCGGTCGACGTCCCGGTGCTGGACCTCGACGAAGTACTCGTCGCGGTCGCGGAACGCCGAGGCGAGGTGTTCGGCGATCGCCACGGACCGGTGCCGGCCGCCCGTGCAGCCGATCGCCACGACGAGATGCGCCTTGCCCTCGGCGACGTACTGCGGCAGCAGGTACTCGAGCAGCGGGGCGATGTGGTCGTAGAACTCCTGCAGCCTTCCGTCGCGGCCGACGTAGTCGACGATCCGCTGGTCGAACCCCGTCAACGGACGTAGGTCGGCCTCGTAGTGGGGGTTCGGGAGGAAGCGGACGTCGAAGGCCAGGTCGGGGTCGCGCGGCGGCCCGTATTTGTGCCCGAACGACGTGAAGGTGACGGCGAGGCGGCGCGGCGCCTCGGGCTCGAGCAGCTCGTCGGCGACCTTGCGGCGCAGCCCGGTCGCGCTGAGGCCGCTGGTGTCGATGCGCGTGTCGGCGCGCTCGCGGACCGGCGCGAGCAGCTGCATCTCGTGCCGGATGCCGTCGACCACGTTGCCGTGCGGCACCAGCGGGTGCCGCCGGCGGGTCTCCTTGTAGCGGCTGAGCAGCGTCTGCTCGTCGGCCTCCAGGTAGAGGACGCGGTGCACGACGCCGGCCTCGTCGAGGTCGTCGATCACGCCGGCGAGCGCGGCCAGGTACTCGCCGCCGCGGGAGTCGGACACCACCGCGGCGCGCTCGACCTTCGAGCCGGGGTGGCGGAAGAGCTCGGCGAGCGACCGGATCATCTCGGCCGGCAGGTTGTCGACGCAGAAGTAGCCGGCGTCCTCGAACACGTTCATGGCCGACGACTTCCCCGCTCCGGAGAGCCCGGAGATGATCACGAAGTCGACGAGATTGGATGGGCCGCGGCCGTTGGTGCTCATCGCCCGGTCTTGTTGAGGTGAGCGTAAAGGTCTCGCGCGACCTTCTGGGGAAACCCGGGGACCCGCTCGAGCTCCTCCCGGGAGGCGGCGAGCACCGCGTCCGGCGAGCCGAAGTGCCGGAGCAGCGCCCGCTTGCGCGCCGGGCCGATCCCGGGCAGGTCGTCCATGATCGACTCGGTCATCGCGCGGTCGCGGCGGATCCGGTGGTGGGTGATCGCGAAGCGGTGCGCCTCGTCGCGCACGCGCTGGAGCAGTTGCAGCTCGGGCGTGTCGTGCGGGAGGCGGATCGGCGCCGGGCTGCCGGGCCGGAAGACCTCCTCGATCCGCTTGGCGAGCGACACGACCGGGACGCCCCGCTCGCGGAAGCCCTGGAGCGCCTCGAGGCCGGCGGCGAGCTGGCCCTTGCCGCCGTCGATGACGATGAGGTTGGGCAGCGCGGCGAACGACGGGTCCCGCTCCGCGTCGTAGGGCGAGCGCTCGGCCTGCTTGCTCCACTGGCCGTAGCGGCGTGCAAGAACCTCGCCCATTGCGGCGTAATCGTCGCCGGGGTCGACCTCGCGGATGTTGAACCTCCGGTAATCGGACTTCTTGGGCGCACCGCCCTCGAACACGACCATCGAGGCGGTCGTGTGGGTCCCGCCGAGGTGCGAGATATCGAAGCACTCGATGCGGACGGGAAGCGCGTCGAGGTCCAGCGCGTGTTGCAGCCCGGCAAGCGACTCGACCCGCTGCTGGCGCCGCCGCTCGGCCTTGAGCTTCTCCTGCTCGAGCGCGAGCCGCGCGTTGCGCTCGGCGAGGTCGAGGATCCGGCGCTTGCCGCCGCGCTCGGCGGCGCGGATCTCGACGGCGCCGCTGCGGCGCTCGGCGAGGATCTCCTCGAGGATCGGGAGCTCCGAGCCCTCGGCGAGCGAGGCCTGCACGACGATCAGCGACGGGATCGAGAGCGCGCTCGCGTAGTACTGCAGGATGAACTCCTCGGCGACGATGGCGGGCGGCTGCTCGCCCTCGTTCTCGAGGTAGAACGACTGGCGGTCGGAGAGTACGCCGTCGCGGACCTGGAACACCTGCGCGTTGGCCTCCGTGCCCTCGACGTCGACCGCCACGGCGTCGTACGTACCCGCACCCTCGTTGGCGACGCGCTGGCGCTCGAGCAGCGCGCGGACCGCCTGGAGCCGGTTGCGATCGAGCGCCGCCGCCTCGTAGTCCTGCTCGCCCGAATGCCAGTGCATCCGCTGCTCGAGGTCGCGCTCGATCTGCTTGAAGCGCCCGCTGAGGAACGCGACCACGCCGTCGATCCCGCGCCGGTACTCCTCCTTGGAGACGTAGCCGACGCATGGCGCCCCGCAGCGCTTTATGTAGTAGTCCAGGCACGGCGAGCCGGAGTGCCGGCCCGGCTCGGGACCCTCGCAGCTGCGCAGCTGGAAGATCTTGCCGAGGAGGTCGAGCGTGCCGCGGACGCGCTTGGCGCTCGAGTACGGCCCGAAGTAGGCGCGGTCGCGCCGGTGCCGCTCGCGTGTGAAGTACACGCGTGGGAACTCCTCGTCGAGGCTGATCGCGATGTAGGGGTACGACTTATCGTCGCGCAGCCGGATGTTGAACCGCGGCTTGTACTGCTTGATGAAGGTCTGCTCGGTGAGCAGCGCCTCGGCCTCGGTCGCGACCACGAGCGTCTCGATGTGGTCGACCTCGTCGGTCAGCGCCCGCGTGCCGTAGAGCGTCGGATTTGAGAAATGGCTTGCAACGCGCTTGCGGAGCGACTTCGCCTTCCCGACGTAGATCACGCGGCTGCGGGCGTCGCGGAACAGGTAGACCCCGGGCTGGTCGGGGAGGCCTCGTCGCTGCTCGGCGAGCCGCCCCGCGCGGTCCTGGTGTGCGGCTTCTGCCTCGATCGCCATGCGGGTCTATCCAGAGAGTAGAGAAGCCCTCGGCCCGATCTCCACGCCGCTCTGCGCGGAAACGCGAAACGATCTTTAGGTCCTCTTTACGCAACAAACCGGGAGGTAGGGATATGAGGGAGGCATGGCATTCCGCAAGATGCTCCCCCTCGCGTTGCTCTTCGCGCTGCTAGTCGTCCCGACCGCCGATGCGAAGTACCGCGTCGCGGTGGGCGATCAGAGCGCCGCGATGTTCGACAGCGCGCGCTGGCAATCGCTCAAGCTCAAGCGCACCCGCTACCTGGTCCCGTGGGACTGGAACAAGCACCCCGACCAGGTCGCCGAGACGACCGCCTACATGAGCCGCGCCCGCGCGGCCAGGGTGCAGGTCCTCGTGTCCTTCACGGCTCGCCGGGGCTGCTGGAACGGCACCCGCTACTCGCGATCGAAGGCCTGTCGCGCGCCGAGCGCGAAGGCGTACAAGAACTCGTTCGGCAAGTTCGATAACGCGTTCCCGTGGGTGCGGACGTACTCCGCGTGGAACGAGATCAACCACGCGTCGCAGCCGACGTTCAAGAAGCCGGGCCTCGCCGTCCGCTACTACACCGTGCTGCGCAAGCTCGCGCGCAAGCGCAAGTTCAAGGTGATGGCGGCCGACATGCTCGACACGTCGAACATGGCCCGCTACCTGCGCTCGTTCATGCGCAAGGCCAAGGGCAGCCCGCGCCTGTGGGGCCTGCACAACTACCAGGACGTCAACCGCAAGACGTCGGCCGACACGCGGCTGATGCTGAAGATCGTCCCGGGCGATGTGTGGCTGACCGAAACGGGCGGCATCGTGAAGTTCCAGAAGTTCCGCTACAGCCCGAGCCGCGCCGCGGCGCGCACGAAGTGGATGTTCAAGCTCGCCAACCGCTACGACTCGCGCCAGCGCGGGCTGCGCTCGAAGATCACGCAGCTCTACGTCTATCGCTGGTTCGGCGAGGGTCGCACCGCGCGGTTCGACGCAGGCCTGGTGAACCCGAACGGGTCGCCGCGCAAGGCGTACAACGTCTTCAAGAGGGTCGCGAAGTCCCACAGGTAGAGGGCGCTACCACGGGCGGGGCGGCTACCGTCCTCGCCCGTGGTCAACCTCTACTCAGACACTCAGACCCGCCCGACGCCGGAGATGCGGCGGGCGATGGCTTCGGCGGAGGTGGGCGACGAGCAGTCGTTCGCCGACCCCACGGTGCTCGCGCTGTGCGAGCGCGTGGCCGACCTGCTCGGGCAGGAGGCGGCCGTCTTCCTGCCGAGCGGCACGATGTGCAACGCGATCGCGTTCCGGCTGCATGTGGGGCCGGCGGGCGACGAGGTCGTCCTGCACCGCACGTCGCATCCGATCATCGCGGAGGCCGGCGGGCCGGCTGTCATCTCGGGCGCGGTGCTGTGCCCCGTCGACGGCCCGGGCGGGACGTTCGACGCCGACACGCTGCGCTCGGTGCTGCGACGGCCCGATCGCTATTCCCCGCGCTCGCGTCTGGTCTCTCTCGAGCAGACCACGAACATCGCCGGCGGACGGGTCTGGCCGCTGGAGCAGATGGAGTCCGTGCTCGCGGTCGCTCGCGACGCGGGCATGCGCGCGCACCTCGACGGCGCGCGACTCATGAACGCCGTGGTGGCTTCGGGCGTGCCGGCGCGGGACTGGGCCGGCGGGTTCGACACCGCGTGGCTCGACTTCACGAAGGGTCTGGGCGCGCCCGTGGGCGCTGTGCTGGCGGGCTCGCGCGAGCTGATCGACGAGGCGTGGCGGTACAAGCAGATGTGGGGTGGCGCGATGCGCCAGGCCGGGATCATCGCGGCGGCCGGCCTGTACGCGCTCGACCACCACGTCGAGCGGCTGGCCGAGGATCACGAGAACGCGCGGGTGCTGGCGGAGGGGCTCGCCCCGCTCGACGGCGTCGAGCTCGATCCTGCCGACGTCGAGACGAACATCGTGGTCTTCGGCGTGCCCGACGCGGGTTCGTTCTGCGCCGCCCTGGACCGGGCGGACGTGAAGATGTACGCGATCGGGCCGCAGCGGGTCCGGGCGGTCACGCACCTCGACGTCGACCGCGCCGGGATCGAGGAGGCGATCGCCGCCGCTGGCGATGCGCTGGGCTGACGCCCCCATGGGGATTGTCGGCTGCCTGACGATCAGCGTTCAGACGCGTTGAGCGGTGAACGTGTACCGTGCCTCGCGCACCGGCCCTCATCCCTCGGTGCCCGCCCCGGCGACGACCGACCCCGTCGCCGGGGCGCCTTCCTCTAGGGGCTAAGGGCCCCTAGCGCGCCCTCCGGCGCCGCGATCCGGTGTCAGTTGCCGCGGGCGACAGCCGCGCCGCCTCGAACAGCAGAACGCCGAGGCCGGTGTCCACCGTTTCGGCCGAGTCGGGGTTGCGGGCGATCCGGTCCGCCGAGGCAGCCTGGATCTTCTCCGACTGCTCGAGCAGCTTCTCGCAGGCCTTGGAGAGCTGCGCGAAGCCGCGGGCGTCGAGTCGGAGCAGCGCGCGGTGGAGCTGCGCGTCCGGGCGGTCGAAGCCGCCGGCGGCGGCCGACAGCCGGACGTACTCGCCGATCACGTCGAGCGACGAGCCGACCGCGGCCTGCTTGGCGACCGGGCGCGCCGCTGCCCATCCCTCGGCGGTCATATCCGGCCGCGGCTTGGCTCGGTAGTGGTGCTCGACCGCACCGCGCACGCGAGTCTCGTCGACGAGCTCGATGAGCCCGAGCTGCAGCAGCGTCCGGACGTGGTAGGCGACGGTGCCGAGGCTCGCGTTCAGCCACCCCGCGAGCTGGTTCGGCGATGCCTTCCGCTCCTCGAGCATGGCGAGGATCCGGACCCTGAGCGGGTGGCTCATCGCCTTCACATAGCGCGGATCGTCGATGCCGGTGATCGGTTTCATGCGGCTGTCAGGCGGTGCTCGTCGCGGCTCGTCGCGTGCGGCTCCGCCGCGCCGGCTTGGCTCCGTCCTCGCGGCCCGACAGGCGTGCGGCCTCGAACAGCATCACGCCGATGCCGGCCTCGGCCACGCCGTCGGCGTGCGGGTTCTTCGCGATCCGCTCGGCGGCCGCCGCCTCGATCTTCTCGGCCTGCTCGATCAGCTTGTCGCAGGCCTTCGAGAGCTGCGCGAATCCTCGCGCATCGAGACGGAGGAGTACCCGTCGGAGCTGCGCGTCCCCGCGGTCGAAGCCGCCGGCGGCCGCCGACACGCGGGCGTACTCGCCGATCACGTCGAGCGAGGAGCCGACCGCGGCCTGCTTGGCGATCGGAGGCGCCGCCGCCCAGCCTTCCACGGTGACGTTCGGGCGGGCTTTGGCGCGGTAGTGGTGCTCGACCGCGCCACGCACGCGGGTCTCGTCCACCAGCTCGATGAGGCCGAGCTGCTGCAGGGTGCGGACGTGGTAGGCGACGGTGCCGAGGCTGGCGTCGAGCCAGCCGGCGAGCTGGTTCGGCGATGCCTTGCGCTCGTCGAGCATCGCCAGGATCCGAACCCGGAGCGGATGGCTCATCGCCTTCACGTAGCGCGGGTCGTCGATGTTCTTGATGGGCTTCATATCGTGGGGCGTCATGCCTCCATGCGGGTTGTTGCGCAGCCGGAGCCTCAACCGACGAACCTGCTTTGACCCTGACCTTCTTGACCCAAGCTGCTCGGACTACACGCTCTCTGGCAGATCTTGCCAGTAGTGACCGACCAATTGGCGCACATCTTGGACCATTTTTAGTCCCCTGCGCCTAGTGACCTGTCAGGCCAAATACTGAAAATGCCGTATCAATCGATTCGACGGCATGCGCGGTGGATGGTGTGGGGATAGAACTGTGAATCCGGAGTAACGCACGCGTCGACTACGGGCGCAGCCATGCGGACGGCGGCGGCGCAGCGATGAAATGAGCTCAGCGCACGAGCCGGACGGCGAGCGCTGCGGCCACGGGCTCGCCGGCGCCCGCGAGCAGGCCGAGGATGCGCGCGACGTAGCCACGGGTCTCGGGGTACGGCGGGATGCACATGCAGGCAGCCACCGCTCCGGGGCCTGCGTTGTAGGCCGCGAGGGCGAGCGGAACGGAGGCGAAACGCCGCAGGAGGTCCCGCATGAGGTGCGCCTGGGCGTCGATCGCCTGCTCGGCGTCGAACGGATCGTCCAGGCCGAGCGCCTCGGCGGTGCCCGGCATGAACTGCGCGATGCCCTGAGCGCCGGCCGGGCTCTGGGCGAACGGGTTGAAGTTGGACCTCGTTGTTCGCGCCGATCACGATCCCCGCTGATTCCGCGGCGCAGAGCCGTTCCGAGCAGACCTCAGAGACGACGAAGGCCCCGGTGCAGCCGGGGCCTCCGTTCACGTTGACACAGCCACCGCGCGCGCCAGGCGAAGGCGATGCGGGAAGCGTAGCCGCGAGGGCGGCGCCCTCATCGCCCGGTCCCGCCAGGGCCGTGAACGCATAGGCAGGCCGAATGCAGCTACCGAAGCGCCGGCCCGCGACGGCGGGCGGCGTGACTGTGAGGCGGCGCGCGGGTGGAGGTCAGTTGGACGCCGGAGCCGATGAGGAACCGAGGCGCACCGGGGCCGAGGGACGCGCGCGGTAGAGCGGATTCGAACTCGCGCGCGCCCGCGCGGGGAGGGGGAACCTACGGAGGGGGTGGGCGAAGTGCGCCGCCGTCGAGGGACCGGCGGCAGCGCTCGGCCGTGACGTCCGGGGGCGTTCGCCACCCCCCGGACCCCCCGGCCGGGCGACAGGTCGCGTTCGCCCGCGCACCGGCCGCCAGGTCGCGCCTCGATCGGCGACGGCGCGGGCGAGCCGCGAGTCGCCCGTCGCCAGCTTCGGACCTCTCCTCGATGACGGGGTGGGCGGAGATCGCCGCGTGCCGCGCGAGCATCCGCGCCGTGCCCGAGGCTCCCGCGCGTGGTCGAGCTGATCGCCTGTTCCCGGCGAGGCTCGGCCCGCGCGAGCGGGAGGCGCTCGAGATCGTCGAGGGCCTGCCCGGCGTGACGATCGTCGGCCTCGCCCGCGCGCTCGACATGCCGACGTCGCAGGCGCGCCGGCTCGTCGAGCGCCTCGAGCAGCGCGGCCACCTCATCCGGCGACCAGCTCACCGCGCGCCCGTCGCTCAGCAAACGGCGTAGAGCTCCACCGCGTCGACCGGCACGCGCGCGTCGGCGATCAGCTCGGCGCGGAGCTGCTCCGCGCGCTCGACGACGTCGCCGGCGTCCGCGAGGTCCGCTCGGATGACCGCGACGTGCGGAGGCTCGTCCGCGCTGGCGCCAGCGCAGGCGTGCGTGATCGCCTGCCCGAACGGTCCGTGAAGCCGCAGTGCCGCGCCCGCGAGCGCGGGCATGTGCTCGTCGGCGAGGCTGAACATGAAGTGAAGGGTCTGCTCGGGCATGTGGTCGCTCCTCGGGGCGGTCGTGCAAGCGCCTCCACCAGGGACTATCCGCCGATCGCCGTGCGATCGATCGCCGCCGTCGATCGCACGCGGCAGCGCGCGCCCTCGCCCGACGCGCGAGGGGTCGGCCCGCGGTCCTTGTGACCGCCGGCCAGCAGCGATTGCGCAGATCGACCGCCGCGCACATAGGACGGCGTGGCTGAGCGATGCCCGAGCGGCCGGCATCTCGCGTCCGCGCACGGAGATACGGTGCTGCGTATGTCCGACGAGCACGTGATCCACATCGAGCAGCCCATCCACATCGAGACCGCGCCGACGCTCGAGGACCTCGCCCACAAGCTCGCGAGCGTGATGGGCGAGCTGGCAGGGGCCGGGATCGCGGTGCAGAGCATCTCTCACGCCGTCGACACGTCCTCAGTCGAGGCGCGTTTCTCGGCCTTGATCTTCGGCGAGACGCGGTTCCCCTAGCCGCGGCGAGGCATCGTGCTCGCGGCCGCCGAGTGGTGGCAGGTCGTCGGAGCGCTCGGCGCGGCAGCCGGCGCCATCGCGGCCGCCGTCGGCGCCGTCGCCGCCTGGCGGGCAGCCAGCGCTAGTCGCGCGACCAGCCGCGATGCGCTCGAGGCGCTCGCGGTCGGCATCCGGCCGCGAGTCAGCGTCGGCGTCCAGCAGCTTCCACGGCAGCCGGGCTGCCGATGCCGGGACCGACGCGGCTCGTCGTTCGCGTCGTGGCAGTCGGCGAGTGGCCGGCGCGCGATCTCGACCTCGAAGCGACGTTCGGCGACGGCGAGCGCTTCCGCGACCGTCGCGAACACCTCGACGCCGGCGGCGACCCGATGAACACCCGCGAGCCTCAACTGGCTGGTCCCGCTCCGCGACGTCACGCGGGAATGGCCGCCCCCGCCAGGCGACGGGATCGACTGGCCGGAGCACCTCGCGGTCACGCTGCGCTACTCGGACTCGCGCGACGTCGCGCGATACGAGTACGGCTATGCCTGCGATCTCAAGGGCGGGGGCGTCAACCTGGCCGTCGGCGCCGCGAGCGCCGTACCCACCGAGCGCCGTCTCCGGTAGGCGTCGCGCCCCGAGCGCGCGGTCGTCACGTCGCAACCCGCCGCCGGCGCCGCGGGCCGTGCACGCGCCACACCTCGTCCATGTCCACGTCCTCGAGCGCCTCCTGCATCCGCCGGACCGCGTTGTCCGAGTAGCGCGGGCGCCGCTGGGAACCAAGGTGAAGACGTGGACGCAGTCGGCGTCGTCGTCGATGCGGAGATGCCGTCGCAGCGCGACCGCCCTCGGCCCCGTCAGGCCGAGCCGCTCCGCGAGCTCGGCGGGCGCGAGGTGGTACTTCCGCTGCAGATCGACCTCGCGGACGGCGGCCGTCTCGGTGGGGCCGTCCGCCGGCACGAAGTGGAGCGCGCACCTCATGCTTGGTGAAGTGCACGCGGACCGTCGGGCCGTCGCCGTCAAAGGTCGCCGTGACGTCCCGCAGCCGAGGGAAGACCTGTTCGAGCGGCTCGCCGTCGCGCGCAGCACGCTCGACGCGATCCACGTCACGCTCGCTCACGAGCGCCTCCTCGGACACGTGGCCCTCCATTGCCAGCAGGCCGCGCAGCAGCGCCCGCGCCTCCGGTCGCCTCCGCTTGCCGGGCTGGAGGAGATCGGTGATCTGGCCGTACTGCTCGTCCACGAGCACGTCCATGTCCGTCATCGGCCGCGTCGAGATCGGGAGGACCCGAGTCGGCAGGTGGTCGGCAAGCCGCTCGCCGAACGCGCCGGACAGGACCTCGTCGAACAGGGTGATCGCGCCGCGCGCGTGCAGGTAGAGCAGGCCCTCGTTGAGTGAAGCGAGCCAGTGCTGCTCGTCGTCACGCAGGGCATCGAGCGCCCGGAGGAGCCCGAGCTGCTCCGGCGACAGTCCGAGGTGCTCGCCGGAGAGGCGGAGGCACTTCTCGAAGCCGATCGAACGGCCCGTGCCCTTGTCGAACACTTGACCTTGCGGTCGTGCAGCGCGCCCTTGAGCAGCATCTCGAACGCGTGTTGCACGGCGAGCATCACCGCCGTCTGGCGACCGTCGTCGTCGAGGTCGTTGAACGCCGCGACCATTCGCCGCAGCGACGAAAGGGCCTTGTCCTTGAGAAGGAGGGGCACGCGCCGCCTCATCTCTCCCACCGTAGAAAGACCGAGAGCGGCCCGCCAACCACCAGCCCGCTCGCGGCGCGGTCGAGGGGTCGCCGGCGTCTCCGTCGCCGGCGCGGCGCCAAGACGCGCGCCGCTGAGGACCTCCCCGGCGGTCCGGCTGCGTGGCCGGAGACTGGCTGATCTCGCGCTACCGAGCTAGTCTCGCCCCGTCCAGATCAAGAAGCGGCCGGGCGGCGCGCCAACGCCCCCGGCCCGGACCACGGAGGTTGTGCTCCATGGCCAAGCACCACCCTACGCCCGCGCTGGGCGTCATCGTCCCGTCGCCGTTCGAGCGGATGCTCGAGGCGCTCCACGCCGCCACGGTCCGGGGTGACGACGCCCGCGCGGGCGAGCTGCGGCGATCGATCGACTCCGACCTCTGCGCGCGCGAGCGCGTCCTCGGGATCGGGACCGACCGTGCCGAGGCCCGCCACCGGCTCGGTGATCGAGCGCAGGACGAAGACCGGCCCGACGAGCTACGCGATCCGCTACCGCGTGCCCGGCCACGGCTCCGGCCGCGTGTTCGAGACGCTCGGCTACTCGCCGACGTGGAACCGCCGCCGCGCCGAGCAGGCCCTCGCCGACCGGCTCGCAGCGGTCCGCACCGGCACGTGGCGATCACGCGAGCAGATCGAGGCCGAACGCCGCGCCGCGCACGTCCCACGGGTCGGCGCGTTCCTCGACGACTGGATCGCGGGCCGGCGGCTCGACCGGCTGCGGTCCGCGACGATCGCCGACCTCGAATGGCGGCTCGGGCACCTGCGGCGCTTCTTCGTCGGCCGCCTCGGCAACCCGCCCGTCAACGCGGTGACGGTCGAGGACGTGGACGCCTACCGGCGCGCGCAGCTCCGCGCCGGTCGGCTCGGAGCGACGAGCATCAACGCGACGCTGTCCACCCTCGCGCAGGCGCTCGACGTCGCGCTCGAGCGCGGCCTCGTCGAGCGCAACGTCGCGAAGGGCCGACGTCGGCGGCTCCCGGCCGTCACGCCGTCGCGGCCGTTCCTCGAGCCGGAGCAGCTACACCGCGCTGCTCGACGCCGCCGCCGAGCTCGACCGCGAGGACGTCGGACGGCGACCGTACCGCCGCCCACTGCTCGCCACGCTCGGCTACGCCGGCCTGCGCGTCGGCGAGCTGGTCGCGCTCACGTGGCGGGACGTCGATCTCGCCGGCTGCACGATCCGCGTGCGCGCCGCTAAAGACGAGCGCCGGCGTCCGCACCGTGGACCTGCAGCCGGAGCTGCTCGACGAGCTCACGGCCTGGCGGGCGACCACGCGCCACGCCCGGCCGTCCGACCGCGTGTTCCCGCGCGCGACTGGCAGGCCGCTCGATCGGCACGCGATCCGCAAGCGCGTCGTGGTGCGAGCCGCCGAGCGCGCGAACGACCGCATCGCCGACGCCGGCGGCGGCGCGGCTGCTCCCGGCCGGCCTCAGCCCGCACGCCCTGCGCCGCACGTTCGCGTCATGGCTCGTGGCCGAGGGCGAGGATCCCGCGTACGCGATGGCGCAGCTCGGCCACACCGACCCATCGATGACACTCGGGCTGTACGCCCGCGCGCTGCGCTCCAAGGCGCGGCGCCCGCACGCCCGCCGCCACGCGGTCGACGCGGTCTCGTCACTCGGCGGGCAGCCAGGCAACGCGCTGCCCGTGGCCACGACGGCGTAGGCCGCCCGCGGGGCGGGTCGGGCGAGGCTTCGGCCACTCGCCCGGCCCGCGGCCGTGTCCACGCGCAGACTTGCGCGCTCGCGCGCCGGGAGCGTCCCGCGTAGCCTCCCGGCGTCGATCACACGGGAGGACCGCATGACGCTGGATGAGATCAGGGCGCAGATCACGGCGAGCGCCGCGGACGGCTGGCACTCGCTGTCGGGGGCGATCTACCTGCCAACGTTCTCGCAGGTCACGCAGGGCGAGCGCGTCTGGCTCGAGCACGACAGCCACCACTCGCGCGCGGTCCTGCGTGATGACGTCGCGATCGGCATCGCGTGGGGGCTCACGGTGAACGAGAACTTCGAGGAGGACTGGAGCTCGAACTTTCCCGACTCGAAGGCAAGCAGTAGCTGGCTCGAGGTCCTCTACAACGGCCAACCCGTGGATCGCGAGCTGATCGTGCACGTGGACGGCCGCTGCTACGTGCCCATGCCCGAGCAGGTTTTCGACGACCTCAGCGCCGACCGACCGAAGGTCATCGGCCTGCGCATCACGCGCTGGCAGCACCACGTCGTCGGCCTAGCGCAGGCGCTGGGCGGCACGACCTATGACTACGACGGCTACGTGCGACGCTGCGGGTTCGAGCTGGTCGAATAGAGCGAGCAGTTCCCGACTCGTCGAGCTACACGCGCGCCGGCACACCGTCGACGCCGTGCAGGACCTCGACGGGCAGACGGGGTCCGTCACGGCAATGGCAACCACGGCGTAGACCTCCCCGCGCCGCGGGGTTCGGCGAGGCGGCGGCCACTCGCCCGGCCCGCGAGCGGCTATGGGCGCAGCGCGTCGAAGAAGCGATGCATGAGTTGGTTGCCCACGGCCGTCCCGTCGCTCTCCGCGAGCGCGTCGGCCGCCACGCGGGCCGTGCGGGTGAAGTTCTGCTCGCTGAACGTCGGCACGCCGAACGGGTCGTTCACGAACTGGTGGAGCATCCCGCCTCCCACGTTCGTGATCGCCGCGCCGACGTCCACGAGCCCGTGGTAGCCGGCGGCCTCGTAGAACGCGGCCATCGCGTTGTGGAATGAGGCGAGGTTGCCGCGGATCACGCCGTCGAAGATGGCGACTCGCGGCCTCGCGGGGTCGTCCGGTCCCCGGTAGTCGGCTGCTCGCGCGGTGTCTCGCCAGCACGCCCGCAGAACAGATAGCCGCGGCCGTCCATGTTGAGGTCGAACCGCACCGCGCGGCGCGCCTGAGGTTCGCCCGCCTGGTTCTCGAGCGACCACGCGTCGGCGCCGCGGCGGCTCCAGCCCTGCTGCGTCCGGAGCTGCGGGACCGACTCGGCGCCGACCGTCGGGCGCCGGATCGCCTGCTGAAGTCGAAGGCGGAGCGGATCACCGCCGACCGCCTGCGCCTCGGCGCGGTCATACATGCCGTCGTCCGGCGGCACGGGGCGCACGAACGCGTGGAGGTAGGCGATCTGTTCGGGTCCGAACGGCGCCATGTTGAGCGTGTCGCTGAGCAGGCGCTCCGCGCTGATCTCGACGGCGGCGCGGCGGGCGTAGAGCTGGGCGACTTCGCCCTCGTCGAGGATCCGGTTGGTCTTGTCGCCGCGTCCGTAGTACCGCAGCTCGCCGCCGGACAGGACCTGGTGCGGCGCGCGACCGGACGGCGGCACGACCGCCACGAGGTAGCCGCGCGCCGTATCGTCGTCGAGGGGAAGCGCTACGAGCGTGATGAACGGCACCTCGGCGATCGAGGTGCGCACGATGAGGTCCACTCGCTCGGGCTGGCCCTTCACTTGAACGGCGCCGGCACGGTCGGGCGGCCGTGCTCGTCCTCGCCCACGCCCCACACCACCACCCCGCCGTCCACGGTCATCGCGCACACGTCGATCGCGACGTCCACGTTCTTCTTGGCCTGAGGCAGCTCGCGCTTCGCCTCGAACGTGTGCGTCTCCTCAAAGGTTGCCCGAGCGGGCAGCGCTCTCCAGCTTGGCGGCGGACTTGGGCACCCACATCTCGGCCCTCAGGCTAGGAGATCAGGACCGCGACGCTCACCCGGCTAGGCAGATCGCCGGGCGGCAGCGGGCCGGCGATAGGCTGGGCTCACATGGGCTACGACCTGCACTGGATCGACGGTCCCGACCCGGGTGACGCGCGCGACGAGTACGACAGGCGTGCGCACTTCGAGGCATCGGAGCCCCTGATGGCGGCGCTCCGCCAAGAGATGGAGCGTCAACGGATGATCGGGAACGAGCCGGGCGCTCTCGGCGTCAGCGTGTGGGACGCGAAGCTTGCGGCGAGTGGTCAGGTCGTAACGCGGATCGAACTGGCGGGCGTGATGCCCCTCGCGACCGATCACGTGGCGCCGCCGCCCGATGATCTGCACATGTCAATGGACGACTGGCGCGCGTGTTGGCACCAGTGGCTCGACTTCCTCGTTGGCGCCCTCAACTACGGAGGATTCAGGGTCGAGCGGACCTGAGCCGCGCAGGCGTCCCGGCCTGCGGTGCCCCGGTCGCGCGACCGACAAAGCGCGACCCGCTCAGGACTCTTCGAGTCCACCCACAGCGACACAGCGCCGAGCCGGATCACGAGCGTCCGGTCCGGCGCGCTCTCGACGCCAGCCCGCGCCGGCGAAGTGCTGCCGCGCGAGGATGAACCCTGTGCCGCCGTCCTCGAAGCCGAAGAAGACGGCGGCCTCCTCGCCGCGCGCCTCAAGCTCGGACCCCGGCGCGCAGCCGGCCGACCATGCTCGCGACCAACACCGGCGCGTCGCCCGCCGTCGCGACCGCAACCGATATGTGCCGACCGATCCAGCCGAGCAGCACGCCGAGCACCTCCTCGAACGTCACGCCCCGGATGATCTCGCGTCGCGATAGGCGAGCCGGGGGCGCAGCACGTCGGCGCCGGCGCGGAGCTTCTCGACCAGGTCGCGGCCGTGCCGCTCCTTGTCGGCGTGATCCATCGCGCCGGCGACGAGGAAGCCCGCGACGCGCCCGAGCCGGAACGCCTCCGCCACGGTGCGCCACTGCCGATCGTCGGTCAGCTCGCGGGCGACGAGCAGATGGTGCTCGTCCCACGCCTCGGGGTTGATGCTGGCGGCCGCGTCTTCGGGCAGGAAGCGCCATCTCCTCGGTGTCGATGACGAACAGCAGGTAGTCGGCCGTGCCGACGAGGTCCTCGACGAGCAGGCGCGCGACAGCCCGCAGCTCCGCGCGCTGCTCCCGCCTGCGCAGCCAGAAGGTGACGACGCCGCCCGCGAGCACGCCGAGCAGGACGCCGACGAGCGGGAGGATCGCTCCGAGCGTGGGGTCGAGGCCGCTCTCGTTCACGCGGCCAGGCTAGGTGCCGCTCCGGCGGACACGCAGCGTCGGACGCCGGAGCCAGCGCTACGGTCCCGGACGTGTCGCCGCTGGCCGACTTCCGCCGTGCGCTCGCCCCGGAACCGCAGCCGCGCGCAGTCGTCCGAGCACCGCACGATCCCGACGAGCTGACGAACGCTGGCTGGGCCGAGTCGTTCGAGGCCGAGCTCGTGGCCGCCGACGCCGGCGCCCGAGCGGCAGCCAGCGACCGGATCGGCGCCGAGCGTCTACGACGCGAGGCGGCCGAGCGCGCACGCCGCGGGCGTGAGCTGCGTCAACTCGCCGATCGCGCGAGCTGCGCGGCGAGTCCTGACCCGCTCGCCGCTCGCCTCGTCGTCGAGTGGTCCGGGACCGCGCTCGACGCCCGCCGCAGCGTCGCGAGCGTCACCGACGCCGCATGGGATCGCGAACGGCTGCCCGTCGCGTTCCGAATCGGGCGCTCCCGAAGCCGAGTCAGGGCCGCTCGGCCGCGAGCTGCTCGAGTGCCTCGCGCCACACAGGGATGACGTCGAGCATGCGCCGGGCACTGCCGCGTAGCAGCTCGGCGTCTCCGTGCAACTTGCCCGGATCGTCGTCGGGCAGGCGCATCAGCTCCGCGAGGTCGCTCACCGCGTCGACCGTGCGGCCGGGATCTCGCTCGTCAGCCGCGGCCTCGTACTCCGCGGCCTGCACGCCGAGCGCGAACGCCTCCGCGAGAGCGTCGTCGGGCGTGTCGATCGCCGGCGTGTCGTAGAGCCGCTGGAGCTGGATGCCCCGCGAACAGGGTCATCGCCCACCGCGGACTCGACCATCCTCGTCGTCGAGCGTTGACGTCCTCCTCGCTCGAACCGATGGGACCATGGCCGCGTGACCACCCGGCCGGACACCGCACCGGACACCGCGCCCGCCGACGAGCCGGCGAACCCGCATTCCTCCGTGCCCGCCGACCCGCGGACACCCGGCCACGAGCACGGGGAGGGTCCACGGGACAGGCGGCACCGGCTCGCGCAGGCGATGGCCGATGCGCATGACGCGGGCCGGAGCTGGGCGCAGGTCGGCGCACTGTTCGGCCACAGCGAGCGGCACGCCCGCCGGCTGGCCGTGCCGCTGACCCGCCGCCGGCAGCGCGGCCGCAGCGACGATCCCGACCCGATCCAGGCGGCCGCCGAGATCTGGCAGCTCGCCGATCCGAGCGGGATGCTGCTCCGCACCGCCGACACGTTCGGGTGGATCTGCGAGGCGCTGCGACGCGAAGCGATCGACGGCGACTCGAGCGCGGCCCGCGTCGGCGCCCCCCCCCCCCCCCCCCCCGACCGGAACACGTACCGGAACCGCGTGCCGTCGCAGAAGCGCCGCAGCTTGATCCCGAGCGCCGCGCCGTGCGAGCGGTTCTCCAGCGACGGGACGTAGCGACGTCGCCTTCCAGCCGCGCGGGTTGCGGCCGCGCTCGAGGCCCTTGCCGCGCCACGCCCGACCGCCGGCGGGTACTCGTCGCGGTCGAAGCCGTGCCGCGTCGGGTAGTCCGCGAGCAGCCGGTCGCGGCGCGCATCGGCGCCCCGTCGGTTCACGCACGAGCCGCCGCGGCCAGCCCTTCGCATGCGCGCCGCGGAAGTGGCGGCGGATGTTCGGGTACTTGTCGCGCTGAAGACGAGTCGCTGGACGCCGCCCGGCCTCGTGCAGCTCGCCGCGTCGCCGGCGCCTCCTGGTCGCCGTCTCGTCACCCCGCGGCGCCGGTCGAGCACGGGCACGGCAGCGTCTCGCAGTAGATCCCGTCGCCGTCGGCGTCGCGCGTGTCCGCCGCGCGCTGCGCGGCCGCCTGGTTCGGGTGGTCAGCGCAGGTCGCCAGCGCCGCGCGCGCGATCGGCGCGTCGGCGGGCGTCGCGGCCGAGATGGCCGGCCATGCGACAAGTAACGCGAGCGCGACGAGCAGTCCGTGCCTGAGCTTCATCCGAGCCTTCCTCCTTGAGCGGCAGTGCGCCACGACGGTATCTCGACGCGAGATCCTGCAAGGTCCCTGACCGGACACAGCTACTCGCTCGGAGGCCGCTCGGCATGAGGGACGTCGGCGGCACGGCTGCGATCACCTGGCGCGGTGCTCCCTCGCGTCCTTCGCGAGCAGCCCTCGGCGCTCGGCACCGAAAATGCCGCCGACGCGGCTGGGACCCTGGCGCGATGACTGCTGCGATCTTCGGCCTCCTCGGCGTCATCGTCGGCGGCCTGCTCAACGGCGTCGTCACGGCGAAGCTCGAGCAGCGCCGCGAGGGCGCCGCGCTTCGTGCCTCCGCTCGGCTCGTGATGCTGGAGCTCGCCGGCAACGCCGCCCGCGTCGCGTACGCCCGCCGCCACGGCGACGACGGCCGCGCGATCCTTGTCCGAGATCGAAGCGCCCGTCTGGCGCGAGCATCAGGCGCTTCTTGCGCAGGCGCTCGACGACGCCGACTGGTTCTTCGTCGCCGCGGCCTACATGTCCGCCGGCGCGGTGCGGCGCTTCGCCGATCCCGACTACGGGACGCTCGGAGACGACGAGACGACGATGCTCGCGGCGACAGCCGACGCGATCCAGGGCGCAGTCGATCGCGTCGCCTTCAAGGCCCTGCCGAGCCAAGAGAATGCGCTCGACTGGAAGGCCACTTTGGAGCGGCTCGACCTCGGACCCCGCGGCTGACGCTGGCCCAACGGGCACGCGCCTCGAGCGGGACGCACCGTCCGCGCCGCGTGGCAGGATGGTGCAGCCGCTTCGCGCGCTCCGCGCAAGTTGTGCCGGCCCGTCTCGACCCCTCGAGGGTTGCGCCGGGCCGGGGTCGTCTCGGGCCGCGTTGCGTTCCGTCCGGGACCTCGGGCATGGTTGGCGGCGTCCTCACGGCACGGTGGCACCTGTCCGAGGACCGACCCATAGGAGCGCGCTCATGAGCGCCACCACCGCAACGCCCGTCCCGATCCCGGAGCGGCCTGCGTTCCCCGAGCACCTGCGACCCGCAGCGGCGCTCGCCCCCGAGGACCTCGAGCGCGCTGCCCGTGCGCACTACACCGCGCACGGCGCCCGCGCCGTCACCGTCGCTCGCGGCAGCGACGGCAACCACCGGCTCGCCCTGCTCGACGACCGCGGCGGCCGCCACGTGCTGCGCATCAGCCTGGCCGGCGAGGTCCTCGGCCACAACTACATCGCCGGCCGCAACGATCGCGCCGCGAAGCTCGGCGAGCTGCCCGCGATCCACGCGGCGTGCCGTCGCTCGCGCCGCCGGAAGGCAGTCCTCGCGGGCCTGCGGCGAGCGTTCGTGCCCGCCGCGCGCTTCACGGGCACCGTGAGCCGCCTCGCAGCGCGCGTCTCGCCCTCGAACCGGCCGCGCGGTGTCCGCGCCCGACCCGCCCGCCGCCAGGCGCAGACGGCCTCCAGCGTCGCCGACAGCGGCCCAGCAGCAGCGCCGCCCGCGGCGAGCCTCGCCGGAGGGAGTGCGCAATGACCACCGCTCACCGCGTCGACACTGTCGGGCTCGTCGGCGTGGCGCTCGCCCGCCGGCTCACCGCCCCTGACGTCCACACGCTCGCCGTGCTCGCCGCCGAGCGCACCCGCTGCGGAACCGGGCCCGTCCTGACCAACGAGCGACTCGCCGAGCTCATGCGCACGTCCGAGTCCACGGCCTCGCGCAGGGTCGCGCGCCTGCGCCGGCGGGCTCGTGCTCGTCGAGCGACGCCAGGGCCGGCGGCTCCCGTCCCGCTACGACCTCGGGCCGCTCGACGCAGTGCTCACCAGCGCGGCACGCGTCGCTCGGGAGACGCTCGCGTGAGCACGTCAGCTCAGGACCTTCCTCGCACGATGGCCACGCCGCCCCGGGCCCAGCCCGGGGCGGCGGCCGCGAAGCCGCCGTGGAGCGAGTGCCGTGATCGGCGGCGACCAGCCGTACGCGCAGACGGTCTACCTCGACACGTTCGCGGGTGCGGAGTGGACGTCGCGCGAAGCTGCCCACGGCCGCCCTCTGCGGCTGCCGCCTGGCGAGCTGGCCGCCGAGGCACTCAGCGGCCTGTCGGATGCGGCGGTTCGACCGACCGTCGCGCACGAGGTCGCGGACGCGGTGCGCTGTGGGCGCGAGCTCGGACATGCGCGCCTCGCCGGCGACCTCCTCGTGGAGATCGCGCTCCGCGAGGCGCTCGAACGCGGCCACCGGCTCACGGGATCCTCGAGCGCCGCGGCAGCGGCACCTATGGAGCTGCTCGGCGAGCGGCTCATGCTCGCTGGCCTGCGAACCGCCCGCCAGGTCGCCGAGCGCGAGGACGGCGACAAGGAGAGCGACTGCTGATGCCCGAGTACGAGCGCACCGCCCTGATCTGCGTACGAGTTCCTCGGCCGGCAGTCCGTGTCCCGGCATCTCCTCGACTCCGTGCCGGGCCTAAGCCGAGAACCTGCGCGCGCTGCTGGACAGGGCGCGCCAACCTCGCGCGCCATCCCTGGCCGTCCCTGGCTCACCGGCTCGCCGCGGCCAACGGGCGCACCCGATACCGCACTCGCCCGAATGCTTCGCAACGCGGCCAGCGAGGCGGAGCGCCGGGAGCGCGAGCGTCAGCGCGCGCGGCCGAGGTGCACGGGCACCTCGCGGTGCTGTCGGACCGCCGGCGCACGTCATGACGCCTTCCTTCGGCCACGCGGAACAGCGACGAGTCGAACCCGCGCGGAGAGACTGCCCGATTTGCAGCGACTTTGCGCCGCGTGACCCCTCGGCGGGAGATCGAGACACAGTCGCGAGATGCAGAGAAAAGCGGCTACGGTCGCGGCCTGCCGAGCCACGACGGAGGCCACGCTGTCCGAGCGTGAACGGAAGATCCCGAAACGATCAAGCGCCGCACTGTGGGCGGCAACCCGGGCGGCGCTTCGCTGAAAGGACTCAGCAGTGACGAGACTAGCCCATCGCGACGACGGACCCGCCCCCTCCGGTCCTGCGTCTACATCAGGGTCTCGACCCGCAAGCAGCACGAGGAGGGCCTGAGCTTCCCCGAGCAGGAGCGACGCGGGCGCGCGATACTCACGGCGAAGGGCTGGACGCTCGCCGACGTGTACGGCGACGTGATGAAGGGTCGGCGCGACGACCGGCCCGAGCTGCTGCGGATGCTCGCCGACGCCGAGCGCGGCGCGCTTGACGTCGTCGTGATCCGGCGCTCGATCGCTTCGGCCGTAGCTTCCGGCACAGCGCCGAGCTCAGGGCCGCCTCCAGGACGTTGGCGTGCGCCTCGTCGCGATGGACATGGACGTGGACTTCTCGACCCACGCCGGACTCATCATCTGGGCGAACCTGTCGGCGATCGCCGAGATGGAGAGCGAGCGCATCGGCGAGCGCGTCGCCGACGTCGCCGAAGCGCACGCCGGCTCGGGAAGGTGTACGGCGGGCGGCGGCCGCTCTACGGCTACCGCCGGGTGCAGGGGCAGCGCGGGATCTTCCCGCACCCTGAGCACCGGCTGACGGTCGTGTGGATCTTCGAGGAGGCGGCGGCCGGGACCTCGCCGGCCGAGATCGCGTACCGCCTCAACGATCGCGGCGTGCCGACGACGGACGCGCGCAAGTGGGACCGCTCGGGCATCGCTCGGCTGCTGCGGCACCCCGGCTACTACGGCGCGGTCATGCACAAGGGCGAGGTCGTGTGCGAGAGCGGCGATCACGAGCCGCTCGTGTCCCGCGAGCTGTGGGACCGGGCGCAGCAGGCCGCCGTGGCGCGCAAGAGGCTGCCCGCGAGCGGCGGCGGTCGGCGACCGAACGGACGGCACCTGCTGCGCGGCCTGCTGCGCTGCGGCATCTGCGGCCGCAACCTCACCACGCGCACCTACAAGGGCACCGGGCGCGGCGCGTACTACTGCCCCGCCGAGCGGCAGGAGCGCCAGCGATGCCCCGGCCACGGGCCGTACCCGCAGCACGTCGTGGACGGCGCGGTGCTCGACTACTTCGCTCGCGTCGGCCTCGACATGGAGGCCACCCGTGAGGCGTTCGCGGAGCACGCCGAGCGTCGAATCGCGGAGGCGCGCGCCATCGTGTCGGGCGCTGAGCGCGAGCACGCCCGCGCCGCAGCCGCGCTCTCACGGGTCCGCCGCGACTACCAGCAGGGCGCGATCAGCGCCGGCGACTGGCAGCGACCACCGCGCCGAGCTCAACCGGAGCTGCGCGCCTCCGAGGCCGCGCTCGAGCAGGCGCGCGCCGCCGAGGTCGCCGCCGTCGAGGGCGCCGATCTGCGCGACGCCGAGACCGACGTGCTGCGCCACCTCTCCGAGCTGCGCCGCAGCATCGTCGAACAGGTCCGGGATGCAGAGGACGCCGCGCGCGTTCGCGGCGCCCTCGTGCGGCTGTTCGACGGCTTCACCCTCCACGACGAAGACGCGATGGCGCGCGCCGCCCTCCGCCCATCCCGGACGGCTTCGGCTGGCATCACGACCTGTTCGTCTCCGCGCCAGACGGCGCTCGGCTCTACCTCGAGCCGCACGTCCGGCCGGTGGTCGTCGAAGGCTTCGACCCGCCGCCCGCTGGCCTCGCCGATCTCGCGCCCGCCGAGGCGTTCCCGGTGCTCAGGAGGCAGGCGCTCCTACCTCCCGAGCGTCGCACGCCGATTCGGGGTGAACGGGTTGAAGTTGCTCTCGGCGTAGAGCTGCGCGGCGAGCAGGGCCGCCGAGACGTTCCACCGCTGCGCGGCGCGGGCCAATGGCGCGGCGAAGCGCTCCGGCACGAAGGCGGGCACGGCGCCCTTCGTCTGCGAGCCGTCGCCGCCGTTGTCCCGCGGCGAGGAACGCGGGTTCAGCGTGTAGCCCCAGTGCCAGGGCTCCCATGGGTAGCGCTGCACGAAGTGGAAGCGCTCGCCGTTCGCTTCCAGCCATCGGTACGCGGCCGGCGGCCCGAGGTCGAGCTCCGTGGCATAGCGGTGCAGCGAGGTGCCGGGCGGGGCGACCCATTTGGGGTCCGGATGGCGGCGGAACAGCTCCGCCTGCTCCGCGTCCGACCGGTAGCCGCTGGCGATCACGAGCGACACTCCCGCGGCGCGCGCGGCGCGCTCCATGCGGTCGAACGCGAGCGCGACGTCGGGCCGCATCGGCTTGCCCTGGCGGAAGGCCAGCGGCCCGTCGTAGCCGCCTCCCTCGCCGAAGGCGTCGAGGAGGCCGGGCGCGAGCTCGGCCTCGGCGACCACGTCGATGGGGACGCTCCGGCGGACCTCGTTGCGCCGGACCTCGACGACCTCCCGAACGCCGACGCGGATGCGGACCGGGGCAAACGAGTCGCCGTCCGGGAAGCGGATCGTCGCCTCGCCGGCGCCGTTCGCGTGCGCGACGCGCTCGGCGGCTGCGCGCGCCAGCTCCAGGTAGGCGTCGCGCGTGAGGTGGCGCGGGTTCGGACGGCCGTCGAGGACCGCCGGCTCGAACAGCCGCGGGTTCGCCTCGTACATGGCCCGCGCACCCGCGAGCGCCGCGAGGTCCGCCGCACGCTGCGCGCCGGCCTCGCGAGCAACGCCACGAGCGACCGCCCCGAGCACGAGGACGCCGACGAGCACCGCAGCCAAGCCCGCGACGAGCAGCACCGACGCCTGGCCCAGGGCCGCAACCTTGAACCGCCTTCCCCGAGCTATGAAGCGCGCACGCACACTCGTCAGCGTCGCCGCGCAGGGTGAACGGAACTAGGGTGTAGGCGTGAAAATTCATGCGCGAATGTGTCAAGAATTCGCGCGGAGGGGGAGGAACGTGCAATTTCCATCCCGCGCAACCCCACGAATTTCACCGTTGTCCCCTCTACGAGGAGAAACGTGAAATCGTCGAGGAGTCTCCCCCTATGCATTTCACGAAACTCCCCGCCCCCTTACGTGCGCAGTTCGATCCGTGTCCGCCGCAGCCCGGGGCGTATAACGGAGCGCCCTACCTGCGCAGCTCCACAGGTGTCCGGAGCATCCCGGGGCGGATGACGGAGTGGTCGGTGGCGGTCGCGCCGTACAGGCGGAATTCCGCCGGCGCCCGCACGTCCGCGAGCGTCCACGCCTCGCCGCCGTGCCCCTGACTCCGTCGCGAGAAGGTCTCGATCGCGCGCTCGGCGTCCGGTCCGGTCAGCTCCTGCGCGACAGCGGAGACGTAGACGCCCTGGCCGGTGTTGATCGGCACGCGCGAGTCGAAGATGGCAATCCCGAGCTCGGGCCGGACCGCGAGGTTGCGGGAGTGCGCCGATGCCGGTCGCGAGACCCAGATGAACTCGCGGTAATCCTCGACCGCGAAGTAGACCGGGGACGCCCACGGGCGGCCGGACTCGTCGGCGGTCGCGAGCGTCATGTAGAGATTCGCGTCGATGATGGCCCTCGCGAGGGCCTCGAGTTCCGGGTCGACTGCCACCGCGCCTCCTTTAGTGGCCCCGGCCGCAAGTACGACGCATTCCGACGGGCCGGGTTATGCGCCGAACCAACGGCCGGGACCACTGATATGGAGGGCGAGATGTCAAGGCGGTAGTTCGTGTGGATGTCGTGTCGGCGCGGTCGGGGCGCTGGCGGGGCGGCACGGGCGGAAGGTCCAGTGTGGTCGACTGCGGGGTCAGACTGATATGCGAGGGCTTGACCTCAAGACCCGGGTATTCGTCGCGGCTCGCCGTCTTAGATCGGGCGCCGTCGGCGGGGGCCGGCTGCCCAAAGTGGTCTCGCGAGCCTCGCGCGACTGTCGTGTGGCCTTCCTGAGTGCTCGTGCGCGCCCCGGCAGTGTCCCGGGCGCGGTCGTCGGGGGTGTGGTCAGTCAAGCGTGGCGGCCTCCCAGCAGAACGCGGCCAGCTCACGCGCGCAGGCGACCGCGACGACGCCGGCCGGCTTGCGGCGCTGGCCGTGTAGGTGCGACCAACGCTGATGTAGGCGCCGCTGCGCGCGCCAGGCGATCTCGATCACGCGCGGGTCTTGTCCTGCCTGGCGGCGGGCGAGGACCTCGCCGATCCGCGGCGGGTGGCGGTAGTGGTGGGCGGCCTCGATCAGCAGCCGCCGGGCGTGGGTCGGGCCGGCCTTGGTGATCTGGCCCTGGCGGCGCTTGCTGTCCGAGGTGCGCTCCGAGGGCACGATCCCCAAGAATCCCGACAGCAGCGTCGGCCGCGGGAAGCGCTCGAAGCGGCCGACGTCGGCGCACAGCCCCGCGGCCGACAGCGTGTCCACGCCCCTGAAACAGCGCAGTCTGGCGATCACCGGCGCGTGGCTGCTGTCGGGGATCGCCTGCTCGAGCGCGGCGAGCAACCCGCTGCGGCGCCCGATCAGCAGCTCGACCGCGGCCAGGTAGTCGACGAACGTCGCCTGCGAACACGGGTCCTCGAAGCTCAGCGAGCGCAGCCACTTCATGTGCGCCCCCGTCCACGCCCGGTCGGGACCGGGATAGCGCTCGCCGCCGCGGAGCAGGAACTTGCCCAGCCGATGACGCGCGCGCATCAGGTCGCCGCGGACGTCCTCGATCGCACGCACCAGGTCACGGAAGCGCTCGTCGGCGACCGACGGCACGAACGCGAAACACAGCTCGCCGGCAGCCAGCAACCGCGCCAGCCGGATCGCGTCACGACGATCGGTCTTGACCCGATCCCCGACGCCCTTGGGAATCGACCCCGGTGCGACGACACGAACCTCGATCCCACGCTCGCGCGCCGCCCTGGCCAGCCCGAACCCGGTCGGGCCGGCCTCGTAGACCGCGCGCACCGCGCCCGGCCCGAACCCCTCCAGGAACGCCACCACCTCGATCGGCGGCATCCGCAGCTTGCTCACGCGCAACTCCCCAGTGTCGGGAACGAGCACCGCCGCGTGCGTCTGACGCGCGTGCACATCCAGACCGACAAGGGCCATACCCTTCATCGCCATGGCCGGCTCCTATGCGGTTGTGGGCGCCACGCGAGCTGCAACTCGCGCGGCTTGAACACAACCCCACGAACGCGTGGGGACCGGCCATACTTACCAACCGCGCCGGACGTCACCCTCCATAGGGTCTTAGTCGTGTGGTGCCTATTATCGAGCCGGTGGCTGCGCCGGGCTCCCGCCGACGGCGATCCGGGGCGCTGCGAGGCCGGCCAGCGCGAGCGTTCGGGTCACGCCGCGGCGCAGTGGCGGCCAGGCCGACGCCGGGACGCCGCGGTCGGTCAGTCGCGCGACCGCCGCTCGGGCCAGCGTTGTCTCTGGGACTGTGGCCACGATCACGAGGTCGTGCTCCTCGACGAGGCACTCGAGCTCGGGCGGTCGGGCGCCGGCGAGCGCGGTGACCAGCGAGCCGTCGACGAGCGCGGACGCGCTGCGAACCGCCGTGGCAGCCGCCGCCGGCTCCTCCGGCAAGGCGAGCCAGGCAAGCCGGCCGCGCGCGAGGGCCGGCATGTCGTGGGCGGTCAACCGGCGGGCGACCAGCGCCGCAGCACGCGTGGCAGCCGACGGCTTCACGGCTTCGCCGGGCCAGTACGCGACGACCGCCGCAGGCACCCGCGCGCCGGGGCGGAATGAGGCCGCGGCCGCGGGCGGCCGCGCGCCGACCGCGACCGGCGCCGCGCCGGCGCGTAACGAGAGCGCGACGGCGGCCGCGAGAGGCACCACATCCGACTCCGATCCGAGCACGACGACCCGAACCGCGGGCGGCAGCCTGGAGGTGTCGGCGGCGGGCGCGACCGCCGGTGCGAGGAAGAACTCCGCGGCGCGTTCGACGACCCCGCTCATGGTGGACCGGCGTCGGCGGTCTCCTTCGCGGTCAGGGCCGCAGCCAGTGCGCCGAGCGGGACGCTTGGGCGGACTGTGATCGTGACCCGGCGGCCCTCGACGGCGATCGTCGCGCGGGATCGGGTGCCACTCGGCAGCGCTCGGCGAGCCGCCTCGCGCGGGTCGCGATCCTGGAGCAACGCCATCGCACCCGCCTCTGCCGCCTGGCCGGCTTGTTCGGTGGCCGCGTGGCCGGCCAGGAGCGCCGCCCCGGCAAGCGCGGCCGCGAGGACCAGCGGGAGGGACGCCACGAGTTCGACGGTCGCTTGGCCGGCGGCGGACGCGAGATCCGTGCGGCCGCTCGCCTGGCCGGCGGCGGACGCGAGATCCGTGCCGCCGCTCGCCTGGCCGGCGGCGGACGCGAGATCCGTGCGGCCGGTCATCGCCGCGCCTCGAACGTGACTTTGAAGCCGGTCATCGTTGCGGCTCGAAGTGGGCGCCGGCGTGGGCGTGGCCGGGACTCGGCAGGCCCGGGAGCGACGGGATTCGGACGGCGATCTCGACTGCGCCCTCCGGATCGGTCGTGACACGGAGGCCGTGCTCGAGCGGGCCCGGGAGATGGGCCCGCGCCGCATCGCGCGGATCGGCGCCGACCGCGTGGGCTCGTGCGGCCGCGCGGGCTGCGGTCGTGGCCGCCCACACGGCGTGACCGGCGAGAACGGCTTGCCAGACCGCCGCCAGGATCGCGACGAGCACCGGCAGCAGAGCGACGACTTCGACCGTCGCCTGCCCGGACTCGCTGGCCCTCCGCACCGCCGCCTGCCCGGACTCGGCCGTCCTGCCCACCGTCGCCTGCCCGGACTCGCCGGCCCTCCGCACCGCCGAGTGACCGCGCGCTCCGAGCTCCGTTGCCATGCCGACAGCGTCGCGCGGCGCGGGGCACGGAACTAGGCGCGTTTGTTGCGCCTGTGTGGCGGAATCGTCACAAGACCGGAAATCCGGCCATCGCTTCCAGTCACTCCTATGTGACCTAGTAGGGTGGGGTCAATCATGGGCACGGAACGCCTGGCCGTTGAGTTCGAACGCCGAGAGGGCGGGAATGTGGTTGTGCGCGTGAGCGGCAGACTCGTGGAGGGCACGGCGACCCTGCTCCAGGGAGTCCTCCACTCGCTACGCCGCGACCCCTCCCCGATCGTCGTCGACCTCAGCGACGTCGACCACATCGATTCATACGGGCTCGACGTGCTGCTCGAGGCCGAGTCGGATGCACGCCGGCGCCGAACGTCGGTCGAAGTGACCGGCGTGCGCGAGAGCCTGCGGTCGCGCCGCTCCCCGCTCGAGGAATAACGGGCGAGCGGGGCGGCGTCGCGTATCGTCGCTCGCCATGCCGCCGCGGCTCGATGTCGACGGATACCTCCGGCGTCTGGGCGTCGCCGATCACGGGCCGCCCCACCCGGAGGGGCTACGGCTCCTCCACGCCGCGCATGTCGAACGCATCCCATACGAGGCGATCGAGATCCAGCTCGGGCGGCCGACGACGCTCGATCCCTACGACTCGGCCGACCGGATCGTCGCGCGCCACCGCGGCGGCTACTGCTACCACCTCAACGGCGCGTTCTCCGCCCTCCTTGCAGGGCTCGGCTACGAGGTCGTCTGGCATCGCGGCGGCGTCCAGAACCGCAGCGAGCCCAGGCCAGTGGGCGCGATCGGGAACCATCTGGCGCTGACCGTCCACGGGCTCCCCGACCACCGCTGCCCGGACGGCGTGTGGCTCGCCGACGTCGGCCTCGGCGACGCGCTGCACGAGCCGCTCCCGCTCAAGACGGGTCACTACCGCCAGGGCCCGTTCGCCTACGAGCTGCACCCGTCGACGGTCGAGCCGGGCGGCTGGCGGTTCGAGCACGACCCGCGGGGTTCGTTCACCGGCATGGACTTCCGTCCCGGCCGCGCGACGACCGACGACTTCCAGGAGCGCCACACGTACCTCTCGACGTCGCCCGAGTCGATGTTCGTCCGCACCTGCTCGGTCCAGCGCCGCGACGCCACCGGCGTCGACGTGCTCACCGGCTGCGTCCTGAAGCGCCTTGGCGACGACCTGTCCTCACCGCGCACGCTCGAGACCGCCGACGAGTGGTTCGACGCGCTCGCGGACGGCTTCGATCTCCCGCTCAGCGACTTCTCGGACTCGGAACGCGACGCGCTCTGGACCCGCGTCCGCGCGGCCCACGAGCGCTGGCTGGGTCAGTACTCCCGGTAGGCGCGCCAGACGTAGACGAGGCCCCAGATGGCGAGGCCGAGGAACGCCAGCCAGAGGATCGCTCCCCCGCCGCCCTGGTCCCACATTCGGTTGGTGGCCACGAGCGTGATGGCGCCGAGCGCGATCGCCGCGTAGAGGATGCCGCGGGTCCGCTCCTCGAGCCCGAAGATCGATTCGCGGTGCTCCATGTACATCCGGTAGCCGAAGAACAGCAGGCCGCCGATGAAGACGATGCTGAGCAGGTTCGAGATCGTGACGCTCGCGGTGTCGCCGCCCGGCAGCAGCCAGACGGCAAGCGCGAGGCCGACGATGATCGCGATGTTGCGCAGGTGCTTGCCGCGGTCGGGCCCCACGAGGTCAACGATAGCCGGACGGCTCGCTGAGGCGGACGAGTACAGCGGCTACGCGGACGCGGGAATCGGCTCGGTGGGCTCCTCGACCGGCTCGGGCGCCGCGACGACCTCAGGCGCCTGCCCAGCCTCGACCGGCTCCGGCGCGAACCGATACCCGATCCCGAAGTGCGTGTGGATGTACCGCCACCCGGGCGAGGCGCGCTCCAGCTTCTGGCGGAGCTTGCGGACGAAGACATCGACCGACCGGTCGCCGTGGACCATCGCGTAGCCCCACACCCGCTCGTAGATCTCCTCGCGCTGGAGCACCTGCCCCTCGGCCTCGGCCAGGAGCTGGATGAGCTCGAACTCGCGACGCGTGAGGTCCACCGACACGCCGCCGGCGAACGCCTGGAACTGGTCGGCCCGGATCTCGATCTCGCCGACGGCCAGCGGCGTCGACGCCACCCGCGCGTCGGCCCGCTTGCGCCGCCGCACGACCGCCTCCACGCGCGCGATCAGCTCCTCGGGGTGGCACGGCTTGGTCACCCAGTCGTCCGCCCCCAGGCGCAGGCCCCGCACGCGCTGGGCCACGCTCGACTGCCCCGTGCAGACGACCACCCCGAGGTGCGGGAGCCGTGCGCACAGCTTCTCCAGGTAGTTCCAGGCCTGCGGACCGAGGACGGCAAGGTCGAGGACCACGGCGTTGAGCCGCATCGCCACGAGCGCGTCGAGCGGAACCGGCGAGGCGAGCACGCGGTGCTGCCAACCGGCCGTTTGCAGGCGCTTCGTCAGCACCTGCAGGAACCCGCTGTCCGAGTCGAGGATGGCGAGGCGAACCGCCGGCTGCGTCGTCGTCGTCATCGCGGCTTCAGCATAGGGGCAACGGAAGACGCGGGCACGATCAGCGGAAGTCTCGGTAACACGCTGGTCACAACCGGTTTACCCCCCGACCCACGATCCCGCATCCTGCGGGAATCCCACACTAGACGTGCGAGGCGTCGGAGAACTCGCGGAACAGGCCGGTGACCACGAACGCGACCTGCTCGCCGATGTCGACCGCGTTGTCGCCGATCCGCTCCAGCGCGCGCGCCACGAGCATCATCGTCATCGCCCACTCGCGCCGGTCCTCGTCGGTGCCGATCTCCACCGCGCGCCGGAACACCGCGCGGTTCAGGAGGTTGATCTCCTCGTCTTGCCGCACGAGGTCCTGGGCGAGCGACACGTCCCTCAACACGAACGCCCGCTTGGCCTGAGCGACCTCCGACCGCGCCAGCCGGCCCATCCGGAAGATCCGCTCGAGCAGCTCGTCGTCGGACGGCGGCTCGTGCCCCACGAGCGGGAGCACCTTGGCGATGTTCACGCACTGGTCGCCCATGCGCTCGGCGTGCTTGATCACGTGCAGCAGCGCGGCCACGGTCCGAAGGTCGCCCGCGACCGGCGCCTGGAGCGCCAACAGCGACAGGATCCCCTGGTGGACCTCCAGGAAGCGCCCGTCGATCCGGTCGTCGTCGTTGACGACGATCGAGGCCAACTCGATGTCCTGGTGCTCCAGCGCCTCGAGCGTGCGGTCGAGCGTCGTGACGACCAGGTCGAGCGCGCCCAGCGCCTGCTCCTCCAGGCCGCGGAGCTCGTCCTGGAAGTGAACCCGCGCCTGATCCGCCATCGCTAGCCCACCTTGCCGGTGACGTAGTCCTCGGTCCGCTTGTCGTCCGGGTTCGTGAAGATCTTGTCGGTCGGCGCGTACTCCACCACGTGGCCCGTCCGGTGCTTCTCGCCCGCGTCGAGCTCGACCGTGAAGAACGCCGTCATGTCCGACACCCGGGCGGCCTGCTGCATGTTGTGGGTGACGATGACGATCGAGTAGTCGACCTTGAGCTCGAACATCAGGTCCTCGATCCGCCCGGTCGAGATCGGATCCAGCGCCGAGCACGGCTCGTCCATCAGCAGCACGTCCGGCTCGGTCGCGAGCGCGCGGGCGATGCACAGCCGCTGCTGCTGGCCGCCGGACAGCCCGAACGCGTTCGCCTTCAGCCGGTCCTTGACGTCGTCCCACAACGCGCCGCGCTTCAGCGCACCCTCGACGATCTCGTCCATGTCCCCCTTCATGCCGATCACCCGTGGGCCGAAGGCGACGTTGTCGTAGATCGACTTCGGGAACGGGTTCGGCTTCTGGAACACCATCCCGATCCGTTTACGGACCTGGACCGGGTCGATCTTGTCGTCGTAGAGGTTCTGGTCGTGGTAGATGACCTCGCCCTCGACGCGCGCGATCGGGATCAGGTCGTTCATCCGATTCAGGCAGCGGATGAACGTCGACTTCCCGCACCCGGACGGCCCGATGAGGGCCGTGATCTGGTTGCGGGCGAGCCTGAGCGTGATGTCCGTCACCGCGCGATGGTCGGCGTAGAAGACGGCGACGTCGCGCACGTCGAAGATCGGCTCGGCGATCGCCTTGGCCGGCACCTCGTGGGCGTGGGCGGCGGCCTGGGTCGACACGAGTCGGCGCCCGTCCTGCGCACCAGAGTCCGCGACGATCTCTTCGTCTCTCACGTTCTCGGGCATGTCGGGTTCCTCTACCACTTCTGCTCGTAGCGATTGCGAAGCCAGATGGCGACTGAGTTCATCAGCAGCAGGAGGATCATCAGCACGCAGATGGCTCCAGCCGCGCGCGCCACGAACTCCTGATTGGGGTCTTGCGTCCAGGCAAAGATCTGAATCGGGAGCGCCGTGAAGGAGCTCTCGAGACCCTCTGGGTTGAACCGTAGCGAAACCCCCGCCCCTACGACCAACAATGGCGCGGTCTCGCCGATCGCGCGCGAGAGCGCCAGGATCACACCGGTGGCGATGCCGGCGATCGAGCCGGGGAGCACCTGCTTCCAGATCGTCTGCCACTGCGTCGCGCCGAGCGCCAGCGACCCCTCGCGGATCGACGGCGGGACGGCGCGGATCGCCTCGCGCGCCACGATGATCACGACGGGCAGGACGAGCAGCGCGAGCGTGATCCCGCCCGCCAGCAGCACCGGGCCCATCGAGAGCGGCCCGCGCACGATGAACGCGAGCCCGAGGATGCCGTACACGACCGACGGCACCCCCGCGAGGTTCTGGATGTTGACCTCGATGAGGCGGTTGAACCAGTTGCCCGCGTCGGCGTACTCCTCGAGGTAGATCGCGGTCATCACGCCGAGCGGGATGACGAGCACGGCGCAGATGATCATCAGGTAGATGGTCCCGACGATCGCGGACTCGATGCCGGAGTTCGCCGGGATCACGCGCGACGGGAAGCTCGTGAGGAAGTCCCAGCTGAGGACGGGGAGCCCGTCGCTGGCGAAGTCCCAGATGATCGCGCCCAGGGCGAGG
Organism: uncultured Solirubrobacteraceae bacterium; assembly: GCA_963844205.1. Classification (GTDB taxonomy): domain Bacteria; phylum Actinomycetota; class Thermoleophilia; order Solirubrobacterales; family Solirubrobacteraceae; genus DASSUW01. The sequence goes on from CAWJNK010000014.1 coordinate 493,518, forward strand.
AACGCGACGCCGACGGCCACGTACATCAGCAGGACGAAGCCCGCGCTCCGGGTCGCCTCGCCGCTCGACCGCCGAGGGATCACGCTCTTCTGGGTGCGCGCTGCCGCGGCAATCTGAGCTCCTGTCATTCGTACACCTGCCGGTACTTGCGGACGAGCCGGATCGAGACGATGTTGAGCACCAGGGTCAGCACGAACAGCGTGAAGCCGACGGCGAAGATCGTGAGGTACTCGACCGAGCCGGCCGGGATGTCGCCGCGAGCCTGCGCCGCGATGTAGGCCGCCATGGTCTGGAAGCTCTCGCGCGGGTCGAGACCCAGGTTGGGCGACTGGCCGCCGGCGATGAGCACGAGCACGGTCTCGCCGATCGCGCGGGAGGCGCCGAGGATGAGCGCGGCGACGATGCCCGACAGCGCGGCCGGGAACACGATCCGCAGCGAGACCTGGAGCTTCGAGGCGCCGAGCCCGAACGCGCCCTCGCGGAGCGACGCCGGAACGGCGGACATCGCGTCCTCCGCCACCGACGCGATCGTCGGCAGGACGAGCAGCCCCATGATGAGCCCGGCCCCGAGGCCGTTGAACACACCGACGCCGACACCGAGGAGGTCGTTGAGGACCGTGGGCGAGAAGAACGTCAGCGCGAAGTAGCCGAACACGATCGTCGGCACGCCGGCCAGCAGCTCGAGCACGGGCTTGACGACCTTGCGCACCCGGTTGGGCGCGTACTCGGACAGGTAGACCGCGCTCAGCAGGCCCAGCGGGATCGCTACAGCGAGCGCGATCAGCGAGAGGTAGATCGTGCCCCAGATCAGCGGCAGCACGCCGAACGACTGCTGGTCGCCGGCGAACTGCGGCGTCCACTTGGTGCCGAACAGGAAGTCCCCGATCGGCACCTCGCCGAAGAACTCGATCGACTCGAACAGCAGCGACCCGACGATCAGCAGCGTCGTCACGACCGACAGGGCGGCCGCCGCGAGCAGCGCAGCCTTGATCCCGGCCTCGAAGCGAGAACGGGCCGTGGGGGTCCGGTTCAGGTTGAACCGGACCCCCTGCGCACCTGACGACGCCGCGAGGCGCGGGTCGGCCACGGCTAGGCCCCGCCCTCGAGGGTGTCGAGCTCGGACTGCGCCTTCCCGGACTGGTCCTCGGTCAGCGGCACGATCTGCGCCGCCTCGGCGATGGACTGCTGGTTCGCGACCACGAAGTCCATGAACGCCTTCACCTCGGGCTTCGCGATGGCTTCCTTGGACGGGTACATGAAGAGCGGACGCGAGAGGGGCGCGTACGAGCCGTCCTGCACCGTCTCCGAGGTCGGCGCGACGCAGCCGTTGCCACCGTCGACCTGGACCTCGTTGAGCTTGTCGGTGTTCGCCTCGTAGTACGAGAGACCGAAGTAGCCGAGGCCGCCCTCGGTGCCGGCGACGCCGGTCACGAGCTGGTTGTCGTCCTCGGAGGCCTCGTAGTCCTCGCGGGAGGCGCCCTCCTCGCCGTTGATCGTGTCGGTGAAGAAGTCGAACGTGCCCGAGTCCGTGCCGGGGCCGAACAGCTTCACCGCCGTGTCGGGGAAGCTGGAGTCGATGTCGCTGTAGCTCTTGACCTTCGACTTCGGCTCCCACAGCGCCTTCAGCTGGTCGGTGGTCATGCACTCGATCGTGAGGTTCTTGTTCGTCGCGATCGCGATGCCGTCGTTGGCGATCTGGACCTCGCCGTAGTCGACGGCGTTCTTCTTGCAGATCGGGACTTCCTCTTCCTCGTCGATCGGGCGCGAGGCGTCGGAGATGTCGGTCTCGCCGGCGCAGAACTTCTCGAAGCCGCCGCCGGTGCCGGACTGGCCGACCGTGATCTTCACGTTGGGCTGGTCCTCGTTGAAGAGCTCGGCCGCGGCCTGCGCGAACGGGAACACCGTCGACGAGCCGTCGATCCGGATCGTGCCCGACATCTCCTCGCTCGAGCCGCCCGTGGCGGCGCCAGCATCATCATCATCGTCGTCGTCGCCGCACGCGGCAACCACGAAAGCCAGCGACGCCACCATGGCGAGCACCAGCAGTAGACGTTCGATTCTCATGATTCCTCCATCGTGTGTCAGGGCCGCGAGCGACCTGTTACCGACTTGTGGCCGTGTTGTGAAAACGCTGTGAAAGCTCTGGCTGGAAGCGGTAGCCGAAGCCGAAGTGCGTATGGATGAACTGCCACTCCGGCAGGGCGGTCGCGAGCTTGGAGCGCAGCTTGTGGACGTAGACGTCCACCGAACGGTCCGACGCCCGCATCGGTCCTCCCCACACCGTCTCGTAGAGCTCCTCCCGTGGCACGATCCGCCCCTCCCGGCGCCCCAGAGCGGCCAGCAGGTCGAGCTCCCGCACCGACAGCGTCAGCGCCCGGCCTCCGGCGAGCGCCAGGTATTCGGACGGGCGGATCTCCAGCTCTCCCGCCTTGATGACATCGCTCGTGGACTGCATCGCGCCGGAAGATCGAGCAGGGCCGGTCGCGTGCGGTTACCGACGCGTGAAGGGGTCGTGAAAGGCTTGTGAACGGCTCGCTCCCGTCCCTGCGCCGCGGCTACGGTGCCGCCATGTGGTCCACGAAGGCGAAGGAGGACACCGAGCTCCTCGCCCTGTTCGAGGAATCAGGTCGCAACGTGCAGCGGGCGTCGTGCCTGCTCCGGGACCTGTTCGCGGAGTACCCGGAGCGGCCCGAGATCGCGGCAGAGGTGCTCACGTGCGAGCACGAGGGCGATCGCATCGTGCACGCGATCCTGTGCCGGCTCGCGGAGCGCGGGGTCGCGGACCTCGATCCCGCGGACGTGCACGCGCTCGCCGGCGCGCTCGACGACATCGTGGACCACGCGGAGGAGGCCGCCGACCAGCTCGGGCTCTACGGCGTCGAGGCGCCGATGGAGCAGGCGCAGCAGATGACGGTCGTGCTCGTCGCCACCGCCGACCTCGTCGCGGCGAGCCTTCGCGAGCTCCGCGCCGGCGAGGACGTCGCCGACGCGCTGAGGGAGATCCACCGGCTCGAGAACGAGGCCGACCGGATCGTGCGCGCCGCGGTCGCCTCGCTGTTCGCCGCCGGGATCGACCCGATGATGGTCATCCGCTGGAAGGACATCTTCGACACGCTCGAGTCAGCCGTCGACGCCTGCGAGACCGTCGCCAACGTGCTCGAGGGCATCACGCTCAAGCGCGCGGCCAACGGGCGGCACTAGATGATTGATTCCGCGGCCCGCGTGCCCGCATGGCCGCGTACCGTGGATGCCGGGCGGTGCCCGCGCGAGGGGCACAGTGGCGGAGCCACGGGCCCCTTCAGCGGGTGCCGATCCGGCGCCGCGGGACGCGCCCAAGCGGGTGCGGGGGTCGTGGAATCAGTCATCTAACCGGCCACGGTCTCCCACTCCTCGTACAGGGCCTGCAGCGCCTGCTTGGCCTCGTCGTGGCGGCGGGTCGACATGGCGGCGCTGCGCGGGTCGTTCCAGGCCGCGGGGTCGGCGAGCTCGGCCTCGAGCGTCTGGAGCTCGGCCTCGGCCGCCTCGATCGCCTTCTCGAGCTCGCCCGCGCGCCGCTGCCGGTTCTTGGACGGGCCGCTCGGGGGCGACTTCTTCGGGACCGGCGGCTTCGACCGCTTCGCCGTGCGCTCGGACTCCTTGCGCTCCTCGCGCACGCGGACGTACTCCGGCCAGCCGCCGACATACGAGTGCAGCGTGCCGTCTTCGACCGCGATCGTGCGGGTGCCGACGGCGTCGAGCAGCGCGCGGTCGTGGGAGATCAGCAGCAGCGAGCCGGGGAACGCCTGCAGCGCCGCCTCGAGCGCCTCGCGGCTCTCGAGGTCGAGGTGGTTGGTCGGCTCGTCGAGCACGAGCACGTTGGCGCCGGAGTGGACCAGGATCGCGAGCGAGAGCCGGCGCCGCTCGCCGCCGGAGAGGCCGTCGAGCGGCTTCTCCGCCGCCTCGCCGCTGAACAGGAAGCGCCCGAGCAGCGAGCGGGCCTCGTTGGGCTTCAGGGTGGTGGCGCGCTGCGCCGCCTCGAGCACCGTGCGGGCGCCGGGCGCGCCGAGCTCGTCGGCGTGCTGGGAGAGCAGCCCGATCTTCACGTTGTGACCGCGGCGCAGCTTGCCGCGGTCGAGCTCGCGCTGCCCGGCAAGCGCCTTGATGAGCGTCGTCTTGCCGGTCCCGTTCGGCCCGATCAGCGAGACGTGCTCGCCGCGCTCGAGCCACAGCTCGAAGGCCTCGAGCAGCGTGCGGTCGCCGATCCGCAGCGTGCCGTCCTCGACCTCGAACACCACGCGGCCGGACCGCTGCGGGGGCTTGAAGGCGAAGCCGAGCGCCTTGCCGTCGAGAGGGTCGCGGGAGACCCGCTGGATCTTGGAGAGCTTCTTCACGCGCGACTGGGCCTGGCGCGCGCGGGTGCCGGCGCGGAAGCGGTCGACGAACCGCTCGAGCCGAGCGATCTCCGCCTCCTGCTTCTCGATCGTCCGCCCGAGCGCCAGCTCGCGGGCCGCCTTCTCCCTCCGCCACGCGTGCCAAGTGCCCTTGAAGAACCGGCCGCGGCCGCCCTCGAGCTCGAGCACGGCCGTGCCGACGGCCTCCAGGAACCAGCGGTCGTGCGCAACCAGCACGATGGCGGCGTCGAGCGACTGCAGGTGGCTCTCCAGCCACTCGAGCGACTCGATGTCGAGGTGGTTCGTGGGCTCGTCGAGCAGCAGGAGGTCGGGGTCGCCGGCCAGCGCGCGGGCCAGCGACGCGCGGGTGAGCTCGCCGCCGCTGAACGTCTCGAGGCTGCGGTCGAGGTGCGCGTCGCGGAACCCGAGGCCGTGCAGCGTGCTGTTGACCGACTCGCGCCAGGTGTAGCCGCCGGCGTGCTCCAGCCGGCCCTGAGCGGTGGCGTAGGCGCCGAGCGTGGCGGCGTCGGTGGCGCCCTCGGCCATCGCGTGCTCGAGCTCGGCCAGGCGCGCCTCGAGGTCGAGCAGGTCCTTGGCGCCGGAGAGCACGTAGTCGCGCAGGCTGAGGTCGCGGTCCCGCGGCGGGCGCTGGTCGTGGAGCGCGATGCGGACGTCCTTGGCGAAGCTCAGCTCGCCCCCGTCGACCGACGTCTCCCCCGCCAGCATCCGCAGCAGCGTCGTCTTGCCCGCGCCGTTGCGGCCGGACAGTGTGAGACGGTCGCGCCGCTCGAGTTGGAACGACACGTTGCGCAGCAGCGGCTCGCCCGCCATGTCCTTGGCGATGTCGGAGGCGATGAGGACGGCCATGGGTATCCACATTACGGCGCCCGGATGGCGCCGTTCGGGTCATGGTGCGGGCCGGATGCCCGCACGGGGAACTATGATCCGGTTCGTGCTGCGGACCATCGTGCTGACCGCCGTTTTCGTCGCCCTGATCGCGCCCGTCGCGCTGGCCGCCGAGGAGGGCCACGACGGCGGCGAGGGGCTGTGGGGCGAGACCAACGACAAGGTCATCACCAACGCCGCGTTCGTCGTGATCGCCGGCATACCGGTCTTCGTGCTGATCATGAGCCTGATCCAGTGGCGGCTCGAGAAGCGCAAGGACATGCGGCTCAAGGCCGCCAAGGCGCGCCGGGCGCGCGCCGACCTGCGCGGCGGCTGGTGATCCGCTACGAGCGGACTGGCGCGGCTGCGCTGGTGACGATCGATCGCCAGGAGCGGCGCAACGCCGTCGATGGCGAGACCGCGGCGGCGCTCCTGCAGGCCTACGAGCGCTTCGCGGCCGACGACAGCGCCCGCGTGATGGTGCTGACCGGCGCCGGCGAGCAGGCGTTCTGCGCCGGTGCCGACCTGAAAGCGCTGGAGACGCTCGACCCCGACGCCCTCGGCGGCCCGATGGGCTTCACGCGACTCGTCCCGGTCAAGCCCGCGATCGCCGCGATCGGCGGCTGGTGCGTCGCGGGCGGCCTCGAGCTGGCGCTGTGGTGCGACGTGCGGATCGCCGGCGAGAGCGCGCGCTTCGGCTGCCTGGAACGCCGCTGGGGCGTGCCGCTGATCGACGGCGGGACGCAGCGGCTCCCTCGCGTGATCGGCCTCGGCCGGGCGCTCGAGCTCATCATCACCGGCCGCGAGGTCGACGCCGCGGAGGCGCTGGCGATGGGCCTCGTCAACGAGGTCGCCGCCGACCCGGTGGCGCGGGCGCTCGAGCTGGCCGAGGCGATCGCCGCCCACCCGCAGGAGACGATGCTCTCCGACCGGGAGGCCGCGCACGCCGCGCTGGGGCTCCCGCTCGCCGACGGGCTCGCGCTCGAGGCGCGGCTCGGCCGCGACCGGATCACAACGGCGCTCGAAGGCGCGCGTCGGTTTAGGGTTCGGCCATGACCTACTTCGTCACCGGCGCGACGGGCTTCATCGGCCGCCACCTCGTCGAGCGCCTGCTCGAGCGCGACGGCGACATCTACGTCCTCGTCCGCGAAGGGTCGGCCGACAAGCTCGAGCGCTGGCGCGGCCAGGACCGCGTCAAGCCGGTGTTCGGGGACATCACGCAGCCACAGCTCGGGACCGACGACTCGGCGCGTGAGCAGCTCCAGGGCGTCGACCACTTCTTCCACCTGGCGGCGATCTACGACATCACGTCGGACGAGGCGACGAACGCGGCCCTCAACGTGGGCGGGACGCAGAACGCGGTCGACCTCGCGAACGCGCTGGGCGCCAAGCGCTTCCACCACATGTCCTCGATCGCCGTCGCCGGCAGCTACGACGGCTGGTTCACAGAGGACGACTTCGACGAGGGCCAGGAGCTGCCGACTCCCTACCACCGCACGAAGTTCGAGTCCGAGAAGCTGGTCCGCGAGCGCGCGCAGGTGCCGTGGCGCGCGTACCGCCCGTCGCTGGTCGTCGGCAACTCCAAGACCGGCGAGATGGACAAGATCGACGGGCCCTACTACTTCTTCAAGGCGATCCAGAAGCTCCGGCACGCGCTGCCGGAGTGGTTCCCGCTCGTGTCGCTCGAGTTCGGCCGCACGAACATCGTGCCGGTCGACTACGTGGCCGCGGCCGTCGACCACATCGCGCACCTCGACGGGCTCGACGGCCAGGCGTTCCACGTCGTCGACCCCAAGCCGCCGAAGTCGGGCGACGTGATGAACACGCTCGCCAACGCCGCGCACGCGCCGCACGCGGTCATGCGGGTCGACAAGAAGCTCACCGACATGCTGCCGAAGGGCGTGCTCTCGTACGCCATGAAGATCCCGGCGCTGCAGGGGATCAAGCGCAGCTTCCTGGCCGACCTCGGGATCCCTGCGGAGGCGATCGAGAACGCCGAGCTGCGCACGCGGTTCGACGCGCGCGACACGCAGCGGGCGCTGGCCGACTCCGGCATCGAGCTGCCGCCGCTTCCGTCCTACGCCACCAAGCTGTGGGACTACTGGGAGCGCAACCTCGACCCCGACCTGTTCAAGGACCGCTCTTTCGAGGGCGCCGTCAACGGCAAGACCGTCGTCATCACCGGCGCCTCCAGCGGGATCGGGCGGGCGGCGGCGCTCAAGGTCGCGGCGGCGGGCGGGATCCCGCTGCTCGTCGCCCGCACGCAGGAGAAGCTCGAGGAGGTCAAGGCGGAGATCGAGTCCGTTGGAGGGACCGCGTACGTCTACCCGTGCGATCTGTCGGACTACGACGCGATCGAGCAGCTGGTCGGGCAGATGCTGTCCGAGCACGCGGCGGTCGACATGCTGGTCAACAACGCGGGCCGCTCGATCCGGCGGTCGGTGTCGCTCTCCTACGAGCGCTTCCACGACTTCGAGCGCACGGTCGGGCTGAACTACCTGAGCCCGGTGAAGCTCATGCTGGGGCTGCTGCCGCACATGCGCGAGCGGCGCTTCGGCCACGTCGTCAACGTGTCCTCGATCGGGGTGCAGACGAACCCGCCGCGGTTCTCCGCCTACGTGGCGTCGAAGTCCGCCCTCGACGCGTGGACGCGCGTGGTCAGCTCCGAGATGATCGGCGACGGCGTCACGTTCACGACGATCCACATGCCGCTCGTGCGGACGCCGATGATCGCGCCGACCAAGATCTACGACTCGTTCCCGACGATCTCGCCCGACGAGGCCGCCGACCTGATCTGCGAGGCGATCCGGGCGAAGCCGAAGCAGATCAACACGCGGCTGGGCACGTTCGGCGAGGTCGCGTACGCGCTGGCGCCCAAGGCGGTCGACCAGATCCTGCACATGGCCTACAAGGTGTTCCCCGAGTCGGCGGCCGCGAGCGGCAAGAAGGACCCGAGCGAGAAGGCGTCCGGCGAGGCGACCGCGCTCGCGTACCTGATGCGGGGCGTGCACTGGTGACGATCACGGTCACGGGCTCCGCCGAGCGGGCGGTGGCACCCGGGGCTGCGACGTGGCGGGCCGAGGCGGTGGAGTCCGACGCCGACCCGCGCGCCGCGTTCGAGCGCTGCAGCGCGCGCCTGAACTCGATGGTCGAGCGGCTCGGCGCGATCGGCGAGGTGGCGACGGAGGCGGTCGTGGTGCAACCGCGGTTCGAGCAGTCGGCGCCGGCGGGCGCCGAGGCGATCGGCGCCGTGCGGGTGCGCGCGACGGCCGACCGGGCCGGCGAGGTCGCCCAGGCAGCAATGGCGGCGGGCGCCGACCGGCTGCACGGCCCGCGGTTCGAGTACGACGAGGCGGGCGAGGTCCGTGGCGAGTTGCTGAGCGAGGCGGTCGCGGACGCACGCGCGAAGGCCGAGCGGCTGGCCGCCGCGGCCGGGCGCCGGCTCGGCGCCGTGCAGGCGATCGAGGAGGCCGGGCCGGAGCGCACGCTCCCCGCCGCGCGAGGCGTGGTCATGGCCGAGCCGCCCGACGTCCGCCCGCGCGAGCTGACCGTCACCGCCGCCGTCAAAGTCGTCTTCGCGCTCGAGGGCCCCTGAGCGTCTTCAGGGAGGCCGAGCTTCGCTACCTGGCCGGCGGGCGGCAGCTCGGGCGGATCGCGACCGTCGGCGCGGACGGCACGCCGCACGTGGTCCCGGTCGCCTGGATCTACAACGCGGCGCGGGATACGATCGACATCGGCGGGTCGGAGCTCGAGCAATCGAAGAAGTTCCGCGACGTGGCCCGGACCGGCCGGGCCGCGATCGTGATCGACGATCTGGCGAGCACCGACCCGTGGCGTCCGCGCGGGATCGAGGTCCGCGGGCGCGGCGAGGCGATCGCGTTCCCGACGCCGCTGATCCGGATCCATCCCGAGCGGATCGTGAGCTGGGGGCTCGAGCCGGGACGCAGCGCGCGGACGGTCAGAGCCCGCTGAGGGGGTCGATCGCGGCGCCTCGCAGGCGCAGCTCGAAGTGAAGGTGCGGCCCGGTGGAGTTCCCCGTGGAGCCGACGGTGCCGACCGGCGTGCCGGCCACGAGGCACTGGCCCGGGCGGACCGCGATCGACGCGAGGTGCGCGTACCAGCTCGTCATGCCCATCCGGTGCTCGATCACGACGAGGTTGCCGTAGCCCCCGCCGTCGTAGGCGGCCGACTGCACGCAGCCGCGGCCGGCGGCGACGACGCCGGTCCCGGCCGCGGCGGGGTAGTCGACGCCGGTGTGCATCGTGTCGCCGCGCGGGCCGAAGCGGTCGGTCGGCGTTCCGCCGATCGGGGCGAGGAAGTTGAGTGGGGAGCGGGCCGGTGGTCGCCGGAGCGCGGAGAGCGTGGCCGGGCCGGCGAGGCCGTCGGCGCCGAGGCCGGCCCAGCCCTGGAAGCGGCGCAGGGCGGCGTCGCCGCGCGGGCCGAGCTCGCCGTCGAGGGGACCGGACGGGAAGCCGTGCGTCGCGAGCAGGAACTGGAGCGCGGCGACGTCCCAGCCGCGGCGGCCGGCCCGGATGACCCGCGAGCCGAGGCCCGGCCGGCCCCGCCAGCCGAGCGCGGCGCGCGTGCGCGGGCCGGCGATGCCGTCGACCACGAGCCCGCGCCGCGCCTGGAAGCGGCGCACGCCTTCGCTGGTCAGCGGGCCGCGGACGCCGTCGACCGACGCCACGTACAGACCCCGCGCGCGCAGCGCGACCTGCAGCGCCGCAACGTGGGCGCGGCCGAAGGACTGGGCGTGCGCCGCGGTTGCGCCTGCCACGGGGTCGGCGCTCGCGGGCGGCGCAGCCAGTCCGGACACCGCGAGCGCGGTGATCAGGACTGCCGGGCAAGTTCCCGCCAAACCTGACGCGGCCCACCAGCAGAATCGCCGGGCCACCAAGCGACTTTGGCGCGACGGCGGGACGAAGCGCCTGAAAGTGGCGCGTCGGCGTTCGGCTGAACGCGATCGTGCACGCGCGCCGCGGCGGCGGCGCAGCCCCCACCGGAGCGGGTCAGCCCGCGGAGCCCGTCAGCCCGCGGCGGCGGCGCGGCCCCAACCGGAGCGGGTCAGCCCGCGGTGCCCCGCGGGGCCCGTTAGCCCGCGGCGGCGGCGCGGCGGCGGCGGTAGTACGCGCCGGCCTTCTCGCGGCCGCCGCACACGCGCATCGAGCACCACGTCGCGCTGGCGTTGCTGGAGCGGTCGTAGAACGCCCAGCCACAGACCTCGCGCGGGCAGGCCTTCAGCCGGTGCCAGCTCCCGTCGAGCATCGCCGCGAAGGCAGCGGCGAGGACGTGGCCGATCGCGGCGTCGACACCGTCGGCGCGCGGGACGAGAGCGGCCTGGCCGAACGCGGGCTCGAGCCGTGCCCGCCGGGCCGCACGGTCGAGGACGGCCTCGGCCGCCGGGTCGGGCGGCGCGCCGTTGTTGGCGTGCAGCATCGACCGCAGCGCCTCGCGGACCTCACGCGCGGTCGCGACGTCGTCCGGCCTGACCTCCGCGACCGGCAGGTGGCGGTCGAGCCACTCGGCCAGCCCGGCGGCGTCGTCGAACAGGTCGGGGCCGTGCTCGGTGTCGACGCTGTTCACGAACACCTGGACGAGCCACAGCGACCCGGGCGCCGGCTCGCGGTCGCCGGGTTGCACGAGCCCCGACAGGAGCGCCTCGCGTTCCACGGCCCGAGCCTACCGACGCGCACGATCACGCCGCGCGGGGCGATCGCCGCGCGGGGAGATCGCGCCGCGCACGGCGTTCGCGCCGCCGGGGAGATCGTGCCGCGCGGGGCGTTCGCGCCGCCGGGGAGATCGCGCCACGCGGGGCGTTCGCGCCGCCGGGGAATATCGAGGGGCGTGGGGCGTCTGGAGGGCAGGGGACATGACCGGTCCACACGAACATCTCTCGCCCGAGGACGAGGCGGATCTCGTCGCGCTCGTGGACGGCTGCCTGAGCGGCGACCGGCTCGCCGAGACGCAGGCCCGCGTGGCGGCGGATCCCGAGCTCGCCGAGGCGCTCCAGTGCCAGTGGGCCGCGCTCGCGAAGCTGGCGGCCGCAGCCGTCCCGGCCCCGCTCGAGCTACGGCTGCGGGTCGAGGAGCTGAAGGCGTCCCGGCCGCGCCGGCGCCGGCTCGTCCCGGCCGCCGCGCTGGCGATTGCCGCCACCGTCATCGCCTTCCTCGTGCTGGTCGGCGGCCGCGGCCCGGCGGTCGACGACGTGCTCGCGGTCGCGCTTCGCCCCGCCACTGCCTCCGCCGCCACCACGGAGTCCTTCGAGGGCATCCGCTTCCCGCACTACGAGGACTGGCGGGCGACCGGCACACGCACGGACGTCATCGACGGCCGCCGCGTGCGGACGGTGTTCTACGAGCGCGACGGGCGCACGATCGCGTACGCGATCGTCGCCGGGCCGGCGCTCGACGACGACGGCGCGCTCCACACGGTCCGGGGCGGCGGCGATGTGGTCGCCGTCACGTGGACGCGCGACGGGCGGACATGCGTGATCGCCGCCTCTGGTGGCGACGCGAGCGTGCTCGCGCGACTGGCCGTCTGGTAGCGCCGGCGAACTGCGGCTGGGTGGGGAGGCGGCCGATCGAGGGCGTGGTCTGCCGAGTGTCCACTTTTCGCCGTTATAGGGAAACAAGTGGACACTCGACCCGCCGCCGCCCTCGAACCCGCCTCCCTCAATGCCGAAGTTCGGACCCTAGGCGGCGATCGGGGCCGAAGTTCGTCCCTACGCCACCCGCAGGCGGCGCCGCGGCACCCCGCCGCGCAGCTCGCGCACCACGGCCTGGACCAGCGCCTCGGACTCGTCGCGCCGCCCGTCCGTGACCGCCCCGACGATCCCGCGCTTGCGCGCGATGAGCTCGATCATCGTCTCGTCGATCGTCTCGGCGGCGAGCAGGTACCAGGCGGTCACGGCGTCGTGCTGGCCGATCCGGTGACAGCGGTCCTCGGCCTGGTCGTGCATCGCCGGCGTCCACTCGAGATCGAGGAACGCGACGTTCGACGCCCGCGTCAGCGTGATGCCCTGCCCGCCGACCCGCGTCCCGCACACGATCATCTGCGGACCCGAGGGATCCTGGAACGCATGCACCGCCGCCTCCCGCTGCTCCACCGTGTCGCGCGAGAGCAGATGCAGCGCCTCCGGGAACCGCTCCACCACCAGCTCCTGCACCTCGCGCGAGCCGCAGAAGACCACCAGCGGCTCGTCGGACGCCAGGAAGTCATGGATCCAGGCCAGCGCGGGACCCGACTTGCCCCGCGCGGCCAGCCGCTTCAACGCGTTCAGCTGCGCCAGCCGCTCCGCCCGCAATGCGGCCGCCACCCGGCTCTCGAGCTCCCCGAGATCGAGCGGCTGCTCGCGCAGCCAGGCCACGACGTCCTGCTCGGCGAGCCGGTACTCGCGCTCGTTCTCCAGCGCGACCGGCACGACGACGTGCTCCTTGGCCGGGAGCTGCGGCAGCACGTCCGCCTTCAGCCGCCGCACGAAGCAGCGCCGTCGCAGGTGCCAGTGGATCCGCTCCTCAGCGCCCGCCCCCTGGAACCGCCGCGCGAACCGCGCGCCCGACCCGAAGTCCTCCAGCCGCCCCAGCACCCGCAGCTGGGCGATCAGCTCCTCGGCGTGGTTCATCACCGGCGTTCCGGTCAGCGCCAGCCGCAGCGCATCCTCCTCCAGCGACTCCGCCAGCTTCCGCACCGCCTGCGTCCGCTTCGCCCGTGGGTTCTTGATGTAGTGCGACTCGTCCAGCACCAGCGCGCGCGGCCGCCGCAGCGCCAGCCGCACCCGGTGCGCGTGCACGATCTCGTAGTTGATGACCGTGATGTCGGCCGGCTCGGCCACGCTGCCGGTGCCGGAGACCACTGTCACCGACCGGTGCGGGAGCCAGTGCTCGATCTCGCGCCGCCAGTTGAGCTTCAGCGACGCGGGGCAGACGACCACGGCGGGAAACGCGTCGTCGGCCTCCAGCACCGCCAGCGCCTCCACCGTCTTCCCGAGCCCCTGCTCGTCGGCCAGGAACGCCCGCCGCGCCTCGAGCGCATACGCCACGCCCGCCCGCTGGAACGGCCGCAGCTCTCCCCCCAGGCGATCCTCGATCGCCAGCTCAGGCGCCGAGTGCGCGCGCGAGCGGCGCACGCCGTCGATCGCCTCGTCGTGCTCGCGCCGCAGCCGCTCCAGCACGTCGCGGGCATTGGCGGCCACCTCCACCTCGAACGTCCGCAGGTAGTGCTCGAGCGGCTCGAGCAGGTACGGGTCCACCGGCAGGGAGCGCCCGTGCGCTTCGCAGGCCGGCAGCTCGAGGAAGGCGGGGATCGTCTCCGGATCCCAGTTCACGTCGAGCGTGAAGCGCGGCTCGCCGACGCTCTCCACCAGCGCCAGCGTCGCGCCTGCCGGCTGCTTCCCGACCTGCAGCCGCGAGGCGCAGCGCAGCGCCCGCGGGTCCAGCCGCGCGCCCGACATCTCCAGCAGCTCCTCCGCGACCGCCTGCGTGAACGGCAGCCACGTCCGCCCACCTGCCTCCTCAGCGACCGAAGCCAGCGTCTCCGGCAGCTCGCCCGAGATCTTTTCCATGACGAACCGCCCCGAGCCCGTGAGCCGGCCCGCCGACACGCGCCCCACCCAGCCCTTGACCGCCCGCGCGAGCCACGCCTCGACGTCGGGCGCCACCGACAGCGCCGGGAACCGCTCCAGCACGCCCTTCACGTAGGGAGCCGTCGCGTCGGCCCGCGGCGCCCACCACTCCTTGACCTCCCAGTCGAACCGGCGGCCGGGAATCGAGCGCACCGCGTCGACGATGTCGGCCCGGTACGGGAACGCGAAGACGACGGACTCCTGCCCGTGGCGGTTGAACCGCAGCTCGACGTTGTGGACCGGGTCAGCGACGCGCACGCGAACGCTCCACGGTAGCCGCCCGCGCGGCGAATCAGAGGGCTGTCCAAGAAGTTCTTGGACAGGCCCTAGCCGGTGGCGGCCTCGGCGGCCTGGGCGGCATGCGCGGCCATCAGCTCGCGCTGCACGGAGCGCGGCTCGCCCTCGGGGACCCGGCGCGTCCAGCGGCCGTCCTCCCCCAGCTGCCACGCGTTCGTGTTGTCCGCGAAGCAGCGGTCGAGCGTGTCGAGCAGGTCGCTCAGCAGCGGTTCGTCGCGCACCGGCGCCAGCAGCTCGACCCGCGTGTCGAGGTTGCGCGGCATGAGGTCGGCCGAGCCGATGTAGACCGTGCACTCGCCGTTGCGCTCGAACGCGTAGATGCGCGAGTGCTCGAGGAACCGCCCGACGATCGAGATCACGCGGATGTTGTCTGAGACGCCGGGGACTCCCGGCCGCAGGCAGCAGATCCCGCGGGTGTTGATCTCGACCGGCACGCCGGCCTGCGACGCGCGGTACAGCGCCTGGATGCACGCGCGATCCACGAGCGAGTTCATCTTCATCCGGATGCGCGCGGTCTGGCCCTCGCGGTGAGCCGTGATCGTGCGCTCGATCTCCTCCAGGATCCCGGCGCGCATGTGGTTCGGAGCCACGAGCACGCGGCGGTAGCGGCGCGGGCGCGCGAAGCCCGTGAGGAAGTTGAACATGTCGGCCACGTCGGCGCCGATCTTGTCGTCGCACGTCAGCAGGCCGAAATCCGTGTAGAGCCGCGCCGTCTTCGGGTGGTAGTTGCCGGTCCCGACGTGGACGTAATGACGGATGCCATCGCCCTCCCGGCGGATGACGAGGATGCACTTGGCGTGCGTCTTGAGCGACGGCAGGCCGTACACGACGTGCACGCCCGACTCCTCCATCGCGCGCGACACCTGGACGTTCGCGCGCTCGTCGAACCGCGCCTTGACCTCCACCACGCACACCGCCTGCTTGCCTCGCTCGGCGGCCCGGATGAGCGCCGGCACGAGCGGCGAGTCGTCGCTCGTCCGGTACACGGTCTGCTTGATCGCGAGGACGTTCGGGTCGTTCACCGCCTGCTCGACGAACCGCTCGACCGAGGTCGCGAAGGAGTCGTAGGGGTGGTGGAGCAGGATGTCGCCCCGACGCATGGCGGCGAGCACGTCGGACTTGTCGGAGTCGTCCGCCTGGAGCCGCGGCTGGGTGACCGGCGTCCACGGCAGGTCGCGCAGCTCGGCGTAGCCCGGGACGCCGACGATGTCCCACAGGTCCTCGAGGTCGAGCAGGCCCGGGATGTCGAACACGTCGTCGGGCACGACCTCGAGCGAGCCCGTGATCTGCTCGCGGATCACCGCGCTCATCCCGGACCCGACCTCGACCCGCACGACGTCGCCGAAGCGGCGCCGGCGCAGCTCGTCCTCCACCGCGGTCAGCAGGTCGTCCGCCTCGTCGGAGACCGTGAAGTCGGCGTCGCGGGTCACGCGGAAGACGTCGTAGTCGACGATCTCCATGCCCGGGAACAGCGTGTCGAGGTGCTTGGCGATCAGGTCCTCGAGCGGGACGAAGGTGTAGCCGTCACCGGTCGGCACGAAGCGCGGGAGCATCTCCTTCGGGACCTTCACGCGCGCGAACGTCTCGACGCCGGTGATGGGATCGCGGACCAGGACCCCGAGCGAGAGCGAGAGGTTCGAGATGTACGGGAACGGGCGGCCGAGTCCGACGGCGAGCGGCGTCAGCACCGGGAAGATCTGGCGCCGGAAGCGCTCGTCGAGCGCGCGCCGCTCCCCCTCGCCGACGTCGTCCACCCCGACGATGCGGATCCCCTGGTCGGCAAGCGCCGGCCGCAGGTCCAGCTCCAGGCAGCGGCTCTGCCGCTCGATGTGCGCGCGCACCACGCGGCGGATCTCCTCCAGCGTCGCGCTCGGCGTTCGGCCGTCCTGCAGCGGGGTCTCGATCCCCGCCTCGATCTGGTCGTGCAGGCCGGCCACGCGGACCATGAAGAACTCGTCGAGGTTGGACGAGGCGATCGCGCAGAACTTCGCGCGCTCCAGCAGCGGGACGGTCTCGTCCTCGGCCAGCTCCAGCACGCGCGCGTTGAACTCGAGCCACGAGAGCTCGCGGTTGAAGTACAGGGACGACGAGGAGAGATCGGGCTCTGCGACGATCCGATCGGCGCTGGTGTCAGTCACGACTCCACTGATTGTGACCGCTCGGACAGGGCGAATGCCAGCCGGGCAGCGAATCCTTTACGTTCGTAGTCGCGCCAGAGCTCCAGGAACTGCTCGAACAGCACGCGCCGGCGGGCCCGGAGATGGACCTGGAGCGCCACCAACCCGGCGTATGCGCGGCGGTTCGGCGTCCTCGCGAGATCCTTCGGCGACTCGCCGGCGGCCGCGACGTCCTCGCGCACCAGCGACTCGAGGAATTCGGCCACCTCGGGCAGCTGCACGTCGCAGTCGTGGATCTCGCCGAGCAGGTCCTGAAGGTCCTTGACCATCTTCACCGCGGTCGTGGCGTAGGGTCCGAAGCACTCGCCGGTGACCTCGAGGATGTAGCGCAGCCGCTTGGCCGCGATGCGCATGTCGTGCAGGGCGACGACCTGGTCCGGGTCCGCCGCCTTCGGCATGAACGAGGTCAGCTCGTCGAGCCGGACGCGGATGATCCGCTCCGCGTTGTCGCCGAGCGGCGCCATCGGATCGAGGCCCTTGACCCGCCGCGCCTTCACGGCTCCAGCAGCTCCTCGGCGCCGTCGGCGAGCGACTGCAGGCGCGCTTGCAGCTCGTTCGCGCGGATCTCCTCGAGCGCCGCCGCCAGGACCTCGTTGCCCTGCGTCTGCTGCGCGCGCAGCCGGGCCACGAGCGCGTCGATGCCCGGCCGCAGCGTGGCCTGCACCTGCGCCTCGAAGCCCTCCATGTCCTCGATGTGGACGTCGGGGTCGCGCCGCTCCCCGAGCGCGTCGGCCAGCGCCTTGACGTCCCGCAGCGCGGTCTTGAAGTCGCCCTGCGGGAAGCACGGCTCGAAGATCTCCAGCACCGCCCGAAGCCGCCGGGACGCGACGCGCATGTCGTGCACGCGCTCGATGTCGGACGTGTCGAGCACGCCCTCCGCGTGGTCGAACAGCTCGTCCGTGCGCACGCGCACGACGCGCGCGGCGGCGAGCGCGTACGGCTCGAACGGGTCGACCTCGATGTCCCCAGCCTTGGCCACGGCGGCCTAGAGGGTATGCCCCATGTCCAGGACCAAACCCTCGCGCAGGCCGCCGCGGCCGATCTGCAGCGGCTGTCGCAGGCGCTGCGCGCAGGCGTCGAGGATGAGGATGCCGGCGGGCAGGAGGCGGACGCGCTCGGCGTCGAGCGAGTACCGGGTGGCGACCTCGTCGCACGGCCTATCGCACAGGATGTTCAGCGCGCGCTTGAGCGACGTCGGGTCGAGCGCCGCGCCGACGACCATGCGCAGCGACGCGGCGCTGCCGCCGACTGCCACCGCGGAGTCGACGGCGGGGAACGCGCGCGTGGCGAGGACGTCCATCGCGTGGTCGCGGGCCGCGCGCAGCTCGGAGATCGACGGCGGGTCGGCCTTCAGGTAGTGGTCGGCGAGCAGCCCGGAGCCGACCAGGAACGACGAGCTCCAGCGGACGCCGTCGGCGGTCGTGCCCACCGCCACCTCGGTCGAGCCGCCGCCGACGTCGACGACCGCCACCTCGCCCCGCAGGTCGGCGCCGAGTGTCTCGGTGGCGCCCCGGAAGGCGAGCCGCGCCTCCTCGTGCTCGTCGAGGATCTCGACCGCGACGCTCATGCCGGCGAGGAACTCTTCGCGATTGAGCGCGGCGCGGATCGCGGCGGTGGCGACCACGCGCACGGCCTGGGCACCCGCCTCGCGGGCGAGCCTCACCTGCTCGGCGACCACTCGCGAGACCTCCGCGATCTTCTCGGGCGAGATCTCCGGCGTCATGCCGATGCGTGTGAAGACGCGCTGCTGCAGCACCTCGGTGATGTGCCCGTCGTTAACGTCGGCCACGAGCAGGCGCGTCGTGTTCGTGCCGATGTCGACGCAGGCGCAGACCATTTGGCCCCGAGGCAGGATGCCATGATGCGAACGTGACAACGCCGGCCGCCATCGAGGTCGAGGGCCTGCGCAAGGCGTACGACGGGCGCGACGCCGTCCGCGGGATCGACTTCAGCGTCCGCCGCGGCGAGGTGTTCGGGCTGCTCGGGCCCAACGGCGCCGGCAAGACCACAACGGTCGAGATCCTCGAGGGGTACCGCACCCGGTCGGCCGGCACGGTCTCGGTGCTCGGCCATGACCCGGGCGACCGGTCCGCGGAGCTGCGGGAGCGGGTCGGGATCGTGCTCCAGAGCTGTGGCACCTACCCGCACCTCACCGTGCGCGAGACCGTCGCCCACTGGGCGTCGCTGTACCCGGCGCCGCGCGACGTGGAGGAGGTCGTCGACCTCGCGGGCCTGGGCGAGGCCGCCGACCGGCGCGCACGCACGCTGTCGGGCGGCCAGCAGCGGCGGCTCGACCTCGCGCTGGCGCTCGTCGGCGACCCCGAGCTCGTGTTCCTCGACGAGCCGACCGTCGGCTTCGATCCTGCCGCCCGACGCGCCGCGTGGGACACCGTGCGGTCGCTGCGGGAGCTCGGCAAGACCGTGCTGCTCACGACGCATTACCTCGACGAGGCGCAGGCGCTCGCCGACCGCGTGGCGATCATCAAGGACGGCTCGATCCTCGCCGAGGGCCCGCCGGGCGAGCTCGTATCGGGTGCCCCGCGCTACCGGGTCACGTACCGGGGCGGCGTGCACGTCACCGACGACCCCACGACGCTCCTGCACGAGCTGACCGAGGCCGCGCTCGCCCGCGGCGAGCGGCTCGAGGAGCTGAGCGTGACGCGGCCGTCGCTCGAAGACGTCTACCTGGAGCTGACCGAGTAGTGAGCGACCACGCGCTGGAAGCGGTGCACGCGGCGAGCGGCGGGGCCTCGCGGCGGTCGTGGGCGGGCGTCGCCTGGCGGCAGTTCCGGCTCGAGCGGCGGATGTTCTGGCGCAACCCGACGGCGGCGTTCTTCGGCTTCCTGCTGCCGCTGCTGCTGCTGGCGATGTTCGGCGCGGTGTTCTCCGGCGAGCAGGACCAGCTCGACGTCGTGGTGCCCGGGATCGCCGGCATGAGCGTGATGGCCGCGACGTTCGTGGCGCTGGCCTACAACCTCACGTTCCTGCGCGAGCGGGGGATCCTCAAGCGGCTGCGCGGGACACCGCTGCCGTCGTCGGCCTACCTGGCCGGGATCGCGGCCAACGCGATCGCCAACACGGTGCTGCAGGTGGCGGTGGTGATCGTCGCGGGCCGGCTGTTCTTCGGGATCCCGTGGCCGGGCGACTGGCTCGCGCTGCTCGTGTTCCTGGCCGCCGGCGTGGTCTGCTTCGCGTCGCTGGGCGTCGCGCTCTCGCACGCGATCCCCAACTCGGAGTCGGCGCCCGCGTACGTCAACGCGGTGTTCCTGCCCATGATCATGCTCGCGGGCGTGTTCTACGACGAGGAGGACGCGCCGGCGGTGCTGCGCGACCTCGCCGAGGCGATGCCGCTCAAGCACCTGATCGACGGCCTCTCGGGGGCGATGGTGCACGGCGACGGGATCGCCGACCACGCCGTCGCGCTCGCCATGCTGGGCCTGTGGGGAGCGGCCGGCATCGCGCTGGCCGTCCGCGGCTTCTCGTGGGAGGCGCGGCGGAGCTAGCCGACGGCGAACGCGGACGGTGCGCGCCCTGCGACGTCCACGGGCAGGTCGGCGAGCGGCGACGCCTCCCACTGCTCGCGGACCATCCCGAACACCACGACGTCGTGCCGCTGGTCGCCGTGCCGGTGCCAGGAGCGGAGCACGCCCTCGCGCTGGAAGCCGACGCGCTCGAGCGCGATTTGCGAGCGGCCGTTGCGGGTGTTGGCCCACGCAGTCAGCCGGTCGAGGCCGAGGTTGCGGAACGCGAGCGAGGCGATGATCGCCTTCGACTCGCGGTTGGCCCCGCTCCCCCACCAGTCGCGGCCGAACCACGTGCCGACCGTCGCGCGGCGATCGCGCACCGCGAGCTCGGAAAGGCCCGTGACGCCGATCGGGCCCGCCTCGGGGTGGACGATCAGGAAGTCGAGCAGCTCCCCCGCTCCCGCTTGTCCGGCAGTGAGGCGATGTACGCCTCGGGCTGCTCGATCGCCTCGTACGGCCCCCACGAGAACCACTGGGTGACCTGGGCGTCGGAGGCCAGCTCCAGCAGCCGCGGCGCGTCCTCGGCCGTGGCATAGCGCAGCGTGAGCGTCGGGCCGGTGAGCACCACCGCGCCGATGGTATAAACGCTGACTGCTACAGTCTGTAGCAGTGGCAGATCGCATCATCCCTCAGCGCGAGCTTCGCAACAACGTCGGCGAGGTGCTTCGGGCCGCCGAGGCCGGTGAGACGTTCACGATCACGGTCCGCGGCCGGCCGGTCGCGCGCCTCGGTCCGGCGGACTCCGGGGACGAGCCGCGCGTGGATGTCAACCGCGCCACGATCCGGCGCCTGCTCGCCGATCCGATCGACGCGGAGCTCGCCGTCGAGCTCGACGCCGTCGAGGAGCCGGTCGACGATCCGTGGCCGGCGTGAGCGGCGCCCTCCTCGACACCAGCGTCCTGATCTCGGCAGATCCACCCGGCGAGCTCGACCTTCCCGAGACGGCTGCGATTTCGGTCATCAGCCTCGGAGAGCTCCGCGCAGGCGTCGATCTGGCTCGTGACGAGAAAACGCGTCGCGGGCGCGAGCGGCGGCTGGCAGGGGTCCGCGCCGCCTTCCTCCCGCTCGATGTCGACGTGCACGTCGCCGAGGCGTATGGCGAAGTCCTCGCGACGGCACGCCGCGAAGGACGCACCGCCAAGGCGACGGACCTGCTCATCATCGCGACCGCACGCGCGACGGACCGCAGGCTTGTGACGCTGGACGATCGCCAAGCGAAGCTCGCTCGTGCCGCAGGGCTCGACGTCGCGGTGCCGTGAGCCACGCCGCCTGACCGATACGTTCCCGTCCATGCCCACGCTGGAGCAGCTCGAGGCGGTCGCGCGCGGCGCGCCGCCGCCGCCGCTCGGCCCGGCCGATCGCGAGCGGATCGCGGCCGGGCGCGCGGTCGTGGAGGCCGCGGTCGAGAGCGGCGCGGCGCTGTACGGCGTGACCACCGGCTTCGGCCAGCTCGAGAACGTGCGGATCGCGCCCGCCGACGCCGCGCAACTCCAGCTCAACCTCCTGCGCTCGCATGCGGTCGGGTCCGGCCCGCCGCTGCCGGAGGAGATCGTGCGCGGCATGCTGCTGCTGCTCGCGTCGTCGCTCCGGCGCGGCCACTCGGGCGTGCGTGCCGAGCTGGTCGAGCTCGTGCTCGCGCTGCTCGAGCGCGGCGTGACGCCGGTGATCCCGAGCAAGGGGTCGGTCGGCTCGTCGGGCGACCTCGCGCCGCTGGCCCACCTCGGGCTGGTGCTGATCGGCGAGGGCGAGGCGACGATCGGCGGGGACGTGCTCCCGGGCCGCGAGGCGCTGGCGCGCGCCGGCCTGACGCCGGTCGAGCTGTCGGCCAAGGAGGGGCTGGCGATCATCAACGGGACGCACCTGATGGCCGCCGCCGGAGGGCTCGCCGTGCGCGACGCGCAGCGGCTGCTCGACGCTGCGGTGGTCGCGGCGGCGCTCTCGCTCGAGGCGTTCAAGGGCTCGACCGTGCCGTTCGACGCCCGGCTGCACGACCTCCGCCGCCAGCCCGGCCCCGCGGCCATCGCCGCGCGGCTGCGCGAGCTGCTCGACGGCAGCCCCGTGGTCGCCAGCCATGCCGACTGCGGCCGGGTCCAGGACCCCTACACGCTGCGCTGCGCGCCGCAGGTGCTCGGCGCGGTGTCGGACGCGCTCGCCTACGTCGCCGCCGCGATCGAGCGCGAGCTGGGCGCGGTGACCGACAACCCGCTCGTGGTGGGCGAGGACGTCCTCAGCGGCGGCAACTTCCACGGCCAGCCCCTTTCGCTCCCCCTCGACCACCTGGCGCTCGCGCTGTGCGAGCTGGCCTCGTTCTCGGAGCGGCGCATCTACGCGCTGCTCTCACCCGGCTACGCCGGCCTGCCGCCGTTCCTGACCCCGCGGCCGGGCCTCTCCTCCGGCCTGATGATCGCCCAGTACGCCGCCGCCGCGCTGGTCAACGAGTCGCAGGTGCTCGCGCATCCGGCCGGCGCCGGCTCGATTCCCACCAGCGCCGGGCAGGAGGACTTCAACTCGATGGGCGCACTCGCCGCGCTGAAGGCGCGCACGGCCGCCGAGAACGCCGCCCAGGTGGTCGCCACCGAGCTGGTGTGCGCGGTTCAGGGGCTCGAGTTCCACCGGCCGCTGCAGAGCACTCCCGTGCTCGAGGCGGCAGCCGCCGCGGTGCGCGAGTACGTCCCGCGCGTGGAGGAGGACCGCTCGCTGGCCCGCGAGCTGGCGGAGCTGGCCGACGCGCTGCGCACCGGCGCGCTGCGGTTGGCCGGGTAATCGCCTTCAACCCGGCGCCAGAGCAGCCGATCAGTCCAGGTGATGACCTCCCATCTTGACTCCAACGATCGCTGGCTCGCCGTCGGCCGCTCGAGCGCCGCCGACGCCGCCACCGCGGGAACCGAGGCCGCCCGCGAAGCGCTCGCGGGCGACGACGCCCGCCTGCTCATCGTGTTCTGCTCCCACCGCTACCACCTCCACCTCCTGTTGGAGGCGATCGACGCCTGCGCGGGCGGCACGCCCACGATCGGCTGCTCGACGGCCGGCGAGATCGCGACCGGCGGTCCCGGAGACGCGGGCGTCGTCGTGGTCGCGCTCGGCGGGCCCGGGTTCTCGGTCCGCACGGCGGCCGCAGCCGGTGCCGGTCGCCTGCGCGAGGCCGGCGCCGAGGTCGCCGCCGCGGTCACCGAGCTCGAGCCCCGCGCGCATCGCGCGCTGCTCTTGCTCACGGACGGGCTCGCGGGGGACCAGCAGGAGATCGTCCGTGGCGCCCATGCCGTGCTCGGCGGCGGCGTGCCGCTGGTCGGCGGCTGCGCCGGCGACGACCTCGAGATGTCCCGCACGTTCCAGATGCACGGCGGCGAGGTGCTCGAGGGCGCGGTCGTGGCCGCCGCCATCGGGTCCGACGCGCCGTTCGGAATCGGCGTCCGCCACGGCTGGCGCCGGGTCGGCGAGCCGCTGCTGGTCACGCGCAGCGAGGGCACCGAGGTGCTCGAGCTCGACGGCCGGCCGGCACTCGACGCCTACCTCGACCGGCTCGATGTCCCGGCCGAGGCGCGCGGGGACGCGGAAGCGTTCACCCGCTTCGCGCTCACGCACCCGATCGGGATGGCGCGCGGCCGCGGCGAGCACCAGGTCCGCTTCATCGGCGGCGGCGACTTCGAGCGCCGCTCGCTCAACTGCATCGCCGAGGTGCCCGAGGGCGCGACCGCGTGGCTGATGGAGGGCGACGAAGCGTCGGTCCTGGACGCCACGGACGCGGCATGCGCCGACGCGCTCGAGGCGCTCGGCGGAACCGCTCCGCTCGGGCTGCTGGCGTTCGACTGCATCGCCCGCCGCGCGGTGCTCGGCGAGGGCGGCATCACGACCGAGGTCGACCGCATCACCGATCGGGCGGGCGGCGCGCCGGTCGCCGGCTTCTACACGTACGGCGAGATCGCCCGCACCCGTGGGGTCAGCGGGTTCCACAACCAGACGCTCGTCGTCCTGGCGGTGGCATGAGGTGAGCGGAGCAGGGGCGAGCTGGTCGACGAACCAGCTCGCAGAGTTCCTCGCCGCTGTCTCGGCGTCCGCCGACGTCGCCGGCGCGCGCCAGGGCGCCGTCGAGCGCGCCGCCGAGGCGTTCGGCGCCGACGTGGGCGCGATGGTCGCCGACGGCGTCGCGCTGGCCTCGATCGGGTTCCCCCGCGACGCGGTGCCGCACGACGCGCTGGCGGCGGCCCGCGACGGCGGCACGATCGAGGTCCCGGGCGTCGGCGCATGCGCCTGCCTCGTCGCGCCGGTCGACACCGCCGGCGTGCTCGTCGTCGCCCGCGACCCCGACGAGCCGTTCACGCGCGAGGAGATGGCGCTGCTGCGGGCGATGGGCCGCGTGCTCGCGCTCTCCCTCCGCACGCTCGGCGTGCTCGAGGACCAGCGCGAGCGGGAGGCGCTGCTCGAGCGGCTGGCAGAGGTCCAGCGCTCGGTCGTCGACCGGCCGGACGTGGACGACACCCTGGACGCGATCGCCCGCGGCGCGGCCGAGCTGCTGGGGGCCGAGGCGGCCGGCGTGCGCATCCGCGGCCAGGTCGCGGCCTGGAGCGGTCCCGAGGACCGCGAACCGGCGATCTCGGCGGCCCTGCACGACCACGACGGTGAGCCTGGCGGCGCGATCGAGGTGGGTCCGCGTACAAGCGGGCGCGCATACGCCGAATCGGAGCGCGACGTGCTGCGCGCGTTCGCCGAGCACGCGTCGCTCGCGCTCGCCAACGCGCACAACCATGCCGAAGCCGTGCATCGCGCGCTGCACGACCCGCTGACCGGACTCGGCAACCGGGTGCTGTTCCGCGAGCGGCTCCAGCATGCGCTCGAGCGCTGCCCGCGCACCGGCAAGCATGTCGCCGTGCTGTTCATCGACGTCGACGGCTTCAAGTCGGTCAACGACCGCCTCGGGCACGCGGTCGGCGACGAGCTGCTGGTCGATGTCGCGGGCCGGGTCCGTGAACTTCTGCGCGCGGAGGACACGGCGGCGCGCCTCGGCGGTGACGAGTTCGCCGTCCTGCTCGAGGACGTCGAGGACAGCGCCGGCGCGATCCACGTCGCCCAGCGGCTGCTGGCGGCCCTCGACCGACCGCTGCACGCCGGCGGTCAGGACGTGACCGTGAGCGCCAGCGTCGGGATCGCGACCGGCAGCACCGCTGCCGGCGACCTCCTCCGCAGCGCCGACTTCGCGATGTACCAGGCCAAGGCCGCGGGCGGCGGGCGCCACGCGTTGTTCGAGCCCCAGATGCACGCGGTCGCGCTCGGTCGGCTCAGCCTCGAGGCCGACCTGCGGCAGGCGCTCGACCGCGGCGAGCTGTTCCTGCACTACCAGCCCTTCACCAGCGTGCGCACCGGGGAGATCGTCGGGGCCGAGGCGCTCCTGCGCTGGCGGCATCCGGAGCGCGGCGTCGTCCCGCCGTGCGAGTTCATCCCGCTCGCCGAGGAGCAGGGCCTGATCGTGCCGATCGGGCGCTGGGTGCTGAACGAGGCCTGCCGCCAGGCGGCGGCGTGGCACCGGCGCTGGCCGCAGCTGCGCATCGCGGTCAACGTGTCCGGCCGCCAGGTCGCCGAGCCGGGGCTGGCCGCAGAGATCGAGGCGGCCCTCGTGAGCAGCGGCATCGCTCCGGAGCGCCTCGTGCTCGAGCTGACCGAGACCGTGCTGATGCAGGACGTCGAGGAGACCGCGGCGCGCCTCCACGAGATCCGGCGGCTCGGCCCCGAGATCGCGGTCGACGACTTCGGCACCGGCTACTCGTCGCTCCAGTACCTCCTGCGCCTCCCGATCGACTCGCTGAAGGTGGCGCGGACGTTCATCGACGGCCTCGACGGCGGCGGCGACCGCGCGACGCTGGCGCGCGCGATCGTCGACCTCGCACGGTCGCTCGGGCTGCTCGTGGTCGGCGAGGGGGTCGAGCGGCCTGAGCAGCTCGCGAGCCTGACCGAGCTCGGCTGCGACTTCGCGCAGGGGTTCCTGCTCGGGCGCCCGATGCCGGCGGACGATTTCGTCGCGCTGCTGGAGGCGGTATCGGCGCGCGCCGCGTAGCCTGCGCCGGGTGAGAGAGCCGAACCTGCGCTGCCGCGGCTGGGTCCAGGAGGCCGCGCTGCGGATGCTGGAGAACAACCTGCACCCGGACGTCGCCGAGCGGCCGGAGGACCTCGTGGTCTACGGCGGGATCGGCAAGGCCGCGCGCAACCCCGCGGCGCTGGAGGCGATCAAGCGCGAGCTGACGCGGCTCGAGGACCGCGAGACGCTGCTGGTGCAGTCCGGCAAGCCGGTGGGCGTGTTCGAGACCCACCCCGACGCGCCGCGCGTGCTGATCGCGAACTCGAACCTCGTCCCCGACTGGGCGAACTGGGACACGTTCCGCGAGCTCGACGCCGCCGGGCTGATGATGTACGGGCAGATGACGGCGGGGTCCTGGATCTACATCGGGACCCAGGGGATCCTCCAGGGCACGTACGAGACGTTCGCGGCGATCGCCCGCCAGCGGTTCGGAGGGTCTTTGAAGGGCCGGCTTGTGGTGACGGCCGGGCTCGGCGGGATGGGCGGCGCGCAACCGCTGGCGGTCACGCTCAACGAGGGCTGCGCGCTGTGCGTGGAGGTCGACCTGCACCGGATCGAGCGCCGGATCGAGACCGCATATCTCGATGAGCGGGCGGGGTCGCTCGACGACGCGCTCGCGCGGCTCGACGCCGCCCGCCGCGAGGGCCGCGCGCTGTCGATCGGGCTGCTCGGCAACGCGGCCGAGGTGCTGCCGGAGCTTGCGGCGCGCGGCGTCGAGATCGACGTCGTGACCGACCAGACGAGCGCCCACGACCCGCTCAACGGCTACGTCCCGGCGGGCCTCACGGTCGAGCAGGCCGAGGTGCTGCGGGCGAGCGACCCGGACGAGTACCTGCGGCGGGTCGGCGAGAGCGCGCTCGCCCACGTCGGCGCGATCCGGCAGCTCCAGCAGGCGGGCTCGGAGGCGTTCGACTACGGCAACGCGCTCCGAGGGCTGGCCGCCGAGCACGGCGACGCGGACGCCTTCAGCTACCCCGGCTTCGTCCCCGCCTACATCCGCCCGCTGTTCTGCGAGGGCAAGGGGCCGTTCCGCTGGGTCGCGCTGTCCGGCGACCCGGCCGACATCGCAGTGACCGACGACGCGATCCTCGACCTGTTCGGCGAGCAGGACCACATCCGGCGCTGGATCGAGCTGGCCCGCGAGCGCGTGCGCTTCCAGGGCCTCCCCGCCCGGATCTGCTGGCTCGGCTACGGCGAGCGCCATGTCGCCGGGGTGCGCTTCAACGAGCTGGTGGCGAGCGGGGCGGTGCAGGGCCCGATCGTGATCGGCCGCGACCACCTCGACGCCGGCTCGGTGGCCTCGCCGCAGCGCGAGACCGAGGCGATGCGCGACGGCTCCGACGCGGTCGCCGACTGGCCGATCCTCAACGCGCTGGTCAACACCGCCACCGGCGCAAGCTGGGTCTCGTTCCACCACGGCGGCGGCGTCGGGATGGGCAAGTCGCTGCACGCCGGGCAGGTGATCGTGGCCGACGGCACGCCCGGGGCGGGCGAGCGGATCCGCCGCACGCTGCTCGCCGACCCCGGCATGGGCGTCATCCGCCACGCCGACGCCGGCTACCCCGAGGCGCTGGACGCCGCCGACCGGCTCGGGGTGCGGGTCCCGATGCGATGAGGATCTCCATCCGCGCCGGGCAGGTGCTGCTGCCGCCCGAGGACGGGCTCCCCTACCTGCGGCGCCCGAACGAGCTGCGACTCGAGCCCGGCGCAGTGCTCGTCGAGGACGGCGTGATCGTCGCGCTCGACGACGACCCCGGCGCCGACCGCGTGATCGAGGCCGCCGCGGTCGTTCCGGGCTTCGTCGACTGCCACACCCACCTCCCGTTCGCCGGCTGGCGGGCCGAGGAGTACGAGCAGAAGGTCACCGGCGTGCCCTACGAGGAGATCTCGCGGCGGGGCGGCGGGATCGCGTCGTCCGCCCGCGCGTTCGCCGAGGCGGGCGACGAGGAGGTGCTCGCACAAGCGGGGGCGATCCGCGCCGAGATGCTCGCCCACGGCACGACCACTATCGAGGGCAAGACCGGCTACGGGCTCTCACGCGAGGGCGAGCTCCGTGCCGCGGCGTTGGGGCGCGAGGTGTGCGACCGGGTCACCGGCCTGTTCGCGCACGCCGTGCCGGCGGGCTACGACGCCGCGAGCTGGATGGACGAGGTCGACGCGCTCGCGGCCGAGGCCGACGTCGACGCGCTCGACATCTACGTCGAGTCCGTCGCGTTTCGCAACGAGGACCTCGAGCGGCTGGGCGAGATCGCGCGCCGCGAGGGCGTGCCGCTGCGGGCGCATGTCGAGCAGTTCAACGCCAACCGGTCGGTCCCGGTGGCGCTTGCCGCGGGGGCCCGCTCGGTCGACCACCTGGCCTGCCTGCACCCCGACGACCTCGGGCCGCTGGCCGCAGCCGAGTGCGCGGCGGTGCTCCTGCCCGGCGCCGAGTTCCTCGGCGCCGAGGAGGTCGCGCCGGGCCGCGCGCTAGCCGACGCGGGCGCGATCTGCGTCCTCGCCACCGACTGCAACCCCGGCACGTCGCCGGTGCTCTCGCTGCCGGTGGTGATCGGGCTTGCGGTGCGCCGCTACGGGTGGAGCGTCCGCGAGGCGCTCGGCGCGTGCACGCTGAACGCCGCCTGGGTGCTCGGGTACGACGACCGCGGCTCGATCGAGGTCGGCAAGCGGGCGGACCTCGTGCTGCTCGACGCGCCGGTCGAGCACATCCCGTACCGGTTCGGGCGCAACCCCGTGGTCGAGGTGCTCGGCGCGTGATCACCGCCGAGGAGCTGGAGGCGCTGCTGGCGAACCTGGTGCCGATCGGGCTCGACGAGCAAGGCGCGACGACGCGGCTCGCGTGGACTGACGAGGACGAGCAGGCGGCCGGCTGGTTCGCGCGGCGCGCGGCGGCGATCGGGCGGCGGATGGAGCGCGACCCGGCCGGCAACCTGTGGGCCTGCCCGGACACGCCCGGTCCGTGGTGGGCGGTCGGCTCGCACCTGGACAGCGTGCGTTCCGGCGGGCGGTTCGACGGGGCGCTCGGGGTGGCCGCGGCGTTCGCGGTCGCCGAGCGCGCTCCGTTGGCCGTCATCTCGTTCGCCGACGAGGAGGGCGCGCGCTTCAACACGCCGACGTTCGGGTCGCGCGCGCTGGTGGGGCGGCTCGACGTCGACGACGCCGTCGATCGCGTGGACGAGCACGGGGTCACGCTGGGCGACGCGATGGCGGCCGCGGGCGTCGACCCGGAGGGGCTGACGAGCGCGCCGTCGTGGCTGGAACGGCTGGCGGGCTTCCTCGAGCTGCACATCGACCAGACGCGCGACCTTGCCGCGGCGCGGCGCGCGGCCGGCGTCGTCACGCGGCTGGCGGCGCGGCTGCGGCTGCAGGTCGAGCTCTCGGGGCGCGCCGACCACGCGGGGACGACGCCGCGCGAGGAGCGCCACGACGCGCTGGCCGCCGCCGCGCGGGTGATCGTCCGCGGAGACGGCGAGGCGGCACAGCGGCTGGGGATGGTCTTCACCGCCGCGCGCATGGAGGTCGAGCCGAACGCGCCGACCACCGTCCCGTCGCTGGTGCGGCTGTGGCTCGACGCGCGGGCGCCGGAGGCCGAGACCGTGGCGTCGTGGCGGGAGGCGATGGAGGCGGAGATCGAGCGCGTGGCGGGCGAGTCCGGCTGCGAGGTCGACCTGCGGGTGGCGGCCTGGTCGGCCGGGACGGAGTTCCCCGGCGAGGTGCGGGACGCGCTCGCGCACGCGCTGCGGCCAGGCGCTCAGCGGCTGGTCTGCTACGCCGGGCACGACGCGGGCGTGATCGCCGAGGCGCGCCCCGCCGGGATGGTGCTCGTGCGCAACGAGACCGGGGTCAGCCACTCGCCGCAGGAGGAGGTCTCGCTCGAGGACGCCGCGGTGGCGGCCAACGGGCTGCTCGCGGCGGCGGAGGAGCTCGCGGGGTGAAGCTCGGGGCGATGGCCAACGTGCACTCGCACGCGTTCCAGCGCGACCTGCGGGGCATCGGCGAGCGCAGCGAGTCGATGGCCGACGACTTTTGGAGCTGGCGCGAGGGCATGTACGCGCTCGCCGAGCGGCTCGACCCGGTGGGCATGAGCGACGTCGGCGCCCGCGTCTACGGCGAGATGGCGGCGGCCGGGTACGGCGCCGTCGGCGAGTTCCACTACGTCCACCATCAGTTCGACGGCACGCCGTACGACGCCGACCCGAACGTGATGGCGCACGTGCTCGAAGGCGCGGCGAACACCGTCGGCCTGCGGATCGTCCTGCTCCCCGCCGCCTACGCGCGCGGCGGGCACCCGCGCTTCCGCGACGCGTCGGTGGACGCCTACCTCGCGCGCGTCGACGCGCTTGCGGCGCGAGGGATACGCGGTCGGGGTCGCGGCGCACAGCGTGCGCGCCGTGCCGGCCGAGTGGCTGCGCGAGATCGCCGCCTACGCGGAGGCCCACGGCCTCGTCCGCCACGTCCACGCGCACGAGCAGCCGCGCGAGCTCGAGGAGTGCCAGGCCGAGCACGGCTGCTCGCCGATCGAGCTCCTGCACCGGACCGGGTTCCTCTCCGACCGCACGACCGTCGTGCACGGCATCCACGTGTCCGACCGCGACGTGGCGCTGCTCGCCGAGACCGGCACGATCGTCGCGAGCTGCCCGACGACGGAGGGCAACCTCGGCGACGGCCACTTCCCGGCGCTGCGCTACCGGGACGCCGGCGTGCGGATCGCGATCGGGAGCGACAGCAACGTCGTGATCGACCCGTTCGAGGAGGTGCGCGAGCTGGAGACCGGCGCGCGGCGCGAGCGGCGCACCCGCCACGCCTTGCTCGCTGCGGCCGGCGACCTGTGGGCGGAGGTGCGCCGCGCGGGGCTCGACTCGCTCGGGCTCGACGACGCCGGCGAGGTGGAGATCGACCTCGACCACCACCGCCTGCGCGACGTGCCCGAGGAGGATCTCCCGCGCGCGCTGGCCACGTGCGCGTCCGCGGATATCGTCAGGCCGGTGCGGCGGTTCATCTCCTCCGGCTCGACCTTCGAGCGCGAGATCGGCTACTCGCGCGCCGTGGTCGACGGCGAGTGGGTGCACGTGTCGGGGACGACCGGCTTCGACTACGAGACGATGACCATCCCCGACGACGTCGTGGATCAGGCGGCGCAGTGCCTGCGCAACATCGGCAGCGCGCTGGCCGAGGCCGGGTGCACGTTCGCCGACGTCGTCCGCGTCCGCTACATCCTCCCCTCGCGCGAGGACTTCGAGGCGTGCTGGCCGTCCCTGCGGCATTCGTTCAGCGGCGCCCGCCCGGCGGCGACGATGATCGAGGCCGGGCTGATGGACCCGCGCGCGCGGATCGAGATCGAGGTCACGGCGCGGCGGCCATGAAGATCGACATCGTCGTGTTCGACGGCTTCGACGAGATGGACGCGGTGGCTCCGTACGAGGTGTTCCGGACGGCGGCGGAGCTGGGCGCGCCGATCGAGGCCGAGCTGGTCGGCGCCCACGGCGCCGCCACGATCACGGCGTCGCACGGCCTGCGCCTGGCGGTCGAGCGCGGGCCCAGCGACGCGGCCGACATGGTGCTCGTCCCCGGCGGGGGCTGGTTCCACGGCGCCGGCGTCCGCGACGAGATCGAGCGCGGCGTCCTGCCCGCCTTCGTGGTCGCCGCCCGCGACGCGGGCGCGATCGTCGGCTCCGTGTGTACGGGCGCCATGCTGCTCGCCGCGGCGGGGCTGGTCGAGGGCCGCCCGGCCACGACCCACCACGCCGCGATCGAGGACCTGCGGGCGGCGGGCGCGCGGATCGTCGAGGGCGCGCGCTTCGTCGACGACGGCGACCTCGTGACCGCCGGCGGCGTGACCTCGGGCCTCGACCTCGCGCTGCACGTCGTCGACAAGGTCGCCGGAGCCTCGATCGCCGAGCAGGTCGCGCGCGAGATCGAGTACCAGCGCGAGGCGGTCCGCTAGCCCAACGATTCGAAGAACCGCGCCGCGATCGGGGCGGCGACCGAGCCGCCCGAGCGGCCGTTCTCGACGAGCACGGCGATCGCGACGTCGTCGCGGTAGGCGATGAACCAGGCGTGGGTGGGCGGTGGGTCGCCGCCGCCGTACTCGGCGGTGCCGCTCTTGCCGTGGACGTCGCCGGGGATCCCGGCGAGCGCGGTGCCCGTGCCCTCGGTCACGACGGCGCGGGTGAGGGAGCGCAGGGTGTCGAGCTCGCCGGACGGGAGCGGCCGGCCCTCCTGCTCGGGGTCGCCGGCGAGCAGGCGCGGCGCGTGCCAGCGGCCGTCGGCGACGGTCGCCGCGACGCCGGCCATGGTGAGCGGGCTGGCGAGGATCCGGTCCTGCCCGATCATCGCCGCCGCGCGGGCGACGAGGTCGCGGCCCGGCGGGACCTCCGCCTCGGCGGCGGGCATGCCGAGCTTGAAGGCCTCGCCGAGGCCGAAATCGCGGGCGGTCTCGCCGAGGGCGTCGGCCGGCAGGCGCTCGGTGAGCGACACGAACGCGGTGTTGCAGGACTGCGCGAAGTCCTGCGCGAACGGGACGGCGCCCTGCGCGCTTCCCTCGAAGTTCTTGAACGAGCGGCCGCCGACGGTGATCGTGCGCGGGCAGTCGACCACGTCGTCGGGACGCAACCCGTCGCGCAGGAGCGCCGCGGTGGTCACGACCTTGAACGTCGAGCCGGGCGGGTAGCGGCCCTCGAGCGCGCGGTCGTACGCCGAGTCCACCGGCCGGTTGGCGACGGCAAGGACGTCGCCGGTCGAGGGCTGGACCGCCACGAGCGCGGCCTCGTCGGTCCGGTCGCCGAGCGCGGCCTCCGCGGCGCGCTGCACGTCGGTGGAGAGCGTCGTGCGCAGCGCACGCCCGGGCGCGCCCTCGCGCGAGAGCAGCGTCTCGACGGGCACACCGCCGGCCCGGATCACGACCTCGCTCGTCGCGGTGCCGCCGAGGCGCTCCTCGTAGCGCGCCTGGAGCCCGGACTGGCCGATCTCGTCGCCCGGCGCGCGGGCGCTGCCGAGCTTCTCGAGCTGCTCAGCCGTGGCGGGGCCGACGGTCCCCAGCAGCGCCCGCGCGAAGGAGCGGCTCTCGGCCAGCGGCGCCTCGTCGCGCACCGCCAGCCCGCCGGGGACGCCCTCGAGCTCGTCCTCGATCGGCTTGTAATCGGCCTCCCGGAGCGTGATCGCCTCGACGAACTGCTGCGGGCCGGCGTTGCGGACGGCGCGCGTGTACGCGCGGGTGTCGATCTCGACGACATCGGCGAGCGCGCTCACCGACGCGCCGACGTCCTGGACCTTGTCGCGCGCGAGGCCGACGCGGTAGACCGTGCGTGGGCGCACGATCGCCCGGCCGTCGCGGTCGAGGATCTCGCCGCGGCGTGCCGGCTCCCGTGTCGTGCCGAGCCGCTCCGTCGTGTCTTTCAGCTTCGGGTGCACGACCTGTTCGGCCCACGCGACGGTCCAGCGGTCCTCGCCGCGACGGAGGGTGAGAGACGATCGGTAGGCGAACCGGCCGATGCCCGGCACCTCCCAGGCGAGCTCCGTTCGCGCGCGGGCGGTGTCTCCGTCCTCGCGGACGTCGAGCAGCCGCGCGCGGAGCGTGGCGCCGTCGAGGCCGCGGCGGTTGGCCTCGAGCGACTCGGCGGCGGCGCGCGGGTGGTCGGTGAGCGCCGCCGCGCCGCGGTCGTCGCCGCGGCTCCAGGCGGCCAGGAAGCGATTTGCGTCGGCTGCGGGGTCGAGGTCGGTGCGGAGGATGAACACCGCTGCCGCCGCCGCGGCTGCGAGGATGGCGATCGCGAGCACCGAGATGGCCGCGACGCGCTGGCCGCGTCGACCCTGCCGGCGCTGACCACGCCGGTCCTGCGTTGGAATCGGTCGAGTCCTGCCCATGCGAAGCGCCCGAGGCAAGCAGTGTGGCGCGTGGACTGTCAAGGCTCAGCTCTAAGTAAACGGTAAGAATCATGATTCATGACTTCGGCTGGCTCGACCGTCTGGACGGTACAGTCAACTGCGGCATTGAAGGAGAAGTGACGTGCGGGGGTGGAGGGACGACCGAGCGGTTCGGCGCGCGCGCTCAGCGGCGGGGCGCGACCGGGCAGTCGCCTCGCGAGCGGCCGCAGGCCTCGAGGTCGCAGAGCCGGCAGAGGCGCGGCTCGGCGCCCGGCTGGGTGCCGAGCTGGGCGAGGATCGCGCTCGCCAGCTCGGCCAGGTCTCGCCGCTGACCGTCGGTCAGCACGGCCATCACGGAGTGCATGCTCGCCTCCCTCGCCGCCTGCACCCGACGCGCCGCGCGGTGCCCCGCGGGCGTGAGATACAGCGCTGCCGACCGCTGGTCAGCGCCACGCCGGCGCTCGACCAGGCCGGCCGCTGAAAGCCGGTCCGCGAGCCGCACGGTTCCCGAGTGCGAAAGGCCCACAATCCGTGCCAGAGCGTCGATCGAGCTCCCCGCCCGCCGGCCGTGGAGCGTAACCAGGGCTTCGCCCGCCGACCCGCGCGCGGCCGCCTCGCCGAGCCGGTCCGCAAGCGCGAGTCCCAGCGCACCGAGCACGTTCGCGTCACGCCCTGACGTATGAATGACGCATACATATCACGAACCGCCCGGTCCGCGGCGCCACGGCGGCCCGAACTTCGGCATTGAGGGAGGCGGGCCCGGACCGCCCAAAGGGTCGAGTGTCCACTTGTTTCCCTATAAGGGAGACAACTGGACACTCGGCGGTCGAGCGCTCGCCGGCGCGTGGCGATAGCCGCCTCCCTACCCAGCCGCAGTTCGCCGGCGCCGCCAGAACGCGACGAGCTCCGCCCAGCGCGGGCGAAACCGCGCGCGCGGCCGCACGAGCGCCTCGATGGTCAGCGCGCGGACAGCAACCAAAGATCCATGGTCACCGTTCATATCTTGGCGGCGGCCGCCCTGGACCGCCGGTCCGAACCACGTCGACACAACGCTGAAATCCGCTCGCGGCGCGCCCGCGACCCCTACGCTCCGGCCATGACGCGTCCGCGCCAGATCCTCGCGTTGGGCGGTGGCGGGTTCTCGATGGAGGCTGGGAACGCGCTCCTGGACGACTACGCGCTCGCGCTCACCGGCGCCGAGTGCCCGAAGGTCTGCTTCCTCCCGACCGCGTCCGGCGACGCTGACCACTACATCGTCCGCTTCTACCGCGCCTTCCCGGCCGGCCGCTGCCAGCCCTCGCACGTCTCGCTGTTCCGCCGCGACGGCGGCGCGGCCGACCTCGCCGCCCATCTCGCCGCCCAGGACCTCGTCTATGTCGGCGGCGGCAGCGTGATCTCGCTGCTCGGGACCTGGAGCGCGCATGGGATCGACGGCATGCTCCGCGCGGCGTGGGAGTCGGGGGTGGTGATGAGCGGCCTCAGCGCCGGCTCGCTGTGCTGGTTCGACCACGGGATGACCGCGTTCCACGGCGAAAGCCGGCCGGTTCGCGGCATGGGCTTCCTCCCCTACTCCAACGCGGTCCACTACGAGGACAAGCCGGAGCGCCGCGCGGCGTTCGTCACCGCCATCGCCGACGGCCTCCCCGCGGGCTATGGCACCGGCGACGGCGCCGCGCTTCACTTCGTCGGTACCAGCCTCGCCGACGTTGTCACCTCACGTGAGAACGCGCGCGCTTATCATGTGACACCGGAGGGCCCGGAAGTGACAGAGAATGAGCTCGCGACGCGCTTCCTCGGCACGCGGCTCAGTGTGGAGCCGGCACTTGCCGCCTGAGGGGCGGCGGCCCTCTCGAGCGTGAGCGTGGAACGGACGCCCACCATCCTCGCGATGGGCGGCGAGCCCACCCTCGACGAACTGGTCCTCGAGCTGACCGGTGTGCCGCGCCCGCGCGTGTGCCTGCTGCCCACGGCAGGCGGCGACTCCGAGCACCAGATCCGCCGCTTCTACGAGGCCTACCAGGATCGCCTATGCGAGCCGACGCACATCTCACTGTTCCGGCTCGGCCGGCACCCG
Source organism: uncultured Solirubrobacteraceae bacterium (assembly GCA_963844205.1). Lineage (GTDB taxonomy): Bacteria > Actinomycetota > Thermoleophilia > Solirubrobacterales > Solirubrobacteraceae > DASSUW01. The sequence goes on from CAWJNK010000014.1 coordinate 529,392, forward strand.
GTTCCACTCAGAGAGCACTTACTGTCACAGGATGCCATCTACGTCGGCGGCGGCTCGATGGTGAACCTGCTCGCCATCTGGAAGGCACAGGACATTCACCACATTCTCCGCGAAGCCTGGCACAACGGCATCGTCCTCGCCGGCCTCAGCGCCGGCTCGATGTGCTGGTTCGAGTACGGCATCACCACCTCGTCGGGAACGCCCGCGCCCGCGCCCGGGCTCGGCTTCCTGCCGGGCTCGAACTCGGTCCACCATGACAGCGACCCCCGCCGGCGACCCGTCTACCTGGAAGCGGTACGAGCCGGCGCGATCCCGCCCGGATACGCGGCGGACGACGGCGCCGGCCTGATCTTCCGCGGCGGCTCCCTCCAAGAGGTCGTCAGGGCCGGCGAAAACGCACGCGCCTACGAGGTCACGGCCACCGGCGAGCGCCCGCTCGAGACGCGCGCGCAACCACGGCAGCACGAGAGACCGGCGACAGCGCCGGCGGTGGCCGAGCTGCGCCGCCTCAGGCTGGCACGCCTGGCCGACTAGGAGTCCGACGCGTCGTACGCCTGCTCGTGGACGAGGTCGGCGACCTCCTCCTCGTCAGGCTCCTCGTCGTGCTCCGACGCCAGGTGCTTGGCCAGGTGCCGGGCCAGCTCCTCGTCGTTGGCAGCCGAGATGGTCTCGCCGCACTCGTTGCATTCGATCACGCGCATGCTGCAAGTCTTACCTGGGGAGACAGGATCGCGTGTCCTCGTCCGCCCTCATCGTCGTCGACATGGTCAACGCCTACGACTTCCCGGACGCCGAGAAGGTCGTGCCTTCCGCCACGGAGGCCGTCCCGGTCATCGAGGAGCTGATCGCGGACGCGGACGGACCGGTGATCTACGTCAACGACAACTTCGGTCACTGGCGGTCGAACCGCGACGAGCTGGTCGAGGAGGCGCTGCAGGGCAAGCACCCCGAGCTGGTGGAGCCGATCGCGCCCGACGACAACTCGCTGTTCGTCGTCAAGGCCCGCCACTCGATCTTCTTCCAGACCCCGCTCGAGTACTTGCTGAACCAGGAAGGTGTCGATCGCGTCGCCCTCACCGGCCAGGTCACCGAGCAGTGCATCCTCTACTCGGCGCTCGACGCGTACATCCGCCACCTCGAGGTCCGCGTGCCGCCCGACGCGGTCGCCCACATCTACGACAACCTCGCCGATGCTGCGCTCACGATGATGGAGCGCAACATGTCGGCGGATATCAGCCCGGCGCGCTGAACTCGGCCTCGATCGCGTTGACCTTGCCGAGCCGGCGGACGTGCCGCTCCTCGCCGGTGAACGACGCGCCGAGGAAGGCGGCGATGACCTCGCGGGCGAGCGCCGGGCCGATCACCCGCGCGCCGAGGCAGAGCACGTTCACGTCGTCGTGCTCGACGCACTGGTGCGCCGAGTACGTGTCGTGCGTGCATGCGGCGCGGATGCCCGGCACCTTGCACGCGGCCACCGCTACGCCGGCGCCCGAGCCGCAGACGACGACCGCGCGCTCGGCGCGGCCCTCGCGCACCGCGTCGGCGGCGGAGCGGGCGGTGTCCGGGTAGTCCACGGGGTCGGTCGAGTTCGTGCCGAGGTCCACCGCCTCGTGCCCCTCCTCCCGGACCACCTCGAGAACGATCTGCTTGATCGGGAACCCGGCGTGGTCGAACGCGCACGCGATCCTCATCGGCCCTCCACCGCCTCCTCCATGTCCCGTCCGGTCTCCTCGGCGTACTCCTGGGCCGCGATCAGCGCCGCGCCCAGCACCCCGGCGCGCGGCCCGTGGCGGGCCAGTCGGATCTGGCACGTCGACCCGGCGCCCGGCACCGCGTACTTCCACGCCACCTCGCGCGCCGGCCCGAGCAGGAGATCGCCCGCCGCCGAGACCCCGCCGCCGATCACGACCTCGAGGGGGTCGAACATCGTGATCGCGTTGGCGATCCCGATCCCGAGGCGCTCGCCGAGGATCCGCAGGCAGCGGATCGACCCCTCGTCGCCGTCGCGCGCGCCGTCGACCACGTCGTGGCCGGTGACGCCTCCGGTGCGCGTCAGCCGCTTGCCGAGGAACGAGTTCGGGTCCTCGCGCGCCGCCGCCTCGGCCAGCCGGTCGAGCGCGGTGCCGGAGGCGAGCATCTCCAGCGACCCCTGCTGCGGGAAGACGCCGGTGTGCGGAGGCGCGCCGTTCTCCAGGTCCAGCCCGATGATCGTGTGGCCGACCTCCGAGGCCGTCCCGGTCGCCCCGCGGTAGAGGCGGCCGTTGAGCACGAGCCCGCCGCCGACGCCGGTGCCGACCGTGAACATCACGAGGTGCGGGACCGCCACGTGGCCGTCGTGGAACGCCTCCGCCAGGGCCGCGCACGACGCGTCGTTCTCCACGTAGACCGGCAGTCCGGCGCGCTCGGTCAGCAGCTCGCGCAGCGGGAGGTCCTGGAGCGGGATGTTCACGCTCGAGCGGATCCGGCCCGTCGCGAACTCGATCAGCGACGGCACGCCGATCCCGACCGCCTTCGTGTCCGGCGTGCGCGCCTCCTCGATGACCTCGATCAGCTGCGAGACCAGCGCCTCCTGGTTGGAGAGCTCGGTGTGGTGGAGCGTCGACTCGCTCAGCTCGCCCGCCTGCAGCGCGGCGACGGCGATCTTCGTCCCGCCCACGTCGATGCCGACGAACTGGTCGCTCAAGACGCCGAGGGATCGAGGTACACAGTCAGCTGTCCCGTACGCGGGCGCACGTGGGCGGCCGGCGACGTGGGGTCCGGCGAGTCACCGAACGCGCGCCGGACGGCCTCCTGCTTGGACTCTCCGGTGACGAGGAAGACGACGTGGCGAGCGGCGTTGATGGCCGGCAGCGTCAGCGAGATCCGCGGCACGTTCGGCTCCATGCCGGCCTCCGGCACGCCGACCACGAACCGGTCGTCGACGTCGACCTCCGGCTTGCCGGGGAACAGCGAGGCGCAGTGCGAGTCCGGCCCGAGGCCGAGCAGGATCAGGTCCCACTCCGGCTCGTCGCCGAGCCGCGCGCGCACCTCCGACTCGTACGCCTGCGCGCCGTCATCCGGACCGAGCTCGCCGCGCATCCGGAACCGCTCGGGCCCCGGGTCGAGCCGCGACAGCAGCGCCGCCTCGGCCATCGCGAAGTTCGACCACTCGTGGTCGGGCGACACGCAGCGCTCGTCGCTGAACCACACCGACGCCCGGCTCCAGTCGGCTCCGCGCGCCGCCGCGAGCTCGTAGGCGCGCTTCGGCGAGCTCCCGCCGGTCAGCACGAGGTCGCCGCCGTCCTGGGCGACGCCGGCCAGCAGCTCGGCCACCGCTTCCGCGGGATCGTCGAGCACCTCGATCCTCATCGCGCCAGCACCCGTGCGCACGCGAGCGCGGGACGGTACGTCGGGTCGCGCAGGAGCGCCTGCCGGACTCCCTCGCCGAGGATGCCGCCCTCGCCGCGCGAGGCGCCGAGCACGGTCCAGCTCTGCTCACTGCCGTCGCGGCCGCGGCGGACGGCCTTCAGGCCGCCGGGCGAGCGGTCGAGCGAGACCGCCTCGCCCGACGCCGTCTCGATCGTCACCCCCGCGAGGCCTGGCGCGTTCTGGTCGGCCGGCTCGAGCTGGATCCGGACCTCCTGGCGGCGGGCCCGCGCGTGGCCGACGAGCCGCCGGCCCGACTGCGCGAGCGTGCCCGGCTTCCATCCCAGCCGCGAGGACAGCCACCCGCAGAACAGCAGCGCGGCGGCGAGAGAGTCGTCGCGGTGGCGCACAGTCACCGCCGAGACGCCGCCGAGCGCGGCGCGCAGGTGCGGCGGATCGAACGTGGCCGCCACGCGCTCCCGCCACGGGGTGGAGCGCAGCCACGCGAGGTCGACGACGTACGCGTGCTCGGAGAGGTCGTCGACGCGTTCGAGCGACGAGGCGACATCCGGCTCGTCCTGCGTGTCCACGAGCACGATCTGCGCCAGGCGCCGCAAGGCGTCGACCGCTTCGGCGTGCCCGTGCGGCGCCCACACCATCGTCGCGAGGTCGGGGACGAGCAGCGGGTCGACGATCGTGTCGAGCTTGGAGAGGTGCTTGGAGCCGATCTCGATCTCCACCCGCTCGCGCGCGACCGCGATGTGGCCGGGCACCGGCTGCGCGTCGTCGGTCCCGACGCCCGCCCACGCGTCGATCGACTCGCGGCGCTGCTCGACCGCGCACAGCACCAGCCGCGACGGGTGGTAGCGCCCCACGCGCTCGAACCGGTTCTCGATCTCGCCCCGGAACTCCGCGTCGACCACCACCACGACGTTGAGCACGCGCGCGGGGACGAACGGATGGTCGGAGTGGTAGTGCTCGGCGACGATGCGCCGCAGCGCCGCCTCGATCTTCGCCGGCGTGGTGTTGCGCTCCGACCAGACCTCGTCCATCAGCGACTTCCGGGACGAACGTCGGTGGTCACAGCGGCCTCCAGTGCCGGCCCTCGCCGATCAGCTCGTCCGCCTCGGCGGGGCCGGGGGTGCCGGCCTCGTACTCGGCCAGCGGCGGCCGGTTCTCGCTCCACGCCTTGAGGATCGGGTCGATGATCGACCACTGGGCGTCGACCTCGTCGTTGCGGGTGAACAGCGTCGCGTCGCCGCGCATCGCGTCGAGGATCAGCCGCTCGTACGCCTCCGGCGACTGCGACATGAACGACGTCCCGTACAGGAACTCCATGTTGACGGGGCGGATGCGCATGCTCGCGCCCGGGATCTTGGCCCCCAGCGACAGCGAGACGCCCTCGTTCGGCTGCACGGTGAGGATCAGCTGGTTCGGCTGCACGCCGACCGACCCCTTGCGACTGGAACGCCATGTGCGGCACCGGCTTGAGCTGGACCGCGATCTCGGTGACCTTGCGGGCGAGCCGTTTGCCCGTGCGCAGGAAGATCGGGACGCCCGCCCAGCGCCAGTTGTGGACCTCGAGCCGCAGCGCCGCGTACGTCTCGGTGTTGGAGTCGGGCGGCACGCCCTCCTCCTCGAGGTAGCCGGGCACCTCGTTGCCGCCGACGACGCCGGCCGTGTAGCGCGCGCGGACCGTCATCTCCGCCACCTGCTCGGGCGTCGGCGGCTCGATCGCCTGCAGCACCTTGACCTTCTCGTCGCGCACCTTGTTCGCCTCGAACGTGGTCGGCGGCTCCATGCACACCAGCGTCAAGAGCTGGAGCATGTGGTTCTGCACGAGGTCGCGCAGGGCGCCGGAGGAGTCGTAGTAGCCGGCGCGCGAGCCGATCCCGATGTCCTCCGCCGCGGTGATCTGGATCTGGTCGATGTAGTTCCGGTTCCAGACCGGCTCGAACATGTAGTTCGCGAACCGGAACGCCATCACGTTCTGGACGGTCTCCTTGCCCAGGTAGTGGTCGATGCGGAAGACCTGGCGCTCGCGGAAGGCCGAGTGCACGACGTCCTGCAGCGACCGCGCGGAGGCGAGGTCGGTCCCGAACGGCTTCTCGATCACCGCGCGGACGTCAGCGTGCGCGTGCCGATGCAGCCCCGCTTGCTTGATCGCCTCGGTGATGACCGGGAAGAACTCCGGGGCGGTCGAGAGGTAGTAGACGCGGCTGAGCGGCTGGTCGGCCTCCTCGTCGAGCGCGTCCATCGCCGCGCCGATCTTCGCGTAGCCCTCGACGTTGTCGAACGGGTTGCCGATGTACTGCATCCGCTCGAGCAGCCCTTCCAGCACCTGCGGATCCGGCTGGCGGCGGGAGAACTCCTGGATCGCCTCGCGCGCCTGGCTGCGGAAGTCCTCGTCGGAGATGTCGCGCCGCGAGACGCCGATGAGGCTGAAGCGCTCCGGCAGTGCGCCCTCGTGCGCGAGGTTGTAGAGCGCGGGGAGCAGCTTCCGGCGTGAGAGGTCGCCCGAGGCGCCGAAGATCACCAGCGTGGTGGCCGGGACCGGAAGCCGCTCGAGCCCCTCGACCAGCGGGTTCTCCGTGGCCAGGGCCATCTCAGCCCCCTCCCGCCGCCCGCTCCACGGCGTGCCCGCCGAACTGGTTGCGCAGCGCCGCGAGCACGCGGTGCGTGTAGTCGCCGTTGCCGCGCGAGTAGAAGCGGGCGTACAGCGAGGCGGTGATCACCGGGGTGGGGACGTCGAGGTCGATGCCGTCGATGATCGTCCAGCGACCCTCGCCGGAGTCGCTGACGTGCCCCTTCAGGCCTTCGAGGTCGTTGCCCTCCTGCTCGAACGCGCGCTCGGCGAGCTCGCACAGCCACGAGCGCACGACCGACCCGCGGTTCCAGAGGCCCGCGACCTCCTTGAGGTCGGGGCTGAACTTCGAGCGGTGCATGAGCTCGAAGCCCTCGGCGTAGGCCTGCATGATCCCGTACTCCACGCCGTTGTGGACCATCTTCACGAAGTGGCCCGCGCCGGCGTCGCCGAAGTGCTGCCAGCCGTCCGGCGGTGCCAGCACGTCGAGGATCGGGGCGAGGCGCTGGACGCTCTCCTCGTGGCCGCCGACCATCATGCAGTAGCCGACCTCCAGCCCCCACACGCCGCCGGACGTGCCGACGTCGACGTAGTGGATCCCGCGCTCGTCGAGCGCCGCCGCGCGCCGCACGTCGTCGTGCCAGTTGGTGTTGCCGCCGTCGACGACCGTGTCGCCCTCGTCGAAGAGGTCGGCGAGCGCGAAGACCGTCTGCTCGGTCGCGTCGCCCGCCGGCACCATCACCCACACCGTGCGCGGCGGGTCGAGCTTGCTCACCAGATCCTCGAGCGAGGACGCGCCGGCCGCCCCGTGGCCCTCGGCCGCGCTGACGGCCTCGGCGCTGAAGTCGAACGCGACGACCTGGTGGTCCGAGTCGCGGTGGATGCGATGGACCATGTTCCCGCCCATCTTCCCGAGCCCCACGAACCCGAGTTGCATCAGAACACCTCCTTGCCGACGCGGACGGCAGGCAAGCCGTGGGCGCGCAGCGTCAGCAGGTCGCCGTCGGCCTGCGCCCGGATGAGCGTCTTGAACCCGAAGGACTCGCCGGGGACTGCGACGTCGGTCGCCGTGTCGTCGACGATCTCGATGAACCGGCCCGCCGACGGGCCGCCCTTGTGGAACTGCCCGGTGGAGTGCAGGTAGCGCGGGCCGTAGCCGAACGTGGTCGCGACGCCGTGGTCGCGGACAAGCCGCTCGCGCAGCCGCGCCGCCGCGGCGTCGATCTCGTCGCTGTAGGGCACGAACGCGAGGATCGCGACGTAGCTCGGCGGCTCGAGCCCGGAGAGCAGCTCGTCGAGGCTCCCCGCGTCGATGTCCTGCGGGCCCTCGGCCAGCGCCTTCGCGGTGTTGTCCTTGGCCTCCTGCACGTTGGGCTGGTCGAACGGGTTGAGCTCGAGCACCCAGCCCGCGACCGCGGTCGCGAACTCGGAGTGGAAGAAGATCCGCCCGAGGTCGGCCGGCCCGTCGGCGCGGACGGTGATCGTCGGGTGCCCGGCCTTGCGCAGGGCGGCGACCTTCGCCGCGTTGTCCTCGTCGCCGACCGCGATGTGCAGGAACACGCGGTCGGGCCCGTAGGCGTCCGGATCCACGAGCGGCTCGTCGGCGATCGGCAGGATGCCGCGGCCGAGCTTGCCCGTCGACTCGGCCACGAGCTGCTCGACCCAGAGGCCGAACGCGGACAGCGGCTCGTCGACCACGAACGTGAGCTTGTCGCGGCCGTTGCGGGCCAGCTCGCCGAGCGCGATCCCCAGCCACAGCCCGGAGTTGTCGTCCTTGCGCTGGCAGTTGGCGGCCGCCTCCTGCGCGGTCTCGAGCACGGCGCGGACGTCGACGCCAATCAGCGCGGCCGGGACGAGGCCGAAGTACGACAGCGCCGAGTAGCGCCCGCCGATCTCGGGGTCGTTCTCGAACACGCGCCGGAAGCCGTGCTCGCGGCCCAGCTCGGCCAGCGACGTGCCGGGATCGGTGACGGCGACGTAATGCGCGCCGTCGCTCTGCAGCTCGTGGAAGGCCTTGAACTGCGACATCGTCTCGATCGTCCCGCCGGACTTGGAGGAGACGACGAACAGGGTCTTGGAGAGGTCGATCGCGTCGGTGGTCGCCTTCACCACGTCGGGGTGCGTCGAGTCGAGCACGTGGAGCGTCATCGCCTGGTCGGCGCACGAGCGGCGGAGCACCTCGGGCGCCAGGCTCGAGCCGCCCATGCCGCATAGCACGACGTCGGTGTAGCCGGCGGCGCGGACCTCGTCGGCGAACGCCTCGAGGTCGTCCACGTTCTCGAGCATCTTCTCGGCGATGTCGAGCCAGCCGAGGCGGTTCGTGACCTCCGGCGTGCCTGCCGGCGCCCAGAGCGTCCCGTCCCGGTGCCAGATCCGGTGCACGACGTCGTCGTCGTGCGCGCGGCGCAGGCGGCCGGCGACGGCCTGCTCGAGCGCGGCGGGAAGGTCGGCGTCGATGGTCTCCGGGCGGCCGGTGACGATCGCCTCGCGCTTGCTCTCGATCCCGTCGAGCAGCTTGTTCATCGGGACCACGAACGCGTCGATGCCGTCGCGCAGCAGCTTGTCGGTCACGTCGTCGAGGTCGATGCCGGCCTCGCGCAGCGCGTCGAGGTCGGCGGCCGGGTCCTCGGCCGCCGTCTGGGTGGGTGGGGACGGATATCCGTCGCCCGCCGCCGCGGTCAGCGTGGGCAGCGGCATCGTGTTGACGGTGTCGCGGCCGACGAGCCCGTAGACGTACATCGTCTCCGGGTAGGCCGGGTTCTTGACGCCGGTGGACGCCCACAGCGGCCGCTGGACCGGGCAGCCGGCCTCGCGCAGGGCGGCGAACCGCTCGCCGTCGAAGATCTCACGGAACCGCAGGTAGGCGGCGCGGGCGTTGGCGAGCCCGGCGCGCCCGGCGAGATCGGTCCGGCCCGCGGCCTCGAGGCGCTTGTCGACCTCGGTGTCGACGCGGGAGACGAAGAACGACGCGACCGAGTGGCGGTCGAGCGGGCGCCCGGCCTCCTGCCGGCGCTCCATCGCACGGATGAAGGCCTCCATCACCTGCTCGTAGTAGGACACCGCGAACAGGAGCGTGATGTTGACGTTGAGGCCCTCGTAGAGCGCCTCCTCGATCGCCGGGATGCCCTCGTCGGTCGCCGGGATCTTGATCATCAGGTTCGGGCGATCGACCAGGTCCCAGTACATGCGCGCCTGCTCGAGCGTGCCCTCCGTGTCGTGCGCGAGGCGCGGGGCGACCTCCAGCGACACGTAGCCGTCCAGGCCGCCGGTCTCGTCGTAGACGGGGCGAAGCACGTCGGCCGCCAGCTGGACGTCGCGGACCGCGAGCCGGCGGTAGACCTCGCGCGCCGAAAGCCCTTCGCGGGCCGCCGCCGCCATGTCGTCGTCGTAGTCCGACGAGCCGAGGATCGCCTTCTCGAAGATCGCCGGGTTGGACGTGACGCCGCGCAGCGAGTCCTCGGCCACCATCCGCTCGAGCTCGCCGTCCTCGATCATCCCTCGGCGGATCTGGTCCAGCCACACGCTGGTGCCCGCCGCCGTGAGGGCCGCGAGCCGCTCGTTCACTGATGTGACGCTCATGACCTCGTCCTTTCCAGAACCGCGCGGGCGCGATCCGCGATCGCCGGCCCGTTGAAGCCAAAGTGCTCGTACAGCGCCTTGGCCGGGGCCGAGGCGCCGAAGCCCTCCATGGCGATGACGTCACCGTCGTCGCCGACCCAGCGATGCCAGCCGAGCGGGCTGGCGGCCTCGACGGCAACGCGCGCCCGCACGGAGGGCGGGAGCACGCTGTCGCGGTAGTCCTGGTCCTGCTCGGCGAAGCGGTCCAGGCACGGCATGCTCACCAGCCGCACGCGCACGCCGTCCGCCTCCAACAGCTTCAACGCCTCGTGGGCCTGGTGCACCTCCGAGCCGGTGCCCATGAGGATCAGCTCCGGCTCGCCCTGGGAGTCCTTCAGCACGTACGCGCCACGCGCCACGGCGTCCTCGGCGACCCCGGTCGGGTCCCACACCGGCAGCCCCTGGCGCGAGAGCGCGAGCACGGTCGGCCGGTCGGTCTGGCTCAGCGCGTGGCGCCAGGCAAGGGCGGTCTCGTTGAAGCCCGCCGGCCGCACGACGTCGATGTTGGGGGTCGCGCGCAGCTGGGCGAGCTGCTCGATCGGCTGGTGCGTCGGCCCGTCCTCGCCGAGGCCGATCGAGTCGTGCGTGTAGACGAAGGTCGACGGGATCCCCATCAGGGCCGCGAGGCGGACCGCCCCCTTCATGTAGTCGTTGAAGATCAGGAAGGTGGCCCCGAAGGCGCGGAAGCCGCTCAGCACGAGGCCGTTGACGATCGCCCCCATCCCGAACTCGCGGATGCCGAAGTGGAAGTTGCGGCCGGCGTAGTCGCCTGCCTCCACGCTGCCGCCGCCGTTGATCAGCGTCAGCGTGGACGGCGCGAGGTCGGCCGAGCCGCCGACCATCTCGGGCACCTGGGCGGCCGCCCACTGGATGACCTCGTTGGAGGCCTTGCGGGTCGCGATCATGCCCGCGTCCGGCCCCTTCTTCGGCACGTCGGCGTCCCAGCCGTCGGGCAGCCGCCGGGCGAGCATCCGCTCGAGCTCGCCGCGGTCGGGGAACCGCCGGTCCCACTCGTCGTACATCTCGCGCCCGCGGTCGACGCACTCGCGGAAGTGCGCGAGCGCCTCGTCGGGGATGAAGAACGGCTCCTGGCTGGGCCAGTGGTAGGCCTCCTTGGTGAGCCGGATCTCCTCCTCGCCGAGCGGCGAGCCGTGCGCCTCGTGCGTGTCCTGCTTGTTCGGCGAGCCCGGCGCGATGTGGGTGCGGATGATGATCAGGCTCGGCCGGCCGGCCTCGGCCTGCGCGGCCTCGACGGCCGCCTCCATGGTGTCGAGGTCGAGGTCCTCGCCGAGGTTCTGGACGTGCCAGCCGTAGGCCTCGTAGCGCTTGCCGACGTCCTCGGAGAAGGCCAGCGCGGTGTCGCCCTCGATCGAGATGTGGTTGTCGTCGTAGAAGGCGATCAGGCGGCCGAGTCCGAGGTGGCCGGCGAGCGAGCTCGCCTCCGAGGAGACGCCCTCCTCGAGGTCGCCGTCGGAGGCGATGACGTACGTGTAGTGGCCGACCATCTCCTCGTCGAAGCGTGCGGCGAGCATCCGCTCGCCGAGCGCCATCCCCACGGCGGTCGAGATCCCCTGGCCGAGCGGGCCGGTGGTGGTCTCGATCCCAGGCGCGTGGCCGTACTCGGGGTGGCCCGCGGTCGGCGACCCGAGCTGGCGGAAGTTCTTGAGGTCGTCCAGCGTGATCCCGTAGCCCGTCAGGTGCAGCGTGGAGTACAGGAGCATCGACGCATGGCCGGCCGACAGCACGAAGCGGTCGCGTGCGGGCCAGCCGGGGTGCTCCGGTGAGTGGCGCATGATGCGCGTGTAGAGCAGGTACGTCACCGGCGCCAGCGCCATCGGGGTCCCGGGGTGGCCCGAGTTGGCCTTCTGAACCGCGTCCATCGAGAGCGTGCGGATCGTGTTGACGCACAGCTCGTCGAGTGTGGTCTCGGTCGCCTGGGTCAATGCGGCTCTCTCTCCTCGTCGCTTGCGCTCCGGAGGCTACGCGACGCGGCGCACTAAGGGGTTCTCAGGCGTGGGTAAGGGGTCGGACCCCTGAGGTCGGCGCGACCTCCCGATGTAGACCGCCCGTCTCAGCCGTAATTTGGCTGGCATGCACACGCTCAACGCCATCACCATCGCCAACGATTTCGTCGCCGACCGCGTTGACGCCGCCCGCCGGGCCCGCCGGTTCGGCCGCGTGCGCCGACGCTTCGCCCGCGACGAGCGCCGCGCTGCTCCCTCCTCCCCCGTGCCCGGCCGGCTCCGCCCAAGCGGCGCCGGCCGGTGAGCACGCTCCTTCTCCCTCTCTCCAGCCCCACGCTCGTCGGGCGGGCCGAGGAGCGCGCGGCGCTCGCCGAGGTCTCCGACGGCGGGTTCGTGCTGGTGGCCGGTGAGCCGGGCGTCGGCAAGAGCCGACTCGTCCGGGAGGTCGCGCACGGCGACGCGCGGCTGCTCACCGGCCACTGCCGCGGACCGGACTTCCCGTACGCCCCGCTCGTCGAGGCGCTCGGGTCGCTGCCCGAGGGGACGAGCCGGCCGCATGTGTTCGAGGCGCTGCGCTCGCGGCTCGGCCGGGTGGTGCTCGTCGTCGAGGACCTGCACTGGGCCGATCCCTCGACACTCGACTTCCTCGTCTTCCTCGCCCAGAGCGAGTCGCGAAGCCTGATCGCGACCTACCGCTCCGACGAGCTGCACCGCCGCCACCCGCTGCGGCCGGTGCTGGCCGAGCTCGAGCGTGCGGCGGGCGTGCGGCGGATCGCGCTCGAGCCCTTCAGCCGCGACGAGGCCGCCGACCAGGCCGCCGCCGTCCTCGGCGCCGCGCCCGACGACGAGCTGATCCGTCGCCTGTACGCCCGCAGCCAGGGCAATCCGCTGTGCATCGAGGAGCTGCTGGCGGCCTGGTCCGGCGGCGCCGGGCGCCTCCCGGCCACCCTGCGCGACGCCGTGGTCGAGCGCTTCGCGCGCCTTCCGTCGGCCGCCCGGGAGGTCGTCCGCGTGGCTGCCGTCGCCGAGCGGCCGGTCGGCCATGCGCGCTTGCAGGCGGTGGTGGGCGAGCGGGTCGACGGCGCGCAGGAGGCGGTCGCGCACCGGATCCTCGTCGCCCGGTCCGACGCGACGTACGCGTTCCGGCACGCGCTCGTGCGCGAGGCGATCTACGAGGACCTGCTCCCAGGCGAGCGGACCGCGCTGCACGCCGCGCTGGCGCCCACCTTCGATTCCCCGGCCGAGCGTGCCCACCACTGGCGCGGCGCGCAGGACCTCCCGCGCGCGCTCGAGGCGTCGGTGGCCGCCGGCCTCCAGGCGCAGCGCCTGTTCGCGCACCGCGAGGCGCTGCGTCAGTTCGAGCGCGCGCTCGCGCTGTGGGAGCGGGTGCCCGACGCGCGAGCCCTCGCGGGCATGTCCCGTCGCGACGTGCTGCGCGCGGCGGCCGCGGCGGCCGGGGACGGCTCCGAGCCCGCCCGGTCCATCGCGCTCTGGCACGAGGCGATCACCGACCGGGGCGACGACGGACGGAGCCTAGAATTAGAGGCATGGAGACGAAGACGAAGACTGACGCGCAGTGGCGCGAGGAGCTGAGCCCAGAGCAGTACGAGGTCCTGCGCAAGGGCAGGACCGAGCGCGCCTTCACGGGCCGCTACTGGGACAACCACGAGGACGGCATGTACCGCTGCGCCGGCTGCGGCGCCGAGCTGTTCTCGTCCGACACGAAGTTCGACTCGGGCACCGGCTGGCCGAGCTTCACCGAGCCGAAGGTGGCCGAGGCGGTCGAGGTGCGCAAGGACCGCTCGTGGGGCATGAACCGCACCGAGGTCGTGTGCCGCAACTGCGGCGGGCACCTGGGCCACGTGTTCGACGACGGCCCGCGCGACGCCGGCGGCATGCGGTACTGCATCAACTCCTGCGCGCTCGATTTGGACACCGCGCGCTGATTCCATGAGGGTCTCGAGCTCCCGGCTGATCGGTCGGACGACCGAGCTGACCGAGCTCGAGGCCGCGCTGGCCGACGCCGCCGACGGCCGTCCCTCGCTCGCGTTCGTGGCGGGCGAGTCGGGCGTCGGCAAGTCGCGCCTGCTCGCCGAGTTCGAGCGGCGCGCCGCCGGCCAGGGCGCGCTCGTGCTCTCCGGCGACTGCGTCGACCTCGGCGAGAGCGAGCTGCCGTACGTCCCGCTCGTCGCTGCCCTGCGGCCGCTCGCCCGCTCCGGCGACCCGGCGCTCACCGAGCCGGTGCGGGCTGCCGTCGCCCCGCTCCTGCCGGGCCGCGCTGCACCCGCCGGCGAGTCGGCCGATCCGCGCTCGGAGGGCGGCGCGCAGGCGCGGCTGTTCGAGGGCCTGCTGTCGCTGCTCGACGCGCTCGGCGAGGAGCGGCCGGTGCTGCTGCTGATCGAGGACATCCACTGGGCCGACCGCTCGACCCGCGCGGCGCTGGCGTTCCTGGCGCGCAGCCTCGTCGCCGAGCGGGTGCTCGTCGTCGCGTCCTACCGTCCCGACGAGCTGCACCGGCGCCACCCGCTGCGACCGCTGCTGGCCGAGGTCGAGCGCGCGGCGCGCGCCCGCCGCATCACGATCGAGCCGCTGACGCGCGACGAGCTCGCCGACCAGCTCGCGGACATCCTCGGCGCTCCGCCGGAGGCCGACCTGCTGGAGCGGCTGTGGACGCGCTCGGGCGGCAACCCGCTCTACTGCGAGGAGCTGCTCGCGGCCGGGCTCGACGGCCGCGGCGCGGCGCCCGACACGCTGCGCGACGCGCTGATGCTGCGGGTCGAGGGGCTGTCGGAACCCGCGCAGGAGCTCCTCCGGCTCGTCGCCGTGAGCCAGCGCGTCGACCACCCGCTGCTGGCGCAGATCAGCGGGCTCGACGAGCGCACCCTGCGCGACGCACTGCGCGAGGCGGTCGACACGCACATCCTCGTCGCCGACGACGACGGCCGCTACCGGTTCCGCCACGCGCTGCTGCGGGAGGTCGTCGAGGACGATCTCCTGCCTGGCGAGCGGGCGTCGCTGCACCTCACGCTCGGCCGCGCGCTCGAGCAGCGCGTCGACGACCGCGCGGGTGCCGTGCTACAGGCCGCCGTCGCCCACCACTTCGCCGCCGCCGGCGAGCAGCCGGCAGCGCTGACGTGGGCTGTCCGGGCGGCGACCGCCGCCGAGTGCGTCTACGCGTTCGGCGAGGCCAGCGCGCTGTTCGAGCGCGCACTCGAGCTCTGGGACCGCGTGCCCGACGCCGAGGAGCGCGTGGGCGCGGACAGGGTGACGCTGCTCGTCCGCGCCGGCGACGTCGCGGGCGCGCTCGGCCACCCCGGCCGCCAGCTCGCCCTGGCCGAGTCGGCGCTCGAGCAGCTCGGCCCCGAGCCCGACCCGCACCGCGCGGCGAAGATCCTGTCCGTGATCGCACGGGCGCAGCGCAGCCTCAACCGCCCGAAGTCGAGCATCGCCACGCTCGAGCGCGCGCTCGAGCTGATCGAGGCAGCGGACGGCACGGAACGGGAGGCGCGCGCACGGCTGCTGGCGGGCCTGGCCCGCGGCCGCATGCTCGACGGCCGATTCGGCGACGGCGTCGAGACCGCGCGCAAGGCGCTCGACGCGACGATCGCCGCGGGCATGCACCTGATCGAGGGCCACGCGCGCAACACGCTCGGTTTCTGCCTCGCGATGACCGGCGAGGTCGACGCCGGCGCCGAGCAGCTGCGAGAGGCGATCCGAATCGCACGCGAGCGCGACAACCTGCCGGACATCTCCGACGCGTACGTCAACTACTCCGACATGCTCCACATCCTCGGGCGCTCGGACGAGGCGATGGCCGTGGCCGAGGAGGGCCGCGAGGCCGTCGAGGGGCGGCGCCCGATCGCGATGATGTGGCTCGATGCCCAGGTCTCCGAGTTCGCCTACGACGTCGGCGACTGGGAGCGATCAGAGGAGAACCTGCCCGACCCGCAGCGCTGGACCGGCACGCATACGCGCGTCAACATCGGCCTCCGCCGGCTGCACCTGGCGATGGGCCGCGGCAGCCACGACGCCGCGCGCGAGACCCTGACCGAGCTCGAGGAGCTCGCGGCCGAGTCGAGCGAGCCGCAGTTCGTCGGGCCGGTCGCCTACCTGGGCGCCGAGCTGCGGCGCCGCGAGGGCAACCTCGACGGCGCCCGCGCGGCGATCGACCGCGGCCTCGACCTGATGGAGTTCTGCACCGACGACGCCGCCCGCGTGGGCGCCGTCGCGTTCGGCGGCGTCACCGTCGAGGCCGACGCCGCACAACGCGCTCGCGACCTCGGCGACGGCGAGGCGGAGCGGGCGGCGATGCGCCGCGTCGACGACCTCCTGGCCCGTGTCGCGGCGGCCGCCACCCGGACGCGGCCGGTGGAGTGCGCGATGCTGCTCGGCGCCCGCGCCGAGGCCGGGCGCGCCGCCGGACGTCCCGACCCGCCGGCGTACGAGCGCGCCGCGCAGGCGTTCGAGGAGCTCACGCGTCCGGAGCCCGCCGCCGTCATGCGCTGGCGCGAGGCCGAGGCCTACGCCGCCGCGGGCGACCGCGAGGCAGCCACGCAGGCCGCCTTGGCCGCCGACGCGGTCGCGATCCGGCTCGGCGCGAGCTGGCTGCGCGGCGAAGTCGAAGGCCTCGCGGCGCGGGCGCGGCTCCCGCTCGACGCCGAGCTCCCCGAGCCCGAAGAGATCGAAGAGGACGAGGACGGCTTCGGCCTCACGTCCCGCGAGCGGCAGGTGCTCGCGCTCGTGGCCGAGGGCGCCACCAACCGGGAGATCGGGGCGCAGCTCTTCATGGCCGAGAAGACCGCGAGCGTGCACGTCTCGCGCATCCTCTCCAAGCTCAACGTCCGCTCCCGCACCGAGGCGGCGGCCGTCGCGCACCGGCACCACCTGTCATGAGGCCGTATCACGCGGACCCCGAGTACTACGAGGGGCGCGCGTTCGGTCTGCTGGCCTCCGCCGAGGACGGCACGGAGGACGCGGTGGCGGCGTTCGCCCGGCACGACGCGCCGCTGACCCTCGAGGGCGCGCGGGTCGTGATCGCGCGCGAGCACGACTTCGCCGGACTGGCAGGAGCTCAACGCCCAGCTCGCGCACCTCGACGGGGACCCGTTCGTTCGCGCGTACCGCGCGATCGAGGCGCACGACGTCGACGGCCTCGCGGCGCTGCTCGGCGAGTGGCCCGATCTGGTCCGCGAGCAGGGCACGAACGGCAACGATCTGCTGGGGATGGCGTCGGCGACGTGCGACGAGCGGCTCGTGAGGCTCCTGCTCGAGCGCGGCGCGGACGTGACGCGCGGCAACGTCCACGGCTGGACGCCGCTGCACCAGGCGGCGTACAGCGACCTGCCGGCGATGGCGACGCTCCTGCTCGACGCGGACGCGCAGGTCGACGTGCCGGCGCGCGGCGCGGGCGGCACACCGCTCGTCGTTGCGCTGTTCTGGGGCAATCGCGCGACGGCCGAGCTGCTGGCCGAGCGCGGCGTGCACCCGCGCAACCTCCGGACGACCGCCGGTCTGGGTCGGCTCGAGTTGATCGACGAGGTGCTCGCCTCCGGCTCCGCGGGCGCGGAGCGGGGCTTCTACCGGCCGCACAGCGGCTTCCCGCCCTGGCGGCCGTCCGACGACCCGCAGGAGGTGCTCGACGAGGCGCTCTCGTGGGCGGCGCGCAACGACCGGCCGGACGCGATCGAGGCGCTCGTGGAGCGTGGCGCGGACGTCGCCGCCGACGTCTACCGCGGCACGGCACTGAGCTGGGCCGCAGCGTGCGGGCGCGTGGCGTCGATCGAGCGGCTCGTCGCGCTCGGCGCGTTGGTCGGCCAGCGCACGACGTTCGGCGGCCCGGGGCACGGCCAGAAGACCACCGCGCTGCATCTCGCCGCGCAGAGCGGCCAGCTCGACGCGATCCGCGCGCTGCTCGACGCCGGCGCGGATCCCGCCGCCGTCGACGACCTCTACCAGGGCACGCCGGCCAACTGGGCCGAGCACGGCGGACAGCACGCCGCGGCCGAGCTGCTTAAGGTGAGGCCATGAACGCTCCTCTCACCGGCGGCTGCGCCTGCGGGACCGTGCGCTTCGAGGTCACCGCGCCGTTCCAGACCGCGGGCTACTGCCATTGCAAGCGCTGCCAGCGGCGCAGCGGGGCGCTGTGGTCGGAGAACGGGATCGTCGAGGCGAGCGCGTTCCGGCTCGTCGCCGGCGCCGACTCGGTCGGGGCCTGGCAGCCGCCGGACGGCATGGCGAAGTCGTTCTGCACCGTGTGCGGCGGGCACGTCTTCACCGGGCAGCCGGGCGGCGACGGCATCGTCGGCGTGCGGCTGGGAGCGGTCGACGGCGATCCCGGCATCCGCCCGCAGTGGCATCAGTTCGTCGAGTCGGCGCCCGACTGGGAGCCGCTCCCCGACGACGGCCTGCCGCGCTTCCAGGGGCGGCGGCAGCTCTAGCTGCGGCCGAAGAATTCGGCCAGACTGCGCGGCCGCTGGAGGCCGACCTCGAACACCAGGTAGTCCTGGACGATCATGCGCATGCGCCCGGCGCTCTCGCTGTTGTACGTGATGCGGAGCAGGTCGCCGTCGTCGCGCGCGATGTAGAGGCGGGTGTTGAGCGCCGGATCCGGGTCGACGACCACGATGTGGGCGGCGCGGCCCCGGACCATCCGGCGTCCGACCACCGTGAGCCGGCCCTCGCGGACGAGCCGGACGGGGTCGACGACGCCGCTCCTCTTCCACGGCCGCATCAGGTAGTCCGGGTCCTCGCGCAGCCAGCCCTGGTAGCCGGTGAAGCCGAAGCGGGTGTACGTGCGGACGCCGCGCTTGTCGGCCACCTGCAGGAACCCGCCGTCGCGGGTGGTCCGGTGTGCGCGCCAGCCGCGGCCGCCGAGGTCGAGCCAGACCTCGTCGCTCCACCCGCCCGGCGGCAGGTCCGGCATGAAGGGCTCCGGGACGACGCGGAGCTCGTCGGTCACCACGTGCAGCGTCCCGCGCGGCGCCTCCAGCCGCTGCTCGAATGCCACCACCTCGGCCGGCAGCTCGTCGCCGCCCCCGCCGCCGCAGCCGGCGAGCATGAGGACGAGGACGACCGCCGCCCGTTTCATGGCCGGTACGGCGGCGCGACACCCCAGCCCCAGCGCGGCACGGGGGCGTGCTCGGCCACCTCGGCGCCGGGCTGCGAGTTCTGGAGCGCGAGGCGCGTCCCCCACTCGGCGTAGCTCATGAGCGCGGCGCGGAACTCGGGGTCTTCGGGCAGCTCGGCGATGTCGGCGGCGCGGCTGAGGAGCGTGACGAACCGGAGCCGCATGTCGGGCGTGATCCCGAGCCCGCGGTGCCTGGCCAGCATGTGCTCGTAGCCGCCGTGGTCCCCGGTGTAGCGGGCGGGACCGCCCATCACCTCGCACCACCACAGCGTCACGTTCCGGCGGTGCTCCTCGCTCACCTTCCCGCCGAAGAGAGCCGCCAGCTCGGCGTCCTCCTCGACGAGGTCGTAGAACGCGTTCAGCCAGCGCGCGAGGGCGTCGTCGCCGCCCGCCCACTCGTAGATCGTCGGAAGGGAGTCGTCGACCACCCTGCTGACGCTACACCCCGGCCGTTCGTGCAACCGTACGGCCGTGGGCAGACACCTTCTCGGCGGCTTCTTCCTCGCCGCCGGCGCCATGCACTTCCTCAAGCCGCGCCCGTACGTTGCGATCGTGCCGGACGCGCTCCCGCGCAAGCGCGACATCGTGTACGCGAGCGGCGTGGCGGAGATGGCGGGCGGCGCCGGGGTGTTGGCGGCGCGGACTCGCCGCGCCGCCGGATGGTGGCTGATCACCACGCTCATCGCGATTTTCCCGGCCAACGTGAACATGGCCGTCAACGCCGACCGCTTCCGCGCCATCCCGCGCCCGCTGCTGTGGGCGCGGCTGCCGGTCCAAGGGCTGCTGATCGCCTGGGTCTGGCGCGTCGCCGTCCGATGAGCAACCACCGGACCGCGATGCTCGACTGGCTGGCGTGCGCCTACGGCGGCCGCGAGCAGCGGGCGGCGCGCGCGTCGCGGGCGGCCGGCGACGGGCTGCTCGAGCGCGTCGCGTGGCTCGGGGCGGCGGGCCATGTGCTCGACTTCGACGACACCTACCTGCCGGGCATCGCGCACCTCAGTGCGCCCACGGCGCCGGCCGCGATCGCGCTGGCCGCCGAGCTCGACCGCAGCGTCGGCGACGCGCTCGACGCCCACGCGGCGGGCTTCGAGGCGATGGGCGCGTTGAGCCGTTCCCACGACCTCTACGCCGGCGGCTGGCACCCGACGGCGGTCTGCGGCGCCGCCGGAGCCGCCCACGCGGCCGCGCTCCTGCTCGGGCTCGACGAGGAGCGCACGGGCGCTGCCGAGCGGCTGGCGCTGCTGCAAGCCGGCGGCCTGCGAGCGGCGTTCGGGTCGGACGGCAAGTCGCTGCAGGTCGGCCTGGCCGCGGCGGCCGGCGTCCACGCGGCGAGGATCGTGGCCGGCGGCGCGACGATCACCGCCGACGTGCTCGGGCATGACGCGGGCTTCGAAGCCGCGTTCGGGCCGGCCGACGAAATCGTCAGCGACCCCGCCGGGGATCGTCCGGCCCCCGGCGATGATCGTCGGGCGATCGACGAGAACTGGATCAAGCCGTGGCCGTGCTGCCTGATGAGCCACAGCGCGGTGCAGGCGGCGGCCGAGGAGCGGGAAGCGCTGGCCGGCTCCGCGGACCCGATCGAGGTCGCCGTCCACCCGGTCGCGCGGCGGGCCGCCGCCTACGACGAGGTCGAAGACGGCCTGCAGGCGAAGTTCTCGATCCCGTACCTGGTCGCGTACGTCGTCCTGCACGGGGAGCCGACCCCCGCGAGCTTCGACGGCGTCGACCCCGAGGTCCAGGCGCTCGCCCGCGAGCGCGTAAGGCTCACCACCGACGACGCGCTTCGCCAGGCCGAGGCCGTGCTTGCTCTGCGCGGCGAGGAGGTCGCCCGCGTGCCGGCCTCGCGCGGCTCGCCCGAGGCGCCCATGTCCGAAGCGCAGCTCGCCGCGAAGTGCGAGCTGCTGGCCGGAGACCGGCTCGACGGCCTGTTCGACGACCCACACGCGCCTGCGGAGTCGCTGATCGCGGCGCTCGGGTGAGGTCGTCGGGCATCGCCGCAGGCGCGGCGATGCCCGACGAGGGCGGGGCTAGGCGATCGCCGCGGCGGGATCGAGCTCGCCGCGGCGCGCGGCCTCGGCGTGCTCGCGCGACGCGCGGCCGGAGACCAGGACCATGGCCAGCAGCGCACCGGCGATCGCAAAGCCGGCCCCGACCGCGAACGCGGCCTGGAAGCCGTCGGTCAGCGCCGAGGCCTTCGACGCGCCCGTCGCGAACGCGTCTTCCGTGCGGCTGTTGGCGACGGTGGCCAGGATCGCGAGACCGAGCGCGCCGCCGATCTGCTGCGACGTGTTGATCAGGCCGGAGGCCAGACCGGCCTCGTTCGCCTCGACTCCGCTCACCGCGGCGACGGTCATCGACACGAAGGCCAGGCCGAGCCCGACCGCGGCGAGCAGCATCGGCCCGAGCAGGTCGCTCACATAGCTGCCGCCGGCGTCCACCTGCGTGAACCACAGCAGCCCGGCCGCGGTCACGATCAGGCCCGTCACCAGCACCGGCTTGAAGCCGAACCGGGTGACGAGGCCCGCGCTGGCGCCCGCCGTGATGATGATCCCGACCGCCAGCGGCAGGTAGGCGAGCCCGGCCTCGAGTGCCGAGAACCCGAGGACCTGCTGCATGTAGAGCGAGATGAAGAAGAACATCGAGAACAGCGCGGCGGCGATCAGGACCGCCGACACGTTGATCCCGGTGATCGTCCGGATGCGGAAGATGCCCGGGAACGGCATCAGCGGAGCCTTGGAGCGGCGCTCGATCACGTAGAAGGCCGCGATCAGCCCGAGCGAGAGCGCGCCCAGCCCGATCGTCTGCGCCGAGCCCCAGCCCGCGTTGTTGGCGTCGACGAGCGTGTACACGAGGAGCGACAGGCCGGCCGTCACCGAGATCGCGCCCGCGAAGTCGAAGTGGCGTGCGCCCTCGTTGCGCGACTCGGGCAGGAGCCGCGGAGCCAGCAGCGCGGCCGCGATGCCGACCGGCACGTTCACGAACAGCACCCACTCCCAGCCGGCCCACTCGGTGAGCATGCCGCCGAGGAGCACGCCGACGGCGCCGCCGGAGCCGGCCACGGCTCCCCAGACGCCCATCGCCTTATTGCGCTCGGCGCCTTCGGCGAACAGCACGGTGACGAGCGAGAGCGCGGCCGGGGAGAGGAGCGCACCGCCAAGGCCCTGGACCGCGCGTGCAGCGATCAGCTGGCCCTCGGTCTGCGACAGGCCGCCCGCGAGCGAGGCGAGCGCGAACACGACGAGGCCGATCATGAAGAGCCGGCGTCGACCGAGCAGGTCCGCCATGCGGCCGCCCAGCAGCAGGAACCCGCCGAAGACGAGCACGTAGGCGTTGACGACCCACGACAGGTTCTCCTGCGAGAAGTTGAGGTCGGCCCCGATCGACGGGAGCGCGACGTTGACGATCGACGCGTCGAGAATGACCACGAACTGCGCCGCTGCGAGCAGCGCCATCGCGAGCCACTTATTCGAAGCGGTGGAAGGCATGAAGGGAACTCCTGGGGAGGAAGGAGGTTTGGGGCCCTGGCTGACCAGCCAGGTATCAAATCTGGAACCTGAATTCCGGTTTCGGTTGTGTACCATACGGAGTCCCGGTTCCGTTTTCAAGTTCGGATGTCCACACTCTCAAAACCGCTCCGCGCCGACGCCCGTCGCAATCGCGAGAAGGTGCTCGCCGGCGCCCGCGCGGTCTTCGCCGAGCAGGGCGTCGACGCGCAGATGGACGACGTCGCCCGCCGCGCGGACGTCGGCGTCGGCACCGTCTACCGCCACTTCCCGACCAAGGAGGCGCTGCTCAACGCGCTCAGCGACGAGGTGTTCGCGGTCGTGGCGGTCTACGTGCGCACGCTGCTGACGCTCGACGACCCGTGGGAGGCGTTCACGCGCGCCCTGTGGTTCGGCGCCGAGAAGACGGCCGGCGACCGCGCGTTCACGGAGATCCTCGGCGCCGTGCGCATGAAGCAGGCCCGCTCGTGTCCGGGCAAGGAGGACCTGCTCGTCACCACCGGCGAGCTGATGGACCGCTGCAAGGCGGCAGGCGTGATGCGGCAAGACGCGAGGGCGGAGGACATCGGGCTCCTCATGTGCGGCGTCGGCAGCGCGGCGGCGATGGAGCATCCAGTGCCCGGCGCCTGGCGCCGGCACCTCGCGATCGTGCTCGACGGTCTGCGCGCCGACGCGGCGAGCGGCACGCTGCACTCGTAGCCCTATCGTGTGGCGCCATGACCGCGCCTGAGACGACGACCGATCCCGAGCTCCAGGCGGTGGCCTGGGACCTCGCCCCGCTGCTCGACGGGGGCGCGGACGACCCGGACGCCGCGGTCCAGCGAATGGTCGCCGACGCGCAGGGGCGCGCCGACGCCTTCGCCGCTTCCTACGCCGGCAAGGTCGCCGACTTCGACGGTCCCGGCCTGGTTTCGGCCATGCACGAACTCGAGGCGATCCAGGACCTGCTCGGCCGCGCCGGCTCCTACGCGATGCTCAACTTCTCGATCGACACCGCCGACCCCGCCCGCGGCGCGCTGCTGCAGAAGCTCCAGGAGGGCGCGACCGGGATCGAGACCACGCTGCTGTTCTTCGAGCTCGAGTGGGCGGCGCTCGACGACGAGCGGGCCGAGGAGCTGCTCGCCGCCGACGGGCTGGACTTCGCCCGCCACCACCTGCGCACTGCCCGCCGCTACCGCCCGCACCTCCTGTCGGAGCCGGAGGAGAAGATCCTCGCCGAGAAGGCGCTGACCGGCCGGACCGCGTGGACGCGGCTGTTCGAGGAGCAGGCGTCGGGCATCACCGTCGAGCTCGAGGACGTCGCCGAGCCGGTCTCGCTCGAGGTCGCGCTGGCACGGCTGTTCGCGCCCGACCGCGACGTCCGCCGCGACGCCGCCGAGCGCGTCACGGGCGCGCTGCAGCCGGGCCTGCGCACGCGCGCGTACGTGCTCAACACGCTCCTGGCCGACAAGATGGTCGAGGACCGGCTCCGCCACTTCCCGCACTGGCTCGCCAGCCGCAACCTCGCCAACGAGGCGTCCGACGAGTCGGTCGAGGCGCTGGTCTCGGCGGTCCGCGCGCGCTACGAGGTCCCTCGGCGCTGGTACCGGCTGAAGGCGCGGCTGCTCGGCCTCGACAGTCTCGCGGACTACGACCGCATGGCTGCCGTCACGCAGGAGCAGGAGCGCGTCGAGTGGTCGCGGGCGAAGGAGACCGTGCTCTCCTCCTACCGCTCGTTCTCGGACGACCTCGGCTCGCTGGTGCAGCGCTTCTTCGACGACTCGTGGATCGACGCCCCGGTGCGGCCGAACAAGCGCGGCGGCGCGTTCTGCGCCTACACGGTTCCCTCCTCCCACCCGTTCGTGCTCCTCAACTACACGTACACGCGGCGCGACGTGCTCACGCTCGCGCACGAGCTCGGCCACGGCGTGCACGCCGCGCTCGGCGCCCGCCAGGGCATCTTCCACATGGCCACGCCGCTGACGATGGCCGAGACCGCCAGCGTGTTCGGCGAGACGCTCGTGTTCGGGCGCTTGCTCGAGGAGGCCGAGACGCCGGAGTCGCGCCTCGCGCTGCTGGCCGAGAGCATCGAGGGCTCGATCGCGACGGTCTTCCGCCAGGTCGCCATGAACCGCTTCGAGCACCTGGTCCACACCGATCGGCGCGAGCGGGGCGAGCTCGCGATCGAGCGGATCGGCGAGCTGTGGGCGGAGTCCCAGACCGAGCTGCTCGGGGACGCGGTCGAGGTGACGGACGGCTACCGCTCGTGGTGGTCGTACGTGCCGCACTTCATCGGCACGCCCGGCTACGTCTACGCGTACGCCTACGGCCAGCTGCTGGCGCTGGCGGTCTACGGCCGCTACGAGGAGGAGGGCGAGGGCTTCGTGCCCGCCTACCTCGAGCTGCTGGCCGCCGGCGGCTCGCGCAGCCCCGAGGAGCTCGGCAAGATCGTCGGCGTCGACCTCGCCGACCCGGGCTTCTGGGACCGCGGGCTCGACATCGTGGAGCGCCAGCTCGACGCCGCCGAGGCGACAGCCCGAGAGGCCGGCCGCATCTAGGCCGCCCTTCACCTGGTCGGTGAAGTTCTGGCCGCCGTCGTCGGACACCTTGAGCGTGCCGTCGATGAGCGCGACGTAGACGGTCCCGTCCTCGCCGACCGTGATCGCCTGCGGCTCGCCGCCGGTCGTGCCGCGGTCCTCCCACGCCTCGCCGCCGTCGGTGCTGACCTTGACCGGGCCGCCGGGGTCGACGCGGTACAGCTCCCCGCTGTCGGCCCAGGCGAAGCGGACGTTCGGCGTCGGATCGCGCTCGCGCCAGGTCCCGCCGCCGTCCTCGGACACGAAGATCCCGCGCTCGGTGGCGCCGACCCAGCGCTTGGGGTCGTCGGGGTTGACCTCGATCGAGATGAGCGGCAGCGGCGCCGTGCGGGTCTGCCACGTCTTGCCCTCGTCGGTTGACACGAGCACCTGCGGCTGCTGGAACAGCGCGCCCACGATCTCGTCGCCGGCCGGCTCGATCGCGTGGAAGTCCGCGGTGCCGAGCTCGGAGACCGGCGACCAGGTCTTTCCGGCGTCCTCGGAGCGGATCAGGCCGAGCGCCGGCGGGAGCGCCGCGCCCGCCGACGGATGGCCGGAGCCCAGCATCTCGTCGGGGCCCACGAAGCGGACGACGAGCGCCTCGGAGACCTCGCCGGCGCCGTCGGGCGTGTCCAGCGTGCCGACGAGCTTCTCGGGCTTCGAGGCGCCCTGGGGAACCTTGAACAGGCCGGTGTTGGTGCTCATGAAGAGCGTCGAGTCCGCCGGGTTGACGGTCAGCGAGCCCACGATCGGGACGTCGCCGTCGGGATCGACCCACGGGACGGCGAGCTCCGAGGCGGGCGCCGTCGACGTGCCGTCGTCGTCGCCGCCACAGCCGGCGACGGCCGCGACGAGCATGCCGAGCGCGATCCAGCGCCTCACGAGTCCCCCTCGAACACGGGCGACGATGGTAGCCGGAGGACGGCGCGCACCAGGATGCGCGCCAGCGCGACGAGCTCGTCGGCCGCCACCCACTCGTCGACCGCGTGCGCCCGCTCGATCCCGCTCGTGCCGGCCATCACGCACGGGATGCCGCGCGCCGCGAAGAGCCGCATGTCGGCGCCCCACGGCACGCCGGCGATCCCCGGCACGCCGCCGCGCTCGGTCGCCACGGCGCCTGCCACGGCGCCCACCCAGGGATGGTCGGGCGCGGTCTCGGCGGGCAGGTACGCGCCGCCCGTCCAGTGGATCTCGGCGGGCGCCTCGCCGTCGTCGAGCGCGCTCGCCAGCGCGGCCTCGAACGCCGCGCGGGCGGCGGCGGCGTCGGTGCCGACCGGGACGCCGAGCCGGCCCTCGAACTCCACGCGGTCGGGCACCTGGCTCGACCACTCGCCGCCCTGCACGCGGCCGACGAGCACCGGGTACGGCAGCTCCAGCTCGCGCATCAACGGATGCTCGACGTCGGCGTTGATGCGCGCTTCGAGCCCCCGCAGGGCCTCGTGGGCCCGGACGTAGCGGTCGATCGCCGAGCAGCCCTCCAGCCGGTGGGCGGCGTGGGCGGAGCGGCCCGGGATCACGCACCGGAAGGTGAGCGCCCCGGCCTGGGCGCACACCACGCGGAAGCCTGTCGGCTCGGGGATCAGCGCGGCGTCGAACGCGCGGTCGCGCTCGAGCGCGGCGAACGTGCCGAGCCCGCCGTCCTCCTCGGAGGCCACGCACTGGAGCACCACGGTCGGCGCCAGGTCGGCGACCGCGCGGACCGCCGCGACGGCGTGCAGCGCGGCGACGACGGCGGCCTTCATGTCGACGGCGCCGCGGCCGTGGAGCCGCCCGTCCGCGAGCGTCCCCGACCACGGCCCGTGCCGCCAGGGCTCGGTGCCGGGCCCGACGACGTCGACGTGCCCGTTCAAGCACACCCGCCCGGGCGCGCCGCCCGCCAGCGTCGCGGTCAGGCCCCACAGCTCCGCGCGGTGCGCCTCCTCTCCCGGGTGCTCCGGATGGGCGCGGAGGGCTGCCAGGTCGTGCTGGTGGAGATCGGCGTCGAGCCCACGTGCGCCGGCCAGCTCGGCGAGCGCCTCCAGCGCCCGGCGCTCCTGCCCGGTGACGCTCGGGACGCGCAGGAGCGCCGCCGCGTCGCCGAGGAGGGAGTCGGGGTCGAGGGCGGCCAGCGCGGCGGCTTCCATGGATGTGCTTGCATTCACAACTGTCCCTTCGGGGAGTAGCCGACCGCGATTCGGTCTCCTAGTCTCCCGGCTGTCTGGTCGTACCAAGAGGATGGGAAGCGCGACTACCAACCACTCGCTCTAACGGGCCGAGGTGGGACCCGCCCCGCCCGCCAGGGGCGGGTCCCACCTGGGTTCGTGGCCTGAGGCCCGAACCCGCCCATCACCGGTGCCCCGGCGCACGATGCGCCGGCGACAGGCTTGCGGTCGCACGAGACGCACGACGCGTCTAGGCCCTCGCCTCACTCGCCCCGGAACATTGTTCGCCGGCACCCGCGCGCCGCATGGAAGACGGCGCTGTCACCTATTAGTCTGGAAGACGGTGTTACGGGAACGTGAACAGGACATGAGCGTCGAGGACACGGCTGTCTACCTTGGTGCGCGCGTTCGCGAGCTGCGGCTGGACCGTGGGCTCACGCTGAAGGCGCTCGGCCGCCAGGCCGGGCTGTCGCACCCTTTCCTGAGCCAGCTCGAGCGCGGTCTCGCGCGGCCCAGCGTGGCGTCGGTGGAGCGGATCGCACAGGCGCTCCAGGTGCCCGTCGGCTCCCTGTGGGCCGAGCGGCACCGCGGCGCCGCCTGCGTCGTGCGGGCCGACGAGGCCACGATCGTCCCGCACGTCGAGGCCGGTGCTCCCGGCACGGTGCGGGAGCTGCTGGCCAACGGCTCGATGCGCGTGCGCGAGTGGTCGGGCGGCGGCCGCAACTGGCCCGAGGACGCCGAGACGACCGCGGGCGAGGTGCTGGTCTACGTGATCCGGGGCGCGATCGAGGTGGAGCTCGGCGGCGCGGTCCATGGGCTTGCGGCGGGCGACGTGTTGCGGTTCGACGGCGCGGTGGCGCATCGGTTCCGGCGCAGCGGGCCGCCGACCACGCGCGCGCTCTACGTCGCAGCCGGCTGACGGTCGCGGACGTCAGCGGCGCCGGCGGAGGCGGTGGACGGCGCCGTTGGCGAGCTCCGGCGTGGTGGTCGACGTGATGGCGAACGTGCGGCTCGCGGCCTCGAGGAAGGCGGCGGATGGCGGCCGGCCGGGGTCGGCGAGCCAGATCTGGTCCCCGAGCCGCGGCAGGAGGTCGAGCAGGAGCTCGGCGTTGCGGCGCTCGTAGAGGACGTCGGAGGCGAGCACGAGGTCCCAGGGCGCGCGGGCGACGAGCGGCTCCGGCTCGGTCCAGGAGCAGACGAGCGTCTCGACCTGCGCGTCGTTGCGCTCGGCGTTCGCCGCGGTCATGGCGACCGCCTCCTCCGACCAGTCGGTGGCAAGCACCCTGCCGCCGGCGTGCGCGGCGGCGATGCTCGGGAGGCCGAGCCCGCAGCCCAGCTCGAGCGTGCGGGCGCCCCGCAGGGCGCGGCCGGCGATCGCGCGGGCGAGGGCGAGCGAGCTGGGCCACAGCTCGGCCCAGTACGGGAGGAACTCCTCGCGCTCGAACGCCCCCTCGTCGAGCAGCGCCTCGGCGTCGCGCGGGCGCAGCAGCCGCAAGTCGCGCCCGCGGAGCGGGACCACTTCCTCGACGAGATCGTCCATTGACGTGGTTGTATCCGGGCCATCGCTCGAACGGATCCTCGAGTCACGAGCGTCGACGTGGCGCGCCGGGCCGGCGTGTCGCAGTCGACCGTGTCCCTGGTGCTCTCCGGCAAGTCGGCCGGGCGGATCTCCGCGCGCACCTCGGCGGCGGTGCGTGCCGCCGCGGAAGAGCTCGGCTACCGGCCCAATGTCGCCGCGCGGACGCTGCGCACGGGGACCGCGCGGACGGTCGGCCTCGTGGTGACGGACGTCACGCATCCGTTCTTCGGCCCGGTGCTGCGCGGTGCCCAGGCCGCCGCGTGGCGGGCGGGCTACGCGGTAGCGCTGGTGGACGTCGCGAACGACCCCGACCGTGAGCTCGCCTCGTTCGAGGCGCTGCGCGCCGGCCCGGTCGACGGCTTCCTGTTCTTCACCGTCGACCCGCCCGAGACGTCGGGTGAGCACGTCGTGGCGCTGGAGGTGTCGCCGCCCGGGCTGGCGTTCGTCCGCTTCGACACCGAGCGCGGGACCGAGCTCGCGGTCCGGCACCTGCTCGAGCTCGGCCACACGCGGATCGGGCACCTGGGCTCGGAGCTCGACGCCCAGACGTTCCGGCTGCGGCGCGAGACCATCCTGTCGGTGCTCGGGTCGGCGGGGCTCGAGCCCGGCCCGTACGCGCGGGCGCCGTTCCGGTTCGAAGGCGCGCGCGAGGCGGCGCTGGAGCTGCTCGACGCCGGTGAGCCCCCGACCGCCGTGTGCTGCGACGACGACCTGCTGGCCGGCGGCGTCTACCTCGCAGCGCGCGAGCGCGGCCTGCGGATCCCCGGCGACCTCTCCGTGGTCGGCTTCGACGACCTCCCGTTCGCCCAGGTCTTCGACCCGCCCCTGACCACGATCCGCATCGACCCCGAGACGCTCGGCGGCGAGGCGTTCGAGGTGCTGGCGGCGCTGATGGCGGGCGAGGCCGCGCCGCCGGGGCGGATCCTGCCGGTGGAGCTCGTCGTCCGCGGCTCGACCGCCCCGCCGCCCGCTTAGGGCGGCCGCTGGCGCTCGCGAGGTAGAGGCGCCAACGGGCTGGACAAATCGCATCATACGTATTACGCTAATACGTATGACCTCACGTCTACTCCTAGTCGCCGGGCTGCTGGCGCTCATCGTTCTCGGTGGGCTCCCGACCGCTTCGGCCGCACCGGAGCGGCGGGTCGTCGTTGTGGTGGACGCCACCGCCGGAGCCGATCCGGCCGTGCTCGCCGAGGCCGAGGCCGCCGTGAAAGCGGCCGGGCCGGACGCGGAGCTCCGCGTTCCCCGCACCCCGACCGAGCAGCTCTCGGTGACCCACTACTTCGCCGCCAAGGGGTACAGCCTCGTGGTCGGCGTCGGCCTCGACCGCGACGTCGCCGTCGCGCCCGTGGCCTCCGAGTACCCGCGCATCCGGTTCGTGGCCGCCGAGCCCGGCCAGATCGCGCGAGCGCTCGGCGATTGAGCGCCTATCCGCGGCGACCTCGGCCGGCCGGCGTGGCCGCGGCGATGCCGGGCGCGTGACTCAACCCCGACCAGCGCACGCTTGAATGTCCGGGACTCGCACCCGAGTCCCAGCCGTACCTGATTCGTGCGCCTCGCCCTGCTGCTGATCCTGCTCGCCCTCGCGCTGCCCGCGGCGCTGCTCGCCGCTCCCGGCGATCCCGAGCCGCCGGCGGCGCCGCCGCCCCAGCAGCCGCTCCCGCCGGTCGCGACGGAGACGCCGCAGCCGCTCCCGCCGGTGGTCAAACCCACGGCGACGCCGACGCCAGAGCCGCGAGCGCAGCGGTCGCTGGCGGTCGGGCGCCCGTGGAAGGGGCGGCTCGTGCGCGGCCGGCAGCTCCCGCTTGAGGGGCAGGGCTTCATGACCTGGGACCCGATCTTCAAGCGCGTCGGCAACCGCGGCTGGCGGCGCTGGGGCACCGACCGGCTGCTCGTGACGCTCGAGACCGTCCTCGCCGCGCATGCGCAGCGCCATCCGGAGGCGCCGCCGGTGCTCGTCGGCGACCTCTCACGCCCGCGCGGCGGCGACTTCGGGCCGCAGTTCGGCGGGATCGGGCACGCGTCGCACCAGAACGGCCTCGACGCCGACGTCTACTACCCGCGCGCCGACCGCCGGCTGCGCCGTGCGAGCCGGCCCGACCAGGTCGATCGCGCCGCGGCGCAGGAGCTCGTCGACGCCTTCGTGCAGGCCGGTGCCGAGTACGTGTTCGTCGGCCCTTCGCTGGACCTCCGCGGGCCGCGCAAGGTAGTGCAGCCGCTCGTCCACCACGACGACCACCTGCACGTGAGGCTCCGACCCGCGGGGTAGGGGACGACCCCGACTGTGAGGCTCAGGGCGTCGGGGCAGGGACGACCCCGATCGTGAGGCTCAGGGCGTCGGGGTAGGCTCCGGCAGCCGGCGGTCGAGCTCCTCGCGCACGTCGCGCTGGATCCCGTCGAAGTTGCGCTCCATCTCGCGCTCAACCCGCCGGACCTCGCTGTCGAGTTGCTCGTCGACCTCGCGGCCGGCGACGACGAACATCAGCGCGACCCCGCCGAGGATGATCGCGGCGAAGACGGTGAGCATGGCCGCGATCGGCAGCAGGCCGGAGCGGCGGAACGAGCGGCCGCAGTACGGGCACCGGCGCCCGTCCTCATAGGAGATCCGGGCGCAGTGCGGACAGACGCGCTCGACGGGGCGCTGCTCCACCGGCTACTTGAGCCGGTAGATCATGCGGGCGCGGCTGAGGTCGTACGGCGACACCTCGACGCGGACGCGGTCGCCCGGGTTCACCCGGATGCGGGCGCGACGCATGCGGCCGGCCATGTGGGCCAGCACGGAATGCCCGTTGTCGAGCACCACACGGAACATCAGGTTGGGCAGGGATTCCTCGACGACGCCCTCGAGGGAGAGCTTCTCTTCGACGGCCATATGGCGGTCACCTCCGGATTCGGCTGGAAACAAGCGCCGAGGGCCGCAGGGGCGGCGGGCGCTCGGAAGTTCTGAGGCGCAAGCCCGTATCGGCGGCGGCGGCGCCGGGCTCGCGCGGCTCCTTACATGGTAGCTGCCGGCCGCGGTCGCAGGCCGTGGATGAGGCGGTCGACCGCCTCGTCGACGACCTGCTCGAGCGGCATGTCGCCAAGCATGCCGTTGTTGGCGAGCGAAGCCAGGCCGTGCAGGGTCGCCAGCGCGACGATGCCGACGCGCTCCGGGTCGCCGGCCACGACCTGCCCCGAGGCCTGGGCGTCGGCGAACAGCATCAGCGGCCTGGCGAAGGCCCGGTCGGCCGCCGCGCGCAGGCTGTCCGACCGGTACTTGCCCGCGAACATAACCTCGAGCAGCGCGGCGTGCTCGGTTGCGAAGCGCACGTACGTGAGCGCGAAGGCGGCGAGCTGCTCGTGCAGCGACGGGCCGGCGCCCGCCATCGCCTCCTCGAGCTCGCGGCCGATCCGCTCGAACCCGTCCTCGGCGAGCGCGTCGAGCAGCGCCTGCTTGTCCGGGAAGTGCCGGCGCGGGGCCGCATGGCTGACGCCGACCTCGCGCGCCAGCTCGCGCAGCGACAGCTCTCCCACGCCGCGGCGGGCGAGCGTGCGCTCGGCGGACTCGAGCAGCGCCGAGCGGAGGTTGCCGTGGTGGTAGGCGCGAGCGGTGGCCATCAGGGAGAGCGTACCGCAATGTTTGCGTTGACATCATTGTTGTCATCGACTACATTATCTCTCATGACGACCTCGAAATGGACCGCAGCCGACCTCCCCCGCCTCGACGGCCGGACCTTCCTCGTGACCGGCGCCAACAGCGGCATCGGCCTGTCCGCCGCTCGCGAGCTCGGGCGCGCCGGCGGGCGCGTCGTCCTCGCTGTGCGGGACCCCGACCGCGGCGAGCAGGCCGCGGCCACGATCCCCGGTGACCGCGAGGTGCGCCGGCTCGACCTGGCCGACCTCTCCTCGATCCGCGCGTTCGCCGACGCCTGGGACGGAGAGATCGACGTGCTGATCAACAACGCGGGCGTGATGGCGCCGCCCGAGCGCCGCACCGCCGACGGCTTCGAGCTCCAGATCGGGACCAACCACCTCGGGCACTTCGCGCTCACCAACCTGCTCCTGCCGCATGTCACCGACCGCGTCGTGACGATCTCCTCGGGCGCGCACCGGACGGGCAGGATCCGGCTCGACGACCTCAACTGGGAGCACGGGCGCTACAACCGCTGGCGCGCCTACGGGCAGTCCAAGCTCGCGAACCTGCTGTTCACACTCGAGCTCCAGCGGCGGCTCGCGGATGCCGGCTCGGAGTTGCGCGCCGTGGCCGCCCACCCGGGCTACGCGAAGACCAACCTCCAGCACCATACGGAGAGCGTCATCCATCGCGGCGTCATGGTCATCACGGACCTGACCGCGCAGAGCGACGAGATGGGCGCGCTGCCGACGCTGTTCGCGGCCACGCAGGACATCCCGGGCGGCAGCTACGTCGGGCCGGACGGCTTCGCCGAGCAGCGCGGGCATCCGCAACTCGTGGGCCGCAGCAAGGCGGCGAGCGACGAGGAGACCGCGCGGCGGCTGTGGGAGCTGTCGGAGGAGCTCACCGGGGTGAGCTTCCCGCTGACGCCTGCGGCGGCGTGAAGACGACGGCCGTCGCCCAGGGGTCGCGGACGAGGAAGTCGCCGGTGACGGTCAGCCGGCCGCGGCGCGGACCGCCGACGACATGACCGCGATCGCCTCCGTGCGGCCGAGCCCGCGCTCGTGGAGCGTCCGCCAGGCGAGGAAGTCGAGCGCGAGGCCGATCGTCGCGCGCAGTCGCTTGGCCGCCTTCCCGCGTGCGCCCCAGCCCAAGGCGAGGCCGTCCTCGACGCCGGCCAGGTAGGCATAGCGCCCGGCCTGCAGCTCGGCGATGATCGGCATCGCGTCGATGTCGCGCAGCAGGGCGCTGAGCATCGGCTCGACCCGCTCGTACCAGCCGTAGATCGCGTCGAGCGCAGCGGCGAGCCGCGCGGCGGGATCGTCGATCGACGCCCACGTCGCGGGATCGGGCAGCGGGTTGCGCTCCCGGTGCGTGCCGGAGCAGCCCAGGAACAGCGCGCGCTCGTCGGGGAAGTGGCGATAGACGGTCGCCCGGCGGACGCCGGCGCGCTCGGCGATCGCCGAGACGGTCGTCCGTGCCGGCCCGACCGTGCCGTGCAGCCCGATCGCGGCTTCGATGATGCGCTGCCGCGTCTCCTCTTCCTGGGCCGCGCGCGCCCGCTTCTCGTACCGGCGCGTCGTCGATGAGGTTTCAGTGGGCATTGGTGTTCGATGAATCTTGACACATCGAGCGGCATCCGTGTACCGTATTCGGCGAACACTACTGTTCAACCAAAAGGAGAACGAGTTCGATGCTCACGACCGCCTCGCCGACGATCATCGGCCCGACCGACGGCGAGTCCGTCACGCTCCAGACCGTCGGCGTCCGCTTCATGATCCCGGGCGCCGACACCGACTCGCGCCTCAGCCTGATCGAGCACCCCATGCCGCCGCGCGGGCTCGCCGCGCCGCTGCACCGCCACAACCGCGAGGACGAGTACAGCTTCGTCCTCGAGGGCCGCATGGGCGCGCTGCTCGGCGACGACGTCGTCGAGGCCGGCCCCGGCGACCTCGTCTACAAGCCGCGCGGGCAGTGGCACACGTTCTGGAACGCGGGCGAAGAGCCGGCCCGGATCCTCGAGATCATCTCCCCCGCCGGCTTCGAGCAGTTCTTCGCCGAGCTCGCGCCGCTCGCCGCCGGCGGCGCACCCGACGAGGAGGCCTTCGGCGAGCTGTGCGCCCGCTACGCCCTGGACATGCAGCCCGAGACCGTCCCCGGGCTCTGCAGCCGCTTCGGGCTCTGGTTCCCCGGCGTCGAGTAGCTCCCCTCCGTGTACGCGAAAGGCCCGCATTTGCGGGCCTTTCGTGATTACTAGGTGGAGACGGCGGGTGAGAAGCGGTGCGACATCCGGCTTGGTCATGGCGATTCGGCGGATGCTCGCGACTCGGTTGCGACTCGAATCAGCTGATCAGCAGCCCACCGCGTTGCGCAGGGTGCGACACGCCTCAGCCATGTGCTGCGGCGAGAGACCGGCGGCGCGCCGGTGGAAGGTGTCCCGCCGGAGTGTGTGGACGTTGTCGAAGTTGACGACGCAGTCGATGGCACGCCGTCCTCAGCCGGCGAGCACGAGCTCCGAGACGAGCCCGCGGCGCGTCCGCGTGAGCGCGGCCACTACGACCGAGCCGATGCGATCCGCGACCGGGTCGCGCGTCAGAACGAGCACCGGGCGATCGCCGCCGGGGGTCGCCACGACACGTATGACAGGCCGTGCTTCGCTGCTTGGCGACGACGCGCGGCTTCGTTAACTTTCCGCCGCCGCGGCTTGACGCAGGAAGTCTCCGGCACCGGAGTCCTCGGCCCGGGCGATGTCGTCCGGCCACGTCGTGACTTGCTCCTCGGCCCAGGACGCCCAGCGGATCACCGTCTGGGCTTGCTCCCACATGAACTTGAACACGAGCTCGTTCACGTGCAGTCGCTCGGGGAAGGGACCGCCAGTGGTCGCGAGCTCGGCGGCCAGAGTGGCGTGCTGGGCGCGGGTTTCCTCCGCCTGCTCACGGATCGCGCGGATTGTCGCGAGCGCCTCGGCCTTGGTGCCCTGCTCGGCGAACAGGACCTTCACGAGGCCCTCGAACTCGACGACTGGAGCGTGGCCGGGCTCGGCGAGCCAGCGCTCAAGCGCGCGGCGGCCGCTTGACGTGATGCGGTAGACGGTGCGCCGCCGGCGGCCGGTGTACTCGTGCGTCGCCGTTGCAAGGCCGTGGGCGACGAGCTTCTTTGGCTCCTCGTAGATCTTGCTCTGCGCTCGCGGCCAGTAGTGGCCGGTGCTGCGCTTCATCTGGCGCGCAAGCTCGTAGGTCGACCAGTCGCGCAGCGCCAGGTGCCCCAGGATCACGTACGTCGTCGTGGTCAAGGTCGGCGGTTGACTCATAGTCCCCAGGGGAGTATATATCCTCCCAATGGGAGCAAATTGAGGTGTCGCCATGAGTAAGCGGTGCGTCCTCGTTCGCGCTCGTGATTCAGCTGAGGGCAAGACGGGGGTCACGTACACCGCCGGCATCTCCGCAGTGACAGCCGGGTCGTCCGCGCTGTGCCTTCAACTTGCGAGCCTGCCGCCGGGCGCCCGATCGAAGGCGCACCAGCACGACGACCACGAATCCGCCGCCTACGTGATCGAAGGCGAGATGGTCCTGTGGTCGGGCGAACGGCTGGCGCACAAGGCCGTGGCCGGCCCCGGGGACTTCCTGTACATCCCGAAGGGTGTGCCGCACCTCGTGGCCAACGCGAGCCACACGGAGCCCGCGGTCGCCGTCCTCGCCCGGACCGACCCCCACGAGCAGGAGGAGATCACCGAGCTCCCGGCCCTAGAAAGGCTCCCTCACCTTCGAATCGAGGAATGACGTGCGCATCGAGCGGCGACTCGCCGACCTCGGTCTCGACCTCCCCGAGCCGCTCGTCCCGCCCGGCAACTTCGAGCTCGTCGCGATGCACGGAGACCTGGCGTTCGTAGCCGGGCACGGTCCGTTCAACGGCTCCGAGCGTCTGGTCGAAGGCGTCGTCGGCGCCGATCTCACGGTCGAAGAGGGCTACGCCGCAGCGCGGCTGACAGCTCTGTCGGTCATCGCGTCGCTGCGACGCGAGCTCGACGACCTGGACCGCGTCACACGCTGGCTACGCGTCGTCGGCTACGTCCACTGCGCGCCCGGGTTCGACCAGAACGCGGCCGTGGTCAACGGCTTCAGCGACCTCATAGTCGAGCTCTGGGGCGCGAACGGCAGGCACGCGCGCTCGGCGCCCGGCCAGGGCCCAGCGCCGCTCAACGTCCCGATCATCGTCGACGCCATCGTCGTGGTAGCACGATGATCCGGCGCCGGGCGAGGTAGATGCCGATACCCCTACCGCAGCAGGAGGTCACCGACTGCAGTGCCGATCGCCACTGCAGAAAGGGACGGCGCTCCCTCGATGATGCGCAGCGGCAGCTGCGACTCGCCGAGCCACTCGTGCAGCGAGTGCTTGTCGCCCGTGACCTCGATCGACGCGATCCCGACCGGACTGATGTCGTGGTCCGCATCAGCCGCTCCAGGGTGCAACTCAGGCGGAACGTCCCATTCGATGAAGAAGGGCAACGCTCCGCCAGCCAGCCCCGGTGCAACGCCAGCGACCTGCCAGGCCAACACCGAGCCATCGGGCCTGGTGCGCGATCCACGTTCCAGCTCGAGCCCCAACCGGTTCGCGATCGCTTGGAGATCATCGGTCTGCGCGGCCCAGCCGACCAGCGGCTGCCCCTTCGCGATCGCGTCCAGCACCGGGCGGCCGAAATCCGACGCCGCCGCTACGTCGCGGTCGACGACCGTCACCAGCTCCACGTAGTCCCGCCCGAGCGGCACGATCCGGTTCGCCGTGCCCCAATGGGGATGTCGCCCACCCGCGATCGAGCCGAGGCCGAAGTCGGCGCGGAACCGACCACCCGCGACGTCGAGATCCTCGACCGCATAGATAACGTGGTCTATGCGCAGCGACACCCCGCGCGACGGTACTCGAAGCCTGGGGACTGCAGTCGAACCCGCGTCCTGACCGCGGGTTCGACGCAAAGTGGAGACGGTGGGAATCGAACCCACGTCCGCGACCGCGCTAAAGACGGCGTCTACGAGCGTAGCCGGCGCTCTAACTCTCGCCCTCCGCTCGCCAACGCCGGCGGGGTTGCGGAGTGCCAGCCTCGAAAATGTCCCCCGAGCGGCTGAGGCGAACCTCTCGGGGTGAGCCTGCTATCTGAGTCGGCCGATCCCGTCGCAGGCACCGGGGGCCGACATCGCTTGCCTAGTTTCGGCTAGGCAGCGAGGGGCTGAAACCCGTGGGCGTCAGCCAGCGTGTGCTTATCCGCACTTATGGTTGTTCCGGGGTTTTACGAGGCCTCCGGAACCTCGGCTC
The DNA here is from genome assembly GCA_963844205.1 of uncultured Solirubrobacteraceae bacterium. Lineage (GTDB taxonomy): Bacteria > Actinomycetota > Thermoleophilia > Solirubrobacterales > Solirubrobacteraceae > DASSUW01. The sequence continues at coordinate 566,727 of CAWJNK010000014.1, forward strand.
GCAACCGCCCCTGCGAACCGGCCACGTCGAAGCCGTGTCGTCCCCAGGGGGTTGGTTTATGTTCGCTCTCCATTGTAGAGGTCGGCAGGCCTTCGGTTTCGGCGGACGGGAGCGTGGATGAGAAGCTTCGACGTGGTGGTGATGGGCGCGGGGCCGGCGGGCGAGGTCGCGGCCGGACGCGCCGCCGGCCACGGCCTCAGCGTGGCGATCGTGGAGGACCGCCTGGTCGGCGGCGAGTGCTCGTTCTGGGCCTGCATGCCGTCGAAGGCGCTCCTGCGGCCCTACGAGGCGCTCGCCGAGGTGCTCCGCGTGCCGGGCGCGGCGCAGGCGGTCACCGGCAAGCTCGACGTCCAGGCGGTGCTCGACCGCCGCGACGAGGTCATCCACGACCTCGACGACTCCGTTCAGCTCCCTTGGCTCGAGGACCGCGGCATCGCGCTGCTGCGCGGGCGCGGCGAGCTGACCGGCGAGCGGCGGGTGCGCGTGGGCGACGAGGAGATCGAGGCCACGCGGGCCGTGATCGTCGCCACCGGCTCGCTTCCCTCGATGCCGCCGATCGACGGCCTCGACGCGATCGACGACGCGTGGACCAACCGGCAGGCCACCACCGCCAAGGAGATCCCGGAGCGGATGGTGATCATCGGCGGTGCCGTGGTCGGCGTCGAGATGGCGCAGGCGTTCCAGACGCTCGGCTCGCACGTGACGCTGATCGAGGGCGAGCGCCGGCTCCTGCCGCGCGAGGAGGAGTTCGCGTGCGCGCAGGTGACCGAGGCGCTCGCGGGCTACGGGGTCGACATCCGGACCGGCCAGAAGGCGACGCGCGTATCCGAGGACGCCGGCAATGTGACGGTGGTGACGGCGGACGGCCGCGAGGCGGCGGGCGACACGTTGCTGGTCGCGCTCGGCCGCGAGCCGCAGACGAAGGGGATCGGGCTCGAGGCGCTGGGGATCGACACCGACGGGCCGCTGGCCGTCGACGCCCGCATGCAGGTGGTCGGGCACCCCTGGATGTACGCGATCGGCGACGTGAACGGCAAGGCGCTGTTCACCCACATGGGCAAGTACCAGGCCAGGATCGCCGCCGACCACATCCACGGCACCGACACCTCGCTCTCCCACGGGGCCGACGGCCCGCTCAGCCCGCGGGTCATCTTCACCGAGCCGCAGGTCGCGGCGGTCGGGCACACGGAGGCCACGGCCGCGGACGTGGGCCTCGACATCCAGGTCGTCGAGACCTCGACCTCGGGCAACGCCGGCGGGTCGTTCTACGGCCGGAACGCACCGGGCACGTCGCGGCTGCTCATCGACCGCGACCGCCGCATCGTCGTGGGCGCCACGATCACGGGCGCCGAGGTCGGCGAGATGCTGCACGCGGCCACGATCGCGATCGTCGGCGAGATCCCCCTCGACCGGCTCCGCCACGCTGTCCCCTGCTTCCCGACGCGGAGCGAGATCTGGCTCTCGCTGCTCGCCGACGCCGGTGTCTAGCAGCGCCGGTGCAGTTAGGAGGGCGAAGCCCGGTTAACCGAGCCCGGATGGCGAGTCCCCATCAGATCTGCGACATGGATGTCGCAGGGGAACAAAACGACGCGAAGGGCGGGCCGCTTTGAGATCCCCCTTCGGCCGGCGAACCGGCGTCAGGTATTGGGTGGCGGGCCTCGCATCTCATGGCCTCGCTCTTTGCGACTCACACCTTCGCGTCTGGAAGGCAACCTAGGGTCGGCGGGGCCGGTGCGCAAGGGGTCCCGGACCGACGATCCCGCATCCTCCGGCGAAATTCCTCTCAAGAGAGTGAGGTTGTCGTGAGCTGCTGGCCGCCGCGTAACAGCGCCTGTGCAGTTAGGAGGGCGAAGCCCGGTCAACCGAGCCCGGATGGCGAGGTCCCCATCAGACCTGCGGGCCGGACGCCTGCAGGGGCAACAAAACGACGCGAAGGGCGGGCCGCTTTGAGATCCCCCTTCGGCCGGCGAACCGACCTCAGGTATTGGGCGGCGGGCCTCGCATCTCGATGGCCTCGCTCTTTGCGACTCACACCTTCGCGTCTGGAACGGAACCTAGAGAGCGCCGCCAGGGCGCGCAAGCGCCCATCCCGCATCTTCCGAGAATACGTATGAACGACCGCCCAGCGCGATCCGCAAAATCCGGGATGACGCCATGAGGCAGGAATGTCAACTGCGGCTGGGTGGGGGAGCGAGGGAGCCGACCGTGCGGCGGAAACGTGCAACTCAACGCGGCCGGCCTCGCCCGATTTCACGAAACCCTTCGTATGCGGCGGGAACGTGAAATTCGCGCGTGAGGACCGTCCGGAATTGCACGAAACCCGTGGCAACAACAAAAGGACGCGAAGGGAGCCGCTTGAGGAGCCCTCCGCGCCAGTGCAAGCACCGTCGCGAACGGGGCGGCGGGCCTCTCACCTCGATGGCCTCGCTCTCTGCGTCTCGACCTTCGCGTCTGCGGGCGAAGCTACCCCGCTCGCGCGCCGCCCCGCAAGGGCCGGCGCGTGGCGATGCTCGCAATCTGCGGCAATTTCCGCGGCGCTCGCTGTGTCAATAGCACGCCGCCGACGACCAGCACGGCGGCGGCCTCCGTCCGCACCGTGAGCGGCTCGTCGAGCAGCAGCGCGGCGAAGCCGAGCCCGAACACGGGGACGAAGCCGTCGGATCTACGCCGCCGTGCGCGCCGGGAGCGGCGCCCGGCCCGCGGTCGCCACCATGCTGGCGGCGCTCACTGCCCGCGGATCGCGCGCTCCATCTCGCGCTTCATCTCCCGCTCCTTGATCGTCTGGCGCTTGTCGCCGACGTCCTTGCCCTTCGCCAGCGCGATCTCGGCCTTCACGCGCCCGTCGCGGAAGTAGAGCCGAGTCGGCACGAGCGTCAGGCCCTTCTCGCGCGTCTTGCCGATCAGCCGCTCGATCTCGCGCCGGTGCATGAGCAGCTTGCGGGAGCGCTCGGGCTCGTGGTTCTCGCGCGACGCCGGCGCGTAGGGCGGGATGTGGACGTTGTGCAGCCAGACCTCGCCGTCGCGCACCGTGGCGTAGCCGTCCTTGATCTGGGCCTGGCCCTCCCGCAGCGACTTGACCTCGGTGCCGGTGAGCACGAGGCCGGCCTCCCACGTCTCGAGGAAGTGGTAGCGGTAGCGCGCTTGGCGGTTGGTGGCGATATTCTTCATTTCGGATCAGGTTTCGTGTTTTCTTTCCCGAACCCAGTGAACGAGAAGGCGGCTCGGATCGTGGCCGGGGTCGTGGCGGTCGCGGGTCTCACCATTCTGGCGACCGGCGCCTACTGGCTGCTGGTTCCCGTCGCTTACGGCTTCTGGGCCCGCGTGCTGACCGGCCCGACCCTGAGCCCGCTCGCCCGCCTCGCCATGAACGTCGCCCCTGGCGACCCGAAGTATGTCGCGGGGCCGCCGAAGCGCTTCGCACAGGGCATGGGCGCCGCCATCACGACCACGGCGACGGTCCTGTGGCTGGCGGGAGCGACGACGGCCGCGGGGGTCCTCGTCGGCATGCTCGTCGTGGCCGCCACGCTGGAGTCGGTGTTCGCGTACTGCCTCGGATGCCAGGTCTTCGCGCTGCTGATGCGCGCCGGACTGATCCCGGACCGCATCTGCCTCGAGTGCGCCGACCTCAGGCTGGCACGAGGTCGACGCGCCCCCGTGGCGGGTCGACCTTCTCCACCCGCACGCTGACCGGGTCGCCGAGGCGGATCCGGTCCCCGCCTGCGCCGACCAGCATCGTCTCGAGCTCGTTGAGCTCGTACCAGTCGCCCAGCCGCCGCACCGGCAGCATCCCCTCCTGGCCGTCGCCGAACGCCACGAACGCGCCCGCCCCGATCACGCCGGCCACCTCGCCCTCGAACGCACGGTCCCAGCCGCTGTCGAACAGCTCCTTCTCGAGCAGGAAGCAGCGGGCGACGGCGTCGGCGCGGCGCTCGATGTCGGCCGCGTGCCGCTCGCGCTGCGAGCACCACTCGGCGGCGGCGTCGAGCCCCGACGCCGCCGGCTGCTCCTCGCCCGCCCCGATCGCGCTCAGCAGCGAGCGGTGGCACACGAGGTCGGGATAGCGCCGGATCGGCGACGTGAAGTGGCAGTAGCGCGGCGACCGCAGGCCGGCGTGCCCGAGGTTGCGCGGGGAATAGTGCGCCTGCCTCAACGACCGCAGGACCAGCGACGTCAAGGCCATCCGGCCGTGGCCGCGTCGGCGCACCTCTTGCGCGACCAGATGCGCGATCTCGGCCACCGCGTCCGCGGCCTGCTGCGGCGTCATCGACTGCGGCAGCGGCGGCGTCGGGACGTCGAGCGACGCGAGCTGCTCGGCCAGGCGCTCGACCCGCGCCGGTTCCGGCCGCTCGTGGACCCGGTACAGGGCCGGCAGCTTGCGCGTCTCGAGCAGCGTCGCGACCGCCTCGTTGGCAGCGATCATCAGGTGCTCGATCACGCGGTGCGACTCGGTCTGCTCGCTCGGCACGAGCGCGGTGACGTGGCCCTCGCGCGAGAACGCGAACTCCGGCTCCTCGGAGTCCACCTCCAGCGCGCCGCGGGCCTCGCGTGCCTCCTGGAGCGCGGCGGCGACGCGGCGGGCGGCGGCGAGCGGCTCCCCCCACGGCGCCTCTGCCGCCGCCTCGCCGGCGAAGATGGCGTCGACCTCGGGATACGCGAGCCGCTTGTCGGACCGGATGATCGACCGGTGGAACGCGCTCCGGCGGACCCTCGCGCCCTCGAGGTCGAGCTCGACGGTGACCGCCAGCCGGTCCTGGTGCGGCACCAGCGAGCAGGCCTGGTTCGACAGCGCCTCGGGCAGCATCGGCTCCACCAGCCCCGGCACGTACACGGACGTCGCGCGCTTGAACGCCTCCCTGTCCACGTGCGAGCCGGGCCGCACATAGGCGGAGACGTCAGCGATGTGGACCCAGACGCGCACGGCGCCGTCGTCGAGCGGCTGGGCCGACACCGCGTCGTCGAAGTCCTGCGCCGTCGGCGGGTCGATGGTGAACGTCGGCAGGTCGCGCAGGTCTTGGCGCGGAACGTCCGGGAGCTTCGGCTCGCGCGCCTCGCGCTCCACCAGCGGGTCGAACCGCCGCCGCAGCCCGCGGTCCAGCAGCAGCGCCTCCAGGACGTGGCTCGCCGTGTCAGGGCGCCCGATGCGGCGCAGGATGCGCCCGTGGCCGGCTCCCTTGCCGACCGGCGCCACCAGCACGAGGTCGCCCGCCCGGGCCCCGCCGCTGTGTGGGCGATCGACGTTCACCCGCCGGCCGCGCGCGAAGAACGGCTCGACCGTCCAGAACCGGCCGCGCTTGGCGAGCACGCCCACCACGGGTCCGACCGTCGCACGCTCAGGGGCGTGCGTGGTGCGGTGCTTCACGCGACCTCGCGCAACGCTGCGAGCAGCGCCTCGTCGCGCGGCGTGTCGGGATCGTCCTTGGCCTGCACGTCGGGCGCCACGCCGGCGCCGCGCGAGACCCCGCCGCCGCCCAGGTTGCGCCCGCTCGGCAGGAAGTACTCGCCGACCGTGATGTCGAGCGCGCCGCCATTGGGCAGCGGCTCGATCTCCTGGAAGACGCCCTTGCCGAACGTGCGCGTGCCGACCACCGTCGCGCGGTCGCGGTCCTGCAGCGCGCCGGTGACGATCTCGGACGCGGACGCGCTGCGGTCGTTGACCAGCACCACCACGGGAACGTCGCCGTCGATGGCGCCGCCGGTGGCCTCGTAGACCTGGGTCGGCCGCGAGCGGCCCTTGGTGGTGACGATCTTGCCGTCGGGGACGAAGATCGAGGAGACCATGACGGCCTCGTTCAAGAGGCCGCCGCCGTTGTCGCGCAGGTCGAGCACCACGCCCTCCGCGCCCTCCTTGAGCAGGCGCTTCACCGCCTCCGCGACCTCGCCGTGCGCGCCGGAGGTGAACCCCGCGAGCCGGACGTGGGCGATCTCGTGCCCGCCCACGTGGCGCATCTCGGCCTTGACGACGGGGATCGCGACCTCCGCCCGGCGCAGCGTCACCTCGCGCGTCTGGCCGTCCGAGCGGACCGTGAGCCGCACCGGAGTGCCGGCCGGGCCTTTGATCTGGGTCGTCGACTCCTCCGAGCTCGAGCCCGCGATCGACTTGCCGTCGACGTGGGTGATGACGTCCCCGGGCTTCAGGCCGCCCTTGTCGGCGGGCGAGCCCTCGTAGACGGTCAGCACGCGCAGGCCGCGCTCGATCTCCTCGACCGTCATGCCGACGCCCTCGAAGCGGCCCTCGGTCGCCTCCTGGAAGTCGTCGTAGTCGCGCGGGGCGAAGTAGTGCGAGAAGCGGTCGTCGAGCGAGCCGACCGCGCGCTCCAGCGACTTGTCGAGCAGCTCCTTGCGGTCGACCTCGCGGTAGTAGTCGCGCTCGAGGGTGTCGATCGCCTCCTCGTACACCCGCCCGTCGGTGTCCGCCACGAGCATGTCCCGGACCGGCGCAGGGAGCGAGTCCGGGTGCCCGCCGAGCCAGATGCCGCCGACCAGCAGCAGCGGCAGCAGGAGGACGAGCAGGGGCAGGAACGAGCGTCGGGCGCGGCGCATGAGCCCGCACCACGGTACCGCGACCGCGTCAGCGCCGAATAAGCGATTAAACCCGCAGGAAGCGCCGCAGCGACAGGCCTGAGCCGGCGGCGGACACGGCGATGGCGGCGCCGAGCAGGAGCGCGATCAGCACCGGGAAGGCCATCGTGTCGGGCGCGGCGATCAGCGCGTACTCCTGGGCCAGCGGGTCGACCACCGCGACCTTGAACACCGCGAGGATGAGCACCGCCAGCAGCCCGCCCAGCGCGCCGACCAGCATGCCCTCCATCACGAACGGCCAGCGGATGAACCAGTCGGTCGCCCCGACCAGCTTCATCACCTCGACCTCGCGCCGCCGCGCGAACAGCGACAGCCGGATCGTGTTGGCGATCAGCAGGACCGACGCGATCATGAGCAGGCCCGCGAGCAGCGCCGTGGTCAGCTTCACGGCGCGCGTGACCGAGAGGATCTTGTTCGTGTCCTCCTCGCGGTTGGTGACCTCGTCGATCGCCGAGTCGGTCACCGTGCGCTCGCCGCCCGGCCCGACCGGCGACAGCGCGTTGCGGACCTTGGTGATGTTGTCAGGGTCGTCGGGAGTGATGCGGAAGGTGTGCGGGAGCGGGTTGAAGTCGCCGAGCTCGCCGTAGTACTCGGGGTTCTTGCGGCGCTGCTCCTCGTAGGCCTGCTCCTTGGAGACGAACTCCACGCTGGCGACGTGCGGCGTGTCGTTCTCGAGCAGGTTGCGCACGCGCGCGACGTCCTTCTCGTCGGCGTCGCGGACCAGGTAGACGTTGGCGATCACGCGTCCGCGCACCTCGTTGGCGGCCCCCGTGGTCGCCTGCACGACGGGGATGAAGACGCCGAGGATGAGCACCGTGACGAGCACGGTCGCCATCGCCGCGAACGACGGGACGGCGTTGCGCTTGAGCGCCCGCAGCGCCTCGCGGATGAAGAACCCGACCTTCATTCCTCGCGCATCCGGATCGCGAACTCGCCGGTCGTCTCCCGCGCGGTGTAGGCGCCGGCCTGCTCGTCGCGCACCACGCGCCCGTGCGAGAGCTCGATCACGCGGCGACGCATCTTGTCGACCATCTCGACGTCGTGGGTCGCGACCACGACCGTCGTGCCGGTCCGGTTGATGCGGTACAGGAGCTGCATGATCCCGATCGAGGTCTCGGGGTCCAGGTTGCCGGTCGGCTCGTCGGCGAGCAGGAGCGGCGGGTGGTTGACGAACGCGCGCGCGACCGACACGCGCTGCTGTTCGCCGCCGGAGAGCTGGTCGGGGTGGTTGTGCAGCTTCAGCGACAACCCGGTGAGGCGCAGGATGTCCGGCACCTTGTCGCGGATGTCGCGGCGGCTGCCGCCGGTGACCTGGAGCGCGTACGCGACGTTCTCGTACACCGTGCGGTTCGGCAGCAGCTTGTAGTCCTGGAACACCATGCCGACGTTGCGGCGGTAGTACGGCACGCGCCGGCGGGGGATCTTGGCCAGCTCGCGGCCGGCGACGTGGATCGTGCCGCCGGTCGGCTCGGTCTCCTTGATCAGGAGCCGCATGGTCGTCGACTTGCCGGAGCCCGACGCGCCGACGAGGAACACGAACTCGCCCGGATAGATCGCGAACGAGACGTTCTCGAGGCCCGTGTCCCCGCTCGGATAGCGCTTGGAGACGTCGGCGAAGTCGATCACCGCGCCCGGCACGGCGGGCCGCGGCGTGGCCGTCTGCACAGGCTCCTGGCGCTCGCTCCTGCGCCTGATCTGTCGTTCTGTTGCTGCCATCGCGTCCGAGGAGGGTAATTCGCGCGCCAGCGGAACCCCCCTTCCTGAAACGGACATTGCAGCAGAGAGAACGATTTCGCCCATCCGACGGCGCAAGCGCAGTCGGATGTGCGACGTTACGGTGCATGGCGCGAATCGAATCGTCGAGCCTCCCGTCGGGCCTCCCCCTCCACCGAGTCGAGATCGACGGCACGCGGGCGACGACCGTGCTCGTGGCGTTCGACGCGGGCGCCCGCACCGAGCGGGCCGACGAGAACGGCATGGCCCACTTCCTCGAGCACCTCGTGTTCAAGGGCGGGCAGAAGTACAACGACTACCGCAAGGTCAACGAGACCGCGGAGCGCATGGGCGCGGTGCTCAACGCCTACACGTCGCACGACCTCGTGGCGTTCCACATCACCTGCCGCGCCGAGGTGGTGGAGGAGGCGATCGACCTCCTGACCGACTTCGTGGGCCGGCCGAAGATCGACGCCTCCGAGCTCGACCGCGAGCGCGGCGTGGTGATCCAGGAGATCGCGCGGGCTCACGATCAGCCGTCGGTCCTCGCCGAGCACCTGATCGACCGCGCCGCGTTCGGGGACCATCCGCTTGGCCGCCCCGTGCTCGGCCCGGAGGAGCACCTGCGGATGTTCACGCGGGAGGCGATCGTGGCGTTCCGCTCGCGGCAGTGGGCGGGCTCGCGCGGCGGGGCGTTCCTCGTCGGCAACCTGTCCGCCGTGCCCGACGACTCCGACCTTCTCGACGCGTTCGGCCGCTTCCCCTCGATCTCGCCGGACGGGGGCACCGAGCCGGCGCCGCCGTTCGCGCCGCAGACGCTCGTGGAGTCGCGGGACTCCAACCAGTCGCACCTGCGTCTCTCCTACCGCCCGTCGATCGACCCGCGCGACCCGGCGGCCCGCGCGGCGCTGGGCGTCTACTCGACGCTGCTGGGCGGCTCGATGGGGTCGCGGCTCTTCGACGAGATCCGCGAGCAGCGAGGCCTCGCCTACTCCGTCTACTCGGTCGACCACTCGTTCGCCGACGTGCCGATCCTGCAGCTCTCGGCGGGCCTGGAGTCGGGCAAGTGCGTCGAGGCGTACCAGCGGATGCGGGAGATCGTCGACGAGCTGCGGTCCGACGGGCCGAACGAGGCCGAGTTCGAGCGCGCCCGCGCCTACGCGGGGGGCCGCCGGGTGCTGGCGTTCGAGAACACCAATGCGGTCGCCCGCTATGCGGCGACGCAGTCGATCGTGTTCGGGCAGGACATCGATCCCGACGAGGCGATCGCCGCGCTCGACCGCACGACGTTCGATCAGGTCGCGGACGTCGCCCGCGGGATCTCGGAGGCGGTGTCGGTGGCATGCGTCGGGCCGCACGAGGTGGGCGAGTTCGCCGCTTGAGCCGGCTGTGGCTGGTCGCGGCGGTGGCGGCGCTGGTCGCTGCCGCGCCCGCGACGGCGCGCAAGCGGGCCGAGCGGCCGGTCACGGTCCAGCTGCTCGCGATCAACGACTTCCACGGCCACCTGGAAGCGACCACGCCGGGCCGGATCAGCCGCGGCACGCGGCGCAACCGCGTGCCCGCCGGCGGCGCCGAGTATCTGGCGACGCACGTTCGGATGCTCGAGCGGCGCCGTCCGACGCTGGTCGTGTCGGCCGGCGACCTCGTGGGCGCCAGCCCGATGCTGTCGGCGCTGTTCCACGACGAGCCGACGATCGAGGCGATGAACGCGATCGGCCTCGACCTCAACGCGGTCGGGAACCACGAGTTCGACGAGGGCGCCGCCGAGCTGCTGCGCCTGCAGCGCGGCGGCTGTCATCCGCGCGACGGCTGCGGGGACGGCACCGGCTTCGCCGGCGCGAAGTTCCGGTTCCTGGCCGCCAACGCCGTGAGCCGGCGGACCGGCCGGCCGATCTTCCCGCCCTACGCGATCCGCCGCGTCGGGGGCGTCCGCATCGGCTTCATCGGGCTGACGCTCGAAGGGACGCCGGAGCTCGTCCCGCCCTCGGTCTCGACCGTCGTGCGGTTCCTCGACGAGGCGCGGACCGCCAACCGCTACGTGCGCGTGCTCCGCCGCCGGAAGGTGCGGGCGATCGTGGTGCTGCTGCACGAGGGCAGCTCGCCGACCCGGCCCGCGCTTCCGGACGAGTGCCCGGGGCTGGCCGGGCCGCTCGAGGCGATCGTGCGCAGCACGTCGCCGGAGGTCGACCTCTTCCTCACCGGCCACTCGCACGCCGCGTACAACTGCGTGATCGACCGTCGGCGGGTGACGAGCGCCGGCTCCTTCGGGCGCCTCATCACCCGCGTCGAGCTCACCGTGGACCGCCGCCGCGACGACGTCGTGCGCGCCGAGGCGCACAACTGGGTCGTCGGTCAGGACGTCATGCGCGCGCCCGATCTCACCGAGCTGATCGCGCGCTACGCGCGGCTCGCGGACCCGATGCGGCTGCGCGTGATCGGCCGGCTCGCGCTCCCCGCGAGCCGCACCGCCGACGACTCGGGCGAGCGACCCATGGGCGATCTCGTCGCCGACGCCCAGGCGCAGGCGACCGGCGCCGACGCGGCGTTCGTCAACCCCGGCGAGATCCGGTCCGGGCTGGCGGCCGGGGACGTGACGTTCGGCCGCGCGTTCTCGGCGCTGCCGTTCGGCAACTCGCTCGTGTCGATGACGCTCACCGGCGCCGAGCTGTACGAGCTGCTCAAGCAGCAGTGGTGCGAACGCACGCGCCCGCGGGTGCTCCAGCCGTCCGCCGGCGTCCGCTACGGCTGGAGCGCCGCGACGGCCGCGGCGACGGTGGGCCAGCCGTGCGCGACGGCGCTCAACCCGGTCACGAGCCTCCAGATCGCCGGCGAGCCGGTCGCCGGCGAGCAGACCTACCGCGTGACGGTCAGCTCGCTGCTCGCGGGCGGCTTCAACGATTTCGCGGCGCTCGAGGGCGGGATGGAGCGAGCCGACGGCCCGGCGGAGACGGCCGCCGTCGAGGCGTACCTGGCGCCCTCGCTGGGCGACGAGCCGCTCTGGCCGCCCGCCACCGACCGCATCGAAGTCGGGCCGTAGGCTTGACCGGCGCGCAGGGCATTTGCCACGATCAGGGCACGAGTGACCTTGCCTGAGCTCAACCACCGCGAGCTCGAGCGCTACATCCAGCGGGTTACCGATCGCTGGCCGGTCCAGCGGGCACTGCTGGGCGGCGCCCGCGTCGCGGACCTGCGTGGCGCCGGGGCGCAGCGCGAGCGCGGCCCCGAGTTCGTCGTCGTGCTCGTCTCCGAGTTCTTCGACGGCGTGCCGTGGCTCGAGCGCGTCTACGTCTGCGGCAGCCTGTGGGACGCCTACGAGATGGGCGGCCCGGCCGACATGCACTGCTACACGCCGGCCGAGTTCGAGCGCAAGCGCGAGCAGCTCGCGATCGTGCGGGAGGCGGCCGAGCGCGGGCTCGAGCTCCTCCCGGAGCCCGCTTAGCCGATCGCGACCATTCGTTCGATCGGGATGCGGGCGCGGTCGGCGATCTCCTCCGGCACCTTGACGACCGGCTTCATCTCGCGCAGGACGTCGCGCAGCTTCGGCAGCGTGATCATCTTCATGAAGCGGCAGCTCGCCGCCTCGTTGGCGGCCACGAAGTCGACGTCCGGCCGGGCCATCTGGAGCGGATGCAGCATCCCGGTCTCGGTGGCGACGATGGCGGTCGTGCCCGCGGGCGCCGTCTTGGCGTAGCCGAGCATGCCGCCGGTGGAGAGCATGTGCACACCGTCGGGGTCGACGTCGCCGGCCGCGACGTACTCCATCACCGACGTCGAGCAGCCGCACTCGGGGTGGATGAGGAAGTCGGCGCCCGGATGCGCGGCGCGCATGTCGCGGATGTCGGCCGGCCGGATCCCCGCGTGGACGTGGCACTCGCCGTCCCACACGCGCATCGGACGGCCCGTCATCTTCTCGACGTAGGCGCCGAGGAACATGTCCGGCCCGAACAGGATCTCGGTGTCCTCGCCGTGCTCGCGGTAGATGTGCTCGACCACCTGGACGGCGTTCGCGGACGTGACGCAGTAGTCGGTCTCCGCCTTCACCTCGGCCGTCGTGTTCACGTACATCACGACGATCGCGCCGGGGTGCTGGGCCTTCCAGGCGCGCAGCTGCGGCGCGGTGATCGAGTCGGCGAGCGAGCAGCCGGCGTCGGGATCCGGCAGCAGCACGGTCTTGTCGGGCGAGAGGATCGAGGCGGTCTCGGCCATGAAGTGCACGCCGCAGAAGGCGATCACCTCGGCGTCGGTCTTCGCCGCCTGCTGAGAGAGCCCGAGCGAGTCGCCGACGAAGTCCGCGACGTCCTGGACCTCCGGGAGCTGGTAGTTGTGCGCGAGGATCACCGCGCCGCGCTCGGCGGCCAGCGCGCGTACCTCCGACTGCAGGGCAGGGATGTTGTCGAGAGCGAGCAGAGTCATGTGGGGGGGAGGGCCTCCAGGGCCAGCGAGAGGTCGAGCCCGGGCGCGGAATGGGTGAGCGCGCCCATCGAGACGTAGTGTAGCCCGTCAATGGTCGCATAGACCAAAACTGTCTCGGCGTTGACCCCGCCGGACGCCTCGAGCTCGGCCCGGCCGCCGACTTGCGCGACCGCGTCACGCACCTGGTCGGGCGTCATGTTGTCGAGCAGGAGCCGCTCCGCGCCGGCCTCGAGCGCGGCGTCGATCTCGGCTCGGTCGCGGACCTCGACCGCCAGCGGGAGGTCGGGCCGGGCGGCCCGTGCGCGCCGGACCGCCTCGCCCACGCCGCCCGCGGCGGCCGCGTGGTTCTCCTTGATCAAGATCGCGTCGTAGAGTCCGGCCCGGTGGTTGACGCCGCCGCCGTCCGCCACCGCCTGCTTCTCGAGCCGGCGCAGGCCGGGCGTGGTCTTGCGCGTGTCGAGGATCTTCGCGGTCCCACCGGCCTGCTCGACGGCCCGGACCACGCGCGCGGTCGCCGTCGCGATGCCGGACAGGCGGCCGAGGAAGTTCAGCGCCGTCCGCTCGGCGGTCAGGAGCGCCCGCGCCGACCCTTCGGCCCGGAGCACCGGCGCCCCGGCCTCCCGCCACTCGCCCTCGGGGCCGAGCTCGACGACGATGTCCGGATCGAGGCGCCGGAAGACCGCCTCCGCCACCGCGAGCCCGGAGATGACGCCGTCCGCCTTCTGGGTGATCAGCGCCCGCGCCCGGGCGCCCTCGTCGACGGTCGCCTCGGTCGTCGCGTCGCCGTCGCCGACGTCCTCGGCCAGCGCGCGGTCGATGAGGTCGAGCGTCTCGTCGTCCATGCGCGACAGGCTACGAGGCGGGCGCGCGGCCGAGCTCGAGCCCCGCGAGCGCGGACTCGCCCTCGTAGAGCAGCCGCCCGCGGCGCGTCGCGCGCACCCGCAGGCGCCCGGCGAGGTGCTGGTGCGACCACGGGACGGTGCGGCGCTCGGCGGGGACCGGGACGTCCAGCACGTGCTCCGCACCCGGGTCGCCGGCGGCCTCCACCTCCACCCGGACGCCGGTCAGCGAGCGGCCGCGCAGGATCCAGCGGCCGGGGGCGACGTCGGCCCGGACGCCGGCCAGCACCGGCTCGCCGAGCCGGACGAGCCGCCCGCCGACCCAGACGACCAGCGCGGTCGCGCGCAGCGGCCCGAGCGCGGGCCCGCCGGCGAACGCGACGGTCACGGGGTCGCCGCCGAAGTCGTGCGCCTCGCCCCACCACCACACGGGCGGGAAGCCGTTGCCCCAGTTGCGCTCGACGTACGCCGTCGCGCCGTCGAGCGACCACTCGCCGACGAACCCCTCGGCGCGCGCCCGCAGCACGAGCGGCCGCCAGTACTGGCGCATGAAGGGCGCCCAGCCCGCCGGCCCCGTCCCGTGCCATGGCCGCGGCCACGCGACGACGTCGTGCAGCCGCGCGTCGACGGGTGGGTGGGCCGACATCCGGACGTGGTGGGCGTCGCCGGCGAACGCGGCGCCGATCCGCACGCCGCGCGAATCGGACGCGGGATCGTCGAGGATCGTCGGCCGCCACCCGCCCGGCTGCTGCGCGACGCCGACGAGCGCCCAGCCGGGACAGACGCCGCAGAGGACGATCGCCGCCCGACCGTCAGGCCACGTGAACCGCCAGAACCACCCCGAAAGGGCGTGCACCGCCCGCTAGTGGCCCCGGCCGCAAGTACGACGCATTCCGACGGGCCCGGCCCGCGACCCGGACTCCGCCGGTTGCGCCGAACTTACGACCGGGACCACTAGTTCGCGCTCGCGCGGGCGTTCGCCTCGAGCCAGGCCCGGACGAAGCCGTCGAGGTCGCCGTCGAGCACGCGATCGGCGCTGCCGACCTCGAAGTCCGTCCGGTGGTCCTTGACCATCGTGTACGGGTGCAGGACGTAGGAGCGGATCTGGGAGCCGAAGTTCACGTCCTGCGCCTCGCCGCGCTCGCGGGCGATCTCCTCCTGGCGCTCGCGCTCCGCGCGCTCGACGAGCTTGGACCGCAGCATCGCCATCGCCGTCGCCTTGTTGGCCGACTGCGAGCGCTCGTTCTGGCACTGCACGACGATCCCCGTCGGCCGGTGGGTGATCCGCACCGCCGAGTCGGTCTTGTTGACGTGTTGGCCGCCGGCGCCCGAGGCGCGATAGGTGTCGACCTGGAGGTCCTCGTCGTCGATCTCGACCTCGCCCGCGTCCTCCACCACGGGCGCGACCTCGACGCCCGCGAAGCTCGTCTGGCGGCGGTTGGCGGCGTCGAACGGCGACAGCCGGACGAGCCGGTGGACGCCCTTCTCGGCGCTGTAAAGCCCGTACGCGTTGTCGCCGGACACTCGGAAGGTGGCGGACTTGATGCCGGCCTCCTCGCCCGCGCTCGCCTCCAGCAGCTCGACCTTGAAGCCGCGCCGCTCGGCCCAGCGCATCATCATCCGCAGCACCATCTCGGCCCAGTCCTGGGCGTCGGTCCCGCCCGCGCCGGCGTTGACGGTCACGAGCGCGTCGCCGGCGTCGTACTTGCCGGTGAACAGCCGCGCCTCCTCGAGCGCGGCCAGCCGCTGCTCGACCGAGACGAGCGTCTCCTCGAACTCGGAGGCGATCTCCTCGTCCTCCTCGGCG
Organism: uncultured Solirubrobacteraceae bacterium; assembly: GCA_963844205.1. GTDB lineage: Bacteria > Actinomycetota > Thermoleophilia > Solirubrobacterales > Solirubrobacteraceae > DASSUW01. Next base: position 582,078 of record CAWJNK010000014.1, read on the forward strand.
AGCTCGGCGAGCCCGTCGAGGTCGGCGGCGTCGGCCTGCAGCTTCTCGAACGTCTCCAGGCGCCGGCCGAGCCGAGCGTGCTCGGCGCCGACCCGCCCCGCGGCGTCCGGCTCGTCCCAGAAGCCGGGCTCGCCCATCTGCGTCTCGAGCGCGGAGACGCGCTCCCTCAGACCGGCAGGGTCAAAGGTAGTCCGAGAGCAGGGACAGCTGCTCGCGGATCGCCGCCAGGCGCTGCGGCGTGGGCTGTGACGCGGAGGGAATCGCCATGGCGCGTCTGAGGCTACTAGGGTCGTGAGTCGGGGGTGCGACGGCAGCCGGCGGCGCCGGCTGCCGTCGCACTTCCGGCTCACGACCCTACGGCTGCAGCGCGGCCAGGAACAGCAGGGCGGACTCGCGGACCCCGGACGCGGGCGTCAACGCGTACAGCGAGCGGCGGGGCTGTGGGCCTTCGAGCGGCACCACCGCCACGTCGTCGAACAGCGCCCCGACCAGCGCCGGCAGCAGCGTCACGGCCAGCCCGGCGCGCACGAGGCCGCGCGCGGCCAGGACGTCGCGGGTCACGAACGCGATCCGCGGCTCGAACCCGGCTGCCACGCATGCGCGGTAGATCAGATGGTCGCGCGACGGCGCGGTCCAGGTCTCGTCCGCCAGCTCAGCGAGACGGATCGACTCCCGGCCCGCGAGCGGGTGGTCGGCCGCCACCATCGCCAGCATCCGCTCGCCGCCGAGCTCATGCCGCTCGGTGCCCTCGGGCCGGCGCGGCGGCGCCTCGGCGTCCTGGAAGCACATCGCGGCGTGCAGGGCCCCGGCGGCGACGGCGGCGCCGAGCTCCTCGCCCGACGCCTCGGTCGCCTCGACCTGCACCTCGGGCCGCAGCTCCCGCAGCCGCGCGATGGCGGCCGGGATGACCGACGCCAGCGCGCTCGGAAACGCCCCGATCCGCAGCGTCTCGCGGTCGGCCGCCGCGAGCTCGGCGACCTGCGTGTCGGCCTGCGCGAGCCGGTCGGCGACCGCGTCGGCGTGGGCGAGCAGCAGGGCGCCCGCGTCGGTGGGCGTCGGCCCGCCCGGGCCGCGGTCCAGCAGCTTGACCCCGAGCTGGCGCTCCAGCGCGGACACCTGCTGGGACACCGCCGGCTGAGTGAGCGCCAGCACCTCGCCGGCCTTGGAGAACGAGCGCTGCCGGACGACCTCGCGGAACGTCAGCAGGCGCCGCGGGTCCAAGCCCTCAGGCCCCGTGGCACTTCTTGAACTTCTTGCCCGACCCGCACCAGCACGGGTCGTTGCGGCCGAGCTGCTCGTTCTCGTCGACGCGGCGCTGCTGGATCACCGGGGACGGCTCGTAGTCTTCCTCGCCCGGCTCGCCGTATGCGCTCGGCTGGTCCTCCATCGTGCCGCCCGTGTACTGGAGCGCGGCGGCGCCGCCGCCCTGATGCTGGGGAACCGCTCCGTCGCCGTTCTCGCCCTCGATCCGGACCTCGACGTTGTAGATCATCCGCGCGAAGTCGGACCAGATGGTGTTCATCAGGTCCTGGAACAGCGTGAACGCCTCGTTCTTGTAGGCGACGATCGGCTCGATCTGGGCGAACCCGCGCAGGTGGATGCCCTCGCGCAGGTAGTCCATGTCGTAGAGGTGCTCGCGCCAGCGCTGGTCGATGATCTGCAGCAGCAGGTAGCGCTCCAGCGCGCGCATGAGCTCCGCGCCCAGCTGCTCCTCGCGCTCGTCGTAGAGCTTCTCCGCGTCCTCGGCCAGCAGGCGCTTGAGCTGCTCGCGGTCGACGGTCTCCTTGTCGATCTCCTCAGGCCCGAAGTCGACCTCGTAGATCTGGTCGAGCTGCGCCCACAGCGCGTCGAGGTCCCAGTCCTCGAGGTAGTCGCCGGGCGTGTACTCGTCGACCAGGCGGCCGATGACGTCGCCGATCGCGTCGCGCGCCACGGGGCCCATGTCGCGCCCCTCCAGCACCTCGTCGCGGTACTGGTAGACGATCTCGCGCTGCTGGTTCATGACGTCGTCGTACTCGAGGACGCGCTTGCGGATGAGGAAGTTCTGCTCCTCGACCTTGCGCTGGGCGCCCTCGATCTGCTTCGACAGCATCTTGGCCTCGATCGGCTCCTCCTCCCCCTCCTTGGAAACGGGGCCGAGGCGGTCGAGGATCTTGTAGATGCGGTCGCCGGCGAACTTGCGGACGAGGTCGTCCTGGGCGGAGAGGAAGAAGCGGGACTCGCCGGGGTCGCCCTGGCGGCCGGAGCGGCCGCGGAGCTGGTTGTCGATCCGGCGCGACTCGTGGCGCTCGGTGCCGCAGATGAACAGGCCACCGGCCTCGAGCACCTTCTCGCGGCCCTGCTCCACGCGCGCCTCGATCGACGGCAGCACCTGCTTGAAGCGCTCGTCGTAGTCCGGGTCGCCGGGCTGGAGGCCGAGCTTGGCGAGCTCGAGCCGGGTGAGGTGCTCGGCGTTGCCGCCGAGCTTGATGTCGACGCCGCGGCCCGCCATGTTGGTGGCGATCGTGACCGCGCCGGGGCGGCCGGCCTCGGCGATGGTCTCGCCCTCGCGCTCGGCGTACTCGGGCTTGGCGTTGAGGACTGTGTGCGGGATGCCCTTCTTGCGCAGGGTCTCGGACAGCAGCTCGGAGACCTCGACCGAGATCGTGCCCACGAGCACCGGCTGGCCCTTGTCGTGCCGCTCCTCGATCTCGCGCGCCACCGCGGCCCACTTGCCTTCCATGGTCTTGAAGATCTGGTCGTTGCGGTCGAGCCGGATCATCTCCTGGTTGGTCGGGATCTCGACGACCGGGAGCTTGTAGATCTTCATGAACTCGTTGGCCTCGGTGAGGGCGGTGCCCGTCATGCCGGCCAGCTTGTCGTACATCCGGAAGTAGTTCTGGAGCGTGATCGTCGCGAGCGTCTGGTTCTCCTCGCGGACGCGCACGCCCTCCTTGGCCTCGACCGCCTGGTGCAGGCCCTCGGACCAGCGGCGGCCGTCGAGGATGCGGCCGGTGAACTCGTCGATGATCTTGACCTCGCCGTCGATCACCGCGTAGTCGACGTCGCGCTTGTACAGCGATTCGGCCTTCAGCGACTGCAGTAGGTGGTTGACGAGCGGGCCGTTCTCGGCCTTGTAGAGATGGTCGATGCCGAGGAACTTCTCGGCCTTGGCGACGCCGCGCTCGGTGATCGAGACGTTCTTGTGCTTCTCGTCGAACTCGTAGTCGTAGTCCGCCATGAAGTCCTTCTTGGACTTCGGGTCCATGCCGTCGGGCTTCTTGCCGGGCTCCAGCTGCGGGGCGAGCTTGGCGAACTTCTCGTACAGGTCGGCGGCCTGCTCGGGAGCGCCGGAGATGATCAGCGGCGTCCGGGCCTCGTCGATGAGGATGTTGTCGACCTCGTCGACGATCGCGAAGTGGTGGGAGGTCAGCGGCTTGCCGTCCTCGTCGTAGCGGCCGCCGTGCTGGACCTTCTCCTCCAGCGTCGTGGCCATGTTGTCGCGCAGGTAGTCGAACCCGAACTCCGAGTTGGTGCCGTACGTGACGTCGGACGCGTAGGCGACGCGCTTCTCGTCGTACGGCTGCATGTTCTGCAGGACGCCGACGGTGAGGCCGAGCGCCTCGTAGATCGGGCGCATCCAGTCGGCGTCGCGGCGGGCGAGGTAGTCGTTCACGGTCACGACGTGGACGCCCTCGCCGGCCAGCGCGTTGAGCACCACGGCGGTGGTGGCGGTGAGCGTCTTGCCCTCGCCGGTCTTCATCTCGGCGATCGAGCCGTCGTGCAGGACCATGCCGCCGATCATCTGGACGTCGAAGTGGCGCATGGCCATCGTGCGCTTGCCCACCTCGCGGACGAGCGCGAACGTCTCGGGCAGGAGGTCCTCGAGCGGCTCCTCGTTGCGGGCGCGCTCGCGCAGGGAGTCCGCGTTGTCGCGCAGCTCGGCGTCGTCGAGCAGCTCGAGCTCGGGCTCAAAGGCGTTGATCCGGTCGACGCGCTTGGCGTACTGCTTGAACTGCCGGGCTTCGCCCATGCGCAGGGCGCGATCGAGGATCGTCATAGCTTCCTAGCGTAGCGGCTGGGGGGACCCAGCCTGGGGCGCTTTCAGGCCTGTTTAGACGGCCTCTTCGGCGCCCGTGACCGGCGGTGGGGCCTGGGTCGCCATCGCCCGCGACTCGCGCCGCTTGCGCCGCTTGTCGCGGTGCCGCTTGACCTGGCGCGCGAGCTCCTCGGCGACCAGGTTGATGGAGTGCTTGCTGTCCCGCGACGCGTTCTTGGCGCGGAGCGTCGTCCCCTTCAGGTGCAGGGTCGCCTCGGCCACCATCTGGTGCGGGTTGGCGGGGTTGCGCTCCTCGGACAGCTCGACCTCGAGGATGGCCAGCTCGCTGACCTGCTTGTCCACCTTCTCGAACCGCCGCGTCACGACCTCACGCAGCTCGTCGGTGACCTGAAAGTTGCGTCCCTTGACCTCGATCCGCACGGGGGACTCCTCTCGGTGTGGTGGGGCCGACTTGACCAAAGATGCTAGTGCACGCGGCCGAAGTCTCCGCGCATGAGCCGGCGGAGTCCGGGTCGTCGCTGCCGGTGCACGGCATCCGCGAGCATGCTGGTGGCACGTGACCGGATGCCGGGTGCCGGCAGCGGCGGGCCGGGCCCGTCGGAATGTGTGGAGGTTTTTGGCCGCGTGTACTAGTGCACGTGGCCGAAATCTCCGGGATTCGACCCCGCCTTGCGCTCAACCATTGGCCGGATCGGCCGACATTGGTGTCTGTGAGCGCAACCGTGGAGCGTCCCGAGGTCGCCGTCGTCCGCCATCCCATCGCGGACGGGCGCAACAACGTCGTCGGGTACGAGCTTCGCTTCGGCGGCGCCGTCGACCTCGGCGACCCGTCGCGCGACGCGAAGGGCACGTCGGCGCTGCTCGTCGAGGCGTTCGGCGACATCGGGCTCGAGCGGCTCGCCGGCCGGCACCCCGCCTGGATCTCGATCGCCCGCAACTTCCTCGTCGAGATCGGCCCGCCGCCCGTGCGGCCCGACCGCGCCGTGCTGCAGATCGAGGCCTACCCGGCGCGCGACGACCTCCTCTCGCTGCTCCAGCAGCTCTCCCGCAGCGGCTACACGCTGGCGCTCGGCGACTACGACGGCCGCGACGACGTCCAGGAGCTCATGTCGCTGTGCTCGATCGTCAAGGTCGACGTGAGCAATCGCAGCGAGGATGAGCTGATCGCCGTGCTCGAGGCGCCGCGGGTGCAGGGCGCGCTGCTCGTCGCCACCGGCGTCGGCGACCAGGCCCGGTTCGCCGGGCTGCAGGACAAGGGCTTCACATATTTCCAGGGCGAGTACTTCGCCCAGCCGCGCCTGTTCCGCCACCGCGGCGTGGCGACCTCCGGTCTCGGCTCCCTGCGCCGCCTTGGCGAGCTGACGGCGGGCGACATCTCGTTCGAGGACCTCGAGCGGATCATCGCCTCCGACATCGGGCTCTCGCTCAAGCTGCTGCGCTACGTCAACTCGGCGTTCTTCGCCCTGCCGCGCACGGTGGGGTCGGTGCGCGAGGCGCTGGCGCTGCTCGGCGTGAGGACGGTCCGCCGCTGGGCGACTGTGATGGCGATCTCGGCGATCCCGGACGTGCCCGACGAGCTCGTCGCTCTGGGCCTGCGCCGCGCGCGCATGTGCGAGATGCTGGCCGGGAGCGCGCTTCCGGAGGAGCGCGAGACGCTCTTCACGATCGGGCTCTTCTCGGTCGCCGACGCGCTGCTCGACGCCCCGATGGCCGAGGTGCTGGACTCGCTGCCGTTCACGGACGAGATCCAGAACGCGCTGCTGCGCCGCGAAGGGCCGAAGGGCGAGCTGCTCGCGGCCGTGACCGCGTACGAGCGCGGTGAGTTCCCGACGCTCGAGACCGCCGACGCCAACGTGTCGCTCGCCAGCGCCTACCGCGCCGCGCTCGAGTGGGCCGACGAAGCCGGCCGCATGCTCTCCTGAGCCGCTCGCCCTCCGCGCTCGTCCGCTCGCCTCAGCGCTAGTCCGCGGGCCGCTCCCAAGCGAGCACGGTGCCGCGCCCTGGCGTGTTCGGCGCGCGGCCCGACTCGAGGTCGTTCCGTAGGCGCTCGAGGCCGGCGCGCAGCTCGGCGGGGTGATCTCGCTCGAGGCGGTCGAAGTAGCTGGTCTGGCGGTGCCAGCGTGGGTCGACGATCCGCTCCGGATGGCCGGCCATCGCGGCGAGCGAGCCGTCCTCGAGGTCGCGGTACACGACGTCGATGCGTCGCGCGCCGGGCAGCAGCGCGAGCAACTCCGCCAGGGTGAGGTGCGACTCCTCCATCCAAGCGCGTGTGCTCGGGAAGTAGTCGCTCAGCCACAGGTCCGCGACGTCCTCGCGGGTGAAGACCATCAGCGCCAGCCGGCCGCGCGGACGCAGGACCCGGCGCGCCTCGGCCAGCGCGAGGGCCTGCCGCTCGACGTGGTGCAGCATCGACACGAGCATCACCGCGTCTGCGCAGGCGTCGGGGAGCGGTAGCCGCTGGGCATCGGCTTCGAGCGTTTCGAGGCCCTTGGCCGCCGCGCGCGCGAGCATCTCCGGCTGGCGGTCGACCACCAGCGGGTCCCAGCCCTCGGCGCGCAGGGCGAGCGAGTAGTTCCCCGTCCCACCGCCCACGTCCACCAGCCGGCGGCCGGGAGCGCCCCGCAGCGCCTCGCGCAGCGGCCCGAGCACGGACGGGCTGGCGGCGCGAGTCTCGTCGTAGGTCCGCGCCTGCCGCGAGTAGTCGCGCAGGAGGCTCATGGCCCGAAGGTACCGCCCGCCGTTGCGATCGGGCGTGTCATAGCGTGCGGGTGTAGGTAAGGGCGACGACCTCGTCGCAGCCGCCGGCGATCAGGGCGCGGGCGCACGCGTCGAGGGTCGCGCCGGTGGTGTGGACGTCGTCGACCAGCAGCGCCCGCGCCGGCGGCTGCGAGCGGAGCTCGACCGCGATCCGGCCCGCCCGCCGCCGCTGCGACCGGGTGGAGCCGACCTGGCGCCGCTCGCGGTCCCGCCGGCGCAGGCACGCGAGAACCGGGACGCAGAGCCGCGGAGCAAGCGCAGCCGCGAGCGCGCCGGCGGGATCGAAGCCGCGCCGCCACTCCCGCGCCCGCTGCGGCGGCACCGGCACGATCGCCGGGCCGCGACGATGCGCGTCGAGGGGCGGGCCGAGACGAAGCGCGTCGAGGGGCGGCGGGCGGCCTGGCCGGTCCAGCGGCGAGGCGCGGGCCGGCAACACGTCGGACGGGAGGTTCGCGGCGATGTGCGCGGCCATCACCGCCGCAACGGGGAGCGCGCCGCGGAACTTGAGCGCCGCCACGAGGTCGCGCGCCACGCCCTCGTGGGCGAGCGGCGCCCAGGCGCGGGCGAAGGACGCGGCCGCGGCCGGGCAGCCGGCGCGGCGATGGGACGGCAGGCCACAGCGCGGGCATGCGCGGGACGGGAGCCACGGCAGCGCTCGCGTGCACGTGGCGCACAGCCGGAGATCCGCGCGCGGCAGCGCCGCCCGGCAGGCCACGCATGCGGGCGGGACGACGATCGCGAGCAGCTCGGCGAGGAGGCGGGACGTCACGCCGCTGATCTTCGCGCGAAGGGTGTGACGAAACACCACGCAGGTGTGACGATTCGGTCCGCGAGGAGTGACGATTTGCCGGCACGTCGGGAGATTTCGCGGCGCCGTCCCGGATAGGTGTCGAATATCGACACCAGGCCAGGACGGCGGACCCTCGGGCTGCGATCGCCCGCGGCGCCGAGTCGCGACGGCGCGACGCCCTACGATCCGCGCGTGGCCGCAGTCGACGTCTCGTGGAGCTTTGCCCCCGTCGTCCTGCTCTCGCTGGTCGCGTACGCGGTCGTGTATGGCCTGCGGTGGCGCAGAGCCCGCGCGCAGGGCGGCGCCCGGGCGGCCGGGTATGGGCGCCTCGCGTTGTGGGCGACCGGGATCGCCACGCTGTTCGTCGCGCTCGTCTCGCCGCTCGACCGGCTCGGCGAGCAGTTCGCGACCTTCCACATGGTCCAGCACCTGCTGCTGGCCGACCTGGCGCCGATCGTGTTCACGCTGGCCCTCACCAAATGGATCCTGCGGCCCGCCACGAAGCGCATCCACAGGCTCGAGCGGGCGGCCGGCCCGTTCGGGCACCCAGCCTTCGGCGTCGTCGCCTACGTCGGCGCCATGTGGCTCTGGCACGTCCCCGCGCTCTACGACGCCGCGCTCGAGACCCCCGCCGTCCACACTCTCGAGCACCTGAGCTTCGCCGCCGCCGGCCTCCTCTACTGGTGGCACCTCCTGTCACCGATCCGCTCGCGGCTCCGGCTCGCCGGCATGGGCCCGATCCTGTACATGGCGTCGACCAAGATCCTGGTCGGCTTCCTCGGCGTCCTGCTCGCCTTCTCGCCCGACCTCCTCTTCGCCTACACGTGGAGCGGGACCAAGTGGGGGCTCTCGCCGCTCGACGACCAGCACGTCGCCGGGCTCGTCATGGCGCTCGAGCAGTCGATCGTGATGGGGATCGCGCTCGCGTACCTCTTCTTCCGCATGCTCGAGGAGTCCGAGGCCGACGACCAGCGGGCGGAGCGCTACGGCGCCGCGTGAGAGCCGTAAGCCCGCGGTAGCCGAGCCGTAGGCCCCACGCCGCACGCTCCCCCCATGTCCACTGCACCCCTCCCGTCCGGCCTCACCCTGCACTACACCGCGCAGGGCGACCCCGCCGGCGTCCCGGTCATCCTGCTCCACGGGCTCAGCGACTCGCACCGCTCGTACGAGCCGATGCTGGCCCACCTCCCGCACGAGATCCGCGCCTATGCGCTGACCACGCGCGGCCACGGCGACAGCGACAAGCCCGAGCACGGCTACGACCCGGCGACGCTGGCCGCCGACGTCGCCGGCTTCATGGACGCCGTCGGCATCATCGACGCCGTGATCGTCGGCCACTCGGCCGGCACCTACACCGCCCAGCAGCTCGCGATCGACCACCCCGGCCGCGTGCGGGGCCTCGTGCTCATCGGCGCGGTGTGGTCAGGCCCCGACCACGCGGTGCTCAACGAGCTCAACCGGATCGAGTACAGCGACCCGGTCGACCCCGCCTTCGTCCGCGAGTTCCAGCAGAGCACCCTCCGGCGGCCCGTCCCGCCCGACTACTTCGAGATGGTGGTCGCCGAGAGCCTCAAGCTCCCCGCCGCCGTCTGGCGTGCCGCGGTGCGCGACATCGTCGAAAGCGAGGCGCCGATCAGCCAGGGCGTGATCCACGCTCCCACCATGCTCCTGTGGGGCGAGTACGACGACGTCTGCCCGCGCGAGGACCAGGAGCGGCTCGCCGCCGACATCCCCGCCGAGGTGATCGTCTACGAGGGCCACCACCACGCCGCCCACTGGGAGGACCCCCTGCGCGCGGCGGCCGACGTCGCATCGTTCAGCCTTCGAGGACGGCTCCGTCCTCGATCCGGCGCGGTCCGCTGACCTGCACCGTCCCGCGAACGACGACCTCGCGGCCGAAGGTCACGTCGCCTTCGACCGCGAGCCGTTCGCACCCGACCAGCGACGGCGCGCCCTCGGGGAAGTGCGCGTCGAAGTCGCGCAGCCGCTTGAAGTGGTCGTCGTCGAGATCGACCACGGGCGGCGTGCCGTCGCGCTCGGGCGCCAGCTCCACGCGCGCGTCGTCGGCCAGCACGTAGGCGTCGGACCGCAGTGCCAGCAGGTCCTCGGTGGTCTTGACGGGGGAGAACCGCCGCCGCGGCACGCCCACCGGCTGCGCGCCGTCGAACACGCCGATCGCCGCGCCCATCGCGGTCTCGAGCTGGAAGACCTCGGGGGTCGACTTGTCGCCGGGGTCGACGGTCTTGCGGTTGACGATCAGCGGCAGGCCGAGCACGCCCTCGCGCTCGCGCAGGACGTCGGCCAGCGCCCGCAGGTCCACCCACAGGTTGTTGGTGTTCACGTAGCGGTGGCGGGAGATGTCCTGCAGCGCCTCGAGGTCCTCCTCCGGCGTCTGCGCCGTCTCGCGCAGCACGTAGTTGCCGCCCGGCAGGTGCGCGATGTGGCCGCCCTTGCGGTCCGCCTCGGTGCGCTTGGTGACCTCCATCGCGAACGGGATCTCCTCGCGCGCCATCCACGCCAGGATCCGCGGCTCGAGGACCGCGCCGAGGTTGTCCGAGTTCGAGACGAACGCGTAGCGGTAGCCGCGCCCGAGCAGCTCGTCGAGCATCCCGGAGGTGAGCAGGGCGGTGTAGAGGTCGCCGTGACCCGGCGGGCACCACTCCTGCGACGGGTCGTCGGGCCATTCGACCGGCATGAGGTCGTCGACGCGGATCTTCGGCTCCTTGTGCTGGACGAAGTCCGGCGGCACGTCGGACCCCAGGTCCTCGTGCCGGGAGAGCGCATCGAGCGACTCCTCATGCGTGTAGAACGAGTTCATGAGGACGAGCGGCAGGCGCGCGCCCGACCGCCGGCGCAGCTCGAGCACCTGGCGCGCGATGACGTCGAGGAACGTGAGCCCGTCCTTCGCCTCGATCAGCGACTTGGCGTGGGTCATCCCCATGCTCGTGCCGAGGCCGCCGTTGAGCTTGAGCACGACCGCCCTGTCGAGCGGCGCGTCCGCTTCGGGCAGCGCGTCGAGCTCCTGCACCTCCCCGACCGGCTCGATCTCGGACTCCGGCAGCATGCCGGTCTCGCCCTCCGCGAGCTGGCGGTAGTAGTGGCGGAACGTGTCGATCGCCGCGTCGGGAAGCCCTTCGCGGCGCATCTTCTCGACGCTGGCCTGCAGCCCGTCCACCGCGGTCAATCTACCCCCCAGCCCCGGAGATAGCGCTCCTGCTCGGGGCTCAGCGTGTCGATCCGGACGCCGAGCGAGGCGAGCTTGAGCTCCGCCACCTCGCGGTCGATGCCCTCCGGCACCGGATGCACGCCGGGCGCCAGCTCGGGGCCGTGGCGCGCCAGCTCCTCGGCGGCGAGCGCCTGCAGCGCGAACGAGATGTCCATGACCGACGCCGGATGGCCCTCGGCGGCCGCGAGGTTGACCACGCGCCCGCCGGCGAGCAGGTTCAGCCGCCGGTCGCCCTGCGTGAACTGCTCGACGAGCGGCCGCACCTCGCGCACGCCGTCGGCCCAGGCGCGCAGCTCCTCGACGGAGATCTCGACGTCGAAGTGCCCCGCGTTGGCGAGCACGGCGCCGTCCTTCATGCGGTCGAAGTGCTCGCCGCGCAGGACGTCGCGGCCGCCGGTGACGGTCACGAAGACGTCGCCGCGCTCGGCCGCCTCGAGCGCGGGCATCACCTCGAAGCCGTCCATGCGGGCCTCGAGCGCGCGCAGCGGGTCGACCTCGCAGACCAGCACGGACGCGCCGGCGCCGTCGGCGCGCAGCGCGATCCCCTTGCCCGCCCAGCCGTAGCCCAGCACGACCAGCGTGCGGCCGGCGAGCAGCAGGTTGGTCGTGCGCAGGATGCCGTCGAGCGCCGACTGCCCGGTGCCGAAGCGGTCGTTGATGGCGCGCTCGGTGAACGCCTCGTTGACCGCGATGACCGGGCACGCGAGCTTGCCCTCGGCCTCCAGCGCGCGCAGCCGGACCAGCCCCGTGGTCGTCTCCTCGGTGCCGCCGATCAGGCCGTCGAGCAGGTCGGGGCGCGCCAGGTGCAGGGCGGTGAGGAGGTCGGCGCCGTCGTCGAGCGTGATGCGTGGCGCGCGCGCGACGACGGCGGCCACCCGCGCCGCCCACGCCTCGGCGTCGTCGCCGCGGACCGCGTGCACCTCCGCGCCCGCGACGGCCAGCGCAGCGGCGACGTCGTCCTGCGTCGCGAACGGGTTCGACGCGCAGAGCGCGACCTCGGCGCCGCCCGCCGCGAGCGCCCGGACGAGGTTGCCGGTCTCCGACGTCACGTGCAGGCAGGCGCCGACCACGATGCCGTCGAGCGGGCGCTCGCGGTCGAAGCGATCGCGGATCGAGCGCAAGACGGGCATCTGCCCGCCGGCCCACTCGATGCGAGCCTCGCCCGCGTCCGCGAGCGCGCTGTCGGCGACTTCCGAGGCGGCCATCGGGCGCCCAGCCTACGACTGTGCGGCCGCGAAGGCGGCGACGAGCCGGTCGATGTCCTCCTCGGTGGTCGACCAGTTCGACACCGAGACGCGGATCGCCGCGCGGCCCTCCCAGACGGTGCCGCCCAGCCACGCCTCGCCGCCGCTCTGCACGGCGTCGAGCATCGAGCGCGTGGTCTCGTCGTCGCCGAAGCGGACGAGCGCCTGGTTGAGCACGACCTCGTTGAGCACCTCGCCGCCGATCCCGGCCAGCCCCTCCGCGGCCCGGCGCGCGAGCGCGCAGTTGCGCTCGATCAGCTCCGCGAGGCCCTCGCGGCCGAGCGACCGCAGCGCCGCGTAGACCGGGACGGAGCGCGCGCGGCGCGACATCTCCGGGACGGTGTCGATCGGCTCCCGGCCCTGCGAGCCGGGCAGGTAGCTCGCGGTGACGCCCATCGCGGCCCGCAGGATCTCGCGGTCGGCGACGATCGCCAGCCCGCCGTCGTAGGGCACGTTGAGCCACTTGTGGGCGTCCACGGACCACGAGTCGGCCCGCTCGGCGCCGCGGACGAGGTGCCGCAGGCCGGGGACGGCGGCCGCCCACAGGCCGAACGCGCCGTCGACGTGCAGCCAGGCGCCGTGGCGGCTCGTCGCATCGGCGATCGCGTCAAGCGGGTCGGACGCGCCGGTGTTGACCTCACCCGCCTGCGCGCACACGATCGTGGGACCGTCGGTCAGCGCTTCGGCGAGCGCGTCGGCGCGCATGGCGCCGCGTTCGGCGGGGATCCGGATCGCGCGGGCCGGGCCGAGGCCGAGGTAGCGGAGCGCGACGAGCAGCGAGGCGTGGACGTGCTCGCCGACGAAGACGCGGATCTCGGGCGCGCCGGACAGCCCGTCCGCCTCCACGTCCCAGCCCTCGCGGGCGAGCACGGCATGCCGCGCGGCGGCGAGGCAGGTGAAGTTGCCCATCGTGGCGCCGGTCGTGAAGCCGACGGCGGAGTCGTGTGGCAGGTCGAGCGCGTCGAGGACCCACCGCTCGGCGACCGCCTCGATCGCCGCCGCGGCGGGCGAGCTCACGCGCGTGAACGCGTTCTGGTCCCAGGTCGAGGTCAGCCAGTCGGCGGCGAGCGCGGCGGGCAGCGCGCCGCCGGTCACGAAGCCGAAGTAGCGCGGGCCAGGGCTGGCGACGGTCGCGGGCCCGGCGACCGCCGCCAGCTGCTCGATCACGGCCACCGGGGCCTCGCCGTGCTCGGGCAGCGGCTCGTCGAGCGCTGCGATGACGTCCTCGTAGCCGGTCGTCGCGCCGACGGGCCGGTCGCCGATGGTCGCCAGATGCACCTCGGCCAGCTCGGTGGCTCGGCGAAGAACGCTCATCGGCCGAGCCTATCCGCCGCGCACGATCGTGGCCGGTCGCGCGGCCGGCCACGAATCGTGGGCGGGGCGCCTAGTAGCGGTAGTGGTCGGGCTTGTAGGGGCCCTCGACCGGCACGTCGATGTACGAGGCCTGGTCGGGGCTGAGGGTCGTGAGCTTGGCCCCCACGGCCCCGAGGTGCAGCCGGGCGACCTTCTCGTCGAGGTGCTTCGGGAGCACGTACACGCGCTTCGCGTAGTCGGCGTTCTTCGTGAACAGCTCGATCTGGGCGATCGTCTGGTTCGTGAAGGAGTTCGACATCACGAAGCTCGGGTGGCCGGTGGCGTTGCCCAGGTTCAGCAGCCGGCCCTCGGACAGCACGATGATCGAGTGGCCGTCGGAGAACACCCACTCGTCGACCTGCGGCTTGATGTTGACCTTCTGGATGCCGTCGAGCTTCGCGAGGCCGGCCATGTCGATCTCGTTGTCGAAGTGGCCGATGTTGCCGACGATCGCCTGGTGCTTCATCCGCGCCATGTGGTCGGCGGTGACGATGTCCTTGTTACCGGTGGCGGTGATGAAGATGTCGGCGGTCTCGACGACGTCCTCGAGCGTGACGACCTGGTAGCCCTCCATCGCCGCCTGGAGCGCGCAGATCGGGTCGATCTCGGTGACGAGCACGCGAGCGCCCTGGCCGCGCAGCGACTCCGCGCAGCCCTTGCCGACGTCGCCGTACCCGCAGATCACCGCGGCCTTGCCGGCGATCATCACGTCGGTGCCACGGTTGATGCCGTCGATCAGGCTGTGGCGGCAGCCGTAGAGGTTGTCGAACTTCGACTTGGTGACCGAGTCGTTGACGTTGATGGCCGGGAACAGCAGCGTGCCCTGCTCGGCGAACTGGTAAAGCCGGTGGACGCCGGTGGTCGTCTCCTCGGTGACGCCCTTGATGTTCGCGGCCGCGCGGGTCCAGCGCTGCGGGTCGTCGGCGAAGACACGCTGCAGGGTCTCGAGGATGATCCGGAACTCGTCGTTGTCGGCGGTGCTCGGATCCGGCACCGCGCCGGCCTTCTCGAACTCGACGCCCTTGTGGACGAGCAGCGTCGCGTCGCCGCCGTCGTCGAGGATCATGTTCGGGCCGTGGCCGTCCGGCCACGTGAGCGCCTGCTCGGTGCACCACCAGTACTCCTCGAGCGTCTCGCCCTTCCAGGCGAAGACCGGGATGCCGGCCTCGGCGATGGCGGCGGCAGCGTGGTCCTGGGTGCTGAAGATGTTGCACGACGCCCAGCGGACCTCGGCGCCGAGAGCAACGAGCGTCTCGATCAGCACCGCGGTCTGGATCGTCATGTGCAGCGAGCCGGTGATGCGGGCGCCCTTGAGCGGCTGCGCCTCGGCGTACTCGCGGCGGGTCGCCATCAGGCCGGGCATCTCGTGCTCGGCGAGCTGGATCTCCTTGCGGCCGTAGCCCGCGAGCGAGATGTCGGCAACCTTGTAGTCCGTGGTCAGGTTCGTGGCCATCGTTCTCCTAGTGGGTGGCGGTCAGGGCGGCGGCGTCGAGGAGGCGCTGGTGCTTCTCCTGCTCCCAGCGCATCCAGTCCGCGGCCGGCACGTCGACAGGACGCTCGGCGCGGGCCTCGAGCCAGGTCTCGGTCGCCTCGCGCAGGTCCGGCTCGCGCCGCAGGCGCGCCGCGAAGGCGACGTCGGACAGGCCGATCTCATGCTCCTCGAGCAGCTCGCGCAGCGTGCGCAAGCGCTGGAGCTCTGCCGGGCCGTAGAGGCGGTAGCCGGACGGCGACCGCGCGGGCTCGACCAGCCCGACGCGCTCGACGTAGCGCAGCATCCGGGGCGACCAGCCGGTGGTCTCCGCCGCCTCGTGGATCGTCAGGGCATCCATCAGGCGGACCAGTGTAGCGCAACCCTGACACAACTGTGTCAAGGTTTGTCATGCTAAGGCGCTCGCACGAGCTTGCGAGTGCGAGCAAGCCGCACTGGTAATCATGCGGGCGTGAGCATCTTCAATCGAATCGTTCGCTTCGCCCGATCCCCCCAAGGCCGTCGGATGATGTCCGAGGCCGGCCGCTACGCCCGGAGCCCGCAGGGTCGCCGGCATCTGGACACGGTCCGCCGCCAGATCACGAGCCGCCGCGCGGGTCGCGCGTCGCAGGCCGAGCCGCCGCGCGGCGCGCAGCGGTAGGCCGAGTCGTCGCGCCGGTCGCCCGCGCTGACAGACTGCGCGCCATGCCGACGGGCGCGCAGCGGATCGTCGACCTTCTCGAGGAGCAGGGCGTCGAGGTGTGCTTCGGGCTGCCCGGCGTCCACAACCTGGCGCTGTGGGAGGCGCTGCGGGGGTCGAAGATCCGGCTCGTCGGCGTCCGCCACGAGCAGACCGCGGCCTACGCCGCCGACGGGTACGCACGCGCGACCGGGCGGCTCGGGGTCGCGCTGACGACCACGGGCCCGGGCGCCGCCAACACGCTGGCGGCGGTCGGCGAGGCGTGGGCGTCGCGCTCGCCGGTGCTGGTCATCGCCACCGACATCCCGTCGACCCTCCGGCGGCCCGGCGCCTACCGCGGCGTGCTGCACGAGGCGACCGACCAGGCCGCGATGTTCGGGCCGGTGGTGAAGTCATCGCACCGCGCGACGGCCGCCGATGAGGTGGCGCCGGCGGCCGCGGCCGCGGTCCGCGACGCGGTCGCCGCGCCGACGCGGCCCGTGTACCTCGAGGTGGCGACCGACCTGCTCGGCGCCGAGGTCCCCGCGGGCGACGATCGCCCCGAAGGCGCCGAGGTCCCAGCGGGCGACGATCGCCCAGCGGGCGCGGAGGTCCCGGCGGGCGACGATCGCCCCGGGGACGCCGAGGTCCTCGGGGGCGACGGGGGCGCGCCGGGCGATGGCGCGCGGTCGCCCGAGGACGCGCTGGGCGCCGCCGTGGCGCGCATCGCGGCCGCCGAGCGGCCGCTGATCTGGGCCGGGACCGGGGCGCGCGACGCCGGCGAGGCGGTCGCGCGGCTCGCGGAGCGGCTCGGCGCGCCGGTCATGGTCACGTACGGCGCCGCCGGGCTCCTGCCTCCCGCGCACCCGTGCCTGGTCGGCATGCCGCCGCACGTCGAGCCCGCGGGCTCGCTGTGGGACGAGGCCGACCTCGTGCTCGCGATCGGGTCCGACCTCGACGGCGTGCAGACCCAGAACTTCGCCATGCCGCAGCCGCCCGCACTCGTCGCCGTCAACCTCGACCCCGAGGACGCGACGAAGAACTACCGCGTCGACGTCATGCTCGAGGGCGACGCGCAGGCCGTGACCGCGGCGCTCGCGGATCGCGTCCCCGCACGCGGCGAGACCGAGCCGCTCGCCGAGCGCCAGCACGACGTCCGCGCGCGGGCGTGCGCGCAGCTCGACGGCCGCGCCCTGCGGTTCCTGGACGCCATGCACTTCGCGCTGCCCGAGGACGCCGTCGTGGTGGCGGACATGTGCATCCCCGGGTACTGGCTCGCGGGCTTCCACACGCCCGCGGCGCCGCGGCGACTGCAGATCCCGCTCGGCTGGGGGACGCTCGGCTACGCGTTCCCGGCGGCGATCGGCGCGGCGCTGGCGGGCACCGGCCCGGCCGTGGCGGTCGTCGGCGACGGCGGCTTCCTGTTCGCGTGCGGCGACCTCGCCACCGTCGCCCAGGAGCAGATCCCGCTCACCACCGTGATCGTCGACGACGGCGGCTACGGGATGCTGCGCTACGACCAGGACGTGCACGGCGACGAGCGCTACGGCGTCGACCTCCATACCCCGGACTTCGCCGCCCTGGCCGGCGCCTTCGGGATCCGCGCCGAGACGGTCGATGGGCTCGACGACGCGTTCGGCGAGGCGCTCGCCCGCCAGGTGGCGGAGCCGGAGCCGACCGTGCTCGTCGCCCGCACGCCGGACCCGCTCGTCCCGCCGCCCAACACGTCGCCCAACTGGTACCGCCGCCGCTAGGGCCCCACGGAATCGGCCGGCTCGTCCGGCTCGCGGTGAACCGCCACGCCGGCCACGACGAGCGCGACGCCCGCGACCTCGACGAGCGTCGGCAGCTGCGAGAGCACGACGATGCCGATCACGGTCGCCGTCGCGGGCAGGAGCGAGACCATCAGCGCGTAGGTCGCTCGCGGCATCCGCGCCAGCGCTAACTGGTCGGCGACGTACGGGATCACCGACGACGAGACGCCAACGCCGATGCCGGCCGCGAGCGCGACGGGGTCGTCGAGCACCGGCAGCACCGCCCAGCCGCCGATCGGCGTGACCACCACGGCGGCGATCAGCATCGACGCCGCGAGGCCGTCGATCCCCGCCGCCGCCCCCCGCTCGGCCACCCGCGCGCCGAGGACGATGTAGAGCGCGAACAGCACGGCGTTGGCGGCGGCGAACGCGACGCCCAGCGGCTCGCCCTCCAGCACCACGTCGGTGAGTAGGTAGACGCCCGCGACCGCCATGACGAGCGCGGCCAGGTTCCGGGGCGTGTGGGCGCCGATCGCCGCCAGCACGATCACGGGCAGGAACTCGATCGCGGCGACGGTCCCGAGCGGCAGGCGGTCGATCGCGCTGTAGAAGATGCAGTTCATCACCGCCAGGACCGCGCCCCAGGCGATCAGCAGGCGCCGGCCGTCCCGGTCGAGCGCGGCGAACGCCCGCCACGGCCGCCGCCACGCCGCGAAGATCACCGCCGCCGACGCGATCCGCAGCCACGCCACGCCCAGCACCTCCACGCGCGCGAACAGCAGCACCGCGAACGCCGGCCCGAGGTAGTGGAACACCGCGCTGATCGCGAAGAAGCTCTCGGGCGGCGCCTTGGCCGCGAACGTCGCGGCCCAGCGGTTCATGGCCATCGTCGACACGCCTAGGCGAAGGTAGGAGCGCGGCCGCCCGTCGGCAATATCGATGGGTGATGGCAGCCATCTCGCGAGACTGTGCGCGCCCCCTACGATGGCGCGATGGAGCTCCGCCAGCTGCGCGCCTTCGTGCAGGTCACGCACGCCGGCACCTTCACGCGCGCCGCCGAGGAGCTCCACCTCGCGCAGTCCGCGGTGTCCCAGGCCGTCGGCCGCCTCGAGGCCGAGCTCGGCTTCGAGCTGCTGCGACGGACCCGCGACGGGGTCGAGCTCACCGAGGCGGGATCGGTGGTGTTCGAGCGCGCACGCGAGGTGGTCGCCGGCGCCGACGCCATCCGCTCCGACCTCGCCGCCCTGCGCGGCCTGCTCGAGGGCACGGTGGCGCTCGGCACGATGCTCCCGCCCGGCCCCATCGACCTGCCCGAGCTGCTGGCCCGCTTCCACGCCGCGCACCCGGGGATCGGCGTCCGCGTCCGGGAAGGGAGCGCAGCGGAGATCATGGCGCTCGTCCGGCGCGACGAGCTCGACGTCGCGTTCACCGGCGTGCGCCCCGACCGGCTCGACGACGGCCTCGCGGGCGAGCAGATGCTGAGCGAGGAGCTGCTGCTGATCTCGCCGCCCGAGCAGGACCTGACAAGCCCGTCGCTGGCCGGCCTCTCCGGCGTCCCGTTCATCGGCTACCGGCGGGGCTCGGCGCTGCGCGACACGATCGACGCCGCACTGACCCGCGCGGGCGCCACGCCGCAGATCGTGTTCGAGAACGACGAGCTGGTGAGCGTGCGGGAGATGGTCGCCCGCTCGCTCGGCGTGGCCATCGTGCCGCGCTCGACGGTGGAGGCCGACGGGCCGCGGGTGACGGCGTCCTCGATCGGGCTCGAGCGCCCGCTCACGCTCGTCTGGCGCGAGCGCCGCCAGCCGCCCGCGGCCGCCGCCTTCCTGGCCTTCGTGCGCGCCGCGGCGGCCGAGCGGCGCCTCCCTCAGTGAGGCTCCACCGCGTGCAGCGCGGGCGATGCCGCGCGGCTCCGCGACGTCCGGCTGCGCGCGCTGCGCGAGGCGCCGGACGCGTTCGCGACCCGCTTCGAGGAGGCGGGCGCGCGGCCTCCCGAGTACTGGGAGGAGTGGGCCCGCGCGCCGGTCGAGGAGCAGGTCACGGTCGTGGCCGTCGACGGCGAGCGCTGGGTCGGCATCGTCTCCGGCTGGGTGCTCGAGGACCGCCCCGGCAAGGTCTGGCTCGCGCGGCTGTGGGTCGATCCGGGCGTGCGCGGCGAAGGCCTCGGGCTGCGGCTGATCGAGGCCGTCGCCGAGTGGGGGCGCGAACGCGGCTGCGCGACGGTGGACCTGTCGGTCACCGCCAACAACACGGCCGCCGCGGCGGTCTACGCGCGCGCCGGGTTCGTCGAGACGGGCCGGCGGCGCCCGTTGCCCGCCGACCCGTCGCGCACGGAGGTGTTCCTCTCGCGGCCGCTGTGAGGAACGTCAACTGCGGCTGGGTAGGGGATGTGAGGGACGAAGGTTTCGTGCAATTTCCGGCCGCCCGGTCGCCCGAATTTCACGTTCCCGCCGCATACGAAGGGTTTCGTGCAATTCGGGCGGCCGACGAGGTCGATATTTCACGAAACCGCCGGTCCCGTTGCCTCCCCACCCAGCGCAGTTGACGTTCTAGAACCCGCGCTCTTCGAGCTTGAAGTCGAGCTGCGCGTCGATGTCCACGACGTCCATCTGCGCCCTCTGGAGCTTGCCGGCGTAGTCCCAGTTCATCGACTGCCAGCGGGTGAACTGGTCGAGCACCCAGATGCCGGACTGGCGCGAGCCGTTGCCGGACTTGCCGTTGCCGCCGAACGGCAGGTGCGCCTCGGCGCCCGACGTCGAGTTGTTGACCGACACCATGCCGGCGGTGATCCGCTCGCGGAAGCGGAACGCGTGCTCGCCGGAGCGCGTGTAGATCGACGAGGACAGCCCGTAGCCGTGGTTGTTGGCCAGCTCCATCGCCTCGTCGAAGTGCGTGAACGTGGCGACGCCGGTGATGGGGCCGAACGTCTCGGTGGCGTACAGGTCGTCGTCGATCGTGACGCCGTCGACGAGGACCGGGTGGTAGAAGAGCCCGGCCTCCGGGTCGCCCACGAAGCCCTCGCGCGGGTTGGCCGACGTGATGCGGCCCTGGGCGGTCGAGCCGTACGTCGTGTGGTGGTCGCGGATCAGGCCGAGCCAGTCCTCGAACCGCTCGGCGAAGCGCTCGTGCAGCATCGGGCCGTAGAGGACGTCCTGCGTCGGGTCGCCGATCGGCGCGCTCCGCAGCCGCTGGTCGAGCCTGCGGACGTACTCGTCGTGGACCGACTCGTGCACGATCGCGGTGCCGAGCGACGTGCAGCGCTGGCCGGCCGTCCCGTAGCCGCCGAACAGGGCGCCCTCGACCGCGAGGTCGACGTCGGCGTCGTCCATCACGACCATCGGGTTCTTGCCGCCGAGCTCGAGGCACGGCGACTGCAGGTGACGGCCGCACAGCTCGCCGATCTTCGAGCCGACTGCGCTCGAGCCGGTGAAGCCGACCTTGTCGACCAGCCGCTCCTGGAGCGCACGCTCGAGGCCCTCGAACGTCTGCGCGCCCTCGGCCTGGACCACGTTGAGCACGCCGCCGGGCACCCCGCCGGCGTGGAAGAGCTTGGCGAGGGCGTCGCCGAGCGCCGGCGAGTACTCGGCGGGCTTCCACACCACCGCGTTGCCGCACAGGATCGCCGGCACGAGGTACCAGGCGGGAACGGCGACGGGGAAGTTGCCGGCCGTGACGATGGCGGCGACGCCGACCGGCATCCGGAACGTGAAGAGCTGCTTGTTGGGCATCTCCGACGGCACGGTCTGCCCGTACAGCCGCCGGCCCTCGCCGATGAAGAAGTCGCAGGTGTCGATGATCTCCTGGACCTCGCCGAGCGACTCGGCGAACGGCTTGCCGACCTCGCGGGTCACGAGCCGGGATAGCGCTTCCTTGTTGGCCTCCACGATCCGGCCGACGTTGGCGATCACGCGCCCGCGCGCGGGGGCGGGCACCTTCGCCCATTCGCGCTGGGCGGCGCGGGCCGCGCGGCAGGCATCGACGAACGTGGAGCCGTCGCCCAGCAGCACCTCGGCGACGGTCTCGGCGGTGTTGGCGGGGTTGGTCGAGGTCAGGCGGCCTCCCGGAGCGTCGGCGAGCGGCTTCCCGTCGACGATGGAGGCGATCTCGGTCGCGGCGATCGTGGTCATGCGTCCACGGTACTGCGACCGGCGAGCCACGTGTCAGCGACCTGCGCGCCAGCGAGGTCGTCGAACGGGTCGCGGTCGAGGATCACGAGGTCGGCGAGCATGCCGGGTGCGAGGCGACCGCGCTCGGCGTTCCCCTCGAGCCACGCCGGTGTGCAGATCAGCGCCTCGAGCGCGGCCTGGAGGTCGAGCGCCTCGTGGGGGCGCCAATCGCGCAGCACCGCGTCGCGCAAGCCCTGGAGCGGGTCCATCTCCTCCACGGGCGCGTCGGACCCGATCGCCAGCCGCGCGCCGCTCGCGTGCAGCGACCGGTAGGCGTACGCGCCGTCGAGCCGGTCGACCCACAGCCGCTCGGCCAGCGCCTCGTCGCTCACCGCCATCGACGGCTGGATCGACGCGGTGACGCCGAGCTGCGCGAAGCGCGGGATGTCGTCGATGTGGAGGCACTGGGCGTGCTCGATCCGCGGGCGGATGGCGTCCGGGACCGCGGCGAAGGCGTCGAGCGCCTCGCGGTTGGCGAGGTCGCCGATGGCGTGGACGGCGACCGGCACGCCCGCGCGAGTGGCGGCGCGAACGATCTCCTCGAACTCGTCGCGGCTCGTGATCTCCACGCCGGTGCCGTCGAGCAGCCGCGCGGTCTGGGAGCCGAGCGTCCCGTCCATGTAGGCCTTGACGTAGTCGGGGCGCTCGTCGAGGCGGGCCGCGGGGAGCGACTGCCAGACACGGAACGGGAGGTCGAGCTCCTTGTACACCTCGCGGGAGCCGACCAGGCCGTCCTTGCAGTGGATCGCGGTGACGCCGCGGGCGGCCGCGACCGGCAGCGCCGCGCGGGTCGCCTCGACCATCTCCTCGTGCGACGCCACCGTGAAGCGGTCGCGGAACGACCACGCGGCCTCCTCGCGCAGGACGCCGGCGTCGAGGTCGACCACGCCGCTGGGCCGCTCGAGGTCCCCGCGCGCATGGGCGAGCGCGGCCGAGTTCAGCCACAGCGAGTGCCAGTCGTGCGCGAGCAGCGCGACGGGCACGTCGCCGCTGACCGTGTCGAGCGCCTCGAGTGAGGGCTCGAAGCCAGTCCAGCCGAACCCGCGCAGCCAGCGGCCGGGCGGGACGCGGGGCACCGCCTCGGCGACGCGGGCGAGCACCTCCTCGCGCGTCCCGTGGAGCTGCAGCTCGCGCCGCGTCACCGCCCAGGTCGGGAAGTGCACGTGCGCGTCGGTGAAGCCGGGCAGGAGGCAGCCGCCGTCGAGGTCGATCCGCCGGGCGCCCTTGGGCTCGGTGTCGAGCGCCACGATCCGCTCGCCCTCGATCACGAGCGAATGGGCGACCGGCCGCGCCGGGTCCATCGTCCGCACGATGCCGCCCGCGAACACGGTCACGTCGCGACTCGCGCGGCCGCCGGCGACGCCGGTCATCGCCGGGCCAGCGCGGCCTTCAGCGCGTCGATCGGCGGGATCGACACGGGGTCCTCGCCGCGCAGGACCGCGAGGTAGAGCGAGACGAGGTCGCCCAGCAGGACCAGCGAGACGAGCCGCTCCGTCGGGGTCTCGCCGCGGGCGCTGACGCGCTCGACCACGCTCGCGCCGGCGGCCGCCTGCTCGGCGGTCAGCCGGCTGCGCAGCTGGTTGCGCGGATGCGCGCCCGGGTCCTCGAGGAAGACCGCCGAGAAGCGGCCGTCGGCCGCGGGCCAGCCGACGACCTCGTTGTGGTCGAGCTCAGGGAGCACGCTCGCGAAGGCCGGCATTCCGGCGTTCTCGTTGATCTGGCACTTCCAGCGGTACGCGGCCGCGGCCGCCAACTCGGCGCCCGCGATCACCGGCACGGTGCCGTGCAGGCGGCGTGCGAGCGCCTTCGCCTCGCTGTCCTCCGCCGCTTCCGGCCCCCACCCCTGCGCGAGCTCTTGGGCGAGCGAAGCAGCAGCTTCCACCTCGTCGCGCAGCGACGGCGCGACGCCCGACAGCGCGGCCGCCTCGAGCGCCGCCACCAGCGAGTACCCGACCGCCGCGCGCGGCTGGAAGCCGCCGGGCAGCGGGATCACCGGGACGCCGTCGCGCCGCGCGCGCTCCGCCAGCCGGCCGCCGGTGGTGGCGACGATCCGGCGCGCACCGCGCTCGAGGGCGTCGTCGTAGGCCGCGAGCGTCTCCTCCGTGGTGCCGGAGTAGCTCGAGCACAGCACGAGCGTCTCGGACCCGGCCCAGCCGGGCAGCGCGTAGCCGTCGGCGATCGCCAGCGGGCGCTTCAGGCGCGAGCCGATCGCGCCGAGCGCGAGCCGCCCGCCGATCGCGGAGCCGCCCATCCCGGCCACGACCAGCGCGGTGGCGTCGACCGGCGCGATCGCGGCCGATTCGACCCGCCACAGCGCGTCCTGCAGGTGGTCGCCGAGGTCCAGCATCTCGGCCGCCTGCCCGGTCGAGTCGACCGCGGCGACCGCCGCGGCATCGAGCGCATCGCCCATCAGAAGAGGAGCGCGCCGTCCGGCAGCGTGACGCCGGGGAAGACGCGGGCGCCGTTGGAGACCACGTTGCCGGAGCCGATCGTGACGCCCTCGCCGAGCACGCTCATGCCGTCGAGATGGCAGTCGTCGCCGATCCGCACCCCGCCGGCGACGATGCACCCGCTGACCGTGCAGTTGCTGCCGATCTCGCTCCCCTGCATCACGACCGCGCGCTCGATCGTCGTGTTCTCCCCGACCGTGACACCGTGCTCGAGCACGACGCGGCCGCCGATCCGCGCGCCCTCGCCGATCCGGCACCGGCTCTCGACCAGCGCCGACGGGATGATCCGCCCCTTGTTCTCGACGCCGTCCTCGACGCACAGGAAGCCCTCCCCCATGCGCTGCTGGACGTCGCTGGCGACCGTCCCCTCGAGGATGTCGAACGTCCCCTCCAGGTAGCGCTCGGGCGTCCCGATGTCGAGCCAGTAGCCGTCCGAGACGCAGCCGTAGAGGCCCTCGCCGACCAGGCGCGGGAACACGTCCCGCTCGATCGAGGCGGGCTGGTCGGGCTCCAGCAGGTCGAGCACCGAGCGCTCGAGCACGTACGCGCCGGCCGAGATGTTGCGGGTGTCGATCTGGTCGGGCGCCGGCTTCTCGACGAACTCCGTCACCTCGCCGCCGTCGCGCGTGCGGACGAGCCCGTAGGCGGACGGGTCCTCGACCGGCGTGAGCGCGAGCGTCGCCCGCGCGCCGGTCTTCTCGTGCTGCGCGATCTGGGCCGTGAGGTCCATGTCGGTCAGCACGTCGCCGTTGAGCATCAGGAAGCGGCCCTCGAGCAGCGGCTCGGCGTACTTGAGCGCGCCGCCGGTGCCCATCGGGCGCGGCTCCTCGACGTACCGCAGCCTGATCCCGAACGCGCTGCCGTCGCCGAGCACGTTGCGGACGCCGCTGGCCAGGTGCCCGCAGGACATGACGACGTCGTCGACCCCGTGGGAGCGCAGCCAGTCGAGCATGAAGCGGATGAACGGGCGGTCGACGAGCGGCACCACCGGCTTCGGGACGGTGCTGGTGAGGGGCCGCAGACGGGTGCCCTCGCCGCCCGCCAGGATCAGCGCCTGCATCGCTAGTCGTTCCTCCCGTACTGCGCCACCGGCGTCGGCCGGCGGGACGCGGCGCGTCCGACGCCCTCGTAGGTCAGGCCCGCCGCGCTCACCGCGTCGGGGTCCAGGAAGTTGCGGCCGTCGACCACCAGCGCGCCGCGCATCGCCACCGCGACGTCGCCGAAGTCGAGCTCGGCGAACTCCGGCCACTCGGTGACGAGCACCACGGCGTCCGCGCCCTCGATCGCCGCCGCGGCCGACGACACGAAGTCCACCCCCTGCAGCAGCTTCCGGGCCTCGGTCTCCGCAACGGGGTCATACGCCCGAACCCGCGCCCCGGCAGCCTGCAGCCGCGCGGACAGCACGAGCGACGACGCCTCGCGCATGTCGTCGGTGTTCGGCTTGAACGCGAGCCCCAGCAGCGCGATCTCCCGCCCGACGAGCGACCCGAGATGCTTCTGCAGCTTCGCGATCACCCGCCGCTTCTGCAGCTCGTTGACCTCGATGACCGAGTTCAGGAGCTGGAAGTGGTAGCCCGAGTTCCCCGCCAGCTGCTTCAGAGCCGCCACATCCTTGGGAAAGCATTGATGGACGGTCAGACCGCCGGAAGTCACGACGGTGTGGCTGCCCGGCACTTCGAGCGAGTACACGGGCCCCCGAAAGTGCTCGCGCCGCGTTTCGACGATCCGCACCCACGGCGGGCCGCCGTCGAAGCGCCGGTAGCCGGTCGGGGCGATGCGCTTCTTCTGGCGGGCGATGGCGGCCAGCACGCCGGGCCGGTCGCGCTCGGGCACGAGGAACAGGCCGCGCTCGACCTGATCGGCACCGCTGATCCTCAGCCAGTGCGTCTCCTTCGTCGACTTCGCCGTGCGACCGCGACGCCACGAGCAGACGAGCCCGACATCGCCGAGCAGCCGCGCGACGCCCTCGGCCAGCTCGTCGCTGATCGTGCCCCATTCGAGGATCACGCTCGGCCCGCCGTTGACGAGCGACCACGACCCATCGCCCTCCCACATAGCGGAGAGCAGCGCGCGCTTGCGGTCGACCGACTGCTCCCAGATCAGGTCCGGCAGGCGCTGCGTATAGCTATTGCGGCCGAGCCCGAGCAGCTGCGTCCACCAGGCGGCAAGGATGCGCGACGAGAGATCCACCCGGATCGCCGTCGGCGCGCGATGGACCCGCGTTGCGACACCGTGGCCCTGCCAATACGAGACCACGTCGTCGACAAGGTGCTGCTCGTGCTCGGGGTGGAAGGACCACGTGATCCGTTCCCGAGCACCGTCGCGCGAGGTGTGACCCTCGGCCAGGTACAAGCCGACGACGCGCCAGAAGTGCTCGTCGGTCGCGAGCTCGAAGGGTATGAACGCTCCGTTCGATGCCGTCCCGATCGTGGCGCCACGCAGGTCGACCTCTGGCGCGAGCCTGACGGCCGGCGTCCGACCCGCCGGCCGCACGCGCACGCGCTCCACGTCGACGGCCCGGTCCTCGAGCACGCCGCCGATGTGCGCGAGCGCGGGCTCGAACCCGCCCGGGCCGCCGAGCGCCAACGGCACCCACTCGGACTCTTCGAGGTCGCGGGCGAGCTTGCGCGTGATCACGTCGTCGTCGAGGCCGTCGCCCACCAGGAACGGATGGTCGGCGGTCGTCCGCACCCGGCGGCCGAGCTTCGTCCGCACCTCGACCATCTCGCCGTCGTACTCGCGTCGCGTGAGCACTGAGACCGGCAGGTACTCGGGCTCGGCCTCGCCCGGCACCCACGAGAGCACCTCGACGTCACCTGGCGCGATCGCCTCCTCGTCGCCCCCGTCACACCAGCGCCACAGCTGCTCGAACGTGAGCAGCCGCGCCTGGCCGGACACGCGGGCGAGCAACGTCTCGCCGCCGTCGAAACACGAGCCGCCGAAGCCGATTCCGGCCTGGAGGAACTTCGGGCCGATGCGGTCGTCGAGCCCCATCCCTCGGGCGACCTCGACGACGTCGGCGCCGGTCTCCTCGCACACGTTCGCGATCTCGTTGATGAACGAGATCTTGGTGGCCAGGAACGCGTTCGAGGCGAGCTTGACCATCTCGGCGCTGCGGATGTCGGTGCGGACGAGCGGGGCTTCAAGCGGCGCGTAGAGCTCCACGACCGCGTCGCCGGCCCAGTCGCCGTCGTCGCCGATCACGACCCGGTCGGGGTCGAGGAAGTCCGCCACCGCGGAGCCCTCCTTCAAGAACTCCGGGCACGAGACGTAGCGGAACCCGCCCTTGCCCTGCTCGGCGAACTCGCGCTTGATGCTGTCGCCGGTCCCCACCGGCACGGTCGACTTCATCACCAGCGCGTGGCGATCGGACGGCGGCATGGCCGCGACCACGGCGTGCACCGCGGTGAGGTCCGCGTCGCCGGAGTAGGTCGGCGGCGTGCCGACCGCGACGAACAGCAGGCGGGCGTGCTCGAGCGCGTCGGCCAGGGTGGTCGAGAAGTGCAGTCGCCCGCGGTGGCGCGAGACGAGCTCCTCGAGGCCGGGCTCCCAGATCGGGATCCGGCCGGCCTTCAGCCCCTCGATCTTGGCCTCGTCGATGTCGATGCACCAGACCTCGTTGCCGAGCTCGGCGAAGCCTGCGGCCGTCACGAGGCCCACGTAGCCCGTGCCGATGACCCCGATGGGCTCTCTCTCAGTACCGCTCATTCCGGGCGGATCAGCCTACTGCTTGAGCCGTCTCAGCGAGGCGGCGATCTCGATCATCTGGTCCTCGCCGATCGACTGCGTGAGCGTGTTGGAGACCCAGTACGCGCCCTTCCGGGTCTTCCACGCGACCATCCGCAGCCGCCTGCCGTCGTAGTACAGCCTGAGCTTCTTGCCCCGGCGCTCGACGGTGCGGTCGGGGTCGTCGAGGATCGGCGGCGCCCTCCAGGTCATGCCCTGCACGCCGTAGAACTCCCCGATCCCCGGCGCGCGCAGGACGAGTCGGTAGGCGTCGTGCTTCTTGCCGCGCTCGTCGATGATCTTGTAGATGCGGGGCTCGGTGCCCGCGTACGAGGAGCCGCGCACGCGCACGGCGGGGAAGTAGAACGGGAAGTCGAGCTTGGGATCGGCGATCACCGCCTGGTTCTGGCCCTCGGCGCGCGTGTCCTCGAGCCCGGCCACCTCGACCGGCTCGCGCTTGCGCTTCTTGCGCACGCGCTCGAACTCGCGGTCGGCCTCGGTGGGCTCCGTGCGGCTCTCCCGCGGCTTGGCCGAGCCCTCCGCCTGCATGAACTGGCGGAAGCTCGTCCGCAGGTCGTCCTTGCGGTAGTACAGGTTGGAGTCCACCTGCGGGTTCGGCGCGTCGTGGACCGCGAAGCGCACCTCGTGGACCTTCGGGTTCTTCTGCGACAGGTAGAGGACGAGCTTCAGCATCGAGAAGACCTGCTTGTTCGACCGCAGCGAGCGGTCGACGCGGACGTAGCGGCTGAAGACCCGGATCAGGTGCTTGCTCTCGCTGACCGCGAGCAGCTTGCGCACGCCGGCTGCGTTCTTGGCCTGGCGCAGGAAGTCCTGCTGGCGGGCGGCGCGCACGAGGTCGTTGTCGGTGTGCCGGTAGCGCACGTAGTCGAGCGCGGCCTTCCCCCACAGCTTCTGGTAGCCGGGGTCGATGTCGATCGTCGCGTAGTTCTCACCCGACGAGTTGTCGTTGAAGTAGTCGCGGTCGACGTCGACGTAGACGCCGTCGATGTAGTTCACCGCCCGCCGGAACGCGCCGTAGTCCATGATCATCACGTTCGTGATCGGGAACGGCTCGCCGGTCGCGTCCTCGAACAGCTTCTTGACGGTCCGGACCACGAGCCGCGGGCCGCCCTTGCGGCCGCCGAGCTCGAACGCGCTGTTGATCTTGCCCTCGCCGTGGCCGGGGATGTCGACCTTGAGGTCGCGCGGGATCGACATCACCGCGATCGCGTCCTTCGAGGGGTCGGCGCGGGCGAGCAGGATCGTGTCCGACCGCGGGGCCATGCCCTTGTCGACGCCTTCGCGCGCGTCCGAGCCCAGCACCATGAACGTGCGCGGGCCGCCGGGGTCGGGGATGTCGAGCTCCGGCACCTCGATGTCCGCCCGGCCGGGCAGCCGCAGCGGCGTGAGGAAGTCGTCGACCTCGCGCAGCACGGTGGTGGCCACGGCGGAGGCCGTCAGCACCATCACCAGCACGCACGCCAGCAGGGCGCGCAGCGCCAGCTTGAGGCCCACCCGCGGTGGGCGCTCGCTCATACCGCGACCTTCCCGCGATGTTCGCGAAGCGAACTCAGTCCAAGCCTGCTTGGCCCCTTCACGCCGCTCCGCCCTCGACTGCGCGCAGCGGCGCCGCTCCCTCTGCCAGGCGCGCCGGGACGGCGCGGGTGAACTCGACGAGCAGCTCGCGGTAGCGAGCCAGCGACCGGATCGACACCCATTCCTCCGGACCGTGGTGGCCGGCGCCGGCGGGCCCGAACTCGACCGCCGGGATCCCGGCGCGCAGGAACGACACCGCGTCCGACGCGCCGTCGCGGCCGACCGACACCGACGCGCCGTCGGTCTGCGGGCCGACCGTCTCGCTCAGCGCCCGCACGTACGGGTTCGAGCGCGAGACGTGGGCGGGCGGGAAGATGAAGGTCCGCTTGACCTCCATGTCGGGGATCGCGCGGATCTCCTCGAGGATGTCGCCGGGGTCCTGGTTGGGCAGATAGCGGATGTCGACGTCCATGACGCAGCTGTCGGGGACCTTGTTGGGAGCGTCGCCCCCCACGATCCGCCCGAGGTTGATCGAAGGCCGGTCGAACAACTCGGACGACTCGCGCGAGAACGGCATGGACTCGATTCGCCGGAAGACGTCGACTGCCTTCACGATCGCGTTGTCTCCGAGCCACGGAGTCGACCCGTGGGCGGCGCGCCCGTGGACCAGGATCCGCGCCGCCAGCACGCCCTTCGCCTGGATGCCGATGTGCAGATCGGTCGGCTCGCCGGTGATCGCGAAGTCGCCGACGTAGCCGCGGCGGACGAGGTCGTCGCTCGAGCGGACCGAGATGTCCTCCGACTCCTCGTCGGGCACGATCACGAGGCGGACCCGGACGTCCTGCTGGCCGCCCAGGTCGTGCGCGGCGCACATCATGGCCGCCAGGCCGCCCTTCATGTCGTAGGCGCCGCGGCCGTACAGCCGGTCGCCCTCCGTCCGGGGCTGGAACTGCTCGGCGTGGCCGGGGACGACATCGAGGTGGCCGTGGAAGACGATCGTGGGCACGCCCTCCGGGCCCACGGAGGCCGTCAACGCATGGAGGTCGCCGAACCGGTGCGCCTCGACATCGATGTCCCGTGCTTCGAGCCAGCCCTTGACGAATCCCGCGGCGGCATGCAGGCCCTCCGCAGTGGACGTGTCGTAGGTGACCAGGCGCTCGGTCAGAACCCGTTCATCCACTCGCAGGAGGGTAGCGGCGCATGCGACACTGACAGTTCGGAGAAAGGAGAGGCCAATGAGCCAGGCAGCGAGCCACCAGACCGTCCGTCTCTCACAGGGCAAGCACCGCGGCCCAGACCACGGGGCCTGCGTGATGGAGTTGGCCTCGATGCTCGCGGGGGAGCCGTTCTCCGACCGCCCTCGCTGCGTGGATCCGGTGATCGCCGGCTTCCTGCGCACGTACAACGACGGGATCGACGAGACCCGCCGCCAGGACCTCTATCCGCTGGCCTCGGAGGTCGTCGGGACCCGCGCGGTCGCCGGCGTCCAGGCCGAGCGCGCCCGCATGTGCCTCGCGTGGGCCCAGCAGCGCCACGCCGAGCAGCGGCACGGCGCCCGGCGGCTGCTGCCGCTGCGCCCGCTGCTGCCCGACGGCCGCCTGGGCGACGATGCCGCCGGCACGCTGGCAGGGCGGATCGCGGTCAAGCAGGCCGGCCGGCGCCGCACCGAGGGCTCCCACGCGGCCGCGCTGGACTTCGTGCGCGAGCTGATCGCGGTCACGCCGCCGGAGGCACGGCGTAATACCGTCTCTCGGGACTCGGACACGCCGCCGGAGGCACGGCGTAACACGGTCTCTCGGGATTCGGACACGGACGTCCGAATCCACGTGTAACTTCAGCCTTCTGAGATCTTGAGGAACGCCTCGTAGCGGCGCTTGGCCCGCTCCGCCGCGCGGCGTTCCTCGGTGCCCTCCTCGGAGTCCCGCAGCTCCTGCTCGGCGCGGTCGAGCCGGCTCTTGACCTCGCCCGCGTCCAGGTCCTCGATTGCGAACGCCTCGTCGACCAGCACCAGCGCGTGCGTGCCGGCCACCTGCAGGAACCCCTCGCCCTGGGCGAAGCGCACGACGTCCGACTCCGACTTGTAGAGCCGCAGCTCCGTCGGGTCGAGCATCGCCAGCAGCGGCTGGTGGTTGGCCAACAGGCCGATCGAGCCGACCGTCGTCTTGGTGGAGACCATCTCCACCTCGTCGTTGAACACCTCCCCCTCGGGGGTGAGGACCTCGACCTGGAAGGGCGTGCGGGCCATTACTTCTTCGCTGCTTCCACCACGTCGTCGATCGAGCCCTTGAGCAGGAACGCCGACTCGGGCAGGTCGTCGTGCTTGCCGTCGAGGATCTCGCGGAACGAGCGCACGGTCTCGGCGATCGGGACGTACTTGCCCTCGGTGCCGGTGAAGGCCTCCGCCACGTGGAACGGCTGCGACAGGAAGCGCTCGATCCGGCGGGCGCGCTGCACGAGCACCTTGTCCTCGTCCGACAGCTCGTCGATGCCGAGGATGGCGATGATGTCCTGCAGCTCGCGGTAGCGCTGGAGGACCTGCTTGACCTCGTTGGCCACGTTGAAGTGCTCCTCGCCGATGATCTCGGGCTTGAGGATCGTCGACGTCGAGTCGAGCGGGTCGACCGCCGGGTAGATGCCCTTCTCCGAGATCGACCGCGACAGCGTCGTGGTTGCGTTGAGGTGGGCGAACACCGAGGCGGGCGCCGGGTCGGTGAGGTCGTCGGCCGGCACGTAGATGGCCTGGATCGAGGTGACCGAGCCCTTGCGGGTCGACGTGATCCGCTCCTGCAGCTGGCCCATCTCGGACTCCAGCGTGGGCTGGTAGCCCACCTGCGACGGCATCCGGCCGAGCAGCGCGGACACCTCCGAGCCGGCCTGCACGAAGCGGAAGATGTTGTCGATGAAGAGGAGCACGTCCTGCCCCTCCTCGTCCCGGAAGTACTCCGCCATCGTCAGGCCCGACAGGGCGACGCGCATGCGCGCCCCGGGCGGCTCGTTCATCTGGCCGAACACGAGCATCGTCTTGTCGATGACGCCCGACTCGGTCATCTCGAGCCAGAGGTCGTTGCCCTCGCGCGAGCGCTCGCCGACGCCGCAGAACGCGGACAGGCCGCCGTGCTCCTGCGCGAGGTTGTTGATCAGCTCCTGGATCAGCACCGTCTTGCCGACGCCGGCGCCGCCGAACAGGCCGACCTTGCCGCCCTTGGCGTACGGCGCGAGCAGGTCGACGACCTTGATGCCGGTCTCGAACATCTCGGCGGTCGGCGTGAGCTGCTCGACGGTCGGGGCGGGCCGGTGGATCGGCCAGCGCTCGGAGTCCTCGAGCTTGTCGCCCTGGTCGATCGCCTCGCCGAGCAGGTTGAAGATGCGCCCGAGCGTGACGCGGCCGACCGGCACGGTGATCGGGCCGCCGGTGTCGATGACCTCGGTGCCGCGCGAGATGCCGTCGGTCGAATCCATGGCCACCGCGCGCACGCGGTCGTCGCCCAGGTGCTGCTGGACCTCGCACACGAGGTCGCCGCTGATGTTCTCGTCGCCGGTGTCGTTGCCCTCGCGGGTGACGATCAGGGCGGTGTAGATCTCCGGCAGCTCTTCCGGGAAGACGGCCTCGATCACGACGCCCTGGATCTCCTCGATCCGGCCGACGTTGCGCTTACCGTCGCCGTTGCTGGTGCTCTCGGTCTTCGGTTCGGTGCTGGCTTCCACGTTGGCTCCTTAGGCGAGGCCCTCGGCCCCGGACACGACTTCCAGAATCTCCTGCGTGATCTCCGCCTGACGCTCGCGGTTCATCTGCAGGGTCAGGTCCTTGATGATGTCGCCGGCGTTCTGCGACGCGTTGCGCATCGCGGTCATGCGCGCGCCGTGCTCGGAGGCGGTCGACTCGAGCAGCGCGCGGAAGATCGAGATCTCGACGTAGGCCGGGATCAGCCGCCGCAGGATCTCCTCCGGATCCGGCTCGTACTCGACGAGCGCGTGCTTGGTCCCGTCGGTGTCCCCGGAGTCCTCGGCCTCCTCCTCGTCGGCCTCGAGGATCGTGGCGTGCTGGAGCGGCAGCAGCGTCTCGCGCGTGACCCTCTGCGTGAGCGGCGAGATGTAGTGGTTGTAGATGATCTCGACCTGGTCGACCTTGCCGTCGACGTAGGCGGTCATGAGGTCGCTCGCGATGTCGCGCGCGTCGCCGTAGGCCGGCCGGTCGGTGAAACCGGTGTAGCTGCCGACCACCTCGTGGCCGCGGAACTGGAGCGACGACGTGCCGCGGCGGCCGGACGCGTACCAGGCCAGCGAGCGGCCCTCGCCCTCGTGCTCGGTCGCCACGCGCGTGCCGGCGCGGACGATCTGCGAGTTGAAGGCGCCGGCCAGCCCGCGGTCGCCGGTCACGAGCAGCAGCCCAACCGTGCTCACGGACTCGTGCTCGTTGAGGATCGGCAGGTTCGGGACGTTGCCGGCCGCCTCGGCGGCCTGGCGCGTCATCCGGCGGATCGCCGAGGCGTACGGGCGCAGCGCCTCGATCCGCTGCTCGGCGCGGCGCAGGCGCGCGGCGGCGACCATCTCCATCGCGCGCGTGATCTTCTGGATGTTCTTGACCGAGCTGATGCGGTTCTTGACGTCCTTCTGCGCCATGGCTATGCCGTCGCCGGCTCCTCCTCGGTCTCGCGCTCCTCGGTCTGCTCGTCGCCCTCGTCCTCGTCCTCGTCGCGGCGGCCGCGACCCTCGCGGATCGCCTGCTCGTCGGTGAGCGGGTGGCCCTCCTCGTCGAGGTCGTAGCCGAAGTCCTGCGCGTACTGGGCGATCGTGTCGTCGAGCTCCTTCTGGGTCTCGTCCGACCAGTCGCCGGCGGCGATCTTCTTCAGCGTCTCGGGGACCTCCGAGTGCACGCGCTCGACGAGGCCGCGGTGGAACTCGGCCACGCGGTCGGCGTTGATGCGGTCGACGAAGCCGTTGGTCGCGGCGTAGATGATCGCGACCTGGTCCTCGACGGCGATCGGCGAGCGCTCGCCCTGGTTGAGCGACTTCACGAGCCGGTCGCCGCGGGCCAGCGTGCGCTGGGTCTCGGGATCGAGGTCCGACCCGAACTGGGCGAAGGCCTCGAGGTCGCGGAACTGGGAGAGCTCGATCTTCAGCTTGCCGGCCACCTTGCGCAACGGTGTGATCTGCGCGTTGCCGCCCACGCGCGACACCGAGATGCCGACGTTGATGGCCGGGCGCACGCCCGAGTTGAAGAGACCGGGCTCGAGGAAGATCTGTCCGTCGGTGATCGAGATGACGTTGGTCGGGATGTACGCCGACACGTCGCCGGCCTGCGTCTCGATGATCGGCAGCGCCGTCAGCGAGCCGCCGCCGAGGTTGTCATTGAGCTTGACGGCGCGCTCGAGCAGGCGGGAGTGCAGGTAGAAGACGTCGCCGGGGTAGGCCTCGCGCCCGGGCGGGCGGCGCAGCAGCAGCGACATCTGGCGGTACGCGTAGGCGTGCTTGGTGAGGTCGTCGTAGATCGCCAGCGCGTGCTTGCCGTCGTAGAGGAAGTGCTCGGCCATCGCGCAGCCGGCGTAGGGCGCCATGTACTTGATCGGCGCCGCCTCGTCGGCGGGTGCGGCGACGATGATCGTGTTGTCGAGCGCGTTGGCGTCCTCGAGGATCCGCGCGATGCCGACTACGGTCGACATCCGCTGGCCGATCGCCACGTAGACCGAGATGACGCCGGTGTCCTTGTTGTTGATGATCGTGTCGATCGCGATCGCCGTCTTGCCGGTCTGGCGGTCGCCGATGATCAGCTCGCGCTGGCCGCGGCCGATCGGGATCATCGCGTCGATCGCCTTCAGGCCGGTCTGCATCGGCTCCTTGACCGGCTGGCGCTGGACGACGCCGGGGGCCTTGAACTCGGCCGGGCGGGTCTCGGACGTGTTGATGTCGCCCTTGCCGTCGAGCGGCTGGCCGAGCGGGGTGACGATGCGGCCGAGGAGCTGCTCGCCGACCGGGATGTCGAGCAGGCGGTTGGTGCGCTTGACCGTGTCGCCCTCGACGATCTTGTCCCACGGGCCGAACAGCACGGCGCCGACGTTGTCGGACTCGAGGTTGAGCGCGAGGCCGGTGACGTCGTGCGGCAGCTCGAGCATCTCGAACGCCTCGCAGTTCTCGAGGCCGTGGATGCGGGCGATGCCGTCGGCGACCGAGAGGACGGTCCCGACCTCGGTGAGGTCGGCCTGGCCCTCGTCGAGGCCTTCGATGCGGCTCTTGAGGATGGACGTGATCTCGTCGGGCTTGATCTTCATGGATCTCCTAGGCCTTCACTACCTGGCGGCGAAGTTGGTCGAGTCGATTGCGCACGGAGGCGTCGAGGATCGCGTTGCCGACCTGGACGACGATCCCGCCCAGGATGTCCGGCTCCACGCGGGAGGAGAGCTCGACCTTGCGGCCGGTCTGCTCGGAGATGCGGTCCCCGAGCTGCTTGACGATGTCCTTGTCGAGCTCGATCGCCGAGGTGATCTCGACCGGGAGCAGCTTGTTCTCCTCCTCCCACAGCCGGTCGAGCTCGGCACGGATGCGGAACACGACGGGCATCCGGTGCTTCTCGATCAGCAGGTTGAGGAAGTTCAGGATCACCGGGTCGGCGTCCGTGACCGCGCGTTCGAGGCCATCCTCCTTCTCCTGCGTGGAGAAGTAGGGCGAGAAGAAGAAGACCTGGAGCTCGCGCGTCTCCGACATGGCGTCGGCGAACTCGCCGAGCTGGTCGCGCACGGCGTCGAGCTTGTCCTGCTCCATGGCGACTTCGAACAGCGAACGGGCGTAGACCGTGGCGATCTCCTCCATCAGCGCTCCTCGCCCGAGAGGGAGGCGAAGTCGAGCTCGGCCAGGGCCTCCTCGACCAGCCGCTTGTGGTCCTCGTCGGTCAGCGCCTTGCGCGTGACCTTCTCGGTCGCCAGCACCGTGAGGTCGGCGACCTCGGCGCGGATCTCCTGGATCGCGCGGCGGGTCTCGGCCTCGATGTCGCGCCGGGTCTGCTCCATCATCTCCTCGCGCTTGGTGCGCGCGTCGGCGACGATCTCGGCCTCGGCCGCTTCGCCGGTCTTGCGCGCGCGCGACACGATCTCGTCGGCCTGACCGCGCGCCTCGGCGAGCCGCTCGCGGTACTCGGCGAGGAGCTGGTCCGCCTCCTGGCGCGTGCGCTCGGCCGCGTCGATCGAGTCCTCGATCGCCTTCTGGCGCCGGTCGAGGGCCTCGGCGATCCGCGGGAACACGAACTTGGCGAGGATCCAGAAGCTGACCCCGAAGACGAGCAGCGTCCAGATCATCAGCCCGATGTCGGGCGAGACCAGGAAGCTGCCGCCCTCCTCCTCGCCCTCGGCGGCGGCCGCGATGATGAGAGGCAGGTCGCTCATCGCCGGCCTACAGGAAGAACGCGATCAGGCCCGCGACGAGCCCGTAGAAGAAGCACGCCTCGGTGAGCGCGAAGCCGAGCCACTGGATGCCGGTGATCTCGTCGCGCATCTCGGGCTGGCGGGTCACCGACTCGATGACCTTGCCGAAGATGATGCCGATGCCGACGCCGGCGCCCACAGCACCGAGCCCGCCGCCGACGCCGAGCGCGATCGCCTTGCCGGCGTCCGCACCATCCTCGGCGGCTGCGAAGACCAGGGTGAGGAACGTTGAGAACACGGAACGAGTCTCCTTTGGCTAGTGATGCTCGGCGACGGCGCCGCCGAGGTAGATGGCAGTCAGCGTGGCGAAGATGAAGGCCTGAAGCGTTGCGACCAGGCCGACCTCGAAGAGGAACAGGATGATCCCGAGCGGGAGCGTGACCCACCCGAGCGCTTCGAGGCCGAGCAGCACGGCCAGGCCGCCGGACATGAAGAGGATGATCAGATGGCCGGCGAGGATGTTGGCGAAGAGACGTACGGAGAGCGAGATGAGCCGCATGAAGTTCGAGAGGAACTCGAGCACGAAGATGAACGCGGCCATCGCGCCCGTCACGCCGGACGGGATGAGGCTCTTGAGGTACCCGCCGACGCCCTTCGCCCGGATGCCCTCGACGTTGTAGGACACGAA
This sequence comes from uncultured Solirubrobacteraceae bacterium, assembly GCA_963844205.1. Classification (GTDB taxonomy): domain Bacteria; phylum Actinomycetota; class Thermoleophilia; order Solirubrobacterales; family Solirubrobacteraceae; genus DASSUW01. The sequence goes on from CAWJNK010000014.1 coordinate 619,306, forward strand.
CACGACCAGCGCCAGCACGAGCGGGACCGACAGGTTCGCCGTCGCGGCATAGAGCGCGAAGGCCGGGACCTCGACGCCGAACACCTCGAACGTCTCGTGTGTGTTGGTCGGCAGCGGGATGTAGCCGATCAGGTTGTTGAACCAGATGAAGAGGAAGATCGTGCCGATGAACGGGAACCACTTGCGCGCCATCTTGTCGTCGAGGTTCCCGTACGTGATGTTGTCCCGCATCAGCGAGAACAGCGCCTCGACCGCCGTCTGGACCCGGTTCGGGCGCGCCTGCATCTTGCGGGCGATCCAGAACATCGTCACGCAGGTCAGGACCGCGGCGATCACCAGGTACATCACGGCCTTGTTGATGTCGAACGGGCCGGGCAGGTTGACCCAGGTGTCGAGCTTGAACTCGTTCTGGGGCTGGAACTCCTCGTTGTCGCGGCGCGTGAACCCGAAGATCACGACGATCGCGACCAGCGAGAGCAGGTAGAAGCCGAGGACTCCGAGCAGGATCTTGCGCCGGGTCGTCATGGGCGGGCGGACTTCCTCTCCAGAGGGCGAAGGATCAGCGAAGTGGCGAAGTACACGGTGAACGCGGCGAGCACCGTGATACCCGCCGTGAGCCCGTCTTCTCGCTCGGCGATCAGGCCGACGGCCAGGATGGTAAGGCCGATGAGCCAAGCGCGTAGTACGAGCGACACCATGTTGAGCCCGAGCGCCGTCTTGACGTCGCCGGCGCGGGCCGCGCGGCGCTCGATCGCGACCGCGGCGAAGCGCTGCAGGATCCACGCCACGGCCCCGACGACGAAGCCGAGGACCGGCGCGCCGAGCAGGATCACGAACGGCGCGGCGAGCACGAGCAGGACGATGTCCAGGTAGCGGACGAAGACGATCGGGTCGAGCGCGCGCGTCGTCGCGGCTCCCGGATCAGCGGGCACGGTCGGCATGCGCTCGGTCACGAAAAGTGGACATGGCAAATCGACCGCCCAGCAGCCATCCCCGCGCGCGTCTGCGGCGGCCAGAACCCTGGCTCCCCCTGGGTCCTGCGGCCTGGGCGGCGGGGCGGAGTGTAGCGGGAAATTCGAGTTTGTAACAACTTTGTGACACCCCGCTCGAACGGGCGTCGGTTACCGTCCACCGATGGCGGTCGTCGCCCAGACGCAAGGTCGCATCCTCGGATCTACGCGCGTCGGCGTCTGGGTGCTGTTCGTCCTCGCGCTCGCCAACGGAGTCTTCCTCTACTTCCTGCCCGGCCGCTCGGACACCGACTACGCGTGGGCGATCAAGCCCGCGGTGAACGGCGCGTTCATCGGCGCCGGGTTCCTCGCCGGCACGATGGCGACCGGGCTCGTCCTGTTCGCGGCGACGCGCTGGCGCTCGCTTCAGACGCTGCCGCCGGCGCTGTGGGTGCTCGCCACGACGCTGCTGATCGCGACGCTGATCCACACCGAGCGCTTCAAGTGGGACTACCCGCCCACGTACGCGTGGTTGGTCGTCTACGCGGGCGTGCCGTTCGTGCTGCCGGTGCTTGTGGTGCTCCAGCGGGCGGTCGCGGAGCCGGAGCCGCCCGCCGACCCGGGCCTGCGGGTCGTCCGCATGCTGTCGGCGGTGCTGGGCGCCGTGCTGGTGATCGGCGCGGCGGCGCTGTTCGTCGCCCCGGTCGAGGTCGGGGAGCACTGGCCGTGGCCGCTGACCCCCCTGCTCGGGCGCGCCGTGGCCGCGTGGTACGCGATGGTGGGGACGATGCTGCTCTCCTGCACGCTGCAGCTGCGGCGCGCGACGGAGGCGGTCATCCCCTACGGCACGCTGGCGGCCTGGTGCGTGCTCCTGCTGCTCCTGCCGCTGCTGAACCCGGACGACGTCGACACCGGCGGCGGCGAGTTCGTCGCCTGGCTGGTGCTCATGTTCGCGCTGCTGGCGCTGGCCGGCCTGGCGCTCGCCCGCTCGCTCCCGCGACTTCGCGACGAGGGGCTCTGATCCCGCGCGGGATGAGCAGGGCGGCGGCGAACGCGAGCGCGAGCGCGCCGGCGGAGACGAGGAAGGCGAGCACGAACCCCGACTCGGTGGGGAGCCCCGCGGCGCCGATGTGCCCGCCGACGATGCTGGCGCTGATCTGAGCGCCCAGCGCGCCGCCGACCGACCGCATGATCGTGTTCATGCCGGTCGCGATGCCGGTCTGCGTCTGCGGGACGGCGTCCACGATCAGCGTCGCCATGGCCGCGAAGCTGAGGCCGATGCCGGCGCCGGTGATGACGCTGTTGAGGTAGATGTGCCAGTGGGCGTCGTGCAGTACGGCGAGCTGGACGAAGCCGAGCGCGACGAGCGCGATCCCGATCAGCACCGGCGTCCGCGATCCGAAGCGCGCCCCGAGCCAGCCCGAGAACGGTCCGGCGAACAGCATCACCGCCGAGGACGGGAGCAGGAACAGCCCCGCCTGCGTGACGGTGGCGTCGAAGCCGAAGCCGGCCGCCTCAGGCATCTGCACGAGCTGCGGGACGAGCAGGAACGAGCCGAACATGCCGAAGCCGACCATCAGCGCGGTGACGTTGGTGGTCCAGACCCCGCGCATGCGCATCATCCGCATGTCCACCAGCGGTTCGGTCACGCGCAGCTCGTAGTACGCCCAGGCCGCGAGCGTCACGGCCGACAGGGCGAGCAGCGCGAGCACCGGCATTGACCCCCAGCCCCAGCCGTTGCCCTCGCTGACGGCGATCAGGCCCGACCCGAGGCCAACCGCCAGCAGCGCTGCACCGCCCCAGTCGATCCGTGCCGGTGTCTTCACCGGAGACTCAGGGACGAAGAAATGGGTGGCCACCACGGCACCGAGGATCACCACGAGGCTGAGCCAGAAGATCCACGTGTAGTCGAGGTGGTCGACGATCACGCCCGCCAGCACGAGGCCGGCGCCGCCGCCGATCCCGAACGTCGCCGAGATCAGCCCGATGCCGGCGCCGACGCGCTCGCGCGGGAACTCGTCGCGGATGATCCCGAAGGACAGTGGGAAGATCGCCCCGCCGGCGCCCTGGACCGCGCGGCCGGCGATCAGCATCTCTAGCGAGTGCGAGAGCGCGGAGATCAGCGTGCCCGCGCCGAGCACGAGCAGGACGACGACCAGGAGGCGCTCCTTGCCGAACATGTCGCCGAGCCGGCCGAGCACGGGCGTCGCGATCGAGGCGCTCAGCAGGTAGACCGTGAGCACCCAGGTCACGGCGGTGGTGGACGCGCCGTACTCGCGCTGGATCGCGGGCAGCGCCGGCGCGACCATCGTCTGCAGCAGCGCGAACGAGAGTCCGGCGACCGCGAGGACCGCGAGCGTGAGACCGTAGTGCTGGCGCTTCATGCCGGCACCTCGCGCACGGTCCGCCGCAGCGGCAGCTCGGGGATGGCGAGCACCAGCGCCAGCGTCACCGCCATCAGCGGGATGCCGATGACGAACACGGGGTGGATGGCGTCGGCGAGCTGCTGCGCGTCGGCGCCGGCCGGCAGGTTGGCGCTGAGGATCGCGCCCATGACGGAGACGCCGATGGTGCCGCCGATCGAGCGGAAGAACTGGGCGGCGCTGGTGGCCGCGCCGAGATGGCGGCTCGGCACGCCGTTCTGGACGACGAGCGAGAGGTTCTGGATCAGCAGCCCGAGCCCGAGCCCGGTCACGATCATCGCGGCGGTGGCGTGGATGCGCGGCGAGGAGACGTTCATCCCGGCCAGCAGCACGAAGCCGGCGCCCATGATCACCGGTCCGGCGATCAGCGCCCAGCGGTAGCGGCCGGTGCGGGTGATGACCTGGCCGGAGCCGACGCTGGTGATCATCATGGCCAGCAGCAGCGGTGTGAGGACGACGCCGGAGGCGGTCGCCGACGCGCCGAGCACGCCCTGGAGGTAGAGCGGCACGAACATGATCGCGCCGAACATCCCGACCCCGACCGAGAACGCGGCGAGGTTGGAGGCGGTGAAGACGCGGCTGGCGAACAGCTCGACGGGCACGACCGGCTGGTCGATCCGGCGCTCCCACCAGACGAAGACAGCGAGGATGAGCGCGGACACGGCGTACAGCTCGAACGGGCCGCCCTCCACGATCGCCAGCAGGCCGGACGAGAGGCCGATCGCGAGCAGCGCGGCGCCGGCGTAGTCGACCTTGGTCCCGCGCTCGGGGTGCGGCGGGATCTTCAGCGTCGCGGCGACCACGGCGAGCGCGACCAGGCCGACCGGCAGCGAGACGAAGAACACCCAGCGCCAGTCGGCGTGGTCGGAGATCCAGCCGCCCGTGGTCGGCCCGATGATCGAGGCGAACCCGAACACGGCGCCGGTGAGGCCCTGCCAGCGGCCGCGCTCGGACGGCGGGATGAGATCGCCGATGGTGGCGACCGCGAGCGGGATCAGCGCTCCCGCGCCGAGGCCCTGGACGGCGCGGCCGGCGACGAGCTGGGTCATCGAGCCCGCCGTGCCGCAGACCACCGCTCCCGCCATGAAGATCACGATGCCGGCGATGAAGAACGGGCGGCGGCCGTAGACGTCGGAGAGCCGGCCGTAGATCGGCGTCGTGACGGTGGCGCCGAGCATGTAGGCGCTGAACACCCACGAGTAGTGGTCGACGCCGCCGAGCTCGCCGACGATCCGTGGCAGCGCGGTGGCCACGATCGTCTGGTTGAGCGCGGCCAGCAGCATGCCGAGCAGGACGCCGGACATGGCCGCCAGCGTCGCGCGGCGCGACAGCAGGTAGCCATCCGCCCTCACGGAAGCTGCTCCTCGAGCACGGTGGTAAGGCGGTTCAGCAGCGCGGCGGCGTGCTCGCGCTCGGCGGGGTCGAGGGCCTCGAACACGCGCCGGCGGAAGGCGTTGACCTGGTCGTGCGCGGCCTCGACGGCGGTCCGGCCCGACGGGGTCAGGGAGACGAGCACGGCGCGGCGGTCGGTCTCCGAGTGGCGGCGCTCGACGAAGCCGTCGCGGGCCAGGCAATCGAGCATCCGGGTCGCGGTCGGCGGGGCGACGCCGGCCGCCTCGGCGAGCACGCCGACGCTCAGCTCGTCCTCGTCGCGCAGCGCCTCGAGCAAGTGGTACTGCGGGAGCGAGAGGCCCTCCAGCGGCTGCTTGCCCGCGCGGGAGCGCAGGCGGCGCGTGGTGCGGAAGAAGGCCTCCCAGGCGGCTGAGAACTGCTCAGCGGCGGCGGCGAACTGGTCGCTGACAACGGGCACGCCACGTAATGTAGCTCAACAACCATTAGCTTGCTAATGATTTCCCAAGCGAACCAGGGGTCTGACCCCCGGGGGTCTGACCCCCGGCGGGGTCTGACCCCTAATTAGCCGGGCTAACTACGCGGTGGCTTGCACGCGCAGGCCGAGCTCCTCGATCGCCTGCTCGCGCATCTTGTACTTCTGCACCTTGCCGGTCACGGTCATCGGGAACTCGTCGGCGAACCGCACGTAGCGCGGCCGCTTGAAGTGCGCGATCTTCCCCTCGCAGAACGCGCGCACGTCGTCCTCGGACAGCTCGACGCCCTCCCGCACGCGGATCCAGGCCATCAGCTCCTCGCCGTAGCGCTCGTCGGGCACGCCGATGACCGCCGCCTCGAGGACGGCGGGGTGCGTGTGCAGGAACTCCTCGACCTCGCGCGGGTAGACGTTCTCCCCGCCGCGGATGACCATGTCCTTGGAGCGGCCGACGATGTTGAGGTAGCCGTCCTCGTCCATCGTCGCGAGGTCGCCGGTGTGCATCCAGCCGTGCGCATCGATCGCCTCGGCGGTGCGCTCAGGTTCGTTCCAGTAGCCGGCCATCACCGAGTAACCGCGCGTGAGCAGCTCCCCGGGCACCCCGCGCTCGACCGTCGCGCCGGTCTCGGGGTCGATCAGCTTGACCTCGAGATGCGGGTGCACCCGGCCGACGGTCTGCGTGCGCTTCTCGAGCGAGTCGCCGGCCGCGGTCTGGGTCGACACAGGCGAGGTCTCGGTCATGCCGTAGCAGATCGTGACCTCCTCCATGTGCATCCGCTCGATCACCTGCTTCATGACCTCGATCGGGCAGGGAGAGCCGGCCATGATCCCCGTCCGCAGGCTCGAGAGGTCGTAGTCGCCGAAGTCGGGGTGGTCGAGCTCCGCGATGAACATGGTCGGGACGCCGTAGAGGCTCGTGCAGCCCTCCTCCTGCACGGTGGCGAGCACGGCGCCCGGCTCGAACGCGGCCTCGGGGACGACCATTGTCGCCCCGTGCGTCGTGCAGCCGAGGTTGCCCATGACCATCCCGAAGCAGTGGTAGAAGGGCACGGGTATGCAGACGCGGTCGTGCTCGTCATAGGCGCAGCCCTCCCCGACGAAGTACGCGTTGTTGAGGATGTTGTGGTGGCTGAGCGTCGCGCCCTTCGGGAAGCCCGTGGTGCCGCTCGTGTACTGGATGTTGATGGGGTCGTCGGAGTCGAGCGCGGAGGGGTCCGGCTCAGGCCCGTCGCCCGCCAGGAGCTCGTCCCACTCCGGCGTACCGAGCAGCGCCACGCGCTCGAGGTCTCCCAGGCCGCCGCGGACCTCCTCGATCATGGCCGCGTAGTCGCTGGTCTTGAACGACGGCGCGGCGATCAGCATCCGGCACCCGGACTGGCGCAGCGCGTACTCGAGCTCGGTCGTCCGGTACGCGGGGTTGACGTTGACGAGGATGATCCCGGCCTTCGCCGTCGCGTACTGGACGAGCACCCACTCGGCGCAGTTGGGCGCCCAGATCCCGAGCCGGTCGCCCTTGCGAAGGCCGGCGCCGAGCAGCCCGCGGGCGAGCGCGTCGACCCGCTCGTCGAGCTCGGCGTAGGTGAGGCGGACGCGCTGGTGGCGCACAACGAGCGCCTCGCGGTCGCCGAACCGGGCGACCGCCCGCTCGAGGTTCTCGCCGATCGTCTCGCCGATCAGCGGCTTGGTGGCGACGCCCGACGCGTAGGAACGAGTCATGGCGCCAACCGTACGCCTATCCGGGCTCCACTTTGAGCTCGGCGATCTGGGTGCCGGAGTGCTCGAACTCGATCTCGAAGATGCCGTTGATCGTCGCCTTGAAGGACATCGTCGCGGTCTGGCCGGCCTCGACGTCCTTCTTGATGTCGTAGCCGTGGACGTGCACCTCCTCCGGCTCGTCGGCGCGCACGCGGAACTTCACGGTCTCGCCCTCGGTGGCCTCGAGCTTCGTCACCTTGTCCGCGGTCAGGAGCGGCGGCGGCGGCGTGGGCGTGGGCGTCGGAGTGGGCGTGGGCGTTTCCGTACCCGTCGACTCCTCGGCGGTGGCCGTCGGTGTGGCGGTCGCGGACGACGGGCTCGGCGCGGTGTCGTCTTCGCTGGTATCGGCGAGGACGACGATCGCGACGACAGCGATCACGACGGCGATGGCGAGGAACGTGACGCGCTGCCGGGGGCTCATCGCCACTCAGGGTACGAAGTCACAGGCCGAGGACCCCGCGCAGCAGTCCGCCGATCCCGCGCGGGTCGACGCCGTACTCGCGCTGGAAGTCCTCGCGCGCGTCGTCGTCGACCAGCGCCAGCGCGAGCTCCTCCCGCGAGGAGCCGAAGCGGCACGCGGCGCGGTCGAGCGCGACGAGCGCGGCGTCCTGGATCGCCCCGCTGATCCCGCCGGTCCGGGGGAGCTCGCGCGGCCGGCACGGGTCGGCGATCCGCACCGGCTCCGGCTCGGGACCGGGCACGGCGAGGCGGAGGCCGACCACGAGCGCCGTCGCCGCGGCCACCGCCAGGACCCGCCGGCTCCACGGCAGCAGGGCGAGCGCCGCGAGCAGCCCGAGGGCGCCGCAGATCGCGAACGCGGGCGCGAATGCGTCCTGCACGCCGGCCACGAGCGTTTCGTCCGCGCGGGTCGCGAGCTCGTCGAACACCGCCTTGTCCTCGATGCCCGGCCGCGCCCGGTCGAGCGAGGCCTCGAGCTGCCCGCGCGGGTCGACCGGGTCGATGTCGCCTATCAGGTTCCCGGCCAGGGAGAGCTTCTCGAGCGGCGGGAGATGCGCGTCGAGCACGAGCGCGGTGCCCTTGATCCGGGTGTCGGACACGGCGTCGTCGAGCTGGGCGGCGGCCACCGGAGCGAGCAGGATCAGGGCGGCGGTGATCCCGGCGTGGCGCAGCGCCAGCAGCCACGCCGCCTGCTCGGCGGTGTCCTCCGCCAGCAGCCCGCCGGCGAGCGCGGGCAGGGCGAGCCCGAGCCCCGCGCCGGCCATGAGCTGCGGCGGGACCGTCCACCAGAGGTTGGCGCCCGGCAGGGTGGTGAGCAGGATGACGCCGCCGGCCACGAGCACGGCGCCGGAGGCGGCCCGCGTGCGCGCCGAGCCGGGGATCCGCGCGGCCGCGAGCGCCGCCACGGGCAGGACCGTCACCGCCGCCGCGGCGGCCAGCGGGCTCGTCGACCAGCCCGTGACCAGCAGCAGCACGAGCAGGAACAGGACCCCGACGAGCGCCGCCGAGAGCAGCGCCAGCGCGACCGCCGGGCCGAACGGCCACGGCGTCGGCGGACCGGCGGCGGGGCGGGCCGCCCGCGCCCCGGCCGGCTCAGCGGCCGGTCCTGCGAGCCGCGGCGTCTCGGCCGGCTCCGCGGCCGGTCCTGCGAGCCGCGCCGCCTCGGCCGGCTCTGCGGCCGATCGCGCCAGCCACGCCGCCACCGCGGTGGCCGCCGCGATCGGCGCCTGGACGAGGAAGATCGCGCGCCAGTCGAACGCCTGCGTCAGCGCTCCGCCGAGCGCGGGGCCGGCGGCGAAGCCGAAGATCGCGGTCGCGGTCCAGGCCCGGCGGCCGGCGCCGCCCGCGTCGAGCAGCGCGAAGGCGCCCACCAGCAGCGCCGCGCCCCCGGCCGCCTGCACGCCGCGCAGGACCAGCAGCGCCTCGATCGAGCCCGCGACGCCGCACCCGAGCGAGCCGGCCGCGAACACGAGCGCGCCGCCGGCGGCGAGCGCACGGTGGCGGATCTGCGCCGCCACCGGCAGGGCGACGGCGAGCACCAGCGTGTAGACACCGAGCACCGCCGCGGCCTGCTCGACCGACGCGTCGAGCTCGGCGATGATCGGCGGCAGGCCGAGCGTCACGATCGACGCATCGGCGAGCGCGAGGCCCGCGGCGATCAGGACGAGGACGCGGATGGGCCACATGCTGCCAAGCTCCAGGGAACACACGACCAGGGGGAACTCAGGATGGCGACACGCAACGCTTCCGCTCAGTGGCAGGGCACGCTGATGGAGGGCGACGGCAAGATGGCGCTCGGCTCGGGCGCCTGGGAGGGCCCGTTCACGTTCAAGTCCCGCTTCGAGGAGGGCCAGGGCACGAACCCGGAGGAGCTCATCGGCGCTGCCGAGGCGGGCTGCTTCACGATGCAGCTCTCGCACAACCTGGCTGAGGCAGGCCACCCGGTGGAGTCGGTGCAGACGCAGGCCAAGGTCCACATCCGCAACGTGGACGGCAGCCCGACGATCACGCAGATCGACCTCATCACCCGCGGACGCGTCCCCGGCCTCGACGAGGCGACGTTCAAGGAGACAGCCGCGGCGACCAAGGACGCGTGCATCATCTCGCGCGCCCTCGGAGGCGTCGGCACGATCACGGTCGACGCCGCGCTCGAGAGCTGATACGGCTACCCCCACTGGGCCGGCGGCTGCCACGACGGCGCATTGGCCAGGTGGCTCCGTGTTGCCATGGCGCCCAGATCGCGACACTTGCTACATGACCACTATGAAGAACCTTCGCCGCGCCCTTTCCGGCCTCGTCGCCGAGGACCGCACCGGCTTCAAGCGAGTCGACGCCTCCGCCGCCCGTTACGACGACGGCTCGTGGCTCGCTCCCCGTCGCTGAGCCTCACCGGCTCAGGTACTCGCGCTCGCCGCCCCGCATCCGGAACGCCGTGAACGTCTCCGGGAGGGGCGGGAGCGCGAGGTAGCGCTCCACCACCTCCCGCCGCAGGTTGGCGCGGCGGCCCGCCGCCGCCAGCGCGTCGAGCACCCGGCCCGTCCCCTCCCAGGCCAGCACCGCGTACGGGTCCGGGCGGCGCCCGAACTCCGCCTCGAAGTCTGCCTCGAACGCGCGCAGCTCCGGCGTCGAGCTCGGCTCGGGCGCGCTCGAGACGAACACTGCGCGGCGGCGGGCGGCCGCGACGAGCGCTTCGGGGAGCCCGCCGCGGGTCAGCTCGTCGCCGAACACGAGCCTCGCGCGCGGGGCCTCTCCCGCGAGCGACTCGGCGACGCCCGCCGCCGAGCGCACGTCGTTGCCGGCGTAGATCACGGCGTCCGCGCGCGCGACGTCCTCGACGACCCGGTCGCCGGCCGCGGTGCGCAGCTCGGCGGCGAGCGCCTCGGAGACCTCGTCGGCCTCGGCCTCGATCGCGATCCGCCCGCGAACCGCCTCCACCATCGCGCGTGCCTGCTCGCGGTCGTCGCCGATCAGGCGGGCGAACGTCCGCCGCCCGGACGGGTACCAGCGCTCGGGCTCGCCGGGCGCGACGGCGGCGGTGAAGCCCGAGTAGCCCGCGCCGGGGCTGACGAGCAGGATGCCGGCGGCGTTGAAGAGGGGGAGCGAGGTCATCGCCGTGTCCGACCGCACGGCGCCGACGACCGCGATCACCTGCGCGTCGCGGATCGCCCGCTCGGCCGCCTTGGCGGCGACGAGCGGCGGGTCGGGCGCGGCGAGCGTGCCCTCGTCCACCGCGACGAAGTTGATCCCGAAGTCGCCCGCCTTGCCGCCCGCCTGGGAGATCGCGAGCTTGGAGGCGTCGACCATGTCGCGCCCGACGCCGGTCCCGGGATCGGGCACCGACGTGTAGACGGTCAGGTTGTCGCCGACGACGCGACCGCCGGCGGTGATCGCCCCGCCCTCGGAGCCGCACCCCGTCAGCACGGCGAGCGCGGCGACTACGGCCAGCCGCCGCGCGGCTCAGCCCTCCAGCAGGACCGTGTCGTCGTGCGAGTACGGCGGCGCGCAGCAGCAGAGGAGCACGAGCGGCTCGGGACCCGGGTTCCAGAGCTTGTGCGGCACGCCGGGAGCGATGATGACCGTGTCGCCGGCCCGGACGTCGGCCTCCTCGACGCCCAGCCGCATGCGACCGGCGCCGGAGGTGAAGTGGTAGATCTCCTCGGCCGCGCGATGGAAGTGCTCGACGGTCTCGCCGCCGGGCGGGACCGTCGCGTGCGCGAGCGACTGGTTGACGGCGTTGCCGGACGGCACGCCCGCCAGCTCGCGGATCGTCGAGCCGTCGGCGGTCACGAACGGCTCTCGTTCTTCGAGGCGGACGGACTGCACGAGGCGCTCAGGGTAGACCACCCGCAGCGTGCGCCCCCGGCCCTGGGGGCGGCCGGGGGCGCGACGTGAATGAGCGTTGGTCACGAAGGGGAACGTGCCGCCGCTCAGGCGACGGCCCTGCGGGCCGCCGACGGGTCCAGCCGCCGCGCGAGGCGCGCGGCCGCGTAGGCCGCACGGCTCCGGACCGGCGGTGGGTGTTGCAGGCGCGACGCTCTGGCCTCGCGCTCGCCGACCTCGACGCGCTCTGCGGCGACGACGCGGCCGAGGTCCTGGTGGTTCAGCGAATGCATGGGATTGAGCTCCCTGGTTGGGAATGAACGGGGAGCCGCCCGTGACTGGCTTGGGCGCGACCTATGGCTGGTCACGGGCGGCAGTGGTGTGCTGCTGCCCGCGGACCGAGAAGTGCTGCTAGTGCGCGAGCAGGAGCGGACGCCGGAGCACGCCGGCGTCCATGGCGATAAGCCAGTTGAACGTGTGGCGCGTGCTCTGCATCAGTCCTGCTCACCTCCTTCGCGCGGTGCGCGGTGGTCGAACGGTCCGGTGACGATACATGCCGCCGCGGAGGCCGCGCAAGTGCGGTTAGCCGTACGGATTCGAACCCGATACGGCGGGGAACTCGCCGGTCTCCAGGTCGCGCCGCACGCTCTCGTCGATGTCGAACTCGGTGGTGTCGGGGTCGGTGCGGCGGAGCTGCCAGGCGCGCAGGCGGCGCAGCTTGAGGATCTCGAGGACGTAGACGAGGTACGCGCTGGCCGCGAACGCGATCACGAAGCACGCGGCGATGGCGGCGGTCCAGCCGGGGTCGAGCCTGCCGCGATCGTCCGAGTACGGGATGAAGCGCAGGGCCACCGCGAGGCCCGCCATGGTGATGGTCCAGGCGTAGAGGTAGAGCACGGTCCGCCGCTGCGAGAACCCGATCCGGTGGAAGCGGTGGTGGAAGTGGTTGGAGTCCCCGCGGTAGACGGGCCGGCCGTACTTGATCCGCTTCATGACGACGAAGCCGGTGTCGAGGAACGGCACGGCGAGCACGACCAGCGGGACGATCAGGGCGACCAGGGCGTTGGTCTTCAGCGAGCCCTCGACGATCACGGTGCCGAGCAGCAGGCCGAGCAGGTTTGAGCCGCAATCGCCCATGAAGACCGACGCCGGGTGGAAGTTGTGGACGAGGAAGCCGAGGGCGGCGCCGGCGGTGATGGCGGCGAGCACGCCGGCGACGTCGCGCCCGAGGTCGAACGCGATGATCGAGAACGCGACCGCGGAGATCGCACAGACGCCGGCGGCCAGGCCGTCGACGCCGTCGGAGAAGTTGACGACGTTCATCACCGCGACGAGGCCGAGGACGGTGAGGGGGCCGCCGAAGTCGGCGAAGTCGAGCGCCCCGAGGAACGGGAACGTGATGTTGCGGACGACGACCCCGGCGTCGACGAGCACGAGCGCGGCGAGCACCTGGCCGGCGAGCTTGGCGCCCGGCGGGAGGTCGCGCCAGTCGTCCCAGGCGCCGACGAGCGTGATCAGCGCGGCGGCGACGAGGATGCCGCGCGTGCGCTCGTCGTCGGGCATGTAGATCAGCGCCGCGACCAGCGTGCCTGCGAAGATCGCGAGGCCGCCGAGCAGCGGCGTCGCCTCGCTCGCCAGCCCGCGGTCCTTGAGCTCGTCGACGGCGCCGATCCGCCGCGCGACGCGCGCCACGACGGGCGTGAGCAGCGCCGCGGCGGCGAACGCGACCAGGGCGCCGTAGAAGGCGTCGGCTTCCATTCGGCAGGAGAGGATCGCAGGACGGGCGGCGCGCAGGGTTCGTACCGCTTGCGTCGAAAGGGATTCGTGGCGCGCCCTGAGGGGAATGTTCGGGCGTGTCGACCCCATGCGACCGCCGACCGTGGAACATTCCCACGTCGCCCGCGCCTTCCTGGCGCTCGCCGACGACCCGCAGCCGCCGCCGTCCCAGCGCTCCGTTCCGCGCGTGCTGTGCGCGTTCGCGGCGGGCGTCGTGATCGCGCTCGCGGCGCCGCTCGCGTGGGCGTCGCCATCCCCGCGCGACCAGCCGACCGCGACGGCGGCCGGCAAGGCGGGCGCGTTGCTGGGCGACGACGATGACGAGGCGGCGTGAGGGCGGGCGGCCTCGCCGGGGCGGCGTGAGCGGCCCCCGCGACCTCAGCCCCGCCACGCGTGAGGCGCTCGCCTCGCTCGCCACCGTTTCCGGCGCTCCTCCGTGGGAGTCGCCCGAGCGGCCGACCTGGGGGCTGGTCGAGGGCGACGCGATCGCGCCCGGGCGGACCGTGCTGCGGCCGCTGGGCGGGGGGCGGCGTTACGAGGTGTTCCTCGTGTGGGACGACCACCGCCTCGCGGTCATGGTCGCGAAGCTGCTGCGACCCGAGCTGGCGACCGACCCTGCCGCGGTGCGCGAGCTCGCGCGCGAGGGCGAGGCGCTGGCCCGGCTCGCCCACCCGGTGCTCGTCCGCGGCTTCGACGTCGTGGCCGACGGCCGCTTCCCGCACCTGCTGATCGAGCACCTCGAGGGTCCGACGCTGCGCGAGCTGGTCGAGCGCGACGGCGCGCTCCCGCTCGAGCAGATCCTGCCGCTCGGCCTGCACGCCGCGTCGGCGCTGCACTACCTCGCGCGCGAGGGCATGGTGCACCTCGACGTCAAGCCCGACAACGTCGTGATGGGCGCGCCGCCGCGGCTGATCGACCTCAGCGTCGCGCGCACGGTCGCCGAAGCCGCGCGGATGCGCCGGCCGGTCGGATCCGACGGCTACATGGCGCCGGAGCAGTGCGACGCCGCGTTCGGGCCGATCGGCCCGCCCGCCGACGTGTTCGGCCTGGCCGCGACGCTGCACCACGCCGTCGGCGGCACGCGCCCGTTCGCCCGCGACGGCGATCAGCGCTTCCCGCAGCTCGAGCGCGACGCCACGCCGCTGCCCCGCCACGTCCCGCGCGAGCTCGCGGACCTGCTCCACGCCGCGCTCGCCCGCCGCGCCGCGGACCGGCCGACGGCGGCAGAGCTCGCGGCCGGCCTCGAGCCGCTCGTTGCCGCGCTGCCGCGAGGGGTCCTCGGGCGGCGGCGGTAGCGCCGCGAACGGCAACTGCGCTGGGTAGGGGAGCGAGGGAATCGGCCGCTCGGCCTGCCGAGTGTCCACTTAATACCGCTATAGGGAATTAACTGGACACTCGACCCGCCGGGCCCGCCGAACCCGCCTCCCTCAATGCGGGGGTTGACGTTCGGCGGCCGCGGCCGCACGATGCGTCGATGCTCGAGGCCGCCTTGGCGTTCCTCCCCTTTGCGGCGTTCCTCGCCGTCCTGCCCGGCCCGGCGACCGCGATGGTGATCCAGTCCGCCGCCCGCGGCGGCCGCGCCCACGCGATCCGGGCCATGCTCGGCGACGCGGCGGGGCTCGCGGTGTGGGCGACGGCCTCGATGCTCGGCGTCTCCGCGCTGGTGGTCGCTTCGGAGGCCGCGTTCGCGGCGCTCAAGCTCGTCGGGGCGATCGTGCTGATCGCGTACGGCGTCGCGGCGATCGCCCGCGCGCGCCGGCACGAGCCGGCGGCGCCCCCGCGGCCGCGGCGCGGCGCGTTCCGCATGGGTCTGCTGACCGCGTTGTCGAACCCGAAGGTCGGGCTGTTCTACGTGGCGCTGCTGCCGCAGTTCGTGCCGGACGGTGCGGCGGTGCTGCCGGCGACGCTCCTGCTCGCCGCCATCCAGATCTCGCTGAGCTGCGCCTGGTACCTCGTGCTGGCGTCGGCCGTCAGCCGGATCCGGGACGCGTTCGATCGCCACCGCGGCCGCATCCAGGCGGCTACCGGCGCGCTGATGATCGGCTTCGGCGTGCGGCTCCTGGCCGACCGTTAGACGGCGGCGCCGACCCCGAGATTCGCGTACAGCGGGTAGCGCTCGGTGATCCCGGCGACGCGCTCGGCCATCTCCTCGCGGACGTCGTCGAACCCGGGCTGGAGCGCGCGGGCGATGAGCGAGCCGACGACGGGGAAGTCCTCCGCCTGCAGGCCGCGCGTGGCCAGCGCCGCCGTGCCGACGCGGAGGCCCGACGTGACCATCGGGGGCCGCGGGTCGAACGGGATCGCGTTGCGGTTGACGGTGATGCCGATCTCGTGCAGCCGGTCCTCGGCCTGCTGGCCGTCGAGCTCGGACTCGCGCAGGTCGACCAGCACGAGATGGACGTCGGTCCCGCCCGTGAGGACGCTCACGCCGTGGCCGGCGTCGAGCAGCTCGGAAGCCACCGCCTTGGCGCCCTCCACCGTGCGACGCTGGCGCTCGCGGAACAGCTCGGTCGCGGCGATCTTGAACGCCACCGCCTTGCCCGCGATCACGTGCTCGAGCGGGCCGCCCTGCTGGCCCGGGAACACAGCCGAGTTGATCTTCTTGGCGAACTCCTCCTTGCACAGGATCGCGCCGCCGCGGGCGCCGCCGAGCGTCTTGTGCACGGTGGTGGTCACGACGTCGGCGACCGGCACCGGGTTCGGGTGGATCCCGGCGGCGACCAGGCCGGCGAAGTGCGCCATGTCGACCATCAGGTACGCGCCGACCTCGTCGGCGATCGCGCGGAAGCGCTCGAAGTCGAGGACCCGCGGGTAGGCCGACCAGCCCGCCAGGATCAGCTTCGGGCGCCGCTCCTTGGCGATCCGCTCCACGGCGTCCATGTCGATGCGGCTCGTCTCGCGGTCGACCTCGTACGGCGCGATGTCGTAGAGCTTGCCGGAGACGTTGATCTTCATCCCGTGCGTGAGATGGCCGCCGTGCGGCAGCGCGAGGCCGAGGATCGTGTCGCCCGGATCGAGCAGCGCGTGGTACACGGCGGCGTTCGCCTGCGCGCCCGCGTGCGGCTGCACGTTCGCGTGCTCAGCGCCGAACAGCGCCTTGGCGCGCTCGATCGCCAGCGTCTCGATCACGTCGACGTGCTCGCAGCCGCCGTAGTAGCGCTTGCCCGGCAGGCCCTCGGCGTACTTGTTCGTGAGCACCGAGCCCTGGCACTCGAGGATGGCCTGCGGGACGAAGTTCTCCGACGCGATCATCTCGAGCGTCGACTGCTGGCGGTAGAGCTCGCCCTGGATCGCGTCGGCGACCTCGGGGTCAACCTCCGCAAGCGGGCGCTCGAAGTAATCGGGCTGGAGTTCAGTCATGGGCCGCCAAACGTACCACCGCCTCCGGCACCGCCCCTGGCCGTAGGATCCGCAGCTCGCCGCCGCGCTCGTACGCGCGCAGGTCGACCACGGTCGACGGCGTGCCGGGCAGCTCGCCGCCGTCGATGACGAGGTCGGCGCCCTCGCGGATCGCCTCCGGCACGTCTGCGAGCCGCCGCGCGTCGGGCCCGCCGGCGACGTTGGCGGAGCTCTGCAGCACCGGCACCGTGCCGAGCGGTGCGATGTCCGGCACCCGCAGCCCGAGCGTGCCGGCCCCGCCGGCCAGCGGGAACCGGTCGCTGGGGACGAGCAGCGTGACCGCACCGGGCAGGAGCCGCGCCATGACCGCGCGCGTGCGAGCGGTGATCTCCGGCAGCGCGCCCAGCGCCTGCACGCGATCGAAGAACATCACCGCCGCCGGCTTGTCGGGCGGGCGGCCCTTGAGCGCGTACAGCCGCTCGGCCGCGGCCTCGTTCTCCGGGTCGCACGCGAGCCCGTAGACGGTGTCGGCCGGGAACACGGCCACGCCGCCGGCCGCGATGCACTCGTCGAACGTCACCGCCGCACGACCACCCGCTCGATTCCCGCCAGATCGCGGACGACCTCTGTGGCGCCGAGCATCGATGCCACGTCGGCGGCCTGGCCCGCGCCGACCTCCAGCGCGACGAACGGCACGCCATCGAGCGCGGGCACGAGCCGGCGGTAGACCTCGAGCCCGTCCGGGCCGGCGAACAGCGCCTCCGCCGGCTCGTATCCCAGCTCGGGCGCCAGCCGCTCGCCGTCGGCCACGTACGGGGGGTTCGACGCGACGGCGTCGACCGGTCCCTCCACCGCCTCCAGCAGATCCCCCTCGAGCCACTCGACCTCGAGCCCCAGCCGGGCACCGTTCGCCCGCGCGACCGCGAGCGCCCCCGGGCTGGACTCGGTCGCCGTCACCCGCAGATCCGGCCGCTCGTCGGCCAGCGCGAGCGCGATCGCGCCCGAGCCGGTGCCGACATCGACCACCCGCGCGCCGTGCGGCAGCCCGAGCGCCGCCTCCACGACGTGCTCGGTCTCCGGCCGCGGGATCAGCACCCGCGGGTCGACTGTCAGCTCCAGGCGGCGAAATCCCTTCGAGCCGAGGATGTACGCAACCGGCTCCCGCCGCGTCCGCCGCGCCACGAACTCCCGGAACGGCTCGGGCTCCACCCCTCGCCCCGGGTCGGCGATCAGCGCCGCCCGGTCCACCCCCATCGCCGCCGCGAGCAGCACCTCGGCGTCGAGCCGCGGCGTCTCGCACCCGACAGCGGTGAGCGCGATCAGCGCCGAGTCGAGCGCGTCACGAACCGAGGTCTGGACGCGGGGCACTTAGTGGGGCCACTTAGCCGGCGGCCTGGAGCTCGAGCCGCCTGCGCTTCTCGGCGTCCTGGAGGGCGCCCGTGATGTCGTCCAGCTCGCCCGCGAGCACCTGCTCGAGGTTGTGGACCGTCAGGCCCTCGACGCGGTGGTCGGTGACGCGGCGCTGCGGGAAGTTGTAGGTGCGGATCTTCTCCGCCCGCTCGCCGGTGCCGACCTGGGCACGGCGGTCGGCGGCCAGCTCGGCCTGCTGCTCGGCAACCTTCATCTCGTACAGCCGCGCGCGCAGGACCTTCATCGCGCGCTCGCGATTCTGGAGCTGCGACTTCTCGTCCTGCATCGAGACCACGAGCCCGGTCGGCTTGTGGGTGATGCGGACAGCGGAGTCGGTGGTGTTGACGGACTGGCCGCCGGGCCCGGAGGAGCGGTAGACGTCGATCTCGAGGTCGTTCTGGTCGATCTCCACCTCGACGTCCTCGGCCTCCGGCAGCACCGCGACCGTCGCCGTCGAGGTGTGGATGCGGCCCTGCGACTCGGTCGCCGGCACGCGCTGCACGCGGTGCGTGCCGCCCTCGTACTTGAACTTCGAGAACGCAGCGTCGCCGCGGACCTCGAACGTGAACGAGCCGTCGGACGCGTCCATCGTCTCGGTCTGGAACCCGAGCCGCTCGGCGTAGCGGGTGAGCATGCGGTAGAGGTCGCCCGCCCACAGGCCGGCCTCGTCGCCGCCCGCGCCGCCGCGGATCTCGACGATCACGTTCTTGTCGTCGTTGAGATCCGGCTCGACCATCGCGAGCCGGATCTCCTCCTCGAGCTCCTCGATCCGCTCGCGCGAGGTCCGCAGCTCGTCGCGCAGCTCGGGGTCCTCCATGCCCTCGTCGAGCATCTCCTGCGCGCCCTCGGCGTCGGAGACCGCACGCCGCCACTCCTCGGCCAGCTTGGCGGCCGGCGCGAGCTGGTTGAACTGGCGGCCCGCGTCCGCGTAGCGCTGGCGGTCGGAGATGATGGCGGGGTCCGCCATCTGCTCCTGGACCTCGGCGTAGCGCGCCTCGATCTGCTCGACGAGCGACTCGATCACGCGCCCGAGTCTAGGCGACGACCTCCATGCCGACGAGGTCCTCGCGGGTCGCCGCGCGCGGGTCCTCGACCGCGAGCACCGCTTCCATCGCTGCGATGGCGACCGCGAGCTGCTCGTGGTCGGGCTCGCGGGTGGTGAGCTTCTGGAGCTGCATGCCGGGCCACATCAGCGTCTGGACCCAGCCCTCGCCGCGGTTGCGGCCCGCCCACTTGATGACCTCGAAGCTCAGGCCCGCGATGAGCGGGACCCCGAGGATGCGCGAGGCGACCAGCAGGTACCAGGCCGGCAGCCCGATCGGGGCGAACACGAAGATGGCCACGATCATCACGATCAGCAGGAAGCTCGTCCCGCAGCGCGGGTGCAGGCGCGAGAAGCGCTGGGCGTTCTCGGGCGTGAGCTCCAGGCCGGCCTCGAAGCAGGAGATCGTCTTGTGCTCGGCGCCGTGGAACTCGAACACGCGCCGCAGGTCGCGCAGCCGGGCGAGCAGCACGATGTAGCCAAGGAAGATCGTGGTCCGCAGGACGCCCTCGACGAGCCAGAACAGGAAGGCGGAGCCGAGCTGGTCCTTGAACAGGCTGGTGAGGCCGACCGGCACGACGAAGAACAGGCCGACTGCGAACAGCAGCGCGACCACGACCGTGCCGAACCAGAGGGCGCCGGAGATCGGCTCCTCGTCCTCTTCGAGCTGGGCGTTGGCCGACATGCCGAGCGCCTTGAAGCCGATGTTGAGCGACTCGACCAGGGCGACGACGCCGCGGACCACGGGCCACCGCAGGGCGCGGTGGCGCTTGGTCCACGAGACGAGCGGGAACGACTGGACGTCGATCTCGCCGTCGGGCGTGCGGACGGCGACCGCCCAGGTCGAGACGCCGCGCATCATGACGCCCTCCATCACGGCCTGGCCGCCGACGGGGGCGTCGCGTTGCGTCTTCAGGAGGTCGTCGCTCACCGACTCAGCATCGGCAGCGACGACCGTGGACGTGAGGCGTGTACTCAGCTGCCGCCGCGCTGGCGCTTCGCGGCGCGGCGCTGGAAGCGCTCGACGCGGCCGCCGGTGTCGACGAGCTTCTGCTTGCCCGTGTAGAACGGGTGGCAGTTCGAGCAGATCTCCACGTGAAGGTCACCCTTCGTGGAGCGCGTCGTGAATGTGTTCCCGCAGGTGCACGTCACGGTCGCCTCGACGTACTCGGGATGGATCTCGGTCTTCATGGTGAGATTTATTGTAGTTGGCGCTAGTCTCCCGGCCGGGAGGCGATGCGCATGCGCAAGCTATGGCTGGTCGCGGTGGGAATGCTGGTCGTCGTAGCGGGGGTGGTGATCTTCGTCCAGGGGGACGATTCCGCTCCGCCAGGCCCTGTTGCCGAGGAGGTCGCGGGCGAGGCCGAAGACGAGGCTGCCGAAGAGCGCGAGCGAGAGGCCAAGGGCGAGGTCGACGAGGAAGAGGAGGAGGAAGGCCTCGGTCCTGCCGAGCCCGACGACTACTTCCTGTTCCAGCGCTCGACGCGCGGCGAGCTGCCGAGCGCCGAGGCCTTCACGCGCGCGGTCCGGCAGGCGCAGGCGCTGCGCGCGATCGGACCGCAGCCCGCCGCGCAGTGGTCACTCGAGGGGCCGACCAACATCGGCGGCCGGCTCGTCGACCTCGCGGTGGACCGCGCACAAGACACCGTGTACGTGGCGGCTGCCACCGGCGGCGTGTGGAAGTCGACCGACGGCGGCGCCACGCTGCAGCAGGCGTGGGCCGACGACGCCTCGCAGTCGATGGGCGCCATCGCCATCGGGCCTGACGGCACCGTCTGGGCCGGCACCGGCGAGATCAACCCGGGCGGCGGCAGCATCACCTTCGGCGGCACCGGGATCTACCGCTCCGGCGACGGCGGCGCCACCTGGCGTCAGCGCGGTCTCGACGACAGCGGGACGACCGGGCGGATCGTCGTCCACCCGACAGATCCGGACACGGTCTATGTCGCGGCGGGCGGCTCGCTGTTCACGGGCGGCGGCCAGCGCGGCATCTACAAGACCACGAACGGCGGCCTGACCTGGCGGCGCGTCCTCGCGCCCGAGACGCCGTTCACGGGCGGTGCCGACCTCGTGATGGACCCGAGCGACCCGAACCGCCTGTACGCGGCGATGTGGGACCACCGCCGCGAGCCCGACGTGCGCACCTACGGCGGCGTCGGCTCCGGGCTGTTCCGCACCGACGACGGGGGCGCCACCTGGAAGCGCCTCGAGAACGTGTCGGCGAAGACGCCCGGCGACATGACGGGCCTGGCCTCCGACGCGAGCCTGGGCCGGATCGGCGTCGCGCTCGCGCCGAGCGAGCCCGAGCGCGTCTACGTGATAACCACGGCCACGTTCGGCCAGGACAAGGGCTTCTACGTCTCCAGCGACCACGGCGAGTCGTTCACGACCGCGACGCTGCCCGGCTCGCAGGGCGGCTTCGGCTGGTGGTTCGGCCGCATCTGGGTCGACCCGGCGAACGAGAACCACCTGTTCGTCGCCGGCGTGAACCTGCGCGAGTCGACCGACGGCGGGACGACGTGGGGCACCTCGCAGGGCCTGCACGCCGACCAGCACGCGATGGAGTGGGACGCGAAGGTCACGAACCGCCTCTACGAGGGCAACGACGGCGGTCTCTACCGCTCTGACGCCAACGGCGCCACGCGGACGTGGACCAAGGCGACGCGCGAGCCCTACACGCAGCACTACCAGGTCGAGGTGGCTGAGACCGACCCGTCCCGGATCACCGGCGGCACGCAGGACAACGGCTGCATCCGCTCGTGGGGCACGCCGTCGTGGAACGGCTACGGCTGCGGCGACGGCGAGTACGTCCCGATCGACTGGAGCGACGCGCGGATCTTCTACGGCTGCTCGCAGTACGGCGCCTGCCGCCGCTACGACGAGCGCAGCGGCACGCTGACCAGCAGCAATATCCAGGACGGCGCCGCGTCGGTGCGCTGGAACTGGCACTCGCCGCTGGTGATCGATCCCAACGACCCGGCCGTCCTCTACTTCGCCGGCAACCAGCTCAACCGGTCGACCGACCGCGGCGACACCTGGACGGCGATCAGCCCGCCGCACCCGAACGACCTGACCGGCACGTTCGCGCCCGGCCGTGACGACCCGATCTACCGCAACTGGGGCACGATCACGACCGTCGCGGCCTCCAAGAGCGATCCCGAGACGCTGTACGCGGGCACCGACACCGGGCGGCTGTGGAAGACCGACGACCTCGGGCAGACGTGGACCGAGTTCGTCGGCGAAGGGCTGCCCAACCGCTGGGTCACGCGGGTCGCGATCGACCCGGATGACGAGGACGTCGTGTACGCGACGTTCTCCGGCTTCCGCAACGGCGAGGACGCCGCGCACGTGTACCAGACGACCGACGGCGGGACGAGCTGGCGCAACATCAGCACGAACCTGCCGAACGCGCCGGTCAACGACGTGGTGATCGGGGGCGACACCGTGTACGTGGGTTCCGACGTGGGCGTGTTCTCGCTCACCGCGCCACGCGCCGCCTGGCGGCCGGTCGGCCGCGGGCTCCCACTGGCGCCGGTCCTCGACCTGCGCCTGCACGAGCCGACGAGCACGCTCTACGCGGGGACGTTCGGACGCAGCGTCTGGGCTACGGACACGGGCGGGTAAGCGCGTTGTCGCGCTCGCTCCGCTCGGCGACCAGGTTGAGCGGATCGGCGGTGGCCGTGATCGGGGCGCCGGGCTCGCAGGCCGGCCCGGCGACCTCGATCAGGGCCTCGCCGCCCGGCGCGATGGTCGGGACGAACTGCGGCGCGAGGCCGGTGATGGTGAGGTCGAACGGACCGCTCTCGCTGCGGCCGGTGTTGGCCACGAGCACGACGTAGGTGGAGCCGCCCTCGACGGAGAGCGCCTTGAGCTTCAGGTTCGGCCGGTGGTCGGGCTGCCAGCACACGCGCGAGCGGGCGCGCGCGGCGGCGACCACGGCGCCGTCGGCATCGAGCCAGCGGAAGCGCACGACCGTGCGGTAGCTCGCCGGGCCGACCAGCGCGCTGACGCGGCGCGAGGAGATGTAGCGGGTGGTCTCGGCGTCGGCCGTCCGCCAGCCGCCGAGCTCGGGCGAGACGACCTTCTTCCACGCCCGGCCGACCCGGCGCATCTCGAGCGTGAACCGCAGCTTCATGCGCTCGGCGCCGGGAATCTGGTCCATGCGCGCCTCGAACTCGGCCGCGCGCTCGCGCGGCTGGCAGGCGGTCAGCGCGACGGTCGCCGGCGAGGCGGCGGCGGTGGCCGGCGCGACGAGGCCCACGAAGGCGGCGAGCAGGGCGATTCGGCGCATGGGTTCCACATAACGCGTGAAACCCGCACGAGTTTCGCCCCCGGCCGACGATTTCGTTCCGCGCGCTGTTACGGGGGCCCGGATGGCCCCCGTCCCCATCAGAGCGCCGGCCGGATGCCGGCAAGGGCTACGTCACTTGGTACATCGGCCCGTCGCCGCCCTCGGGCGGGGTCAGGCGGCCGCCCTTGGCCGTGATCGCGCCGCACTGCACGCAGTTCGACGGGTTCACCGTCAGGTCGACCTCCCCGTTCTCCGGCGCGTCGTCGGGGATCTCGTAGACCCCAGCGGGGCACATCCACGTCCACGCCTCGGCGATCTCACGCGGCACGCGCTTCTGGATCCGGATGTGGCTCGGCGCGTCGTCGCGCGTCGCGTTGCCGGTCAGGAAGACGCCGGACAGCTTGTCGAACGTGTACTTGCCGTCGGGCTTCGGATAGCGCTCGTCGCGGTTGGACGGCTTGACCGGGCTCTCGGCGTCGCGGTGCGTCGCCCAGTGCCCGCCCGGGAAGCGGCCCTTGGTCACGACCATGGCGTTGGTGATCGCGCCGCCGAGGATCAACCCCTTGCCGAACGGCTGCTTCATGTTGCGCGACTGCCAGAGGTCCTTGCCGATCTCGGAGTCGTAGACCGCGGTCTCGTAGGCCGAGAAGTCGGTCGAGCCGGCCTTGAGCTGCCGGTAGATCGTCTCGGCGGCCAGCATCCCGGAGCGGATCGCGTAGTGGATGCCCTTCAGGCGCGGCACGTTGACCATGCCGCCGGCGTCGCCGCAGACGACCATCCCGGGCGCGTGCAGCTTGGGCATCGCCCAGTAGCCGCCCTCGGGGATCGCCTTCGCCCCCCAGGCCACGCGCTTGCCGCCGGAGAGGATCTTGCGCACCAGCGGATGCAGCTTGAACTCCTGCAGGACGTCGTGGACCGAGAGCCGGGCGTCGCTGTGGTCGAGCCCGACCACGAAGCCGATCGACACCTTCGGCGTCTCCCCCTCGCGGTTCATCCCGTAGATCCAGGAGCCGCCGAACTCCTTCCACTTCGCCCCCGGCCGCAGCGGCCAGCCGAGCGTGTGGACGACCTTGCGGAACGGCTGCTCGACCTCCCACACCTCCTTGACGCCGAGCGCCCACACCTGCGGGTCGCTCGCCGCCAGGTCGAGCCCCTTCAGCGCGGCGCCCGTGAGATGGCCCCAGCAGCCCTCGGCGAGGACCGTCGCCTTGGCCACCACGTCGGAGCCCGGCTCGAAGTTGGACTTCTCGCCGCCGTCCTTGTCGCGCCCCTTGTCGCCGGTCCGCACGCCGCGCACGACGCCGTCCTCGACCAGCAGCTTGTGCCCGGTCGTCTCGGTCAGCAGGTACGCGCCCGCCTCCTCGGCCTTCTCGGCCAGCCAGCGGTTGAGCTCGGCGAGCGCGACGACGTGGTTGCCGTGGTTGCGGAACGGCGGCGGAGTCGGCTTGAGCGGGACCGCGCGCTTGCGGTTGAGCATGAAGTAGACCGTCTCGCCCTCGACCGGGCCGAAGCTGGGCCACGAGTCGTCACCGGGGATCAGGTCGTTGATCGCGGACGGGTTCATCACCGCGCCCGAGAGCTGGTGCGCCCCGGCGACCTTGCCCTTCTCGATAACCGCCACCGGCACCTCGCCGAGCCGCTCGGCCAGCTCCGGGTCGTCCTCGAGCAGCTGGAGCAGCCGGATCGCGCACGCCAGCCCGGCCTGGCCGCCGCCGACGATCGCGACGCCGACCTCGATCCGCTCGTCCTCGGGGTCGGTCGGGGGCCCGATGAACTCCTCCGCCGAGTCGACCGGCGGCGGGTACTGGCTCGGCGCCGTCATGTCAGGAGCCCTTCTTGGCCTTCACGGCCTCGGTGAGCTTGGGGACGATCTTGTTGAGGTCGCCGACGACGCCGAGGTCGCTGAACTCGAAGATCGGGGCGTTCGAGTCCTTGTTGATGGCGACGATGTTCTCGGAGCTCTGCATCCCGACCTTGTGCTGGATCGCGCCGGAGATGCCCGCCGCCAGGTAGAGCTTCGGCGCGACCGTCTTGCCGGTCTGGCCGATCTGGGCGGCGTAGGGGTACCAGCCGGCGTCGACCACGGCGCGGGTGGCGGCGACGGCGCCGCCGAGCGCGCCGGCCAGCTCCTCGAGCTGGTCGAAGCCCTCCTTCTTGCCGAGCCCGCGGCCGCCGGCCACCAGGATGTCGGCGTCCTCGATGTTGACGTCGGCGCCGCGCTGCTCGCCGCGCTGGACCATCGTGGCCTTCAGGCTGTGGGCCGCGAACTCGACGTCGAGGTCCTCCACGGTCGCGCTCCCACCGGTCTCCCGTGCCTCGAAGGCGTTCAGGCGCCCGATGATGACGCCGACCTTGGACCGGTAGTGCACCGAGGCGATCTGCGAGTCCTTGAGGATCGGCCGCTCGGCGACGAGCCTGCCGTCCTCGACTCGCACGTTGGTGACCTCCATGCACACGCCGGCGTCAAGGCGTGCAGCGAGTCCGGCGCCGATCTCGAACCCGAGCAGGCCGCCCCCGAACACCGCGTACTCGTGTCCGCCGGCGTCGATGGCCGCCGCCATCGCGTCCACCACCGGCTGCGCCAGGCCCTCGGGGCCCTCCACGCGATACACCTTCGTCGCGCCGAAGCCGCCGAGCTGCGCGGCGAGATCGTCCGAGATCCCCTCGCCGATCACGATCGCGTGGCACTCGGTGCCGAGCTCCTGGGCGAGACGGGCGCCCTCGGAGACCGCGCCGAGCGAGTTCTTGTTGAACGCGCCGTCGTAGTGCAGCGCGTAGACCAGGATCCCGCTCATGCCAGCAGCTTCCTCTCGTCGAGCCACGCCACGATCTGCTCGACCGTCTCGCTCGTGTTCTCGTCCTCGATGATGCGGCCCGCCTCCTTGGCCGGCGGCGCGGCGAAGTCGGAGCAGTGGGCGCGCGCGTTGTCGAAGCCGACGCGGTCGGCCTCGATGCCGGCGTCGCCGACCGAGAGCGTGGCCAGCGGCTTCTTCTTGGCGCCCATGATCGCCTTCAGGCTCGGGTAGCGCGGCTCGTTGATGGCGTCGCCGACGCTGATCACCGCGGGCAGCTCGACGAGCACCGTGTCGTAGCCGTACTCGGCCTGGCGCTCGCAGCGGAGCTTGCCGTCCTCGACGTCCATCTTGATGACCTGCGTCAGCGAGGGCATCTGGAGGTGGTCGGCCACGACGGCGCCGATCGTGTAGCACTCGCCGTCGTCCGACTGCTGGCCGAGCAGCACGAGGTCGGGCTGCTCGCTCGCCAGGGCCTGGGCGAGCGCGTAGCCGGTGCCGTTGACGTCGGAGCCCGCGAGCGCGTCGTCGGTCAGCTGGACGGCGCGGTCGGCGCCGAGGGAGACCGCCTTGCGCAGCGCCCGCTCGGCCGACGCCGGGCCCATCGTGACGGCCACGACCTCGTCGACCTCGATCGCCCCGCCCTCCTTGAGCTGCATCGCCGCCTCGATGGCGTGCGTGTCGAACGGGTTGAGGTTCTTCTCCCCGCTGCGGTCCAGCCGCCCCGTCGACGGGTTGATCCGCTTCTCGACGGCGGCGTCCGGCACCTCCTTCACCAAGACGCAGATCTTCATCGTTGATTCCCCGTTCCGAACAGCATCGTCGCGTGATCCTACCGAGTTGACTGACGAGTCAATCGCATAGTTGCAGCATGCGCGCCAGTACCCGCATGCGCAGGTCGCCCTCTGGCGGCGCCATCCCGAGCAGGTCGGCGAGCCAGAGCCCGTCGGCGGCCAGGCGGGCCACGGTGGCCTCGACCGGGTCGCCGCCCTCCGTGACGATGCGATCCTGCCACGTCGCGTACCGCTCGCGCACCGCGGCGAGCACGTCGGGGTCGGCGACGAGCGCTGCCAGCAGCCCGGCCTCCTCGGCCTTGGCGCCGTCCGAGGCGCGCACGTAGCCGACCGGGAACGAGCCGCCGGCGGCGTCGATGTCGCGCTGGAACTCGTCGAGCCAGCGCGCGACGAGGCCGTCGAGCAGCTCGCGCTTGGAGCCGAAGTGGTAGAGCAGGCCGCCCTTGGACACGCCGGCCCCGGCGGCCACGGCGTCGAGCGTCAGCGCCTGCGCGCCGTCGCGCCGGATGACGGCGCCGGCCGCCTCGAGCAGGCGCCCGCGCGTGTCCGGACGCGCCATCAGTGACTGCCGGCCAGGTTGAGACCCACGACCCCGATGATGATGAGCGCCAGGCTCGCGAGCTTCAACGCCGTCGCCGGCTCGCCGAACGCGAGGATGCCGAGGGCGGCGATGAGGGCCGTGCCGGCAGCCGACCAGACGGCGTACGTGGTGCCGATCGACAGCTCGCGCAGGACGAGCGCGAGCAGCCAGAACGACGTGCCGTAGCCGAGCACCACGACCGCGCTCGGGAGCAGCTTCGTGAAGCCCTCTGAGTAGCGCAGCGCGACGGTGCCGGCGACCTCGGTGACGATGGCGAACGAGAGCAGCAGCGCGATGGGCATCCCCGTGACTATACCGTCTGGACGGTATAGCTAGGGCGTCACGGAATTTCGGATGAAGTCGATGATGGCCTGCGTCGGCGCGCCGGGGGTGAAGACCTCGGCGACCCCGAGCTCCTTGAGCTCCGGGATGTCCTGCGACGGGATCGTGCCGCCGACCGTGACCACCACGTCGCCGGCGTCCTGCTCGCGCAGCAGCTCGACCACCCGCGGCACGAGCGTCATGTGAGCGCCCGACAGGATCGACAGCCCGACCGCGTCGGCGTCCTCCTGCAGGACGGTCTCCACGATCTGCTCCGGCGTCTGGTGCAGGCCCGTGTAGATGACCTCCATCCCGGCGTCGCGGAGCGCGCGGGCGATGATCTTCGCCCCGCGGTCGTGCCCGTCCAGCCCGGGCTTCGCGACGACAACCCGGATCTTCCGCTCGGCCATGGCGGCCGATTCTAGTCTCGCTACTTCACCCTCAACGTCATCGCCATGTCGGGCGCGTGGATCGAGCAGACGATCTTGTACGTGCCCTTGCGGCGCATCCTGCGGCTGAAGCTGCCGGAGCGCTTGACCGCGGACTCGAACGTGACCGGGCCGCTGCGGACGAGGACGTTGTGCGGGCGCGTCCCGCGCCAGTTCCACCTGACCGTCGTCCCCTTCGTCACGCTCACGGTCGGCACGCTGCCGGCGCGGACGAAGTAGTTGTCGCCGATCTTGACGTTCCTGGTCGCCGCGGAGGCGGGGGCGGCGGCCGCGAGCAGCACCACGATGAGGACGAGCGGAAGCTTGTGCATCAGAACACCGGCGTCTCCGTGTACGTGCCGAAGACCTCCTGGAGGGCCTCGACGATCTCTCCTTCGGTGGCGTGTACGCGGGCGCAGGTCTCCAGGTTCGGCATCAGGTTGCGATCCGGCTCGGCGGCGGCGGCCTTGAGCTCGGCCAGCGCCTGCTCGACCGGCTCGCTTGACCGGCGCGCGCGCACGGCCTGCACCCGGCCGATCTGCTTGCGTTCGAGCTCGGGGTCGATGCGCAGGAGCTCGGGCGGCTCCCCGTCGCCCTCGCGGTAGTCGTTGACGCCGACGACGATCCGCTCGCCGCGGTCGATCTCGCGCTGCAGCTCGTACGCCGCATCGGCGATCTCGCGCTGCGGGAAGCCGCGCTTGACCGCCTCGACCATGCCGCCCAGCTCGTCGATCTTGCGGAAGTACTCGTACGCGAGCTCCTCCATGCGGTCGGTCAGCGCCTCCACGAAGTAGGCCCCGCCGAGCGGATCGATCGTGTTCGCGACGCCGGTCTCGTGAGCGATCACCTGCTGCGTGCGCAGCGCGACGCGGACCGCCTCCTCGCTCGGCAATGCGAGCGCCTCGTCGTAGGAGTTCGTGTGCAGCGACTGCGTGCCGCCCAGGACCCCGGCCAGCGCCTCAACGGCGGTCCGCACGATGTTGTTGAGCGGCTGCTGGGCGGTCAGCGACACGCCCGCGGTCTGGGTGTGGAACCGCATCAGCCACGACTTGTGCTTGCGCGCCCCGAACCTCTCGCGCAGCTCACGCGCCCAGATCCTCCGCGCCGCGCGGTACTTGGCGATCTCCTCAAAGAAATCGATGTGCGCGTTAAGAAGAAACTCAGGCGCGGCGCGAAGTCGTCGACCTCAAGCCCGCGCGCGACCTGCTGCTCGACATACGTCAGCCCGTCCTTGAGCGTGAACGCGAGCTCCTGGGCCGCGGTCGAGCCGGCCTCGCGGATGTGGTAGCCCGAGATGCTCACCGGGTGCCAGCGCGGCAGCTCGCGCGTGCACCACTGCATCATGTCCCCCAGCAGACGCATCGCGGGATCGACCGGGAAGCACCACTCCTTCTGGGCGATGTACTCCTTGAGGATGTCGGCCTGGATCGTCCCCCCCAGCCGCCGGCGGGGCACCCCGGCCTCCTCGGCCGCCACCACGTAGAACGCCATCATGATCGCCGCCGGCGCGTTGATGGTCATCGACACCGTGACCTCGCCGAGGTCGATCCCGCCGAACAGCGTCTGCATGTCATCCAGCGTGTCGACCGCCACCCCCTCGCGACCGACCTCGCCGAGCGAGCGCACATGATCGGAGTCGTGCCCCATCAGCGACGGCATGTCGAACGCCGTGGAAAGCCCCGTCTGCCCGTGCTCGAGCAAGTAGTGGAAGCGCTCGTTGGTCTCCTCGGCCGTCCCGAACCCGGCGAACTGGCGCATCGTCCACAGCCGCCCGCGGTACATGCTCGGATACACGCCACGGGTGAACGGCGGCTCACCGGGGAACCCGATCCGCTCCTCGAACAGCCCGACATCCTCACGCCCATACAACGGACGGACCGGCTCACCGGAGAGCGTCGTGAACGACGCGGTGCGCTCCGGGGCGGCCGAGTAGCGCTCCCGGAACCAACGCTCCGCGTCCGTCAGCTGCCGCTCCTCCGTGGCCATGGTGGTGAGTCTAGGGTCCCAGCATCCGCTCGCTGGTCGCATTTGTCCGCCCGCTGGTTGCGCAACGCCCGCTACCAGGCGCTCGTCGGCACGTCGACCGGGCTCGCGGTCCAGGTCGCGTTCCTGACCGTGCTGGGCGTGGGCGGCGCGCGCGTGATAACGACCCTTGACAGCAGGGAACAGGTTTGGTCAAATGACTTAGTCGCTTGACTAACCCCCGAGGAGGATGCGATGAGCGACCCCGCACGTTCGTTCTACGCCTCGCCCGCCGAGGCCGCACAGGCCCCGGCCGAGGAGTTCCTCTACGTCGCCTGCCTCCACGAGGGGACCGGCGTGAGCAAGCCCGACTTCCTCGCGGTGGTGGACGCCGAGGACGGCCGGATCGTGCACGAGCTGCCGATGCCCAACGTCGGCGACGAGCTGCACCACTTCGGTTGGAACCGCTGCAGCTCCGCCTGCCACGGGCCCGACCGCTCGCACCTGGTCCTGCCGGGCTTCCGGTCCTCGCGGATCCACGTGGTCGACATCGCCGACGACCCGCGGCGGCCGCGGCTGGAGAAGGTGATCGAGCCGGAGGAGGTGGTCCGGGCGACGGGCCTGACCCGCCCGCACACGGTCCACTGCATGCCCGGCGACAACATCGTCATCAGCATGCTCGGCGACGCCGATGGCAACGGCACCTGCGGGTTCGCGGTCCTGGACGCGCGGACGTTCGAGATCAAGGGCCGGTGGGAGAACGGCGGCCCGCGTCCGCCGCTCAACTACGACTTCTGGTACCAGCCGCGCCAGAACGTGCTCGCCTCGTCGGAGTTCGGCGAGCCCACCGCGTACGAGCCGGGTTTCGACCCCGAGCACGTGGCCGCCGGGCGCTACGGCAGCCGCCTGCATTTCTGGAACCTCGAGGAGCGCCGCGTCGAGCAGACGCTCGATCTCGGCGAGAAGGGGCTGATCCCGCTCGAGATCCGCTGGCTGCACGATCCCGACGCCGCCGAGGGCTTCGTCGGGGCCGCGCTGTCGAGCACGATGTGGCACTTCCACCGCGACAACGGGTCATACACCGCGGACCAGGTGATCGCCGTCGACGGCGTCGAGCAGGAGGGCTGGCCGTTCCCGGTCCCCGGCCTGATCACCGACCTCGTCGTCTCGATGGACGACCGGTTCCTCTACTTCTCGAACTGGCTGCACGGCGACCTGCGCCAGTACGACGTCTCCGACCCGGCGAACCCGCGGCTCACCGGCCGGCTCCAGCTCGGCGGGGTGCTCGGCCGGCCGTCGGACGCCGGCCGCGACCTGACCGGCGGGCCGCAGATGCTCCAGCTCTCGCTCGACGGGCGGCGGCTGTACGTCACGAACTCGCTCTACTCGACCTGGGACAACCAGTTCTATCCCGGGCTGCGCTCGTGGCTGCTGCGCGTGAACTGCGACCCCGCCGGCGGCATGGAGCTCGACCCGGACTTCTTCGTCGAGTTCGAGACGGCGCGCGCGCACGAGGTCCGGCTGCAGGGCGGAGACTGCACGACGGAGATCTTCCAGTGACGTTCGCCCACATCGGC
Organism: uncultured Solirubrobacteraceae bacterium; assembly: GCA_963844205.1. Taxonomy (GTDB): domain Bacteria; phylum Actinomycetota; class Thermoleophilia; order Solirubrobacterales; family Solirubrobacteraceae; genus DASSUW01. The sequence continues at coordinate 650,849 of CAWJNK010000014.1, forward strand.
GGCTTCCCGGTCGAGGAGAGCGTGGCGGCGCTGGCCCCGGCCGGGGCTGCGCTCGCCTACATGGCTGCGGGAGCGCTCGCATGGCTTCGGCGCCGGTAGCCCGCCAGCAGACCGAGGAGGCATTCCTCGACGCCGCCGAGCGCCTGCTGGTGAGCGTCGGGCACGCGGGCATCACGACCCGGGCGGTCGCCGAGGAGGCCGGGGCCAACCACGGCCTCGTGCACTACTACTTCGGCTCGATGGAGAACCTGCTCGCGCGCGTGCTCGAGCGGTTCACCGAGCGGATGATCGCGCGCCAGCGCGCGATGTACGCGGCGCCCGGCGTGCCGTTCGCGGAGAAGTGGCGCACCGCGATGCGCTACCTCGACGCCGACCGCGAGTACCAGAAGGTCTGGTACGAGCTCCAGGCCCTCGCGTGGAACCGGCCCGAGCTGCGCGAGCGCGTCGCCCACGTCGACACCAAGTGGCGCGGGGTCCTGAGCGAGGCGCTCGCGGAGCCGCGCGAGCGCTACGGCATCGACATGCCGCTCCCGGCGCTCGTCGCGCTCGTGGTCACCTTCAACGAGGGCATCATCTTCGAGCGGCTGTCGGGCATCGAGACCGGCCAGGCCGAGCTGCTCGAGTGGATCGAAGGCTGGATCCAGGAAAGGGACGAGCGATGACCACGATCGAGGGCGCGCGCGAGCAGACGCGCGCCCGCTACCCGGACCAGGACGGCTACGTCGAGCGCGACGGGGTCCGCATCTTCTACGAGGTCTACGGCTCGGGCGACCGCACCGTGCTGCTGCTGCCGACGTGGTCGATCATCCACTCGCGCCACTGGAAGAGCCAGATCGCGTACCTGTCCCGGCATGCGCGTGTGGTGACGTTCGACGGGCGCGGCAACGGCCGCAGCGACCGGCCGGACACCGTCGACGCCTACGCCGAGCGCGAGTTCGCCGCCGATGCGATTGCGGTCATGGACGCGACCGGCACCGACCGGGCCGTCCTGGTCGGGCTGTCGGCGGGCGTGCTCTGGGGCACGCTGCTTGCCGCCGAGCACCCGGACCGGGTGGCCGGCGCCGTGTTCATCGCGCCGGCCGCGCCGTTCGGCCAGCACCTCGCGCGCGTCACGACAGCGTTCGACGAGCCGCTCGAGTCGTACGAGGGCTGGGAGAAGTACAACCAGCACTACTGGCTCGAGAACTACCGCGACTTCCTCGAGTTCTTCTTCAGCCAGGCCTTCATCGAGCCGCACTCGACCAAGCAGTTCGAGGACTGCGTCGGCTGGGGCCTGGAGACCACGGGCGAGACGCTGGCGCTCACCTACCTGGGCCGCGAGCTGAACGACCCGGACGAGTTCGCCGCCCTCTGCGACCGGATCACGTGCCCCGTTCTCGTGATCCACGGGACCGACGATGCGATCCGTCCGTTCTTCGTCGGCACGAAGGTCGCGGAGGCGATGGGCGGGGACCTCGTGGCGCTCGAGGGCTCCGGCCACTGTCCGCACGCGCGCGACCCGGTGCGCGTGAACCTCCTGCTGCGCGACTTCATCGCCCCGCGGCCCGCGCCGCGGAGCTGGGCGCGCGGGCGCCGGCGAGGGAAGCGAGCGCTGTACGTCTCGTCGCCGATCGGGCTCGGCCACGCCCGGCGGGACATCGCCATCGCGCGCGAGCTGCGGCAGCTGCATCCCGACCTCGAGATCGACTGGCTCGCCCAGCACCCGGTGACCGCGGCGCTCGAGGCGGCCGGCGAGCGCGTGCATCCCGCGAGCGCGGAGCTGTCGAACGAGTCGCACCACATCGAGTCCGAGTCCGCCGAGCACGACCTCCACTGCTTCCAGGCGTGGCGGCGGATGGACGAGATCCTGGTCGCCAACTTCATGGTCTTCCACGACCTCGTGAGCGAGACCGACTACGACCTCTGGATCGCCGACGAGGGCTGGGAGATCGACTACTACCTGCACGAGAACCCGGAGCAGAAGCGCGCGGCGTACGCGTGGCTGACCGACTTCGTCGGCTGGCTGCCGATGCCCGACGGCGGCGAGCACGAGGCGATGCTGACCGCCGACTACAACGCCGAGATGATCGAGCACATCGCGCGCTTCCCGCGCGTGCGCGACCGCGCGATCTTCGTCGGCAACCCGGAGGACATCGTGCCGGACACGTTCGGGCCCGATCTGCCGGCCATCGCCGACTGGACCGGCGAGCACTTCGACTTCGCCGGCTACGTGACCGGGTTCGATCCCGCCGAGCTCGGCGATCGCGAGCGGCTGCGCGCGGAGCTCGGCTACGCGCCCGGCGAGCAGGTGTGCATCGTGACGGTCGGCGGGTCCGGGGTCGGCCGCTCGCTGCTCCAGCGGGTCATGGCCGCGTTCCCGGAGGCTCGGGAGCAAGTGGGCGCGCTGCGGATGATCGTCGTGGCCGGGCCGCGGATCGACCCGGCGTCGCTGCCTGCGGCGGACGGGCTCGAGGTCCGCGCCTTCGTCCCGGACCTCTACCGGCATCTGGCGGCCTGCGACCTCGCCGTCGTCCAGGGAGGCCTGACCACGTCGATGGAGCTGACCGCGAACCGCCGCCCGTTCCTCTACTTCCCGCTCCGCCACCACTTCGAGCAGAACACCCACGTCCGCCACCGGCTCGAGCGCTACGGCGCCGGGCGCCGCATGGACTTCGAGACCGCGACGCCGGAGGTCATCTCCTCCGCGATCGCGGAGGAGATCGGGCGCGACGTGGACTACCTGCCGGTCGAGACCGGCGGCGCCGCCCTCGCCGCGGCTCGCCTGGCCGAGCTGCTCTAGCGCGCGATCGTGCGATAGAACACGGCCCGTGGGGGTCAGCAGGGCGGTGCCCAACATCAAGTCCGATCGGCCCGCGGAGACGCGCGAGTTCTTCGTCGACCTGCTCGGCTTCGAGGTGGCGATGGATCTCGGCTGGGTCGTGACCGTCGCATCGCCGACGAACCGGGCGGCCCAAGTGACCATCGTCAGCAGTGACGACCCGGCCGCCCCGGGCATCTCGGTCGGGGTGGACGACGTCGATGCCGTCCACGCCAGGGCCGTGGAGAAGGGCTTCGAGATCGCCTATTCGCTCCGCGACGAGGCGTGGGGAGTCCGGCGCTTCATGCTTCGAGAGCCGAGCGGCACGCTCGTCAACGTCGTCTCCCACCGCTCGGACTGAGCGCTCGCTGCCGGAACTCATTCGGGGCTACCGCCCCTTCCGAGCACAGCCGGTGAAGTCCGGCGCCCTATTAGGGTGCCGCGCAGGTGCCGCCGACCGATCCGTTGCCGCTTGTCGTCCCGTTTGGCGCTGGAACGGTCCGGCTGGGTCGCGACGACGGAGCCGTGATCTCCGTCGAGCACCCCGAGCGTCCGGGGATGTCGTATCTGCTGGACGAGGCGACCGAGCCGTGGCACACGGCGGAGCGCCGGTGGGGCAATGGCTTCCTCATCACGGATCGCGGCGGTGCGCGCTGGGACGGCGCCGCGCGGCCGGAGATCGTGACGGGGGCGGACGGCGTGCGTGTCACGGCGACGCATCCGCTCGGCGACGGCCTCGTACTCGACGTCGAGCGTCGCTTCGGGGCCACGTGGGTCGAGCGCTACGTGGTGCGTTGCACCAGCGGCGTCGTGATGCGCTCGCTCGGTATCTATACGCCGTGGCGGGACGTGTACGCGTCCGCCGCCGACGCCCTTGCGCGCGGGGTGCACGCCCATGTGTGGCCGGGAGGCGGCCACGCGTTCACGCTCGCGCAGCCGATGGCCGGCGGCGGACCGGTCCTCGGCCTGCGGGTGCGCGCGGGCGAGCTGTGGGCGTACTCGATCGAATCCCGCGAGGCGCACGTCACCGGGTCGAACGTGCGCGGGCACGTGGTGGTGCACGTCACGGACGCGGCTCGCGCGCCGCACGCCTTCGGGGGCCAGCCGGAGATCGAGCTGCGGCCGGGCGAGGCGTACGTCCTCGAATGGGAGCTCGACTGGTTCGAGTCGGTCGCGGCGTTCTCGCAGCGCCATCCGCCACCCGTCAAGCTGGACGCGCTCGTCGCGGCCACGGGCGAGACGATCCCGTTCCGACGTCGGGACGTCGGCGTCCGCGTCCATGCCGCGCCGCCGGTGTCGGTCGAGGGGGATGAACTGCGGTGCGGCGAGGAGGGCGAGGCGTACGTCGAGGTCGAGGCGGACGGCCGGCGCTCTCGCGTGGCGGTGTGCTGGCAGGCGCCGCTCGAGGAGGTCGTCCGGCGCCGCGTCCGGTTCATGCTCGCGCATCAGCGGGCCGGTCATCGGGCGGGAGCGGCCGCTGCGGCGTTCCTGCCGTTCGACACCGAGCACGGCCTCCCGGTGCTCGCCGGCGGCTGGGCGGACTTCTCCGACGCCCGCGAGCGCATCGGCATGGGCCTGCTGCTCCACGAGGCGCTCGCGCGCAGCTGGGTGGACGACCCGGCCGAGGCGGACGAGGCCGCGGCCGCGTACCGTCGCTTCGTCGTCGACTCCATCGTCACCGACGACGACGGCCTACGCGCGGACTCCCACCACCCCGCCGCGTCCGACCGCCTCTACGACCTGCCGTGGGTCGTCCTGCTGCTCGCCGCGCACGACACCGACCGCGCGCTGCGCCTGTTCCGCGCCTACTACGTCCGCGGCGGTGCGGACTTCCTCGCGATCGGCATCGGAGTTGCGGCGCAGGTCCTTGTCCGTGTGCTGCGCGCCGCGGGCCGCGACGGCGACGCCGACGAAGTCGCGGGGCTCATCCGCTCGCACGCCGCGCGGTGCGTCGACGCCCGAGCCGACCTTCCCGCACACGAGGTCAACTACGAGCAGTCGATGGTCGCCCCGCTGCTCGAAGTCCTCAGCGTCGCGGCGCGCCTGACCGACGACCCGGCCGAGGCGCGGACGCTCGACGCCGCGATCGTCGAGCGCCTGCCGTGGCTGCTGGCGTTCGGCGGGCCGCAGCCCCACGTCCGCATGCGCGACATCGCGATCCGGCACTGGGACGGCTACTGGTTCGGGCGCGAGCAGTTGTGGGGCGACGTCTTCCCGCATCACTGGAGCGTGCTGACGGCGAACGTGCTGTTGCTCCTCCCGCCGGCCGCCGCGGCCGCCCTCGAGCGCGATCGCGGGATGCCCGTGCTACGGCTCGCGGCGCAGATCTACGCGGCCAATCGGATCGACTTCCAGCCCGACGGGACGGCGACCGCGGCGTTCGTCATGCCGAGCTGCGTGTCCGGCCGCCCGGCGCACCGCGCCGACCCGGTCGCCAACGACCAGGACTGGGCGCTGTTCTGGCCGCTGCACCTGGGGTTGTAGCGTGCCGGTGGACTACATCGAGTGGCTGCGATGGTGGCGACGGTGCGGGAGGGTCGCGCTCGAGGAGATCCTGCTCGAAGCCCGAGAAGTGAGTCTCAGCTGCCGCGGCGCTCGGCCGGGAGGTGGACGGTCATGATCAGCTCGCACGGCCCGCGGCCGGCGCCTTCGTAGGCGTGGGGAACGTCGGCGGCGAACACGGTCGTCGCGCCGGCGCGCAGCGGCCGCTGCGCGTCGCCGAGCACGAGCAGCATCTGGCCGCGCACGACGGTCAACGTCTCGGTGACGCCGGCCGGGTGGGCGTGGCTGTCGTGACGCTCGCCCGGATGCAGGCGCCAGCGCCACACCTCCACGGGCGCCGGACGCGGGTTGGTCAGCAGCAGCCGGGCCGTGCCGCCGGACGGACCCGTCCACAGCGGCGCGACCTCGTCGGCGTCGACGACGATCACCGCCTCCTCGCGCGCGTCCTCCATCAGCGAGGACACCGGCCGTCCGAGCGCGTCGGCGAGGCGCACGAGCGTCGCGAAGTTCGGGTTGCCGCGCGCCCCTTCCAACGCGAACAGGGCGCCCTTGCTCACCTCCGCCCGCGCGGCGAGCGCGTCCAGCGACAACCCGGCGGCGCCCCGGGCGGACCGGACGTTGCGGGCGACGATCTCGAGCGCGGCATCGCTCATGGCGGTCAGTGCATTGTACACTCCGGTCGTTCCAATGACCGCCGCCCTGTTGCTCGCACTCGCCAGCTCGCTCGCGTACGGCGCCGCCGACTTCCTCGGCGGGGTCGCAGCCCGAGGCGCGCACGTGCTGCGCGTCGTGATCATCGCGGCGCCGGCAAGCCTCCTCGTCGAGCTGCTGGTGTGGCCGGCGATCGGGGCGAGCTTCGACGCCGGCGCGGTCGCCTGGGGCGCCGCGTCCGGCCTCGCGTCGGCGGCGTCGTTCGCGCTCCTGTACCGCACCTTGGCCATCGGGCCGATGAGCGTGCTCTCGCCGGTAACCGCGCTCGTGTCCGCTGCGCTCCCGGTCAGCGTCGGCCTCATCGGCGGCGAGAGCCTCAGCGGACTCGCCGTGGGCGGCATGACACTCGCCTTCGTGGCGATCGTGGTGGTCAGCGGCGGCACCGACACGCATGCGGTTCGCCCAAGCCGGAGGGCGCTCGCCCTGGCCTTCGGCGCCGGCGCGGCGATCGCGCTGCAGCTCGTCTGCCTCGACCAGGCACCGGACGACAGCGGCGTGGCGCCGCTGCTCGTCGGCCGCGCGGTGTCGACGGCCGCCGTCCTCGGTGCCGCCTTCGCGCTGCGAGGGCGCCTCGGCGAGACCCGGCCGAGCCTGTCGGCGTCCGCGGCCGCCGGTGCGCTCGACTCGCTCGCCAACCTCGCGTTCCTGCTCGCCGTCCGCGACGGCGACCTTGCGGTGATCGCGGTGATCACCGCGCTGTACCCCGCCGCCACCGTCCTGCTCGCCCGCGCGCTCCTGGCCGAACGCATCGGAACCACCCAGCTCGCCGGGCTCGGACTCGCCGCCGTGGCCGTCAGCCTCCTCGCCGTCGGATGACTGCGCCTACTCGCGCATCGCGTCGCCGAGCAGCGCGCGGGCGATGACCAGCTTCTGGATCTCGGAGGTCCCCTCGTAGATCTCGGTGACCTTCGCGTCGCGGTAGTAGCGCTCGACGGGGAACTCCTTCGTGTAGCCGTAGCCGCCCAGGACCTGGATCGCCTCGCCCGTCTGGCGGCGCGCGACGCTGCTGGCGAAGAGCTTCGCCTGCGCGCCTTCGACGGTGTGGGGCCGGCCGGCCTCCTTGAGCCGTGCCGCCCGCCACGTGAGCGCCCGCGCGGCCTCGATCTCGGTCTGCATCTCCGCGAGCTTGTGCTGGATCGCCTGGAAGCGCGCGATCGGGCCTCCGAACGCGGCACGCTCCTTCGCGTACGCGGTCGCGACCTCCAGCGCCGCCTGCGCGATCCCGACCGCCTGAGCGGCGATCCCGATCCGGCCGCCGTCCAACGTGCGGAGGGCGATCCGCATCCCCTCGCCCGGCTCGCCGAGCCGCTCTCCCGGCGTGTCCTCGAACGACAGGTCTGCGGTGGAAGAGGAGTTCAAGCCCATCTTCTCCTCCTCGCGCACGACCGCGAAGCCATCGGCGCCCGCCCGCACCACGAACGCGCTGACGCGGTCGTGCTCGCGGGCGAAGACGAGGAACGTGGACGCGTGCGAGCCGTTGGTGACCCACTGCTTCGCCCCCGTAACCCGCCCATCCACCGCCCGCGTCCGCATCGCGGCTGCATCCGACCCCGACCCGGACTCGGTCAGCGCGAAGGCGCCGATCTCCTCGCCCGCCGCCAGCGCCGACACGTACGGGGAGTCGTAGGAGAGCAGCGGCAGCGTGCACGCGCTCGTGTGCACCGCGACGGTGACGCCCACGCCGGCGTCGGCGCGCGAGAGCTCCTCCAGCACCAGCACGTAGGAGAGGAAATCGGCGCCCGCCCCGCCGTGCGACTCCGGCACGCAGACGCCCATCAGCCCGAGCTCGCCGAGCTCGGCGAACAGCTCGCGCGGGAAGACGTGGCCGCGGTCCCACTCGGCGGCCTTCGGCGCGATCTTCTCGTCGGCGAAGCGGCGCGCGAGGTCGCGGATGTCCTCCTGCTCCTGCGTGAGCTCGCTCACGCGCGCGCCCGCGACACCACGACGCCGCCCCCCACCGCGGCGGCCGCCACCGCCGCGCCCGCGAACCGCAGCCGCCGGCGATCGAAGCGCAGGATCTCCCAACCCTCCAAGCGTGCAACGCGCAGGAGGGCCTTGTCCGGATGCACCGCGACGGGATGGCCGACCGCGCGCAGCATCGGAAGGTCGGACTCGGAGTCCGAGTACCCCCACGACGCCGCGAGGTCGATGCCCTCGCGCTCGGCCAGCTCGCGGATCGCCTGCGCCTTGCCCTCGCGGTACGTGAACGGCCCGCCGGCGCGGCCCGTGTAATGCCCGTCGACCACCTCGGACACCGAGCCGACGGCGCCGTCGAACGTCAGCACGATCGCCATCAGCTCGGCCATCTCCTGCGACGCCGCGGTGCAGATGAAGATCGGCCGGCCGGCGTCCTGGTGCTCGTACGCGATCGCCAGCATGCGTGGATACAGGCGGGGGAGCACGCCCGCGAGCACGTCCGGCGCCAGCCGCTGGAGGTCGCGCACCCGCACGCCCTCGAGCAGCCGAGAGATCCGCTCGCGCAGCGCGTCGGTGCCCGCGTCCGTCGAACCGCGCATGCTGAATCGCAGGTTCTCCCACGCGTCGCGCGCGATCTGGCGGCGCGAGACCAGGCCCGCCTTGTACGCCGCCCGGCCGAACTGGAACGCCGACGAGCCGGCCATGAGCGTGCGGTCGAGATCGAAGAACGCCGCGCCCCGCTCATCCGGCCGCCGCAGCGCGCCGCCCCCGGGAGGCGGCGGGAGGATGTGTGGCCGTTCGGTCAAACTTGGACGATCACCGCGTCGCCCTGACCGCCGCCGGAGCAGATCGCGGCGCAGCCGTAGCCGCCGCCGCGTCGGCGCAGCTCATGCACGAGCGTGCCGAGGATCCGCGCGCCCGAGGCGCCGATCGGGTGGCCGATCGCGACCGCGCCGCCGTTGACGTTCACGCGGTCTGCGTCGATCCCGAGCATCCGCACCGAGTTGAGCGTCACCGACGCGAAGGCTTCGTTGATCTCCCACAGGTCGATGTCGCCCGGCTGCAGCCCCGCCTTGTCGAGCGCCTTCAGCGCCGCGTTTGCCGGCGTGCGGGCGAGCCACTCGAAGTCGTCGGCCACCGCCGCCTGGGCGACGATCGTGCCGAGCACCTCCTTGCCCTCCCGCTCGGCCCACTCCTCGGAGGCGAAGACCAGCGCACCCGCGCCGTCGTTGACGCCCGGCGAGTTGCCCGCCGTGTGCGAGCCGTCCTTGTGGGCGAGCCCGGGCAGCTTCGAGAGCGCCTCGAGCGAGGAGTCGCGGCGCGGCGCCTCGTCGACCTCGACCACCGTGTCGCGCTTGCGACCGGGCACGGTCACGGACACGATCTCCTCCGGCAGGCGGCCGTCGTCGGTGGCGGCGATCGTGCGCTCGTGCGAGCGCAGCGCCCACTTGTCGAGGTCCGCCCGCGTCATCTCCAGCTGCTCGCCGACCTCGGTGGCCTCCTCGTACATCTGCTTCCCGCTGAACGGGTTGCGCAGCCCGTCCTGGATCATCGCGTCGAGCGCCTTCATGTCGCCCATCCGGGCGCCGAAGCGCGCGTTCGGGAGCAGGTACGGGGCCTGCGACATCGACTCCATGCCGCCGCCGACCGCCACGTCGAGGTCCCCGGCGCGCACCGCCTGGTCGATCAGCCCGGCCGCGCGGATGCCCGACGCGCAGACCTTGTTGATGGTCTCCGACGAGACCTCCTTCGGGATCCCGGCCTTGATCTGCGCCTGCCGCGACGGGATCTGCCCCGCCCCGGCCTGCAGCACGTGGCCCATGATCACGTGCTGCACCTGCTCCGGCGCGACCTCGGCCCGCTCGAGCGCGGCCTTGATGGCGATGCCGCCCAGGTCGGTCGGGTGCAGGGACGAGAGTCCGCCGCCGAGCTTGCCGACAGGCGTGCGGGCAGAGCCGAGGATCACGGTTCGTGGCATGCGTCGAGTCTATTAACGTGGCGCGGCTATGCGCGTACGTTCCACAACCGATCCCCCGCCCGACACCGGCGCCGACGTCATCGCCGTCGGGATCTTCGAAGCGGAGCCGATCGCCCACGACGTCGACGGGATCCTGCAGGGGCTGGTGGACTCCGGGGAGGCGCGGCCCGGCCTGCGCAAGGTCACCGTCGCGCACGCCGGCGGGCGCCGCTACGTCCTGGCCGGGCTCGGCAAGCGCGACGACTTCGACGCCGAGCGCGCCCGGGTGGCCGCGGCGGCGGTCGCGGGCCGCGCGAAAGAACTCGGCGCGCGCGTGCTCTGCTGGGAGATCCCCCACCACGTCGACGCGCCCGGCTTCGTGGAGGGCACGCTCCTCGCCGCCTACGAGTACCGGGCGTACAAGAGCGATGACAACGACGACGGGCCGATCGAGGAGCTGGTCGTCTCCGCCCACCACGACACGACCGCCGAGGTCGAGGCGGCGACCGTCGCGACCGAGGCCGCGAACGCCGCGCGCGACCTCCAGAACGCGCCCGCGAACGAGCTCACGCCGACCGCGCTCGCGGACCGCGCGCGAGCGCTGCCCGGCCTGGAGGTCGAGGTCTGGGGCCGCGCCGAGATCGAGGCCGCCGGCATGGGCGCCTTCGCCGCCGTCGCGCGCGGCTCCGACGAGGAGCCGCGGCTGATCACGCTGCGCTACGACCCTCCCGATCTCGCCGGCCCGCTGCTCGGGTTCGTCGGCAAGGGCGTGACGTTCGATTCCGGCGGCATCTCCATCAAGCCGTCGGCGAAGATGAGCGAGATGAAGTTCGACATGTCGGGCGCCGCCGCCGTGCTGGAGGCGACCGGCGCGATCGCCCGCCTCGGCCTGCCGGTACGCCTCGTCACCGTGATCGGCGCGACCGAGAACCTGCCGAGCGGCCACGCCGTCAAGCCCGGCGACATCCTGCGCGCCAAGACCGGCACCACGATCGAGGTCATCAACACCGACGCCGAGGGGCGGCTCGTGCTCGCCGACTGCCTCGCCCATGCGATCGAGCAGGGCGCCGAGCGGCTCGTCGACCTCGCGACGCTGACCGGCGCGATCGTCACCACGTTCGGGAACACGTACGCGGGGCTGATGGGCTCGGACGAAGAGTGGTGCGCCGAGGTCGAGGCGGCCGGCCGCCGCGCCGGCGAGCTCGCCTGGCGGCTGCCGTTGCACGCCGAGTACGCCGAGCTGATCAAGAGCCGCTACGCCGACATCGCGAACGCGGTCGAGGTGCGCAAGGCCGGCTCGATCACCGCCGCCCAGTTCCTGCGCCGCTTCACCGGCGACGTCCCCTGGGCGCACCTCGACATCGCCGGCACCGCTTACGAGAACGGCAAGCCGTACACGCCGAAGGGCGGCTCCGGCTTCGGCGTCCGCCTGCTGGTCGAGCTCGCCCGCGCGAACGCCGGCGCGCCCGACGTGCACTGAGCGTTCGGATCCTTACCGGTGAGCCGTGCTCGTGCGATGCGCGCGTTCGCTTCTTCGTCCTGTACGTCTACGGCGCGAACGACCCGTGGGGCGCCGAGGCGTTCGAGCTGGGCCAGCGCACGCGCGACTCGTCCTGGTACGAGGCCGCGGGCGCCAACCACGGCGCCACCATCGCGGCGCTGACCCCCGCCGAACGGGCCGAGGCCACCCTCGCCGTGCAGCGCTGGGCCGGCGTCGCCACGCCGACGCCCGCGCGCGCTGCGGCACCGCGCGTCGCGGCGCTGGACAGCTACAACGAGGCGCTGGACCGCAGGACGCCCTGACGACCGCAAGACACCGGCGCGCACCCGGACGCTCTTCGGGCCGGCACCCTCGCGTGGGGTGCCGGCCAACCGCACACTGCGCGGCATGGCGGCGATCCACGCGACCGCGGAGCACGAGCGGCTCGAAGCGGCCCGCGCGGGCACGGTCCCCTGGAAGGCCTGGGGCCCGTATCTGAGCGAGCGTCAGTGGGGCACGGTGCGCGAGGACTACAGCGAGGGCGGCGACGCCTGGAGCTACTTCTCGCACGACCAGGCGCGGTCGCGCGCCTATCGCTGGGGCGAGGACGGGATCGCGGGGGTCTGCGACGAGCGGCAGCGTCTGTGCATGGCGCTCGCGCTCTGGAACGGCGCGGACCCGATCCTCAAGGAGCGGATGTTCGGCCTGACCAACGGCGAGGGGAACCACGGCGAGGACGTCAAGGAGTACTGGTTCTATCTCGACAGCACGCCGACCCACTCGTACCTGAAGTGCCAGTACAAGTACCCCCAGCGCGCGTTCCCGTACTGGGACCTCGTCTCGACGAACGGCCGCCGCGGCAAGGGGGAATCCGAGTACGAGCTGCTGGACACCGGCGTCTTCGCGGAGAACCGGTACTTCGACATCGTGATCGAGTACGCGAAGGCCGCGCACGACGACATCCTGATGCGCGTCACCGCGCACAACCGCGGCCCCGAGGCGGCGACGCTGCACCTGCTGCCGACCCTCTGGTTCCGCAACACGTGGTCGTGGGGCGACGACGTTCCGAAGCCGTCGCTGCGGGCGGACGGGAAGGCGGTCCGCGCCGAGCATCCGGAGCTCGGCGAGTGGACGCTGTCCGCCGACGGTGCCGACGAGTTGCTGTTCTGCGAGAACGAGACCAACAACGAGCGGCTGTTCGGCGTCGCCAACGCGTCGCCCTACGTCAAGGACGGGATCAATGACCGGGTCGTGGGCGGCGTGGCCGGCGCGGTCAATCCGGACGGCGGCACCAAGGTCGCGGCGCATCACGTGCTCGAGGTCGGCGCGGGCGAGAGCGCGTCGATCAGCGTCCGCCTGTCCGCGTCGGGCGAAGCCGTGGACTTCGACCGCGTGCTCGCCGCTCGCCGCGCCGAGGCCGACGACTTCTACGCGACCGTCATCCCGCCGTCGCTGGACCCTGATGCCGCGCTGGTCATGCGGCAGGCGCTCGCGGGCCTGCTGTGGGGCAAGCAGTACTACGAGTACGACCTCCACCGCTGGCTGCGCGAGCACGGCGTGAACCCCTGGGATCCGCGCGCGCCCGGCTCGTCGGTGCGCAACGTCCCGTGGTTCCACATGGTGGCCGGCGACGTCATCTCGATGCCGGACAAGTGGGAGTACCCATGGTTCGCCGCGTGGGACCTCGCGTTCCACTGCGCCCCGCTCTCGCTGGTCGACGTCGACTTCGCGAAGGAGCAGGTCGAGCTGCTGCTCCGGACGCGGTACCTGCACCCGAACGGCCAGCTCCCGGCGTACGAGTGGAACTTCAGCGACGTCAACCCACCGGTCACGGCGTGGGCGGCGCTGTGGGTCTACGAGCGCGAGGCGGAGATCCGCGGCGCCGGCGACCGCGACTTCCTGGCCCGCGTGTTCGAGCGGCTGCTGACCAACTTCACCTGGTGGGTCAACCGCAAGGACCCGGACGGCCGCAATCTGTTCCAGGGCGGGTTCCTGGGGCTGGACAACATCGGGATCTTCGACCGCTCGGCCGCGCTGCCGGGAGGCGGCACGCTCGAGCAGGCGGACGGAACGGCCTGGATGGCCCTCTACTGCCAGTGGATGTTGCAGATCGCCATCGAGCTCGCCGAGCACCAGCCGCACTTCGCCGACATCGCCCTGAAGTTCGTGTCGCATTTCGCGTGGATCTCGATCGCGCTCGACCCGCCGGGCCCGAACCCGGGACTCTGGGACGAGGCGGACGGCTTCTACTACGACGTCATGCGGATGCCGGACGGCGCGGCCTTCCCGCTCAAGGTGCGCTCGCTGGTCGGGCTGCTGCCACTGTGCGCGGCCACGGTGCTCGAGCCCGGAACGGTCGAGCGCCACCCGGAGCTCGTCGAGCGGATCGGAGCGCTCGCCGCCCACTTCGCCGACGCCGTCCCGGCCTTCGCGCATCTTCCCGGACCGAACCCGGATGGCGTCCGGCTCCTCTCGCTCGTCGACGAGCCGCGGCTGCGACGTGTGCTCGCCGCCATGCTCGACGAGGACGAGTTCCTCGGGCCGCACGGGATCCGTTCGATCTCGCGCCGCCATGCCGAGGAGCCCTGCGTGTTCGACTGGGGAGGGCAGCGCTACGGCGTCGGGTACCTGCCCGCGGAGTCCGACAGCGGCATGTTCGGCGGAAACTCGAACTGGCGCGGCCCGGTCTGGTTCCCGATGAACCTGGTGGTCCTCCGGGCGCTCCTGCAACTCGATCGCTACTACGGCGACCGCTTGCGCGTGGAGTGCCCGACCGGCTCCGGGCGCGAGATGAACCTGCGCGAGGTCGCGGCGGAGGTCAGCCGGCGGCTCGCGTCCACCTTCACCCGCGGCGACGACGGCCGCCGCCCCGTGTTCGGCGGGACGGAGACGTTCCAGACCGACCCGCACTGGCGCGACCTGCTCCTCTTCTTCGAGTACTTCCACGGCGACAACGGCGCCGGGATCGGGGCAAGCCACCAGACCGGCTGGACCGGGACCGTCGCGCTGCTGTTCCTGTTCGCCGACGCCTTCCACAGCGAACCGGCGGCGACGGCTGTCGGCACGTGAGCCTGCTCGCCCGTCCCACGATCTACGAGATCAACACCGCCGTCTGGCTCCAGCGGCTCGGGGGCCTCGGGCTCGACGAGGTGCCAGGCGCCGCCTGGGACGCGATCGCGGCGCTGCCCGTCGACGCGGTGTGGCTGATGGGCGTCTGGGAGCGCAGCCCGGCGGGTCTCGCCATCGCGCAGGCCGATTCCGCCCTCGATGCGGACAACCGCGCTGCCCTGCCCGACCTCCGTCCCGAGGACGTGATCGGCTCGCCCTACTGCGTGCGCGACTACGCGGTCGACGAGCGCTTCGGCGGCCGCTCGGGGCTGGCGAGCGCCCGCACCGCGCTCGCCGACCGCGGGCTCGCGCTGATCCTCGACTACGTGCCCAACCACGTGGCTCCCGACCATCCGTGGGCGGTCTCGCGGCCGGAGTGCCTGCTGACCGGCACCGAGACGGAGCTCGCGCAGCACCCGGACGCGTTCCTGCGCACGCCCGCGGGCATCGTCGCGCGCGGACGCGATCCGTACTTCCCGCCGTGGCCCGACGTCGTGCAGCTGAACGCCTTCGCGCCCGCGCTGCGCGACGCGGTTGCCGAGACGCTGATCGAGATCGGCGAGCAGTGCGACGGCCTGCGCTGCGACATGGCGATGCTGATGACCAACGACGTCTTCGCCCGGACCTGGGGCGAGCGCGCCGGGCCCGTGCCGCCGCTCGAGTACTGGCCGCCGCTGATCGCGCGAGCCAAGCAGGCCCACCCAGACCTCCTGCTCATCGCCGAGGCCTACTGGGACATGGAGTGGACGCTGCAACAGCAGGGCTTCGACCTCTGCTACGACAAGCGCCTCTACGACCGGCTCGTCCACGAGTCGGCCGAGTCCGTGCGCGGCCACCTGCAGGCCGATGCCGACTATCAGCAGCGCCTGCTGCGCTTCATCGAGAACCACGACGAGCCCCGCGCGGCGGCGACGTTCGGGCCGGCACAGGCGCGGGCCGCCGCGATCGTGATGTCGACGCTCCAGGGCGCCCGGCTCTATCACGACGGCCAGCTCGAGGGCCGGCGGACGCGGGTTCCGGTCTTCCTCGGCCGCGGGCCCGACGAACCCGTCGACGACGAGCTGCGTGCGTTCTACCGGCGCTTGCTGCAGGCGGTCGCCGACAGCGACCTCCGGCGCGGCGACTGGCGACTGTGCGCGTGTGAGGGCTGGCCGGACAACGCCACCTACCGGCACCTCGTCGCCTGGTGCTGGACGAGCCCGGAGGGGCGCCACCTCGTCGTCGTCAACCTCTCCGACGCGCCGGCCGACGCCCGGGTGCGCCTGCCCTGGCAGGACCTGCGGAGCCGCGGCTGGGAGCTGACGGACAGGCTGGACGGACGGCGCTTCGAGCGCGACGGGGCCGCGATCGCGGACGAGGGCCTGTACGTCGGCCTCGACCCGTGGGCCTCGCACCTCCTCTCCTTCAGATGAAGCGGACGACGAAGGGCCGGCCGGGGCGACCGGCCGGCCCTTCAGGTCAGGAGTTCTTCGTCGCCACGGCGGCGAAGCCCACCGTGGAGAGGGTGGTAAGCGCGTACTTGACGTAGCGCAGCTGGGTCTTGCTCATGCGTACACCTCCTTTCGGTTTCGGTCTCTGGCGGCGGGGCCGCTCAGGCTCGTGCGCGGGCGGCCGCCGCGAGCGGCTCCGCCTGCAGGTACTGGAACGTCGTGCGCTCGGAGCCGTGGCGCCGGACGGCCAGCGCGTACTGGGCGACCATCAGCGGGCCGAGAACGACCATCACGGGGACGGCGAAGTCGATCGTCCCGAGCTGGATGAGCCCGAGCACGGTGGCGATCACGCCGAGGCCGACCGCAAGCGCGGTGGCCGCCGCGCGCGGGCCGAACGCCTTCCGCATCACGAGCGGGAAGACACCGGCCAGGAGCAGGTCGCCGAGGCCGATGGCGAGGGCGCCGTCGCCCTCGCGCCAGGCGATGAACGGCAGCAACGGGACCTCGCTGAGCTTGTCGATCAGGTCCGTCATCAGCGTCAGCTGCGACGTCGCGATGAAGTCGTAGACCGCGAGCCCGGCGGCGAGCGCCACTGCGTCGCGTGCCTTCATCCCGCTCTGCGCCCAGAGATTGGCCACGCCGACGACGACCACGACGAGCACGACGTCGTTGACGGCCAGGAACGTGTTGCTCCCCGTGCCGCTGGTGAGCGCGATCACGACGTCCGCCGCGATCGCGGCGACCAGGGCCGCCACGAGCAGACGACGGCTGCGGATGAGCGGCTCGCAGGTGAAGTAGAGGACGCCGAACGTCGTCAGCACGAGCAGCGCCGCGACGACGGCCACCGGCAGCGCGAGGTACAGGTACGGGATCAGGACGATCGCCGCCGAGCAGGACCACGACGTCGCGTCCGTTGAAGACGCCGATCGGCGGCCGCGTGACCTGATAGCGGCGAAAGTACGCCGAGCTGAGAAGCGTCGACGCCGCCGCCAGGGCAGCGACCACGGTGAACTCGAGGGTCATCGCTGACCTCCTTGGATGGCGACGAGCGCCGGCGCTTCCGCCGGCTTGGCGAAGGACGATTCCTTGAGATCGCAGCGCAGCGGCAGCGGCCGGGTCAGCTCGTCGCGGCTCTCGTAGACGTGCAGGCTGCGCACCGGCACGCCGTGCGCCTCGAGGCTGTCGTGCACCGTGCGGCGGACCGCCGGTCCGTCGGTGCGCGCCACGACCTCGACCGCCACGCCGCCGGGAACCGGCCAGAAGCCGTACCGGGCCGGGAGCGGCACCGCGTCGACGGCCTCCAGCGCCTCGGCGACATCGCGCACGAGCGTCCAGCCCGCGTCGTGCTGGACCGACAGCTTCTGCTTGCCGAGCAGACGCGTGGTCGCCGGAAAGCCCGCCATCGAGCACGTCAGCGGGCCGGTGAGCGGCCGCACGACGTCCTCCGTGTTGTACCGCAGCAGGAGCGTGGTGTCGCGGTACGGCGGTGACGGCGTGGCCACGACCGTGCCCGGCTCGCCGGGAGCGGCGGGGCCGGATCCGTCGAGCCGCTCCACCTCGATCAGGCCCATCGACGGCTCGAAGTGCAGATGCCCTTCACGACAGAGCGTCCCGCCGAAGGGGACCAGCTCCGTCATGCCGTAGTTCTCACGGATCTCCACCTCGCCGAACAGCTCCTGGCAGCGGCGCTTGAGGCCGTCGGTCGCGACCTCGCCGCCGAGCAGGATCCGGCGGAGGCCGAAGTCGCGCGGGCCGAGGCCGCGGCGCAGCCCTTCCTCGACGAGCTCGCCGAGCAGCGACGGGTAGGTCGTCAGGATGCTCACGCGCGAACGCTTGCCGGGGAGCTGCTTGCGCTCGGTCAGGAGCGCGAGCGTGTGCGCCAGGCTCACGGCGCCGGCGACCTGGACCGGAGCCCCGATCTGCGCGCACGCCCCGGAGACGCCCACGACGCCGATCACCGCGCGCGAGGAGATGCTGATCTGGACCACGTCCTCCGGCTCGATCAGCCGCTGGCTCATGAACGACATCGCCGCGAACGCCATGATCGTGCGGAACTCGCGCTCCGAGAAGTACACGGTGGTGGGCCACCCCGTCGTCCCGGTCGTCGTCGCCCGCAGGAAAGGCTTGGCGCCGGAGCGCACGAACGCGTGCGACTGGTCGCGCAGGTGCTCCTTGGGCGTGATCGGGAAGCGGCGGATGTCCTCGAACGTCATCCGCTTGGGATCGACGCCCGCGGCGTCGAACACTCCGCGGTAGTACTCGGTCTCCGCCGCCGCGCGCACGGCCTGCTTGCGGAAGCGGTGAAGCTGGACGGCGCGCCGGGTCTCCTCGTCGTGCTGCGGTCCGCCCAGCAGCTCGTCGGCGTCCGGGCCGATGGCGCCGAACTCCTCCTGGGTGGCACGCATCGCCTCCAGAAGGCGCTCAAGGGAGCGCAGGTGGAAGGGAACCCCGAACGCCATCGAGGCTCCGAAGCGCAGCTGCGCCGCTGCGGTCTCGAACATCGAACTCCTTTTCGCCTGGCGCGGGTGGGCCGCGCAGCCAATCCGTGTGATTCGCCCGACGCTCGCCGCGAGGGCCTTATTCCACGACGATCATGCGCCCGCGCCGTTGGGGATCGATTGGCGGGACCTTGGCCCGGTCAGGTGACGATCAAGACCCCGGCCACGATCACGCCGTAGACGATCACGACGCGCCGGAGGATCTCCGAGGGGATCCTCCGGCCGTAGCGGGCGCCGATCAGCGAGCCGACGACCGAGCCGGCCGCGATCAGCACGGCGGCGCCCCAGGCCACGTGCGCGACGACGATGAAGAGCAGGCCGGCGACCGCGTTCGCGACCCCCGCGAGCACGTTCTTGATCGCGTTGAGGACCTGGAGGTTCTCGGCGTACGAGAGCCGCAGCAGCGACATGAGGATGATCCCCTGGGCGGCGCCGAAGTAGCCGCCGTAGATCCCGACCGCGAACGAGGAGGCGACGCCTGCGACGTCGTTGCCCTCGCCCCGGTGGACCTTCGGCGACGGCCGCAGCGCCATCAGCCCGACCGCGAGCAGGATCAGCGCGGGCACGATTGCGTCGAACACTGCCTCCGGCAGCTCCAGCAGCAGGATCGCGCCGAGCAGCGCTCCCAGCACGGTCCCGACCGCGAGCATCGCGCAGCGCCGCCACTGCCCGCGCAGCTCGCGCCGGTAGCCGAAGCTGCCGGCCACTCCGCCCGGCACCAGCCCGACGCAGTTGGAGACGTTCGCGGTCACCGGCGAGTAGCCGACCGCCAACAGCGTCGGGAACGTGATCAGCGAGCCGGAGCCGACGACCGCGTTGACGCCGCCGGCTACCGCCCCCGCGAGCAGCACGGCGAGCGCCTCGAGCACGGTCATGGACGCGGGTAGTGAAGCAGTCGCGTCAGAATCGTCGGCCATGGACTTCGACCTCTCTCCCGATCACGACCTCATCCGCCGCACGGTCCGCGACTTCGCCGAGCAGGAGATCGCACCGGTGGCGGAGGAGCTGGATCGCGAGAAGCGCTTCCCGTACGAGATCGTCGCCAAGCTCGGCGAGCTGGGGCTGATGGGCATCCCGTTCCCGGAGGAGTACGGCGGCGCCGGAGCGGACTCGCTCGCCTACGCGCTCGCGGTCGAGGAGCTCACGCGCGTCGACTCCTCGGTGGCGATCACGATGTGCGCGCACACGTCGCTCGGCACCCAGCCGATCTACCTGTTCGGCTCCGAGGAGCAGAAGCGCGACTGGCTGCCCGAGCTCACGGCCGGCCGCAAGCTCGGGGCGTTCGGGCTGACCGAGCCGGAGGCGGGGTCCGACGCCGGCAACGTCCGCACGCGCGCCCGGCTCGAGAACGGCGAGTGGGTGATCAACGGTGCGAAGCAGTTCATCACCAACGCCGGCACCGACATCTCGGGCATGGTCGTCATCACCGCGAAAACCGATCCCACCCGCCCCGACGAGATCTCCAACCTGCTCGTCCCCAACGGGACGCCGGGCTACGAGCAGGGCGAGCCGTACCGCAAGATGGGCTGGAACGCGTCGGACACGCGGCCGCTCACGTTCAGCGACTGCCGCGTGCCGGAAGAGAACCTCGTCGGTCCGCAGGGCGCCGGCTTCAAGCAGTTCCTGCGGGTGCTCGACATCGGGCGGATCGGGGTCGCGGCGATGGGCGTGGGGCTCGCGCAGGGCGCGCTCGACCAGGCGCTCGCCTACGCCAAGGAGCGCAAGGCGTTCGGCCAGGCGATCTCCAAGTTCCAGGCCATCCAGGCCAAGCTCGCCGACATGGCGACGGAGATCGAGGCGGCCCGGTTGCTCGTCTACAAGTCCGCGCGGCTGAAGGACGCCGGTCGCAACTTCACGCTGACCGCGGCGCAGGCCAAGCTCAAGACCGGGCGGCTCGCGGTCCGCTGCGCCGAGGAGGCGGTCCAGATACACGGCGGCTACGGCTACATCGAGGAATACCCGGTGTGCCGCTTCTACCGCGACGCCAAGATCCTGACGATCGGCGAGGGCACCGACGAGGTCCAGCAGATGGTGATCGCCCGCGCGCTCGGCGCGTGAGGGTCGCGGCCCTTGCCGCCGTCCTGGTCGCGGTCTATGTCGCCGGGCTGGGCCTCGAGCCGCGCGGCGGCGAGGCGTACCTGCGGACGGCCGAGACGCTGCTCGACCAGGGCGAGGTGGTCCGCGGCTCATGGGGCGTCGGCTTCCCGCTGCTGATCGCGCCCGCTGAGGCGATCGGCGGCGCTCGCGCCGTGGAGCTCCTCCTCGTCGGTTGCACGGGGCTCGGCTTCGTGCTCGGCGCGCTGCTGGGGCGGCGGATCGTGCCCGAGCCGTACGCGAGCGCGGGCGCCGGGCTGGCCGGCCTGTCGGCGCCGGCGATCCTCTACGCGGGCGAGATCGGGCCCGAGGCGACGGCCGGGACGCTGCTCGCCGGCGCCACGCTCTGCACGGTGGTCGCTCGCGACGCGCCGCGACCGGCGCCGGTGTTCGGCGCCGCGGCGATGCTCGCGGCGCTGCCGTGGCTCGACCCGCTCTACGTCGTGCCCGCGCTGCCGGTCGCCGCCGCGCTGTTCTTCTTCTGCCGCCACGCGCGGCACCCGACGCTCGGGCTCATAGCCGTCGAGCTGGTCGGCGCCTCGGTGGTGCTCTACGCGACCCTCAACGAGCAGGTCTACGGCGGCCCGACGCCGTGGTCGTCCCTCCCGCCGGGCGTGTCGGCGACCGGCGCGTTCTCGGTCGCCCAGCACCTCGAGCGCGCGCCGCGGCTCGTGACGCTGTGGCTCGACCCCGGCGCCGGCTTGCTCCGCTGGGCGCCGATCTTCGCGTTCGTCCTGTTCGCCGCCTGGCTGTTGGGGCGGTCGCGAGCCGAGCGGATCGCGCGCGTGGTGCCCGAGCGCGCCGCCGCGGAGGCGGCGGCCGGTCTGGCGCTCGCGGTCGTCGCCGCCGTGCTGCTGGTCGCGACGTTCGCGACGCCGACGATCGACACCGAGCCGTTCGCCGCGCGCCATCTCGTGCCGGCGCTTCCGGTCGCCGCAGCGCCGGTCGCCTGGGGCCTGCGTCACGCGCCGCGCGTCGGGGCGCTGCTCGGCGCTGCGACGCTGGCCCTCAGCGTCTGGCTGTTCGTGGGTTAGTGGGCCACTTAGTCGCCCACATCGCGCAGGTCCGCGAGGCCCCACCACTCGGCGATCCGGCCCTCGGCGATGCGGACGATGTGAAAGGCCTGGATCGCGACGCGGCGGCCGGTGGGCGCGACGTCCCCGAACGGGCCGAGGTGCGTGCCGCGCCAGGTCACGCGGCCGGCCACCCGGTCGCCCTCGGCGATGACGTCCTCGATGTCGCACTCCAGGTCGGGGAACGCGTCCCGCACGAAGCGCATCCACTCCCTGAACCCCTCGACGCCGGGCGACTGGCCGGGGATCGGGTTGTGGTCGACGATGTCCGCGGCGAGCAGCCCGCCGAGCGCGTCGCCGTCACCGCGGCTCACGGCTTCGAGCGCCTGGCGATAGACGGTCTTGCCGTCCACTACGCGGTCACCTCGTACGCGTCCGGCTCGAGCCGGGCGGTGCGGCGGCGGTAGTCGCGCCACAGCCACGGCCACTGGTTCGGGTCGTTGCCGTTCTCGTCGACGTACCAGCTCGTGCAGCCCGTGTGCCAGACGGTGCGGGCGAGCGCGGCGCGAAGCTCGCGGTCGAAGGCCTCGGCGGCGTCGCGGCGGACCTCGATGCTGCGGGCGTCGGCCGCGTCGAGCCGCTCGAGCGCTGCCAGGACGTGCGCCATCGAGTACTCGATCGTGGTCACGACGGAGCCGGTGCCGCCGTTCGTGTTCGGCCCGAAGAGCAGGAACAGGTTGGGGAAGCGCGGGACCGTGATGCCGAGGTACGCGCGCGGCACGTCGCCCCACTCCTCGGCCAGCGTGCGGCCTCCGTCGCCGGCGATCTCCATCGGGGCGACGAACTCGTGCGCGGCGAAGCCGGTGGCGAGCACGAGCACGTCCGCCGGCCGCTCGACACCGTCCTCGGTGCGGATCCCACGCTCCGTGACCTCGGCGACCCGGTCGGTCACGAGGTCGACGTTGGGCTTGGCGAGCGCCGGATACCAGTCGTCGGTGATCATGATCCGCTTGCAGCCGATCTCGTCGGTCGGCGTGACCTTGCGCCGGAGCTCGGGGTCCTCGATCGCGGAGTTGATCTGCCGGCGGCCGACCGCGCGGCCCAGTGCCAGCAGCCGCGGGCGCTTGGTCATCGCCAGGGCGCCGAAATCGTAGACGCCGATGATCGCCTTCCGCTCGAGCCGCTGGAGGAGCGGGAAGCGCTCGAACAGCCGCAGCGTGCGCTCCTTGTACGCGAAGTCCGTCCTCGGGAGCGTCCAGCCGGGCGAGCGCTGATAGACGTCGAGGTGCTCGACGACCGGCTGGATGGCGGGCACGACCTGGATCGCGCTGCACCCGGTGCCCACGACCGCCACGCGGCGGCCGGCGAGGTCGACGTCGTGCCGCCAGCGGGCGGTGTGGAACGCCGGACCCGCGAAGCGGTCGAGCCCCGGCAGCGGCGGCACCTTCGGGTGCACGAGCTGCCCGCAGCCGGCGATCAGCACGTCGGCCTCGTGCGGGCCGGCGCTCGTCTCGAGCCGCCAGCGGGCGCCGTCCCAGCGCGCGGCGGTCACCTCGGTCCCGGTGCGCACCCGCACGTCGTGGCGGCGCGCGATGTCCTCGATGTACGCCTGGATCTCGGCCTGCGGCGCGTAGCGGCGCGACCAGCGCGGGTTCGGCGCGAACGAGAACTCGTACAGGTGCGAGGGGATGTCGCACGCCGCTCCCGGATACGTGTTCGCGGCCCACACCCCGCCGACCCGCTCCCGGCGCTCGAACACCGTGACGTCGCGGTAGCCCGCCCGCTGCAGCATGGCCGCGGCGCCGACGCCGGCGAAGCCGCCTCCGACGATGGCGATCGAGCGAGTGGGCATCAGCCGCGCCGCACCCTGAACTCGAGCGCGTGGATCTGGGACTGGCCGTGCGAGCCCTTCTGCACGGGGCCGGCGGCGCTGACTCGGTCGCCGATGCGCGGGTCGCGCCGTGGCCGCAGCTCGCGCGCGATGTCGACCGCCGTCATGCCCGGCAGCGTGATCGAGCCGGCGTCGAGGATCACGTGCAGGTCGCCGTCGCCGTCCGGGTCCACGCGCTCCACGTAGATGACCGTGCCGCGGACCGCCCGGCAGCCCGGCACGCCGTCGTCGCATCGGGCCTTCCGCACGTCGCGGCGCTTGGGCGTGGCGGCCGGCGTTGGAGCGGGCGTCGCCGCTGCGTGCCGCGGCTCGGCCGGGGCAGCGCGGCGGTCGTCGATCGGCAGCGCCGCCGCCACGATCGCGGCCACGACGAGGATCGCGACGAAGATGCGCACGCGGTCAGCCTAGATCGCGCGAGACCTGATCCGCCCTAGCCGCATCGCCAGCTTCGATCGCCCCGCGCGCGAGGATCGCGCTGGCGGCGCTGGCCGGGTCGAGCCGGCGGGCGACGACCTCGTCGAGCAACTCGGCGACCTCCGGGTCGTCGTGCAGCGTCGCCTCGAGCGCCCGCCGCAGCCGCATCGTCGCCAGCCCCAGCACCTCGCCCATCAGGTTGCGGCGGCGGCGCTCGCTCAGCGTGCCCTCGGCCTCCACGTGCGCGCGGTGCTCGTCGAGCTTGGAGGCGAGCTCCTCGACCCCCGTGCCCCGCGCCGCCTCCGTCTTGATGATCGGCACCCGCCATCCCTCCTGCGGACCGAGCGAGAGGACGCCGCGGATCTCGCGCACCATCGTGTCGGTCAGCGGGTGGTCGGACTTGTTGACGACGATGATGTCCGGGATCTCCATCACGCCGGCCTTGAGCGCCTGGATCGAGTCGCCGGAGCCGGGGATCAGCACGAGCACGACGGAGTCGGCGTGGTCGATCACGTCGACCTCGGCCTGGCCCACCCCGACGGTCTCCAGGAACACGTCGTCCTTGCCCGCGGCGTCCATCAGCAGCGCGGCCTGCAGCGCCGCCTCGGCGAGCCCGCCGAGCGCGCCGCGGGTGGCCATCGAGCGGATGAAGACGCCCGGGTCGAGGAAGTGGTCCGACAGGCGGATCCGGTCGCCCAGCAGCGCGCCGCCGCGGAACGGCGAGCTGGGGTCGATCGAGAGCACCGCCACCTCGCGCTCCCGCGCGCGCTGGAGCTTGATGAGCGCGCCGATCAGCGTGGACTTGCCAGCTCCGGGCGGGCCCGTGAACCCGACGACCGAGGCGTTCCCTGTGTGCGGGTAGACGGCCCGGACGAGCTCCCAGCCCTCGGGGTCGTCGTCCTCGACCAGCGAGATGCCGCGCGCCAGAGCGCGCTTGTCGCCGCTGAGCAGGCGCTCCGCGAGAGTCGGCTTCGGATCGGCCATCGTGGCGAGGATACGATCAGAGCCCGATGGCGACGGTCGCCAAGCCGCCCACCCCCTTGCACGTCCGCGGCGCGCCGGAGCCGCTCCACGGCGGGCCGCTCGAGCTCCTGCGCTTCCTGCGCGCGCACGGGATGCTCAACCACAAGTACGCGCGGCTGTACGCGCGCTGGGCGTGGCTGAAGCTGCGCTGGGGCCGGCGGCTCCAGACCGACGGGATCTGCTTCGTCGGCCCGGGGGTGAAGCTCGAGATCGGCCGCGACGCCGTGCTGCGGCTCGGCCGCTGGTCGTGGATCGGGCACGGCAGCAAGATCCGCGTCCACGAGGGCGAGGCCGAGATCGGCGCCAAGACCGTGCTCGGCCAGGAGTGCACGATCTCCTCCTTCCAGCACGTGTCGATCGGGCGCGAGTGCATCGTCGCCGACCGCGTGATGCTGATCGACTTCGACCACGGCGTGGTCGAGACCGAGCGCCCGATCCGCCTGCAGGGGATCTACAAGCGCGACGTGCGCGTCGGCCACAACTGCTGGATCGGCTACGGCGCCTGCATCCTGCGGGGCGTCACGGTCGGCGACAACGCGATCATCGGGACGTCGACGGTGGTCACCAAGGACGTGCCGGACAACGCGGTCGTCGCGGGCACGCCCGCAAGGGTGCTCAGGATGCGCCCGGAGCCCGAGACCCTGCGCTGGGACTAGGGGTACGGTTGCGCCGCGCTCGCAGTCGGCGCCGCGGTTGTCGTGGCGTTCGATGTCCGGGATCTGCTTGCTCGAGAGACAGGCGCCGCGAGTCAGGTCAGAGGACGGCGAGCTCCTCGCGGGACATGCCGTCCAGGCCGAGGCTGCTCACGGTCCGCTTCCCCTCGCCTCGAAAGTCGCGCGAGAGAACGACCGAAGCGATCGCGATCACGGCGTCCATCAGCGGAGTGGGTACGCCGAGACGCGCGGCTAGATCGGTCAGGAAGATCAACGAGTAGCCGACGTCTTCTGTGAGATAGCGGTGGTCGAGCTGGCTCTGCGCTGCGATCCCGAGGAAGCCGGGGGCGGTGCTGTACCCGGTCGAGTAGTTCTCCTCGCGCATGTAGCCCTGCCTGACCCCGAGCGCGGGTTCGGACAGGATCGCGACGCTCAGCGCGGCCGCGATCGCCAGCCTCTCCTGGTCGACCGCCTCGATCAGCCGCCCGACGCTCTCAGTCACACCCTCCTCGTAGAACAAGAAGTCGCCGCCGGTTCGCTCGAGAAGGCCGGCGTTGAGCAGCGTGACCGCGGGATGGATCACCGGGTTGCCGTTCTGGAGGGTGGTCTGGAAGACGCCTTCGGCCATTTCGACAGCTGGCCAGACATCCCGCACGAGCTCGTACAGGCGCCCCGTCCCCGCTCGCGGCAGCGCTGCGAGGTACACCCCGGTCGTCAGCTTGAGGAAGACGTTGACGACGCCCGGCTCGGTAACCCGCACCGCGTACGGCAGCGTGCTGGTCTCACCGACGATGCATCGCTGGTCGTCGAGCTCGAGCCCGGCCGCACGCTTGAACGCGATCGCGCCGGCGCACGACCCGGGACAGATGAGAACGGCCATGCCGTCGGTCAGGTGGACCCCGGCCACGGCGGCCAGCGGCTCGGTGCTGTACGCCGGGCCCACGAGCACCACGAGTTCGGCACCGGCCATGGCCTCCGCGGCGTCGTGCCCGGCATACCGGATCGGAGCGAAGCCCTCGAGATCACCGCGCGCGGTGATGCCGCCGGCCTTGTCCACCGCGACCACGTTCGCGCCGAACTCCGGCGGCGCGTACAGCGACACCTCATGGCCGTGCTGGGCGAAGTCGAACGCCGACGCAACCCCTCCGTTACCCGCTCCGAGCACTGCCACGCGCATCCCGACCTCCCCGATGTCAAACGTCCGCGTTGGTCTGAGCTCGACGGACCCTAAGTGCCTCGCCCGGCGGCGCGCAAGCGACGCGACCACGCAGAATCCTGCTGCCGCTTCGCGAGCGCCAACCCGGCACCGCAACCTCGGGATCACCTGCGTCTACCTGCAAGGCATCGACAGCGGCGAGGTCGTCGAGACCGTGCACGCATGACGCGCGCCGATGATCCCCTCAGCGCCTCACTGCGGCTCTGATCGACCTCGCGGGCCATCTCGACGGCGTGGGCGTGACGGAGCTGATGTGGCGCGAAGCGGCGCCGCACGCCTGCCGCGGCGGCGGTGCGCCGCAGCTCCGCGCGAGCCGCGGCCGGCGACCAGTGGCGTCCGCATGTCGCAGCGGTCATCGCGGATCCGCGAGGACTATGGCGCGTGCCTCTTAGCTAAGGAGCAGGCGCGGCGAGCGGCAACGGAACTACTCGGCGCGCTGCGCCACGCCGTCCCACGTTGAAGACCCGCGGCCCTGCATGCACCGCTCAGTCTGTCAGGCGCCCGGACCCAGCAGCTTCCGCCGTAGCTCCGCCGGCAGCCCGTCCGCGCCGAACTCGTCGATCAGCCACTCGCCCGTCGCGGTGCGTCGCATCTGGAGCACATTGCCGTTCGTCAACGTGGCGGCCGCTCGGTCGCCGCTGATGGCGGTTGCCTGGACCGTCGCGCTGAGGTGCTCCGCTGCCCACCGCCACGATTTCTTGGACGGCCTGATCACCTGCTTGCAGACGGTGTAGGCGTTGCAGACCTGAGCGCTGGCGGCGAACAGCCGCGCCCAGTTGTGGGCGGTCTCGGCGATCGGCCCCTTGGCCCCCGGCCACGCGCCGGGGAAGCTCACGCCCGCGACGATGCCGACGGACTGGTCGTCGAGCCGGCACCAGCTCGAGACGTCGCGCGGGAAGCGGTAGCTCAGGCTCGTCTGGCCGGCCGGCCAGCGCCGGAAGAGCGTGATCTCGCTCCGCGGATCACCCGGCGGCGCGGCGACGTTCGCGCCGCAGGTCGCGCTGATCTCAGCGCCGCTGACCGTTTCGAAGGTCTGGTTGCGCACAGGTGGAACCAGCGACACCGTCAGTACCCGTCCGTCGAGGCTGAAGCGCACGCCGCGCTCGACGTCGGTAGCGACGACCTTCTTGCCCGGCGGCGCCGCCGGCCGTTCGACGCCAGACTCGCGCGCGACGGTCACGACGACCGCGACGAGGGCGACGACCACGGCGAGCGCCACCAGCGTGCGCCGGCCGGTCGCGGCGAGGCGCGGCAGCCACCGGCGATCGAAGACACGGGAGCGCGCATGGCTCTCGGTGTCGCGACGGTGCGCGCGGCGCAGCTCACGTTCGAGGTCGTCGAAGAAGTCGGTCATGGGGTCCGCCCTTCCAGCTTGCGCCGCAGGCTCGCCAGGCCGCGCGAGACGCGCTTACGGATCACGGCCTCGGACGTGTGCGTGGCGGCGGCGATCTGCTCGTACTCCTGCTCGTCGACCACGCGCGCCTCGATCGCGGCGCGCTGGTCGGCCGGCAGCCGTCGCAGGAGCTGCACGACGTCGCCCTCCGCGGTCACCACGAGCTCGATCGCGTCATCGTCGAGCACGAGCGGCGCCATCCCGAGCGCCCGGCGGGCGCGGTCCTCGACGCGCCCGTGCGCCAGCGTCCGCGCGAGCTTGTGCCGCGCGATCCCGTACAGCCAGCCGATCGCCGGACCCTTGGCGGGGTCAAAGCGACGCCGTGACGCGAGCGCCGCGGCGAACGTCTCCGCGGTCAGATCGGCCGCCAGCTCGCCGTCGCCGGTGCGCCGCATGAAAAACCCGGCCAGCGGCCGCGCATGGCGCCGGTAGAAGGCGGCGAAGGCCTCCTCGTCACCCACCGAGGCGACCAACAGCTCCTCGTCGGAGACCATCATCAACAGATCATTGCCGGGACCGGCCGCGTTTGTGACCGAATCGCAAAACGTGATGCCCAGCCGACCCGAACCGGGAGCGCGCGGGGCCGTCGGTCGAGCAGCGGCTGACGTGCAGAACATGGTCCCATGCGCGACACGGCCCGGCTCATCGCGAGCCAGTGCTCCCTTCGCCTGCCAGGAGCGGTCTGACCACCCCCCGCGGCGGAGTGCTCCGTTTGTCGCTTCTATGTCAAGAAATTGAGTTGGGGGAGGGTGGTGTCCTGGTCGGGTGGGGCGACTGAAGTAGGCGCCAGACGCGGCGGGCGAGGTAGCGCTTGAGACAGCGGATCGCCTCGCGGGTGCTCTTGCCTTCGCTGCGGCGACGTTCGATGTAGTCGCGGGTCTGCGGGTGACAGCGCGCGCGGGTGACGATCACGCGGTGCAGCGCGGCGTTGATCTGGCGGTTGCCACCCTGGTCGAGCCGGTGGCGCTGCGTGTTGCCCGAGCTGGCGGGGATCGGCGCGACGCCGGCGGCGCGGGCCAGTTTCGCCGAGGTCGCGAAGCGCTGGGCGCCGGCGATCTCGCCGACCAGCTTGGCCGCCGTCAGCGGCCCGAACCCGGGCTCGGTGAGCAGTTGCGGCGCGATCTGCTCGACGAGCTCGGCGATGTCGCGCTTGAGCCCGTTGATCGCCAGGGTCAGCTCGCGCAGGCGGCGCAGCTCGTCGCGCGCGATCCGAACGCGCATCGTTTGCTCGGCCCGGGCCAGACGCCGGCCGATCCGCGTGCTCCACCTCTTCGAGAACAGCGCGCCGCCCGGCAGCCGTAGCTCCGGCCACAGATCGTGCAGATGCCAGAGCAGCGTGCTGTTGAGCTCGACGCGATGGCAGACCAGCCGTTCGCGATGGTCGACGAGCAGCCGCAGATCCAGCTCGGGCCCGTCCAGGTGCGCCTCCGGGAACGACTGAAGGCCCTCCTGCAGCGCGACGCGGGCCACGTTGAGCGCGTCGATCGGGTCGGATTTGCCGCGCTGGCGACCCCGACACGTGTCGGCAATCCTCAAGCGCCCACGCGCGGTCCTCGTCGAGCTCGCGCGCCCACTGCAACAGGGCGCCGAACCCCCGCTGGCCGACGGGGACGATCTGCTCGCCGAGCCGCTCGCCGGTTGGCGCTGCGACCGCAGCGATCGCGTGCGAACGCTTGTGAGTGTCCGCGCCGAGCACGATCATTGCCTCGTCCTCCTGTCTCGAACAGAACGGACGCCTGGCGGACACGGCTTGCTGGAGGCGACGCCACGCATCTATCAAGTCACGCCAGACATCCCCGACCGGCGACGAGCGACAAAACACAAGGAAGTCAGGCCCTAGCCGGCCGACAGCCTCAATGAGAGTCAGCTCGCCGCCCGGTCGGGACCCTCTCCTCCGCGTCGGACGTCACCGACGAGCTCAATCAGAACAGCAAGCCTCGATGCGGCAGTCCCGTGCTCGCCGACAGCGGACCGGGCTGTCGACCCCACACGCCGACGGCGTCCGCGCGACCGCCGATACCGTCTTCCGGCGTGCGCCAGACACAGACGGCCGCCTCGGCCCTGAAACCCGCCGGGCGCGCAGGCTGCACTGCCTACGCGCCCGGCTCACAGGGTCAACGGTCGCTCAGCCGTCGCTGCGCTGAACGGCGTCGACCGGACTAGCCGCCGAGGCACTGCTCCAGCGAGTCGAGTCCCTTGCCGTCGCAGTTAGCCTGCGGTCCGCCTTCGCGCACGGGCGGCAGCACGCCTTGCGGCGCGTGCAGGAACGTCGACGTGGTGACGGTCTCACCGTCGGTGAGCACGACGAAGCCGCCGTGGGGCTTCTCCTCGGTACCGGGATTCGACTTCGTCGGGGTGAACTCGCCGGTCGTGATGTCGACCACGCCCACGGCGCCGGCGCTCGGGGGCTTCTTCGCGACCGTGCAATCGAATGCCTGTGCAGGCACGGCAAGCGCGAGCGCCACGAGGACGGCGCCGGGCAGCGCCGTGACCCTGAGTCGCATGGCTTTCTCCTTCCTTGGATTTCGCCGCGGGTATGCGGCCTGACCGCCGTCAATCAACCTGCTGCGTGCGTCAGCTGTCAAGCACACCCCCCCAGACGTTCAGGTGTCAGCGAACGAGCGTGCGGAAAGGAACGACGTACTCGGTGCTGCTCCTTATGCCTGATGGGAGCACTCGGGCCACGGGACGCCTGACTGCTCCTATCCATGGAGGCTGTTGCACAAACAGGACGCGTTGGGGAAATCTCCAACGGGGCGCTGTCCTGCCCTGGTGTCGCAGAACGACACTAGGACAGGACGACGGCAGTGAAACCGCGCACAACCGGTTCGGGCGCTGGTGTCGCAGGCGGCCGCGAGGCCGATGTGCGTGGAGTAGCCGACTCCGCTCGCCGTCTGCATTGTCGAGATCCACAACGACGACGCGTCGACGCCGCTTTACGCGACAGCCTCCATGCAACACGGCACTCAGACGTCCCCGCGGGAACGTCTGGGGCGCATTGCCGCAATGCGCGAACAGGAGTGCGGCCGTTTGGTTCCGGCCTCTAGCAGCGTCGCCATGCCGCAGCTGAGCCCGGCGCGCGGAGCAGCGAATTGTTGAGTCAGATCCCGGATCGCCCACGCCCTCGGAGGAGACTCCGATCACCCGGGATCGGTACTCCGATTCGCGTCCCTTCACAGAGCAGATGTCCTGGCGTGCTGTCCGTGCTGCCCTGACGAGGGCGCGCACAGAGGGTGCGGCCGAAACCATGGCCGTGCCGGTGGGCGGGCCGCGGCGTGGCCTCCCGGGGCGCTCGAGCGCGAGCTTGCGAGCGCTGCCCCGGGAGGGCATGACGCGGACCGTCCCAAGCCCGCCTTCGGGCGCAAACGCGACGGTCCGCCGCGTTACGCGCCCGCGTTGCGGGCGAGCTCGCGCAGGCGGGCGACCTCGGCTTGCGCGCGCGGCGGGAGGTCCATGGCATCGAGGCGCGCCGCGACCTCGGCGACCTCGCCCGCGAGCCCGCCGGCCCGGCGCGGTGTCCCGAAGGCCGAGGCGGCGGCGGGCGCGGCCTCGGGGCGGGCCTGGAGGCGGCGCAGGAGCGGCGGGAGCGCCGTCGACAGCACTGTGATGACGAGCAGCACCGCCAGCCCTCGCGCGATCGGGTCGCTGTCGGCGTCCTCGAACGCGCCCAGCACGGCGAGCATGCCGATCGCCGTATCGATCCCCAGCGTCACCACCGACACCATCGTGAGGCGTCGCACGGCGTTCGAGTCGTCCGAGCGCAGCGCACGCAGCGTCAGCGACGCGTGCGAGCTCCACAGCGCCGCGAGGCCGGCGATGCCCCATGTGCGCCAGATCCAGTCGCCGCCGTCGGACCACAGCGCGAGGAGCAGCGTGAGCAGCGCGGCAGCGGACGAGCCGATCGTGATCACGGCGAGGACCTGCGCCCAGCCCTGAGGTCGAAGCCGCAGCGCGGCGCCCGCGGCCGCCGTGCTCGTGAAGATGCTGAAGCCGAGGCTCGTCCCCACGACCCGCCACGACGTGTCGCTCCACGAGCCGGTCAGCAGCGCCACGATCGCGACCGCCGCCGAGATGCACAGGCCCGCGACCAGCGCCCAGCCGGCCACCCTGCGCAGGTCCGCGACCTCCAGCATCGCGCGGCGCAGCGTAGCGCCGGTCAGCGCCGCTCGCGCCGCTCCCAGACCGCCGCGGCCACGACCGCGTCCTCCCACGCCATGCCGGTGCTCTTGAAGAGCCGCGGGCCGGGCGGAAGCTCGGCGCCCGCGACGACATCGCGCAGCGTCACCAGCTCGCCGGGATCGAGCGCGCCGGCCTCGACCGCGCCCACCACGTCGCCGGCCTCGCGGAGGGCCGTGTCGCGCGACTCGACCACTACGGTCGCCCGCGAGGCGAGCGCGTCGTCGGTCTCGCGCGCCGCCGGGTCGTGCGACCCGATCGCCACCACGCACACGTGCTCGGCGACGAGCCCGCCGTCGAACAGCGGCTCGCGGGCGGTGGTGCAGCAGCAGATCACGTCGGCGGCGGCCACGAGGGCGTCACGGCCGGCGGCGTCACGGCCGAGCAGCTCCACCTCAGCGATCGGCCGCACCGCCGCGACGGCCTCGGCGTGCGCGCGCGCCTGTGGGCCGCGGCCGAACACCACCAGGCGGCTCGCTTCCGGCGCCGCCAGCCGCCTGACCGCGAGCGCGGACACCGCCGGCGTGCGCAGGTTGGTCAGCGCGATGCCGTCGAGCAGCGCGATCGGCGCGAGCGTGCCGGCGTCGAACAACACGCACACGCCCTGGATCCGCGGCTCGCGCGGCCCGACGGTGACGAGCTTGACCGCCGCGTAGCTGCCGGCGGCGGCCGGCATTACCAGCAGCTCGCCCTCCCCCACCGGCAGCGCCGAGCGCGGCGGGCCGGCGTCCGGATCGAGCCCGGCGGCCAGCGCGGCCTCGAGCGCGTCCGCGGCCTCGACCACCGACAGCGCACCCACGTCGAGGAACGGGAGGCTCACCGCAGCACGAACCCGGTCCCGAGGTCGTCCCGCTCGTCGAGCACGAAGCGATGCTCGCCGGTGCGGAACGCCCGGCCCTCGACCTCCGTGACGATCCCGTCGTCGCCGCGCTCGACGACCCACGCCGAGAACGTCGTCCCCACGATCGAGTCGTGCCGCAGCACCTGGCCCGGCTCGAGGTCGAGCAGCGCCACGCGCGCCGAGGTCCCCGAGCCGCACGGCGAGCGGTCCACCTCACCGTCCGCGAACACCGTGACGTTGCGCTGGTGCAGCTCGCCCACCGGCTCCCACAGGATCGTGCCGTAGATGCCGGAGAGGCGGTCGTCGGTCGGGTGCCGCGCCGCCTCGGAGCCCTCCAGCGCGCGCTTGACCTCGCGGCCGGCGGCGATCAGCTCGACCACGTGGTCCGGCGTCACGGTCAGGTCGAGGTCGGCCGCCGCCACGCTCGCGTAGATGGCGCCGCCGTAGGCGACGTCGGCGCTCACGCCGGCGGCGGGGACGCCGCGCGCGATGACGTACGACGGCACGTTGCGGAAGGCCACCGCCTCCACCGCTCCGCCCGCGCAGCGCACGCGTGCGAGCACGCGGCCCGACGGCACGTCGATCCGCACGTCGGTCTCGCCGTCCGGCTCGGCGCGCACGAGGCCGGATTCGACCGCCCACGCGCCCAGCGCCATCGTGCCGTGCCCGCACGCCGTCGAGTAGCCGTCCTTGTGCCAGAACAGCACGCCGAAGTCGGCGCCGTCGTCGTCGGGCGGGACCACGAAGCAGCCGTACATGTCGGCGTGCCCGCGCGGCTCGTGGCACAGCAGCCGGCGGACCGCGTCGACGGCGTCGCTGCCCTGCGCGAAGACGCGGCGCTCCGCCGCCGTGGCGCCCTCGATCGCGGGCGCTCCAGCGGTGACGATCCGGAACGGCTCACCGGCCGTGTGGTAGTCGGTCGTCGTGAGTTTCACGGGCGAGGTATCTTCGCGCCAGCAAACCAGACCTGTCGCTGAGGGGAGCGGGCGTTGAAGGTACGAGACGCGATGACACAGGAGGTCCTGACGATCACACCGGGCCGTACCCTGCGTGACGCGGCGCGCTTCCTGAGCGAGCACAACGTGGGCTCGGCGGTGATCTTCGATCCCGAGCAACCGGGCCCGGGGATCGTCAGCGAGCGGGACATCGTGCGCTCGCTCGGGGCCGGCCAGGACCCGGACACCGAGACGGTCGGCGAGCACCTGACGGCCAACGCCGCGTTCGCCGACGCCGACTGGGACCTCGAGAAGGCCGCCGACGCGATGGCCCGCGGCGGGTTCCGGCACCTCGTCGTCGTCAGCAACGGCGAAGTGCAGGGCATCATCTCGATGCGCGACATCATGGCCGTCTGGAGGCCGAGCGCGCGCGAGGGTTAGGCCAGCCGGGCGCGCTGGTCGTCGACGTCGTACGCCGGCTCGGGCCAGCGCAGGTCCATCTCCTCGAGCTGCTCGATCACGAGCAGCGTGACGGCCCAGTTCCGGTACCACTTGCGGTCGGCCGGGACGACGTGCCACGGCGCCTTCTCCGTGTTGCAGCGCTCGAGCGCGTCGCCGTACGCCACGACGTAGTCGTCCCACCGGTCGCGGTCGTCGAGGTCGTGCGGGTTGAACTTCCAGCGCTTGGTCGGGTCGTCGAGCCGCGCCAGCAGGCGCTCCTTCTGCTCGGCCGGCGAGATGTGCAGGAAGCACTTGACGATCCGCAGGCCGCCCGCGACCTGCTCGGCCTCGAAGCGGTTGATCGAGTCGTATCTGCGCATCCACGTGCGCCGCTCGGTGGTGCCGCGAACGCGCACGGCGACGACGTCCTCGTAGTGCGAGCGGTCGAACACGCCGATCGTGCCGGGCCGCGGCAGCCGGCGCCGGATCCGCCACAGGAAGTCGTGCCGGCGCTCCTCCGCCGTCGGCGGCCCGAACGCAACCACCTGCACACCCGCCGGGTCGACGTGGCCCAGCACGTGGCGCACGGTCCCGCCCTTGCCCGAGGTGTCGAGGCCCTGGAGGAGGAGCAGCACGCTGCGCCGGCCGCCGGTCCGCCCCTCGGCGTAGAGCTGCTCCTGGAGCGTGGACAGCCGGTCGCCGAGCTGCTCCCGAGCCGCCTCGGCGTCGGCCTTGCGGCCGGTGAAGCCGGGCGTCGCCCGCGTGTCGATCCGGTGCAGGTCCACCGGGCCGGTCGGGACCCGGAGCAGCTCGCTGACGCGCTCGCCCACGCGGCGAACGCTAGATGATTGATTCCACGACCCACGCACCCGCTCGGACACGTCCCGCGGCGCCGGATCGGCACCCGCTGAATCGGCCCGTGGCTCTGCCACTGTGCCGATCGCGCGTGCACCGCCCGGCATCCACGGTACGCGGCCATGCGGGCACGCGGGCCGCGGAATCAATCATCGGGTGGGTCATCCGCGGCCGCAGACCGGCCAGGGTGCCGTGCCCTCCCGCTCGTAGAGGATCATCGCCCGCTGGTCCTGCTCGGCCTCGGAGGCGCGAGCGGGGTTGCCGGAGCCGCCCACGGCCCTCCACGTGGCGCGCGAGAACTGGTATTTGCCGAAGTAGCGGCGGTCCCGCGACACCGCGGTCGGGTCGCCGCCGGACTCGCACTGCGCGATCCGGGCGAGCACCGTCCACGCGTCCCCTGCGCTCGACGCCTTGCGCGCGGTCAGGCCGAGCGCCGCGAGCGTCTGCGGGCCCGCGATGCCGTCGACGACCAGGCCGTGGGCGCGCTGGAAGCGGCGCACGGCGCGGCGCGTCTGCGGGCCGTAGATGCCGTCGGCGGGGATCCCGAGCGCCGACTGGAGCGCGGCCACGCTGCTGCCCGAGGCGCGCACCACCTTGCCGCCGGAGGACTGGCCCGCCGCGGCCGTGCCGGCGGCGATCGTCAGCGAGGCGAGCGCGACGGCGGCGAGGCTGCGGCGCCCGCGCAGCCGGCGGAGGCGGCGGGCCGCCTCGAAGCGACGGGAGCGCGAGCGGCGCTGAGACTCGCGCCACGGGGCGAATTCGGTTGTCGGCACAGCGTGAACTCCTCTGGGTCTCTGCGCCTACGGGGTTAGCTGTCGGGCTCGCGCGAAGACCTGCGCTACGCCGCACTGGATGCGGTGATTCGCCCCGGGAGCCGATGACGTCCGGCTCCAACGGTTCCCCCGTTCCCCGCCGCCTGGGCGACGAGGATTCGGCAACGTCCGGTTGTGTCGAAGCGGGGCACCTTACACACCGCTTCCCACAGAATGATCGGCGACCCCGCCGGGTTCTTCAGAGGCCCGGCGCCAGGTTGCGCAGCGCGGGGTCCATGCCGGGGTCGGCGAGGGCGGCCTCGAACGCGGCGAGATGGGCCTCCGCGCGCTCGCGCGGGTAGTCGCCGGCGGTGCCGGCGAAGACGAGGAACGACCAGTCGGAGGACTGCAGCGCCATCAGCTCGCGCAGCGCCCGATCGGAAGGGCGGCGGCGCCCCGCGAACGCCTGCAGCTCGGCCTGCCGCTGCGCCCACACGAGGCCGCCTGCGGACGGGCTGCTCCAGGTCCGCAGGTCGCGCCCCTGCCCCCACGAGGTCGCCGGCGGCGCGGCCGGGGCGTCCACCACCGGGCCGGCGCCGGGCGGCGCGAGCTCGACGCCGCGCCGCTCGCAGGCGTCGAGCACGGCGCCGAGCCAGTCGACGCCCTCCGGCCAGAAGTGGCCGAGCAGCTCGGTGTCGAGCGCGACCACCGACGGGCCGCCCCGCTCGGCCACGCGCGTCACGAAGTCCTCGGCGTCGGCGGTGACCTGGGCGGCGGCGCGATCGGGGTCGTACACCGAGCCGTCGTTCGCCCACGCGCGGTGGGCGCGCTCGGTGAGCCGGTGGGTGTCGAGATACGCGGAGCCCGAGGGATAGCCGTCCGGATGCCAGACCAGCTCGATCGCCTCGCGGTCGAGCGGCGCGACCACCACCCCCGCCTTCGTGCACTGCGGCGCCTGCGGCCCGGGGCCGAGGACGTCGGTCCAGTCGACGCAGGTGACCCGCACGCCGGCCTCCTCCAGCACGTCGTCGAGCCACGGCGCGTGCGCGCACTCCGGTAGCCACAGCCCGCCGTCCCACTCGCCGAAGCGGGCCCGGTGGGCCGCGATCCCCGTCCGGAGCTGAAGCCGGATCCCGGTCCCCGTCGCCAGCAGCGGCAGGACGGCGTGGGTGGCTGCCGACGTCCACGTCACGTGCGGCGCGAACGCCGCCAGGACGTCGCCGCGGCGCTCGAGCGCGTCCGCCGCCGCGACGTACGCCGCCGCGCTGCGCTCCAGCACCGCCGCGACCGCGTCGTCCGCGGTCTCGAGGTCGAGCCGGTGCGACTCGGGCCGGACCTCGCGCAGGAACGCCAGGCAGCGGTCGAGCGCGCCCGGCGCCTCCAGTTGATCGCACAGCACCGGCGTCAGCGAGAGCGTGACGCGCCCGGGCCGCTCGTCGAGCACGTCGAGCAGCGGGAGATAGCTGGTCGCGATCGCCTCCCACAGCCATTCCTCGCCGAAGGGCCACGTACCGAACCCCTCGACGTACGGCATGTGCGTGTGGAGGACGATCGAGATCATGGGCGCAGCACCGCGAGGAAGTCGAGCGCGCGGTCCAGCCCGCGCCGTCGCAGCGCGAAGTCGCGGGTGGAGATCGCCGGCGTGAAGCGGTCGTAGAACGTCTGGGTGATCCCCAGCCGCGCGTGCAGCGCGTCCCAGCCGGCGTGCTCGATCGCCCACTGATGCGCACGCAGCTTGCGCGCGTGGAAGACGCCGAGCAGGTCGACCGACCCGAAGTGGCGCTCGCACAGCGCCCGGTACTCGTGCGCGCGGTACTCGCGCATGTGCCACGGGTTGCCGGACCGATCCGCGCCCTTGGGGGCGAGCGTGAGCACGTTCGGGGTCGAGATGTAGGCGACGCCGGAGGGACCGATGAGGTCGCGGATGTGGTCCATCACGGCGTCGGGGTCCTGGACGTGCTCGATCGTCTGCAGGAAAACGACGCAGTCCACGTCGCCGCGCCAGAGCTCGAGCATGTTCCGCTCGAAGCGAACACCGCTGTACTTCAGCCGCGCGTGCTCGAACGCCTCGGGGTTGGCGTCGACTCCGACGACGAACCTGGCGGTGCGCGACAGCACAGCCGACCCGTAGCCCTCTCCGCACGCAAGGTCGACCACGCGCCGCCCGTGCGCCCGCGCGGCGATCCACTCGTAGACCACCAGATGTCGGCGGAACCAGTAGTTCTCCGCCGGTACGTCCGGCAACGTCCGTTCGCCGGTGAGCGAGAGCGGCGGCACGCCGGGCGGCTGGTCGCGCTGGACGTAGAGCTCCGGCATTGGCCGCGCAGCACCATAGCGGCGCCCCGGATCGTGCAAAACGTGTGCCGACCAGACCATTAGGCTGGCGCCGTTGAAGACGACACCCGACATCCGGCTCCGCGGGCTGGTCAAGCGCTACGGCGAAGTCGCGGCGGTCGACGGCATCGATCTCGACGTCGCACGCGGCGAGTTCTTCACGCTGCTCGGGCCGTCGGGGTCGGGGAAGACGACGACGCTCCGGATGATCGCCGGCTTCGAGCTCCCCGACGCCGGCACGATCGAGCTCGCGGGAACCGAGGTGTCGGGCCTGCCGCCGTTCGAGCGCGACGTCAACACCGTGTTCCAGGACTACGCGCTGTTCCCGCACCTCAGCGTGGCGGACAACATCGGCTACGGGCTGCGCGTGCGCAAGGTGCCGCGCGACGAGCGGCACCGCCGGGTCGACGACGCGCTCGAGATGGTCCGGCTCCCCGGCCTCGGCGGGCGGCGGCCGGCGCAGCTGTCGGGCGGCCAGCGGCAGCGGGTCGCGCTCGCCCGCGCGATCGTCAACCGCCCGCAGGTGCTGCTGCTCGACGAGCCGCTCGGCGCCCTCGACCTCAAGCTCCGCCAGGAGATGCAGGTCGAGCTCAAGCTGATCCAGCAAGAGGTCGGCATCACGTTCGTCTACGTGACGCACGACCAGGAGGAGGCGCTGACCATGAGCGACCGCCTGGCCGTGTTCAACGACGGCCGGATCGAGCAGGTCGGCGCGCCCGCCGAGGTCTACGAGCGCCCGGGCAGCGAGTTCATCGCCGGCTTCGTCGGCGTCTCCAACGTGCTCGAGCGGGGCGGGCGGCGGTTCACGATCAGGCCGGAGAAGGTGCGGTTGCTGGAGGGCCCGCACGACGACCTGTACAGCGAGCCCGGCGTGGTGCGCGACGTCGCCTACGCCGGGATGGTCACGCGCTACCTCGTCGAGCTCCGGGAGGGCGGAGAGCTGCAGGTGGTGCGCCAGAACCTCGAGACCACGTCGTCGCAGGCGCTGGAGCAGCAGGGTCGAGAGGTGACGGTCGGATGGAGCGAGGAGCACACGTACGCAATCCCCGAGGAGGAGGGCACGTGAGGTACGCGAAATGGATAGCGCTGTTCGCAGCCACCGCTGCGCTGGCACTGGCCGCAGGATGCGGCGACGACGATTCGGACAGCTCCGGGAGCGGCGTCAAGGCGCCGGAGGGCCCGAAGGCGATGGCCGAGCTCGGCGAGGGCGAGGGCCAGGTCAACCTGATCGCCTGGGCCGGCTACGTCGAGGACGGGTCGACCGACCCGAAGGTCGACTGGGTATCGGACTTCGAGCAGGAGACCGGCTGCCAGGTCAACACGAAGATCGGCAACACGTCGGACGAGATGGTCACGCTGATGCGGACCGGGCAGTACGACGGCGTCTCCGCGTCCGGCGACGCGACGCTGCGGCTGATCGCCGGCGGCGATGTCGCGCCGGTCAACACCGACCTGATCCCCAACTACGCCGACGTGTTCGAGGCGCTCAAGGGCCAGCCGTGGAACACCGTCGACGGGCAGTCCTACGGCGTGCCGCACGGGCGCGGGGCGAACCTGCTCATGTGGCGCACGGACACGGTCAAGCCGGCGCCTGACTCGTGGGGCGCTGTGTTCGACGCCGACTCGCCGTACAAGGGCAAGGTCACCGCGTACGACAACCCGATCTACATCGCCGACGCCGCGCTGTACCTCAAGGCGACCCAGCCGGACCTCGGGATCGAGGATCCGTACGCGCTCGACGACAAGCAGTTCCAGGCCGCCGTCGACCTGCTCAAGACGCAGCGCGGGCTCGTCGGCGAGTACTGGTCCGACTACACCAAGGAGCAGGCCGCGTTCACGAGCGGCGACTCGGTGCTCGGCACCACGTGGCAGGTGATCGCGAACCTGCTCGAGGCCGACAAGGTGCCGATCAAGGTCACGCTGCCGAAGGAGGGCGCGACCGGGTGGTCGGACACGTGGATGATCGCCGCCAAGGCCGCCCACCCCAACTGCATGTACATGTGGATGGACCACATCATCTCGCCGAAGGCCAACGCGGCCGTGGCGGAGTGGTTCGGCGAGGCGCCCTCGAACCAGAAGGCGTGCGCCGAGACCGCGGTGAAGAACCACTGCGACATCTTCCACGCCGAGGACGAGGACTACTTCTCGCAGGTGGCCTACTGGAAGACGCCGACGAAGGACTGCGGCGACGACCGCGGCGAGGTCTGCAAGGACTACTCCGAGTGGGTCCAGGCCTGGACCGAGATCAAGGGATAACACCCGGGGGGCTCCGCCCCCCGTGGACCCCCATCACCCGGGGGGCTCCGCCCCCCGTGGACCCCCCGGACGGCAACGGCAAAGGCAACGGCAACGGCAACGACAACGACAACGACAACGGCTTCGCCGTGAACGGCGAGGCAACGGCAACGCCGCCGCCTGGCGGCGGCGGCGGCCGCAAGCTGGCCGGCCTCCTCTGGCGCCACCCGCGGGCGCAGCTCTCGCTGCTGCTCGCGGGGCCCGTCGGCTGGCTGGTGATCGCGTACCTGGGCTCGCTGGCGGTCCTCTTCGTGGCCGCGTTCTGGCGGCTCGACACGTTCACCGGGGAGGTCGTCCAGGACTACGGGTTCGACAACTTCCGCACGCTGCTCGAGAACGACGTCTACCGCTCGATCGCGCTGCGGACGGTGCTGATCGCCGCCGCGGTCACGGTCACCGACGCGCTGCTCGCGTTCCCGATCGCGTTCTACATGGCCAAGCTGGCGCGGCCGAGGACGCGCGCCCTGCTCGTGATCGCGGTGCTCATGCCGCTGTGGTCGTCGTACCTGGTCAAGGTCTACGCCTGGCGGATCATCCTGGCCGAGGACGGGATCCTGAACTGGGCGCTCGACCCGTTCGGGCTCCATGGGCCTGGGTTCGGCAACGTCGCCACGTGGCTGGTCTTCTCGTACCTGTGGCTGCCGTTCATGGTCCTGCCGGTCTACGCCGGGCTCGAGCGGATCCCCGACTCGCTGCTCGACGCGTCGAGCGACCTCGGCGGCGGCGCGTGGCTGACGTTCCGGCGCGTGATCCTGCCGCTCGCGCTGCCCGCGCTGGTGGCGGGCTCGATCTTCACGTTCTCGCTGACGCTGGGCGACTACATCACGCCGCAGATCGTGAGCAGCACGCAGTTCATCGGGAACGTCGTCTACACGAACGTCGGCGTGGCGAACAACCTGCCGCTCGCCGCCGCGTTCGCGACGGTCCCGGTCGTGATCATGCTCGTCTACCTGCTCGTCGCGCGGAAGCTCGGCGCCTTCGAGTCGCTCTGATGCATCTCTCGCGCACGACCCGGCTGCTGCTGCGGATCGGCACCGCGATCACGCTGGCGTTCATCTACCTGCCGATCGCGGTGATCTTCCTCTACGCGTTCAACGAACGGCGGACGCTGAAGTGGCCGATCCCGGGGCTCACGCTCGACTGGTTCGGCCGCGCGTTCGAGAACCCGGGCGTACGGGAGGCGCTGTGGACCTCGGTCAAGGCCGCGACGGGCGCGACCCTGATCGCCCTGCTGCTCGGGACGCTGGCTTCGCTGGCGGTGTCGCGCTACCGCTTCTTCGGCCGCGAGACGATCTCGTTCCTCGTGATCCTGCCGATCGCGCTGCCGGGCATCGTCACCGGCATGGCGCTCAACGCGACGTTCCGGGAGGTGCTGTCGCCGCTCGGCGTCGGCCTCGGGCTCTTCACGGTGATCGTCGGCCACGCCACGTTCTGCATCGTCGTGATCTACAACAACGTGATCGCGCGATTGCGGCGAACGTCGGGGTCGTTCGAGGAGGCGTCCGCGGATCTCGGGGCCGACACGTGGACGACGTTCCGGCTCGTCACCCTGCCGGCGCTCCGCTCGGCGATGGTGGCAGGCGGGCTGCTGGCGTTCGCGCTTTCGTTCGACGAAGTGATCGTGACGACGTTCACCGCCGGCCAGCAGCAGACGCTGCCGATCTGGATCCTCGCCAACCTCTCGCGCCCGAACCAGCTGCCGATCGTCAACGTCGTCGGAGTCCTCGTGATCCTGCTGTCCGCGATCCCCGTCTACCTCGCGCACCGGCTGACCGTCGACCGCGAGGGCGACTCCGCCGCCGCCGCGCCCGCCGGCGCGGTTGCGGCGGCTCATTAGAGTCCCGCGCGTGGCGCGCGACGCCGGGTCGGCGATCGCGCCGAGACGGCCGAGCCGCAGACGTAGACTCTTCGTTGGTGCCGCTCGTCCGGGACTTCCCACTGTTCCCGCTCGGCATGGTCGCGCTCCCTACCGAGCTCATCCCGCTCCACATCTTCGAGGAGCGCTACAAGACGATGATCGGGCGCTGCCTGGACGAGCAGTCCGAGTTCGGCATCGTCTGGATGGCCGAGGACGGGCTGCGGACGATCGGCTGCGCGTGCGAGATCGCCGAGGTGGTCGAGCGGCTCGACGACGGCCGCATCAACCTCATCGCCCGCGGCACGCGGCCGTTCCGGATCGAGACGCGCCAGGAGGAGCTGCCCTACCCGGCCGGCACTGTCGAGTTCCTCGACGACCGGGACGAGGAGACCGACGCCGACCTCGCCGAGGCCGCCCATGGCGCATACGCCGACCTCGTCAACGAGGCCACCGACCGCACGCCCGACCTCGACGAGATCGGCGCCATGACCGCGTACCAGATGGCGGCCACCGTCGAGTTCGGCCTCGACGCCAAGCAGGGCCTGCTCGACCTTCGCTCCGAGTCCGCGCGCCTGCGGCTCGTCACGCGGCTATTCCGCGCGGCGATCAAGCGGCTCGACTTCGTCAACCGCGCGCAGGCCCGCGCGCGGTCGAACGGCAAGGTTCACTTCGGGGCTTGAGCCGCGGCGAACAGCGCGGCGACCCTCGTGCTGCCGTCGTCGGCGGCCATGCGGACCGCGTCGCGCCCGTCGTCGGCGGCCAGCGACGCGTCGGCACCGTGGTCGAGCAGGAGGCGGGCCATGTCGACGTCGTCGGTGTGCGCGGCCTCGTGGAGCGGGACGAAGCCGCCCTGCTGGCGGGCGTTGGGATCGGCGCCGCCCTCGAGGAGCAGCCGCATCGTCTCGGTGTCGTGTGCCGCGCCGGCCGCGTGCACGGGCCGGACGCCGAATGGGTTGTCTGCGTCGTCGTCGGCGTCGGCGCCGTGCTCGAGCAGGATCCGGACCGCCTCGGGCCCGCCGAGGAACGCCGCCAGGCCGA
The DNA here is from genome assembly GCA_963844205.1 of uncultured Solirubrobacteraceae bacterium. Taxonomy (GTDB): domain Bacteria; phylum Actinomycetota; class Thermoleophilia; order Solirubrobacterales; family Solirubrobacteraceae; genus DASSUW01. The sequence continues at coordinate 694,471 of CAWJNK010000014.1, forward strand.
GCGTGGTGAAGCCCTCCGGCGTGCGCTCGCGGATCGCGTTCGGGTCGGCCGCCAGCAGCTCCCGCAGCCGGTCCGTGCGCCCGGCCGCGGCGGCCTCGAGCACGCCGAGCTCCGGCTCGGCCTCGAGCAGCGCCTCGGCCGCCTCGCGCTGCTGGTGGAAGAGCGCAAGCAGGACCACCGGCAGGCCTCCTTCGTCCCGGGCGGAGGCCAGCGCCGGGGTCTCGCGCACGAGCTGGCGGACGGCGTCCACGTCGCCGCCCGTGATAGCGGCGATCAGGGCGCCGGCGCGCGGATCCCTGGTCATGGGCGAACGATCCCACAAACGCGCTCGGTCACGTCCTTGGTGAAGGCGGCAACCCGCAAGAAGGCACGCGGGTTGCCGCGCGACGTGTCCGAGAAGCTGACGGTCCCGGCCTCCATCCGGACGCGGTAGCTGAGGACGGCGCCCGGCCCGGGCGGCAGGTCGAGCCCCAGCTCGGCCGGCTTGGCGAGCTCGCGCGTCAGCTCGCGGGCCTGGAGGAGCCGGTCGGCGTCGAGCGGGTGCTCCTCGCCGTTGCAGGTCACGTGGCCGCCGTCGTTGACCACCATCGTGACGTTGGCGTTGCGGTCCTCCCCGGTGCGGCGGACCTCGAACAGGTCCGGCGACGCGCTCCCGCAGCCGGCCACGAGCAGCAGCAGGAGCGCCGTTGCGGCGCGCCTCACACCACCACCAGGTCCGCGCCTACCACCTCACGGAGGAAGCGCGGCGTCGACAGCACGCCCTCCAGCCGCGCCTCGACCAGCGTCCGGTCGGCGCCGGTCGCCTCGACCGCCGCCGCGCACGCCCACACGCGACAGTCCTCGAGCTCGAGCGCCGTGTCGCGCAGCTCGGAGAGCGTGCGCGCGAACGCCTCGCGTCCGGCCTCGGACACATCCGGCGCGGCGTCGGGGCGGAGCGCACGGGCCATCAGTCGGTCGTCGAGCATCGGCGCGAGCGCGCCGAAGCCGACGAGCGCACGGGCCGGCCGCCCGTCGGACGCCGCCGAGACGAGCAGCGACAGCCCCGTGTAGAGGCGCTCGAGTTCGCCCGATTCGAGCACCACCGCGATCATCCCCCCACCGTCCCGCGCTCCTCGTTCCGTACGGCGATCATGTCGTGATCGTACGAACCCTCGACGCCCGCGGCCTGCACTGCCCGCTGCCGCTGATCCGCGCCCGCCGCGAGCTCGGCGCGATGGCGGCGGGCGAGACGCTGGTCGTCCTCGCGACCGATCCCGAGGCGCCGATCGACCTCGCGGCCCTGGCCGCCGACGAGGGCCACGCGTTCGCGCGCGAGCGCGTCGGACCGGCGTGGCAGATCACGTTGACGAAGGGTGCCGCGGGCCGGTAGTGTCGCGACGAGGGTCACCCGTCTAGACAACCGGACATGAGCTCGCACATCGACGTCGCGACGGCCACCGTACCGGCCGCCTTCAGCCTCCGGGGCAAGCGCGCGGTCGTCACCGGGGCGTCAACGGGGATCGGCAGCGCGATCGCACTCGCCCTCGGAGCGGCGGGCGCCCACGTCGCAGGCATCGACAAAGCCGATTCCGAGCGCACCGCTGCCGGGGTGCGCGAGCACGGCGTCGAGTGCGTGATGCTCCAAGGCGACACCGGCCGCGTCGAGGACGTCGAGCGGCTCGCGGCCACCGCGATCGACCAGCTCGGCGGGATCGACATCTGGGTCAACAACGCCGCGCGGCTGATGGTCAAGCCGCTGCTGGAGACGACCGACGAGGACTGGCACGGGCTGCTGGCCGCGAACCTCCACGGCTATTTCTACGGCTGCCGCGCCGCCGGCCGCGCCATGACCGCCCAAGGCGCGGGCGGCCGGATCGTCAACGTGTCGAGCGCCGCCGACATCCTCGTCGTCGCCGACCTCGGCGCGTACGTCGCGGCCAAGGGCGCGATCGTGGCCATGACCAAGGTGCTCGCGCTCGAGCTGGCCGACCACGGCATCACCGTGAACGCGCTCGCCCCGGGCGCGATCGACACGCCGCTCAACCGCACCGCCTGGTCGGCCGATGTCCGCCGTGTGTACGAGCAGCGGATCGGGCTGCACCGCATCGGGACGCCCGAGGAGGTTGCCGATGCCGCGCTCTTCCTCGCCTCGGACGCCTCGCGCTACGTCACCGGGCAGGAGCTGGTGGTCGACGGCGGCCTGACCATCAACGGCAGCGTCGGGCACGCGCGCGACTAGATGGACCCGCTCGCCCACCTCCCCGCCTCCGGCCGCGCGCGCGTGCTAGTCGACGGCCTCGACCATCCCGAGGGCGTCGCGTACGACCCAGTTGACGACGTGGTGTGGGCGGGCGGCGAGGCCGGCCAGCTCTACCGCGTCCGCGGCGCACGGGTCGAGGAGGTCGCGCGAGCGCCCGGCTTCGTCCTCGGCCTCGCGGTCGACGGCCGCGGCCGGCTCGCCGTGTGCGCGTCGAGCGACGGCTCGCTGTGCGCGTACGACGGCGAGGACGTCCGCCGGATCGCGACCGGCCTCACCTTCCCCAACTGGCCGGCGTTCGGGCCCGACGGCACGCTCTACGTGAGCGACTCCGGCAGCTGGGGCGCGGACGACGGCCGGCTCGTGCGGATCGACGCCGGCGGCTCGGTGGAGACGTTCTCGCGCGAGGTCCCGCACTTCACCAACGGCTGCGCGGTGACACCGGACGGCCGCTGGCTGTGGGTGGTCGAGTCCTACGTCCCGATCGTCTCGCGCTTCGACCTGCAGACCGGGGCGCGCCAGGAGATCTGCACGATCCTCGGCACCGTCCTGGACGGGATCGCGTTCACCGCCGACGGCGGCGCGCTGATCTCCTGCTACCGGCCCGACCGGATCTACCACCTCGACGCGGAGGGCCGCCTCGAGGTCGTCGCGCAGGACCCGCAGGGAACGCTCCTCGGCGCGCCCACCAACGTCTGCTTCGTCGGCCCCGAGCTCGATCGCGTGCTGTGCGCGAACCTCGGCCGCTGGCATCTCACGCTGCTCGACCTCGGGCTGCGCGGCGCGGCGCCGCACCGGCCGGCGCGCTGGGCCCTCGACGCCGCGGCGGTGCGGGCATGAACCGCCGCGTCCGCGAGGGCGCCGAGCCGCCGGCCCGCTTCGTCCCGCGCTACTACGAGATCGAGCAGGCGCTGCGCGCCCGCATCGCCGACCTCAAGCCCGACGACCCGCTGCCCTCGGACGCGATGCTGTGCGAGGAGTTCGGCGTGAGCCGCATGACCGCGCGCAACGCGGTGCAGCGGCTGTCGCAGGAGGGACTCGTGTACCGGGTGCCCGGCCGCGGGACGTTCGTGGCCGAGCCGCCCGTGCACCGGCAGGCCGGCAACCTGCTCTCGTTCACCGAGGAGATGCGCCGGCGCGGCCGCGTCCCCGGCTCGCGGCTGCTCACGCGCGAGGTGCGCGAGCCGGGGCCCGCCGAGGCGTCGCGGCTCCAGCTCGAGCCCGGCGCCAACGTGGTCGCCGTCCGCCGCCTGCGGGTGGCCGACGAGGAGCCGATGGCGATCGAGGAGGCGGTCTTCCCGGCCACCATCGCGCCGCTCATCCTCGACGCCGACCTCGAGCACGAGTCGCTGCACGACACGCTCGTCGAGGGCGGCCACGTCCCGACCATGGGCCGCGCCCGGCTCGGCGCCGAGGCTGCAGACGCGGAGGACGCACTGCTCCTCCAGGTTGCAGAAGGGTCCCCGCTTCTGGTCGAGAAGCGCGTGATCCACGACCAGGACGGCCATCCGCTCGAGCTCTGCGAGTCCCGCTACGCCGGCGCGCGCTACGGGCTCGACGTGCAGTTCGACGTCGAGCTGCCGAGCGACGACGGCTCGCGATAGAGCCCGAAGCGCGTCCGCCTCGGTCTCGAAAGGGCATGCGGAATCAGCGCACGCGCGAGGAGGCGGTCGCGGGTACAGCGCGTAGTGCTAGAGACTTCGACGCACCGCAGGCCGGACGTTACAGCCGGCGGGCGCGGATCTCCAGTCGCGTCCGGCGCTCTTCGCCGGGCGCGAGCTCCGGCAGCCGGCCCTCGGCGCGGTCGTGCGCGACGCCGAGAACCGAGCAGTTCGCCGGCTCCAGCCCGAGCACCCCGTACGCGGGATGTACCCACTGCCACATGCGCGGCATCGTCGCGGCGTCCCAGCGCACGGTGACCTCGAGCCCCGCGCCGCGGACGGTCGCGCTGGACCAGCCGTCGCGCCCCGACTGCACCTCGTGCTCGAACACCCGCTCGGGCGCGCCGGGCTGCACGGCGGGCGCCCGGTTCCACGCGTCCGCGAACGGCTCCGCGTCGGCGTCGCGCGGCTGGGTGGTGCGGGCGTCGAGGACGAGCTCGGACCCCTCCGCCCACAGCGGCGGGCCGAAGTTGACGTGGTAGAGCTGCAGCGCCGGCTCGAGCGCCTGGCCGCGGTTGGTGACGACGTCCTCGAGCTGGACGAGGCCCTGGCCGGCGTGCGTCCGCCACGTGCGCTCGACCTCGAGGTGGTGCCCGAGCGCGGCGACCTCGGAGATCCGACCCTGGACGATCAGCGCGTCGCCGGAGCGCTCGACCGCCTCGACGTCGGCCCGCTGGAACGTGTAGTCGCCGTGCTGGCCGTGGCCCTCCGACGGCACGCCGACGTTTCGCAGCCCGCACGTGACCATCAGCCCGCCCCCGAAGGAGAGCATCCAGTCGTTGGCGACGTTCGCGGTCTCGCCGACCGGCGAGCGCCAGTCGAGGGGGAGGCCGGCGAACCACGCCTCGCCGGCGTCGAGCCCGCGGTCGGGCAGCAGCCGCAGCTCGATGCCGCCCTCCACGCGCAGGTCGATCGCCCGGCAGCCGGCGGACTTGCCGTTGGTCACGACGGAGGAGACGGCGGTGGCGATCATGTGGCGTCGAGGATCGTGTCGGCGGTCAGGGAGTCAACCACGCGATGCGCGCCGGCGAGCGCCGCCTCGGTCCCGGGGACGCGGCAGACCGCGATCGTGTGCATGCCGGCGGCGCGGGCAGCCCGCACGCCGGTCGGGCTGTCCTCGACCGCGATGCAGTCTCCCGGCGCCACCCCGAGCCGCTGCGCGGTGAGCAGGAACATGTCCGGCGCCGGCTTGCCGTTTGTCACCTCGTCGCCGGCCACCGTGACCTCGAAGTCGCCGAGCAGGCCGGCGCGGTCGAGCGTCCGGTGCAGCCGCTCGCGCGGGCTCGACGACGCGACGCCGACCGGGATGCCGCGGGCGCGCAGCTCCCGCGCGGCCTCGACGGCGTCGTCGAACACCACCAGCTCGCGGTCGATGAGCTGGAACAGCTCGCCGGAGAAGTCGGCCCAGAACGGCTCGACCGGCGGCAGCTCGACGCGCTCCGCGAAGTACTCGTGCGTCCGGGGGAACGGCAGGCCGACGGTCGCCTCGGCGTCCGCGTCGGTGACCGTGTAGCCGTACGGGTCGAGCGAGCGCTGCCACGCGCGGCGGGCCAGCGGCTCCGAGTCCACCAGCGTGCCGTCGCAGTCGAAGATGACCGCCGTCATCGCGGGTCGAGTACGAACTTGACGCCCTCGCCGGCGCGCGAGGCCTCGAACGCGCGGCGCCACTCGCGCAGCGGCACGACTTCGCTCACCAGCGGATCGAGCGCGATGGCGCCGGCGTCGAGCAGCGCGGTCGCGCGGCGCCAGGACGCGGGGTTGGAGGCGAAGCCGGCGGTCACGGTGAGCTCGTGGAGGCAGATCAGGTCGTAGGGGATCGTGATGTCCGCGCCGCGCAGGCCCATCTGGACGATGCGCCCGCGCCGCCGGGCGGCGCGCAGGGCGTCTGCGATCCCCGGTCCCGCGCCCGAGCACTCGACGACGACGTCGACCTCGAGCGGCTCGCCGCCCACCGAGGTCTCGAATCCGATCTCCTCGGCGAGCGCGAGGCGCGGCCCGTCACGCTCGGTGCCCCGCACCTTGACCCGGCCGCCGCACGCCCGCGCGACCTGCGCGGCGAGCAGCCCGATGGCGCCCGGGCCGATCACGAGCACGTCGTCGCCCGGCCGGACCGCCGCCGGGTCGAGCAGCGAGTTGCACACGCACGCCAGCGGCTCCGTCAGCGCCGCGGCCGCGTCGGGGAGCCCGTCCGGGACGCGGTGCAGGTTGCGGGCCGGCAGCACCAGCCGCGGGGCGAAGCCGCCGTCGACGTGGGTCCCGATCGAGCGCCGCTGCTCGCACACGCTGAGCCGGCCGGCGCGGCAGTACGGGCACACGCCGCACGTGGAGAAGAAGGTCTCGACCGCCACGCGCGCGCCGATCCAGCCCGGGTCGACGCCCTCGCCGACCTCCGCCACGGTGCCGCATACCTCGTGCCCCATCGTCACGGGCGGCACGCTGTCGTACTCGCCGAGCCAGATGTGGAGGTCGGTGCCGCAGATCCCCGCCGCGGCGACGTCGAGCACCACCTCGCCCGGCTCGGGCGCGCGCTCGGGCCGCTCGGCGAGGTCGACGTTCCCTTCGCCCGCCGCCAGCTTGGCGAGGCCGATCACGCCAGCAGCGGCCTGAGCGTGTTACGGGCGATCAGGAACCCGCGCTGGACGAGGTCGACGTCGCCCTCGAAGCGGCGGTCCTCGTGCTCGATCGACACGACGTTGTCGTAGCCGACCGCGTACAGCGCCCCGACGAAGCGGCCCCAGTCCACCTGGCCCAGCCCGCACAGGCGCGGGACCTGCCAGCCCATGCCGACGCTCATCACGCCGTGCTCGTACAGCCCGTCGGGCCGGACCTCGAGGTCCTTGCCGTGGACGTGGAAGATCCGCTCGCCGAACTCGTGCACGGCCCGCTCGGTGTCGATCATCTGCCAGACCAGGTGCGAGGGATCGAAGTTGAGCCCGAAGTTCTCGTCCGGGATCGCGGTGAACATCTCGCGCCAGATGGCGGGCGCGTAGGCGAGGTTGTCGCCGCCCGGCCATTCGTCGTGGGAGAAGATCATCGGGCAGTTCTCGATCGCGATCCGCACGCCGTGCTCGGCGGCGTGCTTCACAAGCGGCGGCCAGGCCTCGCGGAAGTCCGCGAGCGAGTCCGGCAGGTTCCTGCTGCGGTCGCGGCCGACGAACGTGCCGACGGTGTCGACGCCGAGCTTCGGCGCCGCCGCGATCACCTTGCGCAGGTGGTCCTGGGCGGCCGCGCGGGCCTCCGGGTCGGCGGACAATGGGTTCGGGTAGTAGGCGAGCGCCGAGATGACCAGGCCGCGGCGCTCGAGGCCGGCGACGATCTCCTGCGCGCGCGCCTCGTCGAGCGTGTCGACGTCGATGTGGCAGACGCCGGCATAGCGGCGCGCGGCGCCCTCGCCGGCGGGCCAGCACGCGACCTCGAGCGCCTCGAAGCCGTTCCCCGATGCCCAGTCGGCGATCTCGTCGAGCGTCAGGGTCGGGAACGCGGCGGTCAGCAGGCCGAGCTTCACGGCACCACCACTGGCTCGACGTCGATCCAGCGCTGCTCGGCGTGCGAGCGGGCGATGGCGTCGGCGATCAGCGCCTCCTCGTGGCCGTCGGCGAAGGTGGGGTAGTCCGGCTCGTCGGGCGGGCCGCCGTTCGCGACGGCGGTGTAGACGGCGCGGTAGAGGTGCTTGAAGGTGTCGGGGAACCCTTCCGCATGGCCGGGCGGGTAGTCGCCGGCCTCGCGGAGCAGCAGCTCGTTCGGGCGCTCGCGGTGGCCGATCCACAGCACCTCGGGCGCCTCGGAGTGCCAGGCGATCGCGGCCTCGAGCCGTCGATCTCCCAACTGAGCCGGTTCTTGCGTCCGGCCGAGACCTGCGAGATCGTCGCCGCCGCCCGGGCGCCGCCGGTCAGCCGCAGGAGGAGCCCGGCCGCGTCCTCGGTCTCCATCACGGTGTCGACGGTCTCGCCCGCGCTCGCGCCGCTGAACGTCTCCACGGGACCGGTCGGCTGCTTGCGGACGTCGATGAACGTGGTCAGGTCGGCCATCACGGCCTCGACGTGGCGGCCCGTGATGAAGGTGACGAGGTCGATCCAGTGCGAGCCGATGTCGCCCACCGCGCGCAGCGAGCCGCCCGCCGCCGGATCGAGGCGCCAGTTCCAGTCGGTGTCGAACAGCAGCCAGTCCTGCAGGTAGCCGCCGGAGATCAGCCGCACCTCGCCGATCTCACCGCCCGCCACGCGTGCCCGCGCCGCCTGGTTCTGGGCGTAGAACCGGATGTTGAAGTTGACCGCATGGACGAGTCCGCTCTCCTCGGCGAGCCGCAGCAGTTCGGCGGTCTCCTCCGAGTTCATGGCGAGCGGCTTCTCGCAGACGACGTGCTTGCCGGCGGCGAGCGTGTCGCTCACCTGCGGGTAGTGCAGGTGGTTGGGCGTCGTGAGGTGGACGACATCGACGGCGGGGTCGGCCAGCATCGCCTCGAAGCTCGGGTACGGTGCCGGGAGACCGGGCTTCGCCGCGGCTCGCTCAGGGGTCGATCCGACCACGCCGGTCACCTCCACGCCGAGTCGCCGGAGCGCCTCCACGTGGACGACACCGATGAACCCGGTGCCCACCACGGCGGCCTTGATGTCGCTGATGTGCTTCACGCCGCCGACCTCCCTCGGCTGTCTATACAGCTAGGTCGGCGAGCCTATTTCGCAGCCGACACCGTGTCAACCACGCACGACCGCGGTGCCGGCCGCCATGTCGCCGAGCCGCTGCCGGCCCTTGCCCGCCGTGAGTAAGACGGTGAAGCCGATCAGGTACAGGAACGGCAGCACGTCGACGATGCGCAGAAGCGTGCGGATCGCGACGGGCCCGGCGTCCGCGGGTGCGCCGTCGAGGCGCGCGACCCGCACGCCGAGCAGCTGCTTCCCGAGCGTCCGCCCCCAGCGCGCCTCCGTGGCGAAGTAGTACGCGAAGCCGAGCAGGCCCCAGACCACGGTCTCGGCGCCCTCGAGCTCGACCGAGGCCGACGAGTCGGACGTCTCGGCCTCGCCGGTCACGAGGCCGACGAGCACGAACAGCAGGAACACCACGATGCCGTCGATCAGCGCCGCGGCCACCCGCCGGCCGATCAGGTCGCCCTCGATCACGCGCGCATTGTGCCTGCTGCGGGCGTGACGGGCTCCTGTCGCGTCACGGCGGCGACGATCGCCGCCGTGACGCGAGCGCGATGATTCCGAAGACCCGCCTACCCGATCATGTCGTGGACCGTGGCGCAGAAGGTGTCCTCGTCCTGTTCGAAGCCGGGATGCGGCCCGCTGACGCGGATCACGGTCTCGTCCAGGCTCTCGCCGCCCGGCTGGCTGTCGCCGAGCGTGTCGAAGACCTGCAGGGTCCAGATCGCGCCGGTGTCCCGCAGCACGACGTTGCCGTCCATGTCGCGCACGACGACGATGCCGGACTCCCTGAACGTGAACTCGAAGATGTTGTCGCCGAGCGGGCTGGCCTTGACGTCCATAATCGTGACCCGGCCATCGACCGTGAACGACCTGCCGTTCGCGAGGTTGGTGAAGGTGTCGGTGAAGTGTTCCCTGGACTGGCCGAAGAACGCCTGATCGAGATCACCCTTGCCAGTGCGACTGCGGAAGTGCGCGCTGACAACGAAGTCGTGGCGCACCTCCAGCCCGCACATGTCTTCCGTTTGGCTGTCCTCGAACGTGAACGCGCCCTTCTCGAAGACCGCCGCCTGCGCGGGCACAGCTGCCGCCGCAATCATCGTGAGGACGACCGGCAGCACGACGTAACGCTTGAAGCCCATCCTGGCTCCTTTCTCATGGACGGCCTGTTGCGCGAGATACGCGGTGCCGTATCCGATACCGCGATGGCGGCGACACTACCGCAGGCCAGCCGCTGCGTGTCAAGGATTCCGTCGCTCCCCGGTGATCGCACCTTGTCGACGGCCGCCGGTGGCCGTCGCACGCGACGCCGCTAGTGTTCCGTCCGTGGCCCTGCACGCGACAACGATCCGGTTCGCAGACCGGGCATATACGGCGATCGCTCGCGCAGCAGACGCGCAGGGGATCAGCGTCTCGCAGTACGTCCGCGAGGCGGCCCTGATCCGCGCCGTGCTCGACGAGCTGGACTCCGCCGAAGAGGCCATCCACAGCGCCCACGACCTCCTCGCCATCGCCCGCGAGGTCCGCCGCCTCGCCGAAGTCGACCCAGCCGGGCCGCCGCGCGCGAACGCAGGCCGCAGACGCTCCACCTCTCGAAGCTCCGGTAAGAACAGCTAACAGGTGCGCGGTGTGCCCGCTGCGGGCGTGACACGCTCCAGTCGCGTCACGGCGGCGACGATGGCCGCGAGCCACGCGAGCGCGACGACGCCGAGGATCCCGTAGGCGGCGCCGGAGAGCCACGACGCCGCGCCGCGCTCCTCGCGGCGCAGGATCTCGTGGTCGGCCTGGAAGCTGCGCTCGAACCGGGGCTCGGCGGGCACCTCGCGGGCGGGGATGCCGGAGTCCGCGGGCATGTAGAGCGGCAGGGCGAGGATCGCGCGGTCGCGGTGGAGGCGCACCATCGTCTTCCAGTCGCCGTGGACCGGCACGGGCTCGGTCGCGCGGTAGATGCCGGCGCCGACGCGGTCGAGCTCGACCACCCGGCTGCCGCCGCCCTGCCAGGCCATCGCGTGCAGCCACTTGGCGTCGTCGGCGGCGTCGGGCGGGTCGACGCGGACGGTGGCGAGCACCTCGCGCTGCGGTGCGGGGCGCGTCTCCTCGAGCACGACGGTGGCGCGGATCGGCTCGCCGTCGTCGGTGGCGAGCGGGACCGCGATGCAGGCGCCGACGAGGGCGAGCGCGGCCGCGGGCAGCAGGCGCGGGAACGTGGCGTGGCCCTGGAGGCCGCAGCCCAGGTGGGCGCCGAGCAGGCCGCCCGCGAGTGCGGCGACGAGCGCGAGGACGGGCGCCTCCGGCAACAGCGCGGCGTTCCAGGGGATCGGCATCGCGACCCGCGAGTAGGCCCACTCGACCGCGAGGCCGACCGTGGCGATCAGGGCGCCGGAGGCGGCACCGATGGCGATCGCGCCGCGGCCGGCCAGCGCGAGCGCGGCGAGCTCGACCAGCGCCGCCTCGACGAGGTAGAGCGGGAAGTGCAGGAACGTGTGGCCGAGGCCGGGCCCGATGATCAGGACCATCGGGGTCATGATCAGCAGGTAGGCGCCGGTGGCGGCGAGCGCGCCGCCGCGGCCGAGGCGCAGCCGCGCGGCGACCAGCGCGATGCTGGCCGCAAGCGCGATCAGGATCGGGTGGAAGTCGAGCTGGAACTGCGGCACGCCGTAGCCGAACTCGAGCTGCAGCGTGGAGAGGCCGATCAGGGTCGCGCCGGCGAGCTGGACCTCCCAGGCGAGCAGCGTCAGCCGCCGGCTCACGTGCGGGCGGCCGGTCGCGCGGCGGCCCTCGACGAGCAGCAGCCAGGCGGCGATCGGCGCGAGCGACGCGCCGCCGATCATCAGCACGTGGGTCGGGCCCCAGAGCGTGACGTCCTGGCCGAAGATGCGGTGCCAGACGTCGTCGAGCGGGAAGCCGAGCATCGCGACGGCGCCGCACAGCAGGAGCAGCGCGCCACCGAGCGGCACCCGCCAACCGGGCGCGACGGTGAGCGCCGCGCGGTCGCGGTCGTCAGCGCCGAGGACGCAGGCGAGGAAGCCGGCGAGCGCGACGCCGCCGAGGCCGAGCAGGATCGGGTAGTGGGCCACGTTCGCGAACGGCCCCGAGTCCCGGCCGGAGTCGATGTGCGTGGCGACGTCCCAGAAGAAGCCGAACGCCGCGATGCCGAGCGAGCCGAGCGTGAGCAGGACAGGCAGCGCGGCCCAGCCCGGGACGGGCACGGCCCGCTCCGCGAGGCCGGCGAGCCGGGACAGCAACGTCACGCGACCCGACCGGTGGGTCGCGCCGAGGACCAGCGCGGCGGCGGTGAGGACGCCGCCGACGAGCGCCGCCGGCACGAGGTCCTGGATCGGCGCGCCGCCGGCCGGCTCGCCAGCGGCAAACAAGGCAATGGATTCGATCGTCATCGGGTTACCGGCGGTAGTAAGGGGGTCTGACCCCTTTGTTACCGGTGGTAGGTTACTGACGGTAGGTTACCCTGGGTAGACTCTCAGAAACAGATGCGTGGCGTGCCGCACATCCCCATACCCCCGGGCCACGACCTCGCGGGCCCCGCCCCCGATCCGCCTGGCACGACGTACCCGCGCGGGCGGACCCCTCGTGCCGTGCGGGAGGCGCAGATGGTGGCCGCGGCGGAGCGGCTGTTCTCGGAGCGCGGCTACCACGGCGTCTCGATGGACGCGATCGCGGCCGCGTCGGGGATCTCGAAGCCGATGCTGTACGACTACTTCGGCTCCAAGGAGGGGCTGCTGCTCGCGTGCGTCGAGCGCGCCCGCGGGCGGCTGTTCGAGGAGATCGCGGTGGCGGTGCGCGGCGCGGACGAGCCCGAGCGGGCGCTACGGGCGGGCATCGAGGCGTTCCTCACCTTCGCCGACCAGCAGCGGGCGACGTGGGTCGTGCTCTTCGGCGAGGGCGGCCGGTTCGGCGAGGCGGCGGGCGCGATCCGGGCCGAGCAGTCCGGTCTCATCGCCCAGCTCCTGCGCGAGCTGCCCGGCTGGACCGCGGAGCCCGACGCCGAGCAGCTCGACGCCATCGCGCACGCGTTCGTCGGCGCCGCGGAGGCGATCGCCTTCTGGGCGGTCGCGCACCCCGAGATCCCGCTCGAGCGGGTCGCCGATCACCTCATGGCGGTGCTGTGGCCGGTCGTCCGCGAGCTGCCGAACGGCGCGAGGAGTGGCACCAGCGGTCGCAGCGGCATCGCCAGCACGACGGTGTCCTCGTAGCGCTGCGCCACCGCCGCGGCGAGCGGTGGGCCGGCGGGGGCCGCTTAGAGCAGCCCCAGCGCCAGCGCGATCACGATCAGCGCCATCCAGATGAACAGCGCGAGGACGATCCGGACCCCGAGCGCCTTTAGAACAGCGCCTTCCCCTCGTCGTACACCAGCAGCACCGAGAACACCCCGAAGAACAGCACCGAGAACGCCAGCACGGCGAGCCTGTACGCCGCTGATCTTGATCTGCCTCGGCAGCGCTCGCCGATTGAGCTGGATCAGCAGGATCGAGTAGATGAACATCATCACGCCGGCGATCGACGACGAGATGACGAGCAGCAGCAGCGGCTGCTCGAGCCCGCTCAGCAGCACGATGCAGCCGAAGACGATCATGGTCCACACGGCGGTGAAGTAGATCTTGCTCTCCGACCAGAACGTGCTGTCCCGCATCGCGCTCACCTTCAGCTGATCGGCGATCAGGCGCGACGTGTAGTCGAGGATCCCGAGGTTGGTCGAGAACAGGCAGATGGCGCCGCAGATCCAGAACCCGGTTCCGAACCACGGGGCGATCGTGCCCTTCAGCGCGTTGCCCTCGGCCTCGATGAAGGCGAACTCCTCGCCGAGGTCGGCGCCGACGCCGACGGTCGAGTAGGTCAGCACCGACAGCACGATCAGCGACGTCACGCCGATCAGGAAGAAGGTGATGAACTGCTCCTTGTTGGCGACGCTCCACCAGCCGCGCCAGCGGCGCATGTTCTCGTCGTTCACCGTAAACGTGTAGCCGAACGGCGCCTCCGCCTCCTCTTCGCCGGTAATCGGCGAGACGATGTGCGGGATCCTCTCGCCCATGCCCATGTTCTTGTCGCGGATGTAGTTGCTCTGCACGAGGTTGTTGGCCCCGCCCGCGCCCGCAAAGGCAAGGGCGCCGAGCAGCAGCGCGATGGTCAGGTCCCCGCCGACGGGGATCTCCGGCTCGGTGAAGCTCGTCGCGAAGTCGCCCCACGAGCCAGCGTCGGTCGCCAGCACCACGGCGATCACGACGAACGCCATGATCAAGAAGACCATGACCCCCATCGCCTTCTCGACGGTCTGATACACGACGGGAGAGGCGGTCAGCGCCAGGCCGATGGAGATCAATGCGAGCACGGTGATCGTCACCACGTCGCCGCCCCCGACGGCGAAGGTCAACGTCGTCGCCGCGCCAGTCGCCCAGCCGGGCCAGAAGTTCTGACACAGCGCGAACACGATGAACAGCACGCCCCACGGCTTCCACAGCCGCGAGAATCCGGTGAGCGCGGTCTCGCCGGTAGCGAGCGTGTAGCGCTCCACCTCCATGTTGATGAAGAACTGGACCAGGAAGCCGACGACGGCCGCCCACATGAACACCAGCCCCACCTGGGACGTGATGTACGGCCACAGGACGAACTCGCCCGAGCCGATGGCCGTGGCCAGGATGATGACGCTGGCCCCGACGACTTTCCTGAACGGCACCGGCTCCGGCAGATCCCGCGTCTCGACCGCGGGCAAGTACCGACTCGGTAGCTCGAAGCCCTGTGGCTCCGGTGGCCGTGTCCTGTCTGGCGTGATCGTCGCCATGCGCACCCCCTGAAAGGTCGCCTCCCAGAAACGGCCTTTCCCGTGACGAAACGCACTAAACCTGGCGAACGCGGCGAGCGCCCTCGACCAGGTTCTCCAGCTTGCGCCGGGCGGCCCAGCGGGCGGTCTGGGAGAGGCCGCAGTCGGGCGAGACCGAGAGCCGGTCCGGCGGCACGAACCGCAGGCACGCGCGCACCCGCTCCTCGACGTCCTCAGGCGACTCGATGTAGTACGACTTGACGTCGATCACCCCCACGCCGACGTCCTTGCCCGCCGCGACGACCTGCTCGATCACCTCGAGCTCGGCGAACTCGCGCGAGGCCATCTCGACGTGCAGCTCGTCGGCGTGCATCTCGAGGAACGCGGGGAACATCGGCGCGTAGCGGCGGCGGCCCACGGCGCGGCCCTTGAAGTTGCCGAAGCACAGGTGGGTCCCGACACGGCAGCGCCCTCGCACGTCCGCCACGGTGCGGTTGAACACGTCGACCATCCGCGCCGTGTCCTCCCGCCACGCGTAGCACGACATCGAGGGCTCGTCCAGCGTGATCCGCTCGCAGCCCGCGTCCACCAGCCGCGAGAGCTCGGACCCCACGATCGGGATCAGCATCTCCGTGACCTCCCAGCGGTCGGGATGCTCGATCCGCCCGGCCAGCGTGTACGGCCCCGGCACGCTCGCCTTCAGCGCCTGACCGGCCGGCGCCAGCGAGCGCAGCCGCTCGAACTCCTCGACCGCCCCCAGCCCGCGCGGCGCGCGCAACTCTCCCAGCAGCGCGTGCTTGCCGCGCTGGTCGTGCGCGGGCGGGCCCCAGCGCCGCCGCGGCGCCGACTCTAGCTCCAGCCCTTCCAGGTACGCGTAGAAGGAGAGGTTGAAGTCGAACCGCCCCTGCTCGCCGTCGCTGATCACGTCCAGCCCCGCGCGGACCTGGTCCATGACCGCGACCAGCGTCGCGTCCCGTGCCGCCTCCTCGAGGTCGTCCGGGCCCATCTCGCCCGTGTGCGAGGAGGCGAGCTCGAGCCACCCCGGGAAGGGGTACGACCCGATGACGGTGGTCTCGATCACACTCGCTTCGTCGACGTCGCGTACAGCCACGCCAGCAGCAGGATGATCGTGCCGTACAGGATCTGCTTGAACGCCTGCGACGCGTCGAGCAGCGTCAGCAACGAGTCGAGCACCACGAGGATGATCGCGCCGAGGATCGTGCCCGAGTAGCCACCGACGCCGCCGAAGATCGACGTGCCGCCGATCACCACCGCCGCCACCGACGGCAGGAGGTACGGCGAGACGAGCTGGAGGTCGGCCGCGTTGATGACGCCGACGTAGAGCACGCCGCCGATCGCGGCCAGGATCGAGCAGAGCACGTAGACGATGAGCAGCACCTGCCAGATCCGCACGCCGGCGAGCCGGCAAGCGAGCGGGTTGTCGCCCACCGCGTAGAGCATGCGCCCGTAGCCCGAGTAGCGCAGCCCGAGCAGGATCAGCGCGGCAACGGGGGCCCACAGGAACAGCGACTTCGGGATCGCGTCGCCGATCACCGTGCCGACAGCGAGCTCGCGGACAAAGCTCGGCACGAGCGGAACGCCGGTCACGAACGACTGCGCGGACACCGTCAGGTAGCCGCTGACGATGCTCGCCATGCCGAGCGTCATGATCAGCGGGTTGACGCGGAAGATGCCGACGCCGACGCCGTTGACGAACCCGACCACGAGGCCGACGAGGACCGCGATCGCCAGCGCCGTGCCGGTCCCGCGCGACGCCTGCCCGGCCATGATGTACGCCGCTGCCGTGGCGGTCGCGGCCACCGACAGGTCGATGCCCGCCGTCAGCATCACCAGCGTCTGCCCCGCCGCGAGGAACGCGAGCGGCGCCGAGAACTGCAGGATCGTGCCGACGCGCGCCTCGGACAGGTAGCCGGGCGACGTGACCTCGCACGCGATCAGCAGCAGCACGAGGATCACCGACAGCATGATCAGCGGGCGGTCGATCAGGTACTCGCCGGCGGCGCGCACCCGTCCCGGCCGCGGCTCGAGGTCTTCCTGGGTGGCGGCTGCGGTGCTCATCGCTTCTCCCTCAGCAGCAGCAGGCCGCCGAGCATGACGACGATCACGATCAGCGCACCCTGGATGACCTGGCCGTAGTTCGGGTCGATGCCCTGGAAGACCATGATCGACGGCACCAGGATGAGGCAGAACGCGGCCGCCACCGGCCCGACCACGCCGCCCTTGCCGCCGGCAAGGCTCACGCCCCCGAGCACGATCGCGGCGACCGAGTTCAGCGTGATGAACGTGCCTGCATACGGGGTGCCGATGCCGGTCGTCGCCGTCGCGGCGAGCCCGCCCATCGCGGCGAAGAAGCCGCCGATCGCGTAGGCGAGCACGCGCGTGGTCGCGACGTTCACGCCAGACAGGTACGCGCGGTCGCGGTTCGAGCCGATCGCGTAGATCGCGAAGCCCGGCCGCCGCCAGCGGATCGGCAGCCACACCAGCGCCAGCACGAGCGCGATGATCACCGCCCCCGCGGGGATCCACTCGATGAAGAACACGCCGGTGCCGAGCGCCTGGAACTCGGCCGGCGAGCCGCCGCCGGGCGTGCGCATGATCAGCAGCGCGACGCCGCCCCAGACGAACGACATCGCGAGCGTGACGACGATATCCGGCACCCCGGTGAGCACGACCAGCCCGCCGTTGATGGCGCCCAGCAGCACGCCGACCCCCATCAGCCCGACGGCGATGAGCAGCGACATCGCGAAGCTCTCGTTCTCCATCAGCGACGCCGCGAGCACGTTGATGACGGCGACCATGACGCCGAGCGAGAGGTCGATGCCGCCGGAGATGACGATCACGGCCTGTGCCATCGCGGCGAACGCGAGCGGCAGGCCGCCGATGACAATCGTCTTGAGGTCGAACGACGTGAACGCGACCGGCGCGAGTGCCCAGATGTAGGCGATGATCAGCAGCAGGAGGAGGACGTAGACGCCGATCGTCCAGCCGTGCCGGCTCGCGATGCGGCGCGCGTCGAACCCGCGGCGGCCGGTCCGCCCGGTTGCGTCCTCGACCGTCGTCATGCCGCCGCCGCCTCCGTCTTGAGCCCGTGCGCGGCCTTCAGCAGCGCCGGCTCGTCCGCGTCCGCGGCGGGCATCTCGGCCGTCACGTTGCCGCGGTAGACCACGATCGTCCGGTCACAGACGAGCTGGATCTCGGGGAGCTCGGACGTGAACAGGAGCACCGCGGCGCCCGCCTCGGCGAGCTCGCGCAGGAGCGCGTAGATCTGCCGCTTGGTACCGACGTCGATCCCGCGCGTGGGGTCGAAGCACAGCATGGTGGTGAACCCGGCGGCCAGCCAGCGGGCGATCGTGAGCTTCTGCTGGTTGCCGCCGGATAGGCGGCGCGCCTGCCGCTGCGCGCGGGTGTCGATCGACAGGCTCTCGATCGCGCTCTCGACCCGGCTCCGCTCGTCGGCCCGGTTGATCGGGCCCCACTTCGAGATGCGGTTATAGAGCGGCGCGGCGATGTTCTCGCGGATCGGGCGCTGCGGGAGCAGCGCGAGCATGCGGTCGGCGGGCACGAGGACGACGCCGGTGCGGATCGCGTCGTACGGGTGGCGAGGGCTGAACGACTCGCCGCGCACCAACATCTCGCCGCTCGGCGGCTTGCGCTCGCCGGCGAGGTAGTCGAACAGTCGATCCTGGCCCTGGCCCTCGAGCGCGGCGACGCCGAGGATCTCGCCGGCGCGCACCTCGAACGAGACGCCGTCGGGGTCGTCGCCCACCACGAGGTTGCGGACCTCGAGCTGCGTCTCCCCGACCTTCGCCTCGACCTCGAGGGCAGGCGTCTCCGCCTCGCCGACGAGGGACTCGATCTCCTCGGCGAGCTTGGTGCGCGACTCGCCCAGCATCAGCTCGACGATCTTCTCCTCCTCGCCCGGCTTGGGCACGAGCGTGCCGACCGTGCGGCCGTCGCGCAGCACGCTGGCGCGGTCGCACAGCGCGCTCACCTCGGCGAGGCGGTGGGAGATGAACAGCACCGACCGGCCGCGATCGCGCCACTCGCGCATGACGGCGAAGACCTTCTCGGCGAGGTCCGACGGCAGCGCCGCGGTGATCTCGTCGAGCATGAGCAACTCCGGGTCGCGCGCCAGGGCGCGCGCGAGGTCGAGCATGCGGAGCGTCGGGAGCGGTAGGTCGCCGGTCATCTCGGTGAGGTCGACCTTGAGCTCCATGCGGTCCAGCCACTCGCGCACGCCCGCGATCGGCGTGCGCGTGAGGCGCATGTTCTGCGCCACGGTGAGGTCCGGCAGCAGCGCCGGATCCTGGAAGACGGGGGCGAAGCCGACCTTGCGGGCGCCCTCGGGCGACCCGATGCGCACGGCCTTGCCGTTGACCTCGATCGTCCCCGCGTCGTGCCGGATGACGCCGGTGAGGATCTTCACGAGCGTGCTCTTGCCGGCGCCGTTGGCACCGAGCAGCGCGTGGACCTCGCCCGGCTCGACGACGAGCTCGGCCGACTTGAGCGCCACGACTGGGCCGTAGCGCTTCGCGACGTTTCTGACTTCGAGGAGAGACATGGCGCGACCCGGGCGCGAGCAGCCTACGCTCGCGCCCGGTTCGATGCGTCCTGACCTACGGCCCCTGGCAGCCGGTGAGCTGATCCTTGGTGTAGGTCGTGTACGGCTCGATGATCATCTGCGTCGAGTACGTCGGCGGGAGCTTCGGGTCGTAGAACTCCTCGATGGTGTCCTTCGACGATGCGACGTCCCACACCTCGGGCGTGAGCGTCGTGACCTTCTCCGGGTTCTCGCCGTTCAGCGCCTGGATGGCGATCGCGGTGCCGACGCCGCCGATCGTGGCGGGGTTGGTGACCGCGGCACCCGGAGCCCCGTCGAGCATCTGCTCGAGGAACTTGTTGTTGTCGGTTCCGATGACCGGCACCTTGTCCTGGCCGGCCTTCTTGAGCGCGTCGACGACCACGTAGTCGATGCCCGACGTCCAGATGCCGTCGACCTTCGTGTTCGAGTTCAGGATGTCGTTGGCCTGCTTGCCGGCCGGCGCGAACGACCAGTCAGTGAACGTCTCCTTGACGACCTTCATGCCCGGGTTGGCGTCGATGACCTCCGTGAAGCCCTTGTGGCGGTCGTCGTCGGCGGGCACGCCGCTGATGCCGCGCATCTCGACGATGTTGCCCTTGCCCCCGAGCTCCTTGGCGAGCCACTCGGCGCCGAGCTTGCCGTAGGCGACCTGGTCGTTGGTGACCACGTACGCCTCTGGCGCGGTGACCGCCTGGTCGACGGCCACGACGACGATGCCGCGGGCGTCAGCCTCCTTGATGACCGGGTTGAGCGCCTCACGGTCGGCGGGGTTGATGACGATCGCGTTCGCACCCGAGGAGATCAGGTTGCGGATACCGGCGATCTGCGCGCTGGCGTCGCCGTTGACGTTGTGCACGAGCACCTCATCGACCTGGCCCGACGCGAGCGCCTGGGCCTTGACCGAGCAGATCATCTCCTCGCGCCAGCCGTTGCCCACCAGGGTGTTGCTGACGCCGATCTTGTAGGTCTTCTTGTCAGACGAGCCGCCGGAGCTGCCGCCCCCGCCGTCGTCGTCATCGCCGCAGCCTGCGGCGACCAGTGCAAGCACTCCGAATAGGAGCGCGAGAAGCGCGAATGAACGAGCCCGGAGACTCATGGGGACGAAGACCCTCCTCCTGAGATGGGACAGAACGAACAGCTCATCGGGCGCCCTCCAGCACCCGTGCCGCGCGGCGGGCGTGCTCCGCGTAGGCCGCGTCGAACAGACGGCGCGACTCCTCGGCGCCCACCACCGACGCGCTGGTCAGGACGGGGGGCAGGCTCCCCCGCTCCAGCAGCCGCGCCGCGGTGCGGACCTTCACTTCGTTGGCGAGCGCCACCGCCGCGATCGTGGAGCCCGGACCCACGGGGGTGTCCAGGCCCTCGAGCTCGACGAGGGCGTCGGCCGGCGGAGTACACAGGTCGAGCACCACGTCGGCGTGGTCGCGCAGGCGCGACTCCGTCGAATGGGTGCTCTCACCCGCCTCCGTCGCGGCGAGCGAGGTGACGGCGATCACCGCGAGCCCGCGCTCCCGCGCGCCGCGCGCCACCTCGATCGGCACTGCGCCGAGCCCGGACGCGCTGAAGACCATCATCGCGTCCGGCGGGCGCAGGTCGAAGTTGCGCAGGATGACCTCGCCGAGGCCCTCCACGCGCTCGATGAACATCGCCTGGCGCTGCCCGTTGGCGCCCACGACCTGCGTGTGGAACGTCATCGACAGCTCGACGATCGGATGGAAGCCGGGATAGGAGCCGTAGCGCGGGAACATCTCCTCCACGGCGATCCTGGAGTGGCCGGTTCCGAAGAGGTGGACGAGGCCGCCCGCGCCGATCGCGTCGGCGCACAGGTCGGCCGCCCGCTCGAGCTCGGCGTCCTGCTCGGCGACGCGGTCGAGCAGCTCGCGCGCGCCGTCGAGGTAGCGGAGGGTGGCGGTGGGCGTCATCCCGCCACCGCGGCCCGGTCCGGGGCGCCGACGAGGTCGGGGTCGAGCTCGATCCGCTCCCAGCGGCCGCTCTTCATCGAGCGGTAGCACGCGTCGAGCGCGCAGTTGACGATGTAGCCGTCGACGAACGTCTCGCGCGGCTCGGTGCCGTCGCGGAAGCAGTCCACGAAGTGGCGCAGCTCCTGCGTGTAGCCGTACACGCGCGCCTCCTCCGGGATCGGGTAGACGAACCCGGTCTCGGCGTCGGCCTTCTCCATCAGGTAGCCGGCCGGGTTCGTGATGAAGCCGTAGACGGGCGTCTCGGTCGTGTCGGTGACGAGGCGGCCGCCGGTGCCGGTGATCTCGTTCCGGAGCTCCATCCCGCCCTTCATGGACCAGCTCGACTCGGTGATCGAGATGCCGCCGTTGGCGAACTTGATCAGCGCCACCGCGTTGTCCTCTCCGGTGGTCTTGTCGGCGTGGCTGAGCGTCGCCCCCCAGGCGAACGCCTCGGTCATCGGGATGTCCTTGCCGAAGAAGTAGCGGGCGGCCTCGATCGTGTGGCACCCCATGTCGAGCAGCGCGCCGCCGCCGGCCGTCTCGGCATCCCAGAAGTGCGGGGCGTGCGGGCCGGAGTGGGCCTCGCGGGCGCGGACCGAGATCACGTCGCCGATCGCGCCCTGCTCGATCATCTCGCGCGCCTGGACGACGCTCGGCGAGAACACCTCGGTCTCGGCGTAGCCGTGCATGACGCCCGCCTCGCGGACGATGCGGAGGATCTCGGCCGCCTCCTTGGCGTTGCGGGCGAGCGGCTTGGTGCAGACGATGGCCTTGCCCGCGGCGGCAGCGGCGCGGATCGCGTCCAGGTGCAGGTGGTTCGGGAGCGCTACGACCACGATCTGGACGTCGTCGTCCGCGGTGAGCGCGTCGACTTCGGTGTACTGGCGCGGGATGTCGTGGCGGTGCGCGAACTCCTCGGCCCGCTCGGCGCTGCGCGAGTAGTTGGCGACCACGTGGGCGCCCGGGACGTCTCGGAGTCCGTCCATGTAGAACTCGGCGACGAACCCCGAGCCGAGGAGGCCGAGGTTCACTGGTTGATGGTGTCCATGGGGCATCGGTCTAGTTGTGTAGACAGGTTGCAACCTAGTCCTGGGACGGGAAGGATGTCAAGGAAGGGACGAACCGGGGAGGACGGCCCACGGTGATCCACCTCGGCCTCGATCTCGGGGGCACGAACATCAAGTGTGCGGTCGTCGTGGACGACGCGGCGGGCGGCGCGCCGCGGGGCGTGAGCGGTGACCGCGCGCCGCGGGTCGTCGCCACCGATTCGTGCCCGACCGGCGCGGCTGACGGCCCGGTGGCGGTGCTCGAGCGGGTCGCGGCGCTCGGCCGCGGGGTCGTCGCGCCGTTCGGTGAGCCCGCGGCCGCCGGGCTCGCCCTGCCGGGGCACTTCGAGGACGGCGCCGGCGTGCTCCTGCCGAACCTGCACGGCGACTGGGTGGGGCGCCCGATCGCCGGTCCCGTCGGCAAACGGCTCGGCCTGCCGGTGTCGCTGGTCAACGACGTCCGGGCGCTAACGCTCGCGGAGCTGCGGCTCGGTGCGGGGCGTGGCGCGCGCCACCTCGTCTGCATCGCGCTGGGGACCGGCGTCGGCGGCGGGGTGGTGATCGACGGGCGGCTCCATCTCGGCCTCGGGCACGCCGGCGAGATCGGTCACACGACCGTCGATCCCGACGGCCCGCTGTGCGGCTGCGGCAACCGCGGCTGCCTGGATCGCATGGCCGGCGCAGACGCGATCGCCGCCGCCGCCGGGCAGCCCTCGGTCGCAGCCGCCGCGGTGGCCGCCCGCGCCGGCGACGAGCGGGCGCGGACCGCCTTCGCCCGCGCCGGTGAGTATGTGGGCCGCGTGCTGGCCGGCGCGGTCGTGCTGCTGTGGCCGGAGCGGATCGTGGTCGGCGGCGGGGTAGCCGACGCGGGCGAGCTGCTGCTCGAGCCGCTGCGGGCGGAGCTCCGCCGGCGCGCGTGCGTGGCGCCGGTCGACCGGATCGCCGTCGTCGCGGCCGAGCTCGGGCCGCACGCGGGGGCCGTGGGCGCGGCATTGTGGGCCGCCGAGGCTTCGTAGCGCTCGGCGGGACGAACTGCGCATGTAGGGAGGCGGGTTCGGCCGCCTCGGCGGGTCGAGTGGCGCTCGGCGGGACGAACTGCGCTTGTAGGGAGGTGGGTTCCGCCGCCTCCGCGGGTCGAGTGATGACTTTTCCGCCTTGAGGGGCGAAAACCGGGCACTCGGCGGTCGAGTGATCACTTGATTCCCCCAGGGGGAATTAACTGAGCGCTCGGCGGTCGAGTGATCGGTTAATACGGCTCAGGCGGATTAACCGAGCGGTCGACCCGCGGCGCGGCCGAACCCACCTCCCTCAATGCCGCAGTTAAGACGACCCGCCAAAAGCGTCAAGCTTCGACCACCGCACCCCCGCGGCGCGGGTCCCCGCCCCCGTCGAGCGCTCCGCTGTCGGGGTGCCGCTCGACCGCCTGGCAGCCGCCGAAGAACACGTTGAGGTCGCGGAACCAGGCCATGGTCCGGCCCTGGGCCTCGAGCGCGGCGGCGTCGATCCCCGGCTCCGCGTAGACGAGCCCGTCCTCGAAGTGCAGCCGCGGCGCGCAGACCGCCTCGGCGGCGACCATCCCGCGGTCTAACACGTTGACGATGACCTGCAGCAGCACCGAGCGGATGCGGTTCGAGCCCGCCGAGCCGAGCGCCAGCTCGGGCGCGCCGTCGGCGCCCAGCACGACGGTGGGCGCCATCATCGACGGCAGCCGGCGGCCCGGCGGGTGGGTGAAGAAGCCGAGCGGGGACAGGTCCTGCTCGCCCATCATGTTGTTCACGTGCACGCCGGTGCCGGGGACCACGATCCCCGACCCTTCGCCGTTCGTGCACGTCACCGAGCACGCCCAGCCGTCGCCGTCGATCACCGAGATGTGCGTGGTGGAGCCGAGCCGGCTCGCCATGAAGCGCTCGAGGAAGCCCGGCTCGCCCAAACCGGACAGGAACGCCGGGGTCCGCTCGGACTGGGCCTTCTCCATCGCGTCCACGAGCGCGACGGGATCGGGCGGGCCGGCGGTGCGCTCGAGCAGCGCCAGCGCGTAGGCGAGCAGCGTCCCGCCGGCGCTCGGCGGCGGGTTGGTGAGCACGTCGCGACCGCGGTAGCGCACGCGCACCGGCTCGCGGGGCTCGGTCCGGTACGCGGCGAGGTCGGCGGCCGTGATCGTGCCGCCCAGCGCGCACACGCGGTCCGCGATCGCGGCGCCGATGTCGCCCTCGTAGAACGGCTCCGCCCCGTCCGCGCCGAGCCGCTCGAGCGAGCCGGCGAGCTCCGGATTGCGCAGCACGTCGCCGGCGCGCGGGACCCGTCCTTCCGGCATGAACAGCTCGCGCGACTCGGGCGTCGAGGAGTAGATCGGCGCGAGGATCTCGAACAGGTACGCCTGCGCCGTGTTGACCTCGACCCCGGCGCGGGCCAGCTCGGCGGCACGCGCTGCGAGGTCGGCGAGCGGCATCGTGCCGAAGCGCGCCGCTGCCTCGCACACGCCCGCCGGCGTGCCGTACGTTCCGCACGACGAGGCGCCGATGTGGAACACCTGCACCGCGTCGCCGAACGACACGTCGGCCGCGACCAGCGGGGCGCGGGTGTCGAGGTCCGCGCCGTGACCGGGCGCCGCGACGAAGAAGTCGAGCAGCACCGGCTCGCCCTCCGCCGGCACGACGAGCATGTAGCCGCCGGCGCCCAGCCCGGTCAGCAACGGCTCGGCGACGAACGAGGCGAGCATGCTCGCCAGCGCGGCGTCGACCGCGTTGCCGCCGGCGCGCAGGATGTTCGCGCCGGCAGCCGCGGTCAGTGGGTGGCCGGCCGCAACGACCCCTTGAGTCACGGCGCGATTATCGTGGCCGGCCACGCCCCGGCGGGGCGTGGCTCAGTAGCGGGGTATGTATTCGGGGACGTCGATCTCGCCGACCCGCGACGGGGTGGCGACGCGCCGCACGCGCGGCTCGCCGGCCGGCTCGCGGAACGGGGACCGCTCCTCGCGCGGCGGGCGCTTCTCGCCGTAGCCGGTCGCGACCACGGTGATCCACACCTCGTCCTCGAGCTTCTCGTCGAGCATCGCCCCGAAGATGATGTTCGCGTCGGGGTGCGCGGCCTCCTGGATCGTGTGGGCGGCCTCGTTGACCTCCCACAGCGACAGGTCCTTGCCGCCGGTGATCGAGAGCAGGATCGAGCGGGCGCCATCGAGCGTCGTCTCCAGCAGCGGCGAGGACGCGGCCGCGTGCGCGGCGTCCACGGCGCGCTTGTCGCCGCTCCCCATGCCGATGCCGAGCAGCGCGCTCCCGGCGTCGGACATGATCGTCCGCACGTCCGCGAAGTCGAGGTTGATGAGCCCGGGCAGCGTGATCAGGTCCGACACGCCCTGGACGCCCTGGCGCAGCACGTCGTCGGCCACGCGGAAGGCCTCCATCATCGACGTCTGCTTGTCGAGCACCGAGAGCAGGCGGTTGTTGGGGACGACGATGAGGGTGTCGACCTCGTCCGCCAGGGTCTCGATCCCCAGCTCGGCGGCCTTCATGCGGCGCGAGCCCTCGAACCCGAACGGCTTGGTGATGATGCCGACGGTCAGCGCGCCCAGTTCGCGCGCGATGCGCGCCACCACGGGCGCCGCGCCGGTGCCGGTGCCGCCGCCCTCGCCGGCGGTGATGAACACCATGTCCGAGCCCTTGAGGAGGGCCTTGACGCGGTCGTAGTCCTCCATCGCGGCCTGGTGGCCGAGGTCGGGGTTCGACCCCGAGCCGAGCCCGCGCGTGATGTCGCTGCCGAGCTGCAGCGTCACGTGCGCAGCCGACGAGTTCAGCGACTGGGTGTCGGTGTTCAGGGCGATGAACTCGACGCCGGTGACCTCTGCCTCGATCATGCGGTTCACGGCGTTCACGCCGCCGCCGCCGACGCCGACCACCCGCAGCTCGGGCTGGCGCGTGATGTCCCCCGCCGCCGAGGTCCACTCGTACTCCGACACGGACCGGACGGGCTCCGGCGGGGCCATCATGTTCTCCGGCAGATCCGACGAGAAGGCGTGGCGCAGGCGCTCCTGCGGCGTCGGGGTGCGCGGCGCGGCCGGCGGCTCGGGCTGCGCCTCGACAGGCGGCTCGGGCGGCGGCGGCGCGGTCTGCTGAGCCTCTTCCGTCTTCCGGAAGAGCGCCGCCAGCGGCCCCTCACGCATGCTCGCCCGCTTACCGCTTGCCATTCGAGAGCACCTCCTTCGCCAGCTGGCGATAAGCGTCAGCGGCGGTCCCCTTGGGGTCGTACTTGAGTACCGACATCCCCTTCACGGGGGCCTCCGCAAAACGAACGGTCTTCCTGATCCGCGCTCCGAACACGCGGTCGCCGAAGTTCTCCTCGAGGATCTCGAGCGCCTCCTTGGCGTGCAGCGTACGCGTATCCACCATCGTGGGGAGGATGCCCGCGATCTGCACGTCGGGATTCAGGTTCTCGCGGATCATCGCCAGGGTGTTCTGGAGCTGGAGCAGCCCGCGCATCGAGAGATACTCGCACTGCACCGGGACGATCACCTGGTCGGCTGCCGTGAGCGCATTGACGGTCAATAGTCCCAGGGACGGCGGCGTATCGACGAACACCCAGTCGTAGTCGTCCTCGACCGCCCGCAGCGCCTTGGTCAGCGAGCGCTCGCGGCCGATCTTGGTGGACATCGCGATCTCCGCGCCGGCGAGGTCGATCGACGCGCAGGCGACGTCGATCTCGCGGCGCTTGATCACCTCCCGGATCGAGAGGTCGTGCACGAGCACGTCGAACATCGACTGCTCGAGCGTGTCGGGGTCGATGCCCTGCGACATGGTGAGGTTGCCCTGGGGGTCCATGTCGACGCACAGGACGCGGTGCCCCTGCTCGGCGAAGGCGGCCGCGAGGTTCAGCGTCGTGGTCGTCTTGGCGACCCCGCCTTTCTGGTTGGCGAAGGCGATCACCTTGGCCTGGCCGTTCACGTCGTGCTCCGATCACGGTCGGGGAAACCCATCGGCCTTGCCTGTTCGCGCCCGGCGAGCACTTTCCTTCCGCGCATACCATGCCGCCCTGATGGATAGGGGCACAGCACGCCGGATCAACCGCGCCCACTGGGACGCGCTCGCCGCTGCGCACGGTCAGGACGCGTACTACGACATCGACGCGCTCGTCGCCGGAGCCGACACGCTCCGCGAGGCGGAGGCGGCCGGCGTGCGCGAGGCGGTCGGCGCCGTGGCGGGGCTCGACGTCCTGCACCTGCAGTGCCACATCGGCTTCGACGCCATCTCCCTCGCGCGCCGCGGCGCCCGCGTCGTGGGGGCGGACTTCTCCCCCGCGTCGCTCGAGAAGGCGCGCGCGCTGGCGCGCCGCTGCGAGGTCTCGGTCGAGTTCGTCGAGGCCGACGCCACCAAGCTGCCCGCCGAGCTGCACAACCGCTTCGACCTGGTCTACGCCACGATGGGCGTGATCACCTGGATCGAGGACCTGCGGGCGTGGATGCGGTCCGCGACCGCGGCGTTGCGGGGAGGCGGGAAGCTGCTGCTCGTCGAGATCCACCCGATCTACGGGATGCTGGCGTCGGCGGACCCGCTGCGATTCGACTTCCCGTACGCGTACGACGGCCCGCGCGCGTACGACGAGCCGGGCTCGTACGCGGGCGCCGACCTACCGGTCGCCGCGACCCAGACCGTCGAGTACGGCCACTCGATCGCCGAAGTCGTCAACGCCGCGCTCGCGGCGGGGCTGAAGGTCCAGCGCCTCGACGAGCATCTGGACAGCGACTTCGACCCGCGCGGAGACGTGCTCCGGCCGGAGGACGACGGCCGCTACCGGCTCCGTGTCGACGGCGAGGTCCTGCCGATGCTCTTCACGCTCGTCGCCGCGAAGCCCTAACGGCACGGAGGTCGACCGTCGCGTGCAGATCGCCCGTCGTGAGCATGAGGCGCCAGCACCCCGGGCTGGGAAGATCGATGATCGACGCGTAGGACGGCGCGCCGTTCTGGCCCTCGTACCAGATCTCGGCGAACGACTCGCGCCAGGTCCCGGCGCCGGTGAGGTTGCGGGCGTCGATGACGAGCTCGGGGCCGCCGCGCCCGCGGTTCTTCGGCCCGAGGAAGATCCACATCGTCTTCGTCGACCAACCCTGCGGCATGACGCCGCCGGTGACGACGCGTGCGTGGGTGACGTCGCGCCAGCGCTCCGGCCAGTACGCGAGGAAGGCGGTGAGCCCCGTCGAGCGTGGCTCCGCCGCGATCCACGCGCCGCCGTCTCCGCCCGGGCCTGGGTACGGCGTGTGGTGCACCCGTGCGGGATGGCAGTCTGGCGCCTGCGCCGCGGCGCGATCGGCCGGCGCGGAATCGCTCCCGCCGCAGCCGGCGAGCGCGAGCACCACGACGAGGGCGAAGCGCCTCATGCCCACTGTACGCCCGCCGCCAGAACCTGGTTCCAGCAGGCTGCGTACACCGTGGAGTGACAGCATGCGCAATGCCTACCTGATCGGCGCTTGACGCAATCGGTTGCATCGGGCAACGTGGCAGCTGACGTAGGAGGAAAGGAAGCCCCGGGTTGCAGCGAAACGAACGCGACAGTTGCGAGGTGTCGGCGTGATCGCCGAGCGCCTCGCGAACCGCGCGGCTGCGCTCGACGCCGAGCGCGTGCCGTACGTCCAGGCCACCGTCGTCCGGGCCGCGCGGCCCGCGAGCGTCCAGGTGGGCGCCACCGCGCTGGTCCTCAAGGACGGCACGATCGAGGGGTTCGTCGGCGGCCACTGCGCCGAGCCGAGCGTCCGCCTCCATGCGCTCCATGTGCTGGAGACCGGCGAGCCGCTGCTGCTGCGGATCGAGCCCGGCAGCGGCGACGGCGACGCCACCGAAGGCGCCATCACCGTCCACAACCCGTGCATCAGCGGCGGCGCGCTGGAGATCTTCCTGGAGCCGCGGCTGCCCGCGGCGCGCATCACCGTCCTCGGCGACACCCCGATCGCCACCGCCCTCGCCGAGCTCGGCCGCAGCCTCGGGTACGAGATCGCCACGGGCGAGCCGACCGCCGACGACGCCGCGCTCGTCGTCGCCTCGCACGGCCGCGACGAGGAGCAGGCGCTCACCACCGCGCTCGAACACGGCGTCCCCTACGTCGGGCTCGTGGCGAGCCGCAAGCGCGGCGCGGCCGTGATCGAGAGCCTCGAGGCCCACGACACGTCACGGATCCACACGCCGGCCGGCCTCGACATCGGCGCGCGCACGCCGGAGGAGATCGCGCTCTCGATCCTCGCCGAGATCGTGGCAACCAGACGGCAGCAGGTCACGCCGCCGGTCGCGCACCACCACGAGGGGCACCATTGCCATGACTGAGCTCTTCGTCGCCGGACTCGTCCTGGCGGCGGGCGGCTCGAGCCGGTTGGGCCGCCCGAAGCAGCTCCTCCCCTACGGCGGAGCGACCCTGCTCGACCACACCGTCGCCACCGCGCGGGCATGCGAGTTCGACCAGCTCATCGTGGCGCTCGGCGGCGAGTCGGAGAAGGTCCGCTCGCGCGTGAACCTGTCGGGCG
Organism: uncultured Solirubrobacteraceae bacterium; assembly: GCA_963844205.1. GTDB lineage: Bacteria > Actinomycetota > Thermoleophilia > Solirubrobacterales > Solirubrobacteraceae > DASSUW01. The sequence continues at coordinate 723,895 of CAWJNK010000014.1, forward strand.
CCGACGTCGTCGTCAACCCCCGCTTCGGCACCGGCTGCTCGTCCTCGATCGCGGCCGCGATGGAGGCGCTGGACCCGCGGGCCACGGCGCTCGTGCTCATGCTCGGCGACCAGCCGGGCATCGTCCCCGCCACCGTGCGCGTCCTGCTCGCCGCTCGCGGCGACGCGCCGATCGCCGTCTGCCTCTACGACGACGGCCGCGGCCACCCCTTCGCGTTCGACCGCATTACGTTCGACGACCTGCGCAGCCTGCATGGCGACAAGGCCGTCTGGCGGATGCTCGACGAGCGCGCCGCAGAGGTCGAGGAGGTGCCCGTCGCGGGCCGAGTCCCGATGGACGTTGACACATGGGCGGATTACGAGGCCGTCGTCGCGGCCTCAGGAAGGAGCACTGCATGACGGGATGGACCGTGGGGCTCATCCTGGGCGTTGTCGTCGTCCTGGTCGCCGCGCTGATCGTGATCACGATCGTGCGCCTCGCGGCCCGGATCGCCGACCAGGCCAGGACGGCCGAGAAGGCGGTCGAGCAACTCCGCGCACAGACGGACGCGCTCGCTGGCATCGACCGGATCAACGACTCCGGCGTGCGGATCCTGCATTCGGCGAGAGCGCTCAGGAAGGTGGCGGTCGGCAAATGAGCGGCACCACCTCCTGGATCGTCGCGCTGGTCATCGGCCTCGCCGCGGCGCTGATCGTCACCGCGCTGCTGGTGATGCTCCTGCGCTCGGTCGCGAGCATCGAGCGCTCGGTCGGCGGGCTGCTCAGCGTCGCCACGAGCGTCGCCGGCAACACCTCGCACATCCCGAAGCTCGAGGCGACCGCGCCGGTCCTGGCGACGATCGTCGACGAGGCGATCGTCCAAGACGGCTACATGAACGCGCTCACCGACGGCTATGGAGGCGCCAATGGCCACTGAGGACGTCCTGCTCCTGCTCAGCGTGCTGCTCGGCATCGTCGTCGTAGCCGTGCTGGCCGTCGCGCTGATCCGGGTCCGCCAGGGCCTGACCAACATCTCCGAGGGCCTCGCCACGCTCGGCTCCGCGCTCGAGAGCGTCGAGGCCGAGCACCTGCGCCCGCTCGAGCCCGCCGTCAAGGCGATCAACGCGCAGTTCGACACGATCCTGTCGGCGCTGCCGGGCATCGCCTCCAAGGCCGCGACCGTCGCCGACAGGAGGCCGCGATGACCCTCTGGTGGATCGGCAACGCCGTCCTGCTGCTGGCAGTCCTACCCGTGGTGGTCTACCTGCTCAACGGGGTCTTGGGAGCCGCGAAGTCGATCGTCCCCGGCGTGGAGCGGATCGCCACGGTGACCGCCGCCGGGTCGAACGACCTCGACGCCGTCCCGCTGCTCTTGACCACGCAGGATCAGGTCCGGGAGACGGTGGCGGGCGTCGCCAACTACGGCGGCTCGCTCGACGTGATCGTCGACGACGCGGAGGAGGAGTGACGATGCCCGCCGCCGGAGTCGTGACGATCGTCGCCGTCGTCCTCATCGTCCTCGCGCTCGTCTACTACCTCGTCAACACCATCCTGGCGCTGCAGAAGATCGCCGCCGGCCTTGACACCGTCATCGCCTCCGTCGGCGAGATCCTCGAGAAGACCGCGCCGGTCGCCCCCGTCGTCGAGGACATCAACGACAACCTCGACGCGGCGGTCAGCGCGCTCGAGGGCCTGCTCGTCAAGAAGGCCGGGATGACCGACGCGGTCGGCCTCGTCGACGGGCTGTACCCGGGCGCCGCGGCGCAGGGCTTCCGCGACTTCCCCGAGAGCCGCAAAGTCACGGCGCCGCGGATCGGCGAGGTGTACACGAGGGGCACGCTCACGCTGGCGCGGCTCGGCCGCGAAGCCCCGATCGCGATGGGCAACCCCGCCGGGCCGGCCCTGCGCGACCCCGCGTACGGCAGCGCCGCCGCCCACACGCTCTACGCCGAGCCGCGGCCGACGCGCTCGCCGGTGATCGGCACCGACGCGCCCGTCCAGTACGAGCAGCGCGAGGACGTCGGACGGCCGCGCAAGCGGTTCAGGAGGGCCTGATGCAGACGCCGGCGCCATTCGGCTACGAGCGCGCGACGAGCCTGGACGGCGCGATCGCGTCGCTGCAGCGGCTCGGACCCGAGGCGCGCGTCATTGCCGGCGGGCACAGCCTGCTGCCGATGATGAAGCTGCGGCTGGCGAACCCCGAGCACCTGGTCGATATCAACGACCTCGGCGAGCTCGCCTACATCCGGGAGGAGGGCGACGAGGTCCGCATCGGCGCCCTCACGCGGCACGTCGACCTCCTGAAGTCCGACCTGCTGGCCGAGCAGTTCCCCGTCTTCCGCGACGCCGAGGAGGTGATCGCCGACCCGGTGGTCCGCAACCGCGGCACGATCGGCGGCTCGCTGTGCCAGGCCGACGCCGCGGAGGACCTCAGCTCGGTCTGCGCCGCGCTCAAGGCCAGCGTCGTGATCCGCGGGCCCGAAGGCGAGCGGACCGTGCCCATGGGCGAGTTCCACGTCGGCCCGTACATGACCGCGGTGCAGGCGGGAGAGATCCTCACCGAGATCCGGCTTCCGCGCCGGGTGGGTGGGGTCCAATCAAGCAGCGCGCACGAGAAGGTCGAGCGGCGGGCGGGCGACTGGGCGATCGCCGCAGCCTCGGCCGCCGTGTGGATGGAGGGCGGCATGTTCGCCGACGTCGGCATCGCCCTCAGCGCCGTCGGGCTGACTACGATCCACCTCACCCGCGCCGAGGAGCTGCTGCGCGGTCAGGCGCCGTCGTACGACCTGTTCACGCAGGCCGCGCAGATCGCCGCCGAGGACTGCGCGCCGATGGCGGACGGCCGCGGACCCGTCGACTACAAGCGCCACCTGGCCGGGGTCCTCACAGGCCGGGCGCTCCGGCGCGCGACGGCCCGCGCGCTGGACGAGGAGGTCTGAGCATGGAGGTCTCGATCACCGTCAACGGCGAGCGCTACACGCGCGACGTCGAGCCGCGCATGCTGCTCGTGCACTTCCTGCGCGACACGCTCGACCTCACCGGCACCCACTGGGGCTGCGACACGTCCAACTGCGGCGCGTGCGTCGTGCTCATGGACGGCCAGCCCGTCAAGTCCTGCACGATCCTGGCGGCGATGGCCGCGGGCCACGAGATCCGCACCGTCGAGGGCCTCGCGCGCAACGGCCGGCTGGACCCGGTGCAGCAGGGCTTCCACGAGATGCACGCCCTTCAGTGCGGCTTCTGCACGCCCGGGATGATGATGACCATCCGGGCGCTGCTGGACGAGAACCCCAACCCGACGGAGGACGAGATCCGCACCGCGATCTCGGGCGGCATCTGCCGCTGCACGGGCTACAAGAACATCGTCGCCGCGGCGCGCTGGGCGGCACAGCAGGAGGTCCGAGCATGACCGCGATCGAGCAACCCACCGAGCGCCCGATCGGGTTCGGCCGGCTCAAGCGCAAGGAGGACGCGCGCTTCATCCGCGGCCAGGGCACCTACCTCGACGACATCAAGCTGCCCGGGATGGTGCACGGCGCGCTCCTGCGCTCCCCGTACGCGCACGCGAGGATCGTCTCGATCGACACCTCGCGGGCGCTCGCGGCGCCGAACGTCGCGGCCGTCGTCACCGCCAAGGACCTCGAGACGCTCGGGCTCGCCTGGATGCCGACGATCTCCTACGACACGCAGGCCGTGCTGGCCGGCGACAAGGTGCGCTTCCAGGGTCAGGAGGTCGCGTTCGTGATTGCGACCGACCCGTACAGCGCGCAGGACGCGCTCCAGCTCATCGACGTCGAGTACGAGCCGCTGCCCGCGGTCGTCAACGCCCGCAAGGCGCTTGACGGCGACGCGCCGCTGATCCGCGACGACAAGGACGGGCAGCGCGACAACCTCGCCAGCCCGCTGTGGGAGGCCGGCGACGAGGAGGCGACCGACCGCGCGTTCGCCGAGGCGGACACGGTCGTCACCCGCGACATCATCTACCCGCGCTGCCACCCGGCGCCGCTGGAGACATGCGGGATGATCGCCGACTTCAACCCGAAGACAGGCCAGCTCGACCTCTACAACGGCAATCAGGCGCCGCACGCGCACCGGACCGTCTACGCGCACGTGGCCGGCCTCGCCGAGCACATGATCCGGATCCAGTGCAACGACATCGGCGGCGGCTTCGGCAACAAGGTGCCGATCTACCCCGGCTACGTGTGCGCGATCGCCGGCTCCATCGTCGCCGGCGCGCCGGTCAAGTGGGTCGAGGACCGCACCGGGAACCTCGTCTCGACGGGCTTCGCGCGCGACTACGTCATGCACGCCGAGATGTGCTCCAAGGACGGGAAGATCGCCGGCCTGCGGGTCGACGTGATCGCCGACCACGGCGCGTTCGACAGCACCGCGCAGCCGACCAAGTTCCCCGCCGGCTTCTTCCACATCGTGTGCGGGTCCTACGACCTCGACGCCGCGCACGTGAAGGTCAAGGCCGTCTACACGAACAAGGCGCCGGGCGGCGTCGCCTACCGCTGCTCGTTCCGGATCACCGAGGCCGTCTACCTCGTGGAGCGCATGGTCGACGCGCTCGCGCTGGAGATGGAGGTCGACCCGATCGAGCTGCGGATGCGCAGCTTCATCCGGCCCGAGCAGTTCCCGTACGAGACCACCACCGGCTGGACGTACGACTCCGGCAACTACGCCGAGACCATGCGCGTGGCGATGCAGATGGCCGGCTACGAGGGCCTGCGCCGCGAGCAGGCGGAGAAGCGGGCGCGCGGCGAGCTGATGGGCATCGGCACCTCGTTCTTCACCGAGGGCGTCGGCGCCGGCCCGCGCAAGCACATGGACATCCTCGGGCTCGCGATGAACGACGGCGCCGACCTGCGCGTGCACCCGTCCGGCCGGGCAGTCGTGAGCTTGTCCGCCCAGACCCAGGGCCAGGGCCACGAGACGACGTTCGCGCAGATCGTGGCCGAGGAGCTCGGCATCCCGCCTGAGGACGTCGAGGTCCGCCACGGCGACACCGACCGCTCGCCGTACGGGCTCGGCACCTACGGCAGCCGCTCGACGCCGGTCTCCGGCGGCGCGGTGGCGGTCGTCTCGCGCAAGGTGCGCGACAAGGCGCGCGCGATCGCGGCCACGATGCTGGAGACGCGGCCCGAGGACCTCGCGTGGGAGAAGGGCCGCTGGTACGTCAAGGGCGACCCCGAGAAGGGCGCGGCGATCGAGGACATCGCGCGGCGCGCGTACAGCGGCGAGGAGCTGCCGGAGGGCATGGAGGGCGGGCTCGACGCCCAGGTCATCTACGACCCGCCGAACCTCACGTACCCGTACGGCGCCTACATCGCGGTCGTGGACATCGACCCCGACACCGCCCAGGTCAAGGTCCGCCGCTTCATCGCGGTCGACGACTGCGGCGTGCGGATCAATCCCATGATCGTCGAGGGGCAGATCCACGGCGGGCTCGCGGAGGGCGTCGGCATCGCGCTGATGGAGCTGATCTCGTTCGACGAGGAGGGCAACTGCCTGAACTCGTCGTTCATGGACTACCTCATCCCGACCGCGCTCGAGTGCCCGGACTTCGAGCTCGGCGAGACGGTCACGCCCTGCCCCCACCACCCGCTCGGCGCCAAGGGCGTCGGCGAGTCGCCGAACGTGGGCTCGCCGCCGGCCATCGTCAACGCGGTGATCGACGCGCTGCACGCCACGCACGGCGTCGACCACATCGACATGCCGTGCACGCCGGCGCGGGTCTGGAGGGCGATGCAGGGCCGTCCCGAGCCGCCGCAGTGACGGGGCCAAGCAAGCATGGCGTGGAATCGGCTGACGCCGATTCCATTGCGAGTTCGCCTGGCGGCGAACATCGCGACGAGGTCGCCCACCTCGTTCCCGACATCGAGACGCTGGCGCAGCGCCTGGCCTCCGTCGACTACCTGGTCGACGAAGGCCTGGCGACCTCGATGTTCCTCAGCCTGCGCCTGCCGCAGCCGCTGCTGCTCGAGGGAGCGGCGGGGGTCGGCAAGACCGAGGCCGCGAAGTCGCTCGCCGCGGTGCTGAACACGCCGCTGGTGCGGCTGCAGTGCTACGAGGGGATCGACGCCGCCGAGGCGCTGTACGAATGGAACTATCCGCGCCAGCTCATCAGCATCCGGCTCGCGGACTCCCGTGACGCCGACCTGCGCGAGGAGGATCTGTTCGGCCGCGACTACCTGATCCGCCGGCCGCTCCTGCGCGCGCTGGAGCACCCCGGCCCGCGGCCGGCCGTGCTCCTGATCGACGAGATCGACCGCGCCGACGACGACTTCGAGGCGTTCCTGCTCGAGCTGCTCGCCGACGCGTCGGTGACGATCCCGGAGATCGGCACTATCACCGCGACCCACCCGCCGATCATCGTCCTCACCTCGAACCGGACGCGGGACCTGCACGACGCGGTCAAGCGCCGCTGCCTCTACCACTGGATCGAGTACCCGCGGCCGGAGCGCGAGGTGGAGATCATCCGCCGCCGGGTGAAGGGCGCCTCCGCGGTGCTCGCGGTGCAGGTTGCGGAGGCGGTGGCCCGGATCCGCGCCGGCGACGTGCAGAAGCCGCCGGGCATCGCCGAGGCGATCGACTGGCTGGCCGCGCTGGACTTGCTCGGCGTCGAGGCGCTGGACGCCGACACGATCGACCGCACGCTCGGCGCGGTGCTCAAGTACGGCGAGGACCAGGAGGTGATCCGCACGGCCGGCCTCGACCAGCTCGTGCGCCAGGTTTGAAGGGGGAATCGGCTGGCGCCGATTCCCTTGCGAGTTCGCTTCGCGAACATCGCGAGCTGCAGACGGTCTGGCTCGACCTCCCGGCCACGGTGGGGGCCTTCGCGCGGCGGCTGCGCGAGGCGGGGCTGCCGATGACCCCCGCGCGGTCGGCCGACCTGGCGCGCGCGCTGGCATTGGTCGAGCCGATCTCGCGCCGGCGGCTGTACTGGACGGCGCGCGCGATCGTCGTGACCGACCCGACGCAGGTGAAGGCGTTCGACGCCGTGTTCGCGGCCGTGTTCGGCGCTCCATCCCGTGACGAGCATCGGGCGCCGCCGCCCCCGGGCGCGCATGAGGGCGTGGTGCCGGGCGAAGCCAGGTCCGAGCGCGTCGTGGACGTCCCGGTGCCCTTGCCCAGCGAGCACGAGGTGCTGGCCGAGAAGCGCTTCGACGCGCTCGAGCCGCACGAGCTCGCGCACCTCTACCTGCTGATGTCGCGCCTGCGGCTCGAGACCCCGTGGCGCCGCACGCGCCGCTACGCGCACGGCCGCGGCCGGCGGCTCGACATGCGGCGGACGCTGCGCGGCAGCCTGCGGACGGCCGGCGAACCGCTGCGGCTCGCGCATCGCCGGCGGCGGGTGCAGCGGCGCCGGCTCGTGCTGCTGTGCGACATCTCGGGCTCGATGGAGCCGTACGCGCGGGCGTACCTCCAGTTCCTCACGAGCGCGGCGGGCAGCGACCGCCGCGCCGAGGCGTTCGTGTTCGCCACCCGTCTGACGCGGCTCACGCGCGCGCTCGCGTCACGCAATCCCGAGCGCGCGATCCAGCGCGCGGCGGAGACGGCGCCGGATTGGTCGAGCGGCACCCGGATCGGCGATGCGCTGAAGGCCTTCAACGACCGCCACGGTCGCCGCGGCCTGGCCCGCGGCGCGGTGGTGGTGATCATCTCCGACGGGTGGGAGCGCGGCGACCCGGCGGTGGTCGGTCGCGAGATGGAGCGGCTGGGACGGCTGGCGCACCGGATCGTGTGGGTCAATCCGCGCGTGAGCGCGACCGCCTTCTCGGCCCAGGCCGGCGGCATGGTGGCCGCGCTCCCCCATTGCGACGCGCTCGTGAGCGGCCACAGCTTCAACGCCCTCGGCGAGGTGGTGGCCGCCATCGCAGGCGAGGACTTCGAGCCGCCCAAGGTCGAAGCCGCGGAGGAGACGTGGGCCAGCGCCACGCCGGTGGCCGGCAGCTCGGTGGCGATGCCGAGCGGCTACGGCCCGAGCCGCGGGAGGACGACGCCCGGATGGAAGTGAAGCTCTGCATCTACCCCGGCTGCGAGCGTCCGGCGGTGCCGCCGCATCCGCTCGGAGGGCCGCAGCCGGCGTTCTGCGACCGCGAGGACCACAACGCGCTGACCGCGCACCAGGAGCGGCAGCGACTGGCCGCGGAAAGGAGATCCGACGATGAGTGACGAGGCCTACCGCGCGGTCTTCCTGCGCGTGCACCCGACGGGCAAGATGGTGCTCAGCCTCACCACCGAGGCGGACGGCCGCGAGGGCGAGTACGCGGCGCTGGTGGCGAGCGAGCTCGGGGTGCCGCCGCTCGACGTCAAGGTCGTGCCGGCCGACACCGACCGCTTCGGCCGCGGCCACGGCTTCAACACCAGCCCGTCGGACGGCGCGCCGGCCGCGATCGCCAGCGCGACGGCAAAGATCCGCGGCAAGGCGCAGCTCCTCGCGGGGATGGCGCTCGAGACCGAGCCGGGGTCGCTGACGTGGTCGAACGGCGCGTGGGCGGCCGGCGAGAACTACAAGACGATCGAGGACATCGCGCTCTACGCGCACGGCACCGGCCCGCTCCCGCCGGGAGTCGAGGGCGGCCTCGACGCGCAGACGGTCTACCGGGATTGAATCTTCGCGTCGATCTCCACGCGCACCTCGTCGGCGACCTTGAGGGCTCCGAACAGCGCGGTGTACGGCTTCATCCCCCACTCGGTCTGCCGGACCACGGCGGCGCCGGTCACGCGCCCGTCGGCCAGCGAGAGGTCGAACGCGAGCGGCCGCGTCTGGCCGGCCAGCGTGAGGTCGCCCTCCACGTGCAGGCCGCCGTCGGTCGTCTCCACGCGCGTGGACCGGAAGCCGATGTCCCGCCGCCGCAGCACCTCGTCGTCGATCGTGGTCTCGATGTTCGCGTGGTCGTCCTCGCCGAGCGGCTTGATCCCGCCCGTGCCCTCGCGCACGCGGAGCGAGGTCGCGTCGGCGTCGAGCGTCACGCTCGGCGCGTCGGTGTCCAGCGTCGCGCTCCACTCGGTCACGTGGATCAGCAGATCGTGCCCGGCCTTGGCCACGGCGCCGGTCCGCGAGGTCCGCACCGCGAGAATCCCGTCCTCCGGCCCGAGCGTGTAGATCGGCACGCGCGGAGCCTATCTCCAGGAGAAGCCCATGGCAGTCCAGCTCGAGCACCCGTTCACGATGTCCAAGCCGATCGACGAGAGCTTCGCCGCGATCACCGACCTCGAGCAGGTCGTGCCGTGCGTCGAGGGCGGCCGGGTGCTCGAGCGGACCGGTGACGACTCCGTCCAGGCCGAGATCGTCGTGAAGATGGGAGCGATGTCGCTGACCTTCACCGGCACGGTCGCGGTCACGGAGAAGGACCCCGAGGCCCATCGCGCGGTCATGACCGTGAAGTCGCGCGAGAAGGGCGGGCAGGGCCACGCGAACGCGACGGTCGTGTTCGCGCTGGCGGACGGTGGCGGCACGGTCACCACGAACGCGCAGATCACCGGCAAGGCGGCCTCGATGGGCGAGGGCGTCGTGGCCGGCGTGCTCGACGCGCTGATCACCGACTTCACGGGGAAGCTGGCGAAGCTCTGATGGCGCGGGTGGTGATGCGGCGGGTCCGCCCGGGCGAGGTGCCGCCCGACGGCGGCACCGCCATCCAGGAGGACCCCGATCGCCCGGTGTTCCGCGCCAACGGGCCCGACGACTACGTCTGCGTCGAGTGCGGAAACCTGCTCGCGGAGTCGATGAGCGAGATGCAGATGACGCTCAAGGTCCGCATCCGCTGCGGCCGGTGCCGCACGGTCAACGTCGCGATCACCGACATCAAGGGCCAGCCGATCCGCATACGCTGAGAGCGTGCTCGACGTTCTCGAAGGCCGCCGCATCGTGGTCTGCGCAGGGCCCGGCGGGGTCGGCAAGACCACGACCGCCGCCGCGCTCGCGATGGGGATGGCCGAGCGCGGCCTCAAGGTCGCGGTGGTCACGATCGACCCGGCGAAACGCCTGGCGGACTCGCTCGGACTGGAGGAGCTCGGGAACGAGCCGCGCCGCGTCGAGGGCGACTTCGATGGGGAGCTGTGGGCGCTGATGCTCGATTCCAAGCGCACGTTCGACGCGCTGATCGATCGCCTGGCGCCCGACGAGGCGACGCGCGACGAGGTGCTCTCGAACCGCATCTACCAGCAGCTCTCCACCGCCGTCGCCGGGTCCCAGGAGTTCACCGCCATCGCCAAGCTCTACGAGCTCGATCAGGACGGCGACTACGACCTGCTCGTGCTCGATACGCCGCCCTCGCGCAACGCCCTCGACTTCCTCGACGCACCTGGCCGCCTGACCGGCTTCTTCCAGGGCCGCGCGATGCGGATGTTCCTGCGGCCGGCCGGGCTCGGCGGGCGGCTGCTCGGCCGCGGCACCGGCGTCGTCTTCGGGCTGATGGAGCGGCTGACCGGCGTCGACCTCCTGCACGACCTCTCGGTGTTCTTCCGCGCGCTCGGCGGGATGATCGACGGGTTCACCGAGCAGGCGCGACGCGTCGGCGCGCTGCTCGAGGATCCCGGCACGACGTTCCTGATCGTGACCGCGGCGCGCCACGACCCCGTCGAGGAGGCGATCTACTTCCACCGCAAGCTGGCGGCCGCCTCGATGCCGTTCGGCGGCGTCGTCGTCAACCGCCTCCATGCGCCCCCTGGGCCGGACGGCGCGCTCCCGGACGGGCTCGACGAGGACCTGGCGGCGCGGGTCGAGACCGCGGCGCACGAGGTGCAGGCGCTCGCGCGGCGCGAGGCCGCGAGCGTGGAGCGCCTGCGCGAGGAGCTCGGCGAGCCGCCGATGATCCTCGTCCCCGAGCTCGACGGCGACGTCCACGACGCCGAGGGCCTCGCGCTCATGCGCGGGCACCTGTTCGCCGGCGACTGATCAGTCCTTCTCGGCCTCGCGGGCCGCGGCGCCGACGTCCTTGAGGTCGGGCTCGACGCCCTCGGGCACGTCGGGGCCGCCGTCGGTCACCGCATCGGCGTCGTCGCCGGCGGTCGCGTCGATGCCGGCCTCGGTGGCGGGCTCGTCCGAGTCGGCCCTGCGGGGGACGGGGCCCGACTCGTCCTCGCCGCTCAGCTCGTCGGGGACGATCCCCTCCTTCGCGACCTCAGCCCATTCGCCCTTCTCTTCACGGGTCATGCCCGTGTCCTACCCACTCGTCATGCGAGCTGCTCCTCGCTCGCCATCTCATCGGCCACGCGACGGAGCTGCGGGTCGAGATGGCCGCAGAGGACGTCGCGCAGCACGGCGCGCAGGTTGCCGCCGAGGTCCGCGATCAGATCCTCGACCTGGGGATCGGGGCGCACCCGCCCGGCGATCGCGGCCCGCTCGAGGCGGATCGCCTCGTCAAGCCGGGCCTCGAGCGCCGGGCGGTCGTCCGGGGTGGCGCAGATCACGGCGAGGCGATCGGCCATGCCGTCGTATCCGGGGGAGTCGGGGTCGGCGAGGATGGCGCGGCAGGCGAGCAGCCAGTCGGTCAGCGCCTCGAGGGCGCTTGCGCGCTCGCACCCGAGCTCGAAGCGGCGCAGCGCCCACGCGAGCTCGCCGCCGCGGGGCGTGCGGCGGGTGACGAGCGAGCAGAACGCGCGCAGCGGGTCCTCCTCGTCGGCGGCGAGCAGGCAGTCGCCGGTGTCGCGGCGCAGGCCGGTGGCCAGCGGCACCGCGCTCCACACGCTGCCGCCGGTGCGCGCCCAGGCGGTGGGGCCGAGCGACGGCTCGGTGTCGTCCCACAGCCGCAGCGCGGTCTGCAGGCGCCGCAGCCGCCGGCCGGCGTCCTCGAGCGCGCGGGCGTCGCCGGCCGCGGCGTCGAGCGCGAGCATCGCGACCGTGCCCATCTCGTCGGCGCGGAGCTCGTCGGGGACGTCCTGGAGCGTCTCGGCGCGCACGAGCGCGAGCCCGTCGCCGAGCTGGACCTCGTCGCTCTCCAGCACGAGGCCCTCGACGGCGGCGAGGACGACCGACAGCGTGCGGTCGCCGTACGCGGCCTCCTCCAGCTCGGCGAACACGGCCTGGAAGCGGTCGGCGTCGAACGCGAAGTCGGTCGACTCGGCCCAGACCGCCGTGAGGAACGCCTGCAGCGCGGCGTCGGCCTGGGCGCGGCGGTCGGGCGACGGCGTGCGGCGGCCGCGCTGCTTCAGGTACGCGGGAAGGTCGGGCAGCGCCGTGAGGCTTTGGACCGCGCCGGGATAGGACGGGAGCTTGGCGAGCTCGCTCGAGCGGTCGGCGAGGAAGCGGCCGGTCAGCGGCCGGTAGCAGTACAGCGGGGCCGACGCGCGGGTGGGTGGGGACGCATCAATGAGCTCGAAGGGCACCTCCGCGCCCCCTGAGACCTCCTCGGCGAGCTGCCACGCGGCCTCCTCGACGAAAGCGGCCAGGGAGTCGTGCAGTGCGCGGTTGTGCATGCGCGGCTCGTTCGCCCCCGCCGGCGGCGCTCCTCCTGCGCGCACGCGTACTTGCAGCAGATCGCGCGGACGGAATGCAAGATCGCGCCCACCGGGCGCGATTTTTCGGACCGGTCCGGCGCACCGAACCGACTCGTCAGGCCGCGACAGGCTCCTCGACCGAGGCGGCGGGCTTCTCCACCGCGCACGCGCCGTCCTCGTTGAGCCACTCGCGCCCGTAGACGCGCATCGTCTCGACGATCGGGACCAGCGCGCGGCCCTTCTCGGTCAGCGCGTACTCGACGCGCGGCGGGACCTCCGGGAACGTCTGCCGCGCGACGATGCCCTCCTCCTCCAGCGCCCGCAGGCGCAGCGAGAGCGTCCGCGGCGAGATGCCGGCCAGCGAGCGCTCGAGCTCGCAGAACCGCGAGCGGCCCTCGGCGAGGTCACGGATCACGAGCAGCGTCCACTTGCCGCAGACGATGTCGGCCGTACGGCAGACGGGACATTCAGAATTCGCCACAAATCACAGGATACCGCAAGACTTCACGAACTGAAGTTGCTTTACGGTGAGCGGAGGTCGACCGTGATCTCGCGCTCGTCGGTACCCCGGACGATGGTCAGCGCGAGCGTCTCCCCGGCGCGGTCGAGTGCCTCGAAGAGGTCGTCCATGGAGCTCAGCGGGCGCTCGCCGGCGCTGACGAGAAGATCGCCGCGCTCGACGCCGGCCGTGGCCGCAGGGCTGTCGTCGACCACGCCGCGGACGAGCAGCCCGTCGCGTTCGGGCAGCCCGACGGCGGCGCGCATGCGGCGCGCGACGCGGGGAGGCGCGAGGGCGACGCCCAGCCGCGGCCGGGCGGTCGTCTCGCCGCGAGCGAGCTCGTCGGCGCGGCGGCGCAGCGCGGCGTCGGCGGGCAGGGCGAGGATGAAGCCGCCGTCGCGGCGGACGGCGTTGAGGCCGAGGAGGTTGCCGTCGGCGTCCACGAGCGGGCCGCCGGACGAGCCCCGCGGCAGCGGAGCGGTGTGCTCGATCGAGCCCATGACGCGGCGGCCACGGGGCCCGCGGAAGCCGCGACCGGTGGCGGTGACGAGGCCGAACGTGGTGCGAAGGCCGCGGCCGCCGGGGTTCGCGAGGGCGAGGATCGGGGTGCCGGCGGCGGGCGGATCGGCCGGCTCCCACGCGGGCGGCGCGACGTCGCCGGTGTCGACCGCGATGACGGCGACGTCGAGGTCGGGGTCCGAGCCGGCGACGCGGCCCTCGGCCGTCCGGCCGTCGGCGAACGTCACCGCGACCTCGTCCCCGCGCAGCACGTGCGCGACGGTGAGGACCTGGCCGGGAGCGATCACGACGCCGGAGCCGCGGCCCCAGCCCCGGCCGAGCCCCACCACTGCCGGCCCGACCTTGTCCGCCGCCCCTTGGACGGCCTGCTGCAACGCCTCGAGTACCTGATTCATCGACTTGCTCCTGGTCACTTGCAATTTGCAAGTGACTCTACAGCATGAGCCGAACGGGCCGTTGCGGTCGTCCGGCGACGAGGGGGCCTAAGCTCGCGTCATGTCGCGCCGCGCCCCCGTCTCTCCCCTGGCTGACGCGCTCGCCCGCGTCGGCGATCGCTGGACGCTGCTCGTCGTGGCCGCGCTGCTCGACGGCCCGCTCCGGTTCAACGAGCTCCAGGAGCAGCTCGAGGGGATCGCGCCGAACGTCCTCTCGGCCCGCCTGAAGGCGCTGACCGAGCAGGCGCTCGTCGTCGCCCAGCCCTACAGCGACCGGCCGCCGCGGTTCGTGTACGAGCTCTCCGAGCCCGGGCGGGAGCTGGCCGGCGCGCTCCGGCTGCTGGCCGACTGGGGCGCCCGGACCGGCGGCGGCGAGCCGTACCGGCACGAGCCGTGCGGAACCGCGCTCGAGGCGCGCTGGTGGTGCCCGACGTGCGAGGAGGTGGTGGACGACCCCGGTGACGAGGTCGTCCACGTCTGACGGACGTCCCGGTGGCGCCCGGCTACCCGTTCAACAGCCCGCCGAGGCCGCTGCTGCCGCCGCCGGCCTGCTGGCCGGCGCCGAGGATCCGCCCCTCGGACGGCTGCACGAGCACCCAGCCCTGCCCCGTGAAGGCCATCTGGACGCTCTCGCCCGAGCCGCGCCCGACGAGGTTCTTCATCTTGAAGTCGGTCCGGAGGCCGGTGGAGACGCCCGACGACCAGGTGATCGCGGCCTGGGCGTCGGCGAACGTCGGCGCGGCCGCGACGTTCAGCAGGACGGGCGGTCCGTCGGAGAGGATCGCCACCCAGCCGGTCCCCTGCAGCGACAGGTTGAAGAGCCCGCCGCCCATCACGGCGCTGGCGCCCTCGACGCGCTTGATGTCCCAGTCGATGCCCGCGTCGAAGGCCAGCAGATTCCGCCCGTTGACGGTGATGGAGTCGTTCTCGAGGTAGATCAGATGGACGTCCTGCGCCTGGTCGGCCAGGAACACCTCACCCGTCCCCGTCACCTTCATCAGCTCCGAGCCCTCGCCGGTCATCGCCTTCTTGAGCATCCGGCCGAGCCCGCCGGAGCCGGCATGCTCGAACGTGACGTCGCCCTGGTAGGCGACCATCGAGCCGAGCTTGGACTGGATCGTCACCTGGTCCAGGCGGACCTTGAGCAGCTTCGAGTTCTGGAGCGTGAACGCGTCGTCGGTCTGCTTCTCGTTGAACTGCGCGAGCGTCGTCTGCATGCTCGCGACCGTACTAGAAGCTCAGGCCAGGGGGCGGGGCCGACGGCGGCGGCCCGGCCGAGTGCCCGTTGTCGCTCCCGCCGACCGTCACGGGGGCCGCCGAGGGCGGCTCGACGGGCGGTGCCGAGGGCGGCGAAGGCTCGTACGAGGAGCGCTCGTGCACCGGCTCGGACGGCGTCGGGACCGACGGCGCGGGCGGCGTCGACACCTTCGCCTCCGGACCGTCATCGACCGACTTCGACGAGGCGGCGACCATGAGCTTGAAGTCGTGCGGCGACGTCGCGACGCGCATCGCGTCCTCCATCGTGATCCGCCCGGCGTGCAGGTGCTGGAGCAGATGCTGGTCGAACGTCTGCATGCCGTAGTAGGCGCCCTCTGAGATCACCTCGGGCAGCTGCCCGGTGAGCTTCGGGTCGAGGATCATGTCGTGGACGCGGCCGGTCATGACAAGGATCTCGCAGCACGCCACGCGGCCGTTGCCGTCGGCGGTCGGGACCAGCCGCTGGGAGACGATGCCCTTCAGCGTGCCCGCGATCATCGCCCGCGCCTGCTGCTGCTGATGCGGCGGGAAGAAGTCGATGATGCGGTTGATCGTCTCCGACGCGTCCACGGTGTGGAGCGTGGAGAGCACGAGGTGGCCGGTCTCGGCCGCGCTCAGCGCGGTGTGGACCGTCTCCTCGTCGCGCATCTCGCCGATCAGGATCGTGTCCGGGTCCTGGCGCAGGACGCGCCGCAGGGCGCGCTTGAAGGACGCCGTGTCGGCGCCGACCTCGCGCTGGTTGATGATCGACGTGCGGTCGCGGTGCAGGAACTCGATCGGGTCCTCGATCGTGACGATGTGCTTGGCCATCGTCCGGTTCATGTGGTCGAGCATCGCGGCCAGCGTGGTGGACTTGCCGGAGCCCGTCGTGCCGGTGAGCAGCAGGATTCCGCGCTCCTGCTCGGCGAGCTGGGTCACGACCTCGGGCAGGCCGAGCTCGTCGACCGACTTGATGACCACCGGGATCGCACGCATGACGACCGAGACCGAGCCGCGCTGGCGGAAGGCGTTGACGCGGAAGCGGCCCAGGCCCTCGACCGCATACGAGAAGTCGACCTCGTTCTCG
Source organism: uncultured Solirubrobacteraceae bacterium (assembly GCA_963844205.1). Classification (GTDB taxonomy): domain Bacteria; phylum Actinomycetota; class Thermoleophilia; order Solirubrobacterales; family Solirubrobacteraceae; genus DASSUW01. The sequence goes on from CAWJNK010000014.1 coordinate 740,092, forward strand.
GCGTCGAACTCCGCGACCTTCTCGTTGTCGCCGAGCATCTCGGCGAGCGCCCGCTCGGTGTCCTCCGGGTACAGCCGCTCGGTGTCCGGGATCGGCTCGAGGTGGCCGTGCAGGCGGATCAGGGGGTACGAGGGCACCTTGAGGTGCAGGTCGGAACCCTCGGCGGCGATGAGGTAGCGCAGCGCGCGATCGAGATCGAAAGCCATGTCCCGGTCTAGATCGGCGGCGCCGCGCCACCGCTTGAGTCAGCGTGTCATCTTGGCCACAGCCCGCGCGCGGGTCGGCACGTCCAGCTTGCGCAGAATCGCCGACACGTGGTGGTCGACGGTCCGCCGCGAGACCACCAGCCGCTCGGCGATCTCCGCGTTGCTGAGCCCTTCGGCCACGAGGTCGAGCACCTCGACCTCGCGGCTGGTGAGCCCGGCCGGATGCTCGCGCGTGGCGGCGCGCGGGCCACGCCGCCGGAGCCTCGCCACCGCGGCGCGCGCGCCGAGCCGCCCGAGAGCGTCCAGGTCGGCCGTGGCGAGAGCCGCCTCGTACGGGCAGTCCAGCGCCCGCCAGCGCTCGGCCGCCTCCTCCGGCCGGCCTGACAGCTCGAGCCGGTACGGCTCGGCGATCCAGTCCGGGATCGGCTCCGCGACCCCGGCGCGCTGCCGCCACACAGCGAGCTCGCCGGTGAACCACCGCTCGCGGCGGCTGAGGCCGAGCTCCCACGCCGGCTCGGTCACGGCGAGCGAGCGCTCGGGGTCGCCATCGAGCCAGGCCACCTCGGCGAGCGCCGCCGCCACCTGCCCGATCCGCTGGAGCTCGCCGGTCGGTCGCGCGAGCTGCAGCGCCTCGTCGAGGACCGCCTCGTGCCGGTCGTCGCCGAGCCGCGCGTAGGCGAGGCCCATCGCCGTGAGCGCGGGGATCTTCGAGATCGTCGCCACGTGCGGGTTGCGCAGCATGTCCGCGGCCGTGGCGATCGCCGTCTCGAAGCGGCCGAGGTTGAGCTCGCCGACCGCCCGCCAGGCGAGGATGTAGCGGTTCCACGAGTCGAGGTCGTTGTAGGCGCAGAACTGGAGGCCGGCCTCGATGACCGGAGCGGCCTCGTCGTGCCGCCTGAGCTTGGTCAGCGCGGCTGCCAGGTTGCAGTACGCGCGCGCCACGTGCTCGGCGTAGCCCGTCGCCTTCGCGAGCGCGAGGCTGCGCTCCAGCTTCTCGCGGCCGGCCGGTTCGCCGTCCAGCAGCTCGGAGCAGCCGACGTTGTTGAGCGCGTGGATGAGGATCTCCTCGGCGCCGAGCCGCTCGGCAAGGGCGATCGCCCGGCCGCCCCACTCGTGGGCGCCCTCGCGGTCGTTCGCCAGCATCGCGAGGTGGCCGCGGTTGGAGAGCGCCATCGCCAGCTCCTTGCCGGGCGGTAGGCGCTCGAGCTGCTCGACGGCCTCCGCCGCGTACCGCTCCGCCTCGGCGTTGCGGCCGTGGAACCAGTGCAACCGCGACAGCCAGCGCCGCGCGTCGCCCTCCGCGAGGCCGTTGCGCCGCTTCTGATGCAGTGCGAGCGCCTGCTCGCGCGCCTCGATCGCGTCGTCGATCTGGTCGGTCAGGTAGCACTCGTACGAGCGGCGCTCGTACAGCTCCGCCCGCTGCGCGAGCGTGAGATCACCGGCCCAGCGCAGCGCCCGGGCGAGCTGGGCGGCGGCCTCGCGGTGGGCGCCGACCATCGCCGCCCGCTGGGCGGCCATCTGCGCATAGCGCAGGACGGCCTGGGCCTCGCCCGCCGCCTCGGCGTGGTGGGCCAGGCGCGCAGGATCGGCGCCGCGCGCGTCGAGCCGCGCAAGCACCTCGCGGTGCAGCGAGGCGCGGCGCCGCGGCGGGACCTCCGCCTCGAGCGCCTGCCGCGCCAGCTCGTGTTGGAACGCGATCCGGCCGCCGTCGAGCCGCGTCATGCCCGAGAGGACGCACTCGTCGAGCGGCTCGTCGGCGGCGTCGATCAGCGCCGGGTCCGCTGCCCCGGGGATCATCGCCAGCCGCTCGAGGAGCTCGCGCGCCGGCTGGCTCAGGCGGGCGGCGCGGGCCAGCACGGCGTCCCGCACCGTGGCCGGGATGGCACCGGTCCCGGCGCTGAGCACCTCGGTGACGTAGAACGGGTTGCCGCCCGTGGAGCGATGCAGGTCGGCGGCGTCGACGCCGTGCGGCTCGGCGAGCGTTCGCACGGCCTCCGCGGAGAGCGGCGGCAGCTTGATCCGCTCGACGCCGGCGACCGTCGCCAGCTCTCCCAGCACGACGCGCAGGGGCGCCGGCTCGTCGTCGCGGAAGGTGGCGACGGCGAGCGCTGGCACGCCCTCGATCCGGCGGCCGACCAGGCGGAGCACGTCGAGCGTGCCCTCGTCGGCCCAGTGGACGTCCTCGAGCACCAGCACCGTCCCCGGCTCGGCGCGCAGGCGGTCGAGTAGCGCTGCCGCGAGCACGGGCGGCGACGACTCGGTGAGCCCGATGTCGAGCAGCGGGCCGAGCGGCCGCGGCGTGTGCAGCGGGTCGCACGCGCCCCACAGGACGCGCCGGCCCTCGACGAACGCGCGGACGAGCGCGGTCTTGCCGACGCCCGCCTCGCCGCCGACGAGGATCAGCCGGCCTGGCGTGCCGGCCAGGACCTCCAGGAACGCCTCGCGCTCGAGCAGCACGGTTGTAACTCGGGCTCCCGTCCGCGAGCTCGCGAGCGGCGGGAAACCGGGCTCGTTATGCGACGTCCCTCAGCTTCTGAGCCTCGGCGAGGCTCTGCAGCTTCTTCAGCGACTGGTTCTCGATCTGCCGGATCCGCTCGCGCGTGACGTTGAACGTGCGGCCGACCTCGTCCAGCGTGCGTGGGTGCTCGCCGCCGAGGCCGTAGCGCAGCTCGAGCACGCGCCGCTCGCGGTAGGAGAGGTTCTCCAGCGCCTCGCGCAGCGCCTCCTTGGTGAGGATCTCGGCGGCGCGCTCGTACGGCGACTCGGCTCGCTCGTCGGCGATGAACTGGCCGAACTCGGACTCCTCCTCGTCGCCGACCGGCTTCTCGAGCGAGACCGGCGCCTGCGCGGAGCGCTTGATCGACTCGACTTCGTCCGGCTCGATGCCGGTGTGGTGGGCGATCTCCTGGGCGGTCGGCTCGCGGCCGAGCTCGGTGACCAGCTTGCGCTCGGCGCGGCCGATCTTGTTGAGCTTCTCGACGACGTGGACCGGGATACGGATCGTGCGCGCCTTGTCGGCGAGCGCGCGGGCGATCGCCTGGCGGATCCACCAGGTCGCGTAGGTGGAGAACTTGAAGCCCTTGCGGTAGTCGAACTTCTCGGCCGCGCGGACGAGGCCGAGCGTGCCCTCCTGGATCAGGTCCAGGAACGGCAGGCCCTGGTTACGGTAGTTCTTGGCGATCGAGACGACGAGCCGCAGGTTGGACTCGACCATCTTCTGCTTCGCGTCGAGGTCCCCGCGCTCGATCCGCCGCGCCAGGTCGACCTCCTCCTGCGCCGTGAGCAGCCGGACCTTGCCGATGTCCTTCAGGAAGAGCTGAAGGGAGTCGGTGGTCATGTCCGGCTTCAGGTCGAGCGTCGTCTTCTTGCGACGCCCGCGCTTGTCCGGGGCGCGCTCCACCTGCGCCGCCTCGAGCGCCGGGTCGACTTCCTCCACGAGCTCGATCTCGGACTTCTCGAGATAGCCGTGCAGCTCTTCGACGTCGGCCTCGTCGAGGTCGATCTCCGCGACGGCGGTCGCGATCTCGGCGAAGGTGAGCACACCCACCTGCTGCCCCTTGAGGAGCAGGCCCTTGACTTCTTCAAGCTCTTGGAGATCCACTACAGACATTCAAGTCCTGTTCTCGGCGACGCCCTGGTGGGCGTCAGCTATCTGATGCGTACACCGCCTGGATCGTGGCTCTCTGCCGACCCGGAGCAAAGCTGGGGAGCACGACCGTATGGCCTGAGTCTAGGCGCTATATTTTTTGAAGTCAAAGCGGGCGGCGCCCGCCTCGCGCATTGACTGTATCCATGACGCAGAAGTCCGCCAAGAAGAAGTCGAAGAAGACCGCAACGAGCGGCGGCGACAAGAGCGTCCTCGGGACGCTCCCGAGCACCCGCCAGACGCGGATCGGCGGCGTCCGCCGGGCAGCGAAGCCGACCGCGAAATCGTCGGCGCGGGCGACGAAATCGTCGCCGGCCGCGACCACGAAGTCGTCCGCGCGGGCCACGAAGGCGAAGCCCAAGAAGGCGCCCAAGTCACCGATTGCCGCCACGCAGCGCAAGGCGACCGCGGCGCAGCGGCCGGCCGCGCCGCCGCCCCCGCCGCGCCAGGACGACGGTCAGCCGGGCGCGGTCACCACCGCCGTCCAGGCCGTCGGCGAGCTCGCCCAGATCGGCGCTACGGTCGGTTCCCAACTCCTCAAGCGCGCCGCCAAGCGAATTCCTCGCCCCTAAGCGCCGCTTCTGCTAGCTTGCCGCGCGCCGAATCGCCGCGGGCCAGCCGCGGCGAGCGGGGGAACCACTGCGGCAGGATGCCGTGGGGCGAATCGGCCGGGGGTCACCGGTTGTAGCGCTGCTTTCTCTGCGCGAGCCCGTCAGCTCACCTCGTAGGCACCGGAGAAAGCATCGTGACGAGGGCTCGAAGACTGCTCCTGTGCGCCGCCATGGCCGCCTTCGCGGCTCCGGCGACCGCTGCCGGCGACCCACCGACCGGCGGCACCGAGGCGCCGCCGCCGCCGGTCACTGACAACGTGGTCAGCGCCCAGGGTTCGCAGATCTCCCTCACCGCCCGCGCCGGCACGATGGTCCGCAGGGTCGCACGCTTCCGGGGTACGGCACCGGCCGGCGCCACGGTCACGGTCGAGCGGTTCGACGACGCCGCTCAGACCTGGGTGGCCGTGGCGTCGGCCACGGCGGCCGCGGACGGCAGCTATCTCGCCATCTGGCGCGGCGACCGCGTCGGCCAGCACCGGGTCCGCGCCGTCCTCGCCTCCAGCGGCCAGGCCGTCGCCGCCTCGGCCACGCCCGAGGTCGCGGTCACGGTCCACCGGCCCGCCGTGGCGACGTGGTACGGCCCGAGCTTCTACGGCCGCCGCACCGCCTGCGGCCAGCGCATGAGCCGCACCCTGCTCGGCGTCGCTCACAAGCGGCTGCCGTGCGGCACCCAGGTCGCCGTCCTCTACAAGGGCCGCCGCATCACCGTCCCGGTCGTCGACCGCGGCCCGTTCGCGAACGACGCGCACTGGGACCTCACCGCTGCGACCGCCCAGGCGCTCGGCTTCGATCACACCGACCGCGTCGGCGCGGTCCGCATCACCGCGCCCTAGTACCTTCGCGCCATGAAGCGTCGTGGGCCCACGGACGTGGTCATCAGCGACCTCGACGACCACACGGTCATGGACGCGCGCGGCAGCGTTCGCTCGATCCAGGCCGCGACGGTCACCACGCCCGAGGGCGAGCTCGACGCCATCTGGACGCCCACCTACCTCGAGCGTCTCGCGCGCACGTACTGGAGGTTCCTCTCACGCGTCTCGCTCGGCCTCATCCGCGTCGAGTACACGCCCAACGAGCGGCGGGTCGTGCTCCTGCGCAGCCCGTTCGTGCTGCTGCGCTTCCGCGCGCCGGAGTACACGATCGGCGACGGGCGCGGGATCGTGCGGTGGCGGATCCGCGACGGCGTGCTCGTGGCCAAGCGCGACCAGGGCTACCTCGAGATCGACGTCCGCCGGACCGACCCCGGCAAGGTCGGCTACGACCAGGCGCACGTCGAGGTCGAGGTCGCGAACTTCTACCCCGCGATCGCGACCTGGGTGACGCGCTGGTTCTACCAGGCGACGCAGTCGCGCATCCACGTGCTCGTGACGCACGGGTTCCTGCGCTCGCTGTCGCGCCGTGAGCTGGAGAAGTCCGCCGTCGGGCGGTTCGCGGACCCGGGCGAGCGGCCGGTGAACGTCGGCGACACGCCGTGGCCGGTCGTGATCGCGCTGGTGGCCGCGCTCGCCGGGCTCGTCGCCCTGCTGGTGCGGCTCATCCGTAGCGAGCGGTGAGCGCGCGCAGCTTCGTGCGGTCGTGGCGCGACTGGATGCGCCGCACGGTCCCCGACCGGCTGCGCATGACGAGCGACTCGGTGCTCGCCCCGTGCGAGCCCTCGTAGCGGACGCCCTCCAGCACGTCGCCGTCGGTCACCCCGGTGGCGCAGAAGAACGCGTTGTCGCCCTTGACGAGGTCGTCCTGCGTGAGCACGCGCGTGACGTCGTAGCCGGCGTCCTCCGCCGCCTTGCGCTCCTCGTCGTCGCGCGGCCACAGCCGCCCGATCAGCCCGCCGCCGTAGCACTTGAGCGCGGCGGCCGAGATCACGCCCTCGGGCGTGCCGCCGATCCCCCACAGCAGATCGGCGGGGCGGTCGGGCGCGACCGCGAGCAGCGAGCCGGAGACGTCGCCGTCCGGGATCAGGCGCACGCGGCCGCCGGCGGCGCGGATGGCGCGGATGCCCTCCTCGTGGCGCGGGCGGTCGAGGATCACGACCATGACGTCGCGGACGTCGGTGCCCTTGCGCTCGGCGACGAGCTCGATCGTCTTGCCGAGCGGGCGATCGAGGTCGAGCAGGTCGGCCAGGTGCTCGCCGCCCGCCATCTTCTCCATGTAGACGCACGGACCCGGATCGAACATCGTGCCGCGCGCGGACAGGGCGATCACCGCCAGCGCGTTCGGGCGGCCGTCGGCCGCGAGCCGCGTGCCCTCGAGCGGGTCGACCGCGATATCGACCTCCGGCGGCTGGCCGTTGCCGACCTGCTCGCCGTTGTGGAGCATCGGCGCCTCGTCCTTCTCGCCCTCGCCGATCACGACGATGCCGTCCATCTGCACGGTGTGCAGGACGGCGTGCATGCCGTCGACGGCGGCCTGGTCGGCGGCCTCCTTGTCGCCCTGGCCGACGAGCCGCGCGGCGGACAGGGCGGCGGCCTCGGTGACGCGGACGAGCTCGAGCGCCAGGTTGCGGTCGACAGGAGCGGGCATCTACAGGACCCCCGGGGGCTTGCGGGTTCGTTCGGTCTGGCCGGCGCTCATGGCGCCGCCGACGATCTCCAGGATGGTGCCGAGCAGCGCGCCGTAGTACCCCGGCTGGAGCGAGATCGCGCCGCCCGGCGCGCCGGGGCGGTCGAGGAAGCCGACGTATGCGACGAGCCCGAAGGCGGCGATCGCGGCGACGGCGGTCATCTCCCCGCGCGGCCACGACAGCTCGTGCTCGCGCAGCACGATCCAGACGAGGATGAACGGCGCCGCCGCGGCCGCCAGCAGCAGCCAGCGCAGCACCTGGTGCACCTCCCAGCCGCTGAGCGCGCCGCTGATGCCGTCGATCGACGCGTTCGCGTTGTCGGGATCGGTCTCGTACCAGGGCAGGAACAGGCAGACCGCCAGCAGCAGCCCGCCGACCGCTGCGACGAGCTCACCCCTTCCGAGCCGCTCGAAGTGCATCCGCCGCGAGCCTATAGGGTGCCCGCGTGCCCGAGCTGCGATGGGGACTGACGCTCCCGTTCGCCGGCGTCCCGCTCGCCGCGCACGAGCCGCTCGTGCGCCGTGCCGAGGCCGCCGGCTACGACGACCTGTGGACCGGGGAGACCAACGGGGCGGACGGCTTCACGCCGCTCGCGCTGGCCGCGACGTGGACCTCGCGCATGCGCCTCGGGACCGGCGTCGTCAACCCGTTCACGCGCGGGCCGGCGGTGCTGGCGCAGCACGCCGCCGCGCTGGCCGACGCCAGCGGCGGGCGGTTCGTCCTGGGGCTCGGCGCGTCGTCGGACGTCATCGTCGAGCGCTGGAACCAGCGGCCGTTCGAGAAGCCGCTCTCGCGCATGCGAGAGGTCGTGCCGGTGCTGCGCGACGTGCTGGCCGGCGGCCGCGGGCCGGGCGGCTTCAGGCTCGAGACGCCGCCCGCTCAGCCGGTGCCGATCGTCCTCGCAGCGCTGCGTGACCGCATGCTGCGCCTCGGCGGCGAGCTCGGCGACGGCACGTTCGTGAACTTCCTGCCGCTGCCGGCGGTGGAGCATGTCGTCGCGCGCGTGCGCGAGGGCGAGGCCGGCCGCGACCCGACCGAGATCATCTGCCGCTTCTTCTGCATCCCCGGCGACGGGATCGACGTCGCCCGCTTCGTGTTCGCCGCCTACGCGACGGTGCCCGTGTACGAGGCGTTCTTCCGCGCGCTCGGCTACGGCGAGGACATCGACCCGATGGTGGCGGCGTGGCGCGAGGGCGACCGCAAGGGCGCGGTGGCGAAGGCGCCCGAGTCGCTGATCCGCGAGATCTTCGTCCTCGGCGAGCCGGACGCCATGAAGGAGCGGCTGCGCGCGTTCGCGGAGCGGGGCATCACCACGCTCGTGCTCACACCGATCGGCGCCGACCTCATCGACGAGCTGGCGCCGTGAGCGACGGGCTGGTCGACGGCCGCTGCTGGTGGGGCGCGTCGAGCCCCGAGTACATCGCGTACCACGACGAGGAGTGGGGCCGGCCGGTCCACGACGACCGCGCGCTGTTCGAGAAGCTCTCGCTGGAGGCGTTCCAGTCCGGGCTGTCGTGGATCACGATCCTGCGCAAGCGCGAGGCGTTCCGCGCCGCGTTCGCGGGGTTCGACGTCGAGCGGGTGGCGGCGTTCGGCGAGCAGGACGTCGCCCGCCTGATGGCCGACGCGGGGATCGTCCGCAACCGCGCGAAGATCGAGGCGACGATCGCCAACGCCCGCGCCGCGGTCGACTTGCGGCTCGCCGAGCTGCTGTGGTCGTTCGCGCCCGAGCCCCGGCCGCGTCCGCGCACGCCCGCCGACGTCCCGGCCGTCACACCGGAGTCGACGGCGATGGCGAAGGAGCTCAAGCGCCGCGGGTTCCGCTTCGTCGGCCCAACGACCGCCTACGCCCTGATGCAGGCGTGCGGCCTCGTCGACGACCACATCGAAGGCTGCCTCACGGCACCCCGAGGAAGCGCTTCCGCTTGAGCGCGTCCTTGATCGCCCTGCGGCTCTCGGGATAGCGCGTGAGGCGGAACGGGCCGTCGGTCCGGTTGCCCTGGTTGTAGAGCAGCATCCGTACGCGCTTGTGGCTGTTGACCCAGCCGAAGAAGCGGCGGACGAAGCCGGGATCGTCGCCGTCCCACAGCGCCCACTCCCCGAACACGAACGGCTTGCCCGGGAAGTCCTTGTAGAACGTCTCGAGGTCGGTGAAGTTGGGGAACTTCGAGTAGAAGTCGGTGCCGACCCAATCGACGTACTTGCCGCCCGGCCAGTAGGCGCGAGCGCGGTTCGCGCGGGTGTTGGGCGTGCCCTCGGTCTGCGGCACCCACAGCATCGCGAGCTGCGGCTCGGGCAGGTCGGTCGTCCCGGCGGGCAGCGGCGGGAGGCCGAGCGCCACGAGGTCGGCGTTGATCTCGAGCACGGGGCCGCCGCGCAGGATCAGCGTCGCGCGGCGCCACGCCTGCTTGAACGCGGCCGTGGCGTGCGACGGGCCGCGCGAGCTGCCGTCGCGGTTGTAGGCGCAGTAGCCGTTGTTGGTCTGGTTCATCTCGGCCAGGAAGCGCACGTACGTCGGCTGGCCGTACTCCGCGATCCGCCGGTTGGTCCTGATCAGGTAGCCGTCGCCGTCGCCGTTGGCGATCTCGCGCGGCGTCACCGCCTCGGGGGTGCCGTAGCCGTCCTGCGTGGAGATGTGCAGCATCAGCCGCGACCCGGCGTGCGCGACCGAGTCGTAGATGTACTCGGTCGGCCCGTTCCACCGCGTGAAGAAGCCGAACACCGACGGGTGCTTGCCGACCTGCCGGGCGAACTGGTCGACGGACTTGCCGCCGGTCACTCCGCTGTAGACCTTCTTCTCGGGCGGCAGCAGCGTCTCGGCGGAGGCGCTCGCGGGGAGCGCGAGGACGAGCAGGGCGGCGGCGAGTGCGAGGCGACGCATCCCGCCGACTGTAGTTTGCGGCGCGTGGACACGCGACCGCAGGACCGTGCGCCCGAGGACCGGCCCTTCGTCTTCGTGAACATGATCGCGAGCGCCGATGGCCGGGCGACGATCGACGGGCGCAGCGAGGGCCTGGGCAGCGAAGCCGACCTCCAGCTTCTGCTCGAGCTGCGCGCAATCGCCGACGCGGTGCTGATCGGCACGGGCACGCTGCGCGCCGAGGGCTACGACCGGCTGGTGAAGAGCGAGGAGCGGCGGGAGCGGCGCCGCGCGGCCGGGCTCGCCGAGGACCCGCTCGCGGTGGTGTTGTCGCGCCGGTTCGACGTGCCGTGGGACGTCGGGCTGTTCCAGGCCGCCGGGCAGCCGGTGCTCGTCTACACCGGGCTCGACACGGGCGAGCCGCCGGACGTGCCGGCCCCGGTCGAGGTGGTGCGCCTCGAGGTTCCCGGTCTCACCGAGATGCTCGCGGACCTGCGCGCGCGGGGCGTCCGGGCGCTGCTCTCCGAGGGCGGGCCGACGATGCACGGCGCGCTGTGGGCGGCGGGCGTCGTCGACGAGCTGTTCCTCACCGTCGCCCCGCTCATCACATTCGGCGAGGACGCGCCCAGCATCGTGGCCGGCGGCCGGCTGCCCTCGCCGGCGTCGCTCGAGCTCCTGTCGCTCGACCGTGCCGGGTCCGAGCTCTTCCTGCGCTACGGTCGCGCGCCATGAGAATCGAGGGATCGAGCGCGCTGGTGGCCGGCGGGGCATCCGGGCTGGGCGCCGCGACCGCGCGGCGGCTGCGGGCGGGCGGCGCCGAGGTCGTGATCGCCGACCTCAACGCCGAGCGAGGGTCGGCGCTCGCGGAGGAGATCGGCGCGCGGTTCGTGCCGTGCGACGTGACCGACGAGTCGCAGGTCTCCGGCGCCGTGGAGGCCGCCGGGCCGCTGCGGATCTCGGTCTGCTGCGCCGGGATCGGCTGGGCCGAGAAGACCGCCGGGCGTCGCGGGGCGCACGCGTTCGACCCGTTCGACGCGGTCGTGCGCGTGAACCTGATCGGCACGTTCAACGTGCTGCGGCTCGCGGCGGCGGCGATGCTCGGCAACGACCCCGACGGCGAGGGCGAGCGCGGCGTGTGCATCAACACGGCGTCGATTGCGGCGTTCGACGGCCAGATCGGCCAGATCGCCTACTCGGCGTCCAAGGGCGGGATCGTCGGCATGACGCTCCCGGCGGCGCGCGACCTGGCTTCCTCCGGCATCCGAGTGGTCACGATCGCGCCGGGGCTGTTCGACACGCCGCTGCTGGCGGCCCTGCCCGAGGACGCGCGGGCGGCGCTCGGCGAGCAAGTTCCGCACCCGCACCGCCTCGGCCGCCCGGAGGAGTACGGCCAGCTCGCCGCCCACATCGTCGAGAACCCGATGCTGAACGGCGAGGTCATCCGGCTCGACGGGGCGCTGCGCATGCCGCCCCGGTAGGGGCGTGGAATCTCAGTCGAGGCCACTAAGATCACGTTTGACCGGGTGTCACTTGCCGCGCTAGACTTACGTACGTTGCGTAAGCACCTACAGGAAGTGAAGCTTTAGATGACCTCGCTGATTCTCGTCCCGCTGGACGACACCGTGGTCTTCCCCACCATGGACGTCACGCTCCCCGTCGACGTCGGTGACGAGGATCGCGTCCTGCTGATCCCGCGGCACGACAACGAATTCGCCAAGGTCGGCACGATCGCCGAGGTGACGGACCAGGTCCGGCTCCCCGGCGGCGCGCGTGCCGTCCAGCTCTCCGGCGTCGCCCGCGGCGTCGCGGGCGCCGCCAATACCGATCACATGGGCCGCCTCCGCATCGAGGTGGCCGAGTCGACCGACGACGTCCCCGTCGACGGCCGCACGCGCGACCTCGAGCGCGAGTACCGCGCCGTGGTCGAGGAGATCCTCGAGATACGCGGCGTCGACGACCGCGTCGGCGCCTGGCTGCGCGCCATCGGCGAGCCCGGCCCGCTGGCCGACACGATCGGCTACGCGCCCGACGTCTCGTTCGAGGACAAGGTGCGGGTCCTGGAGACCACCGACGTCACCGACCGGCTCGAGCTCGCCGTGCGCCTCCAGCGCGAGCGGCTGACCGAGCTGCAGCTCCGCATGAAGATCCGCGATGACGTCCGCGAGGGCGCCGACAAGCAGCAGCGCGAGTACTTCCTCCGCAAGCAGATGGAGTCGATCCAGCGCGAGCTGGGCGAGGACTCCGCGTCCGTCGTCGACGAGTACCGCACCAAGATCGCCGAGGCCGGCATGCCGGAGGCGGTCGAGGAGCAGGCCACCAAGGAGCTCGGCCGGCTCGAGCGGATGGGCGAGCAGTCCGGCGAGGCCTCGATGATCCGCTCCTACCTCGACTGGCTGATCGCCGTGCCGTGGAAGGACCGCTCCGACGAGGTGCTGGATCCGGTCCACGCCCGCGAGGTGCTGGACGCCGACCACGCCGGGCTCGAGGACGTCAAGGACCGCATCGTCGAGTACCTGGCCGTCAAGAAGCTGCGCGTCGAGCGGGGCATCACCGAGGACAAGCGGAGCGGAGCCATCCTCACGCTCATCGGCCCGCCGGGCACCGGCAAGACGAGCATCGGCGAGTCGATCGCCCGCGCGACCGGCCGCGAGTTCGTCCGCATGTCGCTGGGCGGCGTCCGCGACGAGGCCGAGATCCGCGGTCACCGCCGCACCTACATCGGCGCCCTCCCGGGCCGCCTGGTGCGCGCGCTGCGCGACGCTGGGACCATGAACCCCGTGATCATGCTCGACGAGGTCGACAAGGTCGGCGCCGACTGGCGCGGTGACCCCAGCGCGGCCCTGCTCGAGGTGCTCGACCCGGCCCAGAACCACTCGTTCCGCGACCACTACCTCGACGTCGAGCTCGACCTGAGCGAGGTCATGTTCATCGCCACCGCCAACGTGGCGGAGACCATCCCCGGCCCGCTGCTGGACCGCATGGAGGTCATCCGCTTCGACGGCTACACCGTGGCCGAAAAGACCGCGATCGCGCGCGACTACCTGTGGCCGCGCCAGCGCGAGCGCAACGGCCTGCGCGAGGACGAGGTCTCGATCCCGGACGAGCTGCTGCAGACCGTCGTGAGCGAGTACACCCGCGAGGCGGGCGTCCGCCAGCTCGAGCGCGAGCTCGGGACCGTGCTGCGCAAGACCGCGACGCGGATCGCGAGCGGCAAGGCCGAGGCACCCGTGGTCATCGATCTGGAGCTCGTGCGCGACGCGCTCGGGCGCCAGAAGGTCTTCCAGGAGGCTGCGCTGCGCACCGCTGTGCCCGGCGTGGCCACCGGCCTCGCGGTCACCGGAACGGGCGGCGACGTGCTGTTCGTCGAGGCGACCTCGATGGAGGGCAAGGACGGCCTGGTGCTCACCGGCCAGCTCGGCGACGTCATGAAGGAGTCGACGCGGATCGCGCTCTCCTACGTGCGCGGCCACGCGGACGAGCTGGGCATCGCGCCCGGCGCGTTCTCCGACCGCGAGTTCCACGTCCACGTCCCGGCGGGCGCGATCCCGAAGGACGGCCCGAGCGCGGGCGTCACGATGACCACCGCTCTGGCGTCGCTGCTGAGCGGCCGCGCGGTGAAGCACACGGTGGGCATGACCGGTGAGGTCACGCTCCAGGGCCGCGTGCTGCCGATCGGCGGGCTCAAGCAGAAGGTGCTCGCCGCCCACGCCGCCGGTCTGACCGACGTGATCCTCCCCGAGCGCAACCGCGGCGATCTCGACGACGTCCCGCAGGACGTCCGCGACGCCATGACGTTCCACCCGGTCATGAGCATCGACGAGGTGCTCGACGTCGCGCTCGAGCCGGCCCGCACGGAGGCCGTCGCTTGATCAAGCGCATCACCGCGCTCTTCCGTCCGTATCGCGGCCGGTTGAGCGCGGTGCTGGCGCTGATCGTCGTCTCGGCGGGGCTGGGGATTATCTCCCCGTTCCTGCTCCGCGACGTCCTCGACGTCGCCATCCCGGAGGACAACGACGGCCTGCTCGCGCTGCTGGTGGCGGGGATGATCGCCATCTCCGTCGCTACCGGCGTGCTCGGCGTGGGCCAGACTTGGCTGTCGAACGTCGTCGGCCAGAAGGTCATGCACGACCTGCGCGCGCAGGTCTACCGCCACCTGCAGCGACTCAGCCTCGCGTTCTTCACGCGCACGCGCACGGGCGAGATCCAGTCGCGGATCGCGAACGACATCGGCGGCGTGCAGACCGTCGTGACCTCGACCGCCACATCGATCGTGTCCAACGTGACCACGGTGCTTGCCACCGTCGTCGCGATGCTGGTGCTGGACTGGCGGCTGGCGCTGTTCTCGCTCGCGCTGACGCCGTTCTTCGTGCTGCTGGCGCGCCGCGTCGGCGAGCAGCGGAGGGCGATCGCCGCGACGCGCCAGGGCGCGATGGCGGACATCTCCTCGCTCGTGCAGGAGTCGCTCTCGGTGAGCGGGATCCTGCTCGGCAAGACGATGGGCCGCGGTGACGAGCTGGCCGACCGGTTCGAGCGCGAGTCCGAGCGGCTCGCCGACCTCGAGGTCCGCTCCCGGATGGCCGGCCGCTGGATGATGGCGTCGATCCAGACCTCGTTCGCGGTCATGCCCGCGCTCGTGTATCTGTTCGCCGGGCTCGCCCCGGGCGCGGTGACGATCGGGACGCTGGTCGCGTTCACGACGCTCCAGACGCGCCTCTTCTGGCCGATCCAGTCGCTGCTCAACGTCGGCGTCGACATCCAGACCTCGATGGCGCTGTTCGAGCGCGTGTACGAGTACCTCGATCTGGAGGTGGACTTGCTCGAGGGCCGCGAGGCGCTCGACGACCTGCGCGGCGAGGTGCGGTTCGACGACGTGTGGTTCCGCTACGGGGACGAGTGGACGCTGCAGGGCGTCGACCTCGAGATCCCGGCCGGCGCCAAGCTCGCGCTGGTCGGCGAGACGGGCTCGGGCAAGACCACGGTCGGGTATCTGGCGGCGCGGCTCTACGACCCCGAGCAGGGCTCGGTCCTGCTCGACGGGACCGACCTGCGCGAGCTGCGCTTCGGCTCGCTGGCCGACGCGGTCGGCGTCGTGTCGCAGGAGACCTACCTGTTCCATGCGTCGGTGCGCGAGAACCTGCGGTTCGCGCATCCCGAGGCGAGCGACGAGGAGATCGAGCAGGCGGCGCGTGCCGCCCAGATCCACGACACGATCGCGGCGCTGCCCGAGGGCTACGACACCGTGGTCGGCGAGCGCGGCTTCCGCTTCTCCGGCGGCGAGCGCCAGCGGATCGCGATCGCCCGCACGATCCTGCGCAACCCGCCGGTGCTGGTCCTCGACGAGGCCACCAGCGCGCTCGACGTGCAGACCGAGCGGGCGGTGGGCGAGGCGCTGGAACGGCTCGCCGAGGGGCGCACGACGATCGTCATCGCCCACCGGCTCTCGACCGTCCGCGACGCGGACCAGATCGCCGTGCTGGACGGCGGCACGGTGGTCGAGCGTGGCACGCACGAGGAGCTCCTGGCCGCCGGGGGCCGCTACGCGGAGCTGGTGGCGCGTGACGACGGCGTCGCGCTGTTCAGCTGACGAAACTCGTACGTCCGTTTACTCGGCTGTCGTCGACCGGTCGGGTCCCTACGCTGACCAACTGTGAAGCGCCGTCCCTCCGTCGCGATCGTCATCGCGCTGCTCGCGCTGTTCGTGGCGCTCGGCGGGCCGGCCGAGGCGCAGCGGCTGCTCGGGAAGGGCAGCGTGAACAGCGCCGCGGTCAAGGACCGGTCGCTGAAGATCAATGATTTGAGCCGGAAGACCGTGCGGCAGCTCCAGACGCCTCGCAACAACTCGATCAACGAGGCCAAGCTCGCCAATCGCTCGGTGAGCGGGGGCAAGCTCGCTCCTGGCGCAGTCGGGACGGACGCGATCGCCGACGGCTCGATCCTCGGCGGCGACCTCGCGAACGGCTCTTTGACGGCGGCGCAGCTCGGCCGCTTCTGGGGCCGGTTCCGGATCACGGTCCCCAACGTCGCTGCCAACTCGTGTTGGTCGGGCGAGCCGACCGGGCTCGCTCCGGAGCTGGCCGGCGCGGACATCTCCCAGGACGTCGTGTTGGTCACGCCCGACGCGCGCTGGCCGGAGAACCAGCTCTCGTTCACGGTCCGCAGCTCCGCGAACCCGATGCGGTTCGTGCTCGCCGGCTGCAACCGCACGGGCGGCTTGGTCCCAGGGTTCGAGGTCGGCTTCCGCTACGTGGTCATCGACCTGCCGTAGCGCGCCGCTGGCGGTAGCGGCGCATCTTCGAGTGCGCGCCGCAGACCTCCATCGAGCACCACCGCCGGCTGCGGTTCTTGCTCGTGTCGATGAACAGCCACGGGCAGTCGGCGCAGCTCTTCAGCCGGTCGAGCGGGCCTGAGCGGAGGAGGTCGACCGCCGCGGCGGCGAGCGGCCATAGCGGCCGCTCGAGGTGGTCCCCGTCCCAGGCGAGGACGAACGCGTCGCCCGCGGGAACGAGCCGAGCCCGCTCGACCGCAGCGCCCGCGAGCGCCGCGAGTCGCGCAAGCGCGTCCGGCGGCGCGGCGCCGTCGGCGGCGGTCGCCAGCGGGCGGAAGACGGCGTCGACGAGGTCGCGGAGCTCGCGGGCCGCGGCCAGCGCGCGCTGGGCGGCGGCCGGATGGTCGCGGGCGCGGGCGGCGAGCCGGGCGGCGGTCGCGTCGTCGATCGCCCCCACCCGCGCGGCCCAGGCCGCGAAGTCGCCGTAGTCCGCCAGCGGGTCGGACACGCGCGCGTCGCCCGCCGTGTTGACGAGGTCGAGCGCGGGATCGCCGCCGACGATCTTCAGCTCCGTTACCATCGAAATGAGTTTACACCGGTCACCAGGCGGCCAGGCTTTGTGTGACCGGCTATGACGCTTTCGAAGGTAACTCCCGCACTCGTGCTGCTGTGCGGCGCGCAGTTCCTGATCGTGCTCGACGTGACGATCGTGGCGATCGCGCTGCCCGACATCCGCGACTCGCTCGGCTTCTCCGCGGCCAGCCTGCAGTGGGTGCTGAGCGCATACACGCTCGCGTTCGGCGGCCTGCTGGTGGTCGCGGGACGGGCCGGCGACCTCGTCGGGCAGCGGCGGCTGTTCGCGGCGGGCGTGGCGGCCTTCGGCGCAGGCTCGTTGGCGTGCGCGCTCGCGACCACGCCCGCGGCGCTGCTCGTGGCACGCGCGCTTCAGGGCGTCGCGGCCGCGGCGCTCACCCCGTCCGCGCTCGCGCTGCTCACCGCCTCATTCGAGGAGCCGGAGGAGCGCCGCCGCGCCGTCGGCTGGTGGACGGCGGCCGCGGCCGGCGGCGGAGCGTCGGGCTGGGTGCTCGGCGGCGTGCTCGTCCAGGCCTTCGGCTGGCCCGCCGTGTTCGTCGTCAACGTCCCACTCTGCGCCGCCGGCGCCCTCCTCGCCCCCCGGGTCCTGCCCGAGGCGCGGCGGCGCGGCCGCGACGATCTCGAGCCGCGGCAGCGCGGCCGCGACGACCTCGAGCCGCGGCGGCGCGGCCGCGACGACCTCGAGCCGCGGCAGCGCCGCAGCGACGACCTCGAGGCGCGGCGCGGCGGACTCGATATCGCGGGCGCGCTCTCGGTGACCGCCGGGCTGACGTTGCTCGTGCTCGGGCTCACGCGGATCGAGGCGCACGGGCCCGGCGACCCGTGGGCGCTCGCCTCCCTCGCCGCAGCGGCGACCTCGCTCGCACTGTTCGCGCGCGTCGAGCGCCGCGCGGCCGACCCGATCCTGCCTCCGTGGACGCTCCGTCGCCCGGCCTTCGCCCGCGCCACCGGTGCGGCGATGGCGCTGACCGCCTCGACCACGCCTGCCATGTTCCTCGCGATCCTCTACCAGCAGGGCCCGCTCGGGCGTGCGGCGCTCGCCACCGGTCTGTGGTGCGTGCCGTTCAACCTCTCGGTGATCGCCGGCTCGCTGCTCGGTCCGCGCGTGCGCCGCCCGCGAATCGCGATGACCGGCGGGCTGGTCGCTGTCGCGGCCGGGGCGGCGCTGCTGATCGCGCTGTCGCCGGAGGCGATCCCGCCTGCGTTCCTGCTCATGGGCGGCGGGCTCGGGGTCGCGGCGGTGGCGTCGACCGCGTCGGGCACGGCGGCGCTCGGCGAGGACGAGCAGGGCGTCGCCGCCGGCGTCCTCAACGCGGCCGCCCAGGTCGGGACCGCGCTCGGCCTCGCCGTCGTGGCGACGCTGTTCGCCGCGACCGGCTACCGGACGGGCTTCGCGGCGGCCGCAGCGATCGCGCTCGCCGCGGCGATCGCGGTCACACGATGGTCCCCACCGTCCCGCTGTCGATCGAACGCCGTCACACGATGGTCCCGGCGGTCCCGCCGTCGACCAAGCGCCGTCACACGATGGTTCCGACGGTCCCGCCGTCGACCGACCACGCCGCTCCCGTGACGTTCGAGGCGCGCTCGGAGCACAGAAACGCGATCACGGTCGCGATCTCCTCGGGCTCGGCGAATCGCCCGAGGGGCGGTCGCGAGGCCTGGGCCTCGAGGGCGTCCTCGCGGGAGATGCCCTTGGCCAGCGCGAGCTGGTCGGCGAGGCCGCCCGCCTCCATCCACTGCGGCGAGGACGAGGGTCCGGGCGCGATCGCGTTGACGAGGACGCCGTGGCGCGCGTAGGCGTCGGCGTACACGCGGCTGAGCGAGAGCTGCGCGGCCTTGGCCACCGAGTAGGCGGCGCTGAGGTTCGACGAGGGTCGCTTGCCCGAGGACGACGAGACGTTGACGATGCGCCCCCAGCCGCGCTCGGCCATACCGGGCGCGAACGCGCGCATGAGCCGCATCGACGCCATGACGTGGATCTCGAACTGCGCGTAGAACTCGTCGTCGGGCACGTCGTCGAGGGAGGCGATGCGGCTCGTGCCGGCGTTGTTGACGAGGATGTCGACGGGCCCGGGCGCCCGGTCGGCGATGCGGTCGGCGGCGTCGGCCGCGGTGACGTCGATCCCGTCACCGCGCGAGACCCGCACGACCTGAGCACCCTCCGCCTCGAGGATCGCCGCCGTCGCCTCGCCGATCCCCCGGCTGGCGCCGGTGACCACCGCCACCCGTCCCTCGATCCCCAGGTCCATGCGCCCTAGTATCGCCGCGCCGCGCGCTCGACCGAGCTGCCGTAGGAGCCACCGAACAGGACCGCGTGTACGAGCAGCGGGAAGAGCTGGTAGAGCGCGACGCGGTCCTCGTGGCCGTCAGCGAGCGGCGTGACGTCCTCGTAGGCATCGAGCAGCCGCGGCCCGGGCGCGCCGAACAGGCGGAGCATCGCCAGGTCCACCTCGCGATGGCCGCCATACGCGATCGGGTCGATGAGGAACGGACGCGCGCCGCTCCAGAGGACGTTGCCGCTCCACAGGTCGCCGTGGAGGCGCGCCGGCGGTTCCGGCGGGCCGGCGAGCTCCGCGATCCGGTCGCAGACCGCCTCGACCGCCCGCACTCCGGACTCCGACAGCGACCCCCGGTCGCGGGCTGGCCCGAGCAGCGGCCGCAGCCGCCGCTCGGCGTAGAACGTCGGCCAGTCCGGGAGCGGCTCGTTGGGCAGCGCGAGCGGGCCGATCCGCAGCGGGGCCGCGGGCGAACCATCGGCGGGCGAACCGTCGGCGGGCGATCCACCGGGCGAATCCTTGGCGGGCGGACCGCTGGCGCGCGAATCGTCGCCGAGCGATCCGCCGGACCAACCGTCGGCGGGCGGGCCGTCGCCGGGCGGCACGGCCGCACCGAACGCGTCCGCGCCGGCCGCGTGCACCGTCGCGAGCCCGCGGCCGAGGTCCGCCTCGTCGCCGCGCGGGCCCTCGTCGAGCCACTCGAGCGCGAGCAGCTCGTCGGACACGCCCAGAACCTCCGGCACACCGACGGCGCCGGGCTCGCCGAGCCAGCGCAGCGCCGCGGCCTCGGCGCGGTACTCGCCCGCGGGCGCGTCCGGGCGCGTCTTGACGAACGCGCGGCCGCCGTCCTCCAGCTCGACCGCGTACGCGTCGTTGATGTCCCCGCCGCCCACCCGCCGCAGCGCCCGCACGCCGCGGCCGGTGGCGCCGGCGATGGCCGCCTCGAGGCTCACACCCGGTCGGCGGCGCGCAGCTCGTCGAGCAGCCCGCGGCAGGCCGCCTCGACCATGTCGAGCACGGTCTCGAACCCGCGGTCGCCGCCGTAGTACGGGTCCGGGACGTCGAGGTCGCCGGACGCCGCCGGATCGAACTCGCGCAGGAGCCGGACCTTCTCCGCCGCCTCCTCGTCGGGCGCGATCGCCAGCAGCTCGCGGAGGTTCGCCCGGTCCATCGCGATCAAGAGGTCGAAGCGGCGGAAGTCAGCCGGCCGCACCTGCTGCGCCGCGCCCGAGAGCGTGATCCCGCGGCGACCCGCGGCCACCGTCGCCCGCTCGTCCGGCGGCTGGCCGACATGCCAGTCGCCGGTACCCGCGCTCTCGATCTCGACCCGGTCGGCGAGCCGCTCGTCCTCGAGCAGCCGCCGCATCACCCCCTCGGCCGTCGGCGACCGGCAGATGTTGCCCATGCAGACGAACAGGATCTTCACGGCGCTAATTCAAGCGCTCCACGATCATGGCCTGGCCCATCCCGCCGGCCACGCACATCGTCTCGAGCCCGAACGTCCCGTCGGTCGCCCGCAGGCCGTTGAGCAGCGTGGTCATGATCCGCGCGCCGGTCATGCCGAACGGGTGGCCGAGCGCGATCGCGCCGCCGAACGGGTTGAGCTTCTCCGGGTCGATGCCAAGCTCGTCCCGGCACGGCACGACCTGGGCGGCGAACGCCTCGTTGAGCTCGACGATGTCGATGTCGTCGAGCGTCATGCCGGCCTGCTCCAGCACCGCCTTGACGGCCGGGATCGGGCCGAGCCCCATGATCTCGGGCCGGATCGCGACCACCGACGAGGCGACGATCCGCGCCTTGGCCTCGAGCCCGAGCGCGTTCGCCTTCTCCTCGGACATGACGAGCACCGCGGCGGCGCCGTCGTTGAGCGGGCAGGAGTTGCCGGCGGTGACGGTGCCGTTCTCGGGATCGAACGCGGGCTTGAGCTCGGCGAGCTTCTCCATCGTGGTGCCGGGCCGCGGGCCGTCGTCGCGCGTGACCTCGCCGACGGGGACGATCTCGGCGTCGAAGTGGCCGCTGTCGCGCGCCGCGACCGCGCGGTTCTGCGACCTCATCGCCCACTCGTCCTGCGCCTCGCGGCTGACCTGGCAGCGCCGGGCGACGTTCTCGGCCGTGATCCCCATCGGGATATAGACGTTGTAGGGCGCGCCGTTGGAGCCGGCGAGCTGCGGGTGCGGGTCGAACGGCGCGTGGGCGGGGAAGCGCGAGACGGCCTCGACGCCGGCCGCCACGTACTGATCGCCCTCGCCCACCTTGATCGCGTGGAAGGCCATCCGGATCGTCTGCAGCGACGACGCGCAGAACCGGTTGACGGTCGTGGCGGGGATGTGATGGTCCAGCCCCGCCAGGAGCGCGGCGTTGCGGCCGACGTTGTAGCCCGCCTCGCCCATCTGGAACCCGCAGCCCATCATGATGTCGTCGGTCTGGCCGAAGTCGACGCCCGGGTTGCGCTCGACCAGCGCCTTCAGCGGCACGGCGGCCAGGTCGTCCGCGCGGACGTCCTTCAGCGATCCCTTGGCGGCGCGCCCGATCGGGGTGCGGATCGCGTCGACGATGACGGCTTCAGGCATTCGAGTCTCCTTTTGACTGACCAGTCAATCGTAGCCGTGGCAAACGTCAACTGCGGCATTGAGGGAGGCGGGATCGACCGCCGGGCGGGTCGAGTGTCGACTTAATACCGCTGGAGGGGATTAACTCGACACTCGGCATCCGGGCGGGTGGCTCCCTCGCTCCCTACCCCGCGCCGTTGACGTTCGCTGGCCGCGCGCCGACCTGCGCGACCGCGCGCGCCGCCGCCGCGCAGCCGGCCTCCAGAGA
This sequence comes from uncultured Solirubrobacteraceae bacterium, assembly GCA_963844205.1. Lineage (GTDB taxonomy): Bacteria > Actinomycetota > Thermoleophilia > Solirubrobacterales > Solirubrobacteraceae > DASSUW01. The sequence goes on from CAWJNK010000014.1 coordinate 761,927, forward strand.
CGACCGCGGATCGGCGCCGGCCAGCCGCGCGCACAGGAACCCCGCCGCGAACGCGTCTCCCGCGCCGGTGGTGTCCACGACCTCGACCGGCACCGCCGGCACCGACAGGCCGCCCCATCGAGCCCCGCGCGGGCCCAGCTTGACCACCATGTCGCGCCCCTCGCCGAGCATCTCCGCCTCCCGCTCGTTCGGCAGCAGGAGGTCGACGTCGGGGATCGCGCCGTCGCGGATGAGCGCCCATGAGGACGGGTCGACCGACACTGTCATGCCCGCCCCGCGCGCCCGCTCGATCGCCGCCAGCGCGCTCGCGCGCGGGCCGTCGCGCAGCAGGGCGTAGCCGGCGACGTGGAGGTGGTCGCCGAGCGGGATCTCGGGGAGCGGCGCGTCGTTGGCGCCCGGGTCGGGCAGCATCGTCCGCTCGCCGCCCGGCTCGACGAGCACCACGCAGGTGCCGGTCGGCCGCTCGGGATCGAATGTCGCGTGGACGTCGACGCCGCGGAGCTCGGCGATGGCCGCGCGGCCGCGATCGTCGTCGCCCACCCGGCACGCGAGGCTCACCCGAGTCCCCAGCGCCGCCGCCCACGCCGCCACGTTCGCCGCCGACCCGCCGCCGGACACGCTCACGCGCGCGGGCGTGTCGCTCCCGCGCGCCAGCGGGCCGGTCACCCGAGCGACGACGTCGACCATGACGTCGCCCAGGACGACCAGGGTCAGAGTCCGGCTCAAGATGGGCGGCATGTCCGGGGTGGTCGAGCCGTGGATGCCTGGCACCCCACGCGTGCGGAGGCGGCCCTCCGGGCCGTCGAGCACCGCGGGTGGTGCCAGGCGCCGCGGATCGGCCGCATCCGGGCGTGCCGACCCTTGAGCCGGGCTCTCATGCCACGGCGCGCGCGATCTGCGCCGCGAGCGCGGCGTTGCGCAGCACGAGGCGGACGTTCGCCTCCAGGCTCGCGCCGCCGGTCTCGGTATGGAAGCGCTCGAGCAGGAACGGCGTGATGTCCTTGCCGCGCACCCCCTCGCGCTGGGCCGCCTCGATCGCGGACCGCAGCACGTTCTCGTGCTGCTCGGCGTCGAGCGGCGCCTCGATCGGGTTGGCGACCAGGATCGCGCCGAGCCCGAGCTCAGCCCGTGCGTGGTGGACGTCGGCGACTTGCTCCGGCGTCTCGACCCGCCACGGCACCGAGAAGCCGGAGTCGGCGAGGTAGAAGCCCGGGAAGCGGTCGGTCCGGTAGCCGAGCAGCGTCACGTTCAGCGTCTCGAGCCGCTCGAGCGTGGCCTCGACGTCCAGCACCGACTTCACGCCCGCGCACACCACGGTGATCGGGCACTGCCCGAGCGTCGTCAGGTCGGCCGACTCGTCCCAGCTCTCGCGCGCCTCGCGGTGCACGCCGCCGATGCCGCCGGTCGCGAACACGCTGATGCCGGCCCGCACGGCGAGCGTCGCCGTGGCCGCCACCGTCGTCGCGCCGGTCGCGCGCCGCGCCATCACCACGGCGAGGTCGCGGGCGCTGCACTTGGCCACGTCGTCGCCGCTCGCGATCGTCTCCAGCCCCTCGCGATCGAGCCCGATCCGCACCATCCCCTCGACCACGGCGATCGTGGCCGGGACTGCGCCCTCCTCGCGCACGATCTCCTCGATCGCCCGCGCGATCTCGAGGTTCTCGGGCCGCGGCAGCCCGTGGGCGATGATCGTGCTCTCGAGCGCGACGACCGGGCGGCCGCCGTCGAGCGCCTCTGAGACCTCTCGCGAGTAACGCATGAGGCGCTCACCGTACAGTGAGAGGGACCATGCTCTTCTCCTCGCGCAAGACCCAGATGATCGATGCCGAGCGCGCGCTGCCCGGCCGCGACGCGCCGATGCCGGTCCCCGCCCGCCACGAGGTCCTGGGAACCCCGATCGCGCCGCCGTTCCCGGAAGGGCTCGAGCGGATCGTGGTCGGCATGGGCTGCTTCTGGGGCGCCGAGCGCGTGTTCTGGCAGGCCGACGGCGTGTACACGACCGCGGTCGGCTACGCGGGCGGCTTCACGCCGAACCCGACCTACGAGGAGGTCTGCTCGGCCGGCACCGGCCACGCCGAGGTCGTCCTCGCGGTGTTCGACCCGAACGTGACGTCCTACGAGGCGATGCTCAAGCTGTTCTGGGAGAACCACGACCCCACGCAGGGCATGCGGCAGGGCAACGACGTCGGCACGCAGTACCGGTCGGCCATCCTCTGGGAGACCGAGGCGCAGCGCGACGCAGCGCTCGCCTCGAAGGAGACCTACCAGGAGCGCCTGCGGGCGGCCGGCTACGGCGACATCACGACCGAGATCGCCCAGGCCGGGCCGTTCTACTACGCCGAGGACTACCACCAGCAGTACCTGGCCAAGAACCCGGGCGGCTACTGCGGCATCGGCGGCACCGGCGTGAGCTGCCCGGTCGGCCTGCCCGCCTAGGGGCCTGGCCAAGAAGATCCGGCCCGACTGGGGCGGTCGTGGACCGAGCCGGGCGCCGCACGAAGCCCGAAGGAATACGGACGTATTTCGAGGGTTCGGGTGGTGATCCGGCGAAGTGTCCACGGCCGTCCCAGGCGCGGCGGGGTTCTTGGCCCGGCCCCTAGAAAGCGGGAGTTGCCCGTATGGCCCGGCCGCGACGCCGGGCCTACGGTTGGTGCGTGGCCGACGCTCCCCCCACCTCGCGCCTCGCGCGGACCGGTCGCGTGGGTGGCCTGGTCGCCGGCCAGGGCCTGCGCTGGGCCGGCACCCGCGCCGCCAACCTCGTGCGCTCGCCCGAGCGTGCCGAGGCGGCCACCGGCGAGCGCGCCGCCGCCCTCGCCCGCGAGCTGGTGGAGCAGCTCGGCCGCATGCGCGGCGCGGCGATGAAGATCGGCCAGGTCCTCTCCACCGTCGACTTCACGGCGATCCCTGAGGCCGACCGCGAAGACTTCAAGCGCACGCTCGCGACGCTCCGCGACGACGTCCCGCCGCTCCCCTTCAGCAAGATCGAGAAGCTCGTGCGGTCCGAGCTCGGCGGACCCGTGAGCGAACACTTCGCCGAGTTCGAGCCCGACGCGTTCGCCGCCGCCTCGATCGGCCAGGTGCATCGCGCGGTCACGCACGACGGCGAGGCCGTGGCGGTCAAGATCCAGTACCCGGGCATGGCGGAGGCGGTCGAGATCGACCTGCGCAACCTCGGCCTCCTGTTGCCGCTGGTCAAGCGACTGGCGCCCGGGCTCGACGTCCGCGCGCTCGCCGGCGAGCTGCGCGAGCGCGTCGCCGAGGAGCTCGACTACGAGATCGAGGCGCAGAACCACCGCACCGTCGCGCGCGCCTGGCGCGGGCATCCGTTCGCGCACGTCCCCGCCGTGCACACCGAGCTGTCGAGCCGGCGCATGCTCGTCACCGAGCTGCTCGAGGGCGCGCGGTTCGAGGACGTCAAGCGGCTCGGCGACGCCGAGCGCGACCGCTTCGGGGAGATCGTCTTCCGCTTCTTCTTCGGCACGCTCACCCACCTGGGGCGCGCGTCCGGCGACCCGCACCCCGGCAACTACCTCCTGCTCGCCGACGGCCGCGTCGGGTTCCTCGACTTCGGGCTCATGCGGGTCGTGGACCCGGGCTACCTCGCCGGCGAGCACGCGGTCGCGCGCGCCGCCGCGGCCGGCGACGCCGCCGCCGTGCACCGCGGCATGACCGCGCTGGGCTACCTGTCGGAGCCCTCGAGCTTCGACCCGCACCGCCTCCTGACCCAGCTCCTCGTCGGCGCCGAGTGGTACTTCGAGCCGGGCGAGCGGCGGATCACGCCCGCCTACGTAACCGGGCTGATGGAGCGCAGCCACGCGTTCTTCGACGACCTCAGGCGCATGACGCTCCCGCCCCAGGCGCTGCTCATGCGGCGCATGGAAGGGCTCGTCTTCCAGACGCTCGGCGAGGTCCGCGCGAGCGCCGACTGGGCCGCGCTCGGCGCCGAGTACTACGCCGGCGCCGACCCGTCCACGCCGCTCGGCGAGCTGGAAGCCGACTTCTGGGGCGACCGCCGGCCCCTCCGGGTCGCCGCTTAGCGACGCGCGTCGAGCGCCGCATAGCGGCGTGCGAAGGCCTCGGCCGCCTCGTCCGGCGTCCAGGCCTCGAGCTCGAGGTCGAGCGGCTCGACGCCCTCGAGCTCCGGCCAGTGCCACGTCTCGTCGCTGAACGTGCGGCGCTCCGTGGCGAGCAGCGAGCGGTCGACGCGCTTGATGTCCGGGACGTCCGGCTTGATGCCGAACCGTTCCCGGAGCGCGCGCTCGAGGTGGTCCTCGGCCTCCTTGAACGCCGCGCCCAGCGGGCTGCGGTGCTTGAGCGGATGCGGCATGTCACCGAGGTACGCCTCGGTCGCGTCGTGCATGAGCGCGGCGAACGCGTCCTCGACGTCGCCGCCGTGCCGCTCGACGAGCTCGGAGACGATCACCGAGTGCTGGGCGACCGAGTAGAAGACCCGGCTGTGCCCGCCGAACCGGCACTGGTTCGCGAGCGCGCGGGCGATGTCGCCGGCGTCGAGCTGACTGGGGTCGGGGTCGAACGGGTTGACCCAGCGGCCCGAGACCGTCTGCAGGTACGGCCCCGGGCCGGGCGGGGCGTTGGAGGACGACATCGCTATCGATGATACGTCATTCGTATGACGCGCCCGGGCCGGCGATGGCCTGGACCTGGTGCAACTCCAGCCGCTTGCCGCAGCGCGTGCACGAGCGGTGCGGGTCGATGTCGCCGCCGCAGCCGCGGTGGACCATCAGCATCGGCGGCCCGCCCGGCGAGGGTGCGTGGCGGTCGCCCCACTGCAGCATCGAGAACAGCACCGGGAAGAGGTCGCGCCCCTTCTGCGTGAGCACGTACTCGTGCCGCGGCGGGCGCTCGGAGTACGGCCGCGTCTCGACGACGCCGGCCTCGACCAGCTTCTCGAGCCGCGAGGCGAGCACGTTGCGCGCGATGCCCAGGTTCTCCTGCAGCTCGTCGAAGCGCCGCAGCCCGAGGAACAGGTTGCGGACGATCAGCAGCGTCCAGCGCTCGCCGACCACCTCGAGCGTGCGAGCGATCGAGCACACCTGCGTGTCGTAGCTCGTCCCCAGCATCTGAGTTGCATCATACAACTCTTGGTCTGTACCGTGCGTTGCATGACACAACGCACCAGGATCTCGACCCGGCGACGGGGTGACTTCCCGTAGGCTGCGGCGATGAAAGCCGCCGTCCTCGCCTTCGCCTTGCTCCTGCTGGTCCCCGCCACCGCGTCGGCGCGGATCATCGACCTGCCGAGCACGTTCCGGGACGTCCTCCCGGAGGTCAAGGACGACACGAAGGTGCCGGTCCTGCTCCCGCAGCGCTACCGCACCGACGCTGAGGACGCGGTGCCGAGCGGCAAGGGCCGCCGGCGCGGCTACACGCTCAGCCTCGCGGCCGTGCCGGACTGCGGCGGCGCCACGGCGTGCTTCCTCGCCGACTTCAGCGCCAAGCGCGGCGCGCGGCCGCACTACACGCGCAAGGTGCGGCTGACAGGCGGGCGCACCGGGTACTTCAAGCCGCTCACCTGCGGGGCCTCGTGCTCGCCGCCCGTGATCGAGTGGCGGGAGGACGGCGTCCTGTACTGGATCCAGGCGCACGCCGGCACCAAGCGCCAGGAGAAGCGGCGCCTCCGCGTGATGGCCAACTCGGCGATCAAGCACGGCCCTCGGTGAGCACGCCGGTCCTGATCGACTGCGATCCCGGGCATGACGACGCGATGGCGCTGCTGCTCGCGGTCGCGAGCCCGGAGCTCGAGCTGCTCGGCGTCACCACCGTGCACGGCAACCAGACGCTCGACAAGACCACCGCCAACGCGCTGCGCGTGCTCGAGTTCGCCGGCCGCGACGACGTGCCGGTGGCGGCAGGGGCCGACCGGCCGCTGGTGCGGGAGCCGAGGGTCGCCGCGCACGTGCATGGCGAGAGCGGGCTCGACGGGCCAGACCTCCCGCCGCCGCAGGGCGCACCGGTGGAAGCCCACGCGGTCGACTTCCTCGCCGACCGGGTGCGATCCGCCGGCCGCCCCGTCACGCTCATCCCAACGGGGCCGCTGACCAACGTCGCGCTGCTGCTCGCGCAGCACCCCGACATCGAGCTCGAGCGGATCGTGCTCATGGGCGGCGCGATCGCGGAGGGCAACGTCACGCCCGCGGCCGAGTTCAACATCTGGGTGGACCCGGAGGCGGCGGCACGGGTGTTCGCGAGCGGGATCGAGGTGACGATGGTCGGGCTCGACGTCACGCACCGCGCGCTGATGACCGCCGAGCACACCGAGCGCCTGCGGGCGGCCGGACGGGTCGGCACGATGGTCGCCGAGCTGTGGGCCTTCTACCACCGCTTCCACTCGCGGGTGTACGAGTTCCCGGGCGCGCCGGTGCACGACGCGCTCGCGGTCGCGCACGTGATCCGCGCCGACCTCCTGCGGACCGAGCACCGCAACGTGGAGGTCGACTGCGCGTCGGAGCTCTGCCGCGGGCGCACCGTGGTCGACCTGTGGCGGATCAGCGGCCGCGCGCCGAACGCGCACGTCGGGGTCGAGGTCGACGGCCCCGCGTTCCTCGACCTCCTGGTCGAGCGGATCGGCTCGCTGGGCTGAGCCCGAATCAGGGTTTGCGCGGATCGTTCACGCCCTCGATCCCACGCCGGCGTTCCCGCGGGCACGTCTCGCGGTCGCCCACGCGCCGTGGAGTCGACGTGGCGGACGAGCCATTGCGCTTCCGCGTGCCGGCGCTCGCCGTTGCGGTCAGGCACGCGGCAACGGCTTGCCCCACCGCTCGAGCATCTCCTCTGGCGTTCGTGGATGAGCCATCCACTCCCATCCGTGACGGCCGACGAGCTCGCGCGAAGGACGCAGTGCTCCTTCGGGCGTGAAGGTCCAATGGCCAATCTGAGCGACCGGGTCACCCGGCTGGAGACGATGGCATCCGATCCAGGCCTCTCGTTCCACCCGAAGGGCCAGCGGACGGTCCCGCTCTTCCACTGAAGGTCGGCTTCGATCTCGCGCACGCGCTCAGCTATGCGCTCTGGCGCAACCACCCTCTCGCACTTCCCGAAGCGCCTTGCGAGCTTCACGCTGAGAGCCGTATGGACGATGACGGGTTGATCCATAGCCGGCGGCTAGAGCGGGGTGATCCCGGCATGGATGATCGACCCGTCCTCCGAGCTGACGGTCACGGACACGTTCCCGCCCCTCTTCCTCGTGCCCGTGAAAAAGTGGTAGGCGAACCCTCTTCCGTTCGTACCACAGGTTCCTTCCATTCCCATCCTCGACGGGCGGCCTCGCGCGCTTCCTTCAGCGAGATCGGTGGAGGTGGCGGCGGCTGCAGGAGCCGAAGATACCCATGGCGGCTCTAGGAGAGCCGGCGGCCGGTGAGGGCAGCGTGGGCGGAGACGCGCTCGGCGAACCCGGCGAAGTCGCGTGCGTAGAGCGCCTGGGGGCCGTCGCACAGCGCCTCGTCGGGGTCCTGGTGGACCTCGACGATGATGCCGTCGGCGCCGACGGCGGCGGCCGCCCGCGCGAGCGGCTCGACGAGGCGCCGGTCGCCGGACGCGTGGCTGGGGTCGACGATCACCGGCAGGTGGGTGTGCAGCTTCAGCCACGGCACGGCCGAGAGGTCGAGCGTGAAGCGGGTCGCGGTCTCGAACGTGCGGATGCCGCGCTCGCACAGCATCACCTTGTCCATCCCCTCCTTGAGGATGTAGTCCGCCGCCATCAGCAGCTCGTCGAGCGAGGAGCTCAGGCCCCGCTTGAGCAGCACCGGCTTGCCGAGCTTGCCGGCGACCTCGAGCAGCGCGTAGTTCTGCATGTTGCGCGCGCCGATCTGGATCACGTCGGCGTGCTCGGCGATCGCGTCGGCGTGGTTGGTGTCGAGGAACTCGGTGACGACGGGCAGGCCGGTCTCCCGGTGCGCCTCGGCGAGGATCTCCAGCCCGGCCACGCCGAGGCCCTTGAACGCGAACGGCGACGTGCGCGGCTTGAACGCGCCGCCGCGCAGCATCGCGGCGCCGGCCGCCGCGACCGTGCGGGCGACCTCGAGCGTCTGCTCGCGCGACTCGACCGTGCACGGCCCGGCGATCAGGCAGAACGTCTCCTCACCGCCGATCAGGCGCCCGTCGACGCTGAAAACCGTCGGCTCGTGGTGCGCGAGCTCGGAGGAGGCGAGCTTGTACGGCCGCGAGATCGGCACGACGCGGTCGACGCCGGCCATGCCCTCGAGCCCCAGCTCCCGAACGCCCTCGGGGTCCCCGATCGCCCCGATCGCGGTGGTCAGCTCGCCCGGCAGGACGAGCACGTGGACGCCCGTGGTCTCCAGCCGCTTCTTGACCGCCTCGATGTTGGCCTCGGTCGCCTCGGGTGTCATCACGATCATCACGGCGATTCGAATCCTATGGCCGCGGGGCGCGTCGCGAACGTCAACTGCGGCAGGTAGGGAGGAGGCGAAACCGGCGGAAACGTGAAATTTCGAGCGCCTCGACCCGCGCGGTTCCACGAAACCCGTCATATACGGCGGTTTCGTGAAATTCGGCGCGGGGGACCGCCGGAAATTGCACGAAACCCACGATCCCCCGCCTCCCTCACCTGCGCAGTTGACATTCGTGGGCGGCGCGGCTGCGCAGTTGACGTTCGTGGGCGGCGCGGCTGCGCAGTTGACGTTCGTGGGCGTCGCGGCTGCGCAGCCGTTGTTCGTGGACCGCTACAGCCCGAGCTCCCGGACGCCGAGCTCGTCCGCCCCCAGGTGGTGCGCCAGCTCGTGCCGCACGGTGCGCGTGACCTGCGCGCGCAACTCGTCGGGGTCGTGCCCGAAGTCGCGCAGCAGGGTGTCGCGGAAGATGATGATCCGGTCGGGGTAGTTGTCCCGCGCCATCGTGTCGCCCTGGTAGAGGCCGTAGGCGCGGTGGCGGCGGCCCTTGTCGGAGATCACGACCGCGACGTGGTCGAGCGCCTTCAGCAGCAGGTCGGGCAGGTCGTCGAGCGCCTGGCGGACCAGCTCCTCGAAGTCCTCCGGGTTGCGCGGGTCGAGCTCGAGGAAGTCCGTCTCCTCGGGCTCGGCGGCGAGGTTCTCGCGCGCCAGCCGCTCGCTCCGGCGCACGAGCGCCTCGAACTCCTCCTCGTCCTCCGGCGACGTGTACTCCGCCAGCCGGCCGGTGACGACGACCATGATCGCCGCCAGCACGACGATCCCGGCCAGGACGCACGCGAGGATCTGCATCAGGCGGACGACGTACATGTCGGACAGCCCGCCGATGACCGTCACGACGAGGATCGCGCAGCAGAACGTGACGAGCGCCGTCATGGCGATGCGGCGGCCGGTTGGGAGATCGGAGAACATGTCGGTGTCTTCCTATCGCAGGCTACGGGCGATGACCAGTCGCTGGATCTCGTTCGTGCCCTCGTAGATCTGGGTGATCTTGGCGTCGCGCATGTAGCGCTCCACCGGGTACTCGCTCACGTAGCCGTAGCCGCCGAGCACCTGGACGGCGTCGACGGTGACCGCCATCGCGGTGTCGGACGCGAAGAGCTTCGCCATCGCCGAGTACTTGCCGGCGTCCGGCTCGCCGCGGTCGATCTTCGCGCATGCCCGGTACAGCAGCTCGCGGGCTGCGGCCGTGCGCGTCTCCATGTCGGCGAGCTTGAACTGGATGCCCTGGAACTCAGCGATCGCCTGCCCGAACTGCCGGCGTTCGAGGGCGTACGCGGCCGCGTGGTCGGTGGCGCCCTGGGCGATGCCGACCGCCTGGGCGGCGACGCCGAGCCGCGAGTGGTCGAGCGTGCCGAGCGCGACCTGCATCCCGCGGCCCTCCTCGCCGATCAGGTTCGCGGCGGGCACGCGCACGTCCTCGAAGATCGGCTGGCCGGTCGGCGAGCCCTTGATCCCGAGCTTGTGCTCGAGCTTGCCGACGCTGAAGCCCGGCCGGTCGGCCTCGACGACGAACGCGCTGACGCCGCGCGAGCGGCCGGCGGCCGGATCGGTCTTGGCGAAGACGACGTAGAAGTCGGCCACTCCGAGGTTGGTGATCCAGTTCTTGGTCCCGTTGATCACCCACTCGTCACCGTCGCGGACCGCGCGGGTGATCATCCCGCCTGGATCGGAGCCGGCCTCGGGCTCGCTCAGCGCGAAGGCGGGCGACCACTCGCCGGACGCGCAGCGCGGCAGGAACCGCTGCTTGAGCTCCTCGGAGCCGAAGAGCTGGATCGGGAGCGTCCCCAGCTCCTGGATCATCAGGATCAGCGCGGTCGAGGCACAGGCGCGCGCGATCTCCTCGATCGCGACGTTGAGCATCAGCGTCCCGGTGCCGGTCCCGCCGTACTCGACCGGGAACGGGAGCCCGAGCAGATCCTGCTCGGCGAAGAGCTTGCGCAGGTCCCAGGGGTACTCGGCCTTGGCGTCGATCTCGGCCGCCCGCGGCGCCACGCGCTCGGTCACGATCTGGCGGATCGTGTCGCGAAAGTCGATCTGGTCGTCGGTGAGCGCGTAGGTTCCGGCGGTCGAGGTCTCCATGCACTTAGTTTGGCGCACCCCGCACAAGGGGATTCCAGGGACATGGGAATCGGCACATCACTCTTCTTGGTCGCGGTCGGGGCGATCCTCTACTTCGCCGTCAATGCGGACATCCAGGGCCTCGAGATCTCGACGATCGGGCTCATCCTGATGATCGTCGGCGTCATCGGCCTGGTGATCTCGCTGTTCTTCCTGTCCTCGGCGCGCCGGGATCCCGGCCGCACCGTGGTCAGGGAACGCGACGTCTACTGAGTCACTCGTCGAACTCGTGCTCGTAGCCCTGGCCGGTCCGGGGCTTCGACCCGAACCCGCGCTGCAGCCCGCCGGTTGACACACCGGGCGGCGGGCCGCCGGGTTGCGGGTCGCCGGCGCGGCCGCGGTGGGTCGGCCGGTCGCGGTCGCGGCTCGGCTGGACGCGCTTGGGCTCGCCCTTCTGCTTGGGGAAGTGCGGCGGCCACGGGGCGTCGCCGAGCCCGCCCTCCTCGTCGCGTCGCGCGAGGTCGTGCAGCCCGTCGAGCGACCCGGCGTGCTCGTCGATGTCCGCCGACGGATCGCCGACCGTGGCGACCCGCTCGGGCACGGTGTCGAGGCGCAGGTCGCCCGGCTCGACGTCGGGCACCTCGTCCCAGCGCAGCGAGCAGGAGACACGCGCGTCCGGCGTCGGACGGACCGAGTAGCCGGAGGCCACGGTGCGGTCGCGGGCGTTCTGGTTGTAGTCGACGAACACGCCGTGGCGCTCCTCCTTCCACCACTTGCTCGTCGCCAGGTCGGGAGCGCGGCGCTCCACCTCCCGCGCCAGCGCGAGGGCGGCGCGGCGCACCTCGAGGAAGTCCCACAGCGGCTCGATGCGGACGTTGACGTGGATCCCCTTGGAACCCGACGTCTTGGGATAGCCGCGCAGGCCGTGCTCGGTCAGCACCTCGTCGACCACCATCGCGGTCCGGCGCACCGCGTCCCAGGTGATGCCCGGCGTCGGGTCGAGGTCGACCCGCAGCTCGTCGGGACGGTCGAGGTCGGCCCGGCGGGCCGGCCACGGGTTGAAGTCGATCACGCCGAGGTTGACCGCCCACACGAGGTGGGCGACGTCGTTCGCCACCAGCTCCTCGGCCGTGCGCCCGGAGGGGAAGTCGACGGTCGCCGTCTCCAGCCACTCCGGGATGTTCTTGGGCACGCGCTTCTGCCAGATCGGCTCCTCGCGGATGCCGTTGACGAAGCGCTTCATGACCGTCGGCCGCTCCCGCAGGTGCACGAGCGCGGCGTCGGCCACGGTCACGTAGTACTGGGCGACGTCGAGCTTCGTCCAGCCGGGCTTCGGGAAGTAGACCTTCGACGGGTTCGAGAGCCGGACCTCGCGGCCCGCGACCTCGAGCGTCGTGTACTCGCCCTTGGCGGCCACCCGCCAGAGGCTACCGAGCGCTCAGAACCCGGCCGGGTGCCTCACCGCGTAGCCGCCGGTCGGGCGCATCTGCTCGCTCCAGCGCGGACCGTTGCCGGCGTTGTTGTATCCGGTGTCGAAGCGCAGGCCGGCGATCACGAGGAACCCGTGGCCGCCGTGGGCGTAGACCGTGATCCAGGAGCCCTTCCCGGCCTCGCCCCACCGCATGAAGTCGCCCGACGTGAGCTGGCGGTTCAGCAGGCCGCCGCCGTGCAGCGCGTAGGACATCGCGCCCGAGCAGTCGTAGCCCGAGTCCTCCCAGCGGCCGTGGCCGCCGCCGTACTTGTACGGCTTGCCGACGATCCGGTTCGCGGCGTCGATCGCGCCCTTGACCTCGGGCGGCGCCGACGCGGGCGCGACGGCGCGGCCGTCGGCCCCGAGCGTCGCCTTCTCAGCGGCGGGCGCGGCGGTGGTGTCGCGCGGCGCGGCGTCGTAGATGCGCATGCCCTGCTCGACCTGGCTGCGGAGCTTGCGCGCGTCGCCGCGCGAGACGCGGCCGTTGACCCGGACGTCCGAGCGGCGCTCCCACGAGCGCACCCGGCTTCTCGTCCTGGGGCCGAACTGCCCGTCGACGGTCGTGACGAGCCCGACGCGGGTGAGGAAGTCCTGGAGGACGCGGACGTCATGTCCGCGGCTCCCCTCGCGCAGCGGACGGTCCCCGAACGTCGCCTGGGCGACGGCGGGCACGGCGAGGCCGGCGGCGATAAGACCGGCGGCAAGCGAACGACAGCGTGGCACGGCGGGTGATTCCTTTCTCTCCTCCGCCTACGGGGTTAGCTGTCGGGCTCGCGCGGAAAGAAAGTCGCGCTACGCCGCCGCTTCGCGGCGATTCGCCCCCGGCCGGTGACCCCGGCCCATGGTTCCCCCGTTCCCCGCCGGCAGTGCCGCGCGGGGATTCGGCGCTTATGTCCCCAATTCGAAGCGCGGCACCATAGCGCAGCGGGCGGCGGGATACCGTGCGAGGCCTTGCAAGACCGGTTGAACGCCGCCACTGCTGATCTGGAGCCGCCGTTCGCGGTGGTCGACCTCGACGCCTTCGACGTCAACGCCGCCGACCTGCTGCGGCGCGCCGGGGGCAAGCCCGTGCGGCTGGCGACGAAGTCGGTCCGCTGCCGCACGCTGATCGACCGTGCCCTCGGCGCCGGGCTGGCCGGCCTGCTCGCATTCACGCTGCCGGAGGCGCTGTGGCTGGCCGAGGGCCACGACGACATCGTGGTCGCGTACCCGACCGTGGATCGCGCGGCGCTGCGCGAGCCGCGCGACCGCATCACGCTGATGGTCGACTGCCGCGAGCACCTCGACCTGATCGACGGCGGCCGCGTCTGCCTCGACGTCGACGCCGGCTGGTGGCCGCTGGGCGGCCGGGTCCGCATCGGAGCCAAGCGCTCGCCGCTCCACACGCCCGAGCAGGCGGCGGAGCTGGCGCGCGAGATCGCCGCCCGCGGGCTCGAGCTGGACGGGCTGATGATGTACGAGGCGCAGATCGCCGGCGTCGGGGACCGGCCGGGGAACCCCGTGCTGGGCGTCGCGCTGCGGGCCATGCAGCGCGCCTCCGCGCGCGAGCTGGCGCCACGGCGGGCCGCGGTGGTGGCCGCGCTCCCGCCGCTGCGGTTCGTCAACGGCGGCGGCACCGGCTCGATCGAGCGCACCGCGGCGGAGCCGGCCGTGACCGAGGTGGCGGCCGGCTCGGGCTTGTTCGCGCCGACGCTGTTCGACGCCTACACCCGCTTCACCCCGCGCCCGGCCGCGTTCTTCGCGCTCCCGGTCGTCCGCCGCCCCGCGCCGCGCGTCGCGACCGTGCTCGGCGGCGGCTACCCCGCGTCCGGCCCGGCCGGTCGCGACCGCCTGCCGCGTCCCGCGTTCCCGACCGGCCTTCGGCTCGACCGCCAGGAGGGCGCCGGCGAGGTGCAGACCCCCGTGCTCGGCGCCGACCTCGCGATCGGCGACCGCGTCTGGTTCCGCCACGCCAAGGCCGGCGAGCTGTGCGAGCGCTTCGACGTCCTGCACCTGGTAGAGGGCGACCGCGTGGTCGACGCCGTCCCTACATACCGCGGCGAGGGCCGAGCGTTCTTGTGACCCACTCGTTCTCGAAGCGGCCGTCGGGGTCGAGCTTCGCCCGCGTGGCCTGGAACGCGTCCCACTCCGGGTAGCGCGGCGCGAGGTCGGCGGCCTCCAGGAACGACCACTTGCCCCAGTGCGGGCGGCCGCCGAAGCCGCTCATCAGCGCCTCGACCTCGCGGAACGCGGCCTCCCAGGGCAGGCCCTCGAAGACGTGGACGGCGACGTAAGCGCTGTCGCGCCCGTAGGCGGGTGAGAGCAGCGCGTCGTCGGCGGCTGTGAAGCGCAGCTCGACCGGGAACGAGACCGGATAACGCTCGAGGATCTCGCGGGCGCCGCGCACCCCGTCGGCGGCGTGCTCGCGCGGGACGGCGTACTCCATCTCGGTGAACCGGACCAGCCGCGGGCTGGCGAAGATGCGGAACGACCAGTCGACCCGCTCGCGGCGCGAGGCGGCCCGGGAGGCGGTCCGGTTGAGGGTTGGGATCGCGCGCGGCCACCGTCGCCCGGCGCGGTTCAAGAGTCCGAAGACGTGGTTGTCCATGAGGACGTCCTCGAGCCACTCGCGCCGCCGGCCCGGCACCTGCCTCGGCGCGTCGGTCCGCGTGTTCGTGCGGGTCAGGGCGAGCGGCGAGTGCGGGAACGTCCAGAACTCGAAGTGGTCGGCCGCGGCGGCGCGCTCGTCGAGCTCGGCGAGCACCTGCTCGAGCGGCTCGGGCGCATCGACGCCGCGCAGCCGGAACGCCGGCACGCAGCGCAGCGTCACGGCCGCCACCACCCCGAGCGCGCCGAGCCCCACGCGCGCCGCGCGCAGGAGGTCGCCGCCCGTAAGCGCCCGCTCGCTCCCGTCCCCCAGGACCAGCTCCATGGCCTCGACCTGGGCGGAGAGGTTCGGCAGCCGGGCGCCGGTGCCGTGGGTCCCGGTCGCCAGGGCGCCGGCCAGCGACTGCGCGTCGATGTCGCCGAGGTTCGGCATCGCCAGGCCGCGCAGGTGCAGCTCGCGGCTCAGCCGGTTGAGAGTGATGCCGGCCTCCACCCGGACGAGCCCGCTGGCCGGGTCGGCGTCCAGCACCCGCGCCATCCGCTCGAGCGAGATCAGCGTGCCGGACGTCAACACGCCGCCCGTGAAGGAGTGCCCGGCGCCGGCCACGCGGATCGGCCCGCGCGCCCGCTCGAGCACGGCCGCCAACTCGCCGCGCGACGCCGGCCGCTCGATCGCGGCGGGCTCGCACCGCTGCGTCCGGGACCAGTCGACCCACACGAGCGGTGACCCTAGTACCGTGGAGGTCGTGGCCGGGGAGCACGCGTTCCACGCCGAGGTCGTCGACGTCACGCCCGACTGGGTGCACGAGCGCCGCGAGGCGGGCGAGATCCAGCTCGTCGACGTACGCGAGCCGTACGAGTGGGAGGCCGGCCGCCTGTCCGGGGCGCGCCACATCGAGCTCGAGCGCGTCGCCTCGCAGGCCGCGACCATCGACCGTGACAAGCCGGTGGTCTTCTACTGCCGCATCGGCTCCCGCTCGGGGATGGCCGCCAACGCGTTCCGGCGCGCCGGCTATGACGCCTACTCGATGGACGGCGGCATCACCGCGTGGAGCGAGCGCGGCCTGCCGCTCGAGCCCGCCGACGGCGAGGTCGCCGACCACTGATGCGCGCCGGGCTGCTCGCGGCGGCCGCGTTGCTCCTGTTCGCCGCCCCTGCAAGCGCGGCGCCCGAGCTGGTCAAGCTGGGCGATTTCTCGAATCCCGTCCACGTGGCCTCGCCGCCGAACGACCCGCGCGTGTTCGTCGTCGAGCAGGACGGGCTGGTCAAGATCGTCGGCGGCGGCACGTTCATCGACCTGACGGCGCCGACCCAGAGCGCGGGGGAGGAGCAGGGGCTGCTCTCGATCGCGTTCGCGCCGAATTACGCCACGAGCGGGCGGTTCTTCGTCTTCCTGACCTCCGTGGAGGGTGACGTCGAGGTCCGCGAGTACCAGCGGTCGGCCGCCGATCCGAACGTCGCCGACCCCACGCTCGTGCGCACGCTGCTCGACGAGCCGCACTCGGCGTCCAACCACAACGGCGGCCAGCTCCAGTTCGGGCCGGACGGAGCGCTCTACGTCAGCATCGGCGACAACGCGAACGCCGGCAACGCCCTGGACCCGAGCTCCCCCTTCGGCAAGATCCACCGCATCGACACGGGAACCGGGGTGCGCCAGATCTGGTCCTCGGGTCTGCGCAACCCGTGGCGGTTCAGCTTCGATCGCGCCACGGGCGACCTGCTGATCGGCGACGTCGGCCAGAACGACTACGAGGAGATCAACTGGTCGCGGGCGCCGTACGCCGGCCAGGGCGTCAACTACGGCTGGCCGTGCAACGAAGGCCCGACCGGCGCCGACTCGTGCGGCACCCGGGCCGCGCTCTGGCACGGGCACCCTCCGTTCTGCGCGATCGTCGGCGGCTACGTCGTCCGCGATCCCGGCCTGCCGACGCTCGACGGCCGCTACCTCTACGGCGACAACTGCGACAGCCGCCTGTGGTCGGCCGCGCTCGGCGCCGGCGGCGGCGTCGAGACCTCGATGACCGTGTCCGGCCTGTCGTCGTTCGGCGAGGACTCCTGCGGGCACATCTACGTCGCGGCTCGCAACGCCGGCGCCGTGTACCGCATCCAGGACGGTCGCGCCCTCGACCTGCACGACGTCCGGCCCGCCCGCCTCGGGCGACGCGGTCGCGCCGCGGCTGCGCGCCTCGATCCTCAGGCGCAAGGGCCGCCGGCTGCGGGTCGCCGTGCGGTGCGACGAGGCCTGCCGCGTCGCGGTGTCCACGCGGCTCAAGCGGGTCCGGCGGCTGGCGACCCGCCGCCGCTCCCTGGCGGCGAACCAGCGGGCCATCGTCTCAATCAAGATGAGCCGCGCAACCGCGCGGCGGCTGCGCAAGGCGCATCGCGCGGCGTGGCTTCGTACGCCTCGCCGTGACCGTGCGGGCGACCGACGCCGCCGGCAACCGCACCGTGGTCACGCGGCGCGGCCGGATCAAGAAGCGCTAGTCGTCGTTCTCGGGCGCGTCGGCCAGCCGCTCGCCCTTGTACTCCTCGGGGTCGTCGACCTTCTCGCCCTCGATCGACACCGAGCCGTCCTCGTGGTGCTCGAGCGAGGATGGGCCGAGCTTGCGCGTCGGGCCCTCGTCGTAGCCGGCCGTGCCCTCAGGGCCGCCGTAGGTGAGGTACTTGGCCTTGCCGTCGGGCCAGTCCTCCAGGTTCTCGGGCGGGTCGCCCTCCTCGAGGTCGTGCATCTCGCGCTTGGCGGCCTCGACCTCCTGCTCTTCCTCTCGGTGCTCCATGAGAGGCGGCGTACCCGGCGCCGTTAAGCGGAAACGGCCGGGCGGCTTACGCCACCCGACCGTTAAAAGCGAATCCTTCCGCGCCTCCTCCGTGAGCGGGCCTCAGGCCCGGAATCCGTACGCCCTCCAGACGAGGAGCAATCTGTCACTCAGCCCGGTTGAGGGCCATCGGACATGCGTCCACGGGGTCTGAGAAGTGACTCAGGAAACCGGAGCGTCGGCCAGCGGCTCCCGCATCGCGCGGGTCTCGGGAGCACGCCGGTAGGGGTGCTCCTCCGCGACGTCCTCCTCGTGGTACACGGACTCGGCGTTGACCGCCCAGATGTCGTGCCCGGCGCCGAGCGTGATGTTCTCCACCGCGCGCATCGCCGTCAGCATCGAGTGGTCCGAGTTGTTGTAGCGGTGCAGGCCGTTGCGCCCGACCTGGATCAGGTTGCCGACGCTCGTCAGCCAGTCGCGGATCGAGTCGACGCGACCCGCGTAGTCGGCGTCGTACATCGGATAGGCCTTCGGGACGCGGGTGACGTAGCCCTTCTCGACCTTCGCCGGGTCGGCCAGGCCGAGGCTGGCGAGCTCCTGCTTGGCGAGCTCGACGAGCCCGTCGTCGTCCATGTCCCACAGGTCGTCGCCCTGGAAGCAGAAGTACTCGAGGCCGACCGACGCCTTCGACTGGTCCGGCACCATCCACGGGCTCCAGGAGCGGAAGTTCTGGATGCGGCCGACGCGGACGCTCGGGTCGTGGATGTAGATCCAGTTGTCGGGGAACAGGTCCTCGCCGTCGATGACCAGCGCGACGGTCAGGAAGTCGCGGTAGCGCAGGCCCTGCGCGGCGGTCTGGACGTCACCGGGCGCGGCGGCGCCGGCCATGCCGACGGTCGCCCGCAGCGGCAGCGAGGAGATCACGTGGGCGGGCTCGATCCGCTCGTCGCCGGCCACGATCGCGACAATGCGGCCATCGCGGATCTCGAGGTCGGTGACCGGCGTGTTGAGCCGCACCTCGCCGCCGGCGGCGATGATCTCGTCGGCCATCGTCTCCCACATCTGGCCCGGGCCGAAGCGCGGGTAGTGGAACTCGTTGATCAGCGACTTGATCTTGTTGCCCTTGTTCCCGAAGAACGCGGCCTTGGCGGCGGAGAAGAACGAGAGGCCCTTGATCCGCTGCGCCGCCCACTCGGAGCGCAGCTCGGTCGTCGGGACGCCCCAGACCTTCTCGGTGTAGGTCTTGAAGAAGTGCTGGTAGAGCCGCTTGCCGAAGCGGTTGGACACCCACTGCTCGAAGTTCTCCTCCTTGCCCTTGGGCTTGACCGCGGCCCAGAGGTAGGAGAGGCCGGCGCGGATGAGCTCGACCGGGCCGAGCTTCTTGACCACGTCCATGCCGTTGAGGGGGTAGTCGAGGAACTTGCCGTTCCAATAGATGCGCGACATGCGCGGGCGCTTGAGGAACTCCTCGCGCATGACCTCGTGCCACAGGTCGTCGACTTCCTTCGACTTGGTGAAGAAGCGATGGCCGCCGAGGTCGAAGCGATAGCCGTCGCGCACCTCGGTCTTGGCAATGCCGCCGACCTGGTCCTCAGCCTCGAAGACGATGACGGGTCGGCCCTGCCGCGCGAGCAGGTAGCCGGCCGTCAGGCCGGCCGGGCCGCCGCCGAGCACGGCGACGGGACGGTCGGTGCCGGAGCGCTGGAAACGTCGGCGCACCGGCTCGAAGTCAAGGGTTGACATGGCGCCATCCTTCCCGCGCCCCCGCGAAATCGACGCTGCCGTTAAGGCCTCCTAACAGGGCTTAATGCGCCCGCTAGGGTGTCCGCCGTGCAGACCGCCTCGACGCTCGACATCCTTCTCGTCGACGACGATCGGCCCCTGCGGGACATGCTCACGCGCTCGTTCGAACGAGAGGGCCACCGCGTCACCGCGGTGGCCGACGGGCACGCCGCCCTCGACGCGGCGGCGAACCGTCCATACGACGTCGTGCTGCTCGACGTCGCGCTCGGCGCCGGGCCCACCGGCCACGACGTCGCCCGCATGCTGAGGGGCCGGCGCGACGTGGTGCCGATCATCATGCTCACCGCGCTCGACAGCGAGGCGGACGCGGTGCAGGGCCTGGAGGCGGGCGCCGACGACTACGTGACCAAGCCGTTCGGGCTCGCAGAGCTGCGCAGCCGCATCCGTGCGGTCCTGCGGCGGGCCCACGGCCGCGTGGTCGAGGGCAGCCTCCGCGTGGGCCCGGTCACGCTCGACCAGGAGGAGCGCCGCGTGTCGGTCGACGGGCGCCCGGTCAAGCTCACCTTCAGCGAGTACGAGCTGATCGCGCGGCTCATGAGCCGCCCCGGCCACGCCTTCAACCGGCAGGAGCTGCTGAGGTCGATCTGGGGCGACAGCGCGTACCGCGACCCGCGGGCGATCGACGTCCACATCCGCCATCTGCGCGAGAAGCTCGAGCTCCGCCCCGAGGAGCCGGCGCTGATCCTCACCGTGCCGGGCCGCGGCTACCGCTTCCGAGAGCCATGAACCGGCTGGGCGGCCTGCGCGGTCGGCTGCTGCTGGCGTTCGTCTTCACGAGCGTCCTCACGCTGGCGGTGGTCGGAGCCATCGTCCTGGGGCCGCTCCAGACGCAGCTGCGCGACCAGAGCATCGACAACCTCCGCGACACCGTCCTGGTCGTCGCGCCGGAGTTCCGGAAGGCCCTGGAGCGGCCGATCCCGCCCGCCGAGGACCCGGACGCCACGGCCGACGACTCAGCCCGCGCCGCGGCGCTCGAATCACGCCGCGCCAGCATCGGCGGCGCCGTATTCGAGCTCCAGCGGCGGATCGACACGCGCGTGCTCGTCGACGCCGACGACGACGAGTCGTCGCCGCCCGCGTTCTTCTACGACTCCGACTTCGCGAGCACGACGCAGGACGCCACGCTCGCCGCGCTGACGGCCGTCCGCGAGGACCAGATGATCGTCAATGTCGAGGGCGATCAGGTGACCGTCGCCATGCGCCTCCACAACGTGACGCCGGGGGCCGACGGCGTGCTCGTCGCCCAGAGGCGCCTCACCGAGGTGACGGCGGCGGCTGAGCAGGTCCGCAACGCGCTCGTGGCCGGGGCGGGCGTGGGCGTGTTGGTGGCAATCGCGCTCGCCGTCACGCTCTCGGGCACGCTGCTGCGCCGCCTCGCGCGGCTGCGCTCCGCCGCGCTGCGGATCACCGCCGAGGGGCCCGACGCGCCGTCACCGCGCGACGAGGTGCGCGACGAGGTCGGCGACCTCGCGCGGGCGCTCGCGCGGATGCAGGATGGGCTGCGGCGCCAGGAGGCCGCGCGGCGCTCGTTCGTCTCCACCGCCTCGCACGAGCTCCGCACCCCGCTGACCATGCTCCAGGGCACGATGGAGCTGCTCGAGGAGGACCTGCGCGACGGGCGCGTGGATATCGAGGACGCGCAGCTCCAGGTCACCAACGCGCGCCGCGAGCTGCGGCGCCTGTCCGCGCTGGCCGGCGAGCTGCTCGACCTCAGCCGGCTCGACGCCGCGGTCCAGCTCCGCTCCGAGCCGGTCGAGCTCGGCGAGCTGGCGCGCGCGGTGGCGGCGGAGTTCGACGTCCGCGCCCGCGAGCGCGACGTCGAGGTGCGGGTGACGCCGCCCGCCGACGGCTGCTGGGGCCGCGGCGACCCGGACGCGGTGGCCCGCGTGGTCCGCATCCTGATCGACAACGCGCTGCGCTACGGCCCGCCGGGCGAGGCGATCGAGCTCAGCACGTCGCGGGGGGACGGGTTCGTCGAGATCTCGGTGTCCGACCGCGGGCCCGGCATCCCGGTGGAGGAGCGGCAGCACATCTTCGAGCGCTTCCACCGCGGCCGCGCCGCCGGCCCCGAGAGCGGCTTCGGGCTCGGCCTGGCGATCGGGCGCGAGCTCGCCGAGCGGATGGGCGGGACGCTCGAGCTGGCCGGGAGCGAGCCCCCCGGCGCGTGCTTCGTGCTGCGCCTGCCGGCGAGCGAGCCGGAGGACGCGCGGCGCCCGAAACGAGATCCGGTCGGCGCCGGTACACGTGGCCGGGGTCACGGCGGATAAGCCGGCGGAGTCCGGGTCGTGTCTGCCGGTGCACGCCATCCGCGAGCATGCTGGTGGCACGTGACCGGATGGCGGGTGCCGGCAGACGCGCGCCGGGCTCCGCCGGAATCCGTCGTGGCCCCGGCCGCGTGTACCTACTCGGAGGTCTTGACGAGCACCGTCGCCTGCACGGCGTTCGGGCGGCGCTCCATCGGCAGGATCGGCTCGGTTGCGCTGATCGCGAAGCGGCGGTCGTTGCTGAGCGCCTGGCGCCACTCGCCCGAGCGCAGCCGCACGAGCTCGGTCCACGGCGCCTGCCAGCGCCGCACGTCGAAGAAGATCGGCGTCACGAGGACGGCGCGCTGCCCGGGCTCGAGGTCGTCGAGCAGCGGCGCGAGGTCGCGCTCCGGCGTGGTGGCCCGAAGCCGCTCTGGGCCGTCGCGCCAGTCGGTGACGCCGGTGTCGCTGACCGCGCCGGTGAGCGTGGCGAACCGCACGCCGTCCGGCAGGTAGTAGGCGAGCACCGAGACCTGCTCGGGCTGGGTCGAGATCACGAGGTCGCCGGGCGCGAGGCTCGGGCCGATCGCCCGCGCGACGTCCCGGACGTTGCTCTTGTCGTCCGGCGCCGTGTCGCCGGCCGCGAGCGCCGCCGCCACGACCAGGCCGACGATCCCGAGCCGGCCCGCGCTGCCGAGGCCGGCCGCGACGGCGAGCAGGAGCGGCGCCACTCCGATCGCCAGGTAACGGTTCGCCCACGCCGGCGAGACCTGCGACGCGGCCCAGGCGAGGAACACCGTGAGCGCCGAGACCGCCAGCAGCGCCGCGGCCGCCCGCGCGG
This sequence comes from uncultured Solirubrobacteraceae bacterium, assembly GCA_963844205.1. Lineage (GTDB taxonomy): Bacteria > Actinomycetota > Thermoleophilia > Solirubrobacterales > Solirubrobacteraceae > DASSUW01. The sequence continues at coordinate 784,111 of CAWJNK010000014.1, forward strand.
GCGGGGACAACCGGCCGCCGCGGCGCGCGAACAGGCCCGCGAGGCCGGCGACCGCGGTGATCAGGAGCGCGACTTGGGCGAACTGGCCGAGCATCTTCCCCGGTGACGCGAGCAGCGCCACGACGGTCGGGGATTGCGCCCACGGCGCGCCGGTGTGCGCCGCCTGGTAGAGCGTGATCGGGATCCACGGCAGGTACAGGGCCAGGGCGCCGCCGAAGCCCACGGCGCCGGTGAGCAGCAAGTCGCGCCGCTCCGCCGCGGGCGCCCGCGCGAGCAGGAACAGCCACACGGCGCCGCAGGCGGCGCCGAAGAAGAGCGCCCAGTTGTGCGTGTACAGCAGCGCGGCCAGCGCCACGGCGTAGCCGATCGCCCACGGCCGCCGCTCCCGAGCGCTCCCGCCCATCACGAACGCGCGCGCGAAGGCCGGGCACGCGATCAGCCCGAGCAGCGCGACGAGCGCGTACATCCGCGCCTCCTGCGAGTACTGGGTCAGGAACGGGTTCGTGGCCGCCAGCACGGCCGCCATCCACGCCGTGCGCGTGCCGAACACGACGCGCGCGCCCCACCACGCGACCGGCACCGCGATCAGCCCGCACAGGACCGACAGCGAGCGCACTGCCTCCTCCGACGTCCCCGCCACGTCCATCCACAGGTGCAGCAGCAGGTAGTAGAGCGGCGGCGACCCGTCGAGCCGCAGGGCGTCGGGGATGTCGCCGAACGGACGGTCGGCGATCCCGACCGACAGCCCTTCATCGATCCAGAAGCTGATGCCGAGCTCGGTCGTGCGGAGGACGAGCGCGAGCAGCATCAGCGCGCCGAGGCCCGCGGGGACGGCCATCCAGGCCCGGTTGACCGTCCGCGCGCGCAGCGCCGAGGCGGGGCGCGGCGGCGCGGTCGTGGCCATGGAATCGAGGTTACCCGCGGTCACAGGAGCGACCCACGATCCAGTGGACGGTCTTCGTGTACTCGGGATAGCGCGGGTCGACCGACAGCGGCGTGCTGCCCATCGCCAGCGAGGTCCCAGGCCCGAACGGGAAGATCTCCAGCTCGTCGATATGCATGTGCAGGCGCCAGGCGAGCGACGGCACCTGGAACGGCCCGGTGAACACCTTGCCGCACGACTTGATCTGCTCCTCGCCGCCGCCCTTGGCGATCGCGGCCTTGAGATTCGGGCCGTAGAAGTTGGCCTCGTACTGGACCTTCTCCCAGTCGTAGTCGAGCTTGTCGACGTCGGCGATCACGAACGGCACCGACAGCGCGGCGATGACGAGCGCGGCCGCCCACCGCCACCGCACCGCTCGCACGACGGCGACCCAGCCGGCGCCTGCCAGCACACACACGAAGGCGGCGGGAAGTGCCACGTAGCGGAGGTTTCCCGCGAAGCCGGCCTCGGTCATCAGCGCCACGGCGACCATGAGGATCGTGGCCATGGCGGCCAGCGCCAGCGGCACGCGGTCGCGCCGCCGCCAGGCCACCACCACGGCGATCACGCCTCCGACGTAGACGGGGACCGCGAGGATCGCCGCCGAGCGGACGAACACCTCGACGAACGGCGAGTCGGCGAAGGCGGCCGAGTCGGGATTCGGGTCCCGCGCGCGTGAGGCGGCGCGCAGCCAGTCGCCAGAGCCGAGGTACTCGGGCACGAACCACAGCAGCAACGCCGCCGCGCCGGTGCCGAAGACAAGCGCCGCCGTCCGGGCGTCGCGGTCGCGCAGGAGCAGCCAGAGCCCGTAGAGGCCCCAGAACGGCCACACCTCCGGCCGCAGCAGCGCGGCCGCGAAGCCGAGCAGGAAGGCGTGCGTGCGGTGGCCGTCGAGGTGCCGCTCGACCGCCCACAGCACGAGCGCGACCAGCATCCCCTCGGAGTTCCCGCGCGCGAAGTTGAAGATGAACTCGTCGGAGAGGAACAGCGCGAAGGCCGCGATCGCTCCCGCCCACGGGCCGGCCAGGCGGGCGCCGAGTCGGTACGCCATCGCGAACGCGAGCAGCCCGCCCGCGCGCGCGACCACCAGCCACAGCGCCGGCGCGGTGTCGTCGCCGAACAGCGCGAACGGGGTCGTGAACAGCACGGGCAGCGGCTTCCACGACGGGCCGTTGGACGTCACGAGGTCCCACTGCGTGATCTCGCGGCCCCAGATGATCCACGCCCACGGGTCGTACGTCGGCGTCGAGAGCGTGAGCAGCGACAGCGCCGCGAGCGCGAGGCAGGCGAGCAGGAGCAGCGGCATCGGCAGCCGCGTCCGGCGGCCGTCGGCGAGACCGCCGGCCCGCACGGCCGCGGGCCGCGGCGGCGCCGGGACGGCCTGTGCGCTCACCGGAGCGAGAGCGCCGCCCGGATCGGCGCGGGCGCCTCGGCGGCGAGGTCGGCGTGGTCGCCCGGCGTGCCCCAGGTGGCGAGCGCGCGGTCGAGCGCGCCGAGCGGCACCCCGGCCGCCTCGGCGAGGTCGCGCGCGCGGCGCTCGAGCAGCAGCTTGTCGCCGGACACGAGCAGTCGCTTCGCCGCCTCGGTGGTGGCATCCTCCCCCACCGCCAGCCCGAGCTCGCCGGCCTCGAGGTCGTAGCGGCCTGCGGCGCCGAGGGCGGTCAGCAGGTCGAAGCGGGCGCCGCGCGGGAAGCCGGGCAGGGCGAGCCGCTCGAACACGCGCGAGAAGCGGCGCTGCGGCGTCCACGAGGGGTCGCCGCTGAACGCCTGCTGCTGCGAGCCGGCGCGCTCGGCCCAGGCGCGGTACGCGGCGGCCGTGCGGTCGGGCGACTCACCGGACGCCCAGGTCGGCCGCTCGTCCGAGCCGTGGGCGAGCAGGAACGCGAGCCAGGTCGCCTCCTCGAGGTCGGGCTCGGCCGCCACCTCGGGATACGGCCCAGGGGGTTCGAGGCGTGCGGCGGCCGCCGTGAGCGCCGCGGCGAGCCGCTCGGCGTCCGCAGTCGCGCGCAGGCCGGGGACGAGCGGGTTGCGGTAGCCGTCGTCGGCCGCCCGGGCCAGCCGCTTGGTCACGACGCCGCTGCGGCGCGACCCGGTGCCGCCGCGTGTTGAAGCCGTGCGCGGGCGCGACGAGCTGACCGGCGCCGTTCGACTTCAGGTCAGCCTGCAGCTCCCGGCTGCAGATCGGGCATTTCGCGGTCAGCCGGTTGTGGCGGCAGAACATCGGCATGGCGCGGAAAGTGTGGCACCACATACCCGCCGCGGGAGGGGGTCATCGTGATCGAGCGCCGGCGCACGCGCTCGCCGGTGCGTGTGGCCGGCCGCAGGTCGTACCGGCGGGCGAGCGCGCGGAGGACCTCCTTCATCTCCATGGTCGCGAACGAGGCGCCGACGCAGCGGCGGATGCCGCCGCCGAACGGGATGTACGAGTACGGGGTCTGCGGGCCGCCGTCGAGGAACCGCTCCGGGCGGAACGCGGTCGGGTCCTCCCAGATCTCGGGCCGGCGGTGCGCGAGGTAGATGCAGGGCGTGACGTGGACGCCGGGCGGCAGCGTCCAGCCGCCGAGCTCGTACGGCTCGGCGACCTTGCGCGGCGTGATCGCGAGGACCGGCCGGATGCGGAGGACCTCCTTGACCACGGCGTCGAGGTACGCCTCGTCGCCCTCGCGCACGCGGGCGAGGATCTGCGGGTGGCGGGCCAGGCGCTCGAGCGCCCAGCCGAGCGAGCTCGCGGTCGTCTCGTGGCCGGCGGCCAGCGCGGTCGCGAGCTGGTCGCGCAGCTGCTCGCGCGACGCGCCGGTGCCCTTGAGCACGCCGAGCAGCGTGCCTTGGTCGCTGTCGCGGTCGATGCGCTCGTAGAGGAGCGCGTCGAGTGTCCGGACGCGGCGGAGATAGGCCGCGTAGGGGCCGCGGTCGCGCTGCTGCCACAGGCTCATCGCGAGCAGCATCGGCATCGGGACCTGGAGCGCGCGGCGGATGGCGTCGCGCAGCTCCGGGTCGCCGCCGCCGAACACGACGCGCAGGATCACCTCGAGCGCGACCGCCTGCATGCGCTCGAGCGTCTTCAGCGGGCGGCCGGGCTCCCAGCCGCTCAGCTCCTGCTCGGCGACGGCCGCCATGGTCGATCGCCAGCGGGCGAGCGCCTCGCCGTGGAACGGCGGCAGCATCAGCTTGCGCTCGCGCATGTGCTCCTCGCCGTCGAGCACGAGGATCGAGCGCGGGCCGGCGAACGGCTCCAGGAACGCGGAGCTGGCGCCGGCGTGCAGCGTGGTCGGCGGCGCGGCGTACACGCGCTTGATCTCGGCCGGGTCCGAGGTGAAGACCATCGGCGCGTCCGACCAGGCGAGCCGCAGCGTGAACGGCTCGCCGTAGCGGGCCTGGGCGCGGCGCATCAGCGTCGTCGGCCGCGCGACCCACTCGTAGGTCTGGAGCGCCGACGGCGCGCGCGGGCCGGGCGGGAGCATGGAACCCATCTTGCCGTACCGCCCCTCCCCGCCGTCGCGGCTTGGAACCCATCTGCGCGCAGCGCTGTACTAGCGGGTGGTGGTGGGCCGGCCACTGACAGAGCACGAGCTGGTCGAGCGCGCACGCGGTGGCGACGGCGCCGCGTACGCGACGCTCGTCCGCGACCACGAGGAGACCGCCTTCCGAATCGCGTACGTCATCTGCGGCAACGCCGCGGACGCCGAAGAAGCTGCCCAGGAGGCCTTCGTCAAGGCCTACAACGCCCTGGGCCGCTTTCGGGTCGGCGAGCCGCTGCGGCCGTGGCTCCTCGCCATCGTCGCCAACGAGGCCCGCAACCGCCGGCGCTCCGCCGGGCGGCGGGCCGCGCTGGCGCTGCGCGCCGCCGGCGAGGGGCGCCCCGCCGGGGGAGCGGCCCCTTCTCCGGAGGCGGCGCTCCTCGCGGGCGAGCGCCGCGCTGCGCTGCTCGACGGGCTCGGCCGGCTGAGCGAGCGCGACCGGACGGTGATCGCCTGCCGCTACCTGCTCGACCTTTCCGAGGCCGAGACCGCGTCCACGCTCGGCGTGCGGCCGGGGACGGTCAAGTCGCGGCTCTCGCGCGCGCTGGAGCGGCTGCGGGAGGAGGTGGGCGAGCGTGTCTGAGCTCGAGCTCGAGCTGCGCGAGCTGCGAGTCGACTGGCCCGAGACGCCCGACATCGCCGGCGCGGTCGCGGGCCGGCTCGCCTCGGCCGGCGCACCGGCGCGGCGGCGCTGGTGGCACATCGACCGGCCGGGCTGGCAGATCGCCGTCGCCGCTGTGGCGCTGTTCATCGCCGTCGTCATGGCGGTCCCGCCCGCGCGCTCCGCGGTGCTCGACCTGCTCGGGTTCGGGAGCGTGAGGATCGTCCGCGAGGAGCCGCGGCCGTCGCGGTTCGGGTCCGGCCTGTCGCTCGGCCAGGCGGTCACGCTCGAGCAGGCCCGCCGGCGCGCCGGCTTCCCCGTGCTCGTGCCCGAGGCGATGGGCGAGCCGGACGCGGTCTACTTCGCCGAGCACCCGGTGACCGGCAAGCGCGTCGACATGGTCTATCGCGCGCGGCCGGGGCTGCCGAGCTCCAGCAACACCGGCGTCGGCCTGCTCGTCACCGAGTTCCCCGCCATCGCCTCGCCGGTGATCGAGAAGGCGATCGGCATGGGGACGAAGGTCGAGCGCCTGACCGTCGGCGGCGACCCGGCGTTCTTCCTGTCCGGCCGCGAGCACGGCTTCGCGTACGTCGTCGACCCGCAGAACGCCGCCTTCGAGCAGCAGCGACTGGCGGGCAACACGCTGCTCGTCGACCGCTCGGACGGCGTGCTGCTGCGAGTGGAGGGCGAGATCGACCGCGACGAGGCGGTGCGGATCGCCGAGTCGGTGCGGTAAGTCTCGTCGACGGCCGTTGCGCCGGCGAACGTCAACTGCGGGCATTTAGGGAGGCGAGCGCGACGGTTTCGTGAAATTTCGGACCGCCCCAGCGCGCCGATTTCACGTTTCCGCCGCATATGGAGGGTTTCGTGCAATTCGCGTCAGGGCTACCGCCGGAATTTCACGTTTCCGCCGGTCCCCCGCCTCCCCTACCTGCGCAGTTGAAGTTCGACCCGCCGCGGCGCGGTCAGCCCGCCAACGGCCGCCGCCCGGCAAAACCCGACTCAACCCCGTGCCAGTGCCCCACCGCGGGCTCGTCGAGCAGCCAGCAGAGGTAGACCTCGCGGCCGTCGATCAGCGAGGGGAAGTCGATCAGGCCGCGCTCGAGGTCGCGGACCACGATGTCGAGCCGCTCGAGGCGCTCGAACCCGAGCGCGACCTCGACCGACTCGCGCGCGTGGTCGCGGCCGGGCCACGCGCCGCCGGTCGCCGAAGCGAGCTCGGCGAGCCCGCTGTCGACTCCGCGCTCGGCGAGGCTGCGGCGGGCGTCGCGCAGGCGGCGCACCGTGTCACCCACGATCGGGAGCAGCGCGTTCGCCTGCTCGGGCGTCCAATGACGGTGGTGCAGCACCACCATGGAATACCCCATCCCGGGCGCGAGGTCACGGCCCGTAGCGGCCGCCGGCCTTCGCCCACTCGAGCAGGTGCTCGACCGTGCAGAACCCGTCCGGCACGTGGTGCTCGCCGCGAGTGCGCACGAGCAGCACGTGCGCCTCGTCGAGCGCGTCGCCGCAGAATGAGCAGGTGCTCAGCCGCGGGTCGTCGACCGGCTCGCCCGCCTCCCACCAGGCGCCCCGGATCGCCCACGGCACGACGTGCTCGAGCCGGCAGAACACCGCCTGGCGGCTGCCGGCGGGCTCGTAGGCGCGGAACCCGTCGCCGGGCTCGACGTCCGCGCCGCACCATGAGCAGCGGTCGCTCACCTCGTCACGTCCGGGAGCACGAAGCGGCGGTCGCCGGCGGCGAGCACGAGCGGCTCGCCCTCGCGCGCGGCGATCGTGATCGGCTGCTCCGGGTCGCGCGTCGCGAAGTCGGCCGTCGCCACGCTGCGGCCCCCGAACGCGGACGCCAGGCCGAGCACGGCCCGGGCGAGGTTCGCGACCACGCCGAGCGGCGCCTCCAGCTCGCCGCTCTCGGGATCGATCGCCAGCGCCGTCGCCGGCGGCGGGCGCAAGTCAGGCAAGGGTCGCGGCGGCGCGTCCACAGGCGTTCCCGCGGGAACGTGCCAGGCGCCCGTCGTCTCCGTCAGCTGGAGCGAGCCGCCGGGCGCGCAGTCGAGCATCGTGGCCGCCCCGTCGTCGACATCCACGAGCAGGACGACGCGCTGCGCGCCGGAGCGCTCGGCGAACGCGCGGACGGTGGCCACGGCCTCCCCGTGACGCGCCAGCGCGGCCTGCACGTCGTCGCCCACGGTGAGGGATGGTGCCACGCCGGGTAACCGCCCGCCGACATGCGAACGGCGTTCCGCGAACCCAGGCCCGAGCTCGACGGGCGCGACCCAGCCGCGCTCGTCGACACCGCGCGGGAGGCGACCGCGCATGTCACGTTCGGGGCCGAGGGCGAGGAGCGCTTCCTGCTGGACCCGATCCCGCGCGTGATCTCCGCCGCCGAGTGGGACCCGCTCGCCGCCGGGCTCGCGCAGCGCGTCCGCGCGCTCGAGGCCTGGTGCGCGGACGTCTACGGCCCGCGCGCGATCGTCCGCGACGGCGTCGTCCCGGCGCGGGTGATCGACACGATCGACACGTACGAGCCGCGCCTGCAGGGCGTCGAGCTGCCGCTCTGGGTCGGGATCGCAGGGCTCGACGTCGTGCGCGCGCCCGACGGCCGCTTCCGCGTGCTGGAGGACAACCTGCGCACGCCGAGCGGGATGGCCTACGCGCTCGTCGCGCGCGAGCTGAGCGTCCGGATGTTCGAGCCGTCCCCGCCGCCCCGGCCGCTCGACGACCTCGCCGACCTGCTGTGGATGGCACTCACCGCCGCCACCGGCCGCTCCGAGCGCCCCCGCGCCGCCGTCCTCACCGACGGTCCCGACAACGTGGCCTACTGGGAGCACCAGCAGCTGGCCGAGCTGCTCGGCGTCGCGGTGATCGAGCCGCACGAGCTCGACCTCGATGCCGTCGACGTCGTCTACCGCCGCACCAACTCTTCGCTGCTCGACAGCCCCGTCGGGCGGCTGCTGGAGGAGCCGTGGCGCGCGGGGCGCGTCGCGCTCCTCAACGCGTTCGGCATCGGGGTCGGCGACGACAAGCTGGCCCATGCCTACGTCGAGGACATGGTGCGCTACTACCTGGGCGAGGAGCCGGGCGTCACGTCCGTGCGCACGTACGACCTCGGCCGCCCGGAAGTGCTCGCGGAGGCGCTCGACCGCTTCGACGAGCTCGTGGTCAAGCCGCGCTCCGGCTACGGCGGCGAGGGCGTCGTCATCTGCCCCCACGCCGAGCGCGCCGACGTCGAGCGGATCCGCGCGGAGGTCGTTGCAGCGCCCGAGGACCACATCGCGCAGGAGCTGATCCTGCTCTCGTGCCACGACACCGTGATCGACGGCGCGCTCGCGCCGCGTCATGTCGACCTGCGGCCGTTCGTGTTCCTGGGCGCCGACGGCGCGGCGGGCGTGCTCCCCGGAGGGCTCACCCGGGTGGCGTTCGACGAGGGCGCACTGGTCGTCAACTCGTCCCAGAACGGCGGCGCCAAGGACACCTGGGTCATCTAGTCTCGGCCGCCGCGCGGCGCGCCTCGACCTCGTGCGGGTTGTTCCGGTAGCCCTGGTACAGGTACGACGTCCACATGCGCCAGCGCCGGTGCTGGTCCTGCCACACGTGGCACAGCTCGTGCACGATCAGGTCGTCGGAGACCTCCCGCAGCGGGTGTTTGATGAGGATCAGCGGGCCGACCTCGTAGCCGCGGAAGCGCCGGAACCCGGGGATGCGGAACAGCCAGGGCGTGTGGAGGATCCGCACCCGGCCGATCCGCACGGGTTCGGGGTAGAAGTCCAACCGGTCGAGCCGCGCCTTGGCGCGCGTTATCGCCGCGATCTCGTCGGCGCCGCGCGCCACATGGCGGACCCTAGATGATTGATTCCGCGGCCTGCGTGCCCGCATGGCCGCGTACCGTGGATGCCGGGCGGTGGCCGCGCGATCGGCACAGTGGCAGAGCCACGGGCCGATTCAGTGGGTACCGATCCGGCGCCGCGGGACGCGCCCAGGCGGGTGCGTGGGTCGTGGAATCAGTCATCTAGTCGTCCGTGCCGGACGCGGCGTCCTTGACTTCGGTGCCGCTCGTCGCGGCCGCCTGGCTGGCGGTCGTGCGACGGCCGGTCGCGCGCTTGCGCGGCGTCGAGGTCTTGCTCTTCTTGGCGGCCGGCTTGCGCTTGGCGGTCTTCTTCGGGCTCGAGGTCGTCGCGGACTTCGGCGCGCGCGGCGCGCCGGCGTCGGGGGCGCCGACGCTCGAAGGCTCGGACGTGCTCTCGCGGTTCCGAAGTCGCCGCTCCGCCGCGGAGACCGCGGCCTTGCCGACGTCCAGAGCAGTGTTCAGGATTTGTCTTATGGCCATGCGGACCATCTTCCCAGCCCGCAGCGGTGCTACACAGCGACGGCCATCATCGCGTCGCCGCAGGCGATGGCGATCGCCTCGGACGCCGGGATGCTGGTGACGACGTCGCCGTCGAGCCGCAGCTCTCCCCACGCGCGGCCCAGGGCGGGCTCGGAGACGAAGCAGAGCTCGAGCGAGTCCGGGAGCGGCTCCTGAGCCCGCTCCCAGGCGAGGGCGACCTCCTCCAGCACCTCAGGCGGCGGGCCGGAGGGGAAGTCGTCCGGGGGCTGGGAGCGGGGCGTCAGGAACATCGTGGACAGGGAATGGCACGCTTCAATCACTTCATCGGCCGGGGTCTGCCGAGCTTCATGGGGTGCGGACCCTACGGCTCTACAGACCCACCGGATGGCGGGCCACGAAGCCGCTCGTGGAGCGCATCTCGTTGCCCCAGCGGGACCCGGTGACGCGAGCGTTGGAGGTGTCGAAGAGGACGCCGGCGACCTCCATGAAGACGTGCCCGTCGTTGGCGTAGATCGTCACCCATTTGCCGCGGCCGGCCTCGCCCCAGCTCATCAGCGGCCCGGACGCCAGCGGGCCGTTCAGCAGGCCGGCGGCGGCGAGGGCGAACGAGACCGAGCCGGAGCAGTCGTAGCCCTTGTCGAGCCACTTGCCGTGGCCGCCGCCCCACAGGTACGGCGAGCGGGCGATGATGTTGCCGGCCTCGATGATCTGCTTGACCTCCTCCGGGGCCTCGAGCGGCGGGATCGCGACGCCGTTGGAGAGCGCGTTGGCCTTGGTGATATCGGTCCGGCCGACCTTGCGGGGCCGGGCGCCGGCGGAGGCGGCGCGCTTGGGCTTCGGGCCAACCTCGGTCAGCCCGGGATCCGGCTCGACGGGGGTGTCGGTGCCGCGGGTGGCGCCGGCCTCCGGCTCGACCACCTTGGGCCGCATCTTGGGCAGCGGCGGCAGCTCGGAGCGCTTGACCGCGGCGATCTCCGGCGGCTTGCGCGTCCGGTCCTCGCCCGCCGACCCGAGCGCGATGACGCCGACCACGAGGGCGGCGACGACGGCAGCGGGCACGAGCAGACGCATCCGTCGAGTATGCCCACTGCGCCGCATCACTCGGTCCAGAAGCTCGTCAGCGCCTTCGCGCCGGGCTTGGTCATGCCGATGTGGATGTGGTCGCGGTGCGCGATCGTCTTGTCGACCTTCTTGCGCGGCTTGCCGCTCTTCGTGTAGCAAGGCTCGTACGGGCGGAACTCGGTCATCCCGGCGCCCCAGTACCCGCAGTCCCAGATCAGCTCCTGCACGCCCATGCGGCGCGCGAGCGCCTGCGGGTTGCCGTCGGCGTCGGGCGCCAGCAGCAGGCGGAAGAGCTTGTCGGCGGCCTTGCGGTCGGCCCTGGAGGCGGCGTCGAGGTGCCAGTCGATGGCGCGGTTCTCGGCGTGCAGCGAGGCGGAGTCCTTGCCCCACTTCTCGCACCGGTACGAGCCCCAGAACCCGCCGCGCACGTTGGCCTCGAGCCACGCGGTCATGGCGACGACGCCGGGTTTCGTGCGCTTGCTGCACTTCGTGGCGTGGTCGTAGCGGGAGTCCTCGAGCGGGACGTCGCGCAGCGCGTCGGCGGGGTTGTGCTCGACCGCCGGGAGCGGGTCGGGGAGCGTGGGGAAGGCGTGGGCGCTCGTCGCGAGCAGCCCGAACAGGATCAGCGGGAGGAGAAGACGCATCCTCCCTGGGATCGGACGCCGGTGGCTCGGCTTTAGACCGCGGCGGGAACCTGGATTGCCTGCGCGAGGTCCTCGACCAGGTCCTCGGCGGCCTCGATGCCGCAGCTCAGCCGGATGAGATCCTTCGGGACGGCGGCGGCGGACCCCTCCACGGACTGGTGGGTCATCGCCTGCGGGACCTCGATCAGCGACTCGACGCCGCCGAGTGACTCGGCAAGGCTGAAGACCTCGGTGGCGGCGGCGATGCGGGCCGCGTCAGGGTGGCGGAAGGAGACCATCCCGGAGAAGCCGGGCCAGCGGACGTCGCTGACTTGGTCGACGGTCTGGAGCCACTGGCTCACCGCGCGCGCGTTCTCCGTGTGGGCCTTCATGCGGATGTCGAGCGTGCGGATGCCGCGGTGGACGAGGAAGGCGTCGAGCGGGCCGGGGACGGCGCCGACGGCGTTCTGGACGAACTTGACCGCGTCGTGGAGGGCGCTTTCCCTGACGATCAGCGCGCCGCCGATGGCGTCGCTGTGCCCGCCGATGTACTTGGTCGTCGAGTGGATGACGGCGTCGGCGCCGAGCTCGAGCGGGCGCTGGTAGACCGGGGTCGCGAACGTGTTGTCGACCACGACGAGCGCGTTGCGCTTGCGCGCGATCACGGCCTCGATGTCGATGACGTTGAGCGTCGGGTTCGTCGGCGTCTCGACCCAGACGAGCTTGGTGGCGTCGGTGACGGCCTGCTCGACCGCGTCGAGGTCGGTCTGGTCGACCATCGTGTACCTGAGGCCCCAGCGGCTGAGGACCTTGTCCACGAGTCGGTAGGTGCCGCCGTAGAGGTCGTTGGGGAGCACGACGTGGTCGCCCTCCGCGGCGACGGCGGTGATCAGCGCGTGCTCGGCCGCCATGCCGCTGGAGAAGGCCAGAGCCTTGCCCTGCTCGAGCTCGCCGAGCGCTCGCTCGAGGGCGGAGCGCGTGGGGTTGGCGGAGCGCGAGTAGTCGAACTCCTCGACGTACTCGCCGGGGCTCCGCTGCACGAACGTGGTCGCCTGGTGGATGGCGGGGACGATGCTGCCGTAGTACGGGTCCGGCTCGAGGCCGGCGCGGACGGCGCGGGTGGCGAAGCGGCGGCTCATGAGACCAGCGACTCAAGCAGGTCGGCGCGGGTGACGATCCCGACCGGCCGGCCGTTCTCGGTCACGGTCAGCGCCTGACCCTCGCCGGCCAGCAGCTCGACGGCCTCGCGCACCGGGTCGGTCGTCGACACGGCCGGGAACGGCGGCTCCATCACGTCGACGATGTCGCTGCTCATCAGGGTGGGGTTGTCGATCGCCCGCTTGAGTAGGCCCCGCTCCCCGACGCTGCCGACGACGGTGTTGATATCGGTACCGCTGACCACCGGGAGCTGGGACACGCGGTGCTCGTGCAGGAGGCTGATCGCGTCCTTGACCTTCTGGTGCGTCTGGACGGTCACGAACGGCGGGATCTCGCCGGCCGCGGTCTTCTCTCTCAGGACGTCGCCGACCGTGCGGTCGCTCGAGCGCTCGAGGAAGCCGTACTGGCTCATCCAGGAGTCGTTGAAGATCTTGCTCAGGTAGCTGCGGCCGCCGTCGGGCAGGATCGTGGCCACCATCGCGTGCGCGTCGTCGATCTCCTGTGCGACCTGGAGCGCGGCGTGGACGGCGAGGCCGCACGAGCCGCCGACCAGCAGGCCCTCGTCGGCGGCGAGCCTGCGCGTGGTGAGGAAGCTGTCCTTGTCGGAGACCGTGACGTAACGGTCGACCACGTTCGGGTCGAATGTCGCCGGCCAGAAGTCCTCGCCCACGCCCTCGACGAGGTACGGGTGCACCTCGTCGTTGGAGTAGATGCTGCCGACGGGGTCGGCGCCGATCACCTCGATGTCGGGGTTCTGCTCCCGGAGGTACTTGGCGACGCCGGTGATCGTCCCGCCGGTTCCGACGCCGCACACGAAGTGCGTGATCTTGCCGCCGGTCTGGCGCCACAGCTCCGGCCCGGTCGTGAGGTAGTGCGTCTCCGGGTTGGCGGGGTTCTTGTACTGGTTGGGCTGGAACGCGCCCGGGATCTCCTCGGTCAGGCGATCGGCGACGCGGTAATAGCTCTGCGGCGAGTCGGGGCTGACGTCGGTGGGCGCGACCACCACCTCGGCGCCGTACGCGCGCAGGAGGTCGATCTTCTCCTTGGACATCTTGTCCGGCATCACCGCGATGACGCGGTAGCCCTTGAGGCGGGCCGCGATGGCGAGCCCGGTGCCGGTGTTGCCGCTGGTCGGCTCGATGATCGTGCCGCCCGGCCTCAGGCGCCCGTCCCGTTCCGCGGCCTCGACGAGCCGCATCGCGACGCGGTCCTTGATCGAGCCGCCGGGGTTGAACAGCTCGAGCTTGGCGACGAGCTGCGGCTTGACGCCGGCGCCGATCCGGCTCAGCCGCACCAGCGGAGTCTCGCCGACCGTGTCGAGGATCGAGTCCTTGATGTCCGCCTGGGCACCTGTCGCGGGCGAGCTCATGCGCGTGACTATAGGCGGGACGAACTTCAGGCTCGTAGGGAGGCGGGTTCGGCCGCTCCTGCGGGTCGAGCGCTCACTTGTTTCCCTCAGAGGGAAAGAACTGAGCACTCGGCGTCCGAGCGGTCGTTTGCATTGTTCCCGCGCTCCTCACTGATACGGAATTTTTCGCATTTTCCGCACGATTCCTCGTGAGACCACGCGTAGTGCTGGCGCGAATCCGCTAGATCAGGCTGGAGCCGGCAGGGAGCGTGGCTCCAGGTTCTGGAGTGCGAGTCGCACGGAGGGCTCTCTCAGGTGGCAGTCGCAAAGATCGACGGTTTCGGGGGCGGCGCGGAGGCGCGCGTTGCTGCCATCGCGGCGCGGCACGAGCGGACGCTGCTGCGCATCGCTCGCCAGGCGTCCTTGTGCCACGACGACGCGCTCGACGCCTACCAGCGCGCACTCGAAATCTTCGTCCGGCGAGTCGAGACCGTCGACCCGGCGACCGAGCTCGCGTGGCTCAAAGTCGTGGTCCGGCACGAGGCGATGGCGATTCGCCGCGCGCGCACGGAGTCGGTCGCGGGCGAGGAGCTCGACCTCGACGCATTCGTTCCCAGCGGTGAGCGAAGCGTCGAAGAAAGGCTGGCGGCCGAGCAGCGAGTGCAGCGCTCGGCCGAAGCGCTCCGCGCGCTGAAGCCGGACGAGGCGGAGGCGCTGATGCTCAAGGCGCACGGGCTGTCGTACGACGAGATCGGCGCGCGGAACGGGTGGTCCTACACGAAGGTCAATCGGGCAGTGACGGAGGGCCGGCGCCGGTTCCTTGCCGCGTATCGCGGGATCGAGTCGGGCGCCGAGTGCGAGCGGTTCGCGCCGATCGTCGAGGCACTCGGCGACCGGACGGCATCGGCCGCGCAGATGCTCCAGATCCGCCCGCACCTGCGGCACTGCGCTGCGTGTCGGGCCGCGGTCCGCGATCTGCACCTGTCGCGGCTGCGCCGCGCGTCCTTGTTCTGGCCGGTGTTCGTGGTCGCCGAGCCGCTCGGAAGGCTGTCGAACCTTCGGCACGACGTCGCCGCCGTGTTCCATCGGGCGCAGGCGTCCGACCTGGCGACCGGAGCCGGGGTCGCGGGCTCCGGGGGAGGCGGTCGAATCGCGAGCATCGGCGCGGTCGTCGGGCTCTGCCTCGGCGGGGCGAGCGTCGGAACGGTGTGCGTGGTCACCGATTCGATCCCCTTGCTCGCGTCCGACCCGCCCGCTCGTCAGGCGGCGCGCGTCGAACCGAAGCGGGAGGCGCCGAAACAGGCGGCGCCCGAAGCCCGTCCCGTCCGGCCCGTCGCAACTGTGTCGGTCCGGTCCGCGGCACGTCGCACCTCTCCACCGTCCCGATCCGCGCCGTCCGAAGAAGCGCTCCTCACGGGTCTCGGAGCCGAAGGAGAGCCCGGCGCCGCGCGAGTTCAGCTTCGAGAACCAGGCACCGAGCTCCGAGCCGGTCGCCGCGAGCGCCCAGACGAGCGACGCGCCACAGCAGCCGCCGCCGACTCCGACCTCTTCGAAGCACTTCAACCCAGCGGAACAGGAGTTCGCGCCGTGATCAGTCTTCTGAGGGCGTTCCTCACGCCCCTCGCCTACTGCCTCCTCGCCTCAACGATCCTCGGCCGCCTCGTCCGAGGAACGCTCTGCGCAACCGCCGCGATCTGCGCGCTGCTCCTGGCCGCCTTCGCACCAAACGCCTCTGCCGGCGTGTTCGTGGTGGCGAGTTGCCAAGCCGACCGGCTCAACTACAGCACTCGCGCGTTCACCCATTTCGCCACTCGCCGCATGATGATCAAGCGGGCGTGTAACCCCCAGGGTCCGGGCCTTCGCGGCCTGATCACCGCCAACGTCGTCCACGCCGGGCGCGTCCAACGCGGGTCGGTCGCGCTCGTGACCATCGCCGCGCCACCCGGCACGCGAATGACGAGTTTCAGCTGGGCAGGCGAGATGCGCCGCCACGATTGTCGCTACGCACTGCAGATGTGGGCCGACGCCCCGGGCATCAGGATCCCGATCAAGAACGTGCGCGCCAACCGCCGCTGTCCGAGTCCCGGGCGGGCCCAGGCCGCCTACGACCCACCGAAGGATTACAACGTCGCTGGCGCAACCCGGATCGTCCAACGCATCATCTGCGTCGGCAAGCACCGCCGCGATTCGTGCTCCGGTCGAGGCCGGAACTACATCCGCACCTACAAGGCCTCGGTCGGCATCGTCGACGACTTCTCCCTGCGGTGGAGATCCTCCAGGACACGCCACTTGCGACCGGGGCGTGGGTGAGTGGTACGCAGCCGCTGAACTACACCGCATCCGACAACGTCGGCGTACATGGTCGCGAGAGCGTTGATCGACGGCGCAGAGCATGCGTCGCACAACCGCGCCGTGCGTGCTCGCCGTCGCCGACCGGACCGTTCGCTGATCCGCTCCCGTGCCCGAACGGTCCAGGGCAGATCGAGATCGTGACCGCTCGGCTTCCGGAGGGAACACACCAGCTCGCTGTCGAGGCGCAGGACAGCGCCGGAAATCGCGCTGCGTCTCGAGCGCCATCGCCGCGCGAATCGACAACACGCCTCCCGCGCGCGTCGATGTCAGCGTCGAGGGCGGTGAAGCGTGGCGCAACCGAAACGACTGGGCCGCGGTTTGGACGAATCCTGTTGAGGTCGACCGCGCGCCGATCACTGCGGTGACATACGAGCTCTGCGCCGCCGGGAGCAAGAGCTGCAGCCGCACGTCGCAGGCCGAGCCGAACGTATCTCGCCTTCCCTTGACGGTGCCAAGGCCAGGCGAATGGAAGCTCTCTCTTTGGCGGCAGGACGCTGCAGGCAACCAGGCCGAGGACAACGCGTCGGTTCCTGTGACACTGCGCTACGACCCAGAGCCGCCGCAGCTCGCGTTCGAGCCAATCGATGCCACCGACCCGACGCAGGTCGCCGTTCGCGTGAGCGATCAGGTGTCGGGCGTCGCCGACGGCGCGATCGAGATCGGGGCCACTCGGGTCCGGCATCTGGCAAACGCTGGCCACCCAGAAGGCGGCGGCAGCCTCGTCACGCGGATCGACGACGCCACGCTTCCGCCTGGGACATATCTGCTTCGGGCACGCGCGCGAGATCAGGCCGGTAACGAGAGCTCGACCGACCGCCTCGCGGACGGTCAGCCCATGGTGGTGACACTCCCCTTGCGGACACCGGCGGCGCTGGAGGCCGGCTTCGAGCGGACCGTGCGCCGTAAAGGCGGTCGCCGGATCGTGACCGTGCTCCGCCCGGCCGCCCGCGTCGGATTCGAGGAACGCGTGAAGATCGCGGGCCGCCTCGCGACTGCTGATGGCCGCGCGCATCGCGGGCGCGCCGGTCCAGGTGCTGACACGCACGGGCGCAGAGCCGGAGCAACTGGTTGAGACTCTCACCACTGACGGCGACGGTCGATTCCGCTCGGTCGCCACCGGCACCAACACCCGTGCGCTGCGGCTCGTCTACGCAGGTTCCCCGCTGACCCTGCCGAGCGAGCGAACGCTCCAGATGCAGGTCCCTGCTGCGACGACGCGTTCGCGTAAGCCGGAAGCGACTGCGCAACGGACAGGCGGTGACCTTCAGCGGACGAGTGCGAGGGCTTCCCGTGCCCGCAGCCGGCAAGCTCGTCGAGGTTCAGGTCCGCTTCACCGACCACTGGCAGACGTTCCGCACGACGCGAAGCGATCCCGCCGGCAGATGGTCGAGCCGCTACCGCTTCGAGCGCACTCGCGGGGTCCAGAGGTATCGATTCCGGATCAGGCTGCCCAAGGAAGGCGGCTACCCGTTCGAGACAAGCGTGTCTCGGACGCTCGTCGTCGAGGTGCGCGGAAGATGACAGCCCGTTTCAACGAGAGGAGATCAGCGTGCTTGAGAATCTCCGTCAGCGCCTCACCTACGCCAATGTGATGTCGACGGTTGCGGTGTTCGTGGCGCTCGGCGGCTCGTCGTACGCCGCACTGAAGATCGACAGCGGCGATATCGCCAACAACAGCGTCCGCGGAGTTGACGTACGGAACCGGACGCTCAGCGAGCGCGACGTCAAACGCAACACGCTTGGCGGCCGGAGCATCAAGGAGTCTCGCCTCGGGAAGGTGCCGCGCGCGAGCAGACGCCGACCGCCTCGGCGGCCTCGACGCCAGGGGAGTTCCTTCTCCGCTGTCCCGAGCGGGACGTTTCCAATCGCGGATGTCTGCGTCGAGACAACTGCGCGCGCCGCGGCCGCGTACGGCACGGCGGTCAACCAGTGTGCCTCGACCGGCGCGCCTGCTGGACCCGGGAAGACGGTTGCCGACGCACGGCGAGCTGCAGGCGGCGCTGTCTGCCGTCCAGCTCGCTCCAGGCGGCGAGCTGACGTCGGAGGTTGTTCCATCGAGCACGACCGCGGGGAGCCTGGACGTCCTGTACGTCACCGACCAGGTCGGCAGCGTGGCCGTGACGCCCAACACCTTCGCTGGCGGAAAGGCATTCCGCTGCGTCGCGGACCCCTCGAACTGAACATGCAGGACCACATCGACACGGAAGGAGCGCGATGTCGTCGTTGACCGCCCATCTGCGACTGCTGGAGGATCACTCCCGGCTGCCCTTCCACCCCTCCTGTCCCGTGTGCCGTCGGGATCGGCTGGCGGGCTCGTTGGATGGGGAGGAGCTCGTTTCGCGGCGGACGCAGGCGGCGATTGCCGCGGGGCTGCTTGCGTTCTCCGCTCTCGGTGTCCCGGCGGCGGTTGCGTCGGAGCCGGACAGCGCGAGCGAGGGCGCGGCTGAGGTGGTTGACGGGGGTGATCTGGCCGTGAGCCCCGAGCTCGATCTCGAAATCGAAACGGTGCAGCTGCCCGATGACGCCACGGCTCCCGGCATTCCGGTGACCGACGAGGATTCCGCGCCCCTCGAGGTTGAGCCGGTGGCCGACGTCCGGGAGCCCGTGGTGGAGGTCGCCGACGATGCCGCAGCGCCGCCTGCCGAAACCGTCGATCCGGTGCCCGCGGAACAGCCGGCGGACGCAACTCCGCCGGCCGAAGCCGCCGCCCCGAGCGCGGCAGAGGAGTCGGGCATCACCGCACTGGCGACGCAGCCGCGCAAGACGCTCAAGTCCGAGGCACGACAGGAGCGGCGACCTGGCCGGTCGATCGCCGCGCCGGCACCGGCGCCGCCAGTCCAGGTAGCCGCGCCCGCGTCGACCAAGACGGCCGAGCCCGCGTCGACCCCGACGGCCGAGCCCGCGTCGGCCCCGACGGCCGCGCCCGCGCCCTCCTCGACCGTCAACGTCGTCGCGCGGTCGAGCGGGAGCCGGGCAGCGCCGGGCGATCGGTTCCATGTCGTGCGTCCCGGCGAGTCGCTGTGGTCGATCGCTGCCGACCTTCTCGGCGACCGCGCCACGGTTCCCCAGGTCGCGCGAGAGGTGAACCGGCTGTGGGAGCTCAACGACGAGCGGATCCGCACTGGCGATCCGGACCTGCTCTACGCCGGAACCCGTCTCGTGGTGCGATGACGCACGGCGCGGTCGTCGATGGCCGGCCGGCGCATCAGGGCGCGCTCGCCCGGTTGCGCCGGCGCGGCCAGCGACTGCTCGTGTCACGGAGCGAGCAGGACGAGGCGGAGCTCGAGCGCCGACTCCTGTGCCATCCAGGCGTGACGCGCGCGAACGTGATCGCGTGCATCAGCCCGAGCGGGGGCGTCGGCAAGACCACCTGCGCGTTCGTCATCGCCGACCTCCTGACCACCCATTTGAAGCTGCGAACGGTCGTCGTCGACGCCAACCCTGGCTTCGGCAGCCTCGCGCAGCTCGCAGCCGCTGAACTCCGTTCGGAGCGCGGCCTCGCCGATCTGCTCGCCGACGCCGATCGACTACTGACCGCCGCCGAGCTCCGCCCGTACGTGTCTCGCCTGGCCAGCGGCGCGCACGTCCTCACCGCCCGGTGGGATCGAGCGCATCCCGAGCGGCCGGGGCCAGACCGCTACGGAGAGGCAGTCGCCCTTCTGTCCTGCTTCTACGACGTCGTGCTCCTCGACCTCGGAGCCGGCCTCGTGAGTCCGGTCGCCAACTTCGCCGCCCGCCGCGCCGACCAACTCGTCCTCGTCACGACCCCCGAGCGCGTCCCGTCGGCGGCCGCCCTGGACGCCCTCGCACTGCTCCGCCAGCGCGCGCGAACCACGGCCGCCATCAACCGAGCGCGCGACAGGAGCGCGATCCCCCTCGAGCTGTGCCTCCTGGCCGAGCACCCACACAGCGTCGTCACCGTTCCGCACGACGAGCCGTTCGCCGCGATGCTCGAGACCTGCACCTACACGCTCGGCGCCCTCGACACCCGAACCCGGACTGCGATCAAGCGCCTCGGCGTCGCCGTGACTGAGCTGCTCGTCTGACGAGGCCAGCCAGGGTGCGCGGTACGCTCGTCTCCATGGCCTCGGATGAACGAGCCGGCTCGGCCGAACCGGCCGAGCGCTCGCCGTGGGTGAGCGGTGCAGCCATGGAGAAGGTGCTCCGTGAGGCTTCGGCAGATCCGGGACTCCTCGCCGACCTGGCGCCCCTGCGCAGCCAGCTCGTCGACGCCCCGCGCGCCTAAGCTCAGCGCTTGCGGACGAGCGTGAGCCCGTCGGCGACGAAGACCATCACGCTGTCGACCCGATCGTCGGCCGTTACGCGGGTGTTGAGCTCGTCCATCGTTCGGGTGCGGTCGTCGTAGGGCTCGATGACCTCGCCTCGCAAAAGGACGTTGTCGAGGAGGAGCAGGCCTCCAGGGACGAGGCGCGGGACGGTGAGGTCGTAGTACTCGGGGTAGCCGCCCTTGTCGGCGTCGATGAAGACGAAGTCGAAGGTGGGCTCCTCGGGCATAGCTCGCAGAGCGTCGGCGGCCGGGCCGACCATGATCTCCACGCGGTCGGCAAGCCCGGCTGACTCGACGTTGCGCCGTGCGATCTCGGCGTACTCGGCGAGACCTCGAGGCAGGTCAAGCGACCCGCCGTCGGCGAGACCCCGGGCGATGGAGATCGCCCCGTAGCCCGTGAAGGTCCCGACCTCCAGCGCGCGCCGCGCCCCCACGAGCCGCGCGAGCATCGTCATGAGCGCCGCCTCGTCGGGCGTGGTGGCCATCTGCGAGTTAGGCAGCTCCGCGGTCTCTCGCTCGACCCGCGCGAGCACGTCGTCTTGCCTGGAGTGCCGCGCGAGGTAGTCGACGAGCTCCTGCGTGACCTGTGCCTTGATCTGCGCCATCAGCGAAGGGCGCAGCATACGTCCCTCGACGTACGCGGCGACCGCCCGGCGACGGATGCGAACCCGCCCGCCCCGCCCTACCCTCGGCACAGATGCGCGAACGAGTCCTCAGCCGCGGGCCGGTCATCGGGACCGGCATCGCCGTA
Organism: uncultured Solirubrobacteraceae bacterium; assembly: GCA_963844205.1. Classification (GTDB taxonomy): domain Bacteria; phylum Actinomycetota; class Thermoleophilia; order Solirubrobacterales; family Solirubrobacteraceae; genus DASSUW01. The sequence goes on from CAWJNK010000014.1 coordinate 805,061, forward strand.
GCGATCGCGCTCGTCGTGATCACGCCGCAGGCCGCCGGCGACGAGCGCGACAAGATCGACGCGCTGGCGCTCGTCCTCTGCGCAATCACCGGCCTCTCGCTCGCGTTCCGCCGCTCGCACCCGCTCGGCCAGTACGTCGTCGCGATGGCGGCCACGATCACGTACGCCGCCATCGACTACCCCGGCGGCCCGATCTACGCCGTCGCGTTCGCTTCCGCCCTCGCCATGGTGGCCGGCACGGAACGGCGGATCGCGCTCCCCGCCGCCTTTGCCGGTGGCGCCGTCCTCATCGCCGTCCAGGCGCTCGCGGAGCAGTGGCAAACGCACATGTTCGTCTTCGGCGCGATCTGGTTCGTGGGGACCGTCGTCTTCGGCGAGGCCGCCCGCCTCCGCCGCGAGCAGGCGCGCACGGCACGCGCCCGCGATCGAGTTCGCCGAGCGCACCCGCGAGGAGGAGGCGCGCCGGCGCCTCGCCGAGGAGCGGCTGCAGATCGCCCGCGACGTGCACGACGTGGTCGGCCACAGCCTCGCGACGATCGCGCTCCAGGCCGGCGTCGCCGAGCACCTGCTCGACGGCCGCGAGCCGCAAGCGCGCGAGTCGATGGCCACGATCCGGCGCCTCAGCAGGGAGGCGCTCGGCGAGGTCGGCGCCATGCTCGGCGTCCTGCGCGCCGACGGCACCGCCGAGCGTGCACCCACGCCCGACCTCCAGCAGGTCGGACGCCTGGTCGAGGACATGCGGGCCGCGGGGCTCGACATCGACCTCGACCTCGACCCCGCGCCGGTTCCCGAGGTGGTCGGCGGCGCCGCGTACCGGATCGTGCAGGAGTCGCTGACCAACGTCGTCCGCCACGCCGGCCCGGACGCCGCGGCCCGCGTCAGAGTCGCGGCGAACAACGGCCGCCTCGAGGTCGAGGTCACCGACGACGGCATGGGCGCCACGACCGCCCGCGAGGGCAACGGCCTGACCGGCATGCGTGAACGGGCGCAAGCACTCGGCGGCAGCTTCGAGGCCGGCTCCGCGCCACAGGGCGGCTTCCGCGTCCACGCCGTGCTCCCGGCCCGATGACCCGCGTCGTCCTCGTCGACGACCAGGCGCTCGTCCGCGGCGGGCTCAGGGCGCTGCTCGAGGCCGAGCCGGACCTCGAGGTGGTCGGCGAGGCCGCCGACGGCGAGGCCGCGGTCGAGGCGGTCAAGACCCGCAAGCCCGACGTCGTGCTGATGGACATCCGCATGCCGGGCGTCGACGGGCTCGAGGCCACACGAAGGATCGCTGCCGACCCCGCCCTCCAGCACGTCAAGGTCCTCGTCCTCACCACCTTCGAGATCGACGAGTACGTGTTCGAGGCGCTCCGAGCCGGAGCGTCGGGCTTCCTGCTCAAGGACGAGGAGCCGACCGAGCTGCTCAGAGCCGTCCGCGTCGTCGCCGGCGGCGAGTCCCTGCTCTCCCCCAGCGTCACCCGCCGGGTTGTCGAGACGTTCGCGACCGGCCCCCAGCCGAACGCCCCCGCCCGCGCACGACTGGAAGAGCTGACCGACCGCGAGCGGGAGATCGTCGCGCTCGTCGGCACCGGCCTCTCCAACCAGGAGATCGCCGAGCACCTCGTGATCTCCCCCGCCACCGCCCGCACCCACGTCTCGCGGGCCATGCTCAAGCTCAACGCCCGCGACCGCGCGCAGCTCGTCGTCTTCGCGTACGAGACAGGGCTCGTAGCGCCGGGCCAGGGCGTACGCCGAGACGCGTAGCCCAAGAGCCGCTCGCCGCCCGACGACGAATCGGCCGCCAAAGCCGACCATCAATGGCATGCCAACCAAGACTCGTCTCGGCCGTCTGGCCGACCTCGCCTACCGCCGCCGCGGCCGCATGGTGCTCGCCTGGATCGCCGCGCTGGCGGCGGTCATCGCCATCACCCCCGCCCTCGCGGGCGACTCCGACGCCGACTTCGGGACCAAGGGCTCCGAGTCCGAGCAGGTCGCCCAGCTCCTCACCGACAGGACCGGCCGCAGCGGCGAGTTCGTCACCGTCGCATACGACGGCGCCGACACCCCCGGTGCACAAAAGCGCATCGACACCTTCCTCGCCCAGGCCGGGCGCCTGCCCGGCATCGGCCAAGCGCGAGGGCACCCGCACGTCGCCCGACGGCACGATCGCCGTGACCCAGCTCGAGCTCACCCGCCGCGGCTGGGACGTGCCGACGCAGACCGGCAAGGACCTGATCCGCCTCGCCGACGAGCACAGCACCTCCAACGTCCACATCGCCCTCGGCGGACCGGTGATCAACAACGCCGAGGACGGCGGCAGCCCCGAGGGCCTCGGCCTCCTCGCCGCCGCGGTGATCCTCCTGATCGCGTTCGGCTCGATCGTCGCGGCCGGCCTCCCGCTCGCCGTCGCGCTGTTCGGCCTCGGCATCTCGGCGTCGCTGATCGGCGTGCTCGCCGCCGTCGTCGACGTGCCGGACTTCGCGCCCGCCGTGGCTGGGCTGATCGGCATCGGCGTCGGCGTCGACTACGCGCTGCTCGTGCTCACCCGCTTCCGCGCCGCGCTCGAGCGCACGACACCACGCGACGCCATCGTCGAGGCCGTCGAGACCGCCGGCCGCAGCGTCCTCATCGCCGGCACCACCGTGCTCATCTCGGTCAACGGCCTGTTCCTGATGGGCGTGAGCTACCTGCAGGGCGTCGCGCTCTCCACGAGCCTCGCGGTGCTCGTGATGATGGCCGCGTCGGTGACGCTGCTCCCCGCCCTGCTGGCATTCGCCGGCACGAAGGTCAACCGGCTGCGGATCCCCGGCCTCGGCCGCGGCTCGCTCACCAGCGATCACACGCCGGCCGCGCGCTGGAGCCGGATCGTCCAGCGACGGCCGGTCATCGCCCTCGTAGCCGCCAGCGCCGCCGTGCTCGCGCTGAGCGCCCCGGTGCTGGACCTGCGGCTCGGCTTCCCGGACGCCGGCAACGACCGCGAGGGCACGCCGACCCGCACCGCCTACGACATGGTCAGCCGCGGGTTCGGGCCGGGAGCCAACGGGCCGTTGCTCGTCGTGTCAGAGGACGAGCAGGCGCTCCAGCAGGCCGAAAGCCAGATCCGCCAGACGCCCGGCGTCGCGTTCGTCGCAACAAACCGCGGCGTGATGACCGTCGTCCCCACCACCACGCCGCAGGCCCCGGAGACGGCCGACCTCGTCGACCGCCTGCGCGCCGAGCTCCCCGCGCCGGTCCTGGTCGGCGGCACGACCGCCGCGTTCGTGGACCAGGCCGAGCTGGTCTCCGCTCGCCTGCCGCTGTTCATCGCGGGCGTCGTCGGCCTGAGCTTCCTGCTCCTGCTCGCGGCGTTCCGCTCGCCGCTGATCGCGCTCAAGGCGGGCGTTATGAACCTGCTCTCGGTGGGCGCCGCCTACGGCGTCATCAGCCTCTTCGCGCAGGGCGGCTGGGCCGGAGAGCTGATCGGCATCGACACGGCGACGCCGGTCGCCCCGTTCATCCCCGTGATGATGTTCGCGATCCTCTTCGGCTTGAGCATGGACTACGAGGTGTTCCTGCTCAGCCGCGTCCGGGAGGAGTACCTGCGCCACGGCGACACCGCCAAGGCGGTCTCCGAGGGCCTGGCCCGGACCGCCCGCGTCATCACGGCCGCGGCGGCGATCATGGTCGCGGTCTTCCTCGCGTTCGTCAGCTCGCCCGAGCCGTTCCTGAAGCTGCTCGGCGTCGGCATGGCGACCGCGATCCTGGTCGACGCCACGGTCGTGCGGATGGTCCTCGTGCCCGCGCTGATGCAGCTCGTCGGCCGCGCGAACTGGTGGATCCCGGCGTGGCTGGACCGCGCGCTGCCGGCGCTCACACGCTGACGGCGGCGGGAAGCGGCAGCGGCCGTCCCAGCAGGTAGCCCTGGCCCAGCTCGCAGCCGAGCTCGGCCAGGGTTTCCCGCTGGTCCTCGCGCTCGATCCCCTGGGCGACGACCTCGAGCCCGAACACCGACCCCAGCTGCACGACCATCGAGAGCACCGCGCGGTCGTGCCCCGCGCGGCCGGCGCCGTCCACGAACGGGCGCGCGATCTTGAGGATGTCGACCGGCCGCTCCTGCAGCAGCTCGACCGCGTGGCGCCCCGTGCCGAAGTCGTCGAACGCGATCCGGACGCCGATCGTGCGCAGCGCCGCGATCCCCTCGAGCGGGGCGGCGGCCAGCGCGCGCTCGGACAGCTCGAGCACGAGCCGGGCCGGGTCGAGCCCGGTCGACTCGAGCACGTCGCACACCGTTCCCGCGTTGAGGCCCGCGAGGTTCACGTGGACGGCCGGCACCGCGCCGCGGGCGGCCGCCGAGCATGCCTGGAAGAGCATCTCGCGGTCGACCTCGGCGGCCAGGTCGCTGTCCGCCTCCCGCACGAACGACGCGGCGCCGAGCAGCCCGAGCCGCGGGTGCCGCCAGCGCGCGAGCGCCTCGACCGCGACCAGCCCGTCGTCGCCCAGGCCCACGATCGGCTGGAAGTGGGCGATCAGCTCGCCGCGCCGGAGCGCCTCGGCCAGCTCGTCGCGGCCGGTGGGGGCTTCGCCCGCGGGGGTCATCTCCGGGAACCAGACCCGCATCTGGTTCTTGCCGGCCTCCTTGGCGCGGTACATCGCGGTGTCGGACCGGTGCAGGAGCGCGCCCGCGTCCAAGGAGCCCGCCGCCGCGGTCGCGATGCCTACGCTCGAGCGCACCCACAGCTCCTCGCCGTGGACCACGACGGGCTCGGCCAGCAGGTCGAGGATGCGGCCGGCAACCTGCTCGCCGTGGTGGTCGTCGACGTCCTCGAGCAGGACCGCGAACTCGTCGCCGCCCATCCGCGCCGCGACGTCGCCCGGCCGCACCGACGCCTCGATCCGCCCCGCCGCGGCCACCAGCACCGCGTCGCCGGCCGCGTGGCCGGCGCTGTCGTTGATCGCCTTGAAGTCGTCGAGGTCGAGGAACAGCACGGTCGCCATGCCGGACGGCCGCTCGAGCGAGGCCTCGACGCGACGCAGGAACAGCGTGCGGTTGGCGAGCCCGGTGAGCGGGTCGCTCTGCGCCTGGCGCTCGAGCCGGTCCAGCTCGAGCGAGAGGCCGGCGTGGGCGGCGAGCGCCTCGAACAGCCGTAGGTCCTCGTCGGTGAACGAGTCGGTGGCCCCGATCCGGTCGCCGAGCACCATCACGCCGACGAGCCGCGTCTCGCCGCGCACCGGTGCGACCAGCGCCTGCTCGATGCCGCGCTCCTCCAGGTACCGGCCCAACTCGGCCTCGCAGCGCTCGCGCTCCACCTGCACGGCGCCGTCGTGCTCGACGGCGACCCGCAACGCCGCCGCGTGCGCGTGCGCCATCGGCACCATCGCCTCCTCGTAGCCGTTCGGCCCGCGAGCCGTGCGCAGGGCGCCGACGTCGGGCTCCCCCGGCAGCAGCACCAGCTCCGCAGTCTTAACGCGGAAGCTCGAGCGCGTGCGGCGCAGGAGGTCGAGCAGCTCGGCCTCGAGCTCGCCGCCGCGAGAGAGTCGCCGCGTGACGCCGTAGAGGAACTCGAGGCTCTGGTGCTTGGCGCGCTCGGACACCCACGCCCGGTACGCGAGGAGCAGGATCGCGGCGGGCGGGATGAGCAGCCAGCTCGCGCGCAGGTCGTGGGCGACGATGGTGGCGCCCGACAGCGCGACGCTCGTGTTCGTGACCGCGACCAGCAGGTCGGCGCCGAGCATCCCCGCGAGCTTGCGCGAGCGGATCGACCCCTCGGAGAGCCCGATCGCGCAGAAGACCAGCACCGCGCCGGTCAGCGAGGCCGCGAACACGGCGAGGACGGTGGCGAGCCACACCATCGGACCGATCTCCGCGGGCGCGGGCGCGAGCGCGTGCAGCACGATCGTCGCCAGCGCCGCCGTGAGCGCGAACTGGGAAAGATTGAAGGCCAGCCGCACCGGGCTCTGGCCGCGCGTCCAGAGCAGGACGATCGCAGGGCCGACGACCATCGCGATCACGAGGTCGCTCGGCTGCGCCAGCAACAGGCCGAGCACGAGCGGCAGCTCGGAGAGCGACAGCGAGTGCGCGCTCCCGCGCACGTGCGCGTGGATCACGAACAGCTCGGTGCACGCGAAGCCGGCGGCCAGCGCCCACCAGGGGATGCGGACGCCGGCCTCGTAGGGCACGAGGTCCCGCACGACCTGATGCCACAACACGAACGCCGCGACGGCGGTCGCGGCGATCAGCGCGGCAAGGGTGATACGCGTCAGTCGACCCACGTGGCTCCAGACCATCGTCGGCCAGACCAGCGCCGGCCGGACCAGCGGCGACCCGACCACTGGGCGCCGCCGGCCGCGAACTCGTGGCCGTCCTTGAGGGCGCGATCGAGGAGGCGGTGGTTGACGACCGCCGGCGGCCAGGTCTGGCGCGCGGCCTCGGCGGACGGCACGGCGGCGTTCAGCGACCGCTTGAGGTCCACACGGCCGGCGCCGTCGGCTCGCCGCGGGTCCGGGAGGTCGACCGCGCCGGCGATCAGCAGTGCCTTGAGCTGGTCGGGCGTCAGTTGCGGGCGGACGGAGAGCAGCCGCGCGGCGAGGCCGGTGACGACGGCGGCGGCCTGCGACGTGCCGTTGCCGCGGAAGTAGGCGCTCCCCACGCGCGCCTCGGGATACTCGAGGTCGAGCGCGGAGCCGGCCACCCGCAGCGACACCATCGCGGTGCCGGGGGCGACGACGTCGGGCGAGCGGAAGTCGCTGCGGCTCGAGAAGTCGGCGACGCGGTCGTCGGCGGGATCGGGCGTGGAATGCGTGTCGGTCGCGCCGGCGGCGATCACGTACGGGTCGGCGGCCGGGAGGTCCAGCCGCTGCGCCTCGGTGCCGTTGTTGCCGGCGGCCGCCACGACCGCGATGCCCTCGCGCCACAGCTGCTCGACCGCCCACGCGAGGACGTCGCGGCGGTAGCCGCCACGGTCCTCGACCCCGAGCGAGATGTTGACGACGCGGATGTTGAGGCCGTTCGCCGTGCGGTTGCGCCTGATCCAGTCGAGCGCCGCGAACACGCGCGCGAGGCTGGTCTCGCCGTCGCTCCCGGCCACCTTGATGCTGACCAGGCGGGCGCCAGGCGCCACGCCGGCGAAGCCGGTGATCGGATCGCGGCCGGCGATCAGGCCCGCGAGGTGCGTGCCGTGGCCGAACGTGTCGAGCGTCGAGAGACGGCGGTTGCCACTCTCCGACGAGAAGTCAGGGCCGTAGACGACGCGGCCGGGCTGCGCCAGGCCGCCGACGGGCACGACACCGGAGTCGACGAGCGCGACGTCCACGCCCGTGCCGTCGGCGGCGCCGAATGCGATGCCGGCCCCGCCGGCGATCCGTTCCATCGACCCCGCCGCAGCGGCGTCCTCCGCGTCCGCGCGCGCGCTGGCGGGGAGCATGAGAACGATGGCCGCCAGCCCGAGCGCCGCCGTGCGCATGAGCTTGGGCCGTCCCCGTCCGTCCCAGCGGATTCCGTACCGAATCGTCACACGGTTCCTTCCGTTGGCGGCCTGAAGTAATGCCGCGTGCAACCGGTATCGGCATCGCCCACTCGCGGCTCAGACGGACATACGTCCACACTTGCCGATGCCGCTCCGCTGTCGTACGGTCACGGGTGCCCTCACGCGATCGGGAGGTCCTCATGCCGGACGGAAGCGCAGCCACCGCCGAGGCGCACGGCATCGCCGCCGTGACCGCCTTCCTCGAGACCGAGGGGGTGCGACACGAGATCGTCGAGCACCGGCCGACCTTCAGTGCCGCCGCAGAGGCGCGGGCATCCGGAGCCGAGCCGCGTGAGGCCGCCAAGACGCTCGCGCTGCACGACCGCGACGGCTACCGGATGGCCGTCATCCCCGCCACGCACCGGCTCGACCTGCACCGCATGCGCGAGGTGCTCGGCGCCACCAGCCACCTCCGGCTGGCGACCGAGGAGGAGCTCGAGCGCGATTTCCCGATGTTCGACGTCGGGGCGATGCCGCCGCTCGGGCCGATGATGCCGATGCCCGAGGTCGTCGACGTCCACCTGCTCTACCACGAGCGCATCCTGTGCGCGGGCGGCGACCACAGGCACTCGCTGCGGCTCGACCCGCGCGACCTGATACGGGTGTGCGAGCCGCGCGTGGCGAGCCTGTGCGAGTCGCCGGACGGCCAGAGCCGGTTCCGCGACCTCCCGCGGATCTAGACCAGGCGCAGGCCCGCGGTCACGGCCGCGGCGACCAGGACGACGACGATCATCGGCAGCCGCGCGAGCAGCGCGACGCCCGCGGCCAGCAGGCCGGCGGCGGTTTCGTCGATCGAGAGCGTGCGCTCGGTGCCGCCGAAGGTGTCGACCACCACGAGCGCGGCGAGCAGGCTCGGCGCCAGCCGGGCGACCACGGAGGCCATGTGCGGCGGCAGGTCGCGCCCGCCGAGCGCGATCGGGCCGACGGACTTGATGAGGACGGTGCCCACCGTGAGGAGGGCGATCGTGATCCAGACCGTGGTCGTCATCGCGACCTCAGCCCGAGCAGCGCGGCGGCCGACGCGGCGACGACGGGGATCCCGGGCGGCGTGAACGGGATCAGGACGAGCGCGATGGCCGCGCCGAGCACGGCGCTGGCGACCATCGAGCGGTCACGCAGTTCCTCGGCGAGCAGCGCGAGGTAGAACGCGGGGAAGATCGCGTCGAGCCCGAGCGCCGCGGGGTCGCCGAGCAGCGCGCCGCCGAGCGCGCCGATGGCGGTGCCGATCCACCAGGCCGCCGCCTGCGGGATCGTGGCGCCCATCATCTTCAGGCGGTCGAACGTGCCGTCGCCGCGGTTGGCGATCACCCACGACCCGTCGACCATCGTCTGGGCTTCGGCGGCGCGCTGGAGCGGGCCGCCGTGAAGCGCGGGCGCGACGGCCAGGCCCATCGGGAGGAAGCGGGTATTGATGAGCAGGCCCGCGGAGACGGCGGACGCGAGGCCGCCGCCGGCGATGAGGATGCTCACGGACGCGAACTGGGCGGCGCCGCCGAAGACGAGGATCGACATCGCGATCGCCGCCACCGCGCCCATGAGGGGCTCGGCGAGGACGCCGAACGACATCCCGATCGCGAGTGTGGGGAGCACGAAGGGGAGCGCCGCCTTGACGCCGTCAACGAGGCGGGGCGGGGCGTCTTGCGGGGCGCCGCCGGGCGCCGGGTTGCCGGCCTCGTCGACCGCCGGGCCGAGCGGATCGTCGCGCGGCTCGCTCAGAACCTCGTCCTCGGTTGATACCTGCAAAGCGTGCATGGCGGTGTTATAACACACCCAATCGAGTTATGCTAGTATGAATTCATGAGGCAGCCGCTCGAAGAGCCGGGAGACCGGTCGCCCGCCCCGGGGCCGCTCCGGCTCGTCCAGCTCTTCGTCAACACGAACGACCTCGAGACGGGGCCCGACCTGATTCCGGACGCTCCGGCCCTCCGCGACTGGCTCCACGACCGGGGGGTGCTCGCCGCCGACCATCCCGTGACGGAGGACGACCACACGCGCGCGATCGAGCTGCGCGAGGCGATCCGAGAGCTCGTGTCGGCGCACGCCGGCCTGCCTCACGACCCAGCCGCCGCCGACGTCGTCAACGCCGCGGGCGCCCGCGCGGGCCTGCGCCCGGTCCTCGACGATCCCGCGACGCGGTTCGAGCCGGCGGCGCCGGGCGTCGACGGCGCGCTCGGAAGGATCGTCGCAGCGATCCACGAGGCCACCGCCGACGGCACGTGGTCGCGCCTGAAGGCGTGCGAGCGCGACGTCTGCCGCTGGGCGTTCTACGACCACTCGAAGAACCACTCGAGCCACTGGTGCTCGATGGCGGTCTGCGGCCAGCGGGAGAAGAACCGCCGTGCCTACCGCCGGCGCCGCGCCGCCGCCCGTTAGTGTCGCGATTCGGAAATTCGGTGGCACCACCGGCGGATGCCGGGTCGTGCCTGCCGGTGCACGGCATCCGCGAGCATGCTGGTGGCACGTGACCGGATGCCGGGTACCGGCAGGCGCGGGCCGGCGCCGCCGAGTGCCATCGAAATTCTGAATCGGGACACTAGACCCTCTGCGAGACTTTCGGCGTGCGCGATCCCAATGTCGAGGAGCTTGCCGAGCGGCTCCGGCAGGCGGATGAGCTGGACGCAGGCGAGCTGCGCGAGCTGATTCCCTCCGTGCTGATCCTGGAGGGCGTCGCGATCCGCCAGTCTCCCCCGTTCGACGCGGAGGCCGTCGCCGCCCTCAAGGCCGCCAACCAGCGGCTGCGCGACTCGGCGGGCGACGCGGACGCCGCCGCGCGGGCCGACGACGACTTCCATCGCCTCGTCACGGCCCACTGCGCCAACGCGCACGTGCTCGAGGTCCTCGACCTCGTTCACCGGGCGCTGATGCGCTACGAGCGGCTGTACCTGACGTCGCCCGACCGCCTCGCCCGGTCCGTGGCCGAGCACGAGGCCATCATCGAGGCGATCGAGGCGGGCGACCACGAGCTCGCCGCCGAGCGCCTGCGCGTGAACTTCACCAGCGGGCTACCGGAGATGCAGCGCCAGCTCGAGGACGGACCCTAGTCGAGGACGCGCGAGAGCCTGCGCTCGAGCGCGCCCGCCAGCGCCTCGCGGATCGGGCCCTCCTCGAAGCGCTCGACCAGCTCCGCCATGAAGCCCTCGATCACCAGCCGCTGCGCGATCGGCTCGCCGAGCCCCCGCGTGCGCAGGTAGAAGAGCTGCTCCTTGTCGATCTGCGCGATCGCCGCCGCGTGCGTGCAGCGGACGTCGTTGGCGAGGATCTCGAGCCCCGGAATCGCATCTGCGTGCGCGCGCTTGGAGAGCAGCAGGTTGCGGCACTCCTGGAACGCGTCGGTCTGCTGGGCGCCAGGGTCGACCTTGATCACGCCGCGCCAGACCGCGTGCGAGCGGTCGGCGATGATCCCACGGAACGCGAGGTCGGACGTGGTGTTCGGCGCGCCGTGCTCCTGCGTGGTGTCGAAGTCCACGTGCTGGCGGCCGTGCGGCGCGTACGCGCCTGTGACCTTGCCCTGCGCGCCCTCGCCCGCCAGCAGCGTCTCGGTCCGCACGCGGCCGTTGGCGCCGCCGAAGCCGACCACGACCCAGTCCAGCGAGCCGTCGCGGGCGACCTCGGCGCGCTGCGCGCCGAAGATCCACGACTTCTCGTTGAGGTCCTGCCCGCAGACGTAGCGCAGGCGGGCGTTCTGGCCGACCACGAGCTCCACCACCGTGTTGAGCAGCGTCTCGGAGTCCTCGGAGCCGGACAGGTACTGCTCCCACACCTCGGCCTCGGCGCCCTCCTCGAGCACGATCAGGACCCGCCGCTGCAGAGCGGTGCCGGCCGCGGCGGTGACGGCGGTGAGAAGGATCGGGGCCTCGACGCGCACGCCGCGCGGGACCCACACGAACGCGCCGCCGTCCCACGTGTCCTCGTTCCAGCGCGTGAAGACGTCGTCGGCGGCCACGACGCGGCCGAGGTGCGGGTCGACCAGCTCGGGATGCCGCTCGCGGGCGACCGACAGCGGCAGGACGACGGGGCCGTCCTCCACCGCGGCGCCGTCGGACACGGCGCCGTCGACCTGGTCGAGCCGGGTCGCGCCGTCGAGGTCGAAGAGGTCGTCGCGCGGAGTCGCCAGGTCGCCGCCCTCGGGCGCGCCGAAGGCGGCGAGGTCGAGCCGGCTGAGATCGGTGAACTCCCAACCGGGCCGGCCCTTGAAGGTCGGGAGCTCGAGCGCCGTGACCTCAGCCATGGATCTCCCGATGATTCGTGGATGCCTCGGCGTCAGGATCGGGAGATTCTGGCTTAGCCAATGGAGCCCTCCATCTGGAGCTCGATGAGGCGGTTCATCTCGACCGCGTACTCCATCGGGAGCTCCTTGACGATCGGCTCGATGAAGCCGTTGACGATCAGCTTGCCGGCCTCCTCCTCGGAGATCCCGCGCGCCATCAGGTAGAAGAGCTGCTCCTCGCCGATCTTGGAGACCGACGCCTCGTGGCCGACGTCGACGTCGTCCTCGCCGATCCGGATCGTCGGGTAGGTGTCCGAGCGCGAGTTCTCGTCGAGCAGCAGTGCGTCGCACACCACCTTCGAGCGCGAGCCGGTCGCGCCCTTGGCGACCTCGAGCATGCCGCGGTAGGAGGAGCGCCCGCCGTCCTTGGAGATCGACTTGGCGAAGATGTTCGACGTCGTGTTGGGCGCGACGTGGAAGATCTTGGCGCCGGCGTCCTGGTGCTGGCCGTTGCCGGCGAACGCGATCGAAAGCACCTCGCCGTGCGCCCGCTCGCCCATCAGGTAGACGCTCGGGTACTTCATGGTCAGCTTGGAGCCGAGGTTGCAGTCGACCCACTCGACGGTCGCGTCGGTCTGCGCGATCGCGCGCTTGGTGACGAGGTTGTAGACGTTCTGCGACCAGTTCTGCACGGTCGTGTAGCGGATCCGCGCGCCCGGCTTGGCGATCAGCTCGACGACGGCGGAGTGCAGCGAGTCGGTCGTCCAGACGGGAGCCGTGCAGCCCTCGACGTAGTGCACGTACGAGCCCTCGTCGGCGATGATCAGCGTGCGCTCGAACTGGCCCATGTTCTCGGTGTTGATCCGGAAGTAGGCCTGCAGCGGCATCTCGACGTGCACGCCCGGCGGCACGTAGACGAACGAGCCGCCCGACCACACGGCGCTGTTCAGCGCGGCGAGCTTGTTGTCGTTGGGCGGGATGACCGTCGCGAAGTGCTCGCGCACGAGGTCCTCGTGCTCGCGCAGGCCCGAGTCCATGTCCATGAACACGATGCCCTGCTTCTCGAGGTCCTCGCGGACCTGGTGGTAGACGACCTCGGACTCGTACTGCGCGCCGACGCCCGAGAGGAACTTGCGCTCGGCCTCGGGGATGCCGAGACGGTCGAACGTGTTCTTGATGTCCTCCGGCACGTCGTCCCACGTCTTCGACGACTTCTCGGACGCGCGGACGAAGTAGTGGATGTCGTCGTAGTCGACCTCGGCCAGCATCGGCGAGCCCCAGGTGGGCTGCGGGCGGCTGAGGAAGTGCTCGAGCGCCTTCAGGCGGAACTCGCGCATCCAGTCGGGCTCGTTCTTGAACTCGGAGATCTGCTGCACGAGCTCACGGGAGAGACCCTTCGGCGCCTTGAAGGCGTAGCCGCTCTCCGGGTCGTGGAACCCGAACTTCTCCTTGTAGTCAGCGTTGATGCCGACCAGCGCCTGCTGCTCGGCAATCACCTCAGGGGTAGCCATGGATCAGTCGACCTCCACTTTGATCACGCCGTCGTCGACCTCCACCGGGAAGGTGTCGATCGGGACGTAGGCAGGCAGGTTCAGGGGCTTCCCGGTCCGCAGGTCGAACACCGAGCCGTGCCGGGGGCACTCCACGGTGCACGTCTCCTCGTCGACGTCGCCCTCCATCAGATCCCCGTCGTCGTGCGAGCAGCGGTCCTCGACGGCGAGGACCTCGCCGCCGCAGTTCACGATGCCGATCTCGAGGTCCTCCCACCGGACGACGCGCTTGGCGCCGGGCGGAAGCTCCTCGACCGGGCAGATGTCGACCAAAGTCCGACTCACGGGGTAGGTTTTAGTCTAGCGGCCGGGAGATGGTCGACGGTGCGACCCGCGTGCCCGCATGGCCGCGTACCGTGGATGCCGGGCGGTGCACGCGTGAGGGGCACAGTGGCGGAGCCACGGGCCACTTCAGTGGGTGCCGATCCGGCGCCGCGGGACGCGCCCAGGCGGGTGCGTGGGTTGTGCCGTCGGCCATCCATGGGTAGGCCGACCCGCGATGGCACCCTACGAGGAGGCAGCGCCTCGCGTGCTCGCCGACGGCGATCCGCGGCGGTGGCAGGAGGATGCGTGCTCGCTCGCCGAGCGCCTCGGGCTGCTGCGCCGTCCGGGCCGCGGGCCGACCGCCTTCCCGCTCGACGCCGTGCCGCGGATCCTGACCGCCGACGACTGGGAGGGGCTCGAGGGCGGCCTCGCCCAGCGCGTCATGGCGCTGAACGCGTTCGTGGCGGACGCCTACGGCGAGCGGCGGATCGTCGCGGAGGGCGTGGTGCCAGAGCGCGTGATCGAGACCGCGGAGCACTTCGAGCCGCAGATGCGGAGCGTCGAGCCGCCGGGAGGCCTGTGGGTCGGCATCGCCGGGCTCGACCTGCTGCGCGAGCCGTCCGGCGAGTTCGTGGTGCTGGAGGACAACCTGATGACGCCGAGCGGGTTCGGCTACGCGGCCGCCGCTCGCGCGGCCGTCACCGGTGCGCTCGCCCCATCGGACGGCGAGCTCCCGCGCGACTACGGCGAGCTGCCGGAGCTCCTGGCGGGCGCGCTGCGGGCCGCCGCCGCCGGCGACGGGTCGCACGTGATCGTGCTCAGCGAGGGGCCGGACAACGGCGCGTACTGGGAGCACGCGTGGGCGGCCGAGCAGCTCGGCGTCCCGCTCGTGACGCCCGAGGAGCTACGCATCGACGGCGACCGCCTCATGCACGGCGAGCACGCCGTCGATTGCGTCTACCGCCGGACCGACGCCGACCTCCTGCACACCGCGGTCGGCGGCCTGCTGGCGCCCGCGATCCGCGCCGGGACGGTCGGCGTCGTCAACGCGTTCGGGGCCGGGGTCGGCGACGACAAGCTCACGCACGCGTACGTCGAAGACATGATCCGGTTCTATCTCGGGGAGGAGCCCCGTGTGCGATCCGTGCAGACGCTCGACCTGGGGCGAGAGGACCATCTCGAGCAGGCGCTCGACTCCTTCGACGAGCTGGTGATCAAGCCGCGCGCCGGGCACGGCGGCCTCGGCGTGACGATCTGCCCGCTCGCCGACCGGACCGAGGTCGAGGAGGCGCGCTCGCGCGTGCGTGCCGAGCCCGACCGATGGGTCGCGCAGGCGCTCGTGGAACTCTCCACCCATGCGACGCTGATCGACGGCGAGCTGGCGTCGCGGCACGTCGACCTGCGACCGTTCGTGTTCATGCACGGGCCCGACCGCCCGCACGTGATGCCCGGCGGCCTCACGCGGTACGCGGTCGAGGAGGGTGCGGTGATGGTCAACTCGACCCAGAACGGCGGGTTCAAGGACACGTGGGTGCTCGGCCGCTGATCGGGATCACGACCTCGGAGGTGCGGCGCAAGCAGGACGCCAAGCCGCTCCCGCAGGGGGACCTGCGCCAGCCCGAGCTGGCGCTCGGCGTCGTGTACTCGCGCGCGGTCGAGGCAGCCGGCGGCCTGCCGGTCGTGCTGCCGCCGCTCGACGACGCCGGGATCCCGCCGCTGGTCGAGCACCTGTCGGGCCTCTGCGTGTCCGGCGGCCCGGACATGGACCCGGCGGCCTACGACGCCGAGCGGCATCCGAAGCTCGGCCCCGTCGAGCCGGAGCTCGACGCGTTCGAGCTCGCCGTCGTCCGCCGCGCGAACGCGGCCGGGATCCCCGTGCTCGGGATCTGCCGCGGCTGCCAAGTGCTCAACGTCGCACGCGGTGGCACGCTGCACCAGCACGTCCCCGATCTGGTCGACGGCTCCGTCGCCCACCGCCAGACCGCGTCCGGGCGAGAGACGACGCACGACGTGCGGATCGAGCCCGGGTCGCGCCTGGCGTCGATCGTCGGCCCCGAGGATCTCGACGTCAACGCATTCCACCACCAGGCCGTGGACCGGCTCGGTCGCGGACTGCGGGCCGTGGCATGGGCGCCCGACGCGATCGTCGAGGCGATCGAGGGCGACGGCGAGGCGATGTACCTGGGCATCCAGTGGCACGTCGAGACGCTCGTGCACCTCCCGCGCCATGCGCGGCTGTTCGAGGCGCTGGTGCACGCCGCGACGGGAGCGCGTGAGCGCCGTGCCGCTTGAGACGCCGCGGCTGCCCACCTGGGCGGCCTGGAACCATGACCGGAGCGCCGGCGCGTGGACGGCGGGCATCGAGGAGGAGGTCGTGCTCCTGGAGCCCGAGACATGGCTGCCCGCGTCGCGCTGCGAGGACGTGCTGGGCGCGCTGCCGGCCGAGTTCGCCGAGTGTGCGCGCGCCGAGACGCACGGCTCAGCGCTCGAGCTCGCCACCGCGCCGAGCCGCACGATCGCCGAGGCCGCCTCGGAGCTGGCGGCGCTGCGCGCAGCGCTGGCCTCGACGCTCGACGGGCTCGGGCTGCGGGCCGCGGCGACGGGCACGCACCCGACGGCTCGCTGGGAGGACGTCGACGTCTCCCCCGGCGCCCGCTACCAGTTCGTGCACGCGTCGATGCGGGAGCTTGCCCGGCGGGAGCCGACGTTCGGGCTGCACGTCCACGTCGCGGTCCCGGACGCCGAGAGCGCGCTCCGAGCGCTCAACGCGATGCGCGGGCACCTCCCGGTCCTGCTCGCGCTGTCGGCGAACTCGCCGTTCTGGCAGGGGCGCGACAGCGGCCTGGCGTCGGCCCGCACGCCCGCCTTCCAGGCCTTCCCGCGCACCGGGCCGCCGCGATGGTTCCCCGACTACGCCGCCTACGTGGAGGCGATCGACGTGCTCGTGCGCTGCGACGCCATCCCCGAGCCGACCTTCCTGTGGTGGGACGCCCGGCTGCAGCCGCGCTTCGGGACGGTGGAGGTGCGGATCATGGATTCGCAGACGCGGGTGGAGGACACCGCCGCGATCGCGGCGCTCGTGCAGTGCCTGGTGCGGTTGGAGTCCGCGAGCGAGCCCCGGCCGCCGGAGGCCCCCGAGGTCCTGGACGAGAACCGCTTCCTCGCGGCGCGCGACGGGATGGACGCGCGGCTCGTCGACCCGCCCGCGCGGCGGCCGGTCCGCGACCGGCTGGCCGAGTTGCTCGAGGACTGCGCGACGGTCTCCCGCGAGCTCGGGTGCTCGGACGAGCTGGCCGACGTGGCGCGGCTCGCCCGGTCGCCGGGCGCCGCTCGCCAGCGCGCGCTGGCCGCCGGCGCCGGCAGTCTCGAGGGGCTGGCCCGGGCGCTGGCCGACGAGTTCGTCTGCTAGCGATCGTCGAGCAGCGCCGCGAGTGGGGCGGCGTCGACCGCGTAGGCGGTGCTCGCGTGCGTGCGCGAGCGCGCGAAGACCACGCCGGCGACGCGGCCTGAGTCGGTGACGAGCGGCGCGCCGGAGTCGCCGGCCGCCACCGCGGCCCGCACGATCAGCGCGGGCCGCGGGGCGCCGCGGTCGACCCGGGCCGTGACATGGCGGACGACCGGCGCGGGCCGGTCGAGCACGCGCGTGCCGACGCCGCCGCCGAGCCGCGGCGCGTCGCCTTCGACGCCCGGCACGCGCAGCAGCGCAAGGTCGTTGCGGCGATCGACCCGCACAACGGTCGCCGCCCGGCCGTCCACGACGACCCGGGCGGGACCGTCGCCGCCGCCCACGATCTCGTTGCCGCCGCCCAGCACGTGCGCGACGGTGACGACGCGATCGTCGCCGGCCACGAATCCCCGCGCGCGCTCGTGGCCGACGGCCACGGTCACGACGTGGGGCCCGCGCGCGGGCGCGGACGTGACCGTCGGGGCGAGCAGGGCGGCGGCGGCGAGCGCGGCGAGCTTCATCGAGGCGGACCGGTGGTGTCGCGGACCACGAGCGTCGGCTCGGTGAGGCGCCGCACGGGGTCGTGCCGGCCGTCGAGCCGCTCCAGCAGCAGCTCGAGCGCGAGCCGGCCCATCTCCCGCCGCGGCTGGTTGATGGTCGTCAGGGAGATGTGGTGCAGGGCGGCGAGGAAGGTGTTGTCGAAGCCGACGATCGAGACGTCCTGGGGCACGCGGACGCCGGCGTCCTCGAGCCGGTCGAGCACGCCGGCCCCCATCAGGTCGTTGGCGGCGAAGATGGCGGTGGGCAAGTCGTCGCCGTTGAGGAGCGTCTCGGCCGCGCGCACTCCGGCGGTCTCGGTGAACTCGCCGGGGATCACCTTCGCGCAGCGCTCGAGCCCCACCTCCCGCATGGCTTTGAGGTACCCGGCGCGACGGGGGGCGGCACCGGCGCCGCGGCCGCCGTCGATGTGGACGATGTGCTCGTGGCCGAGCTCGACGAGGTGGCGGACGGCCAGGCGCGCGCCGAGCGCCTCGTCGGTCTCGACGCAGTCGACGGCGGGGCTGCGCAGCAGGCGGCCGGTGACGACCACGGCGGTCGAGCCGGTGGCGGCGACGATGTCGCGCGTCTCCATCCGCGGGCTGACCATGATCAGGCCGTCGGTGCGGTACTCGAGCAGCGCCTCCAGCATCGCCCGCTCGCGCTCGGGCCGGCGGCCGCCGGTGCTGAGCAGCAGCCGGTAGCCGAGCCGCGAGGCGACGTCCTCGATCCCGTCCGCGATCTCCGCGAAGAACGGGTTGTGGAGGTCGTTCAGGAGGACGCCGACGGTGCGCGTGCGGCGGCTCGCCAGGCTGCGCGCGTTGGCGTTCGGGCGGTAGCCGAGCTTGGCGGCCGCCTCCAGCACCCGCCCCCGCCGCTCCGCGCTGACCTTCGGGCTCTCGCGCATGACGAGCGACACGAGGGCCCGCGACACGCCCGCGGCACGCGCCACGTCGTCCATGGTCGGGTGCTGCGCCCGGCCCACGCCCTCCATGGTCGGGTGCTGTGCACCGGTGGGGTTGACATTCCGGGTCATGTGGTGAAAGACTCCGTTAGAGCGCTCTAATCGTACCTGCGATTGCAAGCGCCGCGAGAGGGTCAAGCGAGGAGGAGAAGGCGAGATTCGTCGCACCGGCCGCCAGCCACGGCGGCCCCGGCGGGCATGTTTTGACGCTGCGATTAGAGCGCTCTAACCACCATGCCGAACGAGACCGACATCACGGCGACGCGCGGCGACGAACCCGTGACGCGCGGCGACGATCGCGCGCCCATCGTGGCGGGCGGCGACGAGCCCGTGGGGCTCGCCCGCCGACTCGCGGGCGCGCCGATCTCGTGGGGCGTGTGCGAGGTCCCCGGGTGGGGGCGGATGCTGCCGCCGGAGCGGGTCTTCGCCGAGATGGCGGAGCTGGGGCTGCGCGCGACCGAGCTCGGGCCGATCGGCTATCTGCCGCTCGAGCCGCAGGCGATCCGCGAGGCGCTCGATCGCTATGGCCTGCGGCTGGTCGGCGGGTTCGTGCCGGTCGTGCTGCACCGTCCCACGCTCGACGTCGCCGAGGCCGAACGGATCGCCGCCGTGCTGGCCGCCGCCGGCGCCGACACGTTCAACGCCGCGATCGTCGCCGACGAGCACTGGTCCACCCCCCAGCCACTCGACGACGACGCCTGGTCGCGCGTCGCCCGCCACGTCCAAGAGGTCGATCAACGCGTCGAGCAGCACGGACTCACGCTCGCGCTGCACCCCCACGCGGGCACGCAGATCGAGACGGCTCAGGACGTCGAGCGCGGGCTCGCGCTCACCGAGTGCGGCTGGTGCTTGGACACCGGCCACCTGGCGATCGGCGGCGTCGACCCGGCCGAGTTCGCGCGCGACCACGGCGAGCGGGTCGTCCACGTCCACCTGAAAGATGTCGACGATGCGATCGCAGGCAAGCTGCGACGAGGCCACCTCACGCTCGTGCAGGCCGTCCAGGCGGGACTGTTCCGCCCGCTCGGCCAGGGCGACGTGCGCCTCGAAGAGGTCTTGGATGGGCTCGACGGGTACGAGCGCTGGCTCGTGCTCGAGCAGGACACCGCCATCACCGGGGAGGAGCCGCCGGTGGGAAGCGGTCCGGTCACCGATGTTCGAACGAGCATCGAGTACCTGCACTCGCTGGCTCCAGGGTCTGTCCGAGAAGAGCCGACCCGACCAGGGGGGTCGTGGACCGAGCTGGGCGCCGCACGAATCCCGAAGGGAATACGAACGTATTTCCGAGGGTTCGGGTGGTGATCCGGCGAAGTGTCCACGGCCGCCCTGGGCGTGGCGGGGTTCTCGGGCAGGCCCTCAACGAGAGAGAGGGTTGCTGAGTCATGAGACGACTTGCGTTGCTGTTCCTGGTGCTGGTGGCGGGCGTGCTCGTGTTCGCCGGCTGCGGTGGTGACGACGACGACGGCGCGGCGCAGGACGACTCCGTCGATCTCACCCAGAGCAAGGACGTGACGATCGCCGTGATCACGCACGGCGAGGGAGACTCGTTCTGGGCCGTCGTCAAGAAGGGCGCGGAGCAGGCCGGCAAGGACCTCGGGGTCACGGTGAAGTACTCCGAATCCAACAACGACCCGCAGGAGCAGGCTCAGCTGATCGAGGCAGCCATCACCGAGGAAGTCGACGGCATCGCGGTGTCGGCCCCCGACCCCGACGCGATCACCGATCCGGTCAAGACCGCGGTCGACGCCGGCATCCCGGTCATCACGATCAACTCGGGCGCCGAGGAGTCGGCCGGCATGGGCGCGATCACGCACGTCGGCCAGACCGAGACGATCGCCGGCGAGGGCGCGGGCGCCAAGCTCAAGGAGGCCGGCGCCACCAAGATCATCTGCATCATCCACGAGCAGGGCAACGTCGGCCTCAACCAGCGTTGCGAGGGCGCGAAGAAGGGCTTCGGCGGCGAGGTCGAGAACCTCCAGGTCGCGGGCGTCAGCGACGTCTCGACGACGCTCACGGAGATCCAGTCCAAGCTCGAGTCCGACGACTCGATCGACGCGGTGCTGGCGCTCAACCCCGACATCGCGGTCGCTGCGCGTGACGCGATCGCGGGCGCGAGCTCCGAGGCGAAGCTCGCCACCTTCGATCTCTCGGGCGACGTCATCAAGGCGATCAAGGACGACGAGATCCTGTTCGCCGTCGACCAGCAGCAGTACCTCCAGGGCTACCTGCCGGTGGTCTTCCTCACGCTCCACAAGACCAACCTCAACACCGTTGGCGGCGGGAAGTTCGTCCTCACCGGACCGGGCTTCGTCGAGAAGTCCAACGCCGCGGAGATCGAGAAGCTGGCTGAGGCCGGCACGCGATGACCACAACGGCCCTAGAGCCGACCTCCGAGCCGCCGCCGACACAGCTCGACGAGCGGCTCGCGAAGGTCTCCTTCCTCACGAAGCTGCTGCAGCGGCCCGAGCTCGGCGCCATGATCGGCGCCGGGGTCGTCCTGATCTTCTTCGCCGTCACGGCGGAGCGGTTCCTGACGCTCTCCGGCGTGGCGCGCTGGACCGACGTGGCCTCGACGCTGGGCATCATGGCCGTCGCCGTCGCGCTGCTCATGATCGGCGGCGAGTTCGACCTCTCGGCCGGCGTCATGACCGGCTCGACGGGCCTCTTCATGGGCGTCCTCGCCACCGAGGTCGGGATGAACGTGTGGCTCGCGATCGTGCTGACGTTCGCCTTCGCCGCGAGCATCGGGTTCCTCAACGGCTTCATGGTCATGAAGACCGGGCTCCCGAGCTTCATCGTCACCCTGGCCACGCTGTTCGTGCTCCAGGGCGTGAACCTCGGCGTGACCAAGGCGATCACCGGCACGGTGCGCGTGAGCGGACTGCGCGACGCCGCGGGGTTCGAGAGCGCTCAGCGGATCTTCGCGAGCGACTTCTGGTCGCCGCACAACTTCCGCATCAGCGTGGTCTGGTGGATCGTGATCACGGCCCTCGCCACGTGGGTGCTGTCGCGCACCCGCGTGGGCAACTGGATCTTCGGCGTGGGCGGCGACAAGGTCGCCGCCCGCAACGTCGGCGTGCCGGTGAGCCGAGTCAAGATCGGGCTGTTCATGACGACCTCCATGGCCGCGGCGCTGGTGGGCATCATGGTCGCGCTCCGGCTCGGTGGCGTGCAGGCGGGCCAGGGCATCGGCGAGGAGTTCACGTACATCATCGCCGCGGTGGCGGGCGGCTGCCTGCTCACGGGCGGCTTCGGCTCGGCGATCGGCGCCTCGATGGGCGCGCTGATCATCGGGATGACGTTCATCGGGATCCAGTTCAGCGGCTGGAACACGGACTGGCGGTTCCTGTTCCTCGGCGTGATCCTGTTCGCCGCAGTGCTCGTCAACACGTACGTCCGCCGGCGGGCGGAGGGGGCACGGTCATGACGCCCCTGCTCGAGGTCCGCAACCTCTCGAAGTACTTCGGCAACGTCATCGCGCTCAAGGACGTCTCGACGGTGGTCAACGCCGGCCAGGTGACGTGCGTGCTCGGAGACAACGGCGCCGGCAAGTCGACGCTCATCAAGATCCTCTCGGGCGTGCACGAGCACAGCGAGGGCGAGCTGCTGCTGGAGGGCTCCTCGATCCGCTTCTCCTCGCCGCGCGCGGCCAAGGAGGCGGGGATCGCCACCGTGTACCAAGACCTGGCCACGGTTCCGCTGATGGCGATCTGGCGCAACTTCTTCCTCGGCTCGGAGCCGATCACGGGAAGCGGGCCGCTTCGCCGGATCGACATCAAGCAGGCGAAGTCGGTCATGCGCGAGGAGATGGCCAAGATGGGCATCGACGTGCGCGACCCGGACCAGATGGTCGGCACCCTCTCGGGCGGCGAGCGCCAGGCGGTGGCGATCGCCAGGGCGGTCTACTTCGGCGCCAAGTTGCTGATCCTCGACGAGCCGACGTCGGCGCTCGGGGTCAAGCAGTCCGGGGTCGTCCTGCGCTACATCGTGCAGGCGCGCAACCGCGGGCTCGGCGTCATCTTCATCACCCACAACCCGCATCACGCGTACCCGGTCGGCGACCGCTTCGTGGTCCTCAACCGCGGCAAGATGCTCGGCGCCTGGGACAAGGGCGGCATCAGCCGCGACGAGCTGGTGAAGATGATGGCCGGCGGCGCCGAGCTCGAGCAGCTCACGCACGAGTTGGAGCGGGTGACGTGACGCAGCTGTCGCCCGCCGCCGACACGGTCGGCGGCGGGCAGCGCACCCGGATCGGAGTGGGCCTGATCGGGTTCGGCTGGCTCGGCCAGGCCCACAGCCGGTCGCTGGCGCGGATCCCGACGCTGTTCGGAGACCGCCCGTTCGACACCGACCTCGTGATCTGCGCCGACAACGTGCCGGCGCGCCAGGGCGAGGCGGTCGGCGGCTTCGGCTACGCCGAGGCGGCGGCCGACTGGCGGCAGGTCGTCGAGCACCCGGACGTCGACGTGGTGTTCATCACTGCGCCCAACATGCTCCACCTCGAGCTGATCGAGGCCGCCGCGGCCGCGGGCAAGGACATCTTCTGCGAGAAGCCCGTGGGCGGCACGCCCGAGCAGACCGAGCGGGCGGCAGAGGTCGCCCGCGACGTGATCACCGGCGTGGGTTACAACTACCGCTGGGCGCCGCTCGTGCAGTACGCCAAGCAGCTCATCGCCGACGGGCGCCTCGGGGAGATCACCAACTACCGCGGCCGCTTCTTCTCGATGTACGGCAGCGACCCGCTGAACCCGCTGTCGTGGCGCTACCGGCTCGACGAGGGCGGCCACGGCGCCTCGACCGACCTCCTCAGCCACGCCGTCGACCTCGCGCACCTGCTGATCGGCCCGATCGCGCGCGTCGTGGGAACGACCGAGACGTTCATCCGCGAGCGCCCGGTGACCACGGCCGGCACGCACTACGGGCGCGGCAGCGCCGACGACCCGCGCGGCGAGGTCACGAATGAGGACTACGCGGGGATGCTGTGCGAGTTCGCGTCCGGCGTGCGCGGGACGTTCGAGGCCAGCCGCACCATCGTCGGCCCCGAGAGCCAGATGGCGTTCGAGGTCTACGGCACGCGCGGCGCGCTGAGCTGGAACCTCGAGCGCATGAACGAGCTGCAGGTCTACCTCGCCGAGGACGAGCTCCACACCGGCTACCGCACGGTCTTCGGCGGCGACCGCTTCCCCTACCACGGTCACTTCGTCCCCGGCAGCGCGAACGGGATCGGGTTCGAGGACCTCGTCGTGATCGAGGACTTCGAGTTCTGCCGCTCGCTGGCCGAGCGGCGACCGCACTCGCCGGGGTTCGCCGACGCGCTCGCGTTCGTCCGCGTGCAGCGGGCGTTGCTGGAGTCCGTGAGATCGGGTCGCTGGGAGGACGTGTGACGGTCTCGACGGCGACCGTCGCGGTGGGCGTGATCGGGGTCGGCCGCATCGGGCGCATGCACGCGAGCCTGCTCGCGCGCGAGGTCCCCGGCGCCACGCTCGCCGCAGTGCACGACGCCAACCCGGAGGCCGCCGAGGCGATCGGCGTGCGCACCTGCGGGCTCGACGAGCTGCTGGCCGACCCCGGCGTCGACGTCGTGGCGATCTGCTCGAGCACCGAGACCCACGCCGACCTCATCGTCGCCGCCGCCCAGGCCGGCAAGGCGATCTTCTGCGAGAAGCCGATCTCGCTCGACCTCGCCGAGGTCGACCGCGCGCTGGCGGCGGTCGAGGCGGCCGGCGTCCCGTTCCAGATCGGCTTCAACCGGCGGTTCGACCCGGCGCACCAGGCCGTCCACGAGGCGGTCATGCGCGGGGACGTCGGCGAGCCGCACCTGGTCCGCATCTCGAGCCGCGATCCGGATCCGCCGCCGATGGAGTACGTCCGCGGCTCGGGCGGGATATTCCTCGACATGACGATCCACGACTTCGACATGGCCCGCTACGTGACGGGCAGCGAGGTCGTCGAGGTCTACGCGCGCGGCGCCGTCCGGGTCGATCCCGCCTTCGCGGACGCGGGCGACGTCGACACCGCGCTCGTCACGCTCGTGCACGAGTCGGGCTGCCTGACCGCGATCGACAACAGCCGCCGGGCGGTCTACGGCTACGACCAGCGAGTGGAGGTGTTCGGCTCGCGCGGGGTGGCCTCCTCCGAGAACCCGCTCGCCCACACCGCCGTGGTGCGGACGGAGAACGGCGCGACGATGGCCGCCCTCCCCTACTTCTTCCTCGAGCGCTACATCCCGAGCTATCTGCGCGAGTGGTCGGCGTTCGTGAATGCGGTGCGCACGGGGACCCCGCCGCCCGTCTCGGGCGCCGACGCGCGGGCCCCGCTCGTGATCGGCCTCGCCGCCTGGCAGTCGCTCACCGAGGGAAGGCCGGTGAAGCTGTGAGGGCGTGGATCACGGGCGAGTCGGTCTCCCGGCGCGAGCTCGCGCTCCGCACGGTCGACGTGTTCGAGCTCGACGGCGAGAGGAGCCTGGCGTGCACGACCTGATCACGATGGGTCGGGTCGGCGTCGACCTCTACCCCGAGCAGATCGGCGTGTCGCTCGCCGAGGTCGAGACGTTCGCGAAGTCGCTCGGCGGGAGCGCGACCAACGTCGCGGTGGCGGCCGCGCGGCTGGGCCGCCGCTCCGCGGTGATCACGAAGGTCGGCGACGACCCGTTCGGGCCGTACATCCGCGGCGCGCTGCGGGAGTTCGGCGTCGACGACCGGTTCGTCGGTACGCATCCGAGCCTGCGCACGCCGATCGTGTTCTGCGAGATCCACCCGCCCGACGACTTCCCGCTGCTCTTCTACCGCGAGCCGACCGCGCCCGATATGACGATCGAGGCCTCGGAGCTCGACCTCGATGCCATCCGCGCCGCACGGGTGTTCTGGACGACCGGCACGGGCCTCTCTGCGGAGCCGTCGCGCGGAGCGACGCTGGCGGCGCTCGGTGCCCGCGAGGGCGGGATCACCGTCCACGACCTCGACCACCGGCCGATGTTCTGGTCCGACGAGTCCGAGGCCGGGCACTGGGCGCGCGCCGCGCTCAAGCACGCGACCGTGGCGGTCGGGAACCGCGACGAGGTGGCGGTCGCCGTCCGCACGCGCGACCCGTACGCGGCGTCGGCAGCGCTGCTCGACCTCGGCGTGCAGATCGCGATCGTCAAGCGCGGGCCCGAGGGGGTGCTCGCGCGCACGCGCGACGAGCTGGTGGAGGTCCCGCCCGTGCCCGTCGACGTCGTGTGCGGCCTCGGCGCCGGCGACGCGTTCGGCGGCGCGCTGGTCCACGGGCTGCTCGAGGGGTGGCCGCTGGAGCGGACGATCCGCCTCGCCAACGCGGCGGGCGCGTTCGTTGCGGGCCGGCTGGCGTGCGCGGACGCGATGCCGACCCTGGAGGACATCGAGCCGCAGGAGGTGCGGACATGATGCTGACCGTCGCCCAGGCGCTGGTGCGCTTCCTCGCCGTGCAGGAGATCGAGCGCGACGGCGAGCGCCGCCGCTTCTTCGCCGGCTGCTTCGGCATCTTCGGCCACGGCAACCTCGCCGGGCTCGGGCAGGCGCTGCAGCAGCACCAGGACCTGCTCCCCTACCACCAGGCGCGCAACGAGCAGGCGATGGTGCACCTCGCGGCCGCCTACGCGCGCCAGCGCAACCGCCTCGGCGCCTACGCGTGCACGACTTCGGTCGGCCCGGGCGCGACGAACATGGTCACGGGCGCGGCGCTGGCCACCATCAACAGGCTGCCGGTGCTGCTCCTCCCGGGCGACACGTTCGCGACGCGGGCGCCCCACCCAGTCCTCCAGCAGCTCGAGGCGCCGCACGACCAGACGCTCTCCGTCAACGACTGCTTCAAGCCGGTCTCGCGCTTCTTCGACCGCATCAACCGGCCGGAGCAGATCGTCAGCGCCGCGCTGGAGGCCATGCGCGTGCTCACCGACCCGGCCGAGACGGGGGCGGTGACGCTCGCGCTGCCGGAGGACGTGCAGACCGAGGCGGTCGAGGTGCCCGCGGCGTTCCTCGAGCCGCGGGTGTGGACCGTCTACCGGCGGCCGCCGGCGCCCGAGGCGCTGGCGCGCGCTGCGACGCTCGTGCACGAGGCGCGGCGGCCGCTGATCGTGGCGGGCGGCGGGGTCATCTACTCCGAGGCGACCGCCGCGCTCGCCGCGCTCGCGGACGCCACCGGCATCCCGGTCGCCGAGACGCAGGCGGGCCGCGGCGCGCTGCGGTCCGACCATCCGTCGTCGCTCGGCGCGATCGGCGCGACCGGCACGGCGGCCGCCAACCGGCTCGCGCGGGAGTCCGACCTCGTGATCGGCGTCGGCACGCGCTGGAGCGACTTCACGACCGCCTCCAACTCCGCGTTCCAGGACCCGGACGTGCGGTTCGTGAACGTGAACGTCGCGGGGTTCGACGCCGCCAAGCAAGGCGCGCTGGCGGTGGAGGCCGACGCCCGGCTCGCGCTGGAGGATCTCCAGGACGCGCTGGCGGACCACCGCGTCGACCCGGCGTGGTCGCAGCGCGCGGCCGAGGAGTCTTCTGCGTGGGCCGCGGAGGTCGAACGGCTCGTGCACGCCGGCCATCAGCCGCTCCCCTCGCAGGCCGAGGTCATCGGCGCGGTGAACGATGCGGCGGGCGAGACCGGCGTGGTCGTGTGCGCGGCGGGCTCGATGCCCGGCGACCTGCACAAGCTGTGGCGGGCGCGCGACCCGAAGGGCTACCACGTCGAGTACGGCTACTCGTGCATGGGCTACGAGATCCCCGGCGGCATGGGCGTCAAGCTCGCCGCGCCGGAGCGCGAGGTCTTCGTGATGATCGGCGACGGCTCGTACCTGATGCTGCCGGGCGAGCTTCCGACCGCGGTCGCCGAGGGGATCAAGCTCGTGATCGTTCTCGTACAGAACCACGGCTACGCGTCGATCGGCGCGCTGTCGCGCTCGGTCGGCTCGGCCGGGTTCGGGACGCTCTACCACGGGCGCGCGAACGGGTCGGTCCCGACCGACGACCGGCCCGCCGAGCCGCTGCCGATCGACCTCGCGGCCAACGCCGAGTCGCTGGGCGCGCGGGTGCTGCGGGCGCGGACGATCGGCGACGTGCGGGCGGCGCTCGCGGAGGCGGTCGAGGCGGACGGCCCGGTCGTCGTCCACGTCGAGGTCGACCGCTACGCGGGCGTGCCGAGCTACGAGAGCTGGTGGGACGTGCCGGTGGCCGAGGTGTCGACCGACGAGTCGGTCCGCGCCGCCCGCGACGAGTACGAGCGGGCGCGGCAGGCGCAGCGCCAGTACGTGGCGGCGCCGCGCGATCCGTCGGTGGGCGCCGTCCACGAGCCGGTCGCCCCCGGGGCGGCCCCATGAGCCTTGTCGTGCGCGGGCCGGTGACGCGCGAGTCGGCCCCCCGGGCGGCCCCATGAGCCTTGTCGTGCGCGGGCCGGTGACGCCCGAGTCGGCGGGCTGGTCGTACGTGGGATTCGAGGCCGTGCGGGTCTCCGCCCCCGTCGAGCGCTCCACGGGTGCCGGCGAGGTGTGCATCGTCGTCGTGTCCGGCACCGTGTCCGTGCGGTCGGCCTTCGGCGACTGGCGCGACCTGGGCGGCCGCCCCGACCCGTGGTCGGGCATGCCGGACGCCGCGTACCTGCCGCCGGGCACCCGCTACGTGCTCGACGGATCTGGCGAGGTCGGCCTGTGCACCGCTCCGGCCGGCGAGGGCGCCGGGGCGCGGGTCCTGCCGGGGGACGCGATCACGGTCGAGACGCGCGGGCACGGCGCCCACGAGCGCACGATCCGGCCGATCCTGATGAGCGACGAGGCGGCCGACTCGCTGCTCGTCTGCGAGGTGCTCACGCCGCCCGGCCACTGGTCGAGCTACCCGCCCCACAAGCACGACCGCGACGCGATGCCCGAGGAGTCGTTCCTCGAGGAGACCTACTACCACCGCATCAGGCCGCCCCAGGGCTTCGCGCTGCAGCGCGTCTACACGGCGGACGGCTCGCTCGACGAGACGCTGGTGGTGCGCGACGGCGACGTCGTGCTCGTCCCGCGCGGCTACCACACGGTCTCCGCTCCGCCCGGTTACGCCGTCTACTACCTCAACGTCATGGCGGGGCCGGTACGCGCGTGGGCCGTGGCGAACGACCCCGATCACGAATGGACGATGGCCCCATGACCGCTCCGACCGCCACCCGCGTGCTCGACAGCTACATCGGCGGCCGGTGGACGCTGTCGGGGGGCGATGGCGCCGCGGGAGCGTTCCCGCGGGAACGCTTCACCATCACTTTCTGTCGCGCGAACCGGGGGCGGCCGGTCGCCGTCATGCCAGCCGCAGACGCTGGTTCGCGAGCCGTTCGAGGCCCGCTGTCCTGCCCTGGTGTCGCTCTGCGCCCGTAGGGCAGGACGGCGCCGCCCATTGGAGCCTCGTTGAGAAGCTAGTGCGGCGGAGCGAGGGTAGGCCTGGTGCGCGGCGGCTGCGTCGGGGGCGGGGGCCGTGACGGACGGTCACGAGATCTCATGAACCTGGCCCGGCGTGACGCGAGCGGCGGGAGCAGCCGCACCGACACCATCGAGGTGATGTCGGTCAGGCTCCCCTGTTGGTGATCGACCCGCACCACGCTGACCGCGGGACTTCCGTGTGGGTTGCGCGCGAAGTGGCCGAGCAACTGCACCACTTGCTGGGCGCGGGCCAGCTCTGCGAGCACCCTGCCGTCTCTGTTGTCAACGAGTAGGTAGCGGGCCACGTTACGTAGAGGTTGCTGACCGCTTTGGTGCTGTTGTCAGACAGCGACTGACACAGGCGCGCGCGCTGACTGTTCTCGCGTCCGGTGTCGGGATCCAAGAGCACCGGCACCCCGCGCAAGCGCGCGAGGTGCCGGTTGTTGGGAGGGCGACCCCGACGCGCCGGGTCAGGCCAGAAGCGCGTCGGGGTCTGGGGCGCCGGCACCCCGGGCGGGGGACGCGGAGTGCCGGGGTTTGGGGGAGATGAGACTCCATTAGCTTCAGCGCGTCGCCCCGTCCATGCGTCGCCGCAGCAGGGCTCCTGCGGCGATGGCCGCGGCGCCGGCGATGGCGATCAGCGGAACCTCGGAACCGGTGAACGGCAGCTCCCGCCGCTGCATCACCGCGCCGGCCTCCCGGGTGACGCGGCGGCCCTCGGTGTTGCCGCGCGCCTCCGTGTTGCCGCGCGCCTCCGTGTTGCCACGCACCTCCGTGTTGCCCAGGGCCTCGGTATTGCCCAGGCCCTCGGTATTGCCCAGGCCCTCGGTATTGCCCAGGCCCTCGTTATTGCCCAGGCCCTCGTTATTGCCCAGGCCTCCGATGCTGACCAGGCCTCCGATGTTGCCCAGGGACTCGACGTTGCCCCGGCCTTCGGTGTTACCCCGGCCGGCGACGTTGCCGCCCTCGACGTTGCCGCCCTCAACGTTGCCACGGCCCTCGACGTTGCCACGGCCCTCGACGTTGCCGCCCTCAACGTTGCCACGGCCCTCGACGTTGCCACGGCCCTCGACATTGGCGCGACCCTCGACGTTGCCACGACCCTCGACATTGCCGCGGCCCTCGGTCCTACCGCGACCCTCGACGTTGCCACGGCCCTCAGCCAGTGCGTGTGCCCGAAGAGCGGTCAGCAGCCCCGGCACGTCGGACGGCCGACGCCCAAGGCAGAGCTCCACTAGCGCATTCGCCCGTTCTGGGCCGCCGTTGCTCCATATCGTTCCGAAGAGCCGCAGCAGCGCCTCCGCCTCGGCGCGGGTCGGCCGGCTGCGAACGTGGGTGCGGCTGCCTCCGCCCTCGAGCTGGAGCTTGACAGCGAACCGCTGGGTGCTGCCCGGCGCGCCCCATGGCCGCGTGAATCGTGCTCGGATCTCCTCGCGGGCTGCCTCGCGCGCTTCGGCACGCATCGCAGCCTCCAAGGCCGGGCTTGCCTTCACGTGCGCGGATGCTCGACCGCCGGACCGAGCGTCCTCGTGTGCTCTCACCCGCACGTCCGTGAAGCCGCGGGCGCCGTGGTGGCCCTCGCTGCCCCGGTGGTCCGCTTCCGTGCGCGAGTGCGCCGCGCGATCAGCGCGGCCGTTGCTGCGCGCTTCGGCGTGGCCGTTGCTGCGCGATCCGGCGTGGCCGTTGTTGCGCGCTTCGGCGTGGCCGTTGCTGCGCGATCCGGCGTCATTACCAACGCGGCCAGACGCTCCGGCCTGCTGGCTCCCGCGCGCGTCCTCGTGGCCGCCGCGAGCGCCCACCTTTCCCTTAGCGTCGCCGTGGACCGCCGAGTGTCCGGTCGCGCCGCCACTCGGTGTGCTCGCCTCCGTACCGTCCTCCGAGCTGTCGTCGTCGCCCTCTCCCCCGGTTTCGGGCGGGTTCGAATGGGCTGCGTTGCCACCCGTGCCGTCGTTGAGAGAGGCTTCCGCGTCGCCGCTTGTCTCCGCAGCGGCGACGCCGGCTTGCGATGAGGCGTTGCCGCCGGCGGCGACGCCACGCGTTCCCGCGTCGCCCGAGGGCGATTGCGGCGCCGCGGCTGCTGAGGCGTCGGCACTCGCCTGCGCCTGGCCGTGGGTGTTGCCCGGCTGCGGCGGGCCGCCGCCGTGTGCCGCGGCCGGTGCCGCAGCCACGAATGGCGCACCGAGCGCGAGGAGCGCGATCGCTCCCTTGCCCACGCGTTTGGCATCGTCGCGGCCTGCGGTTGTCGGTGTGTCTGTCCTCAAGCGATAGCCCTGCATGTGTCTCCTGATCTCCCTTCTCCATGCCCGACGCAGAACCGAGTGCTCCCTGCGCAGCGACCCGGCGTCCGAACCTTGCGTCAACATCTATTCCTCATAGCTGGACAATGATTTCCTCAGATGAGACAGGAATACCCAGACTGAGGCAGCGCAAACTCTAAATGAGACAATGATGTCTAAGCGCGAGACAACACTTCATGCACGCGTGAGCGCCGCGATCCTGGAGGCGGCGGCGGCGGTGCTTGCCGAACGCGGCGAGCAAGCAAGCATGGCCGACGTCGCAGCGGCCGCGGGCATGGCGCGCGCCACCGTCTACCGCTACTTCCCGAACCGGGAGGCGCTGTTCGATGCCCTAGGGCGCCTGGCGGTCGAGGAGGCCGGCGAGCGGCTCCGAGCGGGCAGGCTTGAGGAGGTCGCAGTGCCGGAGGCGTTCGGGCGTGCGGTGCGAGCCCTTGTCGCCGTCGGCGACTCTTTCGTCGTCGTCTCCCGCGAGAGCGCGCGCCCCGACCCGGCGGAATTCGAGCGGCGAGTAGCCTCGCCGCTGCGCGAGCTGATCGAGCGGGCCCAGTCCCTGGGGGAGGTGCGACACGACCTGCCGGCGTCGTGGCTTATGGAGTCGCTCATCGGCATCGTCGTGAGCGGGCTCCAAACGCGACCGTCGCTGGGCGCGGAGGACACGGTCGCGGGAATCACGTCCCTCTTCCTGGACGGCGCTCGACTTACAACAGACATGACGCAGGCGAGTTCGCCGGCGGTTCCTGGGTAGAAGAAGGGCGATTGCTCCCCGTCGAGGAGGAAGGGAAAATGGATAGGACCGGCCACCGCGCGACCGGCGTGGCGGGGCAGCCGTCGGAGGCCGAAAGCAAGCTCCTGCGTGGGCTTGTCGACTACCTGCGCCAGAAGCGGCCGGAGCTCCGCCAGGAGTGGGCGACGCGGATCACCGATGCCCAGCTCCTGCGCGTGATGCGCGCCGACGAGATCTTCTCAGAGGTCACGGCGGTGTACGACAACTACGTCAACGCCCTCGAGACCGGAAGCGTCGAGGCGCTACGGGCCTACGCTCGTGACCTGTCCGAGCGGATCGTCCCTCGCGGCGTGGAGACAGACGAGGTGCTCGGCACCGTGCTGCTGCTGCGAGACGTGCTGGCACGCGCGCTGTTCGTCCGCCACCAAGGTGACCCGGACCTGCTCGGCCGCGTGCTCGACGTGTATGAGCCGGCGGCGAACCGAATCGCGGTGATCGTCGGCGTCAGCTTCGTCGAGGAGCGCGAGCGCGTGATCCGCGAGCAGCAGGCGGCGATCCGCCAGCGCGCCGAGATGCTCCACCGCCTGTCTAC
The DNA here is from genome assembly GCA_963844205.1 of uncultured Solirubrobacteraceae bacterium. GTDB lineage: Bacteria > Actinomycetota > Thermoleophilia > Solirubrobacterales > Solirubrobacteraceae > DASSUW01. The sequence goes on from CAWJNK010000014.1 coordinate 837,521, forward strand.
CTTCCTGGCCGACGCCTCACTCGCGCTCGACGCCCCCGGGTCGCTCGAGGAGATCCTTCAACTCGTGGCCGAGCACGCACGCGAGCTTGTCGGCGCCACGCGCTGCCGTGCGGAGATCCGGCTCCCTGATGGGATCACGATCGAAGCCCACGCAGAGCTTGAGCCGGGACCCGAACCGGTCTCCGTGGCGCCGTCGGACGTTGCGGCGCTCTACGCCGCCGTTGCGCCCGGCCGCCGGTCGCTGCGGATGAGCTCGGCCGAGCTCGCCGCGGAGCCGGCGCGCCGCGCGCTCGAGGGGGCGGGAGACCGGGTCCGCTCGATGCGCAGCTGGCTCGTGGCGTCCCTCAGCGCTCCGGACGGCAAGGAGGTCGGGCTCATCCAGGCGTTCGATAAGCGCGAGGGCGAATTCACCCACCTCGACGAGGAGGTGCTGGTGCAACTCGCCCAGATGGCGGCGGCGGCCGTGGAGCGAGCGCAGCGCTACGCGCACGGGCCGCGTTCGTAGCAGGAGTCGCAGCACCGGGTCCGCGGCGCGGGACCCGGTGCTCTCGCGATGCGCTTAGCGCCGGTCGCGACCGCTGTCGTTGTCGTCCGTGTACGGGTCCCGGCTTCCGGACTTGGCCAGGCCGCGGCTGATCATGTAGCCGGCGGACAGGATCGTGAAGTACAGCCACGCCTGCTTGGCGCCGAAGCCGCCCGCGTCTGACTCGTCGAGGATCATCGCGGCGATCAGCACGAGGGCCGACGCGACGACGTAGACGATCAGCTCGGTCGTCTTGAACGCCGCCTTGGTCTCGGTGCTGCGCCGGACGGGGCGCCGCTCAGCGGTCGCGCGGCCGTCGGCCGGAATGCGGGTCGATGCTGCGGGAGAGGTTGCCATCGAGGCTCCTTTCGAATGAGCCGAAGCACCGGTGGCGCACGGGCCAGCGGAGGCATTCGGCGGTTCACATGACGGGCGCCGCCGTCTTCCGACGTCGGCAGTGGAAACGAAGTCACGTGCCGCAACCCGTGTAGTCACGAGCCTCGGCGCCAAATGCCCTCGGGTCGATAGCGTTCCCACCTACCGCGGGAACCCAAACATGACGTCTCGGGCTACGACGGTTTCAACTGCTCGGTGGCCGTCGCCTCGATCCCGTCATCGCGCGGCTGCTCGAAGACGAACATCTCGACGATGATGTCCGGGTCGAACATGATCTGTGACTGGTAGTTGACGACCGTACGACCCGTCGTCTCTTCGACCAGCCCGGTCAGCACCTCGGTCATCTCGTTCTCGAACAGCTGACGGAACCGTCGCACCATGTCCTGCTGCTCGAACCTGAGCATCGTCTCTTCGGCTCTCGTGAGCCCTCCGCGCATGACGATGAAGAGCATGTCGTCGACCATGTAGCTCTTGGCCTGCTCGGGGCCCCTGCCGAAGAACTGCTTCTTGGCCCGGACCATCTCGTCGGAAAGCCGGGCGAGCATGTCGCCGCCACCAAGCTCGGGCGCTCTCGCCTCCGGGCCGTCGCTCATGGCGGCAAGGGTATCGACGCTGCCGCTGCTAGCGTCTGTCTCCGATTGCGGAGCAGACGGCGCTCAAACGCTGGCGGCTCCGAGGTTCAGCAGTAGCGGTAGGCGGTTTCGCGTACCTGACCGGCTCGCGTGACTGTCTCCTGATCGAAGCATCTTTCGGACAGGAGACCTTGCATGACCCATACCAGTCACGCACGTGCGGACGCGAACGGCACTCTGCTCAAGATCAGCGAGGTGGGCGTCGGACGCCGTGCCGTACTCTCGGTCGGCGGCGAGGTGGACATGAGCAACGCCGCGGAGCTGCGCCTCGCGATCGAGAGCGCCGCGGCCCGAGCCTTCGAGATCTGGCTCGACCTCAGCGCGACGACGTTCATGGACTCCAGCGCGCTCCATGTGCTGTCCGAGGCTCGCCTGACCGAAGCGAACGTCCGGCTCGCGCTCATCTGCCGCGAAGGTCCGGTCCTGCGCCTGCTCAAGCTGACCGGCTTCGATCGCATCTTCGAGATCTATGCCGACCGCAGCGCCGTGAATCATGCCGTGCTGACTTGACGAACCGATCCGCACCGGCGCCCGTATCACGGCGCGGAGCCAGCGTCCGTCATCGGGGGAGGCATCACGCCATGTCAGCTCGTCGCGCCGCGATCGCCGCCGTCGCCGCCATCGCCGCGTTCACCATGGCCGCCGCGCCGGCCTCGGCCGCGGTCGATCGAAAGGCGCCGAGCAAGCCGGCGAACCTGCGGCTGACGGGGACCACGACGACGACGATCTCGATCGCCTGGGACGCCGCGAAGGACAACTCGGGCAAGCTCAGCTACGAGATGCACCTCTCGCGCGACCCGCGCGTGCCGGTCGTGCCCCAGACGCAGACGAGCTTCACGTGGACGGACCTGCGGCCGAGCGTGGAGTACTACGTCTCGGTGGCGGCGATCGACGCGGCGGGGAACCGGACGTACAGCGACCTGCTGATCGTGCGGACGCCTCGCGACACGATCGCGCCGTCCGCGCCCACGAACCTGCACGTGGACAGCGTGTCCGCGTCGCAGGTGGCGCTGAGCTGGGACCCGGCGACCGACGAGTCCGCGGTCGCCTCCTACGCCGTCTTCACGTCGACCGGGCAGATCGTGGAGTGGGCGCCGGGGACGTCGAGGAAGGTGATCGGCCTGCCGCCGAACAAGGAGTTCACCTTCTACGTCAAGGCCCGCGACTACGGCGGCAACGTCTCGCCGGCGAGCAACACCGTCACCGCGAAGACGCTCGCCAGCAACGACACCACGCCGCCGAGCGCACCGAGCCTGTCGGTGTCTGCCGTGGACAACTGCGAGGTCCTCGCGGAGTGGAGCGCCTCCAGCGACAACGAGAGCGAGCCGGCCGAGATCCGCTACCTGCTCTTCGTCAACGACGATCCGAACCCGACCGAGGTCGTCATGGGGATCACGAGGACGGTCGCCTACGGCTCCACGACCGGGCCCAACACGTTCGTCCTGAAGGCGGTCGACGCCGCCGGCAACTCGTCGCTGAGCAATCGGGTGACCTTGGACCTGTTCTGCTGAGCGCGAGGCCGGGAGGCACGCGTAGACTCGGCCCGCCATGGCACTTCCCGACAGCGCCAAGGAGATCATCCGCGGCGGCGCGCTCGGCCACCTCGTCACGCTCGGCGCCGACGGCCGGCCGCAGGTGACCTGCGTGTGGGTCGGGATCGAGGGCGACGACCTGCTCACCGCCCACCTGAACCCGTCCCAGCGCAAGGTCGAGAACGTCCGCCGGGACCCGCGCGTGTCGATCTCGTTCGAGGGATCGGAGGTCCGGCCGCCGGGCATGCAGGAGTACGTCGTCGTCCACGGCCGCGCGCGCGTCGAGGAGGGCGGCGCGGCGGAGCTGCTGCAGGAGCTCGCGCACACGTACCTCGGGCCGGAGGTCAAGTTCCCGCCGATGGACGACCCGCCGCCCGGCGTCCGCCTGCGGATCGTGGTCGAGCGCGTGGGCGGGATCGGGCCCTGGGCCGGCTGACCCGCACGGCGCGCGCTACGATCGCTGACGCGTTTCCACAGGGAGGGAGGGAGGCCCTTATGCGGAAGAGGACGCTGCTGCTCGCCTGCGCGCTCGCAGCCGGGGGCTGCGGCGGCGACTCGGACGCCGACGCGCCGCGCGGCCGCGACCTGACCGCCGTCGAGTGCCCGATGGAGCGGACCGTCCAGCCGAACGGCGAGGAGCGGTACGCGCCGGCGAAGAACGCCTTCGACACCGCCGAGCTGATCGGCGAGAAGCTCGCGCCGGCTCGCGCGAAGGCGGCCGATCACGGCTGCAAGATCGTCGTCGCGTCCGAGGACGGCAAGGGTCGCCCGGTGCCGATCGAGCTCGACCCGACGCGTATCTACGTCTTTGTCGAGCGTGGCGTCGTCACCTACATCGAGGGGGTCGGCGGCGGGATCTAAGGCCGTCATCGCCGGCTGGCTCGCGCTCGCCGCAGCGGCGATCCCCTTCCACGCGGATCTCGGCGAGCGGGCCGCGGACGAGAGCGACGCGTTCCTCGTCCGCGGCTCGGAGTCGGCGCGGGCCAAACGGATCGTCGAGGAGCGGTTCCGCCGCGGAAGCGAGCTCGGCGCCGTCGTCGTCTACTACCGCGACGGCGGCATCACCGACGACGACGGGCGGCGCGCCGACGCCGACGCGCGAACGCTGTGCCGTTCCGGCGCCATCCCCAGCCTCAGCCTGGTCGCGACGCCGTACCAGCTCGCGTGCGGTGAGGCCGACCCGCTCGACCTGAGCCCGGGCCCGTCGCTGCTGCGCTCGCCCGACGGCAGCGTGATCCTGAGCTCGGTCCTGCTCACCGACGACTCGACGCCGGCCGCCGAGCAGGCCGTCGACGCGATCCGCGCCGTCGTCCCGCCGGCCGACGGCGACTCGACCGGCCTGCGCGCCTACGTCACGGGTCGTGCCGGGTTCGACGCCGACCGCAGCGCGGCCGTCACCGGGATCGACGAGACGCTGCTCGTGGTGACCATGCTCGTGCTCGCCGTCCTCCTCCTCGCGACGTACCGATCGCCGCTCGTCGCGCTCGTGCCGCTGTTCGTGGTGGCCGTCGCGTATCTGGTCGCCGGCGGCCTCGTGTACGGGCTCGTAGCCGCCGGCGTGACGGAGGCGAGCGGCCAGACGATCGCGATCCTGATCGTGCTGATGTTCGGCGCGGGCACCGACTACTGCCTGCTGATCGTGGCGCGCTTCCGCGAAGAGCTGCGGGGAACGGCGGACGTCGACGCCGCGATGGCCGCCGCCATGCGCGGCACCGGTCCCACCGTGGTCTCGGCCGGGGCGATCGTGGCCGGGGCCATGCTCATCCTCTCCCTCGCGGACTTCAACGCGACGCGCCAGATGGGCCCGATCCTCGCCCTTGGCATCGTGGTGATGGTGTGCGCCGGCCTCACGCTGCTGCCGGCCGTGCTGTCGACGCTCGGGCGGCGGGCGTTCTGGCCGGCGGTCCCGCGCGTCGAGGCCGAGCCCCCGGCGCCGTCGCGGCTCTGGCAGCGCGTCGCGGGGCTCGTCCGCGCGCGGCCCGCGGCGGTCGCCCTCGCCGTCACCGGCCTCCTGGCCGCCGGCACGCTCGCCGCTCTCGGCGGACGCGAGAGCCTCGACTTCTCCGAGGCGTTCCGCGATCCGCCCGACTCGGTCCGCGGGCAGCAGGTCATCCGCGATCGCTTCGTCCCGGGCCGCGCGGCTCCGCTCCAGGTCGTGACGGACGCCGCGGCGGCCGGCGACGTGCAGCGGGCGCTGACCGAGGGCCGCAGCACCACGATCGCCGACATGTACCCGGTGGCGCGCTCGACGGGACCGCCGGAGTTGATCGTGAGCGACGCAGCGCAGGCGATCGACCCGTTCTCCGACGAGGCGACCGACGCGGTGCCGGCCCTGCGCGACGCGGCCGCGAGCGCCGCCGGTGTCGCCCTGATCGGGGGCACGGTCGCGGAGGCCTACGACAGCCGCAAAGCCCTGGCGCGCGACACCGCGCTGATCGTCCCGCTCACGCTTGCGCTCATCCTCGTCGTCCTCGGCGTACTCCTGCGCGCCATCGTCATGCCGCTGTATGTCGTCGCGACGGTGGTGCTCTCGTTCGGCTTCGCCCTCGGCGTCAGCTCGCTCGTCTTCACGCACGTGCTCGACCAGCCGGCGTCCGACCCGAGCCTGGCGCTATTCGCGTTCGTGTTCCTCGTCGCGCTCGGCGTCGACTACAACGTCTTCCTGCTCAGCCGGATCCGCGACGAGAGCCGGCGCCGCGAGACCCGCGAGGCGGTGACGGAGGCGCTCGCGCGCACCGGCGGCGTGATCACGTCCGCCGGCCTCGTCCTCGCCGCGACGTTCCTGACGCTGACGGCGCTGCCGATGGAGGCGCTCTTCCAGGTCGGCTTCGTCGTGGCGCTCGGGCTGCTCGTCGACACGTTCCTCGTCCGGGCGCTGCTCGTCCCCGCGATCGCCGTGCTGCTGGGCGAGCGCAACTGGTGGCCGGGCCGGCGCCCGTGGACTCCGCGCTGAACGGTTTCGGTGAATTTCCGCAGAAGTCTCTTGACAGACACGCAGATCCGGGTAGGGTTTTGCGAGGAGGCGGCCTTTGGCAGGGGCCTGCGGCCGCTGAGCTAGCGCGGGGGGAGTTCGAATGCCCAGCACGCAGGTGTTCACCGGCGCCGTACGGCGCTGCCTAGTTCCGGTTGCGATCGTTTTGGGAGTGCTGATGATCGCCCCGGCGGCCCATGCCCAGGGTGCGGGCAAGCGGGTGATGCTCTACACCGGCACCACCGGCTTCCGCCACACCGATGCGATCAACAACGGACGCCCCGTGGTGCAGCGCGCGCTCGAGGGCCTCGGCTACACCGTCGACTGGGAGGACTGCACCGACAACGGCGGCGCCGCGGGCAACTGCGACAACCCGGACAAGAACGCGCGCATCTTCACCGACGCGAACCTCGCCAGGTACGACGCGGTCGTCTTCCTCAATGCCTCGTGGTCGTGGGCCGGCGGCGGGAAGCCGGGACCGCTCCTGGCGCAGGCCCAGCGCGAGGCGCTGATCCGCTACGTACAGGACAGCGGCGGGGTCGCGGCCGTCCACAACTCGACCGACATGGGCGCCGGCGTGCCGGTGTGGGACTGGTGGGACGGCGCGCCGGACAGCGTGATCGGCACCACCATGCCCGGCCACTCGCCGGGCTCGTCCACCGGCAACGCGGCCACCGTCCAGGTCGCGGACCGCCACCACCTCTCCACGCGCGACCTCGCCGACACGTTCTCGTTCGCCGACGAGCACTACAACTACCAGCGCAACGTCCGCGGCGACCATCACGTGCTCGCGACGTTCGACGAGCGGACGTACAACACCGGCACGTTCAAGATGGGCCAGGACCATCCCGTGTCCTGGTGCAAGCTCTACGAGGGCGAGTCCGTCAACGACGGCACCGGGACCCCGAAGCCCTACGCGGACGGGCGGACGTGGAACACGGGGATGGGGCACTTCGGCGCCCGTTACACCGAGGCCAACAGCAACCTCGTCAAGCACATCGTCGGCGGCATCCGGTGGGTTGCGGGCGAGGGGCAGCAGACCGACTGCTCCGGCACGGTGTGGTCGAACTTCAGGCGCACGATCCTGGTGAACGACGTCAACGGGCCGATGGCGCTCGACGTCGCCGCCGACGGCAAGGTCTACTGGACCGAGATCGGGCCGACCCAGGGTTATGAGTCGCAGGGCTTCGTGAAGATGTACAACCCGTCCGGGCCGCCGAACAACAAGACGACGGTGGCCGCAATCCCGACCCGCGCCGACCACGGCAACTCCGAGGACGGCGTGCTCGGGATGAGCCTGCAGCCGGGCTTCGACCTCTCCAACCCGAACAAGCGCAACATCTTCATCTACTACTCGCCGCGCGACCCGGCCTGGCCGACCAGCGGGGACAACCAGGTGGTCGGCTACAACCTGATCAGCCGGTTCACGCTCAACAAGGACGGCACGGGCTTCGAGCGGGCGAAGGGCACCCCGGTCGACCCGGCGCATCCGTTCCAGGAGTCGCAGATCCTGCGCGTGCCGAAGGCGAAGATCACCGGCTCGCCGTCGGGCTTCACCGGCGGGCCGCGTGACTCCGGCCCGGGCCACGTGGGTGGCGCCGGCCTCGTCTTCGACTCGGCGGGCAACCTGTACCTCGGCGTGGGCGACGACGTCTCGCCGAACGCTCCGGGCCACAACCGCTACCCGCCGCTGGACTACCGCTCGTCCGAGCGCTGGGACGCGCGCAAGACGTCGGCCAACTCGGCGGACCTGCGCGGCAAGATCCTGCGGATCCGGCCGCTCGCGACCATCCGGTCCAACGCCCAGCCGGGCGTCGGATCGACCTACTCGATCCCGGCCGGCAACATGTTCAGCCAGGGGACGCCGAACACGCGGCCGGAGATCTACGCGATGGGGTTCCGGCAGCCCTTCACCGTGCACACCGACCCGGCGAACCCGGGAGCGGTCGTCGTCGGCGAGTTCTGCCACGACAACTCGATCGACCAGGCCGACCGCGGACCGGCGGGGACGTGCGAGTGGAACCTGGTCGACAAGCCGGGCTTCCACGGCTGGCCGTTCTGCGTCGGCGACAACTCGTCGACCAACACCACCACACGGTGGAACTACGCCTCGAACACGACGACGGGGCAGAAGTACGACTGCTCGCTGCTCGACCTGCCGTCGGACCTGAACTGGGCCCCGCCGGGGCAGACCGCCGCGCCGCCGACGTTCCAGGGCCGCAGCGTCCTGCCCGGGCCCGCGACGCCGGCGACGATCTGGCGCAAGTACCCCGGCAACCCCGGCGAGCAGGACCCGATGGCGTTCGGCGACCTGGGGGCCGGCGGCCAGCAGCCGGTCACCGGGCCCGTTTACCGCTATCGCGCGGGCTCCGGCCCGGGCGCCTTCCCGGCCTACTACGACGGCTCGTGGCTGATCACCAACCGCGGCACGTCGAACGGCTTCTGGAAGGAGGTCCGGCTGCGGAGTGACACGAACCACATGCTGCGCGTCAACGACTGGCTCCCGTACAACAACTTCGGGACGCCGACGAACAGCTTCGTGATCCCGACGCGGTTCGGCCCGGACGGCGCGCTCTACATGGCGCGGTGGAGCTTCGGCTGCTGCCGCAACCAGCTCACGCCGGAGTCGAAGACGGAGCTCATCAAGATCGAGTTCTCGGTCGGCGACGACCAGTGCACGGGCGACCTGCAGCCGCCGACGGCATCGCACCAGGTCGAGGGTCGCGCGGCTCCGGAGCCGAACACGTACCTCGACTCGGCGACGCTCAGGCTCAGCGCGAGCGACGTGGGCTGCTCCGGCGTCGACCGGATCGAATACCGGGTCAACGGCGGGGACTGGACCGCGTACAGCGGGCCGGTCGCCTTCGACAACGCGGGGACGTACGCGGTCGACTACCGGGCGACCGACCGCGCCGGGAACACGTCGCAGCCGCAGAGCGTGACGTTCACGGTGCGGGAGGAGACCGGGGCGCCGCTGACCTGCGACACGTTCGCCAAGGGCACGGCGTGGGATCCGACGAGCTGCGGCATCGCCTTCGGCGGGCGCGTGACGTGGCACTTCGATCAGCCCGACGCGCAGTTCCCACACGACGTCTGGCTGGTCCCGCCGGGCGGCAACCCCGACCCGACCGGGACGGACATGTTCCAGGTGACGAACGGGCCGGTCTCGCCGGGTGGGGCGCCCGTGTCCTACACGTTCCAGAACCAGGGCGCGTGGCGGTTCGTGTGCCGGATCCACTCCAGCTTCGCGGCCGGCCAGTGGAGCGGCATGACCGGCACGGTGAACGTCTCGTCGCCGTGATGCGCCGCGGCCGCCCACAGGTCACGGGCCTGTGGGCGGCCCGCATCGTCCAGGCCAACGGCGTCGACCTCTGCATCGAGAGCGTCGGCGATCGCGCCGACCCGGCCATCCTCCTCGTCCACGGCGTCGGCAACTGCATGCTCTCGTGGCACGACGAGCTGTGCGCACGGCTGGCGGCCGGCCGGCGGTTCGTCATCCGCTACGACCTCCGCGACGCCGGGCGCTCGGTCACGTACGAGCCGGGCGCGCCGCCGTACACGGTGCGCGACGTGGTCGCGGACACCGCCGCCCTGATCGACGCGCTCGGCGTCACGCGCGCCCACGTCGTCGGCCTCTCGGGCGGCGCGGCGATCGGACAGCTTCTCGCGCTCGACCATCCCGATCGCGTGGCATCGCTCACTCTGGTCTCCTCGACCCCGGGGATTCCCGGAGAGGAGCGAGGCGACCTCCCCGGCGCCACGGCCGCGCTGCAGGAGTCGTTCGCGAGCGTTCCGCCGCTGCCCGACTGGAACGACCGAGCGGCCGTCGTGGACTACCTGGTCGAGGCAGAGCGCCCGTTCGCCGCCGAGTTCGACGAGGCGGCGGCGCGCGAGCTCGCCGAGCGCGTCTTCGACCACAGCACCAGCCTCGAGTCGACGCTGACGAACGCGTTCATGGTGGAGGCCGGCGAGCCGTGGCGGGCGCGGCTCGGAGAGATCGAGACGCCCACGCTCGTCATCCACGGGACCCAGGACCCGCTGTTCCCGTACGCCCACGCCGTCGCGCTGGCGGACGAGATACCCGGCGCCGAGCTGCTCCCGCTCGAGCGCACCGGGCACGAGTACCCCCCTCGCCACACGTGGGACACCGTCATCCCGGCGATCCTGGCGCACACCGCCTAGCGCAGCGGGATCGACTCGCCGCGCTCGGACTCCGGGCGCGGGCCGAAGATGCGGCGCTCGGACTCATCGATCGAGACGTCGTTGATGCTCGCCTCGCGGCGCCGCATGTAGCCCTCGTCGTCGAACTCCCACTGCTCGTTGCCGTAGCTGCGCCACCACTGGCCGGACGCGTCGCGGCACTCGTACTGGAACCGCACCGCGATCCGGTTCTCCGTGAACGCCCACAGGTCCTTGCGGAGCGCGTAGTCCAGCTCGCGCGCCCACTTGCGCGTGAGGAAGTCGACGATCTCGGCGCGGCCGTTGAGGAACTCGTCGCGGTTGCGCCACTGCGAGTCCTCGGTGTAGGCGCCCGCCACGCGCTCGGGGTCGCGGGTGTTCCACGCGTCCTCGGCGGCCTGGACCTTCTGGCGCGCGGTCTCCTCGGTGAACGGCGGCACGGGCTGGCGCATGGGTAGGAACGCTAGCGTTCGCGCCGGTCGCGGCCGTATGCCAAGGTTGGCCCGTGTCGGTCGAGGGCGCGCACCACAACGCCGCGGTGCTGCTGGCGGCGGAGCATGCGGTCGCGCGCGTGCTGGCGGAGGCGGCCGACGAGGCGTCGGCCTATCCGCGGCTGCTGGCCGCGATCGGCGGGTCGCTCGGCTGGGACGTCGGCGCGGTGTGGATCGCCGAGGAGGACCGCTCGCTGCGGTGCGCCGAGACCCGGGGCGGGCCGGAGCCGTTCGCCGAGGCCACCCGAAGCACGACGCTGACGCCCGGTGAAGGCCTGCCCGGGCGGGTGTGGGCGAGCGGCGAGCCGGCCTGGATCGACGACCTCGCCGCAGATTCGAACTTCCCGCGCGGGCCGGCGGCCACGGAGGCAGGACTGCACGCCGCGTTCTGCTTCCCGATCCACGGCGCCTCCGGCGTCATCGCCGCGATGGAGTTCCTCGCCGTCCAGCGCCGCGAGCCCGACGCGGACCTGCTCGAGACCATGACGAGCCTCGGCGAGCGGATCGGGCAGGCGGTCGAGCGCTGGCGGGCCGAGGACCGGCTGCGCGAGAGCGAGGCGCGCAAGAGCGCGATGCTCAACGCCGCCTTCGACTGCATCATCACGATGGACGCCCACGGCCACGTCGTGGAGGTCAACCAGGCGACCGAGCGCACGTTCGGCTACACCGCCGCCCAGATGGTCGGCCGCGAGCTGGCGGAGCTGATCATCCCGCTCCACCTGCGCGAGCCGCATCGGGAGGGCGTGCACCGCTACGTGACGACCGGTCAGGCGAGGATGGTCGGCCATCCCGTCGAGCTGCCGGCGATGCGCGCAGACGGCAGCGAGTTCCCGGTCGAGATCGCGATTACGCGGCCGCTGATCGACGGGCCGCCGATGTTCACGGGCTACGTGCGCGACGTCACCGAGCGCAAGCGCGACGAGCTGGCACTTCGTTCGCTCGCCGAGGAACAGGCCGCGCTGCGCCGCGTGGCCACGACCGTGGCGAGCGAGCCCGACGAGGCGCGCGTGTTCGCGGTCGTGAACGAGGAGCTGGGGCGCCTGCTCGGCGCCCACACGGCGAACATGGTCCGCTTCGAGCCCGACGCCACCGCGGTCGTGATCGCCGGCTGGAGCACCGGGAACGTGCGCAACGTGCCGGTCGGCACCCGTGTCGTGCTCGACGGCAACACCGTGACGGCGCTGATCCTGCGCACCGGCCGGCCGGAGCGGGTCGACAGCTACGACGACGTGACCGGCTCGAGCGCCCATCTGCTGCGGGACCTCGGGTTCCGCGCGTCGGTCGGCGCGCCGATCAAGCTCGGCGGGCGCCTGTGGGGCGCGGTGATGGTCTCGACCGTGCACGACACGCCGTTCCCGGAGGGCGCCGAGCAGCGGATCGCCGACTTCGCCGAGCTCGTCGCGCTCGCCCTCTCCAACGCCGAGGCGCGCCGCGAGCTGGCCGCCTCGCGAGCGCGGATCGTCGAGGCCGGCGACGCCGCCCGGCGCCGGCTCGAGCGCAACCTGCACGACGGCGCGCAGCAGCGCCTGGTGGCGATCGCGCTGGGTCTGCGGCTGTGCGAGCGCAGGCTCGCCGAGGGCGATCCGGCGGCGCAGGAGCTGCTCCGGCACGCCAAGGCCGAGCTCGACGGCGCGCTCGAGGAGCTGCGCGAGCTCGCCCGCGGCATCCACCCGGCGGTCCTCACCGACCGTGGGCTCGAGCCCGCGCTCGAGATGCTCGCCGGCCGGGCGAGCATCCCGGTCGAGCTCGACGTCGCGCTCGACTGCCGGCTGCCGCCGCCCGTCGAGGCGGCCGCCTACTACATCGTCGCCGAGGCGCTCACCAACGCCTCCAAGTACGCCGACGCCTCGCACGTCCGCGTCAACGTCGAGCGCTCCAACGGGAGCGCGCTGGTCGAGGTGGCCGACGACGGGGTCGGCGGCGCGGACCAGCGGGGCGGCTCCGGCCTGCGGGGCCTCCGCGACCGGGTCGAGGCCCTCGGCGGCGAGCTCGCGCTCGAGAGCCCCGCGGGCGCCGGGACAACTCTCACGGCGCGGCTGCCTGACTGCTAGCCGGTCGTCACCGCGCCCCGAGCGGCGACGCGCGCGGGACCTGGACCGGCTGCGCCCCGGCGACGGCGCCGAGAGCCTCCACGATGTTGCGGAGGTTGACGAGGAGCGCGCCGGAGATCGGCCAGAAACGATGCGAGAGCTCGCCGGGATCCATCTCCTGGGCGAGCTGGTCGAGGTCCGCGCGCAGTGCCTTGAGCCCGTCGACGTCGGCGGCCGTCACAGCGGCTCCGGCCCGGCCCAGGAGCTCGAGCCACGGATCGCGGAACGCGGGATCCCAGTCTGCGGGCGGGACGCGCGCGAGCCCGATGGTCTGGACCATGCTGCGCGTCTCGGCGACGGCCTGTTCGAGCCGGCGCAGGACGCCGCCGAAGTCCTCGGTCGCCCGCATCCGCACGGACGTCGCCGGGCGCGGGTTGAGCCGCCCGCTCTCGCGGGCCTGGCCGACCACGCGCCATCCCTCGCCGATCTCGTGGTCCAACTCGTCCGCACAGCCGATCCACTCGTCGACCCGGCGCGCGTCCTGGTTGCGCAGCGCAGCTGCGATGTCGCACAGCAGCTGTCCGAGCCGGTCGTCGATGACGTCGATCTGGTGAGCGGCGCTGCGGTCGCGCAGCGGCGGCCAGACCAGCACGTTCACGAGCATGCCGACGGCTACGCCGATGCCGGTGTCGAGCAACCGCTCGGCCACCATGTGGCCGTCGTCGCTGTAGCCGGCCGTCAGGACGACGATCGCGGTCGCGGCGGCGGTCGTCGCCTCCGAGCGAAGCCCGCGCACCGTCCCCGCGGCGAGCCCGATGAGCACCGCCACGCCGAGCGACACGACGCTGACGCCGAACACGTACCCGGCGGCGGAGGCCACCAGGACGCCGACCACGGTCGCACCGACCTGCTGCGCGCCTCGCTTGAACGTGCCGAACACCGTCGCGTGGACGGTCAGCAGCGCGGCCCACGGCGCCAGGAACGGCTGCCCGATGCCGAACACGTGGAACGCGAGCGCCCAGGCGATCACGCACGCGAGCGCCGTCTTGACGAGCTGCAGGCCGCTCGTCCATGCCACCGGGTCGCGAAATCGCAAGCGCATTCCCGACCTGTGTACCCGCCGGGCCCGGCGCGCGGTCGGAGCCGCGGCGCCGGGCCTGCTCACGAAGGTGTGCCGCTCAGCGCAGCATCCACTCGTCCGTCGTGTAGTCCGTGCGGCCGTCGGCGGGCGTGAAGTCGTTGTAGACCCACACGCGCAGGTACGTCAGGCCGTAGTAGCTGTACGTCTTGAGCCAGACGTGGCTGGTCTTGAAGCCGAAGTTGTAGATCGAGCGGATCCACCCGTCGCCCATGTCGTAGGCGCGCAGGCGGCCCCAGTAGCAGTCCGTCGGGGAGCACTTCCCGTACGGCCGCATCGAGTAGTACGAGTCGCCGCCGGAGCAGTTGCCCCAGATGTCGCACAGGATCACGTCGTTGCACGTGAAGTCGACGACGACGCGCGTCATGGCGTTCGTGGCCGTGATGTTCTTCCAGTCGCCGGCCATCGGCGCGCTACAGAGCGCGGCTCGCGCGATCGGCTTGCGCTTGGCCGCCTTCTTGATGAGCGCCTTGGCCGGAGCCTTCGGAGCGTCGGCGCGTCCTGGCCGATCGGCGGCCGAGGCCGGCAGGGCGATGAGGAGGGCTCCCACCAGGGCGAGAGCGGTCAGCAGGCCGATCCGGCCGGCGGGGGTGGTGGTGCGCACGTGGATCTCCTTTCGCGCGCGTCTGGGGCGTCGAGTGCACGGTCCCCCAGGCCGTTTGGCGAAAGGTTGGGCAAACTTGGGGCGTCAGGTGACGGCGCGGTCGAGCCGCCGGGCGAGACCGCGGACCTCGTCGACCAGCTCGGGCGGCTCGTGGACCTCGAAGTCGACGCCCAGCATCGCCACGCGCACCGCCAGCCAGGAGAGGTCGTCGTCGCCGGTCCGGAACTCGCACGTGCGCTCGTCGATCGGCGTGACGGTTCCCCACGGCACGCGCACCTCGCCGGCGGGGGCGTGCAGCGTCAGCCTCGCCTCGTAGCGGCTCGGCAGCGCGGCGAAGCGCTGCTCGACGAACGCGGCGGGGTCCGCGACCGGCAGCCGGCGCGGCCTGAACCGCACGGCGAGCGGGCTCGGCTCGCCGATGCGGTCGACGCGGAACGTGCGCCAGTCGTGCCGCGCCCGGTCCCAGCACACGAGGTACCAGCGGCGGCCGCGGTTTACGAGCGCGTGCGGCTCGACCTCGCGCCGGCCGAACGTCCCGTCGCGCGCGTGGTAGCCGAAGCGCACGCACTCGTGGTCGCGGCACGCGGTGGCCAGCACCGTCAGGCACTGCGGATCGACGGTCGGCCCCTCGGCGGGGAGCGACATCGTGGCCGAGCCGAGCGCCTGGACGCGGCGGCGCAGGTGCCCGGGCAGCACCTGCTCGAGCTTGACCAGCGCGCGCACCGACGTCTCCTCGATCCCGGTCACCGACGCGCGCGCCGCGGTCCGCAGGCCGACGGCGATCGCGATCGCCTCCTCGTCGTCGAGCAGCAGCGGCGGCATCGCCGTGCCGGCCGCCAGCCGGTAGCCGCCCGCCGCGCCGTTCACCGACTCCACCGGGTACCCGAGCGCCCGCAGCCGCTCGACGTCGCGCCTGATCGTCCGCCGCGACACGTCGAGCCGGTCCGCCAGCTCGGCGCCCGACCAGTCGCGGCGGGTCTGCAGCAGCGACAGCAACGTGAGCAGGCGGCTCGACGTCATCGAGGACAGATCTTGACCTAATTGGCCCCTAGCGTGCAGCCATGGCCCAAAACACAGAAGGAGCCACGGTGCTCGCTCGCGACGGCTACCCCGTCGGCGTCCCCTGCTGGATTGACACGTCCCAGCCCGATCTCGACGCGGCGAAGGCCTTCTACGGCGCGCTCTTCGACTGGGAGTTCGAGGACCGGATGTCCGGCCGCTACGCGATCGCGAAGCTGGACGGGCTCGACGTCGCCGGCATCGCGCACCAGCCCAACCACCCACCGGCGTGGAACACCTACATCCAGGTGGACAGCGCCGACTGGGCGACCGCCGACGCGATCCAGCTCGGCGGCAAGGCGCTCCTCCCGCCCTTCGACGTGGCCGACTCGGGCCGCATGGCCGTGATCGAGGACCCGACCGGCGCCGTCTTCTCGATGTGGGAGCCCAAGGGCCATCACGGCGCCCAGCTCGTCAACGCCTCGGGAAGCTGGAACTGGAGCGACCTCTACACGCCCGACCCCAGCCTCGCCGAGCCGTTCTACCGCGCGCTGTTCGGCTGGGATGCGGCGGCGGTCTCGTTCGGCGAGGCCACCACCACGATGTGGCGTCGCCCCGGCTACGGCGAGCACCTGGAGGCGCGCGACCCGGGCATCCGCGACCGGCACCAGAAGGCCGGCGCGCCGGACGGGTTCACCGACTCGATCGCCTGGATGCAGCAGGACGACGGACCCTCACGCTGGCACGTGACGATCTCGGTCGACGACACCGACGCGAGCGCGGAGCGCGTCGCCGAGCTCGGCGGCGAGGTCGTCGTCCCGCCCTACGACGCCGGCCCGGTGCGGATCGCCATGGTCAAGGACCCGCAGGGCGCGATGTTCACGATCAGCCGCTACGGCTAGTACCGGTGTTCGTAAGTACGTGCGGTCGCCGGTGTTCGCCGGCGCCGGCTGGCGCCGCACGGTGATCCGGTGGTGTACCTCTGGTACATGACCGGTCGCCGGGTGGTGCCAGGCGGTGATCGGCGGACGCCGGAACCGTGCGTAATTTCGAACGCCGGTACTAGGCCGCGAGTGCTGCGAACGCCGGCACGCCGCGGTGCAGCAGCTCGCGCGGGTTGTCCTGCGTGAGCTGCACCGCCCGGCCGGCGAGGCCGAGGCGGCCGACCGCGGCGTGCCCGCGGTCGAGCGTGTCGTCGCGCGTGCCCGGGTGGCCGTCCGACGCCAGGCACCAGACGATGCCCTCGCGCAGCAGGCGCACGGCGCCGGCCTCGGCGGTGGGCCCGTGGCGGCCGAGCAGCGAGGTGGCGTTGACCTGCAGCAGCGCGCCGCGCGCGGCGAGCGAGCGCAGCCGCCGGTCGGCGCCCGCGATCGCCGCGGCGCGCTCCGGGTGGGCGAGCAGGACGCCGTACCCGAGGTCCCACAGCCGCTCGGCGGCCTGCACGACCTCCTCGTCGAGCCCGGCGAACGGGCACTCGAGCAGCAGCCAGCGGCCGCCGGCCGGGCCTTGGGCGATCCGCTCGAGGTCCTCCGGCTCGAGCGCCAGCGCCTCCTCGTGCGCGAGCTCGCCGCCGCCGTGGAGCCGGACGGCGATCTGCTCGGCGTCGATCGCGCTCTGGGCCGCCTGGCGGGCGGCCGCCAGCCCCGGGAGGTCCACGCGCGGGAAGTCGCAGCGCTTGATGTGCGGCGTGCACGCGACGTCGTGGACGCCGGCGGCCTCGAGCCGCCGCGCGTGCGCGATCGTGTGGTCCATCGTGGCCGCCCCGTCGTCGATTCCGGGGAGCAGGTGGCAATGCAGGTCGACGTACATCCCCTTCCACGGTACGACGGCCGTCTACGGCCGTCGGACCGCCTTCACCGCGCGTTCACGGCTTCGGCTGCCAGAAGGCCACTTCGGCGCCCGCCGGCTCGCTCACCACGCTGCGCCAGCCGGCCGGGCCCTCGCGTGGCTCGAGCAGGACCGAGGCGCCGAGGTCGCGGGCGCGCTCGGTGGCGCCCGCGACGTCGTCGACGGCGACGTACGGCAGCCACAGCGACCGCTCCGCGCCGCACTCCACGACCCCGCCGCCGACCGAGCCGAGCTCGAGCGCCGTGTACGCGCCGTCGCCGGCGCTGACGTGCTCGGGCCGCCAGCCGCAGAGCGCCGCGTAGAACGCCAGCGCGCGCGAGCGGTCCGCGGTGTGCAGCTCCAGGTGGACGAGTCGATTCGCCATCCTGCTCCTTAGACCGCGCGCGTCGTCCGAACTCATCGCTCCCCTTGCCCACGCCCCGCTCGATCCAGCGCACCTACCTGCTGCTCATGCTCGGGAACACGCTGGCGGCGTCGTTCATCTGGGGGATCAACACGATCTTCCTGCTCGACGCCGGCCTCACCAACCTCGAGGCCTTCGCCGCCAACGCCTTCTTCACCGCCGGCATGGTCGTGTTCGAGGTCCCCACCGGCATCGTGGCCGACACAGTGGGACGCCGCGCCTCCTACCTGCTCGGGACCGTGACGCTGGCCGCCTCCACCCTGTTCTACGTCCTGTTGTGGCAGGTAGAGGCGGCGTTCTGGCTGTGGGCCATCGCCTCCATGCTCCTCGGCCTCGGCTTCACGTTCTTCTCCGGCGCCGTCGAGGCCTGGCTGGTCGACGCCCTCAACGCCACCGGCTACACCGGCCGGCTCGAGACCGTGTTCGGACGCGGCCAGGTCGTGTCGGGGGTCGCGATGCTCACCGGCTCGGTCGCCGGTGGCTTCATCGCCGAGCTCACCAGCCTCGGCGTGCCGTTCGTGCTGCGCGGCGTCGTGCTGGTGGTGATGTTCGCGGTCGCGTTCGCGCTCATGCACGACGTCGGCTTCACGCCGCGGAAGGGCGGCCGCCCGCTGGCGGAGATGCGCTCGATCGCGTCGGCGTCGATCGAGTACGGCTGGCGCGTGCCGGCCGTCAAGTGGCTGATGGTGCAGGCGATCTTCACCGGCGGCGTCGGCGTCTACGGCTTCTACGCGCTCCAGCCGTACCTGCTCGAGCTCTACGGCGACCCGGACGCCTACCAGGTCGCCGGCCTGGTCGCCGCCATCGTGGCCGGCGCGCAGATCCTCGGCGGCCTCGCCGCCCCGCGCATCCGGCAGATCTTCCACCGCCGCACGTCGGCGCTCATCGCCGCGACAGCGCTCAGCTCCCTCGCCCTGCTGGCGATCGGCCTGATCGAGAGCTTCTGGGTGGTGATCGGCATGATCGTCGTGTGGGGCCTGCTGTTCGCGGCGACCATGCCGATCCGCCAGGCCTACATGAACGGCCTCATCCCGTCGCAGCAGCGGGCGACGATCCTGTCGTTCGACTCGCTGGTGGCGTCGAGCGGCGGCGTCTGGGTCCAGCCCGCGCTCGGCCGCGCCGCCGACGTCTGGGGCTACGCGACCACCTACGTGCTGGGCGCGGGCATCTCGGCGCTCGCACTGCCGTTCCTGGCCCTCTCGCGCCGTGAGAACGCCCCGGCCGACGCGGCGATCGTCGCGCCGGCCGAGCCGGTCAAGGTCTAATAGGTGGCGAGCACCCGGGCGGGGCCGCCCGACCCCGCCTCCCACGGGATCACGCCGACGATGGCGGTCGCCCTGTGGGGCGGCAGCTTGCCGAGGTTCGCGACGTTCTCGAGGCCGTACTTGTCCTCCGCGAGCCACTTGTTGTGCACGGGGAACGTCGCCGAGTTGCCGGGGTCGAGGCTCAACGTGTCGACCGCGATCGCGGACCCGCGGTTCCGCTGGATCATGAAGTCGATCGCGTCCTCACCGAAGCCGGGGAAGTGGTAGGCGCCCAGCGAGCCGCCCGTGAACGCGGGCGTACCCAGCTTGGCGTCCCAGCCGGAGTTCATGGCCACGAGGGCGTTCCGCGGGATCCGGCCGTGGCGCTTTTCGAACCGCTGCAAGTCGTCCACGGTGACGACGGCGTCCGGGTCGCTCGCGGCGCGCTTCGAGATGTCGATCACCACGATCGGCAGCATGAGCTCGCGCGGCGTGAGCTGGGGTGTGAGCCGGCCGCCCTGGACGAAGTGGCCCGGCGCGTCCATGTGCGTGCCGGAGTGCTCGCCGAACGTCCACTCCTGGGAGTAGAAGCCGTCCGGCACGTAGTTCTTGAGCGTGCGGCGTGTCGGCGACGCCCCGGTGTAGACCGGGAAGCCGGCGGTGAACGTATGTGTGAGGTCCACCACCTTGCCGCGCCGCTTGTGACGCTTGCGCTTGTGCGCGACCGCCTCGCCCGGCATCAGCGCCGCGAGCGCCGCGGCGCCGCCTCCGGCCAGCACGGTGCGGCGCGTGACCGTGGGCTGGCTCTCACGAACCTTCTCGACCGTCCCCGGAAGGCACATCCCGGACCCCCTCTGTGGTTGTTAGGCCGCTTCGTCGCTCTCCGCCGCGTTCGGCGGAGTGTCAGTCTCCCATGCGGCGGCATGCCCGAGGGAGGCGCTCTTGAGGACCTTGAGGGAGAGCAGCGCGCACTTCAGGCGCGTCGCGGAGATGTCGATGCCCAGGAGGTCGAGCACGAACCCGCGGTCGAGCTTGAGCAGCTCCTCGACCGGCATGCCGACGACCTCGTCGGACGTCATCGACGCCGACGCCTGCGAGATCGCGCAGCCGTGACCGGAGAAGCGGATGTCCTCGATCCGGCCCTCGCCGTCGATCTTGAGCTGCACCTTCAGCTCGTCGCCGCAGAGGGGGTTGAGGTCGTCGGCTTCGAGGTCGGCGTCGGGAAGCTCGCCCCAGTGATGGGGGTTCTTGTAGTGCTGGAGGATGTTCTCGCGGTAGAGGTCGTCCATCAGGCGAACACGTCCCGCACGGTAGCGAGGGCGTCGATCAGCCGGTCGACCTCCTCGCGGGTGGAGTGCACGGCGAACGACGCGCGCGTGGTGGCGGACACCCCGAGCCGGCGCATCAGCGGCTGAGCGCACGCATGGCCGGCGCGCACGCAGACGCCCTGGCGGCCGAGGATCTCGGCGACGTCGTGCGGATGCACGCCCTCGAGCGCGAACGAGGCGACGCTGCCGCGGTGCTCGATGTCGGGTCCGAAGAGGGTGAGGCCGGGGACCTCGCGCAAACGCTCGACGGCGTAGCCGACGACGTCGCGCGAGTGCTCCCACACCGCGTCCATGCCGATGCCGGACAGGAAGTCGGTCGCGGCGCCGAGCCCGATCGCCTCGGCGACCATCATCGTGCCCGCCTCGAACCGGGCGGGCGGGTCGGCGAAGGTCGTGCCGTCCTCCGTGACGCGGGCGATCATGTGCCCGCCGCCGAGGAAGGGCGGCATCGCCTCGAGCAGCTCGCGGCGCCCGTGCAGGACGCCGATCCCGGTCGGGCCGTACGCCTTGTGGCCGGTCCAGGCGTAGAAGTCGACGCCGAGCTCCTTGACGTCCACCGGCAGGTGCGGGACCGCCTGCATGCCGTCGACCAGGATCAGTGCGCCGGCCTCGTGCGCGCGGCGCGCGATCTCGGCGATCGGGTTGACGGTGCCGAGCACGTTCGAGACGTGCGTGACGGCGACGAGCTTGGGCCGCTTCGCGAGCGCGGCGTCGAGCGCCTCGAGGTCCAGCAGCCCGTCGTCGGTGATCGGTACCCACTCGGTGCGGCAGCCCTGGAGCTGCCACGGCACGATGTTCGAGTGGTGCTCCATCTGCGTGAGCACCACGGTGTCGTCGGGCGCCAGCCCCAAGGTGTAGGCGACGAGGTTGATCGCCTCGGTCCCATTCTTGGTGAACACGGTCTCGCCGGGCGTGGAGTTCGTGAACGCGGCGGCCTTCTCGCGGGCCACCTCGTAGGCCTCCGTCGCCTCCGCGGCGAGCGGGTACACGCCGCGGTGGATGCTCGCGCGGTACTCGTTGTAGTAGCGGTCCATCGCCTCGATGACCGGCCGCGGCGTCTGCGACGTGGCGGCCGAGTCTAGGTAGACGAGGCCTTCCTGCGCGAGGACGGGGAACTCGGTCAGGGGCGGGACCGCGAGGCTCATGCGGCCGCCGCCACCTCGTCGCGGATCCAGCCGTAGCCGCGCTTCTCGAGCTGCTCGACCAGCTCCGGGCCGCCCTCCTTGACGATCCGGCCCTCGAACATGATGTGCACGAACTGCGGCTTCACCATGTGCAGGATCCGCTGGTAGTGGGTGATGATCAGCACGCCCATGTCTGAGCCCTCGGCGACCGTGTTGACGCCGGTGGCGACCGTGTTCAGGGCGTCGATGTCGAGCCCGGAGTCGGTCTCGTCGAGCACGGCCAGGCTCGGCATGAGCAGCGCGAGCTGGAGGATCTCCATCCGCTTCTTCTCGCCGCCTGAGAACCCGTCGTTGAGGTAGCGGTTGGAGAAGTCGCGCGGGACGTTGGTGAGCTCCATCGCCGCCTCGACGGTCTTGCGGAAGTCCTTGAGCGAGATCTCCGGCTCGCCGAGCGCGTCGCGGCGGGCGTTCATGACGATCCGCAGGTACTTGGCGACGGTCACGCCCGGGATCGCGACGGGGTACTGGAAGGCCATGAACAGGCCGGCGCGGGCGCGCTCGTCCGGATCGGCCTCCGTGATGTCCTCGCCGTCGAAGAGAACCTGCCCCTCCGTCACCTCGAAGTTCGGATGACCCATCACGGCGTTCGCCAGCGTCGACTTGCCGGACCCGTTCGGGCCCATCAGCGCGTGGAACTCGCCGGAGCGGACGTGCAGGTCGACGCCCTTGAGGATCTGCTTGTCTCCGGCAGAGACGTGAAGGTTCTTGATCTCGAGGTCAGCCATGAATCTCCAGGGTCTTCTCGGTGGGTGAGGCGAAGTCGACGAGCTCTTGGAGGGTGGTCCGCTGGAGGGACTTGATGACGCCCATCTGCACGCGCGTCCACAGCAGCTTGGTCGCGCAGTGCTCGCCGTCGGCGACGTGGGAGCACAGCACGCGGGCCTCGCGGTCGTCGATGAAGCAGTCCATCGGCGCGATCGCGCCCTCGAGCGCGAGCACGACGTGGTCCATGGTGATCTCCTCGGCCAGGCGGGCGAGCACGTACCCGCCGTGGGCGCCGCGCGTGGCGCGCACCAGGTCGGCCTTCTTGAGAAGGGCCGCGATGCGCTCCAGGTACGCGAGCGGGAGGTTCTCCGCGTCGGCCACAGCCTTCAGCGAGACCGGCGCGCCACCGCCCTGGAGCCCGAGCTGGATCAGCAGCCGCACCCCGTACTCCGCCTTCGTCGTGAAGATCACGGGGTAATCCTACCAACGGGGTAGGAGTTAGCCTGGTGCGCTCGAAGAGGACCACCGGCCGGCCTGGCTCGACACTCCACGGCTGCTCGACTTCTTCGGCGCCAGCGGCGGCGACTCGCGCCGCCGCTACGACGCGCTGGTCGCGCTCAGATGACCCGCTCCTCCCGCGTCAACAGCCGCACGCGCCCCGCCGCGTGGCGCGCCACGTCGTCGCCCGCGGCGCGGCCGGCCTCACTGGCGAACGCCTCCTTGAACGCATCCTCGTCGTCGAAGTAGAGCTCGGTGACGGCGTGGTAGGGGAGATCGGGGTCGTCCTGCTCGACCACTGCCACGTGGTACTCGCGCAGGCCCGGCAGCTCGCGACCCATCGGCGCGTGCCGCTCGAACACCCACTCCCGGAACTCCTCCAGCGACAGGTCCTCCCGGCGCTTGATCAGCGAGAACACCTTCAGCACTCCGCAGCCTCCTTGGACTCGAGCGCCCGCAGCACCTTCTCGGGCGTGATCGGCAGGTCGGTGATCTGGACGCCGATCGCGTCGGTGACCGCGTTGGCGATCGCCGGGATCGGCGGGTTGGCGGTCATCTCGCCCACGCCCTTCATGCCGTACGGCCCGTTCGAGGACGGCACCTCCAAAACCACGGCCTCGATCTCCGGCAGGTCGAGCGGTCCAGGCATCAAATAGGTGGAGAAGTCGCCCGGCGCGTGATCCACGGACGGGTAGTACGGCGCCGTCGTCTCGTACAGCGCGTGCGACATGCCCATCCACGCGCCGCCGCGGATCTGGCCCTGGACGAGCGCCGGGTTGATCGCGCAGCCGATCTCGTAGGCCGACGCGAGCCGCAGCACGCGCACGACCCCCGTCTCGGTGTCGACCTCCACGTCGGCCACCGTGCACGCGTGCGCCTCGGTCGAGTCGGGGTCCATGGCGCCGGTCTCCGGCACCACCTCGCTCTTGGGCTTCATGTACATGCCGCGGCCGGAGATCGTCCGGCCGTGCTTGAAGTGCGCCGCGAGCGCGACGTCCTGCACCGTCATCGAGGAGCCGGGCGAGCCGATCACCCGCACGTTGCCCTCGCCGTCGGTCTCGAGATCCTCCGGTGAGGCCTCCAGCTCCTCCGCAGCGACTTCCAATAACACGCGCTTCGCCTCGTCGGCGGCGCGCATGATCGCGTTGCCGGCGCGGTGCGTGGCGCGGCTGGCGAACGTGCCCATGCAGTGCGGGCCGGTGTCGGTGTCGCCGGTGTCGACGCGCACGGTCTCGAACGGAACGCCGAGCGCCTCGGCGCCGATCTGCGCGAGCACGGTCTTCAGACCCTGCCCGAGGTCGACGCTCGACAGCGTGATGACGAAGTTGCCGACCGTGGTGGCGTGGACCAGCGCCTGGGTCGGGTCCCCGCCCAGGTTCATCCCGGTCGGGTAGTTGACCGCCGCGATGCCGCGTCCGTACAGGAGCGTCATAGCTCGTGCCCCACGAGCTCGGCGGCCGCGCGGATCGTCTCGACCAGCGTCGCGTCCTCGACGATCTTGCGGTAGGGGCGCTCGTCGCCGTCGCGGTAGGCGTTCTTCAGCCGCAGCTCCCACGGGTCGACCCCGATCGCGCGCGAGATGCGGTCCATCTGCATCTCGGTGGCGAACGACGCCTCGGTGACGCCGAAGCCGCGGAACGCGCTCGCCGGCTGGCGGTTCGTGTACACGCAGTGCACGTCGATCGAGACGTTGGGGATCGTGTAGGGGCCGCACACGTTCGCCGCGTGCTTGGTGGCGCCGTACGGCGAATGCCGCGAGTACGCGCCGGCGTCCTGCCACGTCGTCACCTCGCGGGAGACGATCCGGCCGTCCTCCATCACGCCGTCGACGATCCGGATGCGGTTGCCGGAGCGAGTCGAGCTCACCCGCATCTCCTCCTCGCGCGTGTAGACGTAGCGGACCGGCCGGCCGGTCTTGAGCGCCGCCAGGCAGGCGATCGGCTCGGTGATGACGTCGACCTTGCCGCCGAACCCGCCGCCCACGGTGCCGCCGACGAAGTGCAGCCGGCTCGGCTCGATCTGCAGGATGATCGCCGTGTTGTCGAGCGAGAAGTAGAGCGCCTGGGTGTTGGTGTGGACGGTGATGCGGCCGTCGGCCTCGGGCTTGGCGATGCAGCCGGTGGTCTCGGTCGGCGCATGCTCGGTCGGGCTGTTCTGGTAGGTGCCTTCGATGACGTGGTCGGCCGAAGCCCGCGCGGCCGCCGCATCGCCGTAGCGGATCCGCCGGCAGTGGTGGCCCTCGTACCAGAAGTGGTTGGTGCCCCAGTGGGTGACGATCGGGGCGTCGGGCTTCAGCGCCTCCTCGACGTCGAACACCGCGGGCAGCTCCTCGAGGTCGAGCTTCACCCGCTTGACCGCCTCGTTGGCGGCCTCCTCGGTCTCGGCGACGACGGCGGCGATCTGCTCGCCCCGGTAGCGGACGCGCTCGGAGGCCAGGACCTGCTCCTCGTCCGGCTCGACCCCGATCAGGCAGAGGATCGTGTAGACGTTCTTGGGGACGTCCTTGGCGGTGAGCGCGGTGACGAAGCCGGGGACCTTCTCCGCCTCGGAGAAGTCGACGCCCTTGATCCGCGCGTGGACGAGCGGGTTGCGCACCATCTTGAGGTGGAGCATCCCGGGGTAGCGGACGTCGTCGACGTACTCGGTGGTGCCGGTGACGTGGCCCAGCCCGTCGCGGCGCTCGACGTCGCGACCGATGACGTGGAAGGGCTGCTGCGAAAGTGTCACGCCGCCGCCTCCGCGATCGCGTCGATGATCGAGTCGTAGCCCGTGCAGCGGCAGACGTTGCCCGCGATCGCCTCGGCGATCTCCTCGCGCGTGGGGGACGGGTTGCGGTCGAGCAGCGCGCGGGCCGCGATCAGCATCCCCGGCGCGCAGTACCCGCACTGGACGGCGAAGCGCTCGTGGAACTTCCGCTGGAGCGGGTCCTCGCCGCCCCAGCCCTCGAGCGTCGTGACGCTCCGGCCGCGGACGTTCGCGACCGGCAGCAGGCAGGAGAGCACCGGCTCGCCGTCGACCAGCACCGTGCAGCTTCCGCAGCCGCCCTGCCGGCAGCCGACCTTGGTCGCCTTGAGCTGGAGCTGCTCGCGCAGCACGTGGTTCAAGGACGCGATCGGCCCGGCCATGACCTCGGTCGGCCGGCCGTTGAGCTCGAACTCGAAGACCTCAGACGGCATCGCTCTGCTCCAGGGCGCGGCGGACGAACAGCGCCGTCATGCGGCGGCGGTACCAGGCGCTGGCGAGGGCGTCGGTCGGCGGATCGATCTCCTCGGCGGCCCGCTCGGGATCGGCGACCGACCGAACCGGGTGCGGAGCGACCCCGCCGAGCGCCACCCGGCCGCGACTCACGGCGACGCACACCACGGCGGGCGAGTTGGCGGCGCGCCGGGCGTGACGCAGGAACACGCTGTCCGGGTCGTCCTCGAAGGCGACGGCCTCGATGATCTCCTCGCCCGGCCGGAACGACGACCACAGCTCGTCCAGCGGGATCGTCCGCCCGCTCAGCCGCACCTCGGCGTCGAGCGCCAGCAGCGCCACGCCGACGTCGCCGTACGGCGCGCGCGCCAGCAGGTTGCCGCCGACCGTCGCCATGTTGCGCAGCGCCGGCCCGCCGACCGCACGGGCCGCGGCCCCCACCGCGCCGTCGAGCCCGGCCACCGCGGCCAGCGGCGTCATGGCGCCGATCGTCGTGCGCCCCCCGGCGCGCTCGATCCCGGCGAGCCCGGCGCGGGCGAGCCCGACCACGCGCGTCGCGTCGAGCGTGCCGGCGTGCACCGCGGGCATCACCGTGGTCCCGCCGCCCATCACCGCCACCTCGGCGCCCAGCTCCGCGGCCGCCTCTTCGGCCGACCCCGGGAGCAGGTACTCGGTGATCATTCCTCCTCCTCGATCAGGGCGAACATGCGCCCGGGGGAACCCTCCGCCCCGCGGATCGGGACGAAGCCTGCGAAGAACGGCACGCGGACGCCGACCGGCAGCTGCGAGAGCCCGGTGAGCTGCTGGATGAGGATCGCGCCGCGGTCGAGGATCGCCTTGTGGACGACGAAGTCCTCGGACGTGAAGTCGGGCTCGCGGGCCGACCGCTCGCTGAAGCAGTCGAACCCGA
This sequence comes from uncultured Solirubrobacteraceae bacterium, assembly GCA_963844205.1. GTDB lineage: Bacteria > Actinomycetota > Thermoleophilia > Solirubrobacterales > Solirubrobacteraceae > DASSUW01. The sequence goes on from CAWJNK010000014.1 coordinate 864,331, forward strand.
CCACCTTGGCGCCCTGGTCCACCAGCCAGCCGGCCGCCTCGGGCTCGCAGTAGGGGGAGCGCATGTAGTAGTCGGGGAAGCGGCCCCACGCCTTCTCGGTCCAGTCCGTCCGGCACAGCGCGACGTCCCCGGCCTCGATATGCGGCGCGTGCTGCTCCAGCAGGTCGACGGTGATCGGCTCGTCCTCGCCGAGGAACGTGAGGTCGATGACGATCGCGGGGCCGCAGGTGCGGTCGAGCGATACATCGGCCGCGGTCTCGCCGTCAGCCGCGCAGTGGCGGCCGAAGTCGACGTGCGAGCCGGTGTGCAGCAGCATGTTGATCTCGCTCGCCTGCCAGAACCCCGGCCCGCGGTGGTGGCTCGTGAGCTCGAGCCGCTTGTTCACCGACGGCGGGCTCAGCGTGTCCTCGCCGATCTTCAGAGTGAGGTCGACGATCCGCGTCATGCGCGCTCCACGTTCTCGATGTGACGGTGCATCGCGGCCGATGCCGCCTCGGGATCGCGCGCGCGCAGCGCGATGACGATCGCGCGGTGGTCGCTGGCGCTCTGCACGTGGACGGCGCGCCGCGCGCCCGTCCGCCGGCGCGACGCGAGCCCGGGCGCCCGGATCGACTCCATGAACCGCCCGAGCACCGCGTTCCCGGCGGCCACGCGGATGGCGTCGTGCAGCTCGAGGTCGGCCTCCATGAACGCCTGCGCGTCGCCGATCGCCGCCTCGGAGCGCTCGAGGCACGCATCGAGCACGGCCAGGGCGTCGTCGTCGATCCGGCGCGCCGCAAGGGCCGCCATGGCCGGCTCCACCACCTTGCGCGCCTCGAACAGCTGGTCCGAAGCGTGCTCGCTCAGCGACAGCACGAAGCTCAGGTGGCGCACGAGCAGGTCCGGCTCGAGCGAGGAAACGTAGGTCCCGGTCCCATGCCGCATCTCGGTCACGCCGAGCACGGTCAGTGCCTGCAGCGCCTCCCGCAGCGACGAGCGACTGACCCCCATCGAGGCCGCCAGCTCACGCTCGGCGGGCAGCCGATCGCCGGGACCGAGATGGCGCTGCTGGATCAGATCGAGCAGGCGCGAGACGATCTGCTGCGGCACCGCCTCCCTCGTGACGGTCCCGAACGCGGTTGGTCCGACCACCCGGCCACCGTACCTCCGCTGTCAAGCGCGCCGTTCTTCTAGCCTCGACCTCCACATGCAGCGCCGCGAGGACCTCCGCAACGTCGCCATCATCGCCCACGTCGACCACGGCAAGACGACGCTGGTCGACGCCATGCTGTGGCAGTCCGGCGCCTTCCGCGACAACCAGGACGTCAACGAGCGCGTGATGGACTCGATGGACCTCGAGCGCGAGAAGGGGATCACCATCCTCGCCAAGAACACCGCGGTCCAGTACGGCCCGACCAAGCTGAACATCGTCGACACGCCCGGCCACGCGGACTTCGGCGGCGAGGTCGAGCGCGGGCTCACGATGGTCGACGGCGTGCTGCTGCTCGTCGACGCCTCCGAGGGCCCACTGCCGCAGACGCGCTTCGTGCTGCGCAAGGCGCTCGAGGGCCGGCTGCCGGTGATCCTCGTGGTCAACAAGGTCGACCGGCCGGACGCGCGCATCGCCGAGGTCGTCGACGAGGTCTATGAGCTGTTCATCGACCTCGACGCGCGCGAGGACCAGATCGAGTTCCCGATCGTCTACACGAACGCGAAGGCCGGCTGGGCGAGCCTCACGGAAGGCGAGGAAGGCACCGATCTCAAGCCGCTGATGGACCTCCTGGTCGAGCACGTCCCGGCGCCCGAGCACGACCCCGGCCATCCGCTGCAGGCGCACGTCACGAACCTCGACGCAAGCCCGTACCTCGGCCGCCTGGCGATCTGCCGCGTCCGCAACGGCACGATCCGCCGCGGCGGGCAGGTCGCCTGGTGCCGAGCGGACAGCACCATCACGAACGCCCGGGTGGCGGAGCTCTATATCACCGAGGCGCTCGACCGCGTGGAAGCCGACGAGGCCGGGCCGGGCGAGATCATCGCCGTCGCCGGCCTGCCCGAGGTGACGATCGGCGAGACGCTCGCCGACCCGGAGGACCCGCGCCCGCTGCCCGTGATCACCGTCGACGAGCCGTCGCTGTCGGTCACCATGGGCCAGAACACGTCGCCGCTGGCCGGCCGCGAAGGCGACAAGCTCACGTCCCGCCAGATCAAGGACCGGCTCGACGCCGAGATGGTCGGCAACGTCTCGATCCGCGTGCTCGAGACCGAGCGGCCGGACACCTGGGAGGTCCAGGGCCGCGGCGAGCTCCAGCTCGCGGTGCTCGTCGAGCTGATGCGGCGCGAGGGCTTCGAGCTCACGGTCGGCAAGCCGCAGGTGGTCACGCGCGAGATCGACGGCGTCACCCACGAGCCGGTCGAGCGGATGACGATCGACATCCCCGAGGACTACGTCGGCGTGGTCACCCAGCTCCTGGCCCTGCGCAAGGGCCGGCTGGAGCAGATGGTCAACCACGGCACCGGCTGGGTGCGGATGGACTACCTCGTCCCCGCGCGCGGGCTGATCGGCTTCCGCACCGAGTTCCTCACCGAGACCCGCGGCACCGGGCTCCTGCACCACGTCTTCGACCGCTGGGAGCCGTGGGCGGGCGAGCTCCGACTGCGCCCCACCGGCTCGCTGGTCGCCGACCGCCGCGGGAAGACCGCCAGCTTCGCGCTCTTCAACCTGCAGGAGCGCGGCGTGCTGTTCGTGGAGCCCGGCGAGGACGTCTACGAGGGCATGATCGTGGGCGAGAACGCGCGCGCCGACGACCTCGACGTCAACGCCACGAAGGAGAAGCACCTCACCAACATGCGCTCCTCCACGTCCGACGTGCTGGTCCGCCTCGTCCCGCCCCGCCGCCTCTCGCTCGACCAGGCGCTCGAGTTCGTCCGCGAGGACGAGGCCGTCGAGGTCACGCCCCACGCGGTGCGGCTCCGCAAGGCCGCGCTGGACGCCGTGGCCCGGCAGAAGGCGGCCCGGGCAAGAGCACGCTCCTGAACGGCGTCAGCAGCCGCTCGCGAGCCGCGGAGCCGCGCGGTCACCGACATCGAGGCGGACGACGTCGGTGCCGCGCCGCTCCACCACCGCGTTCACCCCGTCACCGGTGATCCGCTGCGTATAGCGATCGCCGTCGGCGCTCAGGTGGATGTCGAGGTCGTGCCGCAGCGCGAGGCGCATGAAGTGCCCGCCCGCGAACTGCAGCGACGGGACCGTCTCGGCGTAGCGGCGACGGCGCGCCCGGTAGCAGAGCTGGGTGCGGTCGACCTCGACGAGCACGGCGTCGGCGGCACGCTCGCGCGCCAGCTCGGCCCGCGCTTCGGCCGACGGCCGAGCGGGATCCATGTCGCGCGTGACGACCACCGCCATCGCGACGATGAGCCCGAGGAGGACGAGCCGGCCGTCCATGCCGCATAGGATCGCGCTCATGAGCGAGCCGACCAAGTTCCTGCTGGGCGAAGAGCAGATCCCCAGCCACTGGATCAACCTGCTGCCCGACCTCCCGGGCGAGCCGCTGCCGCCGCTCAGCCCCGCCACCGGTCAGCCGGCCGGGCCGGACGACCTCACGCCGATCTTCCCGATGGGCCTGATCGCGCAGGAGGTCTCGCCGGAGCCCGAGGTCGAGATCCCGGCCGAGGTGCGCGAGGCCTACGGGCTGTGGCGGCCGACCCCGCTGTTCCGCGCCCGCCGGCTGGAGCGGGCGCTCAACACGAGCACGCGGATCTACTACAAGTACGAGGGCGGCTCGCCGGCCGGCTCGCACAAGCCCAACACCGCGGTCCCGCAGGCGTACGAGAACGCCAAGGCAGGCGTGAAGAAGCTCGCGACCGAGACCGGCGCCGGGCAGTGGGGATCGTCGCTGGCGTTCGCGTGCTCGCTGTTCGGGCTCGACTGCGAGGTGTTCATGGTCGGGTCGAGCTACGACCAGAAGCCCTACCGGCGCTCGATGATGGAGGCCTGGGGCGCGACCGTGCACCGCTCGCCCTCCGACCGCACGCAGTCCGGCCGCGGGCAGGCGCAGCACCCGACCGGCTCGCTGGGGATCGCGATCTCCGAGGCCGTCGAGGTCGCCGCGCAGGACCCGGACTGCAACTACTCGCTCGGCTCCGTCCTCAACCACGTCCTCCTGCATCAGACCGTGATCGGCCAGGAGGCGATCCTGCAGATGGAGCTGGCGGGAGAGCAGCCCGACGTCGTGATCGGCTGCGTCGGCGGCGGCTCCAACTTCGCCGGTCTGGCGTTCCCGTTCCTGCGCGCCGGCTCGGGCGCGCGCTTCGTGGCCGCCGAGCCCGCCGCGTGCCCGACCCTCACCCGCGGCGTCTACCACTACGACTTCGGCGACACCGCCGGTCTCACGCCGCTGATGCCGATGTACACGCTCGGGCACGACTTCGTCCCGCCGCCCGTGCACGCCGGCGGCCTGCGCTACCACGGCGACGCCCCGATGCTGTGCGGGCTGGTGAAGGCGGGCCGGATCGAGGCGCGCGCGTACAAGCAGAACGAGACGTTCGAGGCCGCGGTCCGCTTCGCCCGCACCGAGGGCATCATCCCGGCCCCCGAGCCCGCCCACGCGATCCGCGCCGTGTTCGACGAGGTCGAGCGCGGCGACGCCGAGGTGATCCTGTTCGGCCTGTGCGGCCACGGCCACTTCGACCTCGCCGCCTATGACGCGTTCCTGTCCGGCAGCCTCGAGGACCCGGAGTTCTCCGAGGCCGACATGGAGGCCGCGCTCGCGCGCCTCCCGGAGGCGCCCGCGATCGCCTAAGCGGCGTCGTGGAAGATGATCCCGAGCGCGGTGCGGCTGCCTTCGCGCACCGTGCTCACGCCGTGGCGCAGCCCGACCCGGTGGTACCCGCGCTTGCCGGCGTTCGGGCGCTCGCGGGTCGGGAAGATCACGAACGCGCCGCGCGGCGGGGTCAGCACGTGCGCGCGGCTCTGGGCGCGCGGGCGCTGCTCCATCAGCACGAACTCGCCGCCCTCGAAGTCGTCGGTCAGCACGGTCACGACCTGGAACGGGAAGTAGACGTCCCCGTAGAGGTCCTGGTGGAGCGCGTTCCAGTCGCCGGGGCCGTAGCGCAGGACCAGCGGCGTCGGCCGCGTCTGGCCGGCGTCGTGGCAGCGGGCGAGCAGCTCCTCGTGGTCGAGCGGGAACGCGTCGTCCGGGCCCCCGAGTAGCGCCGACCAGTGGTTGGCGACCGGGGCGAGGTGGCCGTAGAACACGCGCCGGAGGTCGGCGATCGCCTCCGGCAGCGGGTGGTCGAAGTAGCGGTAGCGGCCATCGCCGAAGCGATGGCGGGCCATGTCGATCGTCGAGCGGAACCGCCCGCCGTCGAACAGATCCGCGAGCTCGAAGGTCTCGCGCTCGTCGAGCAGCGGCTCGGTGACCGCGAACCCGCGGGTGTCGAGCTGGTCGCGCAGGTCGTCCCAGTCGAGCTCGTCGACCCGCGCGTCGAGGGTGGTGGAGGTCAGCATCACCGATGAAACGGCGCGGGCGCCGAAAGCGTGAGGCGGTCTCCAATGCCGTCTCAACGGGTGTCTGGAACCTGCCCGCTCCCACCCTCCAGGAGTTCTGCGCCAACGCGATCGCCCCGTTGATCCCCGAAGCGCCGGCGGCCCGAAGGCCGCCGGCGCAGAGTCACCCCCGGCCTTCGTCCGGCCGGCCGTCTGAGACGGACGGGCGCCATCCATGGCGCCCGATTGTCTACTCGTAGGCGAGCGCGGCGAGGACGTCGGTCCTCGAGGCCCGCCTTGCCGGAAGCACGGCCGCAGCCATGCCCGCCAGCACCGCGATCACGGCGACGGCGATCAACGCGCCGCCCGGGATCGCGAACTGGAGCCCGTACTCGCCGAGCGCCGCGACCGCGGCGGCGGCGATGCCGAGCCCGACACCGATGCCGGGCAGGGCGCCCATGAGCGCGGTGATCACGCTCTCGTGGCGCACCATCCGGCGCAGCTGGCGACGGGACATGCCCATCGCCCGCAGCGTCCCCAGCTCACGCCGCCGCTCGAACGTCGCGAGCACCAGCGTGTTGACGATCCCGAACAGGGACACGATCACTGCCAGGGCGAGCAGCACCCAGAGGATGGCCAGGATCTGGCCGATCCACTCGGTCTGCTTCGTGATGAACTCCGACTTCGACAGCACCTCGACCTCCGGGAAGGCGGCGAGCGCCTTCTGGACCGAGGCGGCGTCCGCGCCCGCGACGAGCGTGAACCGGTTGCGCTCGGCCGCGAACGCGCCGTCGAACGCCTCGCGCGAGATCGTGATCGGCCCGAGGCTCAGGACGTCGAGCACCGGCGACTCCTCGATCGCACGGACCGTGAGGTCCACGCGCGTGCCCTTCGGCGAGGTGACGCTGAACGCGTCGCCGACCTTCAGGCCGTGCTCGGTCGCCCAGCCGTCGTCGACCAGCGCGCCGTCGGCGCCCAGGCCCTCGATCGCCGCTTCCTCGCCCGCCTTGAGGTCGTAGGCGAACAGCTTGGTGATCGTGGCCGGGTCGACGGCGTTGACGCCCTCCTCCTGGCCGAACGCGAGCGCGCCGTCCTGCCGGATCGAGCCGACGGCCGTGGCGCCGGGAGCGCCGGCCGCCGCCTTCTCGATCGCGGGGTCGATCGGCGACCAGCCGTCCGCCGCTCCGACCACGGTGGTGGCCTGCACGCGCCGCTCGAGCGAGCCGGACGACACGTCCTCGAGGCCCTTCGCGACCACCGTGACGGCGGTCACCAGCGCCACGCCGATGAGGAGCGCGGCCGCCGTGGACGCCGTGCGGCCGGGATGGCGCATCGCGTTGCGACGGGCGAGCGAGCCGGCCGAGCCGCCGAGGGCCGCCGACGGCCGCCCGACGAGGCCGGTGACCGCGCGCAGGACGCGGCCGGGGAGCCGCAGCCGGTGGCCGTCGGTGTTGGCCTCGCGCAGCGCCGCGACCGGGGCGACCTTGGTGGCGCGCCGCGCCGGCAGGAGCGCCGCGAACAGCGTCACGCCGGTGCCGAGGAGCAGCGCCGCGATCGCCGTGCCGCCGCTCAGCGACAGCGACGCGATCGGGAGCGAGAGCCCCATCGAGTCGAACAGGCTCTCGAGGCCGGTCGCCAGGAGCAGCCCGAGGCCGAGGCCGATCGCCGAGGCGCCGAGCCCGATGGCGAGCGCCTCGGTGAGCACGGAGCGGCGGACCTGGCGCCGGCTCGCGCCGACCATGCGCAGGAGCCCGAGCTCACGCGTCCGCTGGGCGATGGCGATCGAGAGCGCGTTGAAGATCGTGAACGCGCCCACGAGCAGCGCCACGCCGGCGAAGGCGAGCAGGATCGTGCGCAGGATGCCGACGAACGACTTCAGGCCGTCGAGGTCGAAGCGGTCGTCTTTGGCGGCGGAGATGACCTGAGTGCCCTTGCCCGCCGCCGCCGCGACGCCGGAGGTGTCCCCGGCGACGAGGATGCGGTCGTAGGCGCCCTCCTTGTCGAACAGCTGCTGCGCCGTCCCGAGGTCGAAGACCGCGAACGTGGCGGTGCCGATCGACTTCACGTCGGCGAACGTCGCGAGGCCGACGACCTCGAACTTCCGCGCCTCGCCGCGGGTGGCGACGGTGATGCGGTCGCCGATCGCGTAGTCCTCCTTCTCGGCGGTGCCGACGTCGATCACGACCTGGCCCTCGCCGGTCGCCCAGCGACCCTCGTCGAGGCGGAACGGAACGAGGCCCTGCGAGCCCGGCGTGCGGGCGTCGTAGCCGGACCCGAAGTACGGGCCGTCGCCGACCGGCTTGCCGTCGTGCCCGACGATCTGGGCGGTGTCGGAGATGTCACCGACCGCGACGTCGACGCCCGGCGCGTTGCGCACCTTGTCCAGCGTCGAGGCCGGGATCACCGGTGTCTCCGCGAACGAGTCCAGGCCGGGCTCGAACGCGGTCTTGGAGGTCACGACTGCGTCGGTGCCGTCGTAGGCGGCGCTCGACAGCGAGTCGGCCGCGCCGCGCATGGCGCCGGTCAGCGTGAGCGCGGCGCACACGAACGCTACGCCGACGATGATCGCGAGCGCGCTGAGCAGCGTGCGGATTGGTCGCGCCGCGAGTCCCTTGAGCGAGACCTTGATCATCGGTTCATCACCGCGTGGATCTCGGCCTCGCTCGGCTGGGCGAGGTCGGCCACGATGCGGCCGTCGGTCAGGTACAGGACGCGGTCGGCCGCGGCGGCCGCGCGCGGGTCGTGCGTGACCATCAGCGTGGTCTGGCCGTCGATGTCCACCGCGTCGCGCAGGAGCGCGAGGATGCCGGCGCCGGCCTCGGAGTCGAGGTTGCCGGTCGGCTCGTCGGCGAACAGGACGGTCGGCTGCGTGATCAGCGCGCGGGCGATCGCGACGCGCTGCTGCTGGCCGCCGGACAGCTCGGCCGGGCGGTGGTGGCGCCGCTCGGTCAGACCGACGCGGGCGATCAGCGCGTCGACCTCGGCGGCCGGCGGGCGCTTGCCCGAGATCGAGAGCGGGAGCAGGACGTTCTCCTCCGCCGAGAGCGTCGGCAGCAGGTTGAACGACTGGAACACGAACCCGATGTGCCGGCGGCGCAGGCGCGTCAGGTCGCGGTCCTTCATGCGCGTGATGTCCTCGCCGGCGACCTTGACGGTGCCCGCGCTGGGCGTGTCGAGGCCGGCGAGAAGATGCATGAGCGTGGACTTGCCGGAGCCCGACGGGCCCATCACGGCGGTGAACTGCCCGGCGGGCAGGTCGAGCGAGACGCCGCGGAGGGCGTGGACGGCGGAGTCGCCGTCACCGTACGTGCGCGTGAGGCCGATCGCCGACACGGCTTTCGACGTCACGGGTGCATCGAGAGGGAGAGCACTCAACGGGGAGGTCCTTTCGCTTTCAGTAGGCGACCGCGGCTTCCCGCACCACACGGGAGAGCGCGGCTTCCAGGGCACCGGCGGACAGCAGGGCGCTCGTCGCCTCGGCGAGGAGGCGCCCGAGGATCCCGCCGGACGGTCGGACGGACACGGACGCGCGCACCTCGCTGCCGCCTTCGACGGCGGCGAGGCGATAGTCGACGTCGAAGCCCACCGGCCCGTCGGCGGCGAGCGTGAGCCCGCGCCCCGATGCCTCATGCACCTCGAGGTCGAACCCGACGCGTCGGCCGGCGAGCTTCCCGCTCACGCGGGCCTTGCTGCCGGTGGCGAGCCGCCGCCCGTCGAGCTCGTCGACGTCGAACGGCAGCGGCGCCCAGCGGGCGGCGGCCTCCGGGTCGGTGAGCACGTCGAGCACGTCTTCCGGACGCGCGGCGGTGGTCGTCGTGGCGGTCCATGTCCTCATGACCGGGACTGTGGCCGCCGCGGCGTCGCGTGTCGTCGGCCGCCTTGACGATCCTGTCGCGTCGCCGGGAGGACCCGCCGTCATCCTCGAGGATGACCCCGCGATCGTCAGCCAGGAGGACGATCCCCGCGCGTCCCGCGGCTAACGTTGCCCCACCATGCTCGCAAGGGTGCGCGCACTGGCCCCGTTCCGGGCTGATCTGCTGCTGGCCGCAGCTCTGTTCCTCGAACAGCTGCTGGAGCTCGCCGTGCTTCCGCCGGAGGGGGCCCCGAACCGCGGGTGGGCGATCGCCTTCTGCTTCGTCCTGTGCCTGACGGTCGCGATCCGCCGCCGCTGGCCGCTCGTGTCCGCGGCCGTCGCGATGCCGCTGTTCATCGGCTTCAGCGGTCTGGGCGCCGAGTACGGCGACCACATGATCAGCCCGTTCTTCACGCTGCTGTTCCTGCTCTACACGTACGGCCGCCGCATCGAGGGCCGCGCGCTCTACGCGGTGCTCGCCTACGCGCTCGGCTGCGTGATGATCTCGCAGGGGATCGACTCGTACGACGACAGCGCGACGAGCTACCTCATCTCGGTCGGCGCCGTCGTCGGCGGCCCGATCCTGCTCGGCCGCGTGCTGCGCAACCGCGCCGCGCTCAACCGGACGCTGCGGGAGAAGGCGCACCTGCTCGAGCGCAACCGCGCCGACCGCGCGCAGGCCGCGGCCGGCGAGGAGCGCACGCGGATCGCGGGCGAGCTCCACGACGTCGTCGCCCACGCGCTGAGCGCGATGGTCGTGCAGGCGTCAGGCGCGCGGAGGCTGGCGGAGCGCGATCCGCAGCGCGCCGCGGAGGCGTTCCGCGCGGTGGAGACGAGCGGCCGCGAGGCGCTGACCGAGATCCGCCGCCTGCTCGGGGTGCTCCGGCGCGAGGACGAGGAGCTGGCCCTGGCTCCGCAGCCCTCGCTCCGGCACGTCGGCTCGCTGGTGCGCAAGATCGAGGCCGCCGGGCTGCCCGTGCAACTCGACATCGAGGGCGACCAGCCCGACCTCCCGATCGGCCTCGACCTCACGGCGTACCGCGTCGTGCAGGAGGCGCTCGGCGGGGCGCTCGAGCACGGCCATGCCGGCCACGCGCGCGTACGCGTGCACTACGCGGCCGACCACGTCGAGGTCGAGGTCGCCGACGACGGCGGCGCGCCCTCGCGGCCCCTCCTCGGCATCCGCGAGCGCGTCGCGCTCGCGGGCGGGATCCTGCGGGCCGGCGCGCGGCGCGACGGGGGCCACGTCGTGCGAGCGCGGCTTCCGCTCGGAGGCGCTGCGTGAGGCGCTGGCTGCGGCGGGTCCAGCGCGCCGACCGCAGGACCATCGACCGGCTGATCGCGGCCGCGTTCATCGTGGCGGGCGAGGCGGAGCTGCTCCTGCACACGCGGGCGCCGCGGGAGCTGTGGCTCGCGATCCCGATCGCGATCGCCTACTCGGCGCTCGCATGGCGCCGGACGCGCCCGCTCGTCGCCGGCGTCGTCATGTTCGTCACGTGGATCGCCTCGAACGTCGTCATCGCCGACCTCGAGCCGCTCCAGAGCCCGCTGATCGCCGTGCTCGTGCTGAGCTACTCCATGGGCGCCTACACCGACGGCCGGCAGGCGGCGCTCGCGGCGCTCGTGATCGTCGCCGGGATGACCGGCGTGGTCGCCACGTTCGAGGAGTCGGTCTTCACCGACTTCATCTTCCCGACCGCGTTCGCGCTCGTCGCGTGGCTCGCGGGCCGCGGCCTGCGGACCCGCACGCGGCTCACCGAGGAGCTGCACGAGGCCGCCGTCCAGGCGCAGGAGGCGCACGAAGAGGAGGCGGCCCGCGCCGCCGCCGACGAGCGCCGCCGGATCGCGCGCGAGATGCACGACGTGGTCGCCCACTCGGTGTCGGTGATGGTCGTCCAGGCCGGTGGCGCGCGGCGCATCCTCGAGCGCGACCCGCGCCGCGCGGTGGAGGCGGCCGCCCACATCGAGGACGTCGGGCGCGCGGCGCTGACCGAGATGCGGCGGCTGCTGGGCGTGCTGCAGCACGCCGACGACCGGGCGCCGCAGCCGACGCTGCGCGAGCTCGGCGCGCTCGTCGAGCGCACGCGCGCCGCCGGGCTGCCGGTCTCCCTGACCGTCGAGGGCGAGCCGCGCTCGCTGCCGGCCGGGATGGACCTCGCCGCCTACCGCGTCGTGCAGGAGGCGCTCACCAACGCGATCAAGCACGCCGGCGCCTCGCCGACCGAGGTGACGGTGCGCTGGGAGCCCTCGCACCTGGAGCTGGAGATCGTCGATACCGGCTCGCACGCCGCGAACGGGCACGGCGGCGGGCACGGGCTGGTCGGAATGGAGGAGCGCGTGAAGCTCTACGACGGCGAGCTGCGCGCGGGCCGGCGAGACGGCGGCGGATTCGAGGTCGTCGCTAGGTTGCCCCTGTGATCCGCGTCCTGATCGCCGACGACCAGGCGCTCGTCCGCGCCGGCTTCCGCATGATCCTCGACGCCGAGGAGGACCTCGCCGTGGTCGGCGAGGCGTCCGACGGCGCCGAGGCGGTGGCGCAGACCAAGCGGCTCGAGCCCGACGTGGTGCTCATGGACATCCGCATGCCGGAGCTGGACGGCATCGAGGCCACCCGCCGCGTGGTCGCCGCCGGCGGCGACCAGCCCGCACGGGTGCTCATGCTGACCACCTTCGACCTCAACGAGTACGTCTACGAGGCGCTCCGCGCCGGGGCGTCCGGCTTCCTGCTCAAGGACGTCCCGCCGGAGGAGCTGGCCGCCGGCATCCGGGTCGTCGCCCGCGGTGACGCGCTGCTGGCGCCGGCGATCACCAAGCGCCTCATCCACGAGTTCGCCCGCGCCGCGCCCGCCGCGGGGCCCCCGGCCGGGTTCGACGAGCTCACGGCGCGCGAGGTCGAGGTCTTCAAGCTCGTCGCGCGCGGGCTGTCGAACGCCGAGATCGCCGCCGAGCTGGTGGTGAGCGAGACCACCGTGAAGACGCACGTCGCGCGGCTGCTGATGAAGCTCGGGATCCGCGATCGCGTGCAGGCGGTGGTGCTCGCCTACGAGTCCGGCATCGCCGTCCCGGGTAGCGCTGCGTAGCCGTGTGGTGGCAGCACGCCGTCGTCTACCAGATCTACCCGCGGAGCTTCGCCGACTCCGACGGTGACGGGGTCGGTGACCTGCCGGGGATCCTGTCCCGGCTCGACTACCTGGCCGAGCTCGGCGTCGACGTGCTGTGGCTGTCGCCGGTCTATCCCTCGCCGCAGGACGACAACGGCTACGACATCAGCGACTACCAGGACATCGACCCGGTGTTCGGCACGCTGGAGGACTTCGACGCGCTGCTGGCGGCCGTCCACGAGCGCGGCATGCGGCTCGTGATGGACCTCGTGGTCAACCACACGTCGGACGAGCACCCGTGGTTCGTCGAGTCGCGGTCCAGCCACGAAAACCCCAAGCGCGACTGGTACTGGTGGCGCAAGCAGCCGACCAACTGGCGGTCGTTCTTCTCCGGGCCGACCTGGGAGCTCGACGAGGCGACCGGGGAGTACTACCTGCATCTGTTCTCACGCAAGCAGCCGGACCTCAACTGGGAGAACCCCGAGGTGCGGCATGCGATCTACTCGATGATGCGCTGGTGGCTGGACCGCGGGGTCGACGGCTTCCGCATGGACGTCATCAACATGATCTCCAAGGACACGTCGCTGCCCGACGCGCCCGACGCCGACGGCTCGCCGTACTACCTGTGCGGGCCGCGCATCCACGAGTTCCTGCAGGAGATGCACCGTGAGGTGTTCGAGGGTCGGGAAGGACTGCTGACCGTCGGCGAGATGCCGGGCGTGACGCTGGAGAACGCTCGGCTGTTCACCGATCCCGCTCGCCGCGAGCTCGACATGGTGTTCCAGTTCGAGCACGTCCAGCTCGACCAGGACGGCTGGAAGTGGAACCACCACCCGCTGCGGCTGACCGACCTCAAGCGCTCACTCGGGCGCTGGCAGGAGGGTCTCGCCGAGACGGGCTGGAACAGCCTCTACTGGAACAACCACGACCAGCCGCGCGTGGTGTCGCGGTTCGGCGACGGGAGCACCGAGGCGGCGAAGATGCTCGGCACCGTCCTGCACATGCACCGCGGAACGCCGTACGTGTACCAGGGCGAGGAGCTCGGGATGACCAACTTCCCGTTCGCCTCGATCGGCGAGTTCCGCGACATCGAGTCGCTCCACCACTACGCCGAGGCGGGCGAAGCGTCGCTCGACGCGCTGCGGGCCATGAGCCGCGACAACGCCCGCACGCCGATGCAGTGGGACGCGAGCGAGCAGGCCGGCTTCACGACCGGCACGCCGTGGCTGGCGGTCAACCCCAACCACGCCTCGGTCAACGCCGATTCGGAGCGCGCCGACCCGGACTCGGTGTTCCACCACTACCGGCGCCTGATCGAGCTGCGCCACACCGAGCCGGCGGTCGCATTCGGCGACTTCACGATGCTGCTCGAGGACGACGAGCGCGTGTACGCGTTCACGCGGCGGCACGAGGACGTCGAGCTGCTCGTGCTCGGCAACTTCTCCAGCGAGGAGCTGCCGATCGACTTCCCGGAGTGGGAGGACGCGGAGGTGCTGATCGGCGAGCCGGGAGCGGTGCTGCGGCCCTGGGAGGGCCGCGTGTCCAAGCGCTACTGGCGGTGATCGGTGAGCCGCCCGCCGCGGCCGGCCTGCTCGAACATCTTCGTCGTCGCCTCGACCACGAGTGCGAGCCCCGCGAGGATGAGCAGGTACGCGACGAGCCCGGTGACGCGGGTCGCGGCGACCAGGCAGACGAGGGCGACGAGCAGCGGCAACCAGTAGCGCACGCGCATGCCCGCGATCCTACGCCGGTACCGACTTAATTTCGACTACTATCGTGCGTAGAAGGCGGCCGGGGGACGGTCGCCACCCGTACTGAGGGGGGAGTGGATGTTTCGATTGACGACGCGTGCGCGTCGCGCCAGGCGCGTCTGCGTTCTGGGAGCCGTCGCCGTTGCCGCTGTCGTGTCGCTGCCAGGCGCGGCGTCCGCGGCGCCGGCGCAGACGGGCTGTGACAACCGGACGAACAACACCTACGACAAGGTGCTCGAGTGCATGCGGGTCGAGGGGGTCCGCGAGCACCAGGCGGCGCTCCAGGCGATCGCGGACGCGAACGGCGGGAACCGCTTCTCCGGGTTCCCGGGCTTCGACGCCTCCGTCGACTACGTGGTCTCCAGGCTCGAGGCCGCCGGCTACGACCCCGAAGTCCAGACGTTCGACTACACCGCGTTCCGGGTCCTCGGGGCCTCGGTGCTCCAGCAGGTCGCACCAACCCCGACCACCTATACAGAGGGCGTCGACTTCGGGGCGATCGACCAGACCGACCCCGGGAACGTCACCGCGGCGGTCACGAACGTCGACCTGCAGCTCGGTGTGGGCAACACCTCGACCAGCGGGTGCGAGGCCGCCGACTTCGCGGGCTTCCCCGCCGGGAACATCGCGCTGCTGCAGCGTGGCACCTGCACGTTCGAGCTCAAGGCCGAGAACGCGGCGGCGGCCGGTGCCGTCGGGATCGTGATCTTCAATCAGGGCAACACGACCGCGAACGACCGCAACAACATCCCGGCCGTCACGCTCACGGCCAACAACACCAGCGGCATCCCCGTGATCGGGACGACCTATGCGCTGGGTGTGACGCTGGCCAACACGCCGGGCCTGCGGATGCGGGTGTTCGCCAACACGGAGCGCATGGTCCTGCCCACCCACAACGTGCTCGCCGAGAGGACCGGCGCCAACGACGACAACGTCGTGATGGCCGGTGCGCACCTCGACTCGAGGCGTGAGGGACCGGGGATCAACGACAACGGCTCGGGCAGCGCCGCCATCCTCGAGACCGCCGAGCAGATCGCCAAGCTGAAGCCCACCAACACCGTGCGCTTCGCGTGGTGGGGCGCCGAGGAGAGCGGGCTCGTCGGCTCGACGAACTACGTCAACGGGCTGAGCCAGGCGGAGAAGGACCGGATCGCGCTCTACCTGAACTTCGACATGATCGGCTCGCCGAACTACATCCAGATGGTCTACGACAGCGACGAGTCGGGCTTCGAGGCCCCGGTCGCGGTTCCGCCGGGATCGATCGCCATCGAGGACCTCTTCGAGTCGTTCTACACGCTCCGCAGCGAGCCGTATGACGACGCGGAGTTCAGCGGCCGCAGCGACTACCAGGCGTTCATCAACAACGGGATCCCGGCCGGTGGCCTGTTCACGGGCGCCGAGGTGGAGAAGACCGCGGCGCAGGCGGCGATCTGGGGCGGCACGGTGGGGGCGCAGTACGACCCCTGCTACCACCTGGCGTGCGACACGTTCGCGAACAACAGCATGCACGCGCTCGAGATCAACTCCGACGCGGTCGCGTTCGCGGTGCTCACATACGCGTACTCGACCGAGACGGTGAACGGCGTGCGCGGCAGCAAGGTGCCCGGCAAGTTCACCATCCCGGCACCCGCCGGGCCGGAAGGCACCGTCGGTAGCGGCGGCGGCGCCGACCACGAGCACGGCACGACGGAGTAGCGCTCCGCAGTTCTGAGAGGGGCGGCCCGGGAACGGGCCGCCCCTCAAGTACCGGTCGGTCGCGGTCGATTCCCGGGGGGAGCTCCGATGGCGCACCCGCGGCACCCGATCGACGAGGACCCCCGCGACGAGGGGCGGCTTGCCGACCTCACGTCCGCCGGCATGTGGACGACCGCCGGCGTGGTCGGGGCGTCGATGTTCCTGCTGCCCGGCTCGCCGCATGAGCACGTCGGGATCGGGCTCGCCATCGCGGCCTTCGCGGTGCTGTGGGGCGCGATCTCGCTCGTCCTCTACCTGACGCGCGCGACGATGACGATCGGCACCCGCGCGGTGGTGACCGCCGGCACGGCGCCGATCGTCGCGGCGGCGATCTGGGCCTCGGGCGGCGCGTCGAGCTTCCTCGGGCCGCTGCTGCTGTTCACCTCGCTGTTCATCGCCTACTTCTTCCCGCCGCGGATGGCGTGGCCGCTGGTCGCGCTGTTCGCGCTGGTCTTCGCGTCGCCGCTGCTCTACGACCCGCACGCGATCGGGGTCGCGTTCCCGGCGCGCGCGCTCGGGTTCGCGGTCGCCATCGCCGGCGAGACGTTCGTGATGCAGCTGCTCAAGCACCGGCTGCTGCGCGCCGAGGCGCGCCAGCGGGTGATGGCCGAGCGCGACCCGCTCACCGGCCTCTGCAACCGCCGCTGCTTCGACGCCGCGCTCGCGAACGCGCTGGGCAGAGCCGACGGCACGGCGCTCGTGCTGTTCGACTTCGACGAGTTCAAGGCCATCAACGACGAGCACGGCCATCCGGCCGGCGACGAGGTGCTGCGGGCCGTGGCGTCGGCGTGCGAGGCGGTCGTGCGCGAGTGCGACTGCCTGGCGCGGATCGGCGGCGACGAGTTCGCGGTGGTGGCGCCCGGCGCCCGCTCGAACGGCGTCGCCCGGATCGTGGCCTCGCTCGAGGAGGCGATCGCCGAGGCCGCGGTCCCGGCCGGCATCCCGGCGGTGCGGGCGAGCTTCGCGTGGGCGGTCGCGCCCGCGGACGCGACGACCGGCGCCGAGCTGCTCGAGCGCGCGGACCAGCGGCTGCTCGACCGCAAGCGGCTGAACAGGGTCTGAAGCGGGTACGATTTCGCTAGCGACGGCGAAATCGGGGGGAGCCGGAATGAGCAGGGTCGTAGGAGGACTTCTTGTGCTGGTCGCTGCGCTGGCGGTTGCGCAGCCGGCGGCGGCGAACGATCGTGTCCTGGAGCGGTACGCGGAGGGCACGTGGCGGTCGTTCGACGCGATGACGGATAGCGGCACCGGGCTGCCGACCGACAAGCTCGAGAGCAACGGCACGCGGTCGGTCCAGACGTCGACGACGAACGTCGGCGCCTACATGTGGAGCGCAGTCGTGGCGGAGCGGCTGGGGATCATCCGACGGCCGGAGCTCGTGGCTCGCATGCGCCGGACGCTCTCGACGCTGGAGGGGATGGAGCGGCACGAGCCGAGCGGCCAGTTCTACAACTGGTACGACCACCGCACCGGCAAGAAGCTGACGGTCTGGCCGCCGACCGGCGCCCCGCTGACGCCGATCCTGTCGTCGGTGGACAACGGGTGGCTGGCCGTCGGCCTGAAGATCGTCGCCGCGCGCGTCCCGGAGCTGTCCTCGCGGGCGAGCGCCCTCTACGACAGCATGAACTTCGGCTTCTACTACCGGTCGGGACGCAACCAGATGCTGTTCCATTACGTGCCGGACACGGGCGGCGAGGCCTGCTGCTACGACACGATCGTCAGCGAGTCGCGGATCGCCGCCTACATCGGGATCGCCAGGCAGCAGGTCCCAGAGCGCGTCCACTTCGGCCCGAACCGGTCGTGGCCGGACACGTGCGCCTCGTCCTGGACCGAGACGCGGCCGGTCGGCTTCACGCGCACCTACTACGGGACGAGCGTCTACGACGGCTCGCTCCCGTACAACGGCACGCTGGTGACGCCGAGCTGGGGCGGCAGCATGTTCGAGGCGCTCATGCCGTCGCTGTTCGTGCCGGAGGAGCGGTGGGCGCCAGGCAGCTGGGGCGCCAACCATCCGCTGGTCACGGCGGCGCAGATCCATCACGGCATGACCGAGGCCGGCTACGGCTATTGGGGCTTCTCCCCCGCCAACATCCCTGAGGGCGGGTACGCGGCGTACGGCGTCGACGGCATCGGCTCGGACTCCGGCGGCTACCCGTCGAACGAGGACCGGACGCTGATCGACCACGGCTGGGAGGGCTGCCCGAACCGGCCCGCGCTGGCCGACCCGCCGCCGAGCGCGTACACGAACGGCGTCGTCACCCCGCACGCGGCGTTCCTGGCGCTGCGCTACGCGCCGACGGAGGCCGTTGCGAACCTCCAGCAACTGGAGCGCGACTTCGCCATCTACACGAGCCGGGGCTTCCTGGACTCGGTCAACGTCGACACCGGGGAGGTCTCGACCTCGTACCTGTCGCTCGACCAGGGCATGATCATGGCCGCGATCGGCAACGCGCTCGACCACGACGTGCTCCGCCGCGCGTTCGCCACGAAGGAGTACGAGCGCGAGCTGCGGCCGGTGATCGGCGTCGAGGAGTTCAGCGCCTCACCGCGGCCGTGCACGATCACCGGCACGGACGGCCCGGACCGCCTGCGCGGGACGAGCGCCGCAGACGTGATCTGCGGCCTGGGCGGCGACGACGTGATCGACGGCGGCGGCGGCGACGACGCGGTGATGGGCGACGGCGGCGCCGACGGGGTCGACGGTGGCGACGGCGCGGACACGCTCTACGGCGGCGAGGGCGACGACCGGCTCGACGGCGGCGAGGGCCGCGACGTGGTCTCCGGCGGCCCGGGCACCGATGCGCTCACGGGCGGCGGGAACGATCACCTCGAGCCCGGCGAGTAGCGGCGGTACAGCACGTGCGGGAGGTCGGCGTACACGACCTCCCGCTCGTAGCTGAAGCCGAGGTTCTCCATCACGCGGCGTGACGCGATTGTTGTGGAATCCGCGGAGCCTACGCCGGGCCTCGACACGCCGACTGCCTCCCGATACGGTCGGCTCGTGCAGGGACCACTGAGCAGACCCGAGCGGCGACTGCGCGGCTGGCTGATCGCTCATGCCATCTGGAGCGCGCTGCTCGCGGTCGGCTACCTCGTCGGCGGCGACAGCAGCACGCTCGGCTTCATGCCGAACTCGTTCTCCAAGGACACGCTGTTCGTGGCGCTGTCGGTGATGGCGGCGGCAGACGTCCGGCGGTTCGGCGGCCTGACCCTGGTCGTCGTGGCGGGCTACGTCGCGCTGGTGATCGGGCAGATCGTCACGCTGATCTGGGGCGGCGCGCCGCCCGTCGACGTGCCAGTGTTACGCGAGGTCTCCGCGACGGTCGCGCTGCTGGCGTGGATGGCGATCGACCTCGCGCTGATCGCCCTCTTCACCTGGCTGTGGATGTCGGCTGTCCGCGCGCGGCATGGGCTGCGGTACCTGAACGCGGTCGCGTTCGTCGGCCTGGCGGCGCTGGCCGAGGTGCTGATCGAGGGCGAGCGCGAGGTCCTCACCCCCGAGGAGGTCGCCAAGAACGTCGACCGCTACCTCGCGGACCTCGAGTCCTCCACCAAGACCCGCGTCCATCTCGCGCTGACCGTGCTGGGGCTGTGGCCGGTCGTGCCTCCGCTGCCGGTCCTCGCGCCGGACTTCCGAAAGCGGTTCCTCGAGAAGCGCCTCATCGGGCCGGTCTCCGAGCGCAAGGTGCTCCGGCCGCTGCGGCCGTACGTGCAGGCGCTGATCCGCACGGCCACCCAGATGGCGTACCTGGGCTACTACGGGGACAGCCGGTCGTGGGACTCGATCGACTACCCGACGTTCGAGCGCCGCCGTGGCGGCAGGCGGCCGGAGCCGGCCGACCACCGCGAGCCTCCGCTGCGGACGCTGAAGGCGCCGCCGCGCCGGCGCTACGACACGATCGTCGTGGGGTCGGGCGCGGCCGGCGGGATCCTCGCCGCCCGCCTCGCCGAGAAGGGCCGGAGGGTGCTCGTGGTCGAGCGTGGCCCGCACGTCGACCCGCGGGAGTTCTCCGACGACGAGGTCGACCAGTACCTGCGGCTCTACAACGAGGGCGCGCTCCAGCTGGCCACGAACTTCAGCCTCCAGGTCCTCCAGGGCATGTGCGTCGGGGGCGGCATGACGATCAACAACGCCCTGTGCCTGGAGCCGCCGGAAGCGGTCCTGGAGCGCTGGGAGGAGCGCGGCCTCGACCGCGCCGCCCTGCGGCACGCGATCGACCAGATCCGCGAGGAGCTTGAGGTCGCGGAGATCCGCGGGGTCACCACGACGCCCGCCGCGGCGCTGTTCGAGCAGGCGGTCGTCGAGCTCGGGCTGGCCGACGGGTTCGAGGTCATGGAGGCCAACGTCTCCGGCGCGTGCCTGGGGACCGGCTACTGCAACATCGGCTGCGCGTACGGGGCGAAGCTCACGTCGCTCGACGTCGTGCTCCCGAAGGCGCAGAAGGCGCACGACCTCGACGTGCTGGCCGACTTCCAGGTCGAGCGGATCGACCGGCGCGGCGATCGCGCGACGCAGGTCGTGGGCACCCACCGTCCGACCGGCGAGCGGGCGGCTCTGGTGGCCGACGAGATCGTGGTCGCGGCCGGCGCGATCGGGTCGAGCTACCTGCTCCAGCGCAGCGGCCTCGGCGGCGACACAGTCGGCCAAGGGCTGCACTTCAACATCAACTCGCCGCTCACCGCCGAGTTCCCGAAGGTCGTCGACGCGTTCGCCGGCATCCAGATGTCGCACGCCTACCGCGCCAGCCCGCCCGGCGACGGCGTGCCCGACTACCTGATCGAGACGTGGTTCAACCCGCCGGCCACGCAGGCGCTCGCCATGCCCGGCTGGTTCGACCAGCACTTCCGCAACATGCTTCGCTACCGCCACATGGCGTGCGCGGGCGTGCTCGTGGGGACGACGTCGCCGGGGCGCGTGAAGCCGGGCCGTAGTGCTCCCGAGATCGAGTACACCGCGTCGGACGAGGACATGGCGCGGATGCTGAGGGGACTCAGGACGGCCGGCCGGATCTGGCTGCAGGCCGGCGCGGACCGCGTGATGCCCGCGACGTTCAAGTGGCACGAGTACGACTCGCCGGAGGCGCTCGAGCGGCTCCCCGACGCGATCCGAGAGACGGGCGACCTCCTGATGACCAGCGCGCACCCGCAGGGCGGCAACGCGCTCGGGTCCGTGGTCGGGCCGGACTTCCGGGTGCGCGGGCTCGCGAACCTCTACCTGTGCGACGCGAGCGTGTTCCCGAGCAGCGTCTTCGTGAACCCGCAGCTGACGGTGATGGGCATGGCGCAGTACGCCGCGGGGCGCATCGTGGGATGAACGTCGTCATCGTCGGGGCCGGGACGTTCGGCGCGTCGCTGGCTTGGCTGCTGGCGCGGGCGGGCGAGCAGGTGACGCTGGTGGATCAGTTCGAACCGGGCGACCGGCGGGCCACCTCGGGCGGCGAGACGCGCCTGATCCGCTGCTCGCACGGCGCGGACGCCGACTACACGGCGATGGCCCGCCGCGCCCGCGAGCTGTGGCGCGAGCTCGAGGCCGAGAGCGGCGAGGAGCTGATGGTCGAGTGCGGCGTGGCCTGGTTCGCGCATGGACCGGACGGGTGGGAGGCGGCGTCGGAGCGGACCATGGCCGAGCAGGGGATCCCGGTGCAGCGGCTCGACGTCGCCGAGGCCGCGCGCCTGTTCCCCAGCTTCGGCGGTGACGACGTCGAGTTCGTGCTGCTCGAGCCCGAGGCGGGCGTCCTGCGCGCCCAGCGGGCGGTGCGCGCGCTGGCGGCCCAGGCCGCCGCCCACGGCGCCACGATCATCCGCGCCCGCGCCCAGACGGGGTCAGCCCGCGCCCAGCCGGGGTCAGACCCCTCTGTACCAGCACAGTTGTCATCTGTACCAGCGCAAAGGGGTCTGACCCCCCCTTACGTGGCGCTGGCGGATGGGAGGCGGCTGGAGGGCGATGTGGTGGTGTGGGCGTGCGGGGGGTGGCTGGCGGGGCTGTTCCCCGGCCTTGTGCAGCTCGCGGTGACCCGCCAGGAGCTGCTGTTCGTCGACGGCGGGCCGGCGTGGCGGGCGCCGGGCGTGCCCGGGTGGGTGGACTACGACCGCGCGATGTACGGCACGGCCGACGTGGACGGCCTGGGCGTGAAGGCGGCGCTCGACGTCGACGGCCCGCCGCTGGACCCGGATGCCGACCTCGACGACTCGCCTACCACCGAGCCGGTCGTACGCGCCTACCTGCGCGACCGCTTCCCGGCGCTCGAGCGCGCGCCCCTCAACGAGGCCCGCGCGTGCCGCTACGAGCTGTCGCCCGACTCGAACTTCATCGCGGGCCGCCACCCCGATCACCCGGACGTGTGGATCCTCGGCGGCGGCTCCGGCCACGGCTTCAAGCACGGCCCGGCCATGGCGGAGCGGCTCGTTGCGGCGATCAAGGGAGACGGGCCGCTGCCAGCCCGGTTCGCGGTCGGCGAGCGCGCCCCCGCAAGAAGCTTCCGCACGGCCGGCACGGGTGTGAGAACCTGACGCCCGGATGCTCCGCGGCGCCCTCGCAGCCGTGCTCGTCACCGCCGCCCTGCTGGCCGCGGCGACGCCGGCCGTGGCGCAGGCCCCGGGCGTCCCGCCGCCGGGCGCGAACGACTTCGCGTGCCGCTCGGCCGAGCACCCGGTGCCCGTGATCCTCGTGCACGGCACGTTCGGGGACATGACGGTCACGTGGAATGTCGCCTCGCCGACGCTGAAGGCCAACGGCTACTGCGTGTTCGCGCTCGATCTGGTGCGCCGCGGCATGGCGCCCATCGACCGGTCGGCCGACAAGCTGGCGGCGTTCATCGACGAGGTGCTGACCCGCACCGGCGCAGCCAAGGTCTCGCTGGTCGGCCACTCGCAGGGCGGGATGCTCGGCCGCTACGTCGCGCGCTACCGCGACAAGCTCGGCGTCATCGACGACATCGT
Organism: uncultured Solirubrobacteraceae bacterium; assembly: GCA_963844205.1. Classification (GTDB taxonomy): domain Bacteria; phylum Actinomycetota; class Thermoleophilia; order Solirubrobacterales; family Solirubrobacteraceae; genus DASSUW01. Next base: position 887,173 of record CAWJNK010000014.1, read on the forward strand.
CGGCCTCGCGCCGCCCAGCCACGGGACCACGAACCCGCTGACGCCGGGCGTCGCCGGCCTCGGCTGCCCCGCCTGCGCGGAGCAGATGGCGGGCTCGCCGTTCATGCAGAAGCTCAACGCGCCGCCCGAGGCCCCTCCCCCACCGTCCTACACGGTCGTGTCGACCCGCTACGACGAGGTCGTCACGCCGTACCAGTCACAGGCGCTCACGGGCGACACGGTCACCAACGTCGTCCTGCAGGATCGCTGCCCGGAGGACATCACCGACCACGTCGGGATCCCGTACGACCCGATCGCGCTCCAGTGGGCGGTCGACGCGCTCGGGCGCCCCGGACCCGCCGACCCGGCGTTCCAGCCGCTGTGCAGCGACGCCGCCGTGGGAGCGACGTCGCCGCCGTTCATGGTCGTGGCCCGCAGGCGCGTCGCGGTCGATGACGGCGACGCCGCCGTGCGCGTGTCGTGCATCGGCGCGTTCGGCCGCTGCGCCGGCCGGCTCGTCCTTCGCGACCGTCGCGGCCCGCTCGGCTCGGCGCCGCTGGACATCGCCGCCGGCAAGGGCAAGACCGTCGACGTCCCGCTCCGCCGCGCGCCGCGCAAGGGCCTCAAGGGCACGGTCACGACGCTGCAGCCGGGCGGCTTCGTGAAGGCGACGCTCGGGCTACGGCGGAGCCAGCACCGCTGACGTCTGCGCGGCCTCGCGGCGCTCGCGCATGTACTTCAGGACCGCCGCGCTGACGGCCGCGATCGGCACGGCCAGGAACGCGCCGACCACCCCGGCCAGGACGGCGCCGGCGGTCAGCGCGAGCAGGATCCCGACCGGGTGCAGCTCCAGCCTGCGGCCGACCACGACCGGATAGAAGACGTTGCCCTCGAGTTGCTGGACGACGACGATCACGGCCAGGATCGCGAGCGCGGCGCCGAGCCCGTTCGCCACCAGCGCGACGAGGACCGCCGCCGCGCCGGCCACGACCGCGCCGACCACCGGGAAGAACGCGGCGATGAACGTGAGCACGATCAGCGGCACCGCCACCGGCACGCCGACGATCAGCAGCGCGGCCCCGATCAGGACGGCGTCGATCGTCGCCACCAGGAAGATGCCCTGCACGTACGCGCTGAGCGCGCTCCAGGAGCGGTCGCCGACCTCGCGCAGCATCGGCTGCCGGTCCTCGTGGAACAGCTCCACGACCCAGCCCCAGATGCGCTCGCCGTCCTTGAGGAAGAAGAACGTGAGCGCCACGATCAGCACCACCGCCGCCGCCCACTGGGTGAGCAGCACCGCCCCGGTCAGGACCTCGTTGGCGACCGCGCTGCCCTGGACCGACTTCAGGCCCTCGTCGATCGCCTTGTCGACGTCGCCGCGGCCGACGCCGAGCGGCTCGAGCACGCTCACCGCCTGCCGCGCGCCGTCCTGGACGTTGGTGAACAGGTCGTCGGACTGCGAGAGGACGCCCGGGATGATCAGCGCCCAGAGGCCGAAGAACACGAGCACGGCGCCGAGCGTCGGCAGCGCGGCGGCGGCGGCCGGCCGCCATCTGCGCGCGCGCAGCCAGTTGAACGCCGGCGCCAGCAGCGTCGTCAGCAGCACGGAGATGATCAGCGGCAGCATGACCATCATCAGCCGCGAGGCTCCGAGCGCGACGAGCACCACACCGCCGACCACGATCATGAGCCGCAGCATCACCGCCGACGCGACGGCGAGCCCGCGCGGGACCGCGTCGTCGCCCTTCAGGAGCGTCGGCGGGGGCCGCTCCACACGGCCGTTCTCGCTGCGCGACTGGACCGGCGCGGTGGCCATCGTGCCAAAGGGATAGCCGCCGCGGGGAGCGGTCAAACGCCCCGCGGACACCCGCGGGTATCGTCCGCCGCCGATGCCGGCGCTGATCTTCGATCTCGACGGGACGCTGGTCGACACGGTCTACGCGCACGTCTTCGCGTGGCAGCGGGTGCTGGCGCAGCGGGGCATGGCCATCGACGGCTGGCGTATCCACCGCCGGATCGGCATGAGCGGCGGGCTCTTCACGCGCGCACTCGCGCGCGAGCTGGGCCGCGAGCTGACCGACGTGGAGGCGACCGAGATCCAGGCCGCCCATGGCGACCTGTTCCGCGAGCTGCTGCCCGAGCGCCGCCCGCTGCCGGGCGCGCCCGAGCTGCTCGCCGAGCTGCGGCGCCTCGGCGTCACCCACGGCATCGCCACGTCGGGCCGGAGGCCGCAGATCGACTCCTCGCTCGAAGCGCTCGGAGTGCCGGACGACATGGTCGTCGTCGAGCGCGGCGAGGTCGCCCGAGCCAAGCCGGAGCCCGACCTGTTCGTCGAGTGCGCGCGCCGCCTCGACGTCACGCCCGGCGACTGCTACGTGATCGGCGACGCCGTCTGGGACCTGCTGGCGGCCCGCCGCGCCGGCATGCTCAGCGTGGGCCTGCTGTCGGGCGGCTATGGCGCCGACGAGCTCGCCACGGCGGGCGCCTACCGCGTCTACCGCGACGCCGCCGAGCTGCGGGTCTCGCTCGACGAACTCGGGGTGGGCTAGGCCGACGGCCGGCGCCCCCCGGGGGCGGGCGCCGGTGGCAACGGCGCTAGGCGGCGACGCTTCGCGCGATGCGGAGCCGGCGACGGCGCTGGGTCGCGCCGGCCGCCCCGGCGGCGACGACGACGGCGGCCGAGACGAGGACGAGCGAGCCTCCGGTACATCACCCGCTTGGGCAATGCCGAGCTCACCGACGGGCTCGCGCCGCTCGTCACCTTCTCGCCGGACTCGCGCGTGCTCGCCGTCGAAGCCCCTTACGGCACCTCGAGGCTCGTGTTCCGATGGGAACGCCACTTCGAGGTCCGCAGCGCGCCGCGGCCGCGGCGCCGAACGCTGGCCGCGACGGCCGACGGCTCGCAGTTCGCCGTCGTCGTCGCGGGCGGCAGCGTGGACCTCTTCGACGGCCGCACTCTGCGCCGCGTCGCCCGCTTCCAGCCAGCCGGCGGACGCGCCGTGGGAGCCGCGCTCGCGCCGGACGGCGCGACGCTCGCGATCACGACCAGCGCGGGAACGCTCGAGCTCTGGGACACGCGCGCGCGGCGGCCACTGGTCGAGCCGCAGATCGCGCACGCGCGTTCGCCCGAGGTCGTCACGTTCAGCGGTGACGGCCGCTGGCTGGCGACCGGAGACGGCACGATCGTACGACTGTGGGACGTCCGCCGCCGGACCGCGGCGGGGAGCTTCGTGCAGAGCGGCGGGCACCACCTGAGCCTCAGCCCTGATGGCAAGATGCTCGCCGTCACGGCCCTGAACGACCGCTTTACCGGCGGCCTCGAGATCCGCTCGGTCCCGGGGCTCGAGCCGATCCGGACCGTACCGGTCCCCGCGGGCACCGTCGCGCGCTTCGCGCCGGACGGACGCTTCCTCGTCTACGGCGACCGCCAGGGGCGTGTGTGGACGGTCGACACGCGCACCTGGAAGCCGACCGGCCGCATGGGCGGCGACCGTGCGTGGATCCTCGACGCCGCCGTCAGCCGCAACGGTCGCCTGCTCGTGACGACCTCGAACGACGGCACCGGCCGCCTGTGGGACCTCGCGGCGGGGCGGGCGATCGGCACCGCACTGTCCGGCGGCAGCGGAGACTCACTCGCGGCGGGATTCATCCGCGGCGGCACGCACCTGGCGGTGATCCACGAGCGCGAAGGCGTCGCCTGGGACGTCCGCCCAGAGTCGTGGGCGCGCCACGCCTGCTCGGTCGCCGGCCGCACGCTTACACGAACGGAGTGGGCGAGCCTGCTGCCCGACCGGGACTACGACCCCGCGTGCTGATCCGGGACCCAGTCGCGGGTCAGGTAGAGCCAGAACGCCAGCCCGGCGAAGTCGCGGTAGCGGCGGAAGCGGCGCTCGATCGTCCGGTCCGCCACCGGCTTCTTGCGCCCCGTCACGCGCGCGTACTTCGGCCGGGTCCAGGAGTCGAGGATCAGCCGCTGGTAGCGGCCCAGCAGCATCATCACGTGCGCGGCCGCGTACGGGCCGACGCCGGGGAGCGCGAGCAGCCGCTCCGCCACCTCCTCGTCGGTCAGGTCGCTGCGGCCGTCGAGCTCCTCGAGGTCGAGCGTGCCGTCGGCCACCGCCGTCGCGATCGCGCGCAGGTACGGCCCGCGGTAGCCGGCGCGCGCGACGTCGGTGTAGAAGTCGTCGGGCGCCTCGGCCATCGCCGACGCGCGCGGGAACGCGCTCCCATGCCGCCCCTTCACCCCGAGGTGCTCCACCAGCGCCGTCACCATCCGCACGGTGCCCGACCAGGCGCAGTTCGTGGTGCAGACGGTCTTGATGACGTCCTCGAACACGGTCGGGCTGCGGATCATCCGGCCAGCGCCATCCGTCGCCCACGCCAGATCGCCGTCCTCCGCAACGAGCGCGTAGAAGCGCGAGAGGTCCTCGTCGAGCCGGAACATGTGCCGCACGGTGGCGACCAGCGTCGGCCGCTCGCGCTCGGGCGTCCGGGGGTCGAGCAGCTCGATCCGCGCGTAGCCCGGCCGCCCCTGCGACACCACGAGCGTCCGCGCCGGGTCACGCACCGCGAGGGTCGTCTGGAAGGTCCACGCCTCCTCGTCGAGGTGGTGCGGGAGCAGGTCGGCGACGCCGTGCGACGCGAGCGTGCGCCGGAAGTCGACCGGCTCGCCACCGGCGCCGACGAGCTCGAGCTCGAGTTCCTCCCGCACGATGGCGAACCTTAGATAATCAGCCGGTGCCCCATTCGGAGTCAGTGAGGCGCCGGCAAGCCGGCGTGCTCGTCGTCGGGCTGGCCGAGCCCGAGATCCAGCCGTGGATCCGGGCGGCGGGGCACTCGATTCGCGCCGTCCGCAACGTGGACGCCGCGCTCACCGCGCTCGAGGAGGACCACGCGGACCTCGTGATCGTCGACCGCGAGCCCGCCGGCCTCGACGTCCCCGGCGTCTGCCGCGCGCTGCGCGCCGACCCGCGGCTCGAGGAGGCGTGGCTGCTCGCGCTCACGATCGCCGCCCACAAGCGCACGGCCGACGCCGCGCTCGACGCGGGCGCCGACGACTACCTGCACCGCCCGTTCTCCCGCGCCGAGCTGCTGGCCCGCGCCCGCGCCGGCCTGCGCGCGGCGCAGCAGCGCGCCGACGACGCGCTCGTCCGCGCGCTGATGGTCAACGTACCCGGCGCCATCTACCGCTCGGCCTGGCACGCGAACTTCACGCTCGAGCTGATCAGCGACGAGATCGAGCGGATCTCCGGCTACCCGGCCGCGAACTTCATCGCCAGCAAGAAGCGCACGCTGTGGAGCATCATCCACCCGGAGGACCGCCCGAAGATCCAGGCAGGGCTCAACCAGGCGAGCAGCGACGGCGAGCCGTTCGGCTTCGAGTACCGGATCATCCGCGCCGACGGCGAGACCCGCTGGGTGCTCGACCGCGGCCAGCTCGTCACCGGCGCCGGCGACCGGCTGTGGTGCGACGGCGCGCTGTTCGACATCACCGAACGCCGCGCCGCGGAGGAGGCGGCCCGCGCGCGCGAGATCGAGCGAGCCCGCAACGAGGAGCTGCACGCGTCCCGCCGGCGCATCGTCGAGGCCGCCGACAACGCGCGCCGCAAGATCGAGCGCGACCTGCACGACGGCGCGCAGCAGCGGCTGGTCGCGCTCGCGCTCGAGGTCCGGATGGCGCAGTCGCGCGTCGCCAAGGACCCGACCACCGCCGCGCCGTTCCTCGAGCGCGTCGGGCAGGAGCTGACCGAGGCGTCCGCCGACCTGCGGGAGCTCGCGCGCGGCATCCACCCCGCCGTGCTGACCGAGCGCGGCCTGGCGCCCGCCATCGGCGCGCTCGTGGCGCGCGCGCCCGTCCCCGTCGAGGTCGTCGGGCTGCCGGAGGAGCGCCTCCCGGCCAACACCGAGGCCACCGCCTACTTCACCGTCGCCGAGGCGCTCACCAACGTCGCCAAGTACGCCGAGGCGAGCCACGCCACGGTGCGGATGGAGCGCGAGAACGGCGTGCTGGCCATCGAGGTCGCGGACGACGGCGTCGGCGGCGCGCACGCGACGCCGGGCTCGGGGCTCAGCGGCCTGGCGGACCGCGTCGGCGCGGCCGACGGCACGCTCGAGGTCGTCAGCCCGCCGGGCGACGGCACCATCGTGCGCGCCGAGCTACCGCTGGAGCACTGAGCCCAGCGCGCGGGCGTCGTCGAACAGGGTCTCGCGGAGCGCGGTGCTGCGCAGGGCGGCGGCCGGGTGGTAGAGCGGGAAGAGCGTGCGGCCGCGCTCGGTCAGCTCGCGGCCGTGCACCTCCGAGATCCGGCGCCCGTCGGTGAAGTGCGCGAGCGCGTGGCGCCCGAGCGGGACCACGACCCGCGGCTGGATCAGCGCCAGCTCGGCCTCCAGCCACGGCATCCAGTGGACGACCTCGCCCGCCTTCGGGTCGCGATTGCCCGGCGGCCGCGCCTTGACCACGTTGGTGATGTAGACCTCCTCACGCCGCAGGCCGGCGGCGGCGAGCAGCTCGTCGAGCAGCCGCCCGGCGCGGCCGACGAACGGGCGCCCCATCTCGTCCTCGCTCGCGCCCGGGGCCTCGCCGACGAGCATCACCTCCGCCGTGGCGCTCCCCTCGCCGGGCACGATGTTGGTCGCCGTCTCGCACGGCTCGAACCCGCAGGAGCGGTGGTTGCGGATCTCGTCGCGCAGGTCGTCCAGCGGCGCCATGCCACCATCATGACCGCATGGCCTTCAGCTGGCAGCCCTTCGGATCCACCCGCGACGACGACCCCGAGCCCGCGCCGCCGCCGCCCGCCCCGGAGCCCTCCGCGGCGCCGCGCGGCCTGCGCCGGCAGCCCGCCCGCCGGCTCGCCGTGCTCACGTGCATGGACTGCCGGGTCGACCCGCTGCGCGCCCTGGGGCTGAAGCTCGGCGACGCCGTCGTGCTGCGCAACGCGGGCGCGCAGGCGTCGGAGGACGTCCTGCGCTCGCTGCGGATGGCGCACGAGGCGCTCGGCGTCGCGTTCGTCCAGGTGGTCGCCCACACCGACTGCGCCGCCCACGGCGGCGACGACGACGCCAGCGCCGCGGGCGCGCGCCGGGCCGCGGCCCGCATCCGCTCGATGCTCCCCGCGCTGCGGACCGATGCCGCCGTGCTCGACCTCGCGACCGGCGCCGTCAGTCGATCAGCGGGATGAGCACGACGTGGCGGGCGTCGGCGCGCTCGGCGGCGAGCCGGAAGATCCGCAGCCAGTCGAGCATCGCCCGGCCGGCCTCCGGGAAGCCGTCCTCGGTGAAGGCGTCGTAGTAACGGGTGAACGCGCGTTCGGACGGGCGCAGGCGCCGCAGCGCGGCGGCTTGCTCGGGGCCGATGGCGAGGACGGGCAGCTCGTGCTTCTCGCCGAGCTGCGCGGCGAGCCCGCGGTACCGGCGGGAGTCGACCGAGATGCCTCGCTCCTCGAGCCAGGCATCGAGAACTGCGGCGCTGTACGACTCCCACTGGGTCTCGGCGATCACCCGCCCGTCGCGCGCGAGCGCGCGGAACGGTTCATCGGCGTCGGCGAGCCGGCGCGTGGCGTCCGCGTCGATCAGGTACGCGGCGGGAAAGGTTGGCGGCTCGGTGCGCGCCGGGGTCGGGCTCGGCGCCTCCGCGGACTCCGAGCCGCAGCCGACCGCCATGAGCGCCACGAGCAGGACGAGCCGTCGCATCAGTCGACGAGGCGACGCTCGGCGGCCCAGCGGCTGAGCTCGTGCCGGTTGGAGAGCTGGAGCTTGCGCAGCACCGCGGAGACGTGCGCCTCGACGGTCTTGGTCGAGATCGAGAGCCGCTGCGCGATCTCCTTGTAGAGGTAGCCGCGGGCGATGTGGCGCAGGACCTCGCGCTCGCGCGGTGACAGCTGGTCGAGCTGGGGATCGACCTCCTGGGCGGGGAGGCCGCCCGCGAATGCGTCGAGCACGAAGCCGGCCAGGCGCGGGGAGAAGACCGCGTCGCCGTCGGCGATCCGCCGCACCGCGTCGGCCAGCTCTGTGCCCGAGATCGTCTTGGTCACGTAGCCGCGCGCGCCGGCGCGGATGATCGCGATCACGTCCTCCGGCGCGTCGCTGACCGAGAGCGCGAGGAAGCGCTGCCGCGGGCGCCGCAGGGCGACCTGGCGGATGACCTCGACGCCCCCGCCGCCGGGCATCTGGACGTCGAGCACCACGACGTCCGGCTCGGCCTCGATCACGAGCCGGACCGCGTCCTCGACCGTCGACGCGTCGCCGCGCACCTCGACGAGGCCGTCGAGCTCGGCGCGCACGCCCGCGCGGAACAGGTGGTGGTCGTCGACGATCACCACGGACGTGCTCATCGTTTCATCACCAGCTCGATCTCGGTCCCCAGGCCCGGCGCCGTGTGGACGACGGCGCGGCCGCCGTGGCGCTCCATCCGGCCGACGATCGACTCGCGCACGCCGCGCCGGTCGTCGGGCACCGCGGCGGGATCGAAGCCCGGCCCGCGGTCGCGCACGAAGACCTCGATCCGCTCCGGCTCCACCTCGGCGTAGAGCGCCACCGGGCCGCCGGGCGCGAACTTGGCGGCGTTCACGAGCGCCTCACGTGCGGCGGCGACGAGCGCCTGCGCGCGCTCGTCGAGCGGCGCATCACCGACCGCGACGACCTCGACCGGGATGCCGTGCGCCTCCTCGACCTCGGCCGCGACGGTCTCGAGCGCGATCGCGACGGTGAGGTCGCCGGACGCCCGGCGGCCGTTGAGCCACGCGCGCAGCTCGCGCTCCTGGCGGCGGGCGAGCGCGGCCACCTCGCGCGGGTCGTCGACCCGCTTCTGCATCAGCGCCAACGTCTGCAGCACCGAGTCGTGCAGGTGGGCGGCGACCTCGGCGCGCTCCTGGGAGCGGATCCGCTCGGTCCGCTCGGCCGAGAGCCCGCGTACGAGCCGCAGCCACCACGGGGCGAGAATGAGCGTGAGCGCGACGACGACGACCACGACGGCGAGGAGGACGTCGCGGGCCGGCCGCAGCGCGTCGTTGAGCCACAGGAAGACGAGCGCGCCGCCGACGACGAGCGCAGCGCCCACGAAGGCGCGGCCGACGGCGTCGCGCGGGAGCGAGAGCGACGGCGTCCGGACCGCAGCCTCGTGCCGGGCCGGGCGAGCAGGGCCGGCGACAACCGGGCCCGTTTGGCGGGCACCCGATTCCTCGGGGGCGGTCGACTGGCGCCAGATGAGCGCGCCGCCCGCCGCGGCGAGGATCACCGGCCACACGATCGCATCGCTGAACCAGATCCCCCACTTGCGCAGCAGCAGCAGCGCCGCGAGCGCCAGCAGCACCATGCCGGCGACGACGAGCCAGGTCTCGCGCCGGCCGGCGATCCGCTCGACCGGCGCGCGCCCGCTGCCCTCCGCCGGCATCAGCGCCCAGCCGAGCAGGTACAGCGCGAACCCGAACCCGCCGGCGAACGACGCGGCGATGAAGCCGACGCGCACGATCAGCGGGTCGATCCCGACGCGGCGCGCGAGCCCGGCGGCGACGCCGGCGATCACGGCGCGCTCGGCGTCGCGCCGGAGCGGGGCAGAAGCGCTCATTCCGGCCATCTTGGCACCGTCACTGGCGGTCGCGGGGACCGTCGAGGCCGGCGACGAGCAGGATCGTCCCGACGGCGCCGATCAGCAGCGGCAGACCGTAGCCGAACCGCACGTCGACCGCGCCGAGCTGATCGAGCAACAGCACGAGTCCGGTCACCGTGATCACCAGGCCGGCGACGAGCGACGTGCGGTCCGGCTGCCTCACGCGCAGCCGGTCCCGCCCTCGACCGGGGCGTCCACGGCCTCGTCGAAGCCGCGGAAGTCGCCCGAGCGGAACTGGTCCGGGAGGGAGCCTTCCCGCACCACCTCGAGCGCGCCGAGCCCGATGTCCGCCTGGATGTGGAGGTGCGGGCGGCCGGCGGGCGGGGTCGCCTCCTCCGCGAACGCGACGTCGACGCCGTCGTAGTCGCGGTCGAACACGTCGGCCACGCCGGCGCCGATCTCGACGTCCGACGTCACGCACGCACCGCGCGGCACGTAGAGGACGGCCTCGCCGAGCCCGACGTCGATGTCGACGTCCGTGCGGCCGTCGGGGAGCTCGAGGTCTCGCATGTCGAGGTCGATGGCGCCGATCCCGATGTCGTAGTGGTCGCGCAGCTCCGACATCGTCGAGGGACGGTACTCGCGGTCGCCGACGCCGCCGTCGAGGTCGATGTCGGCCGCCGCCACGATGCCCAGCGGCAGCACGAGCGCCAGCGCGGGGACGATCAGCCACCGGGCGCCGCCCACGAACGCGGTGCCGATCAGCACGAGGCCCGCGACGACGGCCAGCGACGCGATCACCACGCCGCCGCCCAGGGCCGCAGCGAGCCCGACGCCGAGCGCCGCGCCGGCGATGGCGATGGCGAGGAGCGCGGCGGCGACGACCCGGGTGACGGTCTTCGCGGGGTCGTCTCCGACCTCGCCGCCGAGCGCGCGCCAGAGCAGGACGCCGGCCAGGCCGACCGCGCCGAGGACGAGCAGACCGGGGCCGAAGAAGAAGAGAGGAGTGCCGAGAAACGCGACCAGCGCGACCCCCAGCACCGCGGCGCCGGCGACGGCGGCGAACTTCGTCGTCCCGCCCGGCCGCTGCTCGCCGTCGGCGGGCATGAACGCCAGCAGGAGCAGGTACGCCAGGACGCCGAAACCGCCGGCGAAGGACAGCACCACGAACGCGACGCGGAACAGCAGCGGGTCGAGTCCGAAGTAGCGGCCGAGGCCGGATCCGACGCCGCCGATGATGGCGTCGGCGCCCGACCGCGTCAGCCGCCGTGGCTCATCCGCCGCCGGCGGCGGCTCGCCGGCCGGCGCGTGGTCGTCCCCCGGCAGCCGCTCGGTAGGTCCGGTGCGGTGGTCGTCGGGCTGGTCTGAGGTGTTCTCGTTACGGGTCTCGTCGGTCATGGCAGCAAGACTGCCGCGCCGGCGCCTCGGTTCCCATTGGGGATGACCCTCAGCGACCCCGGATCGTTCCCTAGTACATGTGGCCGCGTGTACTAGCTTCAGAACCCTTCTAACCTGACGATGACGTGACCAACATGACCTCTGAACGCACGCAGGCTTACGGACGGGTCGTGAAGACCCTCGAGGACCTCGGTCCCTCGAAGCTCCAGCCGCACGAGCAGGAGCTGATCCGGGACGCCGCCGACACGTTGATCTTCGCCGCCGGCCCCGAAGAGGCGAGCGCCGCCCTTGAGAACGTCGAGGCCCTCGCCGAGCACCTTGCGGGCAGCGGCCGCTGGAGCGCCGAGCGCACCCAGCAGCTCATCGACGACCTGGTCGCGTGCGGGCCGGTCGCGCCCGTCGCCTGACGGGCGCAACCGGCCGCGCAAACTTCAGCGCCTCAGCGTCACCTTGACCGGGAACGCGCGCGTCATGTCCGCCGTCACGATCGTCGTGATCGCGGTCACCGTGACGCGCCGCAGACGCGCCTGGCGCATGGCCTTGATGAGGTTCCTCCGCACGTCGCGCCTCAGGCGGATCACGAGCGTGCGCGTGTCACCGGCCTCGATGAGCAACCGCTTGGACGCGCCGACGCGCTCGCCACGGAGGCGCAGCACCGACCTCGCGCGGCACCGCTCCGTGCACGCCACCCTGAGCCGCAGGCCGCGACGTATCACGTCGCGGGCGTTCATCGTCTTCGCCGGCGCCCTGACCCGCGGCCCCGGCGTCACGGTGCCGCCGCCCTGCCCCTGGTCGGCCGGCGGAGCCGACCCCTGGGGCGGCGCGCTGCCCGAGCCGGAAGGCCCGGCGATCGAGAACGCGACCGACTTGATGGGCGTCTCCTGGTTGCCGGCGTTGTCGGTCGAGCGGTACTCGACGACGTGGCTGCCCGGCGCCGAGACCGTGAACGAGGTGTCGAACGGGTTGGCGCCGGCGGTGTTCTCCGACCGCACCCAGTTGCCCGTGGCGCCGCCGGTGTTCACGCGGTACTCGGTGAAGTCGACGCCTGAGCCCGGGGTCGCGCCGCCACCGGCGGTGACCTCCGCGGTGCCGACCATGCCCTCCCAGGCGCCGCTCGCGCGGCTCGAATGGACCTTGCACACCCAGGTCCACGTGCCGACCTCGTCCAGCGTCTCGGAGACCGGCGGGTCGCCGGGCGACTTGAAGCCGGACGTGATCTGCCGGCCGTCCGCGTTCGGCGCCTCACCGGGCTCGATGACCCAGACGTCATGCACGGTGCCAGCGGTCGTCGGGAAGTTCCAGCGGACCACGTCACCCGAGGTCACCTGGAGCTCGTCCGGGCTCCAGCTGCTCGGCTGGGCGTTGACGTCATGCGTCTCCGCCGGCCCGCCGCCGCCCGGCTCGTCCGGATCGGTCGCCGACAGCTTCACGCCGACCGGCCCGTTGTACGTGCCGCCCTGACCCGGCTGCGCCGGGTTGAGCGTATGGGTGGTCACCGGAGGCGTCCCATCGGCGGCGCCGATCGTGAACGTCGTGCTCTTGATCGCCTCCTGGTTGCCCGCCACGTCGGTCGAGCGGTACTCGACCGTGTGCTGGCCGTCGCCCTCGACGGTGACCGGCCCTGTGACCGCGCCCTCGTCGAGCGGCAGCACCCGGATGTTCCGGAAGTCGATCACGTCGCCGCCGCCGTGGTTCTGCAGGCCGATGTAGCCGCGCGTGAACTGGCGGTCGCTGGTCGACGGATCGCCCGCTCGCGACGACGGCTTGTCGGGCGTGTTCTCGAACGTCTGGAGCACCACGCCGTTGCGGACGATCGTGTACGTCTGACCGACGACGCGGACCTCGTAGTCGACCCATGTCGCCTTCGGCTGGACCCTCGCCTGTGTCTCGTTGAGCGGCGAGAAGTTGTAGATCGAGCCGGTCTTCTGGGGCTCGGAGGTCTGCGCGTCGTTGATCTGGATCTCGTGGCCGCAGTAGATCGCCACCCAGGCGGGGTCGCTCGTCGCCGAGCCGACCTGGCACGGGTAGCGCTCCGCCGCCGGCCGCGCCACCGCCTCCAGCGGGTGCGGGAACCGCACGAAGACGCCGGAGTTGCCGGCCGCCCCCGCGCTCGAGTCCCGCCACTGGAGCTTCAGCGAGAAGTTGCCGTAGTCCTTGACCGGGTACCACGGCATGCCCAGGCCGCCGGTGGTGCGGGCGAAGCCGCCCTCGTCGTTCATCCAGTTGAGCCCGCCGGGCCCGGCCTGCTCCCACTTCTGCAGGTCGGCCGACGAGTTGAGGATCGTCTCCTCCTCGACGTACGGCTTCCACTCGCCCCCGTCGACGCGGATCTCCGTGGCACGCACGCCTGACCCGGCGCCGTCCTCGGCGTCGAGGTCGACCGCCACCGGGCCGTCGTAGCTCGGCTTCGGCGCCTCGCCGTTCAGGCGGGCGGTGGTCGTCGGCGCCGTCGGGTCGATCCGGAAGGTCACCGACTTGGCCGACTCGGTGTTGCCCTCCACGTCGACCGAGCGGTACTCGATCGTGTGGCGACCCTCGTCGTCGACCGTGATCGGGCCGGTGTACTCCGTCCACGCCTCCTGGCCAGCGAAGCGGTACTCGGTCTTGTCGACGCCCGAGCCGCCGTCGTTGTCGGTGGCGTTCAGCGTGACCTCGACCGGCGACTTGTACCAGCCGCCCTCACCGTCCGGGCTGGCCGGATCGAGGGTGTGGGTCGTCCGCGGCGGCGTCGTGTCGCCCGCCGGCGGGCAGCCCGCGTCCGGCGTGAACCGGATGTAGTCGTAGGTCGCCTCGATCTGGCCGTTCACGCCGAGGGCCCCGATGTAGATCGGGCCGGCCCCGGGGAGCACCTCGGTGATGTTCAGGCTCACCCCGAGATCGGTCCACTGCGTGCCGTTGAGGCTGTACGCCGCGGTGACCGTGTTACCGGCGCGCGAGACGCGCATGTAGTACGTCGGCAGATGGTTCTCCGCGGGCCCGGAGTCGACCCGCGGGCCGAGCTGGCGCACGTTGTTCGTCTCGTACTTGACCTCGAAGTAGGTCTCCGTGGTCCCGACGTCGGCGTTCCGCGTCTGGTACGCGCCGATCCAGTCGCCGTCGGACTTGTAGAGCCCGAGGCCGACCTGGGCGAACTTGCTGATCAGGCCGGTGTCGTCGGTGTTGAGGCCGGGCGCGTTGATCTTCGCCTCGACGGTGAAGTCGCCCTCCGGGAGCGGCTGGCCGAGGAACGCGATCGGGCCGACGCGGTCGTTGTCGACCGAGTTCTGCCCGATCGGGAACACCAGGTTGCCGCCCTCGACGCGCGGGGCCCGGGCGCCGCTGTCGGGCGTCGTCGGATGGCGGAAGCTCCACCGGTCGGCGTCGAGGCTGGTGCCGTCGAACTCGTCGCTGCGGACGCAGCTGCTGCCGCCGCAGTCGTTGCCCGGCGTCTGCGGATCCGCGCTGCCGGCCACCACGTTGAACGCGTCCACGTTCACGATGTCGTCGCCGGACCCGTCGTGCTTCCCGAACAGGCCGATCCGGAAGCCGCCCGGCTGATTCAGGTACTGCTCGACCGAGATCGGCGCGCCGAACGACGTGAAGGTCGTCCCGTTCGTCGACGTCCAGGTCGTGATCTGGTTGGCGGCCGCGTCGTGCACGAACCGGACCCACACGGAGTCGCCGCTGAGGTTCAGCGCCCCGGAGTTCGGCCACGGGACGGTGGCCGGCGGGATCACGACCGCATTGCCGTCCGACGTCACCACCCGCTCGGCCCACTTGCCGGGCTGGTTCCCCGCCGTGTCGGGGTCCGTGTCGTTCTTGAACTGGAGCGCGGTCTTGACGAAGTAGTTCGGGTTGTAGCTGTTGATCAGCGCCAACCCGGCCGCCTCGCCGTTGGTGTCGACCGCGGCGTGCGCGATCTTGGCCGTGGCCACCCACGAGCCCGCGGGCGCCTGCTGGAGGATCGCCTGCGCGGTCCCGTTGCCGCCGAACAGGTCGCCGGGGACGAGCGGCAGCTTCAGGTTGCCGCCGTCCACCGTCGGCTGGCTCGTCGCGTGCGGGTTGACGAGCTCCCACTTCGGGTCGAGCTCCGAGCCCTCGAACTGGTCCGACAGCGGGTTGCACGCGTCCGGGCACTCGTCCGGGGTGAACCGGATGTACTCGTACGTCACCGGGAGCTCGCCATTCATGCCGAGCGGACCGATGTAGACCGGGCCGTCCTCGTCGGCGAACACCTGCTCGAGGTTGATGTCCTGCTCGAGCAGGTCGGTCCAGTCCGTCCCGTTGCGGCTGAACTCCGCGTTCAGCGTGTCACCGGTCCGCGTGGCACGCAGGTAGTAGGTCGGCAGGTTCTGCGCGGCCGTGCCCTGGCCCATGCGGGTCCCGAGCGTCCGGCCGCCCTCGTTCTCGTACTTGACCTCGAAGTAGGTCCCGGTGTTGGTGCTCCCGTCGTCGCCGTTGCGGGTCTGGTAGATGCCGACCCAGTCGTCGTTGGACTGGAAGATGCCGAGACCGACCTGCGCGTACGGGTCGTCCGTGCGGCTGTCGTCCTCGTCCAGCCCCGGAGCGTTGATCTTCGCCTCGACGGTGAAGTCGCCCTCCGGCAGCTGCTGGCCGAGGAAGGCGATCTGCCCCGTTTCGGCCTGGTCGATCGCGCCGGCCCCGAGCGGGAACACGAGGTTGCCGTTCTCGGTCCGCGGCGCGCGGTCGCCCGTCGCGGGGGTCGTCGGATGCCGGAAGCCCCAGCGGTTGGCGTTGAGCGCCCCGTCGAACGAGTCCGACTTGAGCAGGCACGTGGAGGCGCACTCGAACGGGCCGTTGGCCTCCGACCCCGCGTGGACGCGGAACCAGTCGTACGTCGCCGTGCCGCCGCCGTTCGTGCCGCGGAAGGCGGCGAGGCCGACCTTCAGCGGAGCCGTGATCGGGGCCGCGTGACCCGCCTGGCCGATCAGCGTCCAGGTGGCGCCGTCGTCGCCCGAGAACTCACCGATCACCTTGGTCCCGTCGTAGCGGGCCCGCAGCAGGACGTTCGCCGGCATCTGGCCGCCGGGCGCAGGCGTGATGCTCTGCGGGATCGGCGGGCTGACGCCGCCGTCCTGTGTGACGATGTGCTCGAACTGGTAGTTGCCGGCACCCGAGCGGATGGCGACGATCTTGCTGAACGTGTTCGGGTCCTCGGACTTCCAGATCACGAGGCCCGCCTGCTCGCCGTTGGCGTCGATCGCCGCGGTGTTGAGCCGCGTCGTCACCGTCCACTCGCCGCTCGGCGCGTCCTGCAGGAGCGTGTTGGAGGCCAGCGGGTCGTTGGCGATGAAGTCGCCCTCGAGGATCGGCAGGCCGAGGCTGCCGTTGGCGACCGTCGGGCCGCCGCCGGCCGGACGCCGGACTTCCCACTTGGCGTCGAGCGCGCTGCCCGCGAACTCGTCGGACTGCGGCAGGCAGGAGTTGCCGCCGCCGCCCGGCGGCTGGATCGTGAAGGACACCGACTTCGGCGGGTCCTCCACGTTGCCGGCGCGATCGCGCGAGCGGAACTCGACGAGATGCTCGCCCTGGCCGCGGACCGTGAACGTCGTGACGAACGGATCCGCGCTGCCGGTGTTCTCGTTGCGAGTCCAGCCGCCGCCGTCGATGCGGTACTCGGTCCACTCGACGCCGGTGCCGCCGGCCCCGTCGGCCGCGCTCAGCGTGACCTCGATCGGGTTGGTGCCGGTCGTCTGCGCCGTGGTGGTCGGCCTCGTCGCGTCATCGCTGACGTTGACCGTGAAGGTCTTGGACAGCTCCTCGCCGTCGGCGTATCTGACGGTGAGCTTGGCGGGGAAGGTCCCGCCCGCCGCGTACGTGTGCGTCGGGGTGCGCTCCGTCGAGGTCGCGCTGCCGTCGCCGAAGTCCCACACGTAGGAGACGCCGCCCGAGCTGCCGAGCGAGAAGCGGATCTCGCGCGGCGCGCCGGTGGTCGCCCACTGCGGATCGGGGTTCGGCGTGTCCGGGCCGCCCGTGTAGGCGAAGCGGTACAGACCGGCCTGCGCGCCGGTGCTGAAGAAGCCCGAGTAGACCTGGACGTAGTACGCGCCGTCGGGCCCGAACTTCGAGTCCATGTAGTTGGCCTGCCAGTTCAGGACGCCTCGCAGGCTGTCGGCATAGACCGGCTGCCCGCCGTTCCCGGCGGTGGCGGGGTCGAGCAGGAGGCCGTGCTTGGCGCTGTTGTTGCCGAAGTCCTGGAGGAACCAGCGCCCGTCCCAGTACTCGGGCCAGCGCGCGGAGTTGTCCTCGCCCTCCTCATAGCGGTAGACCGGGCCGTTGAAGATCGTCGCGCCGGACGCGGTCAGGTACGGGCAGAGCTGGGTCGGGTTGGCGCCGTAGTTCGGCGCGTTGCCCGCGCCCTGCTCGCGCGGGAAGTTCGGGCAACCGTTGGCGCCGCCCGGGTTGCCGCGGCTGTACCAGAGGTTCAGCGGCCGAGCGCGGCCGGCGTCCTTGCCCGTGGCGGTCTGGTGCGGCAGCACGGTGAGGCCGGTGTTGTTCGTCGAATCGTTGACGAGGTTGTTGCAGTCGTACCAGCCCTGGGTCGGGCTCGCCGCGGGGCCGCCGCTGACGAAGCCGGCCGCGTTGGTCGTGCGGGGGTTGCCGTCGGCGACACGGTCGCGGTACGCCTGCTGGTTGCCCATGCAGTAGGGCCAGCCGTAGTTGCCCGCCGTCGGCAGCTGCGTGGCGTTCTCGTACGTCGACGGGCCGAGCGTCGCGGACGGCGCGCCGGCGTCGGGGCCGACCCAGGCCGCGTACGGAATGTTGGTCTCGGGATCGATGAACAGGCGCGACGGGTTGCGGAGGCCCATCGCATAGATCTCGGGCTTGGCCTGGTTGCCGTTGCCCTCGGTGCCGTCGAACAGGTTCGGGCCGTTCGGCGACAGCGCCGTCGGCAGCGCGTACGTGCTGTTGACGCCGACCTGAGGCTGCGACCCGTCCGGGATCGTGTCCACGGGATTGAAGCGCAGCATCTTGCCGTTGTAATCGTTGGTGTTACCGGCGGTGCGTCGCGCGTCGTTGAACGAGATCGGGTTGTTGCCGCAGTGGTCGTTGGACGCCACGGCCGGGTCCCCGGTGGGGCAGCGCGCGGGCTGGAAGTTGCCCGAGTAGCCGCCCGTGCGCTGCGACGAGTTCGAGTCGCCGGTGGTGACATAGAGGTTGCCCTCGGAGTCGAAGCCCATGCCGCCGCCGCGGTGGCAGCAGCTGTAGACCTGCGAGTCGTAGCGGAAGATGACGACCTCGGAGTCGAGGTCGAGCTGCTTGGTGTCGAGGTCGATCGTGAAGCGCGAGACCCGCGCCTGCTGCATCTTCGTGATGCGGCGCTGGTCGCCGTCGGCGAGCCCCGGGTGGACCGGGTTGTCCGGGTTGAAGGTCGGGAAGTACTGGAGGTAGATGTGGCCGGTCTGCGCGAAATCGGGAGACACCGCGACGCCGAGCAGGCCGGTCTCGATCTTGCCGTTGATCTCGTCGCCTGAGCCTCGATCGCCGTAGACCGGCAGGACGCCCGCCTTGGTGACGCCGCTGTTGACCGTGCCGTTGTGCTGCTCCGGGTCCCAGATGTGGACGTTGCCGCAGCCGACGCCCACGTTGCGGTTCGCGAAGTCGAGGATGCGCGGCGAGGAGGGCTGGCCGATCATGGCGCCGCGCTCGGCGTCGGTGCGGCAGTCGCCGCGGCCGATGTAGATCGCCCAGCCGTTGGGCGCGAGGGCGACGCCGTGGGACTCGCCGCTGGTCGCCAGGCCGGTGCTCTCCGGCCCGGCCTCGACCAGGCGCTCGCCCGAGTAGTTCGCGGCGATCGTCGCCTTGCAGCCGGCGCGGATCATGCCGGCGCTCCACTGGATGGCGCCGAGCAGATGCGTGCGGAACTGCTCCTCGTCGAAGCTGGCCGCCGTGCGGCCCATGCCGGTGTAGAAGGAGCGGCCGCCCTGGAAGTCGCGGCACCAGGAGATCGGCCAGTCGGTGCCGCCGATGGTGGTGCCGTCGCCGGCGGGGGCGTTGGGGGCGCGGTAGCGGGCCACGGTGTGGACCGTGCCGGTGGGTCGCGTCTGCCACTCGTACCAGACGTCGTCGCGCGTCCACTCGAGCGGCAGGGTCTTGGTCGCCGGGTGGACGCGGTCGCCGACCTCGACGACCTTCTGGGCCGTGGCGGTCGGGCTGCCCGCGGTGGGTCGCGCGCCGATCAGGTTGCCGTAGAAGGTGCTGCCGGGTTCACCCTCGGCGGCGCCGCCGATGCCGACGAAGCCGCCGCCGTTGTTGATGAAGCCCTGGAGCGCGGTCTCCTGCGCGGCGCTGAGCGCGTTGCCCGCGTTGCCGAGGAAGACGATCGCGCGGTACTGCTCGAGGTTGGCGGCCGTGAAGTCGGACGCGTTCTGGCTCGGCGTGACGCTGAAGTCGTTGGCGGTGCCGAGCGCCTGGATGGCGGCCACGCCGGCGTTGACGGTGGCATCCGGTGCCCCATGGAACACGAGGACCTTGGTCGCCGGTGCCTGAGCCGTCGCGGTGGCGGTGAGCGCCAGTCCGAGCGCTGCCGTGAGGAACAGCGCGCCGAACGCATGCCGTGCTCGGAGCCGTAGCCGGCGTACCGACAATCCCGTGCCCTTGCCCATGGGTCCCCCTCCTCGTTGCGTCTCCCAACGCATTCCCTTGTGCGGCACGGGAACTTATTGACCAACACGGCGTATGTCAACGGACTTTCGCGCTGCCAGTGGCAAAAGCCCCTGACAGCGCGAAATGCATCCGGTGTCCTCAGCGGCGCAGTGTCAGCTGCCGCGTGATCGTCTGCGTCGCCTGCCCGGCCCCCGCGAGCCGGACCTCGACGGTGAACTTCACCGCGCGCTTGGTACGCCGCAACGCCTTGGCCGCCTTGCGGGACGGCTTGAGCGTGACCGTCTTCGACCCCGCCGTGGCGCAGCGGACCGACCGACGCGCCAGCGTCGTGCTCGGCAGGCTTAGCCGCCTCTTCACCGAACGGGCGACCTTGAGCGCGGCGCTGCCCTGCATCGCACCCGTGCAGTCGACGCTGACCTTCAGCCCGCGCCGCGCCAGCCTCGCGAGCTTCGGCCGTGCGAGCGACGACAGCTCGAAGGTCGGCGGCACGATCTCCGCCGGCGGCGCCGACGACAGCGGCGGCTGGCCGATCCGGAATGTCATCGAGCGCTTCTCCTCGAGGTTCCCGGCCCAGTCGATCGAGCGGAACTCGACCGTATGGGTCCCGCGCCCGCTCACTTCGATCGGCTGCCCGCCGGAGCGCGCCCCGGGCGAGAGGTCGGTCACCCGCACGTTGCGATAGCGGATCTGGTCGCTGGCCCCGTGGTTCTGGAGGCCGATGTAGCCGCTGGCGAACTGCCGCGCCTGGGTCGGCGCGTCGCCGCCGCGCGACGAGTTCCGCGGGATCGCGTTGTTGAACTGGTTGATGACCTCGCCCTCGCGCAGGATCGTGTACTGCTGGCCCTCCACGCGGACCTCGTAGTTGGTCCAGTCGCCGCGCACGCCGGGACGCGCTTGCGCGATGGTGTTCGGGCGGAAGTTGTAGATCGAGCCCGTCTTCTGCGGCTCGCCTCCGCCCGGATCGTCGTTGACCTGGATCTCGTGGCCGCAGTTGATCGCCACCCACGCCAGCGACGTCGCGGCGCTGCCCTGGCGCGAGCAGTGCACGCCCGAGTAGCTCTGGCCGCCGAACGTGTACGCGTACTCCGCGGGCCGCTCGGAGAGCGCGATCCGCGGGTCCGGGAAGCGCGTGAAGACGCCGCCGTTGGAATGGCCGCCGTCCGTTCGCGCCTCCCTGTACTGGAGCTTCAGTGAGAAGTCGCCGAACGGCTGGGCCGCGTACCACAGCATGCCGAGGCCGCCGACGGTCTCCATCGAGTTGTCCTCCGGCCGCAGGGCCATGGAGCCGCCGGGCGCCTGCTCCCAGGCCTGGAGCGACTCCGCGGTGCCGTCGAAGAGCCACTTCTCGGCCGCAGGGGCGGAGTACACCCGCCACGGTCCACCGTCGACGCGGTACTCCGTGCGGTCGAGCCCCGACCCGCGGTCGCTCGGCTGCAGCGACAGGTTGACCGGACCGGTCCCGCTCTGCGGGTCGGCGGGTGAGAGCGAGGCCGTCGTGCTCGGCGCGTCGGCGTCGACCGACAGCTCGAGCGTCCGCGGCTGCTCCTCGTTGCCGGCCACGTCGACCGAGCGGTACTGGACGACGTGGCGACCGGGCTGCGTGATGCTGACCGGCCCGTTGTAGGTCTGCCACGGGCCGCTGGCGCCGAACCGGTACTCGATCGCCGCGATGCCGGTGCCCGCCGAGCCGTCGCTCGCGGTCAGCGTCATCGTGGGCGGCGTCGTGTGCCAGCCGAGCTCGCCGCCGGGCGCGCCCGACATCTCCGCCGTGGTGCGCGGCGCCGCACGGTCAGCGCAGTCGACGCGGAACCAGTCGTAGCGGGCCATGTTGGCCGCGTCGGAGCCGGCCGAGATCTTCAGGCCGACTCTGACGTTCGATCGCCGAGCTCGGTGATCGGCTCGCCGATCGGCAGCCAGTCCTCACCGTCGACCGAGTACTGCGGCGTGATCGTGCTCTCGCCGTCGCTCACCACCCGTAGGTAGATCTCGTCCGGGAGGTTGTTGACCGCGCCCGTGTTCGGCAGCCGGACAGTGTTGCCGTTGGTCGTCAGGACGTACTCGAACCAGTCCGAGCCGTCCGGCTTGTGGATGAACGTGATCTTGGCGAAGTGTTCGGGTTCTCGCCCTGCCAGACACCAGGCCGGTCTGCTGGCCGTCGGCGCCGGTGAGGTCGGAGATGTCGACCTTCGTCGTCGCCGCCCACGTCTCGCCGACCGGCGGCGCCGGCTTGAGAGCAGGACGTTCTGGGCCGTGGCCGTGCCGCCGATCATGTCGCCGGCGCGGACGAGCAGGTTCAGCCTTCCGCCGGAGAGGCTGCAGCGCGCCGGGGTTCGGCGCGCAGCACCTCCCACTTCGGGCTGAGCGTCGTCGCCCGAGAACTCGTCATTGAGATCGGTCGGGCAAGCGTCGTCGAGCTGGATCGTGAACGAGACCGACTTCGTCTGCTTCGACGTTGCCGGCGCCGTCGGTCGACCGGTAGTCGACCGTGTGCGCCCCGTTCGAGGCGACGCGGACCGGCTGCGAGTACGGCCGGAACGGCCCGTTGTCGATGCGGTACTCGGTCCGCTCGACGCCCGTGCCGCCCTGGTCGGTCGCCCGCAGCGTCACGGTGACGGCGCGGTTGTACGTGCCGCCCGGGCCCGGCAGCGCCGGGCTGAGCTCGGACGTCGTGACCGGCGCCGTCTCGTCCGGCGCCTCCAGCACGAGGACGGGGATCTGCTTCACGGAAGTCCCGCCGTCGGCGTAGGTCACGGTCAGCTCCGCCGTGTAGTTGCCGGGCGCCGGGTAGGTGTGTGTCGGGTTCGCCGCGGTCGACGGCGCGCTGTTGTCGCCGAAGTCCCAGCTGTAGGAGACGCCGCCGGAGCCGGCGCTCGAGAAGCGCACCTGGTTGGCGCCCAGCGCCGTCGCCGTCGGGTTGGCGAACGGCGTGTCGGGCCCGCCGGTGTAGTCGTAGCGGTACAGGCCGGCGTTCGACCCGGCGCGGAAGAACCCGTCGTAGACCTGCACGTAGAGGGCTCCGTCGCGGCCGAACTTCGAGTCCATGTACGAGCCCGCCCACGACAGCGAGTTGCGCAGGCTGTCGGCCCACACCGGGAGTCCCCCGTCCTGGTCGGTGGCCGGGTCCAGCAGCACGCCGTGCTTGGCGCTGGCGCCGCCGTTGTTGTGGAGGAACCAGCGACCGTCCCAGTACGCCGGCCAGCGGCGCGACTGGTCCTGGGCGTCCTCGTCATAGCGGTAGACCGGGCCGTTCATGATCGTCGAGCCGCGCGCCTCGGCGAACGGGCAGAGCTCGGTCGGCCGCGCGCCGTAGTTCGGCGCGCTGTTGGCGCCGCGCTCGCGTGGGAACTCCGGGCAGCCGTTGAGCGCGTCCTGGTGCCCGCGGCCCCACCAGAAGTTGTTCGACCGCACCTTGCCCGCGTTCATGCCGGTGCCCGTCACCTGATTGAGCTGGACGAGGCCGGTGTTGTTCGGCGAGTCGTTGCGGACGTTGTCGCAGTCGTACCAGCCCTCGGTGCCGCCGGTGGCCGGGCCGCCGGGCACGTAGCCGGGCGGGCTGTCAGTCCGCACGACGTTGCCGGGCAGCCGGTCGCGGTAGGCCTGCTTGTTGCCCATGCAGTAAGGCCAGCCGTAGTTGCCCGCGTGCGAGATCTGGGCCGCGTTCTCGTACGTCGTCGGGCCGAGCGTCGCGCTCGGCGTGCCAGCGTCGGGCCCGACCCAGGCGGTGTACGGGATGTTCGTCAGCGGGTCGATCGACAGCCGCGACGGGTTCCGCAGGCCCATGGCGTAGATCTCGGGCTTGGTCTTGCCGCCGCCCTCCTCGGTGCCGTCGAACAGGTTCGGGCCGTTCAACGCGCCGGCGCCGGGGATCGTGTAGGTGCTCCCGACCCCCGGAGTCTGCGTCGAGCCGTCCGCGAGGCTCGCGATCGGCTTGATGCGCAGCATCTTGCCGTTGTAGTCGTTGGTGTTGCCCGCGGTCCGGCGCGCGTCCTGGTAGGAGAACGTGCTGGGTCCGCAGTGGGCGCTGGAGGCGACCGCCGGGCCGGTCGGGCACTTCGCGTCGGGGTTGTTGCCCGAGTAGCCGCCGGTGCCCTGCGACGAGTTCGTGTCGCCGGTTGTGACGTACAGGTTGCCGTCGGAGTCGAAGCCCATGCCGCCGCCGACGTGGCAGCAGGAGTAGATCTGGGCGTCGTACTCGAAGATCCGCACCTCGGAGCTCAGGTCGAGCTGCTTGGTGTTGAGGTTCATCGTGAAGCGCGAGATGCGCGGGCGCGAGATCTTCGAGATCCGCCGCTCTACGCCGAGGCCCGGCGGGGTGGTCTGCGGGTTGAAGCTCGGGAAGTACTGCAGGTAGATGTGGCCCGTCTGCGTGAAGTCCGGGGCGAGGGCGACTCCGAGTAGGCCCCACTCGAGCTTGTGGTTCGCCTCGTCGGTGCGCTCGCCCGAGGTCTCGCCGTCGCCGTAGACGGCGAGCGTCGCGGCGCGCGTTACGCCGCTGTTGACCGTGCCGTCGAAGGCCTCGGGGTCCCACACGTGGACGCTGCCGCAGCCGAGGCCGACGTTCGGGTTCGAGTGGTCGAGGATGCGCGGCAGCGAGGGCAGGCCGACGAGCGCGCCGCGCTCGGCGTCGGTCCGGCAGTCGCCGCGGCCGATGTAGATGACCCAGCCGTTGGGCGCGGTGACGAGCCCGTGCGACTCGCCGCTGAACTGCAGGCCGTTCGCGGTCGCGCCCGCCTGCACGAGCCGGGTGGCGCTGTAGCTCGAGTCCAGGCCCGCCTTGCAGTTGCCGCGGATGAGGCCCGCGCTCCACTGGATGGCGCCCTTCAGGTGCGTGCGCAGCCGGTCCTCGCCGTAGGCCTCGGCCGTACGGCCCATGCCCATGTAGAACGAGCGGCCGCGGCTGATGTCCTTGCACCAGGAGATCGGCTGGTCCGGGCTGTGGTCGCTGATGCCGTCGCCGGCGCCGGCGTCCGCCGGCCGCCAGCGGACGACGGTGTGGACGTTGCCGGTCGGGCGCGGCGACCACTGGTACCAGACGTCGCTGCGGTTCCAGACGAGCGGCAGGTCGCGGGTGGACGGGTGGACGCGGTCGCCCGCCACGACGGCCTGCTCGGCCGTGGCCGTCGAGCTCGCGCCGCTCGGCCGCGCGCCGATCAGGCCGGTGAAGAACTCGCTCTCGGGCTCGCCCTGGGCCGTGCTGCCGATGCCGACGAAGCCGCCGCCGCCGGTGACGTAGTCCTCGAGCGCCGCCTCCTGGGTGTCGTCGAGATGGTCGCCCGCCGTGTTGAGGAACACGACCGCGGGGTAGTTGGCGAGGTTGCTCGTCGTGATCTGCGCGGGGTCGGCGGTGGCGTCGGCGTCGAAGCCGCCGGCCTCGATCGCGGCGACGCCCGCGTTGGTGGTCGCATCCGGCGGCCCGTGGAAGACGAGCACCTTCGGCGCCTGAGCGTGCGCCGACGCCGCGCCGAGCAGCACCAGCGCGCACGCGGCGACGAGCGCCGTGACCGTCTGCCGAATCCCCCTGCCTCCACCCATCACTGGCTCCTCCCACAAGCAACGTTCACGAGCTCTCGATCCCTCCTCAGGGCCACGCCCCGCGGCCACCAGTTGCGCTCGCCCAGCAGGACGGCGATCCCCGGGACCAGGAAGGTCCGCACGAGGAAGGCGTCGACGAGCACGCCGAAGGCGATCGTGACGCCCATCTGGGCGATCCCTTCGACGGGCAGCGCGATCAGCGCGGCGAACGTGCCCGCGAGGATCAGGCCGGCGCTGGTGATGACGCCGCCGGTTCGCTGCAGTCCTTCGATGACGGCCGCTTGCGTGTGCATCCGCGCGCGCTCGTCGCGGATCCGGCCGATCAGGAAGATGTTGTAGTCGGCCCCGAGGGCGACCAGGAAGATGAACGCGAACAGCGGCAGCCCGGGGTCCAGCTCGCCGAACACGAGCGACGCCACGCCGAGCGCGAACCCGTACGAGAGCAGCACGCTGGCGACGAGGTAGAGCGGCGCCACCAGCGCGCGGACGAGCGCGACGACGATGAGCAGGATCACGCCGATGGTCAGCGGCGCGACGAGCCTCGCGTCGGCGGCCTGCGCCTCGCGTGAGTCGAACGTCTCGGCGGTCAGGCCGCCGAGCAGGACCTCGTCGCCGCCCGCCGCGCGGCGCACGACGTCGCGCAGGTGCGGGACCTGGGCGGTCGCGGCGTCCGAGAACGGGTCGGCCTTCAGCTCGACGGACGCGAGCAGCAGCCGCTCGTCGCGCGAGTGGCTGACCATCGTCGTCTGAAGCACGGCCGGGTCGCCGTCGAGGGCGGCGAGCACCTCGGGCGCGCGCGGCGTCGCCACCACGAGGTCGAGCGGCGCCGCGCGCCCGGGCCCGAACTCGTCCTGGATCAGCGCCAGCGCGCGCACGGACTCCGGCGGCTCGCGGAAGGCCTCGGTGAAGTCGAGCGTGCCGGTCTTCGCGAAGTTGCCGAGCGCGCCGACCGCCAGCACGGCGAGCACGGCGGCGGTCACGGTGCCGGGGCGCGAGCGCACGAGCGAGCCGACGCGGAACCAGACCGGGCGGACGCGGCCGGTCTCCGGCGCGGTGCGTGGCCCGACGAGTGACAGCAGCGCAGGCAGCAGCGTCAGGCCCGCCAGCGCCATGACCGCGATGCCGATCGCGAGCACCGGCCCCATCCAGGCCGTGGCGCGGACGTCGGCCACGGCGAGCACGAGCAGCGCAGCGACGACCACCCCGCCGGCCGAGAGGATCGCCGGCGCCGTGCGGCGTGCCGCCTCGCCGGCGTCGCCGACCTCGCGGCAGCGCGAGACGAGCAGCAGGCAGTAGTCGGTGCCCGCCCCGAACATGAGGACGATGAGGATCGCCGTGGCCTGGCCGGTGACCTGGAAGGCGCCGGCCTTCGCGAGTCCGTAGGCAATCGCCGCGGCGATCACGTACGCGACGCCCACGACCAGGAGCGGCAGCGCCGCCAGCACCGGTGAGCGGTAGGTGAGGAGCAGCGCGACGAGGACGAGCGCCATCGTGATGGCCAGCAGGAGCTGGTCGATGCCCTCGAACGCCTCGCTCGCGTCGGCCGTGAAGGCGGCCGGCCCGGTGACGTACGCCGACAGGCCGCCGGCCTCCGGGTCGGGGACGAGCGTGCGCAGCGTCGCCACGTCGGCGACCACCCGCGCGGTGTCCTCGTTCGTCGTCTCGACGGTCACGAGCATCGTCGAGCCGTCGGCCGAGACCAGCGCGGGCCCGGTCTCGGGCTCGAGGCCGGCCGACATCTCGCCGCAGGCCATCCCGTACGCGGTGACAACCGCCTTGAGGTCGGGGATCGCCCGCGAGGCGCAGAGCGACTGCGCCTCGGCGGCGATCTGCTCGTTGTCGGCCTCCGTCAGCCCGCCCGACCGGTGGTAGGCGACGATCGCCGTCACCTCCTGGCCGAGGGCGAAGCGCTCGTCCAGGAGGTCGTTGGCGCGCGTCGACTCCGCGGAGCCTGCCAGGAACGCCTCGTTCTCGTTCGAGGCGAGGTCCGCGAGCTTCGGCTGAAGCGGCAGCAGGGCGAAGGCGACCAGCACCCACGCGCCGATCACCCACCAGCGGCCGCGACGGCCAGTCGCGCGGTTGACGATGCCGGTCAGCATCAGCCCCGCAGCGTCAGCTTCTCGGTGTCGCTCGCCGGCCCGTCGGTGCCGCTCATGCGAAGCCGCAGCGTCGCGCCGAACGACCCGTCGGCGCGCCGCAGCGCCCGCTTGACCCGGCGGCTCGGCTCGAGCCGGACGCTGAGCCGCGGCTCGTCGCCGCAGCGCAGCGAGCGCTTGGCCAGCGTCGTCCGGTTGCCGAGCCCGAGCCGGCGGGCGACCTTGCGCGTGACGGTGAGCGCCAGCGTGCCGCGGCCGACCGCGACGCACGAGGCCCGGACGAGCAGGCCGCGGCCCATGAGCGCGCTGACGCCGAGCCGGTCGACCGGCATCAGGCCGACGAACGGCTCCGGCGGGAGCGGCACGTCGTCGACGGCGACGCCGCCGGCCAGCGACGCCGTGCCGATCGCGAACGCGGCCTCCCTGGCGTTCTCGAGGTTGCCGGCGCGGTCGCGCGCGCGGTGCTCGACGAGGTGGCCGCCGAGCGCCGAGACCGTGAACGCGGCCGTGTAGGCCTGCCACTGACCGCCGTCGAGCCGGTACTCGAGCCCGGTGACGCCCGACTGCGCATCGGTCGCGCTGAGCGTGACCGTCACCGGCGCGCGGTGCACCCCGCCCCCGCGCGGCTCGGCCGAGGTGAGCTGGGCGACGCTCGTCGGCGCCGTCTGGTCGATGCCGATGTCGACGGTCTTCTCGGCCTCGTCGTTGCCGGCCACGTCGCTCGAGCGGACGTGGAGCACGTAGCGGCCGTCGGCGCCGAGGCTGATCGGGCCGGCGTACGGCTGCCAGTTGCCGTCGCCGAAGTGGAGCTCGGTCACGGCGATGCCGGAGCCGTTGCCGTCACGCGCGCTGATCGTCACGGTGGCCGGGCGGTCGTCCCACGTGCCCGCGGTGCGTGTCGCCTCCGGCTCGACGCTGACGGTGGTCGCCGGGGCCGTGCGGTCGACCTTGATCGGCACCGGCCTGTAGCCTTCGGCGTTGCCGGCCAGGTCGATCGCGCGGTACTCGAGCACCGCCGCCCCGTCGTCCGCGATCTGGATCGGCGTGCCCGCGTAGTCCTGCGGCACCCCGCCGTTGACGCGGTACTGGATGCGCTGCAGGCCGGAGCCGCCGGCCTCGTCGGCCGCGCTCAGCGTCACCGAGACGGCCTCCGTGTACCAGCCGTCGCCGCCGCCCGGCGTGGCCGGGCTGACGGTGTGCTGGGACACCGGCGACGTCTGGTCGTCGGCGAACTGCACCTGGCCCGAGAGGTCGGGCGACCGGAAGCCGCCGTTCGGCTCCTCGAGCGTGAGCGCCATCAGGTAGGCCTGCCGGTTCCCGCCGCTGCCGCTGGTGGTGCTGCGCGGCAGCGTCACCGTGGTCAGCGTCTTGCCGGCCGTCACGTCGGCCGGCACGTGGTAGATCGCGCAGCGCGCGCCATCGCTGCCGCCGTTCGCGCGGTAGCGCTGGCTCAGCGGGCCGATGGCGACGTGGTGGCCAGGCGTGTTCGACGGCGCGCACCAGTCGGAGAACGCCACGGGCACGATCTGCTCGCTCCCGTCGGAGAAGCGGAGCCGGAAGTCGCCGCCGCCGTTGCCGTCCGAGGTCGTGCCGAAGAAGTGGATCTTGGAGTAGACCCGCTGGTCGGCCGGCCGCAGCGGCAGCGTCTGGCCGCGGAAGGCGGCGAGGTTGCGGACGGTGCCGCTCGTGTCCGGCATCCGCAGCGGGACCTCGTCGAAGGTGTCCTCCGGGGCCGGGCCGCGCGTGCCGGACGGCGGCATCTCCTCGGCGGGGAACGAGTACGGCGGGGTGCCGCGGATCTCGCTGTTCTGGCGGGTGTTCGTGCTCGTGATGCCGAACGTCGTGAACAGGTTCGGCTGGAACGGCTCACCGATGTTCCGGATGCGGAGGTTGCGGAACGACACCCGGTCGGCGTCGCCGTGGTTCTGGATGCCGATGTGGCCCGGGTTGCGGATCTCGGCGCCCGTCGGCGTGAAGGTGTTGACCACCTGGTCGTTGAGCCGGATCGTGTAGGTGCCGTCCTCGAACGCGATCTCGTAGTCGTTCCACTGGCCGGCCGGCTTCGCGGCGCGGGCGTCCTCGCGGTCGATGTTGTAGATCGAGCCGGTCTTCTGGTTCTCGCCGTCGCCGTCGACGCCCTCGCGGATCTGGATCTCGTGACCCTGGGCGATCGGGATGTTCGCGTCGCTGCCCGGGTTCGGGAAGCGCACGAAGACGCCCGAGTTGTCGGTGTCGTTCTGGGTCATGAACTGCAGGCGCAGGACGAACTCGTCGTACTGGGCGAGCTCGTACCAGAGCAGGCCCAGGCCGCCGCGGCTCTCGAGGCGGCAGCCGCCGGCCGCACCGTCGTTGACGAGCGCGAACGTCCCGGCGCCGGCCTGGCGCCATCCGTCGAGGCGTGCGGCCGTCCCAGATGCGGGCGAAGCCCTCCTCCGGGGCGGTCAGCTCAGGGCAGGGCGGCGGCGGCTCGCATGCGGTCGCCGACTCCACGCGGAACCAGTCGACCGCCGCGCGGCGGAAGGCCGTCGTGCCGAACTGGGCGAGGCCGATCTTCAGCGGCTCGCTGCCGGCGACGTCGTACGAGCCGCCGACCGGCGTCCACGTCGTGCCGTCGGTCGACCGCTCGGGCTGGACCGAGCCGTCGGCCGCGACGTTGACGCGGAGGTAGATGAACTGCGGCACGCCGTTGAGCGCGGTGTTGGTCGTGCCGGTCGTGTTGCCGCTGTTCGTGTTCGACCGCTCGACCCACCACTGGTCGGCGCCCCGGCGGTTGTAGACGATCTTCGAGAAGTTGTTGAACGGCGACTCCGACCGCCACAGGAGCAGGCCGACCTGGTCGCCGGTCCCGGTGAGCGCGGAGACGTCGATCCGCGTCGTGGCGGTCCAGGCGCAGCCCTGCGGCGCGTTCTGGAGCAGGACGTTGCTCGCGGCCGCGTTGGTGCCGTGCATGTCGCCGCCGTAGGCCTGGAGGCGCAGGCTCCCGCCGGACTGGGTGAGGCCGGTGTAGCGGGGCCGCAGCACCTCCCACTTCGGGTCGAGCTCGTTGCCGTTGAACTCGTCCGACTGCGGGAGGGCGGGCGCCTGCGCGGGCTGGACCGTCACCACGGTCGAACCGGTGACGCGGCCCACGGTCTGCCGCACCCGGTAGACGCCGGGCTCGGTGAACGTGTGGCTCACGCTCGCGCCGGCGCCGGTCGTTCCGTCGCCGAAGTCCCACGAGCCGTCGGCGGTGCTCGTGAAGGTGAACTCGGCCGGCGCGGTGCCCGACGGCGCCGACGCGGCGATCTGCGGCGCGCACTCGAGCTCGAAGCGCTCGAAGGGGACGACGCCGCCGTTGCCGGACCCGCCCTGGATGGCCATGACGCCGACCTTGAGGGGACCGGGGTAGCCGGCGGTCTGCCCGGCCTGCGTCCAGGTCGCACCGTCGTCGAGCGAGTACTCGGCCGTCACGCGGGCGCCGTCGTAGCGCATGCGCAGGAGCAGGTCCTCCGTCGGCAGCGGGCTGGGCAGCGCCGCGCGGCTGTCGCCGGTCGGCATCGACTGACCGCTGCGCTCGGTCCAGATCGACTCGACGACCTTCGCGCCGGCCGCGTCGATCTGGTTGAACACCACCTTGCCGAACGCGTTCTCGCCGGCGGCCTCGTTGCGCCACAGCACGAGGCCGGCCTGCTCGCCCTGAGCGTTGATGGCGGCGACGTTGAGCTTGGTGGTCGCGGTCCAGCCGCCGGCCGGGGCCTCTTGGAGGACGACGTTCTCGGCGTTCGCGGTGCCGCTGATGAGGTCGCCGTTGCGGAGGGTGAGGTTGAGCTTGCCGTCGGCGACGGCGAGACCCTCGGTGGCCGGCCGCAGGACGTCCCAGCGCGCGTCGTCGAGCGCCGTGCCATCGAACTCGTCGGCCCCGCAGGAAGCGGCGAGCGCCGCGCTCACACCGTCACGGACGACCGATGCGCCCGCGGCCGCGGAGACGGCCAGCGCGAGCAGCGCGGTGACGGCCAGCGCAGCGACACGGCGCCGACCCGTCGACGACCACAGCTCTCCTCCACCCATCACTGCTCTCTCCCCCTCTGTTTCCCGGTCAGCCAACCTAGGACGCCGAACGCGGAATGTCAATGTAGTTTCGTCCGGCGCACAACAAAAGGTCCCGACGAGGTTCTATCTCCGCGCCGCCGGTGCAGTTGACATGCCGCGATGAACGATTACCCTGCGGTAGCTTTCGTCCTCGGCCAGCGCGGCTTTGGTCGACCGCGGAGCAGAAGCCGTAGACACTGTGGGGGGAGAGATGTCAAGGAGCAGGGTCCTAAAGCAGCGAGGCGTGATCGCCGCGGTCATCGCCGTCGCCGGCACCACCGGCGTGGGGGTCGCCGGCGCGTCCGGCTGCGATCCGGGCGGCGACCGCATGTTGTCTACGCCATGGACAATGGCGGACCGTGCTTCGCAAACACGTCGAAGGCCGCGTGCGATCCGGGCGAGACGGCGGCGGTCGCGATCGACACCGGTGAGACGGTGACATGGAACTTCGACAACAGCGCGTCCGGGCAAGTCCACAACGCCGGCGCGGCAGAATGACGTTCCCGCCGACCCCGCGTGGAAGAACTACCACGGCGCGATCGTGGGCTCGGACAGCTACTCGCGCCAGTTCAACCAGCCCGGGACCTACACGTTCCGCTGCGACGTCCACCGGTCGATGACCGGCACGATCGAGCGTCACCGGCGGCGCCGATCGATCGACGCCGACGGACACCCCCACGGCGACCCCGACGTCCACGGCGACCACGCAGTCGAGCGCCCCCGGCATCACCACGCCGCCGCCGACCGGCGGCGCGCAGGACCTGGTCAAGCCGACGCTCCAGAGCCTCGCCACGACGACCAGGCGCCGCGCCGTCACCGTCCGCTTCCGGCTGTCCGAGAACGCGACCGTGACGGTCCGCGTCAAGCGCGGCACCAAGGTGGTCAAGAGCGTGGTCAAGCAGCTCGCGGCCGGCCAGCGGTCGGTCTCCGTGCGGAGCGCGAAGCTGAAGAAGGGCCGCTACAAGGTCGAGGTGCGGGCGCGCGACGCCAGCGGCAACATCTCGACGCTGGCCGCGAAGTCGTTCCGTCTCAGGAGGTAATGGTGGCTCCCTGGCGCCCACCCGCTGACGCCTGGACGCGGCGCGACTTCCTGCGCAACGGGTTCGCGTCGACCGCCCTGCTGTGCACGGTGGCCAGCCCAGCGTCGCTGAGCCGCAAGCAGCCGCTCGTGACGTCGGCGGCGCTGCGCGCCCAGGCGCGCTCGCCGTTCGAGCCGTTCCGCCGCGACCTGCCGCGGATCCCCGAGCTGGCGCCCGTGCAGCGGATGCGGACTGCCGACGTCTACGACGTCGCGATCCGTGAGGGCCTCGCGGACATCCTGCCCGGCTACCAGACGCCGATCTACGGCTACGAGGGGATCTACCCGGGGCCGACGATCCGTGTCCGCAAGGGCCGGCGGGCGATCGTCCGCCAGCACAACGGGCTGGCCTTCGACTCCAATGTGCACCTGCACGGCGGATTCGTCCCGGCGGCGCACGACGGCCACCCGATGGACGTCATCACGCCCGGGCAATCGTTCGAGTACCAGTACCCGAACGACCAGGACGCGGCGACGCTCTGGTACCACGACCACGCCCACGGCCGCACGTCGCGCACGCTCTACTACGGCCTGCTCGCCTTCTACGTGCTGGAGGACGACCTCGAGCGCGAGCTCGACCTCCCGGCCGGCGAATACGACGTGCCGATCGTGCTCGCCGACCACGCGTTCAACCGCGACGGGTCGTTCCGCTACCAGGAGAACGTCGACCTCGGCTTCCGTGGCGACACGCTGATCGTCAACGGCGCCGTCTCGCCGCGCATGCGCGTCGAGCGCCGCCGCTACCGCTTCCGCTTCCTCAACGCGTCGAACGGCCGCTCGTACACGCTGCGGCTCGGCGGCGGCCGCCGGATGGTGCAGATCGCCGGCGACGGCGGGCTGCTCGAGCGGCCGGTCGGCCGCACGCGGGTCCCGCTGCACCCCGCGGAGCGCGCCGACATCGTCATCGACTTCGCGGACTACTCGCCGGGGACCGAGCTCATCCTCCACAACGCCGACGGCCAGGGCGGCACGGTGCCGGTCATGCGCTTCGACGTCGCGCGCGGCGGCAGCGAGGACTTCCGCGTGCCGCGGCGGCTGCGACCGCGCGAACCGATCCCCGCCAGCAACGCGTCGCACACCTGGGAGCTGGCCCTTGGAGCGACGGCCTGGGAGATCAACGGTCGCATCTTCGAGCCGGGCCGCGTCGATGTCCGGCCGCGCCTCGGCAGTACGGAGCGCTGGACCTTCGTCAACCGCTCCAACCGTGTGCATCCCATGCACATCCACGGCTTCCTGTTCCGGATCCTCTCTCGCAGCAGCGGCCGCGTGAGCGCGGCCGACCGCCTCGGCTGGAAGGACACGGTCGGCGTGCTGCCCAGCGAGACGGTCACCGTGCAGGCGTGGTTCGCGCCCTACGCCGGGAGGTACGTGTTCCACTGTCATGCGCTCGAGCATGCGGACAAGGCCATGATGCTGCAGCTGGAGGTGACCCCATGAAGGGCGGGATCGCCCTCGCCGGGGCCGTCGTCGCCCTGGCCGCGGCACCCCCGGCGCTCGCTGCGAACGCCGACGTGCGCGCCGTCGACGGCGCCACCGACGCGGAGAACCGCTGGGATCCCAACGCGGTCAGCGTGAACGTCGGCGACACGGTGACGTGGCGCTTCGACGGCACCACCCAGGCGCACAACGTCAAATCGACGACGCCGAACTGGAACATCGACACGGACTTCGCGGTCGCCGGTCCTCCGGCCGCCTACACGTTCACCGCCGAGGGCGTCTACGACTTCGTGTGTGAGCTGCACGCGTCGATGACGGGACGCGTGACCGTCGGCACGCCGCCGCCCCCGCCTCCGAGCGAGCAGCCCTTCGCGAACGACCAGCCGTCGCTGACGGTGTTCGAGCGTCCCGACCCGATCCGGCCGCGCTTGGAGGCGGTGCGCGCGGCACCGGTCCGGAACGGCGCTCGCGTCCGCTTCCGGCTGTCCGAGCCGGCGAGGGTCACGGTGCGGATCAAGCTCGCGGGCATCACGATCAAGTCGGCGCGCCGGGCCTTCAAGGGCGGCCGCCGCAGCATCGTCGTCCGCGATCGCCGGTTGGACGGCCGCTACCGCGTCGAGGTCTTCGCGCGTGACCTCGCGGGCAATCGCTCGGCGGTGAAGCGCATGTCGGTGCGAGTGCGGTAAGGGCTCACGGGTAGTACTCCCGCTCGAGGTCACGATCGACGAGCTGGTCCCGGCGCGCGTGCGCGGCCGTGTTGACCTGATCATCAACGGCTCGTACTACGCGGTGACCTTCGCCTCGCGGTTCGTGTGCTCGGTGGCCCAGGTGAGCGCGAAGTCGGCGACCTCCTCCCAGCCGGGCTCGCCGGCGGTGAAGTGCGAGCGGGTCGGGAACTCCTTGTAGTCCGTCACCGCGTTCGACTCGCGGTACTTGGCCGCCATCTTGCGGCTGACCTTGGCGGGCACGACGTGGTCCTTGCCGCCGCCGATGAACAGCAGCGGCGCACGGTCGTCCTTGCCGTGGTCGACCTTGAACGGCGTGCGCGGGTTCAGGTTCGCCATCGCGCCCTGGAACAGCACCTTCGAGGCGGCGGGGATCGCGTACCGCTCCCACGCCTCGTGCGCCTGCTCGTCGGTCAGCGTGTTGCCGAACGCGTACTTGAAGTGCTTCTCGCTGAACGGGACCGCCCGGCGGATGTTGAGCGGGTTCCCCAGCACGTGGAAGGACGACTTGAGCGTCGAGAGCGGCAGGTCGCGCACGCCGCGGACGGTGGCGCCGTCGAGCGACACGGTGGCCGCGCCGAGGCCGCGGTCGTTGAGGACCTGGGCGAACGCGCCGCCGAACGAGTGCCCCATGACGATCGGCGAGCTGTCGAGCTCGCGGATGATCCGCTCGTAGTGGGCGAGGATCTTCTCCGCGTCGATGTCCGCCAGCGGCGACGGATCGCGGCGCAGCGCCTCGACCTCGCCCTCGGCGCCGGGCCACGACGAGGCGACGACCTTGTACCCGCGGCTCTCGTAGCGCTCGACCCACTGCTCCCAGCTCTTCGGCGTCATCCACAGCCCGTGGATGAGGACGATCGTGTCTGGCGTGTTCATGGGACTCAATCTACGCCCGCGGTGCGGCGGGCTCGGCGAACAGCGGCTGGGTGGGGAGGAGTCGAGACCGGCGGAAATGTGAAATTTCGAGCGCCTCGACCCGCGCGCTTCCACGTAACCCCTCGTATTCGGCGGTTTCGTGCAATCCGCGAGCGGGAGCCGCCGGAAATTTCACGAAACCGCCGGTCCCCCGCCCCCCTTACCTGCGCAGTTGACGTTCGCCGGCGCACCGGCGGCAGACGAGCTCATGCGGGCGGCTCGCCGTGGAGCACCCAGCCGCGGCCGTTGCGGCTGAGGCGTCCCTGCTCGGCGAGCTTGGTCAGCGCTCCCGACACCGACGGCCGGCGGGCGGCGACGAGGTGGCTGAGAACCTCGTGCGTCAGCGGGAGGTCGACGTGCACGCCGTCTGAGTGCACGCGGCCGTAGCGGTCGGCGAGCTCCCAGAACAGCATCCACAGCCGGTCGTCGAGCCGCGGCTGCTGGGCGATCGCCATCATCGCGGTGAGCCGCCGCGACCGGGTCAGCGCACGGCCCGCAAGCGCCGGCCCCACCTTCGGGTAGCGGCCCATCCGCTCCGTCCACAGCAGGTCGAGCACCGCGAGGCGCGTCCCGACCAGCACCCGCCAGCCGGTCTCGAAGCCGAGCGAGTCATCGCCGTCGAACTCCCACGGCCGCAGCAGGTCGCCCGTCGCCAGCAGCTCGGCGCCGTACCGCCCGGCGGTGCCCACGCGGCGCACGAGGACGCCCTCGAGCACGAGCAGGCCGTACCCGTCACGGGCCCGGTCGGCCTCGCGCTGGGCGTTCCAGCGGCCGGGCATCACGTCGACGACCGTGGTCAGGCTCGCCTGCCGGGCGGAGTCCCGGAGCTCGTGCGGGACAAGCTCCGCAAGCTCGACATCCACGTCGAGCACGTAGGCGCGCGCGCTGCTCACCACCATCTTCATAGCGCAACCGCCCCCCTTACCGAAAGGTGCGGTAAACGTTTTTCAGAGCCCGGCGGCGCGCGCGACGCCGGTCACGTAGTCGACCGCGCCGTGCGGCCGCTCCTCCGGCTCCTTCTCCAGCGCGCGTGTCACGGCGCGGGCGGTCGCGGCGCTGATGTCCGGCCGGATCGAGGTCAGATCCGGCGGCGCCTCCTGCAGATGCGCGAACAGGACGCGCATGCTCGGGCGCCCGCCGAACGGCGGCGAGCCCGTCAGGCACTCCCACATCACGCACCCGAGCGAGTAGACGTCGGTGGCCGGGCTGACGTCCTCGCCGCGGATCTGCTCGGGCGACATGTAGTCGAGCGAGCCCAGCGCCTGACCCGGTCGCGTGAGGTTCGAAGCCTGACTGTCCTTGGCCAGCCCGAAGTCCGACACATAGGGCGTGTCGCCCTCGAGCAGGATGTTCGCCGGCTTGATGTCGCGGTGCACGAGCCCGGCGGCGTGCAGCGCGTCGATCCCCTCGGAGGCGGCGCCGAGGAGCTCGACGGCGTAGGCCAGGTCGAGCCGGCCGCGGACGGCCAGGCGGTCGGCCAGCGAGCCGCCGGGGATCAGCCGCTGCACGAGATACGGCAGGCCGCCCTCCTCGCCGTGCGCGAGGACGGGGACGACGTTCGGGTGGTTGATCTTCTGGGCCGCCTGGACCTCGCGGCGGAAGCGGCGGACGAACACGTCGTCCTGCGACAGCTCGGTGGTCACGACCTTGACCGCGACGGGATCCTCGCCGTCGGCCGTCCCCTCGAACACGACCCCCATCCGGCCGCGCCCGATCACCCGGGTGATCCGGTACGGGCCAAGCGAGTCGCCCGGTCTGGGCTCAAGCGCGATCTCCGGCATCCGAGGGCGGCGAAGCATATCCGCCGAAGGCCCACGACCTCTGGACAGTCGTTCCACTTGCGTCCGCGCCGCTCAGCCACGACACTTCCGCGTGATCTCGCTTATGGACAGGCCACAGCTCGGCTATTACAGGATCGAGGGGATCGTCGGCTGCGGGCGCACGGGCATCGTGTACCTGGCGACGGATTCCAGGAACGGCCGTGCCGTCGCGCTGAAGGTGCTGCGCGAGGACGTGAGCATCGACCCCGTCTACCGCGAGCGCTTCAGGCGAGAGGGATCGCTGCTGGCGGCCCTCCAGCACCCGCACGTCATGCCCATCTTCGACATGGGCGAGATCGACGGCGAGCTCTACATGGCGGCCCGGCTCGTCTCCGGCAACCTCAAGGGCCTCATCCAGGCCGACCAGGTCGAGCTCGAGGACGCCCTGAGCATCCTCACCGCCGTGGCCGAGGCGGTCGACGCCGCCCACGACGCCGGCATCGTGCACCGCGACATCAAGCCCGCCAACGTCCTCATCGACCCCGGCCCCGACGGCCCCCAGGTCTTCCTCGCCGACTTCGGCCTCGCGCGCGACCCCCAGGGGTCGATGCTGACGCTGCCCGGCCAGGTACTCGGCACGCTCGACTACATGGCGCCCGAGCACCTCGAGGCGGAAGGCGTCGGCCCCGCCGCCGACATCTACGCCTTCGCCTGCCTCGCCATCGAGACGCTGACCGGCGACGTCCCGTTCCCCCGCGGCACCGACGCCGCGGTCATGTACGCGCACGTGGTGGACCCCCCGCCGAGCGTCTCCGAGCGGCGGCCGGAGCTCCCCCCGGCGCTCGACGACGTGATCGCGGCCGGCATGGCCAAGGACCCGGACGAACGGCCCACCTCGGCCCGCGCCCTGCTCACGAACATGCTTCGCGCCCTGGGCCGGCCGGTCCCGGCCCACCTTGTCGCGACCGGCTGACAGGCCCGAGTCGGAGGCGACGGCCCCCGGCGGCGCCATCTTCAGCGGGCGCTACGAGATCATCGCGCCGATCTCGAGCGGCGCGATGGGCGCCGTGTACCGCGCGATCGACCGCGACAGCGGCAGCGAGGTGGCGATCAAGCGCCTGCTCGACGTCAAGCACGCCGCCCGCTTCGAGATCGAGGCGCGGCTGCTGTCGAGCCTCAGCCACCCGCGCGTGGTCAAGGTCATCGACCACGCCGGCGACGAGGAAGGGCTCTACATCGTCATGGAGCTCGTCCGCGGCACCGATCTCGGCGCCCAGCTCAAGGAGCGCGGCCAGCCAGGCCTGCCGCCGCAGGAGTCGATCGAGTACGCGCGCCACGCGTGCGAGGCGCTCCAGTACGTGCACGACCAGCAGATCGTGCATCGCGACGTCAAGCCGCAGAACATGATCCTCGCCGACGCCGGCGTCGTGCTCGTGGACTTCGGGGTCGCGCGCGCGATCGGCAGCGACGAGACGGTCGGCACCATCGCCGTCGGCACGCCGCGCTACATGGCCCCCGAGGTGTTCGCGGGCGGCACCGTCTCGGCGGCCAGTGACATCTTCAGCCTCGCCGCGACCCTGTGGGCGCTGATGGTCGGCAGCCCGCCCCGCTACGGCGACATGCTGAAGATCGACAAGGTGGCGCCGGAGCTGCCGCCCGAGCTGCGCGAGGCGCTCGCCGGCGGGCTGGAGATGCTGCCTGAGATGCGGATCTCGTCGGCGATCGCGTTCGCGGAGGCGATCGGTGTGCCGATCAGCGACCGCGGCGGCCAGTCGCTGGCCCAGAGCCTCGGCCGCGCGCCCGTCCACCGGCGCGTCATCGAGGCCATCGTGCGGACGGCGGCGGGCATGTTCGAGGCCGCCGCGGCCTCGATCGCGCTCACCGACACCGCGACCGGCGAGCTCGTCTACGAGGCGGCGTGGGGCGCCGGCGCGTCCGAGGTCGTCGGCATGCGGCTCCCGCCCGGCGCCGGGCTGGCCGGCGCCGTGGTCCAGAGCGGCGACCCGGTCGCCGTCCCCGAGTGCCGTACCGACCCGCGCTTCGCCAAGCAGGTCGCCGCGAAGACAGGCTACGTGCCCTACACGATGCTGGTCACCCCGCTCGTCCGCGAGGGCGACACGATCGGCGTCCTCTCCCTGCTCGACCGCCGCGACGGCGGCCCGTACCGGCACGAGGACCTCGCCCGCGCCGCGCTGTTCGCCGACCTCGCGGTCGTCGCGCTCGACCTCGACACGTTCCCCCTGAGCACGACCGGTGGCCGGACGCGGCTCTAGCGGTTAGGTTTCGCGAGATGAGTTCGGGAGGCACGGACAGCCATTTCGACACCGTGATCGTCGGCTCGGGCTTCGGCGGGTCCGTCATGGCGTACCGGCTCGCCGAAGCGGGCCGGAGTGTCTGCGTGCTCGAACGCGGCCGCGCCTACCCGCCCGGCGCGTTCACCCGCAGCCCCTATCGAGCGCGCGAGAGCTTCTGGGACCCCGAGCGCGGCCTGACCGGCATGTACCACTACTGGTCGTTCAAGGGGATCGACGCGCTGGTCTCGGCCGGCCTCGGCGGCGGGTCGCTGATCTACGCCAACGTGTTCCTGCGCAAGGATGAGCGGTGGTTCGTGACCGAGGACCTCGAGGACGGCGGGTACGAGCACTGGCCGGTCACGCGGGCCGACCTCGACCCGCACTACGACCGCGTCGAGGCCATGGTCGGCGTCCAGCAGTACCCGTTCGACCACGCGCCGTACGCGAACACGCCGAAGACGAAGGCGTTCAAGCTCGCCGCCGAGCGGACGGGGCTCGACTGGTTCCTGCCGCCGCTCGCGGTCACGTTCGCCAACGAGGGCGAAGACCCGGTGCCCGGCCAGAAGATCCAGGAGAAGATCCGCAACCTGCACGACCGCGACCGGGTCACGTGCCAGCTCTGCGGCGAGTGCGACGTCGGCTGCAACTTCGGCGCCAAGAACACGCTCGACTACAACTACCTCACGCACGCGGCGCATCACGGCGCCGAGCTGCGGACGCTGTGCGACGTTCGGACGCTCGAGCCCCGCCCGGGCGGCGGCTACGCGGTCGGCTACGCCGATCTCTCGGACCCGGACGGCGCCGCCGCGCGCAACGGCCGGCCGGCGCCGCTGCGCACGATCACCTGCGACCGGCTCGTGCTCAGCGCCGGCACGCTCGGCACCACGAACCTGCTGCTGCGCAACCGCAGCGCGTTCCCGCGCATCAGCCGCAAGCTCGGCACGCGCTTCTGCGGCAACGGCGACCTCCTGACGCTCGCGATCAACTGCGCGGACCTCATGGACAACGTGCGCGTGCCGCGGATCGTGGACCCCGGCTACGGCCCGGTCATCACCAGCTCGATACGGATGCCGGACGCGCTCGACGGCGGCGAGGGCCGCGGCTTCTACCTCCAGGACGCCGGCTACCCGCAGCACCTGGCGTGGATCCTGCACACGCTGGCCGCGCCCAAGACGCTGTGGAGGTGGCGCTCCCACGGCTGGTACTTGGTCAAGAACTGGCTCAAGGGATCGCCGGACACCGACGTCACCGGCCACATCGCCGACCTGCTCGAGTCCGCCGAGCTGTCGGCCGGCGGCCTGCCGCTGCTCGGCATGGGCCGCGACATCCCCGACGGGCGCATGTTCCTGCGCAAGGGCCGGCTCGACCTCGACTGGAAGACCGAGAAGTCCAGCGCCTACTTCGAGCGCCTGCGCACGACCTCGCGCGGCGTCGCCCACTCGCTCGGCGGCACGTTCGCCGACAACCCGATCTGGTTCCTGCGGCGCGTGATCACCGTCCACCCGCTCGGCGGTAGCCCGATGGGCCGCAGCGCGAGCGAGGGCGTCGTCGACGCCTCAGGCAACGTGTTCGGCTATCCCGGCCTGTACGTCGCCGACGGATCGGTGATGCCCGGGCCGGTCGGGGCGAACCCCAGCCTCACGATCGCCGCGCTCGCCGACCGCTTCGCCGATCGCATCCTCGAGCCCACCACCGCCGCGGAGGCCGCCGCCACATGACCACCGTCCGTTTCACGGAGGAGATGCTCGGCCACGTCACGTTCGGAGAGGAGGACTTCCAGCGCGGCGCCAGGCCCGAACGCGACGGCGCCGGAGCGCTGAAGTTCCATCTCACGATCGTGGTCGACGACATCGAGCGCTTCGGCTCGGACCCGCTGCGCCGCGCCGGCGCGCACGGCTGGCTCGAGTGCGACGCGCTCGGCGGCCGGCTGCCGGTCGAGCACGGGGCGTTCAACCTGTTCGTCGACACGGAGCCGGGCGTCAAGCGGATGCTGTACCGCCTCTACTTCCGCGACGGCGCCGGCCACCCGCTGACGCTCAGCGGCTTCAAGCTGGTCCAGGACGACGCCGGCTTCGACGTCTGGAAGGACACCACGACGCTGTTCACCCGCGTGCTGCGCGGCCACGTCGACGAGCACGCCGAGCCGGACGCGGAGCTCGTCGCCTCCGGCGTCCTGCGGATCCGGGCGCGCGACTTCGCCAAGCAGCTCACGACGTTCCGTGGCAGCGTGGGCGGGCTGCTGAAGTTCGGCGTCATCTTCCTCGGCCAGCTGGCCGAGGCCTACCTGAAGAAGGGCAGGCGGGCGCATGTCGCGGCGTAAGGAGGAGCGGCTCAAGAAGGCGAGCCAGGCGGGGCGCCAGGCCTCCGGCCGCACGCACCTGCTCGGTGCGCTGGCCGGCGGCGCCGTGCTGACGGTGATGGGCGCCGAGCTGGCCCGCGTGTGGAAGCTCGGCATGCTGCCGGTGAGCCGCGAGACGGCCGGCAGCCAGGAGGTCATGAACCCGGTGAAGCGCTCGCTGAAGGTGATCCGCGAGGGCTACGGGGTCAGCCGCACGCGCGAGAACTCGCTCTTCAACATGCTCGCGTCGTTCTCGGTGACGTTCGGGGTCACGCGCGGGATCACCTGGCACATCCGAGAGCACGGAGGGCTCGGGCCGATCCAGAACGTCGTCGTCGGCACGCGCCACATCCACCACTTCCTCCCGGGCGGCGTCATCGCGCTCACCGCGGGCGGGGTGGCGATCGGCATGAAGGGCTCGGACTACGACAAGTACCTCGCGCTCCCGTTCGGCATCGGCGTGGCGCTCGTGCTCGACGAGTCCGCGCTCCTGCTCGAGCTGGAGGACGTCTACTGGACCGAGGAGGGCGTCCTCAGCGTCCAGATCGTGTTCGCGGCGATGGCGATGCTCGCCGCGCTCGCGTACCTGATCCGGATGCTGCGCACCACCGAGGGCCAGGACTCGGAGACCGACTGGGAGCTCGCGGCCAAGGCCTGGGACGACCTACAGATGATCCCGGGCGGCGGCGGCGAGCCCGGCATCGGGCTCTGAGCGCTCGAAGTCGGCGTGCGGGAGCACGCGGTCGAGCGCGTGCCGGCAGCCACCAGTTCCACTTGCCCATCAGCTCCATCGTGGCCGGCACGAGCACGAGCCGCACGAGCGTGGCATCCAGCGCGATGGCCACGGCCAGGCCGGCGCCGATCTCCTTGATCTGGGGCACGCCGGTGAGCGTGAAGGTGGCGAAGACGACGACCATGATCAGCGCCGCGCTGGTGATGACCTTGGCGCTGGCCTGCAGGCCCTGCGCCACCGCCAGCCGGTTGTCGCCGGTGGCGAGGTAGCGCTCGCGGATGCGGGAGAGCAGGAACACCTCGTAGTCCATCGAGAGGCCGAAGACGATCGCCAGGAGCAGCGGCGGCGTGACCGTGTTGATGTAGCCGAGCGAGTCGTAGCCGGTGACGCCGTCCAGCCAGCCCCACTGGAAGACCGCGACGATCACGCCGTAGGCCGCGCCGATCGACAGCAGGTTCATGAGCACCGCCTTCAGCGGCAGGAGCACCGAGCGCAGCACCACGAGCAGGACCACGTAACTGCACACCATCACGAACAGGAAGACCTTCCAGATGCCGCCGGAGATGAGGTCGTTGAAGTCCTGGGCCTGGGCGGTGGCGCCGCCGATGTCGACGCCGGGCGGGCTCTCCTCACGCAGGCGGTCGACCAGCGCGAGCGCCTCGGGGCTCTCGGGATCCGTGTCGAGCACGACGCGGATGAGCACCGCGCGGCCGTCCTCGGAGGGCTGCGGGTCGAGCACGGCCGCCACGCCGGGCGTGTTCGAGAGCCGATCGGCGTAGCGGTCGGCCCCCTGCGTCGGCGCCACGATGAGCACCGGTGCGGACGCGCCGGGCCCGGCGACGCCCGCGGCCAGCTCGGCGCCCTGCCGCGTCTCGTGGTCGGCGGGGAACATCCGCAGCGCACCGTTGCCGTACTCGAGCGAGAGCGCCGGGATCGCGAGCACGAGCAGGATCGCGGCGGAGAGCGTGGCGGACA
The DNA here is from genome assembly GCA_963844205.1 of uncultured Solirubrobacteraceae bacterium. Classification (GTDB taxonomy): domain Bacteria; phylum Actinomycetota; class Thermoleophilia; order Solirubrobacterales; family Solirubrobacteraceae; genus DASSUW01. The sequence goes on from CAWJNK010000014.1 coordinate 930,652, forward strand.
GCCATGGACGTCGCATCACGCGCGCCGTCCAGCGCTCCCAGAAGCCCGGCCCCGCCTTCGTGCGGCGCAACCGGCGCGCCAGCGCGCCGGTTGCGCTCACCACGCGGCCCGGCTCGTCGGCGCGGCGGCCCAGGAGCGCGATCAGCGCGGGCAGCAGCGTGACCGCGCCCAGCACCGCGATCGCCACCACCACCATGGCGCCGATGGCCAGCGAGCGCATGACCGGCGAGTTGAGCAGGAACAGACCGGCCATCGAGACCAGCACCGTGACGCCCGAGAAGACGACCGTCGCGCCGGAGGTGCGCATGGCGGCGTCGAGCGCATGGGCGCGGTCGTCGCCCTTGTGGACCTCCTCGCGGTAGCGCGAGAGCAGGAACAGCGAGTAGTCGACCGCCACGCCGATGCCGAGCATCGAGGCCACGTTGGTCACGAACACCGACATCGTGGTGGCCAGCGCGAGGAAGTAGACCGCCGCGCCGGTGACGAGCACGGCGGCGACGCCGAGGCCGACCGGCAGCAGCGCCGCGAGCACCGAGCCGAACACGACCAGCAGCACGATGAGGATGGCGGGAAAGCCCGCCGCCTCGGCCTTCTCGAGGTCCTCCTGCTGGAGCTCCTGCATGCCCGCCCACATGGCCGACTGGCCGACGAGGTACGCCTGGACCCCGTGGACGCGCTCGCCGACCTGCAGCTCCTCGCGCAGGTCCTTGGCGACGTCGAGCGCCTCGTCGCGGTTGCCGTCGAACGTCAGCGGGAGCAGCATCACCGACCCGTCCGTCGTCGGGTCGCCGGCCAGCGCGACCCCGTCGACGGTCGCCACCGCGTCTTCGACGCGACCGACCGCCGCCTCCGGATCGGCGCCCTCGAGCACGACGGCGAGCGTCTCCGAGCTCGCGCCCTCGAAGCGGTCGACCTGCTCCTCGACCGCGACCGACCCGGTGCCCGGCACCTCGAAGCCCCCGCCGGTGAGGTTCTCGGTCTGACGCGCCGCGAACGGCAGCGAGGCGAGCAGCAGCACGCCCCAGAGGGTCAGGACGAGCCGGCGGCGCCGGCGGACGAATCGCGACAGGCGTTCCATGCTGAATCCATACTGGACGCAACCGGCGGCGTCGAATAGAAACGCAGTCATGCTGCTCGCCGTGCACCCGGTCGCCACCTCCGACGGGACCGAGGTGCGCCTGACGCGGTACGCGACGGGCGACAAGGGCCCGGTCGTGCTCGCCCCCGGCTACGGCAACTCCGCTCGCGCGTTCGCGCTCGAGACCGTGCCCAAGAGCTTCGCCGCCTACCTCGCCGAGAACGGCTACGACGTCTGGCTGTTCGACTACCGCGCCAGCCCCGAGCTGGAGTCCAGCGCCACGCAGTTCACCGTCGACGACATCGCGTTGCGCGACTGGCCGGCGGCGATCGCCGAAGTCAGGCGGGAGACCGGCGCCGAGTCGGTCCAGGCGTTCGGGCACTGCATCGGCGGCTTGACGCTGTTCATGGCGATCGGGGGCGGGCTGGAGGGCGTCCGGTCCGCCACCTTCTCCGCGCTCGCCGGCCACCCGATCCCAACGCCGGCCAACCGGCTGCGGGCGTACGCGCGGGTACCGACCGTCCTCCGCAGGCTCGGGATGCCGACCATCAGCACCGACTACCGGCCCGACTCGTTGCAGGACCGAGCGCTCGAGCGCGTCATGCGCTCGCTGCCGATCAGCCGCGTGCACGACAGCCCGGTCGGTCGTCGCATCTACTTCATCTACGGCGACGTCTTCGACCACTCGCGGATCGACGAGGCCACGATGGCCGAGTCGGTCCCGAGGTTCTTCGGCAACAGCAACATGACGTTCTTCGAGCACATGGGCGTGATGGTCCGCAAGGGCGGCCGCGCCGTCGACGCCCAGGGGCGCGACGTCTATCTCTCGAACACCGACCGCTACCGGATGCCGATCGCGTTCATCACGGGCGAGCAGAACCGGATGTTCCTGCCGCGCGGGCTCGAGGCCACGCACCAGATGCTGGGCGCCGCCAACGGCCCGGAGCGCTACACGCGGCACGTGCTCCCGGGCTACGCGCACCTCGACCTGTGGCTCGGCAGGGACGCCGAGCGCGACGTGTTCCCCATCGCGCTCGCCGAGCTCGAGCGCCACGCGTGACGGAGCCGCGCGAGCGCGGCCCTGCGAGTTCGCTTCGCGAACATCGCGGGCTGGCCGACCTCTTCTCGTATCCCGTCGCGGCGTGCCTGCAGGACCGGCGCACGCGGCGGGTGGCGCAGGGCGTCTCGATCCCCGGGTTCTACGAGAGCGGCAGCGAGCCGTCGCCGCTGACGCCGCTGGAGGAGGCGATCCTGATCGCCTCGACCGGGCCGACCGGGCCGGTCATGCACGACGGGCCGCTCGAGAAGCCGGACGGCACGGCCGAGCTCGGCACGCCGTTCCTGCACGTGACCGGCCGCGCCGCGAGCAGCGCCGACAACTGCCAGGCGACGTCGCTGTTCATGATCAACGACGAGGCGATCTGGCTGCTCCGGCGCCCGCGCGAGCGGGAGGCGATCGAGCTGTTCCGCGACATCCCGCTGCGCTGGGAGGAGCGCACGGAGGCCGACTGGCTCGCGTACGCGGACGCGGTCAAGCGCAAGGTGCACGACGGGCGGTTCGAGTTCCCCCGCGAGTGGCCCTACTACCTCGGCTGGAACGCGCAGCACTCCAACGCGCCGGGCACGACGTGCTTCCTGCCTGTCGTGGACCAGACGCGCCAGTACATCAACGGGATGCTGATCCTGCTGTCGGAGCCGCACGGGAAGGTGCCGCTGTTCCTCGACGAGTGGCGGCCGTTCCGGCCCCGCGGCGCGGTGGAGTGGGTGGCGTGGCTGGCGGCGAAGGTCGGGCTCGTGGACGCGATCCCGTACCAGCCGATCGGCGGCCTCGCACGTGCCCGCGGCGGCTTTGCGACGCCCGACGCGCCGCTTCCGATCGGCGCCGTGTTCGGCGACGCGCGGACCCTCCCCGAGCCGTACTTCCTGCTCCAGAACCTGATGCTGATGGGCGAGGCGCTGCGCCTCGGCGGCTGGGTCCACGGCTCGCCGCTAATTCCCGGCATCTGGCGCCGCGAGCCGGGGCGCCTCGGCCTCGGCTTCCGCGAGCACCTCGCCAAGCCCGCGCCCGGGCGCTGGCGCCGCTGGCCGCCGGTGCCCGCCTCCCAGCCGAACTACGTCGGCATCGACGGCGTCCTGGAGGGCCTGTGCCCGCCGTACGTGACCGACATGGACGCGGCGGTCGACCAGGTGATCGAGGAGAAGTTCGCGGCCGGCGGCCCGTACGGCTCGGCCGAGGTCTTCGGCCAGGCCTACCGCGACCGCGCGGACGCCCAGCGCTACCTCGACAGCGCCCGGCCCCACCCGCCCGAGGCGATCGCCTACACGAAGGAGATCTGCCGCTACCTGGTGGAGACGTACGGCCGCTTCCCGGCGCACACCGACGCCTTCCACCTCCCCGGCATCTGGGTCCAGTTCTCACACCTGGACGTCGAGTACTACGAGCGCTTCGCGGCCCCCGGGTTCGCCCGGCGGGCGGCCGAGGGCCGCGACATCTGGCAGCGCTAGACCGGTTCCTTCCGCCGCTCCTCCGCGGCCATCGCCTCGGCCGGCGCCGCGGTCCGCGACAGCGCCGACGGCCACCAGCTCTTGTCGCCGAACACGGTGACGAGCGCCGGCACGAGCATGCTGCGCACGATGAACGTGTCGACAAGCACGCCGAAGGCGACGAGGGTGCCGAGCTCGACGAGGATCGCGATTGGGAGCATGGCCAGCACCGCGAACGTGCCGGCCAGGATGATGCCCGCGCTGGTGATCACCGGGCCCGTGGTGACGAGCGCCCGCAGCGCGCCGCGTTTCGTCCCGATCCGGTGCGCCTCCTCGCGGACGCGGTCCATGAGGAAGATGTTGTAGTCGACCCCCAGCGCGACCAGGAAGATGAAGCCGAAGATCGTCAGGCTCGGGTCGAACCCGCTCTCGTCGAGCACCGTCTTGAAGAACACCAGGCAGACGCCGTAGATGCCGAAGAACGACAGGATCACCGAGCCGATCAGGTACAGCGGCGCGACGATCGCCCGCAGCAGCGCGATCAGCGTCAGCAAGATCACGAGCAGGACGAGTGGCACGATGAGCTGGGCGTCGCGTTGCGCCCCGTCGCGATAGTCGGCCATGATCGCGGACAGCCCGCCGACGTAGCCCTGCAGCTCCGGCCCCAGCGGGGCGAGGGCATCGCGCATCTCGTCGGTGCGGTCGAGCGCCGCGTTGCTGTACGGGTCGTCGGGGAACGCGACGTTGAACGCGGCCGCCGACCCGTCCTCGGACTGCGCGAACGGCTCCGTGATGGTGCCGATGTCGGGCACCTCCCGCAGCGCGTCCTGCGCGGCCGCGATGTCGGCGTCCTGGATCGGGCCGTCGCGCCGGTCGATGATCACCGTCGAGGGGCCGAGCGCGCCCTCCGGGAAGCTGGCCTTGAGGGTGTCGTAGCCGTCGGTCCCCTCGGTGGCGTTGCGGAAGGCGCCGGCCACGCTCGCCTGCTCTTCGTACTGCGTGAGCCCGAGCGCGCCGATGCAGAACGCGGCGACAACCGCGGCGATCGTGAACACCGGCCGGCGGGTGACGCGGCGGCCGAGCCGCGCCCAGCGCGAGTCGCCCTCCTCCGGCGCCTCGACGGGCACGAACGTCGGGTCGAACACGGCCCGCTTGCTCGGCCAGAAGCCGCGGCGGCCGGCGATCGCGAGGATGGCCGGGAGCAGCGTCAGGCTCGCGGCCATGACGATGAAGATCCCGACCGCGTTGACCGGGCCGACGGTCCGGGTCGACGCGAGCTCGGCGAAGATCAACACGAGCATGGCGGCGATGACGGTGCCGGCGCTGGCCATGATCGCGGGCGCCGCACGCGGCGTGGCCCGCCGGATGGCCTCGTGCTTGTCCTCGTGCGTGTGCAACTCCTCGGAGTACCTCGCCACGAGCAGCAGGCAGTAGTCGGTGCCCGCGCCGAACATCAGCACCAGCAGCAGCGAGGTCGAGATGCTCGTGACCTGCAGGCCGGAGTCGGCGAACACCTTGATCACCCCGCTGGCGATCACGTAGGCGATCACGACGACGACGAGCGGGATCAGCGCCAGCAGCGGCGAGCGGTAGATCAGCAGCAGCAGCACGAGCACGAGCAGGCCGGTGACGAGCAGCAGGGTGACGTCGGCGGACTCGAACGCGTGCCGAAGGTCGGTCTCGAGCGCCGCCGGGCCCGTGACCTGGGCAGTCAGCCCCGAGCCGCCGTTGGCGATCTCGCGCACGTCCTCGGTCAGCGTGTTGATGTCCTGCTGGCGGGTGGCGTTGATCGGGACGACCGTGAACGCGGTCGTGCCGTCCTCGGAGACGAGGCCCTCGGGCGAGTCGCCCTCGTACGGCGCGACCGGCGGCAGCACGTGCTCGACGCGCGCGACCTCCTCGGCCTCGGACAGGATCGTCTGCTGGTCGGCGTCGGTCAGCCCGTCGTCGCGGTGGTAGACGATCACCGACGACGTGGTCTGGCCGCCGGGGAAGCGCTCCTCGATGACCTTGTCGGCGACGATCGCGGCGGAGTCGTCGGGCAGGAAGCTCGAGATGCGGTCCTCGGTGACGTCGGTGAGCTGGCCCGGCAACGTGGCCACCACGAACAGGACCAACCAGAAGCCCACGATGAACCACTTCGTCCGCCGTCCACCGGCCCACTTGCCCAGCGTCTGCAGCATCACTTCACCCTGTCTCTTCCACGCGCTTGCGCAGCGCTTCGTTGAAGGCGTCGTAACCGCGGTACAGCTGCGCCTCGAGGTTCGTGGCGAACATGACCGGGGTCAACCAGCCGGTGCACTCCTCCGACATGACGAATCGAACGCCCCCGTTGCGGGGCTCGATCTGGAACGCGCGATCGACGTCGAAGACGCCGGGGCGGCCGAGCGTGGCGAGCCAGCGCAGCTCGCGGTTCGGCCGCACGACGGTCACGCGCGGGCGGAACGTCATCTTCAGCCCGTGGTCGAGCGCCAGCCGGATCTTCAGCCGCTCGCCCGGTTCGAGCCGTCCCTGGGCCTCCCGCACGAACGGGTTCCAGCTCGGGAACGACGCGAAGTCGGTCATCTCTGCCCAGACGCGCTCGGCGGGGGCGTGGATGATCGTCTCCGTCTTGATGATCCGGCTTTTCACGACCCCTAGCCGGCCGGCACCGGCTCCGGCTGCTCCTGCGCCGCGGGAGCGGACGCCGGCTCCCCGTGGCGGCGGATGAAATCGAGCATGGCGGGGAAACAGTCGCGCGCGACGTCCTTGCCCATGAACACGTCCTGGTGGCCGTAGCCGGGGTAGATCTTCAGCTCGTGGTGGTCGCAGCCGAGGGCCTGCAGGCGCTCGTGGCAGACGATGTTGGAGTCCGCGAACACCTTGTTGTCGGCGCCCGTGGTGAGCAGCACCGGCGTCTCGATCTCGCGCGCGTACGCGAAGTAGTTGTCCGGCAGCGCGGCGTGCTCGGGCTTGCCGATCTCGAACTTCACGGGCCGGCTCCCGGCGCGCAGCATCTTGTAGACGTGCCGGTAGTAGTTCATGCTCGTCGCGCCGTAGAGGTCGCCGCCGCGGCGGTGCGTCACGTCGGCGAGGTTGTCGTGGCTGTAGAGGGCCGGCCAGCCGGTGCCCCACATCAGGCTCAGCATGTGGCAGGCCGGCACGTCGCACTCGCGGTGGAAGAGCGACACGCCCTTCGAGAACAGCTTGCCGCGGGTGAGCGTCGGGTCGTCGGCCCAGCGCGGGTTCAGGTTCGGGAAGCCGAAGACGTGCTCGATCACGGCGGGGGCCGTCTTGAGCTTCAGCTTCGACCACCGCGGCACCCGCGGCGTGAGCCCGACGCTGTTGGCGACCACGCTCGTGATGCCGTCGACGGCCTTGCCGAACAGGCTCATCATGAACGAGACCGAGCCGAGGCAGTGCGCGATCACGTGCAGCCGCCGGTCGCCCACGTGCCGGCGGATGATGTCGATCGCCGGCGGATAGTCGTACAGCGCGATGTCGTCGAACGTGTACCGGTGGGGGAACAGGTTGTAGTGGTGCCGGTTGCTCATCCGCATGTCCAGGCACCACACGTCCGTGTAGCCGTTGTCCAGCAGGTAGCTGACGAGGTTGTCGTGCTCGGGCATGATGAACATGTCCGTCGACGTCGTCAGCCCGTGGATGATGAGCACGGAGTCGCGCGCCTCGTTGCCGGGGTCGCGGTTGAAGCGCATCATGCTCAGGCCGAGCCCGTCCTCGGTGGAGAACGAATGGGTCGTGACCTCCGCGTCGCTGACCCCCTCCAGGGTGTAGAGGGGGATCTCGCGCTTCATGACTGCGTCTCCACCGGCGTCTTCGCGCCGGCGGGCACCGCGCCTGCGCCGTTGCCCTGCGCGCGGCGGCGCTCGGCGTGGCGGGCGTTGGGGTCGACCTTGGCCCGCTTCGCCGGGTCCTTGGTCGTGCGCGTGTGCATGTACTTGTACGCGTTGTTCTCGATCACGATGTCGTCGAACTTCTCGACGATCTCGTCGAGCAGGTCGGTGGTCATCCGGTCGGGATGCACGCCCGTGTAGAACATGAGCTCGCAGAAGCGGTCCTGGCCGTCGCGCGCCAGGTAGTCGGAGCGGATGCTCTTCACGTAGACCGACAGGAACGTGAAGCAGCCGTGCTCGTCGCGGTAGCCGTCGAGCAGCCCCCACAGTCGCCGGAACAGCTCCTCGTACCGGTCGAGCGGGCCGAGCACGATCAGCATCCGCGTCGGGTCGCCGACCGTCGAGTCGAGCACCTTGTCGGTGAAGAACTCGATGTTCTTGATCGACGCGTACTTCGGGCTGAGCATCACGCCGCCCATACCGACGTACTTGAGCGCCATGTCGAGCTTGGCGGGCAGGTTGCCGGCCACGCGGCCGATCCCGTGCAGCACGCCGTAGGAGCCGCTGTTGCGGGCCTTGCGGACCGCGGTCTGCGACGTCTCGCGGTACTCCGAGAACTGCCCGATGCCGATGTGCTTGTCGCTGGGCAGCTTGAAGTCCACCCACACGCCCCGCTCCATCATCACGTCGCCGGGCTCCTCGATGATCGGCTTCGTGCCGGCGATGAACGCGTCCATGTCGCGGTAGTGCGTCTGGTGGTTCTCCCAGATCGTCCGGTACTTGTCGATCTGGACCAGGCGCAGCGTCACCTCGGTGATCACGCCGTGGCGGCCGAGCCCGGCGAGCAGGCTGTAGAAGTCCTCCGAGTTGTCCTCGCGCGAGCAGCGGCGGATCTCGCCGTCCCAGTCGACGAACTCGATCGCGAGCACGTTGTCGATGAACATGCCGAAGCGGTGCGAGGCGGGGCTGATGCCGCCCACCGACGCGAACCCGCCGACGGTGATGTCGCGGTGGTCGCCGATCACCGGCAGGCCGAGCCCGAGGTGCGCGAGGTGGTCGTCGATCAGCGCGCTGATCGCGCCGCCCTGGACCGTCGCGGTGAGGTTCTCCTCGTCGACCTCGAGGATCTGGTCCATGCCCTGCATGAGCATCACGGCGCCGCCGGGGTTGAGCACGAGGTCGTTGCTCGAGTGGCCCTTGCTGCGGATCCTCAGCGTCTGGCCGAGCTCCTTGCACTCACGGACGGCGGCGGCCACGTCCTGCGGCGTCCGCGGCAGGTAGACCTTGAACGGGTACTTCGGCTCGATCTTGGGGTTGCCGATCCGCTCCCAGTCGTAGCCGAGGCTCTCGATGCTGTCGTGCGAGAACGTCTCGTGGCTCTCGATCTTCCTGCGCCACGTCGTCGACGCGGTCCTGAGCTTGCGCTTGTCGGCCATCAGGCGTTCTCTCCTTCGATCGCCGCACCGGCGTACGGCGGGAACACGAGCAAGGACATGGCGAAGCCGAGCCCGGCGGTCGTGACGAGGAGGCCGAACCACAGTGTCGGCTCCCAGCCGAGCCCGCCTTGGAAGAGCTCCACGCACAGGAAGAACAGGCTCCACAGCGCGAGCGGCAGCAGCGCGGCGAAGAGACGGATGCGGCCCACGCCGCCGCCGAGCCGCGCCAGCAGCAGGTCGCCGATCACGCCGGCGAGCACGAGCGCCGGGATCAGCTCGGCCTCGCGGTACTCGCTGAGCATCGGCCACAGCAACGCCAGGAACGTGAACGTGATGGTCAGCGTGCCGACAGGAAGGCGCCAGCGCCGGCGCATCATCAGGACCGCCCCCATCAGCGCCACCGTGAACAGCAGGATGCCGGCGACGCTGGCCTGCGTGCTGAAGAAGTAGTAGGGGAACGCGGCGTCACCGTAGTGGGTCAGCGCGCGCGACAGGCCCTCGGTGTGGACCGCGTCGGCGCCCGGCGAGAACGCGTCGGCGCGGCTCGCGATGTCGTCCTGGAACGCCTGCGTCGCCGCGATGCCGCCGCCGTAGAACGGGATGATCTGGTGGATGACGAACAGCATGACCGCGGTCAGCGAGGTCACCGAGAACGCCGTCGGCAGGTGCTCGCGCAGCGAGGGGGCGACGATGTCGCGCTTCTGCCACGCCGAGGCGGCCGTGATCGTCGCGAGGAGGGCGCCCGCGTAGAAGAGGCCCTGATGCGGCGGGCTGAACGTGGAGTCGATCTGGTTCTCGAAGCCGTACGCCTGGTGCCAGATGAAGTCCGCCGGGCCGGCGAGCGCGGCCAGCGGCAGCGCGATGAACGCCAGCCCGTAGCCCCGCGGGACGGCCGACCAGTCGAGGTCGTCGAGGCCCTTCTGGTACCGGAGCAGGACGATCGCGATCCACACGCCGACCGCCGTCAGCCCGAGGTACATCGCGATGTGGGGCGGCGACCAGAAGTTGTCGACGCCGGTGAGGTTGTTGTGCCGCAGGCCGTCCCAGAACAGCGCCACGAGCGTATACGCGGCGAGCGCGATCGTGACGGCGTCCTCGGCCCATGTGGCGTGCGGGTGCGGACGGCCGCTGATGCGTACCGTCGGCAGCCAGCTCGCGATGGTGTAGGTCTTCCCGGCGTCGCCGGTGGGCTCGAGCACCTGGCTCACGACATCGTCCTCTCTGTGGTCACGTTCCGTCCCGCCTCTAGTCGAGTGGCGATCTTCCCCGCCGGCAACCGTAAACCGGCTGCTCTCCGGTGCGCAAGTGGCTGATCCTGGGCGAACGTCGAGAGCGCTACGGTCATGCTTCCGCCGTCGCCGGGGTCGGCTCCTGGTGCTCCGGCTCAGGTTCGGCCAGCGACCAGAGCTTGATGCTGGCCTTGCGGCCGCGGACCTCGAAGTCGCCGACCTCGACCAGGTCGTCCGCGGGCCGGGTGAGCGCCGCGCGCGTGCTGTCGGCCAGGAACAGCTGGTGGGGCGTGCCCTTCGTCATGCCCTCCAGGCGCGCGGCGGTGTTGGTGGTGTCGCCGAGCGCCGTGTACTCCAGGCGGCGCTCGGAGCCGACGTTGCCGGACATCACGGGCCCGCTGTTGAGCCCGATGCCCATCTTGAAGCCGTCGTGCAGGTCCTCGTCGCGCAGCGACTGGTTGAAGCCCTCCAGGCGTTCGAGCATGTCGCGCGACGCCGCGAGCGCCCGATCGGCGTGGTCCTCCTGCTTCAGCGGCGCGCCGAACACGGCCATGATGCCGTCGCCCATGTAGGCCACGAGCGTCCCGCCATGGTCGAGGATCGCCTCGCTCATGGCGGTCAGGTAGCGGTTGAGGGCGGCGATCACCTGCTCCGGCTCGAGCGTCTCGGCGAACGAGGTGAAGCCGCGCAGGTCGCTGAACATGACGGTCGCCTCGCCGCGGACGCCGCCGAGGCGGACCCCCTCGGCGTCCTCGAGCACCTGGTCGACGACCGACTCGGGCACGAAGCGCGCGAACGCGTCGCGCGTGTTGGCCCGCTCGAACGCGACCGTGAGGCCATGGATCGCGGCGGTGCAGGCGATCGCGACGACGGCGGCGATGACCGGTGTCGCCACGGCGAGGATCGCCTGGTCCCCGTTGAAGGCGAGCTGGGCGGCGACGAGGAACGCGGCCAGCAGCGTGCCCGCGAGGCTGAGCGCGAAGGCGGTGCGCATCCGGAGCGCGGCGAGCGGAGCGGTGACGGCGAGCAGCACGAGCAGCAGCGCATCCACCCACCAGGGGACGGTGTGCAGCGGGAAGCCGCGCAGGCCGGTGTTGATCGCGTTCGCCCAGATCTCGGGCCCCGGCATCAGGCCGGACCCTGTGGTGGAGGTCGAGTGCCGGTCCTGCAGCGAAGGCGCCGAGGCGCCCACCACCACGTAGTTGCCGCGGATGTCCGACGCGCGGAACTTCCCGCGCATCACGTCGATGAAGCTGATGTACGGGACCGAGCGCGTCGGGCCCGCGTAGTCGATCCACCCCGTCTCGCCCGGCGGGGTCTTGATGCCGGCGCCGAAGTCGAGCGCCGCGGTTGCCAGCGAGTCGAGCTTCTGCGGCTCGAACGCGAAGCGGCGGATGCGGCCGTCGACGTCGTTCACCGCGTTGCCGTTGGCCGGGACGCCGCGGCTGTACGCCAGCACCTCGCCGCCGCCGAAGATGGCGGTCGAGCCATCGTCGGCGACCTCCGTCGTCGAGAGCACCACGTTGCCCGCCGAGCGCGTCGCCTGGATCAGGCGCGTGTCCGCGGCGTCATTGCCGCTCGGCTCCGTGAACTGGACGTCGTAGACGATGACCTTCGCGCCCGCGTCGGCGAGCTTGCGGATCACGCGCGCGTGCAGGTTGCGGCTGAACGGGAAGGTCGGGCTCTTGAGCTCGTCGAACGTCTTGTCGTCGATCGCGACGACCACCACCGGGCCCGGCGGGCGCTCGCCGCGAATGTCGAAGCGCCGGTCGACGGTCGAGAATTCGAGCTTCTTGAGGACGTCCACGGCCTGGAAGCCCAGGCCGAGCACGGCGACCGACAGCGCGGTCCCGAGCAGCATCACGGCGCGCAGCCGCCGGGTCCGGAGGTTCATCCCCTCGGCCGGGCTGACGACGTCGAGGAACCGGTTGAAGCGCGGGTGGGCGACGGGGTTGGCGAGCAGCAGGGTGCCCACGAGGCCGACGAACGCAGCCGCGAGCGGCGGAACGATCGACAGGATCACGCCCTGGTCGAACGCGATCACCGCGCCGCCGAGGAACGCGGCGGCGGCGAGGAGCCCTGCGAGGAGCCCGATCGCGCTCCCGAACCGGTATCCGACGAGCGGCCCGACCGCGCCGAGCGCGACGATCAGCAGCCAGTCGACCCAGCCGGGCGCCTCGTCGAGCGGGAAGCCGTCGAGGGCGGTCGCGATCGCGGCGGCCTGCAGCTCGGGGCCCGGCATGGCCGGGTCGGTCGCCGTCTCGTGGACGTCCTGGAGGCGGGGTGAGGTGGCGCCGACCACGACGACCTTGCCGCGCACGGCCGCCGGGTCGAAGCGCCCGTACTCGACGTCGCGGTAGCTCAGGTGCCGGATCGTGCCGGCGGGTCCAGGGAAGTCGATCAGAGCGCTTCCGTCGAGCCGCGGCGCATCCCCGGTCTTCCGGCGCACGGCCGCGGCCGCGAACGTCTCGAGTCCCTGCTCGCTCGCCCGGAACCGGCGGATCACGCCGTCCTCGTCGGGGGTCACGTTCCCGTTCGCGGGGATCGCGCGGCTGTACTTCAGGCCCTCGCCGCCGCCGAAGATCGCGGTCGAGCCGTCAGGGGCGACCTCGGTCGTCGCGAGGACGACCTTGCGGGATGCGCGGACCGCCTCGATCAGCGCGTTGTCGGCGGCGGGGAAGTTGCTCGCCTCCGTGAACTGGATGTCGACGGCGATGACAGCGGCGCCCGCTTCGGTCAACCGGTCGATGACCCGCGCGTGACGGTGCCGGTTGAGCGGAAACGAGCTGTCCTCGAGCGTGCGGTCGTCGATCCCGACGACCACGACGTCGGCCGGCGGATCCTGCGTGCCGCGGAGGTCGAACATCGCGTCGATCGACGGCGAGCTGGGCGTCGGGCAGGGCGTCCGTCGCCTCGAAGATCGCGCCGACGCCGATCGCGACCAGCACGGCGACCACCGCCAGCTTCAGCCGTCGCCGCTTCATGCCGCTCCCAGCAGGATCGCGACGAGGAACAGCGACAGGACGTGGAACGACTGGTCGACCGACGCGGCGAGGCCGATGTCGAACCGCTCGGCGCCCTTGACGCGCGCGAGCCAGAGCCGCACGACGCGGCCGTCGTCCAGCACCAGGTGCGGCAGGAAGATCAGCGCGGCCGCGAGCAGCGCCCAGCCGGCGTCGAGCTCGTCGCCGATCCAGATCAGCGCCGGCGCGAACGCGAGCGTGTAGGTGGTGACGTGGGACACGAGCGCGCGGAAGGCCACGCCACCGCTCAGGCCGCCACGCTTGTTCCGCGCCTGCCAGTCGGTCTGGAACAGGTAATCGCCGACCATGTGCGCGACCAGGAAGCTCGCGAAGACCGAGACCCAGTTCACCTTCGGCGCTTGGCGAGGTATTGCTTGCCGGCACTCACGACGACCGTGCGCTTGCGGACGAAGTCACGAACCGCGACCTTGCCCTTCGCGACGCGGGTGAGCGTGCCGTCGCAGCGGTCCTCCACCAGCCACCTGGTGCCTCGGACGGTCGCGGAGCTGAACTCGCCCTTCGTGCGGAACTTGCCCTTGCCGTCGCCCCACAGCCGGCGCTTCTTCCTCGCTGCCGCGGCGTTCGCGCTCCCGCCGCAGCTCAGCTTGCCGGTCAGGGTCATCGTGCTGAGCGGCTTGCGTCCCTTCCCCTGGCCGAGCTTGAACACGCCCTGGTAGAACCAGGCCTTCTGGCGGCCGGCGGCCTGGAGGGTCACGCGGCCGCTGCTGGTGTCGAACGTGGAGCCGACCGGGACCTGCTGGGCCTGCTCGAGCTCGAAGAACTCGTCGCTGCCGGGGATCTTGACGCGGACGCGGCCGCGCGCCTCGAACACGTTGACGGTCTCGCCGGCCTCGGGAGGCGGCAGTTGAAGCTCCGGCGGCTTGCCGCCGAACTCGAAGGCGCCGATGTCGCAGTTGCCGACGAACTCGGCGTGGCGCTGGTCGGTCCCGGCGACGCCGCACCACTGGGCATCCCCGGCGTTGATCGCGGGACTGCCGGCGAGCAGTGCGTGCGTGTCGGTGGGCCCGCCGTTGTTCGTCAGCGCCCCGAGACCCGGAGCGCCGTTGGTCGTTCCCCCGCCGGCGCCGAAGCACGTCCCGTCGTCGTCGAGGTTGCCGGTCCAGTTGCCGCGGAAGACGCTCGTGAGCCCGCCACCGCCGCACGCGCCCCCTTGGTTGCCGACCAGAAGCGTGTTGTTGAGCGACAGCCCGGGGCTCGCCGCGGGCTCCACGACAACGCCGCCGCCGCCGTTGCCGGCGATCGTCGCCTGCAAGAGGGTGAGCGTTCCGCTCGTCGCGGCGCCGCCGCCGCTCGCCGCTTGGTTGGCGCTCACCGTGGAGGCCCAGATGGAGGCGTCGCTGTTCGGCTCGACCGCGATGCCTCCGCCGGCGCCGCCGGTCACGATGTTGCCGGAGATCGTCGACGAGTACGCGAAGAAGTCGCCCCCGCTCGTAATGCCGCCGCCTCGGGTGGTCGCGGTGTTGCCCTTGACGATGCCGTCGTACAGGAAGAGCTGTGAGCCGCTCTCCAAGAGGATCCCACCGCCCGTGTCCGCGCGGCCGCCGGTGATCGTCACGCCGGCGAGAATTCCGCTCACGCCGGACGGGACGTGAATCGCGCGAGATTGGCCGCCGGCGTCGATGACCGTGGTGCGGGCGCCGGCGCTGCGGTTGTTGAGGAAGCTCCCGCCGAGGACGTTGTCGTTGCCGAGGACCAGCGGTCCGAGGGTCAGGCGATAGACCCCGGGCGGGACCTCGACCCACCGGCCCGTCGACACGTCGCCCAGCGCGATCGCCTCGCGCAGCGTGCAGTCGTTGCTGCACTCGCCGTCGTTGCCGTCCGCCGTCCTGTTCACGACGAGGTTGCCGAACTGCGCCGCGGCAACGCCCGGCACCGCGAGCGCGATGAGCGCCGCGACGACCGCGGCGATCCCCAGTCGAATTCCTGCTCTCAATCTAGGCGCGATGGTCTTGAGGTGTGCACGGCGTGTCAAGGGGTCTGGACGCTTGGACGGGTCACGCGGCCTTCGCGACGTACCGCTTGCCCTTGCGCACGATGACCGTCTTCCTCTTCACGAAGTCGCGCACGGCGACCTTGCCTCGGACGACGCGTGTCAGCGTGCTGGCACATCGGTCCTCGACGAGCCACTTCGTCCCGCGTACGGTCGCGGAGCTGAAGTCGCCCTCGGTTCGGAACCGGCCGCTCCCGTCCCCCCAGATCCGCCGCCGCTTCTTGCGCGTGGCCGCGGTCGACGCCTTGCCGGCGTTCCTGCAGCTGAGCTTCTCGACCAGAACGATGCGCGTGATCGGCTTCGCGCCCTTGGTCTGGAGGACCTTGAATATCCCGTCGTAGAAGTCCGCCGTCGCCGTCTTGCCGGTCTTGTTGGCGGCGGCGACCAGCGTGACGCGCCCCTTCAGCGTGTCGATCGTCGTCCCGAGAGGGATCTGCTCCCCCTCGACGAGCCGGCGGAACTTGCGGTTCTTGCCGGGAAGCTTGATCCGCACCGTCCCGCTCTTCGGGATCGCGTTCACGTTCTTACCCGCGACCGGGGGCGGATCGTTGGCAACGATCGTGCACGTCTTCGCCTCGTTCTCGGCCAGGGAGACGGTCCCGCCGGCCGCGCAGTCGCCAGCCGCCGTGAACGAGTAGCCGGCCAGCGCGTCGGCCGACACGGTGTACGTGCCGGCCGGGAGCGTGTACGTCGCGCCCGCACCAGTACCCGGCTGCGGGCTTCCGCCGACGTCGAACCCGGCGGTCACGTGAACGACGAAATCCGAGGGATCCCGCGTCCCGCCCTGGTCGTTGACGACCTGCGTGACCACTCGCAGCGTCGGCGTCACGTACTCGAACGCGCCGATGTCGCAGGTTGAACGCGGCACGCCGCGCTGGTCGGTCGCCTTGCACGTCAGAGGATCTCCCGCGTTGATCGCCGGGCTCGCCGGATCGAGCGCATGCGTAGCCGTCAGCCCGGGCCGGTATTGACCTGGAGGGGTCCCAGAGCGGGTTGACGTTCTGCTTGTCGCCCGTGGCGGTGAAGCGCAGCTTGCGTCGTTGGCCAGGTTGTAGTCACCCGAATGCGCGGTCGGGCCGCTGCATTGAGCACCGGAGTTGCCGGCGACAATCGAGTCAGAGATCGTCAGCGTTGCGGCCGGCACGCTGGTCGCGGTCTGCACGAAGATGCCACCGCCGGTCCCAGCCGTGTTCGAGGCCACGGTCACGTTCTCCAGCACTAGGGCGCCCGCGGCGTCGACGCCGATGCCGCCACCGAGGCCCGGGCTCGAGCCGAGTTCCGACACATTGCCACTGACGGTCGAGTTGCGCAGCTCCGCCCTACCGCCACCGTCGACGTAGATCCCAGCGCCGGTGCCGATCCCGTCGTCGCCGCGACGTGGTTGCCGGACACCGTCGTGTTCGTCATCACGAGGGTCGCGAGCCCGCGGACCATGATGCCGCCCCCGAACCCGTTGGAGGCGAGAGTGGCGAAGTTGCCCGATGATCGCGCTGCGGCTGAGGTTGAGCGTCAAGGGAAGTTGGTTGATCCCGACCTCGATGCCAGCGCCGGAGAAGCCGTTAACGCCCCCCGTGATCGTCACGCCCGTAATCGTCGCGTTGGACGGTAATCAGGAGCACGCGCTGGTTGTTGCCGCCCTGGATGACGGTCGCGCCGGCTCCGGCTCCCTGGATCGTCACGTTGCTGCCGACGCTTAGCTGCCCGAGGCTCAGCGTGTACGTGCCGGCAGGCACCTGCACGACGTCTCCGGTGCGGCTTGCGACGATCACGGCCTCACGCAGCGAGCAGTCGACGGGACAACTCCCGTCGTTCTGGTCGGCCGTCGTGTTGACCTGGACCACCGCCTCCGCAACCGAAGGCACAGCTAGTGCGGCCAGTACGGCAACGAACAGGACGATGGCACGGCTCCCGCGGGGCAAGGCGAGCATGGTCTGCCAGCGAGTGCCTACGTGTCAACCCGAACTGGACGCTTTGGCAGGTATCAGGCCGCGCCGACGAGCAGGGCGACCAGGCAGAGCGAGAGGATGTGGAAGGACTGGTCGACGGACGCGGCGAGGCTGAAGTCGAACTCCGGGGCTCGCTTCACGTGCGCGAGGTAGGCCCGGACGAGGCGGCCGTCGTCGATGACCAGGTGCGGGAGCGCGACGAGCGCTCCGGCGAGCAGTGCCCAGCCGATGCCGAGCTGGTCCCCGATCCAGATCAGGGCTGGGACGAAGGCGAGCGTGTAGGTCGCGATGTGCGTCGCGAGCGCCCGGAGCGCGACGCCGCCGCTCAGCCCGCCGCGCTTGTTTCGCGCCTGCCAGTCGGTCTGGAAGCAGGTAGTCGCCGACCATGTGCGCGACGAGGAAGACGGCGAGGACGGAGACCCAGTTCACGGCGCGCGGATGGTGACCGAGCCGCGCAGAGCGTGTCAACCGGTGGCCGGCCCCGGCTCAAGTCGGGCGGCACTCCGGCCGGTCTCAGATGAAGGTCTGAAGCGGCCTCGGTTGCACGAGATGCGGGCGTTGCGACCCTAGGCGGCCTTGCCTTACTCGAGGTCCTCCAGCGGTCGGCGCTCGATCTGCGGGCGCATCGAGCGGTCGATGCTCTCACTTGCGTCGCCTCGAGCCCAGAAGCGGGCGAGAGCCTTGCGGAGCTCGATCCGGGCTTCGACGTAGAGCCCAAGCCGCCGGTAGTCGCGAAGGTTGTCCTTGAGCAGCGACGCCGGCCGGTCGAGCAGCGCGACGCCATCGAAGCCGAGGATGCCGCTGCCGAGGGCAGTGCGAGACAGCGCGAACATGTGCAGCGGCACGTTCTTCCCAGCCCGGACATTCCGGGCGGTGGCGAGGTCCGGCACCACGAGATTGAGCGCCTCGACCGGGACGACCGCGACCACGTTCTCGTCCTTCTCGCCTTCCGAGACGTGGCATGTCGGCGTGATCACCATGCTCAGGACGCCGAAGTTCGCAGCGACGACGATCTCGGCCGACGGCGCGTTCTCGGGATAGTCGTCGAACGACTCGGTTCGAACGTCCTCGCCGGCGCCGAGCACGAACCGAGGACGCTGCGGCATGAGCGCGATCGGCACGTTGAACAGGAGATCCCCCTGGCGGAGGGGATGGTCGGCGCCGGGCTCCCAGTAGAAGCCGTCGTTGTCGTGTTCGGACATGCGAAGCGCTCCACACCAGTGGAGCACTTCACGCTATGCGACAAGTCGGACGAACCGCGCTACCGCGCGTAGATGCGCTTGCGCAGCTCCTCGACGTCCTCCTCGCGGTAACGCACCTCGCCGCTGGGCATCTTCACGCCCGCGAGCCAGCCTCGCCTGACCCAGCCGGCCAGTGTGTTGGCGTGCACGCCGAGCCGTTCCGCGGCCTCGCTACGACGCAAGATCGTCGGTGTTGTCGGCGCTGCGGCTGGCATGGGGATCCTCCTCGTCGGTCACGTCAATCGTACGCTCCCTTGGAGCGAATGTCGAGACTAGACGCAATATCTTGATAGTGCTCCATGTGCTCTTTGTACCCAATGTATCGGCATCGAGATCCACCTACTCGACGGGCCCGGTCACCGCTCGCCCCGATCCCGTAGCACAGATCGTGCTACAGTCACCGTATGGCACGCTCGCTGCACGTGCGGCTTGACGATGCGGCCGCTGCGGCGCTCGATGTGGTGCGTTCCGAAGGTCTCAACGACTCGGAAGCTGTGCGCACCGCGCTGCGCGAAGCTGCCGCGCGGCGCCGGACTCGATCCGCGCTGCGCGACGAGGTCCGCAAGCTCTCGCGGGATGCCGCCGACCGTGAGGAGATGCGGCTCGTGCGTGAGCAGATGGCCGAGCTGGCGCCGGAAGTCCACGAGTAGTGGTCCGCGGCGAGGTCTTCCGTCTACCCGCCCCAAGCCGCGCGCGGGGTCATGAGCAGCGCGACGCACGCTATGCGGTGCTCGTCCAAGCCGACGAACTACTCGATCTGAGCACGGTGCTCGTCGCGCCCACCTCCACGCGCGCCCTGCCCGCGACATTCCGGCCTGCCATCGAGCTCCTGGGGCAGGAGACGCGTGTATTGGTCGAGCAGACCAGCGTCGTCGACCCACAACGACTGGGCGAAACGGCCGGACGCCTGGCCGCATCCGAGCTGAGAGCTGTCGACGACGCCCTCTGTCTCGTGCTGGGCCTGTAGCGAGCCAAACCGCTACCGAGGTTGGGGCGAAAGCGCCAGTATTACCTGGTCCAAAACGCTATTTGGGCACACATCAGGAGGTCGACCTGGTCACCGAGCTGGCCGGACGCCGCCTGATCGCCGTCGAAATCAAGGCCGACGCCGCGCCAGGCACGGAGACAGCCCGCCATCTCGCTTGGCTGCGGGACCAGTACGACGCGGAGTTCGTGGCTGGTGTCGTCCTGCACACGGGACCGCGCGTCTATGAGCTCGGCGTTCGACTCCTCGCGGCGCCGATCTCGGTGCTGTGGGGTTAGCCCCTCCGCTTCGCGACGTACTTCTTGCCGGCCTTCACAACCACCGTCTTCTTCTTGGCGAAGTCGCGGACGGAGACGCTCCCCCTCGCCACACGGGTGAGGGTGGTGTTGCAGCTGTCCTCGGTCAGCCACTTCGTGCCGCGCACGGTGGCCGAGCTGTACGAGCCCTCGGTCCGGAACTTGCCGCTGCCATCGCCCCACAGCCTCCGCTTCTTCTTCCTCCTGGCGGCGACGTTGGCCTTGCCGCCCTTCTTCGGGCAGCTGAGCTTCTCGGTCAGCTTCAGCGTGGTGGTCGGCTTGGAACCGCTCGTCTGGCCGACCCGGAACAGGCCGTCGTAGAAGTCGGCTGTCGCTGTCCCGCCCGACGTATTCGCCGCCGCCGTCAGCGACACCCGTCCGCTGCGTGTGTCGATCTCCGTCCCCACCGGGATCTGCTGACCCGCTTGGAGCTCGACGAACTTGTTGCTCCCCTTGAGCTTGATCTTGACCGTGCCCTGCTTGGGCACCACGTTCACCGTCTCCCCCACCTCGGGCGGCGGGAGTTGCCCGCCCTGCGGAGCCTGCTGGAGCTGCCCGCCCTGCGGAGCCTGCGCGATGTCGTCGGCCGTGATCGTGCACGTCTTGGCCTGCCCGCCCTGCACGGTCACGCTTCCGTCGCCGGCGCAGTCGCCTGAGATGGACATCGCGTAGAGCGCGATCGCGTCGGCCGACACCGTGTACGCGCCCGGGGCGAGCGTGTGGCTGGTCCCGGCCGCGCTCCCCGGGGTCGCGGCGACGTCGGCGCCGCCGCTGCGGACGTGCACCGTGAAGTCGCCCGGGCCCCTGGCGCCGCCGTTGTCGTTGACTACGTTCGTGACCACCCGCAGTGTCCCGGTGTCGGGCGTCGTGTCGAACCCGACCTGCCACGCGACATCGATGGTCGTCGCCTGCTCCGGCAGGAGCGTGTGCTCCCACTCGACGCCGACGCCGTTGTCGACGACCGCCTCCTCGATCGTGTTCGTGAGACCGTTGCTCGCGAAGTCGGAGAAGACCGTCGAGTAGTGGTCCTCCTGGTAGCGGAGCCAGGGCGTCTGTTCGAGCAGGCCCGATGCGACCCCGTCCGCGCTCGTGCCGCCGATGAAACGTGGCGGGCCGGGGCTGAAGACCCCGGTGCCGGCGTCGTTGCCGCCGAGGTAGAGGTCGGCGAGCTCGCCAGCGCGGAACGTCACCGCGGTCCCGGCCGTGTTCTGGATGCGATAGCGCACGTTGACGATCTGGGATCCGTCGACGTACGCGAGCGTCTCGTCGACGAGCAGGTCTGGGCCGACCTTGTACTGCGCGGTCAGCGTCCGGGCGTTCCCGGCGCTCCCTACGACAGGCTCGCTCGTCACGGTGCGCCCAGCCCCTAAGGCGTAATGCGTGTCACCCTGCATGACCTCGAGACCGGCGTTGGCGGCGTTCGCGCCGGACGGGAAGAAGATGCCGGCCGGCTGGCCGTCGAACCGGAACTGGATCCGTCCGGCGCCGTCCGCGTAGACGTTCAGCGGATTGCCGTCCAGGAGCACCGGCGCAGCCTCGAGCGTCGCCTCGTAGGCCCCGATGTCGCAGGCGGCTCGCTGCGGTCGCTCGATGCCGCGCTGATCCTCGGGTGGGCAGGGGTCGCCGCCGTGGTCGATCGCGAGGCTTCCGCTCGCGAGCGCGTGCGTGTCGGTCGGCCCGCCGTTGTCGTCGAGGAACTCGATGCGCGCGTCCTCGACGAGCTGATTGGTCGGGTCGGGCGCGTTGCAGGTCGGGTTGGCGGCCTCGTCGCTGAGGCCGTTGGTTGACTGGATGGGATGGTCGCTGGTTCCCGCGCAGTTGCCGCCGAAGTTCTCCGCGACGAGCGTGTTGGACGCGGTCGTGAGGTCCCCCGCCTCGAACGCCTGGAATATGCCGCCGCCGGTGCCTCGCACACCGGTGTGCGTCTCGTTCTGGGCGATCGTCACGTTGCGCAGGACGAGGTCGCCGTCGGTATAGATTCCCGCGCCCTCGTGGGCGAAGTTGCCGCTCACCGTGGAGTTCTCGAGCGTCGCCTGACCGCTCGACGTGAACAGGATCCCGCCGCCGTGCGTCGTCACCTCGTCGTCGGACGCGACGTTGTTCGCGACCGTGGTGCGGGTGAGCTCGAGCGTGCCCGAGCTCGCGATGCCGGCGCCGTGCGTGGCCGTGTTGCCCTCCACCGCGCTGTCGATCAGCCGGAGCGTCGAGCCGGCGTCGGCGAGGATCCCGCCGCCAGTGGCAAGGCCGGTCGGCCGTCCGCCGTGGATCCGCAGGTCAGCCAACGTCACGCTGGCGCCCTCGCCGACCTGGAAGACACGCTGGTCGCTCTCGAAGTCGGGGCCGATCTCCGTGTCGCGTGCGCCGGCGCCATTGATCGTGACGTCGCGCGCGACGACCAGCTCGCCCTCGGTCAGCTCGTACAGCCCGGCCGGGACGTCGATCACGGCGAGCGCGGGATCGGCGATCGCCTCCCGCAGCGTGCAATCGCCAGGAGCCGGCTCACATCCGGCGGGGTCGTTCGGGTGGTCGAGCTCGGTGTTCACCTGCGCTCCGGCCACGGCGGGCATTGCGAGGACGACCAGCACCATCGCCGCCGGCAGCCCCATCCGGAATGCGGTCCGTCTGAGCACTTGAGCGATCCTTTCCTCGCGCGACCGAGGCGTCAACGCAACCTGGACGTTCGTTCAGGCTCTGCGCTTGGCCATTCGATCGTCTGGCCATCGCCCGTCTCCTCGACCCGCTCGCGAAGTGTGCAATCGTCGACCGCGCACCCGGGCGGCACGGCGTCGTCGGTGACGACGTTGACCGGCGGGGCTGCCGCGCGCTCGCCGTCCCGGGCAGCGCGAGACGTACGGCGGCCGCCACGCCGAGAATCCCGATCCGGCCTCCGTTCCCTTGGTGTCAGCAGATGGACGGCCGGCTACCAGACGAGCCTGACGCCGTAGGGGCGTAGCGCGTCGTCGCGCGAGACGATGGCCGCTCCCTCGATGGACGCCTGGGCGATGAGCATCCGGTCGAACGGGTCGCGGTGGTGCCAAGGCAGGGCTTCGACGGCCGCCGCGTGCTCGATCGTCATCGGGAGCGCATGCGCCCCCGCGCCGAGCATCTGCGCGGCGAAGTCCGGCGGCGAGCTCAGCTTCCCGAGCGACCGTTTCACAGCGACTTCCCACACAACCACAGCGCTCAGTAGGACCTGGTTGGTGTCGTCGCCCAGCTCGCGTGTGGCATCCCCGCCGATGCGGTCGCCTTCGAGCCACCACAGGGCAGCGTGCGTGTCGAGCAGAAGCTTCAACGAGCGCCGAACGCCTCAGCGATGTCGTCTGGCAGCTCGTCGAAGTCGTCGGCGATGTGCACCTTTCCGCGCCAGATCCCGCGAATTGAGGCGAAGGAGTTCGTGGAGCTCACCGGCACCAAGCGGGCCACGGGCTTGCCGTTGCGGGCGATGACGATGTCCTCGCCCGCCTCCGCGCGCTCGACGAGCTGGGACAGCTTGGTCTTCGCCTCATGCATCCCGACCTGGGCCATGGCGTTGATTGTAGCGCGTCTTAGCTAGCTTAGCTAGCGCGCGCCAACGATCGTGTCGAGGTGAGGAACACCTCTCCGTCGACCAAGAGATACGTTCCCGCGGGAACGTCCACCTGGTCGCCGGTGCGGGCCAGGAAGACCGAGTGTGCAATCTGTCGCGCACTCCTTGTCGTCGCTGTCCTGCGCCGTCGTGACCTTGAAGATCGTGAACGTGTCAATGCGACCCGGTCGGACGGTCAGGGACCCGACGGGAGCAAGGCGATGCTCAGCCCTTGCGTCGCGCCACGTACTGCTTGCCGGCCTTCACGACCACGGTCTTCTTCTTCGCGAAGTCGCGGACGGAGACGCTGCCCCTCACCACGCGGGTGAGTGTGCTCTTGCACTGGTCCTCGACCAGCCACTTCGTGCCACGAACGGTGGCCGAGCTGTACGAGCCCTCGGTCCGGAAGCTGCCGCTGCCGTCGCCCCACAGCCGGCGCTTCTTCTTGCGCCGTGCCGACGCGTTCGCCCTGCCGGCGTTCGGGCAGGCCAGCTTCTCGGTGAGCGTGAGCCGGGTGATCGGCTTCGCGCCCTTCGTCTGGCGAACTAGGGCGATGCCGCCGTAGAAGTCCGCGGTCGCGGTGCCGCCCGACTTGTCGGACGCCGCCGTCAGCGTGATCCGCCCGCTCCGCAGGTCGAGCTCGCTCCCCAGCGGGACCTGCATCCCCTCGGTCAGCTCCACGAACCTGTTCGTGCCCTTCACCCGGACCTTCACCGTCCCAGACTTCGGCTCGAGGTTCACGGTCTCGTTCGGCTCGGGTGGCGGCAGCTGCTCCTCCTGCGGCGGCTGGGTGACGGTCCCGCCGCCTCCCGTGTCCGTCGGCGGCGACTCGACCTTGGTGTTCACCTGCGCGACGGCCTCGATCTCGAACGCGCCGGCGTCGCAGCCGGCTCCCTGGGGACGCTCGAGATCGCGCTGGTCGGTGCCGTCGCAGGCGCCCGCACGGTCGCGAGCGGGACTATCCGAGGCGATCGTCAGCAGGTCCGTCTCCCCGCCGGCGTCCTCGAGCTCGACGCTGAGAAGCGGGTCCTCGTCCTGGACGTCACCGTCAGCGGTGAACTCGCAGTCGCCGTTCGACACGACGTTGCCGCCGTCGCTGAACGGACCAGGATTGCCGCAGTTCGACGGCTCGCCGTTGACGGTGTTGTTCGCGATGATCGACCCCGAAACGTGGAACGGCTCCCCGACGGCTCCGGAACCGACGCCGCCGATGCCCCGGTCCCCACCGACGTTCTGGGCGACGGTCACGCGCTGCAGCGTCGTGACGTTGTCCGGGTTTCCCCAGGAGAAGATGCCTCCGCCGAGGCGGGCCGCGTTGAAGGCGACGGTCGAGTCCCGCACCGTGAGGACGCCTGGGGTCTGCCCTGAGCCGAAATTCTGGATCCCCCCGGAGTCGCCCCCTCCGCTGAGGGCTCGGTTGTTGTCGATCAGGCTGTATTGGATCGTCATCGTGCCGGCGGCGTTCGAGATCCCGCCGCCGCTCTCGGCAGATCCGTCCGTGACGCGAACGTGGTCGAGCAGGACGTCGCCGCCGTTGTTGCGCAGGTTCCCGCCGAAGAACCCGTTCGCGGACCACGCCGTCCCGCCCCGCATCGTGAGCCCCGTGAACTGGGCCGTCACACCTGAGCTCACGTCGAACACGCGATCCTGCCGCGCGGCGTCGGCGAAGATCGTCGTGAGCCGCGCCCCTGCCCCGCGGACCGTCACCGGGCTATCGACGGCGAGCACGCCCTCCGACAGCGGGTAGTCGCCGCCGGGCACGGCGATCGTGTCGGCGCCCGCGCTGTCCTTCGCCGCGGCGAGCGCGGCGCGGATGCTCGGGCACACGGTCCCGGTGCACGGCTCGACGACATCGGCCGTCGCGATCACGTTGAATGTCTCCGCCGCTGCGGTCGACGGAGCGACCAGGAGGACCGCGATCACCAGCAGCCAGATCAAGCGCGTCATCGGCTGCACATCTACCGCCGGCGCCTCGCGACGTACTGCTTGCCGGCCCGCACGATCACGGTCTTGCGCTTGACCTTGTCGCGCACGGCCACGCGGCCGCTGGTGACCTTCGTGAGCGTGCTGTCGCAGCGGTCCTCGACGAGCCACTTGGTGCCGCGTACCGTCGCCGAGCTGTACGAGCCCTCGGTGCGGAACTTGCCGCTTCCGTCTCCCCACAGCCTGCGCTTCTTCTTGCGCCTCGCGGCCGCGTTCGCCTTGCCTCCGCCCCCGCACCGCAGCCGCTCCGTCAGCCTCAGCGTGGTCAGCGGCTGTGGCGGCCTTGCCCTGGGCGGAGCTTGAAGATGCCGTCGTAGAACGTCGCGGTCTGGTCGCCCGCCGCGGCCAGCGTCACGCGGCCCTTCAAGGTGTCGAAGGTCGTCCCGACCGGGACCTGCTGCCCCGGCCCGAGCGTGACGAACTTGCCGCTGCCCGGGAGCTTCACGCGCACCGTGCCCCGGGCGGAGAACGCGTTGACGGACTTGCCGGCGACGGGCGGCGGCAGCTGCGGCGGCGGCGCGCGGAAGCCACGGACCACGACGACGCGTCCCTCGCCGCCGAAGGTCGAGAACAGGAAGTCGCCGGTGACCGGGTCGAGGAAGGCGCCCTCGGCCCCGCTCAGACCGCCGATGAAGGTCCGCCGCGACGCGACCACCGGATCCCCGTTTCCGTCAACTTCGTAGGCGGCGACGTTCCCGGCCCCGTACTCGGACACGAGCAGGCTCGGGCCGGCGAACCGCGGCGATCCGGAAGGGACGTAGACGATTCCCTCGGGCCCGCCGGGCAGGATGGCGCCCTGAACCGCCTGGAGGTTGACGACGTCGTAGGTGCCGACGCCGTCCGGCACGACGTCGGCGTCGTACCACTGGCCACCGGAGTAGCCGGCGAGCTTGAACGAGCCGGCGCCGGGCTGGCCCGGCGGTGTGAAGAGGATCGCGCCCGGTGACGCGGTGACGCCGAGGGTCGCCAGGTTGACGACCTTGTCGGTGATCGTGCTCCCCGGCCTCGTCTGGCCGAGCTCGTTGTTCGGCCAGCGCGCGAGGAACAGGATGCCGCCCGGCCCGTAGACGACGCCACCGTCGTTGTTGGCGGCGTCCGCGAACCGGACCGCCGTGTCGCTGAAGCCCGTGATGTGGCCCGCGGCGTCGCGGGTGAGACCGATCTCGTACAGCGCTCCGCCAGGATCGTTCGCGAGCCCGCCGATCAGCAGCCGGTCGGTCGTCCCCGCCTTCAGCGTCAGGCCGCCGAGCCGCGCCGGCACGCCGGGCGGCGGGCCGAGGTCGGTCACGGAATACGCGCTGTCGAACGGCGGTTGGAGCTGGAGATCCTGTGCGGACGCGGGCGCGGTCGAGGCGGCGAGCACGAGCCCAGCCAGGATTCCGACCCGGATTCCGTTCCAATGGAGCAAGCCCGAGCGATCATCGCCGAGCCGCACCGGCCCGTCAACCGGCCGAAAGGTCAGCGTCGCGCGCGGGCCGCATCGGCCCGTCAACCCGTCAGCGTCGAGCGCGGGCGACGTACTGCGTGCCCGCCTTCACGATCACGGTCTTGCGCTTGACCAGGTCACGGACGGCGACCTTGCCACGCGCGACCTTCGTGAGCGTGCTCTTGCACTGGTCCTCGACGAGCCACTTCGTGCCGCGGACCGTCGCCGAGCTGTACGAGCCCTCGGTCCGGAAGCTGCCGCTTCCGTCGCCCCACAGCCTGCGCTTCTTCTTGCGCCTGGCGGCGACCGACGCGTTCCCCGCCTTCGGGCAGCTCAGCTTCTCGACCAGCTCCAGCGTCGTGGTCGGCTTCGAGCCCTTCGTCTGGCCGACCTTGAAGATGCCGGCGTAGAAGTCCGCCGTGGCGGTTCCGCCCGACTTGTCGCTCGCCGCGACGAGTGTCACGCGCCCCTTGGTCGTGTCGAGCACGCTCCCGACCGGGACCTGCTCGCCCTCCTTGAGCTCGACGAACTTGTTGGTTCCCTTCAGCTTGATCGTCACGGTGCCGCTCGTGGGCTCCGCGTTGACGGTCTTGCCGGCCTCCGGCGGCGGCAGCTGCTCTTCCTGCGGCTGCTGCGGTTGCTGTTGTGGTTGCTGCTGCTGCTGGTGGACCACCGTCTCCACGTCGTCGTTGACGATCGTCCCCACGCCCTGCGAGTCCACGATCCGCGCGCCGCTCGGGTTCGAGAGGTTGAGGCGCAAGTGCTCGTCGGCCTCGACGTCGGCATCGCCGTTGACCGTGATCGAGACCGTCTTTGCAGTCTGGCCCGGCGTGAACTCGAGGTCGCCGGCGGCTGCGACGTAGTCCGAGCCGGCGGTCGCGGTGTCGTCGGCGGTCGCGTAGTGCACGCGGACGGGCTCCGTGCTCGGCGCCGGACAGCGAGACAGTGAACGTAAGAGCGTTACCCTCGGCCTGCGTGGCGTCGCCGACGTGCAGCGTGCGCTCCCCCGCCGCGAAGGCGAACAGGTTCTTGATCAGCGTCGCGTTGTCCGTGGCGCCGCCAGACGTGCTGAACACGTCCACGTCGGCGACGAAGATCGCCGGACCCGAGCCGAGGCCGAGCGCTCCGGACTCGATCACCGCGATCGACGTCCCCTGCGCGTTGCGCCCGATCTCGTGCGCGTTCGCCGGGAGCGTCGGGTAGTGCCCGGTCGCGAGGTACTGGTTATAGGCGGTCGCGGTGCCAAACGGCCCCATCGCGATCGGGTGGTCGAGGTCGGTCACGACGTTCGGTGTTGGGCTGCCGATGCCGTCGCCCTGGGTGAGGCCGAAGCGATCGACCATCGTGTCGCCGGTGTCGTCGGTTGTCGCGATCAGCGTGCCGCCGCCGAGGACGAAGTCGTAGAGCGCGTCCTTCTCCTCCGCGGAGTACGAGTCCGTGGCCACGTAGCCCGTGAAGAAGATGTCGACGCCGTCGAGTGTCCGCTTGTTGGCAATGCGGATGCCCGGCGCGATCTGGAACGGGCTCGGGACCGTTCCACCAGGCCCGAAGTTCGCGGTGTCCTCCAACAAGGAGCGGGTCGGCTCGAGGTACGACTCCGTCATCCCCCAATCGCCGCCAGTCCGCGACGACTCGTAGCTCTCGATCATCACGCCCGAGCCGAGCGCGACGGACGTCGTGGTGATCGTGCACTCCCTTGTCTCGTCCGGCGCGAGCGTGACCGTGCCGTTGGCGCAACTCTCGCTGAACGTGGCGGCGTAGCCTCGGGCGGGCGCCGAGATCGTGTACGTCCCGGGCGGGAGGGTGTAGGTGGCGCCCGTCGCGCTTCCTGGCTGAGGGCTGCCCGGCGGATCGAAACCGTCGCTCTTGACGTGGACGGTGAAGTCCTCGGCGAGCCAGACGCCGCCGCTTACCTCCGTGGTCACCTTCAGCGTTGCGGGCGGGATGTCGTCCGCCGTGACCGTGCAGATCTTCTGCTCGCCCTCGGCGGGCGTGACATGACCCTCCGGCGCGCAGTCGCCGGAGAACGAGACCGCGTAGCCCGAGACGGCATCCGCGGTCACCTTGTGCTCGACATCTCCGGCGAGCGTGTACACCGTGCCGCCTGGCGAGCCGGGCTGCGGGCTCCCCGCGACGTCGCCGCCCTCGTCGAGGACGTGGACGTTGAAGTCCTCGGGCCGCAGGAAGCCGCCGTCGTCGTTCACCACGTTCGTGACCACGTTGAGCGTCGCTGCCCTGGCGAAGCCGCTGACCACGATGACCCGGTTCCCGCCGCCGTAGGTCGAGAACAGGAAGTCGCCCGTGACGGGATCGACGAACGCGCCCTCGGCGCCGCTGAGCCCGGTCACGAAGTCGCGTCTCGTGTCCACGACGGGATCGCCGTCGGCAGTCACCTCGAACGCGGAGACCCGCCCCGACGCGTACTCCGAGACGAGCACGCTCGGAGGGCCGAACCCGGGTGATCCGGGATTGACGTACGCGATTCCCTCGGGCCCTGAGAGCACCGCGCCCTCGATCGGCGTGACGTCGATGAGGTCGTAAGTGCCGCTCCCGTCCTCGAGAACGCCGGCGTCGTACCACTGGCCTCCCACGTAGCTGGCGAGCTTGAGGCTTCCTGCGCCGGGCAGGCCGGCCGGCACGAACGTGAGCGCGCCGAGGGATCCGGTCACGCCGTGCTCCCTGAGGTCGATGACCTTGTCGGTGGTCTTGCTGTCCGGCTTCGTCTGCCCAAGTTCGATCAGGGGGTAGCGGGCGAGGAAGAGCACGCCGGCAGGCCCGTACGCCACGCCCCCGTCGTTGTTGTCCGCGTCGGCGAACTCCGTCGCTTCGCCGTTGAAGCCGGTGATGTGGCCCGCAGAGTCGCGGGTCACGCCGATCTCGTAGAGGTTGCCGCCGGCGGCGTTCGCAAAGCCTCCGATCAGGAGGCGGTCGGTGGTGCCGGCCTTGAGCGTCAGGCCCCCGAGGTTCGGGGGCACCCCGGGCGGCGGGCCGAGGTCCTTCAGGTCGTACGCCGCATCGAAGTCCGGCGCGACCTCCTGGGCATGGGATGCCGGCGCGAACGCGAGCAGAGCCGCGAGAGCCAGGATTCCGGTGACCCGCACATGCCGACCCTCGCCCTCCCGGGCACGAGAGTCAAGCCAGTTCAGCCAGGAGGCGCGCCCGCGGTCGGCGCTTCGGCGAATGTTCGAAGCGCCGACCGGCCGCCACGGCGAATCGGGTCGCCGTGCGCCAGCAGCAGCGCGTCGAACTCGACCTCGTCGGCCAGGCGGCGGAAGCGCTCGCGGAGGCCGGCCTTCACCGCGTCTGGATCGTCGCCGAGCAGGTGGTCGGGGACGAAGCCGAGCTCGCCGTGCCGGCCTCGCACGACGGCGTCGGCGAACGCGAGCGCTTCCCCGAGCTGCACCGCGGTCTCCTCCGGGCACAGCACGCCGACCTCGTGCGCGGTCACGCCGGGCGCGAGCTGGTCTCCCCACGAGAAGCCCTCGACGTTGCGGTCCGGGAAGTGGTGGAGCCCGGCCTCGTGGCAGAGCACGGGGCAGCCGAACGCCTCGCTCTGGCGGTAGTGCAGGCGGTTGGTGAGCACGATCCGCTCCACGCGCGGCAGCGCGTCGACGCCCTCGGGCGGGACCATCGGGTCGAGCAGCGTGCCCGATGGCACGTGCAGGTACGAGTGCACGTCCTCGCCGATCGTGTCGCGGTACGCGGTCCAGTGCAGGACGCCGGGTTGGATCTCTTCCATCCCCGTAGGATGCCGCCGCGATGGACGGCTTTGGTCTCGACAACCTTCCGTACGGCGCGATCGCCCGCCCAGGCGGCCCGGTCGAGCTGGCGGTGCGGCTCGGGGACGGGGCGCTGCCGATCGCGCCGTTCGAGCGCGCCGCCGGCCTGCCGGAGGGGACGCTCTCCGGCCCCGTGCTGAACCCGCTGCTCGCGCTCGGGCCGGACGCGTGGGCGGCGCTCCGCGGGACGCTGCAACAGCGCCTCGCCGACCCGCCGCCGCTCGTCCCGCTCGCCGAGGTCGAGCCGCGCCTGCCCTTGGCGGTCGGCGACTACGTCGACTTCTACTCGTCGCTCGAGCACGCGAGCAACCTCGGCCGCATGTTCCGCCCGGACGCCGAGCCGCTGCTCCCGAACTGGCGCGAGCTGCCGGTCGGCTATCACGGGCGAGCGGGATCGATCGTCGTGTCCGGCACGCCGGTCCACCGCCCGGCCGGCCAGCTTCCCGCCGACGGGAGGCCGGCCTTCGGCCCCACCCGGCGGCTCGACATCGAGCTCGAGCTGGGATTCGTGACCGGGCCGCGCGGCACGCGCATCGCGACGTCGGCCGCCGCCGACCACGTGTTCGGCTTCGTCCTCGTCAACGACTGGAGCGCCCGCGACATCCAGCGCTGGGAGTACGTGCCGCTGGGCCCGTTCCTCGGCAAGTCGTTCGCGACCTCGATCGCCGCCTGGGTGACGCCGCTGGCCGCTCTCGAGCCGTATCGGGCGCCCGCCCCGCCGCAGGACCCGGAGCCGCAGGAGTACCTGCGCACCGGCGAGGACTGGGCGCTCGACATCGATCTCGAGGTCGAGCTCAACGGCACGATCGTCTCGCGCACCAACGCGCGCGGGCTCTACTGGACCGTCCCCCAGCAGCTCGCGCACGCGACCGTCAACGGCGCGCCCGCGCGGCCCGGGGACCTCTTCGCCTCCGGCACGATCTCGGGCCCGGATCCGGGCACGATGGGCAGCCTGATCGAGCTCACGTGGAACGGGCGGGACCCGCTGCGACTCGCCGACGGGAGCGAGCGCACGTTCCTCGAGGACGGCGACACGGTCGTGCTGCGCGGCTGGTGCGGCGACCGGGCCGTGGCGCTCGGCGAGGTCAGCGGCACGATCCTTCCCGCGTAGTCCGCGCGGGGAGTGTGACGGCGGGCACAGCAGCGCAACGTTCTCCCGATCCGGTGTTGGGATAGGAGGCTGCCCTGGCGCATTGCCACTCGCCGCGCCAGGCCGCCGACCGGATGGATTCGTCCCCAATCGACCCAGACCAGGGAGGTCTGAGTGCGTCTCGACATCGTGATGCCAGCGCACAACGAAGAGGACCGGATCGACCGCACGCTGCGTGCGTACCGTGACGCCTGCCCGCAGGCCGGCGTGCAGTTCCTCGTCGCGCTCGATTCCTGCACCGACCGCACGCCGGAGATCGTCCGCCGCCACGAGCGCGCCGACGGACGCGTGCGGTCGTTCGCCTACCCCAAGCTCGGGAAGGGCGGCGTGATCGCGGAGACCTTCTCCCGCTCGGACGCCGACCTCGTCGGGTTCGTCGACGCCGACGGAGCCACGCCGCCGCGCGAGCTCCTGCGCCTGGCGGACGCCGCCCGCCGGACCGACGGCGCGATCGCCTCCCGCCGGCATCCGGCCTCGATGCTTCCGGCGCCCCGCCCGCTCTCGCGCGAGATCACCAGCGCCGGGTTCGCCGGCAGCGTGCGCGTGCTGATGGGGCTGCCGTATCGCGACACGCAGTGCGGCGCCAAGGTCCTGCGCCGTCACGTCGTGCGCGACGTGCTGCCGCGGCTCGGCTCCCGCGACCTGCTCTTCGACGTCGACCTGCTGGCGGCCGCGCGCGACTGCGGCTGGCGGGTGGTCGAGGTCCCGACCGTGTGGATCGACCAGGAGGGCTCGCGGGTCAGCGCGGTCGCCGACTCGCGGCGCATGGGCGCGTCGCTGCTGCGGCTGTGGCTGCGGCGGCGCATGCGGCGGGCCGGCCCGCACGGCGGGCGGGTGCGGGGAGTCGGGCGATGACGGCGCCCGACGTCGCTCTCATCAGCCCGTTTCCCGCGCTCGGCGAGCGCCACGGAGGCTGGACGGGCGTGGCCTCGTACAGCGCGAACCTGGCCGCCGCGCTCGGTGACGCGGGGGCGCGCGTGACGGTGCTCGCCTCGGAGGAGCCGGGGCTGCCGACCGTGGCGCGTGACGGCGCCGTGGAGGTGCGGCGGGTCTGGCGCCGCGGCGTCGGCGCGCTCCCGGCCGCCGCGGCGGCCGCGCGCGCGACCGGCGCCGGCGCGGTGCACCTCCAGCACGAGCTGTTCCTCTACGGCGGGCCCGCGGCCGTGCCGGGCGTGGTTCCGGCGCTGGCGTCGCTGGCCGGCCGCCGGGCGGTGGTGACGATGCACCACGTCGTCGCTCCGGGCGACGTGGACGCGGGGTTCACGGCCACGCACCACGTGCGCGCGCCCGCTCCCGTCGCCCGGGCGGGGGTCGCGACGCTCCATCGGACGATCCGCGCCTTCGCCGACGCGGTGGTGGTGCACGAGCCGTCGTTCGCGTCCGTCGTTCCGGGCGCCGAGGTGGTGCCGCACGGGATCGAGGTGGTCGAGACGGTGGACCGCCGTGCGGCTCGGGATGCGCTTGGCGTGGCGGCCGACCGCCTGTGCGTGCTGTGCTTCGGCTTTCTCGCGCCGTACAAGGGGCTCGAGGCGGCGCTCGGCGCGGCGCGGCTGGCCGGCGACGCAATCGAGCTCGTTGTGGCGGGTGGCGAGCATCCGCGGCTCGCGGGCGGCTACGGGTCGCGGCTGCGGGCGACGGCGCCGCCCAACGTGAGGTTCACCGGCTTCGTGCCGGACGGCGAGGTGGCGCGGTGGTTCGCCGCCACCGACGTGGCGCTGCTCCCCTACCCGCGGCCGTTCGCGTCGAGCGGTCCGCTGGCGCTCGCGCTGGCCCACGGGACGCCGGTGCTGATGTCGGACGCGCTCGCGCGGACGACGGGGGCGCCCGGCGCGCTCGCGGTGGGGCTCGACCCCGCGCGGATCGCCGTGCGCCTGCGGGAGCTCGCCGCCTCGCCGGCGCAGCGCGAGCGTCTCCGCGCCGCCGCCGCCCGGCTCGCCGCCGGCCGGACGTGGCCGGAGATCGCCCGCCGGCACCTCGAGCTCTACCGGGGTCGCCCTGAGGTCGCCCGCCGGCGCCTCCAACACGGCCGGGGTGGCCCTGAGGTCGCCCGCCGGCGCCTCCAAGACGGCCGGGGTGGCCCTGAGGTCGCCCGCCGGCACCTCGAGCACCACCGGGGTGGCCGGTGACCGTCTTCCTTGCGGGTGCGTTCGGGCAGGGCAATCCGGGTGACGAGGCGCTGCTCACCGCGTTCGCCCGCGCGCTGCCGGACCATCGGCCGCTGGCGGCGTCGAGCGACCCGGCCGCGACCGTGGCCGCCCATGGCATCGCGGCCGTCGGCCGGGACGACCTCGCGTCCGTGGGGCGGGAGATCGCGCTCGCGGACGCCGTAGTGGTGGCGGGCGGGACGATCTTCAAGACGCTCCATCCGTCGAGCGGGCGCGCGCCGCTGTCGCTGCTGCGCCGGGCAGCGGCCCTGGCCGCTGCGGCGCGGACGATGCGCAAGCCGCTTGCGCTCGTTGGCGTCGGCGCCGCGCCGCTGCGCGGCCGCGGCGCCCGGGCGCTCGCACGCTCGATCGTGCGAGCGGCAGACCTGCTGATCCTGCGCGACGAGGAGTCGGCCGGCCACCTCGCCGCGGTCGGCGCTCCGACGCCCGTCCGCGTCGGCGCCGACCCCGCCTGGACGGTGCTCCCAAACCCTCAAGGGGGTCAGACCCCCATGAGGGTTGAGGCTGAACGGGGTCAGACCCCCATGAGGGTTGAGGCCGAACGGGGTCAGACCCCCATGAGGGTTGAGGCTGAACGGGGTCAGACCCCCATGAGGGTTGAAGCTGAGCGGGGTCAGACCCCCTTGAGGGTTGGTGGGCCCGCCGTGGTTATGCGGTCTGCCGCCGGTGGGCATGCGCCGGTGCCGCTCGAGGCGGGTCGCGACGACGACCGCCCGGTGGTCGTGGCGCTGAGCCACCTGGCGGGCGGGACGGATCTCGCCGACCGGCTCGCCGCCGGGCTCGCGCCGGTACTGGACGCCGGCGCGACCGTGCGGCTCGACCCGTGGCAGCCGGACGGCGACGCCGACCTGGCCGCGGCGGTCGCCGGCAGGCTCGACGGGCGCGTCGACGTCGCGCCGCCGCCGGGCGACCTGCTCGCCGCGCGCGAAGGGATGTCCGGCGCGCGGCTCGTGCTCGCCCAGCGCTTCCACGCGATCGTCGCGGCCGCGACGGCCGGCGTGCCGGTTCTCGCCGTCGCGCACGAGCCGAAGCTGGCCGGCCTGGCGCGGCGCCTCGAGCAGCCTGTGTTGGCCGCCGACGCGCCTCCCGGCGAGCTGGCGTCCGCCGTGCTCGACGCGCTCGACGGGCCGCCCGCTCCGGCCGACGCCGTCCGCCGCGAGCGAATGCACGCCGAGGAGGGATTCCGCCTGCTGCGCGTCCTGCTCGCGCGCGGGCGCTCTGACGAAGCCGTCGACGTCGACGGCCTGCCCCTGCGACCGGAGGAGTGGCTTGGATGACCACGACCCCGACCGATCCCCGCACGACGCATCGGCGCCCGCGACGATCCCCGCCGCCGCGCGCCGACCGCACGGAGCGGCGCGCCGTGGTCGAGCGCGTGTCGCTCGACACCGCGGCACGCCGCCGGGCGGCCGCGCGGCGTGAGACCGCCGCTCGTGTCGGCCGGCTGGCCGGCGAGCAGCTCGCGGTCGCCGGTGGCCAGCTCGGCGCGGGCGTCGGGAACCTCGTGTTCGCGCTCGTCGCCGCGCGCCTGCTCGCTCCCGGGGCGTTCGCGGAGCTCGCCTCGTTCCTCGCGCTCTACCTCCTCATCCACGTGCCCGCCGGCAGCCTGAGCGCCGGCAGCGCGCTGGCTCCGGAGCTCGCGGCGCGCACCCGCCGCCGGGCGTTCGCCGCCGGGTCGCTGGCGGGCGGCGCGCTGGCGCTGCTCTCGCTGCCGCTCGGCGCGCTGCTCGACGTCTCGCCGCTCCTGCTGCTCGCCGCCGCGGCCGCCGCCCCGACCGCCGGGCTGCTCGCGCTCGACCGCGGCCGGCTGTATGGGCTCGGCCGGCGGCGGCGCGTCGTCGCCAGCCTGTTGGCCGAGCCGGCCGTGCGGCTCACGCTCGGCGTCGTGCTCGCCGCCGTGGCCGGGCCGGTCGGCGGCGCGGTGGCCGTGGTCGTCGCCGGCTGGGCGGCGCTCGCGACCGCGTACGTGGCGCCGCGCGCGAGCGCAGCCCGTCCGCGCGCGCGGGATGTGCGCCCCGGGGGCGCCGTCGCGCCGCGCGCGAGCGCAGTCCGTCCGCGCGCGCGGGATGTGCGCCCCGGCGGCGCGGTCGCGGCGTTCCTGCTCCTCGCCGTCGTTCAGAACCAGGACGTCGTGCTCGCCAACGCGCTGCTCGAGGCCGGCGAGGCCGGCCGCTTCGCGGTCGTGTCCACGCTCGGCGGCGTCGCCGCGTTCGCGACCACCACGGTGCCGCTGATGCTGCTCGGCGGCAGGAGCGACGCATCGCGCGCCGACGCCTTGCGCGCGGCGCTGGCCGTCGCCGGCGGCCTCGGACTCGGCGCCGTCGCCGTCGTGGCGCTGTCGCCGGGATGGATCGTCGGCCTCGTGTTCGGCGGCCGCTACGAGAGCGCCGGCGCGATCGCGGTGCCGTACGTGCTCGCGATGGCGCTGCTCGGCGTCGCCCGCGTGCTCGTCGCGCACGCCTGCGCGGAGCGCGCCGAGCGCCGAACGGTCGCGCTACTCGTGCCGGTGGCGCTGGTGCACGCGGGGCTCGTGGTCGCGCTCGGCGACGACGCGGGAGGGATCGCGGCCGCGACGCTGATCGCGACCGCGCTCCTGACCGCCGGCGCAGCCGCGCTCGCCCTCCCGACGATTCCGGCAATCCGGCTCCGCCGGACCCTGCCACCGGGACTGGTGATCCGGCTCCCCTGGACGGTGCCGCGAGGCCCGACGATCCCGTCACGCCACGCTTTCGCGGCGGCCCGCGCTTTCGTGCGCCGGCGGGACGTCGTGGTCGTCGCCGCGCTCGCGGCCGGTGGCCTCGCGCTGCGGCTCATCGCGACGCGCGGCATCTGGCTCGACGAGGCGACGTCGATCCACCAGGCGGGGATGCCTCTGGGCCAGATGCTGGACGTCATGCGGTCGACCGACGTCCACCCGCCGCTGCACCACCTCGTCCTGTGGTGCACGGTCCGTCTCCTGGGGACCGGCGAGCTGGCCGTCCGCGCGCCGTCGCTGCTGGCGGCCACGGCGCTGATTCCGCTGCTCTACGTCGTCGGGCGCGACCTCTACGACCGCCGCGCGGGCTACGCAGCCGCGGCGCTCGCCGCCGTCGCGCCGTTCGCGATCTGGTACGCGCAGGAGGCGCGGATGTACGCGCTCTTCATGGTCTTCGCACTGCTCGCGGTCTGGTTCCAGGTACGGATCCTGCGCGACGGCGCGCGCTCGCGCGACTGGCTCGGCTACGCGCTGGCCGCCGCGGCGCTCGTCTGGACCCAGTACTTCGGAGCGCTCTTCGTAGCCGTCCAGCAGGCCGCGTTCGCCGTCGCGATCGCGCGCGGGACGCTGCCCGTCAAGCGCACGCTCGCCTGGACCGCGGCGCTCGTGCTGCTGATCGCGCCGCTGGTCCCGTTCGCGCTCGATCAGTTCGCCGCCAACGAGTCGGCCGGCCGCGGCTTCCAGCAGCCGTCGCAGGCCGGCGGCTCGGTCCAGCCCGGGGCCGCGCCCGGCGCCTACGCGGCCTTGACCAACGTGGCTTGGGCGGTGCTCGGCTACCACTCGGACCCCACGATGACCGCCATCGCGGCGCTGTGGCCGCTGGGGCTGCTGCTCGCGCTCGCGCTGCTCGGCCGCGGGCGCTCGTGGCCGACGCTGCTCGTCGTGGCCTGCGGCCTGCTGCCGGCGATCGGGCTCTTCCTGCTCGGCCAGCTCAAGCCGTTCGTGTTCGAGGTCCGCTACTTCATCGGGCTCGTGCCGCTGGCGCTGCTCCTGATCGCCCGCGGGGTGACGACGTGGGCGCGGCGGCCGGCCGTCCGCGGGCTCGTCTGCGCGGCCACCGTCGCCATCTTGGGCGTCGGCCTCGCCGACCAGCAGCTCAACGGCTCCAACCCGCGCGTGTACGACTTCAAGCAGGCCGTGCACCGCATCGAGGAGCAGGCCCGGCCCGGCGACGTGATCGTCTACTCGCCGAAGTACATCGACACCGTCGTGGGCTACTACGAGACCGAGGGCCTGCGCATCCGGCCGCTCGAGGACGGCCTGCCGCGACCGCGCCGCGGACAGCGTGTCTTCCTGCTCTCGAGCTTCCTCGACAAGCCGCAGTACCGGGAGGCGACGAGGGAAGCCGTGCGCAGGCTGTCGCGCCGCCACGAGCTGGTGCGCCGCGACGCCGTCCCGCAGATCCGGACCTGGGAGTTCCGCCGATGACCACCGACACCCGCATGCGGCAGCCCGCCTGGGATGCCGCCCCGCCCAGCGCCCGCCGCCGCCGCGCGATGCGGGCGCTCCTGCTCGCGATGGTGCCGCTGGCGCTGTTCTACTTCGCCTGGCTGCTGCAGGGAGAGCGCGTCGGCCACCCGGTCATGTATGCGCTGCTCATCGGCGCCGAGCTGTTCAACGCCGCACAGGCGCTCGGGTTCTGGTGGACCTGCAGCCGAGACCGCCACCGGCGGCGCCGGGTCTGGGACCGGCCGCCGCCGGAGGTCGACGTCTTCATCCCGGTCTACGACGAGCCGGTGACGGTGGTCGAGCCGACCGTCCGCGCCGCGGTGGCGATGACCGGCGCGCGGGTCAGCGTCCACCTGCTCGACGACGGCGCCAGCGACGAGATGGCCGCGATGGCGAGCCGCGTCGGCGCCGACTACATCCGGCGCGCGGGCCGGGAGGGCGCGAAGGCGGGCAACATCAACCACGCGCTCACGCGCACCGGCGGCGAGTTCGTCGCGGTGCTCGACTGCGACCACGTCCCGGAGCCGCACTTCCTCGAGGCGATGCTCGGCAGCTTCGCCGACGAGCTCGTTGCGTTCGCCCAGGCCCCGCAGTACTACGCGAACTGGGACCGGGGCGAGGTGCCCGCCGCCGCCTGGGGCCAGCAGGCGCTGTTCTTCGGCCCCATCGCTCGCGGCAAGGACGGCCACGACGCGATGTTCTGCTGCGGCACCAACGTGGTGTTCCGGCGGGCGGCGCTGCTCGAGGTCGGCGGCTTCCCCGCCGACTCGGTGACCGAGGACTTCGAGCTGTCGATCCGGCTGCACGAGCGCGGCTGGCGCTCGCGCTACATCCCCGAGGTCCTGGCCTATGGCCTCGGGCCGGAGGACATGGCGTCGTACGTCAGCCAGCAGCAGCGCTGGTCGCGCGGGTGCCTGTCGGCGCTTCCCACCGTGTTGCGGTCGGCGCTGCCGGCGCGGCTGAAGGTCCAGTACGCGCTGTCGGCGTCGTACTTCCTGACCGGCTGGACCGTGCTGATCTACATGAGCTTCCCCGTGGTGCGCCTGCTGACCGGAGCCCAGCCGCTGGCGGCGACGTCGGCGGACCAATTCCTCGCCCACTTCGCGCCCTACTTCGGGCTGTCGCTGCTCGCCGTGACCGCGCTGGGCGGCGGCGTCTACACGTTCCGGGCGTTCGCGCTCCAGGCCGCGAGCTTCTGGATCCACGTCCAGTCGACGGTGCTCGCGCTGCTCGGCCGCCGCGGCGGGTTCGTGGTGACGCCGAAGGAGGGCGCCGAGGGCCGGCAGCCGCGCGCGGTCGTCCCCGCGCTGGCGGCGATCGCCCTGCTGTCGGCTGTCGCCGTCTACGGCCTGCTGCGCGACCGCGACCCGGCGACGCTCAACAACGTCGCGTTCGCGGTGCTGCACATCGCCGTCCTGCTCTCCGGCGTCGCGCCCGCGCTCCGCCGCGCGCCGCTGCCGCTCGCCGCGCTGCGACCCGTCCCCGCATGAGGCGCGCCGTCGTCGCGGTCGCCGTGTTGCTCGCCGGCTGCGGCGGGGCGCCGCCCGGCTCGGGCGAGCGATTCCTCGATCGCTACGTCGAGGACGACGGTCGCGTCGTCCGGCACGACCAGGGCGGCGACACGGTCAGCGAGGGCCAGGCGTACGCGATGCTGCTGGCCGCCGCGGAGGGTGACGAGGATCGCTTCGCGCTCGTGTGGACGTGGACGCGCGAGCACCTCCAGCGCCCCGACGGCCTGCTCTCGTGGCGGTGGGCGGACGGGCGGGTGGCCGACGCCGAGCCCGCAGCCGACGCCGACCTCGACGCGGCTCGCGCGCTCCTCGTCGCGGCCAGGCGCTTCGACGAGCCGCACTACGCGCGCGAGGCCCGCGCGCTCGGCCGCGCGATCGCCGAGCACGAGACCGCGCCCATCGCGGGCAAGACGGTGCTCGTGGCCGGGCCGTGGGCGCGGCAGAACGGGGTCGTCAACCCGAGCTACTGGTCGCAGCGCACGTACGCGATGCTCGGGCTCGAGCGCGCCGCCGCCGCCTCCCGGCGCCTCACCGACGTGCTGACCGAATCCTCGCTCCCGCCGGACTGGGCGACGGTGGAGCCGTGGGGCGTCAGCGCCACCGGGCCGCCCGCGGGCGGCGAGCCCGGCTACGCGGATGACGCCGTGCGCGTCCCGATCCGGCTCGCCGAGTCATGCGACGCGGCCGATCGCGAGCTCGCAGCCCGGATGTGGCCGCTGCTTCGGGACGAGCCGGGCGCGGCGCGGCGGGCGCTCGACGGGACTCCGCTGACCGACCGCGAAAGTCCGGCGGCCCTTGCCGGCGCGGCGGCCGCGGCTCACGCGGCGGGCGACGATCGGGCGTGGCGCGAGCTGCTCGACCGCGCCGAGGCGCTGGATCGGGACCACCCCACCTACTACGGCGCCGCCGTCGTGGCGCTCACGCGAGCCATGCTGGAAACCGGCGCGCTCGGGCGCTGCTGAGCGCGACGCTCCAGGACGCCGCGCGTGGCCGGCGGCGCCTCAGGACCCGGTCCAGGGCGCGCCGCCGGCCCACCCGTACCACGCCTCGACCTCGAACCACGCGTTGACGCGCTGCTGCTGCCGGCGCGCGTAGTCCTGGCCGGTGTACTGGCGGGACAGCCGGTCGATCCCCTCCAGGCCGTCGTCGTCGGCGATCTCGGTCACGCGGCCGCGGAGCGTGACCTGCCGGTACCACTGGTCCTTGTCGAGGACGGTGAGCGAGACGCGCGGGTCGCGGCGCAGGTGGCCGAGCCGCTTGCGCGTCGCGGCCATGTTCACGAGCACGCGACCGTCATCCCACAGGTACCAGGTGGCGGCCGAATGCGGCGCGCCGTCGGGGTCGATGGTCGCGATGGCGGCCGGGTTCGGCTTGGCGAGGAAGGCTTCGAGCTCGGTGGGAAGCGGTGACGTGGGCATTCCGGTTCTCTACCCGCCCCCGTACCCTCGGCGACCATGCCTGCGGAAGTCGTCGTCGTCGGCTCGGTCAACGCGGACCTCGTGGTGACGGTCGCACGGCTGCCGCGGGCAGGCGAGACGGTCAGCGGCGGGACGTTCGCGCGCCACGGCGGCGGCAAGGGAGCGAACCAGGCGGTCGCCGCCGCGCGGGTGGGCGCGCGGGTGGCGATCGTGGGCGCGGTCGGCGCCGACGACCTCGGCGACGAGGCGCTGCGCGAGCTGGTCGCCGAGGGGATCGACGTGTCCGCGGTCGCGCGCCTCGAGGGCGTCGCGACCGGCGTCGCGGCGATCGTGGTCGACGAGCACGGCGAGAACCTGATCGCGGTCGCCTCGGGCGCGAACGCCGCGCTGGGCGGCGACGAGGTCGTGGCCGCGCTCGCGCAGCGGCTTGGGCGCGAGCCGCGGGGAGCGACGGGCGACGGTTCGGCGGCAGCGGGCGACGCCTCGCCGGGCGGCCCCGCCGGAGTCGTGCTGCTCAGCCACGAGGTGCCGGAGGCGGCGGTCGTGGCCGGGGTGCGCGCCGCGCGGGAGGCCGGGTGGACGGCGGTTCTGAACCCCGCGCCGGCGCGGGCGCTTGTCGACGACCTCGCGGGCGTGATCCTCACCCCCAACGCCGACGAGGCGTGCGCGCTGGCGGGCGAGGACGAGCCGGAGGCCGCGGCTCGCGCGCTCGCCCGCCGCACCGGCGCGGCGGTGCTCGTGACCCTCGGCGCCGACGGCGCGCTCCTGGTCGGGGGCGACCGGGTCGAGCGGCTGCCGGCGCCCGCGGTCGACGTCGTCGACACGACCGGCGCAGGCGACGCCGTCAACGGCGCGCTCGCCGCCGAGCTCGCGGCCGGACGGCCGCTGCGCGACGCGGTCCGCTTCGCCCTGACCGCCGCCGCGCTGTCCACCCGCGCGGCCGGGGCGCGCGACGGGATGCCGCGTCGCGACGACGTCCTCGCGGCCCTATGAACCCCGTCGCCCGCCGCGCGGCGCTCGGCGCCGCGGCCGCTGCGGCGGCCTGGGTGAGCTGGATCGAGCCGCGCCGGCTCGTCACCGTCCACCGCACGCTCGAGCTGCCGCGCTGGCCCGCCGCGCTCGACGGCGTCCGACTCGGCCTCGTCTCCGACATCCACGCGGGCGCGCCGCACGTGAGCGTCAAGGCGATCGCCCGCGCCGTGGAGCGCCTGAACGCCGAGGCGCCCGACGTGATCCTGCTGCTCGGCGACGTCATCGACGCCCACGTGCTGTGGGGCGGCCGGGTCCCGCCCGAGCTGATCGCCCGTGAGCTGGGCGCGCTGAAGGCGCCGCTCGGCACCTTCGCCGTCCTCGGCAACCACGACTGGAAGCAGACCGGCGACGGCATGTGGCGCGCGCTCACCGGCGCCGGGATCGAGGTGCTCGAGAACCGCGCGGCGGCGGCCGGCGACTTCTACGTCGCCGGCCTCGCCGACCTCCGCGAGCGCCGCCCCGACCTCCCCACCGCGCTGGCCGGCGTCCCGCCGGAGGCACCCGTGATCCTGCTCGCGCACGACCCGGACGTGTTCCCGTTCGTGCCCGACCGCGTCGCGCTCACGCTGTCCGGCCACCTGCACGGCGGCCAGGTGGCGATCCCGTTCGTGCGGCGGCCCGCGATCCCGTCGCGCTACGGCGAGCGGTACGCGCGCGGGCACGTCGTCGAGGACGGGCGCCACCTGTACGTCTCGTCGGGCCTGGGAACGAGCGGGCTGCCGCTGCGCTTCCTCGCCCCGCCGGAGGTCGTCGTGCTCGAGCTGCGTCAACTCCCCGGGTACTGAATCTGCTGCACCGCCCAGCCGTTCCCGTCGGGGTCCTTGAAGAACACGAAGCGGCCCCACGGGAAGTCCTGGACCGGGCTCACGTCGACGCCCCGGCCGGAGAGCTCGGAGTGCGCCACCTCGATGTCCTCCACCACGAGCTGGAGGCCCTGAACCGAGCCGGGCTCGGCGTCGATGACGCCCTTGCCGAGCGCGATCGAGCACGCCGACCCGGGCGGCGTGAGCTGGATGAAGCGCATGTCCTCGCTCACCTTGTGGTCGTGGTCGGCGTTGAAGCCGGCCTGCTCGACGTAGAACGCCTTCGCGCGATCGGGGTCGGACACCGGGACGCCGATCAGCTCGAGCTTGTAGTCCATGGGTACTCCTCCTGTCGATTGTCTGTCAGCCCGCGAGCTCGACCTCGCAACCGGCGGCCTTGATCTCTGCGACCAGCGCCGGATCCGCGCTGCGGTCGGTGACCAGCATGCTGATCTCCGCCAGGTCGCAGACCTTGGCGACCTCGACCTCGCCGAGCTTGGTGGCATCCGCGATCACGATCGGCCGCCGCGCCGAGAGCAGCATCGTGCGCTTGACCTCGGCCTCGGGGAGGTTGATGTTCGTCACGCCTCCGCGAGGGTCGACACCGTTGCAGCCGATGAACGCGACCGACGCGTTGAGGCGCTCGAGGATCAACGTGGCGAGCGGGTTCACGAGCGAGTGCTGGAGCGGGCGAAGCGTGCCGCCCGTCACGATCACGGAGATCCGCGGCCATGCACGCTCCAGAGTCAGTGCGACCTTGATGCCGCTGGTCACCACCGTCACGTCACGGAGGTCAGTGCGCGCCACGAGCGCCTCCGCGACCGCAGTCGTGGTCGTCCCGACGTCGAGCAGCAGGGTGTCCCCAACCGCCACCAGGCCGGCGGCGTAGCGGCCGATGGCCGCCTTCTCGTCGGCCAGATCGCGAGCGGCCACCTCGAACGGCTGCTCCGACCGCAGAACGTCCCGCGGAACCGCGCCGCCCCTGATCCGGCGCAGCCGTCCATGCGCTTCGAGCGTCTGAAGGTCGGAGCGGACGGTGACGGTGGAGACGCCGAAGCGATCGGCGAGATCGGAGACGCGCGCGAAGCCTTCGTCCTCGACGAGGGCGGTCATCCGCGCACGCCGTGCCTCGGCCGGCGTGACCGCGATGGCGTCTGCGGGATCGGCGCTCACCGGGCGCCGAGGATACGCGAGCGACTTTCCACTTGACAAGTCAGCTTTCGTTATCGTAAGGTCGCCTCTGCCGGCGGGCAGGGGTGTGCGTCGGCGGAGCAGCCTCTATGCGGGAGGGGAAGCGTATGCACGTCGTCAGTTCGGGCCGCCGGTTCGGCCTCGTCGTCCTGCTCGTGTCGGCGCTGCTGGTGCTCGGATACGGCGGCCACGGCGACTTCATCGTCATGAGGGCCGACAACGCAACGTGAACGACTGCAGGCGGGAGGGATCAACGTGATGTGCAGGCGCGTGGCGGCGACGGTGGTGGCCGCGATCGCAGTGTCCGGTGTCGGCGCGAGCGCCGCGGCGGCGCAGGATCGCTCATGGACGGTCCCCGGGCCACCCGGCTCGCATGCGGGCGGGCCGGAAGCGATCGTCGCGCTCGACGACGGCGCGCTGACGCTGAGCGTCCGCGACGACGGGCGGACTGTGCTCGAGCCGGCCCCGGTCGGGATCGTCACGGCCGAGGCGGATCTGTCCTCCGGCCTGCGGCCGCTCGGCGACACGAGCCGACCGGTCATGGAGTCCT
The DNA here is from genome assembly GCA_963844205.1 of uncultured Solirubrobacteraceae bacterium. GTDB lineage: Bacteria > Actinomycetota > Thermoleophilia > Solirubrobacterales > Solirubrobacteraceae > DASSUW01. The sequence goes on from CAWJNK010000014.1 coordinate 974,991, forward strand.
ACGCGACGACGACGGGCAAGCGCCTGCAGCGCCGCTCCCTGATGCAGGAGGCCAGCTTCGCCTTCGCCGGCGCGGACGGTCGTCGGATCGACCTCGTCGTCCGCGTCGCCGGCGACGGCGTCGCCTACCGCTACGTGCTGCCCGACGGCGGCGTGACCGTCCTGCGCGAGGCGTCGGCGTTCCAGCCGCCGGCCGAAGCGACCGCGTGGCTGACCGACTACTCCGTCAACTACGAGCGGCGCTACGAGGAGCGGACCGCCGCCGCGGCGCCGCCCGGCAACTACGCGTACCCGGCGCTCTTCCAGGCCGGCGATGACTTCGTGCTGCTGACCGAGTCCGACGTCGACGGCCGGTACGCGGGCAGCCGCCTCGTCCATCAGGCCGGCAGCGCGCGCTACGACGTCGCGCTCGCCCAGAGCGAGATCCACAGCTCCGGGCCGCTCGCGACCCCGTGGCGTACCGCGATCGTCGGCGATCTCGCGGCGGTCGCCGAGTCGACCCTCGTGGACGACCTCGCCCCCTCCTCGAAGGTGCGCGACACCTCGTGGATCCACCCCGGCACGGTGGCGTGGTCGTGGCTCGCGGGCTTCCAGGCGGCCCAGCGCAGCCTCGAGACGCAGAAGGAGTTCGTCGATTACAGCGCGGCGCACGGCTGGGAGTACGTCCTCGTCGACGACGGCTGGATCACCACCGACTGGATGCCCGAGCTGATCGAGTACGCCAACCGCCGCGGCGTCGGGGTGCTGCTGTGGATGCACTGGACCGGGCTCGACACCGCCGAGGAGCGGGAGGAGACGCTCGACCGGGTCAAGGCGTGGGGCGCGGCCGGCCTGAAGATCGACTTCATGGACTCCGACTCGCAGGCGCGATACCAGTGGTACGACGCGGTGCTCGCCGACACCGCCGACCGAGAGCTCCTCGTCAACTTCCACGGCTCCACCATCCCGCACGGGATCCAGCGCACCTGGCCGCACGTCATGACGATGGAGGCCGTGCGCGGCGCCGAGCAGGGCAACCTGCAGATCGACCACATCACCCGGCTGCCGTTCACGCGCAACGTCGTGGGATCGATGGACTACACGCCGATGGGCTTCCAGTTCGGCCAGCGCAACACGACGGACGCGGGTGAGCTCGCGCTTTCGGTGGTCTACGAGTCCGGCTGGCAGCACAACGCCGGATCGATCGCGGCCTACCAGGCCCGCCCCGAGCTCGAGCGGTTCCTCGAGCAGGTGCCGACCGTCTGGGACGAGACGCGGCTGCTCGACGGGCACCCGGGCGAGCGCGTCACCTTCGCGCGGCGCAGCGGCGAGCGCTGGTTCGTCGGCAGCGTCGTCGGGGCGGCTGGCGTGCAGCGCGTGCCGCTCGACTTCCTGGACGGCGGGCCGTGGCTCGTCGAGCTCGTCCGCGACGGTGCGGATGGGCTGGTCAGGGAGAGCCGGGTGATGGAACGCGACGACGCGCTCGAGGTGCCGGTGACCCAGGGCGGCGGGTTCGTCGCGCAGATCTGCCGGCCCGGCCGCCAGACGTGCGACCAGCCGGTCGACCGCGTGCCGCTCACGAGCTTCACGGTCGAGCCGGAGCGAATGGCGGCCGATCCTGGCCAGACCGTGGAGCTCGACGCGCGGTTCGTCGTCGACGAGTTCGGCCCAGTGCAGGACGTCAGCCTGACGGCCACGGCCCCGAACGGCTGGTCGATCGAGGGGTCCGGCGCGCGGGCGGCCGAGCTCGGAACCGGCGAGTCGCTGGCCGCCGGCTGGAGTAGCACTGTGCCGGCCGAGCCGGAGTACGGCTTCACCGACATCCCGGTCGTTGCCGAGTTCAGCGTCCCGGGCGGGCCCTCGCGGCTTCGGGTCGAGAAGCTCGTGCGCGTGTTCGTCTCTCCGCCCGGCGTCGATTACGTCAGCGACCTGCCGTTCGTGTCGCAGCGGAACGGCTGGGGCCCGGTGGAGCGCGACACGTCGAACGGCGAGAACCAAGGCGGCGACGGCGGGCCGCTGCGGATCCGCGGGACCACGTACGACAAGGGGCTCGGTGCGCACGCCTTGTCCGAGGTGACGGTCGACATCGGCGGCGCCTACGAGCGCTTCACGGCGCAGGTGGGCCTCGACGATGAGGTCACCGGCCCCGGCTCGGTCGCCTTCGAGGTGATCGGCGACGGCGCGGTCCTGACGCGAACGGGCGTGCTGAGGCGCGCCGACGCGGCGCAGCCGATCGACGTCGACGTGACGGGCGTCGAGACGCTGACGCTCCGCGTGACGGACGGCGGCGACGGCATCAACTTCGACCACGGCGACTGGGGGGACGCGCAGCTCCGGCTTCTCGATTGAAGACGTCACGTCATTCGAGGTCGGGGAGCAGCGGAACGGTGAAGCCCTGGTCGCGGCCGAGCAGGACCGCGCGGGTGATGGCGGCGGAGCCGAAGCGGTCGCGCACCGTGTCGAGCGTCGCGTCGAGCGCTCCGGCCCGCCGGCGGTCGCCGGGGAGGGCGAGCTGGCTCGCCTCCATCTCCTCGAGGTTGCTGAGCGAGATGCCGACGAGCGTGCAGCCCTGGCGCTCGATCATCGGCCGCGCGGCGGCGAGCAGCTCGCGCGCGGTGGCCAGGACCGTGCGGGTCTCGGCGGTCGGCTCGGGGAGGGTGTGAGAGCGCGTCGCGCGCGAGAAGTCGTCGAACCGCAGCCGCAGGATCACGGTCCGGCAGACGCGCTCCCCGGCTCGCAGCCGCCGGGTCACCCGGTCGACGAGGCCGACGAGCACCGCGTCGATCGCCTCGGGCGGTCTTCGGCGCCAGCCGAGCGCGCACTGGCCGCCGACCGACCGCCGCCGCTGGCCGGTGCGCACGCGCCGCGGGTCGCGGTTGTGGGCGAGCGCGTGCAGGTGGCGGCCGGACGCGCGGCCCAGGAGCGAGACCAGCTGCTCCTCGCCGAGCCGCGCGACCTCCCCCACCGTGGTGAGCCCGTGCGCGTGCAGCTTGCCGGCCGTGACCGGCCCGACGCCCCACAGCCGCTCGACCGGAAGCGGGTGCAGGAAGGCGAGCTCGGTCCCAGCCGGGACCACCAGCAGGCCGTCCGGCTTCGCGACCGCGCTCGCGACCTTGGCGAGGAACTTCGTCACCGCCACGCCGACGGTGATCGGGAGCCCGACCTCGTCGCGGACCCGCTGCCGCAGGCGCTGCGCGATCTCCTCCGGCGAGCCCGCGATCCGCCGCATGCCGCGGACGTCGAGGAACGCCTCGTCGATCGACAGGCCCTCGACCAGCGGCGTCGTGTCCCGGAACACCTCGAACACCGCCTTGCTCGCCGCCGAGTACGCCGACATCCGCGGGCTGACCACGATCGCCTCGGGGCACAGCCGCCGCGCGAGGCCGCCGCCCATCGCCGTCCGGATCCCGCGCGCCTTCGCCTCGTAGCTCGCAGCGAGGACCACCCCGCCGCCCACGATCACCGGCCGCCCGCGCAGCCGCGGATCGTCGCGCTGCTCGACCGACGCGTAGAAGGCGTCCAGATCCGCGTGCAGGATGCTGGCCTCGGCTCTCACGAACACATGTTCGCATCCAGTCCGGCGGAAAACCGCACCCGTGACGCGGGTGCTTGCCCGTGCAAGAGTCGCTGGCAGGCCGTATCGCTGCCGCCCCCCGCCGCTGGGATCTTTGTGCGCATGAGCACCTGGAGCCAGCTGGAGGCCGAGAAGGCGTTCAAGCAGGCCGCCCGCGCGCGGCGCCGGGCGGCCACCGCGGCCCGGCTCCGGCGCAGCGCGGCGCTGTGCGGCCTGAAGGTCTTCGACCCGACCCCGCGGTCCGGATCGCCCCGCGGCGTCCACGAGATCCCGGTCGAGGCGATCAAGGGCACGACCGAGCCGAACCGCGCAGCCCAGTTCGACCAGGAGTTCCGGCCGAAGGCGCTCACCCGGTGCCGCTGGCTGAGCGTGTGGATGGCCTGGCACCGCGGCGTCACGCTGCCTCCGATCTCGGTCGTCCAGGTCGGCGACGCGTACGCGATCCGCGACGGCCATCACCGCGTCTCGGTTGCGAAGGCGCTCGGCGCGCCGAGCATCAGCGCGATCGTCGCGTAGCGATGAGTCCGCGGGCCTGACAAGGTCCAAGGACCATGACCACAGTCACAAGCCAGATCTCCGTCTCGCTCGACGGCTACGTCGCCGGGCCGAACCTGACCATGGAGGAGCCGCTCGGCAAGGGCGGGGAGCGCCTCCACGAGTGGGTCCTCGCGACCGAGGGCTGGCGCCGGCAGCACGGCTACGAGGGCGGCGAGCGCAACGCCGACTCGGAGGTCGTCGAGCAGCTGACCCAGGGCATCGGCGCCACGATCATGGGCCGCAAGATGTTCGGCCTCGGGCAGGGCGAGTGGGACCTCGACTGGAAGGGCTGGTGGGGCGACGACCCGCCGTTCCACACCCCGGTCTACGTCCTCACGCACCACCCGCGCGAGCCGCTCCCGATGGACGGCGGCACGACGTTCCACTTCGTCACGGAGGGGATCGAGGCCGCGCTCGAGCAGGCGAAGGCCGCGGCCGGCGACAAGGCCATCAACATCGCGGGCGGCGCGACGGCGATCCAGCAGTACCTGGCCGCCGGGCTGCTCGAGGAGCTGTACCTCCACATCGTCCCGATCGTGCTCGGCGGCGGCGCGCGGCTGCTCGAGAACGTCGGCGACCCGAAGCTCGAGCCCGTCGAGGTCGTCGCCTCCCCGACGGTGACGCACGTCCGGTACCGCGTCGGCCCTTGAGGCCGACCGCGGGACCCTGCGAGACTCGGCGGACAGCCACCGAAGGGAACCCGCAATGTGCCGCTGGATGGCGTGGTCCGGTCAGCCCCTGATCGTCGAGGAGCTGCTCTTCAAGCCACAGCACGGCCTGATCGACCAGAGCCTGCACTCCCGGATGGGCGTGGAGACGACGAACGGCGACGGCTTCGGCCTCGGCTGGTACGGGACGGCGACCGCCGAGCCCGCGATCTACCACAGCGTGGCCCCCGCGTGGGGTGACGCGAACCTGCGCGAGCTTGCGGCGAGCATCGAATCGCACCTCTTCCTCGCGCACGTGCGCGCGACGACGGGCACGGCGATCCAGCAGACCAACTGCCACCCGTTCCGCCACGGCCGCTGGCTGCTCGTCCACAACGGCGTGATCAACGGCTTCGAGGCGATGCGGCGCGACCTCATGCTCGCGGTCGCCCCCGAGCTGTTCGCGGGCATCCAGGGCTCCACGGACTCAGAGGTCCTGTTCCACCTCGCCCTCACCTACGGGCTCGAGGACGACCCGGTCTCGGCGCTCGAGCGCGCGATCGGGCTCGTCGAGGCGACCGCCGCCCGTCACGGAATCGAGAACGCCGTCCAGGCCAGCGTCGGGATCAGCGACGGCGTCCGGGTGTGGGCGTTCCGCTACTCGACCGAGCGCCGCTCGCGCACGCTGTTCGTCTCGGCCGAGGCGTCGGCGGTCAAGGAGCTCTACCCCGACAACCCGCGCTTCGCCCGCCTGCGCGACGAGGACCGCGTGATCGTGTCCGAGCCGCTCGCCGACCTGCCCGGCCTGTGGAACGAGATCCCCGAGTCGACGGTGCTGATCGTGCAGCCGGGCGCCGACGAGCAGCGCCCGTTCCAGCCGCACTACGAGCCGGCCGCCGGCAACGGCGCGCCCGACACGGTCGGCGCTCAGTGGGCCACTAAGCCAGGATCCCCTCGAGCTTGAACACGCGGCGCAGCATCGCCAGCGAGCTCGCGTACGTCGAGTCCATGCCGTAGTAGGAGAGGCCACGCGCGCCGAGCGTGCGCGCCTGCGTGTACGGCGTGTCAGACGCGTAGTGGATGATCCCGAAGTCGATCGGCAGCTTCGCGAAGTTGACCGCTTCGCCGACGGGATAGCGGTCGGCGTCGGACATCTCGTAGACCGCGTTGCAGAACGGGCCGGCCTCCATCTCCACCACCGTGTAGGCCTCGCGGTAGTAGAAGTCGAGGTACTCGCGGTTCTGCAGGAACGTGCTCTTGACCGTCACGGCGCGCTGGTTGTCGAGCCCGGAGCCGAAGCGCAGGAACGGCGCGATGTCGTCGAACGAGAAGGCGTTGTCGAGCCAGTAGGTGGAGCCCGAGTGCTCGTCGTGGATGACGCCGGAGATCAGCACGTCGCCGACGTCGGCGTTGAGGGTCGCCGCCTTGCCCAAGACGTAGACGCCGCGGACGTCGTCGAGCGACGTCGTCAGCTCGCGCAGGATGTTGTAACCCGCGAGCCCGAGCGGATACTCGATGTTGACGATCACCGCGTTCGACGCCGCGAGCGCCTGCGCGTCGATCGCGCCAAGCCGCGGGTCGAGCCCGGCGGGATCGAGCTTCTCGAGCGCCATGATCTGCGACGAGACGCGCAGCGCGGCGCGGCTCGAGATGTGGGTCACGCCGAGCGCTCGCTCGGCCTCCTGCCGGCGGCGCCACTCCTCGCCGTCCTCGGGCAGCGACTCCCACAGCAGCCGCGCGCCGAAGTAGAGGAGGTTCTCCCACGAGCCTTCGGCGCGACCCTCGCGGAAGCGCTGCAGCTCGTCGCGCAGGTACTCCGGGCCGTGCTCCTCGATGAAGCTCACGATCTCGGCCTCGCCGGCGCGCGCAGTCGGCGTGACGAGGTTGACCAGCGAGTGCGGGTTGGAGGAGACGAAGTAGACCGGGCGATCGCCGAGCCCCTGGTCGGCCATCGCCTCGCGGACCGGCCGCCACCAGCGGCGCGTCATGCGCGCGTAGCCGGCCTGCGAGCCGCCCAGCATCCGGATCCGCAGGTTGAGCCGCCGGTCGGTCACCTCCCTGAGGAACGCCGACAGGTCGCCCCAGGCCTCCTGGACGCGGATCCAGTCGTCGGCCGCGCCGCCGTATGCCTCGGCGCAGGCGGCCGGGTCGGGCGTCTCGCCCTCGGGCCGCTCGGACGCCCGCAGCATCGCGTGCAGCTTGTTCCACTCCACCTGGTAAGCGACGAGCGTGGGGATCAGGTCGTCGAGGTCCGAGGTGGAGGCCAGCAGCACGGCCATCGTGCCGTCGTGGCTGTCGAACCAGCGCCGTCGCCGCGCAGGCGCCTCGACCGGGTCCCACTCCTCGATCCGCCCGACACCGGCCCGCTCGAAGACCTGCGCCTCCTGCCCCATCACGATCACGGCGGCCTGCCAGACGCCGGCCGGGAGCCGCCGCATCGCGTACAGGAACGCGCCGAGGTCGACGTCGCTCGTCGACGCCAGCTGATGCAGGCTCGAGTTCATCGCCCGGTGCGACGGCTCGAGCACGCGCAGCAGCGTCTCTCCCGACGAGCGCAGCAGCGTGGTGTACGTGCGGTGGTAGAGCTCGACCTCGTCGGAGACCTGCCCTGCCGCCTGCCGCAGCGACCCGCCCGGAAGTGGGGTGGGAACGCGCACGCGGGGGACGGCCATCGAGGCGCCAAACCTAGCGCATGGGTGGCGTCCGTACGATCGGTCTCGGGTTGTTCAACGTCAACTGCGCAGGTAAGGGAGCGGGGACCGGCGGAAACATGAAATTTCGGGCGGGACCGGCCGCGGTCTTGCACGAAACCCCGCATATACGGCGGTTTCGTGAAATCCGGGCGGACCCAGGCTTCGAGATATCACGAAACCCACGGACCCTCCCTAAATGCCGCAGTTGACGTTCGCCGGCAGCGCCGGCTGCACGAAGGACCAGAATTGCCCTGACCGATCGGTCGGACTCCGAACCGTGCCCGTCAAGCGGCCTCCGCGGATGTCCGATGCTGTCCCATGGCCCGGCGCCGGATCGCACTGCTGCTGCTCGTGGTGGGCCTGTGCGGCTGCGGCGCCGCCTCCGACCCGGCCCCGCGGCCGACCCCCGAACCGCTGCCGTTCCAGCCCGAGGGCCAGGGCGTGCGCAAGGCCGCGACGTGGCGCTCGCTGGCCGCCACCGAAGCCGCGCGGGAGGCGCGCCTGCGGGCCGCCATCCGCCGCGCCCACGCCTCCGGGACGGTCGCGGGCGCGCTGCGCTACGCGCTACTCACCGAGCGCATCACCCCCGGCCAGCACGCCCACCACCTGCGCGTCTATGCCGCGACCCGCGCCGCCGCCGGCCGGCTCCAGGGCGCCCGCGCGCAGGAGCTGCGGAGCGTGCTCGGCACCGTCGACTCGCTCGCCGCCCAGCACCTCCTGAGCCCGAGCCGGCTGCGCCCCGCCTTCCTGCTCCTGCGCCGCAACACCGACTTCTGGTCGCGCGCCGCGTTCCCCGCCTCCGGCTACCGCATCACGTTCGGCGACGACCCAGCGGTGTTCCAGTACTACCCCGGCCGCGGGATGCAGCTCCAGCCGCTGGCGAGCTGGGGCAAGGTCAACTGGCTGGCGCGCTCGTGCCTCGAGGACAACGCGTTCGCGCACCGCCGGACCGCGTGCCCGGTCCGGAAGCTCCGCAGCGGCGTCGACGGCCTGCTCGCGCTCGCCGCCCGCCGCGGCGACTTCATCGCGTGGGAGCACTACTTCACCTGGGCCGGCGGCACGCCGCCGTGGATCAGCGGCATGACCCAGGCGACCGCCGTCTCGGCACTCGCCCGCGCCTCCCGCGCGCTCGACGAGCCGCGCTGGCGCCGTGCCGCCCACAAGGCGCTCGGCGCGTTCGCGACGGCGCCGCCGCGCGGCGTGGACGGCGGCGACCACTACCTGATGTACTCGTTCGCGCCCGGCCTGCGGATCTTCAACGGCGAGCTGCAGGCGGTCAGCGGCATCGGCGAGCTCGCCTTCCACTGGCCCGACCGCAGGGCGCAGCGGCTGTTCCTGCGCGGTGAGCGCGGCGCCCGTGACATGGTGGCGGCGTCGGACACCGGCGCCTGGTCGCTGTACTCGTTCGCGGGCCGTGAGGCGTCGCTCAGCTACCACCAGCTGATCGAGGAGTTCCTCGGCGACATGTGCGACCGCACCGACCGCCGCATCTACTGCGACGCGTCCGTGCGCTTCGCGCGCTACGAGCGCGAGCCGACGCGGATCGGGATCGCGCCGCTCAAGCGCCTCCGCGCGCGCCATGCGACCACCGTGCGGTTCGCGATCTCGAAGGTCTCGACCGTGAAGGTGCGGCTGTGGCGCGGCAGGAGCCTCGCGTTCAGCCGCGACATGACGCTCCCCTACGGCCGGCACGAGGTCGGCTGGACGCCGCCGTCGCGCGGGCGCTTCCGGCTGCGGATCGAGGCCCAGGGGCCGAGCGGCCCCGTCGGTGTCAAGGCCCAGAAGTTCCGTGTCGTGCTCCCGAAGCCCAAGCCCAAGCCGAAGCCGAAGAAGCCCAAGACGCCGATCCCCGCCGACGCGACGTGCCCGCCCGACGCGCAGGTCGCGTGCGAGTTGACGTCACCGCCGGAACCGGAGACCCTTGAGCGGTGAGCTCCCCGTTCGCGGATCCCTTCTCGGTGAGTGAGCACGACGAGTCGGGAGTCCGCGTCATCGCCGTGGCCGGCGAGCTCGACATCGCGACCGCGCCGAAGCTGTGCGCTCGGCTCGACGCCACGCGGACCGGCCGCAGCCCGCGGCTGCTGGTCGATCTCACGCAGGTCGACTTCTGCGACTCCACCGGGCTGCGCGCGCTGCTCGGCGCAGCGTCCGAGGTCCGCGCGCACGGCGGCCGGTTCGCGATCGTGTGCCCGCCGAGCGGGGACGTCGCGCGGCTGCTGGAGGTCGTCGGCGCCGGCGAGTGGATGGCGATCCACTCCGATCCCGAGAGCGGCCTCGCTGCACTCAAGCTGAGCTAGCCCGCGGCATCACCCAGAGGTGGCGCGCGCGCCCGAGGATGCGTCCGTCCGCGGACAACAGCGCCGAGGCGGTGTACTGCTTGCGGCCGTCGGTTTCCAGCGGCCAGCCGCAGGCGACGATCGGCTCGCCGAGCGGGATCGGCTCGTGCAGCTCGGCGTGCATCCAGGCCAGCAGGCTCGGGCGGTCGGTGGTCCACAGCGCCGGCACGTAGCTGGGGCAGTCGAGCGCGCCCCAGGCGATCTCGGGCAGGATGCCGCGCTCGTCGTGCGGGATCGTCGCGTCGGCGACCAGCAGCGCCGCGGTCATCGTCGGGTCGCGCGGGAGGTCGCCGAAGTGCAGGCCGAGGCCGTCGTGGCGGCCGATGCCGCACACGTAGCAGTCGCTGAAGGGGTGGCGGGCGCTCCGCCACGGATGGCGTCGCAGCGCCTCGCGTGCCTCGGCCACGGTGGGCCGTAGCGGCGGCTCGACGTCCGGCGTGCCGGCTGGGGTGCCCTCGGCCACCAGCACGTCGCGGTGGCACAGCATCACGTGGCCGTCCTCTGTGCGACGGACCTCGAGCGCGGTGTCGAGCGGCGGCGGGGACCGCAGGGAGACCTCCGCGGGGCCGCCGATGTAGCGGGCGACGAGCCCGCTGGCGTAGCCCCCGTTCGCGCTGGCCGGAGGGCCGTTGAAGCGACGGGGAATCAGTACGCGGCCCGCTCCACCGTCATCGGCGAGCGGGCCGCGCACGAATTCGACGCTTAGATCGTCGTGACGTTGACGGCAGCCGGGCCCTTGGGGCCCTGCTCGGCCTCATAGGACACCCGGGCGCCCTCGGCGAGGGTGCGGAACCCGTCGCCGGCGATGCCTGAGAAATGGACGAAGAGGTCCTTGCCGGGCTCGTCGGGCGTGATGAACCCGAAGCCCTTGTCGTCGCTGAACCACTTCACGGTACCGGTCGCCATGTCTCTTACCTCCACGGCGTACTTGTGCTGCGAACGCCGATGATGCCGTGGCATGACAACTGCGGGCGCGTGCACTGCTTATCCGGGCATGGGGACCCGGTCGAACGGGCGAAAAGGTAGCAAACCGGAGGAACGGATAGGGTCTCGCTTGCAATGGGGGCCCCCGCCATCGACGACGTCCAGCCCGTCGCAAACGAGACGCTGGACCGCTTCCTGACCGGCACGATCACCGTGCTGCCGTTCGTCGGGCTCGGCATCGTGTGCTGGCAGGTGTGGAACGAAGCGCTCCGCTGGAGCGACGTGATCGTGTTCGTCATCTGCTACTTCGCGACGGCGCTCGGCGTCACGGTCGGCTTTCACCGCCACCTCACGCACCGCGCGTTCAAGGCCAAGCGCTGGGTCCACGGCACGCTGGCCATCCTTGGCTCCGCTGCGATCGAGGGCCCGGTCATCGCCTGGGTGGCCGACCACCGCAAGCACCACACCTACGCGGACGTCGAGGGTGACCCGCATAGCCCGCACGTCGACCACGGGCACGGCTTGACGGGTGCCTTCAAGGGTCTCTGGCACGCCCACTGGGGCTGGCTGTTCATCCACACCCATCGCGGCAACAAGCAGCGCTACGCGCGCGACCTGCTCGACGATCCGCTGATCCGCTGGGTCGATCGGACCTTCGTGCTGTGGGTAGTTGTGGGACTCCTGGTGCCGTTCGGGCTCGGCTGGCTCATCGGCGGCTCGTTCGAGGCCGCGTTGACCGGCCTGCTGTGGGGCGGGCTGGTGCGGATGCTCGTGGTCCACCACGTGACCTACAGCATCAACTCGCTCTGCCACTTCTTCGGGCGGAAGGACTTCGACACCGGCGACGAGTCCCGCAACCTGCTGTGGCTGTCGCCGTTCACGTTCGGCGAGTCCTGGCACAACAACCACCATGCGTTCCCGACGTCGTACCGGCACGGCTTGCGCGCGTGGCAGCTCGACATCTCGGCGGGCGTGATCTGGCTGTTGGAGAAGGCCGGGCTGGCCTATGACGTCGTCCGGGTGAGCCCGGAACGGCAGGCCCGCAAGGCGCTCGGGTAAATTTTCCGCCCGTGATCCGTACCACCGAGCCCTTGCGGCGTGAGCTCTCGGCCACCCTCCCCGAGCGTCCGTTCCGCGTCACGTTCTGGGACGGCAGCGAGCTGCCGTCCACCGACGGCAACGGCGCCCCGACCGTGCACGTGCGCTCCCCGCGCGCGCTCGCCCATGCGCTGCGCGCGCCAGGGCAGCTCGGGATCGGCCGCGCGTACGCCACCGGCGAGATCGAGCCCGACGACCTCGACGCCCTCTTGCTCGTCCTGCGCCGCTACCAGCCGCCGCCGATCGACCGCGGCGGCCAGCTAAGGCTGGCGCTGGCCGCGGCACGCGCCGCCGGCCCGATGGTCCCGCCGCGCGTGCCCGAGGTCGAGCAGCGGCCGCGCGGGAAGCGGCACAGCCCGGAGCGCGACAAGCGGTCGGTCCAGTTCCACTACGACGTCTCGAACGACTTCTTCAAGCTGTTCCTCGACAAGTCCCTGACGTACTCGTGCGCGTTCTTCTCGCTCGACGACTCGAGCCTGGAGGCCGCGCAGTTCGCCAAGCTCGAGCTCGTCTGCACGAAGCTGCGGCTGCAGCCGGGGATGCGGGTGCTCGACGTCGGCTGCGGGTGGGGCAGCTTCGCGATCCACGCGGCCCGCGAGCACGGCGTGCAGGTGGTCGGCATCACGCTGTCGGAGGGCCAGGCCGAGCTGGCTCGCCGGCGCGTGGCGGAGGCGGGGCTCACCGACAAGATCGAGATCCGGCTGCAGGACTACCGCGACGCGAGCGGCGAGTTCGACGCCGTGTCCAGCATCGGCATGGTCGAGCACGTCGGCTCGAACCAGATCGACGAGTACATGCGCGTGTGCGCGCGTGTGCTCAAGCCCGGCGCCCAGTTCCTCAACCACGGGATCGCGCGGCTGCGCGTGGGGGAGCCGGAGGCCGGCCCGTTCTCGGAGCGCTACGTGTTCCCGGACGCCGCCCCGCTGCACGTCTCGCGCATCATCGCCGCGATGGAGCGCGCCGGCCTCGAGACCCACCATGTCGAGGACTTCCGGCTCGACTACGCGGAGACGCTCCGGCACTGGGCGCGCCGGCTGGACGAGCACCTGGTCGAAGCCGAGCGGATCGCCGGGAGGGAGCGCCTGCGCGTCTGGCGGCTCTATCTGCGCGCCGCCCGGCAGGGCTTCGAGACCGGCTTCACGTCGGTCTTCCAGGTCCGCTGCTCCAAACCTGAGTGAGTACGCGCTAACCTATGGCGCAGCGGTCGGCAGTTTGCCGGCCGCGAGGCAGTTCGCTTGCTTGGGTCCCGCCTGTGGCGGTTCGGGTCAGCAGTCGCCTCCCGAATCGTTCGCGGCCCATGCCGCAGGAAGTCTTCATGTCACAGCAGTCCTTCGCCGATCTCGGCGTATCCCGTGCGGTGTCGGCTGCGCTCAAGCAGCGCGGCGCCCACACCCCCTTCCCCATCCAGGAGCTCGTCATCGCCGACGTGCTCGCCGGCCGCGACGTGCTGGCGAAGTCGCCCACGGGCTCCGGCAAGACGCTCGCCTTCGGCGTGCCGCTCGTCGACACGATCGCCGCCGACGCCCGCCGCCCGGCGGCGCTGGTCCTCGCCCCCACCCGCGAGCTGGCGAGCCAGATCGTCGACGAGCTGCGCCCGCTGGCGCGCGCCCGCAACCTCAGCGTGACCGCCGTCTACGGCGGCGTCGGCTTCGAGAAGCAGACGCGCGAGGCGCAGCGCTCGCACATCATCGTCGCCACGCCGGGGCGGCTCGAGGACCTGCTCGGCCGCGGCGCCTTCACGCTGCGCCACATCCGCACGCTCGTGCTCGACGAGGCCGACCGCATGCTCGACATGGGCTTCCGCCCGGCCGTCGACCGCATCGTCGCCCAGTGCCCGCGCGACCGGCAGACGCTGTTCTTCTCGGCCACGCTCGACGGCGAGGCCGGCCGGATCGCCAAGGCCTACACGCGCGACGCCAAGCGGCACGAGCACACCCCGCCGCCGCGCCGCACGACCGACATCGAGCACCGCTTCGTCGCCGTCGAGCGCGACGACCGCCTCGACGCGCTGGTCGACCACCTCGACGACTCCGACATGGCGCTGGTCTTCGTCCGCACCAAGCGCGGCGCCGACCGCCTCGTGCGCCGGCTCTCGCGTGAGGGCGTGCACGCGGTCGCCATGCACGGCGACAAGTCCCAGCGCCAGCGCGAGAAGGCGCTCGCCGCGTTCGAGGACGGCCGCGTCGGCACGCTGGTGGCGACCGACGTCGCCGCCCGCGGCATCGACGTCGACGGCATCTCGCACGTCATCAACTTCGACCCGCCGGCCGACCGCGAGGGCTACGTCCACCGCGTCGGACGCACGGGCCGCGCCGGCCGGACCGGCATCGGCGTCACCTTCTTCGGCCGCGAGCACGCCCGCGACCTCGAGAAGATCGCCGACCAGCTGCGCCTGAAGGCCCAGTTCCGCGCGGCGCTGGGCGGGGTCTAATCGACCCCCGCCGGCGCCACCGAGCGGATCCACTCGCGCAGGACGGTGTCTCCCACGCGCGCGTAGACGCCGGGCTTGCCCGGGCGGGCGCAGCCCTCGCCCCAGCTCGTCGCGCCGACGACCTTCAGCGCGCCGGTGGCGTCGCGGCCGAACATCGGGCCGCCGGAGTCGCCCTGGCACGTGTCGACGCCGCCCTGCGGGAAGCCCGCGCACACCATCGTGGAGGCCTCGAAGTCGCTGTACGCGTTCGCGCAGTAGGCGTCGGTGGTGATCGGGACCTGCGCCTCCTGCAGCGTGTCGGGCAGGTCGCCGCCCTCCTCCGTGGTGCCGAAGCCGACGATCGACTCCATCGTGCCCGGCGCCCACAGCGACGCTCCGCCGGCGCCGACGACCTTGGCGGGCGTCTTCGTCGAGGCCGTTGACAGCTCGAGCAGGGCGATGTCGTAGCCGATGTTCAGCAGGTAGTTCGGGTTGACGATCACGCGCTGGACCGACACGCGCTCCCCGGCTCGCGGGGTCACCGACCCGATGCGGACGTCGATCAGCTGCGGCGGCCAGGCGGCCGGCGAGGCGACCGCGGCGCCGGTGATCGAGGAGCAGTGGCCCGCGGTCAGCACCCAGTTCGGGGCGATCAGCGTGCCCGTGCACAGGAACGACGAGCCGAAGCGGATCTCGGCCACGGCCGGATAGGCGCCCGGCGCGGCGTCACGGCCGCCGACGACGGCGCTCGAGGGGGTGGCGAAGGCGAGGGTCGCGGCCACCGCGGCCGCGGCAAGCAGGATTCGGCGCATACCCCCTACAACGAGAGCGGGCGCCCGAACTTGCGGGCGCCCGCTCAATACGTCAGAGCGTCGTCAGACGGCTACCCGCCCTGGTGCTGCTCCTTGTACGAGTCCGCTAGGTCGTGGAGCGCGCCACTGAGGCCATCCTGCCCGTCGTGCTTGACCAGGTTCGCGGCGCTGTCCAACTCCGCCGCGGCAGCGCGGAACAGGCCGTCGTCTGCGAAGCCCTCGGCGCGCGAAATGGCGGCGTCGACCTTGCCCAGCGTCTTCGAGCCGGCATCGGCGCGGACCGCCTGATCGAGGAACGACCGCGCGACGGCGAAGC
The DNA here is from genome assembly GCA_963844205.1 of uncultured Solirubrobacteraceae bacterium. Taxonomy (GTDB): domain Bacteria; phylum Actinomycetota; class Thermoleophilia; order Solirubrobacterales; family Solirubrobacteraceae; genus DASSUW01. The sequence continues at coordinate 990,316 of CAWJNK010000014.1, forward strand.
TCGGCTCCCACGTGAACGAGTCCTGCCGCTGCACGTTCAGGCGATCGACCTGAACCTCGCGGGCGGCCGCGATCTCGTTCACCGACAGCTGCGCATTCGGCGTCAGTCCGAGCACGTCGAAGTTGCGAGCCAGCTCGCTGCCGTAGGCCTCGCCGTTGTACCAGTAGGTCGACCAGAAGCCGCCGAACACGAGGCTCGTGCCGCTCACCGGACCGCGGTCGAAGTAGCCGATCTCGACCGGGTTCGACGAGTCGCTGAAGTCGACCACCGATGCGCCGCCCTGGTACCAGGCCTGGACGAAGATGTCGCGGCCCGGCACCGGGATGAGCGACGGGATGTGGCTGACGCAGTTCTCCTGGAGCGACTGCGCGACCGGCAGCTTGTAGTAGCTGCGGAACACGAGCTTGCGATCGACGACGTCGTAGATCGAGTCGCCGCCCCACTTGAGGTCGTCGGTCGCGCGGCAGCGCGCGGACGTGCCGCCGCCCCACTCGTCCGTGAAGACCACGGTCTTCCCGTCGTTGCTGAACGTCGCCCCGTGCCAGTAGGCGTAGAGCGGGTCGGCGACCGAGTCGATCCGCCTCGGGTTCGCCGGGTCGCTGATGTCGATCAGGATGCCGTTGCCCTCGCAGGCGCCGGCCGCCAGCTCGATCTCCGGGTAGACGGTGATGTCGTGGCAGGCGTCCGTGATCGGCTGCGGCGACCACCCGATGCCCGACGGATGCGGTCGGCGTCGGGAGGGTGTTCTGGAGCCCGTCGACAGCGCCCGCCTCGTTCGCGAACAGTCGCGGCTCGCTCGACGATGGCGGCGTTCTGCGGCGCGGCGACCGGGACCTTGATGACCTCGATCCGCCAGCGCGACGGGTTCTCGCCGCTCGCCGGGTTGTTGTTGCAGCCGGCCATCGTGCTCGCGGGCCGGACGCCGGCGGTCCCCTGGACGTAGATGTAGACGTTGTTCGGGTCGTCGGCGTCGGTCACCAGCGTGTGGGTGTGCGAGCCGCGGCACGCCTGAACGGCGGCCACCTGGACCGGGGCGGCGATGTTGCTGATGTCGAAGATCCGCACGCCCTGGAAGCGCGTGCCGACCGCCGGGTTGGTCCCGCAGTCGACCCTGGCGCGTGACTCCTCGACCGACATGAACAGCAGGTTCTGGTAGACCGACAGGTCACCCTGACCGCCGGGGCAGATGACCGCGGTCGTCAAGGTCGGCGCCGCCGGGTTCGCGATGTTCCAGATCTGGAAGCCGTTGAAGCCTCCGACGAACGCGTGGTCGCCCTGGAACGCCATGTCGGACGTCAGGAAGCCGAAGTCCCCCGGGTTCGCGGCGTTGAAGAACCCCGCCGGCTTGGCCCGGTTCGCCAGATGCTGCAGGCCGTTCGCGGCGGTCCCCGGGTTTTCGAAGCCCGGTGCGAGACCCACGCGCGGGTCGTCGCTCGTCGGAAGCTGCGCCGACGCGGCGACCGGCACCGCCAAGAGCATTCCCAGGCAGACGACAACCGCACGCAGGACACGTGCTGACTGCATCAACTCCCCCTCCTCCGATGCGTTCTGTGAGCTTCTGCGATCGTATACGGCAGGTATGCATTCGGACAACCCGGGACTTCGCGCGGCGGCGTGCGCAATCGCGCTGCTGCTCGTCGGCTGCGGTGGCTCCGACAAGCCGCCGGCGGAGGAGCCGAGCGTGAACATCGTCCAGCCCGGCGCGCCCGGCGACCGGTCGCGCATGCTGTCGGCGGCTGAGGCCGAGGCGCTGGAGACCACGAAGCACACGAAGGCCGACGTGGACTTCATGCAGGCGATGATCCACCACCACTGGCAGGCGATCCTGATGACCAAGTGGGTGCCGAGGCGGAGCCCAGGCCCGGACATCCCGCTCATGGCCAAGCGGATGGAGATCTCGCAGGAGGCCGAGATCGAGGTGATGCGGAAATGGCTGCTCGATCGCGGTGTCAAGCCAAATAAGCCCGGCGACCACAGCGGCCACGATCACGGCACCGGCAAGGGCCTGCCGCCCGGGATGCTGACCTCACGGCAGCTCGGCCGGCTCTACAACACCAAGGGCCGCGCGTTCGACCGCATGTTCCTGCGCTTCATGACCTATCACCACCAGGGCGCGCTGACCATGGTCCAGCAGCTGATCGACAGGGGCGGCGGCATGGAGCCGGAGATCGGCTCGTTCACGCGTCACGTCGAGGCCGACCAGAGCATCGAGATGGCGCGGATGCACGACCTGCAGGCCAAGCTGCGCTAGCGAAAGTCAGCACGATCCTGACAGTCGTCGCGCGGGGATCGAGAGGCTCGATCCCCGCGCGACCCGGCTTACCAGCTCGTCGGCTTGCCGGGCGTGTAGAGCCAGGTGTTGAAGAACGCGTCCAACTGCTGCCCGCTGATCTGCTCGGCGAGCGCGACGAAGTCGGCGGTCGTCGCGTTGCCGTACTTGTGCGCGGCGTACCAGTCGCGCAGCAGGCGGAAGAACGCGTCGTCGCCGATCTTGACGCGCAGCGCCTGCAGCGTCATCCCGCCGCGGTCGTAGGGCGGGCTCGAGAACATCACCTCGGGCCCGGGCAGCGCCGCCGGAGGGTTGATCCAGAACGAGCTCGTCGCCGGGCGGGCATACAGCGTGTTGAACTGCGACTGAGCCGTGCTGCCGCCGTGGCGCTCGGTGTAGATCCACTCGGAGAACCGCGCGAAGCCCTCGGCGAGCCAGATGTCGGGCCACACCTCGAGCGTCACGGCGTCACCGAACCACTGGTGCGAGATCTCGTGCACGACCGTCGAGGCGCCGGGTGCGCCGGCCCCGCTGAACTGGACGTCGTACATCGACTTGGTCTGCGACTCGAGCGCGTAGCCGACGCCGCCGCGGTCCACGACGCCGCCGCCGCTCGAGAACGGATACGGCCCGTACAGCTGGGAGAAGAAGCCGATGATCTCCGCCTCGGCCGCGAGGCGCTCCCGCGAGAGCGCGGGGTTGCCGACCGAGGGGTCGACCGCCTGGTAGAGCGGGATCCCAAGCGTGGTATCGATCTTGAGGTCGAAGACGCCGTTGGTGGCGGTGGCGAGGTACGGCGCCATCGGGGAGTCTTCGCGCCAGAGCCACGTCGTCTTGCCGTTGCGGGTGCGAGTGGACTCCAGGACGCCGTTGGCGATCGCCGTCCTCCCCTCGGGCACCGTGATCGTGAAGTCGTACGTCGCCTTGTCCTGCGGGTTGTCGTTGGACGGGTACCAGCCCGGCGAGCCCTGCGGCTCGTTCACCACGAACGCGCCGTCGGCGGTCGGGACCCAGCCCTCCAGCGACTCGTCGGGATCCACGATCGGCACCGGGTTGCCGGAGTACTCCACGCGCACGAGGAACGCCTGGTGGCGGAACAGGCCCCTCCGCGGGACGACGGTCAGCTCCTGGCCATCGCGGCTGAACGCGGCGTCGCTGCCATTGACCTCGAGGTCGGAGATGTCGTAGCCGCGGAAGTCGAGGTTGAAGCTGGAGAGATCCTGCTCAGCCTTGGCACGGATCGACACGCGACCGTCGAGTTGGTTGGTGGCCCGGTCGTAGGCGAGGTCGAGCGAGTAGTGCTGGACGTCGTAGCCGCCGTTGCCCGCGAGCGGGAAGAACGGGTCGCCGAGGCCGGACGAGCCCGGCGAGAAGGTGGCGGCGCCGGCCGGCGCGGCGAGGACAAGTGCCGCCACGACGGCAGCGAGGACGGGCCTGAGCATGGACTTTCCCCCTTGACTGGACTTCGCGCGAGCCTATCGGGGCCTGGGGTACGGCTGGCCGCACCCCGAGGAAGGCCGCGGCGGAAGATGGGGGTCATCGTTTGGGGGTCCCCTCGATGACCGGAGGGCGCTGCCGGGCGATGCTGCCGCCCATGATCACCAGCATGGAGGCTTCGGTCGACCAGCGCCGCGCGCTCGTCGACCCCACCGACGAGGCCGGCGTCGAGATCGACACCCGCGCGCACCGTGCGCGGGTCCGGGCCGGGGCGCGGTGGGCGGACGTCGCGCATCCGACCTCCTACCTCGGGCTCGCGCCGGCGGCCGGCTTCGACCGTCTCGCCGGCGTCGTCGACACCGTGCTCGGCGACGGCATGGGCTGGCTCGGTCGCCGCCACGGCGTCGCGGCGGCGAGCGTGACGGCGGTCGAGTTCGTCACGCCCGAGGGAGAGCTCACCCGCGGCGACGACCTCGAGGAAGCCGCCGACGGGGTGATCACGGCGCTCGAGATCGACCTCCACCCGGCGGACGACCTGTACGCCGGCGCGCTCTTCTTCTCCTTCGACCGCGCCGCCGAGGTGCTCCAGGCCTGGCATGCGTGGACGGAGCAGGCGCCGCCCGAGATCACGTCGATCGGGCGGCTGATGCAGTTCGGCGACGGCTTCGAGGTCGCGGAGCTGGTCCGCGGCCGCTCCTTGGTGGTCATCGAGGCCGCCCACCTCGGCACGGAAGCCGAGGGCGCCGAGCTCCTGCGCCCGCTGCGCGAGCTGCGCCCCGAGCTCGACACGTTCACGATCGTCCCTCCGTCGGCGCTCGGGCACCTGCACATGGAGCCGGAGGAGCCGGCCGCCCGCCTCGCCGACGACGGCCTCGTCGGCGCGCTGCCTGCGGCGGCGATCGACGAGCTCGTGGCGGTCGCCGGCCCCGGCTCGGGCTCGCCGCTCGCCACCGTCGAGCTGCGGCACGCCGGCGGCGCGCTCGAGACGCTCGAGCGCGGCTTCTTCACGCACGCGGCCGGCATGCCGACCGACACGGCGTCGGCGGCGGCGATCGAGGCCCAGCTCGCGCTTGTGGGCGCGGCGCTGGCGCCCTACGCGGTCAGCACGACTGAAGCGAGCGGGTGACGGCGCAGTTCGCAGGAGGAGAGATGCGATGGTGAGCGCCGCCGTTCCCGCTCGCGATCCACAGGTTGTCAGCCGCGTCGCGCCGCTCCCATCGCCCGCCGGTCGGAATCTCTCCCGTCAGGACTCGCCACTCGGTCGATCGCCCGCCCAGGCGCGGCCGAGCAGCGCCCGCGCGGTTCTCTCGTCGACCGGGACGGGGTTGCCCGCGGCCTCCTCGACGATCGCCGGGACGACCGCGTCGAGATCGCGCTCGCGCAGGCCGAGGGCGCGCAGTGCGATCGGCGCGCCGGAGCGCTGCGCGAGGTCGAAGATCGCGGCGGCCGGGTGGTCGCCGCCGAGGGCGGCCGCCAGGCGACCGGCGGCGTCCGGCACGGCCGGGACGTTGAGCGCGGTGACCTGCGGCAGCACCGCCGAGTGGGTCTCGGCGTGCGGGAGGTCGTAGGCGCCGCCGAGCACGTGGCAGATGCGATGGTGCAGCGCGGCGCCGGCGACGCCGAGCGCCCAGCCCGCCAGCGCGGCGCCGTACAGCAGCCGCTCGTGGTCCGCCGCCTCGAGGCCCTCGCGCAGCGCCTGCGCACCCTCCAGCGCGAGCAGCGTCGTGACCGGCGTCGCTCCCGGAGCCCACAGCGCGTCGACGCAGTGCGCGAGCGCGTTCATCGCGCTCGGCGCGGCCACCTCGCGCGGGAGGTCGCGGCTGAGCTCGGGGTCGTAGACGACCTCACGCGGCCGCACCGCCTCGTCGCGGCCGGTGTGCTTGCGCCCGTCGGCCAGGATGCCGTAGATCGCGGTCATCTCCGAGCCCGAATAAGTGGTGGGCACGGCCACGATCGGCCCCTGCGCGGTGAGCGCGATCGCCTTCGCCAGGCCGATCACCGAGCCGCCGCCGACCGCGATCACGCCGTCGGCGCCGCGCTCGGCGAAGTACGCCCGCGCGCGGTCGGCGAGCTCGGCGGGCACGTGCCGGCGGGTCTCGCCGAACGTACCCGCGCACCGCTCGCCGAGCCGCTCCCCCAGCCGGCTCGCCGCGTCGGCCTGCGAGCCGCCGTGCACGATCAGCCACCGCCGGTCCTCCAGCTCGTCCGCGAGCCGCTCGAACGCGCCGGAGCCGAACACGATGCGCACGGCGGGTTGATTGTGCGTGAACGTCATCCTTGGATCATCACGCGCCGGGTGAGCTCGTAGAGAGCCCGCACGCCGAGCTCGATGTCCTCCTCGGAGCTGTCCTCGGCCTTGGTGTGGCTGACGCCGCCGCGGCTGCGGACGAACAGCATCGCGGTGGGCATCACGCGCGCCATCTCGGCGGCGTCGTGCAGCGGCCCGCTCGGCAGCCGGTGCGTGCCGGGGAGCAGCTCCTCGGCGAGCGCGATCAGGCCGGGGTCGAACGGGATCGGCTCGATCGCCCATACGTGCTCCCACGCCACCTCGCAGCCCTCCTCGGCGGCGACGCGCTCGGCGCCGGCCCGCGCGGTGGCGAGCATGTCGGCCAGCACGGCGGGGTCGAGGGCGCGCTGGTCGAGCGTCAGGTCGCAGGTGCCGTTGAACGCGGTCGGGATGCCGGGCGAGACGCGCACCGCGCCGGTGGTCGCGCGCACGTCGTCGCGGCGGGCGGCGTCGTCGCGGAACGCGACCGCGCTGCGCGCGGCGGCCATGAACGCGTCGCGGCGGGCGTCCATCGGCGACGCTCCCGCGTGCGCGTGCGCGCCCGTGAACCGGATCCGGTGGCGCTGGACGCCGAACGTCCCGAGCACGACGCCGAGCGGGAGGCCGAGCCGCTCCAGCACCGGTCCCTGCTCGATGTGCAGCTCGAGGTAGGCCGCGGCGCCGCGCAGCCGGTCGCGGGCCTCCCCGGCGCGGTCGAGATCGACGCCGTGGGCGGCGAGCGCCTCGGCGAGCGTCACGCCGTCGCGATCCGTGAGGCCGCGGACGGCGTCCGGGTCCAGCGTGCCGGCGCAGGCGCTCGAGCCGAGCAGGCTACGGCCGAACCGCGCGCCCTCCTCGTCGGCCCAGTCGACGAGCTTGACGGTCAGCGCGCGGGGCTCGCTGGCGAGCGCGCGCAGGATCTCGAGGCCGGCGATCACGCCGAGCGCGCCGTCGAGCCAGCCGCCGTCGGGCACCGAGTCGAGATGGCTGCCGACGATCACGAACCGCTCGGAGTCGCCGGGCAGCGTCGCCCAGGTATTGCCCGCGCGGTCGGTGTCGACGGTCACGCCGGGGATGCCGTCGAGCTCTTTACGAAGCCACTCGCGGGCGGCGACCCAGGTCCCGGTCCAGGCAACGCGCTGCGCGCCCGCCTCATCGGAGGTGAGCCGGGCCAGCTCTTGCAGACCGCGGACGGCGCGCGCTGAATCCACCATTCGGTCATGGTGACTCGCTAGAACAGGGGGCGATGGCTCGCCGCCGGACCCGCTATGCCACGCCCGGGCGCAGGGCCGGATCGGTGCTGCTCGACAACCCGGTGCGGCGGCGCAGGCGAAGGCCACGGCTCGGCCGCTGGCTGGTCGGCCTCGCGATCCTCGCCGCCGCCGGCAGCGGTGTCTACCTGTGGCGCTCGCAGGAGGCGGCCGGCGACGCTCGCCGTGACGCTGCCGAGCGGTTCGCCGCCGCGTGGTCGAGCGGCGACCGGGCCGCGATGTGGCGAGAGCTGACGCCGCGCGCGCAGGCGGCGACCCCTGAGCGCCGGTTCGTCGAGGCGTACCGCAACGCCGAGCGCGAGGCCGGCGTGCGCAAGGTCCGGATCGGGCGGATCGGGCCGGAGCGCGACGGCCGCGTGGGGGTGCCGGTGGCGGTGGAGACCGACGTGTTCGGCGTGCTGCGCGGCACGCTCGCGGTCCCGGTGTCGGGCCGGGGCGACGAGGCCGGCGTGGACTGGGACTTCTCGCTCCGGCTGCCCGGCCTGCGGCGCGACGAGGCGGTGATGCGGCGCTCCGGCCAGGCCCCGCGGCGCGGGCTCGTGCTGGCCGCGAACGGCGCTCCGCTCGACTCGAGCGCGCTCAAGGACGGGCTCGAGCGCTTGTACGCGGACCGGCTCTCGGGCCACGCGTCGGCGCGGCTGCTGTACGGCGACCGCGAGATCGCCCGCACGCGCGTGAGGCGCGGCCGGCCGGTGAGGACGACGATCGAGCCCGGCCTGAGCCGGGCCGCGGCCGCCGCGCTCGGCGACCGGCTCGGCGGCGTGGCCGTCATCCGGCCGCGCGACGGAGCCGTGCGCGCCCTGGCCGGGCTCGCCGTGTCGGCGCCGCAGCCGCCGGGGTCGGTGTTCAAGATCATCACGGCGGCCGCGGCGCTCGACAAGCGGGTCGCGAAGCCGTCCTCGACCTATCCGGTCCGCACGGCGGCCACGCTCGAGGGCGTGACACTGCGCAACGCCGGCGGCGAGTCGTGCGGCGGCACGCTGGTCAACTCGTTCGCGCACTCGTGCAACTCGGTGTTCGCGCCGCTGGGAGCGGAGCTCGGCGCCCGACGGCTGCTCGCGGCGGCAAAGGCGTTCGGGTTCGGCGAGCGGCCGCGGATCCCGAACGCGAAGCCGAGCACGATCGCGCGCGAGCTCAAGGACGACCTAGCGGTGGGCGCCGCCGCGATCGGGCAGGACCGCGACCTCGCCACCCCGCTGGCGATGGCGAGCGTGGGCGCGACGATCGCCTACGGCGGCCGGCGCGCGCAGCCGCGCGTCACCACCCTGCAGGACCTCCACCGCCGCCGCGCCGTCTCCAGCCGCGCCGCCCACCAGGTGCGCTCGATGATGATCGACGTCGTGCGGTACGGGACCGGCACCGCGGCCGCGCTGCCGGGCGTCACGGTGGCCGGCAAGACCGGCACGGCCGAGCTCGTCCCCAACTCGACCGACCCGAAGGACGCCAACGCCTGGTTCGTCGCCTTCGCGCCAGCCGAGAAACCGCGGGTCGCGGTCGCGGTCATGCTCGTCGGCGCCGGCTTCGGCGGCACCGCGGCCGCGCCGGTCGCGCGCGAGGTCCTCTCCGCCGCGCTCTGAGCATGGTATGCTGGCATACCCATGCGGCGGACGACGGTGAAGATCCCCGACGATCTCGATGCCCGGCTGCGCCATGAGGCGCAGCGGCGTGGAGTGACGATCGCCGACGTGACCCGCGACGCGCTGGCCGAGCATCTCGGCAGCGGGAAGCGCCGGCGGCTCGGGGCGGCGGCGGCCGGCCGGAGCGGACACACGGACGTCTCCGCGCGGATCGAGGAGATCCTTCAGGCGGAGACCGGCCCATCGCGCTGATCGTCGACGCCGGGCCGCTCTACGCCTACGTGGATGCGGACGACGCGCACCACGCCGCCAGCCTCGAGCTGCTCGAGACCGACCCGGGCCCGCTGCTCGTCCCGACGCTCGTCGTGACCGAGGTCACGTATCTGATCGGCACTCGCCTCGGCTGGCAGGCGGAGGTGCGCTTCCTGGGCGATCTCGCGACCGGGTTGCTCACCCTGGAGCCCGTGCACCCGAGCGATCCGCTGCGGATCGCCGAGCTCGTCGCGCAATATCACGACCTGCCGCTCGGCTCGGTCGACGCTTCGGTGGTCGCCGCCGCCGAGCGCTTGGGCGTGACGACGATCGCCACGACGGATCGCCGCCACTTCGCGGTCGTCCGCCCGGCCCATACGGACGCGTTCGAGCTCGTCCCCTGATCACCGACGCGGATCGAACGGGCGCAGGCCGCGGGCGACGTAGTTGGGGAGCGCGGCCGGGCCGTCGCGGGTGTTCGTGTGCAGCCACACGCGCGGGGCGAGGTCGAGCGCGCGCCGGAGGGCGTGCGTGAGCAGGTGACCGCCGAGCCCTTGGCCCTGGAACGCGGGGAGGAGGCCGAAGTACGCGACCTCGATGCTGTCGCTGTACGGCCGCAGCTCGTAGTAGCCGGCGCGCTCGCCGCCCACGGTCGCCACCCAGGTCTCGACCTGCTCGGCCCACTCCTGCCACTCGGCGTCCGTCCGGTCGAGGCTGTCGGTCCACTGGTGCGGCGTCCCGACCGCGACGTAGAACCACCGGCTCAGCTCGCCGCCGGGCGGCTCGACGCGAGCGATCTCGACGCCCGCGACGCGCGGCGGCCGCGCCGGGCGCAGCATCGCCGGGTCGTCCATCTCCAGGTACGTGAGGACGATCGGGTCGGTCACGGGACCCATTCAACGCGAAAGCCAACGCACAGCGCCCACCGCGTGGATGGGCGCCATGGCTGGGTTGAGGTGAGCTCAGGCCGAGGCGGGAGCCGTCTGCGGCTCGTGGTCGAGCTTCGGGAGCCAGTTGAGCCGCGTCGGCAGATACCAGTTGCGCTCGCCGAGCAGCTTCATGGTGGCCGGGAGCAGGACGGCGCGGATGATCGTCGCGTCGATCAGGATCGCGGCGGCGAGGCCGAGGCCGATCTGCTTGGCGAGCTGGTCGCTGCCGACGGTGAAGGAGCCGAAGACCGCGACCATGACGAGCGCGGCGCTGGTCACGACGCCGGCGGTGCTCTTGAGGCCGTGGGCGACGGCGTCGTCGTTGCTCATGCCGCGATTCACGGCCTCGCGGACGCGGCTCAGGATGAACACGTGGTAGTCCATCGAGAGGCCGAAGAGGATCACGAACAGGAACAGCGGGATCACGGGGGCGATGCCGCCGACCGACTGGAAGTCGAGCAGCTTCTCGCCGTGGCCGTCCTGGAAGACGAGCTTCAGGATGCCGTAGGCGGCGCCGACCGACAGCAGGTTGAGCACGATCGCCTTGATCGGCACCACGATCGAGCGGAACGTGACCAGCAGCAGGATGAAGGCGAGGCTGAGCACGAAGGCGAACACGATGGGCGCGCTCGCGGTCATGGCGTCGTTGAAGTCCTTCGAGCCGGCGGTCACGCCGGTCACGGCGACGTCGGCGCCCGGGAGCTTGCCGACCGTGGCCGGGACGACCTCGTTGCGCAGCACCTCGAGCGAGCGCTCGGAGGCGGCGTCGGTGCCGCTGCCCTTCGCCGAGAGCGCGACGACGGCGACGGTCTTGGCGGGGTTGATCTCGACGTGCGACGGCTCCGAGAGCTGGCCGGTGGCGAGGGCGCGGTCATGCAGCTCCTTGATCGCCGCCTGGACGGGCGGGGCCGTGACGTCGTCGGCCTTGATGACGGTCGTGGCCGGGACGGCGCCGCCGGGGAACGCGGCCTGGAGGCGGTCGTAGGTCTGGATCACGGGCTGGCTGCGCGAGTAGCCGTCGAAGCCAGGGTTCTTGAACTGGATGCCGAGCGCCGGGAGGGTGAGGGCGACGAGCAGGCCGCCGGCGATCACCGTCGAGACGAGCGGGCGCTTCAGGACGCGGCTGAGGATGGCGGCCCAGACGCGCGACTCGCCCTTGTTCGCGTGGCGGCGCTTGGTGACGAACGGCACGCGGCCCTTCTCCAGCCAGTTCTTCCGGCTCAGGAAGGCAAGCATCGCCGGCAGGAAGGTCAGCGAGCCGATCATGGCGACGGCGACGACGAGCATCGTGCCGATGCCGAACCCCACGAAGATCGGGTTGCCCGCGAACAGCAGCCCGGCCATCGCGGTCAGCACGGTCATGCCCGAGATGAGCACGGCGCGGCCGGACGTGGCGGCGGCGATTTGGACGGCAGCCTCGACCGAGCGGCCGCGGTCGCGCTCCTCCATCACGCGGCGCGAGTAGAACATGGCGTAGTCGACGCCGACGGCGAGGCCGATGATCACCATGAGGTCGGCCACGTCGGCCGGCAGCGCGTAGAGCTGGCTGACCGGCCCGATGAGTCCGACGGCGGCCGCGACGGCGCTGGCGCCGAGCACGAGCGGGAGCCCGGCGGCCACGACCGCGCCGAACGCGGCCAGCAGGATGATCAGCAGGAGGCCGTTGGAGATCAGCTGCGACTGCTTGCCGTCCTTCGCGTCCTGCGCGGCGATCGCCTTCGTCGCGGAGACCTCGCCGAACTGCTCGACCCGGACGCTCGGATGCGCGGTCTGAGCGGCCGCAACGGCGGCGAGCGGCTGCTCCACGAGCTTCTCGGCCTCGTCGTCGGTGCCGCGCATCGTGAAGCTCACGAGGACCGAGCGGCCGTCCTTGGAGGCGAGCGGGCGCTCGACCTCCGCGATGCCCTCGATCCGCTCGAGCCGGCTCGCGACGTCCCGCACGGCGGCGGTGACCGCAGGATCGTCGGCGCTCTTGCCCTGCACGAGGACCTGCTCCTTCGCCTCATCCGGGTAGCCGGCGGCCTCGACGATCAGGTCGCCGCGCTTGGACTCGCCGCTGCCCGTCGCCGACTCGTCGAGGTCGTTCTGTCCGACCTTGCCGCCGACCACGACGGCCAGGACGACGAACACGACCCATCCGAGGATGGCCGTCCTGCGGTGCTCTGCACTCCACTTGCCGATGCGCGATGCGAGATTCCGAGGCTCCATGACCGTCTCCTCCGTAGGGGTTCGTACGCTGTACGAAGGACCGTAGTCGTACACTGTACGACCCCGCTAGGGGGGTAAACCGAACCGTTCGTGCCGTGCAGGAGATCGTCACCGAGCGGCTGGTACTGCGGCTGCTTCAGCCCGCGGACGTACCGGCCTTCGCCGCATATCGCAGCGACCCCGAGGTCGCCCGGTACCAGTCGTGGGACACGTCGTACTCGACGGCCGATGGCGAACGCCTCGTCGCGTCCCAGGAGGGCGTCGACTTCGGCGAGCCCGGGCCATGGGTGCAGGTGGCCGCCGTCGACCGCACCACCGGAGCTCTATGCGGCGACTGCGCCGTCCGCGTCGCGGACGATCAACCGAGGACCGCCGAGGTCGGCGTCACCTTCGCACCGGCGAACCAGGGCACCGGCCTGGCGACGGAGGCGCTCGGCGCCGTGGTCACGCGGCTGTTCGACCAGCACGACATCCATCGCGTCTACGCCCAGGCCGACGACCGCAACGTCCCCGTCCACCGCCTTCTCGAACGGCTCGGCTTCCGGTGCGAGGCTCGCCTCGTCGAGGCCGACTGGTTCAAGGGCGAGTGGACCACGCTGCGCGTCTACGCAATCTTGCGCCGCGAGTGGCGGTCCGCTTAACCGCGAAAACCCCGCTGGAGCGGGGCTTTCGGCCGTCGGCGGTGGGCTGTCACCACCATCGTCGGCGGAGTAGCGGGGGCGGGATTCGAACCCGCGACCTTCGGGTTATGAGCCCGACGAGCTACCTGGCTGCTCCACCCCGCGGCGCGACGACCAATGGTAGCAACTCGGGACGGCTCATCAAGCGCCGGAAAAGCGCTCACGGAGCGTCTTCTTCGAGAACTTTCCGACCGACGTCTTGGGCACCTCGTCGATGAACTCGACGTGCTCGGGGATCCACCACTTGGCGACCCGGTCGGACAAGAACTCGCGCAGGGAGTCGGCGTCGAGCTGCTCGCCGTCCTCGGCCACCACGCAGGCGAGCGGGCGCTCGCCCCACTTCTCGTCGGGCACCCCGATCACCGCCGCCTCGCGGACCGCCGGGTGGGCCATGATCTCGTTCTCGAGCTCGACCGAGGAGATCCACTCGCCGCCGGACTTGACGAGGTCCTTGGTGCGGTCGACGAGGCGGATGTAGCCGTCCGGCGAGATCGTCGCCACGTCGCCGGTCCGCAGCCAGCCATCCTCGGTGAACCGCGCCCGGCTGCCCGCCTCGTCGCGGTAGTACCCCGCCGCCACCCACGGCCCGGCGACCTCCAGCTCGCCGCGCGCCTCGCCGTCCCACGGCAGCTCGTCGCCGCTGTCGTGGTCGACGATCCGGCACTCGACCAGCGGAGCGATGATCCCCTGCGTCGCGCGGACGGCGGCCAGCTCCTCGTCGGAGCGGTCGGCGAGCGTGCTCTTGACCCGGCACACCGACCCGATCGGGCTCGTCTCGGTCATCCCCCACGCGTGCAGGATCGGCTGGCCGACCCGCTCCCGGTACGCCTCCGAAAGCGTCTGCGGGACGGCCGAGCCGCCGCACAGGATCGCCCGCAGCGAGGAGACGTCGCGGCCGTCGAGCTCCTCCAGCGCGCCCATCCAGATCGTCGGCACGCCCGCGGCCAGCGTGACCTTCTCGTCCTCGATCAGCGCGGCGATCGCCGCGGGAGTCATCTGCGGCCCCGGGAACGCGAACGCGCTGCCCGCCATGACGCCGGCGTTGGCGAGCCCCCAGGCGTTGGCGTGGAACATCGGAACGACCGGCATCACGACGTCGCGCTCCGAGACCGCCACCGTGTCGGCCAGCATCGCGCCGAGCGAGTGCAGCACCGTCGAGCGGTGCGTGTAGACGACGCCCTTCGGGTGCCCGGTGGTGCCGCTCGTGTAGCACATGGCGGCGGCCTGGCCCTCGTCGGAGACGTCGAACTCCACGGGCTCGGCGGCCGCCAGCAGATCCTCGTAGACCAGGATGCGGTCGTCCTCGGGTACGTCGCCGGCGCCGTCGTCCATGACCACGATGTGCTTGACCGTGTCGAAGCCGTCGACCAGCGGCCACAACACCTTGATCAGCGAGCGGTCGACGAAGATCACCTCGTCCTCGGCGTGGTCGACGATGTAGCTGAGCTGCTCCGGGAAGAGGCGGATGTTGAGCGTGTGCAGCACGCGGCCGCTGCACGGCGCGGCGAAGTAGAGCTCGAGGTGGTGGGCGCTGTTCCACGCGAACGTGGCCACCCGGGCGTCGGGAGAGAGGCCGAGGTCGTCGAGCGCCCCCGCCAGGCGGCGAGTCCGCGCGGCCCACTCCGCGTACGTCGTGCGCTCCTTGCCGGTCGCGGTCAGCGTCGTGAGCGTCTTCTCCCCGAACAGCCGCTCCGCCCGGTGGAACAGCATCGGCAGCGTCAGCGGATACGACGACATCAGGCCCTGCATCGGTCCTCCTCCTCCATGGCCATCACATCCCCAGACGGGGCAGCTCGATCGCCGGGCAGCGATCCATGACCACGCGCAGCCCGGCCGCGCGGCCGCGCTCGGCCGCCGCCTCGTCCACGACGCCGAGCTGCATCCACACCGCGCGCGCACCGATCTCGATCGCTTCGTCCACGTGCAGGCCGGCGACCGACGCGCGGCGGAAGACGTCGACCACCTCGACCTCGTCCGGCACCGCAGCCAGCGACGGGTAGCAGCGCACGCCGAGGATCTCGCTCGCCATCGGGTTGACCGGGATCACGCGATAGCCGCGGCGCTGGAGCATGGAGGCGATGCGATGCGAGTCGCGGCTCGGGTCCGGGGAGCAGCCGACGATCGCCCAGGTGCGCGTGCCGGTGAGGATCGCGCGGACGTCGTCGACCGGCGGGAGCAGCGGCGACGACGGGTGCGCCGCCATGCCGCGCCGCTCGGCGAGCCGCTCCAGCACGAGCGCGGTGTCGGCGATCGGGACGCCGGTGAGATGCTCCTCCCGGCCCTCGAAGTCCTCGACGATCGCGCGGACCGCCGCCGCGTACGTGTCGCGGTCACCGGCCGCGAGCGCCTCGACGGCGTCCGCCGCGCGGCCGAAGGCCTCCGAGCCGGCGTGCATGCCCTCGGCCGCACGGGCGGCTCGTGCGTCGTTGGAGTCCGCGAGATAGGCCAGCGCGCGCGCCCAGCATGCGGGCGGCGTGCGGTCGTCGGCGCCGAGTTGCTCGCGCACGTAGTCGACGGGGTTCTCACCGGCCAGGATCGACGCCTTCGCGTAGCCGACGAGCCGGCCGTAGCTGCCGGGCGGCGCCGCCTCCCACGACCGGCGGTACGCGGCCGCCGCGCGCCGCAGAGGCGCGCCCGCGTCGTCTCCGGCCAGCAGCGCTCGGTGGGCGTCGCCGTCCGCGGCGATCCCCTCGCGCATGGCGTCCTCATGGACGGCCGTCACGAGAGCAATGCTCGCAGCCGGAGCGCGTTCTTGACAGCGAATCCCTCCCAGTCGTTGTTGAAGTAGACGTAGCCGCGCTCGGCGAGCCCGGCGACGCGCGGCGCGTACTCCCGCAGCTCGGCCTCGCTGTAGTTGCCGCGCCGGCCGCGCTTGCCGTAGTGGAAGCGCACGAACGACCAGTCCGTGGTCGTGACCCACGGCTGCCACGGCCGCTCGGGATGGTCGCCGATCGCGAGCGCGACCCCGTGCCAGCGCAGCAGGTCGAGCGCCTCGACATCCTCAAACCAGCTCGGGTGCCGGAACTCGAACGCGTGCATGCCAGCCGGAAGCTGGTCGAGCGCCCCCGCCAGCCGCTCGAGGTCGCGCTTGAAGCGCTCCGGGAGCTGCCAGAGCACGGGGCCGAGCTTCGGCGACGCGGCCAGCGGCGCGATGCCGTCGTAGAAGCGGCCGATCCCCTGCTCGATGTCGGTGAGCCGCTTCATGTGGGTGAGGTACTGGCTCGCCTTCGCCGCGAACACGAAGTCCGGCGGCGTCTGCTCGACCCAGCCGGCCACGGCGTCCGGCTTGGCGAGCCGGTAGAAGGTCGAGTTGACCTCGACCGTGTCGAACTCGCTCGCGTAGTGCTCGAGCCAGCGGCGCTGCGGGAGCCCCTTGGGGTAGAAGCGCTCGCGCCAGCTGGCGTACTGCCAGCCGGAGCAGCCGACGCGGATACCGCCCATGCCAGCAGAATGCCCCGCGATGGCGAGCGTATTCGTGACCCGCGCCCTGCCGTTCCCGGCGCTCGAGCGCCTGCGGGAGGCGCACGATGTCGAGGAATGGCCCGGCGACATGCCGCCGGGGGCGGCCGATCTCCTTGCGCGCACCCGCGACGCCGAGGGCCTGCTCACGCTGATCACGGACCGCGTCGACGCCGAGCTCCTCGACGGCTCGCCGCGCCTGAAGGCGATCGCGAACATGGGCGTGGGGACGGACAACATCGACGTCGAGGCGGCGAAGGAGCGCGGCATCCCCGTCGGCAACACGCCCGACGTGCTCACCGACGCGACCGCCGACCTCGCGTTCGCGCTGCTGCTCGCGCTGGCGCGCCGGATCGTGCCCGGCGCCGAGAAGGTGCGCGGCGGCGAGTGGCACACGTGGGAGCCGGCCGCCGACCTCGGCGCCGACCTGGCGGGTGCGGTGCTGGGGATCGTCGGCTGGGGCCGGATCGGCCAGGCCGTGGCGCGCCGCGCCGAGGGGTTCGGGATGGAGGTCGTCCACAGCTCGCGGTCCTCCGGCGTGCCGCTCGAGGAGTTGCTCGAGCGCGCGGACTTCGTCTCCCTCCACACGCCCCTGACCCCGGACACGCGGCATCTGGTCGACGCCGACGCCGTGGCCCGCATGAAGCCGACGGCGCTGCTGGTCAACACCGCCCGCGGGGGCGTCGTCGACCAGGACGCGCTCCGCACGGCGCTGCACGACGGCACCATCGCCGGCGCGGCGCTCGACGTCACCGATCCCGAGCCGCTCCCGCCCGACCACCCGCTGCTCGACGCCCCGAACCTGCTCGTCGTCCCGCACGTCGGCTCGGCGACCGTCCGGACCCGCGCCCGGATGGCGGAGATGGCGGTGGAGAACCTGCTGGCCGCCTTGGACGGCCGCCCGATGCCGCATCAGGTCGCATGACGCGCGTCGCGGTCGTCGACATCGGGACGAACTCGACGCGGCTGCTGGTCGCCGAGGTGGACGGCGGCGAGCTGACCGAGCTGCAGCGCGAGTCGGTCGTCACGCGGCTCGGGGAGGGCGTCGACGCCACGGGGCGGCTCGGCGACGCGCCGATGCAGCGCGTGTTCGACGTGCTCGAGGGCTACGCCGAGGCGATCGACCGCCACGACGTGCAGGTCCGCACGGCGGTCCTGACCTCGGCGGTGCGCGATGCCGAGAACGGCGCCGAGTTCGCCGCCGCGGTGCGCGACCGCTACGGCCTCGACGCCGCCACGCTGTCGGGCGACGAGGAGGCGCGGCTGACCTCGCTGGGCGCGACCGCGGCGCGCGGCGGCGACGAGCCGCTCGTGGTGATCGACATCGGCGGCGGCTCGACCGAGCTGGTGGTGGGCGCGCCGGGCACGGTCGAGTTCCACACCTCGACGCAGGTCGGGGTCGTGCGGCATGGCGAGCGCCACCTGCACAGCGACCCGCCGACCGCGGGCGAGCTGCAGGCGCTGGCCGAGGACGCCCGCGCGACGATCGACGCGGCCGTGCCCGCGGATGTGCGCGGGCGGCCGGGCGGCGGCGTCGCCGTCGGCGGGACCGCGACCCAGCTCGCCTCGATCGACCTCGGGCTGGGCGAGCACGACCGCGACCGCGTGGAGGGGCACGCGATGACGCGGGAGCGGCTCGCGGAGCTGCGCGACCGGCTCGCGGCTCTGCCGCTGGCCGAGCGCCGCGAGGTCCGCGGGCTCGACCCCGCCCGCGCGCCCACGATCGTGGCCGGCGTCGTGATCCTGCTCGAGGCCAGCGGCGCGTTCGGCCTCGACGGGATCGAGGTCTCCGAGCGCGACATCCTGTGGGGCGTCGCGCTCGATCAGGCCCGTTAAATCTGAATCCACCGATCCCGTTAAAACGTGAAGCCGCCCGCGGCGGGGGCGGGCGGCTTCAAGTTGGCCCCGTCAGGACGGGCAGGGGTACGTGCCTTAGGGGGCCTATTTGGGTGGCCCGGACGGCGGGAGGCGCCGATGATGCGGCAATCGCCCGGACCTATGGCGTCGTTGGGACGGCGGCGGGAGGCACGACCGCCCTTTCCGACGCGATGAAGTATCGCGTCGCCGGAACGGCAACGACAATCGAACAAGCGTCCAGGGATTTGGGTGCCAACTCAACCAATTCACTTACGCGGTTAAGTCCGCCCTCGGTCAGTCGAGCCGGATTCCGGAGCGGCCGGTCAGGGAGGTTCGTGGCCGGGAGCCGGACATGCCGGCGGGTCGTTCACGCGAGATTCGCGGACCGTGGGTAGGCCACCGAGGGGTCGGTGAGGACGTTGATCAGCGTCGGTCCGCTCGCCTCGAACGCGCGCTCGAGCGCCGGCCGAAGCTCGGCCGGCGAGCGCACGAGCTCGCCGTGGCCGCCGAGCGCCTCGACCACCTGGTCATAGCGCGTCTCCGGCCGCAGCTCGGCGGCCACGGAGTACCCGTAGAGGAACTCCATCGGGTGCTTCTCCAGCCCCCAGATCCCGTTGTTGCCCATCACGCCGACGACGCTCACGCCATGCCGAACGAGCGTGTCGAACTCCATGCCCGAGAAGCCGAACGCGCCGTCGCCGAGCAAGAGCACGACCTGGCGGTCTGGATGCGCGAGCTTGGCGGCCAGCGCGTATCCCGGTCCGGACCCGAGACAGCCGAACGGCCCCGGGTCGAGCCAGCAGCCCGGCTCGTACGACGCCACCACCCGCCCGGCGTACGACACGAAGTCGCCGCCGTCGCCCACCACGATCGCGTCGCGGTCGAGCACCTGCGCAAGCTCGCCGTACACGCGCATCGGGTGCAGCGGCGCACGGTCGTCGGCGAGCTGCTCGCGCTCGGCCTCGCGCTTCTCGGCCTCCACCCCGCGAAGGTGCTCGAGCCACGCCGTGGTGTCGCTCCCGCCGGCGCCCGCCAGCGCGCGCAGCGTCTCCGCGATGTCGCCGTAGCACTCGGCCGCGACTTCGCGCGGGTGCTCGCGCTCGGGCTCGGCGAGGTCGATCGCCACGATCTCGGTCTCCTCCCCGAACGCGCCGCCGAAGCCGAGCCGGAAGTCCATCGGCACGCCGACCACGAGCGCGACGTCGGCGCCCTTCAGCCCCGCGCTCCGCGCGCGCGAGAAGAAGTTCGGGTGATCGGCCGGCAGGCAGCCGCGCGCGAGGCCGTTGAGGAACACCGGCACGCCCGCGGCCTCGGCCAGCTCGCGCAGCGCGTGCTCGCCGTGCCCCCAGTAGAGGTTGGTGCCGGCCATGATCACCGGGCGGTCGGCGTCGCGCAGCAGCGCCGTCGCGCGGTCGACGGCGGCGGCATCCGCGCGCGGCCGGCTCGCGACGCGCGGCTCCGGCGGCTCCGGCTCCTCGGCCTCCATGAACACGACGTCGAGCGGGAAGTCGAGGAACGCGGGGCCGGGATGGTCGCGCTGCATGACCGCCCACGCGTCGTCGATCAGCCCCGGGATCTCCGCCGTCGCACCCGCCGTCGCCGCGAGCTTGACGAGCGGGCGCACGAACGGCAGGTGGTCGATCTCCTGCAGCGACCCCTGGCCCCAGCGCATCGCCGGCGCCCGCCCGCCGAGCACCAGTACCGGCGAGTGGTTCTGCTGCGACGACGCGATCGCGCTCATCCCGTTGGTCACGCCCGGGCCGGCGGTGAGCGCGGCCACGCCCGGCTCGCGCGTCACCTTCGCCCAGCCCTCGGCGGCGAACGTCGCGCTCGCCTCGTGGCGGACGTCGACGATGTCGATGTCCTCCGCGCGGCAGCCGTCGTAGATCGAGAACAGATGGCCGCCCGAGAGCGTGAAGAGCTTGCTCACGCCGTAGGCCTTGAGGCGGCGCGCCACCAGACGGCCGCCGTGGAGCGTCGTCGCCTCAACGGTCATGGCGCCGCAATCTACCCCCCGGCCGGGGGGTTGGACGCCGGTGCACCCGTGAGGCGCCGCAGCGCCGCGGCTAAGGTCGTGTGCATGGAGAAGGACATCCGGATCTACGACGCCGACCTCGAGCTGCTCCTGTCGGAGACCGATCGCGAGGAGCCGTTCCTCGTCGCCCGGCGCCCGCCCGAGGCGGTCAAGGAGCCGCGCGAGGAGCTCGACGAGCAGATCCTCGCCGGCCTCGTTACGCCGTACTGAGCCGCCCAGGTCGGAGGTTCGGCGCCGCGAACTGCGGCATTTAGGGGAGGCCGGAGGGGTGCCTTTCTCCCCAAATCCGCGCGCCCGCGCGTCTGTTGGGGACTTGCGCACCCATACGGTGCGTTTCTCCCCACCGGCATCGTGGTCCCCGAAGAATTGGGGAGAAATGCACCGCCTCCCTTACCAGCGCAGTTGACGTTCGCTGAACGGAAGCTCAGCGCCTGCAGGCCGCGGCGGCGTTCAGCCGCGCGGCGGCGGCCGCTTCGGCCACCTGACCCTCGCCCCAGTACAGGGCGCGGCCGACCCGCAGCGCCGGGAGCCGGTCGGCGCCGACCGCGAGCATCCGGCGGCTCGTCGCCTCCATCGCGCCGTCGCGCCCGCGGTCGCCCGCGGCGCGCAGGCAGCCCGTGAGTCCGACTCCGGCGGCCGCGGCCGCCTCGGCGAGGATCTCCGGGTCGTCGAGGTCGAAGCCGCCGCAGAACGCGAGCCGGCCCGCGGCGAGCACGAACGCGGCGCCGCGACCGCTGTCGGCGGCAAACGAGGCCGCGCGCATGGCGGCCGGCACGTCGGCCGGCCAGTTCTCGGGCCACACGAGCGGGAGCCGCAGCTCGGCGGCGCGCTCCTCGGCGGCCTGCCGCACGGCGGCCACCGCCTCCCCGGAGAGCGACCCGCGCCGCAGCGCTGTGGTCGAGGCGGCCGTCCACATCACGTCGTCGAACGCGCGCTCGACGCGCTCGGCGGCGAGGTACGAGAACGGGCATGCGAGGTCGTAGAGGAACTCCGCCCGGACGGGCAACGCTCGCCTCCGAGCGCGCGGCCGGCGTGCCTGCCTGCGGTCCGCGAGCCTGATCACCTCGCCCATGTGTCGCTGTCCAATCTGCCAGGAATCCCGTGTGTTGGCGCCCGGAAGCGCCTGTCTTCCGGTATGAACGGCCGGTAAGAGGAAAACTTGCGCGGGTCGGCGAAGCTCGGATGTCCGGGAGCGGACACTGGGCTGAATGTCCACATGATGAAACTCAGGGCCGCCGCTCCGGGTATGCTCCAGGAAAACTGACTGCCGAGGCAGACCATCCCCAACGTCCCTCCCCCCAAGCGCCATCCATACGATCAGTGGTCGCCCGACGCCCGTGCGCTCGACCTGGTCGGGGACAAGTGGACGCTGCTGATCATTCGCGACCTCGCCGCGGGCCCACGCCGGTTCGTCGAGCTCCAGCGGGTGCTGCCCGGCATCTCGACCGAGCAACTCCGCTCGCGGCTCAACCGCATGGTGGCCGACGGCCTGCTCACCCGCCAGCGCTACCGCGAGGTGCCACCGCGCGTCGACTACGAGCTGACCGAGCGCTCGCGTGAACTGATGCCGGTGGTCGGCGCGCTCGCGCGCTGGGGCTATGACTGGACGTGGAGCGCGCCGCGCCCGGGCGAGGACATCAACGTCGGCGCCGTCTTCCGCCTCGCGCCCGGCCTGATCGAGCCGCCGCCCGGCGTCGAGGGAACCGTCGAGCTGATCGTCGAGAGCGACGGCGACGAGTCGCCCGAGCGGCGCTACCGGCTCACGGCCTCGCGCGGGCGCGTGGAGATCGAGGAGGGCGCGTCCGAAGCCGCGGCGGCCGCCACGGTCACCGGCTCACAGCCCGGCTGGGTCCGCGCGCTCGGGCCGGACGGCTCGGCCGACGAGCTGTCATTCAGCGGCAACCGCGGCCTCGCCGAAGCGATCCTCTCGGGCTTCACCGCAGCCGCCGCCGGCCGCGCCGCAGCGTAGGAACGTCTGAAAGGTTGACGAGAAGTCGGGCATCCGTGCCCGACTTCCGAGGAGAACGAGTTTTCGCGGGCATCCTGCCGCGAGTCCAGGCGAGATCGCTTGAGCCGCTGGTGCACCGCCGTCCGCGTGCAGCGATCTCGCCTGGACCGGACGAAGGCGGAATACCCCATCTCGGAATTCGGGCATGGATGCCCGAATTCACGTCAACCTCGGTCGTGCGGGTCTGGGACGTCCGAATTCACGTCAATCTCCCTTAATGTAGTTCTGTTCAGTGATGTGGGGGAAGTCGCCCTGGATGCGGCCCCCGAACTCCTGCGGATGCGCCTTCCAGCACCCCGGCGTCCCCTCCGAGGGCGGCGTCTCGCCGCCGGCGTTGCGGCAATCGGACGACGCCGTCATCAGGTACGTCATCGCCTCCGGCCCGAAGAGGGCTCGCGGCGGCACGTACGTCTGGCCGCGGTTCTTCTCCAGCCGCTTCGGATAGATCGCCGCGCTCTCCGCGCCCGTCGGCCCGAACTGGCGCAGGTAGTGCCCGACACCGCCGCCCGGCGACTGGGTCGTGTCGGCCAGCGCGGCGCCGCCGTAGGAGATGAAGTCCGACACCTGCAGCTGCGACATCTCGAGGTACTGGAGGATCGGGTTGAGCTGCCCGAGGAACGGGTGCATCTGGGCGAGCAGCGGCTCGGCGCCCTCGAGCGTCTCGCGCGCCGCCGGCATGCCCGTCTTGGAGGCGTCGATGAGCGGGTCGAGGTCGCGGAAGAAGCGCTCGAGGTACGGCGCCGTCGCGTGCACGTCGGCCAGCGTCGGCTTGAGGTCCTGCGCGACCGGCCGCAGGTCCTGCACCAGCGGGCGCGTGTCGGTCGAGAAGGTCTCGAGCCGTGCCAGCGTCGCCTTCGACTCGTCGAGGAACGTCGGGAAGATCCGCACCGTCTCGGCGAGCGCGTCGTTGCGCGACGCGGTCGCGTCGAACGTGCGCTTGGAAGCCGTGATCAGCGTCTCGAGCTGCTGCTCGTTCTCGGTCAGCGCCCCGAACGTGACCGCGGTGTTCTTGACCAGCCGCTGCAGCGCCTGCTCCTGCGAGTCCAGCACCCCGAGCACGTCGGCGCCGTCGGCGGCGAAGCCGGGCAGCGTGCCGAGCGCGTCGTTGAAGTCGCGCCCGCGGCCCTGGATTCCCTTCGCCAGCTCCTGCTGCCAGCCGCGGAACGCCGCCCGCGTCTGCGGGTCGAGCGAGTCGAAGATCTCGTCGAGCTGCACGGTCTCGGCCACCTGCCCGTCCTCCAGGCGCCCGTTCTCCGGCACGGTCGTCTTCGACCGTCCCGGCGTGAGATCGACGTAGGTCTCCCCCAGCAGCGTCTTCTGGCGCAGCATCGCGCGCGTGTCGGTGCGCATCGGAGCGAACTCGCGGTCGAGCTCGATCGTCGCCACCGTCCGGTTGCGGTCGCCGTCGACCTCCAGCGAGCGCACCTTGCCGACCGACACGCCGGCGATCCGCACGTCGGCCTCGGTGGCGAGCGTCGTCGCCTCCGGGAACGCCACCTTCACCTGGTAGCCCTTCGGCTTGAGCGGGATCGGCCCGCCGAACGACAGCCACAGGAACAGCAGCAGCCCGAAGCACGACAGCGCGAACACGACCATCGTGAGGATCTTGGGAACTGAGGGGGCTGACTTCTGCATCTACTCGGTGGCGCAGGCCTGGGACTCGGTGAGGATCGGGGTCAGCATCGAGAGGAACTCGAGCTGCGGCTCCTCCTTGACGATCTGCTTGACCGTCGCGCACGGAGCGGCGAGCGTGACCGGTCGGAACACGCCGTGCGCGTCGGAGCTCGAGAACAGCTGCGTGGCCATGTGCTGCGCCCACGCGACCCAGAACAGGTAGCCCTCCTGCCGCGCGGCGTTACCCGGGTCCTCGCGGCCGTTCGGGTTGTAGGCGAGCATGTTGAGGAAGTGGTTGAGGCGCACGAACGAGCGCGTGAGCGCCGGCGTCGCCTTGGCGAGGTTGTCCGCGGCGGGCCTGAGGTCGCGCGCGACCGGGCGGGCCTCGCGCACGAACGGCCGGATGTCCTCGCGCAGCAGTGGCGTCGCCTCGCGGGCCAGCGGGCGGACCGCGTCGTTGGCGGGCGCGAGCGCGCGCGCCGCCGGGCGCAGCCGCTCGGCGGTCGGCCCCAGCAGCGTCCCGTAGCGCTGGAGCTTGGCCATCGTGCCGGTGGTCTCCTGGAGCGCGCCGGGCAGCTCGGCGACGGCGGCCGACACGTTGGACTCCTCGGCGGCGAACTGGCGCATGACGGCGGCGGAGGAGTCGACCAGGCCGGCGAGGTCGTCGTCGCGGCTGGCGAGCTCGGCGTTCAGCGTGTTGAGCGACCGGATGAGGTGGCGCAGGTTGTCGCGGCGCGTCGCCACCGCGCTGTTCACGCGCGCGATGTCGCGGTGCGTCGGCTCGAAGCGGCGGAACAGCTCGCGCAGGTCGAGCCCGCGGCCCTCGAGGCCGCGCCCGCCGTCGCTGATCAGCAGCCGCAGGTAGTCGCGCGTATCGGCGTCGAGCTCGGAGAGGATCTCATCCGGGTTGACGTCGGGCGCGGTGGCGGAGATCGGGACCGTGAAGTCCTCCTTCGCCGCCGGCGCGTCGCCCGACCCCGGCTCGAGGTCGATGAACATGTCCTTGAGGCCGGTCTTGGGCCGCAGCAGCGCCGTGGCGTTGGTGCGGATCATCCCCTCGTACTCCGGGTCGATGACCATCTCGACCACGGCCTTGCCGTTGACGAGCTCGACCTGGCCGATGTCGCCGATGCGGACGCCGGACACCCGCACGGTCTGCCCCTGGCCCGCCGTGACCGCCTGCGCGGTGGAGAACTCGGCCTTCAGCCGCAGCGGCGCCTCCTCCCACGGGAAGCGCATCCGCTGCTGGTCGAGGAGGTAGAGCGAGACGGCGCCCGCGACGGCGATCAGGCCGAGGACGGCGATCGCCTCCTTGAGGTGCTTGCGGATTGCGACCATTACAGCGCGGCCTCGCAATCCGTCCGGATCGCGGTCACGGCAGCTTCTCCACGATCTGCTTCGTCACGTCCTCGTCGCCGACCTTGAGCAGGTCGTCGAGGCCCTCGGCCTTGAGCTGCTCGCGCAGCCAGTCGACCGCCTTCGCGCGGGCCTGGGTGTAGCGCGCCTGGAAGGCCGGCGAGCTGGTGTCGACCTGCCGCTGCTGCGGCGGCGGCGCCGTCTCGGTGCGGAGGTCCGGCGGCTCCTGCGTCTCGCACGGCGCGTCCGCGTTCAGCGGCGGGCGCTTCTGCGGCTTCGGCGGGTTGGCCCCGATCAGCGGCTCGGGCGTGGTGGCGAACACGCCGGGCTTGAGCGTGACGAGGTTCTTCCCGCCCGCGGCCAGCACGCGGAACCACTGGCCGTTCGCGTCACCGGAGCGGCTTTCGCCGGCGAGGCCGGGCAACGGCTTGGGCGCCTCCTCGTAGACCTTGCCCTCGGCCGGGAAGTGCTTGTCGGGCACCGTGTCCATCGACCACGGGTGGATCACGCCGTTCTGGCAGCTCGCGGCGCGCCGGACCTGCCGGTAGAGCGGGACGCTGCGGTCCACCAGCGCGGCGAGGTCGGGCACCGCCGGCCGCAGGTCGGCGGCCAGCCCGCGCAGCTCGGCCTCGGAGACGAGGCCGCGGAGCTCATGGATGAACGGCGTCGAGACGTCGAGCGTCTCCTCGGAGTTCTGGACGCCGGGCCGCAGCTCGACGGCGAGCGCGCGCAGCGGCGGGAACGACTCGTTGAGCGCGGCCAGCGCGGGCATCGAGGCGCGCAGCGTGCGCGGCAGCTCGCCGAGCGCCGTCCGCAGGTTCGCCTCCTCGCGCGCGAAGGCGGCGGCCGTGACGTGGAAGTCGGTGACCAGCGACTTGAGCTGCTCGCGGTTGCGGTCGAGCGCCGCGGCGGTCGCGCCTGCGTTCTTGACGTAGCCGGACAGGTCGTGCCCGGTCTCGCCCAGCATCGCCTCGGAGACGATCGCCGAGTCGCGGTACGCGGGCTCCCAGTACGGGATCGAGCGGTTGAAGCCGCGGGCGCCGGCGCCCTGCAGGCCCTGGCCGTACTCGTGCAGCAGGATCTTCAGGTCCTCGCGCGTGTCGGACTGCAGCGCGGTCAGGACCTCGTCGAGCTGGACGGGCGTGGCCGTCTGCTGAACCGGGATCGTGTCGCCGTCGTCGAGCTCGGGCGCCGAGGGGGAGCCGGCGGTGAGGTCGACGAAGAAGTTGCCCTCGAGGAAGATCCGCGGCCGGATCTTGGCGGTCGCGTCGGAGTGCACGGGGCGGCCCTTGTCCTCGATCCGCATCGTGACCAGCGCGCCGCCGTCGCCGGGCTCGACCTTGCTGACCTTGCCGACCTCGACGCCGGCGATCCGCACCGGCGAGCCCGTGCGCAGGTTGTTCGAGGAGGCGAAGGCCGCGCGGACCTCGTAGTGCGACTGCAGCGGGATCTCCTTCGTCCAGCCGAAGAAGACGAGCACCGCGAGCACCGCGAGCGCGATGAGCCCGATCGTGGTGTCGGAGCGGCGACTCATGGGCGCTCCGACTCCGGCATGTCGGCGTACGGGCCGGTCTCCGGCTGGGCGGTGAACGTCTGGCCCTTCGGGACGCGCTCGCGACCGGTGAACGTGGTGCCCTGCAGGCCCGCGGAGTGCGCGTCGCGCGCGATCTTGTACTGCTTGGGGAAGAAGCGCGCCTGGCGCTCGACGAAGCCGCGCTGGCCGGCCTCGCAGTCGGCGCGCCCGTCGGCCGCGACGGCGGCGCCGTACGGCTGGTCCTGCGCGTACTGCGGCGCGCCCTCGATGACGCCCTCGCCGTTGGCCGGCTCGTCGGCGCCCATCGAGCCGAGCGAGTCCTCCTGGCGGCCGGTCACGTTCGCCAGCGCACGCTGGGCGGAGCCGGTGGTGTCCGGCTCGGAGAAGTGCTCGGCCAGGTACGTGAAGAACGTGGTGAACGAGTTGCAGACCGTCACGTACGGGCCGTAGAAGCGCAGCTGCGGGTTGAGCGTGGTGACCGTGGCCGTGAGGCCGCGCAGCGCCGCGTTGGTACCGGGCGCCTCGGCCAGGTCGCGCACGGTGCCGAGCGTCTTGCGGACCTCCTCGTTGAGGGCGGGGACCCGGCGCTGCACCGGCGTGCCGACCTTGACCGCGCCGTTGAGCGGCGGCAGCGCGCCCTTGAGCTCCTCCGTGGCGCCGGAGAAGTCGCGCGAGAACGCGGTCAGGTCGTCGAGGAACGGCCGCTGGACCTGGAACGAGCGGATGCCCGTGTCCATCGTCGACGGGGACTTGGCGATCATCGCCTTCAGCGACTCGGGGTCGCGGCCGAGCGCCTCGAACGTGTCGGCCATCGAGGTGAACAGCGCGGCGTTCTCCTCCGAGACCGGCGCCACGACCCGCGCCGCGTCGCCGAGCTCGCGGACGAAGCCGTCGAGGTCGGTCTCCGGGTCGGCGAGCGTGGCCATCACCGGCTCGAGCGACTGCATCAGCGGCGGCAGCTCCTCGAGCGTGCGGCCGAGCGCCTCGCCGCGGCCTGCGAACGCGTCGCCCCAGCCGCGCAGGTTCGCCTGCGCCGCCTCGCGCGTCGGCTCGTCGAACATCTCGTAGACCTCGTCGAGCTCAGTCGAGAACGACGCCTGCGACACCGGCACGGTCTCGCCGCTGCGGAAGGTCTCCTTGCTCGTGCCCTTCGTGACCTCGACGTACTTGAGCCCGAGCGCCGAGCGCGGGCGGATCCGCAGCGTCGAGTCGCGCGGGAGGTCGCCTTGCTCCTTTTCGAGCTCGAGCGTGAGCTCCGCGCCGGTCGACCCGTCGGCGAGCCGGACCGGCCGCATGTCGCTCACCACGCCGATCCGCGAGCCGCCCGAGCGGACCTCGTTGCCGTTGACGAGGTTGGCGCCGTTGGCGACCCTCACCTTGACGGTCGTGGTCGGCACGAACGGGAGGCCGTTGTTGGCGTTGTAGGCCAGGAAGACGGCAACCGTGGTGACCAGGATCGTGACGGCGCCGATCAGGACGGGGTTGGATGCGGCGGAGGCGCGTCTCATGGTGCGAGCAGGAAGTCGAGGAGCTCCTGCGCCTCGGCGTTGCTGGGCGCCTGCGGCAGGTTCGGGAGCGGGATCGGCAGCGCTGGGACTTGGGGGCTCTGCGGGAGCTCGGGCAGGTCGATGCCGAGCGTCTCCTCGATCCGGTGGGCGAGCTCCTCGGCGGCCTTGTCGGTCGGCTGCTTCGGGGTGTCGGCGCGCTCGGGCTCGCGCTTGGGCGCGGCCTGCTTGGTCTCGTGCTGCTCGGCCTGCGGCAGGTGGTGCTCGGGGCCCTTCTGCGCGCCCGTGTACGAGGGATCGCGCTGGGTGATGCCGGGCTGGTGCGGGCCGAGGATCGCGGCGCACCGCTGGTAGAACGCCGGGTCCTCCTTCAGCTTCTCCTTCAGCGAGGCGAGGCTCTGGTACTCGGAGCACTCCGAGTGGAAGAGGTTCACCTTCAGCATGTAGCCGTTGGAGTCGAAGATGTTGATCGCCATCGTCTGGTCGTAGACGTACTGGAGGAGCGCCTCCAGGCCCGTGTAGCCCTGACCGCCGGGCGAGCGCGGGTCCTTCTCGGCCGCGCGCTTGCGGTCGTCGAGGTCGCGGAGCAGGATCGCGAGGTTGTTGGTGAGCTCCGGCGCGTTCTTCGCGGCCTTGTTGAGCTCCGCGATGGTCGGGCGGGCGGCGCGCATCGCGGGGCGCCCGTCCTCCGACAGCTCGGCCAGCGACTTGAAGCCCGTGCGGCTCGCGTCGGCGAACTCGGGCAGGTTCTCGAGCAGGGTCGCGAGCTGGCCGGCGGACTGGTGGAGGTCGGCCAGCGCGGGCGTCTGCGCGTCGGCCGCCCCGCCGAGCTTGGCCATCGTGGGCTCGAGCTCGCGCAGGAAGGTCGGCAGGCGGTGCAGGCTGGCGGCGATCTCCTCGCGCCGCTCCGCCGAGGCGGCCGCCGTCCGGCGCGTCTCGGTCACGAAGCGGCCGACGTCCTTGCGGTTGTCGGCGAGGTCCCCGATCACCGCGTCGGCGTCGCGGGTGAGGTTCGCGAGCACCTGGTTCTGCTCGGCGAGGATCGCCAGCACGCGGTCGGTCTCCCGCAGCGCGGGCACCGCTCGGCGGAGCGTCTCCTGGATGTCTTGCGAGCGGCCGCCGACGCCCGTCCCGAGCTCGTCGAGGATGATCCCGAGCCGCTCGCGGTACGGGCGGCGCATGATGTTGTTGATGAGGTCGATCGGGATCGTCGAGGCGGTCTGCTCGACCGGGATCGTGCCGCCGGGCTTGAGCCGCTCGGCGGCGGTGCCAGGCCGGCAGTCGACGAAGTACTCGCCGATCAGCGACTGCGGGCGGCTCTCGCAGAACGCGTCTGTGCGCAGGGAGCCGAACCCCTCCTTGTCGAGCGCGAAGTCGACCAGCGCGCGCTTGCTGCGCGGGTCGACGCGCATCCCCGTCACATGACCCGCGCGGACGCCCGCGACCTTCACGTCGGCGCCCTCGACGATGCCGAACGCGTTGTCGAGCTCGACCGTGTACTGCGCGCCCTGCGGGTCCTGCGAGCCGGCCGAGGCGGTCGCGACGATCATCGCGGCCACGGCCCCGAGCAGGAACAGGAGTCCGAGCAGGCGCCGCATCAGTCCCCCGGGAGCGTCTGGCTCGGGTCGCAGTTGAAGTCAGGCGACGGCTTCCAGGGCCGCGAGCCGTCCTCGGACCGGTGCTCGCCGCCGCCCGGGCAGCGGTTGCGCTGGTCGGTCCTGGCCATGTGGTTGAAGACCTCGTCGCGCAGCTCCGGCGGCACCGGCTCGAGCTGGCCGTCGACGACCGCGAACGCGCTGGCGTGGATGCCCACGCGCGAGGCGGCCCCGAGCGCGTCGTACGTGCCGGAGTGGCTGAAGTCGTCGAACCAGCCGAGCAGGTCGACGGTGTACGGCCGGATGTAGCCGACCTGCGGCGCGGCCTTCTCGAATGCCTCGGTGGAGGCCGGGAACGCGCCCGGCGCGGTCCTTGCCGTTCTCCTCGACGTCGCGGACCGCGACGTCGCGCAGCGGCGGCTGGAGGTTGGTGAGGTCGATCAGGTCGTTGGCGTCGCCCGGAGCCTTGAGGAGCTCGCTGAGGTCCCGGAACGTCGGGCGCGCGTCCTGCGCGAGGGGGCGGAGCTCGGCGAGGAAGGGCCGGAGCTTCTTGGCGACCGGCTTGGAGTCGTCGACCAGCGGCTCGAGGTCGTCGAGCGTCGCGCGCAGGTTGAGGAAGGTGGTGTTGGCGCGGCGCATGAAGTCCGGCAGGCGGCCGACCGACTCCGCCACCGCCTGCTGCTCCGAGCCGATCGCGTTGGTGGTGGTGGCGAGGTTGTCGACGAGGCCGGCGAGGTCGTCGCGGCGGTCGGCGAGGTCGGTGACGAGCTGCGACGAGGCGACGACGAAGCGCTCGAGCAGCTTCGAGTCGGCGTTCAGCTCGCGGAACAGGCGCGAGGAGGACGAGAGCGAGGGGTTGAGGTAGAGCAGGCCCTCGTTCATCTGGGCGCCGCGGTTCTTGTGCTGCGCGGCGGAGCCCTGGATGACGTTCTGGAGGTCCTTGCGGGTCGGCTCGTCGAGCGTGTTGAAGATCTCGTCGAGGTCGACGGCGGTGGTGGTCGACTCCTGGTCGAGGGTCGCGCCGTCCTCGAGCGCGGGCGCGCGCCCGTCCGGGAGCCGGAGGTCGACGTAGCGGTTGGCGACGCCGGACAGCGAGGCCTGACGGACGGTGGCGAGCGTGCCGCGGCGCAGCGGGGCGTACTTGTCGTCGATGCTGAGGGTGAGCTCGGCCTGGCCGTCGTCGGTCAGCCGGATGTCCTCGACCTTGCCGGCGGGCATGCCGGAGACCTGCACGAGGTTGCCCTTGACGAGCTGCGAGGCGTTCTCGAAGCGGGCCTTGACCTCGTAGCCGGAGTTCGAGCCGCCCAGGAGCATGACTGCGATGAACGCGGCGGCGGCCACGAGGGCGACGAACGCGACGATGCGCGCGAGTGGGGCTGTTCCACGCAAGTCTGCTCCTGCTCCCTTCCCTGCAGCCCCAACGCGGCTCTGGGCGGAAACTTGCGGTTACGTGTGACGGGCTTCACACAAGGCCCGAGCGCGGCCCGCAGGTCCTGCGGGTCCACGCCCTCGACCTCGAGCACCTTGTCGCGCGACGTGTGGCCGCGGATCACGGCGACCTTCGAGGGCGCGACGCCGGCCGCGCGGGCGACGAGCCGGCACAGCGCGTCGTTCGCCTTGCCGTCGACCGGCGGGGCGGTGACGCGGACCAGCACGGCCCCGCCGCGCTCACCCGCGATCTCGTCACGGCGCGCCCGCGGCTGCAGCCTGACCCGGATTTGGGTCAGCCCGGACCTACCGATGATCCGTGGATGCCTCGGCGCCGTGGGCCGAGCCAGTGTCGATCGGCCGCGCATCCTCGTGGTGGGCCACTTGGGTCGCGGCCGATCGGCTCTGGCGAACGGGCGGGCGGGAATCTAATCAAGGCGCCGCGGGGATCGGTGGGTTCGGGCTCAGCGGAGGCTGTGCTCCACGAGGTCCCGGCGCTCGACGAACAGCCTGTCGGCGCCGGTCCCGGGCCGCCGGCGCTCGACGGCGGTCTCGCCGCCGCACATCTCGCACGGCTCGCGCAGCATGTGCTCCATCGATGCCCGCGTCAGCGCCCATCGGGTGGTGCCGCACTCGAGACATCGGACTGCGTCCATCGCCGACAACGTTACGCGCCTGCTGGTGGCGAACGCAACATGAGGGGTTCGGGGGCCGACAAATGGCCCGCTCTGTGCGCCTTTACGGCAGTACCCGGGGTGGGAGTCGAACCCACAAGCCCCGAAGGGCAACGGTGTTTAAGACCGTCCGGCTTCACCATTTGCCAACCCGGGCTGGCCACGTAATCGTACGGGGCATGCGAGCGCCGGGGTGCGCGTCGGTGGTGCTCCTCGCCGGGATCGTGGCGTGCAGCGGCGGCGATCGGGGGCCGCGGGGGACGCCGGCGACCACGACTGCGGACGCGCCGCAGGTGCCGGACGGGGCGCTGGTGGGGATCGTCAGCCGCTGGAACGGGTCTGGGACGGTGGTCGCTCCGCTCGACCGGCGGTCGCTGCGGCCCGGGCGGCCGCGAGCGCAGATCGGGGAGTACCACGACGCCTGGAGCGTCTCGCCGGACGGCGGGCGGGTCGCGCTCGGCATCTCGGCGCCGGGCACGGGCGCGCGGATCGGCATCCGCATCCTCGATCGCGCCACGCTGAAGACGGTCCGCGACGTCGAGACCGGCATCGTCGCGGAGGCGGTCGGGTGGCTGTCGCGCGAGCGCGTGGGCGGGATCTTGCAGACCGGCGAGGCGGTCGTGGTGGATGCGGTCAGCGGCGAGGTCGTCGCGCGGCAGGCGGTGCCGGTCGAGCCCGACTGCCTGTACGCGCCGCCCACGGCGGTCACGCCGCTCGGCCTGGTGGTCCTGCTGGCCGGGACGGACGGGCGGGCGCGGCTCATCCTCGTCGAACCCCAGGGCCTCGCCCGGATCGTCCGCCTGGGACGAGTTCGGATGAGGGCGCCGGGCGGCGTGTGCGAGCGCGCCGGCCTGGCGGTCGACCCCTCGACGCTCCATGCGCACGTGGTCGGCGCGCGGGCGCCGGTGGCCGAGGTGGACCTCCGGAGGACCCAGACCGTCCGCCATCACGCGGTCGCGCCGGCGGCCGTGCGGTGCCGCGGATGCAGCGTGCGCAGCGGCGCGCTGTGGCTGGGCGGCGGGCGGATCGCCGTCGCCACGCTGCTTCACACCACGAGGACGGAGAGGCGGGCCGGCGTCGCGCGGGTCGGGCTCTGGTCGTACAACCTCGACGGGCGGGACGGCGTGCCGCTCGTGCGCGACGGCGTATGGGACGTTCAGGTCGCGGGCGACCGGGCGTACGCCCGCGGGGCCCGGCGGCTCCACGTGATCGACCTCGGCCGCGGGCGGGTCGTCGCGCGCTCGCGGGCCGTCCGCAGCGACATCGTCGTGCTGCCCAACGGCTGACGCTCTCGCTACCCTCCGATCCGACGCAACTTTCCCGTCACGGTGGAGTTCTGGCCGGCGGGACCCTCTGTCGTGGAAGCTTCCGCACTTCACCATCCAGCCGGCGTTGCCGGGATGCACGGGCGTTCGCCCTTGCTGCGCCTGCAGTCCGACGAGCGGCTGATCACGCTCGTCCGCCGCGGTAACCACCACGCCTTCGAGGCCCTCGTCGCGCGCTACCAGTCCCGCCTGCTCGCGTTCTGCCGCCACATGCTGTCCTCCAAGGAGGACGCGGAGGACGTCCTGCAGGAGGTGTTCGCGGCCGCCTTCAACGCGATCCTCGCGGACCAGCGCGAGATCAACGTGCGGCCGTGGCTGTACCGGATCGCGCGCAACCGGTCGCTCAACCACCTGCGCCGGACGCAGGCCGTCGGGGTCGACTCGATGGACGTGCACTTCTCCGAGCACGGCCAGACGACCGCCGACAAGGTGCACCGGCGCGAGGACTTCCGGATGCTGATCGCCGACGTGCAGGACCTCCCGGAGACGCAGCGGACCGCGCTGCTGCTGCGGGAGATCGACGCGCTGTCGTACGACCAGATCGCCGAGGCGATGGAGACCACCGTCCCGTCGGTGAAGTCGCTGCTCGTGCGCGCCCGGGTGTCGCTGGCCGAGGCCGCCGAGGCCCGCCTGCTGTCGTGCGACGAGGTCCGCCAGGAGCTCGGCGAGGTAGCCGAGGGGCTGCGCCACACGAGCGCGCCGGTGCGTCGCCACCTCCGCGGCTGCGACCGCTGCGCCGCGTTCCGCAAGCAGCTGCGCGAGACCAACAAGGCGCTCGCCGCGCTGTTCCCGGTCGGGCCGCTGTTCCTGCTCAAGAAGACGCTGCTCGCGCACCTCGGCACCTCGGCTGCGGCCGGTGGCGGCGGGGCGGCCGCGTCGGGCGGCGCTGCTGCCGCGGGCGCCGCCGCGGCGCAGGCCGGGCTGAGCACGCTCGCCACGAAGACCGTCGCGGGGCTCGCGGCGGCGGCGATCGTCACCGCGGGCGCCGTGGAGGTCCAGCACGTGCGCAGCAAGCCGCGCGAGCGCGCCGCGGCCACGATGGCCGTCGCTCCCGCCGTGCCGGCCGCTCCCGCGGTCGCCGCCGCGCCTGCGGCGCCGGCGCAGCCGCGCTCAGAGGGCGACCGCTACAAGCCCGACCGCAAGCCCCGCAAGGCCGAGAAGGGCCCGCTCGCCAAGGCCGCGACGGCCGAGAAGACGGCGGTCCAGGAGACCGTCGCCCCCACGCCGCCGGTCGTGACCGAGCAGCACGAGAGCGAGACGTCGACGCTGCCGAGCGGCGCGAGCGGCACGACCGAGGCGTCCGACGGCGCGATCGCCCCCACCGCGGGCCTTCCGCCCGCCGAGCCGGCGGTGGTCGTCGCGTCGCCGACGCCGACGCCCAGCGAGCCGCCGCCGTCGAGCACGGAGCCGGAGGCGACCCCGACGCCGAGCCCCACTCCGACTCCCGAGCCCGACGCCGGAGCCGGAGCCGACCCCGACGCCCGAGCCCACCCCGGGCCCGTAGCGACGCGCGGCCAGTAGTCTGCCGCGCCCATGATCGAGTTCGACGACTTCCTGAAGGTCGACATGCGCGTCGGCCGCATCACCGAGGTGGAGGACTTCCCCGAGGCCCGCAAGCCCGCGTGGAAGCTCACGATCGACTTCGGGGACGAGATCGGGATCAAGCGCTCGTCGGCCCAGATCACGAACTACGCGCGCGAGGAGCTCGAGGGGCGGCTCGTGGTCGCCGTCGTCAATTTCCCGCCGCGCCAGATCGGCCCGGTCCGCTCAGAGGTGCTGACGCTCGGCGCCAGCAACGACGCAGGCGAGGTGATCCTGCTGGCGCCCGACAGCGACGTACCGCTCGGTGCCCGCGTCCACTAAGCGGCCTGGAGCAGCCCGATCACCTTCATCCGCCGCTCGAGGGCCTTCAGCGCGAACGCGCGCGTCTCGGCGACCGTGACCCCGACCAGCGTCATCTCGTCGTCGCCGCCCTCCATCCAGTGCGGTCGCAGGACGCCGTCGGCGACCGGGCCGACCTCGGCGAGCGTGCGCTGGATCGCGGTCACGTAGCGCGGGTCCTCGCGGGCCATGTCGCGCAGGAACCGGGCGCCGAACGCGACGTGGCGGTGCTCGTCGCGCGCCACCAGCGTGAACCCCTCCACGAACGCGGGCAGCGTCCCCATGCGCTCGTTGAAGTCAATGATGAAGTGTTGGCCGGTGAGCGCGAGCATGCCCTCGACGACCATGTGATAGATCGTCACGGCCTCCACGAGCGTCTCCACGTCCTCGGGCTCGGAGGCCAGCCGGTCGACGCGTGAGCGGAGCATCTCATCGAACAGCACCCCGAACTCGGAGTTGAGGTGCGCGCTCGTCTCCTCCAGGCGCCCTTCAAGGCTCTCGGACTCGAGCACGCCGACCTCGGAGTAGAAGCGATCGAAGAACGCCATGTGACGGGCCTCGTCCGCGATCTGGGTGCACAGGAACAGCCGCATCTCCTCGTCCGGCGCGGCGCGCATCATCGGCCCGAGCTCGGCGGCGACCCGCTGCTCCCCGATGAAGAACGACGACAGCCCGTACATGCGCTGGAAGCGCTCCTCCGGCGGGATCCGCTCGTGCCAGTCGATCCGGTCCTGCGTGAAGTCGAGCTCCTGCGTCGCCCACTGCTGGCGCTCCCAGAGCTCGTAGAGCTGGCGGTAGGTGAGCAGGTGCGACTCGCCGCGGTCGGCCGAGGCGAGCAGGGCGGG
The DNA here is from genome assembly GCA_963844205.1 of uncultured Solirubrobacteraceae bacterium. Taxonomy (GTDB): domain Bacteria; phylum Actinomycetota; class Thermoleophilia; order Solirubrobacterales; family Solirubrobacteraceae; genus DASSUW01. Next base: position 1,026,321 of record CAWJNK010000014.1, read on the forward strand.
ATCGCTGGTGGCCTGGAAGTCCGTCCGCTGCGTGCGATCGCTCATGGCGGCGAGCGTACTCCCCTCCTGGCTGGCTGGCCAGCCTGATGCCCCGGAGCGCCCCCGTCGACGGTTTCGAGCTCGCCTACGAGCGGGCCGGGAGCGGGCCGCCGGTGCTGCTCCTGCACGGCTGGCCCGGCGCGCGGCACGACTATCGCGACGTGCTCCCGCGCCTGGCCGGCCACGCCGACGTCGTCCTCCCCGACCTCCGCGGCTTCGGCGATTCGGACCGCCACGACCGGCCGCCGCGGGAAACCTACTCGGCCGAGGCCCAGGCCGCGAGCGTGCTCGGCCTGATCCGGGAGCTCGACCTCGACCGGCCCGTGCTGGTCGGCTACGACATCGGCAGCCGGATCGCCCAGCGGATCGCGCGCGAGGAGCCGGACGTGCCGCGGGCGCTCGTCCTGTCGCCGCCGCTCCCCGGGGCCGGTGACCGCATCCTCACCCAGGACGGCATGCGCGAGTTCTGGTACCAGCCGTTCCACCGGCTCCCGCTCGCGGACCGGCTGATCGACGGCGACCCCGACGCGGTGCGCGCGTACCTCGGCCACTTCTGGGAGCACTGGAGCGCCCCCGGCTGGTCGCTGCCCGCCGAGCGCTTCGACGAGCTCGTCGCTCTCTACTCCCGACCCGGCGCGTTTCGGGCCAGCATCGCCTGGTACCGCGCCGGCTCCGGGACGGTCGCGCACTCGGCCGCCGAGCAACCGCCCGCCGAGCGCGTCCAGACCCCGACCACGGTCCTGTGGGGCGAGCACGAGGCCCTGTTCCCGGTCGCCTGGGCGGACCGCCTCGGCGAGTTCTTCGCCGACTTCGAGGTCGAGGTGCTCGAGGGCGTCGGCCACTTCGCGCCGGTTGAGGCACCCGCAGCGGTGGCCGAGGCTACGGTCCGGGCTCTACGCCGGTGACCAGCAGCGCCTGGCCGGCGGGGCCGAAGTCGACGGGGTAGCGGCCGGGCCGGCGCCCGGCGATCCGCAGCCGGGCGGTCTCGCCGGGGCCGGCGGTGAACGGCTCCTCGCCCTCGAGCCGCGCGACGACCGGCTCCGACGTCCGGTTGGCCACGATCAGCTCAAGCGCGAGGAACCCGGGCACGCCGACCCGCGGCGGCTCGACGCCGCCGTCGCGGACCGTGAACCGCACCGGCACGCGCGCCTCCTCCTCGTCGCCGGCGCCGCCCTCCTGCTCCTCCGGACCGGGCTGCTCGGTGGCGGTCGGGGTCGCGGTCTCGGTGGGCGTCGGCGTCGGGGTCGCCGTCTCGGTGGCGACCGCGGTGGGCGCCGGGGTGGGCGTCGAGCTCACGGTGGGCTCGTCGTCGCCGCAGCCGGCGAGGACGCCGGCGACGGCGACCACGGCCAGGACGGCCAGCAGGCCGCGGGCCATCAGGTGCCGATCGAGAACAGCGCCTCGAGGTCGTGCTGCGAGAACACCTCGAACGCGACCATCGTGTGCGTGCGCTTGATCCCGTCGAGCGCGGCGAAGCGATGCGTGACGACCTCGGCGACCTCCTGCGGCTCGCGCACCCGCAGCATGGCCACGAAGTCCCACTCCCCGGTGACCGAGTAGGCCTCGGCCACGCCTTCGACGTCGGCCAGCGCGCCGCCGAGCTGCTCCATCGCGGAGCGCTCGGCTTCGATGAGGACGATCGCGTGTGTCACTTGACCGTGTGGGTTCCGCCCGGCTCGAGGATGACGACCTCGGAGAAGCCGGCGTTCTGGACGTCGGACTTGAACGCCTCGGCGTCAGCCTCGATCGGCGGGAACGTGTTGTAGTGGCAGGGGATGACCTGCTGCGGGTTGATGAAGTACACGGCGGTCACGGCGTCGTAGCGGTCCATCGTGTAATGGCCGCCGATCGGCACGAGCGCCAGGTCCACCTTGTCGCCGCGCTGCGCGATCAGCTGCATGTCGCTGAACAGGCACGTGTCGCCGAGGTGGTAGATCAGCCGGTCGCCGATGTGGATGAGCAGCCCCGCCGGCGTGTGCGGCGTGCCGCTCGGCGAGACCGCGGTGTGCCAGGCCGGCACGAGCTTGACCCAGCCCCAGTCGAACTGGACGGTGCCGCCGAGGTTCGGATCCACGACGTTCTCCACCCCGTTGCCGCCGATCTCGTTCGCGAGCTCGACGATCGCGAGCACCGTGGCGCCGGTGCGCTTGGCGATGTCGACAGTGTCGCCGAGGTGGTCGCCGTGACCGTGGGTGAGCAGGATCGCGTCGGCCTCGACCTCGTCGGCCGACGCGGCCGCGAGCGGGTTGCCGGTCAGGAACGGGTCGGTCAGCACGGTCGCGCCGCCGGCCTTGAGCTCGAAGCAGGATTGGCCCAGGAAGCGGATGTCGACGGCCATGGTTCAGTCCCCTTTCGTCAGCATCTGTGCCAGTTCGTACCCGACGGCGACGCCGATGAGCATGCTCAGCCGCGTCTCCTCGGCGATCAGCGTGCGGACGGCGGTGAGCCGCTCGTCGGGGTCGGGCTTGCCCGCCGCCCTGAGCACCTCGGCCTGATGCGCGGAGTCGAACCAGTCGGCCGACTCGAGCGCGAGGTCGAGGATCCGCTGGAGCTGCGGCGCCTTGGCGGCGACGAGCCGCTGCGCCTCCTCCAGGCGCGCCGGGTCGCTCAGGGCCTCGATCGCGGCGTCGATCTCGGCGTCGGAGTGGCGCTCGCGCACAGTCAGGATGATAGGAATCGAATTACCGCGCCACTGAGAGCACAGTCAGGATCATAGGAGCCGATGCGCGGCACCCTGACCTCCCTGTGAGCGAGCGAACGTCAACTGCGGCATTAAGGGAGGCGGGGTCAGGCGGTGCTTTTCTCCCCAAGTCGGCACCCGTTCTCCGCCGGTTGGGGACTTCGGCACCTATACGGTGCGCTTCTCCCCAACGGACGCGAGGGCGCGCAGATTTGGGGAGAAATGCACCCTTCCCGTGCTCCCCTCAATGCTGCAGTTGACGTTCGTCAGCGCTCGGGCAGGCGCGTCAGGAGCGAGCCGAGCACCACGCCCACGAGGCCACCACCCAGCCCGGCGAGCGCGCTCGCCTCCTCGGTGGCGAGCGGGAGCAGGATGAGGATCGCGGCGATGGCCAGCGCCCCGAGCAGGTCGGAGTCGTCGTCCATACCCCGGCGGCGGCCGAACACGTCGCGCATCGACCAGGCCGCCAGCAGTGCCAGCGCGGCGCCGTTGCCGCCCGCCGTCACAATCCCGACGTCGTCGCCGGCGATGGCGAGGAACATGCCGCCCGCGCCGCCCGCCAGGAACACGAGCAGCGGCGCCCACGGCCCGTGGCGGCGCTCGAGCAGCCACCCGAACAGGAAGATGGCGCCGAGCGCGACGACCTCGTAGCCCGTCGAGCCGTAGACGAAGAGCGTGGTGACGGTCCGGTAGTACTCGTCGGTGGTGTCGAACGTGAGCAGGAGCTGGTGGACCTCCCACAGGCCCGCCTTCGCCCCCAGCGTCACGATCGCCGACGCCAGGACCAGGAGGATCGTGGCGTACGGCCGCCGGTCGGCGCGGATGCCGGGGATCTCGCCCGGCTTCAGCCGCCCCAGCGTCGGCCGCCGCCGGCGCTGCGCCTTCGGCTCCTTCGGGACCCCGCCGCGCTCGAGCTTCGGCGCCCGCTTGCGCAGCCGCGTGCCGCAGTACGGGCACTCGGTGATGTACGGGGACACCTCGGAGCCGCACTTCTTGCAGACGACGAACAGGTCCGGGCCGCTGGCCATGGACGTTCGATTCTACGCGGGGCTGGTCGCGTCCACGATCTCTTTCATCACCTCGGCGTAGTCGTGGTTCGCTTCGTACACGACGCGCTGCCGCTGAGCGCCGTTGCCGTGCTGCAGGATGTCCTCGATCGCCTCGAGCTCGTCAGCCGAGCCGAGGTCCTGCGCGTGCTCGCGCAGCCGGTCGTAGAGCCGCTTGGCGAGCTCCTTGGCCGGGACCCGCCGGCGCTCGGGAAGGTCGACCAGCTCGCCCTCCATCCCGTGGCGCGCCGCCAGCCACTTGTTCTCGTCGAGCATCTCGTACGGGTAGTCGGCGAGGTGCTTGCCGGCGTCGTAGTGCTCGGCCAGCTCCTTGACCATCGCCTGGATGAGCGCGGCCAGCGCCAGCGTGTGCTCGACGCGGGTCTGGGCGTCCATGGCGCGGATCTCGACGGTCCCGAAGTTCGGGTGCGGCCGGACGTCGTACCAGAGGTACGTGTAGTCGTCGATTACCCCGGACTCGACCATGAACGTGATCCGGCGCTCGTAGTCCGCCCAGTTCTCGTAGTAGGGCGGGATGCCGACGCGCGGGAATGAGCGGAAGATCGGCATCCGGGTCGAGGCGAAGCCGGTCTCGTCCGCCCGCCAGTACGGGGAGTTGGCGGCGAGCGCGAACAGGATCGGCACGTGCACCCGCATGCCGTTGACGACGTGGATCGCCTTCTCGGCGTCGTCGAGACCGACGTGCACGTGGAGGCCGAAGATGATCTCCTGACGGGCCACGAAGCGCAGTGCCGAGATCAGCTCGCGGTAGCGCGGGCGCGAGGAGACGCGCTGGTCCTCCCACATCGCGAACGGGTGCGTGCCCGAGGACCCGATGCAGAGCCCGCGGCGGCCGGCGGCCTCGTTGACCGCGCGGCGCAGCTCGCGCAGCTGCCGCCCCGCCGCCCGCGTGTTCGGGTGCGGCTTCGTCGCGATCTCGAGTACGGGCTCCAGCAGCTCCGGCTTGACCTCGTCGTCCTCGCCGTACTCCTCGAGCACCGCCTCGATCGCATTGGCGAGCGCCAGCGTCTCGGAGTCGAGGATCATCAGCTCCTCCTCGATCCCGATCGTGAAGCTGGGGCCGCTGAACTTCGGCTCCATCGGCCGCGTAGAGTAGGGACCTGGCACGCGAAACGACTTTCGAACAACAGGGGTGGCGCACCATGGCGCTGGGATACGACGGAAAGCTGTACATCCTCGCCTTCGACCACAGGGGCTCGTTCCAGAAGAAGATGTTCGGGATCCAGGGCGACCCGACGCCGGAGGAGACCGAGACGATCACCGACGCGAAGCGGCTCGTCTTCGAGGGGATGGAGAAGGCGGTCGAGCGCGGGCTGGACGCGTCGACGGCCGGCGTGCTGGTCGACGAGCAGTTCGGCGGCGACGTCCCGAAGCTGGCGCGTGAGCACGGCCTCGCGCTCTCGATGCCCGTCGAGAAGTCCGGTCAGGACGAGTTCGACTTCCAGTACGGCGAGGACTTCGGCGGGCACATCGAGTCGTTCGACCCGCAGTTCTCCAAGGTCCTCGTGCGCCTGAACCCCGAGGGCGACCCGGAGATGAACGAGCGCCAGCTCGGCCGCCTCAAGCGGCTGGCGGACTGGCTGCACGACCACGATCGCAAGTTCCTGTTCGAGCTGCTCGTGCCGGCCACCGACGAGCAGCTGGAGAAGGCCGGCGGCGACACCGACCGCTACGACGCCGAGCTGCGCCCCGAGCTGATGCGGCGGGCGATCGAGCAGATCCAGGACTTCGGCGTCGACGTCGACATCTGGAAGATCGAGGGCGTCGACACGCGCGAGGACGCCCAGATGCTCGTCGAGCAGACCCGCAAGGGCGATGGGAACGAGAACGTCGTCTCCGTGCTCCTCGGCCGCGGCGCGAGCGACGAGAAGGTCGACCACTGGCTGCGCCAGGCGGCCCCGGTGGAGGGATTCGTCGGATTCGCGATCGGCCGCTCGATCTGGTGGGACGCCCTCAAGGGATTCCTCGACGGGGATCTCGACCGCGACGACGCCGCCGAGCAGATCGCCGACAACTACCAGCGGTTCATCAAGGTGTACGACGACGCGGAGGCGGGCGCCCGGGTTTAGCCGGGGTTATGGAGCGCTAATCTTCCGACGCCATGCGGATGCGGCAGAGCATCGCCGAGATCGAAGAGGCGTTCTTCGAAGAGATCAATGAGGACCGGGAGCGCCAGGAGCGGCTGCGGCGTCACGCCGAGCAGCGGCTTCGGCGCCGCCGCGCCGTGAAGACGCACCGGCAGGGCTCCCTGCGCTTCGCGATCGTGCTGCTGACGCTGCTGGCGACCGCGGTCATCGTCGCGATCGCGATGTTCCAGACCCTCTACGTCGTGATGGGCTAAGGGCGGCTGGAGAGCCGCTTCAGCGCACGCTGTAACCGGACTCGGCTACGGACGGCTGCTCAGCCGCTTGGCAGCTTACGCGCTACGGACGGCTGCTCAGCCGCTTCAGCGCATCGTCAACCTCAGCACGCGCGGACGCGCCGGCGGCGAGATTCTCCTGCTGGATCTCGAGATAGACCTCCTTGCGGAACACGGGGATGTCCCGCGGGGCCTGGATCCCGATGCGGACCTTCTCGCCCATGATCGAGAGCACCGAGACCTCGATGTCGTCGCCGATCATGATCGACTGGTTGGACTTGCGTGTCAGGACAAGCATGGCGCCGCCTCCCTGGCGTTTCTCGAGGCTCGGGCGAGATTAGTGCTCATTCGGCGTGTCTCCAATGGGGCCTGCACCCGAAGCCCCCGACCCCTCTTGCGCTAGCCTACCGGCCTCTCATGAGTCGCCGGTCCCTGCGTCCGCAGCTTAACCAGATCCGAGGGTGGGTGCGACAGGGCCGCACCGACGCGTGGATCGCCCATCAGCTCGACGTGACCGTCCAGCAGATCCAAGCGTTCAAGCGCGAGCAGGATCTGGAGGCCGACGGCGACGCGGCGAGCGACGAGGTCGACCTCCGAGCGGAGGACGACGCCGCCATCGCGGCGGAGCTCGAGGAGGAGGCGCGGCGCCGCGAAGAGGAGGAAGCCAAGGAGGCGGAGCGCCGTGCCGAGGAGGAGGCGCGCGCGGCGGAGGAGGCTGCGGCCAAAGCGGCCGAGGCCGAGGACGAGGAAGAGGAGAAGCCGCGCAAGCGGCGCGCCCGCGGCGGCCGCACGCGGCGCCGGACCGCCGGCCGCCCGCTGGAGGGCACGTTCGACCACGGCGAGGAGGGCTACGGGCTGTGGCTCGACCCCGCCGTCCAGGACGATCCCGTCTACGCCGAGCACTGGGCCGGGCACCGTCCGGTCGAGATCACGATCGAGGAGGACCAGATCGTGATCCGCCGCTCCGGCGGCGAGGACGAGGACGAGGACTGAGCGACGCCCGCGAGCGAGCGATCGGCTGGCGCCTCCAGACGCTGCGGCTGATCTGCGACGTCGCCGAGCCCTGGGAGCACGGCACGGCGTACCGCTCCACTCGCCACCCCGACTTCTGGGTCTTCAACACGCTCCTGGTGGAATGTTCCCGACCGGAGCTCACGGTCGACGAGCTGGCCGCGGCGGCCGACCGCCTGCAGGGCGGCCTCCGCCATCGCCGCATCGACCTCGTGGACGAGGAGACGGCGCGGCGGCTGCGGCCGGGCTTCGACGCGCTTGGCTGGGCGACCGAGCGGCTCGTGTGGCTGGCGCTGCGCGACCCCGCTCCCGGTGCCGAGGCCGAGGAGGTCCCGGTGGAGGCGACCCGCCCGCTGCGGTTCGAGTGGACCCGCAGCGAGGAGTGGGTGCCGCCGGAGGCCGAGCTCAAGCGCCACGGCGACGCGGAGGAGGACGTCATGCGCACGCTCGGCGCTCGCGCCCTGGTGGCGCGCGACGAGGCGGGCGAGATCGGCGCGTACGTCACGTTCACGGCCCGCGGCGGGCTGGCGGAGGTCGAGGCGGCCTACGTGACGCCCGCGCTGCGCGGCCAGGGCGTCGGCGGGAAGCTCGTGACCGCCGCCGCGCACGCCTCCGGGGCGGCCGAGACGCTGATCATCGCCGACGACGAGGGCGCCGCGAAGCGGCTCTACGAGCGGCTCGGCTTCCGCCCCGTGTGGATCCACCACACGTTCACGCGCAAGCCGACCACCTAGTCCAGGATGCGTCGCCGGCCGCCGGCGAAGTCGGTCGCCGCGCGCAGGTAGCGGCCGAAGGCGGCGTCGGCGACGATGCGGGCGTCCCAGGCGTACGGGTCCTCGGGCGCGATGGCCACGGCGAGGTCGGTGGTCCAGCCCGTGCCCTCGTCGTAGAGGTCGGCGAGCTCGGTCGACGTGAAGGCGCCGCCGAGCCGCCGGCGCAGCTCGCTCTCGATCGCCTTCGTCACGCGTTCGAGCGCGCGACGGTGCTCCGGCGGGGCGTCGTTGAGGCGCCGCAGGCCCTCCTCCCACTGCGGCAAAGCGGTTTCGAACGGCACCGCTTCCAGGCTAGCGGCGCGGTAGGCCTTCGATCACGTACGACTTCTCGCCGGCCTTGACCATGCCCAGGCGGCGCGCCTCGCGGTCGAGGGCAGCGGGATCCTTCAACTCGCGCCGCCGCTCGCGCAGCCGCGTGTTCTCGGCCTTCAGGGCCGCAACTTCGGAGCGCTTGCGCCCCGCCTCGCGGTAGGTCGAGACCCAGGTGGCGGCGGGACCGATGTAGAGGTAGACGACGAAGCCGAGGACCGCGATCAGGGCCCAGCGGCCCAGGCGGTCCCAGCGGATCCGTGTACGGCGCTCCATGCCACCGCCTTCGTTCGACGGCGCGCGGCCCCTTCCTCTGAATCACGCAACCGCTCAACCCCCGCCGTGGCGCGTTCAGCTGCGGAAGACGCTGCGGCCCGGGTACTCGGCGTCGCCGCCGAGCGCCTCCTCGATCCGCAGCAGCTGGTTGTACTTCGCCACGCGGTCGCTGCGCGACGGCGCTCCGGTCTTGATCTGCCCGCAGCCCGTCGCCACCGCGAGGTCGGCGATCGTGGTGTCCTCCGTCTCGCCCGACCGGTGCGACATGACCGCGGTGTAGCCCGCCGACCGCGCCATCTCGATCGCCGCCAGCGTCTCGGTCAGCGTGCCGATCTGGTTGACCTTGATGAGGATCGAGTTGGCGACGCCGGAGTCGATCCCGCGCTTGAGCCGCTCCGTGTTGGTGACGAACAGGTCGTCGCCCACGAGCTGCACGCGCTCGCCGATCCGCTCCGTCAGCGCGCGCCAGCCCTGCCAGTCCTCCTCGTCCATCCCGTCCTCGATCGAGAGGATCGGGTAGCGCTCGGAGACGTCGGCCCAGTAGCCGGACATCTCCTCCGGCGACAGCTTGCGGCCCTCGCTGGCGAGGTCGTAGGCGCCGTCGTCGTAGATCTCGCTGGTCGCGGGGTCGAGCGCGATCGCGACGTCGTCGCCCGGCGTGTAGCCGGCAGCCTCGATGCCGTCCAACAGAGCCCCCAGGGCGGCCTCGTTGGATTCGAGGTCGGGCGCGAAGCCGCCCTCGTCGCCGACGGCGGTGTTGAGACCGCGCTTGGCGAGCGTCTTCTTGAGCGCGTGGAAGACCTCGGCCCCGGTCTGCAGGCCGCGCGCGAACGAGCTGGCGCCGACCGGCACGACCATGAACTCCTGGAAGTCGACCGAGTTGTCGGCGTGCGCGCCGCCGTTCAGCACGTTCATCATCGGCACCGGCATGACGCGCGCCGTCTCGCCGCCGAGGTAGCGCCAGAGCGGCTGGTTCTCCTCCGCCGCCGCGGCGCGGGCGGCGGCGAGCGAGACGCCGAGGATCGCGTTCGCCCCGAGGCGCGACTTGTTCGGCGTGCCGTCGAGGTCGATGAGCGCGCGGTCGAGACTTGACTGGTCGAGCGCGTCGGCGCCGGCGATCGCCTCCGCGATCTCCCCGTTGACGTTGCCGACGGCCTTGGTGACGCCCTTGCCGCCCCACGCGTCGCCGCCGTCGCGCAGCTCGGTCGCCTCGAACTCGCCGGTCGACGCGCCGGACGGCACGGCGGCGCGGCCGGTGGCGCCGGAGCGCAGCACGAGGTCGACCTCGACGGTGGGATTGCCTCGTGAATCCAGGATCTGGCGGGCGTGGACGGTTTCGATCTGACTCACGTCGGCTCCTCGTTCAGGCGAGCCCGCGCGTAATACGCGAGCTGGTCTTCGGGCCCGAGATCCTGCCATTCGCCGCCGTCCGCTGCGGCGAGGTCGGCGGCGCTCTGGACGCGGCCGCGGAAGCGGTCGGCGGCGGCGCGCAGCGCCAGCTCGGGGTCGACCTTCAGCTTGCGCGCGAGGTTGACGGCGGCGAACAGGACGTCGCCGACCTCGTGGAACGCCGCGTCACGATCCTCGGCGGCCCGCAGCTCCTCCAGCTCGGCCTCGACCGCCTCGTAGGGGACGTGGTCGAAGTCGAACCCGCTGGTCGCCGCCCGGCGCTGGACCTTGCGCGCGTACAGCGGCCCGGGCAGGTTCTCCGGCACCTCGCCGAAGATCCCCGGCTCGCGCCCCGGCTCCTCCGCCTTGATGGCGTCCCAGTTGCGGAGCACCTCGCCCGCGGTCTCCGCCTCGACCTCGCCGAACACATGCGGGTGCCGCCGGATCAGCTTCTGGCGGCAGTGCTCGGCGACGTCGGCCAGCGAGCCGGCGCCGCGCTCCTCGAGCAGCAGAGAGAGGAAGTGGACCTGGAAGAGCACGTCGCCGAGCTCGTCCAGCAGCTTGGCGTCGTCGCCCGTGTTGGCGGCCGCGGCGAGCTCGTACGCCTCCTCGACCGTGTGCGGGACGATCGTGCGCTCGTCCTGCTCGCGGTCCCAGGGGCACTCGCGCCGCAGCCGCCGGGTCAGCTCGTCGAGGCGCCGGAGCGCCTCGACGTTCTCACTGGTCCTTCTGGGGCTCAGCGGGCGCCGGCTGGGTCGGCTGGGTCGGCTGCTGCGGGTTGGGCGCGGCGGCGCTGCTCGGCGTCGGCGTCGCCTTCGGCGCGTTCTTGCACTGCTGCGTCACGTAGCCCTCGCGGCACTCGGTGCGCTCCTTCCACTTCTTCTGGAAGTCGGCCACGAACTTGTCGAGCGCCTTCTGCTGGTTCTGCGACTGCAGCGTCTGGCGGATCGTCTCCTTGGCCTGCTCGAGCGACTGCTGCGAGGCCTTGTCGACCTTGTCCACCTCGAACACGTAGTAGCCGAACTGCGTCTTGACCGGGCCGACGGTCTGGCCCTTCTGCGCCTTGAAGACCGCCTCGTCGAGCGCCTTCTCGAGCGTGCCCTCGGCCTGCGCGGGGAGCTTGCCGCCCTGCGCCTTGGAGGCCTCGTCGATCGAGTACTGCTTGGCGACGCTCTTCCACGACTCGCCGCTCTCGAGCGCGGCCTTGGCCTGGTCGGCCTTCGCCTGGCCCTTGGTCAGCACGATCCGCAGATCACGCCGCTCGGGCTGCGCGAAGCGCTCCTTGTTCTTGTTGTAGAAGTCCTCGATCTGGGCGTCGGTCACCTTGTCCTTGCCCTTGATGACCTTGTCGCGGATCTTGTTGGACAGCAGGTCGAGCTTGACGCGCTGCATGACGTCCTGCTCGGTCTGGCCGTAGTCCTTGAGGAACTTCTGGTAGTCCTCGTCCTTCGGGAAGCTCTGCTTCTTCTGCTGGTCGAAGGACTTCTTGACCTCGGCGTCGGTGACCTTGATGCCCATCTCCTCGGCCTCGCCCTCGATCCACTCGAACGAGGTCAGCAGCTGCAGGACCTGATCGCGCAGCTGCTCGTACTCCTGCTTGCACTGGTCCTTGTACTGCCCGTCGGTCGTCTTCGGCTGGCCCTTGGCCGGCTTCGGCGCCGTCTTCTTCTTGTTCTCGACGCACTTCGTGTAGTCCGGCGCGTCGGGCACCGAGGCGTTGGGCTGGCCGCTGGACTTCGCCGCGACGTTCATCCAGTGCTCGAAGTCCTCCTTCTCGATCGCGGTGCCGTCGACCTCTGCGACGGCGTTGCCTGGGACGCCGCCGCATCCGGCGGCGACCGCGGCGAGTGCGGCGAGGGCGCAGAGCGCCAGAAGGAGTCGTGCAGCCTTAGTCATGAGAAAGCCGTTCGGGAGGGGGGACGGGTACAGGTCAGCCGCGCGGTCCACGCTGCAGCTGGAGGCTCAGAGCCCTCCTCGGCTGAGGCATGGTAGCGGCCTCGTTCCCGCTTTCTCCGACAGTTCAGGGACTCTTTAGGCGGCCTGGCGCTGAACGGACAGAAGTACGTCCGCTGCTTGGACCACCGCGGGGAAGCGCTTGGCCGGGTCGTCGGGCACCCGCACCGACAGCTGGGAGCGGCCCGATTCGTAGATCGCGCCGGGCAATGCGTCGCGCAAGGCGCGCGCCCGTTTGGAGTCGAGCTCGATCGGCGTCACCGCCAGCCGGCCGCCGCGGAACGTGACCGCCTGCGCCCCCGCCTGGCCGAGCTTGATGCGCGCCTGCTGGAGCGTGATGAGGTTGCTCAACGGCTCCGGGACGTCACCGAACCGATCGGTGAGTTCCGCACGCAGCTCGTGCAGCTCGGAGACCTCGCGTGCCCCAGCGATCCGGCGGTGCACGTCGACCTTCGCCTGCTCGTACGGGATGTAGTCGGGGGGCACGTACGCGTCGACGTTGACGTCGAGGCGCACCGGGTCGGCGTAGCCGTCGGCGTCCTCGTCCGGGTCCAGCGAGCGCACCGCCTCGTCGAGCATCTGCATGTAGAGCTCGAAGCCGAGCGCGGCGACGTGGCCGGACTGCTCGTCGCCAAGCAGGTTGCCGGCGCCGCGCAGCTCGAGGTCGCGCATCGCGATCTTGAAGCCCGCGCCGAGCTCGGTGTAGTCGCTGAGCGCGGACAGCCGGTCGGCAGCCTCCTGGGTCAGCGCCGCGGCGCTCGGATACAGCAGGTACGCGTAGGCGCGCTCCCGGCTGCGGCCGACCCGGCCGCGGATCTGGTAGAGCTGGCTGAGGCCGAAGAGGTCGGCGCGGTCGACGATCAGCGTGTTCGCCTGCGGGATGTCGATGCCGCTCTCGATGATCGACGTGCTGACCAGGACGTCGGCGTCGCCGCGCAGGAAGCCGAGCATCCGCTCCTCGAGGATCTTCTCGTCCATCTGCCCGTGCGCGACCGCGAACCGGATCCCCGGGCACAGCGCGCGCAGGCGCTCGGCGGTCTCGTCGATGTCCTCGACGCGGTTGTGCAGGAAGAACGCCTGGCCGCCGCGCGCGTGCTCGCGCTCGAGCGCCTGCTTGACGAGCTGCTCCTCGTACTCGCCGACGTACGTCTTGACCGGCCGCCGGCCCTCCGGCGGCGTCTCGATCACGCTGATGTCGCGCAGCCCGGCGAGGCTCATCTGCAGCGTGCGCGGGATCGGCGTCGCGCTCATCGAGATCACGTCGACCTTCAGCTTGAGCTGGCGCAGCAGCTCCTTCTGCTTGACGCCGAAGCGCTGCTCCTCGTCGACGATGAGCAGCCCGAGGTCCTTCGCGCGCACGTCGCGGCTGAGCACCCTGTGGGTGCCGATGAGGATGTCGACCTTGCCCTCCGTGAAGCGCTTGACCGCCTCGCGCTGCTGGGCCGCGGGCCGGAAGCGGCTGACGTGCTCGATGATGAACGGGTGGTCGCGCAGGCGCTCGGTGAAGGTCCCGTAGTGCTGCTGGGCGAGGATCGTGGTCGGGACCAGCATCAGCACCTGCTTGCCGGCTGAGGCCGCCTTCACGGCCGCTCGCAGCGCGACCTCGGTCTTGCCGTAGCCGACGTCGCCGCAGATCAGGCGATCCATCGGCCGCTCGGTCTCCATGTCCTCGAGCACGGAGTCGATGGCGTCGCGCTGGTCGGGCGTCTCGCGGTACGGGAACGCGGCCTCGAGCTCGCGCAGCTCCTCCGAGTCCTCCGGGAACGCGTGGCCGCGGCGGCGCTTGCGCTCGGCGTAGAGGTTGAGCAGCTCGCCGGCCAGCTCCTGCGCGGCGCGGCGGGCGCGCGCCTTCATGCGGTCCCAACGGCTACCGCCGAGCTTGGAGAGCGGCGGGTGCGAGCCGTCGGCGCCGACGTAGCGCGAGATCTTCGCGAGCTGGTCCACCGGCAGGAAGACCTTGTCGGTGCCCTGGAACTCGAGGTTCAGGTAGTCGCGCGTGACGCCGGCGACGGTCTTGGTATCGAAGCCGGCGAAGCGCGCGATCCCGTGGTCCTCGTGGACGACGATGTCGCCGGTGCGCAGGTCGGTGAAGCTGCGCAGCAGGCCGCGGCCCTTACGGGTGGGGCGCGTGGAGGCCTTGCGGCGGTGGATGAGCCGGTGCTCGGGGAAGGCGGCGAGCTTGAGGCCGGGGGCGACGAAGCCATCGCGCAGGTTGGCCTCCGTGAAGATGAGGCCGGTGGATCCACCGTTGAGATCCGCTTTCAGGCGCGCGAGGTTGTAGGCGGCGCGCTCGGCGGCGCCGCGCTGGGGCCACGCGACGACGGTCGTGTAGCCGGAGCGAGTGAGCTTCTCGAGCTCGCTCTCGGCCTCCTTGAGCGAGCGGGCGGCGAAGTCGGCGGCCTGGGCGCGGATCTCGGTCGGCTGGTCGGCGGAGATCGAGCTCAGCCGGATCGCCGCGCGCTCGCGCAGCGAGTCGAGGATCCGGTCGGGCTTGACGTACAGGTGGTGGGCGTCCTCGTCGTGGAAGGCGACGCAGACGTCGGCCCAGTGGTCGCGCAGGCTCGGCTCGGTGTCCTCCTCGGCGGCGATCACGATCTGCGCGGTCCCGGGGATCAGGTCGAGCAGCTCGCGGAAGCGGTCCACCGGCAGGAGCTCGGCGATGTCGGGCCGCTCCTCCTCCCCCGCCGCGATCTCGGCCAGCTCGCGGTGCTCGGGCGCGAGCTCGGCGGCCGGTGAGATCTCGACCACGTCGGCCTCGCCGAGGCTGCGCTGGGTGAAGGTCGAGAACCAGCGCAGCGAGTCGATCTCGACGTCGAAGAGGTCAACGCGGACGGCGCGCTCCTCGGTGGCCGGGTAGATGTCGAGCAGGCCGCCGCGGATCGCGAACTGGCCGCGCTCCTCGACCTGATCGACGCGCTGGTAGCCCGCCGCGACGAGATCGCCGGCGGCCTCGTTGAGGTCGAGCAGGTCGCCCGTGCGGAGCGTGAAACCGTGCGGGCGCAGCTCGGGGTCCGGGACCTTCTCGGACAGCGCGACGGCGCTCACGATCACCACCGGCTGCTCAGATCCGGTGACACCGGTTTCGCCTGCCAGGCGAGATGCGCCTTCGTCGCGCTCGCCCTCGGCGACGTTACGTAGCGCGTCGAGCGCCGCCACCCTGAGGCCGACGAGGTGCGGCGGCGGGGTCAGGTGGGACTCGTAGGCGACGCCGCGGCTCGGGTAGTAGCGGACGGCGCGCGGCTTGAGCCAGGCCCGCAGATCCTGCGCGAGGTCGCGCGCGGCGCGGTCGTCGCCGGCCACGACGACCGTCGGGCGGCGCACGTCGCGGTCCGCCAGCGCGGCGATCACGAACGGGCGCAGCGACTGCGAGACGAACGCCGAACCGCCCTCGTCGGCGAGCCGTGCCGCCGCGGGGTCGTTCTCGATGTGGCTGAGGAAGGTCCGGAGGGCCAAAGCCCTCTGAGTCTATGAAGGGTCTGACACCAGATTCGGCCCGCGCGCCTACGGCGCGCGGCGAGCGAGGATGTTGAGCCGGACGTAGTCCGCGACCGGCTCGTCGAGCTCGGCGATCACCGCGTCCACGAACGGCCCGCGGAGCTGAGGGGCGAGCCGTTCGAGGTGGGAGCCGAGGGCCACCGTGCCGAGGTACTCGTGCGGGTCATCGGGCGTCACGCGCACGTCGTGCGACCACGTCCACACGTCGACCCAGCCGAGCCGTTTGAGTCGCTCCGCGGTCTGCTCCGGGGAGGCGAAGTTCCAGGGGCCGGGCCAGCCGGCCAGCCCGTCCGCGAACGGCTCCCGCCCCCCAACGAGCTCGGCCGCCGCCTTCAGCTCGCGGATGTTGCCGGCGCCTCCGCACTGGGCCACGAGCCGGCCGCCAGGGACGAGCAGGGGGAGCAGCCGCGCGAACAGGCGGTCGTGGTCGGCGATCCAATGGAACGTGGCGGTCGACAGGATCGCGTCGACCGGGCGGTCGAGCTCGAGCTCGAGCAGGTCGGCGACGCGCACGTCGACGGCATCGCGCAGCCGCGCGCGGGCGGCCTCGACCATCGCCGGCGACCCGTCGACCGCCACCACCTCCCCACGCGGCAGCCGCTCGAGCAGCGCAGCGGTCACGCGGCCCGTGCCGCACCCCGCGTCGAGCACCCGCTCGTCGCCGCGCAGGTCGAGCCGGTCGAGCACGTCACGGCCCATCGCCTCCAGCGGCGCCGACACCCGCTCGTAGGACGTCGCGTTCCAGTCACGGGGCGGCATACGCATGTACGTTATCGCAGACAAGCCGCCCCGAGGGGACGAACTTCAACTGCGGCTGGGTGGGGAGGCGGCGAACCGACGGTTTCGTGCAATTTCGAGCGCCTCGGCCCGACGGAGTTCACGAAACCCCTCGTATGCGGCGGAAACGTGAAATCGGCGCGCGGGGGCGGTCCGAGGTTTCACGAAACCGTCGGGTCCCTCCCTCAATGCCGCAGTTCTGAGACCTCCGGGGCGCGTCGCCCGAATCGCGCGGCGGCAGTGGCGACGAGCGCGAGCAGCGCGAGGCCTGCGGCGATGATGAGCCAGCCGCCGCTGCCGCCGTCCTCCTTCGGCGCGGGCGCCCACTCGCGCACGGCGAAGCTCGCGGGGTCGACGAGCAGCATCGGCTGCTCGTGCTCGATGTGGCGGACCTCGATCGTCCCGCCCGGCCCGACCTTCAGCGAGAACGCCAGGTAGTCGTCGCGGCCGGCGAGCTGGTCGAGATCGATGCACCTGGCGGTCGCGGCCTCGGTGTCGAGCGCGTGGATGAACGGGTGCTCGCCGCCGCTGTCGTCGTAGAGCGTGTACGCCCAGCGCCCGTCGGGGCTCGACGCGCGCGCGATCGGGAGCCCGCGCATCGGCTCCTCGGCCTCGGCGGGGTCGACCACGGGGTCCGGGAGCAGGCGCCGCGCGTCGACGTCGTACGCGCGGACGGCGTAGCGCGTGATGTCGGACTTCGAGGTCGCCTCGATCAGGTACAGCATCGAGCCGTCGGGCGAGATCGCGTCGAGCGTGAAGTCGCCGCGCAGGCGGATGGTGCCGTGGCGGCGCAGCGTCTCGGTGTCGAGAATCGTGAACGTGCTGGTCCGGGGCCTCATCGAGAACTTCGGCGTGGCGAGGACGAGCGTGCGGCCGTCCGCTGACAGGCCGGTCGGGGAACCGTCGTAGGCGACCGCCGTCACGACGAGCGCACCGGGCAACGCCCGGTAGTCCGTGACGCGGCCCTCGCGGCGCTCGATCCGCGCCACCACCGTCCCCTCGCGCGCAGGCAGCGCGACGTAGCGGCTCGGGTGGCCGCGCACCGTGATTCCGGCCGGGCCGGCGTCGGAGCCCGCGACCGGCCCTCCGTCGGCGAATGCGGGCGGCGCGAAGACGGCGAGCAGCGCGAGCGAGAGGGCGGCGTACCTGGCCATGCACCTGATACGCCAGCGAGCCGCCGAGAGGTTCCGTCAGCCTCCGAGCACGAGCCGCTCCGTCTCGTCGCGCGCGCGGTCGACCAGCGCGGCGACCTCCGCCGCCGGCCGGCGCCACTTGCCGAGCACGTAGGCGGCGACGATCTCCGGGTCGGTCGAGTCCGGCCGGCCGACCCCGACCCGCACGCGGTGGAAGTCCGGCCCGCCGAGGTCGCGCCGCAGCGACTTGAGCCCGTTGTGCCCGGCGAGCCCGCCGCCGAGCCGGACGCGGACCTCGCCGAACGGCAGGTCGATCTCGTCGTGGATGACGACGAGCCGGTCGAGGTCGAGCTTGTAGCTGCCGCGCGCCGGGCCGACCGAGCGGCCTGACTCGTTCATGTACGTCTGCGGCCGGAGCACCGCCACTCGCGGGCCGCCGGGGCCGGTCCGGCCCTCGGTGAGCTCGCCCGCGAACTTCTTCTTGGCCTTCGGGAGCTCCCAGCGGTCGGCGAGCGCCTCGGCGACGCGGAAGCCGACGTTGTGCGGGCTGTCGGCGTAGCCCGGCCCGGGGTTGCCGAGGCCGACGATCAGCCAGTCGACGGGTGTGGACGAGAAGAGCTTCAGCTCTCGTCCGATTCGGCCGCCGGTTCGGCCCCCTCCTCGGCGGCCTCGCCCTCAGCGGCCTCGCCCTCGGGCACCTCGCCCTCCTCGCCTACGACCTCGGTCTCGGTCTCGATCTCCTCCTCGACCGGCTCGAGGGTCGGCGGGGTGATCGTGGCGATGACGGTCTCGGTGTCGTCGAGCAGCGTGACGCCCTCCGGTGCCACGAGCACCTCGAGCGTGAGCGTGGCGTTCATCTGCAGGCCGGAGACGTCGTGCTGGATCGAGTCCGGGATGTCGCCCGGGAGCGCCTCGATGTTCACCTCGCGAAGCTCCTGGTTGAAGATGCCGCCCTCGGTCACGCCGGGCGCCTCCTCGGAGCCGAGGAAGTCGATCGGCACGGTGGCGTGGATCGCCTGGTCCATGCGGACGCGTAGGAGGTCGACGTGGACCGCCTCGCCGCGCACGGGATGGCGCTGGACGTCCTTGATCAGGACGTTCGTGGACGCGCCGCCGATCGCCACCTCGATGACCTGGGCGGCGTGCGCGAGCGTGTTGCGCAGGAGCCGGGCGTCGACCGCGAAGTGCTGCGGATCCTCTCCGCCGCCGTAGATCACGCCGGGCACGAGACCGTCGCGGCGCATGCGCCGGGCGGACCGCGAGCCCTCCGGGTCCCGCGGCTTGAGCTCGAGCATGGTGGATTCCGTGGCAGCCATAAAGCGGCACGGCATGGTAGCGAAACGGGGTCTGCCGACGGGCGTCCGAGGGTACGCTGTCGTTCATGAGTCCTGACGAAGAGCTCATGGTCATCTTTGGAGCTCTCCATCTCGCAGCCCTCGTTCTCGGGCTGATCCTCTTCGTCATGTTCCTCCGCTCTGAGGCCGGCTCGGGCTTCAGGCCGCCCGAGGACGACGACGGCGGAGGCGGCGGGAACGACAGGGTCACCGACAAGCCGAAGAACTCGCCGTCCGGCGGCATCCCGCTTCCCGACGCGATCCAGTCCTCGTTCCGCATGCGCTCGCACGAGCGGCTGCGGGACGCGTACCGGCATCGCGAGCGCAGACGGGTCGCCGAGCCGGCGCGCCCCTCACGCCGCCGCGTGGCCTAGTACCGGTGTTCGTAGATACGCGGTGATCGGCGGCCGCCGGAACCGTGCGTAGCTGCGAACGCCGGTACTAGCTCGCCCGGCGCGCGCTCGGCGTGGAACCGCCGCGAGGCGACGACGAGCCCTGCGACGCCCCACAGCGCGATCATCGCCAGGTGCCCGAGCTGCCAGCCGCCGCCGGTGGTCTGCGGAACGAAGCACGCGCCGAACGCGTCGGCGACGTAGTACAGCGGGAACACGTGCGCGATCGCGACGACGGCGTCCGGCGCGCCGTTGAGCGGCCAGAAGATGCCGGAGATGAACGACACCGGCAGCATCGTGAGCTGCGCGACCGGCCCCGCCTGGTCGGCGTTCCTCACCAGCGTCGCGACGGCGAGGCCGACCGCCGCCAGCGACGCCGCCGACAGCACCAGCGTGACGGCCGCGGCCGGGAGCAGGTGCGGATACAGGTCCACGCCGAACAGCGGGATCGCGATCGCGAACATCACGACGACGCTCAGGATCCCGATCAGCGCCGCGCCGGTGAGCCAGGAGGCGAGGTAGATCGGCATCGGGAGCGGCGTGGCGCGCACGCGCTTGAGCAGGCCCTCGTCGCGCGCGGTGGCGACGCCGAAGATGATGTTCGAGTAGCACGCGAGCGTGAGCCCGAACACGCCGATCGCCGGCGTGTAGAACTGGACGAACGGGACGTCCCCGCCCGCCGGGCCCGCGGCGGCCACCTGCGCGCCGGCGTTGAGGCCGCCGAAGATCAGCAGGAACATCACGGGGAACGCGAACGTGAAGAACGCCACGCGCGGATTGCGCAGCATCAGCACGAAGCGCGCGGCGATCCAGCGGCGCAGCAGCGAGCGGTCGAGCGCGGTCATGCGGCCTCCTCGGTGAGCTGGAGATAGACGTCCTCGAGCGTCGGGCGGCTCACGGTGAGCTGCTCGAGCTCGAAGCCACGGACGGCAGCCCACGACAGCAGCGGCGCGAGGTCCCGCGTGGGCGTCGACGTCCGTATGAAGAGCGTCCGCCCGTGCCGCTCGGCGGCGACCGGCAGCTCCTCGTACTCCAGCCCGGCGGGGAGCTGGAACTCGATCAGCGTCTCCTCCTGCTGCCCGAGCGAATCCGGCGGCCCGTCGGCGATCACGCGGCCGCCGGAGAGCAGCACCACGCGGTCGGCGAGCTGCTGCGCCTCCTCCATGTAGTGCGTGGTGAGCAGGATCGTCTTGCCGAGCGTGCGCAGGCCGCGGATCAGCTCCCACGACTGCCGGCGGGCAGCCGGGTCGAAGCCGGTGGTCGGCTCGTCGAGGAACACCAGCTCCGGGTCGCCGCCGATGCCGACGGCGAGGTCGAGCCGGCGCCGCTGGCCGCCGGACAACGTGCACGCGCGGGCGTCGAGCCGGTCGCCGAGCCCGACCAGCTCGGCCACCTCGGCCGCGGGCCGCGGACTCGGGTAGGCGGCGCCGTAGAGCTCGATCGCCTCGCCCACGGTGAGCAGGCTGTCGAGCGCGGCCTCCTGGAGCACGATGCCGATCCGCTCCCGGAACGCCCGCTCGCGGCGTGCGGGATCGAAGCCCAGCACGCGCACCTCGCCGGCGTCGGCTCTGCGATGGCCCTCGAGGATCTCGACGAGCGTGGTCTTGCCGGCGCCGTTCGGACCGAGCAGGGCGAGCACCTCGCCGCGGCGGACCTCGAGGTCGACGCCGTCGAGCGCCTGGACCCCGTCGTACGCCTTCCGCACGCGTTGCACACGGATGGCGGGCTCCTGCTCGTGCGCGGCGCGGAACGCCATCGCGACCGCGGCTTCGAGCGAGTTCGTGATCATGCCCGAGACGGTGGCGCAGCGGCGGCGATCCGTCATCGGCGCACGGGCCGAACCTGCGTCTCCACCCAGGGATGGAGACCGGTCCATCCCCGGGTCGATGACGCGCGGCCGCGCGCCCCTTACCGTGTCTCCTGTGACGCGCCTGCGACGCGATCCGCCGGCACCGCTGAACGTGTTCGGCGCGCTGGCGATCGCCGCCATCGTGATCACCGCGCTGCTGGTCGAGCCGCGGCCGGGCCTCAGCGGCGACGGTCCGTGGGTCGCGCTGGCGGTGGCGGGCGTGCTGGTCGGGATCGCGTTCAGCGTGCCGCCGCGCGCCGTCAGCGAGCGGGTCCGCGTCGCCGCGCTGCTGCTGCTCACCGCCGCGATGGTGACGCTGACCGCGCTCCAGCCGGACGGGCTCGGGTTCGGGCTCGTCTACTACATCGTCATCGTCGCCGCCCTGCGGCTGGAGCTCGTGGCGGCGCTGCTGGTCTCCGGCGTGGCGGTGATCGCCGAATGCGTCACGGTCGGGCTGCAGGTCGACGAGCCGGCCGGCGCGGTGATCTCGATCGCGTCGTCGGTGATCCCGTGGTTCCTGGTCATGCGGCTGATCGGCCGGCTCGCCGAGGGCCGCGCGCGCGCCGAGGAGCTGGTGGAGGAGCTGCACGCGTCGCGGGCGGCGCACGCCGAGTCGGTCGCCCTGTCCGAGCGCGGCCGTGTGGCGCGCGACATGCACGACGTGCTCGCGCACTCGCTCTCGGCGCTCGCGCTCCAGCTCGAGGGCACGCGGCTGATGGCGGCCGATCGCGGGAGCGACCCGGAGGTGGTCGAGGCGATCGCGCAGGCGCACCGGCTGGCGGCCGACGGGCTGGTGGAAGCGCGCGACGCGATCGCCGCGTTGCGCGGCGAGGAGCTGCCAGGCCCGGAGCGCCTGGAGCAACTCGCGGAGGCCTACCCGGGCGCCTGCCGCGTGACGGTCGCAGGCGCACCGCACGAGCTGCGCTCCGAGGCGCGGCTCGCGGTCTACCGCACCGCCCAGGAGGCGCTGACGAACGTGCTCCGCCACAGCGCCGCCGATCGCGTCGAGCTACTGCTCGCCTACGAGCCGGGCGCGACGCGGCTGGTGGTGCAGGACCACGGGCCCGGCGCGCCGGTGGTGGTCGGGCCCGGCAGCCTGGGCGGCGGCTACGGTCTCACCGGCATGCGGGAGCGCGCCGAGCTCCTGGGCGGCCGGCTGAGCGCCGAGCCGACTGCGGACGGCTTCCGGGTGGAGCTGTGGCTGCCGGCGTGATCCGGGTCCTGCTGGCCGACGACCAGCGCGTGGTGCGCGAGGGGCTGGGGACGCTGCTCGGGCTGCTCGAGGGGATCGAGCTGGTCGGGACCGCGGCCGACGGCGAGGAAGCGCTCGCGCTGGCGGCGCGCCATGACCCGGACGTCGTGCTGATCGACCTGCGGATGCCCCGGCTGGACGGCATCGAGGCGATCCGGCGGCTGGCGGCGCGCGGCCCGCGCCCGCGGGCGATCGCGTTGACGACGTACGCGGACGACGCGTCGGTGCTCGGCGCCCTGCGTGCCGGCGCTCGCGGGTATCTGACCAAGGACGCCGGCGCGGAGCAGATCCGCGCGGCGGTGGAGGCGGTGGCGCGCGGCGAGGCGGCGCTCGACCCCGCGGTCCAGCACCACGTCCTGGCGGCGCTCACCGAGCCGGGCGCCGAGGCCCCGGAGCTCCCAGACGGGCTCACGCCCCGCGAGGCCGAGGTGCTCGCGCTGATCGCCGAGGGCCTGACCAACGCCGAGATCGCCGAGCGGCTCGTGGTGAGCGCCGCCACGGTCAAGACGCACGTCAACCACATCTTCGCCAAGGCGGGCGTCCGCGACCGCGCGCAGGCGGTCGTCTACGCGTACGCCAACGGGCTCGCCTAGCCTGGATCGACCGATGACCCGTGGATGACTCGTCGCCGTGGGCCGAGTCAGAGTCGATCGGCCGCGCATCAGATGTGGCGGGTCACCTCAGATCGCGGCCGATCGGCTCTGGCGAACGGCCACGGTGACGAGGCGCGCGGGGATCGGTGGATTCAGGCTCAATCGCCGAACTGGTTCGTGCCGCGGAACCAGCCCTGGACGTCGGTCCACGCCGGCTTCGGCGTCCCGTCGTAGTGCAGCAGCGCCTTCTGGTGGATCGGGGGCGTCGGGAACGGGTTGCCGCCGTCCCACGCCGGCCGCACGCGGAACTCGTTCAGCGCCCAGTACAGCGCGCCGCTCAGCCACGGCTTGGTCGCGAACACGTTCAGCTGGAAGTTCACGAAGTCCTGCTGGAACGCGTAGGTGCCCTTGTCCTCCACCGAGCCGTCGCGGTTGGCCTCGGCGCCGAACTCGGTGACCATGAGCGCGTCGTTGGGGTAGCAGGCGCGCAGCGCGTCCAGGTACGGCGAGAGCTTGTCGCGGTCGAACAGCGAGCCGCTCGGGCCGGGGTACCAGCCGAAGTAGTCGTTGATGCCGATCACGTCGAGCGGCCCGTAGCGGCGCTGGCAGCCGGCGCCCGGGTAGCCGGCGACGGCGAGGCCGACCGGGCGGGTCGGGTCCAGCTCGTCGGCCAGCCGCTTGGCCCGCCGGATGTACGTGCCCTGGCTCGGTCCCGGCTTGGAGGAGAGCTCGTTGGCGATCGACCAGACGAGGACCGAGGGATGGCTGGCGTTGGTCTCGATGTTCTTGCGCAGAAGCTTCAGCGCCGGGCCGGTGATGTCGTCGATGTAGCTGCTCTTGTGCGAGTACACCGGGATCTCGGACCAGATCAGCAGCCCCTCGCGGTCCGCGATCTCGTGGATGTACGGATGCATCGGGTAGTGCGTGCGGAGCATCGACGCGCCGAGCTCCTTCGCGCGGTCGACGAGCCAGCGCCGGAACGTGTTGTCGACCGCGAAGCCCTGCGCCGCGGTGTCCTCGTGCAGGCCGACGCCGCGGAGGCTCAGCGGGCGCCCGTTGAGGTACAGCCGGCCGCCGGCCACCTTGACCGAGCGGATGCCGGTGTTGACCTTCCAGCGGCCGACCACGCGGCCGCCGACGCGGACCTGGATCGAGGCGGGGTACAGGAACGGGTCGTGGGGCTGCCACAGATGTGGGTCGGTGACCTTGAGCGAGCCGCGGAAGCTCGCTATGCGGCCGCCACGGATGGTGCGCGAGCCCAGGCTGACGGTGCGGTCGCCGAACGTCCCCGTGACCGTCGCGCGGCGCGCCCGGTTGGCGACGTTGCGCAGGCGGGTCTCCATCACCACCGTCGCGTCGCACTCGCGGCAGCCGAGCCGCGGGTTCACGACGGCCGACTGGAACTGCATGGTGTCGACCTGCTGGAGGTAGACCTCGCGCAGGATCCCGCCGTAGTTCCACCAGCCGCCGGTGGGCAGCTTCGTGCGCGGGCTGGTGCGGCCCGGCGGGAAGTCGGTCGCTATGCGGCGGGAGTCGACGCGGACGACGAGCCGGTTCGTGCCGCGGCGGCTGACGCGGTCGAGCAGCACGGTGAACGGCAGGTACGCGCCCGCGTTGGAGCCGACCTTGCGGCCGTTGAGCCAGACGGTGGCGCGGTAGTTGACCGACTCGAAGCGCACGGCCCAGTCGAGCGCGGCGCTCGCGTTCGGGAGCTCGAAGTCCTTGCGGTACCAGCCGACCGAGCCGTTCATGGACGCCACCGAGTCGTCGCCGACGTTCCAGGCGTGCGGGACATTGACGGTCGACCAGCCGGCCGTGCTGCGCTGGCGGTAGTAGCGGGCGCGCAGTCCGCGGTCGGCGCTGTCGAGCCGGAACAGCCAGTCGCCCTCCATCAGGTAGCGGCCCTCGGGCCCGTCCGTGTACAGCGTCTTCGCGGTCGGCGTGTCGGCGGCCTGGGCGGCCGCGGGCACGACGAGCGCGAGCAGGATCAATCCGAGGGCGAGCCGCATCGCGCGCATACTAGGCGTGACAACTCGCGTCGCCGCCGATCGGAGCGGAGATCGCGATCAGCTCGACGTCGGCGCCGGTCAGCGGCCCCTCGCGGCGGACGCGGACGCACTGGACCACCGGCTGCGACCCGTTCGCCCGCCACGCCACGCGCCCCACGCCGGTCCGGGTCGTGAGCGCGACCTGGACCGATGGCGTGTAGGTCAGGATCTCCACCTCGCCCGGGCGACGGAGCTGGTCGACCCGCTCGCGCATGAGGTTGGCGCACGCGGGCTCGGCGCGGCAGGCCGGCAGCGCGTCGAGGACGGCCTTCGCGTCGCCTTCGGGCCTGCGCCCGGACCAGCGCGAGGACGTCCGAGCGCTCGGTGCCCGAGCCGGTCAGCGCGCGGGCGAGCAGCCCGGAGACGCCGAGGAAGAAGAAGGCCGCGAAGCCGATGGCGATGTACACCCGCGCGCGCCGCATGGCGCGCCATTGTGGCGTGGTCGGCCCCGCGCTCCCCTCAGACGGGTCGTCCTACCGGCGAGCGGTTCGCTACGCGGTGTCGAGGAAGTCGTCGCCGGACAGCTCGAGGAAGCGCTGGACGCTGGTCTCCTGGCGGCCGAGCTGCTCGGCCATCCGGCGCGCGTGGTCGGCGGCGACGTCGAGGAAGTCCTCGAGGCAGCGCTCGGGGTCGTCGGGCAGCGGGTACACGCGCGCGACGTCCTGCTGCGCGCAGACGATGCCCATCGGCGGGCGGCCCTCGGCGAGCGGGCGGGCGCCGCACACGGCGGTCACGACGATCCGCTTCTCGGGCGCGACGAGCGCGGCGGGTAGGAGCCGGTGGGCGGGCAGGTCGACGTCGAGCGCGATCCGCCGGTCCACCTCCACGCGGCTGTGCGCGAGGTCGCTCAGCGGGTCGCGCCAGATGTCGAGCACGGTGTCGGCGCCGACGAGCGCGTCTCGCATCGCGGCGGCCTGCTCGGCGTACATGTGCTCGGCCTCCTCGCGATCCTCGGCGGCGGCGAGGTCGAGGTCGCAGGGCACGCGCAGCAGCTCGCCCGGCGCGACGGCGGACCCGGCGCCGCGCCCGCCGTGGGCGACATAGGTCTGAATCGTGCCGAGGTCGCGGCGGCCGTGGAAGACGACCGTGAGCTGCTCGCACAGCGGGAGGCCGGCGACCCGCAGGGCGACCGCGGCGGTGGCCTCCGAATCGAGGAGGGCCCGCCGAAGCAGATCGTCGGCGTGGTCGCGGTTGTCCATGTCCTTACGTCCGGGTTATCGACATGTTTACCGGCTCGCCACAGTTTGCAACACCGACCGATCGACTGGGTGCGTTCGACCGCGGGTAGAGTCCGCGCCCATGGGGCTGATCTACAAGCCGTTCGGCTTCGTCCTCGGGATCATCGGCGGCCTGCTCGGCAAGCAGCTGTTCGACTACGTGTGGACGAAGATCGACCGCCAGGAGCCGCCCGAGGCGACGACCGAGAACGCGACCTGGGTCCGCGTGCTGGCTGCGGCCGCCGTCCACGGCGTGATCTTCAAGGTGGTCCGCGTGGTGCTCGACCGCTACGGCGCGATCAGCTGGCGCCATCTCACCGGGGTTTGGCCGGGCGAGAAGCGCCCTGACCCCGACGAATGACGAAGCCGCGCTCCTGAAGCGTCGCGAGGGCGATTTCGAACGCTGGGAAGTCCCGGGCGAGCAGGAGGTCGATCGGGCGGCCGCTCGGCCCGGTGGCGCGGAGCCACCGTCGCAGCCCGCTGTCCTCGTGCTCGGCGAGCAGGTCGAGCAGGATCGGCAGCTCGGGCTTGTGATCCAGGTCGCCGGAGACGACCTCGAGCGGGTCGGCGTCGAGGATCGTCAGCAGCTCGTCGTCCGATAGGCCGAGCAGCTCCTGAAGGCGTGCGGCGCGGACCACGCCGGACACCCTAACGAGGGGACGGCGCGACGAGCCTGCCGGAGGGCGCCTGCAGCCCTCCGACAGGGACACGCACGTCGATCTACGGCTGGTTGCCGGGGCCGCCCTGGCTCTTGCAGGAGGCCGGGCGGTCGTCCTGCGGGCCGGTGCACTGGCCGCTCTGCCCGGCGCCGTTGCCGCCGTTGGTCGGCGGGCTCGGCTCGGCCCACGCCGCGGGCGCGAGCCCCGCGCAGAGCGCGCCGGCGGCCAGCAAGGTGGCCATGGTCCTACGGGTGCGTTGCATCTTCCTC
Source organism: uncultured Solirubrobacteraceae bacterium (assembly GCA_963844205.1). Taxonomy (GTDB): domain Bacteria; phylum Actinomycetota; class Thermoleophilia; order Solirubrobacterales; family Solirubrobacteraceae; genus DASSUW01. The sequence continues at coordinate 1,053,195 of CAWJNK010000014.1, forward strand.
CGACTCCTTCGGGTTGCGGGATGGGTGCCGAGCCGTCGCTCAGTGTCCGCCCTGGTTGCCGGGCTGGCCCTCGTAGCCGAGCAGGCCGGGCGGCTGACCGCCGTCGGGGTTACCGCTGGCGCCGCCCTGGTTGCCTGGCTGGCCCTCGTAACCGAGCTGGCCGGGCGGCTGATCGGCGAGCGCCGCGCCAGGCGCCGCCGCCAAGAGAGCCGCGGCGCAGACTGCGCCCACTACGACCTTGCGCTTCATGCTGCTCCTCCTGTTCGCGGATCTGGGGGGCACGCCAACCCCGTGCCCGATGTGCCGTGGACGCCTCAGTAGAGGCGTTGGACCTGCCGGTTTCGGGCGGGGGCGACCGGCACCGCAGCGACCCCCGCGTGGGGTGAGCTCTGGCCATCTGGTCTTCGACGAGCCGGCCGGCGGATCGCGATGAATCAGCCGGCGCGGCTGGAGGATCTCGCCTCTCCTACGTTCACGGCTGACCCTCCCACGGCCGGAACCGCGGTGTCAACTCAGAACAGCTGGTTCTCGCCGCCGAAGACCTCGGACACCGAGTCGTCGGTGAAGATGCGGCGGATCGTGTCGGTGAGGATGTCGGCCACGGACAGCACCTTGATGTTGCCGGGGGCGCCGTGCCGGACCGGGATCGTGTCCGTGACCACGACCTGCTCGAAGCCCGCGGCCTCGAGATTCTCGAACGCTTTGCCGGACATGACGGCGTGGGTCGCGGCGGCGAACACGCAGCGAGCGCCCTCGGCCTTGACGGTCTCGGCGGCGGCGCGGAGCGTGCCCGCGGTGTCGATGATGTCGTCGAGGATCACGGCGGTCTTGTCCTTGACGTCGCCGATCACGTAGGCGATCTCGGCGACCTGCTGGGCGGGCCGCTCCTTGTTCAGGATCGCCAGCTCGGCGCCCACCTTCTCGGCGAACTTCTTCGCCAGCTTCACGCGGCCGGCGTCCGGCGACACGACGACGAGGTCGTCGAGCCGCATGTCGCGGAAGTACTGGTTGAGCATGAACATCGCCGTCATGTGATCCACGGGCTTGGAGAAGAAGCCCTGGATCTGGCCGGCGTGGAGGTCCATGGTCAGCACGCGGTCGGCCCCCGCGGTCTCCAGCGCTCGCGCGACGAGACGGGCGCTGATCGGCTCCCGCCCCATCGACTTCTTGTCCTGCCGCGAGTAGCCGTACCACGGGGTGACGGCAATGACCCGGTGCGCGGACGCGCCGACCGCAGCGTCCACCATCAGGAGCAGCTCCATCAGCGCGTCGTTGGCCGTGATGCCGGTGTCGGGGTTGCCGCAGGTCGGCTGGACGATGAACAGGTCCGAGCCGCGGATCGACTCCTCGAAGCGGCAGTAGACCTCACCGTTGGAGAACGTCTTGAGCGTGACGCCGCCGAGGCTGACGCCGAGCTTCTCGGCGATACGGCCCGCGAGCGCGGGGTTCGCCCGGCCGGAGACCACCATCAGGCGCTTGTCGTACTCGACGGCGAGCGACGAGCCGAGGTGGGCGATCCGGGATTCGAGCGCACTCACGGCGCTTCGGAGTTTACGACGAGTGGTGGACGCCGCCGCGGGCGCTCACGGCTGTTTGCGCTCCGCGTAGCCCTCGATGTTGGTCTGTCGCGCGCGGGCGATCCCCAGGGCGCCTTCCGGGACGTCCTTGGTGATGACGCTGCCAGCGCCGGTGTAGGCGTTGTCGCCGACCCTGACGGGCGCCACGAACGCCGTGTCGACGCTGGTCTTGACGCCGGACCCGATCGTGGTGCGGTGCTTGTCGCGGCCGTCGAAGTTGGCGGTGATGTTGCCGGCGCCGATGTTGGTCCCCTCGCCGATGTCGGCGTCGCCGATGTAGGAGAGGTGCGGGACCTTGGTGCCTGCCCCGATCTCGGAGTTCTTGATCTCCACGAACGTGCCGGCCTTGGCCTTCGGGTGGAGGTGGGCGTCGGGGCGGAGGTACGCGAACGGGCCGACGGTGGCGTGGTCGTCGACGCGCGCCTGCGTGAGGTGGGAGTGCAGGATCGTGACGCCGTCGCCGATCTGGGTGTCGATCAGCGTGCTCATGGCGCCGATGAGCGTGTCGGCGCCGATCGTCGTGGCGCCCTTGAGCTGGGCGAACGGCTCGATCGTGGTGTCCCTGCCGATCGTGACGGTGACGTCGATGCGCGTCGACGCCGGGTCGACGATCGTGACGCCGTTCCGCATGTGGTCGTCGAGGATGCGGCGCTGGGCGACCTGCTGTGCGTAGGCGAGGTCGACGCGGTCGTCGACGCCGTGCGTGAGGTCGGGATCCCCGATCGGGTGGGCTGCGATGGTGCGGCCCGCCTCGCGCATGGCGGGCAGGACGTCGGGCAGGTACAGCTCGCCTTGGGCGTTGTCCGTGTCGAGCCGCTCGAGGGCGGCGGTGAGCGCGCCGCCGTGGAACGCGTAGACGCCGGAGTTGACCTCGCGGATCTCGAGCTCCTCGGGGGTCGCGTCGCCGGCCGCCTTGGCCTCGGCGACCCTGAGGACGGAGCCGTCGGTGTCGCGGATCACGCGGCCGTACGTGCCCGGCTCGTCGAGCTCCATGGTCGCCATCGTGGCCGCCGTCCCGGCGCTCTCGTGAGCGTCGACGAGGCCCTTGATGGCCTCGGCCGTGAGCAGCGCGACGTCGCCGTTGATCACGACCACGGTCGCGTCGGGATCGAGCAGCGGCGCTGCCGCCGCGACCGCGTCGCCGGTCCCGCGAGGCTCCTGCTGGATCGCGACCTCGACGCCCTCCGGCAGGTGCTCTGCCAGTCGCCGCTTCGGGTTGTCGACCACGATCACCCGCCCCGCGCCCGCGCGTCTCGCCGCGTCCACCGCCCACGCGATGAGCGGCCTGCCGCAGAGCGGGTGCAGGACCTTGGGGAGCGACGAGCGCATGCGGGTGCCCTCGCCGGCGGCGAGGATCACGACGGTGGGTTCAGGCACGCGGGCATCGTAGTATCGGCTGCGCGGTCCGCCCGTGGACCAATGGGGGGTGGTGTAATTGGCAGCACGCAGGTCACTTTGGCTGCTCAGGACCGGGTTCGATCCCTGGCTCCCCAGTACGCACGTCGATCATCTTGCCGTTATCCGGTTCCGTCCGGAACGGATGCGAACATGTGTTCGTGCCGCGCAGGATCCGGTACACCGAGTCGGAACTCAGGGAGTCGATCGCCTCGTCGCGGTCGGTCAGCGAGGTTCTCCGTCAGGCTCGGGCTTCGTCCGGCGGGCGGCAACTACGCACGATCAAGAAGTACGTCGACGCCTGGCGGATCGACACGAGTCATTTCGACCCCGAGGCGATCCGGCGGGAGGTCTGTACCGCGAGCCGCGACCGCTGGAGGGCTGCTGGTCGAGCATTCGACCTACAACCGCGGCCATCTCAAGCGGCGGCTGCTCGCCGAGGGAGTCAAGTCGCGGGTCGTGCGAGCTCTGCGGCCAGGGCGAGACTTGGCGAGGGCGTCCGCTGGCCCTGATCCTCGATCACATCAACGGCGTGCCGGACGACAACCGGCTCGAGAACCTGCGGATCGTGTGCCCGAACTGCGCCGCGACGTTCGACACGCATTGCGGAGACGTAAGAACCGCCGCGAGATGCTGAACTGTCTCCGCTGCGGAATTGGCTTCGCGCCGCAGTTCTCGGGCCAGCGGTATTGCTCCCGTGAGTGCGGCCGAAGGTGGGACCGGAAGAGGCCGCGCGACTCCCTGGCGCGCGGAAGGTCCGCGAGCGGCCGCCGTACGAGCAGCTGATGGCCGAGATCGCGGCGACGAACTGGTCCGCGGTCGGGCGGAAGTACGGGGTCTCCGACAACGCGATCCGCAAGTGGGTTCGCGCGTACGAGGTCGAGCGGGTGTCGGGCGAAGCCGCTCAGGCCGAGCGCCGCTCAGTCGAGGCGGACGGGGCGGCGGGCGGTGGCGTCCCAGCGCCAGTCGGGGTGACCGGGGCCGAGGTGGACGCCTCCGAGCCAGCGGTCGATGCGCGGGCGCGTGGTGGTTCCCGCGAGCACGGCGGCGCCGTCGGGGGTCAGTTCGTAGCGACCGTCGTGGACTTTGACGAGCGGGTCGAGGTCGTGGGCGAGGGCGAAGATGGTCGCGTCGCCGACCCACGGCGGGTCCTCGGTGGCGACAGCCGCCGCGAAGAACCCGTGCGGTGGCAGCGGGCCGTTCGCGAGCGCCTCGAGGATCTGATGCTCGAGCCTCGTGAGGCCGCTGCGAGAGTCCGGCAGCTCCTCGAGCAGCCGCCCGAAGGCCGGAACGGTCGTCCACGCGCGGGGGTCGGGTGAGCGCAGTGCCGCGAACGCCGCGCCGTCGGGCTCGATCGGCTCGCGCGCCGCCAGCGCCGCGGCGAGATCGCCCCGCGGCGGATGCCGCAGGCGCACGCGGGTCGCCGATCCCACGGCCACGTCGCTCGTCCGCGGCGGCCGAGTGCGGTCGCCGTTCGACCGCCCCGCGAGGCGGTCCTCGATCTGTGCGAGCAGGAGTGCGTCGAAGAGGTCGTCCTCGAACCAGAGGATCACCTCGGCTTCGCGCGGATGCGCGGCGAGGCGGTCGTCGCGCTCGCGCAGCATCGCGAGCGCCGCCTCCTCTGAGACCTCGACGTCGTCGGCGTGGGACCACTCGCGGGCGGTGAGGTGGCGTGCTCGGACCGCGGCGAGCTCGTCCGGGTCGAGCCCGGCCGGCACCGGGCCGTCGTGCAGCACGTCGCGCCAGACCAGGACCTCGGCCGGGTCGATGCCGGCCGCGGCGGCCAGCTCGGGCACCACGGCGTCGCCGTTGGTGACATGCAGCGCACCGTTGGGAAGGCCCGACACGGATCGAACGATACGGGCACCGCTCGCCGCGGATGCGGGGTTCGCGACGCGCCGGACCGTGGCACGACGTCGCGTGGGTGCGTGGCCGACGAGGCGCGGGGCATGACCGACGAGGCGTGCGCACGGGGCCGACGACGCGCGGGAGCGGTTGAAAGGTTCGATCGGTGGCTCGGACTTTCGGCCACTTGGTCAGGAAAACCTTCGCAACCGGGCCGGCGCGACTACATTGGCGCCTTCATGCGCGCCCGCCTCCTTGCCGCCGCAACTACCGCCGCGGCCCTCCTCATGCCTGCGTCCACAGCCGTCGCCGGCGACCCGATCATGCCGCTGAGCGAGGTCCAAGCGGGCATGCAGTGCACCGCCTACTCCGTCGTCAAGGGGACGACGATCACGTCGTTCGACGTCGAGGTGCTCGACATCATCGACGGCGACCCGCTGTCCGACGGCCCGCGGATCCTCGTCGAGGGCTCCGGCCCGGCGATCGACTCCACCGGCATCGGTCCCGGCTTCTCGGGCTCCCCGATCTACTGCCGCGGCGCTGACGGCGTCCCGCGCAACATCGGTGCGATCTCGACGTCAATCGGCGAGTACGGCGGCAAGGTCGTGCTGGCGACCCCGATCGAGGCGATCCTGGCCAACCCGGCCAATCCGCCCGTGGCGCGCGACGCGGGTGATGGCGCCGCGCGACGCACGGCGGCGGCCCGCGCCACCCGTCACCGGGCCGCGGCCGCCATGCGCCGCATCCGGCGTGAGGGGACGAAGCCGCTGCTCGGCCCGCTCACCATCACCGGCGTCTCGCCGCAGCTCGGCCGGGCGATCGAGGCCACCGGCAAGCGCATCGGCCGCCCGATCATCGCCGTGCCCGCCGGCCCGCTCGGCAGCTTCCCCGTCCAGACCCTCCAGCCGGGCTCCGCCGTCTCCGTCGGCTACTCGACGGGCGACCTGCGGCTCGGCGCCGTCGGCACCGTCGCCTACACGGACGGCGCCGGAGTCTGGTCGTTCGGCCACTCCTTCGAGAGCGCGGGCGCGCGCAACCTGCTGCTCCAGGACGCCTACGTCTTCCACGTCGTCAACGACCCCAACGCGTCGCTGACCGGCGGCTCGTACAAGCTCGCGGTCGCCGGCCACGACGTCGGAACGCTCTCCAACGACGCGTTCTCTGCGGTCGTCGGCACCGTCGGCGCGCTCCCGCGCATGACGCGGCTGCAGGCGGTCGGCACCGACCACGACACCGGCGTGACGAAGACGGTCGAGGTCGGGATCGCCGACGAGACCGACGTCGACAACCCGACCGGCTTCTCGGCCCTCGGCTCGGTCGGCCCCCTCGGGATCGCCCAGGCCACCGGCGGCGTGATGAAGAGCGCCCCCGGCCGGCTGACCGGCCGCATGTGCCTGCGGATCACGTTCGCCGAGCGTCCCAAGCGGCCGGCGCGGTTCTGCAACCGGTACCTCTCGTCGAGCCTGTTCGACCCGTTCCTCGGCCCGCTCGGCAACCCGATCGCGTTCAACGCCGCGATGGACGCCTCGACCGCGTTCAGCATGATCGACGCCTACCGTGGGCGGCCCCCGCACGTCTCCGCGGTCCGCTCGGAGAGCGAGATCCGGCGTGGCGAGCGGATGGCGTTCCTGCGCAAGATCGACGCCCCGCGGATCGTGAAGCCGGGCCGGATGACGACGATCAAGGTGACGATGCAGCGCCTGCGCGGCGGCAAGCTCACCAAGCGCTACCGCGTCCGCATGCCGCGCGGCCTCAAGCCCGGCACCCACAGGACGCTGAAGCTCCGCGGGCTCACCGACAACTCGATGGACGAGGACCTGCTCGCGATCCTGTTCGGCTTCAGCGAGGACGAGGACGAGCCGCCCGCTCCCGCGAGGCTCAACGACCTCATCCGGGCGATCGGCTCGCTCGGGCGCTGGGACGGGGTGGAGCTGCGCCTCGGCGGTCGCGAGAAGCGCGCGTTCCGCGACGACGACCTCGTGATCACCGGCCGCGTCTCGACCGGCGTCCGGATCGCGGGCAAGAAGCGGAAGCGCTAAGGGGTCCACTAAGCCTCGAACCGGTAGACCGTGCCCGTCGGCGCGAGATCGGCGCCGGCGGCGCGTGGCACCGCCCGCTCGAGCACGGCGGCGAATGTGCTACTGCTCGCCGCCATCATGTCGAGCAGCGTCTGCACCGGGGTCGCCTCCTCGGTGACGCCGTTCGCGTAGTCGGTCGCATAGCCGAGCAGCGCGTACGGGAGCTCGGCCTCTCCGCACAGCACCGCCTCCGGGCCGCCGGTCTGCGACACGTGCGTGACGCCGCACGCCGCCAGGCCGCGGATCTCCGCGCGGGTGTTGAAGCGCGGCCCGTCGACGTGCCCGTAGACGCCGCCGTCGCGCACCCCGATCCCCGCCTCCCGCGCGCCCTCCAGCAGCGCCTGCCGGAGCGGCTCCGAGAACGGGCCTTCGAAGATCCAGTGCCCGCGCCGGCGGTCGCCGGGCTCGGAGTAGAACGTGCACAGCTCGCCGTCGCCGAGCCGGTTGGCCAGGAAGTAGAGGTCGTCGAAGCACGTCAGCGACCCCAGCTCCACCGCCGGGTCGACCGCCCCGCACACCGTGACCGCGATCACCGCTTCCGCCCTGAGCTCGGCGAGTGCGGCGATGTTCGCCCGGTGCGTGACGACGTTCGAGAGCCGGTGATGGCCCTCGCCGTGCCGCGAGACGTGCAGCACCTCGGTGCCCGCGAACGTCCCGCGCGAGACCGTGGCGCCGCCCCATTCGGTCGACACGAGCTCGGTCTCGGCGGATTCGAACCCGGGCAGCGAGTACGTTCCGGAGCCGGTGATGATCGCGATCGGCATGGCGCGGGAGTATGCATAAGCTGACCGGCGTGGAGCCGGCGCCGATCAGCCCCGACGAGGTGCCCGCGTACGTCGAGGCGGCGTACTCCGCGTTCCACGTCGACGTCCCGCCCCACCTCCATGAGCGCTGGAAGCGCGTGCTCGAGCCCGAGCGCATCCTCGTGCTGCGCGACCGCGGCCGGATCGTGGCCGGCACCGGCATCTTCTCGCGCCGCCTGACGGTCCCGGGCGGCGAGGCGCCGGTGGCGGCCGTGACGCTCGTCGGCGTACGGCCGACGCACCGCCGCCGCGGACTCCTCACCACGCTGATGCGCCGCCAGCTCGCCGACATCCATGACCTAGGCCGCGAGCCGCTCGCCGCGCTGTGGGCGAGCGAGCCTGTGATCTACGGCCGCTTCGGCTACGGCTCCGCGACGCCGGCCGCCCAGTTCGGGGTTGAGACGCGCGCGCGGCTGCTCCGCACCTCCGGCGCGCAGGTGGAGCAGCTCTCCCCCGCCGACGCGATCGAGTCGATGCGCCCGATCTTCGAGGCCGTCCGGCCCACGCGCCCCGGCATGCTCGACCGCGACGGCCCGTGGTGGGAGGACCGGCTCCGCGACCACGAGAGCGACCGCGACGGCGCCGAGCCGCTGCGCGCCGCCGTCACCGACGACGCGTACGCGCTGTACTCGGTCACGCCCCGGTTCGTCGACGACGGCCCGGCCGGCGAAGTGAACGTCCGCGAGGTGATGGGCGCGACCCCCGACGGGCTCGCAGCGATCTGGGGCTACCTCCTCGGCCTCGACCTCACGAGGAAGCTCACCTGGCACCTCGCGCCGGCGGACGACCCGCTCCCGCACATGGTCGCCAACGCGCAGGACGTGAGCATGCGGATCAGCCGCGGCCTGTGGGTGCGGGTGGTGGACGTGCCGCGGGCGCTCGGCGAGCGCACCTACGGCGAGCCGTTCGAGGTCGTCTTCGAGGTCGCCGACGAGGTGTGCCCGTGGAACGCCGGGCGCTGGGCGTTGCGCTGGGACGGGTCGACCGCCACCTGCGCGGCAACCGCCACGCCGGCCGGCCTCGAACTCGGCCCCGCCGAGCTCGGCGCCGTCTACCTCGGCGGCACGACGCTCGAGCAGCTCGCCCGCGCGGGCCGCGTTCGCGAGCTCCGGAGCGGCGCCCTGGCGTCTGCGAACCCCGCGTTCCAGGCCGACCGCTCGCCGTGGTGCCCTGAGATCTTCTAGGGGCGCCCTCACAGGCCCTCCGCCCGAAGGGCGGCTCTCGGGCGCCTAGCGGTCGCGCGGCTCGCGCCGGACGCGACCGCCCTCGGCGCCGAGCTCCGTGGCCGGGCCGCGCGGCGCGGCGATGCCGAGCACGCGCATCGCCTTGAGGCCGAGCCCGAGCTTCTCGCGCCCGTCGGTGGACGAGACGTCGAGGCCCGTGAGGTCGCGCACGCGCTCGAGGCGGTAGCGGATCGTGTGGCGGTGGGTGAACAGGCGCGACGCGGTGCCGGCGACGTTGGCGTCCGCGTCCAGGAACGTCTCCAGCGTCTGCACGAGGTCGGTCTCGTATTGGTCGTCGTACGCCACCAGCGGCTCGACGGTCTCGGCGAAGAACCGCTGGAGCTCGGCGGGGTCCTCGCTCATGGCCGGCAGCAGCAGCCGGTAGGCGCCGGTGTCCTCGAACGCCAGCAGGGCGTCCTCCGGCCCGGCGTCGGCGACGTTCGCGGCCAGGAGCGCCTCGTTGCCGGCGCGGTAGAGGTCGGCGGGGTCGCTCGCGAGGCGCGAATGCCCGATCGCGAACGTGAAGCCGTGCAGGCTGGAGCGCAGCTCGCGGGCGACCGCGTCGGCGACGCGGCGCACCTCGGCGTCGCCTTCGGCGGGCACCAGCACCACGACGTGGTCGTCGATCACGGTGGCCAGCGAGCCGGGCGCGCTCGCCCGCGCGGCCCGCTCCGCGGCGGCCAGCACGCGCGCGCGCCAGTCCTCGTCGGCGGGAGCGAAGTGCCGCGCGCGCACGACGATCAGGGCGGCGCCGCCCGCGACGTCGACGCCAAGCTCCGCCGCCCGCGCCACGATGTCGCCACGGTCGGTCACCTCACGCCGGAGCACGGCGCCGAGGAACGCGGCCTGCGCTGCCTCCGACGCCCGCTCGGGCGCGCGCACGCGCTCGACCTCGGACGCGATGAGCGTCATGACCACGCGCAGCAGCGCGGGCGCCGGCTCGCCCGAGCGGCCGCGGGCACGCAGCCGGCCGACGACCGTGTCGCCGACCCGCAGCTCGTGCGTGACGACGCCGGCCGCGTCGCTCATCAGCGCGCGCTCGTCGGCGGTCGACCGGGCGGCGACGGCGAGAACCGAGCTCGAGCGGTCGATCAGCACCAGCGACGCGTCGAGCGCGCGGCCCGCGGCGCGGACCACGTCGGGCAGCCCGAGGCCGGACTCCACCGCCTCGGTGACCGCGGTCAGCGCGTCGAGGTCGCCGGTCGGCGCGACGTCGCGCCGGATGGGGATCGGCTCGGGCATGTCAGAGGCGGTCGTAGTACCAGAGCACCAGCCCGCCTGCGAGCGCGCCCGCCAGCACGAACGCCGCGAGGACGTAGACGCTCATCACGAGCGCCAGCACACGCTCGCGCAGGCGCCAGTAGGAGCGCCATGCCGGCACGGCGATGAGCGTGATCCACGCGGCGAGCGAGATCACGGCCGCCACCCCGATGACGATGAGGGAAACCCGGTCGTCGATCATGCGACTCGGCTCCCATTGTGGCGCACGTATCCGGCGACGAGCGCGAGCGTGCCGAGGAACGCCCAAAGTGCGAGCCCGAGCGCGGCGCCGCCGAGGACGTCGGTCAGGTAGTGCACGTGCAGGTACACGCGCGTGACGCCGACCAGCGCGACGAGGCAGATCGCCACCGTGACGGCCGCGAAGCGCACGGCCCAACCGGTACCCGCGCGCACCAGGATCGTCGCGCACGCGACGAGCGCTACCGCGTACGTCGTGTGGCCGGACGGATAGGCGCTCAGATCGACGTCGACGAGCCCGCCGGGCGGGCGCTCGCGCCCGTACGCCGCCTTGGCGACGTGCACGAGCACCCAGGACAGCGCGATGCCGGCCACGAGGACCGACGCGTCGGACCAGCGGCGGCGCGTCGCCGCCCAGATCGCGGTGGCGAGGACGGCCGCGGCAACGACGGGGAACGAGCCGATCTCGGTGAGCATCTTGGCGGCGTCGATCAGGGGGCCCATCGAGAGCGTGGTCGCGAGGTCGGCCGCCGCCTCGTCGATCCGCGGCACCCCGGGCAGGGACACGATGCGACCGATGAAGAAGAACGAGTAGGCGCCGACGGCGACGAAGGCCAGCAGCGTCGTCAGCTCGAGCCCGAGGCCGCCCGGGGTCAGCCGCCCGCTGCCGAAGCGGGCCGCGATGTCGGTGGCCATCGCGGCCGGGCGCCCGACCAGCCGCCACGTGGGGCCTGCGAGGCGCCTGACCCAGCGCCAGAAGCGGTTGTCCTTCGCCCGCTCGTCGAGCCAGGCGCGGGCCCGCGCGCGCAGGGCCGGCTCGCGCTGGAGCCGGACGAGCAGGACCAGCGCGACGACGAGGGCGACCACCGTGCCGAACGCGAACAGCCCGCGCGACACGTAGGTCGTGAGCTTGTCGAACGAGTGCCAGAAGACGAAGCCGAGCGTCGAGAACGTCGCCGCCCACGCGCCCGCGCCGAGGATGTCGTAGGGCAGGAAGCGCCGCAGCGGCATCCCGCTGGTGCCGGCGATGAACGGCGCCAGCGCGCGGACGAAGCCGATGAACCGCCCGATCAGGATCGTGATCCCGCCGCGCCGCTCGAAGAACACCTCGACCTGCTTGAGCCGCGGCTCGGTGATCTTCAGCCGGTCGCCGTGGCGGAGCAGCCAGGCGCGCCCGAGCCTGCGGCCCGCGGTGTAGGACGTCACGTCGCCGGCCACCGCGCAGGTCCACACGATCGCGATCAGCACCCACAGCGAGATCTCCCCCTGGCCGGCGACGACGCCGCCGACGATCACGGCCGTCTCACCGGGCGCGACCAGGCCCACGAAGGCGCCGGTCTCCAGGAACGCCAGGATGCCGACGACGAGGTACGTCCAGCCGCCGAGCGCGCGGCCGACGTCGAGGAACAGCTCCTCGATGTTCGGCAGCGGAATCGCGCCGACGCCGATCGCAGCGGCGACGGCTGTCGCCAGCCAGCCCGCCGCCTGCGTGGCGCGGCCGAGCTTACGTCGACGGATGGCCAGGAACGCGGCCAGCGCGAGCGCGGTGAGGAGCCAGCCCCACTTCATCCCGCGCGCACCTCACCGAAGGCCGTGCGGACGGGCTCGGCGGCGACGGCGCCGGGGATCGCGCGCGCTGCCTCTCGGGCGGCCGCGAGCGTGGCGCGGACGGCGAACACGGTCGGCCCCGAGCCTGACACCATCGCGCCCGGCAGCGCGGCCAGGACGTCGTCGATCTCCGGGCACAGTGCACGCGCCGCGTCCTGGAGGTCGTTGACCGGTGGCGGCGGCTCGCCCGTGCGTGCCTCGGCCTCGCGTGCCGCGAGCTCGTCGTCGGCGCGCGCGCCGCCGCGACGATCGAACGCTCCGTAGACCTCCGGCGTCGACAGCGCGTGCGGCGAGGGGACGATGACGAGGCCGAACGGGTCGGGGTCCGGGAGCCGCGCGACGCGCTCGCCGGCGCCGCTCATCAGCACGCGGCCGGGGCTCAGCTGGCTGGGCACGTCGGCGCCGAGTTCGACCGCGAGCTCGTGCAGGAGCCCGGCACGAGCGCCCCCGGCCGCATGCGCGGCCAGCCGCAGCGTCGCCGCGGCGTCGGCCGAGCCGCCGCCCATCCCGGCCGCGACCGGGACGTGCTTGACGATCTCGAGCCGCTGCGGTGGCGCGGGCCAGCCGGTGGCCTCCCGGAACAGCGCGAGCGCGCGCGCGGCGAGGTTGGGGCCGTCGATGCCGGAGCAGACGACCTCGTCGGCGTCGCCGTCGGCGGGCGAGAGCGTCAGCTCGTCGGCCAGCGAGACCGACTGCACGACGGAGACGAGCGGGTGCAGACCATCCGCGCGCGGGACCCCGACGAACAGCGACAGGTTGACCTTGCCGGGCGCGCGCGCGAGGAGCCGGGTGGCGCCGCCACCGCCTGCCCGGGCCGGGCCGCCGCGGGTCATCGTGGGCCACCACCGAGGCGCGCGTGCAGCTCGCGCCAGGCGTCGGGCGACAACGTCTCGGCGCGGGCGTCGGCGGGCAGGCCCATGCTCTCGAGCGCCGCCCGCACGCGGTCGCGGTCGCCGCCGCCGAGCGCGAGCGAGCCGGCCAGCGCCTTGCGCCGGTGCGCGAACCCGCGCTGGACGAGCTCGCGCAGCTCCGGCGCGGGCGCCGGGCTGTGGCGGATGAGCCCGACGAGCACGGAGTCGACGTTCGGCACCGGGTGAAAGACGGTCCGCGACACCTTGCGGATCACCTTGACGTCGCACGCCAGCTGCGCGAGCACGGACGGCACGCCGTACGCGGCGGTCCCCGGCTGCGCGGCGAACCGCTCTCCGACCTCCTTCTGCACCATCGCCACCCACGTCGTCGCGCCCGGGAGCTGCTCGATCGTGCGCAGGATCACCCCGGCGGCGACGCCGTACGGCAGGTTCGCGACGACCTTGCTCGGCGCCGGGTCGAGCGCGGCGAGGTCGAGCTTCACGGCGTCGGCGAAGTGGAGCGTGGCGTTGGGGTGCGGGTCGAGCGCGTCGCGCAGTGGTGGCTCGAGCCGCCGGTCGACCTCGACGACGTGCACGTGCGCGGTGTGCGCGGCGAGGTACTCGGACAGCACGCCGAGCCCGCCGCCGACCTCGAGCACGACGTCCTCGGGGGCGAGCGCGGCGGCGTGGCCGATCACGTCGAGCAGGTTCGAGTCGATCAGGAAGTTCTGGCCGAGCTCGCGGTTGGGGCGGATTCCGAACTGCCGCATGCGACGCAGGCTCGGCTGCGCCGGGAGCTCGGTCACCAGCCCAGCAGCCGTGCCGCGTTGGCCTCGACGGCCGCCTCGAGCTCCTCGTACGAGATGCCGCGGCGCTCGGCGACGAAGCGGGCGGTGTGGACGACGTAGGCGGGCTGGTTGCGGTGCTTGCGCATCGGCTCGGGCGTCAGGTACGGAGCGTCGGTCTCGACCAGCAGCCGGTCCAGCGGCGTGTTCTCGGCGGCCTCCGCCAGGTCCTGCGACTTGGCGTACGTCACGTTGCCGGCGAACGAGATCCACCAGCCGTGGGCGAGGCACTCGTCGAGCCGGTCCGGCATCGAGAAGCAGTGCAGGATCACGTCGAGCCCCTGGGCGTGCTCGGCGAGCGTCGCGATCGTGTCGTCCTCGGCGGCGCGGGTGTGGATCACGAGCGGCTTGCCGAGCTCGCGGGCGACGTCGATGTGGGCGCGGAACGCGCGCTCCTGGTCGGGTCTCGGCGCGTAGTCGCGGTAGTCGTCCAGCCCGGTCTCCCCGATCGCGAGGCAGCGCGGGTGGGCGGCCAGCTCGCGCACCTCGTCGGTGATCGCGTCCGTGTACCCGGTCGCGTTGTTCGGGTGGTGGCCGATCGCCGCGTAGACCTCGTCGTAGGTCTCGCTCGCGGCGAGGGCGGCGCGGCGCGAGCCTTCGTCGATCCCGATGGTGAGGATGCGCTTCACGCCCGCCTCGCGAGCCGTCGCGACCAGCTCGTCCTCGGGCGCGGGGCCGCGGTCGAGGTGGGTGTGGGAGTCGATCACTGATGAATCCGTTCGTCGCTTCGGCGGGTCGCCTGACGGCGTCCTGGCCGTGTCTGCCGGTGCACGGCATCCGCGAGCATGCTGGTGGCACGTGACCGGATGCCGGGTGCCGGCAGACGCGGGTGGGGCCCGTCAGAACCCGTCGAAGTGGCGGACGGGTTCATCGGGGCTTCGGGAACAGGGGCGGCAGCTTCTCGACCTTCGTGCCGCCGGGCCGGGCGCCGTACTCGGCGTCGTCGAGCGAGCCGTCCTCGCTGCCGAGCGCGGCCAGCAGCTTCTGCGACGCGGCGGGGATGTACGGCGCCAGCAGGACGGTGATCACGCGCAGGCCCTCGGCGAGCGACCGCAGCGTCTGGTCGAGCTCGCCGGCCTTCGCCTCGTCCTTGGCGAGCTGCCACGGCGCGCGCTCCTCGACATAGCGGTTGAGCCGCCGGACGCGCTGCCAGATGCGGTCCAGCGCCTGGGTGATCTCCGCTCGGTCGAGCAGGTCCTTGACGTCCTGCGGGAGGCCGTCGAAGTCGCCGGCCAGCTCCGGGTCGAGGTCCACCTCGGGCACCACGCCGTCGCGGTAGCGGTCGATCATCGAGAGCGTGCGACTGGCGAGGTTGCCGAACTCGTTCGCGAGCTCGGTCTCGTAGCGCTCGCCGAACGTGATCGTCGAGACGCCTCCGTCCTGGCCGAAGCTGACCTCGCGGAACAGGTAGTAGCGCAGCGCGTCGGTCCCGAAGGTCTCCATGACCTCGAACGGGTCGAGCACGTTGCCCAGCGACTTGGACATCTTGTGCTCGGCGCCGGAGGCGTCGCGCATCAGGAGGAAGCCGTGGACGAAGACGTGCTCGGGCACTGGCAGGCCGGCCGCGAGCAGGATCGCCGGCCAGTAGATCGTGTGGAACTTCAGGATGTCCTTGCCGACGAGGTGGAACGTGGCCGGCCAGAAGCGGTCGGTCAGGTCGGTCCCGTCGCGGGCGAAGCCGAGCGCGGTGACGTAGTTGAGGAGGGCGTCGAACCAGACGTAGAAGACCTGGTCGGGATCCCACGGGACCGTGATCCCCCACTTCAGTCGCGCGCGCGTGAGCGAGACGTCCTTCAGGCCCTGCGCGACGAACGCGCGCGCCTCGTTGCGGAACTGCCGTGGGAGGACGAAGTCGGAGTCCTCGGCGGTCAGGCGTTCGAGTTGTTCCTGGAAGCTCGAGAGGCGGAAGAACCAGTTGTCCTCGCGCTCGCGGTCGAGCGGGATCTTGTGGATCGGGCAGGTGTGGTCCTCGCCGGCCTCCTGGTCGGACTTGAAGTCCGCGCAGCGGGGGCAGTACCAGCCCTCGTACGTGCCCTTGTAGACGTGCCCGTTGTCGTAGACGCGCTGGAGGATCTCCTGCACGCGCTGCTCGTGTCGCGGGTCCGACGTGCGGATGAAGAAGTCGTTGGTGGCCTCGAGCCGCGGCAGCAGCGCCTGGAAGTGCTCGACGTTGCGGTCGCCGAGCTCCTTCGGCGTGATCCCCTCGCGCTCGGCGGCGAGCGCGACCGGCTCGCCGTGCTCGTCGGTGCCGGTGAGGAAGAAGACCTCCTCGCCGCGTTGGCGCATGTGGCGGGCCAGCACGTCGGCGGCGATCGTCGTGTACGCGTGGCCCAGGTGCGGGGCCGCGTTCACGTAGTAGATCGGCGTGGTGACGTAGAAGGCCATCGGGCGTCAGAGGCTAGCCGTCAGCCGCGAGCTTCCCGGCCTTGGCCCAGTTCTCGTGGTCGATCTCGTGGATGAAGACCTGGACGGCCTCGGGGCGGACGTCGTAGGCGTCGACGAACGCCTGCGTGATGCCGGCGACGAGCGCGCGCTTGCGCTCGAGGTCGCGCGGGGACTGCTGCACGGTCACGATCGGCACGGTGCGGCCTCCTTGTTCGTTCCGGCGGGGCGGTCCAACACTGTGCGGGCGGGGCGGTCCAACTCCGTTCGGGCGGGTGGTCCAGCCCCTCGTGGAGCCGGTCCACCCCATTCGTGGTTCGACGGCCGCGGTCAGTCGCGCAGCGTCCTAAGAGCGAGCAGGCCGCCGAAGGCGAGCACGCCGGCGCCGGCCACGCCGTCGACCGCTCGCATGAGCCGCGGCCCGATCCTGCGGCGGGCGACGGCTACCGCGCCGGCGAGGATGGACATCCAGGTCAGGCTGCCGAGGCCGACGCCTGCAAGCAGCAGCGCGGCGCCCGCGCCCGCCGCCGCGGCGCCGGCGGTCGACGCCGCGGCGAACACCGCGGCCCAGGACGCGATCGTGAGGGGGTTCGAGGCGGTCGCCGCCAGGGCGGTCAGGAACGCCGCGCGCGGCGTGGCGAGCTCCTCGCGCGACTCGCCGCCCATCCGGATCCGGAACGCGCTCCACAGCGTGCGGGCGCCGAGCGCGGCGAGCACGGCGGCGCCGACGAGCCCGAACGCGAGCCGCAGCGGCTCGATCGCGAGCAGTCCGGCGGCGCCGGCCGCGCCGGCCGCGGCGTACAGCGTGTCGACCACCGCGACGCCGCCCGCGATCGCCACGCCGACCATCACGCCGCTGCGGAGCGTCGACCGGATCGCGAGCAGCGAGATCGGGCCGAGCTGGGCGGCGACGAGGAAGCCGAGGCCGAAGCCGACGAGCAGCGCGGTCATCGCATCAACGTACCGGTTGCCGCCTCGCCACCGGCGCCCATCCCGCTGGGCCGCGCCTGCCGCCGCGCCACCGAACCCCAAGGCCCGCCAGCACCAGCGCCAGCCCCACCCACACCGGCCACGGAGCGACGGGAGCCGAACCCGGATTCGAACCCGCGCGCGCGGGCGCGACGACGGCCCGGCGGGGGGCGACGATGGGACGGGGCGCGATGACGGGGCGTGGGACGACGACTGGGCGAGGGCCGGATGGTGGGCGTGGTGGCCGGGGGCTCGGGGTCGGGGTTGGGCGTGGGGCTCGGCCGAGCGGCGGGGTCGGTGCCGCGGCGGGTGCGAGGAAGCGCAGCGGATCTGCGTAGCCGAACCGCGCGCCTTCCCGGCGGACGCCGAAGTGCAGGCCGTGGTGCTCGCTCGATACGCCGACCGTGCCCAGCAGCGCGCCCGCGCGGATCGCGGCGCCCGGGTCGACGGCGATCGTCGCGAGCGGCAGGTGGGTCACGCGCCAGGAACCGCAGCGGAGCGTGACGACACGGCCGGCGGAGCCGACCGCGCCCGCGAATGCGACCGCACCCGCGCACGGCGCGCGGACCGGCGCGCCCGGCGGAGCGGCGAGGTCCACCCCGCGGTGGCGACCGGCTTCGAACGGGCGCCCCGGGTCGAACCCTCGGGTGACCGTGCCGGGGACGGGCGACGGCCACGAGGCCGACGATGCGGCGGCGGGAACCGCGACGAACGCGAGGAGGGTCGTGAGGGCGAGGGTGGAGCCGGCTAGGCTCGTGAGGGCGGCAACGGAAGTGGGGCGGATTCGCATCGCGCGGCCACCCTACGTGCGCCGCGCCCGCGGATCGCCGGGCGGCACAGGATCGGCACGAAATCGGCACGCTTTCGTTGCAAAGCTCCTGCAAGCGGTGCTGCATCGGACCGGACCGGTTGACGGCGGTTCACGAGTCGTGGGAGTGTCGCCCCTGCGATGCGAACCCAGGATGTGCTTCCCGCCGGCACACCCGAGATCAAGCTGATCGCCGACCCGGAGACCCGGCGCCGGGTCGCGATGGCCGCCGAGAGCGACCTGGAGGCGTTCCGGTACGCCCACTGGCGCGGCACGGTGACGTTCCACGACGTCGCGACGTGCTGGTTCCACATGTCGGACCCCAACCTGTCCGACGACCTGCGAGCCGAGTTCAAGACGCTCTTCCCGGGCCTGCTCGACGCCTTCGCCGAGCCTCGCAAGGGCATCATCACCGCCTACTTCTGCCGCCACATCCGCGTCGCCGCGGCGCTCACCGACATCGGCCACGCCGCCGGCGCTCCCGAAGGCGTGCCGGAGGCGACGCTCAAGGGTCCGCCGCCCGCCGGCATCCGGCAGATCCTCGAGCAGCAGACCGTCGATTCCGAGAGCAACGGCCACGCCGATCCCCGCGCCGGCACGCGCCGCTGGCGCGCGAGTCGCCACCGCGATCAGACAATCCCGTTCTGGCGTCGGCTGCTCCCCGGTGGGCCTCGCATCTTCGAGCCGGCGCCCGCCGCCAGCTCGGCCATCCACATCGAGCCCACGTTCGGCGACCCGGAGGACTGGAAGGCCAAGGAGATCCTCTTCCAGTGCCTGCACCTGCACTACAAGGCGCTCGAGTTCCTCGCCCCGCAGCCGCGCAAGATCTGCCTGCGGATGATCTTCGGCGTCATCACGACGCTGCTCGGCACGCTCGACCACCGCCAGCTCGAGCGCGACACCGAAGGGCTGCCCGACCGCCCGTTCGGCTCCGACCCCAAGGAGATCGAGACGCTCGAGCGAGAGCTGGACCAGGCCAAGGCCTACTACGCGGCCGCCGCCCAGCGGCAGGCCCAGCTCGAGTACCTGGTCGGGATGGTGATGTTCCTCGGCCTCGCCCTCGCCGGGGTCGCGGCGATCGCGCTCACCAGCGGGCTGCTGAACAAGGCGGCGACGGTGAGCGTCCTCGGCGGGGCCGCCGGCGCCGTCGTGAGCGTCATGAACCGGATGACCAGCGGGAGCCTGAAGGTCCGACCCGAGGGCGGGAAGAAGACGATCCGCGCGCTCGGGTTCATGCGACCGGTCATCGGCGCCACGTTCGGCGCGGTCGTCTACCTGTTCCTGGACGGCGGGATCGTCCAGGTGCTGTCGCCGCCGGACGGCGGCGCGAACCTCGCGTTCTACGCCGGGCTCGGCTTCGTGTCAGGGTTCAGCGAACGCTTCGCCCAGGACGTCATCGCGCAGGCGTCGCGCGACGACAAGCGCGCGAAACCGCCGCCGCCGCCGGACCCGGCGACCACGTAGACCGACAACCGAGCTACGAGCGCTCCGCGACCGCCCGGTAAAGGGCGTTCGCGGGCGCGCCGGTCAGCTCGGCGACGACGCTCGCCGCCGCCCGGGCGCGCGCGCCGGATTCCACGAGCCGGCGCACGGCGTCGATCGCCGCGGGGTCGACGCCCTCGCGCGGCGGCGCGCCCCCGATCACGAGCACGACCTCGCCGCGCGGCGGCGCCGATTCGTACCGCGCGGCGAGCTCGGCCGCCGTCCCGCGCACGACCTCCTCGTGCACCTTCGTCAGCTCGCGGCACACCGCGACCGGCCGCTCGGGATCGACGGAGGCGAGCACCTCCAGCGACGATGCCACCCGCTTGGGCGACTCGAACGCCACGACCGTCTCGGGCGACGCCAGCACCTCGACGAGCGCCGCCCGCTTGCGTGGCAGGAACCCCGCGAAGCGCCACACGTCGGCCGGCAGCGCCGACGCCACCAGCGCCGCCAGCGCGGCCGACGGGCCGGGCAGCACCTCGACCTCGAGCCCGGCCGCCACGCACCCCTGGACGAGCACGTAGCCGGGGTCGGATACGAGCGGCATCCCGGCGTCCGACACCAGCGCCACCACCGCGCCGTCGCGCATCCGCTCCACCAGCTCGGCCGCGCGCTCGCGCTCGTTGTGCTCGTGGTAGGAGATCAGCGAGGCCTGGACGCCGTAGCGCTCGAGCAGCACCCGCGTCCGGCGTGTGTCCTCGCACGCCACCACGTCGGCGTCGCGCAGCGCCGACAGCACCCGCAGCGTCACGTCCTCGAGGTTCCCGATCGGCGTCGGGCACACGACGAGCCGCCCGCCTGTCACGCGACGGACTCCGCGTAGCCGGCCCGCGCCACGCCCCCGCGCTCGCGGGCCGCCAGGGCCGCGCCGACGAGCCCGGCCTCGGCGCCGAACGCGGCCGGCACGATCCGCACGGCGTCGCGGCCGGGCGCCAGCGCCCGCTCTCGCACGAGCCGCCGGGCGGGCTCGAGCAAGAGCTCGCCGGCGGCGCTCACGCCACCGCCGATGACGACGGCCTGCGGATTGAAGATGTTCACGAGCGACACCAGGCCGATGCCCAGCCGCTCGCCGATCGTGGTGATCGCGTCGCAGGCCACCGGATCGCCCTCCCGGGCGAGCTCGGTGATGAGCGGGCCCGTCAGCTCGCGGCCCTCCTCGAGCGCGTGGCCGAGCGCGGTGTCGGGCCGGCGCGCGACCGCGACGGAGGCGAGCCGCACGAGCGTCGTGCCCGAGCAGACGGTCTCCAGGCAGCCGTAGTTGGGGCAGTCCGACTGGCAGGGCGGGCCGTTCATGTCGACCACCATGTGCCCCATCTCGGCGCCGCCGCCGATCCACCCGCGGTAGACCTCGCCACCGAGCAACAGGCCGCCGCCGATGCCGGTCCCGATCGTGAGCAGGACCACGTCGGTGCAGCCGGCCGCCGCGCCCACGCGGGACTCGCACAGCACCGCGCAGTTGGCGTCGTTGTCGACCACGACCGGGAGCCCGAGCCGCTCCGCCATGACCTCGTGGAAGCGGATGTCGGCCAGCGGCGCGTTGGCCGCCTGCACGGCCATGCCGGTGCGGGAGTCGAACGTGCACGGGATGCCGAAGCCGACCGCCTCGATGCCGCCGCCCACGGCGGTCCTGATCTCCTCGACGGCGTCCGCGACCATCTGCACGAGGCCGTCCTGATCCAGACCGTAGATGAGGCGGTTGGTACGGTGATGGACGCCCAGGTCGGCGTCGACCGCGCCGGCCAGGAGCTTGGTGCCGCCGAGGTCGACGCCTATGACGCCTCGCTCGACCACGCGAGCCACGATACCCGATGGCCGATCAACGCCCAGACGAACCGCAGTACAAGAGATATCGGTCGCGCCCCCGGCTTCCGTGGCAGCGCGACGAGGGTCTGGGCGCCAGCAAGGGCGAGCCGCGCGACCAGCCGCCGAGGCGCCGCCTGTGGCCGTTTCGCCGCCGGAGACCGTCCCCACCCACCCGCCGTCGCCGGCTCACGGTCGGTCGCGTGGTCGGCTACCTCGCGATGGCGGTCACGGCCTGGCTGCTCGTGTCGCTGGTCGTGTTCCTGATCAGCGCGCAGATCCAGTCGTCGAAGGTGTCCGATGCCGCTGCCTCGAAGCTCGGCGGCGCCGGCTACCCGCTCACCTCGCCGAACACGATCCTCGTGCTCGGCTCCGACGCCCGGACCAAGGGCACCAAGGAGCCCGGCGCGCAGACGATCGGCTCCCCGAGCCGATCGGACTCGATCCTCCTGCTGCGCGTGGGCGGCGGCGCAAACGCCCAGCTGTCGGTCCTGCGCGACACCGTGGTCGACATCCCCGGCCACGGCCAGAACAAGATCAACGCGGCGTACGCGCTCGGCGGGCCGGCGCTCGCGATCGAGACGGTGGAGAGCTACCTCGGGCTCGAGGTCAACCACCTCGTCGAGGTCAACTTCGAGAACTTCCCCGAGCTGATCGACGCGCTCGGCGGCATCAGCTACACCGGCAACTGCGTGATCTCGAAGATCAACGGCGGCTCGCGCAACGGCGGCTACACGCTGCGGCTGAAGGCCGGGACGCACGAGCTGAACGGCGAGCAGGCGCTCGCGCTCGCGCGCACGCGCAAGAACGACTGCCGCCCGCAGGAGGACGACAAGGCGCGCGCCCGGCGCCAGCAGAAGATCATGAGCGCGATCAAGGGCCAGGTGACGTCATTCGAGACGTTCATTCGGCTGCCGTGGGTGTCATGGGCCGCGCCGCAGGCCGTGCGGTCGGACATGTCCGGCCCCACGCTGCTGGGGCTGATCGGCGCCGAGCTGACCGGCGGCGGCGCCAAGAAGTACGTGCTGACGCCGACCGGCAACACCACGCTGCCGGACGGCGGCGCCGGCCTGACGGTCGACGACCAGAGCAAGCAGCAGACCGTCGAGCAGTTCCTCAAGGGCTAGGCGCCCCCGCCGGAGCGGGGGCGCTGCCTCGGATCAGTCGGCGACGGGCCCGTGCTCGAGCTGAGCCCGGATCTCGCCCGCCGGACGTGCCTGGCTGTGCACGTTCGCGTACGTGTAGCCGGCTTGGATCGCGTCGACGAGCTCGTCGAACTCGCCGGGCGCGATGCCCTGCCCGGCCGGGCCGATGACGTCAGCCGGCCTGAGCGTCCCGGTGACGGTCCCTTCCGGCGTTGGGCACGTGGGCGTGCCCGCGGGACCGTTGCCGAGATTCGTGCACAGGAACACGCTGATGCCGCCCGACGTGGAGGGCGCACCAAAGTGGATGTGCGCCTGCAGCACCGGCGTCTCGAAGCCGCTGTACGAGAGGCTGTACTCGAGCTCCTGCGTCGCCCTGTTGATGTGGAGCTTGAACTCGCCGTCGGCCGGCGAGGAGATTGACACAGGCGTCGCCTCCTCGTAGCCGCTCAGCTGTTCGTTGAAGCCATTGCCGCCGGTCGCGACGGCCACCCCCACGGCGCCGAGCAACGACATCACTCCGATGGCCAGCACGAGCTGGAGCTTGCGTCTGCTCACCCTTACCCCCTCAGGTCGGATGTGGACCTGGGTTATACGCGCCCGCGGCGCTGCAGGTTCAGAGACCGGTGAGCGCGGCGATCCGCTCGCGGTGGTCGGCGGCCTCGCCGTAGGCGTGGGCGTTCGCCTCTCCGCGCTTGAGGAAGAAGTGCAGGTCGTGCTCCCACGTGAAGCCGATGCCGCCGTGCACCTGGAGCGCCGCCCGCGGGACGCGGCGCCCGGCGTCGCCGGCGTAGGCCTTGGCGCAGGCCGCCGCCAGCGGCGCGGTCTCCGGCTCGTGGTCGAGCGCCCACGCCGCCCAGTAGACCGCGGAGCGCGCGCCCTCGACCTCGAGCAGCATCTGCGCGCAGGCGTGCGAGACCGCCTGGTAGGTGCCGATCGGGCGCCCGAACTGCTTGCGCTCCTTGGCGTACGCGACCGCCATCTCCATCGCGCGCTCCGCCACGCCGACCGACTCGGCGGCGTTCATGACCATGACCTGCAGCCGCCCGCGCTCGAGGTCGCCGCCGCCCGGGGAGCGCTCGTCGCCTCGCACAACGAACAGGCGCCTGGTGGGATCGAGCGCCTTGACCGGCTCGATCGTCGCGCCGCCGATCAGCGCGCCGTCGGCCCAGTCGACCAGCACGTCGGCAGCGCCCGCGTCGGCGGCCACGCCGTCGACCACCACCGCGCCGCGGCGCTCGCCGCCGATCTCCGCCCCGAGCAGCCCTGCCGCCCACGTCGACTGGAGCGGCGTCGGCGCCAGCGCGTAGCCGAGCTCTTCGGCCACGACGATCATCTCCACCGTCCCGAGCTCGGCGATCTCGGGCCACCCAAGGTCGACCATCTCGCGCCACTGAGCGTCGGTGAACCCCCGCTCCTCCTCGAGCGCGAGCCGCCGCACCTCGGCCAGCGGGTAGCGCGCGCCCAGGAACTCGCGCGCCGTCGACTTGATCGTCCGCTGGTCGTCGGAGAGGTCGAAGTTCATGTGGTCACGAGGCCCGTGGGAGCCCGAGCACGCGCTCGGCGACGATGTTCTTGAGGATCTCGGTGGTGCCGCCCTCGATCGAGTTCGCGCGGGCGCGCAGGAAGCGGTGGGGCCACGAGCCGTCACCGAGCACCGCGCGCGCGCCGAGGACGTCCATCGCCAGCTCGGTCAGATCCTGGTTGACCTCGGCCCAGTGCCACTTGCCCAGCGACCCCTCGGGGCCGGGCGCGCCGCGCTTCATCGTCGCGGTCAGGCCGCGGTAGGCGTTGAGCCGCAGCACCTGCGCCTCGGCGTAGAGCTGCGCGAAGCGCTGGCGCACGAGCGGATCGTCCGCGCGGCCCGCCTCGCGGATGTCGTCGCGCAGCTCCTGCAGCGCCACCTGCACGCGCACCTGGAGCGCGAACGCCAGCCCGGCGCGCTCGTGCATCAGCGTCGTGATCGCCACCGGCCATCCGTTGCCCTCGCCGCCGACGATGTTCTCGTCCGGGATCCGGGCCTCCTCGATGAACAGCTCGTTGAACTCGGCCTCGCCGGTGATCTGCACGAGCGGGCGCACCTCGACCCCGTCCTGCTCCATGTCGAGCAGGAAGTAGGTGAGGCCGCGGTGCTTCGGCGCCTCGGGGTCGGTCCGGGCGACGAGCATGCACCACTTGGCCTCGTGCGCGTAGGTGGTCCACACCTTCTGGCCGGTCACGACCCATTCGCTGCCGTTGCGGACCGCCCGCGTCTTGACGGATGCGAGGTCGGAGCCCGACTCCGGCTCGGAGAAGCCCTGGCACCAGATCTCGTCGGCGGACAGGATCGGCGGCAGAAACCGCTGCTTCTGGTCCTCGGTCCCGTGGGCGATGACCGTCGGGCCGCCCATCGCGAGGCCGAGCACGTTGGCCATCGACGGCGCGCCAGCGCGCGCGACCTCCTCGAAGAAGATCGCCTGCTCGACAAGCGTGGCGCCGGCGCCGCCGTACTCGGTCGGCCAGGTCAGGCCCGCCCAGCCGCGCTCGTTGAGCGCGCGCTGCCAGGCACGGCGCAACTCGAACAGCTCGGCGTCGGAGTCCGGCTCGCGGCCGGGGTTGTTGGCCTCTATCCAGCTGCGGACGGAGTCACGAAACTCGCGCTCCGCCGGCGACAGGCTCAGGTCCATAGGCCGCGGACGCTACCGGTTCGCGGCGAGGGCGCGACGCGATTGCGACGCCGCCGAGGATCAGCGCGAGGCCGGCGATGGCGGCGGCCGTTATCGCCTCGTCGAGGAACACGGCGCCGTAGAACAGCGCCACCCCGGGCGCCAGGTAGCTGACGAGCGACGCGCGGCCGGCGCCGGCCTCGGCGATCAGCTTGTAGAAGATGACGAAGGCCAGCGCAGTGCCGACGGCCCCGAGCGCCAACACGGCGGCGACGGCGCCGAGCCCGGGCATCTCGGTCGGCGCGGTCGCGGCTGCCGAAGGGAGCGTCCACAGCGAAGCGGCCGAGACCGAGACGAACGACGCCTGCATCGAGGTCAGCCGGCCGTACCGGCGCTTGACCACGAAGCCGCCGAGCGCGTAGAACGCCGCCGC
Organism: uncultured Solirubrobacteraceae bacterium; assembly: GCA_963844205.1. Taxonomy (GTDB): domain Bacteria; phylum Actinomycetota; class Thermoleophilia; order Solirubrobacterales; family Solirubrobacteraceae; genus DASSUW01. The sequence goes on from CAWJNK010000014.1 coordinate 1,078,542, forward strand.
GCCGACCATCGCGAGCCCGCCGAGGAGCTGCGCGAGCGTGGAGATCGACTCGACGCCGACGACCAGCACCACGCCGGCCAGGCCGGCCAGCATCCCGGCCGCCTGCCGCCGGTCGATCCGCTCGGAGGGGTCGATGAACGGCGCGAACAGGGCGACGAACAGCGCGGCGGGGGAGATCAGCACCGCGGTCAGGCCGGACGGCACCTCGTGCTCGCCGAACGTGATCAGGCTGAACGGCGCGGCGACGGCGACGAAACCGAGCGTCGCCGCCCAGCCGGGCCGGCGCCGCATGTCGCTGAGCGCGCCGCGGACGGCGCCGCGCAGCGCGACCGCGAGCACCAGCGCGGCGATCGCGGTCCGCAGCCACACGATCATCGGAGCGCTGAAGTCCTCGAGCGCGTACTTGATGAGCAGGTAGGAGCCACCCCAGATGGAGGAGAGTGCGGCGAGGAGGCCGATCTGGCGGGGCGTCATCGACCTCAGTCTCGCAGCCGATCGCTCCCAGCGGAAATGACGATTCCGCGGACCGGCTATAAGAAGGGCTTATGCCTTGTCCGATGCCGCGGGCTTGGACTCCGTCTTGGACTCCTTCGCCTTCGCGTCGTGCTTGTCCGCGCCCGACTCCGCGGACTTCTCGGACTCCCGCTTGCGCTTGGACGTGCCGTAGTCGGTGTTGTAGAAGCCCGACCCCTTGAAGTGGACCGCGATGGGGTGGAACACGCGCTGCACCGGCGCCGCGCAGACCTCGCACTCGGTCGTCGGATCGTCGGTGATCTTCTGCATCACCTCGAAGAGGTGGCCGTTCTCGCAGCGGTACTCGTAGATCGGCATCGCGGCGGCCGAGTATAGGCTCCGGCCCATGGCCGCTCCGACCATGGATGCCGTCGTGGCGCTCTGCAAGCGGCGGGGGCTGATCTTCCCCGCCTCGGAGATCTACGGCGGCATCGCGAACACGTACGACTACGGGCACTACGGCGTCCTGCTCAAGAAGAACGTCGTCGACGCGTGGTGGAAGGCGATGATCCAGGAGCGCGACGACGTCGTCGCGCTCGACTCGGCGATCATCCAGCACCCGCGCACGTGGGAGGCCTCGGGGCATCTCGCCGGCTTCACCGACCCACTGGTCGACTGCCGGACCTGCCAGCAGCGCTTCCGCGCCGACCACCTCGGCGAGCTGCAGTGCGGTCGCAAACCGTCCAAGCACCCGGGCGAGGCCGACGAGTGCGACCTCACCGAGGCGCGCGAGTTCAACCTCATGTTCGAGACGACGATCGGCCCGGTCCACGAGGCCGGCTCGACGGTCTACCTGCGGCCCGAGACCGCGCAGGGCATCTTCCTCGACTTCAAGACCACGCTGCAGTACGCGCGGCGCAAGCCGCCGTTCGGCATCGCCCAGGTCGGCAAGTCGTTCCGCAACGAGATCACGCCCGGCAACTTCATCTTCCGCACGCTCGAGTTCGAGCAGATGGAGATGGAGTTCTTCGTGCCGCCCGACCAGGCGAACCAGTGGTACGACTACTGGCGGCAGGCGCGGCTGGACTGGTACGTCGAGCTCGGCATCGACCGCGAGCGGCTCCGCCTGCGCGACCACGACGAGGACGAGCTGTCGCACTACTCGTCCGCCACCGCCGACGTCGAGTACCTGTATCCGATCGGCTGGTCGGAGCTCGAGGGCATCGCGAACCGCGGCGACTTCGACCTCACACAACACGCGCAGTTCTCCGGCGACAAGCTCGAGTACTTCGACCCCGAGACGCGCGAGCGCTACATCCCGCACGTCATCGAGCCGGCCGCCGGCGTCGGCCGCACGCTGCTGGCGCTGCTGTGCGACGCCTACGACGAGGACGAGATCGGCGGCGAGAAGCGCACCGTGCTGCGGCTGCACCCGCGCGTCGCCCCGGTCAAGGTGGCGGTGCTGCCTCTGCTGCGCAAGAACGGCCATCCCGAGCGCGCGCGGGAGATCTACGAGGAGCTCCGCGCCCGCGTGAGCGCCGAGTACGACGAGGGCGGCCACATCGGCAAGCGCTACCGGCGCCAGGACGAGATCGGCACACCGCTCGCCGTCACGATCGACCACCAGACGCTCGAGGACGGCACCGTCACGCTGCGCGACCGCGACACGCTGGCGCAGGATCGCGTGCCGGCCGGCGAGCTTGTCCAGCGTGTGACCGAACTCACGCGCTGAACGCGTGCGATAGGTAACGTCGCCCGCAGGTGCGAGCTTGCGAGCCCCGGAGGGCGAAACGCTAATCATGGTCGCCGTCGACCGAGTGACGTACGAGGACCTCTACCGGCGCTGGGAGCGCGCGAACTGGCGGGCGATGGAGATCGACTTCTCTGCCGACCGCGTGCAATGGCACGAGGAGTTCAGCGAGCTCGAGCGGCGGGCCGCCCTGTGGAACTACGCGATGTTCTTCCACGGCGAGGACTCGGTCACCGACAACCTGTCGCCGTTCATCGACGCCGCGCCGCGCGAGGAGCAGAAGTACTTCCTGGCCACCCAGCAGGTCGACGAAGCCCGCCATGCGGTGTTCTTCAATCGCTTCATGCACGAGGTTGTCGAGCGCGGCGACGGGACGATCGCGGGCGCGCTGGAGGCGACGAAGCCCGAGCTCACATGGGGCTTCGTGAAGACGTTCGAGATGCTCGACAACGTCGTCGACGAGCTGCGGCGCGACCGCTCGCGCACCAAGCTTGCGCAGGCGGTGACGATGTACCACTTCGTCGTCGAGGCCACGCTCGCGCAGCCCGGCCAGCACTTCATCTCCAAGTATCTGGCGGCGCGCGACCTGCTGCCCGGGTTCCGCTCCGGCATGCACAACGTGGCGCTCGACGAACAGCGCCACATCGGCTTCGGCGTCAAGCTCCTGCGCGACCTCTCGCTCGAGGATCCCGAGGTGCCGGAGGCGGTCGCCGAGCAGCTCCGGGCCGTCACGCCGATCTCGCTCGCGGTGTTCGTGCCGCCGGGCTGGGACACCCGCTACGTCGAGTGCTTCGGCTTCACGCTCGAGGAGATCTACGAGGAGGGCGCGAAGTCGTTCGAGGCGAAGTTCCGCGCCGCCGGCCTGCCGGTCGAGGACCTGCCCGGCCCACAGATCATGCCGATGGACATGCCGCCCGCCGGCCGGGCCCGCCGCGGGCTGGACATGCTCCGCGCCGGGTACCTCGGCCCGCCCAACGGCGCCCCCGCCCGCGACCCCGAGGCGATGGCGATCCTGTTCGACAGCGTGCGCCGCAACGTCGACCTGCGCCGCGCCCCGGACGGGCCGTTCGTGCTCCAGTGGGAGTTCGCCGACGCCGAGCCGTGGCACGTGCGGATCGACAACGGGGCCACCGCGGCGGCGGCGGGGCGCGCTCCCCACGTCGACCTCGAGCTGCGCTGCCGGTTCGAGGACTGGGTCGACCTGGTGGCCGGAAGGCTGGACCCGCGGAAGGCCGTCGCCACCGGGCGGCTGCGGCCGAGGGCGAAGCCGCGGGCGCTGTGGCGCGCCCGCGGCCTCTTCACTCACTGAACGACGATCTCGCCGGTCATCTCGTTGCCGTGCACCGCGCAGTAGAAGCTGTAGGTGCCGGCGTTGGTGAACGTCACCGAGTCGTGCGACGGGAACGGGGAGCCCGCGTCGGTGTCGAGGATGCCGGTGTTGAAGTAGCCGTTGCCGTGGTTCGTGCCGTCGTAGCTGGCGGCCGTGCCCGGAGCGTCGGAGCGGTTGAGCACGAACGGCTGGAACACCTCGCCGAGGAAGCTCTGGGCGAACCCGTCGAGGTAGTCCTTGGGACCGAAGTGCACGTTGTGCATCTCGATCGAGCGCTTGGACATCTCGAACGTGACGGTGTCGCCGACCTTGACGGTCTTCCTGGCCGGGAAGAAGGCGATCTGCGCGATGCCCTTGGCGTCGTTGCCGGCACGCACGACGTTGCCGCTCGGGCCCTCGAACTTGGCGAGCTTCTTCGCGAGCTTCGTGCTGGCCTTCACCTGCTTCGCGAGCGCGCGCTTGTCCTGCGCGGCAGTCGGGACGCCCTTGCGGCTCTGCTTGACGGTCACCTGGAGCGACTTGGCCGAGTGGAAGACCGAGCCGAGCGTGTAGCGGCCGGCCTTCGTGAACCGCACCTTCCACGGCTTCTGCAGGCCGTCGAGGGCGAAGCCGGCTTGCCGCCGTCGATCGTCGTGCCGCCCTGCGGCGAGAGCGCGGGGATGTTCGGCGACAGGTTCGGTCGGCCGTTGAACCACATGTCGTTGCCGGCTGCGTCCTTGGCGCCGGCGATGGGCTTGTCCGGCCGCGGGGCGGCGATCGAGGGGACCGCCTGGCCCTTCGGGACGAAGATGACGTCGCCGAAACCGGTCGTCCACTTGAAGTGGATGTGGTCGCCCTTGGCGATCGTGATCTTGCGCGGGTAGAAGTCGGCGTCGACCGCCACCAGCGGGACACCCGCGAGCGGCCTGGCCGGGCCGATCGTCACCTGCTTCGTAGCGGCCTGCGAAGTGGCGGCCGGTATCAGGAGCGCCGCGATCCCTGCGGCGACAAGCGTTGATTTCCTCATGTGCGGCAGCCTCGCGCGCGCCGCCGAGGGCTACATCTGGGATATCCCTAGTCCGTTTGCCAACGCCAGGCGAACGTCAACGGCGGCTGGGTGGGAGTTGACGGAACGACGGTTTCGTGCAATTCCGACCGGGTCCCGCCGGCCAATTTCACGAAACCCTCCATATGCGACGGAAACGTGCGATTCGCGTCGCACGGCCGCTCGAAATTGCACGAAACCCTCGGACCCGTTGCTCCCTACCTGCCGCAGTTGACGTTCGCCAGAGCTACGCAGGCTCAACGAGCAGCGCCCGGGCGGCCGCCGTCGCGGCCCGCAGCGCCGGCCGGTGGTCGTGCTCGGGCTCGCCGAGGAGCCGCAGCGCGAGCCCGTCGGCGAGCGAGAGGAGCACCGCCGCCACGGCCTCCGGCTCGTCGGCCAGCCGCAGCACGCCCTCCGCCTGCTTCGCGGCCAGCAGGTCGCCGAGCCGGCTCCGGGTGGCGGTGTGCAGCGACGCGAACGCCTCCGCGATCTCCGGGTTCCCGCGCCCGGACGTGAACAGCTCGAACATCAGCGCCACGAAGCCGGGATCGCGGTCGACGAGGTCCTCGAGCGAGTGCACGAGCACGCCGATGACCTCGTCCCGCGTGCGCGCCCCCGCGAGCGCGCGGTCGAGGGCGGCCATGCGGATGTCGGCGTCGCGCCGCACCACCTCCGCCATCAGGCGCTCCTTGGTGCCGAAGTGGTAATGCAGCAGCCCGCGCGAGACGCCGGCCTCGCGCGCGACGTGGTCGAATGTCGCGCCCGCGGCGCCCCGGGTGGCCACGGAGCGCCGCATGGCATCGATGATGCGATCGGTCGCCGCCACGCGTTAAGTATCGTCGCCGAAAGGCAGGAGCTTGCGACTGCCTTGGCAGGCGAAACCTAATTCGCTGCCACCGTCCGGTAGCGCTTCACGGCCAGCGGCGCGAAGATCGCGGTCAGGACGGCGCACCAGATGAACGCCATCCAGACGTCGGTGTTGGCCGGCGTGTCCAGCCACAGCGACCGCACGGCGTCCGAGACCGTGGTGAACGGGTTGGCCTCCGCGAACTGCTGCAGCCCGTCGGGCATCGACTCCGCCGGCACGAACACCGACGAGGCGAACGTGAGCGGGAAGATCAGCGTGAAGCCGATCGAGTTCGCCGTCTCCGGCGAGGACGAGTACAGGCCGATCAGCGCGAAGATCCAGGAGAACGCGTAGCCCAGGAACAGGCACAGCACGATCCCGAGCACGATCTCCCCCGCCGTCGCGCCGATGAAGTTGAAGCCCGCCAGGAAGCCGACCGAGAACAGCACCACGAGCGACAGGCAGTTGAGCAGGATGTCCGACGACGTGCGGGCGTTGAGCACCGCCGCGCGCGACATCGGCAATGAGCGGAAGCGGTCGATCAGGCCCTTCTTGACGTCCTCGGACAGGCCGAGCGCGGTGACGAACCCGCCGAATGCGATCGACTGCACGATGATGCCCGGCATCAGGAAGTCGACGTAGTCGAAGCCCGGCGTCTGGATCGCGCCGCCGAACACGTAGACGAACAGGAGCACGAACATCACCGGCTGGACGGTGTAGGCGATCAGCAGGTCCGGCTGCCGTGGGATCCGCATCAGGTTGCGCTTCGCGAGGACGACGGTGTCCTCGACGGTCATCGAGAGCGAGCTCATGCGGGCGCCGCCTCCTTCTCCACTTCGGGCACGTCTTCCTCGGCGGCGTGGCCGGTGAGGGCGATGAACACGTCGTCGAGCGTCGGCCGGTGGAGCGCGATTTCGTCGACCGCGACGCCGACCGCGTCGAGCTTGCGGATGGCGTCGGGGATGACGCCGTGGCGGGGCTGCACCGGCGCGTGGATCAACAGGCCCTCGGCCGTCGCGTGGTCGAGGCACATCTCCGCGAGCGCGGAGATCGCCGCCTCGGCGTCGGCGGGATCCTCGAGCGTGATGTCGAGCCGGGCGCCGCCGATCTGGGCCTTCAGCTCGTCCGACGTTCCCTCGGCGATCACGCGGCCGTGGTCGATCACGACGATCCGGTCCGCGAGCCGATCCGCCTCGTCGAGGTACTGGGTGGTGAGCAGCACGGTGCTTCCCGAGGCCACGCGGGCCTCGATCGTCTCCCACATGCCCAGCCGGCTGCGCGGGTCGAGGCCCGTGGTCGGCTCGTCCAGGAACAGCACCGGCGGGCGGGCGACTAGCGCCGCCGCGAGGTCGAGCCGACGGCGCATGCCGCCGGAGTACGTCTTGGCGGGCCGCTTGGCCGCCTCGACCAGCTCGAACCGCTCGAGCAAGTCGTTCGCGCGCTCGCGCGACGTCTCCTTGCCGAGGTGGTAGAGCCGGCCGACCATCTCCAGGTTCTCGAACCCGGTGAGGTTCTCGTCGACCGCTGCGTACTGCCCCGCCAGGCCGATCTTCGCCCGCAACGCGGCGGCGTCGCGTTTCACGTCGAGCCCTACGACGCGGGCGCTCCCGGCGTCCGCCTCGAGCAGCGTGGCGAGGATCCGCACCGCTGTGGTTTTGCCCGCGCCGTTGGGCCCGAGCAGTCCGAGGATGCTCCCCTGCCGCGCGGCGAAGTCGACGCCGCAGAGGGCGCGAACCGATCCGTACGACTTCTCGAGCCCCTCGACGACGATCGCGTCATCGGTCATGCGAGCCAAGCTAGTGGAGGCCTTCGAGCGTTTCGGTACGGTTTGGCACACTGTTGCCCGATGGAGGATCGGCGCCCGCGCCCGAAGCTGATCGAGAAGCTCGAGGCGCGGCGGGCGACGCATCGCGAGCGCAGCCGCCTGTTCCGGATCGCCTTCGGCATCGTCGGAGTGCTCGTGCTGGTCGCCGGGCTTGTGATGCTGGTCACGCCCGGCCCGGCGTTCGTGCTGATCCCGATCGGGCTCGCCATGCTCTCGCTCGAGTTCGTGTGGGCCGAGCGGCTGCTCGAGAAGTCGCTCGAGCAGGCCCAGATCGCTCAGGAGAAGGCCGCGCAGACGACGCGCACGCAGCGCATCCTCGCCGGGATCGCAACCGTGCTGGCGATCGCGGCGATCGGCCTCGCCTGGGTGTGGTGGGACATCCCCCTGCTTCCCGGATAGACGAAGGGCGCCCGCAGGCGCCCCTCGAACACGGCTTGACGCCCGGGCTCAGGTGGTCGTGCCGGCCGTCTGGCCCGACGGGGCCGACGCCGTGGTCGTCGAGCTGTACTCGAACTCCTCCTCGGCTCCGAACAGCGAGTCGAGCACCTTCTTGCGCAGCCCCTCGCTGACGGCGAGCGCGACGCCCGCGCCGGCGAGCCCGACGAGCAGGACCTTGCCGAGGCCGCCGCGCTTCTTCTTCTTGGGCGACTCGTGCAGGGCGACGCTCGCCTCCTTGAAGGACGAGGCCGCGTTCTTGATCTCCTTCTGGAGCTTCTTGTCGTCGAAGATCTGCTTGGTGGGCGACTTGCCGTTGTTCAGGCGATCAAGGGCCTTGCGCGCGGACGCGTAGGCGTCGGTGATGTTGGCGCGCAGATCCTCGTCCTCCCAGAGGCGCTGGACGTAGGGGTTCGCCCGCGCCTTCATGGCCGCGGCCTGTGCCTTCTGGGCCTTCTTCTTGGCTTTTGCCATACCACCTCTCCGCGTTCCGTTTTGACGAGCATACCCGCGATGCGAAGGCGTCAACGGCGCTCGGCGCCATCTGACAGCGCCGCGGCGAAGACCTCCCCGATCTCCCCTACCCACACGAAGTCCATGTCCTTGCGCAGTGGCTCGGGGATGTCCTCGAGATCGGCCTCGTTCCGGCGCGGGGCCAGGACGCGCCGGATCCCCGCGCGCTGGGCCGCCAGCGCCTTCTCCTTCAGCCCGCCGATCGGGAGGACCTGGCCCGTCAGGGTCAGCTCGCCCGTCATGGCGATGTCGTCGCGGACCGGCCGCCCGGAGACCAGCGACATCAGGGCGGTCGCCATGGTGACACCCGCGCTCGGGCCGTCCTTGGGGATCGCGCCCGCCGGGACGTGCACGTGGACGTCGTGCTTGGCGAACCAGTCTTCGGGCATGTCCGCGTGGCCACGCACGTAGGAGAGCGCCGCCTGGGCGGACTCGCGCATGACATCGCCGAGCTGGCCGGTGATCGTGAGCCTGCCCTTGCCGGGCATCGCGCTCGCCTCCACGAACAGCACGTCGCCGCCGACCGGCGTCCAGGCCAGCCCGGTGGCGACGCCCGGCTCGGCCGTCCGGCGGCGGACGTCGGGCTGGAAGCGCGGGCGCCCGAGCAGCGCGCGGACGCGCGGCGCGGTGACCGAGAGCTTGCGGTCGAGCGTGCCCAGCGCGACCTCGAGCGCGACCTTGCGGCACAGGGACCCGATCTCGCGCTCGAGGTTGCGAACCCCCGCCTCGCGCGTGTAGGAGCCGATGATCTCGCGCAGCCCGGTGTCGCTGAAGCCGACCTGCGAGCGCTTGAGCCCGTTGCGCTCGATCTGCCGAGGCACCAGGTAGCGCTTGGCGATCTGGAGCTTCTCCTCCTCGGTATAGCCGGCGAGCGGGATCACCTCCATGCGGTCGCGCAGCGGGCCGGGCACGCGGTCCATGTCGTTGGCCGTGCAGATGAACATCGTGCGCGAGAGGTCGAACGGGACGTCGAGGTAGTGGTCGCGGAACATCGAGTTCTGCTCCGGGTCGAGCACCTCGAGCATCGCGCTCGCGGGGTCGCCGCGGTAGTCGGCGCCCATCTTGTCGATCTCGTCGATCATGAACACCGGGTTGTGCGACTCGGCGTCGCGCAGCGCGCGGATGATCGTCCCCGGCATGGCGCCGATGTACGTGCGCCGGTGGCCGCGGATCTCGGACTCGTCGCGCACGCCGCCCACGCTGATGCGCTCGAACTTGCGGCCGAGCGCGCGGGCCACCGACTGGCCGAGCGAGGTCTTTCCGACCCCAGGAGGGCCGGAAAGACAGAGGATCGAACCGCGCGCGTCCGGCTTGAGCTTGCGGACGGCGAGGAACTCGAGGATGCGGTCCTTGACCTTCTCGATGTCGTAGTGGTCGGCGTCGAGCACCTCGCGCGCGTGCGCGAGGTCGAGGTTGTCCTCGGTGGCCTTGTCCCAGGGGAGCGATGCCATCCACTCCAGGTACGTGCGGATCACGCCGTGCTCGGCGGCCGCCTGGGGGATCTTCTCGAGCCGGCTGAGCTCGCGGTCGACCTGGGTGCGCACCGGGTCCGGCAGCTCGAGCTCCTGGAGGGTCGAGCGCAGCTCGTCGACCTCCGCCTCCGCCGGGTCCTGCTCGCCGAGCTCGTCCTGGATCGCCTTCATCTGCTGGCGCAGGACCCACTCGCGCTGGCCCTTCTCCATCTCGGCGTTGACCTGGCTCTGGATCTTCGAGCCGATGGCGACGATGTCGAGCTCGCGCGCGAGGATCTCGCTCAGGCGGCGCAGGCGCTTGGCGACGTCGACCTCCTCGAGCAGCGCCTGCCGCTCCTCGCTGCCGATGCGCAGCGCGCCGGCGATCAGGTGGCTGAGCGCGGACGGGTCGTCGAGGTTGGCCACCGCCATCTGCAGCTCCTCGGGCAGGTACGGGACCTCCTCGATGATCTGGCTGAACGTCTGCTGCACGTTGCGCATCAGCGCCGTGAGCTCCGGCCCCTCGTCGACGACGTCGGGCAGCTCGGTGACCCGCGCGGTGATGTACGGCTGGGCGCCGACCCACTCCTCGACCTTCACCCGCTGGCCGCCCTGGACGAGGATGCGGAGCGATCCGTCGGGCACCTTGAGCATGCGCGCGACCATGCCGGCGACGCCGACGTCGTAGAGCTTGTCCGGCCCCGGCGTCTCCAGCTCCGGCTCGCGGCTGGCGACCATCACCAGCATCCGGTTGCTGACCAGGACGTCGTTCACGAGCTGCACCGAGCGCTCCTGCCCGATCGCCAGCGGCGTCAGCGTGTCCGGGAACGTGACGCTGTCGCGCAGGGGCAGGACCGGCAGGACGGCGGGCAGCGAGGCGTCGGGGGCCGCGTACTCCTCGTCGCCGCCCAGGACCTCGATCATTCGGCCTCGTCGCGCAGCTGGATCGGGACCGTGCGCGACTCGGCCGGCCCGGCGAGCGGCAGCTCGACCGTCAGCATCCCGTCCTCGTATGAGGCGCGCGCCGCGCCGGAGTCGACGTCCACGCCGAGCGATATCACGCGGTGGAACGGCCCGTGCTCGATCTCGAGCTGCTGGTAGACCCGTTCCTGCCCGCCCTCGGGCCGGCGGTGGCCGGCCAGCACGAGCTCGCGGCCGCGGATCTGAAGCTCGATCTCCGCCGGGTCGATGCCCGCGAGGTCGGCCCGGACCACGGCGCGGGGCGGCTCCGCGGTGTAGTAGACGTCGACCGCGGGCGAGAAGCCGCCGCGGCGCGACGGCAACCGGCGGTCGAAGACGTCGCCGAACAGCTCGTCCATCTCGCGCCGCATGCGCTCGAAGTTCGCGAACAGATCCCGCTCGTGGGCCACGGGCGGAAGGCTAGCGGCCAGGTGCGGCTAGGAAACGCGCTTGGCGAAGACGCGCGGGTCGACCGCCATCGGCCGCTCGGTCGGCTGGCCGAAGTAGAAGCCCTGGCCGAGGTCGACCCCGAGCTCGAGCATGGTCTGGTACTCGTCGACGCGCTCGATCCCCTCGGCGACGACCTTGGCGCCCATCTCGTGCGCCAGCTCGACCAGCGCGGCGACCAGCTTGCGGCGCGCCTCGGAGTGCTGGATGCCCTGGGTGAGCGCCATGTCGATCTTCGCGACGTCGGGGCGCAGCAGCTCCAGACACAGCAGCGCGTCGGTTCCGCAGGAGAGGTCGTCGAGCGCGATCTGGGCGCCGCGCTTGCGGTGGGCCTCGACCATCGCCGCGAGCAGCTCGCGATCGGCGCACCGCTCGGGCTTGATGACCTCGATGCAGATCAGCGACGGGTCGGCGTTCATGCGGGCGACGACGGGCCACGTGGTGCGCACCGTCGACTCGACGTCGAGCGCAGCCCGCGGATCGAGGTTGACGAACAGGACCTCGCCCTCGGGCAGCAGCGGCAGCCCGACCTCCAGCGCCGCCGTCCGCGCGCGGTAGTCGAACGAGAACAGCGCGTCGTGCGCCTCGGCGGCCGCCAGCAGCTCGCCGCCGCGGACCTCGACCGCCCCGAGCCGGCCGCGCATCAGCGCCTCGCGGCCGTACGCGCGGCCGCTGACCAGCTCGACGATCGGCTGGAAGTGCGGCTTCATCTGCCCGTGCGAGAGGAAGTCGGGGAACCAGTCGGTGCGCGCCCGGTCGAGCAGGGTCTCGGCCGGCAGCGGCAGCGCCTGGTCGTCGGACAGCCGGAGCGCGAACAGGCACGCCCGCTCGGACGCGGAGACGGTCTTCAGCAGCTCCCGCAGCTTCTCGCTCCAGCCCGGCCCGGCGAGCACGAGGCCGTCGACGGCGAGGTCGCCCTCGACGGGCTCGGTGGCCAGGTGCTCGACCTTGTAGAGCACGGACGGACGGTGCGACAGCAGTCGCACTCCGTCTATGGCGGTCGCCTCAGCACCGGTCACCAGGGTTAGATCGGCGCAAACGCGCTCGCGCTAAAGCGCGTAGACCGCGCCCTCGTGCGCGATCTCCACCGGGCCGCCGAAGCCGCGCTCGGCCTCGCGGCGCGCCCAGTCGGAGTCGAGCTCGTCGGAGATGTGGGTCAGGACGAGCCGCCGGGCGCCTGCGCGGCGGCCGTGCTCGCCCGCCTCCTCGGGCGTCAGATGCCCGCGCGGGCCCTCCCGCTCGGGGCGGGGGAGCGTGGCCTCGATCAGCAGCAGGTCGGTGTCGCGCGCGAAGGCGCACAGGTCGTCGCTGGGCGAGGAGTCCGCGCTGTAGGTCAGGCGGTGAGCGCCGGAGGACATCCCGACCGCCTGCGTCGGCAGGAAGTGCGGCACCGGCTGGAACGTGACGTCGAGCGCGCCGATCCGGACGGCGCTCGCCGGGTCGTACTCCTCGAGCGCGAACGCGTCCTCGATGTGCCCGTCGCGCATGCCGGACGCGGCGCACAGGCGGCGGAACGCCTCGCGCGCGCCGGGTGGCGCGACGAGCCGCGGGCGCGGCGGATCGTCGGTCCCCGGCCAGCCGTCGACCGGGACCGGCTGATGCCGCGGCGCGTAGGTGAGCGCCGACGCGTAGGGGACGAGGTCGAGGATGTGGTCGGCGTGCAGGTGCGACACGACGACGGCGTCGACGTCGGCGTAGTCGAGGACGCTGCGCAGCTTGCCGAACACGCCGCTGCCGCAGTCGAGCAGCACGCGTGTGCCGTCGGCCATGACGAGATAGCCGCTGCACGCTCCGCCGGCGTCCTGCCAGGCAGGGGACTTGCCCAGCACCCTGAGCTCCACGGCCGCAGCGTACCCCGGATATGGGTTTCGCCCGCTCCCCGTCGCCACGGGTCGAGGTCGTCCGGCGATATCAGCCGGGGCGACGGTGATCGTGCGACGTTACATTGCGTGCAGCGCGGCCTGCTGCTGCGCGTCCGGGAACTGCCACGCGGCCTGGCGGCGCCGCTCCTGGCGGAACACGAAGCGCATCTGGCTCGGCGGGCGCAGGCCCTCGGGCGTGTTCGGTCGGAACGTCGCGCACGGCTGGTCGAGCTGCAGCGCGCACAGCCCGTTCTTGCCGAAGAAGCAGTCCTCGCACGTCACCTTCCGCCCTTTGCTGCGCGTGTCCACCCGAGCCCTTCCTTCACATGTCCGTCACAAGCCTCCCGCAGCAAAGCACTCCTGGACGGCACTGCAACCCCAGGTTCTCGCAAAACGCACGGACTTCTCGTCTTCCCCGCAAATACCCTCCAAAGGGATGAAAAAGCTGCTGCCTGCGACCTCCCGACTCCGCACCCTCGGGGTTTTTCGTCGCGCCCCGATGGGGAGCGCGTGAGGATGCGCCTCCTGGTGACCGGCGTCTCCGGCTACGTGGGCGCCGCGCTCGTGCCGCGGCTCCAGGCCGAAGGGCACGAGGTCCGTGGCTTCGCGCGCTCGCCCGAGCGGGTCACGGCGGCCCGCGTCAGCCTCGACGACGTCGTCGTCGGCGACGCGATCAGCGGCGCCGGGCTCGGCCGCGCCCTGGACGGCGTCGACGCCGCGTACTACCTCATCCACTCGATGGAGGGCCCGGCGAACTCCGGCTTCCCGGACCAGGAGCGGCGGGCGGCCGAGCGCTTCGCGACCGCGGCGCGCGCGGCCGGCGTGCGGCGCGTCGTCTATCTCGGCGGGCTCCTTCCGTCCCGGGAGGGGCTCGCCTCGCGCCATCTGGCCTCGCGGCTGGCGGTCGAGCGGGCGCTGCTCCAGGCCGCCGACGAGCCGATCGCGCTTCGCGCGTCGATCGTGATCGGCGCGCGCTCGCGCTCCTTCCGGTTCCTCGTGCGGCTGATCGAGCGCCTGCCGGTGCTCGCGCTCCCCGCGTGGCGGACGAACCGCACGCAGCCGATCGACGGCCGCGACATGCTCGAGTTCCTGGTCCGCGCCGCGGACGCGCCCGCCGAGGTTGCCGGCCGCAGCTACGACATCGCGGGCCCCGACCTCATGACCTACCAGGCGATGATCGAGCGGATCGCCGACCACCTGCTCCTCGACCGCCCCGCCATCGGGCTCGGCTTCTCGCTGACGCCGGTGGCGTCGGTGGTCGCCGCGGCGGTCGCGCAGGAGGACCCGGGTTTCATCGCCCCGCTCATGGAGTCGCTCGAGCACGATCTGCTGCCTCGCGATGACGACGCCGCTGAGGCGTTCGGCGTTAGGTTGCACTCGTTCGACGCTGCCGTCGAACGCGCCTTGCGCGAGTGGGAGACGATCGAGGAGGTGGCCGCCAAGTGACGCTGGTCAAGGCGTCGATCGACATCGACGCTGCACCCGAGCGGGTCTACGACCTCGTGCTCGACCCCTCGTGCCTCGACGAGTGGGTGACGATCCACCGGCGCCTGAATTCACGCGACACCGGCCCGCCGCGCGAGGGCTTCGAGATGAACCAGACGCTCTGCCTGCGCGGAGCCAACTTCAAGGTGCACTGGACGCTGACCGAGGCCGACCGCCCCGACCGTGCGACCTGGGAGGGTCACGGCCCCGCCCACTCGTACGCGCGCACGAGCTACGCGCTGCGGCCTGTCGACGGCGGCAAGACCCGCTTCCAGTACGAGAACGAGTTCAAGGCGCCCGGCGGCTTCCTCGGCGCCGCGGCGAGCCGCATGCTGATCGGCGGCGTCCCCGAGCGCGAGGCCCGGCGCTCGCTCGAGAACCTCAAGGCGCTGGTCGAGAACGGCCGCTGATCCGTGCAAGCCCCCGTGCACGGACACGTTCACTGGTAAGTTGTGACCCTCACTTAACCGCGCAGTCGGCTCGCGCACGATTTGAGGGGAAACCGGTGGCAGACTTCCTGGACGAGAAGCGCAAGGAGATACAGGCTCGGCTCAAGGAGCTGCGCCCATTGGTGGATGAGTTTCACCGCCTGGAGGCAGCAGAGGCTGCACTGTCAGGTGTAGGTGGTGGCAAGGCGGCGGCGGCTCCCGCTCCGCCCCGCCGGCGTCGCTCGTCGTCCTCGTCGTCCTCCAACGGCCGCCGCGGCCGCCCGCGCGGCACCGGCACCCGCTCGGCGCAGGCCCTGAAGCTCGTCGAGCAGCAGCCCGGCATCACCATCCCGGAGCTCGCCTCGGCGATGGGGATCAAGCAGAACTACCTCTACCGGGTGATGCCGGGGCTGGCCGAGGACGGCAAGGTGACGAAGTCCGGGAGGGGCTGGCACCTACGCCAATAGCTTCTCGCGGGCTCAGACGAGCCCCAGCCCCTTGACGGCGTCGCGCTCCTCCTTGAGCTCGTTCACGGTGCGGTCGATCCGCTCGCGTGAGAAGTTGGGCACGTCGAGCCCTCCCACGATCTTCCACACGCCACCCTTGGTGCGGCACGGGAACGAGGAGATGATCCCCTCTTCCACGCCGTAGGCGCCGGGCGACGGGACGGCCATCGACACCCAGTCGTCGCCGTCGGTCCCGTTCACCCAGTCGCGAACATGGTCGATCGCCGCGTTGGCCGCCGAGGCGGCGGACGAGGCGCCGCGCGCCTCGATGATCTCCGCGCCGCGCTTGCCGACGCGCGGGATGAACTCGCCGGCCACCCACGCTTCGTCCGCGACGACGTCCCACGCCCGCTCACCCCGCACCTTCGCGTTGAACAGATCGGGGTACATGGTCGGTGAGTGGTTGCCCCACACCGCCATGTGCGAGATGTCGGACACGGCGGCGCCGGTCTTGGCCGCGAGTTGCGCGACCGCGCGGTTGTGGTCGAGCCGCGTCATCGCGGTGAACCTCTCGGGCGGCACGCCGTCGGCGTTGCTCATCGCGATCAGGGCGTTGGTATTGGCCGGGTTCCCGACCACGAGCACCTTGATGTCGCTCGCCGCGTTGGCGGCGATCGCCTCGCCCTGGGGCTTGAAGATGCCGCCGTTGGCCTCCAGCAGGTCGGCGCGCTCCATGCCCTTCGTGCGCGGCCGTGCGCCGACCAGCAGCGCCACGTTGCACCCGTCGAAGGCGGCGGCCGCGTCGTCGGTGACGTCGATGCCGGCGAGGAGCGGGAACGCACAGTCGAACAGCTCGAGGGCGGTCCCCTCCGCGGCCTTCACCGCGTCCGGGATCTCGAGCAGCTTGAGGTGGACGGGAGTGTCAGCGCCCAGCATCTGACCTGACGCGATGCGGAACAGCAGCGCATAGCCGATCTGACCGGCGGCTCCCGTCACTGTCACATTCACTGATGCGGCCATTTATCCATTCATCTCCTCGATCACGGCGTCGGCGAACTCGGAGGTGCCGACGGCCGACGGGTCGTCGCGCGAGGGCTTGAGGTCGTACGTGACCTTCTCGCCCTTCTCGATCACCGCGGCGATCGCCGCCTCGAGCCGGTCGCCCGCCTCGCGCTCACCCAAGTGGCGGAGCATCAGGACCCCCGAGAGCATGAGCGCCGTCGGATTCACCTTGTTCTGCCCCTTGTACTTAGGAGCCGAACCGTGGGTGGCCTCGAACATCGCCGCCTCGGTACCGATGTTGCCGCCGGGCGCGAGACCGAGGCCGCCGATCATGCCCGCGCCGAGGTCGGACACGATGTCGCCGTAGAGGTTGGGGAGCACGATCACGTCGTACTCCTCGGGCCGCGAGACGAGCTGGTTGCACAGGTTGTCGATGATGCGGTCCTCGAACTCGATGTCGTCGTAGTCCTCCGCGACCTTGCGCGCGACCTCGAGGTACAGCCCGTCCGAGAACTTCATGATGTTGGCCTTGTGGGCGGCGGTCACCTTGCGGCGGCCGTTGTCGCGCGCGTAGTCGAACGCGGCGCGCACGATCCGCTCGGAGCCGAACACCGAGATCGGCTTGACCGAGATGCCGGAGTGCTCGCGGATCGTGGACCCGTCGAGGTCGGCGATGAACTCACGCAGCCGCTCCGCCTGCTCGGTGTCCTTCTCGAACTCGATGCCGGCGTAGAGGTCTTCGGTGTTCTCGCGGACGATCACGATGTCGGTCTCCGGGAACCGCGTGCGGACGCCCTTGTAGGCCTTGCAGGGCCGGATGCAGGCGTAGAGGTCGAGCTCCTTGCGGAGCAGCACGTTGACCGAGCGGAAGCCGGAGCCGACCGGCGTCGTGGTCGGGCCCTTGATGCCGACCTTGTTGCGCTTGATCGAGTCCAGCGTGCGGTCGGGGAACGGGTTGCCCTCCTCGCGGTACACGTCCTCGCCCGCGGGCTGCTCGTCCCAGTTGAACTCGACCCCCGTCGCCTCCAGCACCCGGCGCGTGGCTTCGGCCAGCTCGGGGCCGGTCCCGTCGCCGGGGATGAATGTCACGTCATAAGCCATCCGGCAAGGCTATGCCACCATTGACGCTAAGTGCTCGGTGGCAGCTCGATCCGGCTGACGACGATCTTCGGGATCCGCGTCGGCGTCAACGTCTCGTGGTTCCTGATCCTGTTCCTGGCCATCTTCTGGCTCCAGGGGTCGTTCGGCGACGCCCTCGGCGACGACCAGCAGGGCTTCATCGTGGCCGTCGCGACCGCGCTCGGATTCTTCGGCTCGATCCTCCTGCACGAGCTGGGGCACGCGCTGGAGGCGCGGCGCGAGGGCATCGAGGTAAACGGGATCGACCTCTTCTTCTTCGGCGGAGTGATGAAGATGAACCGCGACACGACGACGCCGGGCCAGGAGTTCCGGGTCGCGGTCGCCGGGCCGCTGGTCACGGCGGCGATCGTCGTCGTCGGCGGGCTGGTCTGCATCGCGCTGATCGGGCGGGACACGTTCTGGGCCGCTGCTCGCCTCGACGGGGTCGACATCACCGGGCCGTTCGAGCTGTGGCTGAGCTTCCTGGTGGCGGCCAACGTGATGCTGCTGGTGTTCAACCTCGTGCCCGCGTTCCCGCTCGACGGCGGCCGGATCGCCCGCGCCGCGGCGTGGAAGGTGACCGGGGACCGGGGCCGCGCGACTCGCCTCTCCGCCTACCTCGGCCAGGGCTTCGCCGCGCTGCTGATCGCGTACGGCGTCTACGAGCTGGTGGCGGACAACAACAGCTTCGGCGGCCTGTGGGCGATCGTGCTGGGCTACCTGCTCGGCTCGTCGGCGCGGGCGGCGATCGCCCAGTCGGCGTTCACCGAGCGGCTCAAGGGCGTCACGGTCGCCGACATCATGGACGCCGAGCCGGTGACGATCCCGGCCGACCTCCCGGCCGTGCGTGCGTGGGAGGACTACTTCCTGCGCTACCAGGGCTGGCCGTGGTTCGCGGTCGTGGAGCCCGACGGGCGCTACGCGGGCCTCGCGCACCGCGCAGCGGTCGAGCACGCGGCGGTGTCAGAAGACGGCTCGATGCCCGTCCGCGGGGTCGCGGCCGGCAGCGAGGACCGCGTGCGCGACGACGCGCCGCTCGAGGTCCTACTCGGCTCCGAGGCGCTCCGGCGCGTCGGCGCGCTGATGGCCGTCGACGCGGAGGGCCGGCTGCGCGGCGTGGTGACGGTCGAGCAGGTCACGCGGGCGCTGCGGTCGCGGCTCTCGACCGCCTAGGCCGCGGCCGGCGAACTTCGGCATTGAGGGACATGGGTTCAGCCGCCCCGGCGGGTCGAGTGTCCACTTGTTTCCCTCTACGGGCGAAAAGTGGACACTCGGCAGGCCGAGCGGTCGATTCCCTCGCTCTCTTACCCAGCGCAGTTGACGTTGGTCAGCCGAACGGTCCGGGTCGACGCGGTCGATGATCTGATCGGCATGGGCCGACGGGCCGGAGGCGTTGGCAACTAATCTTCGCCTTCATGCCCGCTCATGACGTCCTGATCATCGGCGCCGGCCTGGCCGGTCAGCGCGCCGCGCTGGCGGCGGCCCGCGCGGGTGCGACGGTGGCGATCATGTCCAAGGTCCATCCCGTTCGGTCGCACTCGAACGCGGCCGCCGGCGGGATCAACGCGGCCCTGAACCCCGACGATTCGTGGGAGTCGCACGCGTTCGACACCGTCAAGGGCTCCGACTACCTCGGGGACCAGGACGCGATCGAGATCATGTGCCGGGAGGCGCCGAACGAGGTCCTCTGGCTCGAGCACTCGGGCGTCACCTTCCACCGCAACGAGACCGGCCACCTCGGCACGCGGGCGTTCGGCGGCGCGTCGGCGGCGCGGACCTACTACGTGGCCGACATCACCGGCCAGGCGCTGCTGCACGTGCTCTACGAGCAGCTGATGAAGCACCACGAGCAGATCGACCGCTACGAGGAGTGGTTCGTCACCGGCCTCGCGCAGGACGAGGACGGCGACTGCTGCGGCGCCATCGCCCGCAACATCCGCGACGGCGCGATGGAGCTGTTCACGGCCAAGGCGACGATCCAGGCGTCCGGCGGCGCCGGCCAGTGCTTCAAGCCGACCACCAACGCCCTGATCTGCACGGGCGACGGCATCGCCCAGAGCTACCGCATCGGCGCCCCGCTGATGGACATGGAGATGATCCAGTACCACCCGACCACGCTGGCCGGGAACGGGATCCTCATCACCGAGGGCGCGCGCGGCGAGGGCGCCCACCTCTACAACGCCCAGGGCGAGCGCTTCATGGAGAAGTACGCGCCCAACAAGATGGAGCTCGCCTCGCGCGACGTCGTGTCGCGCTCCGAGCAGACCGAGATCAACGAGGGGCGCGGGTTCCCCGACGGCACGGTGGCGCTCGACATCACCAAGGTGCCGCGCAAGCGCACGCTCGAGGCGCTGCGCGAGATCGTCAACATCGGGCGCGACTTCGCGGGCGTCGACATCACGCGTGAGCCGATCCACATCCGCCCCGGCTGCCACTACATCATGGGCGGCGTCAAGACCGACATCTGGGGCGCGACCCCGATCCCCGGGCTCTACGCGGCCGGCGAGGTCGCCTGCGTGTCGGTGCACGGCGGCAACCGCCTTGGGGCCAACTCGCTGCTCGACACGCTGATCTTCGGGCGCCGCTCGGGCGAGCACGCGGCCGAGCGCGCGCTCGGCATGGGCATGCCCAAGCCCTCGCACGCCGCGCTCGCCGCCGAGCAGCGGATGATCGCCGGGATCCTCGACCGCGGATACGATCCCGCCCGCCCCGGCCGCCGCGTCTCCGAGATCAAGGACGAGCTCGGCACGATGATGAACGAGAAGTGCGCGGTGTTCCGCGACGAGGCGGGGCTCAGCGAGGCGCTCGAGATCGTCCGCCGGCTCAAGGAGGAGGCCGAGCGCGCCTGCATCGACGACCGCGGCACGGTCTTCAACCAGGACGTGCTCGGCGCCATCGAGCTCGGGTACATGCTCGACTGCGCGGAGTGCATCGTGGTCGGGGCGATCGAGCGCAAGGAGTCCCGGGGCGCGCAGTTCCGGCTCGACTATCCCAAGCGCAACGACGACGAGTGGCTCAAGCACATCAACCTCTCGCTCGACGGCGCCGCGGAGCCCCAGGTGTCCTACTCACCGGTCACCCTCACGAAGTGGGAGCCCCAGGAGCGGACGTACTGACATGCCCGAATACACGTTGAGAATCCGCCGCTACTCGCCGGAGTCGGGCGAGGCGGCGTACTGGGACGACTTCACGATCGACCTCGACGGCCACCGCTCGGTGCTCGACGGGATCCTCCAGGCGCGCGATCGGCAGGACGGGTCGATCGGGATCCGCTGCTCCTGCCGCGCGGCGATCTGCGGCTCCTGCGGTGTGCGCATCAACGGCAAGCCGAACCTGGCGTGCCACACGCACCTCGACAAGGCGGCCGAGACGGCGCCCGACGGCGCGATCGTGGTCGAGCCGATGGGCAACATGCCCGTGCTCAAGGACCTGATCGTGGACATGGACGCCGTCCACTGGAAGAAGATCCAGCGCGTCACGCCGTGGCTGCTCCCGGACGGATCGCCGCCCGAGCGCGAGTACGTCGTGCCGCCGGAGTCGATGATCGACGTCACGCAGTCGATGGCCTGCATCCAATGCGGCGCCTGCGTGTCCGACTGCCTGTCGATGGAGGTCGACCCGCTGTTCGTCGGCCCGGCCGCGCTGGCCAAGGCCTACCGCTTCGTGGGCGACCCGCGCGACGGCCAGCAGTTCGAGCGGCTCAAGGACCTGGCCGAGGACCCGCACGGCATCTACGACTGCACGCACTGCTTCAACTGCATCGAGGCGTGCCCGAAGGGCGTCGCCCCGATGAGCCAGATCATGCGGCTGCGGCGGATCGCGAGCGGCGATCACGAGATCGAGGACCGCAACAACGGCTACCGGCATGAGCACGCGTTCGTCAAGAACATCGAGAAGAACGGGCTCCTGCACGAGGCGGACCTGCTGCCGGACTCCTACGGCGGCAAGTTCCACCCGCGCGCCGTCCCCGAGCTGCTCGACTCGCTGCCGACGATCGTCAAGGCGCTCCAGCGCGGGAAGGTGACGCCGAAGAAGGCGCTCCTGCACCAGCACAAGGCCGACAAGAACGTCAAGCGGATCTTCCAGCACGTCCATGAGAAGGGCGAGCGGTACGAGCTCAATCTCTACGTCGTGGGCTACGAGGAGGACGAGGAGGCGAACCAGTGAAGGTCGCATACTGGCCGGGCTGCGTCAGCCGCGGCTTCACCCCGGAGCTGCACGGGTCGATGGCCAGGGTCGCGCCGCTGCTCGACATCGAGATGGTCGAGCTGGACCGCGCCGCCTGCTGCGGCGCCGGCGTGATCGCCGAGCACAACCAGGAGCTGGCCGACACGCTGAACGCCCGTACGTTCGCGCTCGCGCAGCAGGTCGACGGCGCCGCGCTGATGATGAACATCTGCTCGACGTGCCAGGGCGCGCAGAGCGAGTGCCAGGAGCGCCTGGACGCGAACGGCGAGTACCGCGAGCACGTCAACCAGACGCTGGCGGGCGAGAGCCTGCGCTACGAGAAGGGCATCGTCAACAAGCACTTCCTGTGGCTGATGGTCGAGGAGATCGGGCTCGACGCGATCCGGTCCAAGGTGCGGCGCCCGCTGACCGACCTCCGGGTCGGCCCGTTCTACGGCTGCTACATCGTGCGGCCGACCGACCGGCTGGGCATCTCGCGGGAGCACCCGCGCGACGCGTACCTGCACCAGCTGATCGACGCGCTGGGCGGCACGGTGGTCGATTACGCCGGCATGTACAAGTGCTGCGGCTTCCCGATCATCACGATGAACAAGGAGGCGTCGCTCAAGCAGGCCGGCCGCCACCTGGGCGACGCGATCGACGCCGAGGCCGACTGCCTGGTCACGCCCTGCCCGCTCTGCCATCTCAACCTCGACCTCCAGCAGCCGGGCGCCGAGCGGCTGGCCGGCCGTGAGCTGGGGATGCCGGTGCTGCACCTCCCGCAGCTCGTGGGGTTGGCGCTCGGGCTCGAGCCCAAGGAGCTCGGCATGAGCAAGCACGTCGTCCGGCCGACGTCGGTGATCGACTGGTCGACCTCGGTCGTCGGAAGCGTCGCGGCCGCCTGACGGCGAGACCGATCACGTCCGAGCCCGGGCGTACGGTCGCCGAGTGGCGGAGCCGGCGCTCGAGCGCGCGATCGACCCGGGCGACGACCCGCTCGGCTACGGACTCGCCGGTCTCGTCGTCCAGCGCCTGATCACCGAGCCTGCGGCCTGGATGAACCGCCGGGTCGAGGCGTTCGAGTTGATCGACGACGTGACCGTTCGCCGCCGCGTGAGCCTCGACTTCACGCTGCCGCCGGAGGTCGTCCTCAGCCGCGCGGAGCAGAAGACGGTCGAGATCACGACGGAGTCGCTTCCCGTGGTTCCCCTCACGATCCTGCGCAAGCGCAAGCTCCGCCGCTTCGACCTGCGCGACGAGGAGGGCGCGGCGGTGCCCGTCCTCACGACTTCGGAGAACGGCCTGGTCTCATGGGCGGCGCTGTGCCAGCTCGCCGAGGCCGTGACCAACCGGTGGCCCAGGCGGGCGAACGGCCCGAGCGGCCGGCTCCGGCGTGAGCTGCGAGCGATCGCGACGGGAACGCCGCCCGCCGCAGCCGAGGCGCTGGACTGGCTCTCCCGGAACAGCACCGGCCGCCGGCTCCTCGCCGACACCGACTTCAACCTGATGGCGAGGCTGCTCGAGAACAGCTTCGTCCTGTTCGCCGAGATCGGCCCGGAGCCGGGCCGGCGGCGGATCCTCAAGCTCGCCTACGAGGAGCCGCTGAAGTACGCCATGCCGGACGAGCCCGCGGAGCAGCTCTCACCCGACTGGAAGGTCCAGCTCGGCTGGAGCCCGTATCCGCTCGAGATCAGCCTGCCGGCCGTCGGCACCGCCCGGTCGTTCCACTTCGAGCTCGGGGTGCCCGACGGGCTCGAGATCGTGTCGTCGAGCCTCGACGTCGGCGAGCAGTCGCTGACATCGGAGACGTTCGTCGGCCGGCGGACGCACCTGGGACTCGACGAGCCGACGTACGGCAGCGTCGGGAGGGCGCTCGTACGTGTCCGGGCGGAGCGTCAGGGCTTTCTGTCGTCGGCGCTGCTGCTCGGGCTCGTGACCTTCGTACTCCTCGTCGTCGGGTTCATCCGGCTCGACGTGATCGCGACCGAGGTCGAAGCGGTCGGGCCGGTGCTGCTGATCGTCCCCGCGCTGCTCGCCGCGTTCCTCGTCCGGCCGGGCGAGCACGCGCTGGCGAGCCGGATTCTCGCGGGAACCCGAATCGCGCTGACCGTCGCCGGCGTGGCGAACGTCGCCGCCGCCGCCATCCTGGTCGCCGATCTCGACCCCGAGGTCAGGTGCGTTGCCTGGTGGCTCCCGCTGCTCCTGTCCACGATCGGGGTCGTGGTCCCGGCGGGCGGCTGGTTGGCGGCGGGCTCCGCGCAGCGCTAGGGGTCTGTCCAAGAAGATCCGGCCCGGCCAGGACCGCTGTGGACCGAGCCGGGCGCCGCACGAATCCCGAAGGGAATACGAACGTATTTCCGAGGGTTCGGGTGGTGATCCGGCGACGTGTCCACGGCGGTCCTGGACGTGACGGGGTTCTTGGACAGGCCCCTAATGCGATTGCGGTCCGGTTCCGAAGCTATAGTCATGCGCACCATGACGACCGCGCCGACGCCATGCTGCTGAGCGGGAAGGGCCTCTTCATCGAGTCCGCCGAGGCGCCGAGGCCACGGTCCGAAGGCGTTCGCAAAGACCCCCCGCACGCCGGCGAGGCGATCGAGCGGGCGAAGGCTCGGGCGCGCAAGCGTAAGGTCGTCAAGCCGGCCGCCACCGAGCGGGCCGAGCAGCAGGCCTAGCGCCAGGGCCGACGTCCGGAAACTGCCCCTGAGCGAGAAAAGAGGGCCCTGGCTGGGCCCTCTTTCGCTCGTCCTCATGTACCCCGGTCCGTCCCAGAAACTCGCGGGGCATCTGGTGCCCCGCTCGTGGCCGGAGAAAACCTTCTCTTAGACTCTGGTCGGAACTCGGACCAGAGTGCGCTGGTGGAGCACCTCGGCGATCTGGATCGCGTTGGTGGCGGCGCCCTTGAGCAGGTTGTCGGAGACGACCCACATGCAGAGGCCGCGCTCGTGTGACGGGTCGCGGCGGAGGCGGCCGACGAAGACGTCATCGCGGCCGGCCGACCCCAATACGGTCGGGAAGGGCTCGACCAGCGTCAGGCCGGGCATCCGCGACAGCAGCTCGCGCGCCTCCTCGACCTCCAGCGGCTCCCGGGTCTGCAGCGTCACCGACTCCGAGTGGCAGTTGCGGACGGGCACGCGCGCGCAGGTGACGTTGATCGCGATCGACTCGTCGCCGAGGATCTTGCGCGTCTCGAACATCATCTTCAGCTCTTCGTCGGTGTGGTCGTCGACGAAGTTGCCCGCCCCGCCCAGCACGTTGAACGCGATCGGGTGCGGATAGACCTGCGGGGCCGGCGGCTCCTGGCCGTGCAGCACCGCGTGGGTCTGGGTCTCGAGCTCCTCGACGGCTTTGACGCCCGTGCCCGACACCGACTGGTAGGTCGAGACGATCAGGCGCTCGATGCCCGCGGCATCGTGGATCGGCTTCAGCGCCACCATGAGCTGCATCGTCGAGCAGTTCGGGTTGGCGATCAGGCCCTTGTGGTCGTCGAGTGCGTCGGGGTTGACCTCGGACACCACGAGCGGGACCTCGGGGTCGCGGCGCCACTTCGACGAGTTGTCGATCACTACGGCGCCCGCGTCCACGAAGCGCGGCGCCCACTCGCCCGACGTCGCGCCGCCGGCGCTGAAGATCGCGAGATCGAAGCCCTGGATCGTCTCGTCGGTGAGCGGCTGGACGATCGCGCCGTCCAGCTCGCGGCCGGCCGAGCGCTCGGAGGCGAACGACACCACCTCGGAGGCCGGGAAGGTGCGCTCGCGCAGCTTGGCGCGCATGACGGTCCCGACGGCGCCCGTGGCGCCCACGACGGCAACGCGGTAGCTCATGCTCTCGCTCCGAACGGGTGCTCGACCTCGACCTGGTCGGCGCCGAGCTCGAAGGCGGTATGGAGGGCGCGGACCGCGCGGTCGACGACGTCGCCGGACACCACGCACGAGATCTTGATCGGGGAGGTCGAGATCATCTCGATGTTGATCTCCTCGTCGCCGAGGGTCGAGAAGACCTTCGCGGCGACGCCGGGATGGGTCTTCATTCCGGCTCCCACCAACGAGACCTTCCCCATCTCGGGGTCCTCGGCGACGGCGCGGATGCCGTGCTCGGCCACGACCGGGTCGAGCGCGATGCGGGCGTCACGCAGATCAGAGCGCGGGACGGTGAAGGACATGTCGGCCGACGCGCCCTCGGACACCGGCTCGTTCTGGATGATCATGTCGACGTTGACGTTGGCGTCGGCGAGCGCGGTGAAGATGCGGCCGGCGACGCCCGGCACGTCGGGCACGCCGAGCAGCGTCACCCGCGCCTCGTCGCGCGAGTGCGTGACCGCGGTGATCAGGGGTCGTTCCATCGTCTCCTCTTCTCCGACCACGAAGGTCCCCGGCTCCTCGGTGAAGCTCGACCGGCAGTGGATGCGCACGCCGTGGTTGCGCGCGTACTCGACGCTGCGGAGCTGCAGCACGCCGGCGCCCGACGCCGACATCTCGAGCATCTCCTCGAACGAGACCACGGGGAGCTTGCGGGCGTCTGGCACGATCCGGGGGTCGGCGCTGAACACGCCCGCGACGTCGGTGTAGATCTCGCAGACCTCGGCGCCGACGGCCGCCGCGAGGGCGACGGCGGTGGTGTCCGAGCCGCCGCGGCCCAGCGTGGTGACGTTCTTGGCGGTGCTGACGCCCTGGAAGCCGGCGACGAGCACGACGAGCTGGTCGTCGAGCGCGGCGCGGATGCGGTCGGCCCGGACGTCGAGGATCCGCGCCTTGGTGTGGCTCGTGTCGGTGACGATGCCGGCCTGCGAGCCGGTGAGGCTGATCGCCTTGTGGCCGAGGTCGTTGATCGCCATCGCGCACAGCGCGCAGGAGATGCGCTCGCCGGTGGAGAGCAGCATGTCCATCTCGCGCGGGTCCGGCGCGGTGGAGACCTCCTCGGCCATCGAGATCAGCTCGTCGGTGGTCTTCCCGCGCGCGGAGAGAACCGCCACGACGCGGTGTCCCTGCTCGCGGGCGGCCACGATCCGGCGCGCTGCACGCTTGATGCGCTCGGCGTCGGCGACGGACGTCCCGCCGAACTTCATGACCACGGTGCCGGACACGGAACCGCAGTCTAGGCGGCGTCGACGGGATTCGAATCTCAGGCCGCGCCGAAGCGCGGCCGTGCATACGGCAGGTGCGTCGAGCCGCGGGCGAGGATGTGGCGGTCGTTGGCCATCTCGCCGTCCTCGAGCGGCTCGTCGTCCCACGGCACATACGAGCGCGCGTTGCAGTAGTGAGCGACGAACGCGCGACGCGAGCGGGTCGCGCTCCGGTTGGAGTGCGAGCGGTGCAGCACGTGGCCGTCGAAGAACACGGCGTCGCCCGGCTCGAGAACGGCGGGTACCTCGCGCCCGGCGTACCTGGCCGCGACCGGGGTCAGGCCGTTGCGCGACTCCTCGGGGTCGTCGGCTCCGGCGATCGCGAACATGTCGGCGAGGTGGACGTCGCCGCCGTGGCCGGCCGCCTCGTCGACGTCGGGGTAGACCGGCTCGTCCTGGCTGCCCGCCGTGATCCACACGCAGCCGTTCTCGGTGTCGGCCCGGTCGAGCGCGACCCACGCGCCGATCAGCGTGTCCGGCTGGGTGATGATGTGGTACGAGTCCTGGTGGTAGCCCTGGCCGGTGCTACCCGGGCCCTTGACGAACAGCATCGTCTGGAGCGCGAGGACGTCCGGGCCGATCAGCCCGCCGACGACGTCGACGACGCGCGGATGGAGCATGTACCGCTCGTGGATCTCGAGCCGCCGGTGCAGCATGTGGACGCGCAGCAGCTCCGGCTCGGAGGCGACCAGCTCGTCGACATGGTCGAGCAGCTCCTGCACCTCGCGGCGCTCGAGCAGCCCGCGGACGATCAGGAACCCGTGCTGCCGGTAGTGGACGAACTGGTCGATGGTCACCGGTGTCGTCGTCGCGATATCCATGATGCGGACGCTAAACCTCGACTGCGCCGGGATCGATGGCCACAATGCGCATGTTGTTGTCCCAGATTGATCCGGCTCGCGTGAGCGTCGGTGAGGTCGTCTACCCGCCGGGCGGGACGCTCGGCCCGCGGCGGCAGGACGACGTCGAGCTCGTGCTCCTGCACACCGGCAGCGCGCGCATCACGGTCGACGAGCGGGAGCCCGTGACCTACGAGGCCGGCACGGTCGTGCTGCTGCTGCCCGGCTATCGCGAGCACTTCGCGTTCGCCGCCGGCGAGCCGACCCACCACTCGTGGGTGCAGGCGCACGTCGCCGATCCGCCCGAGGGCCTCCCGGCCTCGCTGCCGCTCTCGACCGCGCTGGCCGATCTCGTGCGCGAGGCGGTCGAGGCCGATCGCACGCCGCTCTCAACCGCCCGCCCGCTCGTCGCCGCGCTCGCCGCCGCCGCGTTCCTGCGCTACGCGGGCGAGGCGGAGTCGCACTCTGGCGGGCCGGGCGGCGCCGTCGACCGCGCCCGCGCGTTCCTGCACGCCAACCTCGCGGACCCGCGGGTGGATCTCGACGCCGTCGCCCGCGCGGCGCACGTCAGCCCGCCCCACCTCGTCCGCCGCTTCCGCGCCGAGCTCGGCGTGACGCCGATGGCCTACCTCTGGCAGCGCCGGGTCGCGACGGGCGTCGACCTGCTCAAGCACACCGGCCTCCCCGTCGGGACGATCGCCGCCCGGACCGGCTTCAAGTCCGTCTACCACTTCTCGCGGCGGGTCAAGGCGGCGACGGGGTCGTCTCCCACGTCGCTCCGGGGGGAGCGGTGGCGCTGATCGCGGAACGTCAACTGCGCTGGGTGGGGAGGTGGCAGAACGGCGGTTTCGTGCAATTCCGACTGGGTCCCGCCGGCGAATTTCACGAAACCCTCCATATGCGGCGGAAACGTGCAACTCGCGTGGGCGGGCCGTCGAAATTTGCACGAAACCTGCGGGCCACCGCCTCCCTACCTGCCGCAGTTGACGTTCGTCAGCCGCGCGGTCAGACCGCGCGCCGGCCGGCGAACGCGCGGCCGAGCGTGACCTCGTCGGCGTACTCGAGGTCGCCGCCGACGGGCAGCCCGGAGGCGAGGCGGGTCACGGTCACGTCCGGCGCCCGCTCGTGCAGCACCGCCGCCACGTGCAGCGCGGTCGCCTCGCCGGTGGTCGTGGGATTCGTCGCCAGGATGATCTCCCGCACGGGGTGGGTGGGATCGAATACCCGTGCGTACAGCTGCGCGAGCTTGAGGTCCTCGGGCTCGACGCCGTCGATCGGCGACAGCGCGCCGCCGAGCACGTGGTAGCGGCCGCGGTACTCGTGCGTGCGCTCGATCGGGATCACGTCGCCGGCCTCCTCGACCACGCAGATCAGCCCCGCGTCGCGACGCTCGTCGAGGCAGACCGCGCAGCGCGGCCCCTCGGCGAGGTTGAAGCAGACCTCGCACAGCGTGATCTTCTCCTTCACGTCGCGGATCGCGGCAGCGAGCGCCGCGGCGTCCTCGCCCGACGCGCGCAGGATGTGGAAGGCCAGGCGCTGCGCGGTGCGCTGCCCGATCCCGGGAAGCTTCGCCAGCTCGGTGACGAGACGCTGGAGCGGCGGGGCGAGCACCTACTTCTTCTTGCGACGCGCCGCGCGGTTGGGCTGCCCCCCGCCAGGCAGTCCGCCCGCCCCGCCCGCCCCGCCCAGGCCGCCGAGGCCGCCCATGCCGAGCGCGTCCAGCGCGCTCATCGGGTCGAACCCCTCGCCCATCCCACCGAGCTTGGACTCGGCCAGCTCCTGCGCGGACCGCAGCGCCTCGTTGACCGCGGCCACCACCATGTCCTGCAGCATCTCGACGTCCTCGGGGTCGACCGCGTCGGGATCGATCGCGATCGACTCGAGATGCATGTCGCCGGTCATCACGACCTTGACCATGCCTCCGCCGGCGCTCGCCTCGATGCGCTCGGACTTGAGCGCCTCCTGCGCCTGCTGCTGGGCGGCCATCATCTCCTGCGCCTGGCGCAGCATGTTCTGGAGGTTCGGGGGTTGGGGCATCAGGTCTCCTCCGTGGGCGGCGGCTCCTCGACCGCGCCGAACTCGCGCTTGAATCGATCCACCAGCTCATCGTCGCTGATCGGCTCGGCCGCGGGGGCGATCTCGTCGTCGGCGCGGAGCTCGAACGCGAGCCGGAGCGACGCGCCGGTCACCGCCTGGATCGAGCGGGCGATCAGCTCGCGCTTCGACGGCTCCTCGGCGGCCTTCTTGGACAGGCCTGCAGACTGCGGCCAGGCGAGCGTGAGCCCCTGACCGGCCAGCTCGGTCGGGCGTGCGTCGCGCAGCGCGGCGGCGAGCATCGGGAACTCGCCTTCGAGCTGGTCGGCGACGACCGGCCAGGTCTCCTGCAGCGCGTCGAGCGAGAGCTCGAGCGCGGGCTCCGGCGCGGGCGCGTCGGGCTCGACGACCGCCAGCGCGGTGACCGCCGGGGCGGGATCGGCGTCCGTCGCCAGCTCCTCGGCGACGGCGGCGGCCGCCTCGTCGGCCGCGGCCTGCGCCTCCGGGGCGCCGCCCTCGGGCGCGCCCGGCAGCGTCGTCGACACGCCCACCGGCGGATGGTCCTCCACCTGCGCCGTGATCGCGACCTTGGTCCGGCCCGCGGCCGTGGCCGGCTCCGACGGCGCACGCGAGGCCGGCGCCGGAGCGGCGCGGCCCTCGAGCCGCTCGACGCGAGAGAGCAGCGCCTTCATCGTCGGGTCGTAGGCCGGCTCGGCGGCCTTGACGAGCGCGAGCTCGAGCTGCGTGCGGGCGTCCGCGCCGTCCTTCAGCGCCCGCAGCGCGGCCGCGATCATGTCCAGCAGGCGGACGACGTCGGCGGGCGCGACCGCGGCGGCCTGCGCGGCGAGCCGCTCGTCCTGCTCGGGGGTCACCTGGAGCTCGGCCGGCACCTCGCCGATCGCCTGCACGACCATCAGCCCCCGCGCATGCGCCTCGAGGTCGCCGAAGAAGCGGCCGAGGTCTCGACCGGACTCGGCGAGCCGGGCGGCGGCCAGCAGCGCCTCGCGGACGTCGCCCGCGGCCACGGCGTCGACGGCCCCGAACACCAGGTCGGCGTCGGCGGCGCCGAGCACCGCGAGCACGTCCTCGAGCGCGATCGAGCGGCCCGAGTAGGCCACGAGCTGCTCGAGCGTGCCGAGCGCGTCGCGGAACGAGCCGGTCGCCGAGCGGGCGATCAGCGCCGACACCTCGGGCGAGATCTCGAGCTGCTCGGCGTCGGCGACCTTCCGCAGGACGCCCGCGATCTGCGGGACGCTCGGGCGCGCGAAGTCGAACCGGTGGCAGCGGTCCACGACCGTCGGCAGGACCTTGTTGGCCTCGGTCGTGGCGAGGACGAAGATCGTGTGCGGCGGGGGCTCCTCGAGCGTCTTGAGGAACGCGTTCCACGCCGCCGTGGACAGCATGTGGGCCTCGTCGAGGATGTAGACCTTGTGGCG
The DNA here is from genome assembly GCA_963844205.1 of uncultured Solirubrobacteraceae bacterium. Lineage (GTDB taxonomy): Bacteria > Actinomycetota > Thermoleophilia > Solirubrobacterales > Solirubrobacteraceae > DASSUW01. Next base: position 1,109,517 of record CAWJNK010000014.1, read on the forward strand.
CCCGGACACCGGCGCGAAGCTCACCCGCTCGCGCAGGTCGCGGATGTCGTCGACCGAGTTGTTCGACGCCGCGTCCATCTCGATGACGTCGAGCGAGGTGGCGGCCGCGATCGAGACGCACGACTCGCACTGCCCGCACGGGGTCACCGTCGGCCCTCCCGCGCAGTTGAGCGACGCGGCGAGGATCTTCGCCATCGAGGTCTTGCCGGTCCCCCGCGAGCCCACGAACAGGTACGCGTGATGGACCCGGTCCTTCTCGATCGCGTTCCGCAGCGTCCGGACGACGTGGTCCTGCCCGACGACGTCGTCGAACGTGCGCGGGCGGTGACGGCGGTAGAGCGAAGCGGGTCCCTCGGGCACGAAGGCCGAGTCTAGAGGGCGGCTCGGAGTTTCCGGAGCGCCCGGTAGACCCGTCCCTCGACCGTGGTCAGTGGCTCGCCCAGGACCTCGGCCATCTCGGGGACCGTGAGCTCCGCGCCGAACCGGAGGGCGATCGCCTCGCGCTCCTCCTGGCTCAGGACGGCCAGTGCCCGCTGCACCTGATCGCGGTGCTCGACCTGGGCGATCCCGGCGTCGGCCGGCGCGCCCGTCGCGCCCTCCCGCTCGAGGGCACGCCCCGCCGCGGCGGTCCGGCGTGCGTGGTCGCGAAGCAGGTTGAGCGCGATGGCGTAGAGCCACGTCTTCTCCGAGCCGCGCCTGCGGTCGAACCGCCGCCGCGAGCGCAGCGCCCGTTCGAAGGCGTCGGCCACCAGGTCCTCGGCAAGCGCGCGATCGCCGGTGCGATAGGCGAGGAACGAGAACAGGCCTGCTGCCTCGGCCGCGTACAGCCGCTCGAACTCCTCATCGCGCATCAGCCGCGAATCTTCGGTCAGGAATCGGCGGCGAGCTTCGTATAAGGGTTCGATGACCGAGTTCGACGACGTCATTCGGCTCCTGCGCGAGAACCGGCCGGAGGCCACCGAGCTGGAGCTGGATCAGATCAAGCAGCGCGTGCGCCGACGGACGGCGCAGAAGCCCTCACGGAGGAGAGAAGCCATGAAGTCCCGCCTCGCGATCCTGTCGATGCTCGTCGTCGGGATGCTGTTCAGCACGGCCGGCGCCGGCCTGGCCGTCCAGGGCCTCACCCAGAACGACGCCAGCGTCGCGCAGTACGGGCCCGATGACGTCGAAACGGCCGGCGGCGTGCTGGGCGAAGAGGAGAGCGGCGGCGCGGCCGGGGGCGGCGGGGGCGCGACCGAGGACGACGCGGTTCAGCCTGCCCGGCAGGTGGCGCTCGGCTCCAACGGCAGCTCGTTGCCGTTCACCGGCTTCCTCGCGATCCCCGTCCTCATCGGCGGTGTCGCGCTCCTGAGCACGGGCCTGGTCCTGCGTCGGCAGGCACGCCGCGACGACGAACGCTGACGGCAGCGGACCGTGCACCCTCCGTCGAGGCGGTTCCCCGGGGGCTGCCGCCGTTCGCCGGCTCCGGTCGGGCGACCCCGCAGCGCCTACGAGTGACCGCTTAAGGCTGCTTCCTTCCGGATCTGACCTGGTTCGCGGGCTCGCATCGCGCGGGACCCGGCCATCGACGCCTGCGAGTGGCGCGCTGGCCCGGGGGCCGGACCCCTCGGGAGGGAGTTCAGCCCCGCTAGAGCGGATTGCGGGTGCAGGGCACCGCTACCTCCCCGCCTAGCACGGTCCGCCGCACAGGGTAGCTGGCATCCTGGCCCTTTAGAAGGGCAGCTTCGCCTGCGCGGCGGCGCGGCGCCAGCGTGTCGGGCGATCGCTGTCGAAGGCGCGTGCCAGCTCGGCGACGCGCGGCTCGCGCGGGTTCAGCCGCTGTGCCTCGCCGATCGCGGGCCGCGGGTCGCGGCCCGCGAGCCCGCGAGCGACGGCGAGGCCGTAGGCGTACTGCCAGGCGTCCGGATCGCGCCTTCGCGCCGCCTCCATCGCGGTCACGGCCAGGTCCGCCCGCCGCGCCCGGAGGTCGCAGTAGCCCAGCAGCTCGAACGGCTCGGGCCGGATCGGCAGCACCTCGGCGCCGTCCAGCGCCGCGTCCACGGCCGTCGCGCAGTCACCGCGGGCGAACGCGCTGTACGCGCTGTCGACGCGCGCCTGCGAGAGCACGACGAGCAGCGGCGTCAGCGCGAGCAGCAGGCAACCGAGACCGGCGCCGAGTCGTGCGAGCCGCCTCGGCGATTGCCGGGCGGCCGCGCCGGCGGGACGTGCACAGGCCACGCCCGCGGCCATGAAGAGCCACGCGAACAGCGCCGGCATCTCCCAGTCCCAGTCGATGCCGGCGTGCGCGAGCAGCGCGATGCCGGCCGCGAGCGCCGCCGCGGCTGCGTGCCGGTCGGGACCGCGCAGCAGGCGAGCGAAGCCGAACAGAACACCGCCAAGCACGACCGCGAGAAGTCCAACGCCCACGACGCCGAGCTCGGCGAGCGTTTCCAGGTACAGCGAGTGTCCGTCGACCCGCTTGATCGGCGACGGGCGCTCACGCTCCCATTCCAGCTGGAAGGTGCCGGCGCCGGTCCCGTGCAGCGGTGCCGCCGTGAACGCGCGCCAGCCGACGCGCCAGATGTCGAGCCGGCCGTTGTTCCCGCTGGCGGTCAGCCGCTGCCGGGTGTCCGCGCTCTCCTGGACGACATTGCCGGACACGAAGGCGCGGTATTGCTCGCCCGCGCGGTCGGGGACATCGAGCGTGAGGGCGCCGGCGACGACGACCGTGACGACCGCCGCCGCGGCGGCGAGTGGAAGCGCGCGCTGCACGCGGGGCGACAGACGGACCATGTCCAGCCGCCGCTCGACGGGCAGGAGCGCGAGCCGCATCAGCGCCGCGCCCGCGCTCGCGGCCAGCAGGACGAGCGCCAGCCGATGTCCCTGGTCGGGCCCAGGCGGCAAGGCGTAGTCGTTCGTCGCGAGCGCCTCGGCCTGATACGCGGCCGCCAGCGCCACGGCCACCGCCGGTCCGGCGGTGACCAGGGTCATGAGCAGGCGTCGCGGTCTCGCCAGAACGACGTAGGCGGCGACGCCGACCGCCGCCGCCGCCACGCCGCCGCGTGAGAACGGGAAGTAGCCCGCCACGGCCAGTACCGGCAGCGCGGCCCCGGCCGCGATCCGCACGGCGGCCCCCTCGCGCTCGCCGGACGCCAGGTGCAACGCCAGCACCGCGCCGAGCGCGCAGAACACGCTCATGGCGTTCCAGTAGGTCAGCGGGTGGGCCAGCCGCGACGGCTGCCGGCCCGCTACGGCCACGAACACGTCGGGATACAGCCGCGTCGCCAGGCCGACGACCGCGATCCCCAGCATCGCGAGGACGACCCAGCGGAGGAGCACCGACAGGTCGCCCGAGCGCCGCGGGAACGTCGCGAGCAGCACGAAGCCGAGCAGCAGCATCAGCGTGCGGTCGAACTCGAGCGTGGCGCGCGCGGCGGCATCCGACCACAGCGCCGACGCGAGCGTCCAGCTCGCCAGCAGCGCCCCGGCGCCGGCGACCACGGCCGCCGCGCGGCCCCAGCCCGCGAGCGGGTGTCGGGCCACGGTGATGCGCAGGAGCAGCGCCAGGGTGAGGAGGACGGCGCCGATCGCCACGGCGTCCGGGAAGTAGCCGCCGGCCTCGATAGACAAATAAGTAGTGAGGACTCCGGGTAGGACCAGATGCGGACGGAGCCGGTCGAGCCTGGCGCCTGTGAGGGGGGCCGTCATCAAAAGGGGTATCGGACGAAACTGGCGGGTGCTGGACGTATTGCCGACTGGCGCGCTTCCGCGCGGGTCCGCACAATTCCGTCACCGCAAGCCGACACCTACGGATGGGTGCACGGGCGGCTACCAGGGATCAAGGCACGGATGTGTTGAGGCGGACGACGGATCGATCAGCCCTGCTTGGGCGGACGGGGCAACGGCGGGCGTGAGCGGGCCGCTCGCAACCTCGCAGTTTCGGGCCCGGCAGCGCCGAGCTGGTCTGGCGGCCGGCGCCCCGCCTGCGCCGCGCCACCCGCGGCGATGGTGCGCGGCCGGTCGTTCGCGCGCTCGTCGATGTGCTCTCCCTGATCATCGCCGCCGGCGTCAGCGGCAGCGACGACGCCGCGGTGCTCGGCGCCTGGGAATGGGTGCTGATCGCGGTGGCGGTCGCCGGGCTCGCCTCGACGGGCGCCTACCGTCCCCGCCGGAGGCTCCGGCTCGACGACGAGCTGCGCCGCGTCGTGGCCGGCCTGGGGCTGGCCTGCATCGCGGTCGGAGCGGCCGCCATGCTCCTCGGCGGGCGAAGCGGCATCGGCGATGCGGTCACCATCCTCTGGCTCGCGGGCTCGGCCATCGCCGGCGCCGGCCGGCTTGCGCTGTACGCGGGCGAGCGCGCGACGGCCGGCCGCGGGACGGCCCAGGGGAGGACGCTCATCGTCGGTGCCGGTCACGTCGGGCGCCTCACCGCCCGGCGCCTGCTCGCGCGCCCGCAGCTCGGCCTGCTCCCTGTCGGCTTCCTCGACAAGGAGCCGCTGGGAGGCGCCGACCTACCCCTCCCGGTGCTCGGCGCGAGCTGGGACCTGGAGCGGGTGGTCGAGGCGGAGGAGATCGACACGGTGGTGGTGGCGTTCTCCACCGCGCCGCATCACGTGCTGCTCGACCTGGTCCGGCGGTCGTGGAAGCTCGGCGCCGACGTCATGCTGGTCCCGCGGCTCTACGAGGTCGAGGGCCGGCGGCTGCAGACCCAGCACCTGGGTGGCCTGCCGCTCATCGCGGTCGGCACCTCGGACCCACGAGGCCTCGCCTTCACGCTCAAGTACGCGATCGACCGCATCATCGCCGGCGTCGCGCTCGTCCTTCTCGCGCCCGTGCTGGCGCTCGCGGCGCTCGCGGTTCGGTGCTCGCTGGGCCGGCCGATCCTGTTCCGCCAGCAGCGCGTGGGCCTCGACGGACACATCTTCGAGATGTTGAAGTTCCGCACCATGCATGGTGCTCCGGACGAGCACGGCGAGGCCGACGCCGCCTGGGCAACGCTCGTGCTGGGCGGCGAGGAGGTCGGGCCGGCCGGCGTGCGACTTGGGGCTGCCGTCTTGCGGCGCAGCCGCGTAGGCGATGTCCTTCGCAAGCTCTCGCTCGACGAGCTGCCACAGCTCTGGAACGTCGTCCGCGGCGACATGTCGCTGGTCGGCCCGCGGCCCGAGCGCACCCACTACGTCGAGCAGTTCGAGGACGTCGTCTACCGCTATGGCGACCGTCATCGCGTCAAGTCGGGACTCACGGGATGGGCCCAGGTTCACGGCCTGCGTGGCGAGACGTCGCTAGCCGACCGCATCGAGTGGGACAACTTCTACATCGAGAATTGGAGTTTCTGGCTCGATCTGAAGATCATGGTCATGACGCTGCCGGCGCTCGTCGGCCGGCGGGGCGGGCCCTGATCGGGTCAGCGGACGACGAGCCGGCGGGCGGCGCGCACGTGCGGTCTGTCGACGAGCTCGGCCAGGGCGTCCCAGCGGCCGGGACCGAGCCGCCGCAGGTTGACGCTGAAGCGCCCGCCAAGAACGGCGGCGACCCGCACTCGGTGCCCGTCCTCGCCTCGACGCCGAAGGGTGACGCGGACGCGCGCGGCGGCGCCCCCCGAGACGCGGCCCGACACGCGGGCGCCGGCGCGGTGGACACGCACGCGCAGCAGCAGCCGTTGCGGGGCCGAGGCCGCCCTGAAGGCGGCGTACGCCGGCTTGGCGCGGAAGTCGGAGGTCAGCAGGCCGTAACGCGCCTCGGTGGTGTCGGCGTCGCGCAGCCAGTAGTTGTTACGGAGGTTGTAGAACATGACCGCCTGCACGTAGGGGTCGCGGTCCATCAGCTCGATGCTGGACTCCAGGCGCTGGGCCTGGGCGGCTTCGCTCACGCCGCATGGTTCGCTGGTCGTGCTCCAGCCGAGCTCCGTGAACCACATCGGCCGGGCGTCGCCCTGGGCCACCATGAACTCGCGCACCGCGCGGTAGCCGAGGAAGGAGCCGGAGGCGATGACGCCGTCGCCGGTGCGCTTGACGTCGTCGATGCGCGCCTCGCAGCTGTACGGATGGAGGGCCATGACGTCGAACAACCCCTCGGCACCGGCCGCGTAGGCGGCGCGCACATAGGCGAGATCATTCGTCGACAGCCCGCCGAACACGATCCGGGTCCCCGGGTCGGCGGCGCGAATCGCTGCTCCGGCGGCGCGCAGCAGCGCGACGTAGGCGGCGGCGTCGGGCCGGCCGCCCCAGAAGCGCCCGATGTTCGGCTCGTTCCAGATCTCGTAGCCCGCGACGCCGTCGGCGGCATAGCGCCGGGCCATGAACGCGGCGAAGCGCGCATAGTCCGCGGGATCGCGGGGAGGCGTGCCGTGGTCGGCGGCGCCCGACGCCCACTGCGGCGCCTTCCCGATCATGACGACGACCTGCCGCCCCGCGGCGCGGTTGCGGCGCACCGCCGCGTCGATCTGCTCCAGCGACCAGGGGTGGTAGGCGCCACGGCTGGGCTCGACCTCGGCCCAGTTGACCTCGACCCGGACCCAGCGCGCGCCGAGATCGTCGAGGGCGGCGTACTCGCGCTCCTGGTCCGCTCCGGCGGCGCCCCACGTCAGGTCGGTGACGAGTCCGAGCTCGACGGCACGGGCCGGCGGCGGCGCGGCAAGCGCGAGCACCGCGGCGAGCGGCAAGGCGAAGGTGAGCAGCCGGGCGAGGAAGCGATACATGAGCGCTCTCTGTGGTCATCGGCCGCGCGGCCACACGCACGCAATCCATGGCCTGCCAGCTCGGCGCTCGTCCGTGAGGAGCAGCGGCCGTGAGCCGGCCGGGGCGCGTCGCCCGCAACGTGGCCAGCTCGTACGCGCTCCGCGGTCTGCGGGCCCTCTCCGTGCTCCTGCTCACACCGTACCTCTTCCGCACACTGGGAGTGGACGGATTCGGGACTTGGAGCATCCTGTTCACGGTCGCGACGGTGTTCTCGCTTGTCGAGGTCGGAGTCACCGTCGGCGTCACCAAGCACGTCGCCGAGATCGAGGGCGCGGGACGGACGGGCATCCGCGAACTGGTCGGCGTGTCCGCCGGCATGATGGTCGTGCTCGGGGTGGCGGCCTTCGCGCTGTCCGTCCCGCTCGCTCTGCTCACCGACGGGCTCGCCGCCGACGGGCTCGCCGAGGCGTACGCACTGGGGATGGCACTCATCGGTGCGGCTCAGGTGCTGCGGTTCCCCGGCCAGGCATACGGCGCGGTGCTCATGGGCCTGCAGCGCTACGACCTCTTCAACGTGGGCGAGGCGGCCACCGTGCTCTCGTTCCTGGTCGGCTCGGTGGCCGCCATCGAGCTCGGCGGCGGCATCGCCGGGCTGTCCGCCGTCTACGCCGGGTCGCTCGTGGTCGGCGCCGCGATCTGGTGGATGCTGCTGCGGCGGCATCGCCCGGACGCCCTGTCGGCGCCGCGCGCCGGCCGCTTGGCGACCCGGCAGTCGGTCTTCGCGTTCGGCTGGCGCTCGCTGCTCATCGACAGCATGGACTTCGTCGCCATGCGGATGGACACGCTGGTCGTCGCGGCGCTGCGCGACGTCCGCGCGGCGGCGCCGCTCGCGGCGGCGACGCGGCTGATCAGCGGCGTCCAGTCGCTCGTCCTCCCGTTCGTCGCCGTGCTCGTCCCGATGGTGGCCGAGTCGCAGGCGGCGGGCGAGCGCGAGGCCGTGCGCCGCCAGCTCCTGATGGCGACCCGCGTCGCGGTACAGCTCACCGTGCTCACGGCGGGAGGCCTCGCGCTGTTCGCGACGGACGTCGTCGACACGTGGCTCGGCGCCGATGCGCCCGACGTGACCGACGACCTCGTCGTCGTGCTGATGATCGTGCAGATCCTGATCCTCGGGCCGCTCCCGGCTGGGCGCGTCCTGCTCGGACTCGGGCGACTGCGGGCCGTGACGGTGCTCGCGGTCCTGGAGGGCGTGGGCAACCTGGTGCTGTCGATCGTGCTGGTGATCGAGCACGGAGCGATGGGCGCGGCGGTCGCGACGCTGATCACGAGCGGACTGCTGGTGCCCGTGCGCGTGCCGCTCGCATGCCGGGCGACCGGCTGTACGGCAGCGCGCCTGGTGCGCCAGGCGCTGCTGCCCGCGGCGGCCGGCTGCGCGCCCGCGTTCGCCGTCATGGCCGTCGCGCTGGTCGCGCTCGATCCGGGGGCTCTGCGGCTGGTCGCCGGGCTCGGCGGCGGCTGGGCCGCAGGCGCGGCGGTCGCCGCCGTCCAGATCGGACCCGCGCGCATGCGGGGCCTCCTCCGCCGCCCGGGCGCCGCGGCGCCGGAGCCGGTCGAGCTGTCAGTGTGAGCCTGGATCCACCGATGACCCGTGGATGACTCGACTCCGTGGCCGTTCGCCACGGTGGCGAGGCGCCGCGGGGATCGGTGGATTCAGGCTGAGCGTACGGTCAGGACGCCGAGCAGCGCGAAGATCGGGAGCGAGACCTCGCCGAAGAGGGTGTACTCGAACACCGAGTGCACGAGCAACGCGCAGAGGCCGGCGCCCAGGCCGACGCCGAGCGCGCGGTCGAACGGGTCGGCGCGGCGCGCCGCGCGGCGGCAGGCCGGCAGCGCCGCCCCCAGCAGACCAAGGAAGGCGAGAGCGCCGAGGATGCCCTCCTCGGCCAGGATGGTCAGGAAGAGGCTGTTCGCGTGAGGCGGCACGAGCACCTGGCCGCCGTGCAGGAGCCGGCGCTGGCTCCCCGCGCTCACCGTCGCCGGCAGCCGCGCGTAGGCCTCGCCGAAGTTGCCGAGGCCGACGCCGAGAACCGGATGGCTGCCGTAGATGTCGAGCGCCGACTGCCAGAGGTCGGCGCGCAGCCCGAGGTCGCTGCCCGCCGGGTCGGTGAGACGCTCCTTGAGCGCGGCAGGCGCGAGCAGCGCGCCTCCCACGGCGACGGCGACGAGCGCGACCACCGCCGCCCGCGGTCGCACGACGGCGAGCCAGACGAGCCCGCCCACCACGAGCCCCGCGATCGCCCCGCGCGTGAACGAGAACGCGACGGCGGCGATGGCGACGGTCGCGGCGAGGGCGGCCACCGGGCGCAGGCGCGGGGTGGCGCGGCGGTCGAGGGCGAACGCCAGTGCGAGCGGGATCAGCGCGATCAGGTAGCCGGCGAACTGGTTGGGGTGGCTGAACGACCCGGCGGCGCGCCCGAGCACCTCGTCGCCGACCAGGACGCCGGCGTCGCTGACGCGACCCGTCAGCTTCTGCGCCACGCCCTGCCCCCCGGCCACGAGCAGGCCGCCGATCGCGCCGGCCACGACGACCACCAGCTGCTCGCGGCGCCGGCAGATCTGGAGCACGGCGAGGAACAGGACAGCTGCGACGGCGACGCCCAGGAACCGCGTGACGGATTTCGCGGGCTCGAGCGCGACCAGCGACGACGCGCCGGCCACCGTCACGAAGCCCAGCACCGCGAACGACACCCCGCGCCCGACTCGCTCGCGGCCAGGACGCTCGGTCAGCAGTCCGTAGGCGAGCAGGGCGACGGCGAGGCCGGAGACGAGGAAGCGGACGGGTCGCCCGCCGGCGAGCGACGCGTTCGTGAACGGCGCCAGGACGAGCACGAGCGCGATGCCGGCGGCCGGGCGCCGCGCCACCAGCGCGACGACGGCCCCCGTCGTCAGCAGCGCGGGCAGCACGACGGGATGGACGCGGTAGGCGACCAGCGGCCACGTCCCCGCCACCGCGAGGGCGAGGGCGAGCGGCCACAGCGGGCCCAGCGCCCGCGCGGTCATTGGCCTGGCGGCGCGCCGCTCTCGAACGCGTTCGTCGCGTCGGCCGGCGCTGCGTAGTAGCCGTATGCCTCGCGGCTCGGCCTTCCGCTGCGGTTGACCACGACGCCGAGCAGCGCGGCGCGCGACGTCTCGAGCTGCGCCAGACCCGCACGCACGCGCGACCGGCTCGTGCGCTGGGCATCAACGACGAACAGCACGCCGTCCGCGAGGCCGAGGACGATCGAGGCGTCGGCGCCGACGGAGATCGGCGACGTGTCGATGACCACTCGGTCGAAGTGCTCGCGCAGCTCGGCGAGGAGGCGCGGCAGCCGGTTGGAGCCGAGCAGCCGCGTCGGGTTGGGCGGTAGAGGGCCGGGCCAGATCACCGACAACCCCGGGACGTCAGGATGGTCCGAGACGATCGCAGACATCTCGACGGCACCGGCCAGGTAGTTCGTGAGGCCGACGACGGCCGGTTGCGTGGGCGCGCCCACGATCGAGTCGCGCATCCCCGGGCGTCGCAGATCGGCTTCGACGATCACGACCCGCTCCCCGTCCTGCGCCGCCGCGATCGCGAGCTGCGCGACGATGGTCGTCTTCCCCTCGAGCGGTGTCGAGCTCGTGATGCCGATCACGGACGGACGCGCCTCGGCGGCGAAGTCGGCATTCGCGCGCAGCAGCCGGAAGGCGTCGGTCGTGGCCGGGCTCGTCGCGTCCCGGGCGCCGAATGCCGGAATGCGGGCGATGACCGGCTGACCCAGCACGTCGAGGTCGTCGGGCCCGACCCGCAGCCGGTCGTCGAGCCGCTCGCGCAGCAGGACGACGCCTACGCCGAGCAGCAGCGCGAGGACCGCGCCGAAGCCGACGTACAGCGGCACGTTCGGGCTCGCCGCCTCGGCCGGCGGCACGGCAGGCTCCGTGACGCTCACACGCGTGGGCGCGGCCGAGCGCTCGAAGCTGGCATCGACGCGCGCGATGAAGGTCTCGGCGTAGAGGTTCGCCAGCTCGCTCGCCGCCTCCGGTGAGTCTCCGCGCGCCGTGATCTGCAACAGCTGCGTTCGCTCGACGGGGGCGAACGTCATGTCGTCGAGCAGCTGCTCGCGCGTCGGCGAGCCCGGCGCGCGCCTGGCGACCTGGTCGGCGACGCTCGGTTGCGCTGCGAGCGTGGTGTAGGTCCGCGCCAGCTGCTCGCCGATGCCCGTGTCCAGCGCGGCCGCATCGCCACCGGCGTCCAGCTGGCCCACGAACAACGTGGCGGTGGCGTCGTACTGCCTCGGCAGCGCGAGCGTCACCGCGATCACCGCGGCCAGGCACAGCGCCGTGGTCAGCAGGAACAGCAGCCGTCGCTGCCACACCACGGCGCCGACGTCCTCGGGCGTCATCCGCGGCTCACCCCCCGCCATGCCGCTCGCGCGAGCGCACCGAGCGGCGGTCCGTGGCGGAGGCACCCCGCCAGGAAGCCGGCCCCCCAGCCGACGTGCATCGTGGAGAGCGCGGCGCCGACACCCGCGCGCTCCCGCGCCGGGAGGTCGGCCAGCCGCCGCACCGATGCGGCGATCAGCGCCACGTAGACGAGGCAGGCGAGCGCCGCCGGGCGGCGGGAGCGCGGCACGGCGAGTGCGGCGACGACCGCGGCAGACCCGACCGAGCCGAGATGCGCGAGCCGCAGCGCGTCGGGGTGCCGGGCGGTCGTGCGGACGCGGAAGAAGCCGAAGCGCCAGTACTGGAGGAAGAGGCCGCGCAGGGAGTCCCGCGGCGCGTACTGGGCGGCCATCGCCGGCAGGCACACGATGCGGCCGCCGCGCGCCAGCGTCCGTCCGGCGAGCTCGGCGTCCTCGTTCACCGTGAACGTATCGTCCCAACCGCCAAGCGACTCAAGGGTCGTCCTGCGCCAGACGCCGGCGAACACCCCGGTATCGAGGTCGTACTCCGCGACCGCGTCCCGCCGCCACTTCAGCGAGCCGCCCTGGCCGAGCGGCAGCGTCAGCGCGTGCGCGACGCGGCGCGACCAGCGGCCCTCGCCGACCGGCACCGCCGGTCCGGCCACCCACTCCGCGCCGCCGCGGCGCAGCCGATCGACGCCGAGCGCCACGTAGTCGGGCGGGAACACCGCGTGGGCGTCCATGCGCGCGACGAACTCGCCGCGGGCTTCGGCCAGCGCGAGGTTGAGCGCGACCGGGATCGTGCCCGCCGTGTTCTCGAGCACGCGGAATCGCGGGTCGGTCACCGCCAGCTCGTCGAGCATCCCGCGCGTGCCGTCGGTCGAGCCGCCGTCCACCATCAGGAACTCCAGCTCGCCGCCGAAGCGCTGCGCGGCCATCGCCGCCGTCGCGGCGGCCAGGTGCCGGGCCTCGTCGAGCACCGGCACGAGTACCGACACCGTCGGAGTCACGCGTTCGCCTCGATCAACCGCGGGTCGCTGCGAAGGCGCCGGTGCTTGAGCTGCAGGTAGTACCAGTCGGCGAGGGCGCGGAAGCTCTTGCGTGAGTAGAGGTTCTGGCGCGTGACCGCCTGCCAGGCGTGCGTGACCACGGCGGCCGGCTCGTACTGGACTTGGAGGCCCGCCGCCCAGACCCGCAGGCACCAGTCGAGGTCCTCGCCGCCATAGGAGGACAGGAGGCGGTCGTAGGGGCCGAGGCCCTCCACCAGCTCGCGGCGCCACATCTGCGCGGCGCCGGAGACCCAGACGACCGGCCGCCGATGGGCGTGGTCGAAGTCCTTCATCAGGTGGCGGCGGTGGACCGACGGGTCGTCGTCGACCAAGCGCGGAAACGGGCCGCGGCGCAGGAACGGGATCCAGAACGGCGGCCACCGGCGGCACGAGAGCTGCAGCTCGCCGTCGCGGCCGACCAGCCGAGGCCCGACGAGCCCGACGCGGGGATCGCCATCGAGGACGCCGACCAGCGCGTCGACGGCGCCGGGCTGGACCTCCGTGTCGGAGTCGAGCATGAGCACATAGCGACCAGTGGTGAGCTTGACCCCGTCGTTGCGGCCGGCGACGAGGCCGCCGTTGAAGGGCCGCGCGACCACGAGCGCCGCGGGGAAGCGCTCACGCACCGCCTGCGGCGTCCCGTCGCCGGAGCCGTCGTCGACGACGATGACCTCGTGCGGCATCGTGACGTGCTCCGAGATCGACGCCAGGCAGGTCAGGAGGTTCTCGCGATCGCGCCACGTGACGACGACGATCGACACGGTCGGGGAGCTCATGCCTCGACCAGCGTCGGCACGATCGAGCTGACCTTCAATCGACCGTTTGTCCGTCTATGGGGCATACGCTCCAGGTCGTGATCGACCTTCACGCCCACGTCCTGCCCGGCGTCGACGACGGGCCCGCGAGCGTCGAGGAGGCGGTCGAAGTCGCCGCGGCGGCCGCCCGCGAGGGGGTCCGCGTGCTGGCGGCCACGCCGCACCTGCGTTCCGACCATCCGGACGTCCGGCCGGCCGAGGTGGCCTCGCACACGTCGCGGATCGCGGCCGCGTGCCGCGCCGCGGGGGTCGCGATCGAGCTCGTCCCGGCCGGTGAGGCCGATCTCGCGTGGGCGCTCGGCGCGGGCGACGAGGACCTGACGGCCGTGTCGTACGGCGGTCGCGGCCACGACCTCCTCGTAGAGACGCCGTACGGCGAGCTGCCGGCCAACTTCGACGAGCTGGTGTTCCGGCTCGCGGCGCGCGGCTTCCGGCTCCTGCTGGCTCACCCCGAGCGCAGTCCGACGTTCCAGCGCCAACCGGAGCGGCTGCGGACGCTCGTGGAGCGCGGCGTGCTCCTCCAGGTCACGGCGTTCGCCCTCGCCAATCCGGACCCCGGCTCACGCTCCCGCCGGCTCGCCCACGCGCTCGTCCGCGAAGGCGCCGCTCACGTGATCGCCTCCGATCGCCACGGCCCGGACATCGAGCGCGGCGGCCTGGAGGCCGGACTTGCCGCCGCCGCGCGGGAGTCAGCCGCGCGGGCGACGTGGATGGTCACCGACGCCCCGGCCGCGATCCTCGCCGGCGAGCCGCTCCCCCCGCCGCCGCGGATCACGCGACGTCGCCTCCCATGGCCGCGACGCGGCTAGACTTCAGCCGCTGAAGGGCGCGTAGCTCAGTGGGAGAGCGCTCGCTTCACACGCGAGAGGTCGCAGGTTCGAAACCCGCCGCGCCCATCCCGAAAGGTGGTATTTGCAGGGACTTCCTCCGTTGGAGCGTGCGGGCCTGGGCGGCCGAGAATGAGCGTTGGTCTCGCCACTCCCGCGGCCCGCTGGTGAGCAGACCTGCCGCGCGTCCCATCGCCTGACACGCGAGAGGTCGCCGGTGTGAACCCAGCCGCGCCGATTGACGCCTGACAACGTGCCGTTGGGTGCGGCACCGACGTGGAATCCGCTGTGCGCGCGCAACGGCCCAAGCTCGACGTACCCACCCTGATGCTGCACGGCACGGCGGACCGGATCCTGCCGATCGCCGCCACGGCCGACCGGCTGCCGGGGTTGATCGCCGATGTCCGTCTCGTGAGGGACGAGGGCGGACCGCACAACATCGGCTGGACCCACCCTGAAGAGGTCAACAAGGCGCTGCTCGAATTCGTCGACCAGCGGGACAAGAAGCTGGCCGGCAGCTGACCGGCCGCGTCCGGGCGCGCCGTCAGCGGCGGGCGGCCCGCAAAGCGGCCGCCTCCGGCGCGCCCTCAGCGGTGGGCGGCGCGCAGCGACTCGGCGGCGGTCAGGAGGGCGGCGGCGAGGAGCACTGTGTCCTTCAACAGGAACTGCCCGGCGGGAGACGGGACGAGCATCCCTTCGCCTTCCTGCCTGGCCTCCGGCGTCGTCACCAGGAAGCTGAGCGTGGTGAGGAACATCCCGACGGCGCCAAGGCTGGCGGCGGCAGAGGCCTTGGGCGCGACCGGCTTGGCGGCAATCAGAGAGCCGAAGGCGATCTCCGCGATCCCGATGACTCGCGCGAGCCTTCGTGCCCCCAGCTTCTCGCGCAATCGCGAGAACAGCGGGCTGGAGCGGACGAGGGGGTCGATGTTCTCGACCTCGTACTGCTTGAACTTGAGCGCCCCGATCAACAGCAGGTTCGTCGCCAGCCCCGAGCGCAGGACCGACGACCCGACGGAAGCCAGGTCATCCGCTGGCGCGTGTCGTGTGCGCAACCGCTTCATGGCCTCGAGTATCCAGGTCTGCCGACTCGGTTCAAGAGCAGCGCACGATCGCGCGTTCACTGCGGCGGATCGCCGCCGACCGGCAGGAAGGCACACCAAAGGCCGGCGGCCGCCCTCTCGTGTGCGTGCGAGGGCGCTGGGTGTAGTGTAGTTGTCGTGGCAACTACCGTTACTGCCGCAGGTACATTCAGGATCGGCGGGGACCTCGCGGTCACCCGCCTCGGCTTCGGCGCCATGCGGATCACCGGCCCCAACAGGTGGGGGCCGCCCGCGGACGTCGAGGACGCCCTCCGCGTGCTGTGGCGGCTGCCCGATCTCGGCATCATCTGATCGAAACGCGGTCAACACAGCAACATGCTCAGGGCGACGACGACGCCGATGATCAGCGGCAGCCCCGCCCGTCGGTCACGTCCTCGAGCCCCATGTTCGTCGTGTAGCCGCCGTCGCACCACGCAGTGACGTAGCCGGCATCGGTCTCGACGCCGTCCAGCAGCGCGTCGACCGAGATGCCCTTCCATCTCGTGTCGAGCTTGCTCCACTTCGTGACACGGTGGATGTCGACGGTCACATCCTCCGCCGGCAGCGCCGTGAACTGTCCGACGTCCACGAGCGTGCCTCGTCGACCGCGCCCTGGATCGAGAACGTCCACTCATCCAGCGGCGTGCGCGGCGTCGGCCCGGCCGACAGGACCGGGAAGCCGCGCTCGTAGTACTGACCCGGCGGGATCCGCGACGGATCGACGTCGTCGCGCCGGCGCCCGCCGAAGCCACGAGAGATAGGAGCCATGCGTCAACGAGTCCTTACGGACGAACGCGGATGATCGTCTTCCCCCTGCGTCGCTCGGTCGGGTTGAAGGCGGCGACGGCGTCATCGAGGGGCGCGACGTTGCCGATGTTCGTCCGCACTCGTCCGTCCCGCACTCGCCGGACGATCTCACTCAGTTGGGCGCGATCGGGCACAACGACGAAGTCGATCGCCAGGCCGTCGGCAGGCCGCGCCTCGGGCGGCCCGGTGATGGTCACCAGCGTTCCTCCGGCTCGAATCAGGCCCGCGGACCGCTTCCCGATGTCGCCGCCGATGACGTCGAAAACCAGATCGACTCCGCCGACGTCTTCCAGGGAGTCGTGCTCGAGGTCGACGAACTCCTTCGCGCCGAAGTCGAGCGCCTTCTGACGGTCGGCAGCGCGTCCGGTGCCGATGACGTAGGCGCCGGCCTCGCGTGCGAGCTGCGTCACCATCGAACCGACTGCGCCGGCCGCGCCGTGCACGAGGACGCTCTGCCCCGCCTGAAGGCGGCCGTGCTCGAACAGCCCTTGCCACGCGGTCAGGCCCGGCATCGCGAGGCTCGCGCCCGCCGTGAAGTCGACGTCGCCCGGCAGCGGCGCGAGGTTGCGTGCCTCGACGACTGCGTACTCCGCCAGCGTGCCGTCGCGAGTCCAGTCCGTGAGGCCGAACACCCGCTGTCCGACAGACAAGCCGGTTGTTCCATAGCCGAGGGCGCTGACCACTCCGGCCAGCTCGTGGCCGGGGATCGACGGTGTCCGGTCACGGCCGAGGCGGTCGGTCCAGGTCGAGGGCCACGTGAGCTCATCCGGGGTGAACCCCGACGCATGAACTTCAACGACGACATCGCCGTAGCTCGCGCCCGAGAGGCTGGCGAGCCTCGCCGCCTGCGGCTCGGGCCGCTCCACCAGCTTCATCCCGGCCGTTCCCGCGGCCTCGTCCGTCACCACAATCGCCTTCATCCGGCACCTCGCTGTATCGAGTCCTCGCCTGCACGGCATTTTCGGTTCATGAGCTTCGCCTCGGCCTCCCGGAAATCGAAGGGCGGCGGCCGCGCTGTTGCGCGACCGCTGCCTCCCGAGCATCAGTCGATGATCCAGCTGAGGATGAGCAGCCCGGCGAGTTGCGTTACATCGCCGGCGCTTCCGCGTGAACGATGAGGCCGAACTTGGCCGGGTCGGCGTCGGAGTCGTCGCGTGGGACGAAGAAGTACTCCGCGCCCGCTGGCTCGACGGTGACGAGGAGTCGCACTTGCTCGCTACGCACGGTGAAACCGTGCGGCACGTTCTTCGGGAGCGCCGCGTATGAGCCGGCCTCGACCTCGATCTTCTCGCCGCCCACGTAGGCGGTGATCGCGCCCTCCACGATGTACAACGTTTCGTCCTCGCGGGTGTGGGTGTGCATCGGCGGTTCGTCGCCCGCGCGCACGCGCCACTCGACGACCGCCCAGTCGCCACCGGACTGGTCGCCGGCGAGCTTGAGCTCTGCGCTCGAGCCACCGCCGTAGGTCACGGTACGTCCAGCCCCGGGACCGGAGAGGACAGGCTCACTTAGGGCCATGGTTTTTGCTCCTCTGATTGGGAACGGATTTGATTTCCATGGAACGACCCCGTGCCCCGAGCATCAACAGCCGCTCACGATCGCTCATTCGCTTCCGTGAATCGGCCGGAGGCGGGCCCGGCCCCGATCACTTGGGGACTTCGGACTCGGCGATCACCCCGCGCTCCTAGCGGACCGAGTCTCCGAGGTCGCTGGCATGGCCGCCCTGCTCAACAAGCGTGACATCCAAGGGGCCGCTCAACCGCGCCCATACCTACAAGGCGGCGGTCGTGGCCACGTCGCAGCCGGACGCGACCCCGACGACGGCGGCGAGGAGCAGGCGTGCAGGTCGAGACCACTGCTTCGGCGACGGGAGCAGTCGTCGGCACGAGGTTCGACGTCCCACTCGCCGCGCGAGTGGAGGAACGCGTGAGCGACGGGCTTCCCGCCAGCACCCACGCTTCTCCGGCTGGCGCTCGTCGGCCTCGCGCAGGTCGGTGGTATCTGGGGATCGTGAGATCATTCGCCGCCGCGAGCCCAGCGGGGGACGATGCAGCGAGCTGACCTGACAACGCGCCGGCGGTCACGCTCGTCCGCTCGCGATCGGCGGTGGGCGCATCGCGCGCATCGACGACTACGCACTGAGGGCCGAGGGACTCTACGGGCCGCCGGGCGAGGAGTGAGTGGCGACGGCGTGCTCGTCGGTCGCGAGCCGGTCGGCCGCCTCGCGCACGAGCCGCTCGGCCTCCTCGCGGGCCAGCCCCCAGCCACGGATCAGGTCCACCGCGGTCGAGCGCACCTGGGCCACGATGACACTGACCGAGAGGTTCGCGGTCTGCTCGAGCACGAGCGTCGCCTGAGCGGCGGCGCGCAGCGCCGGCTCGCGGACCACCGGGCGGCCGGCGGGGTCGTCGAGATACTGGTCGAGCGTGCGAACCGTCTCGGCGAGGTCGCGCAACGAGTCGGGCACCGGCGCCGGGACGTTGTCGCCGACGGTGAGCGCGCGCACCGCGCCGCGGCTCAGCGCCTCGACGCTGGTCAGCGCCGTGCCGATCTGGATCGCGGCCTGCTCGTAGCGCGCGAACTGCTCGCGCGTGCCCCCGCGGAACGGTGCCAAGCGCAGCATCTCGCGCCCCGCGGCGACGGCGCTATCGAGCTCGCCGAGGCGCAGGCCGTGCGAGCGCGCCCACGCGCGCTCGGCGAGCTCGCGGTCGCTGCGCTCCAGCGCCCGCGCCACGTCCTCGAGCGTGCCCGCGATCTCCCCGAGCAGCGGCGCAGCGGCGCGGTGCACGGCTTCCACCGGATTGCGCGGCAGCAGCGAGGTGACGGCGATCGCCACGATGCCGCCGAGCAGCGAGTCCAGGAACCGCACGCCCGACAGCCCGGTCCCCGGCAGCTGGATCGTGACCACCAGCAGCGCCGACGCCGCCGCCTCGCCGACGAGCACGGTGCTACCGCCGAACGCGATCGCCACCACCATCGCGCCCCCCACCACCGCCGCGATCTGCGCCGGGCCGGTGCCGATCAGCCCCACCAGGGCGTCCGCAATGCCGATCCCCAGCGCGACGCCGATCACCATCTCGATCGCCGACCGCCGGCGCTGCCCGAGCGACGCGCTGACGCCGATCAGCGCCGCCACCGGCGCGAAGATCGGACGCTCGTGACCGAAGATCTGCTGCGCGAGCACCCAGGCGGCCGCCGTCGCAAGCGCCGCCTGCGCGACCCATCCGACGTTCGCGCGCAGGCGCTCGGCGATGAGGCTCGGACGCGAGCGCTCGACCGCCTCCTCCAGCAGCGCCGTCCCGCGCTCGCGCGTCCGCGCTGCATGATCATTGCGTCCGCCGAGAGACACGTCAGCCAGCCTAGAACGCGCAAGCGCCCCGCCCGCAGGCGCACCTGACGCGCTCGGGTCGAAAAGGCCGAGAGAGCGATCGGTGCGGCACGGATCATCGGGCCCGTATCAGGTGTGACCACGCCGCGGCGAGGCGCTTCAGCGGCGCACGGCCCGAGCGCCGGGCGCGTCGAGCCGCGCGCGGCGCTGGAGCTCGTAGAGGTCATCCTTGCCCTGCATGAGCGGCACGTCGGCGTTCGGCGCGAAGGCCCAGTGCAGCGGCCGGCCGTGGCGGAGCGCCTCGATCACGATCCGGCGGTCGGCCTGCGAGCGCAGGACCGCGGCGGCCAGCGCCGGTATGTCCCAGCGGCGCTCCACCTCCGAGCGCAGCGCGGCGCACAGCGACGGCTCCTCCTCCGCGCGGTTGACCAGCTCGTGCGGGTCGGCTTCGAGGTCGAAGAGCTGCTCGGGATCGCCCTCGCACCAGACGTACTTGAAGCGCCCGCGCCGCAGCATCACCGCCGGCGAGCGGACGCCCTCGGCGAGGTACTCGACCGCCACGTCGGCGGGCTCCAAGGACGCGCCCGCGAGCGCCGGCGCGAGGCTGCGGCCGGAGCCCTGGACGCCGCACAGCTCGAGTACGGTCGGCGCCAGGTCGAGCAGCGAGACCGGCTCCGCGACGCGCCCGGGGGCGATCCGGCCGGGCGCTCGCACGATCAGCGGCACGCGCACCGACGGCTCGAAGAACGCCATCTTGTACCAGAGCCCCCGCTCTCCCAACATCTCGCCGTGGTCGGCCGTAAAGACGACGGTCGTGTCCCCGTCCAGGCCCGTCGCGGCGAGCGCGCCGAGCACCTCGCCGATCCGCTCGTCGACGTAGCTGATCGCAGCGAAGTACGCGTGCCGCGCGCGCCGGACCTGGTCGTCGGACAGAGCCACGTCGTCGATCCCGGACATGTCGCGCAGCCGCAGCGAGTGCGGGTCGGCCTGCGAGCGCGGGATGATCCCCACCGCGGGCAGCGGGATCGCCGCCGGGTCGTAGCGCTCCCAGTACTCCGGCCGCAGCTCCCACGGATCGTGCGGGCTGGTGAACGAGACGCAGAGGAAGAAGGGTCGTTCACGCCCGCGCGCGAGGTCGTGCAGCTTGCGCACCGCGCGGTGGGCGACCTCGTCGTCGTAGTCCATCTGCATCGAGGCGGCGCAGACGCCCGGCGAGAGCACGCTCTCCATCGTGTGGTACCAGGGCAGCCGCTCGGTCAGCGGCAGCCGCCAGTCGGGCGTCCAGTCCAAGTCCGCGGGATAGATGTCGGTCGTCAAGCGTTGCTCGAACCCGTGCAGCTGGTCCGGACCGACGAAGTGCATCTTGCCGGTCAGGCAGGTCTCGTAGCCGGCCGCCCGCAGGCGGTGCATGAGCGTCGGCACGGACGCCGGCAGCTCCGCTGCGTTGTCGTAGACGCCGATCTCCGACGGCGGCCGCCCGGTCAGCATCGCCGCCCGCGACGGCGCGCACAGCGGCGAGGGGCAGTAAGCGCGCTCGAACACGACGCCGGAGCGGGCGAGCTCGTCGAGCGCGGGCGACCGCACGATCGCGTGCCCGTACGCCGGCAGCCAGCACGCCGCCAGCTGGTCGACCATGAGCAGCAGTACGTTCGTTGGCGGCATGCGAGCCGTTCAGCTCGCCGCCGCCGGTCCCTCCACGGGGGCGATGCTCGGCGTGTTGGCGAGCAGTTGCTGCGTGTAGGGCGCGCTCGGGCGCTCGAGCACCTGCGCGGTCGGCCCGAGCTCGACGATCCTGCCCTCGGTCATGACCGCGACGCGGTCGGCGATCGTGCGGATCAGCGCCAGGTTGTGCGTGATGAAGAGCAGGCTGAGCCCCATCGACGTGCGCAGCTCGCGCAGCAGGTCGATGATCGCCGCCTGCACCGAGACGTCGAGCGCAGAGGTGATCTCGTCGCAGACCATCACCGCCGGCTCGGCCGCCAGCGCGCGCGCGATGGCGACGCGCTGGCGCTCGCCGCCGGACAGCTGGTCCGGGTAGGCGGCGGCCGCCGACCCCGACAGCGCGACGCGCTCGAGACACTCGACCACGCGCTGGCCCATGTCCTTGCCGCCCGGGAAGAACAGCTCGAGCTGGCGCGCGATCGTCTGGCCGGCCGTGCGGCGCGGGTTGAGCGACGCGTACGGGTTCTGGAACACATACTGGATCTGCTTGCGCGCCGCGTCGGAGCGGCTTCGCGCGGCCGGCGGCAGCTCCTGGTCGCCGAGACAGACGGCGCCGGTGTAGTCCTTGTGCAGCCCCGCGACGCAGCGCGCCAGCGTCGTCTTGCCCGAGCCCGACTCGCCGACCAGCGCGAGGCACTCGTGACGGTGCACCTCGAGCTCGATCCCGAACAGCGTCGCGCGCGCGCCGTAGTGCGCGTCGAGGCCGCGGATCGCAAGCGCGATCTCGGGCTCGGTCTGCACGTGCACGCTCGTCGCCCCCGTCACCGAAACCTCGCGCAGGGCCTGATCTGCGTGGTAGCAACGCGCCCGGTGACCCGGCTCGAACTCGAATGCAGGCGGGAACTCGCGCCGGCACTCCTCGGTCGCCAGCGAACATCGCGGTTCGAAGAAGCAGCCCGCCGGCCGCCGGCCCGGCAGGGGCGCGTGACCCGGAATCCCGACCACGGCGCGCTTGCCCTCGAGGTCGGGCACCGCCCGCAGCAGCCGCCGCGTGTACGGGTGCCGCGCCGCGAAGAACAGCTCGTCGCGGGTGCCGACTTCGATGATCCGGCCGGCGTACATGACCGCGACGCGGTCGGCCAACTCGGCCACGACGGCGAGGTCGTGGCTGACGTAGAGCGCCGCCACCTTGTGGCTCTGGCACAGCTCGCGCACGGTCTTGAGCACGCGAGCCTGGGTGGTCACGTCGAGCCCCGTCGTCGGCTCGTCGCAGACGATCACGTTCGGCCGGCAGGCGAACGCCATCGCGATCGCGACGCGCTGCTGCTGGCCGCCGGACAGCTGGTGCGGGTAGCGGGCGAGGAAGGCGTCGTCGGACGGCAGCGCCACGTCCCCGAGAGCCTCGCGCACGCGCGCGTCGCGGTCCGCGCCGCTCTGCGAACCGGCGTGCGCGTCGAGCACCTCGCGCAGCTGTGTGCGCAGGCGAAGCGCCGGGTTCAGCGCCGTCCCCGGGTCCTGCGGGATGTAGGCGACCGTGCCGCCGCGCAACGCACGCAGGGCGGCGTCGTTCAGGTGCGCCAGATCGCGCCCGTCGATCATCACGACGCCGCCGCTCACCTCGCCGCCGCGCCGCACGTGCCCGAGCAGCGCCATGCCGACGGTCGTCTTGCCCGAGCCCGACTCGCCGACCAGCCCGAGCACCTCGCCCGGCTTGATCTCGAGCGAGATCTCGTCGACGACGTCGACGTCGCGGCCGCTCAGGTCGATCTTGAGGTCGCTGACCTCGACTACCGCGGCGGTCATCGCTCTGCCTTCCGTCCGATGCCGATCGCCGCCCGGGCGACCCCGTCCGTGATCAGGTTGGTGCCGACCGTCAACAGGCCGATCGCCAGTACCGGCAGCAGCACCGACCACGCTTGGACCGTGATCGAGAGCCGGTTCTCATTGATCATCAGGCCCCAGTCCGCGGTCGGCGGCTGCAGGCCGAAACCGAGGAAGCTGACGGCCGCGATCAGCCCGATCGAATAGGTCATGCGCAGGCCCAGCTCGACCAGCAATGGGCTGGTCACGTTCGGCAGCAGCTCGCCGAAGACGATCCGCGAGCGCTTTTCGCCGACCACCTCGGCCGCCTTGACGAAGTCGCGCTCGACGACCTCCAGCGCGGCGCCGCGCATTACGCGCGCCACGCGAGGGGTGTGCCCGATGGCGATGACGAGGACGATCAGCCACAGCTTCGGCCCGATCACGGACACGGCGAGCAGCGCGAGGATGATCTGCGGGAACGCGAGCACGACGTCGCTGCCGCGCATCAGCACGTCGTCGAGCCAGTTGCGCGAATACGCAGCGACGAGTCCGATCCCGACGCCGGTGCCGACGCCGATGAGCGTCGCTGCCGCCGACATCCATAGGACGCTGAGGCCGCCGTGCAGGAAGCGGCTGAAGACGTCACGGCCGAGTGCGTCGGCGCCGAAGATGGCGTCGCTCGACGGGCCGGTGTTCGGTGCTGCGACGAACTCCGTCGGCGAGTGCGGCGCCACCAGCGGCCCGAACACCGCGACCGCGACGACCACCGTGACAATCACCAGCCCGACGCGCGTGCGGCCAATCCGCAGCGCGTCGCGCAGTATTCCCAGCCACGGGCGGCGCTGCAGCATCGCGCCGGGGCCGACCGGCTCGACGGCGGCCTCGAGGCCGATGTCGACGGCGGTGTCGATCGTCTGGTCGCTCATCGCGCCGCCGTCCTCAGCTTCGGCGTGACCATGATCGTCGCGATGTCCGCGATGAGGTTCATCGCGACGTACACGGCCGCGGCGAGCATCGTGACCGTCTGCACGACCGGCATGTCGCGGTTGGCGACGGCGTCGACGAGCGCGGCGCCGATGCCCGGATACGAGAAGACGTACTCGACGACCACGACGCCGCCGGCCATCCACGCGAGCTGCAGCGCCGCCACCTGGATCGCGGGCACGATCGCGTTCGGGACCGCGTGGCGCCATATCACCGTGCGCTCCGGTAACCCTTTCAAGCGCGCCATCGTGACGTACTCGGACTCGAGGACCTCGATCGTCGAGCCGCGCATGATGCGGCTGATGTACGGCGTGACCGCGAGCACCAGCGTGGCCGCTGGGAGCACCACGGCGTCAGGGTGCTCCCACGCGTGCTCGCCCGGGGGCAGCAACGAGACGGCGGGGAACCACTGGAACACGCTCGTCGCGAACAGCAGCACGAGGCCGATGCCGATCACGAACTCCGGCAGCGCCGCCAGCACGAGCGTCACGGTCGAGGAGACGTGATCGACGGGGCGGTCGCGGTGCATCGCCATCCAGACGCCGAGCGCGATCGAGAGCGGGATCGCGACGATCGACGACACGAAGACGAGGAACAGCGTGTTGCCGACGCGGTCGGAGAGCAGCTCGCTCACCGGCTGCTGCGTCGCGGCCGACGTGCCGAAGCTGCCCGTCAGCACGCCGCCGATCCACTGCAGGTACTGGCTCACGACCGAGTCCTCGAGATTCAGCTGGTCGCGCAGCGCCGCCACCCTGTCGGGCGTCGCCTCCTTGCCCAGGATCGCCGTCGCGGCGTCGCCCGGGAGCGCGAGCACGGCCGCGAACACGACCAGCGAGATCAGCCACAGGGTGAGCAGCCCGAGCGCCAGCCGGCGCCAGATGAGCTTCGACATGGTTCGCCTCCGGCCTCTCCTACGCGAGGAATCCAACGTTCTTGAGCCAGTAGTTCCCGAACGGGAAACCGCACTTGGCCTCCACGAACCCGCCGAGCTTCGCGCCGTAGGCGTCGATGATGTTCGAGAAGTACGGGATGATGTAACCGCCCTCCTCGTACTGCATCGTCTGCGCCTCGTGCAGGATGTCCTTGCGCTTGGCGTCGTCGACCTCCGCGCGCGCCTGCTGGATCAGGTCGAGGAACTTCGGCTCCTTCCAGTGCGTCTCGTTGAACGGCGACTCCGGCAGGTCGCCCTGGGCCACCTGCGAGAGGTATGCGCGCGAGGCCCAGAAGTCCTGCGCGAACGTCCAACTGAGGTAGTTGTCGCCGTAGAACGTGCCCGAGTCGACCTTGCGCACCTTGACGTCGACGCCGGCGCCCTTCGCCTGCTCGGCGAACACCTGCGCGGCCTCGACGATCCCCTGGAACACAGGCGCGGTCACGAGCTCGACGCTCAGGCCCTCCTGCCCGGCCTGCTTGAGCAGCGACTTCGCCTGCTCGAGGTCCTGCTGGCGCTGAGGCAGGTCGCTCGCGTAGACGGGGTCGTAGCGGGCGTAGAGGTCGTTGGCGATGCTCCCCTGTCCGCTGAGCACCTGCTGGACCATCTGCTCGCGGTCGACGATCAGGCGGAATGCCTGGCGCACGCGCACGTCGTCGAACGGCGCCTGGTCGACGCGCATTGTGAACGGCTGCCACGCGCCTGTCTCGGATGAGAGCACGCGCAGGTTCGGGTTCGACTTGACGCTCTGCAGCTGAGCGGCCGGCAGGTTGTCGATCGCGTCGACCTGACCGCCGAGCAGCCCGTTGACGCGGGCATCGGCCTCGGGGAAGTCGATGATCGTGATCGAGTCGACGTAGGGCTTGCCCTCCTCCCAGTAGTCCGCGAACTTCGTGAACTCGCTCTGCTGGCCGGCGGTGAAGCTCTTGTACTGGAATGGGCCGGTGCCGACCGGGTCGTCCGGGTTGTAGTCGGTCGGGACGATCGCGTTGAAGTACTGGCCGATGTCGTCCGGGAAGCCGGCGTTCGCGAACTTGAGCGTGACTCGGACCGTGCGGTCGTCGAGCTTCTTGAGCTTCTTCTGGTCGATGTAGCCGATCGACGCGGCTCCCACCTTCGGGTCTTCCGGATCCAGGATGCGCTGGATCGAGAAGATCACGTCGTCGGCTGTGACCGGCTTGCCGCTGTGGAACGTGATGCCCTGCTTGAGCCGGATCGTCCACGTGTCCGGCTTCTTCTCGGGCTCGATTGACTCGGCGAGCAGCATCTGCAGCTCGGAGAAGTCGGGCGTGCGCACCGCCAGCGACTCGTACAGGTTCCAGCAGCGCATGATGTCGGTGTCGGCGGTGGGGCGGTGCGCGTCGATCGTGTCCTTCGCGCCCCCGCCGGTCGCGCCGACGCGCAGTACCCCGCCGGTCTTCAGCTCGCCGCCGGCGCTCTGCGCGGGCGTGCCGCCTCCGCCCCCGCCGCCGTCGTCGTCATCGCCGCCGCAGGCGCCCAACAGGCCGCCGGCGCTCAACGTCACGCCGCCGATCACGGCGCCCTGCAGGACTTGACGGCGCGTGATCGCGTACTCGTCCCACCCGTGCTTGTCGTCGTTGCTCATGTGAATGCGCTCTCCTCCTCGCCGGGCCTCGGCGTGTCCCCTCGCGCGTCAGCGCCGTCCTCGCTCGCGCGCGAGAGCTCGTCAGCGATCAGCCGGGCGGACAGGCGCAGGTGCTCGGAGACCAGGTCCGGCGCGCGGGGGTCGGCCTCAGCGAGCGCCTCGAGTAGCCGCGCGTGATCGGCGACGTAGTCCGTCCACGGGTACGGTGGGTGGTGGCTCAGGAGCATCCGCGTCTCCGCGACGAGCGTGTCGTGCGCGCGGCTGAGGCGCGGGCTGGCCGCGAGTCGGACGAGCTCCTCGTGGAAGCGGATGTCGGCCGCGATGACGGCATCGGTCACGCGATCCTGGTCGCGCGCGGCGTTCTGGAGGTCCTTGAGCGCCGCTCGTAAGCGGGAGAAGTCGACCCGCACCTCGGACTCCAGGATCCGTCGTGCCGCGCCCGTCTCGATCGCCTCGCGAGCGACGTAGACGTCGAGCCGGTCGGCGAGCGATAGCAGGCGCACGAACGCCCCGCGGTGCGCCTCGTACTCGACCAGGCCCTCCTGCACGAGTTGACGAACGGCCTCACGCACCGAGCTGCGCCCGGTGCCGAGCGTCTGCGCGAGCGACACCTCGCGAAGCGGCTCACCCTGGGCGATGCGTCCATCGACGATGGCGTCGCGGAGCTCGCGCAAGACCCGTTCGGTCATCGAGGCCCGATCGACCGACCCGAGTCGATAGGTATTGCCGGGCAAGAATCTCCTCCTGCTGATTGTCGACAATCTTACAAACCTGCGATAACGTGGTCAAGCGGCCATTTCGCCGAGGAGCCTGCCGTGAACCCGGACGTCTTCATCACTTGTGCGGTCACTGGTGTGGGAGACACGACCGCCGCCAGCAGGCTCGTGCCGGTCACGCCTCAGCAGATCGCCGACGCGGCAGTCGAGGCCGCAAACGCGGGGGCCGCCGTCGTCCATATCCACGTACGCGATCCCGCAACTGGCAAGGGCGCGCGCGATGTCGCGCTCTACCGCGAGGTCGTCGAGCGCATCCGCTCCGCGGACGTTGACGTGGTGCTGAACCTCAGTGCCGGCATGGGCGGCGACCTCGTGCTCGGTGGCGATGACGCGCCGCTGCCCCTGGACCCGGACGGGACCGACATGGCGGGCGCGGGCGAACGGCTCGCACACGTGGAAGAGCTGCTGCCCGAGATCTGCACGCTCGACTGCGGGAGCCTGAACTTCGCGGCCGGGGGCGACTACGTGCTCGTCAACACGCCGGGCATCCTGCGGGCCATGGCGCGCCGGATCCGCGAGCTCGGCGTGCGGCCCGAGCTTGAGGTCTTCGACAGCGGCCACCTCGTCATGGCCCGCGATCTGATCCGCGATGGACTTATCGACGATCCCGTGCTCATCCAGCTCTGCATGGGGATTCCCTACGGCGCCCCGGACGACCCGACGACGCTAACGACCCTGGTCAACCAGCTGCCCGCCGGCTGTGTGTTCTCGGCGTTCTCGATCGGCCGCATGCAGCTGCCGTACGTCGCCATGGCGGCGCTCGCCGGCGGCAATGTGCGGGTCGGGCTCGAGGACAACCTCCATCTCTCGCGCGGTGTGCTCGCGACCAATGGCCAGCTCGTCGAGCGCGCGGTGACGATACTGACCGCGATGAACGCAAGGGTTCTCGGCCCCGACGAGGTGCGGGCGAAGCTCCAACTGCGAAGCCATGACTGAGCGCGCGAGCGGGCGACCACGCACCATCGGGCTGCTCGGCGGTGGCGTGATCGGCGGCGGCTGGGCAGCGCGGTTCGTGGTCAACGGCGTCGACGTACGGCTGTTCGACCCCGACCCCGAGGCGCCGCGCAAGGTGGACGAGATGCTCGACAACGCGCGCCGTGCCTACCGGAAGCTGACGCTCATGCGGCTCCCGGCCGAGGGCACGCTGACGTTCGTCGCCACGCCCGAGGACGCGGTTGAGGGCGTCGACTTCGTCCAGGAGAGCGTCCCCGAGCGCGAGGAGCTCAAGCGCCGACTGCTGGCGCAGGCGTGCCGCGCGGCCGGCCCGGAGGTCGTGTTCGGCACGTCGACGTCCGGGCTCCTCCCCTCGCGCCTTCAGGCCGATATGGAGCATCCCGAGCGGCTGACCGTGGGACACCCCTTCAACCCTGTCTACCTGGTTCCGCTCGTGGAGGTCTGCGGCGGCGCGCGAACCTCGCCGGAGATCATCGAGCGGGCCGCCGCCGTCTACCGCTCGGTGGGAATGTGGCCGCTCGTGCTCCGGCGGGAGGTCCACGGATTCGTTGCGGATCGCCTGATGGAGGCCCTCTGGCGCGAGGCGCTCTGGCTCCTCCACGACGATGTCGCCACGATCGAGGAGATCGATGATGCGATCCGCTACGGCCCCGGTTTGCGCTGGTCGTTCATGGGCAGCTTCCTCACTTACCGAATGGCCGGCGGCGAGGCGGGCATGGGCCACTTCATGGCGCACTTCGGACCGGCGCTGCGGCTTCCCTGGACGAAGCTCACGGATGTGCCCGAGCTGACCGACGCGCTGCTCGACAAGATCGTGGCGCAGTCCGACGCGCAGGCGGCTGGCCGTTCCATCCGCGAGCTCGAGCGCCTCCGCGACGATTGCCTCGTCGCGGTCCTGCAGGGTCTGCGGCCGCACCGCTTCGGCGCCGGCGCGGTGCTCGACGAGCACGAGCGCGCGCTGTTCGATGCCGGCCACCCCAGAGTCATCGCCGACGGTGACGACCTCTCGCGGCCGCTTCGCCTCCACACTGTGCGCGTCCCGCCCGAGTGGGTCGACTACAACGGTCACGCGCACGAAAGTCGCTACCTGCAGGCGTTCGGCGATTCGTCCGACGCCCTCCTACGCTACATCGGGATCGATGCCGCTTACCTGAGTGCGGGCGGCAGCTACTACACGGTGGAGACGCACCTGTCGCACCTGCGCGCGGCCTCCGCGGGTGAGTTCCTGCACGTGACAACCCAGGTCCTCGGCTACGACGACAAGCGCCTGCACGTCTTTCACGAGCTGCACGGCTCGGACGGGGACGGTCCGTTCGCCGCGGCCGAACAGATGCTGCTGCACATTGACACCTCCGAGGGGCGTGCGAGCCCCGCAGATCCCGAGATCCTCGACCGGATCGCGAGGATTGCGGCCGCGCACGCAGACCTGCCGTGGCCTGAGCGCGCCGGACGCGCGATTCGCACGCCGGCACCGCGGCGGTGAGTCCCGGCGAAACCTACTCCGAACAGCTGGTGGCCCTAGCGCGCGAATTCGCCGTCGAGGAGCTGCGACCCGTCGCCCTGCAGTTCGATGAATCGGAGGACTTCCCGCACGAGCTCGTCCGCAAGGCCGCGGCGCTCGGCCTGACCTGCTACGACATTCCGGCGGAGTACGGCGGGGGCGGGGTCTCGAGCCTGCGCGACTGTTGCCGCGTGATCGAAGAGCTGGCCTGGGGCGACAGTCCGATCTCATGGGTGATCGCCCAGGGCGGCTTCTTCGCACACCCGGTACTCGAGCTGGGAACCGAGGAGCAGAAGAAGCGCTGGCTGCGGCCGATCTGCGACCTCGACCCCCCGGTCTGCGCGGTCGCGATCACCGAGCCCGGTGCCGGCTCGGACGCCGCGGCGATCGCGACCCAGGCCAGGCGCGTCGCGGGCGGCTACGTGATCAACGGTCACAAGAAGTTCATCGGGAACGCCCCGCTGGCGGACGTGTGCATCGTCTTTGCCACGGTCGCGCCCGGCACGCGCTCGAGGGGCATCACGGCGTTCGTGGTCGAACGCGATGACCCCGGCTTCGTGATCGGCGACCGTCTCTACAAGATGGGGAGCCGCTGCTTCCCGGCCGGTGAGCTGCACTTCGAGGAGTGCTTCGTGGGCCAGGACCGCAGGCTCGGCCCGGAGGGCAACGGCTTCCGTGGGCTGATGCGTGTGTTCGACCGGGCTCGGGTCCAGCTCGCAGCGAGCTCGCTCGGCGTCGGCCGGGCCGCGCTCGAGCACGCCGTCGAGCATGCGAGGGAGCGGGAGGCCTTCGGGGTCAAGATCCACGAGCACCAGGCGGTCTCGTTCCGCCTGGTCGATGCGAAGCTCAAGCTCGATCAGGCACGGCTCGTCACCCATCACGCGGCCGACCTCGCGGACGCCGGCGATCCGTTCTCGACCGAGGCGGCGATGGCGAAACTCGTCGCGTCCGAGGCGGCGTGGTTCACGGCATGGGCAGCGGTGCAGACGCTCGGCGGCGCCGGCTACGTCCGGTCGTCGCTGGTGCAGAAGTGGCTCCGGGACGCGAAGCTCGACGAGATCTGGGACGGGACGAGCGACATCATGCGGCTGATCATCGCCCGCAGCCTGTTCGAGGGCTAACAGACGCGCTCGAACGCGGCCCGCTCGGCCGGCGTGAGCGGGCGCGAGCGCCCCGACTCACGGTCACGCGCAACCAGCACCGCGCTGGCTTCGGCCGCGAGCAGGCCCGTGGCGGTCCGGACCTCCTCATGCGTGGAGACGCTCGACCGGCCGATGCGCGCGAGGCGGCAGGTGGCGAGGACCGTGTCGTCGGCGAGACCGAGCTCCCGGCGGTAGTCGACCTCGACGTGCGCCACCACCCAGTCCCACACCCGGTCGGGATCGCCGAGCCTGCCCCCCAACCACTCGTCGCGCGACTCCTCGAGGTAGGTCAGGAAGACGACGTGATTGACATGACCGAAGGCATCCAGGTCGCGCCACCGGATCTCGATCCGCTTCTCGTGCTCGAATGGCGCTCGTTCGTCAGCCGCCGTCACGGCGCCGCTCCTCGAAGGCCGTGCAAGCTGCGCGGGCGTCCGCTGTCTGGGCGAGCGTCGCGTAGGCCAGCCGCTCGACCAGCATTCCGACGGCGTGCGAGCCTTCGGGCACCGCGTCGATCGCCTGCTTGGCGACCGAGGCCGCGAGCCGCGGAAGCTCGGCCAAGCCGCGTGCCAGGACGAGCGCGCGGTCGAGTGCTGCCCCTGCGGGGACGACCTCGGACACGAGGCCGAGGGCCAGCGCCTGAGGGGCGTCGACGCGCGACCCCAGGAGGATCAGTTCCTTGGCCCGGGCCGGACCGAGGAGGCGGGTGAGGCGCTGGGTGCCCCCCGAGCTCGGCAGGATGCCCAGCCCGACCTCGGGGAAGCCGAACACCGCCGTCTCGTCGGCGATCCGGAAGTCGGTTGCGAGCGCGAGCTCGAGGCCGCCGCCGAGGCAGTAGCCCCCGATCGCGCTCACCGTCGGCTGCGGAAGTGCCGCGAACCGCTCGTAGACGCCGCCGGTCGCCTCGTAATAGGCGAGCACGGCCTCCGGGCTGCGCTCCCGCAGCTCGCCGACGTCCGCCCCCGCTGAGAAGGCGCGACCGTGCCCGGTCAGGACGACCGAGCCGGCCCGACGGACCTCGTCGCGCGACAGCGCGTCGGCAAGCGCTCCCTCGAGCGCGGTCGACAGGGCGTTCAGCTTGGCCTCGCGCCGCAGCTCCAGAACGCACACGGGCCCCTCGGTGCGGGCGTCCACCAGCGGCGCATCCCGCCCGCGACTCACGGCAGCAGGGCCTCGATCTCGTCGGCCGCCTGCCGCGTTCGCCGCGCGATCTCGGCGAGCCGCGAGCGCGGGACGCGGTGCTCGGAGCCCCAGACGCTGACCACCGCGACCGGCCGCCGTCGGGCGCCGAGCACCGCCGCCGACGCGCCGAACAGCGCGTCCTCGAGCTCGCCCACACAGACGCAGGAGCGGTCGCGCCGGATCGCGTCGAACTGCTGCTCCAACGTGCGCCGGTCGGTCACCGTCGAGGCGGTGAAGCGCTCCAGGTCGCCCCCGAGCAGCGCGTCGCGCTCGTCCTCGTCCAGGAACGCGAGGAACGCCTTGCCTGCCGACGTCGCGTGAAGTGGCACGGACTTGCCGAGCCAGTTCACCGCCATGATCTGTGGGGCCTCCACCTGGTCGACGTAGACGAGTTGGAAACGCTTCGCGGCGGCGAGTCCGACCGTCTCACGCGTCTCGTGCGCGAGGCGCTCCAGCGCCGGGTGCGCACGGCGCGCGAGCGACTCCTGATCGGCCGCCGCCGCGATCCCCAGCAGCGCATACCCGACGCCATAGCGCTGTGTGACGCTGTCGCGCTCGACGAGCCCGTGCCGCTCCAGCGTGGCGAGAAGCCGCCACGCGGTGCTGCGGTTCAGGCCGCACGCCTCCGCCAGCTCGATGACCGTGGGCGGCCGCCGCGCGTTGGCGATCGCCTTCAGCAGCGTCGCGGCGCGGTCGACCGACTGGATGGTGCTCGAACGCCGCGGCGGCGCTAGGTCGGGAACCGTGTCCATGATCGGCGGTTTGACGTTCGGACGCAGATCCTTTCACAATGAGCGATCGTGGTTCACGATGAGAACGGCCCGGTCACTGCCGGAAGCGAGCGCGATCTCGACGTGCTGTTCGCCCCGCGGTCGGTGGCCGTCGTCGGCGCCTCGGGCACCCCCGGCAAATGGGGCTACTTCCTCGCGAAGGGCGCCCTCGAAGGCGAGCATCTGCGCCGCGTCTACTTCGTCAACCGCAAGAGCTCCGACGTGCTCGGTCGCCGGGCTCACCGGTCCCTCTCCGAGCTGCCCGAGGCGCCCGATCTCGTCGCCATCGCAGTACCGGCGACGGGCTTCGAGGAGACAGTCGATGCGGCCATCGACGCAGGGGCGCGGGCGATCGTTGCGATCAGCGCCGGCCTCGGCGAGTCGGGGCCCGAAGGGCTCAGGCGCGAGCTGGAGGTCGTCGCTCGCATCCGTGAGGCCGGCGCCCTGCTGCTCGGCCCGAACTGTCTCGGCGTCGCGGATGCGCATGCGGACCTCCGGCTCGCCTGGGCCAGATTCCGCGACGGCCCGGTCGGGTTGATCTCCCAGAGCGGCAACGTCGCCCTCGAGATCGGCGAGCTCCTGGCGGCGTATGACTTGGGGATCTCGCGCTTTGCGTCACTCGGCAACCAGGCCGACCTCGACGCGACCGACCTCTTGCAGAGCTTCGCCGCCCACGAGCGGACTCGTCTCATCGCCGTCTACGTCGAGGACTTCCGCGACGGTCGCGGCTTCGCGCGCGCCGCTCGCGCAGCGGTGGTGGCAGGCAAGCCGGTCGTCCTCATGACCGCCGGCCGGAGTCCCGCGGGTGCGCGCGCAGCCCGCTCTCATACAGGCGCGCTGGTGAGCGATGCACGCGCGGTCGAGACGGCGTGCCGCTCCGCCGGCATCGTCCAGACCGCGACGCCCAAGGAGTTGGCGGACGCGGCGCAGGCGCTTCTGGCGGAGCACGCGCTGCGGGGGCCGCGAATCGGCGTCATGGGAGACGGCGGCGGCCACAACGCAATCGCGGCCGATGCCGTCTCGGCCGTCGGCTTCGAGCTGCCGGCGCTATCGGAGCGTCTCGCTGGCGAGATCGCCGGCATGCTGCCGGCGCACGCGTCGACCGCCAATCCGGTGGATTTCGCGGGCGGCGGCGAGCGGGACGTGACGACCTACCCGCGGGTGGCCAGCGCGTTGCTTGCAGGCGGCGAGGTGGACGCGGTTGTCCTCACCGGCTACTTCGGCGGGTACGGTGGCGGGGCCGAGCTGCTGGCGGCGCGAGAACTGGCGCGGATTGCGGAGGAAGCGCGGATGCCGCTCGTCGTGCACACGATGCACGGGGACTCGGCTCCCGCGAAGGCGCTGCGCGCCGGCGGCGTACCGGTCTACCGGGAGATCGACGCTGCTGCACGCGCGCTCGTGGCGCTGCGAGCCCGCCCCGTGCAGGCGCCGCAGGCGATCCCGCCGGTGCCGGACCCGGTGCCGCGGCGGGTCGCCGCCAACTATTGGGGTGCGCGCGGGCTCGTGGCGTTCGCGGGGATCCAGCTCGTGCAAGCTCGCCGCGTCCGGACGGCGAACGAGGCGCATGCGGCGGCAGGCGAGCTGGGTTTCCCGGTCGTGCTCAAGGCGACCGGCGCGCTGCACAAATCCGACGCCGGCGGGGTCGTCGTCGGCATTCCCGACGACGAGCGCCTCAGCCATGCGCTCGACGTCCTGTGGGCGGACCTCGCGCCCGACGAGCTGTCGGTCGAGCGGATGGCCCCGGTGCACGACGGGGTCGAGCTGATCGTGGGGACGCGCCGGGACGCGCGCTTCGGCCCCATCGTGCTCGTCGGCCTCGGCGGCGTGTACGCCGAGATCTTGCGCGACGTCGCCGTCGCGCTCGGGCCCGTCGACGCCGACGGTGCGCACAGGCTGCTCCTCTCGCTCCGTGGCGCCCCTCTGCTCACGGGCGCGCGCGGGCGGCCGCGGGTCGACATCGCGGCCGCGGCCGAGGCGACCGCGGCGCTGTCGTGGCTCGGCGCGACCTGTCGCGACGTCGACGAGCTCGAGATCAATCCGCTCCTGGTCACGCCGGCCGGCGCGGTGGCCCTCGACGCCCGCGTGGTTCCCCGACGTGCTTGAGGCGCGCAGCTGACCCGATGACGACGAGGAGGTAGAAGTACGGCGACTTTCGGATCCGGGTGTAGAGCAGGGTCCCGTCGGCGTGCTATTCGCCGCGGCTCGAGAAGAACAAGGCGGCGTCGGCATCGAACCGGTCGGCCGGCGTCGCCCTCGCGGACCGGTCAGAACTGCCACTGCCACACGCCGCCGCCGCGACCGCCCCTAACGCCAAGATCGCGATGACGGCGGCGCGGGTTCGGCAACAGCGGCGCAAGTGATTCGCGCACTGGGTCACGGTCGGGCGTAGGAACTCGGCCGCGCGATCGGTGGGCACATCGGACCGGATGCTGGCAGGGGCCCCGAGCACGTTGTCGCGCGGACGAAAGCAAGAACGGGCGAGGCTGGTGAAGCCGGCCGGGCACGAGTCCGACGCCGCGATGAGCGAAGGCGGCCGCCCGGCGTCGAAAGACGCCTCATTCCTCGCGGCACCGGCGACAGTGAGCGTGACCGGCGCCGGCCCCTCCCGGGGCCGGCGCCTGAGACGGCTATTCCTTGCCGGTGTAGCGGAAGATCCACAGACCGCTGTCGCGGTCGCTCATCAGACAGGAGCGGGCGCTTTTCGTTGTGCCGTCCGCGGCCCTGGTCCTTGTCGTTGAGCAGGCACTGGCCGGCGCAGACCGGGAACGTGCCCCAGAAGTGGTTGCCGCCCTCGGCGATGTAGTGGCCGACCTCGGTCATCCCGCCGGGGCCGAACTTGACCACGCGCATTCCGGCGTTGTAGTACGAGATGTAGGCGAGGTCCTTCTTCGGCCGCGGGTCGGTCTTGACCTCGTGCACGCTGAGGGTTCCGAACCCCTCGGCGAAGTCCTCGTCCAGGGCCTCAGGAACCGCGTAGGAGTCGATGATCCGGAGGTTGGGATCGCGGGCGTCGTGCAGTTGCACGTAGCCCCAGCCGTCGAACTCGGTGCTGGCGAGGTAGCTCGCGCCGAGCGTTCCGAGGAGCACGTCGACGCCGTCCGCACCTGTGTACTCGGGGGTGTCGTTGAACATCAGGTGCATGGCGCGGTGGCCGATGCAGATCGCCGGGATCTGCTCGTCGTAGTCGTGTCCTTGCCCGCCGCAGAAGAAGCCGTCGGGCAGCAGGCCGTCACGGGTGCCCGCGTGGCTCTGGCCGACGATGACGACGTCGTAGCCGAGATCCTGGCCGGCGGCGATCTTCGTCGAGAAGAAGCAGCCGCCCCTCGAGAACACGACCGTCTTATCCTCGCCCGGTGCCGCCGGAATCGCGCTCGCAGGAGGCGGAGCCGGATCCCCGACGGCGTCCGGCCCCGCGTTCGGGCCGGCGGCAAAACAGCCCCGTCCACCGAAGACCGTCGGCCCGCCGATCGTCCCGCCCGGCTGGCTGGCAACCGACGGCGTGAAGCCGAACTCACCCGCGCCGTACGCACCCGCGTTCGCCCCGCTGGTCATCTGGAAGTCGGTCCGGAACGGCGAGAAGTCCTCGTCGGTCGAGAGGATGAAGTCGTTGCTGCTCGACCAGTACCCCTGGTGGCTGTTGCCCTCGGGGATCTCGAACTGCGGCATCAGCGGATCGGGGAAGCGGTAGTCCGAGTCACCCACGAACACCGGATTCGCCGGATCGTCGACGTTCAGCAGCACCTGGCCGGCGTCCCAGTAGGAGACGAGCAGGTAGTCATGCCCGTCGATCCGCTTGTGCTGCATGTCGTGGTGAAAGACCGTGTCGCCGTTCGCGTACGAGCCCTGGGCGCCTGGCCAGCTCTCAAGCCCCGGCTCGGAGAGCATGACCGGGCTGCGGGGGTTCGAGACGTCGAAGATGTCCACGTCCGCCAGGTCCTGGTTGTCCTGCAGCGTCGCGATGACCCGGTCCTTGCCACCGGCGAGCACCCCGCGCTGGACGAAGAGCTGGGCGCTGTGAGTCGTGTGGAAGGTCTGGCCCGCAACCGCCGGGCTCGGGTCGCCGAAGTTCAGCGACAGCGGCTTCGGGCTCAGCGGATCGGTGACGTCCCACAGGGACGCGCCAGAAGGCGCGAACTGCGCCGCGTTGCAGGTCTCGTTGTTGTGGATCAGGATGTCGCCCCTAAACGAGGGCGTGTCCGCGCGGACGATGTGGATGCCCTCGCCGACGTAGCTGTTCGGGTGCGCCGCGATGAAGCCGACCTTCCGCGGGTTGCTCGGATTCCGGATGTCGACGACGTGCACGCCCGTTCCGGTGCCGCCGTTGGAGACGCACTCGGGGCTGAACGCGTTCAGATACGCGTAGCCACCGAACGACCCCACGTCGGCGATGCCGCCGTCGATGTTCGTCAGCTGCACCCTGCCGACGAGGTCGACGTTCCTGCTCCCGGGCGAGAGGTGCCCCGGCCCACCCGGATGCTCCGCCATGGCCGGCATCGGCCCGTCCTCCGCGTTCCAGCCGGTCGCGTGAACTGGGATCGCGGCCCCCGCGGGCGTGGCCAGGCCAAGGATGCCGGCCAGTGCGGCGCCGAGCGCAACAGCGCGCCTTCGCATGGAACTGTTCTCCTCCCCGCGCCCCTCCCCAGGAGCGCTCGATAGACCGAAGCTTCCTACAGGCTGTAGGACGTGTCAATCGGCACGAGCTCGAGCTCGCTCGTGGAGCGTCATGCTCTTCCGCATGGGTCCGCCGTCGGCCGCCATCCCGAGCCCGTCGACGAACACCCTGGACCTGGGCCCCTTTACGGTCCACGTCTACGGTCTCTGCTACGCGCTCGCGGTGATCGCGGCGGTGGCGATCACCCGACGCCGATGGGAAGCCGAGGGCGGCTCGCGCGAGCTCGTCTACGACGTCGTGCTGTGGGCCTTTCCGGCCGGCATCGTCGGCGGACGCCTGTACTTCCTCGCGACCACCCCGGGGGACGCCTTCGACGACTGGTGGGGGCCGTTCGCGATCTGGGAGGGCGGTCTGGGCATCTGGGGCGGGATCGCGCTCGGCACCCTGGTCGGCCTGTGGCGCGTCAAACGCGCCGGCGCCGACCTCGCCCGCTTCATGGACGCCGCCGCGCCGGCGCTGCTGGTGGCACAGGCGATCGGACGGATCGGCAACTACTTCAACCAGGAGCTGTTCGGGCGCCCGACCGACCTGCCGTGGGCACTTGAGATCGACCCCGAGCACCGCCCCGACCGCTACGCCACCGAGCCGACCTTCCACCCGACGTTCCTCTACGAACTGCTCTGGAACCTCGGCCTCGCTGCCGCTCTGGTCTGGCTCGGGCACCACCGTCGCATCCGCCCACCTGGCCTGTTCGCCCTCTACGTCGCCGGGTACTGCGCCTTTCGCATCGTCGACGAACTGCTGCGCGTCGACCCTGCCGCGCACGTCCTCGGCCTGCGGTGGAACCTGCTGCTGTCGATCGCAGGCACCCTGATCGGGCTTGCCTGGTTCGCGCGCATCCAGACCGGTCGGCCGATCCGCCGTCACGCGGGCGCGCGCTAACGGCTGACGACCGCCACGCGCGAAGACACGTTGCCCGGATCGCCGGCCTCGGCCCGGCCCACCCGCCGCAACAATCGGCGGGCGGGAGCGGTCGTCCGCGCCACGCTCGAGCTCACTCGCACCCCGGTGGGACGAAAGCGCGAGCGCTCGTCCGGGGCGCGCGAGGCCCGTGGACGCCAGCCAGGACCGGCAAGCTCACGCGTGTCATGCCGCGGCTGGTCCGGGCGATCATGGGTCAGGCCGTCCGTGGCATCTGGAGCCCGATCCCGCAGGTACATGCCGTGCAGCCGCCTGCGGACGACCCGACCACGGGCGGTTGACGGGCAGCGCCCGCGACCCGCCAGGAGATGCCTAGCGAGGGTTGCGGTCTTGGGTTCGTGCCTGCCTACTGCTCGCGCTGCGTCGGCGGGCCAGCAGCCCGATGATCGCCACATAGACGAGCATCAGGAAGGCGGCGAGGATGACGACCTTCTCGATCGCCCTGGGCAGGAAGGCAATCGCCCAGCCGTCGATCAGCACGATGAGCAGCAACGCGGCGGCGAACGACACGAAAATCGACGTCCAACGTCCGACCACGCGAGCATCCTACGGGCGCTCGACCATTCCGGGGCGGCGAGGGCGCTAGGGCGCGTCGCCTGCGACCCAGGTCTTCGCCTGCTCGAGCTCGCCGAGCGGGAACACGCGCGCCTCGCCGGGGATCATCCACGCGAACAGCCGGGTAGCGCGCGCCATCCAGTCGATGTCGGTGACGATCGCCGATCGAACCCACGCATCGTGATGCCGAACGCCGAGGTCGAACCCGAGCTTGGCGTCGGCCCACAAGGCGCCGGGCTCGATCTCGTCGAGGTCCTCGATCACGTAGAGCGTCCGCAGCCCGCCATCGCTCTCGAGCGCCCGGTGGAGCTCGGGCACGAGCAGCTCGTCATAGTCCTCGCGCTCGACCTCGCCTGCGACGCGGAACCCGACGGTTCCCGCGGGCATGTCGGCGAGTGGCTCGATCATGACGACAACTGTTGCACCGGTCCGCCGATCCGGCCACTTCAAGTGTCGGTTTCTCGATCCTCGGCCCGTTACATGATGTCCAGCCCGAGTGCGCGCGACAGGAACCGTGCGGTGAGCTGTCCGCGCACGGTGTTGCCCGCCGTGTCGAGCGGAGGCGCGAACGTGCCAAGACTAACCCGCGGTGTTGTGAGACCGGGCGAGGGCGGCGAGGACCGCGATGCAGGCGAGGATCGCGGCGACGCCGGCGGCGGTCCTCGCCGAGGATCGTGCGACGTCCGACTCCGACGCGAGCAGCACGAGCGCGCCGGCCGCGCCGCCGGTGGTCACGACGGCGAGGATCCCCAGGAGTCGGGGCGTAGCGGAACCCGGCTCGACCCGTCCCGGCGCGCGCTCGTCCAGCGACCAGAAGGCGAGCTCGGCGATGAGCAACAGCGCTCCCGCGTAGATCGGCGCTGGTATCGAACGGTCGCCGTCCGGAACCACGTAGATCGTCCCCACGAGCACCAGCGCGATGGAGACCGGCACGGTTCGGCCGGCGAGCAGCGCCAGCGACAGCAGCAACGTCGCGGCCGCCGCGACGGCGGGCGACCCGGCGGTAAAGGCAGCGGCGATCGCGGCGAGCACGATCGCGCCCGCGGCGGTCGTCAGGCGCGCGCGACGGGCCGTGCGTGGCGCCGTAACGTGATCACCTCCTCGACGGCGAGCTCGACGCCGGCCTGCGTGGGATCCCAATGCGCGACCGGGATGCCGAGCGTCTCGAAGCGCGAGCGCAGGGCGTCCCGCTGAAGCCTCCAGAGCCGGAGCGGGAGGTCGTCGCGACGCCCCTCTCGGAGCGGCGAGATCTCGAGGACGGCGAGGTCGTACCCGCGGGCGCGCAGGTCGAGCAGCGCGCCGATCCCGCGCTCGTCCAGCAGTGGGGTCAGCGCGATCACCAGGGCGCGCGCCGGGAGCAGCCGCCGCGGCACGTGGGTGACGCCCTTCCACCGGAAGCTCCGCCGCACCTCGCTGGCGAACAGCGCGTCGAGGATGCGATACAGCTGCCGTGCGCCGGGGCTGCCGGTAAGCCAACTCAGCTCCCCGCCGAGGCTCACCAACGCCACACGGTCCCGCCGGGCGAGGTACGTGGAGGCGAGTGCCGCTGCGGCGCGCACCGCCGCGTCGAGCGTTCCCTCCTCCGCGAGCTGCGCCTCCGCGAAGGTGTCGAGGAACAGCACCAGGTCCGAGCTGTGCTCCGGATGCTGGACGTTGACGTACGGCGCGCGGCGGCGCGCGGTCGCGCGCCAGTTGATGCTGCGAGCACGGTCGCCCGGCGCCAGCGGCCGCAGATCGGCGAACTCGATCCCCTCGCCCCGCTCGCGCGACACCTGGCTGCCCAGGACCGGCCTCGTACGGAGCGGCGCGACGATCCTGCGCAGCGTTTCGACGCCGGCGTAGACCCGAACCTGAGCGGCCTCGCCCAGCGGTCCGTCCAGCGTCGTCGCTCCGAGCCGGTCGCTTGCGCGGCAGATCGCGGGACCGACCTCGTGCACGCCCCAGCGCCGGGCCGCAAGCTCGAACCTCAGCTCCCGCCGCTCTCCGCGTGGGAGCCAGAACCCGATCGGCATCGGGTCGCTGTCGAGTCGCGCGGAGGTCGTCAGGTGGACGTCGACGCGCGCACCCGCGCCGCGGTTCTCGACGGCGAGCGTCGCGCGCAGCCGGTCTCCCTCCAGGATGCGGTCGCGGTCCAGCCGCAGATCGCCTTCGAGCGCCAGCGGCTCGCCGGCGAGCGCGACCGCGACCACCAGCGCGAACGGCGTCGCGAGGACCGCGAGCTCCGGTCGCCCCGTGACGAGGGAGACCAGCAGCGCGGTCGCCGCGAGCGCCGCGTACACGCGCAACCGCGGTGACGCCGCGCGTGTCACGGCACTCGCACGGGCGGCGCCGGACACCGATCGAGGCAGTCGCGCACGACGTCCTCGGCCTGCACGCGCTGGATCCAGAGCTCGGGGCGCAGCGTGATCCGATGCGCGAGCGCCGGCACGGCGACGACCTTCACGTCGTCGGGCGTGACGTAATCGCGACCCTGTAAGGCCGCTCTGGCCCGCGAGAGCTTGAGCAGCGCGAGCGTGCCGCGCGGGCTGGCTCCCACCTGCACCTGGGAGCTCTCGCGCGTGGCGGTGACGAGGTCGACCGAATAGGCGAGGATTCCCTCGTCGGCGTGCACGCGCTCGACCGCGCGCTGCATCGCCAGCAGCTCCTCGCGTTCGACGACGGTCTCCAGCTCGACCTCGTCCTGGCCGCGCTCCAGCCGCCGGGCGAGCAGCTCGAGTTCGGCCGCGCGGCTCGGATACCCGATGCCGACCCGCATCAGGAAGCGGTCTAGCTGCGCCTCCGGCAACGGGTAGGTGCCCTCGTATTCGATCGGGTTCTGCGTCGCGAGGACCAGGAACGGGCGCTCGAGCTCCCTCGTGCCGTCCTCGCTCGTGACCTGGCGTTCCTGCATGGCCTCCAGCAGCGCAGCCTGCGTCTTCGGCGGCGCGCGATTGATCTCGTCGCCGAGCAGGATGTGAGTGAAGATCGGTCCGGGCTGGAAGCGAAGGTCGCCGATGCGCTCGTCGTAGATCGCCGATCCGGTGATGTCCGACGGCATGAGGTCGGGGGTGAACTGGACGCGGGCGAACCGGAGGCTGGTCACCGCGGCGAACGAACGGGCGATCAGCGTCTTGGCGAGCCCCGGGTTGTCCTCGATCAGCACGTGCCCGTCGGCCAGGAGCCCGAGCAGGATGAGCTCGAGCGCGTCGCGCTTGCCCACGACGGCCCGCTCCACCTCGCCGAGGATCCGGGCGGTGCGGTCCCCGAGCTCGGCGGAGGAGGAGAAGCTCAGAGCGCCTCCAGCCGGTCGAGCACTGCCTCGAGCTCGCGCGGGGCGACGCCGCGGGCGCGGCCGTCACGCGGCGGCGGACGGTCCGGACGCACGAGCTCCCACACCTCGGGCCCCAGCAGCCGCCGGGCCTCGTCGTGGTCGCGGCGCAGCTGCACGCCCCGCCGGGCGAGACGCGCCTCCGCGATCTCCGCCAGCATCGGCCGTAGCTGGGTGTGCGCCGTGAGGCCGCTCTCGCCCGAGCGATCGACGATCCGCTCGATCCGGAGCAGCTGACTCGGCGGCGACGTCCTCTGGGGTCGTGGCCGTGCCGCCGGCGGGCGGTTCGCGGCGGGCAGCCGAGCCGCGAGGGCGGCGACGCTGATCACCGTCGCAATCGCGCCGACCGTGACGAAGAAGGCCTCGAGCGTCACCGCACGACGGTATCCGAGCGGGCGCCGGGGCGCGACTAAGGCCACTAAGCTCGCCGAGCGATGCGCGTTCGACCGGCAGCCGCCGTGATCGTGCTCTCGGCGCTGATTTGCGTCGTCGCCGTTGCGGGCGACGGGCCGATCCGGGAGCGACCGGAGCCGTACGTGCCGAGCCGCAGCGAGCTGATCGAGGTCGGCGTGATCACGTCGGGCTTCCCGGTGCCGGGAGCGCTGCCTCCGGAGATATTCCCGCCCGAGTCGTACGGGCTCGGCCCGCCGGGCCCGCCGGCCTGGCTGTGGTGGCTGCTCGGGGCGATCGGCGCCGCCGGAGCCCTCTGGATCGCTGTGCGGATCGTCCGCGAGCTCATGCGCGTCCGCTGGCGCCTGCCGCGCCTCGGAGGCTGGCGGTGGCGGTGGCGCCGGCGGGCTCGGACCGCGCCGGACGAGCAACCGACGACCGAGCCGGCTCAGGTCGTGCACGACGAGGCGCAGATCGCGCGAGAAGCGGTCGACGCGGCGCTCGCTCCGCTGCGCGAACCGGCCGACCCTCGCGCCGCCGTCATCGAGGCGTACGCACGGCTGGAGCACGTGCTCGCGGAGCGGGAGCTGGGCCCGCGGACCGCCGAGGCGCCGCGCGAGTACCTCAGGCGCGTCATGCGCGAACACGGGATGCCGGAGGAGTCGCTCACGACGCTGACGGCGCTGTTCGAGGAGGCACGCTTCAGCCGGCATCCGATTCCCGAATCCGCGCAGCGCCGCGCCGCGAGCGAGCTCAGGACCGCACGTGCCGCGCTTGCTCCTCAGCGGACTGCGCCCAGCTCTCCATCCCCAGCTCCCGATAGGCCGTGACCGCCGTAGCGAGCAACTCGAGCGCCCGCCGCTTGTCACCGGGCTGGCCGCGTGCGAGCAGCATGCGGCCGTAGTCGTCCTGGGTGTGGGCCAGCCAGGGGCGAGCACCTATCCGTGCGTTCATCGCGATCGCGTCCTCGAACTGCGCGGCTGCCTCGTCCCAGCGCGAGGTCGTCGTGGCGAGGATGCCGAGATAGCGCGCGACCGGGCCGAGGGCGACCTCTCCCGCCGCCATCGCATTCACGCGCGGGTACGGTGCCAGCAGCCGATAGAGAACGGTCGCACGGTCGCGGTCGTGCAGGCACGCCGCGACCTCCGCGAGGATCGAGAGGCAGAAGAGCCACTCTCCGTCGCGCGGCAGCGCGGCGAACTCCCCCTCGGCGAGCTCGTCGAAGGTTCCGCGTGCCTCGTTCACCCGTCCCAGCTCGCACTCGAGCAGCGGGATGAAGCAGCGGAACGACCGGTACCCCGGGTATGCGTCCACGGCTTCGCGGATGAGGCCTTCGATCTCCGACAGGCGGCCCTGCGCACGGCGCAGGATGAACATCCCCAGTCGGTATGAGCAGTCGGCGTCCGCGCTGCGGGCATGCCCCGATCGCAGGGCCATCTCTTCGA
The DNA here is from genome assembly GCA_963844205.1 of uncultured Solirubrobacteraceae bacterium. GTDB lineage: Bacteria > Actinomycetota > Thermoleophilia > Solirubrobacterales > Solirubrobacteraceae > DASSUW01. Next base: position 1,153,100 of record CAWJNK010000014.1, read on the forward strand.
GCTGCTCCGCACGCGCGAACTCTCCCCGGAGCAGCGCCCAGAGCGCGTTCTGCATGACGCCCTGCCACCGCGGTGCCGCCTGGCCCAGCTGCCCGGCCAGTGCGTCGTAGGCGGTGTCCGCGGTCTCGGCCTCGTCCGCGAGCGTGAGCCAGCCCACGACGCCTTTCAGCGTGAGCGCATCGAGTGCGACGTCGGTCGAGCCGGTCTCGTCGGCCAGCCGACTGACCTCCTCGGCGATCGCGACGAGCTCGCCCACGTCGGGTCCCCAGGTGGCCGTGAAGAGGCTCGTGAGCGTGTAGGCGAGCGTTTCCTTGTCGCCGAGGCGCCGAGCGATCTCCACGGCTTCCCGGCTCAGCGAGGACCGCGGCTCGAGCAACGGCTCGTCCCGGAGGGCGCCCGCCAGACGCGCGAGCAGCCTCGCCCTGAGCATCGGCCGTTCCTCGCCGACCACCGTCAACGCCTCCTCGAGCAGAGGCACGAGGCGGGTGTCGCCGCCGGCCCGCTGCCAGCTGGCGTAACCGCCGTAGCCGAGAGCGGCCCGTGCGAACGTCTCGGGCAGGCGCGCCCTCCTCGCAAGATCGCAGGCGGCCAGGATCATCTCCTTGGCATCGGCCACGCTCCCGGCCTTGGCGAGCGCGTCGCCGCATGCCAGCAGCAGGTCGCTGCGCGCCGAGGGATCGACGGGCGGCTGCGCGACGAGCGCCTCGAGCGCCAGCCGGAAGAGACGAGCGGCCTCTTGGTAGGCCAGCAGGTCGAGCGCGCGGTCCGCGGCTTGGCGGGCGTAGCGCAGCCCCTTGTCGTGCTCGCCGGCGGCGATCGCGTGCTGCGCGAGGTCCGCGAGGTGCGGCCCTGGGCGCTCGTCGTCGAGCTGCTCGAGCGCCGCGACGGCAAGCTGGTGAAGCCGGACGCGGCGGGCGCTCGTGAGCCCGTCGTAGAGCGTGTCGCGGATGAGCACGTGGGCGAAGCGAAGGCGCCCGGGGGAATCCGGGAGGTCGGAGACGACGCGCGCGTCGATCGCCTCGTCGAGCCATTCGAGCAGCTCGTCGCCCGAGACGCCCCCCAGTCGGGCGAGCACGTCGAGCGCGAACTCGCGACCGAGCACGGAGGCGAGGAGCAGCAGCCGGTTGCTCTCCTGTGGGAGATGGGTGAGCCGCCGGGCGATCACATCGCGGACGCTCTGTGGGATCGTCAGCGGCGTCGCGTCGGACAGGGCGCCTTCGACTGACAGCAGACGCACCGTCTCGCCGACGAACAGCGGATTGCCGTCGGTCTGCCCGTGGAGCGCGGCCGCGAGCCGCGGTGACGGGTTCTCCGATGCCGACAGCTCCAGGTACTCGGCGACCTCGGACTCGCTGAGACCTTCCAGCGAGAGCCGGCGGGTGACCGGCTCGCGAGCGACCTCGGCGAGCATCTCGGTCAGCGGCCCGGCAGGACGTGGGTCGACGTTGCGATAGGCGCCGAGGATCAGCAGGCGGGTCGAGTCGAGCTCTCGTGCAACGAAGCGCAGCAGCAGGAGCGAGGGGGCATCGGCCGCGTGCAGGTCGTCGAGGACGAGCACGATCGGGCGGTCCGCGGCCGCGTTGCGCAGGAACTCGGCGGTCGCCTCGAAGAGGCGGAAGCGCGCGCCTTCCGGGTCGACCGACGGCGGCGGCAGGTCGGGGAAGCGCTGCCGTAGGTCGGGCACGATCTGCGCGACCTCCGGTGCGCCGGCCCCGAGCTGGGCGCTCAGCGCCGCGGCGTCGCCATCGCGGACGTAGGCGCGCAACGCCTGCGTCCAGGGCCAGTATGCGGGCGCCCCACCCGCCTCCCAGCAGCGGCCGATCAGCACCCGCGCGCCGCGGGCGCGGGCGCGCGCGGACAGCTCCTCCGCCAGCCGGCTCTTGCCGATGCCGGGTTCGCCCTCGAGCAGGCACAGGCGCCCGCGTGACCCGAACGCGTCTTCGAGGGCGGCGACGAGCTCGGCGAGCTCGCGTTCGCGACCGACGAAGGCTCCGCGGGGGGTGTCGGCCCGCGCCGGCTCCGTTAGAGCCCGGTCGAGTGCGGGGTCCTGCTCGAGGATCGCCTGGTGCAGCTCGCGCAGTCGGCGTCCGGGCTCGATGCCGAGCTGTCGCACGAGGGCGGCGCGTGCCGACCGGAAGGCCTCGAGCGCTTCGGCCTGTCGGCCCGAGCGGTAGAGCGCCAGCATCAGCTGGCCGCGCAGACGCTCCCGAAGCGGGTGGGCGGCGGTCAGGCTCTCCAGCTCCGCGACGACCTCGCTGTCGCGGCCGAGCGCGAGGTCGGCCTCGATCCTGTGCTCGAGCGCCGCCAGACGCGACTCCTCCAGGCGGGCGCACTCGGCCTGCGCGAACGGCTCATAGGCGAGATCTGCGAGCGGTGCCCCGCGCCACAGCGCGAGCGCATCGGCTAGCAGCCGCGCCGCTCGCTCCGGCCCCGCGCTCCTCGCCTCGGCGACGAGCCGCTCGAACCGCGCGAGGTCGAGCTCGGACGGATCCACCCGCACCACGTAGCCCGGGGTCCGCGTCTCGAGCCGCCCGTCTCCGAGCTCCTTGCGCAGCCTCGAGACATAGGTCTGGACGCTCTTGGCGACCGTCGCAGGCGGCGAAGCCCCCCACAGCTCGTCGATCAACCGCTCCGTCGCGACCACCTCGTTGGCATGCAACAGCAACACGGCCAGCAGCGACCGCTGCTTGCTCCCGCCCAGCGCCAGCGGCCGGTCGTCCTCGACGACCTCCAACGGGCCGAGAAGCCGGAAATCCATGGGGTTGAGCCGACCGTATCGGCGCATCGACCGCGCGTCTACCGCGCACCTCCGTCCCCGTCTACCGGCGCCACGGACAGTGCCTGGCACAGGACCGCACCCGGCGGTCACGACCAGGAGGAGCACGATGCGCCACCACCGACTCATCCACGCCGCGGCACTCGGCCTCGCCGTCGCCGCCATCGCCGCCCCGACGGCAGCGGCCCAGCAGGACCTGCGTTCACCGGACGCCCGCGACGCCGCGCTGTCGCAGGAGCCGCGCGCCGACAACCCGTGGCAGGACGTGCGCTCGCCGGTGCAGGATCTCCGCTCGGCCGACACCCGCGACCACGCCGCCGGACGCGGCACCTTCAACGCGCCCGAGGTGGTCGTCGTCAAGGTGCCGCAGCCCTCGCCGGCCGCCGACGGCGGCATCGAGTGGGGCGACGCCGGCGTCGGCGCCGCCTTCCTGTTCGGACTGCTCGCGCTCGGCGGCAGCGCGGCGATCGCGCACCGCCGCCGCGACCACCGCCTGAGCCATGCCAACTGAATCGACGAGCCGGTGGAGCGCCCTGCTCGCGCTCCCCAGCCGCCTCCTCGCCGCCTTGGCGGACAGCACGCGGGGTTGGCGGCGCGGGTGCGGGCTGTGACCGACGTGTTGCGGTAGTCAGAGCTTGCAAGCGGCCGCCACCGTGCGGCCGCCCGCCGCCTCACATCAGCGCCGCAGCGTACGGCTAGCCGCCCCTCCGGGCACCAGCGCGCGGAGCAACACACGCAGGGAGGCCGGATGGGAGGCGCGCGGCGGGACGGCCAGAGTGCACCGCATGTTCTCGACGAACCTCAGGCGCAACGCCTCCCGGGCGCTGGCCGCGACATGCACGCTCCTGCTTGGCGGCCTCGCGCTCAGCAGCGCCGCTCACGCCGACGCGCCGTGCCCGGACGGCGCCCGGTGCGGCAGCGTGACCGTGCCGCTCGACCGCGCGAACCCGTCCGCCGGGACGATCGACATCGGCTACGCGCTGCTGCCACGTACGGACACGACCCGTCCGGCCGCGGGCACGATCGTTCCCAACCCCGGCGGTCCCGGCCAGACCGCGATCGCCAACGCGGGCCTCTACCGGCAGGCGCTGGCGCCGTTGCGACGAGACCGCGACCTGCTGTTGATCGATCCCCGCGGCAACGGCCAATCGGGAGCGTTGAGTTGTCCGAGCCTGGCTGCCCGCGATCCGCTGTCGCTCCACCTTGAGAGCATCTGGGCGATCTGCGGCGCCGACCTGGGAGCGCGTGCGGGCCTCTACGGCTCGGCGGCGGTCGCCGACGACATCGACGCCGTGCGAGCAGCGCTCGGTCTCGACAAGCTGGACCTATGGGGCGATTCCTACGGGACGTTTCTGATGCCGGTGTATGCCGCGCGGTATCCGGAGCACGTTCGCTCCGTCGTCCTGGACGGGGCGATGCCGATCGCCTTCGACCGCTGGGGCCGCGACCAGCTACAGGCCGTGCGGCGCGTCATCGGGCTGGTCTGCCGGCGCACGCACCGCTGCTCGGGTCCCCGCGTGCTTGACGACATCGGGCGGCTCGCGCGGCGGCTGCGCCGCCATCCGGTGCGGTTCACCGCGCACAGCCCGGTTGGGCCCGTCCGGCTCACCCTCGGCGAGCGCGAGCTCGCGAACGTCACCTTCGGCGGTGGCGATCCGCGGGTCTACGGCCTGCTGCCGGCCGCCGTCGACGCCGCGCTGGATCACGATCTCGCGCCGCTCAAGCGCTTGGTCACCGTGTCCCGCGTCGACGAGGCCGGCATCCTGTTCTTCGACCCGTCGCTCGGCAGCCTCGGCGCGGCCGCCGCCGTCTCCTGTCACGACTACCCGCGGCCCTACGACCTCGCGGCGGCGCCCGCGGCCCGGCGAGCCGAATACGACCGCGCGCTGTCGGCGCTCAACCCGGCGCAGTTTCGCCCCTTCTCGGCTCAGGCCTGGCTGGACACCGGCATCGACGCCGGCCCGAAGTGCCTCGACTGGCCGGCCGATCCGACCGCCGGCTCGCCGCTGGAGGGACGCTCGATCCCCGACGTGCCCGCGCTCGTGCAGTCCGGCGACCTGGATACCAACACGCCGATCGAGCAGGGCCGCCGAGCCGCCGCCCAGTTCGCCCACCCGATCTACGCCGTCGTCGCCAACGCCGGGCACACCCCCGACCTTCAGCCGTGCGGCCTGGCGATGGCGATCGACTTCGTCAAGCACCTGAAGACGGACCCGAACCGCTGCCGGCACGCGGGCCGCCCGCCGGAGGTCGTCGGGCGCCCCGCGCTGCACGCCGCCCGGCTGCGGTCGCCGTCCGTGCGCGCCACGGCATCCGTGCGGCGCGCGATCGGCGTCGCGCTCGCGACGCTGAGCGACGCACGCACCGCCGCCTCGTACAGCGGCATGACCGGACCGATCGACGCCCTGCGCGGCGGCACCTATGTCGTGAGCGAGCACCGGGTGCGCTTCGCCGGTGCCCGCGTCGTGAAGGACGCCATCGCCAACGGCACGCAGAAGATCGGCCGTCGCAGCACCCACACCCAGCTGCGGCTGCGCGGGCACGGAGTGCCGCCCGCCCAGCTCACGCTCATCTCGGCCGGGACCACGACGCGCGTCACCGGCACCGTCGCCGGCCAGCGCGTAGCCCTGCGGCTACGGGCCGGTTGAGAGGACGTCGCACAGCCGGTCGAGCTCGGCATCGGTGTTGTAGTAGTGCACCGACGCACGCACGAGATCCGGCAGATCTCGTTCGGGCAGATCGAGCATCGAGTACGAGACCAGCGAGACCGACGTGTTCACCGCGGCTTCGCTCAGCCGCCGGCAGACCTCGCTGGCAGTCGTGCCCTCCACAGTGAAGGTGACGATCCCGCACCGCCGGCGGCCCTGGTCGTGCACGCGCACGCCGGGCAGGGCCGCCAGTCGATCCCGGAGGCGATCTGCCAGCGCGCTAACACGCTGCTCGATCGCGTCGAGCCCGATTCGCAGCGCATACTCGACGGCGACCCCCAGGCCGATCTTGGTGGCATAGTTCGTCTCCCAGTTCTCGAAGCGCCGGGCGTCGTTGCGCACCACGTAGCGATCGGGCGCCGTCCAGTCCGCGGCGTGCAGGTCGAGAAACGGCGGCTCGAGGTGCTCGACGAGCTCGGAACGCACGAAGAGGAACCCCGTCCCGCGCGGACCTCTCAGATACTTGCGCCCGGTGGCGGTCAGCATGTCGCAGCCGAGCTCCCTGACGTCGAGCGGCATCTGGCCGGCCGACTGGCAGGCGTCGAGCAGGAACGGCACCCCGGCGGCGCGCGTGACCGCGCCGATCTCCGCCGCCGGGTTGACCAGACCGCCGTGGGTCGGCACGTGGGTGACAGCGACGAGCTTGGCGTCGTCGTCGATCCGGCGCTCCAGGTCCTCGACACTGACCTGGCCGCTGGCGTCGTTGTCGATGATCTCGATCCTGGCGCCGGTCTTACGCGCGATCTGAAGGAAGGCGATGACATTGCTCGCGTACTCCGCGCGCGCGGTCAGGATGCGATCGCCTTCGCGAAACGCGAACGAGTAGAAGAGCATGTCCCATGCTCGCGTGGCGTTCTCCACGACGGCCACCTCTTGCTCATGGCAGCCGATGAGCTCGGAGATGGCCGAGTAGGTCCTCTCGACCTGATCCGCGGCCGCGGCGGCAGCCTCATAGCCGCCCATCAGGGACTCGCGGCGAAGATGCGCGATCACCGCATCGGTGACCGGCGTCGGCATGAGCGCTGCACCCGCGTTGTTCAGGTGCGCGACGGCCTCGCATCCCGGCGTGTCGCGGCGCACTCGCTCGACGTCGATGGACACCGCGCGACCCTACTCCGCCGGGAACAATCAGAGGTCGCGCAGGATCCGCGCGACGGTGCTGTGGGACCGCCAGGCGACCGGCTCCGGCTCCTCGCTCGGCAGCTCGGGGCGGGTGGGCTCGGGCTCGATCGGGCCGCCGAGGTCGGGCTCGAGCCGGTAGAGGGTCGCGAGCCGGCGGCGGACGGTGTCCGCGAGCGGGCGGTCGTTGTGCTCGACGGCCGCCTCGAGCGCGTCGAGCCGTTCCTGGTGCCCGTCCGGGAAGTCGAGCGGCTCGAGCTCCTCGGGCCGGTTGTCGTAGAGGACCTGCACGAGCCAGAGCCAGTCGTCGGCCAGCCGCAGGTCGTCGTCGGACGGCTCACCCTCGGGGGGCGGGAGCACCGCGAACCAGGTGCGCTCGAGGTGCGGCACCGGCTCGAACCGGCCCGCCCGGCCCGCGAGCTCGAGCCAGGCGACCATCGCGGCCACCGGCACCGGTGCGTAGGCGCGGTCCCAGCGCCGGGCGACCGTGGCCAGCACGGCTTGGGCGACGGCGCGCAGCTCCAGCCGGGTCGGCGAGAGCGTGACGGCGTCGAACGCGGCGTCGAGGCCGAGCAGCACGCGCTGGGTGTCGTGGTCGTCGGTGTCGCGGACGATGGCGGTCAGGCGATCGCCGAGCCCGTCCCAGTCGGCGTCGTCGACCAGCAGCGGGAACTCGCGCTCCCCCTCGCGCCCGCCGGCGGTGGACACCGCGAGCAGCAGGCCGTCGATCCCGGCGTGGGCCAGGAACGCCCGCCGCGCGGGGGCGTCGGTGGTGAGCTGGTCGATCACGAGGTCGCGCCAGCTTGGGTGCACCCACCCGACGACCGTGTCCGTCACGCGCAGGAAGTGGTCGGCGAGCCGGTCCATGAGCTCGGCCGGCGCGCGTGGCAGGCCGTGCTCCGCGTGCCGGCGGGCGGCCGTGGCGAGGTCGCGCTCGGCCACCAGCGCGGGCGCGCAGTCGAGCATCGCGACGAGCACGGCGCGGTGCTCGCGGTCGAGCGCGGCGAACGACGCCGCCATCGCCTCGGTCGGCTCGCGAAGCTCTCGCCGGAGCACCTCCTCGACCGCGTCGTGCGCCGTGTCGAGCCGGAACAGGCGGCCGGCGGTGAAGCGCCGGATGCGCTCCGGCGTGAAGTGCGGGTCCTCGACGATCGCGTCGCCGTGCTCGCGCACGAGCCGCGCCGCGGCGGTGCCCGACGCCCCGGCCGCCTTCGCGTGGCGGAACAGGATCAGCGCCTTCTCGGCGCGGTCGAGCGCCGCGGCGTCGACGAGCACCTGCGCCGGCTGCGGGAAGCGCTCGGCGCCGCGCTCGCGGTGGATGCGCGCGAGCCCGGCGCGCAGCGGCGCCGGCCGCGACGTCCAGATCAGCGCGTGCCGCTCGTCGAGCGAGCGCAGCAGCCGCTCCATCTCCCGCGCCCACCGCTCGCCCGCGTCGGGCCGGTACTCGGTCGAGCCGAACGCGTCGTCGGCGACGAACACCTGCGCGCGGTCGTCGGCCCACGCGCTCCACACCTCCTCCGGCCGCGTGCACTCGTGCGCCTCCCAGCCGTCGGTGACCAGCGCCAGCGCGACCATCCGCGCCACCGCCGTCTTGCCCATCTCGGGCGGTCCGGTGAGGACGGCGAAGCGGTGTCGGCGCAGCACCTCGAGCACCCGGGCATGGGCGGCGACTGGCACGAACACCCGCGCCAGCTCGCGCGCCGCTTCGGCGTCGAAGGAGCTGCTGGTCGCCGGCACCGGCGCTCCGCCGAGCGCCGAGGGATGGGCCGCCCGCAGCTCGCCCGAGCGGTCCAGCGCGTCCGACAGCCAGCGCCGGCCGAGGACGCGGACGCCGTTCTCGCCCGGCACCGCCGCCTCGTCGGCGTTGGTGACGATCACGTGCGAGTGCTCGGGCCACGGCGCGTCGCCGCGCCGCCACACCATCCGCAGGACCGTGCCGTCCCACAGGGCCTCGCGGACCTCGTCGGAGGAGCCCTGCCACGCCGAAGCCGGCACCGCCAGCTCGCGCTCCACGGCGTCGGTCGCGAGCCGCTCGTAGAGCAGCCAGCCGAGCGAGTCGAGGTTGTACACGCAGTGGATGATCCCTCAGCGGTCAACAAGGCGGGTCACGCCGTCGGCCATGCCGCGGCATCGCCAAGGAAGCGGGTCACGCCGTCGGCGATGCCGCGGGCCACCCGCCTGCGGAACCGCCTCGACTCAACGAGCTCCGCGTCGGCGGCGTTGCGCATGTTCGCGGTCTCCACGAACACCGCGGGGATGTCGCTGAGCCGCAATCCACCGAGGTCCGAGCGCGCGACGAGCCCGTCGCCGCCGACGTAGGTCGCGCGCGGGAGGCGCGTGCGTTCCTCGTACGCGGCGCGCATCAGTCGCCCCAGGCGGCGCGACGGGCGGTAGATGTCGTCGGTCAGCCCGTCGATCCGCGTCGGGCGGATCACGTGGAAGCCGCGGCCGTCCGGCGGGCCGCCGTCGGCGTGGATCGAGACCGCGGCGTCCGCTCCCGCCGAGTTGGCGATGCGCGCGCGGCGGGGGATGCACGGCCCGACGCCGCGGTCGTTGCGGCGCGTCAGGATGACCTCGGCCCCTCGACGACGAAGGATCCGCGCCGCGGCACGCGCCACAGTGAGGTTGAAGCGCGACTCCCTGTAGCCGGACGCCGTCGCGGTGCCGGTGGTGTTGCACGCCTTGTACATCCCACCGCCGACGTGCACCTGGCGGCTGATGCGCTCCGGGTGCGCGGCGTTGCGGCCGTTGTGACCTGGATCGAGGACCACGGTGCGGCCGTCGAGCGGGCCAGCCGCCACGGCGGCCGCCACCGCGACTGCGGCGACGAGCATGCCGCATAGGATTGCGAAGATGCGGTGGTGTCCGCGACCGCCGAGAGCCGCCCCCACCGGCTGACGGCCGTGCCGCGCGAGGAGTCGCGCGTCACCGTGGAGCTGGACGCGGTGCTGATCGTCGCGATCTCCGCCGTGGTCCTGGCGGCCGTGATCGCCTACGAGACCGTGCGGTTCGCCGAGCTGCGCGACCGCCTGCGCCACCAGCTCGCGCACGAGTAGCGTCAGCGCGGAATCGGCACGTCGGGCGTGCGGGCGATGGTCGTCGCCATCAGCAGCAGCCGGATCGCCTCGGGGTAGCGCGTCCCGGGGCGCGGGGGCGCGAGGTGCTCCTCGTAGAGGTCGAGGAGCGTGATCACTGCCGCGAAGAGGGCGGCGTGCGGGCCGTCGTCGCCGACCGCGCTGGCGAGCCGGGCGAGCGCAACCGGCTCGGTCGCGTCGCCGCCGCCGAACGAGCGCCCGATCGCCTGGTTGAGGTGCGACATGGTGCGTTCCAGCAGGGGGTCGAGCGGCTGTGTGGGCGGTGGTGGCGGGCCGGCTGGCTCCGGCTCGGCGCCGTCGAGGATCCGCTCGAGCTGGGCGCCGGCGATCGAGCGCAGCGCGGGGCGGTCGATGCCGGCCTGCACCGCGAGGCGGAGGTGCAGCACGGCCGACATCAGCGGCAGGCCGTACGGGGAGTCGCTCGCCCACAGGATGTTGCCCGACGGCGCGAGCGTGAACAGCGCTATGAGGTCTGCCGGGTCCCACCACGCGGTGTCGACGAACAGGTTCGGGTGCTCGGGCAGGACGCGCCACAGCCAGGCGAGGTCGGAGATCGCCGCGTGCGCGAGGATCAGCCGGGCTTGGCCGAACTCCCCTGAGAGGCGGACGGTGTCGCGGCCGAGCGCCGGGATGCCGCGGCCGGCGTGGATGAGCACCGGCACGCGCCGCTCGTGTGCGAGGGCGACGATGTCCCGCACCGCCGGCTCGGACAGCGTGAAGCGCTCGGCGCGGGGGTGGAGCTTGATGCCGCGCGCGCCGGCGTCGAGGCAGCGGCGGGCCTCGGCGAGCGGGTCGGCGCGCGGGTCGACGCGACAGAAGGCCACGAGGCGCCCGTTCGAGTCGGCGGCCGCTTGGAGGGCGCGGTCGTTGGCTCGTGGGTAGCCGTCGGGCTCGTGCAGCGGGAACACCACGCCGCGAGCGTCGGCGGCGCCCAGCACGGCGAGTAGCTGCTCCGGCGTCTGGCGCGCCCCGTCGGGATCGGCGTCCCCGATGTGCGTGTGGGCGTCGAACAGCGACACCTCGCCGTGGTCGGCTCGGAAGAGGTCCCACCACGGCCGCAGGATCGCCTCGACGTCGAGCATTGGGCGCCGCACCCTATACAGCCTCGCGCGCCGATGGCCGATACTCACTCGCATGCTTTTCCGCCGCGAGCGCGTCCGCATCGAGACCCAGCGCCACGAGATCGAGGGCACGCTGCAACTGCCCCACGAGGGTTTCCGGTCGCGCACCACCGACTTCCTGAACGCCCACGAGCGGGAGTTCCTCGCGCTCACCGAAGCCGAGGTCCGCTGGCTAGACGGTGACCGCAAGCCCGAGCGCCACGACTTCTTGGCCGTCGCCGCACGCCAGATCGTGATCGTGCTCGAGCTCGAGACACTCGGCGTGATCGACGAGAGCGGCGCCCCCGAGCCGGCCCACCTCGCCACGCTCTCCACCCCACCGCCCACGCGTTAAAAGGGGGTCTGACGCCCGACTTACCGCGGGTAGTAAGGGGTCAGCCCTCCTTAGGGCAGGCGTCCCAGCCAGCGGACGGAGCCGGCGAGGGCGCCACCGAGCAGGAGCAGGCCCGCGCCTGCGAACGCCACGGTGATCTCGCGCGTCTCCTTGCGGGTGCCGAGTTGTGAGCCGAGGCGCTCGTAGACCGCGGTCAGCTGGTCGCTGTCGGCGGCCTCGAACGCCTGGCCGCCGGAGGCCTCCGCAATCGCGGCGAGCGCCTGCGGGTCGGGCGGGACGCGGAGGACGCCATCGACCACCCCGTCGGGCGTGCCGAGCGCGACGGTGTAGACCGGGATCCTGGTCTGTGCGGCCTCGCGGGCGACTTCGACGGCGTCGCGGCCGGTGGTCTGCTTGCCGTCCGAGAGGAGGACGACCGCGGCCGGCGGGCGGCGGTCGCCGGCGGTCGGCTCGAGCGCGCGGAGCGCAGCCTCGAGGCCGTCGCCGGTGGCGGTCCCGCCATCGGCCACGAGGCCGCCGAGCGCGGCGCGGACCTGCTCGTGGTCGGTGGTCGGCGGCTGGAGCACGGCCGCGGTGTCGCTGAACGCGACCGCGCCGACGCGCAGCTCCTTCGGCGCTTCGTCGAGGAAGCGGTACGCCGCCGAGCGGGCGGCCTCGAGGCGGTCGGGCGCCACGTCGGTGGCGGTCATCGAGCGCGACGTGTCGGTGACGAGCATCACCGACGCCTGCTCGACGGGGACGGCGACGGTCGCCTCGGGCCGCGCGAGCGCGAGCACGAGCGCACCGACGCCGGCCGCCACGAGCGCGGCGGGCAGGTGCCGGCGCCAGCGCGGAGTGGCGGGAGCGGCGAGCGCGGCGACCGGCGTGCCGGGGAAGCGCACGGCGTACCGGCGGCGGCGGCGCTGGGCGAGCGCGTGGAGCGCAAGCCCCGCGGGCAGCGCGAGCAGCGCGAGCAGAAAGACGGGCGCCGCGAAGCTCATGTGGGAGCCCCACGACGGTGGTCGGGGCCACCGGCGCGATCGGGGCCGCCGGCGCGGACGGTGCCGCTGGCGGAGCCCGCGTGAACGCGCGGTGTGCGGCGGCGCACGTCGAGGCCCTGGCCGAGGGCGCGGAGCCAGTCGTGGCCGGTGTCGAGCAGGATGTGCTCGGCGCGGGCCGCGCGGAGGTCGGCGGCCACGGCTTCGCGGCGCTCGGCCTCGAGGGCGGCGTAGCGCTCGCGCACGCGCGGGCGGGAGCTGTCGAGCTCGACCAGCGCGCCGGTCTCGGGATCGACGAGCGCGAGGTGGCCGGCCTGCGGCAGCGCCGCCTCGCGCGGGTCGCGGACCTCGACCGCGATCAGGCTGTGACGTGCGCCGAGCGCGCCGAGGGGCGCGCGCCAGCCGTCCTCGCGGAAGTCCGACACCACGACCACCAGCCCCGGCCGCTGGGCGACGCGTCCGACCCGCACGAGCGCGCGGGCGAGCGCGGCGGGCGAGGCCGCCCGGTGGGGCGGGCCGGGCGAGGCCGCGCGGGCCAGCGCGCCGGGCGAGGCCGCGCCGTCGGGCGGGCCGATCGAGGCCACGCGGTCGTGCGCGGCGTCCTCCGCGACCCCCTCAGCCAGGACGCGCTCGATGGCGATCTGGGCGTTGCGGCCGCCGCGTGGCGGGAGCAGCAGGTCGTCCCCCGCTCCGCTGCGCAGCAGCGCGGCCCGGCCGCCGCGGCGCGTCGCCAGCCGGGCCACGGCGATCGCCACGCCCTCGGCGACGTCCGCCTTCAGCCGCCGCGCGGTCCCGAACGCCATCGACGGCGAGACGTCGAGCACGAGCCAGGTCGTCAGCGTCCGCTCCGGCACCTGCAGCCGCACGTGGGGAACGCCGGTGCGCGCCGTCGCGGCGGCGTCGAGCTGGCGCACGTCGTCGCCGACCTGGTACGGCCGGAGCTGCACCAGCTCGGTCCCCGCCCCCGCGCCCGGCGCCAGGTGGTCGCCGGGCAGCGCGCCACCGGCCCGGCGCACGAGCGCGAGGTCGAGGATCCGTAGGAGGGCGCCCGGCATCGGGCCGGGCCCCTGACGGCCGTCGGGCGGCCGCAGTGGCACGGAACCAGGCCCTTGACGGCCGTCGGGCGGCCGCAGCGCCGCGACCGCGCTCATGCCGCGGCGGCCTCCTCGACCGCGGTCACGCGCGAGGTCAGCCCGCTCTCCGCCGGCGCGTCGACCGCCCCGAGCAGCCGCGAGAGCAGGTCGTCGGGCGCCACGCCGTCGCTCAGCGCCTCGTACGAGAGCACGAGCCGGTGGCGCAGCACGTCTGGCGCGAGGTCGCGCACGTCGGAGGCGACCACGTGCCGGCGGCCGCGCAGCAGCGCGAGCGCCTGCGCGCACGCGATCAGGCCGATCGGGCCGCGCGGGCTGGAGCCGTACTCGATGTAGCGCGCGATCTCGCCCAGCCCGTAGCGGTCGGGGTGGCGCGTGGCATCGGCGAGCTGGACCGCATAGCCGATCACGTCGCGATCCACGAAGACCCGCTTGGCCTCCGCGGAGTAGCGCTCGAGGTCGGCGGTGGACAGCCGCTCGGCGATCTCCGGCGCAGGCGCAAGCGAGCGCCCGACGACCGCGGCCTCCTCCCCGAGGTCCGGGTAGTCGACGAGCAGCTTGAGCAGGAAGCGGTCGACCTGCGCCTCGGGCAGCGGGTACGTGCCCTCGGACTCGATCGGGTTCTGGGTCGCGAGGACGAGGAACGGCGACGGCACAGGATGGGTCTCGCCGCCGATCGTCACCTGCCGCTCCTGCATGACCTCGAGCAGCGCCGACTGGACCTTGGCGGGCGCGCGGTTGATCTCGTCCGCGAGCAGGAAGTTGCCGAACACCGGGCCGAGCTCGGTGTCGAAGCGGCCCGAGTCCGGGCGGTAGATGCGGGTGCCGACGAGGTCGGCGGGCACGAGGTCGGGCGTGAACTGGATGCGGCGGAAGCTGCCTCCCAGGACGTCCGCGAGCGTGCGCACGGTCAGCGTCTTGGCGAGACCCGGCACGCCCTCGAGCAGCACGTGGCCGCCGGCGAGCAGCGCGACCATCAGCCGCTCGAGCATGTCGTCCTGGCCCACGATGACGCGCTTGATCTCGTACAGCGCGCCCTCGATCGCGCTGCGGGCAGGGGTCTCCGGCTGGGTCGCGCGGCGCGCGGGGATCTCGTCTGCAGTCATGGCGGCGAGCCTGCCCCGCCCGCCGTCAGCTTGAGATAAGACCCGGCTTAGCCTGGATCCCAGGCTAAGCGGAGGAACGAGCGCATGGCCCGGTGCGTCTCGAGCGGGCGCTCGACCTGCGGGACGTGCCCGCACTCCAGCTCGAGGTGGCGCGCGGCGGGGAACGTGCGCTCGACGTGCTTCATGAACCCGATCGGGACGAGCCGGTCCTGGCGGCCCCACACGAACAGCGACTCGTGCGTCATGCCCTCCAGCCGCGACCACAACCCGTCGTCGCCGTGCGGGCGGTCGAGGTAGATGTTGCGCGCCACCGCGTGGAAGGCATGGCGCCCGCGGGCGGTCGAGAACGCGCGCATGAACTCGTCGACACCGGCGGCGGCCCAGCCGTCCTTCCCGCCGGGCACGAGCCGGCGCACGAGCCCCTCGACCGGCATCGGCACCATCGTCAGCTCCGGCCGCAGGAGCCTCACCACCGGCGCCCAGCGGCGCGGCCGCAGCCACGCCATCGCCGGGCTCAGGAGGACCAGGCGATCGACCCGGTCGGACGCCGTCAGGGCCATCTCGAGCGCGATCCGGCCGCCCATGCTGTTGCCCGCCACGTGCGCGCGCTCCAGCCCGAGTGCGTCGAGCACCGACGTCATGACGCGCGCGAAGTACGGCGCGTCGAAGGGCGCGCGCAACGGCTTGACGGAGTCGCCGAAGCCCGGCAGGTCGACGGCGATCACGTGGTAGTGGTCGCGCATGAGCGCGAGCGTGGGCAGGAAGGACGCCTTCGTCCCGCCCAGCCCGTGGATCGCCAGCAGCGGCGTCCCCGAGCCGGCCTGCGCGGTCGCGATCGGGCCGTGCGGGGTCTCGAGCGTCTCCAGGCGCAGCCGCTTGCCACCGCGCTCGCCCGACGTCGAGGCGAGGAAGCCGGCCGCGACGTGGAGGTTGCGGCGCATCGACAGGCCGTCGCCGGCGAGCGCGGCCAGCCCGCCGCTGCCGTTGGCCGCCCGCCGCCACGCCGTCGGCGAGCCGGAGATGACCGCATCCGGCTCCGCGCGGCCGGCGGCCACGATGCGGACGCCGTCGGGCTCCAGCAGGACGTCGTGGGCCTCGTCGCCGGCCGCCAGGCGCACCCGCGCCTGCAGCGGCGGGTCGACGGCCGTGGGGTCGTAGCGCTCGGCGAGCGCATTCACCGATTTCGCGATCACCCGGTCACCATTCCCGCTCCCCCACGGTTTCAGTGTGGCCGCCGTCACAGACCGACGACCGTGCCAGTGTGCCCGCCTGCGCAGACGGACGCCGGTCCTGAACCAGCATTTAGCGGCCCTTTCGTCCCGCTTCACGCGCGCACGCCACGGTAGGTCGCCATGCGCGTGCTGATCGCCGAAGACGAGCCCCGGGTGGGCGATGCCGTCGCACGCGGCCTCCGCCGCGAGGGCATGGCGGTCGACCTGGCCCGCGACGGCGAGACCGCGCTGCGCAAGGCGCTGACCGCCCCGTACGACGTCGTGGTGCTCGATCGCGACCTTCCCGCGCTGCACGGGGACGAGGTCTGCCGCACCCTCAGCGCCGAGCGCCCGGAGACCAAGGTGCTGATGCTCACCGCCGCCGGCGGTGTCGACGACCTGGTCGGCGGGCTCGCCATCGGCGCCGACGACTACCTCCCCAAGCCGTTCCGCTTCGCCGAGCTCGTGGCCCGCACGCGCGCCCTCGCGCGCCGCAACGGCGCCCCCCGCCCGCCGGTGCTCACGGCGGGCGACGTCGTGCTCGACCCCTCGCGGCGCACGGTCGCCCGCGCCGGCCGCGAGATCGAGCTCGCGCCGAAGGAGCTGGCCGTGCTCGAGGTGCTGATGGCGGCCGGCGGCGCCGTCGTCGGCCCGGACGAGCTGCTCGAGAAGGCCTGGGACGAGGGGACCGACCCGTTCACGAACACGGTCCGCATGACCGTGATGACGCTGCGTCGCAAGCTCGGGGATCCGCCCGTGATCCACACCGTGCGCGGCGCCGGCTACCGCGTGTGACCCTTCGCCTCCGCCTCACCGCCCTCTACACGCTCCTGTTCGGCGCCTGCGGCGCGCTGCTGCTCGCGCTCAGCTCCTGGATCGTCCACCGCCACGTGAGCCGCACGCTGCCGCCCGGGTTCGCCGACCCCGCCCTCGCCCAGCTCAACGCCCAGTACGCGCTCGCGCTCGCGGGCATGCTGCTCGTCGCGGCGGCGCTCGGCTACCTGATGGCCGGCCAGGCGCTCTCCCCGCTCCGGCGCGTCACCGCCCTGGCGCGCCGCATCACGCAGGAGCGGCTTGGCGAGCGGATCGCGATGCACGGGCCGCAGGACGAGCTGCGCGAGCTGGCCGACACGTTCGACGGGATGCTCGACCGGCTGGCGGCGTCGTTCGACGGCCAGCGCCGCTTCGTCGCCAACGCGAGCCACGAGCTGCGCACGCCGCTGACCGTCATCCGCGCCGAGGTCGAGGTCGCGCTCGCCGACCCGCACGCCTCGGCCGCGGAGCTGCGCCATATGGGCGAGGTGGTGCTCGAGGCCGCCGACCGCACGCAGTGCCTGCTCGACTCGCTGATGGTGCTGGCGCGCAGCCAGCAGGCGCTCCCGCGGCGCGAGCCGGTCGACCTCGCGGCGGCCGCGCGTACCGCAGCGGCGATCACCGGGCCCGAGGCCTCGGAGCGCGACGTCCACGTCGCGCTCGACCTCGAGCCGGCGAGCCTCAAGGGCGACCCCGCGCTGGTCGAGCGCCTGGTCGGCAACCTGGTCGAGAACGCCGTGCGCCACAACGAGCCCGGCGGGCGCGTGCAGGTCACGACCCGGCCCGGCCTCGTGCGGGTCGAGAACACCGGGTCGGCGATCTCACCCGCCGACGTGCGCCGGCTGGCCGAGCCGTTCGAGCGGCTCGGGCGCGACACCGACGGGCCGGGCGCCGGGCTCGGGCTCTCGATCGTGCGCGCCGTCGCCGACGCCCACGGCGCCGAGCTTCGGCTCGACCCGCGCGCCGGCGGCGGCCTCGAGGTCTCGGTGACGTTCCCTCACAGCTCGCCGTCCGGGATCACCCCGGCCCGGAACCGCTCGACCTGGGCGGGCGTGAACGGCGGCGACGTCAGCTCACCGTCCGTGTGGTACGCGCGGAACAGGTGAGCGATGTAGTGCATCCGCTGGTCGAGCTCTGACCAGTCCCTCGCGCCGCAGTCGTCGACCGCCGGCGGGACCGGCTCGTAGCGCGAGAGCAGCGCGATCAGCTCCTCGTTGGCCGGCGCGGCGAGCACGACGTCGAGGTGCCGGCCGAGCGCCAGCACCCGGCCGGGCAGCGTCAGGACCATCAGCGTCTCGGTGATCAGCTCGCGGCTCACTCGGGTGAGCTCGCGCTGGATCGGGAACGCGAGGATGCGCTGGCGGCGCTTCGGGGCCAACGCGGCCTCCATGGCCTCGCGGATCTCGGGCTGCAGGCGCGTCTGCTCGTGCAGGCCGATCTCGAGGTTCGCGAGCACGACGAGCTCGGCGTCGGCGTTCCCGTAGCGCCCGAATGCCTGGCGCAGCAGCGGCGGCTCGGTTGGCGCCACGCCCTCGTCCAGCCAGCGCGCGAACACGAGGCCGATCTCCTCGAAGACCTTGAGGTTCCCGCGCGCGACCGCGCCGCTCGCGCGCGTGAACGCATCGAACGGAGTGTGCAGCCGGTTCAGCCAGCCCCGCCGCAGCAGCCAGCGCGACAGCGAGCGGATCGGGTGCAGCAGCTCCGCCCCGCGGCCGAGCTCCTGCCCGAGCCGGTCGACGAGGTCCTCGCCGCGGATCGTGCGGCCCGCCTGACGTGACGCCCAGGTCGCGAACGTGCACCAGTTCGCACCCGCGGCGCCGCGCTCGGCCACTGCGGCCGCGAGCCGCGAGTAGCAGTGCGTGATCTCGAGGTTGCGGATCACCGGGTCGGAGATCGCGACGATGCGGTGGACGTCCTGGACGTAGGTCATGCGCGCGACGTGAGGAGCTGGTCGGCAGGGGCATCGTCGTCGCGCAGGACGTCCGCGCCGGCGGCGAGCCGTTCCACCGCGGCGCGGTCGAGCACGCGGGGCCCCACGGGCTCCGGCAGCGGCCCGTCGGACGCCAGGAAGACGAAGTTGCCGCCCGCGCGCTCGTGCATCACGAGCGCGACGTCGTCGAACGCCTCGAGCAGCGTGGCGGCCTCGGCGCGGACGAGGCCGAGCGGCTGATAGTCGATGACGTTCAGCGCGTAGAGGCCGTCCGGCCGCAGCACGCGCCGGATGTCCTCGATGAACTCGGCGGTGGTGAGGTGCCACGGGACGGCACGGCCGCCGAACGCGTCGCCCACCACGAGGTCGGCGGAGTCGCTGCCCTCGTCCCGGAGCGTCACCCGCGCGTCGCCGACGTTGACCGCGACCCCGTCACTGAGCCCGAACCGTTCGCGCGCAAGCGCGACGAGCTCGCCGTCCACCTCGAGCACGCGCGCATGCGACCCCGGCCGCGTCGCCGAGACGTAGTTCGGCAGCGTGAACCCGCCGCCGCCAAGGAACACCGCGTCGAGGCGGCCCTCCTGCATCCCGTCGATCGCACCGCCGATCCACTTGACGTAGTCGAACGCGAGGACGCGGGGCTCCGCGAGGTCGACGTATGAGTGCTGGAGCTCCTCGAGCATCAGCACGCGGCCGGTCGGCCGGTTGGGGTCCTCCACCACACGGGCACAGTGGTAGCTGGTCTCGACGTCGCACGGCGCTCCGGCCACGAGCGTGAGCGCGGCGAGCCCGGCCCCGCCGGCGGCGAAGGCGGGTGACGCGCCAACCGCGATCCCGAGGGCGATGAGCACCGCGCCGAGGGCGACCACCGCCACGTCGGTCGGCACGAGCGGGACGATCGCGAAGCCGGTCGCGAACGTGCCGACCAGGCCGCCGGCGGTCGCCCACGCCGACAGGCGGCCGACCACCGAGCCGGTCTCCCCCAGGTCGCGCAGCTGCATCCGGGCGACCGTCGGCGTCACCGCGCTGAGGACCGCGGCGGGCGGGAACAGCGCGACGAGCGTGACCATGAAGGCGGCAGCGTCGCCGCTGCTGCTCAGGGCGTCGCCGAGCCCGCGGGCGAGCGGCACGGTGAGGATCGCCAGGCAGCCGCCCGCCGCGAGCAGCAGCGCGAGCAGGCGGCGCTCGTCGAACCGGTCGGCCGCGCGTCCTCCGACCGCGGCGCCGGCCGCGATCCCGGCCAGCACGGTCCCGATGATCGTCGTCGTGGTCTCGAGCGTCAGGCCGACGTAGGGCGCGAGCAGCCGGATCCCCAGGATCTCGAGGACCAGCACCGCGCCCGAGGCGACGAAGACGAGGCCGGCGGCCACGCCGGGGACCCTACGGTCTGATCAGGAGAGATGGCTCGAGCTGGGCTTCGGCGCGCCGCCCGGGCAGTCCGAGGTGTCGTGCCTTGGAGCCGCCACGCGCACCGTGTGCTGCTCGATCCTCTGGTGCTGGGCCGCGAGCGCGGACCGCTGCAGCTCGGCGTCGACGCCGAGCAGGCCGTGCACCGACGCACCGACCATCGCGACCCCGGCGCACAGCGCCGCGACGAACGCCGTACGCGTCTTCATTGTCCCCATGGCCGGCCAGTCAAGCGGGCCAACACTAAGGGAAGGTAAGCGGGAGCGAAGACTGCCTAAACGACCCTCCGGAACCAGTGGAGCGAGAGCAGCGCGCCGCCTGCGATGAAGGCCAGCGCCCCGCCGGCGAAGGCGGCGGTGATCTCGCGCGGCCGGCGCTCGGTCGCGACCTGGGAGCCGAGCCGCTCGTAGACCGCGTTGAGCGCGTCGGCGTCCTCGACCGCGAACGACTGCCCGCCGGAGGCCTCCGCGACCGCGCGCAGCGTCTCAGGATCGGGCGGGGCCGGCTGGGTGCGGCCCTTGGCGTCGACGATCGTCGCGCCCGGTGTCCCCAGCGCGACGGTGTAGACCGGCACGCCGAGGGAGGCGGCCTCGCGTGCGGCGTCGAGCGGGTCGCGCCCGCTGGTCGACTCGCCGTCGGAGATGAGCACGATCGCCGCCGGCGGCCGGTCGGGGCCGCCGCGGCGGATCAGCTCCAGCGACGCGTCGATCGCGTCGCCGGTCGCGGTGCCGCCGCCCGCGGTCAGCGCCTCGACGGCGGTGCGCAGCGGGACCCGGTCCGTGGCCGGCGGCTCGAGCACGTCGGTCTTGCTGTTGAACGCCACGGCGCCCACCTTCACCCGGCGCGGCACGCGATCCAGGAAGCGGCTCGCGGCCGTCTGCATCGCCTCGAGCCGCGTGGGCTCGACGTCGGTGGCGCGCATCGAGCCGGACCGGTCGATCGCGAGCACGATCGTCGCCTGCTCGGCGGGGACCGCGATCGTCGCCTCGGGCCGCGCGAGCGCGACGGCGAGCGCGGCCAGCGCGAGGCCGTAGAGCGTCATCGGTGCGTGCCGGCGCCAGCCGGGCGTCCGCGGCAGCGCGGAGGCACGCACCGCCGGGCTCGCGAACGCGTCGGCCGCCGCCCGGCGCCGCCGCTGCGCGACCGCGTAGGCGAGCGCAGCGAGCGGGACGAGCAGCAGCGCCAGCAGGAAGGCGGGCGCCTCGAAGCTCACGGGAGCTGCTCCGGGCGCTCCCCGAGCGTGACTTCGATCGTCTGCTCCGAGCCGCCGCGCCGGACCTTCACCTCGACGCGGTCGCCGGGCTTGTTGTCGTCGATCGCCTGCGCGACGTCCGCGGGATCGCGGACCGTGTCGCCGTCGACCTCGGTCACCACGTCGCCGGGCTGGATGCCGGCCTTCTCGGCCGGGCCGCCGGCCGTGGTCTGCCCGACCTGCGCGCCGCCGTTCTGGGCCGGCGAGGTGGAGAGGCCGAGGTAGGCGTGCTGCGGCGCGGTGCCCTTGGCGAGGTCGGGGAGCACGTCGCGCACCGTGTTGGACGGCACCGCGAAGCCGATGCCGACGCTGCCGTTGCCGCCACCGGCGGTCGCGATCTGCGAGTTGACGCCGATCACCTGGCCGCTCGCGTTGAGCAGCGGGCCGCCCGAGTTGCCGGGGTTGATCGGCGCGTCGGTCTGGATGACCTTGTCGATCGAGAAGCCGTTGGGAGCCTGGATCTCGCGCGCGAGGCCGGAGACGATGCCTGATGTCGCGGTCCGGTCGAGCCCGAGCGGGTAGCCGATCGCGACCACCGGGTCGCCCACCGTGGCCTTGTCGGAGTCGGCCAGGGCGAGCGGCCGGACGCCGTTCGCGGCGCTCGGGTCGACCTTGATCGCGGCCAGGTCGGTGGACGCGTCGACGCCGAGCACCTGCGCGGTGTGCAGGTCGCCGTCGTCCTCGAACCGGACCTGGACCTCGGAGGCATCGCCGACGACGTGTGCGTTGGTGACGATCGTGCCGTCGCTGTCGACGAGGAAGCCGGTGCCGGAGCCGCTCTGCGTGCGGACCGAGACGACGCTGGGGCCGGCGGCGGCGTAGACGGCGCGCGCGATGTCGCTCTTGGCGTCGCCGCTGGTAGTGACCGCGGGGGCAGTGGCGGCGGCGGGCGCGGCGGCCGGCGTGTCGCTGCCGGCGAGGCCGGTGCCGAGCAGGACGGCGGCCACCACGGCCGCGGAGACGGTGCCGCCGCCGACGGCGGCGAGCCAGCGGGAGCCGCCGCCGCGTGGCGGCGGGGCCTGCGGGGGCGGAGCCGCGTACGGCGGCTCGGGGGGCGGGGGCGGGGTGTACGTGCGGGTCGGCGGCCCGTCGGTCCAGAGGCGGTCCATGTGGTCTCCTGAAAGTGGGTTCAGCGGCGACGCTAGGCGCGCGCGTGTCAGCACCGCATAAGGCTTCAGGCGCCCTTGAGGCAGCCTTCACCGGCGCTTGAGCATTCCGGCCGAAAGTCCATGCGTATATGAGTGAGCGCCATGACGACGGACTGGCCCTGTACCTGCGGCGCATCGCTCGCACGCCGCTCCTGACCCCTGCTCAGGAGCAGACGCTCGCCCGCCGCGTCGAGCGCGGCGACCTCGTAGCCAAGGACCACATGATCGAGGCGAACCTCCGGCTGGTGGTCCACGTCGCCAAGCGCTACCAGCGCGAGGACTCCTCGCTGACGATGCAGGACCTCATCCAGGAGGGCACGATCGGCCTCGTGCGCGCGGTCGAGAAGTTCGACTACCGCCGCGGCTTCCGCTTCTCGACGTACGCGACGCTCTGGATACGGCAGGCGATCGGGCGGGCGCTGGCCGACAAGGGCCGGATCGTCCGGCTCCCGATCCCCGTCGCCGATCGCGTGCGCAAGCTGGAGATCGCCGAGCGGATCCTCACGACCCGGCTCGCCGGGACCCCGCGCGACGACGAGCTGGCGGCCGAGCTCGGCTGGGAGTCCGAGGAGGTCGAGCGGCTGCGTGGCGCGGGCCGGCGGCCTGCCTCACTCGACGCCCCGGTCGCCGACGAGGGCGAGGCGGAGCTGGGCGACCTGATCGCCTCAGCCGAGCCGTCGCCGGAGGACGAGGCGATGGCCGCCGCCGCGCGTACCGGCGTGCTCGCTGCGCTCCTCCAGCTCGGGGAGACCGAGCGGCGCGTGCTGGAGCTCCGCTACGGGCTGGGGTCCGACGTGGCGCACAGCGCGGCCGAGACCGCCCGCGTGCTGGGCGTGAAGCCACATCAGGTCCGCCAGGTCGAGGACCGGGCGCTGCGAGCGCTCGGCGCCCTGCCCGCCACACGCGGGCTGCTCGACGCCGCGTGAGTTCAGGCGCTGTCCTGGATAGGTGTCGATATCCGACACCTCGGCAGGACAGCGCCGAGCTCCGCCAACATCTCGCGGGGCTGGGCCACGTCGCCATACGTGAACCGCCGGAAGTCGTCGCCTCGCGCCCGGGCCTCGCGCTCGCGGCGCCGGTCCTGCTCCCACGCGTGGCGGGAGCGGTGATAGCGGTATCCGTCCAGCTCGACGGTGAGGCGATGCTGCGGCCAGCGGCAATCGACGAGCCGGCCGTCCACCCGCCGGTTCGTCTCCGGCAGCGGGAGCCCGTGATCGTGCAGCAGTCGCAGGAACCGGCGTTCGAGCCGGCTGAGTAGGACCGGAGCGTCGCCGTGGAGCACCCTGCGTACGTCGCCGGCGCCAGGGCTGTTCGGACGCCGCTGCAGCACTCCTTCGACGTCGTCCGGGGTCGTTCCGTGCCTGATCCCGGCCTCGTGGAAGGCTCGAGCGAGGGCATTGACGGAGACGACGGAGGCCAGGTCGACCATCGTTCGCGCAACCGACATGACCGGCACGCCGTGCCACACGAACGCGTCCTGCCAGTCGAGCCCTCGTGACCGATACGTCCTCACTCCCTCAACGCGCCGTTCACTCCGCGCCACCACCTCCGCAGGCGGAGCCACGCCACCCCCCACAAGCCCGAGCAGCCATGCGGCCGCGCGCCCGCACAGCAACGCGCCCTCCCCGCATGCCCAGACCGCCGCCAGGTACCGGGCTTCGACCGATGGTGCCCGGTGTCCCACGCGGTACACGCCTCGGTACTCGCGCAGCAGCGATCCGCGGCGCAGGCGCGTCCTGATCTCCGTGGCCGAGAAGCCCGCAGCGAACAGGTCGGCCCGGCGCACCACGCCGTGCCCGCGGGCCGCGAGACGCGCGAGTTCCTCGTCCGCCGTCCTGCCCTGGTGTCGCATATCGACACCGAGGCAGGACAGTGCCCGGTTCGCCCCCTCTCGGGGC
This sequence comes from uncultured Solirubrobacteraceae bacterium, assembly GCA_963844205.1. Lineage (GTDB taxonomy): Bacteria > Actinomycetota > Thermoleophilia > Solirubrobacterales > Solirubrobacteraceae > DASSUW01. The sequence continues at coordinate 1,177,086 of CAWJNK010000014.1, forward strand.
ATGCGGTAGCGTCGCGGGACGGCGATGAGCGACCAGGATCCCACCTTCGGCCCGCTCCAGATCGTGATCGTGGGCTTCGAGACGACCGACCGCTTCCGTGGAGAGATCGCGCGTGAGCTCGCGGACCTGCGCGGGCGCGGGATGGTGCGCGTGCTGGATGCGCGGCTGTTCCATCGCGCCCTGGACGGCAAGCTCACCGAGGTCGACCTCAACCCGCTCCTCGCCGACCCGCCCGAGCCGCCGGACCGCGCGATCGCGCACCTGCTCGGCGCGAATGGCGCTGGCGGGAACGGCGGACATCCGCGGGCCGAGGCGCTAGCCCGCACCGCCGGATTCGCGCTCGAGGACCTGCGCCGGCTCACCGACGAGATCGGGCCCGGGGACCACGCGGCGGTGGTCCTCGTCGAGCACCTGTGGGCCGCGCGGCTGCGCGAGGCCGTGCACGACGCCGGTGGACGGCTGCTCGGCCAGGGCTTCCTCACGCCCGAGGTCGTCACCATCGTCGGCGCGGAGCTGCAGGCACGCGCCGACGCGGAAGCGGCGATCGAGCTCGCGCGGGCCGCCCGCGGCCTCGCGCTCGTCGAGGCGCTCGAGGGGTTCGCCGCGGCGGAGCGCAGCACCGTTGAGGACCGCACCCGCGGCGCGGCGAAGATCGTCCGCGTGCTCGTCGACGAGGGCTTCATCCACGAGCCTGAGGCCGAGGCCGCGATCGACGCGCTCGTGACCGCCGGTCTGATCGAGTCCGCGGTCGTAACCGCGGCGGTCGCCGAGGCCGAAGACGCCCTCGCGCGCAGCGACGACGACCCGGCGGCCTGACGGGATGGATGAGCCCGAGCGCAAGGTGCCGGCGGTCGACGTGTGGCAGCGGACGTCGATGGCCGCCGAGCGCACGTGGCTGGCCTGGTGGCGGACCGCGCTGGCCGCCACCGCGGGCGCGCTCGCGATCGGGCGGTTCGCGCCGGAGCTGCTCGACGTCGCGCCGTGGCCGTACGTCGTCCTGGGCTGCGGCTACGCCGCGCTCGCCATCGCGCTGCTGGTGACGGGCGCGCTCCGCCAGCGCGAGCTCGAGCGGTCGGTCGTCGAGGGGGTCCACAAGCCGCTGCCGTTAGCGATGGTCGCCGCGTTCACCGTCGCGGCCGTGCTGCTCGTGATGATTACGGTCGTGCTCGTCGTCGCGCAGACCTGACCAGCCGGACGACGCGGCGGACATGGCGCAGCACCGGCGCGGTCGGAGTGGCCATCGTGCGCACGCCACTCCCTTCCGCTGGCTCACACGATGGCGAGACGGCGGCTCCCGGTGAGATGCTCGCTGCCCATGCGTGAGCTCACCGTGGAGGAGCGCGCGGCGCTCGGCAAGGCGGCGCGATCGGGCGTCCCGCGGTCGAGTCACGCAGCCTGGGAGCCTTCAGCCGCGCGCCGATCGCCCGAGGAGGTGCTGCTCGAGCAGGCCGCCGACCGCGTCCCCGAGCTCGTGCCGATCCGGCACGGGCGGATGCTCGCGTCGCCCTTCGCGTTCTTCCGCGGCGCGGCCGCGCTGATGGCCGCAGACCTCGCCGCTACGCCGCACTCGGGTCTCATCGTGCAGCTGTGCGGCGACTCGCATCTGTCGAACTTCGGCGGCTTCGCCGCACCGGACCGGGAGCTGGTGTTCGACATCAACGACTTCGACGAGACCGCTCCCGGTCCATGGGAGTGGGACGTCAAGCGACTGGCCGCGAGCATCGCCGTGGCCGCTCGCGAGCTGGGAGTGGGGCCCGCCGCGCGACGCGAGGCCGTTCAGGCGGCCGTGCGCTCGTACCGCGAGGCCATGCGGGAATTCGCGACGATGCGCAACCTCGAGCTCTGGTACGCGCGGCTCGACGTCGCCCGCATCCTCAGCCACGTCGGCGACAGCGTGACGCGCACGGAGCGCAGCGCGTTCAAGCGGCGCGTCGCGGGCGCCCGCACCAAGGACCACCTGCGGGCCATGTCGAAGCTGACGCGGCGCGTCGACGGGACATTGCGCATCGTCAGCCGGCCGCCGCTGATCGTCCCGATCGAGGAGCTGTATCCGGGTGACGGCTTCGAGCAGCAGGTCCGTGCGCTGCTCGGCGTGTATCGACGCAGCCTGCCGGTGGATCGCCGCCACCTGCTGGAGGGCTACCGCTACACGCACATGGCCCGCAGGGTCGGCGGGGTCGGCAGCGTCGGCACCCGCGCCTGGATCGTCCTGCTCGTCGGACGCGACGATGACGACCCGCTGTTCCTCCAGTTCAAAGAGGCCGCCGTCTCGGTGCTCGAGCGGTACGCCGGCCGCAAGGCGGTACGAAACCACGGTCAGCGCGTCGTCCGGGGCCAGCGCCTGATGCAGGTCGACGGCGACATCTTCCTGGGCTGGCTGCGCGCCACCTGGGCCGACCAGACGCCGCGGGACTACTACGTGCGCCAGCTCTGGGACTGGAAGCTCGGGGCCGACGTGGAGCTGATGTCCCCCACCCGCCTGACCGTCTACAGCACGCTCTGCGGCTGGACCCTGGCCCGCGCCCACGCCCGCTCAGGCGACCGCATCGCGATTGCGGCGTATCTCGGAGGCGGCGAGGCGTTCGACCGGGCGATCGCAGACTTCGCCGAGGCGTATGCGGACCAGACCGAGCGCGACCACGCCGCGCTGGAGCACGCCGCGCGCGAGGGCCGCATCGCCGCCGAGCGCGGCGTATGAGCGCGGGGCGGGGTCTCGTGCGGGCGGTCCCGGTCGCCGCGTGGCTGCCCCGCTACGAGCGCCGCTGGCTGCGAGGCGACATCGCGGCGGGGATCGCGGTCACGGCCCTGATCGTGCCGAAGAACCTCGGGTACGCCGGCATCGCCGGCATACCGCTGCAGAACGGCCTCTACGCGGCCGCCGTCGGCGGCATCGTCTACGCGCTCTTCTGCACCTCCCGGCAGATCTCGACCGGGCCGAGCTCGTCGCTGGCGGCCGTCGCCGGAGGCGCAGTGGTCGTCACCGGCCTGGGCGGAGAGCAGGCGGCGGAGCTCGTCGCGGCGATCGCGCTTGCCACCGGCCTGCTGTTCCTCCTGCTCGCCCTGCTGCGGATGGGGTGGATCGCCAGCTTCCTGTCCAAGGCCGTGGTCACCGGCTTCCTGGCCGGAGCGGCGATCGACGTCGTCATCGGAGAGCTCCCCAAGCTCACGGGCACGTCCGCCGAGGGTGACAGCGCATGGCGCGAGCTCGCGTCGTGGCTCGGGTCGCTCGACGGCATCCACTGGACGACGCTGCTCGTCGGCGGCACGGCGTTGGCGGTCGTCCTCGCGCTGAGGCGGCTCGCGCCGGCGGTGCCCGGCGCGCTCGTGCTCGTCGCCGGAGGGCTGCTCGCCTCGTCCGTGTTCGACCTCGGAGGGCACGGGGTGGCGCTGGTCGGCGACGTCCCGAGCGGGCTTCCCGCCCCGGAGATCCCCGATCTCGAGCTCGTAGGGGACCACTACGCGACGGTGGCGATCGCGGCGGTCGCCCTGCTGCTGATCGGGTTCTCCCAGACGGCGGGCGACGCGAGGGCGTTTGCCGCGCGGCATCGCTACCGCATCGACGTCAACCAGGAGTCGGTCGCGCAGGGCATGGCGAACGTCGGGGCCGGGCTGTTCCAGGGCATGCCCGTGTCGACGAGCCTCTCGGCGAGCTCGCTCAACGAGTCGGCGGGCGCCCGTACGCAGGTCTCCTCGCTTGTGACCGGCGGGCTCGTGCTCGCGACGCTGGTGGTGCTCGCCCCGCTGTTCTCGGAGCTGCCGAAGGCCGTCCTCGGCGCGGTGATCATCGACGCCGTGGTGTTCGGCATGATCGACCTGCCCGAGCTTCGCCGCCTCTACCGGATCACGCGGTTCGACTTCTGGATCGCGGTGGCGGCCATCGTCGGCGTCCTCTCGGTCGGCGTGCTCGCCGGCGTCGTGATCGGGGTCGCCCTCTCACTCGTGTGGCTGGTCTACGTCGCGACGAGGCCGCGGATGCCGCTGCTCGGCCGCGAGGCCGGCACCCAGGTCTTCCGCGACCTCGACGAGCACCCAGGCGACGAGACGTTCCCCGGCATCGCGGTCCTGCGCGTCGACGGCGGCCTCTTCTTCGCGACCGCCGAAGCGCTCGAGGATCGCGTGCGGGCGACGGCCGAGGACGGCAGATCGGCGCCGCGCGCTCGTGCTGGACCTCGAGGGCGTCAACTTCGTCGACTCCCAGGGCGCGGCGAAGATCGCCGAGCTGCACCGGCTGAGCGAGGCGGAGGGCGTCACGCTGCGTCTCGCCCGCGTCAAGCCGCAGGTCCGCGTGGTACTCGACGCCGACGGGGTCATCGACCGCATCGGCGCCGACCACGTCCACGGCAACGTGCACCGCGCGGTCGAAGCCCAGCTTGCGAGCTCCCGCGCGCCCTGAAACGGAGAGGGAGGGATTCGAACCCTCGGACGAGGTTGACCCCCGTCACACGATTTCCAGTCGTGCCCGTTCAGCCGCTCCGGCACCTCTCCTGGAGGGGGTCAGCGTAGCGGCTGACCCCCTCCGAGATTGACCTAGTCGCAGCCGACGATCGAGGTCTCGATCGGGTCGGCGAGGACGCTGTCGGCGAACAGGCCGCCGCCGCAGTCGATCGTGTCGAGCTCGCCGTCGCGCGCGTCGATGCGGTCGTTGCCGGGCCCGCCGTGGAGCGCGTCCGAGGAGGGGCCGCCGCTGATCACGTCGTCGCCGTCGTTGCCGAACAGCTGCTGGCTGCGCTCGGTACCGGTCAGCACGTCGGCGTGCTGCGACCCGACCACGATCTCGACCTCGCGGTCGATCCGGTCGTTGTCACCGGGCCGGCCGTCGAAGGGGGCGCCGTCGACGCCGACGATCACGCCCTCGCGCGCATGGAAGTAGTTGGCGGTGTCGATGCCGAAGCCACCGTCGAAGTCGACCTCCGACGGCTTGCCGGTCCCGATCGCGTTGTAGCGGTCGTTGCCGTGACCGCCGCTCAGCCACACCTCGCGCGACGTCGCGATCGTGGCGACGTCAGGACCGTCGTTGAGGTCGAGCGCGACGCGCTTGACGTTCATGCAGTTGACCGTCCGGTCGTCGACCGCGAGGCAGTTGCGGGCGCCGCGGAGCTCGAGCGGCATGTTGAGGTCGCTGATCACGACGATGCCACCCTTCGCGTCTTCGACCGAGACGAGGTTCACCTCGCCGGGCGCGCCGGTGAGCTGCATCGTGTGGCGGATGCCGTCGTAGGGCTCGAGGGTCGCGCCCTGCGCGGCGGATGGCACGACCACGACGGCGGCCGCCACGAGAGCGGCCAGGAGAAGGCGTCGGTGCATGAAAGCTCCTTCGGTTGGGGGAGCGCGAACCGTCGTCGCACTCGCCTACCGGCGGCCTACGGCCCGTCTACCGCGCGCTCACAGCTGCCACGTGCCGTCGACGAGCACGGGCACGCGCTCGCCGCCGGCCGTGATGCCGGTGACCGTCATCTCCGGCGCGCCGATCATGAAGTCGATGTGGATCTGACTCTCGTTGACGCGGCCGCGGACGGCCTCGTCGACGAGGAACGGGAAGCCCTGCCCGATCGCGATGTGGCTGGCGGCGTTCTCGTCGATCAGCGTGTCGTAGAACACCGTGTCGAGCTTGCCGATCCGGCCCTCGCGGTCGACCAGCGCCACCTCCCCGAGCCTGGCCGCGCCGCCGTCGGTCTCGACGATCGTGCGCATCGTGTCCTGCGCCGTGTCGGCGTCGACCTGCACCGCCCGGCCGCCCTCGAAGCGCATGCGCAGCCCGCGAACGACGGTCCCGTCCACGAGCACGAGCGGCTTGCTGGAAGCCACGTGCCCGTCCGCGCGCTCCGGGTCGGGCGTCGTGAACACCTCCTCGGTCGGGAGGTTCGGCATGTGCTCGATCCCGTCGACGGTGCTGAAGCGCGCGGCGTCCCAGCTCGCGCCCGGGAGGAGGCCGACGGTCAGGTCCGTGCCCGGGCCCTCGTAGTGCAGCGCGTCGAAGCCGCGCTCGCTGAGCCGGGAGGCGGCCGACGCGAGCGTGTCGGCCCGCTCCTGCCAGGCGGCGATCGGATCGTCCTCGTCGAGCCGCAGCACGTGCAGCAGCCGCTCCTCGAGCGCGGCGAGCGCCTCGTCTGGCGGCAGGTCGGGGAACACGAGCGTGGCCCAGGCGACGGTCGGGGCGGGGATGATCGACCAGTTCGTCGTGCGTTCGTTGACGACCTGGCCGGACTCCTTGACCGCGGGCAGCCGGTCCTTGCCGGCGCGCACGGGGTCGAGGTCCTCGAGCACGCCGGGTGCGGACGGCCCGGACAGCCCGATCCGCGCCGCCCGCTGGTCGCCGAGCGCGAGCATGCGCGCGCCGTACCAGTCGGGGACGAACTCGAGCGTCTCCTCGCGCGCGTGCGCGATCCGGGCGCGCTTGACCCACGGGTCGAACCAGCTGACGTCGACGAACTTCGCGCCGCGCCGGTAGGCGGCGGCGGCGATCGCGCGCGTGAGCGCCTCCTTGCCCGGCTCGCAGTTCACCGACACGATCTGGCCCGGCTGCACGTTCGCGCCGAAGCCGACGACGAGATCGGCGAGGCGTTCCAGGGTGGCGTCGTCCATACAGGGGCTGACCCTAGCGGTCAGCCCCTGGGATGCAGCGCATCGCGTGGTACGAGCACGGCCCGTCCGGCGGGGTGAAGCCGGTTACGGCGTCCATGCCGATGAGCGGCAGCATGAGCCGCGACGGCGTGTCCGGACCCCAGTGGAGCGTGTTGACGCCGGGCAGCGTCTTCTGCACGTACGCGTAGTCGTTGTCGTCCAGCGGCGGCGCGTGGACCTTGACCAGCAGGTCGTGGCCGGGCAGGAACACGTGGCCGACCGGGAAGACGTCGATCAGGTAGTCGACCACCGCGCCCGGCGTCACGAGCCAGCGCTCGGTGTGCGGGCGCCACGGCCGGTAGATGCGACCGTCGGCGGTGAACTGCGACTGCGACTCGTCGATCGCGCGGTGGCTCGCCCGCAGCATCCCGCGGTTGAGGTAGAGCAGCGTGCCGTCGGGCGCGCGGTCGATGAGCTGCACGAACAGCTCGGTGTCCGGCGCGCTGGAGGCGACGAAGAGGTTCGCGGTGATCGGGCCGGCGATCGCGGTGGGCTCGTCGAAGCGCATCGAGAGCTCGAGCTCGTCCGGCCCGGTCGGGCTCGAGAGCTCGCCGCCCGTGTTCGAGCCGGCCAGGTGGGCGTACGACTGCCGGCGGGAGCCGTTGACCCAGCTCGCGCTGCCCGTCGTGGGCGTGTCGAACGTCAGCTTGCCGCCGTCGGTGACGTACGCGTCGGTGAAGCGCGTCTGGCCGAGCGGGAAGCCGTCGGACGCGATCTCGCCGACGACCTTCCCCGCACCCTGGTAGCCGAGCAGCACCCGCGAGGTGGTGCCGTTGAACTCGGGCCGCTCGCGCCCGAGCAGCCAGTGGTCGAGCCACGCCGCGCGATCCTGCATCAGGTGCGGATCGGTCTGGGTGCCGTGCTCGCCGTTGACGAGCACCAGCCGCTTCGGGATCCCCGCGGGCAGGTGGTCGAAGACGTTGGTGGGCCCGCGGCCGCCGGTCTGCTCGTCCTGGTAGGCGGCGGTGACGTGGACGGGGACCTGGATCCGCTCGACGTAGGTCACAAGCGAGCGCGCGCGATACCACTCGCTGTCGGTGTCGTCGAGGCCCTGGATGAGCGGGTCCTCGAGCACGGTGCGCGAGCGGCCGGCCTGGTTGGCCGCGCACTGGTCGCTGGTGCTCTCGGGCGGGACGAGGCCGCCGGCGGTGCCGCCGCCGATGTCGTAGACCGGCCGGACGACCCCCGCCCACAGCAGCGGGAACCCGTAGTTGGTGACGCCGCCGGGATAGACGATGTCGCGGTAGAGGTCGCCGATCAGGCCGGACACGCTGATCGCCCGCAGGTGCTGCGGCCGCGTCGCCGCCACCATCGTGCCGGTGAGGCCGCTGTACGAGTGCCCGAAGATCGCCACGTCGCCGTTCGACCACGGCTGCTCGGCGATCCAGTCGTCGATGATCTCGCGCCCGTCGAGCGCCGACCGCCAGCTGAACACGTCGAACTCGCCGGACGAGCAGCCCGTCCCGCGCAGGTTCGCGAGCACGGTGACGTAGCGGTCGTCGAAGTACTTCGCGTGCGCCTCGCGCGTGCCGGTCTGGGCCGGCAGCGGGAGGCCGGTCGCGTCGGCGATGTCGCCGAGCGGCGTCTTGCCCTCGTCGGAGCCGCTCTCGTAGCCCGACATCTCGAAGTAGGCGGGGCACGGCGTGGCGGCCGTGCAGTGCTCGGGGACCTTCACGTTGAGCGCGATGCTCGTGCCGTCGGAGAGGGTCACGTAGTGCGTGGGGGCGGCGTGCGCCGCGGCCGCGAGGGCGAGGAAGAGCACGAGCGCCGTGCCGAGGGTTCGCGTGGCGATCATCACGAAGTCCTGGAACGTCGCCGAGCGCCGAAGCTTGCGGTCAGGCGAGCTCGCGTGCGAGCTCGGCGAACGCCAGCGCGGCAGGCCGGCGCGCCGCCCGGGGTCCGGCGGGCATGACGAGCTCGAGCGGGAAGGTCGCCGGCGGGTCGAGCTCGAGCAGCCAGACGTTACGGGCCGTCGACACCGCCGACGAGCGGGTGGTGAGCCCGACGCAGCGCTCGCTGCGCACCGCCGTCTCCCACGCCATCGGGCCGCGCGGGTCGGCGCGCGTACGGGGCTCGAAGCCGGCCGCTCGGCAACGATCGGCGACGGCGCGGTTGTAGCCGGCGCCGTCGTGGGCGTCGACAAGGGCGAAGGTCTCGCCGGCGAGCTCCTGGAGCGCAACGGTGTCGCGGGCCGCGAGCGCATGGTGGCCTGCGACCGCCACCACGACCGGCTCGTCGCGCAGCCACGCGCACTCGATGCCGTCGCGCGGCTCGGTGCAGAAGCCGACGGCGAGCTCGAGCCGCCCGTTCGCCACCTGCTCGGCCAGCGCGCCAGAGCTGTCCTGGCTCGCGCGGACGCGGACGTTCGGGCGGCGACGGGCGAACTCCGCGAGCAGCGACTGGGCGACGTAGTGGGCGCCCGGCGAGAGGCCGACCCGCAGCTCGCCGGCCTCGCCGCGCGCGTGGCTGCGGGCGACCTCCTCGACCGCGGCCGCGGCGTCGACCGCCGTCCGGGCCGCGGCGAGCATGTCCGTCCCCGCCTCCGTCAGCTCGACCCGCGCGCGCGTGCGATCGAAGAGCCGGACGCCGAGCTGGCGCTCGAGCCGCGCGATCTGCTGGCTGAGCGCCGGCTGGGTGACGTGCAGCGCCGCCGCCGCGCGGCCGAAGTGCAGCTCGCGGGCGAGCGCGACGAACGCGCGCAGAAGGCGCGGGTCCAGCGTCATGCACGGAGCTTATGAGACGGCCGGGAATCCCTATTTCGCGCCTGCGGCGAGGGCTCGTACGCTCGGGCCATGAGGCGCGCGGCGATGCTCGTGATCGTGCTGCTGGCGGGATGCGGCGGCGGCGAGGAGGGCGCACCGGCGCCTCGGGAGCCGGTGGGCGTGCCGGACGGTGGCGTCGCGGCCGGGCACGGCGACGAGCCGCGGCGCGTCGAGGTCCCACCGCGCGACCGCACGGCTCCCGCCGCGATCCTGCGGCTGGCCGGCGCCGAGGCCGCGTCCGGCGGTCGGGCGCCCGACCGCGTGGTACTCGACGCGCCGGTGCTCCGCCCGATCGCGGTCGGGCGGGACAAGCAGGGCATGACCCGGATCCGCGTGAGCCTGCACGCGCGGCTGCGGTGCGGCGACGAGGTCGTTCCGCTGATCCGCTACTTCCCGCCGCCGCAGATCGCGCGGCCGCGGATCCCGCCCGGCGCGGTCGCGCCAACCGAGTTGACACGCCGCGTGCGGTTCCGCCTCGAATGCCCGCGCGGCGAGCCGGCCGCGGCGGACGGCACCCTCTGGGCCGACGCCACGAGCGCGTGGGAGACGGAGGCCAGCAGCGCGCCGATCCGGTTCACTTACCGTCCATAAGCGTACGCGTCGCTCGACGCGGTGAAAGTGTGAGGGTTTCCGTCATTTCGCTGAGGGGGTCGCGGGCGTACGGTGGTCGACATGCCCACCTTCCTCGTCGAGCTCTACGTCGCGCGGGGTGACGACGCCGCCGTGGCGCGCGGCGTCGAGCTGGCACGGCGCGCCGCCGCTCGCCTCACGAGCGCGGACACGCCGGTCCGGCTCCTGCGCTCGATCTTCGTTCCCGACGACGAGACCTGCTTCTTCCTGTTCGAGGCCGACGACGCCGACGCCGCGCAGGACGCGGCGGGCGCCTCCGGCCTGCCGCTCGAGCGCCCGGTCACCGCCGTGGCGGAGACGACATGAACGCGCGCCTGCTCGGACCGCTGGAGCTGGAGATCGGCAACGTCCCGGTCCCGCTCGGGACGCCCGGCCAGCGCGCCCTGCTGGCCCGCCTGCTGCTCGACGCCGGGCGCACGGTCGCCGTCGACCGGCTGATCGACGACCTGTGGGGCGAGGACGCGCCGCCGACCGCCGCGAAGATGATCCAGATCCACGTCTCGAAGCTGCGCAAGGTCCTCCCCGCCGGCACCCTGGTCACCCGCCGCCCCGGCTACGCGGTCGAGATCCCGGCGGAGTCGGTCGACATCGCCCGCTTCGACCGGCTGCGCCGGCAGGGCGGCGCGGCGCTCGCACAGGGCGCGGCGGCGGAGGCGGCCCAGCTCCTCCGCCAGGCCCTCGGGCTGTGGCGCGGGCCGGCGCTTGACGAGTTCGGCGAGCCGTTCGCCGCGCTCGAGGCGCGGCGGCTGGAGGAGCTGCGCCTGGCGTGCCTGGAGGACCGCATCGAGGCCGAGCTGGCGCTGGGCGCGCACGGGATGCTGATCGGCGAGCTCGACGCCCTCGTCGCGCAGCATCCGCTGCGCGAGCGGCTCCGGCGCCAGCTCATCCTGGCCCTGTACCGCTCCGGCCGCCAGGCCGAGGCGCTCGCGGCGTACCGCGAGCTGCGGCGGATGCTCACGACCGAGCTCGGCATCGAGCCCACGCCCGCGCTGCGCGAGCTCGAGCGGCGCATCCTCCTGCAGGACCCGACGCTCGTCCCGAACCGCCCGCGCACCACGAGGCCGCACCGGAAGACGCGCTGGACCGCCATGGCGCAGTCACCGAGGCGCGGCGCCTGCGCGGCGTGAGGCGGAGGGGGAGGGATTCGAACCCTCGGTGCAGGGGTTACCCACACAACGGTTTTCGAGACCGCCCGATTCAACCACTCTCGCACCCCTCCGGATGCGGTGTTGGAGGGTAGCGATTTCGCTCAGCGTCGCGACCTGAAGAACGCCCGGAGCAGCTCCCCGCACTCCTCCTCGAGCAGGCCGCCGGCCACGTCGGGCCGGTGGTTGAGGCGGGGGTCGGCGAGGACGTCGAGCACCGAGCCGGCCGCGCCGGCCTTCGGGTCGACCGCCCCGTAGACCACGCGCGAGATGCGGGCGAGGACGATCGCGCCGGCGCACATGGCGCACGGCTCGAGCGTGACGTAGAGCACCGTGTCGAGCAGCCGCCACGACCCGACCGCGCGGGCGCCCTCGCGGATCGCGATCATCTCCGCGTGCGCGGTCGGGTCCGCGCGCAGCTCGCGCTCGTTGTGGCCCGCGCCGATCACCTCGCCGGCGTGGACGAGCACGGCACCGACCGGCACGTCGTCGTGCTCGGGCGCCTGCTCGGCCTCGCGCAGCGCGAGCCGCATGAAGTACTCGTCGCGTGCGAAGAAGCGGTTCGGCGTCAAAGTAGGCACATTCGCGGGTTGTGGCGTAACTTCAGGGCTCCCACAATGTTGTACGGACGGCGCACCGCACGCGGCGCCACCTCTCCCGGTCACCTCATGCTCACGCCGTCCCGCCTGCTCCCCCTGCTCCTCACCGCCGCCGCGGTGCTCGTCGTGCCGGCCGTCGCGGGCGCGGACGTGCGCGCCGGGGCCGCCGTGGTGCGCCCCGACCACGTCCCGGGCGAGGTCGTCGTGCGGTTCGAGCGCGGGGCCGACCAGACGGCGGTCGAGCGCACGGCCGGCCTGGGCGATGCCCGGACCGTCGCGCCGCGCACCCGCGTGCTGAGGATCCGCGACGGCGCAACGGTGGCCGACACCGTGCGCGAGCTGCGGGGGCGGCCCGACGTGGCGACCGCCGCGCCGAACGCCACGGCGCGGATCGCCGGCTTCATCCCGCCCGATCCGGGCCGCTCCGGCGTCGTCGGCGGGTGGCAGCAGCTGCAGTGGAACTTCCTCGCCGGCGCAGGCGTCAACGCGCCCGACGCCTGGCAGCACCTGATCGACCTCGGTCGCCCCGGCGGGCGCGATGTCGTCGTCGCGGTGCTCGACACCGGCGTCGCGTACTCGACCCGCAAGCGCTTCCGCCGCTCGACCGACTTCCGCCGGGCCGACTTCGTGCGCGGCTACGACTTCGTCGACGACGACAGGTTCCCCCACGATGAGAACGGCCATGGCACCCACGTCGCGAGCACGATCGGCGAGAGCACCGGCAACGACCGCGGCGTCACCGGGCTCGCCTACGGGGCGAAGATCATGCCGGTCCGCGTGCTCGACAAGGAGGGCGCGGGCGAGAGCGCGGACATCACCGCCGGGATCCGCTTCGCGGTCCGCCACGGAGCGGACGTCATCAACCTCTCGTTCGAGTTCGACGACACCTTCCGCCAGTTCACCCCGTCCGAGATTCCCGACGTCCTGGGCGCGCTGCGGTTCGCGCGCCGGCACGGGATCGTCGTGGTCGGGGCGGCCGGCAACTTCGAGCGCTCCCAGGTCTCGTACCCCGCACGGGCCACGACGGTGATCTCGGTCGGCGCGACGACCGAGCACGCCTGCCGCGCGCTCTACTCCAACGTCGGCCGCGGGCTCGACCTCGTGGCGCCGGGCGGCGGCCCGGACGACTCTGACGACCCGGCATGCCCCACGGGCCTGCCGGAGGGCCGCGACATCTACCAGACGACCTACCCGTGGGCCGCGCTCTACGGCGCCCCGCGGAGCTCGTCGAGCTACCGGCGCTTCGGGCTGCCGAGCGGCTTCGTCGGCACCTCGATGGCCGCCCCGCACGTGTCGGCGACAGCCGCGCTCGTCATCGCCTCGGGGATCCTCGGCCCCGACCCGACGCCCGAGGCGGTCCAGGCGCGGCTCGAGGGCACGGCGATCGACGCCGGCGTGGCGGGCCCGGACGAGACGTACGGCGCCGGCCGGCTCGACGCCGCGGCCGCGACCGATCCCGCGCGCTAGCCGTTCCGCGCACGAACTTCAACTGCGGCATTGAGGGAGGGACGCGGGGGTGCTTTTCTCCCCAAATCCGCGCGCCGCCCGGATCGTTGGGGAGAAACGCACCGAATAGGTGCTTAAGTCCCCAAGCGCTCCCCGGACTGCGCGCCGTTGGGGACAAATGCACCACTTCCCCACCCAGCGCAGTTGACGTTCACGTCGTGCGGATGATCAGCACCGAGCAGGGCGCGTGGTGCGAGACCTTGTTCGGCACCGAGCCGAGCAGGAAGCGCTTCGCGCCGGTCATGCCCTTGTTGCCGACCACGATCAGGTCGGCGCCCCGCTCCTCGGCGACGTCGAGGATCGCGTCGGCGGGATCGCCCTCGCGGGCGTAGGTGTTCACGCTCAGACCGGCGTCCTGGACGCGCTCGGCCGCCTCGCGCAGCGTCGCGTCGACGTCCTCGCGCGGGTTGACCATCCACTGCAGATCCTCCGGCGCCTGCCGTCCCTCCTCGCGCAGCCGCTGGTTGGAGACCGGCTCATATGCGGAGACGAGCTCGATCGAAGCGCCGACCGCCTTCGCCAGCTCGATCGCCTCGCGGACCGCCTCCCCGGCCGTCTGCGACCCGTCGGTGCCCACCACGATCGACTGGAACATGCCCTCTCCTTGCTCGCTCGGCGCGCGATCATAACCTCGGCCAGCGCCGCGATCCGCCGGTTGTGACCACCCGCACGGTTCCACCTTCGGCCGCGGTTCAGAGCTTCGTGAGCGCGATGATCATCGCCGCCACCACGAAGACGACGATGGCGGCCTGGGTGTAGAGCCAGAAGCGCGGCACGAGCCGCCTAGGCTAGACCTCCGCTTCCTCGCGGGACCGGGCCGTGACCGTCGTGACCGGCAGGCCGAGCCCGGCGACCTTGTGCGGCAGGTCGAGCTTGAGCCACTTCGACACGCGGGTCGGAAGCGTCGAGATGATCAGCTCGTCGAAGCCGTGGAGGTTGACCGCGTCCTGGATCGCGGCCAGCGGCTCCGGCACACCGATCATCGCGTCCACCTCGCTGCCGGCGGCCTCCTCGAGCAGCGGCAGCGCCAGCTCGATGACCGCCTCGGCCTCGCTCTGCGACTGGTCCTCGGGATCGACGACCTTGTGCAGCCCGTGCGTCGTGTTCGGCACCAGCAGCGTGAACCGGCATGGCCCTCGCGCCGCGCGTTCGCGGACCGCGTCGATCAGCGACGGCGTCGCGGCCGTCTTGTTGGCAACCACGAGGATCCGGGCGGCGGACGACTCCATTCGGAACTCCCTTCGCGGGTGGTCGTGCGGATTGTGCCACCTCCGGTGTGTCCGCGAAATCGACAGGAGTGGACGTTGCCATGGACGCCGATATCGAAGAACATCGTGCACAGCGGCACGCACCGGGGCGCGCATCGTCGGCCATCGGTTCTAGCCTGTACAGCGTGATCCGCCGGGGGCGCCCTTTCCCCCCTCCCCGTCCTACGGCGGCACACCCCCGCGGCCTCGCGCCCTCGCGGCGCGGGGTCGCGGGTTGGTAATCGGCCTCAGCCCGCCGCCTGGGGCTGCCAGGCGCCCTCGCCGAGCGCCTCGAACGCCTTGACCACCTCGGGGTCGAACTGCGTTCCCGCGCCGCGCCGGATCTCCTCCGCCGCCGCCTCGACGGTCCACGACTCCTTGTACGGCCGCTCGTGGACGAGCACGTCGAAGACGTCGGCCACGTGCACCAGTCGGCCCTCGAGCGGGATGTCTTCGCCGGCCAGTCCCTCGGGATAGCCGCCCCCGTCCCAGCGCTCGTGGTGCGAGCGGGCCACCCGCTCGGCGGTCTGCAGGAGGTCGGACCGGCTGTCCGCCAGCACGCGGGCGCCGAGCACGGCGTGGGTCTTGACGACCTCGAACTCCTCGCCGGTCAGGCGGCCGGGCTTCAGCAGAACGTGGTCGGGGATCGCGATCTTGCCGAGGTCGTGCAGCGGCGCCGCGTGGCGGACGAGCCAGACGGTGCGGTCGTCGTGCCCCAGGTGTCGGGCGAGGCGCGCCGCGAGGTCGGCCACGCGCTCGGTGTGCTCGTGCGTGTTGTCGTCGCGGTACTCGGCGGCCAGCGCGAGGCGGTGGAGCGCGTCCAGCTCGGCGGCTTCCGCCTCGCGCCGCCGCTCGACCGCCTGGGCGGCCACGACCGCCTCGAGCTCGCTCCGCAGCCCGCGCAGGTCGCGCAGGTCCACGTGCATGCGCAGCCGTCGCGCGGCGGCAGCGTCGAACCGGCCGCCGGCGGTCAGCTCCTCGATGTCGACGACATCGGGCCCGGCGCCGACGCCCAGCGGGTCGAGCCGCTCGCGCAGGGTCTCGACGTCCGCACCGGCCGCCAGCACCGCCGCCGGCCGCTCGCGCGCGACCGCCGCGGCGACCTCGTCGCGGTCCGGCGCGCAGGCGGCCGCCACCGCCCCCGCGAGCGAGACCGCGCTCCTCAGCTCAGGGTGGTCGCCGGCCAAGAGAAGCCTCATCCCCGCGATGGCGTCCATACTGGTGGGCATGATGGCGGACGCGACCGATGACCCGCGCCTCGGCACGGTGATCGCGGGCTACCGGATCGAGGAGCGGATCGGCCGCGGCGGCATGGGCGTGGTCTACCGCGCCGAGCACCTGAACCTGCAGCGCCGCGCCGCCATCAAGATCATCGCGCCGGACCTCGCCGAGTCCGAGGGCTTCCGCGAGCGCTTCAGCCGCGAGGCCCGCGTCGCGGCCGCGCTCCAGCACCCGAACATCGTCACCGTCTACGACGCCGGGGAGGTCGACGGGCTGCTCTACCTCGCCATGCAGTTCATCCAGGGCGAGGATCTGGCGGCGATCCTGCGCAAGGACGCGCGTTTGCGGCCGTACCGGGCGATCGACGTCTGCCGGCAGGTCGCCTCCGCGCTCGACGCCGCGCACGCGATGGGCCTGATCCACCGCGACGTCAAGCCCGCCAACGTGCTGATCGAGGGCCGCAAGGCCTTCCTGACCGACTTCGGGCTGACCAAGCGGCTCGAGGGCACCCACGCGCAGCTCACCCGCGCGGGCGACGTCGTGGGCACGATCCACTACGTCGCGCCCGAGCAGATCGAGGGCCGCAAGGTGAGCGCGCGGTCCGACGTCTACTCGCTCGGCTGCCTCTTCTACCACTGCCTGGCCGGCCAGGTCCCGTTCTCGCTGGAGACCGACGTGGCGGTCATCTACGCGCACCTGTCCGAGGACCCGCCGAGGCTCTCGTCGCTGCGGCCGGAGCTGCCCGAAGGGCTCGACGCGGTGATGGCGAAGGCGCTCGACAAGTCGCCCGACCGCCGGTTCCCGAGCTGCGGCGACATGATCTCCGCGGCGCGCGCGGTGATCGACGCCGCCGGGCCGCTGAGCGAGACGATCCCGCCGCGCGCGACCGGCCTCGGCCCGCTCATCCAGCCCACGACGTCCGAGGTGCGGGACGCCGCCGAGGCCGCGCGCCGCCCACGCGTGCTGCTCGGCGGGCTCGACGACCACACCCGCGCGGTCGCCCGCGTCGCGCTCGGCGACCGCGTCGACGTCCTCGAGGCGCCGGCGGACGCCACCGCCGATCGCGCGCGCGAGCAGCGGCCCGACCTCGTGATCCTCGACTGGGCCGGGGCGGGCGCAGCGGGGATCGCGGAGCTGCGCGGCGACGCGCTGACCCGCGACGCCAAGGTGCTGCTGCTGGTCGATTACGGCGAGGGAACGCGCGGCGAGGTCGTGGCCGCGGGCGCCGACGACCGCCTGGCGTCCCCGTTCTCCCCGCTCCAGCTGCAGGTCAAGCTGCGCCGCCTGCTGGGCGCCGAGGTCATCGGCGGGTGATCGTCGCCGTGCTCGCCGGCGGGCGGGGGCGGCGGCGGTGACCATGGACGTGGCGGTCATCGGCGGTGGCGTCGCAGGATGCGCGACCGCCGCGTTCCTGGCCGAGGGCGGCGCGCGGGTGACGGTGTACGAGCGCGAGGCGATCGCCGCCGGCGCGAGCGGGCGCAACTCCGGGATCGTCCAGCACCCGATGGACCCGGCGCTCGTGGACCTCTACGAGGCGTCGCTGGCGCTGTACGCCGAGCTCGGCCACGGCTTCGAGCTGCCCGCCGAGGCGAGCGGCGTGCTGCTGGTCTCACAGGACGAGGAGGCGCTCGCGCGCGACTTCGACGCCGCCCGCATGCGCTTCCCCGAGCTCGAGCCCGAATGGCTCGACGACGTCCAGGCCGAGGAGCCCGCGCTCGCGCGCACCATCGCCGCCTACCGCCTCCACACCGGCCGCCCGATCGGCCCCACCGCCGCCACCCAGGCCTGGGCCGAGCGCGCGAAGGCCGCGGGCGCGCGGTTCGAGATCGGCGCCGAGGTCCGCGCCGCCGACCTGACCGCCGACGCGGTGGTGGTAGCCGCGGGCCCGTGGACGGCGCGGGCGCTCGGCGCCCGCCCGGACTGGCGGCCGGTCTACGCCAACTGGGGCGTCGTCGCCCAGGTCCGTCTCCCCCAGCCGCCGCGCCACGCGCTCGAACAGGCCGGGGTCGAGGCGCTGACCGCGCCCGGCGGCGCCGCCGGGGCACTGTTCTCCCTCGTCACCGCGAACGGTGCCTCGGCAGTCGGCTCGACCTTCGACCCCGACGAGCCGGACGCCGCGGCGCTCGTGCCCGGGATCCTCGAGCACGCGAAACGCTACGTCCCCGCCCTCGCGACGGAGGCCGTCGAGCACGTCCGCGCCTGCGCGCGTCCGCTCTCGGCCGACGGGCACCCGCTGCTCGGCGCGGTCGCCGACGGCCTGTACGTGGTCACCGGCCACGGCGCGTGGGGCGTCACGCTCGGCCCGGCGTCGGGCCGGCTCGTGGCGCAGGCGGTGCTGGGGAACGACGAGATCCCGCCGGAGCTGGCGGCAGCGCGCTTCGGGGCGCCGTACTAATCGTCGTCGCGCGGCTCGAGCGCGACGACCTCGCGGTCCTTGCCCGTGCCGTAGATGTGGTACTCGACGCCGTGCTTGCGCACGAGCACGAACGCCTCGCCGTGACGCGAGTTGCCGCTCGTGTTGATGTACATGCCCTCGCGCGCGCCGGACGTGATCTCGGCGTAGGCGTGGTTCTCGACCGGCTTGACCTCCTCGCCCTTGCGGAGCTTGAGGTCCGACGTGTCGACCGCGGGCTTCTGCTCGGTCGTCGTGGTGTCGCCCTTCGGCACGTGGAAGCCCACGACGAGGCGGTCCTTGCCGCTCCCGTAGATGTGGTACTCCTTGCCGTTCTTGCGCACGAGCACGAACGTCTCGCCGTGGCGGACGTTGCCGCTCGTGTTGACGTACATGCCCTCGCGGGCGCCCTTGGTGATCTCCGCGTAGGCGTGGCCCTCGACCGCGACGGCCTCCTCGCCCTTGCGCAGCGTGATCTCGGCATCGAGCGTCGCCTTGAAGGCGGTGCCGTCCGTGCCGGCCGTGGCGGCCCGCGCGACCTGGGTCTCGGCGATCGGCTGAGTCTGGGCGACCTTCATGAGCTCCCCACGGTGATCGGCAGCCCTTGGGGCGCCTTGAGAGCCGCCGTCACTTCGCCAGCACGAGGCGGGTGCCGGCGTAGCGGCGCCAGCGGCTACCCGAGCGCTTGCGCACCGTGAGCGTCACCGTGCAGCGCTCGGTGGCGTCGGCGAGCGAGGCCGCGATCCGCGGCAGCGTGCCGCCGCGGCCGACCGTGTAGGCACGGGTGAACCGCTTGGCGCGCTTGCCGGCCTTGAACGCGATCTCGACCCGGAAGCGGCCGCGACCGACCGCCAGCGGGCGGAGGTCGACGGACACGGTGCCGTTCGCGCTGCGCGCCGCGTTGAGCGCGCCGACGAGGCTGTCCGCGTCCTTGTGGCCGGCCAGGTGGACCGGCACGCTGGAGACGCGGACCGTAGGCCCGGCCGCCTCCTTGACCGCTGCGAGCGTGACCGGCGTCGTCACCGTCTCGTTGCCCGCGACGTCGATCGCGCGCAGCGTGACCTTGCCCTTGGCGACGGTGAACGTCCCGCCGGCGTCGATCTCGACGGCGTCGCCGCCGTCGATGCTGTAGCCGAGGCTCTCGAGGCCGGACACCCCGTCCGACGCGTCGGCGCGGCAGGTGTGCTTGGTGCCCGAGACGGCGCAGCTCAACGCGGCGGCCGGCGCGGTCGCGTCGACGTAGACGGTGGCCTGCGCGGCGCCGTGGTTGCCGGCGCCGTCGGTGGCGGAGAGGGAGAGGACGTGGACGCCGTCGCCGACGTCGACCGACGTGCCGTTCGTGACCGCCTCGCCGGCACCGCCATTGCGCGACAGCGTCAGCGCCGACAGGCCGGAGACGCCGCCGTCGGCGGCCAGGCCGCACGCGACCGCCGCGCGGCTCCAGGTGTCCTCGCCGTCGCTGCAAAAGATGGCCGCCGCCGGCGCGGTGCCGTCGATGCGGATGATGTCCTCGCGCCAGGCGGACGCGTGCCCGACGTTGTCGACGATCCGGCTGCGCAGCGTGTGAACCGCGTCGCCGCTCAGTTGCACGTTCGGATCGTTGGAGACGGCGCCGCCGTCGACCGTGCGCTCGATGACGTCGATGCCCGAGCCGGCGCCATCGGTACCCGCCACGACGACCGAGTAGGCCGTCTTGCGCCACCCGGCGGCCGGCACCGGCGTCGTGTTGACCGGCAGCGTGGCGTCGATCATGACGGTGTCGGAGCGCCAGTCGGTGTCGTTGCCGGCGAGATCCACCGCGCGGGTCTCGAGCGTGTGGGTGCCGTCCTGGTCGACGATCGCGGTGCCGCCGTCGTGAATGGGGCCGCCGTCGACGCGCCACTGCATCGTGGCGAGGCCGGAGCGCGCGTCGGTGCCGGTCAGCTCCAGCTCCAGCGGAGCGTCGAGCCAGTCGGTGTCCGGGACCGGGGAGGTGTTGACGGGGTCGGCGGTGTCGACCTTCAGGGTCGTGATGCGGTAGGCCGTCGCGTGGCCGGCGTTGTCGATCGCGCGGGTCGCGATCGTGTACGTGTCGTCGGGCCCGACGGGAACCGCCTGGCCGCTCGCGCCGTGCTGCGTGACGCCGTTGTTGATCTTGTACTGCAGCTCGTTGACGCCCGAGTACACGTCGGTGGCGGAGAGCGTGAACGTGTTCGTGTTCGACCACCCGGTGGGGATCGCCGTCGTGTCCTGGGGCACCGAGGTGTCGAGCTTGAAGGTCTGCTCGCGCCAGGCGGAGGCGTGGCCCGCCACGTCGATCGCCTGCGTCTCGAGCAGGTGCTCGCCCTCCTCGTCGATCACGAAGGTCGGGTCGTCGACCAGCGAGCTCTTGACCGGCCGGCCGTCGATCCGCCAGCGCAGCTCCGCGACGCCGGACCCGGCGTCGGTGGCCGACACCGTGACCGGGATCGGCGACGAGCGCCAGCCGGCCGGGGCCGTGGTCGTGGTGTCGGTCGGCGGGGTGGAGTCGCCGCTCACGGCGTCGATCTCGACCGGCTCGCTGCGCCACGTGGAGTCGTTGCCGGCCTGGTCCACTACGCGCGTCTCCAGCGTGTGGGTGCCGTGACCGGTCACGGCAGCCGTCGTCCCCGAGGGGCCGGAGTGGATCGTGCCGCCGTCGACGCGCCACTCGACCCGGGCGACGCCGGACGGCGAATCGGTGCCCGTGACGGGGACCGAGTACGACGTGCCGACGACCGGGCTCGAAGGTGCGGGGGCCGTGGTGTTGGCCGGGGCGACGCGGTCGATGCGCACGTGGTCGAGTCGCGGCACCGAGACGTTGCCGGCGACGTCGACGGCGCGCGTCTCCAGCGTGTGGTCGCCGGAGCCGGTGACGTCGGCCTGGCTGGTGTTCTGCCACGGGCCGCCGTCGCGCCGCCACTGGACCTCGGCGAGGCCGGAGCCGCCGTCCACCGCCGTGACGAGGACGTGGTAGTCGGCGGTCGTCCACACGCCGTCCGAGACGTCGGTCTGGTTGGTCGGCGCAGTGGTGTCGATCCGGACCGTGCTGCTCTTCCAGCCGGTCTGGTTGCCCGCTGCGTCGCGGACACGGGTCTCGACCGTGTGGACGCCCTCGGCCGACACGGTCGGGCCCGCCGGCAGCGACGTCGTGGTGGTCGTGGCGCCGCCGTCGACGCGCCAGGTGACCTCGGTCACGCCCGAGTGCGCGTCGGATCCGGTGACCGTCACCGCCAGCGGCGCGGTCTGCCAGCCGGCCGGGGGCGCGGTCGTGTCGGTCGGCGTGACGGTGTCGATCCGGACCGTGTGCGTGGTCCAGTCGGAGACGTTGCCGGCGGTGTCGACGGCGCGGACGCGCAGCGTGTGCACGCCGTCCCCGGAGATCGGGACGTTCGAGCCGCTCGGGCCGGTCTGCGTGAGGCCGCCGTCGAGCTCCCACTCGACGTGGTCGACGCCGGAGGTGATGTCGACGGCGCTGACCGCGATCGTCTGGGGCGTGTTGCGCCAGCCGCCGGGAACCGTGGTGGCGTCGGTGGGGTCGACGGTGTCGATCCGCAGCGTCTCCGAGCGCCAGCCCGAGGTGTTGCCGGAGTCGTCGACCGCCTGGGTCTGGAAGTCGTGCACGCCGAGGTCGGCGATCGTGATCTGGCTGCCGCTGGCGACCGAGCTGACCGCGCCGCCGACGGCCAGGCGCCACTCGATGTCGACGGCCGCGTCCTCGACGTCGGTGCCGGAGAGCGTGACGACGTACGGGCTGGTCTGCCACGCGCCTGGGGTCGCGGGCGTGGTGTTGACAGGCACGTTCGGGTCGCCCTGCGCGGACGCGGACGCGGGCAGCACGAGGAGCGCCACGAGCGCGACGAGCAGCAGAATCGGCGACCTACCACGGGTCATAGTGGACCGTGTAGTCGGCCGCTTCCCCCTGCATCTGTAGCTTCACGGCGCGATGCCGCGCTGGATGATCGACGCCTCGAACGTGATCGGCGCCAGGCCGGACGGCTGGTGGCGCGACCGCGAGGGCGCCGCGCGGCGGCTGCTCGACGAGCTGCGCGTGTTCGCCGCCGGCGGCGAGGAAGTGACCGTGGTGCTCGACGCCGGCCCGCCGGAATGGGCCGGCCGCGACGGCCCGCTGGAGGTCGCGATCGCTCCGCGCCGCGGTCGCGACGCCGCCGACGACGAGATCGTCCGCCGCCTCGACGCCGACCCCGACCCGGCCTCGATCCGCGTCGTCACGTCCGACGCCGCGCTCGCCGCGCGGGTCCGCGAGCGCGGCGCGGAGGTCGAGGGCGCCGGAACCTTCAGGAAGCGGCTAGACCGGCTCCGGTAAGCCGCTCACGAGCGAACGGCGCGCCGCGAGCGCGACCGCCAGCGCTGCGCGGGCCTGGGCGAGCGTGCCGTCGGCCGGCGGCTCGCCGCGCTCGACGCAGTCGAGGAAGCGCTCGATCTCGGTGCGCCACGGGTCGTCGCCGGGCACCGAGAACTCGCGCGGCTCGCCGGCGCTCGGGTGGATCGCGAGCACCGACACCACGTCGCTGTCGGCCACCTCGTCACCCGCGCCGGCGATGAAGCGGTGCTCGAGCAGCCCGCGCTCGCACAGCACCCGCAGGCCGGCCGTGAACGGGTAGCTGCCCGGCATCGCGTGGCTGGCGGCGACGGAGCCCTCGCCGTGCTCGTGCTCGACCAGCGCGGTGACATGGCGGCCGTCGGCCACCGCGCGCGCGTGGACCTGGCGCGCCGGCCCGAGCAGCGCGCCGAGGACGTCGAAGTCGTGGATCGCGAGGTCGACGAGCGTGCCGCCCGACCGCGCGGGGTCGATCATCCAGTCGTTCCAGTCGGCCGGCGGCGACAGCCGGATCGCGCCGGCGGCGAGCGGGCGGCCGAGCTCGCCGGAGCCGGCCACGCGCCGCAGCTCGGCGACCTCGGCGACGAAGCGCAGGACGTGGCCGATCATCAGCACGCGGCCGCTCGCCTCCGCGGCGGCGCCGATCGCGTCCGCGTCCTCGAGCGTGAGCGCGACCGGCTTCTCGAGCAGCACGTGCTGCCCGGCACCCAGCGCCCGCTCGGTGACGGGCCGGTGCAGCGGCGTCGGCAGGCACACGTCCACGGCGTCGACGCCGGGCGTGGTCAGCGCCGCCTGCCAGTCGTCGGTCGCCTCGGCGCCGAGCTGGTCGGCGAGCGCCCGCACGCGACCCTGCTCGAGCCCGCACACAACGAGCACCTGCGCGCGATCCTTCAGCGCGGCGTAGTGGGCGGCGTGGGTCGACGCCATGAACCCGGAGCCGAGCAGCGCGATCCCGGTCACGACAGCCCGAGCGGCTCGAGTGCCTCGCGCGACGCGCGCATCGCGGCCGTGACGTCCTCCAGCGCGGGCCAGGTGCCGTCGAACTCGACCTCGACCGCGTACGGGCCGTCGAACCCCGCGCCGCGCAGGATCTCCAGCACGCGCCCGAAGTCGACGTGGCCCTCCCCGATCGCCGGGAAGTCCCAGTCGCCCTTGCCGCCGCGCATGTCCTTGAGATGCACGTTGGCGACGCGGTCGGCGATGGCCGGCAGGTCGTCCTCGGCGCGGACGCCGCCGTAATGCTCGACGTTCGCGGTGTCGTAGTTGACCCGCACCGCGGGATGGCCGATGCGGTCGAGCAGCGCAGCGGAGTGCGCGCCGGTCGCCATCAGGTCGCCGTGGATCTCGAGCGCGATCACGAGCCCGGCCGCCTGCGCGGCGCCGGCGAGCGTGCCGATGTTGGCGAGGAACGCGGACTCGCTCTCCTCCACGTGCGCGTGCCCGCCGATCGCGGTGTTGACGATCGTCAGGCCGTAGCGCTCCGCCCACGCGACGACCGCGAGGCCGTGCTCCAGACCCTCGCGGGTCGTGAGGTCGGAGTGGCCGCTGATCGACAGCGCCTCGAGGCCGTGCTGCTCGAGCTGGGCGCGGACCTCGGCCGGTTCGCCGTGGACGTCGACGTGCTCGGTCCACCCGGGCACGGCGGCCAGCTCGACGGCCCGGTAGCCCGCCTCGGCGAGGCCGGCGTAGGCCTCGTCGGCCGAGAACGGGTGGTACGAGTTCGTGTGGCCGGCCAGCGCGGTCATGAAGGCGGCAGCCTAATCACCGTCGCGCGGAAGGCGTCGGGCGTGGCCTTCAGGACGGCGAGGCGCGGGTCCGGCACGTCGAGCACGCGATCCTCGGCCAGCCGGGCCAGCGGGCGCAGCCGCGCGTCCTCCAACACCTCGGCGAGCGCACGGCGGTCGCCGCCCAGGACGACCGCCTCGAGGTCGGCGAGGTGCGGGAGCAGCACCCGGGCGGCATTGTCCGCGGCCGCCTCCAGCGCCACGCGCGCCTGGCCCTCGCGGCGCCGCTCGAACCGGCGCTGGCTCGAGCCGCCGGCGCGGTGGCGGCCGTGGACGTTGCGGCTCCCGACCTTGGAGGCGACCAGCCGGCGGCCCGAGAACACACCCGCCGCGTGCCCGCCGAGCCGCACGAGGATCACCCCCACCACCCGATCTCGCGCCGCGTGCTCGAGCAGCGGCGCCGGGTCGAAGCCCTCGCGGACGCCGGTCGCGGAGAGCGGCGGGAACGGCGGGTCGCACTCCGCGGTGGCGGCGCCGGTGAACGTGACGCGCCCGGCGCGGACCTCGGTGCGGGTGACGGGACCGTTGCTCTCCGCCCAGCGCTCGAGCCAGCGGCCGAGCCGCTCGGGCGGCACCTCGTAGCGCTCCATCCCGGCTGGATAGCATGCGGCGCCCATGGCGTGGTACGTCTACCTCTCCGGCGAGATCCACACGGACTGGCGCGAGCGGATCGTGAACGGCGCCGCGGCGGCCGGGCTGGACGTCGAGTTCACCGGGCCGGTCACGGACCACGCCGCGAGCGACGACGCCGGCGTGAGCATCCTCGGGCCGGAGGACAAGCCGTTCTGGAAGGACCACCAGGGCGCGGGCGTCAACGCCATCCGCACGCGCACGCTGCTCGAGCAGGCCGATGTCGTCGTGGTCCGCTTCGGCGAGCAGTACCGCCAGTGGAACGCGGCCTTCGACGCCGGCATGGCGGCCGCGCTCGGAAAACCGCTCGTCACCCTCCACCCCGAGCAGCACGACCATGCGCTGAAGGAGGTCGACCGCGCCGCCCTGGCCGTCGCGCGCGAGCCGGAGCAGGTCGTCGACATCCTGCGGTACGTGATGCGATGACGTACGTCGCCGCCGAGGACCGCTACGAGCGGATGCCGTACCGCCGCTGCGGGCGCAGCGGGCTGCTGCTGCCCGCGATCTCGCTCGGCCTGTGGCACAACTTCGGCGACGACGCGCCGCTCGAGACCCAGCGGGCGGTGCTCCGCCGCGCGTTCGACCTCGGCGTCACGCACTTCGACCTCGCGAACAACTACGGGCCGCCGTACGGGTCGGCCGAGCGCAACTTCGGCCGCATCCTGCGCGAGGACTTCGGGCCCTACCGCGACGAGCTGATCATCTCGACCAAGGCCGGCTACGACATGTGGCCCGGCCCGTACGGCGAGTGGGGCTCGCGCAAGTACCTGCTGGCGAGCCTCGACCGGAGCCTGCAGCGGATGGGGCTCGACTACGTCGACATCTTCTACTCGCACCGCTTCGATCCCGACACCCCGCTCGAGGAGACGATGGGTGCGCTCGACTCCGCGGTGCGGGCGGGCAAGGCGCTCTACGCCGGTGTCTCGTCGTACTCCGGGGCGCGCACGGCCGAAGCCGTGCAAGTCCTGCGCGACCTCGGGACGCCGCTGCTGATCCATCAGCCGTCGTACTCGCTCCTCAATCGCTGGATCGAGGAGGACCTGCTCGACGTGCTCGGGCGCGAAGGCGTCGGCGGCATCGTGTTCTCGCCGCTCGCCCAGGGGATGCTGACCGACAAGTACCTCGACGGCGGGATCCCGGCGCAGTCGCGGGCGGCCGAGGGGCGGTTCCTGACCGAGGAGATGCTCGAGGCGTCGATGAACCACGTACGGGCGCTGAACGAGCTCGCGCAGCGGCGCGGGCAGACGCTGGCCCAGATGGCGATCGCGTGGACGATCCGGGACCCGCGGGTGACGTCGGCGCTGATCGGGGCGCGCACCGTCGAGCAGCTGGAGGACAGCCTCGGGGCGCTGGGCGAGCTGGAGTTCTCCGACGAGGAGCTGGAGGAGATCGACCGCCACGCGGTCGAGGCCGGCATCAACCTCTGGAAGGCCTCGAGCGACGCCTGACGGCGCGACACTCCCCGCCGGCGAGCTGGAGCGGTGGACGCGCGCGCTGCTGGAGGCGGCGGGGCTCGAGACGGCGGCGGCCGCGACCGTCGCGGAGTCGTTGGTGTGGACGAGCCTGCGGGGCACCGACTCGCACGGCGTGGCGCGCGTCCCGATCTACGTCGAGCGCCTGCGTGGCGGGGTGTTGAATCCGCGGCCGCGGCCGTCGGTGGTGCGCCGCGACGGGGCGGTGGCGGTGGTCGACGGCGACCAGGGTCCCGGCCAGGTCGCGGCGGTGTTCGCCACCGACCTGTCGATCGAGCTGGCGCGCGAGCTCGGCGTGGGCGTCGTGGCCGTGCGGCGCAGCGCGCACTTCGGCGCCGCCGCCTACTACGCGATGCGGGCGGCAGAGGCCGGGCTCGTCGCGATCGCGCTGACCAACACCGAGCCGCTCGTCATCCCGTACGGGGGCTCGGAGCCGGCGCTCGGCACGAACCCGATCTGCCTCGCGGCGCCGTCGGCGGACGGGATCTTCAACGTCGACATGGCGACGAGCCAGGTGGCGATGAACCGCGTCTGGAACGCGCGCGACGAGGGACGCCCGATCCCCGAGGGCTGGGGCGTCGACGAGCAGGGCCGGACCACGACCGACGCGGCCGCGGTCGTCGCGGGGATGCCGCTCGGCGGCTACAAGGGTTACGGGCTGGCGCTGATGGTCGAGGTGCTGTGCGGGGTGCTGGCCGGGGCGGGCGTGCGGCGAGGAGTCGGCGAGCTCTACGGCGGTGACGCCCAGCCGCAGGACACCGGCCACTTCCACCTCGCGGTCGACCCGGAGCGAACGGTCGGCCGCGACCGCTTCGCGGAGGTGCTCGGCGGTCTGCTCGCGGAGCTGCGCGCGATCCCGCCCGCTCCCGGGTTCGACGAGGTGCTCGTGGCCGGCGATCCCGAGGACCGCGCCCACGCGGATCGCTCGCGCTCCGGCGTCCCGCTCGAGCCCGCGCTGTGGGCGACGCTGCGCGAGTTGAGCGACGAGCTCGGCGTGCCGGCGCCCGCCGCGGAATGACCGGCTCGGCCGCGTCGGACGTCTTCTGATCCGCCCTCGCGGCGCTCATGGCCCGTCGGATCCTGGACCGCCGGGCCATTGGCGTCGCCCGCGCGCCGCGATTGGATCGCGGGCGATGACGAAGATCGAGACGCCGAAGCCGCCCGAGCACCGCACCTATCCGCGCGGATCGCCGCCGAAGCAACCGCCGCCGCCGGTCAAGCAGGTCCCGCTGTGGACGCGGGACGTGCCGCCGGACCGCTCGTTCCCACGCGCCTAGGTGAGGATCGGGGCGACGCGGGTAGCCTGCGGGCGATGCCGCAGCCGCGCCGCCTCCCGACCACGCGAGAGATCCCGTGGACCGAGCTCCGCCACCGCGCCACGATCGTCTACGTGTGGCTGCAGGCGGGCTGGGATGAGCTGTCCGCGGCGGAGCGGTCGGAGGTCGGCAAGCTCCTGCGCAAGTCGCGCGGGCGGCCGCGCAACCTGACCAGGGCCGAGACGAAGCGGCTCGGCCAGCTCGCGGGGAAGGCGGCGAGTGCCGCCGCCTCGGCCCGGCGCCGCAGGTGAGGTCAGCGCCACCGCGTCAGATGAACACGGCCTCGGGGAGCAGCGCGCCGACGATGTACTGGCCCGCGTCGACGACCTCGGAGATCTTGAGGTCCACGCACAGGCTGGCCAGGACGTAGGCGTCCTCGGGCGTGAGCCCGTACGTCCCCGACACGTGGTCGATCATCGCCCGTGTGGCGTCCTGCGCGGCGACGTAGAGGTCGCCGCCGACGCCCGTCGTGCCGTAGAACGGCGCATGGTCGACCTTCGGCGTGAGCGGAGCCGGCGTGCGGTACTGCGGACCGGGGATCGAGCGGGCGGGCGGGCTCTTCTCCAGCGTGAACCGCAAGGCCGCGTACATCGGCGCCTCGAGCCCGGTCACGCACACCTCGCCGTCGCCCTGACAGCCGTGCGCGTCGCCGCACGAGAACATCGCGCCCTCGATCTGGACCGGGAGGTAGAGCGTCGCGCCGCGAACGAGCTGGCGCGTGTCCATGTTCCCGCCGAACAGGCCCGGCGGCATGACCGGCACCGCGCTGGCGCCCGCCGGGCAGACTCCCATCGTCCCGAAGAACGGCGCCAGCGGGATCGCGACGTTGTCGCCGATGTAGGCGAAGCTCCCGTTCGAGAGGTCGAAGATCCGCAGGTAGGAGTCCGGGAAGTCCTCGGGCAGCAGCCCGAAGCCGGGGATGATCCCGGTCCAGCCCCACCCCTGGGTGTGGATGTCGAGGATCTCGACGGCGAGCGTGTCGCCGGGCTCGGCGCCGGCGACGGCGATGGGCCCGGCCAGCGGGTAGACGTGATCCCAGTCGATCGCGTCGATCGCGCTGGAGTCCGACTCTGGGGTGATCTGGTTGTCGCACACCTCGCGCGTCCAGACCACGACGGTGTCGCCCGACTCGATACCGAGCACCGGCTCGTGACCGGTGTCCCACGTGTAGTGCACCCGCTCGTCCGGCAGGTAATGGGTCCGCGCCACGCCGTCCCTCCTCGGTCGTTGTCGAGCTGAGCCTAACTGCGGGTCAGCGATAATTCGGGCATGCCGGTCACGCTCGACGATGTCCGCGCCTTTGCGGCCGACCTACCGCGGAGCGCCGAAGGGGTCGCTCAGGGCCGCGTGAAGTTCCGCATCGGCCGGATCGTGTACCTCGACTTCTCGCGCGACGAGACCGTGATGGGCTTCGCGTTTCCGAAGGAGTGGCGCGAGGTGCTGATCGGCTCGGACCCCGAGAAGTTCGTGATGCCGCGGACCTCCGACCTCCGCTACAACTGGGCTTGCGTCCGGCTCGCGGCGATCGACCCCGCGGAGATGCAGGAGCTCGTGCTCGACGCGTGGGCCTTCGTCGTGCCCCAGAAGCTCGTCGACGAGTACGCGAAGCGCAGCGTGGAGATTTCTCAGCGCCGTTGACGCACGAGCCCTGTCCTGAGCTACATTCCGCAGAGTCATCTAGAGGGGGGTCTTTGAGATGCGGTTCATGGCCACGCGCCGTGCGCTGATTGTTGCTTCGGTGGGCGCGCTGGCATGGGCAGCCGGCGCTGCGCCGGCCGGCGCCGAGGAGGAGCGAGGGATCGACCCGAACCAGGGCCGGAACCTCGTCGAAGTCACATTGCCCAGCAAGGGCGCGGCCATGCGGCTGCAGCTCGAGGCCGACCGGTACGGCGTCGAGTTCAACGAGCACTACCTGCGGCGGAACGCCAATGGGTCGGTGACCGCCACCGTCTTCGGCTACGAGGACGAGCTCGACGCGCTCGCCGACGCCGGCTACGACATCGGCGCCACGCTCGAGGGCCCGGCGACCTGGCGCGAGCGCGTCGAGGACAACGAGCAGGCCGTTCGCAAGGAGAAGCGCGCGGACGCGGCAGCGCTCGAAGACATCGGGATCCAGTCGCACCAGGACGAGGTCGTCATCCTGCGCGCCGACTACTTCGAGAACTACACCGGCCGCTTCCTGTCGGTCGAGGCCAAGACCCGCCAAGGCGGAGCGGCGCCGTCGGGCTCGACGTACGTCGGGCCGGACCTGTCGCTCTCCTACAACCGGGGCGGCTCGACGCCGATCGACTCTCCGCCGCGGCTCATGAGCACGAACATCGACCCGGACACCACGCCGGACACCTACATCGAGCACCGTGAGCTGGTGCGGATCGGGGACGCCGGCACGACCGACCCGCCGCGCCCGTCGCGGATCCGGGTCGGCTCGAGCACCGGTGAGTCGGCCGAGGCCGACGTCGAGACGTGGCTGGGCGGCGGCCTGCCGCCGATGGCGGACGGCTTCGTCACCGACTTCCACACCCGCTACCTGGACCCGACCGAGCTCTACGCGGAGTTCGAGGATCTCGCGGACGAGTTCCCGAACCTGGCCGAGCTGATCACGCTGCCCAACAAGACGAACGGCTACCAGCGCCGCGCGCAGGCCACGATGGCCGGTGCGACGGGGTCGGGCAACACGCCGGCGACCGCGCTGCAGGCCGGCGCCGTCGTCCTCACCTCGCGCGCGTGGGGCCACGAGGGCGGCAACGACATCACCGCGGAGTTCCGGAACCCCGGCACGCCGAACTCGCCGCTCTCCGTGACGCGGACCGGCAACGACGTCGTCGTGCTGCTCGGGACGAACGCGGCCGGCGCGCTCAGCAGCACCGGCCAGCAGGTCGTGAACGCGATCAACGCGAGCGCGGCGAGCCAGATCCTCGTCGCGAACGTGTTCACGCGCGTGAGCAACGCGAACCCGCCGATCGTCCCGGGCTCCGGGATCGTGCAGCCGCGTGCCAGGGTCAACCTGTCCGACTTCCTCACTGTGACAGCGCCGGACGGGACGATCACGAACGCCCACGTGCAGCGCGGGCCGTTCGAGTACTCCGTGATGCGGATCGGCAAGAAGACCAAGCAGGGCGACAAGTGGGTCAGGACAAGGGCAAGAAGAAGGGCGAGAAGGTCGGCGTCTTCCTGTACTGCCAGCAGCACGCCCGCGAGTGGGCGACGCCGCTGACGTGCCTGGAGACCGCCTCCCAGCTCCTGACCAACTACTCGATCGATCCGCGGACGCGGGAGCTCGTCGACAACCTCGACATCTTCATCCTCCCGTCGTCCAACCCGGACGGGTCGCACTTCTCCATGCACAACTTCTCGCAGCAGCGGCGCAACATGACCAACCACTGCGTCGTGGGCGGGAAGGAGACCGACGATCCGTTCGCGGCGAACTTCTGGTCGGCCCAGACCCCGGTCGGCGGCACGACGCCGTTCACGGCGATCGACCCCGCCGCCCGTCAGGCCTGGGGCGTCGACCTGAACCGCAACAACACGTTCGCGACGTTCTTCGACGGCTACATCGGCGCGTCGAGCTCGTGCATCAGCGACGTGTACGCGGGCCCGTCAGAGGGCTCCGAGCCGGAGATCAAGAACGAGCTCTGGATCGCGGACACGTTCAGCAACATCAAGTTCTCGAACAACATCCATAGCTTCGGCGGCTACTTCATGTGGGCGCCGGGCGCGTACCTGCCCGACCGCGGGGAGGGCGAAGCCGTCCACGCGAACATCGGCGTCGAGAAGTACTTCTTCGAGGCCGGCGACCGGATCCTGAACCGGATCAAGGACGTGCGGAACACGGCGATCCTCCCGGAGCGCACGGGGCCGATCGCGGACGTCCTGTACTCGGCGGCGGGCAACAGCGCCGACGAGCACTGGTACAACCGCGGCGTCATCGCGTACAGCTTCGAGACGGGCGCCGACCGGTACTTCGCCAATCACAACGGCACGATCGCCGCCGGTGCCACCGGCGTCCGGCTGAGCACCAACATCGGTGGCTTCCCGTACCTGAAGGCGGGCGACAAGCTCACCTTCGGCGCCGGTGGCCTGAACCCGGAGACGCGGACGATCACGCAGGTCGTGCGGCCGAACCCGCCGAACCCGGCGCCGAACGTGACCTGGGCGGAGCCGCTGGCGAACACGCATCAGGCACCAGTCCGCATCGAGGGCGCGGCGCTGCAGACCGGCGTCGGGTTCCAGCCCGACTACGCGAGCGAGGGCAAGTTCGAGGCGCTCGAGTTCGCGGCCGGCAACTACGGCCTGCTCGAGTCGGCGCTCGAGTACTCCAACGACAAGGAGCCGCCGCAGGTCCAGATGACGGGGCCGAAGCACTCGTCAGGGCCGGTCGAGACCACGTTCGAGTGGGTCAACGAGCCGTCGGTCATCCGGTACACGATGGACGGGAGCAAGCCGACCGAGAGCTCCCCGCTGTGGGACTCCACCGGTCCGCGCGAGCCCGGCCAGACGTTCCACCTGACCGAGACGACCGAGTTCCAGTGGATCGCCACGGACATGAAGGGCAACACGTCCCACGGCAAGCAGAAGTTCAAGATCGGGGGCTGAGCGAGTCCCTGACCGTCAGCGCAGAGCGGCCCGCCCCGGCGGGCCGCTCGTCTGACAGGGCTACCCTCCGGGCGTGAACCGCCGCCTCGCACTGGCCCTCGCCGTCGCGGCCGCGGGGCTGCTCGCCGTCGGCGTGGCGCTGGCCGTCGCGCTGCGCGGCGGCACCGAGAGCGAGCCGGCGCCGGAGCTGCGCGCGCTCGACGTGGAGCACTGCCGCGGGTTCGAGGACGCCGAGGTCCGCGCCTGCTTCACGCGCGAGTTCCAGGCGATGGTCGACGGCGTCGAGGACCCCCGGCCGGCCGTGGCGCGGATCACCGCCGCGGCGCGGGCCGAGGGCGGCTTCCTGCTCGAGAACTGCCACGTCGTCATGCACACCGTCGGGCGCACGTACGCGCGCGACGCCGGGGTGTCCCTGGGCACGCTGATGGAGTACCTGCCCGCGGACAACGACCCGGGCTGCCCGGCGGGGTTCGCGCACGGGCTCGTGACCGGCGTGGCGCCGGACATCGACGCCAGCGCGCCGGCCGAGGCGGCGTCGGCCTGCGACGGCGCCGGCACCCGCTTCCAGCGCTACAGCTGCGTCCACGGGTTCGGGCACGCCTTCATGCGCATCTACCAGGACCAGCTCGAGCCGGCGCTGAAGCTCTGCACCGCGCTCGGGCCGGACGCGCCCGACTGCGCGCAGGGCGCCTACCACGACTACTGGTTCGCCGTCGTCGGCGCCGACGATGCCAAGCTCTCGCAGGAGGCCGTCACCGACCCGTACCGGCTGTGCGGCGCCCAGCCCGAGGAATACGTGCGCCCCTGCTGGTACCGGGCGTTCCTCGAGAATCGCCCCGAGGGCTTCGTCGTCGAGGCCCCGGCCGACATCCGAGACCTGTGCGCGGACCTCTCCTCGCTCCAGCGCGCCGGCTGCGTGACGGCGGCGTCGCTCATCGGCCCGCCCGACCCGGCCGAGCAGCTGCGGATCTGCTCGAAGCTGAGCCGTCCGGCCGACGCCGCGAGCTGCGTCCGCGGCACCAAGGTCCAGAACCTCCAGGACGCACCGACGGAGCGCTACGTCCGGCTCATCGGCGGCTGCGAGCGGTTCGCCGCCGCGGCGCGCGAGCCGTGCTACGCCTGGCTCGGCAAGACCCTCGCGGTCCTGACCGACGGCGAGTTCGGCCGCACCGGCTGCCCGCAGCTCCAGGCCGCCGCCCGCAGCGCGTGCGAGGCCGGCGCGCGGCGCATGGAGGAGCCGCTGGTGACGTTCAGCTAGCGCTAGCGGAGCTGCTCCTCGACCTGGCGCTGCTCTCGCCGCATCGCCGCCGTCGCCTCGCCGATGGCCGCGTACCGCCGGTTGTAGGCGCGGACCGCGCGGCGCGTGAGCCCGGCCCGGCCGTTGCGCTGGGACACCTTGCGGAACTCGAGCACCAGCTCCGCGACGCGGCGGGAGTCGCGTGCCTCGGCCGCGGCACGCAACCGCCGCGCGAGCCGGCTCGACGACGTCAGGCGGCGGAGCTGGTCGCGATGGGTCGCGCGCAGGATCGGCGGCGGCCGTAGCGCGGACAGAGCCTTGTGCTGGCGGTCGATCTCGCGCCCGTACCGCGCGAGCGCCGCGGACTGGAGCTCCGGCGTCTCGGCGGCGCGCAGCCGGGAGCTGAGCGCCGCCCCGCTGCCCGCGACGCGCTGGAGCACCTGCCGCGTCGCGGGGAGGTAGCGCGCGAGCGTCGTGTTCTCGGCCGCGAAGTCGGCGTTCATCTCGACCACGTGCAGCAGCTGCTCGTGCAGCCGGTCAGCCCTGGGCGGCGCGTCGACGCGCGCGAGCTGCGCCTCCGCATCGCGCAGCGCGCGCTCGGCGGCCTCGAGCTCCACCTCGGCGCGGATGGCCGTGGTCTCGCCCTTGGCGAACCGCGCATAGGCGTCGTTGGCCTCCTTGAACTCCGGGGCGTAGCGCTCCTGGATCGCGTTCGCGCGCTCGATGTATCGCTCGACGCTGTCGCGCTCCTCGTTGCCGCAGCCCGTAAGGAGCGGGATGGCGACCACCGCGAGCACCGTGGCCAACCGCGCGGCCCTCATGGCGCTAGCGCAGGCGCTCGACGGTCGAGACGCTGCCGTCCCGGTGCCGGAACACGAGCTTCACGAGGCCTCGATCCGGCGCGAAGTACATGGTCCTGCGGCCGCTGCCGAAGGAATAGCCCTTCTGCCGCAGCCTCGACTCGACCACGACCGTCCGCAGGCGGCCGATCGGCGTCCTGATCCTGCGGGTCCCGACCACGACCGACCGGCCGCTGACGCCGAACGTCTTGTAGTCGCGGCTGCCGCGGTCGGAGACCCAGGTCTGCCCCTGCTGGACGTAGCCCGGCACCACCGGGTTGAACCCGAAGACCATGAGGTCGAACGGCGTGAAGAAGCGCCGCCTGCGGTCGCGCGGGAGCGCCCTCGGGCCGAGCTCGGGCAGGTTGGCGCGGGTGGCGGCGCGCGTGAAGCCCGAGACGTTCGTGATGCCGCTCAACCTCGAGGAGAAGACGTACGCGCCGCGGACCCGGATCGGCCCGCTGAGGTCCTTGACGTCGACCCGCGCGGTGTTGTTGACGACCTCGGAGACCGCGAAGCGCTGCGTCGACCACTGGCGCATGTGGCGGCTGTTGCGCCAGCGCAGCCGCATGACGTCGCCGCGGTTGAGCGGCAGCAGGCTGCTGTCGGTCGGCGCCGCATGCGGGACCAGGTTCGTCGAGAGCAGCTCGGCGCGCGTGCTGCTGCCGTCGCCGTGGCGGAACAGGACCTTCACCGGCCCGACGCCGCGGACCCACCAGACGGTCCGCACGCCGCTGCCGAAGGGGTCCCCGATCGCGCCCGCCTGCGTGATGTCGGACTCGACCACGGCCGCCGTCACCCCTTGTGGGAACGCGCGGACGGCGACCTTCTCGCGGCCCAGGTACCGGCTCGCGCTCGACACCTCGCTGTTGGCGCCGCCGACGGAGTTCCAGCGCGCGCCGCGGACCAGCGGCTCCGCGAGCACCGGCGAGCGGTTGCCCCAGATGACGAGATAGTGCGTGCCGGAGAGGCTGTTCGCGCAGTTGGCGACGCTGGCGCAGAGGATCGGATACTCGGCCGGCGGCGGCGTGCTGGCCCAGTTGAGGTTCACCAGGCCGGCGTCCGTGCGCCGGTAGTCGACCTCACCCTGGCTGCGGGCCGCGCCGTCGGGGTTCCCGATGCCCTCGGTCGTCCAGGCGAGCCGGAACGCGGTCTGCTCGCGCTGCTTGACGGTGTAGAGCTCCTTCGTCGGCACCGGCGAATAGCCCGAGTTCGACCACTCGTAGGTCCAGTTCGCGCTCTCGACGCTCGGCAGCCATTGGTCGAGCGGGTCGGTGAGCGAGTCTTGCGCGGCCGCCACCGGCGCGAGCGCCAGCGACGCCGCGACGGCGGCGAGGAACGGAAGAGACCGGCGCATCGCGGAGCACGGTATCCACGGACCGGTCGGGAATGACCGACCTGGACGGATGTCGGAGTTCCCTCGCTTACATGCGCGCGAGGCGCCGCTCACCCGGCGCGAGGACCGGGTGCATCACGCCCACGCCGCGGTGCTCGAGCCCTGCGAGGTGCCCGAGCTCGTGCAAGAGCACCGTGAGCAGGTCCATCCGGCCGGCGGCGACGCGCCCGCGGAGCCCGAGGTGCCAGCCCCAGCCGGCCGCGTCGGCGTCGACGACGATGGTGCGGCCGACCACCTTCGCGAGCTGCCCGCCGGGCAGCCGGGCGATCTTGACGCGCACCCCGGCGTACGCGCCGCGGCGCATCCCCGCGGCGACCCAGCGGCGGATCGCCGAGCGCAGCACCTTCGCGACCGAGCGCTTCGTCAGCGGCGCGGAGGACACGCGCTTGGAGGCCACGACGGCCATCAGCAGATCGCCGTCCTTGTTCGGGCCGCGGCCGTTCCCGTGCTTGGTCTCCGTCGTGGTCGTGCTCTCGACGGCCATCAACGTCATCGCGCCGCCGCCGCCCGTGGAGCCGGTCGGCGCGGCGTCGTCGTTCATGATCGAGACGAGCGCGCTCGTGGCGCCGAGCCTCAGGCCGGTCGGCGCCGACAGCACGACCGAGAACGACTCGTCGCCCTCCCAGGTGCCGTCGCCGATGAGCGTGACCGAGATCGTCGCGCTTGACGCCCCGGGCGCGAACGTGACGGTGCCCGAGGCCGCGACGTAGTCCGATCCGGCGGTCGCGGTCCCGTTGGCGGTGGCCCAGCGGACGGTCTCGCCGCCGATCGCGGGGGCGGAGAGCGACAGCGTGACCGGCACGGTCCGCGTCGTCCCGGCCGCGCCCTCAAAGCCGCCGGTCGGGTTCACGGACACGCTGGGGATCCCGGACGCCTCGGCCGACAGGAAGGCGGGGTCGTTGGTGCGGATGCGGAACGCGTCGACGGAGGTCGTCCCGCTGATGCCGATGACGCCGATGCGGCCGTCCGGCAGCGCCGAGTTGAATCCGAAGCTGAGCACGAACGCGCCGGCGACGGAGACCGACACGCCGGCGCCCTTGAGCACGAGCAACACCGAGTAGTCGGTGCCGGCCAGCAGCGCCCTCGGCGCCGAGACGTCGACCACGAGGCCCTTGGCGCGCGTGTAGTGGCCGACCACCACGCGCTGCCCGGGAACGTCGAGCATGACGAACTTGTACGCGCCGGTCGGCTGCGCGTCGAAGAAGATGCCGCCCATCCCCGTGGTCGAGAGCGTCGCCGTCAGCTCGACGTACGAGGAGTGCCGCAGCGTGGCGCCGAGGTCGATGGCGCTCATCGCCCCCGCGCCCGGGGTCACGTAACGGCCGTTGCCGACGGTCCAGGTGCCCGACGGCGCCGGGAACAGCGGCGGCGCGGCGGTGTCGAAGTTCTCGGTGCGATCGAGCGTGATGGCCGGCGGCAGGATCTGGACCGCGATGTCGTCGAACGTCCCGCGTGCGTTCTTGGAGCCGACGCCGATCATGCCCTTGTTGAGCCCCGACTCGACGCCGTCCACGATCTGCTTCGGGAACGTGTAGCTGAACGCGGCCTTGCCGTCGACCGTCACCGTGACGAACGTGCCGTTCACGGCGACGAGGACGTCGTAGAAGATGTCCGGCTTGACCTGCAGCGGCGTCTGCACGTCGACGACCCAGCCGCTGGCCGTCCGGTGGCCCATGACGAACTTGTTGAGCGAGACGTCGATGCCCACGAACTTGAAGTTCGTCGGGCTCAGGTAGTCGATGATCACGTACGCGTTCGCGTTCCAGCCACCCGTCGGCTTCTGGGTGCTGATCTTCGCTCGCACCTCGTAGTAGACGGGCAGGTAGTCGTCGACGAAGAAGACGCTCACCGCGTCGCCGCTCGCGCTCGCCGCCGACACGCTGAGGCGCCCACCGGTGGGAGTGAAGTTGCCGCTGTCGACGAAGAAGCCCTGCATCTGGCCGTTGTCGAACGTGGCTGAGCGGAGCACGTCGCGGCGGCCGCCGGGGATGTTGCCGGGCTGCGGATCGCGCGGGCCGCCGGTCTGGTCCTGCCACAGGCCATGGTCCTTCTGCGTGACGATGCCGGCCTCGCCGTACGGCTCGCCGTTGCGCACCGCGTCGGCGCCGGTCTGCGGGATCGTCTGGTCCGCGCCCTGCGCCTTCGACAGCGCGTACAGGAACTCGTACAGGCCCGGCGGCACCTGGCGGCTGACGGTGGCGATGCCGAACGGCGAGAACGGGACGATGTAGGAGTTGAACTCGCCGACCCAGTCGATGAGCCGGTCGCCGCCGGTGTTGCCGATCAGGACGTCGAGGCCGGCGCCGCCGACCGCCCGGTCCTCGTAGGTCGCGTGGGTGTCGGGCGTGTCGTTCTCGCGGTTGCCGACCTCGAGGTTGTCGTCCGCCTGGAGCGTGTCGTTGCCCCAGCCGCCCCACAGCGTGTCGTTGCCGGTGCCGCCGACGATCCAGTCGTTGCCGTGGTCGCCCAACGCGACGTCGTTGCCGTCGTTGCCCACCGTCTGGCCCGGCAGCGTGTTGTCCGCGGCCTGGTTGGTGAGGAAGAACGGGACGCTGGTGCCGAGCGCGCCGCCTTCCCACACGGCGCCGTTCGGCAGCAGCCGGACCTCGCGGCGCGGGAAGTTCTCGTCGTAGAGGTCGAAGACGCCGCCGGTGTTCGAGAACGCCAGGACGTTGCCCGGGTTGAACGGACGGCCGAAGTCGCTGCGCTGGATGCCCGTGCCGAAGCGGATCCAGCCGTCCACGCGCGCCTCGGAGCCCGAGATCGCGTCGTCGCCCGAGCCGCCGTGCAGGAAGTCGTTGCCGAGGCCGCCGAAGATGATGTCGTCGGCGTAGACGGCGTCGAAGAGCGGATCCTGCTCGGCGTCGCCGTTCGGGCCACGGTTCTGGACGTTGAACGGGGTCAGGTCCACGGCCTTCTTGAGCGCGCCGTCGACGTTGATGGTGGCGGTCTGGATCTGGCCCGGGGTCGAGATGAAGCGGTTGAGCTCGCCGGCGGCGATCGCGGCCACGCCGTTGAGCGGCTCGCCGTAGACCGCCGAGTTGCGGCTCGTGTAGATGCGGCCGTCGTCGCCGATCACGCCGTCGTCGCCGGTGCCGCCGGAGATCCAGTCCTGGCCCCAGCCGCCGATCAGGTCGTCGTTCTCGGCGTCGCCGAACAGGCGGTCGTCGCCCTTCAGGCCGTAGATGAAGTCGTCGCCGGTCTCGCCGTGGACCTCGTCGGCGCCGCCGATGTCGGTGGTCAGGCTGGCCGGCAGGTAGTCCGGGCCGCCCGCCGTGTAGTCGAGCGTCTGGACCGCGCGGACGATGATCAGCTTGGTGGGCGTGACGGCCCGGAAGCGGTCGTAGTTGAAGGCCAGGAAGCCACCGGTATCGGCCGTGCCGGGCGCGGCGACGAGCCGGTAGATGTTGCCGTTGTCGCCGACGATCGCGTCGGAGTCGCGCGAGTTCCGGTTGGCCACGACCGTGTTGTCGCTCGGCATGCGGGCGTCGTCGCGATCGATCTTCGTGCCCGCGCCGCCGAAGAGGATGTCGGCGCCGTCGGGCCGCTGCGTCGGCTGCGTGAGCGAGTACAGGCTCGAGGAGCCGCCCAGGATGTCGTCCTGGCCGAGCCCGCCGAACACCACGTCGTCGCCGCCGCCGGCCTCGATGTAGTCGTCGCCGTCGCTCGCGGCCTCGAAGGACGGGCTGACGATGAGGTCGAGCACGACGCCGCCGGTGATCACTCGCTGCGCGCCGACCTTCTGGCCGCCGGCGTTGCGGAAGTCGATCGACCCGTCGCCCTGGACCACGTCGTTGCCGAGCTGGCCGAACAGCATGTCGTTGGCCGGGCCGCCCGCGAGGTAGTCGTCGCCGTAGCTGTTCGCGCCGTAGTCGGCGTTGGTGGTCGTCGAGTGGAAGAGGTTCAGGACCTGGAAGCGCAGCCACTCGGCCGGAGCGGTGCCGTCGGCGTTGCGGTAGTTCAGCGCGAGGCTGATCGGTGACACGCCGCCCGCGCCGTCGGCGCCGGTCAGCACGTAGATCGACGCGGCAAGCAGCGCGCGGAAGCGCGGGTCCGCGATGGTGGCGCGCCGCTGGAGCGTGACGGCGTCGCCGAACACGAGGTCGTCGTCGGTGCCGCCGTCGACCGAGTCGCCGACCGCGCCGCCGATCAGGACGTCGTCGCCGCCGCGGCCCCAGACCGTGTCGGTGCCGCCGACGCGCGTGTCGACGGTCGTCGCGAACGCGATCGGGAGCGCGATCCCGTACGAGGTCTTGTCGCGCGGGCCGCCGTGGCCGAGGACCGTCACGGCGGACGCCTCGAGGGCCGCCAGCGCGTCGGGGCTCACGTCGCCCTCGGGCAGGTTGTACAGGCCGCTCGCGAGGTAGAGCAGGCGGCCGCGGTCGCCGAAGATGACGTCGTCGGCCTCGCCGCCCTGCAGGATGTCGTTGCCCTGGCC
Source organism: uncultured Solirubrobacteraceae bacterium (assembly GCA_963844205.1). Taxonomy (GTDB): domain Bacteria; phylum Actinomycetota; class Thermoleophilia; order Solirubrobacterales; family Solirubrobacteraceae; genus DASSUW01. Next base: position 1,217,253 of record CAWJNK010000014.1, read on the forward strand.
GCCGAACACGACGAGCGGGAGGGTGGAGCCGCCGGCGTAGACCTCGTCGTTGTCGGCCACGCCGTCGTTCGGCCCGCTGAAGCTCTGGGTCGCGTCGCGCGTGAACTTGACCACGACGAGCGCGCCGCCGCGGGCGTTGAACGTGAGCAGGTCGCCGTTGCGCTGGAAGGGCGTCTCGACGCCGTCGACGGTGAGGCTGACGACGACGTCGCCGGGCTCGAGCGCCGCGACGTCGATGGTCCGGCTGCCGGTCGCGCCCGCCGCCGTGACCTGCACGTCGGTGAAGGTCCGCCGCAGCGAGATCTGCGTCGCCTGCCAGGCGCCGCCCACGAACCGCGGGCTCACGGTCAGGCCGACCGCGTCGCGCGCCGCGTTGCCGTAGAACTGGCCGGCCGTCAACGGAGCGCCGCCGATGCTCGCGCCGAGCACGACGTCCGCGGGCCGGATGTCGTCGCCCTCGTAGAGCGAGACGCCGTCCAAGAGCTGCTGATAGGCGCCCTGGGTGTCGAGGACGAAGAAGCCGTCGAGGACGTTCGAGAGCGCGACCGTGACCTTGTCGTTGCCGAGCCCGGTGTTGAGGCTCGTGATCTCCTGCAGCGTCCCGTTCCGGTGGGTCGCGTCGATCAAGATCGTGTCGTTGCCGTGGCCGGCCCAGATCGTGATGCCGTCGGCCAGGTTGCCGGTGCCGGTGCGGTACGTGATCGCGCGCGGGGCGAGTCCGACGATGTAGATCTCCGCGTCGGTCGCCAGCTCGGTGTTCGACGTCGCGCGGCCGTCGCGGGCGATCGCGGTCGCGCGGGTGCGCGTGATCACGGCGTTGTCGCCGACGATGGCGGCCTCGTCGCTGATCATCAGCTGGTGCCGGCCGGCGCCGAAGTCGACGTTCAGCGTGCCGCCGATGAGGTCGAGCGTGCCGGGCAGGAAGGTCGGCCGGTCGGCGAGGCCGACGTTGGCCAGCGAGGACACGTAGACGCGCTCGTCGCCGACGCCGAGCGTGACGTTCGTGCGCGACGTGGCGCCGGTGCCCTGAACGTTGAGCACGTCGTTGCCGGAGCCGAGCCCGAGGTCGAGGACCTCGAGGCCGTAGTAGGTGATGCCCTGGACGCGCAGCTCGGACGGCGCCTGGCCCGGACCCTGGTCGAACGCGATCAGCGGCTTGGAGAGCAGACCCTGGCGCTCGCCGCGGAAGCCGATCAGGAAGTCGTCGCCGACCTTCCACGCGAAGACGCTCTGCGCGCACGTGCTCTGGTTCGCGGTCCCGCAGGTCCCCACGCCGGGGAACAGCAGCGCCTGGAGCGACGACTCGAGCTGCGCCGCGGTGAGCGTCGCGGTCGGCAGCGTGATCCAGCCGACGCCCGCGATTGTGATCGTGACGTTCTGGGCGTCGGGCAGGAGCCGCAGCGCGTAGAGCCGGTCGATGTCGACGCGCGAGGCGAGGTCGAGGCCGGTGATCGTGGTCTGCGTGAGCCAGCCGAGGTTCGCGTCGGTGTCGGCGCGGTCGTCGACGACCATGCGGTCGAAGCCGGCGCCGCCGTCGAACGACAGGTGGGCGGCGATCTGGTCGATCGTGCTCGGGGCGCCGGTCGGCACGTTGGTGCCGACCCGGACGAGGTCGTCGCCCTGCTCGCCGAACAGCGCGGTGTGACCGGCCGCCGTCAGGATGTCGATCGTGTCGTTGCCGCGGCCGGCCCACACGGCGGTCGTCCCGCGGTGGGTGTCGGTGATCCGGAAGCTGTCGGCGCCGTAGCCGAGGAAGATGTTGATCGCCTCGAGGCAGTCCTGGTCGGCGCTGGTCGCGCACGCCGCCTCGCCGTACGAGATGCCGCCGTTGAGCTTGCGGCCGGAGATCACGCGGTCGCCACCCATTCCGAGCCCGGTCAGGCGCGTGCCGGTGAGCTGGCCGACGTCGGCAGCCGGGCTGTCGGTGTTGAAGACGTTCAGCGTGTCGACCTGGTTGAGCTCGATCACCTGCGCCGACGGGTCGCTCACCGGCAGCGGGTGGCCCGAGGACTCGGACGGCAGCAGCACCGGCAGGTAGTTGGTGAGGTCGAGGTTGTAGGTCGCGCCCTCGTTCGTGCCGCCGCCGACGTAGAGCGGGCCCTGGACCAGGTTCACGCGCTGCGCGCGGTCGGGGAACGCCTGCAGATCGCCGCCGTCGACGACGCCGTCCTGGTTGGCCTTGACGTAGACGGTCTGCTCGACGTCCCAGTTGAGGCTGGTCGAAGGTCAGGACGATCTCGAACTGGTAGGTGCCGTTCGGACGCGGCGCTCACGACGAGCTGGCGATCGTTGCGCAGGCTGGCGAGGCCGACGACGGCATCGAGCGTCGGGGTGTTCTGCGCGGAGATCCGGATCGACACGGTCTCGCCCGCCGCCAGCGGCTGGGTGAGCCGGACCGTGTAGGTGTCGTAGGTGCCGCCCTCGACGAGGCGCGTCGCGCCCGTCGGACTCGCGCACGATCACGCCCGGGGTGTCGACGTCGGCGATGTACGCCGAGACGCGGTCGATCGTGATGCCCGGGACGTCGAGCACCGCGATCGGCGTGCCGGCCGCCACATCCGACCCCCACGGGTCGCCGACCGTGATCGTCGTGCCGGTATTGGCGACGACCGTACGGAAGAAGGCGGCGCCGGTGCCCGTGGCCAGCCGGATGGTTGCGCCGACCAGCGAGTCGGTCGCCGGGGCCGCGGCGCCGGTGGGCAGCGTGAACGTGATCGTCTTGCGGTCCGGGCTGGTCGACGCGACGGTGCCCTCCGGCACGCCGTCGGGCGCCGACTGGTAGCCGGTGATCTCGAACCGGCTCGTGGAGTCGGGCTTGATGTCCCACTCGCCCTGGACGACGACGAGGTTGACCGTGCCCGGCACGCCGGCGGCCGTCGTCTGGGCGTTCGTCCAGATCGGCCGCACCTGGCCGGCGCCGGTGCCGGCGGTGATCTTCACGAGCATGCCGCGTAGGCCGCCGTTGGCGACCGGCACGTTGGCCAGCAAGGCGTAGAACTCGTCCATGCGGCCGGTCGTGGCGACGACGGAGCCGGTGAACGTGTCGGTGCTCGCGACCTTGTGGTCGATGTTGCCGAAGTGGAAGCCCTCGACGACCGAGTCGAGCCGGCCCTTGACCGTGACGGTCTTCTCCGCGGCGTCGCCCGCGGCGAACACGAGCGAGAACACGGGACCGGTCGGCGTCACGGTCGGCGTGCCGATCCAGACCTGGCCGTCGGAGGTGATCGTGACGGTCACCTGCGCCAGCGGCGGCCGGGTCAGCGCGACCTTGTAGGTCGTCGTCCCGCCCTCGATCACGTTCGTGCCGCCCGTCTGCTCGGTGATGACGACGCCGACGTGCTCATCGTCGAGCACCCGGATCGGGGTGATCGGCAGCTGCAGGTTCTCGTACTGGCCGAGGCCGCGGATCAGGAACGAGCTGGTCGCGGTCGGGAGCGTGTCCCAGCCCTGCGTGATGGTCAGCGTGTTCCCGCTGTTGGACTGGATCCGGCGCACCTGGCCGGCGCCCGCGCCGGCGGTGATCACGACGTCGTAGCCGCCGAGCGAGCGGCCGGCGAACAGGTTGGAGCCCGCGACCAGGGTCGTGGCGGTGCCACCGGTCGCGGTCCCGCCGACCTGGCCGACGATCATCGCCATCAGCGGCACGACACGCTCGTCCTCGGACGAGAGGTCGTACTCGGCCATGACGTAGATCGGCTGCGTCGCCGCGAAGTTGGACGGCGTGAACCTCAGCGTCACGGACGTCCGCCACGTGATGCCGTCGAGCGAGAGCAGGACCGACTTGGACCGGATCGCCTCCTGCGACGGCGACGGCAGCGGGGTGGAGATCGTGAGCTCGACGTCGGAGTCCGGCGCGAACGCGAGTGCCGCCGTGTAGGTCACGGAGCTCACGACGCCGTCGCCGCGCTCGCGGACGGTGAGCGTCCCGACGAGCGGGGTGAGGATGACGGCAGGCGCGTCGTCGTCGATGATCTCGGCGCCGATGCCGTCGACCGGCACGCCGAGCCACAGCGTGCTCGTCGACTCGACGGCGTTCATGAGCAGGCCGCTGTGGCCCATGAGGTCGTTGGCCTGCACGGCCGGGACGTCGACGAGCGGGCCGATCTTGTTGCGCACGTCCGCGGCGACGTTGATGGTGTCGCTGCCGAGGCCGCCGAAGATCGCCGTCTCGACGTTCGGGTTCGTGGAGAGCACGTAGATGAGGTCGTCGCCCTCCATGCCCTCGATGATCAGCCGCTCGACGTTGAGGTAGCTGATGAAGCGCCCGGCGCCCCAGATGCCCTGGGCGGTGACGACGAACGTGTCGTTCGCCTCGGTGCCCACGACCACGACGGTGTCGAAGCCGTCGCCGCCGTCGATCGAGACCGGGGCGTTGGAGACGTACTGGACGAAGTCGCGGCCGCCGCCGGTGTTGACGCTCGTCGACTTGTCGACGTCGATGAACGTCCGGATGATGAACGTGTCGTCGCCGGCCTCGCCGTTGAGCTGCAACGGCCCGCGGTTGCGGAAGATCTGGAACGTGTCGTCGCCGGTGCCGCCGTTGATGACGGTCCCGTGCGAGACGCCGGGCGAGAGCAGGCCGCGGGTCGTGTTCGCGAACGCCGGCGTCGGGATGCCGAACAGGGCGTCGGGCACGTAGTCGGTGAACAGCTGGCCGACCTGGAAGAAGTCGTTGCCGCTCTCGCCGTTGACCGACATCACGCTTGACGTGTCGTCGAAGGCGAAGCGGTCGTCGCCCGCGCGGCCGTTGACCTGGACGCCGCCCGTGAAGGCGTTCGTGTAGGTGACCTTCTCGGCGTGCGCGAACGGGCCGGTGGTGACGCCGGCGTTCCGGGTCAGCAGCGCGATCAGGCCGGAGCGGAACAGGAACTGGTCGTCGGACGCCGAGCCGTTGACGGTCAGCGCGTTGGTCGCGCCGTCGAACGCGGTGTCGATCGCCGCGATCGTCGTATCGCCCTCGCCGAACAGGGTCACGACGGTCATGTCGGAGCCCGCGCCGCCGTCGAGCGTGAGCGGCCCGGTGATCCGGTTGACCAGGTCGGGCAGCGTCGGCAGCGGGTTCACGAGCAGCCAGTCGTCGCCGCCCTGGCCGTTGACGCGCGTCGTGCCGCCGGTCGTCTCGACCATGATGCGGTCGCCGCCGCCGTTGCCGTTGATCGTCGTCGTGCCGGTCAGCGTGCCGTCGACGTTGAGGACGTCGCGGCCCTGGCCGAGGTCGAGGACCATGGTCTCGAGGCCCGTGTAGCCGATGCGGCCGTCGGTCATCCGCAGGATCGACGTGCTGACCGCCGGGCCGCCCGGCTGGGCGACGAGCGGGAACAGCGCCGACTGGGCGAGCGTCAGCGGCGCGAGCGCGCGGCCGGCGGCGCCCGCGAGCGTGCCGCGGTAGGCGACGGTCCAGCGGGTGCCGGCCTTGGTGACCGCGACGTTGCCGGCGCCGATCTGCGGCAGGCCCTCGAGCGCGAGCCGGACCCGGTCGGCGCTCGCGTCGAAGTCGAGCTCGTCGGTGAACGCGACGCCGTCGATCGTCAGGCGGAAGCGCCCGTCGACCGCGTTCGCGACCTCGACGACCTGCACCAGGCTCGGGATCGCCGACGTCGTCGGCGCGGACCCGTTGAGCACCATGCCGAGGCCGGCCAGCAGGCTCGGCGTCAGCACGCCGACGCGGTCGGCGGTCGTGCCCGTGTCATCGATGAACACGCTGTCGTTGCCGGGCCCGCCGACGATCTCGAGGTTCGCCGTGATGCCGGTGAGGACGCCGCCGGTCGCGGGCGCGAGGCTGCCGATGCGGATGACGTCGTCGCCCGCCAGCGCGTCGATCGTCGTCGGGCCGCTGATCGTGCGGACGTCGATGGCGTCGTCGCCGTCGCTGCCGGTGAGCAGCGTCGTGCGCCCGCCGCCGACGTGCGTGCCGTGGATGATGAAGTCGTCGTCGCCGGTGCCGAGGGCGACGCTCAGCGACGTGAAGTTCAGGTAGTCGATGACGCCGGTGCCGCCGCCGACGAGCTGCATGTCGAGGCCGGTGATCGTCGTCGCCGTCAGCTCGCCGGTGTTGTCGCTCGTATCGGCGCTGTCGTCCACGGTGAGCCCGTTGACGCCGCTGCCGCCGGTGACCTGGAGGCGGGCGAGGATCTGGTCGACGGTGCCGCCCGTGTTGGTGAAGGCCGTGCCCACGCCCTTGGCGTTGCTGCCGACCGCCATGTCGTCGTCGCCCGTGCCGCCGAGGATCCGGTGGTCGACCGTGATCGCGTTGATCGCGGTGCGGTCGTCGCCCTCGAACGTGGCGAGCGTGACGCGCTCCATGCCGCGGTGGTCGACGACGATCGTGTTCGCGTACGAGGCCGGCGCGAGGGTGAGCACACCGCGGGCGGGCGAGCTCGCCGTGCCGATCGTCGCGAGCTCGCCGACGGACGTGCCGTTGACGTAGAGCTCGTCGCTGGCGCCGGTCGCGCCCGTGTCGTTGATGTGGACCCGCGCGCCGGCGGCACCCTCGGCGTTGACGACGTAGAGGTCGCGGGCGCCGGCGGCGTCCAGCGTGACGTCGCCGTTCCACGGCAGCACGTCGACGATTGTGTCCGGCGTCGTGCCGGGGCGGTCGATCGTGATCAGGCCGTCGCGATCACCGATGACGATCGTGTTGGCCGCGGCGCCGCCCTTGAGGTCGGCGAGCTCGAAGATGCCGCTCGTCAGCTCGAGCGTCGAGTCGTTCGACCAGACGCCCGCCATGTGCAGCAGCGTGCTGTCGTCGAGGCCGAGCGTCGCGAACACCGCGTCGAGCTGGGCCTGGGACGGGATCCCGACGTGCCCGACGATGAAGGCGTCGTCGAACAGGCCCATGTCGAGGTCGAACGTCTCGAGGAGCTTGTCCAGCGCGCCGCCCGCGTCGAAGAACTGGTCGAGGCCGAAGCCGCCGGTGTACGTGTCGTTGTCGGCGCCGCCGTCGAGGACGTCGTTGTACCTCGTGCCGACGAGCGTGTCGTTGCCGGTGCCGCCGACGAGCGTGACCGCGATGAGGTCGGCGCCCGCGTTGAGGCCCGTGGCGTCGAGCGTGTCGCCGAGCGCGCCGCCGTCGACGGTCAGCTTGTCGCCCTCTGCGCGGACGCTCGAGAGGAGCACGATGTCGTAGAGCGACGTGCCGCCGACCGTGTCGCGCGCGACGGTGATGACGCCGGCGACCGAGATGAACGTGAACTTGTCGGCGACGGCGTCGCCGCCGAAGATCGTCACCGCGTCGCCCGCGACGTCCGGCGAGGAGATCTCGTTCGGGACCTCGCGCGTGAACGTCTTGTCGCCGAGCGTCACGGTCTCGCTCCGCGTGCCGTTGACGACGATGCGCTTGCCGAGGTCGAGCTTGAGGTCGGTCAGGCCGCTGTTCTGCAGGTCGCGGATGACGAACGTGTCGGCGCCGGCGCGGCCGTCGATCGAGAGCTTCTCGACGCGGTCCAGGTCGCGGTTGCCGCCGTTGAGGACCATCCGCAGCGTGTCGCCGTCGAGGCGCGAGAGGTCGACGGTGTCGGCCGTGTCGCCGAGCGTGACGCGGACGTCGTCGGTGCCGTCGCCGCCGTCGATGAGGACCTCGTCCGGCGTCGTGATGGTGATGCGGATGAGGTCGTCGCCCGCGTCGCCGAAGAGCTTGTGGGCCGGGCCGACGAGCTCGTCGTTGTCGGCGCCGCCGCTGAGCTCGTCGTCCTTCGTGATGCCGACGAGCAGGTCGCGGCCGCCGTCGCCCTTCATGATCGCCTTGCCGGCGCCGGTGTGGATGAGGACGTCGTCGTTGTCGCCGCCCTCCATCGTGACGTCGCCGTCGCCGCTCGTCTCGAGGTAGTCGTCGCCCGAGCCGCCGCGGAGCCTCGACTTGTCGTTGTCGCCGCCGTAGGTGATGGCGTCGTCGCCGCTGCCGCCGTCGATGTCGACCTCGAGCTTGACGCTGTCGGCGATCTTGACGATGTCGTTGCCGCCGCCGAAGTTGCCGACGATCTTGGTGACGTTCGAGTAGACGTTCGTGCGGCCGAACGCGACGAGCTTGATCGTGCCCTTCGTGCCGTCGCCGTCGAGCTGCTCGATGAGGATCTCCTCGTCGGTCACGTCCGTCGCATAGTTGCGGGACGGCGTCCGGAGGTCGCCGAAGTTCAGGAACAGCACGCCGCCGGCGTCGGTCCAGCTCTGCGGGGAGTTCTCCTGGCCGCCGAGGTAGACCGGAGGCGGACCGAGGTCGATGTAGCCGATCGTGAAGTGCGCGGTCTTCGAGATCGTGCCGAAGAAGAGGTCGATCTCGATGGTGACGCTCAGCTCGATCTTCGCGCGGCCTCCGAAGCCCTCGACCTTCGCCGAGAAGGCGACGCCGAGCCCGGCGAGCGTGATGCCGAACAGGCGCGCGGACACGCGGGCGCTGCCGGCGATCTCGACCACGTAGTACGGGTTGCCGTTGATGAGCGTGACCTGGTTGCGGAAGCGGATCGAGAACTCACCGACCAGGCCGAACGAGCGCGTGCCGAGGACGAGCTCGCCCCGGAGCTGGAGGTCGAAGTTCCCGCGCGAGTCGAGGTAGAGCGAGCCGCTGAGCGTCGCGATCCCGAAGAAGTCCATGCTCGCGCTCGCGTTGAACGACCAGCCGCCGTTGCCGACCACGACGCGCAGGCTGGCGTCGAAGCTGATGACCTTGAGGATCTCGACCTTGCCCTGGAGGTCGAGCACGAACGTCTTCGCGGCGATCCCCAGCTCGCTGTGGTTCATGGTGTTCAGCTGGAACGTGCCGCTGGCGTCGATCGTGAAGACCGTCGCGTTCGCCGTCGCATGGACGTTGAGCAGGAGCGCGAAGCCGGGGTCGCTGCCCGCACGGACGACGGCGCCGCCGTCGGCGCGGAAGGTCAGGCCGCCGAGACTGAAGGCGACGCCGAAGGTCAGCTCGAAGCCCGCGGGGCCGAGCTTGATCTCGACGAAGCCGCTGCCGCTCGCGAAGCCGAGGAACTCGACCGAGCCGTCGATGCGGATGGTCAGGCCGCGCGCGACCGTGCTGGTGCCGAGCGTCTGCGTCCGGGAGGTCGTGTTGATCGCCAGCGTCGCCGACAGCGAGAACTTCAGGCCGATGTTCTTGCCGAAGTCCGCGCCGAGGCCGATCTGGAAGCGGGCGACGAGCCCCTCGGTCGTGATCCGGAAGCCGCTGTCGGTGAGCGTGACGCCGCCGATCGGCTCGAGCGCGAGCCGGCCGTTGACGAGGAGCTCGATCGACGGCGTCGCGCCGGCGAGCTGCACGCTGAAGTCGACGCGCCCGGAGATCTCGAGCGTGTCGAGGATGACCAGCTTGCCGGCCATCATCAGCCTGAACCCGCCGCGGACGCTCAGCGTCTGCTGGGTGACCACGAGGTTGCCCGCGGCGTCGCGCTCGAAGCCCGCGAAGTTGTTCTGCGCGTCGCGCTTGATGCGGAACGTCTGGATCGTCGCCTCGGCGGCCGAGGTGTTCAGCTCGAGCAGGAACTCGCCGTTGAACTTCACGCCCGGGATGCCGTTGGCCCCAAGCGTGAGGTGGATGCGACCCGCGACGCTGGGGTTCGGCCCGAGTGTGATCTCGAGGTTCAGCGTGCCGGCGAACGAGCCGATCGGGTTGAGCTGCATGCCGACGGCGCCGGTCACGGCCAGGCGCACGCCGTTCGAGCCGGCGGCGACCTGGATCTGGATGAAGCCGTTCAGCGCCAGCGGCCCGATCTGGATCTCGGCGGCGATCGTGGCGGTGACGTAGACCTCGCCGCCCGGAGGCGCGTTCGGGCGCTTCTTGCCGTCGAGGCCAGGCGCCGCGGCGAAGATCGTGATCGTCGTCGGCTCGCCCGGCTTGAGCAGCGGGAGGAACGAGTCCGGGATCTTGAATGTCTGGTCCTGGAGCGTCGTGTTGAACATCACCGAGACGCTGCCCTTGACCTGGAAGAGGCTGCCGACGCCCGGCAGGCCCAGGCCCGCGGACGCGCCGACCGTCAGGTAGCCCGCGACGCCCGGGTTGCGGCCGGCCTCGAGGCCGGTCGAGACGACGATGAGGCCGGTCGCCGCGCCGTACGTCAGCTGGGCGTCGCCGAGACCGAACGACAGCTCGGCGGTCGCGTAGATCTGGATCTTCGCCGGGTCGATGCTGAGGAAGAAGCCGCCCTGGAGGCGCACGAGGTCGGTCGACGTGCCGGGCGGGCGGACCCGCGCCTGGCCGACGACCTCGAGCGCGAACGACAGCGGCCGCAGGGTGAACGTCCGCGTGATGTCCGAGCCGTTCGGGCCCAGGCCCTTGAGCGTCAGCGTCTCGACCTTCGTCGCGGTCGTCGTGTTGATCTGCAGCGTGCCCTTGGCGAACAGGAAGATGCCGTACTGCTCGAGCGCCGAGAAGTTCGTCTCGAGCGTCGCGACGCCCCAGAACTGCGGCGCCGCGCTCAGGCCGCCGCCCATGTCGAGCACGAAGCGGCCGGACGTCGCGCCGACGGTGCCGAGCTTGATGATCTTCAGCTGGCCGCTGAACGTGAGCGTGAAGAGCTTGCGGGCCGTGTTGATCTCGAGCAGGACCTCGGCCTTGAGCTCGAGCAGCGGCTCGCTGGTCAGCCCGGCGGCCTCGAGGATGATCCCGCCGGACAGCTCGATGAAGAACGACTGCGCCTGCTCGATCGTCTTGAACGAGCTCGTCGACGCCGTGCCGAGGTTGCCGTCGCTGTCGTTCCAGGCGCCGGCGACGAACGTCGCGGTGATCGTGCCGGTGGAGACCTTCTTGGTGTAGGCGAAGCGCCACGTCGTCGCGTCGATCCGGGTCGCGCTCGAGAACACCAGCAGCTCCGAGCCGGCGCCGGCGAACGTGACCTCGTTGCCGTTGATCGACTGCTCGTCGACCGTGGTGCCCTGGGTCGGCGAGAACACGAGGTCGAGCCACAGGCCGTCGGTCTTCGGCGTGCCGGCCGTCGCGGTCGCGGCGGTGCCGCCGGCGATGTCCTTGAACGTGCCGGCGACGACCGAGGCGGTGAGGGTGCCGCCCTTGTAGCCGGTGAAGAAGTAGCGGAAGACGGTGCCGCTGACCTGGAGCGGCTTGCCGTCGATGGTGAGCGCGGCGCCGCCCTGGTTGCCCGAGATCGTGATCTCGGACTCGGTGTCGAGCAGCGTCTTCACGTCGACGGAGGTGCCGCCGAAGGTGACGTCGACGTAGCCGCGGCCGTTGAGGTCGCCCGCGTTGATGATCTGGCCGGCGACCGGGTCGTCGAGCGCGGCGGTGGCCGCGACGACCGTGAACTCCTCGGTCTCGGCCTGGTTCGGGATTCCGGCGGTGTCGCCGAACGTGCCCGCGAGGAACGTGACGGTGTACTTGCCGAGCGCGAGCGGCGCGCCCAGCGTGTAGCGGTAGGTGTCGCTCTGGCCGACGCGGATCGGGGCGCCGGTGAGCGGGACGAGGTTGCCGTTCGCGTCGCGCAGTTCGAGCTCGCCCCCGCCGATCGAGCCGTGGTCGACGGCGTTGCCGCTGCTCGGGCGGAACGTGACCTCGAGGTAGCCGCGGCCGTTGACGAGGTCGAGGCCGATGGCGGCGCCGCCGAGCGCGACGATGCGCTCGTCCGTCGTCGCGGTCGCGGGGATGGTTCGCACCAGGTCGGCGGTCGCGCCCGAGACGAGGAAGCTGCGGCTGAAGCCGAGGTTGGAGACCGCGGGCGGGCCCGTCGACGGCGGCTTGGCCTCCCACGTGCCGGGCGCGAACCGCACCTCGACCGCGCCGGGCGCGAAGTCGCCGTCCAGCATGAAGCGCCAGACGTTGCCGCCGAGCGGGACGACAGCCAGGGCGCCCGTCGGGCTGAAGCCGCCGGCGCCGATGCCGAAGAGGTCGAACTCGTCGCCGTTGATCTTGGTGGGGTCGAGCACCCAGCCGATCGTCGGCGAGAAGCGCACGTCGATGAACGTCCGCGAGTTGAAGCCGGGTCCGGCCTCGAAGCCAGGCGTGTCGTCGGGCGCGACGGTCTGCGCGCCCTGGGTCCCGCCGGTCGTCGCCCCGGTGAACCCGACGCCCGTGGTGAGGCCGCCCTTCGTCTCCAGCTCCGGCGTGAAGACCACGCTCATGGCCGTCGGCGCCGGGTCGAACGTGACGCGGATCGGCACGTCGTAGCTCGTCGTGTTCGGGACGCGGATGAGGTCGCGGCTCTCGTCGATGGTCACGACCCAGCCGCTGCCGACGAAGAGCTGGACGCCGTCCTTCTGGAGGTCCTTGTCGTTGAAGTCGGCGGCGGCGTCCGTGATCGAGATGTGGTCGAGCGCGAACCCGCTCGTCGGCGCGGTCGCCGGGAACGTGACGCGGATGGTCGTCGGCAGGGTCTGCGACAGCAGGAGCGTCTGTCGGACGGCCGGGTTCGTGGTCGGGTTCTCGAACGCGTCGGTCGCCGACCCGTTGTCCAGCGAGGTGCCGGTGCCCCACGTCCCGTCGTTGAACTTGTACTGGAGCAGCAGCGTCGAGGTGGTCGGCGTCCCGCTCGGGGTGACGGTGACCTTGAAGCGGAAGACGCCGGGCTGGAGCGGGTTCGACTCCGGGGTCGCGGTGCTCAGCGTGACCTGCCAGCCGAAGCGCGTCGCCGACGAGCCGAAGGTGAGGGTGCCGCTCGGATCGGCCGGGTCGACGATCGCGATCTGGATCTCGAGGCCGGCGTCCGTCACCGAATCCTTGTTGACGTTGGCGGCGTCGGGGAAGAGGACCGTGAGGAAGTTGTCTCCGGTGCTCAGGTCGAGCGTCTGCGAGCCGAGCGTGAAGGTCTCCGACAGGTTCCACGACCAGCTGTTGGCGAGGTAGGTCAGCTGCACCGCTCCGCTGTCGGCCCAGCGGCCGGTCAGCCAGAAGCGGAACTTCTTCGAGCCGGTCGTCAGGCCGGTCGGGTCGAGCTCGACCGGGGCGCGCGAGTCGTCGACGCGGATCGTGCCGACGCCCGGGCCGTTGAGGATGAACTCCGGGGTGAGGTCGAGGACCGAGCCGGCGTCGATGCCGAGCGAGATGCCGGGGTGGCCCGGGATGCTCGGGACGAGGAAGACGACGTCGATCCAGTTGCGGTCGTTGAGGACGTTGACGTCGATCGTGCCGCCGTTCGACGGGTCGACGATCTGCGCCGTCGGGCCGTTCGACCTTGAAGGTGCGCGTGACCGTTGCGGTGTTCTTCGCTCCCGGCACCGGCCCGGCGTCGGTGGTGACGTCGAGGTTCTTGAACGCGTCGGCGCGAACGTGACAGTCACGTCGCCAGGCGTAGAACGTGCGTGCCGGAGGCGAGCGTCGTAGCGGAAGCGGTTGGTGCCGGTCTTGCGCATCGCGGCGGCCTTCAGCTGCGTGTTGTCCAGGACGCCACCGAGCTCGTCGGAGGTGAGGACGACGTCGGCGCCGCGCCGGACCTCCTTCTTGCCGTTCGCGAGCGTGACGACCACGAGCTCGACCGCCTGCAGGAGGCCATCGGAGGTCGCGACCATGACGATCGGGGCGACCGCGCTCGATCGTCGCGCCCGTGACGCCGCCGCCGCCCACGTCGAACTTGCTCGAGTTGGACAGGATCCAAGCGTGGTCGAGCGTCGCGCCGGCGGGCGGCGTGTAGACGACGTCGACGTACTTGGCGCCGTTGGCGACGTTGACGTCGATCGACCCGCCCGACGCGGGGCCGGCGACGACCGGCACCGGCGGCGTCGCGCCACCGGCCGCGCTGCTCGGCGGCACGACGACCTGGAACTCGACCTCCTCGCCCGTGGCGTCGCGGAAGCCCATCTTGAGCTTGCCGTACACGGTGAGGATCCGGACCTGGTCGGGCACGTCGGCCAGGAAGAGCACGGTGACGTTGCCGCTCGACACCTTCGAGAGGTCGGCGTAGAGCTTGCCGCTGAGCGAGACGTTGTCGCCGGCGAAGTTGAGCTTGCCGACGATGAGGAACTTGCCGTCGGTGGAGATCTTCACGATCACCTGGCCGTTGAAGACCTCCTGCGAGGTGTAGATCGAGTAGATCTTCGCCGAGCCGGTGATCGTCATCGGCGCGGTGAACGCCGCCAGGAAGCCGTTCATGCCCGGGTTGTCCGCGATCCGCTTGGCCTGCAGCGCGACCTGCTGCTGCAGGCCGGTCAGCCACTGGTCGGCGGTGAGGTTGGTCGGCAGCCCGAACTCCGGGTTGCGCAGCGCGAACGGGTCCTCGATCGACGGGAGCGTCTTGAAGAACTCGACGCCCGCGGCGAAGTTGTTGATCGTCAGACCGGTGTTGGGCTCGAGCAGGATGCCGCCGGGGATCTCGACGCTGATGAACGCCTGCAGCGGGCCGAGCTCGCTGAGGCCGACGCGGATCGTGAAGCCGGCCATGCCGGCCATCGAGAAGCCGCCCTCGAGGCCGAGGTAGAAGACGCGCTTGAAGACGGGCGTCTGCGAGTCGAAGACGCCGATGATGTTGTAGCTGGCGTCGAGCTTGAGGATGCCGCCCACCAGGCCGGCGTCGATCTGCCCGCCGAACAGGTCGCCCTTGACGCGAACGGCGATCGCGTCGATCGCGATGATGGGGAACTTGCCCTGGGCGAGCAGCGACGGCTGGATCTTGATGCCCTGGACCGAGCCCGTGATCTCCAGGCCCGGCAGGCCGGCGATCGACGTGATGCTCGCCGACAGGGTGAGGACGAAGTCCTCGGGGTGGTCCTCGATGTCGTCCCACTGGACGCCGATGGCGTCGATCCGGACGGGCAGGAACGACGGCCACTGGAAGCTGTCGCCGGTCGCCGACCCGACGCTCAGGAAGACGCCGAAGCCCTGCTTCGTCTTGAACGAGCCGTCGCCCATGAACGCGAAGTTGCGCGCCTCGCCGGCGATCTCCAGGCCGCCGATCTTCACCTTCGCGCCGATCGCCTGGAACGAGATGAGCTCCTCGTCGTCGTCGGCGCCGGTGTCGAGCTGGATCTGCCGCGCGGTCAGCGTCACGAACGTGCCGAGCGTGATCTGGAGCGTGTCGATCTCGAACTGGAAGCTGTCGACCTTGCCGCCGCTGAACGTCAGCTGCAGGCGGATCGCCTCGGTGTCCTGCAGGCCCTGGGCGTCGAGGTCGTCGGCGGTCTGGCGGTCGCTGATCGTCGCCGAGATCGGGCGGCCGGGCAGGAACTTCACGCCGCCGGAGGCCACGAAGATCGTGCCGTCGAACTTGACCTCGCTGCCGATCGTCACGTCGAGGTTGCTGACGCCGACGCGGATGTCGTCGAACTCGAGGATGTCGCCGAAGCGGATCTTCGGGTCGGCCGTCGCCGGCGTCAACGCGTTCGGGGAGCCCTGGGGCACGCCGAGGCCGTACGCGAGCTCGGCCGTGCCGATCGTGAAGCCGTTCCCGCGGATGCTGAGGCCGGGGATGATGCCGGGCGGCGCCTCGCCCTCGGGCACGTCCTCGTTATGGCCGGTCGCCGTGTTGAAGGGCCGGATCTTCCCGGTGATGTTGAACGACGGCATCGTGATCGTCGCGCTGTTGATGCGGACGATCTCCTGGGTGACCGGGGCCTTCGGGTCGTACTGGACCTGGATGCCCTCGGCCTTGAGCTGCATGACGCCGGGGATCTCCGCCTCGAGCGCCGCGATGCGCAGGCCGAACTTGCCGGGGGCGTTGACCCGGAAGTTGCCGCTCAGCAGGCCGAACGCGTCGACCTGGAGGTCGAACGTGCCGAGGACGCCGAGCAGGTCGACCTTGACGCCGCTCTGCTGCTGCGGGGTCGGGGTCGTCGGCGGCGGGCCGGGCGGCGCCGCGGCCTGGCCGAACGCGAGGCTCGCGCGGTCGACGCCGATCGCGATCGTCAGCACGAGCATGCCGTCCGCGAAGCCGATGTCGGCGATGCCGATGCTCGGGCCCTGCAGCGTCAGCGGGCCGATGCTGATCGGCTTCTCGGTCGGGACCGCGCCCGGCGCCGAGGCCGAGAGCGTGAACTGCTGCTTGAGGCCCGCGATGTTCTTCGTCGCCGGTGTGGAGCCGTTCGAGCTCGCCGTCGCGTCGGCCGAGGTCGCGAAGAACGAGCCGGCGGAGTCGAGGCGGACGAATTCGACCATGCACATCGCCCGCGCGGAACAGGTCGACGGTGTTCTGCGGGTTCTTGTCGCGCAGGAAGTACCGGTACGTCACCGAGGTGGCGTCGGCCTTCGTGCCGGTCATGAGGATCGGCGTCCCGAGGACGTTCAGGTAGTCCGTCCCCGTGGCGACGTCGAGGTCGGCGACGCCCGAGCCGGTGACCTTGAGCTTGAGGTTGTTCGTGATCGAGCTCTTGAGGATCGGCTTGCCGTCGTAGCTCGTGAACGTCACGTCGATGTAGCGGCGCGCGTTGAGGTCGAGGGCGGTGATGGCGGTGCCCGAGCCGGGGTTCGCGAGGACGGCGATCGGCGGCGGCTGCGACGACGGCGTGGCGACGAGGAAGAACGTCTCGACCTCGGAGATGTTCGGGACGCCGGTGCCGCCGGGGCCGCTCTGGTCCGAGAAGCCGTTCGTGCGGAAGACGACCGTCACGACGCCGTCGGTGGGGAACGAGCCGGTGAACGTGTACTTCCAGGTGTTGAGCTTGCCCTCGACCGGGGTCGGGACGCCGTTGACCGTGATGCCGGCGGCGACGCCGTTGACGAAGACGTCGAACTCCTGCTCGAGGTCGATGATCGTCGACGGCTTGAGGCCGGCGCCGCTGCGGTCGTTGAACTGGACCTCGAAGAAGCCCTTGCTGTTGAGGTCCTGGCGGACGATCTTGCCGCCGTTGAGCGGGCTGGCGAGGTCGGCGGTCGGCGGCAGGCCGGGGCTCGGGGCGGTTCCGCCCGGGGTCGACCGGGGTCGGCGTCGTCGCCGGCAGGCCCGAGTCGTCGCCGAGGATCTTGAAGCCGCTGACCTTGAACGCCTGGAGGCGGAAGCCGGTCAGCGGGTTGATCTCGAACTGCGCGGTGCCGCCGATCTCGAACAGCTTCTCGCCGCCGACCGTGATGGTCACCGAGGCGTTGATGAGCGCGACGTCGAGCGTGCCGTTCGGCTGGCGGGTGATGGCGATGGTGCCGCCGAGGTCGAGGAGGTCGCCGACCTTGAAGTGGACGTTCGTGCCGATGAAGGCGAACGTGCCGCTCGACGACGGTGCGCGTCTCGCCGCCGGCGGTCAGCCCCGTGCCGAGCGCGTCCGGCCCGGTGTTCACGCGGAACTCGACGTCGCCGCTGAGCTGCAGGCCGTCGAGGCCGAGCAGCGCCAGGTGGCCCTTGACGAGGATCGCGAACTGGCCGGCGCCGGCGGTCTTGACGTGGATCGACGCGCTCGTGATGAGGACGCCGATGGCCTTCGAGTTCGGCGAGCCGTCCGCGTTCCGCGACGGGCCGCTGCCCACGAAGACCTCGAGCGAGTCGCCCTGGAAGTTCCCGGCCGAGAGCTTGAAGTTGCCGCGGATCTCGAGGATCCCGCCGAAGTCGAAGTCGACGTCCTGCAGGAGGAACTGGAAGACCGGGGTCGGCTGGAGGTCGATCTTGATCTCCTGGCCGTTCACGACGACCGTCTCGTTGACGATCTGGTTCGTCGTGTTGATGGACAGGCCGATGCTCGCGCCGAACGAGAAGCCGCCGTCGTCCGCCGTGCCGGAGCTGCCGGCCTTGCCGAGGAAGACGCCCGCGACGCCGACGCCCGGCTTGACGACGAACGCGCCGTAGGCCTCCTGGATGATCCCCGCCGCGCCGTCGTCGAGCTTCAGGTGCGCGACGCCGATCTTCAGGATCGGGGTCGTCGTCCCCTTCTTCACCGAACGCTCGAAGAGGAAGTCGCCGGTGATCGTCTTGCCCGAGAGCGTGAGCGCGGCGTTGTAGGCGGCGACGCGCACGAACGGACCGACCGGGACGACGAGCGTCTTGGTGACTGCCGTGCCGTTGTCAGTCGCGGAACGTGAACTGCTCGTTGACCGCGGTGCCGAGCGTGTTGAACTCGACCTTGAGGTTGCTCGAGAAGGCGAACCCGCTCGGCAGGCCGACGAGCTGGAAGCCGCTGCCGCCGCTCAGGCCGCCCGCCTCGATCATGCCGGCCACGCCGAGCGGCGTGATGAGCAGCAGGCCGGTGACGTTCGTGAACTTGACGCCCGCGTCGTCGGTCGTGCTGACCAGGTCGGCGCCCGGGTCGCCGAGGAAGAGGTCGACGTTCGTCATCCCGATGCGGATGACCTTGGCGCCGGCCTTCGTCGTCTGCTGCTCGAAGAGGAAGACGCCGCTGAGGCTCTGGCCGAAGACCTTGACCGACGCCTTCGCCGTCGGCGTGCCGACCTGGAGGCGCAGGTACGGCCCGGCGGCGGCACTCAGGGTCACCGGCGGCAGGTTGCCGACGGTGAACGTCCGGTTCACGGCGGCGTTCGTGGTGTTGATCGACGAGGTTGATCGGGCCGGTGGTCAGCTCGAGGTTCGCCGAGAGCGTCGAGCCGAGCTGCACGGCCGCGGTCATGTCGGCGGCGATGCCGGCGTTCGTGATGAGGATCGCGCCGCGGATGTTCTTGATCGTCAGGAACGTCGTCGTCCCGTCGCCGAGCGCGATCTTGGCGCCCGGCGTGCCGTCGTTGTCGTCGTCGGCGCCGGTGACGGCGATCGTGAGGACCGACTGGCCGTTCGAGGTCGCCTTCTCGAACGTGAAGGAGCCCTGGATGACCTGGCCCGCGACCGTGAGCGAGACGTTCGTGCCGGTGACCTTGAGCGTGGTCGGCGTGACCGTCGTGTCGATCTGGACCGAGAACGTGCCGCTGGCCGCGACGCCGGGGATGTCGACGGTGACGGTCGCCGTGACGAAGCCCTTGATGCCGCCGGGCATGATGTCGAACTGGCCGGAGCCGTTGGTGACGGTGACGATGTCGCGGTCCGGCGTCCCGAGCCGCAGGGCGACGTTCGCGAACGAGATGCGCTTGTTGACTCCGCCGACGCCGAAGCGCTCGAACGTGAGGTCGCCGCTGAGCGACTGGCCGCCGATCGTGAACTGCAGGCCGGTGACGGAGACCTTGAGGTACGGGCCGGCGGGCAGGACGAGCGTCAGCGTCTGGCCGCCGACCACGAACGCCTCGTTGACGGCGATGCCCGCGCCGCCGGTGCCCGCCAGGTTGTTGACGGCGACCGTGACCTGCGCGCTGATGCCGTTGCCGGGCAGCAGGCGGATCGTCGCGGTCGCGCTGACGCGGCCGGCGATGCCCTGCGGCGTGACCAGGAAGAGCGCGGTGCCGTTGCTGATCGTGACCCCGATGTCGTCGTCGGTCCCGGCCTGGCCCGGATCGCCGAGGAACAGGCCGACGTTCGTCGCGGCGATCCGCAGGATCTGCGTGTCGTCGGCGGTCCCGACGACCTTGTCCGGGCCGGCGCTGGTGATGCGCTCGAACGCGAAGCGCCCGTGATGTTCTGGCCGAAGATCGTCAGGCCCGGAGCGGGCAGCGTCAGCTCGGCGCGCAGGAACGGGCCCGCGGGCAGCTGCAGCACGAGCTCGTCGGGGTCGGTGCCCGAGTCGGCGCCGTCGGGCACCTTGAACGTCTCGTTCACCGCGACGGTGGTGGTGTTGATCTTCAGCGAGAAGGTGGCGCCGGCCGGCAGCGTCAGGAAGCTGCTCAGCCCGCGCAGCTCGAACTCGACCGAGAACGAGCCCGCGATGCCGGCCGGGGTGATGAGCAGCTGGGCCGTGCCGTTCTTGAGGAAGATGCCGGTGTCGTTCGCGATGGCTTGGGCCGTCTCGCCAGGCGTGCCGCCGTCGTCGCCGAGGAAGATCGAGACGTTGGTCGCGGCGA
Source organism: uncultured Solirubrobacteraceae bacterium (assembly GCA_963844205.1). Lineage (GTDB taxonomy): Bacteria > Actinomycetota > Thermoleophilia > Solirubrobacterales > Solirubrobacteraceae > DASSUW01. The sequence continues at coordinate 1,236,979 of CAWJNK010000014.1, forward strand.
GCCGCGTGACGCGGGCCGTGAACGTCCCGTCGGCGGCCTTGCGCGTCGTCTGCTCGAAGAAGAAGTTGCCCTTGAGCGTCTGGCCGGCGACGCCGAGCTTCACGTTCGTGGCTCCGACCCGCAGGTAGTTGCCGGCGTCGAGCCCGTTCACGGCCGCGTTGGTCGTGTTGAGCTCGAGGAAGAGCGTGCCCTCGAGCGTGATGCCCGGGATGTTCAGGGCGACGGTCGCGGCGAGCTTGCCGGCGATGCCGGGGTGGCCCGGAGGATCGATGAGGAACGAGCCGGAGCCGTTCGTGACCCTGACGACGTCGGTCGTGCCGTCGCCGAGGCTGATCGAGACGTTCTTGGCGGTGATCAGCTTGGTCGTGCCGCTGAGCTCGATCGCGAAGTCGCCGCTGAGCGTCTGCCCCGCGACGACGAGCCGCACGCCGGTGCCCGCGATCCGCGTGAACGGCCCGACCGGCAGGTTCAGCGTCAGCGTCTGACCGCCGACGGTGACCGACTCGTTGACCAGCACCGTGGTCCGGTTGATGGCGAAGCCGAACGTCCCCTGCAGCGAGAACGGCAGGTTCGACGGCAGCTGCACCGTGCCCTGGAGCTGGCCGGCGATGCCGGTGGGCTGGATGAGGAAGACGCCGGAGGCGCCCTTCAGGACCTCGGGGAAGTCGGGCCCGAGCGAGACCTTGACGCCGCTGAACGCCAGCAGCGTGCGCTTCTGGCCGGTGGCGTTCGTCGTCTGCTCGACGACGAGGCTGCCGCCCACCACGATGTCGTCGGTCGTCGCCGACGGGTCGTTGACGTCGATGCGGATCTCGACGGTCTTGCCCTCGATCCGCAGGTACTGGCCGGCGGGGAGCTGCGTCTTCGGGCCGTCGTTGAGGACGATCGGCGTGGCTGCCGTGTTGATCCGGATCTCGAGGCCGCCGGTGACCGTGATGCCCTCGCCGAGCTGGAGGTTGGCGGTGACGCCGAACTTCGCCCCCATGCCGGCCTTCGTCACGACGAGGTTGCCGTTGAGCATGAACTCGCCGAGGCCGGTGAGCGTGAGCTTCGCGTTCGTGACGCCGACGGTGACGATGCGCGAGCCGTCGGCCAGCGTGACCTGCGTCAGGTTGAACTCGGCGATCGTGAGCGTCTGGCCGAGGACGGTCAGGAAGACGCCGGTCGCGCTGATCGCGAGCAGCGGCCCCTGCCCGACGTTGAGGGTGATGGCGCCGATGGCGCCGGTGCGGGTCAGCGAGCCGGCACCGTCGCCGAGGAGGACGCGGCTGTCGGTGCCGGTGTTGCCGACCAGGACGTCGGCGTTGCCGTCGCCGTCGACGTCGCCGACGGCCAGCGAGGTCGTCGACTCCGCGGCGCCGCCGTCGATGCTCGCCGGGTCCTCGAAGCCGGCCCACGACGCGCTGACGACGCCCAGGTTCTCGTAGAGGTTGTTGGCCGTGCTGTCGCCGTTGCCCTCGACGAGGTCGAGGTCGCCGTCGCCGTCGACGTCGAGCGCGGCGAGCGCTCGCGTCTTCGTCGTGTCCGACCCGGCGAGGTCCGTCCCGGCGGCGAAGCCGGAGAACACGGTGCCGTTCGTCGTCGTGGTCGCGAGGAAGACGCGGTTGAACGCGCTGTCGTTGCCCTGGACGACATCGAGGAAGCCGTCGCCGTCGACGTCGGCGACCGCGATCGCCTTGGTCGCGACGGTGGTCGCACCCAGGGTGTGGCTCGGTGTCGTGCTGAACGGCGTGGCCGTTCCGCTGTTGAGGTAGACCTGCGTCTGACCGCCGTCGTTGCCGACGATGAGGTCGAGCCGGCCGAGCTTGTCGAGGTTGGCGAGCACGAGCGCGCTGGTCGTCCCGACGATCGCCCCCAGGTCCGTGCCGGCGTCGTAGCCCTGCCACTCCGTGCCGTTCAGGCCCTGGTTCTTGAACAGCTTCGGCGCCGCGCCCGCGAAGCCGATGACGATGTCGGCGAAGTCGTCGCCGGTGACGTCGCCGACGGCCACCGCGGTGCCGCCCGTGCCGAGGTCGGCATCGCCGTCGAGCGTGAAGACGCCGGTGCCGTCGTTGAGGTACAGCTCATTCGCGTCGGTGTCGCCGTTCGCGACGACGAGGTCGAGGTCGCCGTCGTTGTCGACGTCTCCGAGCGCAACGCCGCGGCTCTTCGTCGTGCCGCCGATCTCGATGCCCGACAGCAGGTCGTACGGGTCGCCGCTGCCGTCGTTGAGGTAGAGGATGTTCTTGGCCTCGGTGGCGATGACGAGGTCGGGCAGCTGGTCGCCGTTGACGTCGCCGAGCGCGAGCGCGTTCGTCGTCGCCGGCTGCGGGCCGAACCGCATCGTCGAGTTGACCGCGGAGCCGAGTGTGTTGATCGCCAGCGAGAACGTGCCGCTCAGCTCGACGCCGGGGATCGTCACCGCGACGGTGCCGCTCAGCCGGCCGGCGATGCCGGCGGGGAGCGGGTTGGTCGAGCCGTCCGGGTCGCCGAGGACGAAGAAGCCGGTGCCGCCGGACAGCGTGGCGAACGTGTTGGTCCCGTCGCCGAACGAGGCGGAGACGTTGCGAGCCACGATGCGGGTGACGACGTCGGCGGGAGTCGTGCCGGTGCGGGCCTGCTCGAACGCGAAGTCACCGCTGATCCGCTGGCCGGCGAAGCCGAGCTGGACGCCGGTGCCCTCGATCCGCAGGTACGGGCCGGCGGGCAGGTCGAGCGTGATCTCGTCGCCGTCGACGGTCAGCGTCTCGCTGACGGCCTTGCCGCCCGTGTTCACCGCGATGCCGAACGCGCCGTTGAACGTGAACGGATCGCCCGGTATGCGGACCTCGATCTCGCCGCTCAGGCGCCCGCCGAGGCCGGCCGGGGAGACGACGAAGAAGCCGTTGGCGTTCTTCAGGTAGATGCCGGTGTCGTCGGTGTGGATCGCCGGGTTCGGGTCGTTGCCCTTGACGCCGACGAAGAGCTCGGCGCCGAGGATGGCGATGCGGACGACCTTCGGCGGCGCGCCCGGCGTGCCCGGAGCCTGCGCGCCCTGGACCTGCGCGAAGACGAAGACGCCGCTGATCTCCTGGTCGCCGATGTGGAGCTTCAGCGGGCTCGCGCTCGTGCCGAGCTGCACGCGGACCGAGTTGGCCGGCAGCGTGAAGACGTTCGGGTTCGTGCCGACCTGCTGCGGGTTCGGCGTCGTGTTGAACTCGAGCACCGAGCTGCCGATGTCGAAGGTGACGTTCGGGACCGAGACGACGAGACCGACGCCGGAGAAGCGGCCGTAGACGCCGGTGGGCGCGATCGCGAGGCTCGCCGGTGGTGATCGTGACCTTGACCGGCGGCTGGCCACCCTCCGGCGTGTCGCCGAGCTTGAGGACGACCGGTGTCGCGTTCGCACCGAGGCCGATCGTCGTCACCAGCGTGTTCGGGTCCTTGCTGAACGAGAAGCCGCCCTCGAGCGTCTGGCCGGCGACCTCGAGCTTGACGACGCCCGACGCCGAGCGCTCGCCCGCCGCGACGAGCTGGTCGCCGCTGAACTGCGGGTCGAGCGTGTCGTTGAACTTGACGACGAAGTTCTCGGCGGTGAACGACAGCCCCGGGATGCCGACCAGGCGGACGTTGCCCTTGGCGTAGATCGCGCTCGTCTCGCCGACCTGGATCGCCTTGCCGGTGACCACCTCGACGTACAGGCCGACCGCGTCGGGGTTGAGGACGACGGTGCCCGCCGGCGAGCCCTCGGGCGCGTCGAGGAAGCCCGGGCCCTGGCCGATGAAGATCGTGACGTTGTCGATCGTCTTGATGCCGCCGCCGGTGAAGTTGATGGCGCCGGCGGCGACCTCGACGAAGTTGCCGAACCGGATGATCCCCGAGCCGGACACCGCGATGAACGGCGTGGCGGCCGAGCCGGTCTCGCCGGCCCCGAACTTGATCGGCACCGAGATGCCGCCGACCACGATCGTCTCGTCGAACGTCTTGCCGGTCGAGTTGAAGCGGACGGTGACGGTGATGTTGGCGCTGAAGGGGTCGACCGCAGCGTCGATCTTGCCCGAGAAGGAGCCGGCGACGCCGCCGCTCGCAGGGAGGATGAACGCGCCTTGGCCCTGCGAGATCGACAGCGGGTCGGGCTCGGCCTCGCCCGGCTGCGGCTCGGTGCCCGCGCCGGTGCTCGGCGTGAGCGAGACCGTGACCGCCGAGAAGCCGATGCGGGTGACGCGCTCGGGCTCGGAGCGGACGAGCCGCGTGCCGTTGGTCGCCGACGTGAGGATCAGGTCGAGGTCGGTGTCCTCGTCGACGTTGGCGACGAGGATCGCGCCGTTGTCGTTCGCGCCGCCGGTCGCCGCGGCCGCGTCGACGCCGTCCTTGAAGCCGAGCCAGGCGCCGGCCACGTCGACGCCGCGGTTCAGGTACATCAGCGGGGCATTGGCGCCTGAGCGCGTGACGAAGACGTCGAGGCGGCCGTCGCCGTCGATGTCGGCGAGCGCGACGCCGGTCGAGGTCGGCGCGGCCGGGAGGGTCGCGAGGGTGGTGGCGGCGGCGAACGCGTCCCAGGTCGTGTCCGCGCCGTAGCCCTGGTTCTTCAGGAGCTGCGACACGGCGCCGCTGCGGACGACCACGATGTCGAGGTCGTCGTCGCCGTCTACGTCGCCGAGCGCCAGCGCGACGACGTTGTTGCCGCTGGTGACGGTGGTGGCCGCGGCGAAGTTGAGCCAGCTGCTCGTCACCGACGCGTTCGCGTCATGGGCGACCGCCACCGTCTGGTTCGCCGCGCGCGTGACGCCGGTGAACTTCTCGGCGTCCGCGGTCGTGTCGACGCCGGTGTAGGTGAGCTGCTCGGTCCCGATCGTCAGCGTCCCGTTGGTGGTGGCGAAGCCGCTGACGCTCGCGACCGGGAGCTCGGTGACGCTGGCGTCGACCCCGGCGCGCAGCGTCGTCGTCGCGCGCCCCTTGTTGAGCAGGAGCTGGTGGGCGCCGTCGGCGACGGTCGCGAGCAGGTCGAGGTCGCCGTCGTCGTCGACGTCGCCGAGCGCCACGCCGATCACCGTGCCGTTGACCGTCGGGCTCTCGGCGCCGAGGAAGCGGAGCCACGAGGTGACGACCGTCTCGCCCGCGAGGTGGGCGATGCCGTTGGTCCGCGTCGCGCCGGTCAGCGACCTCGTGCCGGCGTTCGTGCCCGTGTAGGAGACGGTCTCGGTGCCGCCGATCGTCACGGTGCCCGACGGGGACGGGAAGCCGGCGAGCTGCTGCAGGGCGATCGTGGTGGCGTTCGGGCCCAGGTCGGCGGCGAGCGTCGAGGTCGCCACGCCGCGGTTGCGGAAGACCATGACGCCGCCGCTGCCGGCGCCGACCACGATGTCGACGAGCCCGTCGCCGTCGACGTCGCCGGTCGCGACCGAGTTCGCGCCGGCCGTCGAGAGGTCGACCGTCGTCGCCGCGAAGCCCTGCCACTGCCTGACCGGCGTGCCGGCGATCAGCGGCTTCGTGACGCCGGAGACGCCCGTGAGCTGCAGCCCGGAGATCGCGGTGTAGGTCACCGTGATGTCGCCGACGCGGACGGTGCCGTTCGTGGTCTTCAGGCCCGCGACCGAGCCGACCGTCAGCGTCGTGGCGCTCTGTGCGGCCGCGGCGGTCAGCGACGTCGCGACGGTGCCGTTGTTGAGGAAGATCTTGGTGGTCTCACCGGCGACGATGGCGTCGGGATCGCCGTCGCCGTCGACGTCCGCGAACGCCAGCGCCTTCGCGCCGCCGGAGCCGAACGTCGAGCCGGTGAAACCACCCTTGCCGTCGTTGAGGAGCAGCTGGCTGGAGCTGGCGCCGCCGACGAGGACGTCGAGGTCGCCGTCGCCGTCCACGTCGACGGTCGCCAGGGCGACGCCGTTCTGGCCGATCGTCGACGGAGCGCCGAAGCCCGGCTTGCTGCTCTGGTCGAAGACGAAGTTGCCGCTGAAGGTCAGGATCGCGCCGGCGCAGCTCGCCCCGCTGCCGCCGACGCAGACCTGGGCGCCGGTGAGCGCGACCTGCAGCAGCGGGCCGGCGCCGACGTTGAGGTTGATCGTCTCGGACGTCCCGTTCGGCAGCTCGACCGTGAAGGTGCGCGTGACGGCCGCCGGGCCGGTGTTGACCCTCAGCTCGAGCGTGTTGATGACGACGCCGAGGCCCGGCAGGTTGAACGTGGGCGCCGTGGCCGTGAACTGCGCCGCGATGCCGAGCGGCGTGACCAGCAGCGCGCCCTTGATGTCGTTCGCGCTCACGATCGTCGTGGCGCCCGCCTTGAGCGCGAAGCTCACGCCCGAGACGGCGACGCTCACGAACGCCTGGCCCGGCGTGGGCTCGCGGCGCTCGATGACGAAGTTGCCCTCCAGCTCCTGCCCGGCGACGGTCAGCTTGACGCCCGTGCCGCTGATGCGCAGCGACTTCGCAGGGATGCCCGCCTGGGTCTCCGCGCCGGTGTTGATGCGGACCGTGAGCTTCGCGTTGAACTTGACGTCCGGCACCTGGATCGTGACCGTGCCGGTGAGCTCGCCGAACACGATGCCGCCCATCACGACCGGCGACAGCTGGGTCTTCGCGGTCATCAGCGTGAGCGTCCCGGCGCCCTCCGTGACCTTCACGAGGTCGGCGCCGCCCGCGGAGAGCGCGAGGTCGACGTCGCTGAGCGTGATCTCGACCTTGCCCGTCGTCTTCTTGAACGTGAAGTCGCCGCTGAGCGTGACCGCGCCGAGGACGGAGAGCGAGATGTCGGTGCCCTGCACCGCGAGCGTGTCCTTCTTGACGGTCAGGCGGCGCGGCAGGCCGGCGACGACGAACTCCTCGTCGACGTCCTCGGTGAGGCTCGTGTTCAGCTCGAACGCGAGCGTGCCCGAGAAGCTCACGGCCGGGATGTTCTGCAGGACGGCGGTGGCCGAGACGCGGGCGGCGACCGTCGTGCCGCTCAGCAGGAACAGGCCCTCGCCGTTCGTGAGCTGGACGAAGGTCTTCGTGCCGTCGCCGATCGAGAGCGCGACGTTCGTGGCCGCGATCCGGACGCGCTGTTGGCCGCTCGTCGTCGTGACGCGCTCGAAGGAGAAGTCGCCGCTGAGCGTCTGGCCCGCGACGATCAGCGACACGCCGGTACCGGCGACGCGCAGGTACGGGCCCGCCGGCAGCGCGAGGCTCACGGTGCCGGTACCGACCTGGAGCGTCTGGGCCACTGCGGCAGCGGTCGTGTTGAGCTCGAGCTCGAACGTGCCGCCGAGCGAGACGCCGGGGACGGTGAGGGCGGCCGTGACCTGGAGGCGGCCCGCGACGCCGTCCGGCGCGATGACGAAGAACCCGGTGCCGTTGCTGAGGCTGACCGCCCCGGCGAAGCTCGCCGACAGGCCGGTCGCGCCGACGCGGACGACGCGCTGGCCGGTGGCGGTGGTGAGCTGCTCGAAGGCGAACGCGCCCTGGATCGTCTGGCCGAGGACGGTGAGCGTCGCGCCCGACGCGCCGACCCGCAGGTACGGGCCCGCGGGCAGCGAGGTGCTCCCGACGGTCTGCGCGACCGTGGTGGTGTTGACCGCGACCTCGAAGAACTGGCCGGTCGGGACGGTGAACGAGATCCCCGGGAGGTTGACCGCGAGGGTCGCGTTGATCGCGCCCGCGACGCCGGCCGGGCTGATCACGAACTCCGCGGGGCCGTTGGTCTGGTCGACCGCGACGATCGGCGCCGCCGCCGTGCCGCCGAGGCGGAGCTTGACGTTGTTGAGCTTGATCCGCGTCGTGACGACGCCGGCCGGGCTCGTCGAGCGGGTGAACGTCACATCCCCGGCGAGGCTCTGGCCGAGCACGGTCAGCGTGATGCCGGTGCCGGCCACCTGCAGGTACGGGCCGTTCGGCAGGTCGAGGTCGACGGTCGTGGTCCCGACCTTGAGCGTCTCCTTGACGGCGGTGCCCGTGGTGTTGATCTGGACCGCGAGCGTGCCGGCGAGCGAGACCGACGGCACGTTCAGCGCGAGCGTGCCCTGGAAGCTGCCCGCCGCGCCGGTGCCGTCGAGCAGCAGCGCGCCGCTTCCGTTGGTGACCGTGAGGATCGGGGTCGCCCCGCCGAACGCGAGCGAGACGTTGGCGAGCGCGACGCGGACGACCTGTCGGTCGGCGGCGAGGCCCTGACCGCCCGGCACGCCGTCGGTGCCGAGCGCCGTAGCGCGCTCGATCGCGACGTCGCCGGAGAGCTGCTGCCCGAGGACGTTGAGCTGCAGGCCGGTGCCCTCGAACCGCACGTACGGGCCGGCCGGCACCGCGACGCGGACCGTCCCGGTCCCGACGTTCAGCGTCTGGTCGACGGCCGCGAGCGTCGTGTTGACCGCCACGGAGACCGAGCCGGTGAACGACACGCCGGCCGGGAGGCTGAGCGCGACCTGGCCGCTCAGCCGGCCGGCGACGCCGGTCGGGCCGAGGATCAGCGCGCCCTCGCCGCCGCTCAGGCGCGCGATCTCGGTGCTGCCTGCGGTCAGGACGAGGCCGACGTTGGCGAGCGCGATGGTCGTGACGGTCGCGCCGCCGGTCGTCGTCCGGCGCTCGACGGCGATGTCGGCGGTGAGCGACTGGCCGGCGAACGTGAGCGCCAGCTGCGTGCCCTCGAGCCGCAGGTACGGCCCGGCCGGGAGGTCGACGACGATGGTCTGCCCGCCGACGCTGAGCGTGCGGCTCACCGACGCCGCGGTCGTGTTGATCGCCAGCGCGAGGTCGCCCTCGAAGACGTTCGGGATCTTGACCTTGGCGCTGACCTGCGCGGCCGCGCCGGCGGCGGTCAGGAGGAACGCGCCCGTGCCGTCGGACACCGTGACGCCGCCGAGCGAGAGCCCGAGGTTCGAGGCCGCGACTTGGACGTCGCCTGACGCGGAACGGTCGAACAGCAGGTTGCCGGTGAGGCTCTGGCCGAGGATCGAGATCTGCGCGTTCGTGACCTCGAAGCGCTTGACCGTCAGGCCGTCGGTGAACTTCACCTGGATGCCGGAGCCGGTGCTGCCCGGGATGGTCAGCGTCTGATCGACCGCCGTGCCGAGCGTGTTGACGCGGACGTTGACGGTGCCGGCGATCGTGATGCCGGGGATCCCGACGAGGCTGACGGTGCCCTCGGCGACGACCGCGTAGGTCCCGGCCGCCGTGTTCTTGATCAGGCCGATGCGGCCGTTGGTGAGGGCGACGCCGGTGGCGAGCGGGTTGGTCGTGCCGTCGTCGAGCTTCAGCGGGCCGCGGCCGAGGAAGATCGTGAGGTTCTCGCCGGCGAAGACCTGCGTGCCCGGCACGGCGCCGTCGGTGAACGAGACGCTGCCCTCGATCGAGATGAAGTCCGCGATCGTGATCCGCGCGTTCGAGACCGCGACCTCGATCACGTTGCCGGTCGCGAACTTCACGACGAGGGTCCGCGACCCGACGGAGACAGTCTGGTCGACGGCGCCGGCCGTCGTGTTCAGCCGCAGGAGCACCTCGCCGCTGACCGAGACGGCGCCGCCGGCGCCGACCGCGACGGTTCCGGAGACGAAGCCCGCAACGCCCGCGACGCCGCCGGGCGAGGCGATGAACGCGCCCTCGCCGTTGGTGATCTCCGGCGTCGCGTCGGCGTCGAGGTACGCCTTCAGGCCGGTGACCGCGACGATCGTCTGGCCGCCGGCCTGCTCCACGAGCAGCGTTCCGCTCAGCCGGCCGGTCAGCACGGTCAGCGGCGTCGCGTCGGGCACGACGATCCGCACCCGCAGGAACGGGCCGGCCGGCAGCGTCAGCGTCGCCGTCGTCCCGCCGACCTCGAACGTCTCGTTGACCGGCTGCGGGCGGGTGTTGACCTGGACCGCGACGTCGACGTTCGACGCGGTCATGAGACCGGCGAGGTTCACCGACGCCTTGGCGTTGACCTGGCCGGCGACGCCGTCCGGCGCGATCACGAACTGGCCGGACGCGCCGGAGATCGTCACGAACGTCCCGAGGTTGAGCTGGACGTTGGCGACCGCGATCTTGACGCCACCGCCGTCGACGGAGCGCTCGAGGACGAAGTCGCCCCGCAGCGTCTGCCCGGCGATGGTCAGGTCGACGGGGGTCGTGGTCTCGACGCGCAGCTTCTGCGTCGCGGGCCGCGTGTCGATGACGACCTTCAGCGTGGCGCTGGCCGCGAAGGCGACGCCGGGCACGCCGAGCGTCACCTTGCCCGAGAAGTCGCCGAACGTGCCGCCGGCGGCGATCGTCAGATTGGCCGACACGTTCGCCATCTGGACGAGCCCGCCGCCGATCGACAGCGCGCCGTTGGCGACCGAGATCGTCGTCGTCGCGCCGTCGCGGGCGAACGTCACGTCGCCGGAGAGCTGCTGGCCGAGGACGTCGAGGCTGAGCCCGGTGCCCGTCAGCCGCAGGTACTGCGTCCCCGCCGTGGCCGGCGCCGGGACGCGGAGCTCGAGGTCGGTCGTGCCGACGCGGAGGACCTCGCTGACCGCGGCGCCGGTCGTGTTGAGCTGGAGCCGCAGCGTGCCGGTGAGGCCGACGCCCGGGATCGCGACCGTGATCGTGCCGGTGAGGTCGGCCGCGATGCCGGTGCCGGCGAGGAGCATGAGCCCGGTTCCGCCGGTGAGCGAGACGACGGGCTGGCCGCCGGCGGTCAGCGCGAACGCGACGTTCGTCGCGCCGATGCGGACGACCGGGGTGGTGCCCGCGGCAGTCGCCTTCGTCGTCCGCTCGAAGGCGAAGTCGCCGGTGAGGGTCTGGCCGAGGAACGCGGCCGTGACGCCGAGCGCCTCGACGCGCAGGTACGGGCCGGCCGGGAGGCCCTCGGCCGCCGCGCTGGTGGTGTTGACGGCGATCGACAGGCGGCCGCTCAGCGCGAAGCCGGGCACGTTGCTGGTCTGGACGTCGGCGCTGATGCGCCCGGCCAGGCCGGCGGCGGTGACGAGCAGGCTGCCCTCGCCCTGGCGGAGCGAGAGGTACGTCGTCGTGCCGTCGCCGAGGCTCAGCGAGACGTTCGACGCGGTGATGCGGGTGACGGTGGCGCTGCCGGTCGTCGAGCGCTCGATGCTGAAGTCGCCGCTCAGCGTCTGGCCGGCGATCGTGAGCGACACGCCGGTGCCGGTGAGCTTCAGGTACGGGCCGGCGGGGATGCTCGCGATCGAGCGCCCGCCGCTGAGCGCGAACGGCCCGGCCACCGCGGTGGGCGTCGTGTTGACCAGCAGGTCGAAGGTCCCGGCGACCTGGACGCCCGGCACGTTGAGCGCGACCGTCCCGCCGAAGCCGCCGGCCAGGCCGGTGCTGGTGACGAGCAACTCCCCGACGCCGTTCGTGAGCTGCACGACCGGGGTCGCGCCGTCGCCGAGCGAGAGCTGGACGTTGGCGGCGCCGATGCGCAGGCCCTCGGCGCTGCGCGTGAACGAGAAGTCGCCGGACAGCGTCTGGCCGAGGACCGCGAGCTGGAGGCCGAGGCCGCGGACCGTCGCGAACGGCTGGCCGGCCGCCGTCTTCTTCTCGCTGTCGGAGAACTTGACGACGACGTCGCCGTCGGTGCCCGGGATCGTCAGCGTCTGGTCGATCGTGACGCCGAAGCTGTTGACGCGGACGCGGACCTCGCCGGAGAACGTCAGGCCCGGGAACCCGAGCACCTGGATCGTGCCGCGCGCGTCGAACGCGTACTCGCCGGAGGCGCTGCGGATGACGCCGATCGTCGCGTCCGAGAGCAGGATCCCGCGCGCGAGCGGGTTCGGCGAGCCGTCGTCGGTCGTGGCCGGGCCGTCGCCGAAGAAGACCTTCAGCCCGGAGCCGGCGAAGACCTCGACGCTGCCGAGGCCGGCGAGCGTCTTCGTCTCGAACGAGACGTTGCCGTCGACGGTGACGACGTTGGCGATGTTGATCGAGGCGCCGGTGACGGAGACGGCGAAGATGTCGGCCGTGCTGGCCGGGAAGGACACGACGAGGTCGCGGCCGCCGAAGGAGACCGTCTGGTCGATGCCCGCGCGGATGGTGCTGACGCGCAGCAGGACGCTGCCGCCCAGTTGCACGGCGCCGGTGTCGACGGCGACCTTGCCCGTCACGTAGCCGGCGAAGCCGTCGGTCTGAAGAACGAGGACGCCTTCGCCGTCCTTCAGCGTCGGGCTCGTGCCGGCTCCGACCCACGCCTTGAGGCCGGCGACGGCGATGATCGTCTGCGTGCCCTGACGCTGGAAGAAGAACGCCCCCGCGAACGCTCCGGCCGAGCCGATCTCGATCCGGTCGTTCTCCGGCACGATGACCTCGACGCGCAGGTACGGGCCGGCGGGCAGCGAGAGGACCTTGGCGACGCCGCCGACGACGAACGTCTCGTTCACCGCGGTCGTGCGGGTGTTGACCTCGACGCCGACCGAGAAGAGCCGTCGAAGAGGCCCTCCGCGTCGAGCGTCGCGTTCGCGGACAGGCGGCCGGCGATGCCGTCGGGCGAGATGAGCAGCTCGCCGCCCGCGTCCAGGATCGTCGACGAAGTCGCCGAAGCTGGAGATCGGCGCCGCTCAGCGCGACCTTCACGATCGCGACGCCGTTGGCGACCGAGCGCTCGAACGAGATCGCGGCGTTCGTCAGCGACTGGCCGGCGACGGTGAGCGAGACGCCGGTGCCGCTGATGCGGACGAAGTTGCCGGCCGGCGTCGTGTCGATCGCCGCGGTCAGCTGCGTCGCGCTGAGCGAGACGCCCGGCAGGTTGACAGCGACTGTGCCGGTGAACGTGCCGGCGACGCCGGCCGGGGAGATCGTCAGCGTCGCGCTCGCGCCGGAGAGCGAGACGATGCCGCCGGCGAGCGACAGCGAGGCGCGTAGCACTTTGACGGTCGTGGCGCTGCCCGCGCGCTCGATCGTCACATCGCCTGACAGCTGCTGGCCGAGCACGTCGAGGACGACGCCGGTGCCGGACAGCCGCAGGTACGACGTCGCCGGTGAGGTCGGGGCCGGCAGCGAGAGCGTCTGCGAGACGCCGCCGACGGTGAAGGTCTCGTTGACCAGGGCCGGCGTGGAGTTGAGCTGGACGCGCAGCGAGCCCGCGAGCGTGACGCCCGGGATCGAGACGCTGACCGTCCCGGCGAGGTCGGCCGCGAGGCCCGTGGGAAGCACGAGGACGGTGCCGGTGCCGCCGGTGAGCGCGGCGACCTGCTGGCCGCCCGCGGTGACGATGAAGCTCGCGTTGGCGACGCCGATGCGCAGCTTGCCGCCGGCGAGCTGCTCGATCGAGGCGTCGAAGCTGAGGACCTGGCCGGCGACGGCGATGGTGGCGCCTAGGACATCGATGCGCAGGTACGGGCCGCCCGGCAGACCGTCGACCGCGGCGCTCGTCGTGTTGATCGCGACGGCGGCGGTGGCCGCGAGCGTCAGGCCCGGGATGCCGGTGACGGCGACGGTGCCGGAGAACGTGCCGGCGATGCCCGCGGAGGTGACGCGGAGGCTGCCGGCGCCGCCCGAGAGGTCGACCGCGCCGAGGTCGATCGAGACGTTCGCGAGCGTCAGGCGCGTCACCTCGACCCCGCCCTCGACGGCCTGCTCGAAGCTCAGGTCGGCGCTGACGCCGGCCCCCGCGACGCTGAAGGCGATCCCGGTGGCGTTGACCCGCAGGTACGGGCCGGCCGGGATGGACGCGACGGTGCGGCCGCCGCCGACCGCGAACGGGCCGGTCGCCGGCTGCGCGGTCGTGTTGACGAGCACGTCGAACGTCGCGCCGTTCGGCATCGAGACGCCGGGGATCGAGACCTGCACGGTGCCGCCGAAGCCGCCGGCGATGCCGGCCGCGGAGATCCGCAGGTCGCCGCTGCCGTCGGTGAGCGAGAAGAACGGCGGGCCGCGCGCGCCGTTGGCGCCGGTCGCGGCGCCGATGTCGATCTTCACGTCGGTCGCGCCGATGCGCAGGTCGCCGCCGGAGCGGCTGAAGCTGAAGTCGCCCTCGATCGCCTGGCCGAAGACGTCGAGGCGCAGGTTCTGGGCGGTAACCGACGTGAACGGGGTCGTGCCCGTGAGCACCTCGGCGCCGCTGAAGACGATCTGCACCTCGTCCTCGGTGCCGGGCAGCGGGATCGTGTGGTCGATCGCGCTGCCGAACGTGTTGACGCGGGCCGTGACCTCGCCGGTGAACGAGGCCTCCGCGTAGCCGACGAGCTTGACCGTGCCGGTCGCGAAGAGCGCCCAGCGAGTGGGCGAGCCGGCGAGCTTGATGACGCCGATCGTCGCGTTCTCGAGCAGGATCCCGCGGGCGAGCGGGTTCGCGGCGCCGCCTTCGATGCTCGGCGGGCCGTCGCCGAAGAAGACCCGCAGGCCGGTGCCCGCGAAGACCTCGGCGTTGCCGATCCCGGCGACGGTGTCCGTGTGGAAGGTGAGGCTGCCCTCGATGTAGACCACGCCGGCGATGCTCAGCGAGCCGCCCGTGATCGAGGGCTCGAAGTAGTCGTTGGCCTGGGCGGCGGTGAACTCGATCCGCAGCTCGCGGCCGCCGAGCTGGACGGTCTGGCTCACGGCGCCGGCGGTCGTGTTGACGCGGAGGAGGATCGTCCCGCCGAGCTGCACGTTCTCGTCGGCGAACGCGGCCTTGCCGGAGAAGAAGCCCGCGAAGCCGGAGGCGGTCAGGACGAACGCGCCCTCGCCGTCGGTGAGCAGCGGATCGGGGTTGCTATCGAGCCAGGCCTTGACGCCCGTCAGCGCGACGATCGTGACCGGGGCGCCACCCGGCGGCTGCTGGCGCTGGAACAGGAAGGTGCCGCTGAGGCTGCCGATCGTCGTGCCGGCCGGTGCGATGGTCAGGCGGTTCGCGTCGGCGATCGCGATCTCGACACGCACGAACGACCCGGCCGGGAGGATGAGCCGCGTGGCGGTCGTGCCGACCGTGAACGTCTCGTCGACGGCGCCGGGCCGGGTGTTGACCTGGACGCGGACGGACGCGCTCGGCAGGCTCATGAGCTCGGGCACGGTGATCGCTGCCGTGGCCGCGAACCCGCCGGCGACGCCGTCGGGCGCGATGATGAGCTGGCCCTGGCCGGCGCTGACCTCGACGACGTTCTCCTCGACGTCGAGCGTGACGTTCGAGGCGGCGATCTTCACGACCGTCGCGCCGCCGACCGTCGACTTCTCGAGCGTGAACGTGCCGCTCAGCTTCTGGCCGGCGATGGTCACCTCGCCGCTCGCGGAGACGCGGACGAGGCCGGCGGCCGTGTCGATCGTGGCGCTCACGGTCACGGTCGAGGCGAACGCGACGCCGGGCACGGCGACCGTCGCGGTGCCGTTGGTGAGCGTGCCGGTCACGCCGGTCGCGGCGATGGTGAGGCTCGCCGACTGCACCGTGACGACGACGAGGCCGCCGGCGAGCTCGAGCGACGCGCCCGTGATGTCGATCTTCGTCCCGCTGTCGGTCCGCTGGAAGGCGACGTCGCCGGAGAGCTCCTGCCCGAGCACCGCGATCGTGAGGTCGTCGCCCGCAAAGCGCAGGAAGGACGTGCCGCCGGGGAGCACGAGCTGCGTGTCGACGCCGCCGACGCGGAAGGTCTCGTTCACCAGCGCACCGGTCGTGTTGAGCTGGAGCGTCACCGTGCCGGCGAGCGAGACGCCGGGGACGCTGGTCGCCACGGTGCCGGTGAGCTCGGCGGCTCGCTTGGTCGCGTCGAGCAGCAGCAGGCTGCCCGCGCCGTTGGTGAGCGTGATGACCGGCTGGCCGCCGGCGAGCAGCGAGAACGCGACGTTCCGGGCGCCGACCCGGACGACGTCGGCGGTGCTGTTGCCGACCTTGCGCTTCGTGCGCTCGAACGAGAAGTCGCCGGTCAGCGACTGCGAGACCGCGCCGATCGTCACCGAGAGCGTCAGCGCGGTGGCGTCGATGCGCAGGTACGGCCCGGCGGGCAGGTCGCCGGCGGGCGCGGCGGTGGTGTTGACCGCGACGGCGAGGGTGATCCCCGCGGTGATGCCGAACTCGGCGAGCGCCGCCCCGGTGGTCACCGTGGCCTGGAGCCGGCCGGCGACGCCGTCGGGGCTGACCGTGAGCGAGCCCGTGCCGTTGTTGAGGCTCAGGAACGCGGTGGTGCCGTCGCCGATCGACACCTGGAGGCTCGAGACGTCGAGCTGGGTCACCGAGCCTGCGCCGGACGGGCGCTGCTCGAAGCTGAACGTGCCGGAGACCGACTGCCCGGCGATCGCGAGCGTCGCGGAGATCGCCTTGAGCCGGACGTACGGGCCGGGGAGGAGCGCCACGGAGGAGTTGCTGTCCGCCGGGTCGAGGAGGACCGGGTCGGCGGCGGTGGCGGCGGTGTTGAGGAACAGCTGGAAGGTGGCGGTCGTTGGCGTCACGCCCGGGACGAGGACTTGCACTGTGCCGCCGAAGGCGCCGGCCGCGCCTGCGCTCGAGACGCGCAGCTGGCCCTTTCCGTCGGTGAGCCGGACGAGCGGGGGACCGCGTGCGCCGGTCGCCGTGTCGGCGCCGCGCAGCTCGAAGCCGAGCGAGGTCACGGAGATGAGGATGCCCGCGTTCGAGCGGGTCACGTCGACGGTCGCGGTCAGCACCTGGCCGGCGACGTGCAGCTGGATGCCGCTGCCGGTCGCCGAGACATACGCGACGTCGCCGTTCGCCTTCTCGTCGTCGGTGAACGCGATGTCGATGTCGTTCACCGTGTCGCCGTCGAGGTCGGAGGCCAGCGTGAATGCCTGGTCCGACCCGTTCGCGCGGACCTTGGCGTGGCCGGCCACGCTGGCGGACGGGAGCCCGACCAGCTGCAGGTCGCCCTCCGCCTCGATCGCGAACACGTCGGCGGCGACGAAGTGGACGAGCTGGACGCTCGCGTTCGTCAGCAGGATCCCGCGGGCGAGCGGGTTCGTCGTGCCGTCGGCGAGCGTCGGCGGGCCGTCGCCGAAGAAGACCTTGATGTTCGAGCCGACGCGGATCTCGGCGTCCAGGCCGTTGATCGTCGCGGTGGTCATCGGGCCGAACGTGCCCTCGATCGTGAGGAAGCCGCCGATCTGGATCGCCGCGTTGCTGACGCTGAGGTTGAAGACGTTCCCCTCGGTGTCCGAGAAGGCGATCGAGAGCGTCCGCCCGCCGACGACGACCGTAGCGTTCACGGCGGCGCCGGTCGTGTTGACCCGCAGCAGCCCGGTGCCGCCCGCCTTCACGCCGTCGGTGTCGATCTCGACCGTCCCCGAGAGGTAGCCGGCGATGCCGCCGTCGATGAGAACGAGGACGCCCTCCCCGTTCTCGAGGTTCGGGTCGACGGTCGTCGCGTCGACGTCGCCGACGAAGATGTTGACGTCCGCCATCGCCAGCACGGTCCGCTCGACGCCCTCGACGGACGACTGCTCGAACAGGAACGCGCCGGTGAGCTTGCCCACGGTCGCCGTGTCGTCGCTGTTGCGCACGGACACCGCGTGAGCGTCATCGAGGACCACCTCGACGCGGACGAACGGGCCGGCCGGGAGGCCGAGCGCAGGCTGCGGGCGCGTGTTGACCTGGATCGACACCGGGACGCCGTTCGTGAACTGGACCGTCGGGAGTTGCACTGTGGAGATCGTCGCGGCGAGGCTGCCGGCGACGCCGTCGGGCCCGATGAGCAGCGCCCCCGTCGAGCCGGCGACGGTGAGGACGGTGCCGATCGAGACCTCGAAGTCGCTGGCGGTGATCTGGAGGTCGTCGTCGACGGCGGAGAAGACGAACGTGCCGCTGATCGCCTGACTGGCGACGGTGAGCTCGATCTCCGGGCCGGTCGTGAGCGTGAACCTGTCGTTCGCGGTGTTCCCGTCGTCGGGCGTGTAGGCGACGCTGATCGACACGGTGCCGGCGACGCTCACGCCGGGGAGGTTCACGGCCACGGCCGCGCCGGCGGCCGTGAGCGCGACGCTCTTGGGATCGAAGCCGATCGTCGCGGTCGCGGTCGGGACGTGCGCCGTGACGACCCCGTCGAGCAGGCTGACGTCCGTGTTCGCGATGGTGACGGTGAGGTCGTCGGCGGAGGCGACGACGCTGATGTTGCCCAGCAGGCGCTGGCCGAGCAGCTCGAGCGCCACGCCGTCGCCGCCGAAGCGCTGGCGCGGCGTGCTGGTGTCGGTGGCGGCCTCGACGTCGATCGAGCGCGACTTGCCGCCCACGACGACCTGGCGGTTGACCGCGGCGGTGCCGGTGTTGCGCTTGAAGCCGACGGGCCCGGCGAGCTTGACGCCCTGGATGCCGAGGACCTCGGCGATGCCGCCGGCCTGGACGGCGTAGGCGCCGCGCGTGCCGCCGAGCACCACGAGAAGCGAGGCGTCGCGCAGCCGGCCGCGGATGCCCGCGGGGTCGCCGATCGTCACCGTGACGTCGGTCGCGGCGAGGAGCACCTCGGTCGCGCCGCCGGGGCCGGCGGACCGCTCCACCAGCAGGTTGCCCGCGATGGTCGCGGCGCTGCCGATGGCGAGCAGCACGTCGTCGGCGGTGAGGCGCTGGGTCCCGGCGGCGATCGTCTGGCCGCCGAGCGTCACCGCGTCGGGCGTGACGTTGATCGCCAGCACGAACGGGGTCGAGAACGTCACGCCGGGCACGCCGAGGATCTGCGCCGTGCCGGCGAGGCGCAGCGCGAAGCCGCCGCTGTCGAGGATCCGGGCCGCGAGCGATGCGGTCTCGACGAGCAGGCCGGCGTCGTCGGTGTCGCCGTCGCCGCCGCGGTCGCCGACGAAGAGCGTCAGACCGCCGCCGGTCGCCGTGGTGATGCCGGCGTCCAGGTCCCGGGTGACGGCGAAGGTGCCGCCGATGTCGCCGAACGAGGTCGCGAGCCTGGCGTCGGTGGCCGTCGCCTGCATGATCTTCGTGGGCGAGGCGAAGCCGACGGTCACCGTGCCCACCACGGTGTCGTCGATCGCGGTGCCCGTCGTGTTGATCTCGAGCGCGAGCGTGCCGCTGAGGTCCAGGCCGTCGACGACCGCGGGCAGCTCGCCCGTGATCGACCCCTCGGCGGCGAACGTGCCGTCCGAGAAGAGCAGGATCCCGGCCGCGACCGCAGGGCTGGTCTTCGTCAGCGCGAGGCGGACGACGCTGCGGCTGCCGCTGGCCGCGGAGCCGATCGCGAAGTCGCCGGCGAGGTCGAGGAAGCCGCCGACCGAGAGCGTGCCCGAGCCGGCGACCGAGAAGGTCGGCGTCGCGGTGGCGAAGGTTGCGGTGAACGTGCCGGCGAGCGTCAGGCCGGGGATGCCCTCCAGCGCCGCGGCGGCGTTGGTGATCGTGCCCGACGTGCCTTCGTCGGTCAGCGTGAGGGTCGCCGAGGCGGCCGTGAACTTGGCCGAGGCGCCGCCCGCGGCGATGCGTGCGGTGACCGCAGTGAGGTCGACGTCGAGGTCGTCGCCGTCCACGGTCAGCGCGAACGTGCCCTCGAGGGCGCCGAGGCCGGCACCGCTGCCGATCTTCAGAGCGGCTGTGCCGGCGAAGAACGGGCCGGCATCGGCCATGTTCAGGACGATCGCGGCGGTGCCGCCCGTCGGAACGCCGACGGCGTTGGCACCGGACAGGTCGCCGAGCCCGTTGCGGTAGGCGCGCCAGCCGGTGCCCGTGAAGCTGATTCCGGGCACGCCGGTGAGGCTGACGGTGCCGGTGAGGAGGACCGCGTACGCCGTCGGGCCGCCCGTCGGCCGCCGTGACACGAACCCGAGGTCGCCCGTGATCGTCGCGGTGGGGGCCGCGCCGATCGTGATCGTCGCGCCGGTCGCGCCGATGCGGACCTCGTTGAGATCCGCGCGATCGGTCGCGGTGATCGCCACCGACGCAGCGGTGAGCGACGCGTAGCCGTCGCCGGCGAGCGAGAGGTTGCTCGCGGTGAGCGTCCACGTGCCGCGATCGGCGGCCTGGTCGGTCAGCGTGTAGCTGCCGCTGACGGCGCCCACCGAGCCGGTGAGCCCGCCGACGCCGATCGCGCCGACCTGGGTGGTGCTGACGGCGATCGCGCCGGTGAACCGCGCGTTGCCGCGGACGACGACGTCGGTGAAGGTGAGCGTGATGCCCTGCCACGTGACCGAGTCGCCGCCGAGCGCCAGCTGGCGCGGCGCGGACGGCGTGGCGGCGCCCTTGACCGCCACCTTCAGCCGGTCGGCGGACTCGCGCGTGAGCTCGAAGTCGCGCTCGAACGGGTCGAACGAGCCGAGCGTGAGCGACGCGTGGCCGGACAGCGACATGCCGTTCGCGGCAAAGTTCAGCGTGACGTCCGGGTTCGCGCCGCCCGTCTTGACGACGATCGCCGCGCCCGAGAGGTCGCCGAGCTCGTTGACGGTCCCGGTCCAGCTCGTGCCCTGGAACTGCAGCCCGGTGATGCCCTCGATCTTCACGTCGCCGGTGACCTTCATGGCGACCTTGGGGTCGGTGTCGGTCGGCGCGCGGCGCGACGCGAGGCCGAGGAGCGCGGACGTGCCGCCGACCTCGGCCACCGGGCCGCCGGCCACGCCGAGGGTCGCGGTGATGCCCGCGGCTCCGAGCCGGACCTCGACGTGGGCGGCGGTCTCCTGCGCCTCGAGCGTGGCGCTCGCCGCCACGACGCGGAGGAAGTTGTCGGCCTGCAGCACGAGATTTGTCAGCGTCAGCGACACGAGCCCACGGTTTGCCGCCTGGCCCGAGAGGACGTACGTGCCGGTGATCGCGCCGACCGTGCCGCCGGTGCCGATCGTCGCGCCGGCCGCGCTGATCGTCACCGTGCCGGTGAAGGTGCGCGCGTCGCCCGAGCCGTTGACCGTGAACGTGGAGAACGTGAGCGACGGGGCGGTGATCGTCAGGAGCCCGCCGAGGTTGACGTTCGGCAGCTCGATCGGCGTCGTCGGGATCGCGCTCAGGAGCTGGTTGGCGATCAGCGTGATGAGCGCGTCGACCACCGGGGAGGCCGCGAACGCGCTGAAGTGCGGGAGGTCGGCGACGAGCGTGCCCGTGGCGGCGTCGTAGCTCGACGCGACGGGGACGGGGCCGGCGGCCGGATCGAGGTAGAGGAGGCCTGCCGGGGCGCCTGTGGCGATCTTGAGCTCGGGCGGCAGGCGGAAGGTGTGGATGTACTCACCCGTGGACGCGTCGAGCGCCTCGAGGTCGTACACCGTCGTCGGGCCGAGGCCGGGGACGGTCCTGGTCGAGACCGTCACGCGCACGTAGGCGTCGGCCGGCAGCGCGCCGGGGCGGAACGTGAGCTGGGCGTCGCCCACCAGCACGGTGCCACCCACGGAGGCGGTGATCAGCACGGATCCGGTCGGCGGGGGACCGCGCGCGTCCGGCAGGTCGAGGGCGGTCGAAAGCTCGAGATCGATGGCCGTCGGGGTCAGCGTGTCGCCGGCCGCGGGCGGGTCGGCGCTCTCGCTGGAGATCGTGTCCGACGGCGCGGGGCCGGTCGTGGCGGAGCCCGTCAGCACGCCCGTGGTCGGCGCGAGGCCGGGGCCGCCGGGCGCGTCGTCCGGGGAGGCCGGCGCGGCCACGGTGAGGTCCGGCGCGTCGAGGCCCAGGAGGTCCGCGGCGGCGGCGAGCTGGTCCGCGCTGACCGAGGACGCCGGCTGGTCCGAGGTGCTGGCCGGGCTCGACTCGATCGCCGCGGGCGCCTCGATCGCGATGCCCGTGACGGGGGCGATCGACGCCGCGCTCAGCGTCAGCGCGCCGGCCTCGAGGAGCTCGGCCGGGACCGGCGGAGGCGGAGGCGGCGGGGGCGGCGGAGGCGGCGCGACGTACACCTCGACCGGGGCCGAGATCACGACCGCCTGGTACGTCGGTGCGGGGGCCGGCGCCGGCGCGGCGGTGGTGCCGCCCTGCTGGGCCGAGGTGGAGGAGGTGTCGCCCTGCGGCGCCGACTGCGTCTCGGCGGGGGCGGCCGCAGGCTCGCTCGCCGCCGCGACCGGCTGCGCCTCGGTAGCGGGTGCGGCGTCCGGCGCGGCAGCCGTCTCGGCTGCCGCCGCTGTCTCGGCCGGAGCCGCCGCCGCGGTCTCGGCGGCGCTCGCTGCCGCGGTCTGGTCGCCGCCCTGGGTGGCCGGTGCCGCCGCGGTCTCAGCGGCGCTCGCTGCCGCGGTCTGGTTGCCGTCCTGGGTGGCCGCCGGCTCGGCCGGTGCCGCCGCGGTCTCAGCGGCGCTCGCTGCCGCGGTCTGGTTGCCGTCCTGGGTGGCCGCCGGCTCGGCCGGTGCCGCCGCGGTCTCGGCGGCGCTCGCTGCCGCGGCAGAGTCGCCGCCCGACGCTGCCGGCGCTGCCGCCGCCGTGCCGCCCGCCGTCGCTGCGGGCGCCGCGACGGTCGTCGTGACCTGCGCGGTCTCGGCGGGCGCCGGCGGCGCCGCCGCGGCCTGCTCGAGCATCCGCGTCAGCTCGGCGTCCGTCGTCGGTGCGGCGTCGCGGACCGGCCCGGTCGCGTCAGTCCGGCCCATGCCAGCGGCCTGCTCGGCTCGCGCCGGCCCGCTCGCGGTGCTCGAATGCGCCTTCGCCGCGCTGGCCCCCGTGGTCCCTGCCCCATGTCCCGAAAGACTGTTCAGCGGGTCAGGCGCCTTCTGCGCGTGGGCCTCGATGACGGGATCGACGATCGGGGCCGGGAGCGCGCCGCTGGCGTCCTCGATCACCGGCAGGCCGGCGAACGGGTCGACTTTGTCGCGGGCCGGCTTGGACGGCTCGACGCCGTAGCGGTTGTCGACGACGTCGACCTGCGCCGCGCCGGGCTCAGCCGCGGCTGGCGACGTGCCCGGGTCGGCGGGTGACGTGCCCGGGTCGGCGGGCGTCGTGCCCTCGTCGGCGGGCGTCGTGCCCGCATCCTGGCCGGCGGCGGGCTCGTCGCCCGCAGCCTTGGTCTGGCTCTCGCCGGCCGTCGTCGCGGCCTCGTCCTGCTTCCCCTTGGCGGCCTCGCCGCGAGGCGCCTTGGCCTGTCCCTTCTCGCCCGTCCCGTCACCGAAGGTGGGGTAGCGAAGCTCCGGTGCCGCGAGCAGCGGCAGCGGATCCGGCCCCTGGTCGGCGAACGCCTTCGCCGGCGGCGCGCCGTAGGAGACCAGCAGCGCCACGAGGCCGACCATCGCGATCGCGCGCGCAAGCGGCCGGTTCCGCTGGAACACGAGCGGGTGGCCGGCGTGCGCGCGGCGAAAACCCGCTGTGCGGGCGCGGGCGGGACGTGCACCCTTCAAGCGGGTGCTCCCGGGAGCTGTGAGTTCGGGGAGATGAGGCGAGCGATGGTCGACCGGTTGGCGGCGTGCACAGTCTCATTTGTGCGCGCGCCGTCGATATCGACCATTTGTCCATCGCCGCCCCGCGCGGAGGATCCTGACCGGTCGAAAACCCGCCTGTGCTGCGGTTTTCCGGTGCTGGCCGGACAGGCACCCGTTGCACCAAAATCAGTCATTGCGCTGACGAACGCGTCTACGTGCATCGCTCGAGGTGAGGTTGAGCTTCAGCGCTTGCCGGCTCGCCGAACGACGACGACGGCGACGCGGGTGCCGACCTCTTCGAGCACCCGCGGCTCGGTCCGCTGGCGACGGACGACCCACTTGCCGCGGCGGTGCTTGCCACCACGATGGGTCACGCGTCCGAGCCGGCAGCCGGACCGCAGGAGCCGCCAGCGGGCGTTCGCGAGCGACACGCCCTTGACGGCGGGCACGTTGCAGATCGTGGGCGTCTGAACGCGGTCGCGCGGAGGCGGCCGCTGCTCGTCGGGCAGCGTCCCGGCGGGGCAGCCGTTCGCCGTCGCGCCGGCCGTGGTGGGGCACGCGTCCATGCTGTCGTCGACTCCGTCGCTGTCGCGGTCGATGCCGTCGCCGAAGAACAGCGGTTGCATGGCGTCGACGGTCGCGCCGTCCGCGCTGAGCCGGACGTCGACGCAGCCGAGGTCGTACTCCCCGATCCGCGGGTCGTCGAGGAACAGCGTCACCGTGCGGCCCGCGTCGTCGCGCACGCGGCCGGTGTCGAGCGAGAGCCATCCCGGCGAGCCGATGCCGAAGCCGCGGTCGTCGGACGTCGCGGGCCCGGTGTAGCCGCTGAGGAGGAGATACGTGTCCTGGCTCTCGAGCAGGCAGGTCCGCCCGGAGGCGGCGCGAGCGTTGGCGGTCAGCTGCGCACGATCCGTCGCGCTGATCGGCCCGGCAAAGGCCGCGGTCACGGCCAGCGACCCCGCGCTGTCCCAATGCGCCCGCACGGCGGTGATGTCACGCCCGGGCGACGGACCGTCGCCGACGAGGTCGACGCCGACCGCCGTGCGCGTTTCGGCCGCTGCGGCCGGCGCCGCGATGGCGAGCAGCGCAAGGGCACAGCCCAGCACCCTCGCCAGCGCCGACGACATAGTTGACGTTCGGATCCTCCCGGTGATGCACCGATCGTAGGCGTGTTGGGCGAGAACCGGACTCGTACGATCGTCCACCGGTGAGCGCCCTGCACGGACCTCTCCACAGACACGGGCCGCGAGGGCGATCCGGCGCGCTACTCGCCCAGTTCGGCGGTCGCCTCCTGGAACTGTCCCACCAGTCGACCCAGGGCGTCGCCCGTGAAGGCGTTCACCACCCCGACGCGGTCGACGATCATTCCGGCTCTCGTCTGGAGCAACTCGAACTCCGCGCTCCGCCGAACTGCATCGAGCTGCTCGCGGTCTCCGCGGAGCAGGATGAAGCCTGCGAGATCGCCCCCATGCGGCGCGAGGAACCAGGTGTCGACGCTCTCGATCTTCCCGTCCTGCTGGAGCCGCCCGTAGTACTGGAGGGACTCGTTGAAGACGTCGAGGGCCTTGGACTCTCGGCCCCGCACGGTGTCGCCCCAACCGATGAACAGCGCTTCGTCGGCCATCTGGCTCTCCTTGAACGGTGTGTGAGGCCGACCCTAACCCCGCTTCCGGGTCGGTGCAATCACTGCGCGGACTGGCGCATACGGGTGCCGGCCGTGGCTACAGTGGCCCGTGACGTGCCGCCGGGAGGCTCCGACGGCAGGAGGACAGAGGGTGAGGGGGACCAATGAAGCACGTCAGGGTTGTTGGGGTCGCGATGGCGCTGTGCGCGGCGGTCGTCGTGGCGCCGGCGCAGGGCGCCGGCCCGACGGGCGTCAGCGCGAATTTCTCGATCTGCGACCCGGTGGCCAACGTGTCGCTGGTGGCCGGTGGGGCGGGAAGCACGCTCGCGGCCCGCGGCGGCGGCGCACGCGAGCCTGATCTCGGCCAGCTGCACGAGGACCTGCCCGCCTCGGCCAAGGGGCGCGCCGGGACCAACTTCGCGGCGACGGTGCCGGTCTACTTCCACGTCGTCACCGACGGCGCGAAGGGCAACCTCCGCGACAGCCAGATCGCCGACCAGATCCGGGTGCTCAACAACACCTTCGCCGGCGGTGAGGGTGGCTTCGCCACAGGCTTCTCGTTCGTGCTGGCCGGCGTCACGCGAACGAACAACCCCGCGTGGTTCAACTCCAACCCGGGCGGCGTCAACGAACACACGATGAAGCAGACGCTGCACCAGGGTGGCCCCGACGCGCTGAACCTCTACACGACGACGGCGGGCGACTTCCTGGGCTGGGCCTACCTGCCGGACATCGTCACCAAGCCGGGCCAGGCCTACCTCGACGGCGTCGTCATCGACTGGGAGTCGCTGCGGCGGGTGTCGGACACCTACAAGGGCAGGTTCGACCAGGGCGAGACGGCGACGCACGAGGTCGGCCACTGGCTGAACCTCGAGCACACGTTCTACGGCGGCTGCAGCGCGAAGGGCGACTTCGTCGATGACACGCCGGCCGAGAGGACGCCGACGAGCGGGTGCCCGGTCGGCAAGGACACGTGCACGGCGCCGGGGCTCGACCCGATCCACAACTACATGGACTACTCGTTCGACCAGTGCTACACGGAGTTCACAGCCGGACAGGCGCAACGGATGCGCGACGCCTGGCTGTTCTACCGGGCCCCGAGATAGCGCTCCGCTGACATCACGTCGACTGCAGCACAGCGCGTGACGCGCGCGCGCGCCCGCGCGCGCGGTCAGACCAGTGGGCGGCCGTCGTGCTTGCGCAGGGTCATCTCGGCCGTGAACGCGTGCGGGTCGTCGGAGCCGGCGATCCGCTCGAGCACGCCGCGAGCCTCGGCCTCCGCCCACTCGAGCGCCTTCGTCGCGGCCACCATCCGCACCGCTGTGTCCGCATCGCCCAGCAGCCGCTCGATCGCCGCCCGCCCCTCCCGGCTCGCGGCGAGCTCGTCGCCCAGCGCCCGGTAGCGGTCGAACAGCCGATTGGCGGCCTTGTACGAGCGATTGGGGGTCTGGCCCCAGCGCTCGACGGTGTCGCGGTACTCGGCGGCCAGCGTGTCGGTCAACGTGCGGCCTCCCGGCGACGAGGCTACTGGCCCGGGAACTTGTTGCTCGGCGACCACGAGCACGGCCAGCAGCGCGGTGAGCAGCGCCGCCACGACCAGCCCGTCGACATTCCCGGCGAGCGGCACCGCGGCCAGCAGCACGATCACGGCCACGGCTCGCGGGACGCTCTGGGCGTGGCCCAGCCTAGCGGCGCAGGCCATCAGGCCGCCGAGGAAGAGCGCGGGGCCGCCGAGCGTGACGAGTGCTCCCGCGTCGTGCAAGGGGTCGGTCGGATGCGCGATCACCAGCTCGTCGCCGACCGCCACGAGAACGATCCCGGCGACGATCGGGAGGTGCAAGTAGGTGTAGATGTCACGGCCGATCTGGCCTCGCTCGTCGGCCGTGGCAGCGCGGATCCGGTCCAGCACGGTGCCGGCCACCTGGCCGAAGTACAGCCACCACAGCGCGGTCGACGACAGAAAGGCGAGCAGGAGTGCGGCGACGACGTCGACGCTCAGGCCGGTATCCGAGGCGGTCGCGCCCGCCAGCACGATGCTCTCGCCGAGCGCGATGATCACGAACAGCTGGAAGCGCTCGCCGAAATGGGCGCCCTCGATCTGCCACTGGCTCATCGGCGTCGTGCCCACGCCGGGCAGCCAATAGGTGACCAGCGGCCCGGCGAGGTCGAGCCCGAGCGCGCCCAGCCACAGGACCCAGCGCAACCCTTCTTCATCGACGATGCCGCCGGCCACCCACAGCGGCGCCGAGAGCACGCTCCACGCCAGGATCTGGCGAAAGTTCTGGTTGAACCCTCCGCGCGGGGTGACCGCGACCACGAACGCGTTGCGCCCGATCTGGACGCCCGAGTAGGCGCACGCGAACAGCAGGGCGTACGCGCCGAATCCCTCCGGAATCGCGACCGCCATCAACAAGCTGGCGGCCATCACGAAGACCAGCACAAGCCGGACCGGCACTGTGTCCGGATCGAACCAGTTGGTCATCCACGTCGTGTAGTTCCACGCCCAATACAGCGCGATCAGCATGAACGCCGACTCGGCCGCGCCCGACCAGGTGATGTCCGCGACCAGGTGGTGCGACAGCTGGGTGACCGCGAAGACGTAGACGAGGTCGAAGAACAGCTCGAAGAACGTCGCGCGCTGCTCGCCTTCCCCACGCGTGCGGATGATCGGCAGCTCCGGGATCGTCGAGCTCGCACCGGCCGCCACCCCGCGAGCATAGGCGAGCGTGTCGGATCGCGCCGGTGCGATCGATCTAACGCCATGGTCGGGCTGCTCACCGACGACGCCTGGGTGACCATGCCGCCCGAGCCGTGGGAGTACCAGGGGCCCGACGCGATCCGCGTGTTCCTACGCGACCGCGAGGTCCGGCGCGGCGCACTGCTGCGGCTGGTGCCGACGCGTGCGAACGGCCAGCCGGCGTTCGGGTGCTACCTGCCGAGTGCACAAGCTGGAATCGCGCGGGCGTACGCGTTGTTCGTCCTGACGCTCGAGAGCGATCGGATATCCGCGATCACCTGGTTCGGCGACACCAGCGTCTTCCCGCAGCTCGGACTGCCCCGGACGCTGCGATAGCGACGCCTTCGCTAGTCTCCGGGAGGTCGGCAGGGGGCAAGGGCAACGCGGGCTCGTGCGCGTTGCCCGACACGGAAAGGGTGTTGGGAGATGAGGCACATGCTCCGCATCGCGGCCGTGCTGGTCGTGCTGCTCGTGACGGTGCCGGGCGCGGTGGCACAGGCCTCCGAGCCGCCATCGATCGTCGTCGAGGATGGGGTGACGCAGCCCGTGTTCGGCTACGACGACGCGATCCGTGAGCGCGTGTGGGTCGACACCGACGTCGACAGCGACCGCGACGGGGACGACGACGTCATCGCGGTCGACATCATGCGCCCCGCTGCGACCGAGGAGGGCCTCGACGTCCCGGTGATCATCGACGACAGCCCCTACTACCAGACGCTCGGGCGTGGTAACGAGGCCGAGCGCAAGGCCGATGTCGACGGCGACGGGCGCCTCGACCGCTGGCCGCTCTTCTATGACAACTACTTCGTCCCGCGGGGCTATGCGGTCGTGCTGATCGACATGACGGGCACCTCGAACTCCACGGGGTGCCCAACGATCCAAGGCGCCAACGAGAACCTGTCTGGCCCGGCCGTGATCGACTGGCTCAACGGCCGCAACACCGCGCGCGACGCGCACGGCAACCTCGTCACAGCGGACTGGCACAACGGCAAGTCGGCGATGATCGGCAAGTCCTACGACGGCGCCCTGGCGATGGCGGGAGCGGCATCCGGCGTGGACGGCCTGGCCACCGTCGTGCCGATCGCCGGTCCCTACAACTACTACGACTACACGCGCACGAACGGGATCGTGACGCGGGGCAACGACTACCTCATCTCGCTCGCGCGCGCGATCACCGACGACGACCCCGCCCGCCAGGCCCAATGCGCTCCGGTCTGGGACGACATCGCCGCCGCGGACGGCGACGAGCACGGCGACTACACGCCGTTCTGGCACGAGCGCAACTACCTGCCCGACGCGAGCCGCATCGATGCGAGCGTGTTCCTCGTCCACGGCCTGCAGGACGACAACGTCCGGCCGGATCACTTCAGCAAGTACTGGGAGCAGCTCGAGCAGCTCGGCGTGCCGCGCAAGCTGTGGCTGAACGGGAGCGGTCATGAGGAGGCGTTCGACTTCCGCCGCGCCGAGTGGGTCGACACGATCCATCGGTGGTTCGACTACTGGCTGCAGGGCTATCCGAACGGGATCATGAGCGAGCCGAAGGTCGACGTGGAGGTCGCTGCCGGCGACTTCGAGACCTACGGGGACTGGCCCGTCCCTGGAACCGGCAACGTCAACCTGTGGCTTCGAGGCGGCGATGAGGGCGCAGGCGACTTCACGCTCGCACCCGCCAAGGGCGCTCCCGAGACCCGGTCGTTCGTCGACGACCCGAACCAGCTCGAGTCCGCGATGATCGCCGAGCCCGAGCAGCCGCGCGGCAACCGGCTCGTGTTCCTGTCGGGGCCGCTCGAGGAGGATCTGCGCATCTCGGGCACACCCGAGATCAACCTGACCGCCTCCTCCAGCCTCGACGAGGGCTACTTCGGCGCGATCCTCGTCGACTACGGGCCGAAGACGCGGATCTCGCGCACGAGCGACGGCGTGGTCTCCGACCCCAGCGGCGAGGAGGACTGCTGGGGCGAGTCGAGCGCGACGGACGATGCCTGCTACCGGGTCACCACGACGCTGACGACGCAGGCCGACCAGTGGAGGGTCTCCAAGGGCATCCTCGACGGCCAGAACCGCGAGTCGCTCGCGGCTCCCGAGCCGATGGTGCCCGGCGAGCCGTACGAGCTCAGCTTCCCGCTGCTGCCCAACGACTACGTGTTCCCGGCCGGCAACCGGATCGGCGTCGTGCTCGTGGGCAGCTACCGAAGCTACGGGGCGGCGCGGCTCGCCTCGCGGCCCACGCTCACCGTGAGCACCAAGGTCAGCCACATCGCGCTGCCCGTGGTCGGCGGCCACCAGGCCGCCCGCGCCGCCGGGATTCCGCCCCGATAGCGGTCGGGGCGGCAACCACCGAGGGGGGTCACATCATGAGACGCAGACTCACGACGTTGGCAGCGGTCGGCCTGCTGGCCGCGCTGCTGACCGGCCCGACGGCCCACGCACAGGGGCCGCGGTTGCCGGAGCCGGTCGTGCACCCGATCCAGGTCACCGGACCGCCGGCCGAGCGGCTGAATCTGATCGTCTTGGGCGACGGCTACCAGCGGGACCAGCAGAGCCTCTTCTTCGAGGACGTGGACCGCAACCTCGCGGTCATGTGGGCGACCGAGCCGTTCAAGAGCTATCGCAACTACATCAACGTGTACGCGGTCGAGATCGCCTCGATCGACTACGGCGTGCGGCGTGATCCCGACGGCCGGGTCCGGCACCCTGACGGCACGATCCGGGACACCGGCGAGCGCGAAGGCCCGATCGACGCCAAGAACACCGCCCTGCGGCTGTGGTACTCCGACGGCCTCACCAACCCGCTGGCCCGCGGCACGACGTATGGGCCCGCGCCGCTCAACTGTCAGGACTACGCGGCCTACTACCCGCCCGGCGTCAATCCGTGCGAGACCGGCAACCAGGCGCACAATCGGATCCTCGACACCTACGTGGCCCCGGTGCTCGGGATCCCACGGACGTCGCAGAACGTCCAGACCCTCGCGATCTTCAACACGTTCACGTACGGCGGGATCGGCGGCACGCAGGCGACGACCTCAGGCGGCTCGCCGCAAGGACCGCTGATCTCGCTGCACGAGCTCGGTCACTCGCTCGGGACGATGGCCGACGAGTACCCGTACTCGTCGCGTGACGTGATCCGCCCCTGCTACACCGGCGGAGAACCGGGCAGCTTCCACCACACGATCTACACCAGTGCCGCCCAGATGATCGCCGACCAGCACAAGTGGTGGCGATGGATCGGCGAGGAGAGCCTGTCCGGTGGCAGGATCGGCCTGCACGAGGGCGGCGGCATGTTCCCATGTGGCCAGCGCCGGCCGAGCGAGCACTCGATCATGCGCTGGATCGGGTTCGACTGGGATCAGGTCGGACGCGAGCACATGGTCGCCCGCATCACCGGCCGCAGGAATGCCGGCCAGATGGCGTTGAGCAACACGCCCCAGGGCACGGTGCCGCAGGACGGCGTGGTCTGGGTCGAAGCGCAGCACCCGAAGTCCCACGAGCTCGACGTCACGTGGCGGATCGGCGGCCCGAACGGCACGGTGCTCGACACCGCCAACAGCGCCAGCCTCGACCTCGGACCGCTCAACTTGGCGCCCGGGACCGTCGTCGACGTGGAGGTGCGCGACCCGGTCGGCCCCGACGGCATGGACTGGGTACGCAACCCCTCGACCGGGAACAGCTCGACGGACTCGGGCTACAACGGACCGCGGTTCGTCCAGACCAGGCAGTGGACCGTCGCCGGCACGACCGCGGTGCCGTCGCCGCCGGCCGCCGAGATCACCGTGTCATCGATGACCGGCCAGCCGGTCGGCGGCGACGAGGTGGTGTTCGCTGAGACCAACCATCCGGCCGACCGGGTGCTGGACGTGGCCTGGCGGCTGGACGGCAAGCTGGTTCCCAACCCACACAACAGTCGAACCCTGGATCTCGGTGCGCTCGACCTCCCCTCGGGGACCTACACGCTCACGGCGACCGTGACCGACCCGGCCGATCCGGGCGGTGTCTCCGACACCCTCCGGTGGACCGTCGACAACGTGTTGCCGACGGCGCACCGCACCCTGTCCGAACCGCTGACCGCGCTCGATGACGACCTCGAGCACCCGGTGTACTTCAACGGCTGGGACATGTTCCTCAACCCGAAGGACGACCTGGAGGGGTACGACGAGGAGCGCTTCGTCGTCGGCCAGCTCCGTCTCGACCGGGACGGCTGGTTCAACTACTTCGGCTTCCCGGAGCAGCAGGACGCCCCGTTCCAGTTCCGGCACTCGGGCACCGACATCAAGGCGCTGACCTACGGCAACCTGGGCACCGGTGGGCTGTCCAGGGCTGCGTTCGAGCAGACGCTCCCGGACGACCATCCGAGCGGGGGGTTCATCCCCGGCTTCGGCACGCACTTCGTCGAGCACCGGGCGATCGACCCGGCGGGCAACTACGGCACGGCCGAGTCCTACCGCGCGACGGTGCTCCCGGGCGAGTCGCCCGAATGCACCACCACCCTGCGCGGCGCGCAACGAGCAGTGACCGTGAGCTCGGGCGTGACCTGTCTCGACGCTGCGTCGGTCAACGGCGCGGTGGTCGTGCGGCCCGGCGCATCCCTGGTCGCGTCCGACACCGTGATCGACGGAACGTTGCGGGCCACCGGCGCCGACTCCGTGCAGCTGTTCGGGACGACGGTCAGGGGGGCGAGCTCGCTGAGCGGCACCACCGCGGACATCACGATTGCCGGGAGCAGGTTCAGCGGCGCGCTGACGCTGGCCGACAACACGCAGGTCTCCGCCAACGAGCGCTACAGCCGGCTGGCCGGTGAGTACGGCCCGATGCTGGTGGGGAGCACCGTCAACGGCGCACTGTCCTGCACGGGCAACAGCGCCGAGGTCAAGGACTTCGGCGCGCCGAACCGGATCGACGGCGCGCAGGGAGGTGACTGCGCGGCCCTCTGACGACGATCGCGCCACCGTGGGCTGAGCCGCAGGACGACCTGGTCGCTGCCCTCCAGGTGGACGAAACCTGCCCGCTCCGCGAGACCCATCACGTATGGCATCATGTATGGCGTGCGGCGGACCACGATCTACCTGCCCGACGAGCTGAAGGCCGCGCTCGAGCGCACCGCCTCGGCGCGAGGTACGAGCGAAGCCGAGGTCATCCGGTCGGCATTGGTCGCGGCAACGCGCGACCAGTCCGCCCCGAAACCCCAGCTGCCGTTGTTCGACAGCGGCGACCCGACGCTAGCCGAGCGCGTCGACGAGGCGCTCGCCGCCGGCTTCGGCGAGTGATCCTGCTCGACACCAGCGGACTGCTCGCGGCGCTTGACTCCGCTCAGCGCCGCCACCGGGAGTCGGCCGCGAGCCTCGCCGCCGCCGCCCCGCCGCTGCTTCTGTCGCCATTCGTGCTGGCAGAACTCGACTACCTGCTCGCCACGCGCGTCGGCGAGCCTGCCCGCACGAGCCTGCTCGGCGAAGTGGCACGTGGCGCATACGACCTGCAGGCGTTCACGGCAGCGGACATCCGCAACGCCACCGCCTTGATCAAGAGACACGCCGACCTCGGGATCAGCCTCGCCGACGCGTCGATCGTCGTCCTCGCAACACGCCACAGGACCCAAGACGTGCTCACGCTCGACGAACACCACTTCCGCGTCCTCAGCGCGAACCGGCAACCGCTGCGACTCCTCCCCGCGGACGCCTGAGCTAGATCCGGCGGCGGCGGGAGGTCTCAGGCCGCCACATCGGTGGCGCATGGCGAGCAGGCCCACGGCCAGGAGGCAGGCGAGGTTGCTTGTGAGGTGCTGCGGCGCGAGGAAGGTGCCCGTGATGTCCGCGGACGCGTCGGTCCGCAGGTCGTCGAACACGGCGAGGTTGCGCGCTCACGCGGCGACCTCGCGCCGCGTGATCCGCCAGGCGAAGAAGGACAGCGAGGCCACCGCAGTCCACGTGATCGGCAACGCGAAGAGAGCGACGATCGCGGGCGCCGAGGCGAGCAGGATCGCGCCGAACGCGACGCCGACGATCATCCCGGTCCGGACTCGGTCATCAGCTCGGCGCGCGTGCCCTGGGCTGGCCGTCTCCGCGCAGACCATGGGCGTGCCAGCAGCGCGTGGGCGGGCGCCCGCCTGGCGATGGCCAACGACGTCGTGCTGCAGACTCACGACCGGCCGCGCGTCCGACCAGCGTCGCCGGGCTGAGCTCGCCGAGCCCTGCGGCGGTGACCGATGACGACTTTGGTAGGGGTCGCCGCCGTGGCGCTCGCCTAGCCTTCATCCCCGAGCGATGGCACCGCAGTCGACAGCACGCGTCACCCGAGGCCTGTCGGGCTGGATCCGCTCCTCGCTGCCAGACGTCGTCATCGACCCCCCCGACGAGGAGCGCGGCCGCCGCGACCGCGTCGTCGACGCGACGATGTATCTGGTCGCGTTCGCGATCAGCGTCGCCACCCTGGTGGACACGTGGGAGCTGCACCCTCCCTGGTTGCGCCCCGTGGCCGTCGTGGGCGTCATCGCAACGGTCGGCGCGCTGCGCTGGCGGCGGCGGATCGCGCGCGAGATGCACGACGTGCTCGCCCACCGCCTCTCACTGCTCTCCGTCCACGCCGGCGCGCTCGAGTTCAACTCCGACGCCTCGGCCGAGGATGTCGCCGAAGCGGCCGACGTGATCGGCGCAAGCGCGCGTGCCGCGCTCGTCGAGTTGCGTGGCGTGATCGGCGTCCTGCGCGAGGACGTGGACGAGAGCCTGACCGGACCACCCCAGCCCACGCTCGCCGACCTCCCCGCCCTCGTGGAGGAGTCGCGGGCGGCCGGGATGCGGATCACCGCACGGATCGAGTTGGGCGACGCGGCGCCGGCCGCCGCCGTCGGTCGCACCGCATATCGGATCGCGCAGGAGGGTCTGACCAACGCCCGCAAGCACGCGCCGGGAGCGGCCGTGACGCTCACCGTCGACGCGCCTGACGGTGATCTCCAGGTCCAGGTCCGCAGCCTCGCGCGGGTGGGCGTCGGCTCGGGACCGCCGGCGGAGATCGTTCGCGCGATCGAGCTCGTCCACGCCGGCGACGGCATGATCTCGCCCTCCGTCACGCGCCGGCTCATCTCCATGGTGGCCGGCGACTCCGACGCCGGCGCCCGCACCGAGCACGCCCGCGACCGGCTGGCACGACTCAGCCCGCGCGAGCGCGATGTCGCCCTCGCCGTCGGCCGCGGCCAGGCGAACGCCGAGATCGCCGCGACGCTGCACCTGTCGGTCGCGACGGTCAAGGGCCATGTCTCCCGCCTCCTCGACAAGCTCGGAGTCGACAACCGCGTCCAGATCGCCCTGCTCGTACAGGAAGCGGGTGGGCACTACCGGCGGGTCACCTAGCCGCGGCGATGCGAGCAGTCGAGGCCGACAGCCGCGGACGTGCTGTAAAGCTGAGCGCGAAGACCCTCGGGGTCCTCGCGGTCGCCGGCTTGGTCATCGCGTTCTCGCTGAGCTCGACGCTGGTGAAGCGTGCTGACTCGCCGGGCGTCCTGGTCGCGTTCTGGCGGATGGTCACGGTCAGCGTCGTCTGGAACCTCTTGCTCTGGAGCACCGGCCGGCGGATCACCCTCGCGGACGTGCGTCAGGCGTTCGTGCCCGGTGTGTTCTTCGGTCTGAACCTGGCGGTCTTCTTCGCCGGGGCGACGCACAACAGCGTCGCCAACGCCGCGTTGATCGGTTCGCTCGCCCCGTTTCTGATCGTTCCGGCCGGCGCCTGGCTGTTCAGGGAGTACATCGATCCGCGTGCGCTGGTCTTCGCGGCCGTCGCGTTCGGCGGGGTGGCCCTCGTGCTGCTCAGCGCGCCGCGCAACGGTGACGCTTCGCTGCAAGGGAACGTGTTCGGCCTGATCGCGATGCTGCTCCTGGTGGCGTATGTCGTGTCGACGAAACACTTCCGCCAGGAGATGGACGTCACGACCTTCATGGCAACGATCTGTCCGATCGCGGCCGTGGCGGTGCTTCCGCTGGCGCTCGCCCATGGCGGCGTGTTCGGGATGAGCGGGACGGGATGGACGTACATGCTGATCCTCACGTTCACGAGCGGGGTCGTGGCCCAGGGGCTGGTGGTGTTCGCGCAGAAGTCGATCCAGATCGGGACGATCGGGATCGCCCAGGTGGCTCAACCTGCCCTCGCGGTCGTGTGGTCGTTCCTGTTGCTGGGCGAGGTGGTCAATCACCGGCAGATCGCCGGCATCGCGGTCGTCGTGTGCGGGTTGTTGGCCTTTGTCGTGTTGAACCAGCGTGGCGATCGCACCCGCCGGATCCTGGACGCAGAGCGGGAGAAGGTCGTCGCGAGCCAGGGGTCAGGCGTGGCGGTGTGATCCGACGATCCCGCTTGCTCAGGCGATCTGCCGGACCGCCTGGGCGTCGGTTCGGTCGAGGTCGGTGATGAAGTGCGACGCAGCTTCCATGCGCCGATCGGCTGCCTCACACAGGTCCCGTGCGGTGGCGACGTCGCCCCGTTCGGCTGCGATGCGGGCGAGAGCATCGAGCGCGAGGACCTCGACGGGGGCGTCGTCCTCGCGTCGCGCCTCCTCGAGGATCACCGCGAGCCGTTGCTCGGCGCCCGAGACCTGGTCCTCGGCGTCGAGTGCCGCCAGCAGGCACTCGCCGAGCGCGGCCTGCTCTCCACCGCCGCCGGCGCGGTGCCAGGCGGTCGCCGCCTCGAGCGTCGCCCGTGCTGGTGCGACCCGTCCGGTTGCACGCAGGACGCGCCCCAGGTGAACTCGGGCGAGCGCCGCCAGGCGTACGTCACCGGTGGCTTCGGCCTTCTCGACCGCGAGCTCCAGCGTGCTGGCACCAGCCACGTAGTCACCCGCCTGGCACTGCGCACGTCCGAGGCTGGAGAGCTGGTACGCCTGCGTTTGCAGGAAGCCCAGACGTCCCGACGTCTCCGCTGCACGGCCGATGTGGACGACGGCGTCCTCGAACCGATGCTCGATACGGGCCAGCTCGCCGAGCATCGCGTCGCGGCGGACGTGGAGCCACGGGTCGTCGAGCTCTCGCAGCCAGCGCTCGACCTGATCGCGAGCGTCGACGGCGCGCGCGTGGTCACCGGCGGAGATGGCGGCTCTGGCGGCGAAGAGCCAGTTCGCGGCCTGATCCCACGGTCGGTCGAGCCCGTGGTAGAGCGCGCTGCTGCGATCGGTCAGCTGCAGCGCCTGTTCGAACTCGCCGTGATGCGACACGACGTACGCGAGGTAGTAACAACAGCGCGCTTGCAAGTCGACGTCGTCGATCGCGCCCGCCAGTTCGGTGGCCGCGGCAATGTGCTCGCGAGCGAGGTCGTGGCCCGTCGACGCTTCGATCCATGCCGCGAGCAGGAGTGCGCCGGCCCGGTCTCGGATCTGGGCAGCGTCGCCGGCGGCATCGAGGGCCGCCAGGATCCGCTGCGCCCCACGGCTGTCCCCGAGGACGACCCAGGCCCAGCCGAAACCGTTGACGATTCGGATCGCGAGCAGCGGGTCGTGCGTCGCGCTCCAGGCCAAGGCGGCATCGATGTTGGTGCGCTCGGCTCGAGCGAAGGCGAGATGCTCGGCCTGGCGGCTGCTGCGCACCCCTTGTGTGGAAGAGCCGGCGGCGTCGGCGAACCATGTGGCGTGTGCGGCGAGGGCGCGCTCGGTCAGGCCGCTCTCGGCCATCGCGTCGAGTGCGAACGCGCGGATGCTGTCGAGCAGCCGGTAGCGAACGGCGGGACCATCGTCGTCGACGATCACGAGCGAACGACTCGCCAGTCGCCCCACGACGTCGATCGCCGCTGACGCGGGGACGTCGAGCGCCTCGAGGACATACTCGACCGCCGGAAGCGGAGCGCCACCGGCGAACGTGGCAAGCGCCCACAGGCCCCGCTGGTCGTCGGGGAAGAGCAGCTCGTAGCTCCATTGGATGGTCGCCTTCAGGGCGCGGCGGCGCTCCGGTCTGCGGCTGGTCGGGTCGCTCAGCACGCTGAACCGGTCGTCGAGGCGGCGGCTGATCTCCTCGATCGACAAGGTCTTCGTGCGCGCCGCGGCGAGCTCGATCGCGAGCGGCAGGCCGTCGAGTGAGCGGCACAGGTCGTGCACCGCGTCATAGGCCGCGCCGGCGGGCGGATCCCGGTGGCGTGCGGCGGCGCGGCGGGTGAACAGCTCCACGGCCTCGGGGAGCGCCAGGGGCGTGAGTTCGAGCACGGCTTCACCGTCGACATCGAGTGGGACCTGGCCGGTGCACAGGATCCGTAGCGGCGGGGCGGCGTCGAGAAGCCGGACCGCGAGCGCTGCGGCGGCGTCGAGCACGTGCTCGCAGTTGTCGAGGATCACCACCGCGGCGGAGGCTTTGAGCCGCTCGAGCAGCGCCGCCTGGCCGCCCGTGACGTGGAGTGCGGTGATCACCGTGTCGAGGACATCGTCCGCGGTCGTCGCGGTTTCCAGCCTGGCCAACCAGACGCCACCGGGCGCGGCACCGTCCGACTCGGCCAGACGGCGACCGGTGGCGATCGCGACGGCGGTCTTCCCGATCCCGCCCGGTCCGACGATCTCGACCAGCCGCTGAGCTTCGAGCAAGTCCGACACGGCCGCGATCTCCGTCTCGCGGCCGACGAGCTCGGCCGAGAGCGACGGCAGGTTCCCGGCTCGCGCGTGGTCTTCAAGCGCTCGCGCTGCACGCTCGCCGATCGCGAGGGCCGAGTCGTGGACAAGAATCTGTCGCTCGAGCTCCTGCAGTCGGGGTCCGGGAGCGAGACCGAGGTCGTCCGCGAGCAGAGTTCGGACCCGCTGGTAGGTCGCCAACGCATCGGCCTGGCGTCCCGCGCGGTACAGCGCGGTGATCAGCAGCTCCCACAGACCTTCCTGGTAGGGATACGTCGCCACCGCGGACTCCAGCTCGCCGATCAGGTCGCCCGCCCCTCCCAGCCGCAAGCGCGCGGCGAACTGCGTCTCCGTCAGCTCCATCCGTGCCTCGTCGAGCCGCGCCCGGTATGGAGCGGCCCAATCCGCCGCGCCGGCGCCCTGGAGGAGATCGCCGCGGTAGCGCTCCAGCGCCGACGCGCTCAGCTCGGCGGCGCCGCGATCATCCTCGGCGTCGAGCAGTTCAGCGGCGGCGACGCTGTCGCGCAACACGACCAGCGCGTCGACCTCGGACGGCTCGACGGCAAGCGAGTATCCGCCCTCGCCGCTCACGATCACCTGCGGATCGCCGAACGCTCGCCGAAGCTTGGCGATCTTCGACTGCAGCGTGTTGGGGCGCGTGTTGACCGCATCCTCGGCCCACACGTCCTCCACGAGCCGGTCCGCGCGCACGAACGCTCCGGCCTCGAGCGCGAGGCGCACCAGCAGCTGCGAGGTCTTGCCGCCCGGCACCGGCACGGGCTCGCCGTCGCGTCTGACCTCGACGGGGCCCAGCACCGAGATGTGGAACACATCGGAAGTGTACGGCCGGCCGGTGGTGTCAGCGCGGTGTCAGCGCCTCTCTCGATGCTGGCCTCATGCCGCCGATCCTCCCCGAGCAACTGCTTCATCAACTCGTGGTCGGTGACGCCGCCGCGATCGCAGCGATCGTCGAGGCGTCACGCACCAGCGACGACCCGATGATCCTGGTCGCGGCGGCGCTCTTCGCACGCGACGGGGAGGGTCTCATCGCCCGGGCCGGACGAATCGCGGTAACGACCCGCGACCGTCAGCTGGTGGCCATCGCCACCGCGCACCTGCGCGGCGAGCGCGATCTCGTCGACGCCCTCGCTCGCGACCACCTCGTCGACCACCCCGACAACGTCCTCGTCGCGTGGATCGCCGGCCGGTCCCTCAACGCAGTTGACAGGAGCTGAAATGCCCAATCGCTCACCACGTTCACGATCCGGGTTCGGCCCGCGACGGCTCGCAGAGGTCGCCACGCGGCGTCCCGGGCGGATGCTCGCTCTGTGGGGCGCGATCATCGTCGTGTCGCTCGGATTGGTCGGGACGCTGCTGGGCTCGGCGTTGACGTCGGACTCGAGCCTGACCAACCATCCCGACTCGGTCGCGGCGCAGGAGCTCATCGACGCACGGCTTCCGAATCAAGACTCGATCGACGAGTTCATCGTCCTGCGGTCCGAAGACCTCGTCGTGTCGGATGCCGCCTTCCAGGCGCACGCGCGTGCACTGGCGGCCGACATCCGCCACAGCGGAGGGGTGCAGCGAATCTCGAGCTACCTGGATCCGGGCGGCAAGATCCTGGTGTCGGCCGACCGCCACGCCACCGTGTTGCCGGTCGTCCTCGCCGAGCCGAAGGCCGAGCGGATCGCCGATCTCATCTCGACGGTGGAGCGCTCGAACGGTGGCGCCGGATTCGCAGCGCACGTCACGGGCAGCTACACGCTCGACCGTGACCTCGAGGAGCTCTCCGCGAGCGACCTGAGCAAGGGCGAGCTGCAGTTCGGGCTGCCGGCCGCACTCGTCGTGCTGCTGCTGGTGGTCGGCACGCTGTTCGGCGTGGCGATCCCGATGCTGATGGCGATCATCTCGATCGTCGTCGCGCTCGCCGTCACCGCGGTCGTCGGGCAGGCGTTCCAGCTCAACCTGTTCATCCTGAACATGGTCGTCGCGATGGGGCTCGCGCTCGGCATCGACTACTCGCTGTTCATCATCTCCCGCCTGCGCGAGGAACGCCACCGCGGCAGCGGGACTCGCGAAGCGATCTTGGCGGTCGCGAGCACGGCCACGCGCGCGGTGGTCTTCAGCGGGACCGCGTTCGCGCTGGCGATGCTCGCGATGCTGCTCGTACCCGACACCACCCTGCGCAGCCTCGGCCTGGGCGCCCTGATCGTCGGCGTCGTGTCCGTCCTGGTGGCGTTGACCTTCCACCCGGCGCTGCTGATGGTCCTCGGCGACCGCGTCGATCGCCTCCGGGTGCCGTGGCTCGGGAGCCGCATCGCTGCGTCGGCGGGCGAAGAGGGACCCATCTGGCGACGCGCCGTCCTCGCGGTGATGCGCCGTCCCGCCATCAGCCTGATCGCCACCACGGCAGTGCTGCTGGCGCTCGCCTCCCCCGTGCTCGACCTGCGCATGGGCGACGGCGGGACCACGGCGCTGCCCGACAGCTCCACCGCCAAGCAGGGCCTCCTCGCGCTGCAGCGCGACTTCCCGAGCGGTGCGGCCGATCCCGTCACGGTCGTCATCGACGGCTCGGCGAAGGACGCGGCCACGGAGCAGGGCCTGACGCGCCTGCGCGCCGAACTCGCGACCGACCGCGACTTCGCCGCCCGCGCGCTGACCGTCGACACCGGTCCGCGCATCGCCGTGGCCTCCCTGCCGCTCAGCGTCGAACCGACCAGCGAACGCGCGTCGGCCGCCATCGACCGCCTCCGCGAGGACTACGTCCCGCGCGCGTTCGGTGCGTCGGCGGACCGCGTCTTCGTCGGCGGCGCACCGGCCGAGGCGCGCGACAACTTCGCGGTCAACAGCCGCTGGCTGCCGATCGTGATCGCCTTCGTTCTGGCACTCAGCTTCGTGCTCCTGATGCTCGCCTTCCGGTCGATCGCCATCCCGCTGACCGCGATCGCCGTCAACCTGTTGTCGGTCGGCGCCGCCTACGGGCTCCTCGTGCTCGTCTTCCAAAAGGGCGTCGGGGCCGATCTGCTGGGCTTCACGCAGGTCGAACGCATCGACGCCTGGATCCCCGTCTTCCTGTTCAGCGTGCTGTTCGGGCTCTCGATGGACTACCAGGTGTTCCTGCTCAGCCGCATCCACGAGCGCTGGAGCGCCACCGGCGACACAGCCGGCGCGATCGTCCACGGCGTCGCCTCCACGGCACGCCTCATCACCGGCGCGGCAGCGATCATCATCGTCGTCTTCAGCGGCTTCGCCACCGGCCAGCTCGTCGCCTTCCAGGAGATGGGCTTCGGGATCGCCATCGCGCTCGCGCTCGACGCCACACTCGTGCGCCTGTTCCTCATCCCCGCCGCCATGCGCCTCCTCGGCGAGCGCAACTGGTACCTGCCGCGGTGGCTCCAGTGGCTCCCCGACCTGCAGGTCGAAGGCCCCATGCCCAGGACCGCACCGACCGACGCGCCACCTGACGACGCGCCCATGCCGCTCCCGCCCGCGATCCCCGCACGCATATGACCAAAGGACTTCACATGCCCTACGAATCCCGTTCGACCACATCCCCACGGCGACGCTTCCCCGGCTGGCCCTGGGTCGCGGTAGCTCTCGCGTTCCCTGTCGCCGGGTACATCGGCTGGATCGTCGGCGGACGCGTTGACGCCCTCGACGCCGCGCTGGTCGGCGGCGCGCTGACCGGAGCCGGGCTCGGCGCCGTCCAGTGGTGGGCCGCCAAGGGCGCGCTCGGGCGCCCAGCGGCATGGATCGGCGCCAGCGCCATCGGCTACGCCGTCGGGCTGGCGGCCGGCGCCGCGCTCGTCGGCTACGACACCGACCTCGGCGCGCTCGCCCTGATGGGCCTTGTCAGCGGCGCGGCGCTCGGCGCCGCTCAAGGCCTCGTCCTCGCCCGGCACGGACGCCGCGCGCTCGCGCTGCCGTGGGCACTGGCGATGCCGGTGCTCTTCGCGCTCGGCTGGTCCGTGGCATCGGCCACCGGCATCGGCGTCGACGATCAGTTCACGGTGTTCGGCGCCGGCGGCGCGCTGCTGTTCACGCTGCTCAGCGGCCTCCTGCTCGCGCGCTTCACGCCGGCCCGCACGCAGGTGGCGTGATGGGCGCCGCGCCCGACCGCCACGAAGTGCTCATCGTCGGAGGTGGCCAGGCCGGGCTCGCGCTCGGCCACAGCTCGCCCACCCGGTGCTGGTGACACGCCGCGGGGGCGCCGCCGTGGCGGCGCCCCCGGAAGCGCATCGCTAGGGGCTCGGCTCGAGGACGACCTCGTCGGAGCCCGTGAGCGGGGGCAGGTTGCCGCCGCCCTCGTCGGTGTACTCCGCCACGAAGACCGCGCTCAGGTCGTCGCTGGCGGGGTCGTGCCCGCTGGGCACGGTCGTGGTGATGCTGCCCGTGCACCCGAAGGCCGTGGTCAGCGGGTGACCGTGCTGGTCGTGACCGAGGATGTACGTGACCCGCACCCGGTTGCAGTCGACCGGCTGGTCGTCGGTGACCTGGACCTCGAACTGGACGGTGTCGCCGAAGTGGAACGGCTGACCCTCCACGGGTCTGATGAACTGCACCACGGGCCGTTGCCCGACGACGATCTCGACGTAGTCGGACGTCGAGCGCCCGCCCTGGTCGGTCACCTGGACGGTGGCCCGGTAGAGGCCGTCCTCGGTGAACGTGTAGGTCGGGTTCGCCTGCCGCGAGTCGACCTTGCCGTCCGCGTCGAAGTCCCACGCGTAGCGCAGGCGCGTGCCCTCCGGATCGCTGGCCACCGCGTTGAAGTGGACGGTCAGCGGCGCAGCGCCCTCGGTCGTGTCGGCGTTGGCGGTCACCGACGGGGAGCGGTTGCCCGTCGCGCCGAGGTAGTCGACGCGAGCCAGCTCGGCGCCCGGCAGGTTCTTGCCGAAGAAGCCGTCGCCGTACTCGAGCACGTAGAGCGACCCGTCCGGCCCGAACTCGATATCGATCGGGTTGTCGAAGTCGAACGTGCCGAGCACCGGCTCGATCCGCGTCACGTCGCCTCCCTCCGTGAAGAAGGCCTTGATGTAGTCGCGCGTCCACTCGTAGAAGAGCGGGACGTTGTCGTAGTACGCGGGCCACGCCGTGGAGCCGCGCTTCTTGGCCAGCTTGGCGTCGAACTGGTACGCGGGGCCGGCCATCGGGCCGATGCCGCCGGTGCCCAGCTCGGG
The DNA here is from genome assembly GCA_963844205.1 of uncultured Solirubrobacteraceae bacterium. Classification (GTDB taxonomy): domain Bacteria; phylum Actinomycetota; class Thermoleophilia; order Solirubrobacterales; family Solirubrobacteraceae; genus DASSUW01. Next base: position 1,280,118 of record CAWJNK010000014.1, read on the forward strand.
GAACTCCGCCGACGCGCTGTACGAGTACCAGACGTCGGGCTGTGTGACGGGCGGCAGGTTCGTCCGTCCGGTGTTGTTCGGCGAGGTGTTGACGGGGGCGTCGCAGTTGAACGGCGCACCCGACTGGCCTGTCGCGAAGTTGTAGTCGACGTACGGCAGCTCGGCGGTGGCGCAGTATGGCCAGCCGTAGTTGCCGGGCTCAGTGACGACCGTCCATTTGCCCTGGCCCGCCGGGCCGCGCAGCGGATTGGCGGTCCCCGCGTCCGGCGAGTAGTCGGCCACGTAGAGCTCTCCGGTGCGCTGGTTGTACTCGATCCGGAACGGGTTGCGCAGTCCCATGACGTAGATCTCGGGCCGCGTCAGCGGGTCGTTGTCGACGAAGAGGTTTCCCTCCGGGATCGTGTAGCCGCCGCCCTCCGCCACGGTGATCCGCAGCACCTTGCCCCGCAGGTCGTTGGTGTTCGCGGCGGTCCGCTGGGCGTCGAACGCCGGATTGCGGTTCGGACGCTCGTCGATGGGCGCGTAGCCGTCCGACTCGAACGGGTTCGTGTCGTCGCCGGTGGAGAGCAGCAGGTTGCCGTTCTCGTCGAAGACGATGTCGCCGCCGACGTGGCAGCAGATGCCGCGGTCGACGGGCACCTGGAGGATCTTCTGCTCGGAGTCGAGGTCGATCGTGTCCCCGGTCCACTGGAACCGCGAGAGCTGGATGTACCCCTTGAACCGCGCGAAGTCGGCCGCCGTGCCGAACCCGGGCGCGTCACCCTCGTTGACGGTGGGCGTCGCCGGGTCGTCGACCGGCGTGTTCAGCGGCGGGGAGTAGTACAGGTAGATCCACCCGTTCTTCTCGAAGTTCGGGTCGATCGCGATGCTCTGCAGGCCTTCCTCGTCGTGCTGGTACACGTCGAGCTTGGCGGCGAGCGTCTTCAGCCCGGTGTCCGGGTCGTGCAACCACACCTCGCCGGAGCGCTCGGTGTGCAGCACCCGGCCGTCCGGCAGCACGGCGAGATCCATCGGCTCGCCTGGCGTGGCGTCGATGACGACCTTCTGGAATTGGGAGTCGGGCGGCGGTGCCTGAGCCTCGGCCACCGACGGCCAGGCGCAGAGCGCCACGGCCACGGCCACGAGCCTTCGCGCAATTCGCACGTTGTCTCCTCCTGTGGATGTGCTCGGTGGAATCGGACGCGGTGGGAGGGCCGCCCGCCGTGGAAGGCCCTCCCGCCGTGCGCCTGTTAGAACGTGACGCAGTCGAGGTAGGCCAACCCCTTCTGGGCGGCCTCGAACGGATCAAAGCTCGGGTCGCCGAACCGCGGGTCGTGCTCGACGACGTAGTACCTGACCGGGCCCTGGGAGGCCGCGAAGACCTCCGGGAAGTCGATGATGCCCTCACCGACGATCTCGATCGGACCGGGGAACGGGCCCGCCCCCATGTCCTTGACGTGGAAGAGCTGGATCCGGTTGCCGTAGCGCTCGAGCACGTTGACCGGGTTGTCGATGCCGCCGCCGTTGGTCGCCCAGTAGATGTCCATCTGAAAGACGACGTTCCTCGGGTCGGTGTTGGCCGCCAGGATGTCGAACACCGTCCGGCCACCGAACGTCCGCTGGAACTCGATGTGGTGGTTGTGCACCATCAGCGTCTGGCCCGCCTGCCGCGCCCGCGCGCCCAGCTCGTTCAGATACTGCGCGTACGCCACCCACTGGGCCTCGGTCGTGTAGACCTCCGGGAAGATCGGCGTCGCGCCCGACCCGAAGTACTTGATCCCCAGGACCTTGTTGTCGGCCAGGACCTGATCGAAGTCGACCGGACTCTCCGGCCTGCCGACGTCCACGTGCCGCGCCGACGCCTTGAGCCCGTACTTGTCCAGCAACGCCCGGTACTGCTCCGCCGACAGACCGCTCAGCGTGAACGGCTCGACATTGCGGTAGCCCATCTCGCTCAGCCGCCGCAAGACCTCCTCGGTACGCGCGATCGTCGCCGCGTCGGTGCCGAAGCCGATGTACTCGGCGAACGTCCACAACTGGATCGAGATCTTGTTGTCCGGCACACCCCGGCCCGCGCAATCCGGCGACTGAGCGGTCGCGGTGCCAGCCGCCGCCAGACTGACGCAGCCTGCCAACGCGACGGCGATGAGGCCGCGGACGATGCGCCCGCGGTTCTTAGGACCCGACATGCCCCTCCCTTCCCGAACGGTGGTCTCGCCACCTGTGCTTCCCGTCCTCCAAAGTACCCGAAACCTCCCCCCGGGAGGACGCGATCTGTTCCCACCTCGTTCCCACCCGTGTTCCCACTTTACGGCGGTAGCGGACGAATTCTGGGCATCTGCTGAACGCGCGAGGCCGCCCTTACAGCGTCCGGTCCGACAACGCGCCCGCCCTGATCTCCTCGGCCATCTCGGAGGACTCCTTGCGATACCAGCTGCCGTCCTCGAGCTGGATCGCCGGCAGCTTGCTCTGCCCGGTGCCGGCGATGACGGCTGTACGGCGGCCACGCAGCAGCGGCACCTCCTTGACGATCACGTACGGCACACCAGCCTCGTCGAGCGCGCGCTGCACACGCCAGCAGGGGTGTCCGTTGGCTTTGGCCCACAGGGTCGAGCAGCGGTGCAGCTTCACGGCCACGGCAGCTCCTTCTCGTTAGTGGGTGCGGCATGTGTGTGCGCCGCTCGCGTTGGTCGTCAGCGGTACACGTCGGCGCGGTCGGTGTCCAGACCCATCCGGCTTCGCGGGTGATTGTCCCTTCTCGAGGAACGTTTCGTGGATCACCCCGTGTTCGACGGTCGGTTTGCAGCCGCCGCCCGCCATCGCCGGTGGGATTGCGGCCAGCACAGCCATCGCCGCGACCGGGCCTGCGAGCTTCGCGTCTTCAGTCTCATGAGCCGTCCAGCGTGATCGTGAAGCCCGTCTCGGTGACCGCGACGCTGCCGGTGGCGCCCCCGTAGGCGCCGGTGCCGCCAACGATGGCGGTGTGCTCGCCGCCGCGGGCGTTATCCACGAAGGACTGTCCGAGCAGGACGCCGTCGCCGAGATCGACCGCGATCGACTCGACAGCCTTGAGCCGCCTCATCGGCACCTGTGTGGGATTGGTCGCGGTGGTGACGGAGTTGAACGTGCCGACGACCTTGCCGCCGACCATGACTCGCTGGACGCGAAGGATGCGATCACCCATCGAGACCCGCTCGCGCTTGAGCCCGCGCGGGGCGAGGTCATCGAACTTCGCGGTCCCGCCGCTGGCGAACGTCACGTCGATGGTGCGTCCGGCCGGCACGGCCCCCTGGCTGGCGAGCGGGAGGGCGACGGCTGTCGCTCCGATGGCGGCGACGAGGGGAAGCAAGATGGTGCGACGGGGCATGCGGACCTTCCTTTTGAGCTGGTGGATGACGTCGCCAACTCAACCGCGACGCCGGCCCGGCGTCGTCAACTCGATGGCTGAACCTGCGGTACGCCCAGGGGCGTACGTTGCCGATCGGGCGTCAGCCCGGCGAGCGGTCGCCCGGACGCACGAGTCCGGCCTCGTAGGCCAGGACCACCGCATGGACGCGATCGCGGGCGTCGAGCTTGCTCAGGATCCGCCGGACGTGGGTCTTGACGGTGGCTGCGCCGACGACGAGCTCCTCGGCGATCTCGGCATTGGATAGCCCGCGCGCGACGAGCGCGAGCACCTCGACCTCGCGGGGCGTCAGCACCTCGAGGTCGGCCTGCCGGGCGCGGTCGGGCGCCGACCGGGTGAACTCCTCGATGAGCCGCCTGGTGATGGCCGGGGCGATCAACGCGTCGCCGTCCGCAACGATCTGGATCGCCCTGGCGAGGTCGTCGGGCGGGACGTCCTTGAGCAGGAAGCCGCTCGCGCCCGCGCGCAGCGCGTCGTAGACGTACGCGTCGAGGTCGAACGTCGTGAGCATGATCACGGCCACCGGGCGCTCGGGATCCTGCTCGGCGACGATCCGTCGCGTCGCCCCAATCCCGTCGAGTCCCGGCATGCCGATGTCCATGAGCACGACGTCCGGTCGCCGCTTCCGCGTCACGTCGATGGCATCGTGGCCGTCCTTCGCTTCCCCGCAGACAGCGATGCCGGGCAACTGGTTGAGGATCGCGCGCAGGCCGGCACGGATGAGCTGCTCGTCGTCGACGATCAGCACCGAGATCGCGTCGGTGGTCGCCTCCACCATCGCTCGACAGTACTCGTGTCGTCCGGTGGGCGCACACCCGGTACGTCCCAGGGCGGATGACAGTCCCGTCGGGCAGGCGTACGGTTGCGCCGGTGACCGCCGCCCGCCGGGAGATCCTGCTCGACATCGCGATCTGCGCGGCGCTGGTCGGCTTGACGCTGCCGGTGGCGTTGGACTCCGAGCTCGACGCCAACGGCACGATCCTCGACAGCCTGCTGCTTCCGGCGGTGGTACTCGGTGTGCCGTTGCGGCGGCGGCGCCCGCTGGCGGCGGCGAGCGCGTTCGCCGTCGGCTGTGTGATCAGCGCGATCCCGACCTTCGACCAGTTCCGGCTCATCGCCGCGGTACCTGCAGCCCTGCTGATCAGCTACGCGCTCGGGACGTCCTCGCGGTCACGCAGCGACGTGGCAGGCCTGGGACTGATCTTCGCCGGGCTTGCCTTCGAGGGCGCGACGGACTCGGCTCTGGAGGATCAGGGCGCGTTCCTGCTGCTGCTGTTCGCGGCGCCGCCGTGCGTGGTCGCGTGGGTCGGCGGCCGCGTGGTCGCCGCCCGTCAGCGGCTGGCACTGGAGCTGGCAGCGCGCTCGGCCGAGCTCGAGGACCAGCGGGATCGCACGGCCGCGCTCGCCGTGGAGATCGAGCGCGACCGCCTGGCCACCGACGTCGACATCGTCGCTCGCGTCCGGTTGCAGGAGATCGCGATGCTCGCAACCGCACACTCGATCCCCGCGGGAACGTTCGCGCGCATCGAGGGTCTCGGACGCGAGGCGCTCGATGAGATGCGCGGCCTGCTCGGGGCGCTGCGCAGCGCCGAGCACCGGGGCGAGATCGTGCGGCCGAGCCTTGAGCAGCTCGCCGGCCTCGTCGACGACGCGAACATGGCCGGGCGCCGGGTGGCGTTCGCAATCGAAGGCGAGCATCGCGCGCTCGTCGCGGGCGTGGAGCTGGCGGCCTACCGCACGGTGCAGCATGCGCTCGTCGCCGTCGACGACGCCGCGGCCGTCACGCTGCGCTACGGGTCGGCCACGCTCGAGATCGAAGTGAGCGGCCCTCCCGCACCGGGCGTCGGCGCGCGCGCCGCGCGCGCCGCGGCCCGCGAGCGGGTCGTCACACACGGCGGCAGCTTCCGCGAGACCGCAGACACGCCGGAACGGCTCGAGCTGATCGCGCGGCTGCCGCTGACGGTCGCCGATGCCTGAGCTGCGCGCACCGCCGACGGCTGACCTCGCTCTGGCCGTCGGCTTCGCACTGGCCTGCATCGTCGAGCGGCTGGTCCGCCCGGACCTCGACGCGACCCCGGCGCTGATCGCGCTCGCGACGCTCGCGGGCTTGACGGTCGCGACGCGCCGCTGCGCGCCCTTGCTCGGCGTCGCCGTCCTCGGCGCCCTCGCGCTGCTGGCAGACCCGCTGCAGTCCCAGCTCGCGGCGACGTCGGTGATCGCGTACTCGACCGGCGCCTACGCGGAGCCACGCGCGGGCCGCGTCGCGATCGCCGCGCTGGCGGTCGTCTCCCAGCTGGGAGTAGGCCTCGAAGAGTTCCCCAACCTCGAGATCCTGGTCCCCACTGTCGGGCCCTGGCTCGTCGGTCGCGAAGTACGCAAGCGCCGCGATATCGTCCGGGCACTCGCGACGCAGACCCACGACCTCGAAGCAAGCAACGAGGTCTTCACCCAGCTCTCCGTGCAGCGTGAGCGGACGCGGATCGCGCGCGAGCTGCACGACATCGTCAGCCACCACCTGGTGGTCGTCGTCCTTCTGGCCTCCGCCAGCCGGCTCGAAGGCGAGGACTCCGACCACGCGCCCGAGCGGATGACCGCGATCGCCGGCGCCAGCGCTGAGGCGCTATACGAGCTCGAGCACCTCCTCGACGTCATCGGATCGCGGCCGGCGCTCACCCACGACTCCACGCGCGTGGAACGTCTGTGCAACCGCGCCCGCGCCGGTGGCCTGAACATCGAGCTGGTCCCGCTCCCCACTGACACGCGTGTCCCAGTAGGAATCGAGGATCTCCTCCATCGCATCCTGCAGGAGGCACTCACGAACGTGATCAAACACGCGCCGCGCGCCAACGTCCAAGTCCGCTTCGCCGCCCGGCACGACCATTTGACCCTCGAGGTCACGAACGACCACACAGCAAACGGCGGCCCACTTGCCGTGACCGGCTCCGGCCTCGGCCTCGACGGCCTGCGCGAGCGCATCCACACACTCGCCGGCGACCTCACCGTCGGGCCTGAGTCCACCGGCGGCTGGCGGCTGCGAGCGCGCGTCCCGCTGACGTGAGCGCCGGCATCGAAACCCCGCACTGGCAAGCGCGAGCTCAAGCAATTCTCCGCGATCCGGCCGCCACCAGCCTTCGCGAGTTGCAGCGCTCTGACTATCGCGGGTCGTCAGGGCGCCGACCGCCCGTCCGACGACCGGGGCTCTATGGCTTGCTAGAGCCACAGTTGGTGTCCAAGGCCGCGGTCTACGGAACCGAAGGTCAGAGGTTCGAATCCTCTCGGGCGCGCTCGCCGCAAACGGCTCTAGCAAGCTAAATCTCACGGCCCACCGTAATTTAGAGCCATGGGCTTGGGTGGGCACAGGACGGTGGCACGAGGGGACACGCCGACCGCGAATCTCGCGGCCCGACTCGCCAAAAACTCGCCAGAAAATCGGAGCTCGCACGCCTGCGACGGGCCCCGGGCACCTCGGGGGAAGCCTCATTGTGTACCAACGGATCCCCCTGGGGCAGAAGGCGAGCGCGCGGTCAGCTCTGGCACAGACCACCGGTGATCGTCCGGGGCGGGTGTCAACAGGAACCGAAATCTGAGCCACTTCTAGGAATCGAAAAAGTGAGCCAGTGGGTGGGCGCGAGCCAGGCTCTGCCCGTCGTGGGGCGTCTCGTCGATCGACTCGAGTCGTCGTGAGGGCAGCAGAATCTGGAACGCTCCCAGCCACGGGGACGGCTGTGGCCGCTGCCGTGAACTGGGATTTCGGCCGCTCGGCTCGGATGATCCTCGGACTGCTTCTCGCGCTCGCTTCGGCTCTGGCCACCAACGTCGCGTTCCTGCTCAAGCATCGCGGAGCGGTGCTCGCGCCGCCGGTCCGGGTGCGGCATCCGCTCGGCAGCGCGGCTGGTCTGTTTCGCTCGAGGTGGTTCGCGATCGGCTGGATGGTCGCGGTCGGTGCCTGGCTGCTGCACGTCGGCGCGCTTGCCCTCGCGCCGCTGTCGATCGTGCAGGCGGTCATGGCGGGCGGCATCGTGTTCCTCGCCGTGCTGAGCGAGCGCTACTTCGGCTTCCACCTTGGACGGTGGCAGTGGATCGGCGTGACCATCACCGGGGCCGGGCTGGCGGTGATCGGATTCACCGGCGGCGGCGCCACAAGGCCGCAGCAGTCATCCCTGGCGGCGCTGATCGCAGTCGAGGGCGCGATCGTCGCCGTCGCCGCCACGCTCTTGGCAATCTCGGCGCACCGCAGCGTCCTGCGCCGCGCCGAGGGGCTGCTCCTCGGCCTGGGTGCCGGGGCGCTGTTCGGCGTCTCCAACGTCGCGATCAAGTTCCTCACCCACGCCCAGGGCCCGCTCCACGGGTTGCTGAGTCCGTGGACGCTCACGGCGCTCATCGCGGGCGCGATTTCCTTCTTCGCCTCCGCCCGCAGCCTCCAGGTCGGTCCGGCTGTCGAGGTGATCGCCTTCACCTCCGTGGCGGCCAACCTCACCGCGATCATCGGCGGCGTCCTCGTCTTCGACGAACCGATCGGCTCGGGCCCGTTCGAGATCGGCGCTCGCTTTATCGCCTTCTGCCTCGTCATCGCCGGCGCAGCGCTCATGCCCGGGCATCGCACCGCGCACGCGTGACCGTCGACACCCCGGCGAAAGTCACCGCCTCGCAGGGCCGATCTTGAGCCGGCGAGGCGTCGACCAGCGGCCAGGCTGCTGACTGCCGGGCCCGTGGCAGTGTCCACAAGCGATCACACGCAAAGGACGTTCGTCCGAAAGCGCTATCGCCGTGCAGCGAGGCCGCCGCTACACCATGCTCGATGAAGTTCGACCCATCACGATGGCCGGGTGGGAGTAGAAGGTCCGTTCACGGCAGATCGTCCGGTACAAGCGGCGGGAGGAGCGCAGGTGCCGTCGGTCCGGCTGCAGCGGCGGGAGCCGCCGGCCCCGACTCCTGGTCGGCTCCCTGCCTTCGACGTGGAATACTCGCGGGTGGCACTCTCCCCCTGGGAGTGCCAACCAGTGAGATCTGGCCCGACTGAGTGGAGGTCCCGCGCATGAAGCTCAAGCCCCTGGGCGATCGGCTGATCGTCAAGGCGGTCGAGGAGGATGAGACGACTGCCTCGGGCATCGTGCTCCCCGACACCGCGAAGGAGAAGCCGCAGAAGGGCAAGGTCCTCGCCGTCGGCGACGGCAAGATCAACGAGCAGACGGGCGAGCGCACGCCGCTCGACGTGGCCGAGGGCGATGAGGTCCTGTACTCCAAGTACGGCGGCACCGAGATCGTCGTGGAGGGCGAGGATCTGCTCGTGCTGCGTGAGTCCGACGTGCTGGCCAAGGTTCAGAGCTAGGAGACCGAGAGACACATGGCACACAAGGAGCTCAAGTACGCCGCGGATGCCCGCAAGGCGCTCGAGCAGGGTGTCGACGCCGTCGCGAACGCGGTCAAGGTGACGCTCGGCCCGCGCGGCCGCTACGTCGTCCTGGACAAGAAGTTCGGTGCTCCGACGATCACGAACGACGGCGTGACGATCGCTCGTGAGATCGAGGTCGAGGACGTCTTTGAGAACCAGGGCGCGCAGTTGGTGCGCGAGGTCGCCACGGCGACCAACGACGTCGCCGGCGACGGCACGACGACGGCGACCGTGCTCGCGCAGGCGATCGTGCACGCGGGGCTGAAGAACGTCGCTGCGGGCGCGAACCCGCTCGGCCTCAAGCGCGGCATCGAGGTCGCGGTCGACCAGGTGGTCGAGTACATCGAGTCGCAGTCGAAGGAGATCTCGGGCAAGGATCAGATCGCCCGCGTGGCGGCGATCTCGGCCGGCGACGAGGAGATCGGCGACGTCATCGCCGACGCGATCGAGAAGGTCGGCAAGGACGGCGTCGTGAACGTCGAGGAGGGCCAGACCTTCGGCATGGAGCTCGAGTTCACCGAGGGCATGCAGTTCGACAAGGGCTACATCTCGCCCTACATGGTCACCGACCAGGAGCGGATGGAGGCGGTCCTCGAGGATCCCTACATCCTCATCGCGAACTCTAAGATCGGTTCGGTCCGCGATCTGCTGCCGGTGCTCGAGCACGTCATCCAGTCGGGCAAGGCGCTGCTGATCGTCGCCGAGGATGTCGAGGGCGAGGCCCTGGCGACGCTCGTCGTGAACAAGTTGCGCGGCACCTTCACCGGCGTTGCCGTGAAGGCCCCGGGCTTCGGCGACCGCCGTAAGCGGATGCTCGAGGACATCGCGATCCTCACCGGCGGCGAGGTCATCACCGAGGAGATGGGCCTCAAGCTCGAGAACACGCAGCTCTCGCAGCTCGGCCGCGCGCGCCGTGTCGTGCTCGCGAAGGACACCACGACGCTCATCGACGGCGCCGGCGAGGCCGACGCGATCAAGGGCCGCATCAACCAGATCAAGACGGAGATCGAGAACACCGACTCCGACTTCGATCGCGAGAAGCTCCAGGAGCGCCTCGCGAAGCTCTCGGGCGGCGTCGCCGTCGTGAAGGTCGGCGCGGCCACCGAGACCGAGATGAAGGAGAAGAAGCACCGCGTCGAGGACGCGCTGCAGGCCACCCGCGCGGCCCTCGAGGAGGGCATCGTGCCGGGCGGCGGCGTCGCGCTGCTCGAGGCCTCCGAGGCGATCAACCTCGACGCGATCGCGATCGACGACGAGAAGACCGGCGCGCGGATCGTGCTGCGCGCGCTCGAGGAGCCGCTCCGCCAGATCGCCGAGAACGCCGGCTTCGAGGGCTCGGTCGTCGTCAACGACGTCCGCAAGGCGCCCACGGGCCACGGCCTCAACGCGCAGACCGGCGAGATCGAGGACCTCGTGTCCGCCGGCGTCATCGACCCCGCGATGGTGACGCGCTCGGCGCTCCAGAACGCCGCGTCGATCGCCAAGAACATCCTCACCACCGAGGCGATCGTCGCCGAGGCGCCCGAGAAGGACGGCCACGGCGGCGGCATGCCCGACATGAGCGGGATGATGTAGCCAGCGGGTCACTGTCCCACCGCAATCGACCGGTCTCTGCAACCGAAGACGGAGAGCTGACCGAGGACCCTCGGCTCAAGCGCGGCCCGCTCGAGCTTTCCCGCTCAAGGGTCCGCCTCCCACCGACCCACGGGGCCCAGGCGACGACCTGTTTTCGCTTGGCATCCAAGTGCCAACCGGAGTGCCTTGCAGCACGGTTAGGGCACAGCGCGGAGCAGAGCAGCCGCCTCGGAGTCGAAGCTGCCGCCCTCGTTCATCCAGCGGTCCGCATCCAGGCGCGCGTCGGCCGCGGCACGTGCGGTGTGGGAGACCGCGACGGTCCTGGGCTGGCCTGCCCGCAACCTGTCTGGGCGCGCCGCCGGCTATCACCTGCAGCGTCGTTCGCGGCCCATCTTCGGCCGCCCACTGAGTGCCGCAACGCCAGCACGTGTCCTCGTGGCGGGCCATCGGTGCCCGGCAGGAGCGGCACAAGCGTGGGAAATGTCGGTCGCGCATGACTCAGCGCTCCTTCGCGTGTGGTGACGCCGGCGCGGTCTGGCCGGCGCGGTCTGGCTGCGCCTCGACGTGGTCGTCGCCGACGCGTGCGGCGGCAGGCATGTCCCCGGTCGACGCGTGGTCATTCGCCGGGTACTCGTCGCGCCGGACGGCGCCTAGCAGCTTTGCGAGCAGGACGCTCGCCGGGTTGCGCCGCCGTGAGGCGTGTCTACGTGCGATAGCGCCGTCGGCTCTGGATGAGCGCGTGGTTGAGCATCGCGGCGTCGTCGTCCTCGCGAGCGACGACGACGACCTTGTTCCAGGCGCCCGGATGCCCGACCCGCTCGTTGTAGATCTGGGTTCGGAAGCGCTCCGCGTAGACCGCCGGCAGCTTGTCGCCGACCCCGTACATGCGCCGCCCTCCGTCGCTGCCGCGGATGACCGCCACGAGCTCGCGCGTGTCCTCGAAGTCGTCCGCGGCGACGAACTCGACCAGCGGATGCTGCGGCGAGCCGCCGCTGAGGAACGCGACGACGTACTTGCGGTCCCGTCCCCAGGCGTTCTCGCGGATCGTCTCACCGAGTCCGATCTGCACCGCCCCCTCGGCGCGTGTCGTGCCGATGAAGATGCGGTACGGCGCGTAGCCATCGCGCCGCTTCGGCCACCGATATGACTCGCCCTCGCGCTCGCGCAGGAGGCGCCACTCCTCGGGCAGGTCCTGCGACCCCGGACCAACAGGAGCAGGCCCGTCGGAGGCACTGTCGGCGCCGACGTACCTGATGATCGGACTCGCAAAGCCCGCCCCGGCGAGTCGGGCCAGGAGCGCGCCGAGGTCGCGGTCCGGTACGTGGTCGACGGTGACGGAGAAGGGAGACATCGCTCGTCCTACAGCGATAACGTAGTGAAACGTAGTCTTGTAATCAACCGTTGTGCCGAAGTGTGCTAGGGTCACGGCAAGCGCTCAGACCCCCTCCCGACGTCGACGAACCTTCCGAGTTCCTCGACTGTCCCTCACCGGGCCGGGCGCGTCAGGAGGACTCAACCGAGACCTCCACCCCTGCAGAAACGAGCACCCCATGCATGCCATCATTCGACGCTACGAGTCGATCGACCAGAGCCGCAAGGACGAGGTCCTCAAGAAGGTCGACGAGACCCTCCTTCCCACGCTGAGCGAGCTGCCGGGCTTCAGCGGCTACTCCGTCATCGACGCCGGCAACGGCGTCATGACGTCCGTCGGCTTCTTCGACACCGCGGCGCAGGCCGACGAGTCGACCCGCGTCGCCGGCGGCTGGCTGCGCGAGCAGAAGCTCGAGACGGCGCTCCCCAGCCCGCCGAAGATCACGAGCGGCGACGTCGTCGTGCACAAGACACGTGAGCTCGTCCAGGCCTAACAGCCTCCAGCACTTCAGTGGCACAGAGAAGGCCCGCACACGCGGGCCTTCTCCGCGCTGCGGGCAAGCTGGATCCGCGTCTCGAACCGTGTCCCGGACTCACACGAGAAAGGAGCCAGTGATGGCTCTGAAACCACCACGCACCCAGCGCGCACGCACGGTTGGTCATATCTCGCATGATGCCCGCGTGCGGGTCGACCAGCGCGTGAAGGAGATCCTCGCACGCCGCGAAGCTGCGGTGGAACGAGCGCGGCGCGCCGCGAGACGCCTCAAGGGCAGCTGACCGCGGCCACGTCGCCACCTGCGCGCTCCTCCTCGGCACCGCACCTGAACCCACGGAAGCAGAGTCAATGCCCAGCATCGTGGTCGTGACACACACCGCTAACGGAGGCGAGGCTGCGTCCTTCCTAGCTGAACGCCTGACAACCGTCCAGCTGGACGACGCCCACTGCGCCGCACAACTCGTCGAGCGCCTCAAGTGGGCCGGCGAGAACGCCGAGCACGCCGAGCACGAGCGGCCAGCCGCACGCCCACGGATGGACCAAGCGCGGGCCCCAGCTTCGTAGATCCCGGTCTGGACCATCACGGCCAGTGCCCGGGACGGCGAGGATGTGATGGTGGATCACGACGATCCGGGGCCCCTCCGTCCAACCACGGAGCTCGGCGTCGAGCCAGCCGTAGTGCTCGCGCCCGACCTCGCCTCGTCGACGTCGGGCTTGGTGGAGTCGATCGCCACGACCTTCGCGCGGCCCCGGCGACCTCCACCGTCGTGACCGAGTCGCAAGACCCGAAGACGTCCTCGAACTGCCGGGTAGCCGACGTTGCGGGCATCGTGAACGCCCATCGTCACCACAACGTTGCGGCACGCGAGCGCGCCTCAAACCGCCTGTGCGGTGTGTGATCGGGATTGAGGTCGGGTCCCGCCCGACGCCGGCGATCGCAAGGGCGCGACCGTCCCTGGGACGGCGAGCTTACGTGCGCATGCGCGCGAGCTATAGCCACCGATCGCGCCGGCGAGCTCTCCGCCAAGCGCCAAGAGGCCCACAACCCCGACGCCTTCACCCACACCGAGGCGTGGGCCACCGCCCGCTTCCCCAAACGCCGAGCAAGCACGCGCCGCGGCGCGCCTGTACCGCGGATGTGTCAGCGATCTCATGCGCGGGGGCCGGCCCGGTCCCGCAGGCCGCAAGGCCACCCCCAGTCGAGCAGGCGGAGCTTGAGCGGCAGTCAGCTCGTCCCGGTCGGCGCCGACTCTCCGGCCGGCTGCCGCGCGGGGATGGCCTGCGCGCCGCCAGCCGCCTGCGGCTCGATCGTCTGGGCGTCCGAACTCCCGCCGACCTGCACGCGGCGCGGCTTGGCCGTCTCGGCGACCGGGATCGTGAGCGTGAGCACGCCGTGCTCGCAGTTGGCCTGCATGCTTTCGGAGTCGAGCGTGTCACCGAGGAAGATCTGGCGCGTGTAGATGCCGTGCGGCCGCTCGGCCACGACCACCTCGTCGTCCGCTCGCGGCTCAAAGCGCCGCTCGGCCCGCACGGTCAGGACGTTCTGCTCGACGGTCAGATCGATCGCCGCGGGCTCGACGCCCGGGAGGTCGAACTGGACGATGAACTGCTCGCCGCGGCGGTAGGCGTCCATCGGGAACGCCCGCGGCGCCCGCGACGCGGTGGAGGCGAGCTGCTCGGTCAGCCTGTCGAGCTCGCGATAGGGGTCAAAGCGCATGAGCATGGGCGAACTCCCTGTGTCGTGTGGCTCCCCCTCCGGCCGCCTGCCCAGCCGCGAAACGCGCCGACAAGACAGCGGACGTGAAGAAACACGTCGCTGCGCGTCACATTAGCGCTGACTGCCTATCCCAGATCGCACGATTTACGCTTCAGCGGCGCGGCCGCTGATCTGCCCCGCCCGCAGACAAACGGAGACGCGACGCGCCTGCAGCGCCACAAGCCCCGTCGCGACACCGCATCGGTGGCGCTCCGTCGGCATCGAACGCTCACCGGCCTTCGCCTACGAGCCCACGCTTGAGCGCGGCCGCCGCATTGGAGCGGATGGGGGCGTCCCGAGCGGCTCCTCGCAGGCTCCCGCTCCGGACGAGGTCCGGGCGCGGGGGAATGGCGCGGACGGGTCGTCGAGACGATCGCGTTGGTCCTCGAAGCGGTGGCCGGCTCGGGCGGGCAGCGGGAGCAGTTGCGCTGCCCCCGCTGACGCCGTTTCGGGTTGCTCAGAGCTGCAGGCCGGCGCTCGCGGACATCATCGGCGCGCGCCTCGCGTGGACCGTAGCGATGATCTCTTCGGTGTCGATGCCCTGCAGGTAGATGCTGGCGTACCGAGGTTGGCGTGGCCGAGCTGGCGCTGGATCACGTTGAGCGGCACACCCTCGCGCGCGAGCTCGACGGCGTGGGCATGGCGTAGCTGGTGCGGCGCGAAGCGGCGCCGGATACCCGCCTGGGCGGCAAGCCGGCGAAACTCAACGCGCGCATTGGCGCTCGACCACGGCCGCCCGCGGGTCGGGCCGTCGATGACGCAGAACAGCGGCCCGATCGGCAGCTCGACCCGTGCGGCTAGCCACGGTCGAAGCTGCTCCCACCCCCAGGCGTCCATTCCGATCTCGCGCCTCCGGCCGCCCTTGCCGTTACGCACGAGCAGCGACCCGCGCCGCGGGTCGAGGTCGCGCTCGCCGAGAGCGAGCGCCTCTTGGATGCGCAGCCCGCCGCGCCAGAGCACGATGATCAGCGCGTGCAGCCTGAAGCCGTGTCGGTCGTCGCCGGTCTGGCGCATGACCGCGATGATCTCCTTCACGGTCGGCGGGTCTGCCGGGAAGCGCAATCCCTTGTTGCGTGGCGGGCGCCCGGCGTGGTAACCGGGCAGCGTCGCCGGCGAGCGCCGCCTGCCGGCAGAGTCGAGCACTGGTGAAACCGACATGGGAGCCTCCTCCCAGTCGCACCGAGGACGGAGCCCGCTGCCCTAGCAGCGACCGCAACGTCCTCACGTGGGAGACCCCGCGCTCGCTACGCGCTAGCGAAGCGGAGGTCCACCGCTTCTCAACCAGAGGCTCGGCGCTCGTCCGGAGCGGGGGTGGATGGGCGCCGCGGCGGAGACGCCTCCTTTCGCGCGAGAAGCATTCGTAGGAGCGGCGCTCGGGCCCATTCACTTCACGCCGGCGAGTCGCTGCTTCCTGTGGCCTGGGCGGGCGTAGCCGCTACTCGACGTGATCGTTTTGGACGGCGTAGCGGAGTAGCTGGGGGGACGGGGTGATGACGCTGTCGAGCGAGGCTCCCTCGAGGTCGGGCGGAAGGAGTGGATCGCCGCGGAGGCCGGGCGGGTCGATGCGGTACACGGGGATGCGGGCGGGGGTCACGTCGCCGTTGGGGTCGATCGCGGCTGGGCCGAGCGGGCCGTCGGTGAGGCGGGTGGCGAACAGCTCGCGGGTGATCGAGGCGCGGGTTCCGTCCGAGCGGGCGATCGCGGCGAGCAGGACCTCGGTGGCCTGGGCGGCATAGAGCGCCCAGTACGGCGAAGAGCCTCCGCGCTGAGTCTGCTGGAACTCGCGCAGGAACTCGCGCCCGGAACGGCTCAGCTTGGCGCTGGGGATGACGTAGCTCGTCAGGTACATGCCGTCGGCCGCGCGGCCGGCGCCCTTGCGGAGCAGGCCGACGGGCTTGAGTCCGTCGATGCCGATGAGGACCACGTCGGGGCCGAGCGTGCGTCGCAGCGCACGCACCAGCCGGCCGCCGTTGGCGTCGAACGCCTGCACGCTGATGAAGACGCCGTCTGGCTCGGCGCGGTCGACGCGCCGTATCAAGCGCGCCGCCGGCCGGCTCCCACCCCATTTGGCGCGGCCGACCAGTCCCACGTGCAGGCGGGCCGCCGCGCGGTCAAAGACATCGGCGACGGCGCCGCCGTAGGGCTGGCGGTCGTCGATGACGAAGATCCGGCGCAGGCGCAGGTCGTGGGCGAGCACCGCCGCGGCGGCGCCCTGGATGTCGTCGGCGGGGATCACGCGCGCGAAGCTGCGCTGCCCGCTGGGGAAGTAGGTGGCGGGTGCACCGCGCGGGGTCATCGTCCCGGCACGGGTGAGGTCGGGGGCCGTCGCGGTGGCGCTGATCATCGCGAGCGGGCCGCCGCGTGCGCGGTTGGCCACCGTCGTTTCGATGCTGGTGCAGTACGAGTCGGACCCTCCGATGATGCCGACGACGCGCGGCTCGGCGGCG
The DNA here is from genome assembly GCA_963844205.1 of uncultured Solirubrobacteraceae bacterium. Classification (GTDB taxonomy): domain Bacteria; phylum Actinomycetota; class Thermoleophilia; order Solirubrobacterales; family Solirubrobacteraceae; genus DASSUW01. Next base: position 1,296,540 of record CAWJNK010000014.1, read on the forward strand.
TCGGCGCGCGGGTTGCGCCGGCAGCGCTGTTCGTCAGAGAAGCCGGCGTCCGCCGTCGAGTCATCGCAGGACTGATAGCCGACGCTGAAGCGGCCGGCGCTGAAGCCGTGCCGTTTGAGCGTTAGCGCGACGGCCTGTGACATCGGCAGCGTGTCGGCTCGGAGCGTGCCCTGGAGCGGGAGGTCTGACACCACGAGCGCGTCCGGTCGACCCGTGCCGGCAAACACGACCGGGTGGCAATCGGCGCCGCGCACGCCCGCCAGCCCACCCGGCCTGGCCGAGGTCGCCACGACCGGCCTGTCATTGGTGCCGGCCAGCGTGACCCAGACGCGACCCTCCCCGATCGCGAGATCGCGTGGCGCCGCCGCCATGTCAATGACGCGACTCACGCGATTGGTCGCGGGGTCGATGCGCGAAACGGTGTCGTCGAACAGGTTCGTCACCCACACGCCCCGCGGCTCGAACGCGATCCCGCGGACCCCCGGGGCCAGCGGCACCGTCTGCATCGTCGGGCGCCGCCCGGGCTGCCCGACGTCGATCCGCCACACCATGCCGCCATCCCCATCGGTACCCCACAGGGAGCCGGCGCCAAAGACGATCGCACCGAGACCTTCGGCGGGCACGTCGATCCTGCGCACTACGCGACCGCGGCGCGGCTCGATCTGCCAGATCGTCGCGGCACGGTAGGGCGGCGGGCCAAGCGCCCACACGTAGCCGCCGCCGACCGCCAACGCGCCCGCGTCGACACCGCGGCTGAGCGTGCGCGCGTGGTTGGTCGCCGGGTCGATCCGCGCCACACCCCCGTCGGGAGCGACCGCCCAGACGGCGCCCTCGCCAACCGCCAGCTGACCCTGGGCGCCCACGGCAAACGCCTTCGCGTCCCCCTTCGGGAGCGTGATGCGCTCGTCGGTCACGCCCGAGGCGCCGTCGATCCGCGCCACCGCGAGCGCCGACATGTTGCCGGCGCCGAGCTGCGTCCTCGGATCCGAGGTCGTCGGGCCGGAGCCGATCCAAACCCCTCCGACACCGACCGCCACGGCGGTCGGGACGGCGCCGATCGCAAACGTCCGCGTCACCCGCCGCGTCCTCGGATCGATGCGCGACACCGTCCGGTCATCGCCGTTGAGCACCCAGACCGCACCCGACCCGACAGCGATGCTGCCCGGATTCTCCCCGACCGGGGTCTGCGACGCGATCCGCGCGCTCGCGAGGTCGATCGCCACGACAGAGTTCGGGGCCGCGATCGCGAGCCCGGCCCGGGGCGTCGCGCCGCCGCCCAGCTCAACGACAGCCGCGGCCGCGGCCGCCAGGAGCAAGATCCCCGCGGCGGCGAGCAGGATCAGCCGGCGGCGGCCGGGTTCGCGCTCACGCGCCGCACGCCGCGGCGGCGTGGGCGGGGGACGCGGTTCGAGCGCCGGGTCGTGCTCGAGGATCGCCCGCTCGAGCCGCGTCAGCGCCGGCCCCGGCTCGAGCCCCAGCTGCTCGGCCAGCACGCGCCTGCCATCACGGTGAACCTCAAGCGCCTCCGCATGGCGCCCGGAGCGATACAGCGCCAGCATCAATTGCCCGCGCAGGCGCTCACGCAACGGCTCGCGCGCGACCGCGGCCTCGAGCTCGGCGATCACGTCGGCATGGCGCCCGCGCGCCAGATCGGCCTCGACGCGGCCCTCCAGCGCGATCACCCGGCGCTCCAGGATGCGGTCGATCTCCACGCGCGCCTCGGCCGTCTCTGTCAGCTCGGGCAGCGGCGGTCCGCGCCACATGCCCAGCGCGGCATTGAACTCGGCGGCGGCGCGTTCGGCGTCGCCCGCCGCGAGCGCCTCGCGTCCAGCCCCGAGGCGGCGCTCGAAGCGCTCGAGGTCGAGCGCCAGCGGCTCGACCCGCAGCCGATAGCCGCGCCCGTGCGTCTCCAGCGGCGCATCGCTGCCGTTCGCAGCCAGCGCTCGGCGCAGCTGAGAGACGTAGTTCTGCAGGATCTTCGCGGCGGTGGGAGGCGGACGCTCGCCCCACAGCTCGTCGATCAGACGCTCGCTCGTGACGATCTCGTTGCGATGTAGCAACAAGTGCCCGAGCACCGCCCGCTGACGATCACCGCCTAGAGCGACCGGCCGGTCGCCATCGGCCACCTCCAGCGGCCCGAGAATCCGGTAGTCCATGCGCTCCTCGGGCCGACGCTACCACGCGCCTGCCCGTCCACCGGCCCGCTCGATTACCAAGCAATGGGCCGCCAATGACCGGCGACTGACCGCCGACACGGACGCTCCAGCCAGACGACCGCAACCGCGGTCGCCGGCACAGGAGCGGGAGATGGTGTCTTCCAAGCACGACCGGACACGCGCGCTCGCCGCCGGCCTCGCCGCCGCCGCAATCGCGGCGCCCTCAGCACTCGCCGACGACCCGCCCTCCCCCGACCCGCGCGACGCGGCCACCGCGCGAGCGCAGCAACGCACCGACGCCGTCACCGGCGGCGTGCGCGCGCGCCAGACCGGCGCGCGCGGAATGCGCGCGACGCGGCAACACCGGACGCGCCAGCTGCGGCCGCGCCCACGCCGGCCGCCCCGACCGTCGTCGAGGTCACCTCCGCCCAGGGCTTTGACCTGGCCTCGGCCGCGATCGGCGCCGGCATCGCGCCCGCGCTCATCGCAATCGCCGCAACGGCCGCCGTCAGCAGCCGGTCACGGCCCGCGCCGCACTGACCCCGCCATCACGCTCAATCCCAACCAAGGAACCTCGCCATGCGACACCCCCGCCACCTCTCTTTGCTCGTCTGCGCCGCACTGGCCGCGCCGGTCGGCTGGCTTGCCGCCGCACCGTCCTGTGCCGTGGCCGCGGGTCCGGTGACCGAGACCGTCTACATCCAGGGCCACACCGCCGAGATCAACACCGCCGCGGCGGTCATCTTCGACGCAAGCGCCGGGCTGCTCGACCGGGCCTCACCGATCTACATCATCGAGTTCCCGGTCGCGGCCGGAACGACCGGCCCGATCACACTGCCGTCCGGCTATCAGCCCCAACACAACGGCTTCCCGCCCTCACCGATCCCCTATCACGATCACGTGCTCGCCAGCGCGCCCGGGCTCGGAAGCTCGGGCACGGCCGGTGAGTACACGGCGCCGCTGCGGGTCGTCGCGATGCGCTACAGCTCGGCCTACGCGTACAGCCCCGCGTTCGTGCCGATCACGAGCGCCGACCAGATCCCCGGCGCCGAGGCCGCCGGCGAGCTCGAGGTCATCAACCCGGGCGCGTCGGATCCCTACCAGCTGTGGACCACGACGGTCCTCGTTCGCCCGGTCCTGCCCGAGCGCTGAGGCTCAAGCACGCGACCGAAATCTCTGGATGGCGTGAACGGATGGCACCGCAACGGCACCCGGAACGCAGAACCCGGCCATCAGCAACAGCAACAACGCACCCAAGGAGGCGCGATGAAGCGAATCACGACAACTGGCCTGAGCATCGCCGTGCTGGCACTCACGGCGAGCCCGGCGCTCGCCGATCCCGGCACACCGGGCACGACGTTCCCCGAGCAGCCGGGAAGCCATCCCCAGGCGGGCTGCGCGGCGCTCGTATCGAACCCTGGCGCGCTGAGCGCCCCCCGCTCGGCGACGGCATTCACAATCACCAACGATCTGCTCGGCGATGCCTGCTTCGGCAGCTAGCGACACGACGCAACGGCGTCATGGCGCCGCACGCTCGGCCAGACCCGACTGCGTCTCCCGGATCGGAGAAGCCACACGGGCCGTGCGGCTGACGCCGTGCGGTCCGTGGCTCGGCGCTGACCACCGCATAGCTTGATGCGGGCCTCAGGGATCCGCCGACCTCGTCCGTGCCCGGCATCGTGGTGACCCACTTTCGACCCGCAGACCGACAACCACACCAGCAACAGCCCTCGCGCGCACCGTCGCGTCATTCCTCCGGTGGCTGACGGCCAGATGGGAGCCCTGACGGCTCGGCTACCTCAGAGACGGACCTCAGCTGCTCTCGCTTTACTCGACATGCGTCAAGTTGACCGGCGCCGACACCAACACCCGCAAGAACGAGATCCAGCCGTCCGCCGGCGCCCGATCGGCTCCAGCTCGCGATTGCATCTGTCGGAGGCAGCAGCGCCGCCGTCGCTACCAAGTTCCATGCAAGCTCGGGCGCGCCGCCGGTCAAACTCCCGCACCCGCGGCGCGCTCCTCCCTTCGTGCGCGCAAGCGAGTGTGGCCAGCGCAGGCGTCAGACGCCGGCTCCGGACGAGCTCCGAGCGCCTGAAGTTGCAGGCGGGGCGTGGCCGCATTGCCTGGGCGAAGCGGGCGTCACGCGACTGGCGGTCCGGACGCCTCCTCGTCGTGCGGGCCTCGATCATGGCCGGCCCGCGGCAGCTCCTTGCGCAGGTCGAGTGGGGGTCCGAGGTCGCCGTCGATCAGGTGCCCGTAGGTCTCGAGCGTGAACGCGGGCGAGTGGTGGCCCATCCAGCGCTGCAGGCGCAGCGGGCTCAGGCCGGACTCGATGAGCATCGACGCGCATGTGTGACGGAGGGTGTGAAAGCCGACACCCGTCAGTCCCGCGCGTGCGGCGGCGGGGATGAGCACGCGGCGGCGCAGGCTGCCCTGATCGGACGGACCGCCATCGCGACCCGGAAACACGAACGCGTCCTCGACTGCATTGCGAGGCCGATGAGCGCGCAGCGTGGCAGCGAGCTCGGGCGTCAGCGGGATCAGCCGCGCGCCGTGGCGAGACTTGGGGCCTCGTCGCGCCTTTGACGATCGCGCGACGCACCCGCAGATGCGGCGTGTCGCCGTCGAGGACGAGGTCGCTCCAGCACAGCCCAATCGCCTCGGAGATCCGCAGCCCGGTCGCGGCGAGCAGCTCGAACAGCGGGCGCCACTTCGCCGGTACCTCGTCGAGCAGACGCACCAGCCAGCCGGTCGATCGTCGTAGCGCAGGTCACGACCCGCTCGCCGCGCCGAGCCGAGCATCGGACGCGGCGAAAATCGACAGCGCCGCGCCTGAGCATGCGAGCATCCTCGCGCCCGCGGCCGACGGCAATCGACCAGCGCGACGAGCGATGGCGAAACGGCCTCTCGCGGCTAGGCGAGGGCGGAGGGCTTACGTCGTGACCGGTGGCCGAGAGGCTCGCCGGATGTCAGGTGCGCTCGAAGCCGAGGTGGGCCGCGCGGCGATCCGCGCGGCGCGTCGGAAGCGCTGCTCGTGATCGAGTGACGCCTAATGCCGCACGCACAGCGCGCCGAGATCGATGCCGTAGAGCGGATGCTCGACCTGGCATCCGATTCGTGCGGAGAAGAAGTCCGTCCGCTCGGCGCTGATCGCCTCCGCGACCGGCGCCGCCTGCGCCGCGAGGTCGCGGTCGAGAGCGGCGTAGGCCTCGATCCGCTGGGCGCCGATGAGCCGCTCTGCGGCGCGCATCCGGCGCCCCAGCGGTGTGCGATCGAGGAACCTCGCGCTTACAGGCGCAGCGAAGCTGAACATGACGTTGACGAACTCCGCCGGGTCGGGGGAGTCGCCGATCCAGCCGAAGAGCGAGAGGTCGAACGGCTCGTCGGGATCCTGCAGCCGCTCGAACAGGGTGCCGAAGGCGAACCGCCGGATCTCGACGTCGATCCCGATCGCCGCCAGGTTCCCGCGCACGATCTCGGCCTGCTCGAGGCATTCCGGCTGGTTGCACGTGTAGAAGACGCCTCGGTGCCGGCCGTCACCCGCGAGGCGCCTGGCCGTCGCGACGTCAGGCCCGCCGAGCGGGTAGATCGCCGCGTCGCGGAATCCCGGCCAGCCGGGCGGAATGTGCTGGTCGGTCGGCCGCCCGGCGAGCATCGCCGGGATCGGGTGCTGCGCAAGTGCGCGGCGGTCGATCGCGTAGTTGACCGCCCGCCTCATCTCTGCCCGAGCGAACAGCGGCCGGCGCGGATTGAACAGGTAGCCCTGCGAGATCGGCTGCGGTCCCGAGAAGTACCGCTGCCGGCCCGACGACGCGCCAGGGCTTCCAGGCCCGTAGCGCGCGATCAGCCGAGCCTGCAAGCGGGGCGGCACGAGGGGGAGGTAGTCCGCGCGCCCCGCGTCGACGGCAGCGACGGCGCGGTCCGAGGTGGTCCCGATCGTGACCTCGATCTCCTCGAGGCGCTGCTGCCGCGGGCCGCGGTAGCCCGGGTTGCGGCGCAGCACCAGGCGCCTGCGCGGCGCCACCTCGGCGACGTAGTAGGGACCGGCCGTCGCGACGCGCTCGAGACCTCGTGGCCGTGCCGGCGTGTCGGGCGGCATGGCACAGAGCGAGAGGGCCCCCGCCACGCGGGCGGGCAGCGTCGGCGACGGGCGCGTCAGCCTGATCGTGAGCCGGTCTCCGTGCGCCGAGACGCCGGCGATCCTGCGGGCACGTCCGGCCTGATACGCCGCGGCGCCCACGACGTCCCCGTAGAGGCTCATGTCTTGCTCGAGCGCGCGCTCGAAGGCGGCCGCCGTGACCGGACGGCCCGACGGCGGCGAGAACCGGTAGCCGTCTCTGACGTGGAACGTGTATACGCGCCCGTCGGCCGACACGTCGGGCGGCGCCGTGGCGAGCTCCGGCTCGAGCGCCGAGCCCGCGCCGCCCGCGTAGGTCATGAGCCGCCCGCACGTCGCGTGCAGCAGCTGGTCGTTGCCGAGGGCGACCGGGTCGGTCGAGACGGGGTCGTGCTCGAGCAGCATCCGCAGCACCGATGGCCCACCGGCCGGCGCGGGAGGCGGGGGCGCCTCCTGGACGCTGACCCAGAGGTGCCCGTCCGCGAACGCGAGCGAGTGGGGCGCGCCGCCGAGGTCGATCGTCTTCGTGACGCGGTTCGTGTTCGGGTCGATCCGCGAGACAGTCCCCGACAGGCTGTTCGCCACCCACACGGACCCGGCGCCCACCGCGATGCCGGATGGCAGCCGGCCGACCCGGATCTGGGCTTCGGGGGAGCGGGTGCCGGGATCGATCCGCGACACCCGTGTCGTCGCGGCTGTTCGCGACCCAGACGGCGCCTTCGCCGGCGGCGATGGGTCCAGGGCCGTTGCCGAGCGGGATCGTGTCCGTCACCGCGCCGGTGCTCGCGATGCGGTGCACGGTGTTGTCGGTGCTGTCGGCAACCCAGACGGCTCCGTCGGCGACGGCCAAACCGGCAGGGTCGTTGCCGACGTCGACGCGGCCGGTCACGCGTTTCCTCCGGGCATCGATCCTCAGGACGGCGGCGAGCTGCGTGCTCGCCACCCACAGTGAACCGCCGACCAGCACCGCCGCGCGCCTGGTGGGCAAATGGTTTCCGGTCGTCGTCGACGTGGGCAGGGGCACCGAGTCCGCCACCGTCCCGAGATCGGCATCCACGCGCACGGCCCGGCCGCGCCGGCTGTCGGCGATCCACGCCGAGCCGGCTCCGACGGCGAGCGCGTCGACCTCGACGTCCGGCGCGATCGTGGCGACGACGCGCCGCTTGCCCATGTCGATCTGCATCACGGTGCCGTCAGCGACGTTGGCGACCCAAACGGAGCGGTCGTCGGCCGCGAGCGCCTCCGGCTGGACGCCCACCGGCACGTCCGCGACGATGAGGCCGCTCTCAGGGTCGATCACGGCGACGGAGTCGGGGAGCACGGCGACGTCGGAGCTCGACCGGCTCAGCGCCACGGCGACGGCGACGGCCGCGTGGCGAGCGCGGCACCCGCGATGATGAGCCCGAGACCGCGGCGACGAGCGGGCTCCGCTCGGCCGCGGACGCGCGCGCGGGGCGGGTCGAGCGCGGGGTCCTGGGCGAGGATCGCCTGCTCGAGCTCGCGCAGCCCCCTCCCCGGCTCGAGCCCCAGCTCGTCGACGAGCGCGCGACGCGCCTCGCGGAAGCTCTCGAGCGCCTCCGCCTGACGGCCCGACCGGTACAGCGCGAGCATGTGCTGCGCGCGCAGGCGCTCGCGTAGCGGATGCTCGCGCGCGAGCCCCTCGAGTTCCGCCACCAACTCGACGTGGCGGCCGAGATGGAGATCGGCCTCGATGCGCTCCTCGACTGCAGCGAGGCGCAGCTCCTCCAGCTGTGCCGCCCTGTCCTGCGCGAACCGTTCGTAGCCAAGATCGCCCAGCACGGGCCCGCGCCACAGCGCCAGCGCCGATCGCAGGAGCTCGGCGGCGCGAGCCGGATCGTCATCCGAGAGCGCGGAGCGACCCGCCTCCACGAGTCGCTCGAAGCGCAGCGCGTCGATCTGCTCAGGGTCGACCGCGAGCGCGTATCCGCCGCTCGAGCTGACGACGACCTCGTCGACGAGCGCCCTGCGCAGGTGGGAGACGTAGACCTGCACGGTCTTGACAGCGGTGGGTGGCGGCCGTTCGCCCCACATGAGGTCGACGATGCGATCGACGGAGACGGTCTCGCCGCGTTGCAGGAGCAGGATCGCGAGCACGGCTCGCTGACGTGCTCCCCCGAGGGCGATCGTCCGATCGTCGTCGAGGACATCCAGCGGACCGAGGATCCGGAACTCGAGCACTCACCACGCCTCACCGCCACGCTACCCGCGCGTTTACCGGCTTACAACCGGCTCCTGCCGGTCCGAAGCCGCGCTGCGGGAGCGTCGCCGCAATCCGGTCGCATCGGGCGACCGGCGGAACAGGAGCGGCACCATGCTCCACCACACGCACCACCGCCGGCTGCTTGCCACCGTCGCGGCGGCCGCCGCGCTCGCGGCGACCGCGCCCGCCGCGCTCGCGATACCGATCGATGGCGGCGGCTCGGTTGGCACGACCCCCGCGTCTGAGCCCGAGAGCGTCCGGGTCGTGCGGGTGCAGGTCGACGAAGGCCTGGACTGGAGCGACGCCGGCATCGGCGCCGCCGGGATGCTCGCACTGGTCCTCATCGGCTACGGCGGCGCACGCGCGCTCACCAGCGTGCCCCGACACGCACGGTCCACGGCGCACTCGTGACGTTCCGTCGCCAGGCCCTGCGCCGGACTGATCGCCGGCGCGTGCGCGTCAGATCCGTGTCAACGCGGCCGGGGAAGCCCAGCCCCGGCCGTCCGCAAACTCCATTGGAGGCCGCCGTGCACTTTGTCCGTCTCTTGACAGTCTCGCTCGCGACAGCCGCAGCGATGGTCGCGCCCGCGAGCGCGAGTCCACCCTCGAGCCCGAACGCGGTCAGCGCGTGGAACGCGCACGCGGGAAAGGCGGCGCTCGCTGCCTGCATCGCGCCGGCCGACAACCCGCTCAGCGAATCGCGGATGTACGCGATGTCTCACCTGGCGATCCATGACGCCCTCAACGCCATCGATCGTCGCTCCGAGCCGTACGCGTACGACGCTCGCGCGCGGCGTGGCGCGTCGCCGGACGCCGCCGTCGCCACCGCGGCGCGGGACGTGCTCGTTTCCGTGCTCGGCCAGCTACAGGCGCCGTTCCCGCAGGAGTGCATTGACGCCGGCGTCGCGAGCGTCGAGTCCGACTACGCTGCCGCGCTGGACGCCATCCGCGACGGCCCACGGAAGCGGCGCGGCCTGGCCGTCGGCCACGCCGCCGCCACGGCCGTCCTGGCGCTCCGGTCCGGCGACGGCGGCGACACAACGCTGCTGGACTTCGACTTCCCGCAAGGCACCGCGCCGGGCGAATGGATCTTCACGCCCGACCGCCCGTTCGCGTTCGCCCCGGGCTGGGCGCACGTCACGCCGTTCGTGCTCGACGACGCCTCGCAGTTCCGGCCCGGACCGCCGAACGCGCTCGACTCACCCGAGTACGCCGCCGACCTCAACGAAGTCAAGGCACTCGGGGGCGACGGCATCACCACCACGAGCGCGCGCACTCCCGAGCAGACCGAGATCGCGCTCTTCTGGCTCGAAAGCTCACCGCTGCAATGGAACCGCATCGCACGCACGCTCTCCGCGAGCCGGCGCCTCGATCCGTGGCAGAGCGCGCGGCTGTTCGCGTTACTCGACATGGCGCTCGCCGACGGCTACATAGGCTCGTTCGACACCAAGTACCACTACCGCTACTGGCGGCCCGTCTCCGCGATCCGCGCGGCGGACTCCGACGGCAATCCGGACACGAGCGCCGATCCCGCGTGGACGCCGCTCGTGACGACACCACCGATCCCGGACTACGACTCCGCCCACGCGGTCGAGGGCGCAGCCGCCGCTGCCGTGTTCCACCGGTCTTCGGGACCCAGCGATCGCGTTCCGCACGGCAGCCGCACACTGCCCGCCGGGAGCACTGCGACGACACGCAGCCGGTGTCGCGCTCATACGCGACCTTCACCGAGGCGGCGAAGGAGAACGGCCTGTCGCGGATCCTGAACGGCTTCCACTTCCGCAAGGCCGTGCGGGAAGGGATCGACCACGGTCGGCGGATCGGGCGGCTGGCCGCCAGCCGCCACCTGCGCCCAGCGCGCTAGACGTAAGCAGCTGCTCGCGGCGACAGCCGCGAGCAGACTGCCGCACCACAGTTCGCCGGGACGTCGCGCTCGCCCACCGGACGTCGCCAGGAAAGTCGCCAGAAATCAGGGCGAGGGCGCTAGAGACCCCGTACGGCGCGGCGTTCAGCGTTTGACCTTCGATGCGACACCGAAGCTCAAACCGGGCAAATCCCATCTACAAAGCGCGCCCGAGAGGATTCGAACCTCTGACCTTCGGTTCCGTAGACCGACGCTCTATCCAGCTGAGCTACGGGCGCAGGGATGGCGCTCCATGGTAGCCGCCAGCGGAGAGGGCGGGATTCGAACCCGCGATGGAGCTTTCCGCCCCATACTCGCTTAGCAGGCGAGTGCCTTCAGCCACTCGGCCACCTCTCCGGGTCCGGCCAGTGTAGTCGGCTCAAGCCGCGCCGCGGCGGCGCCCGAGGGCGTCGAGCTCCTCGAGCGATTGGCCGGCGCCGGAGGCGACGCAGGTGAGCGGGGCGTCGGCGATGTGGACCGGCATCCCGGTCTCGCGGTGGACGCGGTCGGCGAATCCGCGCAGGAGCGCGCCGCCGCCGGCGAGCACGAGCCCGTGGGTCGCGATGTCGGCCGCGAGCTCGGGCGGCGTCTCCTCGAGCGTGGCGTGGACGGCGGCCATGATGTCGGCCAGCGGCGGGTCGATCGCGCGGCGGACCTCGTCGCTCCCGAGCTCCATCTCACGCGGGAGGCCGGAGAGCAGGTCGCGGCCGCGGATCCGCGTCGTGATCTCCTCGGGCAGCCGCGCGGCCGAGCCGACCGCCAGCTTGATCGCCTCCGCGCTCTGGGAGCCGATCGCCATCCGGTGCTCGAGCCGGATGTGGTTCGTGATCGCGTCGTCGAGGTCGTAGCCGCCCACCCGGAGGGACTGCGAGACGACGATGCCGCCGAGCGAGATCACCGCCACCTCGCTGGTGCCGCCGCCGACGTCGACCACCATCCGCCCCACCGGCTCGGCGATCGGCAGGCCGGCGCCGATCGCGGCCGCGAGGGACTCCTCGATCAGGTGCACCTCGCGCGCGCCGGCGCTCAGCGACGCCTCCTCGACCGCGCGCCGCTCGACGTCGGTGACGCCCGACGGCGCGCACATGACCAGCCGCGGGCGGCTGAACCGGCTGTGGAGCACCTTGTCGACGAACTGGCGCAGCATCGCCTCGGTGACCTCGAAGTCGGCGATCACGCCGTGGCGTAGCGGCCGGTCGGCCGAGATCGTGGCGGGCGTGCGGCCGATCATCAGCTGGGCGTCGGCGCCCACGGCGTGCACCTCGCCGGTGCGCTGGTCGATCGCGACCACCGACGGCTCGGAGAGCACGATCCCGCGCCCGCGCACGTAGACGACCGTGTTCGCGGTGCCGAGGTCGATCGCCATGTCGCCGACCGACCGCAGGGCGGACAGCGACCAGCGCCGTCGCGGGCGCTGCGACCCGAACACTCTCCGAGAGGGCATGCACGACCAGCATACGGGCGCGCCGGTACGGTTCCTGCATGCCCGACGCGTCGACGTTCCTGCTCTTTGCGGCCGCGAGCCTCGCGTTCCTGGCGATCCCAGGGCCGTCGGTCTTCTACATCGTCACCCGCAGCCTGTCCCAAGGCCGTCGCGCGGGGGTCACGTCGATGCTCGGGGTCCAGGCGGGTGGGCTGGTCCACGTCGTCGCCGCGGCCTTCGGGGTCTCCGCTCTGATCGCGTCCTCGGCGACCGCGTTCACGATCGTCAAGTACGTGGGTGCGGCGTACCTGGTGCTCCTCGGCATCCGCAAGCTGCTCTCGCGCGGGGACGAGGACGTCGACGAGCTCGAGCCGCGCGGGCCCGCTTCCGGCCGCCGCCTGTTCTGGCAGGGCATGGTCGTGAACGTGCTGAACCCGAAGACCGCGCTGTTCTTCCTCGCGTTCCTGCCGCAGTTCGTCGACCCGTCCGCCGGCCCGGTCGCGCCGCAGATGCTGGTGCTCGGCACGCTGCTGGTCGGGTTGGGCGTGATGAGCGACGGGACCTACGCGCTGGTCGCCGCCGGCGCCGGGCGGAAGCTGCGCGAGACGGCGGCCGCCCGTCGCCGGCTCGATCACCTCAGCGGCGGCGTGTTCGTGGCGCTCGGCGTCGTCGCGGCGCTGGCCGGCGAGCCGCGGTCACAGAGCTGAGCGCCGATCCGAGGTAGAGGACATGAAACGCCACGAGCAGGAGCCCGCACCCGCTGGCACCGAGCGCCTGAGCGGCATACGGAGCCACGCCCACGACGAAGACGACGACCGCCCGTCGGGGGAGGACCTCAAGCCCCAGGGCTCGCAGCTGTTCAAGGTGCCGGAGTTGCCGCGCTTCCTGCGCATGAAGCGCGAGCGCTGAGGAAGTCGAGCAGCACGGCGGCGAGCTGGTCGGGCGCCTCCTCGGCCATGTGGTGGCCGCTGTCGATCGTCGCCCCGCGCACGTCGTCGGCCCAGTCGCGCCAGATCGCGAGCGGGTCGCCCCACAGCTCCTCGAGGTCGTCGTGGAGTGACCAGGCGACCAGCGTCGGGCAGCGGACGCGACGCCCGGCCGCGCGGTCGGCGTCATCGTGCTCGCGGTCGATCCCCAGCCCCGCCCGCATCAGCGCCACGCAGTCGCGGGCCATCGCGCGCTTGGAGTACGGCTCGTGGTCGGACGTGGTCGGCGGCTTCGACGACTCCCCGTAGCCCCGGAGGTCCGGGCACACCACGGTGTGCCTTTGTGCCAGCGGCGGCGCCACGCGATGCCACGTGACATGCGTCCGCGGATGGCCGTGCAGCAGCACGACCGGCGGTCCCGACCCGCCGTGCCGGACTCTCAGCACCGCCTCCCCGACGTCGATCCGCTCGAGCGCGAAGCCTTCGAACACGCGGCTGTCCTGCCCGGACGGTCATCATGGAACACCCCGGAGGGGTGGCAGAGCGGTCGAATGCACCGGTCTTGAAAACCGGAGTCCGTTCACGCGGACCGCGGGTTCGAATCCCGCCCCCTCCGCTCCGCATCGCCCCGGGACGCCGTGCGTTGCGCCCAGCAGGCCGGGCAATAGTCGCGGTCGTCGTGGCTCAGGTAACCCGTCGCACGTCGAAGGGTCTCGATCGCGAGCACCGACGCCGTCACGTAGTCGTCGCACGAATCGCAATCGATCCGCGTGCCCGATGCGCTACGGAGGACAGTCACCGGCCGGCTGTCGACGAATCGCGGGCCACTGCGGCGGTTGATCGGTGGGAGCCGGAATCGCGGCTGGCCATCATGTCCATCGTGCCTGTCGCTCGGCCCCGGCCGAGCGGAGGGCCCCGTCACGTGCCGCGAAGTCGCGGATCGCGGTGAAGCGGCCGCCGCGGCGCTCGAAGACGTTGTGAATCTGGCCTCGTAGCTGCACGCCGGGCGGCTGTGGCAGGTGCTGGCTGCGCGTGCCCATGACGACCTGCCCGGGCGCAGAGATCAGCTCGATCGCATCGGCCTCCAGGTGCACTGGGACCTGCTCGCGCAGAGCATCGATAACGGCGGTGCGGCCAACGCAGACGAGGTCGCCGGGCACGCCGTGCCAGACGACCTGCGGATCGAGGAGCTCGGCAATCGCGTCGAGATCTGCGGTTCTCAACGCGGAGATCCAGTCGAGGATCAGTTCGAGGTTGCTCTGAGGTGGGGGACCGCTGGCGCTCATCGCGCTCGCGTCCGTTCGGTCTCGAGCACGCCGCAGCAGGCGACGTGGTCGGCGTTGTCCTCGAGCAGGCCGCGGGCGAGCTCGAGCATCTCGGTCACCCGCCTGTCTGCGATCGAGTAGTAGACGCGGCGATGCGCACGGCGCGCCGTCACGAACCCGCACCAGCGCAGGCAGGCCAGGTGGTTTGACACCGTCGGCTGTGGCTGTCCCGTCGCCGCGACCAGCTCGCCCACCGATCGCTCGCCATCAGCGACCAGCTCCAAGATCCTCAGGCGCGTGGGCTCGCCGAAGGCGCGGAAGTACTTCGCCATTACGTCGACGGGCAGCGGCGAATCAGGAAGCCGGAATGGCGCGAAGGGAGGGGATGACCCGGCGAGCGATGACATCAGCGCATCTTGATATCACGATCCGGTGATGGGTGCCCTCCGCTCTTGCCGACCTGCCCGTGACAGGCGTAGGGTCGGCTGATGAACTGGATCCAGCGCAGGCGCGAGAAGAAGCGGCTCAAGCGCGAGCGGCGCGGCGACTCGCCGGAGAGGCAAGCCGAGCACCACACGCCGCCCGGCGGGGCAGTGGACATGATGCTCAAGCTCGGCGGCGTGGAGCGCGAGAACCGCTTCAAGTCGGACAAGAAGTAGGACCCGCGGCGACCGCCGCAAACCAGGCAGGCCCAGTCGCGCCAATTCGCGCTGCTTCCGGAGTAGCCCGAAGGCGATTCCCGCAGCATGCGGATCGCGGGCTTGACCGATCCGCCGCGGCGGGCTTCGATCGCGCCGTGGTGCACCCGCCGCGGCAGATCTATGCCAGCACCGCCGACCGCCGACACGGGCGCCGGTGGAACAGCGTGGGCGGTGCCGACCGCCGACGTCGCTCGCTCTGGGTGCCCGCTGCCGTGCTCGCCCTCGCACTCGCCGCCGGCGAGGCGCTCCGCAACCTTGCCTGATCTCCTCACGCGCACGGCACTCGCCGCCGTGGCCGCCGCCGCGGCCAACGCGCTCGTCCGCGCGATCGGCATCGCGGTGTTCGACATCCCGCCAGAGTTCGAGCACCTCGCCTTGCGCGCGGTGATCGTCTCCACGCTGGCCGCCGTGCTCGCCGCCGGCCTCGTCTACGCGCTCATCGCCCGGCGCGCGCACAACCCCGACCGCACGTTCACCATCGTCGCCCTCGTGGCGCTCGTTCTCTCTCTGCTCGCGCCGCTCTCCGTAGGTCTCCAGGACCCGCCGGAGTACCCGGGGACCGACGCCGCCTCGGTCGGGACGCTGATGGCGATGCACGTGGTCGCGGCGACCATCACGATCGCCGCGCTCACGCGTCGCTAACTCCTACAGCTCGACGTCGACCGCCACCAGCCGGTGGTCCGAGGACGGGAACCCGTTGCCGTTCGGCAGGCCGCTGAAGAGGCCCACCAACGGGAACAGCGGATCGCTCATCAACGGCCAGAACACGAACGAGTGCGCGATCCGCATGCTGCGCTCCGGCAGCACGTAGTCCGCTCGCAGGTTCCCGGGCGCGCCGTCGGCGAAGTCGGCGGTGTCGAACGCCGGGTTGGTCCGGTGCGTCAGGTTCGCGCGCCCCTGCAGCGCGGCCTGCTCAGGCCCGCCGGGGCTGGTCGGCGGATTCGACGCGTTGACGAGCGGGTGCTCGAGCAGCTGCTGGATCGCGCCGGGGATGCTGTCGCCGTCGAGCGGGTCGGAGTTCTGGTCGCCGGCGATCACGAACCGCTCGCCCGGTGCGAGCCCGCCGCGCTGCCCAGAGTCGTCGTAGATGTAGCCCGCGCCCGAGATGTAGTCGGCCCAGAACCCGATCTCGTCGAAGTTTCGGCGCCCGTTGCGGTCCTCCGGTCCGTCGAACACCGGCGGCGTCGGATGGCTCACGAGGAAATGGACGACGCCCCCGCCCGGGACCCGCACCGGGAGGTCCCAATGGCTCTTGGAGGACAGCCGGAAGATCTCCACCTCGTCCGGCGAGTAGAACGGCTGCGGCAGCAGGTTCCCCGGCATGTCCTTCCACAGGAAGCGCTGGAACGTGCGCACGCCCTTGCGGGCGATCGGCCGGCGGGAGAGCACCGCCAGCCCGAACTGGCCGGGGTAGTCGCCGAAGCCGAACGCGTCGTCGCCGTATCCGGGAGTGTCGGGCGTCGAGACGATGCCGCCGAAGTTGTTGAGGTCCTCGCCCGAGTGGATGCCGGTGTTCGACGGAGCGACGAACGTGTGGGGGAACTCGATCGGCCGCGCGCCGTTCTGGCTCACCGCCAGATAGTTCTCCTGGAACAGCCGCACGGCCTCGCCGCCGGGGACGAAGTCGAACTCGTTCACGAGCAGCACATCCGGGCGGGCGCGCTGGATGATCTCGGCGACGTTGCGAATCTGGGGGTCGGTGCCGGTCGAGAGCGCCGGCACGAGCTGTCCGTCGTCGGCGCGGTTCAGGGAGGCGTTGAAGGTCGCGAACCGCAGCGTGTCGCGGGCCACGGCAGGAGGAGCGGCGACAGCGAGCAGCGCCGCGGCAACGAAGAGAGCGCGCTTGAGCATGCGAGCACCCTACGCCGAGCGCGCGCCCCCGTGTGAAGATTCAGCCCAGCAGCAGGATGATCACGATCGCCGCGATCACCGTCACGCCGAGCAACGCGTACGCAGCCCCGGCCTGCCACTGGTTCTCCCAGAAGCCCGGGCGCGCCCGGTCGCGCGAGTGCCGGCCCTCGGGCGGCTCGCCGGTCCAATCCTCGTCGTCGCTCATAGGACAATCCTCCCCGCGATGCTTCGCGCGATGTTCGAACGGAATCCGCGGCTAGCGGATCCCCCGGGGAATTCGCGCCAGCGAATTCCCGAAGGAAATTCGCGCTAGCGAATTTCCCGTCTTCCCGAGATCGCGCGCGCGACCACCAGGCGCTGGATCTCCGATGTCCCCTCGAAGATCGTGTAGATCTTCGCGTCCCGGTGCATCCGCTCCACCGGGTACTCGCGCGTGTACCCGTTGCCGCCGAGCACCTGGATCGCCCGTTCGGTCGCCCACACCGCGACCTCGCCGGCCTTGAGCTTGGACATCGAGCCCTCAGCGTTCTCGAACGTCCGGCCGCTGCGCCCCATCCACGACGCCCGCCAGACCAGCAGCCGCGCCGCGTCGATCTCGGTCTTCATGTCGGCGAGCGTGAACGCGATCGCCTGGTTGTCGATGATCGGGCGGCCGAACTGCTCGCGTTCCAGCGCATACCCCAGCGCGTACTCGTACGCCGCGCGCGCGATGCCGAGCGCCTGCGCGCCAACCGTCGGCCGCGTCGCCTCGAAGGTCTGCATCGCCGCCTGGCCGCGAGAACCGCCGCCCTCGCGCGCGCGGGCGATTCGCTCCTCGAGCTTCTCGCGGCCGCCGAGCAGGCACGCGCCGGGAACGCGGCAGTCGTCGAGGAACACGTCGGCGGTGTGAGAGGCGCGCAGCCCGTGCTTGCGGATCTTCGTCCCCATCGTCAGGCCGGCCGTGTCGGGCGGGATCACGAACGCGGCCTGCCCGCGGGAGCCGAGCTCGCGGTCGATCGACGCGACGACCACGTGCACCGCCGCGATCCCACCGTTGGTGGCCCACGCCTTCTGGCCGTTGAGCACCCACTCGTCCTTGGCCGCGTCGTAGACCGCGCGCGTCCGCAGCGACGAGATGTCCGAGCCGGCGTCGGGCTCGCTCACGCAGAACGCGGCCACCGCCGGCTCGGCCTCGGTCCCGAAGCAGCGCGGGATCCACTCCCCCGCCTGCTCGCCGGTGCCCTGGCCGAAGATCGCGGCGACCGCCAGGGACGTGCCCATGATCGCCATGCCGATCCCCGCGTCGCCCCAGAACAGCTCCTCGTTGACGATCGGGAGCGTGAGCCCGGTCTCGTCGGAGTAGAACTGCGCCATGGCCTCGAAGCCGTAGAGGCCGATCTTGGCCGCCTCGGCGATGATCGGCCACGGCGTCTCCTCGCGCTCGTCCCACTCCGACGCGGCCGGGCGCACGACCTGCTCAGCGAAGCCGTGCACCCAGTCGCGGATGTCGCGCTGGTCCTGCGAGAGCTCGAGCGAGAACGGCGTCTGGGCGGCGGTGGCGGCTTCCATGCCGCCGATGCTTACCAGCGCCGCGCCCTACGCGCGCCGGTGGGTGGTGGTCGTCTCGGCCGGCTCGGTGACGCGCCGCCCGTCGCGGTCGAAGCGACTCGCGCCGTCGCGTTCGACGACGACCTCCTCGCGCCGGCGCTTGCCGACCCGCGGCAGCATCGCCACGATCACCAGTGCCACGGCAGCGACGCCCCAGATGAGCTTCGTCATGTCGTTGGCGGCGAAGATGCCGAACACGTCGCTGCCGTCGATCGTCGCAATCACGGCGGCCGCGCCCAGCGCGAGCCCGACGATCAGCGCCATCGTCTTGGCGCCCCAGTGCATCGGCGCGCTCAGCAGCAGGATGAGGCCGGCGCCGGCGAACAGCAGCCATGTCCAGCCGTTGCCCTCGATGCCGAACCATGTGTCGCCGGTCACGTCGCCGTTCGGCGCGCTGCTGGTGAAGTCGGTCGAGCCCCACAGCAGCCCGAGGACGCCGCCGGCCAGCAGCACGATGCCGATGATCCCTACCGGCCCTTTGGCCAGGGAGAAGCCCTTCGTGCGTTCCATTGATCTTGCTCCTTTCTACCCCCTTTCTTCCCGATTCGGGGCGGGTCGAAGCGCTCGCGCCTTCACTCGCTGGCCGGCGGCTCCGACTCTGGGAGTCCGGGGAGCGGCGCCTCGTCCTCGTCGAGGTCGGCGGGCGGGCCGAGCGGCTGGTCGTCGACCTCCGGCTCGATGGCGTCGGGGTCCGGCGGCTCGGCAGGGATCTCGGGCTCGTCCGGCGTGATCGGGGTCTCGCGCTCCGTCATGACGCGTCCTCTACCCGGAGCTCCGGCGGAGCACCCCAGCGCACCAGCGCGTCGGGAACGGTCCGGCCGTGGTTCTCGAGCAGCGCGATCAGGTGGCGCCACGTGACCGCCGTGCCGTTGAGCGTGTGGACGTGGCGCGGGCGGCCGCTCTCGTCGCGGTAGCGGATGTCGAGCCGGCGCGCCTGGAAGTCGGTCGTGTTGGAGGTCGACGTCACCTCGCGGTAGCGCTGCTGGCCCGGCATCCAGGCCTCGAGGTCGTACTTCTTGGCCGCCGAGGCACCGAGGTCGTCCGCGCCGATGTTGACCACCCGGTACGGGATGTCCAGCTCGCGCAGGAACCGCTCCTCGAACGCCAGAAGCCGCTCGTGCTCGTCGGCCGACGCCTCCGGCTCCACGAAGCTGAACATCTCGACCTTGTCGAACTGGTGCACGCGCAGGATCCCGCGCGTGTCGCGGCCCGCGGCGCCCGCCTCACGGCGGAAGCACGGCGAAATGCCGGCGTAGCGGAGCGGGAGCGTGCCGGCGTCGAGGATCTCGCCGGCATGCATCGACGCCAGCGGCACCTCGCTGGTCCCCACGAGGTAGAGGTCGTCGTCGGGCAGGCGGTAGATCTGCTGCTCGGTGTCGGGCAGGAACCCCGTCCCGTACAGCGCCTCCTCGCGCACCAGCACCGGCGGCACGACCGGCTGGAAATTCTCCTCCATGAGAATCTCCAGCGCCCACCGGAAGAGCGCCAGCTCGAGGAGCACGAGGTCGCCGCGCAGGTACGCGAACCGCGACCCGGCCACGCGCGCGCCGGCCTCCATGTCGATCAGCGATCCCGCTACCTCCAAGTGATCGTGGCCCTCTGGGCCACGATCACCCTCCTCGCGCAGCGTGGTGTCCTCGTCGGCGGCGGTCGGGTCGGGCGGGTTCGGGAGCGTCGCCAGCGCGGCCTGCAGCTCGGCGTCGGCGTCGGCCAGCTCCTGCCCGAGCGCCTTCACGCGCTGGGCAACGTCCTGCATCGCGGCGATCTCCGCCGCCGCGTCGCCGCCCTGCTGCTTGGCCGCCCCGATCGCCTTCGACGCCGCGTTCTGCTGCGCCTTCAGCGACTCGACCTCGGGCCGCAGCGCGCGCGTGCGCTCGTCGAGCTCGAGCACGCGGTCCAGCCGCGCCTCGGAGTCGTCACGACGGCGGGCGAGCGCCGCGCGCACCGGCTCTGGATCGCGCCGGATCTGCTTGAGGTCCAGCATGAGGACTACTCAGAGCCGCGGCCGGAGTACTCCGCGACGAACTCGGCGACCTTCTGGGCGTCGTCGCCGGTGACGATGTTCTGCGGCATCGGGCCGGACGAGAAGCCGCCGTTGCGGATCGCGTACAGGACGTCCTCGACGTCCTCCTTGCGCTCGTTGAAGTTCGGCCCGTCCTTGCGCTCGCGCGACCCGACGTCGGTAGCCGAGCCCTTCGCGCCCGCGTACGAGAGCGAATGGCACGCGGCGCAGTTCTGCTTGAACAGCGCGGCGCCCGCGTAATTCGGGTCGTTGTCCGCGAGCTGGATGCCCTCGCTCCCGCAGGCGGCGAGCGCCAGCGCGGCGACCGCCAGCGCCGCAGCGGCCTTCAGTCGGCGGGGAGTGCAGCCCATGAAGGGGGCAAGCATACGGAACAATGCCGCCCCCGATGCTGCTCGTCCGCGCCATCGCCGTCGCCCTCGCGGCCCTCGCCGCGGGAGGCTGCGGCGGGCTCGGCCCGGCCGCCGAGGTGCGAGGCGGACGGGTCGAGATCACGCTCGACGACTTCCTCATCAAGCCCCAGAACGTGCGCGCGCAGGCGGGCGAGCTGACGGTCGTGGTGACCAACCGCGGCCGCCTCGGCCACAACCTCCGCGTCCGGGACCGCGACGGCGAGCCCGTGAAGGTCACGACCCTGCTCCCCGGCGACAGCGCGACCGAGACCGCGACCCTTCGCCCCGGTACGTACAAGATGCTGTGCACGGTGGCCAACCACGAGCAGCTCGGCATGACCGGCCGACTCGTCGTGCGATGAGGGAGGTCGGCCCGGAGCGCTTCCGCTCCGTCATGGGGCACTTCGCGACCGGCGTGACGGTGGTGACGGCGCAGACCGTGGACGGCCCGGTCGGGATGACCGCGAACGCGGTCACCTCGCTGTCGCTCGAGCCGCTGCTGCTGCTCGTCGCGTTCGACCGCGAGGCGCGGACGCTGCGGGCCGTGCAGGCGACCGGCCGCTTCGGCGTGAACATCCTCGAGGCCGGCCAGGAGGACCTCGCGCGCTTGTTCGCCTCCAAGACCGACGAGCGCGAGAAGTTCTCGGGCGTGCCGCACGCGATGCACGACGGCATCCCCGTGCTCGACGGCGCGCTCGCCTGGATCGGCTGCCGGCTCGAGCGCCTGATCCCGGCGGGCGACCATACGATCGGCATCGGCGCCGTCGAGTCCGCGGAGGCCGGGCAGGGCGAGCCGCTGCTGTGGTTCCGCGGGGACTACCGCGCGTGACCGCCTTCCACGTCGGCCTCGGCGTCGCGCTGATCGCGGTCAACGTCGCGGCGGGCGGGTGGGGCGCGTGGTGCTGGTGGCGGCAGCGCGAAGGGCCGGGGTTCTGGCCGCTCCTGCGTGTCGGCCAGGGCCTCGTGATGCTGCAGGCGGTCGACGGGGCGATCCTGCTCGTCGCCGGCCGCGACCTCCCCGAGCTGCACCTGATCTACGGGCTCGTGCCGCTCGGCGTGTCGTTCGTGGCGGAGCAGCTGCGGATCGTCGCCGCCGACACGGTGCTCGCGCAGCGCGGCCTCGAGGGGCGCGCCGACGTCGAGGCGCTCGCGGCGGCCGAGCAGCACGCGCTGGTGCGGGCGATCATGCGCCGGGAGATGGGCGTGATGGCCGCTTCGGCGCTCGTCGTGAGCCTGCTCGGGGTAAGAGCGGCCGGACTCCTGTGATAGAGCCGAATGCCACTAAGTAACACAGCCGCACAAACTCCGCGTCACGGTGCTAACAATTCCCAGCGGTGATCCGTTCGTACGCACCCGCTTTGGTCTTCGTGGGGTTGGGCGCGATCCTGGGCCTGACCTTCGCGTACCTCAACACGATGCTCGGGCCGCGCGGGGTGCGGCGCCGCCCCGCGACGGATGAACCGTACGAGAGCGGGCTGCCCTCAGAGGTCAAGCGGGGCATGCGCTTCGGCATCTCCTTCTACCTCGTGGCGATGCTCTTCATCCTCTTCGACATCGAGGTCATCTTCCTGTTCCCGGTGGCCATCCAGCTCAAGGCGTTCGGGACGTTCGCGCTGATCGAGACGATCGTCTTCATCGTGCTGCTGGCCATCGCGTTCATCTACGTGTGGCGAAGGGGGGCCTTGGAGTGGAGGTGAAGCGAGAGCGCCTCGGCGCCGGCTCGGACGGCGCGTTCCGCGCGCGGCAGCTGCGGGCGCGTCAGATGCTGCGCGGCGATCTCGACGGGCCCGACCTCGACAAGTACGTCGAGGAGCGCCTCCTCACGACGACGATGGACAAGGCGGCGAACTGGGCGCGCGCCAACGGCATCATGCCCGCCACGTTCGGGCTCGCCTGCTGCGCGATGGAGCAGATGGGCATCGTCGCCGCGCGGGTCGACATCGCCCGCTTCGGCTTCGAGGCCTTCCGCGCCTCACCGCGCCAGGCCGACCTGCTGATCATCTCCGGGCGCATCTCGATCAAGATGGCGCCGATCGTCCGCCGCGTGTACGACCAGATGCTGGAGCCGAAGTGGGCGATCGCGATGGGCGCCTGCTCGTCGTCGATGGGCGTCTTCAACAACTACGCGATCGTGCCGGCGGACAAGTTCATGCCGGTCGACGTCCACGTGCCGGGCTG
Source organism: uncultured Solirubrobacteraceae bacterium (assembly GCA_963844205.1). Lineage (GTDB taxonomy): Bacteria > Actinomycetota > Thermoleophilia > Solirubrobacterales > Solirubrobacteraceae > DASSUW01. The sequence goes on from CAWJNK010000014.1 coordinate 1,319,280, forward strand.
CCCGCCGCGGCCGGAGGCGCTCGCCTACGGGATCATCAAGCTGCGGGCGATGATCCTCGCCAAGCCGGACCTCGGCTGGCGGACCCGCTACGGCGGCCGCGGGACCGAGGAGTTCGTCGAGTCCGAGCTCGCCGCCGACCCCGCCGCCGCGCACTCGATCGGCGTCACCGGCGGCGGAGAGGGCTCGCGTGCCTGACGCCACCGGCCTGGAGCTCATCGCCCAGGAGCTGCGTGACGCCCACGGCGCCGACGCGGTGGTGGACACGACGTTCTTCCGCAACAAGGCGGCGCTGACGATCGCGCCGCCGACCGTGCGCGAGACGCTCGCCCACCTGAAGGAGCGCGGCTTCGGCTTCCTCGCGAGCGTCCACGGCGTCGACTACTACCCGGAGGAGCCCCGGCTCGGCGTCCACTACGAGATGCTCGACATGACCGAGGTGGACCGCATCACGGTCAAGCTCCGCGTCCCGATCGACGACCCGGTGGTCAAGTCGGTCACGCCGCAGTGGCCGACCGCCGACCACCAGGAGCGCGAGATCTACGACATGTTCGGCGTGATCTTCGAGGAGCACCCGGACCTGCGGCGGATCCTCATGCCCGAGGACTACGAGGGCCATCCCCAGCGTCGCGACTTCCCGATCGGCGGTGAGCCCGTGCTGTTCACGCACAACGAGCCCCAGAGCCCCGGGTACTGGCAGTGAGCGAGGTCAGCACCCGGCCCGGCGGCATCAGCTACCGCGAGCAGGAGCAGTCGATCGAGCTCGCGCACATCGCGCACCCCGAGCACGAGGAGATGCTCACGCTCAACATCGGCCCGCACCACCCGGCCACCCACGGCGTGCTGCGGCTGCTCACCACGCTCGAGGGCGAGGTGGTGCGCGACATCCAGCCGATCATCGGCTACGTCCACACCGGGATCGAGAAGACCGCCGAGGACAAGGCGTACTGGAAGGTCATCCCCGTCATCGAGCGGATGGACTACCTCGCCTACTACTTCAACGCGATGACGTTCTGCGGCGCCGTCGAGACGCTGCTCGACCTCGAGGTGCCGCCGCGCGGCCAGTACCTGCGCATCCTCCACCTCGAGCTCAACCGGATCGCGTCGCACCTGCTGTGGCTGGCGGCCGGCGGGCTCGACCTCGGCGCGATCTCGGTGTTCTGGTACGCGTGGCGCGACCGCGACCGGGTCCTCGACCTGTTCGAGATGTCGTCCGGCCAGCGCATGCACACGCGCTACATCCAGGTCGGCGGGGTCGCCGAGGACATCCCGGCCGGCTGGGAGGAGAAGGTCCGCGCGTTCATCGCCGAGTTCCCGTCGCGCCTGGAGCAGTACGAGAACCTCATCGACTCCAACCAGATCGTGCTCCAGCGCCTGCGCGGCACGGGCATCGTCGACGAGCGGACGCTGCTCGGCCTCGGCGTCACCGGGCCGCTGCTGCGCGCCGCCGGCAACCCGTGGGACCTGCGCAAGGCGCACCCCTACTCGAGCTACGACCACTTCGAGTTCAAGATCCCGGTCGGCTCGGTGGGCGACAACTACGACCGCTACCGCGTCCGCATGGCGGAGATGCGCGAGTCGGCCAAGATCGTCGAGCAGGCGCTCGACGGCCTGCCCGAGGGCCCCTACATCTCCGACAACCGCAAGTACGCGCTGCCGCCGCGGCACGAGCTGGCGACCTCGATGGAGGCGCTGATCCACCACTTCAAGCTCGTGACGGAGGGCTTCCGCGTGCCGCCGGGCGAGGTGTACTACCCGATCGAGTCGCCGCGCGGCGAGCTCGCCTGCTTCATCCGCGCCGACGGCTCGTCCAAGCCGGCCCGCGTGCACATGCGCGAGCCGTCGTTCGTGAACCTCCAGGCGCTCAGGCCGATGGCGCAGGACGAGTACATCGCCGACCTCATCGCGACGCTCGCGATGCTCGACCCGATTCTCGGTGGGATCGATCGGTGATCGGCGAAGCCATCACCGCCGGATTTCGGCAACGGCAGGGACCCTCGATGGTCGGGAAGTTGACGTTCTGACATGGCAATCGATCCTAATCAGGTCCCGCGCTTCGCCCACGGGTCGCGCGTCCCCGGCTGGGACGACGCCGCCGACCTCACCAAGGACCCGGCGGTCGTCCCCGACCCCGCGACCACGCCGGTCCCGGAGCACATCCGGGTCGCGATCGAGGCGCAGATGGCCAAGTACCCGGACATCCGGTCAGCCGCGATCCCGTCCCTGCACATCGTCCAGCGCGAGCACGGCTGGTGCTCGCCGACCGCGATCGAGCAGGCCGCCTGCGTCATGCGCCTCACGCCCGCGTACCTGACCGCGGTGGCGACGTTCTACGACATGTTCTCGACGACGCCCAAGGGGCGGCACGACGTCTACGTGTGCACGAACATCTCGTGCTCCTTGCTGGGGGCGGACGCGATCTACGAGGCGATGCTGAGCGCCGCGGGCGACGACCCCGACTTCCACGTCAAGGCGTTCGAGTGCCTGGGGGCGTGCGACATTGCGCCGATGGCGTCGGTCGACGGTGAGTACGTCGGGCCGCTCGAGGAGGACGACTGCGCGCGGATCGTCGACGACGTCAAGGCGGGCCGCGAGGTGCTGCCCGACAAGCAGCTCAAGAAGCGCAAGATCGCGATCGAGCACTGGAAGGGGGCGTGATGCACCTGCTCTACAAGGACATCGACGACCCCGAGCTGCCCACGCTCGACGGCTACTCCAGGCGCGGCGGCTACGAGATGCTGCGCAAGGCGCTCTCGATGGACTCGCAGGACGTGCTCGACGAGATGCTCGCCTCGAACGTCCGCGGCCGCGGCGGCGCAGGCTTCGCGATGGGCAAGAAGATGTCGTTCATCCCGAAGGGCGCGATGGACAAGTACCTCGTCTGCAACGCGGACGAGTCCGAGCCCGGGACGTTCAAGGACCGCGAGCTGATGCAGAAGAACCCGCATCTGCTCATCGAGGGCATGATCATCGCGGCGTACGCGATCGGCGCTAACCGGTCGTTCATCTTCATCCGCGGCGAGTACTCCCACCAGGCCGACGTGCTCGACGCCGCGCTCGCCGAGGCTCGCGCCGCGGGCTACGTCGGAGAGAACCTCCTGGGCTCGGACTTCGCGCTCGACCTCGTGGTCCACCGCGGCGCCGGCGCCTACATCTGCGGCGAGGAGACCGCGCTGCTCGACGCGCTCGAGGGCAAGCGCGGCAACCCGCGCCTGAAGCCGCCGTTCCCGGCCGTGCAGGGGCTCTACCGGGGCCCGACGCTGATCAACAACGTCGAGACGCTGATGAACGTGCCGGTGATCCTGCGCATGGGCGGCGCGAAGTTCGCCGAGATCGGCACCCAGACCTCGACGGGGACGAAGGTCGTGTCGGTCAGCGGCTGCGTCCAGCGGCCCGGCAACTACGAGATCACGCTCGGCGTCCCGTCGCGCGAGATCATCTTCGACCTCGCGGGCGGCCCGCCGGAGGGCCGCAAGGTCAAGGCGTGGTTCCCGGGCGGCTCGAGCGCGCCCGTGCTCACGGGCTCCGACGAGCATCTCGACCTGCCGTACGACTTCGACTCGATGGCCAAGGCCGGCTCGATGCTCGGCTCTGGCGCGATCATCGTCATCGACGACTCGATCCCGATCCTCGACGTCGCGCTCAAGACCGCGAAGTTCTACCGCCACGAGTCGTGCGGCAAGTGCACGCCGTGCCGCGAGGGCACGAACTGGACCGTGCGGATGCTCGAGCGCGTGATGACCGGCGAGGCGACGCCGATGGACCTCGACATCATGGCCTCGGTCCAGGAGCAGATCATCGGCAACTGCCTGTGCGTGCTCGGCGACGCGATGGCGATGCCGATCGGCTCGATGATCAAGCACTTCCGCGAGGAGTTCGAGGCGCACATCGAGGCGGCGCGCGACGCCAACGGGCTCGGCGCCGCGATCCCGCAGGTCAACCGCGGCCGCCACGCCGGCCCCTACCCGATGCTCGACCCGGCGGACATCGATCCCACGGCGGCCGTCGCGTAGCCATGCCGCGGCCCGACGTCCACATGGTCACGTTCTCGATCGACGGCCGCGAGGTGCAGGCGCCCCAGGGCGCCATGCTCGTCGACGCGGGCAAGTACGGCGACGTCGAGATCCCCGTCTTCTGCTACGAGCCGAAGCTCGGCCAGCCGGTGGGCGCCTGTCGCATGTGCCTGGTCGAGATCGAGGGCATCCCGAAGCTCCAGACCGGCTGCTCGACCGCGGTACGGGACGGCATGGTCGTCCACACCCAGACCGAGCGCGTGCACCAGGCCCAGCGGGCGGTGGTCGAGTTCCTGCTCATCAACCACCCGCTCGACTGCCCGGTCTGCGACAAGGGCGGCGAGTGCCCGCTGCAGGACATCACCTACGGCTGGGGCCCGGGCACGTCGCGCTTCATCGAGCCCAAGCGCCACTTCAAGAAGCCGCTCGAACTGTCGCCGACGATCGCGATCGACCGCGAGCGCTGCATCCTCTGCTACCGCTGCGTGCGCTTCTCGCAGGAGATCAGCGAGGACTACCAGCTGATCCTGCTCGAGCGCGGCGGGCACTCGTACGTCGGCACGTTCGACGGCCATCCGTACGTCGGCCCGTTCTCCGGCAACATCATCGAGCTGTGCCCGGTGGGCGCGCTGACCTCGCGCGCCTACCGCTTCCGCGCGCGGCCGTGGGACATCGAGGGCGCCGGCACCGTCTGCCCGGGCTGCCCGGCGCACTGCAACGTCGAGCTCACCGTGCGCGACGAGCGGGTCATGCGCGTGCTCGCGCGCGACCATCCCGACGTCGACGACGGCTGGGTGTGCGACCGCGGGCGCTTCGGCTACCAGGCCGTGCACGTGGACGAGCGGATCGTCGAGCCGCTGGTGCGCGAGGGGACCGAGCTGATGCCGGCGTCGTGGGACAAGGCGCTGGCCGCCGCGGGCGCCGCGCTGGAGAAGGCCGGCGCGCGGGCGGCGGCGGTGGCCGGCGGCGAGACCAGCAACGAGGAGGCCTTCCTCCTCCAGAAGCTGTTCCGCGAGCGGCTCGGCTCCGGCCATCTGGCCTCGCGCCCGGGCGGCGAGCTGCCGCTCGACGTGGCGCGCGCGCTGTCCTCCCCCGCCCTCGGCGCCACGATCCCCGACCTCGAGTACGCGCACGCGGTGCTGCTGCTCGAGTGCGACCCGATCGACGAGGCGCCGGTGCTCGACCTTCGCCTGCGCAAGGGCATCCGCCGGCACGGCGTCAAGCTCGCGGTGGCGAGCGCCCGGCCGACCGCGCTCGACGCCTCGGCCGCCTCCGTGACGCGGATCGCGCCCGGCGGCGCGGCCGGGCTGCTGGTGGCGCTCGACGCCGCGCTGGCCGGCGACGAGGGGAACCTCGGCGGGGCGGCGACGGCGGCCGGCTCGAACGCGCAGTCGATGCGCGACCTGGCCGCCTGGCTGCGCGACGCGGGCGACGACCTGGTGATCGTCTACGGCGACCGCGCGCTGACCGCGGACGGCGCCCGGGCGCTGCTCAACCTCGCCGGCCGGCTCGGCCTGGCGCGGCCCGGCGCCGGCCTGATCGAGGTCCCGTCGGTGCCGAACGCGCGCGGGCTGCGCGAGGCCGGCTTCGCGCCCGGCCACGGCCCCGGATTTGCCACGTGCGGCGAGCGCGGCCTCGACGCCCGCGGGATCGCCGAGGGGCTGGCGACCGGCGAGCTGTCGACCGTGTGGCTCAACTATGCGGACCCCGTGCGCTTCTTCCCGGACCGCGCGCTGTGGGAGAAGGCGCTCGGGACCGCGCAGACCGTGATCGCGGTCGAGAACGTGCTCACCGACACCGTGCGCGAGCACGCCGACGTCGTCTTCCCGGGCGAGGCGTACCCCGAGAAGGAGGGCACGGTCACGAACCTCGACGGGCGCGTGCAGCGGCTGCGGGCCGCGATCGGCCGCCCGAAGGGCCGCGGCGGCAAGCTCGGCGTCCGGCCGATCTGGCAGGTGATCTCCGACCTCGCCGACCTCGGCGTGGTGTCTGGTGCCGCGGCCTCCCGGCAGCTGTTCGACGCCGTCCCGTTCTACGCCGGGCTGACGCTCGACGAGATCGGCGGGCGCGGGATCCGCTGGCCGGAGCGCTTCGGCGAGTGGGATTTGTTCCCACCCACCCCGGGGTCGGCCCTGGACGTGCCGCCCGCCGCTCCGGCGGCGAGCGACGGCAAGCTGCGCCTCGGCACGTTCCGCAGCCTGTGGGCGGCCAAGGAGGTCGACGTCTCGCCCATCCTCCAGTTCCTGATCCCACGCCAGGTGGTCGAGCTCTCGCCCGCCGACGCCGAGACGCTCGGCGTGCGGGAGGGCGACCGCGTCGAGGTCGGCACCAACGGCACCCGCATCGCCGGCACCGCCAAGCTGCGCGCCGCCGTGCCGCCCGGCTCGGTGTTCGTGGGCGAGGGCGTGCACGGCGCGCCGGCCAATGTCCTGGCCGATGCGCTCGTGGAGGTCCGGAAGCCGTGATCTTCGCCGAGGTCGGCTACTACGAGCCCTGGTGGGCGCAGATCCTGAAGGCGGTCGTGATCTTCGCCGTCGTCTTCCAGATCGTGCCGGTCGCGCTGCTCGGCGAGCGCAAGCTGCTCGGTCGCTTCCAGCACCGCTATGGCCCCAACCGCGTCGGCCCCTACGGGTGGCTGCAGCCGATCGCCGACATCGGGAAGCTGGTCTTCAAGGAGCAGTTCCGGCCCCGGACGGCGACCGGCTGGCTGTTCGCGATCGCCCCCGCGATCTCGATGCTGACCGCGGTCGCGACCGTGGCGATCATCCCGTTCTCCAACGTCGTCGACATCTTCGGCACCGACATCGGGCTCTACGGCGTCGACCCGTCGGTGGGCATCCTGTATGCCTTCGCGTTCGGCGCGATCGCGTTCTACGGGCTGATGCTCGGCGGCTGGGCGTCGGGCTCGAAGTACTCGTTCCTGGGTTCGATGCGCGCCGCCGCGCAGCTGATCTCCTACGAGGTCGCGCAGGGCCTCTCGATCATCGGCGTGATCATGATGGCCGGGTCGCTCTCGATGGTCGACATCGTCGAGAAGCAGGACGGAGGCGTGTGGTTCTTCATCCCGCAGTTCTTCGGCTTCGTGATCTTCATGGTCGCGTCGTTCGCCGAGACCAACCGGCCGCCGTTCGACCTCGCGGAGGCCGACGCCGAGCTGGTCGGCGGCTACAACACCGAGTACGGCGGCGGGCGCTTCGCCGCGTTCTTCGCGGCCGAGTACCTGAACGTCGTCGTGGTGTCCGGCATCGCGGTGACGCTCTTCCTCGGCGGCTGGAACATCCCGTTCGTGGACCCGCCGACGTGGGTCGATCCGATCGTCGTCATCGTGAAGATGCTGGCGCTCGTCTTCTTCTTCATCTGGGTCCGGGCGACGCTGCCGCGGCTGCGCTACGACCAGCTGATGGCGCTGGGCTGGAAGGTCTTCCTCCCGCTGGCGACGCTCAACGCCCTCGTCACTGCAATCCTGGTGGTCGAAACCTAGTGGTCCCTCCCGCGAGTCCCGACACGCCTGGATCGGCCGCTGATCGCCGCCTGGCTGTGTCCTCGACCCTTGAAATCCCAGAGGGATTCCTGCGGATCTGCGTCCTGGCCAGGCGACGCCAGCGACCGCCCAAGCGCGCCACGACCCACGGGAGAAACCACTAATGCCCTACGACCCCGGCCCCGACGTCATCCAGGTCATCCGCGCGCCCCGGCCCAGCCCGGTGGCGAGCACGTACCGCGCGTTCGGCGCCACGCTCAAGGGCCTGCGGACCACGTTCGGGCGGATGATCGAGGGCCCGACGACGATCCAGTACCCGGAGCAGAAGACGCCGGTGTACCCGCGCTTCCGCGGCCGCCACAAGCTCCACCGGTTCGAGGACACGGGGCTCGAGAAGTGCGTCGGCTGCTCGCTGTGCGCCGCCGCCTGCCCCGCCGACTGCATCCGCGTCGTCGCCGCCGAGAACACGCCCGAGAACCGGGTCAGCGCCGGCGAGCGCTACGCGGCCGTGTACGAGATCAACCTCTCGCGCTGCATCTTCTGCGGCTACTGCGAGATCGCGTGCCCGTTCGACGCGATCACGATGGGCCACGACTACGAGATGGGCGACTACAACCGCTCGGACCTCATCTTCACGAAGGAGATGCTGCTCGCCGAGCCGCTCGAACGCTCCCCGCTGCGCGCCGCCGGCGAGTAGCCGTCAGCCCTGCGCCAGGGCCGCGAAGCGGCCGGCGAGCTGGGTGCGGGAGCGGACCCCGAGCTTCGCGTACGCGCGCGAGAGATGGACCTCGACGGTGTGGACGGTGACGTAGAGCGTCCGCGCGATCTCCTTGTTGGACCGGCCGTCCGCCGCCAGCTCGGCGACGCGCTGCTCGCTCGGCGTCAGCCCGTCGTCGTCCTGCCGCGGGCGCCGGCCGCCGACGCGAGCGAGCTGCGCCCGCGCCTCGTCCGCCCAGCCCGGCGAGCCGAGCTCGTCGAACGCCGCCACCGCGCACTCCAGCGACTCGCGGGCACCGCGCCACTGCTTGTAGCGCCGCTGCGCGCGGCCGAGGCTGAGCAGCGTCCGCGCCCGGTCGAAGCGCAGGCCGAGCGACCCGTAGGCCGCGGCGGCGTCGACGAGGTCGGTCGCGGCCTGCTCGTCGTAGCCGTCAACGGCAAGGCGGAGCAGCGCGGCGCAGCGCTTCGCCGTTGCGAGGCCCCAGGGGTGCTCCTGCTCCTCGCTGAGCGCGCGCAGGCGCTCGACGACCGCGCGCGCCTCGTCGAGCTCGCCGACCGCCAGCAGAGCCTCCACCAGGTCGGGCGCGACCGGGATCACGCCCGGGTCGTCGATGCCCTCGCGCTGGGTGTGGTCCCAGACCTCGCGGAGGATCTCGGCCGCCCGGGCCGGCTCGTGCGCGAGCAACTTCATCGTCCCGAGCGCGTGTCGCGCCTCGAGCGGCTCCCAGATGCGGCCCGTCGCCTCGCCGACCGAGATCGCCTTCTCGGCCCACGACTCGGTCTCGGCGAGCAGTCCGCGGCCGGCGGCGAGGGCCGCGCGCGACTTGTCGTAGAGCGGCGCCACCAGCAGATCGCGCTCGGCGGACATCGCCCACTCGTCCAGCAGGTGCTCGGCCGCGTCCCACTCGCCCGCGCGGAGCTCGACCTCGCACAGGTGCGCGCGCTCGAGGGCGTAGGAGACCGGCTCGCCGAGCGTGTCGGCCGCGCACAGCAGTCGCTGCACCTCCGGCCTCGCCTCCCGCATGTCGCCGCGCCACACGAGCTGCAGGCCGGCGGGCCGGTCGGGCGACTCGGCGATGAAGGGGACGGCGTCGTCGACCGCGTGGAACCGCGCCCGCAGGTCGTCGATCGGGCGCCCGCGCAGCGCGCGCGCCCAACACAGGGCGACGAGCGCCAGCCGGACCGCGGCGGGGCCCTGGAACTGCGCGTCGGCGAGCGCCACCAGCGCCCAGGCCTCGGCCTGGACCGCGGACATCGAGCTCGTGCTCGCGTGGATCGCCTTCTTCGCCAGGGCCACGGCCCGCAGCGCGGGCTCGTCCTCGCTCTCCGCCGCCGCCATGTCGAAGTGGCGCAGCAGATCGTCGAGCGTACGGACGTGGGCGCCGCTGGCGAGCAGCAGCCAGCCTCGCGCGCGCGGCGCGCCCGCGGGGAACGACTCGACTTCGTCGAGCAGCAGGTCGGTGATGCGCTGCTTGAGCCCGGCCCGCTCCAGATAGGCCCCGAGCTCGAGCAGCCGATCGGTGCGCTCGGCGGCGCCCGACGGCGTCAGCCGCAGTGCGTGCTCGGCGAGCTGGACCGCCTCGGCCGTGGCGCCGCGGGCGGAGGCGGTCGTGGCCGCGTCGGACACCGCGCGGGCGAGCTCCGGATCGGCGCCGTCGGTGGCGAGCGCGAGATGCAGCGCGCGCAGCTCGCGGTCGGCGACCACCCCGGCCAGGGCGAGGTGGAGCTCGCGCCGCTCGCGCGCGCGGGAGCACGACTTGGCGGCGGCGGCGAGCAACGGGTGGGTGGCGCGCACGCGGTCGCCCGCCACGGTCAGCAGGCCCGCGTCCACGGCGTCGTCGAGATCGCCGGCGCCCGACAGCTCGACCAGCTCGGCGGTCCGCAGCTCGCCGCCGAGCGCGACCGCGAGCAGCAGGCGCCGGCTCGCCTCGGGCAGCGCCGCGACACGGGTGCCGAGCATGTCCTCGGCCGCGTGCGGGACCGGGAGGTCGTCGCCGAACTCGGGCAGCCCGTGCTCGAGCACCATGCGCCCGAGCTCGAGCGCGAACAGCGGGTTGCCGAGCGTCGAGTCGGCGATCTGTCGCAGGAGATGGCGCGGCAGGGTGAGCCCGAGCCGCTCGGCGAGCAGCCGGCGCGTGGCGCCGAAGCTCAGCGGTTCGATCGGCATGCGCTTCAGGCGACGGCGCTCGAAGGTCTGCTCGAGCTCGGAGACGGGCCCGGGGCGCCTGGCGAGCAGGAACGCGACGCCCTCGCCCTCGAGCCGGCGGGCTGCGGACGCGAGCACGCTCGCCGACGGCCCGTCGAGCCACTGGAGGTCGTCGATCGCCACCAGCAGCGGCTCGCGCTCAGCCAGGCCGCGCAGGAGGTTGAGGAAGCCCAGCGCGATCGCGTGCGGCTCGGGTGGCGTGCCGTCGGGCGGCACGCGCAGCAGCGCGATGTCCAGCGCCGAGCGCTGGGGGGCGGCGAGGCCATCGGTGTCGAGGCCGTCGCAGAGGTCGATCAGCGCCGAGAAGGCCAGCTGGGCCTCGGCGCCGGTCGGTCGTGAGGACAGGACGCGAAGCCCATGCTTGCGTGCCGCCTCGATTCCGGCCTCCCACAGCGTCGTCTTGCCGATGCCGGGTCCGCCGGTGAGTATGAGCGCTTCTGGGTCGGTGACGAACTCCGCCAGTTCCGAGAGCTCGGGCGCGCGGCCCACGATCGTCTCGCCGTACATGTAGTGCGGAATGTCACGCTTGGCGACCCGCGGATCAATCGTGCGGCCCGACCCCCCGGGTACGGGTACCCCTACAAGTTGTCTGACAGCTTTGCCGTATGGGCCCTATTTGTTGGCGTTCTGGCGTATTTTCGAGCCTAGAGATCAGACAGCTTTTCGGTTTCAGCCGGCGAGCAGGAGGTGGGAGTCGCCGAACTCGTGCCAGCGGTAGCCGTCGGCCAGCGCCGCCGCGTACGAACGCTCGACGAGGCGACGACCCGCGATGGCCTCCAGCATCAGTAGGTGGCTCGCGTCGGGCTCGTGCCAGCCGGTGATGACGCCGTCCACGACCCGGGGGGACCGGTCCGGCCCGATTACGAGCCGCGTCCACCCCTCGACGGGACGAACCGTGGCGCGCCGTTCGCCGGGTCGCGCGGCCTCGTCCGCCGCGCTCTCTGCCCGCGCGGCCTCGTCCGCCGCGCTCTCGAGCGCGCGTACGACGGTGGTGCCGACGGCGATCACGCGCTGGGCGGCATTGACGGCAGCGGCGGTGCCGGGCGGGACGCGGAAGCGTTCCGGGTACGGCGCCTCGCCGCGCTCGAGCGAGGACACGCCGGCGTGCAGCACGATCGTCGCCACTGCGATGCCGCGGACCTCGAGCCGCTCCAGCACGCGCTCGCTGAACGGCCGGCCCGCGCTCGGCATCTCGGCGCTGCCGGGCTCGGACGCGAAGATGGTCTGGAAGTCGGCGAGTGGGCGCGGGTCGGGCAGGTGGCGGTAGCGGATCGGCTCGCCGTGGCGCTCCAGGTACTCGAGCAGCGGTTCGGGCAGCTTCAGGCGGGCCGCCCACAGTCGCCGGCCGCCGAGGTACGGCGCGAGCAGCTCGGCCTGCCCGCCGGCGGGCAGCGTCAGCCGCTCGCCGGCCCCGGCGCCTCGATGTGGCGCCGTGCCGTCCCGCAGCTCGACCACCCAGCGCTCGTGGCCATCGTCGGGCCAGCCACGGGGCGGCGCGGGGAGCGGCGTCGAGAGATGCAGTCTCTGGTCGCCTGAGACCGGGAGCGCGGCGGGCAGCGTGGCGCTCGTGTTGACGACGAGCAGGTCGCCAGGCTCCAAGAGATCAGACAAGTCGAGGAACCGGGCATGGCGGATGCCGGCGCGGGAGGCCACCATCAGCCGCACCTGGTCGCGCTCGGCCGGCGGCTCGGTCGCCGCCAGGGGCTCGAACGCGAGCGCCGCGCTCATGCCGGCGCCACCGCGCCGGCCTGGTAGCGGCCGCTCGGCGCGTCGCCGTACACGATCGTGAGCAGTCCCGGCACGCTGTCCTCGGGCGGCGGGCGGTCGGAGATGTCCTCGCCGGGGAACGCCTCCTGGTGCATCTGCGTGTTCATGTCGCCGGGGTCGACGGCGGCGATGCGCAACTCCGGATGCTCCGCGGCGAGGACCCGCGTGAGCTGCTCGAGCGCGGCCTTCGAGGAGCCGTAGCCGCCCCAGCCCTCGTACGCCTCGACCGCGGCGTCCGACGTGATGTTGAGGACACAGGCGCCCGGGCGGAGGAGCGGGAGCGCGGCCTGGAAGAGCGCAAGGGGTGCGTGGACGTTGACGCGGTAGACCCGTTCGAGCACGTCGAGCGGGTAGTCGACGAGGCGCGGCTGCGGGCTCGGGCCGAGCAGGCTCGCGTTGTTGACGAGGAGGTCGATCCGCGGGCCGGCGGCCGCGATCAGCGCCTGGCGGTGCTCGGGGTCGGCGACGTCGCCGGCGATCGCCACGACCTCCGTTCGCCGCGCGAGCTCGGCCCGCGCGGATTCGAGCGCGTCGCCGCCGCGCGCGTCGATGACGAGGCGCCACGAACGGCGCGCGAGCTCGCGCGCCAGGGCCAGCCCGAGGCCACGCGAGGCGCCGGTGATCAGTGCCGTATCCATGCCCAGGACGCTAGGCGCGCCCCGCCCTGTCCACCATTGGGAAATGGTCCTAGGACCGGGGACCTACACAGGTCAGTTCTCGGCGAACCCGGGAGCAGAGGTTCGACTCCTCTCGGGGGCCTCGACAACGACAATGAAAGGAGGAACGCACATGAGCACGATCAAGACGTTCGGCTCCGTCGACGAGCGGAGCCTGAAGCAGCTCGAGCGGTGCATGCACGCCGGCGACGCCGAGTTCGGCGTGCTGTGCGCGGACCATCACCCAGGCTACTCGCAGCCGATCGGTGGCGGCATCGCCTACGAGGGCTACGTCTCGCCCTCGGGCGTGGGCTATGACATCGGCTGCGGCAACAAGGCCGCGCGGACGGAGCTCACCCGGGCCGATCTCGACGCGCTCGGCGGCGTCGAGCCGGTCATGCGCGAGATCGTGCGCCGGATCTCGTTCGGCATGGGCGTGCCCGCACAGGAGCGGGCGGACCATCCGGTGCTGGACAAGATCCGCAACGCGGACTTCCGGCCACAGCGCAAGCTGGTGCAGGTCGCGGAGTCACAGCTCGGCACGGTCGGCTCCGGCAACCACTACGTCAATCTGATGGAGGACGAGGTGGGCCGGATCTGGGTGGGCGTCCACTTCGGCTCGCGTGGCTTCGGCCACAAGACCGCGTCCGGCTTCCTGGCCCTCGCCGAGGGCAAGCAGTTCGGCGAGCGGGCGGTCGAGGGCGAGATGGACTCGCCGCCGGTGCTGTTCGAGGTCGGCTCCGAGCTCGGCGACGCGTACGTCGACGCGATGGAGCTCGCGGGCGAGTACGCCTACGCCGGCCGCGACGTCGTGGTCGCCAAGGTGCTCGAGATCCTGGGCGCCGAGGCGGTGCACGAGGTGCACAACCACCACAACTTCGCGTGGCACGAGGAGCACTTCGGCCGCACCTACTGGGTGATCCGGAAGGGCTGCACGCCGGCCCGACCGGGCCAGGAGGGCTTCGTGGGCGGCTCGATGGGCGACGAGTCGGTGATCCTCGAGGGCGTCGAGTCGGGCGAGAACGAGCACGCCCTGTTCTCGACTGTGCACGGCGCCGGCCGGGTGATGAGCCGCTCGAAGGCCGCGGGCCGGGTGCGCCGGCGCAAGCGCTGGGCGTGCCGGAGCCGGGACTGCGAGCGGGTGTTCGAGAGCGACGGGGCCTGCCCCGACCACCCGGACGTCGGCCTCAAGAAGGTGTGGGTCGAGGAGCAGCTCAAGCCGGGCGTGGTCGACTGGCCCGCGGTGCAGGGCCGCCTGCGCGAGCAGGGCATCGTCCTCATCGGCGGTGGCGCAGACGAGGCCCCGGAGGTCTATAAGCGCCTCCCGGACGTGCTCGCCGCCCACGGCGACACGATCCGCGTGAAGCACACGCTCCGCCCGCTCGGCGTCGCGATGGCCGGTCGCGACGTCCACGACCCGTACAAGGACTGACGGCCGCGAGAGCGGCCCTCAGATTCCGCCTAGGCGTCGGCCGCCAGCTTCGTCAGGAAGGACGGCATGCGGCCGGCACCGAAGTCGAAGAACCGCGCCCATACCGGCTCGATGGAGATACGTGCCATCTGGTCGTACATCGACCTCACCTGGAGCAGCGTCGCGGAGGCGAGCAGGTTCCGCGCACCGGGATGCTCGAGCTCTTCGGTGATCTCTTGCGGGTCCACGACCTTCCTTTCTTTGGAGTCGGTGAGCTACAGCTCGGCGGCCCGAGCGCGGGCGGCCTGGCGGACCAGGTGGTCTCGCTCGGAGATATTCGTGGCCGCGCGGGCGGCATCGACGTACGCCGTGGCGGCGGCGGGCAGGTCGCCGTCGAGCTCGTGCAGGTGCCCGCGGACGGCGTGCCACCGGTGGCGGTCGCCGAGCACCTCGCGCAGCCGGTCGGTCTCGCGCAGCCCCGCGGCGGGACCGAGGACGTGGCCGACCGCGACCGCGCGGCCGAGCACGGCGGCTGGGTCCTGGCGCACCGGGGCGTCGGTGAGGGCGACGAGGTCGTCGTACCAGGCGAGGATCTGCGGCCAGTCGGTCTCCTCGGCGGTGGCCGCGTCGTCGTGCAGGGCGGCGATGGCGGCCTCGATCTGGTAGCGCCCGGGGCGCTGAACGGCCAGCGCCGATTGCAGGACACGCACGCCCTCGGCGATCTCGCGGGTGTCCCACAGGCCACGGTCCTGCCGGTCGAGCGTGACGATGCGACCCTCTGAGTCGACCCGCGCCGGGAGGCGGGCGTGGTTGAGGAGCATCAGCGCGAGCAGCCCGCGCGCCTCCGGTTCCTCGGTGGCGAGGGTGAGTTGGCGGGCGAGCCGGATCGCCTCGCGCGCCAGGTTGATACGGCCCCCGGTATGCCCGGCCGTGTAGATGAGGTAGAGCACGCGCAGCACGACGGCGAGGTCACCGGGCTGGTCCAGGCGGCGGACGGGCGGGCCGATAAGCGCGCGCTTGGCCCGGCTGATCCGCTGCGCCATCGTCGCCTCGGGCACGTAGAAGGCGTCGGCGATCTCTTGGGTGGTGAGGCCGCCGACGGCGCGCAGGGTCAGCGCCACCTGGGAGGCGGGCGCGAGGTCGGGGTGACAGCAGCAGAAGAGCAGGAAGAGCGTGTCGTCGCCCTCCTCGGTGGCGGCCGGCTGCGACGGCTCCGCGTACGTCGCCTCCTCGCGGCGGTGGCGGGCGGCCTCGCTGCGGCGGGCGTCGACGAGCCGCCGCGTCGCGACCGTCGCCAGCCACGCCCGCGGGTCGCGCGGCGGGTGCTCGGGCCACACCCGCAGCGCCTCCAGCAGCGCCTCCTGCAGCGCGTCCTCGGCGGCATCGAAGTCCTCGCCCCGCCGGACCAGGCCCGCGAGTACCCGAGGGACGAGGACGCGCAGCGCGCCCTCGTCCAGCCGTCGCGTCGGCTCGTCGATCACGCCGCGTCGGTCGACGACGGCGCGTGGGACATGACCTCACGGACGTCGATCCACTCGTACAGCGGCCCTCCGCCAGGGCCGGGCTCGGAGGAGATGTGCGCGGCGAGCTCGACCGCACGCTCGTGCGAATCGACATCGACCATGTACCACCCCGCCACCAGGTCGCTGGTCTCGGGCAGCGGGCCATCGGTGGTGACCGGCGCGGCGTCCGGGCCCCCGTAGCGCACCCACGTCTGCGCCGGGGTGAGCGCCTGCGAGTCGACGTACTCGCCGTTCTCCTCGAGCAGCTCGCGGACCTGCCTCAGGAAGGCGAAGTGCGCCTCCACGTCCTCCGGCGCCCACTGGTCCATCGGGGGGAAGGGATGGTGCGGCTCCGGGCCGCCGCGGTAGTGCTTGAGCAGCAGGTACTTCGGCATCGGGGTCTCCTGGTGTCGTGGGCCGCGCCTGTCGAGGCCTTCACCTGGTGAGCGGAGCCGGCCGGGGCTTCTCGACATGGAATCAGGTCACGAGGGCGGCGCGACGAGCCCCGCCCGGACCGCGTAGAGCGCCGCCTGCGTGCGGTCGGTGACGCCGAGCTTGGCCAGGATGCTGCTGACATGCGCCTTGACCGTCTTCTCCGACAGCGAGAGCTCGCGGGCGATGACCTTGTTCGCCATCCCGCGGCCGATGAGGCCCAACACCTCGCGCTCGCGCGGGGTCAGGGGATCGGTGGTGAGCTCCACGAGCAGCCGTGACGCGACCCGGGGGTGCAGGAGCGCGCCCCCGCCGTGCACGGTCCGGATCGCGTCGACCAGTTCCTTCGGCTGCACGTCCTTGAGCAGGTAGCCGGCCGCCCCCGCCCGCACGGCCGGGAACAGCTTCTCGTCGTCGATGAAGCTCGACAAGACGATCGCCCTCGCCCCCGGAACCCGCTCGCGCAGCCCGCGGATCGCCTCGATCCCGTCCACGCCCGGCATCACCAAATCGACCAACACGACGTCGGGTGTCAACGCAACAGCCGCCTCCAGAGCGGCCGCTCCGTCGGCCGCCTCGCCGACGACCTCGATGTCCTCCTGGAGGTCGAGGAACGTCCGCAGCCCCTGCCGGACGACGGCGTGGTCGTCGGCGATGAGAACTCGGATCATCGCGGCACCTCCAGCGTCACCGTCGTCCCCTCGCCGGGCCGCGAGACGACCGCCAGGGTCGCGCCGAGCGCCCGCGCGCGCTCCTCCATCGAGGTCAGGCCGAGGCGGCGGGAGCGCACGCCCGGCGCATCGGGGTCGAAGCCCACGCCGTCGTCCGCCACGGTCACGATCAGCCGCCCGTCGCGAGCCTCCATCCGTAGCTCGATCCGCTCCGCCTCGGCGTGACGCAGCGCGTTGTTCAAAGCCTCCACGGCCACCCGCAGGACCTCGGCCTCGCTCTCCGGCGCGCACTTCGCCCCGCCCGCGATCCGCAGCTCGATCTCGCGACCGTGCACGCGACGCAGCATGTCGACCTGCTTGCGCAGCGTCGCGGCAAGGCCCTCCTCCTCGAGCGACGGCGGCCGCAGCTCGAAGATCAGCTCGCGCAGCTCCGCCAACGCCTCCTGCGCGAGCTCCCCCAGCCGGGCGACCTGCTCGGCGGCGGCGCCGTCGTCGCGCCCGAGCAGCGTCGAGGCCGCCTCGGCGCTCAAGACGAGCCCGAACAGCTTCTGGCTCACCGCGTCGTGCAGCTCGCGCGCGAGCCGGTTGCGCTCCTCCACGATGCTCAGCTCGCGGCTGCGCTCGAGCAGCCGCGCGTTCTCGATCGCCACGGCCGCGTGCGCCGCGAGCATCTCGATCAGCCGCTCGTCCTCGACGCTGAACTCGCTCGCGCCCTCCTTGTCGGTCAAGTAGAACGCCGCGATCACGGTCCCGCGAGCGGCGATCGGGACGCCGAGGAACGACCGCATGTCGGGATGCGCGCGCGGCCACCAACCGCGGAACCGCGGGTGTTCGTGGATGTCCGCGGTGCGGTAGGAGCCCGGCGACTCGAGCATCGCGCCGAGCAGCCCGTGGGTGCGCGGGAGTGGGCCCATCGCCGCGATCAGCTCGTCGCTCATCCCGGCGGTGATGAACTGGGCGAACGCGCCGGAGCCGTCGGGGATCCCGAGCGCGGCGAAACGGGCGCCGGCCAGCTCGCGCGCGGAGTGCACCAGCCGCCGCAGCACGGGCTCCACCTCGCGCTCGGCCGCGATCGCCAGTACCGCCTCGCTCATCGACTCCAGCGCGCCGCGCTCCATGAGCGCCACGATACGACGCGTCGGACGATCGGATGACGGCGAGGTTCGTCCTGGAGATGATCCGCTCGCACGATCCCGGCCGGGGCGCCGGAGGCGGACCCTGGTCGCATGAACAGCGCGGTTGACACCAGCCACGTGCCCGACCGGTTCTCGGCCGGAGGCACGAGAAGGACCGGCCTGCGACGCGAGATCGGCTTCATCGGACTGCTGTGGGCGTCCGGCGGGTCGATCATCGGCTCCGGATGGCTGTTCGGCGCGCAGGGCGCGCTGGCGACCGCCGGCCCGGCGGCGATCATCTCGTGGTGCATCGGCGCGGTCGCGATCCTCCTGCTCGCGCTCGTCCACGCCGAGCTGGGGGCGATGTATCCCGTCGCGGGTGGGACCGCGCGCTTCCCCCACATCGCGTTCGGCGGTGCAGTGGGCGCCTCGTTCGGCTGGTTCTCGTGGTTGCAGGCAGCCACCGTCGCGCCGATCGAGGTGATGGCGGTCATCCAGTACAGCCGCCACTACGACTTCGCGAGCGGGTGGATGAAGACCAGCGGCGACCAGCAGGTGCTGACGGCGAGCGGGCTGGTCGTCGCCGTCGCACTGATGGCGGCGTTCACCGCGCTCAACTTCCTCAGCGTGCGCAGGCTCGCCAACACCAACAGCACGGCGACGTGGTGGAAGGTCGGCGTGCCGGTGCTCACGATCGTCGCGCTCGCCTTCGCCGGCCTGCACACCAGCAACTTCACCGCGGCCGACGGCTTCTCGCCCACCGGCGCGGGCGGCGTGCTCGCCGCCGTCTCCACGAGCGGCATCATCTTCGCGCTGTTGGGCTTCGAGCAGGCCGACCAGCTCGCCGGCGAGAGCTCGAACCCGCGCCGCGACATCCCGCGCGCGGTCATCGGCGCCATCGTGATCGGCGCCGTCATCTACATCCTGCTGCAGGTCGTCTTCCTCGCCGCGCTCCCCCCGTCGCAGATCGGCAGCACGTGGGCGAGCTCCCCGTTCACCACCTTCAGCGGCCCGTTCGCCGAGCTCGCCACGCTCGTCGGCCTCGGCTGGCTCGCGACCCTCCTCTACATCGACGCGGTGATCTCGCCGGGCGGGACCGGCCTCATCTACACGACGGCGTCGTCGCGGGTGTCGTACGGCCTCAGCCGCAACGGCTACGTCCCGGCCGTCTACGAGCAGACCGACAAGCGCGGCGTGCCGTGGTTCGGGCTGCTCACCGCCTTCGTGATCGGCTGCATCTGCTTCCTGCCGTTCCCGAGCTGGAGGTCGTTGGTCGGGCTGATCACGAGCGCGAGCGTGCTCATGTACGCCGGCGCGCCGCTCGCCCTCGGCGTCCTGCGCGGCCGGCTCCCCGACGCCGACCGTCCCTACCGCCTGCCCGCCTCGAAGCTGCTCGCGCCGCTGGCCTTCGTCGTCGCGAACTTCCTGATCCTGTGGTCGGGCTGGACCACGGACTGGAAGCTCGGCGTGGCGATCCTGATCGGCTACGTCATCCTCGGCGCCAACCGCCTGTTCGGTCTCAACCCGGTCAAGCCGCGCTTCGAGGTGCGGTCGGCGGTCTGGCTCCCGGTCTACCTCGTCGGCTTGGGTCTGATCGTCTACTTCAGCGACTTCGGCCCGACCGAGAACCCCGTGTTCCCGCTCTGGTGGGACATGCTCGCGGTCGCCGTCTTCAGCCTCCTGATCTACGCCTGGGCGCAGCGCTCGGGGCTGCCGGCCGACAAGATCGAGGAGCTCGCCGGGCCGGGCTACGTGATGCCCGCGTACCAGAGCCCGAACACGAGCCCGAACGCGCCCAGCGCCGGCACGAGCACGGTCCGGTAGAGCGGCGCGACGACCGGTCGCGTCAGGACCCACGCGAAGGCGCTCGTGAAGAGCGCCATCGAGAGGATCGACATCGGGGCGAAGACGGCCAGCGCCGCGGCGGCCGCGACCCGTCCGGGCAGCGCCGCGATGAGGAGCACGACGACCGCGCCGGTGCCGGCCAGCCCGTGCAGCATCCCGATCCCGAACGCCTGGCGCGGCGAGCGCACATGCCGGTGGTGGTGCGCGCTTCCCTCGCCGTGACGGAGGTGGCGGTGGTCGTGCTCGTCGTGCCGGTGCGGACCGGCGCGGTAGTCCCCGCGCACCCACTTGACGAGGACGCGGACGCCGAGTGCCAGGATGACGAGCCCGACGCCGGTCTCCGCGGCGCGCTCGAGCCAGGCGGGCAGCTCCTCCTTGAGCGCGATCAGCGGCAGGCCGACGAGCAGCAGCGTCAGCGCGTGGCCGACGCCCCACCACGCGCCGAGCCTGGTCGCCGCGCGCACGTCCCCGTCCTCGGCCGCCACCAGCGAGCTGACGGCCACGAGGTGGTCGGGATCGGAAGCGTGGCGTAGCCCGAGCACGAACGCGATCGCGAGCGCGACGAGCAGCGGCGCGCCCTCGATCAGGCTCGTGAGCCAGGCGTCGATCGCCTCGACGGGCTGGAAGAGGGCGTCCATCAGCGCACCGCCGCCGCGGTCGGTCGCACGGCCGCGGCCACCGCCGCCTGCCCGAAGGAGATCCCGCCGTCGTTGGGCGGCAGCCGCTCGGGGACGAGCACCCGCAGCCCGGCGCGAGCGAGGCCGTCCGCGGTGCGCTCGAGCAGCCGCCGGTTCTGGAACGCGCCGCCCGACAGCACGACGAGCTCGAGCCCACGGTCGGCGGCCAGGCGCGCGCAGTCGTCCGCCGTGGCGTCGGCGAGCGCGTGGTGGAAGCGGGTCGCGATCAGGCCCACGCCGACGCCGCGCGAGACGTCGCGGTCCACGGCCAGGATCGTCTCCCGCGCGTCGAGCACGCCGTACACCGACTCGAGCGGGTACGTCCCGTGCTCGGACGCCTCGCACGCGGCCTCGAGCTCCATCGCCGCCTGGCCCTCGTAGCTGACCTCGAGCCGGATCCCGCACAGCGCCGCGACGGCGTCGAACAGGCGGCCGACCGACGTGGTGGGCGGCGCCGCCACGCCGGTCTCGGCGAGCCGCGCCACCGCGCGCCAGCGGTCGGGGTCGATCCCGCGCAGGGGCCGCGCGTCCCCGCCCGCCGCCATCCGCCACGCGCACGCCATGCGCCACGGCTCGCGGGCGGCCGCGTCGCCGCCCGGCAGTGGCACGGGCCACAGGTGGCCGCAGCGCTCGAAGCCGTGCAGGTCGCCGACCATGATCTCCCCGCCCCACACCGTCCCGTCGGTGCCGAGCCCGGCGCCGTCGAAGATCGCGCCCACCGCCGGGCCTGTCTCGCCGTGCTCGGCGAGGCACGCGGCGAGGTGGGCGTGGTGGTGCTGGACCGCGACGTGCTCGACGCCCTCGCGCGCGAGCGCGTACGTGGTGGAGAGGTAGTCGGGGTGGAGGTCGTGCGCGACGACCGCGGGCACGACCGCGAACAGCCGCTCGAAGTGCGCGACGCCCTCCTCGAACGACGCCAGCGTCTCGGCGTTCTTGAGGTCGCCGACGTGATGGCTCACCCAGGCGCGCGGGCCGCGGGCGACGCAGAACGTGCTCTTGAGCTCGGCGCCGCAGGCGAGGACGTCGCGCTCTGCCGCCACCGGCAGCTCGAGGACGCTGGGCACCGCCCCGCGGGAGCGCCGCAGCGGCAATGGCCGCCCGCGGGCCACCCGCAGCACCGAGTCGTCGGTGCGGGTCTGGATCGGGCGGTCGTGCACGAGGAAGAGGTCCGCGATCCCCGCCAGCCGCTCGAGCGCGTCGTCGTCGCGGTAGGCGATCGGCTCGTCGGACACGTTGCCGCTCGTCATCACCAGCGGCTCGCCGACGTCGGCCAGCAGCAGGTGGTGCAGCGGGCTGTAAGGCAGCATCACGCCGAGCTCGCGGGTGTGCGGCGCCACCGCCTCGGCCACCCGCGCTCCCGGGCGGCGCGGCGCGATCACGATCGGCCGGTCGCGGCCCCGTAACAGCATCGCCTCCACCGGCCCGACGGCCACGAGCTCGTCCGCGGCGCGCAGGTCGGCGGCCATCAGCGCGAACGGCTTCTCCTCGCGGTGCTTGCGCGCCCGCAGCCGCGCCACGGCGGCCTCGTCGGCGGCGAGGCACGCGAGATGGAACCCCCCGATCCCCTTCACGGCAACAATTGCGCCATTCCGCAACGCTTCCGTGACACCGCTCAACGGGTCCTGCACAAAGGGGTCTGACCCCTCTGTAGTGGCACAGTAGGGCGGCTGTACCAGCGCAGAGGGGTCTGATCCCTTTAGGTGGAGGCGCGGGCCGCAGTCGGGGCAGGCGTTGGGCTGGGCGTGGAAGCGTCGGTCCCCCGGGTCGTGGTACTCGGCCTCGCAGGCCGCGCACATCGTGAAGCCGGCCATCGTCGTGAGCGGGCGGTCGTAGGGGACGCCGCGCACGATCGTGAACCGCGGCCCGCAGTTCGTGCAGTTGATGAACGGGTAGCGATGGCGGCGGTCGGCCGGGTCGAACAGCTCCCGCAGACAGTCGGCGCAGACCGCGACGTCGGGCGAGACCAGCGCGGCGGGCGCGCCGGCGGCCGTGCTGCCGGCGATCGCGAAGCCGCGCTCGCCGCGCACGGGCACCGCCTCCTGCTCGACCACGTCGACCGAGGCCAACGGCGGCGCCTCGGCCGGCAGCCGCGCGAGCAGGGCCGCCACCGCGGCGCCCTCCCCCTCGACCTCGATCACCACGCCGCGCTCGTCGTTGCGGACGAACCCGTCGAGTCCCAGCTCGCTCGCGAGCCGGTGCACGAACGGCCGGAAGCCGACGCCCTGGACGACGCCTTCCACCCGGATCCGCACCCGCTGGATCGAGACGGTCATTCCCGCGGTCGCGACCGCATCTCGTTGAGGACGAAGCCGAATACCAGGTGGTCGGCGATGAAGACCGCCCGCTCGCGGCCCTTGGGCCAGTCGCGCTCGGTCAGGCCCAGCGCCGGGGCGACGCCGGCGTCGAACCCCAGCCACACCAGCAGCCCGTACACGGGCCCGGACCAGCGGCGGCGGCGGAGCTCGTCCGGGAGCAGCCCGAAGCCGATGCCGAACACGCCGCCCATCCCCCAGTGGACGAGCTCGACGACCCACCGCGGCCGGCGGCCCCGGCGCTTGCGCACCAGGCGCGACGGCGGGTCCTCGCGGATCAGCCCTGCGTGGACGGCGAACACGCGCACGCCCGTCATCGCCATGGCCCCGATGACGCCGCGCAGCTTGGCGTGGATGATCTCGCTCATATCAGCTCGCAGAGGACGTGGTAGGCGCTCGCCTGCGCCTCCTGGATGCGCGGGATGTGCTGCGAGCGGCTGACCACGACGTGATCGGCGAGGCATTCGGCGGCGATCCGCCCGCCGTCGTAGCCGACGAACGCGACCGTGGCCACGCCGCGGCGCCGCGCCTCGGCCAGCGCGGCGATCACGTTGGGCGAGCCGCCGCTGGTCGACAGCGCGACGAGCGCGTCGCCCGGCCGCCCGTACGCGATCACCTGGCGCGCGAACACGGCCTCGACCCCGACGTCGTTGGCGATCGCGGTGAGGATGGCCGGGTCGGCAGTGAGGTCGATCGCGGCCCGGCCGGCGCGCTGGAGGTCGGCCACGAGGTCGGTCGCGTCCGTCGCCGAGCCCCCGTTCCCGAGCGCGAGCACGCATCCGGCGCCGCGCAGCGTCTCCGCGGCGGCGAGCAGTGCGTCGCGGCCCTCGGTGAGCGTCTGCGCCCGCAGCTCGCCGACCTCCTCAGCCTTCATAAGGATCGAGCGCCGCACGTCCTCGACCACCGCCTCATGGTCGGTCTCGCGCTCGCCGAGGAACGGATAGAGGAAGCTGGCGGCGCCCGTGTCGTGCACGGTCCGCTCGTTGTGCTCCAGGAACACGTGCACGAGCTCCCACAGCACGTGGTAGCCGGTCTCGACCAGCTCCTGGCGGATGAACGGATCGTCCACCGGCGGGTCGAGCTCGATCCGCAGCGCCGGCGTGTCGGCCACCTCGACGCCGAACGCCATCACCATGTCGTCCGGCTCGGCCAGCAGCGCCAGCTCCTCCAAAGTGACCGCGAGCGCCGGCAGCGCCCGCTTGCCCACGATCACCGGGTGCACGAACTCGACCGCCACGTGCCGGGCATCCGACACGTCCCCGGTGGCCAGCAGGCGCCCGCCGCGCGCGAAACGCTCGGCCATCTCGCCGCACAGCCGCGCCAGCCGCTCCGCCTCGGCCGCGAACCACGAGGCGTTTGCATCGCGGCGCCGGTCGACGGCGAGCGCCTCCATCAGACCGGCACCCTCACCCGGAGGAGCCAGTCGCGGAACGCCTCGACGCCCTCGCCGGTGCGCGCGCTCACCTGCATGCGGGCCACGCCCGGGTGCACGGCGTCGAGGTTGCGCAGGAAGCGCTCCATGTCGAAGTCCAGGTGCGGCAGCAGGTCGATCTTGTTGATGACGACCAGCTCGCAGGTCCGGAACATCAGCGGGTACTTGAGCGGCTTGTCCTCGCCCTCGGTGACGGAGGAGACCATCACCCGTGAATCCTCGCCGACCCGGAACTCCGCCGGGCACACGAGGTTGCCGACGTTCTCGATGACGAGCAGGTCCAGCTCGTCGAGCGGGATCTCGGGCAGCGCGCTGCGGACCATGTTGGCGTCGAGGTGGCACTCGCCGCCGAACCCCGGATCGGTGTTGAGCTGGGTGACCGGCACGTGCAGACTCGCCAGCCGGTCGGCGTCGTAGCTGCCCTGGACGTCGCCCTCCAGGACGCCGGCTCGCACGGGAAGGTCGTGCAGGACGCGCTCGAGCAGCGTCGTCTTGCCGGCGCCCGGCGCGCTCATCAGGTTCACGACCGTGACGCCATGCCGGTCGAAGTCGTCGCGGTTCGCACGCGCGATCGTGTTGTTCGCGTCCAGCGCGTCCTCGACGACCCTCACCTTCACGCGGTGCATGCGACCTCCTCCACCTCGATCGACTCGACCTCCAGCTCGTCGCCCGCCACCACGAGACCGACCCCGCCGCACACGCAGCGGAACAGCGCGTCCTCCGGGTCCCACTCGCGCGCGCAGTCCGCGCAGCGCAGCAACGCGGGCAGGAGCACCTGCTCCAGCCGCGCCCCCTCGCACAGCGTCTCGCGCGCGACGAGGTCGAAGTAGAACGCGAGCGAGTCCGGCACGACCTGTCGCAGGTGGCCGATCCGCACCGTCACGACCGTCACCTTCCGCCCGGCGGCGTGCTTGAGCGCCGTGTCGATCACCGCGCTGGAGACCGAGAGCTCGTGCATCAGCGCTGGTACGCCGCGTCGCTGCGCAGCTCCTCGATCGTGTCCAGCACCAGCGCGATCGCGCGCTCGACCGCCGCCTCGACCGCCGGCGTCAGCCCGAGCCCGACGTCATCCACCACCGCCGGCTCGCAGGCGATGACCTGCACGCGCCCCGGCCAGCCGCCGATCGCCCGCACGAAGCGCAGCATCGTCATCGGATCCATCGAGTGCGGGTCGATCGTCTCGCCGTCCTCGATCTCGGCCGGCACGTCGTCGGGCTCGACGTCGATCACGTACAGCGTCCCCGGCTCGCCGCCCTGGCGGCTGACGTCCACGATCACGAGCGCGCTGTAGCCGCGCATGACCTCGTACGCCAGGTCGAGCCCGCTGGTGCCGACGTCCATGACGCTGACCCCGGAGGGGAGGTCGCGCTCGGCCAGCCGGCGCGCCACCTCGGCGCCGAACGCGTCGTCCTGCAGCCACGCGTTCCCGACGCCGGCGACGAGGATCTGCTTCTCGAGCTCCGGGGTCATGCGACCACCTCCACCTCGGCGGGCTTGAAGTACAGGTAGCGGCCGATGTCGCGCATCAGCTCCTGGCCGGGATCGTCGTCGACGGTGACCGCCAGGTGGACGCCGTCCTCGTAGTCACGGTAGATCCGCTCGATCGTCGCCACCCGGCCGGCCCACACGCCGTCCTGCGGTGCGGCGCCGGCACCGGGGCGCAGCCGGACCTTGGCGCCGCGCGCGAACCTGACGCCGCCGACCTCGATCGCCGGCTCGCCCGCCACGTCGGCGGGCCCCGGCCGGTGCACAGGCGGCAGGTCCGAGACCGTCACGCGGCCGTGCAGCCGCTCCAACGCCTCCGGCCCCTCGGCCTCGGCCCGCGCCAGCATCTCGCGCACCTTCGGGTCCTGCTCGGCGATCGACTCGCGCTCGGCGTCGCTCAGCGCGAGCACGTGCAGGAGCAGGGCCTCCTCGATCTCCGTCGCGTCGAACAGGTCGCCGTGGCTCTCGGGCGCGATCTGCGGGTGATCGGGCAGGACGATCGTGGCGCCGAGCACCGTGTCGTCGTTCGCCGTCGCCAGGACCGGGAAGATGTTCACGTGCTCGCACGCCGCGACGGCCGCCGCCGCCGTCGGGCCCGGCGCGGTCGGCGAGGCGAAGCGCCCGCCGGGAGAGCGCGCGACGAGGTGCGTGGAGCGCAGCGACGACCGCAGCGCTCCCGGCCGATCCAGGCCCTCGGGAACGGCCGTCGTGTTGTGCACGCACATGGCCACGCCCACGAGCCCGCCGTCGAGCGGCGTCGTCGCCAATCGCACTCGTCCGCGCACGTTCTCGAACGCGAACTCGACCGTGGCGTCGGCCTCGACCTCGACCCGCCGCTCGCCGCTTTCCTCGAGGAACGCGAGCGTGCCGGACACCGACTCGCCCGGCTCGAGCACGAGCTGCATCCGCGCGCGGTCGAACGTGTGCGGGGAACGGGCCGCGTAGACCGGCGGGTAGACGATCCCGAACGGCGTCGGCGTGGCGTTCTTGGTCGCTCCCGGCGTGTAGGGGTAGAGCGCGTAGCCCTCGTAGAGCAGCGTGGAGAGCAGCCGCTCGACGCTCACAGCAGCTCCCGCACCGTGTCGTCGAACGTGTGGTGGCCCTGCTCGGCCTTGCGCCGCGCGAGCGCCTCCAGCGTCTCGCGCTGCAGCCGGATCCAGCCGCCGCCCGGGAAGTGGGCGGCGATCGTCCGCCGCCAGACGTCGACGGGCATCCGCCAGCGCGCCGAGCAGCTCCACGGCACGAGCACGACCTGCAGCCGGTCCCCGTCCCCCCGGTAGAGCACGGTGCCGTTGAAATGGAAGCTCAGCGGCACCTCGCCGCCTTCGAGCGCGTCGAAGTACTTTCCGGAGGCGACCTCGAGGTCGTACGTGCACGGCGCCTCGACGGTGAACGCCGTCGAGCCGCTGAACGACGGCACGAGCGCCTCCACGCGCGCCCACTGGAACGAGTGCGTGGTCGCGCCCCAGCGCTCCGGCGTCCCGAACAGCTCGACCAGCCGTTCGCGCTCGGCGTCGTCGTACGACCGCCGCGCCGGGTCGATGGTGATCTGGGTCGAGAGCGCGACCGTGAAGACCTCGCGGCCCTCGGGCTCCGAGACGTGCAGGTGGAAGCGCACGGCGGGCGCCGCCGAGTGCTCGACGGGCTCGGCGCCGAGGACGGTGAACTCGAGCGCGGTCGGCGCGGCCACGCCCGTCATCGCACCGCCGCGAGCCGCAGGTCGTCGAAGTAGCGCTGGACCGCGCCCTCCATCTCGGCGCCGCCGCTGATGCCCTCCCACGTCGCCTTGATGATCCCCACGAGCCGGTAGCAGTCGTCGAGCGGCGCGATCGCGTGCACGTGCGGCTCCGCCAGCCGGTTGACGATCAGCGCCTCGGCGTCGGGGTCGAGGTCGTCGAGCACCGGGTTGGCGGCGACCAGCCGGTCCCATGCCTCGAGGTCGAGCTCGCACTCGGTGGCCCCGGCCGGGCTCGGATACAGGCCGACGATGGTGCCGGTCGCGCTCGACCGCAGGAAGAACGCCAGCCCGATCGGGATCTGGAACTCCGCCCACAGCTCGTCGGTGAGCTCGAAGCCCTCGAGCCACACCGTCCGCGACCCCGTGGGCCGATAGCGGGCGTCGCCCGAGCGGACCGACCAGCAGGTCGGGCAGACGCACACGATCCGGCGCTCCTCGAGGTCCAGCAGGTGCTTGTGGTCCTCGGCCAGCGAGATCGGGCACAGCTCGCAATGGCCCGGCTCGGCGCGCGGCGCGGCCGCCGCCCGCGGCACGCGCACGAACCGGCGGAGGCCGCTGACGAGCGCGGGATCCATCATCCGACCGCCACCCGCACGTGCCCGTTTGCGCGCAGCAGGGGCACCGGAGGGATCTGCAGCCGATCGTCGTCGGGCGAGCGGCCCGCGCGGCGCAGCTCGAACCGCCGCTCGCACGACGGGCACGTGAGCGTCCCGTCCGGCGCCATCGGCGCGTCGTCGAGCCGCGCACGGCACCAGCCGCACGCGTTGCGGTAGGCCAGCAGCGTCCCGCCGACGTTGGCGAGCAGCAGGTCGGAGCCGGCGACCGCGAGCGCCGCGGTCGTCCCGGCCGACGGCGCGGCGGCGTCGAGATCGGTCCAGGCCGGCGGTGCGCCGTTCGACTGGATCACCGGCAGCTCGAACGCGCCGATCGGCGGCTCCTTCACCCCCTCGACCTCGAGCCCCTCGAGATCGGGCGCCGTCTCCTCCAGCGCCTTCTTGATCGCCAGCTCCAGCGTCGCCTCGGAGGCCGGGCAGCCCTTGCAGTGGCCCACGAGCCGCATCCGCGCCACGCCGTCCTCGACGGCGATCAGCTCGACGTCGCCGCCGTGCGACTCCATGTACGGCCGCACGCTGTCGAGCGCCTCGCGCACGCGGTCCTCCAGCGACACCGGATAGAGGCCGTGGATGAGCAGCAGGCTCGCCACGACCCCGTCGTCCATCAGCCGGTCGCGGACGTCGTCGTCGACCGCCGCCATGATCCGCTCCAGGCCCTCGCCGTAGAGCTGCATGATCGAGGCGACGAGCTCGTCCGCGACCGCGCGCGCCTGCAGGTCCTGCACCTCATCGAGCTGCGCGGTCAGCGCCTGGACCCGCTCGATGAGTTCCTCTGAGGTCAGCACATCCCCGTCGGCGTGTGGACGACCTTGCGGACCTTGCCCTTCCCGTACATGTGCACCCCGCAGGGCAGGCACGGGTCGAAGCTGTGGACCGCCCGCATGATGTCGATGCCCTTGAAGTTGTCCGGCCCGTTCTCCTCGAAGATCGGCGTGTTCTGGACCGCGTCCTCGTACGGCCCCGGCGTGCCGAACGTGTCGCGGGGGTTGCCGTTCCACGGCGTCGGCGGGTACGGCTGGTAGTTGGCGATCTTCCCCTCACGGATGACCATGTGGTGGGAGAGCACCCCGCGCGCGGCCTCGTGGAAGCCGACGCTGATCGCCGAGTCCGGCACCTTGAAGTCGTTCCACGACTTCGTCCGCCCGGCCCGCACCTCCTTCAGCGCCTGCTCGAGGTTGTAGAGCCCGACCAGCGCCGAGTACGCCTGGTGGTAGCTGCGCGCGCGCTGGCGCTCGATCGCGTTGGACCACTCCGGGATCTTCCACTCGAGCTCCATCTCGGGCATGAACCCCGTCTTCGGCAGCACCATCTGCAGGCTCTCGCCCGTGGCCTTCAGGTAGCCGATGTCGAGCAGGCCGGCCTTCGCCGTGACCCACTGGCGCGCGAACGGCCCGCCGCCGGTGTCGTTGGCGACGTGGATGTCGTTGCGCTTGTCGTACATGCGTGGCGAGGCGACCCACGAGTACTTGTCGGCCCAGTCGCGCGCCTGCGGCTTGGGCAGCGTCACCTTGTTCCACGGGTGGCGCTTGTCGACCGGGTTGCCCAGCGGGTCGTGGGTGACGAACGTCTCCTCTCCCGTCCAGTCGTCGAAGTACGAGGAGCCGAGCAGGATCCGGATCGCGAGGTTGATCTCGACGAGGTCGGTCGTGATCAGCTCGCCCTTGAACACGAGGCCGGGGGTGACGAACCGCCGCCGCCCCCACTCCGTCATGTTGCGGTAGTTGTAGTCGACGTACTGCGGGTCGTCGAACGCGCCCCAGCAGATGATGTCGGTGTCCCGGTAGCCGACCTGCTCGTAGCCCGGCATCGCCTCGTAGAAGAAGTCGTAGAGGTCGTCGTGCATCGGGACCGTGCGCTTGCAGTAGTCCATGTAGCGCATCAGCCGCACGTAGTAGTCGGTCAGCGTCTGGTGCGTGATGTCCGCGCTGCAGCCGCCCGGCATGATCGTCGACGGGTGGGTGTGGCGGCCGCCGAACAGGCAGTACATCTCGCGCGTGTAGCGCGCCACCTGCAGCGTCTCCAGGTAGAAGCTGCCGGTGAACGCGTTCAGCGCCCGCATGATGTCGGCGATCGTCTTGTAGCCGTGGATGTCCGAGTGCGGCGCGGAGGTCTCCTCGGCCTTCTTGAGCAGGCTCGGGTTCGTCTCCTTGACCACCTGCTCGGAGTAGTCCACGTTCGCCATGCAGTCGTTGAAGATCGCGTGGTCGAACATGAAGTCGGCCGACTCGGCGAGGTTGAACGCGTAGTCGCCGAGCGGCGGCGGCTTGACGCCGTACGCCATGTTCTGGTTCAGGCAGGAGCAGGTGCAGTGGTTGTCACCGCAGATGCCGCAGATGCGGCTGGTGATGAAGTGGGCGTCGCGCGGGTCGATGCCCTTCATGAAGATGTCGAACCCGCGGAAGATCATCGAGGTGCTGTAGCACTTGAGCACCTGCTGGTTCGCGAAGTCGATCTCGGTGTGGATGCCCAGGCTGCCGACGATCCGGGTCACCGGATCCCAGGACATCTCCTTGACGGCGACCTTGCGCTCGACGGGGGTCTCTGCTGTTGCCATGTCCGCTCCTCACCACCGCTTCGCGTAGCCGCTGGTCAGCTCGGGCTGGTTGTGCCGCCACTCGGGTTCCTTGTCGTACTCGCGCTTGATGTTCCACTTGCGGCCCCAGCGCAGCAGCGGGCCGTAGGTGAATTTCGCGACGTTGGAGGAGACGCGCCCGTACTTGTCCTCGTCCATGAACGGCATGTACTTGTCGGGGAAGCCCGGCATCGTGCACGCCATGCAGATGCCGCCCACGTTCGGGCAGCCGCCGATGCCGTTGATCCAGCCCCGCAGCGGCACGTTGCACTTGACCACCGGGCCCTTGCAGCCGAGCTTGACCAGGCAGCGGTGGTCGGAGCCGTACTCGGTGGCGAAGTCGCCCGACTCGTAGAACGCGGCGCGGTTGCAGCTCTCGTGGACCGTCCTGCCGAACAGCCACGTCGGGCGGTGCGCCTCGTCGAGGTCCGGCGGCGGCGCCATGCCGGCCAGCGCGAACACGAGGTAGAGCAGCGTCTCGGTCGTGTTGTCGCCCTGCGCCGGGCAGCCGGGGATGTTGACGATCGGCAGGCCGGCCTTGGACTTCCAGCTCCACCCGAGGTAGTCGCACAGCCCCATCGCGCCCGTCGGGTTGTTCTTCATGGCCGGGATGCCGCCGTAGGTGGCGCAGGTGCCGACCGCGACCACCGCGGCGGCCTTCGGCGCCAGGCGGTCGACCCACTCGTTGGTCGTGATCGGCTGGCCGTTCTCCGGGTTCACCCCCATCCCGGTCCAGTAGCCGTCGCCGTTGATCTTCTCGTTCGGGACCGAGCCCTCGAGCACGAGCACGAACGGGTCGAGCTTGCCGTCCTCGGCGTCGTACCAGGCCTGCATGAAGTCCTGCCCCTGCTCGACCGCGAGCACCGTGTTGTGCACGACGACCCGCGGCATGCCCGGGATGGCGCCGGTGATGATGTCCTCGAGGCTCGGGTTCGTGGCGCCCGTCATCGCCACGCTGTCGCCCTCGCAGCTCAGCCCCGTCGTCAGCCAGATCACGTGGGCGGTGATCGCTTCCGTCTGGGCTTGGTTCGGCACGAACTCGACCATGCGCACTCCCTTCTCAGCAGATCCGCGGCAGCGGGTCACCGACGAGCTGGTCCATCACCCTCCGACCGCCGAACGCCGTGTTCACCAGCACCATCCCCGGCGGCTCCGTCTTGACCTCTCCGATCTCGGCCGCCCGCTCGCAGCCGTCCACCTCGCGCAGCGCGGCGAGCGCCGCGTCCGCGTCCTCCGGCGCCACGAAGGCGACGAGCGTGCCCTCGTTGGCGACGTACATCGGGTCGATCCCGAGGATCTCCGCTGCACCCGCGACGGCGGGATCCACCGGCACGTCCCCCTCGCGCACCACGATCGCCACGCCCGAGGCGCGCGCCAGCTCGTTGAGCACCGACGCGACGCCGCCGCGCGTCGCGTCGCGCATCGCACGCAGGGCCGGGCCGGCGGCCTCGAGCAGCGCGTCGGCCGCGGGCCACAGCGAGCGCGTGTCGGACTCGATCTCGGCGTCGAGCCCGAGCTCGCCGCGCGCGAGCATGATCGCCGTCCCGTGCGCGCCGATCGGGCCGGAGACCAGGATCCGGTCGCCCGGCCGCAGCGCGGCCGGCGAGAGCGAGGCGCGCGGGTCGCGACGGCCGACACCGGTCGTGCAGACGTACATGCCGTCCGCGTGACCGCGTTCCACCACCTTGGTGTCGCCCGCCATGATCGCCACGCCGGCGGCCTCCGCGGCGGCGGCCATCGCCTCGACCTCGGCGCGCAGCACGCCGGCGTCGAGCCCCTCCTCGAGGATCAGCGCGAGGCTGAGCGCCAGCGGGCGCGCTCCCGCCATCGCGAGGTCGTTGACGGTGCCGTTGACCGCCAGCTCGCCGATCGACCCGCCCGGGAACCGCAGCGGCTTGACCACGAAGGAGTCGGTGGTGAGCGCGAGGTCGCCGTCGACGGTCGCGGCGTCGGCCAGCTCGACCAGCCCGAAGGCCGGCGCGAGCAGGCCCTCGATCAGCGTCTGCGTCGCCTTGCCGCCCGCTCCGTGGGCCATCGTGATCCGCTCGTCCTTGAACCGCGGCCGCTTCGCGCGAGCGGTCTCGATGATCCCGAGGATCCGCTCCTCACGTGAGGACACGCTCACGCGCGAACCTGCCGTAGTTGTAATAGGCCGCGCAGGCCCCCTCCGGCGACACCATGCACGTTCCGATGGCGTGCTCGGGCGTGCAGGCGGTGCCGAACACCTTGCACTCCCAGGGCTTGATGACGCCCTTGAGCACCTCGCCGCACTGACACGCCTTCGGGTCGGCCACGCGCACGCCGGGTGTGCTGAAGCGCAGCTCGGCGTCGAGGTCGGCGTAGGCGTCGGACAGCTTGAGCGCGCTCTGGGAGATGAACCCGAGGCCGCGCCACTCGAAGTGCGGCCGCAGCTCGAACACCTCGGCCATCACCTCGAGCGCGCGCAGGTTGCCCTCGAACGGCACGACGCGCTTGTACTGGTTCTCCACCTCGCAGCGGCCGTCGGCGAGCTGGCGCAGGATCATCTCGATCGACTGCAGGATGTCGAGCGGCTCGAAACCCGAGATGACGACCGGGCGCCCGTAGTCGGCGGGGATGAACGCCAGCGGCCGCGCGCCCACGACGGTGCAGACGTGCCCGGGGCCGATGAACCCGTCGAGGCGCAGGTCGGGCGAGTCGAGCAGCGCGCGCAGCGGCGGCACGATCGTCACGTGGTTGCAGACGCAGCTGAAGTTCGGCACGCCCTCGGCCTTGGCGCGCTTGAGCGTGAGCGCGGTCGAGGGCGCCGTGGTCTCGAACCCGATCGCGAAGAACACGACCTCGCGGTCGGGGTTCTGCTTGGCGATCCGCAGCGCGTCGAGCGGCGAGTAGACCATCCGCACGTCGGCGCCAGCCGCCTTGGCCTCGAGCAGCGTGCCGTTCGAGCCCGGGACGCGCAGCATGTCGCCGAAGCAGGTGAAGATCACGCCGGGCTCGTGCGCGATGGCGATCCCGTCGTCGACTCGGCCCATCGGGATCACGCACACCGGGCAGCCGGGCCCGTGGACGAGCTCGACGTCGGCCGGCAGCAGGTCGTCGATCCCGTACTTGTAGATCGAGTGGGTGTGGCCGCCGCACACCTCCATGACCTTGTAGTGGCGGCCGGGCTCGACGGTGGCGAGGATCTGGCCTGCGAGCACCTGGCCGAGCTCGGCGTCGCGGAACTCGTCGACGAACCTCATGCGAGCACCTGCAGCGCGGTCCCGGCGTGCACGAGCACGCGATCCCCGCCCGCGACCGGCTCGACGAGCGCGATCTCCACGCTCGCATGCTCGCCCGCCTCGTCCTCGCACAGCGCCAGCGACCGCGCCTCGTCCACGCGCAGGACGCGCATCGGTACGGCATGGTCGCCGCAGGTGATGCAGACGTCGTGGTCGCAGTCCTCGCGATGTTCGCGAAGCGAACTCGCAAGGCCAAGCTTGCTTGGCCCGCTCACTCGATCAGGCTCTCCCTGAGCTCCGCGAGCTCCTGCTCGTAGTCGGCGCCCATGCCCTCGAGCAGCTTCAGCGTCGCCTCCGCCTCCGCCTCGTCGACCTTGGAGAGCGCGAAGCCGACGTGGATCAGCACCCAGTCTCCGGGCTGTGCGCCCGCGTCCTCGTCGTCGAGCAGGCCGATGTTGATCGTGCGCCGGACGCCCGCGACGTCCACTCTGGCGAGCCGGTTCGCCGCGTCGACCACATCCACGATCTGGCCTG
Organism: uncultured Solirubrobacteraceae bacterium; assembly: GCA_963844205.1. Taxonomy (GTDB): domain Bacteria; phylum Actinomycetota; class Thermoleophilia; order Solirubrobacterales; family Solirubrobacteraceae; genus DASSUW01. Next base: position 1,353,658 of record CAWJNK010000014.1, read on the forward strand.
GGATTGCCAGGCACATAAGGGAAGGAACCTTTGCGCGCTTCTCCCCGCCGGGCAAACGACTGGTAATCCGGATTACGGCACGGAAATTTCCCCCTGGGAAATTTTCGCCCTTACCAGCGCGGCTCGTAGCCGCTCACGAGCTCCCCCGGACGCCGCCATTCCGGCTCGACCTCGTAGTGCTTGCGCATCCGCTGCTCCCGCAGCCGCTTGAGCGCCGGGCCGTACGCGAAACGCGACGCCGCGGCGATGGCCTTCGGCTTGACCCCCGTGTCCATCAGCGGCAGGTACTTGTCGGGGAAGCCCGGCATCGTGCACGCCATGCAGATGCCGCCGACGTTGGGGCAGCCGCCGATCCCGTTGATCCAGCCCCGCGCCGGGACGTTGCACCGGACCACCGGCCCCTTGCAGCCGAACTTCACCAGGCACCGAGGGTCACCGCCCAGCTCGTCGGCGTAGTCGTTGTGGTCGGCGAAGCCGGCGCGGTTGCACACCTCGTGGGCCGTGCGCCGGAACAGCCACTCCGGCCGGCCCTGGTCGTCGAGCGCGATCGGATCGGTCGTGCCCGCGAGCTGGAGCACGAGGTAGAGCAGCGTCTCGGTGATGTTGTCGGGCTGCACGGGGCAGCCGGGGAGGTTCACGAGCGGGTGCCCGAGCCGCGAGCGCCAGCTCCGGCCCAGGTGCTCGCGCAGCCCCATCGCGCCCGTCGGGTTGTTCCGCATGGCCGGGATCCCGCCGTACGTGGCGCAGGTGCCGACGGCCATCACGATCGCGGCACGCGGCGCCAGCCGGTCGATCCACTCGGTCGTGGTGATCGGCTGGCCGGTGGCGCGGTCCACCCCCAGCGCGGCCCAGTGCCCGTCGCCGTTGATCGTTTCGTTCGGCACCGCGCCCTCGAGCACGAGGATGAACGGGTCGAGCTTGCCGGCCTCGGCGTCGTACCAGGCCTGCATGAAGTCCTCGCCGGCTTCGACCGCGAGCAGCGGGTTGTACAGCGCGACGCCGGGCATGCCGGGCAGCGTCCGGTGGAGCAGGTCCTCGAGCGACGGCTGGGTCGCCGCGGTCATCGCGACCGAGTCGCCGTCGCAGCCGAGCCCGCTCGTCATCCACACGACGTGCACGGTCAGCCGCTCGGTCTCGGCCTGGCGGTCCGTGAACTGGACCGGCCTCATGCGGTGCCTTCCTCGGCCCGCCCGACCAGGCACGCGATGTGGTGGGCCGCGGTGCCGTGGAGCACGAGCCCTCCGGTCTCGCGGGTGACCAGCCCGGCGCTCGACAGGCGCCCCAGCGCATGCGAGACCGACGGCCGCTCGGCGCCGACGAGCTGCCCGATCAGCCGGTGGGTGAGCGGCAGCGGCACGAGGATGCCGTCGGCGACGACGACGCCCCACCGCTCCGCGAGATGCCACAGCAGCAGCGCGATCCGGGCGTCGGCACGCGGGTGGCACGTCGCCGCGCGGTGGACGTTGAGCTCCATCGCGCGGCGGACCGCGCGGCGCAGGAGGGCGTGGAGGATCTGCGGCCACGGGCGGATCCGCTCCGCGAACGCGGCGTCGAGGATCGCCACGCGCGTGCGCACGAGCGCGCGCGAGAACGTCTCGGACGTCAGCAGGACCACGTCCGCGTCGCTCGTCCAGGGCGCGAGGAGGTCGCCGGCGCCGACGAGCTCGGACGCCGTCCGGTCGCCGACCTGGACGTCGAGCGCGACGACGCCGTCCACGATCAGCAGGCCGAGGCCGCCGCTGAGCTGCGCGAGGAGCGGCAGCAGGTCGAACTCCCCGGCCGAGATGTCCTCGACGCGGGCGGTGGCCATCGGGCGCGCCACGAGCCGCATCCGCAGGTCCAGCCCGCCCGCGAGCTCTTCGTCGACGTCGAACAGGTAGCAGTAGCGGCCGGGGCTGCGGCGGCGCACCTCGGGCCGCGCGGCGGGGTCGCCGCGGACCGGCAGCGGAAACGGACCAGGCGGCGAATCAGCCTCGCGCGCCATCTCGGGCGCACTGTACCCGCCCCGCCGCCGTCGTAGCCGCGCCTGCCGGGCGAACCTCGTAGCATCCGGCCCGTTCATGGCGGAGGTCCTGTTCTTCATCGCGGCGATCGGCGCCGTGGCCGGCGCGGTGGGCACCGTCGCCCTGCGCAACCCGTTCTACGCCGTCCTCTCGCTGGTGTGCCACCTGCTCGCCCTGGCGGCGCTCTTCCTGCTGCTGCGGGCCGAGTTCGTCGCGGCCGCGCAGGTCGTCGTCTACGCGGGCGCGGTGATGGTCCTCTACGTCTTCGTCGTCGCGTACGTGGGCGGCGGCGAGGAGCCGCTCACGGCCTCGACCGGCGCCTCGCTGCGCTTCGCGTCGATCCTGTTCGCGCTGGCGCTGTTCGCCGAGCTGACGATCGCGCTGGTCGGCACGGGGCTGTCGGCCCTGGACACCGAGGGCGCGGGGTATCAGGAGGGCTTCGGGACGCCGGCGCAGGTCGGCGAGCTGTTCCTGACCAAGTTCCTCGTCGCGTTCGAGATCGCGTCGCTCCTGCTGCTGATCGCCGCCGTCGGCGCCGTCATCCTGGCGCGCCGGCGCGCGGGGCTGGGCGACACGGGCGAGGTCTCGGTGGCCGACGTGATGCGCCGGCCGGAGGTCACCGCGGGCCACGCGACGCCGGGCTCGATGATCGAGGCGGCCGGGCCGCCGCACAGGTAGCCGCGTGTCGCTGACCTGGTACCTGGTGGCGTCGGCGCTGATCTTCTCGATCGGGGCGGGCGGCGTGCTCGTGCGGCGCAACCCGCTCGTGATCCTGCTGTGCATCGAGCTCATGCTCAACGCGGCCAACCTCGCGCTCGTCGCGTTCTCGCGCGCGCACGGGAACATGGAGGGCCAGATGTTCGCCCTGATCGTGATGGTCGTGGCGGCGTGTGAGGTGGCGGTCGGCCTCGGCCTGATCGTCGCGCTGTTCCGCCGGCGGCTGCCGATCGACGTCGACGAGCTGCGGGAGCTCTCCGGGTGAGCCTCGAGACCTACGGCTGGCTCGTGCTCGCCTTCCCGCTGGCCGGCTCCATCCTCATCGGGCTGACCTTCAAGCTGCCGCTCGGCCGGCTGCACGGCGTCATCGGAACGCTGGCCATCGCGCTGTCCTTCCTGGCCGCGATCGGCGCGTTCAGCGAGCTGCAGTCGCTGGGCGAGGAGGAGCGCCAGGTCGTCGCGGTCGGCTGGGACTACGCCGTGGCCAACGGCGTCGACGCGCAGGTCTCGATCCTGCTCGACCCGCTCAGCGTCCTGATGATGCTGGTCGTCTCCGGCGTCTCGATGCTGATCCATCTCTGGGCGGTCGCCTACATGGGCGGCGACCGCGGCTACGCGCGGTTCTTCGCGTACCTGAACTTCTTCGTGTTCAGCATGCTGCTGCTGGTCGAGGCGGCGAACTTCTTCCTGCTGATCGTCGGGTGGGCGTTCGTCGGCGCGGCGTCCTACTTCCTGATCTCGTTCTGGTACCGGCGGACCACCGCGACGGCGGCCGGCATCAAGGCCTTCGTGATCAACGTGGTCGGCGACGTCGGCCTCGTGCTCGGCACCTACTTCATCTTCAAGGGCACGGGGACGCTCGACTTCCTGCGCACCTTCGAGGCCGTACCGGAGGCCTTCGGCCGCAACGACGGGGACCTCGTCGCGGGCTGCCTGCTGCTGCTCGTCGGCGCCTTCGCCAAGTCCGCGCAGGTCCCGCTCCACACCTGGCTCCCGGACGCCATGGAGGGCCCGACGCCGGTCTCCGCCCTCATCCACGCGGCGACCATGGTGACCGCCGGCGTCTACCTGATCGCCCGCATGCACCCGCTGTTCGAGCAGGCGCCGATCGCGGCCGACGTGGGAGCCATCATCGGCTGCCTCACGCTGCTGATCGCGGCCTCGATCGGCCTCGTGGTGACCGACCTCAAGCGCGTCATCGCGTACTCGACGATGTCGCAGATCGGCTACATGGTCATGGCGGTCTCGTCGGCCGCCTACGCCGCCGGCATGTTCCACCTGATGACGCACGCCTTCTTCAAGGCCCTGCTGTTCATGGCGGCCGGCTCGGTGATCGCGGCCATGGCGGGGATCCAGAACCTCGACCGGATGGGCGGCTTCCGCCGGGTCATGCCGTTCACGTTCGGCTGCATGATGGTCGGCGGCCTGGCGCTGTCCGGCGTCCCGCCGTTCAGCGGGTTCTTCTCCAAGGACGAGATCATCGCGCTGCTGTTCGCGCGCGAGGACTGGCACATCGTGCTCGGCGTGCTCGGCTACGTCGGGTCGCTGCTGACCGCCATCTACACGTTCCGGATGATCTTCCGCGCGTTCTTCGGCGAGATGGTGCCCGAGGCGCGGGAGCTCGAGCGCGGTCACCTGCACCACCCGGAGCACCCGACCAACCCGATGACCGGCGAGATCGAGGACACCGACGTCGGCTTCCCCGGGCCGGAGCACCACATCGCCGAGCGCGAGTTCCCGATGAAGCTCGCGATGGGCGCGCTGGCCGTGCTTGCGGTGATCGGCGGCATCCCGCAGATCCCGAGCGTCAACGAAGCGCTGCACACGTTCCTGGAGCCGGCGTTCCACGACTCGACGCTGTACGAGGAGCTCGAGCCGTCCGGCACGCTGACCGTGATCGGCCTGCTGATCGGCACCGCGATCGCGCTCACCGGCATCTTCGTCGCCTGGCGGCTGTACGGCCACCCGCCGCACCGCGCGACGGCGCTGCAGCAGCGGTTCGCCGCGCCGCACACGTTCTTCGTGAACAAGTGGTACTTCGACGAGGCGATCGACTTCCTGTTCGTCCGCCCCGCCGCGTGGACCGGGCGGTTCGCCCGCACCACGTTCGAGCGCGTCGTGGTCGACGGCGCGCTGGTCGGCGGCGCCACCGGCGTCGTGCGGCTCGCGTCCGCCGCCGTGCGCCGCGTGCAGACCGGCTACCTGCGCTACTACGCCGCCCTGCTGCTCATGGGCGTGACCGGGCTTGGCGCCTACTTCCTGATCAGCGCATGACCGTCCACCTCTCAATCCTCATCTTCTGGCCGCTGCTGCTGGCGGTGCTGGGCGCGCTGGCGCCGCGCGCGGTGGCGCCGCTGTTCGCGCTGGTGGGCGCGCTGGTGCCGCTCGGCTATGCGGTGATCCTGCTCGTCGACTACGACGCGGCCGCGGGCGGGCTGCAGTACCTGACCGACGACGCGTGGATCGAGGAGATGGGGATCCGCTTCACGCTCGGGGTCGACGGGCTCAACCTGTGGCTGGTGGGGCTGACGGCGCTGCTGTTCGCGGCCTCGGCGCTGTGGCTGGTGCTCCGGCCGCCGGTGCGGGCCAAGCTGTTCGCCGTCCACTTCGGGATCGCCGAGACCGCAGTGCTGGGCTCGTTCCTGGCGCAGGACCTGGCGCTGTTCGTCCTGTTCTTCGACCTGATGCTGGTCCCGTTCTACTTCATGGTCGGGCAGTGGGGCGGCCCGGAGCGGGTGCAGGCGGCGGTCAAGATGGTCATCTACACGCTCGTCGGCTCGCTGCTCATGCTGGCCGCGGCGGTGGCGACCGCGGTGCTGGCCCAGTCCGGGCCGACCCCGGACTTCTCGCTCGCGTTCCTGCGGGAGAACCTGCTCGGCGAGAGCACCCAGAAGCTGCTGTTCGCGGCGTTCGCGCTCGCGTTCCTGATCAAGATGCCCGCCTTCCCGTTCCACGGCTGGATGCCGGACGCGTACCGCAACATGCCGCTGCCGGCGCTCGCGGTGTTCTCCGGCGTGGTGTCGAAGGTCGCCGCCTACGGCTTCCTGCGGATCGTGCTCCCGCTGTTCCCCGCCGCCGCCGAGGACTGGCAGCTCATCCTGCTCGTGCTCGCGCTGCTCTCGATCCTCTACGGGTCGATCCAGGCGTTCACGCAGACGAACGTCCGGCTCATACTCGGCTACTCCTCGATCGCGCAGCTCGGGTTCATCACGCTCGGGATCTTCGCGCTGGACGACGCCGCCCGCGGTGCCCAGGGCGCGTTGCTGCAGGCGGTCAACCACGGGCTCGTGGTGGCGCCGCTGTTCCTGATCATCGCGCTGCTGGCGGCGCGCGCGGGCGGGTCGGAGGACCTGCGCGACATGGGCGGGATCGCGTTCCGGGCGCCGGTGCTGGCGACGTTGTTCATGATCGTCACGCTCGCCACGCTGGCGATGCCCGGCTCCGCGAACTTCGTCGGTGAGTTCTTCATCCTGCTCGGGGTCTTCCAGTCCAAGCTGGCGGTGGCGCTCATCGCGTCGACGGGCGTCATCCTGGCCTCGGTGTACGCGCTGCGGATGTACATCCGCGCGATGCACAACCGCCAGGGCCCGGCCGTGACGTCGTTCGAGATGTCGTTGCGCGACGCGGTGGTGATCGTGCCGCTCGTGCTCGCGATCCTGGCCTTCGCCGTCTTCCCGCAGCGCGCGTTGGACGCGGGTGAGCCGGCGGTCCAGGCGGTCACGGAGTCGGTCACGGGGAGCGGCCGGTGACGCCCAAGGCCCCGACCATCGACTGGGAGGCGCTCTCCCCGCTCGTCGCGTTGGTGGGCGGCGCGTGCATCGTGCTCATGGTGGGTCTGCTGCGGTCGGCGTTCGTGCGCCGGCACGTGGTGCCGTTCCTGACGCTCGTGACGTTGGCGGTCACGATCGGGCTCGGCGTCTGGCAGTGGGGCGAGAACGTCTCGATCATCGAGGACTCGATGGCGATCGACGACCTGACGCTGGCGCTGACGATGGTCTTCTGCGTCGGCGGGATCGCCACCGTGCTCCTGTCGTGGCGCTCAGGTGCGACGGAGGAGGCGGGCGAGGGCGAGTACTTCGCGCTGCTGCTGAGCTCGATCCTCGGCATGGTCGTTCTGGTGGCGGCGCAGAACCTCGTGGTCCTGTTCCTCGGGTTCGAGCTGCTCTCGATTCCGTTGTACGTGCTGTGCGCGACGCACATGCGGCGCGAGCAGTCGCTCGAGTCGGGGTTGAAGTACCTGATCATCGGCTCGGTCGGCTCGGCGACGCTGCTCTACGGGCTGGCGTTCCTGTACGGCGCGACGGGGTCGACGGACTACGTCGGGATCGCCGAGGCGGCGACCGACGACGTGCTGCTCTTCACCGGCATCGCGCTGGTGGTCGCGGGCCTGGCGTTCAAGGCCTCGGTGGCGCCGTTCCATCAGTGGACGCCGGACGTCTACGAGGGCGCGCCGACCGCGGTGACGGGGTTCATGGCGGTGGCCACCAAGGCCGCGGCGTTCGGGGTGCTGCTGCGGCTGTTCGACGTGGCGCTGATCGACTTCGCGGGCACCTGGGGGCCGGCGCTGTCGGTGCTGGCGATCATCACGATCGTCGTCGGCAACGTGGGCGCGATCGGGCAGTCGTCGCTCAAGCGGCTGCTCGCCTATTCCTCGATCGCGCAGGCGGGCTACATGCTGGTCGGCGTGGTGGTCTCGACGAAGCTCGGTGTCGCCGCGACGGTGTTCTACCTGGCCGTGTACACGATCATGAACCTCGCCGCGTTCGCGGTGATCGTGGCGCGCGAGCGGGAGACCGCGCTGGGCGACGACATCTCGGCGATGTACGGGCTCGGGGCCTCGCGGCCGCTGCTCGCCTGGCCGATGACGATCGCGATGCTCGCGCTGGCGGGCATACCCGCGACAGCGGGCTTCTTCGGGAAGCTGTACCTCATCCGAGCGGCGGTGGACAACGGCTGGGGCTGGCTCGGCGTCGCGATCGTGATCGGGTCCGCGATCTCGCTGGCCTACTACCTGCGCGTCATCGCCGCGGTGTGGATGCGGTCGCCGAGCGAGGCGGTCGCGGTCGTGCCCGCGGGGCAGCCGGTCATGGCCGGCGGGTCGCAGGAGGCGGACGCGGTGTCCGGAGAGGTCGTGGTGGTCGACGCTCCGCGCCGGGCGTGGCAGGGAGAGGTCATCTTCGTCGCGGTCGTCTGCGCGGTCGCCACGATCGTGCTCGGCATCTATCCCGAGCCGCTGTTCGAGGTCGCCCGCGACGCGGGCGCCGCCCTCACGTCGCTGGTCTGACCCGCGCCCCGCCCGGCGTCGTCGCCCGCCGGCGCCCAACCCGATTCGTGGGCCGCCGGGGGCGAGTTTTCGTGGCGCGGGCCTCTCTCTCCCGTGCGCGATCAAGCGGGCCAGACCACGACCGAGTACGCGGCGCTGCTCGCGCTCGTCGCGGCCGTCGTGGCCGGGGCGGGGGCAGTCGTGGGTCTCGAAGGTGTCGCGGGGGCGGTGGCCGGCGGCGTGCGGACCGGGATCTGCATCGTGGCCGGGGACGTGTGCCGGGCGTCGGACGCGGAGGCGGCGGGGCTCTCGCCGTGCACGGTCGCCGAGCACACGCGCGGCCAGGGGTTGACGTTCACGGTCGCGTCGGTGCGGTTCGGGGCGGACGACGGCTGGACCGCGGCGCGGCGGTCGGACGGCTCGGTCCTCGTCACGCGTGTCGAGAGCCGCAAGGTCGGCGCGGGCGTGGGCCTCGGGGCCGACGCGAGCCCGCTCGGGCTGGAGGTCGGGGTCGAGACCAAGCTCGACTACGCGCTCGCATCGGGTCGTGCCTGGGAGTTCCCGGACGCCGCGGCGGCCGCGCGCTTCCTCAGGTCGGAGGACCGCGACGAGGTCGAGCCGACCTGGCGGTTCGGCGACGCCGGCGCGGTGCTGGCGGGCGGGGCCGACGCCGGCGCCGTCGGGATCGAGCTGACCGAACTGGAGGCGACCGCCGCCGCGCGCGCCGGCGTGCGCGTCGGTCGTGGGCTGACCACCTACTACCTCCGGGCCGACTACGACGTGCTCGACGCGCGCGCGTCCGTGCCGGGGGCGAGCGTGCGGCTGGAGGGCCCCGCGGCGCGCAGCGGCATCGTCGAGCTGACCCGCGATGCCGGCGGCATGCGCGAGATGGCATTCCGGAGCGTGGGGTCCGGCGCGCGCGGGGGCCAGGTGGTCGAGACCGTCGCGCGGCTCGACCTGCGCGATCCCGCGAACCGCGCCGCCGCCGAGCCGCTGCTCTCCCGCCGGCTCCCGTGGCCGCCGGCCGTCGCACGCGACCTGGAGGCGCTGGTGCGCCGAGCTGCTACGACCGGTGTGGTCGAGCGCGCGGTCTACGACGTCCGCGACGGCTCGGAGGAGCTCAAGCTCGCCGCCAAGCTCGGCCTCGTCCTCGGGGTGGAGGGAGAGGAGGTCGAACTCGATCGCCGGCTCGTGGCCGCGAGCGCCTGGACGCACGGATCCCGCGAGCGCGAGCGCGCGGACTGCCTGTCCACGGACCGCCCACCCTGACCCGCCCGCAGACCCCGTTCCTGACCCAGCGTCGCGCGCTCTGCAGACCCCGTTCCGGGCCGCCTCGGCGTGCTCTTGGCTGTCGGTTTGGAGACGGTTCCGTGATGCTTCAGTTTCTTGAGCGCGGGGTACTTGGCGCGGCATGTCCGAGTCCTACACCCCACTCGCGGGTTCGGCGGGCGGCCGGTTCGGTCGGCCGCGCCGCGCGGTTCGGTCTCGCCGGACCCTCGCGGTTCGGTCGGCACGCCACGCTAGGGTGGCCGTCCCGTGCGCTATCCCTCCGACGATCTGACGGCCGCCGAGCGCGCGCGGCTCGCGCCGCACGTGACCGACCTCGACGGCCCGGTCTTCGCGCTCGTCAACCTGCCGGAGACCGTCAAGGGGGCGCTGTTCGCCCGCTACTCGCGGTATCCCGGGACACTGCGGCGGCTGTTCCTCGACGAGTTCGCCGACTCGCTCCCAGAGGCCGAGGGGCGCGGGTGGGAGGCCGAGGAGGGCCGGCGGGCGGCCGAGCTCTACGAGCGCATCTTCGTCGGCTACGGCGACGACTCGGTCGCCCAGCTCGGCGGCGCGCACGTGGCCTGTGAGTGGGTCTCGAACATCCTCACGAAGACGCTCCAGCGCCCGCGGCTGGCCGCATACCTCGAGCAGTCGACGCGCTACATCGCCTACGACGCGCCGATGCCGGGCGGCGGCTACCGCTACTACCGCTCCCCGGAGCTGGGGCCCGAATACGAGGCGGCGATGGACGCGCTGTTCGACGCCTACGCCGAGGCGCTCCCGCGCGTGCGCGCGTGGGTCGACGACACGTTCCCGCGCACCGAAGGCGAGCCGGAAGCCGCCCGCCGCCGCGCCGTGAACGCCAAGGCGCTCGACCTCCTGCGCGGCCTGCTCCCCGCGGCCTCGCTCTCGCACATGGGCATCTACGCGACGGGCCAGGCCTACGAGCAGCTGATCCTGCACCTGATGGCCGACCCGCTGCCCGAGGCTCGCGCCTACGGCCAGATGATCCTCGACGCGATCAAGGCGACCATGCCGAGCTTCGTCTCACGCGTCGAGCGGCCGGACCGCGGCGGCGAGTGGGTCGCCTACCTCGAGCGTCGCCGGGCCGCGACCGAGCGCTGGGCCGCTCGCCTCGGGCTTGACCGGCGCGAGGCGGCCCCGGAGGACCGCCCGTCGGTGCGCCTGCTCCACGTGGACGGCGACGAGGACCGGCTCCTCGCCGCGCTGCTGTTCGAGTCCACCGCAGCGAGCGAGGAGGCGACGCTCGAGACCGTCCGCCGCCTCGACGCGGGCGAGCGCGCACGGATGCTCGCCGACCTCGTCGGGGAGCGGCGCAACCGCCGGCACCGCCCGGGCCGCGGCTTCGAGGCGCTGCGCTACCGCTTCGAGGTCGTGTCCGACTACGGCGCGTTCCGCGACCTCCAGCGCCACCGCATGCTGACCGTCCAGTGGCAGACGCTGTCGCCCGACCTCGGCGCCGCGGTGCCCGACGAGGTGGCGGCCGCCGGCTGCGGCAACGTCTACGCTCGCGCCCTCGAGCGCTCGCGCGCCGAGTACGAGCGCCTCGAGGCCGCGGGCCTGGCCGAGGCCGCGCCCTACGCGCTCTGCCTCGGCTACCGCATCCGCTACGTGCTCGACCTCAACGCCCGCGAGGCGATGCACATGATCGAGCTCCGCTCCGGCCGCGAAGGCCACCCCGGCTACCGCGCCGTCGCCCACGAGATGCACGCCCAGATCGCGTCCCGCCATCCCGCGGTCGCCGCCGCGATGGACTACGTCGACCGCTCGTCCGAGCCGCGCCTCGAGCGCATCCTCGCCGAGATGCGGGCCGCGGACCGCCGCGCCGCGCTCTCACTCTGAGCGTCAACTGCGCTGGGTGGGGAGACGGTGGATCGGCCGCTCGGCCTGCCGAGTGTCCACTTAATACCGCTCAAGGGAAACAACTGGACACTCGACCCACCGGGGCGGCCGATCCCGCGCTCCCTCAATGCCGAAGTTCGTCCCGCCGGGCGGGGTCAGCGCGGGCGGGGTGGGAGGGCCCAGAGGGCTCGGAGGCGGCCCGCGGGGCCGAGGCCCTGCGCCAGCGCTCGCCGGAGCGCCCGGCGCTGCGCGGGCGTCGGCGTGACCGCCGCGCCGCCGTAGCGGGACGCGCTGAGCGCGCGCAGGTAGGCGGCCGCGTCGGCCGAGGCTCCGAGCCGCTGCTCGAGCTGCCGCAGCGTCGTGCCCGTCTCGAGCGGGCGGCCCGCCCGCCGGAGCGCCGACTCGAGCTCGGCGAGCGCCCGCTCGAGCGGCGGGAGCGTGAGCCGGCGCCGGTAGCGGCGCAACGCGACGACGAGCCACGCGACGAGCAGCGCGACTGCGCCGCCGAGCGCAGCCCAGGTCCACCACGCGATCCCGCCGCCCGCCCCGGCCGTCGCCGAGTCCTCGCTGGCGCGCAGCGGGTCGAGCAGCAGGTCCGGCCGCAGGCCGTTCTGCCCCCGCGTTGCGTTCCCTCCGCCATCGCCGGCGGTTGCATCGGACGGCGACGTCGGGATCGGCGCCGGCGGCGCCTCCAGCGCCGCAATCTGCGAGCGCGCGGGCGTCGGATCCGGCGTCGGGTCGTAGGTCACCCAGCCGAGCTCGTCGAACCACGCCTCGACCCACGAGTGGGCGTCGGTGTCGCGCACGATCCAGGCGTCGCGCCGCTCGGAGTACCCGCCCGGGCTGAAGCCCGTCGCCACCCGCGCCGGGATGCCCCCCATCCGCAGCAGCAGCGCCATGGCGCCGGAGAAGTGCTGGCAGTAGCCGTCCTTGGTGTCGAACAGGAAGGCGTCCAGCGGCGCGCGGCCCACCGGCGGCGGCGTGGGCCGCTCCGAGTACCCGAAGCCCTGCTGCAGGTACGCGTTCACGGCCAGGATGTACTCGAACGGCGTCTCGACGCCCGCCCGCAGCGTCTTCGCCAGCCGCCAGGTGCGGGCGTAGGCCGTCCGCCGCATGGTCGCGTCGAGCCCGCCGTAGCGCGTGCGCCGGATCTTCGGATACGTGACGTAGGACTCGCGCGGATCGCCGAAGCCCCGGAAGTGCACGACCCCCGACTCGACCCTGCCATCGCCCACGCCCCCGAGCTCCCGGACCGTCGGACGCCGCGACGGCGCGAAGCGGACCGTCATCGTCAGGTCATCGGCGCGCTCGGCGCGCAGGCCGGTGGCGTCAGGCCCCCGCATCTCGGCCGCGGTGGGGGTCGGGACGTACGACTCGACCGAGTAGGAGTCGCCGCGGCGCAGCTCCGTGCCGGCGACCCAGCGGCCCGGGACGCCGGACGGCTGTAGCGGCCGAGTCGCGTCGTCGACCTCCATGATCGAGCCCGCCGCCGGCACGTCGCGCGTGCGCATGCGCCGGATCGAGACCTCGGCCCGGTCGATCCAGCCCGGCTTGTTGCGCCAGTCGTCGCGCAGCTCGCCGGCGACGTCGTCGTCGTTCCCGGCCGATTCCTTCCAGATGGTCCCGTCGAAGCGCGACAGGTTCGCGAGCTTCCAGTAGTGCGGCTCGTCGGACTTGACGCGCATGACCTCGTTGCCGTCGCGCGGCCACGTGATCGGGCCGTAGCTGTGGTTCCAGCTGAATCGCACCGGGTCGTCGGGCCCGAGACCCTCGGCGAAGGCCCGGTAGTCGAACCACGGCTCGCCGCGATCGGCGACCGCGGCGAGCGGGAGCGCCCCCGCCAGCGCCACCCCGAGCAGCGCCGCCACGCCGATCCCGGGCCGCAGCGGCAGCCGCTCGAGCCACAGGAAGCAGACCGTGAGCGCCGCGATCGCCACGCCCAGCAGCAGCGGCCGCGTGCCCCCGAGCGACACGACCGGTGACACGACGAGCACCAGCAGCGCGACGAGCGCCAGGAACGGATAGCCGCGCCCGCCGTCCGAGCCGCTGCCACGCGGCCAGACCGCGAGCAGCCCCGCGAGTGTCAGCAGCAGCGAGCCGCACACCTCGAGCGCCACGCGCGGCCAGGCGTCCGCGCCCGCGTACGGCAGCCGGACGGTGCCCAGCGACTGGGCGCCGCCGGTGACGCCCTCCACGAGCTCGTCCCAGCGCCCCGGCTTCAGGTACACGAGATCGAGACCAGACAGCGCCACCGCCAGCACCACCCCAAGCGCGGTGACGACGAGCGTGGCCGGCCCGGGCGCCCGCCGCCGCTCGCAGGCGAGCACCGCCGCGGCCGCCGCCACCGCCGCCGCCACCCACAGCAGCGCGCGCCCCGAGCTGAGCCCCTGGACCATCCGCTGCCACTGGAGCGCACCCAGCGAGGCCAGCGCGGCGAACCCGACCAGCCGCGCCGCCCACACCGGCAGCAGCGCGTCGGGCCCGCGCTCGGGTGTGCTCACCGCGCCGATTCCATCTCCTTCTGCCGCAGCTCGATCCGCCGGATCTTGCCCGTGAGCGTCTTCGGCAGCTCGTCGACGAACTCGATCCTGCGCGGGTAGGCGTAGGCCGAGAGGCGCTCGCGCACGAACCTCTGGATGTCCTCGACCAGCGCGTCGGAGGCCGAGTGCCCCGAGGCGAGCACGATGAACGCCTTGACGACGTTCCCGCGCCGCTCGTCGGGCGACGCGACCGCCGCCGCCTCGGCCACCGCCTCGTGCTCGAGGCAGACCGACTCGACCTCGAACGGGCCGATCCGGTAGCCGGCGGCGATGATCACGTCGTCGGCGCGGCCCTCGTACCAGACGTAGCCGTCCTCGTCGACGCGGGCGGCGTCCTTGGAGTGGAACCACTCGCCGCCGAACGTCTCCCGCGAGGCCTCCTCGTTGCGCCAGTAGCCGAGCGGATAGTGCGGGTTCGACCGCGCCCGCAGGCAGATCTCGCCGCGCTCGCCCTGCGGGACCGGCTGCTCGTCCTCGTCGAGGATCTGCACGTCCCAGCCCGGCATCGGCTTGCCCATCGAGCCCTCGCGGACCTCCATGAACGGGTAGTTGGCGACCAGCGGATACGACTCGGTGAGCCCGTAGTAGTCGAGCACCGTGAGCCCGTACTGCTCGCGGAACCAGCGGATCGCCTCGGGGTTGAGCGGCTCGCCCGCCGAGCAGACGCGGCGGAACTTCTGCGGGTAGCGCGTGCCGGCGTCGGAGATCGACATCATCGAGCGCATCGCGGTCGGGGTCGTGAACACGTTCGTGACCTCGTGGCGGGACAGGAAGTCCAGCTGCTTATGGGGATCGAACCCGCCCTGCCGCTGATACACGAGCTGCAGCGCGCCGAGCCGCCACGGCCCGAGCAGCGGCGCGATCCCCGCCGCCCACGCCCACTCGCCCATGCCGTGGAACTTCTCGCCCTCCTGCACCTCGTGGCAGTAGATGAACTCCTCGTGCGCCAAGACGTAGCGGTGGGCGTGCAGGATGCCCTTGGCGAGGCCCGTGGTGCCCGACGAGTAGTAGAGCTGCGCCGGGTCGTCGGCCGCGGTGTCGACGAGTTCGAACGACGGGTCGCCGCCCGCCAGCAGGTCCTCGTCGAGGATCAGGACCTGCTCGGCCTCGACGCGGCCGGCGTTGGCCTCGTTGGTGAGCAGCACCTTGGGCTCGGAGTCGCGCACGCGGTGCGCGATCCCCTCGTCGCCGTACAGCACCGACATCGAGAGCAGGATCGCGCCGGCCTTCCAGGTGCCGAAGAAGGCAGCGGCGGTCTCGGGGGTCGGCGGCAGCAGCATCGCGACGCGGTCACCCCGCTCTACACCGTGCGCGCGCAGCACGTTCGCGAAGCGGTTCGACCACTCCTGCAGCTCGCCCCAGCGGACCTCCCGCACCGTGCCCTCGAAGTCCTCGTGGATCATCGCGAGCTTGTCGGCCGGGTGCTTGTCGCAGCAGTCGACGGCGATGTTGTAGGGCTCGGGCACGCGCCACTCGTGCGCCGCGACCGCTTCCTCGTATGACCCGATCTCGAGCGTCATCGATCTCTCCTCTCCGTCAACCGCTGACGATACTGAGGGGGTGCCCGACCTCCGAGCATCGGACGCAGACCGCGAAGCCGCCGTTGAGGCCCTGCGCAGCCACGCCATGGCCGGGCGGCTGGACATCGACGAGCTCGACGAGCGGATCGAGAAGGCGTACGCGGCCAAGCTGCTGAGCGAGCTCGCCGCGCTGCAGGTGGACCTTCCAAGGCTCGCCGTCCGCCCGCACCGCGCTCCCGAGCAGCGCCGCAGGCGGCCGATGGTGCCCGGGAAGATGGGCTTCACGAGCCGCTGGCACTCGCCCGCCGACGCCCGGATCACCATGCGCGAGTTGATGACCTTCGTCGTGCCGCCGATGGAGCGCTGGGGCTACGACCTCACCCAGCGCTGGGACGGGCGGCTGCGGTTCGAGCGCGAGACGCGCCCGATCTGGACCATCCTCGTCGCGATCTTCCTGTTCCCGTTCGGACTGCTCGCGCTGCTCTACAAGGACCGCGAGCGCGTCACGATCGACCTCGACGAGGACGAGGGCGGCACGAACCTGGTGGCCAGCGGGGTCGCGCCGCTGCCGATCCGCCGCGCGTTCGCGGAGCTGGAAGACTGAGGCGGATGGAGCGGGCGGCGCTGGTCACGGGGGCGGCGAGCGGCATCGGGCGGGCGATCGCCGAGCGGCTGGAGCGCGACGGCGCGGCCGTGCTCTCGGTGGACCTCGAGGCGGACGGGCCCGGCGTGCCGTTCGCCGCCGACCTGACGACCCGTGAGGGCAACCGCGACGCGGTCGCGAAGGCGCTGGACGAGTTCGGACGGCTCGACGCGGTGATCGCCAACGCCGGCTTCCAGCACGTCGCGCCGGTCGAGGAGTTCCCCGAGGACCGGTGGGACGCCATCGTCTCGCTCCTGCTCACAAGCCCGTTCCTGCTCGCCCGCGCCGCCTGGCCCGCGCTGCGCGCCTCCGGCGACGGCCGCTTCGTCGCCATCGCGTCGATCCACGGGCTCGTCGCCTCCCCGTTCAAGAGCGCCTACGTGTCGGCGAAGCACGGCGTCGTCGGCCTCGTGAAGACGCTCGCGCTCGAGGGGGCCGAGCACGGGATCATGGCCACCGCGGTCTGCCCAGCGTTCGTCCGCACGCCGCTCGTCGAGCACCAGGTCGCCGACCGGGCCGCCGAGCAGGGGATCTCCGAGGACGATGCGCTCGACGCCCTGCTGGCGCCGCACGTCGTCAAGCGCCTGCTCGAGCCGGACGAGGTGGCCGACACCGTGGCCTACCTCCTCGGTCCCGGCGGCCGCGCCTTCACCGGCGCGGCGGTCACGATGGACCTGGGCTGGAGCGCGCGCTGACGGCGCCTACTCCTCGTCGCCGCGCTCCTTGATCTTGTCCTCGAGCTGTGACATCACGTCGGGGTCGCGCAGCGTCGTCACGTCGCCCAGCTCGCGGCCCTCGGCGATGTCGCGCAGGAGCCGGCGCATGATCTTGCCCGAGCGCGTCTTCGGCAGGTCGTCGGCCCAGATGATGCGCTTGGGCCGCGCCAGCTTGCCGATCCGCTTGGCGACGTGCTCGCGGATGTCGCCCACGAGCGCGTCGTCGCCGTCGAGGTTGCCGGTGAGCGTCACGAACGCGGCGATCGACTGGCCGGTGTCCTCGTCCTGCTGGCCGATCACGGCCGCCTCGGCGACCTTCTCGTGGGACACGATCGCCGACTCCACCTCGGCCGTCGAGAGCCGGTGGCCGGACACGTTGATGACGTCGTCGACGCGCCCGATGATCCAGAAGTACCCGTCCTCGTCGCCCCGCGCGGCGTCGCCGACGAAGTAGACGTCGCGCCCGTACTTGGACCAGTACGTCTCGACGAAGCGCTCCTCCTCCTTGTAGAGCGTGCGCAACATCGACGGCCACGGCTCGCGCAGCGCCAGGAAGCCCTGCTCGGTGCCGGCGTCGTTGCCGTCCTGGTCGAGCACGGCGGCCTCGATCCCGGGGAGCGGCGTGCCCGCGCTGCCGGGCTTGGTGTCCTGGATGCCCGGGAGCGTCGTGATCATGATCGCGCCGGTCTCGGTCTGCCACCACGTGTCGACGATCGGGCAGCGCTCGCCGCCGATGACCTTGTGGTACCAGAGCCACGCCTTCGGGTTGATCGGCTCGCCGACCGTGCCGAGCAGCCGCAGCGTGGACAGGTCGTGCTTGCCGGGGTGGTCGGCGCCCCACTTGATGCACGCCCGGATCGCGGTCGGGGCCGTGTAGAAGAGCGTGACCTTGTAGCGCTCGACCAGCTCCCACCAGATGTCCTTGTCCGGGTAGTCGGGCGCGCCCTCGTACATCACCGACGTGCAGCCGTTGGCGAGCGGCCCGTAGACGATGTAGGAGTGCCCGGTCACCCAGCCGACGTCGGCCGAGCACCAGTAGACGTCCTCGTCGGGCTTGAGGTCGAACACGTGCTTGTGGGTCCACGCGACCTGCGTCAGGTAGCCGCCGGTGGTGTGCAGGATGCCCTTCGGCTTGGCGGTCGAGCCGCTCGTGTAGAGGATGTAGAGCGGGTGCTCGGCGTCCAGCGGCTCGGCCGGGCACTCGTCGTCGGCGGCGTCCATCACGGTGTGCCACCAGAAGTCGCGCCCCTCCTGCATCGCGCACTCGGCCTGCGTGTGCTGGACGACGATGATCGTCTCCAGGTGCTGGAGGTCGCCCATCACCTCGTCGACCTGCTGCTTGATCGGCGCCGTCTTGCCCTTGCGGCGGGCGCCGTCCACGGTGATCAGCGCCTTTGCCTCGGAGAACTCCATCCGCTCCCTGACCGCCTCGGGCGAGAAGCCGCCGAAGACCAGGTTGTGCGGTGCCCCGATCCGGGCGCAGGCGAGCATCGCCACCGCGACCTCGGGGATCATCGGCAGGTAGATCCCGACCACGTCGCCGCGACCGATCCCGCGGTCCTTGAGCGCGTTCGCGCAGCGCTGGACGTCGTGCAGCAGGTCGGCGTACGTGAGGTCGCGCTCCTCGCCCTCCTCGCCGCGCCAGTGGAATGCGACGCGGTCGCCGTTCCCGGCCTCGACGTGGCGGTCAAGGCAGTTGTAGGAGACGTTGAGCTTGCCGCCCAGGAACCACTTGGCGAACGGCGGGTTCGACCAGTCGAGCACCTGGTCCCACTTCTGGTCCCAGTCGAGCGCCTCGGCCTGCTCCGCCCAGAACGCCTCGGAATCCTTCGACGCCCGCTCGTGGATCTCGGGATCGGAGATGACCGCGTGCGACGCGAACTCGTTCGGGGGCGAGAAAGTCTCCTGGTCGAGCAGCTCCTCGAGCTGGGCCTCGAGCGTCGTCGCTTCAGCCATCCCTTGCTCCTCTCCGTTCAGACGTCATGGGGGCGGCGGGAGAACCGCCGCCCCCATGTTGTACCCCTAGTGCGATCTAGTGGTCGATGAGCACCTTCTCGGCTCCCAGCCCGGTCTCCGAGCGGACGTACAGCTCGTGGAACGTACGCTCGGCCTTGCGCTCGCGGCTGAGCACGGTCCCCAGCCAGCAACCGATGAACCCAAGCGGGATCGAGATGATGCCGGGGTTGTTGAGGTCGTACCAGGTGAACGCGCCCGTGTCCGGCGCGCCCGGCGGACCGGTCCACACGATCGGGCTGATCACGATCAGCGCCAGGGCCGAGATCACGCCGAACAGCACGCCCGTGACGGCGCCCGTGGTGTTGAAGCGCCGCCACGTCAGCGCCATCAGGAGCGCGGGGAAGTTGGCGCTCGCAGCGATCGCGAACGCGAGGCCGACCATGAAGGAGACGTTCTGCTCCTCGCCGCGGACGATCGCGAACGCGATCGCGATGACGCCGATCGTGAACGCGGCGATCTTCGCCACCCACACCTCCTCGCGCTCGGAGTCGTGCCCCTTGCGGATGATGTTCGACCAGACGTCGTGCGCAACGGCGGCCGAGGCGGAGAGCACGAGTCCTGCCACGACGGCGAGGATCGTCGCGAACGCGACGCCCGCGATCACCGCCAGGAACAGGTCGCCGCCGAACGTGCCCTCGCCGCCGCCGAGGAATGCGGCCAGGTTCGGCGCCGCGAGGTTGCCGCCGGTGCCGGCGGCCTCGACGCCCTCCTGGCCGAGGAACGCACGCGCGCCGAAGCCGATGAACGTGGTCAGCAGGTAGAAGAAGCCGATCAGGAACATCGCCCAGACCACCGAGCTGCGCGCGGCCTTGGCGTTCGGCACGGTGAAGAACCGCATCAGGATGTGCGGCAGTCCGGCCGTGCCGAGCACGAGCGCAAGGCCGAGTGACACGGTGTCCGTCGGGGACTTCAGGAACGTCCCCGGCCCAAGCGAGAACGTGCTCTCCGCGGTCGTGTTTGCCTCTGCGCGGTTGAACAGCTCGATCGGGTTGAAGCCGACCTTGGCCAGCACGAAGATCGACATCACGGTGATGCCGGTCATCAGCAGCACGGCCTTGATGATCTGCACCCACGTGGTGGCGACCATGCCGCCGAAGATCACGTAGCAGAGCATGAACGCGCCGGTCAGGATCACGGCCAGCGAGAAGTCGATGCCTACGAGCGCCTGGATCAGCAGGCCGGCGCCGACCATCTGCGCGATGAGGTAGAAGGCCACCACGGCGAGCGTCCCGATCGCCGCGGCGGTGCGCGCGGGCCGCTCATTCAGCCGGAACGCGAGGACATCGGCGATCGTGAACTTGCCGGCGTTGCGCATGCGCTCGGCGAGCAGGAACATGACCGTGAGGAACGCGACGAGGAACCCGATCGAGTACAGGAACCCGTCGAACCCGAAGATGAAGATCAGCCCGGCGATGCCCAGGAACGAGGCCGCCGAGAGATAGTCGCCCGAGATCGCGAGGCCGTTCTGGGGCGCGGTGATCTGGCGACCCGCTGCGTAGAAGCCGACGGCGGTCCGCGCGCGCTTGGACGCCCAGTACGTGATGCCGAGCGTGATCGAGAGGACGATCGCGAAGATCACGACCGCCTCGACGTTGATGGCGGCGATCAGGCTCATCGCTGCACCTCCGTCTCCGTCGCCGCGGGCTTACGATCGAAGCGGCCGTCAGCCGCCAGCTCGCCGCCCTCGGCCATCTCGACGATGCGGGCCGCGAGCGGGTCGTAGTTGCGGTCCGCCTTGCGCAGGTACGTGATCCCGAGCACGAAGACCATCACGAACTGCGTCAGCGCCAGGCAGTAGCCCACCGTGAGGCCCTCGTAGACCGACTCCGCCATGAAGTCCTGGGCGTAGCCGCACAGCAGGATGAAGCCCATGTAGTACGCCAGGAAGAAGATCGTCGCGGGCACGACGAAAGACCTCCGCTTGCGGACGAGCTCCTGGAACTCTGGGGAGCGCTCGATGCGCTCCCAGTCATGGTCCGGCTCCCTCATCCTTCTCCTCCCTTCGCTGGGGGCAACTCGGCGCGAGGTGATACCCGCGGGTTCTCGCGCATTTGTGCGGAATCGCTCAAAGGTCGATCTGCGCGATGAACGGTGTCTGCGGCACGACGAGCGGCGGCCCACTCGGCGACGCCGGGACTATGCTCGCCCGCGAGGGTGGACGTCGCGCTTGGAGTGCTGCTGGGCTTGGCGCTCGCGGCCTCGCTGGCCGCGGGCTGGCGGCTCGTGCGCGCGCCGCGCGTGCAGGACCCGTCGAGCTCGGCGATGCAGGGCGCCGTGCACGCGGCGACGTCGCTGCTCCCCCACCTGCGGCAAGGGTTGGAGGCCGGCAGCGCCGCGGCGGCGCCGCACCTGCGCACGCTCACCGGCGCCGGGGCGATCGCGCTGGCCGACGCCGAGCACGTGCTCACCTTCGCCGGGCTCGGCGCCGATCACCACCGCCCGGGCGACGCGCTGGAGGGCCTCGCGGGCGAGGTGCGCGACGACCGCGTGCGCGTGGAGCCGCGGCTGCGCTGCGAGCACCCCGGCTGCCCGCTGCGGTCGGCGATCGTGGCCCCGCTCGTGGTCCAGGACCAACGCGTCGGGGCGCTGGTCGCGCTCTACGAGCGGCCCGGCCGGCTGCGGCTGGAGGAGACGCGCGTGGTGGGCGAGGCGGCCGCCCTGGTGTCGGCGATGGTCGAGCTCAGCGAGATGGAGGCCCAGGGAGAGCGGCTCGCGCGCGCCGAGCTGCGCGCGCTGCGCGCCCAGATCTCGCCGCATTTCATCTACAACGCGCTCGCGGCGGTCGCCTCCTTCATCCACTCGCGGCCCGAGGAGGCGCGCGAGCTCCTGACCGAGTTCGCCGAGTTCATCCGCTACGCGTTCGCGCGCCAGCGCGCCTACGTCACGGTGGCCGACGAGCTGCGCTACGTGGAGAAGTACCTGCGGCTCGAGCAGGCGCGCTTCGGCGAGCGGCTGAAGGTGCGGGTGCAGGTCGACCCCGAGGTGCTGCAGGCCGTGCTGCCGGTGCTCTCCCTGCAGCCGCTGGTCGAGAACGCGGTGCGGCACGGCGTCGAGCGCCAGGCGGAGGGCGGCCTGGTC
The DNA here is from genome assembly GCA_963844205.1 of uncultured Solirubrobacteraceae bacterium. Taxonomy (GTDB): domain Bacteria; phylum Actinomycetota; class Thermoleophilia; order Solirubrobacterales; family Solirubrobacteraceae; genus DASSUW01. Next base: position 1,375,286 of record CAWJNK010000014.1, read on the forward strand.
GCGATCGAGGGCATCGACCTCGGCAACGACGTCGCCCTCCGGGTGTCCGACGACGGCGACGGGATCGATCCAGAGCGCGCGCGGGAGGCGCTCGCGGGCCGGGGCCCGGGGATCGGGCTCGGCAACGTGCACGGGCGGCTGCAGTCGACGTTCGGGGAGGGCTACGGGTTGCAGGTGGAGCCTGCGGACGGAGGGGGAACCACGGTCGTGATGACCTTGCCGAAGTTCCGCGCCGGGGTTCGCGCCGCGTGAGGGTGCTCGCGGTCGACGATGAGCTGCCCGCGCTCGAGGACCTCGTGCGCATGCTGGAGGCGTCGCCCAGCGTCGACCGGGTGGAGTCGGCGGCGTCGGCCGAGGAGGCGCTCGTCGCGCTCGGCGACGGCGCGGCCATCGACGCCGTGTTCCTCGACGTGCGGATGCCCGGCCTCGGCGGGCTCGAGCTCGCGCGCGTGCTGCGGCGCTTCGAGCACTCGCCCGCGATCGTCTTCGTCTCGGCGTTCGACGACGCCGCGGTCGGTGCGTTCGAGGTCGCCGCCGTCGACTACCTGGTCAAGCCGGTTTCGCGCCGGCGGCTCGACGAGGCGATCGAGCGGGCGGCGCGCCGGGCCGCGCCGGACGAGCCGTTGGCCGACGACGACGAGACGCTCGCAGTCGACGCGCTGCGCGGCGGCGGGACCCGACTGCTGCCGCGCTCGACGGTGCTCTACCTGCAGGCGCACGGCGACTACGTGCGGGTGGCCAGCTCCGAGGGCCGCTTCCTCGTCCGGGCGCGGCTGTCGGACCTCGAGGAGCGCTGGGCCGGCCACGGCTTCGTCCGCGTGCACCGCGGCTTCGTCGTCAACCTTCGGCGCGCGGTCGAGGTCCGCCCGCGGCTCAACGGCACCGCCGTGCTCGTGATGGCCGACGGCACCGAGGTGCCGATCGCCCGGCGCCAGGTCGGCGAGCTGCGCCGGAAGCTGGGCGTGTAGTGCGGCGGACACCGAGGGACGAGCTGGCCGAGGCGACCGCCCACGGCGGCCTCTACCTGCGCCGGCTGATCCGCGCGCAGCTCGGCCTCAGCTCGGTCGCGCTCGTGGCCTTCGGAGGGATCATCGGCGCGCTCCCGCTCGCGCTGCTGCTGCTCCCGGGCCTCCAGGACGTGTTCGTGCTCGGCGTCCCGCTGCCGATCTTCGTCATCGCGTGGCCGCCGTTCCCGTTCTTCATCGCCATCGCCGTGGTCTACGCGCGCCGCGCCGCCGCGCTGGAGGCATCGTTCCGCGACCTCGTGGAGCCGCCTGAGTGATCGCGATCGGCGCGATCCTCGCCGTCACGGGCGCGACGATCGGCCTCGGCCTCTACGGCGTCCGCCTGGCCCGCACGACGTCCGACCTGTTCGTCGCCTCGCGCGCGATCACGCCATGGTGGAACGCCGCCGCGATCTCCGGCGAGTACCTGTCGGCGGCGTCGTTCCTCGGCATCGCGGGGCTGCAGATGAAGCTCGGCAGCGGCGCCCTGTGGCTGCCGCTCGGTTTCACCGCCGGCTATCTCGCACTGCTGCTGTTCGTCGCCGCGCCGCTGCGCCGCTTCGGGGCCTACACGATCTCGGATTTCGCGGAGGCTCGGCTGCGCTCGCGGCGGATCCGCGTGCTGGCCGCGATGGTGGTGCTGCTGATCGCGGGCTTCTACCTCGTCCCGCAGCTCAAGGGCGCCGGCCTCACGCTCGGGGAGGTCACCGGCGCGCCGTACTGGGTCGGCGTGGTGGCGGTCGGCGCCGTGGTGGCGCTCAACGTCGCCTCCGGCGGCATGCGCGGGATCACGTACGTGCAGGCGTTCCAGTACTGGATGAAGACGTTCGCGATCGCGCTGCCCGCGTGCCTGCTCCTGCTCCACCTCGGCGGGCTGCCGGAGCGGGCGGCGATGTTCGGGCAGGAGCTCCCGCGCGCCGGCGAGTCGGGGCTGGTCGTGGAGCTCGCCGAGCCCCAGCGGGTGACGTTCCCGGAGGCCACGACCTACACCGTGGACGATGCGACCGCGTCAGCGACCGAGGACGAGGAGCGGGTGCTGCCGGCCGGGGAGATCCGGCTGCCGGCGGGCGCGGTGGTGCCGGTGGCGGACGGGATCGAAGCGCAGACCGGCGAGGAGTGGGCGCGGCCGGTGGAGAGCAGCGGCCCGACGTCGCCGGTGTTCGTCTACTCGCTGCTGCTGGCCACGTTTCTGGGCACGATGGGCCTGCCGCACATCCTCGTCCGCTTCTACACGAACCCGGACGGCCCAGCCGCGCGCCGCACCACGGTGCGCGTGCTCGGCCTTCTGGCGATGTTCTACGCGTTCCCCGTCGTCTACGGAATGCTCGGCCGTGTGTTGGTGCCGGAGCTGTACCTGACCGGGCAGACCGACTCGGTCGTGCTGCGCCTCCCGGAGGCAGCCTGGCCGGGGCTGGGCGGCGAGCTGCTGGGCGCGCTGGTGGCGGCGGGTGCGTTCGCGGCGTTCATGTCGACCGCCTCGGGGCTGATGGTCTCCGTGGCGGGGACGATCTCGTTCGACCTCTGGCGCCGCGGGGCGGCGGGCGTCGGCGCCCGGCGGCGGCGCTTCCGCCTGGCCGCGCTCGGCGGCGTCGTAGCGCCGATGGCGCTCGCGTTGGTCGCCCGCGGCCTCGACATCTCCGTGCTCGTCGGCTGGGCGTTCGCGCTCGCGGCGAGCACGTTCTGCCCGCTGCTCCTGCTCGGGATCTGGTGGGAGGGACTGACCGCGCGCGGCGCCGCGACCGGCCTCGTGGCCGGCGCCGTCGTGGCCACGGGGGCGATCTTCGCCGGCCTGGCGGTCGAGGGCGGACACCCGACCGTCGAGGCGCTGCTGACCCAGCCCGCGGTGCTGTCGGTGCCGGTGGCGTTCGCGGTGATGGTGGCGGTCTCGCTGGCCGACCGCGCCGGTCGCCGGGCGGCGGACGCCCAGATGCTCGCCCTGCACGCGCCGGAAGGGCTCGGGCTGGGCCTCGAACCTGACCAAGCGGACGTCGTGGGGGCGCGGATGCGCGCATAGGATGCGCGCTTCATGACGGAGCTCGTCGAGCGCGAACGCGAGACCGCCGCGCTCGCGGCGCTCGTCGATGCGGCGCCCGCCGGCGAAGGGCGGGTGGCGTGGATCGAGGGGCCGGCGGGCATCGGCAAGAGCACGCTGCTGGCCGAGGCGAGACGGTACGCGAGCGGCGCGGGCGCGCTCGTAGTTGCGGCGCGCGGATCCGAGCTCGAGCGGGAGTTCCCGTTCGGCGTCGTGCGCCAGCTGTTCGAGTCGCTGGTGGCCGATCCCGCGCGCCGCGCGCGCATCCTGGGCGGCGCCGCGGCACCCGCCGCCGCCGTCTTCGAGGGCGCGGCCGCGGAGGAGGGCGACGTCTCGTTCGCCGCGCTCCACGGCCTGTTCTGGGTCGCGCTCAACCTCGCCGCCGAGCGGCCGCTGATGCTGGCGATCGACGACCTGCACTGGTGCGACCGGCCGTCGCTGCGCTTCGCCGCCTACCTGGCGCGGCGGCTCGAGGGCCAGCCGATCCTCGTCGCGGCCACGATCCGGACCGGCGAGCCGGGGACCGACGTCGCGCTGCTGGGCGAGATCGCCCACGACCCGTCGACGATCGCGGTGCGGCCGGTGCCGCTCAGCCGCGAGGCCGTGGCGGCGCTCGTCCGCGAGCGGCTCGGCGCGGACGCCGACGACGCGTTCTGCTCCGCGTGCCACGAGGCCACCGGCGGCAACCCGCTGTTCCTGCGCCAGCTCCTGACCGCGCTCGAGACGGATCGCGTTCGGCCGGACGCGGCACATGCGGGCGTGGTGCTGGAGATCGGCCCGCGGGCGGTGTCGCGGACCGTAATCATGCGGCTCGCCCGGCTCTCGCAGGACGCGATCGCCGTGGCGCGCGCGGTCGCGGTCCTCGCCGAGAGCGCGTCGCTGCCGGCCGTCGCCGCGCTGACCGGCATCGACGAGGCGCGCGTGGCCGACGCCACCGGAGCGCTGGTCCGCGCCGAGATCCTGCGGCCCGAGTCGCCGCTCGGCTTCGTCCACGCGCTCGTTCGCGACGCCGTGTACCAGGAGCTGCCGCTCGGGGAGCGCGAGCTCCAGCACGAGCGCGCCGCCCGCGTGCTGCTCGACGCCGGCGCGCCGGCCGAGCAGGTCGCCGCCCACCTGCTCGTCGCGCCGCGCCGCAGGCAGGAATGGGTCGCCGGCCAGCTGCGCGAGGCGGGCCGCGCGGCGGTGGCGCGGGGGGCGCCGGAGAGCGGCGTGGCGATCCTGCGGCGGGCGCTGGAGGAACCGGCGCCCGCGGAGTGGCGGCCGGAGCTGCTGACCGAGCTCGGCCTCGCCGAGGTGCTGACCGAGGGCCCGGCGGCGATCGAGCACCTGAGCGAGGCGTACGAGACGCTCGCCGACCCGGGTTGGCAGGCGCTGGTGGCGAACGCGCTCGTCCACGCGCTCGTCTTCACCGACCGGCCGGAGGCGGCGGCCGCGTTCGCCGCCCGGGCGGGGTCCGAGCTCCCGGAGGCGCTCGCCGACGAGCGCCGCGGCCTGTTCGCGTTCGAGCTCATCATGCGCTGGTTCGGCGTCGGCTCACCGGCCGACCTGGAGGTCCTCGCCGACCACCTCGAGCCGCCGCCTGCGGACGCCACGCTCGGCGCCAAGCGGGTGACGGCGATGGCCGGGCTCTGGCACGCGTACACCGGCGGCACGGCCGGCACCGCGGCGGGGCTGGCGCTCGCCGCGCTGGCCGGGGAGGAGCTCGCCACGCGCGACAACGGGCTCCTGGCACTGGCCGCGTTGAATACGCTCGTGCTGGCCGACCGGCCCGAGGCCGATGCCTCGTGGGAGGTCGCCCAGCGCGAGGCGCACCGCCACGGGTCGCTGCTCGGGATCTCGTCGCTGCACCTGTGGCACGGATTTGCGCTGCTCCAGCTCGGCGAGCTCGGCGAGGCCGAGGAGTCCTTGCGGACGGCGCAGGAGGAGTTCGACGACTGGGGTTTCGGGGTGACCGCGCTCCGGTACACGAGCGCGTTCCTGGCGACCACGCTCGCCGAGCGCGGCAGGCTCGCTGGAGCGCGGGCGGCAATCGAGCGCGGCCGGCCGCACATGCACCCGTGGGCCGACGGAAGCCGGTTCTGGCGCGCCGCGAACCTGGCGCTGCTCGTGGCGGAGGGCCGCGACGCCGAGGCGGTCGAGGCCTACGAGGAGTTCGCGCCGCACCACGGCTGGGTGGTGCTGCCGGCGGCGACCTGGCCTCGGTGTTCCGCCGCGCGGGCGCTCGACCGGCTCGGCCGGCGCGACGAGGCGATCGCGCTCTGCGAGGCGGAGCTCGCCGACGCCCGGCGGTGGGGCGCGCCGGGGACGGTCGGGCCGGTGCTGCGGACGCTCGGCGCCCTGCGCGGGGAGCTCGACGTCCTGGCGGAAGCGGTCGCGGTACTCGAGGGCTCGCGGGCGCGGCTCGAGCTGGCAAAGGCGCTGGCCGGCTACGGCGCGGCCCTGCGGCGCGACCGCCGGCCGAGCGAGGCCCGAGACCCGCTCCGCCGCGCGCTCGAGCTGGCCGACGCGTGCGGCGCTGACGGGCTGGTGGAGCACGTGCGCGCCGAGCTGTACGCGACCGGCGCGCGGCCGCGGACGACCGCCACCGGAGGGGTGGGCGCGTTGACGGCCAGCGAGCGGCGCGTCGCCGCCTTCGCCGCCGAGGGCCAGAGCAACCGCGACATCGCCCAGGCCCTGTTCGTCACGCCGAAGACCGTCGAGGTGCACCTGTCGAACGCCTACCGCAAGCTCGGGATCCGGTCGCGCCGAGAGCTGGCCGGCGCGCTCGAGGGCGCGTAGCGCGCGCGACCCGCCAGGTCCATCGTCGCCGGGCGACCCACCCGGCGATCGTCCGCCGAGCGAAAGTCTGGGATCGGGGTTTAGGGGTCACCCCGATGTCGTGCGGGCGCGGTGGGTCCATCCTGTGCGCATGACCTCACGAGCGGTCACGATCACCCTCGAGCTCCGGCAGGCGGGCGAGGAGCTGGACGGCCTCGCCACCGACGGCAGCGGCGACGACCGGGCGTTCAGCGGGTGGCTCGGGCTGCTCGTCGCGATCGACGCGCTGCTGAGCGCCGCTCCGGAGCAGCAGCCGCGCTAGCCGCGGCGCTTGCGCTTGCGCTTCCTCGACGAGGGGTGCGGGCGGCCGGCGGGGACGCGCTCGCGCTCGGGTGGCTCGGGGTCGCGGACGATGCCCTGCTTGCGATCCTCCTCCGCCCGGCGGCGCTGGGCGCCCTCCGTGGCGGTCGGCCATGGCTCGGCCTTGCCGGTGCGCCAGGCGGGCGGCAGGTTGCGGCCGAGCAGCATGATCCCGACCGAGGTGATCCAGAACGACTGGACCAGCGGCAGCGGCATCAGCGGCAGGACGATCAACACGGCCGAGATGACGCCGAGGATGCCGAGGAAGCGCGGCAGCAGGCCCACTCGCTGGGCGTTGAGCGAGACCAGGAACAGGCCGGCGACGATCGCGAGCGGGCCGATCTGCTGGAGCAGCGACGCGGCGATCAGCACCGTGGTGCCGCCGACGTCGCGCGCGTCGTCGACCGTCTTCGCCCCGTCGAGGTAGTCCGAGACCGCGAAGACGGTCCCGAGCGGGCCGAGGAACGACGCGAGCGCGGCCAGGACGCCGCCGAAGAGCGTGATGTAAACCGCCAGGCGAATGAACTCCGGGCGGCGGGCGCGAGTGGCGGCCGCCAGGAACGTCACCGTCCACGCGAGCGCGAGCAGGCTCAGCGCGGTGACCAGGCCGGCGCCGACCAGCACGAGCGCGTGGTCTTGGTAGTACTCGAACGTCGAGGTCTGCAGGCTCGGCGCCCGGCCGATGGGCCCCGACTGCGCGACCTGGCCGAGCGACTCGAGGAAGCCGGCCTGGGGCGCGTCGCTGAGCCCGACGATCCGCCAGAGGGGACCGGCGAACCCGAGCACGCCGGCCGCGATGGCGGCGATCGCCGCACGCGGACGCTGGCGCGCCTCCCAGGCGAGCTGCTGCTCTCGAGCGTCGTCGGCGACCGTTGCCACGGCGCTGATGATCCTAGACGGCGCCGCCCGCTAGGCCGTGCCGTCGGGAGGCCCGCCCAGCGGCGTGCGGGCCGTGCGGTCGCCGAGCCGGCGCGGCGGCTCGGGGTCGATCTCGTTGCGGCCGGCGATCCGCGAGACCCGGTCGCCGGCGAACAGCACCACGTCGAGGAACGGTGCGGCGACGCGGATCAGGCCCTCGATCCGGCGCCGCAGAGCGAGCTGCGTCGGGGTGCGATGCGCCACGGCGCGCGATTGTAGACTCGCCCGCGTGCTGATCCGCGAGGTCATGACGGAGTCCGTCGTCACCGCCGCGCCCGAACGCACGGTCCGCGAGGTCGCCGAGCTGATGCGGGAGCGCAACGTCGGCTCGGTCGTGCTCGTCGACGACTCCCGGCCGGTCGGCTTCGTCACCGACCGCGACCTCGCGCTGTCTGTCATCGCCGACGGGCGCGACTTCGGCGACCACGTCGCCGACCACGCGTCCTCGCCGGTCATCACCGCCGAGCCCGCGATGGAGGTCGAGGAGGCTGGCGAGCTGATGGTCCGCCACGGGATCCGCCGCCTCGTCGTCGTCGACGGTGGCCGGCTCACCGGCATCGTCACGCTCGACGACCTCGCCTCGCGGACCGGCGACTCCGAGCTCGCGAGCCAGCTCTCCGCCCGCGTCACTCGCGCGGTCATGCCCGACTTCTTCTTTCACGAGCGCGGCGGCGGCTGAGTAGCATCAGAGTCATGGAAGGCTTCGGAGGCTTCTTCAACGATCCCGACTTTCAGAAACGGCTGCAGGAGATGGCCGAGCAGATGCAGTCGACCCAGAACCTCGCCTGGGCCGACAACGCGATCAAGCTCGCCGTGGACATGACCGTCGCCGCGATCAACCGCGTAAACCTCCAGGGCAACGCGGAGGAGCAGGCCAAGCAGGTCCGCTCGGTGATGGCGACGGTCTTCCCCGAGGCCGTCACGCTGGTGCGCGAGGCGCGCCAGGGCCTCTCTTAAGCCGCCGCTGCTCCCTGCGCCTCCTCCGAGCGCGCCGCCCGCCCCTGCGCGATCACCTGCTTGAAGGAGCGGATGTTGAAGATGAAGACGAGCGCGCCGAAGCCGACGCAGAACGTGAACGCCGCGATCGCGATCTGCTGCCCCACCGAGTAGGCCGCCACCGTCGCCCCGGTCGCGGTCCCCGCGAACACCTTGACCAGCAGCGCCTGCTGCACGCCCGCCCCGCCTGGCGTGAACGGCACCAGCGCCGCGACCACGTTCACCCCGAGCACCAGCAACACGTTGCGCACCGACCCGCCGACGTTGAACGCCTCCAGCAGCAGGAAGAAGGCCGTGAAGCGGAACAGCCAGCCGCAGAACTGGACCGCGAACACCTCGCGGAAGTAGCGGCGGCGGTCGAACAGGATCGTCACGCCCTGGCGCACGCGCTCCCAGAACCGCCGCACGCGCGCCGACAGCAGCGCGAACGCGACCAGCACGGCGATGCCCAGCACCGTCATCAGGAACAGCGTGAAGCGCGGATGTCCCGCGAAGAACGCGAGGTCGAAGGCGGGCAGCTTCGAGAAGTCCGGCGGCTTCGGGAACACGCCTTGGGTGAATGCGAACGCGAGGATCGGGATCGCCATGCAGAGGTCGAAGATCAGCTCCACCGCGAACGCGGACGCCACCGCCGGGTAGCTCGACTTCGGCACGCTCGTCTTCGTCAGGAACAGCCGCACCACGTCGCCCCCGCGGGCCGGCACGACGCTGTTGAACCCATAGCCGGCGATGTAGGCACCCCAGATGAAGCGGAACTGGATCCGCTCGTCTGGATATGCGGCGCGCAGGATGTTGAACGACGCGCGCGCCCGCAGCGAGAGGTAGATCAGGAACGCGCACAGGGCGGGGAACAGCGCGAGCCACTGGATCGCCGCCACGCTCCCGAAGAAGTCGCCGACCGCGTCGAAGAACGCCGAGAAGGAGTCGCCGAGCGAGCCGAGGAGCACGACCACAGGGTACGGTCGGCGGGGTAGGTCACCCCGCTGCCGCGAGGTCGCGGTGCACGGCCTCCACGTTCGTCCCGTCGGGGTCGAGCAGGTAAGCGGCGTAGTAGCCGGGCATGTAGTCGCGCAGGCCGGGCGCGCCGTTGTCCCGATATCCGGCGGCTACGCCCGCCTCGTGGAACGCGTCGACCGCCTGACGGCTCGCCCCGATGAACGCCACGTGCGCGCGCTCGGTCGGCGGGCCGTCGGCGCTGAGCGCGAAGTTGGGGAACGCGACGAGGGCCTCGGTGTCGATCAGCAGCGGGATCCCCAGCGGTTCGAGCACGGTCTCGTAGAACGCCTTCGACGCCGCGAGGTCCGCCACCCGCAGGTGGACGTGGTCGAAGATCGGGCGCGACCAGTCCCATTCGCTGATGTCCATTCAGGCAGCGTGCCACACGAGCGGCTCCGACCGGCCGCGCGTCGTGCGCCGGGGCGCCGCGATGAACTAGCGTGTCGGCACCGTGGCACGCAGGTTGTACGGCGTCATCGGGGACGGCGGGGTCCTTGGCAGGCTCCGGCACCCGACCATGCATCCGATGCAGCCGCTCGGCCACGGGCTCGGCCTCTGCCACGTCCGCATCCAGGTCGCGATGGACGAGCCGCCCGGGGCGCTGCCCGACCCGCTGCCGCGCCTTTCCGAGTCGGTGCTCGGCTACCTCGAGGCGGTCTCGTGCGAGACGCCGGTCATCTACGCCGTGATCGAGGGCGACGAGCAGGCGGCCTGCGGCTGGCGCGACGGCCGGCTGGAGCTCGGGCCACTGCACGGCCAGGGCGCGCCGAGAACGCTGTTCCGGCGCGCCGAGCCGGGTGCCGTCGACGCGGCGCTGCGCTGGCTCGGCGCCCCGCGCGCCGAGGCGCTCCACCTCGCCGATCAGCCCATGCCGCGCTGAGCTACTTGAGCAGCCGCGAGAGCCGACGATCCTTGAGCACGCGGTCCTCGGTCTGGCAGTGCGGGCAGTACGTCATGACGTAGTCCTCGTAGAAGACCGCCTCGAGCACGGTCTCGCAGCGCGGGCACGGCTCGCCCTGGTGCGCGTGCACGCGCGTCGGCTTCGGGAACTTCTCCGGCAGCGGGAGGTCGACCTGCTCCTCGTAGACGTCGATCACGCGACCCAGCTCGCCCGCGATCGCCTCGCGCAGCGCCTCGGCCTCGGCCTCGGACAGGTCGTCGCCGCGCTTGAACGGCGACAGCCGCGCCGCGTGCAGGATCTCGTCGACCCACGTCCGCCCGATGCCGGTGATCACCCGCTGGTCGCGCAGCATCGAGTGCAGCGGCCGTGGCGCCGCGAGCCGCTCCGCGAGGTCCTCCGGCGGCTCCGGCCACGCCTCCGGGCCGAGCCCGTCGAGCGCATCGTCGGCCTCCACGGCGTCGGGTCGCAGCAGCTTCACCCAGGCGGCCTGCTTGGTCCCGAACTCGCGCACCCGCAGCTCGCGCTCGCCGGGCAAGCGAAACAGCACCCGCGAAGTGCGGTCCTTCATCGACGCCCGCTTGTCGAACATCTGGATCCGGCCGGCGCTCATCAGGTGCAGCAGCAGCGTGAGCTCGCCGTGAGCCCGCGTGTCGAGGTCCAGCAGCAGGAGCTTGCCGCGCCGGCGCGCGCCCCTGAACGTCGCGCCGTCGATCGCGCCGAACGGCGGGTCGAACGTCTTCAGCGCGTTGAGTCCCGGCGTCAGCGCGGACTCGATCGTCTCCCCCGGCAGCGCGGCGTCGAGCCGCCGGGCGACGATCTCCATCTCAGGCAGCTCAGGCAGCGGCACTCCTGGAGCCGACCAGCGCGAGCACCTCGTCGTCGTGCGTCTTCGGCGAGGCCTTCTCGATCACGTGCGTGACGAGACCTTCGCCGTCGATGATGAACGTCGACCGCTGGGCGCCCCAGTATTTCCTGCCGTAGTTGGTCTTCTCGACCCAGACGCCGTACGCGTCGCAGACTGCGTGGTCCTCGTCCGCGAGCAGCGTGAAGTTGAGCGACTGCCCGCCGTGGAACTTCTTCACGCGGGCCACTGGGTCGGGCGAGACGCCGACCACCGCGGCTCCCGCGGCCTCGTACTCGGCCGCCCGATCGCGGACGCCGCACGCCTGCGTCGTGCAGCCCGGCGTGTCGGCCTTCGGATAGAAGTAGAGGACGAGGGTCCGGCCCGCGAAGTCGCTCAGCGAGACCTCCTTCCCGTCCTGGTCTGGGAGCGTGAACTCGGGCGCCTTCTCGCCGGCTTCGATCATCCAAGAGACAGTACCGTCACGACCATGGAGCCCTGGGTGCAGGCGGCCGCGGCGGAGATCGGCAGGCGCGCGGTGCGGGAGCTCGAGGCGCTGGTCGGCGTCTCGTCGCCGTCGGGGGATATCCACGGGGCCGAGGAGTGCGCCGCGGTGTGCGCGGCGCTGCTGCCCGACGAGGCCGAGATCGAGCGCATCCCGTGCTCCTCCCCCGACCACGCGCCCGACCTGCTCGCGCACCTGAGGGGGACCGGGACGCGCCGCGTGCTCCTGCTGGGCCATCTCGACACCGTCATCGCCCACCAGGACCACAAGCCGCTCACACGCGCCGGCGACAAGCTCGTCGGCTCCGGCGCGGTCGACATGAAGGGCGGCGACGTGCTCGCCATCGGCGTCATGCGCGCGCTGGCCAAGCGGCCCGAGGCGTACGCCGAGGCGGCGCTGCTGCTGGTCTGCGACGAGGAGTGGCGCACGGGCTCGCTCGCTCACGTGGGCCGCTTCACCGGCTGGGACGCATGCCTGTGCTTCGAGGGCGGCGAGCAGACCTCGAACGGCGACGACGGCGTCGTGGTGCGCCGCAAGGCGGCCGGGACCATCCTCGTCACGGCCCACGGCCGCGCCGCCCACTCGGGCTCGGCACCCGATCGCGGCCGCAACGCCCTGCTGGCGCTCGCCACCGCCGCGCAGACCGTCGCCGCGTGCCATGACCCGCACGGCCCGCATCACCTGACAGCGGTGCCGACGGTCCTGCGCTCGGGCGACGCGTTCAACGTCGTTCCCGGCTCGGGCGAGCTGTTCTGCGACTGCCGCGCCGACGACCTGTTCGCGATCGAGGCCGTGCTCGACGCGATCCCGGAGGAGGTGCGCGGCGTCACGCTCCACGCGGAGCTGATCCGGCGCTGGCCGGGGATGCACTCCGAGCAGGCCGTCGCGCCCGTGCTGGCCGGCGCCGCGACGGCGCTCGGGCGGCCGGTCCGCGGAGCGTCGCGCGGCGGCGCGAGCGACGCGAGCCACTTCGCCGCGGCGATCCCGGTCACGATCGACGGCCTCGGCCCCCGCGGCGGCAAGGCGCACAACCCGGGCGAGTTCGTCTACGAGGCGTCGCTGGTCCCGCGCGCCGAGCTGGCGCTCGCCGTGGTGTCCGCGGTCCTCTGATGCGCGAGCGGCTGGACGCGCTCGAGGAGCGCCCGTTCCGGCTGCTGTTCCTCGGCCAGGCGGTGTCGCTGCTGGGCGACGGCATGGTCGGCGTGGCGCTGGCGTTCGCGGTGCTCGAGGAGACCGGTTCGGCGAGCGACCTCGGCATCGTGCTGGCGGCGCGCACGATTCCGCTCGTCGCGTTCCTGCTCGTCGGCGGCGTGTGGGCGGACCGGCTGCCGCGCCGGGCGCTGATGGTGACGACCGACCTCATCCGGCTCGCCGCCCACGGCGCGATGGCGGCGCTGCTGATCGCCGGCGACCCGGGCGTCTGGCCGATCGCCGCGCTGGCCGCGATCGCCGGCGCCGCGAGCGCGTTCTTCAACCCCGCGATCTCCGGGATCATTCCCGCGGTCGTCAGCGCCGAGCGGCTGCAGCAGGCGAACGCGCTGCGCGGCCTGACCGAGGCGGTCGGGCGGATCGCCGGCCCGGCACTCGCCGGCGTGCTGGTGGTGGGCGTCGGCCCGGGCTGGGCGCTCGCGGTCGACGCCGCCACGTTCGGCGTCAGCGCCCTGTTCCTGGCGCTGATCCCGATGCCCGCCCACGTGCCGGTCGAGGCGCGGCGGTTCATCGCCGACCTGCGGGAGGGCTGGGACGACTTCCGCTCGCGCACGTGGCTGTGGACGACGGTCGCCTCGGCGACGTTCGGCAACCTGCTGTTCGCGGCGTACTTCGTGCTCGGCCCGCTGGTGGCCGACCGCGAGCTGGGCGGCGCCGGTGCGTGGGCGCTGATCACGTCGGCGTTCGGCGTCGGCCTGCTGGTGGGCGGCGTCGTGCTGCTGCACCTGGAGCCGCAGCGGCCGGTGCTGGTGGCGACGCTCGCGGTCTCGCTCTACACCCTCCCGCTCGCGTTCCTCGCGATCCCGGCGCCGGCCCCGGTGACCGCGGTCTCGGCGCTGGTCTCCGGCGCCGGGCTGGCGGTCGCCAACAACCTGTGGGAGACGACCCAGCAGCGCCACGTGCCACCCGAGCTGCTCTCGCGCGTAAGCTCGTACGACTGGTTCGGCTCGCTGGCGGCGGTGCCGGTCGGCATGCTGCTGTGGGGCCCGATCGCGGACGGGATCGGCGTCAGCACCGCGCTCTGGATCGCGTTCGCGCTCCAGCTCGCGAGCATCCTCGTGCTGCTCGCCGTGCGCGAGGTGCGCGAGCTGCCGGCGTATCCGGTCCCGCGCTAGGCGCGGGCGAGCGACTCGAGCTCGCGCGGGCGCAGGAGCACGAGCAGCTCCCCGTTCGCGCGCTCCGCGCGGACGGCGGCGACGCCGCCCTTCTTGAAGTCGATCCGCCCGCCGGTGAGATCGTGGACGACCTGCGAGAACGACGGCTCGTGCCCGACCACGAGCACGCGCCCGTCCGCGCCGTGGCGCAGCAGCAGCTCGAGGGCGTCCTCGCGGTCGAAGCCGTCGGCCAGCGACTCCTCCTCCGCCGGCTCGATGTTGAGCGCCTTGCAGGCGAGCTGCGCGGTCTGGACCGCGCGGACCTTGGGGCTCGTGTAGCAGGCCTCGAACTCGACGCCGAGCCGCGCGAGCCCATCCCCCGCGGCGATCGCCTGGCGCTCGCCGCGCGGCGTCAGTTCGCGGTCGTCGTCGGGCTTGGAGTCGTGGGGAACGGCCTCTCCGTGACGAAGAAGCCAGAGCTGCGGCGCCATGGCGGCGTCACGATACCGGCCCGGCCGTGCTCCTCGAAGCGCCAGTAGGACAGCGCGCGGTACGGCTCCTCAGCACGGTACTTGCCGCCCTCCACCTTGGGCGAGTCCTCGATCTGGGTGCGCGTGTACGGAGCCCGCAGCAGGCCGCTCCAGGCGACGACCTCCTCGACCGGCAGCATGCGGCGCTCGCCGAATCGCAGGAGCCGGACCACGACCAGCTCCACCTCCCAGCCGCCGTCATCGGGCCACGTGTCGATCACACGCCCGATCTCCTCCCCCTCGCAGTCCAGAACCCGGAACCCGAGCAGGTTCTTCCGAGACACTCGTCGCATACGGCACATATCGCCCATCGGCGGCCGGCCCACAACCGGGTCTGGACCCTAATTCGCGCCGCGCCGTTCTCCGATTCAACGTCAACTGCGCTGGGTGGGGGAACGGGGAGCGAACGGCGCCGAGTGATCACTTTTCGCCCTTGGAGGCGGATAACTCAGCGCTCGGCGGTCGAGTGCTCGGTTAATGGGCCTGAGGCGTATTAACCCAGCGCTCGAGCCCGCGGCGACCGAAATCCGCCACCTCCCCACCCAGCGCAGTTGACGTTCGATCGCGTCGCCGCGCCCTACCGAGTGATTCAGGTGCCGAGCTTGTACGCCTTGATCGGCGGCCCGGTGTAGGCCTTGCCGGCCGCCGAGGTCCACCGGACGCGGAACGCCTGACCCTCGCGATGCGGGGCGCGGAGCCCGTAGACGCCGCGCGTCGTGGTGTTGAGGCGCTTGAGACGCGTCCACCGGCGCTTGCCCTTGCGGCGCACCTCGATCGTGACCTCGGTGACGCCCACCTGCGGGCGGATCAGGCCCCACAGCACGTCGGTCGGCCCGTAGCGCTCCACCGCCATCGGGTTCGGGAACGCCCGGTAGGCGGGCTTGCGCTTCCCGTTGCTGCGCCGCAGCCCGCTCTCGAACCCGCGGAACCGATAGCCCTCCTCGCGCGGCTGGTCGTCGCGCATCAGGTACTGGGAGAACAGCGCCACGCGCGGGTTCACGTACGCCATGTGCTCGGCGATCGCGTAGTAGGCGGGCTGGCGCTCGAAGGAGACGCCGGAGATGCGGTCGGGCTCGGACTGGATGCCGAACTCGGTGAGGTAGATCTTCAAGCCTCGCGGCAGCCCGCCCCCGCGGCCGGCGCGGTCGAGCGCGGTTACGAGGCGGCTCAGGACGCCGATCGTCACGTCGTCCTTGGAATCCGGCACGAACCGCGGGCCGATGCGCGTGGTGTAGGCGTGGTGGGCGTAGCCGTCGGCCGGGAGCCGCGAGCACTTGCGCGTCTTCTTGTAGGAGCCGTTCAGGCACGCCATGCCGCGCAGGAACCGCAGCGGGTGGACGATGTTCTCGTTCCCGCGCGGCGACGTCTCCGCGATGAGGATCTTGTCGCGCCGGTTCGAGGCCACGCTGCGGATCGCCCTGTAGGCGGCGCGGTAGAGGCTCCGGTAGAGCTGCGGCGAGGCGGGGCGGCCCTTGCGGTACTGGGGAAGCAGGAACTGCGGCTGGTTCGGCTCGTTCCAGACCGACCACATCGAGACCTGGTCGCCGTAGCGGCGAGCCAGCGCCTTCACGAACTGCCCGAAGTGCTTGGGGCTGGGCCGGGTCAGGTTGTCCTTCTTGGCCGCCGTCGCCCACTTCGGTCCCGGGCCGGTGGGCGTGAGCATGACGTTGATGCCGCGCGCCGCGGACTCGGCCACGATGCTGTCCAGCCGCTCCCACGTGCCCGCCGGGTAGGCGTCGGGGTTCGCGGCGTTGAAGCTCGGCTTGGTCTTGCGCTTCGGCCGCGGGGCGTACGACTGCCAGAAGACCGTCTGGCGGATCTGCGTCACGCCGAACGCGCGGACCTCGTCGAGCGTCGGGCCGCGCCGGGCGTCGTCGAGCAGCTCCTCGGGCGCCTCGAAGCTCATGACCTGCCGCGGCGACGCCTGCGCAGGCGCGGCGAGCAGGATGAGGAGGGCGATGGTGATGAGCGCGATCCGCATGGGCATGTTCCCCCGAGAACCGTCGTCGGCCCTCCGGGTTGCGGTACCAGGGTACGGTCCTCCGCGATGACGGCGATCGTCGACACGCACCAGGAGGCCGCCGCGCTGGCGCTCGAGCCGCTGCTCGTGCGGCGCCCGCTGGAGGCGTTCCTCGACGAGCGCGGGCTCGGCGAGGGGCCGCTGGAGGCCGAGCCCGTGGGCGAGGGTCACTCCAACGTCACGTACGCGATCCGCCGTCGCGGGAGCACGTGGGTGCTGCGGCGCCCGCCGCGGCCGCCGCTCCCGCCCTCGGCCCACGACGTGCTGCGCGAGGCGCGGCTGCTGACCGCGATCGAGCCCACCGACGCGCGCACGCCGCGCGTGCTCGCCACCTGTGACGACGAGTCGGTGATCGGCGCCCCGTTCTACGTGATGGAGATGATCGAAGGCGACGTCCTGACCTCGGAGCTCCCGCCCGCGCTCGAGGACCAGGCCGCGCGGATCGGCGACGAGCTCGTCGACGCGCTCGTCGAAGTCCACGCCGTCGACTGGCGGGCCTGCGGGCTCGAGGGCTACGGCAAGCCGACCGGCTACCTCGACCGCCAGCTCCGGCGCTTCGGCGGCCTGTGGGAGCACAACCGCACGCGCGAGCTGCCCGTCCTCGACCGCCTGACCGCCTGGCTCGCCGAGCACCGGCCGGAGTCGGGACCGGCCACCATCGTCCACGGCGACTACCGCCTCGGCAACACGATGTTCGCGCCGGGAGCGCCGGCCCGCCTGGCGGCGATCTTCGACTGGGAGCTGGCCACGATCGGCGACCCGCTGGCCGACGTCGGCTACCTCGTCGCGACGTGGGCGGAGCCCGGCGACCCCGACGACGCGCTGTTCGGCCTCGGCGCGGTCACCCGCCGGCCGGGCTTCCCGAGCCGCGAGCAGCTGATCGAGCGCTACGAGCAGCGCTCCGGCCGCTCGATGTCGGACGTCCGCTGGTACATGACGCTCGCGCTCTGGAAGTCGGCGGTGTTCCTCGAGGGCTCGTACAAGCGGCGGCTCGCCGGCCGGACGGAGGATCCGTTCTTCGACCGGCTGGAGACCGGGGTGCCGGCGATCGCGGAGCGAGCCTGGCAGATCGCCACCTTGCCGGGAGGGGCGCGGTTCTGACATAGTCGAGCCGATGGCGGCCGTCGACTACTTCCTGCAGATCGATGGGGTGGAGGGCGAGAGCACCGACGCCAAGCACAAGGGGTGGATCGACGTCGACTCCTGGTCGTGGGGCGAGAACAACCCGACGCCGGTGAGCGCGGGCGGAGGCGGCGGCGCGGGGAAGGTCCAGATGCAGGACTTCCACTTCGTCAGCCGCGTGAGCAAGGCGAGCCCGAAGCTGTTCCTGGCGTGCGCCAGCGGTCAGCACCTCAAGGAGGCGAAGCTCGTTGCCCGCAAGGCCGGCAAGTCGCAGCAGGAGTTCCTCACCTGGACGTTCACGGACCTGCTCGTGAGCGGCTACCAGACCGGCGGTTCGGAGGGCGGCGACATGCTGCCCATGGACCAGGTCTCGTTCAACTTCGCGAAGCTCAAGGTGGAGTACCGCGCGCAGAAGACCGACGGCTCGCTCGACGCCGCCAGCACGGCCGGCTGGGACGTCAAGTCCAACAAGAAGCTCTGACCGGCTACGACCGCGTCCCCTACCCCGGGCACCCGTTCCCGCAGACGCACCCGGACCGGCTGGCGACGGTCGCCACGCTGTTCGGCCTGCGCCCCGCGGCGCCCGACTCGTGCCGGCTGCTCGAGCTCGGCTGCGGCGACGGCGGCAACCTCGTGCCGATGGCGTACGGGCTGCGGGAGAGCTCGTTCCGCGGGATCGACCTCTCGGGCCGGGCGATCGAGCACGGCGCGGCGCTGGCGGCGGCACTCGGGCTCGGCAACGTCGAGCTCCTGCAGGCGGACCTGAGCGCGCTGCCGGCGCTCGGGACGTTCGACTTCGTCGTCGCCCACGGCGTCTACTCGTGGATCGCGCCGCCAGCGCGCGACGCGCTGCTCGCCTCGTGCCGCGAGCACCTCGCGCCGGACGGCGTCGCGTACGTGTCGTACGACGTGCTGCCGGGCGGCCACCTGCGCGAGATCACGCGCCAGATGCTCCGCTGGCACCTGCGCGATGTGCACGGACCGGAGGAGCGGATCGGGCAGGCCCGCGCGCTGCTCGCGGCGATCGCGGAGGTCCGCCCCGAGGGCGACGAGATGCGCCTCGCCGCCGAGCGCGCGCTGCAGCAGGGCGATCCCGCGCTCTTCCACGACGAGCTCGCGCCGCACCACGAGGCCGTGCTGTTCGTCGACTTCGCCGACAACGCGGCCCGGCACGGGCTGCGGTTCCTGGCCGAGGCGGACGTCTTCGAGATGGACGCCGGCGTGCTGCCGCCGGACTTGGCCGCGGACCCGATCGAGCGCGAGCAGTACCTCGACTTCTTCAAGGGCCGGATGTTCCGCCAGACGCTGCTGTGCCACGCCGGTGCCGAGCTCCACGACGCCGGCCTGGACGTCATGCGCGGCATGCTGGCGGCGACGCCGGCCCGCCCGACCGGCGAGACCGAGGGCCGCACCGAGTTCCGCGGGCCGCTCGGCGCGACGCTGACGACCGACCACGAGGCCGTGAAGGCCGCCCTCGTGCGGCTGGGCGAGGCCTGGCCGGCCGCGATCCCCGTGGTCGAGCTCGGCGACGATCCGGCCGTCGCCGAGACGCTCCGCCGCGCCTACGCCGCCAACCTCGTCCAGCTCCACGTCTGGGCACCCGCGCTGGCCACGACGCCGTCCGAGCGCCCGGCGGCGAGCGCGCTGGCCCGGCTCCAGGTCGCCGACGGTACCCGGGTCACCACGCTGCGCCACACCAGCGTCGAGATCGCGGACGAGCTGGGGCGCCGGCTCATCGGCCTGCTCGACGGCACGCGCGACCGCCCGGCGCTGCTGCGCGAGCTCGGGCGGCCCGCGGACGAGCTCGAGCGCAGCCTCGGGGGCCTAGCCCGGCTCGCGCTGCTCGAGCGCTAGCAGCAGCGCCTCCCACTGCGCGCCGATCTCCGACTGGTCGTAGGCGGCGGCGGTGTCGAGCGCCGCCGCCGCATACGCCCGCCGCCGCGCGGGGTCGGCGACCAGCTCCTCGAGCGCCGCCGACAGCCCCGGGACGTCCTCGGGCGGCACCAGCGTGCCGTCGCGGCCGCTGGTGATGATCTCGCCGGGCCCGCGCGGGCAGTCGAAGCTGACGACCGGGAGCCCGACGCTCATCGCCTCGAGGATCACCAGCCCGAACCCCTCGAACCGCGAGCTGAGCGCGAACAGGCTCGCCTCGGCGAGCGCCTTGCCGAGCTCCCGTGTCGGGCCCATCAGCTCGATCCGGCCGGTCATGCCCTCGGCCTCGATCTGGGCCTCCAGGGCGGCCCGCTCCGGCCCGCCGCCGAAGATGCGCAGCGTCCATTCGGGGTGCCGGCGGGCCACCGCGGCGAACGCCGGGATCAGCAGGTCGAACCCCTTCTGGCTGGTCAGGCGGCCCGCCGCCACGACGATCGGGGCGTCGAGCGTCGAGGTGCCCGCGGCGACCGGCGGCGTGGGGTTGGGGACGCGCTCGACGCGGACGCCCCCGAGCGCGCGGTAGTCGGCGCGATCGCCCTCGGTCAGCACCACCAGGGCGTCGAGGTCGCGGTAGCGGCGGCGCACGTCGGCGGCCAGCGCCGGCCGGTGGGCGCGCAGGTTCATGTGCTCCTGGGCGACGGTGATCGCGTCCGGCGGCGTCGCGGCGGCGGCCAGCAGCGCCCAGGCGGGACGCGTGGCGATCACGACCTCGCCGCCGGCCGCCCGCAGCCGCCGCAGCAGCTGGAGGTCGGTCCACAGGCTCGAGGACCGGTAGCCGTAGTCCTCGGGATGGGTGAGCAAGCTGGGCAGCGCCGTCAGGATCCGCTCGGGGAGGCCGCGGCGCTCCCGCCCGCGGTCGTCGAGCGTGGTGACCGTCACGCCGCGCGGGAACGGGAAGAACGGCTTGCGCCGGCCGCCGCGCTTGAGCGCGACGATCTCGACCTCGTGCGACTGCGCCAGGTGCCCCGCGAGCGCGAACGTGGTGCGGATCGTCCCGCCCATCGCGTACGCGTTGGCGAGGATGATGCGGACCGCGCGGCGCCGCGGACGCGGCCGCGGGTCTGGCAGGCGGCGGACGACCGCGAGGGCGAGCCGGTGCACGAGGATCGCCGGCCGTCCCAGAAGCCGGCGGCGCACGGAAGTCGGCGCACGCACCGAAGCCAGGCTACCGGGCGTTAACAAGTTCGCCGATTCATCTGCCACCATGGCTCGCCGGATGCCGCGGGTCAGCGTTGTCGTGCCGGTCTACAACGTCGAGGCGTACCTCGACGAATGCCTGCGCTCGATCGTGAGCCAGACGGTCGACGACCTCGAAGTCGTCGTGGTCGACGACGGCTCGACGGACGACAGCCTCGAGATCGCGGAGCGCCACGCCGAGCGGGATCGGCGGATCAGGATCGTCAGCCAGCCCAACGCCGGGCTGGGGCAGGCGCGCAACACCGGCGTGGAGGCGGCCGAGGGCGAGTTCCTGTCGTTCGTGGACAGCGACGACCGGCTGCCGACCGAAGCGCTCGAGCTGCTCCTGGAGGCGCTGGACAAGACGGGCTCGGACTTCGCGACCGGCAACATCCACCGCTTCAACAGCCGGCGGACGTGGCCGGCGGCGTTCCTCAAGCGCACGTTCTTCCGCCGCCGCTACCGGACGCACGTCGAGCGGTTCCGCTGGCTGCTGTCGGACCGCATGGCGCAGAACAAGCTGTGGCGCCGCTCGTTCTGGGACGAGCACGACCTCCGGTTCCCGGAGGGCGTCCTGCACGAGGACATCCCGGTCGTCCTCCCGGCGCATTTCCTGGCCCGCTCGGTCGACGTCATCTCGCGCCCGGTCTACCTCTACCGGGAGCGCGAAGACGGCGCGCCGTCGATCACGCAGCGGCGCACCGAGGTCCGCACGCTGCGCGACCGCCTGGCCGCGATCGAGCAGGTCCGCGAGTTCCTGATGAACCATGGGCCGCCCGGCTCGCGGCGCTGGTACGACGAGAGCGTGGTGGAGGAGGACCTGCGCTACCACCTCGACGCGCTGCCCGAGGGGCCCGACGAGTACCGCGCCGAGTTCTTCGACCGCGCGAACTCGTTCCTGGTCCGCGCGGGCGAGAACGTCGAGCAGCACCTGCCGGCCATCCAGCGCCTGAAGTGGCACCTCGTCCGCCGCCGCAAGCTGCCGGAGCTGCTCGAGGTGCTGCGCTTCGAGGCGTCGGCCCTGCACACGCGGCCGCGGACCGTGATCCGCGGGCGCCTGTACGGCGACTACCCCTTCCTGCGCGACGCCGAGCTGGCGATCCCGCGCACCGTCTACCGGCTGGACACGGCGCGCCGCCGCGCCCGCCATGTGATGACCCTGATGCGGCCGGACCGCGCTCAGCTGCGCGATCCGCGGCCGTACAGCAACTTGAAGAGCCGGCCGAGCAACCTCGTGGTGCCGGCCCGGTACGGGAAGTAGTGCACCTCGCGCTTGGTCTGCAGGCGCGTGACGAGGATCGCCTGCTGGCGCGTGTACTTGCGGATTCCGGCGGCGCCGTGGCGGACGCCGAGGCCGGACTCCTTCCAGCCGCCCATCGGTAGCTCGTACGCGAAGTAGTTGACGTTGACGTCGTTGACGCAGGCGTAGCCGCTCTGCAGCCGGGCGGCGAGCTGCTCGCCGCGGCCGGCGTCCTTGGTCCACACCGAGGCGCCGAGCCCGTAGACGGAGTCGTTGGCCATCCGGACCGCCTCGTCGGCATCGGCGACCCGCATGATCGGGAGCGTGGGCCCGAACGTCTCCTCGGTCATCGCGTGCATCGAGTGGTCGACGTCCGCCAGCACCGTGGGCTCGAAGAAGCGCCCGGCGCCGGGGCGGCGGTGGCCGCCGGCCGTGATCCGCGCGCCGGCGTCGCGCGCCTGCTCCACATGGCGGGTGACGATGTCGAGCTGCGGCGGGAACGTGACGGCGCCGACGTCGACGCTGCCCGGCCCGTCGGGCGCGCCCTGGCGCAGCCCGCGCACGCGCTCGGTCACGAGGTCGACGAAGCGGTCGTAGACCGGCGCCTCGACGTACACGCGCTCGACCGAGATGCACGTCTGCCCGCCGTTCTGCATCCCGTAGTAGGTGGCGGCGTTGGCGGCGCGCTCGAGGTTGGCGTCGGCGAGGACGATCATCGGGTCCTTGCCGCCGAGCTCGAGCGCGACCGGCGTGAGCGTCTCGGCCGCGCGGGCCATGACCTTCTTCCCGGTCCGGGTGGAGCCGGTGAACATCACGAAGTCGACGGCGTCGACCAGCGCCTCGGCGGTCTCGCCGGCGCCGATCGCGACCTGCAGGACGTGCTCCGGCGCCCCGCTCTCGCGCAGGCCCTCGGCGAGCAGCAGCGAGGTGAGCGGCGTGATCTCGGAGGGCTTGAGGACGACCGTGTTGCCGGCCGCGAGCGCCGGGATGGCGTCGCCGAACGTGTTGTTGAGCGGGTAGTTCCAGGGGCCGATGACGCCGACGACGCCGACCGGCGCGTAGCGGATCACCGCGCGGCGGCCGGGGATGAAGAGGTTCTTCGGCCGGACCTTCTCGTCGGCGAGGTACTTCGGGGCGTGCTTGGCCCAGAAGCCGAGCGCACCGGCGCCGTAGGCGATCTCAGCGACCATCGCGTCCTCGTACGTCTTCCCGGTCTCGCTGACGATCGTCTCGACGACCCGCTCGGTGTTGTCGACGAGCCACCGGCGCATCCGCCGCAGCACGCGCCCGCGGCCCTCGTAGCCGAGCGCGTCCCAGGCGGGCTGCACCGCGCGGGCGCGCGCCACCATCGCCGCGACCTCCTCCGGCGACGTCACGGGCAGCCTCCGGACGACCTGGCCGGTGACCGGGTTCTCGACCTCGATGGTGTCGGTGGCTTGCTTCTCGATCGTCGCCATGAGCTTCAGACCGTGACGGCGAGGCGCTCGATCCGGGCCTCCTGTGTCGGCCGGTCGCGCGCGTCGGTCGGCAGCGTGCCGATCGTGTCGACCACGTCCATGCCATCGGAGACCTCGCCGAACACCGTGTGCTTGCCGTCGAGCCACGGCGCGGCCTCGGTGGTGACGATGAAGAACTGCGAGCCGTTGGTGTTGGGCCCGGCGTTGGCCATCGCCAGCGCGCCCTTGACCACCTTGTGGTCGTTGATCTCGTCCTTGAACGTGTAGCCGGGGCCGCCCGTCCCGGTGCCCTGCGGGCAGCCGCCCTGGATCATGAAGTCGGGGATCACGCGGTGGAAGATGAGCCCGTCGTAGAACCCGTCCTCGGCGAGCCGGCGGAAGTTGGCCACGGTCTCGGGGGCGTCCTCGTCGAACAGTTCGAGGACGATGTCCCCGTGATTGGTGGTCATCGTCATGGCAGACATGACAGAACATCATGAAGGTAGACGAGAACTCGGGCGTCCGTGCCCGAGTTCCGAGACGGTGAATTCCGCCTTCGTCCGGCGGCGGGTCACGGCGAGATCGCACAGGCGCATGAGCAGCGCCGCCGCCGTGGAGCGATCTCGTCGTGACTCGCGACAGGATGTCCGCGAAATTTCGATTTCTCGGAAGTCCGGCACGGATGCCGGACTTCTCGTCAACCTTTCAGAAGTTCTTTTCAGAAGTTCTGTCGGGCCGGCTCGATCCGGAGGGTATGTCCCCGGACCGCGGTGCCGTCAACCGCGCCCGCCACGCGGGCCGCGTCGGCGGCCGGCACCTCGAGCAGCGCAAACCGCTCCAGCAGGCGGACGTTGCGCACCGCCTCGCCGTCGAGCCCCGCCCGCGAGGTGACGGCGTGGATGAGGTCGGCCTCCGCCAGCCCGGCGGCGCGGCCGCCGGAAACGATCAGCTTCGCGAACTCGCGGCGCCCGTTGGCATCGTGCGGCTTGCGATGGCGGCGCGGCGGCTCCTTGGTGGGCGCTGGGGCCACGTGCGCCCCCTCCGCCCACGGCGCCACCTGCGTGCCGGCGTGCTTCTCGATCGCAACCAGGTCGCGCCGCTGGCGCGGCTCGATGAACGTGATCGCGCGGCCCGAGCGGCCGACGCGGCCCGTCCGCCCGATGCGGTGCACGTAGACGTCCGGCGAGGTCGGCACGTCGAAGTTGACGATGTGCGTCACGTCGGCGATGTCGAGCCCGCGGGCGGCGACGTCGGTGGCGACCAGGACCGGGAGGCGCCCGCCCTTGAACGAGATCATCACGCCGTCGCGCGCTCCCTGGGACATGTCGCCGTGCAGTGCCTTGACGTTCATGCCCTTGTCGCGCAGCGTGCGGTAGAGCTGCTCGGTGCGGATCTTCGTGCGGGCGAAGACGATCGCCTGCGTCGGGCGCTCGGCCTCGAGCACGCGCACGAGCGAGGCGACCTTCTCCTGCGGCTTGGTCTCGAGGAAGAACTGCTCGACCGTGTCGATGGTCAGCGTCGCCGCCTTGACCTTGATCATCTCCGGGTCGTAGAGGTGGCGCTCGGCCAGCGCGCGGATCGGCGCCGGCATCGTCGCGCTGAAGAGCGCGGTCTGGCGGCCGTTCGGCGTGTAGGAGAGGATCTTCTCGACGTCCTCGAGGAAGCCGAGGTCGAGCATCTCGTCGGCCTCGTCGAGCACCACGTAGCGGCACGAGTGCAGCATCAGCGAGTGCCGCGAGATGAGGTCCAGCACGCGGCCGACGGTGCCGACCACGATCGGCGCGCCGCCCTTCAGGTAGGCCTGCTGGTCGCGGATCGGCGCGCCGCCGAAGACGGCCACGGGGTTGATCCCCTTGCGCGATCCGTAGACGCGCAGCGCCTGGGTGACCTGGATGCACAGCTCGCGCGTCGGCGTCAGCACGAGCGCCTGGACGTCGGGATCGGTGGGATCGACCCCCTGGATCATCGGCAGCCCGAAGGCCGCGGTCTTGCCGGTGCCGGTCTGCGCCTGGCCGATCACGTCGCGGCCGTCGAGGAGCACCGGGATCGCCTGCTCCTGGATCGGGCTCGGCGACTCGTAGCCGACATCCCGGAGGGCGTCGAGGATGTCGGCGGCCAGGCCGAGCTCTGCGAAGGTGCTCATTGCGGGCAAGGACTTTAGGGGGTCGTCCAAGAAGACCCGGCGTGGCGGGGTGCTTGGACGGCCCCCTAGGACGCCGGGTCGAGCAGCAACTTGCCGATCGTGCGCCGCGCCTGCAGGTCCTCGTGCGCGCGGCGCGCTTCGGACAGCGGGTAGACCGGTCCCTCGACGATCTTGAGCTCGCCGCTTTCGACCCGCCCGAACAGATCGCGCAGCGGTGCGGCGAGCATCTCCTCCGGCCTGGCGAAGCAGTGCACGAGCCAGAACCCGACTACCGCGGTCGAGTGCCGCATGAGGTTGCCGGGCGCGATCCGGCTCGGGTCCTCGCGAGACGCCATGCCGTAGGTGACGAGCCGCCCGAACGGGGCCAGCGCGCGCAGCGAGGCGTCGAACACGCGACCACCCACCATCTCGAGCACGACGTCCACCCGCTTGCCGCCGTTGGCGTCGACCAGCGCGTCCGTGAGGTCCTCCCGCGTGACGTCGACCGCCGCGTCGGCGCCAAGCTCGAGCGCGAGCGCGCGCTTCTCCTCGCTGGACGCCGTGGCGATGACGTGGGCGCCGAACGCCTTGCCGAGCTGCACAGCGAGTGAGCCGACGCCGCCCGCCGCCGCGTGCACGACGACGCTCTCGCCTTCGACCAGGTGCGCCGAGGTGCGGTAGAGATGCCAGGCCGTCAGCCCTTGGACCAGCAGCGCGAGCGCGGCGGCGTCGGACACGCCGTCGGGGATCTCGAACGCGGCGGCCCTGGCCACCGCCGCGTACTCGGCGTAGCCGCCGCTGGCCGTCATGCCCACCACGCGGTGCCCGTCCTCGGTGGTGCCGGCGACCTCTCCGCCGGGGATGAGCGGGAGCTGGTACGGCGCCAGGTACGAGTTCTCGCGCGCGTGGGTGTCGGCGTAGTTGACCCCGGCGCGGGAGACATTGACGAGCAGCTCGTGCGGAGCCGGCTCGGGCATCGGGGCGTCCTCGACCAGCTCGAGGACCTCGGGCCCACCCCATTCGCTGACACGGATCGCTCGCACGGGTCTGGCAGGCTAGATGATCGATTGCGCGGGGGTCGTGGAATCGGTCATCGGCCCGCTAGGCTGCCCGCCGCATGACGCTCACCGTCGTGGGATCCATCGCGTTCGACGCCGTCGAGACCCCGACCGGCAAGCGGGACCGGCTGCTGGGCGGCGCGGCGGTGCACTTCTCGCTCGCCTCGTCGTTCCTGGCCGAGACCCGCATCGTCGGGCCCGTCGGCGACGACTTCGGGCCCGACGAGTACGCCGTCCTGCACGACCGCGGGGTGATCACCGACGACGTCGAGCACGTCCCCGGCGGCAAGACGTTCTTCTGGGCCGGCCGCTACGAGCGCGACCCGAACGTCCGCCACACGCTGCAGACCGACCTCAACGTGTTCGCCGACTTCCAGCCCAAGCTGTCGGAGGCCTCGCAGGCGGCCGACACGGTCTTCCTCGCGAACATCCACCCGGACCTCCAGCGCGCCGTCCACGAGCAGTGCACGCAGGCGCGGTTCGTGGCCATGGACACCATGAACATGTGGATCGAGGTCACGCGCGCCTCGCTCGAGCGGACGATCGCCGGCGTCGACTGCCTGATCGTCAACGACGAGGAGGTCAAGCAGCTCACCGACGAGCCGAACCTCGTCCGCGCCGCGCGGGCGGTGCACGAGATGGGCCCGCGGGTCGTGATCGCCAAGCAGGGCGAGCACGGCGCCGGCATGTACACGCCCGACGGCTTCTTCGGCCTGCCCGCCTACCCGACCCCCGACGTGGTCGACCCGACCGGCGCCGGCGACACGTTCGCGGGCGGCTTCATGGGCTACGTCGCCGCGCACTCCGGCGAGGAGCTGACCGACCAGCTGCTGCGCCGCGCGATCGCCTACGGCACCGCCATGGCCTCGTTCAACGTCGAGGCGTTCGGCACCGAGCGGATGCAGACACTGACCGGCGACGAGGTCGCCGAGCGCGTGGCCGAGCTCCAGCGCGTCACGCGCTTCGACGCCGCGCCGGTTCCTCTCCGCGCCTGAGGACCGGCTCGAGGCCTTCATCGGCCGCATCGTCGACGAGATCGGCGCCGCCCTCAACGTCCCGCTCGCCGTGATCGGCGATCAGCTCGGGCTCTACCGCGCCATGGCCGACTCGACGCCGGTGACGCCGTCGTGCAGGAGTGGATCCCGGCGCTCGACGGCGACGAGGAGAAGCTGCGGCGCGGCGCGCGCGTGGCGGACGTCGGCGCCGGGCACGGCGTCGCGACGATCCTGCTCGCGCAGGCGTATCCGGAGTCGACGTTCGTGGGCTTCGACCCGCACCTCGAGTCGATCGAGGCGGCGCGGCGAGAGCGCGGCCGAGGCCGGCGTGCAGGACCGCGTGCGGTTCGAGCTCGCGACCGCGACGGGCTTCCCGGGCGAGGGCTACGACCTCGTGGCCGTGTTCGACCCCTCCACGACATGGTGCTCGAAGCGCGGCCCTGAGGTTCCTCGCCGCGGCCGGGCGGGGTACGCTTCGCGGCGATGGGTTGGACGATGCTGTACCTGTTCGTCTTCCTCAAGCTGCCGATCGTGGCCGCGTGCCTGCTGATCTGGTGGGCCGTCCGCCAGACGCCGGACTACGAGGACGACGGCGGCGGTCCGGGCCGCCGCCGTCCCCACCCGGCGCCCAAGCTGCCGCACGCCCCGCGCCGCGGTCCGCACCGCGAGCAGGCGCTACCTTCCCCGCCGCGCGTCCGCACGGTCGTCGCTCGCGCGCGCGAGCCGCTGCGGTGATCACGTCGGTCCTCTCGGACGGGACCATCCGGCGCCTCGTGCAGGAGGGGCGGATCGTCATCGACCCGTGGGACGAGGCGATGGTGCAGCCGGCCTCCGTGGACGTCCGGCTGGGTGACTCCTTCCGCGTGTTCCACAACCATCGGGTGACCGCGATCGACCTCCGCGAGCCGCCGCGCAACCTCACCGAGGAGGTGCGGATCGAGGGCGACGAGCCGTTCGCGATCCACCCCGGCGAGTTCGTGCTCGGGCGCACACTGGAGTCGGTCGAGATCCCCGACGACGTCGTCTGCCGGATCGAAGGCAAGTCCAGCATCGGCCGGCTCGGGCTGATCGTCCACGCCACGGCGGGCTTCGTCGACCCGGGGTTCCGCGGCTCGCTGACGCTCGAGATCACCAACCTCACGCGCGTGCCGATCAAGCTCTACGGCGGGCTGCCGATCGCGCAGCTCTCGTTCATGGCGCTCGACCAGGCCGCCGAGCGGCCCTACGGCTCGCCCGAGCTCGGCTCGCACTACCAGGGCCAGATGGCGGCGACCGAATCGCGGTACATGCGGTAGCTTGCGGCCCGTGCTCGACCTGCTCGCCACCGCCGCCGAACACGGCGAGGAGACCTCGAAGACCCTCTACTACGTCGCCGGCGTCGCGCTCACCGTGTTCGCGCTCGTGATCGCGGCGATCGGGATCCGCGGCCACGAGCACTTCCCGGCCAGCCGCGGCGCCGCCCGGGCGGTCATGGGTCTTGCCGTACTGCTGGTCGCCTTCACGATGGCCAGCGCAGTACTCACAGGCTAGGGGGCCCGTCCAAGAACCCCGCCACGCCCGTGGCGGCCGTGGACACTTCGCCGGATCGCCACCCGAACACTCGGAAATACGTTCGTATTCCCTTCGGTTCGTGCGACGCCCAGCTCGGTCCACGACCACCACGGTCGGGCCGGATCTTCTTGGACGAACCCCAACCGTCACAATAGGTGCCATGGGCACCGAGGAGCAGACCCTGAGCGGTGACGGCGTAGCCACGGCGTCCGAGACGCTCAGCATCACCGACAACCGGACCGGTCGCACGTACGAGGTGCCGATCGAGGACGGCACGATCCGCGCCCCCGCGCTGCGCGAGATCAAGGTCGACGAGGACGACTTCGGCCTCATGACCTACGACCCGGCCTACATGAACACGGCGTCGTGTCGCTCGGCGATCACGTACATCGACGGCGACAAGGGCGTGCTCGAGTACCGCGGGATCCCGATCGAGCAGCTCGCCGAGCAGTCCAGCTACCTCGAGGTCGCCTACCTGCTCGTCCACGGCGAGCTGCCCACCCAGGCGCAGTTCGACGAGTGGGAGCACGAGATCACGATCCACACGTTCGTGCACGAGAACGTGAAGAAGTTCATGGAGGGCTACCGCTACGACGCCCACCCGATGGGGATGCTCTGCTCGTCGGTCGCCGCGCTCTCGACGTTCTATCCGGACGCGCCGCAGATCAAGGACACGGACATCCGCTACTCCCACGTGGTCCGGCTGATCGCGAAGATGCCGACGCTCGCCGCCTTCGCGTACCGGCACAACATGGGGCAGCCGTACGTCTATCCCGACAACGACCTGCGCTATCCCGGCAACTTCCTGAACATGCTCTACAAGATGACCGAGCTCAAGTACCAGCCGGATCCCCGGCTGGAGCGCGCGCTCGACATCCTGTTCATCCTGCACGCCGACCACGAGCAGAACTGCTCGACGTCGGCGGTGCGCTCGGTCGGCTCCTCGCAGGTGGACCCGTACTCGGCGGTCGCGGCCGGCGTCGCCGCCCTCTACGGGCCGCTGCACGGCGGCGCCAACGAGGCGGTGCTGCGGATGCTCCGGCGCATCGAGAACAAGGAGAACATCCCCGACTTCATGCAGGGCGTGAAGGACGGCAAGGAGCGCCTGATGGGCTTCGGCCACCGGGTCTACAAGAACTACGACCCGCGCGCGAAGATCATCAAGAAGGCGACCGACGAGGTGTTCGAGGTCACCGGCACCAACCCGCTCCTCGACATCGCGCTCGAGCTGGAGAAGATCGCGCTCGAGGACGACTACTTCGTCTCGCGCAAGCTGTACCCGAACGTCGACTTCTACTCGGGGCTGATCTACGAGGCGCTCGGGATGCCGGTCGGCATGTTCCCGGTGCTGTTCGCGATCCCGCGCACGAGCGGCTGGATCGCCCAGTGGCTGGAGATGATCGACGACTCCGAGCAGAAGATCGCGCGGCCGCGCCAGATCTACACGGGCGACCGCGGGCGCGACTACGTGCCGATCGGGGAGCGAGGGTAGGGCCAGCCGTACTGCATCGCCGAACGGGTCGGTAGTAAAGTGAAACCGTGGTTTTCGAACTCGAAGGCGGCGAGCGAGTCGTCATCCGGCCCATCGAGCCCAGCGACAAGGAACGCCTGGTCAACGGGCTCCGGCAGCTGAGCGAGGAGTCGATCCGCAAGCGGTTCCTCGCCGCCAAGCCGCGCTTCTCGCGCTCCGAGCTCCGGTACCTGACGGAGATCGACGGCGTCAACCACATCGCGCTGGTCGCGGTGCTCGAGCGCGACCCCGACCAGCTGGTGGCGGTCGCCCGCTGCGTCCGGCTCCCCGACCGGCACGACACCGCCGAGATGGCGATCGTGGTCGGCGACCCGTGGCAGGCCCAGGGCCTGGGACGCGAGCTCGCCCAGCGGCTCGCGGACGCCGCGCTGGCCGTCGGCATCCGCCGCTTCGCCGCGACCATGCTCGGCGACAACGAGCCCGCGCGCCGCCTGATGCGCACGTTCTCGCGACGGCTCGAGACCGGCATCGTGGCCGGCGGCGTGCGCGAAGTGCTCGTCGAATTGGCCGCGTAGTACCCGGTAGGCTGGGAGAGGGTGCCGACCCCCGGCGCCCTCGCCCGCACGGTGCCTTCCAAGCGTTCCCCCCTGTCTGCGGTTGCCACCCGGCGAGTGCCCGCGGGGGCGCGGATGCTGGACGCCCTCGGCGTCGCCGTGTGCCTGGCGGACAGCCGCGACGACGACGCGCCGATCCTGTACGTCAACGAGGCGTTCGAGGCGATGACCGGCTGGCCCGCGGAGGCCGCGCTGGGCCGCGACCTCGAGGCCGTGCTCGGCGGGGCGGCGGGCGAGGTGGACCGGCCGGGCCGCGCCGTCCTGCCGATCCGGCGCCGCGACGGGTCCGCGCGGAGGTGCGAGCTGACCGTCACCGAGGTGCCGGGCCCGGCGGGCGAGCTCTCGTGCTGGGCCGCCGTCCTGGTCGACGCGGGCGAGCGCGCCCGCAGCGCCGACGAGGCCGCCGTCGTCGAGACCGTCCTGCGGGTCGAGCGCGATCGCGCCCAGACGTACCTCGACGTCGCCAGCGCGCTGCTCGTGATCCTGTACGCCGACGGCACCGTCGGGCTCCTCAACCGGCACGGCCGGCACCTGCTGGGCGATCCGGCCGGCGAGCTGGTGGGCGCGAGCTGGGTCGAGCAGGTGGTCGCGCCCGAGGACCGCGAGGCCGCGCGCGAGCTGCTCGAGCGGCTGATGACCGAGGGCGAGGGCGTCGAGCACTGCGAGAGCGACGTGCTGACTCGCGGCGGCGCGCGCCGGCGGATCGCCTGGCAGGTGACCTCGCTCGCCGACGCGAAGGGCCGCATGGTGGCCGTCCTCTCCGGTCAGGACATCACCGATCGCGTGCGGGCCGAGGAGGAGCTGCGCAAGCTGGCGTTCTTCGACGCGCTGACCGGGCTGCCGAACCTTTCCCAGCTCGAGTCGCGCCTGCGGGCCGCCGTGACCCGCGCGCGGCGGCGCGACCGGGCGGTCGCACTGCTGCTGATCGACCTCGACAACTTCAAGCTCGTCAACGACTCGCTCGGCCGCGCGGCGGGCGACCGCCTGCTGCGCCGGGTCGCCGGGCGGCTGCGCGGTTCCGGCGACGACGACGCGCTGTTGGCCCGCACGGGCGGCGACGAGTTCCTGCTGCTGATCGGCGATCTCCCGCGCGAGCGCGCCGAGGCCGCGGCGCGGGTGGCCGCCGACGAGCTCGCGCTGCGGCTCGGCAAGCCGTTCACGGTGTCCGGCGCCGAGTTCCACGTCGGCGCCAGCATCGGGATCTCCCTGTTCCCCGACGACGCTGACGGCGCCGAGGAGCTGCTCCAGCACGCCGACGTCGCGATGTACCAGAGCAAGGGCCGCGGCCGCGCGGCCTCGACGCTCTACGCGGGCGTCACGCACGACCCGCTCGAGCGGCTGTCGCTCTCCCGCCGCCTGCGCCGAGCGATCGCCCGTGGCGAGCTGGCGCTGCACTACCAGCCGATCGTGTGGACGGCCAGCGGCCGGCTGCACTCGATGGAGGCGCTGCTGCGCTGGCAGGACCCCGAGCGCGGACTCATCCAGCCGGACGCCTTCATCCCCGCCGCCGAGGAGATGGGCCTGATCGACCCGATCGGCGTGTGGGTGATCGAGGCGATGTCCGCGCAGCTGGCCGAGTGGAGGGCGCAGGGCCTCCATCCTCGGGTCTCCTTCAACGTGTCCCCGCGGGAGCTGCACCGGCCCGACTTCGCCGCCGACCTGGGGGAGCGGCTGCAGGCCGCCGGCGCCGACCCGTCGCTGCTGACGATGGAGCTGACCGAGTCCGCGACCCTGCGCGAGCCGGAGCGGATCGGCCCGCTGCTCCGCGAGCTGCGGGCGCTCGGCCTGCAGCTCGCGATCGACGACTTCGGCGCGGGATGGTCGTCCCTGTCTCGCCTGCGCACGCTGCCGGTGCAAATCCTCAAGATCGACCGCTCGTTCCTGCGCGAGATCCCGGAGAACCCGGAGGCCGGCGCCATCGTGCGCGCGGTGATCGCGCTGTCTGACGCGCTCGGGCGCACGACGGTCGCCGAGGGCGTCGAGCAGCCCGTCCAGCAGCACTTCCTCGCCGCCCAGGGCTGCCCGCTGTCGCAGGGCCGCCTGTTCGGCGACGCGCTGACGCCGGCCGAGATGACCGAGCGGCTCCGGGCAGAGCAAGCCTAAGGGGGTCAGACCCCTTTGCGCTGGTACAGATCCGATCTGTACCACTACAGAGGGGTCTGACCCCCTTATGCGCTCAAGCGGCGCGGCCCGGCGCCCGATGGGAGTCTGATGAGGCCGTACCGGTCACTGCGAGCGCTGTTCGTCGACGTTCCGCCCGCCTACGGACGGATCCTCGTGCGCGCGCTCGAGGAGGCCGGCTGGCGGCTGCGGGTCGAGCATGCGGACGGGACCGAGGAGCTGACGGCGGCGCTCCAGCGCCGCGGCTGGGGCGCCGTGCTGTACGGCGGCGACGGCCCGCGCGCCGTGCCGGCGCGCAAGGCGCTCGCGCTCGTCCGCCTCGCCGACCCGCACCTCCCGTTCCTCGCCGTCTCGCCGTACGTGCACGCCGGCGACCTCGCCGCGGTCGTCCGCGGCCTCGACGGCGCCGCCGCCGTCGTCCCGGATCCGGCCCAGCTCCCGCGCGCGCTCCGGCGCGCGCTCGACTCCACGCGGCTGCGCCGCCGCGTCGGCGGCGCGCACCGCTTCCTGCTCGCCCAGCAGGCGGTCACCGACCACGTGGCCGCGGGGCTCGAGCCCGACGAGCTGCTCTCGCGCGTGCTCGCCACGCTCGGCGAGACGCTGGGCTGGAGCTGCGGCGCCGTCTGGCGGCCGTCCAAGGACGGCAGCGAGCTTCGCTGCGCCGCGACCTGGCACGCCGCCACCGCCTCCCTGGAGGTCGCCGCGCTGGCCGACGCCTCGAGCCGGACCGTCCTGGCCGCCGGACAGGGCCTGCCCGGGCGCGTGTGGGCATTCCGGCGCCCGTCGTGGGTGGCCGAGATCGGCGCCACCGAGCCTCGCGACGCCACCGCTCGCCGCGCCGGCCTGATGACCGCCATGGCGTTCCCGATCGCGATCGCCGACCACTGCGCAGGCGTCATCGAGTTCTTCTCGCACGGGATCACCGAGCCCAACCTCGAGGTCTCGGCGATGTTCGCCACCGTCGGGGGCCAGCTCGCGCAGTACCTCGAGCGCCGCTCGGGCGCGGGGGTCGACGGCGCCCGCCGCTGGCTCGACGCCACCGAGGCGCCGCTGCTGGCGCTCGACGCCGACGGCTGCGTGCTGCTCGCCAACCACAATGCCTGCGCGCTGGTGAGCCGCTCGGAGGACGAGCTGGTCGGCACCAAGTGGGTCGACGGCGCCGTCGCCGCCGCGGCCGCCGGCGGGCGCGCGACCGCCGAGCACGCGGTCGACGGCGACCGGCTCGTGCGCTGGCAGCTCACCCCGCTCTCGGAGGGCGACCGGGTGGTCGGCACGTGGGCGACGGGGACCGTGCGCGAGGCGCCGCCCGCTGACTCGCTGGAGGCAAGGCTGGGCCGGGCCCTGGACGGCGACGAGCTGCGCCTGCACTACCAGCCGATCTTCAGGCTCGAGTCGGGCGAGCTCGTCGCCCTCGAGGCGCTGCTGCGCTGGGAGGACCCGGGCCACGGCATGATCCCGCCGGCCGAGTTCATCCCGGTCGCCGAGGAGAGCGGGCTGATCGACGCGCTCGGCGACTGGGTGCTGGAGGCGGTCTGCGCCCAGCAGGTCGCATGGGCGGCCGCGGGCCTGCAGCCGGTCATCTCGTTCAACGTCTCGCCGGGCCAGCTCCGGCGCGGCGACTTCGTCGACCGCGTCCGCGAGCGGATCTCGGCGCCCGGCGTGGACCCGGCGCGGCTCACCGTCGAGCTCACGGAGTCCGCCACGCTCGACGACCCCGCGCTCGCCGAGGAGATGGTGCGCGAGCTGCACGGCCTCGGGCTACGGATCGCGCTCGACGACTTCGGAACCGGCTACTCGTCGCTCTCGCGGCTGGCCGAGCTGCCGGTGTCGGTGCTCAAGATCGACCGCGCGTTCCTGCGCGACGTCCCCGAGCGTCCGGAGGCCGCCGCGGTCGTGACCGCCATCCTCCAGCTCGCCCGCGCGCTCGGCCGCACTGCCGTCGCCGAGGGCGTCGAGACCGAGGCCCAGCGCGAGTTCCTGGTCCGCGAGGGCTGCCCGCTGGTGCAGGGCTTCCTGCTCGGCATGCCCGCCCCGGCCGACGCCACGGAGCAGCGCCTATCTTTGGAGGATGCGGATCGTGGCCGCGCTCCTGGCCTGCTTGTTCCTGGCGGCGTGCGGCGAGGATGACGAGCGGCCCGCGGCCGCATCGTCGCTGGCCGAGCTGACCGTCGCGGTCGACGCCGACGGCCGCGACTCCCGGCCGCCGCGCACGACCACGGTGAGCTGCGACGCGCCGGAGGATTCGCGGGTGTGCCGCGCGGTGGCCACGATCGCGCGCAAGACCTTCGAGCCGACGCCGGGCAACGTGGCGTGCACCGAGCTGTACGGCGGGCCGGAGACGGCGACGGTGAAGGGAACGCTGCGGGGTGAGCGGGTCGATGCGAAGTTCACGCGCGTGAACGGCTGCGAGATCGCACGCTGGCAGGACGCGGCCGCGCTCCTTGGCCGGCCCGGATGAGCACCTGGAAGGTGACGGTCCGCAACGGGCCGAAGGTCGAGCGCCAGGAGGCCGCGACGCTCGGCGAGGCGCTCGACCTGCTCGAGGCCGAGACCCGGGTGGCCGCCACCACGGCGCGCCGCGGGACGGTCGACCTGAGGGTCCGGCGCTACGACCCCGCCGACCAGGTGGCGGCGCGGACCGAGCTCCGCGGCCCGGGCACGCGCGCGGGCTTCGACGTCCGCGGCGACGGGAGCGTGCAGGCCTGGACGGGCCGGGTCCGGCGGCGGCTGCTGGAGCCCGAGGGGCGCGAGACGCCGTTCGACGCGCTCCGCCGCGTGGTTCAGAGCACCAATGTCGAGCCGTAGCGCCGCAGCCAGGCGGCGTGGTCGCGCCAGTCCGGCACGCGCGACTCGAGCAGACCCCAGAAGCGCGGCGAGTGGTCCATCACCTCGAGGTGGCAGACCTCGTGCTCGACCACGTAGTCGAGCACCGGCTCGGGGGCGAGCAGGAGGCGCCAGTTGAACGACATCGCACCGGCGTGCGAGCACGAGCCCCAACGCGTGCGCTGGCCGCGAATGGTGAGCTTCGTGTAGGTCGTGCCGGCGCGGGCGACCGCGGCGTCGAGCCGCAGCGCGATCTCGGCGCGGGCCGCGCGGCGGTACCAGCGCTCGAGCGCGGCCTGCGCGGCCGGGCCGCCCGGCACGAGCCGCGCGTGGCCCGCGACATCCTCGTCGGCCGGCACCAGCAGCAAGTCGCCGCGCCGATGCACGCGCGTGCGCGCGGCTTCGGGGACAAGGCGGAGCTCGGCGCCCAGGTACGGCACCGTGCCGGGCGTCCGGACGACCTCGGCCGCGGCGCGCGCTAGCGCCCGGCGCCGGCGCTCGATCCACGGGGCGAGCTCGCGCACGGCCTCGTCCGCCGCCCGCAGCGGGGCGCGCCGCGGCAGCGTCACGCGCACCGCGCCGTCGTTCTCCACGGTGATGCGCACGCGCCGCGCGCGCGGCGACCGCATCAGGGTGTACTCGCTCACCGATGGCATGATGACCGCCATGGCGGACTGGACCGTCGAGCTTCCCCCTGCGGTGCGCGAGCCGTACGAGGTCTTCATCAACGGCGTCCGGCAGGAGCGGGGCAGGGACTTCGAGGTCCGCGGCCGCACGCTGATCTTCGACCGCCCACTCGCGAAGGAGGGCCGCCTCGGCTTCTGGCGCTGGTTCTGGGGCGCGTGGGGGATCGGCACCTACCGCAAGGACGACCAGATCGACGTCGCCTGGCAGGTCGACGGCCGGCCCCGCGTCGCCCATGCGCTCGACATCAAGCCGCCGGAGGGCACCGCGCCGGCCCCGGCGGGCCGGCGCGGCACTCCGAGCTAGTTGACCTGCAGGAAGCAGATGCCGGCAGTGCCGGGATCCGCCTTGAACCGCGTGGCCATGCGGGCTAGGAAGCGACGCTGCTTCGCCGACTGCCGCGGCGCAACGACTTCACGGCTGCTCGCGCGGGCCGAGCTCGCGCCCGGTGCGAATCGCAGGACGTCCACACCGCGGTTGCGGTCCGCCGTGTAGATGAAGCCGTTGTGCAGGTAGGAGGCCCAGACGATCGTGTCATCAGGCCGCCAGTACGCGAACTGCTGCGGGTTCGACGGGTCCGAGATGTCGAGGAACCGCGTGCCCTCGCCGTACCACGCGTACGTGACGACCGGCCCGTCGACGTCGAAGTAGTGGGCCGAGCAGAAGTTCGCGTTCGGGTCGTACGGTCCGCCGACCGGCCGCGAGCCCTCCTGACCCGCCGGACTCCACGAGCCGACGACGTTGAGCCGGAACGGGTTCGCGGACGTGGACCGCCACGCCTGGCCGTCGAAGCTGCCGGCGAGCGACGCGATCGTGAACTTGCCGCGGTTCGCGCACGCCTCCGTGGCGGGCCCGAAGTCCTCCTCCGTGGCCAGCAGCAGCTCACCGGCGCGGTAGCGCGCATCGTTCTGCGGAGCGCTCTTCCCCACGGGCCGCCAGGCGTTGTGCTCGAAGCCGCCGGTGGCGTCGCCTGTGACCGACGCCGGCAGGCCGCCGCCACCGTACGGGATCGGGTCGAGCGGGGTCGCGACGCGGCTGCGGCCCTCGAGCGGATCGACGTGCCGCCCCTCGGTCCAGTAGCCGCGGGTGCCGCCGTCGCCGGACACCCAGGCGACGCCCATGGCGTCGACCTGGACATCGTGCGAGTACGCGGTGACGCCGTCACGGCGGAACAGGTCCACGGGGTCCATCGGATAGCCCTTGGGGTCGCGCGGGTCCCGCAGGTCGGTGACGATGATCGGCCGCCCGAACGCCCAGTTGCGCGGCGGGCCCTGCTGCGTGGTGGTCGCCGCCGGACCGCCCGTCCACAGCCACTTGCAGCCGTTGATGCAGGTTGTGGTGTGGCCGGTCGGCAGCTGCTCGAAGCTCAGGATCCGCAGGTTCTCCGGATCCTTCGCGTCGATGATGTAGACGCCGGCGATGTTCGTGGCGCCGTTCGGGTCCGCCTCACCCGGCTCGCGATTGGTCGAGCCCGCGTAGGCGCGCGGGTCGCGCGAGAGCAGCGCGAGCTTGCGCTGCTGATCGACGTCCATGTCCTCGTTCTGCCAGAACGTGGACTGCGCCTTGCCCGGGCTGGCGACGGGGTTGACCTCCGGGTCGCCGGGAAGCCGCAGGTCCTCGGCCGTCACCTCGTCGAGCAGCTCCGGATGCGCCGGGTCGTCGAGCGAGTACGACTTGAGCCCGAAGCGGCCGGTGACCAGCATGACGTCCTGGCCGCCTCCCCGGGCGTACTCCAGGAAGTTGATCGCCGTGGCGTCCTTCGCCTCCGGCAGGTTGTCCATCAGCTGGACGTTCTTCGAGGCGCCTGACGCCGGCGCAGCGAACAGCAGAAGCGCACCGAGTGCGCCCAGCACCAATCCCTTCCCCGTCATATGGCCTCCCATCGAGACTGGGGATCGTTCGACGCGCGACGATATCGGACTACGCGGGCACGGCGTCCCGCCAGGGCGTCATGCAGCGCAGGGCGCTGAGGATCGCGCGCGTGGCGGTGGAGCGGTTGAGTGTGTAGAAGTGGATCCCCGGCGCGCCCTTGGCCAGCAGGTCGGCGCACTGGAGCGTCGCGTAGGCGAGGCCGAAGTCGGCTACCGCGTCCGGCTGGTCGGCGCGCAGGCCGAGCTCGCGCATAACGTGGTCGGGAATCACGGCCCCACACATGCTCGTGAAGCGCCGGATCTGATCGAAGTTGGTGATCGGCATGATGCCGGGGATGATCGGGACGTCGATGCCAATGTCCCGCGCCCGCCCCACGAACTCCCAGTAGTTCGCGTTGTCGAAGAACAGCTGGGTGATCAGGAAGCGCGCGCCGGCGTCGACCTTCTCCTTGCAGTAGCGCAGGTCGCTCTCGGCCGACTCGGCGTGGATGTGGACCTCGGGGAAGCAGGCGGCGCCGATCGCGAACTCGTACTCGTCGCGGATCAGCTCGATCAGCTCGCGCGAATAGGACAGGCCGCCTTCGGTGGCGGTCCACTCGGTCTCGCCGGGCGGCGGGTCCCCGCGGAGCGCGAGCACGTTCCTGATGCCGGCGTCGCGCATGATGTCGAGCGTCGCGCGCAGCTCCTCGACGGTCGCGCCGACGCAGGTGAAGTGCGCCATCGCCTCGAGGCCGTGCATCGACTTGATCGAGGACACGATGTCGATCGTCTTGCGCTTCTGGGTGGTGCTGCCGCCGGCGCCGTAGGTGACCGACACGAACGTCGGCTCCATCCGTGACAGCTCGGCCAGGGCGCGGCCCAGGTTGCGCTCGCCCTCGTCGGTCCTGGGCGGGAAGAACTCGAACGAGAAGGAGGGCTCGCCCCCGTCGGCGAGGCGCTCATCGATCCGCATGCTGGAAGTCTAGGGGCAGACCCCTAGGCCCAGCGCTCGGGATCCTCGCCCGCGCGACGCGCGAGTCCCCGACGCTCCAGGTGGGTGAGCCAGCACCTCGTCTTGCTCAGCAGCCAGCCGGCCGTGACGTCCGTGAACCGGTCGCCGTACACACCGAGGGCGACCTCGTACGCCGTGTGCGGCCCGTCCGCGAGCGCCGCCTGGACCGCCTCGAGCCGCTGCATCACGAGCGCGC
Organism: uncultured Solirubrobacteraceae bacterium; assembly: GCA_963844205.1. Taxonomy (GTDB): domain Bacteria; phylum Actinomycetota; class Thermoleophilia; order Solirubrobacterales; family Solirubrobacteraceae; genus DASSUW01. The sequence continues at coordinate 1,414,852 of CAWJNK010000014.1, forward strand.
GGTTGGCCGCCACGTGGCCGCCGACGTCGGTGAACGGGCGGCCGTGCCCGGATAGGACCAGCCGGGCGTCGAGCTGCTCGACCTTGTCCAGTGAGTCGAGGAACTCGGCCACCGGGTCCGGCGTGTAGCCGTGGTCGAAGTACAGCGACGGGCGTCCGAGGAGGTGATCGCCCGAGATCAGCAGGCGTCGCTCGGCCTGGTAGAGGCACAGATGCGACGGCGCGTGGCCGGGCGTCTCGATGACCCGCCACTCGCCGAGATCGCTTCCGACCGTGTCGCCTTCGGCGAGCTTGCGGTCGACGCGGAGCCGGCCGGCCTGACCGGTGGCCTGAGTACGGCGGCGCTCGATCCAGCGCTTGACGGATTCCGCCGGGACCCCGCTCTGGTGCGCGACGACCGCTCGGCGGGCGAGAGCCCGCTCCGGGTCGGCGGTGTTGTGCGCGTGGTCGTGGTGCATCCAGACCTGGCAGCCCGCGCGGTCGGCGATCGGCGGCGCCTGGCCGCAATGGTCGACATGCGCGTGGGTGCAGACGATCAGCCGCACGTGCTCGATCCGCAGGCCGGCTTGGTCGAGCGCGCGCTCGAGGTGCGCCATCGAGCCGGGCTCGTGCATGCCGGTGTCGACCAGGACGATGCCCGGGCCGGACGCGAGCGCCCAGGCGTTGCAGTGCGGCACGCCCGGCCACGGGAGCGGGAGCCGCAGCCGCCAGACGCCGGGCAGGACCTTCTCCCCCCGGCCGACCTCGCGGCTTCTCGTCGGCTTGCGCACGGCGGCGGACGGTAATCGAATGCGGCTTACTCGCACTCGCAAGCTCGTGCGAGCGCCTTAGCATGCTGGTCATGGGGGTCGTCGACGACTACTTCGACGCAATCGCCCGGCGCGACGTCGAGGGCATGGCGGCGCTGTGGGCGCCGGACGGCACCGATCACATCGCCGGGCAGGTCGACGCCTTCGGCCCCAACGGAGTGCGCGAGTACTTCACCGACCTGTTCACGGCGTTTCCCGACTTCGCGCTGTCCGTGCGCTCGACGGTGACCGAGGGCGATCGGGCCGCCGTGCACTGGACGGCCACCGGCACGCACCTGGGGCCGCTGTGGGGCGTCGAGCCGACGGGCGCGCGGGTCGAGCTCGAAGGCATCGACCTCCTCCAGGTCCGCGACGGCCTGATCGTGCGCAACGACGCCACGGTGGACGCCCTGTCGGTCGCCCGCCAGCTCGGCCTCCTCCCGGCCGCCGCCTCGCAGGCCGAGCAGCGGTTGCACGCGGCGTTCAACGCAAAGACGCGGCTGGAGCGCCGGGCGGTGGCCAAGCGCGACCTCGAGCGCGTCGCCGACGGCGTCTGGCTGCTGCGCGGCGGCGTCCCGCGAACGATGAACGTCTACCTGCTCGAGGACGAGGGCGGCGGCGTGACGCTGTTCGACGCCGGCATCCGGTCGATGACCCACGCGGTGGCCGAGGCGGCCGCCCCGCTCGGCGGCATCAACCGGATCGTGCTCGGGCACGCCGACGCCGACCACCGCGGCACCGCCGCCGGCCTGCGGGTGCCGGTCTACTGCCATCCCGCCGACCGCGAGGCCGCAGGGAGCACCGACCCGCTGCGCAGCTACTTCCGGCTCGAGGCGCTGGGGATACCCGCGCGCTACGTCTACCGCCGCCTGCTGAGCTTCTGGGACGGCGGCCCGGTGGAGATCGCCGGCACCGTCGAGGAGGGGGACGACGTGAGCGGCTTCCGCGTCGTGCACCTGCCCGGCCACGCGCCGGGGCTGATCGGCCTGTTCCGCGAGCGCGACCGGCTGGCTCTGACGTCCGACTGCTTCTACGTGATCGACCCCGAGACGTCCCGCAAGGTTCCGCCCGGGCCGCCGCACGAGGCGTTCAACGAGGACACCGAGCAGGCGCGGGCGTCGATGCGCAAGCTCGCGGCACTCGAGCCGTCGGCCGCCTGGCCCGGCCACGCCGACCCGCTGACCGCCGACGTGCGCTCGCAGCTCGAGCGCGCCGCCGCGTCCTGATGGCCCGCAAGAAGCTCAAGGCGCCGGGGGTGGAGTACCGGTCGACCGATGGGGACGTGCTGGAGCTGCGCGGGTCGATGACGCCGGGGACGCGGCAGCAGTACCGCGACGCCCTCGGCGGCTCGCCGTTGTCGCAGGAGGACGCCTGGCACCGCGGGGTGGAGTTCCTGTTCGAGCGGCTGGCGGTGAGCTGGGCGGTCGCCGGCGTGGAGCCGATCACGCGCCAGAAGGAGCTGCTCGCCCGCTTCCGCATGGCGTCGCAGGCCGAGCGGAGCTGGATCCGCGACGTCCTGCGCGAGCATCTGGCCGAGCACTTCCCGGAGCTGCCGGCGCCGTGAGGCCGGATCCGGCGGCGTTCGCCGCGCTGCTGTGTGACTACTGCCTGGAGGTCTCGCCCGGCCAGCAGGTGGTGGTGCGGTCGACGACCCTCGCCTCGCCGCTCCTGCTCGCCGTGCAGCGCGCGATGCTGGAGCGCGAGGCGTGGCCGCTGTTGCGCGTGTCGCTGCCCGAGCAGGAGGCGTCGTTCTGGTCCGCCGCCCGCGAGCGCCATCTCGATGCGTTCGCGCCGCTCGACCTCGCGGAGACCGAAGGGACCGACGCCTCGCTGTCGATCCACGCGCCGGCGAACACGCGCGAGCTGGCCGGGGTCGACCCCGCCGTCCTCGCTCGTGCCGCCCGCGCCCGTGCCCCCGTACGCGAGGCCGCACTGCGCCGCCGGTGGTGCGTGTCGCTGTGGCCGACGGCGGCGGGCGCGCAAGAGGCGGGGATGTCCACCGCCGACTTCGCCGCCTTCGTCGAGCGGGCGCTGTTCCTGGACCGTGACGACCCCGCCGCGGCGTGGGCCGACCTCTCCTCCCTCCAAGCGCAGTTGATCTCGCGGTTGTCGGCGGCCTCGGAACTGCGCATCGAGGGAGAGGGCACGGATCTCTCGTTGTCGGTTGCAGGCCGGGTGTGGGTGAACTCCGACGGGCGCCGGAACATGCCATCGGGCGAGGTGTTCACCGGGCCGGTCGAGACGTCCGCATCGGGCGTCGTGCGGTTCGACATCCCGTCCTCCCCGCGCGGGGTCGAGGTCTCCGGCATCTCGCTCGAGTTCCGCGACGGCGTGGTCGTCGAGGCGCACGCCGACCGCGGCGACGACGTGCTCCAGGCCATGCTCGCGACCGACGACGGCGCCCGCCGGCTCGGCGAGATCGGCATTGGCACGAACACCGGCATCGACCGCCCGGTCGGGACGATCCTGTTCGACGAGAAGATCGGCGGCACCGTCCACCTCGCCCTCGGCCGCTCGTATCCCGAGACCGGCGGCACGAACGAGTCCGCGATCCACTGGGACATGATCTGCGACCTCCGCACCGGAGGCCGCATCACCGCCGACGGAACCCCCGTCCTCGTCGACGGCAAGCTCGTCACGTAGGGGCGAATTCGACGCCGTGGCGCCTTTACGTCGATCTGCCCATCCGGCGGGCCGACGGTCGTGCGAGCATTGCTGCCGTGCGGGTCGTGATCGCGGAGGATCTCGCGCTCCTGCGCGACGGGCTGGAGCGGCTGCTGCGTGACAGCGGTTTCGACGTCGTGGCTGCGGTCGCGGACGGCCCGGCGCTGCTCGAGGCCGTCGAGCGAACCGACCCCGACGTCGCGATCGTCGACGTCCGCCTCCCCCCGGCGTTCCGCGACGAGGGCGTCCGCGCGGCGCTCGAGCTGCGCCGCCGCCGGGCGGCGTTCCCGGTCCTGATCCTGTCGCAGTACGTCGAGCAGACGTACGCCGCCGAGCTGCTCGCCGACGGCACCGGCGGCGTCGGCTACCTGCTCAAGGACCGCGTCTCGGACGTCCGCGACTTCGTGGAGGCCGTGCGGCGCGTGGCGTCGGGCGGGATGGCGCTCGACCCCGAGGCGGTCGCCCAGCTCGTCGCCGGCCACGAGGACGACCCGCTCGCCCAGCTCAGCACGCGCGAGCGCGCCGTGCTCGCCCGCATGGCCGAGGGCCGCACCAACCACGGGATCGCCGACGAGCTGGAGATCACCCCCAGCGGGGTGGAGAAGCACGTCGCGAGCATCTTCGCCAAGCTCGGGCTCCCGCCCGCCGAGAGCGCGCACCGGCGCGTGCTCGCCGTGGTCGCCTACCTCAGCGAGTGAGGATCAGCGGCGCGCCGTCGGTGACGACGATGGTGTGCTCGACATGGGCCGCGGGCGCGCCGTCGGCCGTGCTGATCGTCCAGCCGTCGTCGCCCTGGCGGATGCCCGGCGCCCCCGCGCCGAGGATCGGCTCGACGGTGATGACCAGCCCCGCGTGGAGGCGCGTGGGATCGCCCGCGTCGGGGGTGTTGGGGATCGACGGCGGCTCGTGGATCGTGCGCCCGATCCCGTGGCCGCCGAGTTCGTCGAGCGGGGAGACGCCGTGGCGCGCGGCCTCGTCGGCGACCGCCTGGCTGATCGCGCGGACCGGGGCGTCGCGGGTGGCGGCGGCGAGGCCGCGATCGAGCGCCGCGGCCGCCGCGCGAACGAGGCGGGCCGAGCGAGGCGCGATCGGCCCGACCGGCACGGTCACGCAGGCGTCGGCGTAGAAGCCGTCGAGCTCGGCGGTGACGTCGAGCTTCACGAGGTCGCCCCGCCGCAGCCGGCGGCGGTCGGGCACGGCGTGCACCGCCTCGTCGTTGACGCTGATGAACACCTCGCACGGGGCGTCGTAGACGAGCTTCGGCGCCGACCGCGCGCCATGACGGGCGAACACGCGGCCGGCGAGCCGGTCGAGCTCCACGGGTTGCACACCCGGCTGCACCCGCCGGCGCAGCTCGCGCAGCACGACCGCCACCACGCGACCCGCCCGCCTCAGGCCTTCGAGCTCGGCTTCGGTCTCGATCGACATCCCGGACACATTGTCCACGCCGCGCAACCGGTACCGTGCGCCGTCCCATGCGCCGCACCAAGATCGTCGCCACCATCGGCCCTGCCTCGCGCGACCCCGAGGTCCTCGTCCGCATGGTGGACGCGGGCATGGACGTGGCGCGCCTGAACTTCTCGCACGGCAGCGCGGAGGAGCACGCCGACACGGCGCGGCTGGTGCGCGACGCCGCCGGGCGAGCCGGCCGCCAGGTGGCAATCCTCCAGGACCTGCCCGGCCCCAAGCTGCGCATCGGCCCGCTCGTCGACGGCATCGCCGAGCTCAAGCCCGGCGACCACCTCACGTTCGTGTGCGGCGCCAACGGCTTCGAGGGCAGCGCCGAGCGCATGGCGATCACGTGGGCCGGCCTCGCCAACAGCGTGCACACCGACGAGATCATGTACCTCGCCGACGGCGCCGTCCGCCTGCGCGTGACGGCCACGCGGCCGGGCGACGGGGAGATCGACGCGGAGGTGGAGGTCGGCGGCGCGGTCGCGTCGCGCCAGGGCCTCAACATCCCCGGCGAGGCCGCGGCGCTGCCCGCGGTCCCCGAGGAGGACCTCGAGCACGTCCGCACCGGCGAGCAGATCGGCGTCGACCTCGTGGCGCTGAGCTTCGTCCGCCGCGCCGAGGACATCACGTTCCTGCGCAAGCACACGCGGCTGCCGCTGATCGCCAAGATCGAGAAGCCGCAGGCCGTCCAGCGGGCGGAGGAGATCGTCCGCGCCGCCGACTGCGTGATGGTCGCCCGCGGCGACCTCGGCATCGAGCTCCGGATCGAGGAGGTCCCGATCGTGCAGAAGCAGGTGATCGCGCTCGCCGGCGCGCTCGCCCGGCCCTCGATCACCGCCACCCAGATGCTCGACTCGATGGTCCGCTCCTCGCGCCCGACGCGCGCCGAGGTGACCGACGTCGCCAACGCGATCCTCGACGGCACCGACGCGGTGATGCTCTCCCAGGAGAGCGCGGTCGGGCAGTACCCGGTCGAGTCGGTGGCGATGCTGGCCTCGATCGCCGAGCGAACGGAGCTCACGCTGCCGTACCGGGAGTGGAACGAGCGGCGCGTGCGGCGCGATCGCCGCGACCCGGCCTACACGCTCGCCTACACGGCATGCCGCGCGGCGCACGAGCTCGGCCTCGCCGCGCTCGTGGTCCCGACGCTCAGCGGCCGCTCGGCCCGCCTGATCTCCGCGCACCGGCCGACCGTGCCGATCTACGCGCTCTCGCCCGGCCGCGAGACGGTGCGGCGCTGCGGGCTGATGTGGGGCGTGCAGGCCGCGTCGATGCGCCGCTTCGAGGTGACCGAGGAGCTGATCCGCGCCGCGGTCGACCGCACGATCGAGCTCGGCTGGGTCAAGAAGGGCGACCGCGTCGGCGTCACCGCCGGCCTGCCGTCGGGCAAGCCGGGGACGACGAGCCTGTTGCAGATTCAGGAGGCGTAGAACTCGGCCTCGAGGCGGCCGAGCTCGGTCACCGGCGCGTCCTTGTACATCCACTCGCGCGCGATCCGGTGCCAGTTGCCGTTCGCCTGGAGCTGGGACAGGACCGCGAGCGTGAGCAGCTCGACGCGGCGGCCGAACAGGTGGTCGGCGGGCAGCGTCTCGTGGCGCATCTGCCCGAAGTGCGACGACCGCGGGTCGGACATCTCGATCATCACCTCGGTCGCGATCTCGGGCGAGAGGTGGATCTCCTCGTCGAGCACGTACCACCACGTCGCGTCGAGGAACTGGGCGAGCAGCTTGTCGGGCCGGAAGCGGTCGGGCTCGCGCAGGAAGCCCGTGGTGCTGAAGATCTCGTGCAGCCGCTCGCCGTCGCCCTCGTGCCCGGCCCGCTGGCACTCGAGCTCGATCTCGATCAGCTCGGCGGGCATCACCTTGAACAGCCCGAAGTCCAGGAACGCGACGCTGCCGTCGGGCTGGAGCAGGAAGTTCCCGGGATGCGGGTCGCCGGAGAACTGCCGGTGCCGGTACATGCAGCCGAAGAAGAAGCGGAACACGATCTCGCCGACCCGGTCGCGCGTCGCCTGGTCGAGCTCCTTGATCGCGTCGAAGCCGAGCCCGGTGACGTACTCGCTGACGAGCACCTTCTCGCGCGACAGCGAGGTCACGACCTCGGGGACGCGGATGAACGGGTGCCCACGGAAGATCCGCGCCAGCGTCCGCTGGTGCTGGGCCTCGAGCTCGTAGTCGAGCTCGTCGCCGATCCGGGCGCGGATCTCCTCCGCCGTGCTCTTGACGTCGAGCCCCGGCGCGATCCGCTTCATCAGCCGCAGGATGATCCCGAGGTTCTGCATGTCGGCCCGCACGGCCTGGGCGACGCCCGGGTACTGGACCTTGACCGCCACGTCGCGGCCGTCGTGCAGCCTCGCGCGGTAGACCTGGCCGATGGAGGCGGCCGCGATCGGCTCGGGATCGAACGCGTCGAACGCGTCCTCGAGCGACTCGCCGAGGTCGGACTCCATCACCTTGCGCATGTCGCTGAACCGCACCTTCGGCGCGGCGTCGCGAAGCTCGCCGAGCTTGCGCTGGAACTCCTCGCGGTGCTCTTCGGGCACGAGCCCGACGTCGAGGAAGCTCATGACCTGCCCGAGCTTCATCGCCGCGCCCTTCATCGTGCCCAGCGCGGCGACGATCTGCTCGGCCGCCTCGAGGTTGCGCCGCTCGAGCGCGGCCTGCTTCCCCTCGTCGGACCGGCCGAGGTTGGTCGCCCGCGTGCCGAGATGGCGCGCCGCCTGCCCCGCGGCCAGGCCGGAGACCCGCGCGGTGCGCGCCACGCGCGAGGTCGGGATCCGGTCCTTGGCCACTAGTGGTTCCTCCCGTGGGTCGCGGCGTCCTTGGGCGGCCGCTGGCACCGCGTAGCAAGGACGCAGACCCGCAGGAATCCCCCCGGGATTTCAAGGGTTGAGGACGCCGCTAGGCGGTGATCAGCGGTCGATCCAAGGGCGTCGGGACTCGCGGGAGGGGCCACTACGGCGTCGGGGTCGGGGTGGGGGCGGCGTCCAGCGGCGCCGGAGTCTCCGTCGGAGCGGCCGTCGGGGTCGGCGTGGCGGTCGGCTCCGGCGTCTCGGTCGCGTCCGGCGTCCCGGTCGGCGTCGGCGTCGTTGTCGGCGTCGGGGTCTCCTGCTGCGAGCCGGAGAAGAACGTCGTGTTGCCGCCGTCCTTCGTGGCCGGCCCGCCCAGCACGAGCTCGGACATCGTGAGCCCGACGACGGCGATGGCGAACGCCGCCGCGCCGGTCGCCAGCGCGAGCTTCCAGTGATGCCGGACCGGCGGCCGCGACCGCAGCCCGAACGGGTCGTCCTCACGCACGGTCACGTCGCGCTCGCCGGGCGGGAGCGGGTCGAACTCGGGATCCCGCACCGCCGCGCCGGTCGCGCTGCGGCGCGTCACGGTCTTCGTGGCGGCGGTGATGCGGGTGGCGGGCTTGCTCAGCGCCTCCGACACCACCGCCACGATCACCGGCGTCATCGCCGTCGCCACGAGCGTCCCCCGCTCCCAGATCATGGGCACGACGACGGCGGCCGCCACCGCGGCGAGCGCGGAGATGACGAGCGTCTGGATCGAGATCCCGGTGCGCTTCTCCTCTGAAGCCATGCCCTCTTGTTCTAGCGGGCGACCTTCGAGCCGGGCACGATGTCGTCGCGACCATCGGGCCAGCGCACCCAGGCCTTGTGCCCGCCGTCGTAGTCGTCGCCGAGCAGGACGAGCGTCGCCGGCTCGCCCAGCGCGGTGCAAGACTCGGAGCCCTCGGGATCGAGCCCGCGCCAGATGCGCACGAAGCGGTTGGTCTCCAGCTCGTCGCCGACCGTGGTGGGGTCCGTGTGGCCGGGCCGGACCACGGTCTCCGGCGGCAGCTCGAGCAGCACGTCCATGATCGAGCGCTTGAGATCCTCGTAGCCGGTGCTGCCGGGGGCGCGCACGCCGCCGACCGAGCCCTTGAACAGCGTGTCGCCGGTGAACACGTTGCCGTCGGCCACGAGCGCCAGCATCCCCGCCGTGTGGCCGGGGGTGTGGAGCGCGCGCACGGTCACGCCGCCGATCTGCAGCTCGTCGCCGTCGTTCAGCTCACCGGTCGTGCCCGGGACCCGCTCCTCGGGATGCGACAGCACGGCGGCATCGGGCCAGCGCTCGAGCGCCTCGCCCAGCTCGGCCACGTGGTCGCCGTGGTGGTGGGTGAGGAGGATGTGCGTGACGTTCAGGTCGTGCCGGTCGGCGGCCTCGAACAGCGGACCGAGCGGCCCGCCGGCGTCGACGAGAAAGGCGTCGCCGCCGTCCTCCGCCGCGACCAGGTACGTGTTGGAGAGCCAGCCATCGCTCATGGAGCGTTCGACGATCATGCGCCGGAGGGTACGCTCCGACCCGTGGAACTCATCCATACCTGCTACCGGATCGGGGACATCGACCGCAGCGTCGCGTTCTACGAGGCGCTCGGGTTCGAGGAGCGCCGGCGGATGCCGATCCGCGACGAGGCGATCAACGTCTTCATGGGCCTGCCCGGCGACGGCGACCGGCTGGAGCTCACCTACAACCACGGGGTCGACTCGTACGAGCTCGGCACGGGCTACAACCACATCGCGCTCACCGTCGACGACCTCGACGGCACGCTCGAGAACCTCTCCGGCAAGGGCATCGAGCCCGAGAAGCCGCCGTACCGCGTGCGCGAGGGCGGCTCGCGGATCTGCTTCGTCCGCGATCCGGACGGCTACCGCATCGAGCTGATCGAGCGGGGCCAGACCTGAGGCCTGGCCCCGTGTGATCTCAGAAGCCGGGCGGGACCTCGAGCTCGAGGTGCCCCCCGTTCGCGCCGGCGCCCGTGCCGGTCGCGCCCGCCGTCGCGGTCGACGGGAACAGGCGCTTCGTCTGCGCCAGCGTGATCGTCGCGTGCGCGGCCGCGTCGCTCATCTGGTCGAGCGCGGTCGTGTTCAGGTTCCCGGTGTCGTCGCAGCCGAGGTGGTAGCAGGGGTCGTACGGCTCCCCCGCGGTGCCGCCGTAGATCGCCGCCTCCTCCGCCGTCTTGATGACCTCGGCGCCGGTGAACAGGCCGCCCGCCGGGATGCCGACGGCGATGAACGGCCCGTAGTCCGATCGGCCGTCGAACGCCGTCGGCTCGGTCGCGAGCCCCTCGCCCTCGAAGTAGTCGAGGAAGATCTCCTCGATCTCGGCCGAGGCCGGGGGCGCCCCGCCCGGGGGCGGATCGGAGTCCGACAGGTCGCCGTCGTAGACGAAGCGCACGAAGTTGGGCGAGCCGACCATGTCGAAGTTCAGCATCGCCGCGATCTTGTCCCGCTCGGACTTCGGCAGGCTGTCGACGTACGCCGTCGAGCCGAGCAGACCGTGCTCCTCGGCGCCGAACCAGATGAAGCGGACCTTGTTGCGCGGCTTGACCTTGCGGATCTGCTCCGCGATCTCGAGGATCGTCGCCGAGCCGGACCCGTTGTCGTTGATGCCCGGACCCGGGCCGACGCTGTCGAGATGCGCGCCGACGACGATCACGTTGTCCGGATCGCCCTCAGGCGTCTCCGCGATCACGTTCGAGGTCGGATAGGTCCCGGGCCGCCAGTCGACCTTCAGGCGGGCGGTGAGGCCGGTGCTGCCCTTCTCCACGCCGTTGGCCAGCGCGGCTGCCGAGTCCAGCCTGCCCGCCACGGACGGGATCGAGATGCCGGTCACGTTGATCCACGTGCCGCCCGCCGCGTCGAAGAAGAAGATCGCCCCGGCGCCGAGCTGCTGCGCGCCGAAGAACTTCGTCCCGAGGGAGCACGACGCGCCGTCCTGCAGGATCACGATCGCGCCCTGCGGCATCCCGGCGTAGTCCGCGGCCTGACACCCGCTCGTGTTGCTCGCCGCGGTGGCGGGGTCGAGGTCGATGTCGGCCGCCCACACAGGCCTGGTGAGATCGCCGGACGGTGACGCGTACATGGAGCCGAAGTCGCCCTCGCTGAACAGCGTGCCCCCGATGCCCGGCACGAACGAACGGGCCGGCCCGCCGGAGACGATGCTCAGGACCGGCGGCGTGTAGTCGGCGAGCAGGTCGAGCTCGAAGTCGAACGCCTGCCGGCTCACGACGAGGCCGGCCGCCTCCGCCTGGTCGGCCACGTACTGCGCCGACGCGTCGTACCCGGGCGTGCCGGAGAGCCGGTTGCCGCCGGTGAAGTCGGCGATGCCCTGAAGCGCCGACTCGTGCTCCAGGATGCCGGGCACCGTCACGGCCTCGCGGAGCTTCTTCGACGTGTTGTTGGTGCTGTGCTCGCGGTCCGCCCACGCGGGCGCTGCGAACGTCAGGGCGCCGGCGACCGCCAGCGCCAGGATCCTCTTCACTCCATTCCCCCCTCTACGTCGTGGCCGCGCTCTGTCCGCGGCGCGATCCGCGGACCCTCCCCGAAAGCGAGCAGTCCCGTCAAGGCTTGCCTGCCCGCCGGGGCGTGTGGGACGGTTGGCACGCGCATGTCCGGCCGCTACGCGCTGATCGTCGCCACCGACACCTACGAGGACCCGAAGCTCCGCCAGCTCAGGACCCCGGCGCTGGACGCCGACTCGCTCGCCGGGGTGCTCCGCGACGATGCGATCGGCGGCTTCGACGTCGACCTCTCGGTCAACGAGCCCGAGCACCGGCTGCGGCGCCGGATCGCCACGTTCTTCGGCGACCGCCTGCGTGAGGACCTCCTGCTCCTGCACTTCTCGTGCCACGGCGTGAAGGACGACAGCGGCCAGCTCTACTTCGCGGCCGCGGACACCGCCGTGGCGCAGCTCGACGCCTCCGCGGTCTCGGCCGAGTTCCTCAGCCGGCAGATGAGCCGCAGCCGGTCGCAGAAGATCGTTGTCCTGCTCGATTGCTGCTACAGCGGCGCGATCGCGCGAGGGCTGCGCTTCCGCGGGGGCGACAAGATCGACGTCGACGAGAACCTCGGCGGGACGGGGCGGGTGATCATGACGGCGTCGAGCGCGATGGAGTACGCGTTCGAGGGCGACGAGCTGTCCGGCGAGGGGCAGCCCTCCGTGTTCACCAGCGCGGTGGTCAAGGGACTCCAGACCGGCGAGGCGGATCGCGACCAGGACCACCGGATCTCCGTCCGGGAGCTGTACGAGTACGTGTGCGACGAGGTTCAGGAGATCACGCCGAACCAGCGGCCGAACCTGCTGAGCCACCTCGAGGGCGAGCTCTACATCGCGCGCAGCTCGTTCGTCGCGCCGGTGGCGCCCGGCGAGCTCGCGCCCGAGCTGCATGCGGCGCTCGAGAACGGGCTGCCGACCGTGCGCGCAGGCGCCGTGGCCGAGCTCGCCCGGCTGCTCGCGGGCAGCGACCGCGCGATGGCCGAGGCCGCGCGCCTCGCGTTGACCGACCTCGTCGACGACGACAGCCGCCGCGTGTCGCAGGCCGCCGAGCGGGCGCTCGCCGAGGACACCGTCCCCGTGGCTGCGGTGACGGCGGTCGAGCCGCCCGAGGTCGCCGGCCCGGCCCCGGCGGCGCCGGCCGAGGTCGCGCCCCCTGAGGTCAGCGGCCCAGCTCCGTCGGCGCCCGCGCGGGAGCCGGCCACGCGCCGTTCGAGGCTTCCGGCGTGGCTCCGCCTGTGGCTGGCGGCGGTCGGCGCGGCGCTGCTCGTGCTCACCGCCCTCTGGCTCCCGGCCCGCGGAATCAGCGGGGCAAGCGTGCCGCTCGACATCCTGCGCTGCGGCCTGCTCGGGGCCGCGATGGCGGCGGCCGTCGTAGCGGCGACGCGCGGCCGCCGGCGCGCCGTGGCGCTCGCCGCGCTCGTCGGCCTCGCCGCGGCCGTGGCCGCTCCGCTCACGATTGCCTACGACGACCTGGAGGGCGTCGTCCCGATCGCCCAGTTCGCGCTGATCGGCTCGGCGGCCGCGCTCGGCGCGGCGTTCACGCTCGGGGGGAAGGCTGCCGCCCGGGTCGCGGTGGCCGGCCTCGCCGGCGGCGCGGTCGGCGGCGCGATCGGCCTGACGCCCGGCGGGCGGGACCTGTACGAGGTCATCTCCGGCTACGACGAGTACGACGTCTGGCGCACGCAGCTCGGGTACTTCAAGTGGATCTTGCCGCAGCTCGCCGCCTGCGCGGTCATCGCGCTCGCCGTCGCGCTCGCGCGACTTCGCGTCACCCGCGCGACACCCGGGTAGCCTCCCGGACGCGATGACCGAGAAGCGGCTCGCGGTGATCGACCTCGGGTCGAACTCGTTCCGCCTCGTGGAGTTCACGTGGGTGCCCGACCAGTGGTGGAAGCGCACCGACGAGATCCACGAGGCCGTCCGCATCGGCGAAGGGCTGGAGGAGGCCGGCGTGCTGGCGCCGGAGCCGATGGAGCGGGCGCTGGAGACCGTCGAGCTGTACGCGCATTTCTGCCGCGCCACCGGGATCGAGGACGTGCGGGCGGTCGCCACCTCGGCGATCCGCGACGCCACCAACCGCGACGAGTTCCTCCGCCGCGCGGCGCTCGACGTGCAGGTGCTGACCACCGAGGAGGAGGCGTTCTACGGGTACCTGGCGGCGGTCAACTCGACGCGACTCGTCGACGGCCTCGCGCTCGACCTCGGCGGCGGCTCGATGCAGCTCACCCGTGTCGAGGACCGCAAGGCGATCGACATGCGCTCGTGGCCGCTCGGCGCCGTCCGCATGACCGAGCGCTTCCTCGCGCGCGAGAACGTCAAGCCCAAGCACGTGAAGGCGCTCCGCTCGCACGTCGCCGAGGCGCTCCAGGACGCGCCGTGGCTCGATGACGGCGGCGCGCTGGCCGGCATCGGCGGCACGGTCCGCAACCTCGCGGCCGCGGCCGAGCTGGCGGAGGAGCTGCCCTCGTTCAGCGTCCAGGGCTTCCCGCTGCGCAGGGAGGTGCTCGACGAGCTGGTCGACCGCTTCGCCGGGATGACGCCCGCCGAGCGGGCCGAGGTGCCGGGCATCAAGCCCGAGCGCGGCGACCTGATCCTGGCCGGCGCGGTCGTCGTGCAGTCGGTGATGGAAGCCGGCGGGTTCGACTGCATGGAGGTCACTGAGGCGGGCCTGCGCGAGGGCGTCTTCTTCGCCTCGCTGCTCGACGGCCGCTACCCGCCCCTGATCGGGAACGTCCGCGAGCATTCGGTGCGCAACCTCGCGGCGCAGTACGACGCCGACCGCGCGCACACCGAGCACGTCGCCGGCCTGGCGCTGGCGATGTGGGACGAGCTCGGCAGCGGCGACCCCGAGGAGCGCGAGCTGCTGTGGGCGGCCGCGATGCTGCACGACATCGGCACCGCCGTCGACTACGACGACCACCACAAGCACTCGCGCTACCTGATCCTCAACGCCGGCCTGCCCGGCTTCTCGCCGCGCGAGACCGCGCTGATCGGTCAGATGGCCCGGTACCACCGCAAGGGCACGCCGACGCTCGGCCAGTTCTCGGCGCTCGGCTGCAAGGGCGACGACGCGCTCCTGACCCGCTGCGCCGCCGTCCTGCGGCTCGCCGAGCAGCTCGAGCGCTCGCGCGACCAGGCGGTCGACCGGGTCGACGTGCAGGTGCACGACGGGCGCGTGACGCTGCGCCTCGAGGCGCACGAGGACGTCTCGATCGCGCGCTGGGCGGCGCAGAAGGAGCAGGACGTGTTCCGGAAGGCGTTCGGGCGCGACCTGGAGGTCAGCGAGGGCCGGTCGTCTCCGAAGGCGAGACCGTCACCAGCTCGCGCTCGCTGACGGCCTCGACGACCTCCTCCTCGGCGGTCTCCTTGCCGCCGTCCGGCTCCGCGTCGCACGTCACGCGCATCATCCCGGTGCCGACCTTCTCGTCGCCGACGACCGTGAGGCCGCAGATGACGTCGCCCGCGTCCCAGCCGATCCGCTCGAGGTCGAACCAGTTGAGGTGGACCTGGTTGGCCTTGCCGCCCCACGGGCACGTCTTGTCGTGGACTTCCCTGGCCTTGCAGACGGCCTGCATGTTCTTCGCGGAGGCGTCGAGGTTCGGCACCAGCCGAAGGGTACCCTCCCGGTTTCGGTGTCCTTCCCGCCCGGCATCCTCGCGCGTGGCCCCTGGCAGCGTGGCCAGGTGGCCGTCCACTGGCGCAAGGACACGTTCGAGCCCGACGCCGACCAGAACGCCGAGGCCGACCGGGCGATCGCCGAGCTCGAGGACCGCGGCTCGCCGGCGCACGACGGCCTCGCCGCGCGGCTGTGCTCGTTCGAGGCCGGCGAGGACGCGCTGCGCCTCGAGCTGCAGCCGATGCGCTGGTCGCTGCGGCTGGGCGACGACGCCGACGCCTCGCTGTCGGTCCTGTGCGTGGCGCGCGACGCCGAGGGCCGCTGGCTCGCCGGCCGCCGCGCGCCGTGGGTGGCGACGTGGGCCGGCCGCTGGGCGCTCGGCGCCGGCGGCTCGGTCGAGGTCGGCGAGGACCCCGTCGAGGCGCTGACGCGCGAGCTCGAGGAGGAGTGGTCGGTCCGGCCCGAGCGGCTCTCGGTCGAGGCGCTGGTCTCCCTTCCGACCGGGCTCGTCATGCTCGTCGGCCAAGCTTGGCTGCCCGAGGGCGCCGAAGTGGAGCGCGACGCCGAGCACGACGCCCATGCCTGGTGGCCCTCCGAGCCCGCCGAGTGGCCCGGCGAGGCCGACCCCGTGCTGCGTCGCATGGCCACGCTGCTCTCGCCGTGATCACGTTCAACCGCCTCAAGTACCTCTCCTTCACGCACTCGGCGATCTACCTGTCGCTGCTCGCCGTTTGGCTCTCCGACGGGCCGGAGGGCCTGCGGATGGTGCTCGGGTGGGCCCACGGGATCGGCTGGATCGTGATGTCGGTGCTCTGCATCGTCGCCGTACGGCTGCGGGTGATCCCGCTCTGGCTGGCGGTGATGGTCGCGGTCGTCGGCGGCGTGGGCCCGTTCGCCGGGAGCATCTCGTTCGTCGTCTGTGAGAGACGCGCTGCACCCGCCTGACGCCTCCCGTTAACGCGGTATGGTCTAAAGCCAGCGATGGCGGTCAACACGACGGTGGAAGTGACCATGCCAGCGATGGGTGACTCGGTATCCGAGGGCACCGTGCTGGAGTGGCATAAGCAAGAAGGCGATCAGGTCTCCGAAGACGAGGTCCTGGTCGAGATCTCCACCGACAAGGTCGACGCCGAGGTCACCGCCCCCGCGGACGGGACCGTCGTGAAGGTGCACGCCGCCGAGGGCGACACCGTCAGCGTCGGCGCCGTGCTCGCCGAGATCATGCCGGGCGACAACGGCGGCCCACCCGCTCCGGCGCCAGAAGCCGAGCCCTCCGAGGGCGAAACCCTCGACATCGTCATGCCGGCGATGGGCGAGTCCGTCTCCGAGGGCACGATCCTCGAATGGGCCAAGCAGCCCGGCGAGGATGTCGAGGAGGACGAGACGATCGTCGAGATCTCGACCGACAAGGTCGACGCCGAGGTTCCCGCGCCGGCCTCGGGAACGATCGAGGAGATCCTCGCTCAGGCCGGCGACACGGTGACCGTCGGGCAGGTCATCGCCCGCATGACCACGTCGAATGGCGCGACCGCGGCGAAGGCACCGGAGGCGCCACGGCCGCAGGCCAGCGCGCCGCCGAAGATCCCGGACGCGATCAAGGTCACGCCGGTGGCCGCTCGGGTGGCCGATGCGCTCGGCGTCGATCTCTCGAGGATCCACGGCTCGGGCCCCGCCGGGCGGATCTCGAAGGCCGACGTCCTCGCCGCCGAGAACGGCGCGCCGGCCGCCGCGGAGGAGGCCAAGCTCCTCAAGGGCGCGAGCGCGATGCTCGCGCGGTACATGGACGAGTCGCGGGCGATCCCGACCGCCACCTCGTTCCGCACGATCACCGTCACCACGCTCGACGCCCGCCGCAAGCAGCTCAAGGAGGCGGGTCAGCGCGTCTCCTTCACGCACCTGATCGCCTACGCGGTCGCGCGCGCGGCGACCGAGCAGATGCCGGTGATGGCGCGCGCGTTCACGGAGATCGACGGCAAGCCGCACGTGCTCGACGCGGGCGCCGTCAACCTCGGGATCGCGGTCGACGTCGAGCGCAAGGACGGCGGCCGCACGCTGATGGTCCCGGTGATCCGCGACGCCGGCCGCCTCTCGTTTCCCGAGTTCCTCGACGCGTTCAACGACCTCATCGCGCGGGCGCGCGACAACACGCTGACCGCCGACGACCTCCAGGGCGCCAACCTCTCGCTCACCAACCCGGGCGGCATCGGCACGATCGCCTCGGTCCCGCGGCTGATGAAGGGCCAGGGCACGATCGTCGCCACCGGCGCGATCGGCGTCCCGCCCGGCATGGCGAACGTCGCGGGCGCCGAGAAGGTGATGACGATGACGTCGACGTACGACCATCGCATCATCCAGGGCGCCGAGTCCGGCCAGTTCCTGCAGGTCGTCGAGCAGTACCTGCAGGGCGAGCACGGCTTCTACGAGCAGGTCTTCTCCGACCTCGACGTCGCGCTCGGCGAGCCGCCGCAGGTCAGGGTCGCCCCAGCGCCGGCCGCGGCCCCCGCCGCCGAGCCGGCCGCCGCCCCGAGCGAGGAGCTGCTGCAGGCCGTCCAGGCCGCGACGTCGCTGATCAAGGCCCACCGCACGCACGGGCACCTCGCGGCGCGGCTCGACCCGCTCGGGTCAGAGCCCGAGGGCGACCCGGCGCTCGACCCCGAGCCGCTCAACCTCACCGACGAGATCATGCAGCAGATCCCGGCCAAGATCCTGCGCACCTACGTGCCGGGGGCCACGCTGGCCGACGCGCTGCCCCACCTGCACGAGACCTACTGCGGCACGATCGCCTACGAGATCGAGCACATCGCGTCCCACCGCCAGCGCATGTGGCTGCGGGAGAAGATCGAGTCCGGCGCCTTCCGCGCGCCGCTGTCCGGCGACGAGCGGCGCAAGCTGCTGCGGCGGCTGACCCAGGTGGACTCGCTCGAGCGCTTCATGCACAAGGCCTACCTGGGCCAGAAGCAGTTCTCGATCGAGGGCCTGGACATGACCGTCCCGATGCTCGACGAGATGATCCAGCTGTCCGCCGCCGCGGGCGCGCGCGAGGTCGTGCTCGGCATGGCGCACCGCGGCCGCCTCAACGTGCTGGCCCACAACCTCGGGCGCGCGTACGAGACGATCTTCCGCGAGTTCGAGGGCGCGTCCTCGATCGAGGCGGTGACCACGATCCCGCAGGGCGGCACCGGCGACGTCAAGTACCACCACGGCGCCCAGGGCACCTACCAGCTCGACGGCGACGGCTCGGTGATCGTGCGGCTGGAGTCCAACCCGAGCCACCTCGAGTACGTCTCGCCGGTGGTCGAGGGCGCAACGCGCGCGATTCAGACGTCGCGCAAGGGCTCGCACGCGTCACTGGACACGAACGCCGCGATCCCGATCATCCTGCACGGCGACGCCGCTATGCCGGGCCAGGGCGTGGTGTCGGAGACCCTGAACCTGCAGGCGCTCGACGGCTACACCGTCGGCGGCACGCTGCACATCATCCAGAACAACCAGGTGGGCTTCACCACCGACCCGGACGACTCGCGCTCCACCCGGTGGGCGTCGGATATCGCGAAGGGCTTCGACGTCCCGATCATCCACGTCAACGCCGACGACGTGGAGGCCTGCGTGTCGGCGGTCCGGCTCGCGTTCGCGTTCCGCCAGGAGTTCGGCCACGACGTGATGATCGACCTCATCGGCTACCGCCGCTTCGGCCACAACGAAGGCGACGAGCCGGCGTACACGCAGCCGGAGATGGCGGCGATCATCAAGAAGAAGACGCCGGCGCGCGACCTCTTCGCCGCACAGCTCGTCGAGCAGGGCGTGATGACGCAGGAGGAGACCGACGCGCTGGCGCAGGAGATCTGGGACTCGCTGTCGCGCCGGCACAAGGCGCTCAAGGACGACCTGTCCGGCGCCGGCGCCGAGCAGCCGACCGGCGGGTACGAGCTCGACCGCTCGCCCTCGCCCGAGGTCAAGACCGCGGTCGACGCCGGCATGCTGCGCGAGCTCAACGACGCGCTCCTGACCGTCCCTGAGGGCTTCACGATCCACCCGAAGCTCGTCAAGCAGCTCGAGCGGCGGCGCGAGACCGTCGGCCCGGACGGCGGGATCGACTGGGCCCACGCCGAGGCGCTGGCGTTCGCGTCGCTGCTTTCGGAGGGCACGCCGGTGCGCCTCACCGGCCAGGACTCCGAGCGCGGCACGTTCTCGCAGCGCCACCTCGTGTTCCACGACGCCAAGACCGGCCAGCGGATCTCCCCGATCCAGAGCCTGCCGACCGCGAACGCGCCGATGGAGCTGCACAACTCGCCGCTGTCGGAGATCGCCTGTCTCGGCTTCGAGTACGGCTACTCGATGGAGGCGCCGGAGACGCTCGTGCTGTGGGAGGCCCAGTTCGGCGACTTCGTCAACTCGGCGCAGGTGATCATCGACCAGTTCATCGTGTCCGCACTGTCGAAGTGGGGGCAGACCACGCGGCTCACGCTGCTGCTCCCGCACGGCTACGAGGGCTCCGGCCCAGAGCACTCCTCGGCCCGGCTGGAGCGGTTCCTGATCCTGGCCGCCGAGGGCAACATCCGCGTGGCGAACCTCACGACGCCGGCGCAGTACTTCCACCTGCTGCGACGTCAGGCGCGGGTCGCCAAGCAGCGGCCGCTGGTGATCATGACCCCGAAGTCGCTGCTGCGGATGCCGCAGGCGACGTCGCGGCTCGAGCACCTCGCCGACTCGCGCTTCTTCCCCGTGCTGTCCGAGCCGCGGATCGACGAGGAGAAGGTCACCCGCCTCGTGCTCTGCACCGGCAAGATCTACTACGACCTCAAGGGCCACGCGACGCGTGAGAACAACGAGGGCGTGGCGATCTCGCGCGTCGAGCTGCTGTACCCGTTCCCGCAGCAGCAGATCCTCGACGAGGTGAACCGCTACCCGAACCTGCGCGAGGTTGCGTGGGTCCAGGAGGAGCCGCGCAACATGGGCGCGCGCGCCCACATGTCGCCCCGGATGCTGCACATCCTGCCGTCGCATCTCGAGTTCGGCTACGTCGGCCGGCCCGAGCGCGCGTCGCCGGGCGAGGGCTACCCGGCCGCCCACACCGTCGAGCAGAATCGCATCATCCGCACGGCGCTCGAAGTCTCGACGCCGATCTCGGTGAACCCGGTGAAGATGCCGGGAGAGCGGTAGCAACCGAACGATTTTGAGGTTGACGAGGGCTCGGCCATCCGTGCCCGATCGCCGGGAAACGGTCGTTCCGCCTTCGTCCGGCGCCGGGTCAGGCAGGTGACGGGAGCGCAACTCGGTGTCGGCCGGGTTGTCGGTTCCTGCATGAGATACGTACTCGTGAGCGCGATCATCCTCGCGATCGGCGTGCCCGCCGTCGCGCTCGGGGCCGGCGAGGGCCGGGCCCTGATCACCGGCAAGCGCAACCCCTCCGGCGGCTCGCTGACCCGCGAGACGCAGATCATCTCGAGCAACGGGACCTACTCCACGCGTCAGTCCAACGTCGGGGCCGGCGGCGGAGCGATCTACGGCTGCCGCGCCCTCGAGGCTGCCGAGCCGTGCGTCCGGGCCAACAACCTCAAGACCGGCCGCGCGTTCGAGTTCGAGACCGGCGGCAAGACCGCGGGCGACATCAAGGTCAAGGACGCGACCGGCGCGCCGTTCACGACCAACGCCACGGGCAAGGTCGCGAACCTCAACGCCGACAAGCTTGACGACAAGGATTCGGCGGACTTCGCCGCGACCGCGGACCTGCTGTTCGCGGCGGTGTCGGACGCCGGTGTGCTCGGGGGGAACAAGGGCGCCACCGCGGCGACCCGTACGGGCGACGCCACGACCGTGACCTTCGGTCGCGACGTGTCGAAGTGCTCGTACACCGCGACCGCGACCGGCGGCGCCCCCGAGCCGCTCTCGGTCGCGTCCGCCGGCGCCGCGGCGCCTGCGGCCAACCAGGTTGTGGTGACGGAGACCGGCGCACCCGCGGTCGGTTTCCACCTCCAGGTGATCTGCTAGTGCCGGTGTTCGTAAGTACGTGCGATCGCCGGTGGTCGCCGGCCGCCGGAATCGTGCGTACTTGCGGACGCGGGTACTAGGGGAAAGGGCGCCTTCAGCGCCCGAGCGCCCGCCGGACCTCGGGTCCGGCGGGCGCGAAGGTCGGCGACAGCCGGTCGAGCAGGACGGCCCATCCGTCGTGGGCCTCGATCGCGCGGCGCACGGCGTCGGCGCCCGCGTCGAGCTCGCCGGCGTGGGCCAGCGCGAGGCCGGCCCAGAACAGCAGCTCGTCGGACTCGGGGGCGAGCTCGGCCGCGCGACGGTAGAGCGCCCCGGCCTCCTCCGGGCGATCGGCGGCCAGCAGCTCGTCGGCGCGCCCGGCCAGCTCGTACGCGCGCTGGAGTCGGTAGAGCCGCCGCAACTCGGCGAGCGGGTCGCGGTGGTCCTCCACGCGCAGGTCCACGCGCGCCTGCCAGGGCTCGCCGTCGGGCGGGACCACGAGCAGCGCGGCCGACTGGCGCCCGCGCACGTCGCCGCCCTCGCCCTGGGCGGCGTCGAGCGCGGCCAGCAGCCGGGCCGCGAGCTCGCCCTCGCTGTGCTCGAAGGCGGCCGACATCGCGGCGGGGACGGTGTCGCGGGCCATCATGTTGGCCTGGCACGTCCAGTGGCCGCCTGCCGCGTGGCCGGCGCACGGAATGCACTCCGGCCCGGTGTGGACGGCGACGCCGCCGTC
Source organism: uncultured Solirubrobacteraceae bacterium (assembly GCA_963844205.1). Taxonomy (GTDB): domain Bacteria; phylum Actinomycetota; class Thermoleophilia; order Solirubrobacterales; family Solirubrobacteraceae; genus DASSUW01. The sequence goes on from CAWJNK010000014.1 coordinate 1,436,394, forward strand.
GGCGTCGACCACGCCGACCTGCCGCACGGCGCCGAGCGGGTCGGCCTCGATCAGCTCGGCGAGCGCGACGCTCGCGCTCGCGCCGTCGGCGATCAGGTCGAGCGCGTGCGGGCCGTGGGCGGGCTCGACCACCGACTGGGTGGCGACCGCCCCGACCCCCGGCCGCGCCCACGTGCACAGCGAGCCGACCGAGAACCAGTGCGACTGGACCGCGGCGCCGAGCTCGCCGGTGGCCGGATCGAGCGCGACGATCGAGTAGGTCCCGTGGCGCATCGCGCGAGGATATCCCCGTGTCCGACCGCGCTCGCCAGGTCATCGCCCGCATCCGCGACACGCCGCCGGGGTTCGTGCGGGCCTACGGGGACGTCTCGCCGGGCGCGCCGCGCTTCGCCGGGACGGTGTTGAGCGCGTGCGACGACCCGACCGTCCCGTGGCACCGGATCGTCCGGGCCGACGGCTCGCTGGCGAAGGGCTCCCGCCAGCGCGCGCTGCTGGAGGCCGAGGGCGTGCCGTTCCGAGGTGAGCGGGTGGACATGCGGGTCGCACGGTTGCCGCCGTAGGCGGCGAGCCTCGGCGGCCGCCCGTAGGCGGCCGGCGCTCGGCAGGCCAGGCGGCATGCCCTCGTAGGCTGTGGTGCGTGTGGGTTCAGCGGGAGGTCACCCTGCGGCCACGACCGCGCGGCTTCCATCTCGTCACGGGCGAGATCGAGTCGGCGCTGCCGGAGCTCTCGGCCGTCCAGGTCGGCCTCGCGAACCTGTTCATCCGGCACACGTCGGCGTCGCTGACCCTGAACGAGAACGCGTCGCCCGACGTGCGGCGCGACTTCGAGGCGTACTTCGACGAGGCCGTGCCCGAGGATGCGCCGTACTGGACCCACACCATCGAGGGGCCGGACGACATGCCCGCCCACATCAAGGCGTCGCTGCTCGGGGCGTCGCTCACGCTGCCGGTCAGCCGCGGCCGCTTCGCGCTCGGCACCTGGCAGGGCGTGTACCTGTGCGAGCACCGCAACCACGGCGGCCCGCGGTCTTTGCTCGTGACGCTGTTCGGCGAGTAGAGGAGAACGTCAACTGCGCTGGGTGGGGAGGCGGTTGGCCGCGGGCGGCGCCGAGTGTCCAGTTTTACCCCTCTACGGGCGAAAAGTGGACACTCGGCAGATCGCGGCGTCGATTCCCCGCTCCCCCACCCCGCGCAGTTGACGTTCGTCCGCGCCGGACCGGGCTGCTCATCCGAACAGCGTCAGCGCCGGCACCCGCTCGCCGCGCAGCTCGCCGAGGTCGACCTCGACCCAGTCCAGCCCGCGGGCCTCGGCCAGCACCCGGGCCTGCGGCTTGACCACCTGGGCGGCGAGCACGCCGCGGCAGTCGGCCATCGCCGGGTCGACGCGGATCCGCTCGAGATAGCGGCACAGCTGCTCGACCGCCTCGATCGTGCCCACGCGCTTGATCTCGACCGCCACCCATCCGTCCTCGTCGTCGCGGCACATGAGGTCGACCGGCCCGATGTCGGTCGGCCACTCGCGGCGCACGAGCCGGAACCCCTCGCCGCACCACGCCGGCGCCTCCGCCAGCAGCTCCTGCAGGTGCGCCTCCACACCGTCCTTCTCGAGCTGCGCGGCGTCGAAGTCCATGGCGTGCGTGACGTCGGACAGCACGTCGGCGAGCACGATGTCCAGCCGGTCCTCGCCCTTCACCTTCCGGACGATGATCCGGCCTTCCTCCTCCTCCACCACCGTCGGCGGGGTCATCCAGTTCAACGGCTTGTAGCCGCCCGCGTCGGCATGCACGAGCACCGAGCCGTCGGCCTTCAGCATCACCAGCCGCAGCGCCTGGGGCAGCCGGGCCGACAGCCGGCCGGAGTACTCGACGGAGCAGCGCGCGACGATGAGCCTCATCGGAAGCGCTGGATCTCGTCCGGCATCAGCCAGCGCAGCTCGTTCGGATGGCCGGTGCGGACCAGGGCCAGATAGCCGTCGATGGCGTTGGGCGACGCGTCGTTCCAGCGGAACGCCAGCACGTTGGCGTGCACGACGTTGCCGTCCTCGAGACGGACCTCCGCCTGCAGCGGACCGATGCTCGTGACCTGCATCGCCATCGCCGCGGAACGGTACGGCGCGCACCGGACAGTGCGTCCCTCGCTACGGGATCGCTTCACCGGTCGATAGGGTCCCGCCGCAAGCAGATGAGTGCGGGGGAGGAAGGCCACCTCGTCGAGCTCGAGCGCGTGCGCAAGAGCTTCGGCGACAACCTGGTTCTGGACGGCATCGACCTGACGATCGACCGCGGGGAGGTCGTCGTGATCGCCGGCCCCTCGGGCTCCGGCAAGTCCACGATGCTGCGCTGCATCAACGGTCTCGAGGGGGTCGACGCGGGGGACGTGCGCTTCGACGGGAGGTCGATCGCACGCGCCGGCAAGGACGTCAACCGGATGCGCGCGGAGATCGGGATGGTGTTCCAGCAGTTCAACCTCTTCGCCCACAAGAGCGTCATGGAGAACCTGACCATGGCGCCGATCGAGGTGAAGGGGCTGGGCAAGGCGGCCGCCCGCGAACGGGCGGACCGGCTGCTGGAGCGCGTCGGGCTGACCGAGAAGGCGGACGCCTTCCCGGCCGACCTGTCCGGGGGGCAGCAGCAGCGCGTCGCGATCGCCCGGGCGCTGGCCATGGAACCCAAGCTCATGCTGTTCGACGAGCCCACGTCCGCGCTGGACCCGGAGATGATCCGAGAGGTGCTCGACGTCATGCGCGACCTCGCGCGCGACGGCATGACCATGGCCGTCGTGACGCACGAGATGGGGTTCGCGCGCGAGGTCGGCGACCGGATCGTGTTCATCGACGACGGCCGGATCGTCGAGCAGGCGCCACCGTCGGAGTTCTTCGCGGCAGCGAAGAGCGACCGGGCGCGCGACTTCGTGGACAAGATCATCCATCACTGACCATTAGGGAGGCGGGAATGAAGACGACACGCTGGGCACTGCTCCTGGTGCTGATCCTCGGGCTGCTCGCGGCGGCTTGTGGCGACGACGACGAGGAGGCCTCTTCCGGAGGAGGCGGAGGCGGCGAACAGGCCGCCGACGTCGAGCAGTTCCCCGAGGACACCACGATGGGCAAGATCCAGGCGGCGGGCGAGATCAAGATCGGCGTCAAGTACGACGTGCCGCCCTTCGGGTTCAAGAACCCGCAGACCGACGACATCGAGGGCTTCGACGTCGACCTCGGGCAGGCGATCGCGGACAAGCTCGGCGTCGAGCCGAACTTCATCGAGGCGATCTCCGACAACCGGATCCCGTTCCTGCAGGACGGGACCGTCGACCTCGTGCTCTCGACGATGACGATCAACGCCGAGCGCGACCAGGAGATCGACTTCTCCGAGCCGTACTACGTCGCCCGCGGCCGCATCCTCGTGCCGCAGGACTCCGACATCACAGGCGTCGACTCGCTGGCCGGCCGCAGCGTCTGCACGGCGCTCGGCTCGACCTACGAGGAGACGATCAAGAAGCAGGCGCCCAAGGCCGACCTGAAGCTCGTCGACTCCTACTCGGAGTGCCTCGAGCTCGTGCAGAACGGCGCCGTCGACGCGGTCTCGACCGACGACGTGATCCTCACGGGCATGATCATCCAGGACGACACGCTCAAGCTCACCGAGGGCGAGCCGTTGACCACCGAGCCCTACGGCGCCGGCCTCAAGGACGGCGACACGGCGTTCAAGGAGTTCGTCGACGGCGTCCTGGAGGAGTACAAGAGCGGCGGCGGCTGGGCCGAGTCCTACGAGAAGTGGGTCGGCCAGTACACCGACGAGCAGCAGGACCCGCCGACGATGACGCTCGAGGAGGCGATCGAAGCGACCTCGTAGCCGCATGGGCGACCTCATCAGCGTCCTCACGGACAACCTCGACGAGTGGCTCGCGGGGTTCTGGGTGACCCTGCGGATCGTGGTGATCGCGTTCGGGATCGCCATGGTCGTGGGGACGCTGGTGGCCGCCCTGCGGATCGCGCCGAACAAGCTCCTGCAGCGGCTCGGGGGCGTCTACGTCGAGACGTTCCGCAACGTGCCGCTGCTGGTGCTGCTGTTCATCTCGTTCGCCGGCTTCCGCCGCGCGGGCCTGGGCGTCGGACCGTGGGAGGCCGGGATCGCCAGCCTCGGCCTCTACACGGCCGCCTACGTCGCCGAGGCGCTGCGCTCCGGCGTGTTCTCGGTGAGCAAGGGGCAGATCGAGGCGGCGCTCTCGCTCGGCTACACGTATCCCCAGACGCTGCGGCGCGTGGTCTTCCCGCAGGCGTTCCGGACGGTGATCTCGCCGCTCGGCTCGCTGATCATCGCGATGATCAAGAACTCGGCGATCATCGGCGTCTCGCTGCTGGCGCTCGATGACCTGCTCAAGACCGCGCGGGTCATCTCGTCCCGCGGCTTCCAGACCGACGAGGCGTTCTTCTGGGCGGCCGTCGGCTACCTCACGCTGACCGGGCTCGCCACGCTCACGATCCGCTTCCTCGAGAAGCGCTACGCGATCCACCGATGACGTACGTCTTCGACCCCGACAACTGGGAGTGGGTGATCACCGGCAACAACGTCCGGTTCATCCTCGAGGGCTTTCTGGTCAACCTCGAGATCGCGGTGATCGCGATGGTCCTGTCGCTGATCGTGGGGCTGGCGCTCGCGCTCGCCCGGCTGTCGCGCTGGACGCCGCTCAGCGCGGTGGCGGGCGCGTGGGTCGACGTCTGGCGCAACCTCCCGCTGATCTTCATCATCCTCTACCTCGCGCTCACGATCCCCGGCTCGTGGCCCGACGCGTACGAGGACGCGATCCCCTCGTGGTTCCCCGAGGGCCTGCAGTCCGGCCGCGTGCTGGCCGCGATCCTCGGCCTCGTGCTCTACAACTCCGCGGTCCTGGCCGAGATCATGCGCGCGGGCATCCAGTCGCTCGACCGCGGCCAGAACGAGGCCGCCCGCGGGCTGGGCATGACCTACGGCCAGTCGATGCGCCACGTCGTGCTCCCGCAGGGCCTGCGGCGGATGGTCCCCGCCACCGTGTCCCAGCTCATCACGCTCAACAAGGACACGACGCTGGTCAGCATCGTGGCCATCCAGGAGGTCATGCGCCACGGCCGGATCGTGACCAGCGCGAACTTCTTCGGCGGCGTCCAGGCGCCGGTGCTGCAGGTGTTCCTCTTCATCGGCGCGCTGTTCATCATCGTCAACCTCGCCCTGTCGCGGCTGTCGCGGCGGCTCGAGGTGCGCGAGAGCAAGCGGACGGCCGTCGGCACCGTCAAGCGCGTCCGCGGGCTCGAGGAGCAGGCCGTTTAAGCGGCTTCCGTCAGCTCGCGCGGCGCGGCGGCGCGGACCCGCTCGAGCAGGTCGCGCACCTCGGGGTCGGGCGCGAGCTCGAGCGCCCGCTCGCACGCGGCGAGGCAGTCCGAGACACGGTCCGTGCGGGCGAGCGCGTGGGCGTAGCGGCTCCAGGCCTCCGGTGAGTCGGGCGCCAGCGCGGTCGCCTGCTCGCATGCGCTGACCTCGGTCCCCACGTCGCCCATCAGGTTCGCGACGAGCGCGAGGTCGAGCAGCCCCTGCTCGCTCGGGCCCTGCTCGCGGGCGCGCTCGAGCGCCTCGCGCGCGCCCGCGCGATCGAACGTGCGCATGCGCAGCCGGCCGAGCCGCTCCCACGCGGACGGGTCGGACGGATGGCGGGCGACCTCCTGCACCGCCGCGTCGACCGCCTGCGTGAGCGACCCCATGTCCTCGTAGATCCGAGCCGCGTAGCGGTACGGCGCCGGCCGGTCGGTCTCTTCGCGGATCCAGTCGCGCACGGCGCGGGCCGCCGCCGAGTAGTCGCCGGCCTGCCAGAACGCGAGGGTCATCAGGCGGAGGACCGCGGTGTTGCGCGGGTCGGCGTCGCGAGCGTAGACGAGCCGGCGCGCCGCGAGCGCGAAGTCGCCCTCGGCGAGGGCGTGCTTGGCCGCGGTCATGAACCGCTGCACGCGCTCGGCGCCGGGGTCGGGCTTCGAGAAGTCGACGAACTGGAGCGACCCCGCGGGCACCGTCCGCACGCCGAGGTGGAAGCTCACGCGCGCCCACTGCTGGATGTCGTCGCCGCCGCCGGTGAAGTAGATGCCGTTGACGCTGCCGACGCCCCACTCGGGATAGGACAGGCAGCGCGCGTAGCGGTGCACGACGGAGTGGTCGGGGACGCGCGAGCCGAACGGGTCGTGCTTGGCGCGGTCCGTCGCGTCGGCGCGGGCGCGCTGCTCCTCCGCGTACGCGCGTGCGCCCTCCTCGGCCCGCCGCTTGCGAGCTGCGGCGGCGCCGACCTTGACGGCGTTACGGGTCACCCGGCCCCCGCGCGACTCCTCGGCCAGCTGCTGGAGCTGGTCGGCCGCCTCGTTGATCGCCTTCAGATGACGCTCGTGTTCCAGCTGCCGCCCCGGCGGGGCGATGTCCGGATGCCAGACCTTCGCGAGCCTGCGTCGTGCCAGCTGGATGTCGCGCTTGTCGAACGGCGGCTCGATCTCCAGCAGCAGTACGGCCTGCTCGATGTCCAGCACCTGTGGCATGACCGCTCTACGGTAGCGGTCGGGCTCGGGCCCGGCGGCGCGTCCCTACGCGCCGGGCCGCCCGATAGCCACTTCTCGGTCTCGCCGCACCTGCGGCGGTGGGTGCTTCGAGGCCAGTTCAGTTCCGCCAGCCCATGATCTTCTTGCCTCCCTGTCGGTCGTGGATTGATAGGTCGGTTCGGTGCTCGAGCGTGCTAGTTGCGCCAGCCCATGAGGTCTCCTTTCCGATCGGATAGCCCAGTTGCATCGACTGCAGGGCAGGCATACGCATCCGGTCACGCCCGGATCTGCGCAAGCACACCCCCACTATTGACCCCCAGTGCAGCCTCGGACCTCCGCTTGGTACGTCGCTGCAAGACGGCACTATGGAACGCGCCGCATTCCAGTGCAACCCCCCGGGCAAGGCCAGGCCCAATACTGGGCCTCCCGCGAACGCCCCGGAATCAAGTGGATGAGCAAAACCAACACTTGATCGGTGGCATGCGGGGCCGGATGGGACTACCTTCCGACTTGTGATCGTCTGGTTGGCCGTCGTCCTCTGGCTGGTGATCGTCGCATGGTCGCTCGCGCTGATGCGCGCAGCCGGCTCGGCCGACCGCGGCGGACCCGCGGAGGGACGGTCCGCGCGACGGCCCGCGCAGCCGCTCCGGCCCGGCCGGCGGCGGGCGATGGTGATCGGCCAGTCGGTGCTGCTGGGGGTCGTGCTGGTGAGCGCGGCGCTGCTCTCGACCGAGGAGCAGTGGAAGCCGCCGGCGATGGTCGGGCTGCTGGCCGTGCTCGTGCTCGGCAGCGATTTCATCGTGCTCGACGCCAAGCGCTTCCGGATCGGCGGGTCATTCCTCGGCATCGTGCTCGCCATGGCGCTGCTCGGGCCGGCACCGGCCGTGGTCATGGGCGTCGCGTCGGCCACCGCCGACGCCCTGCGCAGCCGCCCGCGCGGCACCTACCTCCTCAACAACCTCGTCACGTACGCGACGTTCCCGCTGCTCGGCGGCATCGCGCTGCAGTGGATCGACCAGGCCGGGTTCGCCGAGGAAGGCAGCTTCGCGATCGCGGTGTTCGTCGTGTTCATGCTCGCGAACGTCCTCAACTTCACGATGATCGCCGGTCACACGGTCTTCCTGCGCGGCGGCTCGCTGATCGGGATGTTCAAGACCGTCTACCGCCCGGTGCTGCCGTGGGAGATCGCGACCGCGTCGATCACCGCGATGGCCGTCTACGGCTTCGAGCTCTACGGCGCCGGGATCATCGGGCTGTTCGCGCTCGCCCTCGGCGTCTGCCAGCTGCTCCTGCGCGCGGTGCTCGAGGGCCAGGAACACGGCGAGGAGATCGTCCGCCGCACCGACCAGCTCGACATCCGCCACGAGGGGATGGTCGGCCTGCTGCTCGAGACGCTCGCGCTGCGCGACCCGACCGCCGCGCGCCACGCCGCGGCCGTGGCCCATTACGCGCACGAGCTCGCGCGCGCGGCCGGGCTCTCCGAGCGCGAGCAGGCCGTCGTGCACACCGCCGGCCTGCTGCACGACATCGGCAAGGAGGCGCTCCCCGACCACATCCTGCTCGGCCGCAGCGAGCTGCACGCCGCCGAGCGCCGGCTGGTCGAGCGCCACCCCGCCGACGGGGCGCGCCTGCTGCTGCGCGTCGAGGGCCTCGGGGAAGTCGCCAACGCAGTCCTGGCCCACCACGAGCGGATCGACGGGCACGGCTACCCGGACGGCCTCGCGGGCGACGAGATCCCGATGACCGCGCGCATCCTCGCGATCGGCGAGGTCTACGACGTCCTCACCGCACCGGACTCCTACAAGATCCCGCTCGGCGCCGCCGAGGCTGAGGACGAGTTGCGGCGGGTCGCAGGCAGCCAGCTCGACGGGCGCCTGGTGTGGCTGTTCGTCACCCAGGTCCTGCGCGGCACGGTCATCGATCACGAGGGCCGGATCGCCGACCTCGAGGCCGAGCTGCAGATCCAGCGCCGAATGCGCGGCGTGCTCGACCAACCGCTCGTGCTCGGCCCACCCACCGGCTAAAGCGCGAGCCGGAAGCCGTCCGCCGAGATCGGGCGGACGCCGAGACGGGCGCCGTCGGCGAGGACGAGGGCGGCGGTGTGCACTTACCCGGTCGGCCGGATGTTGTGGTTGAGGCGGAACACGTTCGTCGGGTCCCAGCGGTCCTTGGCCTCCACGAGCCGCGCGTAGCGCTCGGCGCCGTAGGCCACGGTCACGGACGCGTCGCCGCCCTCGGCGATGAAGTTCGGGAAGCCGACGGCCCGCGACCACGGCTCGAGCGCGTCGGTCAGCGCGCGCACCCAGTTGCGATTGGACGTGTCGCGCTCGGGCTCGAGCCACTGCCCGAGCACCTGGATCGCCCACTGGGCGTCGCGGTGCCCCAGCGCGCTGTCCATCTCGCCGACCCGCGCGAACGCGCCGCCGAGCGGCTGGAGGAGGACCGTCGAGAGCGTCGAGGGCGCGCCCGCGGCGCCGGCCAGGATCGTGTCGATCGCCGGATCGGAGAGCTCGTCGAGGAACGCGGCCCGGAAGTAGTCCCGCAGGTCCTCGGGGCGGTCGCCGTCCATCATCGACTGCAGCGCGCAGTACGGCATCGGTCCCACGGCGTCGACAACCGGGCCGAGCGCGCGCAGCGGCGCGAGGTGCTCGGCGCCGCGAGCCGGGTCGCCGTCGTAGAGGACCAGCACGCCGACCGCCGGCCGGCCCTGCAGCGCGAACGGCACCATCGGCATCGGCGGCGCGCTCATCAGCGCCAGACCGCCGCACAGGGCGTCGGGAGCCTCGGCCATCAGGTCGCGGTAGACGCGCATCACCTCGCGTGCGCGGTCGCGCGGCCACAGCAGCATCCCGCCGACCACGGCCGGGCCGACCGGCCGCAGCGAGAACTCGAACTCCACCACGATGCCGAAGTTGCCGCCGCCGCCCCGGAGCGCCCAGAACAGGTCGGGGTTCTCGGTCGCCGACGCGGTGACGATCTGGCCGTCGGCGGTCAGCACCCGCGCGGCGCGCAGGTTGTCGGACGCCAGGCCCATCTTGCGCTCGAGCCAGCCGCTGCCCGAGCCGAGAGTGAAGCCGGCCACGCCGGTGCTGGAGACGCGGCCGCCCGTGACGGCGAGGCCGTGCTCCTGCGTGGCGGCGTCGAGCTCGCCCCACAACACGCCGGGCTGCACCCACGCGATCCGGCGCGCCGGGTCCACGTGGATCGCGTTGAGCGGGCCGAGGTCGATCACGAGGCCGCCGTCGGTGGTCGCGAAGCCGGGCGCGGCGTGGCCGCCGGCGCGCACCGCGACCTCCATCTCGTTGGCGCGGGCGTACGCGAGCGCGGCGGCGACGTCGGAGACGGACTCGCAGCGGGCGATCAGCGCCGGCCGACAGTCGATCATCGCGTTGTAGACACGACGGGCGGCGTCGTAGCCGTCGTCGTCGGGGCCGATCAGGGTTCCGGAGAAGCGATGGATCGAGGGCGATGAGGGAAGCAGCAGCGACATGCCCGGAGCATCGCGGCGCCGGGCTGACCCCGCATCAGGGGTCTCCCTAGTGCGTGGCGAACGTCAACTACGCGGGTTGACGTTCTACGCCGCGCGAAGTGCGGGCTGGCCGAGAGACGCCTCGACCAGCGCGTCGAAGAGCGCGCGGTGGCGCGGGTGGGCGACGAGGCCCTCGGCGTGCCACTGCACGCCCACGACGAAGCGCGGGCCGGGCGCCTCGATCGCCTCGACGGTGCCGTCGGCCGCGTGCGCGACCGCGCGCAAGCCACCGCCGAGCCGCCACACGGCCTGGTGGTGGAAGGAGTTCACGCGCAGGACGTCGGTGCCGACGAGCTGCGCCAGCCACGACTCCGCCTCGACGTGGACCGAGTGGGTCGTCGCGGTCGCCGGCTCGGTCTGGCGATGGCCGGGCAGGTGCTGGTGCAGCGTCCCGCCGCGCGCCACGTTCAGGGCCTGCGCGCCGCGGCAGATCGCCAGCAGCGGCAGCCCGCGCTCGTCGGCGGCGCGCGCCAGCGCCAGCTCGAACGCGTCGAGCCCCGGCTCGGTGGGGCCGAGCTCCGGGTGGCGCTCGGTGGCGCCGTAGGCGCCGGGATCGAGGTCGGGGCCGCCCGACAGGCAGATGCCGTCCAGGCGGTCGAGGTACGGCTCCGGGTCGCCCAGCGGCGGGAGCACGACCGGCATCCCGCCCGCCGCCTCGATCGCCCGCAGGTACGTCATCCCGAGCGCCATCTCGGCGTGCGGCGGCTCGCCGTGCCGGCGCAACGTCCCGGCGCCGCTGGGCCGCAGCTCCGAGGTCGTCACGCCGATGAGCGGCTTCATGCCCTATTTATCGCCCGCACCAGGCCATTTCTGGAATGGACATCTGGATAGGAATCGGCCGCGACCACTTCGACACCAGGGCGACTCGTATCCTCAGACGCGTGTCGAGCCAATACATCTTCACCATGTACCGGCTGTCCCGGACGCACCCGCCGGACAAGCAGGTGCTCAAGGACATCTCGCTCAGCTTCCTGCCGGGCGCGAAGATCGGAGTGCTCGGCCTCAACGGCTCGGGCAAGTCCACGCTGCTGCGGATCATGGCCGGGCTCGACAAGGACTACCGCGGCGAGGCGCAGCTCGCGCCCGGCGCCACCGTCGGCCTGCTCGAGCAGGAGCCGCAGCTCGACGAGAGCAAGGACGTGCGCGGCAACGTCGAGGACGGCGTCGCCGAGCTGCGCAGCCTGCTCGACCGCTTCAACGAGCTGGCCGCCAACTACTCCGACGAGACGGCCGACGAGTTCGCGCGCCTGCAGGAGCGCATCGACGCCGCCGACGCCTGGAACCTCGACTCCCAGCTCGACCAGGCGATGGACGCGCTCCGGCTCCCGCCCGCCGACGCCGACGTCAAGCGGCTGTCCGGCGGCGAGCGCCGCCGCGTCGCCCTCTGCCGGCTGCTGCTCTCCGCCCCGGACCTCCTCCTGCTCGACGAGCCGACGAACCACCTCGACGCCGAGTCGGTGGCGTGGCTGGAGAAGCACCTCGAGGACTACAAGGGCACCGTCGTGGCCGTGACCCACGATCGCTACTTCCTCGACAACGTGGCCGGCTGGATCCTCGAGCTCGACCGCGGGCACGGGATCCCGTTCAAGGGCAACTACTCGAGCTGGCTCGAGCAGAAGCAGGCCCGGCTCGCCCAGGAGGAGCGCCAGGAGTCCGCGCGCCAGCGCACGATCGCCCACGAGCTCGAGTGGGTGCGCACGAACCCGAAGGGCCGGCGCACGAAGTCCAAGGCGCGGCTCGCCAACTACGAGCGCCTGCTCGCCGAGGAGCGCAACGTCAAGCTGGACCAGGTCCAGATCCACATCCCGGCCGGCCAGCGGCTGGGCGGCAAGGTGATCGAGGCCGACGACGTGCGCAAGGGCTTCGGCGACCGCCTGTTGATCGAGGACCTGTCGTTCGACCTGCCGCCGGCCGGCATCGTCGGCATCATCGGCGCCAACGGCGCCGGCAAGACGACGCTGTTCCGCATGATCTTCGGCGAGGAGAAGCCCGACGCGGGCGCGATCCAGCTCGGCGACACCGTGGACCTCGCGTACGTCGACCAGTCGCGCGACGCCCTGGACCCGGACAAGACGGTCTGGGAGGAGATCTCCGAGGGCTACGACAACATCAAGGTCGGCGACCGCGAGATGAACTCGCGCGCCTACGTGGCCGGCTTCAACTTCAAGGGCTCCGACCAGCAGAAGAAGGTCGGCGCGCTGTCCGGCGGCGAGCGCAACCGCGTGCACCTGGCCAAGCTCCTGCGCCGCGGCGGCAACGTGCTGCTGCTCGACGAGCCGACCAACGACCTCGACGTCGACACCCTGCGGGCGCTGGAGGAGGCGCTGCTCGCGTTCCCCGGGTGCGCGGTGATCATCTCCCACGATCGCTGGTTCCTCGACCGCGTCGCGACCCACGTGCTCGCCTTCGAGGGCGACTCGCAGGTGACGTGGTTCGAGGGCAACTTCGAGGCCTACGAGGAGTGGCGGCACGAGCGCCTGGGCGCCGAGGCCGACCGCCCGCATCGCATCACCTACAAGAAGCTGACGCGCGCCTGACGCTCTTCACCGACCCCGCGTGCCCGCCCGAGCCGGCGTGGCTGCGGCTGCGCTGGCGGTACGGCGACCAGGTCAGGTGGGAGCTGCGGATGATCGGCATGCGCGAGCACCGCGGCGAGGGCTGGCCGGAGGCCCCTGGCAGCGACGCGACGATCCACGCCTGCCGCGCGGTCGTCGGCACCCGCCTGCGATGGCCCGAGCGCGAGGCGGCGATGCTGCGGCACCTTCAGGTGCTGGCGCAGGCCGGGGAGATGCTCGACGACTCCGACACGCTCGAAATCGCGGCCGCGCGCGCCGGCCTTCCGGTGCCCGAGCTGGCCGCCTACTGCGGGCAGCCCGAGGTCGAGGCGGCGCTGCGCGCGGACCTGGCGGCGGCCGCCGGCCGGGCATGCGGGCAGATCGACGGCGCGCCGGACGGCCTCGACGAGCGCCCGGCTCCCGCGTCGGCCGCGGAGGTCCTCCGCTGGGCGGGCGTCCCGCTCACGACCGCCGAGGTCGCCGTGATCTGCGGCCGCGACGTGCAGGCCGAGCTGGCCCGGACCGCGCGGTCCGAGCCGGCCGGCTTCTGGTCGCTGTGAGCTACCCCTTCTTGTACGGATCGACGTAGACGTCGTCGATCACCCAGGCGCTGCTGAGCCCGATGGCGCGGAAGCGGAAGCGCACCTCGCCGTCGAGCAGGTTGCCGACGACGAACTGCGGGGCCGCCGGCGCCCAGCGGTCGCCCTGGAGCAGCCCGAGCACGGCCCCGACCGGCAGCGCGAGCCCGTTGGACAGCACGACCTCGACCTCGAGCGAGCCGAGGATGCCGCCGGCGTCGCGGACGAAGAACCGCATCGTCGGGTGCGCGAGGGTGACGCAGACGGGCGGCGTGGTCGCGCTGTCGCCCCTGCGCAGGCGAAGGGCGGCGGGCGTGTCGCCGCCGTGGACGTACCAGGGCTCGTTGTCGGCGACGAGATCGGCGCCGTCGAGGTCCCAGCCGGCCGCGCCGCCGGTGAGGTCGCCGTCGGGCACGAGCGTGTAGTACGCCGGGTCGCCCCAGGGGAGGAAGGGGCGCTCGAGGACCTGGTCGTCGCACGCGGCGCGCGCGGCCGGGGCCGCGACCACGAACGCCAGCATCACCACGCCTCCCGTGATCAGCGAGCGAGGTGAGAAACGTGCCGAAGCGACCATCGGGTACCGCCCTTCCTTTGGAGACGCGGTCGCTATCGGGCGCTTGGAGACGAGTCTTGAGGCGCCAGGTTCGCGTGATGACAACTTCCGCTCAAGTTTCCGCGAGAGCTGCCGAAACAAGGACACGCGCGTGCGAGGGGTTTCGTCTCAACAACACTCACGGTCGCTCGAGCGTCTGCTGGAGCGGTGGCGGCCCTACGACTCCCGGCGGCTGACCCGCCGTGAGCTGAGGGTCGAGTGCGCCGTGGCTGCGACGTTCGCCGTCGCCGCACTGGCGATGGCGCTCCTGCTGCCCCACTCGCGCCCGTTCGACCCGCTCCTGGCGCTCGCGCTGACCGTCAGCCTCGCGCTCGCCTCGAAGGTGCCGCTGCACCTGGGTGCCGGCTCGCTGATGCCGACGCAGCTCGTGCTGGTGCCGATGCTGTTCCTGCTGCCGCCGGAGGCGGTGCCCGCATGCGTCGGCCTCGGCCTGGCGGGAGCCGCCGCGGTCGACGCCCTGCGCGGTCGCGAGCACCCGGAGCGGATCCTCACCGGCACCGCCGACGCGTGGCATGCCGTCGCGCCGAGCCTCGTGTTCGTCGCGGCCGGCGCGCCCGATCCTGTGCTGCAGCACTGGGCGGTGCCGCTACTGGCGATGGTCGCCCAGTGCGGGACCGACCTGCTGTTCGTGACGCTCCGCGAGTGGCTCGGGCGCGGGATCGCGCTGGCCGCCCAGCTCCGTGTGGTCCTCACCGTCTACGCGCTCGACGCGTGCCTGACCCCGGTCGGCTTCCTGATCGCGATGGCCGCCGACGGGCAGCCGTTCGCGTTCGCGCTCGCGCTCCCGCTGCTGGCGCTGCTGGCGGCCATCGCCGACGACCGCCGCCGCCGCATCCGGGAGGCGGTCGACCGGCTCGACCAGCTCAGCGACGAGCACGAGCGGCTCGATCGTGCGATCCACCGGATCGGCGAGGCGTTCGGGTCCAAGCTCGACCGCGCCGCGATGGTCGGCATCGGCCTGCGCACGGCGGTGGAGGCGCTCGGCGCGCAGTTCGGGGGGGCCGAGCTCGGGACCTGGCGGAGCGTCGTCGGGTCCGCGCCGACCGCCGAGGCCGTGTCGGCCGCCGAGCGGGCGACCCAGCGGCCGGGCGCGCTCCGGCTGGCGTCCGACGGCGACCACTTCGCGATGGCGCATCCGCTCGGCGAGGAGGCATCCAGCGACGTGCTCGCCGTCGTGCGCCAGGGCGTCCCCTTCACGCAGCAGGAGCAGGCGCTGTTCGCGTACCTCGCCCAGCAGACGGCGCTGGCGATCGAGAACGTCGCGCTGCACGAGCGGCTGCGCCGGCAGGCGACGCTCGACGAGGTCACCGGGCTCTCCAACCACCGCCGCTTCCAGGAGGCGCTCGGCCAGGAGCTGGCGCGCACGCGCCAGTCGGGCCAGCCGGTCGCGCTCGCCCTGCTCGACCTCGACGACTTCAAGTCCATCAACGAGTCATATGGGCACCGGCTCGGCGACGGCGTGCTGCGCCGGGTTGCCGACGTCATCGCCGGCGCCTGCCGCGGGATCGACGAGCCGGCGCGCTACGGCGGCGACGAGCTGGCCGTGATCCTGCCCGACACCGACCTCGAGGGCGCGTGGACGCTGGGCGAGAACATGCGGCGCGCGGTCGAGGCGCTCGACCTCGCGCTGGAGGACGGCACGCCGCTGCGCGTGACGGTCAGCGTCGGCGTCGGCGCGGTCGAGCGCGACGGCGAGGCCGGCGTGCTGATCGAGGCGGCCGACACTGCGCTGTTCCAGGCCAAGCGGGCCGGCAAGAACCGCACGCGCAGCACGGGCTGGGCGGCCGACAGCGACGTCACCCAGGCGCGCGCCCGCACGCGATTCCGGACGATCCCGAGCCCCTGAACCGGCGGGAGGTCGCGCCGACCCGACGGGGTCAGCGGCCGACCTTGCTACCTTCGGCGCCCTCATGGTGTCGGTCGTCGCCTGCCTGGTGCTGGGGCTCGTGCTGCTCGCCTCGGCGATCGCGAAGCTCGTCGACCCGTTCGGGAGCCGGGCGGCGCTGGCCACGTACGGCGTCCGCTCGGCGCGTGCCGCGAAGGCGCTGTGGACGGTCCTGGTCGCGGTCGAGCTGGCGCTCGCGGCGGGAGTCGGCGCCGGGCTCGACGCCGCGGCGTACGCGGCGGCCGCCCTGCTGACGGTGTTCTGCGCGGCGCAGGCGGTGGCGCTCGCGACAGGCCGCGCCGGCGCGCCGTGCGCGTGCTTCGGCGCCCGCGGGCGGATCTCGCGCGGCTCGGTGACGCGCGCCGCGCTGCTCGCCGTCGCGTTTGCGGCGCTGCCGCTGCTTCCGCGCACGGAGCCGAGCACCGAGGGGTGGCTCGCGATCGGGCTCGGCGCGGCGCTGCTCGGGCTCGTCGCGCTCGCCGTGCTGGTGCTGGCGCTGGCGCGCGAGGTGGGGATGCTGCGGCTCGCGGCCGACCCGCGAGGCGCGCTCGAGCTCGCGCACGAGGGGCCGGAGGTCGGCGGCCGCACGGCGCTCGCCGAGCACCTCGAGGTACCTCCCGGGCGGATCGGCCTCGCCGTCTTCAGCTCGGAGGGCTGCGGGCTGTGCCGCGCGCTGGAGCCGGCCGTGGCCACCTTCGGCCGCGATCCGCGGGTCGTGCTGCGCACGTTCGACGAGGTGCGCGACGCGGACGCCTGGGCGGCGGCCGACGTTCCCGGCAGCCCGTTCGCGGTGGCGCTCGACGGCGACGGGACGGTGCTGGCCAAGGGCACGTTCAACACCGGGGCGCAGCTCGAGTCGGTGCTGGCGGCGGCCGAGCGGCGGCGAGGGCTCGTCGGTGCTCAGTGACCGGCTCGCCGCCGGGACCTCCCGTCGCGGCTTCCTCTCGCGTGTCTCGGGCGCCGTCATGGGACTCACCGGCGCGGGCGCGGTCGGCGGGCTCGTGGCCCCGGGCGAGGCCGAGGCCTACCACTTCTGCGGGCACATCTACACGACCGACTCCTGCCCCCACCCGACCGGCCTGCCGCGGATCGACTCGCGAGGCTACCCGCTGCGCGCCGCCGACGGCCACCGGATCGACGACCTCGGCCGGCTGATCGGCTCCGACGGCCGTGCGGTCGACGAGGACGAGCGACCGCTCACCGACCCCGACGGGCGGCCGCTCCCGATCGCGACCCGCAGCCGCGTGTGCGACGTTGTCGCCGACCGCTTCAGCATCAGCACGCAGGTCGACGGCGCCTGGTACCGCTGCTGCGGCGGTCGCATCCGCAAGCTCGTCGACTGCTGCTCGCCCCATCCGAGGCGCATCAACGGCGACGCCTCGCTGACGGGCTACTGCTACAAGGGCCGCCGGGTCTTCTGCGTCATGTACTACGACACCAACATCAAATGTTAGGGGAACGCCGGCCCGGGGGGCCGGGTTCCCTTGCGGGTGTTCGCCCAGAGGGCGAAACCCGCGGCCGGGACGAGAGGCGGATTGCGTGCTAGACACCGTTCTCATCGTCGCGGCGGCCGCGGCCGGGGTCACCGGCGCGTGGTCGCCGTGCGGCTTCTCGATGGTGGAGACGCTCGCGCCGGCCGGCTACGCCGGGCGGCTGCGGACGACGCTGGCGGCGTGCGCCACGTTCGCGGCCGGCGCGCTGGCGGGCGGCGCGATCACGTTCGGCGGGCTCGCGCTGCTGGGCTCAGCGCTCGGAGCCGGCGGGCCGGTGGCGCTGGCGGTGGCGGCCGCGTTCGCGCTCGCTGCGGCCGCGGGCGAGGCGCGCGGCGCGCGGATCCTGCCGCAGGTCCGGCGCCAGGTGCCGGAGTCGTGGCGCCGGCGGCTGCCGGTGCCGCTCGCGGCCGGGCTCTACGGCGTGCTGCTCGGGCTCGGCTTCACGACGTTCATCCTCACGTTCGCGGTCTGGGCGCTCGCCGGCGTGTGCGTGGCGGTCGGCGACCCGGCGCTCGGGCTCGCGGTCGGGCTCGCCTTCGGGGGTGGGCGGCTGCTGCCGGTGGTCGCGCTCGCCCCCACGGCGGGCACCGGCCGCGGCGCCGCGCTCCACGCCGCGATGGCCGAGCGGCCGCAGATCCTGCGCTCGCTGCGCGCGGTCGACGCCGTGGCGCTCGTCGCGTGCGCGGTCGTCCTGGTGGCCTGATGGCCGAGAAGCTGGCGTCTAACGCGAGCGACCCCAGCGTCGACGGGCGGCTGGTGGCGTGGCACGAGGCCGGCGAGGCCGGGATCCTGCTGCGCGACGGGCAGCGGGCCCGCGTCGAAGGGAGCCATCCCGCGCTGGGCGGGCAGCGCATCGCGGTCGTCAGCGGCGACGAGATCGACGTGCGGTCGACGGCGGGCGAGGACTTCGAGACCCGCGTCGCCGCCCAGGGCGCCGACGCTGTCGCGGTCTCGGCGTCGTGGCTCGCCTGGCGCGCTCGCGAGGGGGACGGCGACGTGATCTACGCCGCTCCGCTGGCCGGCGGGGAGACCGTCGAGGTCGTTCGCGCCGCCGAGCTCGGCCGGCCCGCACTGGACGACGAGCGCGTGGCGTTCCACCTCACCAGCTCGCGTTCCGGGCGGATCGTCGTCATCGACCTCGCGACCGGCCAGGGCGGCACCGTCCGCCAGGAGAAGCGCGCGCTGCTGCTCAACCCGTCGCTCCAAGGCGGCCGGCTCCTTTACGTGCGCGCGGTCTTCTCCGGCCAGGAGCTGCGGCTCGGCCCGGTGAGGCGCCGCTCGCCGCGCCGCGACCGCCGCCTGTGGAGGACCGTTCCCACCGGCCGCCGCGACGCCGGGCACGAGCCCGGCGACATCCACAAGCAGCACGGGCAGCCGCACAAGCTCTGGCCCCGGCCCCGTCGCGGCCTGTCCGCGACGCTGTGGACCACCGCGCTCGGCGACGACGCCGCCTACGTGACGCGACTCCGCCAGATCGCCGGCAAGCCGCTCGCCGCCGAGATCCTGCGCGTGCCCCGCTAACCGACCGGGTAGGGCCACCGGGACGGATTTCGGAGGGAGGCTCGATGATGCGCAGGATCCTCGTAGTGGCAGTCGTGGCGGTGGCACTGGCGGTCCCGGCGGCACAGGCGGGAGCCCAGGACAAGCAACCGACGGCGACCGGCAGCGGAGGGGCGGCCGGGACGGTCGACGCGCTCGCCACCAAGGCGGCGATCGACACGCTCAAGCGCGGCGGCAACGCGGTGGACGCCACGGTGGCTGCGGCCGGCGTGCTCGGCGTGACCGAGCCGTACTCGTCGGGCATCGGCGGCGGCGGCTTCATGGTCATCCGCACGCCGCAGGGCCGGGTCACGACGATCGACGGCCGCGAGAAGGCGCCCGACGCGATGAGGCCGGACTCGTTCTTCGAGAACGGCGCCGCCCTGAGCTTCGATCCCGCCCGCTTCAGCGGCCTCTCGGCCGGCGTGCCCGGCACCGTCGCACAATGGGACGAGGCGCTCGACCGCTTCGGCCGCTTCTCCCTGCGCACGGTGCTCCAGCCGGGCATCGACGTCGCGAGGCGCGGCTTCACCGTCGACCAGACGTTCGTGGACCAGACGACGCCGGTGGTGGACTACTTCAACGACGTGCCGTCCACGGCGGCGATCTACCTCGACCCCGACGGCACGCCGCGCGACGTCGGCAGCACGCTGCGCAACCCCGATCTCGCCCACACGTACGAGCTGATCGCGCGCTCCGGCCCGCGGGCGTTCTACAAGGGCCCGGTGGCCCGCGCGATGGCCCGCGCCGCGCAGCGGCCGCCGATCGCCGCGGATGCCAACCACGTCTGGCGCCCCGGCCTGATGACCGAGAAGGACCTGCGCCGCTACGACGCGGTGTGGCGGGATCCGACGCGAATCGGCTACAAGGGCCTCGACGTCTGGGGCATGGGCCCGCCGTCGAGCGGCGGCTCGACCGTCGGCGAGGCGCTGAACATCCTGGAGGGCCTCCCGCTTTCGCCCGCCGCGCGCACGCGGTCGCTGCACTTCTTCCTCGAGGCCTCGCGCTACGCGTTCGCCGACCGCAACAAGTACCTCGGCGACCCCGACTACGTGAACGTGCCGCTGCCCTGCCTGCTGTCGGACGCGTTCGCCGCCCAGCGGCGATCGCTGATCACCGACCGCGCCGTCAACGCCGCCGTCGACGGCGGCGACTGCGGCCCGGCGGGAACTCCCGCGGCCGGTCACGAGGGCCCATCCACGACCCACCTGACGGTCGCCGACAAGGACGGCTACGTGGTCTCGTACACGTTCACGATCGAGTCGACGGGCGGCAACGGCATCGTGGTGCCCGGCTACGGGTTCCTGCTCAACAACGAGCTGACCGACTTCAACTTCGACTCGCTCACGCATCCCAACCGGGCCGACGGCGGCAAGCGGCCGCGGAGCTCGATGGCGCCGACGATCATCACCCGCGACGGCCGGCCGTTCCTGGCGGTCGGCTCGCCGGGCGGCTCGATGATCATCACCACCGTCCTGCAGGTCCTGGTCGAGCGGCTGGAGCTCGGCAAGACGCTGCCGGAGGCGATCGCCGCGCCGCGGGCGTCGCAGCGCAACGGCGCGACCTCGATCGCCGAGCCGTTGTTCATGCAGACCGAGGCGCCGGCGCTGACCGCCGCCCACGGGCACGCATTCGGGACGCCGCAGAGCGAGATCGGCGCGGTGACCGGGATCGAGTTCCTCGGCGGCGGGCGGTTCCTGGCGGCGGCGGAGCCCATCCGGCGAGGCGGCGGGAGCGCCGCCGTGGTCATGCAAGACCGTTAGCCACGCTAATTAGGGGTCAGACCCCTGATTAGCCAAGCGAACTAGGGGTCTGACCCCTGGTTCGCTTGGCTAACGAAGTCCTCGAGGACCGGCAGGAGGGCGTGGGCGCCGTCGACGACGGAGTCCGCGTCCGCCAGCGCCTCGATCGCGTACGGGCCGGTGGCGACAGCCGCGACGCGGACTCCGTCGGCGCGCGCGCACGCGATGTCGCGCGGCGTGTCGCCGATCACGACCGTGCGCTCGCGGGGCCAGTCGCCGGCGCGCCGTCTCGCGATCGCGGGCAACTCGGAGCGGTCGAGGTGGTCGGAGCCGAAGCCGCCCTGGCCGGGCTCGAAGTAGTCGCCGATCCCGGCCCGGGCGAGCTTGACCCGCGCGATCGGCTCGAGGTTGCCGGTCACGAGCGAGAGGCGGAACTCGTCCGGCCGCGCGGCCAGGGCCGCGAGGAGCTCGGGCACGCCCGGCGCCACGCGGTCCGAGAGGTCCGGGCACAGCCGCTCGTACGCCTCGACCGCGGCGGCCTGCACGTCCGCCCAGCGCGCGTCGGCCACCTCGCCGGCGACCCCGGCCGCCACGAGGGTGTCGCGCACGATCCCGCCGTCCGTCATCCCGGCGACCTCCACCGTCCCGCCGTCGAGCGCCGGCAGCCCGTGCAGGCGCGCCGCCGCCTCGCGCAGCGCCTGGCCATGCTCGACGCCCGCTCGCTGCAGCAGCGTGCCGTCGATGTCGAACAGCAGCAGCAGGCGGCTCAGCGCTTCAGGTCCAGGCCGGGCTCGAGCCGGCGGACGAAGGCGGCGATCAGCTTGGCGGCGTTCTCGACGTCGTCGAGCTGGACCATCTCCACCGGCGAGTGCATGTAGCGGAGCGGGATCGAGACGATGCTCGACGGGATGCCGCCGCGCGAGACGTGGAACGCGTCCGCGTCGGTGCCCGTCGAGCGTCCCGAGGCGGCGACCGTGAACGGGATGCCCTCGGCCTCGGCGGCGGCGTGGATGAGCTCGAAGACCGTCGGATCGAGCGTCGAGCCGCGCTGGAGCACCGGCCCGGTGCCGAACCGGTGGCGGCCGAGCTCCTTCTCGTCGGTGCCGGGGGCGTCGGTGGAGAACGTCACGTCGACCACCACGGCGATGTCCGGGCGCAGCGAGTACGCCGTCGTGCGGGAGCCGCCGAAGCTGATCTCCTCCTGGGCCACGGCGACCGCCGCGACGTCGCCCGGCGCGCCGCCCGCCTCGGCCACGAGCCGCGCTGCCTCGAGCGCCACGTAGCAGCCGAGCCGGTTGTCCATCGAACGGGAGAGCACGCGGTTGTTGGGCAGCTCGACCGGCTCGCCGGCGATCACCGCCACATCGCCGATCCGCACCCGCGAGCGCGCGTCGTCTCCGTCCTTGGCGGCGATGTCGATGTGCAGGTTCTTGAGCTCCGGCGCCTTCTTGCGCTCGTCGTCCTTCTGCAGGTGGATCGGCTTCTTCCCGACCACGCCCGTCACGCGGCCGTCGCGCGTCGAGATCTCGACCCGCTGGCCCACGAGGATCGTCGAGTCCCAGCCCCCCACGGCGGTGAACCACAGGAAGCCGTCGTCGTCGATGTGGTGGACGATCAGCCCGATCTCGTCGATGTGCCCGACCACCGCCACGAACGGCCCGTCGGCGGTGCCTTTGACGCGCGCGACCGTCGACCCGACCGTGTCGTGCGCGATCTCCGCGAAGGCGGCCGCCGCCTCGCGGAAGACGGCGGCCGGCGCCTGCTCGTACCCGGACGGCCCGGGCGCGGTCAGGAGCTTGCGAAGCGTCTCGGGAACGGCCATAGGGCCGAGCAGCTTAGCTGCCCAGCAGGCCGCGCAAGACGTACTGGAGGATCCCGCCGTGCTTGAAGTACGCGACCTCCTTCGGCGTGTCGATCCGCACGCGCGCGGTGAACTCCTTCTCGCCGGCCCGGACGTGCACCTCCTTGGCGTCGCCGCCTTCGATGCCGGTGACCGAGACCTCCTCCTCGCCCGTGAGCCCGAGCGACTCGACCGACTCCCCCTCGGCGAACTGGAGCGGGAGCACGCCCATGCCGACGAGGTTGGACCGGTGGATCCGCTCGTAGGACTCGGCGATCACCGCCCGCACGCCGAGCAGCCGCGTGCCCTTGGCGGCCCAGTCGCGCGAGGAGCCGGAGCCGTACTCCTTCCCGGCCAGGACCACGAGCGGCGTGCTCTGCTCTGCGTACTTCATCGCGGCGTCGTAGATCGGCAGCTCTTCGTCGCCGTGAAGCGTCAGCCCGCCGATCAGCTCGCGCCCCGCGATCGTGTTGCGCAGGCGGATGTTCGCGAACGTGCCGCGCATCATCACCTCGTGGTTGCCGCGGCGTGAGCCGTAGGAGTTGAAGTCCTTGTTCTCCACCCCATGCTCGTTCAGGTAGCGCGCGGCCGGCGAGTCCTTCTTGATCGCGCCCGCGGGCGAGATGTGGTCGGTGGTCACCGAGTCGCCGAGCACGGCGAGCACGCGCGCGCCCTCGATGTCCTCGATCGGCTCGGGCTCGGGCGCGAGGTCCTCGAAGAACGGCGGCTTGCGCACGTAGGTCGAGTCGCCGGCCCATGCGAAGCGGTCGCCCTCCGGCACGTCGAGCGAGTTCCAGCGCTCGTCGCCGGCGAACACCTCGCCGTAGGAGGACGTGAACATGTCGCTCTGCACGGCCTCCTCGACCGTGCGGGCGACCTCCTCGGCGCTCGGCCAGATGTCCTTCAGGTAGACGTCCTCGCCGGCCTTGTCCTGCCCGAGCGGCTCGTCGAGCAGGTCGATGTCCATCGTCCCCGCCAGCGCGTAGGCGACGCACAGCGGCGGCGAAGCCAGGTAGTTCATCTTCACGTCGGGGTTGATGCGGCCCTCGAAGTTGCGGTTGCCGGACAGCACGGAGACGACCGCGAGGTCCTCGGCGTTGACCGCGTCCGAGATCTCGTCCGGCAGCGGGCCGGAGTTGCCGATGCACGTCGTGCAGCCGTAGCCGACGAGGTGGAAGCCGAGCTCCTCGAGGTACTCGGTCAGGCCCGCGCGCTCGAAGTACTCGGTCACCACCTTCGACCCCGGCGCCAGCGACGTCTTGACCCACGGCTTGACCTCGAGCCCGCGCTCGACGGCGTTCCTGGCCAGCAGGCCGGCGCCGAGCATGACCGACGGGTTGGAGGTGTTCGTGCACGATGTGATCGCGGCGATCACCACGTGGCCGTGGTCGAGCTCGGTCTGCGTGCCGTCCGCCAGCGTCACCTGGGCCTTGACCGACACGCGGTCGGCGACCTGCGCGCCGCCGGTTCCGCCGCCAGACCACCGCGGGTGGTCGTGCGGCCCCGGGTGGAACGCGGGCGGATCGGAGGCGGGGAACGACTCGTCGCCGGGTTCGTCGTCCTGGTCGCACTCCGGGATGAAGCCGTCGAGCGCCATGCGGAACGACGCCTTGGACTCGGTCAGCGTCACGCGGTCCTGCGGGCGCTTGGGTCCGGCCAGCGAGGGCACCACGTCGCCGAGGTCGAGCTCGAGCGTCTCGGAGTACGTCGGCTCCTCGGAGCTCTCGTCGTGCCACAGGCCCTGCTCGCGCGCGTACGCCTCGACGATCTCGATCCGCTCCTTCGGGCGCCCCGAGAACTCGAGGTACCGCAGCGTCTCGGCGTCGATGGGGAACATCGCGCACGTCGAGCCGAACTCGGGGCTCATGTTCCCGATCGTGGCGCGATCCGCGAGCGGCAGGTTCGGGACGCCGGGGCCGTAGAACTCGACGAACTTGCCGACCACGCCGTGCTCGCGCAGCATCTGGGTGACGGTGAGCACGAGGTCGGTCGCGGTCGCGCCCTCGGGCAGCGCGCCGGACAGCCGGAAGCCGACCACGCGCGGGACGAGCATCGACATCGGCTGGCCGAGCATCGCGGCCTCGGCCTCGATCCCGCCGACGCCCCAGCCGAGCACCCCGAGCCCGTTGATCATCGTCGTGTGCGAGTCGGTCCCGACCAGCGTGTCGGGGTACAGCGTCCCCTCGTCGTCGAACACCACGCGCGCCAGGTACTCGAGGTTGACCTGGTGGACGATGCCGGTGTCCGGCGGCACGACCTTGAAGCCCTCGAACGCACCCTGCCCCCAGCGCAGGAACGCGTACCGCTCGCGGTTGCGCTCGAACTCCTTCTCGGCGTTGATGCGGAACGCGTCGCGCGTGCCGAACGCGTCGACCTGGACCGAGTGGTCGATCACGAGCTCGGCCGGCACCAGCGGGTTGATCTTGTTCGGGTCGCCGCCGAGGTCGGCCATCGCGTCGCGCATGACCGCGAGGTCGACCACCGCGGGCACGCCGGTGAAGTCCTGCATCACGACGCGCGCCGGCGTGAAGGCGATCTCCTTCGACGGCTCGGCGGTGTGGTCCCAGGTCGCGATCGCCTCGACGTCGTCCTCGCGGACGCCGATGCCGTCCTCGTTGCGCAGCACGTTCTCGAGCAGGACCTTCAGCGAGAACGGGAGCCGCGCGACGTCGTACTTGGACTGGAGCGCGTCGAGGCGGTAGATCTCGTAGGTACGCCCGCCGACGTCGAAGTCGGCGCGGGCGTCGAAGGAGTTCTCGGGCATGGTCTCTCCGGTGTCAGAAGTCTCACCCTGAGACTACCCCGGAAGCGACAGCCAACCCCTCCCGTAGTCGACCCGCACGGGGTCCCCGTCCTTGGTGTGCCAGGCGATCGTGAGCGGAATCTCCTCGCCCGGCCGCAGCACCGCGATCCGGCCCGTCCGCTGCAGCTCGGTGTCCGGCACCTGGGCGGGCCCGCGGCCGGCCGCCCACAGCGACCTGCCGAACGCCTGCAGGAACACGGGCGCCGCGTCGACCGGGTCGCCGGCGGCGTCGATCAGCCGCACGTCGCCGATGTCGACCCGCAGCGGGTGCAGGCCGTCGTTGCGCAGCTTGGCGGTCATCACGCGGTCGCCGGGCAGCGTCGGGTGCGTGAACACGTCGGTGTCGCCCGACCAGACGAGCGGGCCGGAGCGGTCCTGGCCGCCGGTGAGCGGGATCAGCGCCGCGGCCGCGAGCGCGGCGGCGACGGCCGCGGCGACGAGGCGGCGGCGCAGGAAGTTCGGGGTCTCGACGAGCCCGAGCGGGGGCGCGTCGGCAGGTCCTACCCAGGTGCTCATCGCGGTTCCTCCGGCCGGGTGAACCAGTCGCAGCCCGGCGGGTCGGGGTTCTCGTACGGGTCCCACGTGGCGCACGTGGCCTGGCTGGCGGTCTTGTGCGGCAGGCCGGGGCTGAACACCGTCGAGCCCGGGCAGGCCGGCAGGCCGGTCAGCACGTTCGAGCTCGGCGCGCCGCCCGCCGGCCCGACGTTGCCGCTCCAGCAGTTGCCGCGGCCCTCCTCGTCCCACCAGAAGTCGTTGCCGTTCGGGTCCCGCGCGCCGTCGGGCGTGACGCCCATCTTGTTGTCGGCGAACAGGTTGTCGAACGACGTGTCGATGCCCTTCTCGGGCTCGCCGCGGAACGCGGCGGGGACGTACAGCAGCTTCACGCCGTCGCGCCAGTTGTCCCAGATGGTGTTGTCGCGGACGATGTCGCCGTTGCCGCCGAAGATGCCGATGCCGGTGCCGACCGGGACCTGGAACGTCGGGCACACGATCGTCGGGTCACGCTCCTCGATCGGCGTGTCGCGGCAGTAGGCGTCGCGCTCGTCGTTGAAGTAGTCCTCGTTGTTGGAGTAGATGAGGTTCCGCTCCCACTTCGCGCAGTCCTGCGGCATGCCGGGATGCCCGGACGCGAACGAGTCGGTGGTCATGCCGGTCGCGTTGTGGTGGAAGCGGTTGTCGTGCGCCCACACGCCGTTGCCGGCCGTGCCCGAGTAGCCGATCGTGTTGTGGTGCGAGTCGCTGTCGCGGATCTCGATCCCGTAGCGCGCGCAGTGACCCTCCGGCCCCGATCCCGGGTAGATGCCGGAGTCGCCGGAGCCGAACGCCTCGAGCCGGTTGTAGAGGCCGTGGTCGGACGTGAAGGAGAGGAACCCGTACTCGCGCGAGTAGCGCGACTGGATGTCCTCCATCCGGAAGCCGTTCGTCTCGAGGACGTAGACGTTGTTGAAGTCCGAGAACTCGACCGTGAAGTTGCGCAGGGAGATGCCGTCGGCGCGGTCGGCGCGGATCACGTTGAGCTTCGTCCGCTGGCCCGAGATGAGGACGTCCTCGCGCGTGCGGCCCATGCCCTCGATCTGGAGGTTGCACTTGGAGTCGCAGACGCGGTCCTCGTCCGGCCCGTCGCCGATGATCGCGATCAGGTTCTGGGCGTTCGGGCACTTGCGCTGGTACTCGTAGTTGGCCACCTTCGCGCCGCCGCCCTCGCCGGCGACGCCGGACGCGAGGATCGAGCTGCCGATCTCCTCGTAGTCGTCCGCGCAGCGCGGGTCGGGCTCGGGCGCCTCGCGGCTGGGCTCCTCGCGGTAGACGCCCGGCATGACGCGGATGATCGCCCCGTTGTGGGCCGCGTCCACGGCGGCCTGGATGTGCTGGAACCCGCAGGCTTCGAGTTGCTGGAGGCGGGTCGCCATCAGCTCGGGCTGGTCGGCGAACGACTGCCGGATCCGGTCCGCAGAGTCCTCCTTGCAGACCGTGAGCTCCTGTGTGGCGGTGGTTCGGTGCTCGGGCACGCTCCCCGTGCTGCCGTCCGGGAAGTAGGCCTTGCGCTCGGGATGGGCGAGCGCGGCCGGCGCGGCGACTGCAAGCACCACGACGGCGAGCAGGATCGCTCTCATGCGATCTGCAACGAAGTCGCCCGGCGAAACTGGCGCTCAGAGCTTGGCGACGGCCGCCAGGGCGGCGTCCACGTCGCGCTCGTCGGCCCACAGCCCGGTCCCGAAGCGGACGTGCCGCTCCGCGTAGGGCGTCACGCTCGCGGCGATCCGGTGCTCGCGCGCGAGCCGCTGGACCGCCTCGCCGGGATCGACGCCGTGCACGTCGAAGCACACGATGCCCGCCGACAGGCGCTCCGTCATGGGCGTCACGAGCCGCACCTTCGGCAGGTCCGCCAGGCCCTGCTTGAGGCGGGTGGCCAGCGAGCGGATCCGCTCCGCGACCCGCGCGCGGCCGAGCCGCCCCTGGAAGGCGAATGCCTCGGCGAGCGCCCAGCGGTGCTCGAACGAGTGGTAGCCGCCGGGCGTGAACGTCGGCCCCGGCGAGGGATCGACGGGCGGCGAGTCGTCCTCGAGCCAGGCGATGTACGACGCCGGGTCGAAGGTCGGGATCGTCGGCCGCAGGTGCTCCCACGACTTGATGGTCCAGACCAGTCCCGTGCCGCGAGGGCCGCCGAGCCACTTGTGGCAGCCCGCCACGAGCACGTCGTAGGACTCGATCCGGAGCGGCTCGTCGTCGGCGCCGAGGCCGTGGACGCCGTCGACGACCACCGCCAGCCCGCGGCGCCGCTCGGCGGCGATCGCCTGCCCGATCTCGGCCAGCGGCAGCTTCACGCCCGTGCTCGAGTGCACCCACGTCAGGGCCAGCACGCCGGTGCGCGCGTCGATCCCGTGCACGACCGCCTCGACGATCCCTTGGACCGTCGCCCGGGCGGGGTCGTCGTAGAGCCGGAGCTTCCGGAAGCGGCCGAAGCGGAACCGCAGCGACTCGTGGGTCGCGTAGAAGTCGTGCTCCGTGGCCACCGCCTCGCCGTCGGTCCGGATGCCGCCGTAGACGAGCCCGAGCCCCATCGTCGTCGAGTCCGTGAACGCGATGTGCTCGGGGATCACATCGAGGTAGGCCCCGGCCGCATCCGCGACACGGGCGTCGAGCTCCTGCTCGTTCGCGCGGACGTAGCCGGCGGGGTCGGCGTCGAGGCCGCGCCGGTGGCGCTCGATCGCGTCGCGCACCGGCTTGGCGTGCGACGCCAGGACGAACGCGTCGAAGTGCCGTACGCCCGGAGCGAGCGGGAACTGCGCCTTGACCGACGCCCAGTCGCCGGGATCGACGGCGGCCGGCTTCGACGAGGACCCGCAGCCGGCCACCACGCCGGCCGCCGCGGCGCCCGCGAGCAGCTCCTTCCGCGTCAGGCCACCCATCCGCCGACTGTACGCCGAAGCCGTGCGAACGGTTCCGCTTCAGTGCACTTCTGACGGCGCGCGCCGGGAGCCGGTCATCTCGAACACCCAGAAGTCCTCGCCCATGACCGGGACCGAGACGTTGTAGACGGGCACCTCGCCCACGCGGCCCTCGAAGGTGCCCGCGTGGGCATGCCCGTGCAGCACCAGGTCCGGGTTGTGCTCGAGGATCGGCGCCGCCAGCCGGTCGGTGCCGAGGAACGTCCAGATGTCGCGCCGCTCGCCCTCCAGCGTCTGGCCGGACGGCGAGTAGTGCAGCAGCACGATCCGGAACGGGCACATGGCGACCGCGCGCAGGCCCTCGTCGAGCGCCTCGACCTCGGCGCTCGCCTCGGCATAGACCTGCCGCAGCAGCGGCTCCCCGAAGTCCGGCAGGTGCGAGCCGGCGAAGCCGCCCACGAAGCCCTTCGTGCCCACCACGCCGAGCTCGGCGTCGCAGACCTCGAGGATGTGGTGCGAGCGGTCGAGCACCGCGACCCCGGACTCCTCCAGCACCGCGGCGACCTCGCCCGCGCGACCCGAGTGGTGGTCGTGGTTGCCGAGCACCGTCAGGACCGGGATGTCGAGGTCCCGCACGGCGTCGCCGAGGATCGCGGCCTGCTCCGGCTCGCCGTGCGTCGTGAGGTCGCCGGCCAGCAGGATGAGGTCCACCTGACCCTCCAGGGCGCCGAACGACTCGCGCGCCCGCTCGCGGTCGCCGTCGCGGCCGAAGTGGACGTCGCCGGCCGCCGCGATCCGGATCCGGCACTCGTCGGACCCGCCCATGGGTCGATGGCTGGGGTTTATCGTCATCCCTCGTGGCGGGTACCCACCTCGCGATGGCCTCAGACGAGCAGCTGTTCGCCGACATCGAGCATGCCCTCAAGCGCGCGGCGGCGGCCCTCAGGGAGGCGGACGTGCCGTTCCTGCTGGGCGGCAGCCTCGCGAGCTGGGCTCGCGGCGGCCCCGAGACGCGTCACGACCTGGACCTGATGATCAAGCCCGACGACGTGGACCGGTCGCTCGCGGCGCTGGAAGCGGCGGGGATGCGCCCCGAGCGGCCGCCCGAGGAGTGGCTGGTCAAGGCGTGGGACGGAGACACGCTGGTAGACCTGATCTATTGTCCCAAGGGCCTGCCGATGGACGATGACGTGATCGCCCGCGGCGAGGAGCTCTCGGTGCTCGGCATGGAGATCCGCGTGATGGCGCTGGAGGACGTGATGGCGACGAAGCTGATGGCCCTCACGGAGCACTCGCTGCGCTATGAGGGCCTACTCCAGATCGCCCGCGCCCTGCGCGAGCAGATCGACTGGGCCACCGTCCGCTCCCGCACCCGGCAGTCGCCGTTCGCACGAGCCTTCTTCGTGCTCCTGGAGGGCCTGGAAATCCTGCCCGGCTCCCCTGTGCCCCGCGCCGAGACACGCGTTCGCGTCGTCTCACCTCAGGGTTCCACCGCGACAGAGGGAGGGTAGGGCGACCTCATGGCCACCACGATCACCCGTGAAAGCCTCCGCCGTCTTGCAGACGTCAAGCCGGAGCGCGGCCGCGTCCTCTCCGTCATCCTGAACCTGGACCCGACCGAGTTCGCAACGCCCCCTGCGCGTTCGACGGCCGTCACCTCGGTGCTGACCGAGGCGGCCCACCGCATCGACGAGGCCGACGGGCTCGACCATGACGAGCGTGTCGCGCTGAGGGCGGACGTCGAGCGCGTGCGCGAGGCCCTTATGGCGAGCGACATCGCGCAGAACGGGGTGCGCGCTGTCGCCGTGTACGCGTGCAAGCCGGCCGACCTGCTCGAGGTCGTGCGGATCTCCCGGCCGGTCGAGTCCGCAGTCGTGCTCGACCGCAAGGCCTACCTCGAGCCGCTCATCGCCGAGGCGAGCGAGGAGCGCTGGTGCGTGCTGCTCGCCAACCGCCGCAACGCGCGGTTCTTCGTCGGCGGCGCCCGCGGCCTCGAGGAGACCGACCGCGTCGAGGACGACGTGCACAGCCAGCACGACCAGGGCGGCTGGTCGCAGGCGCGCTACCAGCGCGGCGTCGAGAAGGAGAAGGACGACCACCTCGTGCACGTGGCGGAGGTCGCGTTCGACGCCCACAAGGAGCGCGGCTTCGACCGGCTGCTGGTCGGCGCTCCCGACGAGCTCGTGCGCGAGCTCGAGCAGAAGCTGCATCCGTACCTGCGCGAGCGGATCGTCGGCCGCCTGCACCTCGACGTCGAGAACTCGTCGATCGACGACGTCCGCACCGCGGCGAACGCCGTGATCGAGGACTGGCGCCGCCGCTGCGAGCGCGAGTGTCTCGACCGGCTGGTCGAGGCCGTCGGTCGCGGCGGCCGCGGCGCGGCAGGGCTGGCGGCTGTGCTGCAGGCGCTCAACGAGCAGCGCGTCGACACGCTCCTGGTGGCCGAGACGTTCCGCTCGGCCGGCGGGCGCGACCCCGATACCGGCATGCTGCACGCCGGCGACCATGGGCCCGACGGCAACGAGCTCGAGCGTTGCGAGAACATCGTCGAGCCCGCGATCGAGAAGGCGATCGAGCAGTCGGCTCGGGTGATCAAGGTGCGCTACCACGACGATCTCGGCCCGCTCGGGGGGATCGGCGCGGTGCTGCGCTACTGATGCGGGTCGCGCTCCTCGGCACGGGCACGATGGGCGCCGGGATGGCGCGGAACCTGCTGGCGGCGGGGCATGAAGTCCGGGCGTGGAACCGCACCCGCGAGCGCGCGCGAGGCGATCGAGGGCGCCTCGGTCTTCGACACGCCGGCCCAGGCGTGCGACGGCGCCGAGGTGGTGATCACGATGCTCGCCGACGCGGCCGCCGTGGAGGCCGCGACCGAGGGGCTGTCGTTCGCGGGCGCGATCTGGGCGCAGATGAGCACGATCGGCGTCGAGGCGACTGAGCGCCTCGCGCGCGGCACGTTCGTCGACGCGCCGGTGCTGGGCTCGCGTCCGCAGGCCGAGGCCGGCGAGCTGACGGTGCTCGCCTCCGGCCCGTTCGAGCGCTGCAGGCCGGTGCTCGAGGCGGTCGGCCGGATCGTCGACCTCGGGCCGGAGCCGGGCGCCGGCACGCGCATGAAGCTCGTGCTCAACCACTGGGTGATCGCGCTGGTCGAAGGGCTGGCCGAGACGGTGCTGCTGGCCGAGCGGCTCGGCCTCGATCCGCAGGCGTTCCTGGACGTCATCGACGGCGGGCCGATGGGTCCGGCCTATGCCAAGCTCAAGGGCACGAACATGGTCGAGCGCCGCTACGACCCGAACTTCTCGCTCAAGCTCGCGCGCAAGGACGCGGACCTGATCATCGCGGCGGCCGACGACGTGCCGCTCGCGCGGCTGATCTCCGAGCGCATGGGCCGGGCGATCGACGCCGGGCACGGCGACGAGGACTTCTCGGTGGTGGTGGAGGCGGGGCGGTGAAGCGCGCGCTGATCGTCGTCGACTTCCAGAACGACTTCTGCCCCGGCGGGGCGCTCGCGGTCCCGGACGGAGACGCGATCGCCGGCCGGATCAACGAGCTCGCGGCCTCGGGCGAGTACGACGTCGTGGTCGCGACGCGCGACTG
The DNA here is from genome assembly GCA_963844205.1 of uncultured Solirubrobacteraceae bacterium. Classification (GTDB taxonomy): domain Bacteria; phylum Actinomycetota; class Thermoleophilia; order Solirubrobacterales; family Solirubrobacteraceae; genus DASSUW01. The sequence goes on from CAWJNK010000014.1 coordinate 1,468,504, forward strand.
GCATCCGCCCGACCACGGGTCGTTCGCCGAGCAGGGCGGGCCGTGGCCCGTGCATTGCGTGGCCGGGACGCCGGGCGCCGAGCTGCACCACGCGCTCGACCCGACGCCCATCGACGCCGTCGTCGACAAGGGCCAGGACCCCGGGACCGAGGGCTATTCGGGCTTCGAGGGCACCGACCTGGCGGCCCTCCTGCGCGAGCACGACGTCGATCGCGTCACGGTCGTCGGGCTCGCGACCGACTACTGCGTCAAGAACACCGCGCTCGACGCGCTGCGGGAGGGCTTCGGCGTGACGATCGACAGCACGGCCACGCGCGGCGTGGACGTCGAGCCCGGCGACTCCGAGCGCGCGCTCGACGAGGTGCGCGCGGCCGGCGCCGGCGTGGCGTGATGCCCGCGCCGGAGCGGCTTATGAGCACGCTGCGGCGGCACGTCGGCGACGAGCGCGTGCTGTCCGCGATCGCTTCGGTCCCGCGCGAGCGCTTCGTGCCGCCGGACCTGCGCGAGGAGGCGTGGGAGAACATCCCGCTGCCGATCGGCTCCGGCCAGACGATCTCCCAGCCGCTGGTCGTGGCGCGCATGTGCGAGCTGCTCGAGCTGGCCGGCGACGAGACCGTGCTCGACGTCGGCACCGGCTCGGGCTACCACGCGGCGCTGCTCGCGCGGCTCGCCCGTCACGTCTACTCGATCGAGGTGCACGCCTCGCTCTCGCGCCAGGCGGCCGATAACCTGCGCTCCGCGGGCGTCGAGAACGTGACGCTGGTGGTCGGCGACGGCTCGCGCGGGCTCCCCGAGCACGCGCCCTTCGACGCGATCAACGTCGCCGCCGCCGCGGGCGGCGCCATCCCGCCCGCGCTCGCCGAGCAGCTCGCGCCGGGCGGCCGGCTGGTGGCGCCGGTCGAGGACGGCGAGCAGCGGCTGGTCGTGGCGAGGCGCACCGACGACGGCGTCGCGCTCACCGAGCTCGAGCGCGTCCGCTTCGTGCCGCTCGTCAGTCGACGCGGCTGAGGCGCGAGTTCGGCCGGTACTCCCTGCCGACCTTCCCGCCCGGTTGGCCGTCGACCATGACGACGTCCGCGGTGAAGTCGTTCGAGCCGCGGATCAGCGACGAGCCGACCCCGTAGGCGTCGACGGGGACGTCCTCGGCCTCGAAGGCGCGGATGCGGTCGGCGTCGAAGCCGCCCGAGACGACGATCTTGACGTCCGGCCGGCCGTGCTCGTCGAGCTCCTGACGGACGAGCCGCACGAGCTCGGGGTTGACGCCGGTCGGCGCGTCGTCGCCGTAGCGCGCCTGCAGGGCGTAGTCGGCGAGCTTGTCCGAGGTGTCGAGGCGGACCCCCCAGAGGTCGCCGCCGAGGGCGTCGGCGGCCGCCAGCGCGGTGTCGACCGAGTGGTTCTCGAAGTCCACCAGCACGGTCACGTTCATCTCGGCCGCGAACCGGTCCGCGAACTTCGCCGCCGCGAGCGCAGTGTCGCCGCCGTAGGCCGCGATCAGACCGTGCGGCACGGTGCCGACGCCGCGGCCGCCCCACCACGACGCCTGCGCGTCGGTCGAGACGCCGATCGCGCCCGCGACGTGCGCGGCCCAGCCGTCGCCGGTCTGGACGAGCCAGTGGTCGTGGCGCGCGGGGAAGTACAGGATCGGCTTGCCGTTGGCCGCCTCAACCACCTCGTGGACGTTGCGCATGATCAGCGTGCGGCGCGCCACACAGCCGAGGTAGACGGTCTCGAGGTGGGCGAACAGCGCGTAGTCGCCCTCGATCGTCATGACCGTCTCCCACGGCGAGATCTCGTCGCCCTCGTAGAGCGCGTTGACCTCGAGCGCCTTGAAGCCGTTGACCCAGCGGCCGTCGTCGCCGCGGTGCCCGCTGCACTGCTTGAGGACGGCGATCGCCTCGTCGATCCCCCCGAGCACCGACTCCTTGCGCTGGAAGACCTGCATCACGACGTGGGGGTGGTGGTCGTCGGCCTCCAGCAGGGCCTTCGTGTGGTTGAAGTAGGCGTCGGAGTAGTAGCCGTCGCGGATCTTCTCGACCGGCAACCGGAAGACGCTCGGCGACAATCGCTGCCGATCGGCCAGGGCCATGGGAATGGAGTATGGCTAGCCTCATCCGCCCGTGGACCTGATTCAGTCGATCGTGCTGGGCATCGTCCAAGGGCTCACGGAGTTCCTGCCGATCTCGTCGAGCGCGCACCAGCGGATCGTCCCGGCCCTGCTCGGCTGGGAGGACCCCGGCGCGGCGTTCACGGCCGTGACCCAGCTCGGGACCGAGGCCGCGGTGCTGATCTACTTCCGCCGCGAGCTGTGGGCGATCGCCAGCAAGTGGCTGCGCGGCCCGCGGCGAATCGAGGACCCCGACGTGCGGCTCGGCTGGTTCCTCATCGTCGCGACGATCCCGATCGGGATCCTCGGGTTCATCTTCCGCGACCAGATCGAGACCGGCGCGCGCGACCTGTGGCTCACCGGGACGGTGCTGATCGTGTTCGCGCTGGTCCTCGGATACGCCGATCGTGTCGGGGCGCACCGGCGCGAGATCGACCAGCTGTCCGTGCGCGACGGCGTGCTGATCGGGCTCGCGCAGTCGCTGTCGCTGGTCCCGGGGGTGTCGCGGTCGGGCGCGACGATGAGCGCCGGCCTGCTGCTCGGCCTGCAGCGGCCGGCCGCGGCGCGGTTCTCGTTCCTGCTCGCGGTCCCGGCGGTGGTGGCGAGCGGGCTGTTCGAGCTCAAGGACGTCATCAGCGGCGACGAGCACGCCACGACGCCGCTGGGCTACGTGCTGGTCGCGACGCTCGTCGCGTTCCTCGTCGGCTACGCCGCGATCGCGTGGCTGCTGCGCTACCTCGCGCACCACTCCGTGCGGCTGTTCGTGATCTACCGAGTCGTGCTGGGCGCTACCGTTCTCGTCCTCGTGGCCACGGGAGCGATCAGCTGATGGCGAAGGTGTTCGAGGAGATCGACGCCACGCTGCGCGGGTTCATCGAGGCGCAGCCGATGTTCTTCGTCGCGACCGCCCCGAGCGGCGGCGGCGGCCACGTCAACCTGTCGCCCAAGGGCGGCCGTAACCTGTTCCGCGTCACCGGCCCGCTGGGGTTCGCGTACGTGGACCTCATGGGGAGCGGCATCGAGACCGTCGCCCACCTGCGCGAGAACGGCCGCATCGCGATCATGTTCTGCGCCTTCGAGGGGCCGCCCAAGATCGTGCGGCTGCACGGCGTGGGCCGGCCGGTGCAGCAGGGCGACGAGGGGTTCGCGGAGCTGCTGGCGACGTTCGCGATGACCGACGAGCAGCGGCCCGCCGTCCGGTCGGTGATCACCGTCGACGTCGAGCGCGTGAGCGACTCCTGCGGCTTCGTCGTGCCGCAGATGGACTACGTGCGCGAGCGCGACCAGCTCTACCGCTACGCCGACAACCGCATCCGCAAGCTCGGCGAGGACGCGGTCCGCGAGTACGTCACCGAGAACAACGCCTCCAGCCTCGACGGCCTGGCCGGCCTCGATCCGCTGGTGTCGACGAACGGCGCGCGCTCCGCCGCCGGGCGCAAGCTCTGACGAACGTCAACCGCGCAGGTAGGGGAGGCGGGGAGCCGACGGTTTCGTGCAATTTCGGACGCGCCCGGCCGCCGAGTTCCACGAAACCCCTCGTATACGGCGGTTTCGTGCGATGTCGGCTCCGGGCGGCGCCGGAATTTCACGAAACCGACGGTCCCTGCCGCCCTACCCAGCCGCAGTTCGTCCCTAGACCAGCCCTGCGCAGACCCAGTTGTGGGCGCCGGCGCCGCCGGCCCACAGCGCCGCGGCGAGCCGGTCCTGCTCGGCCTTCGGCGCCTGGTAGGCGTGCGGCGTCGAGCCGCCGAGCCCCTTCCACGTTTCCGGCAGCATCTGGTAGTAGCCCGACGCGCCGGCGCCGTTGGGCGGCAGGTTCTGGCCGCCGGACTCGCACTGCACGATCGGCCACGGGATCGCCCACGGGCCTCCCGGCGCGCGCAGCGCCGCCGCCTCGGCGCGCTTGCGCGCGGCGACCAGCCGGTCGAGCGCGCGCTGGGCCGAGACCCGCCCGGCGCGCGTGCCGGCCAGGGCCTGGGACCGCGCCGCGCGGGCGCGGACCAGCGTGGCCTGACGGGCGGCCAGGCCGTCCCGCATGCTCGCGAGCGCGGCACGGCGCGCGGCGATCGCGTGCGCAGCCTCGCGGCGCTCGGCGGCGAGCCGGGCGAGCACGATCGCCGCGTGCCGGGTCCGGACCCGCGCGTCGCGCACGCGCGCGAGGATCTCGGCGTTGCGGGTCCGCACGCGCTTGGCGAACGCGATCCGCTCGAGCAGGTCGGCGAAGCTGTCCGCCCCCAGCACGAACGACACGATGTCGGGCGGGTCGGCTTTGTAGTCGGCGACGAGCTGTGCGGCGAGCAGCTCCCGTCCCTCGGCGTGGCGGCGCTTGAGCCGCACGAGCCGGCGGCGCCCCTCGCCGAGCCGCTCCCGCGTCGAAGCCAGCCGCACCTCGGCCTCGGCCAGGTCGGCCTCCACCGCCGTCAGGCGTCCCTGCACGATCGCCACCTCCCGCCCGGCGCGCGCGACCATCCCCGAGAGCTGGGCGACGGCGCCGGACAGCGCGCGCTCGCGGTCGCGGCTGCGCTCGATCCGCGAGCGCAGCGACGACTCGCTCTGCGCCGCCGCCGCCGCGGGCGCGACGGCGCCCACGACGAGCACGGCGAGAAGGGCCATCCAGCGCAAGGGCCCCGACGGTAGCGGCGCCCCGCTCAGCCCTCCTGCGCTGCAACGGCGGTTGCGGGGACCAGCCGGTAGAGGCGGAAGAAGTCGTTCTCCACCGGGAGCACCTCGACCGCGCTATAGCCGGCCTCGAGCGCGCAGTCGCGCACCGTCTCGGCGCGCAGGACCGTGCCCAGGGCCGCCGACGGCTCGTCGACGAGCTGCGTCGGGAGGCAGTGGGTGACGCTCCAGCCGTACATCATCCGCTCGACCTCGTCGCCGGGCGCCGCGAAGCGCTCGCCGACGCGCTCGTCGACGACGAGGACGGCGCCGTCCGGCGCGGCCGCGGCGCGGGCGGCGCGCAGCGCCTCGACCGGCTGCGGGAGGTCGTGCAGCGTCTCGAGGATGAGGACGAGGTCGTACGGGCCGTCGGAGAGCGCGGCAGCGTCGCCCTCGAGGAACCGCACGCGGCCGTTGAGCCCGGCCTCCTCGGCGTGACGGCGGGCGTCGGCGATCGAGCCGGCGTCGGCGTCGACGCCGTCCACCAGCGCGTTCGGGAACGCCTTCGCGATCGCGATCGTCGCCCAGCCCTGGCCGCAGCCGACGTCGGCGACCCGCGCGGCCGGCTCGGCGCGCAGGCGCGCCGCGACGTCGGGCATCGCATCCAGCCACTCGCGCGGCAGCTCGTGCGTGAAGGCGGGGCGGTTGATGTGCCCCTGGCCGTGGCGGAACTCGACGCCGTAGGCCGTGTACGGCACGCCGCCGCCGGTGCGGTAAGCCTCGGCCACGCGCGGCATGACGCCGCCGATGCCGACGAGCATGTGCGCGAACGGGGCCACGTGCGCCGGGTCGTCGGCGTGCGCGAGGACGCGGGCGTGGTCGGTGGCGAGCCAGCAGCGGCGCGTCGCCGCGTCCTCGACCTCGAGCAGCCCGGCGACCGCCTGCTGCTCGATCCACTCACGCGCGTACCGGGGCGCGATGCCGGCGCGGGCGGCGAGCTCGTCGGGCGTCAGGGCGCCGTGACGCTCGAGCGCGCGGTAGAGGCCGAGCTCGACCCCGAGGTAGACGGAGAACAGCTCGAGGGTCCCGAGCGTCGCGCCGAACAGGCGCTCCGCGAGGGCATCGGTGCGATCGGACACGTGGGTCTCCTTGCTGATGGTCGGTGCGGATCGCAGCGTCCGGGAGCGCGCCTACGGCTCGCCTACGGCGTCGCTACGGGTTAGGGTCGACTCAACGCTCTCTCCGGAGGTGGTGGTGATGGAAATGCGCAGAGGCTCAGCCGCTCGTGCGGCGCTCGTCGCGGCCGTCGCGGCAGCCGGATTCTCGGCTCAGGCCCAGGCGGACACTCGCGTCACGCGTGACGCCACACCAGGCAGCTACGTGCGGTACGACGGCGCGACCGACGCGACGATGCTCTCGTGCAGCACCGGTCGGCGAAGCCAGAACGAGCCGAGTGTCGCCGTGGACCCGCGCAATCCGCTGGTCGTCGTCGCGGGCTCCAACGACTACTGCGCGGAGATCCAGAACGGCTCCGGCAACGTGTGGGCCGGCTACTACCGCTCGACGAACGGCGGCACGACCTGGAGCAACAGCCTGGTCCCGGGCTATCCCGCCGACGAGTCGGCAGCCGGGACTGCGTCGCCCACGCACGGCAGCTGCGCCGCGGCCGGGGACCCGACGCAGGCGTTCGACGGCGCCGGCCGTCTCTTCTACGGGTTCATCTGCTTCAACCGCGTCAAGCCCACGAACGGCTCGGTCTACGTCGCCACGTACGACCAGGACGGCGGCCGCTACGTGCGGACCATGCGAGTGGACCGCGGGACCCCGTCGGTGTGGGGGCTGTTCCAGGACAAGATCAACGTGACCGCCGACCAGGTGTCGGGCAACGTCTACGTGCTGTGGGCGCAGTACACCGGCCAGTCGGGAAACAACACGCTGCACTTCGCGCGGTCGACCGACCACGGCCAGACGTTCTCGAAGCCGGTCAACATCACGCCCGGGCTCTCCGAGGAGCAGTTCGCCGATGCGACGGTCGGCCCCAACGGGACGCTGTATGTGACGTTCCGGACGATCGCCCACCAGAAGTCGACCGCGGACGCGATCTGGCTCGTGCGGTCGACCGATGCCGGCACGTCGTGGTCGGCGCCGCAGCTCGTGGCCTCGATCACGCCGTTCGACTCGAATCAGTTCAGCGGCAACGGCCTCGACACGTGCGGAGACGGCCCGTTCGCGTGCCCCAGCGGCCTGACGTTCGCGCGCTTCTCGAGCATGTCGGCCGTGGCGGCCGACGCGATGGGCGTCCACGTCGTCTACAGCGCCGAGACGGCCGCGGGCCAGGCCAAGATCTTCGTGCGCAACTCGCCCGACGGGCTGACCTGGCCGACGGCGTCCCTGACGCTCGACAGCGCACCGACCGGGCACCAGTTCTTCCCCGACATCGCCTCGAGCGGCGGGGTCATCTCGGTCGTCTTCCAGGACTCCCGCAGCGACCCGGCGTACTCGCCGGCCCTGCCGCCGGGCGACACGGCGGCCGGGAGCAACTCCGGCGACGTCGTGCGGGCGATCCTGGCGCGGTCGGCCACCGGCGTGGCGTGGACCGAGCAGCAGCTCAGCACCGCCGGCAGCAACCCGAACTGGGAGGTCCGGGGGTCCGTCCGCTCGCCGTTCTTCGGCGACTACAACTACGTCTCCGCCGTGGGTAGCACCGTGCGGGCCGTGTGGACGGACACGCGCGACCTGGTCCCCGGCAGCGATCCGCGCGAGACCGGCGAGGACGACGACGCGGACGGCTTCGACGGGTTCCAGACCTGCACCTGGGTGCCGAACGACATCAACGCGCTCGCCTACAGCTCACCGACGATCGCCGACCCCTGTCTGTCCCAGGGAGCGCTGGACCAGAACATCTACATCGCGCCATAGGCATATGACGGGCGGGCGGCGGCCGGACCGCCGCCCGCCACCACGGTCAGGCCGGCCGAACGGACCACGGGCCATCGGCGACCGTGTCGGCGATGGGGACCCGAGCCCGCCGCCGGCGTCGCCGCAGCCAGCGCGCCAGCAGGTACGGCGGCGCGGCGATCACCGCGCCGACGACGGCGAGGGGCGCCGCCAGCGCGAGCAGCAGGATGACCGGCAGGACGACGAAGAGGATGATCCCGGGCACGGCGAGCAGGAGCACGGGCAGCAGAGCGACGCCGAGGCCGGCACTGAGATCGATGAGCTCCTCGAGCATTTCTCCGAACGTCGCACGCGGGGGCTGAGGCGTACGCGCGTCGTCGCGCGGCGTCGCCACTGTCGATGTGGGATGCGTGTGCTTCATCATCCGTAAGACGAATCGCGGACCGCGCTGTGACAGTCGGCCGGCCCGCGCCGCTCGGACTCCCGCCCGCTGAGCACTGTCACAGGCGGCGCCTCTCTCTCGTCTTAGAGGGCATATGGACAAGAGGAGCAAGTCATGAAGGTCTTCGTAGCCGGCGCCACGGGCGCGCTCGGCAGAGCGCTCGTCCCGCAGCTCGTGGCGCGAGGCCACGAGGTGGTCGGGATGACCAGGAGCGCATCGAACCAGGATCTGGTGCGCAGCCTGGGTGCGCACCCGGTCGTGGCCGACGCTCTCGACCCCGACGCGGTCGCCCAGGCGGTGGCGTCCGCGGAGCCCGAGGTGATCGTGCATCAGCTCACGGCGCTGTCCGGGAAGCTGTCCGCGAGGGACATGCGGCACCCCGACCGCTCCTCCGCGGCGACCATGACCAACCGACTGCGTACCGAGGGGACGGACCATCTCCTGGCCGCCGGTCGCGCCGTGGGGGCACAGCGTTTCGTGGCGCAGAGCTTCGCGGCGTTCCGGTTCGCCCGCACGGGCGGGCCGGTGCAGACCGAGGCCGATCCCCTCGATCCCAACCCGCCGGAGGCGCTGCGGGATGCACTGGTGGGGATCCTCCATGTGGAGCGGGTGGTGACGACGATCGAGTGGGGCGAGGGTCTCGTGTTGCGCTACGGCGGCTTCTACGGTCCGGGGACCGCGATCAGCCTGGCTCCGGATGCGGTGATGGCGGCGCCGGTCCGCAAGCGTCGGTTCCCGATCGTCGGCGGCGGTGGTGGCGTTTGGTCGCACGTTCACATCGACGACGCCGCGGCGGCGACCGTCGCGGCGGTCGACCACGGCCGGCCTGGTATCTACAACGTCGTCGACGACGACCCCGCGCCGGTGCGGGAGTGGCTGCCGGTGCTGGCGAGCGCGCTGGGCGCCAAGCCGCCAAGGCGTGTCCCGCGCTGGCTGGGGCGGCTGGCGGCCGGGGAGATGGCAACGGTAATGATGACCGAGGTGCGAGGCGCGTCGAACGAGAAGGCCAAGCGCGAGCTCGGCTGGAAGCCGCGCTATGCGAGCTGGCGGCAGGGCTTCGCGCACGGACTCGGCTGAGCGATGACCGACGAAGAGTTCGACGAACTCCGCCCGTCGGCGTTCGCGATCGCCTACCGGATGCTCGGCAGCGTGAGCGAGGCGGAGGACGTGGTCCAGGAGGGGTTCCTGCGCCTCCACCGGGCGCGCGAGGGCGGCGAGCAGATCGAGTCGCCGCGCGCCTACCTGTCGACGGTGGTCTCGCGGCTCTCGCTCGACCACCTCCGCTCGGCGCAGGTGCGGCGCGAGACCTACGTGGGCGAGTGGCTGCCGGAGCCGCTCGTGGCGAGCGCCGACGACGATCCCGCCCGCACGGCCGAGATGGCGGACTCGCTGTCGCTCGCATTCCTCGTCCTGCTCGAGAGCCTGTCGCCCGAGCAGCGCGCCGCGTTCCTGCTGCGCGAGGTGTTCGACGAGCCCTACGACCGGATCGCGGAGATCGTCGGCACGAGCGCGCAGAACGCCCGCCAGCTCGCCGCACGGGCGCGACGCCATGTGAAGGAGCGGCGCCCCCGATTCGAGGCCTCCCGCGAGCAGCGCGAGGAGCTTGCGATCCGCTTCTTCGCGGCCGCTGAGGAGGGCGACCTGGAAGGGCTAGAGAAGCTGCTGGCGCACGACGTGGTGCTCCGCGGCGACGGTGGCGGCAAGGCGCCCGGCCTCGCACGTGCGGTCCACGGCCGCGGCAGGGTGGCGCGTACGCTGATCGGAGGGCTGCGCGCCGGAACCCGCCGCTTCGGCGGTTTCACCTTGCGCCGCGAGGAGATCAACGGGCAACCGGGTGCGCTGTTCTACGACCGCGAGGGCAGGCTGGCCGGCGTGATCATCCTCGACGTCGCGGAGGGCCAGATCCAGGGCGTGAGCTCGATCGTCAACCCGGACAAGCTGCGGCATCTGGGGCCCGTGGCCGACCTGAGCGCTCTGCTGCGCAAGCGGACCTAGAGAGGACCCACACAGCGATTTACCGGGGGTGTTGTGAAGAGCTTCGGAGGCGCGCAACCGGCGGTGGGGCGTGACGCCCCACCGCCGGAGGCGAGGTCAGATCGTGTCGATGATGCTCTGCACGATCGCCCGCTGGGTGTCGATCTGCGCCGGCGTGGAGGCGGGGTTCAGCCGCACCAGCTCCGCCGCTTGCATCGCCACGTGGAACACCGTGTCGGGTGTGCCGTTGCGATTCGTGTCGACCAGCTCATTCCAGCCGACCGCGCCGTTGGCGAAGTTCAGCCAGGCCGCGAGCAAGAGGCGGTCGAGCTGGTCGCGCTTGGCCACGTCCGTGCCCTGGTCGAACAGGATCGCCTGGGCCTTCACGAACGTCGACGCGTCGCGCGCCTCGTGGTAGACCTTGCTGACGAACGCGGCGATCTCCAGGTAGCAGGTGAGGGTCGCGTTGGTGAAGTCGACGCCGCCCTTCTGCCGGTACTGCTGCGCCCAGTAGCCGGTTGGTTTCCCTTTGGGCTCGTTGCCCAGGATCAGCACCTTGATCGTGGCCGACGCCGAGCCCGAGTCGTCGTCGAGCGCCGAGAAGACGACGTCATAGGTGCAGGCCTGACCGAACGCGTGCGACTGCGGATCGGTCACGTCGCGCGGCTGGACCGTCGGGCTGGGGTCCGGATCGGGGTTCGGCGGATTGACCAGGTACAGCGTCGACGCGTCGACCAGCGGCGGCCCGTCGCCCCAACTCCATGTGAGCGTCAAGTCGTCGCTGCCAGGATCGGTGGACCGCCCACTGAACGCGACCGGCGCTCCCGCGTTGCCGAGTATCACCGGCGTCCCGTTGATGTCGGTGGCGCCGCCCTCCCCGATCGACGCTGTGGGCGGGACGTTGCTCACCGTGACCTGCGTTGTCCTACAGACGTTCGACACGTCATCGTCTGCGCCGCAGACCTTGATCGTGAACGTGCCGTCGTCGCCGTACGTGTGCGTGATGTCGTACGAGAACGTTGCGTCCGGGCGGACGTTCTCTACGCTCCCGGCGAGCGCGTGCGCGCCCGTGCCGTCGCCGAAGTCGATCGTCGCGCTGAGCGGGTCCTCCCAGCCCGGATCGGTGATCGAGCCCGAGATCGACATGGCGGAGTTCTCGGCCTTCGGCGAGTTCGTTGTGATGGCATTCGTAGTCGGCGCGACGTTTGCGACGTTCACGGTCGTGCTGGCGGTCGCGAACGCGCCGGCCGTGTCGGTCACGCGCAGCCGCACGGTCAGAGCGCCGTCGCGCCCGACGTTGTCGAACGAAGGCGTCGCGCCGGTGGCGTCGTCGAACGCGCCGTCGTCGTCGAAGTCCCACGCATACGTGAGCGAGTCACCGGTGTCCGGATCGCTCGAGCCGCTGCCGTCCAGCGTGACGTTGTCGCCTTCCTGCGTGTCGTACGGACCGCCCGCGTCGGCGGTCGGCGGGTCGTTGATCGCCGCCAGGCAGTCGAGCTGGCCCGCGCCGGTCACATTGTCGACGCCCGCCGGCGCTATGTCCACCGCGGTCGCCGCCAGGCGCGCATTCGTCGTCGCCGGCGCCGCGGCCGGCTGGTTGAGCTCGTCGCGCAGCAACGCGTCGCAGCCGGCGGCGTGCGGCGCTGCGGCCGACGTGCCGCCGAACGGCGAGCCGAACCCGCCGACGCCGGTGACGTTGACGTTGTCTGCCGCTCCCCAGGTGGGTGCGCCGGCCGTCTGGTTCAGCGTCCCCGCCACGCCGGCACCGCACGGTCCGGCGGCACCGCCGGGGCACTGGGTGGTGATCAGCAGCTGGACCGGGCCGCCGGCCGAGAAGTTCTCGAGCGCGCCGCTGTTCTGCGCGTCGAGCGCAGCCGACGAGGTCGCCGCGCCGGTGTAGTTCGAGTCCGGGTTCAGGCTTCCCGCTCGGGTGACAGCATCGATCGAGGTCGTCCCGCGCATCCGCAGGTCGAGCGTCGGCACCGCCACGCCGGCGGGAGCGTTCTCCACGTCGACGACGAGCTTGTAGTTGCCGGGCGCGATGCCGCCAACCTGCTCGAGCGTGTCGCCCACGCCCAGGCCCTGGCCGTTGTTGCTCTGCGCGACGCACGTCGTTCCTGCGGCGTTGACTACGTACAGGTCGAGATCCGTGAAGCCGCCCTGTCCCGCCGTCGGGGCGATCGCGCGCGGTTCGCTCCACTGAAGCGTCGCTGATCCCTGAAGGCCGGCCGGGACTGAGAAGTCGAACGTGTTGTCGGTCCCGCCGGCGATCGCGACGCCGTTATCAGGCTCGTTGCCGCCGCACGGCCCGGTGCCACCGTCAGGGCCCTGGCCGGTTCCGTTCGCCTGCATGCGCGCCGTGTGGCGGGCGCCGAGGTTGCCCGCCGAGGAGTGCATCGAGACGCCGCCGGCGGCGATCGCGTCACCGTTCGAGGCGGCCGCTCCGTACTGGAACGCCGGTTCGGCGTCGAACGCGATGTCCTCGGTGATCACGTCCGCGCGGCCGGCTGCCGCGAGCCAGTTCTGCGCCCCGATGTGACCGGCGACGCCACCGCCCGCCCCCGCGTCGAAGAACAGGCCGGCGCCCGGCGCCATGTCGTGGACGATCTCGAGCATCGCGGTGCCCTCGTCGCACTGCGGGCTGCCGGCTGCACAGCCGGTGTTATTGACCGTCACGGCCGGCAGGTCGCTGGCGGCGAGGCTCGGGACGCCATTGGAGATCACGCCGACGTTCACGCCGGCGCCATTGATGCCGCGCGCCTGCACGTCGTCGGCGTTGTGCAGGGCGACGCCTTGGCTGTTCGTCGGGTTGGTCGGGTGATCGTCGGCCCAGCCGTAGTCCGGCGGCGTGACCGCGGCCACCCATTCCTTGAGGGCGACTTCGTCGATGAGATCGTGCGGTACCGCCGCGTGGAAGACGCCGAACGAGGGCTGCCCGCGACGTGCCGGCCCCGTCGCCGTCGCGACGATCTTCGCGCCGAGCCTGACGAGCTCCGCGCGTTCACGCGCACCGACCTGCCCGCGCGCCCAGACGTTGACCTCGATCGAACCGTCCGCGCGGGCTTTCACGACTCGGTTCGAGACTGCCGCGGCAGAGCGACCCCTGTCGACGTCAGCGGCCACCTGCTCCACGATCGACGCGACCTTGGACGGTTTGCCGGCGGCACTCGCCTGGGAGGCGCCGACGAGCCCGCCCGCGGCGGCGACCCCCAACAGCGCCGTCACACCCGCCCGGCGGCGGAAACGTCCATCCGATCGCGATGCTGGCCAGCGGAAACGGCGTGAGGCAAACACTTGTCCTCCTGACAGTGGGGCGGCCTGCCGCGACGCGACCAACACCTTGCTGCGTCTTACGCCGACCCTATTCCGGTCAGGGAGTAGAAGGCAACCCTTGATTTGCCGGAGGCGGTGGTCAGCGCGCGGCCGCCCGAGCCCTCAGACCCTCCCGCGACCACGAAAAAGCCGCCGGTTCCGGCGGCTTCGGGGAGCGGGAGCGACGGGACTCGAACCCGCGACCTCCGGCGTGACAGAGGCTTGGCCGGGGGGCGAATAACGCAGGAATGCGGCTCTAACAGGGTGTGTTGAGTCGCGCATCGAGGGGTCGATGAGGCTGGTTTGGTACCCAAGTGGTACCCGCGGGGGTGTTCCGTGACGGGGACGCTGCTCGTGGTCGAGCGCGCGTCCGGGCCGGTCTACTACGGCAAGTGGCGCGACTCGACGGGCCGGCAGGTCAAGCGCCGGCTCGGTCCGGCCTGGGTGGTCCGGTCGGGGTCGTCGTGGTGGCCGCGGCGCGGACGGTCCGGGATGGCTGGCTGGACGAGCGTGCGGCGTACGTGGCGCTCGCCGTGGCGATGGAGGCGCGCGAGCGCGAGGTGGCTTCGGAGCCGGACCGCGACGTGACGTTCGCGGACGCGGTGGTGCGGTGGATACACCACCTCGAGTTCGTCGAGGGCGTCAAGCCGTCGACCCTGGCCGACTACCGCTACCTGCTCGCCCCTGTGGGGTCGGCGCCGCGTCACCGCGGACGGCGCCGGCAGCTCGCGTCATGCGCGCTTTCGGCAACCGGCCGCTCTTCGAGATCACGCCGGCCGAGATCGGCCGCTACCTCGCCTCGCTCGACGCCGACCGGACGATCGGCCCGCGGACGGTCAACAAGCACCGCCAAGTGCTGTGCACGGTGTTCGAGCACGCGATGCGCGAGGACGTCTTCGACTACAGGCGAACCCGGCCGGCGCACGGACAAGCGCCGCGAGCCGGACGCCAAGCCGATCGACTTCTACGAGGTCGAGGAGGTGCTGCGCGCTCGTCCGCGCGGCGCGGGCCGGCCTGCACCGCGACCCGAGCCGGCAAGCGGTGTCGGTGGAGGAGCTCGCCGAGCGCGACCGCTGCGATGAGCAGGATGCGGCGCTCTTCGTCGTCGCGGCCTTCACCGGGCTGCGCATGGGCGAGTTGCTGGCGCTGCGCTGGCGCAACGTCGACTTCGAGGGACGCGCGGCTCGTCGTCGAGGCGAGCTGGTCCGCCGGCGCTGCTGACCTCGCCGAAGTCGCGCAAGTTCCGCTCGGTGCCACTCGCCGACCAGCCAGCGGCTGTGCTCGCGCAGCTCGCCGCCCGCGAGCACTTCACCGTCCGCGACGGCCTGGTGTTCTGCAACGCCGTCGGCGGCTACCTCGACGGGTCGGCGCTGCGCCGCCGCTACCGCCGCGCTCAGCGCGCGGCGGGCCTGCGCCCGCTGCGCTTCCACGACCTGCGCCACTCCTTCGGCAGTCTCGTGATCCGCGAGTTCGACCTCGTGTCGGTCAAGGCGTTCATGGGCCACGCCAAGATCACGACGACCGAGCGGTATCTCCACGCGCGGCCGCGGCGGGACGATGCAGCGCGAATGACGAAGGTGTTCGACGAGAGCGTCGGCGACTTGCCAGTCCGCGTGATCGAACCACAAGCGTCGGCAGATCTCTCTGGCAGCGCGTGATTAGAGTTGATGCGCGGCCTCGCCCGGACCGCTCAGGTTGTGGTGCTGTCTGCGTGCGTGGGATTCGATCCGCGTGAGGCGAGGCCGCAAATCGACATGCGCCACCTGTATCTGACACTTCAGGACCAGCACGTCATCGACGAACTGCTCGACGGCGATGTCGACGCGATCCGGAATCCGTTCCGGGCGCTGCTCTACTACGAGGCGATCTCCTGGCTGGCTGAGCACGGAGCCGCCTCCTTCAACTCGTGGGATGCGCGCACGCGCGACCGATCACCGAACCGGCTCCCCTTTGTGCCCTACCTCGGATCGCTGCGGCTGAACGCGAAGGCACAGGTCGAGCACCGGGCTCTAAACCACAACCGAGGCTTCACGACATGGAATGTGAGCGCTATGCCGAGTTCGCCGACTGGCATGCGATTGGTCCCTCGCGAGCAAGAGCTCGTAAGCGAACATCGACTGAGCGACACCTACGCGTCCGACTCCACAGCCCACCTGACCCGGCGTATCAAGCAGGAGGGCAGCATCGACTCGTTCATCTCTGACGACGAAAGTACGTGGCAGGTTGCGCTATCCGTCGAGCCCCGCCGCAGAATCGTTGTTGAACCGCAGAACGAGTCGGCCGAGGCTGAGCTGCGGAGGCTGCGGATCGCTCCCCGCGCGTACGTACACGTCTATCCCCACGGAGGGGTGACCGTGACGCTGGGGTTGTCCCTCGTCTTCGCGGATGACAGGCCTGTCGGCGACGTCATCCGTGTCATCCGGCTGCTAACGGGCCGACGCGCCGAGCCAGCGTTTGCGTTCAAGATGCGAGGCGTCGCATCTTCTCCGGCGCCGGCATTTGTGCGACGCCTTCTCGGTATGACGATCGATGCGATCGCTCCATCGGCATATCAGCCCGAGTTCGCGCATCTGGACTACGCGCTTTCTCTCAGCGCAGCCCCCGACGAGCTTTCGGACGCCGAGCTCTCGGGCATGCTGACGCTGGACGACCGGTACGAGATTTTGCGAGATCGCTGGGTCGAGGCGAGGGCGAGCCTGTATGGCAAGTAGCAGGCGACCGTGTGGCGGCGAGCGGCGGCAGTCTGGCTGTCGTCACCTCGCCGGAACACTTCCCTCCGTCGGGCCGACGCCGGTTCTTTTGGCGGTGCCACGCGATCAAAGAGTTCGCCGCCCTTCAAAGCACGATCCTGAGCAGAGTGGGCCAGCGATTGAAGCGCGTCGGTACCGCTGGCGGGCCGGACGAAAGCGCCGTTCAGCGTCTCGTGGCAATCGCGGAGCACCTGATCGAGTTCCCACGAGGTCTGCCGGCGCATCACCGCAAGTGGTTCTACGAGTGCCAGAGACTCGCCCATGGGAGCGGCTCGATCGACCGCTACTACGAGGTGCTCGCCGACTTGCACCAGGACGCCCGCCATGCCGCGATGATGCGCCGCATGGACGAGACGCCCCGCATCCGCATTGATGTCAGCCACAGTCAGATCGGCACACTCAACCTGGGGACGATCATCGGCGATGTCGAGACTCATCTGTCCGCGGTCAGCGGACCTGGAGCCGAAGAGGCTCGTGACGCGCTGAAGCAGCTAGCTGAGGCGGTCGTCGGCAACGAACAAATGACGGACGAGAGCCGCCGCGACCTCCTGGAGCAAATCGACCTACTCGCCGAAGAGGCCTCGCGTCCCCCGGATAAGCGTCGCGGCGCCGTCGTCCGCTCAGTGCTGAGTGGACTCGCCGCCGCCGCGTCGGGCGCGGGCGGCTTGGCGGAGGTCTGGGGCGCAGTCGGCCCGGTACTGCTGCAGTTCTTCGGCGGCTAGAGGCAGCGCTGAACGAGAGCCGCGACCGCATCCGTGCTCTGCTCTTCCAGCGGACGGCCCACCTGGTCCGTAAACGACCATCTCCAACCGACCCGAGGATCCGGCGACGGGCCGTATCGTCGAGCCAGAAGCAAACGAAGCCTCCCGTTGGCACATGCTCGTGAGCCGTCCCTGCGCAAGCGCCAGTCAAGAAATCCCCACTTTGGGTTGCTGGCGAGCCAATCCTCGATCTCTGCGTCCGTCAGCGGAATGCGATCTCGCAGCTCCTCGAACCAGACCGCGGTGAACTGTCCAGGACGTCCGATGCCCACTCCTGCCCGATGGCCACGGCCGCCATTCACGGCCACGATCTCAAGTCCAGCCGCCTCGCATCCATTCATGACCGCGTGCATGATCGCGAGAACTCGATCGACGTTGGACGGCGCGACCCGGATCTCAACAATCCCAGGCGCCGGTTCGGGCGAAAGCCGGCCATCGATCGTGCTCAGCCATTCGGCGGCTGCCGTCTTGGTGGCTATGAGGAACGGGTGCATTGGGCGCGCGCGGGAGCGCGTGGGAGGACAGTGACGGAGATCTCTACGACCATCAAGGCGGCTCGCTTCGCTCGCCGCCGGCGCACGGCTGCGGGGGCTCGCTAGCGCTCGCCTCCTCGCAGACGCCACCACGCGGCACGGCCACGACCACGACGTCGGCGAAGGGATCATTCCGTCACCGCGCGTGCGCGCCAGCGCTCGCGCCTCGCGTCGTGGCCGCGAGTCCGCGCCGCTCAGCCTCGCTGTCGCTCACTACCGCGTGTACCTCAAGTGACAACGCCGGTCAAATCCATTGACCGCCGCTGTGCCGGGCTCTAGGGTCGCCGGATGGCTGAGTGCCTGCTCGCGAGAGTGCCGCCTCTGTCGCTTCTATGTCAAGAAATTGAGTTGGGGGAGGGTGGAGTCCTGGTCGGGTGGGGCGACTGAAGTAGGCGCCAGACGCGGCGGGCGAGGTAGCGCTTGAGACAGCGGATCGCCTCGCGGGTGCTCTTGCCTTCGCTGCGGCGACGTTCGATGTAGTCGCGGGTCTGCGGGTGACAGCGCGCGCGGGTGACGATCACGCGGTGCAGCGCGGCGTTGATCTGGCGGTTGCCACCCTGGTCGAGCCGGTGGCGCTGCGTGTTGCCCGAGCTGGCGGGGATCGGCGCGACGCCGGCGGCGCGGGCCAGTTTCGCCGAGGTCGCGAAGCGCTGGGCGCCGGCGATCTCGCCGACCAGCTTGGCCGCCGTCAGCGGCCCGAACCCGGGCTCGGTGAGCAGTTGCGGCGCGATCTGCTCGACGAGCTCGGCGATGTCGCGCTTGAGCCCGTTGATCGCCAGGGTCAGCTCGCGCAGGCGGCGCAGCTCGTCGCGCGCGATCCGAACGCGCATCGTTTGCTCGGCCCGGGCCAGACGCCGGCCGATCCGCGTGCTCCACCTCTTCGAGAACAGCGCGCCGCCCGGCAGCCGCAGCTCGGGCCACAGATCGTGCAGATGCCAGAGCAGCGTGCTGTTGAGCTCGATGCGATGGCAGACCAGCCGTTCGCGATGGTCGACGAGCAGCCGCAGATCAGCTCGGGCGTCCAGGTGCGCCTCCGGGAACGACTGAAGGTTCTGCAGCGCGACGCGGGCCACGTTGAGCGCGTCGATCGGGTCGGATTTGCCGCGCTGGCGGGCGTTCTTGCGCGCCTTCGCGGTCAGGTGGGTCGGGATTCGCAGTACCCGCTCCGCGCTAGATCAAGAACCGCTCCAACGACCCCGACACGTGTCGGCAAACTCAGCGCGCACGCGCGGTCCTCGTCGAGCTCGCGCGCCCGCTGCAACAGGGCGCCGAACCCCGCTGGCCGACGGGGACGATCTGCTCGCCGAGTGCTCGCCGGTTGGCGCCGCGACCGCAGCGATCGCGTGCGAACGCTTGTGAGTGTCCGCGCCGAGCACGACATCGCCCGTCCTCGTCTCGAACAGAACGGACGCCTGGCGGACACGGCTTGCTGGAGGCGCGCCATGATCTTCAAGTCACGCCAGACATCCCCGACCGGCGACGAGCGACAAAACACAAGGAAGTCAGGCCCTAGCCGGCCGACAGCCTCAATGAGAGTCAGCTCGCCGCCCGGTCGGGACCCTCTCCTCCGCGTCGGACGTCACCGACGAGGTCAATCAGAACAGCAAGCCTCAAAGCAACAACCCACCGCCATCTTGTCAAGGCCGGTTGAAAATGCACCCCCCTTGTTCTTGTTCTTGTGGGGGATGCCGGGCCGGCGAAGCCGGCCCGCCTGGGTCCGCGTTGGCCGAGAGTTCTGTTCAGTCGTCTCTGGTGGGGCGGGCGAGGTCGCGGTCGCGTGAGGCGGTAGCTGTCGCCTTTGAGGGCGACGATCTCGGCGTGGTGGACGAGCCGGTCGATCATGGCGGCGGCGACGACGTCGTCGCCGAAGATCTCGCCCCAGCCCGAGAAGGGCTTGTTGCTGGTGACGATCATCGAGGCGCGTTCGTAGCGGCGGCGTGACGAGCATGAACATCAGGTTGGCGGCCTGGGGGTCGAACGGGATGTAGCCGACCTCGTCGACGATCAGCAGCGCGATCCGCTGCAGCCGGGCGAGCTCGTCGTCGAGGCGGCCTTGGCGTTGGGCGTCAGCGAGCAGGGCGACCCATTCGGTGGCGGTGCGGAAGGCGACGCGGTGGCCGGCCAGGCAGGCGCGGATCCCGAGCGCGATCGAGAGGTGGGTCTTGCCGGTGCCGGGCGGGCCCGAGCAGGACGACGTTCTCGCGGCCGTGCGAGGAAGTCGAGCTGGCCGAGGTGCTGGATCAGGGTCTTCTTGACCGCTGCGTTGGAAGGTGAAGTCGAACTCCTCGAGCGTCTTGCGGGCGGGGAAGCGGGCGGCCTTGATGCGGCCCTCGCCGCCGTGCGCCTCGCGCGAGGCGTGCTCGGTCGACAGCAGCGCCTGCGCGAAGCGCTCATAGCTCCACTCCTCCGCGCGGGCGCGGTCGGCGAGCTTGGGCAGCGCCCGGGCGGCGGCCGGCGCCTTCAGCGCGCGGAACAGGTGCGCGAGCTCGCTGGTGGTGCTCATGCGATCAGCGCGTCGTAGCGCTCCAGCGGCCGCGTCTCGACGCTGCCGGCTCGTCGGCGTTGGCCGCGCAGCTCGCGCAGGGCGCGGGCGTGCTCGAGCGCGGTGATCGTGCGGTAGCGCGCGAACGAGCGCTTGTGCCGGCAGGCGAGCTCGCCGGTGTCGAGCGCGACCGCGGTGACCTCGGTCTGCGAGACGCGGACCTCGACGCGGCGGCCGGCCAGCCGCGGATCGAGCGAGTAGTCGCAGGTATCGAAGCGCAGGTAGGGATCGGCCGGCACCCGCGTCACCCAGCGGCGGTCGAGGTCCGGGAACGCCGGCAGCGCGCTCATCGCCTCGCGCTCGGCGATCAGCCGGTCGACCGGCCGGCAGCGCAGCGTCCGGTGCGTGCGCGCGTTGGCCTTGGCGAACCAGGCGTCGAGCTGGGCCTGGTAGTCGCGCTCGTTGACGAACTGCCGGCCGGGCTCGAAGTTGGTCTCCAGATAGCCCTGCAGGCGCTCGACGGCGCCCTTGGCCTGCGGATCACGCCGGCCGGCAGAAGTGCCAGCCGACCCGCAGCCGCCCGCAGAGCGCGGCGAACTCCTCCGTCGGCTGCCCGCGCGGCGTGCAAGCCCGGCCTGGCGGTCCCAGACCAGCGTCCCCGGCAGCCCGCCCAGCTGCCACAGGCAGCGCGCGATCCCCCAGAGCAGATCCGGCGTCTCCTTGGAGAAGATCAGCGCGCCGGCGCCGGCGCGCGAGTAGCCCAGGCACGCGACCACGACCCAGCCGCGGCGGTGCTCGACCGCCCCGACCGGGACCTTGTCGCGTCGGCTCCCACAGATCGAACTGGCAGATCTCGCCCGGCCGATAGACGGTGCGCTGAAACGTCCGCGGCGGCGCGAACGATCGGCCGGATCTCGCGCAGATAGTCATCCAGGATCGTCTTGCCGCCCGCATAGCCGAGCTCCTGCAGGCGCTCGCGGATCACCTGCCCCGGCAGCTCGCCGTCCTCGCGCAACAGCCGGTGGATCTCCTCCCGGAACGGATCCAGCTTCGACGGCCGCGGCCGCCGCGCGATAGCGCGGCGGCTCCTCGACGCGCAACGCCCGCCGGACCGTGTTGCGATCGCGGCCCGTCCGGCGCGCGATCTCCTTGATCGAGAGCCCCGCCACGAAGTGCATCCGGCGGATCTCGGCCCACTGCTCCACCCCGACCACCGACCTCCTCCTGGCTCGCTCGCATCACGAACCAGCCAGGCTCCACGCCCACCCGGACAACCCGCCGCGCCGGCCGCCGGGGGGTGCATTTTCAACCGGCGCGCGGGGGTGAGTATTCAGGCGGCGCCGACACCACTCATTGCGTTAAGCGAGCGATCGCGGTGCGCGACGACTGGTCGGCCGTCCAGCGGTCACGTACCTAGGGTTGGTGTAGGAGCGGTTCGGACGGAATCGCGCTGAGCGTGGTTCCGGCCACCGTGGCGTCCATGATCGTCGGGTTGTTCCACGACTGACGGAAGGAGGCGCTTGCGATGGCCGGTGCCGACAGGATGACGATCGAGGAGGTCGTCAAGCGGGTGCTGCTCGAGGAGCAGGCGGATGTGCTGCGCGCGGCGGTCGAGGCCGTCTGCGCGGAGCTGATGGAGATCGAGGTGTCCCAGCAGATCGGCGCGAGCGCGGTGAGCGGCGCCGGATGATCGGATGACGCATCGCAATGGCTATCGGGCGCGGGAGTGGCAGACGCGCGCGGGGTCGCTGGAGCTGCAGATCCCCAAGCTGCGCCGTGGAGCTACTTCCCGAGCTTCCTGGAGCCGTGTCGGCGCTCCGAGCAGGCGCTGCTGGCGGTGATCCAGCAGTGCTACGTGTGCGGGGTCTCGACGCGTCGCGTTGACCAGTTGGTCGAGAGCCTCGGGCTGCGGGTGAGCAAGAGCGGAGTCTCGCGGATCTGTCGGGCGCTCGATGAGCACGTCGACGCGTTCCGGACGCGGCCGCTGGAGGGCGCCTACCCGTATCTGTTCCTGGACGCCAAGGTCGAGAAGGTCCGCGACGGCGGCCGGGTGGTGACCAAGGCGCTCGTTGTCGCGCACGGCGTTCATGAGTCTGGGTGGCGCGAGATCCTCTCGATCGACGTTGGCGAGGCCGAGACCGAGGCGTTCTGGACCGACTTCCTCAGAGGGCTCGTCAAGCGCGGCCTGGTCGGCGTCCAGCTCGCGATCTCCGACGCGCATGCCGGGCTGAAGGCCGCGATCGCGAAGGTTCTCGGCTGCGCCTGGCAGCGCTGCACCGTGCACTTCCTCCGGGACTGTCTCGGTCACGCGCGTCGCGATCAGCACGGGCTGCTGGCGGCGCTGATCCGTCCGATCTTCAACGCCGACTCGCTCGCGCAGGCTCGCGACCGGCTCTCGGAAGCGGTCGCGCACCTCGACGGGCGACTGGCCAAGGTGGCGGCCATGCTCGAGGACGCCGAGGCCGACATCCTCGCCTTCTACGCGTTCCCGCCCGATCACTGGCGCAAGCTGCGCAGCACGAACCCGCTCGAGCGCTTCAACCGCGAGATCGGCCGCCGCACCGACGTCGTCGGCATCTTCCCCGACGACCGCAGCCTGATCCGCCTCGCCGGCATGCTCTGCATCGAAGCCAACGACGAATGGCTCGTCGGCCGCCGCTACCTCTCGGCCGAGTCGATCTCTCTCGTCCTGGCGGGACGAGACGATCACATAGACAAGGAGAACAAGCAGGAGGTGCCCGAGCTCCAAGCGGCCTGAGCCGCCAACGTCCTCACCGACGACTGGAGCGCCAGACTCCTACACCACCTCCCGGGACTTGACTTCGGCGACGCCGCGGCGCTTAGCGACGCGCTGTCTCCGTGAAGGAGAGGGACGTATTGCGGCAGAGATGAAGCAGGCACGCGGCATCGACCGACGGCCGCGCATTGCGGGCGAGTCGGAGCTCAATCTCATACACGAACCGGGAGCGTCTGTCCCGAACTCGATAGCCGTAGGTGTTCGTCGAGGAGGGCGAGCTCAGGAGAAACACCTGATAACGCGCTCGAGTCAGCGCGACGTAGAACTTGCGCCTCTCGTCTCGCAACGTCTCCGCGGAGATCACGTGCTGGCGCCGGTCGCGGTCCCATCGCTGCCGTGGCACGAGCGTGTCTTGCAGTCCAGCCAGGATCACGACGTCAAACTGCCGACCCTTGCTGGCGTGGTAGGTGGTCAATGGCACGCGCCCGCGCACCTTGACGCCAAGGGCAAAGTCGATCACGCGAAGCTCGTCGTCCCCGGCGAGGCTAAGCAGGTCCTCGAGTGCCTCGATCTCGTCCGGCCGGTTGCCGCTGCGTTCAAGCATTTCCCGCAAAGCCAGCCGCTTGAGCGCCGCCCGCAACCAGTCGTGGAGTCGACGTTCGGGATCAGTCGTATCAGCGCAAGCGTCGAACAGCGCGACTCGGAGGCGCAGCTCATCGCTCGCGTCGAAGACGGCATTGGCCTCGCGTGCGTATCGCCGGTACGTCCGCAGCAGATTGCCGAACGACGAGACGTCCGTCCTGCACCCTCGAGTCCGCGGTGCGCAATCTGCTGCAGCAGCCGCACGGCCAACGCCGACGGGTACGGGCTGTCGCGCTCGGCGAGGACTGGCAGGTCCGCCGACTGCAACTCCTGCGACAGGGCGTCGTAGATCGGGCTGGCTGATGGATACAGCACCGCGATTTCATGCTCCGGTATGTCCCGCGCCGTCAGTGCGGGGATGATCTCTCGAGCCACTACGCGCGCCTGGGCGACGAGACCGCCCTCCACCAAACGGATGTCGATGTCGCCCGGGTCCTTACGCTCGGGGTCGGCGCGGTAGTCGTGGTCCCGCTCCGGTGCGAGCGCGGCCTGCGATGCCGCTATGAGCCGTGAGCCCGCGCGATAGTTGAAGCGCAACCGGACCTCGTGAAACGCGTCGTCATCGAGCAAGCGCTGGAGATACCGTGGGTCGGCGCCAGTAAAGCCGTACAGCGTCTGGTCAGGGTCGCCGACGGCGAAGATCTTTGTGCCAGCCGCAGCAAGACATTCGACGATGGCGTGCAGGGGACCTCCAAGGTCCTGGTATTCGTCGACGGCTAACCATGCGTAACGGGCGGCGAGCACCTCGCGCACCACCGCCACGCTCCGCAGGAGACTCAGGGCATCGAGCACCATCCCGTCGAAGTCGACCGCGTTGCACTCGGCCAGCAAGGCGCTGTAGCGGGCCGCTACCCGGACGTCGAGGGGATCGAAGCGTTCGACGGACTCGGCGAGCGCCTGTGCTCGACGGATGCTTTGCAACCGCGGCTCGAACCAGCTCACTCGGTCATTTGAGCCTTCGCGCGTCAGTGCTGCTGCGACCAAGTCGGCGCGGCGGTGGCCGGCCAACACGGTGCGGTCGGGGCGAGCAATCTCCGGCGCGAGGCGTGCGTAGGGGCGCAGCACCGCGTTCAGGCAAAAGGAGTGGACCGTGCCGACGAAGACGGAACGCCCGGGCCGGATGCCGAGGACCCCGAGCCGCGACGTGACCTCTCGCACCGCATCGTTGTTGTACGTCACGCACGCGACGCCCCGGCTACCCGGGACGACGTCGGCGAGTAGGTGTGCGACCTTGACAGCCAATGTGGCCGTCTTGCCGCTGCCGGGACCGGCGAGCACGACAGTGTGGTCCTCCTGGCATACCGCCTCGCGCTGTGCGTCATTGAGTTCAGCGAATGCTGCACGCAGCCGGGTCATGGAGCCAGCGTGGCCGTGAGGGACTCGATCGCCTCAGCCACGTACGGCGGCGGCGGGACGGCCTCGACATGGCCGGACAAGCGCTGGGCGAACCGGCCCTTGCCGATGCGCTCAATCCGCCGAACAATTGCGACGCGGTCGGCTCTCTTGCCACCATCGACGGCATCGACTAGCGCGGCAAAGCGCTCGCGCGCAGCACGGCCAGCGACGAGTTCATCGAACGCGCTCTGAACCGCCGCTTCTGCTGCCGGGAGGACATCGACTTCGAGGGTATGCGCTCCTACAAAGACATCGTCCTCAGCCAGTAGCTCACGGACGTAGTCGAGCTGGCCGGCGTCGAGCCGCGCGCGTGCTTGGCTGCGGAGCCGCCGCGGAAGCAGTCTGATCCCGCGGCGCAAGCCAGCATTGGATAACCCCCGGCGATTGGGATCAGCGTCACCGTCGGTGATTACCACGTGCGGTATCTGAAGGCCATCGTCGCCAAGCAGCTTGCGATAGGGCGCGAAGTCGACGCCATGCACCGAGCAAACTGTGACGCCTAGCGCATCGAGGTCGTAGCCCATCTGCTGAGCGAACGCCGGCACGAGGTAGATCTCGGCCGCACCCTCGACAAGAACGACACCCCGCGCAAACAGGAGTTCTGCGCGTGTCACGTCTAGATACCGCTCGAGATCGGCCTTGTCGCGGCTGGAAAGCTGGTCAACGGGAGGGCGGAGAGCGATGGTGCCGCGGTCGTCCGTGCGGCGCAACAAGACCAAAGAATCTAGCTGTGTCACGCTCGCGACGTGGGCGGAGTGGGTCGTGACTACGAGTTCGGGATGCGCGAGAAGAAGGTGCCGGAAAAGCACGCGCTGAAGATGCGGGTGAAGGTGCGCTTCGGGCTCCTCCACGCCGACGAGTCGGCTCACGAGCCTTCCTTGGGCATGCTGCTGAGCGATGCGCTCGAGAAGGAGCGCGAGATACACAACATTCGCCGAACGAAGGCTCGTTCGGCTGACTTCGAGGTCATCACCCAGTAATAGCTCGACCGACCGGAGAACCTGATCGCCGCGCGACGCAGCGATGCCGAACGACACCTCGTCGGCAAACACGTGCCCCACCATGTTCCGCAGCCGCGCGTTGAGCGCCTCTTGCAGATCTTCGACGGCTGGTTCATCGAGCAATTCGCGACTGGCGGCGCGCGCCTTTTGTGCAACCTCATCGAGGCGATTCGTCTGGGACGTCGAGCGACGTCAGCAATTGGCGAAGCGGCGAGCGCGACGACGAGCGCAGATCTCCCTCAGCGTCGCGCAGGGCAGGGAGAACGCGCAGCGACACGAAGCGGCGAACGTCGGCGCCGAACGGCTCCGGGCTCTCGTCTGTTCCTAGGAAGGTGGCGAACTCGTAACCGGCATCTACATTGAGCGACTCCTTTGGTCTGAAGTAGTAAGTCAGGCGCGCGACGATCGGGTCGGCGTTGACGATGCCGTCCGCAAGAGTTCCCTTGGCTTCTTCATCGTCGTCGAACCCTGCAACATCGACCTCGACGCGAATTTCGGCGCCCTGCATTGCGTCGGCAGTCCCCGACGAGAAGTCCTCGTGCCGAAGTTCCCTCGCACTGTCAGGAAGGCTGGGGTCGAGCACGAGTCTCAACGCCACGAGCAGGTTCGTCTTGCCCGCTCCGTTCTCGCCAACCACCACAAGCGCCGCAGGCAGGTCATCGACTAGCAGCGTTTCGAAGTTGCGGAAATTCCTGATCAGGATGCGGTGGACGTGCACGGCGGGTTGAAGCGGATGACCGGGAAGGACGTCAATCTCGGCTGCGTCAGCGCAACGCGACCGCCTCGAACGCCACGGTGGCCTGTTCTGGACGCTCGTGCGCAACCACTGCACCAAGGGCCGAGAGGCCGCCCACGAGTAGAGCGTGATCCCCATCAGGATCCGCGACCGCTCCGGCCGCGCGCTGGCGAAGCCCATGAAGCCATTCGGTCGCGCGCGCAGCCGTTCCGACCTCTACCGCGACCGCATCGACCACATCCGAGCGATCGGTCAGTTCGCTGAGCGCACTCATCGTGGGTTCGGTTAAGACGGCTCCTGGACCGAGGTCAGCGATGCGCTCCGCGACAAGGCGGAGGTCCAGATCGATTGCCATGTCTCCCTCTTTCATCTCTTCGACATGCGGGCGATGTGCGCCTCGACCTGAGCGCGCATCCCGCGCGCCGCAGCGGCGGGAACGCTGTGCGTTTCTTTCGTGCGGCACTGCCAGACCTCGACGCCAGCGACATCGGCTGGCGCGTAGCGCGCGTCCATGACGTCGATTACGGGCGAGGCGAGCATCTCGGCGGCCTGCATCGAAAGGCGCGGTCCGTCCCAGAACACAAGCCGCCCCGACAGCTTCCCGCGGGAGTCTTGCAACACGACGCGTATAAGCACCTCGACGACGTCTGTCGAGTTGTAGCGAACGACACCCTTCTCCTCCCACGCGTCGAAGGTGAGCGGAGACACGGCATGCCAATCGGCACAGGTCTCAACCGCATCGATGTAGTTCGCGGCAGCCGTTGCGGAGGCTCGCCTCCCTGGGTTCGGATCCCCAGCCCAGCCGAGCCAGCCACTCAGGCTCGAGTTGATCTTTGCTCGGCCCGCCGCAGGCGAAACGGCATGCACGTCTCTTATGGCCGAGCGCACGCTCGACACCATGCCCATGATGTGTGGCGGCGGACCACCGCCACTGCCAGTGCCGCCCCACGCGCCGCGTACAGAGAGCGCCAACTCTCGCATTTCCACCGTAGGCACGGCGGCGAGCGTACGCGACTACCGAAAAGTTCTCAACTAGTGTGATGAGCACACCGGCCAGCACTATTGATCAGCGCAGCCTCAGATATCACAGGCTGGACAATCTCTTGGCTTCGATCGGGCACGGCACGCGACGGTCGAGCCTAGCTGCCATCAATGCTGTCGGGCCATACTGCTGGCTCCTGCGGGCGGCAGGTACGGTGCGTCCGGACCTCGCGGTACGGTTTCACGAACGCGTGTTCGCACATCAATGAACCTAGTCGAGACAGCCGCGCTCATCGCGCTCGTCCGCAGCGGCGACCGCGCCTGGCACCACGTTGCCGATGTGGTCGAGTCCGCCGGCAGCGCCGAAGCCGTCCTTCGAGGCGACGTCCCTGAAGCCGCAGAGCCGCTCACGCTGTTCGAGAACGAGGCGACGTCAGAGGAGCCTGACCTCGACGCCATCGTCCGCGAGATCGAGGCGTGGCAGCACGAGGGCATCCAGATCCTGACGGTGCTCGATGCCGGCTATCCGACGAATCTCCGGAGCGTCCATAACCGACCGCCATTCGTCTTCGTCCAAGGCGGGCTACGGCCCGACGACGACCGGTCGATCGCCGTGGTCGGGACGCGGCAGACGAGCTCGGAGGGTCTCGATCAGGCAGCCCGTATCGCCGGAGGGCTGGCGGACGCGGGGTTCACCGTGGTCAGCGGTCTCGCGAAGGGCGTTGACGCGGCCGCTCACGGCGCCGCGCTCGGTCACGACCGCCGGACGGTCGCTGTCATCGGCACCGGTCTCCGGCGCGCGTATCCGCCCGAGCACGCCGCGCTACAGGACCGCATCGCGAAAGAGGGCGCCGTCGTGTCGCAGTTCTGGCCGGACGCCCCGCCGACGAAGACCAGCTTCCCCATGCGCAACGTCGTCATGTCGGGCCTTGCGCTCGGCACGGTGGTGATCGAGGCGTCGCACACAAGCGGGGCGAAGATGCAGGCCCGGTTCGCGCTCGAGCACGGCCGGCCGGTGTTCCTGCTCGAGTCGCTCCTGGCGCACGAGTGGGCGCGCGAGTACGCGGAGCGCCCGGGCGCGCACGTCGTCGCGGGAGCTGACGATGTAGTCGAGCGTGTCGAGCGCTTGACCTCGCTCGACACGCTGATGGCGTAGGAGCCCTTCATGGCGACGGTCGCCGAGCTCTCGGGCCCGTACGCCAACTTCATGCTGAGCCCACGGCCGCCCGCGACGGCTGGCGTGTGCAGTGTCTGCATGACGTTCACCGAGGGGCAGGACACGTGCTACCCGTGCGGCTGGGAGCCGCGCTTTGCGGACGCGGTCCTGCCGATCTCCTACAGCGTGCACTTCGGCCAGCTGCACACGGCCCTGGCGCAGTACAAGCGGGCGACCGGAACCGTGGCACGGCGCCTCCAGATGGAGCTGGCCGCGGTGCTCTGGCGCTTTCTCCGCGAGCATGAGAGCTGCCTGGCCCGCACCGTCGGCGTCGACGGCTTCGACATGGCGACCACGGTGCCGTCGAGCGATCAGGCTCGCGACGCCGAGCACCCGCTGCGCCGGATCGTCGGTAGCGACGTCGGTGCCACGCGCGATCGCTACGAGCTGCTGCTCGCGCGGTCGGGCACAGCGGTGGCGGATCGCAAGGTCGACCCCGGAAAGTTCAGCCCGGCGCGCGACGTCGACGGCGAGTCGGTCCTGCTCATCGACGACACTTGGACGACCGGCTCGAACGCGCAGAGCGCGGCCGCGGCGCTGAAGACGGCGGGCGCGAGCCAAGTCGCCGTCCTCGTGATCGGCCGGCACATCCATGCGGAGTACAAGCAGAACGCAGCGCGTCTGAAGGAGCTGCCGCGGACCTTCGACTGGAGCAGCTGCGCCCTCCACGACCTCACTTGAGGGCGAGCACGTCCGACGATCCCTGTGTGCCCGACTCGAACTGGAGACGTGACGATTCCCGGCTGAAGGCCACGAAGCCCGTTTCGTGGCCTGAACACACCCCAAACGACCGCAGACTGCTGGAATCCACGCCCTCGCGACCTACTCGCGCCAACTCCCCCTATTTGCAGGGCTTTTCACCTAGCGGCATCTGAAATCGTGGTGTCCCTCGATTTGAGCGACGCTCCGATAGGCCTGTGACTGGCAGTCTCGGTGTTCGCTTCTCATCGAGCCGAGACCGGATCGGCAGCCGCGTCGAAGGTGAACGCCTCGAGCTCGTGGCAGAGGGCGAGCGTCCGCGCCCACGCGGACGCCGCACTAGCGATCTCGACGAGCGCGGCCCGCGACTCGGCATCGGTCGACCGCAGGGCGCGCACGTACTCGCTGAACGCGTCAGCCAGGTTTGTCAACACGCCGTGCACGAGCCCGCGCACCAGCTCGGCCGGGCCGACGAATACCACATCCTCCGCATGCCCGCGCGCCGGCAGCTGCTCGCGCATCATCCGAACCAACCGAAGCTCGTACTCGCGCGCGTAGGCCTCCCGTGCGATCTCCGGATCCTCGTCGACGGCGTGCCGCACCCACGCGCGCCGGAGCTCCTCTTCGAGCGGCCCGCGAACCTCCTCGAGCTCGTCGAGCAGCCACGGCCACTGCTCGGCCGTCAGCTCAAGTCGCCAGACGTCACACACGCCCAGACCGCTCACGGACGCCCGGGCGCGCCCGGCGATACCTTGGTCCCGCATAGGAGCTCGACCTCCTGTGCCGGCGCCGGGGACGTTGCAAGCGTCGCCCGGGGCACCTGTACAGATGCCTTCGCCAGTACTAATCGAGAACGGGGCGAAACTCGCCCCCACGCCGCCGACGACGGCGCCGTTAGAGCGCCGTTTGGTACCCGCGAGTGGTACCCGCCGCCTTTCGAGCCCCACAACGCCCGCCCCCGAACAACGAAAAAGCCGCCGGTAGCGGCGGCTTCGGGGAGCGGGAGCGACGGGACTCGAACCCGCGACCTCCGGCGTGACAGGCCGGCGCTCTAACCAACTGAGCTACGCCCCCCGGGGCGTGGGTTGACCAGTATGGCACGGGAAACGGGCCCCGACCCCCCAGCCGAAACCGGAGCCTCCGGCGGAGCCGCAACTCGGCGGTCCGCCGAGGGTTTCCGGGGCGTCAACCGATCAGCCAGGAGGTGGGGCCTCATGTCCCATTCTTACAAGGGCCTACTCGCGGCACCCATCATCGCGGGCGCGATTGCGCTCGTCGCCGCGGGCACGGCGGTCGCGCTCGAGATCACCGGCACCGATGGTCCCGACCGCATCATCGGCAGCCGCAGCGCCGACACGATCGATGCGCTCGCGGGACCCGACCGCATCTTCGCGCTCGCCGGGAACGACACGATCGGCGCCGGCGACGGCGGCGACCGCGTGTTCGCGGGCCGTGGCGACGACTCGGTGGACGCCGGCGAGGGGGCCGACCGCGTGTTCGCGGGCGCGGGGAACGACTCGCTCGTCGCCGGCCTCGGCGACGACCGCGTGTTCGCGGGCCGCGGCGACGACAGCGTCGACGCCGGTCCCGGTTTCGACCGCGTCCGCGGCCGCGCCGGCAACGACACGATCAGCGGCGGCGAGGGGTTCGACGTCCTTCGCGCCGGCCGCGGGCAGGACACCGTCTCGGGCGGCCCGGGCAACGACCGGCTGCTCGCGCGCGCCCACCTCGATCCCGCGACCGACACGGTCAACGGCGACGAAGGAGACGACCGGATCCTCGTCCGCGACGGCCACCACGACGTCGTGACCTGCGGCCCGGGATTCGACCGCGTGATCGCCGACGAGACCGACACGGCGGCCGCAGACTGCGAGGTGGTCAGAATGCCTACCCGCCTTGGCGGGTAGGCACTAGCCCATGTACATCGGAATAGGCACCCTTCTCGTCATCGTCATCATCATCCTGCTGATCGCGTTCGTCTTCTAGACGCGCAGCAGCACGCCGCTGCGGAGCCTCACCGAACCAGGTGAGGTTGTCCGCACCGGCGGACACCGGGCCGCCCCAATGTCCGCACACGGGCGGCTGACGAAGCTTTCGGGGAACTCTCCCCAGATTTCCCCGGAGGACTTCTCCAAGTGCAATCCACCAACCTCGCCTCCCGCGCCGCGCGCTGGAGTGCAGGCCACCGCAAGACGGCCATCTTCGGCTGGCTCGCGTTCGTCGTCGTCTCGGTCCTGCTCGCAGGCGCCGTCGGCCAGCAGACGATCGCCGACGAGGACTACGGCAACGGCGAGTCCAAGGCCGCCGACAAGGCGATCGCCGCCGCCGACTTCCGCGACGCCGCGGAAGAGCAGGTGCTCGTCCAGGGCAAGGGCCCGGTCAAGATCGGCGACGCCGCGTTCACCGCCGCGGTCGAGGACACGGTCGCGCGGCTCGAGGCCACCAAGGGCGTCGACAAGGTCGAATCCCCGCTCGCCAAAGGCAACGAGGGCCAGCTCTCCGAGGACGGTCGCTCCGCGCTCGTCACGTTCGAGATCCCAGGTGACGACGACGTGACCGAGGAGCGCGTCGACTCGACGCTCGCAGCCACCGCCGCGGCGCAGAAGGCCAACCCGCAGGTGTTCGTCGGCCAGTTCGGCGACGCCAGCGCGGACAAGGCCATCTCGAAGGCGTTCGAGAAGGACTTCCAGAAGGCCGAGGGCCTCTCGCTCCCGATCACGCTGATCATCCTCATCCTCGCGTTCGGCTCGCTCGTCGCCGCCGGCGTACCGCTGCTGCTCGGCGTCACCGCGGTGGCGGCCACCATCGGCCTGCTCGCGCCGATCAGCCAGCTCTTCCCGATGGACGAGTCGGTGGGATCGGTGGTGCTGCTCGTCGGCCTCGCGGTCGGGGTCGACTACTCGATGTTCTACCTCCGTCGCAAGATGGAGGAGCGAGACGCCGGGCGATCGTCCGAGCAGGCGCTCGAGTTCGCCGCGGCGACCTCCGGCCAGGCCGTGCTCATCTCGGGCCTGACCGTGATGATCGCCATGGCGGGCATGTTCTTCGCCGGCAGCATCGTGTTCCAGTCGTTCGCGATCGGCACGATCCTGGTCGTCGGCATCGCCGTGCTGGGATCGCTCACGGTGCTCCCCGCCGTGCTCTCCAAGCTCGGCGACAACGTCGAGAAGGGCCGCGTGCCGATCATCGGCCGGATGCGCCACCGCAACCACGGCGAGTCGCGCGTGTGGGGCTGGATCCTCGACCGCGTCCTGCGCCGCCCGGTCATCTCGCTCGTCGTCGCGGGCGGCATCCTCGTCGCGCTGAGCATCCCCGCGCTCAACATGCACACCGCCAACCCCGGCACCTCAGGGCTGCCGCGCGACCTCGAGGTGATGAAGGTCTACGACCGCATCCAGGCCGCGTTCCCCGGCGGGCCGATCCCGGCGATCGTCGCGGTGCAGGCCGACGACGTGACCAAGCCCGAGGTCCAGGCCGGCATCCAGGCGATGAACGAGCGGGCGCTCGCGAGCGGCCAGATGTCCGAGCCGGTGACGACGAGCGTCAGCCCCGATAAGACCGTCGAGGTCGTCTCGATTCCGATGCACGGCAACGGCACCGACGACACCTCGAACGCCGCGCTCGCGACGCTGCGCGACGAGGTCATCCCGTCGACGGTCGGGAAGCTGCACGGCGTGGAGGCCGACGTGACCGGCATGACCGCCGGCTCGAAGGACTTCAACGACTCGATGACGTCCCACCTGCCGATCGTGTTCGGCTTCGTGCTCGGCCTCGCGTTCGTGCTCCTGCTGGTCACGTTCCGCTCGATCGTCGTCCCGCTGAAGGCGATCGTGCTGAACCTGCTCTCGGTCGGCGCGGCCTACGGGATCCTCACGCTCGTGTTCCAGGAGGGGCACGGCGAGAGCATCCTCGGCTTCGAGTCCTTCGGCGGGATCACCTCGTGGCTGCCGCTGTTCCTGTTCGTGATCCTGTTCGGCCTCTCGATGGACTACCACGTGTTCATCCTGAGCCGGATCCGGGAGGCGGTGGACCGCGGGATGACGACCGACGATGCCGTCGCGTTCGGGATCAAGCAGACGGCCGGCGTCGTGACCAGCGCCGCCGTCGTCATGGTCGCGGTGTTCTCGATCTTCGGCTCGCTGAGCATGGTCGAGTTCAAGATGATGGGCGTCGGCCTGGCGGCCGCCGTCCTGATCGACGCGACGCTCGTGCGCGGCGTCCTCCTCCCCGCCGCCATGAAGCTGCTCGGCGACTGGAACTGGTACCTGCCCAAGCGGCTGGACTGGCTCCCGAGGATCTCGCACGAGCATTCGCTGCCCGAGCCGGCACAGGCCTGATCGAAGCGCGCGGCGGTCGCGAATGCGGCCGCCGCGCGTTTTCGCTTCACTTCGCCTATGCGCATCGGCGTCCTCACCGGCGGCGGAGACTGCCCCGGGCTCAACGCGGTCATCCGCGGCATCGTCCGCAAGGGCATCAACCAGCACGGCCACGCGCTCGTCGGCTTCCGTCACGGCTGGGCGGGCGTGCTCAAGAACGAGGCCGTCGACCTCACGAACGAGAACACGCGCGGGATCCTGCACCGCGGCGGCACCATCCTCGGCTCCTCGCGGACGAACCCGTTCAAGATCGAAGGCGGGGTCGAGCAGGTCAAGGAGGCGGTCACGCAGCGCAGGCTCGACGCGCTGATCCCGATCGGCGGCGAGGACACGCTCGGCGTCGCCCGCCGGCTGGTCGACGAGGGGGTCCCGGTGGTCGGCGTCCCCAAGACGATCGACAACGACCTCAACGGCACCGACTTCACGTTCGGCTTCCAGACCGCCGTGCAGATCGCCACCGACGCGATCGACCGCCTGCACACCACGGCCGAGTCCCACAACCGGGTGATCATCGTGGAGGTCATGGGTCGCCACGCCGGCTGGATCGCCACCTACTCAGGGCTGGCCGGAGGCGCCGACGTCATCCTCGTCCCCGAGATCCCGTTCGACGTCGACGAGGTGTGCCGGCTGATCCGCCGGCGGCACTCCAAGGGCGCGACGTTCTCGATCGTGGTCGTCGCCGAAGGCGCGACGCCGACGGACGGGGATCTCGTCTCCGAGTTCGGCGGCGCGACCGACGCGTTCGGGCACGTGCGCCTCGGGGGGATCGCGGTCGCGCTCGAGAAGGCGATCGAGGACCGCACCGGCTACGAGTCGCGCATGACGATCCTCGGCCACGTCCAGCGCGGCGGCACGCCGGTCGCCTACGACCGCGTGCTCGGGACACGGTTCGGGGTCGCCGCGATCGACGCCGCCAACGAGCGCGACTTCGGCAAGATGGTCGCGCTGCGCGGCACCGAGATCGTGCGCGTGCCGCTCGACGAGGCGCTGGCGGAGCCGAAGCTGCTCGACCCGGCGCTCTACGCCACGGCAGAAGTCTTCTTTGGGTAGATGATTCCAGGCGTTGACGAACCTCCACGCCGCGGGGGTTGCGTCGAACACCCGGCGTCCAGTGCAATGGGCGCTCTCGGGGAAGGGGTGAAGGGCCGGCCCGGGGTTCCGTCGGGCGGGCCGACGGGACCCCGACGCCGCAATAATCCCGCACCATGAGCGCGCCTTCCGCCCACGACCTCGGCGCGCTCGCGAAGTACCACGAGTTCACACGCGAGCACCGGGCCAACAAGCTCGTCTACCGGCTCAGCCACGCCATCCTCGCGCCGCTGCTGATCGCGTACCTGCGGCTCACGAGGGCCGGCCGCGAGCACATCCCACGCGAGGGGCCGGTGCTGATCGTCGCCAACCACCGCTCGTTCCTGGACCCGTTCCTGATCGGCACGATGCTCCCCGCGGGCCGACCGCTCAACTTCATGGGCAAGGCCGAGCTGTTCGCGCGCCCGCGCGCGGGCTGGTACGTGTCCCGATGCGGATGCTTCCCAGTGCGGCGCGGCGAGTCGGACCCCGCCGCGCTCGAGACCGCCCACCGCGTGCTGACCGGCGGCGGCGTGCTGGTGATCTTCCCCGAGGGCACGCGCCTGCGCTGGGGCGGGCTCGGCGAGCCCAAGCGCGGCGCGTTCCGGATGGCGATCGAGACCGGCGCGACCGTCGTGCCGGTGTGCGTGCTCGGCGCCGAGAACGTCCGCCGCGCGAAGGTCGTCGTGCGCCCGGTCCACTGCCAGGTCCACGCCGCGCCCGCGATCCCGGTGGAGGCCGGCGAGCCCACGCCCGAGAGCGCCAAGGCGCTCATGGACGAGGCCTGGGACGCGGTGCGCACGATGTGGCTCGACCACGGCGGCTCGCCGGAGCCGGGCCGGCGCGACCGGCCGCCGCTGCGCGAGCGCGTGACCGCCTGGCGGCGTGCGCGATCATGGCCTGGATCCCGCCGCTGACGACGCGGCCTGCTCACGAAGTGAGCCGGCCGGCGAGGACGTCGGCGAGGGCGAACGCGGTCGGCTGCTCGAGCTGGGCGTAGCCGCAGGACTCCGGCTCGCGGTCGGGCCGCCAGCGGACGAACTGCGGCGGGTGCCGGAAGCGCGCGCCCTCGAGGTAGTCGTAGCGCACCTCGACCACCCGCTCCGGCCGCAGCGGGACGAAGGTCAGGTCCTTCTTCGGGTTCCAACGGCTGCCGCCCTCGGGGGCGTGGCCCATCTCGCCCGCCCAGCTCCACGGGTGCTCGGCGATGTCGGCCTTGAGCGGCTGCATCTCGGCGAACAGCTCGCGCCGGCGGGCCATCGGGAACGCGCCGATCACGCCGACCGGCGCCAGGCCTCCGGTGTGGTCCATCCACTGCGACGGCGGGGCGGCCTCGTCGACGTAGAGGCCGAGCAGGAGCGACCCGATCGCGTCGTCGTGCGCCTTGTGGACGCGGTAGCCGGCGACGACGCAGTCCGCCGTGCGGACGTGCTTGATCTTGGTCATCACGCGCTTGTCGGGCTGGTAGGTGAGGTCGGCGCGCTTGGCGATCAGGCCGTCGAGGCCGGCGCCCTCGAAGCGGTCGAACCAGTCCCGCGCGAGCGCCTCGTCGCGGGTGATCGGCGTGACGTGGACCGGCGGCTCGGCGTCCCGGAGGGCTTGCTCGAGCAGCGCGCGGCGGCGCTCGAACGGCTCGTGGGTCAGATCGTCGTCGCCGAGCGCGAGCAGGTCGAAGGCGATGAAGCTCGCCGGGGTCTTGGACGCGAGCATGGTGACCCGGCTGGCGGCCGGGTGGATGCGTTGCTGAAGCGCCCAGAAGTCGAGCCCGCCCTCGCCGGCGATCACGATCTCGCCGTCGATCACCGCCCGCGCCGGGAAGGTGCGCTTGACGGCCTCGACCACCTCGGGGAAGTAGCGCGTCATCGGCCGCTCCTTGCGGCTGCCGATCTCGACCTCGTCGCCGTCGCGGAACACGATCGAGCGGAACCCGTCCCACTTGGGCTCGTAGAGCTCGCCCGGCGGGATCGCGCGGACGGCCTTCGCCAACATCGGCGCGACCGGCGGCATCACGGGGAGCTCCATCGCCTCAATCTGTCACAGCCGCTCGCGGGGGTGCGAGGATCGGGTGATGACGCGAGCCGCGAGGCTCCTCCTGCTGCTGGCGCTCGCCGGGTGCGGGGCACAGCAGGCCGACCCGCGCGCTGCGGCGCCGGCGCCGGGCGTGACGCTCACCGCGGCCGAGCGCACGTCGTGGGCGCCGGGACCGCCCGAGCGCGCGACCGTGCCGGTGCTCGTGTACGACCGCGTGCCCGCGGACGCGTTCGCGCGGCAGATGACGCTCCTGGACCACGCGGGCTACCAGACGATCTCGCTGGCGGACTTCGTGCGCTTCGTGCACCGCGAGCCGGTCGAGCTGCCGCCCCGACCGCTCCTGCTCACGTTCGCCGACGCGCGGCTCGACTCGTGGGCCGGCAGCGACGCCATCCTGCGCCACCTGGGCTTCAACGCCGTGCTGTTCGCCGCCATCGGGCCGATCGAGGAGCACCGGGCCGGGGTCCTGACCTGGGAGGAGCTCGACGCCGCCGAGCGCACCGGCCGCTGGGAGGTGCAGTTCGGGTCGGGCACCGGCGATCGGCTGATCCGGTTCGGGCCGGGCTCCGATGACGTCGGCGCGTTCTACGCCTACCGCGGGTCGGAGGAGGTGCTCGGTGGCTGGCGGGAGCGGGTGTTCTCCGACCTCTCGTACGGGGAGCAGCAGCTCGCCCACCACGTCCACGGCTACCGCCCACTCGCGTTCGCGCCGCCGTACGGCAACTACGGCCAGGTGGGGACCAACGACCGCCGGATCCCGAGGGAGCTGCTCGCACGTGCGCTGCTGAGCTTCGACGTCGTGTTGACGCAGGACCGCAGCGGCTTCGCGGTGCCGGGTGCGCGCAACCCGTTCGGTCGCTTCGAGGTCACCGCGGACGTGAGCGACGCCGAGTTGCGGGCGATGCTCGGCTAGACGCCCTGGGCGGGACGGAACCGGTTCGCGGGATCGACGGCGGCCTTGATCTGTCGCAGCCGCGGCAGGTTGGCGCCGTAGTACGCGCGGAGGGCGCGGTCGAGGTCGGGGTCGGCGTAGTTCTGGTACGCCTGCCCGTTGCCGAACGGCGCGATCCGGCGGCGCGCACGGCGAACCCGGGCGCGGGCGACGGGGATCGACGTGTACGAGAGGATCTGGACGCTGAAGCGGACGTCGCGGTGCGCGAACGCCGTGGCGTCGGCGGGGACGCGGGAGATGGCGCCGCCGTACGCGTCGAGGATCAGCGTCGTGCCCTCCTCGGCCGCCTCCAGGAACGCGCGGCGGCCGGCCGCCGGCAGCCGGTCCGCGACGTAGATCGAGGAGGCCGCGAACGCGGACCGCAGGTAGTCGTGGCAGCTCGCGAGCCCGCCGTCCGCGCAGCCCGCCCAGCGGCGCTGGAGGGCGAGGTAGCCGGACGTGCCGGTGCTCAGGCTCGCGCCGGGGACCTGGGTGAGCGGCCGGACGATCCTTCGCAGCCGGCGCTCGGAGCCGAGGAACTGGCCGAACGCGGTCGCGGTCGACGCCGTGAGGGAGAGGATCGCCGTGAGGTTGTCGGGCGCGGTGGGGGCGAGCGCGTCCCACGCGGCGAGCGCCTCCGCTCGTGACGCGGCCGGGTAGGTGATGCGGAAGAAGGCGGCGCGGTCGACGCGGCGTGACTTGAGCCGGAAGCCGGTGACGATCCCGAAGCTGCCGCCGCCGCCACGAAGTGCCCAGAAGAGGTCGTCGTCGCCCCCGACGTGGCGGAGCTGCCCGTCCGCGGTCACGACGTCGATGCGGCGGACCCGGTCGAGCGTGAGGCCCAGGGCGCGCCCGGCGAGCCCCATCCCACCCCCGGTGGCGAGCCCGCCGAGCCGGACGGTCGGGCACGAGCCGGCGGGGACGGTGGCGCCGCGGGCGGCCAGCTTCGCGTAGACGTCGATCAGCCGGGCGCCCGGCCCGATCGTCGCGATGCCGTCCTGGAGCCGGACTCGTTGCAGGTGGCGGAGGTCGACCACCACCGCGGTCCGACTGGTCGACGCGCCGTTGTACGCGTGGCCGCCCGAGCGCGCGGTGAGCGGGACGTCGAACCGATCGGCCCAGCGGACGACGGCCTGCACGTCGGCCCGGTCGCGGACCTGCACGACGGCCGGCGGGCGGACGCCGTCGTAGCGCCGGTTGAACACCAGACGGGCGCTGTCGTAGCCGCCGTTGCCGGGGACCAGCACCCGACCACGCACGGCTTCGCGGAACGCGCGGACCTGCGCGCGCGGCAGCCGGTCGGCCTCCGCGGCCCGCGGTCCGACCCCGAGCAGCACGAACCCGGCCGCCGAGCACCGCGCGAACTCGCGCCGCGACATCGCCATGACGACCGAGGATGCCATACGGTCCTGTGGGCACATCGAGCGAAGGTGGGTGATCGCATGAACGACGAGCATCCCGTGCGGTTCGGCGTCGACTATCCGGACCGTGACCTCGACCGGCTCACGACGGCCTTCCGGATCTTCACCATGATCCCGATCGCGATCGTGCTCTCGAGCATCGGCGGGTACACGGGCAGCGGGACCTGGGACGGCGGCACCAGCGGCACCACGACCACGATCGCGATCGGCGGGACCGGGATGCTGTTCCTCCCGCCCCTGCTGATGATCCTGTTCCGGCAGAAGTACCCGCGCTGGTGGTTCGACTGGAACCTCGAGCTGCTGCGGTTCACGAACCGGGTCGGGATCTACGTGGCGCTGATGGACGATCGCTACCCGTCGACCGACGAGCGGCAGTCGGTGAGCCTCGACTTCGGATATCCCGACGCGCTCCAGGACCTCAACCGCTGGCTGCCGCTGGTGAAGTGGTTCCTCGCGATCCCGCACTACATCGTGCTGTTCTTCCTCTATATCGGCGCGTTCTTCAGCGTGATCGCGGCGTGGTTCGCGATCCTGTTCACCGGTCGCTACCCGCGCGGGATCTTCGACTACGTCGAGGGCGTGATGCGGTGGCACAACCGGGTGGTCGGCTACGCGTGGATCCTCGTCACGGATCGCTACCCGCCGTTCCAGCTGCGTCCCTGAAGCCATGGCCGCGGGTGATCTCGACACCAGCTTCGCCGGCACCGGGAAGAAGACGATCAGCTTCGGCGGCGGCGACTCCGCGAACGCCGTGCTGGTGCAGCCGAACGGGAGGATCGTCGTGGCCGGCAACGGCGCGCTCCCGAGCGCGTTCTGCGTCGCCCGCCTGCGCAGCAACGGGCTGCTCGACACGACGTTCGGCTCGGGCGGGAAGCGCGTGGTCCGGTTCGGTGGCGAGCAGGAGGGGGCGTTCGGCGCGGCGCTGCAGCCGGACGGCAAGATCGTGCTCGTCGGCGACTCGGACTTCCGGGTCGCCGTCGCGCGGCTGAAGCCCAACGGCACGCTCGACCCGACGTTCTCCGGCGACGGCCGGAAGACGTTCTCGTGGGGGCCGATCGGCCGCGCCGAGGACGTGCTCGTGCTGCCGAACGGCAAGCTCCTGGTCGCCGGCTTCTCGGGGCCCGAGACCGGGAACGTGCAGCTCGCGCGCCTGAACGCGAACGGCGCGCTGGATTCGGCGTTCGGCACCGGCGGCATCGCGACGGCCGACTTCGGCGGCGACGACTTCGGGCTCGCGATGGCGCGCCAGGCCAACGGGCGGGTCTTGATCGCCGGGCTGTCGAGGCCGACCGAGATCGGGGCAGCGACCGGCGGCGCCATCGTCGCGCGATTCCGGGCGAACGGCCTGCTCGACCCCGACTTCGACGGCGACGGCCGGCTGATGTTCGGCACCGGCAGCGTGCGGGCCGTGCTCGTGCAGGCCGACCGGCGGATCGTCGTCGCGGGCAACGCGAACGGCAGCCAGACGATGACCGTGACCCGCCTGCGACCGAACGGCTCGCCGGACACGACGTTCGACGGCGACGGGACGGCGACGATCGACTTCGGCTCGCTCGCCGACGCCGGCAACGACGCCGTGCTGCAACCAGACGGCAAGATCGTCGTCGCCGGCTACACGCAGGCCGTCAACTCGCCGACCGCGGTCGCTCGCCTCAACGCCAACGGATCGCCCGACGGCACGTTCGGCACCGCCGGCAAGGTGCAAGTCAACTTCGGCGCCGCCATGTTCGGCAACGCGGTCGCGCTGCAGGCGAACCGGCGGATCGTCGTCGCCGGCCAGCGGGCCGGCAACGAGGTCTTCGCGGTCGCGCGCCTGCTGGGTTAGGCCGGCTGGTCCACGAGGGCCTCGTCCCGCGCGGCTCCGGCAGCACGTTGCTCGCGCTGAAGGACCGAAGGCTCGACCCGCAGCAGGCGCGCGGGCAGTCGCGGCAGCCACCAGTTCCAGCGCCCCATCAGCAGGATCACCGCGGGCACGATCAGGGCGCGGATCACCGTCGCGTCGATGAAGATGCCGGTCGCGAGCGCGGTGGCGAACATCTTGACGTCCGTCCCGGGGCCCGAGGCCATCGCGAGGAAGGCGAGGAACAGGATCAGCGCTGCGCTGGTCACGAGGCGCCCGGTACGCCCGATGCCGCGCACGACGGCGAGCTCGGTGCTCCCCGTGCGGTCGTATTCCTCGCGCATGCGCGCGAGGATGAAGACCTCGTAGTCCATCGACAGCCCGAACAGGAACGCGAACGTCATCAGCGGAAGCCACGACGGGATCGAGCCGGTGGCCTGGATGCCCCAGATCGACTCTGACGCATAGCCCTTCTGCCACATCAGCACCAGCACGCCCCAGGCGGCGGCGACGCTGAGGATGTTGAGCACGAGCGCCTTGGCCGGCAGCAGCAGGGACCGGAACGCTCGGGCGAGCAGGAGGAAGGTCGTCACAGCGATCAGCGCGATCATCAGTGGGAAGCTGCCGTACAGGGCGTCGATGAAGTCGGCGTTGGAGGCAGGCTCGCCTCCGACGCGCACACCCGGGCCGGCGGCATGGGCCACGCTGCGCACGGCGTCGAGGGTGTCCTTGCCCGCGCGCTCTCCGTCGTCGGCGACGGGGATCGCCTCGACCAGCGCGGTCCCTCCGCGGCGCCAGTCGGGCGCGGCGGGAGCCACCGCGCCGTGGACGCCATCGACCGCGTTCAGCGCGGTCGCCACGCGCTCGGGATCGGTGCTGCCCTCGACAAGGATCTCGTGCGGGAGGAGTGCGCCCTCGCCGATGCCGGCGCGCTCGAGCGCGACCAGAGCCGTCTTGGCGTCGCCCGACCGCGCGACGGTGTCGGCGTCGCTGCCACCGAGCTGAAGGTCGGTCGCGGCGAACGCCAGCACGGCGATCACGGCGACGCCCGCCCCGGCCGCCGGCCAGCGCCGCCGCGCGACCCCTTGCGCCCAGCGGGTCCACGCCCGGCTCGCCTTGTCGTCGCTGCGCACGTGTGGCCAGTCGAGGCGCTGGCCGGCCTTGGCCAGGACCACCGGAAGCAGCGTGAGCGTGACCAGTACGGAGACGACGGGGATCAACATGCCGCCGTAGCCCATCGAGCGCAGGAAGGGCAGCGGCAGCGCGACCAGCGCGAGCAGGCCGATCGCGACCGTGACGCCGCTGAAGACGACGGCGCGCCCTGCGGTCTCCATCGCCCGCTGCACGGCCTCCTCCCCGATGGCCCCGTGGGCACGCTCTTCGCGCCACCGCGACACCACGAGCAGCGAGTAGTCGATCGCCACGCCGAGGCCGATCAGCACGATCAGGAACGAGACGATGGGTGACACCTCCGCCACCGCCGTCAAGGCCAGGAGCGGCACGAACGCGGTCATGATCGACACGAACGCGATCAGCAGCGGGACGACCGCGAGCACGGAGGCGAAGACGAAGATGAGGACCAGCAGGGCGCCGAAGCCGCCGACCACCGCCTCCACCACGACGCCGAGACCACCGCTGTCGCCGCCGGCCTCGGTCAGCGCGTCGAACCCCGTCACACGCACCGGCTGCCCCGCCACCATGATGCCTTGGAGCGCCCGGTCCGCCGCCCTGGCCGCCTGCGGATTCTCGCCCCAATCGGAGCGCGCCGGTGGCCGCGGATACACGAGCGCGAACACGGTGCGCCCGTCCTCGGACACGAACGCTCGGCTCTCCGTCGTGGCGAACGATGCGATCCGCGCGTGCGGCAGCGCGCTGCGCAGCCGTTCATCGACCGCGGCCAGATCGGCCTTCACGCCGCGCGAGTCGACGCTCGTGCCGGCCGGGAGCGTCACGACCGGCAGCAGCGGGCTGCCGCTCGCGCCAAAGCGCTCGTCGATCGCGGCCGCCGTCTGCCAGCTCTCCTCGTCCGGGATCGACGCGTCGTTCGCGAGCCGCTTCGTCGCCGGCCCCGACGCGGCGATCCCCGCGATCGTGAGCGCGAGCCAGCCGACCACCACGATGCGCTTATGCGCAAGGACCCAGCGGGTGAGCGAGGACAACGCCGCTTACCTCCGCCGACGGTCGCGCCGGACGATCGCAGCCGCGAGCGCGAGCACGAGCAGGGCTCCGAGCGGGTGGAGGCCGCCAGTCCAGCCGCGTGCGCTCGCGAGCGCGATCTGCGTCGTGCCGAGCGCCGCCATCAGCAGCGAGAGGCCGATGTCGACGCGCGGGAGCCACGCGACCAGCGCGACGAGCAGGAGCAGCATCTCGAGGCCGTGCACGGTGAAGCCCACGTCGCTGTGCGCGGCGAGCGCATCGCT
Source organism: uncultured Solirubrobacteraceae bacterium (assembly GCA_963844205.1). GTDB lineage: Bacteria > Actinomycetota > Thermoleophilia > Solirubrobacterales > Solirubrobacteraceae > DASSUW01. The sequence continues at coordinate 1,511,852 of CAWJNK010000014.1, forward strand.
GCCGGCGCCGAAGATGTAGGCGCCGATCAGGTAGACCTGGAGAAAGACGCCGAGCGCGATCGCCAGCGCAAGCGCGAGGTGCAGCCAGGCGGCGCCGCGCCGGAGCGCTGCCACCCCGCCGATCCGGTGCCTGGGCTCCGTCGCTGACGACATGGCGCGACGGTATGCGCCGTGGCCGTGCCGGCGCATCGGTGTCGGCGCGGCTCCAGCGTACGCGCTGGCACTGACGGCCGCGCCGTACCGGCACGGTTGCCACGTCCGCGTGGGCGCTGAGATGATCGCCGGACCATGCGCGGAAGCGTCCGCCCCGTCGGCGCGCTCCTGTGGGGGCTCACCGTCGCTGTGGCCGCGTCGGCGGCGGTGTTCCTCGTGCTCGGGCCTGGGCGGCCGCTGCCAGAGGACCTGCTCGGCGGCGTCGGCGGCGCCGCCTTCCTCGCGTTGTCGCTCGCGTACGCGACGGTCGGCGCGCTGATCACGTCGCGCCTGCCGGGGCACCGGGTGGGGTGGCTGTTCGTGTGCTTGGGCCTGCTGCTCGCGCTGAACGGGCTCTCGTACTCGTACGCGACCTACGGCCTCTACGCGACCGACGGAGACGTGCCGGACCTGGCGCTCGCCGTGCTGGGTTGGGGGACGGTGACCGCGCCATTGATGGCCCTGGCGCTGCTGCTGTTCCCCGACGGAAGGCTGCCGTCGCGCCGCTGGCGCCCGGTCGCGGCCGCATTGGTCGTCGCGATCGCCGGGTTCCTGGTCGCCGCCACGCTGCGGCCGGGGCCTTTCGACGTGCCGTTCGACCGCGTGGTCAATCCGCTCGGCGTGGCGGGGCTGCGGGACGCGATGAACGCGCTCACCTGGGCGTGCTGGGTCGTCACGTGGGTCGCGCTGGCCTTGGGAGCGCGTGCGCTGATGCTGCGGCTGCGGCGGGCGGACGGGGACGACCGTCAGCAGGTGAAGTGGGTACTCACGGTGGCCATCGCGACGGTCGCGATCCTCGTGCCGCTCATGGGCACGTGGTTCATCTGGCCGGAGGACGTGCAATGGCGGATGGCGCTGCTCGGCGTCGTCTTCACCGCGTTCCCGGTGGCAGCGGGCATCGCGATCCTGCGTCACCGCTTGTACGACATCGACGTCGTCATCAGTCGCGCGCTTGTCTACGGCGCCCTCACCGTGCTGTTGAGCGCCACCTACGCGGCGATCGTGCTGGTGGTCGGTGTGGCGCTGGGCGGCGGGTCGGCACCGGCGACCGGCGCCGCCACGCTCGCGGTCGCGCTCGCGTTCCGGCCGCTGCGCGCTCGACTGCAGGATGCGGTCGACCGGCGCTTCAACGGCGCGCGCTACGACGCGCTGCACCGCGTGGCCGCCTTCCTGGAGCAGGTGCGCGCAGGCACGGCGGCACCTGAGGACGTCGAGCCGCTGCTGCGCGACGTCCTCGACGACGAACGCCTCGAGCTGCGCTTCCTGCTGCCTGAGGGCGGCGGCTACGTGAACGTGCGCGGCGGCCCGGCGGTCGATACCCCGGGCGACGACCGCCGGCGCACACCGATCGAGCGCGGCGGCATGGAGCTGGCCGTGGTGCTGCACGGCCCGGCCGTGGCGGATCGTCGCGACCTGCTGCGACGCGTGGTCGAGGCGGCCGGACTGGCGATCGAGATCGCCCGCCTGCGCACGGAGCTGCGCCGCCAGCTCGACGAGGTCGCCGCGTCGCGGGCACGCATCGTCGCGGCGGGCGACGCCGAGCGCCGCCGCATCGAGCGCAACCTGCACGACGGCGCCCAGCAGCGGCTCGTCTCGATCGGCCTGGCACTTCGGCACGCGCAACACGAGCTCGGGCCGGAGGCGGCGGCGCGCGAGACCCTCGAGGGCGCCCTCGCGGAGATCGGCGACGCGATCGGCGAGCTGCGCGAACTGGCAGGCGGGCTCCGGCCGCCGCAGCTCGACGCCGGCCTGGCTCCGGCTCTGCATGAGCTCGCGGGCCGCGCCGCGATGCCCGTGACGGTCGACGCCACCGTCGAGCGCTTCCCCGACGGCGTCGAGACCGCCGCGTACTTCATCGCGTGCGAGGCGCTCACCAACGCCACGAAGCACGCCCACGCCTCACGTGTCGCGTTGAGCGCCCAGCGCCGCAACGGCAGCCTCGTCATCTGCGTGGCCGACGACGGCGTGGGAGGCGCCGCACCCGGGGACGGCACGGGGCTGAGCGGCCTGCGCGACCGCGTCGGCGCCCACGGCGGGACGCTGCGGATCGAGAGCGAGCGCGGGGCCGGCACGCGCCTGATCGCGGAGCTGCCGTGCGAGTCGTGATCGTCGAGGACCAGGTGCTCCTGCGGGCCGGGCTCGAGCGCCTGTTCGCCGACGGCGGCCACGAGGTCGTCGCCTCGCGGGGCGACGCGAGCCACCTGCTCGCCACCGTCGCCGGCCACCGGCCGGACCTCGTCGTGCTCGACATCCGCATGCCGCCGACCTTCACCGACGAGGGTGCCCGTGCCGCCAAGGCCGTCAAGGAGGCGCACTCCGACGTCGGCGTGCTCGTGCTCTCCCAGCACGTCGAGACGTCCCACATCGTCGACCTCGTGCGGCTGGGCGGCTTTGGCTACCTGCTCAAGGACCGCGTGCTCGAGGTGCAGGAGTTCCTCGCGGCGGCCGAGCGCGTGGCCCGCGGCGGCTCGGCCCTCGACCCCGAGGTCGTCGGGCGGCTGGTCGCGCCGCCGGGCGCCGGCGGCCCGCTCGCCGAGCTCTCCGAGCGCGAGCGCGAGATCCTCAAGCTGATGGCCGAAGGGCTGACCAACAGCGGGATCGCCAAGCGGTTGTTTGTGAGCGAGCGCACGGTCGAGGCGCACGTTCGCCATGTGCTGACGAAGCTCGCGATCCCGCAGAGCGAGGACGGCCACCGCCGCGTCCTCGCCGTGCTGGCGCAGCTGAGCGCTGCGGGCGATCAGCGCTGACGCGTAGAGGCGATCAGCGGCCACGCTGATGTGGCGGCGGACGGCGGCGCATAGCGTCGCAGGAGTCCCCAACGACGCTCAAGGAGCTCGAGATGCGTGCAACGCAGAAGGCCGCCATCGCGCTGATCGCCGGGGCGATCATCCACGCCACCGCCGGCATCGTCGGTCAGCTCGTGCAGGCGTCGACGCTGGTGAGCGACGATCAGTTCTCGTACCCCTGGACGAGCGCCGAGCTCGTCGCGGTCTCCCTGGCCGAGGCCGTCGCCTTCGCCCTCGGCCTCGTCGGCCTCGCCGGCCTCCGCGCCAGCGGCGTCGCGGGACCCGCGCGCGCCGCGCGCACGGGCCTCGGCGTCGCCCTCGCGGGCAGCGCGCTCTTCGTCGGCGCGGAGCTTGCGTCGATCGCCGTGCGCCACCAGGCCCTGGACGACGGGGCGGCCGTCGCCGTGGGCGCCGTCTTCGGGCTCGCCACGCTCCTGCTCGGCGCCGGTCTGGCTGCCGCGGGCGTCGCCGCCCGCCGCGCGCGGCTCTGGGAGGGCTGGCGGCCGACGGCCCTGCTCGTCTGCGGCCTGTGGACGCTCGCCTTGCTCGGGATCGTAGTCACGCCGCTGATGCCGCTCGGCGTCACCGTCATGGGGCTGCTTCAGGTCGCGATCGGGGCCGGGCTCCTCACCCGCCCGACCCCGGTTGGCGGCGCGGTCCCGCCTCCGAGCGCCACCGCCTCGATCGCTCTGCGGTGACCGGCGCGGTTCGGGCGGCCAGGAACTCCTCCCAGGTCCGCCGGCCGACGGCGCGGTCCGGCGCGAGGTTGGCGCCGTCGCGGAACGCGCGCGCGGCCTTACCCGGGAGCCGGACCGGGACGAGCGCGCGGTGCTTGCCGGTCGCCAGCAGGTAGCTGCGGACCAGGGTGCGCATCTCGTACGTGCGCGGGCCGCCGAGGTCCGGGACGAGCCCGGCGGGTTCGCCGAGCGCGAGATGCACGAGCCGCGCCGCGACCTCGGCACCGTCGACGGGCTGGAGCCGGACCCCGGCCGGGACGGGGACGACCGGGAGCCTGGACATCTGGCTCACGGTCGTCAGGGTCAGCTCGTGAAACTGGGTGGCGCGCAGCGTCGTCCACGGCAGGCCGGACTCGGCGATCGCCCGCTCGGCGCCCAGCTTGGACGCGAAGTAGCCGAACATGGCTCGGTCGACGGCGCTCACGACCGGCACGCGGTCGGCGCCGACGACCGAGATGTGCACCAGGCGGTGCGCCTTCGTCGCGGCGGCGACCAGGTTCCGCGCCTTGACCTCGTCGCCCTTCGTGCTGCCCGCGAGGTGGAGGATCGTCTCGACGCCGTCGACCGCGGCCTCGATGCCCTCGCCGGTCGCGAGGTCGCCGGCCGCGTACGCGACCCCGTTCTCGGCCGGGTGGTCGTGGCGGCTGAGCACTCGTACGCTGAGGCCGGCGTCGCGCAGGCGGGGGACGACGAGGCGTCCGAGCGTGCCGGTGCCTCCGGTGACCAGAATCGGTGTTGTGGTGTCCATGCTGAGTCAGACGGCCGGCGCGAGGGGAATGTGACCGAGTTGGCATTCGAGGAGCACCGCGGGCGCCTGCGTGCGGTCGCGTACCGGATTCTGGGCTCCCCGAGCGAGGCCGATGACGCCGTGCAGGAGGCCTGGCTCCGGTTCAACCGCTCGGACACCAGCGGCGTCGACAACCTCGGCGCCTGGCTCACGACGGTGGTCTCGCGGGTGTGCCTCGACATGCTGCAGGCGCGGCGATCGCGACCGGCCGTCGCGGCGGACTTCCCCGAGGAGGCCGTGGAGCCGGGCGAGTCCGATCCCGAATCCGAGGCGCTGCTCGCGGACTCGATCGGCCTGGCGCTGCTGGTCGTCCTCGACACACTGGCGCCCGCCGAGCGCGTCGCGTTCGTGTTGCACGACGTGTTCGCGATCCCGTTCGACCAGATCGCCCCGATCGTCGATCGCAGCACGCCCGCCACCCGCCAGCTCGCCAGCCGCGCCCGGGCGCGGGTCCAGCGGCGCGATGCGCCCGGCCAGTCGGACCGCCTCCGCCAGGCCGCGCTCGTCGACGCCTTCCTCGCCGCCGCTCGAGGCGGCGACTTCGATGCCCTGCTGGAGGTCCTGGATCCGGACGTCGTACTGCGAGCGGACGAGACCGCGGTTGAGCTCGGCGCCGCCGCGGAGGCCCGCGGCGCCGAGCCCGTCGCTGAGTTCTCACGCTTCGCTCGCGGCGCGCGGCGAGCGCTGGTCGCCGGAGCCGCCGCCGCGGCCTGGGTCCCGGGCGGCCAGCTGCGGGTCGTCTACGACTTCACCGTCGCCGGCGACCGCATCGCCGCGATCGACCTCGTCGCCGACCCGGATCGCCTCGCCACCCTCGACCTCGTCGTTCTCGACTGATCGGCGCGGCCGGGGGCGGCGACAGCGCACCCCCGGCCGTGCGTCGTGGCGTTACAGCGGGAACGTCTGCTGCAGGACCACGGCGCCGCCCTGCGAGACGGTGATGGTCGCCGACGTGAAGGTCAGGTCGGTGATCTGCGCCGTCCAGTTGTTGCTCGGGCAGCCCGCCTGCGCAGGCGTCGGCTGGCCCCATGTGGTCGACGCCGTCGCGGACCGGCGTCGATTTTCACTACGGCGCGATCCGCACGAGCGCAGCGTCGAACTGTCCGGGGCCCGGGCTCGTGCCGGCCGGCTCGGCCAGCGTGCCGCCCGGGTCGGGCGCGGACGCGTCGGCGAGCGGCGTTGTCGGCATCGTGACGATGCCTCGCGCCCTGGAGGTCTTCCCCGGCGCGCCCAGGAACGAGAACGGTGCCGTCTCCGCGGTCGCGGCGAGCGGGATCGTCCCTCCCGGCCCGACGGCGACGCCGTCGCCGTGATCGATGCCCGGTCCACCCCAGGTGTTGCTGTCGATCGCTTTGCCGTCGGCGCTCATGTGGAGCAGGAACGCGTCGTCGCTGCCGACGCCGTAGCTGTTGCTGTCGCCGGACCACAGCACCGTTTCGTCCGCGGCGACCGCCACGCCGCTCGAGACGTCCCCGCTGCGACCGCCCCACACACGGTCCCACGCGAGGCTGCCGTCGGAGGCGAACTTGACGAGCAGGGCGTCGACGATGACCTTGCGCTCGCTGGCCTGGATCGCGCCCGCGACGTGGATCGATCCGTCACCGCCCACCGCGAGGCCGCCGCGGGCGTCCGCCACCTCGGCGGCCGAATACGCGCGCTGCCACACCAGAGCGCCAGCATCGGTGAGCGTGAGCACCACCACGTCGAACTCGCCCGGGACTCCCTCCCTGCTGGCAACTCCGGCGACGGCGATCGTGCCGTCGGCGCGGACGGCGACGCCCTGGGCGGTTCCACCCTCGCGGATCTTCTGCCACGCCAGCCCGCCGTCGGGCGTGAACTTCAGGACGAACAGATGCGACCCGAAGCTCGACGTCCCGCCGACGACGTAGATCGAGCCGTCGCCGGCGACCGCCACCGCCTCGCCGCTCTCATTTCCGCTTCCGCCCCAGCGTCGCTGCCACAACAGGGCGCCGTCCGAGGAGAGCTTCAGAGCACCGCGTCGCCCCCGACGCCCTGCGTGGATCCGGTGACGTACACGGACCCGTCGGCCGCGACGGCGACGTCATTCGCCTGGTCGGTGCCGAACTGCACGGGCGCCTCCCACGTGCGCTGCCAGATCAGCGACCCGTCAGCTGCTGCGAACTTGATGACGAAGATCGTCGGCGCGCTCGTCCCGAAGCTCGTCGTGAATCCAGCGACATAGGTGCTGCCGTCGGAGCGCCGACTGCGGCGTCGCCGACGACCTCGCTCGCCGCACCTCCCCAGGTGGTCTCGGAGACGAGCGTCGCCGCGTGTGCCGGCGCCGCCGCCGCCACCAGAATCACCAGTCCCAGTGCCCACGTGATGCGGCTCATGGTCTCCCCCAGACCTCGAGTTGCCAGCGCCAGTGGTCATACGCGGCGACCGTGGAGGCGGTTCGATGAAGTGGCTGGGTGCCCCGTCACCCTTGACGCCAGCCTCGGCGCAGTCGAGAGTCAGCGCAGAGAATCGCTCGAGAGGGAGACCAGGTGCGCGCGCACGTCCAGCGGCCCGATCATCGGCGGGGCACTCGTGCAGACGAGATCGAGCTTTCGACCATCCGAGGACCGTTCCCCGGCGCGACGTCGGTACTCGACCTTCAACGCCAGGTCGGCAACCGGGCGGTGACAGCGCTCATCGGCGGGGCGCGGCTCCAGCGCATGTTCCTCGAGAGCGGCGCCGCGGAGGCCGCGTTCGGCTCTGGTTTCCTCGATGCCCACCTCGACGAGCGGCTGCCCGAGATCAATTCGCTGATCGCGCGACTGCCCGACGAGCCGCGCGCGTGGATGGAGGGCCTCAAACTCGAGATAAAGCTCAGCCTGCTCCACCAGGTCGGCGACCGCGGCGACGCGGACATCGTCGTGCGGATCTGCACCGCGCTCGTCCAGCGGCCACCGGTCGGGTATCCGGACCTGTCCGACGGTGCGACGTGTTGGCGCTTCCTACTCGAGATGGCGAGGCCGGACGCCATCCCGAAGGACCTCGGGATGCTCGGCAGGCTGCCCGAGTGGGTCGCGAAACTGAAGAAGATCTATGAGGACGCGGACGTCCGAGCGCTGGAGCGTGACCTCGAGGGCTTCCACCGCGCCACCGAGGCGGGGCGCAGGCATCTCGCGGACGTCCGCTCCTTCGTAGGCAAGCCGGAAGTGGCGTCGGGCGAGGGCGACCCACGCGCCGTGATGAAGTTCCTCACGAACGAGCTCACGGCCTGGTTGCTCACCGTCTACCGAGGGGCCGCCTCGAGTCTCGGGCTGACCGACTACGTGCTCATGGCGGTCGGGTCAGTCGGGCGCGAGGAGATGTTCCCCAGGTCGGACGTCGACTACACCGTCCTCGTCAACGCGCTCACCGCGAAGGTGAGCGCCGTCGACGCAGTGATCGCCCTCCAACTGAAGCTGATGGGCGAGCCGGAGCTCGACCCGATCGGCAAGGGCACGGCACAGGACGTCGCCACCGAGCACGTGGTCACCAAGCGCGACGTCCTGTTGGACGCCCGGACCTTGCACGCGGAGGGCGCCGGCGGAACCCAGCTCGAGAAGACCTACTACGAGACCCGGCACCGTGAGCTGGGACAGGAGGCACGACGGCTGGAGATCGCCACGGCCTTGATCGACACCGAGAGCACGAAGTTCTCGCCCAAGAGCGACTATCTGAGGTGGGACGACAAGGACGTGAAGAAGGGCCTGCTGCGCCTCCCGACGTTCACGACGCGCAACCTCGGCTTCTACTACGGCCGCGAGATCGAGCAGCTCAACGTCTGGGACCGCGTCGCGGACCTCGTCGAGCAGAAGATCCTGTCCAAGGAGCTCGGGCAGCGGATCATCAAGGTCGTCAACTTCGCCTCCAACCTGCGTATCAAGCTCCACAACTTCTACAAATCCGAGAACGACACCTTCCGCCTGCGGGAAGACGCAGAGTCAGACGCCGACTACAAGGGCTATGTCCTCGCGCCCTGGGAGGAGAAGGAATACAAGGAGTGCGTCGCTGTCAACGAGGACCTGTACCGGCGGTCCCAGGCGTTCACCCTCCCTCGGTCGATGACGCTCGCGAAGCTGCGCGAGGGCGCGACCGAGGAGTCCGCGACCGACGCCATGGGCACCGGGGTGTATCGCGACACGATCGTGCGCTCGACCACGATGAAGCTCGCCGACGGGCGAGTCGCGATCCTCAGGGAGCAGATCCTCGACACCCCGGAGCGCCTGGTCATTGGCCGCCGGGTGGAGCTCGCGGGAGTGGACTACACCGTGCAGCCGGACGGAGTGCTCAAGGGGGAAGGGGGCAAGCGCATCTACATCCCCTCCCAGGACAACCCGTTCGCCTTACCCTGAGCGCCGGTCGCGGCCGGGCTCGCGGTGTTTGGTGTGGGCCGGATTGGTAGTGGGCGGTGCCCGGCTCGAACGGGCGACCTCCTGCTCGTAAGTTGCGCGCGAGGGCCTGCCGCCTACTGCGGTCCGAATAGAAACTCCTGCAAAGCGCCTACTTCTGCGCCTGGTCGCCGTTCGCGTTCTGCCGTCGGCTGCCGCCCACTGCTTCCATACGCGCTTCCATACGCGCGCGCAGCTTGTCCTCGAAGTGTGCACGGTAGATGGCCCGTGTGACGTTCGAGTTGCGATGACGCAGGAGGTCCCGCGCCTCTTCGGCGTCGTCGCAGTCCATGGCCGCCGTGTGGCGGAGCGCGTGGAAGTCGGGGAGCGGCGACAGCTCGCGGCGCGGCACGCGCCGCATAACGAACGCTCCGTCTGCGTTGACGACGAGCTCGCCCCGCTCGTCGTGCTCGTACAACTCGGGGAAGGTCGGTCGTCCATCGCCGTCGCGGGCGCGCTCCTGGGCGCGACACAGCGCGCGCAGAACGTTGCGCTGGCTGACCGCTCGACCCGACTTCGACGCGAACACGAATGCGCGCGGTCCGGTGGAGACGCAGCGCGCCTTGTGCTCGAGCAGCATGAGCGCCGTCGCTCGCGGCAGCGGCAGCGTTGCCTTCGACTCTTCCGTCTTGAGCGGCACTCGGTTGCCGCGACGATCCACCTGGTGGCTGAACGTGATCGTCGCCTTGCTCGGGTCGGTCAGGTTCAGGTTCTCCCACCACAGAGCCAGCAGCTCGCTCTCGCGGCCGCCGACGACCGCGGCGAGCCGGAACAGCGTGGTCCATGGCTCGCGCGAGGCGGCCAAGGTCCGCGCGAGCTCGTCGCCCTCGTAGATGCGCCGCTCCGGAGCATCGCTCGGCTTCGGTCGCTCGCCCTTCTCGAGCAGACCGATCGGGTTCTCGCCTCGCCAGCCGCAGTGCCGCCGAGCGAACTTGAACACTCGGTTGACCACCTTCAGCACGCCGACGATGGTCCACTCAGCAAGGCCTTGCGCCCGCAGCTCTCGAACGAGCCTCGCGACGTCGCCGACATCGATACCGTCCATGCGACGCCCGCCCCAGCGCGGGCGAAGATGATTGTCAACCGCGTTGCGGTAGATCGCTCTCGTAGCCGGCCGCAACTGCGCAACCTGCTCGGCGAGCCAGCGATCCGCTGCGTCGCCAAACCGAAGCCGCGGGCTTGGCAGTACTCGCTCGCCCTTGCCCTTCGCTCCCAGGATCGAATCCCGCTCGGCGCGGGCGGCCGTGATCGTCTCGAAGGGACCGGCCCATCGCTGCTTGCCCGCACTGTCGCGGTACCCGATCTCGAGCTTGCCGTCCCGACGCCAGTGGAGGTTCCGGTTGTTCGGGCCCGCAACGCGTACGCGGCGAACCGGCTTGCGGCGAGCGTCGTGCGGCCAGGGGTTAGGGCGGCCCGTCGCCATGCGATCGACCACCTCGCAGGAGGAACCTCCCCGTCGCGGCCGCTCAGCGGGCTCGCCTGCTCGCGAGCTCATCCTCTCACCGCCATCACCGCGCCTCGTCGCCAGGCGTCCAGCTCGGATCGCCGGAACCAGCATTTGGCGCCCGGCCTCTCTTGCTCGAACGGGATCGCCCGAGCTGCCGTGAGCTTGTGGAGCGCGTTCGCCGATATGCCGAGATACTCCGCCGCCTGCCGCGTGCTGAACCATCGGTCCTCGTCGGCGGCTCCTGACCGCGGCAAGAACGGCGCGAGCCGTGCCGCGAGTTCGGCGAGCGCATCGTCGTCGAGTTGGGCGAGCAACGCTGCGGCAAGGGTCATCGGCCCGTGGGATCGCTCCAACCCTCGCTCGCCAGCGGTCGGTTGGCGTCGCTAACGGAGTCCCCACGGCGACTGGCTCGTCCACATCAAGGAGGAGATCGAGCAGCAAAATGCGCGTCTCCTCGAGGACCGCGCTCCAGGCGGCGCGGAGCAGCGCGTTCGCGAGGTCCCGTCGTTCGGCTGGGTGAAGCGTGTCGAGCTCGATGGAGAGTTGTGTCACGTCGCAACTCCGCGGAGCGCAGGTAAGGCGAGCATCTCACTCATGAAGAGGCTCGGCGGCGCGTCTTGGCCCCCGCTTCTCGCAGCTCTTCGAGGCGGATCCGGGCGCGGGCCTTGCGCAGGTGCTTGCTGACGTTCGTGTAGGAGCGCCCGCCGGTGAGCTTGGCGATCTCGCGGTAGGTGAAGCCCGCGACACGGAGCACGAGGTCCTGGCGCTGTCGCGGCGGCAACTCGGCCAGGCGCTCCAGCGCGCGGCGCGCCTCGAGCGTGTCGTCAATCGTGACGCGGTCGGCGATGACGGCGTCCCAGCATTCACTGTGGTCGAGGTCCTCGAGGTGCGGGGTGCGGTGGATGCGGCTGAGGCGGTAGGCCTCGTGGATGGCGACGACGCGCAGCCAGGTGAAGATCGCGGCGCGCTCGGGCTGGGTGCGCAGCATGATCGTCCAGGCGGTCTGGCAGGCGTCTTCGATCAGATCGCGCGGGGCGTTGACGGCGCGGGCGACGGCGCGCTGGAGGTTGCGGTGATGGCGGCGGTAGAGCGCGTCCTCGTCGCCGCGGGGCGGTGCAGGTGCGGGGGTGGTGATCACGGCGGGCTCCGTTCGGTCAGGGCTGCTTGCGCCCCGCCTTGCGGGCGATGCCGGCCGGGGCGCGGCCCACGGGCGCACCAGACCGTGGACGGGCCGGCTCGCCCGACACTTGGTGCAGCAAGCAGCCGCAACGCGCCGGAACCCGCAGCTCGGGCTCAGGCCGCCTGCTCTGCCTGCGCGGCCGTCGCGTCCGCGCCGTCACTCAGGGCGTCCTCGATCCGCCGCGCGACGTGATCGATCGTCTGCGCGTATTCGCGGACCGGGTCCAGCGCGCCGTCTTCATCACAGCCGGCGATGCACGGGATCGACTCGCCGCCGCCTTCGAGCCCGACGGAGGCGCAGACGACGTAGGTCACGCAGACGACGAGCACCTCGGCCTTCGCGCGCCCGTACTGGCTGTAGTCCAGCCCGAGCGCGTAAGCGAGCCCATGAACTAGCCGGTATTGCGTTAGATGCGAGCCCGCGCTATTCGAAAAGGAGCGCGCATGAGGCCCGAGGGCGGACGTCTGTCGACCCAGCGTGTAGATGTCTGCCGAGCGTTTGGGCATCCGCGAGGCCGTCAGCGTCCGATACAAGCTCGAACCGTTGAGATGCCCACCGGGACTGGATCGGTGGTTCCCCCATGGTTCGGACGAACGCTCTCGGTCCTGCGCCAAAGTAGGTGCGAGTTCGGCGCCTGGGTGTACGACTGCGTGCCCTCCCGGGCGGTCGTGAGCTGCGTAATCACGGAGACGACGCCCGCATCCGTGTAAGGAGCAGCCAGCAGGTTCGCGCGCCTCGTGGCGGCCGCTGCTCAGATTCGTCCATCTCAGCAGCGAGCGGCTGGTCGAACCGGTAGCCAAGGCTGCTCCTTTGCCGAGAAGCAGGCGTCTCCCCTGCGCGCCTGGTCGTCGTCCATGGCGGTAGTACGAACGACGTTCGCTCACTGATGTGTCAAATCTCGGCACCGAGTGCCGCAGAGGCGACGGTGCTGCGGCGGCTTCGGAGCAGCAGATCGGGCTGCGCGGCTCGGTCTGCGACTCGCATGCGGGAGCATCGGGCCGCCGGTCGCGGCCTCTGAGCGCAGAGGTGTTGGCGTGTGCGCCATGCGGTGGCAGCCGGACGTGGAGGCGGAGACGTCGACCAGCGTGGTCGAAGCGCCCCGCCGCCCATCGGCGGCGGGGCGTTTGCGTGGCGAGCGGCTCGGCGCTCGCCACGTCCGGTTGACCGGTGGCTAGCGCGTGCGCACGGGCCGCAGGAAGCGACTCGCGGCCAGGCGTCCGACGTGCCGGCCGTGCTCGATCCCTTCGTGGACGGCCTTGCGGAAGTGGAACCCGATCAGGATCCGCGACGTGCCGTTCTCCTGGGCCGCTCGGGAGAAGCTCGTGTACGAGCGTGTCGCGGGGGCAGGGTCGTTGCACGTGTCGCCGGCCGGCAGCGTGAGGCTACAGGTGCTGAATGCGATGCGGTCGGTCCCGAAGAACCGCCGGAACACGGCGGCGGCCGCGCCGCCCTGGACCGCATGGGCCGAGTCGTAGTCGGGGATCGGCGGTGTGGTCACCAGCGGCGTCCACGTCGGATCTGCGCTCGTGGCCGGGTTGCCGTCGGAGTCCGCTGCACGGATCGCCGATACCGGCCGCCAGTAGCGGTAGTGGTACTTCGTCTCGAACGAGCCCACATAGCCGTCCGCCAGCGCCATATTCAGTAGCCCGAACAGCCGCGCGCTCTCCCATGGGTCGAGTCGCTGGGTGGCGGAGAGGGTTCTCGCGATCCGGTTCCATTGCAGCGGTGAGCTCTCGAGCCAGAACAGCGCGGTCTCGGTCTGTTCGGCGGTGCGCGTACTCGGCGTGGTGACGCCGTCGCCGCCGAGCGCCTTGATCTCGTTGAGATCCGCGGCGTACTGGGCTGAGCTCAGCGCGTACGGTGGGGCGGGCCGGAACTGCGACGCGTCGTCGAGCACGAACGGCGTGACCTGGGCCCAGCCGGGGGCGAACGCGAACGGGCGGTCGGGCGTGAAGATCCACTCGCCGGGGTCGTCGCCCTGAGGGAAGGCGAAGTCCAGCAGCGTGGTGTCGGCGCCGTCGGTGGCCCTGAGGGCGAGCACGGCGTCCGCGGCGGCCTGTCCGACGGCCACACCGCGGTCCTTGCGCGGCCCATCGTGGATGTCCTCAAGCGCGGCCGCGTAGTCGGACTCCACGCTCGCGACACCGGCGTCGATGCACGCCTGCGAGAACGGTGCCTGCAGCTGGCCGAGCACGGGCACCAGCACGTCCCGGGCGGCGGCGGCCACGGCGGCCGCGGGCGACGATCCGCGCTTGGCGCGGGCGTCGTACACGTACGGTTCAGAGCGGCGATCGACGGCGTTGAGGGCGTCATGGATCGCCAGGTGGGTCATCGCGTACATGCGCGACTCGTTGAGGGGATTGTCGACCGGTGCGATGCAAGCGGCGATCGAGGCCTTCCCGGCGTTTGCGTTCCATACGGTGACCGCATCCGGCTGCGCGGGTGGATTCGCGCTCGCTGGCGTGGCGATCACCGCCGCGGTGGTGAGCAGGACGGCGAAGAGACGGACAAAAGGCACGGGGGCCTCCAATCAGGGTGTGGTTAGCGAGGCCGGGGGCCTCGGGCCTTCCCGGCCGGAATGACGTCCTGAGCGAGAGCGCGATGGGCCCCGGGTGGCCGCTCGCTTAGCGGGCGCAGAGCGGCGGTTTCTCAAGGGCCAGCGGCGTCTTGCTCAACCGGCCGCTGAGAAGGGTTCCGCGCGGGGTGGCACGCGTGCGCCCTCGACCAAGCCGCATGTCGGGTCCGGTCTTGGACTGGCGGCCGTCCGGCGCCGACCTCCGGGCGGGCGGCGGGCGCGCCGTGCTGGACTTCGGTGGTGCTGCTATGTGCCGGCTCGCTCGGCGAGGTTGGCGCCGATGCCGCGGATCGTTGCCGAGTGCGCGGCGGCGTCGACGCGGGCCGACGGCGGCGCGCGGTGCTGCATCGTGGTGGCATGCCTCGCAGCTGGCCAGCCCGTGTCTTGGGCGGCCATTGCCGACGGCCCCGACGCGACGAGCGCTGCGGTCGCCATGGCGGGCATGAAGGCTCGGAGGATGAGGTGGCGGCGGATCATGGCCGGGTCTCCTTGTGTGTCGGGCGAGTTCCGAGCTCGCTGAGCGGGATCGGCTTGGTGGCCGGCGTCCCGCAGCGGAGCGGCGGGACCGCCCGCCGTCGTTAGTGGGCGAGCGTTTGTCGGCGATCGGAAGGTCGCCGGCGGCGCATGCCGGCGGTGCCGGCGAGCGCGAGCGCGAATGCTCCGACGCCGCCGGCGGCGCCGATCCCCGCCGCGCTCCAGTCAAAGCCCGAGGAGGTCTCGTCCGAGGACGCGGCCGTCTGCACGATGGGCGGTGGCGCCGGCTGCTTGGGCGGCGGGTCGATCCTTGCGAAGGCGGGGCTGGTGAGGATCGCTGCGCCGAGGATGGCGGCGGCGAGGGTGCCGGTGGTGCGCATTGCGCTCCTTCTGGTGGGGATCGCCCAGTGCGATCCGGTGCGCCGACCTTCCGGGACGCCGGTCAAGGCGCGCCCATTCGCACCCACTTTTGACCCATTTGGGGGCTGTTGCGCCATGGACCCGTTCTGATCTACGGTGTCTCCAGGAGGGTTTGCTGGGTGCGCTATCGCTTGCTGGGACCCCTTGAGATCAGCGACGGGGATCGCTTACTGGCGCTCGGGGAAGGCAGGCAGCGCAGCGTCTTGACCCTTCTGCTGTTGCACCGCAACGAGGCGGTCTCGAGCGATCGGCTGATCGATGCCCTGTGGGGCGACAGGCCGCCCGCTACGGCGGCGAAGATCCTCCAGAATCACATCGCCCAGCTACGCCGCGCGCTCGACGACCGCGAGAGCCGGCGGCTGGTGACGCGAGGCCGCGGCTATCTGCTCGAGGTGGCCGACGGCGACCTCGATCTGGATCGCTTCGAACGTCTCGTGGACGAGGGCGGCGGGGCGCTGGCCAGTGACCGGCCCGGCGAGGCGGCCCGCTTGCTGCGCGAGGCGCTTGCGCTGTGGCGCGGTCCGCCGCTGGCCGACGTCGCGTACGAGTCCTTCGCGCGGCCCGAGGTGGCACGGCTGGAGGAGCGGCGCGCCGCGGCGCTCGAGCAGCGCATCGACGCCGATCTGGCGCTCGGCCGCCACGCCGACCTGGTGGCCGAGCTCGAGGGACTGGTGGCCAAGCACCCACTGCGCGAACGCCTGCGCGCGCAGCTCATGGTCGCGCTGTACCGCAGCGGCCGCCAGGCCGACGCCCTCGAGGCGTTCGGCGACGCGCGACGCGCGCTGCTGGACCAACTGGGGGTCGAGCCCGGGCCGCCCTTGCGGGAGCTGCAGGAGGCGATACTCCGCCAGGCCCCCGAGCTCGCCCCGGCACCGCACGCCTGGCCGCGCCCCACGGCGCTGCCTCGCCACCGGCTCGCGCTGCTCGCCGCCGGGGGCGCGTTGTTGGCGGGTGCGGCTGTGGCTGCCGCGTTGCTCGCCTCCGGCGAGTCCGGGACACAGCGTGTGCGGCTCGGCGCGAATGCCGTCGCGGCGATCGATCTCGGCGACAGATCGGTGAAGCATGCGGTAGACGTCGGCCCCTCCCCGTCGCACCTCGCCGCCAGCGGACCGGCGCTCTGGGTCACCAACGCGGACGGCCACAGCGTCTCGCGCATCGATCTCGACGACCGCGCCGTCCGGCAGACCGTCGCCGTCGGCAACGGCCCGAACGGCGTCGCCGTGGCCGACGGCTTCGCGTGGGTCGCCAACAGCCGCGACGGCACGGTCTCCCGCATCGACGAGAACACGAACGCGGTCGTGCAGCGGATCCCCGTCGGGGCCAACCCGACCGGCGTCACCGCCGGCGCCGGAGCGGTGTGGGTCGCGAACGCCGGCGAGCAGACGATCTCGCGCATCGACCCCGGCAGCGGAGATGAGACGCGGTTCGACGTGCACGCCGAGCCGACCGAGCTCGCCATCGGCGCGGGCGCACTGTGGATGACGAGCTCCGGCACCCGCACCGTCCTGCAGATCGATCCCCGGTCCGGACGCGTGCAGCAGCGGATCCAGGTGGGCGGCGGCCCGAGCGGCATCGCCGTCGCCGAGGGCGCCGTCTGGGTCGCCAACAGCCTCGACGGCACCGTCTCCCGGATCGACCCGGCGACCGGCGTTGTCGCGGCGACGATCCCGGTCGGCAACGGGCCGCACGCGATCGCCGCCGGGGCCGGCGACGTGTGGGTCGCCGAGCAGTTCGGGGACAAGGTCGATCGCATCGACCCCGACACCAACCGCGTTGCGGAGCGGATCGCGCTCGGCCACCACGCGACGGGTCTCGCGCTCGCCGACGGTGCGGTATGGGTGGCGACCCAGGGCTCGGGCGCCGAGCATCGCGGCGGGACGCTCCGAGTGCAGGCGAGCTCCGGCACGTTCGACGCGCTCGACCCCGCGCTTGCCTACGCCACCGGTTCGAGCCCGATCGCCGGATTGACGGGCAACGGTCTCACGGCGGTGCAACACGCCGCCGGCCGCGACGCGACGCAGATTGTGCCCGACTTGGCGCGCACGCTGCCGGTGCCTCAGGACGAAGGGCGCAGCTACCGATTCGTGCTGCGTTCCGGGATTCGCTACTCGACCGGCGGCGAAGTGCGCGCCGGCGACGTCCGAGCCTCGTTCGAGCGGCTCTGGAAGCTGCGCCCGTACGCAGGGTTCACCTCACAGGGCCGAAGCTTCTTCGACGCCATCCTCGGCGCGGCGCAGTGCACGAGACGGCCACGGACCTGCGACCTCTCGGACGGCATCGTCACCGAACCGGGCAACCACTCGGTGGTCACGTTCCATCTCAGCCGCCGCGACCCGGACTTCCTCTACAAGCTCTCGCTCAACTTCGCGTTCATCCTGCCCGCGGGAACACCGCCACGCGCAGCCGACCTGCGCCCCGTGCCCGCGACCGGCCCGTACGTGGTGGCACGTCACGACCGGGGTCGCATGCTCGTGCTGACCCGCAACCCCCAGTTCCGCGAGTGGTCCCAGGCCGCGCGACCCGACGGCTACCCCGACCGGATCAAAGTGCGCCTCAACGTTCCGACCTCTCGAGCGATCGAGGCGGTCCTTCGCGGGCGGGCCGACACCGTGCTCGCCGGAGTGGACCCGAGGCGCCGACGGGAGCTCCTCACCCAACACGCGGCGCAGACCCACGTGGAGGCCAAGCCGATCACCGTCGCGCTCGTACTCAACACGCACGTACCACCCTTCCACGACGCACGGGTTCGCCGCGCCCTGAACTACGGAGTCGACCGGGGCGCGGTCGTACGCGCCGCAGGCGGCAGGACCCTGGCCAGCCCGACGTGTCAGATCCTGCCGCCCAACTTTCCCGGCTACGTGCGCTACTGCCCCTACGGTGCGCCCGATCTCCGCACCGCGCGGCGCCTCGTCGCCGCCTCCGGCACTCGCGGGATGCGCGTCGTCGTACGCACGATGCCGATTGTCGCGCCCGCCGCGCGCAGCACGGTCGCGCTGCTGCGCCGCCTCGGGTACCGCGCCAGGCTGAAGGTCATCGCCGACGCCTACCAGTACTTCCTGGAGATCTCCGACTCGCGCCTTCGCGCGCAGGCGGGGATGCTCCGCTACACCGCCGACTATCCGGCCGCGTCCAACTTCCTGGCCAACCTCCTCAGCTGCGCCGCGTTTCAACCCGGCACGATTAACAACCAGAACACGGCCCAGTTCTGCGATCCGGCGACCGACGCCGAGATGCGAGCCGCGGGGCGCGTCCAGCCGACGGACCTGCAGCGGGCGAACCGCCGGTGGGCCGCAGTCGACCGGGCACTCGTCAAAGCCGCCCCCTGGCTACCGCTCTATAACCCCAAGTCAGTCGAGCTCGTATCGCGGCGCGTCGGCGGCTTCCGCTTCAACCCGATCCACGGCACACTGCTCGACCAGCTCTGGGTCCGCTAGACCGAGAGCCAGGGCTGAGCCGGTCGCTCTGAGCGGGACCCATCAAGGGGCAGCGCAACACGCGATCGGCCCTACGCCGCGGTGCGCGCCGTCCCGTGACTCATGACACGGCACGCGGCGACCGCGGACCGGCGTCTGTCGGCGCAACAGCGCTGGCCACCGCAGGGCTCTCGCCGCTCCAGACTCCCGCTCGCACGGACGCGAGCACCACGCGGTCCTCGGGCACGGTTGCGAGTTGGACCAGGAGAGGCGCCCGAACGGCGCGCGATCCGGCGGCCCCGCTGCTGCACTGGTGAAAAGCACTAGCGAAGCGCTCGCTATCGCGTTCGATGCGGATCGGCGTCCCGGGCGTCGGTACTCGCGCGGGAGAACTCGCTGCTGCTCTCGCTGGAGGCTGACCTGAAAAAAGCCCTGCGATTGTCATTCCTGAGCGGCGGCCGCCGGCGGCCCGGGACGCTGTCGGGAAGGATTCGTCGGTGTGGAATGCTCCGATGGCGATGACGAGGCGCGCTGGATGGTCGCGATCGGCCGTCCGCAGGAGGCATAACCGGACCAGCCACAGGGAGGTCCTGGATGAAGGCGATTGTGGTGACGGACGAGGCTGCGGGAACGGCCGGGATGACGCTGGTCGAGCGGCCCGAGCCGCCGGCGGCGATAAACGACGTGATCGTTCAGATTCATGCGTCGGGATTCGTCCCGACCGAGATGGCGTGGCCCTCGACCTGGACCGATCGCCGCGACCGTGACCGAACACCGTCGATCCCTGGGCACGAGCTGGCCGGAGTGGTCAGCGTCCTCGGGTACGGCACAACGGGGGTGTCGGTGGGACAGCGGGTGTTCGGCCTCGCGGACTGGCATCGCGACGGCACCCTGGCGGAGTACGTCGCGATCGAGGCACGCAACCTCGCGCCGCTGCCGGGCGACATCGAGTTCACCGTGGGCGCGAGCCTGCCAATCTCCGGCCTGACCGCGTGGCAGGGCCTGTTCGACCACGGCCACCTTCAGGCGGGGCAGAGCGTCCTCGCGCACGGCGCGGCCGGCGCAGTCGGGACGATGGTGACGAACTCGCACGTGAGGCCGGTGCCTACGTCATCGGCACCGGGCGCGCCGCCGACCGCCAGAAGGCGCTCGACTTCGGCGCGCAGGAGTTCGTCGATCTGGAGAACGACGCCCTGGAAGACGTCGGCGGCGTCGACCTGGTCTTCGACGTCATCGGCGGAGACATCCAGAAGCGGTCCGCAAGCCTGATCCGGGCCGGAGGAACCCTGGTGACCGTCGTAGGGCCGCCCGAGGCGCGGCCCGCCGACGGCCTGGCAGTCGACTTCGTCGTCGAGTCCGATCGCGCCCAACTGAGTGAGATCGTCCAGCGGGTACGGGACGGACGGCTGCGGACCAACATCGGCAACGTCGCGACCCTCGACGATGCCGTCGCCGCCCTCAACCCGACCGAGCGGATCAAGGGGAAGACGATCATCCGCGTTCGCCCGTGAGGACTCGGGGACACCGAGCCGTTCCGCGGTCCCCCGGCTCGCCTTCGCGATGACTCCGATCTCTCGTGGCTTCGGCGGGCGCTGCCGCGACGACGTCGATCCGTCGCGGATCGCGCCGGGTCAGTGCAGAGGGTAAGCACCCGGGCTGCCTCCTTCGAGGCACACGCGATAGCGCGCGCAATCCCGCGCCAACTACCGCAATCGCTCGTCGCGATGGCGCCGCGTCCGACTGCTGGTCGTCGTCCAACCGAGCAGCGAACGGACGCTCGATCCGGTGCGCCGAGACAACTCCTTTCCCGAGAAGCAGGAGTCTCACCTTGCGCGCCTGCTGCTCGTCCCAAGCGGCGTCGGTTCGACGCTAGTGGAGACGCCCGCCTACCAGCAGCAGAGTCGTCGACAGGCGTGCAACCCGGGGCGAGCGGCATCGCCGCTCGCCCCGGGGCGCCGCTGTCGGTTGGCTAGCCGTTGTGGTGGCCGGTCGCCCAGCTCGAGCGCAGGTGCCGGACCTTCAGCGAGTCCAGCGTGGCGCTGCCGCCGACGGCGAACAGTTCGAGCCCGTCACTGTCGGCGCTCGGGAAGACCTGGTCGGTGATGACCCGACGGCCCTCGTCGCCGAAGACCTCGACCGAGGACCAGTCGACGAGGATGCGCAGGTGGACCTTCCCGTGACGGGCGGCGAGCGGGGCTCGCTGGACGCCGGGGAAGTCGCGGCTGAAGTCCACGCGACCTGACCGCGTGCGGTCGACGTAGAGCTCGTCCGTCTGCGCGTCGTAGCCGATCACCGTCTCCTCTCCGTTGCCGGTCCGGACCTTCAGCCCGGCCTGCTTCGCCGATCCGATGCGCAGGTCGGTCTTGATCTCCAGCGTCTTGCCGTGGACGGGCAGCGTGGTCGTGCCCTGCGGGATCGTGCGGTGGTGCTGCGTGAAGGAGCGTCCACCGCGCAGCGAGCGGAGCTCGCGGACGGGCTGTTGCACGAGCCGTGCCTGCCCGTCGATGGTCTGCAGGGCGAGCTCACGCGGCACGCTCATCGCGCTGCGCCACGGGTCGGTCGGGATGGCGCCGGCGTAGTTCCAGTTGTTCATCCACCCGATCGCGATGCGGCGCCCGTCGGGCACGTCGTTCCAGGTGACCGCGGCGTAGAAGTCCTTGCCGTAGTCCACCCAGCTCGAGCGCTGCTCGGCCGACTGTGCGGGCGCGTCGGCGAACATGAACTGGTCGGCCAGGACGTGGCCCCAGCCGCCGCTATTGCGGTCCACGATCTGGATCTGCGCGTCCTTGCCCTTGAGGTCTGAGACGTCCCAGCTCGTCCAGTCGAGCGCCTCGCTCTCCTTCCCGGCCGTACTGCGCACGACCTGGCCGTCGACGAGGAGGTTGACCGCCGTCTCGTCAGAGCGGATCTTGGCCGCGATGTCGGAGAGCACGAAGTGGTCGGCGAGCACGTGCCCCCAGCCGCCGGTCGCCCGGTCGACGATCTCAATGTGCGCCCGCTTGCCCGCGAGATCCTTGACGTCCCAGGCCCTCCAGTTGAGCGTCCCGGAATCGTTCCCCGTCGCGGTGCGCACGACCTCGCCGTCCACGATGAGGTTCGCGACGGTCTGGCCGGGGCCCGGCTCGGGATGGTTGCCGCCGGCGATCTCGAAGTCCAGGAAGTCACGGTCGATCGTGAATTCGGGAGAGACGATCGAGCCCATGTTCTGGTCGCCGTCGTTGGGGTTGCCGAAGAACGTGTCGACGCTCTGCTCGCCGATCCGGCCATCGCCGCCGCGATGCGGCGCGGTTCCCGCGAAGTCGCCGGTCGGCGTCCAGCTGCCGTAGTCGGGACCCTCGAAGTCGCCGAGCACCTCGCCGGCCGGCGGTGACCCGTCGCCGGCCGCCGGATCGTGTGTGTGCGCGCCGCCGCCGACGAGGAAGTTCACGTAGTCGCGGCCGATCGTGAAGTGCGGCGACGTGAGCGTCCCCTGCGAGCTGTCGAAGTCGAGGAAGCTGTTGACCAGCCCGTTGCCCTGGAAGCCGGACACCGTCTGCTGCCCGGGAAGCGTGCCGTGTGCCGGCCCGCTTCCGAACGCCGTGCCGGTCGTCGTCCAGCTGCCGTAGTCGGCGCCCTCGAAGTCGGCGAAGACGTCACCGGCCGGCGGCGTGTACGGCTTCGCGTTGTCAGCCGTGAAGCGCGTGCCGTCGAAGTCGCCGACGAAGTACTGCGCGCCCGAACCGCCGGCGATGCCGCCGGGGTTGAGGTTGACGATCATCACCCACTTGGTCTTCTTGCGCTTGCCGTCGACCGCCAGCGGGAACAGGTCCGGGCACTCCCAGACGCCGCCGGTCGCGTTGGCCGGGCCGAAGTCGCTCAGGTGCTGCCAGGTCTTGAGGTCAGCGGAGCGGTAGATCGCGACCTTGCGCTGGACGGCCTTGACGACGACCATCCGCCACTCGTCCGCCGGCTCGTACCAGAACACCTTCGGATCGCGGAACTCGGGATCGGGGTCGTCGAGCACCGGGTTGCCGGCGTACTTCGTCCACGTGCGCCCCCGGTCGGTGCTGTAGGCCAGCGACTGCGCCTGGTCGCTGGGGTTGGAGTACGCGCTGGTGTAGATCGCCACCATCGGCGGGTTCTTGCGCGTGCCGAAACCGGTCCTGTTCTCGTGGTCGACAACTGCGCTGCCCGAGAAGATCGCCTCGCGCCCCTCCTCGGGGATCGCGACCGGCAGGTGCTCCCAATGAACGAGGTCGCGGCTGACCGCGTGACCCCATGACATGTGGCCCCACTGGTCTCCGAACGGGTTGTGCTGGTAGAAGAGGTGGTACTCGCCCTTGTAGTAGACGAGCCCGTTTGGGTCGTTCATCCAGTTCTTGGCCGGCGTGAAGTGGAACTGCGGCCGGTAGAGCTCCTGGTAGCTGGTGTCGGCCGGCGGCGCGGCGTGCGCCACGCCGCCGGTCAGCGCGGTCATCGCGGCCGCGAGCGCGATGGCGGCGCCGCGGCGCAGCCGGCCTCGCCGTCCGGCGCAGGGTTGACGGTCGTGCATGGTCCCTCTCCTCTCGAACTCGCCCGCCGCAGGCCCTCACCCGCGACACGGCCTTTCACACGCTGTAGAGAACGTTTTCTGACGCTATCACGCTGAGTAATCGACCGCAAGGGAACGATGCAAATTTGAGGCAGCGGTGTGTCAGAAAACCTTCTCTGGAAGCTCCATGCCCACGCGTTCCTCCTTCGTCGGCGGGCCACCCCGCCGGCTTGTGCGAGCCGGCAGGCCGCGTTGTGCCGTTGACCTTTGGCTCGGTCCGCGGGCTATCGGGCGCTGGGTGAGATCTCGCCCGAGCCTCGGGCGATCAACGTCGTCGGCAGCACCTCGCGCCGCGACGGCCCGCGATAGCCGTCGAGGCGCGAGAAGAGGAGCTCGGCGGCGTGCTTGCCGAGCGCGTAGGGGTCCTGCGCGACGACGGTGACGCCGGGCTGCAGCAGCGCGGCGAGCGGGATGTCGTCGAAGCCGACGAGCGCGACGGTGTGCTGGAGGCCGAGCTCGTGCAGCGTCCGCAGGGCGGCGAGTGTGATCAGGTTCTGCCCTGTGAAGAGGGCGGTCGGCGGGTCCGCGCCGGCGAGCAGCTCGCGCACGGTGGTGTCGACGTCGGCGGCGCGGAACGCGGGGTGGTGGACCAGCGCGTCGTCCTGCTCGCCTCCGTGCTGGGCGAGCGCCTCGCGGTAGCCCCGTATCCGCTCGGCGGCCGTGAAGATGTCGGGCCGATCGCCCAGGAACGCGATCCGGCGATGACCCGCGGCGGCCAGGTGCGCCACCGCCGCGCGGGCGCCGCCGGCGTTGTCGCTCACCACCGCGTCTGCGTCGATGAAGCGCGGCGGGCGGTCGACAAAGACCAGCGCCATGCCGGCCGCGACGTCGCGCGCCAGGTAGCTGTGGTCGGCGGAGGCTGGCACGATGACGAGGCCGTCGACGCGGCGGCCGAGGAATGCCTCTGCGAGCTCGCGCTCGCGTTGCGGATTCTCGTCCGAGCTGCCGGCGAAGGTGAGGACCGAGCGGGTCCTCGCGACGTCTTCGATGCCGCGGTGGACGGCCGAGAAGAACGGGTTCGAGACGTCCTCGAAGACGAGCCCGATGCTGGCCGAGAGCCTGTCGGCGCGGCGCAGGTTGCCGGCCGCCAGGTTGTGGCGGTAGCCGAGCATCTCGACCGCCTTCTCGACCTTGACGGCGAGCTCGGGGTCGACCTGCTGGCTGGCGGTGACGACCCGCGATACCGTGCTCAGGCTCACGCCGGCCAGCGCCGCCACGTCGCGCATCGTCGGGCGGCGCGGGCGCCTGCTCTGGCAGCATCGCCGAGACCGTATCCGACTGTTGTGGGCGCGGCGACGGTTCGCCGCGCCCGGTCGCAGTCACTCCTCGAAGCCCTTCAGGGCCTTGGCCGTTTCGGCGGCGTCGTGCTTGCCGCTACCGGCCTGGACGACCTGGTCGTAGCCGGCCGTCCCCGGCTCGGTGGCACCGGTCATGATCGCCACCGCCTCGTTCATGGTGTGGCTCTTCGGGGTGATGACCGCCACCCGCCGCCCGAGGCGCTGGATGTGGATCCGGTCGGCGACCTCGAACACATGCGGCATGTTGTGGCTGATCAGGATCACCGGCAGGCCGTTCGCGCGCACGCGCTGGATCAGCTCGAGCACCTTGCCCGACTCCTTGACCCCGAGCGCGGCCGTCGGCTCGTCCATGATCACCACATGCCGCGCGAACGCCGCGGCGCGCGCGACGGCCACGCCCTGGCGCTGGCCGCCGGACAGGGACTCGACCTGCTGGCCGATGTTCTGGATCGTGAGGATGCCCAGCTCGTTCATGTGCCGGCGGGCCTCCTCGCGCATCTTCTTCTTGTCCAGCATGCGGAAGACGCGCCCGAGCGGGTCGGTGCGCCGCGGCTCGCGGCCCAGGAACAGGTTGCTGGCGATGTCCAACGCCGGCGAGACCGCGAGGTTCTGATAGACGGTCTCGATGCCGGCCTCACGCGCCTCCAGCGGGCTCCTGAACTGGACCGGCTTGCCGTCGAGCAGAACCTCGCCCTCGTCGGGGATCGTGGCGCCCGACAGGCACTTGATCAGCGACGACTTGCCGGCGCCGTTGTCGCCGATCACCGCCAGGATCTCACCGGGCATCAGCTCGAAGTCGGCGCCGTTGACCGCGACAACGTGGCCGTAGCGCTTGACCAGGCCCTTCGCCTGCAGGACGGGGGTCACCTCGGCCGTCATGTCTTCACCTTCCTGATCCACTGGTCGATCGCCACCGCGACGATGACCAGGATGCCCACCGCGAAATCCTGCCACAGGACGTCGACGCCGCCGAGCGTCAGCCCATTTCGCAGCACGCCGACGATCAGCGCCCCGAACAGAGTTCCGATCACAAGGCCGCGACCGCCGAACAGGCTGGTCCCGCCGATCACCACGGCGGTGATCGAGTCCAGGTTCGCGAGCCCGCCGGCCTGCGGGCTGGCGGAGGCGATGCGTCCGATCAGCAGCCAGCCCGCGATCGCGCAGACCAGGCCGGCCAGCACGTAGACGCTGAGCAGCACGCGGGTCGTCCGCACGCCGGCGAGGCGCGCCGATTCGACGTCGTCACCCGTCGAGTACACATGCTTGCCCCAGGCCGTCGATCCGAGCACGTAGGCCGCCACCCCGAACAGCCCGAGCATCAGCAGCGAGCCGTAGGTGATCCGGGTGTCCCCGATGTCGAACGTGTTGCCGGTCCACAACAGCAGGGACGACATGTCGGCGCCGCGGATCGTGGCGCTCTCCGAGTAGTAGAGGACGAGCGCGGTGAAGATCTGGAACGTCCCGAGCGTGACGATGAACGGCGGCAGCTTGACGCGCGAGACGAGCAGGCCGTTGATCAGCCCGCAGATCGTTCCCACGCCGAAGCCGATCAGCAGCGCCAGCAGGCCCGGGACGCCGGACTCGGCCGACAGCTTGGCCATCACGATCGAGGACAGGACCATGATCGCGCCGACCGACAGGTCGATGCCGGCGGTGAGGATCACGAGCGTCTGCGCGATGCCCAGCGTGCCGACGACCATCACCTGCTGGACGATCAGCGACAGGTTGGCCGGCTCGAGGAACCGCTCCGTGGTGGCCGCGAAGATCAGGATCGCGAGCAGCAGCACGAGCGCGGGGCCGAGCGTCGCGTTCGAGTGCAGGATGTCGTGGATGCGGACGCCGAGCCCGGCGGGGCGGCTCTCGGCGCTGCCGGGGCCCAGCGAGGCTGGGCCCTCGGTCGCGGTCGCCGGCGTCAGCCGGCGCAGTGGATTCTTGGCCATGACCGATCAGCCCCAGCAGTTCTCGAGGCCGAACGCGGTGTCCTCGGACTCCACGCCGTCCTGCGGATCGTCGGTGATCAGCGTCACGCCGGTGTCGGTGAAGTCCTTGCCCTCGGTCGGCTGCGGCTTCTTGGACTCGTCCTTGGAGTAGTCGACGATCGCCTGTACGCCCATCTCGGCCATCTTCAGCGGATACTGCTGCGAGGTCGCGCCGATGACGCCCTTCTTGACGTTCTCGACGCCCGGGCAGCCGCCGTCGACCGAGACGATCGTGACGTCCTTCTCCTTGCCGGCCGCCTTGATCGCCTCGTAGGCGCCGGCCGCCGCGGGCTCGTTGATCGTGTAGACGAGGTTGATGTCCGGGTCCTTCTGGAGCAGGTTCTCCATCGCCGTGCGGCCGCCCTCCTCGGCGCCGTCGGTGACGTCGTGGCCGACGATCCGCGGGTCGCTCTCGTCGCCGATCTTGTTCTCGTCGCCGACGTCGATGCCGAAGCCGGTCAGGAAGCCCTGGTCGCGCTGGACGTCGACCGTCACCTGCTCGGCGTTGAGATCGAGCATCGCGATCTTGGCCTCCTTGCCCTCGCCCTCGAACTTGGCCTTGGCCCACTGGCCGATCAGCTCACCGGCCTTGAAGTTGTCGGTCGCGAACGTCGCGTCGGCCGCGTCGGCCGGGTCGAGCTCGGTGTCGAGCGCGATCACCAGGAGCCCGGCCTGCCGCGCCTTGTCGACCGACGGCACGATCGCGCTCGAGTTGTTCGGCGTGATCAGGATGCCCTGGGCGCCGGCGCCGATCAGGCTCTCGACGGCGGCCACCTGGCTCTCGTTGTCGCCGTCCTTCTTGCCGGCGAACGACTGCACCTCGGCGCCGAGCTCCGAGGCCTTGCTCTCCGCGCCCTCCTTCATCTTGACGAAGAACGGGTTCGTCTCGGTCTTGGTGATCAGGCCGATCTTGACCTCCTCGCCACCACCACCGGCGGCGCCACCGCCGCCTCCATCGTCATCGCCGCCGCAGGCGGCCGCGCCCAGCGCGAGCGCCGCAGCGGCACCGAGTGCCGCGATCCGCAGGTGCTTCGACTGCATCGATCTCTCCTCCTGATTGCCCGCCGCGGCTCCCTCAAGACGCGACGACGATTGAGCGAACGTTTTCTCAGCTTAGTCGCATCGACCGCGTGATGTCAAGTGGCGATGCTGAATTACCTGGTAAACTCGCGATCTGAGCCTGGTTCTGCCACGTCCAGAAACACCGGGGATCGTTCTCTCCAGTCGGCGATCAGGCGCCGAAGATGGCCGCCAGCGTGCGACGCATGACCGCGGGGTCGGCGTCGACGCCCGTCCAGTGTCGGATGCCGGCGACGCCCTGCTGCACGAGCATGCCGAGGCCATCGAGCACGGTCGCGCCGCGCGCCTCGGCGTCGTGGACCAGGCGCGTGCGCGGCGGGTTGGGGATCACGTCGGCGACCACCATCCCCGGCCGCAGGTCGGCGACCTCGAGCTCGAGCCGCGCGTCGACGTCGGGAAACAGCCCGACCGAGGTCGCGTTGACCACGATGTCGGTGCCCTCCGGGACGCGCTGGACGCCGTCCCAGACCACGAGCTCGGCGCTGGCGGCCGTGCGCTGGTTCAGCAGCGCCACGAGCTCGGCGCCGCGGCCGCGATCGCGGTTGACGACGGTGATCCGAGCCGCGCCCGCGAGCGCCGTCTCAACGGCGATCGCGCGTGCGGCACCGCCGGCGCCGAGCAGCATCAGCGACCGCCCGCGCGGCTCTGCCACCGTGCGCAGAGCGGCGACGAAGCCCAGCCCGTCGGTGTTCTCGCCGATCAGCCGCGGCCCGCGGCGGGCGACGCAGTTGACCGCGCCGATCACCGTGGCCGACTCGCCGAGGCCGTCGAGATGGTCGAGCACCGCGACTTTGTGCGGGATCGAGCAATTGAACCCGGCCCAGCCCATCGCGCGCGCCCCGCGGACGGCGTCGCCGAGGTCCTCGGGCGCGACCTCGCAGTTGATGTAGCGCGCGTCGATGCCGTGGTGGCGGTAGGCGGCCTCGACCATGGCCACGGTCGGGTTCTCGGCCGCCGGCATCGCGAACGAGCCGGTGAGGACGCTGAGGAAGCTCACCTACAGCTCGTTCCGGTAGGGCGGCGAGGCGCCCGGGCGCGAGCACGTGCGCGCGGCGACCAGGCAGGCGAAGGCCGTCGCCTCGACGACGAGGTCGATATTGGCCAGCGCGTCCGGGCCGAGCCCGCGCTCGCTCCACCAACCGACGAACCCGCCGCCGAACGCGTCGCCGGCGCCGATCGTGTCGACCACCGTGACGCGCGGCGCCGGCACCGGCACCTCGGCGGTGCGAGTGACCACCAGCGCCCCGTTCGGCCCGCGTGTGAGCAGGCCCACGGTCGGCCCGTGCGTCGAGCAGCGCGCGCACGGCCCCCACGGCCGGCAGATTGGGCTCGAGGAAGTCGAGGTCCTCTTCACTGACCTTGACCACGTGGCTGCGGGAGAGAACGCGCCCCAGCCGCGCCCGGTACGCCTCGTGGTCGTCGATCACCCACGGCCGGCAGTTCGGGTCGACGGCGATCAGGGCGCCGCCCGCGAGCCGCTCGACGACCGCCTCGAGCGCGGTCGCGATCGGTTCGAGCGCCAGCCCGAGCGTGCCGACGTGGAGGTACCGCACGTCGTCCGGCAGCGTGGCGAGCGCCGCCTCGGCGGTCAGCCCGGGCGCCGACGTCGCCCGCTCGTAGAAGCGGTAGCGGGCGACGCCCTCGGGGTCGACCTCGGCGAGCGCGAGCGTGGTGGGTTCGTCGGTGTGCACGACGCAGTCGAGATCGACACCGTCCTCGCGCAGCATGTCCTCCAGGCGACGGCCGAAGCGGTCGGTGGAGAGCCGTCCGAGGTAGGCGACGGGCTGGTCGAGGCGGCCGATCGTCCGCGCGGTGTTGAACGGCCCGCCGCCCGGATGGCCGCGCAGCTCCTCGACGCTGCCCTGGAGCACCAGGTCATAGAGCGCCTCGCCGCCGACCAGGATCATGGGCGCAGCTCGCCGCTCGCGCCCTCGAAGAGCGTCGTCGGAACGACGACGCGGCACGTCGCGGCGCGGTCGCCCTCAAGCCGGGCAAACAGCAACTCAGCGGCCGCCCGCCCGAGCCGCTCGGCGTCCTGCGCGATCACCGTCAGGCCGGCTCCACGGCGGCGGCGAGCACGAGATCGTCAAAGCCCACCAGCGCGATCCTGCGCTGGAGGCCGAGGGTACGCAACCGCTCGACGGCACCCACTGTGATCAGGTTCTGGGCGCTGACGAGCGCGGTCGGCGGGCCTCGACGGCGAGCAGGTCGCCGGCCGCCTCGGAGGCCGCGCGGGGGTCGTGAAGGTCCATCCGCACGAGCGCCGGATCGGAAGGGCAGCCGGTTGGCCTCCAGCGCCCGGCGGTAGCCGCGAAGCCGTCCGCGGGCGGTGAAAATGGTCTCGCGGTCGCCGAGGAAGCCGACGCCGCGGCCAGTTGGTGCGCGGTGGCGGCGAAGGCGCCGCCCGCGTTGTCGCTGAGCACGAAGTCCGCGTCGAGGTAAGCCCGCGGGCGGTCGACGAAGACGACCGCAACGCCGGCGTCGCGCTCCGGCTGCAGGTAGGAATGATCGCGGCCCTATGGCGCGAGGATCAGCACGTCGCCCCAGCGCGCGAGGAACGCCTCCGCGAGTTCGCGCTCGCGGGCGCCGTCCTCGCGCTGGCGCTGCTTGGCCTGCCGGCGGGCGATCACCTCGTCCTCCGTGAGCTCCGTCTCGATGAGCTCGATCGGCGCGCCGCCGTCCTCGCTGCAGGCCACGCGAAATCCCTCGAGCAGCTCTTCGGGCCCGTGGATCACGGTCCTGCCCTGGATCGCCCGATCCAGGTCGTCCACCTTGAACGCGGCGTGCGCCACCGTCTGGATCAGCGGTCGCAGGTCGCAGTCGTCCTCGAAGCGCATCCACTGCACGCGGAACTCGCTTCCCTCGTAGCCCAAGCTCCACATCTTGAAGTCTGGCGTCTAGCGCACTCCCTCGCGCCGTTCGGTCGTTGGGGATGCCGATGTGGTGGTACTCGTACATCGTCGCTCTCGTCGGCTCGTGGTCTGAGCGCGAACCGTAGTCCTACACGGTTCAGCGTGCATGCGCGCGCGGCGCCGTCACGCGGCGTCGTTGATCCCGTGGCAGGAGCCGCAGGGTTGCCGCCCACGCGGGGGATGATGACGGTCGCGTGACCGACACAGGCGATCAGGGTCGCCACCGCCGAGCTGGAGGCGGCGGGCGTGCCGCGGTGGCTGCGCGACCCGGCGCAGGCAGCGCCTGCTGCTTATGGATTGGGGCGGATCGTGCGCGATCCGGTCGATGTGCTGCGGCTGCCCACAGCAGCACGCGCTTGAACGAGAACGGAAACGGCCGCTCGTCGCGAGTTCGGCGGCAAAGAGCTCGCGATAGCGGGCGACGAAGGCCTAGTACACGCGGTCAGGCAGGCGCCGTCGGTAGTCGGTGAGCAGCGTCCCCTGCACCCAGCCGACTGCTGCACCCGCTTCCGGCAGCAGGTGCAACTAAAACCCTGCAGCCGCACGTGCTGGGACCGGTAGCCGAGGCAATGGAGCAGGTGCCCGTAACGCTCGAGGGCCAGCGCGGGCGTGCGTCGGACGTGGCCCCGGAGGGCAGTGCGAAACGGCTCCTCGGCTGCAAGCCGCTCCGCCACGAAGGTGCGATGGATGGTCGTGGCTGGCGGGCATCTGCACGGCAAGCTGGCCGCCGGGTGACAGGGCGCCCGTGAGTCGCGCGAACAGCTGGTGGTGGTCGTCGATCCAGTGCAGCGCGGCGTTCGAGAAGACCAGATCGACGGGCTCGGATGGGGCCCATTCGGCGATGTCGGCGCGCCCGAACATCAAGCCATCGCCCGCGTGATCGGCGCACGGCCGAAGCATCGCCGACGACGAGTCAACGCCGACCATGGTGCGAGCGCGGGTCGCTCATGCAGCGCCCGGGTGAGTTCGCCTGTGCCGCACCCGGGATCCACCCCGCGGCCTCCCGCGCACGGCTCCACCAGGTCGAGCAGGTCAAAGAACGGCGCCGATCGTTCCTTCTCGAACCGTCTGTACTAAGGGCGATCCCCGGCATCGCTCGACACGATTACAAGCCGCCCGCAGGCGAGACAGGCTGTTTCCAGATCGCTTCCACAGGCCGCCTCCCGCGCAGACCAGGAGGCCTAAACGACCCACCGCGCGAATCTTCGGAACCCGAGTGCTTCCAAAACGCTTCCATACGCTGCCGCCGCGTGGGAGGTAAGCCGGGTCCTGAAGTAGCGAAACCCCGCGTTAGCGGGGCTTTCACCAAGTGGGCGGTGCCCGGCTCGAACGGGCGACCTCCTGCTTGTAAGGCAGGCGCTCTGACCAGCTGAGCTAACCGCCCTGGCCCGGATGATCGTAGTCGCCTCGAAGCCCAGCGCGGCGGCGCCTCCCGCGATCGGGGAGCCGGATGTCGCTCGCGAAGGGTCGCTGCCATCATGCCGCGCATGGACAGGTCGGTGGGTCTGCGCGCCGCGGTGCTGCAGGGTGCGCTGCTGGCGGTGGTGGCCGTCGCGCTGGCGGCCGCGCTCCCGCGATCGTTCTTCGAGGACTGGGGCTGGCTCGCCGGCCCGGCCGTGTGGGGCGGGTGCGCGCTGGTGGTCGGCGCCGGGCTGCGACTGCCGCTCGGCGCGGTGCTCGTGGGCGCGGCCCTGTCGGGCCTGCCGATGCTGCTCGGCGTGGCGGTCGGCGTGCACTGGCTGGGGACGCCGCTGGGATTGACCGGGTTCGGGCTGTGGTGTGCGTGGCTTGCCGGGCGTCGGGTGCCGGTGGTGGCCTGATGGACCTCGGGCTCGAAGGTCGGGTGGCGCTCGTCACGGGGGCGTCGAAGGGGCTCGGACGCGGGATCGCCGAAGCCTTGGTGCGGGAGGGCGCGCGGGTGGCGATCGCCTCGCGCTCCGAGGAGCGGATCCAGGCCGTGGCGGCGGAGATCGGCGCGCGCGGCTACGTGTTCGACGCCGACGATCCGGGCGCGGCGGGCGGTGTAGTCGACCGCGTCGAGGCCGACCTCGGGCCGATCGACGTCTACGTCGCGAACACCGGCGGCCCGCCCGCGGGGTCCGATCCGCTCGGATTCTCGCGCGAGGAGTGGGAGGCCGCGCACCGCTCGCTGGTGCTGACGCCGATGGCGTTCCTCGAGCGGCTGCTGCCCGGGATGCGCGAGCGCGGCTTCGGCCGCGTCGTCGCCATCGGATCGCTTGCCGTGAGCGAGCCGGTGGACAACCTCCAGCTCTCCAACGCCCACCGCCCGGGGCTGGTCGCGGCGTTCAAGGTGCTGGCGCGCCAGTGCGCCGAGCGACGGCGTGACGCTCAACCACGTCCACCCGGGGAACATCGCCACCGACCGCATGATCGACACCGCCGGCTCGCTCGAGGCGGCCCAGGAGCGCGCGCGGGAGACGATCCCGGCCGGCCGCCTCGGGACCGTCGAGGAGCTCGCCGCCGCGACGGTCTTCCTCTGCTCGGTTCCCGCCGGCTACATCACCGGCACGTCGCTGCTCGTCGACGGCGGGCTGACGCGAAGCGTCAGCTGATCCTCAGCCCAGCCACTCCGATCGCTGCAAGCCGGCGTATGCCTGGATCGCACCGAAGATGCTCTGGACGATGAACGTCGATGACACCGTGATCCGGACCGTGCCGTACGGGAGGGTCCTCCGCTTCCGCTGGGACGCGTGAGCCACCAGGTCTCGATCTCCTCGAGCGCCATGCCGTTGCCGAGATGCACATTGACGGTCAACGCGATGCGCTCGCGGGCCACCCGGTAGCAGCGCCGCAGGAAATGGACGAACAGGTCGACCAAATCTGGGTCGGCGTTCGTGAAGGCGAGCTGGTTCCGGCTCTTGGATCCCTCCGCCCGGTAGAGCATGCAGCCGATCTCGTGCCGTCGATCGCCTCGCTGCGCCAACGAGCGACCGTGGTGCTGGGCGTCGATGCGCCGCAGCCGCGCGTTGGCGCTCGAACGCGCGGTTCCGCTTCGCTGGCGGTTGTAGATCGGATTCGCATCGCGCAGTGCCGCCTCCTGCTCGGGAGTCAGCTCCACGTCGGCGACCCAGCGACTTACGCTGCTCGACGAGACGCCGACCGTCGCCGCGATCACCTTGATCGGAAGCCCCTGCTCGCGACGCAGTCTGCGCGCCTGTTCCCGCTCCGCCAGCTTCACGAACGAATGTTCGCATCGCGGTCGGACAGTACCCCCAGTCGGATTCGAACCGACGATCTCTGCCGTGAAAGGGCAGCGTCCTAACCGCTAGACCATGGGGGCGCGGATGGCAGTCTACGCGGCGGGCTCGTCTGGCCAATGGCCGTGCTCGTCGTAGAAACGGCGGGCTTCCTCCTCGCGGTCGCGGTCGCCTCGGCCGGTGGCCAGCGACCACAGGATGAAGACGATCAAGGCGATGCCGCCGAGCACGCCGATGATGCTCCAGATCAACTCGGCCATCAGGCGGGCACCGCGATCGGTCGGGAGCGGATGAGGCGACGGGCGACAAGCGCTCCGCCGGCCGCGGCGGCAACGTAGAGGGTGACCGCGAAGGCGCCTCGGGCGGACAGCGGATCCGAGAGCGCGCCGCCGAGCGAGACGTAGGCGATGGTCTTGGGCAGCGCGCC
Organism: uncultured Solirubrobacteraceae bacterium; assembly: GCA_963844205.1. Taxonomy (GTDB): domain Bacteria; phylum Actinomycetota; class Thermoleophilia; order Solirubrobacterales; family Solirubrobacteraceae; genus DASSUW01. The sequence continues at coordinate 1,545,729 of CAWJNK010000014.1, forward strand.
GATAGCCACCGCGGCGAGGAAGGCTCGCGGCCGGATCCCCGCCAGGCCGGCCAGGTAGTTGACGGCGCCGGACGGCATGCCGGGCGCCAACCGGCTCGCGAGCACGGCGTTGAAGCCGTTCGCCGCCAACCAGTTGCGCCACCGACGTCCGTGCGGCCCGAGGAGGGAGAGCACGGCATCCGCGCCCAGCCGGCGAGCAGCAACCCAGCAGAGCCCGGCGCCGACGAGCGCTGCGGCCAGCGCCAGCGCTGTCCCGGCGACAGCGCCGAACAGCATGCCCGCGACCGTTGCGATGACGTGGCCCGGGAACAGCGCAAGCCCGAGCGCGCCCCCGGCGAGCACGAACAGCGCCGGACCGGCGAGGCCCGCGCCGTCCACCCACCGCTCCGCCTCGGCCGGCGTGATGCCGGCGAGGGTCACGCCCGCGAACGCGGCCGCGATCGCAACAGAGAGCGCCGCAAGACGCGCGACGGCACGGCGACGGCCGGCTCGAAGACCCATACGGGACATATCACCGGACCTCGTCGTTCGTTGCGCCTGCTGCAGTGCCCCCGCCGGGAATCGAACCCGGGTCGCGCGGATTAAAAGTCCGCCGCTCTAACCGCTGAGCTACGAGGGCCCCAAGATGGTAAATCGCCGGGCTAAGCTGGCTCCGTGCACCCCGGGGATGAGGGTCGGAGGGTCCCTGCACGGCGGCGCAGGAGGACCCCGGAGGTCGCGGAGCGCGAGATCATCGCAGCTGCCGAGGCGTTGCTGCGCGAGCGGCCGTTCCGGGAGCTCACCGTCGACGAGGTGATGCGGCGGACCGAGCTCTCGCGGCCCTCGTTCTACGTCTACTTCCGCGACCGCCACCACCTCGTCCTGCGGGTGGTCGAGCACCTCGGCGCCGAGCTGTTCGAGATGTCCGACCGCTGGCTGCGCGGGAGCGGCGACGGGCCCGACCTCGCGCGGCAGGCGCTCGAGGGGATCGTCGAGGTCTACGCCGAGCACGGGCCGGTGATGCGCGCGCTCGCCGACGCCGCGGCCGACGACCCCGGCGTCGAGCAGGCGTACCGCGCGATCGTGCAGGGCTTCGTCGACGCCACGGCCCGCCACATCGAGGCCGAGATCGCGGCCGGTCGGATCCTGCCGCTCGACCCCGTCGAGACCGCCAGCGCGCTCGTGTGGATGATGGAGCGCTACCTGAACCTCAGCTTCGGCAGCGAGCCGGCCGCGGACCGCCGTGCGGTCGCCAAGACGCTGACCACCATCTGGACGCGAGTGCTCTACGGCGCGTAGTGTCGCGAAACTAGTGCCGGAAGTGCCGACGCCCGGTGAAGACCATCGAGATGCCGGCGGCGTCCGCAGCCTCGACGACCTCGTGGTCGCGCACCGAGCCGCCGGGCTGGATCACGGCCGTGATCCCGGCTTCGACCGCCAGCTGCGGCCCGTCTGAGAACGGGAAGAACGCGTCCGAGGCCAGCGCGCCGCCGCTCAGGTCCGCCCCCGCGGCGCGCGCCTTGTCGATCGCGATCCGGACCGAGTCGACCCGGCTCATCTGCCCGGCCCCGATGCCCACCGACGCCAGGTCCCGCGACAGCACGATCGCATTCGACCGCACGTGCTTGCACACCTTCCAGGCGAACAGCATCTCGCCCCACTCGCGCTCGGACGGCTTGCGCTCGGTGACCACCTCCATCTCCGAGCGGTCCTCGAGATCGAGGTCGCGGTCCTGCACCAGGAGGCCGCCGACCACGCGCTTGAGGTCCCACTCCGAGATGTTCACGCGCCGGCGCTCGCCGTCCTCGAGCACGCGCAGGTTCGGCTTGGCGGAGAACACCGCGACCGCGTCCTCGCCGACGCCGGGCGCGATGACGACCTCGACGAACTGCCCGGTCAGCGCCTCGGCGAGCTCGGCGTCGATCGGCCGGTTGAAGCAGATGACGCCGCCGAACGCCGACACCGGGTCGCTGGCGAACGCGCGCCGGTAGGCCTCGATCGCCGAGCTGCCGATCGCGACCCCGCACGGGTTGTTGTGCTTGATGATCGCGCAGGCGGGGACCTCGAACTCCTGCACGAGCAGCCGGCCCGCGTTGATGTCGAGCACGTTGTTGAACGACAGGTCCTTGCCGCCGAGCTGGCGGACCTGCGAGAGGACGTGCATGCGCGCGCCGACCTGTGAGTAGTAGGCCGCGCGCTGGTGCGGGTTCTCGCCGTACGAGAGGTCGGTGACCTTCTCGTAGGCGGACATCATCAGCTCCGGGAAGTCGCCCTGCTTCTCGGCGAACCAGCGCGAGATCGCGGTGTCGTAGCGAGCGGTGTAGGCGAATGCCTCCGCCGCCAGCGACTCGCGCGTCTGCAGCGAGAGCTTGTTCTCGCCCTCGCGGAGCTCCTGGAGCACGGCGTCGTAGCTCTCGGGCTTGACCGCCACTGCCGTGAACGCGAAGTTCTTGGCGGCCGCGCGGATCATCGTCGGCCCGCCGATGTCGATGTGCTCGAGCACCTCGTGCTCGGTGACGCCGCGCCGCCCCGCCCACGACTCGAACGGGTAGAGGTTCACGCACACGAGGTCCACGAACTCGACCTCGTGCTCCTCCGCCGCCGCCATGTGCGCCGGGTCGTCGCGCAGCGCCAGCACGCCGGCGTAGAGCTTCGGGTGCAGCGTCTTGACGCGGCCGCCCATGATCTCCGGGAAACCCGTGAAGTGCTCGATGTCGCGGACCCCGAGGCCGGCCTCGCGCAGCGTGGCCGCGGTGCCGCCGGTCGACACGAGCTCGATGTCGAGCTCCGCCAGCCCGCGGGCGAACTCGACGACGCCGGTCTTGTCGGAGACGGACAGCAGCGCGCGGCGGACGCGGACCTCGCCGGGCTGCGTCATGTCCCTCCCTCCATCGGGCGGGGACGATACCTGTGGCCGCCCGCTCACCGCGTGACCACCACCCGGCGGGGGTGGGCGGGATCGATCGCGACCGCCCCGCGAGCGATCAGCTCGACCGCCTCGCACAGCAGGTCGTGCTCGAGCGGGCGCAGGGCCTCGCGGACCTCGGCGGCGTCGGTCGCGTCCGCGAGCTCGACCGCCCGCTGCGCGATGACCGGCCCGGTGTCGACCCCCTCGTCGACGAAGTGGACGGTGACGCCGAACACCTTGACGCCGTAGGCGAGGGCCTGCTCGATCGCGCGCACGCCCGGGAAGGCGGGCAGGAGCGCGGGATGGACGTTGATGACGCGGCCGGGGAAGCGGGCCAGGAACGCGGGGTCGAGCAGCGCCATGTAACCGGCGAGCACGACGAGCTCGACGCCGCGGTCGTCGAGCCAGTCCGCGACGGCGCGGTCGCGCGCTGCGCGGTCATCGCCCTCGAATGGGAACTCGGCCGTGGGCACGCCGACGCGACCGGCACGCTCGAGGGCCGGGGCGCCCGGCTGGTCGGTCGCCACGGCGACGACCTCGACGCCGTGTCGCCCGTGGACGCGATCGAGGATCGCCTGGAGGTTCGTGCCTGTGCCCGACGCCAGCACGCCGACCCTCATGCCACCTCCAGCTTCGGGAAGCGACCGCCGGTTGAGCGCAGGGTCCCGGCCGCGATCAGGGCGTCGACCCGCGCGAGGACGGCCGCCGACGTCAGGTGCGACCACGCGCCGTAGTGCGGCAGCCCGTCGTAGGAGTACTTCTGCACGACCTTGGAGCGCCCGCCGCGCAGGATCTCGACCGCGCGGGTGCGGCCGACCTCGGGCTGGGCGGAGGCCACGACGTCGAGGATCGCCTCGTCGAGCTCGCCACCGCCCGCCGGGCGATGCGCGAGCTGCGCCGGCCTCGGCGTGGTGGTCCGGCGCGGCGGCGGGGGTGGCACCGGAGCGAGGCCGGGGTCGCAGACGTCGCAGCACGGACCGCCGGGCGCCGGCGCCGAGCGGTCGCCGAAGTGGCGCAGGATCCCCTCGCGCCGGCACTTCTCCCCTTCGACCCACGCCCAGACGGCGCGGTACTGCCGCCAGCGCACGCGCGTGCCCTCCTTCGCCGACGTGCGGCACAGTGCCTGCGCGCGGCCGTCCCAGACACCGACGAGCCGTCCGGCGATGCGGTCGGGCGCCGAGGGCGTGGGCTGGACGACGCCCGCCTGCGCGAGGTGGCCCACGATCGCCCGCAGGACTTCCTCGTCGTCGCCCAACCCTTGAGTGGGGAGGTCGTAGCGGCCGTCGTGGGCGGCGGCGACGATCCGGCGGGCGACCGCGTTCAGCGCTTCGGCGCCGACCGTCGAGCGCTCGATGAAGAAGACGTGCAGGCCCTTGTCCTTGCCGGTGGCGTATAGGAGGCAGCGGGCCGGGCGGCCGTCGCGGCCCGCGCGGCCGGCCTCCTGGTAGTAGGCCTCGATCGAGCTCGGCACGCTCTCGTGGCAGACGGTCCTGACATCCGCCTTGTCGACGCCCATGCCGAACGCGTTGGTGGCGACCACGACCGGGACCTCGCCGGCCATGAACCGCCGCTGGGCCTCGGCGCGGGCGTCGCGCGGGAGGCCGGCGTGGTAGGCGATCGCCTCCACCCCGAGGGCGGACTGAAGCCGCGCGGCGAGCCGCTCGCAGTCCGCCCGCGTGCCGGCGTAGACGATCCCGGGCAGGGCCCCCGGCTCGCCGAGCGCCGCCGCGATCCCGCGGTGGACCGCCTGCTTGTTCGCGCACCGCACGACGGCGAACGAGAGGTTCGGGCGGTCGAAGCCCGTCGCCACCCGGACCGGCTCATGGAGCCCGAGGCGGGCGACGATGTCCGCCGCCACCTGGGGCGTCGCCGTCGCGGTCGAGGCCAGGATGGCCCGCGCGCCGAGCCAGCGCGCGGCGTCGGCCAGCCGGAAGTAGTCGGGCCGGAAGTCGTGCCCCCACTGCGAGACGCAGTGCGCCTCGTCGACGACGAAGAGCCCGATCCGGGCGCGGCGGATCCGCTCCAGGAAGCCCGGCGACGCGAACCGCTCCGGAGCGACGTACAGCAGCCGCAGCTCGCCCGCCGCGGCCCGCTCGATCACGCGCCGGTTGGCCGCGGCGTCCTTCTGCGCGTTCACGAGGCCGACGTGGCCGGGCGCGACCCGCTCCAGCGCCTCCACCTGGTCCTGCATCAGGGAGACGAGCGGCGAGACCACCAGCGTGAGGTCGGCCCGCATGAGCGCCGGCAGCTGGTAGCACAGCGACTTGCCGGAGCCGGTCGGCATGACCACGAGGACGTCACGGCCGGCCACGGCGGCGTCGACCGCCTCGCGCTGCCCCGGCCGGAACGCCGGGAAGCCGAACAGCTCCCGCAGCGCGCCCTCGGGATCGCGCGACCGCGCGACCGGCTCGGGCGGCGGCGGCCCCAGCCCCGGCAGGGCGACGTTCTCGAGCGCGACCGACATGGACGGGCGACCATACCGCCGGCTCCGGAGGGCAAAGGGGTGTTGCGCGGGTTTGTCGCGAAGTCGTGACGGAGTCGTGACTCGATCCGCCGGTCGTTCGGCGCGACAAGCCGAGCAAATGGTGATAGGTGTTACCGCGCAGGCCGCAGATGCTGGTTCGGAGACCGAAACCGACCGACCGCCGCGAGCGCGAAGCGCTCGAAGGCACGGCGCGGCCGCCGGTGCCCGGTCGACGGCCGGACGCTGCGGCCGTGGTTGCGCTGCAGCGGTCGGCGGGCAACGCTGCGGTCGCCCGGATGCTTTCGGGCCCGGCGCTGCAGCGCTCGCCGAGTACGTGGAAGACGGCGACGACGGAGATCGTGAAGCTCAAGACGGGGTGGACCCTGACCTCGCTCTGGCCGCCGGTGGTCGACCGGGTGAAGGAGTATGGGCAGCTCCGCGACGAGGACGTCAAAGCGCGCACGGCCACGCTGACCGCCCTCGAAATCGCCATCCAGGCCTGGCAGGAGCACCAGAAGACCAACCGCTGGCTCTCGGATCTGGACAAGGAGAAGCACGCGGCCGTCAAGGTGCTCGCGAAGCTGATCGCGGACGAGCGCCCCCACTTGCAGCCGCGGCCCGCGGCGGCACCGGTCCCGGCGCACGCACCGACCACTGCGTTCCAGCCGGTTCGCCCAAGGCCGACCGTCCGGATCGCGGCGCCGCCGCTCCCGACCCCGTCCTTCCCGCAGACGGTGAAGGCCACGGAGGGCAAGCCCTCGTCGCTCGAGGACATCTTCGAGCTGGAGATCGACCCCGTCCCGGAGGAGACGGATGAGCCGAAGGACGAGGCGCGGTCCGAGGAGTTCGTCTACGAAGAGGACCCGCTGCCGAAGCGCCACAAGGACGACCCGAGGTTCCCTGCCACGGTCCATCTGCGGGTGCACATGACCAAGGAGGACTACCTCGAGAGCATCCATGCCACGGGGTTGATCGCCGGCAGGCAGCAGGGCATCGGCCTCGCCAACGAGAGGGAGCCTGAGAAGAAGGAGCCGGACCCGGGCTACCTCTACGCCCTGGACGTCGATACCCCCGAGCCCTCGACGATCACGGCCGTCGGCCAGGAGTCCGGCGGCGAGGTCGTCGGCATGGTGAGCGGCACGACGGGCGATCGGGACGTCAACTACCCCCGGGGCGGCGCGGTGCGGTATCCGCCGCAGGCCCCGCCCGTCCGCGGCTTCGGGACACAGGCGCAGGAGGCCGACGCCTACTCGTTCCCGGTGCCGCTGACACCCAGAAGCATGAGGGGACTGACCGCCTTCGTGAACCGTCACGCCCCGCAGGCGATGAGCGAGCAGGAAGTCGCCAAGGTGGTCGAAGTGACGCTGCGACGCCAGCTCCCGTTGTACGTCTACGGCAAGTTCGGCCGCCAGAGGCGGAAGAGCGAGGCGGAGACGAAGACGGAATCCAAGAGCTAGGCGCGAACCAAAGGAAGCTCGAAGGCGTCCTTGCGCTGCGCGGCGGCCGTGCCGGCGAGTGGGTACTCGCCGGAGAAGCAGGCGTCGCAGTGCGTCTCGCGCGTCGAGCGGATCGCCTCGTACACGCCGCGCAACGACAGGTACGCCAGGGAGTCGGCGCCGAGCTCCGCCGCCACCTCGGCCTCCGTCCGCCCGTGCGCGATCATCTCCTCGCGCGTCGACATGTCGATCCCGTAGTGGCAGGGATGGCGGATCGGCGGCGCGCTGATCCGCATGTGCACCTCCGCGGCGCCCGCGTCGCGCAGCATCGCGACGATCTGGCGCGTCGTGTTGCCGCGCACGATCGAGTCGTCGACCACCACGATCCGCTTGCCCGCCACCACGTCCGGCAGCGGGTTGAACTTCATCCGCAGGCCGTGCCGGCGCAGCTCCTGGCCCGGCTGGATGAACGTGCGCGCGACGTAGCGGTTCTTGATCAGCCCGTCGTCCTGCGGCAGCCCGCTCGCCCGAGCGAAGCCGCGCGCGGCCGGGTTCCCCGAGTCCGGCACCGGGATCACGAGATCGGCCGAGACCGGCGCCTCGCCCGCGAGGATCTCCCCCATCCGCCCGCGCGCGACCTGGAGCACCTGCCCGCCCAGCCGCGAGTCGGGCCGCGCGAAGTAGATGTGCTCGAACACGCACAGCGCGCGGCGATCCCCGGCAACCCCCATCCGCGTCTGCACGCCTTCAGGCGTCAGCGACACGATCTCGCCGGGCTGGACGTCGCGCAGGAACGTGCCGCCGATGATGTCGAACGCACAGGTCTCGGACGCCACGCAGTAGCGGTCGTCGAGCATGCCCAGCGACAGGGGTCGTACGCCGGCGGGGTCTCGGAACGCGACCACGCGGTCCTTGGTCATGACCACGGTCGAGTAGGCGCCCTCGAGCCGCCGCATGACGTCGGCCAGCGCGTCCTCGATCGAGTCGGCCTCGTGCGTCGACAGCAGCGCCGCGATGATCTCCGAGTCCGACGTCGAGCGGAACGCGACGCCCCGCTCCCGCAGCTCGCCGTGCAGCTCGATCGCGTTGACGAGGTTGCCGTTGTGGGCGAGCGCGACCTCGCGGCGATCGGCGCGCCAGACGGGCTGCGAGTTCTCCCACGAGGAGGCGCCCGTGGTCGAGTAGCGGACGTGGGCGACCGCCATGTCGCCCTGCAGGGCGCGCAGGCGCTGCTCGTCGAAGACCTGGTTCACGAGCCCCTGGTCGCGCATGGCCATGATGTGGCCGCGCTGCGCGGTCGCGATCCCCGCCGACTCCTGCCCCCGATGCTGGAGCGCATACAGCGCGAAGTACGCGAGACGGGCGACATCGCGGCCGGGCGCGCAGATGCCGAACACTCCGCACTCGTCGCGCGGACCGTCGCGAAAGTCGGAGGGCTCCACGAGCGACGAGCGTAGCAACGGCTCCGGCGCTCTCCGCGCGAGTAACCTCCCGGACAACCGTCCCCAGGAGAGATGCATGGCCGTCGACGCCCCCGCTCAGATCGACCGTCAGAAGATCAAGGAGCTCATCGAGCGCGAGGAGAAGGCGCTCAACGACGCGACCCAGAAGTCCGCCGAGACGTACCGCCGTGCGCAGAACGTGCTCAGCGGCGGCGTCGCGTCCTCGTATCAGCTGCGCGACCCCTGGCCGATCTACCTCGAGCGCGGCCAGGGCCCGCGGGTCTGGGACGTCGACGGCAACGAGATGTACGACTTCCACAACGGCTTCGGCTCGATGGTCCAGGGCCACGCGCACCCGGCGATCGGCAAGGCGATCCGCGACCGCTACGACTCAGGCACGCACTTCGCGGCGCCGACCGAGGACGCGATCGTGGTCGCCGAGGAGCTGCAGCGGCGCTGGGGGCTGCCGCGCTGGCGCTACACGAACTCCGGCTCGGAGTCGACGATGGACGCCATCCGGATCGCGCGCGCGTACACGAAGCGCGACACCGTGATGAAGATCTTCGGCTCCTACCACGGCCATCACGACACGGTGATGGTCTCGATCGGGGTCGAGTACGACAAGATCGGCGACCGCGAGAACCTTGCGTCGCTGCCCTACGGCGCCGGCATCCCGCAGGCGACCGTCGACAACACCGTCGCCGTCCCGTTCAACGACGCGCCCGCGATGGAGCGCCGGATCGAGCGCCTCGCCGCCGAGGGCCGCCTCCCCGCCGTCGTGATCATGGAGCCGGCGATGATGAACCTCGGGGTCGTGCTCCCGCAGCCCGGCTACCTCGAGGCGGTCCGTGACATCACCACCAGGCACGGCATCGTGCTGATCTTCGACGAGGTCAAGACCGGCCTCTGCATCGCGGCCGGCGGCGCGACTGAGAAGTGGGGCGTGATGCCCGACATGGTCACGCTCGCCAAGGCGCTCGGCGGCGGCGTGCCGACCGGCGCGATCGGCGGCACCGAGGAGGTCATGACGGTCGTCGAGGACGGCTCCGTGTTCCAGGTCGGCACCTACAACGGGAACCCGCTCGGCATGGCCGCCACGCGCGCGAACCTGCTCGAGGTCCTCACGCCGGAGGCCTACCAGCACCTCGACCACCTCAACGACCGCATCCTCACCGGCTGCCAGGCCGTGATCGACAAGCACAACCTGCCGGGCTACTCGGTCGGCGTCGGCTCCAAGGGCTGCGTCACGTTCTCGCCGGTCGAGATCGTCGACTACGAGACGTTCAAGGCCAACCAGGACGCCGACATGGCCGAGCTCGCCTGGCTCTACAACATGAACCGCGGCATCTTCATGACGCCCGGCCGCGAGGAGGAATGGACGCTCTCGGTCACCCACGACGACGAGTCGGTCGACCGGTACGTCCAGGTGTTCGAGGGAATGGCTGACGAGCTGCTGGGCTAGGGGTCTGTCCAAGAAGATCCGACCCGACCGTGGTGGTCGTGGACCGAGCCGGGCGCCGCACGAACCCCGAAGGAATACGGACGTATTTCGAGGGTTCGGGTGGTGATCCGGCGAAGCGTCCACGGCCGCCACGGGCGTGGCGGGGTTCTTGGACAGGCCCCTCCCCCCTAGGGCGGGAACAGCTGGCGGTAGGCGGCTTCCCTCGCCGCTGCGAGCGCCCGCCGGACGGCGGCTCCGACCGCCCAGCGCGCGACGATCGCGAGGATGGCGAGCGCGAGCGCGATGCCGAGAAGCACGCCCGCGGCCAGCGGCCAGCCGATCACCAGGAGTACGGCTCCGACGATCACCAGCAGCGTCCATGCGGCGACCGCGACGCGGAACCAGCGGTTCGAGCGGACGACACCCATCACCCCGTCCACGGCGGGCGTGTCGTCGTGCTCGATCAGCGCGGTGCGCACACCCTCCACGACCGGGCGCGCCGTGTCGCCGACGCCGCCGGGAAGCGCGTCCTCCATCATGCGGGAGATGACGACCGCGCCTTGGTTGAGCGCCTTGGCCGTCTTCTCCGGCTCGGGATCGGGAGACACCTGAAGGGTGCGGAACCACTCGAGGACGTCCGCGTCGGACGGGTCGCCGAGCTCGCTGCGGTACTCCTCGAGGATCCGGCGGTGCGCCGCCTCGATGAGCCGCCTGGCCTGCTCGCGATCCTCTGGGAGCAGCGCGTCGATCAGGCATGCGGCGCCGTCGAGGCGGCCCCAGACCATGTCGTTCCGGCGCCACCGCTCGTCGAGGAACGCGCCGAAGTGGTGCATGCGCAGCCCGCGGAGCTCCCGGGTCGAACCCTCCGGAACCTGGGCCTCGCGCGGGCTGACACGGACGACGTCGACGGGGTTCGTCTCGCCGACCGGCGTGCCGTACTGGACGAGGTAGAGCGGTAGGTCGTACGCCTCGAACGTGTCGTGGGCGAATCGCAGCGCGCCGCGCACCGACGCCGCAGGCCCTTCCAGCGCTGTCGCCATGTCGTCGCGCAGCGTCTTCGCCGCCGCGTCCAGGGCAGGGCGGATGATCTCGGCGACGTCGTCGAACTGCTCGGGCGTGACGGCCCTGCGTGCGTTGGCGAGCATGCCTTCGTCGGTCCGGCCGTCGAGCACGCCGGTGAGTCGATCGCGGTCGATGCCGAGCTCGCTCACCTTCTGGCTGAGCTCGTCATCGCGACGCACCAGCTCGCGCTCGGCCTGCCGGACCTTGCGGCGGGCGTCGGCGAGGTCCCGCCGCAGCGCGATCAGGTCCGCCTCGTCGAGGGCCAGCGCCGTGTCGACCCCGGAGATCTCGAGCACCCGGGCGACCGTCTGCGGATCGCTGGAGCGCAGCTCCTTGATCCGCCCGAGGAGGAAGTCGAGGCGGCGCAGCCGGTACGGCATGTCGAACGCCCGAAGGAAGGCATCGTCGTCGGCGAAGCGCGCCTCCTTCCACGCCCGCACCAGGTAGTGCACGGCGAAGTCCTCGTCGGAGCCCGGATCGAACCCCGCGGCGCGGACGACGAGCGACGCCACGTAGTCGATCACGCCGCGGACCTTGAGCCGGCGGTAGACGCCGTACGCGGGCCCGGCCTGCGCGCGCAGCGCCGCCCGGTCGGGTGCGGTGCCGCCGGCCTGCGCCACGACGTCGCGCACTCGCTCGATCGTGCGGTTGCGGGCGAGGACGGTCTGGACGTCCGCGCGGATCTGGTCCTGCTGCGGGAGGCCGAGCAGCGCCTGCTGCGTGGTGGCGATCGCGTTCCAGCGCTCCCGCGGCGGCCTTCCGCCCGGCCCGCTGGGGTCGGGCTCGACGTACAGGAGCTTGCGCACCACGGGCAGCGCCGCATAGCGGTTGAGGAGCGTCTCGGTGGCGTAGCTGAACGGCTTGTTGTCCAGGATCCCGCCGTCGCTGAACGCGCGCCGGGGGAACTCCGGGTCGGCGGACGCATAGGCGCTGTAGAAGCGCTCCCACGCCGCGTCCGGCACGTGGTCGAGGGCCTCCAGGTCGTCGAGCAGCACGGGCGCGAACGCGAACGGGAACGCCGAGGTCGAGCGCGCCGCGTAGGCGATGAAGCCGTCCGCGCTCCCGTCGAAGTCGTCGCGGTCGTCCTCCGCGGAGTAGCGGAAGTGGTAGCGGTTGGCATGCCGCCGCTCGTTCGCGGTCGCGTTGGCGATCTGGATCGGGATCTCGAGGCCTTCGAGGTCGGTCGCCGTCACCCACAGGTCGAGCTCGTCGACGAGCCGTGACGGCCCCTCACGCGAGGGCACCATGCCCGTGATGGCGCCGACCAGCTTGTCGAGCATCCGGCGGCCGCTGAGCAGCGAGGACGGTGGCATCTCGCGGTACTTGGCGTCCTGCTGGTTGATGAGGACGCCGATGTCGCCCTCCTTGACCCAGATGTCCTTGAGCTGGGAGAGGTCCGCCTCGCCGGCGAGCGCCTTGGCCAGGCAGATGCCGTTGATGCCGCCCGCCGACGTGCCCGAGACGATGTCGACGACGAAGCGGGTCCGGACCGGACCGGCAGCGCCGTCGCCGCCGTCGAGCGGCAGCAGCCGGCCGAGCTCGCGGTAGACGGCGTCCGTGCTCTCGACCTGCTCGAGTGCCAGGTCCCCGGGCGGCTCGCCGTCGGCGTAGGAGCGCGACGGCGCCGTCGACCAGACGAGGTTGTAGAGCTCCTGGGCGACGCCGTACATGTAGATGGCCAGCGACACGCCGCCGTAGAGGACGACGGCCAGGCGCACCTCCTGCTCGAGTGCCAGGTCTGTCCTCGCCGCCTCCATGGGGCGAGCCTAACCGGCACCACTCAGCGCGACAAGATGGTGGGAGTCAACCCACCAGGCGGACGAGACCCTCCGCGTGCGCGCGCGAGAGCTCGTCCACCGGCAGCTCGAGCTCGCCGTCGACCACGAGCGCGTCGCCGGCGACCTCGCCGATCTCGGTGGCGGCGGCGCCGAACCGCGCCAGGGCCTCGCGCGGGCCTGAGACGACGAACGCGCCCGGGCCCTCGGCGAACAGCGGCGCGTCGAGCCGCACCCACGCGCCTACGCCGCCGGCGATGCAGCACTCAGCGAGTGCGACAGCCACGCCGCCCTCGGCGACGTCATGGGCCGACCGCAGCGCGCCGGACCGCACCCCCTGGCGGACGGCGGCGTGGAGCGCCCGCAGGGCGCCGAGGTCGGCGGTCGGCAGCGAGCCGTCGAGCGCGTCGCCGCGCAGCTTGGCGAGCTCGGAGCCGACCTCGGACGGCCGCCAGGAGGCGCTGAGCAGCGCGACGGCGTCGCCTGGGCGCGCGAACCCCAGCCGGCCAGACCGCGCCGGATCCGGCAGCTCGCCGACCATGCCGACGACGGGCGTCGGGTAGATCGGGCCCTCGCCGCCCTCGTTGTAGAGCGAGACGTTGCCGCCCACGACCGGCACGCCGAGCGCGCGACAGGCGTCGCCGAGGCCGGCCACCGCCCGCGTGAGCTGCCACGCGATATGCGGCTTCTCGGGGTTGCCGAAGTTGAGGCAGTTCGTGAGCCCGAGCGGCTCGGCGCCGACGCACGCGAGGTTGGCCGAGCACTCCAGCACCGCCTCCACCGCGCCGTCGTACGGGTCGACCGCGACCCGCCGGCCGTTGCCGTCGATCGAGACCGCGATGGCGCCGCCCGACTCCAGCGCGAGCACCGCGGCGTCGGCCTGCTCGGGGCGGCGGACGGTCCGCGACCCGACGAGGCAGTCGTACTGCTCGAACGCCCATCGGCGCGAGGCGAGGTTGGCGCTGCCGAGCAGCGCGAGCAGCGTGCCGGCGGTGTCGAGCCCCTCGTCGAGCACCCGCTCGGGCGCCGGGTAGATCGGCCGCGCCGGCTGAAGGGGCTCGAGGTCGTAGGCGGGGCACTCGTCGACCAGTGCAGTCACCGGCAGGTCGCCGACCAGCGTCTCGCCGTCGAATACGCGCAGCCGGCCGCTGTCGGTCACCTCCCCGATCGCGGTCGCGTTGACCTCCCACTTGCCGCACACGGCGAGCACGTCGTCGACCTTCGACGGCTCGACCACGCACAGCATCCGCTCCTGCGACTCCGAGATCATGACCTCGAACGGCTCCATGTCCGCCTCGCGGAGCGGCACGCGCCGCACGTCGAGGTCGATGCCGAGGCCGCCCTTGGCCGCCATCTCGGAGGACGACGAGGTCAGGCCGGCGGCGCCGAGGTCCTGGAGCGCCACGAGCAGCCCTGCATCGAGCAGCTCGAGCGAGCACTCGAGCAGCTTGCTCTCCTCGAACGGGTCGCCGATCTGCACCGTCGGCCGCTTGGCGCCGTCTTCGTCGCCGAGCTCGGCGCTCGCCAGCACCGACGCGCCGCCGATCCCGTCCCGCCCTGTCCGCGCGCCGAACAGGACCACCACGTTCCCGACCCCCGCGGCCGCCGACCGGATCAGCTTGTCGGTCTCGATCAGGCCGACGCACATCGCGTTGATCAGGCAGTTCTGCTCGTACGGGGCCTCGAAGTAGATCTCGCCGCCGACCGTCGCCACGCCGATCGAGTTGCCGTAGTGCCCGATGCCCGCCACCGCGTGCTCGAGCAGGTAGCGCGACCGCGGGGAGTCGGCGATCTCGCCGAAGCGCAGCGAGTCGAGGATCGCGATCGGCCGCGCGCCGATCGCGAACACGTCGCGCAGGATGCCGCCGACGCCGGTCGCGGCGCCCTGGAACGGCTCGACCGCGCTCGGGTGGTTGTGCGACTCGACCTTGAACGCGCATGCCAGCCCGTTGCCGAGATCGACGGCGCCCGCGTTCTCTCCCGGCCCCAGCACCAGCCGGCCGCCCTCCACCGGCAGGGTCTTGAGCAGCCGCCGGGAGTGCTTGTAGCCGCAGTGCTCGGACCACATGAGCGAGAAGACCGCCAGCTCGACCTCGTTCGGCTCGCGCCCGAGCTTGTCGACGATGAGGTCGTACTCGGCGTCGGTGAGCCCGAGCTCGCGATGGCGCGTGGCGATCACGCCGGCGCCCCGATCAGCCTCAGCCCGTCGACCGAGCCCATCAGGACGTCGACGGCGTGCTCGGGGTGCGGCATCAGCCCGAGCACGTTGCCTCCCTCGTTGCAGACGGCGGCGATGTCGCCCATCGAGCCGTTGAAGTTGTGGCCGGGCGCGTACCGGAGCACGACCTGGTCGCCGAGGTCGCCGGGTGCCCAGTAGCGCCCGGTCGTGTGCTTGGCCGGGATCGAGAGCCGCTGGCCGATCTGGCAGCCGCGCGTCCACGGGATCGAGGCGTTGACGACCTCGAGCTCCACCTGACGGCACACGAAGCGCAGCGAGGTGTTGGGCAGCAGCGCGCCCGGCAGCAGGCCGGCCTCGCAGAGCACCTGGAAGCCGTTGCAGATGCCGAGCACGAGACCGCCCTCGCGGGCGAACCGCTCGACCGCGCCCATGACCGGCGAGAAGCGGGCGATCGCCCCCACGCGCAGATAGTCGCCGTACGAGAAGCCGCCGGGGACGATCACCGCGTCCGCGCCCCGGAGGTCGGCGTCGGCGTGCCACAGCAGCTCGGCCTCGCCGACCCGCCGCGCCGCCGCCAGCGCGTCGCGTTCGTCGCACGAGCCGGGGAATTGCACCACGCCGAACTTCACTGGATCTCGTAGTCCTCGATCAACGGATTGGCGAGCAGTCGCTCGCACATCTCGCCGACCCGCTCCGGGTCGTCGACATCGAGCTCCACCAGTCGCCCCACGTGCACGTTGCGCACCCCGTGGAAGCCGAGCGCGGGCAGCGCGCGTTCGACCGCCTGGCCCTGCGGGTCGAGGATCCCGGCCTTGGGCCGGATCAGGACCCGCACCCTCAAGGCGCCGTGCGCTCCAGCCAGGCGGAGAAGGGCTCGCCGGCCAGCCGCTCGTAGGCCGTCACGTACCGCTCGCGCGTCTGCTCGACCACGTCGTCGGGGATCGCGGGCGCGGGCGGCGTCTTGTCCCACCCCGTGCCGGACGCCCAGTCGCGCACGTACTGCTTGTCGAAGCTCGGCTGGCCCCGTCCGGGCTCGTACTGGTCGGCGGGCCAGAAGCGCGAGGAGTCGGGCGTGCAGACCTCGTCGCCGAGCGTGAGCGTCCCGTCGGCGTCGAGGCCGAACTCGAACTTCGTGTCGGCCAGGATGATCCCGCGCTCGCGCGCGTGGGCGGCAATCGTCGAGTAGACCGCGAGCGACGCGTCGCGCAGCCGGCCCGCCAGCTCGCGCGACCCGGCCAGCTCGGCGGCCTGCTCGAAGTCGATCGCCTCGTCGTGACCGACGTCGGCCTTCGTCGACGGCGTGAACAGCGGCTCGGGAAGCTCGTCGGACTCCCGCAGGCCCGGCGGGAGCTCGATCCCCGACACCCGGCCGCTGGCCAGGTAGTCCTTCCAGCCGGAGCCGGAGAGGTACCCGCGCACGACGCACTCCACCGGCAGCATCTCGAGCCGCTTGACCCGCAGGCCGCGGCCGCGGACCTCGTCCGGCACCTCGTCGGTGGCGGAGATGAGGTGGTTCGGGATGAGATCGCGCGTGAGGTCGAACCACAGCACGGACAGCGCCGTCAGGACCCTGCCCTTGTCCGGGATCGGGGTCGGGTGCACGACGTCGTAGGTGGAGATGCGGTCGGAGGCCACCATCAGCAGGTCGTCGCCGAGCTCGTACAGCTCGCGAACCTTGCCGGAGGCCAGCAGGGTCAGGCCGGTCACAGCCCACAGGCTAGTTGAGCAACCCGCCAGAACCGTTGCCGGTAACCCCGCGTATACCGATGAAATTCTCTTCGCTCGGGGGCCTTGTCATGAAGCTCAGCTTCGCCTGCTGTGCCGTGCTCGCCGCATTCGCCGTCCTGGCACCGGCCGCGTCCGCCGCCGGAAAGCCGCGAAGCGACAACACACCACCAACCACCCCGACCAACGTGCGGGTCGTCGGCGTCACGGAGGATTCGATCACGATCGCGTGGAACGCGTCGACCGACAACTCGGGCAGCATCCACGCCTACATCGCCGGCGGCATCTACCACCCGGGCACCAGCACGACCAAGACGTTCGACGGGCTCGTGCCGAACACGACGCGGACGTACCGCGTCCAGGCGATCGACCCGTCGGGCAACATGTCAGGGCTGAGCGAGCCCGTCACTGCGACCACCTCGCCTGACTCCACGCCGCCGACGACGCCCACCAACCTGACGGTCACCGGGACGGGGATCTCGACGGTCTCGCTCACCTGGGACCGCGCGAGCGACCGTTGGGCGTTCAGCTACGAGGTGTTGTCGCAGGGCCAGGTGCTCGCCACGGTGCCGCACCCGTACATGGGGACGCCCTCGACGACGCTGCGCAAGATCCCGCCGGGGACCCACACGTTCACGGTCCGGGCGCGCGACTTCTCCGGCAACGTCTCAGCGGAGAGCAACGCGCAGACCGTCACCCTGACCGGGAACGGGGACTCGACGCCGCCGGAGCCGCCGACCAACCTCACCGCCGAGGACTTCAACGACAACTGCGGCAGCGTGATTCTCAGGTGGACACAGTCGACCGACAACCTCGACGCCCAGTCGGAGATCGAGTACGAGATCTACCTCAACGGCCAGTTCTTCCTGCTCGCGGCGCCCGGCGCATCGTGGAGGGGCCTCTACTCGCCGGCCGGCACGAACACCTGGACCGTCGTGGCGGTCGACCGCGCGGGCAACAGCTCGGTGCCGAGCAACCCCGCCACGGTGACCACCTTCGTCGACCCGAACCTCTGTTAGAGGTCGTAGGGGAAGTCGGTGAGCAGCTCGGCGCCGTCCTCGCCGACGAGGACCAGGTCCTCGAGGCGGACGCCGCCGAGCTCCTTGCTGTAGCAGCCGGGCTCGAGCGTGATGACGTCACCGGCCATCAGCGTGTCGGGCGTGCGGCCGAGGTTCGGCCGCTCGTGCACCTCGAGCCCGACGCCGTGGCCGAGCGAGTGGTAGTAGCCCTCGTCGAGCTTGGTCCCCGCCGCCTTGCTGCGCTGCGTCGGGTAGCCGGCGTTCTCGAACGGCTCGCAGGAGATCGCGTAGATCTCGCGGCAGTCGGCGCCCGCGCGCACCTCGGCGAACGAGCGGTCGAGCGACTCGCGGGTGAGCCGCCAGTACTCGGCCAGCTCGTCGGGCGGCGCCATGCCGCCGGCCATGAACGTGCGCGTCATGTCCGCCCAGCAGCGGGAGACCCGGTCGCGCGGCCAGATGTCGACGATCACGACCTCGCCCTCGCCGATCGGCCCGTGGCCGGCTTCGTGGCCGATCGCCGACTGCGGCCCGTGGGAGACGATCACGTCGTCGGGCAGCTCGCAGCCGTGGGCGTCGCAGACCGCCTGCATCTCGGCCCGGACCTCTTCGCTGGTCACGCCGCCCTCGCGGATCATCCTCGCCGCGACGGCCATGGCCTGGTCGGCCGCCCGCTGAGCCCGGCGGATGCCCTCGATCTCGGGCTCGGTCTTGATCCGCCGCCGGTTGACGAACGGCTCGGGGTCGACGAACAGCTCGATGCCCGACGCCCGCAGGTGGTCGGCGAGGCCGACCGGGAACTCCGGCGGCACGAGCGCCCGGCCCACGCTCAGCTGCTCGCACGCCCGCTTCGACAGCTCGAGCTCGACCTCGTAGCGCGAGATCCCGCGGGAGAACAGCTCGTCGGCCCCGAGCTCGAACGGGTCGAGGATCTCGATACCGAGCGGGCGGACCTTGTCGGCGTCGAGCACGCTGACGGTGGCAGCGCGGCGGCCGTCCGACTCGACGTAGAGGAACGGGTCGATGATGCCGGTCGGGATCTCGTGGAAGAGGTCCGCCGACAGCTCGGGGGCGCCGTAGATCAAGAGGTTGGATGTCATGTTTCGTCCTCCGGTTCTCGCAAGCTCGAACCTCCGGCCGATGTTACGTCCAGACGGTCCAGCACCGTGGGCACGTGACGGATGTAGTGGCTGTAGTCGAACACGGCGTCGAGGTCGAGGTCCACGCCGGGCTCCCGCTCCAGCAATGCTCGCAAAGGCGTGCCGGTGTCCCACGCCTCCTGCGCGAGGCGCTGCACGAGCCGGTACGCGTCGTCGCGCTGCATGCCTTGCTCGACGAGCGCGAGCAGCACGCGCTGGGAGAACAGCGCGCCGCTCGTCAGCTCCAGGTTGGCGGCCATCCGGTCGGTGTGGACGACCATCCCGCGCGCGACCCGCACCGCCAGCGCCTGCATGTAGTCGAGCAGGATCGTCGCGTCCGGCAGCACCACGCGCTCGGCACCGGAGTGGGAGATGTCGCGCTCGTGCCAGAGGGCGACGTTCTCGAGCCCGGTCTGGGCGTAGCCGCGCAGCACCCGGGCCAGGCCGCAGATCCGCTCGGTGGTGATCGGGTTGCGCTTGTGCGGCATCGCGCTCGAGCCCTTCTGGCCGGCGCGGAACGGCTCCTCGACCTCGCGCACCTCGGTGCGCTGGAGATGACGGATCTCCTGGGCGAAGCGCTCCAGCCCGGCGCCGGCGAGCGCGATCGCGCTCAGCAGCTCGGCGTGGCGGTCGCGTGGGACGACCTGGGTGGAGACCGGCTCGGCGGCGAGGCCGAGCCGGTCCAGCACCCGAGCCTCGTACCCGGGCCCGAGCGACGCGTACGTGCCGACCGCGCCCGAGATGGCGCCGGTCGCCGCCTGCGCGAACGCGCGCTCCAGCCGGTCGGCGTTGCGATGCGCCTCCATCGCGAAGCCGGCGAGCTTGAGGCCGAACGAGGTCGGCTCGGCGTGGACGCCGTGGGTGCGGCCGACGCACAGCGTGTCCGCGTGCTCGCGCGCCCGCTCGGCCAGGACGCGGGCCAGCTCGCGCGCGCCCGGCAGGATCGCGTCGCCCGCGCGGCGGAGCTGCAGCGCGAGCGCGGTGTCGAGCACGTCCGACGACGTGAGCCCGAAGTGGATCCATCGCCCCGGCGGGCCCGCCGAGGCCGACAGCACGTCGACGAAGGCGGCGACGTCGTGGTCGGTGACCTGCTCGCGCTCCTTGACCGCCTCGACGGTGAACGTCGCGCCGCGGATCGCCTCCAGCTCCTGCCCCGTAGGCCCGTCGAGCGCCTCGGCGGCCGCCACCTCGACGTCGCGCCACGCGGTCATCCGCGCCTCGTCGGTCCAGATCGCGCCCAGCGCCGGGCGCGTGTAGCGGGCGATCACGCGTCCAGTATGCGCGCCGCGAGCACGGCGGCGTTGCGCGCGTTGTCGACCCCGACGCAGGCGACCGGGACGCCGGGCGGCATCTGGGCGATCGAGAGCAGCGCGTCGAGCCCCCCGGCCACCGACTTGGACGACGTCAGCGGCACGCCGATCACCGGCAGCTGAGTGTGGGCGGCGACGACGCCCGGCAGGGCGGCCGACAGGCCGGCGCCCGCGATGATCACGCGCAGGCCGCGCATCTGCGCGTTCTTGGCGTAGCCGGCCACGGTGTCGGGCTCCCGGTGGGCGGACA
Source organism: uncultured Solirubrobacteraceae bacterium (assembly GCA_963844205.1). Taxonomy (GTDB): domain Bacteria; phylum Actinomycetota; class Thermoleophilia; order Solirubrobacterales; family Solirubrobacteraceae; genus DASSUW01. The sequence goes on from CAWJNK010000014.1 coordinate 1,565,855, forward strand.
TGACCCGCACCTCGTGGTGGATGCCGCGCTGCTTGAGCTCCTCGGCGGCTGCCTCCATCGCGGGCAGGTCGCTCTTGGAGCCCATCAGGATCCCGACCAGCGGCGCGTTGACCTCGAGCCCCTCGAACTCGGCCTCGACCGAGGCCTCGGCGACCGGTTCACGTTGGCTCATGCGGCGATGTCCCGGCGCAGCTGGCGGCCGTCGAAGGCGATCACGTCGGCGGCAGCATACGCACGCTCGCGGGCGGAGCGCGTCCCGTCCCCCAGCGCCGTCACGTTCAAGACGCGGCCGCCGGCGGTGACCACCGCCCCGTCCCGCTCGGCGGTGCCCGCGTGCGTGACCTCGACGCCCTCCGGCACCCGATCCAGCCCGGTGATCACGTCGCCCGACGACGAGGACGCCGGATACCCCCGCGACGCGAGCACGACCGTGACCGCCGAGCGCGCGTCCCACTCGAGCGCGGCGCCCGCGAGGCCGCCGGGGACCGTGGCGCGCTCGAGCAGGTCGAGCAGGTCCGAGCGCAGCCTCGGGAGCACCGCCTGCGTCTCGGGATCGCCGAAGCGCACGTTGAACTCGAGCACCTTCACTCCGCCGGCGGTGAGCATCAGGCCCGCGTAGAGGACGCCGTGGAACGGCGTGCCGCGGCGGGCGAGCTCGTCCACGACGGGCTGATGGACCTCGGAACGGATCCGCTCCACGAACGCGTCGTCGATCTCCGGCACCGGCGAGAAGCAGCCCATCCCGCCGGTGTTCGGCCCGGTGTCCCCCTCGCCGATGCGCTTGTAGTCGCGCGCGGGCGCGAGCGGGAGGGCCGTCTCGCCGTCGCAGATCGCGAGTAGGGACAGCTCGCGGCCCTCGAGGAACTCCTCGACGACGACCGGCGCGTCGCCGAACCGGCGCTCCACCAGCATCGCCTCGAGCGCCTCGCGCGCCGCGGCTTCGTCCTCGGCGATCACGACGCCCTTGCCGGCCGCCAGCCCGTCGGCCTTGATGACGGCGGGATAGCCGTCGATCGCGGCCAGGCCGTCGTCCACGGACTCGACCACCGCGTGGCCGCCGGTCGGCACGCCCGCCGCCGCCATCACCTCCTTCGCGAATGCCTTCGAGCCCTCGAGCCGCGCGGCGGCGGCGGTCGGCCCGAAGCACGCCACGCCCCGTTGGGCGCACTCGTCCGCGAGCCCGTCGACGAGCGGCGCCTCAGGGCCGACGACCACGAGGTCGACGCCGGACAGGTCGTCGCCGTCGACGATGCGGGCGTCGCGCGCGATGCCCGCGTTGCCCGGCGCGCACAGCACCTCCGGGCACCGCGGCGAGCGGTTGAGCGCACGGACGATCGCGTGCTCGCGCCCGCCGCCGCCGACGACGAGGACCTTCACAGAGCCGCGATGAATTCGTCGATCGGGATCGCGGCGAGCGACTCGTAGTGCGCGGTGCCACGCGAGCCGAGCTCGAGCGACACCCGCGCCATCGTCTTCTCGTCGGGCGCCTCGACGATGTTCACGAAGTCGAAGTGGCCGAGCGTGGCCCACTGGGCCTTGACCGTGGCGCCGAGCTGCTCGACCTCCTGGTTGACCTCGCGGATACGGGACGGGTTGTTCTTGACGGTCTGCACGCCCTCGGGCGTGAGCGTCGACAGCATGATGTAGGTCGGCATGCGCCCCGTTGTATCGCTCCTTCTCTCACGATGCGGTGTTGTGGATACTTGCCCCGTCATGCGTCGCCTGCTCCCCGCCACCGTGCTCGCGTTCGGGCTGTCCGCTTCGCCCGCGGCAGCCGCGTTCCTGGAGCCGGTCAAGGCGTGCTACGCGTCGACCGGGCCGGCGACCGAGGAGCGCGAGGACATCGTGGTCCGCGGCGAGGCCTTCAACCCCATGTCGACGGTCGAGGTCCTCGTCGACGGCATCGTCGTCGGCAACGCGCCCACCGGCACGATCGGGGAGTTCGAGGTCAAGGTCGACGCGCCGCACCAGCGCCGCGGCGAGCGCGCGTTCGCGGTCGAGGCGCGCGACGGCACCAACTCGGTCGTCACCCAGTCGCGGGTCACGAATCTGGCGGTGACGATGCGGCCGAAGCGGGCGGCGCCGACCAGCCGGGTCCGCTTCCGCGGCCGCGGCTTCACCCAGGCCGCGCCGATCTACGCGCACTACCTGTTCGGCGGCCAGGAGCAGAGGACGGTGCGCCTTTTGCGCCGCTCCCAGGCGCCGTGCGGCACGTTCAGGGTCAAGCGGCGGCAGATCCCCGTCGCCGAGGCCAGGAGCGGCCGCTGGATCGTCCAGTTCGACCAGAAGAAGGCCTACGCGCCGCAGCCGGACCCGGTGTGGGTCCGGCTGCCGATCGTCGTCGAAGAGGTGTTCCTCGAGCCTTAGGCGACGGCCGGCTGAGCGGCGCTCGCACGCGTGAAGATCAGCTCGCCGTCAGCGGCGTCGACCTGGATCCGGTCTCCCGCCGCGTACTCGCCCTTGAGCAGGCCGAGGGCCAGCGGGTCGACCAGGCGCTTGGAGATCACGCGCTTGAGCGGCCGCGCGCCGTAGGTCGGGTCGTAGCCGATGTCGCCGAGCAGGTCGCGCGCCGCATCGGTGAGCGTGACCTCCACGCCGCGCTCCGCGACCCGGGCGATCAGGCGCGTCGCCTGCAGGTCGACGATCTCGCGCAGCTGCTCGCGAGACAGCGGCTCGAACTCGACGATGTCGTCGAGGCGGTTGATGAACTCCGGCTTGAACGTCGCCTCGGCCGCCTCGCGGCCGCCCGGAAGGTTCGAGGTCATGATCAGCACGGTGTTCTTGAAGTCGACCGTGCGGCCCTGGCCGTCGGTCAGCCGGCCGTCGTCCATCACCTGGAGCAGGACGTTGAAGACGTCGGTGTGCGCCTTCTCGACCTCGTCCAGGAGCACGACGGTGTACGGCCGGCGGCGGACGGACTCGGTGAGCTGGCCGCCCTCCTCGTAGCCGACGTAGCCGGGCGGCGCACCGACCAGGCGCGACACCGAGTGCTTCTCCATGTACTCCGACATGTCGATCCGGACCATCGCGTCCTGCGAGTCGAACATGAACTCGGCCAGCGCGCGGGCCAGCTCGGTCTTGCCGACGCCGGTCGGACCGAGGAACAGGAACGTGCCGATCGGGCGGTCGGGGTCGCTGAGCCCGGCGCGTGAGCGCCGCAGCGCGTCGGACACCGCCTGCACCGCCTCCTCCTGGCCGACGACGCGGCGGTGGAGGCGCTCCTCCATGTGGATCAGCTTCTCGACCTCGCCCTCGATCAGGCGCGTGACCGGGATGCCCGTCCACTTGGCGACGACCTCGGCGACCTCGTCGACGTCGACCTTCTCGGACAGGTAGACCGCTGGCTCGTGCTCGAGCTCGTTTGCGCGGGACTCCGCCTCTGCGAGCTTCTGCTCGAGCATTGGGATCTCGCCGTAGCGGAGCTCGCCGGCGCGCTCGAGATCGCCCTCGCGGGTCGCGCGCTCGAACTCGATGCGGGCCTGGTCGAGCCGCTCGCGCAGCTTGCCGTGCCCTTCGGCCTGCTCCTTCTCGCGCTGCCACTGGGCGCGCATGCCCGCCTCCCGCTCGCGCAGGTCCGCGAGCTCGCGCTCGATCTCCTCGCGCCGCTGGGCCGCGGTGTCGTCCTTGCTGACGGCCGCCTGCTCGATCTCGAGCTGGAGGATGCGGCGATGCACCTCGTCGATCTCGGTCGGCACCGAGGACAGCTCGATCGAGACGCGGCTCGCCGCCTCGTCGACGAGGTCGATCGCCTTGTCGGGGAGGAAGCGGTCGGAGATGTAGCGGTGGCTCAGCGTGGCCGCCCCGATCAGGGCGTCGTCGGTGATCGTGACGCCGTGGTGCGCCTCGTAGCGCTCCTTCAGGCCGCGCAGGATCGCGATCGTGTCCTCGACCGAGGGCTCGCCGACGTAGATCGGCTGGAAGCGGCGCTCGAGCGCCGGATCCTTCTCGACGTGCTTCTTGTACTCGTCGAGCGTGGTGGCGCCGACGGCGCGCAGCTCGCCGCGCGCGAGCATCGGCTTGAGCAGGTTGGCGGCGTCCACGGCGCCCTCGGCGGCGCCGGCGCCGACGATCGTGTGCAGCTCGTCCATGAAGAGGATGACCTGGCCGCGCGACTCCTGGATCTCCTTGAGCACGGCCTTCAGGCGCTCCTCGAACTCGCCGCGGTACTTGGAGCCAGCGAGGATGGCGCCGATGTCGAGCGCGATCACGCGGCGGTCGCGCAGGGAGTCGGGGACGTCCTCGGACACGATCCGCTGGGCGAGGCCCTCGACGATCGCGGTCTTGCCGACGCCGGGCTCCCCGATCAGCACCGGGTTGTTCTTGGTGCGGCGGGAGAGCACCTGGATGACGCGCCGGATCTCGTCGTCGCGGCCGATCACCGGGTCGAGCTTGCCCTCGTCGGCGGCCTGCGTGAGGTCGCGGCCGAAGCGCTGGAGGGCCTGGTACTTCTCCTCCGGGTTCATGTCGGTGACGTGGTGCGGGCCACGAACCTGCTCGACGGCCTTGGCGATGTCGTCGTGCTTCGGGAGCCCGTCGACGGCCTCCGAGAGGGCGAGCAGCAGGTGCTCGGTGGAGAGGTACTCGTCGCCGAGCTTGCCCATCTCGCGCTCGGCGGCGCGCAGGACGTCGAGCAGCTCGCGCGACGTGGCGGGCTCCTTGGCGCCCGCGGTGATCGTGGGCAGGCGATCGAGCTTGCCGCCGATCTGGCTGCGGATGGCGGCCGGGTCCGCGCCGACCTTGCGCAGGACGGGACCGACGATCCCCTCCTCCTGGTCGAGCAGGGCGAGCAGCAGGTGCTCGGGGGCGGCCTCCGTGTTGCGGCGGTCGGCGGCGAGCCGGAGCGCCTGCTGGAGCGCCTCCTGGGACTTGATCGTGAATCGGTCGAGCTGCATTCAGTCAGGTTCCTAGATCTCAGTCGGGTTGACTAAGATTTTAGCGCGTACAGGCGCACGGCTGCGGCCTTGCCCTTGAGGGGTACGGCGGGCCGTTCCTCGAACCCGTCGGCATCCGGGCTGAGTGCGCGCAGGGTGGTCTCGGTGATGAGGATGGCATCGCCGGTCACCCGCGTCGCGGCCTCGACGCGGGCCGCCGTGTTGACCGGGTCGCCGATGACGGTGAAGTCGCGCCGGCCGCCGCCGCCGATCGTGTCTGCGACGACGCGCCCGGAGTTGACGCCGATCCCGATCTCCAGATCCCCGGCAACCCCCTGGCGCACGAGCCGCGCGACGACCTCCGAGGCGGCGGCGGCCTCGGTGAACGAGCGGCAGCCGCGCCGCGGCCGACCACGCCCGCGCCGTCGTCTCCGGCGTCCGATCGCCTTCAAGCCATGAGCGGGCGGGCTCGGCGATGCGGCGGATGAAGACGCCGGCCACGAGCCCCTCGACGACGTACGCCGCCACCCAGCAGGCGGCGAACACGGCGACGGCGCCGCCATGTCATCGGGACGGCAGACTAGTACCGGCGCTCGCACCGGCACTAGTCGTCGTCGCCGCCGCGGCCCCGCCCGCGGCCGCGGCCCGAGCTGTCGTCGCTGCCCGAACCCGAGCCCGAGTGGTCGTCGTCGATGGTGGCCACCACGGTGGGTACCGCGGTGGCGGTCGGGGTCGGCGTGCGCCGCGGCCGCTGCCGCTTGGTCTGCACGCGCCGCGCTTGCGGCGTCGCCGCAGGCGTGCTCGACGGGCTGAGCTTGTCGCCCGCGCTGAGCGGCTCCGATGACAGCCCGATCGTCTGGGTCGACAGCGTCGAGGCAGCCATCGTCACGCCCGCGACGAGAAGCACGCCGCCGACGGCGAGCAGGGTCCAGAGCAGGGTGGCCCGGCGCATGCGTCCACCGTAGCTCGGCACCGGTTAAGCCCTGGGAAAGGGCGGGACGGTGACGGTCGCGCGTGCGCCGCCGCCGTTCCGGTTGGCGAGCGTGACGTCGCCGCCCCAGCGGCGCGCCAGCTCGCGCGCGATCGGGAGCCCGAGGCCGGTCCCGGTCGGCCCGGCGCGGCCGGCGGCGCCGCGATGGAAACGCTCGAAGACCGCGGCGAGGTCGGCGTCGGTCAGCCCCGGGCCGCGGTCGAGCACCTCGACGGCGCCGGCTCGGCTGCGGACCTCGACCTCGCCGTTGCCGTAATGCAGGGCGTTCTCGATCAGGGCGTCGAGCGTGCGGTCGAGGTCGGTGGGCGGGCAGAGGCCGGCGGCGGGCTCGCCCGAGGAGCGGACGCGGCCGCCGTTCGCGCCATCCCAGCGCGCCTCGGCGCGCCGCGCGGCGTCGTCGAGCTCGACGCGCTCGGGCGGCGCGTCGACCTCTCCCGCCTGCGAGAGCACGAGCAGCTCGGAGACCATCGCCGACAGGCGGTCGAGCTCGCGCAGGCCGGCGTCGATCTCGTCGTGGGCGTCGGGCTCCCGCGTGGACGCGCGGGCCTCCTCCAGCCGCAGCCGCAGGCCGCTGAGCGGCGTCCGGAGCTGGTGCGAGGCGTCGGCGACGAACTCGCGCTGGCTCGCGACCAGGCGCTCGAGGCGCGACGTCATGTCGTTGAACGTGCGCGCGAGCCGCTGCTGCTCGGCGCTGCCCTCGACCCGCGCGCGGGCCGACAGGTCGCCCTCCGCGACGCGGCGCGCCGCCTGGTCGAGCCGGCGCACCGGCCCGGCGACCTGCCCGGCGATCACCGCGCCGGCGGCGAGCCCGAGGACGAGCACGAGCAGCCCGATGGCGACGAGCCCGAGCGTGGCGCGCCACGTGGCGCGGTTGACGGCGTCGACGCTCTGGGTCACGCGGACGGCGCCGACCGGCTGGGTCGTGCCGGAGCGCCGGACCGGGACCGCGGTCGCGAGGATCGTCTCGTCGAGCGTCTCGCTGCGGCGCTCCTCCTGCTTGGAGCGGCCGGCGAGGGCGTTGGCGATCTCTGGGCGCGTGCTGTAGTCGGCGCCGAGCCGCTCCTCACCGGCCGAGTCGGCGACGAGGCGCCCGCCGGGGCCGACGATAATCACGCGGCCGCGGACCACCTCGGCCGAGCGTCGCGCGATCTCGTCGAGACCCTCGCGGGTGGCCAGCTCATCCTCGACGGTCGTGGCCACGATCTCGGCCTGGCTGAGCGCCTGCGACTTGACCTCGGCGTCGACCCGGTCGCGAAGGCTGATGATGAGGGGCACCTCGAGCGCGACGACGGCGAGCACCAGCACGTAGGCGAGCGCCAGCAGCAGGCGGAGGCGGAGGCTTACGAGAGCTCCTCGGGCGCGGTGAACCGGAAGCCGACGCCGCGGACCGTGTGCAGGTAGCGCGGGTCGGCGGGGTCGTCGCCGAGCTTCTGCCGCAGCCAGCGGATGTGGACGTCGAGCGTCTTGGTCGAGCCGAACCAGTTCTCGTCCCAGACGCGGTCCATCAGCTGCTCGCGGGTGACGACGCGGCCGGCGTTGCGGATCAGCTCGGCGAGCAGGTCGAACTCCTTGCGGCTGAGCTGGAGCTCCTGGCCTTCGAGGCGTGCTCGGCGGGCGGCGATGTCGACGTGCAGGTCGCCGACGTCGATCGGCCCCGGCGGGGCGGCCTCCTCGGCCCGCGGCGCGCTCGCCCGGCGCAGGATGGCGCGGATGCGGGCGATGACCTCGGCGCCGCTGAACGGCTTCACGACGTAGTCGTCGGCGCCGAGCTCGAGCCCGACGATGCGGTCCGCCTCGGTCCCGCGCGCGGTCAGCATCAGGATCGGCACGCTCGAAGTGCGGCGGAGCGCGCGGCAGACGTCGCGGCCGTCGCCGTCCGGCAGCGTGAGGTCGAGCAGCACGATCGCGAAGTCGCCGTCGGCGAGCTCGAGCGCGCGGGCGGCGGTGCGGGCGACCACGGGCTCGAACCCCTCGCGGGAGAGCGCCTTGGAGAACGGCTCGTAGATGCTCGGCTCGTCCTCGACGAACAGCACGCGTGGTCTCACGGTGAGCGAATGTAGCCGCGCCCGCGCGGGCTTTGCCAAGGCTTAACCGTCGGTTGCCGCGAGCTTTGCGGCTCGGTGACGACGGTGAGGGCATGCGCCTCTCACGTTCGACCGTCGCCACCATCGTGACCATCGCCGCCCTCGGCCTGCTCGCCGCCGTGGCGCTGGCCGCCGGCGGATCCCCGGAGACCACCACCGCGCCGGCCCCGACCGCGGAGACCGACCCGCCCGTCGAGGTCCGGACGAAGGTGATCCGGCGGACGGTCCACCGCCGTCCGAAGGCTCCTGCGGCGCCCGCCCCCGCAGCGCCCGCCGCCGCGTCGGTCCCGGCAGCCGCCGCCGCACCGCCCGCCTCGGCGCCGCCGGCCAAGGCGGCCGGCGCGCCTGGCACCGTCCGGTCGAGCGACGACGACGGGTGGGACGACGACGACTCGTCGGGCCACGGCGGCGACGACTTCGACGACTCGTCCAGCCACGGCGGCGGCGACTTCGACGACGACTTCGACGACTCGTCCGAGCACGGCGGCGGCGACGACGACGGCCACGGGCGCGGCCGTGGCCGCGGGCGGGGCGGCGACGACGATGACTGAGGCGCGCGGCCGCGGGACCGCGCCGGGCGGCGACGAACGCGGTGGTGGAGCTGCGCCGGGCGGCGATCGTGCCGCGGCGCGGCGCGCTCCGAGGAAGCCGCCCGCGGCGCTGGTCTTCGCGCCCGCGCTCGGCGCGTTCCTCGCCGCGCTCGCGCTGCTGGCGTTCCAGGTGCGTGCCGGCCAGGATCCGGCGCTCGGGCCGGCCGAGCCGGTCGCGCAGACGCAGGTCAAGCCTCGGCGCGTGCTGGTCCGGAAGGTGATCAAGCGGATCGTGGTCCATCACCCGCCGGCGGGCGCCGGCTCGACCGCTCCCGCACCCGCCGCGGTCCGGACCTCGGCGCCGCAGGCCACGACCGCCGCGCCCGCCCCGGCGCCCGCACCGGCTCCGGCGCCCGCCCCCCTCACCACGCAGTCGTCATGACCACCCTCACGATCTCGTGGTCCCGGCGATGGGCACGACCGTCGTCATGACCACGCTCACCGAGCTTGCGTTCCCCGCGATGGGGAGCTCCGTCCGGCTGCTCGCGGCCCCGGGCGCGCCGCTCGATCGGGCGCGCAGCCTGATCGAGGACCTCGAGGCGCGGCTGACGCGCTTCGACCCGGGCAGCGAGCTGAGCCGGCTCAACGCGGATCCGCGCGAGACGGTGCCGGCGTCGCGGACGCTGCGGGCCGCGGTCAGAACCGCAATCGCCGGCTCGGTCGCAACCGGCGGCCTCGTCGACCCCACTCTGCTCGGCGCGGTGGTCCGCGCCGGCTACGACCGATCGCTCGTCGGCCACCTGCGCGCAGATCTGCGTGCGGCTCTGGTGGCGGCGCCAGACCCGCGGCCGGCACACCCCCCGCCGGTCGCGGACTGGCGGCGCATCCGGGTCGACGACGCGAGCGGGACCATCGCCCGGCCGCCGGGCGTCGAGCTCGACCTCGGCGGCAGCGCCAAAGGCCTCGCGGCCGACCTCGCGGCGGAGCTGCTGGCGCCGTACGGGCCGTGCGCGGCCGACCTCGGCGGCGACCTGCGGGTGCACGGCGTCCACGAGGTGCTCGTCCCGAACCCGGTCACGGGCGCGCTGGCCGACGTGCTCGAGCTCGACGACGACGCGGTCGCGACCTCGGGCATCGACAAGCGCATCTGGTGGGACGCCGCCGGCCGCCCCGCGCACCACCTGCTCGACCCGTCGACGCGGCGCCCCGCGTGGACCGGCGTGCTGAGCGCCACCGCCAAGGCGCCGACCGCCGCGCTCGCCGAGGCGCTCGCGAAGGCCGCCATCCTCGCCGGCCCCGCCGCCGGACGACGCGTGCTGAGCCGGTTCGGCGGCCTGCTGATCACCTGGGACGGCGCCGTGATGACCGCGGAGGCGGCCCGGAATGACGGGATCGTCACGCCGGACGAGGTCGTGACCCGATGAGGGATCCCATGGACTACGCCTGGTGGCTGGCGAGCCGCGCATCGGGGATCGTCGCGCTCGCGCTGATCGGGCTGTCGGTCGCGATCGGGTTCGCGATGGCGTCGCGCGCGTTCCGCAAGCCCGGCCTCGCGCGGGTCATGCTGGCCGTCCACGAGCACGCCGCGCTGGCGTCGCTCGTCGCCATCGCCGTACACGGGATCACGCTGCTCGGCGACCGCTGGCTCCACCCCGGCCCGGTCGGGATCACGGTGCCGTTCGCGATGGACTACGAGCCCGTCTTCACCGGCCTCGGCATCATCGCCGGCTACCTCGCAGCCATCCTCGGCCTCACGTTCTACGCCCGCCGCCGGATCGGGACGCGCCGCTGGCGCAACGCACACCGGCTCACGCCGCTCGTCTACGTCCTCGGCGTGACCCACACGCTCGGCGCGGGCACCGACGCGGGGCAGCCGTGGCTGATCGCCCTGCTGCTCGCGACCGGGACGCCGATCCTCTACCTAGGCGTCCTGCGCACGTGGCGGATCGGGATGAGCGCCGTGCCCGGCGCCTCCTCGTAGCGCACGATGTCGGCGCGGACGGAGCGGCGGACGGCCTCCAGCCGTTGGATCTCGTCCTGCAGCGCGGCAGCCCGCTGCTCGAGGATGTCGACCTTGCGCTGGAGCCGCCCGAGCTTGTCCTCGAGCTCGAACACGCGCTCGACCCCGGCGAGGTTCATGCCCAACTCGGTGGTCATCTCCTGGATCCGCCGCAGGCGCTCGACGTCGTCCTGGGAGTAGAGCCGCGTGCCCTTGGGCGAGCGCTTGGGCTCGATCAGCCCGCGCGCCTCGTACATGCGCAGCGTCTGCGGGTGCATGTCGGCGAGCTCGGCGGCCACCGAGATCATGAACACGCCGCGGTCGTGCTCGACCCTGGCGGTCACGCGCGTGCGCCGCGTAGCCATCACGCTCTCCCGGCCGCCTCGCGCAGCAGCGCCTCGCGCGGGTTGCCGTTCATGGTCTGCGACAGCGCGTCGACGGCCTCACGCTGCTGGTCGGTGAGCGTGCGCGGCACTTCGATCCGGAACCGGTAGTGGATGTCGCCGCGACCGCCCGGCCCGGGCGGGCCCTCGCCGCGGAGGCGCTGGACCGTGCCGTCCTTCGTGCCGCCCGGCACCCGCAGCCGCTTCGTGCCGTCGAGCGTCGGGACCTCGACATCGGCGCCGCGCATCGCCTCCGGGACGGTGAGCGGGACCTCGACCTCGAAGTGATCGCCCTTGCGCCGGAACACCGCCGACTCCGTGACGTGGCAGACGACGTAGAGGTCGCCTGGCCGGCCGCCGCGGAGTCCCGCTTCGCCCTTGCCGGCGAGCTTGATCCGCTGGCCGTCCTTGACGCCCGCGGGAACGTTCACCCGGTACTTCTTGACCTGGCGCAGCCGGCCCTGGCCGCCGCACGTCGGGCACGGGTCCTCGATCACGCTGCCCGAGCCGCCGCAGTGTGGGCACTGGCGGCGCAGCGAGAAGACGCCCTCGCCCTGGGAGACCACGCCGCGACCCTGACAGATGGGGCAGACGATCGGCGAGGTGCCGGGCCGGGCGCCCGTGCCGCGGCACGTGTTGCAGGCCGCGTGCGTGGCGACCGAGACCGGCACCTGGGCGCCCTCGAGCGCCTGGTGGAAGGACAGCGACACGCTGGTCTCGAGGTCGCGCCCAGGCTCGGCGGCCGGACGCGTGCGCGCGCCGCCGCGGCCTGCCGTGAAGATGTTCACGAAGTCCGAGAACATGCCCGAGTCGCCGGCCGGCGCGCCGGCGCCCCCGAACGGGTTGGCGCCGCCGAACACCGACTGCCCGCGGTCGTACTTCTTGCGCTTGTCCGGGTCCCCGAGCACGTCATAGGCCTCGGAGATCTGCTTGAAGCGCTCCTCGGCGCCGGCGTCCTTGTTCGTGTCCGGGTGGTACTTGCGTGCGAGCTTGCGGTACGCCTTCTTGATGTCCTCCTGCGAGGCCTTCTTGTCGACCCCCAGGACGGTGTAGTAGTCGTTCGCGCGGGCCACGGCTCCCCTCCTACTCCGCCACCACCACGCGGGCGGGGCGCAGGACCTGGCCGTTGAGCCGGTAGCCGCGCTGGTAGACCTCGATGACGGTGCCGGACTCCGCGTCCTCGGACGCGTGCGCGGCCATCGCCTCGTGCTCGTTCGGGTCGAACGGCTCGCCGGCGGGCGAGAACGGCTCGATGCCCACGCGGCCGAGCGCCGCGACGATCTCGTCGTTCACCAGCGCGAAGCCCTTGACCACGTCCTCGTGGCCGACCGCCGCCTTCAGCGCGTGCTCGAGGTGGTCGAGCGCCGGCAGCAGCTCCTTCGCCACCTGCGCCACCCCGCGGTCCTTCGCGGCCGCGTTCTCGCGCGCCATGCGCTTGCGGTAGTTCTCGAAGTCCGCCTGCGTCCGCTGGGCGAGGGCGAGGTACTTCTGCGCCTCGTCTTCGGAATCCGCGCCAGCGGATTCCGCTGACTCGGCCGCCCCCCGCGCGGAAGCGGGCGGCGCCTCGGCGTCGGTGAACGAGGTCTCGCCCGACCCCGACGCATCGGGGTCGGGCGGGGCCGCCGCGGTGAACTCGTCGGTGCTCACTTCTGCTCGTCGACGACCTCGGCGTCGACGACCTCCTCGTCAGCGCCAGCGTCGCCGTCGGAACCCGAGCCGTTGGGCGAGGGTTCCGCCTGCTGCTGCGCCGCCTGGGCGCGCTCGTACATGGCCTCGGAGACCTTGTGGAACGCGGTCTGGAGACGCTCGGTCTTGGCGCGGATGTCCTCCGCGTCGTCGCCCTTCACGGCCTCGTTGACGGCCGCGATGGCCTCGTCGATCTCGCGCTTGGACGCCTCGTCGATCGCCTCGCCGAGCTCCTTGACCTGCTTCTCGGCCTGGTAGACGGCGTTCTCGCCGCCGTTGCGGGCCTCGACGAGCTCCTTCGCCCGGCGGTCCTCCTCGGCGTGCGTCTCGGCGTCGCCAACCATCCGCTTGATCTCGTCATCGGAGAGGCCGGAGCCGGCGCGGATCTCGATCCGCTGCTCCTTGCCGGTGCCGAGGTCCTTGGCGGACACGTGCAGGATGCCGTTGGCGTCGATGTCGAACGCCACCTCGATCTGCGGGATGCCGCGCGGGGCCGGCGGGATGCCGGTGAGCTGGAACTTGCCCAGCGACTTGTTGTACATCGCCATCTCGCGCTCGCCCTGGAGGACGTGGATCTCCACGCTCGGCTGGTTGTCCTCCGCGGTGGAGAACACCTCCGACTTGCGGGTCGGGATGGTGGTGTTGCGCTCGATCAGCTTCGTCATCACGCCGCCCTTGGTCTCGATGCCGAGGGTGAGCGGGGTGACGTCGAGCAGCAGGACGTCCTTGACGTCGCCGGCCAGGACGCCCGCCTGGATCGCGGCGCCGACGGCCACGACCTCGTCCGGGTTCACGCCGCGGTGCGGCTCCTTGCCGGTGAGCTCCTTGACCTTCTCCTGCACGGCCGGCATGCGGGTCATGCCGCCCACGAGCACGACGTGCTGGATCTCCTTGACGCCCTTGTCCTTGGCGTCGTCGAGCGCCTGGCGGACCGGCGCGACGACGCGCTCGATCAGCGGCGAGGCCAGCTCGTTGAGCTTGGAGCGGGTGAGCCGCACGTCGAGGTGCTTCGGGCCCGACGCGTCGGCCGTGATGAACGGCAGGTTGATCTGCGTCTCCTGGGCGGAGGACAGCTCGATCTTCGCCTTCTCGGCGGCCTCGTAGAGCCGCTGGAGGGCCATCTTGTCCTGCGTCAGGTCGATGCCCTGGTCGCGCTTGAACTCGGCCGCGAGCCAGTCGACCACCGCCTTGTCGAAGTTGTCGCCGCCGAGGTGGTTGTCACCGGCGGTGGACTTGACCTCGAACACGCCGTCGCCGATCTCGAGCACCGACACGTCGAACGTGCCGCCGCCGAGGTCGAAGACGAGGATCGTCTGGTCGCTCTCCTTGTCGAGCCCGTAGGCCAGCGAGGCGGCGGTCGGCTCGTTGATGATGCGCTTGACGTCGAGGCCGGCGATGCGGCCTGCGTCCTTGGTCGCCTGGCGCTGGTCGTCGTTGAAGTACGCGGGGACGGTGATGACCGCGCTGTCGACGGTCTCGCCGAGGTAGGCCTCGGCGTCGGCCTTCAGCTTCTGCAGGATCATCGCGGAGATCTCCGGCGGCGAGTACTCCTTGCCGCCGGCCTTCACGCGCGCATCCCCACCGGAGCCGGAGACGACCTCGTACGGAACGATCGACTCCTCCTCGCGCACCTCGGCCTCCTTGCGGCCCATGAAGCGCTTGATCGAGAAGACGGTGTTCGTGGGGTTGGTCACCGCCTGGCGCTTGGCGACGGTGCCGACGAGCCGTTCACCGCTCTGGGTGAAGGCGACGACGGACGGGGTGGTGCGGCCGCCCTCCGCGTTCTCGATGACCGTCGGCTCGCCGCCCTCAAGGACGGCCATACACGAGTTCGTGGTGCCGAGGTCGATCCCGATGGTCTTTGCCATGTGGTGCGCTCCTCTACAAGATCTCAGTCGCTTCGACGTAGATTGTAGCCAGTCGGGCACATGCGCAGCAGAGCGCATTCCCCGCAGTTCGGGCGCCGCGCGTGGCAGGTCCGCCGCCCGTGGCGGAGCAGGTTGACGTGGAACTCGAGCTCCTGCCCGCGCGGGGTGAGGGCGAGCATCGTGTCGTGGAGCTCCTCGAACGGCGCCTTTTCGCGGAACAGGCCCAGCCGCGTGCCGACGCGGGACACGTGGGTGTCGACCGGCACGTCGCGCTCGCCGTACGCGAACAGCCGCACGCAGGCGGCGGTCTTGCGGCCCACGCCGGGCAGCGAGGTCAGGAAGTCCTGGTCGCGCAGGTGCGGGCCATCCATCGGATCCGGCAGCGCGCGCAGGATCTGCTGGATCCGGACGGACTTGACCTTCGAGATGCCGCCCGGGCGGATCGCGGCCTCGACCTCGTCCGTCGGCGCGTCGCGCACCGCCTCCCAGCTCCCGAACCGGTCGCGCAGCCGCATGAACGCGACGTCGCGGTTGCGGTCGTTGGTCGACTGCGAGAGGACGGTGAGGATCAGCTCGTCGAGCCCGTGGCCGTGCGGCGGCGCCACCGGGCGCCCGTAGAGCTCACGCAGCCTGTCGCGGATGCGCCGGACACGGGCTCTGGAGACCATCGAGCCATCGAATCACGTCTTCGACCGAAGGGCGGCCATCGGGGTCCTCAGCGACCTCCAGATCGAGGCCCGCCCAGCGCAGCACCGCACCGATGCCCCACACGTCGGTCGCCTCGGTCGCGAGCCCGCCGTGCTCCTGCTCGGGCGCCATCCAGCGCCGCGTGCCGGTGCCGGACTCGACCGGTCCGGGGCGCTGGGCGATGCTGAAGTCGATCAGCTTGAGGCGCCCGCCGTCGGCGATCAGGTTGTCGGGCTTGAGGTCGAGGTGCAGCCAGCCCTTCCGGTGCAGGTAGCCGACCGCGCTGCAGAGCTGGCGCCCCATCTCGATCGCGTCGTCACGGTCGAGCGACGGGAGCGCCGCGAGGGTCGAGCCGCTCAGGGTCTCGAGCACGATCCAGTCCCGGTGGACCTCGTAGACGCGCACGATGTTCGGATGCGTGAGGCGTCGCAGCAGGCGGCCCTCGTCCCGCACGTCGCCCTTGCGGACGATCACGCGGCAGCCGCGCTCCTCGCTCCACGCGTCGTACGTGTCGCAGGCGTGGCCGCTAGAAAGCAGCTCGAGCAGGCGATAGCCCCGCATGGGCCTTCCATTGCCGTGCGTAGATGCCGCCCAGCGCAACGAGCTCGTCGTGGCGGCCGCGCTCGACCACCTCGCCGTCGTCGAGCACGAGGATCAGGTCCGCGTCGCGGGTGAGCAGCAGGTCGTGCGAGATCACGATGGTCGTGCGGTCGCGCATGAGGTCGCCGATCGACGCGGCGAGCTCGGCGTCCAGACCCGTGGTCGGCTCGTCGAGCACGAGCACGGGCGCGTCGGCGAGCAGCGCCCGGGCGATCGCGATCCGCTGGCGTTGGCCGCCCGACAGCCGGCGGCCGCGCTCACCGAGGTCGGCGTCGTAGCCGCCGGGCAGCGCGACGATGAAGTCGTGTGCGCCGGCGGCACGCGCGGCCGCCTCGACCTCCGCGTCCGTCGCGTCCGGCCTCGCGTAGGCGATGTTCTCGCGGACGCTGCCGTGCAGGACCAGCGTCTCCTGGAGCAGGACGGCGATGTTGCGCCGCAGGGAGGCGAGTTGCAGCTCGCGCAGGTCGCGGCCGTCGAGGCGGACGGCGCCCTGGTCGGGATCGCCGAAGCGCAGCAGCATCCGCGCGATCGTCGACTTGCCGGCCCCCGACGCGCCCACGAGCGCGACCCGCTCACCAGGCGCCGCGCGTAGCGTGACGCCCTTCAGCACCGGCTTGTCGTCGTAGGCGAACCAGACGTCGTCGAGCTCGACGGCGCCGCGAACCGGCCCGAGCGCGAACGGACCGTCGGCGACCCGCGGGCGCTCGTCGAGCAGCTCGATCACCCGCTCCGCGCCCGCGAGCGCCTTGAAGACCGTGTTCGACAGCGAGCTGAGGTCGCGCACCGGGCCGTAGAGCCGCGTCAGGTAGGCGATGAAGACGAGCATCCCGCCGAGCGTCAAGCCGCCGCCCGCGATCGCCCGCGTGCCGAAGACCACCACGAGCAGGATCCCCGCCAGCTCGATCAGGTCGACGAGCGGCGAGAACGCGCCGCGGATCCGCACCGACGAGAGCTCGGCGG
Organism: uncultured Solirubrobacteraceae bacterium; assembly: GCA_963844205.1. GTDB lineage: Bacteria > Actinomycetota > Thermoleophilia > Solirubrobacterales > Solirubrobacteraceae > DASSUW01. The sequence goes on from CAWJNK010000014.1 coordinate 1,582,514, forward strand.
CGATGACGCCCTCCCCCTCGCGCCGGTAGCGCTCGAGCTCCGCCGCCTCGCGGCCGGAGGCCTGGACCAGCGCGACGTTCCCGAGCGTGTCCTGCGCCACCGCGCCGAGCGAGCCCGAGCGCCGGCGCTTCTCGCGCGAGGCCCGCTTGATCAGGCCGGAGAAGCGGCGCGCCGTGATGAAGAACAGCGGGGCGACGACAAGCGAGACCAGCGCGAGGTCCCACTGCAGGTAGAACAGCGCGCCGGCGAAGAACGCAATCTGGAGGGCGGCGGCAAAGGCAGTTGCCACGCCCGAGAGCACGAACGCCTCGATCGCGGCGACGTCGCCGCCCAGGCGCGTGAGGACGTCGCCCAGGCGGCGACGGTCGAGCACGTCCGGCGCGAGCGTCAGCAGGTGCCCGAACACACGCTGGCGCATCGTGAGCAGGAAGCGCTCACCGAGCCAGGTGTTGAGCAGGTCGTCGGCGAGCGCGACGGCGCCGCCGACCGCCAACAGGCCTACGCTGGCGGCCCCGATCCAGAGGAGCGGCCCGAGCTCGCCGGGGACGAGCACCTCGTCGACGACGAGCTTGAAGAGGTAGATCTCCGCGGTCTCGACCGCGACGCCCGCCGCGATCAGCGCCAGCGCCAGGGGCAGCCAGCGCCGGAACGGGCGGGCGTCGGGCCAGAAGCGGCGCACGACCTCGCGCGCCGGCAGCGCGGGGGCGTGCGCGACCACGCGCTACCCGCGACCGCGGCGGCCGCGACCGCGAGCGACGCGGCGGCGACGGCGACGCCGGCCGGTGCCGGTGTTCGTGTTCGTGTTGGTCCCGCCGCGGGTGCGGGTCCGGGTCCGGGTGCTGCTCGAGCTCGCTCGAGCCGCGGGTTGGATGGCGGAGAAGACGCTCATAAGTACGACCTCCAGCTTGGGTGCAGTCGTGACGCTATGAGCGGCCCGGCAAGCTCCCGGCTACGCCATGGGAAAGAGTTGGGAAAGGCTGCTAGGGTCGCGCGCCGCGACGGAACGCAGTCCTGACCCGCACGGATCGGCTCGGAGAACGTCGCACCGGGACTCGGGGGAGCCCTGGTGGCTGGGGGATATCCATGCGCGCAGTCGCACCGCTGACGCTTGCCGTGAGCTGCCTGCTCACGGCGCTGTTCATATCGCCGGTCGTTGACACCGCCGAGGCCGCGCAGCGGCTCGACGCGCGGGAGCGCGCGATCGTTCGCGCCATCAACCGGCAGCGCACGAAGCACGGCCTCGCCAGGGTCCAGTCCAGCCGGCGGCTCGCCCGCGCGGCGGACTACCACTCGTGGGAGATGCTCGACGCGAACTACTTCGCGCACGAGTCGCGCGACGGCACCCCGTTCGACCAGCGGGTCCGGCGCTACGCGAACCACCGCTCGGTCGGCGAGACGCTGGCGATGCTCGGCGGGTGCGGGAAGCGAGTGGCGCGCCGCGTCGTCCGCATGTGGATGAACTCCGCCGGCCATCGCGCGATCCTGCTGTCGTCCACGTACCGTCGCGTGGGCCTCGGCAAGCGCACCGGCGACCTCGGCGGGAGCCGTGCCTGTGTCGTCACCGCCGATTTCGGTTCGAAGAAGTAGCCGCCTAGCATCCTGGGACGCAGACATGCGTCGTCTCGCCCCGCCCACCGTCGGTGCCGCGCTCGCCGCTGCCGCGTACCTGGCGATCCAGCCCGCGACCGCCGACATGGCGGCGCACGCGTTCCGCGCGTGGCTGTTCGACACCGAGGGGATGACGGTCTGGAACGCGCAGTGGTACGGCGGCCACCACGTGCTCGGCTACTCGATGCTGTTCGCGCCGCTGGCGGCGTGGCCGGGGCCGGCGTGGGTGGGCGCGATCGGCGCCGTCGCGGCCACCGCTGCGTTCACGCCGATCGCCCGCGCCGCGGCGCCGTCCGCCGCCGCTGCGGCCGGCGCGACCTGGCTGTTCGCCGCCGGCGTGCTGAGCAACGTGGTGATCGGGCGGATGCCGTTCACGCTCGGGATCGCGCTCGCCGTGGCCGCCTGGCTGTGCGCGGAGCGCGAGCGCATCGGCTGGCGGGTCGCCGCCGGCGTGCTGTCGCTCGCGTGCGTGCTGGCGAGCCCGGTCGCGGGCGCCTTCCTGGCACTCGCGGCCGCCGCCCGGGCCGTCGGCAGCGGGCGGCCGGAGCTCGGTCGCGCCGCGGTCCTCGCCCTCCCCGTCGCAGTCGGCGGCGCGACGATGGCCACGCTGTTCCCCGAGGGCGGCGACGACCGCTTCGTGGCCACCGCGTTCTGGCCGATGCTCGCGGTCGCCGTGGCGGGGACCGCTCTGCTCGCCCCGGGCCGGCGGGCGCTGCGGGCCGGAGCGCTGCTCTACGTCGCGGTCCTCGTCGGCGCGTTCGTGATCCCGACGCCGTTCGGTCAGAACGCGCTGCGCCTGCCGGTCCTGCTCGGCCCCGCGCTGCTCGTGCTGGCGCCGCGCGCCGCCGCGCCGCGGTTCGCGCTCGTCGGCGTGGTCGTCGCGCTCGTCTACCTCCAATGGCTCCCCGCCGTGCGCGCGGTGGACGAGGCGCACGGCGATCCCTCGACCGCGGCGTCGTTCTACGCCGAGCCGCGCGAGTTCCTGGAGGGCGTCGTACGGCCGGGCGAGCGCGTCGAGGTCGCGTTCACGCACAACCACTGGGAGGCCGCCCATCTCGCCACCGCCGTGCCGCTGGCGCGCGGCTGGGAGCGCCAGCTCGACGAGAAGGCCAACCCGCTGTTCTACGACGGCCGGCCGCTCACCCCGTGGCGCTATCACCGCTGGCTGCACGAGGCGGCGGTGCGGTGGGTCGCGCTGCCTGACGCGCCGCTGGACTACTCGGCGGAGGCCGAGGCGCGGCTGCTCGAGCAGGGCGTGCCGTACCTGCGCCTGGCGCACGAGTCGCCGGGCTGGAAGATCTGGGAAGTGCGCGACGCGTCGCCGCCGGCGTCCGACGGCGCGCGGGTGGTCGCGACCGATCCGGCGGGGTTCGAGATCGAGGCCGGCGGCCCGACCGTGGTGCGCCAGCGCTACACGCGCTGGTGGCGCTCCGACGGCGCCTGTGTGAGCCGCGCGCCGGGCGGCTGGACGCGGGTGACGCCGGTTGAAGGGCCGATCGTGCGGGTTCACGCGGGATTCCCGACGAAGCACGGGCCGGACTGCGCGGACGCCCTCGCGGGGGGTTAGCCGCCCTGGCGCCGGGGACCGTCCGGCATACCATCTGGCGTTCATGATCGCGCGCGTGCTGCCCAACGGGTGGGTCGATCTGCTGCGGCAGTTCGTCCTGTTCTGCGGCGCGTACTGGCTCTACCGGGTCGTGCGCGGGCTGGTCGACGGGCGCGCCGCCGAGGCGTTCGAGAACGCGCGCTCGGTGATCGCGGTCGAGCGCGACCTCGGGATGTTCTTCGAGCCGGCCGTCAACGCGTGGGCGACGAGCCACGCGTTCGTGATCGACTCCGCGAGCTGGATGTACGTGAACTCGCACTTCGCCATCACCACGGTCACGCTGGCCTGGATCTACCTGCGCCGGAACGAGCGCTTCTACTTCGTGCGCAACATGTTCATGGTCGCCATGGGCATCGCGCTCATCGGCTACGTCGCGCTGCCGACCGCGCCGCCGCGCTTCATGCCGGAGTGGGGCTTCACCGACTCCGTGGCCGCGTTCACGGGCGTCGACGCCGAGAAGGGCTCCGTGAGCGTGCTGTTCAACCCGTACGCCGCGATCCCGTCGATGCACGTCGCGTTCGCGCTGATGCTCGGCGTGACGATGGCCCACATCGTGCGGCGGCGCTGGGCGCGCGCGCTGTGGCTCGCCTATGCGCCGGTGGTGACGTTCGTGGTCGTCGTCACCGCCAACCACTGGTGGCTGGACGGCTTCCTCGGCGCCGTGGTGGCGCTCGTCTCCGCGCTCTGCGCCCACGGCGTGTTCGCCCGTGCGCGCCCCGAGGTCTGGGCGTGGAACGTGCAGCCGCGGGCCGTTGCCTAATCAAGGCGCTCGCACGAGCTTGCGAGTGCGAGTAAGCCGCATACCAATATCCTTCGCGCGATGACGGTCGAGCGTCCGCCACGCCCGACGGCGCGCGAGTACCAGGCGCTGATGCGCAACCGCCTGATCGAGTCGCGCCTCACGCCGAACGCGATCTCCCTCACCGGCTTCCTCCTCTGCGTCGTGGCCGCCGTGCTCGTCTGGGAGGAGTGGTTCGTGCTCGGCGGGATCGCGTTCATCGTCGGCTCGGTGTGCGACACGCTCGACGGCCGCTACTCGCGGATGTCGGGCAAGGGCAGCCCGTTCGGAGCGTTCCTGGACTCCACGCTGGACCGCATCGAGGAGGGCGTCGTGCTCACCGCCGTCGCCGCGCACTTCTCCCGCGAGGGCGACGACATCGCGGTGGCCGCCGTGGTCGTGGCCGTCCTCGCCTCGCTGATGGTCTCCTACACTCGTGCCCGAGCCGAAGCGCTGGGCGTGGAGTGCAAAGTGGGGATCGCGGACCGGACCGTCCGCGTGGTGATCCTCTCCGCGGGCCTCGTGTTCGCGGACCTTGGCGTCCTCGCTGCCGCGGTCTACGTACTCGCGGGATTGTCGACCATCACGGTCTTCCAGCGCATCTGGCACGTCCGTAGGGAGCTGACACGCCCCGCGGTCGAGTTGTAACGCCTCGCGTTCACATGTGTTGAAGGCAGTGCAGTGCTGAACCCACCCCGGAGGAACCGTTGACCGAGAACATCCGTCCCTTGTCGTCCACCAACGGCGGCAGCCGCTACCAGAACGAGAAGGTGCGGGTGGCGATCATCGGCGTCGGCAACTGCGCCAACGCGTTCGTCCAGGGCATCCACTACTACCGCGACGCCGACCCGGCCGAGCGGGTCCCCGGCCTCATGCACGTCGACCTCGGCGGCTACCACGTCCGCGACATCGAGTTCTCGGCGGCGTTCGACATCGACTCCGAGAAGGTCGGCAAGGACCTCTCCGAGGCGATCTGGGCCGGCCAGAACAACACGATCAAGTTCGTCGAGGAGGATGTCCCGCACCTCGGCATCCCCGTCCAGCGCGGGATGACCCACGACGGGCTCGGCAAGTACCTCTCGCAGAAGATCACCAAGGCCGAGGGCTCGACGGTCGACATCGCGCAGGTCCTCGTCGACACCAAGACCGACGTCGTCGTCTCCTACCTCCCGGTCGGCTCCGAGCAGGCGACCAAGTGGTACGTCGAGCAGATCCTCGAGGCCGGCTGCGCGATGGTGAACTGCATCCCGGTCTTCATCGCCCGCGAGGACTACTGGAACCGGCGCTTCGTGAAGGCGGGCCTGCCGATCATCGGCGACGACATCAAGTCGCAGGTCGGCGCCACGATCGTCCACCGCTCGCTGGCGCGGCTGTTCGGCGACCGCGGCGTGAAGCTCGAGCGGACCTCACAGCTCAACGTCGGCGGGAACATGGACTTCTACAACATGCTCGAGCGCGAGCGGCTGGAGTCCAAGAAGATCTCCAAGACCAACGCCGTGACCTCGATCCTCGAGGACTCGCTCGAGCCCGAGAACGTGCACGTCGGCCCGTCGGACTACGTGCCGTGGCTCACGGACCGCAAGTGGGCGCACATACGGCTCGAGGGCCGGGCGTTCGGCGACGTGCCGCTGACCGCCGAGCTCAAGCTCGAGGTGTGGGACTCCCCGAACTCGGCCGGCATCGTCATCGACGCCGCGCGCTGCTGCAAGCTGGCCCTCAACCACGGCCTCGGCGGCCAACTCGACGGGCCCAGCTCGTACCTCATGAAGTCGCCGTACTCCCAGCGCCCGGACCACCTCGCCCGCGAGGCGACCGAGGAGTTCATCGCGGTCCATTCCCGCACCCGCGCCGCGGCCGAGGCCGCCCGCGCCGCCGCGGAGAAGGCGGCCGAGGAGAAGTCCGCGGTCGTGGATTGACGGCCCGATGAGCCGCCGCGTCCGTGCGGTTGCGGTGACGCAGAGCGACCCGTTCTTCACCGGACGCTTCTTCGAGACGTTCCTGGAAGCCGGCGGGGTCGAGCTCGTCGAGATCGTCCTGCTGCGCAACTTCAACGAGTCCCGCGTGGCGCTGGCGCGGCGGCTCTCCGGCTTCTATCCCCCCGGCGACATGGCGCGCCTCGCCACGCGGTACGCCCGCGCCCTGGTCGATGACCGGCGAGGCGTGCCGCGCAGCGTCGAGGCGGTCGCCGCCCGCCATGCGGTGCCGGTCCGCGAGCTGCCCACGATCAACGACGCGGGTTATCTCGCGACGCTAGCCGAGCGCGACGTCGACGTCCTCCTCTCCGTGGCGGCGCCGGAGATCTTCCGCTCCGAGGCCCTGCGCGCCGCTCCCCTGGTGCTCAACGTCCACAACGGACGGCTTCCCGACTACCGCGGGATGATGCCGACGTTCTGGGCGCTGCTCGACGGTGCGGATCGGGTCGTCGTCACCGTCCACGAGATGGCCGAGCGGCTCGACGCGGGCGCGGTCGTGGCCGAGTTCGACGTGCCGGTCGGGCCCCGCGACACGGCTTTCGACGTGTCGCGAAACGCCAAGGCGGTCGCCGGCCGCGAGGTCGCCGCGCTGCTGTCGACCGTCGGCACCGACCGCTGGCCGGCGCCGCGTGCGATCGACCCCGCCCGCGGCAGCTATCACGGCTTCCCGACGCGCGCCGACGCACGGCGCCTTCGCGCGACCGGAAGGCGGATGCTGTGACCGCACCCGCGTTCCTCGCGTCGTTCGACATCGAGGACTGGTTCCACCCCGAGAACATCGGCCCGCGGCTCGGCACGCGGGACTGGGACTCGCTCGAGGGGCGGGTGGAGCGGAACACCGACGAATTGCTGGACCTCCTGGGCGAGGTCGGCGTCAAGTCGACGTTCTTCGTGCTCGGCTGGGTCGCCCGCCGCTATCCGGCGCTCGTGCGGCGGATCGCCGACGAGGGCCACGAGATCGCCAGCCACACGGACATGCACCAGAAGCTCTGGTCGCTCTCGCGCGACGAGGTCGCGCAGGAGCTGACGCGGTCGCGCGACTCGCTCGAGCAGCTCACTGGGACCCGTGTCCTCGGCGTCCGCGCCCCGAACTTCTCGATCAGCGACGACGTGATCGACGCGATGGCGGAGGCCGGATACTGGTACGACTCGAGCTACTTCTCGGTGCGCGCCCACGGGACGTATGGGCGCATCTCGAGCGAGATCGATCCGGACGTTCCGGTGGTCGAGATCCGGCCGGGGCTGCTCGAGCTTCCGATGTCGCGGCTTCGGGTCGGGCGCGTCGCGCTGCCCTGGTCGGGCGGCGCCTACTTCCGGTTCATCCCGTACCGGGTCTTCCGCGCCGGAGTGGCGACGCGTCTGCGCCGCCGGTCGTGGTTCATGTTCTATCTCCACTCCTGGGAGTTCGACCGCGACGAGGTCCCGCCCCCGAACTTGTCGTATCCGCGGCGGGTCCGGTCCTACGCGGGTCGCGACCGCATGCGAACCGATCTTCGCAGGCTGCTCGTCGAGTTCGGCTCACGGCGGGTCGACGAGACGCTGCGCTCGATGGGGTTCGCTCCACCCGGGGACTGATACGGCCGCCTGGACGAACGACTGGTGGACAGCGCTCGCGCTCTGGCGCGAGACTCGTCGCTCAAGGCCCGGTCGCGCTGCGTGTACCAGATAGAGAATGTCCGCGCTCTCATCAGCGCCCGGCGGTCGCGCTCGGGCCGACGGCTCGTGCCGCGGGTCGGCCGGACGGTCGTCCTCCTGGGCCTGACGAGCATGTTCACGGACATCTCGTCCGAGATGGTGGCCGCGATCCTGCCGCTCTACCTCGTGTTCGGCCTGGGGTTGAGCCCGCTGCAGTTCGGCGTGGTGGACGGCGTCTACCAGGGCGTGGCGGCGCTCGTCCGCGTAGCCAGCGGCGTCGTGGGCGATCGCTGGAGGCGACACAAGGAGGTGGCGGCGGTCGGGTACGGCCTGTCGGCGGTGTCGAGGATCGCGATGCCGCTGGTGGGCAACGCATGGACCGCGCTCACCGCGATCGTCATCGTCGACCGGACGGGGAAGGGCATCCGCACTGCGCCGCGTGACGCCATGATCTCGCTGAGCAGTCCGCGCGACGGCCTCGCGACCGCGTTCGGCGTCCACCGGGCGCTAGACACCGCCGGAGCGATGCTGGGCCCGCTGGTCGCGTTCGCCGTGCTGGCTCTGGCTCCGCGTAGTTACGACGCAGTGTTCGTCGTGTCGTTCTGCTTCGCGATTGTGGGTCTCGGCATTCTGGTGCTGTTCGTCGAGGGGCGGACGGCGGACGACGACCGCCCGCCCGCGGGAGAGCGACCGACGATGCGGGCAGCGGCCCGGCTGCTCGGCGGGAGGCGCTTCCGCGTCCTCGTCGCGGTCGGATCCACTCTCGCCCTCGCGACGGTGAGCGACGCGTTCATCTACCTCGCACTCCAGCGCCGGCTGGAGTTCGACGCGACGTTGCTGCCGCTCCTCTACATCGGCACGGCGGTGGTCTACATGCTGCTCGCGGTTCCAGCGGGACGCCTCGCGGATCGGGTCGGGCGCGCCCGCATCTACCTGGCCGGCTACGGCATGCTGCTGCTCGTCTACGGGACGCTGCTCCTGCCCTCGGCGGGCAGCCTGCAGCTCGCCGCCTGCCTGCTGCTCCTCGGCGCCTACTACGCTGCGACAGAAGGTGTGCTGATGGCCCTGGCCAGCGCCCTGCTCGCCCCGTCGCTGCGCGCCACCGGCCTCGCGGTCCTCGTGACGGCGACCAGCCTCGGCCGCCTGGCCTCCGCCATCGCCTTCGGAGCCCTGTGGGCTTTGAGCGGAGTCAATGTCGCGCTCGCCGCGTTCGGCGTGGGCCTGGTGGTCGCGCTGGCGCTCTCCGCCGCCGCATTCATTCGACTCCGGCGGGAGCCGGATGGCGGACTCGCAGCCGCCTGAGCGCGCCGTGCGTCGTCGCGGCCTCGCCTTCGCCATCCTGACCCTGCTCTGTGTCGTGACGGCGGGCGCGTACGTCGCGTGGGCGGCGACGCGCGACGAGTCGAGCGAGTCGGCCGGACGCCCGCAGGCTACGTCGCTCGTCCGGCAGCATGCCCGCGGAGGGCCGGAGGTCCTCTTTCAGAACGTCGCCCGCGGCGCCGACTACGCGCACGTGGCCCTGGCGGAGCCGGGCGCCGGCCGGCGAGAGATCGCGCCGTTGGTCTGCGAGCGCGTGCACGTGGCCGCGGAGCGCGGACTGTGCCTCGTCAGCCGACAGGGACTCACCGGCGCGAAGTTCGAGGCCCGCGTCTTCGATGCCGACTTCCGCGTCGTCCACGAGCTGCAGCTCGGCGGTCTGCTCAGCCGTGCACGGGTGTCACGCGACGGGCGCTACGGCGCGACGACGGCGTTCGTCACCGGCCACTCGTATGCCGACGCCAACGAGTTCTCCACCGTCACGACCTTGATCGACATGTCCACCGGCGAGGCCCTCGCGGAGCTCGAGGACTTCGACGTGTCGCATGACGGTCGTCCCGTCCGCGCCCTGGATCGGAACTTCTGGGGCGTGACCTTCGACCGTGACAGCGATCGCTTCTACGCGACGATGCGAACCGGCGGCCGGACCTGGCTGATCGAGGGCAGCGTGAAGGAACGGCGGGCGTGGACGCTGCACGAGAACGTCGAATGCCCCTCCCTGTCGCCCGACGGCACGCGCGTGGCCTACAAGAAGCGCGTCGAGGAGGGCAGCGTGATCTGGCGCCTGCACGTGCTCGATCTGCGCACGATGGAGGAGACCCCACTCGCGGAGAGCCGCATGGTCGACGACCAGGCCGAGTGGCTGGATGAGCGCACCGTGCTGTACGGGCTGGACGCCAGCGTCTGGGCGGTGCCCGCGGACGGCAGCGGCGCGCCGCGTCGCCTCCTCCCCGACGCGCTGTCTCCCGCCGTGCTGTGACCCGACGGCCTTCGAGCGCGGCTCAGCGAATGGACGAGTTGCTTCGCCGCCTCGCCGCCCGTACAGTCGGCCAGTGACGCAATCGCCTCTCGACGTGACGGTGCGCGCTTCTCGAGCCCAGGCATGAGGCCGGCTTCTCGGCTCGGCCTCGTCGCCGCCGTGGCGCTCGTCGCCGTGGTCGCCGCGCTGAACGCACGCTCGGTCGGCGCCCAGACGACGGCGCAGACGACGGTCGTGACGCCGATCGCCGACGCCTACGTCGACGCCTCAGCCTCCAAGGACCGCTTCGGAACGACCACCACGCTGCTCGCGGGCGCCAATCCGATTCGCCGGTCGTACGTGCGGTTCGACCTGGCAGCGATCCAGGCGCCGGTGTCCAAAGCCACGCTCGTGCTGCAGGCCGCGGAGGCCTCGCTCACCGGCTACGAGGTCCGGACCGTGGCGAACACGAGCTGGAATGAGCGCAACATCACCTACACGAACGCGCCGGCGATCGGCACCTCCGTGGCGGCGAGCTCCGGACCATCGGCGGCAGGGACGACAAGCGTCGACGTGACGTCGATCACGTCCGCCGGCAGGGTGCTCAGCATCGCGATCACGAGCCAGTCGGCGTCGTCGCTGTCGTTCGCAAGCCGGGAGGCCGGCAGCACGGGGCCGCGGCTCGTCGTCGAGACGCAGGACCTCGGTGCGCCGGCCGTGACGCTCACCACGCCGGCGAACGGCAGCAGCACCAAAGCGACGACGCCGACGTTCGCCGGCGCGGCCGGCACGGCGGCGGGCGACTCCGGCACGGTGACCGTGAAGGTCTACGCGGGCACCGCCGCGTCGGGAACGCCCGTGCAGGTCCTGTCCGCCACGGCATCCGGCGCCTCCTGGTCGGCACCGGCCACGACCGCGCTGGCCGAGGGCGTGTATACGGCGCAGGCCGAGCAGAGTGACGACGCCGGCAACGTCGGACGCAGCACCGCGAACACCTTCACCGTCGACACCACCCCGCCCGCCGTGTCGCTCACCACGCCGTCCGCCGGCGCGTTGACGAGCTCCCGCACGCCGACGCTGGCCGGGGCGGCCGGCAGCGCCACAGGCGACTCCGCCACCGTCACGGTGCGGATCTATGCGGGCACCTCCGCCACCGGAACGCCGGCGCAGACGCTGAGCGCCACGCGCTCGGGCGGATCGTGGTCGGCGACGACCCTCTGCCCTGGCGGACGGCACCTATACCGCGCGCGCCGAGCAGGGCGACGCCGCCGCGAACGTGGGGCAGAGCGAGACGCGCACCTTCACGGTCGACGCGACTCACTCCGGCCGTCACGCTCACGAGCCCGGCGAGCGGGAGCTCGGTGGGCTCGACGCCGTCGTTCTCCGGCGCGGCGGGCACGGCTCCCGGCGACTCCGCGACGATCACGGTCCGGGTGTACGTCGGCACGGCGGCGAGCGGCACGCCGGTGCAGACCCTCCAGGCGCAGGCGGCCGGCGGCTCGTGGTCGGCGACCGCGGCGCCGCTCGCCGACGGCACGTACACGGCACGCGCCGAGCAGGGCGACACAGCCGGCAACACCGGTATGAGCGCTCCCACGACGTTCGGCGTGGGCAGCGCCCCGCCGCCGCCGTCGGCGGACTACCGGGGCGCCGTCATGGCCGATTCGCCGCGCGCGTACTGGCGGCTCGGCGAGAGCTCCGGGCTGGTCGCCGCCGACCAGACCTCCAACGCGATCGCCGGCAGCTACATGAACGGCGTCGTGCTCGGGCGCTCGGGCGCCGTCGGCGGTGACCCCGACACGTCGATCGCGCTCGACGGCGTCAACGACACCGTCAGGGTTCCCAACGCCGCTGCCCTGAACTCGAGCAGCGCCATGTCGCTCGAGATGTGGCTCAGGCCCTCGCCGCTGCCGGCGACCTCGGCCACGATCGCGCGCAAGGAGGGCCAGTACCTCGTTCGGCTCCAGTGGAACGGGACCGTGACGTTCCGCCTGTGGAAGGGCACCGGCCTCACGGAGGTCAGCACGCCGGCCGGGGCGATCGCCGCCGGCAGCTGGTCACACCTGGCGGTCACCTGGGACGGGGCGACGATGCGCGTCTACGTCAACGGTACGCAGCGGGCGTCCGGACCGCTCGCCGCGCCGGCCAACGTCACCACGCAGGACCTCTACTTCGGTTCCAGCTACAACTCGTACGACTACTACGTCGGCGGGCTGGACGAGGTCGCTGTCTACACCGCCGCCCTGTCGGCGGCACGCGTCCAGGCGCACTACACCGCCGCCACGAGCGTCGACACGACGCCGCCGTCCCCGATACTCGCGGCTCCGGCGAACGGCAGCACCATGGACGCCAGGCCGAACTTCGGCGGGAGCGGCGGCCTCACGGCCGGCGACGCCGCCACTGTGCTGCTCCGCGTCTACAGCGGCACGGCGGCAAGCGGCACGCCGGTCCAGACGCTGTCCGCCACGGTGCAGCCGGCGGGCACGTTCTCGGTCCGGGCGCAGTCCCTCGCCAGCGGGACGTACACGGCCGTCGCCGAGCAGTCCGACAGCATCGGCAACGTCGGGCGAAGCGATCCGTCGACGTTCACCGTCGATGCCGGCGCCGACCCCGTCGTGCTCGCCGCCGGGGACATCGTGGGCTGCGACACGTTCGGTGACGAGGCGACCGCCTCGCTGCTCGACCGGCTTCGGGGCACCGTGCTCACCCTCGGCGACCATGCGTACGAGGACGCCACCGTGAGCGACTTCCGAGACTGCTACGACGCCACGTGGGGCCGGCACAAGGCCCGCACGACGCCGGCCGTAGGCGATCACGAGTACCGGACCCCGAAAGCGGCGCCCTACTTCAACTACTTCGGCGCGGCCGCCGGCGATCCGGCGAAGGGCTACTACAGCTACAACCTCGGCGCCTGGCACGTCGTCGTCCTCAACGCCACCTGCGCCGAGGTCGGTGGGTGCGGCGCCGGCTCGGCGGAGGAGCAGTGGCTCAGGCAGGACCTGACGGCCAACCTGAGCTCGTGCACCCTGGTCCTCCAGCACAAGCCCCGCTTCAGCTCGGGCTCAATCCACGGCAGCAGCACCACGTATCAGCCGTTCTGGCAGGCGATGTACGACAACGGCGTCGAACTGGTGCTGGGCGGCGACGACCACGTCTACGAGCGGTTCGCCCCGCAGACGCCGACCGGGGTCGCCGATCCGGCACGTGGCATCCGCCAGATCACGGTCGGGACCGGCGGCCGGGGCCTGTACTCGTTCGGCACGATCAAGGCCAACAGCGAGGTCCGCAACAACACCACGTTCGGGGTGCTCGAGGTCACGCTCCACCCCGCGAGCTACGACTGGCGGTTCGTGCCCGAGGCCGGCCGCACGTTCACGGACTCGGGCACGACCGCCTGCCACTGAGGACCGTTCAGGTCAGCACGTGCCCTGCGACACGCACGGGTCGAGCACCCGCAGGTAACGCGCCCAGTCGACGCCGTCGCGGAGGTTGGCCACGTAGCGGCCGTTGTACGGTGCCCAGCCGTTCGCCTTCGCGAATGTCACGAGCGGGTCCTCGTAGCCGAAGCTCGTATAGGTCTGGCCCGACTCGGCCTGGATGCCCCACGAACCGCCGCCCGTGTCGCCCATGAACATGCCGTAGTCGGCCATCGCGTGCAGCACCGTCTTCTTCCACCGCGGCACGGCGAGCGCCTCGATCTGGTCGTCCGACATCGCCAGCCAGAGATGCGAACCCATCGGCGGCGCGTTCGTGGTGTCCACGCAGACCGTTCCGTCCTTCATCGCCGGGTACACATACCGCGGGCTGCTCGCACCGCACTTGATGACGGCGAACAGCGCGTGAGGGATCGAGCCCGCCTCCAGCTCCTGAGCGCGGATGATCCCGGCCAGGTTGCCGAATCGCGCGGCGACAGCGTCCGAGCCGCGACCATCGCCGTCGATGCGCGTGCGCCCACCCCAGCCGATCTCGAGCGTGCCGCCGCCGGCCGGCTTGGAGCGCACGTCGTAGAGGTCGTACTCCCATCCGGAGCCCTGATCGACGACCGTGAGATGAGCGTCGCCTCCGGCGGCCGGCTTCGCTGCGTCGGGAATCCGGACGCTGTGCCCCTCGATCGAGCAGGTGCCCCACGGCTGGACGCAGTGGATCGTGAACCACGGGTCGTCGCCGTCCGGGTAGTAGGTCGGATGCGACCAGTCGTCGGACGTGCCGCTGGTGCCCGCCTGCAGATTCTGGATCGCGCCGAAGCCGAGGATGCGCTGGACCATCCCCGACGAGTTGGCGGCGAGCCGTGGGCTGCTCGGCACCGGCCGGTTGAACGGAGACGAATCGGCATACGGCCGCCAGCAGGAGCTCGGCCACCGCCCGACCGTGAAGCTGCCGAGCCCACACGTGAAGCTGGCGCCCGAGGGGGGCGTCGGCGATTCAGGGCTTGGGCTCGGGGCGGGCGTCGGCGTCGGTTCGGGGGTGGGCGTCGGTGTCGGTTCGGGCGTGGGCGCCGGTGCCTGCGCCGGCTGGGCGAGCTCGTAGTGGCGAGCGACCGTGGCGGGCGAAAGCGACGCCGTATAGATCGCCACGTCGTCGAGGCCGCCGCTCAGGTAGTCGTACGACCCGCCCGACGCGCCGAGATAGAGCGAGCTGGTCGTCGCCGCCACCGTGCCGCTCCGCGAGCGAGACGCGATCTCGGTCCCGTTCCGGAAGATCCGCATGGCGGTGCCGTCGTAGACCGCCACGACGTGCTGCCACGCGCCGGCCTGGAGCGCAGTCGGCGACACGAGCTCGAGCGTGCTCGACCAGCTCGACCACAGCCGGAAGATCACCCGCCCGTCGGAGATGCGGAACAGGTACTGCCCATCCTTGCGCACGACCGTGCGGCTCGACGCGGTCGTGCCCGGCTTCACCCAGGCCTCGAGCGTGAGCTGGGCCGTCGGATTGAGGGCGACCGAGGACGGGACCCGGACGTGGCCGCTCCAGCCGTCCAGCGCGACGGCGGTGTCAGCCGATGCGGCGACCGCTCCGGTCAGACCCGGGCTGTAGCCCCCGGCGTACGTACCCGCGTTGGCTCCCGCGCTGTCGCAGGCCACGGAACCCGACGGCTCCGCGAGCCGGTGGTAGCTGGCGAGCCCGGCGGTGGCGAGGACCGCGTCGCTGTACGGCGACGCCGCTCCCGGACACGTCGCCGCCGCCGCGCCGGTCGGCGCCGCTGCCAGCAGTGCCGCAAGTCCCACGACAAGCAGGGCCGCTCGTACACCTCGCATAGACGACATCAATCGACTCCTCCCCCTGAAGTCATGTGTGCTCGATACCTGTGGGTTGACCGCCTACGGGGTTAGCTGTCGGGCTCGCGCGGAACGTCCGCGCTACACCGCACCATGCGGTGACTCGCCCCCGGGCAGGCCTGTCCTACCCATTGGATCCCCCGCTCTCCGGCCGGCAGGCGGCCGGAGATTCGGCGTGTTGCGTCTTTCGCGGCGGCGATCCTAGCGGCTAATCCCGCAGTACGGCGGCGAGCGCGGCCACCATCGCCAGCGCGCTGGCGCCGATCGCCGTGGCGGCGACCACGAACGTCGTGTTGGCCTCGGCGTAGTCGAACGCGGTGTCGAGCCGGGCGGCGGCGGCAGCGCCGATCACGCCTGCGAAGCCGATCGCGACCAGCAGCGCCGGTCGCGGCACGGCCCTGACCCCGATCGCCCGCCCGGAGGAGGCGCGCACCGGCTGGACGCCCTCGACGGCCCACAGGATCGCGAGGCCGGTCAGCGTCCACGCCGCCGCCACGCAGAAGGCGCCGAGCACGTCGCTCGGAAGATGCCACCCAAGCAGGAGGACCGAATATGCGACGCCGAGCGCGTAGCTGCCGCCCAGCGCGGCCGCGGCCAGGCGCAGCCGCGGCGGGACGACGGCGATAAGGCACAGTGCGACGGTCATCGACGCGGTCGCGTGCCCGCTCGGCCACGATTGCTCGACGATGTGCGCGCCCGGCACCGCGTCGACCGCTCTCGGCTCGGCCGTGAGGATCTTCACCACCTGGGTCGTGACGTTCGCGCCGAGCAGCACCGCGCACGCCGTCGCCGCGCGGCGCGGCTGCCGGCGCACGAGCGCAACGGCGACGATCCCGATGGTGAACAGAGCCACCGGGCCTGGGTCGGCCAGATGCACGACGGCGGTCGCGAGGGTCCGGCTCGACTGGCGGCTCAACCCCACGAAGCCCTCGAGCGTCGCCTGATCGACGCCCGCGCCGTCCGCGGTTCGGAACGCGATCGCCCACACGGAGACGGCGCCGGCGGCCGCGGCGGCCGCGGCGAAGAGCGCACCACGTGGCGAGCGGCCCGTCATGGTCTGAGCCTACCGGCGGGCGCTCAGGCCGAGTCGTCCACGGCGTCCGGTTCCCGGCGCCATCCGCGGACGAGCAGCCAGAAGCCGGCCGCGAGGAGGAGGCAGGCCACGCTCTCCTTGACCTCGAAGATCGAGAACTCCGCCGGGAAGATCGAGGAGTTGTACAGGCCCGGCTCGCGTGTGAACAGCTCGTCGAAGGCGCGCGTGAGCAGCTGGTTGAGCACGAACAGCGGGGCGAGCGCCAGCGGAAGGATCGGCACGAGACGCTGCAGGAGCCGGCGCGCGGGCCGCCAGAGGGCCGCCAACGGGACGATCACGCCGAGGACCAGCCAGAACAGCTGGAACAGGTTGTCGGGATTCAGCGAGCCGCTGAAGAGCCGCAGGTTGTGGACGTTCAGCTCCTCCTGCCGGTTGGCCGCCTCGAGCGCCTCCGGCGGGGCGATGCCGAAGATCCGCTCTCCCCAGCTGATCTCCTCGCCGAAGCCGAAGAAGAACAGCGCCGCCAGCGCAAGCAGCGAGAGCCGCCGCAGGAGCGGCCACCGGGCGTCTCCGGCGACGCTCCGCCACAGCACCAGGCACGCGATTCCCGCGGCGAGCAGACTCGCCGCGCCGATCGCCTCGATCGGATGCTCTTCCCGGATCAGCCACGTGATCGAAGCGTCGTCGAGCAGCAGCGCGAGGTAGAACAGCACCGCGGCGACGAGCAGCGCGCCGACGATCGCCGGCGGCGTCGTGATCCTCTCCGGCCCGAGTCGCGACCTCCGTGTATCCATCGCCCGGCGGGGCCTTCCCGGCTCCGCAAGGACCGTCCCTCGATCCCAATCCATTAGCTCGACCGTAACATTCAGCGCCCAGCGCGTGGGGTTTTAAGTCGACACCGTCCGGGTGCGGACCGCACGTTCCTGAGCCCCCTCCGCGACGGGCCCAACCGGTGCGGCATCGGCCCGCGGCGGCGGCGCCGAGCGGCGCCCACCGACGAGCAGCAGCCCCTCGGGACGGCGTCCCGCACGATCGAGCATGTCGAGCGCGGTCTCCAGGTCGACGAGACGGGTGCTGCCCGGCCGGACCACGAGCACGACCGCGTCGACGGCGGATGCCACCTGCAGCGCCTCCCCCGACACACTGAGGGGCGGGGCGTCGAGCAGCACGTAGTCGAACGCGCCGCGCGCCTCCGCGAGCACCTGCGGCAACTCCGCGGCGACCTCATCCGGGATGCCCATCGGTCCGTGCCGGCCGATGGCGACCAGCTTCAAGCGAGGACTGCCGGGCACGACGACGCTGCCGCGCGCCCAGTACTCCCCGGCCCGCAGGATCTCCGACAGCGGCGCGGGCTGGGGCGCTCCCAGCCGTGCCGCCAGCGTCGGTTCGCGCGTGTCGAGGTCGACCAGTAGCACCTCGTGACCGGCGCGGACGAGCGTGAGCCCGAGCTCCGCGACGGACGTGGTAACGCCGTCCCCCTCTGATACTCCGGCGAGGAGAACCGACCGCCGCCGTTCGGGCTGCAGCGCCAGCTGGTGCTGGAGCGTGCGGAGCGGCGCCGCGGCCGCCGGCCGGAACCTCAGCGCCGACCGTCGCACGCGCCGCCAGAGCCCGAGCGAGGGGACGCGAGCAAGGATCGGCAGGCCGGTCGTCGCGACTGCGTGCCCGGCATCCGCGACGCGCCGTGGGCCGACCATGTCGACGATCAGCGCGCTCCCGAGCCCGACGGCGAGGCCGGCGACGAGGCTCAGCAGTCCGAGCAGCCAGCGCGGCGGCCCTGTCGGCGATGACGGCGGCTCGGCGACCTTGGTGAGCGAGAGGGTCGGGTCGCCGGCGGTGCCGATCGCACGCAGGTCACCAAGGCGCTGCGCCAGATCGAGCGCCGCGGGCGCCGTCGGGTCCTGCTGCGCGCGGAGGTTGCCCTCGGTCTCGGTGATGAGCGAGGCGACGACCGGGCCGAGCGCGCGATCGCGGGCAGCGAGCGCGGCACGGGCGTAGAGGTTGGCGACCCGGGCGGCCACCTTCGGGTCGTCCGCCTTCGCGGTCACCGAGATCACGTCGCTCTCGCCCTCCGGCTCGACGTCGACGTTGGCGTTCACCCGTGCGGCGGTCCAGCCGGACCCCAGCGCCCGCGCGGTCGCGGAGGCAGCCGTGGGCGAGTCGAGCAGGTTGGCGGCGGTCTGCGCGAGACGCGTCCGGTCCGACGACACACGCAGGAGCGGGAGCCGCGGCAGGGAGCGCCCGGTCTCCGGTAACGGCGTCAGAAGTACCTGTGCGGACGACTCGTACGTCGGCGCGCGTGCCGTGGACAACATGACGCCGGCGAGCACCGTGGCGAGCGTGACGATCGCGACGAGCCACGGATGCGCCCGGATCGAGGCGCCGATGGCGGTGGCCGCGCGGCCGTCCTGCGCGGTACCCGGATCCGGCTCGAAGGGAGGCGGTGAGATGGAGGACGGACGCACGAGGTGAGCTTAACTCGCGTTTGCCGCCGTACTGGCGCGTAGCCGCTCACCGGACGAATAGCCGATGCGCGTGCCGGATTGGGCGTAGCTCACGCCCAGGAGGATCGGCCCCAGTGCGAGCAGGACCCAGACGGTCGCCGTCGTCTGCGCGGTGATGAAGAACGTCGTGATGACGAGACCCACGTCGCCGACGAGGACACCGCGCGCGAGCAGGGTCAGCGAGCGTCGGCCCGCGCGCGCGAACCGCCGCGCGGCGCGGAATGCCGACGCCATCGCCGCGAGGGCGAGCGCGAGCCACAGCCCGAGGCCGACCGCGCCCGTCTCGGCAAGCATCTGCAGATACGTGTTGTGGGCCTCATGCGGACGGTCGACCACCAGCTCGACGTAGTCCAGGGATCCGGGCCGACGGACGTACTCGGGCGACCGGACGACGAAGTTGTCGAGGCCGACGCCGGTGACTGGATAATCGCCGCTCATGCGGCGGGCGACGAGCCACAGGTCCTCGCGTCCGTTGCCGCGATCCTCCTGGGCGCGTTCGATGCGCTGGAGGACCGCGGGGTTCGCGGAGATCCACACGCCGCCGATCAGCAGTATCACTGCGGCAACCGCGAGCACCTCCGCGCGGCGCCCTCGCATCACGACGAAGGCGGCCGCCAGCACGACGAGGAACGCGAGCATCCCGCCGCGCGACTCGGTCGCGGCCAGCCCCACGACCAGCAGCGCGATCGCCGGAGGCAGGACGGCGCGCCACCGGGACCGTGTGGCGCCGAAGAGCACGACGGCGAGCACGATCGACGAGACGATGAAGGCCGCCATGAAGTTCGGGTCGCCGACGGTCCCCTGCAGCCGCCCCTCGCTGTTCGTCGCGGTCTCCGCCACCGACGCCGAGGCCGCGATGTCGACGCCGGCGAGGCCGAGAGCAACGGATGCGACCACCGCGATCACGAGCGCGGCGACGACGAGCTTGACGTCGCGCGGCGTTCGCAGCGATGTCAGCAGGACCACCACAGCGGCGGCGTTGATCCACCAGTCCGCGACCTCCGAGCCGGCGCGTCCAGAATCCTGGGACCACGCCGGCGAGAGCGTGACCCAGATGAGCAGCAGCGCCAAGATCGTGAGGAGCCACCGGTGCGGCGCGAGCGCGGCGCGGATCTGCGCCGGGTTGGAGCGCGCACGGGCAAGCCAGGCGCCGCAGGCGAGCAGCCCGACGGCGGTCGTGGCCATCCCGAACGCGGGATGCTTGGAGAACACCGTGAGCGCGGCCCACAGTGCGATGATCAGCGGAGGATCGACGAGCGCGACCGGTATGCCCAGCACGGCGAGCGCGAGCAGCGCCCCGACGCGGAGGTCGACGGCGACGGCTACGCCGGCCGCGATACCGAGACCGGCCGCGACGGCGCCGGCCGCGATGACGGGCACGACACTCCTCAGGCTGCGTGAGGCTGCGGCCGTCATCCCTGGCTACGGTGCGCGCCGTGCATCACCATCCTGAGCGCAGGATAGGCCGGATCTGCAGCGGATCCTCTGCAACACCTGTCCAGTCGGCGCGCCGGACGGCGTGGTTACAGTCATTCGTGCCCTGGACCGCGTCCGCCACCGACCCTCGTTCACGCTGCGACGTCGCCACGCGATGGGCGCCCTCCTCCTCGTCGCCACGCTGCTTGCCGTCGTCGCAGGCGCTCTGCGAGGTGGCGCGGAGCGCGAGCAGCCGGCCGTGGTCGCCGGCGGTGGAGAGCTCCGGAGCGGCGACCGGGCAGACGTAGGCTGCGGGTTCGGAGGGTTCCGCGTGGGGAGGTGGCCGGGCGGGTGCTGGCGGCCGTACTCGGCGGCGAGCCCGTTCAACCGGCCGTTGCCGGCGGCGCCGCGGGTGGCTGCGGACTCGGCCGCGGTGGTGGCGCGGCTGCTCGGCTTCGGGCCGATCAAACACCTGGAGGCCGGGCTGGCGGACACGCCCGACGACTACGGACACCCGAGTTACTACTCGCGGCCCTCGGATCCGGTGTTCCGGCTGCACTGCTACGAGGAGAGCTGGGGGACGTGCGAGATCGAGGGTCACGAGATCCGGATCCCGGACGCGGCGCGGCCGGCGGCCGGCGGTGACGCGCACCTGACGGTGATCGACCAGGCCTCGGGGTGGGAGTACGACCTCTACAAGGTGCGCTCCAAGCCGCCGGGCGGCGGGCTGCTGGAGTTCCGCTGGGGTGGACGCACGCGGATCGACGGCAACGGCCTCGGCTCGGGCGGGACGGCCGCGGAGTTCGGAAACCTGGCCGGAATCGTGCGCGCGGCTGAGCTGGCGGCGGGGCATGTCGATCACGCGCTGTTCCTGACGGTGAACTGCGACGCCGGGCGGCACGTGTATCCGGCCGGCAAGCCGGGCCGCAGCTGCGCCGAGCTGGGCGAGCCGACCGTCGACGCGCCGCCGATGGGCGCGCGCCTGCAGCTGGCGATGAGCGCCGACGAGATCGACGCGCTGCCGGTTCCGGCCTGGAAGAAGACCGTGTTGCACGCGATGGCCGTCTACGGCATGTTCGTCGGCGACACCGGCGGCGGCACCTGGGGGATCCAGGCCGAGTCCGGCTCCACCTTCACCAGCTTCGGCCACCCCGATCCGCTGGTCGAGTTCGCCCAGGCCAACGGCTGGACGCCGTACGAGGGCATGTGGATCGGCAACCTGCGCGACGACGTCGACTGGGCGCGCTACCTGCGCGTCATCGACCCCTGCGTCACGAAACGCACCTGCTGAGCGAAAGATCCCCCATCGCGAAATTGACATCGTTGCGCCGCTCACGTAGGACCTCCCTATGCCGCGTCTGCGCTGCGTGTTGTCGGCAGCCGCCGCAGCCTCGTCTCTCATACTGCTCGTCATCGCGCCGCCGGCGGGTGCGCAATCGGGAGTCTGCGGAGCGGCGCGTCCCGGTTACTCGCGCCTGCTGCTGATCGACCCGGGGCTGCGCGCCTACTACCGGCTCGACGAGACGACCGGCCCGGTGGCGTGCGATCTCGCCGGCGACGCCGACGGCTCCTATCGGGGCGGCTATTCGCTCGGGCGCTCCGGAGCGCTGGCGGGCGACGCTGACACCGCGCTCGTCCTGTCCGGCTCGGGCACGATCCGGGTCGGGTCCGCGGCGGCCATCAGCCCCGTCGGCGCGCTGACCGTGGAGGCGTGGGTCCAGCCCGCGGCGATCGCGGCCAGCGAGACGGTGCTCCGCAAGGACAGCCAGTACATGCTGCGCTTGAGCAACGGCAGCGTGGTCTTCCGCGTCTGGACGTCCGCCGGGCTCTTCGAGCTCGCCTCGGCGCCCGTCGTGCGGACCACGTACTACCAACACCTCGTCGGAGTCTTCGATGGCACCGGGATGCGGATCTATCGCAACGGCAGCCAGATCGCCTCGCGAGCCGCCGCCGGGCGGCTGAACGCGACAGATTCGGCTCTGTACCTCGGTTCGAGCTCCGGCAGCTACGACTTCTACGCCGGGAGGCTCGACGAGGTCGCCGTCTACGGCAGCGCGCTCTCGTCGGGCACCGTGAAGGACCACTACGCGGCCGCCAAGCCGCCATCCGGCCAGAGCTACCTGGGCTGTGGGTTCGGCGGCTTCGACGTGGGCGCGTGGCCGGGCGGGTGCTGGCGGCCGTACTCGGCGGCGAGCCCGTTCAACCGGCCGTTGCCGGCGGCGCCGCGGGTGGCTGCAGACTCGGCCGCGGTGGTGGCGCGGCTGCTCGGCTTCGGGCCGATCAAACACCTGGAGGCCGGGCTGGCGGACACGCCCGACGACTACGGACACCCGAGTTACTACTCGCGGCCCTCGGATCCGGTGTTCCGGCTGCACTGCTACGAGGAGAGCTGGGGGACGTGCGAGATCGAGGGTCACGAGATCCGGATCCCGGACGCGGCGCGGCCGGCGGCCGGCGGTGACGCGCACCTGACGGTGATCGACCAGGCCTCGGGGTGGGAGTACGACCTCTACAAGGTGCGCTCCAAGCCGCCGGGCGGCGGGCTGCTGGAGTTCCGCTGGGGTGGACGCACGCGGATCGACGGCAACGGCCTCGGACCGGATGGCACGGCCGCGGGGTTCGCGAATCTCGCGGGGCTGGTACGGGCGGGCGAGCTGGCGGCGGGGCATGTCGATCACGCGCTGTTCCTGACGGTGAACTGCGACGCCGGGCGGCATGTGTATCCGGCGAGCAAGTCGGGCCGCAGCTGCGCCGAGCTGGGTGAGCCGACCGCCGACGCGCCGCCGATGGGCGCGCGCCTGCAGCTGGCGATGAGCGCCGACGAGATCGACGCGCTGCCGGTTCCGGCCTGGAAGAAGACGATCCTGCGCACGATGGCCGTCTACGGCATGTTCGTCGGCGACACCGGCGGCGGCACCTGGGGCCTCAAGCTCCAGTCGGGTTCGACGTACACGAGCTTCGGCTACACCGATCTTCTGGTCGAGTTCGCCCAGGCCAACGGCTGGACGCCGTACGAGGGCATGTGGATCGGCAACCTGCGCGACGACGTCGACTGGGCGCGCTATCTGCGCGTCATCGACCCCTGCGTGAGTCAGGGCACCTGCTGACCCGGGCGGATACCGTATGGCGGGCGGCCGGGCGCCGCCCGACCATGCGACTCGCCGTCTACTGCGACTACTCCTACCGCCGCGACGACGGCGCCTTGTGGGCGGAGATGGCGTTCTCCAACTTCCTGGCGGGCCTGGCGGGCCACTTCGACCGAATCACGCTCGTCGGCCGGCTGGACCCGGAACGCGGGCCGTGGCACCACCTCGTGCCGGCAGAGCTGGGCTTCGAACCGCTTCCGTACTACGGCTCGCTCTCGAACCCGGCCGAGCCGGCGCGCGTGCTGCTGGCCTCCCTGCGCCGCTTCTGGAGGCTGCTCGGCGACGTCGACGCGGTCTGGCTGCTGGGCCCGCACCCACTCGCCGTCGCCTTCGCGCTGCTTGCCGCGCTGCGCCGCCGGCCCGTCGCGCTCGGCGTCCGGCAGGATCTCAGGCAGTACATGCGCAACCGCCATCCGCGGGCGCGCGTGTTGCGTGTCGCCACCGGACTGCTCGAAGGCTGCTTCCGGCTGATCGCGCTCCGCTGCCCGGTCGTCGTCGTCGGATCGGAGATGGCGCGCCGGTACGGGCGCGCGCGCCACCTGCTGCCGATCAGCATCTCGCTGGTCCCCGAGCGCGACGTCCTCGCCCCGGGCGCGCGCCCGCCGCGGAGCTGGGACGGAGAGCTGCTCGTGCTGAGCGTCGGGCGCCTCGACACCGAGAAGAACCCGCTCCTGCTGGCCGACGTCCTCGCCCGCCTCGTCGCCGATCAGCCGCGCTGGCGCCTCGCCGTGTGCGGCGACGGGCCGCTGAAGACCGACCTCGACGCCCGCTTGCGCGAGCTGGGCGTCCGCGAGCGCGCTGAGCTCCTCGGCTACGTCCCCGTCGAGACCGGCCTGCTGGACCTGTATCGATCGAGCCACCTGCTCCTGCACTGCTCGTGGACGGAGGGGGTGCCGCAGGTCCTGTACGAGGCGTTCGCCCAGCGGCTGCCGGTGGTGGCGACCGACGTGGGCGGCGTGCGCGACGCGGCAGGGGGCGCGGCGCTGCTCGTCCCTCCGGGCGATGCCGACGCATGCGCACACGCTCTCGAGCGGCTCGCCGGCGATCCAGACCTGCGCGCCCGGCTCGCCGAGGCCGGCGCCGCCCGCGCGCGCGAGCACAGCTTCGAGGCGGGGACCGAGCGGGTCGCGCGGTTCTTCCGCGAGACCCTGGGCCGGGGACGAGGATAGGGTGGCCGGCATGGACGTCAGCGTGCTCGTCCCGGTCCGCAACGAGGCCGCGTCGATCCGGGACGCCGTCGCGACGATGCGCGCGCAGCGGTTCCCGGGTCGCGTCGAGCTCCTCTTCATGGACGGCCGGTCGGAGGACGGCACGCGGGCGATCCTCGAGGAGCTGGCCGCGGTGGACGACCGGATCGCCGTGCTCGACAACCCGCACCGTGGGATCCCCCAGGCGCTCAACATCGGCCTGCGGCATGCGCGCGGCCGCTTCGTCGCCCGCATGGACGCGCACGCGCTGTACCCGCCGGACTACCTGGCGACCGGCGTCCGCCGGCTCGAGCGCGGCGACGTCGAGTACGTGACCGGGCTGCAGCTGCCGCACGGGGTGGATGCGTGGTCACGCCGGATCTCGCTCGTGCTCGAATCCCCACTCGGCGTCGGCGGGGCCGGGTTCCGGCGACGAGTAGACGAGGAGACGGAGACGGATGCGGGCTTCACCGGTCTGTGGCGGCGCGAGATGCTCGAGCGGCTGGGCGGCTGGCGCGAGGACTGGGTGGTCAACGAGGACGGAGAGCTGGCGGCGAGGCTGCGCAAGGCCGGCGGCCGGATCGTGTGCGTACCGGAGATGGCGGCGCGCTATGTCCCGCGACGCAACCTGGGCGCGCTGGTTCGTCAGTACTGGCGATACGGGCAGTACCGGGCCAAGACGAGCCGGTGGCACCCGGAGAGCATGCGCCGCTCGCATCTGCTGCCGCCCGCCGTCACGCTCGTGGTCGTCGGTTCGACCGCCCCTGTCCGCGCCGCGCGGCCGTTGCGTGGGGCCGCGCTGGCCTACGCTCTCGTTCTCGCCGCCGAGAGCGCGCGTATCGGGGCGCGGTCCGGCGGGCGCGAGGCCGCGTGGCTGCCGCTCGTCTTCGCGTCCATGCACCTCGCTTGGGGAGCCGGGTTCCTGGTCGGGTCCGCGCGGTTCGGCGTGCCGCTCGCCGCGATCCGCTCGGCGCTTCAGCCGCGCTGAAAGCCGCTCGCCACTCGCCAGCGCAGGTCGCGGACGACGTCGGCCGCCACGAGCCACAGCAGTCCGCCGTACGCCGCGGCACCCACCGGGATTCCGACCCCGAGCGCCACCCACGGCGACTCGATCCACGCGGAGATCGCGAGCGCCAACGCCCCCATGCCCGCGGCGGCGACCAGCGGAGGCCACAACGCGGCCGCGAGCTGCGCCGGCCCAACGGCGAGCATCCGCGATGCGATCGCCAGGCCGATCAGCGCGAACAGCGCAGCGACCCCCGCCTGGCAGGCCGCGACGGCGACGATCCCCTCATTGACGAACAGCGCGATCGAGCCCACCACCAGCGCGGTGCGTGGCACCGCCAGCTTCAGCAGGATCCCGGCCTGGCCGGTGGCCTTGTAGGCGATCCCGGCCGGTATGCCGATCGCGACGCCGAGCCCGTACAGCGAGAGGACCCGCATGCTGGCAATCGACCCGTGCCACTGGTCGCCGAACACGGCCAGCACGAACGGCTCGGCGAGGGCCGCGAGCCCGGCGGCGAGGGGCAGCGCAACGATCGCCGAATAACGGACGGACACGAGGAACGCCCGGTGGAGCGCGTCGCGATCGACGGCGGCGAACGCCGGGAACAGCACGCGCCCGGCGACGACGGCGAGGCTGATGATCAGCAGCTCGGGCAGGCGGAACCCGAGCGTGTACAAGCCAAGCGCGTGCGTGCCCAGGACTCGCCCGATGAAGATGTAGTCCACCTGGTTGATCACCGCGGCGAGGATGTCCACCCCCGTGAGCGTGCTCCCGAACCGCAGCATCTGGGGCAGATGCGTCCGGCTCGGGCGGAGCGAGGGACGCCACGGCACGAGCCACCAGAGCGTCACCGTCAGCGCAGCCGTCCCCGCGAGGTAGCCGACCACCAGGCTCCACGCTCCGAATCCGGCGACGGCGAGGGTGATGCCCGTGAGCCCCCGGGCGAGCACGCCCATCAGCTCGCCGGCCGTGCGGGAGCGGAAGTCGATGCGCTTCTGGGCGAGCGCGTAATGCGTGGCGCCGAGCGAGCGCAGCACGAAGTTCAGCCCGAGGACCGTGAGCAACGGCGCAAGGTCCGGCTGATCGAAGAACGCGGCGGCGAGCGGCGACACGGCGGCCGTCAGGGCACTCAGCAGGATTGCGATGCCCACGGTGAACACGAAGACCGTGTCGGCGCGCTCGCGCAGCTCCTCCTCCGTCGAGATGACCAGCGCCGGGCTGAGCCCGAGGTCCGAGACGGTGTCCAGGAGCGTGATGAAGACGATCGCGAGCGCGACGAGGCCGAACTCGCCGGGCGAGAGGAGCCGGGCGAGGATCGCCGTCGACACGAGGACGACCGCCTGGCCGCCGACGTAGGACCCGTACGCCCAGGCCGTCCCCCTCAGGGTCCGGGTGGCGAGGCTCGGGGGCGTCGCCGTCGGCTCGGCGTGATCGTCCGTCACGGGCGCACGCTGGTACCGACCCGCCTCGCCGCGCGGATCGCCGGGCGCAGGAGCGCCTTCGGCCGCCACGGCGCGAGATGGAGCGAACGCGTGGGCAGCCGCTGGCGGCGCAGCAGCGCGCGGCTGCGCCGCACGTCGTAGCGCACGGCATGGAACACCGCCTCCCGCCGGTCCAGGTCGAGCACCATGAACCGGGCTCGGACGCGACGCTCGCGCGACTGGCCTACGGCACCCGGATTCAGCAGCCACCGACCCGCCCCGTCGAGCGTGACGCAGGCCCGGCTCCCGAGCCGCGGTGATGGGCTGACCCCGTCGGTTGCGAACGCGCGGTGCGTGTGCCCGACGACGAGGATCCGGGCGGCGGGGTGAGCGTCCGCCAGCCGGGTGAGCTGGGCGGCAGCCTGGTCGACGCGAAGCACGTACTCCTGCGGATCGTCGAGCGAGCCGTGGGCGACCACGACGCCGCCGGCGAGCTCCACGCGCCGAGGGAGCTGTGCGAGGTAGTCTCGGCTCGCGTCGTCGAGCGTCTCGCGCGTCCAATACAGCGTCTCGCGCGCCAGCCGCTCGCAGCGATCTGCGGGCAGCGTCCCGAGCGCGATCAGATCGTGGTTGCCCGCGACCGACACGGCACCGAGCCGCTGCACGAACTCCACACACTCGTTGGGCTGGGGGCCGTAGCCGACCAGGTCGCCGGCGCAGGCGTAGGCGTCCACGCCGATGCGTCGCAGCGCCGCGAGCGCGGCCTCGAGGGCGGCGAGGTTCCCGTGGATGTCGGAGATCACGCCGTACCGCATGCGGCTGCTCACCCCCGCCGCGCCCGAGGCCCGATACCGAGGCGAGCGCCGACCCGCGTCAGCCCGCCCATCACCATCGGCAGGGGATCGTCGAGCGCGACGACCGACTTCGCCTCGCAGGCGATCGCCCACCGGATCCAGCGGCGCAGGGAGATGCCCTGCGCACGCGCCGCGCGGGCATCGTGGCCGTGGTAGACCCACCTGACCCCGGCCCGCGCGGCCTGGGGACGCGGGCGCGGGAGACCGGCCAGGTCGGCGTACACGAGCGCCGGAAGGTTCACGCCCGCCCGCGCCCCGGGGTGGTGCCAGAGGTTGAAGCGCGGGTTGACCTCCAGGAGGTGCAGCCCGCCGGCGGGGTCGCGCTTGAAGTCGAACTTGGCAACGCCACGGAGCCCGAGCCGCTGCACCAGCTCGCGACCGAGCGCCGCGACGTCGGGCTCGCCGGTGATCACCAGCGCGGTGGTCTCACCGTACGCCGGCGGATGCGTCCGGATCTTCCGGCCGGTGAACTCGCCGGCCACCGTGCCCGCCGCGTCGACGTAGACGTGATAGCTCTCCACGCGGCTCTCGGGGCCTGGGATCATCTCCTGCACCAGCAGCTCCAGCCGCTCGCGGGCGAGGGGCGGCCAGATCGCGCGCAGCTGCTCCCGGGTCTCGGCTCGCAGCGCCTTCGCCCCGTCCGACACGGCGGCCCAGTTGCCTCTTCCGCGCGCGACCGGCTTCACGACGACCGGGAAGTTCAATGGAAGGTCGTCCGGGGAGACGGCGGAGGCTTCGACGCGCACCGCGGCCGGCACCGGGAGCTCGAGCTCGCGGGCGAGCTCGCCGAACCGCGCCTTGTCTACCAGCGCCTCCACGAGCTCGGCATCGGGGATCACGAACCGGAAGCCCTCGCCAAGCCGGTCGCGGTGGCGGGAGACGAACAGGAGGTCGGCGTCCTGCCCGTAGAACAGCACAGGCGGCTCAGGTTGGGTCCGGGCGAAGCCAAGCAGTCGTTCAAGCAGCAGCTCGGGTTCGCGGCGCGGGTCTGCGAGCGGGATGACCGCCCGTGTGAAGCGCGAGTACGCGGCCACGTCGTCCGGCTCCACGACGACCGCGGACGCGATCCCGGCCAGGCCCAGCGGCCGGACCAGGTCCATGCTGCCGATCACGCAGGCGAGCGCGCGAGACACCGACACCTGGCCTCCTAGGATCCGTTCATCTTCATAGAATCGTCGCATCGTCGCAACTCCTCGAGACTGGCGGTGACGAGCGCCCTTCCGGTCACCTTGCGGCCGGCACTGCATGCGGGCGTGCTCGTCCGGCGGCCACGGCACGGGCTGCCGTTCCCGCTCGACCGCCCGGACGGGGCCGTCGTGCCCGCCGGGCAGGCGGTTGCGTGGGCGCTCGCCGAGGCAGGACTTGCTCCAGGCGACGAGGTGCTCGTACCGGAGTCCGGCGCGGCGACGCTCCTCGAGACGCTCGCTCGCGGCCGCCTGGAGCCCCGTCGGTATCGGATTGGGGACGCGCTCGACCCGGAGGAGGCGGAGCTCTCCGCGCGGCTCGGCGCGCGCACGCGCGCCATGGTCGTGGTCCACCGGCTCGGGTTCCCCGCCGACGGCGCTCGGTGGCGCCGCTGGTCGGACGGCCACGGCGTGCTGCTGATCGAGGACTGCAGCGAGGCCTGGCTCGCGGCGCGCGACGGTACGCCGGTCGGCTCGGTGGGCGACGTCGCCGTCTTCGACCCGGCGCAGACGCTCCCGCTGCCCGACGCGACGATGGCGCTGGTGCGCGGACGGCTGCTGCGCGAGCAGCCGGCGCTCGCCTGGTCTGTCCTCCTCCGCCGCCTGGCGCAGCCCGGCGTTGCGCGGAGACGGCGCGCGAACTATCGCGCGTTGCTCACGGCGCTGGAGCCCCGCGTACCCGCGCCCTTCGCCGAGCTGCCGGACACCGCGAGCCCTCTGGCGATCCCCCTGGAGGTCGACCGTCCCGGCGACGCCGCCGCGCTCCTCGCGGCCGCGGGCGTCGAGACGCGACCGCTCTCGCGGCGCGTCCTCGCACTGCCCGTCCACCAGGAGCTCCGGCCCGAGGACCTCGATCGCGTTGCCGACGCGGCCGGCGCGCTGGCGCCCGACGCGCGGCGACCCGCCCGAGCCGACCTGCACCTCGAGCCGGTGGACAGCCTGGCCGCGCTGCGCGACGAGTGGTCCGAGCTCGCGGTCGAGACCGGCAACCTGTTCTCGACCTGGGAGTGGCAGTCGACCTGGTGGAGACACTTCGGGGGTGAGCGCCGGCTCCTCGTCGTCGCTTGCCGTGACGCGCGCGGGGCGCTCGCCGGGATCCTCCCGCTCTATCTCGCCGTGGCGCGTCCGGGCCGGCTCGTGCGCCTCTTGGGCCACGGCGCCGGCGACCGGCTCGGCCCGATCTGCCCACCCGCCGAGCGGCTGCGGGTGGGGCGCGCAATGCGCGCGGCCGTCCGGGCGCGGCGCTGGGGCAACGCGCTGGTGCTCGCCGAGCAGCTCCCTGCCGAGGAGAGCTGGAGCACCGTCCTGGGGGGTCGCGTGCTCAGCCGCGAGGGTACGCCCGTCGCGCGGATCCAGACCAACAGCTGGGATGCGTTCCTGGCCTCGAGGAGCGCGAACCTGCGCCAGCAGATCCGGCGGAAGGAACGCAAGCTGGCGCGCGAGCACGACCTCCGCTACCGCCTCGTCGAGGAGCCGGACGAGCTCCCCGCGGCGCTCGACGCGCTGTTCTCCCTGCACCGTGCCCGCTGGGGCGGTGAGGCCGGCACGGGCTTCGCCAGGGCCGAGGCCTTCCATCGCGACTTCGCCGGTCAGGCGCTGGCGCGCGGCTGGCTGCGACTGTGGCTGCTGGAGCTCGAGGGGCGCCCGGTCGCGGCGTGGCAGGGATTCCGGTTCGGGGGGGCCGACTGGTACTACCAGATGGGTCGCGACCCCGACTGGGAGCGACTGTCCGTCGGGCTGGTGCTGCTCGCGCATACGCTGCGTGACTGCGTCGAGGCCGGCCTCGGCGAGTACCGGTTCCTCCGCGGCGGCGAGGCCTACAAGGGACGCTTCGCGAACGCGGATCCGGGCCTGGAGACGATCGCGCTCGGCTCCGGTCATTCCGGCCGCGCGGCGCTGGTCGCGGCCCAGGGCGCCGGCCGGATCCGTGCGGCCCGCCGCGCACCGATCGAAGAGTGATCCCGTGGCGGTCGTATGATGCGCAGCCGGTGCGGATCGCCATCGTCGAATCCGCGGCCCATGGCGGCCTGCTGCACTACCACGTCCAGCTCGGGGAAGCGCTCGCCGCCCGTGGGCACGCGGTCGATCTCGTCACGCCGCGGGCCAACGAACTGAGCGCCCGCGCCGTTCACGCGCGGATGCGCGCCGTCCTCACTCCGCCTTGGCAGCCAGCGACGACGACGACGGTGTACCCGGACCGTACGTGCTGCGCCGCATCCTCGTCGCGGTGCGGCTGACGCGGGCCTGGCTGCGCATCCTGTGGGAGACGCGACCCGGCCGCTACGACGCGGTCGTGACCGGCGCCGACATCGGGCTGCCGCCGGCGATGCTGGCGACGCTGCTGATGACCAGCCTCCCCCGGCGTGCCATGCTCGTGCGGGTGGCGCACAATGTGCGCGCGTTCAACCGGTGGAGCGGGGAGGACGTGTACGCCTCGTCGGCGGCCACGGACCGCGTCCTCCGCTACCTGTATCCGCGTTTCGACCTCATTCTCGTCCACGGCGAGCGCAGTCGCGACGAGTTCCGCAGGACGTGGCCGGGCACACGGCTCGCGGTCGTGCCGCATGGCGACGAACGCATCTTCGGCGACGACCCGCCGCCACCGGCTGACGAGGAGCGCGTCCTGTTCTTCGGGGACTGGCGGAAGGTCAAGGGTCTCGAAGTCCTCATGGAGGCGTTCGACGAGCTCGCCCGCCGGCGGCCCGGCGCCCGGCTGACGGTGGCCGGCACGCCGTCCGAGGAGGACTGGGACCCGGACGTTCTCCGGCGCTGGGCGCAGGGCCACGAGGGGCGCGTCGAGCTGATCGACCGGTACGTGCCGATCGACGAGGTTCCGGCGGTCTTCGCTCGCGCCCGGGTGGTCACGACGCCGTACGTGACCGGCTACCAGAGCGGCGTGATCCATCTGGCGATGACGATGGGCCGGGCGGTGGTCACGAGCGACGTGGGCGACCTCGGGACAGCCGTCACCGACGGCGTCACCGGCCGCGTCGTGCCGCCGCAGGATCCCGCCGCGCTCGCCCGCGCGCTCGACGAGGTGGTCGGGGACGCCGACCTCGCAGCCCGACTCGGGACGGAGGGCCGGCGGCGGCTGCTGGCGCGGTCGAGCTGGGAGCACGTCGCCGAGCGCGTCGAGGAGGAGCTCGCGGCGCTCAGGCGCTGATCGCTTCAGGCGAGTACCGCTTCACGGTTCATGTACGGCGGCACATCGACTCCGAACATCTCAAGGATCGTCGGGGCAATCGAGGTGAGTGGCATCTTCCCGGGGTGTTCGGCGTGCGTGCGCTCTGGTCTGCGCACCCACAGCATGCCGTCCGGATGGTGCATGCCGCTCTTCATGATGTCGACCCGGTAGAACAGGTCGTCGAAGGCGATCGTGCGCTCCTCGCCGTCGAGGTGCACCACCGCGTCAGGCTCCACGCGCTCCCAGATTCGGCAACCGCACATCAAGTCGGTGCCTTGGCGACGCACGCCGAGCACCGCGCCGTCGTCGTACCGCAAGCGGCCGAGCTGAGCCTCCGCCGCACTTGCCTTCGTCTCACTATCGAATCTGATGTGAAACTCCTCGGCCATCACAGGTGCCACGTCGGCGTACCCGCTTACTCCAACCGTCTGAAGGAAGGCATCGAAGTCCTTCGGACGGTAGAGCGTCTTTCCACCTGTCTCCTCATAGGTGAGGCACGGCTGCTGACTCAACGCGGTCGCGAAAACGAGGGTGGTGTCGGTGCCGGCCAACGCAAGCAACCGACCGCAGATCTGGTCCATCTGCTCATAGCCGTAGAGGATGGCGTCCTGATAGACCGCCTGCTCTCCTGGAGCGGGCTTGATCTTGAAGTGCTCGGGTTCCATGTTGCGCCAGTAGATGTGCTGGAAGTGTGCAGTGCTATTGAGGAAGAAGGTGGCGAAGTCCGGTCGTCCGCGCTTCCAATAGGAACTGAAGACGTCACACTGAAGCTTGTCGAGGAGGACGGCCCGCTTCCACTGAACATCGGACGACCGCTCGCTGGCAAGCTGGCGGAGAATGGCGCCGACGGTCGCCGGTGAGAGACCATGCCGCACCATGAAGGCGAGGAACTCCGCCTGCTCGCGACGTGAGAGAGCGAGGTTATCGCGGGTGTATTCCTGGACGTTGGCGGAGACGAACCTGTGGTATGGCCGCAGCTCCTCCGCGGGATACGGCTCGACCGTCGTCGCCCAAGGATCCGGGATCACCCAGCCGTTCAGCGGCGTCGCGTAGTCGATGTTCATCGAGCCGCAGACCAGGACGCGCTTGCCCGCGTCGGACAGAAGATCCCAAAGGCTCTTCTGAGTGAGCTTGTGACCCTCGTCGAGGTAGGTGATGCCATGCTCGGCATGCGTCAGACCGGAATGCACTGTGACCCATTGGATCCAGGGCTCGAGGTGCTCTTGCTGCTCCTGAGCGTCGGTGAGGTACACCTCCGACTCACTGCGAAGGCGTGCGAAGTTGGGCAGCTTGCCGGCCGCGATGAACTTATCCATCAAGACCGGCGACAGTTCGTTGAATTCAATGAGAATCAAGCGCACGAGAACGACCCCACAGACGTGGACACGAATTGGGGCGACGATACCAGGGCCGAATGCGACCTGTGGGGTGCTTTTCCCCCCAATGCTGGGGGGTTTCCGGCTCGTCAGCTGGAGAGCAGGAGCCGCTCGGCGGTTGCCATCACGGCGATCGACGCCCGCTCCATCTCGTCGGGCATCCGGAGCCGCCGCCTGACGCGAAACGACAACAGACCCAGCACGGGCGCCAGCGTCGCGAGCGCGAGCCGCACGTCGAGCTCCCTGCGACGCAGTCCGGCGCGAACGTGCTCCAGGGCGTCGCGCAGCGACTCGTCGAGCCTCGCGCCTCCGTCGCGCGCATGGATGCGCAGCTTCGCCAGCTCGTAGGTCCAGAGGTCGACCAGCGGTGTGCCGTCGACGACCGCCCACTCCCAGTCGTAGACCCGTACGGAGCCCTCGCGGGCGGCCACGTTGCCGTGCCAGAAGTCGCCGTGGACCGCGCAGCGCGGCATCGGCACTCCTCGCAGGGGCGCAAGGAGGGCGCGGACGCGCTCGACCACAACATCCTCAGCGGGGCGCCGTGCGAGCCTCCACGCCTCGCGCGTGGAGCCGACCGCCCAGTCGTCGTCGTCGACGCCCCATGGCTCCGTGCGGGTGTGAGACGCGGCCTGGAACGCCAGCAGCCACTCGAGCGCCTCGGTCCGGCCGCCGGATCCGGTCGCCTCACCGAGTGCGTCGAACGGCTCCGCGAGCACGAAGTCCTGCGCGGTCTCGTCCGCCAGCAGCGGCGCCGGCGGAAGGCCGGCCACGGCGCGAGCGTCATGCGCCACTCGCGCCCGCACGGATTCCATGACCGCAGACTCGGCGCGCAGCCGTTCACTGAAGCGCGGCTCCGCCATGGCCTTCACCACGAGCCGGGGAGCCGCGTCGCCCTCGGCGAACATGAAGCAGATCACCTTGGAGACGGCCTGGCCGGATGGCGAGTACATCGCGATCCGGAGCGGGCTCGAGCGCCCGAGCACGCGCTGCGCGACGTCGGCGGCACGGCCAGGGTGCTCGGCCACGAGCGCGGCGCCCGCACGCAGCGCCATCCAGGTCGCGGCGTCGGGCAGGCGCCGCAAGGTGGGCACCATCGCCTCACGCAGCCACTCCGCGGCCGGCGGATAGCCCACGTCCGCCGAGAACATCGGCTGCCGCGCATCCGGCCACAGCGTGTACGTGCTGCCTCCCCGCCGTGCCCAGACGGACGCGGCGACGATCCCGCGGCGGGACGTGATCACCCGTCCGCGCTGAGCCAGCAGCCGAAGCGTCTCGGCGTGTGCAGCACGCCCGGGCCCAGGAGTGCTCACCTCGTGGTCACGGCTCCACCCTGCGGAGACCCGGAAACGGGCGCCGCGCGAGCGGTTCCAGCCGCCGCGCGATCGTGGAGTTCCGCAGCCGGCGCACCGGCCTGGCCACCTTGAACGCGAACCGCTTCGGGTCATCGAAGTCGTAGACGCCGACCCGAGGCCAGCCGGGGGTTGCCGGCGCTCCCGGGTGGTCGAGCCCCGCGACCGCCCGGTACCCCGCCTCCTCGGCGGCCGGAATCGCACGCTCGTCGCCGTCGCCGTAGGGCAGCGCCAGGCTCAGGCACGCGCCGAGCTGCTCCTCACAGATCCTCCTGGATTCCGAGAGCTCACGCATGAGCGCGTCATCGTCCAGCTGCGAGGCGCGCGGATGCGAGCAGGTGTGAGAGCCGATCTCCCAGCCGGCCTCGGTCAGCGAGCGGAGCTCCTGCCACGACATTCCCACGAGCTCCTCCTCGTGCGGCCCTCCAAGCCAGCGTTCGATGCCCGGCCAGCTCATCGGGCCGTCGCGGCCGACGAAGTCGGTCGGGACGAACACCGTCCCGGGCAGCCCCAGGCGCTCGAGGATCGGCAGCGCATGCGTCATCACGGATCGGTAGCCGTCGTCGAACGTCACCGCCAGCGTTCGCCGAGCCGGTGGAGAGGTCACGGCCTGCTCGAACGTCGCGCCGCGAAAGCCGCGGTCGACGAGGGACCCGAGCTGGCGCGCCATCTGGTGGGGCGTGACGGCGAGATACGACGACCACCCGTCGCTGACGGCGTGGTAGCACAGCACGAGGACGTCCGGCATGGCTGACCAGCGTATCCGCGCCGCTCCGGGTTATCCCGACAGCACGTCGTCGTAGAGGGCGCGCAGGCGCCCCATCCACCGCTCGGCGCTGAACTCGCGCTCGAATCGCTGCCGCCCGCGCTCGCCGAGCGCTCGGCGAAGCACAGGGTCGGCGAGCAGCGGAGCGAGCGCCGACGCGAGTGCGTCCGGCTTCGGCGGCGGCGCGACGAGGACGCCGGTGACGCCGTCCTCGACGATGTCGGTGATCCCGCCCACGGCGGTCGCGACCACCGGGACGCCGGCCGCCATCGCCTCGAGCAGCGCACCGGGGAAGGCATCGACACGCGACGGATGCAGAAGCACATCCGACGCGTCCAGCACCTCCATCACGTCATCTCGATGCCCGGCGAGCGTCGTCGCGCCCGCCTCGGCGGCGAGTGCCTCGAGCCGTGCGCGCTCGTCGCCGTCGCCGACGATCAGCAAGTGCGTGCCCGGGAAGCGGTCCCGCAGCCCGGCGACCGCGGCGATTGCCACATCCTGGCCCTTCGCCTCGCGCAGCACGGACAGCGTGGTGACGACGACCGCGTCCTCCGCGATCCCGAGCGCGCGGCGGACGTCCCGGCCGGCACCCGGCCGCGGCATACCGGCTACGCCGTTGTGCACGGTGACGAGCTGCTCGCGCCGGGCCCACCCGTGGTCCACCAGCCAGAGTCCGGCGGGTCCGGACACCGCGATCACCCGTGCCATGCAGCGCCTGCGGGCGGCCGCGATGAGCTTCACCCTGACGTCGTTGCCGAGGCTGCGCGGCCATTCCATGACATGGACGGTCGAGACCGCGGGAATGCCCAGCGAGCGCGCGGCGAGCCCGCCCACGAGATCCGAGGTGCCGAGGTGCGTGTGGACGATGTCCGGCCGGACGGCACGAAGATGCCGTCGCATGCGGCGATGCCCGCTCGGTGCGAGGAGGCTCGACACGGGAACGTGCACCGGCTCGACTCCCCGCTCCCGCAGTCGCTGCACCCCGCGATTGTCTCCAACCTCGTGCAGGTACGCGACCGTCGGCTCGATCCCGGCGGCCGCCGCGCCGGCCGCGAACTCGCCAAGCAGGAACTCGGCGCCGCCCATGCCGAGCGAATCGATCAGGACCTGCACTCGCAGCGTCGCCGGTGCTCCCATCGTGCCCGGCATTGTGAGGCTCAGCGGTTCGCCGGGTCGCTCCAGTCGAGGACGCGCACCCGGCTCCACGGCACGCCGTCCTTGAGTTTGGCGACGTAGTAGCCGTTGTAGGCACTCCACCCGTTCTGTTTGGCGAACTCGACCATCTTGTCCGGGGCGCCGAACGCCGTGTACGAGGCGCCGGACTCGAGCACCACGCCGAAGCTCGACGGTCCGCCCGTGTCGCCGAAGTACATGCCGTACGTGCGCATCGCGTGGAGGATCGTCTTCTTCCACGCGGGGACCGCGAGCGCATCGATCTCCGACGCGGTCATCGCGAGCTGGAGTCGTGCGCCCATCGGGATCCGGTCGGTGTTGTCCGAGCAGTACGTCCCGCCCTTGGTGGCGGGGAGGACGTAGGTCGGACTCGTCGCGCCGCATGGAATCGTGATGAACACGGCGTGGTTGATCTGGCCCGCGGCCAGCTCCTCGGCCCGGATGATGCCGCCCATGAGCCCGAAGCGCGCCGCCGTCGCCTCGCCGAGGCGGCCGTCACCGTCGAGATCGAGCGACATGCCGGTCGCGAGCGGACCGGCGACCTGACTGACGCCTCCGAGCGAGACGTTGAGCGTCCCGCCGGTCCCGGACGGCACCTCTGCCTGCCAGAAGTCGTACGCGTAGCCGGTCTCCCGATCGACGACGCCGAGATGGCCGTCACCGCCGCCGGCGGGCCGCGCGCCTACGGGGATTCGCACACGCCTGCCTTCGAGGTCATCGCAGGCCCACTTCGTGCAATGGATGACGTATTCCGGGTCACCGGAGCCCGCGTACACGATCGGATGCTTGTAGTCGTCGATCGCCGGTTCGCCGGCCGTGAGGTTGCCCGGACCGCTACCCGCGGACAGCATCCTGGTGATCATCGCAGCGCTGTTCGGATGCACCTTCGGGGTGTCCGGCACGGGCTTGTTGAAGAAGGACGTCGAGAGGTATGGCCGCCAGCAGCCGCCGGGCCAGCTTCCGACTCCGAATGACGTCAAGCTCACCGAGCACGTCGGATCGGGCTCGGGCGTCGGAGCAGGGGTGGAGGTCGGGGTGGAGGTCGGGGTGGGGGTCGGGGTGGGGGTCGGGGTGGGGGTCGGGGTGGGGGTCGGGGTCGGCTCCGGAGTCGGCTCCGGAGTCGGGGTGGGAGCCGCCTGAGCAGCCGCGGAGACGTGCGTGGCCAGTTGCGATGCGGTCAGCGCCTCGCTGTAGACCGCGACCTCGTCGAGCGTGCCGCGGAAGCCGTCGTAGCCGTCGCTGCTGCCGACAAGGAGCGCCTTGCTCGATCCCGCGGGCGTTCCCGCAGTGGACTTGGACGCGACCTGCGTGCCGTTGCGGTAGACGCGCAGCGTGGAGCGGTCGTACGTGAGCGCCACATGCTGGAACGCGGACGTCTGCACCACTGAGGCGCTGGCCACCTCCGCGTAGGCGCCGGACGCGAACCAGACGCGCGCCACCACGGTGCCGCCATTGATGCGCAGCAGGTACTGGCCGTCCTTGCGGACGACGGTCTGGCTCACGGTCGACGTCGGCTTGATCCACGCCTCGACAGACAGGCCGGCGCCGGGCGCGAGGGTGGCGTTCGATACGACCGTCACCCGCGCGGTCCCCCCGAAACCCGCTGCCGGATTGCCGTCCGTGGTCGCGCCGGCCTGGCCGAACGCGGTCCCGCTCGCGTACGTGCCGGCGTTGCGCTGCGCCTCGTCGCATGCCACAGAGCCCGCCGACTCGCCGAGCCGCCAATGGCTCACGAGGCCCGGCGTGCCCGCGATCGCCGCGGCGTAGCTCGACGACGAGCCCGTGCAGGTCGTGACCGCCAGCGACGCATTGCGGGC
The DNA here is from genome assembly GCA_963844205.1 of uncultured Solirubrobacteraceae bacterium. GTDB lineage: Bacteria > Actinomycetota > Thermoleophilia > Solirubrobacterales > Solirubrobacteraceae > DASSUW01. Next base: position 1,621,081 of record CAWJNK010000014.1, read on the forward strand.
ACTGGCGATCCCGGCGCGCGCGATGCGCGGCCCGACCGAGCGCGTGTTCACGCGCAGGACGCCGCGGCGCGCGGCCCGGCGGATCGTCGGCAGCGCGACCCTGCGGCGCACGCCGCGGACTCGCAGCTCGGCGCGCCGGACGGTGGCCGGCTCGAGGCCGTGCAGCTTGAACGTCAGCGCGTGCTCGGTGGCGCGCACGGGCGTGAACGAGCGGACGCCCGCGGACGCCGTGGCCGACGTGGCGAACAGCACGATGAGAAGAACGGCAACCGGGATTCCGGCGACGCGAGACGCCATGCGGCGAGCCTCCCTAAGTGGACGAACTGACCAACCGGCCGGCCCCGGCCTAGGGCCCCGTGCGTCTCGTTCCCCTTGCACGGGTCCCGAGCGCGTCCTGCGCTCACCTGGTTGATCGGTCCCCTGCGCGAGAGCTTGAGATCAGTCGCCCGAACCTGGACGGTCGAAACCGGGTCGGCCGCGATGTGTCAGCGCACTGACACTTGGGGCCAGCCGTTATGACCGCGAGGGGTGCAGCGGTATCGCGCTAGACGGCGACCTGCGTCGCCCAGGCCTCGCGGGCGAACGCGAGGGTCTCCGCCAGCCCGTCCACGAGCGGCGTGCACGCGTGCCAGCCGAGCTCCCGGGCCGCGGCGCTCGCGTCGAGCGACGAGCGTCGGACCTCGCCGCTGCGAGCTTCGTGGAAATTCGCGTGCAGGTCGAGCGCCTCGAGCAGGTCGAGGAGCGTGGTCTCCGTCCCCGTGCCGATGTTGAACGCACCGCTCGCCTGGCTCTGCCCCGCGGCCACGAAGGCCGCGACCACGTCGCGGACGTGGACGTAGTCGCGCGTCTGCAGGCCGTCGCCGAACACCTGCGCGGGCTCGCCGTCGACGAGCGCGCGGCAGAACCGAGCGATGACGCCGCCCTCGCCTGACATGCCCTGGCGCGGCCCGTAGACGTTCGCGAGGCGGAGCGTGGCCGTCGACAGCCCGTACAGGTCGTTGTAGAGCGCCGTGTACTGCTCGGCCGCGAGCTTCGCGGTGCCGTACGGCGAGAGCGGAATCAGCGGCGCATGTTCGGGCGTCGGCTTCGCCAGCGCGTCGCCGTAGATCGCGCCGCCGCTGGACGCGAGGACGAAGCGCCGGGCACCGCAGGCGCGCGCCGCCTCGAGCGCCGAGAGCGTGCCGACGACGTTCGCCCTGGCGTCCATGAGCGGCTCCTCGACGGCGCGGCTGACCGCGATCTGCGCAGCGAGATGGAAGACCACCTCAGGCCGGTGCTCGATGAACAGACTGCGCATGTCCTCGGCGCACGTGACGTCGGCGGTCTCCAGCCGCGCGCCCGCCGTGAAGGCCTGCGCCAGGTTTCCGGTCCGGCCGGCGGACAGGTCGTCGAGCGCCACGACGTCGTAGCCCTCCTCGACGAGGCTGTCGACGAGCTGCGACCCGATGAACCCCGCGCCGCCTGTGACGAGCGCACGCGTACCGTCGGTCCTCCACGTGGACACGAAGCGAGCCGGACGGGGTCGCTGCCGCGCCGGGTCCCGAGCCGGCGGCAACACGAACGGGACGACGGCGTCCTCGTCGCGGCGCGGCGCCGACAGCGCCGTGACCGCCGTCTGCGCAAGGATCGCCAGGTCGAGGGCCAGCGTCTGATGCCGCAGGTAGTACAGGTCGTTCGCGAGCTTGCGGGCCGACCCGTCGTGCGATCCGCCGTAGCCGCAGCGGACCTGCGCCCACCCCGTGACCCCCGGCTTGTAGCGGTGGCGTCCGCGCCAGAGGGGCAGCCCTTCCTCCAGGCTATCGACGATCTCGGGCTGCTCAGGGCGTGGGCCGACGAGCGTCATGTCGCCGCGCAGGACGTTGATCAGCTGCGGCACCTCGTCGAGATGCGTGCGCCGGAGCAGTCGACCCACGCGGGTGATCCGCGCGTCGCCGTCTTCGGCCCAGCGCGCCGGCGCGGCGTCGGGCACCCAGCGCATCGAGCGCAGCTTGTAGATGACGAACCGGCGCCCGTCCCGCCCGATCCGTCGCTGCCGGAAGAGCGCCGGGCCACCGTCGCGCCGGATGACCAGCGCCATGCACGCGATGACCGGCAGGAACACGACCGCCAGAGCGCTGGCGACCACGACATCGACGATGCGCTGCGATCGCCGCTCGCGGAACCGGGGATGGAGCAGGTACTGCAGCCAGGCGTCGTCGACCTCCGTGATCGGCACGTGGCCGAAGACGTCCTCATAGAAGGCCGGCAGCGCGCAGACGCGGACCGCGTCCCCCTCGCAGGTGCGCATGACCGCTTCGACGACCCGTGCCCCCGAAACGCCGGAGCCCACGAGGAGGACGTCGAGCCGCTGCGCGTCCACGACGGCGCGGAGGTCCGCAAGGGTCCCGAGCGCGAAGCCGTCGGTCGCCGCGCCTTCGGGAGCGACGGCGCCGACGACGTCGATCCCGGCGACGGCGGCTTCGCGGAGATCGTCGCGCAGCCGGTCCGCGGACGCGCTGCCGCCGACGACCGCCACGCGCGTCGCCCGGCGGGCTCGGAGCGCCGGGGGCGTCAGCGTCGCGATGGCGCGGAGCGTTGCCACGGCGAACGCCAGCAGGAGCACGGCCGCGCTGATGGTGACGGTGGCCTCAACCGGAGTTCGCGCCAGGAGCCGGGCCCCGATCGCCACGCCGCACGCGGCCAGCAGCCACCACAGCGTTCGCTCGAGGTCCCTGGTCGCCGGGACCCCGCGGGCCGGCACGACGTGCGGTCGGCGCATGGCCTGGCCCAAGCGGCCCACCGCTTGGCCACGCCCGCCGTCCGTATCGATCGTCGTCATCCGACCCCTTTTCCGTAGGTACTGCCGCCCTTCCGGCCACCGTGCCGTGACGCCGGGTGCGACTCCGTGCGGTGCAGTGTGCCGGACGCCGGCAGCCGTCCACAGGGGAACTTGCGGGAGCGACGGGGGCCTTTTCGCGGACGCCAGATCGGGCAGGAATCTCACCCCTGCGAACATCTGTCGGGGATTGCCAACTTCACCGGGGCGCGTGCGTTCACAAAGCAGATACCGCAGTCGTGCAAGAGCCCAAGGCCCCATCCGAGTCTCGAACGAGACGTGCCGTCGTCGCGGACGACGACCCCTTCGCCCGCCGCGTCCTCTGCCAGGTGCTGGAGGAGGCGGGCATCTCCGTCGTCGCCGAGGCGAGCGACGGTGCCGAGGCCTTCGAGCTCACCCGCCGTCACCGGCCCGACGTCGTGGTGATGGACGTCTCGATGCCGTCGGTCGACGGCATCGCGGCCACCCGGCAGATCGTTAGCCACGATCCCGGGCAGCTTGTGATCCTGGTCTCCGGATCCGCCGACGACGACCTCGCCGTGATCGGCTTTCGCCTCGGCGCGAGAGGGTGGCTCAGCAAGGACCTCCCGCTGGAGTCGCTGGCGCGCGCGGTGCTCGGCGCGCTCGAGGGCGAAGCGGCCGTCTCCCGGAAGCTGATGCGGCGGGTCGTCGACGAGCTGCATCTCGCGCCTACGCTCGGCGCGGGCTACATGCCGATCCACGGCCCGCTCACCAGGCGCGAGTGGCAGGTCCTCGACCTCATCTGCGCCGGCCGGACGACGGAGGAGATGGCGCGGACGTTCGTCGTCTCCGAGGAGACGATCCGCTCCCACGTGAAGCGGATCCTGACGAAGCTCGGCGTCCACTCGCGCGCCCAGGCGGTGGCGACGGTGCGGCGGATGCGGAGCGTGGACGCGTGACGCCCGAGCGCAGGCCACTAAGCTGCGCGCGGTGCCCGACGAGCGGTTCGCGATCGCGCAGGTCACTCCTCATGCGTGGGAGGACGAGCACGAGGTCAACGCGTTCGTCGGCGAGCTGGCAGGGGAGCTCGCCGCCCGCGGGCACCGGATGCTCGTGCTCGCGCCGTCACGGTCGCGGTCCCTGGTACGGGACTCGCGGCGGCTGATCCGGGCCGCCCGCGACGCGCCCGAGAAGCTGTTCGACCCCGACGGGGGCGTGCGCGTCCTCGGCGTCGGCGAGCTGATGCCGCTCCAGCGCCGCGGCGGCCTGCCGTCGCCGCCGGTGGACGTCGCGCGGACGATCGAGGAGGTGCTCACGCTCGCGCCGCTCGACTTCGTGCACGTCCACGAGCCGTTCGCGCCCAGCGCGTCTTCGGTCGCGCTGCGGCACTCGCGCGCGCTCAACGTCGGCTCCTTCCACGCGCCCACCGAGCGCGTGCTCTCCACGCAGGTCGCGCGCCGCTTCGTCGAGCTGTTCTTCGGTCGCCTCGACGCCCGCACGACCTCGTTCGAGGCCACGCGCGAGCTGATGGAGCGCTTCTTCCCCGCCAGCTACCGCCTGCTCCGCCCCGGCGCCGCCGCGGTCGAGCGCCCGCCCTACGACGGGCCGCTCCGGCTCGCGTTCTGCGCGCAGGAGGAGCGCCAGGCGCTGCGGCTGTTCCTGCGCGCGCTGCGCCGGCTGCCCGATGACCTCGACTGGCAGGCGACCGTCTTCTCGCCCACCGGGGCGGCGCCCACCGGCGCGCTGCGGAGCCGCCTCCGCGACCGCCTGACGATCTCCTCGGCCGCCGACACCACGGAGAACGACGTGCTGGCGCAGGCGGACGTGGTCGTCGCCGCGTCGCTCGGCCAGGCGCCCGCGCCCGGCCTGCTCGTGCGTGCCATCGGGGCCGGCGCCGTGCCGATCGCTCCCCGGCTGCCCGCCTACGAGGAGGTCCTCGGCGACGGCCTGCTGTTCGAGCCCGGGGATGTCGACGTGCTCGCCGGCCAGCTCGAGCGCGTCGTCCGCGAGCCGGCCCTGGTCGCCGAGCTGCGCCAGGCCCGGCCCGACCTGTCGTGGGCGCGCGTCGCAAAGGAAGTCGAGGCCATCTATGGCGAGCTCGCCGCGCTCCGGCGGCCGGTCGTCGGCCTCAAGCCCGAGGTGCGGAACCGGCTCGCGAAGCGCCGGCTCATCGACGTCGACCTCCACATGCACACCGATCACTCGAACGACAGCGTGACGCCGGTGGACGTGCTGCTCGCCACCGCCCGCGAGCGCGGCCTGGGCGCGATCGCCGTGACCGACCACAACGAGATCTCCGGCGCCCACGCCGCCCGCGACAAGGCGGCCGAGTACGGCGTCAAGGTCATCGTCGGCGAGGAGGTCAAGACCGCCGATCAGGGCGAGGTGATCGGGCTCTTCATCGAGGACAAGATCCCGCGCGGGATGAGCCTGGAGGCGACGATCGCGGAGATCCGCCGCCAGGGCGGTCTCGTCTACGTCCCGCACCCGTTCGACCGCCTGCACTCGGTCCCCGACTACGAGCACCTGCTCGCCGTGGTCGACCAGGTCGATGCGATCGAGGTCTTCAACCCGCGCATCGCGATCGCCGCCTGGAACGAGGAGGCGGTGCGGTTCGCGGGCAAGTACCGGATCCCCGGAGGCGCCGGCTCGGACGCCCACGTCGCCCAGGGGCTCGGGGCCGTGCGGATCCGGATGCGCGACTTCGACGGGCCTGAGGAGTTCCTCGAGTCGCTCCGCGACGCCGACATCCTCGGCCGCCCGTCTTCGCTGCGCTACGCCCAGGTGCAGGCCCTCAAGTTCCTCGAGACGCGAGCCACGCCGCCGGCCGCGAGACGAGCCACCCGCCGGCGGCGGGTGCGGCGCGCCGTCGCAGGCCGCGACGCGCAATGAGCGATGCAGGGGCAAGGAGAACCGGGAAGCGCGCCTAACTCGGTCGGCGGGATGCCCGCCACCGACGACGAGATCCGCGAGAAGTACCTCGAGCGCGCCATCCGCGAGCTCAACCACTTCACCCGAGACCTGCAGGCCTGCGACCGCTGTCCGCGCGGGAGCCTCATGCCCGTGCTCGGCTCCGGCCACCCGCAGGCCGACGTCATGCTCCTCAAGCACCACCCGACGCACGCGGAGATCGAGGAGGGCGTGGCGTTCTACGGGCGCGCCGGGACCGCGCTCATGAAGTCGCTCAAGCGGCTCGACATCGACCCGCTCGCCGTCTACGGGACGTTGTGCGTGAAGTGCCCGGTAGCGGACACCGCGCTCGCCGCGCCCGAGTGCGTGTCCCGGCTGGTCGAGGAGATCGCGATCGTGCAGCCGAAGCTCGTCGTGGTAATGGGCCCCGAGGCGCTCGACATCCTCAACGAGCTCCAGCTCCCCCTGGCGCGCGAGGTGCTCGCCGCGCCGGGGGAGATCCAGACCCTCACGCCGTCGATCGAGGCGCTGTACACGCCGAGCATCGACGAGGCGCTCGACGAGGAGCAGTCCAAGCGCGCGTTCTGGAAGGCCTTCCGCGTGCTCGGCGACTGGTACTCCGATTTCCCGCCCTACTAACTGACCCCCATATTACCGTCGGTACGGAGGGGGTCAGACCCCCTTAGCCGCGAGCGAGGTCGCGCCACGAGTACCGCGGGACCCAGCCGAGCTCGCGCTTGGCCTTCTCGTTGGACGCGCCACGGATACGGGTCATCATCGAGTACATCTGCTCGCCGGCCAGGAGCCTGAGGAGCCAGCCCGGCAGCCGGCGCGGCGGCGGCGCGCCGAAGGCGGCGGCGAGGCCGGGCACGAGCTCGGAGGCCGGGGCCGGCTCGTCGTCGACGACGTTGAAGATGCCGGGCGTGCCGCGCTCGATGGCGGCGACGGTGGCGGCGGCCGCGTCGTCGATGTGCACCAGCGACCACACGCCGGCGCCATCGCCGCCGACCGGGAAGCGCCGCTTGCGGAGCAGCTCGGCGTACTCGCCGCCCTCGGTCAACGAGGTCCCCGGCCCGTAGAAGCCGCCGTAGCGCAACACCGTGCCGCCGGCCTCGGTGACGGCCCCCTCGAGGTACGTGATCGCCGCCAGGGTCTCGCGGGCGTCGGCGGGCGGCTCGGGGTCGAGCGGCGCGTCCTCGTCCTTGACCGCGTCGCCCTCGCGGGCGAGGGGCCAGCCGGCGTAGCTCTGCCACACGAGCCGCCCGGCGCCCGCGGCCCGCGCGGCGGCGAGCAGGTTGTCGGTGCCCTCGGTGCGCAGCCGGTTGGTCATCGCGAACGTCTTGTCGAAGTTGCGGCCGAACGTGAGGCCGCCCAGCGCGGTGAGCTGGTGCACGACGACGTCCGGCCGCGCGCGCACGACCGCCTCGCGCAGCGCGGCGGCGTCGAGCGGGTCGACGACCGCCGGCTCGGCGCCCATGTCGTACACGGTCGCGGCCGCACTGCGCGTGCTGCCGGTGACGTGGTGGCCGCGCTCGACGAGCTGGGGGACGAGGCGGCGTCCGAGTGCGCCGGTCGCGCCGGCGATGAAGATGCGTAGGGTGTCCATGTGGGTGGTGACGAGACAGCCGCGCGGGCCGTGACAGGGGAGCAGGTCCGCCCGCTGATGCTCTCGATCGCCTACCGCATGGTCGGCAGCTACAGCGAAGCCGAGGATCTCGTGCAGGAGGCGCTCCTCCGGCTCCACCAGGCGGACGAGGTCGACGATCCGCGGGCGTGGCTGACGACCGTCACCACGCGCCTGGCCATCGACCACCTGCGCTCCGCCCGCGTGCGCCGCGAGCGCTACCCCGGTACCTGGCTGCCCGAGCCCGTTCTCGCCGATCCGGCCCCGGACGCCGCGATGCGCGCCGAGACGCTCTCCGTGGCCGTGCTCGTCCTGCTCGAGAGCCTGACGCCGGTCGAGCGCGCGGTGTTCGTGCTGCGCGAGGCGTTCGACTACGGCTACGACGAGATCGCGGAGATCGTCGGCAAGAGCGAGGACAACTGCCGCCAGCTCGCCACCCGCGCGCGCCGCCACGTCGAGGAGCGGCGGCGGCGCTTCGAGCCGTCGCGCGAGCAGCGCGACGAGCTCGTCCGCCGCTTCGTGGCGGCGATCCAGGAAGGCGAGACCGAGCCGCTGGTCGAACTGCTGGCCGAGGATGTCGCGTTCCACGGCGACGGCGGCGGCAAGGCGACTGCGGTCGGCCGCCCGGTGGTCGGCGCCGAGGCCGTGATCCGGATGCTCGCCGGCTTCATGCGCGTGGCGGCGCGGCGGGGCGCGACAGTGGAGCTGTTCGACTTCAACGGCGAGACCGGCCTCGCCGGCTATGAGGACGGCCGCCTCGTCGCGGTGTGGGCGTTCGACGTCTCAGGCGGTGCCGTGCAGGCCATCCACGGCGTCGTCAACCCGGACAAGCTGCGCCACCTCGGCTGACGCGACGAGCGCGTCAGCGTCCTGCTCGCGGACGGACAGTCAGATCTCGAGCACGATCTTGCCGAGCTTGCCGCCGGCCTTGAAGCGGTCGTAGGCCGCGGCGACCTCATCGAGGGGGAACGTGGCCGCGACAGGCACCGACAGGTCGCCGGACACGAAGCCGGGCAGGACCGCCTTCTCGATCAGCCGCGTGGCGATCGCCTTCTCCTCCAGCGGGCGCGCGCGCATGGTCGACGCGTGGATCCGGGCGCGCTTGAACATCAGCGCGCGCAGGTCGAGGTCGATCTTGCCGCCGGCGCCGACCCCGATGACGACGATCCGGCCGCGCAGCGCCAGCGCCTCGAGGTTGCCCGGCCAGTTCGGAGCGCCGACGAGCTCGAGGATCACGTCGAATGGGCCGGCGTCGACGAACTCGTCGGGGGCGATCGCGTTGACGCCGAGCGCGGCGACCTGCTCGCGGCAGTGCTCGTTGCGAACCGTCGCGGTCACCCGTGCGCCGGCCATGGTTCCGAGCTGGACGGCGGCGGTTCCGACCCCGCCCGCGGCGCCGTGGACGAGCAGCCGCTCGCCCACGATCAGGCCCGCCTGCGTGAACAGTGCGTCGTGGGCCGTGAAGAAGACCTCGGGCACGCCGCCGGCGGCGATCCAGTCCAGCTCGTCGGGCACCGGCATCGCCACGCGCTCGTTGACGACCGCGAGCTCCGCCTGGCCGCCGCCGCCGACGATCGACATCACGCGATCGCCCAGCTCGAAGCGCTCGATGCCGTCGCCGGTGTCGATCACCTCGCCCGCGAGCTCGAGGCCCGGGATGTCCTGCGGGGCGCCGGGAGGGGCGGGATAGGCGCCCTTGAGCTGGATCATGTCGGCCCCGTTGAGACCTGCGGCGCGCACGCGCACGAGCAGCTCGCCGGACTGGGGACGGGGGTCGGGATGCTCTTCGACGGCGATCTCGCCGTCCCGGATGGTGGCGGCCCGCATCGCGGGCCGATGCTACCGAAGGGCGAATACTCCCCGTTCAGCGGTTGTACTGCCGGTCCACCTGATGGGGTAATGGCTGCAAATGGCCCCCATTCCGCACGTGCCGCCGCTGTGGCGCGAGACCCGGGTCGGTCTCGAAGCCGCTCAGCTGCTGCGGAGCCCGGTCTGGCGCGGGGTCGGCGTACCGCCGGGCGACGGGCGCGGCGTGGTGCTGGTTCCGGGCTTTCTGGCGGGCGACGGCACGCTGGCGACGATGTCCAAGTGGCTACGGGCGAACGGGTACTGGACGCTGCGGGCCGGCATCCGCGCCAACGTCGGCTGCTCGGAGCAGGCCTGCGCGCGGATCGAGGAACGGCTGGAGGCGCTCGCCGCCCGCACCGGCGGCCCGGTCGCGATCGTCGGTCAGAGCCGCGGCGGGGTCCTGGCCAGGGTCGTCGCCAGCCGGCGGCCGGACCTGGTGTCGGGCATCGTGACGCTCGGCGCGCCGACCGTCGGGATGCTCCGCGTCCACCCGCTGGTGCTGCTCCAGGTCGGCCTCGTGGGCGCGCTCGGGACCGGCCGCGTGCCGGGCCTGTTCCGGATGAGCTGCCTGCGAGGCGCCTGCTGCAAGGCCTTCCGCACGGACCTCGGCGCCCCCTTCCCCGGAGGGGTGCGCTACGTCTGCGTCTACTCGCGCTCGGACGGGATCGTCGACTGGCGCGCCTGCCTCGACGGCGCCGCGACCGAGCTGGTCGAGATCGACGCGTCGCACTGCGGCATGGCGCTCAGCCGCGCGGCCTACGAGGTCGTGGCAAGCGCGCTCGCCGCGTTCGTCGACGACGAGCCGGCCCCGCTCGCCCGCGCGGCGTAATCGTCCTGCGCGGCGGGTACGAGCCTCGCGTGCGGGCGACGGTGGCGATCGCGGCGGCGGCGCTGGTCGCGGGCGGCTGCGGCGGCGACGACCGCCCGACCGCCGACGCGGAGCCGACCAAGACCGCCACGCCGACGCCGACCAAGACGCCCGAGGCCGCGCCGGTCGAGCGCGCGCGGTCGGCGAACGACTGCCTGAAACTCTGGAACGCCGACGCGCTGGACCCGGAGAACTACCAGGTCTCCGCGAACGAGTTCGTCGCCGAGCTGGCCAAGAAGGGCCGCACGCCGGTCGCCGTCGACTACCAGAAGCCGCACTGCTTCGTCGTCGTCCCGGTCGGCCCGCGCCGGATCGCCTGGTTCACGGCCGCCAACGGCCGTCCGCCGTTCTCGGTCCCGCAGCGGCGCAACCTCAAGGCCGGCGAGCGCGTGCCCTACAACGCGCGCGCCCGGAAGGACGGCACGGTCGCGCCGCGCTAGCCGCGCGGCCGGTCCGGCGCCGCGAGGCGCGCGGCGGGTCCGGCGCGGCGGGTCCGGCGAACGTCAACTTCGCAGGTAGGGGAGGCGGGGGACCGACGGAAACGTGACAATTTCCGCGGGTTCGGGCGTCGGTTTTCACGAAACCGCCGGATATGAGGGGTTTCGTGAGATCCGGCGACGGGACGGCGGCGAAATTTCACGAAACCGCCGGTCCCCGACCCCGCCTCCCTGATTGCCGCAGTTGACGTTCGCCGGAGCCTCAGCGACGCTCGAGCAGCGCCACGGACTCGATGTGCGGCGTCTGCGGGAACATGTCGACCGGGCGGACGCGCGCGAGCCGGTAGCCGGCCTCGACCATCTGCGCGGCGTTCGGCGCGAGCGTGGTCGGGTTGCAGGAGACGTAGACGATCCGCGACGGCGAGGCCTCGAGGATGCGCCGGACGACCTTGGCCGACAGGCCGGCGCGCGGCGGGTCGACGACCACGACGTCGGGGCGGCCCGCCTGCTCGACCAGCTCGCGCATCGCGAGCCGGATGTCGCCGGCGTAGAAGCGCGCGTTGAGGATGTCGTTGAGCCGCGCGTTCTCGATCGCGTCGGCCACCGCGGGCTCGACGATCTCGACGCCGACCAGCTCCCGCGCACGCGCCGCCAGCGTGAGCCCGATCGTGCCGATGCCGCAGTAGAGGTCGAAGACCCGCTCGTGCCCGCGGAGCCCCGCGTACTCGGCGGCGAGCTCGTACAGCCGCTCGGCCATCTCGGTGTTGGTCTGGAAGAACGCCTCGGGGCTGACGAGGAAGTCGAGGCCGCGGATCTGCTCGCGGAGCTGCGGGGTGCCCGAGAGCAGCACGGTGTCGCCGCCGGTCGAGCTCTCGCCGAGCTGGTCCTGGCGGGTCCAGAGCAGGCCGTCGCAGCGGACCGCGTCGATCAGCGAGTCGGTGTCGATCGCGCCGGGCGACGTGACGAGCCGGACCTGCAGCTCGCCGGTCCGCCGTCCCTCGCGCACGACGAGGTTGCGCAGCAGGCCGCGCTGCTCGCGCCGGTCCCACGCGCCGAGCCCCTGAGCGCGCGCCCAGGCGAGCACCTCCTCGCGCGCCTCGTTGGAGCGCTCGGAGGCCAGCAGGCAGTCGTCCATCGGCACGATCTCGTCCCAGCGGCCCGGCGCGTGGAAGCCGCACACCAGCTCGCCGTCAGGGCCGGTGCCGAACGAGTACTCGAGCTTGTTGCGGTAGCGCCACTGCTCCCCCGCCGGCACGATCGGCTCGAGCTCGAACCCCTCGAGCTTGCCGATCCGCTCGAGCGCGTCGCGGACGTGCGACGCCTTGAACTCGAGCTGGCGCTCGTACGGCAGCACCTGCCAGGGAGCGCCGGGGTGGTGCGCGAGCGGCGGGATGCGGTCCGGCGACGGCTCGAGCACCTCGACCGTCCGAGCCTCCGCGTAGGCGCGCTTGGCCTTGCCGACGACGGCGCGCACGCGGTCGCCCGGCACGGCGCCGGCGACGAACACGACGTAGCCGTCGTGGCGGGCGACGCCGTTGCCGCCGTGGGCGAGCGAGTCGATCGTCAGCTCGAGCACGTCGCCGCGCGACGGCCGCGCCTGGGAAGCGGTGGTGGCCACGAGTCCAGGATGACACTCGGGTCAGGGCAGCTTGCGATCGACCGCGCTCAGCACCGTCTTGCGGTTCGCGTTGCGGCGCTCGTGGTCGCGCACCTGCCGCAGCTCGGCCGGGCTCAGGCCGTCCAGCCGGGCCACGACCTGCGCTGCCGTGAGCTCCTCGTAGCCGCGGATCGGGAACGGCTGCCCCAGCCCGGCGGCGCGGCGCGCGGTTCCCACCAGACCGCCGCGCCCGCGACGGACGAGCTCCGCGAACAGCTCGGTCGCGTCGTCGCGCGTGATGCGGCCGCGCTCGACCGCATCGTCGAGAACCTCCTGGAGCCGCTCGCGCGTGATGACCAACGGGTTGAGGCGTGCCATGCGGCGATGGCCCTACCCTGCGCTCGTGGCGTTCGAAACGAGCAGCTCCAGCAGCGCCTTCTGGGCGTGGCGGCGATTCTCGGCCTGGTCCCAGATCCGCTGGCGGTCGCCGTAGAGGACGGACTCGGTGATCTCCTCGCCTGGATGCGCGGGCAGGCAGTGCAGCGCGATCGCGTGCTCGTGGGCGCGGTCGAGCAGCGCGTCGTCGAGCCGGTAGGGCGCGAGAGCAACGCGTCGGCTTTCTGCGCTCGCCTCGTCGTCGCTCATCGAGACCCAGACGTCGGTGTACACCGCGTCGGCGCCCGCGACCGCCTCGGCCGGGTCGACGAACAGCTCGGCGCCCGCGTCCGCCTCGAGCTGGTAGCCGTCGGGTGCCGCGACCCGCACCTGCACACCCGCGAGCGAGCCGACGAGCGCGAGCGAGCGGGCCACGTTGTTGCCGTCGCCGACGTAGGTGAGCACGCGGCCGTCGATCGAGCCGAACGCCTCGCGCAGCGTCATCAGGTCGGCGAGCGCCTGGCAGGGGTGGTGCAGCGGCGAGAGCATGTTGAACACCGGCACCGTCGCGTGCTCGGCGAGGCCGCGCAGCTGCTGCTCGTCGCCCGTGCGCAGGCCGATCGCGACGACGTGGCGCGAAAACACGAGCGCGGTGTCGCGGATCGACTCTCCGCGGGTGAGCTGGAGCTCGCCGGTGCGCAGGACCATCGGGTGGCCGCCGAGCTCCACGACGCCCGCCTCGAACGACACCCGCGTCCGAGTCGAGGGCTTCTCGAACAGCAGCGCGACCGTGCACCCGTCGAGTGCCCGAGAGGCCGCCGGGGCTCGCTTGAGCGCGAGCGCGCGGTCGAGCAGCGACCTGACCTGGTCGCCCGTGAGCTCGGTGCCGTCGAGGAAGTGCATATCGTCAGTGCCCGTGCGTGTTCTCACCTGGAACCTCTATCACGGGCGGTCGGTGCCGCCGTCCGGCCGCTCGCTGCTGAACGAGTTCGCCACGGCGCTCGACGGCTGGGAATGGGACGTTGCGCTGTTGCAGGAGGTGCCGCCGTGGTGGCCGCCCATGCTCGCGCAAGCGGCCCGCGCGCAGGAGCGGACGCAGCTGACCTCGCGGAACTCGCTGCTCCCGCTGCGGCGCGCGATCTCGGTGCGCAACCCGGACATCCTGAAGTCCAACGGCGGCGGCGCTGACGCCATCCTCGTGCGCTCCGGCCCGATCCGCGATCACCGCGCGCTGCGGCTGCGGCGGTCCCCCGAGGGCCGCTGGGTGCACGGCGTGCGGCTCGACGAGGGCTGGGTCGTGAACGTGCACTCCCACAACCACCCCGAGGCGCTCGCGCTCGCCGACACGCGCACGGCGATCGAGGCCGCGCGCGGCTGGGCGGACGGTGCGCCGCTCGTGTTCGGCGGCGACGTCAACCTCAAGCACCCGCCCGAGTTCCCGGGCCTGCTCCACGTGGCTGGCAACCACGTCGACCACCTGTTCACCGACGGCCGGAAGCCGGTAGGGAGGCACGAGGTGCTCGACCGCGGGATCCTCTCCGACCACCCTCCCGTGGCCGTGACGCTCGCCTGATTGAATGGCCGTTCTCGTGCGTCGCCTCGTACTCCCCCTCGTGCTCCTGGCCTGCCTCGTCGCCGCGTGCGGCGGGGACGACGGCGGCGGCGGCGCGTCCTCGGAGGCGTGCCCCAGCGACGCGGTCACGATCAAGATGGCCGACATCAAGTTCGACCCGGAGGACGCCACCGTCTCCTCCGGCCAGACGGTGTGCTGGGTCAACGAGGACACCATCGACCACGACGTGGTGGCGGAGTCCGGCGCCTCGTTCAAGTCCGAGCTGTTCGGCAAGGGCCAGACCTTCACCGCGACCGTCGACGCGCCGGGCACCGTGCAGTACATCTGCACGATCCACCCGGGCATGACCGGGAAGCTCACGGTCAATTAGTACGTGTACTAGCCCCGGAGCCCGAAGCCGCGCAGCAGGAGCAGCGCCCGCTCGCCGGCGGTGCCGGGCTTGGGCAGGACGCCCAGGTCGGTGGCGACGCTCCACGCGTCGAAGAACGCGCGGGCCCGGAGGAGGCGGCCGTCGTCGGCGAGCTCGGCGTAGACGATCGCGTGTGCCACGACGAACCGGCCGGTCGGCGCCACGTTGCCGATCCGGCCCTCGTGGGTGCCGAGGATCTTGCACGGCGCGCAAGCGAAGCGGCCGTCGGTCAGCCGCTCGCCGGTCGAGTTGACCCGTGCGTCCGGGAACGCCCTCCACAGCTCGCGGGCGCGCGCGGCGACCGCCGCGGGGCCGACGAGCGGCTCCGGCGTCAGCGGGTCCTCGTAGGCGAACGCGTCGGCGCACAGCGGCTCGAACGCGGCGGGATCGCGGCCGGACCAGGCGCGCTCCCACGCGTCGAACACGGCGTCCACGGCCGCTCGGGACGGTTCGTCGGGGTTCACGGAGGCCATCATGCCGGGTGATGCGCAGCCTGTTCAGCCATCGCGACTTCAGGCTCCTGCTGATCGGGCAGAGCGCCAGCACGGTCGGCGACCGCCTGGTGTTCGTCGCGCTCGCGCTCTACGTGACCGACATCGGCTCGCCGAGCGACGTCGGGATCGTGCTCGCCTGCCACGCGGTACCGCTGGTCGGCTTCGTGCTCATCGGCGGCGTGTGGGCGGACCGGCTGCCGCGGAACCTCGTCGTGGTCACCACCGACCTGATCCGCTTCGGCCTGCACGCGCTGCTGGCGGCGCTGATCTTCACGGGCGCAGTCGAGATCTGGCACATCGCGGTGATCGAGGCGTGCTTCGGGACCGCGGAGGCGTTCTACCGGCCCGCGTTCACCGGCCTCGTGCCGCAGACCGTGCCGGAGGACGAGATCCAGCCGGCGCGCGCCGCGTTCGGCACGATCGAGACGATCGCCGAGTTCGCCGGGCCGGCAATCGCCACCGTGCTCGTCCTCGGCGTCGGACCGGGCTACGCGTTCGCGCTCGACGCCGCCACGTTCCTCGTCTCGGCTGCGTTCCTCGTGCGGCTCAGACCGCGCCCCCGCGGGGAGCCCGGCGTCCGCACGACGGTCGTCGCCGAGCTGCGGGAGGGCTGGTCGGAGGTCCGCTCGCGGACGTGGATCTGGGTCATCGTGGCGGTGTTCTCGCTCGGCCTGCTGACCGCGTTCGGCCCGTGGATGACGCTCGGCCCCACCATCTCGCTCGAGCACTACGACACGCGCGCGGTCTACGGCATCCTCGCCTCGGCGATGGGCGCGGGCACGATCGCGGGCGCGCTGATCGGCTTCCACTGGCGGCCGCGCTACCCGATGCGCGCGGGCATGCTGCTCGCGCTGCCGCTGCCGTTCGCGCTCGGCTGCTTCGCCATCGCCCTGCCGGTCGGGCTGCTGGTGCCGATCTTCGTGGTGTCAGGGAGCGGCATCGCCCTGTTCGACATCTGGTGGCACACCGCGCTCGCCGAGCGGGTGCCGCCGCACATGCTCTCGCGCGTGACCGCGTACGACTGGATGGGCTCGCTCGCGCTGCTCCCGATCGGCTACGTGCTGGCCGGCCCGCTCGGTGAGGCGCTCGGGGCGGTCGAGGTTCTGTCGGTCGGAAGCCTGATCGCGCTCGTCGCGCTGGCCGGCGCGCTCGCGGTTCGCGAGGTGCGCGAGCTGCGCCGGCTCGAGCCTACGGCAGCCGGAGCGTCCCGGTGACGAGCACGACGACGTCGCCGCCCACGCGCACGCGCCCGGACTCGAGCTCGGCCAGCAGCCGGCTCGGCCGGCCCATCTCGACGCCCTGGGTGACCTCGAGACGCTCGACGCCGCGCCGCTCGTGCGCGTACGCGAGCAGCGGGCCGGCGGCGCTGCCGGTGGCCGGATCCTCGCCCTCGAGCTCGCTCGGGAACGAGCGGGCGCGAGCGGTCGCGCCGTCGAGGGCGCACAGGTAGAGGTTGAACGTCTCGCCGGCGAGCGCGGCGACGGCCGCCTGGTCCTTGCGCGCGCGGCTGACGGCGTCGGCGTCGCGGAGCGGGGCGACGAGGGTGGCGAGGCCGGTGCTGACGTGCTGCGGCGGCAGCGTCGGATGCGCGTCCTCGGGGCGCAGCCCGACCGCGGCGGTGATGACCGCGGGGTCGACCTCCTCGCCGAACCGCGCCGGCTCCTGCAGGACCGAGGCGCGCGCACGGTGGCCGTCGCGGCTGACGCGCACGGGCTGGATCCCGGCGTGCGTCTGCTGGCGGTACTCGACGTACACGTCGCCGCGTACGAGCGCCACCGCGACCGCGGTCCCCAGCGACGGATGGCCGGCGAACGGGATCTCCTCCTCGGGAGTCCAGATGCGGTTGCGGTAGTCGGCGACGTCGGAGGACTGCACGAACGTGGTCTCGACCAGGCGCGTCTCCTTCGCGAACGCGAGCATCACGTCGTCGGTCACGTCGTCGGCGTCGTGCACGACCGCCAGGCCGTTGCCGGCCAGCGGCCGGTCGGTGAAGACGTCGAGCAGTGTGTAGGGATGCGAACTCAGAACTCGGCCACGCCTTCTTCGGGCGTGGACGCCTGGGCGTAGAGGCGGCGCGGGATGCGGCCGGCGCGGTAGGCCAGGCGGCCGGCCTCGGTCCCGAGCCGGATCGCGTGGGCCATCGCGACGGGGTCCTCGGCGCGCGAGATCGCGCTCGCGCACAGCACGCCGTCGTAGCCGAGCTCCATCGCCAGCGCCGCGTCCGACGCGGTGCCGACCCCAGCGTCGAGGATCACCGGCACCGTGGCGCGCTCCCGGATCAGCCGCAGGTTGTAGGTGTTGAGCAGGCCCATGCCGGAGCCGATCGGCGAGCCGAGCGGCATCACCGCCGCGCAGCCGACGTCCTCCAGCCGGCGCGCCAGGATCGGGTCGTCGTTCGTGTAGGGGAGGACCGTGAAGCCGTCGTCGACGAGCTCCTCGGCGGCCTCGAGCAGCGCCGGCGCGTCGGGCAGCAGCGTGCGCTCGTCGCCGATCACCTCGAGCTTGATGAAGTCGGTCTCAAACGCCTCGCGGGCGAGCTTGGCGGTGAGCACGGCGTCGCGCGCCGTGAAGCAGCCGGCGGTGTTGGGCAGCAGGCGTACGCCGGCGCTGTCGAGCACGCCGACGATCGAGCCGCGCTGGCCCGGATCGATGCGCCGGAGGGCGACGGTGATCAGCTCCGCCTGCGACGCCTCGATCGCGGCGGCGAGCGCTTCGAGCGAGCGGAACCCGCCGGTCCCCAGCAGCAGGCGCGAGCGCAGCTCGGTACCGGCGATCGTGAGCGGGTCGGGTGAGTAGCCCCGGCCTTCATCCGGCCGGCCGTCTGACTTGGACGGTCGCCGTCCGTGGCGCCCGAAATCCGTGGTCGCCAAGGTCAACCTCCCTGGATCGCGCGCAGGACCTCGACCCGCGCGCCGTCGGTGAGCTCGTGGGTCCCCCACTGGGTCCGCGGGACGACCTCCGCGTCCACGGCGACCGCGACGCCGCGGCCCTCGGCCGGGAGGTCGAGCGCCTCGATTGCGTGGCTGACCGTCGCGCCGTCCGCGAACACGGCCTCGGAGCCGTTCAGCACGACCTTCACGCCGGCACCCTCGCGAACCGCCGGGGGTCGGTGAGCGCGGCCCAGTCCGGGAGCGGCTCGCCCGTCGCCGCGCCGGCGATCAGCTCGGCCGTGAGCGGCGCGAGCAGGATGCCGTTGCGGTAGTGGCCGGCCGCCCACAGCAGGCCGTCGAGCGTGCCGGGACCGATCGCGGGCAGGTTGTCCGGCGTGGCCGGGCGCAGCCCAGCCTGCAGCTCCTCGATCTCGAGCTCCAGCACTCCGGGCACGACCTCGCTCATGTCGCGAAGCAGCTCGTAGACGCCGCCCGCGGTCGGCGCGGTGTCGTAGCCACGCTCCTCGCTCGTCGCGCCGAGCACGTAGCCGCCGTCGGCGCGCGGGACGAGGTAGGCGTCGGGGCCGCGGACGGTGCGGTCGACGAGCCCGGGGCCGCGGGGGTCGCGCAGCCGCAGGACCTGGCCCTTGACCGGGCGGACCGGCACCGCGTCCGGCACGTCGACGCGCCCGGTGCCGGGCGCGAGCAGCACCTGGCCCGCGCGAACGATCTCGCCGCTCTCCAGGCGCAGGCCCGCCGCTCGATCCCCTTCCACATGAAGGGATGTGACGGGCGCGTGGCGGATCGTGCCGCCGGCGCGCTCGAAGGCGGCCTGAAGCGCGGCGACCATGCGGCGCGGGTCGACCGAGTGGTCGCCGGGGACGTCGAGCGCGAGGCGGACGGTCGGGGCGAGCGCGGGCTCGGCGCGGCGGGCCTGGCTCGGCCGCAGCCGCTCGACCTCGAGGCCGAGCTCGCGGCGGAACGACAGCTCGCGCTCGAGCGCCTCGGCCTCGTCGCGGTCGCGCGCCACCAGCAGCGTGCCGGTCGGCCGGTAGCCGGGATCCTCGCCCGACGCGTCGGCCAGCTCGGCGGCGAAGTCGCAGAAGCCGCGGGCGGCGCGGAGGCCGAGCTCGACCGCGGCGGCGTCGCCGACCTGCGCCTCGGCCACCGGGGCCAGCATGCCGGCGGCGACCTGCCAGGCGCCGGGCTCGCCGGCGTCGACGACCACGGTGCGCAGGCCGCGGCCGGCCGCGCGCCAGGCGCAGGCCATGCCGATGGCCCCGCCTCCCGCTACGGCGAGGTCAAACGCTCTCGAGGTCACTGCCGGACATTCCCTCCCTACGCCGGTACTACCCGGATCAGGTTCGACGGTCGGCGGCCCACTGCCGCCCTCTCAGCCCGGTGGTCGCGGGCTCCCGTAGTGGTTCTATGGTAGCCCTCGATGAGCCCACGCGAGCGCCTCGCCACCGCCCGCCTGTATCTGGTGTGCGACGCCCGGCCGCGCGAGTGGCTGCGCGCGGCGGTGCGCGGCGGCGTCGACGTCGTGCAGCTGCGCGACAAGTCGCTCGACGACGCCGGGATCGTTGCGGCCGCGCGCGAGTTCCGCGGGGCGGGCGCGCTGTTCATCCTCAACGACCGTCCCGACCTCGTCGAGGCGTGCGGCGCCGACGGCGTGCACGTGGGGCAGGAGGACGCGACGCCGGCCGAGGCGCGTGCGGTGGTCGGCCCGGAGGCGATCGTCGGCCGCTCCACGCACGCCCCCGAGCAGGCCGACGCGGCGGAGGCCGACGACGACGTCGACTACCTCGCGGTCGGCCCGGTCCACGAGACGCCGACCAAGCCCGGCCGGCCGGCCGCAGGGCTCGACTATGTGAGCTGCGCGGCGCGCACGGTTGCCAAGCCGTGGTTCGCGATCGGCGGGCTCGACGCGGGGAACGTGCGCGACGTCGTCGAGCGCGGCGCGAGCCGGATCGTCGTCGTGCGAGCGCTCACCGAGGCGCGCGACGTCGAGGCCGCGGCGCGCGCGCTCCGAGCCGCGCTGGAGGCGCCGGTTGGCACGCCGAGCGCGTAAGCGCCGCGAGGGCGCCACGGCGAGCCGCCCGCCGCGGCCGGGCGCGACGACCCCGCGGGCCACGAACGGCCGCGCATCGCCCGGCGAGTCGTCGGTCCAGACCGCGCACGATCGCCCGGCGGAACCGTCGGCCGCGCACGATCGCCCGGCGGAACCGTCGGCCCCGCTCGATCGTGCCGCGGAACCGTCGGGCATGGCTCGCGGCTACGCCCGGTCGCGCGAGCGCGAAGCGGCGGTTCGGGAGGCGCTCGTGCCGCTCGCGCCGGGGGAGCGGCCGTGGCCGGTCGCCGTGTCGGCCGTCCTCGCCGCCCTGTTCGCGGCCGCGAACCTCGTGCTCATCGTCTCCGGCTGGGAGGTCGACGGCGAGCGGCCCGTCGGCGGCGGGCTCGTGTTCGTCGCGGTCATGCTCGCGGCCGCGATCGGGATGTGGCGGCTGAAGTACTGGGCGGTGCTCGGCTTCGAGGTCCTGCTCGGCGTCACGTTCATCGGCGCGCTGCTCTCGCTGCTGCGCGCCAGCGACGCCTGGGCGGCCGCGCTGGCGGTCATCGTGATGGGTTGCACAGGCCCGCTCTTCTACCTCCTGATCCGCCAGATGGCGCGCATCCAGATGCCCAAGCGCAAGCCGCCCCAGGACACGCTCCGCTAGCCTGCGGCGCCCATGCCCGAATCCTCCTACGACTGCATCGTCATCGGCTCGGGGCCCGGCGGGTACGTCGGCGCGATTCGCGCCGCCCAGCTCGGGATGAAGACCGCCGTGATCGAGAAGGACACGGTCGGCGGCCGCTGTCTGAACTACGCCTGCATCCCGGCCAAGGCGGTCCTGCGCACCGCGGACATCCTCACCGAGATCGAGGAGGCGGGCGACTTCGGCATCACGGTCGAGAACCACAGCGTGGACTTCGGCGCGGTCATGCAGCGCCGCGAGAAGGTCATCAAGACCCTGACCGGCGGTGTCAGCGGGCTGTTCAAGAAGAACAAGATCGACTACATCGAGGGCTTCGGGTCGGTCACCGCCGACGGCAACGTCAAGGTCGGCGGCAACTTCGACGGCACCGAGATCGAGGCGACCAAGTGCGTCGTGCTCGCGACCGGGTCGGTCCCCAAGCCGATCCCGGGCACCGAGTTCGGCGGCCGCGTGATCGGCACCGAGGAGGCGTGGGCGCTCGAGGACCTGCCCGCCAAGATCGCCGTCGTCGGCGCCGGCGCGTCGGGCGCCGAGATCGCCTCCGCCTACGGCCGGCTCGGCACCGAGGTGCTCCTGTTCGAGGCGCTCGACCGCGTGCTGCCGACCGAGGACGCCGACATCTCCAAGGTCGCCGGCCGCGCGCTCGCCAAGCAGAACATGACCATCCACACCGGCACGCTGGTCGAGAACGTCAAGGCGTCCGACGACAAGGTCTCGTTCTCGTTCGGCGACCAGACCGCCGAGGTCGACTGGTTCGTCATCGCCGCCGGTCGCGGCCCCGACATCGAGGGCCTCGGTCTCGACGAGGCGGGCGTGAAGCTCGACGACACGGGCCTGATCGAGGTCGACGGCGCGCTGAAGACCTCGGTCAAGGGCGTCTACGCGATCGGCGACCTCGTGCCCGGCCCGGCGCTCGCGCACAAGGCCTCCGACGAGGGCGTGATCGCGGTCGAGGACGCCGCCGGCCTCGAGACGCACCCGATCGAGTACATCGACATCCCGCGGGCGACGTTCTGCACCCCGAACGTCGGCTCGTTCGGCCTCACCGAGGAGCAGGCGCGCGAGCAGGGGATGGACGTCGTCGTCGGCAAGGTGCAGTACGGCGCCGTCGGCGGCGGGACCGTCTACGGCGACCGCAGCGGCGTCGTGAAGATCGTCGGCGACAAGAAGTACGGCGAGATGGTCGGCGGGCACATCATCGGCTCGCGCGCGACCGAGCTCATCCAGGAGCTCGTGAACGCGAAGCTGCTCGAGGGCGGCTTCCCGGAGGTCGCGCGCATCATCCACGGGCACCCGACGCTGTCCGAGGCAGTGATGGAGGCCGCACGGGCCGCCGACGGCTGGCTGATTCACGGCTAGTAACGTCGCACGACCGGCGGAGCGAACGTTGGACCCTGGAAGCGGAGCCGGTCGGGCGAGATTCCTATTCGACCTCGCGTCGCCCGTGGCCTACCTGGCGGCCGAGCGGGTCAACCACGTGCTCGACGAGGTGCCGGAGTGGGTGCCCGTCCGCTTCGACGACGTCGGCCCGTTTCGGTGCGCCGAGGAGCTGGCCGCGTATCGCGAGGACGTCGAGCGGGCCGCCCGCGCGCAGGAGCTCCAGCCGATCGTGTGGCCGGACCCGTTCCCGGCGGACAGCGACTTCGCCATGCTCGCCGCCACGTACATGAAGCAGATCGGGCGCGCCGTCGCGTTCAGCCTCGCCGCGTTCCGCCAGGCCTTCGCGGCCGGCCGCGATCTCTCCGAGCGCGACAACGTGCTGCTCGCCGCGGCGGCGTGCGAGACGCATCCGCTGGCGCTGATCAAGGGCGCCGAGCTGCGCAGCACACGCGCGCGCCTCGACGCGGCGACCGCCGACGCGCGCGCCGCCGGCGTGCGCGGCGTGCCTGCGGTAATGACCGCGGAAGGTGCGGTGATCGACGTGCCGCGCGCCGCCGCGAGCGGCGCCGGGCACCCGACCGAGCCCTCGCGATGAAGGCCAACCGGGCGTACGACCTCATCGTCCATCGCGGCGGCCGCGGCCCGGCGCTCCTGCGGGCTTCGGACGAGCTCGACCACATCGAGGTCGTCGAGATCGACTCCGGCGAGGTCGTCCTGTTCTGGGACACCACCCCCGCGCAAACCGGGCGCCTCGCCCGCGCGCTCAAGACCGATCTCGCCGGCCTGGAGGCGAACGAGTTCCTCGCGCGCTGGCGCCGCTACGACGTTCGGTAGCGCCCGACCGCGCTCACCGGTCAGCTTGACACGAGCGGGCGTCAGGAAGAGAGTCGGCCCAAGTGGCGATCACCGCGCCCCCACGACCTGACACCGACACATCGACCGGGCGCCGCGTCCCGCTCGTCGCGGACACGCCGCTCGACGACCCCACGCTCGACCGCTTCGGCTTCGCGGAGTTCGCGCACGCGCTGTGCCTGATCGTCGATGACACGGACACCGCCACGCCGCTGACGATCGCCGTCAGCGCCCCCTGGGGCGGCGGGAAGAGCTCGCTCGGCTGCATGGTCCAGACGATGCTCGCGGAGCGGGTCCGCAACCGTGCCGGCGACGAGCCCAGGCTGGTCGTCTGGTTCAACGCCTGGGAGCACGACGATGCGCCGCACCTCGGGGCCGCCCTCGCAGCGTCCGTGGCCCGCGCGGCGGACCGCAACCGGCACTGGTGGCGGCGCGCCGTGGCGCCGCTCCCCAGCGCCATGCTCCGGCCGGGGGAACGCTCGCGTCAGGCCGTGCTGCTCGCGCTTCTGAGCGCCGTGGTCGCCGTCGTGCTCGCCCTCATCGGGCCAGCGCGGGACGTGGTCGCGCAGGTGCTCGGTCAGCGCGACTTCGAGACCGCGGGAGCGGGGATCCTCGGCGTCGTCTTCTTCACCCTGTTCGCCTCGCGCCGCTTGTTCACGGTGGCCCGTGAGGCGGCGCGCTTCGTCGACGACCCGCGCTCGTCCGCCGCCACCGGCAGCATGACCGAGGTCAAGGCGCAGTTCGGCCGCCTGATTCGGCATGCGACGCACGAGGGACGGCTGATCATCATCGTCGACGACCTCGAGCGCTGCGGGGCCGATCGCGCGTTGGGGGTGTGCCAGGTCGCGAGCCAGTTGCTGGCCCATCCCGGCGTGGTGACCGTCCTGCTTGCCGACATGGAACCGATCGCCCGGTCCGCGGGCGAGCGCTACGCGGCGTCGATGTCGGGTGACGGGGACGCTGATCCCGAGGAGATCGGGCGCCGCTACCTGGCGAAGATCGTGCAGCTCGAGATCGCGCTCCCGCCCCCCGTGCCGGACGACATGCGCCGCGTGATCCGGGAGTACGGACCGTCGCTGCGGCAGCCACGGCCCGCCGCCGCCCCGCCGAAAGGCCTACGGGATCGCCTGCGGGAGCTCGCGCGCCGCCGCGTTCGACGCTCCCAGGCGGGCCGGCCCTCGAGCCTGATCGAGCGTATCGTCGTGCGCCTGCGCTGGTGGCCGCTGCTGGCCTGGGTGATCGGATTGGGGCTCTGGTACCCCGACGCAGCGGGCGAGAGCGAAGAGTGGGTGACAGCGGACACGCTGGCGTCTTTGGCCTTTTGCGCCGCCGTCGCCCTCGGGATCTGGTCGCGACGCGTGCGCAAGCGTCAGCGCAAGCTCCTGCGCGAGGAGTTGAGGACGCAGATCGACGAGCTCAAGGGCAAGCAGCTCTCCCCCGAGGAGGTCGAGCGGACGGTCGCGAAGCGCGCGGCCACGGTGCCGGAGGCCGGGCGTGCGCTGATCAGCGACCTCGTGTCCAGCTCGTTCCTCGACAGCGAGGAGTTCCGAGAGGTCGAGACGTTCATCGTCGAGAACCCGCCGGCCCTCCCGCGCGAGGCCAAACGGAGCTTCAACCACGCGCAGCTCCTGACCGAGATCGCCCGCGCGCGGCACATGTTCGGCGGCGAGCCCAACCTGACCCCGGCGCACCTCGCGAAGTGGCTCGTGCTGCGGGAGCAGTGGCCGGCGACCGCGCGCGCGATCGCCCACGACCCGGGCCTGCTGAAGGAGCTCGAGGGCGGCCACGGTGGGCCCGACCTCGAGCTGATCGCGCTGCTGGGCAGCGAGCCGCGCCTCGGCGCCGTCATCGAGCGGCTGATCTACTTCCAACCCGCCGAGAACAGCCGCTCACCGACTGGCCGATCGGTCGGAATAGCCTCACCGATACAGACGCCCTGAGCGCTAAGCGACCCACGCGCCGGGGGCGGCCCTCGCCCCCGGCGCGCTACTGTCCCGCCCGTGGCCGATGTCACCGAGCAGGCGGGAAGTCGCGAGCTGCCGGAGCGCGACGCGGCGCTGGAGTGGCTCGAGACGATGATGCTCATCCGCCGCTTCGAGGAGCGCGCGGGCGAGATGTACGCGAAGGCCAAGGTCGGCGGCTTCCTGCACCTGGCGATCGGCGAGGAGGCGACGATCGTCGGCGCCTGCCGGGCGATGCGCGACGAGGACTACCTGATCTCCACCTATCGCTCGCACGGCCACGCGCTGGCCCGCGGGGCCGACCCCGACCGTGTGATGGCGGAGCTGTTCGGCCGCGAGGCCGGCGTCTCGCATGGCCGCGGCGGCTCGATGCACATGTTCGACCTCGAGAACCGCTTCATGGGCGGCTACGGGATCGTCGGCGGGAACCTGCCGCTCGCGGCCGGCATGGCGCTCGCGTCCGACTACCAGGGCCTCGACGAGGTGACGGTGTGCGTGTTCGGCGACGGCGCCGCGAACCAGGGGACCTTCGGCGAGACGCTCAACCTCGCCGCCCTGTGGAAGCTGCCCGTCGTCTTCATGGTCACCAACAACCAGTTCGGCATGGGCACCGCGCTCGAGCGCCACTCCGCCGTGACCGACCTGCACCGCCGCGGCGAGGGCTTCGGCGTCCCGGGCCTGCGCTGCGACGGCATGGACGTGGTCGAGACCTACGACGTCATGCGCGAGGCGATCCGGCGCACCCGCGAGGACCGCCAGCCGCTCCTCGTCGAGGCCATCACCTACCGGTTCCGCGGCCACTCGATGGCCGACCCGGAGGAGTACCGGACCAAGGAGCAGGTCGAGGAGTGGCGCAAGCGCGACCCGATCAACACGTTCGCCGAGCGGCTCGAGGTCGACGAGGAAGAGGTCAAGCGGCTCGACGGCCAGGCGGTCGAGCGCGTCGACGAGGCGGTGAAGTTCGCCGACAAGTCCGCGTTCCCGCCACCGGAGTCGCTCTACGACCACATCTACGTCTTCGGCGACCAGGTGCAGGGCTGGTACTCGGTCGACGAGCGGTCCGCCGGCGTGCACCGCGGCGAGGACGAGCGCTCGCTCGCCGAAGCCGAGCGCGGCCCGACCGACCACTACCACAAGGCCGTCGAGGCGGCGCAGAAGGAGGACGTCAGCGCGGAATCGGCTGGCGCCGATTCCGGGGCGGAATCCGCTGGCGCGGAGTCCGCCGGCGAGGAGGCCAAGGAGTAGCGTGGCGGTGGTTCGCTACCGGGAGGCGCTCAACCAGGCGCTGCGCGAAGAGATGCAGCGCGACGAGCGGGTGTTCCTGATGGGCGAGGACATCGGCGTCTTCAACGGCGCGTTCAAGGTCACCGCGGGCCTGCTCGAGGAGTTCGGCGAGAAGCGCGTGCGCGACACGCCGATCTCCGAGAACACGATCGTGGGCATCGGCGTCGGCGCCGCCATGACCGGGCTGCGCCCGGTCGTGGAGCTGATGACGATCAACTTCTCGCTGCTGGCGATGGACCAGATCGTCAACCACATGGCGACGATCCACTACATGTTCGGCGGCCAGGCGAAGGTGCCGATGGTGGTGCGGATGCCGCAGGGCGCGGGCCACCAGCTCGGGCCGACGCACTCGCACTGCCTCGAGGCGCTCTACCTCCATGTGCCGGGGATGCTGCTCGCCGTCCCGTCGACGCCGGCAGACGCGAAGGGACTCCTCAAAGCGGCGATCCGCGACGACAACCCGGTCGTCGTCATCGAGCACGAGTACCTCTACGGCCAGCGCGGCGACGTGCCCGACGACGAGGACCACGTGGCGCAGTTCGGCGAGGCCGCGATCCGCCGCGAAGGAGCCGACGTGACGATCGTCGGCATCTCGCGGATGGCGGTCACCGCCCAGAAGGCGGCCGACATCCTCGCCAAGGACCACGAGATCGAGGCCGAGGTGATCGACCCGCGCACGCTGCGCCCGCTCGACCTCGACACGATCCTCGAG
Source organism: uncultured Solirubrobacteraceae bacterium (assembly GCA_963844205.1). Lineage (GTDB taxonomy): Bacteria > Actinomycetota > Thermoleophilia > Solirubrobacterales > Solirubrobacteraceae > DASSUW01. Next base: position 1,647,807 of record CAWJNK010000014.1, read on the forward strand.
TCGGTCGCCAAGACCAACCGCGCGGTGATCGTCGAGGAGGGGTGGCCGCACGGCGGCGTCGGCGCGAACCTCGCGGCGCTGATCCAGGAGCAGGCGTTCGACGACCTCGACGCGCCGGTCGCGCGCGTCACCGGCGCCGACCTCCCGATGCCGTACTCGAAGCCGCTCGAGCAGATCGCGTACCCGCACGAGCCTCAGGTCGTCGAGGCCGTGCTGGCGACCTTCCGCGACCTGTAATCGCAAGCCGCTCGCAGCTGCGAGCCCGCGAGTCATCCGGGCTGCGCGGCCGGGCGTAGAGGGGATCGGCTCGTACCCCTCACCCCAAGGAGCGCGCATGCGCAGATCCAAAGCCCTCGGCGCGGCATCGGCCGCCGCGCTGGTCGCGGGCTCGCTGGCCGTCTCGGGCGTCTTCGGCTCGAGTCACCGGGAGGCTCCCAAGATCCTCACGGACCCGACGGCCGACAACACCGACGTCTACGCCTTCACGGCGAAGGACGCCCCGGGCAGCCTGACGGTGGTCGCCAACTGGATCCCGTTCGAGGAGCCGGCCGGCGGCCCGTACTTCGGCAAGCTCGATCCGAAGGCCCGCTACTACGTCAAGATCGACAACACCGGCGACGGCCGCGAGGACGTCGCCTACCGCTGGCAGTTCAGCCAGCGCTTCCGCAACCCGAACTCGTTCCTGTACGCCGCCCCGACGGTGACGTCGGTCGACGACCCGGACATCAACTTCGTCCAGACGTACGACCTCTACCGCGAGACGTACGACCGCAGCGGCAAGCGGAAGCACACGAAGCTCGTCGCCAACGACCTGCCGGTCGCGCCCGACAACGTCGGGCCGAAGACGATCCCCGACTACGCGACCGTGTCGAACGGCGCGATCGCTCCGGTCAAGGGCGGTGGCAAGACGTTCGTCGGACCTGCCGACGACCCGTTCTTCCTCGACCTGAACACGATCTTCGACGGCATCAACATCGACAAGCCGGGCCGGCCCAGCATCGGCCTCGGCAACCAGGGCGGCGGCAAGGACGACGTCTCCTCGTACAACACGCACGCCTTCGTCCTGCAGGTGCCCGAGTCGCAGGTGACCCGCGACGGCAAGCCGGTCGCGGACGCGAAGGCCTCGAACGCCGTCGTCGGCGTGTGGGCCGCGACCGAGCGCAAGCGCGTGACGGTGCGCCGGCACGACGGGCGCCGCTCGTACCGCGCGGGCTGGGTGCAGGTCTCGCGGCTCGGCAACCCGCTCATCAACGAGGTCATCATCCCGATCGGCCAGAAGGACAAGTTCAACCGGACGTCGCCCGCCGACGACCTGGCGAACTTCGGCACGTACGCGCTCAACCCCGAGCCGGCTCGCCTCCTGAACGCGCTGTTCGGCCTCGGCGTGAAGGAGACCAACCGCACGGACATCGTCCAGGCGCTCCTGACCGGCGTGCCCGGTCTGACGCAGATCGGGTCCAACCCGGCGCCGGCCGACACGCTCAAGCTCAACCTGGGCGTGCCTCCGGCCGACACGGAGAACCGGTTCGGCGTCCTCGCGGGCGACGTGGCCGGCTTCCCGAACGGCCGCAGGCTGGCCGATGACGTCACCGACATCGAGCTCCGCGTCATCGCCGGCGCGCTCCTCCCGGCCGACCAGGGCGGGAAGCAGATCCCGCTCGGGGACGGCGTCGACCGCAACGACAAGCCGTTCCGGTCCGCGTTCCCGTACGTGGCGCTGCCCACGGACGGCTTCACGGGTGTCGTGAAGCGGACCGAGCTCGCGCACGCGCCGGTCCCGCAGCCGCCCACCGGAGGCTGATCGGATGCGAGCCCGCCGCCTGTTCGCCGTCGCCCTCGCGTTCGCCCTCGCCGTCGCCGTGTTCTCGGCGACGCGGGGCGACGAGCGGGCGGCGGCGGGCTCGCCCGCTGTGGACGCGCCGAGCCTGCGACCCGACGGGGACACCGATGCGCTCGTGCGGCGCCTGCAGGACGCGGTGCGCAAGGGCGCGCCGCGCGAGGCCGAGCTCGCCGCCGCCTATCTCCAGAAGGCGCGCGAGTCCGGCGACCCCAGCTTCTACACCCGGGCCGACGGCGTCCTGCGGCGGGCGCTGGCCCGCGGGCCGGAGGAGGCGTCTGAGCTCGCCGAGGCGGCGGCGCTGGCGGCCGGCCGGCATGACTTTGGGTCGGCGGAGCGCCTCGCCCGGCGCGCCCGCTCGCTTGCGCCGGACTCGATCGGCGCCTTCCCGGTGCTGGTCGACGCGCTGGTTGAGCTCGGCCGCTACCGCGAGGCCGAGCGCGTGCTCCAGCGCATGGTCGACCTCAAGCCGAACCTGGCTTCGTACGCGCGCGTGTCCTACTTCCGCGAGCTGACCGGCGACCTCGACGGGGCCGCCGAGGCGCTGCGGCTCGCGATCGCGGCCGGCGGGCCGGTGCCCGAGAACGTCGCCTACATCCAGTCGCTGCTCGGCTCGATCGAGCTCGGGCGCGGGCGCTTGGCGGCGGCGCGGCACGCGTACGCAGCGGCGCTCGCCGCCGTGCCCGGCTACGCGCCTGCGGTCGCGGGCCGCGCGCGGCTGGCCGCGCGGGCCGGCGACCTGGACGGCGCGATCGGCCGCTGGCGGTCGCTCGTCGCGCGGCTCCCCCTGCCCGAGTACGTGATCGCGCTCGGCGAGGCCGAGCTGGCCGCCGGCCAGGTTCGATCCGGACGCGCCGACCTCGCCCTCGTGCGTGTCCAGGAGCGGCTGTTGGCCGACGCCGGGGTGAACACCGACGTCGAGCTCGCGCTCTACGAGGCCGATCACGGCGACCGGCGCCGCGCCGTGAGGCTGGCGCGCGAGGCGTGGGCATCGGCGCCGAGCGTGCGCTCGGCCGACGCGCTCGGCTGGGCGCTAACGCGCTCCGGCCGCCCGCACGCCGGGCTGCGCTGGGCGCGCCGGGCTTTGCGGCTCGGCTCGCTCGATCCGCTGTTCCGCTACCACGCCGGCATGGCCGCCCTCGCCGCCCGATCCGGGGGCCGCGGGATCGCGGGCCACCCGCGGGCTGTCGAGGGCCGTCGCAACCTGCGGCTGGCCTCGAAGCACGGGCTGGCGGCCTATCCTCTGCTTGCTGCTCGCGCCCGTGAGGCGCTGGAGGCACGATGATCCGCATCCTCGTGGCCGCGCTGCTCGCGCTGGCCGTCCTGCCGGCCGCGGCGAGCGCGCATCCGCTCGGCAACTTCTCCGTCAACCACCTCAGCCGCGTCTCCGTCTCGGAGGACCGCGTCGACGTGCGCTACGTCCTCGACGAGGCCGAGATCCCGACGTTCCAGCAGCGCGCGCTGTCCGACGCCGAGCTGCTCCGCCGCAAGCAGGCGGAGGTGGCGCAGCGGGTCGAGCTGGCCGTCGACGGCCGCCGTGTCGCCCTGCGGCCGGCGGGCGAGGGGACGATCGCGCACCCGCAGGGGCAGGGCGGGCTTCGGACCACACGCGTGGAGCTGCCGCTCACCGCGGCGGTCGACTCGCCGCAGCGCGTCGAGCTGCACGACGGCACGTTCCCTGGCCGCGTCGGGTGGAAGGCGGTCGTCGTCGAGCCCGGCCGCGGGACCGCGGTGCGCTCGAGCGCGCCGGCCGACGACCCGACCCACGGCCTCACGACGTATCCGGAGGACCTGCTCTCCAGCCCGTCCGACGTCCGCGGCGCGAGCTTCGACGTCCGGCCGGGAGATGGCACGGTCGAGGCCGCGGACGGTTCCCGCGGCGGCGAGATGCACGCGCGCGCGGAGGACGGGCTGACGAAGGCGTTCAGCGACGCGGCCTCGGGCCGGGGCGTGCTCCTCGTGCTGCTGCTGACCGCGTTCGCGTGGGGCGCGATCCATGCGCTGTCGCCCGGGCACGGCAAGGCGATGGTCGCCGCCTACCTGGTCGGCACCCGCGGCACGCCGCGGCACGCGGTCGCCCTCGGCGCGACGGTCACCGTGACGCACACGATCGGGGTGTTCGCGCTCGGCGCGGTCGCGCTGGCGCTCTCCCAGTACGTGCTCCCCGAGCAACTCTACCCGTGGCTGAACCTCGCGTCTGGCGCGCTCGTGCTCGTCGTCGGCGGCGGCGTGCTGCGGGCACGACTCCGTCAGCGGCGGCACCACCACGATCACCCGGACGATGACCACGGGACGGCGCACGATCACGAGCTCGTCCACTCGCACGGAGGCGCGCCGACGCACAGCCACGCGCCCCCTGAGCGGTTCTCGTGGCGTGGGCTCGTCGCGATGGGCGCGTCGGCCGGTCTCATCCCCTGCCCGTCGGCGCTCGTGGTGCTGCTCGGCGCGATCGCGCAGGGGCAGATCGGCCTCGGGATGGTGCTGATCGTCGCCTTCAGCCTCGGGCTGGCGGCGACGCTCACGGGGCTCGGCCTCGGCGTCGTCTACGCCGGCAAGGCGCTCAGCCGGATGCCCGTCCCGGCGCGGCTCACCGCGACGCTCCCGACGGTCTCGGCGCTGCTCATCGTCGGCGTCGGCGTGGTGCTGACGGCCCAGGCGCTGCCCCAGGTCGCCTGACACTGATCCGCAACTGCGGGTCGTGCGCAAGAGGGGCAGACCATGACCGTCCCACACCACACCACACCGCTCGCGGCGCCCTCGGTCGAGGCCGCCGTCGCCCTCCTCCGCGCCCGCGGCCTGCGCGTCTCGTCCGCCCGCCGGCTGGTGATCGAGGCGCTGTTCGCGGCCGACCGCCCGCTCACCGCCGAGGAGATCGCCGCGGGGCTCGAGGGCTGGCTCCCGGCCTCGGACCTCGCGTCGGTCTACCGCAACCTGATCACGCTCGAGGAGATCGGCCTCGTCCGGCACTTCCACGCCGGCCACGGGCCCGGGCGCTACGCGCTCGCGGCGACCGGCGAGGTCGACTTCGTGACCTGCGAGCGATGCGGCGCGCTCGAGGTCGTCCCGGCGGCGCGGCTCGACGCCGCCCGCGCCGCGATCGAGGGCGCGACCGGCTACCGCGCGCGCTTCTCGCACTTCCCGATCGTCGGCACGTGCGCCGGCTGCCTGACCACCCCGATGCAGGAGCCCCATCGCCATGCACATCCCTGACGGGTTTCTCTCCAACGAGGTCGCGGCGGCGGTCGCGATCCCGGCTGTCGCCGCAGTCGCCTACGGCCTGCGGCGCGCCGAGGTGGAGCTCGACGATCGCCGCGTCCCGCTCCTCGGCGTGACCGCCGCGTTCGTGTTCGCCGCCCAGATGCTCAACTTCCCGGTCGCGGGCGGCACGAGCGGCCACTTCCTGGGCGCAGCGCTCGCCGCGATCCTGCTCGGGCCCTGGCTCGCGAGCCTCGTCCTCGCGGTCGTGCTCGTCGTCCAGGCGTTCGTGTTCGCCGACGGCGGGCTTACGGCGCTCGGGGCGAACGTCTTCAACATGGGCGTGGTCGGCGGCGTGGTGGTCGGCGGGCTCATGCTCGCCGCCCGCACGGCGCTGCCGAACACCCGCGGGGCGCTGCTCGCGGTCGCCGGCGGCGGCGCGTGGCTGGCAGTGATGGCCGGCGCCGCCGCGGGCTCGATCGAGCTCGCGGTCTCCGGCACCGTCCCGCTCGGCACCGTGCTCCCGGCCATGCTCGGCGTCCACGCCGTGATCGGCGCCGGCGAGGCCGTGATCACGGTCGCCGCCGTGAGCGCCGTGCTGGCCACGCGGCCGGACCTGATCGGCGGGCCCGACGTCCCCGTCGTCGCGACCCCGGCCGTGTCATGAGGCGCCTTGCGCTCGCCGTCGCCGTCGGCCTCGCCACCGCGGCGTCGCCCTTTGCCTCGTCGGCTCCCGACGGCCTCGAGAAGGTGGCCGGCGACAATGCCTTCCTGGACCGCGGTCAGGCGCACGATGCGCCGGTGCCGAGCTACTCGGCCCCCGGCGTCGACGACCCGCGTGTGGCGACCGGCCTCGCCGGCTTCGCGGGGACGCTGGTCGTGTTCGGGGTCGGCTCGGGCGTCGCCCGCGCGCGCCGGCGGACGGTGCCGGCATGAGCGCGTCGCTGGGCCGCATCGGGCTGGCGGGGGACCCCGCGAGCCGGATCCATCGCCTCGACCCCCGGGCGAAGATCGTCGGGCTCGCGGGGATCACCGTGGTCGCCGTCTCGACCGCCGCGTGGGCCGTCTTCGGCGTCTGCGCCGTGGCGCTGGCGGCGACCGCGGCGGCCGCGCGGATCCCTCCGCTGACCGTGTGGGCCCGCGTGCGGGTGGTCCTCCCGGTCGTCGTCTTCGTCGCGGCCTTCGTGCCGTTCGTCCGCGGCGGCCCGTCGGTCGACGTGGGCCCGCTCGCGCTCTCCGAGGCCGGTTTGACGACGTTCGCGCTCGTGACGACCAAGGCGTCCATCGGCGCCATCGGCGCGGTCCTGCTCGCCGCCACGACCAGCTTCCCCGACATCCTGCACGGGCTCGAGCGGCTCCGCGCGCCGCGGCTGCTCGTCGTGATCGCAGCCTTCATGTACCGCTACGTGTTCGTCATCGCCGACGAGGCGCGCCGCATGCGGACGGCGCTCGCGGCGCGCGCGTACCGGCCGCGCCATCTCGGCGAGGTCGCGGCGCTCGGGCGGCTCGTCACCGGGCTGTTCCTGCGCAGCTACGAGCGCGGGGAGCGCGTCTATCTGGCGATGCTCGCGCGCGGCTATGCCGGGGCCATGCCGCGCTTCGTCGTGCTGCGCTTCGGGCGCGCCGACGCGCTCTTCCTGGTCGCGCTGGGCGCCGTGTTGGTGCCGGTGCGGGTGGTGGCGGCATGATCGTCGCGCGCGGGCTTCGCTTCCGGTACCCGAACGGCGTCCTCGGGCTCGACGGCGTCGACCTTCGGGTCGCGCACGGCGAGCGCGTCGCGGTGCTCGGCCCCAACGGCGCCGGCAAGACGACTCTGATGCTGCACCTCAACGGGCTCCTCCGGGGCGAAGGGCAGCTCGACGTGGCGGGCATCGTCGATTCGTGCGAGTTGCGCGCGGCGGTCGGGCTCGTGTTCCAGGACCCGGACGACCAGCTCTTCATGCCGACCGTCGCCGAGGACGTCGCGTTCGGCCCGCTCAACCTCGGCCTCGCCCGTGATGAGGTTCACTCGCGCGTGGGCGCCGCGCTGGCCGCGGTGCGGATGGAGCACGTCCTCGACCGCGCGCCGCATCAGCTCTCGCTCGGCCAGCGGCGGCGGGTCGCCATCGCGACCGTGCTCGCCATGCAGCCGCGGCTGCTCGTGCTCGACGAGCCGTCGGCGAACCTCGACCCGCGCGCCCGCCGCGAGCTGCTGGAGGTGCTGGACGCGATCGACCGCACGATGCTGGTCGTCACCCATGACCTGCCGTTCGCCGCGCGACTGTGCGAGCGGGCCGTGATCCTGTCCGGCGGCCGGATCGTCGCCGACGGCCCGTGCCGCGAGATCCTCGCCGACGAGGACCTGCTCGCCGAGCACGACCTCGAGCTGCCGGAGGGGTTCGTCCTGGAGGCGGTCGCCGTCGCCTGATCTGTACATTCCGGCCATGGCCGACGTCGCGATGCCCCGCCTGTCCGACTCGATGGAGGAGGGGACGATCCTCAAGTGGCTCAAGTCCGACGGAGACGAGGTCTCCCGCGGCGACGAGCTGGTCGAGATCGAGACCGACAAGGCCAACATGACCTACGAGGCGGACCAGGACGGGACGCTGAAGATCGTCGCCCAGGAGGGCGACACGCTGCCCGTGGGCCAGACCATCGCGCAGATCGGCGGCGGCGGAAACGGCGCGAGCGCTGACACGCAGCCGCAGGAAGAGAAAAAGCAGGAGGAAGAGCAGCCCGAGCCAGAGGCCGAGGGCGGCGACGACGGAGGCGACGGCGACGGCGGCGAGCCGGCCGAGGAGGAGCAGCCGGCCGAGCGCCAGACCGCGACGGCCGAGGCCGCGCCCGGCGGCGACGGCAACGGCGGCCGCACCAAGGCCTCCCCGGTCGCGCGCCGGATGGCGCGGGAGCTCGGGCTCGAGCTCGGGCAGCTCCAGGGCACCGGGCCGGGCGGCCGGATCGTCAAGGCCGACGTCGAGGCCGCCGCCAAGGGCGACGGCGCGCAGGCCGAGGCCCCGGCGCCCGCCGAGCCGGAGGCACCGGCCGCCGAGCCGGAGGCGGAGGAGCGCAAGGCGCCCCCGCCGGTCGTGTCCGGCGAAGCGCAGACCGGCAAGGGCGAGACCACCACGCAGGACCTCACGCGGCTGCAGCAGACCGTCGCGCGGCGCATGGCCGAGTCCAAGGCCACGGCGCCGGAGTTCGTGCTCAACGTCGACGTCGACATGGACGAGGCGGTCGACCTGCGCAAGCGGCTCAAGGCCGCCGCCTCAGAGGGTCAGCCGGTGCCGTCGTTCAACGACTTCGTGGTCAAGGCCTCCGCGCTCGCGCTCGTCGACTTCCCCCGCGCCAACGGCGCGTACCGCGACGGCAGGTTCGAGCTCTACTCGCGCGTGAACGTCGGCGTGGCGGTCGCCGGGCAGGACGCGCTCGTCGTCCCGACCGTGTTCGACGCCGCCACCAAGTCGCTCGGCCAGATCTCGCGCGAGACCCGCGCCCTGGCGGAGCGCGTCCGAGCCGGCGCCATCACGCCGCCCGAGCTGTCCTCCGGGACGTTCACGGTCTCGAACCTCGGCATGTTCGGGATCCAGAGCTTCGTGGCGGTCATCAACCCGCCGCAGGCCGCGATCCTGGCGGTCGGCGCGATGGCCCCGACCCCGGTCGTGCGCGACGGCGAGGTCGTGGTCCGCAACATCATGCGGCTCACGCTGGCCTGCGACCACCGGATCCTCTACGGCGCCGACGCCGCGGAGTTCCTCGGCCGCATCCGCGAGCGGCTCGAGAACCCGCTCCAGCTGGCGCTCTAAGGGACGAACTTCAACTGCGGCATTGAGGGAGGCGGGTTCGGCCGCCCCGGCGGGTCGAGTGTCCAGTTGTTTCCCCATGAGGGCGAAAAGTGGACACTCGGCAGGCTGAGCGGCCGATCCGCCGCTTCCCCACCCAGCGCAGTTGACGTTCGTCAGGGGAGCGCAACCGTGTCGGCGACCTGCTCGACCGTGTCGACGACGCGCTCGGCGACGGGCTGGACCGGCTCGGGCGCGGCGTCGACGACCGGCGCCACGGTGTCGGTCGCCTGCTGGACGATCCGGCGGACGGTGCCGGCCGGCGGCGGCTCCGACGACGGCGTCTCGGGCGTCGAGGTGGCGGCCGAGGCGGCGGGCGGGCTCGGCGCGGGCGGGGTCGACGGGGTCGGGCGGCTCGCGGGCGCCTGCGGCCGGGCGCCGCCGGGCGGTCGCGCGGAAGCCCGCCGGCGGGCCGTCGCGCGCGGTCGCGCCGCGGCCGACGGCTCGGCGGCGGACGGGCGGGCGGAGGCGAGGGTCGTGGCGCGGCGGTCGCGCGCATCGGCGCCCGGAACCACCACGGTCCCGGAGTCGGCGCGCGCGTTGCCGTCGCCCGCTCCGCCCACGGCGATCAGGCCGCCGACGACGACGAGCGCGCACAGCGCGGCCGCGATGAGCGATCCGCCGGCGCCCAGGCTGGTGACGAGTCCGCGCAAGTTCATGGCCCGCGGCCTCACCGTATCCCGCCACACGAGGAACCGACCGGAATCTGGACGAACGTTCGGCTAGTCGAACCCGCCGTACGGCCGGTACGAGCTGTTGGGCACCTCTTCGGTATCGCGCATGACGCCCGGCGGGTGCTGGTCGGTGCTCACGAAGAGGCACAGCCAGTGCCGGGTGTCCTCGCCGGGGATGCAGGCGCGGTAGTAGTCGCGGTCGATCCGGATCACGTCGATCGTAGAAAGCGACCCCCGCAGCGCGGGCTCCTCCGCTACGACGTAGTCGTGCATCGCGACCGCGACCGCGCTCTCGCGCGCCTGCTCCTCCTCGACCGCCGAGCGGTGCAGCAGGCCGAGACCGAGCAGGAGCGCGGTCGTTGCCGCCAGCAGCCAGCCGCCCGCGTAGTTGGACGCGATCGCGCGGGGGAGGTCGGGCCGCGTGCGGCGGAGCAGTGCCCCGAACGCGGGCGCGGCGACCGCCACCGCGACCAGGTTCACGAAGCCGGCCAGCACCACGCCGGGGAACACGCTCGCCGGCGCCCCGTCGTAGGGCGGGAGCACGACGAGCAGGACGCCGTCGACGAGCGTGAGCACGACGAACGCCGGCCACTGCCAGGCGCCGCGCAGGCGCCAGCGCAGCCGCCGGTGCCAGACGCGCTCCACCCGCTCCATGTCTCGCAGCGTACTCGCGTGCCGATACCCTTTCGCCCGAGTTCACGCCGCCCGTGCCCGGAGATCCCGGCCGGCGGCGCCACGGGCGTGAGATCCGGCGATCCCGGGCATGCACGCCGGACGAGGAAAGGGTGAAGGCACGCCAGATGGCGACGGAAACCGCTCAGCAGTCGGTCCCCCCCGACGTATCCGAGCACCTGACCACCGAAGACCGGGTCGGGCTCCTGCGCGCGATGCTCATGATGCGCGGCATCGAGCAGCGCGCGATGACGCTCTACCGGCAGGGGAAGGTGCCCGGCTCGTTCTACGACGGCTTCGGCCAGGAGGCCGTGTCGGCCGGCGCGACGTGGGCGATGGGCGCGCGCGACCGGCTGTGCATCCTGCATCGCGACCTCGCCGCGCACGTGATCCGCGGCGTCCCGATCCCGAGCATCTTCGGCCAGTACATGGGCCGCGACGGCGGCATCACGCGCGGGCGCGAGGGCAACGTCCACTTCGGCGACCGGTCGGTCGGCTGCGTCGGGATGGTCTCGATGCTGCCCGACATGATGCTCGTCGCCGCCGGCATCGCGATGGCGTTCAAGATGCGCGGCGAGGAGCGCGTGGCGATGACGTGGTTCGGCGACGGGTCGACCTCGCGCGGCGACTTCCACGAGGCCATGAACTGGGCCGGCGTGCAGAAGCTGCCGGTGATCTTCGTGCTGGAGAACAACCAGTACGCGTACTCGACGCCGACCGACCAGCAGTTCGCGGTCAACCCCGTCGAGCGCGCGGCCACGTACGGCTTCCCGGGCGAGTCGGTCGACGGCAACGACCCCGAGGCGATGTTCGAGGCCACCCGCAAGGCGCGCGAGCGCGCGCTTGCCGGCGAGGGTCCGACGCTGATCGAGGCCGTGACCATGCGCATGCACGGCCACGCCGCCCACGACGACATGAAGTACGTGCCGAAGGAGCAGGTCGACGAGTGGCGGGCCAAGGACCCGATCGACCGCCAGGTGCGGCGCGTCGAGGCGCTCGGCGTGGACGTCCAGGCGCTGCGCGACGAGGTCAAGGCGGAGATCGACGCCGCCGTCGAGGAAGCGCTGAAGATGCCGATGCCCGAGCCCGACAGCGCCACCGACCGCCTGTTCGCGGACGAGCCGGTGCTGCTCGAGGACGGCAAGGCACCCTGGTCGGGATTCCTTTCCCACCCACCCACCCCCAAGCCGCAGGGCTGAGATGCCGACCATGACCTACCTGCAGGCGATCTCCGACGCCATGCGCGAGGAGATGCGCGCCGACGAGCGCGTGTTCGTGATGGGCGAGGACATCGGCGTGTTCGGCGGCGCGTTCAAGGTGACCGACGGGTTCATCGACGAGTTCGGCCCGATGCGGGTGATGGACACGCCGCTGGCCGAGTCGGGCATCGTCGGCACCGCGATCGGCGCGGCGGTCGAGGGCATGCGCCCGATCGCCGAGATGCAGTTCGCCGACTTCATCTCGTGCGGCTTCGACCAGCTCGTCAACGTCGCCGGGAAGATGTACTACCGGCAGGGGCTGTCGGTGAACATCACCGTCCGGCTGCCGTCCGGCGGCGGGTTCAGCGGCGGCCCGTTCCATTCCCAGAACCCCGAGGCGTGGTTCATGCACAGCCCGGGGCTCAAGGTCGTCGCGCCGTCCACGGCCGAGGACGCGAAGGGCCTGCTGATCTCCTCGATCCGCGACCCCAACCCGGTCGTCTACATGGAGCACAAGCACCTGTACCGGCGCGTGAAGGGCGACGTGCCCGACGGCACGTACGAGACGCCGTTCTCCGCGCGGGTGGCGCGCGAGGGCACCGACCTCGTGGTGATCGCGTACGGCGCGATGGTCCACACCGCGCTGGAGGCGACCGAGGACCTCGACGGCGCGTCGGTCGAGGTGCTCGACCTGCGCTCGCTGGTGCCGCTCGACGAGGAGGCGATCCTCGCGTCGGTGCGCAAGTGCTCGAAGGTCGTGATCGTCGACGAGGCCAACCAGACGTGCGCGGCAGGCGCGCAGGTTGCGGCGCTCATCGCCGAGAAGGCCTGGGAGGACCTGGACGGGCCGGTCGTCCGCGTCGCGACGCCGGACGTCCCGATCCCGTTCTCGCCCACGCTCGAGCAGGCGGTGCTGCCCCAGGTCGACGACGTGAGGGAGGCGTGCCGTGAGCTCCTCGAATACTGAGACGACGACGCTGATCGATGTGACGATGCCCCAGATGGGGGTGTCGGTCGCCGAGGGCACCGTCGTCGAGTGGAAGAAGCAGCCCGGCGACTGGGTCGAGGCCGACGAGATCATCGCCTCGATCTCGACCGACAAGATCGACACTGACGTCGAGGCGCCCGCCACGGGACGCGTGCAGGAGCTGATCGTCGACGTCGGCACCACCGTCGAGGTCGGCACCGTCCTCGCGCGGATCGCCACCGACGCCAAGCCCGGCGAGGCGCACCGCAGCGAGAGCGAGTCGTCGTCGGGCGGGACGAGCGAGGCGGCGGCGGCGATGGAGTCGTCGGGCGAGGCCGGCGAGAAACCATCCCACCCACCCGATACAACCGTGAAAGCGCGGCGCGAAGGCGGGCGCCGGTACTCGCCGGTGGTCATGCGCATCGCGTCCGAGCACGGGATCGACCTCGAGAAGGTCGAGGGCACCGGCCGCGGCGGCCGCGTGCGCAAGCAGGACGTGCTGGCGTTCATCGAGAACGGCGCGCCGGCCGAGGCGCCGATGCACATCGAGAGCCCCTACCGGCCGGACGAGCCCGCGCCGGCGAAGACGCGCAAGCCGCGCTTCGACGCGCCCGCCCCCGAAACGGCGCCCGCCGCCGAGGCGGCGCCCGCCGCCGCGGGCACTGCTCCGCTGTCGCGTATGCGCCAGTCGATCGGCGCGCGGATGCTGGAGTCGCTCCAGACCGCGGCGACCTGCACGACCGTGGTCGAGGCGGACCTGGTGCGGATCGAGGCCGCGCGGGCGAAGACCGGGTTCACGTACCTGCCGTACATCGCGCGCGCGACGGTCGAGACGCTGCGCGAGTTCCCGGCGCTCAACGCCACGCTCGAGGACAACAACGTCACCACCTACGAGGGCGTCCACCTCGGGATCGCCGTGTCGCTCGGCGAGGGCGGGCTGATCGTGCCGGTGATCCGCGACGCGCAGGAGCTGTCCGTGGAAGGGCTGGCGAAGCGGATCAAGGACCTCGCGCAGCGCGGGCGGGCGAACCAGCTCACGCCCGACGAGGTCCGCGGCGGCTCGTTCACGATCACGAACCCCGGCGGCTACGGCTCGATCATCGCGACGCCGGTGATCAACCAGCCGCAGGTCGCGATCCTCGACACCGAGGCCGTGGTCAAGCGGCCGGTGGTGCTCACCGACGAGCTCGGCAACGACTCGATCGCCATCCGCCCCATGACGTACCTGTGCATGTCGTGGGACCACCGGGCGCTCGACGGGGCGCTCGCCGCGCAATTCCTGAGCGGGTTGCGAAAGAAACTGGAGAACTGGCCGACTACGTAGGGCAGGTCTGACGGACACCCGCTCCGGGCCGCGGTCGAGCGGCTCGGGGCGGGTCGGACCCGCTCGCCCCGTACCATCAGAGGCGTGCACGAGCTCTGGACGTGCAACCTCGGCCGGGTCGAATACCGCGAGGCGGTCGCGATCCAGGAGCGCCTGCGGGCGCGCGTGCAGGCCGGCGAGCTGCCCGACCTGCTGCTCCTGCTCGAGCACCCGCACGTCTACACGCTCGGCCGCCGCTCGGAGCCCGGCGAGCTGCCCGTGAGCGGCGACATCCCCGTGGTCGACACCGAGCGCGGCGGCAAGCTCACCTACCACGGCCCCGGCCAGCTCGTCGGCTACCCGATCATGCACGTGCCGAACGTCCGCGAGTTCGTCGAGACGATGGAGACCGCGCTCGTCGACGCCATCCGCGCCGCGGGCGTTCCCGCGGGAACGCGCGAGGGCCGCGAGTACACGGGCGTCTGGGTCGAGGACCGCAAGATCGCCTCGATCGGCATCCACGTGTCCCGCCGGGTCTCGATGCACGGCTTCGCGGTCAACGTCGAAGGAGACCTCACGCCGTTCAGCGCGGTCGTCGCCTGCGGCCTGCCCGGCGTCCGCATGACCTCGCTGCGCGAGGAGGGCTCGCCCGAGGGCATCGACTGCTTCCGCAAGCGGGCCGCGCATGCGTTCGCACAGGCCTTCGGCCGCCGCCAGCGGATCGTCACGCCGCCGCGACTCCTCGAACCCGTTGCCGTCTAGCGGCTACACCGTCCTGCGGGCCGCCGACGCGCCCGACTACACGGGCGACGCCGCCGGCGCGTTCATCGGCTACGGCCGCCCGATGGGCTCCGAGCAGCTCGCGGTCAACCTCCGCGTGCTCGAGCCGCACACCGCCCACGTGCCGCCGGGCGGCGACCCCGCCCGAGGCCACAGCCACCGCACGATCGAGGAGATCTACCTCGTGCTCGAGGGCGAGATCACGCTCAAGCTGGGCGACGACGTGCTCACCCTCGGCCCGCGCGACGCCGTGCTGATCCCGCCCGAGACGCCACGCGCCTCGCGCAACGACTCCGGCGCTCCCGCCGCGTTCCTGATGATCTCGGTCAAGGTCGAGGACATCGCGGCCGAGTCGGTGGGCCACGATAGGTTCTGGCCGTGATCTTCGGCATCACCACCTTCCCGACGGACCAGACGGCGACGCCCGCCGAGATCGGCCGGGCCGCCGAGGACGCCGGCTTCGAGGCGCTGTTCTTCGCCGAGCACACGCACATCCCGGTCAGCCGTGAGACGCCGTACTCGGGCGGGGGCGAGCTGCCGGAGAAGTACAAGCGCACGCACGACCCGTTCGTGGCGCTGGCGACGGTCGCGCAGGCGACCACGAGCCTGCGGCTCGGGACCGGCATCTGCCTCGTGGTCGAGCGCGACCCGATCGTCACCGCCAAGGAGGTCGCCTCGCTCGACGCGCTCTCCGGCGGCCGGTTCGAGTTCGGGGTCGGCGGCGGCTGGAACCGCGAGGAGATGCGCAACCACGGCACCGACCCGCGCCGGCGGTTCTCGATCATGCGCGAGCGGATCCTCGCCATGAAGGAGATCTGGACGAGCGACGAGGCGGAGTTCCACGGGAAGTACGTCGACTTCGACCCGATCTGGTCGTGGCCCAAGCCGGCCCAGAAGCCGCATCCGCCCGTGGTCGTCGGCGGGCTCGGGGAGAAGGTGCTCGACCGCGTGCTCGACTACGGCGACGAGTGGATGCCGAACCGCGTCGCCCCCGAGGACCTCGCGCCGCGGATCGCCGAGCTGCGCGAGCGCGCCGGCCGCCACGTGCCGGTGACCTACTACGGCGCGCCGCCCGACGACGGCTTCGTGGAGCGGCTCCAGACGGCCGAGGTCGATCGCGTGCTCTTCATGCTCGAGTCCGAGCCCGCGGACGTCGCGCTCCCGCTGGTCGAGCGGTATGCCGAGCTGGCCGCCCGCCATCGCTGAGGAGCGCTTCGCGGCCGCGCGCATCGGGCGGCTAGCGACGGTGACGGCGACGGGGCGGCCGCACGTCGTCGCGGTCTGCTTCGCGCTCTCCCGCGGGCGCGTCTTCACCGCCGTCGACGCCAAGCCGAAGGTCACGCGAGCGCTCGCGCGGCTGGAGAACGTGCGCGCGACCAGCCGGGCGAGCCTGCTGGTCGACCACTACGAGGAGGACTGGTCGGAGCTGTGGTGGGTGCGCGTCGACGGCGTCGCCGAGGTGATCGACTCCGAGGCCGCGATCGACGCCCTCGCAGCGAAGTACGAGCAGTACCGGACCGCGCGGCCCGCCGGCCCGGTCATCGCCATCGTGCCCGAGCGGTGGAGCTCCTGGGTACCCTCCCTGACGTGAGCACGCGCTCCCGAGCCAACCCCGGCGGTATGGACGTCCTGAAGGTGCTCGGGCCGGACACGCTGCCGTTCCGGACCCGCAAGCCGCGCTGGTTCAAGGTCCCGCCGCCGGGCGGGCAGCGCTACCGCGAGCTCGACCGCATGATCCGCGACGAGGGCCTCCATACCGTCTGCCAGGAGGCGGCCTGCCCGAACGTGGGCGACTGCTGGGAGCGCGGCACCGCGACCTTCATGATCCTCGGCGACACGTGCACGCGCCGCTGCGGCTTCTGCAACGTCAAGACCGGCAAGCCGACGTTCAACGACCCGCTCGAGCCGCTGCGCGTCGCCCGCTCGGTGGCCCGGATGGGCCTGCGCCACGCGGTCGTCACGAGCGTGGACCGCGATGACCTGCCCGACTACGGCGCGCAGGCCTGGGTGGGCGTCATCCGCTCGATCCGCATGCAGGCGCCGTGGTGCAAGATCGAGTGCCTGACGCCTGACTTCCGCGGCGAGGAGATGCCGCTCGCCAAGGTCATCGCCGAGCGGCCCGACGTGTTCAACCACAACGTCGAGGTCGCGCCGCGGCTGTATCCCGTGGCGCGCCGCGGGTCGCGCTGGGAGCGATCGCTGCGCGTGCTCCGCAACGCGCTCGAGATGGGCGAGGGCGAGGTCACCACCAAGTCGGGCCTCATGGTCGGGCTGGGCGAGACCCACGAGGAGATGGTCGACGCGTTCGGGCAGCTCCGCGAGCAGGGCGTCCAGGTGCTCACCGTCGGCCAGTACCTGCGGCCGACCGAGCGCCACCTCCCGGTCGTCCGCTACTGGGAGCCCCAGGAGTTCGTCGAGCTCGAGCAGGCCGCCTACGCGCTCGGGTTCGAGCACGTCGCCGCCGGCCCGCTGGTGCGCTCCTCGTATCACGCGGACGAGCACGTGAAGCAGGAACGAGCGGGAACCGGCCCGCTCGCCGCCGCCAGCTAATCGGCGGCCCGGACGGCCGCCGTCGCAGTCCGAGGGCCGGCTGGATGCCGGCCCGGGCAATACCCTTCAGGCCAGCGTGTTCCCGCTGCGGGACAACATCCCGACCGATCGCTTCGCGGTCGTCACGGTCGCGCTGATCGTCGCGAACGTGCTGATGTACTTCCTGTTCCAGAAGGGCGGTCTCTCGCTCGGCAGCCCGGACTCGCTCCAGTTCCAGTGCAACACGATCGAGTACGGGACGATCCCGTACGAGGTCACGCACCCGGGCGACCAGGTCAGCGATCCCGCGTGCGGGGCCCCCGACGCCCCGACGTGGCTGACGCTGTTCACGTCGATGTTCATGCACGGCGGCCTGCTCCACCTGGGCGGCAACATGCTCTTCCTGTGGATCTTCGGCAACAACGTCGAGGACTCCATGGGACCGGTCAAGTTCATCGTGTTCTACGTCCTGAGCGGCCTAGCCGCCGACGCGGGCCAGATCCTCGTCGACACGGGCTCGACGATCCCGTCGATCGGGGCGTCGGGCGCGGTCGCCGGCGTGCTCGGCGGCTACCTGCTGCTGTTCCCGCGCGCGCGGGTCGTGACCGTCGTGTTCATCATCTTCTTCTTCACGATCCTCGAGTTGCCGGCGCTCCTCTTCCTCGGCTTCTGGATCCTGCAGCAGTTCCTGTTCGGCTACTTCGATCTCGTGGGGTCGAGCGGCGAGGGAGGCGTCGCGTACTTCGCGCACATCGGCGGCTTCCTGTTCGGCCTGCTCCTGATCCGCGTGTTCGCAAATGAGCGACGACACCGGCGCCAGCTCGAGCGCGCCGGCATGGCGTAGATGCCGTACACGCTCCTCCAAGGAGGTCGTCGTCGCAGGCGCCGTCGCATCAGGCCGGCGGCGTTCGTCATCCTGGCGGCGGTCGTGGCGACGCTGATCCTCGCGGCCCGGGCGGGCGATCCGGATCCGCCGCGTGGCGCCGCCGGGCCGGCCGCACCAGGCCCGCTGCTCGATTCCGGCACCGCTCCGCTCGCCGGCGGTGGCACGGCGCCCTCGCCGCTCGCGGTCCAGCTCTCCGTGGCGCCCGACCTCCTGCGCACGGAGTTCCGCAAGCCGCCCCGCTCGGGACTGCTGTTCGACATCGACAGCGGCCGCGTGCTGTGGCGGCACCGGCCCGAGCGGGTGCTGCCGATCGCGTCGCTGACCAAGATGATGACCGCGCTGGTCGTGGTCGATCGCGTGCCGGAGGGCGCGCTGGTGCCGGTCACCAAGGAAGCGCTCGCCTACACGGGCTCGGGCGTCGGCCTGCTCCCGCGCGGGAAGCGGGTCGGGGTCAGCGCGATGCTGCACGGGATGCTGCTGCCGTCGGGCAACGACGCGGCGATTGCGCTCGCGCAGCGCGCCGCGGGGACGGTCCCACGGTTCGTCGCCCTCATGAACGAGCGCGCGAAGGCGATGGGGCTCGCCTGCACGCACTTCTCGACCGTGTCGGGAATCCGCGACCGCGGGAACGCCTCGTGCGCCCCGGACCTCGCCGCGCTCGCGCGCGCGGTGCTGCGCGAGCCGCGGCTGGCGCGCATCGTCCGGCGCCGCTCCGCGGTGCTGCCGTTCCCGATCAAGGGTGGGCGGATCTACCTCTACAACAACAACCCGCTGCTGCGGATCGGCTACCGCGGGACCACCGGGGTGAAGACCGGCTACACCGAGGCGGCCGGCCGCTGCCTCGTGGCGACCGTGCGGCGCGGGTCGCGGCGGCTCGGCGTCGTGCTGCTGAACTCGCCCGACCCCGGCACGCAGGCGCAACGCCTGTTGAACCGCGCGTTCGAGCGGCTCAGGTAGGGCGGACATCGACCGCGCGTTCGCGCGGCGGTGCAGTCGTATCGCCCTCGGTGTTGACGACGAGGACGGTGCCGTCGGCGGGCAGCGCCAGCTCGTCGCGGAACGCGAGCAGGCCGGCCAGGCCGGCGGCGCCGCTCTCGCCCGCCTCGATCCCGTCGCGCGCGAGCAGGTGCACGGTCTCGCGCGCGCGGCCGTCGCCGACCGTGCAGAACGCCTCGATCCCACGGCTGAGCACCGGCCAGGCGAGCGGGGAGAGGCGGCCGCAGTTCAGGCCGGCCATGACCGAGTCGTGCGGCCCGGAGACCTCGACCGGCTCGCCCGCCTCGATCGAGGCCAGCGCGCACGCCGCGCGCTCGGGCTCGACGCCGACGATGCGCGCACCCGCGAAGCGGCGGACCATCGCCGCCGCGAACGACCCGACCCCGATCTGGACCGCGACCACGTCGGGCCGCTCGCCGATCTCGGCGCCGATCGTCCCGTAGCCCTCGATGACCCAGGCCGGGACGGCCTCGTAGCCGGGCCACGCGGTGTCCTGGATCACCAGCGCATCCGTTGCCGCGGCGCGCTCGACCGCCTCGTCGTACGTGCCCTCGACGACCTCGACGCGGGCGCCCTCGGCGGCGATCGCCTCGCGCCGCGCCTCGATCATCGACGCCGGCACGAACACGGTTGCCTCGAGGCCGAGCAGGCGCGCCGTCCGCGCCACCGCCCGGCCGTGGTTGCCGTCGGTCGCGCACGTCACCCGCCTGGTCTCCGGCCATTCCTGCAGCGCGCGGTGGATCGCCCACGAGGCGCCGAGGATCTTGAACGCGGGCAGCCCGAGTCGGCTCGACTCGTCCTTGACCAGCACGCGCGCCACCCCCAGCGCGGCGGCCGCCGCCGGGGCGTCCACGAGCGGCGTAGGCGCGTAGCCCGGCAGCGAGCGGTGGAACGCCAGCGGCCCGTCCGGCGCCGGCCCGGCGTCGACGGCCCCGGCCAGCGGGTTGACGACGAGCCGCTCGCTCATGCGGTCAGCGCCGCCGCCAGCGCCGCGTACCCGAGCGCGCCCGCATGCAGCTCGTCGAGCTCGATGTGCTCGTCGACCCGGTGGGCGAGCGTCTCGTCGCCGGGCCCGTAGCCGATCGTGACGATCCCGAGCGCGGCGGTCCCGCTGCCGTTCGTGCAGAACACCCACAGGCCGGGCTCTCCCCCGACGGCCTCCAGCGCCGTGCGCGCGACCGGGTGGTCGGCGCCCGTCCACCACGCCGGCGCGAAGTTGCGCGCCTCCACGGGTGCGCCGGTGTAGGCGTCGAAACGGTCGACGCCGACCTCCACCCGGCCGGTCGCGCCGTGCGGCGCCACCGCCGCCTCGACCGCCGCCCGCAGCGGCGCGAGCACCTCCTGCTCGCCCTCGCCCGGCAGCGTCCGGCGGTCGAACGTCACCGTGCAGCGGTCCGGCAGCACCGACAGCGCCGGGAACGGGCGGCTGATGACGTCGGTCGGCACGAGGATCGCCTGGCCGAGCTCGGGATGGGCCGGCAGCTCGAGCGAGCGGGCCGCGAGCAGCGCGTCGGCCATCGCCTCGACGGCGTTGACCCCGAGATCGGGCCGCGAGGAGTGCGACGGCCGGCCCTCGACCTCCACCACCAGCTCGGCCCGCCCGCGCTGGCCCACGACAACGCGCCGCGACGACGGCTCGCAGATCACCGCCACGTCCGGCGCTACCCGGCGAGCGACCTCGACGGTCGCGAAGCCCTCGATCATCTCCTCCGCGATCGACGCCGAGACGACCACGCGACCGCCCTTCAGCGCCGCGGCGGCCGCCCCGTGGATCAGGGCCGCGAGCGGCCCCTTCATGTCGGTCGAGCCGCGGCCGTAGAGCCGGCCGTCGCGCACCTCGCCGGCCGGGTCGGCCGACCACGCCGACGGGTCCGTGACGCCGACCGTGTCCATGTGCGCGTCGAACAGCACGCACGGGCCGGGTCCGGCGTCGAGCGTGCCGACGACGTCGCCGAGCGCGTCGACCTCCACGGCGTAGCCGAGCCGCACCATCTCCGCGCGGACCCGCTCGGCGACCGCGCCCTCCTCGCCCGACGGGCTCGGCGTGCGTACGAGGTCGAAGGTGAACGCCTCGAGGGCGCTGCGGTCGAGGTCCACGGTCGGGCATCATGCCTGCCCCCGTATCCCGACGGGTACGCGACCCCCGTGTCCGAGCCGCAGCACGTCTACCTGCGCCGCCGCCTGACCGTCCTGGCCGGGCTGCTCGGCGTGGTCGTGGCGGCCGCGCTGCTGCTGGGCAACGGCGGCGACGATGGCAAGGCGGAGCGCGCCGCGACCGACGCGCAGGAGCCGAAGCCGCCCGAGCTGCCGCGCGGCGGCGTGAGCGTGCTGCCCGAGTACCGCGTCGTCGCGTTCTACGGCGCCCCGCAGAGCCGCGAGCTCGGCGCGCTGGGCATCGGCACGCCCGACGTGGCCACACGCCGGCTCGTGCGCCACGCGCGCCGGTTCGGCCGCCGCGACCGCCCCGAGCTGCCTGCGCTGGAGCTCATCGCGGTCATCGCCAACGCCCACCCGGGCGACGACGGCATGTACCGCGCGCGCCAGCCGGACAAGGTGATCCGGCAGTACCTGCGCGCCGCGCGCAAGGCCAAGGCGCTCCTCCTGCTCGACATCCAGCCGGGCCGGTCGGACTTCTTCACCGAGACGACGCGGCTGAAGAAGTGGCTCAAAGAGCCCGACGTGGGCCTGGCACTCGACCCGGAGTGGCGCGTGACCGAGGGCGAGGTCCCCGGCCAGGTCATCGGGCAGGTCTCCTCGCGCGAGGTCAACGCGACGTCGGCGTGGCTGGACCAGCTCGTCGAGGAGAGCGACCTGCCCGAGAAGCTGTTCGTCATCCACCAGTTCACCGACGACATGGTCGACCACACGACGCTCAAGCACCGCGAGCGGCTCGCGACCGTGCTCAACGTCGACGGCTTCGGCGAGCAGGGCATCAAGGAGGCCAAGTACCGGCGCTTCGCGCGCGAGGCCCGCGAGTTCCACCCCGGCTTCAAGCTGTTCTTCGAGGAGGACACGAACCTCATGACCCCGCGCCAGGTCATGCGGATGAGGCCGCGGCCCGACCTGATCGTCTACGAGTAGCCGCATGGTGGTCTGGACGCACGACCGCTGGCGGTTCCCGCTGCCCGAGCGCCACCGGTTCCCGATCGACAAGTACACGCTGCTGCGCGAGCGCGTGGAGGCCGACGGGGTCGAGGTCCGCGAGGCCGAGCCGGTGCCGTGGGCATGGCTGGAGGCGGTGCACGACGCCGGGCTGCTCGAACGCATCCGGACCGGCGGGCTGAGCGTGCGCGAGCAGCGCGGGCTCGGGCTCCCGTGGTCGCCGGAGCTGGTCGAGCGCGGCCGCCGGTCGGTGGGCGGGACGGTGTCCGCCGCGCGGCTCGCGCTCGAGCGCGGCCACGGGATGAACCTCGGCGGCGGCACCCACCACGCCGGGCGCGCCTTCGCGCGCGGCTACTGCCTGTTCAACGACGTCGCCGTGGCGCTCGCGCGGATGCGGCGCGAGGCGCATGTCCGGCGGGCGCTGGTCGTCGACTGCGACGTCCACCAGGGCGACGGCACCGCGGACCTGCTCGCCGGCGACCCCGACTGCTTCACGCTCTCGCTGCACGGCGCCCGCAACTACCCGTTCCAGCGGATCCACTCCGACCTCGACGTCGACCTCCCGAGCGGCACGGGCGACGAGGGCTATCTGCAGGCCCTGGCCGGCGCGCTCGACGAGGCGCTCCCGCGGGCCCGCCCGGAGCTCGCGTTCTACCTGGCCGGCGCCGACCCGTGGGAGGGCGACCGGCTCGGCCGCCTGTCGCTCACGAAGGCGGGGCTCCGCGGGCGCGACGCGCTGGTGCTCGACCGGCTCCACGACGCCGGTGCCGCGGTCTGCGTCGTGCTGGCGGGCGGCTATGCGGAGGACGTCCGGGACACCGTCGACATCCATGCCGCGACGGTCGCCGAAGTGACCAGACGCTCCCACCCGCGCGCGGACCTGCCGATGACCGGAGGTGATGGATGAGACGCGCCGGCAGATGGCACGGATCGCCGCTGCGCTGTTCGGCGCGGCCGGCGTCGTCACGCTGCTCGGCATCCTCCTGCCGCACCAGCCCGAGGTCGATGTCGAAGGCCTCGAGCTGGTTTCGGCTTGCTCCGGCGTCCTGGCGGCGATCGTGCTCTTCGCCGGACCGCGCCTGCCCGGCTGGGCCGTCCACCTCTGGACCGCCCTCGGCACCGTGCTGGTGTCGCTGGCGCTGCTGTTCAACGGCGAGCGCCACGGCGGCGCGGCGGGTGGCGACGAGATGTACTACCTGTGGGTGGTCCTCTACGCGGCCTACTACGTCGGCCGCGTGGGAACCGCGTTCCATGTCTCGTTCATCGCGGTCGCCTACACGGCCACGCTGGCGGCGATCGATCCGGGCCCGATCGCCACGAGCCGCTGGCTGACGACGATCGGCCTTGCCACGGGCACCGCCGTCGTCGTGCGACTGCTCAGCGAGCGGGTCGAGCGGCTGGTCGCCGAGCTGCGGCTTGCGGCCTCGACCGATCCGCTCACCGGGCTGCTCAACCGCCGCGCGTTCAGGGAGCGCGCCATGCGCGAGCTCGCCCGTGCGCGCCGCACCGGCGAGCCGTTCGCGGCGCTGCTGATCGACGTCGACCACTTCAAGCAGATCAACGACCGTGAGGGTCACGTGGCGGGCGACGAGGCGCTGGTGGCCCTCGCGCGCGAGCTGACCGGCGCGCTGCGGGAGATCGACACCCTGGCCCGGATCGGCGGCGACGAGTTCGCCGTGCTGCTGCCCGAGACCGGAGCAGAGGGCGCGCACGCGACCGCCGAGCGGCTCGCCTCGATCACCACCGTCGCGATCTCGGTCGGCACCGCGATCTACGGCCTCGACGGCCACACCGCCGACGAGCTCGGCCGGGCCGCCGACGCCGCGCTCTACGCCGCCAAGCGCCGCGTCGAACCGCTCGCGCCTCCCGCGCGTTAACCCCAGCATCGACCACTGGAGGAGGTCCCATGCGAACGCTGCCGGTCATCGTCGCGCTGGCCGCCATGCTCGTCGTCGCCGCCCCGGCGAGCGCCGCCGTCAAGCGGCTCGAAGCGAAGATGAGCGGTACCCAGGAGACCGACCCGGGAGATCCCAACGGGACCGGTACGGCGAAGCTCCGGCTCAACCGGGCGGCCAAGCGGGTCTGCTTCACGATCCGCGTGAAGAACATCGACGACGTCCTCGCCGCCCACATCCACCGCGGTGGCAAGGGCGTGGCCGGCGGGATCGAGGTCGACCTGATCACCGAGCCGGAGTCGGGCAATCGCTTCACCGGCTGCACAGGCGGCGTCAAGCGGAGCCTGATCCGCGAGATGGTCCGCCACCCGCGCCGGTTCTACGTGAACGTCCACACCATGGCCTATCCGGGCGGCGCCGTCCGCGGCCAACTGCGCAAGCCCACGAGCTGACCCCCTCACGCGTCGCCGCCCCATACCCCCGGGGCGGCGGCGCGTTCCGCTGCCCCTAAAGTGTCAGGCGCCACCGGGGGCGTAGTGGTAATGGGAGCACGCGGCCTTTGCAAGGCTGAAGTAGGGGTTCGATTCCCCTCGCCTCCATCGAGGGCCGTGTGTCTTCGGAGCGTACTGCGCGCAAAAACGGGAGCGTAGCTGGACGAAAAACGGTAGCGTTGACGCTCGCAGGATGGCTATGGGTCCGCGCCGTGCCGACCTACACGCGCAGGGTCATCGACGACGAGCTCGACGAGGTGTTCGGCCCGCTCCCCGCGCTGGCGTTGGGGGGCGCGAAGGGGGTCGGCAAGACAGCGAGCGGCCAGCGGCGAGTCGAGACCATCGTGCGGCTCGACGATCCTGCTCAGCAGGAGATCGCGCGGGCGGACGTCACGCGCGTGCTGGCTGGGCCGGCGCCCATCCTTCTGGACGAGTGCCAGCGTGTGCCCGCGCTGTGGGATGCGGTGCGACGCGCCGTCGACGACGGTGCCCCACCCGGCCCGTTCCTGCTGACGGGGTCGGCGGCGCCGGTCGACGGCGATCCGCAACTCCACTCGGGCGCG
Organism: uncultured Solirubrobacteraceae bacterium; assembly: GCA_963844205.1. Lineage (GTDB taxonomy): Bacteria > Actinomycetota > Thermoleophilia > Solirubrobacterales > Solirubrobacteraceae > DASSUW01. Next base: position 1,672,714 of record CAWJNK010000014.1, read on the forward strand.
GGTCGCATCGATGTGCTGCGCATGAGGCCGATGACGCTGGCCGAGCGACTCGGACTCGACACGTCGGTGAGTCTCCGCGCACTACTTGCCGGGGAACAGCCGGCGATCGGCGGCAGCAGCGACCTGTCGCTCGCGGACTACACCGAGGAGATCCTGCGCTCTGGCTTTCCAGGGATCCGCCCCTTGGAGGGGCGCGCTCGTCGCCTGCGCCTGGACGGCTACATCGCGCGCATCATCGACCGCGACTTTCGGGACGAGCTCGGCGAGACCGTCCGGCGACCCGACACGCTGCGCCGATGGATGGCCGCCTACGCGGCGGCGACCGCGACGACGGCAAGCCTGGAGAAGATCCGAGACGCGGCGACGCACAACCAGGCGACGCCGGCCAAGACCACCGTGCTCGCCTACCGCGACGCCCTGCGGCGACTCTTCATCCTCGATCCCGTCGACGGCTGGGCACCGACGCACAGCCACCTCAAGCGCCTGACCCAGAGCGCGAAGCACCACCTGGCCGACCCGGCGCTGGCAGCCACACTGCTCGGCCTCACCGAGGACAAGCTGCTGCGCGGCGAGGGCGGGATGGTGGCGATCCCGCGGGACGGTACGTTCCTCGGCTCCCTGTTCGAGTCCCTCGCCACGCTCTCGGTGCGCGTCTACGCGCAGGCGGCCGAAGCCCGAGTGCGCCACCTGCGGACCGGCCGAGGTGAGCACGAGGTCGACCTCATCGTCGAAGGTCGTGCCGACGAAGTCGTCGCCATCGAGGTCAAGCTGTCAAGCACGGTCGATGACGCCGACGTCAAGCACCTGAACTGGCTGCGCCGGGAGCTCGGCGATGGTCTTCGGGAGGCCGTGGTCGTCACCACCGGCCCGCAGGCCTACCGCCGGCGCGACGGGGTGTGCGTTGTGCCACTCGCGCTTCTAGGCCCGTAGCCGGACCAGGGGTTTCCCCGATGCGGGCGCGCGGCGGCTTCGCGACGCTGCCGGGCATGACGCGCTTCCTCTTCGCCAGCATGCCCGCGGCCGGGCACATCGGACCCCTCGTCCCGCTCGCCTTCGAGCTCGTCGCGCGCGGGCACTCGATCGCGTGGTACACGGGCGATGCGTACCGCGACAAGGTGGAGGCGACCGGCGCGACGTTCTATCCGCACGTCCACGCGCCCGACCGCGACGTGAGCGAGCTGGACGCCGAGTTCCCGGAGCGGGCGAAGCTGAAGGGCGTCGCCAAGTTCAAGTTCGACATGCGCGAGGTGTTCATCGCCGCGGTGCCGGGCCAGGTCGCCGACCTCGAGGCGATGCTCGACGACGTGCGGCCGGACATCATCGTCGCCGAGCCGGGCATGGCGGCGGCCGCGCGGGTGATCGAGCAGCGCCACGGGATCCCGTGGGCGACCTGCAACATCAGCGCGTTCGCCATGCGCAGCATCGACAGCGCGCCGTTCGGCCTGGGCCTGAAGCCGATGACGTCGCGCCTCGGGCGGCTGCGCAACCGCGTCCTCAACGCGCTGATCTACCGGACGCTGTACCGCTCGATCGACCGCGACTACCACGCGATGCTCGACACGCTCGGCATGGAGGGCGCGGACGGCGGGCTGTTCGACGAGACGCTCTCGCCCTACCTCTACCTGCAGCCGACCGTCCCGTCGTTCGAGTACCCGCGCGGCGACCTCGCGCCGCAGGTGCACTTCGTCGGCCCGCTGCTGCCGCCCGTCCCGGCCGACTTCGCCGTGCCCGCGTGGTGGGACGAGATGCTCGCCGACCCGCGCCCGGTGGTGCTCGTCACGCAGGGCACCGTCGCCACCGACCCGCACGAACGGCGGCTACGGCGGCCTGCACTTCGCGCTCGCCCACGGCGTGCCGCTCGTCGTGGCCGGCGACAGCGAGGAGAAGCCCGAGCTCGTCGCGCGCGTGAACTGGAGCGGCGTCGGCGTCGGCATGCGGACCAAGCGGCCAGGCCGCCTCGAGCTGCGCGAGGCCGTGCGCAAGGTGCTGGGCGAGCCCGGCTATCCGGCCCGCGCCGCGACCATGCAGGCGGAGATGGCCGGCCATGGAGGCGCGCGCCACGCGGTCGACCTGCTCGAGCGGGTCGCGGGCCTCAGGCGCGCCGCGCTGTCCGTATCCGGTTGACGAACACGTTGTCGCGCCCGCGCGCCTGAGGCTCGGCTCCGGGCCGCGCGGCTTTGTGGCCGCGCGGCCCGTGTCGAGCGAGCCGGCCGGAGGGCGAGCTCCGCTCCGGGGCAGGAGAACAGGCCGCCCGTCGTTCCGGCGCCTCTGTCGAGAGAGGCGGGCCGCCAGCATCATCGGCGACCTCGGATGATGCATCGGCCGAGCGCGTGCGAGCCTGAAGGGCGCCGAAGGGCGCTGGACGGGTGTCCGGGGCGGCTACTTGTCCCAGTCGAAGTCGCGCGGCGGCTTCTGCTCGAACCAGAGCCGGTCGTGCTCCGGCGTCTCCTGCAGGAAGTCGGGCGTGTCCTCGAGGACGTCCTCGGCAGGCTCCTCGGCGTCCTCGCGCGGGCGGTCGAGCGACTCTCCCGAGGGGACCTCGTCGCGCTCCTCCTCAAGCCACGGGTCCTCGTCGTAGCCGGGCGCGCCGGCCTCGGCGCCGGGCGCGGGCAGCTCGGGCTCCCGCGGCGGCACCTCGTCCTCGAGCGCCTCGATGTCGAACGGCTCGCGCTCCCCGCCGGCGTCCACGGGCGCCTGGGTCTCGGCGACCGGCTCGTCCGGCTCGTCGCCCTCGAGGGGCGCCGGGGCCGGCTCGTCGGCCGCCACCGGTTCGATCGCCGTCGGCGGTTCGATGGCCGTCGGCGGTTCGTCGGCCGCCGCCGTCACCGGCTCGTCGGCCGCCAACGGCTCGTCGCCCGCCGGCTCGCCGGCGTCGAGCGGCGCGGCCGAGCCGCCCTCGTCGGGCGTCGCCGCGAACTCCGCCTGGCGCGGTGCGCCGAGCGCCTCGTGCTCCTGGCGCTCGACCTCGGCGGCATCGGCGCCGTGCTGTCGCTTGAGCTCCAGATGCTCGCGGATGGCGTCGTCGAGCAGTCCCATGCGTCCCCTAACAGGCTACTCAGCCGAGGCGACGCCGTGAACGCCGTGCGCCCGCCCGTCCGTGGACGCGCGCACCGTCCGGTTCTTGCCGGCGCGCTTGGCCTCGTACAGGGCGCCGTCGGCCGCCGCCACCAGCGCCCCCTTGTCGGCCGTCTCGGCGCTGGCCAGCGAGGCGACGCCGAACGACGCGGTGACCCGCAGCACGCCGTCGGCGCCGAGCAGCGGCAGCTCGAGCGCCTCGATCCGCCGCCGGACGCGCTCGGCGAACTGGTAGGCGCCCTCGAGATCGGTGAGCGGCAGCGCGACCGCCATCTCCTCGCCGCCGTAGCGCGCGGGCTCGTCGACGTCGCGCGAGGATTGGCGCAGCACGCGGGCGACGGCGCGCAGCACGTTGTCGCCGGTCAGGTGGCCGTAGGTGTCGTTGACCTGCTTGAAGTTGTCGATGTCGAGCATGATCAGCCCGAGCTCGTGGCCGTAGCGGCGGGCCCGCTCGACCTCGGCGGTCATGACCTCCTGGAAGCGGCGGTGGTTGAAGAGGCCGGTCAGCTCGTCGGTCACCGCCTGGCGCTGCACGGTCTCGTGCAGGTCGACGTTCTCGACCGAGACCGACGCCTGGTTGGTCAGGTACGCGAACAGCTCGCGCTCGCCGGCGGTGAACGTCCGGTCGCCGCGCGCGACCGACACGATGCCGATGACCTGGTCGCCGCCCTCGCTGGCGCCGAGCGGCGCGGCGAGCGCGCTCGCGCCGCCGACCTGGATCTCGGCGATCTGCCCGGCGTCGATGACCGCAGCCTCGGCGGCGTGGAGCGCACGCTGGAACGCCTCCGGCTCCCCGGCGCGGGCGACCTCCTGGAGCTGGTTCTCGGTGCCGCGCATGGTCGCGCGCCCCGCGGACGCGCCGATGCCGTCGACCGCGGTCTGCACGACGATCTCCAGCAGGTTGACGCGGTCGAGGCCGGCGGCGAACGACTCGCCGACGCGCCGGATCGCCTCCTGCAGCCGGGCACGCTCGCGCTGGAGGTCCTCGAGCCGCGCCTCGAGCTGCCGGGCCATCGCGTTGAACTCCCTGCCGAGGGCGGCGAACTCGTCGTTGCCTTCGGCGGGCACCGTGACCGAGAAGTCGCCTGTGCCGAGGCGCTCGGCCGCCACCAGCAGGCGCTGGATCTCCGACTGCAGGCGGCGCGAGACCGCGACCGCGAAGATGAACGCGAGCACCAGGAAGCCGACGAACGCGGCCGCCGCGAGCAGGGAGCGGCCACCCGTCGGCCCGGCGTTGTCTTGGTCCGGCAGGAGCAGCCGGACGTCGACGTCCTCGCCGCCGGCCGCGGGCGCTGTGAACGAGGCGACGCGATAGTCGGTTCCGGACACCTCGACGGCGCCCTTGTCGGGGAGGTTCGCCGGCGCATCCGTCTGCGTGGTCTCCAGCCGCTCGTCCCCCTGCTCGACCACCACGTCGGCGCCGGTGAGGTTCGAGATCCGCTCCGCGAAGGCCGCCGCTGAGACCATGCTCACGGTCAGCCGGCCGATCGGTTCCTGGCGCTGGTCCTCGAGCCCCCGTGTGGCCGGCGCCAGGGCGGGCAGCCGGCCGGCGTCGAACATGCCGATCCCGCTGAGCTCGAGCTGCACGTACTGCGCCTTGGCGCGGCGGGCGAGCGTGTCGAGCCGGTCCTGGATCGCGGCCTCGTCGCGCTCCATGCGGGCGTTCGAGAGCTCCTGGTCGGAGCCGATCTCCTGCGCGACCTCGCCCGCCGCCGCCTGTTCCTCGCGCAGCACCTCCTGGGCGACGGTCTGGGCCTGCGAGAGCCGGGCGTCGGTCTGGCTGCGCTCGGCCTCCACGATGAGCAGGAACAGGACGAGCGCCATCGTGATCATCGGGAGGATCACGATGACCACGAAGAAGAGCCGGAGGCGGCTCCGGAAGCTCGGGGTTCGGAGCTGGAGGAAGCTCATCGTCGGGCTCTGCGGCGCGGTCGCCGCGCAGCACATCCTGGCAGCTACAATCGCTCGTTCACGGCGCGGGCCTTAAACCCTGCCCGTCCCGGGGCTATAGCTCAGTTGGGAGAGCGCCTGGATCGCACCCAGGAGGTCGGGGGTTCGAGTCCCCCTAGCTCCACTCGCGAGGAAGCCCTGCACACGCGGGCTGCTCTCGTTTCGGGGATCCCCAGGAATCGCCGATGATCGGGCTCCATTTCAGGCACTAGTGCCTGAAATCGCGGCGAAAGCCGTGGATTGCCGTGGATTCATGGCGACGTGCCAGCGGCGGCGCAGGCACTCGCTCGCCCAGGCGCGACACCAGGCTTGGTAGGTCTCGCTGCGGCTCAGCCGCTCGTGCCCGGCGCGGGCGGCGGCCTCCTGGATCGCCTGGCGTCCCAGCGCTCGTTGTGGAAGCCGATCCCGTACGGCGGGTCGGTCAACACCGCGTCGACCGAGGCTGGCTCGAGGTGCGGGCGTCCTCCGGCGCGATCGACCGGTGCCGGTCGCCGTCTCATGGGCGACCAGCGGTATCGCCGCGTCCGACCCGCGCGATCCGGCCGCCTGCCTGGTCGCGACGGCATGTTACGATTTACGATGATGACGCGTGTTCACATATATGAACAGCCCCGCTGATGATCCGGCTTGTTTCGCTGCACGGTCATCCAGACGACCCGGCAGAGTTCGAGCGCTACTACCGCGATGTCCACACGCCGCTCGTCCAGCGCATCCCGGGCGTGCGCAACATCCGTTACGGGCGCGTAGTGGGCCGCGATTCCGCGCCGCCGTACTACCTCGTTTCAGATGTCTACTTCGACGATGCTGCCGCGCTCGAAGCGGCGCAGGGGACGACCGAGATGGCTGCCGCTCTCGCCGACGTGCCGAACTTCGCGACGGGCGGCGTCACCATCATGGTCTGCGAGTACGAGGACTTCGCCCCGCAAGGGATCTCTCCGGCGTCCCCCCACGTCGAGCCGCCGTCCACGTAAGTGACGCTCGGTGAGTGAACTATGGGGACCTCGCCAGTAAAGTCCGCCGACCGGACGCTCGACATCTTCGAGCTTTTCGCCGCCGAGGCGCAGGGTCTCACAGTTTCAGAGATCAGCGAGCGGCTGGGACTTGCGCGAAGCAGCACCCACGGTCTCGTCCGCACCCTGTACTCCCGCGGTTACCTTGTGCAAGACAGCAGTCGGCGGTTCCAGCTCGGCGCGCGGCTGATCCAGCTCGGACTCAATGTCGTCGATCGGCTCGAGCTGCGCTCCGCCGCGCGCGGGCCGCTCGAGACGCTCGTCGCGGCGACGCACGACACCGCCCTGCTCGTGGTACCCAGCGGCGGCGATCTCCTCTACGTCGACAAGGTCCTCAGCGACGCACGCGACGTCCGGACCGATCCACGCGTGAGCTCGAAGGTCCCGTTGCATTGCTCGAGCCTCGGAAAGGCCCTGCTCGCCACGCTCGACGACCCGTCCGTCATGAAGATCGTCGACGTGCGCGGTCTTGAATGCGCGACCGCGCATTCGCTCACGAGCAGCGACGTCTTGCTCGAGGACCTTGCCCGCACGCGAGCGCGGGGGTATTCCCTCGATCGCCAAGAGGCGGTTCCGGGCGTCTTCTGCGTCGGCGCGCCGCTCCGCGATCACACCGGACAGCCCATTGGATCAATCAGCCTGTCGACCATCAAAGACTTCTTCGACCCGGACAGGACGGGGCCCATGGTGGCAGGCGCGGCCGTCGAAATCTCGCAGGCGATGGGGTGGAAGGGCGACGTCACAAACCTCTATGACGTTGCCGAGGGCTCCGGGCCGCTTCTCCTGGGCGAGGAGCTGGCGAGTCGGGTTGCGCGCCGATGACCGCCGCAACCCCACGGGGTGCTGCTCCCGCCGCGGAAGAACTGCCGAGCCTCCAGCGCGGGTTCCGAGCCCGGGCACGCCTCTACGCGCTTCCCGTCGCCTCGATCGCGCTCACGCTCGCGCTGATCGCCGCGTTCGAGCCGGGCTTCTATCGGCCGGCGAACCTTCACGAGCTTATGCAGCAATGGGCCGTGCTGGGCTTGGTTGCCCTCGGACAGATGCTCGTCTTGCTCGTTGGCGGAATCGATCTCTCGGTCGGTGCGGTCATGAACGCCAGTCTCATCACCATCGCCGTTATGAGTCGGCACGCCTACCCGCTGGTTCTCTCGCTGCTTCTGTGCCTCGGCCTCGGCGGCCTCGTCGGTCTTGTGAACGGCCTGCTCGTCTCGCTTCGCAACGTTCCGCCGTTCGCCGCGACGCTCGGGATGCTGGCGGTCGTCCAGGGGGGCATCCTCGTGTACACGAAGGGGATACCGGCCGGCGACATCCCCTCCTCGTTGCGGCCTGTGGCTCTGTCAGGGGTGGATATCGTCCCGTACTCACTGATCATCTGCCTCGTGATCGGTGCGTGTCTGACGCTCGCGCTTCGCCGGGGAACGTATGGACGCAAGATCTACGCGGTCGGCCGCTCTCCGAAGGTTGCGCGGCGAGCTGCGATCTCCACGATGCGCGTCCAGGTCTCGGCGTATGTGCTCTGCGGCGCCTTGGCCGCTACGGCCGGCATCATTCTCAGCGCCTACGTCGGTTACGTCGACCCCACCATAGGCGGCGACTACAACCTCAGATCCATTGCCGCGGCAGTTCTCGGCGGGGTCGCCCTTACAGGTGGAGAAGGGGGCGCAATCGGAGCGCTCGCCGGCGCCCTCTTTCTCTTGGTGCTGTTGAACGTGGTCACCCTTTCGGGACTAGACCCGTTCACACAGTTGATCGTGCAAGGCGTCGTGATGCTGGTGGCGGTCCTCGTCTTTCAATTCCTCAAGAAACGTGTGGCAGCTCCAAAGGGGGACTAGGGAATTGTTCCGTATCAAGCATTTGTCACAAGCGCGCGCCCGGCTTCTCACGCTGGGGGTGATCTCGACGGCGGCGGTCAGCGGCCTTGCTGCCTGCGGCGGAGACGACGATGGTGGCGGTGGCGGTGGCGGCGATGAGCGTCCGACCATCGCGTTCCTTTCGCAGGGCACGTCGAACAGCTGGGCCGCCCAGCTCGACGCCGTTGCGCGGAAGACCGCGGAGCGCCTCGGCGCAGAGCTCGTCTACTACAACGGTCAAGGCGATGCGACGAAACAGCTTCCGCAGATCCAGCGGGCCATCGCCCGGCGTCCGGACGCGATGGTGCTGGTGCCGTTGGGAGCGGCCGAGGACACCGGCCCGGTCGAGCGTGCCATGGCTGCCGGCATCAAGGTTGTCCTGTGCAACAGCACGGTGAACACCGACAACTACACATCCCTCGTCAATCCGGATCCGGCGACTGCCACTGTGCCGCTCGCTGAGTGGTTGGCGAAGAAGATGAATGGCCGCGGCAACCTGCTCTACATCGGCGGCTTGCCGGGTAACGCGACGACGATCGGATATGACAAGGGCTTCGAGCAGGTGATGAAGGAGTACCCGGACATCAAGGTCGTCAATGGCGGCGACGCCAAGTACTCGATCAGCACCGCCAAGCAGCTCACCGCGACAGCGATCGCGTCGGGCAAGCAGTTCGATGGCACGTGGGGCGTCGGCGGCGAGGCGGTCACCGGGATCATGCAGGCGTACGCGGACTCGAAGGTCCGGCCGATCCCACCGAACGCGGGCGCGGCGGCAACGAACGGCACCTTGCGATTGGCAATCGAGAACGACATCGAGGCGGCCATGCTGCAGTTCCCGCCGTCGGACGCGGAGCAGTGCATCGAGACGGCTTACAAGGCGACCCAGGGAGAGGAAGTTCCCAAGAACATCAATGTGTCCGAGCTTCCGGAATTCGGAAGCATCTTCCCGCCACTCACTAAACACTACAAAGAGGAGTACAGCGACGACATGTATGTCGGTACCGACAAGGCGCTCAGTCACGCTGAGCTGGAAGAGCTGAATCTCGTCAAGTAGGCCTGCGGAGCCGACACGATAGATGGAAGGCTCTGTGAGCACGCTTCTCGCGGTGCGACGGCTTCACAAGCGCTACGGTGGAATCGTCGCGCTCCACGACGTATCCCTCGAGATACGTCCTGCGGAGATCCATGCGTTGGTCGGCGAGAACGGCGCGGGAAAGTCGACGTTGGTCAAGATCATGACCGGCGCGGAGGTGCCCGATGCCGGCGAGGTGGAGATCCTCGGCGAGACGGTCGCCGCGCTCACCCCCGAGAAGTCGCGAGAGCGCGGCGTCGGCGCCGTCTATCAGGAGCCGAGCCTGGTCCCGGAGCTCACCGTGCTCGAGAACATGTTCCTCGGTCGTGAGCTGCGCCGGCACGTCGGCGTGCTGGAGCGGCGAGCGATGAGAAGGAAGGCGCGAGAGGCCCTCGACAGGGTGGGCGCCGCGATTCGCCTCCAGAGAGACGTCTCGGCGCTCAGCGTCGCCGAGCGACAGCTCGTCGAGATCGCCCGAGCGCTGGTGTTCGACGTGCGTGTGCTCATCTTCGACGAGCCGTCGGCGATTCTGTCCGGCCCCGGGCTCGAGCGCGTGTTCACGGTGATCGAGGAACTGCGGGCAAGCGGGCTCGGCATCCTGTACATCTCCCACCGTCTCGAGGAGATCTTCCGGCTGGCGGACCGGGCGACGGTGCTCAAGGACGGACACCTCGTCGCCAGCCGCAGCGTGGAGGGCCTGGCCGGCGACGAGCTGATCCGCCTCATGGTCGGTCGCGACATCGGGGTGAGGCCACCGCGGAAGCCGCCTGGCGAGCGTGTCGTGCTCGACGTGAAGGAGCTCCGGCTCCGTCCGGACAGCGAGCCGGTCAGCTTCCAGCTGCACGCCGGCGAGGTCCTGGGAGTCGCGGGACTCGTCGGCTCGAGCCGGTCTCGGCTCGCGAGCGCCATCGGAGGTGTCCGACCCGCCAGGGCCGGCGCGGTGCTGAGAGACGGGCGACCGGTTCGGCTCAAGCGGCCCCGCGACGCTCTTCGGGCCGGCATCGTCGTCATCCCGGAAGACCGGAAGGGGGACGGGTTGATCCTGGCGCATTCCGTGCGCGAGAACATCGCCCTGACGCACCTGGACGAGCTGTCGACGGCGGGTTTCGTGCGCACCCGCGGCGAGCGGCGGCTTGCCGGCGAGGCCGTGCGGCGCTTCGGAATCCGTCCGCCCGTGATCGACGCGCCGGCCGGTGCGCTGAGTGGCGGCAATCAGCAGAAGGTGGCGTTGGGCAAGTGGCTCGTCCGCACCCCGCGCCCCGAGGTGGCGATCCTCGACGAGCCGACGAGAGGCGTCGACGTCGGTGCGAAGTTCGAGATCTACCGCTTGATCGACGAACTGGTGGAAGGCGGCGCGGGCGTCCTGCTCATCTCCTCGGACCTCCCCGAGGTGATCGCGATGAGCGACCGGATCATGGTCATGAGCCGGGGGCAGATCGCGGGCACCCTCGAGCCGCACGAGTTCGGCGAGGAGCAGATCCTGCGCCTCGCCGTGCTCGGCGCGCAGAGCGGGTCCGATGCTGCGCCAGCAGGGCTGGCGACGCGTGAAGGGGCCTGAGGACGAATGGGCGCACACGTTGCCTCTGCCCGTCACAGGTCGGCCGACTGGGCGCGGCGCCAGGGACGATCACTGCTGCCATGGCTCCTGCTCGCGGTCCTGATCAGCATCGGCTTGTCGTCGTCGGAGGACTTCGGGTCGGGGCCGGTGCTCCTGGAGACGCTCAAGGGCGCGACGTTCATCGCCATGGGGGCGGCGGCGCTGTATTTCGTCGTCATCGGCGGGGGCATCGACCTGTCGATCGGATCGGTCGCGACCATCAGCGGAATGGCCGCCGCGGTGATCATGGACGGCCACGATCACGCCATCCCCTTCGCCGTGCTGGCGTCGCTCGGCATCGGCGTCGTCGTCGGCACGATCAACGGCCTGCTGGTGAACGTCCTGAAGATCGAGCCGCTGATCGCAACGTTCGCGATGTTCTACATCCTGCAGGGGATCGCCCTCACCTACAGCGTCGACCCGGTCGGGCAGGCGGCACCGTCGTTCTACGACCTCTATGTCGGAACGGTGGTCGGCGTCCCAGTCCTCCTGCTGATCGTGGGCGCGTTCTGGATCGCCTGCTGGTATGTGGCGAGGCAGACGGCGTTCGGAAAGCACCTTTACGCGGTGGGCGGTGACCGCGACGCGGCACGGCTGGCCGGGGTCCGCACGACGAGGGTCAGCATCGCGTCGTACATCCTCTGCTCGATGATCGCCGCGGCGGCCGGCCTCCTCGCGGTGACGCAGACGGGCGTTGGCGCGCCCAACCTCGGTGACACGCTGCTCCTCGCGACGCTGGCCGCAGTCGTGATCGGCGGAGTGAGCCTCTTCGGCGGCGAGGGGTCCGTGGTCGGCGTGCTCGGCGCCGCGCTCCTGCTCGGCTTCCTGAATCAGCTCTTCGACACGCTTCAGGTGAGCGCCCTCTACCACCAACTGATCCAGGGCTTGATTATCCTCGCGGCCCTCGGGATTTACCGTCAAAGGGTGCGCAGGTAGCAGATGACCGACACTCGCAAGATCCTCCTGTCCGAATGCAGCCTGCGCGACGTCGAGGCGCAGCTGCAGGAGAGCCCAAAGGTGATCGTCCCTGTCGGGGCGACAGAGCAGCATGGGCCGCACGCCCCGTTCGGCACCGACTCGATCCTTGCCACCGAGGTGAGCGTGCGGCTTGCGCGCCGCATCGGGGCTCTCGTCGCGCCCACGCTGACCTACGGTCTCTCGGGCGACCATCGCGGCTATGCCGGCGTACCGTTCGTATCGGCGAGGACGCTGACGAGCCTCGTCCAGGACGTCGTCCTCTCCCTGGCGGACGGCGGTTTTCGCCAGATCATTCTGATCAACGGCCATTACACGAACAGCATCGTGCTCTCGGCCGCGATCATGGAGATTGGCAGTCAGCTCCCGAGCGGCACGATCGCCTTTCCGTTCAACTATTGGGACGCACTGCCGCCCGACCAGCTCGCGGAGTACCTCGGCGCCGAGGTCGGGCTCCACGCGAACATCGGCGAGACCTCGGCGGTGCTCGCGATCGACGAGTCGCTCGTCGACCTCACCCGCGCGGAGCGCGAGTATCCCGCGTTCCCGGTCGAGCCGACCCCGGCGATGGTGGCCGCCTTCTTCTTCTCCTCCCGCGGCACGTTGCCCAGGGCCAGTCGGTCCGGGACCTGGGGCGACCCCTCCGGCTCCAACGCCGAGCTTGGGCGGCGCTACCTCGAGCAGATCGAGGAAGCGTGCGTCCGATTCGTGGAGAACGTCGAGTCGCTGTTCGACGCGTTCCCGGAGAGCCGGGAATGAACGAGCATCTCGTCGCCCAGCTCGCGGCTGCGCTGGGTGCGCCGATTCCCGCCACCGACCAGGCCGTGGTCGCCACCCAGCTCGAGGGACAGCTCGCCGGTCAGGGCGGCTCCTCGGCCGAGGATGTCGAGGGGGTCGAGCCCGCCATCGTGTTCGAGCCTCGATGGGGCGCATGAGCTCGACGGCCGGTGAGCCATGGGCGCTCGACCTCGTCGACGCGGCCACCCTCGTCGCACGACGCGAGCTCGCGCCCTCCGAGCTGGTCGCCTCGACGCTCGACCGACTCGAGGCGGTCGAGCCGTTCCTGCATGCGTTCGTGTCCGACTACGCCGAGGAGGCGTTGCGCGAGGCGGCCTTGCAGGACGGACAGCCCGGAGGGCCGCTCTCCGGCATCCCGGTGGCGGTGAAGGACATCTTCGACCTGGCCGGCCGGCCCACGGGCTGCGGCTCGGCGGCGTACGGAGGCGCGGCGCCGGCGGACGAGAACGCCTCCGCAGTCGCGCGGCTGCGGGCGGCGGGGGCGATCGTCGTCGGCAAGACGACGACGCACGAGCTCGCGTGCGGCGTCTACACCCCGCCGACACGAAACCCGTGGGACCTCGAGCGCAGCCCCGGGGGATCGAGCGGCGGGTCCGGCGCGGCTGTAGCGGCCGGCGCGGCGATGGGGGCGATCGGCTCCGACACCGGCGGATCAATCCGGATCCCGGCGGCCCACAACGGCCTCGTGGGCATCAAGCCGACGTACGGCCGGATCAGCCGCGCGGGCGCGCTCGCGCTCAGCTGGTCGCTCGACCACGTGGGCCCGCTGGCGCGGAGCGTGCCGGACGCCGCGCTGCTGCTGTCGGTGCTCGCAGGGCCTGACCCGCGCGACCCCACGACATCCGGCTGTCCGCCGCTGCCCGAGCCGCTCCTACGCGCGGACGACGAGGTCGCCGGGTTCCGTGTGGGCGTGCTCCGTGGCGAGCCGTTCGCCCGCTGCGAGCCCGATGTCGCGGCCGCGCTCGACGACGCGGTGGCGCGGCTCCTCGGTGAGGGCGTGACGGTCGAAGACTCGGCGCTGCCGGAGCTCGAGCGGAGCCTGGCGGTCGAGTTCGCGATCGTGGCCGCGGAGGCGGCCTCCTACCACGAGACGCGCGTCGCCAGCTCCGGCGCCCTGATCGGCGAGGCCGTCCGGAATCTGCTCGAGACTGGCCTGCTGCTGCCGGCGTCGATCTACCTGCGCGCCCAGCGAACGCGCCGGCTCATGCAGCAGGCGATCGCCGCGGCCTTCGAGCGGCAGCGGCTCGACGCGCTGCTCGCCCCGACCGTTCCGGCCGCACCGCAGCGATGTGACCAGGACGAGTACGAGCTCGGCGGAGAGGCGGAGCCGGTGATCGAGGCTCTCGTCCGCACGACCGCGCCGTTCAACCTGTCCGGCCTGCCGGCCGTCGCCGTCCCGACCGGCGTCGGCTCGTCCGGCTTCCCCGGTTCCGTGCAGGTCGTGGGCCGGCCATTCGACGAGCAGACAGCGCTGCGCCTGGCGCAAGCGATCGAGCGTGGGGGCCCCCGACCGGGTCCACCGCGCGGTGTCGAGCTCGCCCTCGCGAGCGCAAGACAGCCGTAGAACGCTGACATCGCAACCAGACCGACGAAGGAGGAGACATGGAACGCGACTATCCCGAGCCCCCTGACCTAGCGCCCCCTCCGGAGCCCTACTCGCATGTGGTGCGCTGCGGCGACACGGTGTACACCGCGGGCCAGGTGGCATTCGACGAGGAGAATCGGATCGTCGGCGTGGGCGACCCTCACCGCCAGGCCGAGCAGGTGTGGGCGAACATCGAGCGCGCGGCTCGCGCGGGCGGGTCCTCATTGGCGGACGTCGTCAAGATCACGGTCTTCGTCAAGGACATTCGCGATGCGAAGGCGGAGGTCGAGGTTCGTCAAAGGCTGTTCGAGCATGGGCGGTTTCCGGTCTGTACGCAGGTGCAGGTCGCGAACCTCGGCTTGCCCGAGCTGCTGATGGAGGTCGACGCGGTGGCCGTGATCGGCGCAGGGCACTCCCGGAACGCGCGCTGAGCGGCTCAACGCGGTCGGTTCGCGCAAACTCGCGGTCGGAGTCAGGATGCCGCAAGCGCAGTAGAACACGCCGTAGAAGCGAAAGTTCGGACTCCGGGCGGGGTCCGCCGGCGCGCCGTAGCCCGGAACCGACCGCGTTCCGGTCACAGCGGTATGAAGCCCGGCCACCATGGCGACGGCCCCGCCGCCCTGGAGGAGAGGTTCAACAACGTGCTGCTTGACAGCGGCATCGCGCGACGAGGCTACGCCGTCATGACAGACCATCACTGTGGCGTGGTGGCGGTGGCCGCACTGGCTCGCCCGCACCGTCCGCTTACGCTGACGATCGCGGAGCACCGTCCGACGCGGACGCTGCCTCTCCGATCCCTGACCGCCGGGAAACGTCGCCCCTACAAACGCCGCGGGTAGGCGCCGACCGCGAGGCCTGAGCCGCCACGTGAACCATTGACGTGGAGACGCGACGTTGGCGGGACGGCAAAGACCAAGGCGCAACGGGCGGTGGTTCAGGCACTCATCACCAAGAGTGCCTGACTCCAATGAAATCGCCGACAATCCGCGACTATCCGCCGCCGACGGCGCGCCTCAGCCGCTGCGCGAACTCCCTGCTAATCGGCTTCCTTTCGCGCGACCATTCCGAGCAGAGCGGGTGCATCGCACCCAGGAGGCCGGGGGTTCGAGTCCCCCTAGCTCCATCCGAAGGACCCCTGCAGCGGCGCGCAGCGCGACGCGCTGCGCCTGTCCGGCGCCGGGCTGAGCCGACGCCGGACAGTGCATTGCGGCCTCCGGCTACGCGGCCGCGCGAGCGTCGCTGCGATGGACCTTCGACGTGAGCTCCTCGACCTTCGCGTGGACGTCGTCCTTGCTCTTCTCGAGGCGCGCCTTCCGCAGCTCGCTGCGGGCCTCGCGTTCGGCCTTGCGCTGCGCGTCCTGCGCCGCCGTGATCTCCTGCTCGACCTCGAAGACCGGCCGGCGCATGACCTCGCCGCCCAGGCGCGCCATCGCGCTGTCGATCACCTCGGGGCGCTGCTCGGTGACCTGGGCGAGGACCGCCGTACGCGTCGCGTGAACCTGGTTCGAGATCTCGCCCAGGACCGACTCGGTCGTCTCGACGTCATCGATGTCGAAGAGCGACCCGACGAGCATGCCGTA
The DNA here is from genome assembly GCA_963844205.1 of uncultured Solirubrobacteraceae bacterium. Taxonomy (GTDB): domain Bacteria; phylum Actinomycetota; class Thermoleophilia; order Solirubrobacterales; family Solirubrobacteraceae; genus DASSUW01. The sequence continues at coordinate 1,688,206 of CAWJNK010000014.1, forward strand.
CGTGCCGCCGAGCAGCACGCCGAGCGGGCCGCCGATGATCCCGATGAGCAGGCCGATGATGCCGCCGCTCGCGGTGCCGACGTAGGGGTCGTTCGCAAGCTCGCTCTTGACGTCGACGCGATCGTCAGGGTCGCGCGTGACGACGGCAGCGCCGGCGATCTTGATCTGGCCCTGGGTATCGAGCTGCTTGAGGTCGGTGAGCGCCTGGTAGGCGTTCGCGTCGTTCTGCGGGTCTTCGCCGAAGCTGACGACCAGCACGTTGTCCGGTGAGAAGTAGTCGGGGCTCATAGGACAAACCTTTCGTTGAGTGGGTTGCAAGTAACGGTGCAAGGCTCCCGCCGACGTGGGTGAGCGGTCATCACAAACTTCGTGTGATTGAGGCGACTCGGTTGGTCGCGCCCGCGATTTCTGCGAGGGTCGTTCTCGGGAGTGGCCCCGACTCAGCAGCAGCCTCGATCCTCAGCCGATCGGTTCGTTTCTCGACCCGTTCTCTTCGAGCGGCTGTCAGCGGCCGCTCCGGGCAGCGTGACCCTCGTCTGTGCCCCGGCCGGAAGCGGGAAGACCGCTCTGCTGCGCTCGTGGGTCGCGGAGACGGACGCGGCCGTCGCCTGGGTCACGGTCGAGCGCGGCGAGCGTGATGCGCAACGGTTCTGGCTTCACGTGATCGGCGCGGTCGCCGATGCGACCGGTGATGAGGTCATCGAGCGGGTCAGCCCGGCGCCGCAGTTCGCAGGGGCGGTGGTGCTGGAGCGACTCCTGGCGCAGCTCGAGCGGATCGACGAGCCGCTCGCGCTGGTGATCGACGACCTGCACGAGCTTGAGTCCGGCGACGCGCTCGTGTGGCTCGAGATGCTGCTCAGGCGGCTCCCGGCACGGCTGCGGGTCGTGCTCGCGACACGCGAGGAGCCGGCGCTCGGCCTGCACCGCCTGAGGCTCGTGGGCGAGCTGGCCGAACTGCGCGGGCCCGACCTGCGGTTCTCGCTCGACGAAACCCGCTCCCTGCTCCGCGCCAGCGGAATCACTCTGTCGAACACCGGGCTCGACTCGCTGCAGGAACGCACCGAGGGATGGCCGGCCGGTCTGCGCCTGGCGGCGATCTCGCTGACCACGCACCCGGACCCGGAGCGCTTCGTGTCCGAGTTCTCCGGCAGCGAGCGGACCGTGGCGGGCTACCTCCTTGCGGAGGTGCTGGAACACCAGCCGCCGGAGGTGCGCGACCTGCTCTTGCGCACGTCGATCCTCGAGCGCGTGAGCGGCCCGCTCGCCGATGCACTCACCGGCGGCACCGGAGCCGAGGCGATCCTGCAGCGGCTCGAAGACCAGAACGCGTTCGTCACCGCTCTCGACGCCGCCCGAACCTGGTTTCGCTACCACCACCTGTTCGCCGATCTGCTGCGCCTCGAACTGCGGCGCGTCGCGCCGGCGACGATCCCGTCGCTACACCGCGCTGCGGCCGCCTGGCACGAACAGCGGCGCGGCGTCGTCGAAGCTGTCCGCCACCATCAGGCAGCCGGTGAGTGGGCACCGGCTGCGCGCCTCGTCGTGGACAACTACCTCACCCTGACGATGGACGGGCGCGCCGAGACACTCCACGCCCTGCTTGGGGTGTTTCCGCCCGACGCCCATCTGGGCGACGGAAATCTCGCGGCTGCGCTTTCGATCGACAGCATTCTCCACGGCCGGCTCGACGAGGCCGCAGGCCACCTGCGCGTCGCTCGGGGACTCGCGGCAGCAGCTCCGGCGCAGAGACGGCGCCTCTTCGACGTGTATCTGGCCTTCCTCGAGGTCGAGCTCGCCCGCCGGCAAAGCGATCTGCGCAGGGCTCAGGAAGCAACGCGCGGCCTGGAAGCAGCGCTCGGCGCCGCGGCAGGGACCAACGAGCTACCGGTGCCGCCCGACTACCGGGCACTCGTGCTCATCAACCTCGGCATCGCGGAGCTGTGGTCCGAGCGTGCCGACGACGCACGGCAGCACCTCGAGGACGCGCTCAGTCACACGCGTCGGATCCCACGGCCGTTCCTCGAGGTCGGCTGCCTCGCGCATCTCGCGATCGCGGCGCCGCTTACGGGCCAGCCGCTGCCGCTCGCGCTCCAGCTGAGCGAGCGGGCGCTCGCGATCGCCGAGGAGCATGGCTGGACGAGCCAGTCGCTGACCACCGGCGCGTTCGCGATGGCCGGTATGGCGCTCGTGCGGATGGGGCGCTTCGCCGAAGCCGAGCGCCATCTCACTCGGGCGGAGGAGACGCTCCGCCTCGCAGCCGACCCCGGGACCGAGGTCATGCTCCACCATGCCCGCGGCATGCTGCACTTCGGCGAGGGCCGGTTCGACGAAGCACTGGCGGATTTCGCGCAGGCGCAGGGCATGCAGCGACTGCTCGCCGGCGAGCACGTGTTCACCCTCGACGCGCGCGGCCGGGCTCTCCAGGTACGGGTGCGAATGGGCGACACCGCGGCTGCGCGGCTCGCGCTCTCCGGTTTGAGCACGGATCAGCGCAACCGTGCCGTGATCCGCATCGCGCTCGGGGTACTGGAGCTCGAAGAGGACAACCTGGAACGGGCGGTCGAGGCGCTCGCGCCGGTGGTCGACGGTTCTGCACCGGCGCTGTCCGAGCGGTGGGCGCGCGTCGAGGCGCTACTGCTCGACGCCACGGCGCGCGATCGTCTCGGCGACCGGCGCGCGGCGGAGGAAACACTCGAGGCGGCGCTCGAGCTCGCCGAGCCCGAAGGCCTACTCCTGCCCTTCATGCTCTGGCCGAGCCGCGAGCTGCTCGAGCGCCACCCCAAACACCGGACCGCCCACGCGACGCTGATCGCGACGATCCTCGACACGCTAGCCGGCCGCGGGACGCCTCGGCGCGGACCGGCGGCGCCCTTGCGCGACGAGTTGAGCGACGCGGAGCTGCGCGTCGTCGGGTACCTGCCGAGCAACCTGACCGCGGCGGAGATCGCGTCCGAACTCGTCGTTTCCACCAACACCGTGCGGACGCACATGCGCCACATCTACGCCAAGCTCGACGCGCACACGCGCAGCGAGGCCGTCGCTCGCGCGCGCGAGCTCGGCCTCGTTGCGCCTAGTGCGGTCCGCAGCTGACGGTTACAGCTCCACGTGCAGCGTGCGGATCTGAAATGCGCGCACGATGCTCATGATGCCCTGCATCAGCGCCCAGATCCCGGCGAAGACCAGGAGCACGTACGCCTTGTGGATGAAGAACTGGCCCGAGGTCCAGAAGGCAAGCCCTGTCAGCAGGATCCCGGAGATGAGCCCCATCCACCAGAGCGGGTTGATCGCGCGCTCGAGGAACGCGCGAACCATCCACCACACGCCGACGATCAGGAAAAGAAAGCCGAGCATGTCGGCCAGGCCGGCGAAGGTGTCCGTGGGGTTGGCGAAGCACACGACGGCCGAAACGAGGAAAAGACCGCCGAAGAGCGCCCAGGCCCAGCGCATCGGCACATTCAACCTCGCCAACGCGATGTTCTCGATACCGACGCCCAGGAACATCAGCCCGACGAGAACGCCGACGGTGGTCACGGACGCGTGATCGAACTGGAGGATGACCAGCGCAGCGGTTACCCATGCGATCCCGGCGACGAGCAGGACCCACCAGTAGCCGGTGAGCTTGCGCGCGCCTACGCGCAAGGACGGTATGCCGCGCACTTCGAACTGCGGGGTAGCGGGGTGTTCGCTCATGATGACCTCCAAGGTCTGGGTTGTTGTCGCGACCGATGCTCGACGCCACGTGGGTGAGCTGTCGTCACGCGTTTTGCGTGATTGGCGGCAAGTCAGAACCGACGGACTGGAGGTGCGTTATGACCGAGCATGCAGTGGTTATCGCCGGCGGCGGTCCTGCGGGGATGATGCTCGCGGCCGAGCTGGCGTTGGCGGGGGTCGACGTCGCGGTCGTCGAGCGGCGTCCCGATCACGTGCTCGCCGGCTCACGGGCCGGCGGCTTTCACGCACGCACGATCGAGGTGCTGGATCAGCGCGGGGTCGCTGACCGGTTCCTCGACGAGGGTCAGAAGGTCCAGGCCGCGACGTTCGGCACGACCGTGTTGGACATGAGCGACTTCCCGACGCGTCATCCGTACACGCTCGGGATCTGGCAGAACCAGATCGAGCGGATCATGGCCGGCTGGATCGCCGAGCTGCCGGTGCGCATCGAGTACGGCCGCCAGGTGCAGGACCTCGCGCAGGACGACACCGGCGTCGACGTCCGGCTGGCCGACGGCGAGCCGCTCCGCGCGCGGTATCTCGTCGGGTGCGACGGAGGACGCAGTCTGATCCGCAAGGCGGCCGGCATCGAGTTCCCGGGATGGGATGCGACGAAGAGCAACCTGATCGCCGAGGCCGAGGTGACCGAGGAGACTCCGCAGGGCGTCCATCACGACGCCAGAGGCGCCCACGGCCTCCACAGGATGGAAGACGGGAAGACGGTCCGGGTCGTCGTGACCGAGCAGCAGCTCGGGCCGAGCAGCGAGCCCACACTGCGCGATCTGAGCGAAGCGCTCATCGCCGTGTTCGGCAGCGACTTCGGGATCCACAACCCCGCCTGGATCTCCAGGTTCACCGATATGACTCGGCAGGCCGCGGCGTACCGCGACCGGCGAGTGCTGCTGGCGGGCGACGCGGCCCATGTGCATTACCCGGTCGGTGGCCAGGGCCTCAGCCTCGGTGTCCAGGACGCGGTGAATCTGGGATGGAAGCTGGCCCAGGTGGTCGACGGGATCTCCACGGAGAGCCTGCTGGACACCTACCACGACGAGCGTCACCCGGTCGCAGCCCGCGTGCTCAGGCACACGATGGCGCTGGCGGCGCTCCAGCGCCGCGACGATCGCATCCAGGCCCTCGTCGAGGTGGTGTCGGAGCTGGCGACCATGGAGGAGCCTCGCAAACGGCTCGCCGGGATCGTCTCCGGGCTGGACATCCACTACGACCTCGGCGAGGGACATCCACTGCTCGGCCGCCGCATGCCCGACCTGGACCTCGTGACCGCCGACGGCCCGCTCCGGGTCTTCGAGCTGCTGCACGGCGCCAAGCCGCTGCTGATCAACCTCGGCGAGCCCGACGGCCTTGACATCACTCCATGGGCTGACCGGGTCCAGCGGATCGACGCGAGCAACCAGGGGGAATGGGAGCTCCCGGTGCTCGGCGCGGTCAGCGCTCCCACCGCCGTGCTCGTCCGCCCAGACGGCTACGCAGCCTGGGTCGGGGACGGAACCGACGAGGGGCTCATCGAGGCGATGACCACCTGGTTCGGACCGCCCAACAGCGGCGATCAACGCACCCAGGCTTGATCGAGAAGGACGCCGAACAGCGGGTGGTGCTGGTAGTTGCCCAGCCGCTCGGAGACGAAGACGGCGCCGTGCCGGTTGACCAACGGCGCCGCCGGGGCTGATCGCGCGAGGTAGCGGTAGGCACTGCGCCAGAGCGCGTCCGCCTCGGCCCCGTCGGCGCGCAGCGCGGCGTCGATCCGGCGTTCGAAGCCCTTGTCGCAGTACTGGGACAGGTTCGCGTTCGCGGCTGAGCGAGGCACATGGCTGTCGCACGAGAACGGCGTCGTGAAGTCGGCGGGCGTCGGGAAGTCGGCGGCCCAGCCGTCGGTTCCGACCTGCGCGCGGTTCCGCGAGTCGGCTGCGTAGTCGTGGAACGACCCGTAGTCACCGAAGGCGCGCACGCGGCTTCGGTACCCGAGGTTCTCGAGCAATCTGGCGAGGTAGCGCCCGACTCGAAGCTTGTCGCTCGGCACTGTCACCGTCACGTGCCGGCCCGCGGTGCCCGAGCGCTCGACCAACGAGCGCGCGCGCTCGACGTCGGGACCGCGCCAGATCCCACCGGCACGGGGTTCGCGCGTGTACCTGCACTCCGGCACGTAGCCCGGGTGGCCTGGCGCCACGTGGTGGCACGCGGGGAGGGTGAGCGGAGCGCCGCCTTCGAGCTCTGCGACGAGCTGGCGGTCGACCGCGTAGTTGAGCGCCCTCCGTACCCGCGGGTCGTCGAACGGCGGCTCGCCCACGTTCATCCACATGAAGAACAGCGAGGGGGTGGCGCTCGTGTGCATCCGGTCCGGATAGGTCGCGGAGAGCGCCCGGATCTCGTTTTGGGCGACGTTCGCGCCGAAGGCGTCCGCCAGGGTGACCGCGTCGAGTTCGCCTCGCTGGACCGCGGCGACCTGCGCTCGGAGGTCCTCGGAGACCCGCACCTGGATCCTGTCGGCGTGCCCGTCGGGGCGCGCGTCCTGCGACCACACCTTGAAGTGGGGGTTGCGCGTCAGCTCAGCCCCGCGGCCGGGGTCGAAGTCGTCGATGCGATAGGGGGCCGTCCCCGGAGGCTGGCCATCCGGGCGGAAGGGCTGGTCGGCGGGGGCGACGTACGCCAGCGGGCTGGCGAGCTTGTACAGCAGGTACGGGTCCGGCCGCGTCAGGCGCACGGTGATGGTCCGCTCCCGCCCGTCGATGACGATCCCGGACGAGAGGTCGCAGGCGCGCGGTAGGCGGACGCAGCGGCTCGCCCCGACGATCGTGTCGAAGAACGTCGGCAGCTGCCTGCCGTGCCGCCGCAGGAGGTTCTCCAACGAGGCGCGGAAGTCCTCCGGCTCGACCAGCGTCCCGTCCGAGTAGCGGATGCCGCGGCGAACGGTGAACACGTAGCTCTTGCCGTCGGCGCTCGGCGCAGGCACGTCGACGGCGAGGTCCGCGACGAGCGGCCCGAACGTCGTACCCCCGGTGCGCCGGTAGGCGATCAGCCCGTCATAGACCAGCGACAGGAGCTGCCACGCCTGCGGGTCGTAGGCACCGGCCTCGAGGTAGGGGTAGGGGAACGGGCTGGTCCCGACCGCCACGGTGCCGCCCCGATGCTCCGCCGCCGTCGGCTGCGTCGCGACCCACACGGACGCGCCATCGGCGGCTACCGCCGTCGGAGGGTTGCCCAGCTCGACGGTGGCAGCGATGCGGCGTGTCCGACCGTCGATGCGCGTCATCTCCGCGTTCGCCGTGGCGACCCACACGTCCGGCCCCGCGACGGCGACGACGGCGGGATCGCGTGCGACCGCGATCGTGTCGCTGACGCTGTTGGTGGCCGGATCGATTCGCCAGACCGTCGCGTCCTGCCGGTTCGCGACCCACACCCCCGACGCCCCGGCCGCGACCGCGACCGGCCGGTTTCCGACGCGGATCGCGCGCACCACGGTGCCCGTCCGGGGTTCGACGCGGAATAGGGTTCCGGTCTCCTCGCTGGCGATCCAGACCGCTCCCGCCCCGACGGCGATCGCGGTCGGAGGCCCGCCCAGATGCAGGACGACCTCCGAGCCGTCGGTCCCCACGCGCGTCACCGACCGGTCCACGGCCGAGCCGACCCAGACCGCTCCGTGACCGACTGCGAGCGAGCTCGGGGCGTTGATGCGCTCGATGCGCCGGGTCACCTTGTTCGAGGCCGGGCTGATCTGCGCGACGGTGCTGTCTCCGCGCTCGGCCACCCAGAGCGCGCCGTCGCCGAACGCCACCGCCACGGGATCGGAGCCGACTGGGATCGTGACGACACGGTTCTGGTCCGGGTCCAGCCGGGAGACGGTCTGGTCCCGCGTGTCGGCCACCCAGATCGAGCCGCCGCCGGCGGCGAGCGCGCGCGGCTCGCGGCCGACGAGGTACTGGGCGACGATGTTCGACTCGCGCGTGTCGATCCGGCCGACCGCGTTCTCGTCGATCCCGTCGAGGCTGTCGGGCGCGGTGACGCGGCTCACGGCGAACGCGGCACCGCCGGCCAGGACCGCCGCCGCCGCCGCGACCAGGAGCGCACGCGGGAACCGTCTCCGCGAGGGCGGGCGCCGGCGCGGCGGCGCGAGCTCCGGGTCATGCCGCAGCATCGCCGCGTGCAGGTGCTGCAGCTCCGGCCCCGGCTCCACGCCGATCTCCTCGACCAGGATCGTGCGGGCATCCCGGAACGCGTCGAGGGCCTCCGCCTGCCGTCCCGTGGCGTACAGCGCGCGCATGCGCAGCGCGTGCAGCCGTTCGCGCAGCGGATGCCGTGCGACGAGGTCATCCAGCCGGGAGACGACCTCGTCGTGCCGGCCGGCCTCGATGTCGGCGGCGATCGCCTGCTCGGTCACGCCGAGCCACAGGTCCTCGAGGCGGCGCAGCTCGGCGGCCGCGAACGGCTCGTCGATCACGTCGAGCAGCGGGTTGCCGCGCCACAGTGACAACGCCTGCCGCGCCGCCGTCCCGTTGCCGTCGCCGCGGGCCGCCGCGTCGGCCAGGCTCTCGAAGTCCGCGACATCCACGGCATCCGGCCGGATCCGCAGCTCGTAGCCGCGCCCACGGGTGACGATCTCGGCGTCGCCACCCGCAAGGAGCTTCCGCAGCTGCGACACGTAGTGCTGGATCAGCTTGTTCGCGCTGGCCGGCGGGCGCTCGCCCCACAGCCCGTCCACGAGCTCGTCGACGGACACGACCGCGTTCGCGCGGAGCGCGAGCATCGCCAGTACCGCGCGTTGCTTGGTCGCTCCGAGCTCGAGCGGGCGGCCGTCGAGGGTGACCTCGATCGGCCCGAGAAGTCGCACATCCGTGGCGGGCATATCTGGGGGCCTTCGCGTGACGATATCCGCGGCCGCCCGACGGGGGCAACCGCCGCTCGACCAGGGCTCGACCGCGCTCGACCGGCGCTCGACCGCGGCGCTGGACGGTGGGGCCATGTTCAACCGAGCCAGTGCCGCCCACCAGATCTCGGCGCTCCTGCCGCTGGGCGCGGCAGTCGCCGAGACGGTCGACCGCGGGTTTGACTGGGGATCGGCCGCGGTGGGCGCGGGCGTGGGAGCGGCGAGCACCCTGCTGCTCATCGCTCTCGGCACCGCCGCGCGCGGCCGGAGCACGGGCTCTCATCACGGAGGAGGTAGCCCCTCATGAAGTTGCTCTACGGTGTCGCGGTCGCTCTCGTGGCCGCGGGCGGCGTCGCCGCCTCGGCGGCCGCCATGCCCACCGGGTTCTCGGACTGGTCGTCGGCCGTGCGGGTCGAGGCGCAGCCGGGGACCGACCCCGCCTTCAACGGGCCGGCGCTCGACGGCTGCCCGTTCATCTCGCGGGACGAGCGGACCTTCTACATGGCCTCGAACCGCACGGGCGGCCTGGGCGGCATCGACATCTGGGTGGCGCGGCGCGACAGCCCGGACGATCCCTGGGGAGCTCCCGAGAACCTGGGCGCTCCGGTCAACTCGTCGGCCAACGACTTCTGCCCGACGATCGATCGCAACGACCACACGCTGTACTTCGTCAGCAACCGCGCGGGCGGCTGCGGCGGCGCCGACATCTACGTGACGCGCCATCGCCCCGACGGCTGGGACGACCCGCGCAACGTCGGCTGCAACGTCAACAGCGCCGCGGACGAGGCCAGCCCGTTCCCGCTCCCGGAGCCCGGGAAGGGATCGGTCCTGTACTTCTCGAGCGTCCGGCCCGGCGGGTTCGCAGCCGACGCCGTCGGTGCGACGATCGGTGACAGCGACCTCTACGTCAGCGAGCGCCACGGCGGCGGCTACGGGAAGGCGGAGCTCGTGCCCGGCGTCAACACCGCGTTCGAGGACGGCCAGCCCAACGTCCGTCGCGACGGTCGGGAGATCTTCTTCTTCTCGAACCGCCCGGGCACGCTCGGCATGGCCGACATCTACGCGGCGACCCGGGCGAGCGCGTTCGACCCGTGGTCAGAGCCGTTCAACCTCGGGCCCGACGTCAACAGCCGGGACGGCGCCGAGACGCGGCCGTCGCTGTCCTGGGACGGCACCACGCTGTACTTCGGGTCGACCCGCGCCGGCGGTGACGGGTCGGCCGACCACTACGTGACGACGCGGTCGCGCGACTGATGGCGACCTGGCCGGGGCGCGCCCGCGGCGCGCCTCGGCTCTGCCGCGTCGACCCCGCAAAGCCGAGAGTGTGCCGACAAGAATTCTTGTCTTGACAAATTGATCTGTCGGTGACAAGCTCCGCGGCATGCTCGACGTCGCAGTCATCGACGACCCGGCCGCGGCCGAGGTGTCGCTCGACCCGGTGCGGGCTCGGCTGCTGGCCGCGCTCGCCGAACCGATGTCGGCGACCGCGCTCGCCGCGAAGGCCGGCCTGACCAGGCAGAAGGCCAACTACCACCTGCGGGCGCTGGAGCGGCACGGGCTGGTCGAGCTCGTCGAAGAGCGGCGCAAGGGCAACATGACCGAGCGCGTCGTCCGCGCCACGGCCGCGTCCTACGTGATCTCGCCCACCGCGCTCGCCGACGTCGCGCCCGACCCCGACCGCGCGCCCGACCAGATGTCGGCACGCTGGATGCTCGCCCTCGCCGCCCGCCTGGTGCGGGAGGTCGGCGATCTCATCGGCGGTGCCACCGCCGCCCGGCAGCGACTGGCGACCTTCGCCATCGACACCGAGATCCGCTTCGCCTCGGCGGCGGACCGGGCCGCGTTCGCCGAGGAGCTCTCCCGCTCCCTCACCACGCTCGCAGCCAAGTACCACGACGCCGAGACCGAGGGCGGCCGCCCGCACCGGCTCGTCGTCGCCCTCCACCCCTCCATCACCGACAAGGAGCTCCCCGATGCCCCGTGAGTTCGAGATCCGCCGCGAGATCGAGCTGCCCGCCACCCCCGAGCAGGTCTGGGAGGCCGTCGCGACCTCCGCCGGCAACGCGGCCTGGCTGTTCCCCAACCTCATCGAGCCGGACCAGGCGCAGGTCTACGAGCCGCCGCACCGCTTCGTCATCCGCATGGAGGGCGAGGACGGCTGGTTCAACTCGATCGAGGACGTGATCGAGGCCCGCGACGGCGGGACCGCCGTCCTGCGCTACGTCCACAGCGGCATCTTCACCGAGGACTGGGACGACCAGTACGACGCCGCAGGCCTCCACACCGACTTCTACCTGCACACGCTGGGCGAGTACCTGCGCCACTTCAACGGCCGCCGCGCGACGTACATCGGCGGCGAGGGCTCCAGCGGCCTCGAGGGCCCCGAGGCGGCCTCGAAGCCGGGCTCGCTCGACGTCGTCAAGCGCGCACTCGGCCTCGACGGCGACGCCGCCGTGGGCGACACCGTCCGGGTCGAGCTCGAGGGCATCGCGCCGCAGGACGGCGTGGTCGACTACATCACGCCGCACTTCCTCGGCATCCGCACGAACGAGGGCCTGATCCGGTTCTTCGGCCGCGACCGGTGGGGCCTGCCGACCGGGATGAGCGGCCACCTTTTCGCCGACGGCGTCGACAGGAACCGGACCGAAGATGCCTGGCAGGCCTGGCTGAACGAGGTGTTCGCCTAGGTCCCGGCGTCTAGACTGGCGCCGCTCATGTCCACGATCGAGCGCATCAGGCGCAGGATCGCGAGATGGGCGGCGCCAGAGCTGGACGCCGAGCTGCGCGAGTCGCGGCGCAAGCTGAAGGCGACCCGCGCGCAGCTGCGCGAAGCCCGTGCGCAGCTCGCCGCGGCCACGTATGACCTGCCGCCGCACGTCGAGGAGACGATCGCGCGCGTCCGCCGCGAGCACCTGACGTACCTCAAGGAGGAGAACCTCCGCGAGCTGGCGGCGATGGTGGCCGACGCCGTGCCCGGCCTCGTCATCGAGGCCGGGACCGCGCTCGGCGGCTCGGCGATCGTGATGGCGGCCGCGAAGGCGCCGGACCGGCCGATGAAGGTCTACGACGTCTTCGGGACGATCCCGCCGCCCGGCGACCACGACGGGCCCGACGTTCACCGCCGCTTTGCGACGATCGCCGCCGGCGAGGCCAAGGGCGTCGGCGGCGAGACGTACTACGGCTACCGCGGCGACCTCTACGAGGAGGTCACGGACTCCTTCACTCGGCTGGGCGTTCCGGCGGCCGAGCACAACGTCGACCTGATCCGCGGTCTGTTCGAGGACACGATCGAGCTCGACGAGCCGGTCGCGATCGCCCACCTCGACGGCGACTGGTACGAGTCCACGATGACGTGCTTGACGCGGATCGCGCCGCGGCTCGCCCCCGGCGGGCGGATCGTGCTCGACGACTACGACGCCTGGTCGGGCTGCCGCGCCGCGGTCGACGAGTACTTCGCGGGCCGCGACGGCTTCCGCCGCGAACACCGGACGAGGCTGCACATCGTCCGTGACTAGCCGCGCGATCAGGCGAGTGCGGCGGGTCGTGCGACGGCTGCAGGCGTCGCCGCGGGCCGCCGAGCCGGCGCCCCTCAACGGCGCCGCGGAGGAGCCGCAGCCGCGCGAGGCGCTGGTGCGCGCGCTCGAGCGCGGCCGCGACCTCGACCACGCGATCGTCGCCCAGGTCCGGGCGCTCATCAGCGCCGACGAGCACGACGCGGCGCGCTCGGTCGCCGAGTCGCTGCGCGCCAACCCCGAGACGCGCGCGCTCGGCAACCTCGTCGGCGGCATCGTCGCCTACCGCCAGGGCTACGTCGAGCTGGCGTGGGACCTCCTGCGCCGCGTCCCGCGCGACACCTGGACGCGCCACGCGGGGGCCGAGTGGGCGCGCTCCGGGCTCGCCGAGGCGCCGGAGGAGGCGCTGGCGCAGCTCCGCGAGCTCGTCGCCGATGACCCGCCCGAGCTGCGCGCGAAGTTCTGGTACGACGTGCTCGGCCCCGTGTTCGGGACGGGCGCGAGCGAGGAGGCGCGGGCGATCTTCGCGATCTTCGACCGTCATGTACGCGAGGACGAGGACATCTGGGGCGCCGCGGAAAAGCACCGCGACTGGATGCGCGAGTGGGTCGCCGCCGACCCGGACTCGGCGACCGCCCCGAGCACCGGCCGCCGCGCGTTCGCCGTGCTCGACTACGGCCATCCGTCGGCCAACAAGGCGTCGGCCAACATCGGCGACCACATCCAGAGCATCGCCGCGCTGGGCCAGCTCGTGCGCCACGACCGCGTCCACCTGCACGGGCGCGACAAGCTCGTCGGCCTGCTCGAGCAGCTCCGCGAGCGCACCCGTCCCGAGGTCCGCCGCCACGACGTCGAGGCCGACCTCGAGGTGATCACCGCGCACCGCGACGCGTCGATCTACCAGGCGATCCCCGAGGACACATGGACGCTTGCGTTCGGCTGGTACATGCACCCGCTGTTCAACTTCCGCCACGCGTTCCCGCTGCACCGCAACCTGCGGCCGATCTTCGTCTCCTTCCACTGCAACAAGCGCTCGCTGCTGACGCCAGACGCGGTCGAGTACCTCAAGCGCTACGGGCCGGTCGGCTGCCGCGACTGGACCACGGTGGACCTGCTCCTCTCGCTCGGCGTGCCGGCGTTCTTCTCCGGCTGCCTGACCACGACGATCGACGCCGTCTTCCCCGCGCTCGAGTCCGGCCCGGAGTCCGGCGCGCCGGTGGGGTACGTCGACGCGCCGCCGGAGGAGGTGCCGGAGGGCGCCGTCACGTACAACCACAGCAGCGAGGACGTGCGGCAGCGCTCGTTCGTCGACAACACGCGGTACGCGCTCGAGCTGCTCGACACCTATCGCACCCGCCACAGCGCCATCGTCACCTCGCGGCTGCACTGCTACCTCCCGCTGCGCTCGATCGGGCAGGAAGTCGACTTCGTGCCCGGCAACCCGTCCGACGTCAGGTTCGACGGCCTGGTCGGGATCGACGACGCCGCGTTCGACGCGATGCGCCGCGGTCTGAACGACAAGCTCGGCCAATTGATCGGGGCGATCCTCGGCGGCCGCCCGGAGGAGGAGGTCTACGGCCTGTGGCGCGAGCTCACGGCCGGCGACGTCGCCGAGGCCGAGCGCCAGCGGCTGCGCGGCTACAAGCTGCCGCCCGCCCCGGCGGGCGTGAAGGCCCAGGTGCAGGACGTCGTCGCACGCACCACCACGACCGGGCCGGCGCCGGCGGCCGACGCCGTGAACTGCGCGGTCGAGCTGCACCGCGGCGGCGGCATCGACCTGCTCGTGCTCGTCGCGTCGCTGCTCGAGCACACCGACCGGCCGCTGCATCTGTGGGTGCTCGCCCATCCGGGAACCCGCGGCGGCACCAAGCGCCTCGCCAAGCACTTCCCCCAGGTCACGGTCAGCCGGCTCGAGGTCGGCGGGCTGGACGCCCCGGTCCGCCTGCTGCTGGGAGACCTGCTGCCCGTGGATCGCGTGATCGCGCTCCAGCTCCCCGCGCTCGCGGATGCCGACGTCGCCGAGCTCGCCGACCTCGACCTCGGCGATCACCTGCTCGCCGCTCCCACGCAGATCGGCCGCAACGTCAGCGGCTTCGGCGTCATCCACGATGCGGCGAAGCGGCTCGGGCGGCGCACGGACGCCTCGGCCGCGCTGCGCCGCACCGCGCACGCCCGTCATGCGTTCGACTTCGACGCCTTCCGCACCGACGTGCTCGTCATGGACCTCGCGCGGGCGCGCCGGGAGGGGCTCGCCGATCAGGCGCTGCCGCTCGTCGAGGAGTTCGGCCTCGACGACGTCGAGGCGCTGCACTACCTGCTCGGCCCGGGCCGCGCCGCGGTCCCGGACCGCTGGGCGACGGTGCCGACGCGGATGCCGGTCCGCGGCCCGGGGCTGATCCACTGGGCCGACGCCGTCAAGCCGTCGCAGCAGGAGGTCACGCCCGAGCAGGAGCGCTGGCGCGAGTACGCGCGGCCGCTGCGCCAGCGCTGACCGTCCCATACCGGCCAGCCAAGCTGAAAGGCCGGTGAGAGTAGGGTCCGTCGCATGCCGGAGCGAACGAGCTACGAGCCGGGGACGCCGAGCTGGGTGGACCTCACGACGCCCGACCTCGAGGGGGCGCTTCGCTTCTACGGAGACCTGTTCGGCTGGGAGTTCGAGGACGCCGGCGAGGAGGCCGGCCACTACCACCAGGCGCTCAAGGACGGCAAGCGCGTCGCCGGTCTCGGCCCCAACCAGCCCGGATCGCCGCCGATGGCGTTCTGGACGACGTACTTCAGCGGCACCGACGTCGACGCCCACGCGACCGCGATCACCGAGAACGGCGGGAAGGTGTTGTTCGGCCCGCTCGAGGTGTTCGAGCAGGGCCGGATGCTCGTGGGCCAGGATCCGACGGGGGCGATGTTCGGGATCTGGGAGCCGGGCGAGCACAAGGGCGCCCAACTCGTCAACGAGAACGGCACGCTCTCCTGGAACGAGCTGATCGGCAACGACCTCGATTCGCCGGCGGCGTTCTACGGCGCCGTCTTCGGCCACGAGATCCAGGACCTGCCGGATGCGCCGCCCGGGGTCGCGTACAAGATCATCGCGCTCGGCGGCCGGGCGGTCGGCGGCGTCTCCGGCATGGGCGGCGAGGGGCCGCCGGCGTGGATGACCTACTTCATGCTCGACGACGTGGACGCCGGCTTCGAGCGGGTGCGCGAGCTCGGCGGCGAGGTGCTGGCGGAGCCGTTCGATTCGCCGTATGGGCGCTACGCGCCGGCGCGAGACCCGCAGGGAGCGGTGTTCTCCCTGATCCAGGGCCCCGGCGCCGACGGGTAGCTACGCGGTGGCGGCCTCGTTGCGGCCGTTGCGCGCCTTGATGGCGACGAACGCCGCCGCGGCAGCGCCGGCGAGGACCAGCGGCACGCGACGCACGGCCGGGGTGCGCTTGGCCACCTGGTAGGCCGCCGTGCCCTTGGCGGCCTTCTTGGCGCCCTTGGCCGCCTTGCTCGCGGTCTTGACCTTCAGGTAGGTGCCCAGGAGGTCGGCAGCCTGGGACTTGCGGCTCTTCTTACGTCGTAGCGTCATGCCATTGGCCTACCCGGGAGGGCGTCGTGGCACGCCGACTACCATCGGCGTGCAGCATGCGCTTCAAACGCAGGCCGCAACCGATCCTCGAAGCGATCGAAGCGTGGAGCGAGGGGCCGCCGCCGGTGCTGCCGGACGGGCCGCCGGGGACGGAGTCGCCGGACGGCGACGTCGAGCTGGCGCGACGCGTGCTGCGCGAGGCGTGCCACCCGGCGCCACTCAAGCGCGCGATCGCGGTCGTCGCCCGTGCGGGCGACGAGCGTGATGTCCCCGCGCTGGAAACGCTGGCGCGGCACGACGCGTTCACGCTGCCCGCCGGCGATGCGCTCACCGCCCTGCTCGGCGATCCCGTCCAGGCGTGGTGGCGCGTGTGCTGCGTCGCGACCGGCTGGGGCAAGGTCGAGGCCGTGGGCCGGCTGGTGGCGCAGCGCGAACTGCCGCCCGACGTCCGCGCCTGGCTCGTGCGCCGCGGCTGCGCCAACGCCGTGATGCCCGAGTACGTCGCCCACGCGTGCGCCACCGCCGGCGGGCTCGAGGACGAACTCGACGGCCTGGTCGACGACGAGCTGCTCGACGGCGCCTGCGTGATCCTGAGCGCGCTCGTCAACGGCGGCCCGGCCGAGGACATCGACGACTACGAGCCCGGCCCGCGCGTGGCCACCGCCGTGCTCGACCTGCTCGCGCACCGGAGCCCGACCGTGGATCGCATGCGCGCCGTCACCCACCTGCTCACGTGGGCCGAGGACTACGAGCAGCATGTCGCGATCGCGGAGCGCTGCGGGCGGCTGCTGACGCGCGACGAGGCGCGCCGGTTCGTCGCCGCGCGGCTCGACCGGCCCGACGACGCGCTGCGGCTGTGGAGCGTCGCGCACGCGATGGGCCTCGACGCCTGGGACGCCGGCTGGCGCCACCTCCAGCGCGCGCCGCACGACCCGCGGCTCTACCACCACCTCGCCCGCAGCCGGCGCCCCGAGCGGCGCGCACTCCTGGTCGCGTTCGCCGAACGCGAGTTGCCCCTCGAGGCGCTCGCGACCGGTCCCGCGCTGCGGCGGTTCCCGGCGGCCGAGCACCGCGACGCGGCGCTCACGCTCGACTCGCTGGTCCAGCGGCTGCGGACCGGGCAGTGGTCGGAGGCGCTCGTCGCCTCCGCGCTGCTGAGCCCTGTCGTCTCCACCCGCGACGGCGCGCTGGCCGCGCTGGCCGCGACCTCGCCGGAGGACTGGGGCGAACCGGTGCTGAGCGCGCTGCGGCGGCTGGGCGCCGAGGAGCCGGCGACCGAGCTGCGCGCGCAGGTCGAAGCGCAGCTCGCCCGCTTGGCGGGCGCGTAGGCCGCGTGCCCCGCCTCGTCCTGATCGCCGCGGCGGTCGTGCTCGTGCTGGCCGGGGTCGCGGGCGTCCTCGCGCGCAGCGACGAGCCGCCGGCCGGCGTCGCGGTGGTGCCCACGCCGCCCGGCGACGTAGGCCAGGACGCCGAGCCGCTCGTCGACCCGTTCGCGTGGGACCCGCGCCACGAGGCGGACTTCGTGCGGCGCGCGGCAGCCGGGAACAGCCACCTGCTGTACGCGCTGTCGCCCGGCGGCGTGGTGGCGAGCGCGGAGCGGACCGCGCGCTGGCGGCCGCTGGTCGAGCGCGCCGCCGACCGGGCCGGCGTGGACCCCGACACGCTCGAGGGACTCGTGCTCCTCGAGAGCGCCGGCCGCGAGGACGCGCGCGCGCCGGGCGGGCTCGAGTCCGCCGCGGGGCTCACGCAGATCCTGGCCGAGACGGGATCCAACCTGCTCGGCCTGCATGTCGACCTGGACGCCAGCGAGCGCTACACGCGGCGGCTGGCGCGGGCGGAGCGGCGCGGGCGCGAGCGCCGGGCGGAGCGATGGCGGCGCGCCCGCGCGCGGGTCGACGAGCGCTTCGACCCCGAGCGGGCGCTGGCGGGCACGGCCCGCTACCTCCAGATCGCGCTCCGGCGGTTCGGTCGCGAGGACCTCGCGTTCGTCTCCTACCACATGGGCATCGGCAACCTCGAGAGCGTGCTCAGCGCGTACGGCGGCGGCCGGCCCAGCTACGCCGAGCTCTACTTCAACTCGACGCCGGCCACCCACCGCCGCGCCTACCGCATCCTCGCCGGGTTCGGCGACGACTCGTCGAACTACCTGTGGAAGCTCGGCGCCGCAGAGGAGATCATGCGGCTGTGGCGCGAGGACCGGCCGGAGCTGGACCGGCTGAACGCGCTGCAGCTCTCCAAGGGCTCCGCCGAGGAGGTGCTGCACCCAGCCTCCGAGACGCCGGTGTACGCAACGCCGGAGGACCTCGCGCGCGCCTGGGACGACGGCGACATCGTCCCGTTCCCCGACGACGAGCCCGTGACCGGCCTGCGGCGCGACCGGCGGATGGGCGAGCTCGCGAAGCGGATCGACCAGCCGCGCGAGCGCTACGAGGGGCTGCGCCGATCGGCGCTCGCGATGGCGCTCTACATCGGCGCGCAGGTGCGGGCCCTCAGCGGCCAGTCGCCGCTGATCGTCAGCTCGACTGTGCGCGACGGCAGCTACCAGACCGCGCTCGCCGACCGCAACGCGGAGGCCACGCGCCGCTACTCGCTGCACACGACCGGCTGGGCGTTCGACGTGCTGCGCGAGTACCGCTCGCGCCGCCAGGCCCTCGCGTTCCAGTTCGTGCTCGACCGGCTGCGGACGCTGAACGCGATCGCGTGGGTGCGCGAGCCGCGCGCCATCCACGTCACCGTGTCGTACGACGCCGAGGCGCTGCTCCCGCTCCTCGACCGGGTCGACATCGACCCTGAGCCCTAGACAGTCGTGCGCTCCCGGTCGGCGGCGGGCGCGCTGGCGGCGGCGCGCGCCTCGTAGGCGGCGCGAGCCGAGCGGTCGGTCTTGAGCAGCGACTGGTCGGCCTTCAGCCAGCGCCCGATCGCCTCGCGGACGCGGCGCGGGAGCGGGCTGGTGATCTGGATGAGCGGACCGTTGGAGCGCGGGACGTACACGTCGAAGCGCGGGCGCTTGAGGGCGGACAGCACCTCCTGGGCGACGTCGTCGACCTCGACCGCCTTCACTCGCGAGTCGGCGAGCCCGATGGTCAGCTCGGTCTTGACCACGCTCGGCATCACCACGGAGACCTCGACGCCGGTGTCGCGCAGCTCGACCCGCGCGGCCTCCGAGAGCCCGACCACGCCGTGCTTGGTCGCGCAGTAGGTCGCCAGGAACGGGAACCCGCTGCGCCCGGCGATCGACGCCATGTTCACGATGTGGCCGGTCCGGCGCGGGGCCATCCGGCGCATGGCCTCCTGGGTGCCGTGGATCACGGCGCGCAGGTTGAGGTCGAGCTGGCGGGCGATGCTCTCCGCGCTCTCCTCGACGAGCGGCGTCACCGGCATGATCCCGGCGTTGTTGACGAGCACGTCAAGCGGGCCGAGGCGCTGCTCGACCTCGTCCAGGAACGCGACGAGCGCGGCGTGGTCGGTGACGTCGACGCCGCGTCCGAGCGCGCCGTCGCCGAGCTGGGCGGCGGTCGCTTCGGCGGACTCGCGGTCGAGGTCGCAGACGCCGACGCGCGCTCCCTCGCGGGCCAGCGCCTGGGCGATCGCGCGGCCGATGCCGCGGCCTCCTCCGGTGATCGCGACGACCTTGCCGGTCAGCGAACGTTGTTCCTTGGCCATTGACAAAACCCTATCGGGGGCGATTACAGGTAGGCCCCACTTGGGAGGTACGGCGCAAACGGGCCGACGTCGCCGGCCAGGAACACGGCGCCCAGGTCGGCCCGCAGCTCCAGCCCCGCGTCCAGGCACGGCTTCACCGCCCAGCCCTGGGCGCTGGTGATCCACTCGACGGACGCCTCGCGCCCGCCGGCGCTCGCCAGGCAGGCCCGCAGCAGCGTGGCGGCGGCGGCCTCGTCGCGCGCCGCGAGCAGGCGCACGGCGCCGTCGCGGATGACCGCGTAACCGCGCTCCGGGAGCACAAGGAGCTCGCCGCCGGCTTCGAGCAGCGCCACGATGTCGTCCCCGTGGGCGGCGCCGCGGACCGCATGGTCGACGTCGACGGTCAGCGGCAGGTCGGCGAGCGAGCCCGGGCGAATCTCGCCCGAGGGCTCGATTCGCCGTGGCCGCCCGCGGGCCGAGAACGCGGGGTGCAGGTGCAGGCCGAGGCGGGCGTAGCTGCGCAGCGCCCGCGGATCGCGCGAGGCGAGCACGATCCAGCCGCGCGCGCCGTCCCCGTACGCCCAGGCGCGGGCCAGGAGCTCGCGGCCGACCCCGCTCGACTGCGCGTCCGGCCGCACGACGAGCAGCGATAGGCCCCAGACGCCCTCGCGCAGGATCCCGATCGAGCAGCCGACCACGTCGCCGTCGCGCTGGGCGACCCACCCGCCGCCGGGGTCGGTCTCCAGCAGGCGGCCGATCCGCACGCGCGCCGACGAGACGGGGAAGGGCGGCTCGGGCGGCTCGCCGAAGCGGCGCATAAGGTCGTCGAAGGCGGCGACGCTGATGCGGTGGACGGCGTCGATGTCGCCGCGCTCGAGCGGGCGGACTGCCAGGTCGGGCACCCGCCTGACCCTAGAATGCCGCGTCGTGGCTCGCACCGACGGCACCTTCCCCTACGCGGGGCAGACGCTTGCGTACTCGTCGTACGGCACCAGCGCGCGCGTCACCGTGCTCCTCCACGGGCTCCTGTTCAGCCGCTACATGCACGACGCGCTCGCCCGCGCTCTGGAGGAGCGGGGACATCGCGTCCTCACGCTGGACCTGCTGGGGCACGGCGAGTCCGACCGGCCGCCGGACATGTGGCGCTACTCGATGACGGAGTTCGGCCGCGAGGTGGTGGCGCTGCTCGACCACCTCGAGATCGACCAGGCGGTCGTGCTCGGCACCTCGCTGGGCGCCAACACGACGCTCGAGGTCGCGTCGATCGCACCGGAGCGCCTGCGCGGCATGGTGATCGAGATGCCGGTGCTCGACCACGCGCTGCTCGGGTGCGCGGTCGCGTTCACGCCGCTGATGCTGGCCTTGACGTTCGGCGCTCCCGGCATGCGCGCGCTCGCGCGGGCGGCGCGGCTGGTACCGGCGCGCCGGCTGCCGTGGCAGGTGGACATCCTCCTCGACTGGGTCCGGCAGGACCCCGAGCCGAGCGCCGCGGTGATCCAGGGCCTGTTCTTCGGCCGCACCGCCCCGCACCGGACCGAGCGGCGGACGTTCGAGGCGCCGACGCTGGTGATCGGCCACCAGTACGACATCATCCACCCGTTCTCCGACGCCGGCATGCTGGCCGAGGAGCTGCCGAACGGGCGGCTGCTGCAGGCGAACTCGATCGTGGAGCTGCGGCTCGCGCCCGATCGACTCACCGACGAGATCGCTGCGTTCCTCGACGAGTGCTGGCGGCCGCGCCAGGCCGCCGGGCGGCGACGCCGCGCCCAGGGCTAGCGGACCTTCGCGAAGCGGCGGACGGCCGCCATCAGCTCGTCGAGCTTCTCGTCGGCGCCCGGGCCATCGCCGGCGACGGCGTCGGCCACGCAGTGCCGTACGTGGGAGTCGAGCACGTTCACGGCGACCTGCTCGAGCGCGGTCTGCACGGCCGCCACCTGGGTGAGGATGTCGATGCAGTAGGCGTCCTCGTCGACCATCCGCTGCAGGCCGCGGACCTGCCCCTCGATGCGGCGGAGGCGGTTGTGGACGGCGCGTGAGTCGGCTTGCATGGCGTCGATTATACCCCGTAGGGGTAAAGCACCTCGCTACTGTACTCCGCCGTGTCTCACCGGCAGGAAGAGAAGCAGCGCCGTCGCGAGGAGCGGCTCGCGAAGGAGCAGGCGGAGAAGTCGCGCGCCGCGCGCCGCCAGCGCCTGACGCTCGCGCTCGGCGGCCTCGCCGGCGTGGCCGTGATCGCGGTGGTCGCGCTCCTGGTCTCGGGCACGATCGGCGGAGGAGGCGACAACGGCGACGCGTCGGGCTCGGCGCCCCAGGCGGCCTCGGACGTCTCGCTCCCGGAGCAGGCGACAGGCGACATGGAGGACGCGGCGAAGGCGGCCGGCTGCACGCTGCAGAACCCGGAGATCGAGGGCAACACGCACGAGAACAAGCAATTCAAGGCGTCGGACTACAAGACCAACCCGCCGACGTCGGGCAACCACTTCCCCGAGTGGTACGAGGACGGGGTGTACGAGCCCGGCACCGTGCCCGAGCTCGGCAAGCTCATCCACACGCTCGAGCACGGGCGCATCGACGTCCAGTACAAGCCGGGCACGCCGGCCGAGACGGTCTCGGAGCTCGAGGCGCTGCTCGCCGAGCAGAGCGACGGCTACCACATGCTGCTGTTCGAGAACACCACGAACATGGACGCGCAGGTCGCCGCCACCACCTGGGGCCACTCGCTCACCTGCCCCGAGATGAACGACAAGGTCTTCGACGCGATCCGCACCTTCCGGGCCAAGTACATCGACCAGGGCCCGGAGGACGTGCCCTAGCCGGAGCGCATGACCACGCTCATGGTGGGGGTGGGCGGCGTGCTCGGCGTGCTCGCGCGCTACGGGCTGTCCCGCCTCACGCTGCACCACGAGTCGCTGGTCTGGACCACGGTCGGCATCAACGTCGCGGGCTCGTTCCTGCTCGGCCTGCTCGCCGCCGGGAGCTGGTTCTCGCGTGACCTCCGGGAGGGTCTCGGCGTCGGCCTGCTGGGCGGCTTCACGACGTTCTCGACGTTCTCCGTCCAGGTCGTGCTGGAGGCGGACGCCGGGCGGCCCGGGCGGGCAGTGGTATACGTCGCCGCTTCGGTGGTCGGCGGGATCGCGGCGGCGGCCGCCGGCTACGCCCTCGGGCGCGCGCTGCGCTAGACGGGAGGCGGCGGGGCGGTCGAGCCGCGGACGACGAGCTCGATCGGAAGGATGACCTCGCGGGGCCCGGCGCCCGCGGTCAGCAGCCGGCCGGCGACCTCGCCCTTCTCGAACAGCGGCTGGCGCACCGTCGTGAGCGCCGGCCGAGCCCAGGCCGCGCCCGGGACGTCGTCGAAGCCGACGATCGAGAGGTCTTCGGGCACGCGCAGGCCGGCCTCGCGCGCCGCCTCGATGGCGCCGAGCGCGAGCTGGTCGGTGGCGGCGACGAGGGCGGTCGGGCGCGGGTTCGACTCGAGCGCGAGCCGCGCTCCCTCGAGGCCTCGCTCGGGGAGGTTCGCGGGGAGCGCGAAGCGCGGCATGCTGTCCCACTCGATGCCCGCCGCCACCAGCGCGTCCCGGTAGCCGGCGACCCGCTCGAGGAACGCGATGGAGGGTGCGGCCGCCGCGAGCAGCGCGAAGCGGCGATGGCCGAGCGCCAGCAGATGCTCGGCGGCGAGCCGGGCGCCGTGGCGGTCCTCGATGCCGACGAACGCATGGCCCTCGAGTCGCGGCTCGTCCACCACCACGAGCGGCACGCCGTGGTCCTGCGCGGCCTCCACGTTGGGATGCTCGGCGGGCATCGAGTACAGGCAGAAGGCGTCGACGACCGCGTCGCGCACGCCGCCGCGCTCGGGGACCAAGAGCAGCGCCAGGCCAGCGTCCTCGGTCGCCCGGGCGATGCCCTGGAGCAGCAGCACCGAGGCGGGGTCGGCGAACGTGTACGAGAGGCGCTCGGTGACCAGCAGCCCGACCGCGTCGCGGCGCCCGGACCGCAGCCGCCGGGCGGCGGGATCGGGGCCGGAGTACCCGAGCTGCCGCGCCGCGGCGAGGATGCGCTCACGGAGCTCGGGGGCGAGTTGGTCCGGCCGGTTGTACGCGTTGGAGACCGTGGTGCGCGAGACCCCGACCGTCTCGGCGATGGTCTTCAGCGTCACGCGGTTCCCCACACCCTCCTTCTACTTGATCGCGGGCGGCACTGTCGCCTCCCGGGAGAACTGGCGCGTCCGGCCGCGGAACGTCAACTGCGGCTGGGTAAGGAGGCCGGGGGGAGCCAGCCGCGCGTCCGGATTCCGGGCGGTTTTCGTTGCGCTGTCCTGCCTAGGTGTCGCATAGCGACAGTAGGGCAGGATGGCGGCCGGAATTCCTGTTCGTTAGCCGCGCGCGGGCGGCTCGCGCCAGCCTCCGGTCTCGCCGCGGTAGAGGCCCGAGCCGGTGACGGCGAGGCGGGCGGTGCGGGCGAGGATCGCCAGGTCGAGCCGCAGCGAGGCGTGCTCGATGTACCAGAGGTCGAGTTCGATCCGCTCGTGCCACGGCAGCGAGGCGCGGCCGTTGACCTGGGCCCAGCCGGTGATGCCGGGCAGGCCGTCGAGGCGGCGGCGCTGGCGCTCGTCGTAGCGGTCGACCTGGACCTGGACCGTGGGCCGCGGCCCGACGAGCGACATCTCGCCCCGCAACACGTTGACCAGGTTCGGCACCTCGTCGAACGACGTGCGCCGAAGCCAGGCGCCGAGCCGCGTGATCCGCTCGTCGCCCTCGTCGACCGCGAGGCCCTTGCCCATCGACTCCGCCCCGCTGACCATGGTCCGCAGCTTGTACAGCTCGAACGGCCGGCCGCCGCGGCCCACGCGGCGCTGGCGGTAGACGGGGTGCCCGTGGGTCTCGAGCCGGATCGCGAGCACGCAGCCGCCGAGGACGGGCGCGGCGAGGAGAAGCGCGCAGCCGCCGAGCAGCAGGTCTAGGGCGCGCTTGCGGCGCGACGCGAGGTACCGCGAGGCCGTCACCGGGTGCCCTCGGGCGCGTCCCAGCCGACCTCGGTGCCGTATCGCAGCCAGTCGTAGAGCCCGAACGCCAGCGCCGCCGTGGTGAGCACGTAGTAGCGGGCCACCAGCAGCGGCCGCGCCGTGGCCCGCCCGCCGGCGAGCGCGGCCGCCACCGTCGCCGCCTGCAGGGCCGCGGAGGCCGCGTAGACCCGACCGCGCCGCAGCAGCGCCAGCGTCGCGAGGCCCGCGACCACATGCAGGAACGGCGACGCGTACCGCAGTAGCCGGTGCGACGCCATCATCAACGCGTACAGCGGCGGGTAGCCGCGCGGGTCGAGCAGCCCGCCGCGCACGACGATCGGCCAGGCGTAGCTCATCATGCGCCGCTTGCGGGCCCACTCGCCCTCGATCGTCGGGACCATCTTCTCGCTCGCCCGTGCGGCCGGGACGTAGACCGCCTTCCGTCCGCGCTTGACGACCGTGAACGGGAGCGCGAGGTCGTGCCCCTCGACCGGCTCGTACACGTCGGGCCGCACGGCGTAGACGGCGCCGTTGCCGGCAGTGACCGACGCCAGCGCCGACTCGTGTTCGCGCAGCCACATCTCGTACCGCCAGTACAGGCCCTCCTGGTTGGTCCCGGCGTCGTTGACGAACCGCACCTGCCCGCACGCGTAGCCGACCTCCGGGTCCTCGAACGCCGCCGCCAGGTGAGTGAGGGCGTCGGGCTCCCACAGCGCGTTCGCGTCCGAGAACGCGAGCAGCTCGCCGCTCGCCACCTGCGCCGCAGCGTCCTGCGCCCGGTACTTGCCGCCGCGCTGGAGCTCGAGCACGAGGTCGGCCCCCGCGGCTCGGGCACGCTCCGCGGTCGCATCGGCACCAGCCACGGCGCCGCCGTCGACGGCCACGATCACCTCGAGCCGCTCGCGCGGCCAGTCGAGCGCGAGCGCGTTGGCGACCTTGGCACCGATCACCGCCTCCTCGCGGTAGGCCGCCACGATGAGCGACACGCGCGGCCTGCGCGCGACCGGCGCGGGCGGCTCCCAGGTCCGCGTCACCAGCCGTCGCAGCCCTGCGAGGAACGCTCCGTAGCCGAGCTGCGCCCACGCGAGCAGGGCGACCGAGATCCAGAACAGGGCGCGCACGGCGGCGCATGGTGGCAGACGGGCGTCAGACTCGGACCATGCGACTGCCGACGCTCCGCGACGGCGACCTCGTGCTCCGCCCGAAGCGGCCGGCCGACGCCGAGGCGATCACCGCGGCCTGCCAGGACCCCGAGATCCCTCGGTGGACGTTCGTGCCGTCGCCATACACGCTCGCCGACGCCGAGGGCTTCCTCGCGTCGAGCGCCGAGCGGGAGGCGGCCGGCACGGAGGCCAACCTCCTGGCCGTCGACGCCGGTGACGACCGGCTGCTCGGCTCGTTCAGCGTCATGGAGATCGACCCCGCACGGGGCTCGGGCGAGATCGGCTACTGGGTCGCGGCCGAGGCGCGCGGGCGCGGGATCGCAACCCGAGGCGTCAGGCTGCTCGCGGACTGGGCGCGCGACGAACTCGGCCTGACGCGCATCGACGTCCTCCCTCATAAGGACAACGTCGCCTCCAGGCGCGTGGCCGAGAAGGCCGGCTTCACCGATACCGGCGAGCTCGTCGGGGCGCCTCGGGCGGGCATCGAGGAGCCGACCTACGCGCTCTACACCTGGATCGCCTCCTGACCCGCGGCGCGCTGGCAGTATCCGGGCCGCGATGGCCGTCGAGCTCACCTACTGCGTGGTCAACACCGAGCACCGCCAGCTCTTGAGCTACTGCCTCGACGCGATCGCCCGCGAGCGCGCGACCGTCGACTTCGAGACCGAGACGCTGGTGCTCGACAACGCGTCGCGCGACGGTTCGGCCGAGACCGCGCGCGCCCACGACGTGACCACCGACGTGATCGAGCTCGACCACCGCCGCGGCCGCGGCAAGAACGCGACCGAGCTGCTCAAGCGCGCCCGCGGCCGCTACTGCCTGCTGCTCAACGAGGACTCCGAGCTCGAGCCGGGCGCCACCGCGGCACTGCACCTGGCACTCGCCCTCATGCGCGACGCCGGCGCGGCCGGGGCGACGCTCGTGAGCCCGAACGGCGTGCGGCAGCCGTCGGCCTGGCGCTTCCCGAGCCCGTGGACGGGCCTGCTGTCGTTCGCGGGGCTGCGCAGCCGGTTCGTCGTGCAGAGTCACGGCCACCGCGTGCGGGAGGTCGACTGGGCG
The DNA here is from genome assembly GCA_963844205.1 of uncultured Solirubrobacteraceae bacterium. Classification (GTDB taxonomy): domain Bacteria; phylum Actinomycetota; class Thermoleophilia; order Solirubrobacterales; family Solirubrobacteraceae; genus DASSUW01. The sequence continues at coordinate 1,714,736 of CAWJNK010000014.1, forward strand.
CCCGCCGCCGCGTTGCTCGTGCGCCGGGAGGCGGCCGAGGAGGTCGGCTGGCTCGTGCCCGACGAGGTCGGCTTCTGCCGCCGCCTGCACGCCGCCGGCAAGCGCGTGCTGTACGTGCCCGACGCCCGGGCCGTGCACCACGAGCACTTGTAAGGTCGCGCGAGCATGAGCGACCACACGCAGTCCGCCGAGCAACGGGTCACGCCGCTCGAGCTGTTCTTCGACCTCGTGTTCGTGTTCGCGATCACGCGCGTGACGAGCCTGATGGCGCATGACCTGTCGTGGACGACGATCGGCCAGGGCCTGCTCGTGCTCGCCGCCCTGTGGTGGGGCTGGGCCGCGTACGCGTGGCTGACGAACCACGTGGCCGGCGAGGACTTCCGCGCGCGGCTCGTCGTGTTCGTCGCGATGGCGGCGATGGTGCTCGTCGCGCTCGCGGTGCCCGGCGCGTTCGAGGAGCATGCGCTGCTGTTCGCGCTCGCCTACTTCGTGATGCGGATGGCGCACCTGGCGCTCTACTGGGTCGCGAGCGCGGAGGACCCGGAGGTGCACGTCGCCGTCGCCAGGCTGCTGCCGAGCGCGATCGCCGGCCCGCTCGTGCTGATCGCGGCGGCGTTCACCGACGACGGGCTCCAGGCCGCGCTGTGGGCGCTCGCGCTCGCGATCGACTACGGCGGCCCGCTCGTGACCGGCGTCGCGGGCTACCGCGTCCATCCCGCGCACTTCGCCGAGCGTTTCTCGCTGATCGTGATCATCGCGCTCGGGGAGTCGATCGTGGCGATCGGGGTCGGTGCGGGTGACGAGGGGCTCGAGCCCGCGGTCGCCGCGGCGGCGGTGCTCGCGGTCGTCGCGTCGGCGGGCCTGTGGTGGGCGTACTTCGACGTCGTGGCGCCGGTCGCGCACCGGCGGCTCGGCGAGTTGGGCGGCGTGGCGCGGAACACGCTGGCGCGCGACTCCTTCGCCTACCTGCACCTCCCGATGATCGCCGGCATCGAGCTGTTCGCGCTCGGCGTCGAGCAGGTCGTCGGCCATGTCGACGAGGCGCTCGAGGCGGAGGCGTCCACGGCGCTGTTCGGCGGCGTCTCGCTCTACCTGCTCGCGCACGTCGCGTTCGAGCTGCGCGTCGTCGGCACCGTCAACCGCCAGCGCCTGGCGGCCGGGATCGTGCTGCTCGCCTGCATCCCGCTGGGCACCCAACTCGATGCGCTCGCGTCGCTGGCGGTGGCGTGCGCGCTGATCGCGGTGCTCGTCGCCTACGAGACCTTGCGCTTCGGCACCGACCGCGCGCGGGTACGGATGGAGGCGTGACCGATCCCGGCGGCGGCTACGGCTGGCGGACCGCGCGGCACCTCCCGCGCCGCCGCGGCGGCGTGCTCGGCTGGGCGCGGATCGCCGAGGACGCGGAGCTGCCCAGCCGCCCGCTGTGCGTGCTGCTGCTGCCGGCGCCGCTGGAGACGTTCGAGCTGCGCGAGCGCGCGGAGGACCTGCTGACCGCGCCGGGCGTGGCGGCGGTCGATCCGCCGAGGCTGACGTACGCGCGCGCCGCCCGGCTCGGCGAGTCGGTCGCCGACGGCCTCTCGGTCGTTCAGGCCCGCCGGATGCGGCTTCCGGGCCACCCGCGCGCGCTGGTGGTCTTCGATCCGCTGCAGTACCCGCTGGCCCGCGCGCTGATCGGCCTGAACCCGGACGCCGAGTTGTGGTACGGCCCGGCCGGCGAGCCGCCCGGCGAACGCGAGCTCGTGCTGCACGAGCGCGCCGCCGAGCGCGCCGCGCTGCGGTTCGAGCGCGGCGCCCTGCCGGCGCATGCACAGAACATGCCGCTGTGGGAGCGGATGGAGGCGCTCGGGATCGAGAGCGGCCGCCTCGGCTCGGAGCGGCCTGACATCGGCTAAGGAATGGTCCGGATGCGCGGCTCGACGCCGCGCAGCAGGTCGACGATGTTGCGCGTGATCTGCGCCACCTGGCGGTCGTCCTCGAGCTTCTGGGTCCACTCGGGCAGGCCGACGCGGACGAGCAGGCCGTCGCCGAGGTGCATCGCCGCGAGCGCCGGGCGTGGCTCGGCCGGCAGCTCCTCGGGCACCTCGGGCGTCTCCTCTAGCACGGTCTCGACGCCGAGCGCCACGAGCAGGTCACCGCGCTCGCCAGACGGGGTGTCGCTCTCCTCCAGCACGCTGAAGCCGTCGAGCGAGCCGTCGAAGCCGGTGAGCAGCGGGTGGCTGGTGTCGCCGCCGATCAACGACAGCGTCACCGGCGACGGCGTGTCCCGGATGTCCTCGAAGCGGGTGCCGAACGGGTCCTGGATCGATGGCTGGGTGGGTCGGATCAGCCGCCCGGCCGTGCCCTCGTCGTTGCGCAGGACCGTGACGCCGCGGCGCAGGGTGTCGGTCCCGAAGCTCGCAAGCCGCCCGCCTTCGAGCACGTAGCGGCGCAGCCGCCGCCCGTAGGAGCGGCTGATCCAGCGCTCCGGGCCGGCCAGCAGCACGCCGAAGCGATCCGACGCGCGCGGCGAGCGCGACAGCGCGAGGTCGAGGTCGGTGGTGATGTCGTAGCGGACCCGCGAGGCGTCGAGGAAGCGCAGGAGCGGCGCCGCGGTCTCGTAGAAGTCGTCGGGCAGCGCGCCGGGCTGGACGCGCGGCCACGTCACCGGCGCGCCGCTGCTGAGCGTGTTGAGCACGCCGTCGTAGCCCTCGTCGACGGGCTCGGTCCCGGTCCAGGTGATCGTCGGGAGCACGACCAGCATCCGGGCCCGCTCGCGCGACTGGACCGCCACCGGCACGCTGGCCTCCTGGCGGCCGGCGAACAGCTCGAGCAGGTAGAGGCCGGAGTCGCCGCCCGGCGCCTCGAACTCCACCGCCCGGTGCGCCGCCTCGCGCCCGCGCAGCGCTGGCCGGTTGCTGCCGACGCGCCGCAGCCGCCAGCGGTAGGGCCGCCCGCGCGCGTCCACGTCGACGCGCACGCGGGTGCCCGACGTCACCGGCCGCGCCGGCGCCTGGGCGGCGATCGCCCGCACGACGATCGTCGGCGTCCCTCGTCCGCTGCCCGGCTCGGCCGGCACGTCGGCCGGCGTGATCCCGACGTTGCCCGCCCGGTCGCGCGCCCGCACCTGCACGAGGTAGGTGCCGACTGGGGCCGGCTCGCCGTCGACCAGGCCGTCCCAGACGAGCGTGCGCGAGTCGCGCACGCGGTGGATCTTGGCGACCTCCCGCGCCGGCCCGTCGTCGACCCGGTAGACGATGCCCCGCTTCCAGAGCCGGTTCGAGACCGAGCCGACCTCGAGCCGGATCGGGCCCGCGTCGGGCGCCACGATCGGCCCCGGGTCGGTCTCCTTCACGCGCGGGCGGGGAGGCGCCGTGTCGACCAGCGTCGTGCGCGGCACCACGACCGACCGGCCCTCACGCCGCAGTGTCACGCGGACGCGGTAGCGGCCGTCGCGCACCCGGGCGCCGGCGTCGGTGCGCCCATCCCACTCGAGGTGCAGCGGGCGGTCCCGGCTGACGGTCGCATCGTCGGCGAGCCGGCGGACGGCCTCGCCCGCGTTGTCGACGACGTCGACGGAGATCTCGCTGCGCTCGCGCAGCTCGACCTCGAAGCGGTTGACGTCCTTGGCGCCGTCGCCGTTGGGCGAGAACACGCGCGTCAGGCCGACCACCTTGGCGACGGCCGGCTCGCCCTTGATCCGCTGGGCGGCGAAGAACGCCGCGAACGTCGCGCCGACCAGCAGCACGAACACGGCGCGGGCGAGCCAGATCACCTACGGGGACTTGTCCGCGCAGACGAGGGCCACGACATCGGCCGGCAGCGACCCGCTCTGGTCCGAGCTGTCGGCCAGCGCCTGCGTCTCCTCGTCGATCTGCTCGGTGCGCGTGATGTCGAGCAGACGGGACACGTCGCGCGCCTGGCGCCGCTCGTCGGCGCCGTAGTAGACGACCGAGTCCTGGCACTGCTGGTCCGCGTTGTTGTCGATCCGCAGCATGCCCTGCTCGTCGGAGTAGCCGGCGGAGACCAGCTTGTCGCGCTCGCCGGACGCCAGGCCGTCGGTCGGCGTGCCGTTGAGCACGACGACGACCTTCTCGGGCCGCGCGTCGGCCGCGGCCTGGCCGGCACCGCTGGCGACGGTCGGGCTGGCGCCGGGGTCGGCGACCTGGTTGCCCTGAGGCGGGGCCTCGTCGTCGCCGGAGAGGACCATGAAGTACACCGGGATCGCGATCGCGATCAGCAGGACGACGATGCCGAGCACGGTGTAGAGGCCGGCGCGCGAGCCGTCCTCGCGCTGCGAGCGGCGCGTGCGGCGGGGCGGCAGGGTCGCGGCGCGCGAGGGCGGCGGCGTGGCCCGCAGCGGCGCGGCGGCCGGCGCGGGGCGCGGCTGGGGCCGGGGCGTGGCGCGCGGGATCTGCGTGGGCGGCTCCGCGGGGACGCCGTTGCCTGACCCGACGGGCTCGGCGGGACGGTCCTCGGCGGCGGTCTCCCCGGCGGCGTCTTGTCGGAGGCGTCTTCGTCGGAGGCGTCTTCGTCGGCAGGACGACCGTCAGCGGCGGGACGACCCTCGTCGCCGCTCGCGACAGCGCCAGCGCCCGCGACAGCGCCGCCGCCCGCGACAGCGCCGCCGGCTGCGGCGGCCGCACGGTCGTCCTCGGGAGCTGCCGCTCCGTCGCCGTCGGCTGCGGCAGCCGCACGGTCGTCCTCGGCGGGCGCCGCTCCGTCGCCGCCCTCCTCGACGACGGGCGCCTCGGCCGTCGCCTGCGCGGCCTCCGCGCTCGCCGCGGCGGCGGCCATCGCGGTCGCGGGGCGCGGGCCCATCGGGATCGGCGCCGGCGTGCCGGCCTGGCGGCCGTTGCCGCTCGGCTTGGCGACCGGGACGGCGGGCCCGACGGTGCCGGACCGCTCGACCGCGGGCTCGCCCTCGACCTCGCGCAGTGCCTCCTCCGCCTGGGCGACCACGCGAGCCTCGAGCTCCTGCGCGCGCTCGGGCGCGCGACCCGCCCAATCGCGCAGGCGCTTGAGCTCCCTCGCCTGCGCGAAGTAGAGCAGTGACAGCACGGCCAGGCCGAGGAACGCGGCGAGCCCCACATAGGCGCCGTATTTCTCGACCTGATCCTGGATCGAGAACGCGAGGATCAGAACCATTGGGAGGAAGAAGCCGTCGATTCTAGGAGGCGAGGCGGCCGCCGGCCGCCTCGGCAGTCGGGGACGGTTCGTCGACGGCCTGCATCGGCGCCGCGGCGGCGCTCGCGACGGCCGCCCGCAGCGTGCCCAGCTCGGCGACCTTGGCGGCCAGCGTGGCGGCGTCGCCCTCCAGCACGAGCAGCGAGATCTCGTCGAAGATCTCCCCGACCCACGCCGGATCGATCGCGGGCCGGGCGGCGCGCAGGATCTTCGCCGCCGGGGTCTCCTCCAGCCGCTCGTACGGGTTGAAGAGCTCCTCGTGCAGCTTCTCGCCCGGCCGCGGCCCGACGATCTCGATCGCGATGTCCTTGTCGGGCTCGAGCTTGGAGAACCGGATCATGTCGCGCGCGAGGTCCATGATCCGGACCGGCTCGCCCATCTCCAGCACGTACACCTCGCCGCCGCGCGTCAGCGATCCGGAGCGGATGACGAGCTGCACCGCCTCCGGGATCGTCATGAAGAACCGCGTCATCTCGGGGTCGGTCACCGTGACCGGCCCGCCCGCCGCGATCTGGCGGCGGAAGATCGGCACCACCGAGCCGGAGGAGCCCAGCACGTTGCCGAAGCGCACGGCGGTGAACGCGGTGTCGGGGTAGCGGCGGTCGGCGGCCTCGACGGCCCACTCGGCGAGCGCCTTCGACGCGCCCATCACGGTGGCCGGCGCGACCGCCTTGTCGGTCGAGACGAGCACGAACACCTTGGTCCCGACGTCGCCCGCCACGCGCGCCATCACACGCGTCGCGAGCGCGTTGTTGCGGACGGCCTCGACCGGGTTGCCCTCCATCAGCGGGACGTGCTTGTAGGCCGCGGCGTGGAAGACGACCGTCGGGCGGTGCTCGGCGAACACCTCCCGCATCCGCTCCTCCTCCTTGCAGTCCGCGAGCACGGGGACGGTGCAGCGGACGTGCCGGTCGTCGACCAGCTCCCGCTCGATCTCGAACAGGTTGTCCTCGGCGTGGTCGATCATCACCAGCCGGCTCGGCCCGACGCGCGAGATCTGGCGGCACAGCTCGGCGCCGATCGAGCCGCCCGCGCCGGTGACCAGCACGCACCGGCCGGTCAGGTAGCCGCCGGTCAGCTCGGTCTCCATCCGCACCGGCGCGCGGCCGAGCACGTCCTCGACCCGCACCTCACGAACCTGGCGGACGAGCTGGGCGCCGTTCTGGAGCAGCTCGAACACGGTCGGCATCGTCCGCACCGGCACGCCGCGGGCGCGGCACGCGCTCACGACACGCGCGCGCAGCGTGCCCGGCGCCGACGGGATCGCGATCAGCACCTCGTCGGGCTCGACGTCGTCGAGCACGCGCGGGAGGTCATAGGTGGTGCCGAGCACCTCGAGCCCGCGGTCGATCCGCCCGCGGACCTTGCGCTCGTCGTCGTCGACGAACCCGACGGGCCGGAAGCCTAGATCGGGGTTGCGGAGGATCTCGCGCAGCAGCAGCCGGCCGCCGTCGCCGGCGCCGACGATCAGCACCGACCGGGCGTCGCGGCGCGCGCGCCATCCGCGCAGGGGCCGCTCGTAGACCAGGTGCGTGATGTAGCGGACGGCGCCCGTGAACACGAGCAGCAGGAGCCCGAACAACACGAGCACGCCGGTCGGGACCGTCACCGCCACGTCGCCCGCCAAGGTCGTGACCAGCAGCGGCTGCACGACCGCGACGTAGCCGACGAGCGCGAACGTCGACGCCGCCACCGCCTGCGCGATCTGCAGGTACTCGCGCTGCGACGAGTAGCGCATCCAGTGCCGGTAGAGCCCGAACAGCGCGAACACGAACACCGTGCCGCAGATCACGAACGTGATCGTGCGATCGAACAGGTCCTGGTAGCGGTCCGGGACGCCGCCGTCGAACCGGAGACGGTACGCAAGGAAATAAGCCAGCGCGGCCAGGCCCGCGTCCAGCGCGACCTGCGGCAGGGCGTGACGGTGGACGGGAAAGGCCGCGGAGCGGATCCGGCGGCGCATCCGCGTGATTCTAGGTGCCCGCGCGGCCGATAGCCGCGAGGCCGCCGATCGGCGACAGCAGCCGATCGGCGATCACGGCCGGGTCGCGGCGGGTCCGCTCGAAGTTCGCAGTCATACGTTTTTCCAGTGCGACGTCGTCGGCTCGGGTCAGCCGGCGCAGGCGACCGGCGGCGATCAGCGCCTCGTCCACCGCGCCCAGCCGACCCTCGAACGTGGTCCACACCGGAGTACCCAATGCGACGGCCTCGCGATTCATCGTCCCGCCCGCCGAGATCACCAGGTCGGCGTAGGAGACGAGCGACTGTGCGTCGATCGCGTTCTCGGGCACGATGAACCCGCCGAGCTCCGCGCGCTGCGCCTCGGTGCGCGGCAGCACGACGGTCTGCTCGCCGCGCAGGCGCTCGAGCACCTGCGCGAACAGCGGGTTCTCGAAGCGGTGGTAGAGCGAGACGGCGGGCGGCGTGCGCACGACCGCGATCGGCCGCGCCGGGTCGAGCCCGAGCTCGCCGAGCACGGCCGGATCGGGCTCGAAGTCCGCCAGGTAGTACTCCTCCTTGAGCCCCGGGTAGGGCCGGTACGTCGCATCGGTGGCGCCGTACCGGGTGAGGCGCGAGAGCGGGATCGCGTCCGGCACCACGATCGCGCGCACGAGCCGGCAGTTGACGTTGTGCTGGACCTTCGCCCACTCGTAGTCGAACGCGGTGGCGCTCGGGATGCCGAGCAGCCGCGCCGCGACCGTGACGTCGTTGGAGCCGTGGCCGAGCGCCATGTCGATCCTCCGCCCGCGCGCCCAGCGGACGAGCGCGAACGAGCGCGAGAGCAGGCCGACGCCCTTGGCCGCCAGCCGCCCGCCGCGGTGGCGCCCGATCGGCTCGACGTCGAGGCCGTGGCGCTCGGCGAGGCCGAGCGTCTGGGCGAAGTCGCGCGCCGTGACCAGCACCTCGGCGCCGCGCTGCTCGAGCGCCCGGATCACCGGGCGCATGACCAGCACGTGCGGCGAGTTAGTGAGGTCGACCCAGACCCGCATCGCGGACCGCGGCGGCGACCTCGGCGGCCTGCTCGCGCGAGAGCACCGGGCTCATGGGGATGGCGAGATGCGTGCGCGCGGCCTCGTCGGTGCCGGGCAGCGCGCCTGCCGGCGCGTAATCGCGCATCGCCGGCTGCAGATGGGTCGGCACGCGGTAATAGGCCTTGTGGCCGATCCCGGCCGTCTTGAGCGCCGCCGCGAGCTCGTCGGAACGACGGTGCCGGATGACGTACAGATGCCAGGCCGGGTCACCGCCCGCGCGCGGGAGATCGGCCAGCTCGCCGAGCCCCTCGGCCTCGTAGTGGGCGGCGGCCCGCCGGCGGCCGTCCGCCCAGTCGTCGAGGTGCGGGAGCTGGACGCGCAGGATCGCCGCCTGGAGCTCGTCGAGCCGGGAGTTGTGGCCGATCAGCTCGAACGTCTGCTTGTCGTGCGAGCCGTGGAAGCGCAGCATCCGGACGGTCTTGGCGATCTCGTCGTCGCTCGTCGTGATCGCGCCGCCGTCCCCGAACGCGCCGAGGTTCTTGGACGGGAAGAACGAGAACGTGGCAGCGGTGCCGAGCGCGCCCGGGCGGCCGTTCGTGGCTCGAGAGCCGGCGGCCTGCGCGGCGTCCTCGAGCACGGGCACGCCCAGCGCCGCGATCTGCTGCACAGGCGCGACGTTGCCGAACAGGTGCACGACGAGGACCGCCTTCGTGCGCGGCGTCAGCGCCGCCTCGACCGTCTCGGCGGTGACGCAGAACGTCTCCGGGTCGACGTCGCAGAACACCGGCCGCGCGCCGGTGAGCGGGATCGCCTCCGCCGACGCGTAGAACGTGAACGACGGCACCACGACCTCGTCGCCCGGCCCGACGCCCATCGCGCGCAGCGTCAGCGTGATCGCGTCGGTGCCGTTGGCGACGCCGATCGCGTGCCTCGCGCCGACGTATGCGGCGAAGTCCGCCTCGAACGCCTCGACCTCGGGACCGAGGATGAAGCGGCTGCCGTCGATGACCTCGGCGAGCTTGGCGTCGATCTCCGCGCGCAGCGGCTGCAGGGGCGTACGGGTGTCGAAAAGGGGTACAGGCACGGGCGGCGGTACACGGTACTGGCGCAAGTTCGGAGGCGGGCCTGCGTTGGTGCCGTCAGAGCACCGATGTCGAACCTCGCGGGAGGAACCTTCATGCGCAGATCGATCGCTGCGTTCATCGTCGTATGCGGCGCCGCCCTGGCGGCCGCCGGACCAGCCGTCGCCGAGCCCACGTGGGCGCCGGCCGCAACCGCGCCGATCCACCCCGGCGTGCAGACCGTCACCAACGGCGGCCAGTGCACGGCCAACTTCGTCTTCTTCGACGCGGCGGACAACGTCTACATCGGCCAGGCCGCGCACTGCTCGGGCACCGACGGCAACACCGCCACCAACGGCTGCATCGCCGGCTCGCTGCCGCACGGCACGCCGGTGGAGGTCGACGGGGCGACCCGGCCCGGGACGATCGTCTACTCGTCGTGGGTGACGATGCAGGCGGGCGGCGAGACCGACGCCAACACCTGCCAGTACAACGACATCGGGCTGGTCAAGCTCGACCCGGCCGACTACGGGCGCGTCAACCCGACGATCCCGTTCTGGGGCGGGCCGACCGGGACGGCGACCACCACCGCGCAGGGCGACAAGGTGCTTTCGTACGGCAACTCGTCGCTCCGCCTCGGCATCTCGCAGCTGTCGCCGAAGGAGGGCATCAGCCTGGGGACTGCGGGCGGCGGCTGGACGCACCAGGTCTACACCGCGACGCCGGGCATCCCTGGCGATTCGGGCAGCGCGTTCATCGACCGTCAGGGCCGGGGCTTCGGCGTGCTCAGCACCCTGCAGATCGCCCCGCTGGCCGGCGCCAACGGCGTCAGCGACCTGTCGCGCATGGTCGCGTACATGGAGTCGCACGGCGGGCCGGACGTCACGCTCGCCAACGGCACCGAGCCATTCCGCGGGCCGCTGCTGCCCTAACGGTCAGTCGGAGGCGGCGGCACGGCGGCTACCCTGGACCGCCGTGCCGCCGCTGCTGCTCGCCTCCATCACCGACCCCCTGGTCCAGTTCGCAGTCGACGTGGTCGACGCCATGGGCCTGCCCGGGATCTTCGTCCTGATGGTGGCCGAGAGCGCGTGCATCCCGATCCCGTCGGAGACCACGTTCCTGTTCGCGGGCTTCAACGTCTCGAACGGCGAGTACTCGATGTTCGCCGTCGTGGCGACGGGCACGATCGCGAACGTGGTCGGCTCCTGGCTGGCATACGCGGTCGGCTACTTCGGGCGCATCGACATCCTCGAGAAGCACGGCAAGAAGCTGCACATCAAGCCGTCGCACCTCGCGTGGGCCGACCGCTGGTTCGAGCGCTACGGCGACGCGACCGTGTTCTTCTCGCGCATGCTGCCGATCATCCGCACGTTCATCTCGCTTCCGGCGGGGGTCGCGCGGATGCCGTTCTGGCGGTTCACGCTGCTGACCACGCTCGGCTGCGTCCCGTGGATCTTCATGCTGACGTTCATCGGCAAGCAGGTCGGCGACAACTGGGAGGACTGGAAGGACTACCTCCACTACGTCGACTACGCCGTGGCGGCGACGATCGTCGTGGCGGCGATCTACTTCTTCGTCCGCTGGCGCCGTCGGCGCAACGGGCCGGTGCAGGCGTCCGGCGAGCCGGCCGCCGATGCCGGCCGCTGACGAGACCTTCCTCCTCGGGCTCCTGCAGGGCCCGGCCGAGCTGCTCCCGATCTCCTCGTCCGCGCACGTCGGACTGCTGCTCCAACGGCGTCACGCGAGGCTGGAGGGAGCGGCGCGCAAGGAGATCGAGGTCGCGCTCCACGCCGGCACCGCGGTCGCGCTCGCGTTCGAGCGGCGGCCGGTCCGGTGGCGGTTCCTGGCCGCCGCGACCGCGCCGCCGGCGGTCGCGGGCCTCGTGTTCGAGCGGTTCGTCGAGGAGCGGCTCGGGAACGCGCCGTCGATCGCCGCCACGCTCGTCGCGGGCGCGGTCGCGATGGTGCTCGCCGACCGCACGCCGGCCCGCCGCACGGAGCCGGACCTCGCCGACGGCCTCGCGTTGGGATGCGCGCAGGCGCTCGCCCTGATCCCCGGCGTCTCGCGCAGCGGCGCGACCCGCGCGGCGGCGCGGGCACGCGGCTTCGGCCGCGCCGAGGCGGCGGAGCTGTCGCGCGAGGTCGCGCTGCCGGTGCTCGCCGGCGCGGCGGCGCTCAAGGGCGCGCGGCTCGTCGCCCGCCGCCCGCCGGCTACGACCGTGCGCCCGCTCGCCGCCGGCGCCGCCGCCGCGGCGCTGTCGTCGTGGGCGGCGCTGCGGTTGGAGCGCCGCGGCGAGCTGCCCCTCGCGGTCTTCGCCGCCTACCGCGTGGCGCTCGCCGCAGCGATCCTCACCGCCTGGCGACGCCGCTGCGCGGCGTGATCGTCGGCGCGGTGTGGCACGATCGGGCGCGATGACCGACGCGTATGCGCAGTCCGGCGTCGACACCGCGGCGGCGGACGCCGGCGTGGCCGCGCTGGTCGGAGTGCTCCGCACGATCGACCTCGGGCGCCCTGGCCGGACGGTGCCGCTGCCGGGCCACTTCGCCGCCGTGCTCGAGGTCGCGCCGAACCTCGGGATCGCGCTCGGCACCGACGGGGTCGGGTCGAAGCTGATCGTCGCCGAGCAGGCGCGGCGCTACGACACCGTCGGCGTCGACTGCGTGGCGATGAACGTCAACGACGTCGTGTGCGTCGGCGCCGAGCCGATCGCGCTGCTCGACTACCTGGCGGTCGAGCGGGCCGATCCCGGCGTGATGCGCGAGATCGGCCTCGGCCTCAAGCGCGGTGCGGAGCTGGCCGGCGTCGAGATCCCCGGTGGCGAGGTCGCGGTGCTGCCGGAGCTGATCCGCGGCCACCCCTCGCCGACCGGCTTCGACCTCACTGCAGCGTGCGTCGGCCTCGTCGCGCTCGACGCGATCGTCAGCGGCGCCGCCTGCCGCCCCGGCGACGCGCTGATCGGCATCCCGTCGTCGGGCCTGCACTCCAACGGCTACTCGCTCGCCCGCCGCGCGCTCGCGGCCCTCACGCTCGACGACCGCCCCCCGCAGCTCCAGGGACCCACGGTCGCCGACGCGCTGCTCGAGCCGACCACGATCTACGTCCGCGCCGTGCTCGAGCTCCTGCGCTCGGGGCTGCGAGTCCACGGCCTCGCGCACATCACCGGCGGCGGGCTGCTGAACCTCACCCGCCTCAACACCGACGTCGGGTTCGCGATCGAGCACCCGCTGCCGGTGCCGCCGATCTTCGGGCTCGTACAGGAGCTCGGCCAGGTCACCGACGCCGAGATGTGGGAGGTCTTCAACATGGGGTGCGGCTTCGCCGTCGTCGTCCCGCCGTCGACGGCCGACGCCGCCGCCTCGCTGCTCGCGTCCCACCACCCCGGCGCGCGCCGGATCGGCACGGTCACCGACCGCGCCGGCGTCGTCGAGCTGCCCGCGCTGAACCTCAGCCTGGCGAGTTAGTCGTCGTCGGTGTCGTCCGGCGCGCCGGGGACGCCGGAGTCGCCCTTCTTGCGCTCCCAGTCCTCGCGCGTGTCGTCGATCTGATCCTCGAGGCGCTCCGAGCGCTCCTCCATGTCCTCGACGTCGCGCTCGGGCTCGGGCTCGGCGTGCTCGCTCATGCTTCCTCCTCGGACCTGGCTCGCTCGTCGAGCTTCTCCTTCAGGTACGCGGCGCGCTGGGCGCGCCGCTCGTGCGTCTTCTCCTCGGCAGGCTCGGACGCGTCGCCGGCCTGCTCGCGCTCCGTGCGCGCGCGCTGGAGCTGCTCGAGGCGCATCTCCTCCGTCTTCGGGTCGGCCATACGGCCTATGTACCCCCTATCGCAGATCGAGCGCGTGGCGAGCGATGGCGTCCACGACCCGCGCGGGATCGAGGTCCGCACGGCGCTGGAGGACGGCGAGGCTCCCGGCCAGGGCCACGACCTCGAGGTGCTCGAGCACCGCGTGGTAGTGCGGGCGGCCGGAGAAGTCGTGCATGACGATCGGGACGCCGGCAGCGACATGCAGTGCGGCGTTGAGCGCGGACGCGACGCGGAACCGCCCGTCGACGAACACGAGGTCGGCCGCGGAGACGCCCGGCAGCTCCCAGATCTGCGACCAGTAGCCCGGCCAGCGCTGCATCTGGCCCTTCGGCGCGCCCCAGTCGCCGGTCGGGCCGACGTTCGCGTGGATCAGCGTGAGCTGCTTCGAGGCGAGCGCGCCGGCGAGCTCGGGGTGCTCGCGCAGGTCGGTCACCCAGGCGGCGTCGGACTCGATCGAGATGACACGCTCGACGCCCAGCCGCAGCCACTCGGCGGTGGACCCGCCGCAGCCGAACTCGACCACGAAGCGGCGGTGGCCGCCGACGGCCCGCAGGAGCAACAGCTCCTCGGCCGTCATGTGCGGGACGAGCGGCTGGACGCCGCCGCCCGTCACGACGAACTCGGGCGCGTCGTCCGCCTCGAGCACGCCGAGGTTCTTCTTGAGGTCGGCCCGCTCGGGCGCGATGAGGGTCGCGGCGCGCAGCAGGTCGACCGCCTTGGCGGTCTCGCCCCCGGCGTGCGCGATCACCGCCATGTCGTTCAGGAGCTGGATGTCGACGGCGTCGGCGGCGTGGCCGCGGAGCAGGTCGAAGGCGAGGTCCGCCCGGTCGTCGTCGAGCGCCGACTGGACGCGCAGGTGCAGGTCGGTGGACATGTCAGGTCGCGTAGGCGGGGTCGAGGGCGGCGCGCAGCGCCGGGAGGTGGACGAGGATCTCGTGGTCCTCGACGTCGTTGAGCACGGCGTTGCGCTCGAGGAAGTCGTGCGGCCACGCGCGCGTCTTGTCGGTCGACGCCCGGCCGCGCTCGAACTTGCGGCGGCAGTCCTCGACCGACTTGGTCCAGTAGTGGTTGAAGCGGAGCTTGCGCATGCTCACGGTCTTGGTCCACGGCCCGAAGTGCGGCTCGTGGTTCTCGGTGACGCCGAACCAACCGTCGCGGAACGTCCAGTGGTGGGGCGACTTGCACTCGAGCACGCGCTCCGGGCGCACGACGCTCGTGATGTGCGCATCGAGCGCGTGGTAGCTCGCCGGGTCGTTGCGATCGAGGCCGGGGCGCTTGAGCAGGTGGGGGTACGGCACGACCGCGTCGTGGCGACCGCGCCTCCTGTAGGCGGAGATGACCGGCTCGTCGGGCGGCGTCTCGTGGCCGGAGGTCCCGTAGTTGGCGTAGTTGACGTGGACGGCGCCGTAGTCGTCGAACTCGCGCAGAGCCTCCGGCAGGTCGCCGGCGGCGGGCGCGAAGAAGAACTCGTCGGCGTCCATGCAGGCGATCCAGTCGTTCTGCGCTCCGAACGTGCGGATGCAGTGGTTGTACGCGGGCACCTGTGCGACCGGGTGCGCGAAGTGGATGTATGTGCACGCCCCCTCGTCGACGTACGGAGCCAGCACCTCGGCGGTGTCGTCGGTGGAGCCGTTGTCGTAGAGGTAGAAGTGCTCGACGCCGACGATCCGGTGGAACTCGACGAACTCGCGCAGGTAGCGGCCCTCCTCGCGCAGGATCGAGCAGACCGCGAGCCGGTGGCGGCGGGCCGGCGCGGCGGCGGGGCGACCGGCGGCGGCGCGCAGGTCGTCCTCGGGGGTGAGGCGGGGCAGGAAGCGGAAGATGTCGGCGGGCTCGCGCCGGGTCAGCACGGCGGCGGCCATCTGGCACAGCTCGACCTCGCCCGCCGCGGTGGCGGGGATCGGGAGCGCGAGCACGTCCGCGGTGCCGTCCTCGTCGAGCCCGGCCTCCATGATCGGACCGACCAGATCGGCGTACATCGCCTGCTCGTCCCGACCGGGGGCGTAGATCACGAGGGTGGCGGCGTCGCCGCCGTCGAAGGCGCGCGCCCACGCGGCGAGCAGCGACGGATCCGCCGCGATCTCGTCCGCGAAGGTCAGGACGTTGAACCGCACCGCTACCCCCACGTCGCCTCGGCGAGGGTGCGGAGCGCGTCGGCGTCGGCGGCCGGGAAGCGCGGGAGCTCGTCGAACGGCGCGGGCGCCGGGTGCTCGGACAGCAGCGCGACCGCTTGGCCCATGATCGCGGCCTCGGCGTCCTCGCCGCCTGGCACGGCCAGCAGCACGAGGTCGGGCGCGGCGGCGATGCCGGCCGCCTCGAGCGCGCGGGTCAGTGCCTCGGCGGTCGGCTCGGGCTCCGCGTCCGGCGCGTAGATGACGAGCGTCGCCTCCTCGTCGGCGGCGAAGCGGTCGGCGTACGCGGCGAGCAGGGCGGGGTCGGCGGCGAGCTCGTCGGCCAGCGCCAACACCGTGAAGGGAAGGGCCGGCGGCACGGACATCCCGCGCACCCGCTCGAGCCCGGCCGACGGGCCGGCGGGCAGCGGGCCGGGCGCGATCGCCTCGGCCAGCTCGACGTCGAACGCCTTGAACGCCTCGTGCTCGTGCTCGGCGATCCGCACGCCGGTCAGGCCGAGCATGACGGCCAGCAACTTGCCCTTCGTGTGGGCGCGCACCGGGCGTGGGAGCTGCGCGTGGTGGCGCACCAGGAAGTGGCCGACCGTGCGCCAGACCACGAAGTCGACCGGGACCGGCCGGGTGAGCCGCCACTCGAGGTCGATCAGCTGCCAGGCGCCGCTCTCCGGCTCGACGATGATGTTCCACCACGTGGCGTCGAACGCCGCGCCGTCCACCAGCGGGCGCTCCGGGCTGCCCTCGCCGGTGCCGAACCGCTCGAGCAGCCACGTGCGCCACGCCTGCAACGTGGTCGAGACGCGGCGGCCGAGCCCCTCGGCGGCGATCGCCTCCATGATCTCCAGCAGCAGCGACTCGCCGCGGACGAACCGCTCGGGCCGCGGCTCGTTCACGATGCCGAAGGCCTCCATCGCCTGCCGCGCCGCGACCGCCTCGGCGTCGCCGAACGGGGCCGGCTCGTGCTCGACCGTGCCGTCGCGCAGCGTCGCGCGCTTGCGCAGGCCGACGCGGCGGTCGAGCGTGTAGTGGCGGGCCGACCACTCGAGGTCGAGGCCGAGGCGCTCGGCGGCGCCGTCGCGGTCGTCGCGGTAGGCCACGACGAGGAACGAGTTCGCGAGGTCGCGCAGGAGGCCGGCCTCCGACAGCTCGCGCCAGGCGAGCGACTCGTTGTAGAGCAGCGGGCCGCGCTCGGCGCCGCGGTCGGGCGCGGCGCCCGCGATCCACTGATGGATGCGGTCCTCGTCGCTCACCCGCGCAGGGTTGAGGATCGTCGTCGCGAGCTTGTAGTCCGGGAACGGCAACAGGAAGTCGGCGGCCGCGAAACCGGCCTGCGCGAGCATGCCCTCCAGCGTCCGCGCGTTCCAGGTCACCGGGGTCGCGGACGAGGGGTAGCCCTCGATGCCCTCGAACAGCTTGCCGGAGTGGTCCTCGCGGGCGCCGTTGAGGTACTTGAGCCCGAGGCGGTTCTCGATCGCGAGGACGAGCACGCCGTCCTCGGCGAGCGCCTCGCGAGCGACGCGGAGGTTCGCCACCGCGGACCGCTCGGGGTCGAGCTTGTGGTCGGGGTGGTACAGGTGCCCGTACTCGAGCACCCCGATCAGCGTCACCATGTCGAACGCGTCGCGCTCGGCGAGCTGCGAGTAGTTGGCGGCGTAGATGCTGACCGAGTCGAGGTCGGCGGTCCGGGCGCGCGCGACGCGAGCGCGGTTGGCGTCGCCCTCGATCGCGTGCACCTCGCCGAAGTGCTCGCCGAGCCAGCGGGTGATCGCGCCGCAGCCGGCGCCCAGCTCGAGCACGCGGCGGTCGCCCACGCGCGAGAGCCCGAGCGCGTCGAACAGCGTCGCCCGGTAGGGCGTGAGGTGATAGCGGGTCGGCCAGTCGCGCATCAGGCGGCGCAGCTCGTCGGAGCCGGTGCTCAGGTCGGCAATCGTCGGGAGCCGCTCGAGCAGCACCTGCTCGGCGCCGTCGAGGTAGCCGGCGGGCGCGAGCGCGCCGTGCGGGTGGAGGATGCCGGTGCCGCTGTCGAGCTCGAATTCGGACAGGCGGAAGGAAGGCGTGGAGACGGACACGTCCCGGTATTCGGCCACGATCCGCGGTCCTTAACCGAGCCGCACGTAGCCGATGGCGCCGCCGCCGTCGGCCCCGTACGTGCGCTGCGACACGCGGTCGGACGAGTTGCCCTCGATGGTGTGGATGCTGCCGTCGGCGCCGACCGACTCGACGATGCCGATGTGCTCGTCCCACACGATCAGGTCGCCGGGCTGCGGGCGGCCGCTGCCGGCCGGGATCGCCTTGCCGGACCGCTCGGCCCAGGCCCAGACGTCGTCGACCCGGCCGTAGCCCTGGCCGGCGTCGCCGATCGGCGCGCCGGCCTCGCGGGCGGCCCACGAGACGAAGTACGCGCACCACGGCCCGGGGCCGGGCGCGCCCGCGGTCGCCTGGCGGAACTGCGCGATGCGCGGGGAGTCGTTCGACCCCGGCGGCTGCTCGGCGACGCCGACCTCGGCGCGCGCGAGGTTGACCATCGCCTGGCCGGCGGGCGTGCCCGTACTGGGGAGCACCGCCGTCGTCGCCGTGGGCGCGCCCGCGGCCTGGAGCGCCTGGGTGAACGCGGGAGCGGCGGTCGCCGCGGCCGGCGCCGGCGCGGCGGGCGCCAGCATGCCGTGGATCTGCGCGACGCGCGCGATGGCGGCTTCGAGGCTCATGCGGCGAGCGGCGCGGCCACAGCCTCGCGCAGCACCTCGGCCCAGGACTGGGCCGCGACCTGCACGGTGCGGTGCTCGACCACGTACTCGCGCGCCGCGGCGCCGACGCGCTCGCGCAGCCCGCGGTCGGCGACGAGCTCGCGCAGGATCTCGCCCGCCTCCTCGGGGGTCGCCGCGTGGAAGCCGGTGACGCCGTGCTCGATCTCGGGGTAGACGTCGGGGTCGGCGATGCAGGGCATCGAGAGCGCCGCGGCCTCGAGCCAGCGCAAGTCGCTCTTGCCCTTGAAGTAGTCGCTCTTGCCGGCCGGCGCGAGCGCGATGTCGAAGTGCGTCATCGCCGCCGGGTACACCTCGAGCGCCGTGAACGGGACGGCGAGCGTGCGACCAGGGAACTCGGGCTCGAGCCACTGGGCGAACGGCTGGCCCACGCTGATGAAGCGCGTGTCGGCGTGCTCGCGCATGACGCGGCCGACCTGCTCGATCCATGGCCGCACCGCGGCCTTGTGGCCCGTGCCGCCCGACCAGCCGATGCCGACGTGGTCGCGATCGGGGCGCGTGAAGCGGTAGCGCAGGAGGTCGATGCCGTTGCGGCAGGTCCACGTGCGGCTGTTGAGCGGGCGGTAGCGCCGCGCCAGCCAGTCGGTCGAGCAGATGATCCCGTCGGCCGCGCGCATGCAGAGCTCGTACGTCTCCACCGTCGCCCGGTCGAGCTTGTCCGCGTGCGTGTGCTCGATGCGGCGGACGCCGTGGAGCCAGTCGTCGATCTCGTAGAGCACGGTGACGCCGGCGGCCTGCCACTCGCGGATCGTCTTGAGCCAGGCCCGGCCGCGGACCTGCTGCACGACGACGACCTCGTAGTCCGCGACGTCGGCGATCGTGAAGTCCGGGGTGACCTGGCCGGTGCGGACCTCCGCACCCGACGGGTCGCCGCGGAGGCCGATCCAATCGCAGCCGAGCACGGTGGCGGGGAGCGCGCAGCGGTACCACGCGACGGCGCCGTTCGAGATGCCGATGAAGAGCGTGCGGGGGAGGTCGTTCATACGATCGCGGGGGTAAAGGGGGACAGGTCGGTGCGGTTCCACTTCTCGCGCAGCCGCTTGAGCGACGCTTCCTGCCACGCCTCGATCTTGGGCGTGGCGCGGCCGCGGAAGACGCTCTCGTGGTGGAAGGCGCACACCGAGGGCTCATAGATGCACTCGCGGCCCGACTCGAAGACGCGCAGGCAATAGTCGACGTCCTCGTAGGCCATGCGATAGCCCTCGTCGTAGAGCCCGACGGTCTCGAGCGCCTCGTGACGGATGAGCTGCAGCGCGCCGGTCACCGGGCAGCGGACGGGCATCAGGGCCTCGGGCAGGTTCGACGGGCCGTACTGGCAGCGGTGCCAGAACGCCCGGCTTTGGGGCGCGAAGAAGACGCCGGCGTGCTGGATGCAGCCGTTCGGGTAGAGCAGGCGCGCGCCCACCACCGCCGCCGGGCGGTCCTGCGTATCGGTGCGGGCGACCATGCGGTCGAGCCAGCCGGCCTCGTGGAACTCGATGTCGGCGTTGACGAGGACGGCGTCGCGGCCGGTCTCGAGCGCGCGGCGGAGGCCGACATTGACCGTGCGCGAGAAGCCCTCGTTCTCCTCCTTGGCGACCAGCTCGTAGCCGAGCTCGTCGACCGCGGCGGCGAGCTGCGTGACCAGGGAACGCTCCGGGCTGCCGTCGTCGACGACCAGCACGCCGGCGCCGGGCGCGGTGCTCCACAGCGACACCAGGCAGCGCACCAGCAGATCGAGATCGGCGGGCGTGCGCAGGTACGACGGGATCACGCACAGGGGTGCGCTCGGGACGGTCATGCCCCGGTGTTCGGCCCTCATGCGGCGATCTTGAGAGCGGCGCCGAGCGCCCGCTCCCACTGCCGCGCGGCGACCGGCATCGCCCGCTCGCGCTCGACGTAGGCGCGGGCGGCAGCGCCGAGCTCGTGGCGCAGCTGCGGGTCGTCGACCAGCGCCAGCATGTGCTCGCGCGCCGCGTCGGGCGTGTCGGCGTGCAGGCCGGTCTCGCTGTGGATCACCGAGGGGTAGACCGCCGGATCGGCGACCACCGGCAGGCCGAGCGCGGCCGCCTCGAGAAAGCGCAGGTCGCTCTTGGCAGCGAAGAACGGGGAGCTTGCGGCGGGGGCGAGCACGACATCGAAGGCGGCCATCGCGGCGGGGTAGGTGTCGAGCGCGGTGAACGGCGCCGCGCTGGCGCGCGCCGCGCCGAAGCGCTCCGCGAGCCGGTGCCCGAACGGCTGGCCGAGCGTGCGGAACCGCGCGTGCGGGCGCGCCTCCAGCACGGCGGCGACGGCGGGAAGCCAGGGCCGCATCGCCCGCTCGTGGCCCGTGCCGCCCGCCCAGCCGACCGTGCACGTGTCGCGCTGCGGCAGCGGGTACGGGTAGCGGGCGAGGTCGATGCCGTTGGCGCACACGTGGATGCGGTCGTGGAGGTCGGCCAGGCGCTCGGCGAGCACCGGTGTCGAGCAGATCACGCCGTCGCACGCCCCTATCGCGGCCTCGTGGGCGCGGATGCGCTGCGGCGGGAACTTCGTCGCGAACTCGTGGCCAGGCTCGGCCGCCACGCCGCGCAGGTCGTCGTCGATCTCGTACAGCACGGTCGCGCCCGCCGCCTGCAGCTCGGCGATCCGGCGCAGCCAGGCTTCGCCCTGGACGAGCTGGAGGACGACCACGTCGTACTCGCCCCACGCGGCCTCGTCACGCGGCTCGGCGAAGCCGCCGGAGGCGCGCCGCAGGGCGCCGGGCTCGCCGACGACGCCGATCCAGTCGGCGCCCAGCGCCATCGCGGGCAGCGCGGAGCGGTACCAGCAGACGCCGCCGTTACCGGTGCCGACGAACAGGGCGTTCACGCGAACCGCCGCCTCAGCTCGTCGGCGAACTCGCGGGCCTCGTCGCCGGGAGCGGTGCCGCCCCACGAAACGCCGTGGTGGACCGCGGCGGCGCCGGGTTCGTACGCGCACGTGCCGCCGGCGGCGAATGCGCGCAGGCTGAGATCGATGTCGGCGTGGCGTTCATCGAACCCGCCGAGCGCCACGAGCGCGTCGTGGCGGATCAGGGTGAGCGCGGCGCCGACCGGGCAGACCGCGGGCTCGAAGCTCGCGGGGAGGTCGGCCGGGCCGAACAGCATCCGTGGCACGAACTGCCCGTGCAGCGGTGAGTACTGGTAGCCGCAGTGCTGGAGCGTGCCGTCCGGGAACAGCAGGCGGCCGCCGACGATGTCGCCGCGCGCGCCGGCCAGCGCGTCGAGCCAGCCGGACTCGAGCGGCTCGACGTCGTGATGGACGACGACCGCGTCGGCGCCGACGCCCTCCGCGATCGCCAGGCCCGCGTTGGCGGCACGGGCGAACGACGTGCGGGGCTCGACGCGCAGCAGCTCGTACGAGAGCTCCGCGCAGACCGGCGCGAGCTGGTCGCCGCGGCCGGCCGGCGACGCGTCGACCACGATCGCGGGCATCCCCGGCGCCGTGCGCCAGAGCGCCACGAGGCAGCGGCCGAGCAGCTCGGCGTCGTGCTGGTCCCGCAGGCAGGCGGGGACCACGGCGAGGGCGGACATGCCCCGTTCATCGGCCCTGGCGTGGCGGCCTTTAACGACGACGGGCGGCCCGGAGGCCGCCCGCACGCCGAGGGAAGATCCGGCCTACTGACGCAGCAGCGACAGGACGTTCTGGGGCGCCTGGTTGGCCTGCGCGAGCATGCTCGTGCCGGCCTGCTGGAGGATCCCGAGCTTCGTGAAGTTGACCATCTCGCTGGCCATATCCACGTCGCGGATCCGGCTCTCCGATGCGACCAGGTTCTCCTGGTAGGCGGTCAGGTTCGCCATCCGGTGCTCGAGGCGGTTCTGGACCGCGCCGAACTCGGACCGCAGATTGGAGATGTTGTTGATCGCGGTGTCGATGGCGTCGAGGTCGACCGCCTCCCAGCCCGCGGTGTCGCTCACGCCGTCGATGCCACCGGTGCCGGAGACGCCGGCGATGTCGCGCGTCGTCACCGAGACGGTCTCGTCGGTGTTCGCGCCGACCTGGAACGAGATCACGCCGCCGGAGCCGCCGGTCCCGTCGAGCAGGTTGATGCCGTTGAACTCGGTCTTGCCGGCGATCTCGCCGATCTCGTCGGCGAGCTGCGTGACCTCGGCGACGATCGACTTCTTGTCGTCGGCGTCGAGCGTGCCGTTCAGGTACTGGACCTTGAGATCACGCACGCGCTGCAGCATCGAGTGGACCTCGTTCAGCGCGCCCTCGGCGGTCTGCACGAGCGAGACGCCGTCCTGCGCGTTGCGGTTCGCCTGGGCGAGGCCGCCGATCTGCGCGCGCATCTTCTCCGAGATGGCGAGGCCGGCGGCGTCGTCGGCCGCGCGGTTGATCCGGTAGCCGGACGAAAGCTTCTCCATCGACTTCGCGGCCTTGGACGCCGTAGTCGACAGCTGTCGGTGGGCGTTGAACGCCTCAACGTTGTTCTGGATGCGAAGGCCCATAGGGGGCGTGTCCCTCCTTGGAAGACGGATGCGCCCCGGTCATCGACCACCCGATGCCGACCTTTAGGGTCTGTCCAAGACGATCCGGCCCGGCCGTGGTGGTCGTGGATCGAGCCGGGCGCCGCACGAACCGAAGGGAATACGAACGTATTTCCGAGCGTTCGAGTGGCGATCCGGCGAAGTGTCCACGGCCGCCACGGGCGTGGCGGGGTTCTTGGACAGGCCCTTAACGCCGACGGGCGGCCATGTAGGCCGCCCGTTGACGATCCGTCCCTCGGTGGGGTTATGTAGGGCGCGACTAGCGCAGAAGCGAGAGAACGTTCTGCGGCGCCTGGTTGGCCTGCGCGAGCATGCTCGTGCCGGCCTGCTGCAGGATCCCGAGCTTCGTGAAGTTGACCATCTCGCTGGCCATGTCCACGTCGCGGATCCGGCTCTCCGACGCCACCAGGTTCTCCTGGTAGGTCGCGAGGTTGTTGAGGCGGTGCTCGAGGCGGTTCTGGACCGCGCCGAAGTCGGCGCGGAGGGTCGACACGTTGTTGATCGCGGTGTCGATGTCGTCGAGGTCGATCGCCTCCCAGCCAGCGGTGTCGCTGACGCCGTCGATCTCGCCGGTGCCCGAGACGCCGGCCACGTCCTTGGTCGTGACCTCGATCGTCTCGGAGCCGTTGGCGCCGACCTGGAACGAGATCGTCCCGCCGGAGCCGCCGGCACCGTCGAGCAGCGTGATGCCGTTGAACTCGGTCTTCTCGCTGATGTCGGAGATCTCCGACGCCAGCTGCTTGACCTCGGCCACGATCGCGGACTTGTCGTCGTCGTCGAGCGTCCCGTTCTCGTACTGCACCTTCAGGTCACGCACGCGCTGCAGCATCGAGTGCACCTCGGTGAGGGCGCCCTCAGCGGTCTGGACGAGCGAGACGCCGTCCTGCGCGTTGCGCTGCGCCTGGGCGAGACCACCGATCTGAGCGCGCATCTTCTCCGAGATGGCGAGGCCGGCAGCGTCGTCGGCGGCGCGGTTGATGCGGTAGCCCGAGGACAGCTTCTCCATCGACTTGGCGGCCTTGGACGCCGTGCCGGTGAGCTGACGGTGGGCGTTGAACGCCTCAACGTTGTTCTGGATACGAAGGCCCATGATCATCTCTCCTTGATGACTTGGTTTACAGGCCGGGGCGACTCCGTGTCACCCCTTCTTACAAGCGGAGTGATCGGCCCGTTCTCAGAGGACTTGAGAAATTTGTTCCCTGCGTCGGGCATCCGGCCGACGCCCTGATGAGAACCGCCGCCATCCGGGCGGCGGTAACGGTCTCAGACCCGGACATCGATCCCAGAACCGCCCGGCTGAGGGGGGTTCTGAGGGCGCTGCGACGCGCGGCGGCGGCGCTCGCGCTCGCGGCGCTGCTTCTCCTGCTCGCGCTCGACCGGCGTCAGCCGGGGGAGGACGACCGGCTGGACCGTGCGGTCAGGCCTGATCGGCTCGATGCGTTCCATGGGTCAGATCAGGCGGCGGCCCGCTCGGCGGCCTCGGCGGCCGCGCGGCGGCGCTCGATCCGCGCCTCGGTGGCGAGCTGCAGCTCGGCCATGATCAGCGAGCGCCAGACGGCGAGCGCGCACGCCCAGCCGGCGAGGTTGCCGACCAGACCCGCGACCAGGGCGCGCAGCGCGGCCTCCTGACCGGGGACGCCGGCGTTCAGCGAGAGGAAGAGGACGATCGCGAACGCCGCGAGCGCGGTGCGGGCGCGGATGCGCCGGATCGAGCCGCGGGCCCGCGGGTGCGCAGCGACCGACACGCTCTTCGCGGCCCCGGGCGCCTCGGCCTCGGTCTTCTTCTTCTTGCTCATGACGAGACCTCCTCCGCGATGTTCGCCGTCAGGCGAACTCGCAAGGCAAAACTTGTTTTGCCCATCATCGGCCCCTCGCCAGTCGCAGGGCGGCCAGCTCACGGTCGCGCACGAGCTTGACGAGGCGCTCCTCGTCCTCGCGGGCGATGCTGTCGATCCGGATGCCCCTCTGGTCGGCCGCCGGCTCGCGCACGACGCGGCCGAGCGCCGTGATCGGCGGCGCGCCGGCTTCGACCTCGAGCTCGATCCGCACGTCGATGCCGAGCGGCATCCGCCAGATGTCCTTCACCAGCACGCCGCCGCCGGAGATGTTGAGCGTGACGGTCTCGCCGCCGATCGGCTCGTCGATGCCGCGGACTCGGATCGGCAGCGTGGCGTCGACGCGGGCCCACTCGCGGCGCTGGATGCGCTCGGCCTCGCCCTGGAGGACGACCCGGAGGATCTCCGGCCGCGCGTCGTCGAGGTGGAGGATCCCGCCGAAGCGGTTGATGCCGCGGCCGGTCGCGTGCTCCACCGCCACCTCGGCGCCCTGCATGCGCCTCACGCGCGCGTCGCCGACCGCCAGCGCGAGCACGACGGCGCCAGGTTCGATCGACTCGACGGTGGCCGGCAGGAGGCCGACGTGCGGCAGGCTGACCTGCACGTGCTCGCCGGCGGGGATGGCGGGGACCTGTGGGGCGCTCACAGACATGCGGCTCTATCAGGGCAGCAACTGCTTTGCCAGGTGGTCGGGGTCGGCGGGCGCGATCTCGGCGCGCGTACACACGTAGGACAGCGCGCGGCGGCCCGTGACGGCGAGCTCGACCGGAGCGCCCGGACGGGCGGTCTGGTCGGCATGGGTGAGCGCGATGTGGGTGACGCCGAGCGGCGCCAGCGCCGCGGCCAGCTCCTCGGCGGCGGGCGCGCTCAGCGTGGCGGGCAGCGCGAGGTGGACCTCGGTCACGCCGAGCGCCCGCAGGTCCTCGGCGATGCGGCCGACGGCGGCGCGGTCGGCGGGCCCGGCGGCGGGAGCGTCGACGATCGTGAGCGAGGCCTGGCGGCGCGCGAGGCGTCGGCCGGCCTGCTGGGCGTCGTCGGCGGCGATCACCGACACGCCGAGCGGCTCGAGGCGGGAGGCGAGGCCGGTGCCGCCGTCCTGCGAGCGCAGCGCGACGACGACGACCTCCGCATCCACGCGCGCGTAGGCGGCGGCGAGGTGCTCGGCGGCGGACGTCTTGCCCGCGCCGCCCCCGCCGACGAACGCGATCGTGCGCGCCTCGCCGCCGAGGTCGGCCATCACGGGCATGCGCCGCGCGAGCGCGGTGCGGATCAGCTTCTTGAGCGCGCGCGGCTGCGCGAACGGCAGGCCGTGCGCGACCGCTTCGGCGACGACGTCGGCGGCGAGGACGGCGCTCAGGCCGGCGGCGACGAGCCGCTGCTCGGCCGCGTCGGCCGCGGCCGGGCGCTCCGCGCCGAGAGCCTCGCCGGCGGACGCCGCGACCTCGGGCGCCTCGTACGCGGACGCGTACCCTGGCGCGGCGCCCTCGTCGTGCGCCGGCGCTGGCTGCTCGATCGCGGTGATCGAGTCGATCCCCGGGGAGGCCTCCTGGATCGCGTCGCGGTTCGGCTGCGGCCCGTAGAGGCCGGCGTCGGCCGCGCCGGTCGCGGCCGCGATCAGGACCTCGTGCGCGCGGTCGCCGACCGTGGCCTGGGCCTGCGCGAGCGCGTCGGCGAACGGGGCGGCCTGGTCGACCAGCGCCTGGATTGCCGGGGACGCGAGGCCCTCGGCCGTCGCGCGATCGTTGCGGAATACGTCCCCACCCACCCGCTCATCCGGGAGCGCCGCGCGGGCGTCGACCTCGACGTAGGACTTCTGGAAGAACCCGCCCATGCCGCCCGCGAGGCCCTCGCGGCGGCGCAGCACGATCGCGTCGGCGCCGAGCTCGGCCCGGATCTTGGGCAGCAGCTCCTCGAGCGTGCGGCCGCGGTAGGTCTTCGTGTCGGTTTCAGGCTCGAGCGTCGTATCCATGTCCAGTTCCTAGATCGGCACTAACCCGCAACGGCAACAGCGTTTGCTCCCGCGCGTGACGCAAGAGCGGTCGGATCGAGGACGCCGACGGTTTCAACGCTGACACCGGGCGCGATCTCGTTATAGGAGCACACGGCGAGCTGCGGGAGCCGCTGCTCGAACAGGCGCCGCAGGTGTCGGCGCACCCGGGCGGAGCACAGCATCACGGGCCGGCCGCCGCGCGCGAGCGCCTGCTCGACCAGCTCCGCCGCGGCATCCACGAGCCCGTGGGCGCGCATCGGGTCCATGGCCAGGAACTCGCCGTCGGCGGTCTGCACGAGCGCCTCGGCGACCTCCTGCTCGAGCGACGGGTCGAGCGCGATCGCCCGCAGCGTCGCCTCGGAGTCCAGGTACGGCGCCACGATCGTGCGGCCGAGCGCCTGGCGGGCGTACTCGGCCAGCATCGCCACGTCGCGGGTGAGGCGGGCTTTGTCGCCGATCGCCTCGACGACCGCGCCGAGGTCGCGCACGGAGACGCCCTCGCGCAGCAGCGCCTGCAGCACGCGCTGGATCTCGCCGACCGACAGCACGTCGGGCACGACCTCGTCGACCACGGCCTGGTTGACCTCCTTGAGCTGGTCGAGCAGCTGGCGGGTCTCCTGCCGCGTGAGCAGCTCGGACGCGTTCGTGCGGATCGTCTCGGTGAGGTGGGTGACGACCACGGACTCGAGGTCGACCACCGTCCAGCCCAGCGCCTCCGCCTCGGCGCGGCCGCTCTCCGGCACCCACACCGCGGGCAGGCCGAAGGCCGGCTCGGTGGTGGGGATGCCCGGCAGCTGGCCCATGGCGTCGCCGGGGTCCATCGCGAGGTGGTGGCCGGGCATCACGCCGCCGCGGCCGACTTCAGTCCCGCGCACGCGCATGACGTACTCGTGCGAGTCGAGCCCGACGTCGTCGCGGATGCGGACGGGCGGGATGACCATGCCGAGCTCGGACGCGATCTGGCGCCGGATCGTGCCGACGCGCTGGAGCAGCGTCCCGCCGGCCTGCTGGTCGACCATCGGCACGAGGCCGAAGCCGATCGCCAGCTCGAGCGGATCGAGCGCGAGCGCGTCGAGCGCGGCGTCGCGCGGCGCGGGCTGCGGGCCCCCGGCCGTCAACGCCGCCGAGGCGGTTTCAGCCGCCGCCGCCGCGCGCTCGGCCTTGTTCGGCGCGTTGCGCAGCGCCCAGCCGACGGCGAAGAACAGGCCGCCGATGATCAGGAACGGGAGCGTCGGCAGCGCGGGCACGAGCCCGAACGCGATGATCACCACGCCGGCGACGAGCGGCGCCTTGCGCTGGTCGAGGATCTGGCCCGCGACGTCGGAGCCGAGGTCCTGGTCCGAAGCGGAGCGGGTGACGAGGATGCCGGTCGCGACGGATATCAGCAGCGCGGGGATCTGCGCGCACAGGCCGTCGCCGATCGTCAGGAGCGAGAAGTGGTGCGCCGCCTCGCCGAACGGCATGCCCATCTGCAGGACGCCGATGACGATGCCGCCGATGAGGTTGATGCCGGTGATGAGGATGCCCGCCATCGCGTCGCCCTTGACGAACTTCGAGGCACCGTCCATCGCGCCGTAGAAGTCGGCCTCCTGCGAGATCTCCTCACGGCGGCGGCGCGCTTCCTCGTCGGTGATCTGGCCGGTGTTGAGGTCGGCGTCGATCGCCATCTGCTTGCCGGGCATGGCGTCGAGCGTGAAGCGGGCGCCAACCTCGGCCACGCGGCCGGCGCCGTTCGTGATCACCACGAACTGGATGACGATGAGGATCAGGAAGATCACGAGGCCGACGACGACGTTGCCGCCGACCACGAACTCGCCGAACGCGGTCACGACGTGGCCGGCGTCGCCCTCGAGCAGGATCAGCCGGGTGACCGAGATGTTGATCGCGAGCCGCAGCAGCGTCGTGAGCAGAAGCAGGCTCGGGAACGAGCTGAAGTCGAGCGCGCGCGGCACGTAGAGCGTTGCCACGACGATCATCAGCGCCGCCGAGATGTTCAGCGTGATCAGCAGATCGAGGATGAACGGCGGCAGCGGGATGACCATCATCGCCACCACGAGCACGACGGCTCCGGCGGCGATCAGGTCGGAGTAGCGGCCGGCCTTCTTGAGGAAGCTCATGCGGCGGCCCTCCTCGAGCCGGCGACCTTGTAGACGTAGGCGAGGAGCTGGGCGACGCCCTGGTAGAGCTCCTCGGGGATCATGCGGCCGATGTCGACGCTGGCGTAGAGGGCGCGCGCGAGGGGCGGATCGGGGACGACGGCGACGCCGTGGGCGGCCGCCTCGGTGCGGATGCGCAGCGCGAGGTGGTCGGTGCCCTTGGCCACGACGACCGGCGCGGGCTTGCCGGAGTCGTACTTGAGCGCAACCGAGAAGTGCGTCGGGTTGGTCACCACGACGTCGGCGGTCGGCACCGCGTCCATCATGCGGGCGCGGGCGAGCTCCATCGCGCGGCGCCGCTGGGCGCCCTTGATCTCGGACGGCAGCTCCTGCTGCTTGTGCTCCTGCTTGACCTCCTCCTTGTCCATCTTGAGGTTCTTCTCGAACCGATGGCGCTGGTAGAAGAAGTCGAGCGCGGCGATCGCGAGGTAGGCGCCCGCGGCCCACTGGGCGATGTGGAGGATGGTGGCCCCGAGGAGCGGCACGAGCGCGGCGGCGGGCATGCCGACCAGCGCGCCCATCTCCTCGAGCTTGGGGAACACCGCGAGCGCGACGATGCCGCCCACCGCGCCGACCTTGAGCAGGCTCTTGCCGCCCTCGACGGCGGCGTTGACGCCGAACAGGTTCTTGAGCCCGGTGATCGGGTTGAGCTTGCGGAAGTCGGGCTTGAGTGCCTTGCCCGCGGGCTTGAAGCCGATCTGGCCCACGTTCGCGACGATGCCGGCGAGCGCGCAGACGGCGATCACCGGCGCGGCGGCCAGCGCGACGTGCTGCCCGACCGTCATGAACAGCTCGGCGACGCCCTCGCGGTTGACGACCTCGGGCGACTTCACGAAGGCGAGGACGCCGACCGTCGCCTCCTGGGTCCGGTGCAGCATGCCCGGCCCGAATGCCGACAGCGCGAGGATCGAGGCGGTCAGCACGACGGCGCCGTTGACGTCCTGCGAGCGGGCGACCTGGCCCTTCTGCCGCGCTTCCGCGCGCTTCTTGGGTGTTGCCTTCTCGGTCTTGTTCTCGGCCATCAGCCGGCCACCCTCAGCGTCTGGAGCGCCGACGACACGGAGCTCTGGAGCTCGTCGCTCAGCCAGCCGGCGACGAACGGCAGCGAGGCCCCGACCATGACGAGGCCAACCGTGACCTTCGCCGGGAAGCCGACCCCGAACACGTTGAGCTGCGGCATCACGCGCGAGACGAGGCCGAACGCGACGTCGGTGAGCAGCGCCGCCAGGAGCACCGGGGCGCAGATCTCGATCGCCGCGCCGAAGATGCCGCTGAACGCCACCTGCGCGCCCTCGACGAGCGTCCCGATCGCCGGCGCCTCGGTCAGCGGGACGGCCTCGTAGCTGCGGGCGAGCCCCTGGATGACCCAGGCGTCGCCGTTGATGGCCACGAAGATCATCACGCCGACGAGCGCGTAGAGCTGGTTGAGCACGCCGCCGTTGGTGCCGGTGATGGGGTCGACGAGCGCGCCGAACGAGAAGCCGACCATCAGGTCGGCGAGGCTCCCGGCCACCTGGACAGCGGCGAACAGGGCGGCGAGGGCGAACGAGAAGCCGAGCCCGACGAGCATCTCCTTGAGCACGAGCCCGACGAGGGAGAGCACGTCGTCGGGGATCGGCACTCCGGCGCCCGCGTTCATCGCGATCGGCGCGATGCCGATCGCGAGGCCCACCGCCGCGATGCCCCGCGCGCGGGGCGGCAGCAGCTTGGACGAGAAGAGCGGGGCGAGCAGGAACAGCGGCGAGACGCGCGCCAGCACGAGGAAGAAGCCGAGCACCTGCTGCTGGCCGAACTCGGCCAGGATCGACTCAGCGCTCATGGAGCGCCCTCCCCGCGATGTTCGCGAAGCGAACTCGCAACGCCAAACTTGTTTGGCCCCTCATCCGCCCACCAGGTTCGGGATCTGGCCGTAGAGCTCCGCCGTCCAGCTGATGAGCTGGCCGAGCATCCACGGGCCCGCGACCACGAGGACGACGGCGAGGCCGACGATCTTCGGGATGAACGTGAGCGTCTGCTCCTGGATCTGCGTGACGGCCTGGAAGACCGACACGACGAGGCCGATCACGAGCCCGACGAGCAGGATCGGCAGGCCGATCTTGAGGGCCAGCTCCATGGCCGACGCGCAGATGCTGACGACGGTGTCCTGGCTCATCAGTGGAAGCTCTCCACGAGCGAGCGGGTGACGAGGTTCCAGCCGTCGACCAGGACGAAGAGCAGGATCTTGAACGGCAGCGAGATGAAGACGGGCGGCAGCATCACCATGCCCATCGACATCAGCGTCGCGCCGACGACGAGGTCGATGATCAGGAACGGCAGGAAGATCAGGAACCCGATCTGGAACGCCGTCTTGAGCTCGGAGATGATGAACGCGGGGATGAGGACGTAGGTCGGGATGTCGGCCCGCGTGTCCGGCCGGTCGATCTTCGCGAGCTTGGCGAACAGCGCGAGGTCCTTGTCGCGCGTCTGGTCGAACATGAACTCGCGCATCGGGCCCTCGGCGCGCTTGAACGCCTGCTCCTGCGTGATCTTGCCCTTCGACAGCGGCTCGACCGCGTCGTCCTTGATCTTCGTGAACGTCGGCGCCATCACGAAGATGGTCAGGAACAGCGCGATGCCGACCAGCACCTGGTTCGGCGGCGCGGACGGCGTGCCGAGGCCCGAGCGGATGAAGCCCAGGACGATGAGGATGCGGGTGAAGCCGGTGACCGTGAACAGCAGCGCGGGCACCAGCGAGATGCCCGCGATCAGCAGCAGCAGCTGGACGGCGTTGGACCCGTCGGCCTTCACCGGATCACCGTCCTGCGGCGGAGCTCGTCGAGCAGTCTGCCGAGCTTGCGGGGGGCGGCAGTGGCGGGCTCGAGGACCTCGGTGATGTCGTCCACGAGCAGCCCGAGCGCGCGCGCCTCGGCCTCGCTGTACGTGCGGATCGGCGTGACGCCGTGCTCTCCGGCGCCGACGAGGACGACCTCCTCGCCGGCCCGGACGAGGTGCAGGGAGCGGTTGGTGCCCAGCGGCAGCGTGGCGAGCGTCCTCAGGCCGTTGCCGGACGCGGTCTCCTCCCGCGAGGCCTTGACCTGCTTGAGGAGCCAGTAGAGCCCGTAGATGACGCCGATCACGATCGCCAGGCCGACGATCGTGCGCACGAGGCCGCCGCCGGAGGAGCCGGCCGCTTGCGCGGGCGCGCTGTCCTGGTTGGACAGGTTCAGCGGCGTGCGCTCACCGTCCGCCGCGAGCGCGGCGGGGGCGAGCAGGAACAGGCCGAGGACAGCTGCTCCCGCCGAAGAGAAGGCAGGGGAGATCCGCATCACCGAGGGCGAGTCTGGATAGGACTCGCCCCCCTTCATCGACCTCGATCTACAGGTCTTTAGGACTGCGAGGCGGCTGCTCGGCGGGGATGTCGCCGCAGGCGACGACGGGGAATCCCCCGTCGTACGAGTGGACGTTGACCGAGAAGGCGCCGGTGCGGTACGCGGACAGCTCCGCGTCCTCCTGCGACCGGCTCCGGCCGGCCTCGAGATCGGGCAGCGGCAGGTCGACGGCTTGAGCTCGAACGCGACCTTCGCCGGCGGCGCGGCCGGAGGCGTAGGCGTCTCGGCGGCGGGCGCGGGCGTCGGCGCGGCGTCGTCAAAGAGGGCTCAGTCGACGTCCCGGCGGGCGTCGACCAGCAGCCCTGCGAGCATGAACACGCCGGACCAGAGGCCGAGGACGAGCAGGGCGCCCGCCCACGTCACGTCCTCGGACTGCGCGCCGCCGAGCGTCCCGGCGGCGCCGAGGATCGAGCCCTTGGCGAGGTCGTCGGCGATCAGCGGCAGCAGCGGCTCGAGGATCAGCAGCCACACCAGCGCGCCGACGACGCCGGCCACCTGGTTGCGGATGAGCACGCCGATCCCCACGCCGAGCGCGCAGCACAGCATCGCGGTGATGATGCCGCCGCCGATCACGGCGGTGTAGTCGCCGGACGCGAGGTCCGGACCGGGCTGGCCGGACAGCAGCGGGAGCCCGATCGCGAGCGCGACGACGACCATCACGACGCCGACGAGCGCCGCCGTGAACACGTACGCGATCAGGCGCGCGAGCGTCAGCCGGCCGCGGTTCGGCGAGATCAGCACCGCGGGCGCGATCGTGCGGTGGCGGAACTCGCCGGTCGCGCCCACGATCCCGAACAGCAGCAGCGGGACCGACAGCGCGCCGCCGACGTTGAGGGCGTCCTTCTTCTCCTGCGCGGTGGTCGGATCGCCCGCCAGGATCGTGATCAGCACGACCGCGAGGACGAGCAGCACGGCGGCAGCCGCGAAGCCGAGCGCGGTGCGCGTCGTCCGCACCTTGATCATCTCGCCGCGGACGAGCGGGATCACGAAATCGGCTCCTCGTCGCGGGTGAGCTCGAGGAAGGCTTCCTCGAGCGAGGTCGCGCGCGTGGTGAGCTCGTGCAGCGGCACGCCGGCCTCGAACGCGACCTCGCCCACGCGCGCCGGGTCCTCGGCCTCGACCACCAGCATGTCGCCGTCCACGGTCGCGCCCAGGCCCGCGCGGTCGAGTGCCGCCCGCAGCTCGTCGGTGCGCGGGGTGCGGACGATCACGTGACCGCCGGCGGTGAGCCGCGACACCGGGCCCTGGTCGACGAGCTTGCCGCGGTGGATGACGACGACGTCGTCGACGGTCTGCGCGACCTCGGCGAGCACGTGGCTGGAGACGAGCACCGTGCGGCCCTCGGTGGCCATCGAGCGCAGGAAGTCGCGCAGCCAGCGGATGCCCTGCGGGTCGAGCCCGTTGGCGGGCTCGTCGAGGATCAGCACCGCCGGGTCGCCGAGCAGCGTGGCGGCGAGGCCGAGCCGCTGGCGCATGCCCATCGAGTACTTGCCGGCGCGGCGGTTGGCGGCGCCATCGAGCTCCACCAGCCGCAGGACCTCGTCGACGCGCGAGAGCGGGATCGACGCCATGGCCGCCAGCGAGCGCAGATGGTCGCGGCCCTTGCGCCCGGGATGCGCGCCCGCGACCTCGAGGTTGGCGCCGACCGTCCGCGCCGGGTGGTCGAGCTCCTGGTACGGGCGCCCGAGCACGGTCGCGTGCCCGGCCGTCGGCCGCGCGAGCGCGAGGATCATCCGCAGCGTCGTCGTCTTGCCCGCCCCGTTGGGCCCGAGGAAGCCGGTCACCGCGCCCTCGCGCACGGCGAAGGTGAGATCGTCGACCGCCATCACCGAGCCGTAGCGCTTGGTGAGCCCGTCCGTCTCGATCGCCGCCACGGCGGCGGAGACTACCGGTCGCCCAGGCGCTCGAACCGGAGCTCGTTCACCACGGCGCCGGCCAGCAGGATGATCGCCAGGGCGTAGAACCACACGAGCGCGATGAGGACGAACACGAACGTGGTGCCCGCCCGCAGCGTCGTGACGTTCTGCAGGTAGAGCGGGAAGGCGTAGTCGACGACGGCCATCGCCGCCGTCGCCCCGAGCGCGCCCGGCCACACACAGCGCCACGGCAACGAGCCGCTCGGCACGAGCTGGTACGTGGCGCACAGCGCCGCGAAGAGCAGCGCGACGCCGGCCGCGAGCGAGATGCTGTACACGAGCCCCTGCACCTCGGAGAGCCCGAGCGGCAGATCGGTGGCGCTGGTGAGCAGCAGGCTCTGGAGCGTCGGCACGGCGACGCTCGCCACGATGAACAGGAGCACGACCGCGAACATGCCGAGCGCGAACAGCTTCTGCTTGACCCAGCTCCGGCACGGCCGGTGGTAGATCTGGCAGAAGGCGGTGTCGAGCGCGCCCCAGAACGACGACGCGAACCAGATCGCGGCCACGATGGCGACGATGCCGGTCGTGGTGGAGGACTCCTGCAGCCGTCGCACCGCCTCGCTCAGCGTCGACTCCGCGGCGGTGGGGAACACCTGCTCGAGGTCGAGCAGCACCGACGTCTGCAGGTCTGGCGAGCGCAGCACCCGGCCGGCGACGAACAGCGCCACCAGCGCGACCGGGAAGATCGACAGCAGCAGGTTGTAGGCGACCATCGACGCAAGGCCCGTGAGGTTGTCCTCATAGGCCTTGCGCCAGAAGGCGACGACGGCGAGGCGGACTCGGCCCATGCGGGCCGGAGTATGTCCTCCTCGCCCGTCGGCTACGCCTGCGGAGCGGGCGCAGGCACCGGCGGCGCCGGCTCGGCGGCGGGCTCGGGCGCGGCCTCCGAAACCGCCGCGCCGGACTCGCCCGCGACGACCTCGGTCACCCGCAGGCCGAACTCCTCGTCGATCACCACGACCTCCCCGCGCGCGATCGGCTTGCCGTTGACCAGCAGGTCGACCGGCTCGCCGGCGAGGCGGTTGAGGGTGACGATCGACCCGGGGCCGAGCGCGAGCGTCTCGCGGATCGTCATCCGGGTGCGGCCGATCTCGACGGCCAGCTCCACGGGGACGTCGTAGAGGCGCTCCAGCTCGGGCGGCCCGTCGGCGCCGGCCTCGTCGGCGGCGCTGACGGTGGTCTCGAACGGGACGTAGTCGACGGGATCGCTCATGTGTTCCTCACTGGACCGTGACATCGGGGAAGAGGACCTCCTCGACGTGGACGTCCGTGTGCTTTTTGATCGCCTCGAGGATCCGCTTCTTGATCTTCGTGCGGCCGTCGCGCTGGATCAGCTCGTGGTCGCTGGCGTTGGTCAGCTCGTCCGTGATCAGGTCGCGGACGATCGCCTCCTGCGGCTCGGAGCCGTAGCCCTCCGGCGGGACGGGCGCGCCGTGCCCGCCGGCCGCGACGGGCAGATGCTCGACCACGAGCGCGACCTGCATCTTGGCGAAGCGGCCGTCGGCGAGATTGACCAGGAACTCCTTCGGGAGGACGTAGACGGTGCCCTCCACCTTGGGCTCCGGAGCCTTCTCGGCCGGCTTGGCGAGGACGGTCTTGTACGCGCCGCCGGCGATCACGAGGACCGCGACGACGAGGATGATCAGTTTCTTCTTCATTTGTCGCCTCCATGCGACGGGATTGCTCCATGCAGGCGGGTGAGGATGACCTCGACCCGCCGGTTCGCCGCCCGCCCGGTGGGCGTGGCGTTGCTTGCGATCGGGTGCTCGGCGGCGTAGCCGGCCAGCGACGTGCGCTTGCCGGAGACGCCGGCCCCGGTGAGCTGCTGCACGACGGCCGCTGCGCGGGCGCCGGAGAGCTGCCAGTTGGACGGGTACTGCGACGTTGCGATCGGCCGGTCGTCGGTGTGGCCTTCGACCTGGACCGGATGCCGGGCCTCGCCCGCGATGATGCGGCCGATCCGCTCGAGCGTCTTGGTCGCGCCGCCCTTGATGACCGCGCTGCCCGAGTCGAACAGCAGGCCGTCGGTGACGAGCCGGATCTTGAGGCCGCGCTGGGAGACCGTGGTCGTGACCTTGTCGGCGAGGCCGGCGTCCGCGACGAGCTTGTCGATGCGCTTCTTGAGGTCCCAGAAGCTGCGCTGCTCCTGCTGCGCGCGCTCGGCGGCCTCCTCGATGCTCTCCTCGTCGCTCGGGTTCATGGCCTCCATGACCGCCTGCGTCGGGCTGATCGACGCGAGCGGCGGCTCGGGCGCGGCCTGCTCCTCCTTCGAGGTGGAGCCGGTCTTCATCATCGCGCGACCGCCGGTGAAGACAGGGCCGGAGAACGCCTCCTGCAGCGACTGCTCGAGCAGCTTGACCTTGCTCACGTTCGTGGACGAGATCGCGAACAGCACCACGAACACCGCGAACAGCAGCGTCATCATGTCGTAGCCCGAGACGAGCCAGCGCTCGTGGTTCTCGTGCTCCTCGTGATGGTGCTTCTTATGCCGTCGCGCCGCGCTCACGGATACCTCAGGCGGCCTGCTTCTGCGCCGAGGAGGACGGGAACTGCTCGTCCTCGGCTGGGCGGTCCTTGGGCGGCACGTAGGCCATGAGCTTCTCCGCGACGACGCGCGGGTTGTCGCCGGCCTGGATCGCGAGAACGCCCTCGAGCGTCATCTCGCGGAAGTGCATCTCCGCCTCGGACAGCTCCTTCAGGCGGTTCGCCATCGGGAGGAAGATCACGTTGGCCGAGCCGACGCCGATCAGCGTCGCGAGGAACGCGGCCGCGATCAGCGGGCCGAGCGTCGACGGCTGGTTCAGGTTGTTCATCACGTTGACGAGCCCGAACACGGTGCCGACGATGCCCATCGTGGGCGCCAGCGCGCCCGCCTGCATGAACGGCGCACGGCTGGCGGCGTGGCGCTTGCGCATCGCCTCGTTCTCGGCGTCGAGCACGGCGGCGACGAGGTCGGGATCGGTGCCGTCGACCACGAGCTGGATGCCCTTGCGCGTGAACGGGTCCTGGATGCCCTTGACGGCCTCGTCGAGCGCGAGCAGGCCGTCGCGGCGCGCCTGGTCCGCGAAGCCCACGAGCTCCTTCACCCGGCCGACCAGGTCGAGGTCGTCGGGCATGAGCGCCTTCTTGTAGATCATCGGAAGCCGGATGTGGGCCTGGAGCCCGCAGGCGGCGATGGTCGCGCCGAGCGTCCCGACGAGCACGATGAGGATCGCCGGGATGTTGATGACGACCATGACGTTCGTCCCCTCCATCGTGGCGCCCATGGCGATCCCGAGGCAGGAGATGACGATGCCGATACCGGTGCCGAACTTCATGGGTGCGACCCCTTCGGCGGAAGCTCGCTGTCCTGGCGCGCGTGCTCGGCGTTGAGCGCGACGACGGCGCCGTCACCGGCGGTCCCGCGCACGATCGCGAGCGTCTGCGAACGGCGCGGCACGCGCGTCATCGCGTCGAGGATCGAGGCGCGCCATGTGCGCACGGCCTCGGCCACCTCCTCCGGCGTCTCGGTGACGACCAGGCGCGAGCCGGTCGTGAGCACGACGACGGTGTCCGGATTGGCCTCGACCGTGAGGACGAGATCCGGGTTCAGGTGAAACGGCTGGGGCGCGCGTCCAAGTTTGTGGAGACGGATCATCTCCTCCCCGTCATCGGCCGCTGCGCCGCGTCTTTGAACGCGAACGGGCCCGCACATGGCGGGCCCGTTTCGAATCGCAGCGCGAGGTTACGGCTAGCGCTTCAGGTTGACCAGATCCTGCAGCATCTCGTCCGAGGTCGAGATGACGCGCGAGTTGGCCTGGAAGCCGCGCTGGGCGGTGATCATGCTCGTGAACGACTGCGCGAGGTCCACGTTGGACATCTCGATCGCGCCGGCCGTCGTGAAGCCGAACTGGGCGCCGGGGGTGCCGATGGTCGCCGCGCCGGAGTTGGCCGACTGCAGCCAGCGGTTGTTGCCGGAGCGCTCGAGGCCCGCCGAGTTGGGGAACGTGGCCAGCGAGAGGAGGCCGGCAGTCACGCGCGTGCCGGTGCCGTCGACGTAGGTCACGTCGCCGGTCTGGCCGATCGCGACGTTGGTCGACCCGGGCGGGATGTTGATCAGCGTGTCGGCGCCGCCGGCCGTCCGGCCCTGGACGAAGTAGCCGTCCTGGGTGACCAGGTAGCCGGCGCTGTTGGTGGTGAAGTTGCCCGCGCGGGTGTACTCCACGCCGGTCGCGTTGGCAACCGGCGGCGTCGCCGTGCTCGGAGCGACCCGGAAGAAGCCGGGGCCCTGGATGGCGACGTCGTACGGGTTGCCCGTCGACTGGAGCGCGCCCGACTGCATCAGGTTGTCGATCGAGCCGAGTTGGGTGCCGAGGCCGACCTGGGCCGCGTTCGAGCCGCCCGTGCCGCCGCCCGGGCCCGAGGCGCCGCGCTGCAGCTGGGTGAGCGAGTCCTTGAACGTCGCGCGCGCCGACTTGTAGCCGATCGTGTTGACGTTCGCGATGTCGTTGGAGGTGACGTCGAGCATCACCTGGTGGGTCTTGAGGCCGCTGATGGCGGCGAACATGCCTCGCATCATCGGGGCATCAACTCCTTCCGTCGCCTAAGCGACCTGCGTGATGGTTGAGGGATCGACACCGTCGATGCCGGCCACCGTCAGGGACGGCTTGCCGTCCGTGGTGGTGACCTTCTCGACCGTGCCGGTGTGAATCTGGTCGGT
Organism: uncultured Solirubrobacteraceae bacterium; assembly: GCA_963844205.1. Classification (GTDB taxonomy): domain Bacteria; phylum Actinomycetota; class Thermoleophilia; order Solirubrobacterales; family Solirubrobacteraceae; genus DASSUW01. The sequence goes on from CAWJNK010000014.1 coordinate 1,753,078, forward strand.
GCCGTCGACGTACGTGACGGTGCGGCCGATGAGGCCGATCGCGTTCGAGGACGTCAGGCTGCCCGCGATCTTCTCGTTGGCGCTCGCCAGGTTGGTGACCTGCTCCAGCGTCGAGAACGACGCCATCTGGCCCATGAACTCGCTGTCGTTCATCGGGTTCATCGGGTCCTGATGTTGGAGCTGGGCGACGAGGAGCTTGAGGAAGGCGTCCTTCCCGAGCGTGCCGTTGGAGTAGTCCTTCGGCTTCATCTCGTCCGTCGTCTGGATCTTGGTCTCGGTGTTGATGGTGCTCATCGTGTCCGGGGTCGGGGTCAGGCGAGGACGTCCACGAGCAGCCCGCCGGGCAGCTCGATGACGGTGTGGGAGGTCTGGTTCGGCTCGTCGGGCGCAAGGGAGTCGCCGGCGTGGCCGGCGGCGGGCTCATCGCCCTCGGTCCACTGGCCGGGCGCGCTCTGGCGGCGCTCGTCGCCCGTGGTCGAGACCTCGAGCGAGATCAGCGTCACGTCGCGGGCCTCGAGCGCGCGGCGGAGGTCGTCGCCGGCCTGGGCGAGCAGCCTCGCGGCCTCCGGGGAGTCGGCCACCACCTGGGCGGCGATGCCGGCCGCCGACGCCTGCAGGCGGATCTCGATGCCGCCGAGCTCGGCGGGTTTGAGCGCCAGCTTCGCGCGGGTGATCCCGCGCTCGGCGGCGACGTGGAGCAGCGTGGCGACGGCCGCCGGGGCGCGGTGCAGCGGCGCGGCAATATCCGTCCCCACCCGCCCCGCGACAGTGCCGGACAGCGGCGTGTTGAGCGGCGCCGGGCCGGAGGCGGCCGGCTCGGCGGCGGGCGCAGACGCGGGTGCGGGCTCGGCGGCGACGGTGCGCGTGGGCGTCTGGGCGGGGGCGGGAGCCGGGGTCTCCGGCGCGGCGGACGGCGCGGCGGCCGGGGCCGTCGACTCGGTCGCGGCGGGCTCGGCCGGCAGCGGCTGCGGCGCCGCGGCCGGGGTGGCCTCGGCCGGCAGCGCGGCAGCCGGTGCGTCGGCGGGCGTCGCCTGCAGCGTGGCGGTGAACGGCGCGGATGTCGGGACCGGAGCGGCGGGCGCCGGCTGGGTCGCGGCGGGCGCCGGAGCGGCCGGGACGACCGGGCCGGGCAGGACGGGCGCGGGCGGGAAGTACGCCTCCGGGGCGACCTCGAACGGCTGCGGGAAGGCGGGGGCGGCAGCGGCCGGCGCCGGCGTGTCGGGCACAGGGGTCGCGACCGGGGCGGTCTCGGCGACCGGCGCCGGGGGCAGCCCGGCGATCACCTGCTCCGCGGTCGGCTGAGCCGGCATGACCGGCTGCGACGACGCGGCGCCGCCGACGGCGGGGCGGGCGACGGCGTCAGCCGTCGCGGCGGCCCGGTCGCGGCGGCCGGCGTCGACGAGCCGATGGGCCTCGTCGCGAGCGGCGGGCCGCTCGGACTCGTCGCGAGCGCCGGGCCGACGAACCTCGTCACGAGCGGCGGGACGGTCATGGGCCGGGCGGTCGTCGCGGCGGACGTCGTCGCGCCGCGGCTCCTCACGGCCCGCACGGGCGTCGTCGCGGCGAGTGGTATGGGCGTCCAGGAGCGCCGCGAAGGCGTTCCCGGAGTCGCGCCGCTCTGAGGCAGCGGCGGGGCGGTCGGTGGGCGCGGGGCGCGCGGCGTGGGTGCGGTCGGTAGTCATCACAGGATCGAGGGAGTGGCGGCCGCGCGGTACTGCGCCGCGTTGGCCTGCACGAGGCGGACGTAGTTCTGCGTCTCGGCGTAGGGCGGGACGCCGCCGTAGCGCTGGACGGCGCCGGGACCGGCGTTGTAGGCGGCGAGCGCACGGGTGACGTCACCACCGAAGGCGTCGAGCTGCTGGCGCAGGTACTTCGCGCCGCCGTCGAGGCTCTGGATCGGGTCGAGGACGTTGGTGACGCCCAGGCCGGCGGCGGTGCCGGGCATGAGCTGGGTCAGGCCGCGGGCGCCCGCAGGCGAGCCGGCGTTCGGATTGAAGCCCGACTCCTGCTTGACGAGCCCGGCCAGCAGCGCGGGGTCGATGCCGTGCTTCTTGGCCGCCGCGGTGATCTCGGCGCCGAAGGGCACGTCGGCCGGCAGCTCGGAGACGCCGGTGACGGCAAGGCCGGTGGTCGCGGTCGCGGTCGTCGCGGCGGCGGCGGTCGCCGTCGTCGCTGTCGCGAGCTGGGTGGCGAACGTGCTGGCCGTGGCGCCCTGCGGCGGCGGGACGGGCCCGCCGATCAGCTGCTGGAGCTGGCTCACGCGAGCCACGACGGCGTCGACGCTCACGCCGCGACCTGTCCGCGGCGATGCACGCCCAGCGCGATCTCGTCCTGCGCGCCCTGCGCCTTCCGGGCCCATGTGCGGTCGTGGTCGGCGCGCTGGCGCTGCTCGAGCTTGTCCATCACCTGGCGGTCGCGGGCGGCGGCCTGCAGGGCGACGCGGCGCGCGGCCACCTCGGCCTCCTGGCGGTCGAGGTCCAGCGCCGCCTCGCGACGCGACCGCTCGGCCCGCTCGATGTACGCCTGGGCAGCGATCAGGTCCATGCCCGACGAGCGGGCGAGGACGGCGTCGCGGCCGGTCTGGGTCGCGGCCGAGGCGGCATGCGTCGCCTCGCGCAGCATCGCCTCGCCGCGCAGGCGCAGCTGAAGCTCATGCGCCAGATCCTCCTGGGCGCGCTCTTCTGCGCGCTCCCGGAGCGACTTGACACGCTCGAGACGGAACGTGAAGGACGGAGTCTCCACGACCGGTGTGATCGGCTGCCGTTGCCGAACCTGTAGGGCGGTTTGGTGACGCCGGCGGACGTCAATTGCGGCTGGGTGGGGAGGTGGCGAAACCGGCGGAAACGTGAAATTCCGTCGGCCCACCGACGCAAATTTTCACGAAACCGCCGCATATGAGGGGTTACGTGAAATCCGCCGGATCGAGGAGCCGAAATTTCACGAAACCTTCGGACCCGCTTCCCTCAATGCCGCAGTTGACGTTCGCTCGCGGTCAGCCCAGCGGCCAGGGTGATCGTGCCGGACGGATCGGCGGGCGACCCTTGTACGCCTCCCGCGACGAGTCGGTCGGCTCGGCCACCGCGGCCCCGTGGCGAGCGGCGACCGGGTCGGCGATGTACTGCGTGGTGTCGTCGGGATCCCGCGTGCCGACCATCAGGATCGCGCAGGGCCCGTCGCCGGCGCCGATCGTGATGTGCGCCGTCCCCGGCGGGCAGTGCAGGTAGTCCCACTGCCCCATCCGCCGTTCCTGGCCCTCGACGATCGCCAGGCACTCGCCGGAGAGCACGAGAAAGCCCTCCTGGTTGCTCTCCGCGTGGTAGAAGCCCGGCGTCTCGCCCGGCCACAGGACGTGGATCCCGATGCCGAGCAGCGGCGACGGCGCCTTGGGCGACTCGAAGCTGGACCAGGTGCCGGTGCGCTCCACCGCGAACCAACCGATCTCGCTCGCGTTGAGGATCCACCAGCCGTCGTCGGCCGGCTGCAGTCCCGTCTCGGTCTCCTCGATCTTGGCCTCATGCATGAGGCCGGAGGCTACGCCGCGAGATGCAGCGGCGGGATCGCCGAGTGAAGCGGCGTCCCCGGCGACGAAGCCGGCGCGGGCTCCGGCGGCGCCGCGACCGGCGCGGCGTCCGGCACGCTGGAGAGCAGCGCGAGCTGGGTCAGCGCCGCGTCGGCCTCCACGGCGCTTGACCGCTCCTCGACGTGCTGGCGCAGGAACCCGTTGATCGGGTCGCGCGCGTCGATCGCCGCGTCGGTCAGCGGGTCGCTGCCGCGCTGGTAGGCGCCGATCGCGATCAGGTCGGACTTGTCGCGGTACGCGGCCATCAGGCGCCGCACGTCGTCGCCCGCCGAGCGCACGTCCGGCTCGACCACCTCGCCGATCAGGCGCGAAACGCTCGCAAGCACGTCGACCGCCGGGTAGTGGCCGGCGTGCGCGAGATCGCGCGAGAGGACGATGTGGCCGTCGAGGATCGAGCGGACGGCGTCGGCGATCGGCTCGTTCATGTCGTCGCCGTCGACCAGCACGGTGTAGAGCCCGGTGATCGTGCCGCGTCGCGACGTGCCCGAGCGCTCGAGCAGCTTCGGCAGCAGCGCGAACACGCTCGGCGTGTAGCCGCGGGTGGCCGGCGGCTCGCCGATCGCCAACCCGACCTCGCGCTGCGCCATCGCGAAGCGCGTGACCGAGTCCATCATCAGCATCACGTCACGGCCCTGGTCGCGGAAGTGCTCCGCGATCGTCGTGGCCGTGAACGCGGCCTTGATCCGCACCAGCGCCGGCTGGTCGGACGTGGCGACGACCACCACCGAGCGCGCCATGCCCTCGGGGCCGAGGTCGCGCTCGATGAACTCGCGCACCTCGCGGCCTCGCTCGCCGACCAGGCAGATCACGTTGACGTCGGCCGACGTCGAGCGGGCGATCATGCCCAGCAGCGAAGACTTGCCGACGCCCGAGCCGGCGAAGATGCCGAGCCGCTGGCCGCGGCCGCACGGCACGAGCGCGTCCAGCGCGCGCACGCCGAGCGACACGCGCTCGTGGATGCGCGGGCGCTCCAAAGGATCCGGCGGCGGCGCCTCGACCACGCGTGTGCGGCCGCTCGCCACCGGCCCGAGGTCGTCGAGCGGGCGCCCCAGGCCGTCCAGCGCACGCCCCAGCAGGTCATCCGACACGTCGACGCGCAGCGCGCGTCCGGAGGCGCTCACGCGCGCGCCCGGACCGATCCCGGTCGCCTCGCCGAGCGCCATCAGCAGCGTGCGCCCTGCGCGGAAGCCCACCACCTCGGCGGGCACCGCAGTGCGGCCGCGCCCGGTCTCGATCGTGCACACCTCGCCGACTTCGGCCTCCAGGCCGGTGGCCTCGACGATGAGCCCGATCAGGTCCCGCACCCGGCCGTGCCGGCGGTGCAGGTCGGCGTCGCGGATCGCAGCCGTCGCGCGGTCGAATCCCGAGCTCATGAATGCGCAGCGGACGAGAGTGCGGCCTCGACGACCTCACGCGCGCGCACGAGCTTCGTCTCGACCCGTGCGTCGACGTCGCCGTCCGGCGTGCGCACGATGGCGCCCCCGCGGGACACGCGGCGCTCGGCCTGGACCTCGGTGTGCTCGATCCCGCCCAGCGTCGCGCGGATGCCGTCCATCGCGTCGCGCACCAGCTCGAGGTCCTCGGGATGGACGAGGATCGTGATGCGCTCGCGCTCGACGATGCCGCGCAGGGCGCCGCGCACGGCCTCGACCACGCGCTCGGGCTCCACGGCCAGCGCGCCGCCGATCACCTTCTCGGCGAGGAACAGCGCGAGGTCGACGGCATGCGCCTCGAGCCGCTCGGCGCGGGCGTACTGGTCGGCCCTCACAGCCTCGACGGCTTGAGAGAGCGCCTCGACCCCGGGCGCGAGCGCGGCCAGCGCCTCCTCGCGGCCCTCGTGCAGCCCCTCGGCGCGCGCCGCGGCGCGCAGCGACTCGGCATGCGACTCGGCCTTCGCGAGCGCGGCCATGACGGCATCGGCCTCGGCGTGCGCCGCGGGCGTGCCGGGCGCGGCCACATCGACCGGCGCCTCGAGCGCCTCGAAGGAGAACTCGGTCGGCGTCATCAGAGCAGCTCGTCGTCGCCGCCGCCACCGCCGCGCGAGAGCACCACGGCCCCGGCTTCCTCGAGCCGGCGCACGACGCCGACGATGCGGCCCTGCGCCTCCTCGATGACCCGCTTGCGCTGCGGCGGCTGGAACTCGATCTCCTCGCGCAGCAGCTCGCCGCCGCGCTCGGACATGTTGGAGAAGATGCGGTCGCGAACGTCGCCGCTGACGCCGCGCAGCGCGACCGCGAGGTCCTTCTGGTCGACCTCCTTGAGCACCATCTGGATCGACCGGTCGTCGAGCTTGACCATGTCCTCGAAGGTGAACAGGAGCAGGCGCACCTCCTCGGCGAGCTCGGCCTCGGTCTTGGCGAGCTCGTCGAGCACGTTGCGCTCGGTCGTGCGGTCCGAGTGGTTGAGGATGTCGGCCAGCGACTTGACGCCGCCGGCCGCCGCGTACTCCTGCGCGATCACGTTGGAGAGCTTCTGGCGCATCACGTTCTCGACGTTGGAGACGACCTCGGGGCGCGTCTCGGCCATCTTCGCCACGCGGCGCGCGACCTCGGCCTGCTCTTCCGGCTCAAGGAACGCGAGGACCTGGGCGGCCAGCGTCGTGTGCAGGTTCGCGATCACGAGCGCGATCGTCTGCGGCGCCTCGTTGCGCAGGAAGACGTGGATCTGCTCGGGCGGCGTCCGGCGCAGGAACTCGAACGGGCGGCGCTCGATCGTCGCCGACAGGCGGCCGATGAGCTCCTCGGCGCGGGCGGCGCCGAGCGAGCGCTCGAGGATGCTGCGCGCGTAGTCCACGCCGCCCTCGGCGATGTACTCCTCGGCCAGGACGGTCTCGACCGCCTCGCCGAGCACCTCGCGCGACACGTTGGTGGGCACCTTGCGCGACTTGGCGATCTCGAGCGAGAGGGCCTCCACCTCGGCGTCGCCGAGATGGCGGAAGATCTCGCTCGCCCGCTCCTCGCCGACGGCGACGAGCAGGACCGCGGCCTTCTCGATGCCCTTGAGCGACTCGGCCGTGGGCGGGCGCGTGGCGGTCTCGGCGGTCATCCCGCTAGTCCTGCGACATCCACTGCTTGACCTGGGCGGCGACGCGCTCCGGCTCGCGCTCCATCAGCTGGTCGAGCGCCTGGAGGTTGGTGTCGGGCGTGCGCGGAGGCAGCGTGATCGTCGGCGGCTGCGGGTGCTGCGGCATGACCTGCGTCTGCTGCTCGAGCTGGGCCAGCGACACCGGCTCCTCGATCTGGGTCAGCCACGCCGGCGCGGGCAGGGCCTCGCCCTCGCGCTTGCGCAGGTGACGGCTCATGAAGAACAGGAACAGCAGCGAGGCGAGGCCGATGCCGACCCACTTGAGCGGCCCGAAGAGCGACGTCGGGACCGGTCCCGCCTTCGGCGCCTCGACCTTGGCGAACGGCACCTGGGCGGCCTGCATCGTGTCGCCGCGCTTGGCGTCGATTCCCGCGGCGCTCGAGATCGCCTGCTGGAGCGAGGCGAAGTCCTTTGCCGGCACCGACTGGTCGACCAGCAGCGCCACGTTGAGCTTGTTGACGGCGCCCGGGGCGATCTCGGTGCGGTCGACCTGCTTGCCGACGCCGAAGTCGGTGTTCTCGGTCTTGCGCTGGTACTGCGAGTTGGCCCCGCCGGCGGCGCTGCCCTGCGAGTACGTCGGGATGTTCGTGCCGGTCCCGGCCACGCCGCCGGTGGTGGCGGCCCCGCCGCGCAGGCGCTCGGACTCGGTCGACTTCTTGAGCGGCACGCCCTTCTTCTCGTACGTGACCTGGTCGCGCGTGGTCTTGTCGGCGTTGAGGTCGGCGGTCACCGACACCTCGCCCTTGCCCGGGCCGAGCGTGCGCAGCAGCAGCGCGTTGAGGTCGGCCTCCATGGCGCGCGAGAAGCGGGCCTCGAGCGCCTGCTTGCCGGCCACCATGCCGGCGCCGCCGGTGCCCTCGCCCTGCGGCCACAGCAGCGTGCCGGAGGCGTCGGTGATCGTGACGTTGTCGGTCTTGAGGCCCTTCACCGAGGAGGCGACGAGCTGGGCGATGCCGCGCACCGCGCCGGGGTCCATCATGTCGGCCGAGTTGCCGAGCATGACCGCCGCGGTGGCGGGCGTGGCCTCGTCGGCGAACAGGTCGTCCTCGGGCAGCACGAGCTGCACCTGCGGGCTGGTGACGCCGTCGACGCTCCCGATGGTCCGCGCGATCTCGCCCTCCAGCGCGCGCTGGAACGTGACCTTCTGCTGGAACTCGGAGGCGCCGAGCTTCTGCTGGTCGAACAGCTCGAAGCCGTCGCCGCCGCCGGCTTCGAGGTTCACGCCCGAGCCGCCGAGCGCGACCCGCGCCTGGGCGACCTGGCCCTTGGCGACCGCCAGCCCGGTGCCGTTGTTGCGCAGCTCGTAGGCGATGCCCTGCTCGTCGAGCGCGGTGGTGATCTCGCCGGTCTTGGCCGGGTCGAGGCCCGAGGCGAGCATCGTGTACGACGGCGCGCCGGCGACCCGCAGCAGCAGGAACGCGATGCCGACGATGGCGACCGCGGAGACGGCGATGATCGCCTTGGAGCGGGTGGGAAGCGCGCGGAAGGTATCGACGAACGGCGGCATGGATTACACCTGGGTGTGGAAGATGTCCTGGGCGGCCTCGACGGCCTTCGTGCGGATCTGGGAGGCCAGCTGCATCGCGAGCTGGGCGCGCTCGACCGCCATGACCACCGCGGTCGGGTCCTCGGCCTGGCCGGTGGCCAGCGCGGTGGCGGCGTCGGAGGCCTCCTGCTGGGACGCGGCGAGCGACTGGAGCGACTTGCCGAGCAGGTCGCCGAAGCCGACGCCGTCGGTCGCCGGCGCGGCGTCGGCAGGGCCGGCGATCGAGTCGATCCGGAACTCCGGACCGGTGACCGAGAACGTGGGATCGATCGGCATCAGCGCAGCAGCTCCAGCGTGCGGCCGAACATCTGCTTGGCGGCCTGCATCGCGGTGACGTTGGCCTCGTAGGCGCGCTGGGCGCCGATCAGGTCGACCATCTCGGTGACGGTGTCGACGTTGGGCATCGCGACGTAGCCGTCGGCGTCGGCGTCCGGGTGGCCCGGGTCGTAGACGCGCTTGAGCGGCGTCTGGTCCTCGACCACGGCCGCGACCTGCACGCCGGCGCCGGGGCTCTTGTCCATGGCGGCGGAGAGCGACGCGCCGAACGAGCCGGCCCGCTCCTGCAGGATGACCTCCTTGCGGCGGTACGGCTGGCCGTCGGCGCCGCGCGTGGTCTGCGCGTTGGCCAGGTTCTCGGCCACCACGTCCATCCGCAGGCGCTCGGCGGTGAGCGCCGACGCCGAGATCTCGAGACCGCCGAACAGGCTCATCAGACGCCCGTCCCCATCGCGGCCTTCAGGATCCCGATGCGGGCGTGCGCGACCTGGACGGCGGCCTGGTGCTCGAGCGCGTTGGCGGCCAGCTTGGCCGACTCGGCATCGACGTCCACGGTGGAGCCGTCGGCGCGCACGGCGCCCGCCGACGCGTCGCGCGCCGGGGCGAAGGAGAGCTTGGAGAGCGCATCGCGCGAGCCGATCGCGGACGAGAGCGCGCCGTGGAAGTCCACGTCGACGCGCTGGTAGCCCGGGGTGTTGGCGTTCGCGAGGTTGGCCGCCAGCGCCTCATGGCGCTTGCCGGCGCCCTCGATGGCGCGCTCGAGGGCAAGCTGCGTGGTGTCGAAGAGCACTGGGACGGGTCTCCTTGGGAAGAAGGTGACTAGGTCCCTCCGTGGACCACCGAGGCCCCGTCCCTGGGGCAGCCAGACGATTTGATCGGCCGCGCTTCGCGCGTCTTGAATGCTTGCGTCGGTCATCCGGACGACGCCTTGATGGGGAGGTCGCCGTCCGGGCGACCTTGACCGGGGCTTCGCCCCTCTTGTCAGGCGGCGTCGTCCACCCAGCGTTGCCGCTGGGGGGCGGCCTGGGCGGCGGCGTAGCCGGCGACGGCGCCGCGCGCGTTCGGCAGCGCGGCGATCTCGCGGGCGACCTCGGCCCGGGCGCGGGCGAGCGTCGCGGTCAGCTCGGACTGCACGACGGCGAGCGCCTCGAGCACGAGCTTGGCGCCCAGCGGCGCGGGACCGAGCGCGGCGGCGGCGCGCACGCGCTCGGCGGTGGACTCGGCGAGCTCCTCCCAGCGGCCTTCCGCGGCGAGCTGCCGGTCGGCCGTGGCGCGGGCGAGGAGCGCGGTCCAGGGATCCATCGGATCAGGCGGTGGCGGCGGCGTGCGCCCAGGAGTCGCGCAGCTCGGACAGCAGCTCGCCGACCTTCTCGACCTTGTCGGCGTCGCGCTCGAGTCGGGCCTCCATCAGGTGACGGATGCAGAAGACGTAGATGCCCTGGAGGCGGCTGGCGATCTGCCCGCCCTGCTCCATGTCGAGCGTGCTCAGCAGCTCGTCGACGATCGCCTCGGCGCGCGACAGGCGCGTGCCGGCCTCGGCGAGGTTCCCGTCGCGCATCGCGAGCGCGCCCTGCTGAAGGAAGCGCAGGCAGCCGTCATACAGCATGACGACGAGCTGGCCGGGCGTGGCGGTGAGGATGCTCTGCTGCTTGTACGCAGCGGTCGGGGCGGTGTAGACAGACAACGGGCGACCTCGAGACGGAAGGGGACGGTCGTAGCTGCTCCGGTAGTCGGCTCGCCCGGGCTCCGCTTGAGGCGAAATCAGCTCGTCACGCGGTTGAGCGCCGCGAGTTGGCCGGTGAGCCACGCCTGCTGGGTCTGGGAGCTCTGGAGCGCCGATTCCATGGCCGCGAACTGCGCCTTCATGCGCTTCTCCTTCGCGTCCAGGCGCTCGTTGGTGACCTCGACCTGGTCCTTGAGCCGGTCGAGGTTGCGGTTCGAGCCCTTGAGGCGGTCGTCGATGACGCCGGTGCCGCCCGTCTGGGCCTTCACCAGCTTCGCGACGTCCTTGGAGAACGACTCGAAGAATCCGCTCACGGCGGTCCAGTCGGCCTGGAGCGCCTGCGTCAGCTTCGCGTCGTCGATCACGAGCCGGCCGGCCTTGCCGTCGGCGGACGTCGAGCCGGTGGCCTTGGGGACCGAGATGCCGAGATCGGCGAGGTCGTTCACGCCCGCCGCGGCGACCATCTTCGTCATCTGCTGGCGCAGAGCGCCGAGCATCCCGCGGACGCCGGTGTCGCCGTAGAGCTGGCCGAGGCCGGCCTGGAACTCGCTCGTCGGGCTCGCCACCGGCTTCTCGGTGAGCTTGGCGTTGGCGGTGTCGACCACCGCGTTGTAGGCGTCGACGAAGGCCTTGACCTTGGTCTTCACGGCGTCGCGGTCGAGCGCCGGCTCGGTCACGTTGACCGTCGCGGGCGCGGCCGTTACGCCCTTGAGCGTGACGCGCAGGCCGGGCAGCAGGTTCTCGAGCACGTTGGTCTTCGACGGCACCGGGGTGGCGCCGTCGAGCGAGTACAGCGCGTCGAGCTTGTCGACGTCCGGCGACGTGTAGGCGCCGTCCGCCGTCAGCACGCCGGGCGCCATCACCGTGAAGTCGGACTCCGAGCCGGTCTTGCGCGAGGAGAGCACCAGGCGCTCCTGGCCGAGGTCGTTCTTGACGACGGCGGCGACGACCGGCCCGGCCGCCTTCGCGTTGATCGCATCGGCGACCTGCTGCAGCGTGGCGTCAGCCTTGACGTCGACGGTGACCGTCTTGGGATCGCCGAACCCGTAGGCGATCTGGATCGTGCCCACGGCGGGCGTGAAGGAGTACCCGCGCTGCATCGAGGACGCGAGGCGGTCGATCTGGATCGTGTGGCCGCCGATGCCGGCGCCGCCGGTCATCGCCACGGCGACGCGCGTGGGGTCGGACGACTCGGCCGCCTGCGTCTGCTTCCACGTGCCCGCGGCGCTCAGCGTCTCGGCCGAGGTCTTGAGCGCGGAGAGCTTGGACGCGATGTCCTTGAGCGCCGTCTGCTGGGCGGTGACCGCGCTCTGGCGGTACTTGAGCCGCGTGATGCTCTGGCGCTCGAGCGCCATCAGCTGCTCGACGATCGACGACGTGTCGACGCCCGAGGCCAAGCCGGAGAGCTGCAGTCCGGCCATTAGACCGGGCCGCCCGACATGACCGCGAGCGCCTCGGACGGCGGGATCGTGCGGATGACGTTGCCCGCGAGGTCGCGGACCTGGACGACCACGCGCCCGGTCGCCTCGTCCTTGCGGAAGTGCAGCTCGCGGTTGGCCGCGGCCAGCTCGGCGGCGCGGTCGCGCGCGGCCGCGACCTCGTCCAGCACCTCGGGCGGCGGCGACGGCGGAAGCGAGATCACCGCGATGTCGCCGGCGGGCGCGCTCGCGCGAGTCACGTGGGCCGCGAAGTTCGCGGCCGCGGGGGCCTGGGCCGGGCGCCGCGTGGCGGCGCCGGGCTGGATGGGCGGCAGGGGTCCGATCTCGAAGCTCATCAGCCTCGGTTGTCGACCGCTCGCCGCCCGCCTTGAAACGGTTGGACGTTTATCCGACGGTCGAGAACAGCAGCGCGTCGTCGGACAGCTGCTGCTTGAGCGTGCGCTTGAGCTGCGAGTGGATCTGGCAGACGCGGCTCTCGGACACGCCGAGGATGTCGCCGATCTCGCGCAAGGTGAGGTTCTTGACGTAGAGGAGGACGGCGACCTCGCGCTCACGCTTCGGCAGCCGCTCGAAGGCGACCCGGAACTTGTCCTTGGCCTGCTCGGTGGCCGTCGCGTGCTCGGGATCGAGCCGCTCGTCGCCGGCGGCCAGCGTGTCGATGCGCTCGACCGTCGTCTCGTCGTCCGAGATCACGAGCGTGTTGAGCGACGTGACGTCGGAGACCGAGATGTCGTCCTCGCGGCGGCGCAGGTCCTCGACCGAGACGGCGAGCGCGTCGGCGAGCTCCTCGCGCGACGGGCGGCGGCCGTGGATGGCGGTGAACTGGTCACGCGCCTTGGAGATGTCGCGCTCCCAGCGGCGCAGCGAGCGCGGCGCCCAGTCCTGCCGGCGCAGCTCGTCGAGCACGGCGCCGTGGATGCGGGTCCACGCGAACTGCTCGAGCGTGGCGCCCTTGGCCGGGTCGTAGCGGTCGATCGAGGCGATCAGGGCCTCGAGCCCGCAGGAGATGAAGTCCTCGACCTCGCAGCGCGCGGGCAGCTCGCGGACCTTCTTGAAGACGATGTACTTCACGAGCGGGGCGAAGGTCATCACGAGGCGGTTGCGGACCTGCACGTCGCTCGTGCGCTTGTACTCGGTCCAGAGCGCCAGCGCCTCGTCCGCAGAGACGCGGCGGCGGCTGGTGGTCGAGGCGGACTTCATGACGGACGAGGGCTCCTTGCGAGAAGGGAGGATCTGGCGGACCGGTCCTGTATCGGGCCGAGACCCCAATCCCTTGATCACCGGTTCGGGGTAATTGCGCCCGCACCCATCGAGTCACGCACTCGAGCGTTCCTGCGGCGGCCGTGCGTCCGCACTGACCGAGTACGCCCATGCGAGCGCCTCGGCCACCGCGGCCCACAGTTCCTCCGGGACCTCGTCCCCCAGCGCGAGGGCGGCGAGCGCGTCCGCGAGCTCGGGATCCTTGTGGACCGGCACGCCCGCCTCGCGCGCCGTCTCGAGGATCGTCGCGGCGATGTGCCCGCGCCCGGCGGCCACGACCCGCGGCGCCCCGGTGCCGGTGTAGCGCAGCGCGGCGGTGCGTCGGTCGCGCTCAGGCATAGACGTCGAACGGCTCGCGGCGCGGCGTCACCCGCACCTCCGCCATAAGTCCCGTGCGCGCGTGGAGGCCGTCGCGCAGGCGGTCGCCGGCGCGGTGGGCGAGCGTGAAGGGGCGTCCCGCGGCCGCCTCGACCGTGGCGCGCACGTCCTTCCCGGCGACCAGGTCGAGCCGGAGGTCGAGGCGGCCGAGGGCGTCCGAGTGGAAGCTGAGCGCGACCGTCGAGCGCTCCTCGCCGCCGACGCGCGCGGTGCGCGGCGGGTCCTCCACCTGCACCCGCGGCTGCCGCGCCCGCTCCGGCACCGGCGCGGCGCCGGGCGGGATCACCTGCTCGAGCTGGAGCGTCACGCGCTCCGGCGTCACGTCGCTCACCGACAGCCGCAGGGTGTCCCCGGTGCGGCCGATCTCGTCCGGGAGCTGGGCGGTCAGCGGGATCCCGGCGATGACCAAGACGCCGTGCCCCTCGCCGCGCGACGCGACCCGTCCCACGACCGACGTCCCCGGCCGCAGCGTGACCTCCGGCAGCTGGGTCTGCAGCAGCAGCGTCTTGATCGCGACGACCGGTTCCACCGGCCTAGATGGTTGATCCCGCGGCCCGCGCGGCCGCATGGCCGTGGATCGTGGATGCCGGGCGGCGCACGACGAAGGGGAACAGTGGCGGAGCCACGGGCCGCTTCGTCGGGTGCCGATCCGGCGCCGCGAGACACGTCCAGGCGGTCGTGGGGGTCGTGGGATCAGCCATCTACTTCTACCCGGGCCCGACCCAGGGCGAGACGCCGCCGGGCATCGTGCCCGGTACCTCGGGCGTCGGCTCGGGCTTCGACGGCTGCAGCGTCCCCGTCGGCCGACCCAGCGGGCCGATCGCCACGCGCGCGACGGTCCAGGCGCCGGAGGGGTGGGCGGGGACGGTTTCCCGCGGGAACCAGCGGTGCGTGGCGCGATCCGGATGCTCGCGGTTGAGCTGATCGGCCCGCGCCTGGGCTTCGTCTCTGCGCATCTGGTCAAGGTACCTGAGTCGCGGCCGATCACCGAATGCAGAATGGACCGCGGGCTCTACATCGCCGCGTCGGGCATGCTCGCCGAGCAGATCCGGCAGGAACAGATCGCGAACGACCTCGCGAACGCGTCGACGCCCGGCTACAAGGGCGACCGCACGGCGCAGCGCACGTTCGGCGACCTGCTGCTCGCGAACTCGGCGAACGGCGCCGTCGTCGGCCGGCAGAGCACGGCGGTCCAGGTCGACGCGATCGAGACCGACTTCTCGCCCCGTCCCTCGCGCGACACCGGCGAGCCGCTCGACTTCGCGATCACCGGCGAGGGCTTCTTCGCCGTGCAGACCGCGCAGGGCGTGCGCTACACGCGCAACGGCCAGTTCGCGCTCGATCCCCAGAGCCGGCTCGTGACCGCCCAGGGCGACGCGGTGCTGGATGCGTCCGGACGCCCGATCACGGCGGTCGACGGCAAGATCGACGCGCGCCGTCTCGGCGTCGTCGCGCTCACGAACCCGCGCAAGGACGGCGACTCGCTCGTCACCGGCACCCCCGCGGGCGCCGCTACCGGCTCGGTGCGCGCCGGCGCGCTCGAGAGCTCGGGCGCCGACGCCGCCCGCTCGATGGTCGACATGATCGCCTCCATGCGCGCCTTCGAGGCGGGCCAGAAGGTCATCCAAGCCATCGACGACACGCTCGGCCAGGCGTCGTCGAAGGTCGGCGCGACGCAGTAAGCAGTCAAGAGGGCGAAGCCCGGTTACGGGCGCCCGGACGGCGACCGTCGACATCAAGGCGTCGCCCGGACGGCGACGCAGGCAACCCTTCGCATTCCTCAAGTCCAAGGCCGTCAGGCCGAAGACTTGAGCGAATGCTCTCGGGTCTGAACACCGCAGCAGCCGGCATGGCGGCGCAGCAGCAGCGCCTCGACGCCGTCGCCAACGACCTGGCGAACGCGAACACCACCGGCTACAAGCACCAGCGCGTCGGCTTCCGCGACCTCATGTACGACCAGACGGGCCGCTCGTCGGCCCAGGGCGTGCGCTCCGGCTCCGGCGCCGCCGCCGTGGACGCCGGCCGCGCGTTCGCGCAGGGCGTCCTCCAGCGCACCGACCGCCCGCTCGACGTCGCGATCCAGGGCGAGGGCTTCCTCCGCGTCCGCCTCGCCGACGGCCGTGAGGCGCTCACGCGCGACGGCGGCCTGCACATCGACGGCGCGCGCCGCCTCGTCACCAGCACGGGCGCCTACATGCAGCCGAACATCACCGTGCCGGAGGGCGTCGCCGAGGACGAGATCTCGATCGCCGGCGACGGCACCGTGCTCGCCGAGGGCACCCGCATCGGCAAGCTCGACGTCGTCACCGTCCGCTCCGCCCAGGGCCTGCTCTCCGTCGGCGACAACGCCTTCCTGACCACCGGCGCCTCCGGCCCGGCGACCGCCGCGCCGCGCGCGACGACGCTGACGCAGGGCGCGCTCGAGGCCTCCAACACCGACATGGCCGACGCCATGGTCGCGATGATCGAGTCCCAGCGCGCGTTCCAGCTCGCCTCGAAGGCCATCACGACGGCCGACGAGATGATGGGCATTGCCAACCAGGTGAAGCGATGAGCATCGCCGGCCTGCCCCTCGTGCCGACGAGCGCGCTGCCCGCCGCGGTGCGGGACGGCTCCAAGGCCGACCGCGAGGCGTACACCGCCGCGCTCGGCTTCGAGCAGATCCTGCTCGGCCAGCTCGTCGGCGAGCTGCTGCCCGAGGGCGAGATGACCGAAGGGCCGCGCGCAGCCGCGATGCAGGACGCCTTCACGAGCGGGCTGGTCGCCAACGGTGGCATCGGCCTCGCCGCCCAGCTCTACCCGTCGCTGCGCAAGGACGTCGCATGAGCTCGGTCCTCGAAGCCGAGCTGCTCGTCCACCTCGACGCGCAGATCGCCTCGGCCCGCAAGCTGCTCGGCCTCGTGCTGGAGCAGGGCAAGGCGATCCGCGCCCGCGACGTCGATGGCGTCCTCGCCCGCCTGGCCGACGTCCAGACCGAGATGGGCCGCCGCGGCACCCTCGAGCAGGACCGCGCCGCGCTGCTCCAGCGCGCCGGCGTCGCGCTCGGCGTGCCCGCCACGCAGGTCACGCTCGAGCGGCTGTGCGCGCTCGTCACCCCGGCCGCCGCCGCGACCGCCCGTGAGCGCTCAGGCGAGCTGCGCGGCCTGCTGGCCGAGATCGCCCGCGAGCACGGCATCAACCGCGCGCTGATGCGGCAGGAGCTCGCGTTCCTCGCCCACCTGACCCGGCTCGTCGGCCAGGAGAGCGAGCCCGGCTACGGCCGTCCGGACGGCGCCGGCGGCAGCTCCCCGGCTGCGTCCGCCCCGCCGCTCCATCGCGCCCTCGACCTCCAGGCGTAGGCAATGTCGATCTCCTCCTTCTACGGCCTCCAGACGTCGCTGCGCGGACTCCTCGCCCAGCAGCGGCTGCTCGACACGGCCGGCCACAACATCGCCAACGCCTCGACCAAGGGCTACTCGCGGCAGGAGGCGACGCTCGTCGCCTCGCCCGCGCTCGAGATCCCGGCCGGCGGCATCGCCGGCGGCTCCGGCGCCCACCTCGGCTCGGGCGTCGACGTCCAGCAGTACCGCCGCATCCGCGACGGATTCATCGACCTCCAGTACCGCGGCCAGAACACGAACCTCGGCGAGTGGTCGGCCCGCGCCGGTGCACTCGAGAACGCCGAGCTGGCGCTTGCCGAGCCCGGCGAGAACGGCATCAACGAGCAGCTCTCGCTCTTCTGGGACGCGTGGTCGAACCTCGCCAACGCGAACGCCGACCCCGCTGCCGCCAAGCAGGCGCTGATCGAGCAGGCGAACGGCCTCGCCGACGCCTTCCAGACGGTCCGCGGCCAGATCACGTTGATCCAGCAGCAGTCGTACGCCGAGTACGCCGACCTCGCGCGGGCCGCCGCGCCCGGCGACGCCGGCGGCGAGGTGGCGCAGATCGCCCGCGATATCGCCGAGCTGAACGACACGATCCGCCGCTTCATCACGTCCGGCGACCTGCCCAACGACCTGCTCGACCGCCGCGACCAGCTGCTCGACCAGCTGTCCGAGTTCGGCCAGATCTCGGTCGTCGAGCAGCCGGACGGCATGTTCGACGTCAGCTTCGTCGACAAGGCCTCCGCCGGGACGACCTATCCGGTCGTGACCGGCGCCACGTCGAGCTGGGCCGGCCCGCCGGCCGGCGACGCGTGGGCGCCCGGCGGCCGGCTCGGAGGCCTGCTCGACGCCGCCAAGCCCGGCGGCACGCTCGCCTCCTACCTCACCGCGGTCGACGCCGTGGCCTCGTCGCTGGCGACCACGGTCAACACCGCCTACGGCGCGACGTTCTTCGCGACCGGGCCGGGCGCGGCCGCCGCGACGCTCCGCGTCGACTCGGCCCTGCAGGCCAACCCCAACCTCGTCGTCGCCGGCTCCGGCGCCTCGGGCTCGCGCGACATCGCGCTCGCCGTGTCGCAGCTGCGCGACTCGCCGACCGTGGACGGCACGTACCGCGCGTTCGTCGCCCGCATCGGCACCGACGTCCGGGAGGCCCTCCGCCAGGAGCGCAACGCCCAGGTGCTGACCGACGCGGTCGAGAACCGCCGCCAGAGCGTCTCCGGCGTCTCGATGGACGAGGAGATGTCCAACCTCGTGCGCTTCCAGCGGGCCTACCAGGCCTCGTCCCGCGCCATGAGCACGATGGACGAGATGCTCGACGTCCTCATCAACCGGACCGGAAGGGTGGGTCTCTAATGGCCACGCGCATCACCACCTCGATGGTTCAGCGCAACGTGCTCGCGGACCTGAACTCGATCAGCGGCAAGCTGACGAAGACGCAGATGAAGGCCGCCTCCAACAAGGAGATCTCGCGGCCGTCGGACGACCCGTTCAACGCCTCGCGAGCGATGGCGCTGCGCCACAACGTCAACGCGACGAAGCAGTACCAGCGCAACGTCGAGGACGGGATCGGCTGGCAGGACGCGTCCGAGCAGGCGCTCGACCGGATCACGGAGAGCGTCCGCGGTGTCCGCGACCTGCTCATCCAGGCGGGCAGCGACTCGACCGACCAGACGTCGCGCGAGTCGATCGCCGTCGAGCTCGAGCAGCTCATCGAGTCGATCAAGCAGAACGCGAGCGCCACCTACCGCGGCAGCTACCTCTTCGCCGGCGGCGAGACCGGCGTCCGGCCGTACCAGCCCGGCGCCGACGACAGCTACCACGGCGACCAGGGCGGCGTCGATCCCACCGTGCCGGGGATCGTCCGCGAGATCGGGCCCGGCGTCACGATGACGATCAACACCGTCGGCAGCGAGATGCTCGGCGGCGGCCAGGCGGCGGGCGACGACAAGCTGCTCAACGTCCTGCGCGATGCCGTCGACCACCTGCGTGCGGGCGACGGCCCGTCGCTGCGCGGCACCGACTTGACGCGGATCGACACCAATCTCGACAGCCTGCTCGAGGTGCGCGCCGCGAACGGCGCGCGCACGAACCGGCTCGAGGCCGCGCTCACCCGCCTCGACGAGGTGGAGGAGTCCACCGTCAAGCAGCTCTCCAGCGTCGAGGACGCCGACATCGCCGAGACGCTGATCGAGCTGAACTCCCAGACCGCCGCCTACCAGGCCGCCCTCCGCGCGGGGGCGAGCATCGTCCAGACCTCCCTCATGGACTTCCTGCGCTGATCCCGCGCACCGTCCTTCCACGTCCCTCGGAACCCCAAGGAGCCACCCAGCAATGTCCACCGTGATCGTCGAGAGCTCGCGCTTCGGCACCCTCGAGATCGAGGCCGACGCGATCATCGAGTTCCCCACGGGCCTGATCGGCCTCGACAGCCGCCGCTGGACCGTCGTCGGCGAGACCACCGACGGTCCGTTCCAGTGGCTGCATTCGATCGACGACCCGTCGCTCGCCCTGCCCGTCACGACGCCGTGGCCGTTCTTCGCCGACTACGAGGTCGCGCTGTCCGACGCGGACACCGCGCGCGTCGACGCCGCTGACGACACCGTCGTCTATGTGATCGTGCGCGCAGGCGCCGAGCTGTCCGACTTCAGCGCGAACCTGCGCGCGCCGATCGTCATCTCTGGAGGCCGTGGCCATCAGGTGATCAACGAGACGTCGAACGCCCCCGTTCGCGCCGCGCTGTTCCCCGAGGTCGCAGCCGAGTCGGCGGTCGCCTAGCCGGCCGCCCGCGGCGCCCTGCGCCACGACCACACCCCGACCGAAGCTTTCCAAGGAGGAATCTTCATGCTCATCATCACCCGCCGCCCCGGCGAGAAGATCATGCTCGGCGACGAGATCGTCGTCCACGTGATGGAGATCGTCGGCAACTCGGTCCGCGTCGGCATCCAGGCCCCGCGGTCGCTCCCGGTCTACCGCGAGGAGATCTGGAACGCCGTGCGCGAGGAGAACCGCGCCGCCGCCGACGCGCCCACCGACCTCCCGGTTCCCACCGAGCACGACACCTGATCGCCGCGAATCCCGCCCTCGGGGTTCGTGGTCCGGGCGCCCGGGCCGGGACGAATCCCGCCCCCGGGGTTCGTGGTCCCGCGCCAGACGGGTACGGTCCATGGTGAAGAGACTTCGACCCGAGATCAGGAGCTGACCATGGCCCGAAAGCTGCTCCTCGTGGCAGCCGCCGCGCTCGCCGCAGGCATCTTCCTCAAGCGCGACAAGGTCGCCGGGCTGCTGCCTGGTCGCGGCCAGACGTATGAGCCCCCGCCGACGCCGCCGCCGCCCGGCCCGTCCAACTACGACGCGCCGGGGCCGGTGGCCAACACGGCGACACCGGTGCCGGCGCCCGACCCCCAGGAGCCGGAGCCGATCGACGAGGCGGCCGAGGAGGCCGCCGCCGCGCTCGAGGCCGCCAACATCGGCGGCGTCGTCAGCGACTACGCGGGCCCGGCCGCCGGCGAGCGGGCCGACGAGGCCGAGCGTCCGCTGGCCGAGGCCGGCGAGGGCGTGTCGGAGGGAGAGGAGCAGGCCGAGTTCGACCTCCAGCAGGCGGCCGAGCCGACCGCCCCGGGCATGTCCGACACCGAGCGCCAGATCGACGACGCGATCGAGCAGGCCGCCAACCCGCTGGCCGGCGAGCAGGTCGAGCCGGTGCGCCCGGTCGACGAGCCCGAGACCCCCGACGCCCGAGAGGCCGCGGGCTGGACTCCCCCGGTTCCCGAGCGGACCGACGAGCCCGCGCCGTTCCAGGAGCCGGCCGACGAGGACAAGACGACCGAGTTCGAGCCCCCGACGCCCGAGCCGCCCGCGGCCGCAGACCAGCCCGAGCCGCCCGCGGCCGCAGACGCGCCCGAGCCGCCCGCGGATGAGGACAAGCCCGCGGACGACGACAAGAAGGACGAGGGTGGATCGGACTGGCGGACCTGGTCGGGCCGGTCGATCAACCCGTAGTCGTCGCCCACCGCGAAGGTGAAACCCACCGGGGCGCCGAATAGGGAAACGTTAAGCCATCAGCGGCACTCCGGCCGTTCGGCCACAATAGGACGGCGTAGATGAGCACGCTCGTCGGAATGCAGCTCAGCGGCCGGTACAGGCTGGACGCCCAGATCGGCGCGGGCGGGATGTCGACGGTCTACCTCGCGTTCGACCAGACGCTCGAGCGGCGCGTCGCGATCAAGCTCATGCACCGCGAGATCGCGTCGGACTCCGACCAGCTCGAGCGCTTCCGCCGCGAGGCCCGCGCGGTGGCGCAGCTCTCGTACCCGCACATCGTCGGCGTGATCGACGCCGGCGAAGACGAAGGCCGCCCGTACATCGTCTTCGAGTACGTCGAGGGCGAGACGCTCAAGGAGCGCATCCGCCGGATGGGCCGCCTGCCGATGGACGAGGCGATCGCCTACGCGATCGAGATCGCCCGGGCGCTCGGCAACGCCCACACGCACCACATCGTCCACCGCGACGTCAAGCCCCAGAACGTGCTGATCGACAGCGAGGGCTCCGCCAAGGTCACCGACTTCGGGATCGCGCGCACGCTCGACCAGGACGGCCTGACCGCCGACGGCCGCGTGCTCGGCACGACCGACTACGTCTCGCCCGAGCAGGCACTCGGCCACGACGTCAACGGCCAGTCCGACATCTACTCGCTCGGCATCGTGCTGTTCGAGATGCTGACCGGCGACGTTCCCTTCCACGGCGAGAACCAGGTCTCCGTGGCGATGAAGCACGTCCGCGAGGACCTGCCCGACCTCCAGTCGCGCCGCCCTGAGGCGTCGGCCACGCTCGCCTCGGTGCTCGACCGGATGACCGACAAGGACCTGGGCCGCCGGTACCCGGACGTCCCGACGCTCATCGCCGACCTCGAGGAGGCGCTGGCGATCGAGGCCGCGCGGTCCGGCCGCTCGACCGGCGAGGCGACCGCGGTCCTGCGCACGCTGCCGCCGTCGGCCCGCCGCCGGCTGCCGTTCCGGATGCGCCACCCGCTCCCCGTGCTGGCCACGGTGCTGCTGCTCGCGGCGGGCACCACGGCGCTCGTGTTCCTGCTCAAGGAGGGGGTCGATCGCACGCAGCGCGGGACCGGCGCGGGCACGATCGAGGCGCCCGCCGGGGAGAAGGTCGTCTCCGTCGCCAGCGCCTCGGCCAAGGACTACGACCCGCTCGGCGACGACGAGGAGCACCCGGAGCGGGCGACCTACGTGGTCGACCGCCAGCCGGGCACGACCTGGGTCACCGAGAGCTACAGCAGCGGGCTCGAGGGCGCCGGCAAGGCCGGCGTCGGCATCTACGTCGACGCGAAGCCCGGCGTCGACGCGGTGCGGATGGAGATCCAGAGCCCCGACACCGGCTGGCAGACCGAGATCTTCGGCGCCACCGGCCGCGTCCCGGCCGGCATCGAGGACGGCTGGAACCGGCTCGGGGGCGGCGTCGTCCGCAGCGACCACCAGCGCTTCAAGCTCGCCGCCTCGGGCGAGCGCTACCGCTACTACCTCGTCTGGATCACCGCGCTGCCCGAGAACGCGCCGCGCGTCGAGATCGCCGAGATCGCGCTCTTCCAGCGCACCTCGAGCCGCTAGGCCCCTAGGGCACGGTCGTCGGACTCGGTGTCGGCGTGGCGTCGAGCCGGCCCACCGAGATCCGGATGGTCGCGCCCTCCGGCCGCTCGGTCCCTGCGTCCGGCGCCTGGTCGAGCACGACGCCCTCCTGATCGGGCGAGGTCGCGGGCTGGTCGCGCACGCTGACCTCGAAGCCGGCGTCCTCGAGCGTCGTGACCGCCTCGTCCTCGGCCATGTCGACCACGTTCGGCACCGCGACGTCGGGCGGCGCGGCCGCCACCACGAGGTCGACGGGCGAATCGCGGTCGACCTTCCCGCCGTCGGCCGGATCCTGCTCGAGCACGGTGCCGGGCTCCTCGTCGGTGCTCTCGCGCTCGGTGACCTCGCCGACCCGCAGGCCCGCGTCGCGCAGCGTGTCGCGCGCCTCGTCCTCGCTCTGGCCGACGACGTCCGGGACGTCGATCTGCTCCACTCCGCGGCTGACCCGCATCGTGACCGTGCTGCCGCGCTCGATCACGCTGCCCGACCCTGGCTGGGTGTCGATCACGCGACCCTTCCTGACGGAGTCGGAGAACTCCCGCTCGACCTTCGACTCGAAGCCGGCATCCTCGAGCTGACGCTTCGCCTCGTCCTCCGGCATGCCGGCGACCGCCGGGACGGACGCCTCGCCCGGCCCGGTCGACACGTTGATCGTCACCGTCGAGCCCTCGGGCGCCTCGGTGTTCGGCCGGGGGTCCTGCGACGCCACGGTGTTGCGTTCGACGTCCGGGTTCTCGACGTTGACGATGTCGACCTCGAAGCCGCGGTTCTGCAGGATCTGCGTCGCCGTCGCGGACTCGCGGCCGATCACGTTCGGCACCGTGAGCTGCTCGGGCCGCAGCAGGAGGTAGAGCCCCAGCGCGATCGCGGCCAGCGCGAGCAGGATCAGCAGCCACAGCCACCAGCGGCGCCCGGGCTCCTCGTCCTCCTCGATCACCTCCTCGACGACCACCGGCGGCGGCGGGAGCGGGGCGACGCGGCCGGCCTCGAGCGCGGCGATGAACTCGTCCGCGTCCGCGAACCGCCGCGCGGGGTCCTTCTCCATCGCGCGCAGGACGATCGCCTCGAGCTCCGGTGGGATCGCCGGCACGAGCTGCCGCGGCGGGAGCGGGGCCTCGTTGACCTGCATGAGCGCGATCGTGACCGGCGACTCGGCGTCGAACGGCACCCGGCCGGTCAGCAGCTCGTAGAGGACGATGCCGATCGCGTACAGGTCCGAGCGGGCGTCGACGGGCCGCCCCTGCGCCTGCTCGGGCGACAGGTACTGCGCCGTGCCCATGATCGAGCCGGTCTCGGTCATGTCCGACGTGCCCGCGCGGGCGATCCCGAAGTCCGTGACCCGGACGCGCCCGTCGGTGTCGATCAGCACGTTGTGCGGCTTGATGTCGCGGTGAACGATGCCGCGCTTGTGCGCGAAGCGCGCGGCGCGCAGGATCTGCAGCGTGATGTCGACGGCCGCCTCCGGCGGCGCCGGGCCCTTCTCGCGGATGATGTCCTTGAGCGTCCGGCCCTCGACGTACTCCATCGCGATGTAGTAGGTGCCGTCCCACTCGCCGCGGTCGAAGATGGCGACGATGTTCGGGTGCTGGAGGCCGGCCGCGCTCGACGCCTCGCGGCGGAAGCGCTCGACGAACTGCTGGTCCTCGGCGAAGCGCCGGTGGAGCACCTTGAGCGCCACCCGGCGGCCGAGCTGGGAGTCCTCGGCGCAGTAGACGTCGGCCATGCCGCCGGACCCGAGCTTCTGGAGCACCCGGTAGCGGCCGTCGATCACCGTGTCGCGCTCGAGTCGCTGCATCACTGCTCACCCAGCGCCTTCAGGACCTCCGCGGCGATCGGCGCCGCGTTGCCGCCGCCCGTGCCGCCGGTCTGCCGCTCGAGCATCGCGCAGACCGCGTACTGGTCGGTGATGCCGATGAACCACAGGTCATCGGTGCCGTCGCCGACCTCGGCGGTGCCGGTCTTGCCGCGCACGTCGACGCCCTCGAGCTGGGCCGCGGTGCCGGTGCCCTGTTCGACCACGTTGCGCATCATGTCGCTGAGCTTGGACGCCGTGTCCTCCGACATCACGCGCTCGGCCTCCTCGGGCAGCGGCTCGTCGATCGTGCGGCCGTCGGGATCGACGATCTTCTCGACCAGCCGCGGCTGCATCCGCATGCCGCCGTTGGCGATGGTCTGGGCGACGGTCGCCATCTGCAGCGGCGTCACCAGCAGCTTGTCCTGCCCGATGGCCATGCGGCCGACGTCGATCTGCCCCGACGTGGGCGACAGCAGCCGGCCGCGCGGCCCGGCCTCGCCGCTCGGCACCATCTGCTCGTCGGGGTAGTCCATCGGCGGGTCCTCGTAGAAGCCGAACTTGCGCATGTAGTCGGCCATCGTCTGCTTGCCGAGCTTCTCGGCGACCTCGGCCCAGACCGTGTTGACCGAGTTCGTGAGCGCGTCGGTGAGCGTGATCGGCCCGAAGTCCTCGCCGGCGAAGTTGTCGAGCGGCGTACCGGAGATGACCTTGCCGTTCTCGCCGTTGACCGTCGAGTCGGGCTGGTAGCGCCCGCTGTCGATCGCCGCCGTGGCGGTGACGACCTTGAACGTCGAGCCGGGCGGGAAGCGGCCCTGGGTGGCGCGGTTGAAGACCTCGGCGTTCTTCGGGTCGGTCGGGTCGTAGGCCGGGGTGGCGGCGAGCACGCGCACCGCGCCGGTCTTCACGTCCATCGCCACCACCGCGCCGTTGCGGCCGGCGAGGCCGTCGTAGGCGGCCTTCTGGGCGTCGGGCGACAGCGTGGTGCGCAGGTCGTCGCCGACGTCGCGTGGGCCGAACAGGCGCTCGAGCGCGCCGATCGGGTCGCTGCGCCGGCCGGTCAGCGGGTCGTTGTAGTAGTCCTCGATGCCGGTGCGGCCGCGGTCGAGCGACGTGAAGCCGACCGGGTGGGAGAACAGGTCGCCGGTCGGATAGCGGCGCTCGAACCGCTCGCCGGGGAGCGCGCGGTTGGCGGCCAGCACCGTCCCGTCCGAGGCGCGGATGATCCCGCGCTTGATCCGCTGCTCCTCGAACAGGATGCGGCGGTTGTTCGGGTTCTCGCGCAGGCCCTCGGCTCCGAACACCGTCCACCACGAGCTGGCGAACACGAGCGCGCCGAACAGCACGAGGACGAGCCCGAACAGGCGGACGATCGGGGCGTTCACCGCAGCCCCCTCCGGCCGGCCGCGCCGCCCTGCGGACGGCGCGCGCGGTCCGAGACGAGCAGCAGCAGCGCGAGCAGCACGAAGTTGGCGAGGATCGACGAGCCGCCGTAGGAGACGAACGGCAGCGTCACGCCGGTCAGCGGGATCACCTTCGTCACGCCCCCGACGATCACGAACACCTGCAGCGCGAAGACGGCGGTCAGGCCGGCCGCCAGCAGCTTCGAGAACGAGTCCGAGGCCAGCATCGCGGTGCGGAAGCCGCGCTCGACGAACAGCATGTTGACGAGGATCAGGCCGCACGCGCCGACGAGGCCGAGCTCGGAGGTGATGACCGCGTAGATGAGGTCGGTGTGCGGCGCCGGGATCAGCGAGTTGCCGTCGGGCGCGTTGAGCAGGGACGCGCCGAGGCCGGTCCCGAACAACCCGCCGTCGGCCTGCGCGAACAGCGACTGCGCGATCTGGTAGCCCTGTCGCTCGACCCACTCCGGCTTGAACGGGTCGAGCCAGATGTCCACGCGATCCTGCACGTGGCTGACCGTGCTGGCGAAGAACCACGCCCCGACCGCGAACATCGCCATCCCGATCGTCACGAACGACAGCCGGTTGGTGGCGACGTAGAGGAGCGCCAGGAAGCCGCCGAAGTACATCAGCGACGAGCCGAGGTCGCGGATGAAGACGAGCATCACCATCGCCGCGCCCCAGACCACGAGCAGCGGCCCGAAGTGCTTGAGCGGCGGGATCGTCACGAACAGGATCCGCCGCGAGCCCTGGACCAGCACCTGCCGCGTGTCGCGCAGGTACGCGGCCAGGAAGACGATGATGGCGATCTTGCCGAACTCGGCGGGCTGGAACGAGACCGGCCCGATCGCGACGCCCAGGTACGCGCCGTTGACCTGCTGGCCGATCCCCGGGACGCGCGGCAGGAACAGCAGGACGAGGCCGGCGAGCGCGATCGTGTAGCGGTAGCGCTCGAGCACGCGGAGGTCGCGCAGCAGCAGGATCGTGAGCGCGAACAGCAGCAGGCCGACGACGAACCACGTCGCCTGCTGGCGGGCGAGGTCCTCGTCGATCCGGTAGATGACGACGAGCCCGAAGCACGCGAGCACGGCGACGAGCGGGAACAGGTACGGATCGGCGTGCGGCAGCGTGAAGCGCAGGAACAGGTGCCCGGCGAAGCAGAGGCCGAGGAACCACGCGCCGTAGGTGAGCGAGATGTCGGAGAGCACCTCCGACTCCTGGATGAAGATCGCCGCGAAACCCGCCGTGAGCAGAAGGGAGGCGGGAAGGAGGGCCAGGAGCTCGCGGTTGCGAGCGCTCACTGAATCCGGCCCCGCTCGAGCTCGCTCACGAGGTTCTCGGCGTCGTCCTTCGAGCGCAGCTTGTGCTCGGTGAAGACCGAGCGTCGCCGCTCGGGGACCTGGGCGAGCGTCACGCCCGACGTGTAGTACCGCTCGTAGAGCTCGATGCCGAGCGGCAGGTCGTACGGCAGCCCCTGGTAGACGGTGATGCTGCCGCCGCTGTCCACGCCGACGAAGTAGACCGCGCGCGAGGCGGTCCACAGCCCGGCCCCGACGATCAGCAGCACGAGGACGACCGCGATCGCGGCGCCCGGCACGCGGCGGCGGCGCCGGCGGCCCTGGGGCGCTGGCGCGGTGCGCTCCGGCGGCTCCTCGATCGGCTGCGCGCGCGGCTTGGCCTCGACGCGCGCCATCGTGGCCGTGCGACCCTCGTCACGCCGGTCCTCGTCGCGCGCCTCGCCGGCGGCCGCTTCCTCGCCGCCGTCGACGTCCGCGAGCCGGAACAGGATCACGGTGATGTTGTCCCGCCCGCCGGCGTCGTTGGCGGCGGCGATCAGCTCGCGGCCGCCCTGCTCGAGCGCGTCGGCCTCGGTGAGGATCGCCGTCACCCGCGCCTCGGGAACCATCGAGGTCAGCCCGTCCGAGCACACCATGAACACGTCGCCGGCGCGGGCCGGGTAGTTGTCGACGTCGACCTGAACGTCCGGCTCCGGGCCGAGCGCCCGCGTGATCACGGAGCGCTGTGGATGCGTCTCGGCCTGCTCCTCGGTGAGCTTGCCGCGGGCCACCAGCTCGCCGACCAGCGAGTGGTCGCGCGTGAGACGGATGAGCTGGCCGTCGCGCAGCAGGTAGGCGCGGGAGTCGCCGACGTGGGCGATGGTCACGTCGTGCTCGCCGACGTAGGCGGCGGTCACGGTGGTGCCCATGCCGGCGCGCTGGGACTCGGCGCGCGAGCGGTCGTGGATGCGGCGGTTGGCGCCCTCGATGACCTGGACGAGCGCCTCGGCCGGCGAGCCGTCGGGCAGCCCGCCGTCGAACGACTCGACCGCCATCTCCGACGCGACCTCGCCGGCCTGCGCGCCGCCCATGCCGTCGGCCACCACGAACAGCGGCGCGCGAACGAAGAAGTTGTCCTCGTTCCCCTGCCGCTGCCTGCCGAGATCGGAGGCGTGGAAGTGTTCAGAAATGCGCAGCACTAGCGCTCAAAGGTGAATTCAGAGTCACCGATGCGGATGCTGTCACCAACGTGGAGCGGCTGCGGTCCTCGCAGCGGCTCGCCGTTCAGGAACGTCCCGTTCGTCGATCCCAGATCCTCGAGCACGATCACGTCGCCCTGGGTCACCAATCGGGCGTGGGCGGACGAGGCGAACGTGTCCTCGAGCCGGATGTCGGCGCTGTCGCCGCGCCCGAGCAGGGCGCCGTCGGAGAGGTCGTAGGCCGACCCTGCCCGCAGGCCCGCGGCGTTCGCCACCCGCAGCTTCGGCGTGCCGCTCGGCGCGTCGTTGAGCCCGGCCGTGGCGCGGTGCAGGCCGGTGGCGTCCTCGTACGCCGGCGCGGCGGGCTCGTTCCTCGTGCCGCGCCGCAGGTCCTTGAGCGCGGAGCGGGCCATCCAGAACAGGAACAGGTACAGCACGGCCAGGAAGCCGAACTTGAGCGCCACGGCGACGGGGTCGAGGGCCACGCGCCTACTCCAGCTCGAACGTGACGCGGGCGGTGCCGAGCTCGATCGTGTCGCCGGGCCGCAGCGACTGCGGGCCTTGGATCCGGCGCCCGTTGACCTTGACGCCGTTGGTCGAGCCGAGGTCGCGGACGATCCACGAGCCGCCGGACGGGCGCACTTCGGCGTGGCGGCGCGACACGTTCGGGTCGTCGATGATGACGTCGGCCTCGCGCGACCGGCCGAGCACGGCGCCGCTCCCGCCGAGCTGCTCGGTGCGGCCGGCGACCCGGAGGCGCGCGGCCCCGCGGCGGGGATCCGGCTCGCGCAGCGGCTCGGCCAGGCGGTCGGAGACCGTGTAGACCATCGTGTGGCCGTGGTCGCCCTGGCTCGGCTGCTCCTCGGCCCGCTCCGGGGGCTTGACGAGCCGCGCCTGGATGCCGAACTCGCCCAGCCGCAGCCGGTCGTCGGTGCGGAACTCGATCGCCGGCCGGGTGGCGAGCGAGATCCGCTCGCGGCGGGCGTGCTCGAGCAGGTAGCCGGACAGCTCGCGCTTGAGCTCGTCCTCGTAGCCCTCGAACTGCTTGCGGTCGTCGGGCGACAGCCAGACCGCGTACTCGTTCGGCGCGTAGACCCGCGACAGCGACTGGACGCGGTGCTCGTCCATCTCGCGCGCCAGCTTGCGTGCGA
Organism: uncultured Solirubrobacteraceae bacterium; assembly: GCA_963844205.1. Classification (GTDB taxonomy): domain Bacteria; phylum Actinomycetota; class Thermoleophilia; order Solirubrobacterales; family Solirubrobacteraceae; genus DASSUW01. The sequence continues at coordinate 1,782,187 of CAWJNK010000014.1, forward strand.
TCTCCACCGGCCGCACCTCGGACTTGAAGGCACGCGAGAACGTGCCCTCCACGAGGCCGGCGAGCTTGGATTCGAGGCTGCGCAGCACACTCATGGGCGGCTGAGGCTGAGGAGTACCCGATCAGGGGTCATCGTCGGCATTCAGAGTATTCCGCGCCTGTGCGCCCACGACCGCGGCCACCCCGGCGGCGATCGCACCGGCCGCCAGCCCGCGCGGCTCGGCGAGACCCGCGTTGGTCGCCACGGCCGCGGTGGCAGAGGCCAGTCCGGCGGCCCAGGCGGCGGCTCCGACGACGTCGAGCGCGAGCGAGCGGCCCCGGACCAGCCAGGGCAGCACGAGCGCGGCGGCCGCCCACAGCGGCGCGAGCAGGAGGGCGCCGGAGGTCGCGATCGCCTCGAGCACGTCGCCGGCGTCACCGGGCGCCGTCCCGAGCGCGAGGTCGCGGTCGAGCAGCGGCTCCGCGAGCAGCAGCCACCAGAGGCCCGCGGCGCCGAGCGCGGCACGAGTCCAGGCGCCCTGCGCGCGCCCCGCGACGGCGGGATACGCGCCGGCCAGCGTGGCAAGGCCGAGCGCCGGGGCGACGGCGGGCACCGACCACACGAGCCCGCGGCGGCGCAGGAGTAGCGGCGGCACGATTACGGCGGCGGCGACCAGCGCGGCGGCATCCGGCCACGGGCTCGCGAGCGCCGCGACACAGCCCGCGGCGGCGATCAGCCAGCCGACGCGAGGGAAGATCGCCACGAGTACGCAGGCCAGTGCCGCGCCGGTCACCGGCGCCACGACGAGATCGGCGGTCGCCGCGGCGTGGGCGGCGGCCGCGCCCGCGCCCTTGTCGGCGGCGGCCCACCCGGGCGGATCGGCGGCGGCGGCCAGCGCCAGCGCGGTCAGGCCGCCCGCGGCGAGCCCGGCGGCGAGGCGGCCGAGCAGCGGCGGCGACCGGGTCGCGCGCTCGAGCGGGTGCGGCGCGATCGTGCCGCCGTCGTCGGAGACCTCCGGCAGCGCGGCGGCCAGCGCATCCGCGAGCTCGTCGAGCGTGCCGCGGTCGTCGGCGGCGGGCAGGAGCGCGCGGTCGAGCGCCGCGCAGAGGTCGACCGGCACGTCGCGGCGGCGCGAGCGCAGCGGCGGGAGGACGGAGCCGACCAGCCGAGCGGTGGCGGCCGGGCTCCCGCCTCGCACCGGGTTCTCGCCCGCGAGCGCCTCGTACAGCACGAGCCCGAGCGAGTAGAGGTCGGCGCGCTCGTCGACGCGCTCGCCGGCGGCCTGCTCGGGCGCCATGTAGGCGAGCGTGCCGACCACGTCGCCGGTGCGCGTGAGCGGCTCGTCCCCCGCCAGGTGGGCGACGCCGAAGTCGGTCAGCTTCGCTCCCTCGCCCTCGTCCGGGACGATCACGTTCTGCGGCTTGACGTCGCGGTGGATCACGCCGCGCTCGTGGGCATGGGCGAGCGCGTCGGCGAGCGCGAGGCCCACACGCAGGACATCGCGGTCGCTCAGCGCTCCGTCCCGCTCGAGCGCGTCCAGCGTGCGCCCGCGCACGAGCTCGGAGACCAGGTACCGACCGTCGGGGTCGGCGCCCGCATCGAACACCGCCACGATCCCCGGGTGGTGGAGCCGCGCCGCCGCGAGCGCCTCGCGCTGCGCGCGCTCCGGCGCCGGACCGTGCGCGGGGATCAGCTTCAGCGCCACCGCCCGGTCGAGCCGCTCGTCGTGCGCCGCGTAGACGGTGCCGAAGCCACCGGAGCCGAGCCGCCGTCCGAGCCGGTAGCGCCCGGCGACGACGTGGCTCGGCGCGACCTCCGTGGCGTCCATCCGAACCCCCTTCGACGGCCGCCCGCCGGGACCTTCCCGCCGAGCCGCCCGCCCTCGTGGGCCGCCTGCCACGGCCTTGGCGTGCGGTGCCGCCGGGCGTGTTGGTATTACTGAGTCCCCTGTAAAGGGTCGACCTGGTGCGACGAGATGGCGTCGCACCGCGAGGAGACGAACTTCCAGCCTTGTCCTTCTTCGACGAGGACGACGAGCCCCGCCGGGCCACCAGGCCGCGCCGCGCGCGTCCGGCCGGCGGCGGTGTCGCCACAGCAGATTCCCAGACGCTCCTGATCCGCCGCGCGGTGGCGGGCATCGGCGTCGTGCTCGTGCTGCTGCTCCTGATCTTCTTCATCGACTCCTGCCGCGACAGCCAGCGCGAGAACGCGCTCAAGGACTACAACCGCCAGCTCTCGACGATCGCCGCCGAGTCTTCGCGCCAGGTCAGCGCCCCGTTCTTCCAGCTGCTGACGGAGGGCGCCGGCACCTCGCCGCAGGACCTGCAGACGCAGATCTCGAGCTACCGGGTGCAGGCCGAGCAGCAGTACGAGCAGGCCAAGCGCCTCGACGTACCGGCCGACATGGAGGGCGCGCAGGAGTCGGCGCTGATCGCGCTCGAGTGGCGTCGCGACGGCCTCGACCGGATCGCGCAGGAGATCCGCCCGGCGCTCGGCGACGAGAGCGAGCAGGCGGACGCCGCGATCGAGCAGATCGCCGGGCAGATGCAGGCGTTCCTCGCCTCCGACGTCGCCTGGGACACCCGCGTGATCCCGTTCATCAACAACGCGTTCAACGAGTCCGAGATCGGCGGCCAGGAGATCAGCCGGTCCGTGTTCCTGCCCGATCTCGAGTGGCTGCAGCCGGAGACGATCGCGACCGTGCTCGACCAGCAGCTCACGAGCGGCGGCGGCAGCGGCGAGCCGACCGGGCCCGGCCTGCACGGCTCCGGGCTGGATTCGACCAACTACGGCGACGTGACGCTCCAGCCGGGCGTCAGCAACCAGCTCACGTACGAGCCCAGCACCGGCTTCACGATCAACTTCACGAACCAGGGCGAGAACGACGAGTTCGACATCAAGGTCACGCTGCGGATCCAGGCGGAGGGCCAGGAACCGATCACGACGTCGGAGACGATCCCGAAGGTCGCGGCCGGCCAGACCGGCACCGCCGAGCTGCCGCTCGAGAAGCAGCCGCCGCTCGACACCGCGGTGACGATCCGGGTGAACGTCGCGCGCGTGCCGGGCGAGGAGAAGGTCGACAACAACAAGTCGGAGTACCCGGCGCTGTTCACGCGCGGCTGATCGAACGCCGCTCGTAGACTCTTCGCCCCAGTGAACGACCTGACGGATCCTGCCGGCCTCGTCGCGCTGGGCGCGGGGGCGCTCTCGCTCGTGGCGCTCGTCCTCGCGCTCGTCCTGGCGGTCAAGCTCCGCCGCCTGCGCGGCGCACAGGAGGTGGTGCTCGGGCCGGGCGGCCGCGACGACCTCGTCGCCCACGCGAGCTCGCTGCAGGACGCGTTCGAGACGCTCCACGGGCGGGTCGAGGAGGTCGCCGAGCGGCTCGACGCCCGGATGGAGGAGGCCGAGCAGCGGCTCGACGGGACGATCGCGCACCGGGCGCTCGTGCGCTACGACGCCTACGGCGAGCTCTCCGGCCACCAGTCGATCTCGTTCGCGCTGCTCGACGCCGCGCACAACGGCGTGGTGCTCTCCTGCATCGCCCATCGCGACAACGCCCGCCTCTACGTCAAGCAGGTCTTCGACGGGCGCGGGGAGCACGAGCTGTCGCCCGAGGAGGACGAGGCGATCCGGCTCGCGCTCACCGACTCGGCGCCCCGCACCGTCACGCTCGACTGATGCGGGTCGGCTACCTCGGGCCGGACGGGACCGTCAGCCACGAGGCGCTGCTCACGGCTCCGGGGTCCGATGCGTTCGAGCTCGCGCCGCTGCCGACGCTCCACGAGGCGGTGATCGCCGTTCACGACGGTGACGTCGATCGCGCGCTGGTCCCGATCGAGAACTCGCTCGAGGGCTCGGTGAATCCGACGCTCGACGCCATCGCCTTCGAGACCGACGACGTGGTGATCGTCGGGGAGCTGCGCCACCCGGTTCACCTGCACCTCGTCGCCTCCGGGCCGCTCGGCCTCGACGAGATCCGCCTGGTCGTCTCCCACCCGCAGGCGAGCGGCCAGTGCGCGCGGTTCCTGCGCGAGGCGCTGCCGGGCGTGCCGGTGATGGCGGCGCGCTCGACCGCGGACGCGGTGCGCCAGATCGCCGGCGGGTTCGAGTCCGGCGCCGCGGCGATCGGCACCCGCGGCGCCGCGGACCGGTACGGGTGCGCGGTGCTGCGAGAGGACGTCGAGGACGACCCGGGCAGCGAGACGCGCTTCGTCTGGATCGCGCGCGCCGGCGCCGAGCCGGAGGCGGGCGAGGGGCCCTTCAAGACCGCGCTCATGTTCTGGGGCGCCGGCTCCGCGGGCCCTGGCTGGCTGGTGCGGTGCCTGGCCGAGTTCGCGGAGCGGGACGTCAACCTCACGCGCATCGAATCGCGCCCCCGGCGGCAGCGGCTCGGCGAGTACATGTTCTTCGTCGACCTCGACGGGCACGCGGCCGATCCGGCGGTGGCGGCCGCCGTCGACGGGCTGCGCGGGCACGCCGACGTGGTCCGCGTTCTCGGGTCGTTTCCAGCGGCGTGAGCGGGGAATCGGCTGGCGCCGATTCCCTTGCGGGTGGATCTGCGGTACTGGCTACACTCCCGATCAGATCCAGATGGGCTCACGGACTCCAGTACCACCACTGGGGTCCGTGCCGCGTGATGGTCACCGGCGGCACGGACCGAATACCGACGGCACTGGCCGTTGGTCTGGTGGTCGTGTGCTCGTGCTCAACGCGACGTACGAGCCGATCAACGTCTGCACCGTGCGCCGGGCGACGGTGCTCCTGCTCAAGGAGAAGGCCGAGGTCATCGAGATCGGGGCCACGGACCTGCACTGGGCGACCGGCTCGCTCCCGAAGCCGGTCGTCATCCGACTCGTCACCTACGTCCGCGTGCCGCGCGACAGCCACAAGCGCAAGATCACGCGCCGGGCGGTGTTCGCCCGCGACGGCTGGCAGTGCATGTACTGCGGCGCCAAGTCGTCGCTGACCGTCGACCACGTGATCCCGCGCTCGAAGGGCGGCGGCTCGGGCTGGGACAACATCGTCGCCTCCTGCGCGCCCTGCAACCGCCGCAAGGGCGACCGGTTGCCGCACCAGGTCAACATGCACCCGCGGATCAAGCCGCGGACGCCGTCGGCGCACATCTTCATCCAGCTCGCCTCGCCGACCATCCCGGCGACCTGGAGGCAGTACCTGCCGCAGGCGGCATAGCCCTCGAATTCTCGAGGCAGTACCTGCCGCAGGCGGCATAGCCCCCGAATTCGGGTTATTCGTCGCCGCGGCTTGGGGTATCCCGGGACGGGGCGCCGGCTGAGGATGCCGGCGAGGGAATACCGGGGGTAACCGAGTTGAGAAGTTCGGGAGGACCGTCGCTCGCCTGGCGCATGGCGGCGGCCATCGCGCTGACCGTGGGCTTCTACACGCTCGCGGTCCTCATCGCGGCGGCCCTCCTCGCGATCGCGATCCTCCCGTGGGCGCTCGGCGGCGCCGGCAACATCTGGCTCTCGCTGGGCTGCCTGGGCCTGGGGCTCACGATCCTCGTGGCGATCTTCCCGCGCCGGATCCGGTTCGAGCCGGTCGGCGTGCGCGTGACCGCGGCCGAGCAGCCCCGGCTCGTCAGCATGATCGGCGAAGAGGCGCGGGCCACGGGCGCCCGCGGGCCCGACGAGGTCTACGCGACGCTCGACGCGAACGCCAGCGTGATGCAGCGCCGCGACGGTGGGCGACCTGGCCGACATCGTGCGCGATCTCGGCCGCGTGATCGGCCGGCTCCAGCAGCGCGAGCCCGAGCTGACGGTGGAGGCGGCGCCGCACCTCGCGGCCGCGCTGCTCGCCGAGGCGCTGCTGGTCGCGCTCGTCCGGGATGGCTGGACGGTCGCGGCGGGGCTGGGCGAGCCCGTCTCCCTACGGCGGGGCGACGACTGCATCGAGCCCTACGCGGTGGTCTGGCAGCTCCGCGGCGACGACGTGGCCACCGCCGGCTGGAGACCGCGAGCGACCGAGCTCGGCATCGCCGCCCTCCGCCTCCACGACCCCGCGGCGAATCAACAGCCCGCCGCGAACCAGCACCCCGCCACGAACGACGACCGCGGCGCGAACGAGGGCGGAACGAACGGCCTCGAAGCGAACGAAGGCCCCGGGTCGACACCCGGGGCCTTCGCACAACTCGCTGGACGTGAGCCGCCAAGGGCTGTCTAGGCGGCCGGGGGGACCAACTCCGGCGCCGATGGCGGCGGTGTCACGGTGTGGATTCCGCTCCAGCGGGTCCAGCACCGGCTGCTAGCGGCCGGACACCTCCAGGGTCCCGCAATAACTGTCACTCAACTTCGGACCACCCCCTTTCTCTGGTCTCGCCAGAGTAGCGAACTGCGCGGACGAGCACGACTGTCCGCGTGGGGGGTTCCTACGCGTCGTCTTCGGGCGCCTCCGCCTCGGGCTCCGACGAGCCATCCGGAGCGGCCTCGTCCGCGCCGGCACCGTCCGCGCCGTCGCCACCTGCGCCGTCGCCGGCACCGTCCGGCCCGACCGCGACCACGCCCTCGGCCACCGCGGGCGCGGCGCCGTTGCCGGCCGCCTCGTCGGCCGCCGACTCGACCACGAGCGCGACCGCGGACACCTCGTCGCCCTCGCGCAGGTTCATCACCCGCACGCCCTGGGCGGCGCGGCCGTAGCGGTTGATCCCGCGCACGCCGGTGCGCTGAACCATGCCGTTCTGCGAGATGAACACCAGCTCGTCGTGCTCGCGCACGACCAGCGCCGCGGCGAGCAGGCCCTTCGCATCGGTGAACGTGATCGTCTTGACGCCCTTCGTCCCGCGCTTCGTCAGGCGGTACTCGTCGACGTCGGTGCGCTTGCCGTAGCCGGCCTCGGTGACGACCAGCAGGTCCTGACCCGGGCGCGCGACGTCCATCGCGAGCACGTAGTTCCCCTTGCCGGACACGTCCATCCCGCGCACGCCGCTCGTGTCGCGGCCCATCGCCCTGGCGTCCTCCTCGTTGAAGCGGACGGTCAGGCCCTCGTGGGAAACGATGAGGATCTCATCGCCGGGATCGACGCGCCGCACGGCGACGAGCTCGTCGTCGTCGCGGATGTTGATCGCGATGATCCCGTCGGCCTTGATCGGCGTGTTGTACTTCTGGAACTCGGTCTTCTTCACCGTTCCCTGCCGGGTCGCGAACATCAGGAACTCGGTCTCCGAGAAGTCGCGCGTCGCCAGCACGGACTGCACGCGCTCGCCCTCGCGCAGCGGCAGGATGTTGCTCAGGTGCCGGCCCTTGGACGTGCGGCCGGCCTCCGGCAGGTCGTAGACCTTGGACCGGTAGACCTTGCCGCGGTTGGTGAAGAAGAGCAGGAAGTCGTGCGTCGAGCACACGAAGAGGTGCTCGATGTAGTCGTCCTCCTTGAGGTCCATCCCGGTGATTCCGACCCCGCCGCGGCGCTGCTGCCGGTAGGTGGCCAGCGGGAGCGACTTGATGTAGCCCGAGTGCGAGATCGCGATGACCATCTGCTGGTCGGCGATCAGGTCCTCGATGTCGAGGTCGTCCTCGCTCGGGGCGATCACGGTGCGCCGCTCGTCGCCGTACCGGTCTGCGACCTCCTGGAGCTCCGTCTTGATCAGCCCGAGCACCATCGTCTCGTCGCCGAGCAGCGTGCGCAGCTCGGCGATGCGCTCGACGAGGTCGGCGTGCTCGCGCTTGATCGCGTCGGCCTCCAGCGCGGTCAGCTGCTGGAGCCGGAGGTCGAGGATCGCCTGGGCCTGGATCTGCGTCAGCCCGTAGCGCTCCATCAGGCCGGTGCGCGCCACGTCGCGGTCGCGCGAGCCGCGGATCAGCGCGATCACCTCGTCGAGGTGGTCGAGCGCGATCAGCAGGCCCTCGAGCCGGTGCACGCGCGCCTCGAGCGTCCGCAGCTCGTGCTTCGAGCGCCGGACGATGACCTCGCGCTGATGCCGGACGTACGAGTCGATGGCCTCGCGCAGCGAGAGCGTCCGAGGCACGTTGTCGACCAGCGCGACCATGTTCACGCCGAACGTGGTCTGCAGCGAGGTGTGCTTGTAGAGCTTGTTGAGGACGACCTTGGGGTTGGCCTCGCGCTTGAGCTCGATCACGATCCGCATGCCGCGGCGGTCCGAGTGGTCCTCGATGTTCGTGATCTCGGTGAGCTTCTTCTCGGCGTGCAGATCGGCGATCTTCTTGATCACGCCGCTGTCGCCGCCCTTCTTGACCATGTAGGGCAGCTCGGTGACGACGATCAGGTCCTTGCCCTGCTTGCCCTCCTCGATGTGCGCCTTGGCGCGCACGCGGACCCGGCCGCGGCCCGTGTCGTACGCGTCGCGGATCCCGGACATGCCGAGGATGACGCCGCCGGTCGGGAAGTCCGGGCCCTTCATGTGCTTCATCAGCCCGGGGACGTCGATGTCCGGGTTCTCGATGAAGGCGATCGTCGCCGCGATGGTCTCGCGCAGGTTGTGCGGCGGGATGTTCGTCGCCATGCCGACGGCGATGCCGCTCGACCCGTTGACGAGCAGGTTCGGGAACCGCGACGGGAGGACGACGGGCTCCTGGTTCTGGCCGTCGTAGTTGGGCTGGAAGTCGACCGTGTCGGCGTCCAGGTCGCGCAGCATCTCGCGCGCGATCGGCGCCAGGCGCGCCTCCGTGTACCGCATGGCGGCGGCCGGGTCGTCGTCGAGCGAGCCGAAGTTGCCCTGGCCGTCGACGAGCATGTAGCGCATCGAGAAGTCCTGCGCCATGCGGACGAGCGTGTCGTAGATCGCGGAGTCGCCGTGCGGGTGGTACTTGCCCATCACGTCGCCGACGATGCGCGCCGACTTCGCGTGCGCGCGGTTCGGCTGCAGGCCGTTCTCGCTCATCGAGAACAGCACGCGGCGGTGGACGGGCTTCAGGCCGTCGCGGACGTCGGGCAGCGCGCGCCCGACGATGACGGACATCGCGTAGTCGAGATACGACGAGCGCATCTCCTCCTCGAGCCCGCGGGGCTCGATGTTGCCGCCTGAGATGAGATCGCTGCCGGCCATCACACGTCCAGGGTCGCGACGCGGGCGTTCTCTTCGATGAATTCACGGCGCGGTTCGACCTTGTCGCCCATCAGCATCGTGAACAGGCGGTCGGCGAGCGAGGCATCGTCCATCGTGACCTGCTGCAGCGTGCGCGTCGTCGGGTCCATCGTCGTCGCGTTGAGCTGGTCGGCGTTCATCTCGCCCAGGCCCTTGAAGCGCTGGAGCTTGACGCCCTTGGCCGCGACGTCCATGACCTTGCGGCGCAGGTCCTCGAACGACAGCGCGTCCTCGGTCTCGTCGCCCAGCCGGACCGAGAACGGCGGCGTGCCGGCCATGCTCACCAGCTCGGCGTGCACGCGCGAGAGCTGGAGGTACTCGTTGGCCTCGAACAGCGACCGCCGCAGGCGATGGGTGCGCGCGAGGTTCGTCCGGCGCTCGACGGCCTTCACCTCGATCTGACCGTCGTTGGACGACACGAGCTCGGTGGTGTAGGGCTCGGCCTCCGGGTCCGCCCGCCCGACCAGCTCGAGCAGCTGCTCGGCCGTCGTCACCTGCTCGTCGAGGATCTGCGACTCCTCGAGGAACTGCACGACCTCGTGGCCATGGTCGGCCCGCAGAGCGCTGGCCCAGCCCTCGTACTGCTTGAGCAGACGCGAGTAGCGCTGCCAGCGGGTGTCGGTGAGCTTGAACGCCTGCCCGTCGGCGTCGGTGATCTCGAACTTCTCGAGCTTGTCGCCGAGCAGCGTCTCCTCGAGCTCGGACTCCTTCTCGATGTAGCGCTCGCGCTTGCCCTGCGTGAGCTTGTAGAGCGGCGGCTTGGCGATGTAGACGTAGCCGGCCTCGACCAGCGCCTGCATCTCGCGGAACAGCAGCGTGAGGATCAGCGTGCGGATGTGGGCGCCGTCGACGTCGGCGTCCGTCATCAGGATGATCTTGTGGTACCGGGCCTTCTCGATGTCGAACTCGTCGCGCACCCCGGTGCCGAGCGCCGTGATCAGCGCCTGGATCTCCTGGTTCTGGAGCACCTTGTCGATCCGCGCCTTCTCGACGTTGAGGATCTTGCCGCGCAGTGGCAGGACGGCCTGGGTGGCGCGGTCGCGGCCCTGCTTGGCCGAGCCGCCCGCCGAGTCGCCCTCCACGATGAACAGCTCGGTGAGCGAGGCGTCCTTGACCGTGCAGTCGGCGAGCTTGCCGGGCAGCCCCATGCCGCCCATGGCGGACTTCCGCGTGGCGTCGCGCGCCTTGCGCGCGGCCGCGCGGGCCTGGGCGGCGGCGACGGCCTTGCGGATGATGTCGCCGGCCTCCTTGGGGTTCTCCTCCAGGAACTCGGCGAGCCGGGCGTTGACGACCGAGGCGACGAAGCCCTCCATGCCCGGGTTGCCGAGCTTCGTCTTCGTCTGGCCCTCGAACTGCGGGTCGGTGAGCTTGGCCGAGATGACGGCGGTCAGGCCCTCGCGGACGTCCTCCCCCGCGAGGTTCTCGTCCTTCTCCTTGAGCTGGCCCTTCTCGCGCGCGTAGCGGTTGAGCGTGCGCGTGAGCGCGGAGCGGAAGCCGGAGAGGTGCGAGCCGCCCTCGTGGGTGTTGATGTTGTTGGCGAACGAGAAGACCGACTCCTGGTAGGAGGAGTTCCACTGCAGGGCGACCTCGACGGCGCCTTCGTTGGACTCCCCGCTGAAGAAGACGACCTTCTTGTGGATCGGGTCCTTGTTCTCGTTCAGGAACAGGACGAAGTCCTCGATCCCGCCCTCGTACTGGAACTCGGCCCGCCGCTCGTCGCCGCGCTCGTCCTCGATCGAGATCCGCAGGCCGCGCGTGAGGAACGCGGTCTCGCGCAGGCGCTGCTCGAGCGTCGCGAAGTCGAAGTCCAGTGACTCGAAGACCTCGGCGTCTGGCAGGAAGGTGATCGTGGTGCCGGTGTCCTTCGTCGGCGCGCCCTTCTCGAGCTGGCCCTGCGGGACGCCGCGGACGTAGTCCTGCGTCCAGATGAAGCCGTCGCGCCGGACCTCGACGTGCAGCTTCTCGGACAGGGCGTTGACGACCGAGACGCCGACGCCGTGGAGGCCGCCGGACACCTTGTAACCCCCGCCGTCGCCGAACTTGCCGCCGGCGTGCAGGACGGTGAGCACGACCTCGACGGCCGGCTTGCCCTCCTTCTCCATGACGGCCACGGGGATGCCGCGCCCGTCGTCGATCACCGTGATCGAGTTGTCCGGGTGGATGGCCACCGACACCGCGTCGCAGTGCCCGGCGATCGCCTCGTCGACGGAGTTGTCCACCACCTCGTAGACGAGGTGGTGCAGACCGCGCACACCCGTTGAGCCGATGTACATGCCCGGCCGCTTGCGCACCGCCTCGAGGCCCTCGAGGACGGTGATGTCCTGGGCGTCGTAGCCGGTTCGCTGCTGCTGGGTGTCGCCGTCTTTGGAAGCCACGTTGCCTTTCGTCTCACACAAGCGACGCCCCGGCGGGAGGACCGAGTCCCCCAGGGCCGGGGCGTGGCCGTTTCGTGGTCAACATTCTAGCAGGCAGGGCCTCGGGAACGCCCGGCTGGAGTGTTACAAAAGTGCTGCAAAACCGCATAAAAACGGGTCGTGTCACCGGTCCCGGACCGGCGCCTTCCTCGCCTGGATCCGCAAGCGCCGCACCGCGGGCCTTCCGAGGGCGTCGTTGAGGCGTCCGACGAGCACCTCCGACATGAGGTCGAGCTCCTGCGCCCAGACCGCTTCGGGGCACGCGATCAGGACCTCGCCGTCGCGCTCCGCCCACGGTTCGCCGTGGGGCGCGACGGCCGGGCCGGCCGCCTGCGGCCACGCCCGCTGGACCTCGGCGAGCAGCGTCGCAGGTGCGAGCCGAGCCGTCAGCGTGTCCAGCGCGCCGGAAACCGGTGTGAGCGCGCGACGTCTCATCCGGCGACCCGGGTTCCCCGGGCCTTCGTCCGGTCCGCCCCGTGATGGAGGCGGTCGCCGCCCGTGGCGACCGTAACCGGGCCTTCGGCCCTCTCGTCGCCCGCGGCCAGCGGGTCGTGGCCGGCTGCAGCGCCCGACCCTAACTCAGCGGCCGCCGCCTGGAGCACGCGCCCGTCGGCGATAGCGACGCGCTCGACGCTCGGCTCGTCGGCGCCGGGCACGTGCGCGAGCTCGGTCGCGGTGATAACGCTCTGGCCGCCCGCGCGCAGGACGTCGACGAGCCGTCGGCGCCGGGTCGCGTCGAGCTCGCTCATCACGTCGTCGAGCAGCAGCAGCGGCGGGGCACCGCGCTCCACCGCCAGCTCCTCGCGCTCGGCCAGCAGCAGGGCGAGGAGGCCGAGCCGGACCTGGCCGCGCGAGCCGTAGGCGCGCAGCTCGCGGCCGTCGCGGCGGAGGGCGAGGTCATCGCGGTGCGGGCCGTGGCCGGTGAAGCCTCGCTCGAGGTCGCTCTCGGTCCGGTCGGCGAGCTCGGCCGCCAGAGCCTCCTCCGACTCGGCGCGCGAGCGCGGCCGGTACGCGAGCTCGACCTCTCCCTCGAGCCCGAGCGCGCCGGCGTGGGTCGCGAAGCGGTCGCACAGCCGGTCGACCACCCCGGCGCGGTCGCGCATGAGCTGGACGCCGTGGCGTGCGAGCGCGGCGTCCCAGGCGGGGAGCGAGCCACGGCCGGCACGGCCGGCACGGACCGCGGCGATCAGCGCGTTGCGCTGCGCGAGCGCGGCGGAGTACTCGCGCCGCGTGCCCGCGCGCGCGGGCCACAGCGCCGCGACGACCTGGTCCAGGTGCGCGCGCCGGAGTGCCGGAGCCCCGAGGACGAGGTCGAGCCGATCGGGGAGGAAGACCGCCACCAGCGGGCGGGCGGGCGAGTCGGTCAGCCGCTCGACGGGCGCGCCGTCGGCCCGCAGGCGCTTGGCCTCGCCGGGCTGGAAGCCGACGGTGACCTCGTGGCGCCCCTGCTCGTCCTCGGTCTCGAGCTCGAGCCGCGTCAGCGACGCGCCGAAGCGCACCACCTCGCGCTCGTTCGCCGTCCTGCACGACCGGCCCGTGCATGCGAAGTACAGCGCCTCCAGCAGGTTCGTCTTGCCGACGCCGTTGCGGCCGGAGACGACGGTGAGCGACGCTCCCGGCCGCAGCTCAGCCGCTTCGTAGGACCGGAAGTCCCGCAGGCTGAGCCGCTTGACCCTCACACGTTGAGGCGGATTGGCATCAAGAGGTACTGGAACCCGCTGCCGTCGGCGGCCTCGATCAGCCCCGGCCGCAGCGGCGAGATGAGCTTGAGCACGACGTCGCCGCCGTCGAGCGCCTCGAGCCCATCGCGCAGGAACTCCGGGTTGAAGCCGATCTCGAACGGCTCGCCCTGGAACGGCACCGGCACGGTCTCGCGCGCCTCGCCGACGTCGGGCGTCCGCGCCGAGACGGTCAGCTCCCCCTCCGCGAAGCTCAGCCGCAGCGGCGCGTTCTTCTGGGCGAGCAGCGAGATCCGGCGCACGACGTCGGTGATCTCGGAGCCGCCGAGCTGCAGCTCGTGCTCGTAGGCCTCGGGGAGCAGCGTTCGCACATTCGGGAACTGGCCGTCGATCAGCCGTGACGAGAGCACGACGCCCGCGGCCTCGAACACGACTTGATTCGACCGCAGCGAGACCGCGATCCGCTCCGCGGCGCCATGCTGCACGATCCGCGTCAGCTCCTGCAGCGCCCGCGCCGGGACGTTGGCCTCGAACGAACGCGACAGCGGCGATTCGAGCGCGGTGTCCTTGACGGCCAGGCGGTAGGAGTCTGTCGCCGCCATGCGCAGCTCCGACTCGCCGGCGGATACGAGAATGCCGGTGAGCACCGGGCGCGTCTCGTCGCGCGACGCCGCCCGCGCCACCTTGAGCACGGTCTCCACGAGCGCGGCGCCGGGAACGTCCAGCTGGTCGTCGCCGTCGGGCTCCGGCAGTGGCGGGAAGTCCTCCAGCCGCAGGGTGCGGATGTGGAACGTCGCTGAGCCGGAGGTGATCTCGACGTCCTGCTCCGCGGCGCGGAGCTCGAGCACGACCTCGGTGGCTGGCAGTGAGCGAACGACGTCGACGAGGAGCCGAGCAGGCAGGACCGCGGCGCCCTCGCGCACGACGTCGCCCTCGAGTGGGACCCGCAGGCCGATCTCCATGTCGGTGGCGCGCAGCTCGACGCCGTCGGTGGCCGCTTGGAGCTGGACGCCAGAGAGCGCCTGGACGGCGCTGCGGGTCGACGCTGCGCGAGTGACGGTCTGGAGTTGGGCGAAGAGCGCCTCGCGCTTGGTAGAGAGCTTCATGAGATGGATCGCCTCAGATTCACGATGAAGAAGAGAGGAATGGATTCGTGGTCATCGGGGCTGTGGATGGTGTGCACATCCCGCGCGTCTGGCGCTGCGCCGTGGATCGAGCGCGCACAGGCGCTGTGCACGAACCCCGCAGTCTGCCAGCCTCACCGGACACCGCTGAGCTCCTGGGTGAGACGGCGGACGGTGTCGTAGGCGTCGGCATCGGTGGCCATCCGCTCAGCCGTCCGCCGGCAGGCGTGCATGACCGTCGTGTGGTTCCGGCCACCGAACGCGCGGCCGATCGCCGGCAGCGTCTGGTCGGTCAGCTCACGCGCGAGGTACATGGCCACCTGGCGCGGCCAGGCGACGGGCGCGGCCCGGCTCGTCGAGAGGAGCTCGTCCATCGAGACGCCGAAGGCCGCGCAGGTCCGCTGCTGGATGTCCTCGACCGAGCGGGGGCGTGGCCTGCTGCCGGGATAGAGGCCGGCGAGGACCTCGGCGGCGAGCTCGGACGTGACGGGCCGCCCGGTGAGCGAGCCATAGGCCACGACTCGGATCAGCGCGCCCTCGAGCGAGCGGATGTTGCTGTCGACCCGCTCGGCGATGAGGTCGACAGCGGCGGGGTCGATGCCCACCAACGCGTCCTGCTGCACCCGCTTGCGGAGGATGGTCCGGCGCGTGCCGAGGTCGGGCGGGCGGACGTCGGTGACCAGGCCGGCCTCGAAGCGCTCACGCAGCCGGTCCTCGAGGGCGTCGAGGCCGCGGGGGAGCCGGTCGGACGTGAGCACGAGCTGCGCGCCGGCGCCGTGCAGCGCGTTGAAGGTGTGGAAGAACTCCTGCTCGGTCCGCGCCTTGCTCTGGAGGAACTGGACGTCGTCGACGAGCAGGACGTCCACCCCGCGGTAGGCGCTCTTGAACGCCTCGAGCGCGCCGGTGTGCAGGGCGCCGACGAACTGGTCCGTGAACCGCTCGGCCGTCGTGTAGAGGACGGCCAGCCCGTCGCCGTGGGCGGCGATGTAGTTCGCGATCGAGTGCAGCAGGTGCGTCTTGCCGAGGCCGGGCGGGCCGCAGATGAAGAGCGGGTTGTAGGCGAGGCCGGGGAGCTCGGCGACGGCGAGCGCGGCGGCGTGGGCGAGGCGGTTGGCGTCGCCGATCACGAACTGGTCGAACGTGTACCGGGGGTTGAACTCCGCGCCCTCGAAGTTCCGGGCCACCGGCGCAGCCGCGGCGGTGCCGGGGGCGACGATCCGCACGCGGGCGTTCGCGCCGAGAACCGCCTTGGCGCAGGCCGCGATCAGCCGCGCGAAGCTCCCCTCGACCCAGGCGCGGCTCTCGGCCGGCGCTTCGACGACCAGCGTGTCCGCCTCGAGCTGCCGGGCGGCGAGCGGCTCGAGCCAGAGCTGCCACGTGGAGTCGCTGACCGCTTGCCGCATCTCCGCGCGGATGCGCCGCCAGGCGTGCTGTAGGTCGAGGTCGGGCACGAGCGCGCGGAAGGGCCTCCTCCGGAGGAGAGGTCGGTGGTTCGAACGATGGCGAGAGGGGCCTCGCGGCGCCCCGGAACCGCGAACATAGCAGAGCCCCGAGGGCCCGAACGCCGCCTCCTCCGGCGACTTCGCAAATCGCGCACAGTTCGCCTGTGGACGATGTCGACAGGCTGTGCGCAGACCTGTGCGGGACACCGCTCGGTATCCTGTGGCGCCGACCGCCGGGCTCCCCCTATGCCCGCGCCGAAGGAGCCTGAACGTGAAGCGGACCTACCAGCCCAAGAAGCGCAAGCGCGCCCGCACCCACGGGTTCCGCGCGCGCATGAGCACCCGCGCCGGCCGGCTGGTGCTGAAGCGCCGCCGCGACAAGGGCCGCAAGCGACTGACCGTCTGAGCCGGTGGGCGCTGAGCGCGCGAGCGGCGGACGTGGCCCCAAACGGCGCCGCCTCTCGCGGAGCGCCGAGTTCGAGCGCGTCTATCGCCACGGTCGCTCGAAGGGCAACCGGTACCTCGTGCTGTACGCCTTCCCGCGCGAGGAGGAGGGCGAGGACGGCCCTCGCCTCGGCCTGTCGGTCAGCCGCCGCGTCGGCGGCGCGGTCGATCGCACGCGCGTGAAGCGCGTCCTGCGCGAGGCGTTCTGGGAGGAGGCTCGCCGGCTCCCGGCGGGGTCCGACTACGTCGTCGTCGCCCGGCCCGATGCGCTGGCGCTCACCGAGCAGCAGGGCACCTCGGGCATCCGCGGCGCGCTGTCCGAACTGGTCGACGAGCTCGGCGGGGACTCGCGGGAGGCTGCGTGAGGACGGCCGCGATCGGCGTGATCCGCGCGTACCAGCGCGTGGTCTCGCCCCTGTTCCCGCGGCGCTGCAAGTACCACCCGACGTGCTCGGCGTACGCCGTGCAGGCGATCCGGTCCTACGGCATACTGCGCGGCTCCGTGCTCGCAGCGTGGCGCCTGGTGCGCTGCAACCCGCTCAGTCACGGCGGGTATGACCCCGTCTCGGCCCAGACCCTCTTCCGGCCGCTCTCGCACCCATGATCGCGAACATCTTCCAGCCGCTGATCGACTTCTTCGAGCAGATCCTGCTCTGGTTCCACGACATCGGCCTGAGCTGGGGGATGGCGATCATCGCCATGACCGTGGTGGTCCGCGCGGCGCTGCTCCCGCTGACCTTCAAGCAGTTCAAGTCGATGCAGGCGCTGGCCTCCCACGCGCCCGAGATGAAGAAGCTCCAGGACCGCTACAAGCACGACAAGGAGCGGCTCAACCAGGAGATGATGAAGTTCTACCGGGAGAACAAGATCAACCCGTTCTCCTCGTGCCTTCCGCTCCTCGCGCAGCTCCCGGTCTTCCTGTCGCTCTTCTACATGCTGCAAAAGGACCTGCGGATCGACATCTGCGGGCAGTCGGCCGAGCCGTGCGGTCCGGGCGAGGCGTCGTTCTGGTTCATCAACGACCTGACCGACAAGGCCTCGGGCGCCGAGCTGGCGATCCTGATCGTCCTCTACATCGGGTCGCAGCTGTTCTCGACGCTGCTGATGTCGACCACGACGGACCGCACGCAGCGGATGATCTTCCTGGCGCTGCCGTTCGTCTTCGTCGTCTTCGTCATCAACTTCCCGGCGGGCCTGCTCGTCTACTGGATCACGACGAACCTGTGGACGATCGTGCAGCAGGCGATCATCCGGAAGCGGCTGGGGCCGATGCGACCACCGGGCCAGGAGGGCATGGGGCTCGGGGAGCTCTTACGGGGCGGCGGCAGCGCGTCGTCGGGCGGCGGCAAGCCAGCCCCGGCAGTCGCCGGGGGCGGTGACGGCAACCCGCCCAAGGGACGCCCCAGCGGCCCGCCGCCGGCGCCGCCGCGCCGGAAGAAGAAGCGCTCGGGACGCCGCCGATGAGCGAAGCCTTGGATCGCGTGGAGGAGCTCGTCGGCCGCGTCGCCGGAGCGCTCGGGCTCGATGTCGACGACCTCGAGGTCGTGGAGGACGACGAGGGCATCCGCGCCACGCTGCACGGCGATGACCTGGGGCTGTTCATCGGCCGCCACGGGACGACGATCGACGCCGTCCAGCACCTGGCATTCAAGACCGCGAACCGCGACGCGGGGCGCAACGAGGCTGTCCGCGTGACGGTCGACGCCGCCGGCTACCGCGAGCGGCGCGAGGAGATGCTCCACCGCCAGGCAGACCAGGCCGCGTCGCGCGCGGCACGGTCCGGACGACCGGTGGCGCTGGACGCGATGAGCGCGACCGAGCGGAAGGTCGTGCACGAGCATCTGAAGGACCGCGACGACGTCGAGACGTACAGCGAGGGCACAGAGCCGCACCGGCACCTGGTCGTCGCGCCGGTGCGCTGAGGCGGGTCTCCGAACTTCAACTGCGCTGGGTAGGGAGGAGGCGGTGCATTTCTCCCCACGATGACCGGCGGCCACGGCCGTTGGGGAGTTGTGCACCTATATGGTGCGTTGCTCCCCAACCATCGGGCCGCTCGGAAGATTTGGGGCGAAATGCACCCCTCTCCCCCGGTGCCGAAGTTCGTCCCGCCGCAGCGGCGTGTTTCACGTGTTTCCCCCCGGTGAAACAACCTCCCGCCGCGCCGCCTGGCACACTGGCGCTCGATGGACGCGCACGAGGAAGGGATCGTGGTCGGCCTGCTCGTCGGCGAGGGCCACTTCGGCGGTGACGGCCGGCAGCCGCAGGTGACGCTCCGCATGCACGTGCGACACGAGGCGCTGATGCGCTGGCTCGCCGACCGCCTCCCGCGCTCGAAGCTCTACGGCCCCTACCACCACGGCGGGCGCCATTACTTCCAATGGACCGCGCGCGGGGAGGCGCTGGTCGACCTGCTGCCGATCCTCGAGCGGCACATCACCCCCGAGCTCGACGGCCACGCGCACGAGCGCCTGACCACGATGACGGACCGCTACGCCGACGTCATCGCGCGCATACGCGCCCGCGCGGCGCTCGCCGCGTGAACCGCCTCGAGGAGCTCGGCCGCCGGTTCGACGTCCCGCCCGCGGGGATCGAGGCGCTGCGGGCGATCCTGGCGCTCCAGGCCGAGGACCCGGCCGCGTCGACCACGGTGCGGGACCCGGTGCAGGCGGTCGACCGGCACGTCGCCGACTCGCTGGTCGCGCTCGACCTCCCGGACGTCCGGAGCGCCCGCCGGATCGCCGACCTCGGCTCGGGCGCCGGCTGGCCGGGCCTTGCGCTGGCCGCGGCGCTGCCGGACGCTCGCGTCGCCCTCGTCGAGAGCGCGGTGCGCCACGTCCGCTACCTCGTTCGCGCGGTCGACGCCGGAGGGCTCACGAACACGCAGGTGGTTCACACGCGCGCGGAGGAGTGGCCGGCCGGGTTCGGCGCCCACGACCTCGTGACAGCCCGCGCGCTCGCCGCGCTCCCCGTGCTCGCCGAGTACGCCGCTCCGCTGCTCGCCGACGGCGGCGTCCTGGTCGCCTGGAAGGGCCGCGTGGAGCCCGCCGAGGCCGCCGCGGGAGCCGCTGCGGCGGCCGTGCTCGGCCTCGAGCCGGTCGAGGTCCGGGACGTCGATCCCTACCCCGCGGCGGAGCGACGCACCCTGCACGTCTTCCGCAAGGTCGCGCCCACGCCGGGGCGCTTCCCCCGCCGCCCCGGAATGGCCGTCAAACGCCCGCTGGGTTAGCCCGTGCCGACATCCGGCCGGCACGTTGACGTGGCGTGCGCCGTCCGGGCGCCCGTAACCGGCCTTCGGCCTCTCGTCCGCCGGACCGGCCGCTAGCGTCGTAGCCCTGCGCATGGGGATCGTGTACGCCATCGCCAACCAGAAGGGCGGGGTCGGGAAGACCACGACCGCGGTCAACGTCGCCGCCTGCATCGCAGCGGCGGGCTACGAGACGCTGCTCGTCGACGTCGACCCCCAGGGCAACGCGACGACGGGCCTCGGGGTCGCGCGCAACGGCACGGCGGGGCTGTACGAGGTGCTCGGCGGCGAACTGCCGGCGCTCGAGGCCGCCCGGCCGACCTCGATCCCCCACCTCTCGCTGCTCCTCTCCACGCCCGACCTCGCCGGCGCCACGATGGAGCTCCCGCGCCTCCCCGGCTCGGAGACGCGGCTGCGCGACGCGCTGGAGGGCGTCCGCGAGCGGTTCGCGTTCACGCTGCTCGACTGCCCGCCGTCGCTCGGCCCGCTCACGATCAACGCGCTGGTCGCCGCCGATCGCGTGATCGTGCCGGTCCAGACCGAGTACTTCGCGCTCGAGGGCCTGGCCGGCCTCCTCGACACCTTGTCACTCGTGCAGCGAGAGCTGAACCCGAGGTTGACGGTCGCGGGGATGCTCCTGACGATGCATGACGGCCGGACCAAACTGGCGCAGGACGTCGAGCGCGAGGTCCGGGAGCACTTCCCGGCGCTGGTCTTCGACACGGTGATCCCGCGCAACATCCGCCTGGGCGAGGCGCCGAGCTTCGGCCGTCCCGTCATCCATCACGATCCGCACTGCGCCGGCTCGGAGGCCTACTTCGCGCTGGCCAAGGAGGTGGCGTCCCGTGGCTGAGCGGACGCGCGGCATGGGCCGCGGACTGTCGGCCCTGCTCGCACCGCCGAGCACGAACGGCGGGGCTCGCGAGACCGAGCTGCGCGAGATCCCGGTGGACCTGATCGCGCCGAACCCGCGCCAGCCGCGGCGGGAGTTCGACGAGAGCTCGCTCCTCGCGCTCGCCGACTCCCTGCGCGAGCGGGGCGTGCTGCAGCCGGTGCTCCTGCGGCCGGTGCCCGGCGGGACATACGAGCTGATCGCGGGCGAGCGTCGCTGGCGCGCGGCGCGGCTCGCGGAGTTCGAGACCGTGCCGGCGCTCGTCCGCCCGCAGGACGACGCGGAGTCGCTCGAGCTCGCGCTGGTCGAGAACATGGCGCGCGAGGACCTGAACCCGGTCGAGGAGGCCCGGGCCTGCGCGCTCCTGGTCGAGGAGCTCGGCCTGACCCGCGAGGACGTCGGCCGCCGCGTCGGCCGCTCACGCGTCGCGGTCTCGAACCTGCTGCGCCTGCTCGACCTGCCCGACGAGGTGCTCGAGCTGCTCGCCGCCGGCCACCTCAGCGAGGGGCACGGGCGGGCACTGCTCACCGCGGCCGACCACGACGCCCGCCGTCGCCTCGCCCGGACCGCCGTGCAGGAGGGGTGGAGCGTGCGCCAGACGGAGGCCCGCGCCCGGGAGGCGTCACGGTCACCGCGCTCGCCTGCGCGCCGCTCCGGGGGCGTCACGGCACCCCACCCCGACCAGGTCGAGGCGGCCCGCCGGCTCGGCGACGCCCTCGGCCGCGCGCTGGGAACCGACGTCAAGGTCACCCCGCGAGGCGACGGCTACCGCGTGATCCTCGACCTCGACGACCCAGCCGCCGCCGAGCTCCTCGCCGAGCGGATCGGCGCGCTCGAACCCGCCTGACGCAGCGCCCCACCGCCGCTATGATTCGCCGCCGCACGGGCGATTAGCTCAGTCGGTTAGAGCGCTTCTCTGATAAGGAAGAGGTCCCAGGTTCGAGTCCTGGATCGCCCACTCGAAGGCTCGCTCGCGCGGGCCTTTCCGTTTCTCGGATCACCGGTCAGCCGGTTCGCCGGCTCGCGCCGAGAGGAAGTCTTCGATGAACCCGTCTGAGCAACCCGAAGATGCCGCGCCGGGATGGGACGCGATCGGCGCGGCGATGAAGGCCGTGCACGGCGACGTCGAGCCTGTTCACAAGGGCCTCGTTCCGGGCGTGGCGTTCGGCTCGCCGCTGCAGGGCGTGAGCGCTTACGCCGAGACCGACCATTGGCATTTCGTCACGTACGGCCTCACCGAGCTGTTCCACAAGGAGTCGGAGATCGCGGAGATCAGCGGGTTCGGCTACGAGCTCACGATGCGGGTTCCCAGGGTCGGCGAGGACTCGCCGCCGGACTGGCCGTTCGAGCTTCTTGCCAAGGTGGCCGCTGCGGCGAGGGCGGGGAACGACTTCGCGGTAGGTCACCGGCTGCAGGTCGGCGGCCCGATCACGGGTGCACCGGACTGCACGATGGAGGCTGTGGCATTCATGTCCGACCCGTCGATGCCGGTTTGGACGGCGAGCCCTCACGGGAGCTTCGAGTTCTACGAGCTCGTAGGCATCACGCCGACCGAGCTCGCGGCGATGCAGGCGTCCTCGACGGCGGAAGTGGTCGATCGCGTTGCGGAGTCAAACCCGCTGCTCATCACGGATCCAAGCCGGCACTGATCGGCCGCCAGAGGCCTCGGCTGGGGCGGTTCGTGGTGCCTCGCGGCCACGCGCCGAACCCCTGAGAACCCCGCTCGGCGAGGGGGGATCGACCGCTAGACTTGGCCGTCACGGCCCCTATTAAGGAGCGCCCCGCTTGCAGGAGATGGTCATCTACGGCGTGAGCTTCGACATGGTCGGCAAGCAGCCGATCGTGCTGCTCAAGGCTGTCGACACGAACAAGTTCCTGCCGATCTGGATCGGGCACCCCGAGGCGGCCGCGATTCTCATGAAGCTCCAGGGGGCGTCGACGCCGCGGCCGATGACGCACGACCTCCTGTTCGACATGCTCGGCGAGCTCGAGGTCACGTGCTCGCGCGTGTCGGTCACCGAGCTGCGGGAGAACACGTTCTACGCGTCGATCACGCTGAGCGTGAACGGGCGCGAGGTGGACATCGACTCCAGGCCCTCGGACGCCCTCGCCCTCGCCGTCCGCTCCGGCGCCCCGATCTTCGCCGCCGAGGACGTGATCGCCGAGTCCGCGATCGAGTTCGAGCACGAGGTCGAGGACACCGAGGAGGTCGTGGACAAGTTCAAGGAGTTCCTCGACCAGGTCACGCCCGAGGACTTCAAGGGCGACCAGTAGGCCCGCTCAGCCGGCCCGCCGCCGCAGCTCGACCACGTTGCCGGACTCCTCGACCACCTTCGGGGCGGTCGGCTGGGCCCCGGTGAGGGTCGAGTAGAGCGCCACCTGCTCGCGGACGATCTTGCCGACGCGCCGGACGCCCTCGCGGATGTCGTCGTCGGTGATCCCGGAGAAGTTCAGCCGCATCTCCGACCCCCCGCGGCCGTCGAGATAGGCCGCGCGACCCGGCACGAACGCGACGTTCTCCCGCAGCGCGCGGGCGAGCAGGTCGGTGGTGTCGATGTAGTCGGGCAGCCGCGCCCAGATGAACAGGCCGCCGTTCGGCTGCGTCCATGTCGCTTCCCGTGGGAGGTGCTCGGCGAGTGCCTCGAGCATGACGTCGCGCCGGCGGCGGTACAGGTCCACCTGCGTCCGCACGTACGTCCGCCAGTCGCGCTCCGCGAAGTAGGTGGCGACGAACTGCTGCGAGAGCGTCGACGAGCACAGGTCGACGCCGCCCTTGCCCAGGTTGAGCTTGTCGAGCACCGGCGCGGGCGCCGCGGTCCATCCGATCCGGAGGCCCGGCGACAGGATCTTCGAGAACGTGCCGAGGTAGATCACGTAGTGCCCGCCGTCGAGCGAGTACAGCGTCGGCAGCGGGCTGCCCTCGTAGCGCAGCAAGCCGTAGGGGTTGTCCTCCAGCACGAGCAGCTCGCGCTCGTGGGCGATCCGCACGAGCTCCTGCCGCCGCTCGAGCGACAGCGTCACGCCCGCCGGGTTCTGGAACGACGGGACGGTGTAGATGAACTTCGGCGTCCGGCCCTCGCGGTCGAGGCGCTCGAGCTCGGCGAGCAGGACGTCGATCCGCATGCCGTGGTCGTCCATCTCGATCTGGACGACGTCGGCCTGGTAGGAGACGAAGACCGGGACCGCGCCGGGATAAGTCGGCGCCTCGGCCACGACCACGTCGCCTGGATCGATCAAGGTCTTGCACACGAGGTCGATGACCTGCTGGCCGCCGGTGGTCACGAGCAGGTCCTCGCGCTCGACCTCCATGTCCTCGGCGGCCATGACCTCGACGATGCAGTCCTTGACCTCGTCGAGGCCCTCGGTCGGGCCGTACTGGAGCGCCTTGGCGGAGGCGTCGACCGCCACGCGCGCCATCAGCGCGGCGAAGTCCTCCGCGGGGAAGGTCGAGGTGTCCGGCAGTCCGCCGGCCAGCGAGATGACGTCAGGTCGCGCGGTGACCGCCATGAGGTCCCGCATCGCGGAGGACTTCATGGCCTGGGCGCGCTTGGCGAACAGCCCCGCGTAGCGCTCGAGGTCCCGGGCGCCCGACCGCCGCCGTGTCTCGTCTTCGCCCATCCGCCCGCTATCGTCGCACGCCGCAAAGTGGAATTCGTGTTCGACCTTCTCCAGGGCGCGGGGATCGCGGCGGCGATCGGCATCCGACCCTTCCTGCCCGTGCTGCTCACCGGGGCGCTCGCGTCGGCCGACATCGGGCTCGACTTCGACGGCACGGACTTCGCGTTCATGGAGGAGTGGCCGTTCCTGCTCGGGGTGCTGGTCCTGGTCGCGGTCACGGACTTCGCGCAGCGCCGGCGGGCGAATCTGGAGACCGGCCCGGTCGTGTGGCTGTTGCTGACGATCGCCGTGGTGCTGGGCGCGTTGGTAGGCGCCGCGTCGCTGGCCGACCACGGCCATCCGGTCGTGGCCGGGATCGTGGCGGGCGTCGCGGCCGCCACGCTCGGGTTCTTCGCGGCCCGCTCGCTGTTCGGCCGTGTCCGACGGCGGCTCGACTCCGACGCCCAGGCGTTCCTCCCGCTCTACGGCGAGGGCGCGGCGCTCGGTGCGGCCGGGGCGTCGATCCTCTTCCCGCCGCTCGCGATCGCGGTGATCGGCGGCCTGGCCTGGCTGCTCGCCGGCGGCCGGCGGCGGGCCGGCGAGAAGTACGCGGGCCTCCGCATACTTAGATGACCGATCCCGCGACCCCCGCACCCGCCTGGGCGCGTCCCGCGGCGCAGGATCGGCACCCACTGAATCGGCCCGTGGCTCCGCCACTGTGCCGATCGCGCGGGCACCGCCCTGCATCCACGGTACGCGGCCATGCGGGCACGGCGGCCACGAGATCGATCATCTCCCGGTGAAGAAGCTCGTCCTCGTCGTCATCGATGCGATGAAGCCGGCGATGCTCGAGCGCGCGGTCGCGGGCGGGCGCGCGCCGATCCTGCAGCTCCTGCTGGAGCGCGGGCAGCACGTCGACGACTGCGTAGCAGCGTTCCCCTCGGTCACGCCCGTGTGCGCGGCCTCGATCGCCACCGGCACCGGCCCGGACCAGCACGACATCCCGGGGATGAACTGGTACCACCGCGGCGAGGGGCGCTACATCGAGTACGGCACGAGCTTCAAGGCCTCGCAGTCGTTCGGGCTCCGTCAGTCGCTCACCGACACGATCTACAACATGAACCTCGAGCACCTGGCGACCGACGTGCCGACCGTGTTCGAGCGGCTGGACGACGCCGGCGTCCGCACCGCCGGCACGACCTACCTCATGTATCGCGGCCGCCACCGCCACGAGGTGTCGGGCGACACGGCGCTCACCCGCATCGCGGGCACGATCTTCCGCCACGCCGTGTACGGCCCGAAGGAGCTGTTCTACGCGGACATGTTCGCGTCGCGGCGGACGCCCTGCCGCTCCCAGCTCGGGCTCCCCGGCATCCGCGACCAGCACTCGGGCTGCGTCGGCGAGTTCCTGGTCGAGCACGACCTGTTCGACTTCCTGCTGCTCTCGCTGCCCGACAACGACACGCACTCGCACAAGAACGGCCCGTTCGCCCAGGTCGACTCGCTCGCCGCCGCCGACCGCCAGATCGAGCGGCTCGTGACCGCCGGGGGCGGCCCGGATGCGTTCCTCGAGGAGCACGCTGTGATCGTCTGCTCCGACCACTCGCAGTCGCGGGTGGAGAAGGAGATCGACATCTTCCGCGCCTTCGACGGCTTCAGCGTGCTGCCCGCCGCCCGCGCCCGCGGCGGCGACGCCGAGATCGCCGTCTGCCCGAACTCGCGCGCCGCGCAGGTCTACGTGCTCGACCGCGACCGCCGGAAGAAGCTCGTCCCGCGGATCGAGCGGACGCTGCTCGCGCTCGACGGCGTCGACCTCGTGCTGCGCCTGACCGATCACCCGGACGGCGAGGCGTCGATCCGCGGCGAGCGCGGTGAGCTGCGGTTCATGCCGGGCGGCGACCTCGTCGACGCGCGCGGGGAGCACTGGAGCGTCGAGGGAGACCTCGACCTGATCGGCCTCGCCGTGCGGGAGGGCCGCGTCGGCTCGGCCACCTACCCGGACGCGCTGGCGCGCGCGTGGTCGGCCCTGCGCACGCGGACCGCCGGCGAGGTGCTGGCCTCGGCCACGCCCGGCTACGAGTTCCTGGACTGGGGCGGCGCGCACCACGTCGGCGGCGGCTCGCACGGCTCGCTCCACGCCAACGACTCGCTGGGCTCGCTGATCTGGTGCGGCACGGGCCCGGAGTCGTCGGACGCGCGCGAGCAGTGGTCGCTGCGCGACGTCGTCCCGATGATCACGGACCACTTCCAGGTCTGAGGACCTGCTCGATGGCGGCGGCGCGCCGGCCGTCGGCGCGGATGAGCACGGCGTTGAGCCAGGGATCCTCGTCGGCGGCGTCGTAGCGCTGCGGCATGTGGCTGCGCATGACCGCGATCGACTGCTCGCGCCGCACCCCGATGACGCCGCCGCGGGCGCCGGTCATGCCGACGTCGGTGATGTAGGCGGTGCCGCCGGGGAGCACGCGGGCGTCGGCGGTCGGCACGTGCGTGTGCGTGCCGACCACGGCGGTGACGCGGCCGTCGAGGTGCCAGCCGAGCGCGACCTTCTCGCTCGTCGCCTCCGCGTGCATGTCGACCAGCACGTGGTCGGCGTCCTGCACCTCGCGCAGCGCGTCGTCGATGGTGAGCAGCGCCGGGCTGCCCGCCTGCATGTAGAGGTTGCCGCTGAGGTTGACCACGCCGAGCGACGTCCCGTCGCGCTCGACCACCGTGGTTCCGTGCCCGGGCTGGTTGGGCAGGAAGTTCGCCGGCCGCAGGATGTTGGGCTGCTCGTCCAGGTACGGCCAGATCTCACGGTGGCGGTAGGTGTGGTTGCCGAGCGTGATCACATCGACCCCCGCGCGGAACAGCTCGGCGGCCTCCTTGGGCGTGATCCCGATGCCGCCGGCCGCGTTCTCGCCGTTGGCGACCACGAAGTCGACGGCGAGCTCCTCGCGCAGGCCCGGCAGCAGGTCGCGGACGACGCGCCGGCCTGCGCGTGCCACGACGTCTCCGATGAACAGGATGCTTGCGATGTCCGAGGATCCTACGGCCATACTTGGCCCATGACGGACCAGCGCGTGGCAGTCCCCCGGTGGGTGCAGCTGGTCATGCTGCCGCTCGCGATCCTCGGGCTGTGGGCGGTGCTCCAGGCGGCGGGCCGCGTCCTGCTGCTGTTCTACATCGCCGGGCTCGTCGCGCTGCTGCTGAACCCGTTCGTCTCGGTGCTCCGGCGGGCCGGGGTCCCGCGCGGCGTCGCGGTGCTGGTCGTGATGCTGTGCGTGGTCGCCACGGTCACGGCGATCGGCTTCCTACTCGCCAACCCGGTGGCCGACCAGGTCGACGCGTTCCGCGACAACGTCCCAGAGATCGTCGACGACGCCAACGCCACGCTGGCCGACGTCCAGCGGTGGCTCGACGACAACGGGGTGAACGTGCAGATCGCCGAGGAAGGGCAGACGGCGCTCGGCACGCTGGGCCAGAACCTGTCGAGGGGATCCGGCGAACTGGTCGCCTTCACGCAGGACGCGCTGCGCACGCTGGTCGAGGCCTCGCTGGCGCTCATCCTCGTGATCGTGATCAGCGTCTACATGCTGCTCTACGGCGAGCGGATCGGCACCGGCATCCGCTCGGTGGTCCACAGCGCCGACGGCGACGACTATCCCCAGCGGATCCAATCGGCGGTGTTCGGCTACGTGCGCGGTCAGCTCCTCTTCTCGCTGATCATGGGCACCAGCGCGGGTCTGCTGCTGTGGGTGCTCGGCACGCTGGGCATCTTCCCCGACGGCAAGACGTACGCCGTCTTCTTCGGGGCCTGGTACGCCTTCGCCGAGCTGATCCCGTACGTGGGGCCCGCGATCGGCGCCGCCCCGCCCGTGCTGATCGCACTGTTCAGCGGCGAGCCGCTCGATGCGCTGTGGCTCACGATCGCGTTCACGGCGCTCCAGCAGATCGAGGGCCACATCGTGGCGCCGACCGTGTTCTCGCAGGCGCTACGGATCAACCCGCTGCTGGTCATCTTCGCGCTGCTGCTCGGCGGTCAGGTCTACGGCTTCATCGGCGCGTTCGTGGCGCTCCCGGCCGCGGCGATCGTGCGCGAGAGCGTCGTCTACTTCCGCCGCCACTACAAGCTCGAGCGCTGGGACCTGCCGTCGGCCACGGATACGGTGGCGGAGGCCCGCTCGTGCCCGGAGTGCGGCGCTCCCTGCCCGGAGGGGGCCACGGAGTGCCCGTCGTGCGGCACCGAGCTGGGCGGCCCCGACGCCGAGGCGGCGGCCGCGTCGAGCGCCCCCACGTAGTGGCCCCACTGATGCGCGCCGACGCGATCAGCAAGCGCTACGGCGCGCGGGACGCGCTGCGCGAGGTGTCGTTCGAGGCCGGTGGCGGGGAGAAGGTCGCGGTCATCGGGCCCAACGGCGCTGGCAAGACCACGCTGCTGCAGATCCTCGCCGGGGCGCTGAGGCCGACCTCGGGGACGGTCTCCGCCGGCCGCGTCGGCTGGGTGCCGCAGCAGCCGGCGCTGTATTCGAAGCTGTCGGTGGCCGAGAACCTGCGCCTGTTCGCGCGGCTGGAGAAGGTTGCGGACGTCGACCGGACCGTGGCGGGGATGCTCGAGCAGGCCGCGCTCGCCGACCGGGCGGACGACGAGGTCGGCAAGCTCTCCGGCGGCAACCGCCAGCGCGTCAACATCGCGATCGGCCTGCTCGGCGACCCGGAGGTACTGCTGCTCGACGAGCCGTCCGCGGCGCTCGACCCGCGCCAGCGCGAGCGCCTGTGGCAGTTCATCGGCGCGCTCGGCACGACGGTCGTCTTCGCAACCCACGACATCGGCGAGGCGGAGCGCTTCGCCGACCGCGTGCTGGTGCTCGCCGACGGAGAGGTCCTGTTTACCGGCGCCCCCGAGGAGCTGGTCGGCGACGACCATGACTTCGAAGCGGCGTTCGTCCGCTTCCTCCACGCGCGGGGACACTGAGTCGTGCGCTGGCTGCTGCTCAAGGACCTTCAGATCCTGCGTCGCTCGCCGCTGCTGGTGGCGCTGCTCGTGCTGTACCCGATCGTGATCGCGGTGCTGTTCGGCTTCGCGCTGTCCGGCGGGCCGGACAAGCCGCGGGTCGCGTTCGCGAATCTCGTCCCGCCCGGCGAGAGCGAGTTCACCGTCGGCGGCCGCACGCTCGATGCCGCCGACTACGCCGACCGCCTGTTCGAGTCGATCGACCCGATCGCCGTCGACTCGCGCGAGGAGGCGATCGCGATGGTCCGCTCCGGCGACGCGCTGGGGGCGCTCGTGCTGCCCGCCGACGCCACCGAGCGGCTGCGGTCGATGCTCAGCCTCGGCGGCGGCGGCCCGCCCACCGTCGACGTCTACTACAACGCCGAGGACCCGGTGAAGCGGCGGTTCGTCGAGTCGACGATCGAGGCGCGCCTGGCGGAGGCGAACGCCGCGCTCTCCGAGGTCGTGCTGCGGGAGGCGGCCGGCTACATCGACGTCATCGTCCGCGGCGGCGAGATCCCGCTGCCGATCGTGGGTGCCGTCCAGATCCTCGGGCTGGAGCGCACCCGGGCGATCATCGACAGCATCGCCACCACGCTCCCGCGCGACTCGCCGGACCGCGCGGCGCTCGAGCAGGTGGAGCGGTTCGCGCGGCTGGCGGCCGAGAACCTCGACGTCTCGCAGCCGATCCTCGCCTCGATCGGCTCCCCGGTGCGGGTGCGGCAGCACGTGGTCGAGGGCGGGAGGACGCCGCTCGACGCCTTCGCGGTCGCGGTGGCCGTCGCGGTCTCGCTCATGTTCGTCACGCTGCTGCTCGCCTCCGGGCTGCTGGCGCTCGAGCGCGAGGAGCAGGCGTTCGGCCGGCTCGTCCGCGGGCTGGTCTCCCGTACCGCGCTGCTGACCGAGAAGGTGGTCATCAGCGCGCTGTGCGCGCTCGCCGTGACGCTGCTGATGCTGTTCGGGCTGGCGGCGTTCGTCGGGCTCGACTGGAGCCGCGTGCCGGCGTGGCTGGCGGCCCTCTTCGGCGGCGCCCTCGGGTTCGCCGCGATGGGCGTGGCGATCGGCGGGCTCGCACGCGAGGTCCGGGTCGCGACGCTGCTGGCGATCCTGCTCGCGCTTCCGATCGTCTTCCTCGCGCTCGTGCCGTCCGGCAGCGTCGACCCGCTGCTCTACGACGCGATCAACGTCGTGAACGGCCTGTTCCCGTTCAAGCCCACGCTGCGGGCGCTCGACGCGGCGATCAACGGCGGCGAGCTACTACTCCCCGTCGTTGCACCTGTTCGCCCTCACCGCGGTCTTCTTCGCGGTGGCCCGAATCGCGCTGCGGCGGTTCGGCTGACCTAGACTCGGGGGCCAATGTTTCCCGCAACGCGTCTTCGACGGCTCCGCCGCACCGGCCTCCTGCGCGGCCTGGTGCGCGAGACCGAGCTGTCGGTCGACCACCTGATCTCTCCGATGTTCGTCGTCGCGGGCGGCGAGCGGCGGACGCCGATCGCGTCGTTGCCCGGCGTCGACCACCTGTCGATCGACGGGGCGGTCGAGGAGGCGGGCGAGGTCGCCGCGCTCGGCATCCCGGGCGTGCTCCTCTTCGGCCTGCCGGCGCACAAGGACGAGCAGGGCTCCGGCGCCTGGGACGACGAGGGCGTGGTCCAGCTCGCGACCCGCGCGATCAAGGCCGCATACCCCGACCTGCTCGTCATCACCGACCTGTGCCTGTGCGAGTACACGAGCCACGGTCACTGCGGCGTGCTGCGCGCCGACGGCGTCGTCGACAACGACGCGACGCTCGAGCTGCTGGCGCGCACGGCGGTCGCGCAGGCCGAGGCCGGCGCCGACGCGGTCGCGCCGAGCGACATGATGGACGGGCGCGTCGGCGCGCTCCGCGCCGCGCTCGACGAGCACGGCCTGGCCGAGACGCCGATCATCGCCTACAGCGCCAAGTTCGCGTCGGCGTTCTACGGCCCGTTCCGCGAGGCGGCCGACAGCACGCCCCAGACCGGCGACCGCCGCGGGTACCAGATGGACCCCGCCAACGCCCGCGAGGCGCTTCGCGAGGTGGCGCTCGACGCCGCCGAGGGCGCCGACGTCGTGATGGTCAAGCCCGCGCTCCCGTACCTCGACGTCATCCGCCGTGTGCGCGACGCGACTGACCTGCCGGTCGCCGCCTACAACGTGAGCGGCGAGTACGCGATGGTCAAGGCCGCCGCCGCCCAGGGGCTGCTCGACGAGCGCGCCGCGGTGCTCGAGGCGCTCACGGGCATCCGCCGCGCGGGCGCCGACATCATCTTCACCTACCACGCGAAGGACGTCGCCCGATGGCTGGGATGAAGATCCGCTCACGCCGTGACGGCGCCGCGATCCCGCTCGACGAGGCGGACAAGAAGCTGCTCAACCTGATGCAGGGCAGCTTCGCGCTCACGCAGCGGCCGTTCGCGCACGTCGCCGGGCTCGCCGGACTGCCCGAGGAGGAGGTGATGGCGCGTGTCCAGCGGCTGCTCGACAAGCGGATCATCCGCGAGATCACGCCGATCTTCGACACGCGCGCGCTCGGCTACCAGTCGATGCTGGTCGCCGCCAAGGTCGACGCCGAGCACCCGCACCGGGCGGCCAAGATCATCAACTCGCACCCCGGCGTCACGCACAACTACCTGCGGAACCACGACTTCAACCTGTGGTTCACGATCGCGACCGAGCCGGGGTCGAAGCTGGGCCTCGGCGGGACGCTCGACGTCCTCGCCGCCGAGACCGGAGCGCAGTCGATCCGCCAGCTCCCGACGCTGAAGCTGTTCAAGATCCGCATGGACCTCGAGATGGAGCAGGGCACCGACGCGCTCGCCGCCGCCGGCGAGGCGGCCCCGCCGCGCGAGCTCGAGCCGATCGAGCTGTCCGACGAGGACATCGCGACCATCCGCGCCACCCAGGGGCCGATGCCGGTGCTCTCCGAGCCGTACGCGCCGGCCGCCGAGCGGCTCGGCGTCGGCCAGGACGAGGTCCTGCGGCGGCTCGAGTCGCTGCGCGAGCGCGAGGGGCTCCGGCGCGTCGCCGCGATCCTCTACCACCGGCGCGCCGGCTTCTCCGCCAACGGCATGGGCGTCTGGAACGTGCCGGAGGACGAAGTGCTGGAGACCGGCATCCGCATGGCCGCCTTCCGCGGGATCTCGCACTGCTACCAGCGCCCGACGTATCCCGACTGGCCGTACTCGGTCTTCACGATGGCGCACGGGCGCTCCAAGGAGGAGTGCGACGCGATCCTCGACTCGATCGCCGCCGCCACCGGCATCAGCGAGCGCGCGACGCTCTACTCGTCGACCGAGTTCAAGAAGGTCCGGATGCTCTACTTCACCGACGACTTCCGTCGCTGGGAGGAGGAGCGGGCCTGACCACCTCGCTCTCCGACGTGCGCTCGGCGGAGCTGTACCGGCGCGCGCTGCACGTGCTGCCGGGCGGCGTGAACTCGCCCGTTCGGGCGATGCGCTCGATCGGTCGCGAGCCGCTCTTCATCGAGCGCGCCGAGGGGGCGGAGATCACCGACGTCGACGGCAACACGTACGTCGACTACGTGTGCTCGTGGGGCCCGCTGATCCACGGCCACGCCCATCCCGACGTGCTCGAGGCGGTGAGCGAGGCCGCCGCGCGCGGGACCACGTTCGGCGCGCCGACGGCCGGCGAGGTCGAGCTGGCCGAGCTGGTCTGCGCCCGCATGCCGTCCGTCGACATGCTGCGCATGACCTCCTCCGGCACCGAGGCGACGATGAGCGCGGTGCGGCTCGCGCGGGCCGTGACCGGTCGCGACAAGGTCCTCAAGTTCGCGGGCGCCTACCACGGGCACGTCGACGGGCTGCTGGCCGACGCGGGCTCGGGCCTCGCCACGCAGGGCATCCCCGCGTCGCCGGGCGTGCCCGAGGCCGCCGCCGCGCAGACCGTGGTGGTGCCGTGGAACGACGAGGACGCGCTCCGCGAAGGCGTTCGCCGAGCACGAGCTCGCCGCGGCGCTGTGCGAGCCGTACGCCGCCAACATGGGCCTCGTCCCGCCGCGATGCGGGTTCCTCGAGCTGCTGCGGGAGCTGTGCACGGAGACGCTGCTGATCTTCGACGAGGTCATCACCGGCTTCCGGATCGCCCCCGGCGGCGCGCAGGAGCTGACCGGCGTGCTGCCCGACCTCACGGTCATGGGCAAGGTGCTCGGCGGCGGCCTGCCGGCGGCCGCGTACGGTGGCTCGATGGCGCTGATGGACCGGATCGCGCCCGCCGGCGACGTCTACCAGGCCGGCACGCTGAGCGGGAACCCGCTCGCGGTGGCGGCGGGCCGCGCCGCGCTCGAGCTGCTCGACGAGGTGGCGTACCTGACGCTGTCGGCCACGACCGAGGCGCTGGCCGACGGGCTGCGCGAGGCCGCGGGCGACCGGGTGGGCGGGTCTATCCGTCGTCCACACGACGGGCCTGCTCACCGTGTTCTTCTCGGCCGAGCCGCCGACCGACTACGCCGGTGCCGCCGCATGCGACACCGAGGCGTACGGCGCCTGGTGCCGCGCCCTGCTCGCCCGCGGGGTCTACGCGCCGCCGTCGCAGTTCGAGGCCTGGTTCCCGTCGCTGGCCCACACCGGCGAGCACGTCGCGCGCACGGTGGAGGCCGCGGCCGCCGCGTTCGCCGAGGTCGCGTGATCCTCGCGCGCCTTGCACAGGAGGTCCGCAGGCGGGGCGGCCTACTCGCGCAGTACGTCACGCCGGCGTCGCAGGACGGCCGCCACGGCGCGCTGGCGGCGGCGGGAGAGCGTGCCTCGGCGCGGCCCGACGACTACGCCCTGCTCGTCGAGGCCATCCACGAGGGTTACCTCCTGCACTACGCCGCCGGGCGGGTCGTCCGGCCGCAGGACGCCGATCTCTCGCTGCTGGCCGGCGACCGGATGTATGCGCTCGGCCTGGCTCGCCTGGCCGAGCTGGGCGATCTGGAGGCGGTCATCGAGCTCGCCGACGTGATCTCACTCGCCGCCCAGGCGCACGCCGAGGGCGACCCCGGCCGGGCGGCGGCGATCTGGGAGGCCGGGGTGCGAGCGGTCGGCGACGGTCCGGCTCCGGACCACGAGGCCGCCAAGGCGGCCTGGCGCGGCCCTCGCTAGAGCGCGTCGATAATCTTCGGCGCGGTGCCCCAGCCGAAGCCACCGAGGTCCAAGTACACCGAAGGCCGCCTCATGCCGGGCGCCTTCGAGGGCGAGACCGTCACGCGGCGGCGCGCGATGTCGCTGGCCGTGCATGCGGGCGGCGGGATCGCGGTGGCGGCGTTCACGCTGCCGTCCCTCGGCTTCGCGATCGGCTCGGCGGTGTTCGAGCGTCCGCCGGCCACGTGGGAGGCGGTCGGCCCGCCGGACGACTTCCCGAACGACACCTACGTGCCGAAGGTCGTGACGACCGTGCCGGGCATCGGCGAGGTCGGGAAGACGACCGTCTACATCCGCGCCTACAACCCGGACATCGACGGCGAGAAGGACCCGGACATCCCCGGCGGCGGCGACTTCATCGCGCTGTCGACCCGCTGCATGCACCTCGGGTGCCCCGTCCGCTTCGTCCAGGCCTCCGAGCGGTTCATCTGCCCGTGCCACGGCGGGGTCTACGACTTCACCGGCAAGGTCGACGGCGGCCCGCCCGTCCGCCCGCTCGACCGCTTCTACACGCGCGTGGAGGGCGGCCTGGTCGAGGTCGGGCCGCGCTACTCGGTCAACTCCGAGTTCGAGCGCTTCCCGAGCTACCGCGACCCGGCCCAGGACCTTGACGGCATCGGACAGTATCTCTACCCCGGGCGTTTCTCGACGCCCAAGCTGGACTGATGCCGCGCCTCCTCCCACCCCTGCCCCCGTCGCTGCTGCCGCGGCCCAAGCGGCCCGGCGAAGCCGAGAAGGTCAAGCCGCTCGACCAGGCCAAGGAGGCCGGGATCCACGCGGTGGACTGGGTCGACGAGCGCACGTCGCTCTCGGCCGGCCTGCGGTGGGTCATGTTCCGCAAGGTGCCGAAGGGCACCAACTGGTTCTACACGCTCGGGTCGGCGACGATGTTCGCGTTCCTGTCCCAGGCGGTGACCGGCGTGTTCCTGGCGATGTACTACCGGCCGTCGGTGACCGAGGCGTACGAGTCGACGCGCCACATCACCAACGAGGTCTTCCTCGGCGAGTTCGTGCGCGGGATGCACAAGTGGGGCTCGACCATGATGGTCATCCTCATCTTCCTGCACATGGGGCGCGTGTTCTTCTTCGGCGCCTACAAGTACCCGCGCGAGATCAACTGGATCATCGGGTTCGTCCTGCTGATCCTGACGTTCGTGATGTCGCTCACCGGCTACCTGCTGCCGTTCGACCAGCGCTCCTACTGGGCGACGATCGTGGCGGCGAACATCACGGCCTCAGGGCCGATCGTGGGGCCGTACCTGGGCGACTTCCTGCGAGGAGGCGCGGAGTTCGGGGCGACGACCCTGTCGCGCTTCTACTCGATCCACATGCTGCTCGTGCCCGGCTTGATCGCGGCGCTGATCGGCGCGCACATCTACCTCGTGACGCGCCTCGGCACCACGGCGCCGCCGTGGCTGAAGGCCGACGTGGACGACAGCCTGCGCCAGGACGAGGTCTGAGATGAACCAGGCCGAGAAGGAGGCGTACCTCCGCGAGTACTCGATCCTGAAGTCCAGGGGGAAGCCGTTCTTCCCCTACGCGGTCGCCAAGGACAGCATCATGGCGGCGATCACGGTCCTGCTGATCTGCTTCCTGTCGATCCTGTTCGGGGCCGAGCTGGGGCCGAAGGCCGACCCGACGACGACCACCTACGTCCCGCGGCCGGAGTGGTACTTCTTCTTCCTCTTCGAGCTCCTGCGCGTCATCAAGCCGCCGGAGCTCACGCCGCTGGCGACGATCGGGATCCCGACGATCTGCATGATCCTGATCATCCTGCTGCCGTTCGTCGACCGCTCGCCGGAGCGGCGACCGGAGCGGCGACCGATCGCGATGACCGCAGCCATCTTCACGATCGCGGCGATGGCGTACCTCACCTATCTCGGCGCGAACGCCGGCTCGCCGAACGAGATCGAGTACCCGGTCGCGCCGGAGTACGAGGCCGGCAAGCTCGTGGCCGCGCAGTCGGGCTGCCTCGCCTGCCACAAGATCGGCGAGAACGGCAACGACGGGCCGGGGCCGGAGCTGACGAACATCGGCAACGTCCTCGCGCCGCCGGCGATCGAGCGCACGCTTGAGAACCCCACGCCGCCGATGCCGTCCTACCGTGAGCTGCCGGAGGAGAAGAAGACGGCGCTGGTCGCCTTCCTCGGGCAGCTGAAGGGCGAGAGCGGCGGCGATTCGGAGGCCGGTGGCAGCGCTGAGGGCGGCGGGCCCTAGCAGCGGCACCCTCGAGGAGGGGCAGGTCCGCGCGATGTTCGATCGCATCGCGGGGGTCTACGACGTCATGAACTCGGTCATGACGGCGGGCCTGCACCACCGCTGGCGCGAGCGGGCGGTAGACCTCGCGCGCGTCGGGCCGGGCTCGCGGGCGCTGGACGTCGCGACGGGCACGGGCGACCTCGCGATCGCTTTGGCCGCGCGCGGCGCGGAGGTCGTGGGGTCGGACTTCTCGGAGGGGATGCTTGAGCGGGCGCGCACGAAGAGTGCGGCGGTGCGGTGGGAGCAGGCGAACGCGCTGGAGCTGCCCTACGCGACGGATTCGTTCGACGCCGCCACGGTCGGGTTCGGGGCGAGGAACTTCTCCGACCTGGGGCGCGGCCTGGCCGAGATGGTGCGGGTCGTGCGGCCGGGCGGACGCGTCGTGGTGCTCGAGATCACCACGCCGACGCGCCCACCCTTGTCGACGTTCTTCTCGCTCTGGTTCGATCGCATCGTGCCGCTGCTCGGACGCGTGACCGGCGAAGACCAGGCGTACACGTACCTCCCGAGCTCCGTGAAGCGCTTCCCGGGGCCGGCCGAGCTCGGCGGCGTGCTCGCCGGCGCGGGGTTGCGCGACGTGCGCTGGATCCTGACCGCGGGCGGGATCATCGCCCTGCATTCGGGTACGGTCGGGTAGTGGTCCCGTCCGCGAGAACCACTGATGGCGAGCGCTGAGGCGGTCGCCGCGGTGATCGCGGCGGGCGGGGCGCATGTGCCCGGCCTGATGGACGAGCTCGAGGACCGGCTCCAGGAGCTCGCCCAGTCGCACGGGCCGGTGCTGGCCGAGCACGCGTCGGCCACGATCGCCGCCGGCGGGAAGCGGCTGCGGCCGCTGCTGGTCCTGCTGGCCGCCGGCCCGTCGCCGGCGCATCCCGAGCGGGTGCTGCGGGCGATGGTGGCGGTCGAGCTCATCCACTCCGCGACGCTGGTGCACGACGACGTGCTCGACGCCGCGGAGCTGCGGCGCGGCCGGCCGACGGTGGTGGCCGCGGCGGGCCGCGGGATCGCGACCGCCACCGGCGACCTGCTGTTCTCGCGCGCGTTCGCCGAGCTCGCGTACAACGGCGTGCCTGAGTCGGTGCGGGTGCTGTCCGACGCGTCGTCCGCCCTGGCCGAGGGGGAGCTGCTGCAGCGGGAGGACGCGTGGAACGTCGGCGTGTCGCGGGAGCGCTACGAGCAGCGCTGCGACCTGAAGACCGCGCGGCTGTTCCAGGCGGCCTGCGAGCTGGGCGCGATGGAGGGGACTGCGCCCGTCGACGTGCTCGGGCGGTTCGGCCGCCGCATCGGGCTCGCGTTCCAGCTGCTCGACGACGTGCTCGACGTGTCAGGGCCCGCCGAACGGACCGGCAAGCACCGCGGGACCGACCTGCTCGACGGCACGGTCACGCTCCCGCTGATCCTGGCGCGCGAGCGCGACCCGGCGCTGCGGTCACTCGATCTCCGGGCGGTCCGCACCCCGGCGCAGGCCGAGGCGGTGTGCGACGCCATCGCGGCCACCGGGGTGCTGGACGACGCGCGCGAGAGCGCGCTGGCGATCGTCGCGGCGGCGAAGGCGGACCTGCCGGTCCTGCCCGACGCGCAACAGGGGGCGCTCCAGCTGGTGGCCGACGGCGTCGTCGACAGATATAGCTGAGCCCGGACGTCGCCGTCCGCGCAACGGCAACTAGAAGTCTTCGGGCAGGATCGCGTCCGCGTCGATCGCGCGGACGAAGCGGTCGATCTCTTCCTCCATGTTCGCCTGCTGCAGGCGCTTGAGGTCGCGGAGGAGGATCTCGGTGCCCATGTCGAGCTGCTCGTCGAACCGGTCCACGGTGGGCTGGTCGAACGTGCCGACCTCGGTCCACTCGCAGTTCGGGCAGCGCAGGAGGACCTCCCAGTGCGTCGGGGAGACCTCCTCCCACTCGACCGGGTACACCAGGTCGCGATCGCAGCAGGGGCACTCGTGGAGGTCGCGAAGGGCGCCGGGGACGGCCGCTGCGGCCTCTTCGGCCAGCGTTTCGAAGTACACCACCTCGATGGCGCGGCCCGAGGGCAGCACCACCCGGCGGACGTACTGGCCGTTGTTGGCGTCCTGGCTCATCGTGGCCCTAAGATCGGCGCTCCGCTGACGAACTTGACCCCAATCCAGGGCTACAGCCAGGATTGGACGAATGTCTGTGTCGCTACCCTTCGCAGCAAGCCTCGAAAGGGATCACACCGTGAGTCTTGCAGTTTTCCAGAGTATCGGGCCGACAGAGCTCATCATCGTGTTGGTGATCGTCCTCGTGATCTTCGGGCCGAAGCGCCTGCCAGGGCTCGGACGATCGCTCGGCTCGGGCATGAAGGAGTTCCGCGACTCGGTGACCGGCAAGGGCACGGACCGCGATCTCGACGAGGACGACGCCGACACCCGCAGCCAGGCCAACGCCGCGCTCGGCCGCGCCGAGGAGAGCCCGCCCGTCGACGGCGAGGTCGTCTCCGACCGCGAGCGCACGCGCAACTAGTCGAGCGCGGACCGCACGGCGGCCATGGCAACCGCATTGCGGCCCATCGCGCACGAGGATCGACTGAGCCTCGTCGAGCACCTCGACGAGCTGCGGACGCGCATCATCATCTGCCTGGCCGGGTTCCTGGTCGCGTTCGGGTTCTGCTTCTGGCAGAACGATCGGATCCTCGAGATCCTCGATCGGCCGCTGGAGAAGTCGGCCTTCCATGGGGGAAGCGACGACCCGCTCGAGCGCACGGCGGCGTTCCAGCAGGCCGAGAAGCGCTTCCTGCTCCAGCATGCGGTCCTCAGCCGGGAGATGGCCCGGTCCGACGATCTGAGCCCTGAGCTCCGCGAGCAGTGGGCGCAGATCGCGACCACGGCGGACCGCGCGGCCACCGTCGCGCCCGAGGCGGCCGGCCGGCGGCCGGTCACGCTCGGCGTCGGCGAGCCGTTCACGGTCACGTTCCGGGTCGTCGGCTACGCCGCCCTGCTGCTCTCGCTCCCGCTGCTGCTCTACCAGGCGTACGCGTTCGTCCTGCCGGCGTTCTCCCCGCGCGAGCGCGAGGTCGCGCTCCCCCTGATGGCGATGGTCCCGTTCCTGTTCATCGCCGGCGTGGTGTTCGCCTACTACTTCGTCCTGCCGAACGCCATCAACTTCCTGCAGAACTTCAACGACGACAACTACGACATCCTGCTCCAGGCGCGGGACTTCTACAGGTTCTCGATCATGGTCCTGATGGTGATGGGGATCCTGTTCCAGGTCCCCATCGGCATCCTGGCCGTCACGCGCGTCGGCATCGTCTCGACGTCGCAGCTGCGCAAGAACCGTCGCTACGCGATCCTCGTCATCGCGATCCTCGCGATGCTCCTGCCGGGCCAGGACCCCGTCACGATGCTGATGATGATGGCCCCGCTGATCGTCCTCTTCGAGGGGTCTATCCTCTTGGCATCGCTGCTCGACCGTCGCGCCGAGCGGGTTGCCGCCCGCGAGGAAGCCGAGCTGGCGACGTACGACGACGGCGAGGTGCCGTCCGAACCCGACCCCGATCGCGAAGACTAGAGAATGCTGTTCGACCTCAGAGGCTCCGGCCGTCGCACGACCGTCAAGGTCGTCTATCTCACGCTTGCGTTGTTGATGGGCGGCGGTCTCGTGCTGTTCGGGATCGGCGGAGACGTCTCCGGCGGTCTCGTCGACGCGCTGCAGGAGGACAGCGGCGGCTCGAGCGTCAGCGACGACCGCTTCCGCGATCGCGCCGCGCAGGCGGACCGCGAGGCGCAGGCGAATCCGCGCGACGCTGCTGCCTGGGCGGCCGTCGCCCGCGCTCGCTACCAGTACGCGAGCGCCGGCGACTTCTTCGACCAGAACACCGGCCAGTTCACGACCGAGGGCAAGGCGCAGCTCCAGGCCGCGTCGCAGGCATGGGAGCGCCACCTGACGCTGGCGAAGAACAAGGCCGACGACAGCGTGGCCACGATCATGGTCCAGGCATACAGCCAGGCGGGTCTCAACGAGCCCGAGAAGGCCGTCCGGGCCCAGGAGATCATCACCGAGTCGCGTCCGAAGGACTCCACGTTCGCGACCCTGGCCGTGCTCGCCTACCAGGCCGGCCAGTCCCGCAAGGGAGATCTGGCGACCCAGAAGGCGCTCAGTCTCGCCGACGAGTCCGACCGAAACACGCTGAAATCGGAGCTCGAGGCGGCGAAGCAACAGGCCCTCACGTCGCAGCTCCAGGACGCGACAAAGGCCCCAACCGCCACGCCTGAGTCGGGCGGAGGCGGCGGCAACAAGGGCAAGAACAAGTCCGAGGACTAGCCCTAGACCCGCGCTAGAGTGATGCGTCGCTCAGCGCCGCGCCCCTGTAGCTCAACTGGCAGAGCAGCGGACTCTTAATCCGAAGGTTCCAGGTTCGATTCCTGGCGGGGGCATAGGAAGGGCCGCGCGGCTGCGCCAGACTGAGACGGGTGGGTGCGGACGAGGGGTACTTCGGCGAGCGCGTCGCGGCGGCCTACGACGAGCACTCGGCCGGCATGTTCGACCCGGCCGTGGTCGGGCCGGCCGTGGACACGCTCGCCGAGCTGGCCGGCGACGGCGCCGCGCTGGAG
The DNA here is from genome assembly GCA_963844205.1 of uncultured Solirubrobacteraceae bacterium. Classification (GTDB taxonomy): domain Bacteria; phylum Actinomycetota; class Thermoleophilia; order Solirubrobacterales; family Solirubrobacteraceae; genus DASSUW01. Next base: position 1,823,008 of record CAWJNK010000014.1, read on the forward strand.
TTCGCGATCGGCACCGGCCGGATCGCGCTGCCGCTCGCCGAGCGCGGCGTGCGTGTCGCGGGGATCGACAACTCGGAGGCGATGCTGGCCCGGCTGCGCGAGAAGCCCGGAGCCGAGCGGGTCGAGGCGATGGTCGGCGACATGGCGTCGACGCGTGTCGACGGCGAGTTCTCGCTCGTCTACCTGGTCTTCAACACGATCTTCAACCTGACCACGCAGGACGGCCAGGTGGCGTGCTTCGAGAACGCTGCCGCACACCTGGACAGCGGCGGGCGGTTCGTGATCGAGGCGCGCGTGCCGGAGCTGCAGCGGCTGCCGCTGGGCCAGACCGTCCTGCCGTGGCGGGCCGATCCCGATGGGATGTCCTACTACGTCTACGACGTCGTCACCCAGCGGCTGAGCGGCCGGCACTACGACTTCGTCGACGGCCGGGTCGAGTCCAATCCGATCGAGATGCGGTACGCGTGGCCCGCCGAGCTGGACCTGATGGCGCGCCTGCGGGGATGCGGCTGCAGGACCGGTGGGCGGGGTGGCAGCGCGAGCCGTTCACGGCGCTGAGCCCGTCTCACGTGTCCGTCTACGAGAAGCCCTGAGCGCGCTCGCGCGCAGCGTGCCGATGCCACGCGGGCCGGCGACCGGGCGATCCCGGCCGGGATCGCCCGCTCGAGCGCTACTTGCTCGGCGTGCAGGGATTGCCGACCTGGACGCGCTGGCCGCGGTCGACGATCACCTGGCGAGTGGCTTTGACCTTGCCGTCGGAGCCGGTGCAGGTGAGGGTCCAGCTTTCCTTGACGCCGGTCTCCAGACGCGGGGTGGGCGACTGGAACGTCACGTTGCCGTTGAACCAGTCATCGGGCGGGCTCTGCACCTGGTCGTAGTTGACGACGTGCGCCGTGTATTGGCCGGGCGGGGGATCGAACAGCGTCGCGTCCTCGGTGGTGTCGCCGAACGCCGCCGACTGCGTGACGACGGTGCCGGCCGAGTTGACGATGTAGACGTCCCAGTCGGTGTTCGGGTTCGACCACTCGATGTGGACCGTGAAGCGGCCGTTGTCCACACCGTCGGCGCGGCCCCTGCACGGTGAAGGGGATCGACTCGTACGGCTGCGCCGGGTAGTTGACGTTCTCGGCCGGGATTCCCGCCGGGTTGGCGAACGTGATCGCCGCCTGCGGCGGACCGGTCGGGTCGCGACCGTGCCGGCCGGCGACGAGCGGGCGCGTGGACGGGTTCACGTGCCACGCGAACGTCGGCGACGTGACCTTGAGCTCCGAGCTCAGCGTGTCCGGGAACTGGAGGGCGTCGCCGATCACCGTGCCGAAGTCGTCCTGCCACACGGGCGAGGTCGACGTCTGGAAGCTCTTGGAGATCTTCAGCGTCGAACCGACGGGCGCGGCACCCTCGATCAGCGAGTGATAGGCCGTGTCGGCCGTGGCCGTGAGCATCTCGTAGTAGGCCTCCCGGTTGCCGCCCTTGCCGGCGCCGGCGGCCGGCGCCAGCCCGAGGTACTCGGCCTCCACGCCGGTGGCATACGGCGGGTGGAACTCGCTCGGACCGATCTCGAACGTGAAGCCGAAACCGCCGGTCGACCAGAACGTCCAGTCCTCCGTCGCTCCGGTGGTGTCGTACAGGCCGAAGCTCGGGTCGTTGGAGTAGCCGTTGTGGGCGGTCATCGCCGCGCCGAGCGCCTTGTACTGCGGCTCTTCGAGCGGGAAGCCGAAGTCGGCGACGCCGGGCGGGCGCAGCACCAGGTTCGAGTACGTGTGGTTGGTGATCAGGTTCGTCACCTGGCGCGTGGAGACGAGCTCACGGATGTTCCGCACCTCTGGCTCGGAGAACGGGGCGTCGCCGCGGAAGGTGTCGTCGAACCACGTCACGCTCGCGCCGGCGCCGCCCCACAGTCCGCCGTAGTTGCGGTTGGGGTCGGTGCCGCGCAGGCGGCCCGCCTTGTTGTCGTCGCACGCGTGGTTGCGGTACTGCGACGGCGTCGACTGCGAGACGCTGCAGTTCTTGCGCTTCATCTCGTAGTCGAAGAGCGAGAAATCGCCAAGCGGCGCGGCCTCGCGCGAGATGTTGAACCCGTCCGGGTTCACGACCGGCACGATGATCGTCCGCGTCCGCTGCACGAGCGACGTCGTCCGCGAGTCGACGCCGTAGTTGCGCAGCAGGTCGTAGGCGAACTCCATCGCGTGCTCGGACGACGGCCACTCACGCGCGTGGTGCACGCCCATGTTCAGGAAGATCGGCTTGCCGTCCTGGACGTTGGCCGGATCGGTGGTGATCTCGATGCCGTTCACGTCACGGCCCAGGACGCTCTTGTACTTCAGCGTGAGCGGTTTGACGAGCAACGGGTAACGCGCCGCGAGCTGCTTCATCTCGACGTCGTAGTCCGCCAGATGCCGGTAGCCGGTCGCGGCCACTCGGCAGCGCGGAGACCGCCGATGCGCGCGCGAAGCGCCGGTCCTGGGCCGCGTTGCGCCGCGTGCGCGCGCCGAGGTCGGCGATGCGCACGCGGTAGCGGAAGCCGGCCCGCCGGAGCGCGCGAGCATCCCGGTTGCCGTGGAGCACGACCTCGACCGAGTTCGCGTCGCCGTGCTCGGTCAGGTCCAGCCCGAGCGCCTGCAGCCGCTGCTTGTCGCCTGCTGGCGCGTGAGCACGTCAACCACTTGCACCTTGCCGGCCGTCGACTTCTGCTCGATCGCCGTGAACCCGACCGACACGTCGGCCGTCGCCGCGTCGCCGCGGTAGCGGCAGGCCCGCACGATCAGCCGCTCGTTCCTGCGCACGAATCCCTCGGCCAACTCGTTGCCCGCGAACCCCGCCGACGCCGCGACGAGCCGGTGCTTGGCGCCGAACACGGCGACATCCCAGTCGCCCGCGGACCTCAGCCGCACGCTCACGATGCCGTACGACGGCGCAGTGACGCGAAAGGCGTCACGCCCGGCGGCATCGGTCGCGCCGCGTTGACACGCGCCGACGCCCGCTGCGCCCGCGGTGACGGTTCTCGCCGCCGCCGTCGCGGGTGCGAGCGCGCAGAGCAAAGTGAGGGGCAGGAGGCCCGCAACCGACATGCGGCGTCTCCGGCCCGCGCTCGTGAGCTTGAAGTTCATCAAGACTCCTCCCCCAATTGGATGCGAGCGGCCCGCCCCTGGCCGGAGTGGGCCGTGCGCGAGCCTAAAGGACTTCGACCCCGGCGACCATATGCGCGTCGGCTTTCCGCCAGCCGGATGGCGGAGCACCGCCGTTCGGACGCGGGGTGGCTCGATTGGCGCGCAACCGCAGTGATCGCAGACTGACCGCATGCCGGCCGACCTCGAAGATCGCAGCCTGACGCGGCTGGGCACCCGCATGCAGACGCCGTTCTGCCGCCAGCTCGGTCTGACCGTACCTGTGGTGCAGGCGCCGATCGGGAGCGCGTCGACGCCCGAGCTGGCCGCCGCAGTCTCGAATGCCGGTGGCCTAGGAATGCTGGCCCTGACATGGGTGCCGCACGACACCGTCCGCGACCGCATCCGAGCCGTTCGCGCACTGACCGACCGCCCGTTCGGCGTCAACCTGATCCTGCAATGGCCTCAGCATGCGCGCGTTCAGGCGTGCGCCGACGAGTCCGTCGCAGTGGTGTCCACGTTCTGGGGCGACCCGCGCCCGTACGTCGATGCCATCCACGCCGGGGGCGCACTCCACGTTCACACCGTCGGCTCGGCGGACGAGGCAGTGCGGGCGGTGGAGGCGGGCGTGGACGTCATCGTCGCGCAGGGCTGGGAGGCAGGTGGGCGCGTCTGGGGTGAGGTAGCCACGCTCCCTCTCGTGCCGGCCGTCGTCGACGCGGTACGTCCGGTTCCCGTGATCGCTGCCGGCGGTGTCGGTGATGGGCGAGGTCTCGCCGCGGTCCTCGTCCTCGGTGCCGATGCCGGGTGGGTGGGCACCCGCTTTCTGCTGGCGCACGAGGCGAGCGTCCACGATGAGTGGCGGCGCAGAATCCTCGCCGCGTCGGAGACGAGCACTGTGCATACGACGGTCTTCGACAGAGGTTGGCCAGACGGGCCGCACCGCACGCTTCGCAACAGCACCGTGGACGCGTGGGAGCGCGCCGGACGACCGGCCGGCCCCGGGCGGCCCGGTGAGGAGGACGTCGTAGCGCGTGCACCCGACGGCCGCGACCTCGTTCGCTACGGCCCGGACGCGCCGATCCACGGGACGACGGGCGCCGTCGAGGCGCTGGCGCTCTATGCGGGCCAGAGCGCAGGCCTGATCGGGGCGCTCCGCCCAGCAGCGGCCATCGTCCAGGACCTGGCGCGCGAAGCCGCCGAAGCCCTCGCGGGCTCGCGGGCGCGGTGAACGGGGTCCCCGGCGTGGTCCCCGACTCGGCAGAAGTGATCCGACGGAACCGACCGAATGTCGCTCCACTTCGGTGCTATGAGCCAGACCGCACTGCCAAGGCGCTCCTCTTAATCCGAAGGTTCCAGGTTCGATTCCTGGCGGGAGCATGAGGAAAGGCCTGCATCCGCAGGTCTTTCGTGTTCCTGGATTCATCACGCGTTCGTTACGGAGTTGCGCCAAGGTCCCGATCGGCGGCGAGTTATCGCCCCTCGCGGTTACGACGACGCGACCGCCACGCCGAGCATGTCGGCGGCACGCCGTAGCGCTGAGGTGTGGATGGTCACATCCTCGGCGGTCGCCTGATCGGCGTGAAGCGCCAGCGGCTCCCAGAGCGCCCAGCACTCCCAGGCTGGCGGGAGCCTGCTCGTGAAGCGCAGCCCGGCTGCCCGAAGATCTCCGGTCTCCTCGTCGGTCGCATCGCGGCGCCAGACGCCGGCCATTGTGCGGGTCACATGACGGCGCTCGTCCAGAAGAGTGCGGCGGTCGAGGCGCCTGACGCCGCAGCGGGCAAGTGCCGGGATCGCCCTCGGTGCGGCCGCGAGATATGTACGCCAACTGTCGACGTCGATGAACCTGGCGCGCATCTCGGCCGGCGCGTGGGCGAGCCTCCAGCCGAAGCCCTCGATGTCCTCCGCGCGCAGCGGGCGCTGGTAGTCCTCGTCAAAGCCCGGGTCCGGGTCGCCGAGTAGGAAGGCCTCGATCCTCTGCGCTGTGGCTGCGCTGTAGGCGAAATCGCCGAGGCATTCTCCGAGGGCGCCCTCCGCATCGGTCGCGCAATAGAGCGTCCTGAACCGGCCGTCCGGATCGTCGTAGCGGTGCCCATGGTCCTCTTGGGACGGGAACCAAGCGGAGGCGCCGGCGGCGGTGGATCCAGCGGCTCGTGCCAACTCGAAACGCGCCAGAACCCCTCTGCCGGCGGCAGGACTACTGCGTAGCCGTCGAAGCCGAAGGCGGGCACGTCCATGGGGCCGCGCACCGTACCGCGCAGGGCGGACGTGCCAGACGAGATATTTCAGCGTCGCGTTACGAACGCCTTGGCAGCGCCCATGACCTCGTACGCGCGTCCTTCGTGCACCGCTTCGATGGGTGCCTTGCCCTTCAACCGAGGGTTGCTGCCCATCATCCAGGCCTTGACCGACGGGTCCCGCATACCCTGTCGCAGGATCCCCACGACCGTGTGGAGGTCGACGAGCTGGCCCAGCGTACGCGGATCGGGATCGCGTTCGCCGCGGGCGTACCTGCCGATCGTCTTGGGGTGCCGATCGCCCACGGCGAAGGCCACGAGCTTCTGGCCGAGGAGCTCCTGGAGCTCGGCCACGAGCTCGGGGTGGTCGAGTTGCGTTGCCGTTCGGTGGGCGTCTTCGATGAGGTCTTGGACAGCGCTCACGGTGTTCCAGTCATTCCGACCATCATGGTACCCGATTGGGCCTCATCTGGCTACTTATCGGCTCCCATCGGTCCTTCTATAGGGCGCTAATCCGAAGGTTCCAGGTTCGATTCCTGGTGGGGCATGAGGAATGGCCTGCATCCGCAGGCCTTTCGTGTTCCTTGGTAGCAGAGCATCGGGCGCCTCACGGCTGAAGCGTTTGCGCGCGCCGAGCGAGTGCCTCGAAGCCAAGGTGTGGACTCCGCCGTCGGGCGCGCGCGATACTGCGCGTCGTGAGCGGGCGACCCGGGCGAATCGCGATGTCGCGCGTGATCGGGGCGCTCTCGTACGCGCTCGATGTCACGGAGGGGGAGCCGGCGGGGCATGCGCAGCGAACGTGCAAGATCGGCATGCGGCTCGCGGAGGAGCTCGGGCTCGACGCGGCGACGCGGTCGCGCCTGTTCTACGCGCTGCTGCTCAAGGACGCCGGGTGCTCGGCCAACTCGGCGAAGATGGCGGCGCTGTTCGGCGCGGACGATCACGCCATCAAGCGCAGCTCCAAGCGCGTCGACTGGTCGGGGCGGCTGCCGGCGTTCGTCTGGTCCGTGCGTACGGTCGCGCCGCGCGGCTCGCCCCGCGCCCGGCTCGACCGGCTGCTGGCCATCAAGGCTGAGGGCCAGCTGACCCGCGCGCTGATGCAGGCCCGCTGCGACCGCGGCGCCGAGATCGCGCTCATGCTCGGGCTCGAGGCCGAGACCGCCGAGGCGATCCGCACGCTCGACGAGCACTGGGACGGCGGCGGCCAGCCGAGCGGGCTGCGCGGGGAGGAGATCCCGCTGCTCGGGCGCATCCTCTGCCTCGCGCAGACGGCCGAGATCTTCCACGCGGCCGGCGGCGTCAAGGCGGCGTGGGCGGTCGCCCGCCGGCGCCGCGGGCGGTGGTTCGATCCCGCGCTCGTCGACGCGCTGGGAGCAATGAGCGGCGACGAGGCGTTCTGGGCGTCGCTGCGCGAGGCGGACGACGCGTCGGGCTGGGAGCCCGCGGACCGGGAGCTCGAGGTCGACGACCAGCGCCTGGACCGGATCGCGGACGCCTTCGCCGGCGTCGTCGACGCGAAGTCGCCGTGGACGTATCGCCATTCCGATCGTGCCTGCGTGATCGTGATGAGTCTCGCCAGCGAGCTCGGGGCCGATGCGGGGACTCTGCGCGATCTGCGCCGCGCGGCGCTACTGCACGACGTCGGCAAGCTTGCGGTGTCGAACCGGATCCTCGACAAGCCGGCCCGGCTGACCGCGGCGGAGTTCGCCCAGGTGCGCGTGCATCCCGTCGTGACCGAGCGGATCCTGGCGCGCGTGCCGGGTTGCGAGCATCTCGCGCACGTGGCAGCCGCACACCACGAGCGGCTCGACGGGGGCGGGTACCCCCGCGGAATGGCGGGGCCGGAGCTCACAATGCCGATGCGGCTGCTTGCGATCGCCGACGTGTACGAGGCACTGACCTCCGACCGCCCGTACCGCGGCGCCCTCAGCTCGGACGAGGCGCTGGTGATCATGCGCGCCGACGTGCCGGCGCGGCTCGACCGCGAGGCGTTCGCGGCGCTCGAGCGCCTGCTCGCCGGAGGCGGCGCGCCACCGGGGCTACGCGGGCGCTACGACGCCCGCCGCGCCGAGGCCGTCCTCGACCGCGGGCCCGCCGGATAGTTCCGAAGGGTTCAGGTTCGCTTCCCCGCGGGAGCACTCGCCGCCGACGCCGTCACGAGGTAGCCGTCGCCGGGGCGGGGCGGGGCGGGAGTAGCCGGCCGAGCCAGCGGGGGAGCCACCAGTTCGCGTCGCCGAGCAGGTGCATGATCGCCGGGACGAGGACCAGCCGGATGATCGTGGCGTCGATGAGGATCGCGGTGGCCAGGCCGAGGCCGAACATCTTGATGCGCGGGTCGTCGTCGAAGACGAAGCCTCCGAACACGGCGATCATGATCAGGGCCGCCGCGGTGATGACGCGGCCCGTGCCGGCGATGCCCTGGATGACCGCCGCATGGTTGTCGCCCGTGCGGAGGTAGTGCTCGCGGACGCGTGACAGCAGGAAGACCTCGTAGTCCATCGACAGCCCGAACAGGACCGCGAACATGAAGACCGGGATGAACGGGAGGATCGGGACGGTCGACTCGAGGCCGATAGGTCGTCCGCCCAGCCCCACTGGAACACGACGACGATGACGCCGTAGGCGGCGCCCACCCCGAGGAGGTTCAACAGCGCGGCCTTCAGCGGGACGAGCACCGAGCGGAACACCACCGTCAGGAGTAGGAAGGAAAGCAGGACGACGGCGCCGAGGAAGTAGGGCAGGCGATCCTCGAGGCGGGCGCCGATGTCTGCCCAGTCGGCGGTGTTGCCCCCGATGTGTGCGTCGACCGTCGATCGCAGGCGTTGGATCGTGGCGACCGTCGCGTCGTCCTGTGGGGCGGTGGTCGGGTAGGCGAGCAGGGTGGCCACGCCGCCGCGGACGTCCGGCGGTGCGACGGCAGAGATGCCTGGGTCGGCTGCCACTTCCGCGCGCACCCGCTCGGATGAACCAGCGTCGGCGACCACGACCAGCGGGCCGTTGACCCCCGGCCCGAAGCCTCGGGCGACGTGATCGTAGGCGCGGCGCTCCGTGCGCGTCTCCGGAGGTTGCCCTCGTCTGGGAACCCGAGGCGCAGGTCGAGCGCCGGCGCGGCGAGCGCCACCAGCACCAGCGTCCCGCCAACCGCGTACGGCAGCGCGTGGCGCGACACGTGGTCGCCCCAGCGTCGCCAGCGGACGCCGGAACCCCCACGTCGCCCGCCGATCCGACGCCCGACGAGCGCGAGGAGCGCCGGGAGCAGCGTGATCGAGGCGAGCACCATGATCAGGACGACGACCGAGATGCCGATGCCGGCGGCGGTCAGGAACGGGATGCCGGCGACGATCAGGCCGAGTATCGCGATGACGACGGTGCCGCCGGCGAAGACGACGGCGCGACCCGCGGTCGCGACAGATCGTGCCACGGCCTCCTCGACGTCCAGTCCCTGCGCCAACCACTCGCGATAGCGGGTCACGAGCAGGAGGGCGTAGTCGATGCCGACGCCGAGACCGATCATGCTGGCCAGCTGCGGCGCGAAGCTCGGAATCGCGACGAAATATGCGAGGAGTGACATCGAACTGATCCCGAGCACGAGGCCGAAGAGCGTGATCCCGATCGGCAGCCCCATCGCGATCACCGATCCGAACGCCACGAGCAGGATCACGATCGCCGCGACGACGCCGATCAGCTCGCTGATCCCGACCCCGGAGTCCTCGAACGCGTAGAACAGGTCGCCGCCGCCCTCGATCTGCAATGCCGACGCGGCGCGCTGCTCGGCGACGAAGGTCTTGAGGCGGTCGAGGTCGGCGAGGCTCAGGTCCTCGATCACCGGATACTGGACTCGGATGACGGCCACGCGGCCGTCTGGCGAGACCTCGCGGCGG
>CAWJNK010000015.1:0-181862 GCA_963844205.1 uncultured Solirubrobacteraceae bacterium
GTTCCTCGACCCGCGCATCCGCTCCGACCAGCAGACCGGCGAAGCCGTCTACGAGGACAACGACCTCGATCGCGGGCACCTCGTCCGCCGCCTCGACCCCGCGTGGGCGACGTCGCGCTCGGCGGCCAAGCGCGCCAACGACGACACGTTCCACTTCACCAACTGCACGCCCCAGCACAAGGACTTCAACCAGCGGCAGACCAGCTGGGCGGGGATCGAGGACTACATCCTCGAGAACGCCGAGACGCACGACCTCAAGGTCAACGTGTTCACCGGGCCGGTGTTCGCCGACGACGACGAGGCCTACCGCGGCGTCAAGCTGCCGCGGCAGTTCTGGAAGGTCGTCGTGATGGCCAAGCGCAACGGGGACCTGTCCGCCACCGGCTACCTGCTCAGCCAGGAGGCCCTGCTCAGGGACCTCGAGGTGTCGCTGGAGGAGTTCTCGTACGGCGAGTACCGGACGTTCCAGGTGCCGGTCCGCCGCATCGAGGAGCTCACGGGCCTCTCGTTCGGTGACCTGACCGACGTCGACCCGCTCGAGCAGCAGGAGGCGGCGGCGGAGCCCCGCCCGATCGACGAGCTGCAGGAGATCCGGCTGTAGCCCGCTGAAGGAGTCACACCGTCATGACCGCGACGACAAGCGACATGGCCTCAGCTCCCGATCAGCCGGCGCTGGACCTCGAGCAGGAGGTGCGCCTCGCCGTCGTGCTGTACGGCGGCGTCTCGCTGGCCATCTACATGTACGGCGTCGCGCAGGAGCTCTTCAACCTCGTGTGGTCGACCGCGCCGTCGCGCTCCTACGCCGACGACGAAGAGCCGCCGAGCGACCTGGCCCGCGACGCGACGGAGAGCACGGACGCCGTCTATCGCGCGCTCGGCCGCCTGCTGCCGATCGACGGGCGCCCGGACGCGGCGGCCGGCCCGGTCCGGACGCGGTTCGTGGTGGACATCATCTCCGGGACGTCCGCCGGCGGCATCAACGGCATCTGCCTCGCGAAGGCGCTCGCGGGAGAGGCGGGGCTCGAGGCGCTGAAGGACGTCTGGCTCACGGAGGGCGACATCGGCGTCCTCATCAACGACGACAAGGGCCCCCGGTACCGCGAGGAGTATCGCGAGGACGCACCCTCGTCGCTTCTCAGCGGCCGCCGGATGCTCGACCGTCTGATCGAAGCGATCACCGGCATGGAGCGCACCCACGACGGCCGCTCGCGGCTCGTCGACGAGCTCGACCTGTGGGTGACCGCGACCGACCTCGAAGGGCTGCCGCTGCCCGTCAAGCTCGCCAACGCGACCGCGGAAGAGCGCCGGCACGCCAACCGGTACCACTTCCGCTACTCCGTCGCGGACGACCGCGACGACTTCGCCGGCGCGGCCGACGGCTTCATCGCCTACGCCGCGCGGTCGACGTCGGCGTTCCCGTTCGCGTTCGCGCCCGTGCTGCTCGACGACCTGCGGCACCTCGATCACGTGCCCGACCAGGCGTGGTTGCGGTTCTACAGCGCCTACGCGACCGCACCGCCGCCGGAGTTCGCCCAGCGAGCGTTCAGCGACGGCGGGATCCTCGACAACAAGCCGTTCAGCTACGCGACCAACACGCTGCTCAACCGCTACGCCTCGCTGCCGGTCGACCGCAAGGTGCTCTACGTCGAGCCGGATCCAGCGGACCCGGACAAAGACCGCAAGCCGCCGCGCGAGCGCTGGAACGTCGTCGCCACCTCGCAGGCGGCCACCCTCGGCCTGCCGCGGATCGAGCACATCCGCGAGGACGTCCAGACCGTGCTGGCGCGCAACCGGACCATCGAGCGCGTGCGCGAGGTGATCACGGAGGCCGGCCTCGCCGCGGCGGCCGCTGCCCCGCAGGACGGCCCCGCCTACGCCGTCTATCGGAGCCTGAAGATCCGCGGCGTCGTCGACTACCTCGCCTCCCTCGTCGTGCGCGCCGCCGGCTTCGACCCGGGGTCCGACGAGGCGTTCGCCGTCCGCTACGTGGTCCGCGCGTGGAAGCAGTCGCGCCACCCCGCCGCCCAGGACGACTTCCTGCAGCAGTTCGACATCCCCTATCGCCTGCGCCGGCTGAACTTCGTGCTCGAGCGCGTGAAGGAGCACCGCACCGACGAGGCCGAGGAGGTGCGGAAGCTGCTCGCCGACGCGCGTCGCGAGCTGCGGCGCGCCGAGGGCGCGCTCGTGGCCGGCGACCTCGCCGAGGAGCTTCGCGGCCTCGGCGTCGGCCGCACGGAGCTGACCTACGTGCTCGAGGGCCGGACCGACGACGAGATGCTCGCGCGCGCCGGCGAGATCGTTCCGCCCGAGGCGCTCGACGCCGCCGCCAAGGTCATGGAGACCGGGCTGGGCGAGGCGGTGGCGGCGCTGAAGAAGGCGGTCGCCGAGGCGCTCGAGGCGCCCGCGACGCCGCTGCGCGAGGCGCTGCGCCAGGCGCACGACGTCTTCGCGGCGTACGACCTGCCCCTCTACCTCGTCCAGTACGGCACGCCGGTGGGAGAGACCAACCCCGTCGACATCGTGCGCATCAGCCCGCTCGAGGCGGACGGCCCGGAGGGCGCCGAGCGGAAGCTCGGCGGCATGCGCCTGTTCCACTTCGGCGCGTTCCTCGACGAGCAGTGGCGCCGCCACGACATGGTGTGGGGCCGGCTCGACGGGGCCGAATGCCTCATCAAGTCGCTGCTGCCGGACGAGCCCGCGAAGGCCGAGGAGCTCGTCCGCGAGGCCCATCGCCGCATCCTCGAGGAGTACCGGCGCGAGCTCGATCAGGAGGGCGACGGGGACGTCTTCGCGTGGTTCCGTGACTGCGCGGTCGCGGATCACCCCGCGGAGGAGCCGACCACCCGGGCCCTCAACCGCGGCGCCGTCGTGGTCTCGCACCTCGTCGAGGGCGCGCTGCCGTCGAAGCTCGGCAGCCGCATGAGCGGCGTGATGGAAGGCCTGCGCACCGCGCTGATCCAGCGGGACGACGCGCCCGCTGTCAGCGCAGTGACCCGCCAGGTCCGGTCCCACAAGGCCTTCCGCGCCGCCGTCGCGGCGTGGCTGCTGCTGGTGATCGCCGGCGTCGCGCTCGTCCTGCTCGGCGACGGCTGGCGCCTGGCCGGCTGCGTGCTCCTCGGTGCCGCATTGGCGTTCCTGGCGGTCGCGACCGCCGTGCGGCTCGCCGTCGGTCGCATCGTCCGCGGCCTGCTCGGAGCCGCGCGGAGCGCGGCCTATCGCATGCTGTTCCCCGAGCGCCGTTGACGGCGCGAACATCCAACCAACACCGGAATTCCGCGTTACGATTGCCGGAGAGGGCGGTCCCCCGTCTGGGTGAGGCCGTGGGTTTCTGAGATGAGGAGTGACGGGTGAAGCGACGCTTCGCTGTTCGCGCCGCGGCTGTTGCCGTGGGCGCCTTCCTGGTTACGGCGCCTGCCGCCGTGGGCCATCCCATGGACAACAACGTGTCCGACGACAACTGGCTCAGCGCCAGCCTCGCCGAGCACTGGAACAAGCACGGCGCGGCGGGCGCGGTGCCGGGACGCAAGTCGGTCGCGCCCCGCGAGGAGGGGCTCGACCTGGTCGGCCGGTTCGACCTCGGCGGCAAGCTCGGCGGCGCGGGTCGCGTGGCCGACGTGTCCGCCAAGGGCAACTACGCCTACCTGACCATGTTCTATGAGCCGACGTGCGGGCGCGGCGGCGTGCAGATCGTGGACATCGCCGATCCGGCGAACCCGAAGGCGGTCAGCTACATCCCGAGCCACGTCGACACGTTCTCGGGCGAGGGCTCGCAGGTCGTGTCGCTGAACACGCCGTCGTTCAAGGGTGATCTGCTCGTCTACCAGAACGAGTGGTGCCCGCAGACGACCAACGGCATCGGCGGCATCACGCTGGTCGACGTGACCAACCCGCGGCAGCCGAAGAAGCTCGTCGAGGGAGCCGGCGACTTCACCAAGAAGGACGGCACGCAGAGCGGCGGCGTCCCGCAGACCAAGGCCAACCAGACGCACTCGGCCTTCGCGTGGGAGCAGCGCGACAGCGCCGGCAACAAGACCGGCAAGGTCTACGTCGTGCTCGTGGACGACCTCGAGGAGCCGGACGTCGACATCCTCGACATCTCCAACCCGAGCAAGCCGAAGATCGTCTCCGAGACGAACCTGGACCAGTTCGCGCAGACCGGTCCGACCGCGCCGCACGGCGACTCGGTGTTCAGCCACGACATGGTCGTCAAGCACATCGGCGGCCGCGACATCATGCTGATGTCGTACTGGGACGGCGGCTACGTCACGCTCGACGTGACGAACCCCGCCGCACCCAAGCCGCTGTCCGACACGGACTTCGCGCCGGCCGACCCGGCGCGCCTGCCCTTCGGCCAGACGATCACGCCCGAGGGCAACGCCCACCAGGCGGAGTTCACGCGCGACAACCAGTTCATCTTCGCCACCGACGAGGACTTCGACGCCTTCCGCGTCCAGGCCACGTTCAAGGGCGGCCCGGCGGTCGGCAAGACGTTCACGGCCATCCAGGGCGGTGACACGGTGCCGATCACGCGGACCAACCCGATGGTGGGCGACACCCGCTTCCTCGGGCTCGCGTGCGATCCCGTCCCGGCGGCCGGCGGCGACGTCATCGCCGTCGCCGAGCGCGGCGTGTGCGACTTCCAGGTCAAGCTCGACAACATCATCGCGGCGGGCTACAAGGGCCTGATCGTGTTCAACCGCACCGGCGTGGACGGCTGCGAGACGCTGGTCACGATGCTGGCGAACTCGACCACCCACCCGGCGATGTTCGTCTCGCGCAAGGACGGCTTCCGCCTCCTCGGCGTCGAGCCGGGCGCCGACTACACGTGCAGCACCGACGGCAGCGGCACGGCGACGCCGGCCGGCCCCTCGGTGCCGGTGGACGTCTCCGCCACGTTCGACGGCTGGGGCTACACGCACATGTACAGGACGAACCTGACCCCCGGCGCGAAGATGCAGGAGGTCGACTTCTACGCTCCGACCGAGGGCCAGACCGAGGAGTTCGCCGATGGGTTCGGCGACATGACCGTCCACGAGGTGGCGACCGACCCGACGGCCAACCTCGTCTACGTCTCGCACTACGCGCTCGGCATGCGCGTCCTGAAGTACGATAACGACGGCCTCGACGAGGTCGGCGCGTTCGTGGAGGAAGGCGGCTCGAACTACTGGGGCGTCGAGATCCACCGCATCGGCAACAAGCAGTACATCCTCGGCTCCGACCGCGATCGCGGCCTGAGGATCTTCACCTACAACCCGTAGGCCCGTCAGGGCAGCGCACCCGCGGGGCCGGACAGCGGCCCCGCGGGTGGCCGGCCTGGGCCTTCGCGAGTGGGCGGTCAGCCCAGCGGGATCTCGGCCGTGATGCGCGTCCCGCCGCCCGGCGGGCTGTCGACGTCGAGGTGCCCGTTGAGGGCTTCGACCCGCGCGGCGAGCCCGCGCAGGCCGGTGCCGGCGGCCGGGTCGGCGCCGCCGACGCCGTCGTCGGACACGGTCACCGTCGCGGCGCCGTTGGCACGGTCGATGCTGACGGTGGCGGCGGAGGCGTGCGCGTACTTGGCGACGTTCGTGATCGCCTCGGCGACGACGTAGTAGGCCGCCGCCTCGACGGGCGCGGACAGCCGCTCGTCGGGGAGCGTGGCGATCTCGACGGGCAGCGGCGCGCGCGCCGCCAGTGCGTCGAGCGCCGGCCCGAGGCCGCGCTCGGTGAGCACGACCGGGTGGATGCCGCGCGCCAGCTCGCGCAGCTCCTCGAGCCCACGCGCGAGCTCGGCCTGGGCGGTGGTGAGGAGCGCCCGGGCGGTGGCGGTGTCGCTGTCGAGCTTCGACGCGACCATGTTGAGCCCGAGGGCGACCGACACGAGGCGCTGCTGGGCGCCGTCGTGGAGGTTGCGCTCGAGCCGCCGCCGCTCGTTGTCGCCGACCTCGACCAGCCGGGCGCGCGAGGCGGCGAGCTTCTCGTGCGCGTCGGCGTTGGCGAGGGCCTGGGCGACGAGGTCGGCGAAGTCGCACAGGCGCTGCTCGATGCCGCGCGGCAGCGGGTCGTCCGACGTGCTGGCGGCGGCCAGCACGCCCCATAGCCGGCCGGCAACGTGGACGGGGGCGGCGACCGCCGACTTGTAGCCCGCGCCGACCAGGGTCGCGGCCAGCTTGCCGCCGGACTCCTCGTAGCGGTCGACGCGCGCCGCCACGCCGGTCCGGACGACGCGAGCGACGGCCGTCTCGCCGTCGAGCTCGAGCCGTGCGCCGACCGGGAAGCGCGGCGGGCCGTCCTCGCTCCACGCGCCGACCACGGTGACCGTGCGCACGCCGTCGAAATGCATGATGTTGGCGCCCGGCAGCCCGAGCAGGCGCCCGACCTCCTCCGTGGCCTGCTCGAACACCCGGCGCGGGTCGCCCTCGCTCGCCACCATCGTCGCCACCCGCCGCAGCGCCGCCTGCTCGCCGGCGAGCACGCGCTGCGCCCGCTCGGCGCGGCTGCGCTCGGCGGTGGCGGCGGCGAGCAGCAGCGAGGTGGCGGCGGCGATGGCGATGAACAGCTGGGTCGCCAGCAGGCTGTCGGTGATCGAGTCGCGCACGAACGGCCCGTCCTCTTGCGCGGTGTTCCAGACCGTGATCGAGCAGACGACCAGCAGCGCCGTGGCCGCGCCGCGCGGCCCGAGGCGCAGGGCGGCGGCGAGCAGCACGGGGAAGACGACATAGGGGACGTCGCGCTGGGGTGCCAGCTCGGCCAGCACGAGCAGGACGGCGAGCAGCACGCCGCCCTCGACGAGGTCGCGCCGGCGGATGCCGCGCGCCTGCCACGTGGCCCAGGTCAGGATCGCGGGCGCCACCACGAGCGCGCCGGCGGCGTCGCTGAGCGTCCACGTCCGGTACACGTCGTCGAGCTCCGCCGTGCTGATCACGTCGCCGAGCCAGAGCGCCGTCGGCCCGAAGGCGGCGCTGACCACGGCGGCCGTCAGGGCGGCGGCGATCAGCGCCAGCACGTCGCCGACCCGGTCGAGCCCGGTGCGCCCGCCGGTCAGCCGCCGCAGCAGCATGGCGGCGAGGACGACCGCGAGCGTGTTGCCGACCGTCTGGGCCAGCACCGTGCCGAGCGGCGTCGAGAAGTCCCCGAGCAGCAGGTCGCCGATGACGATGCCCGGGACCACGCGCTTCCCGTACAGCACGACGGCCGCCAGCCCGACCCCGGCCGGCGGCCAGGCTGCCGCCACGGCCCCGTCGAGGTAGGCCAGCGCCAGCCCGAACCGGCCCGCGAGGTAGTACGCCGCCGCGACGAGCGCGACGAGGACGAGCGTACGGCGGAAAGAGGCGTCCACCGGCCGAGTCTAATTCGGATCGCCCTTGACTCATGCATGCCGGGCGTGTTCCGATGGTTCGGTCCCGCCCAGGATCGTCGGCACGCGGAGGCCCCAATGACCATGACCGAGCGACCCGTGATGAGCGACTGGGGGCAGCTCGTCTCGTTCCGGCCCGAGCTCGTCCTCCGTCCCCGCAGCATCGACGAGCTGAAGGCCGCGCTCGAGCAGGCGCACCGCGACCGGCGCCGCGTGCGAGTGCCCGGCTCGCTGCACTCGTGCTCGGACATCGTGGTGGCCGACGCGATCCTCGACGTCTCGGGGCTGCCGAAGCGTGTCGAGCTGGTCGACGGCGACGAGGCGGTGGAGGCGTCGGCGAACGTGTCGCTGCACGACTTCCTGGCCGCGCTCGGGCGCCGCGGCAAGTCGGTGACCGCGACGGGCGGGACCGACTACCAGACGCTGGCCGGGCTGGTCTCCACCGGCACCGCGGGAGCCAGCTCCCGCTACGCGCTGTTCGAGCTGCTCGAGTGGGTGGAGCTCGTCAACGTCGACCAGGCCAGCGGCCGCGCCGTGGAGCGGCGGATCGCCCGCGGCGACGACGACTTCCCCGCGGTGCTCACGTCGCTCGGGCTGCTCGGGGTGATCACCCGCGTCCGCTTCCGGCTCGTCGACGAGCGCCACTTCTCGGTGGTGATGAAGGTCGTCGACGCCGACGACGTGCTGGCCGACCTCGACGGCACGTCGGAGCTCTACGACTTCTGGCGCGTGAACATGGTGCCCGACAGTCCCAAGGCGCTGCTGTGGGCGGCGACCGAGATCCCGCGCGGGGAGGCGAAGCGGGACGGCGCGTACCCCGACGACCAGTCCGAGCAGATCCTCGACGCGGTCTTCAAGGTGCTCGACAAGCTCGGCGGCGAGGGGCCGCTGCTGAGCGGGCCGCTGGAGCTCATCTACAAGGTGATGGCGCGCACCTACGACGAGCGGCGCTTCACCGGCCCGCTGCGCAACATGCTGCCCGTCGACCGCCGGGCCCCGCTGCGCGTGGCGATGGCCGAGTGGAGCTTCCGCCCGCACGACCTCCAGCGCGTGCTCGGCGAGTGCGAGCAGTACTTCGGCGAGCACCGGTGGCCGAACATCCCGACCGAGATCCAGCTGACGAAGGTGGACGACGGCCTGATGTCGGCCTGGAACTGGGACGGCCTCGCCTACATCGCGAAGGCCAACTTCATGTACCTCACCGAGGTCTGCACGAAGCCGGAGGAGAAGTCGGACATCTACAACCACCTCCGAGGGCTGTGGGAGCACCTCGAGCGCGTGGGCATCCCGTTCAAGGCCCACTGGGGCAAGCTCAACTTCATCGACGCCGAGTTCGCGCGCCGCAACCACGACGTCGACCGCTTCCTGCCGCTGGTCTCGCCGATGTTCATGAACCGGTACCTGGAGGAGCGTCTGCCGTGCTGACCGACATCCACGCGCACCCGGCCATGAACGCGTTCCTCTGGAACCGCGACCTTCGCCGCCACTACTCGTCGGGACCCGTGCACACGTTCAACCCGCTGGCCAGCCTGAGCGACTTCAAGATGCTCGAGAAGGGCGGGGTCGACGTCCTGTGGTCCGCGCTCCACGTCCCCGAGCGCCAGTACTTCCAGTGCGCGCTCATCCGCTTCATCGCGCGGTTCTTCGACGGCGGTCGCCGGCTCATGAAGGACAGCGCGTGGGACAACGTGCTCGTGCAGATGGCCGCGATGGAGCGGCAGGTCGCGCGGACGGAGCGGTTCGAGCTGGCCCGCTCGAACGCCGAGCTGGACGGCGTGCTGGCGGCCGGCAAGCGGGCGATCATCCACACCGTCGAAGGGGGCGACGTGCTGTCGGCGGGGCTCGCCGACCGCGACCTCGACGGCCGCCGCGCCCGGGTGGACCACCTCGCCGACCGCGGCGTGGCCTCGATCACGCTCGCCCACCTCTTCCCCAACGACCTCGCGGGCCATGCCGAGGCGATCCCCTTGGACCAGCGCAGGGGCCCGCTCTGCCCGCTCGACACCGGCGTCGACCTCTCGCGCGGGATGACGGCCGCGGGGCGGGCGGTGGTGGAGCGGATGGTCGAGCGCCGCATCGTGCCCGACGTCGCGCACTGCACGCCGGTGGCGCGGCGCGAGATCTACGAGCTCGTCGCCGACCGCATCCCGATCGTCGCCTCGCACGTCGGCGTCCGGACGATGAACGAGGTGGAGTACAACGTGGATCGCGAGGACGTGGCGGCCATCGCCGCCTCCGGCGGCGTGGTCGGCGTGATCTTCATGCCGCACTGGCTGGACCGGGAGAACCCCGGTCCCGGGCTCAGCGCCATCTGGCGCACGATGGAGACGCTGCGCGAATGGACCGGCACGTGGGACCACGTCGCCATCGGCACGGACTTCGACGGCTTCACCGATCCGCCGGACGACTGCGAGAACGCGAGCAAGCTGCCGCGCGTGCGCACGCTGCTCGAGAGCAACGGGCTCGCTCGCGCCGAGGTGGAGGCCGTGCTCGGCGGCAACGCCCGCCGGGTGCTGCGTGAGGGCTGGCGCTGAGCTTGCGCTTGAATGCCTCGACGATCAGCCCCGACGAGGCGATCGAGCGGGCCCGCGCGCTCGCCTCGCGCGGCCGCCGGACGCTGCTCGGGATCACCGGGCCGCCCGGCGGCGGCAAGTCGACGCTGGCCCGCCTCGTCGCCGACGAGCTGGGCGACCGCGCGGCGCTGGTCGGCATGGACGGGTTCCACCTCGCCCAGGCCGAGCTCGTCCGGCTCGGCCGGCGTGACCGGATGGGCGCTCTGGATACCTTCGACGGAGGCGGCTACGTGGCTTTGCTGCGGCGGCTGCGGGCGGCTGATGAGGACGTCGTCTACGCACCCGAGTTCCGGCGCGAGATCGAGGAGCCGATCGCGGGCGCCGTCGCCGTGCGGCGTGACGTGCCGCTGGTGATCACCGAGGGCAACTACCTGCTGGTCTCCTCGGGTCCCTGGGGCGAGGTCCGCGATCTCTTGGATGAGGCGTGGTACGTCGTGCAGGACGAGGAGACGCGGCTGCGGCTGCTCATCGCCCGCCACGTCGAGTTCGGCAAGGCGCCGGATTACGCGCGCGAGTGGGTGATGCGCTCCGACCAGCGCAACGCCGAGCTGATCGAGACCACGCGGGCGCGCGCCGACGCCCTCGTGCGCATCCGCGCTTCGTCCTGACATCGGCGTGCGCGTTGGGCGGAGGGTGTCGCCGACCCTCCCCAAACACGCGCTTCGCGCAAGGGCAGGGATGTGTTTGGGGAGGGCCGTCGCACCCTCCGCCCTCATCGTTGATGGTTGCGCCGGCGTCTGCTCTATGGGAGCGCTCGTCAGGCAACTCCGTGGGAGGTCGGCGAGGGTAACTCCTTGAGCGACGCGCGCGAATCGCGTCGAGGGCTTAGAGGGCGATTCACGCGCGACACGAGGGCGCCGCTCGCGAGGCAACCGAGCCGCGCTGTCGCGAAGGCCTCGGCTCGGTCCCGTCGTCTTTGTCGTGCCTACCGTCCTGCTTTGGGCGTGGCGGCTGGCGCGCTATCGCGTTCAGGCGGGAAGCGAGAGTTGTCGCTGCTTGGGGAGGAACACGCGCTCACCCGCCGCTCTGCCGCCTACGCTCGATGAAGTGGAACCCTTCTCCATCCTCGGCGCGATCTCAGCGGTGGTGGAACTGGCTAAGGCCAGCGGCGACGCGATGGGCCTGCTTCGCAAGACGTTCCCGGAGTCGAGGCGCTTCTGGAAGCACTTCGAGGAAGGCCTTGAGAACGACCGCGACGTGCCATGGCGAGAGATCCGCAATCACTGCTACTTGCAGCCGAGCTTCTTTGGGCTGAGCACGGCCTTCGTCTTGGGCGACGCGAGGCCCGGGCCCAGATGGAGGCGGAGTTCGTGTCCTTCGTCGAGCCGCCAGAGGGGGGCCGCTACGACAAGCCGGAAATGGTGCGGCGGATCATGGCCGTCGCGGATACGGCCGCATCGGAGGCGGCGGACAGCGACCGTGCCGCCGGGCTGGCCGGCCGTCACCTGATCGAGGCTCGCATCGCCGCAGCGGCGAAGGAGGTCCAGCGGCAGCTGGCGCTCATCGAAGGCGGTATCACGAGAATCGAGGCTCGCGTCACCGAGGAGGCATCGGCGAGAGCGGTCTCTGGCGCCGAGATGAAGGAGGCGCTGGACCGGATCGCTGACCGGCTCGGTCCGGGTGCCGGCCTCGATCTTGAGCGGCTTGAGGGACTTCTGGACCAGCAGGCGGAGAAGATTGTCCAGCGGTTGTCCGAGGGCGCGGAGAAGACGGTCTTCGAGAACCCGAGCAGCCGGCAAGCCGACAACACCGTCGAGCCACCAGAGGTCGCGCCTGTCGCCCAGACCGGCGGCGTTGACGACAGAGAATCAGCCGACGTCGGGCTGCCGGGGTCGCATCACCTGCGCGAGCTGGCGGCGCGAGATCCTGCTTCGGCCGATCGGCTTCGGCAGCTCGTCGTACACGGCGGTGCCCTCGCGCTTGCCTCGTCCGTTCGCAGAGGGGACCTGGATCAAGGTCCAGACGAGCTGCTCGTCACCGCGGGGCGCCTTCTGGCCACGGCTGGGTTCTTCGCCGAAGCCGAGAGCGCGTACCTCAAGACGATCGACCTGGTGGCCAGCGATTCGCAGAAGGCACGTAACTACGTCCGCGCCGCTGGCATGGCCAATGTCCAGGGTTCGGAAGAGCGACACCGCCGTCATCTTGATTCCGCGCGCGAGCTCGTCGCGAATCATCCGGCGCTGCTAATCGCTGAGGCGCGATCCAGTTCGGATTCCCAGTACACGCTCGACCATGTCGCCGACGTCGAACCGGAGAGCGACGCCGAGCGGGCGTTGCTGGAGCAGACACGCGCTCAAGCCTTGCTGGCGCTTGGACACGAGGACGGTGCGCGGCGGCACTACGAGCTGGCGTTAGAAGCCGACGCCTCTAACGCCACGGTCCGCGAGTTCGGTGCCATCCTCCCCTTCTGGACAGCGCATCGACGGATCGAGCAAGGCCTTCCCGTCAGTGCCGCCGAGCTTCGCGAGTCCGCGCGGATCTTCGCCGATCTCGCTCGCGAGGTCACCGCCGAAGGTCGCATCGACGAGGCCGCCAAGGTCCTGGCGCGAGCCGCGGAGTGCCACCTCTTCATTGCCGAGTTCGGCCCCGCGGGCCGGTTGCTCGAATCAGTCGCCGACCCCAGGCGGCTTTCGCTGGAAGCGGCGCTGGCACTTGCCAACGTGGCGGTCAACATCGACCGCCCGGACCTCGCGCTGCGGTTCCTTCCGGCCGGAGCCCAAGACGTAAGCGCGCGCCTGATTCGCGCCCAGGCGCAGACCAAACTGCCCACACCCGAGGGGCGCGCCGAAGGGGTCGAGGGGCTACGAGCCCTTCTGGGCGAGAGCGACGAGCAGCTGGTGTTGCAGGCCGCGTTCGGGTCGATTTCGGCCGCCGCCATGTTCGAGGACGTGCCCTGGGACGAGCGGGCGGCGGAGTTGGTTGCCGCGAACAAGCCCGACGTGGAGGCGGCGATGCGCGCCGAGCGAGCACTTCTCCTCGGGGATCCGGTAGAAGCGCAGCGCATACTACTTCCCTACTCAGCGCGCACGACCTTGATGCGTCGACTGCGCGACTACGCGGCAATTGCCGGCGAGTGGGAGAAGGTCAAGGACCGTTCTCGTCAGTTGATGCGCGAGCAGGGAGATCCTCGCGACAGGCTGGCGCTCGCCGAAGCCCTTCGTCACCTCGGCAATCGTCCCGAGGCGGAACGGGAGTTCCGAGTCGTGGCCGGCGATCGTGATCTCGACCCAGACCTACGCCAGGGCGCTTTCAGCGGTCTGTCCGAGCTAGCAGGTCGAGATCGCGATTTCGAAGCGCTCCGCGGCGTGGCTGAGGAGTGGCTTGAGGCGTTTCCGGAGAGCGCGAACGCAATCTGGAACCTCCTCTTCTCGCTCGCCCGGCTCAGTAGGCACGACGAGGCTTGGCGACTGTTCGATGAGAAACAGCCGCTCGCGGATACCCCAGAACGCGCGACGGTCCTTGCCGAGATCCTGCGACGTGCCGCGCCGAAGCAGAAGGCGCTCGAACTGCTCATCGGGCTCTCGGACCGATTCGACCGCAAGGTGGAAGCCCTCGAAGCGCTCCTGATCGCCGTATCGCTCGATGCCGACCGCGACCAGTCGCCGCTCGATCCAGCCATCGAGGAGCGGGTCCGCGAAACGTTTGCGGGATTCCCGACGAGGTTCCCGGATTCGAACGTCATTCGGCAGTTCGAGCTGCCGGATACGCCGGAAGAGATCGCTGACTTCTTCAAGGAGATCGCCGGCGATCGTCCGAAGCTCCGGCACGACATTGCGACGGCCATCGCCGACGGCCGCGCGCCCGTCAACGCTCTGGCGGCGGTTTCGACTGGAGGTGTCGGCAAGAACTGGGCGGAGATCGGGGCGCTGCCACTGCGCTTCGCGATGGAGGAGCGAGACGCACAGGACGTGCAGACGGCACGCGACCGGTTCGGAGCCGCGGCGGTCTGGGATCCATCAAGTCTCTACGTCGTCATCGCGATGATCCCTGAGCTGGAAGAGGCGATGCGCTTGGCGTTGCCCGGCTCAATGATCGCCATCGAGACGCTCGAAGACGCCGACAGCGACGAGATGACGCCGGGGAAACCGATGGGGACTACGGTCCACACGGTCGACGGTGAGTTCGGCTTCCGCGAGTTCACCGAAGAGGAGTCGGCCCGAGAGGAGCGCCGCGTTAGGGAGACCCTGCGCCTGGCAAAGGCACTCGATCCCCAGCCGGCCAAAGGGCCCGGGGCCGACGCGAAACTGCTCGAAGGCCTGGAGGGCAGTGAGGATCGGGACGAGTTCCAGGTCCTGTTCGCGACTCTGCTGCTGGCTCAACGGACCGGCCGAGCGATCTACTCCGACGACCGCTTCATCAGGGAGGCCGCGCGGTCGGTCGGCGTCGAAGCCTTCGACACGCTCGCACTGCTCGACGCCATGGTCGAACACGGGCTCATCGATGCGCAGGCCCGGGTCGGCGCGCGCAGGGCGCTTGCGCGGCGCGGGGGCTGGGGCGTCCGGCTGACCGGCGACGAGCTTGTAGCCCTCGCGGCTGACGCCGGCTTCCAGCTTTCGCCAGAAGTGCGCGCCGCGCTCCATGACCGGGCTGACTGGCGGTCCTCATCGGCCGGACGGGGGCAGGAGCTCCTCGTTCTGCTCGCCGCGGTCCACGCCCACGATCCCGCTGCGTTGGACGAGTACCTAGTAGCGGTTCTGCGCTCCGCACAGGCGGCCGCTCCGGAGGTAAGCGAGAAGTGGACTTGGCTCGATCTGCTCTTGGTCTTCATCTGGTTCCCCGAGGTGCGCGAAGCGGCGAACGTCCCTGATTGGAACGACTTCGTCCAGGCCTTGCTGGCTGCTGCGAAGCGGCTAGGTTCCGACCTCGTCGAGCCCGAGTACGACCCGGTCCTTCAGCCGATCGCACGGATCCTGGATTACTTCTCGGACCACACGGAAGAAGAGCGATTCGCACTCTTCATGTCGATGACCAACCGGCTCACCGAGGAAGACCGGAAGCGCGCGTTCGACATCTTCATCGAGCGACCCGATGAAGAGAACGCGGACGAGCAAGCGCCCGACGAGAGTGACGGTCAACCTGAATCTGAGTAAGCGATCGCGACAAGAGCGAAACATTCGCGAGAAGCGTGCCCGGCGCTCCGTCGTGCGGCCGAGCGCGTCCGACAGCGCGATGATGCGACGAGGCCTGGTACGTGGTGCAGCACGAGGAGACGCGGTTACGGCTGCTCATCGCCGACAACGTCGAGTTCGGCAAGGCGCCGGACTTCGCGCGCGAGTGGGTCATGCGTTCGGATCAGCGCAACGCCGAGCTCATCGAGACAACGCGGGCGCGGGCCGACGCCCTCGTGCGCATCCGCGCTTCGTCCTGACATCCGCGTGGGCGTGTGACACGAGGCCGCTACCCGCGCGGCAACTGAGCCGCGCTGTCGCGAAGACCTCGCTCGGTCCCGTCGTTGTTGTCGATTTCTCCAACGGAAGCGGGCTTTACCGCGCCAGACGGACGCGCGGACGGGGGACGCACCGAGCGCTGTGCGGGCACGTGGTTCCGGAGCGGTTTCGTGCCTACGGTCCTGCCCTGGGGTGCTATGCCCCACTAGGGCAGGACGGTAGGCGTTGGAGATTTCTCCAACGCGCGAATTCAACGAGGCCGCTGTCGCGGCGATGACCCTGCCAGACGAGAACGGCGGCCGAGGCCGCTGTCGTAGAGCGCGAGCGCGTTGCTCATCTCGCGCCGGAACTCGGACGAGCTCGCGATGATGTCGAGCAGCGTGCGCACGCCGTGGCGGTCGAGGATTCGCGTTGTCGAGAGCGTCGCCTGCACGGTGAGCGCACACCCGTCCGCGGAACGCGCCACGCGCAGCTCGCTACCTCGTGTATCCCGGATGACTCTCAATCGGGTCTTGCCAGTCGACGATGTATCCACTACCGCGATAGCGTATATGCTATCGCAATAGTCTATACGCGGAACGGCCGAGGACGGCCGACACGGCCGGCGCCCGGACCGCGGCTAGAGCTCCGCCCCGTGGCTCTCCACGCGACGACGATCCGGTTTGCGGACCGCGCCTATGCGGCGATCGCTCGCGCTGCCGATGTGCAGGGGATCAGCGTCTCGCAGTACGTCCGCGAGGCGGCCCTGATCCGCGCCGTGCTCGACGAGCTCGACTCCGCCGAGGAGGCCATCCACACCGCCCACGATCTGCTCGCGATCGCCCGCGAGGTCCGCCGCCTGGCCGAGGTCGATCCGCCCGGGCCGCCGCGGGCGAACGCACGCGGCGGCCGCTCTGGCTCTGCCCCTTGACATCGCCCGAGTCAATTACGGTAGTGTTTTCGTGATCGCGGTAGCGAATCCGTCATCGACTACCGGGGTCTGACCGCATTCCCGACCGGCGCGCGTTGGTCTCGCCCGGTCAAGCGATGAGGAGCTGCTCATGCACGGATTCGCATGTCCCGACCCGCTGCGCCTGATGTCGCGCCGCCGCTTGCCTCTCGCCCTGACGGTATTCGGCGCGTTCGCGGTGCTCTCTTTGCTCCCTCTTGCCGCTTCGGCGCGCGCGGACAGCGTCACGGACTGGGATCAGATCGCCGCCGCGGCGCTGCAGTCACCCGGAACCGCCACGCCACCCGGCGCCGGCCAGGGAGCGCCGTCGATCGCACACCTGGCGATGGTTCATGCCGCCGTCTACGACGCGGTGAACGCGATCGATGGCGGTCACGAGCCGTACGTCTCCTCGCCCGCGGCCGAGCCCGGGTACTCCCAGGACGCCGCCGTCGCGGCCGCCGCACGCCACGTGCTCGTCAACGGCGGACTCGGCATCCCCGCCGCACGCCTGACCGCCATCAACACGGCCTACCAGGCCGCGCTCGACGCGATACCGGCCGGACCGGCGAAGGCCGGCGGCATCGCCACCGGCGAGGCCGCCGCGGCTGCGCTGCTGGCGGACCGCGTCGGCGACGGCCGTTTCGGGCCGTTCCGCTTCTCGGTCGGCACGCTGCCCGGCGAGTGGCGGCCCACCGCGGGCGTAAACGACCCCTTGGCCTGGCTGGAGGACGTCCGACCCTTCGTGCTCCGAGACCCGGACCTGTTCCGTGCTCGCGCGCCCCACGGACTCGGCACGCGCGCGTACGCGGCGGACTTCAACGAGGTGAAGGCGGTCGGGTCGACGGTGAGCGACGTGCGCACGGACGGCCAGACGGCCGCGGCACGGTACTGGGGCCTGACCAACGCGACGGGGACGATCTCGAGCATCCTCCGCTCGGTCGCCATCGGTCAAGGCGGCACGCTCGCCGATCACGCCCGGCTGCTCGCCCGCGCATATGTCAACGGGGCGGACGCTCTGATCGTCACGTGGCGCGACAAGGCCCGCTACGGCTTCTGGCGTCCGGTCACCGCGATCCACGAGGCCGCGAGCGACGGCAATGACGCGACGCAGGCCGATCCCGGCTGGACCTCGCTGATCGGGGCGCCGCCCTACCCCGACCATCCGTCCGGCCTGTCGGCGGTCGGCTGCTCGGTCGCCGACACCATGCAGCACTTCTACGGCCGTGACCAGGCGATGTTCAGCGGCACCACCCCTGGCAACGTGACGCGCCCGTTCACGAGCTTCTCGGAGGTATGTGCGGACATCGTCGATGCACGCGTGTGGTCGGGCATCCACTTCCGGTTCGCCGACGAGGAGGCCGCGAAGCTCGGGCGCCGCGTCGCCCATTGGAACAACCGACACGCCTTCCGCTGACCGCGGTGCGCGCCCGGGCGTCCTACTGAGCCCGGGCGCGCCCGAAGACCAACTTTCAAGGCAGCGCGCCCGTGAGCTGGTCGACCTTCGGCCCCGCGGGCGTCGGCGTTGGTCGGAGGGCGGTCGCACCCTCCGCCCTCATCGTTGATGGTTGCGCCGGCGTCTGCTCTGTGGGCGCCCGATTCGGGCAACTCCGTGGCTGGTCGGCGAGGGTAGAGATGCGCCACACTCGGCCATCGTCGCAGTGCACGCTGATCCATCACGGGCGAGGAGACGGCATCGGTTACTCGCTTCGCAGGAAGGCGAGCAGGGCGCCGAGGACCGGCTCGGGATCCCCCAGCCAGGGCGGGTGGACATCGCCGTCGAGCGCCACGAGTCGCGCGTCGGGGAGGCCGGCGGCGAGCTCACGCGCGCCGGAGAAGGGCATGGCGCGGTCCTGGCGGCGATGGAGGACGAGCGCGGGGGCGGCGACGGCGGGGAGGAGCGCGCGCACGTCGCACGCGTAGATCTCGGCGAGGAGCGCAGCCGCGGTCTCGGGACTGGCCGCGGCACGCTGGTAGGCAGCGAAGCGCTCGCGGAGCTCGGGGTCGGCGCCCGGCATCCAGATGTCGGCGAGGACGCGCGCGCCCGCGCCCCAGTGGGCGCGGACCGTCGCCGCGAGGGCGTCCTGCAGCCGGGGCGGGGCGATGGCGGCGCCATCGGCGTAGGTGCCGACGAGCGCCAGCCTGCGCACGGGGTGCGCCGCGGCGTAGGCGATCGCGGTCGCGCCGCCGCGGGAGATGCCGAGTAGGGCGGGCGCCTCCGCTTGCCGCCGGGTGCGGGCGGGGCCGTCCGCCGCGCCGATCACGGCCGCGAGCGTCTCGAGCTCCGCCGGCATGCCCGGCGCCGGGTGCTCGCGGTCGGACAGCCCAGTGCCCAGGCGGTCGTAGCGGATCACGGTGTGCTCGGCCGCGAGCGCCTCGATGAACCCGCGCAGCTCGGGGAACGTCCACTCCTCTTCGAGGTGTGAGATCCACATGGCCGGCAGGACGAGCCGCGGGCCGGCGTCGCCGACCGTCGCGTAGGCCACGCGGCGACCGCGGACGGACGTGAAGCGGATCTCCTGCTCGAAGGACGGGCGCGCGCCTCCCCGGCGGATCCGCTCGACGAGGGCCCGGGTCTCCGTCGCGGGCGCGACGCCCAGCTCCCGCCGCAGCCGGGCCGCGAAGGCGTCGTGGGCGGCGAGCGCGGCGGGGCGGTCGCCGCGCTCGGCGTGGAGGCGGAGGAGGTCACGGTGGGCCGCCTCGGAGTGGGGCTCGATCTCGGTGCGACGGCGCGCCCAGTCGAGCGCGCGGGTGGGGTCGGCTTCGACGAGCGCGGCGAGCCGGACGCTCACGTCGCGGGCGTGCTGCTCGCGGGCGGCGATCGCCCAGTCGGCGTCGAGGCCGGCTAGCAGCGGGCCGCCCTCGACCGCTGCCGCGAGGTCGCCGGCTGCTGCGGCGGCGGCGGTCTGCTGCAGGTCGACCACGACTGCGCGGCCGAGCCCGACCTCCTCGCGGGTGGCGTCGATCGCGTCCGGGCCCAGCGTGCGCCGCAGCTCGTAGACGGCGTCGCGGAGGGTCTTGCGGGCGCTCTCGTCGAGGACGTCGGGGCGGAGCCGCCCGGCGAGGGCGGCGCGAGGGTGGCGTCCGGGATGGAGCGCAAGCCACGCGAGGAGCTCGCGGGCACGGGCGTCGGCGGGGAGCGCCACGTCCTCCCCATCGATCCGGGCGGCCAGTCCACCAAGTACGCGCACCTCGATCACGGCCCGCGACCATAGCCGGGGACCCCTGTCCTCGGGCGGAGAAGGGAACGGTGCACGGGGCGGAGAAGGGACGCTGCACGGGACGGAGACGGGACGGGAGCCGGCGAGCATGCGGGCATGTCCGCTCCTGCCCTTCCGGCTGAACCGGGCCGCATCCCCGCGGCGCTCCCCGGCATGGCCGTGCTCTACGACCTCGTCCTCAGCCACGGCGAGCGCCGTGGCATGCGCGCCCTGCGCGCCCGGACGCTTGCCGCTGCCCGCGGTGCGACGCTGGAGATCGGCGCCGGCACCGGTCTGAACCTCCCTCACTACTCGGCCGACGTCACCGAGCTCGTCCTCACCGAGCCGGATCCGGGCATGGCGCGACGGCTCCGCCGGCGCGTCGAGGACGCCGGACACGCCCCAGCAGCGGCGGGCCCCGGTCGTGTCACGGTGACGGCCGCCGGCGCCGAGCGGCTGCCCTTCGCCGACGCCACCTTCGCCACCGCGGTCACCACGATGGTCCTCTGCACGGTCGCGGACCCGGAGGCCGCTGCGGCCGAGCTCCGCCGCGTCCTCGAGCCCGGCGGCACGCTGCTCTTCATCGAGCACGTGCGCGCCGCCGAGCACGGCGCAGCCGCCCGCCAGCACCGCTGGGATCGCCCCTGGGCCGCCATCGCCGGCGGCTGCCGTTGCACCCGTGACACCGCCGCGCTCCTCGAGCGCCACTTCACGATCACGGCGCTGTCCCGGCAGCGCTGGCGCGGCATGCCCCGGATCGTCCAGCCGCTGATCGCCGGCCGCGCGGAGGCCGCGTCATAAGCGCCGACGTCCGCTGCGCCCGCACCCTGCGACTGTGGGGCATCGACAAGGGCGAACCGCCTCTTGTGGCCCTCACGCGTCGGGCGTAGCGTGAATGCGGTTCGCCACGATCAAGGGGAAACGCGATGTATGCCAGTCTGCGGACCTACCGCATCGGATCGGGCTCGGTCGAGGCCGTCATGCGCCGCGTCGACCGCGACTTCGCCGAGGCGTTGTCGCAAGAACCCGGGTTCGTCGCCTACCACGCCATCGATACCGGCAACGACATGGTCATGACGATCAGCCTGTTCCACGACCGCGAGCAAGCCGAGGCGTCCAACGAGCTGGCGGCGCAATGGGTGGCTGAGGAGCTGTCGGACTTCAACGTGACGCGCGTCGGCGTCATCGGCGGCGACGCGATGGTCTCCCGAGCCTCCGCCGCGATCCTCGAGCCAGCCCACCCCTGATCCGGCTCGTTTCGACGCACCGCGGTCGCGGCGGCGCGCACCGAGCGTGCCTTCATAGCGATCGCGAGCGCGGGGGCTCTGCGACGATGAGCCGATGCCGCGCGGCGGCGCTCGTCTGCTCGTTCTCTGTTCGGCGATTCTCCTCGCCCTGCTGGCTGCGCATGACGTCACGCACATCCTCGATGACGGGCTGGACACGCGGCTCGATCAGCTCGCGGTCGTGGCGCTTCCGCAATGGCTCGCTCTGGCCATCGTCATGGCGATCATCGTCCGTGGCGACCGCGCCAAGAGCCAGACGACGGCGCTGCTGCTGGGGATCAGCGTCACCGCCGGCTTCGCGGTCGTCCACTTGCTGCCCTTGTCGCCTGCCGCCTTCTGGGAGCTGCAGCCGTCGGTCGTGTCCTGGGTGCTCGCGTGGGTGTGCGCCGCGGGCGGCCTCCTGCTCGCCGTGCTCGCCTGGCCGAACACGCCCGTGCGTGCGGGCAGGCGCTAGTTGCGCGGACTGCCGAGTGCTCGCGCGACCTCTTCGATCGCCGCTACCGCGGCGGCGGTCGCGGGGCGCGCGCGATCGCTCGCCCGCGTGGCGACGAACAGCGCTCGCCGGAAGCTGCCACCCGCGATCTGCCGTACCGCCACGCCGGGCTCGCGCTCGGGATGGCCGAGCCTCGGCACGAGCGCTGTTGTGCGCCCGCCGGCCACGAGCCCGAGCAGGAGGTCCATGTCGCTCACGCGGTACCGGACGTCGGGCTCGAAGCCGCCGACGGCGCGGCAGATCCGGGTGACCATGTCCGAGTAGGCGGTCCCCGCGTGCCCGGTCGCCCACGCGAGGTCGCGCACCGCCGCCAGCGGCACACGCTCGCCGGCGGCCGCCGGGTGCGCCGCCGGCAGCGCGAGCACCATCTCGTCCGGATCGAGATAGGAGCGCTCGAGGCCGGCCACGTGAGGACGCGGCGCGTGCTCGTACTCCTCGGCGATCGCCAGCGCGACCCCGCCGCGCGCCGTGAGCGGCAACGACTCCTCGGCCTCGAGCTCCACCAGCTCCATCCGTAGGCCCGGATTCGTCCCGGCGAGCCGGTCGATCGCCGGCAGCACGAGCGCGCGCGCAGCGGTCTGGAACGCCGCGACCCGGACCGTGCCGCTGACGTCGCCGGCGGCCCGGGCCAGCTCCGCCTCGACCTCCTCCAGGCGCGCCAGCACCTCGTCGGCGCGGGCGACGAGCATCCGCCCCGCGTCGGTCAGCTCGAGCCGCCTCCCGGCTCGGCGGAACAGCGCCACGCCGCTCTCCCTCTCGAGTTGAGAGAGCTGCTGTGAGACAGCGGACGGCGTGAAGGACAGCGCCTCGGCGGCGCGCGCGATCGTCCCCTGGGCAGCGAACTCGCGGAGTACGGAGAGGCGGCGCGGATCGAGCATCGTTTCAGTATCGCTGAACGATTCGGTGAAGGAAACATCGCTTGTACTGAAACAACTTGATGGGGGACCATGGCGCCATGGACCCGTTCACCAGCTTCGTCGCCGTCGCCGCCGTAGCCGTGGTCGTGCCCGGCCCGGACACCTTCGTCGTCCTGCGCACCTCGCTCGCCGAGGGCGCCCGCGCCGGGACCTGGGCGGCGGCAGGCTCGGCCGCCGGCAACCTCGTGTGGGGCGCGGCCTCGGTGCTCGGCGTCGCCGCGCTGCTCCATACCTCGGCCACCGCGTTCTCCGCTCTCAAGCTCCTTGGCGCCGCCTACCTCGTCGTGCTCGGCGCGCAGGCGCTGCGCGCCGCCGTGCGTGGCGATGCCCTTGCTCCAGAGGGCGCCACCGGGCGCACGCAAGGCTCCTCCGCCGCGGCCTTCCGGCGCGGCGTCGCGAGCGACCTGCTCAACGTGAAGGTCGGCCTGTTCTGGACCGCGCTCGTACCGCAGTTCGTGTCGGCCGACAGCAGCGCGCTGCTTCCGCCGGCGATGGTGCTCGCGATGAGCTCGATGGTCTTCGCGTGGCTCACGACCTACGCCTACGGCGCTGCGCGCCTCAGCCAGGCGCTGCGGCGACGGCGCAGCGCCCGCGCCGTCAACGGGACGGTCGGAGCGGTGTTCGTGGCGCTCGGCGGCCGGCTCGCACTCGCGAGCCACTGAGGCGGCACCTGGACCGCCGTGGTGCCCGGGCGTAGGCTCGGAGCTTCCGACCAGCGAGGTGTCCCATGTACGCGCGCGTGGCGAGATTCGAAGGAGCGCAGGGCGACGCGCTCCGGCGTGAGGCCGAGGAAGTCGCTTCCCGGGCACCGTCAGGTCCGCCTGAAGGCGTTCCCGCGGTGGGCTTTCTGATGCTCATCGACCCAGACAACGGCCGCAGCCTTGCGATCGCATTGTTCGAAACGGAGGACGACCTGCGTAAGGGGAACGAGACCTTGAACTCGATGAGCCCGGGCAGCGATGCTGCCGGCACGCGCGCGTCGGTGGAGAGCTACGAGGTCGCAGTCGACCTCCGGGGCTAGACGGGCGCCGTAATACGCACCCGCGCGGAGCCGTCCTAGTGGATGCACATTCCCACTAGGAGGCCTGAAGTGCTGAAACTCTCATTGCTCAGTAGGTTGCGCCCGCCACGATCGGCGGCGAGGAGGTCGTGGACGAGTCTTGACGACGCCGACATCAAGAACGGCTCGCTCGGACCGGCGATCGCAGACCAGGCGATCGGACCGTGGGAGCTCAAGCCCAGCGCGGTCTGGGGCAGTCACATCCTCGACGAAAGCGTGACCGGCGAGGACGTGGCGGAGTCCACGCTCGCAAAGGTCCCGGCGGCGGGCGCGGCCGACACGGCGCAGACCGCCCAGAAGGCGACGACGGCCGGCAGCGCGCCCATCGCCGGCTACAACGTCGTCACGGCCTCGCTGCCCTGGAGCGGCGACCGGATGCGCATCGGGAACGTCACGTGCCCGGCCGGCCAACGGGAACTCGTTCCGCGTCCCCGTCGCGGACGACTATCTCCGGGACAAGCAGTTCCTCATCAACAACCAGCCGTGGGGTGCCGGGCCCTGGAAGTTCGACATCCAGGCCACCTGCGCCAAGGTCGGGTAGCCCCGCCTCGCCGCTAGCCCGGAGGCGTTCCCGCGGGAACGCCTCCGGGTGGGATCCGCTGAGCGTGTGCGGGTGGCGCGATCATGTCGTGGCATGCGCGTGATGTTTCGTCCAGGCACCGCGGCCGATGCGCGTGCGGCGGCTGACCTGTGGCTGCGCGCGCGCAAGGCGGCGCGTGAGGTGATCCCTGAGCCCGTCCATAGCGATGACGACGTGCGCGAGTGGTTCGCCTCGCACGTGGTCGGCGAAGCCGAGCTGTGGCTGGCGGAGGATGCGACCGGCACGCTCGCCGGCGTCCTCGTGCTCGAGGGGTCGTGGGTCGATCAGCTCTATGTGGAGCCGACGATGACCGGACGTGGCATCGGCACGGCTCTGTTGAACGTCGCCCAGCGCGAACGACGCGACGGCTTGCGGCTGTGGACGTTCGCATCCAACACGCGAGCGCAGCGGTTCTACGAGCGGCACGGCTTCGTCGCGACGCGGCGTACCGACGGGCGCGATAACGAGGAGCGCGCCCCCGACATCCTCTACGTCTGGGACGGTCAACACACCTAACGCTCACGGCTGCACGTCGTGTGGCCGGTGCGTCTGGTGGGTGCCGCTGACGGGGGCGTGGGGCGAGGATTGGGGCGTGTGCTCAACCCGGCCTCGCCATGTGACCGGACAGCGATGTTCGAGCACGGTGTTGCGATACTTGACGCCGGTGCGGACGGTCATGGGTCTCGTGTGCTTCCTGACCGCCGCGGTCGCTGCGTTTGTGACCTTCGGGGTTCTTGGGCTCACGCTGACGCCACAGGACAGCAGCATTCCGGCCACGGGCGAGTGGGGTTATGCACTGATCCCGGGAGCGGTGGCCGTAGGCGCGTTCTGGGCCGGGCGTCGCTTTGCTCCGGCAGGGACGAGATTCGCGGTGAGCGACGGACCGCCGGAAGCTGATGATGCGCGGGGATGACAAGGCTGGCGAGGCCTCGGCGGTCGCCGCCGCGCAGGCCGTTGCTCGTGAGCACGGCGTGGCCTGCGACCAGGC
Source organism: uncultured Solirubrobacteraceae bacterium (assembly GCA_963844205.1). Lineage (GTDB taxonomy): Bacteria > Actinomycetota > Thermoleophilia > Solirubrobacterales > Solirubrobacteraceae > DASSUW01. The sequence continues at coordinate 24,746 of CAWJNK010000015.1, forward strand.
AGTGCGGATCGCGGCGGGCAGCAACGTACTGGTCCACCTGACGCCCGCACCGGTTGTGGCGCGGGTGGTGACCGGGACGGCGGTCCTGCACGATGACGCCGAGCTATGGCTGGCGCGCGAGGTGGCCGTCGGTGCCTTCCTGGCCGAGCGGACCGACCTGGCCGTTCCGCCGACCGATGTCCTGCCGCCTGGGCCGCACGAGCAGGACGGGTTGTGGATGACGCTGTGGAAGTTCGTCCCGCACGACGAGCGGGCTCTGCCGCCGCAGCCACGGGACCTCGGTCGTTCGCTGCGGGGACTGCACGCGGCGCTCGCCGACTTCCCGGGTGACCTCGCCCCGCTGAGCGAGATTCGGGACTGGCTCGAGCGTCTGCTCGCTGAGCTGCGGCCATCGCCGCTGTTGACCCAGCGGGACATCGACTGGCTTCGCTTCGAACTGGACGCGCTCACGCCCACGGTCTTCGAGAGCTCGCTGCCGGCTCAGGCACTTCATGGCGATGCCTCGATGTCGAATCTGCTGCGGACTGACAGCGGACTGGTCTGGAGCGATCTCGAGGACGTATGCGCCGGCCCCGTCGCGTGGGATGTCGCAGGGCTCCTGGCCAGCGCAAGGGCTCGTGGGCACAGCGCGACGTTCATCGAAGAGCTGCTCGCTGCCTACGGCGAGCCGGGCGTCGAAGGCTTGGAGCCGTTCCTCGAGGCGCACGCTCTCTATGGCGTCGTCTGGCAGGCGTTCGAGGCCCGACGCCGACCGCAGGCCATGAAGCGGGCGGCAGCCAGTCTGGCGCTCTGGCGCGACCGGCGCGCAGGCTGACACTCGAGGGCGGCTTGCGTCAGGCACATCGACGCACGACGCCTTCAGCGACGACGACCGCCCTCGTCGAGTCCGGCCCACAGGAGCGACCTAGCCGACGCTTGAACCGCACTAGGCGTCGCGCGCCTGACGAGCGTGCGTGGCGTTCACGCGGCGTGCGCGCGCAGGGCCTCCAGGGTCGCGGCGGCGGTGGCGCCAGGCTCGGCGCGGCCGCCGCGGTGGGCGGCGTAGATGATGCGGGCGCCGGGGTCGAGTGGGCCGGCGCTGACGCGGACGTTGGTGAGGGGGAGGAACTCGAGGACGAGATCGGTGACGACGGCGGCTCCGAGGCCGGCGCCGACGAGCGCGAGCATCGAGGTGAACTCGTCGCAGAGGTGGCGGATGTCGGGCTGGATGCCGGCCGCGGCGGCGAGGGCGTCGAGGGCGGCGCGGGCGGGCGTGCCCTCGTGGCCGGCGATCCAGCGGCCGTGCAGCAGCGTCTCGGGGTCGTCGTGGACCGGCCAGCCGGCCGGGACGACGACTCGGTAGGCGTCGCGGAGCAGGTCTTCGGCGACGACCCCGCGTGGCGGCGGGGCGTCGGGCCGTCGCTCGAGGATGACCAGGTCGAGCTCGCCGGCGCGCAGCTGCGTGAGCCCGTCGGCTTCGCCGACCTCGGTCACGGTCGGGACGATCGCGGGCTCGGCGATCGCCAGGTCGACGACCGCGGGGCCGACGAGCCGGCGCAGAACGGTCGCGAAGCCGCCGATCCGCACCGGCCCGCTGCGCTCGCCGCGCAGCGCCATGGCGGCGCGCTCGGCCTCGGCGAGGACCTCGGCCACGCGCTCGCCCTGCTGCGCGAGGGTCTGGCCGGCCGCGGTCAGCGCGAGACGGCGGCCGCCGCCGCGGCGCGAGCGGTCGACCAGGCTCAGGCCCGTCTCGGCCTCGAGCCGGGTCAGGTGCTGGGAGACCGCCGACGGACTCAGGTACAGCGCCCGGGCGGCGGGCAGGACGCCCCCGGCACGCTGGACCGCGCGCAGGACGAGCAGGCGGTGCGGGTCGATCCTCATTCAGTCGCACTGAATCACAACACGCAGCAAAGTCAATCTCATACACGCCCGAAAGTGGCTACAACCTGAGGCATGCGCCTGACGATGCTCATCGGGTTCGCGGGCGGGCCATGGGTCTGACGATGGTCATCGGGTTCGCGGGCGGGCTGGCCGTGCTCGTGAGCTTCGCCGGCGTGGCCTGCGGGCGCCTCTCGGCCCACAGCGGCACCTATCACGCGATGAACCTGACCGGCGCGCTCGCCATGGTCGCCGCGGGCCTGCCCGCCGACGCGTGGCCCTCCGTGGCCGTCAACGTCAGCTGGGCCCTGATCAGCGCCCATGGTCTGGCCCGCGCCGTCACGCCCGAGCGACCGGCCCGCGAGCCGCTCACCGACGAGCACCCCGTCCCCGCGCTCTGAACGCGCCAGTCGAGCGGCTAGCCGACGAACTCGATCCCGTAGCGGGGCGCGGCGGCGACGTAGCGGGCGGCCACCTCGTCGACGTTGTCGGGCGGCGTCTGCGTGGGGGAGAGCGCGCGCTCGAGCGTCTCCTCGAAGAAGCGTTCGATGCCGGCCGGCGTGAAGGTGAGGATCATCCGCGTCGCGGTCGAGCCCGAGTTGTGGAACCGGTGCACGATGCCGCGCGGGACGTTGACGAAATCGCCGGGACCGCCGGTGATCGTCTCGTCGCCGAGCAGGAAGTCGCACCGCCCCTCGACGATGTAGAACGTCTCGTCCTCGTTGCGGTGGATGTGCGGAGGCGGGCCGCCGCCGGGCGGCACGAACGCCTCCATCGCGAAGTAGGCGCCGCCGGATTCTGCGCCGGTGACGAGGAAGCGGTAGACGTCGCCGGGGCCGAGGAAGGTGGCGCCGCTGCCGGCCGGCCGGTAGAGGAGCTCGGGGGAGATCAGCGTGGTCATGGCGCCGATCTTCGCCCCGCCCCCGCCGACCCGGCATCGGGGGAATCCCTAGTGTGATTGCGTACGCAACGACCGCTGGCTCGCGTGCTCGTCGACGGGTCAGCCGTCCCCGTGGCCTGAGACCTCATCGGGCTCGAGCTCGAGCCGGAGCTTGCCCGTGGCGCTGTACGTCTGCGGGCCCTCCACACGGTGGGCGCCGTTCACCGCACCGCCCTTCTCCAGGGCGACCGCCCTCTCCGCCGCGCACATGCCGAGCCGGCGGTAGGCCTCGAAGTGCTGGTCGGTGAAGAACTGGTCGAAGGTGCTGTGATGGGGGAAGACGCCGTCCTCCTGGTAGTCGGTGACGTCCCACGGGGAGTCCTCCGCCACCAGGCTGCGGACGTAGAACAGCCGGCCGGCCTTCTCCTCGCCGGGGTAGCGGATGGTGCCCTCGGCGCAGACCGCCTTCGAGCGCGGCGGCGTGTTCTTGCTCTCCTCGAGCAGCTTCATCTCCGGCTTCATGTCGATCGTGACGTTGAGCTCGGTGCGGGCCAGCGCGATCGCGTCGCGGAGCGCCTGGTTCGTGACGCCGCCGCCGGCGTCGAAGCAGTAGATCGTCCGGCAGCCGCGGCGCAGGAGCTCGACGAGGCCGAGGTTCTCGTAGTGCCCGCCGTCGGTGACGTAGAGGAACTTGTCGTCGAGCCGGTTGCGGCCGAACAGCTCCTTCCACAGGTAGCCGGGATGGGCTCGGTGCCAGACGCGGGTGTCGGCGTCCGACATGCCTTCGCCGGCCACTCCGCCCTCGTCCTCCGGGCGGGCGCAGCACTCGTTGACGTGCCGCGGGTTCGGCACCCAGACGCCGAGCCGGATGTTCGCCAGCCCGAGCAGGAACGTGAGCGGGCGGTAGGTCATCTTGCCCATCGTGGGGGAGAGGGCCGCTCCCGACATGGCGACGGCGGCGGGCAGCGTCAGGTCGCGCTGGCGGTTGTGCGTCAGGCTCTCGTAGACCGTCGTCTTGGTGGCGCCCGTCAGCGGGCCCCCGATCGCCGTCGCGCTGAAGGTGAAGCTCGCGACAGGGCGGCCCGGCGGCGTCGCCCCCGGATCCGACACGTTGGCCGCCGCGCAGACGATCAGCATCGGCCACTTCGTCGGGGACTCGCTGTCGATGACGCGCGACTCGGAGAGCTTGACGATCGTCTCGAACGGCCGCTGCTTGGCGACGATGCGCCCCTTGTCGCGCTCCTTGCGCGTCTGGGGCACCGGCCTGACCGCGCCCTTCTCGTCCTGCCACACGCGCCGCAGCGCGAAGGCGGTGGCCAGCTGGCGGCGGTAGAAGGGGTGGAGCGACACCGTCGTCAGGTCGACGAGGAGCCAGAGCGCGGCGAAGACGCCCACTGCGACGGCGAGGACGATGAGGCCGGCGGCGCCGCCGTTGACCGAGATCAGGACGCCCAGCACGGCGACCGCGAGCAGCAGGGTCGGGCCGGCCAGCATCACGACGATCGCGATCAGGGCGTTGCGCACGATCGGGAGGTACTTGCCGAGCCGCGTCTTGACGGCCGCGATCTCCCTCTGCTTGTCCTTCAGCCGCCCGCGGACCTGCACGACCGCCGCGGCGGCCAGCGCGCCGACCGATGACAGCGCCGCGCCGATCGAGTTCATCCAGTCGCTGCCGAGCACCTTGGCGTCGGGGGCGCCGCCGGCGAGCCACGGGACCGCGATCAGGAGGACGAAGAGGCCGCACGCGAGCAGGAAGAGCCGCACCTGCCACGTCCGGGCGGCTCGCTGCAGGTTCTGGTCGCGTGGCCGCCAGATGACGTCGAGCAGGGCGAGCGCCAGCGAGCCGAGGGCGACCAGGACGACCGCGAGCACCGCTCCGTACGGCATGTCGAAGTCGTCGTCGATGTAGAGCCAGTCGACGAGAAAGCCCAGCAGGATGCCCGCGACCAGTACGGGCACGCCGATCAGCATCACGTTCGTGAGCAGTCCGGCGAGCATCCTGAGCGCGAGGTAGAGCTTGGCCGTCCCGTCCGGCGCCAGGTAGCCGAGGTGGTTCCGCAGGTACTGCTCCTCCGGCGAGCCGGGGTGGAACGGGAGCGAGTCGTCGTCGACGAGGTCGGGATCCGAGTCGTTGCCGTTCGGCTTCTCGCGCGGCCACTGCTTGGCGATCATGCAGAACGCCGAGGCGATGTAGGAGCCGCCCGAGACCGCCGAGATGTACTTGATCTTCTCGCGGTCCTCCTTGTTCCCGAGGACGACCTGGAGGGCGCCGAGGTTGAAGGCGGCGGACCGGATGCCGCCGCCGGAGCAGCACACGCCGGCGTGGTCGCCTGGCGGCTCGTAGAGCCCGGTGTAGCCGGGCGACGGCTCCTCGCGCACCCCGTAGCGGACCCAGCACGACGTCGAGTCCGTGCGCCGCTTGGTGGGCCGCAGGTAGCCGGTGCGGTCGAGGATCCCCTGGTCGGGGACCGGTTGCGTTCCCTCGCTCATGGAGCGACGCTAAGCGCGGCGCGCCGCGCTAGTCAAGCGCAGTGGTCAGACTTGCTCTTCGATGATCGATCCCTTCGTCGATGCCGGCTGGCTCGCCGGGCACCGCGCCGAGGTGGTGCTCGCCGACGTCCGGTGGTACCTCGACGGCCGCTCCGGTCGGGCGGAGTTCGAGGCCGGCCACCTTCCCGGCGCCGTGTTCGTCGATCTCGACCGCGTTCTCGCGGGCCCGCCCGGCCCCGCGGTCGGCCGCCATCCGCTGCCCGACCCGGCGGTGTTCGCCCGCGGGATGGGCGAGGCGGGGATCGGCGACGGCTCGACGGTGGTGGCCTACGACGACGCCGGCGGCGTCGTCGCGGCGCGGCTGGTGTGGATGCTGCGGGCGCTCGGCGTCGGCACGGCGCTGCTCGACGGCGGGCTTGCCGCGGGCGGTGGCCCGCTCGAGACGGGCCCGGCGAGCGTGGCTCCCGCGCGCTTCACGGTGCGGCCGTGGCCGGCCGACCGCCTCGCCGGCATCGACGAGCTGGACGAGGGCATCCTGCTCGACGCCCGCGACCGCAACCGCTTCTCGGGCGAGCACGAGCCGGTCGACCCGCGACCGGGCCACATCCCGGGCGCCCGCAACGTGCCGGCGCGCGAGATGCTCGACGCCGAGGGCCGGCTGCGGCCGCACGAGGTCCTGCGAGCGCAGCTCGCGGAGGCCGGCGTGACGTCCGGCAGCGAGGTGATCGCCTCGTGCGGCTCGGGCGTCAACGCCTGCCACACGCTGCTCGTCCTCGAGGCGCTGGGCGTGCCCCGCGCCCGCCTCTTCCCGGGCTCGTACTCGCAGTGGAGCCACACCGACCGCCCGGTCGGCTGACTCACCTTCCAACCTTGCGGGTGCCCGCCCGTTCACGAGACAAAGGAGGAATCACCCGTGCGACGACTGCTCATCATCCTGGGTCTGCTCGCGCTGATCGCCGCACCGGCGGCGACCGCCAAGCCGAACAGGGCCGACAAGCGCCAAGCCCAGCAGCAATGCCGCGCCGAGCGCGGCACGACCGACGCGACGCGTCAGGCCTTCAAGGCGAAGTACCGCAACTTCGGCGCCTGCGTGACGAAGAAGGCGCGCAAGGCGGAGACCGCGCGCAAGCAGGCCAGGGCGAACGCCAGTCGCGACTGCCGCGAGGAGCGCGGCGACACGGCGGCGAGCCGCGAGGCCTTCCGCGCCAAGTACGGCGCCAACGGCAACAGGAAGAACGCCTTCGGCAAGTGCGTCTCCCAGAAGGTCCGGCAAGCCGCGCAGCGGCGCGCGTGCGCGGGCCGAGGCGTGCCGGTCAACAAGATCTCGATCCAGTTGTGGACGTTCGCGGAGTACATCGGGTTCGGGACCGACGCGGCGACGATCGCGCGGACCGAGGAGGTCTTGCGGCGGCTCAGTGAGATGGGCTATCGCAACGTGGAGCCGTTCACGCTGAGCGGTTTGAGCGCGGAGCAGTACCGGGCGCTGTTGGAGAAGTACGACCTGAAGGCGTCGGCGCGGCATGTCGATGTGGGGCGGCCGGAGAGCCCGGTCGATTTCGATCAGATCCTGGCCGATAACAAGGTGCTGGGGATCAAGTACTTCGGGTCGGGCGCGACGCCGATCTTCCCGGAGGTCTATACGACCGAGGCGCAGTGGGTGGCGTATGCGCAGTATCTGAACGAGCTGGGCGCGCGGGCGCGGCAGGCGGGTCAGACGTTGATGGTCCACAACCACGACATCGAGTTCGAGCGCACGTTCGGGGGTCGGACGGTGTTCGACATCCTGATGGCCAATACCGATCCCAAGAATGTGGTGTTCCAGTTGGACATCTACTGGGCGACCAACGGCGGCGGGCTCGACAATCCGGTGGATGTGCTCGAGCGGTATGGCAACCGGATTCAGCTGTTCCATGTCAAGGACATGGCGGCGGGGCCGTTCCCGGGGCCGATCGAGATCGTCGGTGAGGGGATCATCGACTTCCCGGAGGTCTTCGCGGCGGCTCAGGGGCCGGTGCGCTACTACGTGGTCGAGCACGATCCGCGTTTCGGCGATCCGACGTTCGATCCGTTCGAGGCGGCCCAGAAGGGCTTCACCTACCTGGACTGCGTGACCTACTGAGCCGCGAGGCGCGTGAGCACCGCGCGCAGCTGCAACGCCACGACACGGGCGCGGTCGATCTCCGCCCGCGAGAACGCCTGCGGGCGGACGCGGTAGATCTCCACGAGCGCGTCGCCGGCGGCGCCGAGCGGCGCCGGGATGATCAGCATCGCGCCCATGCCCATGCGCTCGAGCTCGGCGAGCTCGGCCGGGTCGCCGTGCGGGTCGCCGGCGACGGCCTGGCCGACCTGGCCGGTGTCGATCAGGTGGCGGGTGGCGGGGAAGTCCGAGAGCCGCCAGCTCTCGCCGACGGCGTCGACGTCGTGCTGGGAGACGAGGTCGACGGTCTCGCGGTCGGGCCGGATCGTCATGACGGCGACGTCGTCGGCGTCGAGCAGCCGGGCCGCGAGCCGGCCGGCCGACGCGAGCTCGGCGATGTCGCTCACGCGCGCGAGGTGGTCGGCGAGCTCGGCGAGCCGGGTCGACCAGGTGCCGGTCGCCGCCGCCGCGACGCGGACGCCCTCCTCGACCCGGGCGGCCACCGCGTCGGCGGTCCCCGGCTCGAGGCCGGGCCAGCCGGCCGCGGGACGGCAGAGCGCGTAGCCCTGCGCGTAGGTGGCGTCGAGCTCGGCGAGCACGCGCAGGTCCTCCAGGTCCTCGATCCCTTCCCCGCAGACCACGGAGCCGGTCGAGGAGGCGAAGGAGATGAGCGCCTCGAGCAGCGCCTGCTTCGCGGGGTCGGCGTGGGCGCCGTGGACGAGCGAGCGGTCGAGCTTGAGGATGTCGGGCGCGACGCGGATCAGCTCCTGCAGCCCGGCGTAGCCCGCGCCGGCGTCGTCGAGCGCGATGCGGGCGCCGCGCCGGCGGAGCTCGGCGAGGCTATGGCGGAGCGTCTCGTCGCCGCCGAAGAGCTCGTGCTCGGTGAGCTCGATCACGACGGACTCGAGGCGCTCCGGCAGGGCTTCGGTGAGCGCCGGCGAGACGAGCGCGCGGGGGCTGACGTTGACGGCCAGGAACGTGCCGGCGGGGCGGCCGGCCGCGGCGAAGGCGGCGGTGAGGGCGGCCGCCTCGAGCTCCGCGCCGAGGCCGACGCGGTGCGCCTGGGCGAACCACTCGTCGGGCGGGCGCGAGGGGAGGCGGGAGAGTGCCTCGTAGCCGCAGACGCGACCCGTCGCGAGCTCGAGCACCGGCTGGAAGACGGGGACGATGGCGCCGGGCGTGCGCAGCAGCGCCTCGACCTCCTCGCGCTCCTCCCCGGGCAGCGGGCGGCGCGCGAGGTGCGTGCGGTAGCGCCGGGTCTGGCCGCGGCCGCCGTCCTTCGCCGCGTATAGGGCGGCGTCGGCGGCCGCCAGCAGCTCGGCCGCGGCTGTGGCGTCGGCGGGATGGGATGCGACGCCGGCCGAGCAGTCGAGCGCGTTGCCGCCCACGCGGACGTCGGCGACGGCGGTCCGGGCCCGCTCCGCCACCTCGCGCGCCTCCGCGGCCTCCATCCCCGGGAGGACGAGCACGAACTCCTCGCCGCCGAGGCGCCCGACGGCGTCCGTCTCGCGCACGACCGACTGCAGGCGGCGCCCGGCGGCGGCGAGCACGCGGTCGCCCTCGGCGTGGCCGTAGCGGTCGTTGACGCGCTTGAAGTGGTCGAGGTCGAGGACGACGACGCTGACCGGCGCGCCGTCGGCGTGCTCGAGCGCCGCCCGCAGGCGCTCCTGCGAGCCGCGGTGGTTGAGCAGGCCCGTCAGCCCGTCGGTCTTCGCCTCTTCGCGCAGCACGTCGCGCTGGCGGGCGGAGTCGTAGGCGAGCGCGGCCAGCGTCGCGAACCGCTCGACGAGCTCGACCTCGCTCGGCGAGAACGGCCTCGTGGTGCGGCGGACGTTGAGCGCGCCGACGACGCGGTCGTGCGCGACCAGCGGGACGGCGACGACCTCCTCGGCGTTGCAGGTCCTGCGGTTGCGGACCGACCAGCCGGTGACGCCCTCGCCGAGCGGGAGCGGCGCGGCCGTCGCCTCCAGGTCGCCGCCGGCGAACGCGAACACCGGCTGCAGCACCTCGGCGCCGGGCTCGATCGCGTACAGGGCGAGGTCGTCGTACGCGACGACGGCGGCAAGGTGGTAGGCGATCCGGCCGAGCGTGCCCTTCAGCGAATCGGCGGCGAGGATGCCGGCGGCGGCGTCGACCAGCGCCTCCAGCGCGGAGTTGCCGCCGTCGAGCGCCGCTTTGCCGACCATCCTGGGGTAGATCGGCCTGCGGGCTGGGAGCTTGATGCTCAGGCGGCGAGACGGCCTTCCGCTTCGGCGGGCGGGATGCGGTGGTTGCCGCGGAAGAGGTCGGCCGGGTCGTAGTGCGCCTTGACGCGCTGCAGGCGCGCCCAGGTCGCCGCATCGAAGAACCGGCTGGTGTCGACGGGCTCCTCGACGAAGTTGGGGTAGTCGCCGGCGCGGTAGGGGAGCATGGCGCGTTCGAGCGCCTCGAGCGACGCGCGGACGGGCTCGTCCGCCGGTACGCCGAGCGCGTAGAGGCAGACCTCGCCGGGGAGCGTCGCGCGGGCGCCGGCGCCGGGGGAGACCCGGGCCAGGGCGCCGCCGAGGTGACGCAGCTGGACCATCGCGATCGGCGCCCCCGATCCCGGCCCGGCCGCGGCGAGGATCGCGTCGACGGCGTCGGGCGGCAGGTCGCCCAGCATCTGGTGGGCGCTGTGGTAGGGCAGCGGATCGGGGGGATCCATCGCGAGCTCGCCGAGCGCGCCCGGCGGGACCATCGCGAAGGTGTCGAAGGCCGGGCCGAGGTCGCGCACCGGGCGCAGGAGCTCGCGCCCCTCCGGCTCCTCGCCGAGATGGGCGCCGTAGACCACGACGAAGGATCCGCCGCGCGCGGGCTCCGGCACGAACGGCGCGTCCGGGAAGTGCAGCAGCGAGGCCCAGGACATGAGCTCCTCGGGCAGGCTCGGCAGCAGGCCGGCCCAGGTGTGCAGCACCTCGGCCGCGCGCTCGAACGGGAAGAACATCACGCCGGCGTAGAGCTCCTCGAGCGGGTACACGGCGAACTCGAGCGCCGTGACGACGCCGAAGTTGCCGTTGCCGCCACGCAGCGCCCAGAACAGGTCGGGGTCGTGCGCGGCGTCGGTGCGGACGTGGCTCCCGTCCGCGAGCACGAGCTCGATCGCCGTGACGCTGTTGGCCTGCAGCCCGTACTTGCGAGCGAGCCAGCCCATGCCGCCGCCGAGCGAGTAGCCGGCGATGCCGACGTCCGGCGACGAGCCGTGCAGCCCGGCCAGCCCGTACTCCGAGAGCTCCGGCGCGACCCGCTCCCACTTGACCCCGGCGCCGACCCGCACCCGCTTCGCCTCAGTATCGATGGAGATCTCCTGCAGGTTGCGGACGTCGACGAGCACCGCGTCGTCGAGCGATCCGTACGCGCCGACGTTGTGACCGGTCGCCTGCGGGGCGACGCGGAGGCTGCGCGCACGAGCGTGGTCGACGGCGGCGACGACCTCGATCGCGTTGCGCGGGTAGGCAACCGCGGCGGCCCGGAGGACCCGAGCGCTCCGCGCGCTGGCGCGAGTACGGCAGCGCGACCGGCTTCCGCTCCGAGCTGCGCGTGACCTTCACGCTCGGCGGCTCGACCTGGGGGATCGGCCAGTTCGACCGCCTCGGCGACGCGCCCCGCTTCTCCGACGACGAGAGGGCCTGGCTCGAGCGCGTGACGCCGATCGTCGCCCGCGGGCTGCGCCAGGCGCTGGTCGCCGGGCCGCCGACCACGCCGGTCGACCGCGGCCCGGGCGTGGTCCTGCTCGATCTCGACGGGGCGGTCCTGTCGGTCACGCCGGAGGCGACCGCGTGGCTCGACGAGCTCGACGCGACGGCGATCCTCTCGGCCGGCGGTCTCGACGTGCCGTTCGAGGCGCACGCCTACGTCGCCAAGGTCCGCGCCGCCGTCGCGCCGCTGATCGTCGAGGCCTACGAGCTCACGCAGCGCGAGCTCGAGGTCACCCGCCTCGTCGCGCGCGGGCTTGGCACGTCCCAGATCGCGGCCGAGCTCTTCCTGTCGGCGCACACGGTCCGCGACCACATCAAGGCGGTGTTCGAGAAGGTCGGCGTCTCCAGCCGCGGGGAGCTGGTCGCGAAGGTCTTCGCCGACCACTACGCGCCGCCTCCGCACGCATAGACCGTAGGCCTCGGAGGCGTTAGGCTGGCGCGTCTCGGCTTCACGGATGAGGGGGAGAACCACATGACCGAGATCGATCGCCGGGCGTTCCTGCGGCACGCCGGCATGTCCACGGCCGCGCTGGCAGCGCTGGGCGGCCCGCTCCAGGGTGTCTTCGCGCGCGGCGCGCTCGCCGCCGGCGCCAAGGGGGTGGCCCGTGACAACGGGGGCTACGGCCCGATCGGGCCGGTTCCCGATATGACCGACGGCGTCATCCGCCTGCATCTGCCCGAGGGCTTCCAGTACCGCAGCTTCACGCCGACCGGCACGTTGATGAGCGACGGCGTCATCACGCCCGGCCGCCACGACGGCATGGCCTCGTTCTCGTGGGGCGGCGGTCGCTACCGGCTCGTCCGCAACCACGAGATCAACGGCCCCATCCCCGCGTTCGGCGACGCCGGCAAGGCGTACGACCGGATGGCCGGCGGCGGAACCACCACGCTCGAGCTCGACGGCGCCACCGGCGAGATCGAGTCGTGGGTCAGCTGCAACGGCACCCAGATGAACTGCGCGGGCGGAGCCACGCCGTGGGGCTCGTGGCTCACGTGCGAGGAGACCGTCAACGGCCCCGACGTCGGACCCGACTTCACCGGCGCCGACAACAGGCTGCTCCAGCGCCAGCACGGGTACGTCTTCGAGGTGCCGGCGTCGTGGGGGCCGGGAGAGCACCGTCAGCCGACGCCGATCCGCTCCGCCGGACGCTTCGCCCACGAGGCGGTCGACGTCGACACGAGCAGCGGCACCCTCTACATGACCGAGGACAACTTCGCCTTCCCGTCGGGCTTCTACCGCTACATCGCGCCGAAGAACCCGATGACGACGCGGCGGCTGCTCGACGGCGGCGAGCTGCAGATGCTGAAGGTCAAGGGCATCCAGAACGCGGAGCTCGACCACGGTCAGGAGACGGGCGTCACCTACCGCGTCGAGTGGGTGACGATCGACGAGCCGGACCGGACGTTCGCGCCGGGCACGACCAACGATCAGGCGCTCGTCTTCGTCGGCGACCAGGGCCGCGCCAAGGGCGCCGCGATCTTCAGCCGCCTCGAGGGCATCTTCTACGACTCCAACAAGGTCTACCTCGTCTCGACCCAGGGCGGCGACACGCCGGCCGGCGAGCCCGCCCCGGCCGGCTACGGCGACGGCTTCGGGCAGCTGTGGGTCTACGACACGGCGCGCGAGACGCTGACGCTGCTCTTCGAGTCGCCGAGCCGCACCGTGCTCGAGCTGCCCGACAACCTCTGCATCAGCCCGAAGAAGGCGTCGTTGCTGTGCGAGGACGGGCCGATCGAGAACTACCTGCGCGGCGTCACGCGCGACGGCGAGATCTTCGACTTCGCGCTCAACGCGATCGCGCAGCGGATGGGCGAGGAGTTCGCCGGCGCGACGTTCACGCCGGACGGGAAGGTGCTGTTCGTCAACATCCAGGCCAGCTCCGGCGTCACGTTCGCCATCTGGGGGCCGTTCCGGAAGGGAGCGCTGTGACGATGAGGAGAGCATGGCTCACGGCGATCGTGGTCGTGGCGGCCTGTGTGGCGGTGCCGGCGTGGGCGCACGACCCGGCGCCGTCGCCGACCGTCGAGTGGATCGATCCGGAGAGCGCGGCGGCACAGGGCTCCGCCCGGAACATGGCCGTGGTCGGCCACAACGATCTCGGCGGCCGCGGCTTCAACGCCGACGTGTGGGTGCACGAGCAGTACGCGTACGTCGGCTCGTGGGGCTTCTCGGACTGGGCTTCGGGCTCGAAGCAGCGCTTCTGCCCGAACGACGGCGTGGCCGTGGTCGACACGCGCGACGCGGCGCGGCCCAGCACGGTCGCGACGCTCGCGAGCCCGGCGGGCACGTCGGCGGAGGACGTCGTGGTCTTCACGGCGACCAACGGCCCGCTGGCCGGGAGCGACATCGCGGTCGTGGGCATCCAGGTGTGCGGCGGCGACCGCACCGACACCGGCATCTTCCGCGGGCTCCAGGTGTTCGACGTCACGAACCCCGCGCGGCCGGCCGAGATCGGACTGCTCGGCACCGGCTGCTGCACGCGCGGCCTGCACGAGCTCGAGGTGCAGCATCGAGCCGATCTGGGGCGCACGTTCGTGTACGCCAGCGTGCCGACCAGCGAGTACGCCGATCCCGGATCGCCCAGCGGGCGGCGGGACCTGATGGGTCGCGGGGACTTCCGGCTGATCGACGTCACGAACCCGCGGCTGCCGTTCGAGGTCTCGAACTGGGGCGTCCACCGGAACGCCAATGGGCCGCTCGGGCCGGGACTGGGCTGTGATCCGGACGCCGAGTACGGCCACAGCGCCGAGCCGTCGGCCGACGGGAAGCTCGCCTTCGTCTCCTACTGGGACTCCGGCTTCGTCGCGCTCGACGTGACCGATCCCGCCAACCCGGTCATGAAGGGCCACACGACCTATCCCGCGAACGCGGACGGCGACGCGCACTCGTCGAACTACGACGAGGAGCGCCGGCTGCTGTTCAGCGCCGACGAGGACTTCTGCAAGACGTCCGGCTCGGGGACCGAGAAGGGCTTCGGCTACCTGCGCGTCTGGGACTACGCGAACCTCGCCGCGCCGCGGCAGATCGGGACCTTCAAGACGCTCAACGCGAGCGGCAGCAAGGACCAGAAGGCGGGCGACTACACGATCCACAACCCGCTGCTCGTCGGGGAGACGCTCTACATCTCGTGGTACACGGACGGCATCCGGGTCGTCGACGCGCGCGACCCGCGGCGGCTCACCGAGGTCGCGCACTTCGTCCCGCCGGCCGCCAACAACCCGATCCAGCCGTCGCAGCGGGGCACCCTGACCAACACCACGCAGGTCTGGGGCGTCGCGTACGACGAGGGTCGCGACCTCGTGTACGCGAGCGACATGAACTCCGGCCTCTGGATCCTGCGCCGTACGGACTAGGCCGGTCGCGGACCGCCCGGAGACGCCTCTCCGGGCGGGCCGCGCGGCGCATTCACCGGTGGACGACCTTGACGTGGCGACCGCGACGCGTCAGCGTCGCACCATGTCCACACAGACGATCCAGCGCCTCTACGACGCGCTCGACCGCCACGACGGGGACGGCGCCGCCGCCTGCTATGCCGACGACGCCTCCTTCCAGGACCCGGCGTTCGGCCGTCTCGAGGACGGCGCGGTCAGGGACATGTGGCGGATGCTGTGCGAGCGCTCGGAGGACCTCCACGTCGTCCTGATCGAGCACGGCGTCGACGGCGCCGAGGGCTGGGCGCACTGGTCCGCCGCGTACACGTTCGGCGGCACGGGCCGCTCCGTCGTCAACCACATCCGCTCTCGCTTCGTGTTCGAGGGCGATCTCATCCGCGACCAGGTCGACTCGTTCTCGTTGCGCCGCTGGGGCGGGCAGGCGCTCGGGCGGCGCGGGACGATGCTCGGCACCGCCGGGCTGCTCGGCCGCGCCGTGCGCAAGCAGGCCCGCGGGCAACTCGAGCAGTATCGGAGCTGACGATGACCTTCCTGGACGAGCTCGACGACCTGGCCGAACGCGTCGAGCAGGACGCGCGGGACACCTTCCGGAGCGCGGTCCGGCTGCTCGAGGAGCGCGCCCGCGAGGACCCGCGGCGGCTGTTCAAGCTGCTGCGCACGGTGCGGCCGGTCGTGGTCCGGCACGGGCTCGCGATCGTGACCCAGTACGACGACGTCCGCGAGGTCATGACCCGGGACGAGACGTTCTCGGTCGAGCCCTACCGCGGCAAGATGCAGGACCTCGCCGGCGACTTCGTCCTCGGGACCGACGACTCGCCGGAGTACGAGCGGGACATCTCGATCCTGCGGCTGGCCGCGCCGCGGTCCGATGTCCCCGGCCTCGCCGGGTTCGTCGAGGAGACCGCCGACGGGATGGTCGACGACGCGGGCGGCCGCATCGACGTCGCCGACCTCGCCAAGCGCGTCCCGGCGCGGCTCATCGGCCGCTGGTTCGGGACCCCCGGGCCCGACGAGGACACGATGATCGCGTGGACGCTGGCGATGTTCGAGGCGATCTTCGTCAACCTCAAGGACGATCCGGCGATCCACGGCCGTGCCGAGGAGGCGGCGGCGGGTCTGCGCCCGTATCTGGACGGGCTGATCGCCGAGCGCAAGGACTCCGGCGGACCGGAGGACGACGTGCTCGGGCGGCTGATCGCGATGCAGGAGTCCACGCCCAAGGCCTTCACGGACGCGGAGATCCGCAACAACGTCATCGGTCTCGTCGTCGGCTTCGTGCCCACGATCGCGACCGCGACGACGTACGCGGTCGATGCGCTGCTCGACCGTCCCGAGGCGCTGGAGAGCGCGCAGCGCGCCGCGCGCGCCGGCGACGACGACGCGCTCCGGGCGCACATGCTCGAGGCGATGCGGTTCGCGCCGCAGGGGCCCGGCCTGTTCCGCAAGACGATGCGCGACTGCGTGATCGCCGAGGGGACCCATCACGAGACCGAGCTGCCCCAGGGGACGACGGTGTTCGCCGCGACGCAGTCGGCGATGCACGACGACGACGTCGTCGACGACCCCGGCGAGTTCCGCACCGACCGGCCGCGCCACCACTACATGCACTTCGGCGTCGGGATGCACGAGTGCTTCGGCCGGTTCGCCAGCACGATGGCGATCCCGCTGATCGCCAAGGCGCTGCTGCGGCGGGAAGGCCTCGAGCGCGCCCCCGGTGACGAGGGCGCGCTGGTCAAGGCCGGGCCGTTCCCGCAGTCGCTCGTCGCGACGTACGGGCCGTAGCTACGGCTGCACCTTCGGTCCGCTCGGACAGCGGCTCAGGTCGGCGAACGTCGACTCGCCGCGCCGCACGGTCACCTCGACGGTGCGCCTGGTGCCGCTCTCCGCGGGGCCGCAGCTGATCGTCCACGACTCGTCCAGGTGGGCGGTCGCGTACTGGCTGGGGCGCACCGACGGGTTGACGTGCCACGTGAAGCGACCCGACGCCGGCACGGTCATGGTCGAGCGCAGCTCGTGCGGGAACGTCGTGACCGGCCCCTGCCCGTCCACCGCCGAGGTGTCGAGCGTGAACTCCTTGGCGATCGTCAGCCGGATGCCGCGCGGGGCCGTGCCCGTGATCACGGAATGTCGTGCCGCGTCCACCGCCGCGCCGAAGGCCGTGAGATAGGCGGCGCGGATGCTCGAGCCCTCGTAGAAGTCGGTGCCGAGGTACTGGTCGACGACGTACTCGTACGGCGGGTGGAAGCGCTCCGAGCCGTCGAACCCGGGCGTCAGCTCGGGCGTGAACGCCAGCGTGCCGGCGCCGTAGTAGGCGGTCTGCTCGGCGGTGCCGCTCGCCTCGTAGTAGATCTCGGTCCACGGCCCGGCCGGGAAGTCGAGGTCCGCGCCGAGCAGCTGCGCGAGCGCGTCGTAGACCGCCACGTCGGCCGGGACCGGCTCGTTCGAGGAGCTGGGCGCGCGCAGCAGCCGCTCGTCGGGCGTGTGGTTGTTGATGGCCACGGTCACCTGGTTGGCGGCCGACAGCGCCCGCATGTTGCGGATCTCCGGCTCCGACCACGGCGCCTCACCGCGGTGGTTGGAGGCGGAGCGGCTCGCGCTCGAGCCGGGGCCGCCCCAGAACGCGCCGTAGTTGCGGTTGGGATCGACGCCGAACGAGAAGTTCGCCGGGTCCTCGCACTCGGCCTCCGACGGGATCTCGCCCGCGTTCACGCGGCAGTTCTTGCGCTTCTGCTCCTGGATCAGGCTGCGCGAGATGTCGTAGCCGTCCGGGTTCACGACCGGCACCGCGACCAGCTTGCCGCGCTCCAGCAGCGACGTGATCTGCGGATCGGCACCGTCCTCACGGAGCGCCTCCCACGCGAACTCGAGCACGAACTCCGCCGTCGGCCACTCGCGGGCGTGGTGGACGCCGGTGTTGAGGAACACCGGCTTGCCGGCGTCGGTGTGCACGTCGTGGCTGATCTCGACGCCCCAGACCGACTTGCCGAGCAACGACCGATGCGGCAGCCGGAACAGCTTCACGCGGTCCGGATGGGTCGCGGCGAGCCGGCGCAGCTCGGCGTTGATCTCGTCCAGCGTGCGGTAGCTCACCCGTCCCGTCGGCAGCGCGGACGCGAGACCCTGCGCCTCGCGACGCTCCTCGGCCTCGCGCGCGCGGCGGTTGTGGTCGTCCATGTCGGCGATCAGCACGCGCGAGTCGTAGCCCGACGCGCGCAGGCGGCGCTCGTCGTGCGCGCTGTGGAGCTGCACCTCGACGGCGTCGGCGCCGATGTGCACGACGTCGAGCCCGCGGCGCTCGAGCTCCATGGCGCCGGCCGCGCCCTGCGCGTCGACCTCCACCAGTGACGTGTCTGCCTGCGCAACGCCCGCGCCGAGCACGAGGGCGACGCTCGCGATCGCAGCGAGCAGCATGATGCGGAACATTCCGGCCTCCCAACCGTGGCTCCCCTGCTCGCCGCAGTATGGGGCATCGGGCCCGGCGGGCGCGATCTGACCGCCAGTTCCGCCGCGGCCGTGCGTTCTGGTCTCCATGACTCGCTCTGCGAGACGCACGCTACGTTGGAACCAAAGGAGCCGCGCGGGCAGGGGGTTCGCGCGCGAAAACGCCCATAGAGGGGGGACGCTCCAATGAAGAGACGGATCACCGCCGCACTCGCGGCGGTATCGACGTTGGCGCTCATCGCTGCCGCTCCGGCGGCCGCCGCGCCAGACGACCCGCTCTACGCCGACCAGTGGGGGCCGCAGCAGGTCCGCGCCGAGCAGGCCTGGAGCACATCGACGGGGTCGGGGACGATCATCGGCGTCGTCGACTCGGGGGTCGATTTCGACCATCCCGATCTGGCGGGCAAGCTGCTGCAGGGCGCCACGTTCCTGGGCTGCGGGACCACGTCCTGCGGCAACGGGGACTGGGAGTCCGGGCCGGCCGAGCGCCAGGCGGTCAAGAGCACGCACGGGACGCACGTCTCCGGCATCGCCGCCGCGGCGACGAACAACGGCGTCGGCATCGCCGGCGTCGCGCCGAACGCCCGGATCCTGCCGGTCAAGGCGCTCGACGAGGACGGCGGCTCGTTCGAGGACATCGCGCTGGGCATCCGCTACGCCGTCGATCACGGCGCGTCGGTCGTCAACCTGTCGCTCGGCGCGCTGCCGGGCGTGCAGGCCCTGGTCATCACGGGCCAGATCACCGACACCCAGGAGGCCATCGCCTACGCGCGCGAGCGCGGGGTCGTGGTGGTCGCCGCCGCCGGCAACGACTTCGCCTCGCCGCTGTGCGGGACGCCTGGGTTCGACCGCGGAGCGCTGTGCGTCGTGTCGACGGACAAGCGTGAGGCGCGCTCGGCGTTCTCGAACTTCGCGATGAACCAGGAGCTCGACGCGGTCGCCGGGCCCGGTGGCTCGCTGGCGCCGATCTGCGGCGAGGACGTCGTGTCGACGGTCCCGCTCGGAACCGGCAACGCGGCCGTCTGCGGCTACGGCACCGACTACGACGAGTACGCCGGCACCTCGATGGCGACGCCGCATGTCGCCGGCGTCGCGGCGCTGCTCGCCGCCCAGGGCCGGACCGACGAGAACGTCGTGACCGCGCTCGAGACCACCGCCCGCCATCCGGGCACCGATGTCCGTGGCGTGTTCGACCCCATGTACGGATACGGGATCGTCGACGCCGAGGCCGCCGTCGCACACGGAGGCGCGTCATGAGGTGCGTCGCCGCGATCGCGGCGTGCATCGGACTGCTCGCCGCCGCGCCCGCCGCGGGCGCGGCGGAGCCGATCACGAGCCCGAACATGACCCACGTGAAGACGCTCGGGTACGAAGCCAAGAACGGCACGGTGGCGAACTTCGGGACGGACATCGAGTTCGCCCGTCTCGACGGCCGGGAGTACGCGCTGGCGGGCTCCTACCGCAACGGGCTCCAGATCGTCGACATCAGCGCACCGAAGGACGCGCGGATCGCCGCCGTCTACGACTGCGGCGTCACCCAGGGCGACGTGCAGGTCTTCCGTCAGGCCGACCTGCCCGGCCGCACGTTCGCGACGTACACGTCGGACACGTACGGCGACGGCACCTCGACCTGCTACCGCGAGGCCGAGGCGCTGGGGTTCAACACCCGCAAGGCCGACGGGACGGGTCGCAACGGCACCTTCATCGTCGAGCTGACGGATCCGCTGAACCCGAAGACCGTCTCGTTCGTCGAGTTCGCGCAGGGATCGCACAACATGACCGTGCATCCGAGCGGCGAGTGGCTCTACAACTCGAACTCGGACCTGATCACGTCGGTCCAGCCGGCGATCGAGTACACGGACATCTCGGATCCGTTCCATCCGGGAGGGACCGGCGAGATCGCGCTCCCGCCGCGGCCGGGCCTCGGCACCGAGTCGCACGACATCACGTTCAACGAGGACGGGTCGAGGGCGTACTCGGCGGCGCTGTCGCAGGGCGTGATCCTGGACACGACGGATCCCGGCGCGCCGAAGCTGATCACGTCGTTCCTGAACCCGGCGATCAACGTCTGGCATCAGTCCGACCCGTTCACGCTCGTCGACGCGAGCGGGCGCGAGCGCGAGTTCCTCGTGGTCGAGGACGAGTTCGCCGGCGCGGTCGGCACGGGCCAGTGCCCGAACGGCGGCGTGTGGTTCTACGAGATCACCGGCGAGCTCGAGCGCGACCCGGCGCTGGTCGGCTACTACAACATCGACGACGTCCGTCCGACGACGACGCCGGACGGGACGTGCACGGCGCACGTGTTCGACGTCCACGAGCGCGAGCAGCTGATGACGATCGCCTGGTACAACGGCGGCGTCAAGGTGCTCGACCTCTCCGGTCTGACCGGGATCACGGTGGGCGGCACGCTGGTGTCAGGCGAGGGCGTCAAGGAGATCGGCTCCGCCCGGTTCCCGGACTCCGACACGTGGTCGGCGAAGACGCCGCGGATCCACCCGCGGTCCGGCGACTTCTACCTGTACGCCAACGACATCGCCCGCGGGCTGGACGTCTGGAAGTTCGAGGGCGCCGGCAAGAAGTCGGCCAAGCCGGGCCGCTGGATGAGCGGCGCGGAGGCCCAGGCGCACTTCGCGGCGCAGGGCGTGAGCGTGCCTTCGGGCTACGGGCTGCGCTGCCTGCTGCCCGAGTGAACTAGATCGGAACGGGGACGAAGATGATTCGAATGAGGGCCGCGCTGGTCGCGGCCGCGATCCTGCTCGTCGCTCCGGCGGCGGCAGAGGCGAAACGGGTGGCGGGGGTACCGCCCGCCGGCCCGCCGGCGGACTACACGCAGACCCGGAACCTGTCGCAACCGCGCCATGAGACGGTGCGCGAGGTCGTGCGGCTGCCCGCCTACGACGGCGAGGAGCTGTACCTGGAGATCGTGCGCCCGACCGGGGAGGGCCGGTTCCCGGTCATCCTCGAGTCGAGCCCGTACCACGGCACGCTGGCCGATCGCGACGGCACCCGGATCCTGCCGGAGCCGCTTGGCGCCGACGGCAAGCCGGTGGGCCTGACGGGTTACTTCGCGCCGCGCGGCTACGCCGTGGTGATGATGGACCTGCGCGGCACCGGGCGGTCGGAGGGGTGCCTGGACCACCTCGGCGCCAAGGACGCCCGCGACCTCGAGCAGGTGGTCGAGTGGGCCGCCTCGCGCGGCTGGTCGAACGGACGCGTCGGCATGACCGGCCACTCCTACGTGGGCTCGACGCCCTCGGTCGCGGCGGCCCAGCGCCCCGACGGCCTCAAGACGATCGTGCCGAGCGCCGGCCTGGCGTCGATGTACCAGCACCAGTTCCAGGCGGGCGTGCCGTACTTCCTGCAGTGGGCGGGGCCGATCGAGGCCTACGAGCAGATCGCGATCGAGCGCAAGCTGCCCGGCGGCGACGACTTCGGCAACAACCTCGAGGACACGGCCTGCGGGCTGCCGAACTCCGCGGCGGTGGCCGGCGAGGACCAGTTCTCGGGCCGCTACGCCGACTGGCATCTCTCCCGCGACTGGGAGAAGGGGGCCACGGAGGCGGACATCCCGGTCTTCCTCGTGCACGGCGTCAACGACAACGCCGCGCGGGTGGCCGCGATGGAGTGGTTCACCCGCCGCGGCGGCCGTGCCGGCGACAAGCTGTGGCTCGGCCAGTGGGACCACGGCTCGGGCTGCTGCCCGACCCGGCGCGGGATCCAGTGGACGTACGCGCTGCACGCCTGGTTCGACAAGCAGCTCGGGCAGCGCAGGGTCGAGACCGGCCCGCCGGTCGAGCTCTTCATGTCCGACGGCACGTTCCAGGGGGCGCGCACCGGCGATCGCACGGAGGTGCTCACGAGCTCCGGCTGGCCGGGGCAGACGCAGCGTGTGACGTTCCACCCGGCCGCCGACGAGAGCCTCGCGCGCGAGGCGCCGTCGGACGCCGGCTCGGTGTCGTTCACCGGCGACAGCCGCGGCTTCGTCGCGCCGGAGGAGACCGACGGCGCGACCTTCCGCACCGCGCCGCTGAGCGAGGACCTCGTGCTGGCCGGCCAGCCGGCGCTGGAGCTGGCGGCGTCCGTCACCGCGCCGCGCGTGCACCTGATCGCGAACCTGTTCGACGAGAGCCCGGACGGCGCCTGGCGGCGGATCTCGCAGTGCGCGATCAACCCGGAGCTCCGCAACGGGCTCGCGCAGCGTGACCTGGTCGTCCCCGGTGAGCGGTACGACATGCAGCCGCCGTGCTTCGCGATGGCGCATCACCTGCGCGAGGGGCACCGGCTCGTGCTGCGCGTGACGACGAGCGACCCCGACAAGGTGCCGCTGTTCGCCGAGGACGCGCAGGTGACGGTCTACACCGGACCGGGCGCCACGTCCGTCGACGTGCCGGTCGTCGCGGACGCGACGCTGTACCCGGACACGGTGCCGCTCAGCCAGGAGGAGGCCGTCGAGCCCGGTCCGGCGCAGGCGCCGATCTCGGCGTCGGTGACCACGCTCGCACCGGGCGGCGGCGTCCGCGCGGAAGGCGTCACCAGCCAGTTCGTCGAGTTCGAGGTGCCCGACGGGGTCGACAACGCGAAGGCGGTCGTGAAGGCGACGCCGAGCCTGCCGGCCGACCTCGACCTCTACCTCCAGCGCCGCAGCGCGGACGGATCGTGGAGCGGCGACATCGCCTCGGGCGCGTCCGGCGAGCTGACCGGCGAGAACATGACCACCGCGCGGCTGACCGCGGGGACGTACCGGATCGAGGTCCACAACTGGGCCGGGCCCGCGGGCAACCAGGTGGCGGTCGACGCCACCTTCTACAACTCCGCAGGCGAGGCGGGCGGCTAGGCCGGCGCGGGGCTGCGGGGCGTCGCACGCGGCCCGAGCGGGATCTCCGCTCGGAGCCGCGTCCCGGCGCCCTCGGGGCTCTCCACCGCCAGGGTGCCGCTCAGGCTCTCGACGCGGTCGGCGAGCCCGCGCAGCCCCATGCCGTCCTCGTCGGCGCCGCCGGCGCCGTCGTCGACGACCGTGACCTCGACGCGGTCGTCGCCGGTCGTCACCCGCACGAGCACCCGCCGCGCGCCGGCGTGCTTCTGCACGTTGGCCAGCGCCTCGGCGACGACGTAGTAGGCGGCGGCCTCGATCTGCTCCGGGAGCCGGCGGTCGGGCAGCGCCTCGAGCTCGATCGGGAGGGGAGCGCGCAGCGCGAGCGCCTCGAGCGCCGCGGACAGGCCGCGCTCGGTGAGCACGGCGGGGTGGAGGCCGCTTGCGAGCGTGCGGAGCTCGTCGAGGCCGCTCGCGAGCTCGTCGATCGCCTCGTTGAGCAGCCGGTAGTCGGGCCCTGAGGAGGCGCGCAGCATCCCCAGGCGCAGCAGCACCGAGGTGAGCCGCTGCTGCGCGCCGTCGTGGAGGTTGCGCTGGATGCGCTTGCGCTCGTCGTCGGCGACCTCGACGAGGCGCGCGCGCGAGGCGCGCAGCTCGGCCTCCGCGGTCACGCGATCGGTGATGTCGCGCAGGTAGCCGGTGAACGTCGGCGGCCCGGGCAGCGGGATCCTGGTGATCGTCAGCTCGACCGGGAACTCGCTGCCGTCGCGGCGCATGCCGGTCAGCTCGAGGTGACGGTCCAGGACCACGCCCCGCCGGGACTCCAGGAAGCGCGCGAGCCCGCGGCGGTGCGCCTCGCGCAGGCGCGGCGGCACGATGAGCTCCGCCATCTCGCGGCCGATGACCTCGCTCGACGGGTAGCCGAAGACGGCCTCGGCGGCGGGGTTCCAGCCGATCACCCGGCCTTGCGCGTCCATCGACACGACGGCGTCGAGCGCCGCCTCCAGCATGGCGCGGAGCCGCGATTCGCGCGCCCGAACCTCCTCCTCCGCGCGGCGCCGCGCCACGAACTGCCCGACCTGGCTGCCCACGACGCCCATCGTCGCGAGCAGCCGCTCGTCAGGCTCGCGCAGCTCGCGCGCGAAGAACTCCATGACGCCGACGACGCCCCGCGCGCTTACGAGCGGGAAGCCGACGCCGGCGCGCAGCCCGTCGCGGCGAGCGGCGGCGGCCCGCGGGAAGTTGGCATCGGACGGAGCGTCCACGAGCCAGGCCGGCGCGCCGCTCGCGAGCACGCGCCCGGGAAGCCCCTCGCCGGGCGCGAGCGCGAGCGTCTCGCTGAGCGATTGGAACTCGTCGGCCGGCTCGCCGC
This sequence comes from uncultured Solirubrobacteraceae bacterium, assembly GCA_963844205.1. Lineage (GTDB taxonomy): Bacteria > Actinomycetota > Thermoleophilia > Solirubrobacterales > Solirubrobacteraceae > DASSUW01. The sequence continues at coordinate 48,839 of CAWJNK010000015.1, forward strand.
CGCTCCACGTCCGCAGGCAGTGCAGGCACCCGTCCTCCGGGTCGAACTCCCAGACGGCGCCGAGCTGCCAGCCGAAGGGCCGGCCGATCGCCTCCAGCGCCGGCTCGTAGACCTCGACAGGCGACTCGGTTTCGGCGAGGATCCGGGCGACGGCGTGCTCCACGCGGCGGAGGTCCCGCGCATCGGCGACCGGCCCGCGATTCGCCACAGACTCGCTCATGGCCACAAGCGACCTTACACCCGTCGATCGAGCCGTACTTCGCGTCGTCGTGGCCGACGACGATGCGCTCCTGCGCGAGGGCATCGCCTCGCTGCTGCAGCAGGCCGGGCACGAGGTCGTCGGACGGGCGATCGACGCCGACGACCTCATGCTGAAGGTCCGCTCCTACCTTCCCGACGTCGCCATCGTCGACGTCCGCATGCCGCCCGGCTACGCCGACGACGGCCTGCGCGCGGCGGTCGAGATCCGCCGCACGTACCCGACGGTCTCGGTCCTCGTCCTCTCCCAGCACCTCGAGCCGACGTACATGCTCGAGCTCGTCGGCGACGACGCGTCGGGGGTCGGCTACATGCTCAAGGATCGCGTCCGCGACGTGACCGACTTCCTCGAGGCCACCGAACGCGTCGCGGCGGGAGGCACGGCCTTCGATCCCGCGGTCGTCAACAGCCTCGTCGGCGGCCGTCGCCGCTCGCTGCTCGACGAGCTCAGCGAGCGCGAGCGCGAGGTCCTCTCGCTGCTGGCCGAGGGCCGCTCCAACCGCGCCATCGCGAAGCAGCTCTACCTCAGCCCTCGCGCGGTCGAGCGCCACATCCAGGCCATCTTCGGGAAGCTCCGGCTCCCGGGCACCGAGGACGACAACCGCCGCGTGCTGGCCGTGCTCGCCCTGCTCGGGCACTGACGGATTACCGCCACGCGGTCTGCGGCCAGCCGTCGCCGATCGGCCGGGCGGCGCCCTCCCGCCGGGGCCGCCGCGCCGGGAAGCTGCTCCGCATGATCCTGAACCTGGAAGCCCTCGAGACCAGCTTCGACCTCGTCTCCCCGCGCGGCGACGAGCTGATGGACGTCTTCTACGCGCGGCTGTTCGCGACCGCGCCCGCGGTGAAGCCGCTGTTCGCCGGGACCGACCTGCGCAAGCAGAAGATCATGCTGCTGCGCGTCCTCGGCCTGCTGCGCCGGTCGCTGCGCGACCTCGACCCGATCGTGCCGATCCTGCACGACCTCGGCGCCCGCCACGTCGCCTACGGGGCGCGCGCGGAGCACTACTCCGTCGTCGGCGAGGTGCTGATCGCCTCGATGGCGGAGGTCGCGGGCGAGGCGTGGCGGCCGGAGTACGAGCGCGCCTGGGCGGCCGCGTTCGATGTCGTCGCGAGCGCGATGCTCGAGGGCGCCTCGCGGCAGCTCGCCCTCGCCGCCTGACCTTTCTCTCGCCGGACCCTCCCCACCCCCACCCCCTCCCCCTCCCCGAAAGGACCTTATGAAGGTCAAAGCAGTCGCCGCCGGACTGGCCGTGCTCGCATGCGGGTTCGCCAGCCAGGAGGCCTCCGCGTTCAAGGCCGTGGCCTGGAACCCGGTTCACCAGGAGATCACGCACGTGGCGCTCGGCTTCGCGCGGACCGACGTCGTCGAGGACATGGACGGCGAGCACGACCAGGCCGACGTGGGCCACGCCTACGACAACGACGTCCACATGGACGGTTGCGAGTTCAGGCAGGGCACCGAGCTGATCAACTCGCTCTACCGCGACGTCATCGAGAACCTCGATCCCGCCAATCCCGGTGCCGACCCGTGGCAGGCCAGCGACGACTTCGGGTTCATGACCCATCCGTCGCAGGACTTCTACTCGCACTCGAACTGGATCGAGGCGGGGCAGACCGACATCTTCGACGCCGGCCTCGGCTTCTACACCGAGCTGCAGGGCTGGAGCGAGATCCGCCCCGGCCTGGTCGTCGCCCAGGGCGAGCTCGACACGCTGCCGGCCGGCTGGAGCGTGCAGCGCGACCAGGACAGCCTGGTCCCGACCGTGACGAACGATGCGAACAAGACGTCCAAGGCGCTGATGACCGGCCACAACGACACGTTGTCGGACCCGTGGCACAACGACTGCGCCGATCCGATCACGATCGACCATTCGGACCTCAACAAGGACGAGGACAGCCGTACCGGCTACTGGCCCGCACGCGCCCTCGCGATCCAGCAGACCGAGCACGACTGGTGCCGCCTCCTGAACCTGCTGCAGTCCCAGAAGGGCATCGGCGGCGCCAGCCTCGCGATGACGCTGTGGACCGACCCGCAGCGCTCGCCGCATCCCCCGGGCACCGCGTGCGCGCAGGCCCCGGCCGGCCCGGTCCAGGTGACGGTCGGCGTCGACAAGATCCACGTCGACGAGGACACCGACGGGAACGGCGGCGAGCTGAACTTCGCCCTCGGCGCGTACACCACGGACTTCCGGCGCTCGGCGCACACGGAGGCCGCGGGGGCGTACTCGTACGCCGACGGCGAGGACGTCGACGCCGCGCACCTCCCCAAGCCCGTCAGCCTCTGCGTCGATCCCTCCGACCGGGTCGCGATGACGGTCCAGGGCTGGGACGACGACGAGCCGGGCTTCGGCGGCAACGGCGTCTACGACGATGTCGTCGGCAGCGAGGACGAGCGCGCTGCGCGGCCCGACGTTCAGCGTGTCCGGCGACTTCTCGCCCGGCAAGCACACCGCTCGAGGGCGGCGACCTCGACGCCACGTTCAACGGTCAGCATCGCCGGCACCGACGGCGACGCCGACGGCCTCAACGACTGCGAGGAGAAGGTGCACGGCACCGATCCGGGCAAGTCCGACACGGACGGCGACGGCCTCGACGACGGCACCGAGGTCAAGACCACCCACACCGATCCGAACAAGGCCGACAGCGACGGCGACGGCCTCGACGACGGCACCGAGGTCAACACGACCCACACCGACCCCAACAAGCGCGACAGCGACGGCGACGGCCTCGACGACGGCACCGAGGTCAACACGACCCACACCGACCCCAACAACGGCGACAGCGACGGCGACGGCCTGAACGACGGCGAGGAGCAGACGCTCGGGACCGATCCCAACAACGCGGACACCGACGGCGACGGCCTCGACGACGGCCTCGAGGTCGAGTCGGCGACCGACCCGCTCGATGCCGATAGCGACGGCGACGGCCTGAACGACGGCAGCGACGTGGAGTTCATCCAACACGCCGTGAGCGGGCTGCCGGTCGGCGACTTCCGGGCGCCGGCCGAGGGCAACCGCGACGCGCTGCTCGTGCAGCTCGACGCCGTCGAGGCGATGCTGCTCGACGGCAAGACCGCGGGTGCCGTGCACAAGCTGGAGAACGTCCGCGCGCACCTCGACGGCTGCGGCACGAAGGCCGACGGCGACGACTGGATTCGCGACTGCGGCGCCCAGGTCCCGGTCCGGGACCTGGTCGACCTGCTGATCGCCAACCTCTAGTCAAGGCACCGCCACGCCGAGCCTCGGCCACGGGGCTCGGCGAGCCGTCACGCCACGCCGAGCCCCGCGAGCGGGGCTCGGCGCCTACTCCCGGGGGAGGATGCGCGGGAGGGCAAGTGACTCCCCGGGGCCGATGTGCGCGTGGCGCCCGCGGTCGACGATGACGGCATGCTCGAACGACTTGGAAGCCTCTCGGCCGCGCGCCCGCGCCGCACGCTCGTCATCCTCCTCGCCTTCGTCGTCCTCGCGGGCGTCATGGGCGGCCCCGTCGCCGGCCAGCTCGAGTCGGCCGGCGGTTTCACCACCCCCTCGTCGGAGTCCAGCCGCGCCGACGACCAGCTCGCGCAGGCGGCCGGCCAGGACGCCGCGCCAGGCATCGTGCTCGTCGTCGAAGGCGCCGGCCCCGAACGGCGCGCCGCCGCCGCCGAGCTCGCGCGCTGTGCCCGGCATCGCCGAGGCGGCCCCGGGCGCGGTGTCCGAGAATGGTCGCAGCGCCCTCGTCACCGGCTCGATCGAGGCCGGCGCGGACGACGAGAAGGTCGCAGACGCCGCGCTGGCCGCCTTCGACGGCCGCGAGGACGTCACCGTCGGCGGCGACGCGGTCGCGAACCTGCAGCTCGCCGAGACGATCTCGCAGGACCTCGGCCGGGCGGAGATGCTCGCGTTCCCGCTCCTCGTCCTGCTCTCGCTGTTGTTCTTCCGCGGCCGCGCGGCGCTGCTGCCGCTCGTGGTCGGCGTCACCACCGTGCTCGGCACGTTCCTCGTGCTGCGCGGCGTCGACCAGGTGTACGGCCTCAACGTGTACGCGCTCAACCTCGTGATGGGGCTCGGCATCGGCCTCGCGATCGACTACACGCTGTTCCTCGTGACGCGCTTCCGCGAGGAGCTGGGGAACGGCGCCGAGCCGCGGGCCGCCGTGCACGTCACGATGGCCACCGCCGGCCGCACCATCGTCTTCTCGGCCGTCACCGTCGCCGCCGCGCTCGCGACGCTGACCGTCTTCCCGCTCGGCTTCGCGCGCTCGATGGGCATCGCCGGCGCGAGCGTCGCCGTCGTCGCGGCGGCCGCCTCGCTCGCCGTCTCGCCCGCATTGCTCGCGCTGTGGGGCCGGAAGCTCATGCGCAAGAGCGACGCCGGCGCGAAGGCTGCCGAGGACCGCTGGTACCGCCTCGCGCACGCGATCATGCGCCGGCCCGGGGTAGTGGCCGCCACGACCTCGGTCGTCATGCTCGCCGTCGCGCTGCCGGCCGTCGGCGTGAACTGGACGCCGGCCGACTCGACGGTCATCCCGGCGGACCAGAGCTCCCGGGTCGTGGCCGACGCCGTCGAGCGCGACTTCGGCGGCAGCGGCTCGACGCCCGTCACCGTGGCCGTCACCGCGCCCTCGTCGGAGGCCGCCGCCGTGCGCGAGCTCGCCGGCGAGATCCGCGCCCTCGACGGCGTGCAGTCCGTCGCGGCGCCGGCCGACCTCGGCAGCGGCACCTGGCGGGTGGCCGTCGACGCGGTCGGCGACCCGGCGGGCGACGAGGCCCGCGACGTCGTCGCCGGGATCCGCGCCCTCGACCCGCCGTTCCAGGCCGCGGTGACCGGTCCGGCGGCGGAGTTCGTCGACCAGCAGGCGACGATCGGCTCGCGGCTCGCGCTCGCCCTGCTGCTGCTGTGCGCCGTGACCTTCGTCGTGCTGTGGGTGATGACCGGCTCGGTCGTGCTGCCGCTGAAGGCCATCGTCATGAACGCCCTGACCGTCGGCGCGGCGCTGGCGCCGCTGATCCTGATCTACCAGGGCGGCCGTCTCGAGGGCCTGCTCGGCTACACGTCGAACGGCGGCGTGGAGCCGACGGACTTCCTCGTCACCGCGGCCGTGGTCTTCGCCCTCTCGACCGATTACGGCGTGTTCCTGCTCGGCCGCATCAAGGAGGCGCGCGACAGCGGGGAGACCGAGCGCGAGGCGGTTGCGGTCGGCATCGCGCGGACGGGCCGCGTAGTGACCGCCGCGGCGATCCTGCTCGCCGTCGCGATCGGCGCGTTCTCGACGAGCTCGATCTCGTTCATCCAGCAGATCGGCATCGCCACCGCCACCGGCGTGCTGCTCGACGCGTTCGTCGTCCGCACGCTGCTCGTCCCGTCGCTGATGGCGCTGCTCGGCAAGTGGAACTGGTGGTCGCCGCGGCCGCTGCGGCGCCTGCACGCCAGGATCGACATCGGCGAGACCGCGCCTGCAACCGGCTGAAGTCCGCCCGTACGATGGGGATGGTGACCGGCCCGCTGAGCAACCCGACGCTGCTGCGGTGGCTGCCGGTCATCGTCCTTCCCCCGATCCTGCTGCTCGACGGCCTGCTGTCGGAGAAGGGCGACCCGGTCGGCCTGCTCGCGGTGGTGAGCGCCTACGTCGCCGTCCTGCCGCTCGCGCTCCGGGACCGGTTCGGCTTCTTCCCGATCCTCCCGCTGGTCATCGGCGGCATCATCCTCGTGCTCTGGGTCTTCGAGCCCGGCACGACCGTCGTCGCCATCCCCGCGTGGGCGCTGTTCGACCTCGCCCGCAGCTACGGCCGCCGGCAGACGATCATCGCGGCGTTCGCCACGGTGCCCGGCGTGCTCGTCAGCGTGCTGCCGTTCGCCGACACGGGCGCGGACCTCGTGTCGATCAGCCTGCGCAACATCGCGCTCTGCGAGCTCGCCCTCGCCGCCGGCTACGTGATGTGGCACAACCGGGCGGCGCTCGAGCGCGAGGTCGCCGCGCGCGACGCCGAGGCGGAGCGCCGGCTCAGCGAGGAGCGGCTGCGGATCGCGCGCGAGGTCCACGACGTCGTCGCGCACGCGATGGTCGCGATCAACGTCCGGGCCGGTGTCGCCGCCCACCTGCTCGGCGCCGGCGCCGACGAGGCGCGCGAGGCCCTGCTGGAGATCAAGCGCACGAGCGGCGAGGCGCTGAGCGACCTGCGCGCGACGCTCGGCATCCTGCGCGCCCCCGACCAGGCGGCGCCGGTCGGGCCGGCGGCCGACCTCCGCGACCTCGAGACGGTCGCGAGCCGGCTGCGCGCCGCGGGCGTCGAGGTCACCGTCGACGTCGGCACGCTCGGCACGGTCCCGACGCCGGTGCACTCGGCCGGCTACCGGATCGTGCAGGAGGCGCTGACCAACGTCCTGCGGCACGCGAACGCGCGGACGGTCACCGTCGTCGTGCGCGCCGACGACGACATGCTCACGATCGTCGTCGCCGACGACGGCACGGGCACCGCCAGCCCGAGCTCCGGCTCGGGCTCGGGCGTGCGCGGCATGCGCGAGCGCGCCGAGGCGCTCGGCGGCATGCTGCACGCCGGCCCGGACGCCGAGAGCGGATGGCGCGTCGAGGCCGCGCTGCCGCTCGCGCCCGCGCGGACCCCGTCGTGACGCGCGTCCTGCTTGCCGACGACCAGAGCCTCGTGCGCGCCGGGTTCCGCGCGCTGCTCGACGCCCAAGCCGACATCGAGGTCGTCGGAGAGGCGGGCGACGGGGAGGAGGCCGTCGAGCTCGTCCGGCGACGGCGGCCGGAGATCGTCCTCATGGACGTCCGCATGCCGCGCCTCGACGGCCTCGAGGCCACGCGGCGCATCACCTCCGACCCCGAGTTGGCCGGCACCCGCGTCGTCGTGCTCACGACCTTCGAGCTCGACGAGTACGTCTTCGGCGCCCTGCGGGCGGGCGCGTCCGGCTTCCTGCTCAAGGACATCGACCCGCCCGACCTGCTGACGGCGGTGCGGGTCGTCGCCGAGGGCGAGGCGCTGCTCGCCCCGCGGCTGACCCGCCGGCTGATCGAGGCGTTCGTCCGGCAGGAGCGTGCCGCCCCGCGGCCCGTCACCGAGGGCGACGAGCTCGAGGAGCTGACGCCGCGCGAGCGCGAGGTCCTCACGCTCGTCGGCCGCGGGCTCTCCAACGGCGAGATCGCCGACGAGCTCGTGCTCTCGCCGCTGACGGCGAAGACCCACGTCGCCCGCCTGTTCGCGAAGCTCGACGCCCGCGACCGCGCTCAGCTGGTGGTCATCGCCTACGAGACCGGGCTGGTCGTGCCGGGCGAGCGCTGACCCGCCTGCACGGCGTCCGGCATCTGGGTGACGGTCGCCAGCGCGCCGGCCTCGTCGAGCGTATACAGCTTCACCGCGGCCTTGCGACCGCGGATCTCGGTGGTCCCGACGCAGGGGAGCTCGGACTTGTCGCGGATGCGCTTTTTCAGCGTCTCCTCCGTGATGAGCACCTGGTGCGGGTACTGCTTGGTCATCTCCTGCAGGCGGGACGCGGTGTTGGCGGTGTCGCCGATCACCGTGTACTCGAGCCGCCACGAGCAGCCCATGTTGCCGGACATCACGATGCCGCTGTCGACGCCGATGCCGATCCGGAACCCCGGCCCGAGCCTGTTCTCGCGCACCCAGGCGTTGAACTTCTCGAGCCGCGGCCCGACCATCTCGCGGACGGCGTCGAGCGCCCGGTTGGCGTGGTCCTCCTGCTCGATCGGCGCGCCGAACGCGGCCACGATGCCGTCGCTCTGGTAGTCGACCAGCGTCCCTCCGTGGTTCCGGATCGCCTCGCTCATCTCGGAGAGGTAGACGTTGAGGGTGTCGAGCGCCCGCTGCGGGGGCAGGTCCTCGGCGAAGCTCGTGAAGTCGCGCAGGTCGCACATGACGACGGTGCTCATCACGCGCTCGCCGCCGAGGCACAGGTCGTCGTCGGTCTTGCTGATGACCTCGTCGACGATGCTCTCCGGCACGTAGCGCGAGAACCGCGCGCGGATGCGATCGCGCTCGAGCACGGCCATGGTGAGCTCGGTCTGCGCGACGCCGACGGTGCTCAGCACGAGGGCCGTCAGCGGGTAGACGACCGGCAGGATGAGGCCGCCTGAGAACGCGAGCCGCGCGGCGACGAGGTAGAGGCCTCCGATCCCGATCGCGAGGGCGAGCGCGACGAAGAAGGCGCGGGCCCCGCGCCGGCCCCGGCGCCGGACGGCGGCGATCGGCACGACCATGCCGAGCAGGACGATGAGCGCGAGCTGCAGGCCCTTGCCCGTCGGCTCGAGCGGGGTCCGCTGCAGCACCGTCCACAGGGCGTTCGCGTGGACCTCGACGCCCGACATCGGCTTATCGGCGCCGATCGACGTCGACTCGTAGTCCTGCTCCGTCGGTGCCGTCACGCCGACGAGGACGACCTTGTCGCGGAAGACCGCCTCGTCGACCTTGCCCCGCAGCACGTCGCTGAACGACACGTGCCGGATGGTCTGCGGCTCCCCTCGGAAGTCGATCCACGCCGTGGGCCCGCCGAGCTCATCGGGCGGGATGCGGCGCCGCTCCGCGACCTCGGCGGTCGCGACGGCCAGGCTCTTGAGGCCGTCGATCGCGTACGGCAGGCGCCGGACGATGCCGTCGCGGTCCGTGACCAGGAGCATGCTGCCCGCGCGCCCGCCGAGCGCCCGCAGCTGCTCCAGGCTGCCGAAGATCCCTGGCTCCCCACGCTCGTTGACCTCGGTGGTGCCGAGCACGATGCGGCCGCGCGCCCGGTAGACCGCGGCCATGAGCGCCTCGTCCTGGCGCTGAACGGTCTGCTCCGTGAACTGGACGTCGTAGGCGATCGCCTTGGCGCCGGCCCGATTGAGCTCGTCGATGACGCGCGCGTGCATGCGCCGGGGGAGCGGATACACCTGGAGGGCCTGGAAGCTGCGGTCGTCGATGTCGACCTGGACGAGGTCGGCGGGCGGGGGCTGGTTGCCCCGCAGCTCGAAGCGGGCGTCCACGGTGTCGAGCTCGAGCTGCCGGAGCAGGTCGGTGACGGCGAGCCCGACGACGAGGGAGGTGAGCGCGGCGCCCACGACCACCAGGAGCCATCGGCGGAGCCGTTCGTGGTTTGCGAGCATCGCGATCACCGACCGCTCGGCGCGCGGGCCAGGTACCGCTCGCCCGAGTGGAGGACGACGGTCCGGCCGAGCGTGAAGTCGCGCACCCGGACCGTCCCCTTGACGACGCGGGTCAGCGTGCCGTCGCAGCGGTCGACGGTCAGCCAGGTCGTGCCGCGCACGCCGCCGGAGCCGTACCTGCCGCGGGTCCTGTACTTGCCCTTGCCCTTGCCCCACACGTAGTTCACGGCGAGGTTGCGCGGCGCACCGGGCGCGTCACACCTGCTGAAGTCACCGCCCCGGAGCTCGATCACGGTGACCGGGCGCCGGGTCCGCGTCTGGCGGACGCGGAACCTGCCGCCCGCAAACAGCACGCTCTGCCGCGTCGTCGCCGTCCGTGCGGTCGTCACGCGCACCCGTGACCTCCGGGCGTCGAGCGTGGCTCCCAGCGGCAGGTCCACCGACGCGTCCAGCGGCGCGAAGCGCCGCGCGCCGGGCAGCTTGAAGGCGGGCCGGCCGCGTGTGGCGACGACGTTCGCGCTGCGTGCGAGCACCGGCTCGCGCGCGGCTGACGTGTCGCTGAACTCGCAGTTGCGCGTGGTGTCGCTCGAGTCGAGGATCGCGAGGTCGCGGCCCGAGCCGCAGTCGACGGTGTCGCGGCTCCCGTCGCGGGCGTTGACGATGTCCGGAGCGGACCCGCCCTCGAGCGTGTCCACGCCGGTGAGCCCGCGGATCAGGTCCTCGCCGGAGCCGCCGGCCAGCCGGTTGGGCCGCTCGTCGCCGGTGATGGTGTCGGCCAGGTCGCTGCCGATCACGTCCTCGACGTCGCTCGCCACGTTGTCGTTCTCACCGGGCTCGCCGTCGTTGGGCTGCCCGTCGAACGTCACGGTGACGCGCCCGAAGCGGTCCTCGTAGGTGACCGCGTCGCGGCCCGCCTCGCCGTTGATCCTGTCGGCGCCCGCCCCGCCGTCGAGCAGGTCGTTCCCCGGGCCCGACAGGAGCGTGTCGTCGCCCGCGTCGCCACGGACCTCGTCGGCGCCGTCGGCGCCGACGAGCACCTCGTCGCCACCCCACACCACGTCGTCGCCGTCGCCACCCCTGACGAGATCGAGCCCGGTGCCGCCGGCGACCCGATCGCGGCCGGCATCGCCCGCCGCTGAGTCGCTGCCGCCGCCGCCGCGGACGTCGTCGTCGCCGTCACCGCCCTCGAGCGAGTCTTCGCCGGGACCGCCTTGAAGGGTGTCGACGCCGGGCCCGCCGACCAGCCCGTCGCTACCGCCGTCGTTGGGGCCGCCCTGGAGGGCGTCGTTGCCTTCGCCGCCGTCGATCAGGTCGTCGCCCGGGCCGCCGTCGATGACGTTGTCGACGGGGCCGCCGATGAGCGTGTCGTGGGTGGAGCCCCCGATCAGCAGCTCGATGTCACCGGCGACGTTGTCGCCCTCGCCGATCTCGCCATCGTCGGGGAGGCCGTTCGGCGTCACGGAGACGGAGGCCTGCCGCGCCGCGTAGGAGAGGGTGTCGGTCCCTTCGCCGCCGATGAGCGCGTCGCCCGAGAACGGCGCGACCTGTTCCACGCCGAGGCGGTCGTCGCCGGCTCCGCCGTCCACGGTGTCGCGGCCGGCGATCTTCGGGGGGAAATGCGGCTGACCGACGCCGCCGACATCGACGAGATCCGCGCCGGCGCCTCCGCGGACCTGGTCGTCGCCGGGGCCGCCCACGACGTCGTCGTCGCCCGCGCCGCCGTCCACGAGGTCGGCGCCCTCCTCGCCCTCGACCACCGGGTCGTTGCCGTCCCCGCCGAACACCCGGTCGTCGCCGGGGCCGCCGCGGACGAAGAAGTCGGCGTCCGCGCCGCCGTCGACGAGGTCGCCGCCGTCGGGAGCGGTCTCCGGGAAGAACGCGTGGTCGTAGCCGTCGAGTTCGTCGCGCCCCGCGCCGCCGAAGAGCTCGTCGTCGCCCGAGCCGCCGCTGAGCGTGTCCGACCCCGCCGCGCCGAAGAGCTTGTCGGTCCCCGGCCCGCCCGCGCCGCTCATCGGCAGGGCGCTTGGCAGCGTCGGGTACGCCGTGTCGGTGATCGTCAGCTTGTCGTCGAGGTCGTCGAGCCAGACCACGACGCCGCTGATGGCCCCGGCTGGGCACTGCGCGTGGTGGATGTCGACGATGTTGCACCCGGGGGCGCTCGTGATCGTCGCGGTCGTGTCCTCGATCAGGTAGACGCCCGCCCCGGCGTTCGCTCGCGAGACCGTCACCGTGTTGACCTCGCCAGGGTCCGCCAAATACGCGAGAGTGGGCGGGCCGATGTCGATCGTCGAGCCCATCGCCAAGGCCGGAGAGGCCACGAGCGCGGCCGCGGACGCGAGGATCGCCGCCACGGCGTGCCGCCGCCCGATCCTCCGCCGGTCTCCTAACGCGCGCATTACGCTTCGGAGCGACTCTAATGGTGCCGCGCTGACCGGTGTGGCGGAATTGGGGAAGGGATGGGGATGACCACCGCGATCGGCTGGACCCGCGGCGGGTTCATGGCGAACCTCGATCGTGCCGACGCCGACGCCCTCGTCAAGCGCGGCAACGTCCGCGCGTTCGCCCGCGGCCAGGCGCTCCTGCACGAGGGACAGGTCCCGGACCGCGTGCTGCTGCTGCGCTCCGGCCTCGTCAAGGTCTACCGGACGACGCCGGCCGGCAAGGAGGTCGTGCTCGCGGTGCGCGGCACAGGCGAGCTCGTCGGCGAGCTGGCGGCGATCGACGACAGCCCGCACTCGGCCTCGATCGTCGCGCTGGAGCGCGTCGAGGCGCTGGCGATCCCCACGGCGGTGTTCCGCCGCTTCCTGATGGACCATCCTGCCGCCTCCCTCGTGTTGCTGCGGATGGTGAGCCGGCGCCTCCGCGACGCCGACAGCAAGCGGACCGAGTTCACGGCGTTCCCGACGCTCGGCCGGGTCGCGCTGCGCATCCTCGAGCTGGCCGAGGACTACGGCGCGCAGCGGGGCGGCGAGATCGTCCTCGAGAGCCCGCTGTCGCAGGAGGAGCTGGCCGGCTGGACCAGCTCGTCGCTCGAGTCGGTCGGGCGCGCGCTGCAGACCATGCGGTCGCTCGGCTGGATCGAGACCGGGCGCCGCAGGTTCACGATCCTCGACCTCGACGGGATCCGGAGCGCCGTTGAATGACCGCATACCGCCAAGCTACGGCCGCGCACGCGTGCGTCACAGCCCATTTGGCGCACTGGCAATACGTCATTTGACTTGATCGCTCAGGTGGGTTGACTCAGCGCGCGGGAGCGGATAGGAACGCTCTAAGGAGGTGTTCTGATGGAGCCTGAGCCCACCAGCAGGATCATCAAGTACCCCGAAGGTCCATTGCTGTCGCTCGAGCAGGCGGAGGACGGCCCGTACGTGTTCGCCGTCGGCCCGGAGCCCGACACGATCTACGCGTTCGAGGACGGCGGCGGCGAGCAGGCGCAGCAGCAGCAGCAGTACGAGAGCGGCGGCGTGGAGCAGCAGATCGAAGCCTGGGCGCGCGAGAACGGCGTGCTCGACCGGATCGAGCGCGCGCGCGCCGCGATCGGCGAGCTGCCGGAGAGCCCCAGCGAGGAGTTCGACCTGGAGGCGGCGAAGGCCGATCGCGATCGCATCATGGAGCAGATGAAGGGCCTGCTCGAGGCGGACCCCTCGCTCACGCCCGGCTCTCCCGAGTTCCTCGAGCGGGGGCACGCGGCGGGGTACTTCGACTCCGCGATCCTGTACCGCGGGGCGTCGTACAGCGGCGACTGGGTCACGCTGAACGGGAGCGTCCCGGACGTCGTGAACTTCACCGGCTGGCCCGAGGGCGCGAAGTCGTGCCAGACGATCGGCTACACGGCCGTCTACCTGTACGAGCAGGTCGACTACAAGCCGCGGTTCACGCCGACGAGCCGGCTTGCGGGGAGCGACAGGACTGACCTGTCGCCCCGCTCCATCAAGTCCGTCCTCTTCGTCTAGTCGGTCGGCCGGTCGGCCGGCGACCGGGTCCCAACCGGTCGCCGGCTGTACGCGGCTGCTGGGGCGCCGGCTCGATGAACTCGTCCGGCGTGACGGGCTCCATCTTCAGCGGGAGCTCCTTGACGATGGGGGTCTGCATGGCGTCTTCATCCCTCCTGCGCGATCGCGCGCAGCAGCTCGCGGTCGCGCCGCAGCCGGGCGAGCGACCTCGCCCGCGTCGGCCCGATGCTGCCGATCGGCGTGTTCATGGACTTGGAGATCTCGGCGTAGCTGAGCGTCGGGTGGGCGAGCAGGGCGGCGATGACGTTGCGCTGGGCCGGGGGCAGCCGCTCGACGCCCGCGGCGAGCGCCGTGCGCCGCTCGGCCTCGATCAGATCGCGCTCGGCCACCGGCTCGACGGTCTCGCCGCCGAGGTCGTCCTGCTCGGTCGGGCGCTCGCGCTTGGCGCCGCGGATGACGCGCAGGCTCTCGCGCCGGGCGGTGGTGTCGAGCCACGCACCGAGCGCGGCAGGCTCGCGCACGCTCTGGATGTGCTCGAGCAGCCGCATCCAGGTGGTCTGGAGCACGTCGTCGACGTCGTGCGGCGCCAGGCGGTGCGCGCGGGCGACCGTGCGCACGCGGGCGGTGAAGCGCTGGACGAGCGCTTCCCAGCCGGCGTGCTCGCCGCGCGCCGCGGCGAGCATCATCCGCTCGAGCTCGCCGGCGTCCGCCGGCGGGCGGCGCTTGTTCGCGCGCGCCCGCCGCTCCGCCTCGGTGGCCGCGATGTAGTGCGGGTTGTGATGCAGCATCGCGATCACCTCGCCGGCCGGAGGCCGGTGCGAGCCGTACGCGGACGCTGGCCGATGAGCGTCCGACGCCGCCGCGCGGTGCGGACGCGGTCGTCGACCATCTCGCGAGCCAGCTGATAGGAGAGGGGTCCCATCATGGTGTTGCTCCTCGACGCAGGCGGGCCGGGGGGAGGACTCGCCTGGCTGGGGTTGGGGTCGAGTACGAACGCTACGGTTGGTCAGCGTGCGGACCTATGCCGTTTGCCGACCCGCGAGTACGTCATTTGACGGGTCGGCGAGCGCCGAACCGGGCGACCGCGCCCGAGACGAGGTGGAGCGCCGCGGCGTCCGCCGTCATCCCGCAATGGCTCGCGTAGACCTCGACGTCGTGGCCTTCGCCGTCCAGGCAGGCGCGCCAGTCGACGACGCCGTCCGCGCGTGAGTAGATCGCGAGGCGGCCGACGTCGTCGGCCGGCTCGGCGGAGAGGTCGCTGCGGAACGTCGCGCAGCAGGCCCCGACCGCGCAGCCGAGGCTGACGAGGCCGGGAAGGCCCAGCGTTCCCGCAGCGGCGAGCGCCAGCGCCTGCGCCCAGAGGAACGGGTGGATGGCCAGCTGGTCGCGGTGCGGCGAGCCGAGCGTGACGACGCCCGCGACGAGGTCGGGACGGCGCCGCGCCACCACGCGCGCCAGCAGGCCGCCGCGGCTGTGACCGACGAGGACGTGCGAACCATGCCGCGCGGCGGCGACCTCCAGGTCGTGAAGGACGCGCGCCACGGCGACCTCCGAGCAGGCGAGGTTGCGGCCGATGCGGGCGATCCAGGGCCGATGCCCGTCGGCGGCGAGGCGCGCGGCCAGCGGGTCGAGGGCGCCGCCGCCGGCCAGGAAGCCCGGAAGGAGAAGCACCGGCGTCCCGTCGCCGTCGTCGGCGGCGGCCGGCGGCCCTCCGCCGCGCGGGCGCAGCAGCCGCACGACGCCGTCGAGCTCGTTCCAGATCGGCGCGAGGTACGGGCGGGCGGGCAGCGGCAGCGCGGTCACGAGTCCGGCTCCGGCCAGCCGTCCTCGAGGCCGACCTCGTCGGGGAAGTAGCCCATCCCGACCATGTCCTCGGGGCGCACGCGCGCGCGGCGCCTCCGGACGGCCTTGGGCAGTGGAGCCGACGGCGGCGATGCGAGCGGGCCCTGGTCGGGGTTGTGGATGGAGAGCACGGCACTCCTCTCGTCGGGATGTCATGCAGAGGAGCCGCGGCGGGCCGTGCCGGATACGGCGAGCTCGATGTATCTGCGCGGTCCCCGGCGCCCTCTCGGCAGTGATGACCCGAACCGCTGCCCGAAGGGAGTGCCTCATCGATGCCCGCCCGTTCCGCCCCGACCGACGCGATCTGGGAGGAGGAGTTCAAGCGGACCGCCGATGACGAGGCGCAGATCCGCGAGTGCGTGCGCTACGCCGTCCTCGCCCCGTCCGGCCACAACACGCAGCCGTGGACGTTCACCGTCGACGGCGGTTGCGTGGACATCCGCGCCGATCGCCGCCGGGCGATGCCCGTCGGAGATCCGCAGGACCGCGAGCTGGCGATCGGCCTGGGCTGTGCGACGGAGCACCTGATCATCGCCGCCCGCCACGCCGGGCTCCGCGCCGTCGTCTCCGTTCATCCGCACGGCGAGCGCGGCTGCGTCCGCGTGAGCCTGCGGCGCGGGCCGGTGCGGTCGAGCGAGCTGTTCGAGGCGATCCCGCTGCGCCACACGAACCGGCGCGCCTACGACGGCCGGCCGATCCCGGAAGCCGACCTGCAGGCGCTCGCCGCGCTCGTCGACGAGCCCGGCGTCGGCGTGACGTTCCTGCGCGAGCGTGAGCAGATCGAGCAGATCGTCGGGCTCGTCGCCAAGGGCAACGACATCCAGATGCGGCACCGCCCCTTCATGGACGAGCTCATCAGCTGGATCCGCTTCAGCCGCCGCTCGATCGAGACCCACCGCGACGGCCTCACGTCGCGCGCGGTCGGGCGGCCGGCGATCCCCGACTGGTTCGGCCGCCTGCTGATGCGCCGCTGGTTCACGCCTCCCCGCCAGACCCGGCTCGACGCGAAGCTCATCCGCAGCGCCTCGGCGATCATGGTCATCAGCTCGAAGCGCAACGACGAGCGCGCCTGGATCGACGTCGGGCGCGCCTTCGACCGGATCCTGCTGGGCCAGACGCTGCGCGGGATCCGGTCCGCCCACCTCAATCAGAACTGGCAGATCCCGGTGCTGGCCGAGGGCCTCCGCGAGGCCGCCGGCCTCGGCGGCGCGCACCCGCAGCTGGTGCTCCGGATCGGCTACGCCGCCCCCCTTGCCGCATTCCCCGCGGCGCGAACTCGACCACGTCCTCACGGAGGTCTGAAAGACGATGGCCCCGGCCGCCCCCGCACCGCCCACCTCCTCGATGGCGCTGATCCGCCTGATGTCGGGGCTGTGGATCTCCCAGCTGATCTACGTCATCGCCAAGCTGGGAATTCCCGACCTCCTGCGCGAGGGTCCCCGCTCGGCCGAGGAGCTCGCGGCGAAGACCGGGACCCACGCCCCGTCGCTCTACCGCGTGATGCGCGCGCTGACCACGGTCGGCGTGCTGTTCGAGGACGAGCGCGGCAACTTCTACCTGACGCCGCTGTCGCTGCACCTGCGCAGCGAGGTCCACGGCTCGCTGCGCTCGATGGCGATCATGTTCGGCGAGCCGTGGCACTGGGACGTCTGGGGCTCGCTGCTCCACAGCGTGCGCACCGGACAGCCCGCCTTCGAGCACGTCCACGGCATGGGGACGTACGAGTACGTCACCGAGCACGCCGACGTGGCCGCGGTCTACGACAGCGCGATGACGTCGATCACGCGCCAGACCGCCGCCGCCATCGCCGACGGCTACGACTTCGACGGCGTCAAGACGATCGTCGACATCGGCGGCGGCCACGGCACGCTGCTGATCGACCTGCTCACCGCCCATCCGCACCTGAGCGGGACCGTGTTCGACCTGCCGCACGTCGTCGAGGGTGCGAAGCCGGCGATCGAGGCGGCGGGCCTCTCGGACCGGCTGTATGCCGTCGGCGGCGACTGCTTCGCGCACATCCCGCCCGGCGCCGACGCCTACATCACGAAGTCGTTCATCCACTCGTTCGACGACGAGCAGGCGAGCCGGGTCCTGAGGACCATCCGGGAGGCGATGCCGCCCCACGGGCGCGTGCTCGTGTGCGAGATGGTCCTGCCCGACGACAACGAGCCGCACTTCGGAAAGCTGCTCGACGTCGAGATGCTCACGCAGTCCGCGGACGGGCGCGACCGGACGCAGGACCAGTTCCGCGAGCTCTTTGCCTCCGCCGGCCTGACGCTGCGCAAGGTGCACGACACCGACTCGCCGGTGAGCGTCATCGAGGGCGTCGCCAACGGAGCGGGCCGATGAAGGCGATCGTCGCCGGCGGCGGCATCGGCGGGCTGGCCACGGCCGTCGCCCTGCGGCGCGTCGGCATCGACGTCGCCGTCCACGAGCGGACTCCCGACGTCGTGCGCGCGCAGCGCGGCGGCGGCATCCACATCTGGCACAACGGCATGCGCGCGCTCCAGGAGCTCGGGCTGGGCGAGGCCGTGGATCGCGTCGGCGCTCGCGTCGAGCACACGCAGTTCCGCTCCTGGCGCGACGACCCGCTCGTCCACTGGGAGGTCGGGCCGTTCGGCCGCAGCATCGGCGCGGCGACGGTCGGCGTCACGCGCGAGGACCTCCACCCGGTGCTGCTCGACGCCCTGCCGCCGGGGACGGTCCGGCTCGGATCCGCCTGCACCGGCTACAGCGCCGACGAGACCGGCGTCACGGTGCAGCTCTCCGACGGCGGCGAGGCGCGCGCCGACCTGCTGATCGGCGCCGACGGGATCCACTCCGCCGTGCGCTCGCAGCTGCAGGGCGAGAGCGCGCCGCGGCACGCCGGCTACGCCATCTGGCAGGCCGTGGTCGACTTCGACCGCGCCCACGAGCTGGTGCCGATGGGCGACTTCCACCTCTACTGGGGCCCCGGCTCGCGGTTCGCGTACTACCACGTCGGCGGCGAGCGGCTGTACTGGTTCGGCCTCGTCAACGCCGAGCCGGGCGACCCGGACCCCCGCCCGCGCCGGCAGGCCGCGCTCGACGCCTTCGCCGGCTGGCCGGGGCCGATCGAGGCGATGATCGCCGCCACCGACGAGGACGCCATCACGTGGCGCGACATCTACGACCGCCCGCCGGACCGGCGCTGGGGCGAGGGCCGCGTCACGCTGGTCGGCGACGCCGCGCACGCGATGACGTTCAACGTCAGCCAGGGCGCGTGCCAGACGCTCGAGGACGCCGTGACCCTGATGCGCTGCCTCGAGCGCGGCGCGGACGTCGAGACCGCGCTCCGCGCGTACGAGCGCAAGCGGGCCCGGCGGACGGCGGGCATCCAGAAGCGCGCCTGGCGGATCGGCGCGGCCGGGCGCTGGGAGCGCGCGCTGGCGTGCCGCGCCCGCGACGCCGTCATGCGGGTCGCCTTCCCGCTCTTCATCATCAAGGCGCACGAGCGCGACATGGTGCACGAGCTGTGACCGCGCTCGCGGAGCGCGTCGGGCCGGTCGCGGACGCCTACGACGCCGTCGTGGTGGGCGGCGGTCTGGGCGGCCTGTCGGCGGCCGCCCTGCTGGCCAAGGCCGGACGGAGCGTCCTCGTCGTCGAGCAGGGCGCCGTTCCCGGCGGGTACGCGCACTCCTTCACGCGCGGCCCGTATCGGTTCGACCCGGCCGTCCACTTCACCGTCCAGGCGGCCGAGAACGGCCTGCTCGACCTCGTGCTGCGGGTGCTCGGCGTCCGCGACCGCTGCATGCTGATGCCGCACGAGTGGCTCTACGAGGCGTCGTTCCCGGGGCTGCGCGTCCGCGTGCCCGCCGGCAAGGACGCGTTCGTCGCCGCCCATGCGCGGCACTTCCCGCAGGAGGCGGACGGCATCCGCCGGTTCGTCGACCTCGCCGAGGAGCTGACCGAGCAGTCGCAGGACGTCGGCGGCAACGTGTCGCTGCGCAAGCTCGACGCCGCGTCGGCCGAGTTCCCGACGCTGTTCCGCTGGCGCCGCTCGACCCTGGCCGAGGCGCTCGACGAGCACCTCCACGACCCCCGCCTGAAGGCGCTGCTCGCGGCCTCGTGGCCGTACGCCGGGCTCCCGCCCTCGCGGCTCTCGTTCCTCACGTGGGCGGCGATGCTGATGGCGATGCTCGAGGACGGGCCGTTCCAGGTCCGCGGCGGCTTCCAGCGGCTCGTCGACGCCCTCGTGCAGGGCTTCGAGGACCACGGCGGCGAGCTCGTCCTGGGCTGCGCGGCCCAGGGGATCGAGGTGCACGGCGGCCGCGTGACCGGCGTCCGCCTCGACGGCGACCGGTTCATCCGCGCCCCGGTGGTCGTGGCGAACGCGGACGCGCGGCAGACCTTCGAGCGCCTGGTCGGCGCCGAGCACCTGCCGGCCGGGTTCGTGCGGCGGCTCGGGCGGCTGGAGCCGGCGCTCTCGGCGTGCATCGCGTTCGCGGCGACCACGCTCGACCTGCGCGAGCACGGGGCGGCCCACGAGACGTTCCTGCACCACTCGTGGGACCACGACGAGACGTACCGCGGCATCCTCGACGGCGGCCTGGGCGGCATGTGGGTGACGGTCCCGACGCTGCACGACCCGTCGCTCGCGCCGCCGGGCGAGCACATCGCGATCGTGACCTCGCACATGCCGTACGAGGTCGGGACGCCGTGGCGCGAGCTGCGCGAGCGCTACCGCGGCCTGATGCTCGGCGAGCTCGAGCAGGCGTTCCCCGGCTTCACCGGGCGCCTGCGCTACTTCGAGATGGGCACGCCGCAGACGCTCCAGCGCTACGCGCTCAACGACCGCGGGGCGATGTACGGGTGGGCGAACACGCCGGCGCAGGCCACGTCCCAGCGCCTCGCCCACCGCACGCCGATCGACGGCCTGCTGCTGGCGGGCCACTGGGCGCAGCCCGGGAGCGGCAGCCTGCGCGCCATCTACTCGGGCATGCACGCCGCGCAGCAGGTGCTCGGGCATCCCACCGTCGACTCGCTCCTGGAGGCCGACGTGACCGGCATGTTCGTCGTCGACGATCTGACCGGAGCGCCGCTGTGACCGGCGCGGCGGCGCTCTCGCTCGACCTCGTCCTCGCCGGGCTCCGAGACGGCCGGATGCTGGTCCTCTACGACGACGTGCGCGAGCACGAGGGCGACCTCGTGCTCGCGGCCGGGCAGGTGACCGCGGACGCGATCGCGTTCATGGCGCGCGAGGCGCGCGGGCTGATCCGCCTCGCGCTCCCCGCCGAGCGGTGCGACGCGCTCGGGCTCCCGCCGATGCCGGCGCGGAACCGCTCGCGCCTCGCCGGCGCCTTCACGGTCTCCGTCGAGGCGCGGGAGGGCATCTCGACGGGGATCTCGGCCGCCGACCGGGCGCGGACGATCCGCGTGGCCGCCGACCCGGCCTCCGGCGCCGCCGACCTCGTGCGCCCCGGCCACGTCTTCCCGCTGCGGGCGACGCCCGGCGGGGTGCTCAAGCGCCCCGGCCACACGGAGGCGGCGGTCGACCTCGCCGAGCTGGCGGGCCTCGTCCCGGCCGCCGTCATCTGCCAGGTCCTCGACGACGACGGGGCGGTCGCCACGCGGCCCGAGCTCGAGCGCTTCTGCGCGCGGCACGGCCTCGCGCTCGTCGCCGTCTCGGACGTGGTCGCCCACCGCAGGCGGCTCGGCGGGCACCGCGCCCGTGTGCTGGAGGTCGCGCTCGACGAGTTCTCGCGGCACGGCTACGACGGCGCGACGATCGCGGCCATCGGCCGCCGCGCCGGGATCTCCGAGGCGTACGTCCTCGCCCTCTACCGGACCAAGCGCGAGCTGTTCCGCGCCGTCCACGAGCACGCGGTCGGACTGACGCGCGCGGCGCTGGAGGAGGCGGTGGCGCTGCGGCGGGCCGCCGGTTCGCCGCGCGGGCGCGACGCGGCCGCGCGCCGCCTCGCCGCCGGCGGCGCGCTGCGCCTCCAGCTGCAGGCCGCGCTGCTCCGCGACGCCGAGCTGCGCGCCGCGGCGGTGCACGAGCTCGGCCGGCTCGTCGCGCGCCCGCCCGTCGGCCTCGTCGACGGCCTGTTCGCGGACGCCCTCGGCATCGCCCTCGGGCTCGACGACCTCGTGGCGGCCGAGCCGGTCGCCGCATGACCCACCCACCCCCGAAAGGAAGGGCCGCAGACATGGCGGACTCGATGTACCCCCGACGCTGGGCGACGCTGGCGGTCCTCTGCCTCAGCCTGCTCGTCATCACGATCGACGCCACGATCGTCAATACGACGCTGCCCACGCTGGCGCGCGACCTTGGCGCCGACATGACCGGGCTGCAGTGGATCGTCGACGCCTACACGCTGGCGTTCGCCGGCCTGCTGCTGCTCGCCGGCGCGCTCGGCGACCGGTTCGGGCGCGAGCGCGCGCTGCGCTTCGGCCTCGTCGTGTTCGGCCTGGCGTCCGCCGTCGCCGCGTTCGCGACGAGCACCGGCGAGCTGGTCGCGATGCGTGCCGTGATGGGCGTCGGCGCGGCGTTCGTCATGCCCGCCACGCTCGGCATCGTGATGAGCGTGTTCCGCGACCCGCAGGAGCGGGTCAAGGCCCTCGGGGCGTGGGCCGCGGTGAGCGGCCTCGGCGTCGCGCTGGGGCCGACGACCGCCGGCCTGCTGCTCGAGCGGTTCGACTGGGGCTCCGTGTTCCTCGTCAACGTCCCCCTCGTCGCCGTCGCGCTGGCGCTCGGCGCCGTCCTCGTGCCGAGGACGGGGCGCGGCTCGCAGCGTCTCGACCTCCGCGGCGCGCTGCTCGGCGTGGCCGGGCTCGGCGTGCTGACGTGGACGCTGATCGAGGCGCCGCGCAACGGCTGGCTGGCCGGCTCGACGCTCGCGGCGGGTGCCGCGGCCGTCGCGCTGCTCGGCCTGTTCTGGCGCTTCGAGCGCCGGGTCGACGCGCCGCTGCTCGACGTCTCGCTGGTGCGCGACCGCCGCTTCGGCGCCGCCTCGGCCGCCGTGGCGATCGCCTTCCTGACGCTGTTCGGCATGCTCTTCGTGCTCACCCAGATCTTCCAGTTCGTCTTCGGCCTGTCGACGCTCGAGGCGGGCCTCGCCGCGCTCCCGTTCGCGGCGGTGCTGGCGGTCGCCTCGCCGGTCTCGGCGATCGTGGTCAAGCGGCGCCCGCCGCGGCTGGTGATCACCTGCGGCCTGACCGTCATGGGCGCCGGGCTGGTCGCGATGTCGCTCGCGGACGCGGGCTCGAGCGTCTGGCTCTACATCGCCGCCACGATCCCCGTGGCGGCGGGCATGGGCTTCGTCATGGCGCCCGCGACCGAGCTCCTCATGAGCTGCGTCCCGCAGGCGAAGGCCTCCACGGGCGCGGCGATGAACAGTGCCGCCCGCGAGGTCGGCGGCGTCCTCGGCGTCGCCGTGGTCGGATCGATCACCGCGTCGCTGTACGCCTCCGGGCTCGATTCCTCGTTCGCCGGGCTGACGCCTGCGCAGGAGGAGGCGGCGACCGGCTCGATCGCCGGCGCCTCGATCGTCGGCGCCCAGCTCGGCGGCGCGCCCGGTGCCGCGCTCGTCGACGCCGCCCATGCGGCGTTCCTCGACGCGGCCTCGACGGGCCTGCTGGTGACCGGGCCCGTGGCGCTCGCCGGCGCGCTGCTCGTCTGGCTGTCGCTCGCCTCGCGGGCGCCGGCGCCGGCGCCGGCGCAGCAGCCGCTGCCCGTGGCGCTCGAGCCCGGGCGCCTGAGCTGATCAGGCCGCGGACCGGCCGGCCGCGCGGGGAGGCGCGGCCAGCCGGCTCGCGGAGTCGGCCGCGTCGACAGCGCTCAAGATCGACCGATCAGCGCGTCGCGGTCGCGCATGGCCGCGGCAAAGTCGCCGCGGCATAGCCCTTGTCGCCGATGACGATCAGCCACGCGTGGCTGGCGCGGTCGACGAGCTCCAAGCAGACGTCGCGTTCGGCGTGCTTTGGCGAGGCTGCGGCTACGTAGCGCGCTGCGCTGGGCGCCGGCGAACTTCGGCTGGGTAGGGCGGCTGGGTGGATGGGCGGGGTCCCCGGCCGCTCGCCCATTGGTGGTTTCACCAACGAAAGCAGCGCATTTGTGGCCGCTGGGGCGTGGCGGTCGCCGATCCGGGAGCGAAGGAACCGGTTCCACGGCGCCGTTCGGCCTAGCGTCCTGCCCTGGGGTCGTTATAGCCCACTAGGGCAGGACGGTTGCCATTGGAGATTTCTCCAACGTCGGCCTCGCCGCCTTCCCACCCAGCCGCAGTTGACATTCGCCGGTGTCACAGCTTGAACGCCGGCGCGGGAAGGCCGGCACCCGGAGCGGGGGTTGGGCCCGTGGCCGTGGAGATCGCGGTCCGCGCGGTCGCGTCGCCGGCTCGCGTGCCGTCAGGCCGCGTCTTCCCCCACGGCTTGCCGCGGCGTATGGCGCCGCGGATGCCGTGAGCGCAGATCACGCGCTCCACTGCGCAGCGCGCGACCGGTTCCCCGGCCCGCTGCAGCGCGATCCACATCTGCCCGGGAGTCGGCCGCGGCCGTCTCCAGCCCTCCGTCGATCGCCCTGACGAGCCCGGAGAGCACGCGGCCAGGACCGAGCTCGAGCGTGCCGGTGCAGCCGGCCGCGGCGAGCGTCCGCACGCACGCGACCCAGCGGACCGGCGCGGTGATCTGGGCGACCAGGGCGGCGCGGACCTCGGCGGCCGAGGTCACGAGGGCGCCGAACGCGTTGGCGGCGATCGGGACCTCGGCGGGCCGCCACGTCACGGCGGAGGCCGCCTCGGCCATGGCCGCCCGCACGGGCTCCATCGCGGGGCTGTGGAAGGCGCCGCCGACCGGCAGCCGGACCGCTCGCGCGCCCGCCGCCGCGGCGAGCTCGCACAGCCGCTCGATGCCGGCGGCCGAGCCCGACACGACGGTCTGGGAGGGCGTGTTGAGGTTCGCGACGGCGACCCCCGCGTCGGCGCAGAGCGCCTCGACGGCGGCCGGGTCGGGACCGACGACGGCGGCCATCGCGCCCGGCCGCTCGGCCTGGACCGCGGCCATCAGCCGGCTGCGGCGGACGACGAGCCGCAGCCCGTCCTCGAGGCCGAGGCAGCCGGCGGCGACGGCGGCGGCGTACTCGCCGAGGCTGTGGCCCGCGACGAAGGACGGCTCGAGGCCGTTCCGGCGGGCGAGCTCGGTCAAGGCGAGCGAGAGCGCGACGAGCGCGGGCTGGCTGACCTCGGTGCGCGTCAGCTCCTCGAGCGGGCCCTCGAGGCAGAGCCGGCGGAGCGGGAGCTCGGCGACCTCCTCGGCGAGGCCGAGGTAGCCGTCGAAGAGCTCGGGGTCGGTCTCGCGCAGCGCGCCGCCCATGCCGACGCGCTGCGAGCCCTGACCGGGATAGAGGAACGCCAGGCGACCGCTCATGCCGCGGCGCGGAGCGGCGCGGCGACGGCGGGCACCGGGGCGGTCCACTCGAGCACCGTCCCCGCGTACTTCCACTTGCTCGTCTCGATCGCGAGCAGCATCACCAGGTCGCCGGGCTTCACGCGCCCGGACGTCCACGCGTCGTCGAGCGCGAGCGGCACCGCCGCCGAGCCCGTCGCCCCCACCACGGCGAGGTTCTCGTGCACGCGGTCGGCCAGCTCGAGCCAGTCGGCCGTGCTCGTGCCGGCGGCGTCCATCTCGTCGCTCAGGTAGCCGGCGTTGCCCTCGGGCAGGATGCAGGCCTCGACCTCGTCCGCGCGGACGCCGCTGCGGCCCAGCAGCTCGGCCAGCCCTTCGGCGATCACGGCCGGCGTGAAGCGGGCGCTCGCGACGACGTCGATCCGCAGGTCGACCGGCCGGCGTGCGGCGAGCTGGCGCTCGATCGGCGCGTGGGTGCCGTATCCGACGATCTGCATCCCGGCCTTGCGGCCGCCGCCGACGCACGCGATGGCGGAGCCGAGGATGCCGCGGCCGCCCTCGGCCGCCTGGACGACCATGGCGCCGGCGCCGTCGCCGAACGTGTAGGCGGTGATCCGGTCGCGCAGCCGCAGGCTGTCGGGGTCTTTGTCCTTGTAGAGCGGGACGATGAGCGGGGAGATCACCTCGCTGCCGATCACCAGCGCCGTGTCGTACAGCCCGCGCTCGACGTAGAGGCGCGCGATGTCGAGCGCCTCGACCGCCCCGGCGCAGCCGGAGCGGACCTCGAGCGTCGCGCAGCGGCGCAGCCCGAGCCCGTCCTGCACGAGCGTGACCATCGGCGGCAGCGGGAAGTCGGGGCTGGCGGTCGACACCACGAGCAGGTCGACGTCCTCGGGGCTCAGGCCCGCGCGGTCGAGCGCCTGGCGGCCGGCGCTGATCGCGAGCTCGGAGTTCGCGAAGCGGTGCTCGCCGGTGGCCGGATCGGCGATCCAGTGGCGCTGCTTGACCTCGAGGCCGTCGAGGATGTCGGCCGGGAGCGGGCCGATCCGGGGCTCGAGGTCGGCGTTGGTGATCGGGTCGCCGGGGAGGCAAGCTCCGGTGCTGGCGATCTTGACGGCTCTCATCTGCGGGCTCCGTTGGGTTCGGGGACGAGCGCCAGCGCGAACGCGCTGCCGCCCAGCGATGCGCTGTTGACGAGCGCGGGCGCGCGCGCCACGCGGCTGTCCGGCTCGGACCAGGCGAGCAGCGCGAGCGCCGCGTTCAGGGACCCGCCCGCGCCCATCGGCTCGCCGAGGGCGAGCCGGGGAGCCTCGACGGCGACGCCGTCGCCGAACAGCCGCTCGATCGCCGCCAGCTCGGCTCGGTCCGCGACGCGGTGGCCCGTCAGGCCCGACCAGACGCAGCCGACGTCCGCGGCCTCGACGCCGGCGCGCCGGAGGGCGCCGCGCATCGCGCGCTCGGCCGCGCCCCCGGAGGGGTCGGTCGCGCCGACGCCGATCCCGTCGGCGGCCATGCCGTAGCCGGCCACGGTCCCGAGGACGCGCGCTCCACGGGCCTCGGCGGACGCCCGCCGCTCGAGCAGCAGCGCGACGGCGCCCTCGGCGAGCGCGATGCCCAGCGCGGCGCCGCGCTCGGGGGCCTCGCCCGCCAGCATGCCGAGCGCCCGGTAGGCGTCGACGACGGTGTCGGTCAGCGTGTCGGCGGCCACCGCCAGGACCGCGTCCGCGCGGCCGGACGCGAGCAGGTCGTGCGCGTAGCAGAGCGCCGAGGCGCCGGCGGCGTGGCGCGCGGTGACGGTCGACGCGGGGCCGACCGTGCCGAGGTGCATCGCGACCTGGCCTCCGGCCGCGTTGTAGACGGTGTTCGGGAAGACCGCGGGGCTCGCCCCGGCCGGCCCGTCGTCGATCAGGCCGCGCGCGAAGCGCTCGACGCTCTCCATCGGGCCGACGCCCGTGCCGACGACGACGCCGACGCGATGGCGGTTCGCCTCGTCCACGACCAGGCCGCCGTGCTCGAGCGCCTCACGCGAGGCGGCGACGGCGAAGAGGCCTAGGCGGTCGAGCCGGCGCCGCTCGCGCGGGGGGAGGACGGTCGCCGGGTCGAGGGCCGCGCGGCCGATCCACGCGCCGTCCTCGGGGACGATGCAGCGGCGGTCCGCGGCGAACGCCTCCCACAGCGCCGCCGGCCCGTGGCCCGCGCTCGTCAGCGCCGCCAGGCCGGTGACGACGACAGGCTCGGCCGTCATGGCCGGCGGTCCCGGACGGCCGTTGACGCGGGCGAGCACGAGGCTCGCGTTGGCCCCCGCGAACGCGAAGTTGTTCGAGAGCGCGATCTTCGCCTTCAGCGGGCGCGCACGGTTCGGGACGTAGTCGAGGTCGCAGTCGGGGTCGCGCGTGCGGTAGTTGGCGGTCGGCGGCGCGATCTGCTCCTCCAGCGCCCGCACCGTGACGATTCCTTCGACGGCCCCGGCCGCGCCGAGCAGATGGCCGATCATCGACTTCGTGCTGCTCAGCAGCGCGCGGTCCGCGGCGTCGCCGAGCGCGCTCCGGTTGGCCCGGGTCTCGGCGACGTCGTTCTTCGGCGTCCCCGTCCCGTGGCCGTTGACGTACGACACCTCGGCGGGAGTGACGCCCGCGGCGCCGAGCGCGTCGGCGATGGCCCGGGCCGCGCCCTCCCCGTCGGGATGCGGCGCGGTGGCGTGATAGCCGTCGGCCGACAGGCCGTAGCCGAGGACCTCCGCGCGGGCCGCGATGCCGAGCTGGGCGGCGACGTCCGCCGCGATCAGCACGACCATGCCGCTGCCCTCGCCGAGCGAGAGGCCCGTGCGGTCGCGGCAGTACGGCGCCGCGGGGCGCGGCGACAGGGATTCGAGCGCGTTGAAGCCGGCGAAGACGATGTCCGACAGCGCGTCCGAGCCGCCGGCGAGGACGGCGTCCGCGTGGCCGCCGCGGATGAGGTCGGCCGCGTAGCCGACCGCGTTGGCCCCGGCCGCGCACGCCGTGTTCACCGACAGGCACGGTCCCCGCAGGCCGAAGGCGCCGCTCACCGCCTCGGCGATCGCCTGCGGGCTGAGGAGGGGAAGCAGCGCCGCGTCGGCCGGCTCGTCCGCGAGCCGGCGGGCGTACCAGCGATGCCCGCTGACGAGGCCGCCGTTGCAGGTGCCCACCACCACGCCCCAGCGCTCGGGCGCGATCGCACCCGCGGCGGCGCCGCATTCGGCGCGCGCCTCCTCGGCCGCGCGCAGCGCGAAGTCGATCGCGGGCTCGCGCTCGCCCGGGGGACGGCGGTAGTCGCTGCGGGGCGGGCGGCGGTCGAGCACCTCGCCGCCGAAGCGGGTCCGGTAGCCGGCCATGTCGAGGTGCTCGACGTGGCGGATGGCGACGCGGCCGGCGCGCACGCCCTCCCAGAGGTCGTCGGCGGTCGGGCCCTGCGCCGTCACGGCCCCGAGGCCGCATACCACCACGCGTCGTTGCTCCATGGCAGAGAGAGGCGCGCGCGGGCGCGCCTGATACAGGTCTCGCCTCGACCCACGCATCACGGTGGTTCGGACTTATGCGGCCTGGACGGCGAGGGCCACGGTCTGGCCCTCCACGCCGCGCGCGACG
Organism: uncultured Solirubrobacteraceae bacterium; assembly: GCA_963844205.1. Taxonomy (GTDB): domain Bacteria; phylum Actinomycetota; class Thermoleophilia; order Solirubrobacterales; family Solirubrobacteraceae; genus DASSUW01. The sequence continues at coordinate 76,953 of CAWJNK010000015.1, forward strand.
GCCAGCGCGCGCTCGACGCGCCGCTCCCGCGCCGCGCCGGTGACGTAGTCCACCGCGCTGCACTCCGGGTCGAGGCTGTCGAGGTTCAGCGTCGGCGGGACGGCGCGGCGCCCCACGGCCAGGGCCGCGACGGCGGCGTTGAGCGCGCCCGCGGCGGCGACGAGGTGCCCGGTGGCGGGCTTGACGCTCGAGGCGCTCACCCGGCCGGCCGCGTCGCCGAAGGCGCGCCGGAGCGCGCGCGCCTCGCTGCGGTCGCCGAGCCGGGTGCCGCTCCCGTGGACGGCCACGTAGTCGGCGCCGCCGGCCGGCCAGCGCGACTCCGCGACGGCCCGGTCGAGCGCGCCGGCCACTGCGGCGCCGTCCGGGTCCGGCGTCACGAGGCTCGCGTTGTCGAAGGTGCTGCCGAAGCCGGTCATCTCGGCGTAGACGCGCGCGCCTCGCCGGCGCGCCGCCTCGGCCTCCTCGAGCACGAGGAACGCGGCGCCCTCGCCGAGCACCGTCCCGTCGCGGTCGCGGTCGTAGGGGCGGATCGCGCCGCCCTCGCGCTCGTTCCTCGCGCTCAGCATCCCGAGCGCGTCGATCTTGCTCATGTTCCACCACGAGACCGCGTCGTCGAAGCCGCCCGCCACGACGACGTCCGCCTCGCCGCGCCGCACGGCGCGGAACGCGCGGCCGATCGCGACGGCGCCGGCCTCGGCCCCGCCCGCGAAGTAGGTATTGCAGCCCTTGAGCCCGTGCGTCTGCGAGATGTAGAACAGCGACGCGCTCTGGAGGCCCTGGACGAAGAACAGCGGCTGGACCGCCGAGCGGCTCCGCTCCCCGAAGCGCTGGACGTCGACGCCGTCCGGCCCGTGCGCCGCGAGCGCGGCGTCGAGCAGGTCGGTGAGGTCGCTGACCTCCTTGTTCCCGCCCACGAAGAGGCCCGCGCGGTCGGCGCCCTCCTCGGTGATCTCGAGCCCCGCGTCGCGGACGGCGAGCGTCGCGCCGGCGAGCGCGAACTCGTCGCCGCGGGTCATCGTGCGGCGCATCCGCCGGACGGGCACGAAGTCCGCGCCGTCGAACTCCGTCACCTCGGCGCCGAGCTGCGTGCGGAGCGACGACGCGTCGAAGCCCGTGATCGGGCCGACCGCCGTCCGCCCCTCGAGCAGCCCGGCCCACGTTGCCTCGGTGCCCACGCCGAGCGGCGTGACGAGCCCGATGCCCGTGACGACGACGCGCCTCATAGCGGGCGCTCCTCGCGCACGAGGCGGATCTGGCGAGCCCGCGCGACGAGCCGGCCGGCGACGCGGGCCTCGCCGCTCAGCGTCGCCGACATCGGCTCGAGCTGCTCGATCGTGACGTCGAGCAGAAGCTGGTCGCCGGGCCGGACGTAGTGCCGGAACTGCGTGCGCCCGACGCCCCCGAGCCGCCAGGCCTCCGGGGCGCCCGGCAGGACGAGCCTGGCGAGCTCGGCGAGCGAGTCGAGGACCACGACGCCCGGCAGCACCGGGAAGCGCGGGAAGTGGCTGTCGAACACGTCGAGCGTGCTCGGGACGTTGCGCAGCCCGCGGGCGCGCGTGCGCGGCTCGAGCTCGAGGACGCGATCCAGGACCGGCCGGTGGAACATGGCGGTCAGGCCTCCTTGACGAGGTCGGGTCGCTGGACGACCAGCGAGCCGTTGGTCCCGCCGAACGCGAACGCGTTGACGACGGCGGCGCGCACCTCCATGCGGCGGGCGCGGTTGGGGACGTAGTCGAGGTCGAGCTGGGGGTCCGGCTCGTCGAGGTTGATCGTCGGCGGCACGACCGAGTCGCGCATCGCGAGCACGGCGGCCAGCAGGTTGAGCGCCGCGGCCCCGGCCGTCAGGTGGCCGGTCATCGACTTCGGCGAGCTGATGGCGATCCGTGTCGCGTCCGCTCCGAACACCCGCTTGAGCGCCACCGTCTCCGAGGCGTCGTTGCCGGGCGTGCTGGTTCCGTGCGCGGCCACGTAGTCGACGGCGCCGGTGTCGAGGCCGGACTCCTCGAGCGCGGCCGCCATGGCGCCGATGGCGCCGCCGCCGTCCGGCGGCGCGTCGGTCATCCGGTAGGCGTTCATCGTCGCGCCGTAACCGGTGAGCTCGCCGTGGATGCGGGCGCCGCGGGCGACGGCCGAGTCCCAGTCCTCGAGCACGACCATGACCGAGCCCTCGCCCAGGACGAACCCGGAGCGGTGGCGGTCGAACGGCCGCGAGGCGCGCTCGGGCTCGTCGTTGTGGCGGGTGGTGAGGGCTCCCAGCAGCGAGAAGCCGAGGACGTCGAGCCAGGTCGTGAGCGCGTCCGTGCCGCCGGCCAGCATCAGCCGGGCGTCGCCCTCCTGGATGCGGCGCATCGCCTCGCCGATCGCATGCGCCGAGCCCGTGCACGCCGTGCTGACGCCGATGACGGGGCCGGCGCAGCCCGCGAGGCGGGCGACCGTGGCGGTCGCCGTGTTCTGGTTGTTGCGGACGACGGTGGCGGGCGAGTGGCGGAGCAGCGCGCGGTTCTCGCTCTCCTTGCGGACGCCGGCGATCGCCGCCAGCTCGTCGAGCCCCGGCCGTCCGACGCTGCCGCCGAGCGCTACGCCGCGCTCGCCCGCCGCGTAGTCGCCGGGCTCCACGCCGGCGTCCGCGAGCGCCTCGAGCGCCGCGCCGACGCCGAAGCCCGCCGCGCGCGACAGGTGCCGGGCATCGTGAGGGTCGCGCAGCCGCGCGCGGACGTCGAAGCCCTTGACCAGCCCGGCGATCCGCACCGGGAAGGTCGTGGCGTCGAACGTCGTCAGCGGGCCGACGCCGCTGCGGCCGGCCACGAGCGAGGCCCACGTGCTCTCGACGTCGTTGCCGACCGGCGTCACGGCGCCGAGCCCGGTGATCGCGACGCGGCTCATGCCGCCTCGCGCCACAGGCCCTGCTCCATGCGCTCGGTCGCGTCGAGATCCTCGAGCGCCTCCGCGTCCATCAGCGAGCACATCACGTCGTGCGCCTCCAGCACGAGCCGGTCGCCAACCGTGACGCGGCCCGACACGAGCACCGCCTCGTCGGTCATCGACGCGATCTCGACCTCGAGCGCGAGGACGTCGCCCGGCGCGACCGGTGCGGCGAACGTCGCCGAGCCGATCGAGAGCAGCGCCGCGCGCTTCTGGCGCCGGGTGGTGAGCATCACGAGCCACGTGCCGGCCTGGAGGAGCGCCTCGAGGATCAGCGCCTCGGGCATCTGCGCCTCGACGGGCCCGGGGCGCCAGAACGACTCGCTGCGCGACGTGAGCTTGACGCCGCGGATGCGCCGGCCGGAGTCCCAGTCGTCGATGCGGTCGATCAGGTGGAAGCGCATGCGGGGTCCCAGACGGCGACGACGTTGGCGATGGCATGGCCGGCCGAGTGCGTGAGCGAGACGTCGATGTCGCGCAGCCCGCGCCGCCGGGCGAGCGCGGCGGCGGCGCCGGAGAGCTCCACGAACGGCCGGCCGGCGGCGCCGCGGACGATCTCGACGTCGGTCCAGCGCATGCCGGGGCCGAGGCCCGTGCCGAACGCCTTCAGCACCGCCTCCTTGGCGGCGAAGCGTCCGGCCAGGCTGGCGCCGCCGCGGCACTGGCGGCGCTCCCGCTCGGTGAAGAGCCGCTCCGCCGCCACGGGGTGGTCGGCGAGCAGCCGGTCGAGCCGTGCCACTTCCACGAGGTCGATGCCCACGCGGATCTCAGGCTGAGGCGACAGCGCCACGCTGGGAGACGAGCTCGACGAGGTTGGCCACGGTGAACAGGTCGATCACGCGCTCCGCCTCGAGCTCGCCCTCGAGGGCGGACTCGTCGATCTGCGGCATGACGCGCTTGAGCTGCGCGAGGCCGGTCTCTGAGACCTTGCCGTCGTCGTCGCCGAAGACCTCGTCCGGGATGCCGCCCTGGATGTAGTCCGCCAGGTCGGCCGCCTCGAGCTTCACGCCGGTGGCGCGCTCGATGCGGAAGAGCACGTCCAGCAGGTCGATCGACTCGGCGCCAAGATCGGCGGTGATCGCGGCGTCCGACGTGACCTCGTCCTCCTCGAGGGCGAGCGCCTCGGCCACGGCCTCCTTGACCGCCTGGGCGATGTCGGTCTGCGTCGTCACTTGGGGAACCTCCGGTCGGGGTGCATTGGCTACACAGAGCGCCCGGCATCCCGGGCTGATACATCGGGTCTCAGAGCGGGGCGCCGACGCCGAGGACGGCGGCCGCACCGCCGTCGACGGTCAGCAGCGAGCCGGTCATGTACGCGGCATCGGAGCCGGCGAGGAACGCCGCGACGCGCGCGATGTCGTCGAGCTCCGCGAACGCGCGCATCGGGATCTGCTTGCGCACGCCCTTGCCGTTCTCGCGGCTCATCAGCCCGGCGACGAGGTCGGTCGGCGCGAACCCGGGCAGGATCGCGTTGACGCGGATCCCGAAGCGGGCGAGCTCGATCGCGGAGCAGCGAGTGAACGCGTTGATCGCGGCCTTGGACGCGGCGTAGTTGGACTCGCCGGTCCAGCCGCGCTCGCCCATGACCGACGAGACGTTGACGATCGAGCCCTCGCGCTGGGACATGAAGTGGCCGATCGCCGCCTTCGTGCAGTTGAACGTCCCGCCGAAGTTGACGCTCATGACGTCGAGCCAGTCGGAGGGGCCCATGTTGTAGATCAGCGCGTCGCGCGCGATCCCCGCGTTGTTGACCAGCACGTGGAGGCCGCCGAGCGCCTCGATCGTCGCGGCGACCAGCCGCTCGGCGTCGCCGAAGTCGCTGACGTCGCCCGCGATCGCCACCGCGCGGCCGCCGTCCGCGCGGATGCGGTCGACGACCGCCTCGGCCTCGCTGCGGCCCGTGCGGTAGTTGACGGCGACGGCGGCGCCGTCGCCGGCCAGCCGCGCGGCGATCGCGGCGCCGATCCCGCGCGAGGCCCCGGTGACGAGCGCGACGCGGCCGGCGAGCCGGGGCTCAGAGGGGGATGTTCCGGACACGGACAGCCTCTCGGTTTCGGGTCGCGAGCGTGCCGAGCGCCCAGGCGAGGCGCCCGCGCGTCTCGCCCGGATGGACGACTTCGTCGATGTAACCCTCGCGGGCGGCGGTGCGCGCGTCGAGGTGGCGCGACGCGTACGCGTCGGCGAGCCGCCGGCGCTCCGTCTCGGGGTCCTCGGCCAGCGCGAGCTCGCGCCGGTGGATGATCCCGACGGCCTGGGCGGCGCCCATGATGCCGAGCTCGGCCGCCGGCCACGCCAGCGTCAGGTCGGCGCCGAGGTCCTTCGAGTTCATCGTGATGTACGCGCCGCCGAACGCCTTGCGCAGCACGACCGTGAACCGCGGCACCGTCGCCTCGGCGAAGGCGTGCAGGAGCTTCGCGCCGTGCCGGATCACGGCCCCGGACTCCTGCTGGGCTCCCGGCATGAACCCCGGCGTGTCGACGAGCACGACGAGCGGGACGCCGTACGCGTTGCAGGCGCGGACGAAGCGGGCGCCCTTCTGGCCCGCGTCGGCGTCGAGCACGCCGCCCAGGTGCCGCGGCTGGTTCGCGACGATGCCGACCGGCGATCCGTCGATCCGCGCGAACGCCGTGACGAGGTTCGGCGCCCAGCGGGGCGCGACCTCGAGCAGCGAGCCGCCGTCGACGATGCCGCGCGCGGCGTCGAGGACGTCGTACGCGCGCCGCTGGTCGAGCGGGACGACGCTGCCGGGGTTCTGCAGCTCCGGCTCGCGGGCCGGGGCGACCGGCAGGGGGGCGCCGGCCTTCTGCGGCAGGTACCCGAGCAGCTGCCGCACGAGGAACACGGCGTCGACGTCGGTCTCGGCGACGAACTGGGCCACGCCGTTGCGCTCGTGCACGCGCGGCCCGCCGAGCTTCTCGGCCGTCGTGTCCTCTCCGGTCACCTCGCGCACCACGGCCGGGCCGGTGAGGAACATCCGCGCCTCGCCGGTCATCACGACGAAGTCGGTCAGCGCGGGCGAGTAGCAGCCGCCGCCGGCCGAGAGGCCCGTGATCACGGAGATCTGCGGCACCTGCCCGGACAGCGACACGTTCTCGTAGAAGATCCGCGCGTAGCCGTTGAGGGCGGCCAGGCCCTCCTGCATGCGGGCGCCGCCGGACTCGACGAAGCCGATGATCGGCACGCCGGCGGCGGCCGCGATCCGCTGCAGCCGCACGATCGTGTCCGCGTGCTGGCGGCCGACCGATCCGCCGGCGAACGTCGCGTCCTGCGCGTAGCAGACGACCGGCCGGCCGCCGATCCGCCCGTAGGCGCCGACGACGCCGTCGCCCGGCTTGGCCTTGTGTCCCATGTGCTCCGAGGTGACCTCGGAGCGGATCACGTGGACCGAGCCCTCGTCGCACAGCAGCGTCAGGCGCTGCAGCGGCCGCATCGGCTTGTCGCCGTTGCGGACCAGGTCGATCGGGCCGGCCTCGACGTGTCCGTCACCGGCGACGATGCCGTCCGGCTCGCCGGGAAACTCGTGCGGATGGTCGCTCCTCATGCCTGCTAGGAGCCGGCTCGGGCGCCCGTGATACATCCGCCGCCGCGTGTATCAGCGCCCCCGGGCGCCTCCTCCTCCAGGCGTGAGCCGCTGGAGTGCCGTTCCGATGGAGCCCTGGGACCTCCACCAGGCGTGGGTCGCTGCCCGTGACGAGGCGCGCACCGCGTACCGGGGCTGGTGTCAGGCCGACACCCGCTCACGCCGCGATGCCTACTCGCGCTATCGCGCGGCCGCCGATCGTGAGGATGTCGCGGGCGAGCGGTTTGCGCAGTGCGCGTAGTGGCGGGACGAACTTCGCTTGTAGGGAGGCGGGGTTGGCTGGGCTGGGCGGGGCGATTCCGCGTCGTGGAATGCGGACGGCTCGAGCGCGCCTTCAAGGAGGTGTGCGGGCAGAGGCGGGGTTGTTTAGGGGTCGTATAGCGACCCTTTCGCGACCCGCCAGTTTCCGGAGCGTGGGCGTCGGGCCATCGCGTTCCACGATGCGAAACCGCCCACCCTCCGTGCCTCCTTACAAGCGGAAGTTCGACCCATCGGCCACTCAAAGGTCCTTGCGCAGGAACGACACCGCCGCCAGCCAAAACATCACCGCCACCCACACCGCAACCCAGGCGAGGTAGACGGCCGTCAACGGCGCCGGGCTCAGGAACGGGAAGGCCTCGGCGTCCTGCCCGCCGAACTGGATCAGCGCCGACGGGTCCTGGAACGCATGCATCGCCCCTCGCCACAGGCCGTCGGTGGGCAGGAGCACCCGCGACACGGTGCCGACGCGCGCCACGGAGTCGTTGTCGAGCGAGGCACCGATGGCGCCGACGACGCCGGCCACCCAGGTGGCGCCGAAGAGGCCGACCGCGACCACGCCCGACGCCATCGGGGACACGGCGGTCGAGAGCAGGACGGCGAGGGTGAGCAGCACGGTCGTCTGCGCCGCGAGCAGCGCGAGGGCGGCCGCCGGGTCCGGTGGCCAGTAGTCCACCGTCGCCCAGACGACGAGGCACTGGGCCAGCCCGGCGAGGACGACGAAGCCGGTGCCGAAGACCACCAGCCCGAGCCACTTGCCGAGCAGCACCGCGGAGCGGCGGATCGGCCGGGCCAGCACACGGGCATCTCGTGGGCGACGACGTGCTGCGCCGCGTGGCGGGCGCGATCACGGCCAGGACCCGGCGGTGACGGCGAGCGCCGGGCTCGCCACGTTCCCCGATGACGCGCTGGACCCGCGCGCGCTCGTCGACGCCGCGGACGGCGCGCTGTACGAGTCCAAGCGCGGCGGGCGGAACCGCGTCACGGCCGCGGCTGGACCGGTGGAGCCGACGTTCGCCGTCTGACCACGGCACGCCGGTTGACACCGGCAACCAGCACCGATAGGCAAGACGTGATGAACGTGCTGCGCCGTCTCCTGCTGGGTTCGGGCCGGTTCCCCGACGAGCTCAGGACCTCGCTCCGCGCCGAGGGCGTCGAGGTGCTCGAGGAAGGGCTGTCAGGGTCGGTCACGTTCCGTAACTACCGAGCGCGCACCAGGCACTACTCGCTGCGGAAGGTCGCCGTCAACGGCGCCATCGCCCTGACCACCCGCCGCATCGTGGTCTGGTACGGGCACGACACGGAGGTCGACATCCCTGTCGACCATGCGCTGCTGGGCGCGGTGAGCGCGACGCTGGACAAGCCGGAGCGCATCCGCCTGAGCTACTCCGCGCAGGCCTTTCATCGAGATCGGTCGGGCACCGTCGAGCTGCGGTTCACCACCTCGCGGGCAGCCTGGCTGGTGGAGCGGCTGACGGCCTTGGGCGCTCGGACCGAGTAGTACGCGATGCCGGTCGTGGTGATCAGGAGCAGCACCAGCGGCGCCGCCCAGACCTGGTAGAAGGGAGCGCCCGGCGGGGCGATCGACTCTCGCGGCCAGGCGATGTTCACGGTCTCGAAGGCGAGCCATGCCACCGCCACGGCGTTCAGCACGAGCCCGGCCCGCCCCAGTTGCACGTGCCCCTGCGGCTGCCAGCTGCCGCGCACCCTGGCCACGAGCGCGGCGACGGCGATCAGGAGGAACGACACGTAGATCGCCGCGGTGCCGAACACGATCAGGGTGCCGATCGCGGTGGCGTCGAGGCCCAGGAGGAGTCCGCCGCAGGCCACCGCGGCGGTGACGACGATCGCGGCGAGCGGCGAGCCACGCCGGTCCACGCGGCGCAGCACGCGCGACGCCGGGAGCGCGCCGTCACGGGCCATCGAGTACAGCGTGCGGGCCGTGAGCGACTGCGAGGCCATGCCGCAGCTGAGGAAGGCGACGAGCACGAGCGCCGCGAACGGCTTCGCCGACCACGAGCCGAACGAGTTGACGACCGTGGTGGTCAACGGGTCGAGATCGTCGCCGCGCACGACCGCCCCGGGATCCGGATGGGCGAGCGCCGCCGCCACGGCGTTGAGCATCACGAGCGCGCCGACCGTGAGCAGGGCGACCCAGAGGGCCCGCGGCACGTGACGGGCGGCGTTCCGCGTCTCCTCGGCACCGGCCACGCACGCGTCGAAGCCGATGAACACCCAGCCGCCCACGGCGAGCGCCGCCAGCAGGGCCGCGCCCACCGAGCCGCCGGAGCGCGCCTCGGCCCCCAGCGTCTGCGTGAGGATCGACAGATCCTGCTCGCGGAAGACCAGCAGCAGCGCCATGCCGATGCCCACGGCCGCCGCCGCCTCCGCGGCGATGCCCGCCTCGACCACCCGCTTCAGCACGCGGATGCCGCCCGCGCCGACCAGCGCGCACACGAGCACGAGCACCATCGCCGTGACGACGATCGACGAGGAGGTCGCCTCGATGCCGGCCACCGTGAGCGCCCACGGCGCGCCGAGATACGCGATCGTGGTGTTGGCCACCGCGTACGCGCAGACCGCCATCCAGCCGTTGAACCAGCCGTAGCCCCAGCCCAGCAGCCGACGACTCCACTGGTAGGCCCCTCCGGTCAGCGGGAACTCGGCCGCGAGCTCCGAGTACACCGCCAGCACCGTGCATTGCCCGGCGAGCACGACCGGGAGCACCCACACCCACGCGGGTCCCGCGACCGAGGTCCCGATGAGCACGACCGCGTACAGCCCCACGACCGGCGAGATCGTCGCGAAGCCGAGAGCGACGTTCTCGAGCCCGTGCAGGTCGCGGCGGAGCTCCTGCTCGTATCCGAGCTCCAGCAGCCGTGAGGCGTCCTCGTCCATCCGGTGTCTCGCGAGCGTATCGGGGCGCAGTGACTAGGGGGCGGATTGGGGGTCGTCCACGATGCGAACCCCGCTCGTGGCCTGGCACGGTCCTCGGCGTCCGACAACCACTCCCCATGGAGGCACCCTTGCTCCCGCTCCCCATCCGCATCGCGCTCGGCGCCGCGGCCGCCGTCGCCGTCGCGCTCGCCGCGTCGACGTCGGCCCAGGCCGCGCCGACGGCCGTCGAGCGCACCAGCGCGACGTCGCTCAACTACACGCTCCCGGCCGACGCGGTCGGCCTCAACTACACGCTGCCCGGCGACGACGTCGGGTTCCACTTCGTCCGCAAGGCGGGCTGAAGGCCCACGCGGCCCGCAGCACACGCTGCGGGCCGCGTCAGGCGGCCAGCGCGCCGGGGAGCTGGACGCGCGAGCTGATGTCCAGCTTGCGGTAGGCGCTCGTGAGGTGCACCTCGACAGTCTTGGTCGTCACGAACAGCGACTGCGCGATCTCGCGGTTGGTCGCGCCCTGGGCGGCGAGGCCGGCGACCCGGCGCTCGCTCGCCGTGAGCGCCTCGGCGCCGCGCAGCAGGAGCCGGCGGGCCCGCGCGCCGGTCGCCAGCAGCTCCGTCTCGGCTCTCTCGACCACGGGCAGCGCACCGTGCCGGAGCGCGACGTCGAGACCTTCCCGCAGCCGCTCTCGGGCATCGACCCGGCGGTTGGCCCGCCGCAGAGCGGCACCGAGCTCGACGAGCGCCTTCGCGTGTTCGAGGCGCGCTGGTGAGCCTTCCGTCACGGTGACGGCCTCCTCCAGCAGCTCGCGGCCCGCGGTGCCGCCCTCGGCCAGCCCCATGGCGCGAAGCGAGATGGACAGCGCGCGCGGAGCGCCCCAGCGGCGGCTGAGCGCGAGCTCCTCGGCCGCGAGGGCGGCGGCGCGATCGCGCTCGCCGAGCGCGAGCAGGACGATCGCCGCCTGCGAGCGCCATGCCATGAACGCGGGGTTGGTGCGCCCCAGCTCCTCCATGCGCCGGCCCGCGTCGAGGAGGTCGGCGACGGCGCCGCGCAGATCGCCCCCGAGCACGCGCAGCCGTGCCGCGCTGTCGACGAGCCAGTGCCGGAGAGCGAAGGCGGGCACCGGCTCCCCCGCCCGCGGGATGCCCCGCGCCAGCGCCCGGGCGGCTTCGTCGAGCCGGCCCTGCTCCATCAGCGCGTCGGCCAGATAGGCGGCCGCCCACCGCGCGCCGATCGCGACGTTCCACTGCCCCACCGCGCTCAGCGCGTCGACCGCGTCGCTCTCGGCGTCCGCGATCTGGCCGCGGAGGAAGGCCGCGCGGGCCCGGAACACCTTGACGGCGGCGAACGCGAGCACCGACCCGTGCGCGTGCGCATGCGCGAGCGCGTCGTCCAGCACCGGGCGGACGTCGCGGTCCGCGTGCATGAGCACGAGCGCAGCGGCTGCGAGCCCGCCGCCGCCGTTGTCCTGCTCGACGAAGACCCCGCCCGCGAGCGCGCGCTCCGCGCCTTCCGTGGCCTGCTCCGCCGAGGCGCCCGAGTGGGCGTCGACATACGCGCCGAGCGCTTCGAGCCAGCGGCCGCCGAGATCCTGCTCGCAGCAGGCTCTGGGCAGTTGCAGACGGGCGGCACCCGACCGGGTGAAGACGGTGTGCGCGCGCGCCGCCTCGAGCAGGCGACGCAGCGGCGTGTCGACCGGGGGCAGCTCGGCGAGGGCGCGTTCGAAGGCGCGGACGGCCTCGTCGACGCGCGCCTGCGTGTACAGCGTCCTGCCGAGCGTGAAGCCGACCTGCGCGCGCTGGTCCGGTTCTGCGAGCAGGTCGAGCGCCTGCGCGAGGTGTTCGGCCGCCGCGGGGTCGTTGACCAAGCTCTCGCTGACGCCGAGCTCGATCAGCAGCTCCGGACGCACGGCGTCGTCGGGCGGCTCCGCGAGCGCACGCCGGAGGTAGGCGACGCTGCTCTCGGCGGCCCCGCGCGTGCGTGCGTCGCGCGCCGCCGCGCGGAGCGTCTCCACCACGCCTGAATCGCCCTCGGCGGGCGCCATCAGCAGGTGCGCGGCGACCCGCTCGGGCTCGGCGCCGGCGTGCGCCAGCAGCGACGCGGCGCGGCGGTGACCGCGGCTTCGCTCCAGCGGCGCCAGGTCACCCTCGACCGCCGCCCGCACGACGGGATGGACGAACGCGAGCTGCGGATTCGTGCGCAGCACGTCCGCGGCCTGCAGCGCCAGCACGGCCTCGAACGCCTGGTCGCCGTCGAGCTGCGCCAGCGCTGCGGCGTGGTCGAAGTCGGCTCCGTCGCCCAGCACGGCGACGGCCCGCGCCATCGCGACGGCGGCGCGCGGCAGCCGCTCGAGCCGGGTCACGACCGTGCGCCGGATCGCCTGGGCCCCGAGGTCGCGGAGCGTTGCAGCCGCCGCGGCATCCGGCTCCAGGCCCTGCGCGGCGACCGCCCGGACGAGCTCGCGCAGCCACAACGGGTTCCCGCCGCTCTCGGCGTGGCACGCGGCGTAGAAGGCGGGAGTCGCCGCCGTGGAGAGCAGATCGCGGACGACGGCGGCAGAACCCAGTTCGCTGAGCGGCGCGGGTCGCACGAGAATGGTGAGCGGGTCCTCGACGAGTTGTGCGATGGGCGAGCTCGACCCCGGGGGGCGCGTGCTCGCCACGACGATGACCGGGAGGTCTTCCATGCGCGGCAGCAGGTACGCGAGCCAGCGCAGCGAGGCGAGGTCGCACCAGTGCAGGTCGTCGATGCAGACGAGCAGCGGTCGGCGCGCGCTGAGGTTGACCGTCGCCGCGTACAGCCCGTGGAGCGCCGAGAAGGAGAGATCGCCCTCGTCATGGGTGCCCGTGGGATCCAGCACCGGCACCGCCGTCCGTGCCGCGCCGGCGAGGACCTGGGCGCGCTCGGCTGCGGAAAGGGCCGTCAGGACGGGCTCGAGCAGCTGTCGCACGATCCCGTAGGAACGCTCGTGCTCCAACTCGACACCGCGCGCGCGGAGGACCTCCAGACCGGCGGAGGGGGCACGCCTCCGCGCCTCCGCGAGCAGACGCGTCTTGCCGATCCCGGGCGGCCCCTCGACGAGGACGAGACGCCCGCCGCCGGCGGCGTCGACGTCGAGGAGTCGGTCGAATACGGCTAACTCGGCGTCCCGTTCGTACAGCTGGCGTGGCTCGTGAATCGTCATTGATAACCTAACGCTGTTAGGAACTGAACGCGCGTTAGCGTAATCGCAGACTGAGCGAATCGTCAAGTGGCTCGTCCGACCACCCCTCTCCTTTCACGCCGCGGCATCGCCGAAGCCGCGCTGGAGCTGATCGACGGCGAGGGCCTCGAACGGCTGACCATGCGCAAGCTCGCCAGTCACCTCGGCGTCGAGGGCGCGTCGCTCTATCACCACATCGCCTCGAGGGACGACCTGCTCGACGAGGTCTCGGCGCTCATCAACGAGGAGATCGCGCCGGTGAAGCCGGATCCGGACGCCACGTGGCAGACCAACCTCGCCGAGGCGGCGCGCGAGTACCGTCGCGCCTTCGCGCGGCACCCCGAGGTGCTCGGGGTGATCATGCGCCGTCCCGTCCGCACCCGTTCGGCGCTCACGACGTACGACCGCCTGTTCACGATCCTGCTGGCGGCCGGCTGGGACGGGGCGGAGGCCAGCGCCATCATGGCCGCCCTCGACTACCTCGTGCTCGGGTCCGGGATCCTGCGCTTCACCGCCGGCTTCGAGCAGCCGGTGGAGGAGTACGAGCAGGACCATCCCTCGCTTGCGCGCGCGTTGGCCGCGGCCGATCGGGCCACGCTCGACGATCGCGGCTTCGAGCTCGGGCTGCGCGCGCTGCTGGCCGGGCTCGGCGAACCCGCGGCCTGACGGGGCGGGGGCAAAGATTGGGGGGCGGTTAGGGGTCGCTCCACGATGCGAGGGTCCGCCGGGGGACGGCACCATGCGCCGGCCGCGACGCTCCCCTCTCTCACCGCGCGGCGCTCCCCGCTCCCCACCTTCCCGGAGGTCATCCCCAATGCAGCGCCTCCCGTTCGCCGTCGCGGCGATCGTCGTCATGCTCGTAACGGCCGGGTCGGCGTCCGCCCACCCGCCGGACGCCTCGTTCGAGTACACCCCGGCCGATCCGGCGCCGGGCGAGGAGGTGACGTTCCGGTCCACGAGCAAGGGCCCGCCGGAGCACACGCAGTTCCTCGCCCATATGTGGGACCTCGACGGCGACGGCCAGTTCGACGACGGCAACGAGACGGTCGCCACGCACGCGTACCCCGCGGGCGTGCACGTCGTGCGGCTGCGCGTGAGCTACCTGGGCGCCGACGGCTCTCACAGCGACGTCACCGAGCGGAGCATCACGGTCGGTCAGGCGCAGCCGCAGCCGACGCCGGAGCCGACGCCCGAGTCGAGCAACCAGGCGCCGGTCGCGACCTACGACAAGCAGTGCAAGAAGGTCGGGACGCTGGTCAGCTGTGCCGGCCTCTTGGCGCGCGAGAGCGTGCCGAAGGTGCTCGACGCCTCGCCGTCCCATGACCCCGACGGCTCGATCGTCAAGTACGAGTGGGACCTCGACGCGAACGGCGCGTTCGAGCGCGACACCGGTGCGACGCCCACGCTCACGCACACGTTCGAGGCGCTGAAGGGCCTCGTCGACACGCGCAAGCGGCTGGTGCGCGTGCGGGTGACGGACGACAAGGGCGCCACCGACACCGACGAGGTGACGCTAACGCTGCTGGAGCCCGCCTGCCAGCCCGGCATGACGCACGGCAAGCTGAGCGTCAAGTCGGCCTGCATCCGCAAGCGGACGATCGAGCGCGACGGCCGCGCGGTGACGCGCTGGTACTCCGAGGAGGCCGTCGTCCTCAACGGGATCACCGTCCGCCCGCTGTCGGGCAGCACCCTCGTGATCGACATCCCGGCCGGCGCGGCGCCCGAGATCAAGGCGAACCGCGCGGCCGTGACGGTGCCGGCCAAGGGGTCGATCGTCAAGCTGTTCGACGGTCGCATCGCCTGGCGGCTCTCGTCCGACCGGCTGGGCGGCTTCGAGGTCGACGGCCAGGCACGGCTGAACGGCCTGCGCATCACCGGCATGCCGGGCGCCCCCGAGCTGGTCTCGGGCGGGAGCTCGAAGCTCGGCGTCTACCTGGCGCTGCCGCAGCAGTTCGGCGGGTCGACGTCGGACGAGCCGATCATGTTGCGGCCCGGCGCCGCCACCGCGTCGGCGTCCGCGCCGTTCTCCTTCGAGGTGCGCGACGCCGCCGTCGGCCCGATCGGCCTGCATGAGCTGAGGGTCACCTACGACGGCGTCGACCTGTGGGAGATCTCCGCGAAGGTCGGGCTCCCCGACCCGATCCCCTACACGATCGAGGGCGACGCCGGCATCCGCAACGGCGAGTTCGAGCACGCCGGTGCGGCCGTCGACTTCGGCAGCCCCGGAATCGGCCCGTTCGGCCCCGTCTTCCTGCAGCGGATCGCCTTCCGGATCGAGATCAACCCGAAGAGGAGCAACTGCGTCCCGCACGTCGGGGTCGAGACGTTCAACCAGCAGCAGTTCATGAAGGACACGTTCGGCTGGACGTTCAACCCGCCGCTGCCCGACATCGTGATCGACTACGGCATCCCGACGTTCGCGCTGTGCGGCGACGTCAAGCTCACCGCCGGGCCGAACATCCTCGGCGCCTCCGCGATCAGCCTCGACGCCGGCCTCGGGCTGGCGACCTACGCCGATCGCCCGGCGGTGCTGCGCGCCTACGGCAAGCTGCGCCTCGTCGAGATCCCGCTGGTCGACGCGCGGCTGCAGTTCCACACCGACGGCTACATGAAGATGCGCGCCGACTTCCGCTGGGGCATCGACGGCGTGGCCAGCCTCCAGGGGTTCCTGCTGTTCGAGGCGATGTTCCCGAAGTTCAACGCCGAGGCGTACATCAAGGCGTGCCTCGACTTCGTGGACTGGTGCGCCTCGGCGAAGGCTCTCGTGTCCAGCAAGGGCGTGGCGGTGTGCCTCAAGATCGACGTGCTGGTCGACGACTGGGAGCCCGGCTTCGGCTATCGCTGGGGCGAGACGTTCCCGACGCTCTACTTCGCCGGCTGCGAGCTCGGGCCCTACCGCGAGCACATCAAGCGAGCGGGCGCCTCCGGCGCGCGAGCAGCCGCCGCGGGTGACGCCCGGACGATCGACCTCCCGGCCGGACTGCCCGGCGCGGTGATCGCGCTGGAGGGCAAGGACGCGCCGCCCAAGGTCACGCTCGTCGGCCCGAAGGGCGAGCGGCTGACGACGCCCGACGACCTCGAGCCGGTCCAGCAGAGCCCGTTCTTCGTGCTCAAGGACCCGCGCGCGAAGCTGACGCAGATCGCGATCTCGAAGCCCAGCGCCGGCCGCTGGCGGATCGAGGTCGAGGACGGCTCCTCGGAGATCGTCTCGCTGCGGTCGGCCGACGGCCTCGACGAGCCGAAGGTCGACGCCCGCGTGACCGGCCGCGGCCACCGCCGGGCGCTTGCGTACCGGATCGAGCCGCGCGAGGGCCAGAAGGTCACGTTCATGGAGAGCGGGGCGAGCGCGGGTGGCCTCATCGGCGTCGCGAAGGGCAGCGAGGGACGGCTTCGCTTCACCCCGGGTGACGGGCGCGCCGAGCGGCGCGACATCGTCGCCGTCGTGGAGCAGGACGGCCAGATGCGCGACAAGATCGTGGTCGCCCGCTACCGCTCCCCGTCCGCCGCGCGGCCGGGCAAGCCGTCGCAGCTGCGGGTGCGGCGCGTCGGCTCGACCCTGGTGGCGACGTGGCGCGGCGCGCGCGGCGCGGAGCGCCACCAGGCGGCGGTCCGGCTCAGCAACGGGCGCCGCACGGTCATCACGACCGGTCGCCGCCGCGTCGCCATCCGGCGCGTGCCGCGTCACGTCAGCGGCACGGTCCGGGTCCACGGGCTCACGGCCGCCGGCATGAAGGGCCGCGACGCCGTCGCCGCGCTGCGGCGGCGCCCGGCCCGCTGACCTCATCCCCCCAGACAGAGAGGAACTCGAGATGCGCCTCAGGCGCTTATTGATCGCGGTCGCCGCGGTCGCGGCCACCTCGGTCGCCGGCGTCGGCTACGCCGCCGTGCCCGGTGCCGACGGAACGATCCATGGCTGCTACGACAACGTCTCCGGCCAGATGCGGCTGTATGACGCGTACGCGATCTGCGCGGAGGCCGCACCGTGACCCTCACGAGGAAGAACGCGCGCGCGGTTCGCCGGGTGATCGCGGCCGCGGTGATCGCCGCCGGCGTGATCGCCGTGACGAGCTCTCCCGCGAGCGCGGCGACCACCGCCACGTTCAGCCCCGGCTCCGGCGTGCTGACCGTGTTCGGCGACAGCGCCGACAACTCGATCGCGATCAGCCGCACCGCGGCTGGGAGCATCCTGGTCAACGGCGGCGCGGTCGGCGTCGCCGGCGGCACGCCGACCATCGCCAACACCGCGCTGATCCGGGTCTTCGGCCAGGGCGGCCACGACGCGATCGCACTCAAGCAGGCCAACGACGTCGAGATCCAGAGCCTCGGCGCCGGGGGCACGTGGCTGAGGGCCCACGGCGCCGAGCTGGACCGGCTCCTTCAGCGCGCGTCCTCGACGAGGCTCGGCCCCGGGCCGAGGATGGAGACGCCGTGAGCAGCGAGGGCGGCGATCGCCTCGCCGACCGGGAGGTCGCTCACCGGGGCCGGCAGCTCGGCCCCGGTGCCCGGCCGGCCCATGACGTCGAAGTACTGGCTCAGCGTGTTCGAGGGCGAGATGATCAGCATCAGCCGCGCCACGCCGGACGCCTTCGCCACCGAGAAGCAATGCGGCACCGCGCGCGGCAGGAACACCGCGTCGCCCGGTACCGCTCACCGACAGGCGGAGGTGCTGCGTTCTCAGACGCGCTGGTAGCGGACCATGAGGTCGCTCATGCCGGCGGCGACACGTTCGTGTGCGGCCTCGGCGGTCCAGAGGGGCACGTTCGCCTGGACCGCTGAGACGGCGATCGCGATGTCGATCAGGCTCGCGGTGAACCCGGCGCGGAGGAGATCGCCGCGGACCAGTCCCGCCCGGAGCCAACCGTCACGGTCGAGGCCGGACCACGGAAGCGCCCGTAGACGGAGCGCGTACTCGCTGCGACGTTCCGCCGGCACCCCGGCGACGAGCTCGGCGAGTACCGGGCCGCACATCATGACCTCGCCACGCGCCAGGAACTCGTCGAGCTCCCGCGCCCAACCGGCCTCGCCCCGTCGCAGGTACTCGATCCAGACCGAGGTGTCGGCGAGGATCACGGCGAGAGCGGCCCGACGCGCTCGGCGGCGCGGCTCCGCTCCACCGCGCGTGCCTGCCGCCAGGCGGTCTCGTCGAACTCGACGGCGCCCGCCTGCGCGCGCAGCCACGTCGCAGCGTCCTCAGACAGGTGGGCCGTGATCGCGATCTCGATCGCCTCGGTCTTGGAGGCGCCGGGGTAGCGCGCCATCAACGCTTCGATCAGCCCGTCGGCGATGTCGAGCGTCGTACGGATGGCAGATAGTATGCCAGACTACGAGAGCGCGGGGATCGTCGGCGGGCCGAGGCGACGGTCAGCGGCGCGTCGGGCCGAGCGAGCCGCGCGACAGCCGGGGAGCCTCGCGCGCCAGCAACGCGGCGATCTTGGCCGCCTCCGCCGCCGAGAGGCGCACCGCGGGGGCGCTCACGCTGACCCCAGCGGGGACGACGAGCTCGCGCAGCGCTACGGCGACGCAACGCGCGCCCTCCTCGTTCTCCTCGTCGTCCGTCGCATACCCGTCGGCGCGGACCTGCTCGAGCGCGCGGAGGTAGTCGTCGATGTCGACGATCGTGTTGCGGGTCCGCGCGGGCATGCCGGCGGTGGGCACGATCTGGCGCACCTCGTCGTCGTCGAGCGTGGCCATCAGCGCTTTGCCCAGCGCGGTCGAGTGCAGGTAGTCGCGGTCGCCCCGGCGAGCCGCCAGGCGCATCGTGTGCCGGCTCTCCACGATCTCCTGGTAGATCAGGCGATCGCCGTCCAGCACGCCGAGGTTGACGGTCTCGCCGAAGCGGTCGCGCAGCTCGACGAGCAGCGGCCGCAGCCGGTCGCCGAGCAGGTCGAAGTACTGGCGCTGAGACGGCAGCGAGAGGCCGAGCGTGTAGTGGTTGTCGGCGGCCCGGGCGACGTAGCCGCGCATCTCCAGGGTCGCCAGGTACCGGAACACGCTGCTCTTCGGCATCTCCGTGAGCTCGGCCAGCGCGCCGAGCGAGAGCCCCTGCTCCGACCGCTGCAGCGCGTCGAGGATGTCGGTGACCCGCTCCACCGCCCGCACCGTGTATTGCTCGCCGTTCTCGCGCATCTCGTCCCCTGATTATCGCCGTGCCGGAAACGCGCGCCCTCAGGGGGCCAGCCGGCGGAGCACGTTCTCCGCCGCCTCGAGCGTCCGGTCAACGGCCTCCTGGTCGTGCGCGTTGGTGAGGTACCAGCGGCCCGCCGGGATCAGCCGGACGCCACGGTGCAGCATCTGCTCGGCGAACCGCGCGTACTTCCCCGTGTCGGCGCGCAGGTGGTCGCGGTAGGTGTGGACGCCTCCTTCGTCCAGGAACCAGGCGAAGAAGACCGCTCCCGGGCCCTGGGTGACCAGCCGGTGCCCGTGGCGCTGCGCCGCGTCCTCCAGGCCCGTCATCAGCTGCCTGCCGAGGCCGTGCATGCGCTCGTGGACGCCCGGCTCGGACAGCTCCCGGATCGTCGCGAGCGCGGCCGCGACGGAGATGCCGCCGCCGTTGAAGGTGCCCGCGTGCAGGACGCGGTTGGAGGAGACGGCCTCCATCAGGTCGCGCCGCCCGCCGTATGCGCTGATCGGGAAGCCGTTCGCCATCGCCTTCGCCACGACCGCGAGGTCGGGCGTCACGCCCGTGTAGCCCTGCGCGCCCGCCAGCCCCACGCGGAACCCGGTGATGACCTCGTCGAAGATCAGCAGCGCCCCTTCGCGGCGCGTGAGCTCGCGGACGTGCTCGAGATAGCCCGCGTGGGGGAACATCACCCCCTGGTTGCAGGGGATCGCCTCCATGATGACGGCGGCGATGCGGTCGCCCATCTGGCCGAACAGCCGGTCGAGCCCATCCGGGTCGTTCCAGTCGCAGACGACGACCTCCGCGAGCGCCGACGGCAGCTGCCCGCGCGACTCCGGCAGCGCGGGGCCCGCATGCGCCGTCGCGGTGTAGATGCCGTCGAACCACCCGTGATAGTGGCCCGCGAACTTGACGACGAGGGGACGGTCGGTCACCCCGCGCGCCAGGCGCACGGCGGCATGGATGGCCTCCGAGCCCGACATCGAGAGCCGGACCAGCTCGAAGGCGGGGACGGTCGCGCAGAGCAGCTCGGCCAGCTCGACCTCGGCCTCGTGCTGGCCTCCGACCTGCTGCAGGCCCCGGGCCGCCGCGCCCACGGCGGCGGCCACGCGCTCGTGGCCGTGGCCGAGGATGATCGGCCCGAAACCGCACACATAGTCGACGTACTCGTTCCCGTCGACGTCCACGAGGTACGCACCGCGCGCCTCGCGCAGGAACAGCGGCACGGGCTGCTCGTAGACGCGGAACGCCGTGGACACGCCGCCGGCGAGCGACGTGGACGCACGCTCGTAGAGCGTTCGCGAGGCCGCATACGGATCGGTGGCGGTGACCGCGGCCGTCATGCCGACGCGTCCCTGATCGCGGCGAAGTCGAGGACGTCCGCCCTTGGCGCGTCCGCGAGCCGCTCGCGCCACCCGGCGGCGAGGACGGCGACGCAATCGATCTCCACGCGGATGCCGCCCGGAAGGGCGGCGGCCTGGATCGTCGTCCGCGACGGCCGCCGGTCGCTCGCGAAGCACTCCGCCCAGACCTCGTTCATGCCGTCGAAGTCCGCGATGTCGGCGAGGTAGACGCCGCAGCGGACGACGTGCTGCAGCGACGAGCCCGATGCCGCGAGGACCGTGGCCAGGTTGTCGAGCGTCCGGCGCGTCTCCTCCTGGATCGTTCCCGGGACGTACCCGCCGTCGGCCAGCGGCCCCTGCCCGGAGACGTGCACGAAGCAGCCCTCGGCGATGAAGGCCGGCGACAGGATCCCGGGCCGCCCCAGCGGCGTGGCGGTCACGGCTGCGCGCAGTGGCTCTGGCGTGGTCATTCGCACCCTCTCTCGAAAATGAAACGGGAACTCCATTTCGATCTTAGAGTCGAGACCTGGGAGTGCCCACCCTAATGTCTGCGCGACGACACGCCTTGACAACGGTCCACTCGCCTGTGCTAGAACTTCGCCCGTCATCCCGGCTAGTGAAACACATACTTCATTTCTACGCCGCCGATGGGCAAGCCGAGAGGGAGATCGAGAGTCATGAGTCCAGAGCAGTTCGACCGCAGCCGGCGGCCGCTCACCCGCAGCCAGTTCCTCCGGCTCGGGGCCGCCGCCGGGGCGGGGATGTCGTTCGCGAGCCTGATCGCCGCGTGCGGCGGCGACGCCGAGACGGCGAGCGAGGGCCCGGGCAAGTCACCGGCCGCCGGTCAGAAGCTCGGAGGCGCGCTGACGGCGACGTACATGCAGTCGGGCACGTACGACGCGGCGGCGAAGGAGCTGGCGAAGGGCTTCGAGCGCGAGCTGGGGACGAGCGTCAAGATCGCCGCGTTCCCCTACGTCACGCTGCTCAAGAACAACCAGAACGACCTGCTCACGGGGGCGGGCAACTACGACCTGCTGTCCGCCGTCGCCGCACCGATGTGGTCCAACCTCGTGCCGCTCGAGCCGTACATGGAGCGCGACGGCTACGACCCGCCGTTCGTGTCCGGTCTGCTCGACAAGGTGCCCTACTCCGAGGGCAAGCTCGTCGGGCTGCCCTACAGCGCGGACGCGTACGGGCTGGCGATCCGGACCGACCTCTTCGAGGAGGCCGGCATCGACGTGCCCGAGGAGGCCTGGACCTGGGACGAGTTCGACGCCGTCCTCGCCGAGCTCGACGGCCGGTTCAAGCGCAAGGGCATCAGCGCCTTCGTCCTGGCCGGCGGGGCGGTCGATCAGCTCGCGCCGTTCTTCTGGGGCCGCTACGACGGCTACCACATCGACGGGCAGGGCAAGATGGCGCACGACCCGGCCGCGTCGGTCGCCGCGGTGGAGCGCCTCCAGCGCCACCTCGACCTCGGCCCGGAGGGCGTCCGCGGCCTGAGCATCGACGCCGCGAACGCCGCCTTCCTCGGCGGTGACGCCTGCGTCATGGAGTGCTGGCCGAGCTTCACCCGGACCGCCCTCAAGGATCCCAAGCAGTCGAAGGTCAAGGGCAAGTGGGCGTTCGTCCCCTACCCGACGCCCGGCTTCGACTATATGGCCCTCTGGCACCTCGCGATCAGCTCCGGCACGGAGCACGAGGAGGCCGCGTGGCAGTGGATCAAGCACTACATCAACGAGAAGAACGACAAGAAGTACTTCGAGGACTACGGCTTCGGGCTCGTGATGGAGCCGACCTACGAGGACGCCAAGCTCCTGGAGAAGCACTCCAACGACTTCCCGGCGACCAAGGCCAACCTCGCCCGCGCGCAGATGCCGGTCGTCACGGACGAGGCCGAGGCCTTCCTCGGCCAGACCGTCTCCGAGGTCATCAGCGGCCAGGCGTCAGCGGACGAGGGCATCGCCAAGGTCAACGAGAAGTGGGCCACCCTCAAGCCCGCCGAGCCCGAGGTCGAGCTCGCGCGGCGCCAGGGGCTCGTCCAGGATTAGGGGGCGGGAGTGGGACGAGCGAGATGGCGACGAGGCTGCGCGGGATCGGTCGGGGCGACACGGCGCTGTACGTGGCGTTCCTGGCACCGCTCGTCGCGTTCCTGCTGATCACCAACCTGATCCCGCTCGCCTACTCGACGTACCTCGCGTTCACGGACTGGCAGCTGGCGGACCGCGGCGCCAGCGCGAGCTGGGTCGGCCTGGAGAACTTCCGGAACGTCCTCGGCGACGAGGTGTTCCGCGACTCGTTCGTCCTCAGCCTCGGCTACGCGTCGGTGTCCACCGCGGTGCAGGTCGTCCTCGGCACGCTCGTCGCCTACATGATCGTGGGGGAGAGCTGGGCGCTGCGGATCGCGCGGGCGCTGATCATCGTCCCGATGTTCATCCCGGGCGTGGTCGTCGGGACGATCTGGCGGATCATGCTCCACCCCGAGGCGGGCCTCGTCAACTGGGCGCTGGGGCTCGTCGGGCTCTCCGGTCTGCCGTGGTTCACGGCGCCCCACACGGCGCTGTGGTCGGTGATCATGGTCGACGTCTGGTACTCGACGCCGTTCGTCATCGTGCTCGTGGTGGCGGGGATCGCGTCGGTGCCGTCCGAGCCGATCAAGGCGGCGATGGTCGACGGCGCGTCCCGCTGGCAGGTGTTCCGGCACGTGCTGCTCCCGATGCTGGCGCCGGTGATCGCGATCGCGGTCCTCTTCCGGTTCCTGCTCTCGTTCTTCGTCCTCGATCACATCTACACGACGACCGGCGGAGGCCCGGGCTTCTCGACGAACCTCATGTCGTTCCACCTCTACCAGCAGGGTCTCGCGTTCTTCAACCTGCCGTACACCGCGGCGGCGTCGTGGCTGATGATCGCGTTCGCCCTCGTGGTGATCCTCGTCCTCTACGCGGTCCGCCGGACCATCGAGCGCCGTGCCGGGATCTGAGGCCTCCGTGGCCCGGCCCGCCGCGGGGCAGGCCGAGGCGGCGCGCGCGGCCGAGCGCGCCTATCGGCGTGCGCGCGCCGGCGAGGCCGCGTTCACCGTGACGCGCGTGGCGGTCCTAGGCGTCTACCTCGTGTTCGTCGTCGTGCCGATCGTGTGGCTGTTCGTCAACAGCGTGAAGATCCCGCTCGAGTGGCTCGCCACGCCGCCGGTGATCGTGCCCTCGGAGGTGACGGGCGCGAACTACGAGGAGCTCTTCGCCCGCAACTCCTCGGTGCCGCTCGCGCTCGGCAACTCGATCGTGATCACGGTGGCGGCGACGGCGATCTCGGTGCTGGTCGGCTCGCTCGCCGCCTACAGCTTCACGCACCTGCGCTGGCGGCTGGTGCCGATCCTCGCGGGACTGGTGCTGCTGGTCGGGCTGTATCCGAAGATCACGGCGGTCATCCCGTACTTCGTGATCGTGAACACGCTCGGGCTGCTCGACACCCAGATCTCGATCATCGTCGCGTTCGTCGGGCTCACCTTGCCGCAGACCGTCTGGGTGATGATGGTCTTCTTCAACGAGATCCCGCCCGAGATCGAGCGGTCGGCGATGCTCGACGGCTGCGGTCCGTGGCGGCGCTTCTTCCGCGTCGTGCTCCCGCTGGCGGCGCCCGGGCTCGCCGTGGCCGCGATCATGAGCGCGCTCCTGTGCTGGGTCGAGTTCATGATCGCGTCGAGCCTCGCGATCACCGACGCGACGACGCTCCCGGTGGTGGTCTCGAGCTTCATCCAGGACAAGGGCACGCGATGGGGACCGATGGCGGCGCTCGCCGTCGTCACCGTCGTGCCGGTGATCGTGTTCGCGCTCGCGGTGCAGCGCTACCTCGTCCGCGGGCTCACGCTCGGGGCGGTCAAGGGCTAGGAGGAGAGATGGCGAGCGTCCAGATCGAGAACCTGCACAAGCGGTTCGGCGAGCATGCGGCGGTCGAGGACCTCACGCTGTCGGTCGAGGACCGCAGCTTCCTCACGCTGCTCGGGCCGAGCGGCTGCGGAAAGACCACCGCGCTCAACACCGTCGCCGGCCTCGAGGAGGCGACGGCCGGCGACATCTACATCGGCGACGTCCGGATCAACAAGGTCCCCGCGGCGTCGCGAGACATCGCGATGGTCTTCCAGAGCTACGCGCTCTACCCGCACATGAAGGTGCGCGACAACCTCGCCTTCAGCCTCAAGATCCGGAAGCTCCCGCGCGCGGAGGTGGCGCGGAAGGTCGACGAGGCGGCGGCGCTGCTGGGGCTCACCGAACTGGTGGACCGCAAGCCGCGCCAGCTCAGCGGCGGCCAGCGCCAGCGCGTGGCGATCGGCCGGGCGATCGTCCGCGACCCGAAGGTCTTCCTCCTGGACGAGCCGCTGAGCAACCTCGACGCGCGGCTGCGCACCGAGATGCGCGGCGAGCTCAAGCTGCTGTTCACGCGGCTCGGCGCCACCGTGATCTACGTGACGCATGACCAGGCCGAGGCGATGACGATGAGCGACCGGATCGCCGTCATGAAGGACGGCCGGCTGCAGCAGCTCGGCTCGCCGCTCGAGATCTACCACCGGCCGGCGAACCGGTTCGTCGCCGGGTTCGTGGGGAGCCCGTCGATGAACTTCGCCGACGCGAGCGCCGAGGCGGACGGCGACACGACGACGATCCGCACCGCCGACTTCGCGCTGCGGATCCCCACGCCGCGGGACGGAGTCGCGGCCGGCGACGTCGTGCTCGGCCTGCGGCCGGAGGACGTCTCGCTCGCCGGCGACGACGGGCCGGACACCGTCGCCGGCAGGTGCATGGTGGTCGAGCGTCTCGGGTCCGGCACGATCCTCGTGGTCGGGACCGGCCAGGACCGGCTCACCGTGCAGGTGCCGGGAGGACCGGCCGTCGAGCCCGGCCAGAACCTCCGCCTGCGCGTGGACCCCGACAGCGTCTACCTGTTCGACAAGGGCAGCGGCGCGTCGGTGTCGACGCCCGGGCACGCCGACGGGGGCAACGGGTGGCACTAGCGGGGACCGTCTCCCTCGTCACGGGCGCGAGCGGCGCGATCGGGCGCGCGGTGGCTGCGCGGCTGGCGGCCGACGGCAGCGCGGTGGTCGTCTGCGATCTCGACGCGGCGGGCGCCGAGGCGCTGGCGGGGGAGCTCGCCGAGCGGGGCGCCGACGCCCTCGGGCTCGGCTGCGACGTCGCGGCCGAGCGGGACGTCGAGCAGGTCGTGTCGGCCGCTCTGCACCGCCACGGCCGCATCGACCTCCTGGTCAACTGCGCCGCCATCGTCGGCCGTCACGAAGCCTTCCTCGAGATCGCGGCCGAGGGGTGGCGCCGGATGCTGGACGTCACGCTGACCGGGACGTTCCTCGTCTCCCAGGCCGTCGCTCGCCACATGGTCGAGCGGGGCGGCGGAAGGATCGTGAACATCGGCTCGGTCGGAGCCATGGTCCCCGAGACCGGCGCCGCCCACTACTGCGCCGCGAAAGGAGGCATCGCGATGCTCACCAGGTCGATGGCCCTCGAGCTCTCGCCGCACGGGGTACTGGTCAACGCCATCCATCCGGGCGCGATCCGCCGCCCGGGCAAGCCGGTCTCGACCGACTCGGCGCGCATCCCGCTCGAGCGTCCGGGGGAGCCCGAGGAGGTCGCCGCGATCGTCGCGTTCCTCGCCTCCGAGGAGGCGAGCTACATCCAGGGCTCGTCGCTCGTGGTCGACGGCGGCTATCTCCTCGTCTGACATGCGCGCACGAACGTCATCGGCTCACGACCTCGCCGAGCGCCTCGCCGCCCAGCCGCGCGTGCCGCTCGCGGTGGCGCCTACCCCGCTGCAGGACTGCCCGCGGCTCTCGGAGGCGCTCGGGGGCGTGCGGGTCCTCGTGAAGCGCGACGACCTCACGGGGCTCGCCTTCGGCGGCAACAAGACGCGCAAGCTGGAGTTCCTGCTGGCCGAGCCGGTGGCCGACGGCGTCGAGGTGATCGTCGCCGGCGCGGCGAAGCAGTCGAACTTCTGCCGCCAGACCGCGGCGGCCGCGGCCCGCCTCGGCATCGACGCCGTCCTGCTGCTGATGGGCGACCCGGACGCCGAGCGGCAGGGCAATTTGCTCGTCGACGAGCTGGTGGGGGCGGACGTCCGGCTGCACTCGTACGAGAGCTGGACGGCCCTGCACGAGGCGATGCACGCGCTCGCCGGGGACCTGCGCGCGCAGGGCCGTCGCGCGCAGGCGGTGACGGGGTTCGAGCCGGTCGGCGCCCTGGCCTACGTGGAGTGCGCGGTCGAGGTCGCGCGCCAGTGCGACGAGCTCGGCGTGGAGCCGGACGTCGTCGTCGTCTCCTCCGCGACCGGGACGCAGGCGGGGCTGGAGGTGGGGTTCCGCGCGCTCGGGCTGGACACCCGCGTCGTCGGCATCTCGCCGATCCCCGCGCTCGAGGGGTACGCGACGATCCCCACGCGCCTGGCGGAGGTCGCGAACTGGCTGTGCGAGCGCCTCGAGCTGGACTGGCGGCTGGAGCCGGAGGACATCGAGAACACGCCGGCGTACGTGGGGGAGGGCTACGCCGCGCTCGGCGCGGACGCGCGGGCGGCGCTCGAGCTCTTCGCGCGGACGGAGGCTTTGATCCTCGACCCGGTCTACACGGCCAAGGCGGCGGCCGGGCTTGTGGACATGGTCCGCGACGGGCGCATCGAGCCGGAGAGCACGGTCGTGTTCGTGCACACCGGCGGCACGCCGGCGCTGTTCGCGTACGCCGGCGAGCTGACGACGCCGTGACCGCCGCCCGCGAGCAGGACGCGCTGGCCTGGCTGGAGGCGCGGCGCGAGGAGCTCGTCGGCTTCGCCGCCGACCTGATCCGGGCGCCCAGCCCGAACCCGCCGGGCGACGAGCGGGCGGTGGCCGACGTGCTCGCCGACCGCCTGACCGCCTTCGGGCTGCCGGTCGAGCGGCTCGCTTGCGAGCCCGCGCGTGTGAACCTCGTCGCGCGGCTCGACGCCGGCGCGGGGCGCCGGCTGCTCCTGAACGGCCACACGGACACCAAGCCGCCGGGCGACCTGTCGCTGTGGGAGACCGATCCGTTCGCCCCTGAGGTGATCGACGGCGAGCTGCGCGGCCTCGGAGCGGTCGATATGAAGGGCCAGGTGGCCGCGATGACGTACGCGGCGGGCGCGCTGGCCGCGACCTCGACCCTCGATGCCGGCGAGCTGATCGTCGCCCTGACCGCCGACGAGGAGGCCGGCTCGCGCTTCGGGGCTCACTTCCTCGCCGAGGCCGGCGCGCTGGAGGCGGACGCGGCCGTGGTCGGCGAGGCCAGCGGCGTCACCGAGCACTGGGAGAGCCTTCCCCTGCTCACGCGCGGCTTCTCGGCCGTGCGCGTCCGCGTCGACGGCACCTGGCTCCACAGCAGCCTCCTCGGGCGGGTCCCGGCGGTCAACGCGAGCGTGAAGATGGCCGAGGTCCTCACGCGCTTCCACCGCGAATTCCACCCCACCTTCGATCCGCATCCGCTCTGCCCCGAGGGCCCCGTCGTCAACGCCGGCGCGCTGGTCTCCGGCGGCGCGGCGTACGGCGTGTGCGCGGGCGAGGCGGAGTTCGCCATGGACGTGAGGACCGTGCCCGGGATGACGCGCGAGCGGTTGCAGGCGGACCTGGACCGCTTCCTCGACGAGCTCCGCCGGGACGACCCGGAGCTCCGGGTGCAGGCCCGCTTCGAGGACGGGCCGCTGGCCTGGAACGAGGGCACGACGATCGCCGCCGACGCGCCGGTCGTGAAGGCTGCACTAGACGCCGCCGAGGTGGTGCTCGGCCGGCGCCTGCCCCTGGGCAGCTGGCCGGCCGGGACCGACGCCTCCGTGTTCCAGCGCCGGGCCGGGATCCCCGCGATCGCCGCGCTCGGCCCAGGCCTGCTGTCGCTGGCGCACCAGCCGAACGAGCGGATCCCCGTCAACGGCATCGTGGAGGCGGCGAAGCTGTACGCCGTGCTCGCGCGGCGCTTCCTGGACGGCGGGTCATGAGCCTCTACGACTCACTCGGCATGCGCCCGGTCGTCAACGCCTACGGCAACGTCTCGTCGCTCGGCGGCTCGCTCATGGACCGCGAGGTGCTCGACGCCATGGTCGCCGCCGCCGGGGCGTACGTCGACGTCAACGAGCTGCTCCGCCGTTCCGGGCGGCGGATCGCGGACCTCGTCGGCGTCGAGGCTGCGCAGGTCACGTCGGGCGCCTCCGCCGGCCTGGCGATCGCGACGGCCGCGTGCATGGCGGGGGACGACCCGGAGCGCATCGCGCGCCTGCCCGACGCGGGCGACATGCCGGACGAGGTGGTCGTCCAGCGCTGTCAGCGGACGCGCTGGGACCAGGCCGTGCGCGTGGCGGGGGCGCGGCTGGTGGAGGCGGGCGGCGCCGCGGGGACGGACGCGTCCGAGCTCGAGGCGGCGATCGGCGAGCGGACGGCCGCCGTGCTCCACCTCGCCGAGCACGCGCCCGATCGTGCGCTGCCGCTGCCTGCGGTCGTCGAGGTGGCGGACCGCCGCGGCGTACCGGTCATCGTGGACGCCGCCGCCGAGCTGCCGCCCACGCGGAACCTGCGCGCGTTCTGCGACCTCGGTGCCGCCCTGGTGGTCTTCAGCGGCGGCAAGATGCTGCGAGGGCCGCAGGCGTCCGGGCTCGTCCTGGGGCGTGCCGACCTCGTGCGAGCGTCCGCGGCGAACGCGTCGCCGAACTACGGCGTCGGGCGCTCCATGAAAGTCGGCAAGGAGGAGATCGCCGGGCTCGTGTGCGCCGTAGAGCGGTTCCTGGCCCACGACTTCGACGTGGACCGCCGGCGGTGGGAGCGGCACGTGCGCCAGTGGCTGTCCGCGCTCGCGCCGCTCGACTTCGTCCGCGCCCGGCGCGAGTGCCCGGGGCGCGACGACGTGCATCCCGTCGAGGTGCCGCGGGTCGTGGTGGGCTGGTCGCGGGAGCGCGTCGGGCTGACGGCCGCGGGAGCGCAGGCGGCGCTGCTGGAGGGCGATGTGCCGGTCGCCGTCGGGTGCTGGGAGGACGAGCTCGTCCTGAACCCGAGCCTCGTCGCCGCCGACGACGTCCCGGTGGTCGGCGATCGCCTCGTCGGCGTCCTGGCCCGCAGCTCGCGGCTCGCGTCGTGACGGCGCGGGTCCCGCTCGAGCGCATCGCGACGCTCTTCGACGGCCTCGACGAGCCCGAGGGCGTGGCCGTCGCGGACGACGGCGCGATCTGGTGCGGAGGCCGCGAGGGACAGGTCTACCGGGGCCACGCCGCAGGCGCGGCCACCGTGGTCGCCCGGCTCCCAGGCCGCGTGCTCGGGATCGCGCTCGACGCGGCCGGTGACGCCTACTGCTGCTGCCTCGGGGACGCGCCGGGCGTGTTCCGCGTGCGGGGCGACGGGACGACGGGGCGGCTGCTCGGCGACCTGCCCGGCCGCCCGCTCGTCGCCCCCAACCACCCCGCCTTCCTGCCCGACGGGCGCCTCGCCGTGACCGACTCGGGTCACGACGGCGCTGACGACGGCTGCGTGCTCGTGGTCGGGCGCGACGGCGCCGCCGGCGTGCTCAGCGAGTCGGTGCGCCGCTACCCGAACGGGCTGGCGGCGAGCCCCGACGGAAGCTTCCTCGCGGTCGTCGAGTCGACGCTGCCCGGCGTCGTCGCCCTCCCGGCGAGCGGCGACGGCGTGCCCCGGGTCCTCGCCCGCCTGCCCGACACCGTGCCGGACGGCGTCGCGTTCGACGGGCGGGGCCGGCTCCTCGTGTCCTGCTTCACGCCGAGCCGCATCTGGCTCGTCGACGGTGACGAGGTCCGCGTCCTGGTCGACGACCCGGAGGAGCGCGTGCTCCGCGGACCCACGAACGTCGCCTTCGTACCCGGGACCGGCACGGTGGTCTGCGCCAACCTGAGGGGCACGAGCCTCGCCGTCTTCGCGCACGACACGCCGGGCGCCGCCCTGCCGCGGCCGCCCGCGCTGAAGCGCCCGCTCCTATGACGGCGCGCCGCCGGCGGCCACCGTCACCGTGGCTCCCGTCCGGAGCGACTCGATGACGGCTTCGGCCAGCTCCTGCGCGCGGCGCGCCTCCTGAAGCGACATGAGCGGCGCGCCGCCGCCGGCCACGGCGCCGATGAACGCGCTCACGTTCTCTCGCAACGCGCCCGCCACGCCGTTCAAGCCGATCGGCCAGTGCGCCAGATCGGGTCGCGTGAGGCGCTGGTCGTCGACGACGGCGAGACCGTGGTCGGCGCCGTCGATGAACACGCCGCCACCGGTGCCGACGACGTGCAGCGCCACGTCCAGCGGGGCCGGCACGGCGGGCGGCAGCACCCAGCTCGTCTCGAGCAGGCCGACGGCGCCGTTGCTGAACCGCAGCACGGCCGCGACGGCGTCGTCCTTGCCCCACCGGGCCGACGCCTCGGTCTTCATCACGCCTTCGGCGTGGACCCGCTCGACCGGGGCGCCGTTGAGCCACTCCATCGCGTCGAGGTCGTGGATCGCGGTCGAGCGGACGAGGTCCGTCCACGGGCCGTAGACCTCCGCCCCGAGCGCGCTCCCGCGGCGGCGGGCGAAGAACGAGCAGGGCTCTCCGACGGCTCCCTCGGCGATCCTCCCGCGCGCGTAGACGTACCGGGGCTCGGCGCGGAGGATGAAGTTCGCGGTGGCGATCACGCCGCAGCGCTCGATCTCGCCGATCAGCCGGTCCACGCCCTCGAGCGACGGCGCCAGCGGCTTCTCGAGCAGGAGGTGGACGCCGGCGCGCGCGCAGGCGACCGCGGGCTCGTGCCGGCTCGCCTCCGGCGTCGCGATCGAGGCGATGTCGATCGGCTCCTGCTCGAGCAGCGAGGCGACGTCGGCGTAGGCCCGCACGCCGAGCTCGGCGGCGACCGCCTCGCTGCGCTCGCGCTGCGCGTCGACGACGGCGACCAGATCGGTGCGGGGATCGTCGCGGTAGATCCGCGCGTGGAGGGACCCGATCGCGCCGACCCCGACGACCGCGGCCCGCAGCTCAGGCATCCGGGCGGAACCCGCGGTCGTGACCGGGGAGCACGAGCGTCGGCGCGAACTCCCGGAGGCGCTCCAGGCTGGCGTTCAGCTGCGCGAGCTGATCGGGCGTGTACCAGTGCGAGAAGCGCCCGGTCTCGTACTCGGAGCGGGTCATCGTCACGTCGCCCGCCACGACCACGCGCTCCTCGCTGCCCGTCACCAGCACGCTGACATGGCCCGGCGTGTGCCCGGGCGTCGACACGACGCGCACGCCGGCGACCTCGAGCTCGCCGTCCAGGGGCACCTCCGACCGCTCGCCCATCTGCGCCACGGCGGCATCGACGGTGCCGGCGCCGTACACGGAGCGCGCGAAGTCGAGCTCGCCCTCGCCGATGACGAGCTCGGCGCCCGCGAAGACGGAGAGGCTCGCCATGTGATCGTGGTGGGAGTGGGTGCAGACCACGACGTCCACGTCACCGGGCTCGAGGTCGAACCGGCCGAGCGCGCGGTGGAGCATCCCGTAGAAGCCGACGTGGTGGTTGCCGGGATCGACGACGATCGTCCGTTCGCCCCTGATCAGCGTCGTGGTGGCGACGGGCAGGAACCCGAGGTTCGCGTCGAACAGCGTCGCTTTCCCGGGGTCGACGCCGAGCATCGTCTCCATGCGGTCGAGCTGCATCTCCGCCGTGCCTGCGACGAGGTACACGATCTCGTCCTCGTGCAGGCTGAACCGCAGGCAGAACGGCTGGACGAGGACGTCGACGGCGGGGGTCATCGCCCTTCCCTCGCGCTTCGCGGCCGCGCAGATCCAGTCGAGCGTCTGAAGCGCCATGAAGCCGTAGTTGTAGAACGAGACCTCGTCGGCGAGCGGAGCCAGCGGCTCGAGCTGCGCCAGCAGCGCGGCCTCGCTGTCGGTCTGCGGGAGGATCGCCCGCAGCGCCGGCACCATCGGCCGCTCGCCCGCCAGGACGGTGGCGTACTCCTCGACCTTGCGCCGGTGAATCTCCGGATCGGCGAAGTAGAAGGTGGGGTGGACCTCGTCCACCAGCGGCAGGTGGCGCGCGAGATCGACGCCGTTCTCCCACGCGCGCCCGTCGGGGCCGTTCGGGTAGAGCGGGCCGAAGTCGAGGATCGCCAGGCGCGCCTGCGACACGGAGGCCACCGCCTCGCGGATCTGCTCCAGCAGGGTCGCCAGCGCGTTCTGGCGCAGCTCGAGCAGGCCGGCGAACTCGCCGCCGGCCGCGCTGCGCAGCTCGCTCCAGCCGAGCTGCGGGGCGTCGCCGAACGGGTCCGCGAAGTGGTCGTCGAGCGTGTCGCGCGTCCAGCGACGCACGGCGGCGATGTCGACGCCGAGCGCGGCGCCCGCCGCCCGGCAGTGCTCGCAGAAGCACAGGCTCATCAGGAAGTCCACGGTCGGGCCCGTGGGCACGCCGATCACCTCGTGGTGGAACCCGTGCCGGAAGGGCATGTACTCGAGCGACTCGAGCAGGATCCGGTCCGCCTCCGTCTGCTCGGCGAGGTCGCGCACCATCGCCACGAGGTACGCCCGGACATCCGGGTGGTTGGCGCACAGGTCGGTCGGGATGCGGTCGCCGAAGGCGTTCTCGACCGCGCAGTCGGGGTGGGCGAACCCGATGCCGCTGTTGTGGAGGCAGAGCGTCCACGCGGTGACGCCCAGGCCGAGGCGATCGGCCTCGCGCTTGAGCTCCGCCCAGAACCCGGGAGCTCCCTCCCACACGGGAGGCTCGATGCGCAGCCGCCCGTGCCAGTCGCCGCGCGGCTCGAAGTAAAGCGTCCCCGACCTGGGGAAGACCACGCACCGGCGCGGGTTGTGGACGTGGAGGAACTTCCCGGCGTGGTACACGGCGGCGATGCTGATCGAGTCGGCGCCGGCGCGATCGCGCATGCGGCCCAGCGAGGTCGCGACGCCTTCGTCGTCGAGGTCCCACGGATACGCCCAGATCCCCGTCCGCATCAGATCGCCCTCGGCTGGTCCCAGTCCCAGGTGGCGAACTCGCGCAGGAACGCCGCGACCCGCTCGCAGATCGTGCCGAGCAGGGCCTCGCCGCGCTCGCGGCTGCTCACCGTGGCGTCGCCGAGCGCGCCGTCGTCGCTGAGCTCCGCGAACGACCAGGCGACCGTGACGGGCGCCCCGATCGCCAGGTCTCCCGAGAGGAACTCCGACCGCGGGAACCACGTCGCGTCGCGCGCGCGGTCCATGTTGACGAGCTCGGGGCGGACAGCGAGCATGAGGGCGGTCTCCAGCTCGCAGGCGTGATCGATCCCGCCTGGCCCGGACTGTCGCCAGTCGGCGATCGCGGGCAGCGCGAAGTCCCAGTAGCTGGCGGTCGCGACGCGCACGCCGTGCTCGAACCGCAGCGCCTGCACTGCGGAACGGAGGATGTGCGCGTTCCCGCCGTGGCCGTTGAGCAGCAGGATCTTGCGCGCGCCGTGCGACCACAGGCTGCGCGCCACGTCGGTGACGACGCCGAGGAAGGTCGAGAGGCTCAGGGTCACTGTGCCGGCGAAGTCCATGTGATGCGGCGAGAAGCCCGTCCACAGGGCGGGCGTGACGAGCGCCGGCACGTCGGCCGCGAGCTCGGCTGCCCGCCGCGCGACGGTCGCGCACAGCAGGCTGTCGGTCTCGAGCGGGAGGTGCTCGGCGTGCTGCTCGGTGGCGCCGACGGGCACGACGACGACCGCGCCGTCGTCGATCGCCTGCCGCGCCTCGCGCCACGACCGCTCGGACAGCAGGACGCTCATGGGCATGCCTCCTTCTCCGTCGTCACCGGTGGACTCCGGCCGTGATGACACGTGTGATCGTGCGCTGGAAGACGAGCGTCAGCAGGATCACGGGCACCGCCGTGAGCATCGCCGCGGCCGCGAGCTGGCCGATCGCGATCTCGTCGCTCGACCGGTAGAGCCCGAGCGTGACGGTCAGGATCTTCAGCTGGCGCGTGAAGAGCAGCGGCGTGAGGAACTCGACCCACGCCAGGATGAAGCCCATCAGCAGCGCCGCGACGATCCCGGGACGCATGAGCGGCAGCACCACGAGGGTGAGCACTTCGCGCCGGCGGGCACCGTCGATCAGCGCCGCCTCCTCGACCTCGACCGGAACCGAACGCAGGAAGCCGCCGAGCACCCAGATCAGGAAGGGCAGGACGAAGGCCACGTAGGGCAGGACCAGCCCCGGGAAGGTGTCGACGAGGCCGAACCGCACCGCCTCCACGTAGAGCGGGAAGATGAACAGGAGCGTCGGGAAGAGGTAGATCGACACGAGGCCGGCCAGGAGCAGCCGCCGGCCCGGGAGCCGCAGGCGGTGCAGGGCGTAGCTGGCGGGCACCGCGAGCGCCACGGCGATGACCGCGGTGAGGCCGGAGACCAGCAGGCTGTTGAGCATCGCCTCCTTGACCGGCACGATGTGGTCGCTGCTGAGGACCTCGCCGTAGTGGTCGAGCTGCAGCGACGTGGGCAGGAAGTCCACGTCGGGCGAGCGGATCTCGCTCTCCGGCCGCAGGCTGGTGAGCAGCAGGCCGTAGAGCGGGAAGGCGATCACGACGAGCGTGACCAGCGCACCGGCGTACACCCCGGCCTGACGCAGGATCCGGCGGTTCACGCGAACCCGCCCTTGATGCGCCGGCGCCGGCGCGGGAGGCTGACGAGGGCGATGACGAGCAGCGTGAGCAGCGTGAGGAGATACGCCGTCGCCGCCGCCTGCCCGAAGGCGAACTCGTCGAAGCCCTGCCGGTAGACGAGGTAGTTGAGCGTCGTCGTCCCGCCCGCGGGACCGCCGCGGGTGAGCACGAAGATCGTGTCGAACGCCTTCATGGCCCAGACGAACAGGAAGATCATCACGGGCACGAGCACCGGGCCGATCAGCGGGACGGTCATCAGCCGGAACTGCGTCCGCGGGCGCGCCCCGTCGAGCGCGGCGGCCTCGTAGATCTCCTTCGGCACGGTCTGGAGGCCCGCGAGGATGAACAGCGTCGCGAAGGGGATCCACCGCCACGACTCCGCGACGATCAGGGCGTGCAGCGCCAGCGTCGGATTGCCGAGCCACAGGACGTCGCCGTCGGCGCCGAAGGCGCGCAGCAGCCCGTTGATGAAG
Source organism: uncultured Solirubrobacteraceae bacterium (assembly GCA_963844205.1). Lineage (GTDB taxonomy): Bacteria > Actinomycetota > Thermoleophilia > Solirubrobacterales > Solirubrobacteraceae > DASSUW01. The sequence goes on from CAWJNK010000015.1 coordinate 112,335, forward strand.
CCGAAGTCGGCGTTGAACATCTGGCCCCAGAGGACGCCCGAGACGATCGGCGGCAGCGCCCACGGCAGGAGCACGATCGCGCGGAGCGCTCCGCGGCCGACGAACCGCTGGTTGAGCAGCAGGGCGACGAGGAACGATGCGCTCATCGTGACGAGCACGACCATGACGCCGAAGTAGACGGTCCGCAGCGCGGCCTCCCGGAACGCGGGGCTGGCGAGCGCGTCGGCGAAGTTCTCGAGCCCGACGAAACGCTCGATCGCCAGCGTCGCCGTGTCGAGCTCGGAGACGCTGTACACGAGCGTGGCGATCGCCGGATAGACGTAGATGCCCGCGACGACCAGCGACGCCGGCGCCACCAGCGCGAGGGCGAGCACCGCCTCGCGTTGCGCGAGCGTCAGGCGCCGGCGGCGGATGCCCGGTCGGCTGCGCAGCGTGCTCGCGCGCGCCACTCAGGTGACTCCTGCGCGTCGCCTCATTCCGCGCGCTTGGCCTCGATCGCCTTCACGGCGTCGTCCATGGCCTGCTGCGGGCTCTTCTTGCGACCGAGGGCCTCGTGGATCTCGTTCGAGAGCAGCTCCGCCCAGACGGTCCGATCCGCCGACCAGCCGCCGTCCACGGGGTAGTCGTACGACTTCCGCACGGCTTCGTTGACGGGGAACTTCTTGAGGTGCTTCGGGTCCTCGAGCAGCTCGGCGTAGATCGGCGCCCAGCTGCCCGCCGCGACGATCTCCTGCCCCTCGCGCGAGGCGACGAGCTCCATGAAGCGCCAGGCCTCGTCGCTGTTCTCGGCGAACGCCGGGACGGCGAGGTACTCGGAGCCGTCGACCGACGCGCTCGTCTCGACGGCCGGGTTCGGGGCGAAGCCGTTCTTGCCCGCGATCTTGGAGTCCTTCGGCGACGCCGCGACGCCGGCGATGAACGGCCAGGTGATGAAGAAGCCGCGGCGCCCGTCGAGGAACGCCGGCGACGCGTCGAACACCCACGTGTAGGTCGTGACCGCGGGGTCGACCACCTTGTGGGTGTGGAGCAGGTCGACCAGCTTCGCGGTCGCCGCGACCCCCGCCTCGGAGTTCATGACGGGCTGCCCCTCCTCATCGAGGAACGAGCCGCCGTGCATCTGGATCAGCGAGCCCCACGTGAACAGGACGGCGGTACCCGCCCAGTTATCGGTGTAGCCGTACACCTTGCCCGAGGTGAGCTTCTTAGCCGCGCCGACCATCGTGTCCCAGGAGTCCTTCTGAGCGTGCCAGCCCGCGGGCTCCTCGGGATCGAGGTCGGCGCGCTCGAGCAGCTCCTTGTTCCAGTGGAGGATCGGGGCCCCGATGGTCCACGGGACGCCGTACACGCCGTCGCCCACGGTCACGGCGCCGAGGGCGCGCTCCATCACCGTGCCGTTGCGCTTCGCGCCGTCGACGACGGCGGCGGCGTCCTTGAGCCACTTCTTGTCGATCAGCTCCGCGCCGACCTCGGTGCCCACGAACACGCTGTCCCAGGGCGAGGAGCGGGCGAGGAACGTCGTCGAGACCTTGTTCCGCAGGTCCGGCGTCGTGACCTTCTCGACCTTCGGCTTGACGCCGTACTTGCGCTCGTAGAGCTTGGCGATCTCGATCACCGGGTCCATGTGCGATCCGAGCAGCGTGCTCAGCTCGCCCGTGAAGTCCTCGCCGGGCGGCGCGCTCGTCTCGGCGCCGCCTCCGGTCCCGCCGCAGGCGGCCAGGAGCCCGGAGAGGCCGCCGAGCATCCCGAGCTGCGCCGTCGCCATCCCGCTCCTGGCCAGGAAGCTGCGCCGCGTCGTCATCGCGTTGATTTCGGCCCCCATGGTCCCTCCGTTCGTGCAAGATCGAGTCCCAGATCCCCTGGAACGTTCAAGGCACGATAGCGGACATGCTCGCGCTGTCAAGGCCGCTACGAGGAGTCGCGGACGCGCAGCTCGACCGGGAACTCGTGGCGTGCGGCGAGCTTCGTCTCGCCCTCGATGAGGCCCAGGAGCGCTTCGGCTCCCTGGCGGCCCATCTCGTATCCCGGGACGTAGACCGTGGTCAGCGGCGGGTCGACGAAGGCCGCGAACTCGAAGTCGTCGAAGCCCGTGACGGCGAGGTCGCCCGGCACGCGCAGGCCCGCGCGCTTCGCGGCGCGGAGCGCGCCGAGCGCCAGCATGTCGCTCGCGGCCATGACCGCGGTGGGGGGTGATTCCTCGGCCAGCAGACGCTCGAGCATCTCGTCGCCGCCGCCCGGCCCGAGCCCGCCTTCGAAGCGCTCGAGCGCAGGGTCCGGCGCGATGCCGGCGGCGTCGAGCGCGCGGCGGTAGCCGCTGTGGCGCTGCTCGACCACCGGCCACGGGACCCGCGCCGCGATGAAGGCGATCCGTTCGTGGCCGCGCTCGATCAGGTGCTCGGTGAGCTGGCGCGCTCCCTCCTCGTTGGCCGCGGTGACGCAGGTGCAGCGCGGATCCGAGACGACCTCGTCGAACAGGACGAACGGAACCCCGAGCCGGCGCAGCCGGTCCAGATGACGCCGCCGGACCGCGGCCGGCCCCGAAAGGAGGACGCACGCGCCGTCCGCTCGCCGCTCCTCCAGCGGCGACAGGAGCTGAGCATGCCGGTCGTCCGGGCGGGCCGCCTGGATGAGCACGCCGTAGCCGCGATCGCGCGCGACGTCCCCGACGCCCGCGAGCATGAGGTCGGTGAGCGGGTCGGCCAGGTAGCGCAGGTGCTGGTCGAGCACGAGGAACGCGAGCGTCCGCGAGCGCCGGGAGCGCAGGCCGCGCGCACCGGCGTCCGGGTGGTAGTCGAGCTCCGTCATCGCCCGCTCGATCCGCTGCCGCGTGTCGGCCGAGACCATGCCGCGCCGCCCGTTGATCACGTTCGAGACGCTCTGGATGGACACGCCGGCGCGGCGTGCGACGTCGCGGATCGTGACTCGGGCTGGGCGGGGACTCGGCATCGGCGGAACCGCTTGACGCTCGTCTGCGGCCGGCCTATGGTAAGACATTGAACGTTCAAGTCCTGCAACGTTCAAGGAACCGCATGCCGACCACACCGACGCCCGCGACCCGGACATGACCGCCGTCAGCAGCTCATCGGAGGCGCTGCGCGCCCGCGCGCTCCGCCGTATGCCGGGCGGCGTGAGCTCGAACGTGCGGCTCGACGCTCCGGGGGTGTTCTTCGCCCGTGGCGCGGGCGCGCGGCTCTGGGACGTCGACGGCCGGGAGTACGTGGACTACCTGCTCGGGCAGGGCCCCGCGTTCCTGGGCCACGCCCACCCGGCCGTCGTCGAGGCGGTGACGCGCGCCTGCCGCGACGGGATGGTGTTCGGAGCCCAGCATCCGGCCGAGGTTGCGGCCGCCGAGAAGATCTGCGACGTCCTCGGGTGGCCGGACATGGTGCGCCTGGGCATGACCGGCACGGAGACGGTCCAGGCCGCCTTCCGCCTCGCCCGCGCGGTGACCGGGCGGCGGAAGCTCATCCGCTTCGAGGGCCAGTACCACGGCTGGCTGGACAACGTCCTCATCCGCTTCGAGCCCGGCCCGGCGTCGCCTGCGAGCGCCGGGCAGCTGCGCGAGGCGCTCGACCCGTCGATCGTGCTGCCGTGGAACGACCTCGACGCGGTGCAGGAGGCGATCGACCGCGAGGGCGACGCGATCGCGGCGATCATCACGGAGCCGGTCATGTTCAACCAGGGCGCCATCGAGCCACGTCTCGGCTTTCTCGAGGGCCTTCGCCGCCTGACGCGCGAGAGCGGTTCGCTGCTCATCTTCGACGAGGTGATCACGGGCTTCCGCGTAGCGCTCGGCGGCGCCGTCGAGCGCTACGGCGTCGTCCCCGACCTCGCCGTCTACGGCAAGGCCCTCGCCGGCGGGTTCCCCGTCGCCGCGCTGGCCGGTCCGGGGGAGCTCATGGAGCGCTTCGGCAGCGCCGAGGTGAACCATTCCGGCACGTTCAACGCGTCGGTCATGGCGGCGGCGGCCGTGGTCGCGTCGATCGACGCGTTGGTGGACGATCCGCCTTATGACCGGGCCGAGGCTCACGGGCACGCGCTCATGGACGGTCTGACGCGGCTCGGCCATGCGGCGGGCGTCCCGCTCCGCGTGCAGGGTCCGGGAGTGGGCTTCCACGCCTCCTTCGCCTCCGACGGGTTGGACTCGGGCGGGATCGAGGTGCACGACCTCCGCGGCCTCCGGGCGCTGGACGCCGAGCGCTACAAGCGCTTCGCGCGCCGGCTCGCCGAGAACGGCGTGTGGGTGGCCGCTCGCGGCATCTGGTACGTGTCCGCCGCGCACGGGCAGGCCGAGCTCTACGCGGCGCTCGCCGCCGTCGAGCGAGCGCTCGAGGACGCCTGATGCGGGTCGGCGTCGCCGGGCTCTTCCACGAGACGAACACCTACTCGGTGCAGCCGGCGACGCTCGACGACTTCGCGCGCTTCGAGCTCGACCGCGGCGACGCGATCCTCGACCGCCACGCCGGCACCGGCACGGTCGTCGGCGGGTTCATGGACGGGCTCGACGGCTGCGAGATCGTTCCCCTGGCCTGCGCCGGGGCCTGGCCGTCCGGCCCGGCGCCGCGCGACGTGATCGACCGCCTCCTGGGCGACCTCGACGCTGCCCTGTCGGGCGCCGGTCAGCTCGACGGCGTCCTCCTCGCCCTGCACGGCGCGATGGTCGCGGACGGCTGCGAGGACCCCGAGCTCGCCGCGGCGCGGCTCGTGCGCTCCCACGTCGGTGAGCGGCCGGTCGCCGTCGTGTTCGACCTCCACGGCAACCTCTCGCCCGACGTCGTCGCGCTCTGCGATGCCGTGGTGGCGTACGGCACGTACCCGCACGAGGACATGCGCGAGCGGGGGGCGGAGGCGGCGGCGCTGCTGCGCGGCGAGGTGCCGCTGTCCTCGGTCGTCGCGAAGGAGCCGCTCCTGAGCGCGCCGCTCGCCCAGGCGACGGCCGCGGAGCCGATGGCCGGGCTGTTGCGGCGAGCGCGCGAGCTCACGGCTTCGCACGAGCGGGTCGCCCGGATCTCGCTGCTGCCGGGCTTCCCGTACAGCGACGTCGCCCGCGCGGGCTTCAGCGTGGTGGTGACCGCGGAGCGAGGGGGCGAGGCCGACGCGGGGGCGCTGGCCGCGGAGCTCGCCGCCGACGTCCGGGCACGTGCCGACGCGTTCGCGCTGGAGCGGCCCGGCGCCGAGGCGGCGGTGTCGCAGGCGCTCGCCGCGGAGGCTCCCGTCGTGCTCGCCGACGTCGCCGACAACGTCGGGGGCGGGTCGCCGGGGGACGGGACCGTGCTGCTCACCGAGCTGCTCGCGCAGCGCGCCCAAGGTGCCGTCGTCCAGATCGCGGACGCCGAGGTGGCTCGCCACGCCGCGGCGCGGGGTGAGGGCGCGCGGGTGGAGGCGCGCCTCGGCGGGAAGACCGACCGCCGTCACGGCGACCCCGTTGCGGTGCGCGGACGGGTGGCCGCCGTCACGGACGGCCGCTTCACCTCGAGCTCGACGTGGATGACCGGGCAGACGTTCACGATGGGCACCACGGCGGTGCTCGACGTCGACGGCGTCACGGTCGTCGTGACCGAGCACGCGGTCCCGCCGTTCCACGCCGACGCCCTGGTCTCGGCGGGCGTCGACCTCGCCCGCGCGAGGATCGTCGTCGCCAAGGGCGCGGTCGCGTGGCGCGCCGCCTTCGGCGCGCTCGCGCGCACCGTCATCGAGGTCGACACGCCGGGCATCTGCCCGATCGACGTCGGAGCGCTCGAGCGGCGGACGACTCCCATGCGCTTCGACCCCACCGAAGCCGGCCGGTGACGCGGCCGGGCCGGCCCCTGACGCGGCCGGGCCGTCCGCTGCCAAGCGTACGGTGCGCGTGTGCGCGGGGACGGGTACATGCAGCACGCCGTACGCCGCGCCCTGGGCATCGATCCCTGGCCGGTCCGCGTCGCGCCCGACGCGCCGTCCGAGCTTGACGAGCAGCAGCTCGGGATCATCGCGGTGACGCTGGCGCTGCGGTTTCCGGAGTGGATCCTCCGGCGCGTCGAGCAGGCCGCCTACATCGACGACGCCACGTTGCGCTGGAAGGTCAGCGTGACCATGCGCTGGCCCGACCCGGAGACGTTCCCGGAGGAGGCGCGGCCTGAGGAGGGCCAGCGGGTCTTCGTACCGCTCGCGGTGCACGCGAAAGCTCCCATGACTCAGCTCGACGTCAGGGATCAGAGCGAGGACAGTCTGATGGTGCTACCGACCGAGCTGAACAGTCGCCTGGCCTCGACCGGGATGCTGGCCACCATCTGGAGCCTGGCGCTCGAGGAGCGCCTCGGCGCTCCGCCGAGCGATCGCATCGTCGACGTGATCGACGCCATCACGAGCGCCGAGCCGGCACGAGCACGCGAGATCCTGCGCACGGAGCTCGACCGCGAGCTCGGGGCGATCCTGCGCACACCCGACGAGTACAAGGCGCTGCTCTTGGAGCTCGTCGAGAACTTCCTGCTGCTCGTGCCGGTGGAGTACGGGGCGAACGACGTACGCGTGCTGAAGTACGCCTACAGCTCGCCGCTGCCGTGGGCGCCCTCTCTCCGGAACCTTGCATCTCGTGTCGGCTGGGCAGATCACGAGGTGTCGCTTCTGCGACTGCCGCTCGGGCGGTCACGCAGCTATCACCTCGACGTCGGGGCGCCGGACGAGGTCCTGCTCGCGGCCGCCAGGCTCACCGGCCAATATGTGGTCGACGAAAGCGGCCACGACCCCGGCCTCGGCGGCGGTGAGTTCGACGAGGTCGCGATCGAGCTCGACTCCGACGGCGGCAGCCCGCATGTCGACCTCCATGCGAGCCGTCCGGCGCGGGCCCTGCTCGCGACCACGAGGTCCGGCGAGGCCCCGTACGAGCCGAACGATCCGGTCAAGGCGGCCGCAGCCGCACGGCCGACCGCGGTCCAGCGCTCGGATATGGGCTTTGCGACCGTGCGGTTCCGGGCTGACCCGAGCGGCGTCTTCGGTGCGCTGGCGTTCACCTCGGTCGTCAACGTCGCGCTGCTCTTCTGGGCGAAGGCGCATCTCTCACAGCTCGACGGCCAGATCGCCGCGGCCGTACTGCTGACCGTGCCCGTGGTCGTCGTCGGCTATCTGGTCCGGCCCGGCGAGCACCAGTTCCTCACGCGGCTGCTTTTCGGTGTCCGGATGCTCTCCCTGGGCCTGGCCCTCTGCGGGTTCTTCGTCGCGACCCTGGTTGCCCAAGGACTCGTCCTCGAACGGCCGGCATTGCGAATATCGTACGAGTGCGAGGCGACCAGCCGGCTCCGCGGGACGCCGGAGGGGCGATTCACGGAGCTCGAGCAGCTCAGCTGCCTGCCGTCGACGCTCGGGGATCAGGCGGCCCCTGCACTGCGCCAGGGCGTCAAGCGCAAGGTCGCGATTGCAGCCTGGATCGCTACGGCGCTTGCCGCGATCATCGTCATCGGCTGGCTGCGCACGCGGTTCGCGAAGGTCGCTCGCCGGCCCCAGGAGAACGACGGCGAGCTAGACGACCTTCTCGAAGGGGGCTGAAGACCAGAATCCCGTCGTTGGTCTCATCCGCGGCGACGTTTACACTCCTTCTCGATGCGTAGGAACCGCCGTACAGAACCCAGCAAGGGCTCGATCGTCCGCAACGCGAACGGTCGCGCGGTGGCGCACACCTACAAGCATGATGTCCAACATCTCGACCGCATCATCACCGAGCGGTCGCTGAACGACGCCAAGGCGGCGAGCGAGCGCGCGCGCGAGGCGCGCGCTGAAGACTCCTCGTAGGCCCGGGCGAGCGCCGGTCCAATCCCTCCGGCGCCTGCGCCGGTATTACCTGTGCCGCGGTCGATCAGCCGCGGAGGCCCCGGAGGGAGGAAGAGCCGTGAGACGTCGCGCCGCCCTGATCATCCTCGCCGCCGTCGCGGTGGCCGCACGCTCGGACGCGGCCGCGGCCGCCCCCGGGGACCTGCGGCTCGCCTCGGCGAACGCCGCCGGAGTGGCGAGCAACTCGAGCAGCCTGGTGCCCTCGGTGTCCGCCGACGGGGCGCTGGTGGCGTTCTTCTCGGACGCCACGAACCTCCATCCCGCCGACACCGACCCCGGCGCCGACGTCTTCGTCAAGAACGTCCGCACCGGGGAGCTGATCCTGGCCTCGCGCGCCGCCGACGGCGCGAAGGGCAACGGCGACAGCCGCGTCCCGGTGATCTCGGCGGACGGCACGCGCGTCGCCTTCCTCTCGGAGGCGACGAACCTGCACCCAGCCCGCGTGCCCGGCGTCTACGTCAAGGACCTGCGGACGGGAGCCGTGATGCTCGCGTCGAGCACCGCGGCGGGGGTGCCGGCCAACGCCGGCGCCGCCGGCGTGGCGCTGTCGGCCGACGGGACGCGCGTGGCGTTCTCCACGCCCGCCACGAACCTGCACCCGAAGGACCCCGTCGACGACTTCGACGTCTACGTGAAGGACCTCGTCACCGGGACGCTGTTCCTCGCGTCGCTGTCGGCGTCCGGCGAGAAGCGGATCGGCCTGTTCGGCTCGCTCGGGGCGAACCTGTCGGCCGATGGCCGCCGGGTCGGCTTCAACTCCGACGCGCCCGGCCTGCATCCCGGCGACACGGACGAGACGGTCGACGTCTTCGTGCGTGACCTCGTGAGCGGGGAGCTCAGCCTGGCGTCGACCAACGACGCTGGGGTGAAGGGCACCGGCCAGAGCACCGGCCCCTCGCTGTCATCGGACGGCCGCAAGGTGGCGTTCGCCTCGTACGCGACCAACTTCGATCCCCGCGTCACGACGAACGGCTCGGTGGCCCTGTATCTGAAGGACCTCGCGACCGGGGACCTCTCGCTGGTGTCGACGAACGCCGCCGGCGAGGTCATCCGCGGCGGGCTGTCCAACCCGTCGATGTCCCCCGACGCGACGCGGATCGCCTTCGACGCGTCCGCGACCAACGCGCATCCGGCGGACACGGACGGCGTGGCGGACGTCTTCGTCAAGGACCTCGTCAGCGGCCACGTGTTCCTGGCCTCCACGGCGACGTCTGGCGTGAAGGGCAACGGCCCGAGCTACACGGTGTTCCTGGCCGCCAGCGGCAGCACCGTCGCCTTCCGCTCGGAGGCCACCAACCTCGATCCGGCCGATACCGACTCGGTCCCGGACGTCTACGCCAAGGAGCTCGGCGACGCGCCGCAGGCGCCCGGCGACCGCGCCGACCTGGCGATCGCCCAGACCGACTCGCCCGACCCCGTCCTCGCCGGCCAGCGGCTGACCTACGACATCCGCGTCCGCAACGACGGCCCGGCAACGGCCAACGGGGTGACCGTCCTGGAGGAGCTGGACGCCTCGGTGCGGTTCGTGTCGGCGGCGCCGAGCCGCGGCACGTGCGGGCACGCGGCCGGCGTCGTGCGCTGCGACGTCGGCACGCTGCCGCCCGGCGGGACCGCGGCGGTCACGGTGCAGGTCACGCCGACCCAGCAGGGCACGATCGCGGCCCGCGCCACGGCACAGGCGACCGAGCCCGACGCCGACACGTCGGACAACGCCGCCCGCGTCCTGACGCGCGTCAACCCCGCCGCCGACCTGTCGATGAGGCTCACGGACACGCCCGACCCCGCGCGCGTGCGCGACCGGCTGACCTACCGCGCGGAGGCGGCCAACGCCGGCCCCTCGACCGCGGGCACGCTCACCGTGCGCGTCACCCTCCCCGACGCCGTCCGCCTGGTGTCGGTGTCGGCCCCGGGGGCGTTCTGCCCCGACTCGCTGACCTGCTCGTTCTTCGGTGTCGAGCCGGGCGCGAGCGTCGCCGTCACGATCACCGCCACCCCGAAGCGGACGGGCGCGCTGACCGCGTCCGCGACCGCGTCGTCGCCCGACACGGCCGACCCGGCTCCGGGCGACAACGCCGACAGCGAGAGCACGACGGTGGTCCGATAGGGCGACGGCCGGGAGGGCGGCGATGCCGCCCTCCCGGCCCGAGCGCTACGGAATCGAGAACTCCTGCGTCTGCGGGTTCAGGTGCCCGAGCCGCATCGCGCCGGCGGTCGCGGAGCCGCTGAACCGGAAGACGTTCAGGCCCTTGGTGATCTCCGACTCGTAGATGCGGCCGTTGTACCAGTAGGAGCCCCAAGCCCCGCCGAGATCGACCGGCACGAGCGGCGGCGGGTCCGACCAGCCGAGCGTGACCGCGTTGGCGGGGTCGGTGAAGTCCACCACCCACGTCCCGGCCTGGTAGTTGCCGAGCGTCATCACCCGGCGGCCGCTGCGCAACGGCACCACGTTGTAGTTGTGGATCGTGCAGTTCTCGGTCGAGCTCTGCGGTCGTGGCAGCGTCCAGCGGCCCAGGAACGCCCCGGTGTCGGTGTCGTAGAAGAAGGCGCTCTTCTTGACCGGGTCGTCGGTCGCCTCGCACTCAGGCGCGACGCCGCCGCCCGGCTCGTGACCGAAGATGATCACCTCGCCGTCCCAGCTGAACGCGGCCGAGTGGCCGATCGTCACGCCGGGCACGTCGACGTGGTACAGCATCATCGGATCGCTCAGCGACCCGCCGCTCGCGCCGCCCAGGCTGAAGACGCGGAATCCCGTGCCGCCGGCGCAGGCGGCCCTCCTGACCGAGCCGAGGATGACGCCGATGTCGTGGCAGGTGTGCTCCGACGGCTCGGTCCGCAGCAGGCGAGCGCCCGCCGGGTTGGCCAGCGGCACCTCGACGATGTCGAACCACGGGCACGGCTCGTTCGACGAGCTGCTGTAGACGAGCAGCCGCCGGTTCGCGGGATCGGGCACGGCGCTGGCGGTGTGCGAGCCGCACACGAGATCGACCGACGCGATCAGCTGGGGATTGGCGACGTTGCTGACGTCGAAGACGTGCAGGCCCTCGAACCCGGCCGGCACCGTCTGCCCGTCGCAGGTCGTCGTCCCGGGCGCCGGGCTGTTCCACGAGCGCACGACGATGTCGCCCCACACCACGACGTCGCCCTGGTCGCCGTTGCAGAACGCCCGCCCGATCTCGGTCGGGTTGTCGGCCTCCGAGATGTCGATGATCCGGAACCCGTTCCAGTTGCCGTTGTAGGCGCGGTCGCCCCAGAACGCCGCGTCCGTGTTGACGTCAGTCGGCCCGTAGAACAGGCTCGCCACGTGCGGGCTGTGCCCCTGCGCGTGCAGGTTCTTCGTATGCGGGCGCGTCGCGTGGTCGGCTGCGGCAGCAGCCGGATACACGAGCATCGCGAAGGCACACGCGACGAACACGAGGGACCGTCCTGGCACTCGCATCTCCCCCTCCTTATGCGGTCGGGAGGTCGCTGGCTGCGCGTGAGGCTCACCATCGCCGGCGACGCTCCGCAACTTGTGTGTGCCGCGATCTTCCGCGCCCGGCCGCGCCGAGTCAAGCCGCGGCGGCCGGAGCTGGCCATGGCGGCCCGCTCCGGCCCTACGAGCGTCAACCTCGGGTGACGACGAGCTCGCCGGTGCTCACGGCCTCGAACGAGGTGACGTGGAGCAGGTACGTGCCGGTCTCCTCGGCGACCCAGTCGAACGCCGCGAAGTAGGCGTCGTCGTCGTCGCTGCCGACGACGGGCGATCCGTCGGGCGCGAGCAGGACGGCGATGGAGTCCCAGATGTCGGGGCTCGTGGTGGCGATGGAGATCGTCTCCTCGGCTTCCACGGCGATCGGGATCGCGTAGGTCCGGCCCGGCGCGAGGTCGAGCGAGCGCGTCTCGCCGACCGCGAGCGGGGTCGTCGGGACGAGCTCGGTGGTCACGAGGTCGATGCTCGTCTGGATGTGCCCCGCGGCGGCCTCGAGGTTGCCGAACGCGTTGTACGCGGTGGCGAGGATCGCGTGGACGCGAGGCGTGTCGAGCCCCCAGTCGAGGGCCAGCGTCGCCTCCGCGAAGGCACGCTGGTGGTCGGGCAGCCCGTAGGTGTAGGCGTCGGCGACGATGAAGCGGACGTCGGGGCTCTCCGGCGCGAGCTCGATCGCACGCTCGAGATCCGCCACGCCGCGTGCCCTGGTCACGCCCCGCAGCAGGCGGCTCGAACCCTGGAACAGGTTGGGGTAGAGGTCGTTGGGCCGGAGGTCGTGGAGCCGGTTGAGGACGTGGATCGCCGACGCGTAGTCGTAGTTCCACCAGTGGGTGAAGCTCGCCCCGGTGAGCGCGCGGACGTCGTTCGGAGCGCTCGCGAGCCAGGCGGCGTAGCCGTCGAGGATGGTCTGCGCGGCGTCCGGGTGCACGGGCACGACGAACGCGTTGATGCGCTGGAAGTCACTGACCGCGTCCGAGTAGCGGCCGAGCAGGACCTCGGCCTCGATCCGGCCGCGGTAGCCCTCCGGCTCCGTCGGCTGGGCGTCGATGACGCAGCTGAACTTGTGGACGGCCTGTTCGTAGCGACCCTCGTCGATGAGCGCCTGTCCCTGTTCGGCGGTGCAGTTCGTCGAGGCGGCCGCGGGACCGGCGAGCGCGCCGGCGGTGAGCGCGATCACTGCGAGAGCGACCGCCACGATGCCGAGGAAGCGGCTCGGCGGCGCCGTGTGAGGCGTGGCGGGGCGATGCTGCGGTGGGAGCACGTGGACTCCTTGGTTTGGGGAGGAGAGAACGAGCGCGCAGAGTTGCCGCGGGTGGGGTGGTCCGTCACCACCCGGGGCGTGATCCACCCCGGGTGGTCCGTCAGAGCAGACCGATCTCGCGCCCGCGCGCGACCGCCTCGGCGCGGCTGGAGACGCCGAGCTTGCGGAAGATGCTGCGCGCGTGGCCCTTGACCGTGTTCAGCGAGATGTACAGCTCCGACCCGATCTCCCGCTGCGACAGATCGCTCGCCAGCAGCCGGAGGATCGTCAGCTCGCGCTCGCTGAGATCGGCGTCGACGGCCAGCGTGGTCTCCGGTGTGCTCGGCGTCAGCTGGAGCGTGCGCTCGGTTCTGCTCAGGAGCTCGCCGAGCGTCCCGGCGTCGCGACAACCGGCGAGCACCCGGCGTGCGTCGCGCGCGTCGGTCACCTCGCCGGCGGCCGCCGCGTGGGCGATCGCCTCCTCGACGTCCCCGTGGGCCCGGTGCCACGCCGAGGCGCGCCGGCGCAGCTCGCTCGCCAGGCCCGGTGCCGTGCGCATCAGCTGATGGCGCAACAGCTCGCGGAACAGGTGGTGGTACCGGTACCACTCGCCGCGCCGGTCGAGCGCGACCAGGAACAGGTTCGCGCGCTCGACCGCCTCGAGCTGCTCGCCGCTGTCGCCACGGTCCGTCACGGCGTCGCACAGCGGGGCGCTGAGCCGCTCGAGGACCGACGTCCGCAGCAGGAAGTCGCGCCGCGAAGGCGGCTGGTCCGCCAGCAGCTCGCGCAGGTAGTCGCCGATCAGCCGGTCGCTCCCGGCGAACTCCCTCGCGAACGCGTGCCGGTCCACCATCGTGCGCGCCGACAACGCGGCCAGCTGCAGGCCGGCCGCCCAGCCCTCCGTTCGCGCGCGCAGCAGCTCGACATCAGCCCGATCGAGACCGAGGTCGAGGGAGCCGTTGAGCAGCTTGTCGGCCTCCTCCTCGTCGAAGCGGAGGTCGGAGGCACGGATCTCCGTCACCTCGCCGGCCGCCCGCAGCCCGCCGAGCGGGAGCGGAGGATCGACGCGACTCGCGATCGCGACGTGCAGCGTCGCCGGCAGGTGCCGAAGCAGGAACCCGAGCGACGCGTGGACCCCCTCGCCACGCACGAGGTGGTAGTCGTCGAGGACCAGCACCAGCGGCGCACTCAGCGCCGCCAGCTCGTTGATCAACGGCGCCACGACGACGTCGACGACGTCGCGGCCGGCGGATCGCAGGGCCGCCAGCGGCGCCGTCCCGAGGCCGGGTCGAACGCTGCGAAGCGCGCCGATCACGTACAGCCAGAACGGGACCGGGTCGCTGTCGGCCGGATCCAGCAGCACCCACGCGAACGGCCGGGTCTCGTCCGGTGACCCGCACCACGCGCCCAGCAGCGTCGACTTGCCCCAGCCCGCCGGCGCGCACACGAGCGTCAGCTTCCGCTCGCGCCCGGCGACGAGCCGAGCGAGGAGCTCCGGCCTGGGCACGAGCCCCGACCGCAGCGCCGGCGGGTGCAGCTTCGTCTCGACCACAACCGGCTCGGAGAACGCGGCCGTGGCCGTGCTCGCCTCGGCTGCCGTCACGGCCCGATCCTAGTCCGCGTTCAAGGGCCGGTCGAGGGCCAGGTGATCGCGACTACTTCGCGCCTGCCTGACCGTTGAGTCATTTCCACGAAGCTGGCAGTTGACAGCGGGGCGGCCCGGTGGAACCGTGACGCCGCCGGCGTGGCGCCCATACCGGGCGCGCCGGAGAGGGAGGGAGCATGTCTAGATGCTTGCGGGCCGCAGCGGTCGCAGGGGCGATCGTGGCGGCAGCAGCGTGCCCGGCGGTGGCGACCGCTCAGGTCGGCGCCGCGGATGCGCACGACATCGCGCTCGATTACGTGCGCGACAACCCGGGCGACCTCGGCACGACGCGCGCCGACGTCGCCGAGCTGGCGGTGTTGGGCAGCTACAGAAGCTCGCACAACCGGGTCACCCACGTCAGCGTCAACCAGCGGCACCGGGGGCTCGAGGTGTTCGGCGCCTACGCGACGGTGAACGTCGCCGCGGATCGCCGCGTCATCTTCGCCGGCGGCAGCCTCGTGCGCGGCGTCACGGGCGGCGCCGAGAGCGCCCGGCTGGACGCGCCCGGCGCCGTCAAGGCGGCGGCGAACGGGCTCGGCCTCCGCGAGCCGCGCGACCTGCGCGTGCTACGCCGGACCGCGCGAGAGACCGTCCTGTCGGACGGCGGCATCTCGGCGGCACCGATCACGGCGCAGCTCGGCTACCAGCCGACCGGTAGCGGGCTCCAGCTGGCGTGGCACCTCACGATCGACGACGCGGCGGACGAGCACCTCTGGAGCGCGACCGTCGACGCCGCGACCGGGAAGCTGCTGAAGAAGGACGACTGGACCGACCACGACAACCTCGACCAGCTCTCCGAGCGCGTCGGGCGGGCCGAGGTGGCGGCGGCGGCGTTCCAGCCCCCGTTCCCGGTCGCCGACGGCTCGAGCTACCGGGCGCTCGGCTTCCCGACCGAGAGCCCGAACGACGGCCCGCGGACGCTGATCGCGACGCCGGCCGACAGCGCGGCGTCGCCGTTCGGCTGGCACGACACCAACGGCGCGACGGGGCCGGAGTTCACGATCGCGCGCGGCAATAACGCGCACGCGTACCTCGACCAGGACGACGACGAGGCCCCCGACTTCGGCGGCGACGTCGAGGGCGGGCAAGGCCTCGACTTCGACTTCCCGGCCGACCTGACGCAGCACGCGCAGGCCTACCGCCAGGCGGCGGTCGCGAACCTCTTCTACGCCAACAACGTCATCCACGACGTGCTGTGGCGGTACGGGTTCGACGACGCGTCCGGCAACTTCCAGGTCAACAACTACGGCCGCGGCGGCACCGGCGGCGACTACGTCCGGGCCGAGGCGGCCGACGGCAGCGGCACCAACAACGCCAACTTCAACACCCCGGCGGCGGACGGCAACCCGCCGCGCATGCAGATGTACCTGTGGCCGGGGAACCAGCGCGGCCGCCAGAACCAGGTGGTCGTCAACGGCGTCGCCGAGTTCGGCGCCGGCTGGGCGCGGTTCGGGCCACCGGCCACGACCGCGGGCACGAGCGGCACGATCAGGCTCGTGACCGGCGCCGGCAAGAACGCGAGCCAGGCCTGCGGCAAGCTGAACAGCCTCTCCGCCGGGACGATCGCGGTCGTCGACGCGGGCGGCAAGTGCGACTTCCTCGCCAAGGTGCACAACGCCCAGGCCGCCGGGGCGAGCGCGGTGATCGTCGCCGACGACCAGACCGGCGACCCGCCGCCGAACCCGCCGATCCTCGGCGGCTCGTTCGTCGAGGCGCCGCCGACGGTCCCGGCCGTCAGCGTCACGCAGGCGGACGGCGCCGCGCTCAAGGCCGCCCTGCCGGCGTCGGGCAGCGTCCGCAAGCACCCCAACCACCCGGGCATCCGTGACGGTGACCTCGAGAACGGGATCATCATCCACGAGTACGGCCACGGCGTCTCGAACCGCCTCACCGGCGGCATCAAGACGCAGAACTGCCTGAGCGGCAACGAGCAGGCGGGGGAGGGCTGGAGCGACTACCTGGCGATCACGCTGCTGCTCGACCCGGCGCTCGACGATCCCAATCAGCCGCGCGGCATGGGCCCGTACGCGCTGTTCCAGCCGGACCGGCACGGCAACGGCATCCGCCCGCGACCGTACACGCGCAACATGGCGATCCAGCCGTTCACGTACGACAGCATCAAGACCGGCGCCTGGATCAACGGGGCGTCGCTGGCGCTGCCGCACGGGCTGGGGCACGGCTGGGCGGCCGTGCTGTGGGACCTCAACTGGGACCTGATCGACAAGTACGGGTTCAATGCGGACCTGTACGACCCGTGGGACAGCGGCGGCAACAACCGCGCGCTGCAGTACGTGATCGACGGGCTCAAGCTCCAGGGCTGCGGGCCCGGGCTGGTCGTCGCCAGCCGGGCGATCATCACCGCGGCCGACGAGCTGTCCGACGGCGCGGACACGTGCACCGCATGGGCGACGTTCGCCCGTCGCGGGCTCGGGTTCAGCGCCGTGCAGGGCACGACGAGCCGCAACGACAACAGCGAGGCGTTCGACACGCATCCGAGCTGCCGGCGCGACTTCCGGTCGCCGGCGACGCCGTACGGCTCGCTGACCACGGCCAACGCGGGGACGGCGGTGCCGCTGAAGTTCACCGCCGACGGGCAGACCGGGCTCGACGTGCTCGCAGCGTCGGGCTCGCCGTTCTCCCGGCGCGTGGACTGCTCGACGCTGCAGGTGCCGAGCTCCGGCGAGTTCATCACGCCGCGCGAGCTGCCGATCGCCACGGAGGGAGGGGCCCTGACCGTCGACTCGACGGGCCTCTACACGTATCCGTGGAAGACGCAGAGCGCGTGGGCCGGGACGTGCCGTGAGGTGGTCGTCACACGAGACGACGGCCGCCAGCACCGCGCGTTCTTCCGGTTCCAGTAGCGCGGGACTGCGGGGCGCCCGGATCCCGGGCGCCCCGCAGACCTTCGAAATGGCGCGCGCACAGGCGGAGCCGGCGGGCGTCCCACACCATGTAGGTCCCGAGCACGAGCTGGACGAGGCTGCGCCAGACGTCCTCCCAGCGGTCGCGCACCTGCACGAAGGCGAGCAGCAGGCGCAGCCGGGGCGCGGGGCGCGCCGCACGCGAGACGAGGACGCACGGGCCGCGGTTCGGGATCGAGCGCGTGTGCGAGGCGGAGGAGGCGAGCGCGAAACGCCGCAGCACCTCGCGGGTCGCCGCCCGCATCGCGACCGGCGCGATCCCGCGCGCCGGGCACGGGCGGTTGCCGGCGACGCCGAACGGGATGAAGGCGGCGTCGTGGTGCGAGCGCCCCTCCCACCGCTCCGGCCGGAACACATCCGGGTCGTCGTAGCCGGTGCGGTGGTAGGCGGGGTAGTTGAAGCAGAGCACGGAGCCCGGCGGGATCGTGTGCCCGTCGACCGCGATGTCCGCGGACGTGATCCGATGGGCGATGCCGAACAGCGGATACAGCCGCAGCGTCTCGTCGAGCACGCGGTCGAGGTGGCGCACGTCGTCGGGCGCGGCGGCCGCTCGCTCCTGCGCGTCGCGGTGCTGGGCCAGGACCATGAGCAGATGCGCCATCGCCTCCGACATCTGCACGACGGCGGTGTTGAAGAACGTGCCCTGCAGGTACAGCGCCCGCTCCCGGGTCGACAGGCCGCCGGGCAGCGGCTGCTGCGGCTCGGGACCGTGCTCGAGGCGGTCGACCAGGTACTCCGTGAGCCGGTGGCGGCGGCCCATGTGCCGCACGCCCGTGCACTTGAGCGCGGTGACGACGTCGTTCGCGTTGCCGACGATCAGCTCGCGCGCGTGGCGCGGGCAGCGCTCGCCGAACACGAGCTCGTACGCGAACTCGGCCCAGATCGGCATCATCAGGTCGCGGAGCCGGACGAGCCGTAGAGCGGTGACCGGCCGCTCGTCGAGCACCCGGGCCGTGCAGTCCGCCGCCAGCGCCTCGACCGTCGCGTGCGGCCGGGCCAGCAGCCGGCGCGTGGTGCGCGCGACCTCGTCGTAGCGGGGTCCCGGCTCGAGGTGCTCCTGGTGGAGCTCGGGCCCGGGCGACAGCCAGTACCAGAACAGGTCCGACAGCGCCGCGCCGCGGCTGCGGCCGTTAGCGGCCGGGTGCGCGTACACCTCCTCGAAGTGCGCGGCGTCGACCGCCCGCCCGGGGATCTCGACCGCCTCGTCACCTCCCGCATGCGTGAAGATGCGCACGCGCAGCCCGACGATGGCGCCCGGGAGCCAATACGGGAGGCTCGCAAGCGCCAGCGTCCCGGCGGCGGCACGCGCGCGCGTCACCACGGCTCCTCCACCCTCGCCACGTGCAACAGGTCGCGGTCGGCCTGCGCCGGGGAGTCGCAGCCGCACAGGACGAGCGCGCGCTCGAGCTCGGCGCGCAGCAGCTCGAGCACGTGCCGCACGCCGGGCTCGCCGGCGACGGCGAGCCCCCACAGCACGGGCCGCCCGATGCCGACCGCGGTCGCGCCGAGTGCGCACGCCTTGACGACGTCGGTCCCACGGCGGACTCCGCCGTCCATCAGCAGCGGCACGTCGCCCCCGACCGCGTCGACGATCGCGGGGAGCAGGTCGACGGCCGCCGGCATGCCGTCGAGCTGGCGGCCGCCGTGGTTGGAGACGACGATCGCGTCGACGCCGGCCGCGACGGCGATCCGGGCGTCCTCGGGGTGCACGACGCCCTTCAGCGCGATCGGGAGCATGGTGGTGGCTCGGAGCCACTCGACGTGCTCCCACGAGAGATCCGGCGTGAAGACGAACCGCCGCGGCGGGCCGTCGCCGTCGCGCATGTTCTCGCAGCACATCCCCTCCGGAAGCTTGGTGAAGCCGTGGCGCAGGTCGCGCTCGCGACGGCCGAACACCGGCGAGTCGGCGCTGACGACCAGCGCTGCGCAGCCGGCCGCCTCCGCCCGCCGGACCACCGCCTCCGTGAAGCCCAGGTCGGGCTGGATGTAGAGCTGGAACCACGGCCCGGGGACCGCCGCCGCGATCTCCTCGATCGCGACGGTGGACGCCATGCTGGCGATCATCACCGTGCCGGCGGTCGCCGCCGCGCGCGCGGTGGCGCGCTCGCCGTCCGTATCCGCGAGCCGATGGAAGGCGGTCGGCGCGATCACGACCGGCATCGAGGCGCGGGAGCCGAGCAGCTCGACCTCGAGTCGCGGCCGACCGCCGCCGCGCAGCACGCGCGGGACCAGGCCGATGCGCGCGAAGGCCGCCTCGTTGGCCCGCAGCGTCAGCTCGTCGTCGGCGCCGCCCGCGAAGAAGTCGTACACGGCTGGGTCGAGGCGCTCGCGCGCCTGCTGCTCGAGCTCACGCAGCGACAGTGCCTGCATCCGATGCCTCCGCGAAGAACTCCTTCAGCGGCAGGCGGTGCCCGGGGCCGGTCCACTCGTTCTCGAGGTTCTCGGTCACGTGGTGCTCCGCGACCAGCTCTCCGTGCCGGTGGCAGCGCACCACCGGATGCAGGTACCGCCCTTCGGCGGCGCGCTCGGCGTCGGACTGCGCGATGCGGCCCACCGACACGTCGAACGGATCGACCATCTCGTGATCAGGCCCGTACTCGAGCGTGATCGTGAAGTACAGCTCGGGCGGGCTCGCATGCACGTAGTCGAGCGGCAGCTCCTCGTAGTAGCGAGCGCCGCCCGGCTCGACGACGATCAGGTCGCACATGAACGCGAACTGCTGCCACAGCGCGGACGTGCGGTTCACGCGGGCGATGACAGCCTCCATCAGCGTCTCGGGGTCGGGCGCGAGAACGGCGTGCGGCCACTCGACGCCGTGGTACTTGCGCTCGAGCATCCGGTGCAGCGCCCGCACGCCGTAGCGGTAGCCGTGGATGAACCCGCTGGTGGAGCGCTTGAAGTCGCGCACCTGCATCAGCGTGCCGGCGAAGTACAGGCCAGGCACGTTGGTCGACTCCCACTCGGGCGTCTGGGCCGGGAAGCGGTCGTCGATCACGAGCTCCGGGCGGCAGTTGTCGTCGAAGATCGCGGGGTCGAACCGGAACCCCGTGCAGACGATCACGCGGTCGTACGGCAGGTCGCGCGTGACCTCGTTCGCGCGCGCGAAGCTGACGGTGACGAGGTAGCCGCCGTCGCGGCGCTCGATCCGCTGCACGGTCCCGTCGAGCAGCGCGTTCTGGGACTTGAGCTGGTACGTGTCGAGCAGGTTGTTGTTGACCGCCCGCAGGTGCCCGACGTAGTGGGATCGCCAGGCCATCCGCAGCGACGCGGGGCCCGCGACGTGGATGACTGCCGCCGTCTCGATCAGGTTGTCGGCGGTCTCGAACGCGGAGTTGCCCTTGCCGATCACGAGCACGCGCTGGTCGAGGAAGTCGCGCGGGTCGACGGAGACCTCGCCGTAGCGCTCCGCCGTCTCGATGCCGGGGATCGGCGGGATGTAGGGGCGGGTGACGCCGCTGGCCACGATCACGCGCCGCGCGCGGTGGGTGCCGCCGCTCTCGTCGGTCAGGAGGAAGCCGCCGTCCTCGCGCGCCACCGAGCGGACGCGCGTGCCGTAGACGATGCGCAGCCGCAGGGTGGCGGCGTAGTCCGCGAGATAGCGGACCATGTCGTCGGCGTCGGGGAAGTAGCGCTCCGTGTAGCGCGTGAACAGCAGGCGCGGGTCGTCCGACAGGAGCGAGTTCCAGTCCATCCGCAGGTTGAGCTCCGGGTCGTCCCAGCCGGTGTGGGGCTTGTTGATGGAGATCAGCCGCCGGTGGCGCGGGAACGTGCGGAAGAAGCCGCCGGGAGCGGGTCCGGCCTCGAGGATCGCGTAGTCCCGGCCCGCCTGCTGGAGGTGGTGGCCGAGTTGGAGCCCAGCCGGGCCGGCGCCGACGATGAGGTAGTCGGTCCCCGTTCCCACGGGACGCTATACGTGCCGGCGCGCGCGATGGTTCGGCATCGTCGCGGCTCGAACCGGCGCCTGCCGGCGCGCGTATGCATCCACCGGAGGGTCGATGGATACCGACGCGCTACTCGCGCACGTACTGATCCAGCTGGCCGTGATCGTCGGCTTCGCGCGCCTCGGCGGCATCGCCGCCAGGAGGTTGGGGCAGCCGGTCGTCTGCGGCGAGATCGCGGCCGGCCTGATCCTCGGCCCGTCGGTCCTGGGCAACTTCCTGCCCGGCGTCTCGGCGGAGATCTTCAGCAAGGACACCGCCGAGGCGTTCACCGCGCTGAGCGAGCTCGGACTGGTCCTGCTCCTCTTCGTCATCGGAATCGACTTCGACTTCCAGCACCTGAAGGTGCACAAGGGCAAGCCGTTCGTCGTGTCGGCGGTGGGCATCACCCTGCCGTTCGCGCTCGGGCTCGGCGTCGGGCCTCCTGATCCACTCCGACGTGGCGCCGGACATCGACAAGCTGACGTTCGCGCTGTTCATCGCGCTCACGCTGTCGATCACCGCGTTGCCGATCCTTGGCCGGATCCTGATCGAGTTCGGACTCAACCGGGCGCCGCTGGGCGTGCTGACGATCACCTCGGCGGCGCTCGACGACGCCGTCGGATGGATCCTGCTCGCCCTCGTGACCAGCATCGCCACCACCGGCGCCGACTGGGGCAAGGCCGGACTGATGATGGTGGAGACGATCGCCTACGCGGTGTTCATCTTCGTGATCGCTCGTCCGACGCTGAAGCGCTGGGCGCGATCGGCGGTGCGCCGCGGTAACGGCGTCCTGGGCCTCAACGACCTGGCGGCGCTGCTCGTGATGCTCCTGTGCTCGGGGCTCATCACCCACGAGATCGGGATCTTCGCGATCTTCGGCGCGTTCATGCTCGGCGCGGTCTTCCACGACGAACCCGAGTTCCGGCAGGCGGTGCTCGCGAAGCTCAGCGACTTCGTGACGGTGTTCTTCCTGCCGATCTTCTTCACCTACACGGGCCTGCGCACCGACATCGGGTCGATGAGCGGCGTGCTGCTGTGGGCGATGTGCGGCCTGGTCGTGGCCGCCGGCATCGCGGGCAAGCTCGGCGGGTGCACGCTCGCGGCTCGCGCCACAGGCCTGCCGTGGCGCGACTCCTACATGGTCGGCGTGCTGATGAACGCGCGCGCCCTGATGGCGCTGATCGTGATCAACGTCGGCCTGAATGCCGGCATCCTCAACTCGACGGCGTTCTTCATGCTCGTGACGATGGCCGTGATCACGACGTTCATGACCGCCCCGCTGCTGCGGCTCGGGCTGAAGAAGGCGCCGGAGACGTCGCTGGCGCACATCCCCGAGCCGGTCCCGCGCCGGCCGGAGCAGGCGCGGCCGGTCGTCCCGGCTCTCAGCGGCCCCGGAGGATAGGCCGAGGAGGCGGCGCGGGCGTTTGCGGTGCCAGGCGGCGCGTTCGTTGCTCTCGGGGAAGGGCTGGTCGGGGATGGGGGTGCCGAGGAACTCGCACAAGGACGGCCATCCTTGGCGGACGTCGAAGACCAGCAGGCGATCGGGCGGGATCGTGGCCTTCACGTCGGCTACGTGGTTCTCGAAGACCTCGATGGCGTGCGCGCGGTCGTCGATCTGGCCGTCGAAGACGCGGTCGAAGATCGTCGCCTTGGCCATGCGTGGGTAGAGCGCGAAGTCCGGGGCGCGGCGTGCCACGAGCCGCCGGATCACGCGGCGGCGCAGCGGCAGCGGGCGGCGCTCGGCGAGTGCTCTGGCGAAGATGGTCTCGCTGACGCTGTCGTACCAGCGGTCGGGGTCGCGGACGGTGAGGATGACCTTCGCCTCGGGGTAGTGCTCGGCAAGCTCCCGCCAGTACGCGGCGGCGGGCCAGTCCACCGCGGCCTGGAAACCGGTGAACACCTCGTCCCAGCCGGGGCCGCGGCCCTCCCCGATCTCCAGCCACTGGCGGACCCGGTAGGGCTCCGCGATCACCGTGGACATGTGGTAGCAGGGGGCGTGGCCCAGCAGCTCCAGCGCCGCCTTCAGCGACTGCGTGCCTGTTCGGCCGAACCCCGCGCCGATGGCCTTCACCGTCGTGCTCGCGAGAACCTTCGGGGTCGATGCCGCGTACTTCGCGGTGAACGGCATGTCGGTTCGACGCCGCTTCTTTCCGTATCCCCTGCTCGAGGCGCTGCGTGGGGCGCCGGGCAGCCCGGCCTTCGAGCACGGGGACAGGAGCGTGTCGCGAGGTGAGCTCTTGGAGCTCGTCGGGCGGCTGGCATCCGCACTGCGTGCCGCCGGGCTTGGACCTGGCCGCGGCCTTGCTGTCAGCCTGGCCGTCTCCCCGGAGGCCTTCGCGGCGCAGATGGCCGCGCATGTGCTGGGCTGCCGTGTCGTGGGCGTACGGCCCGGTTACACGGCCGGGCAGCTCGCCCACGTCCTCGCCATGGACGTCGACGCCCTCCTCGTCGACCGGTCGACCGCGACCTCTGAGCTGCTGACGGCCGCCGGTCGCACGCCCGTGCTGTCCCTGGCCGACCTGATGGCGGCGCGCTCCGAGGACGGCGGAGCGGAGCCGGTCATCACGGCTCGACCGGACGATGTCGCGTTCGTGGCCTTCACCAGTGGCAGCACCGGGAATCCCAAGGGCTGCGCGATCACATACCGGGCGCTCACGGAGCACTGGGCCTGGCAGCCCCGCGTCTGGTCGCCGGTCGCCGCCGAGCTCGCCACCGCCTTCCGGCGCTACCTGCTGTTCGGCACGCTGTCCAGCCTCGTGGTGATCGAGTTCCTCGGCCCCTGCCTGCTCGGCGGCGGCACCGCGGTGATCCCCGAGGACGATCCGCGACCGCTCTTCCCGTACGCCATCGAACGCCACCGGATCACCGGGTCCATCATCACCGTGCCCCGGCTGTGCCAGATGCTCGACCTGCTCCGCGCGGAGCCGGCCGACGTGAGCAGCCTGCGCGCGCTGATGGTGTCCGGCTCGCCGCTCAGCCCGGACCGGCTGGCCGAGGCGACGGACCGGCTGGGTCCGGTCGTCTACCAGGGGTACGGGCAGACCGAGGTGGGCAACATCGCGATGCTCACCCCGGGCGACATCGCCGGCGGCCCGGACGCCCTGCTCGCTTCGACCGGGCGCCCGCACCCGCGGGTGGAGATCAGCGTGCGGGACGAGGCTGGGCGCGAGCTCGGCCCCGGCCACGACGGCGAGATCTTCGTGCGCTGCCCGTACCGGATGGAGGGCTACTGGGACGACCCGGGGGAGACGGATGACGTCCTGCGGGACGGTTGGATCCGCACGCGGGACCTCGGCCATGTGGACGACAGGGGCTACCTCTACCTGGTCGGGCGCACCCGCGACGTGGTCCTCGTCAACGCGATGGTCGTGTATGCGGGGCCGATCGAAAGGGTGCTGGCGAGCCATCCCGACGTCATCGACGCCTACGTGACGGGGGCGCCCGACGAGCGGACCGGGGAGGCGGTGCACGCCTTCGTCGTGCCCTCCGGCGATCGGACCTTCGACGGCGCGGTGTCGGCGGAGCTGGCCGCGCTGGTGCGCGCCCAGCTCGGGGAGGACAGCGTCCCGCAGACGATCACGGCGGTGCCCGGTGTGCCGGTCGCCGCCAGCGGCAAGCCCGACAAGCGGGCGCTGCTGCGGCTCGGCCGGATGACGGCCTGATCAGAGGCAGGGTCATACCCCGTCGCGAAAACACGGCCAGATCCAGGCCGTACCTGAATGGATCGACGGCGGCGGGCGCCACGCGGGCGCCCGCCGCTGCCGGCTCAGGTCGAGGGAGTCTTCTGCGGCCGTGGCAGCGCGAAGGCCGGGAGGTTGGAGTTGCCCCTGCCACGCCCGCCGGTGAGGATCGCGGTGCTCATCCCGAGCGTGATCGTGGCGTGCGCGGCGGCGTCGCTCATCTGCTCGAGCGCCGGGTTGCTGAGGTTCAGCAGGCCGTCGCAGCCGAGGTGGTAGCACGGGTCGTACTGCTGGCCCGCGACGCCGCCGAAGATCGCGGCCTGCTCCGGCGTCTTGATCCCTTCGGCTCCGGTGAAGAGGCCGCCCGCGGGGATCCCCGCCGCGATGAACGGGCCGTAGTCCGAGCGGCCGTCGAAGGCCGTGGGCTCGGTGGCGAGGCCCTGGCTCGCGAAGTAGTCGAGGAACAGGTCCTCGATCTGCGCCGAGCCCTCGGGTGCGCCGCCCGGCGGCGGCTCGGAGTCCGAGAGGTCCCCGTCGTAGACGAAGCGGACGAAGTTGGGCGAACCGATCATGTCGAAGTTCAGCATCGCCGCGATCCGGTCGCGCTGGGGCCCCGACAGCCCGGCGACGTAGGCCTCTGAGCCGAGCAGCCCGGACTCCTCGGCGCTGAACCAGATGAAGCGGATCTTGTTGCGGACGGCGACCCCTTGGAGCTGCTCGGCGATCTCGAGGATCGCCGCCGAGCCCGAGCCGTTGTCGTTGATGCCGGCGCCGACGCCGACGCTGTCGAGATGGGCGCCCAGCACGATCACGTTGTCCGGATCGCCCCCCGGGGTCTCGGCGATCACGTTCCGGGTCGGGTAGTTCCCGGGCCGCCAGTTGATCCTGAAGCGGGCCGCGCGCCCGGTGTTGCCGTTCTCGACGCCGCCGGCGAGATCCGCTGCCGCGTCGTATGTCGCGGCCATGGAGGGGACGTCGATGCCGGTCACGTCGAACCACAGCGGCACGGTCCGTCCGGGCTGGCCCTCGTTGAAGAGGATCATGCCGCCGGCCCCGGACCGGTTCGCGAGCTTGAACTTCATCGCGAAGGTGCACGTGCCGCGCTGGACGAGCGCGATGGCGCCGGCGGGCATCCCGTTGTAATCGGAGGACTGGCAGCCGCTGGTGTTGCTGTTGACCGGAGCCGCGGGATCGAAGTTGAGGTCGATCGCCCACACGGGAGCGGCGATGTCGGTCGACCGCGAGTTGTACATCGACCCGAAGTCGCCGCCGAGCGATGCGCCGGCGATCCCGGGCACGTAGGCCTTGGCCGGGGCACCGGACACCACGGCCAGCAGAGGCGGCGTGAAGTCGGCGAGGAAGTCCAGGTCGTAGTTGAAGTTGTGGAACGACACGTTGAGCCCCGCACGGGCCGCTCGCTCGGCGACGTACTGGGCCGAGCCGTTGTGCCCCGGCGCGCCTGCGAGCCGGTTCCCGCTCCCCGCGTCGGAGATGACCTGGAACGCCCGCTGGTGCTCGAGGATCCCCGCGGTCGTGACCGCGGCGCGGAGCTTCTCCGAGTTGTTGTTGTTGGGGTCGGCGGCGGCCACGCCACCCGTCGCCGACAGCACGAGCAGCGCCACGACACTCGCGTAGCCGAGCTTGCTCCACCTCATCGCCTCTCCTCCTCCACGGATGTCACGCCGGGTCTCTCACGCGACTATCACGCCTGCGGAGCAGCAGTGTCAACGCCGAGCCTCGTCAGGCGGACGACATGGGAGCCCTCGAAAACCTCGGGTCGTCGCCGTCCGGCGCTGATCTCGTAATCGACCTCAGAGATGGGCGAGCTTGTCCGGGTTCCTCACGATCCTCACGGTCTCGATGCGTCCCTCGACGACATCCACCGTGAGGGCGTCCCGGACCCGGGGCTCGCCCTGCCGGCCGGCACCGACCCGGTTGCGCTCGAGGACGCCGATCATCAGGGTGGCGAGCTGCTTCGCGTCGAGGTCTCCCGCCTTCACGTATCACGGACCAGCCGGCCCCTGACGATCAGCGTGCTGGGCGTGCCGATCATGCCCAGCGCGTTCCACGTCATGCCGAGCACCCGCTGGTCGGCGACGGTGACGGCCTCGACCTCGAGCTCGTCGCCGGCGCGCCGCAGGCTGGCGTCGACCTCCAGCGGCATGCTCGCGCCGCGGGCGTGCAGGTGGCCGCGGACCGCGAGCCGCTCGCCCTCCAGCGCCGCGCTCTCGGACACGAAGCGGACGTACGGATGCTGCTCGACGCCGAAGAAGTCCGGCGAGCGGAGGATCGATCCGCCAGGTCGTCTTCTCGATGCCGACGGAGTCGGCCGTGTGCGTGCTCATGGAAGGTCTGACAGCGCAGCGGCCGGCCTGTGACAGCTCGGACGGCTATGCGCCGGTCGTGACGCCCGCGAAGTCCGCCTCGAGCGTGAGGCGCCCCTGCTTGCGCAGCTCCTGCGCGACGGCCCGCAGCAGCTGCCGCATGCCGATCGGGGCGTCCTCGTCGGCGGCCAGGAACGCCGCCGTGACCGAGCAGTTGCGGATCGACCCGCCCGTGAGCCGGAACCGGTCGCCTAGGAGGTCGAGCTCGACGTCGTCCGCCAGCGGCGCCTCGGGCGGCACCAGCCCGCGCCAGAGCCGGCGCCGGTCGGCAGCTTCCGGGAACGGGAACTCGACGAGGATGTCGAGCCGGCGCAGGAAGGCGTCGTCCATGTTGCTGCGCAGGTTCGTCGTGAGGATGACGCCGCCGGCGTACGCCTCCATCCGCTGCAGCAGGTAGGCGACCTCGATGTTCGCGTAGCGGTCGTGCGCGTCCTTGACCTCCGAGCGCTTGCCGAAGAGCGCGTCGGCCTCGTCGAAGAGCAGGAGGGCGTTCGACCCCTCGGCGGCATCGAAGATGCGGTCGAGGTTCTGCTCGGTCTCGCCGACGTACTTCGAGACGACCGTGGCGAGGTCGACCCGGAACAGGTCCAGCCCGAGGTCGCCGGCGATGACGCCGGCCGCCATCGTCTTCCCCGTGCCCGACTCGCCCGCGAAGAGGACCTTCAGGCCCTGTCCGCCGGCGATGGTGCGCTCGTAGCCCCACTCCGAGAGCACGAGGTCGCGGTGGCGCAGGAAGGCCGCGACCGACCGCAGGAGCTCGAGCGGCCCCGCGGGCAGCACCAGGTCGTTCCAGCCGGCGCGCGGCTCGACCCGCACGGCCAGCGCGCCCAGGCGCGTCCGCGAGGCATCGCGGGCCCCGCGCTCGAGGTCCGCCGCGACGGGCGGCCCGTTTCCGCGCGCGCGAGCCGACGCGTCCGCCACGTCCGCGGCGTGGGCGATCTGCGCCATGCTCAGCCGGAACCGCGCGGCGACACCGTCGACGTCGGCGCCGGGCGCGTGCGCCCGCCACAGCTCCCGGCGCTCGGCGAGCGTCGGCTCGGGCATGGCGACGGTGAGCGCGCGCAGTCCCGGGATCGACGCCGTCGCGTCGGGCCGTCGCGCGCACAGCAGCACGCGGCGTCCCTGCTCGGCGATGTAGGCCGCCACGCCGGCGCGGTCGTCCGCGGCGAGGTCGTCGAGCTCGAAGCACACGGCGGCGCCGGCCAGCGCTGCCCGCAGGCATGCCGCGGCGGCGTCCTCGGTAGCCGTGGCGTCGCGTGCGGGCACGACGAGCACCGGGCCGCCCCGCGCGGCGGCGAGCAGCTCCGGGGCGTCGGCGCCGAGCGCGAGCAGCGGGACGCCGAGTCTCGGATCGCCGAGCGCCGTGCGGAGCTGCGCGACGGCGCCGGCCCGGCCGGGGTCGGTCGCGGACGGGTGGACGAGCCGGTCGCCACGGGGAGAAGCGGCCAGCCCGACGCCGAGCAGATGACTCGCGAGGTGCTCGTCGACCCTCACGAGCCGCTCGGCGACCGGCGTCGTCGCTTCGCCGTCGAGCAGCCGCACAGCGCCCGCCCGGCGCAACGGCGCGTCCGCGGCGAAGCGTGCGATCACCGCGTCCGATCCTGCCGCGTCCTCCGCGAGCAGCCGGGCGGCAAGCCGCGGGCTCACGAGCCGCTTCGTGACGTCGTCGTGGAGGTACGCGAGCAGCCGGCCGAAGCGGGGGTCCAGCTCCGGCGCCGCGCACAGCGCGAGGACCGGGAGGTCGAGCCCGTCCAGGCCGAGCAGCGCGCCGGCCGCCGCGATCCGCTCGTCGGCGCCGTCGGCGGCGGGCCTGGCGGCGAGGGCGAGTGCGGCTTCGTCGGAGACGTACAGCCCGCGGAACGGGTCGGTCGGGTGCGGGTCGGTCGCCGCGACGGCGGCCACCGCGAGGCTCACACGCTCCGCCACGGCGGCGAACACGGCCGCCGGGGACTCAGTCGCCACCGAGCTCACGGGCCGTCGCCTCGGCCTCGACCTCGAGCTCTCCGCCCGGGTCGGTGACGGTGAGCGGGCCGGTCACCGGGGCGCCGCGCTGCTGGGCGACGTGGGTGAGCTCGTGGGCGAGCAGCTCATCGCCCGTCGTGGTGGCGGGCCGGTACTCGCCGCGCGCGAAGAAGATGTCCGCTCCGGTCGTGA
The DNA here is from genome assembly GCA_963844205.1 of uncultured Solirubrobacteraceae bacterium. Lineage (GTDB taxonomy): Bacteria > Actinomycetota > Thermoleophilia > Solirubrobacterales > Solirubrobacteraceae > DASSUW01. The sequence continues at coordinate 141,545 of CAWJNK010000015.1, forward strand.
AGGCTAGGGCCGACACCGACCGGGCGAGCGCGTCCGCGCGCTCGTCGGTGTGCACGCGGACGTCGGTCAGCGGATCGTCGAGCGCCCCGCCGACGCGCTCGCGCACCTGCGAGTCGAGCGCGCCGCCGTGCCCGCGAGCGGCCCCGATGGCGGCCTCGACGTCAGGATGCACCCGTCCGCCCGGAAGAATCCCGGATCCGGGCTCGGCGAAGCGCGCGAACGCGCTGTTGCCGATGTTCGAGGCCACCTCGCGCAGGCCGCCGGCGTGCGTCCGCGGCGACTGGAGCCGCGGGTCGGCCGCCTGCTCGTGCCGCCGCTCCTGCTTGCGCGCGTCGGCCATCAGATGAGACCGGCCCGAACGGCGTGGGCCACGGCGTGGGAGCGCGTGCGCGCGCCCAGCTTGGTTACCACGTCGTGCAGCACGTTCTTGACGGTGCGCTCGCTGTAGCAGAGCTCCGCGGCGACCTCCCGCGTCGCGTGGCCGTCGGCGATCAGCCGGAGGACCTGCTCCTCGCGGTTGGTCAGCTGCGACGTGCGGGCGTCGCCGGCGCGCACGGCGACGAGCAGCCCGCTCAGCAGCTCCGAGGGCAGCACGCCGGCGCCCTGCAACGTCGCGCACACGTTCGCCTCGAGGCTCTCGGGCGACAGCGTGTCCTTGCGCAGCACGCCGACGGCGCCGGCCTCCATCGTGGCCAGGATGTCCGGCTGCTGCCAGCTCGAGGCGCAGGCGAGCAGCCTGGCCTTGCCCGCCTCATGTGCCTTGCGGATGAACGCGAGTGAGCCGGCGGCCGCGGCGTCGACAATGACGAGGTCGCTCGTCGCCAGATCGGGATGGCGCCAGGCGGCGTCCACGCTGCCGACGCCCGTCACCCGCCCGACGAACTCGAGCTCCTCCAAGCATGTCGCCAACCCCAGGCGGAAGATCGCGTGGGGATCGACGATGAAGACCGCTACGTGGCCCACTCCGCTCCTTTCCGCCGTATTAGCGGAAATCGCCACACCAATGCGTAAGTCCGATACTAGTTAGACCGTCCCCTCGTATGCAACCGGTGTGACACCCATCCTCACATCCCAGGCGGTGGTGACCTGCGCCCACGGCGGACAGGTCATGCTCATACCGCGGCAGACGACCGTCCTCATCCTCGGAGCTCCGGTGATGTGCGTGCCGGATCTGATCGGGGCGCCGATCGTGGGGTGCGCCCAGCCCCCCTCGCCCGCCACGAAGCCGTGCACCACGGTGGTCGCGGTTCTGCCGGGCTCGTGGTCGCTCAAGGTCCTCGTCGGCGGGCGCCCGGTGTACCTGGCGTCGCTAAGCGGTCAGACGGACGGCGTGCCGCCGTCGCCGATCATGGTGGCGTTCCCAGGCCAGACGCTCGTGCAGGGCTGACCGGCCCGAGCTCGACCGGCTGCCAGGCGGGATCGCGCCCCCACAGCACCACCGTCCGGAGTGCGAGCGGCCGGTCCGGCGAGACGCGCACGATGCGGCCGAGCGGCTGCTCGCACATGTTGTCGCTCTGCACGACCGCGAGCTCCGCGCCGTCGGGCCGCCAGGCGACGTCGCATCCCTGGAGGGGAAGGAACCTGGCGTGCTCGAGCGCCAGGTCGCCGGGCGTCGTGATGGCGACCTGGAAGCGGCCGAACACATGGCTGGTCACCACCGCGAGACGGCGACCGGACGGGGAGACGGCCACCGCGGCCACGCCGCGCCGCGGCTGGGCGGGGGTGACGAACGAGCGGCCGCCGCGCCAGTCGCCGGCCCGGGTCGAGAAGGGGGTGCTGGTCCGGAGCCGCAGGAGCCCGAAGCGCCAGTCGGCGGGGTCGCGCGGCCTGGCGGTGGCCAGCAGCGTGCGACCGTCCGGCATCCAGGTGAGGTCGCCGAGCCGCCAATCGCCTAGGCGCCGGCACGACGGCCGGCGCGCCGCGCGTCCGGACAGCCTGCTGAAGCAGACGCGATCGCCGAGCTCCGGGTCGTGGCTGACGAAGGCGAGCACGGTTCTCCGCCCACCGTCGGCGACCGACGGCTCGTCGAGGTTGTCACCGGCGCGGCTGAGCGCCAGCCGTGCCGGCCGCCCCGGCCGGCGGGTGCTGGCGACGACCAGCTCGCCGTCGGAGCGGGCGACCACCGCGCGGCCGCTCGGCACCCACGACGGCGCGGTGTCGGCGATCTTGCGGCGCAGGACCGCCGCGACGGCGCCGCCCTCGGCTCCGTCGGCGGTGACGAGATCGGTGTCCGCGTCGTACGCCAGGCGCGGGAACCCGGCCGAGACGATGACCCGCACGACGCCGTCGGCCGGCGCCGGCTCGCCCGCGGCGGGCACGGTGCGGACGACCGTGCCGGGTGCCGCCGCGCTGATCGCGAGCACCGTGCGCGGCTGCAGGCCGGCGGCCTCCACCGCGGCGGCCGCCGAAGCGGCCGACTGGCCGCTCGTCGAAGGCACGGCCGAGGTCGTGCCGGCTTCCTTCGCCTCCTTGCCCTTCTTGGCCGGCTTCGGTCGCTTGAGGAACACGTCGACCGCCGTGCCTGTGGCGCGCTGCTCGCCGGGCGCGGGCACCTGGCTGACGATCGGCCGGTTGGGGTTCGGGCGCGGGTTCTGCTGGCCGAGCTCGAGGCCCGCCTCCGCCAGACGCTCCTCGGCCTTCGCCACCTTGAGGTCGCTGAGGTCGGGCACCTTCACCTTCGTGCCGGCGAGGATGACGTTGACGGCCGTGCCGCGCCTGCGCCGCTTGCCGGCCACCGGCACCTGGCTCGCGATCGTCCCGTCCGGATTGAGCTCAGGAGCGACGTTGCCGAGCGTGAGATGCGCTGCGACGAGGCGCTGGTCGGCCTCGCTCGTCGTCAGCCCCTTCACGTCCGGCACGCGCGTCCCGCGGGCGCCTCGGGCGAGCAGCAGCGTGACCATGGCCCCGGGGTCGACCTCCGTGCCGGGCGCGGGTGTCTGGTCGATGACGGTTCCGGGCTTGACGTCGGCGCGCTCTTCGGTCTTCGACTCGGGCGACGCCGTCAGCCCTTCCTGCTCGAGGCGCTCCTGGGCCGCGAACGCGCTGGGCATGCCGCGGACGTCGGGCACCGTCTCTCGGTTCGGCCAGAGCAGGTAGAGCAGGACCGCGGCGATCACCAGCAGCAGGACGAGCAGCGCCGCCCACCACGGGATCCACGGGCGCTGGCGGAAGGTCGCCGTCGCGGATGTGGGCGGGCCGGGCTCCTCGTCGGCCGTCCACGCGCGCAGCTCGATCAGGCGGTCGGCCTTGCGCCCGATGATGAGCGGCTTCCGCGCCACGGCGATGACCGGGATCGCGGCCGTCTCGTCCGGCACGACCCCGGTGCTCACGTCGGGCAGCACGAAGCTGCAGCGGTCCTCGATCTCGGACGCCCCGACGTTCACGGCGACCGGCGCGTTGCCGACGTTGCGCACTTCGGCGAAGAAGCGCCCGCGCCGGCGGCCGATCGCCACCGGCGGGCGCGCCGCGAGCGCGAGCGCCTGGAACGGCTCGACGAACACCGACGCCGGCGCCCGCGCCTCGACGAGCGGCTGCGCGACGGCGTTCGCCACCACCTGGAACTCCCAGCGCCCGACGCGCGCCCGCGCCGTCCGCGGCGGGTGGATCGAGATCGTCAGCTCGTCCTCGTACTCGCCGCTCCCGAAGGGCAGCAGCCGCACGACGTCGCGGTCGACCGACCACCAGCCGTCCGGCAGGCCCTCGACGCTGATCCGGAAGTGCTCGACGATCTCGCTCTCGTTGCGGACGAACGCGCCGAGCAATACCGTCCCGCCCGCCTCGACGCTGAGCTCGACCCGCCGATCGGTGGGGGCGTCGTCGTACGTGCCACGCAGCCGGAGGACCACGCGGCCGGTGGGCGGGGCCTGGACGGCGGTCCGGCCGGCGGCCGCCTCGGCCTCACCAGCTCCCGGCGCCTCGACGGCGGTCGTCTCCTCGCCGTTGCGCTCCCAGGCGAGGAACTCGTTGCACCGTGGGCACCAGTCGGCCTGCTCGGGGAGCTGGTCGTAGCCGCAGCTCGGACAGGTCCGGCTCATCCGACGGCCTCCTCGACGCGCAGGCCGCGGTAGGCGACGTGCACCGGCCGCAGCTGCTCCACCACGCGGTCGATGGCGGCCCGGCGGCTGCGCGCCGGCTCGACGGCGCTGACGACCTCGAAGGACGCGTCGGCCGCCGGCGGATTGCGCGGCTCGGCGCTGAACGTGCTGCGCCCGAAGTCACGGACGGTCAGGCCGAGGTCCGGGAAGAGCAGGTCCAACACGAGCCGCAAGGAGGCGGCGGTGCCGCGCCGGCGCGCGATGACGGTCGCATGGCCGACCAGCGCGCGGCGCCGCGGCTCGTCGTCACCCAGCAGCGCCCGCCACTGCCCTTCGGGGTCGACGCCGAGCCACTCGCCGATGAGCGTGACGAACTCGGGCGGCGCCAGCGACAGGTCGAGGTGCGCGGGCAGGGCGTCGAGGAGCGCGACGATCGGGTCGACGAGCTCCTCCAGGCCCAGCAGGAAGCGCATCGCGAAGTCGTTCTCCTGGTAGACCGACGGCAGGCCGTCGCGCAGGTATCGGCGGGCGGAGGCGGTGGGCGGGGCGGACTCAGTCACGGCTGCAGGTGACGGCGTGGGTCCCGGAGCAGACGAGCTCGTCCCGGCCGATGACGATCGTCGTGGCGGCCGGGTTGGGCGGCAGCTCGCCGCGGGCCGGATCGATCTCGTAGATGCGGAGCAGCGGGATGCTCCTGACGCGGGGGACGGCATGCACCAACGCACGCAGCTCGCCCTCGGTGATGGCGCGGCCGAAGGTCCAGCCCTCGGAGTCGCCCTCGAGCGATCCGCCGAAGGGGTTGACGTACCGGTACAGCGCGTGCAGGATCTCCTGCTCGACGCGCAAGGGGTCGGCGTATCGGTCGACGCGCGCCTTCACGGCGACCTGCACGCCGCGCAGCCGCACGGGTTGCACGTCGACCGACGTGCCCAGCACGCGCCGCTCGTCCAGGTACGCGCGGACCTGGGCGAGCACCTCCTTCTCCGGCGTGAGGTCCTCGAACGTCAGCGGCCGCGGCGGCTCGGGGAACCGCTCCGGGACGGCCGGGAGCACGTACACCGGGATCGCGTGGCCGGCGATCGGCAGGCCGCAGCGGGCGCGCGCCACCCGCGGCGATGCCTCGCCGGCGAGGAACTCGAAGTCCTGGGCGGTCACCGCGCGGTCGCGCGTGCGCAGCTCCAGCTCGGCGCGCTGTCGACCGACCGCGACCGTCTCGGCGTCGACGCCGCCGCGCGCGGGCGCGTGGTTCCTCACCGACGCGACCCCCGGGATGCCCCTGCGGAGGACCCGCAGCGTCTCGGCGGCGACGTTGCCGCGCGCCCCGCCGCCGTGGTGGTAGCCGACCATCCGCAGGGTCGCGCCCTTGGACGGGACCGCCCCGTGCTGCTCCCAGCCCTTGCCGGGAGCGAGGATCGCCGGGCCGAGCTCGATCCTGCCCGACGCGGGGTCGAACCGGAAGTGCCGGTCGCCGGCCTTGCTGTCCTTGAACGACGTGACGGGCGTCCAGGGGACCCAGTCGGTGCTCCCCTGCTCGCGCACCTCGAGCTGCTCGTCGGGGCCGCTCGGCTTCAGCGCCGGCGTGTTGCGGACGTGGAACGTCTGGGCCGGCGTCCCGTCGCTGACGCCGAGCTCCTCGTTCGTCACGCGGGCGGCGTGGTGGGCGGGCACCCGCGCGCCGACGACGTGGGCCGTGACGGACTCGATCAGCGGCGGGCGGCGGTAGGTGCGGTCGGCCTGGCCGTCGTCCGCCACGCGGCAGCGCAGCCAGTGCCAGCGCTCGGCGGCCACCTGCGCGGGTGCCGTCGAGTCGGGCATCTGCAGCTCGATCACGCCGCCGCCGGCGTTGAAGCCCTTGGTGGTGTCCTTGAGCACGCTTGCCCGCGCCCACCCCTCCGGATCCGTGGCGTCGCTCGGCCGGGCGGAGGCCTCCCAGCGCAGCGGCGGCTCATCGGGGACGATTCCGGCGCCCCACGCCTTCGAAGCGTCGACGCTGATGCGCAGCAGGAGGCCGTCGAGCGGCTCGGCGAAGCCCAGGTACCACCCGTCGCCGGGCGCCGGGTGGTCGATGAACGCGACCCGGTCGGGACCGGTCGGCCGGCACTCGCCATGGCTCACCGACAGGCTCTCGACGCGACCGCCGCGTCGCACGGCGACGGAGACCGGGCGGAGCGGGCGGATCACGAACGTCTCGCTGACCTGGAAGGCGATCGGGTCCTCGCCGACTCCGGCGATCGCGGTGACCTCGGTCGCGTGCGCGGGGATCGTCACCTCGCGCTCGGCCGGTGCGGCCAGGCGGAACTCGATCTCGGCGATGGCCGCCACCGGGGGCGCGAGCTCGATGTCGAGCAGTCGCAGCAATGCGACGTGCAGCCGCTCCGGGATCTGGTCGATGCGGTAGCCCAGCATCTCGATCATCGACGCGAACTGCTCGATGAGCGTGATGCCGGGATCGGAGACGTTGTGCTCGTCCCACTCCGGGCAGCGCAGCGCGATCCGCTTGCGGGCCTGGCTGACGAGGTCCTGGAAGCGCAGGTCGTCGAGCGGGGGCAGCTCGAGCGTCACGGCGTCTCCTCGGCGGGCACGACGTAGAACGGGAAGATCAGGTTGCGGACGTCGTTGGTCGCCCGCAGCCGGTAGCGGAGATTGACGAGCAGCTCGCCCTCCCTGCGCGTCTCGAACGAGACCTCGTCGAGCACGATGCGCGGCTCCCAGCGGTCCAGTGCGACGCGCACCGCCTCGTCGATGCGTGCGAGGGTGTCGGCCTCGATCCGCTCGAACACGCAGTCGTGCACGGCGCAGCCGAACTCGGGACGCATGGGCCGTTCGCCGGGGGCGGTCGACAGGATGATCTCGATCGCCTGCTCGACGTCCGTCTCCGCGTGCGCGAGGGCGATCCGGCCGCGGTCGTCGACGCCGAGCGGGAACGCGAGGCCGCTGCCGAGGACGGTCGTCATCCCAGCAGCACCTGTGCGCCCGAGATCTGCACCGGCCCGCTCGCCTGGAGCTTGAGCGAGGCGGCCTTGATGGTCACCTCGGCGCCGCCCTCGAGCGTGAGCTGCGTGCCCGCCTTCACCGTGAGCGCCGTCTTCGCGGCGACGGTGCCGTCCGTGCCGGCGTCGACCGACACGGTCGTGGCCGCCTTCATCGTCGCGCTGCCCTTCGCCGTCAGGCTCAGGTTGCCCGGCGCTCCGTCGCCGCCCGGCTCGGTGGTCAGCGTGGCGTCGGCGGCGGCCGTGAGCGTCAGCTTCTGGGCGGCGGTGATGGAGATCGCATCGGCGGCGTCGACGACCACCTGCTTGTCGCTGCGCAGCGCGAACGAGCCGTCGGGATGCACGAGCTCCTGCGGCTTGCCCTCGCCGTTCCACACCGAGCCGAGCACGACCGGTCGCTCCTCGTCGTCGTGCTCGAACCCGAGCAGGACCTCGTCGCCCGCCTGCGGCATCATCAGCAGGCCGCGGCGGCCGCCGGCCGCCGCTCCCGCGACCCGTGCCCACCATCCCTCGTGGTCGGAGCCGAGCGCGGGGTAGGAGACGCGCACGCGCCCCAGCTCGTCGGGATCCTGGTTGTTGGTGACCAGCCCGACGACGATCGTGTGCCGCCAGGACCGGCTCGCGGGCTGCGTGGCCGCCCCGAGGGGGCGGGCGGGGCCGGGCGACACCGTGAAGCGGGTCTCGTACCCGCGGCTGGACCGGACGACATGTGTGGCCGAGGAGAGCGCGTAGGTGCCGCCGAAGCGCGTGCCGACCCCGTCGACCTCGATGCGTCCCCCCGCCCGCAGGCGCGGGTCGCCGACGGTCGTGCCGTCCGCCTCGACGAAGCCGTCCGCGATGCGGTCGGCGACGCCCTTCGCCAGCGCATCGGCCTGTTCCTGGCTGCTCACCGGCTGGTCGGCGATGACGAGCGTCCCGCCGCCGAGCGCGCTTGCGGCGTCGCCGCGCGCGATGCCGATCGAGGTCCCGCCGGTGCTCGGCTCGGCGGTCGCCACGACCTCCTGCTTGCGAACCGGGTCCCAGCACCGGACGGTGACCGAGTCGACCTGGCGCATCCCGGTCACGCGGGGCCGGAAGTCGAGCAGCTCCTCGCCCCAGACGAGCCGGGTCGGCGTGCCGGCGTCGACCGATCCCGACGCGCGCCGGAAGTGCAGCTCGCGTCCGATGACGCGGACCTCGAAGCCGATCTCGTCGGCCAGGCGCCACAGCAGCTCCCAGTCCGTCTCGTTGCTCTGCTGGACGAACGGCGACGTACCGCCGCCCGACTCGACCGTGCCCGTGGACAACCCGTTGCGCCCGGCGACGGTACTGGCGATGTCGCCGTAGCCCATCTCCTGGTAGGTCTCGGTGCGCTTCGTCCGGTGCAGGACCTGCGAGCGGTCGTACGCCCGAACGGCGAGGATCGCCTCGCGCTCGGTGAACTCGGGCTCCAGCGCGCCGAGCTGGCCGTCGAAGACGCTCACCGCGGCGCCGCCGCCGGGCGGGGCGAGCTTGACCTCGAACTGCGCGCCGAGGGCGAAGGTGGTGCCGTCGGCGAGCTCGAGCCGCGGATCGGCGAGGCGGACCGACGCGCGGTCGGGCAGCCGCAGGTGCTGGTCGACGCGGACCTCGAGCACCTGGGCGGCCACCGCCGGATCGAGGGCGGTGCCGTCGAGGCGGACCTCGGCGCCGGCGAGCAGAGGGCCGGTGACCGCCGTCATCCCGGGATCTCCAGTCTCCGGCCGCGCTCGAGGCGCAGCGGGTCCTCGATGCCGCTCGCGACGGCGATCTCCCGCCAGCGGGTCGCGTCGCCCAGGTACGTGAAGGCGAGCAGGGGCAGGCTGTCGCCCTCGCGCACGGTATGCGACCGCACGCGCGGCTCGGCGCGGGTGGTCGGGTTCTGGGCGCGGGCGGGCGTTCCACCGCCCGAGCGCGCGTCCTTCTCGACCTGGATCAAGGTCACGGCCGCGAGGGCGCGGACCGGCGTGCCGTCCGGGGAGAACAGCTGGAACTGCACGTGCAGGTGCCGGCACACGGCCTTGAAGCTCGTGAACGAGCCCCAGCTGAGCGTGATCGTCGGCGGGCGCGCCTGGTTGAGCCCGCCGGCGCTCAGCGTCGTGTCGACCTCCATCATCCGGAACAGCTGATCGGTCGCGCTCGTGACGTCGCCGCCGGGTGCGGCGTCGAAGAGCAGCTCGAGCTCGAGCTCGCGCGCGCGACCGCCGCCGAACTGGGCCTGCGGCAGGCTCGCGCCGACCACGGGCCGCGTCGTCCAGTCGTTGGCCTTGGCGATCGAGTACTGGGTCGGGTTGAGCCAGCACTCCAGGCGCTGTCCGCCCTCGATGTCGAGGCGCGCCTTCTGGAATCCGGTCGTCTCGGGCATGGCGATCAGACGAACCCCGCGTGCGAGATCTCGAGCGATTCCGTGGCGGACCCGTTGGAGCCCGTCTGGGAGCTCGGTCCTGTCCAGCGGACGGGGAGGGCGGCGGCGAGGGCGAAGTGGCGGACCGGCTTGCCGGTCGGGTCGTTCATCGTGATCGTCACGGTGGGGCGCTGGCCGGGCGGCTCGGCGGTGAACAGCCAGCGCAGCAACGCGTCCTCGTGGGTGATCCCACGGCCGAGGACGATGTTGGGGTAGCGGACGCGGCCGCGGAGCTGATGGACGTACTCGTTGTTGCCGCCTTCGGCGTACTCGAGGACGTCGTACTCGACGCCGAGGCCCGAGCACTGCGCGAAGCGCCCGATCTCGCGGCCCTGGATCTCGATGAGGAAGGCGAGCTCGGCGAGCGGGTCGACCGGGGCGCCCGGACCGGTAGCGGCGGCCGGCGTTCCGGAGGTCGTGGTCGGGCTCATGGCAGCTCTCCGGCGCGCTCGCGGTCGAGGAGCAGCTCGCGGCGCAGGCGCGCGGCGATCTGGTCGTAGAGCTCGTCGACGTCGATGGACGCGGTGGCGCGGGGCGGCTCGGGAAGCGCACGGTGATGGGTTGTCGTGTGCGTGGCGCGGGGGGCGCCCCCGGCCTGGCCCGCAGAGGGAAAGACGACGCTCGCGCGAGCGTCCGGCGCTTCGATGAGCGAGCCGCCGGTCACCGCCGCCAGCCGAGCGGCGTCCGTGTTGCCGGCCACGGGCGGCGCCTCTGGTCCCGTCCGGCGCGCCGCCACCCGCTCGGCCTGGCGAGCGACCCGAGGTTGAGGCGCCGGCTCCGCGACGGCGCGAGCGACCTGAGGCCGAGCCGGCAACTCGGCGACGGAGCGATCGACCTGAGGGCGAGCCGGCAACGTGGCGACTGAGCGAGCGATCACGCGCGGCGCCCCAGCCTGGAGCGAGGCCGGCGGCACCGACGATTCGAGGCCGTTCGCGCCCGTCGCGACGGCGCCGGCCTCTCGATCGCGCTCCGCACGGCCCGCCCGGCTCAACCGGCGCAGCGGGACGGTCGAGCGGTCGAGCGAGGGCGCGGCCTCAGGGGGCGTCGCATCTCCCAAGGTCGTCGGATCGGCGTGACGGCGGGCCACGAACCGGTCCGCGCGGGCGACCGGCTCGGCGGGGGAGGGGGCCGGCGTACGAGCAGCCGCGGTAGCTCGACCGGCCGGTCTGCTGGCTTCGTGGGAGGGGGCGCGAGCGACATCAGCGGCTCGACCGGCTGCCCTGGTGGCTTCGTGGGAGGGTGCACGAGAGACGGCAGGCTCTTCGCCGGCGGCACGGATCGGTGCGCTCGAGGGGGCCTCGGCGCTTGACGCCGTATGCGCAGCGCCAGGCTGGCGGCTGGCCGGCTGGGTCGATTGGTGAGAGGGCTCAGCGCTGGACGGCGCGGGCGCAACGGCAGGCTCGCGGCTGGCCGGGCCGGGCGATTGGTGGGACGGCTCAGCGCCGGACGGCGCGGGCGCAACGGCAGGCTCGCGGCTGGCCGGGCCGGCCGATTGGTGGGACGGCTCAGCGCCGGACGGCGTGCGCGCAACGGCAAGCTCGCGGCTGGCCGGGCCGGGCGATTGGTGGGACGGCTCAGCGCCGGACGGCGTGGGGGCAACGACCGGCTCGCGGCTGGCCGGGCGGGTCGATTCGTGGGACGGCTGGGCGCCGGACGGCGTGCGGGCCACGGCAGGCTCGCCGCCAGCCGGGCGGGGCGAGTGGAGGGAGGGCTCGGTCGGCGTGGGGGTGCGGGCGACGGCGCCGGGTCCGCCGGCCGGTCGGCTCGGTTCACCAAGCGGCTCGGCGGGAGCCGCCACGCGGACGACGTCTCCGCGCTCGCCTCCGCGGCTTTCACGCGGCGTCGTCTCGCCCCCGCTGGCCGGGCGGGCACCGGCGGCGGCTTGGCGCCGGGGGGAGGGCTCGGCGGGCGTGGGGGTGCGGGCGACGGCGCCGGGTCCGCCGGCCGGTCCGCTCGGTTCACCAAACGGCTCGGCGGGAGCCGCCACGCGGACGACGTCTCCGCGCTCGCCTCCGCGGCTTTCACGCGGCGTCGTCTCGCCCCCGCTGGCCGGGCGGGCACCGGCGGCGGCTTGGCGCCGGGGGGAGGGCTCGGCGGGCGTGGGGGTGCGGGCGACGGCGCCGGGTCCGCCGGCCGGTCGGCTCGGTTCACCCAACGGCTCGGCGGGAGCGGCCACGCTGACGACGTCCGCGCGCTCCTCTCCGCGGCCCTCACGCGGTGTCGTCTCACCCCCGCTCGCCGGGCTGGCCTCGGCGGCCGGTTGGTGGGTGCGTCCGTGTGAGGGCTCGGCGGGAGACGGTGCCCGCGCGACGCGGGGGCCGCGGCTCGTCGAGCCGGACGCCTCGGGCCGAGCGAGCCTGCGCGTGACCTCGGGACGCTCGTCTCCCGGCTGACCGCCTGGGGTCGTGTCCCGGCTGAGCGTGCGGGCGGCGGCGGCGTCGCCTCGGGGGGGTGCGACCTCGGTCGATTGTTCCTCGCCGCCGGCCGCCGGCAGGGAGCCCGGTGTCGGCTGGGCATCTGGCTGCTGCGGCTGAATCGAGTCCTGATGCGCGACGGCCTCGCCGCCTTGGGTCGAGGCCGATCCGGTCCGTTCCGCATGCTCCTCCGGGCCCACGGGGCCCGCGCGCAATCTCATGAGCCCGCGCGGGACAGCGGGCGGCGGTTCCGCGACGACGTGCGCCTCGGGCTCCACCCTCGTGCCTGCCGCCGGCGAACCGGGCCCTGCCGCCGGGTCGTCGCCGCGCGGCGGCCGGGGCGCGCTCGCGGTCGCGCGCTGCAGAGACGCCGGCTCCGGATCGGACACCGGTGGTGCCGCTCCTTCGGATCCCGCTCGACCGGAGCTCGCCGAACGTGTCCTGCCCGTTGCCGGCGTCCGGGCGACCGGTCGCGGCGAACGTGCGTCGGCGGTTCGCTCCCCGCCCGCCGGTCGTGCGACATCTGGGCGCTCGTCTCCGACGGGCGGCTGACTCGGCGCCGGCTCGGGGCCTTTGGGCTGACGGGCATCGGCGGGGTCCGGGCGGACTCCCTGGCTCGCGGGCTCCGTGCCACCCGTCGCGGGCAGCGAGGCACCGATCGGGTCGTCGGCCTCGGGCGGCTGAGCGGGCCGTTGCTCCGCCGTCTCGCGGGTCCGCATGACCGACGCCGGCCGGTCATCGCGAGTGCTCTGCGGCCCCTCGCTCCGGGTTGGCCCGGCAGGTACGGGCGAGGCCTGGGACGGGCGGGTTGAATGGACTGCGTCGGCTGCGGGAGTCGGCGCCACGACTCGTCGTGACGGGTGATCGGGGAGCGGGTTGGCGGTCGGTGCTCCTTCGACGCCTGGACGCTCGCCGCGGGAGGGCGGCTGACTCGGCTGGCTCTCGCCGCGGGTAGCTGTGCGAGCAACCGCGGGACGGCCGCCAAGGCGAACCGGTCTGGTCGAAGGCTCGGCGCCGGCCGCCGCCGGCCTGGCCGCGGCCGGTACCGCGCGGGTCTCTGTCGACGCGGCGGGCCGCCGCTCCGCGGTGGTGGGCGTCTCGGCCTCGGCCCGCGCGAGCGAAGCCGGGCCGCCACCCGGAATGGCCTCCTGCGGTGTGCCCGGGGCCGAGTCCTCGCCGCGCGCCTGCTCGGGCTTCGGAGCAGGCGGCTCGCCGTCGCGCGTCGGGAATTCGACCGGTGCCGACCGGCCGGGATCGGAACTCCCCTGAGGGCGCTCGGCGCTTGCCGGCATGCGCGCCACCACCCGGCGCGATGAGCTCCCAGACGGAGCTGGTTCGCCGGCCGCCGGTTGGTCGGCCGTCGAGTGAGGTGGGGAGGTGGTGGCCGGTTGGTCGGCGGTCGAGTGAGGTGGGGAGGCGGTGGCCGGTTGGTCGGCGGCCGAGGGGGGTGGGGAGGCGGTGGCCGGTTGGTCGGCGGTCGAGGGGGGTGGGGAGGCGGTGGCCGGTTGGTCGGCGGTCGAGTGAGGTGGGGAGGTGGTGGCCGGTTGGTCGGCGGTCGAGGGCGGTGGGGCGGTGGTGGCCGGCTGGTCGGCGGTCGAGGGGGGTGGGGCGGCGGTGGACCGTTGGTCGGCGGTCGAGAGGGGCCGGCGAGCGAGAGCGCCTTGATTGGCGGTCGAAGGTGGTTGGGGGGTGGTGGCCGCTGGGTCGGCGGTCGAGGGTGGTTGGTGACTGGTGGTCGGTTGCTCGGCGGTCGCGTCGGGGGGTGGGGAGGTGGTGGCCGGTTGCTTGATGGTCGAGTCGGGCGGTGGGGGAGTGGTGGCCGGTTGGTTGATGGTCGGGTCGGGTGGTGGGGGAGTGCCGGCCGCTTTGTCGGCGGTCGAGTCTGGCTGGCGAGCCAGAGCCGCTTGATCGGCGGTTGGGCGGGGCTGTTGACTGGGTGGAGCTTGATCGGCGTGCGGCCGGCTCTGGATGGGTGGCAGACCTGGTCCGGTCTCGCGCGGGATGGCCGTGTCGTCCGCCGGGGCCGCGGGAGCGCGCGCGAGCTTTTCGTCGCCGCCGTCCGGCATCCGCTGGAGCGGCACGGCGCCCTCGGTCAGCGGCTCGGGCCGTTCGGCGTGCTCTGGCCGGCTCGGCGTGCTCGGCCCCGGTTGCCGCTCCGGAGCTGCCGGCCGCTCGCTCGCGGGGACGCGCGCCAGGCGGCTCAGTCGAACCGGACGTGGTCGATTCGGATGATCTTCAGCCGGTCGCGCCGGTGCGTCCGGCGAACTCTGTGGGGCGGCCGCAGGAGGCTGGGCACCGCGTGGCTTACGAAGGATGGGCGCGGGTGCGCTGTCGGCCGGGGGCGGGTCCGGTTGTGCGGCTCCGGTCGCCTCGGCTGCGGCAGTATCGGCCTGGAGTGGTGGTGATGCGGTCGGCGAGGTGGCGGGCGTGCTCCGCTCCTCGGCCTGCGGTTGCGACCGCGCCACGGCGGGGCCCTCCTCGACGCGGCCGCGTCGCACGCGGCCCAGGGACGCCGACCTGGCAGCCCGCGCGGCGCTGCCCGCTGGGGGAGAGCCCGTCGGCTGACCTCCGAAGAACGGCTGGGCGCCTTCGGGAATCTCGCCGAGGAACAGCCACCGCGCAGCCGCGTCCGTCATGCCCGGGATCTGCGGCGGCGCGGGCTCCGGCTCCGGCTGCGGCGGAGGCGTTGCCCGTCGCGGCGCGAGCCGCGTGGCCGCCGCCACGCTCGCCGGCCGCCGCCGGCCCGCCACCCGAGCGGCGAGTGCGGCGCCGCTCGCGCGCCACAGCGACAAGCGGCGCTGGGCCACCTCGGGCCCGAGCCAGGAGCCGCCCGTGTGCGGGCCATCGGTCACGGCGCGCCGACCTCATCGCCCGCCATCGCCGAGGCATGCTCGAGGAACAGCCGGCGATCCGCGTGCTCGAGGTCGAGGAGCTCGTCGAGCGGCCAGTGGACGTGGTGAGCGAGCCGGGCCACCTCCGCGAGAAGCTCAGGCGGAGATGGCCGCGTCATTTCCCCGGCGGGCCGTCCTGGACCTGGCTGAGGTCCACCTCGAACTCATGCCGGCAGTCCGGGCACGAGACGACCCCGACGAGCTGCCCGTCGGTGTTGATGCGCTCGTACAGGCGCTGCAGGTGATCGAAGTCGGCCGCGTACAGCTCCTCCACGACCTGCGGCGTCACCTCCGTCACCGGCCCGATGCGCGTGATCACCCGTGCGAGAAGAAGGACGGTGACGTACGCCTCGTTGCGCCGTACGGCGGAATCGCGCAGTGGCTCGATCTCGTCGCGTGCCGTGGCCAGCCGCATGACGCCCTCGCGGTGGACGGCGCCCGCCGCGTCGACGTAGCCCAACGGCAGCGTGAAGGCGTACTCCGTCCGCATCAGGTCTATTCGCGCTCGAAGCCCTCGTGTGCGAGCTCGAGCTCCTCGACGAGAATCTCGTTGCCACCGGCGTTCAGGCCCGGCGAGCTGTACCTGCACGGCCAGGCACGCACGAACTTGAACGTCATGACCGGGTTGCCCTCCCAGTCGACCACCTGGATCGTGCCGTCCTTGCGAGACTCGCCGATCTTGCCGTCGACGATGTCCTTACGCCACTGCCAGAGCTCCATCTGGGTGTCGATGCCGCGCTTGAGCGTGATGTTCGACCACTTCAGCTGGCCCGGGAACTTCTGGATGATCGACTTGCCGTTGGCGTCCGCGGCGTTGTGCGAGACCACCTCGTTCTCGCTCGTGAGGCCGGTGCACTCCTTGAAGTACCCGGCGGCCTCCGCGCCACCGAGGTTCAGCAGGAAGTAGTAACTGCCGGCGAGGTTCTCATTGGCCATTCGCGTGCTCCTCTCTGGTCAAGGGATCAGGCGCCCTCACCGACACCGACCTGGAACTGGCTGATCCGGAAGACGATGAACTCGGCCGGCTTGACCGGCGCGATACCGACCTCGGTGGTCACCTGGCCGGCTTCGACCATGTCCGGCGGGTTGGTCTCCTCGTCGCACTTGACGTAGAACGCCTGATCGGGCGCGGCGCCGAACAGCGCCCCGTCGCGCCAGACGCGGGTGAGGAAGTTCGACGTCGAGATCCGCAGCTGCATCCACAGCCGCTGGTCGTTGGGCTCGAACACGGCCCACTGGGTCCCTTCCATGATCGACTCCGAGATGAAGTTCACGAGCCGGCGCACGTTGATGTAGCGCCACTCGGGATCGCTCGAGAGCGTCCTGGCTCCCCACACCCGGATCCCGCGCCCGGGGAAGGCGCGGATGCAGTTGATGCCGTTCTTGTTGAGGTCGCCCTGCTCCGCGGCCGGGACCTGGAAGCCGAGGCCGTTGGCTCGGCGCACGACTTCGTTGGCGGGCGCCTTGTGCACGCCGCGGGTTCCGTCCGTGCGCGCCCACAACCCGGCGACGTGGCCGCACGGGGGCACCATGACCGGCTGGCTCGACGGGTCGATCACCTCGATCCACGGGTAGTAGAACGTGGCGAACTTCGAGTCGTATCCGGCGGTGTTCATCCGCCACTCGAGGATCTCGCTGGGCAGCATCCGCGGCGGGGCGTCGAGGATCGCCATCCGGTCCCCCGCGTTCTCGCAGGCGGCGATCATCTTGCCCTGCAGGTCGCGCAGGACGTCGTCGTCGTCGGCGGCGACCGCCATGAGATCGGGGACGCACAGCATCGTGATCTCGTCGATCGCGGACAGACCGTCCATCCCGGTCCGCCGTGCCACGTCGCCCGTGACGTCGCCGGTGGTCACCTCCGCGTCGTCGGCCTTTTCCAGCGAGTACTCGCCGGCGGCCGGGGGACGGCGGAGGTCGGGCAGCGCCGCGTTGATCTCCTCGAGCCGGACGTACTTCGACCGCGTGTTCACGGTCGTCACCACGTTCTGCGGCCCCGGCGCCATCGTGAGACCCGTGAACTCCTCGGGCTCCTGGTCGCCGGAGGTCACGACGACCTTGTAGGTCGTCTGGCCCGCCGGACCCGCGCCGTTGCCGTTCCCGCCGCTCTTCTTCTCGTCGCCTCGGACTCCTCCGAGAGCTCGACCGCCACGGGTTCCTCGGCGTCGGCGCGCGCGATGACCCGCAGCGACTCGCCGCCCTGGTCGCCGGCCGCAGGGAGCGCGGCGTGCCGGGCGCCGTCGGGCTCGCCGCCCACGCGGACCACCCAGCAGATGCTGCCGCCGTTGTCGAAGTAGCCCGCGACCGCGTGCGCCAGGTAGGCGCCCTTCATGTACGGCGATCCGTCGTCGCGGGTCGGATCGCCGAAGATGCGTGCGAACTGACTCCAGTTCGTGATCTGCACGGGCGTGTTCAGCGGGCCGCCGGGGACGAGCCCGACGAACGCCGCGACCGAGGTCCCGACGCCCTCGATGGGCTTGGAAGCCGATGGGACCTCCTCGACATAAACGCCGGGCGTCAGGTAGCTGGGCATGTCCCTCCTTCGCTGGTTCCCCGACCGAACAGCTCTCGATGGAGGCGCTCCGCCGCCGGCGCCGGTACGACGCGCGGGGCCGAGGTGCCCGGGGTCAGCACCTCGATGACCTCGTCGTCGCCGCGCCAGACGACGACCGTGGCCGCGGGCGCGGCCACGCGCAGGCGTGCGCTGAGCCCCGAAGGCGTCGGACCGACCACTACGGCGTCGGGCCTGCTCTCGGCGGCGCGAGCCACGAGCGCGTCCACCTCGCTCGCGTGGTCGACGACGGCGGCACCGCCCTCGACCAGCGCACGGGCGATCCCGACCCGCAGGATCGGGTCGAGCGCTCCGAGGAGCACTCGCGGAGGATCGCTCAGCGCCTGCACAGCAGTCCGAGTCTCTGCGATCGCGGCGGGAGCGCGGGGGCAGCAATTCAGGAACCGTCGCTGCCCGAACGGACGCCGGCGATGCCCGTCGGGGACGAACTACGGAGTCGCGGTCGTGAGCTCGAGGCCGCCGCCGGGCACGACGAGGTCGCCGGAGGCCACGGTGCCGCCTGGGGCCCGGCAGTCGCACCGGTGCCTGCCGGCCGGCACGCCGGCGAAGGTGAAGCGCCCGTCGGGCCGGGACGATGCCCACGCCCCGAGATCGGGCAGCACGAGCCAGGCGTCGGCAACCGGTTGCCCGTCGGCGGACCGAACGATGCCACCGGACCGGTGCCGCTCGAACGGTGGTCGCGTCCCGGCGCCCATGTCGGCGACGCGCACGGTGTGCGTGCGCACCTCCGGCCCGCGCTCGACGGTGACGCCCGGCACGATCGCCAGCGTGACCACGTAGTCGAGCGATACGCGGTAGCGCCCGCCGACCGCGGTCCAGAACTCGGCCTTCTGGTCGCCTTTCGGCTGGCCGATCCGCCCCATGATCGGCCCCTGCGCGGACGCGGCCTCGGCGAGCCGCTCGCCCAGGACGCGGTCTGGAAGCCGCGTGTACGCGAGCAGGATCGCCAGCGTCTGCGACAGCAGCCGGTGCTCGTCCTCCGCCTCCCGCGTCCATGCGGTGACGGCGTAGGAGCACTCGATCCGCAGCGCCGGCCGCTCGAGGCGCGCGGGGCCGTTCCCACGATGCTCGCTCCAGCCGGCCGAGGGCATGTCGGCCGCCTCACGCACGTCGTAGAGGAACAGATCGACGGTCGGCGAGGTCAGTCCGGCGGCCCACTGGTTGGTGGGCGCCTCGAAGGACACCCGCACGCCGTCGAATCCGTGCTCGGCCAGCTCGGCCTCGAGCAGCCGCCGGAGCGCCCCATCGAGGTCGGCGAGCATCGTGTTGAGCGGGACGCTGACCGTGGCGGGCACGCGCCGAAGGTAGCCCAGCCGGACCGCGCTGGACAGGGCCGTTGGGTTGCCCGAACGGGCAGGTCATGCGCGCGGGCGGTCCGAGTCGCTGTCCGCCCCGAGGTGCGGGGTTACGATGGCGCCGTGGGCGTCTTCCTACGGCAAGGCGACAAGCTCATCCCGATGCGCGAGCAGGCCTACCAGGCCGAGGCGGTCCTCGAGCGCCTGCTCGCGGAGAGCCCGGCCCTGCTGGCCGGTGACGACGACTCGGGCGCGCAGCGCTGGCTGCTCGTCAGCCGCGGCGCCGATCAAGCGGGCCCCGACTACGTGTTCCTGGACGACGAGGGAGTGCCGACGCTCGTCGAAGTCACCCGCAGCGCCGATCCGCACGCCAGCCGCGAGCTGGTCGGGCAGATGATCGACTTCGCCGCCAACGTCATCGCGTCTCAGGACCCGGCGCGGCTCCGCGCCACGCTCGAGTCGCGGTGCCGGGAGCAGGGACGGGACATCCAGGACGTGCTCCACGAGGACCTCGGCATCGACATGGAGCCCGGCCAGTTCTGGCAGCAGGTCCGCGTCAACACGAGCGTGGGCCGGCTGCGGCTCATCTTCGCCGCCGACGCCATCCCCGCGGACCTTCGGCGCATCGTCGAGTTCCTGAACGAGCAGATGACCCCGACCGAGGTTCTGGCCCTCGAGATCAGGCAGTACGTGGAGGACGGCGGGCGCCAGCACACACTCGTGTCTCGCGTGTACGGCTGGACGGCGGCGGCGCTGCGACGCAAGGGCCGCACGTCGGCGCAGGCGACGTGGACGTGGGAGGACTACCGGCGAACGCTGCCCAAGCCGCAGTACGAGGTCGCGCGCGCGCTCGCCCGCGAGCTCGAGGCGGCCATCACGCACCGTGGCCTCGACTGGAAGGCGGAGTTCCGCCGGTCGGCGATCGCGTATCAACGCGGCGGCCGCTACAGCGTGGTCCTGATCGAGCTCCCGGTCGATGCGCCGGTGCGGCTGGCGATCAAGCTGCCGGCCGAGCCGCGCAAGCTGAACCTCGCCGACCCCTATCAGGACCTGCTGGACGAATGGAATCCGACGACGCGGCAGTGGAGCTGGGAGATCGCGTCGGCGGACGAGGTCCCGGAGGTCGAGCGGGCGATCGAGATCGCGGAGCGACATACCCTCCCGGAGCTCGTAGCGGTCACCGAGACGCCGGAACCGCCGGTCGGCGTGGCGCCGCCCAGCAACGGCACCTGAGCTCCGCCGGCTCAGGCGGGGAACACGGCCCCGTGAAGCTCCTGCAGCTTCGCCTTGAGCTTCTCCCACCACTCGCCGCCCGCGGTGGTCTTGATGTGCGTGGCGAAGGCGTTCATCACCTGGTCGCGCGGCGCGTTGACAGCGAGACTCAGAATGCGCCGCAGGCCGGCCAGGGCTTCGTCGAGGTGGCGGTTGCGGAATGCGACGTCGGTCATCCGCGGCTGATCGAGGAGGGCGTCGAGCCGGCCGGCGGTCGTGCCCCGGGCCTCGCTCACGAGCGTGTCGATCTCGACGAGCAGGGCCGCCTTGTCGCGCTTGACCTTCGCGAGGCGCTCGAGCCGGTCGCGCTTGAGTGTCGGCGTGTCGAGGATCAGGGCGAGATCCGCCGCCGAGAACCCCTTCGCCAGCCCCGCCTTGCCGATCCACACCGAGCGCCACCTCCGGCAGTTGACGCGCACCTCGTCGACGACCTCGGGCGCCATGACGGGTGTGGTCACCCGTAGAAGGGCCTCGCGCACGAAGTCGCCGAGGCCGATGTTCTCGTCCGTCGCACCGCGCGTCGTTCGCAGCAGCTGGCGCGCGTCCGCGGCGCCCCTGCCGGTAAGGGCGGCGATCCGCTGCTCGAACGGGCCGAGCGCGGTGAGCGCCGCCAACTCGGCGCCGTGCGAGGCGTGCCAGTCGGCGAGCAGGTCCTGCAGTGCCTCCCACCAGTTCGCGTATTCGTCGGCGGCGGCATAACGCGACACGAAGATGTCGTAGTTCGTGACCCAGCGCGGCAGCCGCCAGGGATTCATCGAGGCCACGATGAAGTTGCGCTGGAAGGTCGCGTAGTTGGCGGTGTATGCGCCCTGCAGACGGTCGCGCGTCCTCATGAAGCCCTCGTTGTTCTTGCCCGCGACGGCACCGATTGCGTCGTTCGTCGCCCGCTCGAGCGAGGGCACGTCCGCCCCGGCGCCCTTGTAGTGCTTGCCGGTCCGCGTGGGCAGGCCCGCGAGGCTGGCCTGCGTCCAGCCGGGCACCTTGCCCTTCCACTTCTCCATGCGCTCGTGCTGGACGTTGCCCGCGTCCTCGATGTAGACGGTCGGCACGCCGAGGAGGGCCGGCCCCTCCATCGCGCCGCTGCGCATGCCGATGCTCACGAGGTCGTAGCCGTTCTGCACCATGTAGTCGAACAGCTTCAGCTGCGCCTGCCGCCCCGCCAGACCTTCGAACGCGGCGAACGGCGGCTTCTTCCAGAACTCGATCATGTCGATCGCGTTCTGGAGCACGTCGACCTTGCCCGGCCGGTCGCCGACGAGCACGACCTGGCGGCCCGTCTCGGCGATGATCGCGGCCTTGAGCTCACGGACGCCCTCGATGCTCGTGTCGAGCTCGGGGTGCGCGCCGCCGGACTTGCGCTTGCCGCTCAGCCGGATCCACAGCAGCGCGTACTTCTGGTTCCTCAAGATGCCCTTGTTCGTGAGGAACTGCTGCATCTGCTGGTTGGTCGGGCCGGCGGCCTTGAAGGCGTGCGCTACGGCGCCGCGGGCGGCGCCCGGTCCCTCCGCGAACTTCTGGCCCACCTGCCCCGTGGCATAGCCCGGAGCGCGGAAGAAGTCCCTGTCGTCGAGCCCGGCCGCGTTGCGGATGGCGGCCGTCTGCGTGGGGGCTTGGCCGGTGAGGTCCTTGAAGTACGCGCGCGTGTCGGCCACCGAGACGACCTTGACGCGCCGCTGGATCACTTCGTCGCTGACCTCGCTTCGCCGCAGGCTCGCCTCGTAGAGCTCCTTGTAGAGGTCGCTCTGGTCCTCCCGCTTGCCCGCGAACTGGGGATCGGTCTCCTTGAGGATCAGGACGCCGAGTGCCTGGTCGAGCACGAGCGACGCCGCGATGCCGAACATGTCGCCGCTCATGTAGGCGGCTTGAACGACGTAGGGACGCCGTGCCAGCACGCGTCCCGCCGGCCGGCTCAGGATTCGCTGGACGGCATGGTTGCCGGCGGTCCGCTGCATCTGCAACAGCGAGACCGGCGACAGGCCGGCCGGGCCGGCAGCGTGCGATCGCTCCCGCTCGAGTGCGGGCTCGGCCCGACGCAGTTCCTCTCGCGCCTTCACCCTGGGTCAGACCTAACAGATTGATCAGCGTTGGTCAACTTGCGGGTCCTCGACGAAGGTTCTCGGGTCCTCCAGGCGCCGGGCCAGGTCCGGCGGTGGAGCGCCGCCGATCTCCTCGAGGTCCCAGCCCGGCTCGAACGATCCGTGGAGGTAGCTCCAGCGACCGGCGATGAGCGGCCCGTCGGACGTCTTCACGAGCCGCAGCTCGAGCTGCCCGGCGTCGTAGTACCGGCGGTGCGTGGGCGCCTGGGTCCACCAGCCGCGGAAGACGCCGTCCGCGACCTCCCCTGTCAGTGTGCCGTCGTAGTAGCGGTAGACGCCGCGCATCCGGCTGTCGCCAGGCCCGCATTTCTTGACGGCGTGGTCCGGACCTTCGTCGTGGCAGCGCAGGACGAGGGTTCCGTAGGCGTTGGAGTTGAAGACGCCCTCCAGCCGCTGCGCCGTCAGCGGCTGCTGCTCATCGCCGGGCTGGGGTCGATAGGCGAGCTCCTCGCTCCAGAACCGCGCGAGGTTGTCCTCCTTGAGCGGCGCGTTGCTGACCGACACCTGTCCCGCGAACGGGTAGTCGAGGACGACCGTGAGCAGGAACGCCGACGTGACGACGAACGCCAACGTCCCCATGAAGACGAGCCCGGCCACCCGCGACAGGTGCGGGCGGTACTCGAGCACGAGCAGCAGCACGAGCCCGACGACGACGAGCACGCGCAGCATCGTCGGCAGCTCGGCGGCCGCGATGTCCAGCCGCTCGCGCCGCTGGCCGTCCACCTCGCGCAGATCGTCCAGCGCCTGGCTATAGGCCTCGGTCTGCGCGGCGCCATCGGGCTCGACGCGGGTGTACTCCGCGTGCATGCCCTCCAGCGCGGCGCTCGCCCGCGCGCTCGGCTCGCCGTCCTTCATCGTCTGCCACTCGTCGTCCGCGACGGCCTGCACGTAGAGCTGCACGGCCCAGTCCAGGTCCTCCCGGACGTCCGCCGGGAACGCGTCGTTGGCCCGGACGAGCTCCCCGATCGTCGTCGCCTCCGACGCCACGGCTGACTCGGCGTTGCCCATCTCGTCCAGCACGGCGGCGATGACGAAGGCGAGGATCAGCGCGAAGAGCAGCTCGTAGACCACGCGCAGGCTGTCGGCGACCGGCTCGAAGTGGCTGTCGGTCAGCCGCGGGAAGAGCCGCCGCGCCAGCAGCACGACGGCCACGGTGAGCAGCACCGTGCCGCCGACGAAGAGGACAACGATCTCGCCCGTCGAGAGGGAGTTGAGGATCGATCGGACCAGTCTGGGGCCGATCAGACCGCAGGCGCGGCGAGCCGACAAGCGCGCAGGGAGAGGTGTGCCCGAAAGTCTGCCGTTTGGGGTCGACCGCCGCGAGCCTGTCGGGTTCCCGCCACGATCTGGCGGCGCTGCCCCTAGGCCGCCCGGGCGCGCGCTGCGAAGGTGCGCCCGCTCTCTCCTCCCCGACCCAAGGAGCGCGACCTTCGATGACCGAGCCGAACCCCCATGACGGTGGCCGCCGCGTACGGCTGCGAAGGAGCCTGGCGCTGGGCCCGGTCGGGCTCGTCCTGCTCGGCGTCGCGCTCGGCGGGCTCGGGCTCGTCGGCGAGAAGAGCGTTCCGCCCGCGACGGCGTCGAACGTGAAGGAGATCAAGGTGACGGACAACCCCGGGAACTGGTTCGACACGGGCCAGGACATCGCCGGCACGCGGTCGCTCGCGGTCGTCCCGTCGGGCACGACGGTGCGGTTCACCGTGGCCAAGCCGGCGGCGATGACCGTGCACACGGCGACGAGCCTGGCCTATCCGACGGGCGCGAGCTCGATGCCGTTCGACCAGGACGAGGCCTTCCGAGGCAGCGAGGACGTCACGCTGACCGAGCCCGGGCTCTACGCGTTCCTGTGCAAGCTCCATCCGTTCATGCTCGGCGCGGTCATCGTCGACGACCCGGCCACGCCCGAGCTCGATCTCGGCAAGACGCTGACGCTCGCGAACGGCGCCACCGTGCCGACGGCGTCGAACCTCGCGCACCGGGTGCTGCGGGCGTTCTTCATCGTCACGAACACCGCGAACTACCAGGTCCACAGCGCGTCCAAGGCCACGACGTGGGACCCCGTGTACCCGAAGGTCCCCGTGCGCGCCTACGACGAGGACGGCAACCCGGTGGTCATCGACGACCTCGACGAGCACCTCGGCAACTACTTCCACGAGCCGATCACCTTGCCGAAGGTCACGGCACCGTCGGTGAAGGGCGTCGGCGAGGTCTGGGTCGACGCGGAGTACGAGAAGACCGCCAAGAAGACGAAGCCCGGGACGGCCACGGCCGTCGACGCGGCGAGCTGGAAGGTGACGAAGAAGTTCGCGCTGCCGGAGCTCGACTTCAACAACCCGCACAACCTGTGGACGGACCGCGATCAGAAGGTCATCTACAACACCGAGTGGTTCGGCAACCGCGTGGCCACGTTCGACCGCCTCACCGGCAAGCTCCTCGCGAGCACCGAGGTCGGCGAGTCACCGGGGCACGTGATGACGCGCGTGGACACCGATCAGGTCCACACGACGCTGAACGGCGAGGACGCCGTAGTCGAGCTCAACCCCGGCGGCAAGACGATCGCGCGTCGCATCCCCGTCCAGGGCGCCGGCGAGCGGCCCGCGCACCCTCACGCCCACTGGATGGGCCCGGACGGGCACACGATGTCGACGCCGAACGCCAACACCGGGGACTCGACGCTGCTCGACATCCCGGCGGGCACGATCACGTCGAAGGTGAAGACCGGGAAGCTCCCGATCGCCACCGGCATGATGCCCGACGCGAGCAAGTACTACGTGTCGAACTACCTCAGCAACACGGTCAGCGTCGTCGACATGTCCGGGCCTCAGCACGTGACGAAGACGATCGACCTGCTGGAGAACTACGACCCGATCAGCGGTGAGGTCACCGGGCCGATCGGCGGCTTCCCGATCCAGACGCCGGTGGTCCCGACCGGCGAGTACGTCGCCCAGGCGAACACGCTCACCGCGACGATCACGTTCATCGACACGGCCACCGACACGCTCGTCAAGAGCCTGCCGTGCGACGCCGGCTGCCACGGCGCCAACTTCGGGGCCAAGAAGGGCGGCGGCTACCTGCTGTACATCTCGAGCAAGTTCGCCAACACCCTGACCATCGTCGATCCCGACCCGGACGGCGACGGCAGCCCGGTCGACGCGAAGACGCTCGGCAAGGTCGTCCTCGCGTCCACGGGCGACACGAAGCAGGACGACAAGCCGATCGCCGAGATCGGGATGGGCGGGCAGGGCGTGCTGCCGATCCCGCTCGTCTACAACGGCTGGGTCCAGAACGTGCCCAACAAGGGCGCCTTCACCCAGCTGACCTGCGAGCAGCGCCACCCCATCGGCGGCGGCGGCTGCTGAGCCGAAAGCGCGACAGGGGGCTCGCCCGCGCGGGCGAGCCCCCTCTCGCCACCGCTGGAGCGTCGTCCGGCGGCAGTTGCCGATGCAGGAATCAGCGGTAACGTTCCGTGCGATCGCCGGGGAGGAGGCGAAGGTCAGCTGACGCGTGGGACGGACCCGCCCGGCGCCGATGTGGGAGGGAGGGACAATGCGCGCCACTCTCTGTTTGACGGGCGCTTTGTTCTGCTTGAGCCTGGCTGCCCCTGCGGCGAGCCTGGGCGCGGCTGCCGGACGCCCGGCACCGATCAAGGCGCTGGTCTATCACGAGACGACCGGCTTCAGGCATGCGTCGATTCCGTATGCGATCGAGCAGATCACGGCGTGGGGCAACCGCCGGCGGATCGACGTCACCGCCGACCGGACCTCGAGCCGGTTCACCGACGCGGGGCTCGCCCCGTTCGACGTCGTCGTCTGGCTGAGCACGGTGGGCGGCGTCCGCGGCGACCCGCCGCTGCTGACCGCTGCCGAATGGGCGGCGTTCGAGCGGTACATGGAGAACGGCGGCGGCTACGCCGGCATCCACGCCGCGTCGGACTGCTGCGACGAGTCCGCCTGGTACGGGGAACTGCTCGGGAACCAGGCCCGCTTCGCGAACCACCCAGGAGGCCTGGGTGGCTCGCCCGGATGCCTCGGCAACTTCCCGGGTGACCCCAACGTCGTCAACAACACAGGATCGTGCTTCCAGGCCACGATCGTCACCGAGGACGGCGAGCATCCCACCACGGAAGACCTGCCGCTGCGCTGGGACATCTCGGACGAGCTCTACAACTTCAAGGCCAATCCGCGCAGCACCGTCCACGTGCTGCAGACGCTCGACGAGAGCTCGTACGACTTCCAGCCCCATCCGTACATCAGGAACTGGGGCACCCTGATGGGCGAGGACCATCCGATCACCTGGTGCCAGGTCTACGACGGAGGACGCGTCTGGTACACGGGCATCGGCCACGACGCCGCCGCGTTCGCCAACGAGGACTCGATGGACATGATCGGCAAGGGGATCAGCTGGGCCGGTGGTCGCTGGGACCTCAAGCGATGCGACCAAGAGGGCTGAGAACGAGGCGCCGCCCCAATCGTCTTATAAGCATCAAAGGGGGAGGAGATTCCTTATGGGGATCACACCCAGATGGGCGTGCGTGCTGGCCACGGCCGGCGCGCTGCTGTTCCTACCGACGGTCGCGGCCGCTCAGAGCGGGCCGCCACCGGATACGGAGTTCGAGAAGGTCACGCTCAACGACCGTCCGGGAGAGCCGATGGACCTCGCCGTGCTGCCGGACGGGCGCGTGCTCCACGCGACGCGGAAGGGGCAGCTGTGGCTGCATGATCCCAGCACCGGGATCAACAAGCTCGCGGCGACGTTCAACGTCTACCAGCACGACGAGGAGGGCCTACAGAACGTCGCGCTCGACCCGAGCTTCATGCAGAACCGCTGGGTCTACATCTACTACTCGCCGCCGCTCAACACGCCGCTCGACGACCCGGTGACGCCGGTCAACGAGGGCGACGCGCCGTTCTTCGGCACCCAGGCGGACTGGGCTCGCTACCGCGGGCTGATCCGTCTCTCGCGGTTCAAGTGGCGCGGCGAGCGGCTCGACATGGGCTCAGAGCAGCAGATCATCGACGTGCCGGTCGATCGCGGGATCTGCTGTCACGTGGGCGGCGACATCGAATTCGACAGCCAGGGGAACCTGTACCTGTCGACCGGCGACGACACCAACCCGTTCCAGTCGGACGGATACACGCCGATCGACGAGCGCCCCGACCGCAACCCCGCGTTCGATGCCCAGCGCACGTCGGCGAACACGAACGACCTGCGCGGCAAGATCCTGCGCATCCGCGTCGGGTCGAGCGGCGGGTACGCGATTCCCGCCGGGAACATGTTCCCGGCCACGTCGCGGACACGACCCGAGATCTATGCGATGGGATTCCGCAACCCGTTCCGGATCGAGATCGACCCGGAGACCGACGCGGTCTACGTCGGCGACTACTCGCCGGACGCGCGCAACGCGAACCCGTTGCGGGGTCCATCCGGCCAAGGCAAGTGGGTGAACCTGCGCGGACCGGCCAACTTCGGCTGGCCGTACTGCGCCACCGCCCAGCTGCCGTACGTCGACTACGACTTCGCGACCGGGCTCTCGGGCGCGACCTTCAACTGCGCCAGTCCGGTCAACGAGTCGCCGCACAACACCGGCTTGCGCGAGCTTCCGGCCGTGAGGCAGCCCGAGGTCTGGTACTCGTACGGGCTCTCGGCGGAGTTCCCGCAGCTCGGGACGGGCGGGATCGGCCCGATGGGCGGTCCGGCGTACGACTTCGACGCCAGGAGGGCGGAGGACAACCCCACGGCGTGGCCCGCCTACTACGACGGCGTGCCGCTGTTCTACGAGTGGACGCGCGACTACATCAAGGAGTTCCGGCTCGGCGCCTCGGGCAACGTCACCGCGATCAACCCGGTGCTCCCGACGGTCGGTCCAGCTCGCGGTGATCAGGCGACGCTCGACAACGGGATGGACCTCGAGTTCGGCCGGAACGGCTCGCTCTACACGCTCGAGTACGGCGACGGCTTCTTCAGCGAGAACCCCGACGCGGCGCTGGCTCGGATCGACTACATCGGCCCGGGCGGCAACCACGCGCCACGCGTGAGGGTGTCGGCGAACCCGAGCCGGGGCCTGGCGCCGCTCACCGTCCAGTTCTCGAGCGCTGGCACGACCGATCCCGACGGGGACCGCCTGCGGTACGCGTGGGACTTCACGTCGGACGGGAGGGTCGACTCCAGGATGCCGAACGCGACGTTCACGTACCGGCAGGACGGGGTCTTCCGCGCCACGCTCAACGTCACCGACGAAGACGGCCGCTCGGCGGCGGAGTACGTGGACGTCTTCGTCGGCAACCAGCCGCCGGTCGTGGACCTCACGACGACCCCGGCACCGGGCCAGCCGTTCCACTTCGGCGACACGGTCCAGTTCCAGGTCAGCGTGACCGACGAGGCTGCGGTCGATTGCAACCGCGTCACGGTCACCTACGTCCTCGGCCATGACACGCACGGGCATCCGCTGAGCACCACGGCGGGCTGCTCGGGGTCGATCGTGACGTCCGCCAGCGGCCACAACCCGACCACCGACAACATCACCGCGGTGTTCGTCGCCGAGTACACGGATCCGGGCGGTCTGGAGGGCAGCGACCAGGTCGTCCTGCGCCAGACCGGCTGAGCCATCTCGTGCAGGCAGCCGTCGCCCCCCTGGCGGCTGCCTGCACCGCGGCTCATCTGAAGACGGCAATCCCGTCGCGCGCCTGCTCCGTATTACCGATGGGTGCCCCCATCGCTCACGGAGAGGTCGTCATGCGCAAGCCGCCGAGGCAGTTGATGATCCGCGTCACCGTCGCCGTCGGCATGGCCTTGGTGGGCGCGCTGTCGCCGGCGGTGGCCGCCGGCCAGAATCCGCAGCTCATCCGCGTCGACGGCGGAGGGTACGACCGGGCCGGCACGATCACCGTCGACGGCGCCGGCAACAGCTACCTCGGCGGCGCCATCGACGAGGGTGACCCCGGCAGCTCGTTCGCGGTCGTCAAGCTGGGCCCGGACGGAGGGGTGCGCTGGAGGGCGCGGTACGACGGGTCACGCGGCGGCGTCGGCGGCCTGGCCAGAGCGGTCGCCGTCGACGCCGGCGGCAACGTGTACGCGGCCGGCTTCGTGCACGACGGCGTGATCTTCAACCAGAACTACGACTACCTCGTCGTCAAGTTCGGCCCGGACGGCGCCCAGCGGTGGGCCTTCCGTTACAACGGTCCGGGCGACAACTCCGACTTCGCGACCCAGGTGGCCGTCGACGCCGGCGGCAACGCGTACGTGACGGGCTTCTCCTACGGGCAGGACTACGACTGGGCGACGCTGAAGCTCGGTACGGACGGCTCGCTGCGCTGGGAGCGCCGGCTCACCGGCCCGGGCTACTCCGACGACCGGGCGGCCGACATGGCGCTGCTCCAGGACGGCAAGCTCGTGGTCGCGGGCGTCACGCAGAACACGGGGGACGGGCTCACCAACGACGCCGAGACGGTGGCCTACGACGGGAACGGCGGCGTGGTCTGGCGCGCGCGCTGGACCGACACCGCGATCAGCCACGAGCACGTCGCCGACCTCGACGCCGACGCCTCAGGCCGAGTCGCCATCACGGGCACGACGGCGGAGAACGCCAGCCCCTACGCCGTGCCGACCCCGATCACGCTGCGGTACGACGGCAGCGGCGCGCTGCTGCAGACGATCCGCAGCGACGGCGGGTCGTCGGTCGACGTCGAGGCCGCGGGGAGCTTCTATGTCACGGGGACGTTCGTCGCGCCGCCCGCCACCTCGTCCGTGGCCAAGTTCGCGGCCGACGGCCGGCGCCTCTGGACGACGCCGCTGACGTTCGGCGACTTCGACTTCCTGTCCGCTCCGCTCGTCGCCGCCGACTCCGCCGGCGCGGTGACGGTGGCCGGCACGCTGCGCGACACCAGCACCGGCAACGGCGACTACCTGACCATCCGCTACGCGCCGGACGGGAGCGAGCGGTGGCGATACCGGTTCGGCGGCCAGGCCGATCCCGGCCAGCAGGACGAGGTCGCCGGCCTCGCGGTCGACAGCGACGACGACGCGCTCGTGACGGGCACGTCGTGGAACGGCTACGGCTCGATCGGCGGCACCGCGAACGACATCGTCACGCTCCGGTTCCCGGCAGGCGCGGCGCCCGCCCTGACCGCGCCCAGCGGGCTGGACGCCACGGCCTTGTCGGCCAGCCAGATCCGGCTGCGCTGGCAGGACAACGCGGGCACGGAGGACGGCTTCCGGATCGAGCGCTGCGCGGGGACCGGGTGTACGGCCTTCGCCCAGGTCGCGGTCGTCGGCCACGACGTCACGGGCTACGTCGACGGCGGGCTGGCGCGCAACGCGGCGTACTCGTATCGCGTCCGCGCCTTCAACGCCGGTGGCGTCTCCGCGTACTCCAACACGGCGAGCGCGAAGACCCGGCGCAAGTGACACGCTCGATCCAACGGTCCGGGGTGTGGGGGACCCGGCACAAGTGAAACGCTCGATCCCACGCGGCGGGGTGTGTGACGACCCGACGCAAGCGACATGCTCGATCCGACGCGCAGGAAGCGCCGTATACCCGGGTGTGGTCCCCGTTGTCCGACGAGGCGCTCCTCGCCGGCTTCAGAGCGCGTGACCCGGACGCCTCCGCGGCGTTCGTGCGACGGTTCCAGACCCGGGTGTTCGGCCTGGCGTTGACGATCGTGCGCGACCGAGCCGAGGCCGAGGAGGCCGCACAGGAGGCGTTCCTGCGAGCGTGGCGACGCGCCGACGCCTACGACCCCCGGCGCGGGGAGGTGGCGACCTGGCTGCTGGCGATCGCCCGCAACGTCGCCATCGACCATGTCCGCATGCGCCGGTCGGAGCCGGTCGGCGTCGACGCGACCGTGCTGCTCGGAGACGCCGCCGATCCGGGGCGGTCGCCGGAGGAGCGCCGGATCGCCGCCGACGACGCGGACCGGCTCTGGGCCGCGATCGAGACCCTTCCCGCGGAACAGCGCCGGGCACTGCTGCTGGCGGCCTTCCTGGGTCGGACCGCTCGCGACATCGGGGCGCTCGACGGCACGCCGATCGGCACGGTCAAGACCCGGATCCGAGCCGCGATGCTCAAGCTCCACGGGCAGCTCGAGGTGCGCGATGACTGACGATCGGCGATGCGAGGCGGTGCGCGACGCGATCGCCGAGCTGGCGCTCGGGATCGCTTCCGGCGAGGAGCGCGCTCGTGTGCTCGAGCACACGAGCGGATGCCCGAGCTGCCGGCGGCTCCTGCGCGACCTCTCGCTCCTGGGCGACGAGCTGCTGCTGCTGGCGCCCGAGCACGAGCCGCCGGCGGGCTTCGAGCTGCGCGTCCTGGAGCGCCTCGGACGGCCGGAGCGGCCTCGCCGGCCCGGCTGGCCGAGGCTGCGCGGCAGGCGCGTCGCGGTGCTCGCCGTGGTCGGGGTGGCGCTGGCGTCGGCCGCCGGCGCGGCCACGGGCGTCCTGACCGCCACGCGCGACGAGCGGCTCCTCGGCCGCCAGCTGCAGGCCGTGCTCTCCCACGCCAACGGCAAGTACCTCGCGGTGAGCGATCTGCGCGACCCGGCCGGTCGCAAGGTCGGGCTCGTCTTCCACTACGGCGGGCAGCCGTCGTGGATCTTCGCCACGCTCGGTCGACCGCTGCCCGGCGGGCGATACGTCGCCACACTCGTGACGCGCGCGGGGACCACGAGCGAGCTCGGAGCGTTCGAGCTCGGCGGCGCCCATCGCAGCTTCGGTGCGACGGCACGAGTGGATCTGACCCAGGTGACGCACCTGCGCCTGCGCGAGGCGCGCGGCGGGCCCGTCTACATCGCGCGCTTCCAGTAGCGTCTTGCACGGCAACCGAGGAGGAGGGGGAAGGATGCGCAGGACAGCACTCGTCGCCGGCATCGCGGCGGCCGCACTCGGGCTCACGGCGGCGACCGCCTCGGCCGTCCCGCCGCAGCACTTCACGGCCACGCCGCCGACCAGGATCGTCCAGGACACCGGTCAGGCGTGCGGCTTCCCGGTGCGCTGGACGATCGACCTCACCGTCGAGGGCACGAACTTCTTCGATGCCGAGGGTCGGCTCGTCCGGCAGCAGGCGCACATCCGCGAGGACAACACGATCACCAACCTCGCGACCGGGCTGACGCTCCGCGAGGGGCCCGACTCCTTCATGCAGACGATCCACTTCAACCCCGAAACGGGGGCGATCGAGCAGATCGTGGCCACCGGCCTCGCCGCCAACGTGCAGGACGGGAACCTCAAGGACGTCGGCCGCGTGGCCTGGCTGCCGGGCACCAACGAGATCGTGTTCTCGGGCGGCCCGCATCCGGTGCGCGAGGCGATCGAGTTCGGGAACTTCCAGACCGCGCTCGCCGCGTTCTGCGAGGTGCTCGCCTAGAAGGGAGATTCCAAGGCGCCCGGCTCGGCGCGAAGCCGAGCCGGGCGTTTGTCGAGGGCTCCCGCTGTGGAACACTCGGGTTGCGATGGGCGACATCGCGCCTGTGGTTCTGGCGCTCCAGCGGATCCCGTTCTTCCGCCATCTCGACGAACGCGAGCTGGAAGGGCTCGCGCGCACCGGTCGTCGTCGTGCCTGCGGCGCCGGGGAGACGATCTTCCGCGAGGGGGACGAGCCTGACGGCATGTACGTCGTCCTCGCCGGCGCGGTCAAGCTCATCCGCCGCGACGCGGAAGACGGGCAGGTGCAGGTCGCGAGGTTCGAGGCCGGCGGCTACTTCGGCGAGCCCGCACTGCTCGAGGGCCGCGCGCGCGCCGCCACGGCTGTGGCCGTCGCACCGTGCGAGCTGGTGGTGATCGAGCGGGCGGAGTTCCTCGCCCGCCTGCAGAACGCCGAGCCCGAGGTCCTCGTTCGTGCGCTGGGGGCGCTGAGCCGGGCAACCCGCGAGGCGACCGAGCGGATGTGGGAGCAGGAGCTCGCGCGCGAGCGGGTGCGAGCCGAGATGGAGATCGAGCGCCACCGCGCGCTGGTGCAGATGGTGGCCGGCGTCGCCCATGAGCTCAACACGCCGCTGGGCCTCGCGCACACCGCGGCCGACATGATCGAGAAGCGCTGCCACGCGACCGCGCTGGCGGAGCGGGCGGACGGCAGCCCGGCGGCTCGGCGGGTGCTGGACGACGTTCTCGAGGCGAGCGGCCTGCTGCGCCGCAACGTGGTGCGCGCGCACGCGCTCGTCGAGACCTTCAAGCAGGTCTCCGTCCAGCAGCTCTCCGACGCCGTCGAGACCGTCGACGTCGCCCACGTGGTGGCCGACATCGTCTCGCTGTTCGAGCTCAACGCACGGGAGGCGCAGCTCACGGTGCGGGTCGAGGATCGCCGCGACCCCGACGCCCGGTCGTGGACCGGCTCGCCGAGCCAGCTCACGCAGGTGCTGCTCAACCTGCTGACCAACGTCGAGCGCTACGCGTACCCCGACGGCCGCGGCGACGTCGAGATCGCGCTGGCCACCGTACGCTCGGACGGCGCCCGCGCGGTCGAGCTGACCGTTCGCGACTTCGGGCGCGGACTGACGCCCGAGCAGCGCGCGCAGATCTTCGAGCCGTTCTTCACCACCGGCCGCGGACGCGGTGGCACGGGGCTCGGCATGACGATCGTCCACGGCCTCGTCACCTCGGCGCTGGACGGGACGATCGCCGTCGAGTCCGAGCTCGGCCGCGGCACCGCCGTGAAGGTGACTCTGCCCACAACCCCCGACGGGAGGTAGGCCATGTTCGAGAAGGAGATCCCGGTGCTCGTGGTCGACGACGAGCCGGACGTACTGCAGCTCAGCCAGCTCGCGATGAAGAGCTTCGAGGTGTTCGGCCTGCCCGTCACGGTCCACACGGCCGAGAGCAAGGCGAAGGCGATCGAGCTGCTCGAGTCGGAGTTCGCGGTCAAGGCGCAGGTCGGCGCGAAGCTCAACGTTGCGTTCATCGACGTCGTGATGGAGACCGACACCGCGGGCCTGGAGCTGTGCGACTACATCCGCAACACGCTCCGGAACAAGTTCGTCCAGATCTACATCCGGACCGGGCAGCCCGGCGTGGCCCCGGAGCGGGAGGTCATCGACCGCTACGACATCAACGGCTACTTCACGAAGGTCGAGGCGACCGAGGACAAGCTCTACACGCTGACCAAGAGCGGCGTCCGGCAGGCGTACTTCACGGGTCTCTCGCTCGCCCTCGGGCGGAACCTCCAGGCGATGATCGCCGCCGCGGACTCGCGCGAGCGGCTGGCCGAGACCCTGCTGCGCTCCTGGGACGCCTGGGACGTCGACTTCCGCATCGGCTATCGGGTCGACGGCACGACGATGGCCCGGGGGATGGACGACCAGGCCTTCGAGGAGCTCGGCGACCGGCTCGCGGCCGGGTCGGGCGCGCCGATCGGCGACCGCGGGGACACGTACGTGGTCGACG
The DNA here is from genome assembly GCA_963844205.1 of uncultured Solirubrobacteraceae bacterium. Taxonomy (GTDB): domain Bacteria; phylum Actinomycetota; class Thermoleophilia; order Solirubrobacterales; family Solirubrobacteraceae; genus DASSUW01. Next base: position 175,876 of record CAWJNK010000015.1, read on the forward strand.
GGAACCAGCTCATGGTCGAGATCGCGGCCGACGAGGAGACCGCGGCCGTCCGGCACGTGGTCGTGGGATACGCGCCGCCGCCTGAGATGCTGATCCCGCTCATCCACAGCTTCGCGCGGTCGTTCGGCGCGCTCTGGAAGAAGGTCGCGGCGCGGGAGGCGGTGCCCGCGTAGCACGGGTGGCGCGCCAGGTTCTGGCCACGCGGGCCGCGTTCAGTCAGCATCTGCGACATGGTCGACGTCGCGGCGGGGCTGGTGCTGATCGTTGCGGGTGGCCTCGCTGCGGCGGCTCCGTTCGCGCGGCCCAGCAGCCGGCCTGCGAGCGCGGCGATGGCGGCAGCGCTCGCGGTGGCGGGCATCGCCAGGTTCGTCGACAGCTCCGCGGCCGCGGATTGGACCTCGGGTGCGTGCGTCCTCGCGAGCGCCGGGGTCGCGTTCCTGGTGCTCGCCCGGTCCGAGAGCGTCTCGAAGCTGTCCTGGCTCGACGCGGCGATGGCAGCATCGGCGGCCGGCGCGCTTGCGGCGAGCCTCGAGGCTGCCGCCCCGCCGGCGGTCGCCGCGGCGGGCGCCGTCGGCGGCCTCGCGCTGAGCCGTTGGCGTCCGGGCCGGGCGGTCCTGGTCGCGATCGTGGGGCTGGTCGCCCTGGCCGGCGGCGTGCTGCTCACGCCGGTGGCGGCGCTCGGGCTCGCCGGCGCGGCCTGGCTCCGCGACCAGCCCGCCGGGCCTGGTCCCGAGTTCAGCCGGGTGGTCCTCAGCGCGATCCTGCTCTCGGCGACGGTCGCGCTGACGCTGCTGACGCTCGGGCAGTTCGAGGACGTCAGCGATCTCGCGGTCGCGCTCGCCACCGTGACCGTGATCGCCGGCATGGCGCGGGCCGGCCTCACGGTCGTGGACCGCCTGCGCGAGAGCGACCGCCGCGCAATCACGGACGACCTGACCGGCCTGGGGAATCGCCGGCATCTGATCGACCGGCTGCACGCCGCCATCCACGCGGCAGCCGACGCCGACGGCAGGCTGGCGCTGCTCCTGGTCGACCTCGACGGCTTCAAGGAGCTCAACGACACGCTCGGCCACCATGCCGGCGATGAGGTACTGCGTCAGATCGGACCGCGGCTCGCGCACATCCTCCGTGCCGGGGACACCCTCGCGCGTCTGGGGGGAGACGAGTTCGCGGTCGTGCTGTCCCCGGGCGACGAGGCGACCGCGAGCGCGGCCGGACTCCGGCTGCGGGCGGCGCTCGAGCGCTCGTTCGAAGTCGGCGGCATCCGCGTGCACATCGACGCGAGCGTCGGCATCGCGCTGTTCCCCGAGCACGCCCGCGACGCCCTCGGGCTGCTCCAGCGCGCCGACGTCGCCATGTACGAGGCAAAGCGGATGCGGACCGGGCACGAGGTCTACCTCCAGTCGCGCGACCGCCACAGCCGCGAGCGGCTTCGCCTCGTCGGTGAGCTCCACGGGGCGCTGGAGACCGGCCAGCTGGTCTTGCACTACCAGCCGATAGCGGACGTGCGAACCGGCCTCGTGAGCGGCGTCGAGGCACTCGTGCGCTGGCAGCACCCGGAGCGGGGGCTCCTCGGCCCGGGCCACTTCCTGCCGCTCGTCGAGCAGAGCGGCCTGACCCGGGCACTCACATCCTTCGTGATCGACCGTGCGCTGCACGAGCTCGGCGAGCTGCGGGCCGGTGGCCTCGATCTGAGCGTGGCCGTCAACCTCGGTCCCGCCGACCTGCTCGACCTCGGGCTCCCGTCGGAGGTCGAACGGCTGCTCCGCCTGCGCCGATGCGCACCCGAGCGACTGGAGCTCGAGGTCTCCGAGGACGTCGTGATGGCCGATGTGGAGCGCACCGTCGATGTCCTCCGCGGTCTGCGCGCCATCGGAGTGAAGACCGCGCTCGACGACTTCGGCGCCGGCCACGCCGCCGTCGGGCATCTCAAGCAGCTCGACGTCGACACGCTCAAGATCGACTGCTCGTTCGTGATGCGCGTCGCGCAGGACGAGCGCGATGCGGCGATCGTCCAGTCGCTGGTCGACCTCGGCCAGCGTCTCGGCCTGCGGGTCGTCGCCGAGGGCGTCGAAACACGCGAGGCGTGGGAGCTCCTGGCCCGCTGGGGCTGTGACGAGGCCCAGGGCTACCTCCTGGGCAGGCCGATGCCGGCGGACGAGCTCGCGGCCTGGATACGCGAGCTCACCCGGCAGCCGGACGTCACGCCGGACGCCCGGTTGTGAGCGGGCCCTGCTGAGGCCGCGGTCAAGCGGGCCCGGGGTGCTGCCGATCAACAGGGCATGTTCGCGAACGGGCAGGCGAAGAATGGACTGCGGTCTCGCTGGGTGGGCGTCGGCCGCTCGGCTCACGATGACTCTATGCGCGCCGGCGCCGAGGCGGTCGCCGAGGCGACCGCCGGGCGGACCGACGCGCGGCTGCTGATCGTGTTCGCCTCGGTGGCGCACGACCTCGACGCCCTGCTGCGAGGCATCGACCCGCAGGACGTCCCGCTCGTGGGCTGCTCCACCGCCGGCGAGATCGCCTCGAGCGGCCCGGGCGACGCCGGCGTCGTGGTGATGGCGCTCGGCGGCGACGGCTTCTCCGTGGCGACGGCCGTGGCCACAGGCGCGTCCGCGAGGCTGCGCGACGCCGGCGCGACCGTCGCCCGCTGCGTCGAGAACCTTCCGGACCGCCCCCACCGGGCGCTCCTGCTGCTGACGGACGGCCTCGCCGGCGATCAGCACGACGTCGTGCGCGGCGCGTACGAGGTCGCCGGCGCGACGATTCCGCTCGTCGGCGGCTGCGCGGGCGACGACCTGGCGATGGAGACGACGTTCCAGCTCCACGGAGACCAGGTCCTGCGCGACAGCGTCGTCGGCGTCGCGATCGCGTCGGACGCCCCGCTGGGCATCGGCGTGCAGCACGGCTGGCGGCGCGTCGGGGAGCCCGTGCTCGTCACGCGCAGCGGCGGCAACCGCGTCTACGCGCTCGACGACCGGCCAGCGCTCGACGTCTACCTCGATCGCCTCCAGGCCCCGGCGGCGGCGCGCACCGACGCTGCGGCGTTCACCCGCTTCGCGCTGACCCATCCGCTCGGGCTCGGCCGTCGCAGCGGGGAGGACCACGTCCGGTTCGTCGGCGAGGCCGACTTCGAGGATCGCTCGCTCGGCTGCATCGCCGAGGTGCCCCAGGGCGCCGTCGCATGGTTCATGGAGGGCGACGCCGACTCCGTGCTCCGCGCCACGCAGGCCGCCTGCGACGGCGCGCTCGCCGCCCTCGACGGGCGGCTGCCGCTCGGCGTTCTCGCCTTCGACTGCATCGCCCGCCGCGGCGTCCTCGGCGAGGAGGGCATCCAGCTGGAGATCGATCACATCGGCGAGGCGTGTGGGGGACGGCCGGTGGCCGGGTTCTACACGTACGGCGAGATCGCCCGCACCCGTGGCATGAGCGGCTTCCACAACCAGACGCTGGTCGTTCTCGCCCTCGCGTGACGTGGCCTCGCTGTCGTACACGTGGGCGGCGCAACAGCTCACCGAGTACCTGACACAGCTCGGCGTCTGCGAGCACGTGGACGAGGCGCTCCGTGTCGGCGTCGAGCGGGCTGCCGAGGCGTTCGACGCCGAGGCCGGTGCGGTCGAACGGGACGGACGGGTCGTCGCGGCGATCGGGTTCCCGGCCGGCGAGCTGCCGGCTGCCGGGTGGGGCCTCTCGCCGGACCACGTCGCCGAGGTTCCCGGGCTGGGCGACGTCACCGCGGTCAGCGCACCCCTGGATGCCGGCGGCCGGTCGTGGCTGGCGCTGGCACGTGACGGCGACGCCTTCACGGTCGAAGAGGCCTCGCTCCTGCGGGGCATGGCCTGCGCGCTCGCCCAGACGCTGCGCGCGCACGAGCTCGTCGGCTCGCTGCGCCGCCGCCAGGACCTGCTCGAGCGGCTCGCGGAGATCCAGCGGTCGATCGTGCACCGCACCGACCTCGATGCGCTGCTGGAGAACATCGTCGACGGCGCCCGCGCCCTGATCGGCGACGAGGTCGTGGCGCTCCGGCTGCTCGACGAGGCGGAGCCGGCGGTCAGCCGCCTCGTCGCCGGCGTCGGGCTGGCCCCCGAGGTCGAGGAGGCCGTCCGCACGCGCGACAGCCGGCACGGCGTCTCCGGTGCGTCGATCTCCGGCGGGGCGCTCGTCGTCGTCGAGGACTACGCGGGCGACGGGCGAGCCGATCGCGTGCTCGCGGACGACGGGGTTCGCGCCGTGATGAGCGCTCCCGTGTGGCGCAACGGCGTCGTGTGCGGGACGCTCACCGTCGGCTCCAGGCGCGCGGGCCGGCGGTACGGAAGCGACGAGCAGGAGGTGCTGGCCGCCTTCGCCGAGCACGCGAGCCTCGCGCTCACGGACGCCCGCAACCATTCGGACGCCGTCCACCGGGCACTGCACGACCCGCTCACCGACCTCCCGAACCGGGCCCTGTTCCTCGACCGGCTCGGACAGGCCGAGCGGCGCGCGGCGCGCTCCGGCGGGGCGCTCGGCGTGCTGTTCCTCGACCTCGACGGCTTCAAGACGATCAACGACTCGCTCGGCCACAGCCGCGGCGATCAGCTGCTGCAGGCGGTCGCCGGCCGCCTGGCGGGAGCCTTGCGCGCGAGCGACACGGCCGCGCGGCTCGGCGGGGACGAGTTCGCCGTCCTCGTCGAGGACCTCGCGGACGAGCAGGAGGCCCTGGCCGTCGCCCGTCGCATCCTCGAGGCGCTCGACACGCCGTTCGCCGTCGGCGAGTCGGACTTCATGGTCCGCGCCAGCGTCGGCGTCACCACGGCGCGCGAGCCCGGCCGCGACCTGCTCCGCGACGCCGACCTGGCGATGTACCAGGCCAAGGCCCAGGGTCGCAACCGCGTGGTCCTGTTCGACTGCGCGATGCACAGCGACGTGGTCGCGAGGCTCGCGATGGAGCGCGATCTCCGCGGGGCGCTCGAGCGCGACGAGCTGCACCTCGTCTTCCAGCCCATCGTCGACCTCGCCGACGGTCGCGTCCGCGCGGCCGAGGCGCTGCTCCGCTGGCACAGCCCGGCGCGGGGCCTGGTCTCGCCCGTCGACTTCGTGCCGCTGGCGGAGGAGACCGGGCTCATCGTGCCGATCGGCGCCTGGGTGCTCGAGACGGCGTGCCGCGCGGCGGCGGAATGGGGCGAGGTCCCGGTGACCGTCAACGTCTCAAGCGTGCAGCTGCGCCGGGGCGACTTCGCGGACGTCGTGGCCTCGGCGCTCCAGGCCGCCGGGCTCCCCGCGAGCCGGCTCATCGTGGAGATCACCGAGAGCGTGCTGATGACGGACGTCCGGCAGACCGCGAGCCTGCTCGAAGAGGTCAAGGGCCTCGGTGTCCGCATCGCGATCGACGACTTCGGAACCGGCCACTCCTCGCTCCAGTACCTCCAGCAGCTCCCGATCGACATGCTCAAGATCCCGAAGCCGTTCGTGGACGAGCTGGCCGACGGCGGCCGCGACGGCGTCCTCGCGCGAGCGATCCTCGACCTCGGCCGAAGCTTCGACCTCCACGTCATCGCGGAGGGCATCGAGGTCGAGGAGCAGCGCCAGCGGCTGCTCGGCCTCGGCTGCGCGACGGGCCAGGGCTTCCTGTTCGCGCGGCCGGTGACGGCGGGCGCCATCGCCGAGCTCGGCGCGGCACGCGCCGCCGCGTGATCCGGCTGGCCGTCGGACATCACCGCATAGCGTCGCGCGAAGAGGCCGAGGGGCTGCTGAAGCACGTCCGTGACATGGCGGCCCACGCAGCCGACAGCGGCCTAGTCAACCTCGGATACCCGCCTGAGGAGATCCGGGCGTTCGCCCGCAACACGACGTTTCGGGGGGAGCGGTTGCCGCGCGCGATGCTCGTCTCGGACCTCCGACCCCTCCTGTACACGGTGCGCGTAGCGCTCCGGACGGTCCTGCACCGCTTGACCGATGCTGATTGCGACGAGGCCGCGTTCCACGAGCTCTTCGCCTGATCACAGCAGGCC
>CAWJNK010000016.1:0-45408 GCA_963844205.1 uncultured Solirubrobacteraceae bacterium
CGTGCCGCGGAGCGAGCCGAGCACGTTCGCGCGCCAGGCGAGGCTCAGCAGCACGAGCGCGCCCAGGACGACCCGCACCCAGGCCAGGAACGCCGGCGGCACGCCGTCGTCGACCGCGACCTTGATGAACAGGTAGGGGATACCCCAGAGCGTCGAGACGGCGGCGAACGAGATCCAGGCGCGGGCGCTCACGACCTCCCAGGATCGCAGACCAGCAGGTGCCATTCGTTGTGGAGCACGTAGGACCCGTCGGCGCTGCGGAAGGGCGAGAGCGCCTCCGCGATCAGCGCTCCGGTGCGCTCCGGGCCGATCGCCTCGGCGGCGTCGACCGCGCCACCCGCTGCGAGCAGATGACGGACGAGCGTGGCCTGGTCGGCGAACCCGAGGGCGGTCGTGACGTCGAAGGCGGTGCCGGGTCGCAGGCCGGCGTTGCGCGCGAGCTCCTCCAGCACGCCCGGCTGGTAGAGCGGCGGCGGCGCGGGCGCGTCGGCGCGCAGCGAGGCGAGCGCCCCGAGCATCGCGCCGAGGTCGCAGCGCTCGGGGCGGCCCCAGACCTGGATCACGATCCGCCCGTCCGGCTTGGCGACGCGGTTGAGCTCCGCAAGCGCCGCGGTCATGTCTGCGGCGAAGAAGATCGAGTTGAAGCTGGTGACGGCGTCGAACGTGTCGTCGGCGTACGGGAGCCGCTCCAGCTCGCCGTGGCGCAGGTCGGCGTGCGGGACGCGGAGCCGCGCCTGGTCGAGGAGGGTGCTCGCGGCATCGAGTCCGTACGGGTGCGCCCCACGCTCCGCCGCGAGCGCCAGGAACGCCCCGGCGCCGCAGCCGGCGTCGAGCAGCGTGTGCCCGAGCCCGAGGTCCAGGTGCTCGAGCGCAGCCTCGTACGTCGGCGCCTGCTGACGCTCGACCTCGGCCCAGTCCGCGGGACGGGCGCCCCACAGCTCGCCCTGGCGGCGCGCGTTGCTGCTGATCATGCTGGTGGTGGTCATGGAGATCCTCTCCGTCGCTAAGCTATGTTCCATACCTATAGACTGTGAACCACAGCTTTGTCAAGCGAAGACCTGAACCTGTTCTCGTACGAGATCCTCGGGCTCGTCGGCCGTGACGGCGCCGGCCCGCACGACCTGCGCCAGATGGTCCAGCGCGGGCGGCTGGTCGACTGGGCGGGCGAGAGCCGCTACTACGTCGAGCCCAAGCGGCTCGCCCGCCTCGGGTATCTCGAAGCGCGCAAGGCGCCCGGCCGCACGGGCCCGCGTACCGTCTACTCGCTCACGGCCAAGGGCCTGGCGGCGCTGCGCGCCTGGGCGAGCACGCCCCTGGAGCTGACCCGATCAAGAGCGAGCCGTTGCTGCGGATGCTCGTCACCGACCTCGTCGGCGAGGCGCCGACCCGCGAGGCGGTCGCGACGCTGCGCGCGGACATCGCCGCGCTCTCGGCGCGCATCGACGAGATGGAGGCGGGGGCGGCGGCGCTCCCTCACCGCGAGAAGTACCTGCGGCTCGCGGCGAGCCTGCTGCGGCGCCTGCTCGCCGCGCACCTCGACTGGATCGAGGAGGTCGAGCGCGAGCTACGCGACGGCGGGCCCTAGGACGAAGGCGCCAGCACCCAGCGCTCGAAGTCGCTGCTCATCACGTTGCTCCCGCAGATGACGGTGGCGATCCGCCGTCCGCGGAAGCGCTCGCGGTCCTCGAGCACGGCGGCCACGCCGAGCGCCGCCGACGGCTCGACGATCAGCGCGGCGTGCCGGTAGAGCAGTCGCATGCCGGCCTTGATGCTCGCCTCGCGCACGAGCACGACGTCGTCGACCACGACGAGCAGATCGTCGAGGACCTCGGGGATCGGACAGCGGCCGGCGACGCCGTCGGCGATCGTGTCGATCGTCTCCGTCTCGACGACCGCGCCGCTGCGCCACGACAGCGCCATCGCGGGAGCTCCCTCGGGCTGGACCGCGATGACCTCGACGCTCGGGGCGAGCGCCTTCGCGACGCAGCCGACGCCGCTCGCCAGCGCGCCGCCACCGAGCGCGAGCACCACGACGTCGAGCTCCTCGGTGCGTGCGAGGAGCTCGAGGCCGATCGTCCCCGCCCCGTCGCACGTGGCCAGATCCAGGCTGTCCTCCACCAGGTAGGAGCCCTCGCGTTCGGCGATGCTCCCGGCGAGCCGGCGAGCGTCCTCGATGTCGTCGCCCTCGATCCGCACGGTCGCGCCGAGCGCCTCGATCCGTTCGATCTTCAGCGGGTTGGCGCTCTCCGCGGCGACCACCGTCACCGGGATCCTCCGCCGCGCGCCGCTGTAGGCCAGGGCCAGCCCGAGGTTGCCGGCGCTGGCACAGACGGCGGCCGGCGGGTCCTCGCGTTGCGCGAGACAGGACATCACGGTTTCCGTGCCGCGGCCCTTGAAGCTGCCGACCGGGTTGAGCGTCTCGACCTTGAGCGTCACCGAGCAGCCCAGTGCCGCGCCCAGCGGGGCGCACGCGTACTGGGGCGAGTCGAGGAACACCGGGTCGACCGCTCCCAGCGCGTGGCGTATCCGGTCGAGTTCGAGTCGCACGTCCGCGGACCTTATGGCGCCGCGCTAGCTGCGTGTGTTGCGCGAGCGGGCGAGCGTGCCGAGGACCGCGACGCAGGCGAGGATCGCGCCGACGCCGGCGGCCGTCCTCGCCGGTGAGCGCGCCACGTCCGGTTCCGAGGCGAGCAGCACCAGCGCGGCGGCTGCGACGCCGGTCCCCGCGGCAGCGAGGATGCCGAGGAGGCGGGGCGTGGCGGTCCCCGGCTCGATCCGTCCGGGCGCGCGTTCATCGAGCGACCAGTAGGCGAGCTCCGCGATGAGCAGCAGCGCTCCGCCGTAGATCGGCGCCGGTATCGCGCGGTCGCCGTCCGGGATCACGTAGATCGCGCCCAGCAGCACCAGTGCGACGCAGATCGGCCATGAGCGGCCTGCGAGCAGCGCCAGTGACAGCAGCAGCGTCGCGGCCGCTGCGGCGGCGGGCGAGCGGGCGGTGGCGACGCCGGCGAGTGCGGCCAGCGCGACCGCGCCGGCCGCGGTCGTCAGCCGCGCGCGATGGGCCGTGCGTGGCGCCGTAATGTGATCAGCTCCTCGATCGCGAGCTCGACGCCGGCGTGCGCGGGCTCCCAGCGCACGATCGGAATGCCGAGCGTCTCGAAGCGCGACCGCTGCGCGTCGCGCTGAAGCCTCCAGAGACGGAGCGCGAGATCGTCGCTCCCAGCGTCTCCGAGCGGCGAGATCTCCAGGACGGCGAGGTCGTAGCCGCGGGCGCGCAGCTCGAGCAGCGCGCTCGTCCCGCGCTCGTCCAGCAGGGGGGTCAGCGCGATCACCAGGGCCCGCGCCGGGAGTAGCCGGCGCGGTAGGTGCGTGACCCCCTTCCAGCGGAAGCTGGGCCGCACCGCGCTGGAGAACAGCGCGTCGAGGATGCGATACAGCTGCCGTGTGCCGGGGCTGCCGGTGAGCCATCTCAGCTCCCCGCCGAGACTTACCAGCGCCACGCGGTCGCGCCGGGCGAGATAGGTGGAAGCGAGCGCGGCGGCCGCGCGCACCGCCGCGTCGAGCGTTCCCTCGTCCGCGAGCTGCGCCTCCGCGAACGTGTCCAGGAACAGCACCAGGTCCGCGCTGTGCTCAGGGTGCTGGACGTTGACGTAGGTCGTGCGGCGGCGCGCGGTCGCGCGCCAGTTGATGCTGCGGAGGCGGTCACCGGGCGCCAGCGGGCGCAGGTCGGCGAACTCGATCCCTTCGCCTCGCTCGCGCGAGACCTGGCTGCCCAGGACCGGCCTGGTGCGGAGCGGCGCGACGATGCTGCGCAGCCGCTCGACCCCGGCGTAGACCCTCACGTCGGCCGCCTCGCCCAGCGGTCCGTCGATCGTCGTCGCTCCGAGCCGGTCGCTCGTGCGGACGACCGCGGGACCGATCTCGTGCACCCCCCAGCGCCGGGCCGCGAGCTCGAACGTCAGCTCCCGCCGCTCGCCGCGCGCGAGCCAGAACCCGATCGGTGTCGGGTCGCTCTCGAGCAGCGCGGCGACCGGCAGCTGAACGTCCACGCGCGCACCGCCGCCGCGGTTGTGGATCGCGAGCGTCGCGCGAACGCGGTCTCCTTCGAGGACGCGGTCGCGGTCGAGCCTCAGGTCGCCCTCGAGCGCGGGCGGCTCGCCGGCGAGCGCGATCGCGACCAGCAGCGCGAACGGCGTCGCCACGATCGCGAGCTGCGCGCTTCCCGTGACGAGGGCCGCCATCAGCGCCGCCGCGGCGAGCGCTGCGTACACGCGCAAGCGCGGTGACGCCGCTCGGGTCACGGCGCTCGCACGGGCGGCACCGGGCACCGGTCGAGGCAGTCGCGCACGACGTCCTCGGCCTGCACGCGCTGGATCCAGAGCTCGGGGCGCAGCGTGATCCGATGCGCGAGCGCCGGCACCGCCACGAGCTTGACGTCGTCCGGCGTCACGAAGTCGCGACCGGTGACGGCGGCTCTGGCCCGGGACAGCTTGAGCAGCGCGAGCGTGCCGCGAGGGCTGGCTCCGACCGCCACCTGCGGGCTCTCGCGCGTGGCGGTGACGAGGTCGACCGCGTAGGAGAGGATTCCCTCGTCGGCGTGCACCCGCTCGACCGCGCTCTGCATCCGCAGGAGCTCCTCGCGATCGACGACCGTGTCCAGCTCGACGTCGTCCTGGCCGCGCTCCAGCCGCCGGGCGAGTAGCGCGAGCTCGGCCGCGCGGTCTGGGTATCCGATGCGGATCCGCATCAGGAAGCGGTCCAGCTGCGCCTCCGGCAGCGGGTAGGTGCCCTCGTACTCGATCGGGTTCTGCGTCGCGAGGACCAGGAATGGCCGCTCCAGCTTCCTCGTGCCGTCCTCGCTGGTGACCTGGCGCTCCTGCATCGCCTCCAGGAGCGCCGCTTGCGTCTTCGGCGGCGCGCGATTGATCTCGTCGCCGAGCAGCATGTGCGTGAAGATCGGCCCTGGCTGGAAGCGGAGGTCGCCGATTCGCTCGTCGTAGATCGCCGACCCGGTGACGTCCGACGGCATGAGGTCGGGCGTGAACTGCACGCGGGCGAATCGGAGGCCGGTCACCGCGGCGAACGAGCGGGCGATCAGCGTCTTGGCGAGGCCGGGGTTGTCCTCGATCAGCACGTGGCCGTCCGCCAGAAGCCCGAGGAGTATGAGCTCGAGCGCTTCGCGCTTGCCCACGACGGCCCGCTCCACCTCGTCCAGGATCCGGGCGGTGCGGTCCCCGAGCTCGGCGGCGGAGGAGAAGCTCAGAGCGCCTCCAGGCTGTCGAGCACCGCTTCCAGCTCGCGCGGGGAGACGCCGGGGCGGCGGCGGTCAGGCGGATGCGGACGGTCCGGACGAACGAGCTCCCACGCGTCAGGCCCCAACAGCCGTCGCGCCTCGTCGTGGTTGCGGCTCAGCTCCACGCCCCTGCGGGCGAGTCGCGCCTCTGCGATCTCCGACAGCAAGGGCCGCAGCTGGGTGTGCGCTGTCGAGCCGCTCTCGCCTGACCGTTCGACGATCCGCTCGATTCGGACCAGCTGGCTCGGGCGCGAAGTGCTCGCAGGTCGAGCCCTTGGCGGCGGCGCGCGCTTCGCGACGGGCAGACCGCGCCGCGAGCCCGGCGACGCTGATCACCGTGGCGATCACGCCGACCGTGACGATGACCGCCTCGAGCGTCACCGGCTCCAACTCGCGCGTCGCCTTCGACCCATCGGAAGACGCTATCCGAGCGGGCGCCAGGGTGCGAGTAGGCTCGCCAGGGCTATGCGCGTCCCGCACGTTCGAACGGCGGTCGCCGTGGTCGTGCTCACGGCGCTGGTCTGCGTCGTCGCCACTGCCGGTGACGAGCCGATCCGCAAGCGCCCGGACCCCTACGTGCCGAGCCGCACCGAGCTCATCGAAATCGGCGCGATCACCTCCGGCTATCCGATTCCCGGCCAGCTGCCTCCCGAGGTGTATCCCCCCGAGTCGTACGGCCTCGGGCCGCCGGGGCCACCGGCCTGGCTGTGGTGGCTGCTCGGGGCGATCGGCGCCGCCGCGGCCCTATGGCTCGCGGTGCGGGTCGTCCGCGAGCTCATGCGCATTCGCTGGCGCATGCCGCGCCTCGGCCGCTGGCGGTGGCCCTGGCGCCGGCGTGCCCGGACGGCGCCGGGCGAGACGCCCGCGATCGAGCCGGCCCGGGTGGTGCACGACGAGGCTGCGGTCGCCCGCGAGGCGGTCGAGGCGGCGCTCGCTCCGCTGCGCGAGCCGGCCGACCCTCGCGCCGCCGTGATCGAGGCGTACGCGCGGATCGAGCAGGTGCTCGCCAAGCAGGAGCTCGGCCGCCGGACCGCCGAGGCGCCACGCGAGTACCTCCGGCGCGTCATGGGCGATCGGGGCATGCCGGAGGAGTCGCTCACGACGCTCACCACGCTGTTCGAGGAGGCACGCTTCAGCCCGCATCCGATCCCCGAGTCCGCGCGGCGCCGCGCTGCGACCGAGCTCAGGACCGCGCGCGCCGCCCTCGCCGCGCCGCCGGGCTCTCACCCGACCGGGGGCCGCTCCCGGCCGCGCCCGTCGCGATTCAACTGAGCTGCTCGGCCAGTCCGACGATGAAGCCCTCGGGGCCACGCACGAAGCAGAGCCGGTAGCTGTCCTCGTACTGCGCGATCTCGCCGACGAGCTCGGCACCGTGGGTGCGCAGGCGGGCGACGACGTCGTCGAGGTCGTCGACGGCGAACATGATGCGGCGGATGCCCAGCGCGTTCGCCGGCGCGCGCTCCGGCTCGACCTTGACCGCCGGCGGCGTGTGGAACCTCGTCAGCTCGACCCGGCCGTGGCCGTCCGGGGTCCGCATCATCGCGATGTCGGCACGGACGCCGTCGAGCCCGACGGTGCTGTCCACCGACGGTCCCTCGACCAGCGTCTGGCCTTCCAGCTCCATCCCGAGCTCTGCGAAGAACGCCGTGGCGGCCTCGAGGTCCTCGACGACGATGAGCACGTTGTCCATCCGCTTGAGCGTCATGGTCTTCGGGTCTCCTGGGTGTCGTGGGCCGCGCCTGGCATGGCCCTTCACCTGGTGAGCGGAGCCGGTCGGGGCTTCTCGACATGACGTACTCGAGCTGTGAAGCGGAGGGGGAGGGATTCGAACCCTCGGTGCAGGGGTTACCCACACAACGGTTTTCGAGACCGCCCGATTCAACCACTCTCGCACCCCTCCGGATGCGATTGAGCAGGGTAGCGATTCGGCTCGGGGCGGCGCCTGGACGGGGCTTTCGTCGGCGCGGCGGGACGGTCAGCGGCGGGAGCGGAAGAACGCCACGAGCGGGGCCGCGCACTCGGCGGCGAGCAGGCCGCCCTCGACGAGCGGGCGGTGGTTGAGGCGCGGCTCGGCGAGGACGTCGAGGACCGACCCTGCGGCGCCCGCCTTCGGATCGGCGGTGCCGTAGACCACGCGCGGGACGCGGGCGAGGACGATCGCTCCCGCGCACATCGCGCAGGGCTCCAGCGTCACGTAGAGCACGCAGTCGAGCAGCCGCCAGGAGCCGATCGTGCGCGCCGCCTCGCGGATCGCGAGCGTCTCGGCGTGGGCGGTCGGGTCCGCGCGCAGCTCGCGCTCGTTGTGGCCCGCGCCGACCACCTCGCCGCGCGCCGCGATCACCGCGCCGACGGGCACGTCGTCGTGCTCGAGGGCACGCTCGGCCTCGCGGATCGCGAGCCGCATGAAGTGCTCGTCCGCGTCTAAGAAGTTGCTGGGGTGGGTCAGAGATGGCACAGATGAGGGTTGTTAAGAAACTTCCGCGCTTCCAGAATGTTCTCTCTTACGGACGGCGCACCTCACCTGGCGCTCCCCGTCGCCGCTCAGACCATGCTCAAGCCGTCCCACCTGCTTCCTGCCCTCGTCGCCGCCGTGCTGCTCGCGCTGCCGGCCGGCGCGTCCGCGGCCACCTCGGCCGCCGCCCCGACGGCGGCCGCGCCGTCGCAGTATGTCCCCGGAGAGGTCGTGGTCCGGTACGCCAAGGATGCCGATCGCGCCGCGCGGGCGGCCGTCCAGCGCGCGACCGGGGTCGGAGATCCGGACGTGTTCGCCCCGCGCACGCGGGTGCTCGACATCCGCGACGGCCAGAGCGTGGCGGCCACGCTGCGCGAGCTGCGCGCCAGGCCCGAGGTGGCGTCGGCGGCGCCGAACGCGCTCGCGCGCACGACCGGCTTCTTCCCCAACGACCCGGGCACCGGCGGCGCCGGCGGATGGCAGGGGCTGCAGTGGAACTTCCTCGCCGGCGCGGGCGTCAACGCGCCGGATGCGTGGGTGAACGTCGCCGGCGCCGGCCGGCCGGGCGGCCGCGGCGTCACCGTCGCGGTGCTCGACACCGGCGTCGCGTACATCAACCGCGGCCGCTTCCGCCGCTCGCCGGACTTCCAGCCGGCCGACTTCGTGCGCGGCTACGACTTCGTCGACGGCGACCGCTATCCGAGCGACGAGAACGGCCACGGCACGCACGTCGCGAGCACGATCGGCGAGAGCACGGACAACCGGCGCGGCGTCACCGGCCTCGCGTACGGGGCGAAGATCATGCCGGTCCGCGTGCTCGACGCCCGCGGCTGGGGCCAGACGCGCGACATCACGGCGGGCATCCGCTGGGCCGCCCGCCACGGCGCCGACATCATCAACCTCTCGTTCGAGTTCGACGACGGCAACTACCAGCTCACCGCCGCCGAGATCCCGGATGTCCTGGCGGCGATCCGGTACGCCGACCGCCGCGGCGTCGTGGTCGTCGGCGCGGCCGGCAACCTCGAGCGCGACACGATCGCGTACCCGGCGCGCTACCGCCCGGTGATCAGCGTCGGCGCCACCACCGAGCACGGCTGCCGCGCGAAGTACTCGAACGTCGGCCCGGGGCTCGACATCACGGCGCCCGGCGGCGGCCGCGACGACCCGGAGGACATCGCGTGCCCGCCCGGCGCGCCGCGCGGCCGCGACATCTACCAGATGACCTACCCGTGGGCCGCGAGCTCGTCGGCGCCCCGCACGTCGTCGGCGTTCCGCCGCTTCGGCCTGCCGCTCGGCTTCAAGGGGACCTCGATGGCGGCGCCGCACGTGTCGGCCGCGGCCGCGCTCGTGATCGCCTCCGGGGTCGTCGGCCGCAACCCCAGGCCGGCGGCCGTGGCCGCGCGGATGCAGGCGACGTCAGTCGACATCGGCGTGACCGGCCCGGACACGACATACGGCGCCGGGCGGCTCAACGCCGCGGCAGCCACGGACCCGAAGCGCTGACCCGGCCGCCGGATCCGGCGGCAACGATCGGGCTGCGCCCGCTGCGTCCGCCGTGGCTAGGTGGTGCGGATGATCAGCACCGAGCAGGGCGCGTGGTGCGAGACCCGGTTCGGCACCGAGCCGAGCAGAAACCGCTTCGCGCCGGTCATGCCCTTGTTGCCGACGACGATCAGCTCGGCGCCGCGCTCCTCGGCGACGTCGAGGATCGCGTCCGCGGGGTCGCCCTCGCGCGGGTACACGCGCACGGTCACGCCCGCCTGCTCGACTCGCTCGGCCGCATCGCGCAGCGTCGCGTCGACGTCCTCGCGCGGATTGACCATCCACTGCAGGTCCTCGGGCGCCTGCCGCGCCTCCGCGCGCAGCCGCTGGTCCGACACCGGCTCGTAGGCCGAGACGAGCTCGATCTCGGCGCCGACCGCCTTCGCGAGGTCGACCGCCGCGAGCACCGCCTTGCCGGCCGTCTCGGATCCGTCGGTCCCGACCACGATCGACCTGAACATGGCGGCGATCATAACCCCGCGGGCGGGCTCGTCCGCCGCTCCCGAGACCGACCCGGCCGAGCATGATCGACCTCCATGCGCACATCCTCCCCGCGCTCGACGACGGCCCGCAGTCGGACGCCGAGGCGGTCGCCCTGGCCCGGGCCGCGGTCGCCAACGGGACCCGCGCGATCGCCACCACCTCGCACGTGAACCGCGGCTTCGGCCTGCAGCCCGACGACCTCGCGGGCGCCCGCACCGCCCTCGCCGCGCTGCTGCGCGCGGAGGGCGTGCCGCTCGAGCTGCTGGCCGGAGGCGAGATCGCCCACCGACGGCTGCCCGAGCTGACGGACGACGACCTGCGCGCGTTCGCGCTCGGCGGCGGCCCGTTCGTCCTGCTCGAGTGCCCGCTCGCGGGCTCGGACGACCTCACCCCGCTCGTCGACGACCTGCACGACCGCGGGTTCCGCGTGCTGCTCGGCCATCCGGAGCGCTCGCCGGCGTTCCAGCGCGACCCCGACCGGCTCGCGCGGCTCGTCGCCGGCGGCGCGCTCGCCCAGGTCACGACCGGCGCCTTCATCGGCGACTTCGGCCCGATCGCCCAGCGCACGGCGCTCGACATGGTCGAGCGGGAGCTCGTGCACGTGCTCGCGAGCGACACGCACGACCGCGTCCACCGGCCCCCCGACCTGACGGCCGCCGACGACCTGCTCGGCCGCGTGCAGCGCGAATGGATGGCGGCCGCCGTGCCGGGGGCGATCGTGGCCGGCGAGCCGCTCCCGGACCGCCCGCCGCCGCTTACGCGAGCTGGACGACGGCGATGACCATCCCGGCGAGCACGAACACCACGATCAGCACCTGCATCCAGATCCAGAACGGCGACACGGACGGCCCAGGCTAGCCGCCCGCCGGTTCACGCCGGCGCCTGCTCCCGCCCGCGTGCCGTGACGGTGGTGACCGGCAGGCCGAGCCCGGCGGCCTTGCTCGGCAGGTCCAGCCGCAGCCAGCGCGAGAGCCGCGTGGGCAGGGTCGAGATCACGATCTCGTCGAACCCATGCAGGTTGATCGCGTCCTGGATCGCGGCGAGCGGCTCCGGGACCCCGACCATCGCGTCGACCGGGCCGCCGGCGGCGTCCTCGAGCAACGGCAGCGCGAGCTCGATCGTGGCCTCGGCCTCGGTCTGCTCCTGGTCCTCGGGGTCGACGAGCGTGTGCAGGCCGTGGGTCGCGTTCGGCACCAGCAGCGTGAACTCACACGGTCCGGCCGCCGCGCGTTCGCGCACGGCGTCGAGCAGGGCGGGGGTCGCGGCCGTCTTGTTCGCCACGACGAGCACCCGGGTGGCGGGCTCCATGGAGACCTCCCTCGGAAGACGGTTCGTGCCGATTGTCGCACGTATCGACTGGACCTCTCGCGCGCCGCGCAACTGGCCCTGTGCGCCGGACCAGTCCGAGCGTACGGTCCTGACCATGCTCGGAGGGCGCGCGAACGATGCGGGTGGCGGGACGGTGGCGCTGGCGGTCGGCGGCGCCGCACTCGCGATGGCCGCCGTCGGATCCTCGTTCGCGGTGCTGGACACGCTCCACGACTTCCCGGCCTCCGGCGGCCAGGCCGCGCGCTACGCGGTCGCGGCGCTGCTGCTGGTCGCGATCGCCGGCGGCCGGCTGCCGCGGCCCACACGGCCACAGCTGATCCGCCTGACGCTGCTCGCGGTGACCGGCCTCGCCGCGTTCAACCTGCTCGTCATGGCCGCCGAGGCGAGCATGGATCCCGGCAGCGTCGGGGTCATCGTCGCGTCCGTGCCGGTGCTGCTCGCGCTCGCCGGACCGCTGCAGGACGGCCGGCGGCCCGAGCCGCGCGTCGTCGGCGCCGCCGTGCTGGTCGCCGCCGGCGCCGCGGTCGTCCAGGGCATGGGCGGCGAGCTGACGGCGGAGGGGCTGGCCGCCGCGCTCGGCGCGCTCGCCTGCGAGGCGGCGTTCTCGCTGCTCGCCGCGCCGCTGCTCGGACCGCTCGGGCCCGTCGCCGTGTCCGCCTGGGCCGCGATCCTCGCCGTGCCGCAGCTGATCCTCATCGGCCTGATCCTCGACGGTCCGGGGGACCTGGTCCGGACGCCCACGCTCGCCGAGGCCGCTGCGCTCGCGTACCTGACCGTGGTCGTGACCGCGATGGCGTTCGTGCTCTGGTACTCCGCCGTCCGCACGCTCGGCGTCGAGCGCGCCGGCCTGCTCTCCGGCGTGCTTCCCGTCAGCGCGCTGCTCGCCGCCGCGATCCTCGGCCGCAGCGAGCTGACCGCCGGCCGGCTCGCCGGCGCGGTGGCGGTCGGCGCCGGCATCGCGGTCGGGCTGGCGTCGACGCGCGCGCGGCGCACCCCGGCCACCGCCGAACCGGTTCCCCGCGCCGCCGTCACGCGCTAGTCTGCCGCACCGTGGACCGGGTCCAGCGGCGATTTCTCGCGTGCCTGACCGCCCTCGCCGTCCTGGCTGTGGTCGTGCAGGGCATGTCCGGCGTAGGCGAGCTCGCGCTCTACCTGACGCCGCTGTTCCTGATCGCGGCGCTGCTGCTGTGCGGTCGCTACATCGCCGAGGATCGCATCGTGCGCCGCTGGCGCTCGACCCTCCCGGTCCGCCGCCCACGGCGCGAACGCGGCCGCTGGCAGGCCGTCGCCGAGACGCCGTTCGCCTCGCTGCTCGAGCGCAGCCCGCGCCTCGAGCGCGGACCGCCCGCGCTCGCCTCCGCCTGACGCGGCACCGCCGCCGTCGGGCCACATAGCCCCGCTCCGTCCCGACGACTCAAGCGAAGGAGGTCCCTTGCGGATCCTCGCCATCGTCGCCGCGGCCGCCGTGCTGCTGCTCGGCGCGCCCGTGGCGCTCGCCCACCAGGGCAGCCCGAACTTCCTGTCGCAGATCAACGGCATCGATCCCGCGACCGAAGGCATCACCGTCACGGTCCTGAACCGCGATGACCGCCTGCTGCTCCAGAACACGAGCGGCCAGGACGTCGTGATCGAGGGCTACAGCGAGGAGCCCTACGCGCGCATCGACGCCGACGGCACGGTCTCCGTCAACAAGGACTCCGAGGCGTACTACATCAACGAGGAGCGCGACGGCAAGGTCGAGGCGCCCGCCGACGCCGACTCGAAGGGCCAGCCCCGCTGGGAGGAGATCTCCAAGTCCGGCCGCTTCGAGTGGCACGACCACCGCATGCACTGGATGTCCGAAGGCGATCCGGAGCAGGTCAAGGACAAGGACGTGCGCACGAAGGTGTTCGACTGGGCGGTGCCGATGCAGGTCGGCGGCAAGCCGACGGAGATCACCGGCACGCTGTTCTGGACGCCGGTCGAGTCGGGCGGCCTGCCGCTCGGCGCGATCTTCGCGTTCGCCGGCCTCGTGATCGTGCTCAGCGTCGCCGTCGTGATCGTGCGCCGCCGCCGCGCGGCCTCGGAGACGGCCCGCTCGGAGTCTCCGGCGGAGGCCTGGTGACCCGGGCGCTCGTCACCGCCCTGCTCGCGCTGGCGTTGCTGCCGGCGGTGGCGAGCGCGCACGCGACCCTCGACGGGAGCACCCCGGAGCGCGGCGAGCGCCTCGACGCAGCCCCCGGACAGGTCACCCTGCGCTTCAGCGAGGGCGTCGAGGCGAACTTCGGCGCCCTGCGCGTGTTCGACGCCGAGGGGCGCGAGGTGCAGGCCGGCAACGCGTTCCACCCGGAGGACTCCAAGCGAGAGGTCGCGGTCAAGCTCCGGCCAGGGCTCGGCGACGGCGGCTACACGGTCACCTACCGCGTCGTGTCGGCGGACTCGCACCCGATCAACGGCGGCTACGTCTTCGTGGTCGGCGACGGCGCGGCGCCCGCCACGACGGTGGCGGAGCTGCTCGACGGCGAGGGCTCCGGTCCGGTCACCAGCGCCGGCTTCGCGGTCGCCCGCGCCACCCAGTACGGCGCCATCGCGCTCGGCCTCGGCGCACTGATCTTCACCCTGCTGTGCTGGCTCCCCGGCCTGCGGGCGGTAGCCGGGGGCGGCGCCGGCTGGAGCGCCGCCTCGGAGGCGTTCGCCGTCCGGCTGCGGCGCGTGCTGCTGGTCGCCGCCGGGGCCGGCGTCGTCTCGGCCGCCGCCGCGATCGTGCTCCAGGGCGCGACCGCCGCCGGGACGAGCGTGTGGGAGGCGCTCAGCGCGAGCGTGATCGGCGACGTCCTGGGCACGCGGTTCGGCCTGTTCTGGGGCCTCGCGGTCCTCGCCTGGCTGCTGGCCGGGGCCCTCGCCGCGACGCGGCCGGGAACGGTGCCGGTGCTGCGGCCGGCGTCGGTCGGCGCGACCGGGCTGGCGCTGCCGGCCGCCGGCGGCCTGGCGGTGCTGGCGATCCCCCTCGGCGCACTCGCCCTGCTGCCCTCGCTCGGGGGTCACGCGAGCGTGCAGGAACCCGTCTGGCTGCTGATGCCCGCGAACGTCGTGCACGTCGTGGCGATGGCGACGTGGCTCGGCGGCATCGCCGTGCTCGTCGTGGCGCTGCGCGGCGCGACGGCGAAGCTCGAGGGCGGCGACCGCACGCGGCTGCTGGCCGCGGTCGTCGGCCGCTTCTCGGCGCTCGCCGGCGTGGCGATCGCGCTCCTGCTGGCGTCCGGGATCGTGCAGGGGCTCGTCGAGGTGCGCACGTTCGCGAACCTGTTCGACAGCGCGTTCGGCCGCGCGGTGCTGATCAAGATCGGCGTGTTCGCGGCGATCGTCGCGCTCGGCTGGGTCAACCGCCGGCGGCTGCTGCCGGAGCTGCGGCAGGCCGCCGAGGACCGGACGGCGCCGGGTCGCGCCGGCCAGGTGCTGCGGCGCACGCTGCGGGCGGAGCTCGCGCTCGGGATCGTGGCGCTCGCCGTCACCGGGGCACTGGCCGGCTACGCACCGTCGATCGCCGAGAGCAGCGGCCCGTTCTCGACCGACACCGACATCGGCCCGGCGCGCATGGAGGTCACGGTCGACCCGGCCCGCACCGGGCCGAACGAGATGCACGTCTACCTGTTCGACCGAGCCGACGGCCGCCAGTGGGACGAGGCCGACGAGCTGACCGTCACCGCGGAGCTCCGCGGCCGCGACATCCCGCCGATCGAGCTCGACCCGACCAAGGCCGGGCCCGGCCACTACATGCTCTCCGGCGCCGCGTTCGGCGTCGCCGGCGACTGGACGGTCGAGGTCGCCGCCCGCGTCGGCGACTTCGACGAGTACCGCAACCGATTCACGCTGCCCATCGAATGAGACAGGGAGGAACCACGATGCGACGCATCACCATCGCCGCCACCGCAGCCGCCGTGCTCGCGGCACCGGCGGCCGCTCAGGCCCACGTCACGGTGCAGCCGAAGGAGGTTCCGGCCGCGTCGTTCACGCGGCTCGACGTGCGCGTGCCGAACGAGCGCGACGACTCCGGGACCGTCAAGGTCCAGGTCCAGTTCCCCGACGGCATCGCGTCGGCCAGCTACGAGGCCGTCCCGGGCTGGAAGGTCAAGGTCGTCAAGGAGAAGGCGCCGGAGCCGATCGACCTGCACGGCGAGGAGGTCACCGAGCAGATCGACACGGTGACGTTCACGGGCTCCGGCAAGGAGGGCGTGATCGGTCCCGGCGAGTTCCGCGACTTCGGCCTCTCCGTCCGCACGCCCGACGGCGAGCCGGGCGAGACCGTCACGTTCAAGGCCGTGCAGACCTACGAGAGCGGCGAGGTGGTGCGCTGGATCGGCGCGGAGGACTCCGAGGATCCCGCCCCGACCGTGACGCTCACGGCGTCGCCCGATGCCGCTCCTGCCGGCGGTGCCAGCGGCGCCCAGGAGCCCGCCGCCGGCGGCGACACGCCGACGCAGTCCGGCGCGGCGGAGGAGCCCGTCGCGGTCGAGAACACGTCAGCGCCGGGCGCCGAGAGCACCGGCGACGACGGCGGCGACGGCCTCTCGATCGCCGCGCTGATCGTCGGCGCGCTCGGCCTGATCGCGGGCGTCGCCGGCCTGATGATGGGCCGCCGCGCCCGCAACGAGCGGAACGGCACCGCGCCCGTCGCCACTCAGCCCTAGCCTGTAAGGCGTGGCCGCCGGGGGCGCCCTTTCCCCCCTCCCCGTCCACGGCGGTTCACACCCGCGGCCTCGCGCGTCTAACGCGCGGGGTCGCGGGAGGCTTCGGGCTCGCGCATGAGCTCGTCGAACGCGCGCACCACGTCGGGGTCGAACTGCCCGCCGGCACCGCGCCGGATCTCGTCCGCGGCCGCCTCGGTCGTCCAGCTCTCCTTGTACGGGCGCTCGTGCACGAGCACGTCGAACACGTCGGCGACCGCGACGAGCCGGGCCTCGACGGGGATCGCCGCGCCGGCCAGCCCGTCGGGGTACCCCGCGCCGTCCCAGCGCTCGTGGTGCGAGCGCACGACGCGCTCGGCGGTCTGCAGCAGGTCGGACTCGCCACCGGCGAGCACGCGCGCGCCGAGCACGGCGTGCGTCTTGACGACCTCGAACTCCTCGGCCGTGAGGCGGCCGGGCTTGAGCAGGATGCTGTCGGGGATCGCGATCTTGCCGAGGTCGTGCAGCGGCGCGGTCTGGCGGACGAGCCAGACCCGGCGGTCCTCCTGCCCGAGCCGGCGGGCCAGCCGCGCGGCCAGCTCGCCGACGCGCTGCGCGTGCTCGTGCGTGTTGTCGTCGCGGTACTCGGCGGCGAGCGCGAGCCGGCGCAGGCCGTCGAGCGCCGCCGCCTCGAGGTCGCGCCGGCGGCCGACGGCCTGGGCGGCGACGATCGCCTCCAGCTCGCTGCGGCCCGCGCGCAGCGCGTGGCGGTCGACGAGCACGCGCAGCCGCTGCGGCGCCAGCGGGTCGGCCGCGCCGCCGAGGTCCTGCAACGGCACGACCTCCGGCCCGCCGGCAAGGCCGAGCGGGTCGAGCCGGTCGCGCAGCGACTCGCTGTCGCCGTCGACGGCCACGACCGCCGCCGGCGCCTCCTCCGCCACCGCCGCGATGACGCCGGCCGGGTCGCCGCTCGCGACGTCGACGACCGCTCCGGCACCGGCGAGCGCGCGCCGCGCGGCCGCGACGGCGTCCGGGTCGTCGCCCGCCAACAGGATCCGTGTGCCCGCCAGGGCGTCCATACTGGGGATCATGGCGGAGACGAGGGACGACCCGCGGCTGGGCACGGTGGTCGCGGGCTACCGGATCGAGGAGCGCATCGGCCGCGGCGGCATGGGCGTCGTGTACCTCGCCGAGCACCTCAACCTGCGCCGCCGCGCCGCGATCAAGATCATCGCGCCCGACCTCGCCGACTCGGAGGGCTTCCGCGAGCGCTTCACGCGCGAGGCGCGGATCGCCGCCGCCCTGCAGCACCCGAACATCGTCACGGTCTACGACGCCGGCGAGGTCGACGGCCTGCTCTACCTCGCGATGCAGTACATCGAGGGCGAGGACCTCGCGGCGGTGCTGCGGCGCGACGGGCTCTTGCTCCCCTACCGGGCGGTCGACGTCTGCCGCCAGGTCGCGTCCGCGCTCGACGCCGCGCACGCGATGGGGCTCATCCACCGCGACGTGAAGCCCGCCAACGTGCTGATCGAGGGCCGCACGGCGTTCCTGACCGACTTCGGACTCACGAAGCGGCTCGACGGGACCGAGCAGCTCACGCGGCCCGGCGACGTGGTCGGAACGATCCACTACGTCGCGCCCGAGCAGATCGAGGGCACGCAGGTGACCGCCCGCTCGGACGTCTACTCGCTCGGCTGCCTGCTCTACCACTGCCTGACGGGCCAGGTCCCGTTCATGCGCGAAGGCGACGTCGCCGTGATCTACGCGCACCTGTCCGAGGAGCCCCCGCGGCTCTCCGCGGTGCGGCCCGAGCTGCCGCCGGGGTTCGACGCGGTGCTGGCGAAGGCGCTCGACAAGTCGCCCGATCGCCGCTTCCCCGGCTGCGGGGACATGATCGCCGCGGCGCGCGCCGTGCTCGACACCGTCGGCCCCCTCGGGGACACGACACCGCCGCGCCACACGACCGGCCACGGCTCCTCGCTGGCGGCCGCGGTCCCGCAGATGCGCGAGGCGGCCGCCGCGGCGCGGCGCCCGCGAGTGCTGCTGGGCGGGCTCGACGGGTCGGCGACCGCGATCGCGCGCGTCGCGCTCGGCGATCGCGTCGACGTGCACGAGGCGGCCGGCGCGGCCGCCGTGGAGCATGCGCGCGAGGCGCGGCCGGACCTCGTGATCCTCGACTGGGCGCAGGCGGGCGCGGCCGGCGTCGCGGCGCTGCGCGCCGACGCGCTCACGCGCGATGCGAAGGTACTGCTGCTCGTCGGCGAGAACGCGGCGGCGCGCGACGTCGCCGCAGCGGGCGCCGACGACCGCCTCGCGGCCCCGTTCTCTCCGCTGCAGCTACAGGTCAAGCTGCGGCGGCTGCTCGGCGCCGAGGCGGTCGGCGGGTGAGCGCGCTGGCCGCGGTGCTGGCGGGCGGTCGCGGGAGCCGGATCGGCGCGCCGTCGAAGCCCGCGGTCGAGCTGGGCGGACGCCCGCCGGTGGCGTGGCCGGTCGCGGCGGCGCTGGCCGCCGGGCTCGAGACGGTGATCGTCGCCAAGCGCTCGACTCCGCTGCCCGACGCCGGCGTGCCCGTGTGGCACGAGCCGGACGAGCCGACCCATCCGCTCGCAGGCGTCGCCGCCGCGCTCGAACGCGCCGGCCGCCCGGTGCTCGCGATCCCCTGCGACATGCCCCACCTCGACCCCACCCTGCTCGCCCGCCTGGCAGCGGGGCCCGAGGCCGCGGTGGCCGGCGCGCCGTTCCCGGCGCGGTTCGAGCCATCCGCGCTGGCGGCGCTGCGCGCGGCGGCGGCCGCCGGCGGGTCCGTGCGCGCGACCGTCGCCGCGCTCGGGCTCGCGGTCGTCGCGATCGACGACGCGCGCATGCTCGCCTCGATCAACACGCCCGCCGAGCTCGCGGCCGCGGCCGCGGCCGGCAGCCTCGGCCCGCCCGACGACGTCACCACCGCGGCGGCACCGTGAGCGCGCCCGACGTCGCCGTCATCGGCGGCGGCATCGCCGGCTGCGCCACCGCGGCGCTGCTCGCGGAGGCCGGGGCGAGCGTGGTCGTGCTCGAGCGCGAGGCGATCGCGGCCGGGGCGTCCGGGCGCAACCAGGGCATCCTCCAACACCCGCTCGACGCGGAACTCGGCGACCTCTATGACGCGTCGATGGCGCTCTACGCCACGCTCGAGCACGGCTTCGCGCTGCCCGCGGAGCCGGCCGGTCTGATGCTCGTGTCCGCCGACTCCGAGCTGCTGGACCGCGGCCACGCGCAGATGCTGGCCGCGTTCCCGGAGCTGCGGCCCGAGCGGCTCGACCCCGCCGCCCTCGCGGCGGAGGAGCCCGCCGTCGCTCCCGGGCTCTCCGCCCTGCGCCTGGCCACGGGCCGCCCGGTGCCGGCCGCCGCCGCGACCCACGCCTGGGCGGAGCGGGCCGCGCAGGCCGGCGCGCGGTTCGCGATCGGCGCCGCCGCGACCGCGACCGTCGACGGCGGGCGGGCGACCGGCGTGCTCGCCGGGGGCGAGCGGATCGCGGCGGGCTCCGTCGTCGTCGCCGCGGGACCGTGGACCGGCAGCGCGCTGGGGCTCGACGGCCGCTGGCCCCCCGTCTCCGCCCTCTGGGGCGTGGTCGCCGAGGTCCAGCTCGAAGCGCCCCCGCGGCACTCGCTCGAGGAGGCCGGCGTCGACGAGCTCACGAAGCCCGGCGGCGCTTCACGAGCGCTGTTCACGATCGTGACCGCGGGCGGGCGGTCGGCGGTCGGCTCGGTCTTCCGGCCCGACGAGCCCGACGCCGGCCGCGACCGCCGCCGAGCTGCTCGCCCACGGGCGGCGCTTCCTGCCCGCCCTCGCCGGCGCGCGGGTCGAGCACGTGCGGGCGTGCGCCCGGCCGCTGTCGGCCGACGGGCGTGCGCTGCTCGGGCCGGTCCCGGGCGTCGACGGACTGCACGTGAACACGGGCCACGGCGCCTGGGGCGTCACGCTCGGGCCGGGCTCCGCCGAGCTCGTCGCCGCGGGCGTGCTCGGACTGCCCACCGCGATCGCGCCCGCGCTCGCGGCCGCGCGCTTCGGCTCGCCGCTCTAGCCGCGCTCGTCTTCGCTGCGGCGTTGTCGCCGGTGTTGACCAGTGGTCGCCGCGCAGGGGCACCGGCTTTATCCTGCTCGCGCGTGGAAGCCACCACCGTCACGACCTGGTATCTGCAGATGACCGACCCGGCGCAGCAGTCGCCGGCGCCGCCGCCCGACCCCGAGCTCGCCGTCCGCCAGGCCGAGCTCCCCGCCCCCGAGTTCGCCCGCGCGTTGTACATGGCCGTCGGTGCGGACTGGTACTGGACCGGCCGCATCGCCTGGGACTGGCAGACCTGGCAGGACCGGGTCGCGCGGCCCGGCGTCGAGCTGTGGGTCGCGTACCTGCGCGGCACGCCCGCGGGCTACGCGGAGATCGAGCAGGCCGGCGGCGATGTCGAGCTGGCCTCGTTCGGCCTGCTGCCCGCGTACTTCGGGCGCGGCCTCGGGCCGCGGCTGCTCGACGCGGTGGTCCGGCGCGCCTGGGCGCTCGGGCCCGCCCGCGTCTGGCTGCACACGTGCACGCTCGACGGTCCCGCCGCGCTGCGCACGTACCAGCGCCGCGGCTTCACGGTGTACGACGAGCGCCGGGACCGCGCGGAGCGGCTCGACGAGCGGCCGGAGGTCTGGCCGGGCGCGGACAGGCCGCGCCCGTGAAGCGCTGGCTCGTCGACGCGATGAACGTCATCGGGTCGCGGCCCGACGGCTGGTGGCGCGACCGCGACGGGGCGGCGCGGCGGTTGATCGAGGAGCTGCGCGGGCTCGACGGCGAGGTGACGGTCGTGCTCGACGCCGGCCCGCCGGAGATGGCCGGGCGCGACGGCGACCTCGAGGTCGTGATCGCCCCGCGCCGCGGGCGCGACGCCGCCGACGACGAGATCGTCCGCCGCCTGGCTGCCGATCCCGATGCGGCATCGATCACCGTCGTCACCTCCGACGCCGCGCTTGCGGCCCGCGCACGCGAGCACGGCGCGACGGTCGTCGGCGCCTCCGCGCTCCGCCGCTAGGTACGGAGCGTGGTCGCGCGGAACGCCTCGGGCGTCCGGCGCAGCACGGCGAGCCGCGGATCGGGCACGTCGAGGATCCGGTCGGATGCGAGCGCGGCGATCCAGCGCAGCCGCGGGTGCTCGAGCACGGTGGCGAGCGCGCGGCGGTCGCCGCCGAGCACGATGCCCTCGATGTCGCTGCGGTGGCGCTCCAGCACCGTCGCCGCGACCTCGGCCGCGGAGTCGAGCGCGACGCGCGCCTGGCCCTCGCGGCGGCGCGCGAACCGCTGCTGGCTCGAGCCGCCCGCCTTGTGCCGGCCGTGCACGAGCCGGCTCCCCACCTTCGAGTCCACGAGCCGCGTGCCGGAGAAGACGCCCGCGGCGTGACCGCCGAGCCGCACGAGCACGACGCCGACCACGCGGTCGCGGGCAGCGTGCTCCAGCAGCGGCGCGGGGTCGAAGCCCTCGCGCGTGCCCGTCGCCACGCCGAGCGGCGGGAACGGCGGGTCGCAGTCGAGCGTCGCGCCGCCGGCGCCGACGAACCGCACCCGGCCCGGGCGCAGCTCGGTCCGGGCGACCGGCCCGTTGGCCTCGACCCAGCGCTCGATCCAGCGCTCGAGGCGCTCGGGTGGGATCTCGAACCGCTCGCTCACCGCCCTAGCTTGCCACGGCGGCCACGCTCGCCTCCGCCCGGCGAGGCGACCGAGCCGAGCGCGCCGTAAGCTCGAAGCGTGCCTGCCTCAGACCGCTACGACCACATGCCCTACCGCCGCTGCGGCCGCAGCGGCCTGCTGCTGCCGGCGATCTCGCTCGGCCTGTGGCACAACTTCGGCGACGACCGCACGTTCGACGACCAGCGCGCGATCGCCCGCCGCGCCTTCGACCGCGGCATCACCCACTTCGACCTCGCGAACAACTACGGCCCGCCCTACGGCTCGGCGGAGACCAACTTCGGCCGCATCCTGCGCGCCGACTTCGCCGCCCACCGCGACGAGCTGGTGATCTCGACCAAGGCCGGCTACGACATGTGGCCCGGCCCGTACGGCGAATGGGGCTCGCGCAAGTACCTGCTTGCGAGCCTCGACCAGAGCCTGTCCCGGATGGGCCTGGACTACGTCGACATCTTCTACTCGCACCGCTTCGACCCCGATACGCCGCTCGAGGAGACGCTCGGCGCGCTCGACACCGCCGTCCGTGCGGGCAAGGCGCTGTACGTCGGCATCTCGTCCTACTCCGGCGAGCGCACGGCCGAGGCGGTCGAGATCCTCGGCGAGCTCGGCACGCCGCTGCTGATCCACCAGCCGTCGTACTCGCTGCTCAACCGCTGGATCGAGGAGGACCTGCTCGAGGTGCTCGGGCAGGAGGGCGTCGGCTGCATCGCGTTCTCCCCGCTCGCGCAGGGCATGCTGACCGACAAGTACCTCGGCGGCATCCCGGAGGACTCGCGCGCCGCGCAGGGCGTGTACCTGACGCCCGACATGGTCACCGACGAGCGACTCGCGCACATCCGCGCGCTGAACGAGGTCGCGCAGCGGCGCGGCCAGTCGCTGGCGCAGATGGCGATCGCCTGGACCCTGCGCGACCCGCGCGTGACGTCGGCGCTGATCGGCGCGTCCAGCGTGCAGCAGCTCGACGACAGCCTCGGCGCGCTCGACGGGCTCGCGTTCTCCGATGCGGAGCTCGCCGAGATCGACGGCCACGCCGTCGACGCCGGGATCAACCTGTGGCAGGAGTCCAGCGAGGCGTGAGCGGCCTCATCGAGGCGCGCCCTTGCGCGCCGCGCTCGGCTGGCGCGCGACGGCGAGCACGCTGCGCAGCAGCGGCGAGTCATCGGCCTCGCGCCAGACGAGCTCGAGCGACAGCCGCTGCTCGGGCACCAGCACCGCCGCCGCCATGTGCGGCGACAGGTGCCGCGCCCAGCGCTCCGTGGTGAGCGCGACCACGTCGTCGCCGGGCGGCCACTCGGCGTCGTCCCAGATGACACCGGCGACCAGCGTCGCCGGTACGAAGCCGTGTTCGGCGCAGAGCGCGCGCAGCCGCCGGTTGAAGGCCGGGTTGAGCTCCTCGCCGGGCACGACGAAGCGGTCGCCGCGCAGGTCGCCGAGCGCGAGCTCGTCCGCACCGGCGTGACGGTGCCCGCGGCGCATCAGCACGTGCAGGCGGTCGCGCGCCAGCGTACGTCGCGCGAGGCCTTCGGCCGGCTCCGGGGAAAGCGCCAGCGCGAGGTCGAGCCGGCGGGCGAGCACGTCGCGGCAGAGCGCGCCGGTCGTCGCCTCCGAGACCTCGACCACGACGTCGGGGTGGCGCTCGCGCAGGGCCGCCAGCAGCGCTGGGCGCAGCTCGTAGCGGGCAGCCGGCGACATCCCGACCCGCACGGTCCCGAGCACGCCGCGCCCCGCCTGCTCGGCATTGGCGAACGCCGCCTCGACCGCGGCCAGGGCGGCCGTCCCTTCGGCGAGCAGGCGTCGGCCTGCGTCGGTCAGCTCTACGCGGCGGGTGGTGCGGCGCAGCAGCTCCGTGCCGAGATCGGCCTCCAGCCGGCGGATCGCCGCACTCAGCGGCGAGGCCGCCATGTGCAGCCGCTCGGCTGCGCGGGCGAAGCTGAGCTCCTCCGCGACGGCGACGAAGTAGCGCAGGTGGCGGAGCTCGGGCACGCCGCGATTGTGACGTGCCGCGTCGCAATCGGGGCGCCGATCCGTCTTTCTCGCTCGGGCCGGCGGCCGTACCGTCGAGGGCATGGAGATCCTTGTCCTCGATCGCGCGCAGGTCGAGCGCCTGCTCGACCTGCGTGAGCTGCTCGCCGCGCTCGCCGACGGCTTCCGCGCCCTGTCCGACGGCGAGGTCGCGGCGCCGCCGCGCAACCAGCTCGCCGGTCCCGGCGAGTCCTTCCTGCTGGGCATGCCCGGCCGCGTCCGCGACGGCCTGATGGCCGTCAAGGTCGTCACCGTCTACGAGAGCAACCTCGAGCGCGGCCTGCCGTCGCACCTGGCGACGATCGGGCTCTACGACAACGACACCGGAGCCTGCCGCGCGTTCATCGACGGCACCTACATCACGGCGATCCGGACGAGCGCGTCCGCCGCCGTCGCCTGCGACGTGCTCGCGCGCCGCGAGGCGCGGTCGCTGGCGATCGTCGGCGCGGGCGTGCAGGGCGAGCATCATCTGCGCGCCTTCCCGCTCGTGCGGGCCTTCGAGGATGTCCGGGTCGCCTCCAAGTACGCCCGCGACGCGGAGCGGCTCGCCGCGACCGACCCGCGGGCACGCGCCTGCGCGACGATCGAGGAGGCGGTGCGCGGCGCGGACGTCGTCGCGCTCGCCACGCACGCCGAGCGGCCGGTTGTCGAGCCGGCGTGGATCGCGCCGGGCGCGCACGTCAGCTCGGTCGGATACCGCCCGCCGGAGGGTGAGCTGCCGCGTGCGCTCGCCGCGACCGGCCGCCTGTTCGTGGAGGCCCGCCGCGAGGCGTTCGCACCGCCGCCGGTCGGCTGCGCCGAGCTGCAGGACCTCGATCCGGGGTCGGCGACGGAGATCGGCGAGGTGCTGCTCGGCCGCGCACCCGGCCGCCGCGACGCCGCCGAGGTCACGGTCTACAAGGCGATGGGGCACGCGGTCGAGGACATCGCGGCCGCCGAGCTGGCCTACGCCGGCGCCCTGCGGAGGGGTGCAGGGACGCGTATCTCGCTCTGATGGGTAGCCTCGGAGACGATGCCGCAATCTCGACGTCTCCCCGTCCCTCGCGACGTACAGTGGACCGAACTGCGCAAGCGCGCCAACACAATCGTCGTCATGCTGCAGGCCGGCTGGTCCGCACTCTCGGCGCAAGAGCGCGACGAGGTCCGCAAGCTCGTCGCCAAGTCGCGCGGGCGCCCGCGCAACCTCACGTCGGCCGAGACGCGCCGCCTCGGCCGCCTCGCCGGACGCGCCGCCAGCGCGGCGGCCACGCGCCGTCGCCGCTAGGGGGCTTGTGCGGCGGCCGGCACTTTCTAGGCTTCCCGCCTAGGGAAAGGGACGCCCGGCCGCTGTGGCCGGGCGCATGACGGGGAGGAACGAGAGTGAGGCAGCACTTCGCAGTGCGTGCCGCGGGGACCGCCGCGGCCATCTTCGCGCTGGCCGCGGCCGGCGCTTCAGCGCATCCGATGGACACGAACCCGGCTGACGACAGCTGGATCAACTCCGGTTCCACCGTGCACTGGAACTCGCACGGGGCGGCCGGCAGCGCGCCGGGCCGGGCCAGCGTGCAGCCGGTCGAGGAGGGGCTGGAGCTTGTCGGGCGCTTCGACCTCGGCGGCAAGCTCGGAGGCCAGGGCCGCGTCGCCGACGTCTCGGCGAAGGGCAACTTCGCCTATCTGACGATGTTCTACGAGCCGACGTGTGGCCGCGGCGGCGTGCAGATCGTCGACATCGCCGATCCGGCGAGCCCGCAGGCGGTCTCGTACGTCCCGAGCCACGTCGACACGTTCTCCGGCGAGGGCTCGCAGGTCGTCACGCTGAACACGCCGTCGTTCAAGGGCGACGTGCTCGTCTACCAGAACGAGTGGTGCCCGGGCACGACCAACGGCGTCGGCGGCATCTCGCTCGTGGACGTCACGAACCCGCGCCAGCCCAAGAAGCTGGTCGAGGGGGCGGGCGACTTCACGAAGCGCGACGGTTCGCAGAGCAAGGGCGTGCCGCAGACGAAGGCGAACGAGACGCACTCCGCGTTCGCCTGGGAGCAGCGCGACGCGGCCGGCAACAAGACCGGCAAGGTCTACGTCGTGCTCGTCGACGATCTCGAGGAGCCGGACGTCGACATCCTCGACATCAGCGACCCGAGCAAGCCGAAGCTGGTGTCCGAGACCAACCTCGACCAGTTCGCGCAGAAGGGCCCGACCCGTCCGCACGGCGACTCGGTGTTCAGCCACGACATGATCGTCAAGCACATCGGCGGCCGTGACGTGATGCTGATGTCGTACTGGGACGGCGGCTACGTGACGCTCGACGTCTCCACGCCGGCCGCGCCCGTCCCGCTGTCGGACACCGACTTCGCCGCGGCCGACCCCGCCCGCCTTCCGTTCGGCCAGGTCGTCACGCCCGAGGGCAACGCCCACCAGGCGGAGTTCACGAACGACGACGAGTTCATCTTCGCCACCGACGAGGACTTCGACCCGTACCGCGTCGAGGCCACGTTCACGGGCGGCCCGGCGAGCGGCCGCGCGTTCACGGCCATTCAGGCCCCGGACGCGGTGGCGGTCAACAAGGACAACCCGCTCACCGGCCAGACGCGCTTCCTCGGCCTCGGCTGTGAGGCCGTGACGCCCGCGGGCGGCGACGTGATCGCGGTCGTCGAGCGCGGCGTCTGCGACTTCCAGGTCAAGCTCGACAACGTGGCGGCGGCCGGCTACTCCGGCCTGATCGTGTTCAACCGGACCGGTGAGGACGGCTGCGAGACGCTGGTCTCGATGCTGGCCTCGTCGACCGAGCTGCCGGCGATCTTCGTCTCGCGCACCGACGGCTTCCGGCTGCTGGGCGTCGAGCCCGCCGCCGGCTACACGTGCGAGCTCGATGCCGACGGCGGCGGTACGGCGACGCCGGCCGGCCCGTCGGTCCCGGTCGACATCTCGGCCGAGTTCGACGGCTGGGGGTACACGCACATGTACCGCACGAACCTCGAGCAGGGCGCGAAGATGCAGGAGGTCGACTTCTACGCGCCGCCGGAGGGCCAGCTCGAGTCGTTCGCCGAGGGCTTCGGGGACATGACCGTGCACGAGGTGGCGGCGGATCCGACCGAGAGGCTGGTCTACGTCTCGCACTACGCGCTCGGCATGCGCGTGCTCCGCTACGACGACGAAGGCCTCGACGAGGTCGGCGCGTTCGTCGAGGAGGGCGGCTCGAACTACTGGGGCGTCGAGGTGCACCAGCTGGGCAAGCAGAAGCTGATCCTCGGGTCCGACCGCGATCGCGGCCTGCGGATCTTCCGCTTCAACGGCTGACCTGAACCGCTGACGGCGGGCCGAGGGGGACACCCTCGGCCCGCCCGCGGTCAGCGGTGGTGGTGGACGAGCTCGATGTTGTTGCCGTCGGGGTCGAGCACGTAGGCCCCGTAGTAGCCCGCGTGGTACTCCGGGCGCTCGCCGGGCGCGCCGTTGTCGCGGTAGCCGGCGGCGACCGCTGCGGCGTGGAACCCGTCGACGGCCGCGGCGTCCATCGCCGGGAAGGCGATGTGCGCGTTCTCGGTCGGCCGGTCGCCGGCGACGAGCGAGAACGAGCCGGTGGCCGACGCGCACTGGACGTGGTCGTCTCCGTGCACGCGGATGTCGAAGCCCGCGCGCGGCGCGAGCGTCTCGTAGAACCCGCGCGCGGCGGCGACATCGGCCACGCGCAGCCACAGGTGGTCGATGACGCGCCGCCGGTGCGCGACGCCGTGGTGCACCGCCTCGGCGCTGTTGTCGTCCGGGTCGCGCAGGAACGCGCCGTAGTAGTCCTCGCGGTACTGGGGCCGGGGACCGGGCTCCCCGTCGTCCGGGTGCCCGGCGCCCGTGCCGGCGCGCCAGAACGCGTCGACCTCCGGGCGCGACGGAGCCGCGAAGCCGAGGTGCAGGTTGGTCGTCGGCCGGTGGTCGGCGTCGGCCGCGGCGATCGAGAACACGTCCCACTCGGCGAGCTCGGGCCCGCTGTGGGTGCGCTCGATCCGCAGCGGTGCGAGGACGGTCGCGTAGAAGCGCTCGGCGGCGTCGCGGTCGGCGGCGCGGAGGGTCACGTGGTCGAACATCGCAGCCCGCCTACCCGGCGAGGAACTGCTCGAGCGCCTGCAGGCCGGGCTCGGGGTCCTTGCGCGCGACGCCGAGGCGGAAGCGGTCGTGACCGGTGTCGGTCAGCGCGGAGCCCATCATGCTCCCGGGCAGCAGCACGACGCCGGCCTGCTCCACCAGCTCGCGGCAGAACGCGTCCGCGGTCGCGGCGCCGCGGTAGCGCGGGAAGCACACGCAGCCGCCCTGCGGCGGTGCGTAATCGAAGTGCTCGCCGTGACGGGCGAAGAAGGCGTCGTAGGTCTCGAGGTTGGCGGCGATGATCGTGCGGACGCGCTCGCGGATCGCCGCGCCGTTGCGCAGCGCGATCGCGGCGAGCAGCTCGCTCGGCGCGGCGTTGCAGATCGAGCCGTAGTGCTTGCGCCGCTCGAGCCGCTCGAGCAGCGCGCGGTCGCGGCAGGCGATCCAGCCGATGCGCAGGCCGGGCAGCCCGTAGGCCTTCGACATCACGTTCAGCGAGAGCGCGGTCTCCGACAGGTCGGCGGCCTGCGGGAGCGTGCGGGCGGCGTCGAGCTCGACGCCGCGATACACCTCGTCGCTGAACAGGCGGATGCCGCGCTCGTCGCACAGCTCGACCAGCGCGCGGAAGGTCTCCGGGTCGGGCATCGCGCCGCTGGGGTTGTGCGGGAAGTTGACGGCGACGAGCCGCGTGTTGGGCCGCAGCAGCGCGCGCAGGGCGTCGAGGTCGAGCGCCCAGCCGGCGGCCGGGTCGAGCACGAGCGGGCTGACCTGCGCGCCCGTGGCGAGCGCGACCGACTCGGTCGACTGGTAGCCCGGCACCGCGACGACGGCGTGGTCACCGGCGCCGACGAGCTCCTGAAGCGCCCACAGGATCGCCTCCTCGGCGCCGGCGAACGCGAGCACGTGATCCGCGTCGACCGCGTCGTAGGTCGCAGCGATCGCCCCCAGCAGGCGCTCGGTGCCCCAGGTCGGGGTGTACATGAGCGGGAGCGAGTCGAACGCCTCGCGCTCGCCGTCGTCGGCGAGCGCGAGAAGCTCCGAGAGCGTCAGGGTCTCGGCGTCCGAGCCGCACAGGTAGTACCGGCCGGCGAACTCCCAGCGACCGAGGTAGACCTCGATCCGGAACTCTGGGAGCGCTAGGGCCATCGGCGCCGGAAGCTACCGCTTCGGTTCACGAACTGCCTAGGACGGAAGGTCGAGCGTGGCGAGCCGGTCGGGGTCGAGCACGACGTCGATCGTCGCCACCCGGCCGCCGACGACCGTGAAGGCCATGAGCGAGAACGGACGCCCGGCCGCGAGGACGAGGACCCCGGCGGCCCCGTTGATCGTGACCGGACGAACCGTGCGCGCGGCATCGGAGAACATGAGCGCGCGCCCGGCGATGGTCTCCGCCCCGGTGACCGTGAGCGCTTCGGCGTCCACCCGCAGGATCGCGTCGCGGTCGAGGACGCTGACGAGCCGGTCGAAGTCGCCGTCGCGGGCGGCCGCGAAGAACGCTTCGACGACCTCGCGCTGCGCGGTCAGGCCGGCGTCCGGCGGCGGCGCGGCGTCGCGGACGCGGCGACGGGCGCGGCTGGCGAGCTGGCGCGTGGCGGCCGAGGAGCGGTCGACGATCGGCGCGATCTCGTCGAACGGCAGGCCGAAGACGTCGTGCAGCACGAACGCGAGGCGCTCGGCCGGCGTCAGCGTCTCGAGCACGACGAGCAGCGCGAGCCCGACCGAGTCGGCCAGCAGCGCCTCGTGCTCCGGGTCGACGCCGTCGGCGGCGTCGACGATCGGCTCGGGCGCGTACAGCTCCTCCGGATGGTTGCGCCGCGCGCGCAGCATGTTCAGGCTGACGCGCGCGACCACCGTGGTCAGCCACGCGGCAAGGCTCTCGACGTCACTCGTGTCGGTGCGCTGCATCCGCAGCCACGCCTCCTGCACGGCGTCTTCGGCGTCCGCGCGCGACCCGAGCATCCGGTACGCGACCGCGCGCAGGCGGCTGCGGTGCTGCTCGAACTCGGCGGCGAGCGCGCTCTCTCGGTCCATGTCGTCACATCCCATCGTCGCTCGGTGTCAACCAGTTGACCACCGACGCGCGGCGGATGTGACTAAGGCGCGTCAGCCCACAAGCCGCTCAGGGGGACGGCCGCGAGCCGCTCACCGAACGGCACGGTGCTCTCGCCCGTATAGAGGAGCACGCCCGCCTTGAAACGCTCGCCGAGCTTGTCCCGCAGATGCCGTAGACCCCGGAAGTCCGCCGGCGACGCCGACGCGGCGGTCTTGACCTCGACGGCGACGACCGAACCATCGCGGCGTTCGAGGACCACGTCGACCTCGCGCCCGTCCCGGTCGCGGTAGTGGAACAGGCGCGGGGCGTTCTCCTGCCAGGTGACCTGTCGCCGGAGCTCCATCGCGGCGAAGGTCTCGAAGGCCATGCCCGCGATCGCCCCGTCCTGCGCGAGGCGGTCCGCGTCGGCGCCGATCAAATGACACAGCAGACCGCTGTCGGTGATGTAGGCCTTCGGGGTCTTGAC
Organism: uncultured Solirubrobacteraceae bacterium; assembly: GCA_963844205.1. GTDB lineage: Bacteria > Actinomycetota > Thermoleophilia > Solirubrobacterales > Solirubrobacteraceae > DASSUW01. The sequence continues at coordinate 30,039 of CAWJNK010000016.1, forward strand.
GACGCGGCTGAGCAGATTCGTGCTCCACGCCTCCAGTCGCGCGGTGAGGAACAGCGTGTCGAGCAGCGCGATGTGCGACCGCACCGTGTTAGGGGCGAGAGCGAGGTCTCGTGCGAGGCTGTCCAGATTCAGCAGCGAGGCGGACGTGGACGCGATCGCCGAGAGCAGGTTCCTGACGTTCGCTCGATCGTGCACCTGCGCGATCGTGCTCAAGTCGCGCTGGATGATCGTGTCGACGTAGCTGTCGAAGAAGCGCGCGCGTCGGGCGTCGGTGCGGTGCCTCACCGCGGGATACCCGCCGGTCGCAACGATCGAGCCGTAGGCGGCACGACCGACGCTCGAAGTGGAAACCTGGGGCCAGCGTCCGTCGAACAGCCGCGGCACGAACTCCTCGGCGACGCCGCGAAGCTCTCCCTGGCTGAAGGGAGATAAGCGGAGGTACTCCGCTCGACCGGTGAGGGCGTCGGCGATCCGCGGAGCGGTCAGGATGTTGGCCGAGCCGGTCAGGAGGAACTGTCCCGGAGCGGCGTCGCGATCGACTCGCACTTTGAGCGCAAGCAGTAGATCGGGCACCCGCTGGACCTCGTCGATGACGACCGGCGTGGAGAGCCCCGCCACGAAGCCGGTCGGATCGGCCGCCGCTGCCTCCCGTGTCGCCTGGTCGTCCAGGGTGAGGATCGTCGCCGGTCGATCGCGGGCTGCGACATGCTCCACGAGCGTGCTCTTGCCGACCTGCCTGGCGCCCAACACCACGACCACGCGCGTGTCATCGAGGGCCTCGAGCACACGCGGTCGAAGATGGCGATCGATGACGCTCATCGGAGGTCGCCCGTCTCGGTTCGGCAGATCCGCAGTGTCGATATCGGCAGATCCGCAGATTACACCCCGGCTGATCTGCAGGCCGACGAGGCCGAAACCGCTCTGCGCGCGAGGCCGATGGGGTACAAGGAGGCTGATGGGCCGACGTCAGCGCTCCGGGAACGAGCACGACGACATCGTCCGGGAGATCGGCGAGGCCTATGCGAGCGCCCTCCTGCGCGGCGACGAGGTCGCCGCCGAGACGGCGATCCGCGACGCGATCGACGCGAAGCTGACCACGGCGGAGATCGACGACGAGGTGATCGCTCCCGCGCTGTGGCTCGTCGGGGAGCTGTGGGAGCGCGGCGACATCTCGATCGCCGACGAGCACCTCGCCACGGAGATCAGCCTGCGTGTGCTGGCGCTGCAGCGCGAGGTGCAGCGCACGGTCGCCGGGCGCGGCCGTTCGCGGGCGATGCTCGCGGCGCCGCAGGGGGAGCTGCACGTCGTCGCCCTGCGGATGAGCGGCGACCTGCTCCGCGAGGCGGGCTACGACGTGCTCATGCTCGGCGCCGACCTGCCGCCGCACGCCCTCGCCGCATCGGTCGCGCGGCACGCGCCCGACCTCGTCTGCATGACCGCCACGATGCCCGGCGGCGGTGACCGGTTGCTCGTCGCGATGCACGAGATCCAGGAGGCGTGGCCGGACGCGCGGTTCCTCATCGGCGGGCGCAACGTGTCGAGCCGGCTGCGCGGCAGGCCGGGCGTGGAGATCTGCGCCCGCGTGAGCGATGTCGTCGAGGCCGCCGACGCGCTCGTCAAGCGCGCGCACTTCAACTGAGCGCGCGCAGGAACCGCAGCACGACGTGGAGGTCGATGTCGCCGTGGCCCATCCCGGGCAGGACGGCGAGCTGCGCCTGCGGCAGTCCCTTGAACAGCGCGAGCGTGTGCGCCGGATGGATCTCGTGATCGCGGTCGCCCACCACGACGAGGACCGGACCGGGGTAGCCGGCGAGGTCGTCGACCGTCAGTGTCGGCTCCTCGCGGTTCATGCGGTCGAGCTTCGCCTTGACGACGTGGAAGTGCTCGGGGCCGTCAGGCGCCACCGCTCCCCAGTAACCGGCGAAGAACTCCGTCGTCTCCTCGTCCAGGTCGATCGAGCCGGGTGTCCAGCCCTCGTGGTGGAAGACGCCGCCACTGAAGACGAGCGACCGCACGAGGTCGGGCCGCCGCAAGGCGAGGAGCAGGCCGAGCGGCGCCCCGACGCTGTGCCCGAGCACGTGCGCCGGGCCGCCGACGACCCCCTCGACGAAGGCGATCGTGTCCTGCAGCATCAGCTCGTACGTGATCGGGCCGGCGACGTCCGCTGTCCGGCCGTGCCCGCGCCGGTCCGGCCGGAACACGCGGAAGTGCCCGGTGAGCTCGGGCATCCAGTCGTCGAACGCCCGTGAGTCGGCGAGGCCCGGATGCAGGAGCACGAGCGGCTCCCCCGCACCGTGCTCCTCGTAGTAGGTCTGGACCTCGCCGAGCTGCACGTATGGGCTCACGCAGTCATTCGTCCTCGCTGCCGCAGCGGAACTTCTCGACGCCCGCCGCCATCTCGATGCCGCCGAGCACGTGCTCGAGGAGCAGCGGCTCGTTCCAGTACACGCCCTTGTGACCCAGCGCGGTGTAGAACGACCGGCCGCCGTCGTAGGGCTGGCACCAGGAGATCGGATGGTCGCCCATCGGCGGCGAGCCGCCCGGCACGCTGTAGCCGCGCGGGTCGTAGGTGCTCTCGTCGACCGACAGCAGCACGTGCACGGTGTCGCGCGGGTTCGTGCGGAAGTTGTACCACTCCTCCTCGCGCGTCCAGCGCCGCGGGAGGTGCCGTGTCGCGGCGCTCCGCCGGTCCTCGACGTTCATCGTCGCGACCTGGAACTGCTGGTTGACGCCGGCGACGCCGGGGTGGTCGCGGAAGTACGCGCCGACGAGCCCGCCGTACCAGGGCCAGTCGTACTCGGTGTCGGACGCGGAGTGGACGCCGGCGTAGCCCCCGCCCGCGCGGATGTAGCGCTCGAAGGCGCCCTGCTGCGTCGCGTTGAGCACGTCGCCCGTCGTGCACAGGAAGATGACGACGTCGTAGTTGGCCAGGTTGGCGTCGGTGAACGCTCCGGCGTTCTCGGTCGCGTCGACGTGGAAGCGCTCCCTGACGGCCATCTGCGCGATCGCCACCGTGCCCTGCGGGATGCACTCGTTGTGCCGGAACGCGGCCGTCCGCGAGAAGATCAGCGCGCGGAATCGCGGCTGGTGCCCGCGGTGCTTGCCCCGGTCGCCGTGGCGTTCGCCGTGGTGACTCTTGCCGTGCTGACCGTGTCGGTCCTGCGGCCGGTCGGCGCCGGCGGAGCCGATCGGACTGATCGCGATGGCGAGGATCGCCGCCGCTGTCAGAGCCCGTACTGACCGTCTCATCTCTCCCCCTACGGTTCGTTGAGGACGCCCACTCCCGCCTTGCATCATTCCCCACGAGCGGTCGCGACAACCTCCCGATGACGGGTCTCTGACCGCGCCGAACCGGTGCGGTCAGGAATGCGGCAACCCCGCTCAGCATCGCCTCGACAGCGGAGTAGTTTCGTGCCGCCAACAGACCCCTCAGGGGAGGAGGAGCGGCATGCGGCATGTCCGTGGTGGGTCCGACCGGCGTCTCGCGTCGATGCGGCGAGCGCTCGCCGTGGCGGGAGTGACGGCGGCCGGGGTGTTGGGGGCGCCGGCTATGGCGCCGGCGCAGAACAGCGACTTCCCCGACCAGTCGCGGTTCCAGAAGGTGTTGCTCAACGACCGGCCCGGGGAGCCGATGAGCCTCGCGGTGCTGCCGGACGCGCGCGTCCTCCACACCGCACGTACCGGCGAGGTGCGGATCCACAACCCGCGTACCGGCCTGAACACGATGGCGGCCGACATGAAGCAGTCGCCGAAGGGCCTCTACCAGCACGACGAGGAGGGCGTGCAGGGCATCGCGGTCGACCGGAACTTCGAGGAGAACCGCTGGGTCTACGTGTACTACTCGCCACGGCTGAACACGCCGACGGACGTCGGCGGGACCGGGATCAACGAGGGCGACGCGCCCGAGACGCTCAACACGCCGGAGGACCGCACACGCCTCGCCGCGTTCGCCGCGAACCGCAACACGAGCTACCTGCTGCTGTCGCGCTTCAAGCTGCAGAGCAACCGGCTCGACTTCGCGTCGGAGCAGGAGATCCTGCGAGTGCCGGTCGACCGCGGCATCTGCTGCCACGTCGGCGGCCAGATCGAGTTCGACGGCGACGGCAACCTGTACCTGTCGACGGGCGATGACACGAACCCGTTCCAGTCCGCGGGCTACACGCCGATCGACGACCGCCCGAACCGCAACCCGGCGTTCGACGCTCGGCGCACGTCGGGCAATACCAACGACCTGCGCGGCAAGATCCTGCGCATCCGCGTGCGCGAAGACGGCTCGTACGCGATCCCCCGGGGCAACCTGTTCGGCCGCAACGAGGCCCGCACCCGTCCCGAGATCTACGCGATGGGCCTGCGCAACCCGTTCCGCTTCGCGGTCAACCGCAACACGGGCGACGTCTACGTGGCCGACTACTCGCCGGACGCCAACCGGGCCGACCCGGCTCGCGGGCCGGCCGGCCAGGGGCGCTGGATGCTGATCCGCCGGCCGGGCAACTACGGCTGGCCGTTCTGCGCCACGCCGGACATGCCGTACGTCGACTACGACTTCACGCCGAGCGCACCGCAGTCCGGTGACGAGTTCAACTGCTTCGCGCCGATCAACGACTCCCTCAACAACACGGGCCAGCGTCGGCTGCCGCAGGTGGTCCAGCCCGATGTCTGGTACAGCTACCCCGCGTCGGATCAGGGCCTGTTCCCCGAGCTGCTCGAGCAGCGCGGCGGGGACGGCATCGGGCCGATGGGCGGACCGGCGTACGAGTACGACCGCCGCAACCGCTCGGAGCTGCGGTGGCCGCGGGTCTTCGACGGCCATCCGCTGTTCTACGAGTGGAGCCGCGACTACGTGAAGGTCTTCGAGCTCAACCGCCCGAACGGCGGCCAACTCGAGGCGATCCATCACCTGTTCGGCGGCGCCACGAGCGCGAATCCGAACGTGGTGCAGGACAACCCGATGGACATGGAGTTCGGGCCTGAGGGCGCCCTCTACACGCTGGAGTACGGCGACGGGTTCTTCTCGGAGAACCCCGAGGCGCAGCTGTCGCGGATCGACTTCGTGCGGCGGGGCGAGTACACGCCGGTCGTGCAGGTGTCGGCGACGCCGACCACCTCGACCACCGCGCCGCTGACCGTGCAGTTCTCCAGCGCGGGCACGTCGGACCGCGACGGCGACCGGCTCGCCTACGCGTGGGACTTCGACGCCAACGGCACCGTCGACTCGCGGCAGGCGAACCCGTCGTTCACCTACACGGCACGCGGCATCTACGAGGCCACGCTGCGCGTGACGGACACGAGCGGGCGCTCGGCGTCCAACTCGGTGCGGATCGTGATCGGCAACCAGGCGCCGACGGTCCGGCTGACCGTGGTGTCGACGTCGCCGCCGTTCAACTTCGGCGACACGGTGCGGTTCACGGTGACCGTGACGGACGACCAGCCGGTCGACTGCGCGCGCGTGAGCGTGGCGTACATCCTCGGCCACGACCAGCACGGGCACCCGCAGACGTCCACCAACGGGTGCACAGGCGAGATGTCGATCCCGATCGACACCTCGCACATCGGCCAGAACATCGCCGCGGTGTTCGTGGCCACGTACTCGGACAACCCCGGCGGCGGCGAGACGCCGCAGCAGGGCAGCGCCGAGGTCATCCTGCGGCCGGCGCCGTAGGAACCTGGACCGGGGCGCCGCCACGGCGGCGCCCCGGATCCACCGCATGCGGGCCTCACCGCGCGCTGACCGGCGCGCCTCCTTGCCGGTGGCCTGCTCAGTCAGGAGGGTGGGTGCTCCGGCCCCGGTCAAGGAGCGAGACGATGTTGGGTGGACGCAGGCAGCGTCGACGCGCCGAGCGCGAGGCGTTCGGACGCGGCGGCACGCGCGAGCCGCTACCAGGTGCGCTCGAAGATGCTGTCGATCGGCGACGACTTCTGGATCGAGAACGGGGACGGCGACCGGGTCTACAAGGTCGACGGCAAGGCGCTGCGGGTCCGCAAGACGCTGGTGTTCGAGGACGCGCACGGGCGGGAGCTCTGCAAGGTCAAGGAGCGGGTCCTGCGCGTGAAGGACAGCATGTCGGTCGAGGGTCCCGACGGTGAGCGCATGGCCCTGATCAAGAAGGCGATGATCACGCCGCTGCGCGAGCGCTGGGTGGTCAAGGTCGAAGACGGACCGGACCTCGAGGTGCAGGGCAACGTGGTCGACCACGAGTACGAGATCGAGCAGGACGGCACGAAGGTCGCCGAGATCTCCAAGCGGTGGTTCCGGGTGCGCGACACCTACGGCGTGGAGATCGCGCCGGGGCAGAACCACATCATCGTGCTCGCCGTCACCACCGCCATCGACTCGATGGCCGACCACGAGGTCTGAAGCGCGCCGAGCGCGGCCCCGGTCAGCTGTCGCGCTTGATGCCCGAGATCGCTCCGAGCTGCCGCAGCATGCCCGCGGCGTCGTAGTTGTTCCAGGTCTCGGCGATCCGCTCGTTCTCGATCCGGTGGATGCTGATGCCACCGGCGGTCACCGGCCGGCCGGTCGCCGCGATCCCCATCAGCTCGCCCTGGTGCGTCCCGAGTCCGGTCCAGCGGTCGACCACGCGGTCACCCGCCGCGAACTGGTCGTCGAGGCGGATCTCCAGGTCCGGGAACGCGTCCCGGTAGTAGCCGAGGAGCCGCTTGAACCCCTCGATCCCAGACCCGAACTCCTGCGTGGTCGGATCGTGATGCAGGTAGTCGGGGGCGAGAATCTCCTCCACGGCATCGAAGTTGCCCGTGTTGAAGACCTCGTCGATGAAGCGGCGCACGAGGGTGCAGTTGCTGTCCTCGGACATGGCGTGCCTCCCAACTTGGGTGTGCCTGCTGTTCTCGCTCGGGTACTTCCCGCCTCGAGCCGTGCATATGTACGGAACGCGGAGAGCCGTGGCGCCGGCGGCGTGCGCCGGCGCCACGCTCGCGTGCGGGCTATGGCGCCTGCCATGCCTCCTGCGTCTGCGGGTTGGAGCGGCTCCAGCGCTCGGCGCGCCGCGTCACGGCCGCGAGCGACCCGGTCAGGCGGTAGACGTCGAAGCCACGATTCTCCGTGGCCCCTCGCCGTGCCAGGCCGCTGTTCGAGTAGATGTGGCCGTTGTACCAGTAGGAGGACCACTCGTCCGCCTTGCCGACGGCGTCCTCGAGGTCGGCGTAGCCCACCTCGCGGATGTTCTCCGGATCGGTGAAGTCGATCACCGACACACCGCCCTGGTAGTAGGCGGCCGTCATGATCTTGCGCCCCCGGATCGGGATCACGGTGGCGTTGTGCGACACGCAGACCTCCGACCCCTGGTTGCGCGGGATCGTGTAGCGGCCCTTCAAGGACGGCGCCGGATCACCCGGCTTCACCATGTCGTAGAAGTAGTAGAAGCCGTCCGTTGAGGCTGCGCCGAAGCAGTGCGCCTCCACGCCGCCGCCCGTCTCGTCCATGATCGCGAACGTCTTGCCGTCCCACGAGACGACGCCCGAGTGGATGAACTCGAAGCTGTCGGCCGTCGAGGGGCTGTAGATGTGCGTGTGCTTGCCCTCGACGTTCGTCGTCGGGTTCCACGGATCCGAGATGTCCCACAGCTGGCCGTCGCCGGCGCAGGAGCCGACCGCGGTCTTGGTCGCCATGAAGAACTGGATGTCGTGGCAGGCCTGGAACCCGCGGTTGAACGCCGTGTCGTCGCTGAGCGGCTGCTCCTTGAGCTCGAACCGGAAGTTGCCACCGGGGGCGGAGACCTTGATGAGCGAGATCTTCTTGTGCGGCAGCGTGCACGCGCGATAGTCACCGGGGCCGGACGCGCCGGGCGGTGTGATGCCCGTGCCGAGCGGATACGACGCGACGTAGATGTACGCCTGCTGCCCGTCCGGGATGATCGAGTGCGTATGTGAACCGCACGCCGTCTGGATCATGTCCACGAACACAGGCGCTCTCGGGTTCGTCACGTCGAACACGCGCACGCCCTCGTAGCCGACACGGCCGCCGCCGACGACAGGGGCGTCGGCACTCGAGCAATCCTCCGCCGTCTGGCCCGAGTCGATGGACTGGAACAGGAAGCGCTTCCCGCCCATCTCGTGCACCGAAACGTCGTTCTGCGGCCCGCGGCACCTGAAGTCCGTGACCACGACCGGCTGGGGCGAGCTGACGTCGAGGATGCGGAAGCCGTCGTAGTTGCCGGCGTAGGCCAGGTCCCCCCAGAACGCCAGGTCCGAGTTGACCGTTCCGTCCTTGTCGGCGTTGCCCAGATGCGAGAGCCCGCTGCTGCCCGGCCCGGCGACCGCGTCGGCCGCGACAGCGTTGTTGGAGGCCTCCCCGGCGACGAGCCAGTTCGCCTTGGACAGCTTGTCCGTCCAAGACACGTACACGCCATCGTCCGGATGGTGTGCGGAGGCGGCGCCCGGTAGCGCCGCGCATGCGATGAGCGCCGCGACAAGGGCGGCGGTTCGCCTATGCATTTGTCCCCCTCCCAGGGGTCGGGATGGGGCCGTCGGGCTCGCACCCGGCGGCCCGCCTTTAGGATCCCGTTACCACGGATCGTCGAATGTCAAGCGCGCTTCTTGCCGCCGAGCATGCCGCGAACGAGCGGTCTCAGCTACCTCACAGGCTCTAAACAGCTGGCGCTGGGGTTGTGCGGCCACGATGCGCCGCATGAACACGTTCAAGAAGCTCATCGCCGCTGGAATCGCGACCGCGCTGCTCGGTATCGGCGTCGCCGGCTTCAGCGGCGGCTCCGACACCGCCACTACCAGCAGCGCGGCGACTAGCGCCACGACCACGGCCCAGGGCTCCTCCTCCTCCTCGGATGCAGCCGCAGCCGACGGTGGGCCCGGCGGCGGGGTCTCCGCCGACTCCGTGACCACGGAGGCACAGCTCGTCGAGCTCATCCAGGAGGCCTACGGCGAGCCGTCACTCGGTCTGCACCGGGGCCATCAGGACGTCGAGAGCACGCTGATCGACGTGCTCGGTATCTCCCATGACGAGATGCACGTGCGCATGGAGCAGGGCCAGAACCTCGCCGCCGTCGCCAAGGACCGCGGGATCGATCAGCAGGAGCTGATCGATGCGCTCGTGAAGACCCGCAGCTCGGCGATCGACAGCCTGCTGGAGAACGGGACGATCACCCAGGAGCAGGCCGACGGCTACCTCGACGAGCTCCAGGACGCCTACACGTTCCGCGTCACCTGGGACGGCCAGGAGGCGACGCCGACGGCCAAGTCCATCAGCTAGCCGGTGCCGGCCGTGCGACGCCTCACGACCCCGGCCCGGCGCGCGCTTCGGCGAGCCCTGGCGACCGCACTCGCGGTCGCAGTGCTCGCCGGGGCACTGCCGCCCACGACGGCCGGCGCCCACAGCCTGACCAGCAGCACGATCGCGGTCACGGTCGCCGAGAACTCGGTCGATGCGACGATCAGCCTCCCGTTGAAGACGCTCGACCGGGCGATGGGCACCAACTACGCGAGCGACACCGACATCTCCGGCGACGTCGATGAGATCGAGGCCTACCTCGCCGAGCATGTGAGCGCCAGCGACGCCGACGGGGCCGCCTGGGCCGTGACGTTCGATGACACGGAGCGCGAGACGATCGAAGGCGTCGACTCGCTCAGCGTCGACGTCTCCTTCGCCACGGGCGACTCGGGCACGGACGAGTTCACCCTGGCCTACGACGGCATCATCGACGCCGTCGACGACCACGAGGCCGTGGTCGTGCTCATCGACTCCGCGGGCGACATCTCCACCGCGGGCGTCATCGACGCCGAGCACGAGACTCTGGAGATCACCGACACCGCCCAGTCGACCGCGGTCGGCGACATGATCCGCCACGGCTACCACCACGTCCTCGAGGGCGCCGACCACCTCCTGTTCCTGCTGGCGCTGCTGCTGCCCGCTCCGCTGGTCGCCGTCGCCGGCCGCTGGCGGCGCGGGGACGGCGCCTTCGTCCACCGCGAAGGCGGTGCTGCGCGTGGTCAGCGCGTTCACCCTCGGGCACTCCCTGACGCTGATCGCCTCCGCGCTCGGCTGGGTGACGGTGCCCAGCCGAGCCGTCGAGATTCTGATCGCCGCCTCCGTCGGCGTGGCGGCCGTGCACGCCATGCGCCCTCTGGCGGCCCGCGGCGCGGCCGCCGTCGCCCTCGGCTTCGGCCTCGTGCACGGCCTGGCGTTCGCGCGCATCCTCGCCGACCTCGGGCTCGACGGCACAGCGTCGCTGCTCTCGCTGCTGGCCTTCAACTTCGGCATCGAGCTCGCCCAGCTGACGTGCGTCGCGCTCGTGTTCCCCTCGCTGTACCTGCTCTCGCAGACGCGCTTCTACCCCGCCGTCCGCATCGCGGGCGCGACCTTCGCGCTCGCCGCCGCCACCGGCTGGGCGCTCGACCGCCTCGGCGCGCTGACCAACCCGCTCGAAGCCGTCGAGGCGGCGGCCGTCGCGCACCTTTCGAGCATCGCGATCCTGCTGGCGGGCCTGGCGATCCTCGTGCAGCTCCTCGACCGGCCGACGGAGGCCGCCTCGACCCGAACAGCGGACGCGTGATCGCACCTCGTGAAGCCGCTGCAAATGCACGTGATCTGCCGAGTCAGGTAGCGCGCCCGGAAGGACCTGTTTGGCTCTAGCCCGGCGCCCGCGCGTCGCCGTGACTAGCCGCGTGACTTTGGGAAAGCGCGACGACGGGCGCGGACTTGCGGAACGCCGCGCGGGTGCGTTCGCGCGCAATCGCCGCGTCCGGGTGCCCGTAACGCGTTCCGCCCAGGGCGCCGGCGGCGACGGAACCATCAACGCGGCCTAAAACGTTCTGCGGTGGTGTTACCGCCATCGCGTGGCGGGTTTGTAAGCGGCAACGGGTCGCCGCGTGGCTAACGCTTCGCAGGGGTGCCCCGCTCACGCCTGCAATCACCCACGCGGTCACAGACCGGCGCAGATGGGCGTGCTGCGATAGACGACCAAAGGTCACCTCATGAAGAAGTTCATCATCAGCGGCATGGCCGTCGCCATGCTCGCGATCATCCCCGCGACATCGATGGCGGCTCCGGCGAAGGACACCATCACCACGTCGACCGTCGGCTCGTGCGACGGCACTGCCCCGTTCGGGGAGATCTCTGTCGACAACGGCGTCGCCACGTTCAACGTGCCGGACAGTAGCTCCTACGGAGTCATCAGGGCGTTGCCGACCAACCTCAAGCTCAAGGACATCAAGACGCTCTCGTTCAAGAGCAATTCGTCGGCCGGGGGCGGCATGGTCTATATGAACGTCGTGACCAACGCCGGGCACAAGGTCAAGTACACCCCGTTCGCTCAGAGCACCCCGGAGCCCGGCGTCGGTGAGTGGTACACCCACGACATGCTCACCAGTGGCGTCCGCCTCAACGACGCCGACGACGGCACCCCCGCGAAGACGTGGACGGACGCTGTCGGCCAGTACGGCGACGAGACGGTCAACCGCGTCAGCCTCACCGCTGGCTGCGCGCTCGGCCACGGCAAGGTGCAGATCGACCGTATGCAGGTCAACAACTCGGTGATCGGCTTCAAGTCGAACGACTCGTAGTACCAGTCGCACCTAGGAACGGGCGGGCTGGCTTCGGCTGGCCCGTCTGTCGTACCGCTCAACCGCACGCACCCGGACGCAAACCCGGAACCCTGATGGTCGTCGCTGGCAACCTGGGGGGCGGTCGGGAACCGCAACGGTCCAGGGTCCTACCCCATCCTTCGCCGGCGTCGCGGATGGTCCGCGATGCAGGTCCCTCGCCCGCGAGGCGTCCGCCCTGGTCGCCATCCTCGCGGGCATGACCATTCAGGAGGCCACCGGGCGAACGGTTCCTGTCCTGCAACGCGGACGGGCCCGCGCACCCGGCGGCTGGGACCCGCGACCACTTCCTGACGCGGCGGATGCCCCGCGTGTCGCAAGCGTCGCGCATCGCGTCCACGCGGTTTGGCGGCGTGGTGGCTTCGGGCTTGCACGGGGCATTCGTCGGATCAGAGGGCAGCGAGTTGCTCGGCGGACATGTCGTCGAGGCCGAGCGTGCTCACGGTTCGTTTCCCCTCGGCCCGGAAGTCGCGGGCGAGAGCGACTGAAGCGATGGCGATGACGGCGTCCATCACCGGGGTGGGTACGCCGAGGCGCGCGGCTAGGTCGGTCAGGAAGACGAGCGAGTAGCCGACGTCTTCGGTCAAGTAGCGGTGGTCGAGCTGGCTCTGCGCTCCGATCCCGAGGAAGCCGGGCGCGGTGCTGTACCCGGTGGAGTAGTTCGTCTCGCGCATGTAGCCCTGCGTCACGCCGAGAGCCGGATCGGACAGGATCGTTACCCCGAGCCTGGCGGCGATCGCCTGCCTCTCCTCGTCGACCGCCTCGATCAGCCGGCCGACGCTCTCGGTCACGCCCTCCTCGTAGAACAAGAAGCCACCGCGGGTTCGCTCGAGAAGGCCGGCGTTGAGCAGCGTGACCGCCGGGTGGATCACCGGGTTGCCGTTTTGGAGGGTGGTCTGAAAGACGCTGTCGGCCTTCTCGACGGCCGGCCAGACGTCGCGGATCAGGTCGTGCAGTCGGTCGGTGGCCGCCCGTGGCAGGCCGGCGAGGTAGACCCCGGCGGTGAGTTTGAGGAAGACGTTGACGGCACCCGGCTCGGTGACGCGCACCGCGTAGGGCAGGGTGCTGGTCTCGCCGACGACATAGCGCTGGTCGTCGAGAGCGAGTCCCAGCGTTCGCTTGAACGCGATCGCTCCGGCACACGACCCCGGGCAGATGAGCACGGCGGCGCCGTCGGTCAGATGCGGCGCCGTCGCGGCCGCAAGCGGCTCGGTGCTATACGCGGGACCGATGAGCAGCACGAGCTCGGCGCCGGAGAGAGCCTCGTCGGCGTCATGCCCGGCGTACCGGATCGGGGCGAAGCCCTCGAGATCGCCGCTGGCGGTGATCCCGCCGGCCTTGCCCACCGCGACCACGTTCGCGCCGAACTCCGGCGTGGCGTACAGCGCCACCTCATGGCCGTTCTGGGCAAAGTCGAACGCCGACTGCGACGCCTCCGTTGCCGGCTCCCAGCACTGCCACGCGCATCCCGGACCTCCTGACGTAAACGAGCAAGCACCCTGACGGTTGCCTGGGCAGCCCGTCAAGCGCAGCCGTCCGCTCCGGTGGGAATCCCTGACCGATGGCCGATCCAATCCGCGACGCGCTCGCCGGCGAAGGCAGGTGATATCTCCACACGCCCGACGGTCACGTCGCCGCGATGGTGGATCACGAGTCACAAAACGCCGCGTGACTCGCGGCGTGGCTTCCGGGCGCCGAATCCAGGGTCCGCGCGGCGTCGTGGAACCGAACGCAAAACGCCCCGGAAACCGCGCTGGGATGCGGACTCCGGGGCGTTTCCAGTCCCTACGTGGCGCATCGTGGCTACACGGGGCGAACTACGCGCCCGAGAGGATTCGAACCTCTGACCTTCGGTTCCGTAGACCGACGCTCTATCCAGCTGAGCTACGGGCGCAGCGACCGGACATGGTAGCCGCCAGCGGAGAGGGCGGGATTCGAACCCGCGATGGAGCTTTCCGCCCCATACTCGCTTAGCAGGCGAGTGCCTTCAGCCACTCGGCCACCTCTCCGGGTCAGCGCAGTGTAGACGTCACGCCGCCCCGCGGCGCCCCAGCGCGTCGAGCTCCTCGAGCGACTGGCCGGCGCCCGAGGCGACGCACGTGAGCGGCTGGTCGGCGATGCGGACGGGCATCCCCGTCTCGCGGTGGATGCGCTCCGCGAACCCGCGCAGCAGCGCTCCGCCGCCCGCCAGGACGATGCCCTGGGTGGCGATGTCGGCGGCCAGCTCGGGCGGCGTCTCCTCGAGCGTGTCGTGGATCGCGGCGAGGATGTCGGCGAGCGGCGCCTCGATCGCCTGGCGGACCTCGGCGCTGCCGAGGTAGAGCTCGCGCGGGAGGCCGGAGAGCAGGTCGCGGCCGCGGATCCGGGTCGAGAGCTCCTCCTCGAGCTTGGACGCGGAGCCGACCGCGAGCTTGATCGCCTCCGCGCTCTGGGAGCCGATCGCCATCCGGTGCTCGAGCCGGATGTGGTTCGTGATCGCGTCGTCGAGGTCGTAGCCGCCGACCCGCAGCGAGCGCGAGACGACGATGCCGCCGAGCGAGATCACCGCGACCTCGCTGGTGCCGCCGCCGACGTCGACGACCATCCGGCCGATCGGCTCGGCGATCTCGAGCCCGGCGCCGATCGCGGCCGCGAGCGACTCCTCGATCAGGTGCACCTCGCGCGCACCCGCGGACAGCGACGCCTCCTCGACCGCGCGGCGCTCGACGTCGGTCACGCCCGACGGCGCGCACATGACCAGGCGGGGGCGGCTGAAGCGGCTCTGCAGGACCTTGCCGACGAACTGGCGCAGCATCGCCTCGGTCACCTCGAAGTCGGCGATCACGCCGTGGCGGAGCGGCCGGTCGGCGCTGATCGTCGCGGGCGTGCGGCCGATCATCAGCTGGGCGTCGGCGCCGACGGCGTGGACCTCCCCCGTCCGCTGGTCGATCGCGACGACCGAAGGCTCCGAGAGCACGATCCCGCGCCCGCGCACGTAGACCACCGTGTTCGCCGTGCCCAGGTCGATCGCCATGTCCCCCACCGGACGCAGCGAGCTCAGCGACCAGCGCCGGCGCGAGTGCGACCGGAAGACTCCCCGTGACGCCATGTGCAGACCACTCAAGCACATGGCGCCGATAGGGTCCGCGATATGCCCGATCTGCAGACGTTCGCCCTGTTCGCGGCCGCCAGCGTGGCCTTCCTGGTGATCCCCGGGCCGTCGGTCTTCTACATCGTCGCCCGCAGCCTCTCCCAGGGCCGGCGGGCGGGCCTTGCGTCGATGCTCGGCGTCCAGGTCGGCGCGCTCGTGCACGTCGTCGCGGCGGCGATCGGTGTCTCGGCGCTGATCGCCTCCTCCGCCGAGGCGTTCACGATCGTCAAGTACGCGGGCGCGGCGTACCTCGTCTACCTCGGGATCCGCAAGCTGCGCGACGCGGGCGCATCGGCCGACACCGACGAGGCGGAGCGAGCCGGCGCCGTTCTCGCGGCTCTTCAGCCACGGCGTCGTGGTGAACGTGCTCAACCCGAAGACCGCGCTGTTCTTCCTCGCCTTCATCCCCCAGTTCGTCGATCCGGCGGCTGGGCCGATCGTGCCGCAGATGCTGGTGCTCGGCACCCTGCTGGTCGCGATCGGGACGCTGACCGACGGCAGTTACGCGCTGCTCGCGGCGCGTGCCGGCACGCGCCTGCGCGCGACCTTCGCCGCGCGCCGCACGCTCGACCGCGCCAGCGGCGGCGTGTTCATCGCGCTCGGGCTGGTGACGGCGCTAGCCGGCGAACCGCGCAAGTCGTAACTACCCTCAGCGCCGATCCCCGGGAG
>CAWJNK010000017.1:0-207697 GCA_963844205.1 uncultured Solirubrobacteraceae bacterium
TGCAGCACCACCCCGAACCGCGTCCGCACGCCGGCGACGATCTCGCATGCGAGCGCGATCAGCTCGGCGGTCGTGGCGCCGCCGCGGTTCACCAGCGCGAGCGTGTGCTTGGTCGAAATGCCGATGTGGCCGGTGCCGTAGCCCTTATGGAAGCCGGCCTGCTCGATGAGCCAGGCGGCGGAGGTCTTCACGCGCCCGTCCGGCTCCGGCCACACCGGCGCGCCCTCCGGAGCGGTGTCGAGGATCGGGTTCGTGAAGAACGAGCCGGCGCTGACCGAGTCGGGGTCGGCGGGGTCGATCACCATGCCCTTGCGGCGTCGCAGGGCGAGCACGGCCTTGCGCACGTCGGCCAGCGGCGCGCTGCCGCCGATCGGGACGTCGAGCGCGCGCGCCAGCTCCGCGTAGCGGATCGGGCCTGAGCGCTCCGCCTCGCGCATCCGGAACGTGACCGAGAGCACCACACGGCGGTCGTGGTACTTGAAGACACTGCCGCGGTAGACGAAGCCGCATGCCGACGCCGGCATCTCCTCCACGCGGCCGGCCTCGCGATCGAGCACGCGCACGGACTCGACGGTCTCGCTGACCTCCTGGCCGTAGGCGCCGACGTTCTGGATCTGGCGTGGCGCCGACCGTGCCCGGGATGCCGGACAGGCACTCGAAGCCCTGCAGGCTTTCGGCCCACGCAGCGCGCCACCAGCGCGTCCCAGTCCTCCCCCCGCCGCCACGGTGAGCCGCAGGTCGTCGCGCTCGACCCCGCGGGTCGCGATCCGCAGCACCGTGCCGGGGACGCCCTCGTCGGCGATCACGAGGTTCGATCCGCCGGCGAGGATGAGGTCCGCGCGCGCGTCGCTCCTCGATCACCTCGGCCTCGGTGCGAGCCTCGATCAGCTGCTCGGCCGGCCCGCCCAGCCGCAGCGTCGTCAGCTCGGCGAGTTCCATACGACCGGCCCGGCCGTGAGCACGTGCGAGCCCAGCGGCCGGCCGAGGACGTCCTGCGCGGCCCGCGCGGCCTCGAGCACCCGCTCGAGCGAGACGCCGGTCTCGACGCCCATCTCGTGCAGCATCGACACCAGGTCCTCGGTGGCGATGTTGCCGGTCGCGCCGCGCGGGACCGGCAGCCGCCGAGTCCCGCCGAAGCTGGACTCGAAGCTCCGCACGCCGGCATCCAGCGCCGCCAGCACGTTCGCCAGCCCCTGCCCGCGAGTGTTGTGGAAGTGCGCCGTGAGCTCGACGTCGGCGCCGAGCGCCTCGCGGGCGGCGGAAAAGACTCCCGCACCTGCGCGGGATTGGCCATGCCGGTCGTGTCGCCGAACCCGATCTCCTGCGCGCCCGCCTCGATCAGCCGCCCGGCAATCGCGACACGCGCTCCGGCTGGACGCGCCCCTCGTAGGGGCACCCGAAGGCGACCGAGATCACGCCCTCGCAACTCAACCCCTCCTCGCGCGCGCGGCCGAGCACCGCCTCCAGCCCGGCCAGCGATTCCTCGATCGAGCGGTTGACGTTCTTGCGGTTGTGGGTCTCGGAGGCGGAGAGGAAGACGTTGACCTCGTGGAAGCGCTCCCGGTCCCGAGCGCGTTCTCCAATCCGCGCTCGTTGGGGATCAGCACGGAGAGCGACACGTCGTCCGGCACGTCGATCCGTGCGAGCACCTCGGCGCCGTCGGCAAGCTGCGGATCACGTCCGCCCGCACGAAGCTGGTCACCTCGAGCCGCTTGAGCCCGGAGCGAGCGAGCAGCTCGATCAGCCGCACCTTCTCGTCGGTGGGAACCACCTCGGGCTCGTTCTGGAACCCGTCCCGGGCCCCCACCTCGCGAATCGCGACACGCACGCGGAGGATTCTAGGTTCGCCTCTAATGAGAGTCGCGCGGAGCGATGAGGATGCTCCTACCGCTCAATTGCCCTTGCGCACCAGCGCCGGTCCTGACTAGTGTCAGCCCGGTGAGACCGGCACGTCTCGCCATCGACCGTAGGACGATGTGAGCTCGAGACTCGTCGCCGCGGTCCTCTTCACCGGCGCCTGGGCGGCGGTGGCGGTGGTCGGCTTCCGGATCGCCCTGCGGTACCGCCCGCAGGATCGCCAAGAGGCGCACAACGACACGTACGGCGTGTACTTCAGCATGGTCGGCCTGCTCTACGCGATCCTCCTCGCCTTCGTCGTCGTCGTCGCGTGGGAGCAGTTCAACTCGGCCGAGGAGTCGACCCACACGGAGGTCACGCGCCTCTCGAACCTGTTCCGCGACGCGGAGCCTCTGCCTTCGGCTGACAAAGAGCGCATCCAGCAGGCGCTCGCGGTCTACGTCCAGAACGTCATCGACCGCGAGTACGACGCGATGGCCGATGGTCAGTCGGACGGCCCGACCACGGCGGCCTACGCGAACATCTGGAATGGCTTCTACGACACCAAGGTCGAGGGCGACGGTCCTGCCGCGACCTTCTACGACTCGGCGGTCGGGCGGCGACGAGGTCGGCGAGGCGCGACGGCTGCGCATCCTGTCGAGCCAGTCGACGATTCCGTTTCCGCTGTGGTCCTGCTGATCGGGGGTGGGCTCTTCACGATCGCGTGGCTGTTCCCGTTCTACATGGCGGACACGCGCGTCCAGACCGTGGCCATCGGGACCGTGGGCGCCTTCACGGGCTTCGTGCTCTTCCTCGTCTACGCGCTCCAGCACCCGTTCGCGGGGGACATCGCGATCGATCCCGCGGTGTACCAGAGCCTGCTCGACAGCTGGCAGGACATGCTCGCGGGATGATCGCGCAAGGGCTGGGCGCCGCCCGCGGGCGCGGTCTCCCCCGGCCTCGGCCGGCCGTGGCGTTCGCGGTCATGGCCGGGAGCCTCGTGGGCGTCGCGCGGGTCGCAGCCACGACGTCGATCGCCGTGCTCGTCTTCGCCGGGCCACTCGCCGTGAACCTGCCGGCCGCCATCGGCCTCACGCTCGTGTCCGAGGTCGTGGCGCTGACCGTCGTGGGTTCGCTGGGCTCGATCCCCGGGGCGGTCGCCGGGGTGCATCCCACGCCGGCGCCGTATGCGGCGGTGATCGCCGCCGCGGTCGCCGGCTCGGTGGCCGCCGGTGGCGAGCAGCGCTTCCTGACGGTCGTGCTGACGATCTCCCTGGCGACCGTGCTCACCGGCGCCGTCTTCCTGCTCGTCGGCGGCCTCCGGCTGGGCAACCTCGTCCGGTTCACGCCGTACCCCGTCGTCGCGGGCTTCCTCGCCGGCACCGGCTGGCTGCTCATGCGAGGCTCGCTCGACGTGATGACGGGCGGGTCCGACGCGGCCTCGCACTGGCTCCCGGGCGTCGCGTTCGGGCTCGCGCTGGTCGCGGTGTCGCGGCGCCTCCGGTCGCCGATCGTGCTGCCGGGGGGCGTGCTGGTCGGGCTGCTCGCCTTCTATGTCGCCGCCGCGGCCGGGGGCGCGACGATCGAGGACCTCGAGCGAGGAGGCGGGCTGCTCGGTCCGTTCCCGGAGGGATCCCTGTGGGGCACGTGGACGGTGGACGCGCTCGGCGTCGCGGACTGGGACGCCGTCCTGGCGCAGGCGCCGGCCGCGGCGGCGCTGACCGCGATCGCCCTCGTCACCATCCTGCTGAACATCAGCGGCATCGAGGTGCTGATCCGGCGCGACGCCGACCTCAACCGAGAGCTGCGCGCCGCGGGCGTCGCGAACGTGATCTCCGGCGCCGCCGGCGGGATGGTCGGGCTCCACACGATCGCCCACACGTCGGTCGCGTACCGGCTCCGCGCGCGGAGCCGGTTGGTTCCGTGGATCGCGGCGATCGTGCCGCTGGCGACGCTGGCCGCCGGCACGCTCGTCATCGCTCGGCTCCCGCGCCCGTTGCTGGGCGGGCTGCTGCTGTTCGTCGGCGCGACGTTTCTGTTCGAGTGGCTCGTGGACAACCGCTCGAGGGTCCCGGCGCGCGAGTACGTCGTCATCGGGGTCATCGTCTTTACGATGGCCGCCGTCGGACCGCTCGAGGGCATCGTGGTCGGCCTCCTGCTCGCGCTGGTCTCGTTCGTCGTCGCCTACAGCCGCATCGAGGTCGTCCGGCACGCCATGGACGGGACCTCGTATCACAGCGCCGTCGAACGCCCCGAGTCGGAGCGAGAGGCACTGCGGCGGCGCGGGCACGAGCGCGAGTACTGGCAGCTCCAGGGCTTCGTGTTCTTCGGCACGGCCGACGCGCTGGTCCAGCGGGCGGCCGCGCGCGCGGCCGACGAATCGCGCCCGCTGCGATTCCTGGTGATCGACTTCGCGCGCGTGACCGGGTTCGATTCGTCGGCGGCGCTCAGCATCGCCGGGATGCAGCGCCTCGCCGCCGACCGGGACTTCGTCCTCGCTCTGGCTTCGCTGCGGCCGGAGAACCAGCGGCGGCTGGCCGCGGCCGGAGTCGACGAGGCCGATCCGCGCACCCGCCTCTTCGCGGACCTCGATCGCGCGGCCGAATGGTGCGAGGACCGCACGATCGGCGGATCCGCGGCGGGCGTCCGGGACGTCCCGCTCGAGGAGACCCTCGGCGATGCCGCCCACGGCCGGCGGCTTCTGGGCTACGTCGATCGCCTCGTCCTGGAGCCCGGAGACGTTCTCGTGCACGAAGGCGACGCGACGGACGACATCTACTTCGTCGAGTCCGGCACCCTCACCGCCTCGGTCGTCTCGAACGCCGGCGCCACGATCCGGATCAGGACCATGGGTCCGGGCGCGGTCATCGGCGAAGTGGCGCTGTACACGCGAAGGCCGCGATCGGCCTCCGTGGTGGCCGAGTCGCCGTGCACGCTCCATCGGCTCTCCCGCAGCGCGCTCGAGGCGATGCTGAGAGACGACCCGGATACGGCCGCGAGGCTGCAGAGCTGGTTCGCGGAGCGGATGGCCGACCGTCTGAGCGACAACCTGCGCATCGTGCGCGTGCTGCTGCAATGAGAGGGAGGGAGGCTCGATGGTCGCGCTGGTGACGGCTCTCGTGTGCGCGATCGTCGCCGTGGCCGGGTTCTACGCCGTCCAGCGGTTCTTCCCGAGCATCTGCGACGAGTCGAACAACGAGCTGGTCCGGATCTGCTCGAGCCTCACGAGCGGGCTTTACGGCCTCCTCCTCGCGTTCGTCGTGGTGACGGCGTGGCAGAACTACAGCAACGCCTCGACGCACATCGAGGACGAGATCTCCGGTCTGTCGAACGTCATGCGGAACTCCGGCGGCCTGCCGGACGAGGTCCGCGTGCCGGTGCGAGAGGACACGCTTCGCTACGCGCAGCTCGTGGTGGACCGTGAGTGGGCGAGCCTCGAGCACGGCGATCCCGATCTCGCCTCGCGCGAGATGTACGAGCGCATCTGGGACCGGCTCT
Source organism: uncultured Solirubrobacteraceae bacterium (assembly GCA_963844205.1). Classification (GTDB taxonomy): domain Bacteria; phylum Actinomycetota; class Thermoleophilia; order Solirubrobacterales; family Solirubrobacteraceae; genus DASSUW01. The sequence continues at coordinate 5,335 of CAWJNK010000017.1, forward strand.
ATCGCTACGAGCCACGGACCGACGCCCAGGGGACGTTCTTCGGCGGCGTCGTCGATCGCATGAACGACGTGGGCCGCGCACGGCGCCTGCGGATCTACAGCAGCCGTTCTGACGTGCCCTCTCTGCTCTGGTGGCTGATCGTGGTGGGCGGCGTGCTGACGGTGTTCCTGCTCTACCTCTACCGCGCCGGCAAGGTCCGGACGCAGGCCATCATGATCGGGGTCGTGGCGGGCTTCATCGGCTTCGTCGTGTTCCTGATCTTCACGCTCGACAACCCGTTCGCGCGCGACCTGAAGCTCTCCACGCAGCCGTTCACGTATTTCATCGATCAGTGGAGGGGCAAGCCGCTGTAATCAGTGGCACTTCACCGCTCCGGCAGCCTTGACAGGTCCCAGCGGCGCGACTAGGTTCGCGCCGAAGTCACCGGTCGCACGCCGTCCCTGAGGAGGAGGGCCATGATCGACAGGAAGATCTCCGCAGCCGTGGTGGTCGCGTGCGCCTGCGCCGCGGTATCGACGCCCGCGGCATACTCCGCCCCTTGCGGCATCACCGCGGCGGCGATCGCGGACGACTCCCCGATCAAGGTCGACGCCGATACCACGGACAGCGAGCTCGCGAAACGGCAGGGCGACACGAAGAACGTCGGGCAGGAGGTCGCCTTGCGCGCGCGCACGACCGGGGCCGCGACGGGCACGGTGAGCTTCCGATGGGTCGTCGGCGGCGATGTCATCGACGACTACCGCGAGACGCCGGCCGAGCGAATCCCCTCCGGCGGGCCGGAGACGGACGCGACGGCGAACCCGTTCGCGATCGACGAACACGCTGACGTCTCCGGAGGTGGCGCCGTCTTCAGCGGGCGCAGCATCCTCTTCTACTGGCGCATGCGGGGCGTCGCCCTGCCCACTGACGTCGATGTGCTGGTGGACGTGCGCGAGCAGCACGGCGCCGAGGACCCGCACGTCTGCGCAACGGCCCAGAAGACGTACACGGTGGAGCGCGATAAGGACGACCGGGACAGCCAGCCCGAGGACTTCTACGTGGAGATCAACCACAGCGGGCAGGTGCTCCGCGAGCACGCGAAGTGGCACAGCGACCACAAGTGCTGCACGGGCTACGACGGGCGCCTGTTCCCGGTGTTCCACTCGCGCTTCCTCGCGAACTTCGACGCGTTCCGCGCCACCTTCGGCTATCCCGACAAGGGGCAGTACACGCCCCCCGACGATCTCCCGGCGCGAGATGCGGGCGGCTTCACGCTCGCGCACACGCCCGCCAGCGAGTCCCCGCGTGTAACGAAGCCGCGCTCCAAGTACCCGAACGTCAGCGGCTACATCCGTCCGACCTGGGCGACCGGCGCCGGCGGGACCGCGCAGAGGGCACAACTCAACCCGAGCAACTGCGGGCCGGCCAAGCCCCCGGTCGAGATCAGGGAGCGCCTGGCCGACTTCCCGACGCTCGCCGAGCTCGGCTGCGCGCTCGAGACCCCGTGGCACAACCGCATCCACGGCATGATCGGCGGAGACATGAACCTGTCCGGGCTGGCGCCGACGGACCCGATCTTCTGGCGCTGGCACGGCTACCTCGACAGCGTCTTCGACGAGTACTCGAACGCGCTGACGAGCGCGATCGCCACGGTCGCGCCCGTCTCGCCGGCGGCCTCCGTCGCGCAGTCCCGGCCGACCTGCAACGGGCTGCCCGCGACGATCCTTGGGACGTCCGGGCCGGAGCGGCTGCGCGGCACCCGCCGCGCCGACGTGATCTGGGGCGGAGGCGGCCGGGACACGATCGTCGGAGCAGGCGGCAACGACGTCGTCTGCGGCGGGCCGGGGAACGACCGGCTGACCGGCGGCGCGGGCTTCGACGAGCTGCACGGCGGGCGCGGAGCCGACCACATCCTCGGCGGCCGCGACGGCGACAGCATCGAGGGCGGCGCCGGGCGCGACCGGCTTGCCGGCCGCGCCGGACCGGACCTCCTGTTCGGCGGCGCCGGGCGCGACGTGCTCGACGGCGGCGCGGGCAACGAGTGGATCATCGACGGCGGCCGCGGCAACGACCGCCTCGCCGGCGGAAGCGGCGTCGACATGCTCCACGGCGGCCCCGGCGCCGACCGCCTCGACGGCGGCGCCGGGCCGGACGCCCTCGACGGCGGCGCGGGCAACGATGCGCTGAACGGCGGCACGGGAGAGGACACGGTGATGTACGTGGACGCCGACGCGGGGGTGCGCGTGGACCTCGGCGAGGGCACCGCGACCGGTGATGGCCGCGACCGCCTCAGGAGCTTCGATCGCGTGGAGGGCAGCACGCACGCCGACAGGATCGTGGGAGGCGGCGGCGGCGAGACGATCATCGGCGGCGAGGGCAACGACGACATCTCCGGCGGAGGCGGCGAGGACGCGCTCAACGGTGGCACCGGCACCGACGACGTCGGCGGCGGCACGGGCGATGACTACTGCGCCGGCGAGGAGGACGCCAGCCGCTGTGAGGACTGATCAATAAGTTGGGCTTGACCGCTGAAGAGCGAGCCGGATAGCGTCGGGCCTGCCGTGTCGCCACAACCCGCGCCGACGCTCGACGAGCAGCTCCTCCGCGCGTCCGAGGCGATGGTTCGCTACGCCTTCGCGTCGGGTCTGACGGTGCCGGAGCCGGTCGCCGACGTCGTCCACCAGGCCGCGAGCGCCGGCGGGAGCCGCGACATACGCCAGCTCACGCGCGCCCACAACGAGCTCGTGCGGATCGTCGCGCCCGCGACGCCGCGCACGATCCTGGTGGTCGCGGAGGGCCGGAGGTCCGCGCTCTCGATGCTCGGCCCGGTCCGGCTCGTGCGCCAGATGCTCGTCGTCGTCATCGTGCTCCTGACGCTGTTCCTGCTGCTCGCCAGCTCGCAGGACGTGAACGAGAGCGGGGGCGACTTCTTCCACTCGGCCGGCGTGCCGGTCCTCGTCAACGGGTTGTTCTACCTCGTGGCCGGCGGCCTGGGCGCTGCCTTCTCCGCGCTGTTCACGGCCCAGCGCTACATCAAGGAGGGGGTCTACGACCCGAAGTACGAGTCGACGTACTGGCTGCGCTTCATCCTCGGCCTGATGGCAGGGCTGCTGCTGCCGGCACTCGTGCCGCTGGCGAGCGAGGGCGAGCCGGGGGCGGTGACGCGGCCGCTGCTGGCGCTGCTCGGCGGGTTCTCCGCGTCGGTGCTCTACCGCGTACTCGAACGCCTGGTGACGACGGTCGAGACGCTCGTCCGCACTGACCCGCGCCAGCTGCGTTCGGCTGAGCAGGAGGTGATGGCAGCGCGAACGTCCGAGCAGACCGCGGTCGAGCGGCTGGCCCTCGTCGGCGACCTCAGGCGGCTGCAGGACCAGGCGCGGGCGGGCGGGGACGGGCAGCTCGCCGACCGCATCGAGCAGCTCGTCGGCGGCCTGCTGCCGGCGCGGCTCGAGAACGGGACGGCGCCGGGCGGGACCCGTGCTGGAACCGCCCCCGATTAACGCTCCGAGCCGGCGTCCACCGGCCTGGCGGTGGGTCGTCTGCTGCCTGGCCATTCTCCTGTTCGGCCTCAGCGCCGCCCCCGCACGCGCCCAGGGCACGTGCGAGAAGCGAGTCGCCTTCGAGCTCGTCGAGGCCACCACCGCCGGCTGCCTGACCGAGGCCGCGCCGGACCGCTGGGAGTCAACCGACACCGTGGTGCTCAACGGCCTGTCGCTGCCGGTGGCCCCGGGGACGCGGCTCGTCCTGTCGGGCCCGAGCGAGGGGGCGCCCGGCGGCAGCCTCTCGGTGGAGACCGACATCACGCTCGCCGGGATCACCGTCCATGAGGGCCTGCTCGGGCTCGAGCTGCCGCAGGGCGCGCAGGGCGACGAGGCGGAGGCCATCGTCTTCCGCCCGCCGCAGGACCAGCGCCTGTTCGGGCTGAGCGTCGGCGGCTCCGCAGCGTTGCGCCTCGGCTACGGCGACGAAGGACAGCACTACTCGCTGTTCCGCTTCGTCCTCGACCTGCCGGACCTGTTCCGCAACGGGCCCGGGCGGGACGCCGGCGGACTGACTGCGATCGTCGGCGTGCGAGTCGACGACCGCGGCGTGCGAGCCGACGCCGTGAAGGCGGAGGTCGCGAACGCCTACATCGGCCAGATCGCGATCAAGAGCCTCTGCCTGTCGTACACCGCCGCCGGTACCACGACGACGACGCCGTGCTCGCCGCCGGCCTTCGGCGCGCAACCGCTGCTGACCTGTTCGACCGGGACCGACGTGTCGCGCTGGGACGGCTCGGCGGTGGTCGTGCTGCCGACCGAGTCGGCGACCGAGGTCGGCGTGTTCGCGGGCATGCGCGGCGGCGCGTTCAGCTATGCCGGCGGGCAGGTCACGGGGCTCGGCAACGCGGTGCCGCTCGCCACCGGCGTCTACCTCGACCGCGTCGCGCTGGCGATCTGCGTCACGCCGCCTCCCCTGCGCTTCAAGGGCGCCGCGGCCGTGCGCTTCGGGCCGGAGTTCGCCGGCCGGCAGGCGGCGCTGCTCGACGGCGAGCTGGAGTACGTCGACAGCCGGCCGTGGGTGATCGCGGCGAGGGGCGGCCTGTCGTTGTTCGGCCGCCAGGTCAGCGGTGGCTTCCTCACCTACAAGTCGTCGGGGTCGGTCGACTTCGGCTTCGACGCGAGCTTCGACTTCACGGTGGCCAGCGTCAGCGCGGCGGTCGAGGGCTGGCTCGAGACGCGCCAGCCGGTGCGCTTCAACGTCGACGGCCGCGGACGAGTCTGCGTGGCGAAAGTCGCGTGCGTGGATGGGCAGGTGACCGCGTCGACGATCGGCCTGGCCGGCTGCTTCTCGCTCGCCGAGATCCCGTACGCGGTCCTGGTCAAGGACTCGAATTGGAAGTGGTACAAGCCCTGGCGCGTGCACTGGGAGAACCGGACGATGCGCGTGAGCGGCGGCATGGGCTATCGCTGGACGCCCGCCAAGTTCGACGTGATGGGCAACTCATGCGACGTCGGTCCGTATCGCGCGGCGCGGATCGCCGCGTTGACGGCCCAGGGCGGCCGCCGGCTCACGCTGCCCGACGAGCCGGCGGTCGCCCTCCGCGTCGAGGGAACGGACGCTCCGCCCAAGCTCGTGATCACGGGACCGGGTGGCCGGCGGATCGCGTCGCCGGCGGAAGCCGGCGCGATCGAGGACGGCCGCTACGCGATCGTCGAAGAGCCGGCGGAGCGCGTCACCCACGTGCTGATCGCCGAACCGCGCGCGGGCGGCTGGACGGTCGAGACCCAGCCGGGCTCGTCGCCGATCGCGGACGTCCAGCGGGCCGAGACCGACGAGCCTCCGACCGTGGTCGCAGACGTCAGCGAGCGCGGCGACTCGCGCGTCCTGGGATACGCGTACGACGCGGGCGGCCGCGAGGTCACGTTCGTCGAGCGCAGCGACGATCGCAGCGAGGTGAAGGTCCTCGGACGCGCGACCGGCAAGCCGTGCCGCGGCGAGAAGGACGGGCCCGAGGATCGCGACCGTCCGCTCTGCGGCCGGATCCGGTTCACGCCCGCGGACGGCGCGGGCGGCGAGCGGAGCATCTACGCGGTCATCAGCAACGACGGCATCGCGCTCGACGAGCGGCACGTCGCGACGTACCGGGCCGAGGGCGATCCGCGCCCGCCGCGCCCGCGCGCCCTGCGGCTTCAGCGGCGCGGGACCACGGTGATCGTCACGTGGCGCAGCCCTGACGAGTTCCGCCACGACGACGTGCGCGTTGTTCTGGGGTCCGGCCATGCGGCCCTGCGGATCCACGAGGGCGCGCGGGACCGCGTGGTGCTCCGCGCGGTCCGCCGCCGCACGCGCGTGCTGGTGACGGTGATCGCGCGCGACGAGGCGCTGCGGGCGAGCAGGCCCGCGCGAGCGAGGCTGCGGCCCGGCCAGATGCGCAGCTCAGGCCATCGATAGCCCGCCGGAGACGTTGAGCGTCTGGCCGGTCACGTAGGAGGCGTCGTCGCTGGCCAGGAACGCGATCGCGGCGGCGACCTCCTCGGGCCGGCCGATCCGGCGCATGGCGGTCGCCGCGATCATGCCCTGCTTGAGCCGCTCGCCGATCTCGCCGTGCTCGATCGGCGCCGCGTTCAGCAGCGGCGTGTCGATCGGCCCGGGCGCGACGGCGTTGACGCGCACGCCGAACCGCGACGCCTCGCGGGCCAGCGCGCGCGTGAAGCCGATCACGCCCGCCTTGGCGGCGCTGTAGACCGCCGACCCCTGCGAGCCGACCCGGCCGGCCTCCGAGGCCACGTTGACGATCGCGCCGCCGCCCCGCCGCTGCATCCCGTCCAGCACCGCGTGGGTGACCGCGATCGTCCCGCGCAGGTTGACGCCGAGCACGAAGTCCCACAGCGCCTCGTCGGTGTTCACGAAGAACGCGAAGCGGTCGGTGCCGGCGTTGTTGACGAGCACGTCGAGCGGGCCGAACGCGTCCTCCGCGACCGCGACGCCGGCGCGCGCCGACTCGGCGTCCGCCACGTCCACTTGCACGGGCAGGCCGTCGATCTCGCCCGCCACGACGCGCGCACCCGCCTCGTCGACGTCGGCCACAACCACCCGCGCTCCCTCGGCGGCCAGCCGCCGCGCGGTCGCGGCGCCGATCCCCGAGGCGCCGCCGGTGACCAGCGCGATGCGGCCCTCCAGTCGCATGGCGGCACTATATGGTCCGGCCGGTGGCCCCCGTGATCCTCCTCAGCGGCGGGACCGGGGGCGCCAAGCTCGCGCGCGGGCTGCAGGCGGTGGTGGGCGACGAACTGGTCGTGATCGCCAACACGGGCGACGACGTCGAGGTCCACGGCGTCCACGTGTCGCCCGACCCCGACCTCGTCACGTTCTGGCTCGCCGACCGGATCGACGCCCGCGGCTGGGGTCTGCGCGATGACACGTTCGCCGTCATGGACGGGCTGCGCGAGCTCGGCGAAGACGTCTGGTTCAACCTCGGCGACCGCGACCTCGCCGTGTGCATGCGGCGGTCGCGGCGCCTCGCCGAGGGCGCCCGGCTGACCGACGCGCTCGACGAGACGCGCCGCGCGCTCGGCGTCATCGCGCGCGTCCTGCCGATGTCCGACGACTCGGTGCGGACCCGCGTGCGTGCGCGCGCCCGCTGGCACGACTTCCAGGCCTTCATGATCCGCGAGCGCGCCGCCGGGCCGGTCGAAGAGGTGGTCTTCGATGGAGTCGAGGCCGCGCGGCCGACCCCGGAGGCGCTGGCGGCGCTGGCGGCGGCCCGCGCGGTCATCGTCGGCCCCTCCAACCCGGTGATCTCGATCGGCCCGATCCTCGCCGTGCCCGGGATGCGCGAGGCGCTCGCGGCGTCGCGGGCCGTGGTAGCCGTGTCGCCCCTCGTGGGCGGCGCCGTGCTGAAGGGCCCGACCGACCAGTTCCTGGCCTGGGCCGGGCATCCGCTGTCGAGCGACGGCATCGTCGCGCACTACGACGGGCTGCTCGACGGGCTGGTCGCCGACGAGCGCGCCGCCGACGTGCCGACGCTCGTCACCGACGTCGAGCTCGGCGACGACGCGGCGCGCGCCCGCGTCGCCGCCGCGACGCTCGCGTTCGCCGACGCGCTCACGATCGAACGAGAATGAGGGGACATGCGGTACGGCTACAAGGCATCCGCGGAGCAGTTCGACAGCCGCGCGCTGCTCGAGTTCGCGCTCTTCGCCGAGGAGCGCGGGCTCGAGGCGATCGGCGTCTCCGACCACTTCCAGCCGTGGCGTCACACCGGCGGGCACGCCCCCGCCGCGATGACGTGGCTGGGCGCGCTGGCCGCCCGCAGCCGCGGCGCGGCGCTCGGCACCAGCGTGCTCACCCCCACGATGCGCTACCACCCCTCGGTCGTCGCTCAGAGCTTCGCGACGATCGCCCAGCTCGCGCCCGGGCCGGTGTTCCTCGGCATCGGCACCGGCGAGGCGATGAACGAGGTCCCGCCGACCGGCTTCCCATGGCCGCCGCCCAAGGAGCGGCGCCGCCGGCTCGCCGAGGCGATCCGCCTGATCCGGCGGCTGTGGACCGAGGAGCGGGTCGACTTCGAGGGCGAGTACTACCGGACCGAGCGAGCCACCGTCTACGAGCGGCCCGAGACCCCGCCCGGGATCTACGTCGCCGCGGCCGGACCGCTGGCGGCGAAGCTCGCAGGCCGGGTCGGTGACGGCTTCATCTGCACCAGCGGCAAGTCGTGGGACCTGTACGAGCAGCTGATCGCAAGCCTGCGTGAGGGCGCCGAGGCCGCCGGCCGCGACCCCGGCGGCATCGCCCGGATGATCGAGATCAAGGTCTCCTACGACACCGATGCCGAGCTCGCGGAGCGCGCGTGCCACTGGTGGGGCGCGCTGGCGCTGACGCCCGAGGAGAAGACCGGCGTCGACGATCCGCTGGAGCTCGAGCGGCTCGCCGACGCGCACCCCGAGCGCGCCGCGTCGCGGTTCATCGTGTCCGACGACCCCGACGAGGTCGTCGAGCGCATCGCCCCGTACGTGGAGCTCGGGTTCACGGAGCTGATGTTCCACGGTCCCGGCGACGACCAGCGGCGCTTCATCGACCTGTTCACGCGTGACGTCCTCCCCCGCCTGCGCTCGCGCTGGAGTTAGGCTTCGCGCGTGCGCACCACGGCGGTCCTGCCGGTCAAGTCGTTCTCCCAGGCCAAGCAGCGGCTCGGCGACGCGCTCGGCGGCGACGAACGCGAGCAGCTCGCGGCCGCGATGGTCGCCGACGTGCTGAGCGCGCTGGCAGCCGTCGGCCAGATCGACGACGTAGTGATGGTGACCGCCGAGCCGCTTGCGGCGCGGGCCGCCGAGCGCGCCGGCGCCGGCGTCGTCGAGGATCCGGAGGAGGCCGGCCAGTCGGCCGCCGCGCTGCGCGGGATCGACGCCGCGCTGGTCCGCGGCGCCGACCGCGTGCTGCTGGTGCCGGGAGACTGCCCGGCGCTCGATCCGCACGATCTCGCGCGGCTCCTGGGCCGGGCCGTGGAGCCTCCGTCGGTGCTCATCGTCCCCGACCGCCACGGCAGCGGCACGAACGCGCTGCTGCTGTCGCCGCCCGGCGTCGTGGCGCCGTCCTTCGGGGCGGGCTCGTTCGCCCGCCATGCCGCGCGGGCGAGCGCCGTCGGCGCGACCGTGAAGGTCTGCGAGCTGCCGTCGCTCGGCCTCGACGTCGACACGCCGGACGACCTCGCCGCGCTGCGGGCCGCGCTCGAGCCGCGGCCCGAGGTCGCGACCCGCACGCGCGCGGTGCTCGACCGGCTGGTCCACGCCACGACGGTTTGAGCGGCGTCGCGTGACGATCTCTCTGGCGGCGCTGCCAGGCCTGCCGGAGGTCGCGCCCGGCGACGACCTCGCCGCGCTGCTCGCAGAGGCGGGAACACGCCTCGACGGCGCCCTTCAGCCCACCGACGTCCTTGTCGTGGCGCACAAGGTCGTCTCCAAGGCCGAGCGCCGGGTGGTCCGGCTCGACGAGATCGAGCCCGGCCCCGAGGCTCGCGAGCTCGGCGCCCAGCACGGCAAGGACCCGCGCCACGTGCAGGCGATCCTCGACGAGTCCGCCGAGGTTCTGCGCGCCGACCGCGGCCGCATCATCTGCCGCACCCGCCACGGCTTCGTGTGCGCGAACGCCGGCGTGGACGCCTCCAACGCCGGCGAGCCCGGCACGCTCGTCCTCCTCCCCGCCGACCCCGACCGCTCCGCCCGCGAGCTCAGGCGACGGCTCGGCTGCGCGATCGTGATCAGCGACTCGTTCGGCCGCCCGTGGCGCATCGGGCAGTGCGAGGTCGCGATCGGCTGCGCCGGCCTCGCGCCCGCCGACGACTGGCGCGGGCGCCCCGACTCACACAGCCGCGAGCTGGCCGCCACCGTGATCGCGATCGCCGACGAGGCGGCCGCCGCCGCCGACCTCGTTCGCGGCAAGGACACGCGCGAGCCCGCGGTCCGCATCCGCGGGCTCGAGCGCCATGTGCAACCCGACGACGGCGCGGGCGCGGCCGCGCTCGTCCGCGCCCTCGACGACGACCTCTTCCGCTGACCGAGCAGTCCTCAGGCGGCCCGCTTGGCCGCCAAACGCGCGTCGAACCGGTCGCGCGCCTCCTCGACCCGCTTGCCGTGGGCGAGCGACCACGAGCCGAGCGCCTTCAGCGGCGGCGCCATCGTGGCGCCCAGCGGCGTCAGCGCGTATTCGACCCGCGGCGGCACCTCGGCGTGCACGCGCCGGGCGACGACGCCGTCGCGCTCCATGCTGCGGAGCGTCTGGGTGAGCACCTTCTCCGAGATCGGCTGGAGATCCTCCAGCAGCTCGTGGTAGCGGCGCGTGCCGTCACCGAGCGCGAGCAGGATGTCGACCGACCATTTCGAGCTCAGCAGACAGATCGACTCGCGGATCAGGCGTGCGGAGCGCGTGCGCTCCACCAGCCGGCGCTCGTGGGTGCCCGGCATCGGGGTGATCGGGTGGGCTGCCATCAGCCTCCTCTCCTGGCGCTCATGCCTGAGCGCTCCTCATCTGCGTGGTGAGCGCCCGAAGGGCGCGCGAGACCCGCAGCCGCGCGGCGTTCTGGCTGCAGCCCAGCCGGCCGGCGACCGCTTCGTAGGGGAGCTGGTGCACGACCCGCAGCTCGAGCGCCCGGCGCTGATCGGCCGGGAGCGCGCGCAGCGCGTGGCGCACGAGCGGAGCCAGGGCGCTGGCCTCGTTGCGCTCGTCCACGCGCTCGTAGTCCTCGCACTCGGCGAACGTGGCCGGAAGGCCCATCCGCTCGCGCGCCGCGGACTCGATGCGGTTGTGCTTGTGGTACTGCCGCAGCAGGTTGCGGGCGATGCCGAACAGCCACGGCGCCCCTGACCCGTCGGCGAGGTCCCGGAACCGGCGTGACGCGTGCCAAGCCTGCGCGAAGGTCTCCGCGGTCAGGTCGAGGCTGGCGGGGTCGGATCCCGTGTGGCGCACGAACCACGAGCGGATCCAGACCGCATAGCGGTCATAGAACTCGCGGAATGCCTCCGGGTCCTGCCGCGCCGCCCTCAGCAACTCGGCATCGTTTCTACTAGTCACGCGGTGCGTCGCCTCTCCAGACGGTTCGCTCACACCATCATGCACGCCCCGCGGGTCGCATGTCTTAAGGCCATGCGAAGATCAAATTAGGCGACGCTCAGGTCAGCGGATGCTCATCGGCGACCTCGAGCACGGGGTGCGCGTGATCGTCGCCGCGCACCGCCCGTTCGAGCCGTGCGAGCGCCCGGCGCCCGTCCAGCTCGAGCGTGCCGACCTGGTTGTCGAACCGGGGGTCGCCTGGCTGGAAGCGCCAGCGGACGGGCGGAGGCGGCACGCCCGCCGCGCGGGCGAGCAGCCGGCCGACCGCCTTGCCCGTGCGGGTGAAGCCGAAGTTCACCCCGAGCCTCTCCTTCGTGCTGAGCGGGTTGCGGAACGGCGAGCACGTCGCCTGCCAGACGTGCGACGAGACCCCGCTGCCGCGCGGGAACCCGACCTCGGCGAGGTAGGCGTGATGCACGTCGCCGGAGAGGACGACGATGCTCGCCGGCGCGTGGCCGCTCCCGCCGGCGCCGACCTCCCGCAGCAGCTCGCAGACGGCGTAGAAGGAGTCGCGGAACGCCGGCCAGTGCTCGAGGTCGGCTCCCTGGCGGATCTTCTCCCCAACGCGGCTCGCCAGCGTGCCCCACGCGCCGTCGCAGACCGCTTCGTTCCATGCCTCGAGGTAGTGCAGAGCGGGCGCCATGATCAGTGGCAGCGACGTGCCGATCAGAAGGTGGTCGAAGCCGCCGGTGGCGTGCTCGACGATCCACCGCCACTCGTCGCTGTCGACCATGCTGCGCCTCCCGGGGGTCAGCACGCGGCCGGCACGCGAGTCGATCATCACCACCCGCGTCGTGCCGATGTCGCGGCAGTAGCTCCAGCGGGCGCCCTCGACCTCCCGGTCCCACTTGTAGGCAGCGGCGGCGAGGAGGTCGCCGCCGTCGCCGGCGTCGCGGATCTGCCGGAAGAGGGCTTCCTCCGCGAGCGCGTCAGGGGACAGGTTGCCGAAGTGCTGGTACAGCGCGTACGCCATGAAGGCGCCGACCACGCGCTTGTCCCACCAGTCCGTCGCGCGCATCTCCGCGACCCACTCGGCAGACGTGTTCCAGTCGTCGATGACGTCGTGGTCGTCGAAGATCATCGCGGTCGGCACGGTCGACAGCAGCCAGCGGATCGGCGGATCGGTCCACGCCTCCTGGTAGAGGCGGGTGTACTCCTCGAAGTCGGCGATCGTCTCGCCCGGCGGCGTGCTCGTGTCGCGCCGCGAGCGGATGAACTCGAGCGTGTGGGGCGAGACCTCGTCGGCGTAGACCTGGTCGCCGAGCAGGAGCACGGTGTGGGGCCACCCGGCGGGGTCCGACCCCGCCATGCGCAGCGCGATCGCGCGCAGCGCATCGACCTCGCGGCCGCAGTCGTCGTCGTCCGGTGTGAGCGTGAACGGCGGCTCGTGCGGATACGCGGTGCGGCACGAGCCGAACACGATCCGCGCCATTCCCGCGCTGCCGTGCGTTCGCAGCGTGCTGGGCGGGAACGGTGTGTCGGGCTCCGGCCAGACCTGCTCGCCGTCGAGCATGACGGTGTACGGCGTGGCGGCGTCCTCGGGCAGGTCGCTCACGCGGACGAGCGCGTAATGATGGCCCTCGACGTGGAACGTCCGCTCGCTCGCCGTCGAGCGGCCCGCACGGACCTCGACCTCGCACGGCGCGTCGGTCTCCACCCACACCGTCGCCTCGGACGTGCTCGCCCAGCGGTTCATGGGGCCGAGGACGAGGTCGGGCATCAGGCGGCGGCCGCGAGCTCGTAGCGGCGGCGGATCCCGTAGAGCGTCGTGCGCTCCGCCGCCGGCCGGCCGGCGCGGTGCGCGGCGCTCACGAGGTCGTCGGGGTCGAGCTTGACGCCGTGGTACGAGCCCGCCATGCGCGAGATCGACTCCTCCATCAGCGTCCCGCCGAGGTCGTTGACGCCCCAGCGCAGCGCCTCCGTGGCGGCGTCGAGGCCCATCTTGACCCAGCTCGCCTGGAGGTTCGTGATCGTGCGACCGAGCGCGAGCCGGAACGCCGCGGTGTGCTTGAGGTTCTCGTCGCGGCCGATCTCCTCGATCCCGTGGGTGCGGCCGAGCTGCGTGTGGAACGGGATGAAGGAGAGCGGCACGAACTCGGTGAAGCCGCCCGTGCGCTCCTGCAGCCCGCGGACGACGCGCATGTGCTCGGCCAGCTCCTCGGCCGTCTCGACGTGGCCGAACATCACCGTGACCGTGGAGCGCAGCCCGGCGCGGTGGGCGGCCTCGACGATCTCGACCCAGCGCGCGACCGGCAGCTTGTTGGGGCTGATCCGTTGGCGCACCCCGTCGTCGAGCACCTCGGCGGCGGTCCCCGGCACCGAATCGAGGCCCGCCTCGGTCAGCCGCGCGAACACCTCGGCCGGCGACAGGGCGTTGGCGTCGCACATGTGCGCGATCTCCATCGGGCTGTAGGCGTGCAGGTGGAGCTGTGGCGCGGTCTCCTTCGCGAGGCGCAGCCAGCCGAGGTAGTCCTCCAGCGTCCAGTCCGGGTGGATGCCCGACTGCATGCAGATCTCGGTGGCGCCGAACGCGACGGCGTCATGCACGCGGCGGACGAACTCCTCGCGATCGTGCTCGTAGGCGTCCGGGGAGCGGCGGCCGACGCCGAAGCCGCAGAACGCGCAGCCGACGATGCAGACGTTCGACACGTTGATGTTGCGGTTGACCACGAACGTGACCGTGTCGCCGGCGAGCTCGGCGCGCAGCTCGTCGGCGGCCTGGCGCATGTCCTCGATCGCCTCCGGCCGGCTCTCGGCGAACAGCGCGGTCAGCTCGTCGGGGGCGAGCGCATGCCCGTTGCGCGCGCGGTCGATGGTGGCCGGCGTCGTGGCCGCGGTGCCCCGGCGGGGGATGAACGCGCGGTAGCGGTCGCGGATGACGTCGAGCACCCGCGGGGCGATCCACTCGGCGTCGATGAAGCGCGGGTACACGCACAGCCGCTCGGCCAGCGCGACGCCGTCCTCCGCCAGGCGCTTGCGGACCTGGTGTGGCGACGGGAAGGGGTGCTCGGGCGAGATGTGGTCGCCGTTGGCCGACAGCCCGCCGAGGTCGGTCGCGCCGGCCGCGACCAGCTCCGGCCACCAGTCGGCGAGGTTGGGCGGCACCTGGATGCCCACACCCGGCATCAGCCGCCGGGTCTCGGCGATCAGCCGCTTCATGTCGTCGATGCCGACCGGGGTCGCCCACGTGGGCGCTCCGTGAATCCGTCCCCACCCGCCCCCGTCGTGGACCCCGGTCCGCCAGAACGCCTCGGCCGCGTCGGTCGCGATGTCGGCCGGCTCCTCGCCGTAATAGCGCCGGTGGGGGACGAAGTTCTGCAGGATGACCTCCTGCAGGTGGTCGAAGCCCGCCAGGGCCTCGAGCGCCGCAGTGCGGTCATCCTCGGACTCCCCGATGCCGACCAGGATGCCGCTCGTGAACGGGATCCGCAGCTCCTGCGCGGCGGCGATCGTGGCCAAGCGCTCGCGCGGGTGCTTGGTCGGCGAGCCCTGGTGGGCGACGAGGTCGGGGTTGACCGACTCCAGCATCAGCCCCTGTGAGGCGGTCACCTCGCGCAGGCGGGCGAGCTCGTCGCGGGAGAGCACGCCGAGGTTGGTGTGCGGGAGCAGCCCGCGCTCGAGCGCCCGCTCGCACGCCCACACGACGTAGGCGGTGAAGTCGACGAAGCCGAGCTCAGCGAGCCGCTGCTTGACGCCGCGGTGGTGGTCGGGCGCCTCGCCGGTGAGCACGAGCAGCTCCTTGACGTTCCGGCGGGCGGCACGGTCGATCAGCCGCTCGACCTCCTCCGGCTCGTGCAGGTGCGCCTGGTGGGTCGCGAACGCGCAGTACTTGCAGTGGCACCGGCACGTGCGCGAGAGCGAGAGCGTCAGGTTGCGCGAGAACGTGACCCGGCGGCGCGGCATCCGCCGGGGACGATACCTGTCAGCTCAGGGTGTCGATGGGGCGCTGCTCCATCCGCTCCTGTGGCTTGAGGTACGCCGAGGCCGAGCGCGTACGGCGCCCACTCGCGGTTCCCGCGCGGGTCGACGGCGGTCGCCATGATCGCCCACATCAGGACGAACGCGCCGCTGGCCTCCGCCAGCGCGCCGATATGGCTCCGACGCACTGGAGCGCGATGTACGCGCCGGCGTCGGCGGGGCCGATCTTGCGCTTGAAGAGCAGCGCGACCGTCACGGCGGGGTTGAAGTGGGCGCCCGATGCGGCGCCGAGTGAGCGCACGAGCACGAACAGCACGATCGCGTGCGTGAGCGCGATCAGGACGACGTCGAAGTTCCCGGTCCCCGCCGGCGGCGGCGCCGTGCCCGACACCGCGAGCACGATGAACAGGACGAGGACGAACGTGCCGAGCAACTCCGCTGCGTAGGCTGCGGGCGTGCCGAGCGGGAGCACCGTCGCGCGCGCCGGGGCTGCGGGAGCCGCGGACGTGGTGGCAGCGGACATTGGGCCTCCTCCTTCCGAGCGCTGCAAGTGATCCGAACATACTCCTCGCTGCCGACATGTCGACCGTCCTGAAAGCGATCTTGCTCCTCACCCTCCTGGCGCTCGCGGGGTGCGGCGGCGAGTCCGGCGCCGACCGGCCCAACCAGGACGCGTCGCTGCTGCTCGACTTCACGCCCAACGGCGTACACGCGGGGATCTACCTCGCGACCTCGCGCGAGTACGACGACGCCGAGGGCGTCTCGCTCGAGGTGCGGGCGCCGAGCGCCTCGACCGACGCGCTGCGGCTGCTGCAGGGCGGCCGCGCCGACATGGCGATCCTCGACATCCACGACCTCGGGCTCGCACGCCAGGAGAGCGCGGACATCGTGGGCGTGATGGCGCTCGTCCAGCGCCCGCTGGCGTCCGTGCTCGCCCAGCCCGAGGTGCGGCGCCCGCGCGACCTCGAGGGCGGCCGGGCGGGCGTGACCGGCCTGCCGTCCGACGTCGCGGTCCTGCGCTCGGTCGTGGCCGGCGACGGCGGCGACCCCGAGCGCGTGCGCGCGGTCACGATCGGCTTCGAGGCGGTCAAGGCGCTGCTGGCCGGCCGCGTCGACGGCGCGACCGCGTTCTGGAACGTCGAGGGCGTCGCGCTGCGCGAGCGGCGGCCGCACATGCAGGAGTTCCGCGTCGACGACTACGGCGCGCCCGCGTATCCGGAGCTCGTCCTGTGCACGAGCCGCCGGACGCTCGAGGAGCGGCGCCCGGTGGTCGCCGCCACGATCCGCGCGCTCCAGCGCGGCTACACGCAGGCCCAGAACGACCCCGAGAGCGCGGTCACGGCGCTGCTCGACGCCAACAGCGGCCTCGACCGCGCGGCCGCCCAGGCGCAGCTCGACGCCGTCGCCCCCGCGTTCACCGCCGGCGCCCGCGCCTACGGCGAGCTGCGCGAGGACGTGCTGCGCGAGTGGGCGACGTGGGACGTCGAGTTCGGGATCCTCGACCGCGAGCCCGATCTCGAGCAGACGTTCGACACGTCGCTGGTCGGGCCCGTGCCCGGCGATTAGGGTCTGTCCGAGAGGATCCGGTGGCGGGGGGTTCTTGGACAGGCCCTTAGGCGACGGTCCAGGTGTCGCCCGCGTGCAGCAGGCGCTCGAGCGCGTCGGGCGCGGTGCCCGCGCGGGCGTCGGCGAGCTTGCGCGACACCTCGGCGATCCCCACCGGCTTCTCGACCGCGCGGAACACGCCGATCGGCGTCGGGTCGTTGGGCGAGTCCGCGAGCTTGGCGAGCGCGAACGCCTGCGCCGGGTCCTCGCGGTGGGCGTCGTGCACCACGAGGTCGTCGCGGCCTGAGGCGACGATCTCCAACCGCCCGTCCGCCGCGCGCGCGACGCCGTGCTCGCCGTCCGGCCCGAAGCGGATCGGCTCGCCGTGCACGAGCGGGATGCGGTTGAACACCGCCCGGTCCTTCTCGGTCAGCGCGAAGAACGCGCCGTCGTTGAACACCGGGCAGTTCTGGTAGATCTCGACGAACGCGGCGCCCTTGTGGGCGGCGGCGGCGCGCAGGACGTCGGTCATGTGATGGCGGTCGCGGTCCACGGTGCGGGCGGCGAACGTCGCGCCCGCGCCGAGCACCAGCGCGAGCGGGTTGAACGGCTCGTCCTGCGTGCCGAACGGCGTCGACTTCGTGACCATGCCGCGCTCGGAGGTCGGCGACGCCTGGCCCTTGGTGAGCCCGTAGACCTGGTTGTTGAACATCAGGATCTTCACCGGCACGTTGCGGCGCAGCGCGTGGATCAGGTGGTTGCCGCCGATCGACAGCGCGTCGCCGTCGCCGGTCACGATCCAGATCGAGAGGTCGTCGCGGGCGGCGGCCAGCCCGGTCGCCAGCGCGGGAGCGCGGCCGTGGATGCCGTGCATCCCGTACGTGTCCATGTAGTACGAGAAGCGGCCGGCGCAGCCGATGCCGGACACGAAGACGACCCGGTGCGGCGGGATGCCGAGCTCGGGCATCAGCTTCTGGACGGCGGCGAGCACCGCGTAGTCGCCGCAGCCCGGGCACCAGCGCGTCTCCTGGTCGGACGTGAAGTCCTTGGCGGTGAGCGCGGTCGTCACAGGCGCTCCGTCAGCTCGCGCTCGAGCTCGGCCGCGAAGAGCGGCTTGCCCTCGAGCTTGCAGTAGCTCTCGACGTCGACGAGGAACTCGGCCCGCAGGACCTGCGCGAGCTGGCCGGTGTTCATCTCAGGGACCAGCACGCGCTCGTACCGGCGCAGCACCTCGCCGGTGTTCGCGGGCAACGGGTTGAGGTGGCGCAGGTGCGCGATCGCGACCGCGTGGCCGTTCGCGCGCACGCGCCGGGCGGCGGCGCGGATCGCCCCGTGGCTCGAGCCCCAGCCGAGCACGAGCAGCGTCGCGCCTGGGTCCTCGTCGACCTCCAGCGGCGGGAGCTCGGCGGCGATGCCGGCGATCCGCTCGGCGCGGACGCGGGTCATGCGGGCGTGGTTGGCGCCGTCGTAGGAGATGTCGCCGGTCACCTCCTGCTTCTCGAGCCCGCCGATCCGGTGCTCGAGCCCCGGCGTGCCGGGGACCGCCCACGGTCGCGCGCCTTTGTCGTCGCGGGCGTAGGGCTGGAACGGCGTGCCGTTGCTGCGCGCCTTTTGGATCGCGGGGTCGATCGGGGGCAGCGCCTCGGCGTCCGGGATCAGCCACGGCTCGCTCGAGTTGGCGAGGAAGAGGTCGGACAGCAGGATCACCGGCGTCCGGTGGCGGACCGCGAGCCGCGCGGCCTCGTACGCCGCCTCGAAGCACTGGCCCGGCGTGGAGGCCGCGACGACCGGCAGCGGCGACTCGCCGTGGCGGCCGTGCAGCGCCATCAGCAGGTCGGACTGCTCGGTCTTGGTCGGCATGCCCGTCGACGGCCCGGCGCGCTGCACGTCGATCACCACCATCGGGAGCTCGAGCGCCACGGCGAGCCCGATCGTCTCGGTCTTGAGGTCCATGCCCGGCCCGCTGGTGGCGGTGACGCCGAGCGCGCCGCCGAACGCGGCGCCCAGCGCCATGCCGGCGGCTGCGATCTCGTCCTCGGCCTGCATCGTGCGCACGCCGAGGTCCTGGTGGCGGGCGAGCTCGTGCAGCAGCTCGGACGCCGGGGTGATCGGGTAGCTGGCGAGCACGAGCGGGAGCCCGGACTTCAGGCTGGCGGCGACCAGGCCGAGCGCGGTCGCGGCGGTGCCGTTGACGTTGCGGTAGGTGCCTGGCGGGACGTCGGTCGCCGGGTCGACGCGGTACTGGACGTCGATCAGCTCCGACGTCTCGCCGAAGTTCCAGCCGGCGCGGAACGCCGCCAGGTTGGCCTCCAGCGGCCCGGGCTTGTTGACGAACTTGCGCCGCAGCCAGTCCTCGGTCGGCTCCGTCGGGCGGTCGTACAGCCACGACACCACGCCGAGCGCGAACAGGTTCTTGGCGCGACCCGCGTCGCGCGTCGAGACCGACTCGATCGCCTCGGTCGCGCGGGTTGTCAGCGAGGTCATCGGGACGCGGATGAGGTGGTAGCCGTCGAGCGAGCCGTCCTCGAGCGGGTTGGACTCGTAGCCCGCCTTCTGCAGGTTGCGCTTGCTGAACGCGTCCTCGTTCGCGATCACCGTGCCCCGCCTGGCCAGCCCGGACAGCTCGCTGCGCAGCGCCGCAGGGTTCATCGCGACCAGCACGTCCGGCTCGTCGCCGGGCGTGAGGATGTCCTGCGACGCGAAGTGGATCTGGAACGCCGAGACACCGGCCAGCGTCCCCGCGGGAGCGCGGATCTCGGCCGGGAAGCTCGGCAGCGTCGCGAAGTCGTTGCCGTGCTCGGCGGTCGCCTCGGTGAAGCGGCTGCCGGCGAGCTGCATCCCGTCACCGGAGTCGCCCGCGAAGCGCACGATCACGCGCTTCCGGGACTTCACAGGACTTCCGGTAACCCTCATGTTCCTTTCGTAGTGTGACACTACGAAAGGACGGCTTCAGGTCATGAGCCTCGCGACGAGGCTCGCACCCTCGCGCGCCATCCGCGAGCGCGGCACGATCAGGTCGAAGCCGGCCGCCTCCGCGCGGCGCCGCGTCTCAGCGTCGACGTGCGAGTAGACCCCCAGCGTGCGCGTGGATCCGAGCTCCCCGCTGGCGCGCAACGACTCGACGACGGCGACACCGTCGAAGCTCGAAGCCGCGAGATCGACGACGAGCGCGTCGACGTCGTCGGGATGCACGTCGGCGCCGCCGACGAGGTCCGCTTCGTGACCGGCGGCGCGCAGCATGCCGAGCACGTTGGAGCCGAGCAGGAGGTCGTCGAAGACGGCGAGGACCCGCGCCATCACTGCGCGTGCAGGCGGCGGAACTCCTGCCTGAACGACTCGGGGCGGCCCCAGTCCTGGATCGTCTCGACGCGGCCGGTGCGCACCTCGCGCAGGACGAGCTCGCCGGCGATGCCGGTCTCATCGAGCAGCTTGAGCGTGCCGTGGACGGTGGGCGCGGCGGCGGCGTGCCCGAAGTGGTGGGCGACGAGAAGCCGGAAGTGCCAGTCGTGGTGGGAGTACGGCTGCGCGTTGCAGGTCACGAGCAGCGTCGCCGCGTCGATGTAGCGGTCCTCCCGCACGCGCAGGTCGAGCTCGAGGTCCGTCCAGTCGGACGGCAGCGAGTCGACGATCTCGTCGAAGGTCTCGGCAAGCGGCATGATTCGGCGGGAAGGCTACATGGCCGGCGCGCCGTTCCCCGTGGATCCCGACGACCCGCTCGCGCTCGCGCGCGGTCAGAGCCTCGACGGCCTGCTCTCGCTGCTCGAGCAGCTCGACGGCGTCGAGGAGGCCGCAGTGGTCCGCTCGGCGCTCGAGGCGGGGGTGTCGCGAGAGCGTGTGCTCGACGAGCTCCAGCATGAGGTCGAGCGCCGGCTGTCGCGGGTGAGCGAGCCCGGGTCGTATCCTCGCTGAAGGATGGCCGTCGTCGCCGACACCGGGTACCGCGCACTGACCGAGGCGTGCGGGGTGGTGGATCGCTCCGAGCGCGGCAAGCTCGCGCTCACCGGGGGCGAGGCGAAGACGTTCCTGCAGGGCCAGGTCACCAACGACGTCGAGGGGCTCGAGCCGGGCAGCGGGTGCTACGCCGCGTTCCTCACCCACAAGGGCAAGATGCTCGGCGACCTGCGCGTGCTCGACCTCGGCGACGAGCTGCTGCTCGACACCGAGCGCGTCGCACTGCAGGAGCTCTTCAACATGATCCGGCGTTACAAGCTCGGGCGCGACGTCGAGCTCCACAAGCGCACGGTCGAGATGGGGCTGCTCTCGCTGGTGGGGCCCCACACCGACACGTTCGGCCTCGAGGCGGAGCACGACAACCGGCGGGCGGAGATCGCCGGGCGCCCGGTCGTGCTGGCGCGGACCGACGTCGGGCTCGACGTGTTCGTGCCTGCCGAGTCCAAGGCCGTCGTCGCGGCCGAGCTCGGCGTGCCCGAGGTCGACGAGGCCGTCGCCGAGGTCGTGCGGATCGAGCGCGGCCGGCCGCGGTACGGCATCGACCTGCACGACGGGGTGATCCCGCAGGAGGCGGGCCTCAACGAGCGCGCGGTGTCGTTCACCAAGGGCTGCTACGTCGGCCAGGAGACCGTCGCGCGGCTGCACTACCGCGGCAAGCCGAACCGCCACCTGCGCGGGCTGCGGCTCTCGGCACCCGCTGTGACCGGGGACGTGATCCGGCTGGGCGAGAAGGAGGTCGGGCGGCTGGGCAGCGTCGCGGTCTCGCCGGCGCGGGGTCCGATCGCGCTCGCGCTCGTGCGGCGTGAGGCCGCGGTCGGCGACACGCTGGCCGTCGGCGACGCTGGGGTGACCGCCGAGGTGGTCGAGGTCCCCTTCGAGGGGTAGCATCGCTCGTGTCGAACCGGAGGAGCCAATGGCCGCGAACGTCCTCGTCGTCGCCAACCTCACCGCCGCGTCGCAGCATCTGCTCGACGCGTTGAAGTCCCGAGCCGAGCGGTCACCGATCCGCATCACGTTGGTGATGCCGGCGCAGGGTCCGGGGCTGGGCGGTCGCGAAGCCGTGAAGGCGCGGCTCGACGAGGCGCTCGAAGGGATGCGCGCCGCCGGCCTGGAGGCGGAAGGCGCGATCGGCGACGCCGATCCGATGGAGGCGGTGGCCGAGTGCTTCGACCCCGCGCGGCACGACGAGGCGATCGTCTGCACGCTGCCGGGCCGCAGCTCGAAGTGGCTGCAGCACGACTTCCCGCACCGCGTCGCACGCTTCACGGGCGTGCCGGTGACGCACGTCGTGGCGGACGACATGCGTCCCGCCCCGCAGACGAGCCCGGCTCCGACGCACGAGCGCGAGCCGCTCGGCCCGCTGTCGGTGCTGGCCTGGGGCGGCCGCCGGTCCGGCTCGTCGTGAGGGCGACGCTCACGACCAAGCTCGTCGCGCTGGCGGCCGAGCGGCTCGACGTCACCGACCCCGTCGTGCGCGAGCACATCCAGCGGCTGCTCGCCGCGCAGCAGGACGTCGAGCGGGCGCTGGCCGTCCTCTCTGCCGATCTCGCGGCCGCCGACGCGGCGCCCGACGGCATCGAGGCCGACCTCGAGGCACGCACGGAGGCGCTGCGCGACCTGCAGGGCGCCGTGCTGGTCGCGGTCACAGGCGCGACGCCGCCGGCCGACTGAACAGCGACTGCGCAGGTAGGGAAGCGGCGAAATCGGGCGGTTTCGAGGGCGCCGTCCTGCCCTGGTGTCGCATAGAGACACCTATCCAGGACGACGCCCGAATTTCGCCGCCCGGTAGGTGCTCCTCCCTACCCAGCCGCAGTTGACGTTCGTCCCGCGCCCACGAACGCGGCGACCGCGTCCGCGCCCTCGTCGAGCTCGAGCACCGGCGTGTCGCCGTGGCCGGCCAGCCAGGAGCCGACGATCCGCAGCTCGCCGAGCTCGTCGGCGGGGAGCCAGCCGCCTTGGGCCGCGGGCGGCGCGGTCGCGAGCGCGGCGCGGGTGCGGGCGGTCAGCTCGGCGGGATCGCCGTGCAGCGGGCCCCAGTCGGCGATCCGGCCGCCGACGATCCAGAACGCGTCGCCGCGGCCGGGGTCGGCCGGGTGTGGCGCGAGCACGAGCCGGGCGCCTGCGTGGGTGGCGCGCAGGACGCCGCCGAGGCGCCCGAGCAGCGTGTCGAGCCGCTTCCTGCGCCGCCGCAGCCAGGCCGCGCGCTCGTAGCGCTTCGCCTTCGATGCCGCGCGCATCTGGGCGTCCACGTGCGCGAGCAGCGCGGCGCCGCCGTCGACCTCGAACAGGCGCAGCGCGCCGTCGAGCCGCTCGCGGTACAGGTTCGGGTCCAGGTCGCCGAGGCAGGGCGACAGGCAGCGGCCCATCTGGCCGTACGCCGACGGATGCTCGCGCCGCGCAAGCCCGCGGCCGCAGTGCCGCAGCCCGAACAGGGAGTTGAGCTGCTCGACCAGCTCGGCGGTGGCGGCGCGCCCGCGCAGCGGGCCGACGCAGACGGCGTTCCCCGCGGCCGGCTCACGGGCGACCTCGAGGATGGGGAACGGGATGTCCAGCCGGCAGCGCAGGTAGACGTAGCCGTCGGCGTCCTTCTTGAGCAGCGTGTTGCCGGGCGGCTTGAGCGCCTTGATGAGCCGGTTCTCGAGCACGAGCGCGCCGAGCTCGGACTCGGTCGGCTGGTAGTCGACGTGCTCGGCCTGCCCGGTCCAGGTCGACGGCGTCGTGAAGTGCGCCCTCGCCCGGGTGCGCAGGCAGACCGACTTGCCGACGTACAGCGGGTGGCCATCGGCGTCGCGGAAGATGTAGACGCCCGGGTCCTTGGGGAGCGACGAGAGGTCCGGGCGCTCATCGCTCGTGCGGCGGCGCGCGCCGCGGGCCGGCTTGAACCGGGGCGGCTTGCGCGGCCGCAGCAGCGCCAGCCCCTCCCCCACCGTGCGCGCGTTCGCGCACAGCCGCGGCAGCAGGGCGCACAGCACGCGCGCGCAGGTCTCGGCGTCCGGCAGCGCGCGGTGCGTGGCGGCGACCTCGATCCCCAGCGCGTCGGCCAGCGAGGCCAGCCCGCGGCGGCGCTGGAGCGGCGCCAGCCGGCGGGCGAGCGCCACCGTGCACATCACCGGTGGGCTCGGCCACTCGAGCTGCGCGCGCTCGAAGGCCTGCCGCAGCACCGCGACGTCGAACCGCGCCGAATGCGCCACGAGCACGCGGCCCTCGAGCTGCGCGGCCAGCTCCGGCAGGATCGCCTCGGGCGGCGGCGCCTCGTCCACCATCGCCTGCGTGATGCCGGTGAACCGCTGGATGCCGCGGCCCAGCGGCTCGGACACGCCGACCAGCGAGCTCCAGCGCTCGTGCAGCTCGCCGCCGCCGACGAGCACCGCCCCGACCTCGGTCAGCTCGCAGCGCTCCTTCGGCTGGCCGTTGGTCTCGGTGTCCACGGCCAGGAACTCGGCGGTGAGCAGGGGAGAATCGAGCAGGTCGGCGGCGAGCATCGGGCCCGCGTGGTTTACGCCTGCTACCGGACGGTATGACCGCTCGCTTGCAGTACATTCGCCGACGTGCGCCGGATGCTCGTCCTCGCCGTGCTCTTCGCGGTCGTCGGCTGCGGCGACGACAGCGACGAGCGCGCGAACAAGCCGCGGCCGCCGGCGCCGATCAACATCACCGCGGCGATCGACTCGGACCGCATCCGCGTGTCGCCGCGCAGCTTCGGCTCCGGCCCCGTCGTCTTCATCATCTCCAACCAGTCCGGCGCTCCCCAGACCGTGACGTTCGAGACCAACGAGATCGGCGGCAAGAGCGGCGGCGTCCAGCGCTCGACGCAGGAGATCGCGTCCCGCTCGACGGGGCAGCTCAAGGTGGATCCGCCCGAGGGCAGCTACCTGCTCAGCACCGGCGCCGCCGACATCAGGCCCGCCGAGCTGGTGGTCGGCGAGCGGCGTGCATCGGCGCAGGACGAGCTACTCCAGCCGTAGCAGGCGCTTCCAGGTCGCGCCGCCGTCGGTCGACCGCTTGACCTCCCCGCCGGCGACCGAGGCGTAGAGCGCGCCCTCCTGGTCGATCGCGAGCTCGTTCGCGGACAGCCCGACGGTGCCGCGGTCCGACCACGTCGCGCCGCCGTCGTCGCTCTGCTTGAGCACGCCGCCGGGGTCGGAGCGGAACAGCGCGTCGCCCCAGGCCAGCTGCTCGGAGGGGATCGGGTCGCGCGGACGCCAGGAGCCGCCCCCGTCGGCCGACGTGAACGTCCCCTGGCCGGTGGCGACCACCATCCGGCTCGGATCCTTGGGGTCGAAGGCCACGTCGAGCGGCAGGTCCGGCGCCGAGCGGGGCTCGAACGTCTTCCCGCCGTCGGAGCTGACGAGGATGTCGCTCTCCTCGGCGCGCACGGCGACCACGTTGGGGCCGGACGCCTGCAGGATGTGGAAGTCGCTCTCGCCGAGCTGGGAGATCGGCTCCCAGGTGCCGCCGGCGTCGCCCGAGCGCATCAGGCCGAGGTTCTCCGGCAGCGTGGTGCCGCCCTCGGGGTGGCCCGAGCCGAGCAGCTCGCCGGGCTCCGCGTACCGCACGACGAGGTTGCTCGAGACCTCGCCCGCGCCGTCCGGCGTGCTCAGCTCGCCGACGACGCGCTTGGCCTTGCTCGCGCCGGGCTCGAACCGGAACAGCCCGAGGCCGGTGCCGATCATCAGCGTCCCGTCGCCGGGGTCGACCGCCAGCGAGCCGATGAACGCGTTCGCGGCGCTCGATGGGTCGGCCGCCTTGGTCGGGTTCGGGGTCGAGGACGGCGCGGCGGTCGTGTCGTCGTCGTCGTCGCCGCCGCCGCAGCCGGCCACGAGCAGCGTGAGGAGGACGATCGCGAGCCGCGCACGCACGGCGCGGAAGGATAGGGCGGTCCGGCCGTCGCGGGCTCGTGCGGACGGGCTACGCGGTGTCCAGCTCGCGCGGGACGAGCTCGACGGCGCGGCTCGTGCCGTCGCGGACGACCTCGAGCGCGCAGCGGGCGCCGATCCGCTCCTCGGTCATCAGCCGCTGGAGGTCGTCGACGCCGCGGACCGGCAGGCCGTCGACGCCCACGATCAGGTCCTCGGCGCGGAGCCCGGCGCGGGCGGCCGGCGAGCCCTCGATCACCTCGACGACCTCGATCGCCCGGTCACGGCCGAGCGCGGCGGCCGCGCGCGGCGGGAGTGGCCGGGCGCCGCCGGCGATGCCGATCCAGGCGCGGCGGACGCGGCCGTCGCGCATGAGGGCGGACACGATCCGGCGCGTCGTCGCGTTGATCGGGACGGCGAGGCCGAGGCCGACGCCCGCGACCGCGGTGTTGATCCCGACGACGCGGCCGCGGCCGTCGACCAGGGCGCCGCCGGAGTTGCCGGGGTTGAGCGCGGCGTCGGTCTGGATGACGTCGTCGATGATCCGCGTCGCTCCACCGGCGCGGGCGGGCAGGGAGCGCCCGAGCGCCGACACGACGCCGGCGGTCACGCTCCCGGCGTAGCCGTGCGGGTTCCCGATCGCGACCACGAGCTGGCCGACCCGCAGGGCGGCGGCGTCGCCGAGCTCGGCGGGCGCCAGCCGGGCGGACTCGGCGCGCAGGACCGCGAGGTCGGACAGGGCGTCGGCGCCGACCAACGTCGCCTGGAGGTCGCTGCCGTCGGTGAACGAGGCGCGGACGCGCGACCCGCTGCCGGCCACCACGTGCGCGCTCGTGAGCATGAAGCCGTCGGGCGTGATCACCACGCCCGAGCCGCCGCCGGTCGACCACCGCCGCCGGTTCGAGATCCGCAGGTTGGCCACCGAGGGGCCGAGCGCCTCCGCCACGTCGGTCACGACCCGCGAGTAGGCATCGAGCGCCTCGCGGTCGTCGGGAGCCGCGCCCGGAGCCGAAGGACGAGCATCGGTCGTAGTCACTTGCAAAATGCTAGCGACTAAGGGGGTCTGACCCCCTTACTACCGCGAGTAATAAGGGGTCAGACCCCCTTACGAGGGGTTGGTCGAGGGTTTGGCGCCATCAGCCGATACGAAATGGCGTAACTCGAATCGGATTTAGTACATTTCTGCGATGGCCGTAGCTGCGACCCGTGTGACGCCGGATCTCGAGGGCCTCGACGCGAGCGGGGTACTCGCGTACGTGGTCGATCGCTTCCACCCCCGGCTGACCGTCGCGTGTTCCTTCCAGAAGGAGGCTTCGGTCGTGCTCGACCTGATGCTGCGCGTCGCCCCCGACGCGCGCATCTTCACGCTCGACACGCACGTCCTCTTCCCGGAGACGTACGAGACCTGGAAGCGCGTCGAGGACCGCTACGGGATCGAGGTCGAGGTCCACCAGGGCCCGAGCCTCGGCCGGCAAGCTGCCACGTCCGGCGACCGCCTGTGGGAGCGGGACCCCGACGAGTGCTGCCGCCTGCGCAAGGTCGACCCGCTGACGGAGGCGCTGGCCGACGTCGACGCGTGGGTCTCCGGCGTCCGCCGCGACCAGTCGCCGACCCGCGCCCGCACGCCCAAGCTGGCCTGGGATCGCAAGCACGAGCGCTGGAAGGCGAACCCGCTCGCGGACTGGACGGAACAGGACGTCTGGCGCTACATCGCCAAGCACGACCTCCCGTACAACCCGCTGCACGACCGCGGGTACTCGTCGATCGGCTGCACCCACTGCACCAAGCCGGGCGACGCGCGCGAGGGCCGCTGGGCGGGCACGGGCAAGACCGAGTGTGGGCTGCACGCGTAGCCTCCCTCACATGGACGTGCTGACCGCGGTCGACGACGATCGGATCGCGAGTCACCGCAACCGGGACGAGTTCTTCTGGCTCGACCTCCAGGATCCGGACCACAACGACCTCGCAGCGCTCCAGACGGCGCTCGACCTCCATCCGATGGCGCTCGAGGACACGCGCGAGTTCGGCCAGCGGCCGAAGGTCGACGTCTACCAGACGTACGTGCTGGCCGTGTTCTTCACCGCGCGAAGCGCCGACGAGCCCGACCGCGTCGTGCACCCGGTCGAGGTCCACGTCTACGTGTCGGGCGGCTGGATCCTCACCGTCCACCGGGAGCGGCTGCCACTGCTCCAGCAGCTGCACGAAGAGCTGGAGCCGACCACGACGCACGAGGAGGACTACCTCGTCTACCGGATCCTCGACGGCTTGACCGACGCGTTCTTCCCCGCGGTCACGACGCTCGAGGATCGGATCGACGCGCTCGAGGCCGAGGTGCTCGAGCGGCCGCGGCGCGAGCTGCTGGGGCGCGTGTACCGCCTCAAGCAGGAGGTGCACGAGCTCCAGCGCCTGATCGCCGGGCAGCGCGACCAGTTCCAGACCGTGTCAGACGCGATCCTCCAGCTCGCCGGCCTCAGCCGCGGCACGCGCGAGTACCTGCGCGACGTCGGCGACCACCTCGCGCAGATCGGCGGCGAGCTGCAGCGCCAGACCGACGACCTGACCGCGCTGACCGGGATCTACTTCAACGCCAGCGCCGAGCGCCTCAACCGCACCGCGACTCGGCTCAGCGTGGTGGCGACGTTCTTCGTGGTCTGGACGCTGGTCACCGGCTTCTTCGGCCAGAACTTCCGGTGGCTCGTCGACAACGTGGAGTCGCGCACCGACTTCCTCGTCTTCGGCGTCGGCGCGCTCGTGGTCCCGACGGCGATCCTCGCCGCCCTGCTGTGGCACAAACGGCGCGACTGGTTCTGACCGGCCGATAGGGTCCCGCTCCATGCCAGTTGACGCCGCCGACGTCGCCCAGATCTCGACCGAGCCGGGCGTGCTCCCCGACGCGATGGCCGCCTGGGTGATCCGCGAGGAGCGCTTCGGCCAGCCTCGCGACGCCTTTCAGATCGAGGAGATGGAAGTACCGGAGCCCGGCGCCATGGAGGTCGTGGTTCGCGTGATGGCCGCGGGCGTCAACTACAACAACGTCTGGGCCGCGCTCGGCGAGCCGGTCTCGGTCTTCCGCTACCACGCCGAGGACCACCACATCGGCGGCTCCGACGCCTCCGGGATCGTGTGGAAGGTCGGCCCCGGCGTCACGCGCTGGCAGCCCGGCGACGAGGTCGTCATCCACTGCAACCAGGCCTCGTACGAGGATCCGGAGGTCCACGGTCTGGACCCGATGGCGGCGCCGTCGCAGCGGATCTGGGGCTACGAGACGACCTGGGGCTCGTTCGCGCAGTTCTGCAAGGTCCAGGCCCAGCAGCTCCTCCCCAAGCCCGCGGCGCTGACGTGGGAGGAGGCCGCGTCCTACGGGCTCACGTACTTCACGGCCTACCGGATGCTGGTCCGCCAGGTCGAGCTGCAGGCCGGCCACCGCGTGCTGGTGTGGGGCGCAGCCGGCGGCCTCGGCGTGTTCGCGCTCCAGCTCTGCCGCCTGGCAGGCGCCGACGCGGTCGGCGTCGTCTCCTCCGAGGCCAAGGGCCGGCTGTGCCTCGAGCTCGGCGCCTGCGACTTCATCGACCGCAACGAGTTCACCGGCATGATGCGGCGCGGCGGCGAGACGCCCGAGGAGGAGAAGGCGCGCTACAAGGAGTCGCGCCGCTTCTGCAAGGTCGTGGAGGAGAAGCTCGGCGCCGCGCCCGACATCGTGTTCGAGCACGTCGGCAAGGCGACCTTCCCCACCTCCGTGCTCGTCCTCAAGCCGTTCGGCAAGGTCGTGATCTGCGCGGGGACCAGCGGCTACGACCTCGACTTCGACGTCCGCTTCCTCTGGATGCGCCAGAAGCAGATCGTGGGCTCGCACTTCGCCAACGCGTACGAGTGCACCAAGGCGAACGAGCTCATCGAGTCGGGGGCCATCCGTCCCGTACTCTGGAGGACCATGAGCTTCGACCAGGTCGCCGAGGCGCACCAGCTGATGAAGAACAACGAGCATCTCGGCAAGATCGCCATCCTCGTCGGAGCCGAGACGGAGGGGCTTGGCAAGACTGCGGACGGCCCGGGAGCGATCCGGGCGGAGGTGGGAGCCTGATGGCCGGTGTCGTGAACATCCCCTGGTACATCACGACGTTCCGCGGCGACCAGTTCGAGGCCGCGCTCAGGGAAATCGCGCCGGTCTGCCTGCGCTACGGGGCGACCGACTACGAGGTGATGCGCTCCAACGACGACCGCTATCGCTTCTGGCAGTTCTCGCACTGGGAGAACAAGGCCGACTTCGAGGCCTACTGGTACGGCCCGGAGTTCAGCGACTGGCGGG
This sequence comes from uncultured Solirubrobacteraceae bacterium, assembly GCA_963844205.1. Classification (GTDB taxonomy): domain Bacteria; phylum Actinomycetota; class Thermoleophilia; order Solirubrobacterales; family Solirubrobacteraceae; genus DASSUW01. The sequence continues at coordinate 34,978 of CAWJNK010000017.1, forward strand.
CCGACTACACGAGCTGGTACACGGTCCCGCTCGTCTACACGTGGTTCGACCGCGTGATCGCCGGTGCGCTGACGCCCAACGGCGTGGTCGATTAGGGGTCTGTCCAAGAAGATCCGGCCCGACCGTGGTGGTCGTGGATCGAGCCGGGCGCCGCACGAACCGAAGGGAATACGAACGTATTTCCGAGGGTTCGGGTGGCGATCCGGCGAAGTGTCCACGGCCGCCACGGGCGTGGCGGGGTTCTTGGACAGGCCCTTAGCCCTGCTCGAGCGGGGCCATCGTCAAGCCGGCGTCCTGGAGCTGCTCCCAGTACAGCTCGGCCGTCTCCTTGACGCCCGACCAGACGATCGCCTGGCCGGTGTTGTGGATGGTGTCGGCGAGCGCGTAGCCGCCGGCGACGCTGATCCCGGGGATCGTCCGCGCCAGCGTGTGGGCGACGTGGTCGAACGTGTTGTGGTCGTCGTTGAGGACGATCACGCGCCAGTTGTCCTCGAGGCCGCTGCCCGGGTCTCGGACCTTCGGGACTTCGACGACCTCAGTCATGCTAAGGCGCTCACGCGAGCTTGCGAGTGTGAGTAAGCCGCACTCATTCTCATGGTCTACCCACGCTTGCGATGCCAGCGATCAAGGCCGAGGAACAGGTGGTCGAGCGGCGCGGCCTGCTCGACGGCGGCGACCTCGTCGGGAGCGCTCGCGGCGACCCGCTCGTGCAGCGCGGCCATGAACCCGTCCTGATCATGCGTGGCCGCGAGGTCGGCCTGCCAGCGCAACGACTCACGCACGGCGGCGAGCTGCGCCGGCGGGTCGTCGGCGGTGCCGAAGTGCGTGAGGGCGAGCGTCGACGGCTCCCAGGCGGCGATCGCGTCGAGCGACCGCTCCCATGCCTCGACGTCGATGTCGGGCGGCGGCGTGGGCGCCAGTGTGAGGTCATAGGGAGGGATGCGCACGCCGGCCATATCGCCGACGAAGGCGACGCCGCGTTTTTCATTAAAGTAGGCGACGTGGTGGGACGCGTGCCCGGGCGTGTAGGTGACCTCGAACCCGAGCACGGTCTCGCCGCCGGACAGCACGTTCAGGTTCTGCTCCGGCACCGGCACCACGTCGCCCCAGGTCTCGCGCAGCCCCTCCTCCCCGCCGTACAGCCGGGCGGCGCTCGCCACCAGTCGCTCGGGGCTGGCGAGGTGCGGCGCGCCGCGCTCGTGGACGTAGACCTCGAGCTCCGGCCAGCGGCGCACCAGGGCGCCCGCCGCGCCGGCGTGGTCGAAGTGGATGTGCGTCAGGAGCAGGGCCTTCGGCACCTCGCCGCCGAGCGCCTCCAGCAGCGTGTCCTCGCACGACTGGGGGCCGGGATCGACGAGGATCCCGTCGACCTCGAAGCACGCGATGACCTTCTCCCGGCCGCGGTGGCGGACGTCGATCTGCCGCATCGCCCGCGCAGGGTACGGCAGAATCAGCCCGGATGAGTCACCGGCTCCCCGAGCCCGACAAGCCGTGGATGATGCGGACCTACGCGGGCCATTCCACCGCCCGGCGGTCCAACGAGCTGTACCGGCGCAACCTCGCCAAGGGCCAGACCGGCCTCTCGGTGGCGTTCGACCTGCCGACGCAGACGGGCTACGACGCCGACCACGAGCTGGCCCGCGGGGAGGTCGGCAAGGTCGGCGTGCCGATCGCGCACAAGGGCGATATGCACGCCCTCATGGACGGCATTCCGCTCGACCGCATGAACACGTCGATGACGATCAACGCGACCGCGGCGTGGCTGCTCGCGCTCTACATGGTCGTCGCGGAGGAGAACGGGATCGCGCCGGAAGCGCTGGCCGGGACCACCCAGAACGACATCATCAAGGAGTACCTCTCGCGCGGGACCTACGCGTTCCCGCCCGGCCCGTCGATGCGGCTGATCGCCGACACCGTCGCCTACACGGTCGAGCACGTCCCGCGCTGGAACCCGGTCAACATCTGCTCCTACCACCTGCAGGAGGCGGGCGCGACGCCGGTGCAGGAGATCAGTTTCTCCATGGCAACAGCGATCGCGGTCCTCGACGCCGTCAGCGAGCGCGTCGCGCAGGATCGCATGGGCGCCGTGTTCGGGCGGATCTCGTTCTTCGTCAACGCCGGGGTCCGGTTCGTCGAGGAGCACGCGAAGCTGCGCGCGATGGCCGAGCTGTGGGACGGGCTCGGCGAGCGCTACGGCGTGCAGGACGAGCGCCACCGCCGCTTCCGCTACGGCGTCCAGGTCAACTCCCTAGGGCTGACCGAGGCGCAGCCGGAGAACAACGTGCAGCGGATCGTGCTCGAGGCGCTCGCGGTTACGCTCGGCCGCAACGCACGCGCGCGGGCGATCCAGCTCCCGGCCTGGAACGAGGCGCTCGGCCTGCCGCGGCCGTGGGACCAGCAGTGGTCGCTGCGGATCCAGCAGGTGCTCGCCTACGAGACCGATCTGCTCGAGTATCCCGACCTCTTCGAGGGCTCCGTCGTGATGGACGGGCTGGTGGCGGAGCTGCTGGCCGGCGCCCGCGAGGAGATGGCCCGCGTGGAGGAGCAGGGCGGCGCGGTCGAGGCCGTCCCGTACATGAAGGCGTCCCTGGTCGAGTCGCACCGCGAGCGGATCCGGCGGATCGAGTCCGGCGAGCAGGTGATGGTCGGCGTCAACCGGTTCGAGGAGACCGAGCCGTCGCCGCTGACCGCCGACGGCGGGATCCTCGTGATCGACCCGGCGGTCGAGGAGGAGGCGCGGACGGCCCTGACGGAATGGCGGGCCTCGCGGGGGGATGTGGCTGCCGCGCTGGACGAGCTGCGGCGGGTGGCGGCGTGCGAGGAGAACATCATGCCGGCGACGCTGGCGGCCGCCCGGGCGGGCGCCACGACCGGCGAGTGGGCGGCCGCGTTGCGCGACGCGTTCGGCTCCTACCGGGCGCCGACCGGGGTCGGCGAGGCCGCCGCTCCGGCCGCCGGCGAGGAGCTCGCCGAGCTCCGTGAGGAGGTCGCCCGCGTGAGCGAGGCGCTCGGCCGCACGCTGAAGATCCTGGTCGGCAAGCCCGGGCTCGACGGCCATTCCAACGGCGCCGAGCAGATCGCGGTCCGGGCGCGGGACGCCGGCATGGACGTCGTCTACGAGGGCATCCGCCTCACCCCCGCGCAGATCGCGCGCTCGGCGGTCGACGAGGGCGTCCACGTGATCGGCCTCTCGATCCTCTCCGGCTCCCACCGCGAGCTCATCCCCGACGTGATCGCGGCGCTCGGCGACGCCGACATTCCCGTGGTGGTCGGCGGCATCATCCCGGAGGCCGACGCCGTGACGCTGCGGGCAGCCGGCGTGGCCGCCGTCTACACGCCGAAGGACTTCGAGCTCACGCGCATCCTGCGCGACATCGTGAGGATCGTGGCGGAGCGCAACGGCGTCCGCGCGGCGGCGTGAGGGGCACGCTACGCTCGGCCGTGTGAGGGCCGATCGAGGCTTCGCGGCACGGTCGGCGCCTTGAGACGCGATCGGGGCGCGGAGCTCGGCGCGCGGCTGCGCGAGCGGGACCTGACCGCCGCGCCGGCCGCCCTCAACCTGCTCGAGAACCGCACGCTCCGCTCCGAGGCCGCGGCGCTCCTGGCCGAGGTGGCGCCGGCGCGGCTCGGCGGCGAGGCGGGCGCGCACGTGGTCGGCGTCACGGGCCCGCCGGGGGCGGGCAAGTCGACCCTGCTGTCGGCGCTGGCCCGGGCCTGGCGCGCCGCTGGCCGGACCGTCGCGGTGCTCGCGGTGGACCCCACGTCCAAGCGGTCAGGCGGCTCGCTGCTCGGCGACCGCGTCCGGATCGAGGCCGACCCCGGCGACCGCGGGCTGTTCGTCCGCTCGACCGCGGCCGGCGGGCGGCTCGGTGGGCTGGCGCCCGCCACGCGCATCGCCGCCCAGGCGCTCGCGGCGGCGTTCGACGTGGTCGTGATCGAGACCGTGGGTGTCGGGCAGTCGGAGACCGAGGTGGCCGAGGCGGCGGACACCGTCGCGGTCGTCGTGCAGCCCGGCTCGGGCGACGTCCTGCAGTTCCTGAAGGCGGGGATCATGGAGGTCCCGGACGTCCTGGTGGTGACCAAGGCCGACCTCGGCGCCGTGGCGCAGCGGGCGCGCCGCGACCTGCACGCCGCGCTGCGGTCGCTCGGCGAGCGCGGCGTGCCGGTCGTCGCGGTCTCCTCCATCCCCCCGGTGCAAGGGATCGACGATCTCGTGCGCGCGCTGGACGAGCACCGGGCGGGGCTCGACCTGCCCGCGACCCGGACGCGCGCCCGGCGTCTCGGTGCGCTGGCGGACTTCGCGGCCGAGCACGGCGAGCGGGGCCTGCGCGCGCTCGGCGGGCGCCGCGAGGCCCGGGCCTGGCTCGACGAGCAGGACCCGGACCTCGACGAGGCCGCGCTCCTCCGCGCGCTGGAGGCGCGCGCGACCTAGAACCGCGCGAGCCAGTCCTTGACGGCGTTGGCGAGCGTGTCGAGGTCGCCGGTGAGGCTGTGGTTGCCGGGGACGGTGACGATCTCGCGGTCGGGGCCGGCGGGCGGCATGCCGAACGGGTCGCTGCGGCCCTGGACGATGAGGACCGGGATGCGCACGGCCTCGAGCTCGGGCAGGCGTGACTTGTCGGGGCGGCCGGGCGGGTGGAGCGGGAAGGCGAGGCAGAGGACGCCTCGCGCGTTGGTCTCGTCGACGGTCCGGCAGGCCACGCGCGCGCCCGCCGAGCGGCCGCCGGTGATCAGCGGGAGGTCGGGGAAGTCGAGCTGCTCGATCGCGGCGATCCAGGCGGCGTCGAGCTGGTGCGCGGGCGCCTGCGAGCGCCGCCCGGCGACGCTGTAGGGCTGCTCGACGAGCGCGACGGTCGCGCCCGCCTCGTTGGCGGCCTTGGTGGCCTTCACGAGGTCGCGAGCGCCGACGCCGCCGCCGGCGCCGTGGCCGAGCACGACCGCCAGGCGGGGGTCGTCGACTGGGTGCAGGTGCGCCCGGGCGGGGCCGTGGGGTGTGTCGAGGTCGCGCGTTTCCGTCACGCGGCGGAGGATTTCATGCCGTGCGCGTAGCGGGTCCGGCGAACGTCAACTGCGGCATTGAGGGAGGCGGGTTTGGCGGCTCTGCGGGTCGAGTGTCGACTTAATGGGCCTGAGGCGTATTAACTCGACACTCGGCAGCCGGAGCGGCCGATCCACCGCCTCCCTACCCAGCGCAGTTCGTCCCTTCGCGACGTTCCGTCGCAATCCCGCGACAGAATCGCGACGTTCCGCCACTGTTTCGCGCACCGCGGCGTGGGCACGATGAGGCGTATGAGCACGACCGCGAGCGAGACTGTCCTGAGGCACTGGATCGGCGGGCGGCGCGACGAGCGCGCCGCGGACCGCCATGGCGAGGTGACCGACCCCGCGACCGGCGAGGTGGTCGCGCGCGTGCCGTTCGCGACCGCCGAGGACGTCGACCGGGCCGTCACCGCCGCCGCGGCGGCGGCGGCCGAGTGGGGCGCGGCCTCGCTCACCCGCCGCGCGCAGGTCATGTTCGCGTTCCGCGAGCTGGTCGCTCGTCACACGGACGAGCTCGCGGCGCTCATCACGCGCGAGCACGGCAAGGTGCTCGCCGACGCGCGCGGCGAGGTCACGCGCGGACTGGAGATCGTCGAGTTCGCCTGCGGCCTCGGCCACCTGCTCAAGGGCGAGAACACGCCGCAGGTCTCCGGCGGCGTCGACTCGCACTCGATGCGGATGCCGCTCGGCGTCGTCGCCGGCATCACCCCGTTCAACTTCCCGGTCATGGTGCCGCTGTGGATGGCGCCGGTCGCGATCGCGTGCGGCAACGCCTTCGTCCTCAAGCCCTCCGAGCAGGACCCGTCCCCGTCGCTGCGCCTTGCCGAGCTGTGGGCCGAGGCCGGTCTCCCCGACGGCGTGTTCAGCGTCGTGCACGGTGACAAGGAGGCGGTCGACGCGATCCTCGGGCACCCGGGCATCGCCGCCGTCTCGTTCGTCGGCTCCACCCCGGTGGCCAAGTACATCTACGAGACCGGCACGAGCAACGGCAAGCGCGTGCAGGCGCTCGGCGGGGCGAAGAACCATGCGGTCGTGCTGCCGGACGCGGACCTCGACCTGGCGGCCGACGGCCTCGTCTCCGCCGCGTACGGGTCGGCGGGCCAGCGCTGCATGGCCGTGTCCGTGGCGGTCACGGTCGGCGATGTCGCCGACCCGCTGATCGAGCGCGTCCGCGAGCGGATCGGCGGCCTGACCGTCGGCCCAGGCACCGACCCGTCGTCGGACATGGGCCCGCTCGTCTCGGAGCGGCACCACGAGAAGGTGGCGGGGCTCGTCGAGGCGGGCGTGGAGGAGGGCGCCGAGCTCGCGGTCGACGGCCGCGACCTCGTCGTCGAGGGCCACGAGGGCGGCTATTTCCTCGGCCCGTGCGTGTTCGACCATGTGCGCCCCGGCATGCGGATCTACGACGAGGAGATCTTCGGCCCCGTGCTGGTCGTGGTGCGCGCCGAGAGCTACCCCGAGGCGCTCGAGCTCGTGAACGCGAACCCGTACGGCAACGGCGCCGCGATCTTCACCTGCGACGGCGGCGCCGCCCGGCTGTTCGAGCAGCAGGCGACCGCCGGCATGATCGGCGTCAACGTCCCGATCCCGGTCCCGATGGCGTACCACTCGTTCGGCGGCTGGAAGGCGTCGCTGTTCGGCGACCTGCACATGCACGGGCCGGAGGGCGTGCGCTTCTACACCCGCGGCAAGGTCGTGACGTCGCGCTGGCCCGACCCCAGCCACGCGGGGGTCAATCTGGGCTTCCCGACGCAGACCTGAGCGCGGGCGCCACGAACCGCGCCCTGAGGGGCGCCACAACCCGTGCGGTCACGCGCCGCGGAGCGCGGGCGCGACCTCGGCGGCCAGGCGGCCGATCTGCTCGACCATGTCGTCCTGGGTCCAGAGGAGGAAGCCGTCGAACCCGTGGTCGCGGGCGAGCGTGCCGAGCTCGGAGATCCAGTGCTCGGGCGGGCCGTCGAGCCAGCCGCGGACCGGGCCGTCGGCGATCCGCCCGTTGACGTTCGCGATCCGCCGGATCGCCTTCGGGTCGCGGCCGGCGCGATCAGCGGCCTCCTCGATCATGCGGACGCGGCCGGGCACGTCCTCGAGTGGGAGCCTGGGCAGGCTCGGGAACCAGCCGTCGGCGAGGCGGCCGACCACGCGCATCATCCGCGGCCCGTAGGCGCCGAGCCAGATGCCAATCGGATGCGCCGGCGGCGGCCCGAACTTCATGCCGCGCACCCGGTAGTGCTCGCCCTCGAACGTGACCGACCGCTCGCCGGACCAGCAGGCCCGCAGGATCGCGATCGCCTCCTCGAGCGCATCGACCGACACCGGGCCCGACCGCACCGGCCCGCCGAACGCCTCGATCGCCTCCCAGAACGCGCCGGAGCCGAGGCCGAGCTCGAACCGTCCGCCGCTCAGCACATCGATCGACGCCGCCGCCTTGGCCAGCATCGCCGGGTGCCGCAGCGGCAGGTTCGCGACGGCGGGGAACAGCCGCACGCGCTCGGTCCGCGCGGCCAGGAAGGCCAGCAGCGCGAACGTGTCCAGGAAGCGGCGCTGGTACGGGTGATCCTGGATCCCGACGAGCTCGAGCCCGCCGTCCTCGACCGCCCGCACCTGGTCGAGAATCGCGTCCGGGTCGGCGGCGTCCGGGACGACGAACGCGCCGAGCTCGACGGTCATCGGCGCGCGACGACGGCGACGGTCATTGCAGGTACTGCTCGACCGTATCGGCGTCGCGAGGGCTGGCGCCCTCGGGGTCCTCGCCCGCGCGCCGCCGCGCCCGCCGCTGGCGCAGCAGGTCCCAGTACCGATCGAGCTCGACCTTGATCTCCGCGAGCCGCCCGTGCGCCTCGTCGTCGAGGCCGCCCTGGGTCCCGCCGCGGTCGAGCAGCTCGTGCTCTTCCTTGACGAGCGCTTCGATGTGGTCGCTGATCTGCTCGTCCGCCATGGCTAGGTCCCAAGCGAGGATATCTTCCATTCGCCGTCGAGGTTGACCAGCTCGAGCGTGTCCTTGGACGGCTCCTCCCCCGCCGCGGCCGTCCGCACCTCGGCCGACGCCGTGTCGTCCTTCACCTGGATGCGCCCGATCGTCAGCCGCGGCTCGCGCACGGCGCCGAGCCCCTGACGCAGCGCCACCTCGCACGGCAGGCCGATCGACTCCACGTCCTCGACCAGCGACGGGGCCAGCAGGCGGTCGCACAGCGTCTGGTAGTCCTTGGCCGCCGTCGCGCGGCCGAACTCCGTCACGGTCGACCGCACCTGCTCCTCGGGCGTCGGGCCCCCCTCGCCGCAGCCGACGAGGATCAGCAGCGCAACCGCCGGAGCCAGGAACCGCACTCGGCGGAGCATAGAATGGGTGGGATGGAGGGTTCCGAAGGAGCGCCGATCGGCGCCTGGCTGCGCTGTTACCGCTGCTGGTCGCAGGAGCTCGAGGTCCAGGTCCACTACGAGGGGATCCACCGGATCGACCCGGTGACCGGCGAGCGGGCCGACGTGGTCGACGAGCTGCAGGAGGCCGTCGTCCAGTGCCTCGACTGCATGCACGACCAGCCGCACCTCGCGTTCCACAACGGCCGGATCGAGCCGATCGAGGACCGCTGGGAGCGCATGGTGGCCGGCACGCCGTGGGTCGCCTCGTGCACCGTGACCGTCGACGCCGACGGCGTCGAGTCCTGCTCGGGCCCCGAGGCGGCCGACTCGCTCGCCTACGCGGCGTTCGGCGACAACGGCACCCGCGAGTTCTTCACGCATGTGCGCTTCCACAAGCACGACGAGGACCAGATCGTCGTCCACCTGCTGGTCGAGCTGTACGCGCGCTCGAACGACGAGGCGACCGGCGTGCTCGAGGACGCCGCCCGCGGCCTGCTCACGATCACCTCGCTCGCCGAGGAGTCACGCCCGCCCGCCGCGACCGGCGAGCACCCGCACTAATCCGGTAGGCCGATTCGCCGGTCGAAGCCCGCCGGCGCGTGGATGTTGAACATACGGACGGGGACGTCTCCGTCGTTGCGGAAGCCGTGCTCGACGTCGGGCGGGACGAGGACGAACGTGCCCGGCGGCGCGGGGATCTCGTCCTCGCCGACCACGAACGTCATCTCGCCCTCGATGATGTAGAAGGCGTCGTCCTCGCCGTCGTGGACGTGCGCCTCGAGCACCCGCCCGGCCGCGATCTCGATGATCCCGAACGTGAACCGCGGCGTGTCCGCCGTGCGGGCCAGGAACTCGACGTTGCCGATCCGATGTCCCTGTCCCGGCGGGACGACCACCGCGCGCTGCTCCATCTCCCAATCCTGTCATCAATGGGGGGTGTGACGACCATCCCCCTCCGGGAGACCACGGCCTGGGCGCGCAACCTCGCGGCGCCCCTGCGCGACTTCCTCAGCACCGAGACCGGCGGCGCGGTCGTCCTCCTGGGCGCCGCGATCGCCGCCCTGCTGTGGGCGAACTCGCCGTGGCCGGAGTCCTACGAGTCGGTCTGGACGACCGAGCTGTCGCTCCGGCTCGGGGACGCCGGCATCTCGCTCGAGCTGCGCGAGTGGGTCAACGAGGGCCTGATGACGTTCTTCTTCCTCGTCGTCGGGCTGGAGGCCAAGCGCGAGCTCGACGTCGGGCAGCTGCGCGAGCGCCGGCGCGTCGCCCTCCCGCTCGGCGCCGCTCTCGGCGGCATGACGCTCGCCGTGCTCGTCTACCTGATCTTCAACGCCGGCGGCTCGGGCGCGCAGGGATGGGGCGCCGCGATGTCGACGGACACCGCGTTCGCGCTCGGCGTGCTCGCGCTCGTGGCGCCCTCCGGCACCCGGCTGCGGGTGCGGCTGCTCACCGTCGCCGTCTTCGACGACCTCGTCGCGCTGCTCGTGATCGCGACCGTCTACACCGAGCACGTCGAGCGCATGCCGCTTCTCATCGCCGCCGGCCTGTTCGCGGCGCTGTACCCGGTGCGCTACGCGCCCGCCGGCTGGCGCCTCCCGCTCGCGACGGTGCTCGGCGTCGGCGTCTGGCTCGCGCTGCACGACGCCGGCATCGACCCCGTGATCACCGGCCTCGCGGTGGGGCTGGTCACCGCCGCCTACCCGCCCGCCCGAGCGAGCCTCGAGCAGGTCACCGAGCTCGCCCGCTCGTTCCGCGAGCAGCCGACGCCGCAGCTCGCGCGCTCGGCGCAGCTCGGCGTGGCCGCCGCGATCTCGCCCAACGAGCGCCTCCAGTACCGGCTGCACCCATGGACGAGCTTCGTGATCGTGCCGCTGTTCGCGCTCGCCAACACCGGGATCGAGGTCGACGGCGACCTGCTGGCGGACGCCGTGAGCTCCCCGATCACGCTCGGGATCTTCTTCGGCTACGTCGTCGGCAAGCCGGTCGGCCTCCTGCTCGGGACGGAGCTGGTATCGCGGCTGTGGCCGGGCGGGCTCGCGCCCGGGATCACGGGGCCGGCACGCGTCGGCACCGCGGCCGTCGCCGGGATCGGCTTCACGGTCTCGCTGCTGATCGCCACCATCGCGTTCGAGGGACGCCAGCTCGAGGAGGCCAAGGTCGGCGTGCTCGCCTCGGCCGTGGTCGCGGCGCTACTCGCCTGGCTGGTCTTCACGATCATCGCCCGGCTGCCCGAGGACGTGCGAGCGCGGCAGCTCTCGCGCACCGCCGAGGACCTCGTCGACCTCGCCGAGGACGTCGACCCGCAGCGCGACCACGTCCGCGGCGCCCCCGACGCTCCCGTCACGCTGCTCGAGTACGGCGACTACGAGTGCCCGTACTGCGGGATGGCGGAGCAGGCGATCCGCGAGCTGCTCGACTCGTTCGGCGACGACCTGCGCTACGTCTGGCGCCACCTGCCGCTCAACGACGTGCATCGCAGCGCCGAGATGGCCGCCGAGGCCGCCGAGGCCGCCGCCGCCCAAGGCGCGTTCTGGCCGATGCACGACCTCCTGATCGCCCACCCGGAGGAGCTCCACCCGCGCGACCTCGACCGCTACGCCGCCGAGGTGGGCCTCGACCGCGACCGCTTCTGGAGCGACATCCGCCGCCACGTCCATCTACCCCACATCGGCGACGACGTCGCGAACGCCGACGCCAGCGGCGTCGCGGGCACGCCGACGTTCTTCGTCAACGGCCGCCGCCACGAGGGCGCCTACGACGTCGACACGCTGACCCGGGCCGTCACCGCCGCGCAGCAGCGGGCGCGCGCGGGACCGATGAGTTCGCCCGCGGGCCGGCGTTAAACCGCCGTAACCCGACCCGAAGGAGCACGCAATGAGCACCGTCTACACCGGCGCGAGCATGTCGATCGACGGCTACATCTCGGGCCCGAACGAGACCGGCTTCGAGCATCTCTTCAAGTGGTACGGCAACGGCGACGTCGAGGTGCCCACCACGAAGCCCGAGATGACGATGCGCATGACCGAGGAGAACGCCGAGCACTGGCGGACCGTGCTCGGCATGACCGGCGCGCTCGTGGTCGGCCGCAAGCTGTTCGACTACACGCGCGGCTGGGACGGCAACCACCCGATCGGCAAGCCGGTCGTCGTCCTCACCCACAACCCGCCCCCCGAGGACTGGCCCGCCGACGCGCCGTTCACGTTCGTGAGCGACGGGATCGAGGCCGCGATCGAGACGGCCCGCGAGCTCGCCGGCGGCCATGGCGTCGGCGTCAACGGCGGCTCGGTCGCGAGCCAGTGCCTCGACGCCGGCCTGCTCGACGAAATCTGGATCGACCTCGTGCCGGTCCTGCTCGGCGGCGGCACGCCGTTCTTCGACGGGCTCGGGGTCGCGCCGGTCGACCTCGAGGGCCCGGTGTCGGTCACCGAGGGCCGCGACGTCACCCACCTGCGCTATCGGGTCAAGAAGGCATGACCGTCACGGCGTCGAGAGGTCGATGCTGAACATCCCGCGGCCGTGGCTCACGCAGATCAGGACGCGGTTCATCCAGAACAGGTCGTCGACGGAGCAGTTGGTCGGCCCCTCGTTGGTGGCCGACCACGTCGCCCCGCCGTCCTCGCTCGCGAACATGCCGACTTCGGTGCCCGCATACACGAAGGCCGAGTTGTCCGGATGGATGGTGAGCGCCCGCACCGGTGCCGCCGGCAGCGCCTGGCCGATGTTGGTCCACGCGGTGCCGCCGTCCACGGTCTTCCAGACGTTCCCGCGGTTGTAGCCCGAGAACGTCACGTAGACCGTGTCGTGCGCGCGGGCGTCGATCGTGATGCCCGTGCAGTAGCGGTCGACGGCCAGCGGGTGCGCGCCGGTGTGGTCGACCTTGCGCCAGATCGGGCTGGCGACGGTCCCGTTGGTGGACTTGAAGACCTGCCCGTCCTCGTGGCCGACCCACACGACGTTGGCGTTGCCGCGCGCGATCGCGAGCGCGCTGATGAGGCTGCCGGCGCTGGCCTTGATCGACCGCCAGCTCGGGCCGGTGCTGTTGGTGTTCGGCCGCTTGGCGTCGTTCGTCCGCCACAGCGAGAGGCCGCCGCCCAGGATCCGGTTCGGCTCGTTCGGGTCCAGCACGAACGGGGCGATGAACAGCGCGTTCGCGTTGCGCGCGTCGGGGATGCGATACGGGAGCGGCTTCCACGTCCACTGGAAGCCGTCCCAGAACTGGCCGCTGATGTAGTCGGCGGTCGCGCCGCCGTCCAGGCTCCGGTGGATGTTGAGGAAGACGTACTCGCCGTAGAAGACGTCCGGGTCCGTGGAATCGGCCGCGCACCAGCCGCCGTCGCCACCGAACATCTCGGTCCAGCCTTCGCTCCCGTTCGCGGTGGTGAACAGGAGCGTGCCGTTGTCCTGCGCGCCGCCGACGATCGAGCCGCTGGTGGCGTTACCGGCGCCGCCGTAGAACTGCGTCACCCCGTAGGTGTTGACGAGCTCCTTCCAGCCCCTGATGCGCGGCTGGTTCGGGTTGTCGCCGACGGTCCGGACGTCGGTGGTGGTGTAGATGCCGCCGTCGTTGCCGAAGTACACGCGCTTGTTGGTCCGGCCGTTGTAGCCGCGCGCGGCGACGATGCAGTGCTGGTCGGCGTGCGCGGAGCGGCGGTCCCACCAGGTGCTGATGTCGCGCAGCGTGTCGCCGCCGTCGGTGCTGCGCCAGAGGTCGACGCCGCCGACGATCACGAGGTTCGCGTCGGTGGGATCGCCGGCCCAGATGATGTTGTCGTACCAGCCCTGGTCGCCGAGGTAGGGCACCGCGAGCCCGTCCATGACGCCGCGGCGCTTGGCGTAGCTGCGCCCGCCGTTGGTCGAGCGCCAGATCTGGCCGTTGTTCACGTCGACCGACGCGTACACCTGCGCGGGGTTCTTCGTGGCGTAGGCGAGCTCGACGCGGCCGGTCCACGGCTGGCGGTGGGTGGCGGCGGTCCACGTCTGGCCGCCGTCGGTCGTGTAGTAGGCCTGGCCGTTGCGCAGGCCGCCCGCCACCGCCTTGGCGTTGTCGGTCGGGTGGTACTTGACATCGGCGATCTCGGCGCTGAGCACCCGCCTCCAGGTCGCCCGCGCGGCGTCCGCGCTGCGGAACAGCCCCGCGCCGGTGGCCGCGAGCAGCACCTTGCCGTTCGGCGAGATCGCGAGCCGGTTGACCGAGCGGAAGTTCGCGCCCGCGGTGGACGGGATCTGCTGCCACGAGACGCCGTCGGTGGTGCGGAAGATGCCCGCGCCGCGCAGCGCGTCGGTGTTGAAGAAGCCCTCGCCGGTCCCTGCGTAGATGACGTTGGGGTTCGTCGGGTCCATCACCATCGAGCAGACGGCGAGGTTGGCCATGAAGTCGTCGACGGGGTGCCAGCTCGCGCCGCTGTCCCCGGTCCGCCAGACGCCGCCGCCGACGCTGCCGGCCCACAGGACCTTCGAGTCGCGCGGGTGCGGGACGATCGAGCGCGTGCGCCCGCCGATGTTGCCGGGGCCGAGCGCGACCCACGCCGCGCCCGCGCCCGGCCCGATCCCCAGGCGCGGCAGCAGGGCGGTCGGCGGGACGTCGCGGCCGGTGGGGATGCCGGCCACCTGCGCCGGCTGCGCCCGCATGCGGGCGCTGTCGAGCTCGCGCAGCGCGTTCGGGAGGGCGTCCGGAACCGGCACGCGCCCCTCGGCGCCGACCGTGATGCGCCGGCGGAACTCCTCGCGCTTGCGCGCCATGTCCGGGAACTCGAGCCGCCGGATCGCGCGCCGCAGGGCCCGGTCGGGGAGCTCGCGCAGCGAGCTGGGCGTCAGCCCGCGCGTACGCCGGAGCTCGGCCGCGAGGTCCTCCTCCAGTCCGCGCTCCTGGGCCGCCTTGAAGTAGCTCCGCTCGCTCGCCATCGTGCCTCCTTCACTCCCGCAGCCGCGGAGCGCCCGACGTCTGCGGCGCGGTCAGCGGCAGCTCCCAGACCAACATGTCGGTTTCCAGCTCACGTGCCCGGAGCGCTCGCGCGCCGGGCGACTGCACCAGGTAGAAGACGCGGTCGCCGACGATCGCCGGCGACGTCGCCCCGGGATCGTGTGTCACCGTGGCGACCTGCCGGCCGGACGGCACGGCGAAGATCGACCAGGCATCGCCCGCGCCGACGAAGATGTGGGACCCGTCCACCGCCGGCTCCGTTACGAGGCCTTCGCCGCGCGCCAGCGTCGTCGAGCCGGGCTCGAGCACGAGCGTCTGCTCGCCGTTGCTCACGTCCCACTCCAGCCGGACCACGGTGTCGCCCGCGAGCCACGGCTGCTCGAGGTCGTCCGCGTCGAGCGGCGGCCGGCGGTAGGCCTGCGGGGTGGCGGCGACCGCCGTCACGGCGCCCGACTCGAGGTCGATCTCCGCGGCCCCGGCCTCGTCGCGCGTGGCGGCGCGCAGGACGTGCGCGGGCGGCGGCGCCCCGCCGGCATAGCGGGAGCGGGCCTCCCACTCCAGGTGGAGGGTCGCGCCGGTCGCGCGCGCCCGCAGCCTGGACGGCTCCGTCGCCCACGAGGGCAGCGGCACGGGCTCGGACACCAGCACCGCTTCGCCGTCGCGCAGGACGACGACCTCGAGCGGCGCCGCGCGGACGGCGACGAGCCGGTCAGCGTCGGCCAGCACGGGCGTGCTCGCGGCGTCGCTGCGCCACAGCGGCCGCCCGTCCCCGAGCGCGACCGCCACGATGCCGGCGGCGTCCGCGACGTACCCGGCCTCGCCCGCGGGATCGGCGACCCCGGCGGGGAACAGGACGGGCACGCGGTCGGACATGGTCCGGCCGCCATCGCTAGCTCGTCCGCGTCGCGCGCGGCACGATGCGGCGGGCGACCAGCAGCCCGCACACGGACGCGAGCGCGACGAGCGGGATGTCGACGAGGACGAACGCCCAGCTCGTCTTGAACTCGCCGGTCACGACCGTGGCGAGCACGCCGAGCACGACCGCGAGCGCCGCGCCGACCCACAGACGCAGCGACGGCCGCAACGCCCCGAGCGCAAGGCCTACCGCAAAGCCGCTCACCAGTGGCACGAGCTCCTGCATGGCGTCTCCTCTCCCGTCGTCGCCTGCGGTGACCTTATGCAGGCGCACCTGCTCCGGTCAAGGCGCGGTCAGGCTACCAGCGCGGCCAGCTGCCGCACGCCGAGCGAGAGGCCGGCGAGGTCGGACTCCCCCTCGCGGCTCAGCGCGCGCAGGAACGACTCCAGCCGCCCGGCCTGCGCCGCATGCTCGTGCAGGAAGTGCTCGACGGCGACGAGCGGGTCGGCGCCCGGGCTCTCGCGCAGCGCGGCCTCGGCGAGGTCGCGGCGCGCCTTCCACGCGTCCTCGCGCAGCGCCTGCAGCGCCCACCGCTGCATCCGCGTCGACGACCGGACGCGCGCCAGCTCCCGCTCCATCCAGTCCAGCCGCAGCTCGGCGCCGATCGCGAAGAACACGCGCGCCACCTCTTCGACGGAGCGGCCGGTGATCGAGGCCACCGCGATGACGTCGGGCGCATGGACCAGCTCGGCGCGCAGCGCGTGGGCGCGCGCGATCTCGGCGGGCACGCCCTCGCCGGTGAGTCGCTCGAGCTGCTCGTCGCGACGCCGCCGCCGCTCCTCGGTGCCGAGGTCCGGGAGGACCGCGCCCAGGCGCTCGAAGCCGTCGCGGCCCGCGGCGATCGTCTCCTCGAACGGCGCGCCCGGCGCGCACGTCAGGTACCAGCGGGCGGTCATCTCGACCAGCGCGTCGACGCCGCCGAGCAGCTGCATCTGCGTCGCGCGGTCGATGTTCTCGAGGCCCTCGATCGTCTCCCACGGCTCATCGGCGCTGGTTGCCTCGCAGGCGATCCGGAAGGCCCGCACGACCTCGGCCACGTCGGCCGAGCGCTCGGCCACGAGCTGCGACACGAACGTGGGCCCGAGTGCGTTCACGACCTGGTTGGCGTTGAGCATGCAGGTGAGCTGCGTGCGCAGCGGGTGGTCGGCCAGCAGGTGGCCGCACCGCTCGACGACCGCGGGCGGGAAGTAGGCCCGCAGGTCGCGCTCCAGCCATGGGTCGTCGGCGAACCCCGTCGCCTCCAGCGAGCGCGCGACCCACCGCTTGGCGTACGCGACGAGGATCGCCAGCTCAGGCCGCTGCATCCCCCGCCCGGCGCGGCGGCGCTCGGTGATCTCGTCGTTGCCCGGGAGGTTCTCGCTGGCGCGGTCGAGCAGGCCGGTCGCCTCCAGCAGCTCGATCAGGTCCTCGTACGCGAACATCCGCCCGGCCGACCGCTCGACCTCCTGGGCGATGATCTGTGCCTGCAGGAACGAGTCGTAGAGCACGTGCTCGACGACGTCGTCGGTGACCGCCTCGAGCAGCTCGTCGCGCTCGGCCCGGGTCATCTCGCCGCGCCGCTCGGCGAGGCCGAGCAGGATCTTGAGGTTGACCTCGTGGTCGGAGCAGTCGACGCCCGCCGAGTTGTCGATGAAGTCGGCGTTGATCAGCCCGCCGGCCGCCGCGAACTCGACCCGCGCGCGACGGGTGAAGCCGAGGTTGCCGCCCTCGCCCACCACCCGCGCGCGGAGCTCGGTCGCGTCGACGCGGATCGAGTCGCTCGAGCGGTCGCTGGCGTCGGCGTCGCTCTCGGTCGACGCCTTGACCACGGTGCCGATGCCGCCGTTCCAGAGCAGGTCGACGTCCGCGCGCAGGATCGCGCGGATCACCTCGTTGGGCGGGACGCGCTCCTCCTCGATGCCGAGCAGCTCACGGGCGCGATCGGGCAGCTCGATCCACTTCGCGTCGCGGCGGAACACGCCGCCGCCCGGGGACATCACGTCGCGCGAGTAGTCGTCCCACGAGGAGCCGGACATGTCGAACAGGCGCTTGCGCTCCGCGAACGAGGCGGCCGGGTCGGGATCGGGGTCGACGAACACGTGGCGGTGGTCGTACGCCGCGACGAGCTTGATCTTGTCCGACAGCAGCATGCCGTTGCCGAACACGTCGCCGGACATGTCGCCGATGCCGACCGCGGTGAACACGTCGGTGGCCGGGTCCATGCCGAGCTCGCGGAAGTGGCGCTTGACCGACTCCCAGGCGCCGCGCGCGGTGATCCCCAGCTTCTTGTGGTCGTAGCCGACCGAGCCGCCGGAGGCGAACGCGTCGTCGAGCCAGAAGCCGTACTCGGCGGAGACGGCGTTGGCGGTGTCGGAGAACGTCGCGGTGCCCTTGTCGGCCGCGACCACGAGGTAGGTGTCGTCCTCGTCGCGCACGCGGACCCGCTCCGGTTGCACGACCTGGCCGTCGACGAGGTTGTCGGTGACGTCGAGCAGCGACCGGATGTACGTGACGTACGACTCCTTGACCGCCTCGCGGGTGATCTCAGGCCGCTTGACGATAAAGCCACCCTTGGCGCCGGCCGGGACGATGATCGCGTTCTTGGTCAGCTGGGCGCGCATGAGGCCGTAGACCTCGGTGCGGTAGTCCATGCGGTCGGAGTGGCGGATGCCGCCGCGCGCGATCTTGCCGCCGCGCAGGTGGATCCCCTCCATGTCCTGCGCGTAGACGTAGATCTCGAACTCGGGCGCGGGCATCGGGATCGCGGGGACGTCGGCCGAGCGCAGCTTGAACGCGGTGGCGCCGCGCTCGGGCTTGTAGGCGCTCGTGCGCAGCGTCGCGTCGATCGCGCCGAGCTGGTTGCGCAGGATCCGGTCGTGGTCGATCGACGCGACCTCCTCGAGGTCGGCGAGGATCTCGTCGCGCAGCTCGCGCTCGGCCTCCTCGTCGGTCTCGATGTCGGGGTCGAACCGCAGCTCGAAGTACCGCACGAGCTTGGCCGTGATCGGCGAGTTCGCGACCAGCACGTCGTTCTGGTAGCCCTCGGTGAAGCGCGAGCCGATCCGCTGGCGGTACTTGCGGTACGCGCGCATGATCGCGACCTGTCCCCGGTCGAGGCCGGCGGTGATCACCAGGCGGTTGAGCGGGTCGGACTCGTCGTCACCCCGGTACACCGCCGCGATCGCCTCCGCCACGCGGTCGCCGACGTCCTCGAGGTCGAGCGGGTCCTCGCCCGGGCCGAGCACGCGGAACTCCTGCACCCACATCTCCTGCGGCCCACGCAGGCGGGTGGAGATCTCCTCGATCACGCGCAGGCCGAGGTCCTCGAGCATCGGCATCGCCCGCGAGAGCTCGATCTTGGCGCCGCGCTTGTAGAGCGCCACCCTCGTCGGCCGCTCGTCGCCGATCGGATGGAGGCTGACCACGAACGACTCGCCCTTGTCGAGGCGCGTGAAGCACGCGACGTCGATCGCCGCCAGCTCCGGCCTCGTGTAGCCCTTGTAGTGGTCGGGGAAGCGGGAGGCCCAGGTGCGGGCCAGGGCGCGGCCGCCCTTGCCGAGCGCATCGGCGAGCTCGTCGTCCCACGTGCGGGCGAGCGCGATCGCCTCCTCCTCGAGGTCGCGCATGGGGAGCTCGGGCAGCCCCCCGGCCGTGTGGACGAAGAAGTGCACGCGCACGCGCTCGCCCTCGTCGAGCACGTGGTGGGCCTCGACGCCCGCGGTGTCGAAGCGCTCACGCAGGAGCGCGCTGGCCCGCGACACGAGCGGGGCGCTGTAGCGGGCACGCGGGAGCGAGAGGATGATCGACGCGCTGCGGCCGTCGGCGTCGCGCCGGCCCAGCAGCCGCACCTTGTCGGAGCCCTCGAGCCCGATCAGCGCGACGACCGCGCGCCGCAGGTCGTCGATCGGGGCCGCAAACAGCTCCTCCTTCGGGAACGTGTCGAACAGCGTGACCGCCGCCTTGTAGTCGTGCGAGCCCTCGATCAGGTCTTCCGCGTCGAGCGCTTGGCGCAGCTTGCGGTGCAGGAGCGGCGTGTCGGACGCTCGCTCGGCGAACGCCTTCGACGTGAAGAGCCCGAGTAGCCGCGACTCGCCGACGATCTCGCCCGCGCGCGAGACCCGCTTGACGCCGATGTAGTCCATGCGCTCGAGCTTGTGCACCGGCGAGACGGCGTTGGTCTTGGCCACCATCAGCAGGTCGCCGCTCGTGGCGCGCTCGCGCACCCCGGGCGGGAGCTGTGAGAGCGGCACCGGCGTGCAGAACGTGGACTGGTCCTCGTCGCTGAGGATCCCCAGGCCCGATCCCGAGATCACGCTGATCGCGTCGTTGGAGATGTCGTACTCGCGCGCGCCCAGCAGCACGAAGTTGCCCTTGAGCAGCCACTCGAGGAAGTCGGCGACCTCGTGGACCTCGTCGCGCGGGTAGCGGGCGGTGCCGGCGCGGGCGACGGTGATCATGTCGTCCACGCGCTCCGACATCGCCTCGAAGTCGGTCACGACCCCGCGCACGGCCTGCAGCGCGTCGCGGACGGCGTGATCGACCTCCTCCAGCTGCTCGTCGTTCAGCCGGCGCGCGAGGTCGAAGTGCATGACCGACTCGCGGTGCCGCGCGTCGCGCGCGCGTCCGACCGCGGCGATCCGGCCGTCGCCGTCGCGCTCCACGCCGATCACCGGGTGCAGCAGCCGTGCGACCTCGAGCCGGTGCGACTCGAGCGCGCCCGACACCGAGTCGACCAGGAACGGCCAGTCGTCGGTGTTCGTCTCCACGACCGAGCCGAGCGGCTCGTAGCCGTGCTCGGCGAGCGTCGGGTTGAACGCGCGCACCGCGATCGGCTCGGCGCCGCGCGCCGACGCGAACTCGAACGCGCCGAGCACCTCGGCGAGCAGCTGGTCGGGCGCGATGCCCTCGGACGCGTCGCCGGAGAGCCGGCGCAGGTAGGCCTCGGCGAACGCGCGCACGGCGTCCGCGCGATCGGCCGGAACACGCGCTTCGATCAGCTCGAGCAGCCTGGTCGCCGGCGAGAGGCCGGCTTCGGTCTCCTCCGCAAGGCTCACTGCACGTCCAATCATGCCCTGCCGGGCCGGTCTATGCCAGCTTGCGCTGCAGCGTCTCGAACTGCCCGCGGATCTCGGCCGGCAGACGGTCGCCGAAGCGGTCGAGGAACTCACCGACCTGGGCGAGCTCGGCGCGCAGCCCGTCCTCGTCGACGCTCAGCAGCTCCTCCAGGCGCTCGGGCGCGATGTCGAGGCCGCCGGTGTCGACGTCCTCGGGGCGTGGGACGCAGCCGATCGGGGTCTCCCTGCCGCCCGCGTCGCCGTCGAGGCGGCGGAAGATCCACGCAAGGACCCGCGAGTTCTCGCCGAAGCCGGGCCACAGGAACTTGCCGTCGTCGTCCTTGCGGAACCAGTTGACCATGTAGACGCGGGGCAGCCTGGTGCCTTCGCGGCGGCCGAGCTCGAGCCAGTGGCCGAAGTAGTCGGCCATGTTGTAGCCGCAGAACGGGAGCATCGCCATCGGGTCGAAGCGCAGCGCGCCGACCTCGCCGGCCGCGGCCGCGGTGGTCTCCGCGCTCATCGTGGCCCCGATGAACGTGCCGTGCTCCCAGTCGAACGCCTCGCGCACGAGCGGCACCACGCTCGCGCGGCGGCCGCCGAAAAGGAACGCGTCGATCGGGACGCCGGCGGGGTCCTCCCACTCGGGCGCGATCGACGGGCACTGAGCCGCGGGCGTCGTGAAGCGGGCGTTCGGGTGGGCGGCGCGGGTGCCGGACTCGGGCGTCCAGTCCTGGCCCTTCCAGTCGAGCACGTGCTCCGGCGGCTCGGGCGTGCCGCCCTCCCACCAGATGTCGCCGTCGTCGGTCTTCGCGCAGTTCGTGAAGATGGTGTTCTTGCGGACGGTCTGGATCGCGTTCGGGTTGGTGGCGTGGCTGGTGTTGGGCGCGACGCCGAAGAAGCCGGCCTCGGGGTTGACGGCGTAGAGGCGGCCGTCGTCGCCGACCTTCATCCACGCGATGTCGTCGCCGATCGTCTCGACGGACCAGCCCGGCAGGCTCGGCACCATCATCGCGAGGTTGGTCTTGCCGGACGCGCTCGGGAACGCGCCGGTCATGTACTTGTGCGCACCCTCCGGCGAGGTGACCTTGATGATCAGCATGTGCTCGGCGAGCCAGCCCTCGTCGCGGGCCATGGCGGAGGCGATGCGGAGCGCGAGGCACTTCTTGCCGAGCAGCGCGTTGCCGCCGTAGCCCGAGCCGAACGACCAGATCTCGCGCGTCTCGGGGAAGTGGACGATGTACTTGTCCTCGTTGCACGGCCAGGAGCTCGTGTCGTTCGGCGCGCCGACGGAGTGCAGGCAGGGCACGAAGTCGCCGTCCGGGCCGAGGACGTCCAGGGCACCCTTCCCCATGCGGGTCATGATCCGCATGCTGGTGGCGACGTACGCGGAGTCCGTGAGCTGAACGCCGATCTCGGCGATCGGTGAGCCGAGCGGCCCCATGCTGAAGGGGACGACGTACATCGTGTGACCGCGCATCGCGCCGCGGAACTTCTCGGTCAGGAGCTCGCGCATCTCCGCGGGGTCGCGCCAGTGGTTGGTCGGGCCGGCGTCGGCCTCGCGCTGCGAGCAGATGAACGTGCGGTCCTCCACGCGCGCGACGTCGCTGGGGTCCGACAGCGCGAGGTAGGAGTTGGGCCGCTTGGCCTGGTTGAGACGCTCGAAGGTCCCGGCGTCGACGAGGTGCTGTGCGAGCCGGTCGTATTCCTCCGCCGAGCCGTCGCACCAGTGGATCGAGTCCGGCTGGGTGAGCTGGGCCACCTCCTCGACCCAGCGCAGCAGCTTCTGGTTGGAGGTCGGGGCGGTGGTCTCGATCGTCACGGTTGCAGTCAACCTCTCAGTGTTCGGGAGGGGAAGATGGGACTCTCTCACACGGATGAGCGCCAGGATTCGATAGGCAGACCGATTAAGGAACTGGAGAATCGTCTAGGCATGTTCCGTTTCTCACGGTCCAGCATCGGTGTCCTGCGAACGGCACGGTGGTATCCGCTAGCGCTGACGGTCGTCCTCGCGGTGTCCGCGGGCGAACCCACCGTGGCGTTCGCGGCGGCGCCGTCGCCGGCGGCCGGCGACGGGTTCCCAGTCCCGGCGCTGCTCGGCGGGATGGTGCTCGCGTTCGCCGTCGGCCTGACCGCCGCGCAGGTGCGGCGCCGCCGCCGTGCCGCGCCGCCGCCGGCCGAGACCGTTGGCACCGCCGAGCCCCCGCCCCCCGAGCCCGCCCCGCCTCCGCGGCCTTGGGAGGCCTGGGTCGAGCGGCCGCGTACCGAACCCGCCGCGACGCCCGAGCCCCCGCCCCCCGAACCGGAAGCGACACCCGAGCCCCCGCCCCCCGAACCGGAAGCGACACCCGAGCCCCCGCCCCCCGAACCGGAAGCGACACCCGAGCCCCCGCCCCCGCAGCCCGCCGCCCCACCCGAGCCCCCGGAGCCCGCCCGGCCGGAGCCCCCGCCGCCCGAGCCTGCCGCGCCGCGGCGCCCCGCGCCGCCCCCGAAGCCCGCCGCCCCGCGGCGCCCTGCGCCGCCGCCCCCGAAGCCCGCCGCCCCGTCGCGGCCGCGGCCGCGCGTGGTGCGGCTCGAGCCGCCGCGCGCGGCCCCGCCGCCGCCACCGCCACCCGTCGAGCCGGTCGAGCCGGCCTGGGTCCCGCCCGAGCCGGTCGACCCGGCCGCTCGTCCGGCGCGGGGACCCGCCGCGGCGCCCGACCCCGCGCTACTGCAGGCACCTGAGGCGCCGGTCCCGGACGAGGCGGCGCCGGCCGCCGCCGCGCCCGAGCGCGAGCTCGACGAGGCGCCTGAGTCTCCCGTCGGGCGACCGTCCGTGCGGCCGGCGCCGCGCGACGAGCCATGGCCAGACGAAGCGCAGACCCACTGGACCTGCGAGATCGTGTGGAAGGCCGGCTACGTCAAGTCCAGCTTCCGGGCGATGGCGGGCGCGCCGGGATCGTCGCGACGGCGCCAGATCGGGGAGTCCCCGCCGCTGCGGTGGACGCTGATGACCGACCCCGACCCTCCAACGGCGGAGATGGTTGCCGGCGTCCGCGCCCTCGTGGACGCGCTCATCGCCGACGGGTGGGAGCGGACCGGCTCCGCGGGACAGTGGTACGCGCAGCGCTTCCTGTGGCGCGGCAGCGGCCGGCCCGGGAGCGTCGTGGTCGAGCCGCCGATGGACGCCGGTGAGGCGTCCTCAGCCTGACACCAAGGTCGCGCCAAGGATTCGACAAGCGCGGGAGAGGACGCTGTGCCCATGTTCCGCGTCATCGCCACGACCACCGCCGCCGTCCTGATCTTCGCCGCCCCCGCCGCCGCGTCGACGGCCACCGCCGGCCCGAGCCCGACGCCGCTGATCCTCGAGCTCATCCTGGCCGCCACCGTCGTCGCCGGCATGGCGATCCGGCGCCCGGTCGTGCGAGCGATCACGACGCTGCGTCGCCGGATCGGCGCCGCCCGGCCGGGCTCCCGCCAGACGGCTCGCGCCCGCGTCTGACGCGCGGGCGGGCCGGACTACCCGGCATCAGACGGCTCGCGCCCGCGTCTGACGCGCGGCGCGGGCCTACCCCGCGTCCCGCTTCGGCACCAGCACGAGCCGCTTGAACTCGGCGACGAGCACGCCGTCCTGGTTCAGCACCCGCGTGTGGACCTTGACCGTGCCGCGGTCGGGCTTCGAGCGGGACTCGCGCACCTCGAGCACCTCGGTCTCCGCGAACAGCGTGTCGCCGTGGAACACGGGCGCGGGGTGCGACAGCTCCTCGGTCGCCAGGTTCGCGATCGCCTTACCGGAGATGTCGGAGACGCTCATCCCGAGCGCGAGCGAGTACACGTAGGGCCCGACGACCACGTTGCGGCCCTGCTGCGACCCGGCCGCATACACGTCGTTGATGTGCAGCGGGTGGTGGTTCATGGTGATCAGGCAGAACAGGTGGTCGTCCGCCTCGGTCACCGTCTTGGCCGGCCAGTGCTTGTAGACCGCGCCGACCTCGAACTCCTCGAAGTAGCGGCCGTACGGGTGCGCGCCCGAGGACTCGCGCGAGCGCTGATCGGTGTCGACTGAGGTGCTCATAGCCACGGAGACTTTAGGGCCCCTGGACCCGTACGATCCCGCGTCCATGCGCAGCCCCCGTTCGTTCTTCGCCCCGCTGGCCATCGGCGCCCCCGAGCCGCTCCGCGAGATCCCGGTCCGGCCGAGCCGGATGATCCACTTCCTCGACTTCAGCAACGAGAAGATGGTCGCCAAGGCTGCCGACGTCGCCACCAAGACCGACATCCTGCTCGGCAACCTCGAAGATGCGATCCCGGTCGACCGCAAGGTCGCCGCCCGCGAAGGGCTCATCAAGGTCGGGAAGGACATCGAGCTCGGCGAGACGCAGCTGTGGGCGCGCGTCAACGCGCTCGAGTCGCCCTGGGTGCTCGACGACCTCACCGAGATCGTCACCACCATCGGCGACCGGATCGACGTCGTGATGGTCCCGAAGGTCGAGGGCCCGTCGGACATCCACTACGTCGACCGGCTGCTCGCTCAGCTCGAGGCGCGCGCCCGCCTGAGCCGGCCCATCCTGGTCCACGCGATCCTCGAGACCGCCCAGGGCGTGACAAATGTCGAGGAGATCGCGACCGCCAGCCCGCGCATGCAGGGAATGAGCCTCGGGCCGGCCGACCTGGCGGCGTCGAGACGGATGAAGACCACGCGCGTGGGCGGCGGCCATCCCGGCTACGTCGTGCTGGCGGACCCTGGCGACGGCGAGCGCGCGGCGGCCCAGCAGGACCTCTGGCATTACACGCTCGGGCGCATGGTCGACGCGTGCGCGGCCGCCGGGATCCTCCCGTTCTACGGCCCGTTCGGCGACATCCGCGACCTCGAGGGCTGCGAGGCCCAGTTCCGCGCGGCGTACCTGATGGGCTGCGTGGGCGCGTGGTCGCTGCACCCCGCGCAGATCGACGTCGCCCGCAAGGTCTTCTCACCCGACCCCGACGAGGTCGCGTTCGCCAAGAAGGTGATCGAGGCGATCCCGGACGGCGCCGGCGTGCACATGATCGACGGCAAGATGCAGGACGACGCCACCTGGAAGCAGTGCCGCGTCATGGTCGACCTCGCGGAGATGCTGGCCCGCAAGGACCCCGAGTTGGCGAAGGCCTACGAACTACCGTAACGTCGCTGGCCCGTCCAGCCGAAGGCCTGACGGGATCAGCGAAATCGTAATTTGCGCGGGCAGGTCGAGCGGGGATTTCCCATCCCGCTCCCGCCTGTGTACTCGAAGCAGCTCGCGTAGCGGAACTTGCCCTCCCACTTCGCCGGCAGCCGCACGAGCACACTCGAGCGGTACCGGCCCGCGCGGATGCGCTCGAGCTCGCCGATCGCCGTCCGAGGCCCGCGCTTGGCGCTGCGCGGGCCGACGTAGAAGATCGTCGGCTTCTCGAGCCGCACGCCGCGCGGCACGCGGTAGCGCTGGGTGAACCGGACCACGCGCGAGTTGCGGGCGCGATACGAGAGCGTGAAGGCCGGCAACACGTACGCCCGCTCCCGCGGCGCCACCGCGCCGCCGGTCGTGACCCGGAGGTCGGTGTTGCGGTCGAGCTCGACCTCGAACCGGTACGTGCCGTCCGCCTCCGTGACGCCGTCGGCGATCGGCGCCCAGTCGGCCTCGAACGGGTACCGGCGGGCCTGGAGCTGGACCGGCTGGCCGGCGAACGGCGCGCCGTCGAGCAGCGCGGTGCCGGTGATCGTCGTCGGCTTGCCGTAGCGGGCCTGCTCGGGCGCGACCTTCATGTCGACGATCACCGCGGCGTCCGCGGCAGGCGCCGCGAACGCGAGCATCAGAGTGGCGAGGAGCACGGAGCGCACCGGAGCGGCCAGCCTAGCGACGCTTGTAGGGTTGCCCGTCCGATGCGCCCGCGCCGCACCTGCCACGCCGTCCCCGGATCGAGCGAGCGGTTCCTCGCCAAGGCGCCCGAGCTCGACGCCGACGAGGTGTTCCTCGACCTCGAGGACGCGGTGGCGCCGAGCGAGAAGCCGCGCGCCCGCGAGCTCGTCATCGAGGCGCTGAGGACGCAGGACTTCGGCGCCAAGACCGTCGTCGTGCGCGTGAACGGGACCGACACGCCGCACTACTACCGCGACCTCATCGACGTCGTCGAGCAGGCCGGGGACCGCCTCGACGCGATCATGCTGCCCAAGGTCCGCACGCCCGGCGACGTCGAGATGACCGCCAAGTTGCTGACCCAGATCGAGCTGGCGCGCGAGCTGCCGACGGGCCGCATCGGCATCGAGGCCCAGATCGAGGACGCCACCGGACTGCTCGCCTGTGAGGCGATCGCCGCCGCGTCCCCGCGGATGGAGACGCTGATCTTCGGCCCGGGCGACTACAGCGCCGCGGTCGGCATCCCGGTCACCACGATCGGCGGCGCGCCCGAGGGCTACCCGGGCGACCACCTCAACTACGTGTTCTCACGGCTCGTGGTGGCCGCGCGCGCGGCCGGGATCCAGGCGATCGACGGCCCGTACGCGGCGTTCGAGGACGAGGACGGGCTGCGCTCCCGCGCGCGGCTGGCCCGCGCCCTCGGCATGGACGGCAAATGGACGATCCACCCCCGCCAGATCGCCACGGTCAACGAGGTCTTCACGCCCGCGAGGGAGGAATGGGAGCGCGCCGAGGCGCTCCTCGCCGCGTACCGCGAAGCCCACGAGCAGGGCCGCGGTGCGGCGATGTTCGAGGGCGAGATGATCGACGAGGCGAACCGCCGGATGGCCGAGCGGCTGGCGGAGGCGGGTCGCGCCGCCGGCTACAGCTACACGCAGACCTGACGCCGTGACCGCCCCGGTGCGGAGGAGCGAGCGCCCCTCCGCACAGGATGCGGGTCCCCTCCACTCCGCCAGACGGCGTGACGGCCGCCCGGTCCGAGCGCGTCGATCCCCGAGACGCGCCCGTCCTCGGCGTAGACGACCTCCTTGACGACCGTCGCGAGCCCTCCTTCGTCGTCGCAGGAATCCTCCTCGACGCGAGCGAGCCGGCCCCCCTCGTGCCGGTAGCGCTCGCGCGAGCAGGATCCCGTCGGCGGCATGAGCCGCTCGCTCTCGACCGGCTTTCCCCCGACGAACCGCATCCGCATGATGGATTGCAGCTCGGCCGGCAGCTCGTGGCCCTCGCATTCGAGGGGAGCGCGGAAGCAGGTGACCTCCACCTGGTCGCGACCCCAGATGCAGAACCGCTCGAGCCACACCTCCCCGGCCCCGTCGTACTGCCGGACGCAGACCACGCGTCCGAGCGCGTCGAACCCGATCGCCTCGTGCTCGAGCCACGGCGGCGGCGGCCGGTGCAGCCACTCGCCCCGGGAGCACCCCATCCGCTCAAGCCGCAGCGGCTCGACGTCACTGTGGCCCGACGTCGGCGTCGCCCAGCGCCAGCGCGCCGCGGCGGCCTCGGCACGCGCCGCCAGGTCCTCGTAGCGCGCCGCGAGCTCCTCCGCCCGTACGCGCAGCCATCCCTCGGTTGCGATAGCCGACCCGCCCTCGGCCGTCCCCGACAGCCCTCTCTCCATGCGCTGGACGCTACCGGCACTTTTGTCGAGCGTCAAGCAAAAGCTGTAAAGTGGGTGCGCGAATTCGAGCAATCTTGGAACGAATCAAGACGCAAGCCGATCCTTGTGGCATTCTGATAGCCGATGACTGACCTGCTGGGAACCGAAGATCTCGACGCGACTCGGCGTTTCGACGCCGCCAGACCCCCGGCGAGCTCCTCCAGTTCGGGGAACGGCGGGTCTTCCGGCACGGGCGCGGGCGCGATGCTGCGGCTCATCCGCGACGGTCATGCGAGCACGCGCGCCGAGCTCGTGGCGCTGACCGGCCTCGCGCGCTCGACGGTGGCCCAGCGGATGGACGCGCTGCTTGCCCAGCGGCTCGTGATCCCGGCCGGCGCCAGCGCCTCGACCGGCGGCCGGCCGCCGAAGACGTTCGCCTTCAACCGCAACGCCGGCGTCGTGCTGGCGGCCGACCTCGGCGCCACCCACTCGCGCGTCGCGGTCACGGACCTCGCCGGCGATGTCACGGTGGAGACACGCGCCGACATCCCGATCGCGGACGGTCCGGAGCCCGTGATGAGCTGGCTCGAGGAGACGTTCGACGCCCTGCTGGCGGAGATCGAGCAGTCGCACGCCGACGTGCGCGGGATCGGGGTCGGCATCCCCGGCCCGGTGGAGTTCGCGACCGGCACGCCGGTGGCGCCGCCGATCATGCCCGGCTGGGACGGGTACGGCGTCGCGACCCGCCTGCGCGAGCGCTACGGCGCGACCGTGCTCGTCGACAACGACGTGAACATCATGGCGCTGGGCGAGTACTGGGCCCGCTGGCGCGACACGGCGCACCTGCTGTTCGTGAAGGTCGGCACCGGGATCGGCTGCGGCGTGATCACCGACGGGCGCATCCACCGCGGCGCGCAGGGCGCGGCCGGGGACATCGGGCACATCCACGTGCCCGACCACGACGACGTCATCTGCCGCTGCGGCAACCTCGGCTGCCTCGAGGCGATCGCCGGCGGCGGGGCCATGGCCTCGCGCCTGTCCGCGCTCGGCGTGCAGGCCGACAACAGCCGCGACGTGGTGCGCCACGTCCGCGACGGCCGGCCGGAGGCGATGCGCCTCGTGCGCCAGTCCGGCCGCGAGCTCGGCGGCGTCCTGGCCAGCGCGGTCAACTTCTTCAACCCCGGCGTGATCGTGATCGGCGGGGACATGGCGCACGCCGACGAGCACCTGCTCGCGGGCGTGCGCGAGGTCGTCTACCGGCGCTCGACCGCACTCGCGACCCGCTCGATCCGCATCGCCCGCTCGACGCTCGACGATCGCGCGGGCGTGATCGGCGCCGCCGTCATGGTCATCGAGGCCGTCCTGGCGCCCGACGCGGTCGACCAGGCCATAGCGGCCGCCGGCTGACCGCGGACACATCCCGCGAGGGGGTCACGCCCGTAGTACAGGGCATGACACGTTCGATCTCGTATCCAGCGGGCGTCGCCCTCGCCATCGGCGCCCTCGTGCTCGCGGGCTGCGGCGACAACGGCGGAGGCGGAGGCGAGCGGGCGGCGAGCGCCGGCAGCATCGTCTCCGTCGCGGACGTCGACGGCACCCACGTCCTCGCCAACGCCCAGGGCCGGACGCTCTACTCCGCCCCGGTGGAGAAGGGCGGGACGATCCTCTGCGTCGGCACTTGCACGTCGTTCTGGGAGCCACTCATGGCGTCGGCCGCCGATGCGCGTCGCGCGGCCTCCGACCTCGGCGTCGACCTCAGCGTCGTCAAGCGGCCGGACGGAGGCCAACTCGCGTTCGACGGCCTGCCGCTCTACAGCTTCGCGGAGGAGGGAGCCGATCAGCTGACCGGCGACGGATTCGCCGACGACTTCCAGGGCACCCACTTCCAGTGGCAGGCCGCGCGGACGGACGGCGGCTCGAGCTCGCCCGCCCAGGGCGGCGGCGGCTATGGCTATTGACCGGCGGTGATGGCGGTCTCGGACGAGGCGCTGCTCGCCGGCGTTGCGGCGGGCCAGCGGGACGCCGCGGCAGCGTTCGTCCGGCGCTTCCAGGCGCGCGTGTATGGACTCGTATCCACGATGGTGCGGGACCCGGGTGTGGCCGAGGACGTGGCGCAGGAGACGTTCGTGCGCGCGTGGCGCTCGGCCGGGACGTACGACCCGCGGCGCGGGCGGGTCGTGACGTGGCTGCTCACGATCGCCCGGAACGCGGCGATCGACGCGCTGCGGGTGCGGCGGCCGGAGCCGGTCGATCCCGACGTCGTCGCCGCGCGGCTCGAGAGCCCGGTGGACGACCGCGAGCCGCCCGACGACCGCTTGCGAGGAGCGCTGGCCGAGCTGCCGGAGGAGCAGCGGCGCGCGCTGTTCCTGGCCGCGTATCTGGGCCGGACGGCGCGGGAGATCTCCGAGCTCGAGGGCGCGCCGCTGGGGACGATCAAGGGGCGGCTCAGGACGGCGATGCTCAAGCTCCACGATTCACTGGAGGCCGATCATGAGCTGTGACGAGCTTCGCGACCTGGCACCGGAGGTCGCGCTCGGCACGATCGAGGGCGAGGAGCGCGGCGAAGCGCTGCGGCATCTCGCGGAGTGCGCGGAGTGCCGGCGCCTCGTTGACCAGCTCTCGGTGGTCGCCGACGAGCTGCTCCTCTCGGCGCCGGTGCAGGAGCCGCCGCCCGGCTTCGAGTCGCGCGTCATCGAGGCGATCGCCCCGCGGCCGCGCCGTCGCGCGTGGCGACGGCTGCCCGCGGTGATCGGGCCGGCGCTGGCCGCGGCGGCGGTCACCGCGGCCGCGCTGATCGCCGTGTACCACGACGACCGGGTGACCGCGGAGCGCTACCGGGAGGCGCTCGCCCAGGCCGACGGCCGGTACTTCGAGGCCGGCCGGCTCCGGGACGAGACCGGCGCCGAGGCGGGCGTCGTCTTCGGCTACCAGGGGACGCCGTCGTGGCTGTTCGTGACCGTCGACGCGCGGCACCGCGACGGGGCCTGGAGCGCCGAGCTCGTCACGAGGGACCGGCGCACGGTCGCGCTCCCGTGGTTCCGGCTCGGGCCTGACGGCAGCTGGGGTGGCGCGATCCCCTCGAACCTGCACGACTTCAGGTCGATCCGGCTGCTCGGCGAGGAGCCGGGCGAGGCGCTCGAGAGCTCGATCCCGCTCGCTTCGGCCGGCGGCTGAACAACGCTCGTTCATCCTGGGAGGCATGACGGCTCGCTGGACCGTGCTCGTTCCCCTGCTCGCGCTGATCCCGCTGGTGCTGACGTGGGGCACCGATCCGTCGACGCCGGTGGTGGTTATCGTCGGGCTCTTCCTGGCCGGCTCGGTGCTCGCGGCGGTGCATCATGCGGAGGTCGTGGCGCACCGCGTCGGCGAGCCGTTCGGCTCGCTGGTCCTCGCAGTCGCCGTGACCGTGATCGAGGTCGCCCTGATCGTGACGCTGATGGTCTCCGGCGGCGACGAGACGTCGACGCTCGCCCGCGACACCGTGTTCGCGGCCGCGATGATCACCTGCAACGGCATCGTCGGCATCTCGCTGCTGCTCGGCGCGCTCCGACGCGGGGTGGCGACGTTCAACGCCGAGGGCACGGGCACGGCGCTCGCCACGGTCTCGACGCTCGCCACGCTCTGCCTCGTCCTGCCGACGTTCACCACGAGCGAGCCCGGGCCTGAGTTCTCCACCGCCCAGCTCACGTTCGCGGCGATCGCGTCGCTCGCCCTGTACGGGCTGTTCGTGGTCGTCCAGACGATCCGGCATCGCGACTACTTCCTGCCCGCCGGGGCCGGGGCCGAGGAGCACGCCGAGCCGCCCTCGAACCGGGTCGCGGTTACCAGCCTGGCGCTGCTGCTCGTGGCGCTCGTCGCGGTGGTCGGGCTCGCCAAGACCGAGTCGAAGCCGATCGAGGACGCGGTCGAGGCCGCGGGCTTCCCGCACTCCGCCGTCGGCGTCATCATCGCGCTGCTGGTGCTGCTCCCCGAGACGCTGGCCGCGGTCCGCGCCGCCCGGCGGGACCGCGTCCAGACCTCGCTGAACCTCGGCCTCGGATCGGCGATGGCGAGCATCGGGCTCACGATCCCCGCCATCGCCGTCGCGTCGATCTGGCTCGAAGGGCCGCTCATCCTCGGGCTGGGGTCCAAGGAGACGGTGCTGCTCGCGATCACGATCGCGGTCGGCACGCTCACCGTCGTCCCGGGCCGCGCCACGCTCCAGCAGGGCGGCGTGCACCTCGTGCTGTTCGGCGCCTTCCTGTTCCTGGCCGTGAACCCGTAGCCCTACACCGTCACGATCACGCCGACGACGAGCCGGCCTCGAGCCGGGTCTTGAGCGCGGTGAGGTGCTCGCGCCAGCGGGCCTTCTCGCGGTCGGCGTGCCGCGCGTCGGCGAGCCGCTCGTGCTCCAGCGCGACCAGGCTCTTGCCCTCGCCCTTGGCCGCGAACGTGACGTGGACGCGGCCCTCGCCGGCGTCGAAGTGGGCCACCTTCGGGCGCGTGGCGGTGCGCTCGCTCAGGCCCTCGCTCGCCGACGCGTCGACGAACGCGTCGTACAGGCGCTCGACCGGCACCGCGACCGTGCGGGAGACGGTGACCGCGAAGCCGTCGGCGCGCTCGCCGGGCTCGCGCAGCCCGCGGGTGCGCTCGTAGCTGTACGCGATCGCCTGCGCGTTCCACGCCAGCGGGTCGATGTCGAGCTCCGCCGCCACCCAGCGGGCGATCTCGCGGTGCGGGCGCTCCGCGGCGCCCCAGTCGTCGAGCCGGTCGAACCACTCCTCCCACCCGCGCCCCGTCCGTTCGCGGATCGACTCGTCGGACGTCATGAGCACGGGCTCGCCGGCCGGCTCGACCGCGCGCAGCAGCGACGCGCGCGCCGCCGTGTAGCTCTCGCCGGTCTTCTCCATCCGGGTGCGGACGAGCCGCTTGAAGGATCGCTGCCTGGTCATCGAGTGCTCCTCTCGAGGCGGCGGCTCCGCGACTCACGCTCGCGACGCCCCGCCGGAAAGGGCCACGTACGACCGGCGTCCCGAGAGCTCGCTGCCCCCTTTGCCCCCGCGTATGCCGGCGGCGTGAGCGCCGAGATCGGAGGTTGGGCGCGGGACCGCGCCGGGGGTGAGTATGCAGCATCCTGGGCGGATGGCAACCCCCCAGCACCGGATCCAGTCGGGCTTCGGCTACCGCAGCACCGCGGCCGAGGTCCTCGAGGGCATCGACCTCTCGGGCAGGCTCGCGATCGTCACCGGCGGCTACTCCGGCCTCGGGCTGGAGACGACGCGCGCGCTCGCGGGCGCGGGCGCGCAGGTGGTCGTCCCGGCACGGCGCCGCGCCCACGCCGCAGAGGTGCTCGGCGGGATCGACCGCGTCGAGGTCGACGAGCTGGACCTCGCCGATCTCGACAGCGTCCGCGCGTTCGCGCAGCGGATGCTGGACTCCGGCCGCGGCGTCGACATCCTCATCAACAACGCCGCGATCATGGCCTGTCCGGAGACGCGGGTCGGACCGGGCTGGGAGGCGCAGTTCGCCACCAACCACCTCGGCCACTTCGCGCTCGCGAACCTGCTGTGGCCGGCGCTCGCGGACGGGGGCGCGCGGGTCGTGGCGCTGTCCTCGACCGGGCACAAGATCTCGGCGATCCGCTGGGACGACCTGCAGTTCGAGAGCGGCTACGACAAGTGGCAGGCCTACGGGCAGGCCAAGACCGCCAACAGCCTCTTCGCGGTCCACCTCGACGCGCTCGGCGAGGGCGCGGGCGTGCGCGCGTTCGCCGCACACCCGGGCGGGATCAGGACCCCGCTGCAGCGCCACCTCACGCGCGAGGAGATGACCGCGGCGGGCTGGATGGACGAGGAGGGCAACGTCCACGAGCGGTTCAAGACGCCGGAGCAGGGCGCGTCGACGGCGACGTGGGCCGCGACCTCCCCGGCGCTCGGAGGCATGGGCGGCGTCTACTGCGAGAACTGCGACATCGCCGAGCCGACGGACCCGGGGTCGCCGACCGCGCGGATCGAGGGCGTCGACCCGCACGCGGTCGACCCCGATGCCGCCGCGCGGCTGTGGACGGTCTCGGCGGAGCTCACGGGCGTCGACGCCTTCGCCTAGTGTCGCGATTCGGAAGTTCGGTGGCACCACCGGCGCCGCCGAGTGCCATCGAAATTCTGAATCGGGACACTAGCGCTCGGCGATCGTGCGCAGCACCGGCTTGAGGTCGACGATCGGCGTGCCGTCGATCGCCTCGAGCTCGCGGACGCGCAGCCGGGTGCCGTCGACTTCCGCGACGGTCACCCGGTGCAGCCCGATCGGGTTCGGCCGGTCTGGCGAGCGGGTGTTGAGGACGCCCTGGATCGGGTTGGCGGGGTCGCTGCGCGGATGGACCTTGAGCACGTCTCGCCGGGCGCGGTCGAGCCAGGTGAGCACGAGCATCTCGTCGCCGGCCGCGATGCCGTCGAGCGCGTCCGCGAAATCGGGCTCGAACACGAGCCAGGCCTCCGGCGCGCCCTCGTCGCCCTGCTTGGGCGCCGCCGCCCGGTCCGCGAGCGGGGACTCGACCCTCCCGATCGCGACGAGCTCCATCGTCACGGAGCGCCTCGCACGTAGTCGACGGCGAACTCCGGCACGTGGTCGTCGCCGGGGGCCGCCTTGGCGGGGAAGTCGAACACCGCGATCATCATCTGCATCGGGTAGTCCGGCGCCTGGTGGACGGTCTTGACGTGCTCGCCGTCGATCAGGAAGTCCACGCGGCCGGGCCGCCAGTCGGCCGCGTACACGTGGTACTCGGCGACGTCGATCGCCACCCGCGGCGCCTCGAACCCGTCGACGAGCGCCGGATCCCGGAACGGCCTCACGCCCATGCCCACGGCCGCGGTCCCGTCCTCGAGGGCGTCCCCGAAGACCTCGAACAGGAGGATCTCCCCGCAACGGGTCGGCTCGTCCTCGAGCCCCGCCATCCACACCCCGGCCATCGAGCGCGGACTGATGTCCATGCGCGCGCGGACCTCGAGCAGCCCGTGGTGCGGCGTCCAGCCCCACAGGGTCGGCTGGAACTCCCGCACGACCAGGCCGTCCCGGTACGGCTGCTGCCCGACCGTGCTCCCGACCTCGCCCGAAAAGACGCCCGACTGGATGCCGGAGACCCGGAGCGGCGGCTCGTGGTCACCCGCGCACCAGAGGCCCAGCTCGGGCGGGATCGTCAGGCGGAGCTCGGAGTCGGCGAGCTCGTACGTCGCGGCGCTCTCTGCCCGCGAGCTCCAGTGCGGCAGGTAGTGCGGCACCCACACCCCGGTGTCGAGCGCCGGGCCGTCGAAGTCGTCCGAGAAGCCCATCGCGCCCGGGATCCTTGCAGCCCTACCCTCTTTCGCCATGCCCGAGCTTCCCGAGGCCGAGCGGGCTCGACGGCAGCTCGAGCGCGTGGTCGGCCGTGAGATCGTCGGCGTCGACGACGCGGACACGTACGTCTGCCGGCCGCATGCGCCCGGGGAGATGGCGGCGGCGCTCGTCGGGCACCGGCTGGTGGACACGCACCGGCGCGGCAAGTTCCTGTGGGCGGAGACCGACGGCGGGCCGCAGCTCGGGCTGCACCTCGGCATGGCCGGCAGCCTGACCGTCGACGAGGCGCCGGCACCCCGGAGTTGGGACCGGTTCGCGCTCGAGTTCGCGGACGGCGGGCGGCTCGCGCTGCGCGACAAGCGGCGACTCGGGCGCGCGGTGCTCGAGCCCGACTTCTCGCACGTCGGGCCGGACGCGGCCGAGGTCGGGCGGGAGGAGTACCGCGCGCGCGTCGGCCGTGGGACCGCGCCGCTGAAGGCGCGGCTGCTCGACCAGGGCGTGATCGCCGGCGTCGGCAACCTGCTCGCCGACGAGATCCTCTGGCGCGCCCGGCTCGGCCCCCGCCGCGTCCCGAACCAGCTCTCGACCGAGGAGCTCGACACGCTGCGCCGCTCCACCCGCGCCGCCATGCGCGACGCGATCCGCCTCGGCGGCGCGCACACCGGCCACCTCATACCCCACCGCGTCCGCGGCGGCCGCTGCCCGCGCTGCGGCACCGAGCTCGAGCGCGCGACGATCGGCGGCCGGACCACGTTCTGGTGCCCGGTGTGTCAGACGTAGGTGGTTGAACGAACGTCAACTGCGGCTGGGTGGGGAGGTGACGAGCCCGACGGTTTCGTGAAAATTTCGGCGGTCGGCCTCGCCCGATTCCACGAAACCCCTCGTATGCGGCGGATACGTGAAATCGGCGGGCGAGGACGGTCCGAAATTTCACGAAACCGTCGGTCCCCCGCCTCCCCTACCTGCGCAGTTGACGTCCGCAGTTGACGTTCGTAGTTGACGTTCGCAGTTGACGTCCGCAGTTGACGTTCGCCGGCCCGGCCGCGCCGGTCAGGCTTCGACCGCCTCCGCCACCGCCTCGCGCACCTCCTCGGCCGCCCGGTCGGCGTCCATGCCGGTGCCGGCGAGCAGGTCGGTGGCGGTCGAGCGCACCTGCCCGACGATCACGCTGACCGAGAGGTTCCCGGTGCCCTCGAGCACGCGGGTCGCGGTGGCGGCGGCCTGGAGCGCCGCCTCGCGGACGCGATCGGACCGCTCGGGCCGGTCCACCGCCTCCGAGAACGCGCGCACGGCGGCCGCGAGGTCGCGGACCGCGTCGGCGATCTCGGGCGGCACGTTCTCGTCGAGCCGGACGGCCCGGATCGTCCCGCGGGCGAGCACGCGCACGTTGCGGACCGCGAGGTCAACGTGGATCCCGGCCTCGCTGTAGCGCTCGACGCGGCTCCGGAGCCGCCGCCGCGGCGGCGCGTAGCGCGTGGTCTCGCGGCTCACCTCGACCGCGTCCACGAGCTGGGCGCTCAGCTCGTCGATCCCGCGTGCGCGCAGGAGCGCCCGCTCGGCCTGGTCGCGGTCGCGCTCGAGGATCGCGACCGCGATGTCGTCGAGCGTCGCCGCCAGCTCCTCCGCCAGCGGGCGCAGCGCGCCCCGAACCATCGCCACCGGATCGGCCGGCAGCACGAGCGCGTTGACGACCAGCGCGACCGTCCCGCCCGCCAGCGCGTCGAGGAAGCGGGCGAACGTGATCCCGTCGGTCGGCGGCTGGAGCGTGGCCACCAGCGCCGCGGACACGGCGGCCTGCGTGGCCAGCATCTGCCCGCTCCCAAGGAAGATCGCGATCCCGGTGGCGAGCATGACCACGAGTGCGAGCTGCGCGGCGCCGACGCCGATCGCCAGCACGAGCATGTCCCCCACCGCGATCCCCAGCGCCACGCCGATCGCCACCTCCACCGCGCGCCGGCCGCGCTCGGAGATCGTCAGCCCGAGCGTGATGATCGCCGACACGGGAGCGAAGAACGGGCTCTGGTGGCCGAAAACCTCGGTCGCGATCACCCACGCGACACCGGACGCCACGCCGACCTGGAGGATCGACCGCCAAGCCAGGCGGAGGCGGCCGATCCGCGTCTGCCACGACACGCGCGAGCGCTCGGCCGCCTCCTCGATGAGCGGCGCGGCGCGGTCGCTGAGCGGGCGGGCATCGCTGTCTCGCAGGCGCGGCATTCGCGCACCTGATCCTGCCACGTCGCCCCGAGCGCCCGGCGCACGAAGCCGGCGCCCACGGGCTGCGGTGGCATTCTGAAACCAACCGGCAAGCGGCCGGCAAGCGACTCGCAAGTGCCGTCGGCGACGGTCCGCCCGTGACCGACCTCTCCTGGCTCCGCCATCCGTCGGAGCGCTCACGCCTCGTCCTCGCCGTCGCCGCCAGCGTCATGCTGGGCGGCCTCGCCGTCGTCCTGTTCGCCAAGCGCCTCGAGCGCGACCAGGTGATCTGGACGATGGCGGCCGGCCCCGCCCTGCTCGCGGCCGGCTGGGTCGTCCTCCAGATCACGCGCGCGCACCTGCTCGGCAACGCCGTCCGCGTGACCCACGAGAGCCTGCCCGAGCTCGACGACGTGATCGAGGACGTCCGCGCCCGGCTCGGCTACCACCGCCGCGTCGACGTCTACGTGACCGACCGCGTCACCGGCCTGATGACGCTCACGAGCCTGTTCGGGACCCGGATCATCATGATCGAGGGCGACCTCGTCGCGACGCTGATCGAGCACGGCAAGCGAACCGAGCTCACGTTCCTGATCGCGCGCTTCTTCGGCGCGCTTCAGAGCCAGCGAGACCGGGTGGTGCCGCTGCGGCTCATCGTCACGCTCGCCCGCTCGATCGGCGTCGTCAACCCGCTGATCCACCCCTACGACCGCGCGGTCGTGTACTCGGGCGACCAGATCGGGCTGGCCGTGGCCGGCGACCTCGACGCCGCCCTGAACGCGCTGGACCGCCTGCTGGTCGGCGGCACGCTCGGCCCGAGCGTCCGCGACGCCGGCGTGTTCGATCAGGCTTCCCAGATCCGCAGCCGGCGGCTGCCCCGGATCGCGCAGCTCCTCCACCGCCAGCCCCACCTCGCGAACCGCTACGTGAACCTGATGGCGTTCGCCGAGCGCCACACGCCCGAGCAGCAGGCGGCCGTCGTGGCGGCGATGGGCGAAGCCGGCGCGACCCGGCTCGGCGACCTCGCCAAGCGCACGCCGCACCGCTCCTGGCACCCCGGACGCCGGCGGCTGCTGGCTCCGGCGGCGGGGGTCGTGGCCAGCGCGCTCGTGATCGCGGCCGCCGCGCTGCTGCTGCCGGTGGGCGGCGCGAGCGGGAGCGAGAAGACCGATCCCGCCCTCGCCCTGATCGACCACGTGCCGCCGTCATTCGCGGGCTCGTGCGTGCCCGGCGAGGGGGTCGAGGGGCAGCTCGCCGAGCGGCTGAGCGCCGCGTTGGTCTGCACGGCCGCCGCTCCCGCCTCGGTCGAGTACTACCAGTACGGCGACCGCCGGGCCATGGACGCCGCATTCGACGGCCTGACGACCGGCGTCGAGGACGCCGGCTGCGGCACCGATGCCACGCACGAACGCGGCCGCTACGCCTGCTGGCGCTTCAAGGGCGCCAGCGTGATTGCGTGGACGGACGAGGAGCGGCGGATCGTCGCGCTCGCGGTCGCCCGCGGCATGCAGCCGCACGAGCTCCTGCGGTGGTGGCAGGCTGATTCAGGGCCAATCTAAGGCTCAAGTCGAACCTTAGCTTCGCGAAGTGGGGCGCAGACCCCAGGCCCACGGCTCAAGACAGCCCCCTCGGATGCCGAACTCTTGAGCGTCGGGCTTCCTCTGTCCTCCCCCGTGACAGCGATCTTCCTCCACTTCCCGCGCGTGTGCGCGCCGTGCTCATGATGCGCCGCATCTTGGGCATCGGCCTTGCCGTGGCCGCCATGTACGCCGCCGTGCTCGGCGTCGCGGCTCCGGCCCAGGCGCCTACGCCGGAGCCGACGGTCGCGGCGACGCCGGATCCGATCACGACGCCGGCGCCCACGGCGTCGGCGGCACCGGTGGAGACCGCGACGGCCACGCCCGCCGCCACGGCCACCGAGACCGCCACGCCCACGCCCTTCCCCTCCCCCGTGGAGACTACGGTCGCCACGCCGGACCCCACGGCCGCCGCCGCCCCTACCGAGACGGCGACCCCCACGGCCACGGCCACGCCCGCGAACGGCGCGAGCTCCGAGCGCAAGAAGCGCCGGGCCAACTCGCAGGCCGGAACCGGCGACGTCGAGAAGTGCGCCGGCCAGGCCGGCAAGACCTCACCCTCAAGTGCAGGTCGAGATTGCGGCATCGAGGTCGACGATCGTGACGATTCGCACGATGACGGTGAGCAGCATCGTCTGACCCCGGCCCCCCGCCTCGCGAACCCGGACGGCTCACCCGCCCCCTCGAACCCGAGCTACTCGCTGGCCACCCTCGGCCCGGCTCGGGTCGGCGTCCCGAACTTCTTCATCGACAAGTTCCGGATCCCGCCGTTCCTGCTCCCGATCTACCAGGCCGCCGGCATGCAGTACGGCGTGCGCTGGGAGATCCTCGCCGCGATCAACGAGATCGAGACCGACTACGGCCGCAACCTGAACATCTCCTCGGCCGGCGCCCTGGGCTGGATGCAGTTCATGCCCGCCACGTGGGACGCCTACGGCGTCGACGCCAACCGCGACGGCGAGAAGGACCCGTTCAACCCCGTGGATGCGATCTTCGCCGCCGCCCGCTACCTCAACGCCGCGGGCGCCGAGACCGACATCCGCCGCGCCGTGTTCGCCTACAACCACGCGGACTGGTACGTGGACTCGGTGCTGATGCGCGCCCAGGTCATCGGCGGCCTGCCGAGCGACCTCGTCGGCTCGCTCACCGGCCTCACCCAGGGCCGCTTCCCGATCCACGCCAAGTCCACCTACGCCGGCCAGCTCACCAAGAAGGGCAACCGCGTCAAGACCGGCAACGCCGCCATGCCCGTCGAGTCCGACGCGGCCCGGCGCGGGATCAAGGTCTTCTCCCGCCGCCGCGCGCCGGTGATCGCGGTCAACGACGGTCGCGTCGTCAAGCTGGGCCAGAACAAGCGCCTGGGCCGCTTCGTGATGCTCCAGGACGTCTACGGCAACACGTACACGTACGCCCACCTCGGCGAGATCTCGCGCAGCTATCCGGCGCCGAAGGCGCGCTCGCTCCGCCGCGACAAGCGTGGCAAGCACACCCGCGACGCCGCCCCGAAGGCGGCCGCGTCGAAGACCCGCCTGGCGGCGAAGACGAAGGCGCCGATCCCGGCGCCCGAGGCGGCCCCGCTGCCCGTCAAGGAGCGCCTCTTCGCCCACCCGACGCGCCCCGCGGCCCGCCTCGCCGGCGGCAGCGTCCAGCTCGCCGACCCCGGCACCGAGGCGACCCAGCGCGCTCCGCTCGGCTTCGACCCGCGCGACTTCACGCCCAAGCGGCTCAAGAAGGGCTCCCGCGTCATCGGCGGCACGATCCTGGGCCGCCTCGGCGTCCCGACCGCCAAGACCGCGCCGTACCTGAAGTTCGAGATCCGCCCCGCCGGTCGCGGCGCGCCGCGGATCGACCCGAAGCCGATCCTCGACGGCTGGAAGCTGCTGGAGTCGACCGCGGTCTACCGCGCCAAGGGCAAGAACCCGTTCTTCGGCGCCGACGCCGCCGACCCGAGCATCGGCCAGCTCCTGCTGCTCAGCAAGGAGCAGCTCGTGCGGCGCGTGCTCGCCGATCCGCGGATCGAGGTCTACGGCTGCGGCCAGGGCGACGTCCGCAGCGGCCAGATCGACCGCCGCGTGCTCGCCACGATGCTCTACCTCGCCGCGTCCGGCCTCAAGCCGACCATCACGTCGCTCAAGTGCGGCCATGGCTACCTCACGGCCTCCGGCAACGTCTCCGAGCACTCGACCGGCACGGCGATGGACATCGGCGCCATCAACGGCATCGTCATCACGCCGGCGACCCAGGGCCCGGGTTCGATCACGGATCTCACGATCCAGCGCCTGCTCAAGCTCCAGGGCACGATGAAGCCGCACCAGATCATCTCGCTGATGACGTTCGACGGCGCCGACAACACGTTCGCCATGGGCGACCACGACGACCACATCCACGTCGGCTGGCGGCCGCTCTACGGTGAGAACCGCCGCGCGGCCCGGCAGATCGACGCCGTGCTCCAGCCGGAGCAGTGGATCAAGCTCATCGACCGCCTCGGCGACATCGACAACCCGACGGTGCGCGAGCAGCCGTCGCGGTTCTCGATCAAGGTCGTCAAGCGCGCGTCGCGGGCTCACCGCGCCGAGTAGCGATCCACTCGGACCCGGGCGTGTCGCTCAGCCCGTGGACGATGATCGAGCAGAAGACGACGAGCGCGGCGAGGTTGAAGATCCGCTCGCCCTCGGCGATCGGCTGACCGAGCACGAGGATCGAGAACGTCATCGTGGCCACGCCCTTCGGGCCGAACCACGCCATGAAGGCCTTGGTCGCGGTGTCGATCCGCGTGCCCGCCAGTGCGATCCAGATCGCGATCGTGCGCGCCAGCAGCAGCGTGAAGGCGGCGATCGCCGCCGCCGCCCAGCCGTCGCCGAACAGGCCGCCGAACGTCAGCAGCGAGCCGAAGACAACGAAGATCCCGAGCTTGACGATCTCGACGATGTCGTCGGCCCGCTCCTCGAACTGGCGGCCGAGGTCGGGGCGGCGGATGCCGAGCGTGATCGCGCACACGAAGACGGCGATGAAGCCGTTTCCGTGGATCGGGTGGTCGGCGACCGTGACGCCGTAGGTGGCAAACGCGACGCCCAGCGCGTAGAGCGACTTGTGGTGGGCCGGGATGTCCTCCGCGCCGCGCGGCATCAGCCAGGACGCGAGGAGGCCGATGCCGATCCCGAACGCGAAGCCCAGCGTGACGTCCTGGAGCACGAACTCGTACCAGACGAAGTCGTCTTCCCCGGCCGCCAGCGCGGCGCTGAACGCGAGCACGGCGGGCAACGCGAGCCCGTCGTTCATCCCCGACTCGAGGTTGAGGGAGTGGCGGATGAGCCGCGGCACGCGCGGGTTGGTGACGACGCTCGAGGACAGTACCGGGTCGGTCGGCGACAGCAGCGCGCCGAGCAGGAACGACTCGGTCCACGTGAGGTCGGTGACGGCGTGCGCGACGGCCGCGATCAGCACGCAGGTGATCGGCATCGCCAGGACCAGCTTGCGCGCCGGCAGGCGCCACTCGCGCTGGAGCATCTCGGCCTCGACCTCGATGCCGTCGCGGAACAGGATCACGATCAGCGCGACGGTGGCGAGCTGGGCGACGAAGCCGGACTCCGCGTCGAGCTCCAGCACCTCGAGCCCGCCCTCGCCGAGTACGAACCCCGCGACGACGAACACCGCGGTCATCGACAGGAAGCTGCGGTGCGCGAGACCGGACGCGAGCGCGCCGACGATCAGCAGGGCGCCGAAGACGAGCGCCGAGACCTCGAACTGATCCATCCCGGCCGGAAGGCTTCCATAGGCCCCTGCGCCGCGTCGGGCGGGGGTTCGACAGCTAGGCGGCCCGCGGGGCCGGCGTGGCCGGCGCGTCGGCGGGCGTCGTGACCGTGAGCTCCCAGTCGGGCGTCTCGCGCCGCACGACCGCGACCAGCGCGTCGACGACGTCGGGCGCGAACTGCGTACCCGCGTGGGCCTGCAGCTCGGCGATCGCGACCTCGAGCGGGAACGCCTTGCGGTAGGAGCGGTCGGTGGTCATCGCGTTGAAGGCGTCGCACGCGGACACGATCCGCGCCGCGACCGGGATCGCCTCGCCGGCCAGGCCGTCCGGGTAGCCGGCGCCGTCCCAGCGCTCGTGCGAGGCCCGCACGACCACCCCGACGCTGGAGAGCAGGCCGCCGACCTGCTGCAGCATCCGCTCGCCCTCGACCGTGTGCGTGCGCATGATCGCCCACTCCTCGTCGTCGAGCGGGCCGGCCTTGTTGATGATCTCGTCGGGCACGGCGATCTTGCCGATGTCGTGCAGCAGGGCGCCCATCTCGGTCTCGCGCCGGACCTCCTCGCTGACCCCCATCTCGACCGCGACCTTGACCGACAGCTCGACGACGTCCTCGGTGTGGTGGCCGGTGTACTCGTCGTCCTCCTCGAGCAGGTCGCGCAGCAGCAGCGCCGTCCCCCGGTAGGCGCGCCCGAGCTCGAGGCTGCGCTCGATGCTGGCCTCCCGCTCGCGGCCGAAGCCGACCAGCAGCGGGACGAGCGCGAGCACGAGCAGCGCGCCGGCGGGAGCGTCGGCGGCGGCGATCGCGGCGAGCAGGCCGAGCGGGAACAGCAGCGAGTCGACACGCCGCGCGAGCCCCATCTCCCCCAGGGTCACGCGCATCGGCATCCCCACCACGGCGCGCATGCGCAGCGCGCAGTAGCCGCCGTCGAAGACATGCTGGGCCAGCAGCGCGAGCGCGTACGCGGGCAGGTGCGCCCAGGCCGGGAGCTGTGCCCCGGCAACGACGATGACCAGCGCCGGGCCGAGCGCGAAGAACGCGTCGCCCGCCAGGATCCCGCGGACCGGTGACGTGACGCCGCGGGCCATCGCCGGCACGGCGGCCAGGATGATCGCAGCGCTGACCAGGAGCGGCACCAGCGGCGTCGGCAGCAGGAGCAGCATCGGCACAAAAACGAGCTGAGTGGGCACCATGTAGCCGCCGCCGGTCGAGAACTCGATGCTGTCGGCGACCGCGTAGCCGATCACGAACGCGACGGCGAGCGGGACCGAGAGCGCCCGGACGGGCTCCGCCAGCACCGCCAGGGCCACCGCGGCGGTTACGAACGAGGCCGTGAACGGCAGGAGCGCGAGTACCTCGCGGCGGTCCATCCTGCGCGTCCGGCGTTCGAGGGACTCTTCATGCCGCCGCTCGGTAGCGGCGTCCAGTTCGGCGGTAAGTGTGGACATCCGTTGTACCGAGGCGCGAAATCGACGTCTGTTGGATGTAGTCGGCGGCCCAGCGCCCCGACTTTAGGAGCAGGCAAGCCAATGGAGGGCACCTTCTCGATGAACGGAATCATCCGCCGCGCAGCGCTCGCTGCCACCGCCGCGGTCGCTACCGCGGCGGTGTTTGCGGCGCCCGCAAGCGCCGGCATCCTCACCGCGTCCGCGTCCGATTGCGGCGACGAGACGCTGACCAAGCCGTTCGCGCAGTTCGGCGACTCCGCGAACTACAAGCTCGTGCGCAACGGCGCGTTCGAGACCGGCACGACCGGCTGGACGCTGACGGGCGGCGCCCGCGTGGTCACAGGCAACGAGCCGTGGAAGGTCGGCGGCTCAACTCACGCCAAGTCGCTGGTCCTGCCGGCCGGCAGCAGCGCGATCTCGCCGGTCAGCTGCGTCGGCCTCGGGGAGCCGACCCTGCGGTTCTTCGCCAAGAAGAACCGCGCGGTGCTGCTCGGGATCTCGACGCTCACGGTCACCGTCTACGTCAAGACCTCACTCGGCCTCACCGTGCCGGTGCCGGTCGGCGCCGTGCTCAACAGCGGCCAGTGGAAGCCGACGCCGCAGCTGCTGATCGTCGCCAACCTGCTGCCGCTGTTCC
The DNA here is from genome assembly GCA_963844205.1 of uncultured Solirubrobacteraceae bacterium. Taxonomy (GTDB): domain Bacteria; phylum Actinomycetota; class Thermoleophilia; order Solirubrobacterales; family Solirubrobacteraceae; genus DASSUW01. The sequence continues at coordinate 79,665 of CAWJNK010000017.1, forward strand.
CGGGCGACCGGACGCCCGTGGCGTTCCAGTTCACCCCGGTGCTCGGGGACTGGCAGATGGACGATCTCTACGTCGACCCCTGGAGGGGTCGGTAGGAACGCTCAGCGCGCGCGGAGCTTCCGGCTCCGCGTGCGCTCCTCCTGCTTCTCGACGACGCTCGCGATCAGCCGGAGGATCTCGGCGGGCCCGGTCGCCCGCACGGTGCCGGACTCGAAGGCCTCGCGCCAGTGCCGGATAGTGCCCTCGCGTGCCAGCTCGTTGAAGTGGCTGCGCGGCACCGACAGCCGCACCTTGGCGTCGGAGGCGATGTCCTTGGTGATCTTCGGCCCCGGGACCTCGACCCGGAAGAGCTGGATGTCACCGCGGCCGCGGAGCTCGAGCTCGACCACGAGCTTGAGCTTGGTCAGCGCCGGGACCTGCCGCTGGAAGTTGTCGATTCCCTCCTCGATGAGGGCCTTGGTGTCCGCGGTGGACATGTGCGCTGATGTTACAAGCTCGTTGGACGGGCGAGACCCGCATCAGTACCGTCCCGCTCGATGCAGGCTCTCTCCCCTGCCGTCGCGGCGGTGTTCGAGCCGGTCCAGACGGCGACGACCCTCGAGGAGACGGTCGAGCGCCTCGGCACGGCGATCCGGCTCGGGCTTCTCGCGCCCGGTGACCGGCTGCCGCCCGAGCGGGACCTCGCCGACCAGCTCGGCATCGCGCGCTCGACACTCCGCCAGGCGCTCACCTCGCTGACCGAGAGCGGCCACCTGGTCGCGATGCGCGGCCGCGGCGGCGGCACGTTCGTCTCCCAGGCGCCGCCGCTGGCCGAGGCCAAGCGGGTCGACCTGGGCGCCGGCCACTGGCGCGACGTGCTCGACTACCGCATCGCCGTCGAGGTCGGGACCGTCGTCATCGCGGCGGAGCGCCGGCGGCCCGAGGATCTCGCGCGGCTGCGCGAGCACGTCGAGTCCATGCATGACGTGACCGACTTCCCGGCCTACCGCCGCTCCGACGTGTTCTTCCACCTCGGCCTCGCGGAGGCGGCGCAGTCGGCGCGGCTGCTCGCGGCGATGACCGAGGTGCAGGGCCAGATGAGCGAGCTGATCGGCCACATCGCGCACCCGGCGCCGGTGCTCTCGCGCTCGAACGACCAGCACGCACAGCTGGTCGGGCTGCTCGACCGCCGCGACGGGTTCGGCGCCGCCCGGCTCGTGCGCGAGCACCTGAAGGGCACCGAGCAGGTGCTCGCAGGGCTCATGCCCTGACCACCCGCGGAAGCTGTAGATTTCCGCAAAGGTTTGGCCAAGAGACCTTTGATCGGCATGTGTACGGCGCTCGAGCGGGCGCGGTACGGGGTCTGGGACGCGAACGTGTTCCTGCTCCAGCGCGCCTACGTCGAGGCCGTCCAGCGCGCGGGGGGCGTGGTCCTGATGCTCCCGCCCGACCCCGACGTCGATCCCGACCAGCTCCTCGACGCGATCGACGGCCTGATCCTCGCGGGCGGCCGCGACATCGATCCCGACACGTACGGCGCCGACCCCCACCCGGAGACCGACGAGCCGGCCGCCGAGCGGGACGAGTTCGAGATCCGTCTCGCACGACGTGCACTGGAGCGGGACATCCCGCTGCTCGGCATCTGCCGCGGCATGCAGCTCATGAACGTCGCCCGCGGCGGCACGCTCGTGCAGGACCTCCCCGAGCACGTGGGCCACGAGGACCACCGCCGGAGCCTCGGGACGTTCGACGGTAACGACCACCCGGTCCACCTCGCCGACGGCTCGCTCGCCGCGCGCGCCGCCGGCGAGGTCCGGCACGGCACGCTGTCACACCACCACCAGGGGATCGACCGCGTCGGCGACGGCTTCACGGTCACCGGCTGGGCCGACGACGACGAAGTGCCCGAGGCGCTGGAGGACCCGTCGCTGCGGTTCGCGCTCGGCGTCCAGTGGCATCCCGAGGCCGACGAGGAGTCCCGGATCATCGCGGCGCTCGTGGAGGAGGCACGCAAGGCGTGACCATGCGACTGGACGACCTGCGCGGCGAGGTCGAGCGCGGCGCCGTCGACACTGTGCTGCTGGGCTTCACGGACATGCAGGGGCGGCTGCAGGGCAAGCGCCTCACCGGGGAGTTCTTCCTCGACTCGGTGGCCGACCACGGCGCGGAGGCCTGCAACTACCTGCTGGCGGTGGACGTCGACATGAACACGGTCGGCGGCTACGCGATGTCGTCGTGGGAGCGCGGCTACGGCGACTTCGAGATGCGGCCCGACCTCGACACGCTCGCTCCGGTCCCGTGGCACGAGGGCACGGCGATGTGCCTTGCCGACCTCGCGTGGGCGGACGGCAGCCCGGTCGTCGCGTCGCCGCGGCAGATCCTGCGCCGCCAGATCGAGCGGCTCGCCGAGCGCGGGCTCGAGGCCTTCGCCGGGACCGAGCTCGAGTTCATGGTCTTCCGCAACACGTACGAGGAGGCGTGGAACAAGGCCTACCGCGACCTCGAGCCCGCCAACTACTACAACGTCGACTACTCGATGATCGGGACGGCGCGCGTGGAGCCGCTCCTGCGCCGCATCCGCAACTCGATGGCCGGCGCCGGCATGAAGGTCGAGAACGCCAAGGGCGAGTGCAACTTCGGCCAGCACGAGATCAACTTCCTCTACGGGCCGGTGCTGCAGACGGCCGACCACCACTCGATCTACAAGACCGGCGCCAAGGAGATCGCGCACCAGGAGGGCATGGCGATCACCTTCATGGCCAAGTTCGACGAGCGCGAGGGCAACTCGTGCCACATCCACCTGTCGATCCGCGACGCGGACGGCAGCGCGCGGTTCGACGAGTCGTTCGTCGCCGGCCAACTCGCGTGCATGCCGGAGCTGACGCTGTTCTACGGGCCGAACGTCAACTCCTACAAGCGCTTCGTCGAGGGCTCGTTCGCGCCGACCGCGGTCGCCTGGGGCTACGACAACCGGACGTGCTCGCTGCGCGTCGTCGGGCACGGCCCGTCCAAGCGGATCGAGCTGCGGCTCCCGGGCGCGGACGTGAACCCGTACCTCGCGCTGAGCGCGATGATCGCCGCCGGCCTGCACGGGATCGAAAACGGGCTCGAGCTCGAGCCGCCGTACGACGGCAACGCCTACACGTCCGACAAGCCGCGCGTCCCGGCCACGCTGCGCGACGCCCGGGACCTGTTCGGCGCCAGCGCGGTCGCGCGCCAGGCGCTCGGCCAGGAGGTCGTCGACCACTACCTCAACCACGCGCAGGTCGAGCTCGACGCGTTCGACCGCGCGGTCACCGACTGGGAGCGCTTCCGTGGCTTCGAGCGTCTCTAGCGCCACCCTCACCGTGCTCGAGCCGGCGACCGAGGAGGTCCTCGCCGAGCTCCCGCGCGCCGGCGCCGAGGAAGCCGACGCCGCGGTGGCCCGGGCGCGCGCCGCCTACCCGGCGTGGCGGGCGGTGTCGCCGCCCGACCGCGCGCGGCTGCTGCACCGGCTCGCCGACGCGCTGAGCGAGCGGCAGGAGGAGCTCGCCGTGCTCGAGGCGCGCAACGCCGGCAAGCCGATCGGCGATGCGCGCGGCGAGATGGGCATGGTGGCAGACACGTTCCGGTACTACGCGGCCGCGCCGGAGCGCGACGCTCGGGGACACGATCCCGGTCGCGGGCGGCGTGGCGATGACGTTCCGCGAGCCGCTCGGCGTCGTGGCGCTGATCACGCCGTGGAACTTCCCGCTCACGATCGCGTCGTGGAAGCTCGCGCCCGCGCTCGCCGCCGGGAACACGGTGGTGCTGAAGCCGGCCGAGCTCACGCCGCTGACCGCGCTCGAGTTCGAGCGGATCGCGCTGGAGACCGGCCTCCCCGAGGGCGTGGTCAACGTGGTGGTCGGGCCCGGCTCGACGGCGGGCGCGCGGCTGGTCGAGCACCCCGACGTCGCCAAGGTCGCGTTCACCGGCTCGACCGAGGTCGGCCGCAAGATCGCGGCCGGCGCCGCCGAGACGATCAAGCGCGTGACGCTCGAGCTCGGCGGCAAGTCGGCCAACGTGGTCTTCGCCGACGCCGACATCGCGGCCGCCGCGGCCGCAGCGCCGGGAGCGGTGTTCGGCAACGCGGGCCAGGACTGCTGCGCGCGGTCGCGGATCCTGGTCGAGCGCTCGGCGCTCGACTCGTTCATGGACGCGCTCGAGGAGGCGGTGGAGGCGCTGCGAGTGGGCGACCCGCTCGACGAGGCGACCGAGATGGGGCCGCTGATCTCGGCCGGCCAGCGCGAGACCGTCGCCTCGTTCGTGCCCGACGACGCGCCGGTGGCGATCCGCGGCAGCTCGCCGGACGGGCCTGGTTACTGGTTCCCGCCCACCGTCCTGTGCCCGGTGGACCCATCGGATCGGGCCGTGCGCGAGGAGATCTTCGGACCGGTCGCGGTGGTAATGCCGTTCCGCGACGAGGAGGAGGCCGTGGCGCTGGCCAACGACACGATCTACGGCCTCTCGGGCTCCGTCTGGACCCGCGACGGCGCGAAGGCGCTGCGGATGGCGCGGGCGATCGAGACCGGCGTCCTGTCGATCAATGCGAACACGTCGGTGCGGGTGTCGACCCCGTTCGGCGGCTTCAAGCAGTCCGGCTACGGCCGCGAGCTGGGGCCGCACGCGCTCGACCACTACACCGAAGAGAAGACCATCTACTACGAGACCAGGACATGACGCCTACCCGGGACGACGCCCCTGACGGGGCGGTCTACTACGCCACGTCATGAGCCGCCTCGACGGAAAGGTGTGCGTCGTCACCGGCGCGGCGAGCGGCATCGGGGCCGAGACGGCGGCGTTGTTCCGCGCCGAGGGCGCCCGCATCGTAGGGGTCGACCTGCGCGACGACTCGCCCGGCGTGGACCTGGCGCTGGCCTGCGACGTCGCGGACGAGGACGCGGTGCGCGAGATGTACGCGCGCGCACGCGAGGCGCTCGGGCGGATCGACGTGCTCTTCAACAACGCGGGCATCTCGCCCAACGACGACGGTTCCGTCCTGGATACCGCGTTGGACGCCTGGCAGCGGGTGCAGGACGTGAACACCAGGTCGGTGTTCCTGTGCTGCAAGCACGGCATCCCCCACCTGCTCGAGAGCGGCGGCGGCTCGGTCATCAACACGGCGTCGTTCGTGGCGGTGATGGGCGCGGCGACCTCGCAGATCTCGTATACGGCGTCGAAAGGCGCGGTGCTGGCGATGTCGCGCGAGTTGGGTGTCCAGTTCGCGCGCCAGGGCGTGCGCGTCAACGCGCTCTGCCCCGGCCCGGTCAACACGCCGCTGCTGCAGGAGCTGTTCGCCAAGGACCCCGAGAAGGCGGCGCGGCGGCTCGTGCACCTGCCGATGGGTCGCTTCGCGGAGGCGCGCGAGATCGCCAACGCGGCGCTGTTCCTGGCTTCGGACGAGTCGAGCTACGTCAACGCGGCGACGTTCCTGGTCGACGGTGGGCTGTCGGGGGCGTATGTCACGCCGGAGTAATGCTCAGGTTTCTCGAATCTTGACGTCTGTCCTCCCCGGATGAGATTGTGCGGACCAGTACAACAAGGAGGGTCACATGGGCGGATCGCGCAAGGTCGGCGCCATCACCTATCGAGAGGCGGACCAGGCGTACTTCGACAAACGCCAGCTCCGCCGACACGCGGGTGTGTGGTCCCTGTGGGCGCTGGGCGTGGCGGCCGTCATCTCCGGCGACTTCTTCGGCTGGAACTTCGGTCTCGCGTACGGCTTCGGCGGCCTGCTGGTGGCGACCGTGGTCATCACGATCATGTACTTCGGGCTCTGCTACTCGATCGCCGAGATGTCGCCTGCGCTGCCGCATACCGGCGGCGCCTACTCGTTCGCGCGCTCGGCGATGGGCCCGTGGGGCGGGTTCTCGACCGGCGTGGCCGAGACGATCGAGTACGTCGTCACGCCGGCGGTCGTGGTGGTCGGCATCGGCGCCTACATGGGCACGATCAGTGAGGACCTGTTCTCTCTGACGATCTCCCAGCCGGTCTGGTGGCTGATCTTCTACGCGATCTTCGTCGGCCTGAACTTCATCGGGGTGGAGGCGAGCTTCCGCTTCACGGTCGTCATCTGCGTGCTGTCGCTCGCGATCCTGGCCGTGTTCTTCGTCGGCGCGCTCACGAAGCTGGACTTCACGCGCTGGGCGATCGACTCCAACGGCGGCAACTGGTTCATCGACGGCGTGCCCGGCGTGTTCTACGCGTTGCCGTTCGCGATCTGGTTCTACCTCGCGATCGAGGAGCTGCCACTCGCGGCGGAGGAGTCGGCGGACCCCGTCCGCGACATCCCGCGCGGGACGATCTGGGGCCTGGTGACCCTGGTCGTCTGCGGCTTCCTGGTCCTGTTCCTGAACTCCGGCATCGCGCCGGGCGCGGGCCCGCTCAGCGAGTCGTCCGAGCCGTTGCTCGAGGGTCTCACGACCATCTTCGGCTCCGGCACGTCGGCATCGCTGCTCGGCCTCGTGGCGGTCGCCGGCCTGGTCGCCAGCTTCCACACGATCATCTTCGCCTACGGGCGCAACATCTTCTCGCTGTCGCGCGCGGGCTACTACCCGCACGCGCTGTCGGTCACCCACGGGACGCGGCAGACGCCGCACGTCGCTTTGATACTCGGCGCGGTCCTGGGCTGGATCGCCGCCTACATCATCTACAAGAAGGGCGATACCCAGGTCGGCGCCTCGCTGCTCTACATGGCCGTGTTCGGCGCCGTCATCTCGTACTTCATGCAGTGCGTGTCGTTCATCATGCTGCGGCGGCGGCTCCCGAACATCTCGCGCCCGTACCGCAGCCCGGTCGGAGAATGGGGCGCGGCGATCGCGGGCGTCATCGCGCTGTGCTCGCTCGGGGCCATCCTCTACAACGAGGAGTACCGCCCCGGCGTGTACGGCGTCGCGATCGTCTACCTCGTCGCCCTGGCGTACTTCGCGGTGGCCGGCCGCCACAAGCTGGTCCTGTCGCCCGAGGAGCAGTTCGCCATGACCAGCGGCGAGCACGGGCGGCCGGAGCTCGAGGGCTATGGCGGAACGCGCGTCGAGGAGGTCGCGGAGGGGCCGACGGAGCCGCCACGCGTGCCCAAGTGACGCTGGGCGAGCGGCGTTGTGCGGGTCAGCGCCGCTCGATCTCCTGGTCGACGACGACGACGTGCGTGATCGGCACGTCGAGTGGTCAGATCTTGTGGCGCCTCAGCAGCGTGCGCCCGATCACCATGCGCTGGATCTCGGACGTGCCCTCGCCGATCAGCAGCAGCGGCGCGTCGCGGTATAGCCGCTCGATCTCGTACTCCTTCGAGTAGCCGTAGCCGCCATGGATCCGGAACGCGTCCTCGACGACCTCCTTGCCCGCCTCGGAGGCGAACAGCTTCGCCATCCCGGCCTCGAGGTCGCTGCGCTCGCCGGCGTCCTTCATCCGCGCGGCCTTGAGCGTGAGCAGCCGCGCGGCCTCGACCTTGGTGGCCATGTCGGCGAGCTTGAACTGGATCGCCTGATGCTGGGCGATCGGCTTGCCGAACGTCCGGCGCTCCTGTGAGTACCGCAGCGCGAGCTCGAGCGCGCGCTGGGCGATGCCGACGCCCCGGGCCGCGACGTTGACCCGCCCGACCTCGAGCGCGTCCATCATCTGCGGGAAGCCCTTGTTGAGCCCCGCGTCCTCGCCGCCGAGGATCATGTCCGCCGGGCAGCGGTAGCCGTCGAAGACCAGCTCGGTCGACTCGACGCCCTTGTAGCCGAGCTTGCGGATCTGCGGCGGGACGGTCAGGCCGGGATTCTCGGCCGCGCCCGGCTCCTTCTCGCAGATGAAGCAGGTCATGCCCTTCTGCGGGGTCTCGGACTCGCGATCGGTGCGGACGAGCACGAACACGAGGCCGGAGCGCAGGCCGTTCGTGACCCACATCTTCTGGCCGTTGATCTCCCAGTCCCCGTCGGCGGTCTTGACCCCCGACGTCTTGATCGCCGCCACGTCGGACCCCAGCTCGGGCTCGGACAGGCTGAACGCGGCGCGGATCTCGCCGGTCGCCATCCGCGGCAGCAGGCGCTGCCGCTGCTCCTCGGTCCCGAACTTCATCAGCAGGTAGGAGCCGATGAAGTGCGTGTTCACCACGCCCGAGATCGAGATCCAGCCGCGCGAGATCTCCTCGACGATCATCGCGTACGTCGTCAGGTCGAGCCCCATCCCGCCGTACTCCTCGGGGATCGTGGTCCCGAACAGGCCGAGCTCCTTCATCTGCTCGACGATCGGCTCCGGGAACTCGTCCTCGTGGTCGTAGTGCTCGGCCTTGGGGAGGATCTGCTCGTCGACGAACTGGCGGACCATCTCCAGGATCGCCTTCTGCTCGTCGGTCTTCTCGTAGAAGGGGGTGGCGAGGGCCATGGCGGCGAGGATATCCCTGGCCGCGGGTCGTGCGTCCCGGTTACGCTTGCGCGCCGTGAACTTCGCCCGCGATGTTGTTGACGCTGCGCCGCAGCGCAACCGGGCGCTGGTCGAGCTGACCCGTGAGGGCGGGCGCCGTGAGTGGTCGTTCGGCGAGGTCGCCGCCGGCGCCGGGGCTGTTGCGGCGCGGTTCGAGCACGAGGGGCTGCGGCGCGGCGACGTGGTGCTGACGCTGGTCGGCAACCGGCCCGAGTGGGCGCTCGCGATGGTCGCCTGCTTCCGGCTCGGGCTGGTCGCGCTGCCGTGCACCGAGCAGCTGCGGCCGAAGGACCTCGAGCTGCGCCTGCGCGTGGCCCAGCCGCGGCTCGTCGTGTGCGACGAGCGCAACGCCGACGTGCTGTCGGCGGCCGGCTGGGACGGGCCGACGCTGTGGGCGCCGTGGGGCGAGCTGCCGGACGGAGCGGCGCCGCCCGCCGCGGACCTCGAGCCCGGCGACCCGTGCCTGATCACGTTCACGTCCGGCACCGCCGGAGAGCCGAAGGCGGTGCTGCACGGTCAGCGCTACCTCGCCGGCCAGATGCTGCAGGCGCGCCACTGGCTCGACGCCCGGCCGGGTGATCTCGTCTGGTGCACGGCCGCGTCCGGCTGGTCGAAGTCCGCCCGCAACGCGTTCGTGGCGCCGTGGCTGCGCGGCGCGGCGGCGCTCCTGCACGACGCGCGGTTCGACCCGCACGAGCGGCTCGAGCTGCTCGAGCGCGAGCGGGTCGACCTGCTGTGCATGGCGCCGACGGAGTACCGCCTGATCGCCAAGCGCGGCACGCTGCGCGGGTTGCTGGACCTGCGCGGCGCCGTGTCGGCCGGCGAGGCGCTCAACCCCGAGGTGCTCGGCGCCTGGCGCGAGGCGACCGGCGTCTGGATCCGCGACGGCTACGGCCAGACCGAGACCGGCCAGCTCACCGGGATGCCGCTCGGGATCCCCGCCCGGCCCGGGTCGATGGGCATCCCGCTGCCCGGCGTCCGGCTCGACGTCGACGACGGCGAGCTCGTCGCCGACCCCACGACGATCCCCACCTTCTTCCTCGGCTACCTCGGCGAGCCGCCGCCGCCCGCGGGGCCGAGCGCGCTGTGGCGCACCGGCGACCGCGTGGAGCGGGACGAGCAGGGGTTCCTCCACTTCGTCGGCCGCACCGACGACGTGATCGTCTCCGCCGGCTACCGGATCGGCCCGTTCGAGGTCGAGTCCGCGCTCGTCTCCCACCCCGCAGTGGCCGAGGCGGCCGTGGTCGCCGCGCCCGACGACGAGCGCGGCAGCGTCGTCCGCGCCGTCGTCGTCCTGCGCGACGGGCACGACCCCTCGGACGCGCTCGCGAGCGAGCTCCAGGACCACGTCAAGGCCCAGACCGCGCCCTACAAGTACCCCCGGATCGTCGACTTCGCCGCCGAGCTGCCCAAAACCGCCTCGGGCAAAGTCATCAGACGCGCGATTCGAGAACGCAGTTAGAAGGGCGAAGTCCGGTTACGGCGGGCCGGATGCCCGACGTCCCCATCAGAACGCGGTCCGGACGACCCGCGGAGCAACCCCTTGCCACCCCCCATATGCGAAGGGCCCGCCAAAAGGCGGGCCCTTCAACATGGGGGGTGGCGGATGGCGGTGGGTCAGGCCGCGTCCGCCGCGGCCGGGATCACTGGTAAGGCGATCCTCGGAGGGGGGATATGCGCAACGTCCGTGTCGCTTGGTGCATAGTGCGGCAGGCCGATTGGCGAAACGTTGGCGTGACCTTGGCGCCGCCTGAACGGATGGCGGGTTAACCGCCCGACCCGGCGCCGGAGGCGCGGATACGCTGCTTCGCATGACGACGATCGAGCCCGCCGCGACACGCATCGACCGCGACCGCGTGGCCGCGCTGCTCGAACGCCAGCGCGCCACACACCGCGAGCGCACGGCCGGCTCGGGGCGGATGTACGAGCGCGCGTCCGCCGTCATGCCCGGTGGTGTCCCCTCCCAGTTCCAGTCGGGCGACCCGTGGCCGGTCTACCTCGAGCGCGGCGCGGGCGCGCGCGTGTGGGACGTCGACGGGAACGAGTACCTGGACTTCCACAACGGCTTCGGCGTCATGTGCGTCGGCCACGCCAATCCCGTCATCGCCGCCGCGGTCAAGGCGCAGATGGACGACGGCAGCCACTTCGCGGCGCCCACCGAGGGCTCGATCGTCGTCGCCGAGGAGCTCCGCCGCCGCTGGGGCCTCCCCCACTGGCGCTTCACGAACTCCGGCACCGAGTCGACGATGGACGCGATCCACCTCGCCCGCGCCGCGACCGGCCGCGACGTGATCGTGAAGATCGAGGGCACCTACCACGGCCATCACGACGCCGTGATGGTCTCGGTGAAGCCGCCGCCCGCCCTGATGGGCGACCGCGAGCGGCCCGCGTCGGTGCCCTACGGCGAGGGCTACCCCGAGGCGCTGACCGGCCTCACCCGCGTCGTCCCGTTCAACGACGCCGAGGCGCTCGCCCGCCTCCTCGAGGAGCTCGACGGCCAGGTCGCCGGCCTGATCATCGAGCCGGCGATGATGAACGTGAACATCGTCCCGCCCGTGGCCGGCTACCTCGAGCGCGTGCGCGAGCTCACCCGCGAGCACGGCGCGACGCTGATCTTCGACGAGGTCAAGACCGGCGCCGCGGTGGCTGCGGGCGGCGCCACCGAGCTCTACGGCGTCACGCCCGACGTCGTGTGCCTGGCCAAGGCGATCTGCGGCGGCCTGCCGGGCGGCGCGATCGGCATGACCGGCGCGCTGGCGGAGCTGGTCGCCGACGGGCGCGTGCGCCAGCAGGGCACGTTCAACGGCAACCCGCTCGTGATGGCCGCCGCGCAAGCGACGCTCACCCAGGTGCTCGACGACGCCGCCTACCAGCGCCTGCACGCCGCCAACCGCTCGCTGATGGCCGGCTGCGAGCGCGTGATCGCCGAGTACGGCCTGCCCGCGCACACCGTCGGCATGGGCTCGAAGGGCTGCGTGGTGTTCGCCACCGAGCCGGTCCGCGAGTACCGCGACTACCTGACCAAGATCCACCACGACCTGTCCGACCTCGCGTGGCTCTACCACATGAACCACGGGATCTTCATGACTCCTGGCCAGGACGAGGAGTGGACGCTGTCGGTGCTGCACACCGACGCCGACCTTTCCCGCTACGTCGAGGTGTTCGAGACCTTCGCGCGCGACGTCACGTCGGCCGGCTGATCCGCCGGGGGCAGGTGGCTCATCGCGTGCTCGGCCAGCGCGGTGATGGTGAGGCTCGGGTTGACGCCGACGTTGGCCGGTACCGCCGCGCCGTCGCACACGAGCAGGTTCTCGTAGCCGAACACGCGCTGGCGGGCGTCGACGACGCCGGCTGACCGATCCGCGCCGATCGCGGCTCCGCCGAGCACGTGCGCGGTCGTCGCGAGGTTCGCCACCGCCTCCATCACGGCCGTCTGCGCGATGCCGCCGGTACGCCGCGCGAGCCAGGCGGCGAAGACGTTGGCGATGGGGATGTAGGTCGGGATCGGCCGCGCGGGGTCCTGCTCGGTCTGCAGCCGCGCGCCGCGGCGCGTCCGCCGCGCGCGGAACGCGATCGCGTTGTCGAGCGTCTGCATCACGAGCACGATGATCGTGCGGCGCGACCAGCCGCGCGGGTCGAGCAGCCTCAGGAACGTGATCGGGTGGCGCGCTGCCGCGCCGGCGAGCTTCAGCGGCCGCGTGACCCGCGTCCCGTCGCCCACCAGGACCGTGTAGAGCGCGCTCATCGAGTCCGCCGCGTCGCCGTACACGACGGTCTCGATGTGGGTCTCCGGGTCGGGGTAGATCGAGCCCGTGATCGCGACGCGGCGCTGGATGTCCGGCGCATCGGGCGGGAGCGTGACCGCGAGGATCGCCTCCGAGTTCGTGCGCACGAGGTCGCCGAGGCGGTCGGACAGCCGCGGCAGCGAGCCGTGCAGCTTGCACGAGGCGAGGAGCCTGTTGGTGCCCAGCGCGCCCGCCGCGAACACCACGCCCCGGGCCGTGAACGTGCGCCGGCGGCGACGCAGCCAGGCGCCGGGATGCTCGGTCGTGACCTCGTAGCCCTCCGAGCCGTCGGACGCACCGAGCGGCTTGACGTCCACCACCATCCGCTCGGGAAAGACGTCGGCGCCGGCGCGCTCGGCCAGCCACAGGTAGTTCTTGACCAGCGTGTTCTTGGCGCCGTGCGGGCAGCCGATCATGCAGCGCCCGCAGCGCAGGCACGCCGTCCGGTCCGGCCCTGCGCCGCCGAAGTACGGGTCGGGGACCCGCTCCCCGGGGCTGCCGTCGAGCAGCACGCCGACGCGCGTCTTCGCGTAGGTGTCCTCCACCCCGATCTCGCGGGCGAACTCGCGCAGCAGGTCGTCGGCGTGGTCATCCTGGTCGTAGGCGACGACGCCGAGCATCCGCTCCGCCTCGTCGTAGTGCGGGGCGAGCGCGGTCTCCCAGTCGGCGAGCCCGGACCACTGGGGGTCCTCGTAGAAGCGCCGGCGCGCCCGGTACAGCGTGTTCGCGTAGCCCAGCGACCCGCCGCCGACGCCGGAGCCCGACACGATCGCGACGTCCTTGAACGTCGACAGCCGGAAGATGCCGCGCATGCCCAGCCGCGGCGCCCAGAAGTAGCGCCGCAGGTCCCAGGTCGAGCGCGGGAAGTCGTCGTCGCCGAAGCGGCGCCCGCACTCGAGCACGCCGACCGAGTAGCCCTTCTCGCGCAGCCGCAGCGCCGAGACGCTGCCGCCGAAGCCCGACCCGACGACCAGCCAGTCGTAGTCGTGCGTCACGGCTTCCACTGCGCGAGCGCGTCCTGGAACTCGCGGACGTGCAGGGCCTCGACGGGGAGCGGCTCGAGGTCGTCGCGCGGGCGCAGGCCGTCGAGCACGATGGCCAGGTAGCGCTTGTAGAGATCGGGCTCCACGTCGCGCCCGAAGTCGACGATGGTGTTGAGCATGAAGTTGATGAGCGGCACGTCGCTGACCGCGATGTCGCTGCGGACCGCGCCGGCCTCGAGCGCCCGCCGTACGAGCTTGGTGACCACGGGCGCGATCTGCTGCCGCGCCTGGACGCTGCGCTCGCGACCCCGGCCGGAGCTGAACAGGACGTCCTTGAGCCCGCGGTCCGCGGCCTGGAGCGCGAGCGCGCGCTCGAAGTAGCCGGCGAGCCCCCGCCACGGGTCGGGATCCTCGAGGCACTCGCGCGCGATCGCGCCGAGCTCGCCGATGCGGTCGACCATCAGCGCGTCAATCAGCGCGTCCTTGTTCGGGAAGCGCCGGTAGGCCGTGCCGGTGCCGACGCCGGCGTGGCGCGCGACGTCGTCGAGCGTCACGTCGAGCCCGCGGGTGGTGAACAGATCCTTGGCGGCCGTGAGCAGGCGCTGGCGGTTGCGCTCGGCGTCAGCGCGCAGCGGCGGGGCTGAAGGCTCGGTGCTCACGCCTCCATCCTAGAGAGTGGAGATGACATCTCCGGTTCTGATACCGTAACCGGAGATGTCATCTCCGAATTGGAGTCTCCCCATGACAGACCCTCACTACGACCGCCGCTGGCTGATCCTCGCGGTCATCGGCATCGCCCAGCTCCTCGTGGTCCTCGACGTCACGATCGTCAACATCGCTCTCCCCTCAGCGCAGCAGGATCTCGGGTTCTCCGACGACCAGCGCCAGTGGGTGATCACCGCATACGCGCTGGCGTTCGGCAGCCTGCTGCTGCTCGGCGGCCGCATCGCGGACCTGTTCGGGCGCAAATGGACGTTCCTCGCCGGCTTGATCGGCTTCGCCGGGGCGTCCGCGCTCGGCGGTGCAGCCCAGAGCTTCGGGCTGCTCGTCGGCGCTCGCGCGCTGCAGGGCGCGTTCGGCGCGATGCTCGCTCCCGCCGCGCTGTCGCTGCTCGCCACCACGTTCACGGACCCGGCCGAGCGCGGCAAGGCGTTCGGCGTCTACGGCGCGATCGCCGGCGCCGGCGGCGCGTTCGGGCTCCTGCTCGGCGGCGCCCTGACCGAGGTACTCGACTGGCGCTGGTGCCTGTACGTGTCGATCCTGTTCGCGGTGCCCGCAGCGCTCGCGGGCCTGCGGCTCCTGCACCACACGCCCGCGCCGGAACGCCCGCGGCTCGACATCCCCGGCACGGTCGTCGTCTCCTCCGGCCTGTTCGCGCTCGTGTTCGGCATGTCGCGCGCGCAGACCGACGGCTGGGGCGACCCCGTCACCCTCGCCTTCCTCGCCGCGAGCGCGATCCTGCTGGCCGGGTTCGTCGCGCTCGAGCGGCGGGTCGCCCATCCCCTCCTCCCGCTCCGTGTGGTGACCGACCGCAACCGCGGCGGCTCGTTCCTGGCCATCGCGACCGCGGGTGCCGGCATCTTCGGCGTCTTCCTGTTCCTGACGTTCTACCTCCAGAACACGAAGGGGCTGTCGCCGCTCGAGACCGGCCTTGCGTTCCTGCCCATGAACGTGTCGATCGTGCTGACGGCCACCCTCGTGAACACGCGCGTGCTGGCGCGCACCGGCCCGCGGCCGCTGATCCCGACCGGGATGGTGCTCGCCGCGCTCGGGATGGTGCTGCTCACGCGGATCGGCGTCGACACGGGCTACGCCTCGCACGTGCTCCCGTCGCTGATCCTGATCGGGATCGGGTTCGGGCTGATCGTGGCGCCGTCGTTCGCGACGGCCACGCTCGGGGTCCCGCGCCGCGACAGCGGCGTCGCGTCGGCGATGGTCAACACGTCGCAGCAGGTCGGCGGCTCGATCGGGACCGCGCTGCTGAGCACGCTCGCCGTGTCGGCCACGAGCGACTATGTGGCGCGCCACGGGCCGGGCACGCAGGCGGCGGTCGAGGGCTACGTCACCGCGTTCTGGTGGGCGGCCGCGATCTTCGCCGTCGGAGCAATGGTGACCGGCGCGCTGCTGCGCTCCGGCGTCCGCATCCCCGCACACGCCGCCCCTGAGCCGGTGGCGGCTTAGTACACGCGGCCAGAATTTCGACGCATTCCGGCGGGCCCGGCCCGGGCGCGGGCCGGCCCAGGGCCGGCCCGCGTCGCCGCCCTACCGCGCGACGGTCGTCTCGGTTATCGCCGTGTTGTCCGACCGGTCGGGATCGGGCGCCGAACTGCCCACCGCGGCCGTGTTGGTGATCACGCCGCGCGCCCGCGGCGTCACCGTGATCGTGACCGTCGCGCCCGCGCCCGAGGCCAGCGTCCCAAGCGCGCAGTCGACCGTTCCGGCCGAGTGCGTGCAACCGGCGGACGCGCTCACGAACGTCACGTCGGCCGGGAGCGTGTCGACGACCCGCGTGCCGGGGGCCGCGCCCGGCCCGGCGTTGGCGACCTGCAGCGTATAGGTGAGCGGGGCGCGCACCGCGGCCGGATCGGGGGCGTCCGTCATGACGAGCGAGAGGTCCGCCGCCGGCCTGCGGTCGCTGACGTAGACGTCGTTGGCCGAGTTGGTGTCGCCGGCGAACAGGTTGTCGGCCTGCGTCCCCATCACGACCACGAGCCCGTCGGCGCTCACCGGCCCGGCGCCGACGTCGTCGTGGAAGCCGTCACGGGTGGCGTCCTCGTGCGCGACGTTCACGCTGACCATCTCGGTGGACCCCGCGGCGAGGTCGCGGACGAAGGCGTCGCGGACGAGCTCCCCGTCGGGGTCGGTCGTGCGCCCGATCAGGTCCGACGCGAACGACGCGAACGCGACGAAGCGCCCGCCGGCGCTGATCTCCGGGTCCTCGCTCTGCCCGGAGGCCTCGCGACCGCGGCCGTTCGGGCTCGCGAGCACGGTCGTGCCGGCCTGGCGGTCGCGGACGAAGATGTCCGTGAAGAAGCCCGTCTGCGGCACGGCGGTGAAGCCCTGGGCATCAGACTCGAAGGCGACAAAGCGGCCGTCGGCCGAGATCGAGGGGTCCCGGCTCGTCTCGAACTCGCCGGCCGGCTGCTCGGCGCTCGACACGCTGACGCGCTCAGTGCTACGCGCCGGGCCGCTGAGGTCGCGCACGAAGACGTCGATGTTCGACTGGCCGTCCTCCGGGACCAGGTTCGGCGCGCTCGACGCGAAGGCGACGACCGGCCCGTTCGCGACCGAAGGGTCGTCGCTGGTGCCGAAGACCTCGCTGCCGTCGTGCGACACGCTGATCCGCTCGATCGCGCCGGTCGCGCGGTTGCGCAGGTAGATGTCCTGGGCGAAGTCGCCGTCGAAGTCGAAGGTCTCGAAGGCCACGAAGGCGCCGTCGGGGCTGATCGACGGGCTGTCGCCTCCGCCCTCGCCGCTGATCTTCTCCGTCGTGCCGGCCAGGCGGTCGCGCACGAACACGTCCGTCAGGCCGTTGCGATCGCCCTTCACGAGGTTCGTCGCGTCCGACTTGAAGGCGACGTAGCGGCCGTCGTCGCTGATGGCGGGGGCGGTGGAGATCCCGAGGAAGTTGCTGTCGCCGTCGCCCTGGACGCCCTTCGCACCGACGCTCACGCGCTCCGTCCTCCCGGTCAGCCGATCGCGCACGAACACGTCGCCGACGCCGTTGGAGTCGCCCGGGACCAGGTTCGAGGCGAGCGAGGCGAAGGCGACGAACCGGCCGTCGGGGGTCATGTCGCCGTAGTCGCCGAGGTGGTCGCCGGCGACGCTCGAGTCGTTGCCGATCGTGCCGTCCGGCGCGACGCTGACGGGTTCGACGACGTTGTGCGCCGCGACCGCGCCGGCTGGGCCGAGGAGCGCGGCCGCGAGAGCGGCGACGACCGGAAGGGCGAACCTCATACGACCACCTCCATTGAGCAGCGTGAAACCACCTGCGGCGGGGAGTACGCACGCTCGGTCCGAAGGGATCGCCGGCGGCCGCGGGTCTCTCGTAGCCTTCCGCATCGTGCGCCGCGATCCCGCCTTCCTCCTCGTCATCGCCCTCCGCGCGAGCGCTGGGTCCGGCGCACACGCGGAGGCGGCGCAGCAGGTGGTGCTGCTCGTCCTCGTCGCCCAGCTGCTGGCTGCCGCGCAGCACGACGGCCCGCCCCACGCCGCGCAGCGCGCGCCGCGGCACCTGCGCGCCCACAGGTCGCGGCGGCTGCGAATGGAGTCGCTGTCCGGCCGGCGGCCGCGCGGGTGAGGCTGATCTACGATGCCGCTTGACCGCGGGTCATCCGTCCGACCCGCGTCGGACTGGCGAGCGAAAGGGAGAGATGCCGCTCTATCTATCGAGGTTCAGCTATACGCCGGAGACCTGGGCCAAGCTGATCGGCAACCCGGAGGACCGCCGACAGGCGGCCCAGTCGTACATCGAGTCGGTCGGTGGGAAGCTCCACGGGTTCTGGTACGCCTTCGGCACCCATGACGGCTACAACCTCTGGGAGGCGCCCGACAACGTCTCCATGGCGGCGGTTGCGCTGGCGATCAGCGGAGGTGGTGCGCTGAGCTCGCTCGAAACGACGGTCCTCCTGACGGTCGAGGAGACGATGGACGCGCTGCGCAAGGCTGAGCAGATCCAATACAGACCGCCCGGCGCGTAGCCCGGCACCAGCGAGATAGCGCGTCAACGACGAGCTAGACGATCCCGTCACGATCAAGGGCCGCGAGTGGCCGGTGATCGAGTTCTGCAAGCGGCGGGTGCGGCTGCCGCCTGCGCTGCGAGAGCGGCGAGGACGGCTCGCCGAACTTCATCACCCGCCGGAAGCGGTTGCGGATCCTGCCCTGACCGAGGGATACGCTCCGGTCGTGGCAGACGACAAGGTGCTCGAGCTCGACGGGCACGAGGTAACGCTCTCGAGCCCCGGCAAGCGGCTGTTCGCCGAGCGCGGCGAGACCAAGCGCGACCTCGTCGACTACTACCTGCGCGTGAGCGACCCGCTGCTGCGGACGATGGGCGGGCGGCCGGTGCTCATGCAGCGCTTCCCGCAGGGCGCGGGCGGCCCGTCGTTCTTCCAGAAGCGCGTGCCGAAGAACGCGCCCGAGTGGCTGGAGACGACGACGGTGATGACCGTCAACGGCACGCCGTCGCGCGCGCTGGTGATCGCCGACCGCGCGCACGTCGCCTGGGCGGTGAACCTCGGCTGCCTCGGCTTCCACGTCTGGCCGTACCGCGCCGACGACCCCGCGCACTGCGACGAGCTGCGGCTCGACCTCGACCCGCAGCCGGGCACCGACTTCTCGCACATCCGCGCCGCCGCGGCCGAGCTCAAGGCGCTTCTCGACGAGCTCGGCAGTCGCCGGCTATGCCAAGACGACGGGCAACCGGGGACTGCACGTCTACGTCCGCCTCGAGCCGCGCTGGGACTCGTACGCGGTGCGCTCCGCCGCCGTGGCGGTCGCCCGCGAGCTGGAGCGGCGCCGGCCGGACATCCTCACGGCCGCGTGGTGGAAGGAGGAGCGCGGCGAGCGGATCTTCGTCGACTACAACCAGAACGCCCCGCACAAGACCGTCTTCGGCGCGTGGAGCGCGCGCGCCCGCCCCGGCGGCCAGGTCTCCGCGCCGCTGCGCTGGGAGGAGGTCTTCGAGCTGCACCCCGACGAGCTCACGCTGGCGACGGTCCCGGACCGCCTCGACCGGCTCGGCGACCCGTGGGAGGCGATCGACGAGGCCCCGCAGTCGCTCGAGCCGATGCTCGCCATGCACGAGCGCGACCGCGCGGACGGCCTGCACGACGCCCCGTGGCCGCCGGTCTATCCCAAGATGCCCGACGAGCCCCCGCGGGTCGCGCCGAGCCGCGCGCGCAAGGACTCGTGATCGCTACCCGGGGATGTCCCGGTTCTCGAACACGAACTGGCTGGCGATGAACCGCGCCCCCTGCGGGTCGGCGAGGACCGTCGGCCGCGACCAGGGAGCGTCGGAGGGCGGGACGATGACCGTGCCGCCGAGCTCGGCGGCCTTGGCCGCCACCTCGTCGGCGTCGTCGACGCCGAACGTCACGCTCCAGTGAGGCTGCATGTCGGCCTGGTCGGCGGCGATCGGATTGATGCTGGCGACGACGTCCTCGAAGCCGGCCGGCCCACCCATCTCCGCCATCTGCTCGCGCAGGCCCGGGCTGTCGCGCTCGAGGTCGTCACCGTAGCCCGGCAGGGTCCACATCTCCCCCGCGCCGAGGGCGAGCGTGGTCCAGCCGAACACCGCGCCGTAGAAGGCCTTCGCGCCATTCACGTCGCGCGTGTGCAGCCCGTTGAAGTTCACCGCGCCGTGCTCGTTGACGATCCCTGCGCCGAAGTGGTCGTTCGCCTGCCACGCGAAGAACGCGGCGCCTTCGGGATCCATGCAGACCACCATGCGGCCGGAGCTCATGACGTCGAACGGCTCCATGGCGACGGTGCCGCCGGCGTCGCGGACCTTCGCCGCCGTCTCGTCGGCGCTCGCGACGGCGACGTAGGTGTTCCACATCGCCATCTGCGGCGCGCCCTCGGGAATCGACCCGACGGCGGCGACGTCGCCGCCGCCCTTCCGCGCCATGAAGTACTCGCCTGGCACATCCGCCGGCATCGCGCTCTCGAACTCCCAGCCGAAGATGCCGCTGTAGAAGTCCAGCACCGCCGCCGGATCGGGCTGGCTCGTGTCCACCCAACACGGGACGCCGGGGATGTAGTGGTCGCGCTCGGGCATGCATGCTCCTTCGGGCTCGGGGAGCCGGAACCCTACGGCGGATTGAGGTCAGGATCTGTCCTCGTATCAGCAGCAACGCGCGCGAGGGTTCTCCTCGCGCGCGTCCTGGCGCCGGCGCTCGAAATCGCGCCGTGACATCACCGGCTGGTCCGGGTGCTCGCGCCGCATGTGGGCGACGTAGCGGTCGTAGCCCGACTCGCCGGAGACCTCGCGCAGGTACCAGCGCACGCCGGCGAACGCCTGCTTCACGGTCATGGCTCACCGCCTGTGCGCGCCGGCTCGCGCTCGCCGCGGGTGAAGCGCGCCTCGCCGCCGCCCGCGCCGGCCAGGACCGCGCGCTCCTCGGCGGTCGGGAACAGGCCCGCGGGCGCGACGATCTTCGACTCGACGTACTCGGCCTCGGTCGACGGCAGCGGTTCGCGGGCGCGGATCGCCTTGAACCACACGCGCGACGCATCGAGGATCACCACGATGATCATCGTCGCAAACAGCGCGGCGAGGATCCCGTCCACGGTCGAGTTCGTGACCACCGCACTCATGTCGTCGATGCTCTTGGCCGGCGGCAGCACCTCGCCGGCGTCGAGCGCGTCCTTGAACGTGTCGCGCTGGGCGAAGAAGCCGATCTTCGGGTCATCCGAGAACACCTTCTGGTAGCTCGCGGTGAGCGTCACCGCCGCATCCCAGGCCAGCGGGACGGCGGTCACCCAGGCCCATTTGAGCTTGCCCGCCTTGATGATCAGCGTCGTCGCCACCGTCAGCGCCACGGCCGCAAGCAGCTGGTTCGCGATACCGAACAGCGGGAACAGCTGGTTGATCCCGCCGAGCGGGTTCGTGACGCCGGTGTAGAGGAAGTATCCCCACGCCGCGACGACGACTGCGCTCGTCGCCCACAGGCCCGGCTTCCAGCTCACGCGCCCGATCGGCTTCCAGACGTTGCCGAGCGTGTCCTGCAGCATGAACCGGCCGACCCGCGTGCCCGCGTCCACCGTGGTGAGGATGAACAGGGCCTCGAACATGATCGCGAAGTGGTACCAGAAGGCCTTGAGGCTGCTGGCGGTTGCTCCGGCGAAGATCTCGGACATGCCGATGGCCAGCGTCGGGGCGCCGCCGGTCCGCGCGACGAGGGTCTCCTCCTCGACGGCGGTGGCCGCCGACTGGAGCTCGCCCGGCGTGATCGCGAAGCCGAGGCCGTTGACGGCCTGCGACGCCGACTGGACGCTGTCGCCCACCACCGCCGCGGGGGCGTTCATCGCGTAGTAGATGCCCGGGTCGATGATCGAGGCGGCGATGATCGCCATCACCGCGACGAACGACTCCATCAGCATCGCGCCGTAGCCGATGAAGCGCACCTGCGACTCCTTCTCGATCATCTTCGGCGTGGTGCCGGAGGCGATCAGCGAATGGAAGCCGGAGAGGGCGCCGCAGGCGATGATGATGAAGACGAACGGGAACAGCGCGCCTGCGAACACCGGGCCCTCGCCGCTCGAAGCGAACTTCGTCACCGGCTCGTTCTGCATCACCGGCAGCGTCACGAGGATGCCGATGGCGAGCAGGACGATCGTCCCGATCTTCATGAACGTCGACAGGTAGTCGCGCGGCGCCAGCAGCATCCACACCGGCAGCACCGAGGCGAAGAAGCCGTAGCCGATCAGGCAGAACGTGAGCGTCTCGGGCGACAGCGTGAACGTGTCCGCCAGCGAGGAGTCCTGCACCCAGCCGCCGGCGACGATCGCGAGCAGCAGGAGCGCGACGCCGATCGCCGTCGTCTCCATCACCCGCCCTGGCCGCAGCACCCGCAGGTAGAAGCCCATGAAGAACGCGATCGGGATCGTCATCGCGATCGAGAACGTGCCCCACGGCGACTGCGCCAGCGCGTTGACGACCACCAGCGCCAGCACGGCGAGCAGGATGATCATGATCGAGAAGACCGCGATCAGCGCCGCGGCGCCACCGAACGGACCGATCTCGTCCCGCGCCATCTGGCCCAGGCTCTTGCCGTTACGGCGCATGGAGAAGAACAGGATCACCATGTCCTGCACCGCGCCGGCGAAGATGACGCCGACGATGATCCAGATCGTGCCGGGCAGATAGCCCATCTGGGCGGCAAGCACCGGCCCGACGAGCGGCCCCGCGCCGGCGATCGCGGCGAAGTGGTGACCGAACAGGACGCGACGGTCCGTCGGCTGGTAGTCCATGTCGTTGTCGAGCCGCTCAGCCGGCGTCGCCCGCCGGGCGTCGACGCCCAGCACCTTCTTCGTGATGACGCGGGCGTAGAAGCGGTACGCGATGGCATACGAGCCGACCGCCGCCGCGATCAGCCACGCAGCCGAGATCTGCTCGTCGCGGACGAGGGCGATCACGCCCCAGGCGACGGCCCCAACGACGGCGACGAGCGTCCAGATGACGATCGAGCGCGCGCGCGACTTGGTTCTCACGACTCCCCTCCTGGTGTCGGCTCCGCCCGGCCGAGCACGGCGCGAAGGCCGAAGTCCGGTGGCAGGTCGGAGCGGAAGCGGCGCACGCCCAGCGTGCGTCGGCAATCGATGGTCACCTCTCGACGCGCCAGGTGCGGCACCGCCATGCGATGCGCGTAGACGCGGATCCCCCGGTCGCTCGGCAGTGGCCGGTACGACGCGCTCTCCTGCACGGACTCGCGCGGCGCCCGGCGCAGCGACACCTCACCGGCGCATGCGCAGCAGATCGCGACCCGGTGCCAGTCGAAGACCAAGGCCTCGTCGTGTCTGAGCTCCGTGCGCGCCTGCGGCGTCAGGTGGATCAAGCGACCTCCCCGATGTCCGCATCCCCGCCTTACGCGCGCGCGAAACACGGCGGCAATCGTTTGCCGCGGGACGAACGTCAACTGCGCAGGTAGGGAGGGCGGGAGACCAGCGGAAACGTGAAATTTCGGCGGTGCCGGGCGCCCGGATTGCACGAAACCGCCCATATGCGGCGGAGACGTGAAATCGGCGGGCGCGGCCCCGCCGAAATCTCACGAAACCACCGGGACCGCCACGTCCCTACCCCGGGCAGTTGACGTTCGCCGGCGCCGCCCGGCGATCGCGCCGCGCCCCGGCGATCGCGCTAGTCGTACAACCCGTCGCGGTCGTGGACCGCGTCCTTGGCGCTCTTGTGCGAGACCCGCTCGCAGTTGCGCCGCTTGACCTTCTTGTTCTTCGTCCGGCTGACGTAGAGGATGTCGTCGCCGCCGGGCCCGCAGTCGACGAAGCCGCGCCCGAACCAGACGCGGATGGTGTCGTTCCCGCGGCCGCCGCGGATGACGTTCCAGCCGTGGCTGGCGTAGACCCAGTCCTTGCCGGGGCCGGCCTTGATGGTGTCCTTCTGCGCGGCGGTGTTCCCGCTCGCCTTGTGGTCGCCCCAGATGACGTCGTGACCGCCGCCGCCGTTGATGACGTCGTCGCCGTGGCCGCCGAGCAGCTCGTCGTTCTTGTCCGTGCCGGTGTGCGTCTCGTCGGTGTCGTCTCCGTTGATCCACAGCTCGCCGTCGATCTCCGGCCAGTCGTCCTTGGGCGTCGCCCAGGCGACCCCGGTGAACGCGAGCGTGGCGATCGATACGAGGATGAAGGTGCGAATCATGCGGCCGGACGCTATTGCAACACCCGCGTCTCGTAGCCGGACCCGTTGAGGTCGCTGACCACATGCTGCGCGTGGTCGTGCCCCCGCGTCTCGATCACGAGCTCGATCGCGGTCTCGCGCACGTGCAGGCCGAGCCCCTCGCGGACGTGCGTGACGTCGACGATGTTGGCGCCGTTGGCCGCGACCTGGGCGAGCAGCCGGGCGAGGTTGCCGGGCCGGTCGGGCACGCGCGTGAGCACCACGAGCCGGCGCCCGACCTCGGTCTCGTGGCGGCGCGCCACCGCGGCGAGCAGCCCCGGATCGACGTTACCGCCGGACAGCACGGCCACCGTCGTCCCCTCCCCTGCCGCGCTCACCTGCCCGCCGAGCAGCGCGGCCACGCCGACCGCGCCGGCGCCCTCGACCACGAGCTTGCAGCGCTCCATCAGCACCACCATGGCCTCGGCGGTGGCGTCCTCCTCCACCACGACCATGCCGTCGGCGTACCGGGAGAGGAGCGCGAGCGTGAGGTCGCCGGGGCGCTTGACGGCGATGCCGTCGGCGATCGTGAGGACGCCGCCCGCGGGCACCGGCTCGCCACGCTTGAGCGACTCCGGGTACGGGGCGCACGCGGCGGCCTGGACGCCGATCACCTCGACGTCGGGCCGCGCCGACTTGACCGCGATCGCGACCCCCGCGCACAGGCCCCCGCCGCCGACCGGGATCACCACGCGCGCGAGGTCCGGCACGTCCTCGAGCAGCTCGAGCCCGAGCGAGCCCTGGCCGGCGACGATGTCCGGGTCGTCGAACGGGTGCACGAACGCGAGCCCGCCGTCGCGCGCCCGCTCGTGCGCCATGGCAAGACAGTCGTCGACCGATTCGCCCCCGATGTAGACGGTCGCGCCCTGGCCGCGGGCGGCCTCGACCTTCGCCATCGGCGCGTCGTCGGGCACGTAGACCTCGCACGGCACGCCGCGCGCCCGCGCCGCCGCGGCCAGGCTCTGCGCGTGGTTGCCCGCCGACGCCGCGACCACGCCGCGCGCGCAGCCGTCCTCGCCCAGCGCGGCGAGCTTGGCCGAGACGCCGCGGATCTTGAACGAGCCGGTGCGCTGGAGGTTCTCGGCCTTGAGCGAGACCACCCCGCCCGCGCGCTCGGAGATCGTCCGCGACGACAGCAGCGGAGTCCGCCGCGCGATCGCCTCGACGGCGGCGCGAGCCGCCGCGATGTCGTCGGCGGTGACCTCGGGCATCAGTCCGGGAGCGCGAGGACCATGTCGATCTCGACCTTGGCGCCGAGCGGAAGCGCCGCCACGCCGATCGTGCTGCGCGCCGGCGGGTCGCTCTCGAAGTACGTCCCGTAGGCCTCGTTGACGTCCGTGAAGGTCGAGATGTCGGTGACGTAGATGCCGACCCGCACGGCGTCGGACAGCTCGCAGCCCGCCGCCTTGGCCACGATCGCGAGGTTGTCGAGGCAGCGGCGCGTCTGGTCGCCGATCGAGCCCTCGATCAGCTGGCCGGTGTCGGGATCGACCGGCGTCTGGCCGGAGAGGAAGACGAGCCCGTTGGACTTGACGGCGTGGGAATACGGCCCGGCCGCAGGCGGTCCGGGGTCCGCCGTGACCGTTTCGCGATGATGCGTCATGGCAAGGAACCTACCGTGAACCGTTTGGCGCAAGAGACCTCGCCGTACCTGCTCCAGCACAAGGACAACCCCGTGGATTGGCACCCGTGGGGCGAGGAGGCGCTCTCGCGCGCACAGGCCCAGCAGAAGCCGCTGCTCGTCTCGATCGGCTACTCCGCCTGCCACTGGTGCCACGTGATGGAGCGCGAGTCGTTCGAGGACCCCGAGGTCGCGGCGGTCATGAACGAGCACTTCGTCCCCGTCAAGGTCGACCGCGAGGAGCGGCCGGACGTGGACGCCATCTACATGGACGCCGTGCAGGCGATGACGGGCCACGGCGGCTGGCCGCTGAACGCGTTCCTGACGCCCGAGGGCGTGCCCTTCTACGCCGGCACCTACTTCCCGCCGACGCCGCGCCACGGGATGCCGAGCTGGCGGATGGTGCTCGAGGGCGTCGCCCGCGCGTGGGACGAGCAGCGCGACGAGATCGTCGGCGGCGCGCAGCAGATCGTCGCCCGCCTGCAGGCGACGGCGCAGATCGAGGCGCCCGACGCCGAGCTCGACAACGCCGCGCTGGACGAAGCGGTCCGCGGACTGCGCCGCGGCTACGACACCGAGCACGGCGGCTGGGGCGGAGCGCCGAAGTTCCCAGCCGCCTCCACGATCGAGTTCCTGCTCAGGAGCGGCGAGCGCCAGATGGCGCTCCACACGCTGCGGCGGATGGCGGGCGGGGGCATGTACGACCAGGTCGGCGGCGGCTTCGCGCGCTACTCGGTCGACGCGCACTGGATCGTGCCGCACTTCGAGAAGATGCTCTACGACAACGCGCTCCTGGCCCGCGCGTACCTGCACGCGTTCCAGGTCTCCGGCGAGCCGATCTTCGAGCGCGTGACGCGCGAGACGCTCGACTTCGTGCTGCGCGAGCTGCGCCAGGTGGAGGGCGGGTTCGCGAGCGCGCTCGACGCCGATTCCGAGGGCGTCGAGGGCAAGTTCTACGTGTGGCGGCTGGAGGAGGTCCGCGAGGCGCTCGGGGACCTTGCCGACGCCGCGATCGAGCACTTCGGCATGAGCGAGGCCGGCAACTTCGAGGGCTTGAACATCCCGGTCCGCGCGACGCCTGATCCCGACCGGCTCGACGAGATCAAGGCCGGGCTGCTGGCGGCGCGCGAGCGCCGGGTGCGCCCGGGGCTCGACGACAAGCGGCTGACCGCCTGGAACGCGCTGATGATCTCCGCGCTGGCGGACGCCGGCGCGGCGCTGGGCGAGCCCCGTTACCGCGACGCCGCAGTCGCGGCCGCCGAGTTCGTGCTGCGCGAACTCCGCGATATGCGATCCCACCCGCCCCGCCTGCTGCGCACGTACAACCAGGGTCGCGCGCACCTGGCCGCCTACCTCGAGGACTACGCGTTCCTGGTCGAGGCGCTGCTCACCCTCTACGAGGCCACGTTCGACCCGCGCTGGTTCACCGAGGCGCGGGCGCTCGCCGACGAGGTCCTCGCCCGCTTCGCGGATCCCGAGCGCGGCGGGTTCTTCTCGACCGCGCACGACCACCCGCCGCTGATCGCCCGCCGCAAGGAGATCGACGACCATCCGATCCCAGCCGGCGGCTCGGCCGCAGCGTTCGGCCTGCTGCGGCTCGCCCGGCTCACCGGCGAGGCCCGCTACGAGGACGCGGCGCTCGGGCACCTGCGGCTGCTGCACACGATCGCGAGCCAGCACCCGGCCGGCTTCGGCCACCTGCTGTCGGCACTCGACTTCGCGCTCGCCGACGTCCGCGAGGTCGCCCTGGTGGGCGACGACCGCGCGCCGCTGGAGGAGGTCGTGCGCGACGGGTTCCGCCCGCACGTCGTGCTGGCGGGCGGCGAGGCCGACGGCGTCCCGCTGCTCGAGGGCCGCTCGACCGTCGACGGCCGGGCGGCCGCGTACGTGTGCGAGCGCTTCGCCTGCCAGCGACCGGTCACGGAGCCGGACGAGCTGCGCTCGCTGCTGGACCGCTAAGCCTGAATCCAGGCTCCGGTTTCCGGCGCGCTTGTCCCGGGCAGGCGATATCCCAAGTTCGTTCAACTCTCCTGGCAGGGGGTTCATCTCGCCATGCGTAGACGTTGGGGCGCGGCGCTCGCGTGCGCTGTCGCCGTCAGCCTGTTTTCCGCAGCCACCGCGAGCGCCGAGCGGCCGGCGCCGAGCTGGTACACGAGCGCGCTCGCGCAGCAGCTCCACAATGCCGGCGCGGCCGGTGTCACGGTCGGCGAGGAGTCGCTCAACACCGAGTGTCCCGGCTACCAGTCCCCCGGCGTGAGCGCCGCGGGCTGCATCGTCGCGCCGTACGGCTGCACCGCGAACTTCATCTTCGCGAGCGGCACGACCCGCTACGTCGGCACCGCCCGCCACTGCGTGGACCGCAAGGGCCAGGAGGTGACGATGCAGGTCGACACGACGACGCTCGCGGTCGTCGGCACCGTGTCGCACATGACCTCCGGCGACGGCGAACCGGGCAACGACTGGGCGCTCATCCAGATCGATCCCGCGGTCGCCGCCAAGTGGGGCGTCAATCCGGCGGTCCCCGTCGTGGGCGGTCCGCAGGGCATCTACACCGGCTGCGACGTCACCGGTGTCAAGTACTACGGCCATGGCTACGGCGTCGCGGTCGCGCAGGGCAAGCCGGAGTTCGGCGTCGCCACGAACTGGAACAACGACGGCTACGGCTGGACCGGGTTCGGCGCGCCGGGCGACTCCGGCTCCCCGGTGCTCACCGCTGCGGGCCAGGCGGCCGGCAACTTCACGCACCTGATCGTCGATATCGGGGAGTACCCCGGCTCCGATCACGCGGGGACGCGGATCACCAAGGCGCTGTCGCAGTTCAACGTCTCGCTGGTGAACGCCGACGGGTCGCTCACCGGCGCCGCCGGCACCAACTGCTGACCCTCGGCGGGGTCTGACCCCCTTCCTACCGCGAGTAAGGAGGGGGTCAGACCCCGGGTCAGCGCTTGCGCGCCGCCTTCCCCTCGGGCGAGTCGAGGTAGGCGAGCACATCGTCGTAGCGCCCGCCGTGGTTGGCGAACTCGACGTAGTTGCGCGCCGTGCGCAGCCAGTCGGTCGTCGTCGCGCGAGCCTCCTTGAGGGCGCGCTCGAGGTGGGCACCGCGGATCGGGACGTCGTCGCCGCGCTCGATCGCCTCGTCGATCACCGCGTCGACCGCCCGCTCCACCAGCGAGCGCAGGTCGGCGCCGCTGAACAGCGCGGTGCGGCGGGCGAGCTCGTCGAGGTCGAGGTCGGCCTGCGGGCGGTCCTCGAGCGCGAGCTGCAGGATCCGCCGGCGCGCCGGGACGTCCGGCGGCGAGACGAACACCACGCGGTCGAAGCGGCCGGGCCGCTTGAGCGCGTCGTCGACGTCCCACGGCGCGTTGGTGGCCGCGAGCACGAGCATGCCCTGGTTGTCGGAGCCGATCGCGTCGAGCTCCTGGAGCAGCTGGTCCACCAGCGCGCGGCCGGCGCTCCCCGCCTGCTTGCGGCGGGCATAGGCGATCGCGTCGAGCTCGTCGACGAACAGCACGCAGGGAGAGCGCAGCCGCGCATCCATGAACGCGTCGTGCAGCCGCCGCTCGCTGACCCCGTACATCGGGTCGAGCACGTCCTCCATCCGCACGTTGAGGAACGGCACGCCGCACTCGCCGGCGGTGGCGCGGGCCAGCAGCGTCTTGCCGCAGCCCGGCGGGCCGTAGAGGAGGACGCCGCCGCCGGCCTTGCGGCCGTAGCGCTCGTAGAGGTCGGGGCGCTGGAACGGCAGCACGATCGTCTTGTGGATCGCCTTCTTGACCGCGTCGAGCCCGCCGACCTGATCGAACGTGATCTTCTCGACCTCGACGGGGGCGGCGACCATCGGCGGTGGCTCCTCGGGGTCGATCGCGGGGCGGGCGACGCCCTCGTCCACGAGCGCGGCCTTGAGCTCCTCCTCGAGCCCGGCGGTGCCGCCGACGGCGCCTGCGCGGCGGGCCGCCTCGAGGCAGCGGGCCGCGATCTGGAGGCGGCCGAGGCCGAGCGCGAGCGTGCCGACGCGGACCAGCTCGTCGGTCGGCAGCGCGCCGGCGTCGAGCAGCATGGCGTAGTGCTCGAGCGCCTCCTCGCCGTGGTCCTCGGCGCCGAGCGCCTCGGCCAGCACGAGCCGCAGCGCGTGGTTGTCGGGCGAGAGCTCGACCGCCGCGCGCAGGCCCTCCAGCCGCTCCTCGCTCATCGCTCCAGGCGTTCGAGGATCGGCGGAACGACCCACGACCAGACGCAGATGACGAGCCACGCGATCACGGCGACGGTCGAGGCGGTCGCGAGCCCCGCGGCGCGCAGGCCGAAGATCACCGCCATGGCCCCGACCCAGCTCCCGACCACGCCGGTGCGGGCGAAGAACAGCGACGGCCACCACAGCGGGTTGCGGGCCATCCGGCGGGCCTCACGCGCGTCGGCGGCGTAGCGCTCCTCGGTCGGGTCGGCGCGCACGGCCTCGCCGAAGCGGTCGGCTGCGGACGCCGCGCGGCCGCGCTGGAGGTCGAAGACGCCGAGCATGCGGTGGCCGCGGACCGACTCCGGGTCGAGGGCGAGCAGCTCCTCGCTCAGCCGGCGCGCCTCGCGGTTGTCGCCGCGCAGGTAGGCCAGCGACTGCCGGCCGGCGAGCACGTCGGGCGAGTCGGGGTCGCCGGCGGCGGCGGCGTCGAGGACGCGGCCGGCCTTGTCGAGCTGCCCGCCGCGCATGAGGACGTCGGCGTACTGGCAGAGCAGCTCGGCGTCGTCGGGGTCCTGCTCGAGCGCGGCGAGGATCGCCGCCTCGGCCTCGCCGAGCCGTCCGCGCCGCTCCTCGGCGACGCTCAACAGGTACAGCAGGTCGATCGCGCCGGGGTCGTCCTGCAGCCCGTCGGCCGCCTCCTCGGCGGCGCGGCCGTAGTCCGCGACGCCGAGGAACGCGAAGCCGCGCAGGCTGCGGGCCTCAGCGGTGGACGCGTGATCGGAGTCGAGCGTGGAGAGCGAGGCGAGTGCCTGCTCGGGGCGCCCGACCTCGATGTACCGCCGCGCGGCCTGGAGCGCCGTTGCGCTCATTCGCCGAGCACCCCGAACAGCAGCGCGGCCTCGATGATGCGCGCCGCGATGCAGGTGGCCAGGCCGGGGCCGAACAGGCTCAGGTAGGGCTCGTCGTCGTCGGCGTGGAAGTGGTAGACGCGGTCGGGGCTGCGCTGGAGCAGATATGCGCCGCCGAACGCGACAAGGCCGGCGACGATGCTGAGGATCCGGACCTGGTCGGTGTCGGTGCCGGCCACGATCGCGATCAGCGCAGCCTCGGCGGCGAGCGCCAGCGCCACGATCGCCACGCGGGCTCGCACGGGCATCCCGAGGAACATCGCGTTGATGAACCCGATCGTGCCTACGGCGAGCGCGCCGCCGAAGAACGCCACGTACACCTGGGACGACAGCCGGAACGGCTGGTACGTGCGGCCCTGGTGCTCGGCCAGCGTGGGCTGCAGCAGGTCGTCGCGGTCCACGGGGGCGCTCGTACCCGCTCCCTGGTTACAGAATCGCGAGGTAGCGGTCGAGCTCCCAGGGCGTGACCTGCACCCGGTAGTCCTCCCACTCCTGACGCTTGATCTCGATGTAGCGGTTGAAGATGTGCTCGCCGAGCGTGCGCAGCACGAGCTCGGATTCGGAGGTGATCTCGATCGCCTCGCCGAGCGTCTCCGGCAGCTGCTCGATCCCCAGGCGGCGGCGCTCGTCAGGGCTCAGGTGGTAGAGGTTCTTCTCCATCGGCTCCGGCAGCTCGTAGCCGCGCTCGACGCCCTCGAGCCCGGCCATCAGCAGCGCGGCAAACGTCAGGTAGGGATTGCACGCCGGGTCGGGGCAGCGGAGCTCCATCCGCGTGGCCTGCTCCTTGCCGGGGTGGTAGAGCGGGACGCGCACGAGCGCGGAGCGGTTGCGGCGGCTCCAGGCGACGTAGACGGGCGCCTCGTAGCCGGGCACGAGCCGCTTGTAGGAGTTCACCCACTGGGCGAAGATCGAGCAGATCTCGCGCGCGTGGCGGAGCTGGCCGGCGATGAAGGCCTTGCCGGTGTCGCTCAGGAAGTACTTGTCGTCGGCGTCGTAGAACGCGTTGCGGCCTTCTTTGAACAGCGACTGGTGGGTGTGCATGCCGGAGCCGTTCTCGCCGAACAGCGGCTTGGGCATGAACGTCGCGTGCCAGCCGTACTTGAGCGCGATCTCCTTGACCGTGATCCGGTAGGTCATGCAGTCGTCGGCCATCTTCAGCGCGTCCGCGTAGCGCATGTCGATCTCGTGCTGGCTGGGGCCGACCTCGTGGTGGCTGTACTCGACGTCGATGCCGAGCTTCTCGAGCGCGAGCACCGTGTCGCGTCTCACGTCGCTGCCGGCATCGAGCGTCGTGAGGTCGAAGTAGCCGCCGAGGTCGAGCGGCTCGGTGCCGCGGCTGTCGCGGAACAGGAAGTACTCGAGCTCGGGGCCGACGAAGAAGTCGTCGAAGCCCATCTCGTTCGCTCGTTCGACGGCTCTTCTGAGGACGTGGCGGGGGTCGCCCTCGTAGGGCTCGCGCTCGGGGGTGACGACGTCGGCGAACATGCGGGCGACGCCGCCGCCGTTCTCCTCTGGCCGCCAGGGGAGGACGTGGAACGTGGTGGGATCGGGCATCGCGATCATGTCCGACTCCTCGATCGCGTTGAAGCCGGTGATCGACGAGCCGTCGAAGCCCATGCCGCCCTCGAAGGCGTCGTCGAGCTCCTTGGCGTTGATGCTGAACGACTTCAGCTGGCCCAGGATGTCCGTGAACCAGAGCCGGATGAAGCGGATCCCGCGCTCTTGGACGAGCGCCTTGACGTCGTCCTGGGTCTTGGGTTGGTCGTCGGCCGCCATCGTGGCGGCAGACTAGCCGGTCGATCGCGGTCGGGAGGTGGACCTCTGGTCCGGGCTCAGTTCAACCAGCGGTCCGCCCAGCGCTTGAGCTCCGCGAGCGCCGAATCGAGCTCGCGGCCGCGCTCGGTCAGCTCGTACTCGACCTTGATCGGGCTCGTCCCGGTCACGCGGCGCTTGACGATGCCGCGCCTCTCGAGCTCCTTCATGCGTTCGGAGAGCAGGCGGTCGGAGAGGTCGGGCACGGCGTGGCCGATCTCGCTGAAGCGCATCGGGCGGCGGGTATCGAGCAGCACGTAGAGGATCGCCCCGGTCCACCGCTTTCCCACGAGCTCGACGGCGTCGTGGAAGTGGGGGCAGCAGTGAGGTGCCTCCGGGGGGTCGAGCGTCGCGACCGCGGTCCTGCGACGTGAGCCCGGAGGCGTCATCGGTTTCACGCGGCGCGGAGCACGCGCGTCTCCTCGACCGAGCCGTCCACGGGGACCTCGCCGGCGACGTTCACCATCGCCGTGAAGCATTCCAGGCTGAGCACCGCGATGGCTTCCAGAAGCTGCTCGTCGGTCCAGCCGGCCTCGCGCGCCTCCTCGAGGAGGTGTTGCGGAGCGTTGCCGGGCGTCGTGATCAGCGGCTTCAGGTAGCGCAGGAGCGCGGCCTCGCGCGGGTCGCACGAGTCCCACTCGCGGGCACGGGCGACCTCGTCGATCCCGAGACCGGCGTGGCGCGCGGTGCGGTTGTGGATGGCGACGCCGGGCTTGGAGCGATAGTGCTCGGCGACGGCGAGCGCGATCCGCTCTAGCGTCGCCAGCTTGAGCGCGCCATGGCGCAGCTCGCCGCGGAAGCGGGTATAGCCGCGGAGGGCGGCCGACGAGCCGGCGAGCACACCGAGGAAGTTCGGCAGCTGGCCGGCGGAGACGAGGGCACCCTTGAGGACGGGAAGCGAGCCCTCGGGTGCGGTCAGCTCGTCGTGGATGGTGAAGCGGGACATCTGGGTCTTCTT
The DNA here is from genome assembly GCA_963844205.1 of uncultured Solirubrobacteraceae bacterium. Taxonomy (GTDB): domain Bacteria; phylum Actinomycetota; class Thermoleophilia; order Solirubrobacterales; family Solirubrobacteraceae; genus DASSUW01. Next base: position 112,696 of record CAWJNK010000017.1, read on the forward strand.
GGGCATGGCGACCGCCGTGTCGATCCGGGGAGGCGGAAGACGCGGCTTTGCAGCGTCTTCCTTACGGTATGTAAGTGTAGGCCGACAGGCCCGTGCCTACAACCGCGTATACGCAGCCGAAGCGGCTACGGACGCCTTCCCGTGGTTCGAAAATCGACGCGCCCGCCGCGGCGCCCGGCGACGCCGGCCTCGCGGCGCCGTCGCGAACGGCGGCAGGTAGGGAAGGCCGGGCGCCCGCGGCGCCGAGTGCTCACTTAATACGCGTGAGCCCCACTAACTCGACACTCGACCGCCGAGCGCTCACTTTTCGCCCCTCTACGTCGAAAAGTCGACACTCGACCGCCGAGCGCTCGGTTTGTCGGCCTCAGACCGACAAGGTGAACACTCGACCGGCGGCGCGATCGAACCCGCCTCCTTCAATGCCGCAGTTCGTGCCCGCCGCGGCGCGGTCAGATGTTCGCGGTGGTGATCGCGATCAGGATCAGCAGGATCCCGAGGGCGAAGGCCCAGGCGGCGATGCGGTCGGGCCGGGCGCCGAGCCGCTCGTGCACGGGCCGCGTGGGGCGGCGACGCGCGGACGGGCTGTAGAACTCCGCCGGCCGGCCGCCGATCTTCACGGTCCGCCGGCCCTCGACGCCACCGCGCACGATCCCGTCCGGCTCCGACGACGCCTCGGCGAACCGCCCGCCCTCCTCGAAGGCTTCCGCGGCGGCGGCGAACGACTCACTCGCGGGTGCGTCACCGGGAGCGGCGCCGCGTTCCTCGTCGGCGAACGGCTCGTCTACCGCCCACACCTCGGCGAACGGCTCGTCGCCCGCCCGCACGGTGTCAGCAGGCTCATCGTCGGCGAACGGCTCGTCGCCCGCCCAGACCTCGTCGTGCCGGCGGCGCGCCTCGAGCGCCTCCTCGCGACGGGCGAACTCGTCGGACGGCGGCGGATCTTCGATCCGGACGTCGTCCTCGGTGATCACGATCGTGCGGCGGCCGTCGTCGGCCCCGCCGCGCGGGATCGAATCGTCGGCCCCGTCGCGGGGAAGCGAATGGCGGGATCCCCGGCGATCGAAGCGGCGGCCGGGCATGCCGTCGAACAGCTCCTCGCCCACGCCCCAGTCGGCCACCTGACGCCGACGGCGGCCTGCCGGTCGCGGCTCCTCGTCGGTGTGGTCGTACACGGCCCGTGCGCGGGCCTCGCGGTCTGGCATGTTCGGCTCGTCCTCTTCCTGGCTTACGGGGTTAGCTGTCGGGCTCGCACCGAAGAGCGGCGCTACGCGTCCGGCACTCCCGGACGACGACTCGCCCCACCTGCGTGGGTCCCCCGCTTCCCGTCTGGCTCGGGAACTCAGCGGAGCGGCGCGTACGTTAACACCTGGTCCGGACGGCTCCGAAAGCGACCGTGCAACGTGCGGGAAGCACGTCAGGTGGCGGACGATTTCGCCGGTGGCGTCAGCCGCCACACGACCCGCCGCCGGTGGCGTCAGCCGCCGGACGACCCGCCGTGGCGTCAGCCGCCGGACGACCCGCCGTGGCGTCAGCCGCCGGACGACCCGCCGGACTCGCCGCCGCCCGACTCGCCGCCGCCGCCCTGCTCGGACTGGCCGACGGCCTTGGCGACGAAGCTAGCGACGTCGTCGGCGTCCTGGCCGGTGTAGAGGCCGGCGGCCATCTGGCCGTTGCCGCGGGCGCGGCCGTTCTCGATCGCGTCGAGCACGAGCGCCTTGTTGGGCCGCAGCTGGTCGAGGTTCGGGCCGACGGACGCGATCGCGTTGGCGGCCTTCAGCGTGTGGCAGTTCGCGCAGCGCAGGCCGAACAGTTCGCGGCCGTTCTTCTCGGCGTCGGTGAGGCCGGTCACGTTGGCCTCCGGGATGTCGTCCCGGTTCGAGACGGCGGCGATCACCGCCGCCGGAATGAGGATGCCGAGCACGAGCACGAACCCGGCGAACAGCACGATCGCGATCCGGCGGGCGACGCGGCTCGTCGACATCAGGCGCTGCGTCGCCCCAGTCGGCCCGCCGCTGAGCGCGATCAGCAGCAGCCCGAACCCGAGCACCACCCAGACGAGGACGAAGATGAGCGTCGACATCAGGCGGCTGTCCTCGTCCGGGGGCGCGACGCGGTCTCATGGAGGGTCGACATCAGGGGCGCGACGAGATCTCGTGGAGCGTCGACATGCGGTGCAGGAATCTAACGGTTCGGGCGGCGAGGGCGGCCGGTGGCTCGGGCCGGCACGTTGAGGGCGGCCGGTCGGTCAGCGGCGGCGGCCCGAGGCGAAGCTCTGGACGGCGGGGGCGACGCCCCGGAAGTCGGCGGCCGAGGCGGCCGCGGCCGCGCTCTGGGCGGTGGCACGGTCGGGGCCAGCGGCGCCGGCTGCCGCCGCGACCTCGGCGGCGCGGCGCTCGGCCAGCGCGATGACGTCGGCAGCGTCGTCCTCCGGGGTGACGAGCGCGCTGAGGTGGCGGACGTAGACGTTGATCGCGCCGCCCGCCTGCGGCAGCCGCTCGAGCCGCCCCGTGGCCATGATCAGCGGCTCCGCCCGCACGATCAGCCGGTGCCGCTCGTAGACCGGCGGCGGCACGATGAGGTTGATCGTGCCGAACTCGTCCTCGAGCAGGATGAACACGATCCCCTTCGCCGTCCCCGGCCGCTGGCGCGCCACGACGAGGCCGCCGATCCGCACCGGCGCCTCGTGCGGGAGGCGCCCGAGGTCCTGGCACGTGACCATGCCGGCGGGCAGGGTCGGCCGCAGGAGCGCCAGCGGGTGCGGGCCGAGCGTGAGGCCGGTGGTCGCGTAGTCGGCCACCATCCCCTCCCACGGGTCCAATGCCCGCAACGACGGTGCCGCCGGAACCTCGAGCGGCAACGAGAGCTGCGTTCCCGCGCGAACGCGGTCGCCGGGCGACGCGATGCCGAGCTGCCACAGGACCGTGCGGCGGACCGACGAGGATCCGTTGGGGGCGGACGGATCGCGGGGGGCGGCGGCCGACGATTCGCGGGGGGCGGCGACCGACGATTCGCGGGGGGCGGCGACCGACGATTCGCGGGGGGCGGCGACCGACGATTCGCGGGGGGCGGCGACCGACGATTCGCGGGGGGCGGCGGCCGACGACTCTTGGGGGGCCGCGGGGAGGGCGAGGGTGTCGCAGGCGCCGGCCCAGGCGAGGCGCTCGAGCGCCGGGCGGCCGGCGCCGGCTCGTGACGCGAGGTCGGCGAGGGAGCGGAACGGGCCTTGCTCGCGGCGCGCGGCCACCAGCGCCTCGACCTCGTCGCCCCGCACGCCGAGCACGTAGCCGAGCCCGATCCGCACCCGGGCGGGCGGGCCGACCTCCTCCACCGTGCACTCGACCTCGCTGGCGTTCACGTCCGGCGGCGCGAGCTCGATCCCGCGCCGCTGCGCCTCGTGGGCCAGCGTGTCGGGCGCGTAGAACCCCATCGGCTGCTCGTTCAGCAGCGCGCACAGGAACTCGGGCCCGTAGTGCACGCGCAGCCAGGTCGACTGGTAGGCGAGCAGGCCGAAGGCCGCCCCGTGCGCCTTGGGGAACCCGAAGCCCGAGAAGCCGACGATCATCTTGTAGACCCGCTCGGCGGTCTCGGCATCCGCCCCATGGGTCGCCGCCGCACCGTCCACGAACCGCTGGTGGTAGGCCTCGATCGCCGCCGCCGACCGCTTGCGGCTCATCGCCCGCCGCAGCCCCTCGGCCTCGCCCGGCGAGAAGCCCGCGAACGCCATCGCGACCTCGATCACCTGGTCCTGGAAGATGATCGTCCCCAGCGTGTCCCGCAGCACGGGCTCCAGGGACGGGTGGTCGTACGGCACCTCGAAGTCGGGGTCCTCGCGTAGCCGCTGGCGGCGGGAGATGTACGGGTTGACGGCGCCGCCCAGGATCGGCCCCGGCCGCACGATCGCGACCTGGACCGTCAGGTCGTCGAGGTTCGCGGGCCGCGTGCGGTAGAGCGACTGCATCTGCGCGCGCGACTCGATCTGGAAGACCCCCATCGTGTCCGCCGTCTGGATCGCTTCGTAGGTCGCCGCATCGTCGAACGGGATGCGCGAGAGGTCGACCCGCTCGCCGCGCTTGCGCGCGATCATCTCCACGCAGCGCTCGACCGCCGACAGCATCCCCAGGCCCAGCAGGTCGATCTTCAGGAACCCCGCGTCGGCACACGAGTCCTTGTCCCACTGGCAGAGCTGGCGGCCCTCCATCGCGGCCGGGACCACCGGGCAGCAGTCGATCAGCGGGCGGGTGGAGACGATCATCCCGCCGGAGTGCTGGGACAGGTGGCGCGGGAGCCCGTACGCCTCGTCGCACAGCCGGGCCAGCCACTCCCAGCGGCCGGGCAGCGCCCTGTAGCGCTCCTCGGAGATGCGCGAGGGCGGCTCGGCGTACGCGACGTCGGCCGGATCGTGGCCGTTGACCATCGCCAGCCACTCGCCGGTCGACATCGCGAACGGAGCCCGGTTGTCCATGTCCACGAACGGAGGCGGCGGCCCCCCCGGCTCCATGCCGAGGCCGTTCTCCACGTCCGCCGCCACGCCGCGCACCGCCCACGGCTCCGCTCCCCGGGCGACCCGCTCGATCTCACCCGGCGGCATGCCGAGCACCTTCCCGAGCTCCCGGACCGCGCCACGCGAGCGGAAGGTGGGAAACGCGGCCACCAGCGCCGACCGCTCGCGCCCGTAGCGCTCGTGCACGCGCGGGATCAGGACCTCGCGGATGTCGCGCGGGAAGTCGAGATCGATGTCGGGCAGCGCGGTGAGCTCCTCGTTGAGGAAGCGCCCGAGGAACAGCTCGTTGTGCACCGGGTCGATGTGCGAGAGGCCGGTGAGGTAGCAGACGATCGAGGACACCGACGACCCGCGCCCGCGCCCCGGCGGCAGCAGCGCCCGCACCGACGACGGCCCACGCACCTCGACCGCCACCTCCCGCGCGAGCTCGAGCAGGTCGCGGTGCAGGAGGAAGAAGCCTGCCAGCCCCAGAGCGTCGATCACCCGCAGCTCCTCCTCCAAGCGGGCATGGGCCGCCTGCACATGCGGGCTGCCACGCGGGTAGCGCTCCCCCAGCCGCGCCCAGCACAGCTCGGCCAGCTTGCTGAGCGCCGCCTCGTCGTCCGACCCTGGGTAGCGGTATCCGAGGTCGCAGCTCAGGTCGAACCGCAGGCGCCCCGCCAGCTCGACGGTCTCCGCCACCGCCTCCGGGTACTCCGGGAAGCGCGCCGCCATCGCCTCCGGCGGGGCGAGCACGTGCGAGAAGTTGCCGCGGCGCAGCGGCTCCGACGCGTCCAGCGTCGTGTGATGACGCAGGGCCGCGAACGCGTCCTGCAGCGGCGCGCGCTCGCGCGCGTGCGCGTGGACGTTGCCGGTGACGACGGGCGGCACGCCGAGCCGGCCCGCCAGGTCGGCCAGCGCGCGGTTGCGCGCCCGGTCGTCACGCTGGAAGGGCCGCTGGAGCTCGACCCGCAGCCGGTCGGCCCCGAAGGCGGCCAGCAGCTCCCGCAGCGTCGGCTCGTCGTGGACGCCGCGCGAAGCGCAGCCGCTCAGGCACACGAGCCCTTCCGCGTGCCCGACGACCGCCTCCAACGGAAGCTCCGGCGGCGACTCGGACCGGCGCACCCGCCCCGGACCGTCACGCGTGTGCGCGTGCGCGCGGGTGAGCAGGTGGCTGAGGTTGCGCCAGCCGCGCTCGTCCTCGACCAGGAGCGTCAGATGCCGGCCGTCGGCGAGATCGATCTCCGCGCCGTGGATCGCGCGCAGGCCGAGCGGAGCGGCGGCCTGGGCGAACTCCATCGAGCCGTAGACGCCGTTGTGGTCGGTGAGCGCCATCGCGCTGTAGCCCTGCTCCGCGGCGGCGGCGGCCAGCTCGGCGGGGAGCGAAGCGCCGTCCAGGAACGAGAAGGCGGAGTGGGCGTGGAGCTCGACGTACACGAACACATGTTCCCATACGGAGCTGACGGATTGCCGGCGACCGCGGCGGGAGGCCATGCTGCCCTCCCGCCGCGCAGGGCCGGGTTCACGGTGGCCCGCGCGCGCTGTAAGAGGGCGGACGGCCGGCCACGGCAGCGGCTGCGGGGGGTGCCACGACCGCGGGCCGACCGTCCGGTGCGACCGCCTCGCCGGGGGTTGCCAGGACGGCGAAGGGCAGGAACGTCGCCGACTGGGTCAGGGCGGCATGGGGACCCGGAAGATCCGCATGCACGGCGGTCAGTGCCAGGGCCGGGGGGGGATCGGCCCATGGGGATACGACGGGCCTGCGCACTTGAGCGCTCGCGCTCGGGGCGGCCGCCGCGAGCGTTAGTGCCGCGACGGGAACCACCAAGGGGCGCAGGCGGGTCATGCGCGGAAGTCTCCCCTCCGACCCTCAAGGGAGCCTGGGAGGAACCCTAGAGCTTCCTAAATCCTCCCCCGGGTCCGATTTCGTACACGGCGACCCTGCCGACCCGCTCCAGCGGCGCCCCGAACGCGCCGGAGCCGTCCACGCGCGTGGTGGCCACCACCCGGCCGCCGACCGTCACGGCCAGCGCCGTCCCGCTCGCGAGCCCCTCGACGGTGCCGGAGACCCACGCGTCGCCGGCCTCGAGCGCCAGTCGCCCGGCGCTCGCGGGCACCGCTCCCGGGCGACGGCCGACCAGTTCCGGATGCGGCCCGATCGCGAACGCGTCGTCGTGCGCGGCCCCGAGCAGCGCGCGCTCGTACCGCCGGCGCTCGGCCCGCTGGCGCAGGAACGTCCCGTACGTGCCGGTGGTGCCGCCCTCCCAGCTGTCCGGCACGTCGAGCTTCGTGGCCGGGTCGTCGCCGCGCGTGCCCGCCGGCACGCCGTCGACGCCCGACAGCCGGACGCCCAGGTCGTGCGCGATCGTGGGCAGGACGTCGATCGTCCGCACCACGCCGTCGACCACTCGCCCGTCGTGCTGCCCCGGCGCCTTGATGAAGAGCGGCATGTTGGCGACGTCGTGGAGGTTGGTCGGCGTCGGGGTCCGCCGCCGGTCGCCGGCGCGGAAGCTCACGCCGTGGTCGGCGGTGACGACGACGACCGCCCGGTCGTACAGGCCGGCGGCGCGCAGCCGGTCGAGCAGGCTGCCGAGCAGCCGGTCGGCGAACTGGGTCTGGAGCAGGTGGCGCTGGAACGACTGGTCGACCTGCCACTGCGGCCCCACCCACGCCCCTTCGTACAGGCCGGCGACCGGCGCGGCGTACTCGCGACCGTCGGGCAGGTAGCGCCACGGCACGTGCGGGAGGCTCGTGTGCAGGAAGAGCAGCGGCGGCCGCGTGCCGGGCTCGTCGATCGCGCGCAGGATGTGCTCGAACCGCGCGGGCGGGTCGTCGTCACCGAGCCGCCGGAACACCTCGTCGATGAACGCCTTGCGCTGCTCGGCGGTCGCTCCCGGGCCGACCCTGCCCTCCCCCGCAAAGCCCTGCCAGTCGCGGTCGATCGGCGGCAGCCCGCCGCGCAGCTTGTCGGGCAGGAGCAGGTGCGCGGAGACCACCCGCAGGTCGGACGCGAGCGCGCGCAGCCGCGTGGTCATGGCCGGCCGCGACTCGCTGCACAGCTCGCGCGGACAGACGTCCGTGATCGGCTCCACCACCTCCAGGCGGTGGCTGCGGGCGAGCAGCGTGAACAGGCTGCCGGGATGGTCGGCCGCGGTCGGCAGGTCACCCTCGCGCGGGCGGCGGCCGGTGAGCAGCGCCGGGACGGCCTCGGTCGTGCGGCCGGCGACAGTGGTCGCGTCGCGGTACCAGGTGGACTCGCGCGCGAGCGCGGCGAACTCCGGGTAGCGCCTGGCGTCGACGCGGTCGCGGGCGTCCATCAGCGACGTCGCCGGCAGCTCGTCGAACACGACCATCACGACCGGAATGCGCGACGTGCGCGCGCCCGCGATCGCCTCCGACCCACCGCTCGGGAGCACGAGGTCCGATACCGGCGAAACGACCAGGAAGAGGATGAGGAAGAGCAGCGGCGCCGGCGAGAGGACCGTGAGGAACGTGCGCGCGGGCGCGGCGCGCGCGTAGAGCACGGACGCGCCGCCGCCGACCAGCAGCGCCGGGACGAGCGCGAACGCCGAGCCGCCCAGCAGCTCACCGATCGGCGGCAGCAGGATCGCCGCCACCAGCAGGCCGACCAGCACGACCTGGAGCGCCTCCCCCAGCGCCGGCCGGAACCGGCCCGCCGCCCACACGAGGCCCGCGAGCAGCGCCGGCGGGACGACCGTGAACGCGACCGCGAACAGCACGACGTCCGTGGCGCTGTTCCCGCGCGCGACGAAGAACTGCGCCTCGCGCCCGAGCACGTCGAACAGCGGCTGCACGAACGCGAACGCCCACAGGGCGGCGAGGTGCAGCGCCCTCACGCGCGTGGGTGCACCTCGTACAGCGTCCGCGTGCCGAGCCGCTCCGTGCGGCCGACCTCGAACCGCTCGCCCAGCGCGCGCTCGAACGTCGTGCGGTCATAGTCCGGGTTGGCGGTCGGCGCCTTGCCGGAGAGCAGCCGCTTCACCATCGGGTCGTCGCGGTCGGGGAACTCGATCACGACCGCGCACTCGAGCTCCCGCAACCAGTCCAGGAAGTGGGTGACCGGCACGTTGCCGGTGATGACCACGTGATGGACGAGCGCCAGCGCGAGCACGAGGTCGGGCGTGCCGCGGTGCTCGAGCGACGCCCGCTCGCTCCCGCGCCAGCCGAGGTCCGGCGACGGGTCGGTGACGCTCATCACCAGCGGCAGGATGGTCCCGCGGCCATCCAGCGCGCGGTACAGGCCGTCGACGGTCGCGTGGTCGGCGTCGACGGCGACGACGTGGTCGGCGTGCTCGGCCGCGACGCGCGAGTACGTGCCGTCGTTGCAGCCGAGGTCCCACGTGAGTCCGCCCGGCCGCCGCGCCGCGGCCGCGCGGACGAACTCGGCCTTGCGGCCCGCCTCCTCGTCCGTGTACGTGTTGGTGGCGCCGTACTCGGTCCACGCTGTCCGGCCGGGCTTGAACTCCAGCCGCCGCACGAGCTTCTCGAGCTTGCGCAGGTTCGCGTCCAGCAGCTCCTTGTGGAAGCCCGCCCGCTCGAGGTCGCGCTTGAGCTCGCGCGCGTCCCCGTAGCGGGCCTCGAGCCGCGCATGCAGGACGACGTGCGTGAGCACCCCGCGGCGGCGCTTGGGCAGCAGTCCCCGCGCCTCGGCCGGCGTGATGCCGTCGATCGAGCCGCGCAGCCACGCGTGGTACGGCACGCCGCGGTAGGCCTGCAGCATCAGCGGATAGAGGAACAGCATGCAGAACTGGCGGTAGCCCGCCCACGGCTCTCCCGGCCGCAGGCGCTCGAACGAGCCGACGTCGATGAACACCGGCTGCGCTCCGCGCCACTGGACGTTGTAGGGCGACGCGTCCTTGAGCGTGAGGTCGTGGCGGAGCGCCTCGCGGCCGAGCGCGAGCTGGAGCAGCGCCGCGTCCTTGAGCATCGAGAACGGCCACTCGTAGGGATGCGAGACGAACGGGATCCGCTCGTGCCGGAGCGCGGCGGCTGCGGGCTCGCCGGTCAGCTCGGGCAGGTCGTCGAGCTCGATCCGGTCGGTGGCGATCAGGCGGTCGTCGGTCGCCAGCGGCGTGGCGGCGAGCGCCTCCCAGTCCTCGAGCCCGGTCTGGGAGAGCGCGCGATACACCACGCCGTCACGGATGAAGACGCGGCTGTCGGGGTCCCGAAACGACTCAGGTACGGCTACGCGACTCGGTGGGCTCATCCTTGCGGATCCGCAGGAACCTCAGGACGCGGCGCCAGTAGAACTTCGCGGCCACACCGATGGCCGCGATGCCGCCCACGAGCAGCTGCAGGAGCATGCTGCCCGTGCCTGGATCCAAGTAGCCCAGTAACACCCTCGCAACATCTTGTCACGAACGGAGCTCGTGAAGCGCCGCGGTGAAGATCTCGGTGTGGCGGTCGACGTCGGCGTCGGTCGTCGCCGGGCACATGAGCGCCATCAGATGGAAGGGCGTGATGAGCACGCCGCGGTTGGCGAGGTAGACGTGCAGGAAGTCCTCGAGGTCGCGGTCGTCGGCCTTCGCCGAGGCGGTTCCAGTTCGCGGCGGCGGGGATGCGAAGCGGTACTCGGTGCGGGCGCCGAGCTGGCTGATCGACCACGGCAGCTCGTGGTCGTCGATGGCGTTCTGTACGCCCTCGGCGAAGCGGGTCGCGCGGGCCGTCATGTGCTCGAACGCGCTCTCGGTCAGCACGTGCTCGAGCGTGGCTCGCGTGGCGGCCAGCGACAGCGCGTTGCCGGCGAGGGTGCCGCCGACGCCGCCGGTGTCGACGAGGTCGGCGCTCGTATCGCGGAGGATCCGCTCCGCGAGCTCCTGGCTGACCCCGTACGCGCCGGACGGCACGCCGCCGGCGATCGCCTTGCCGATCGTCACGATGTCGGGCTCGAGGCCCCACGCTCGGGTCGCCCCGCCCGGGCCCGCGGAGAACGTGTGCGTCTCGTCGTTGATCAGCAGCGTTCCGTGCTCGCGGGTGAGGCGGCGGACGGTCTCCAGGAAGCCGGGCTCCGGCATGACGATGCCGATGTTGGTCAGCGCCGGCTCCATCAGCACGGCGGCGACGTCGTCGTGCGCGAGCTGCTCCGCGAGGTCGTCGGGCTCGTTGAACTCGGCGACGCGGGTGGTCTGCTCGAGGTCCACCGGCTTGCCGACGTTGCCGGGGCGCGCGACGACGCGACCGTCGTCTTTGAGCGCGAACGCCTCGTCGACGCTGCCGTGGTAGCACCAGGCGAAGACGAGGATCTTGGGTTTTTTCGTGACCTGGCGGGCGAGGCGGATCGCCCAGCGGTTGGCGTCGGTGGCCGTGAGCGTGAACGACCACTGCGGCGGGCCGAAGCGGCGGGCGAGCTCGGCGCCGACCCAGGCCGCGTCCTCGGTCGGCATCATCGCCGTGATCCCCTGCGCGCTCTGCCGCGCGATCGCCTCGACGGTCGCGGGCGGCGCATGGCCCGCCATCGCGCCGGTGTCGCCGAGCGCGAAGTCGACGTACGTGTGGCCGTCGAGGTCGGTCACGCGGGCGTCCTTGGCGGTGTCGAGGTAGAGCGGGAACCCGCCGGCGGCGAGGTTCATCCACGTCATCGGGACGCCGCCGAGGAGATGGCGCTTGGCTTCTTGGTATGCGGCGGCGGAGCGCGGGTGGTTCTGCGCGAAGGTCTCGCGCTCGCGGGCGAGGAGCGATGGGAGGCGTTGCTGCACCGCGCGGACGCTATCGCTGCGTGTACCAGCGGTTTCGCACGAGGTCGCGGAACGCGACGAGGTTGCGCCCGTCGGCGGTGACCACCTCCCAGTAGCGGCGCCTGAGCGGGGTCGCGGTCCACCAGCGGTCCTCGATCAGCCACGACTCGCGGACCGCGTCGATCCTGTGGCCGTCCACGGTCTGCGGGTGGCCGTCGGGGGCGGCCTCGACGGTGGCTGGGCGCGGCTCGGCGAGGCGTCTCATGGGTCCCAGGGCGTCAATGCCAGGCGGCGCTCGGGGACCCGCGAGTCGGGATCGACCGGCAGGATCCGCAGCGCGGCGTCGGGCCCCGCGGCGACGCGGGCCTGGCGGACCGCCTCTCTCAGGCGGGCGGCGCGGACGGCGGCGGCCTCGGCCAGCAGCGAGCGCTGGTCGCCGGACGGGGGGCCGAAGCCCTCGGCCCTCAGCCGGAGGGCGTCGGCGGGCGCGGGAAGCTCGGCGAGCCGGGGAGCCAGGACGAGCCGCATCCGCCGCGGGTCGGCGAGCGCCTCGCGGAAGGTCACGCGCGTGCGCCAGCTCCCGCCCTCGACCAGCTTGGCGCCGAGCACGGCCGCTCTCAGCGGGCGGCCGCGACGCTCGCGGCGGGCGAGCAGCCGGTCGATCAGCAGGCCGAGCGCGCGCTCGAGCTGCTGCCCGGAGGCCGACTCGGGCAACTCGAGCCGCTCCTCGAGGTTCTCGGCGGGGCGGCGGGGCCTGAGCGGGGAGTCCTTGCCCTTCGCGAGATCCTTGGCGAGCGGGCCGGCGGCGCCGAAGCGGTCGGCCAGGGCGGCTCGTGGGAGGGCGGCGAGCTCACCGAGGGTGCGGATCCCGAAGCGCTCGAGGGTCTCCGGCATCGCGGCCGTCTCCGGGCGGCCGGCGAGGAGGTCGACGGGCAGCGGCGCCAGGTAGGCGGCGAGGGGCTCGGCCGCGATCTCGGCGCGCCGGACGCGGGCGCGGGAGGCGGCCGCGAGGGCGGCGAAGCGCGACGGCGCCGCTCCCAGGCGCGCCGGGGTGCCGAGCGCGCGCCGTGCCGCCGCGATCACGTGGTCGAGCGAGCCACCGTGCATGTTCCGCAGCCCGCGAGCGTCGAACCAGGCGAGGCCGGGCCGGCCGGGCTCGACCGCCGCGCCGACGCCCTCCAGCGCGATCAGCAGCCGCTCCCACTCGTCGGCCACCGCGTCGGGATCCGGGGTGACGAGCTTGAGGGCCGGGCAGCGCGCGAGCGCCTCCCCCAGCCTGACCCCGGCCCGCACCCCGTAGGCCTCGGCGGCGGCGGACGCCTCCCCGATCAGCTGCTCACGCCCCGGCTCGGGCGCCAGCGCGATCGGGCCGGCGGCCAGCGCTTGGCGGCTGCCGGCGGCGACGGCGAGCTCGAAGCGCGGGATCAGGACGCAGACGATCATGTGCGAACACATGTTCGCATCCTTGCCGCGGGACGGCAAGCGGCAAACCGTTCACGGCGCCTTCCCACCCGGCGGTGTGCACCCCCCGCCGTGCGCCGATTCGTCCGCCGGCAGGCGCGCGATTCGTCCGTCCCGGCGAATTTGTCCGCGATCACCGCAATTTGCGGTACTGCGGGGGCGAGAGGGGGTAATTCGGCCTTCGAGAACGTAGAAAGGGCCTCCGTTGCCGGAGGCCCTTCCCGTAGCAGACCTGTAAGCCGGATTCTGTCTTGAGCAGCCATCCATCTCAGCGGCCGACCTGGACCTTGGCGGGCAGCCTGCAAGCGGTCCTGCTTGGCCTTGCACCGGGTGGGGTTTGCCTGGCCGCCGCGTCACCGCGGCGCCGGTGCGCTCTTACCGCACCATTTCAACCTTGCCGGCCCGCCGGTGGCGGACGTAGGCGGTGTGATTTCTGTGGCACTTTCCCGCGGGTTTCCCCGGGTCGGCGTTACCGACCACCGCGCCCTGTGGTGTCCGGACTTTCCTCGAAGGCGCTACCACCTCCGCGAACTGCTCGGTCTGCGGACTGGAACGCTAGCGCGGGTAAAGGTATCGTGAACAGACCATGCAGTACGTCCGGAGGCCGGACGACACTGAAGTCATGTACGACGTGATCTACATCGATGCGCACGGCACGGAGACGCCCGTGGCGCAGCACGTCGACGACCGGAAGGAAGCCACCGACGTCGCCCGGCAGGCCGCTGCCGAGCGTGGCGCCGGACGCATGGTGCTCCCCGGCTCGACCAAGCTGCCCAACTGCGTCTGCGTTGTGCCCGTGAACGCGGAAGCCGCCTAGCTTCCCGGGCCACCGCCCGTTCCCGCTGCCAGGATGGCGGCGCGAAGATCGATCGCGTTGTGAGGTACGGTGCCCGGCCATGCGAGTCGGAGTGATCGGCGGCGGGTTGATGGGCTCGGGGATCGCCGAGGTGTGCGCCCGATCGGGCGTCGACGTGACCGTCGTCGAGGTGGACCAGGCCCGCTGCGAGAAGTCGCAGGAGGCGATCTCCCGATCGCTGGACCGCGGCGTGCGGGGCGGTCATGTCTCGGAGGACGACCGCGCGTCCGCTCTGGAGCACCTGGCGTTCTCGACGTCGCTGGACGACATCGAGGGGTCGGACGCCGCGATCGAGGCGATCATCGAGGACGAGGGCCTGAAGCGGGAGATGTTCCGGCGGCTGGACGGGCTGCTGCCGGAGGCGCAGTTCCTGGCGTCGAACACCTCCTCGGTGCCGATCATGAAGCTCGGGGCGGAGACCTCGCAGCCGCACAAGGTCATCGGCCTGCACTTCTTCAACCCGGTGCCGGTGCTGCCGCTGGTCGAGATCGTGCACTCGATCATGACCGCGGACGAGACCGCCGCCCGCGCGCGCGAGTTCGCCGAGCAGACGCTCGGCAAGGAGTGCATCGACTCCCAGGACCGCGCCGGGCTTCGTCGTCAACGCGCTGTTGATCCCGTACCTGTTGTCGGCGATCCGGATGTACGAGTCGGGCTTCGCCTCGCGGGAGGACATCGACCGCGGCATGGTGCTCGGCTGCGCGCATCCGATGGGGCCGTTGCGGCTCTCGGACCTGATCGGGCTCGACACGCTGCTGGCGGTGAGCGAGTCGCTGCACGAGGAGTTCCGCGATCCCTCCTCGGTCTCGCCGGCGCTGCTGAACCGGATGGTCGAGGCCGGTCTGCTCGGGCGCAAGACCGGGCGCGGGTTCTACGAGTACTCGAAGAACTGACGCCGCGCGGCGGAACGAACTTCGGGCATGTAGGAAGGCGGAGTCGAGCGTTCCGCGGGCCGAGTGATGGCTTGATACGCCTCAGCGATATTAACCGAGCGCTCGGCGGTCGAGTGCTGAGTTCTCCGCCTTGAGGGGGGAAAACCGATCACTCGGCGGCCGAGTGGTCACTTTGTTCCCGCACGGGGAACAACCCCAGCGCTCGGCAGTCGAGTGCTCGGTTTGTCGGTCTCAGGCCGACAAAGTCATCACTCGGCCCGCGGAGGCGATCGAACCCGCCTTCCTTCAATGCCGAAGTTCGTCCCTAGCTCAGGATCGAGCTGTGGCGCGCGACCACGCGCCACTTGCCGTCGATCCGGCTCCACACGTCGGTCAGCCGGAACGCGTTGGACAGGCTCGTGTGGTGGTAGCTCGCGACCTGCGAGTAGCGGCTGTGCACGACCGCGGTATCGCCGTGGACGTCGATGTCCATCGACTCGTAGGCGAAGGAGACGATCGTGTAGCCCTCGCGGGCGGCCTCCATCCACTGCTCGCGGGTCATCGGCTCGGGGTTGAGGTGGATCGCGGTGAAGCGGAAGCCGGGCGCGACGATCTCCTCGAGCCGGGCCATGTCGCGGTCCTCGACCGCCTGCATCCAATCCCTCTGGAGCTTGGCGAGCTCGGCTCGGTCGTCCTCGACGGTCATGTCGGGGGCGGAGGCTACCGGCGAGGGGCCGATCGCTGCCCGCTCAGGACAGTGACGTGCCGCACGACTCGCAGCGCCCGCCCACGATGCCGGCGCCGGCCGAGGCGCGAGGCACCAGCTCGCCGCCGCACGCGGGACACGCGGCCGGCACGTCGGCGCGCAGGACCTCCCACGCGCGCGAGATCACATCGTCGAGCGTCGGGCCGTCGTCGACGGCGGGGTCCTCGCCGAGCGTGTGGGGATCGTCGATCGTCAGCAGCGCGGTCATGCCACCTTCCTCATCACCCCGACCACGCGCCCGAGGATGTTGACCTCGCGCGAGCGGATCGGCTCCATCGTGTCGTTCTCCGGCTGGAGGCGGATGTGGTCGCTCTCCTTGAAGAACCGCTTGACCGTCGCGTCCTCACCCAGGAGCGCGACGACGATTTCGCCGTCGGTCGCCGTGTCCTGCGGGCGCACAACCACGAGGTCCCCGGCGAGGATCCCGGCGTTGATCATCGAGTCGCCCTTCACGGTGAGGACGTACTCGCCGTCGTCACCGCCGACGCGCGGATCGACCGACACGCGGTCCTCGATGTTCTCGTCCGCGAGGATCGGCTGGCCGGCCGCGACGTTGCCGACGAGCGGCAGCCCGTCCGACCCCCCGACGACCGACTTCACGGCGTCGACCGTCCGGTCCAGCAGCTCGATCGCCCGGGGCTTCGACGGGTCCCGCCGCAGCAGGCCGACCTTCTCGAGGTTGGACAGGTGCGCGTGGACGGTGGACGACGACGCCAGCCCGACCGCCTTGCCGATGTCGCGCACCGTCGGCGGATAGCCGTACTTCGCCGAGTACTTCTTGATGAAGTCGAAGATCTCCTGTTGGCGCTTCGTCAGGTCCTTCCCGATGTCCATGACGGGCCTCTACTCCTCGGTTCGTAGCGGGGAAGCGAACATCTGTTCGGGCACAGTAGCGAGGGGTCAGGACGGATGCAAACGGGAACCCCTCCGGGGCTATACTCCGGCCCTCACCCGCGCCGATGGCGGAATTGGTAGACGCGCCAGGTTGAGGGCCTGGTCCAGGCTAACTGGGTGGAGGTTCGAGTCCTCTTCGGCGCATCGAAAGGCCCTGCAAGGCAGGGCTTTTCGCAGTGGGAGCTACTAACTCCGTGGCCGGCGTCTCTCGCAGCGGCAACATCCGTGGCAACGTCGGTCGTGCAATCCCGGGCCAAGGGTGGCGACTCGTCCTCTTGTCTTGGGACCCAAGGCCGCCGCCATCGAGCGACCTGGCGCACAGTGGCCGGTTGGTCGAGACAGGAGGAGTCTTGGCCCACGCTCCTGCAGATCGTCCGTTCCGCGCGTTTCGCGAGCCTCGATCCGGACGCCCTCTTCCATAGTGGCCTCGACAGCCACCGGCCTCCGAAGGAGCCCCGGATGAACAACCTTCTCAGGAGCTACAGCGAGGCGGTGTCGCCTTTCTCAGAGCGTGCATCGCGCAGATCCGCGCCCAGCACGGCGTCGGCCGCAGCGTCCGCCGTGCGCGAGACCCAGTCCGCGAGGTGCTCGTCGAGCGCCGCGGCCGCACGGCGCCAGCGCTCCTCGCGATCGGGCGTGACCTGCATCCTCAGCACGACGGCACTCGACTCGCTGCCGCCCACAACGGACGACCGCGCGGCCCTCAGGCGTCGGCGCAACTCGTTCCTGGACCATCGCTCGCGCTCCGCCCTCACGAGCCAGAGTTCCTGCTCGGCCGCGGGCAGCGCAGCGACCTCGGCGTGATGCTGAAAGCTCAGCCTGACCCGCCGGCGGGCCAGCGGTATCCTCCGCGCCACCCATGCGTAATTCCGCAGCGTCTGGTAGTCGAGCGACGTCACACCGAGCGCTGTCCTGTATCGCTCGCCGTATCTCAGCTCGCCGAAGACAAGCCAGTCACCGAGACACCACGAGCAGGCGCTTGCGATGCCTGCGATCCGACAGCCGAGGGCAGCCCAGCCGTCAAAATCCACGTCGGGTGGGATCTGAAGTCCGCGGGAGGTCACGCGGACCGGCATGGACTGCGGCACGTGCCGCGGCTTCCTCTTGAGCGCGCCGACCCAACCATCCGTGTCGACGAATTCCGTGGTCACGGGCCCTACCTTCGTGGCGTCGATGTCTGAGGCTTCAGCGAGCACTGCAACCGCTCGGCGCTGCCGAGGACCGGAAACAGCCTTTGCTCGCCGTGATTCTAATCGGATCCCCTCATTCGGTGGAGGACTCCTCATCGGACGTCCGGAACCCACCGAATCGCCGTCGGCGTCAGCCCGCCTAGGCGCCGTCGACGGCCGCCAGCAGCTTGCGCAGGCAGCCGTCCAGCGCTCGGAGCTCATCGTCGTCGAGCGGTCCGAGCAACCGGCTCTCGGTGGCGGCGTGGATCCCGACCGCGCGGTCGACGAGGCGCTTTCCCGCCGGCGTGAGCCGCACGAGCCTGCCGCGCCGGTCCCCCGGATCAGGGTGACGTTCGATGAGGCCGGCGCGCTCCATGTTGTCCAGGCGCTTGGTCATCCCGCCCGACGAGAGCATCAGTAACTCCATCAGCGCCTTGGGATTGAGCTCGCGCGCCGGGCCGGCGCGCCGCAGGGCCGCCAGGAGATCGAACCAGCCGCGTTCGAGGCCACGCTCGCGAAGCGGCGCCGACAGCGTCTCGTCAGCCCGCCGAGCGACCATCAGGAGCCGGCCGACCACGCCGATGTCCTGCGCGCTCACCGCCATCTCGGTCGGCAGCCTAGCAGATAGCTTTCTAGAAAGACTCTTTCCAGCGTGTTTTTGTGAATGCTGTTGGCGTCGTGGGCGCGCGCGTGCTAGGAACACCGCAAGGCTCAAGACGCCCGTGCAGTCGGGGAGATCGAGAAGGAAGGGTGCGATGGTTGCGATCGGAATGT
This sequence comes from uncultured Solirubrobacteraceae bacterium, assembly GCA_963844205.1. GTDB lineage: Bacteria > Actinomycetota > Thermoleophilia > Solirubrobacterales > Solirubrobacteraceae > DASSUW01. The sequence goes on from CAWJNK010000017.1 coordinate 130,663, forward strand.
CCCGCCGGCGGGACGCTCTACAGGCGAGCGCTGGGTGCCGCAGATGAGCGGCGACGGCCTGCAAGGTGACGCCCGCACGCGGCTCGAGCAGCTACGGCGCGAGCTCCAACTCGGCGAGTCCGAGCTGGCCGCGAAGGAGCGCGAGCTGATGCAACTCAAGGAGACCATGCTCCGGATCTCGGGGGCCGTGCAGGTCCTCGAGGAGTTGCTGAGCGCCGAAAACGACGGTCGCGCCGCCGCGGACGGGGAGCCGCCGGCGGTCGGCTCGCCACCTCTGACGGCCTGACACTCCAAGCGTTACGCGGCTGAGTGGCGGTCGCTGCTCCGCCATGCCGCAACGTGCGCGGAGTGCCGTCCGTCGCTAGGCCGTTAGTCCTGAAAGAAGTAATTCAGTATGAGCACGGGCTTTGGCGGTCGAGTCGCGAGGCCTGAGCTTGGCGCTTGCCCGGCACGTGGCCGAACTGGAAGGCTCGCGTGACCCGGAGCCCGAGAAGGAGTGCCATGGCCGAGATGGTGATCCCCGGTACCTACATCGACGTCCGCGCGGAAGGTCTGATCTCCGCGGGCCGGGTGTCGACCGGCATTGTCGGCGTCGTGGGTACCGCACGGCGCGGACCCGTCGGCGAGCCCGTCACGCTCTCGGGCCTGAGCAATGCCCGCGACGTGTTCGGGCCGCCCGATCCGTTCGACCGCCCCGAGGATGGGGCGCATCCGCTCACTCTGTTGCGGGCGCTCGAGCAGGTCTACGCCAACGGCGCGTCAAGTGTCGTCGCGGTGCGGGTCGCGGGGGATACGGCGGAGTCGGCGACGTTCGCGGTACTCGACGACGCAGGGCACACGACGGCGACGCTGGCCGCCCGCACGCCCGGGATGTGGGCCAACGACATCCGCATCACGGTGGATCCGCCCCAGGAGGACGCGCGCGTCGAGGGCGAGACCCAGACGGAGACCTTCGACCGCCTCCAGTACGCGCCGGTCGTTCCGTCGCCGCAGAACCAGATCCGGATCTTCCGCGGCGTCACGCGGCGGATCGAGTCGCTCGTGATCGTGTACAAGCGGATCGCCGAGGAGACGGTCGTGCCCGACCCGGACGGCCGCTTCATGCTGTCCGAGACGCCGGTCGAGAACGTCTCGGCCGTCAATCGGATCCAGGTGCTCGACGCCGGCGGACAGGTCGTACGCACGTACGAGACCGGCGACATCCTCTACGGGACCGGCGCCGCGCCCGGCGCGGGCGAAGTGCGGCTCAACAACTCGACCGGCGAGCTGACGTTCGCGGCCGCCGAGAAGCCGACGGCCGCGCAGCGAGTCGAGGCGCGTTACGCCGTCGGCCACGCCGCACCGGAGGCGGGCGAGGTGCTCGTGACGAGCTGGGACGGTTCGCTCGACTTCGCCGAGGACCAGGGGCCCAGCGAGGCCGACGGCGACCGGCTCGACGCCTCCTACCTGGTCGACCGCTCGGCGGCCGCGCAGGTTGCCTTGCGCGACGGCACGAACGTCAGCGTCTTCGTCGTCCCGTCCGGCCGCGAACTCGCGGCGCAGATCAATGCCGCACCGACCGCACCGGTCACGGCGGAGGCGGACAGCACCCACGGCGGCGCGCGCCCGAAGACTGGGATCGACGCGTACTTCGGGTCGGGCAGCAACACGCCTGGCGGGAACGGCGCCGAGGCGGGCGCGGACGAGTACGAGTCGGGCCTGGAGGCGCTCGCGGAGCGGCTGATCAACATCGTCGTGCTCGCGGGTCAGGACACCTCCGGTATGGGCGCCGAGCTACTCGGGCACCTCAACTCCACTGAGCAGGCCGACTTCGAGCGCATCGGCGTGATCGGCGCGACGGGGTCGACCGTGCCGGAGTTCCTCGGCCACACCGTGGCCGACGGCCGCGTGGTGGTGGTTGCGCCGGGCTTGCGAATGAGCGACGGCACGGTGCTCCCGCCGGCCTACGCGGCCGCCGCGGTGGCGGGCCTGATCTCGTCGCTGCCCGTCCAGGGCAGCCTGACCAACAAGTCGCTGACGGTGCCCGGGCTGGCGGTCAGGGTCAACCGCGGCGAGCAGGAGCAGCTGATCCGCCGCAACGTGCTGGCGCTGGCGGTCAAGGACAGCATCCGCGTCGTCAAGGGCCTCACGACCAGCGGCGAGGGGACGCCGTTCTCGGCCATCCCGACGCGGCGAATCGTCGACTACGCCAAGTACGGCGTTCGCTCTGCCGCCAACCCGTACATCGGCCGGCTCAACAACGAGCGCGTCCGCGCTGCCCTGCGCGCGACGCTCGACGGCTTCCTCACGAGGATGGTCCAGGACGAGGCGCTGACCGCCTACGCGCTCGACGTCACGGCGACACGATCGCAGGAGATCGCAGGCGAGGTGAGCGTCGTGATGACGTTGCAACCGACGTTCAGCATCGAGTTCATCCGCGTCGTCATGAACCTCAAGTAGCCGGAGGACTGAGATGCCCAACGACGTGTTCCGAGCGGGCGACGCCATCCTGGTGTTCGGCGTCGATGACGCGAACTCACCTGAGGGAGCGGCGGCCGACGCCGTCGTCTCCGCCTATGACCTCAGCAACGTCGTCGGCCGCCTGACCGACGTCAGCATCTCCGTGACGACCGACGTGCGCGCGTTCTTCGAGCTCGGGCGCCGGTACCCGACGCACCTTCGCCCGGGCTCCGTGCGCGTCTCGGGGACGGCGGCGCGGGCGCACGTCAACGGCGCGCTGCTGCGGCTTCTGCTCGGCGACGGAGCCGTGAGCCCGCCCTCGGCGGCGAACTTCGTGCATCCGGCACTGAACATCGTCACGACGCTGCGCGATCCGGCGCGGCCGGACAACATGACGCGGCTGACGGTCTTCGGCGCCCGCTTCGATGCCTGGACCTACAAGATCCCGACCGAGGACGTCGTCGTCGAACAGGCGTCGTTCAAGGCACTGCGGATCGCGTTCGAGGAGGCCTAAGCGGATGGCCGCGATCGCCGGAGAACGGCGGGCCACGGCCGAGGATCTCCTGGCAGGGAGCGCGACGGTTCACGAGGTCACGGTCCCGCGCGCCGTCCTGCACCCGGACGAGCCGCCGGGCGCCGACGCGGCGGGGGTCGTGGTCGCGCTGCGTCCCCTTACCGTCGGGCGGCTCGCTCTGATCTCTCGCGCTGCGCGCGACGACCCGAGTCTCGTCCCGCTCCTCATGGTCAAAGAGTCGCTCGTGGAGCCGGCGCTGCCGCTCGAGCGTATCCGCGAGATGCACATCGGGCTGGTGCACCACCTCGTGAGCCGGATCAACCGGATCTCCGGACTCACCGCCGAGGGCGAGCTGATCGACGAGACCTTGGAGTCGCCCCCGGGCAGCATGCACGTGCTGTTGGCGCGCCACTTCGGGTGGACGCCGGAGCAGGTCGCGCAGCTCACGCCTGGCCAGGTCGCCGTGTATCTGGCCGGCATCGAGCGCGTGCTGGCCCGCGACAGCGACGAACGATGACGGCGGCCGACGAGTTGGTGCGCATCGCGGCACGCACGATCGCGACCGGCGGCCTGCTGCGGGTGCCGCAGGTCCCGCTGCCACGGCTGGTGTGGGTGGATCCGCAGGCACAGCTCGACGCGCTGATCGCCGCAGTGACCACCGCCGCGGCACCGCCGCGCGAAACCCCGCCCAGGTCGGCGGCGCCGGCCGGCCGCGCGTCGTGGCCGACCGGGGGCCCGGTCGTGGCGCGGCCCGACGATCGGCCGCACGATCCGGTTTGGGCGGCGCCCGACGATCCCGCGCAGGCCGGCGCTTCAGGCGCCGGCGAGCGGCGCAAGCCCACGCGTCAGGTCCGGCCGCGCCGGCTGCCGTCGGCCGACGATCCCGCGCCGGCGGACGGCGCGCCGGAGGGCGGCATGACCCGGGAACGATCGGCAGACATCGAAACGGCCCCGGCGAGCGGTCCGACCTGGGATTCACCGATGCACGCGGGCGACGCCCGGACGAGCGTCCCGGCCCGGCCGGCCGGCGAACCCGCGGGGACGTGGTCGCGCGGCCGGCCACAGCAGCCCCGCGACATTCCCGCCTGGAGCGCCGATGAGGCACGGCGGGCGCACTCCGTTCCGCCCCGGTCGGCCGGCGCGCCGCAGCGGGCGACCGACGTTCCGGCCCGGGCGCCCGGCGCGCCGGCGCGGGCGGGCGACCTCTCGGCCTGGGCGGCCGAGCCGGCGAGTGACATCTCGGCGTGGCCGAGCCACGATCCGCACGCAGCGGGCGGGCGGTCTGCGGGCGACCTCTCTGCGTTGACAGCGGGCGCGCCGCCGGCGCCCGCCCAAGGCGTCGCCGGAGAAGCCGCTGCGGATACAGACCGGGACGCTTCGCACGACATCGCCTGGGCGGCAGCACAGGGGTTCGAAGCGACACCTGATCCCTGGACGGCGGACCAGGGGTTCGAGGCCACACCCGTTCCCCGGACGACGGGCGAGACCGCGGGCTCGATCCTGCCGGGCGGCATGCCCGCTGGGCAGGAGCGCATGGTGCGACGTCCGGGCGCGGCCGCCACCGAGCACCGTCCACTCAACCGGCTCGCGCTCGGCACGAGCGATCTCGCCGCGCTCGCGGCCGAGATCGGCGCAGAGGCCGAGGCGCCGCTGCTGCGCGAGGAGTCGGAGTCGCCCCGGTCCCCGACCGTCGACTTCGAAGCGCTGATGAGCCGCCTCGTCACCGAGCTCGAGCTCGAGTACGTGCGGATGTACGGCACCGGCGAGCTGGGGCGCTGACGTGCCGGTCGAGCTCGCGGGCATCCAGCTGACCCACGTGACCGGCGTGACGGTCACCGAGACCGCTCGGATCGCCCGCCACCCGGTGCCGGGGATGCATGGAGACCTCGCCCAGGCGCTGGGCCGCGGCTCCGCCGAGGTCGAGCTGCGGGGCATCTTCTACGGGCCGTCCGCGCCCGACGAGCTGGACCAGTTGCGCCAGGCGTACGACGCCGGCGAGCCGGTCACGCTCTTCCTGCAGGCGGTCGACGAGAGCGACCTGACCCAGACGATGCACTTCTCGGAGGTGCTGATCAGCGCCCTCGCAGTCGACCAGCGCGCGGGAGCGCCGGACGAGTTCGCATTCGCCTGCCGGGTTGTCGAGTATGTCCCGCCGCCCGCGCCGGCGGCGGTTGCGGCGCCCGGTCTCGAGCTCCCCGGCGTCGAGGCGCTCAACGTCGTCGACCTGGGCGTCCTCGACGAGGCGATGGCGGCGGTCGACGGCGTGCAGGATGCCCTGGCCGCGGTCGCCGAGCTCGGCGACCTGCTCACGAACATTCCGTCGTTCGCCGACCCGACCACGCGGCTGCCCCAGATGCTGGACCTCTTCGCACCGCTGGCGACGGGCGGTGCCGGGACGCTCGGCGAGGTCCGCGACGCGATCGACCCGCCCACGTAGATGCCCGGCAGCGTCCTCGAACAATTGCCGGACCTGGGCGAGATCGGCCGCGTCAAGGGCGACGCGGAGCTCGGACTGAGCACGGCGATCGGCGGACTCGACGCGCTCGGGACGGATTCGGACGCCTCACCGCTGTCCGCCGTCGTCAGCGGCATCGGCAACGTCCAGCTGTCGGCCGACATCGATCTCAGCGGGATCACCGAGCGCCTGCCCCAGGCGCTCGACACCGTGATCGGGGCCATTCCCCCCTCCGCGCTCGAGTTCGTCGAGGACATCCAGGGCGCGTATGCCTCGGCGGACGCGTTCCTGCGCGGTCACCCGATCGCCCGCCAGGTGACGGAGGGCCGCACGCTCCAGCAGGTGGCGCTGGCCGTGATCGAGGACGCGCTGGCGCGCTTCGACGACGAGCTCGAAGGCCTCGCGCGCGGCATCCTCGGCGAGGACGCACTCGACGCCATCCGCGACGGCCTGGACGCGATCGAACGCTTCCGCACGGACTTCCAGGGAAACGCTGACGAGTTCCTGCCGTTCCTGGCCGAGCAGCTGATCGGCGTCGCGCCGGACATCCTCTCCGGTCCGCTCGAGAGCGTGGAGGCGACGTTGTCGGTCCTTGCGAAGCTCGACGACGCCGCGCTCGCGCCTGCGCGGCGCGCGCTCGCGGACACGGCGGCCGAGCTGACGGAGGCGATCGATGCCCTCGACCCGGCGGTCACCGCGGGCTACACGCGGGTCACGTCAGCGCTCGACACCCTTGACGACGAGATCCGCTCGCTCGCCGGCGCCCTGGCCGGCGAGTTGGACGGCGCGCTCTCCGCGATCACCGGCTACGAGTGGGAGAGCATCGCGAGTGGACTGACGGACGCCCTCGACAGCGTCCCGACGCTCGCGGTCAGAACCGTCGACGACTGGGTCGAGGCGGTCACCAGCCTCCTCGACGGCCTGCTCGGCCAGCTCGGCATGATCATCGACGACGCCGAGCTGCCCGACCGCGTCGACGGCCTCGTGCAGGGCATCGACGACATGGTCGCCACGTCCGGCTTGGCGGCTGCGCGCGGCGCCGTCCACGACGCGCTTGCCGAGGTGCTCGCCGCGATCCAGGGCATCGACACCGGCGCGGTGCAGGAGGCCGTCGAGGACATGCTCGGGCGCATCAAGGAGGAGCTGGAGGCGCTCGACCTCGACGGGATCGTCGACGACCTCGAGCAGGCGTTCGACGACGTCGCCAAGGCGGTCGAGGAGCACTTCACCGACGACGTCCTCGGGACGGTCGCCGAGGGCATCGACGCGATCCTGAAGGCGTTCGACGAGCTCCCCGTGAGCGACCTCACGCAGCTCCTCTCGGCCTCCGTCGAGCAGCTGAAGGGCGCCATCACGTCCCTCGAGGAGCTGCTCGAGGGCCGCATGGACGACGTCAACGGCCTGCTCTCGCAGCTCGATGACCTGAGCTTCACGCCGCTCGCCGACGAGGTGATCGCCGAGATCGACGACGTCCGCGAGCGACTCGACGCGATCGACCCGAACTCGCTCTCGGAGATCGAGCGACTCGCGATCCGCACGGCGCTCGCCGTGCTCGAGGCGATCGACCTCGAGGACACGGTGGTCCGCGAGGCGAAGCAGGGCTTCCGCGAGGCCCGGGGCGCCGTCGACGACGTGCTCGCGGAGCTCCAGCAGCTGCTCGACCGCCTGCGCGGCCACCTGCGCGAGATCGACCCCCGCGAGGTCTTCGCGAAGGCCGACGAGCTGCTCGGCCAGGCCGAGCAGGCGGTGCGCGCGATCAACGGCACCAAGCTCATCGCGCCGCTGCAGAAGGAGGTCGACACCCTCGCCGAGCGCGTCGCGGCGCTCGACCCGGAGCGCGTCTTCGAGCCGCTCGAGAAGCCCTACGGCGAGCTGATGGCCGCCGTCGGGCGGCTCGATCCGGACGAGTGGGTCGAGCCGCTGCGGACGCTCTACGCCGAGATCGACCGCGTCATCGGACTCGTCGACGTGACGCCGGTCTTCCAGGCTCTCGACCAGAAGCGGCGCGACCTGCTCACGCAGGCGCGCACCGGGCTGCTCGACGCGCTCGCGGACCTCGATCTGCCCGGCCCGCTCGACGTACTGCTGGACGCGGTCCGTCCGTTCATCGAGCAGCTCACCGCGGCGCTCTTCGACGACCCGCAGGGCAAGGTGCGCGAGCTCGCCCTCGACATCCCCAAGAGCGTCGACCTGGCGACGCCGCTTCGCGTATTGGATGAGCCGTTCGACGCGCTGCTCGAGATGGCCGCCAAGGTCCCGGACCAGGCGCTCACCGAGGCGGCCGAGGCCCTGCGACGTGGAATCGGCGTCGGCCTCGACGTCATCGATCCGGACGCCTTGCTCGACGCGATCCAGGGCGGCCTCGGTCGGGTCGCGAGCCTCGCTCCTCCCGTCGTCGCCGGCCCCGCGCTGGCGCTCCCCGCGCTGCGGGCGACGTTGACGGCCCGGCTGCAGGCGGCCCCGCCCCAGCGCGCCGGCGACGCCGCCGCGCTCGATGCGCGGATTGCCGCGAGCGTGGCGCTCGTCGCCGACGACAGCACCGTCATCGCGCCCGTGACGGCGAAGTACGACGCGCTGCGCACCGAGTTCGCGCAACGCGTTGAGGCCATCGATCTCGAGCCGGTGCGCGCCGCCTACGGACGCGTTCGCGACGAGATCGACGGGCTCGTGCCGGACTTCCTTCGCCGACTCGAGCCGCTCACGCACGACGACGTGCTCGCCGGCTTCGCCGGCCTGCGTCCGTCGGCGCAAGCCCACCGCCTGGAGGAACCCGTGCGGCGCTTTCTCACGCGCCTGCAACCACTCGCTGCGGAGATCGACGACGCGACCGATCGCCTGTTCGCCGCCTTCAGCCGCACGCTGGCCCTCATCGACCCGCTCCAGCTCGAGGACGTGATCGGGCAGATCTTCGCCGCCGTCCGCGAGCAGGTGCACGTCCTCGACCCCGACGCGCTCGCCGATTCCGCGCAGGACCTGCTCGACGAGCTGACGGCGCCGCTGGCCACGCTCGACCCTGCCAAGGTCGCGCAGCGGCTCGGCGCCGCGTTCGACCGTGCGATCGCGGCGATCCAGCAGCGGCTCAAGGAGTTCCTCGACGACGTCGCGAAGGCGATCGACGCTCGGCTGAAGGTCGCGCGCGAGGCGGTCACGCAGACGCTCGAGGACGTGCGCGGCGCCGTGAAGTTGGCCGGGGACGCGCTCGGCGGCGTCGCAGAGCAGTTCGACCAGCTCGTGTTCGTCGACCTCCTCGCGCGCTTCGAGCGCGTGCTCGACAGCCTCAACTCCAGCTTCGAGCGCGAACTGGACCGGACGCGCGCCGCGTTCGATGCGATGCTCGCCGCGATCCCGGTGGGAGGCGGCGGCGCGGGCGTCGGCGGCGCCGTCGGGGAAGGCGGCGGTGGCTGACGCCGCGGTCGAGCGTCTGCAGGACTGGCTTCGCGAGGAGCGGGGCCACCGTCGCGTGCACCGACGGTCCGCCGACCGGACGGTCGTCGAAGAGACCGGCGGCGGGCGCTTCGACTACCGCTACGACCGCCGCGGCGACCTCGTCCACATGGCCGGCCCCGGCGGCGCCGGCGCGACGTTCGCCTACGACGCCAGACGCCGGCTCACGCGTGCGCAGCGCGGCGCGCACGTGACGAGCTTCGAGTACGAGGGCGAGCGGCTGCGCGCGGTCACGGAGGCCGGCCGCCAGCGACGCTTCGAGTACGACGCCGCAGGCCGTCTCACCCGCGACTGCGCCAACCGCTTCGCCTACGACGAGCACGGTCGCATCGTCGAGGCGCGCACGCCGGCGGTCACCACGACGCACGACTTCGACGCCGAGGGCCGGCTCGCGGCGATCCGCCAGGAGATCGACGGGGTGACGCTCGAGGCGCGCATGACGTACGGCGCGGATGGCCGCCTCGTCGCGCTGCGGCTGCCCGGCGACGGGCCGCCGATCGCCTACCGCTGGGACGACGAGGGTCGGCCCCTGTCGGTCGCCCGCGGCGGCGCGGAGCTCGCGCGCTGGACGCACACCGACCACGCCATCACGCTCGCACGCGCGAACGGCGTCGTCGAGCGGCTCGAGACGGACCCCGTCGATTCGCGCCCGCTGCGGTTCTCGGTCGCGCGCGGCGCGTGCGAGCTGCTCGCGCGCGCGTACGTCTATGACCGCAGCGGCCGACTCACCGGCGACGGCGTCCGTCGCTACGCCTACGACGCCCTCGGGCGCCTCGCGCGCGTCGACGAGGCCGGCGCCGCCTGGACCTACGGCTACGACCGGCGCGACAACCTCGTCGCAGCGGACGGCCCCGGCGGCACGCGTCGCTTCGCCTGCGACGAGCACGACCGCCTCGTCGAGGCCGCCGGGGAGCGCGTCGAGCACGACGAATGCGGACGGCGGACGTATGAGGCGGGACCGCGTGCGCGTGCGTACCGCTACGACGACGCCGGCAAGCTCAGTCAGGTGCTCGAGCGCGGCGCGAAGATCGCCGACCTCACGTACGACCACAAGGGCCGGCTCGCGCTCGCGCGCTACCGCGATCACACGGAGCGCTACCTGTACGGCGGCGACGACGAGCTGTTGGCGGTCACGGACGGAGCCGGGCGACCGCTGCGGCTCGTCGTGCGCACCTCGCTCGGCGCGCTCGCCGAGATCGACGGTGCGGCGGGCGTCGTCCGCCACCTGCACTGCGATCGCCAGGGCGTCTGCCACCGGATCACCGGGGAGGACGGGGAGACCCTCGCCGCGCCCCGCTACTGCCCGTTCGGGACGCCGCTCACCGAGGGCCCGGCTCGCTTCGGCTTCCGCGAATGGCATCCGCGGCTCGCGCTCTACCGGCTCGACTCGCGCTGGTACGACCCGGCCACGGCCCGCTTCCTCACCCCGGACACGTTCACCGCCGGCCCGGACGACGAGCGGCTCGTGCACCCGCTCGTGCACGCGGGCGGACAGGCGGCCGCGCGCGCCGCGGTGCTCGGCACCTGGCTGCAGCGCCCGCGGCTGGCCAACCGCTACGTCTACTGCGCCAACGACCCGGTCAACCGCCTCGACCCCAGCGGCCACTGGTCGTTCGGCGGCGTGCTGCTGACACTGCTCGGCGTCGTCTGGACGCTGCCGAACACAGTGATCGGCCTGCTGATCGAGATCCTGTGCCTGATCGGCGAGGTCGTGCGCTGGATCGCCTGGCTCGTCAGCGGCGGGGCCGTGACGTGGGAGACGCCCGGCTTCGACGCCGCCGCCTCGGGACACCTGAACGCGTTCGCGCTCGTCTTCGTCGGCGGCTGGCTGGGCTCGTTCCCGACCCTCCACGGGATTACGTTCGGCAACGTCTTCTTCGTCTACGGCCGCTGGGACAAGCTGCCCGAGTACACCGGGTCCGGCGTCACCTACCCGCCCGCGTACGGCGGCAAGGTCGCGATCCCGGTCAAGGAATCGCTCTACGAGCACGAGCTGCGGCACACGAACCAGTACGGCTGGTTCGGTCCGTTCTTCCTGCTCGTCTACCTGTTCGACGCCGCGATCATCAACAGCTACGCGAACTCCGCCATCGAAGAGGACGCGCGCCGTCACGCCAAAGGCCCGGCGCCCCCGCCCGCCGGGACCTCGGAGGCCGACTCCGCCCTCCCGGAGCCGGGCGTGCCGCTCTACGACGGCTACGACCTCCAACGCGGGGATCGCGACTCGGGCAAGCGCTGGGGCGGCGGGGTGCGCGCGGCTCCGGACTCGCTGCCGGCCGACGGCGAGCTCGGCTACGTCCGGCGGCTGCAGCAGGATCTGACGACGCTCGGCTTCAGGATCGCCGGCCCCGACGACGGAATCTTCGGGCGCTGCGTGGAGTGGGCGGTGCGCGAGCTGCAGGGCTACGCGAAGATGGCCTACGTCGCGCGCGAGGAGCCCGGCGCGACCGGCACCTACGTCGAGCGGCTTCGCCAGGCGGAGAACGAGGAGCCATACGGCGGCCCCGTAAGCGGCGTCGTCGACCAGGCCACGCGCGAGGTCATCCGGACGTGGCTCACCAACGGCTGGCGCTGCCCGGTCGTGATCCGCGCGGCGGGCGCCGGCGCGACGCCGGGGGCGCCGGTCGCGGGCAAGGACAACGTGTGGTTCGCGAACGAGCTCACCATGCGCGCCCCGTATCTGTTCGCGCACGACTTCAGCGACCACTACACGCTCCCCGCGGGCCGCGCGACCGGCGATCCGATCGCCGTCGGCCGCTACGAGGCGTACGGCCGTTTCGGCGGGCCGATCACCGAGGCGCCGGCCAAGGGCCGGGCGGGACACACGTGGCCGGAGGCCGAGATGCTGCCGGAGCGGCTCGTGGGCACGGCGCTCGCCTCGCTGAGCGGCAGGCAGCGCTCGACGTACAAGGTGGTGCGCGCGGTCGCCGAGCAGGAGTGCATCGGCTTCTACGACGGCATCAACGCGTACGACAACGCGTTCGTGTCGCTCGGCGCCTGCCACTGGACGCTCGGGATCGTGTTCGAGAAGCAGAAGACGGTCGAGCGCGGCGAGCTGCTCGGCTTCCTCGCCTACCTGCGGGCCGTCGAGCCGGACACCTTCGCGCACGCCGTCGAGTGGTTCGGGATGCAGCCGGATAGCGAATGGGTCGACCCGGACGGGATCGCCAGCGGCGCGCCGCTGTTCGACAAGAGCGCGCGCAAGTACGTGGGCTGGCCCGCACTGCAGGCCGCCGACGGCACGTTCGCCGCGATGCCGCGCAGCGAGGACGAGGGCAACTGGTTCAAGACCTGGCACTGGATCTACCGCTTCGAGATGGCCGGGCGCACGCTCGCGCCGTGGCAGCGGCGGATGTGGCACATGGCGCGGATCCGGCTGCGCGACATCCGCTCGGCGCCGTGGCCCGCGAGCGCCGGCGTACCCGCGGCGGGCGCGCGTCCGGCGACGATCGGCGACGTCTACGGCTCCGAGCGCGCCGCCGCGTTCCTGCTGCGCTGGCACGTCTACCGGCCGGCGCACATCGTGTCCGGCGGCGAGGCGGGGGCCGAGCTCGTCAAGGCGTTCAAGCTGGCCAAGGCGCCGAGCAGCGACCCCACGACATGGACCGACGCCGACCAGGCGAAGCTGATCCAGGGCCTCTGGGACCACGCCCAGGCGGTCGGCACCGACGACCTCAAGCGCACGCTCACGCGCGTTCGCGACTGGCCGAGCTGGGCGACCGACGCGGACCGGCCGTACGCGCTCGACCCGGCGATCGGCGCGCTGAGCGTCGGCGCCCGCTCGTTCGACTTCGACGACTCCGACCTGCCCCCGGCGCCCGCGTACAGCTGACCGATGGCCGACCTGCAGCCCACCTTCACGCTCACGATCGACGCCTATCGGGCAACGTCGGCCGAGCCGGGCGGGGGTCCCTCGCGGCTCGTGGTCGAGCGCGACATGGACGTCGCGTGCGACGCGCTGCGCGTGTGGCTGACCGACCGCTCCGGGATCGAGCTCGAGGGTGACGTGTCGCTCGACCTCGGCCACGACGGCACGGAGGACACGGTCTTCAAGGGCAAGGTCGTCGGCCTGCGCCCGGCGGTCGACGGCGTCGAGCTGTGGGCGCTCGGCGGGCTGCGCGTACTCCTGGCGCTGCGTGTCGCCGCGGCGTACGAGAACCAGACGGCGGGCGCGATCGCGCGCGACCTGGCCGACCGCGCGGGATTGTCCACCGGCACGATCGAGGACGGGCCGTCGCTGCCGCGTTACGTCGCCGACAGCCGGCGCGACGCGTACGCGCACCTGCAGGCGCTCGCCGACCGGCTGGGCTTCGAGCTCTACGCCGACATCGATGGGCAGCTCATGTTCCACGCGCCCGGCGGTCTCGGCGGCGAGGCCTACGCGTACGGCGAGCACCTGCTGGACGTCGGCGCAGACCGCCGCCCGCCGGTGCTCGCCGGCGTCGCGGTGAGCGGCGAGAGCCCGATGTCGACAGAAGGCGACAGCACGGTCGCCTGGCTCACGACCGACCCAGCGGACTACCGTGGCAGCGCGGGCAGCGGCGACCTCCTCGTGGTCGACGCGGTGGCCCGCACGAAGGACCTCGCGGACCGCTTCGCGACCGGGATCATGAGCGTCGGCGAGCGCACCGCGCACGTCGTGCTCGCGACCGTGCTCGGCCGCCCGGGCCTCGACCTCGGCGCGACCGTGGACGTGAGCGGCCATGCCGACTCCGTAGCCGCGGGCAGCGGCTACGTGCGCGCGCTGCGGCACCGGTTCGACGACGCCCGCGGCTTCGTGACCGACGTCCGGGTGGCGGTGGATGCGTGACCGGGATGCTGGAGCTCGTGCGCCGCGTCGTCCGCAGCGAGCTGGCGCGGACGCGCACCAACGCACTCGCGGTCGTGACGGCGGTGCACGCGCACACGGCCGAGGACGACGAGAACAACTACGAGGTCGACGTGAAGCTCAAGCACGATGACCTCGAGCTGAAGCGGGTGCCGGTCAGCATCCCGCACGCGGGGGCGGCGGCGCCGGCTCGAGTCGGCGACCTCGTGCTCGTCCAGCCGCTCGACGGCGAGCTCCAGCAGTCGCTCGTGACCGCGCGCTTCTACCACGTCGACGACCGCCCGCCGCTGCATCAGGAGGACGAGATCCTGCTCGAGCATCGCGTGGCCGACGGGACGCTCAACCACCTGCGCTTCGCCCAGGACGGCACGATCGTCCTGCAGCGCGACGTGACGAAGCCCGAGGACAACAGCGAGGCCAAGACCACGCTGCGTATCGACGGCGCGAGCGGCGACGTCAAGCTCACGGCCGGCGACGCGATCGTGATCGAGCTCGTCAACGACGGCGAGATCCGCATCACCGCCGACGGCAAGCCGATCGGGATCACCTGCGACAAGCTCACCGTCGACGGCGAGCTGCTGGTCAAGGGGAACTCGGAGGTCGACGGGGAGCTGAAGGTCGTCACGAGCGGCAAGACGACCACGATCAAGGGCGGGGAGATCTCGGCGACCTGATGGCCGACCTCGTCCTCACCGGCATGCTCAACCTGGCGGGCACCCTCGACCTCAAGCCCTCCGGCAAGCTCAAGATCGGCGCGCTGGAGGCGCTCGTCGAGGCGGCCGAGGGCACCGGCGCCCCCGTGCCCCTGCCGCCGCCTGGGCCCGTCGACACGGGCACGAAGGTGAAGGTGCAGAAGTCCTTCAACGCCACCGTGAAGGCCAACGGCAAGGCGCTCGTCACGCAGGGCGTGACGATGCAGGGGAACACGCCGACCTGGCCCGGGATGGTGCAGGCGAGCATTGGCAATCCGACCGTCACCGCCAACTTCATCCCCATCAACGTCGCAAACGACCTCGCGGTGACCCTGCCCACCGGCGCCCCGGCGCCCCTGACCACGAGCGGGCAGTGATGGCACCCGTCCAGCTCGCGATCGTCCAGCCCGCCGACGGCGCGGTCCTGCTCAATCCCGCGACGCAGCTCGTGGGGCAGCTCGTCAGCGCGCCGCCCGAGCTGGCCGGCGTGTTGCTCCACTACCGGTGGTACTCGAGTCTCTTCCCCGCTGACGAGGACCGCATCTCGATCAACGAAGATGCGCTCACCGACCCCGCCACGCCGCTGCCGTACACGCTCGGGTACGGCCGCAACGTGCTGAGCCTCGGTGCCAGCGACAAGCCGGCGGAGGCGGACATCAAGAACAGCGTTCACGGCGGCGTCGCCGGCGGTTCGGACGGGCCCACGCGCTGCGTGGTGACCGTTCTCCGCGCCGCGATCGTCGCGCCGGCGGCCGGCGCCACGCTCAGCCGCGCCTCGACCACGCTCGTGGCTGAGGCCCCGGTCCGCGCCGACGACGAGGACCACGCGGAGGCCGACCGCCTTCGCTACCACTGGCGCTTCACTCCGCAGCCGGCCGACAGCCGCGCCACGGTCACCGTCAGCGGTCCGCCGCTCGAGGGCGACACCGCCGCGTTCAACGCGCTCGTCTTCGAACCCGGCCTGGGCTCGACCGGACGCGTCGCCCGCTACGCGGGAGCGCTCCCGTCCGCGATCGGGCTCGGGGCGTACCAGCTCAGGCTGCGCGTCGACTCCGCCGACGACCCGGCGCTGGGCGCCGAGGTGACTCGCTCGGTGGTGATCGCGGCGTGAACGGCGAGCGCGAGCGGCTGTTCGGTGACGACCTGCGCCTGCGCGACGGCGCGGCCGGCATGGACCTCGTCCGCCACGGCAGCGGCGACCTCGACCTCGCGCACGGCAATGACGCGATCGCCCAGGCGCTGTATCTCCGCCTGATGGTCCGCCGCGGCGAGCTTGCCCGCATCGGCTGGCCCGAGTACGGCTCGCGGCTGCACGAGCTGATCGGCGAGCCGAGCATCACGCGCACGCACGCGCGCGTGATGGCGCTCGCGCGCGAGGCCGTCGAGGCCGACCCGCGAGTGGAGGCCGTCACGCAGGTCTCCGCCACCGTGCCGCCGGGCGACCGCGACGTCGTCCGTGTCGCGCTCGAAGTCCAGCTGATCACCGAGCAGAACCCGCTGAACCTCGTCTTCGACGTCGCCCTGGGTAGCGCATGATCGATCCCGGACATCCCTTCTCGGTCCCCTACGCGGACGTCATCGCCGCCCTCGAGGACCGCCTCCGCAACGGCACCGAGCAGTCCGCCCAGTGGCAGTTCGTCTTCCAGAGCGCGCGCACCACGTACGAACTGCCGCGCGACGCGAGCGCGATCACGAGCGTCAGCGGCTTCGTAGGCCAGACCTACACGGAATTCGAACCGGATGTCCACTACCGCCTCGCCAGCAACCGGCTCGTGTGGCTCGATCCCGACGTGCGCCCGCGCGACGTGTCGCGCGTGGATGTCGAGTACACCTACAACGAGCGGCCGTCGGGGCTGACCGACTTCAACGAGGGCAGCGTCGCCGGCACGCTCATCCGCGCCGTCGCACGCGAGCTCAAGGTCGTATACGAGCAGATGGACCAGGCGTACCGGCGCGCGTTCATCGACGTCGCCACAGGCTCGGCGCTCGACAGCGTCGTGGCGCTGCTCGGGATCATCCGCAACCCGGCGATCAAGGCGCGCGGCCCCGTCACGTACGTGCGGCGAACGGCGACCAACCGCGAGGTCGTGATCCCGGCCGGCCAGCGCGTGGCGGCGCCCGGGGGGCGCACGTTCGTGACGCTGGCCGCCGCGGCTATCCCCGTCGAGCGCGACGAGTTCGGCTCCCAGGTCGGCGGCGTTGTGCGGACCGCAGACAAGATCGCGACCCTGGTCGGCGTCTGGCCGCGCGACGACGACCCGGACGCCGATGACCCGCTGCCGTCGGAGCCGACAGCGGCGGAGCAGCCGTTCGGGGAGGACGAGCGCGCGGTCACCCTCGCGCCGCCGCTGCCGGCCGGGGAGCTGCGGATCCGCTACCAGCCGAAGAGCGTGACGGTCGAGGCGGAGGCCGTCGAGGCAGGGCCGGAGGGCAATCTCGACGCCGGCTCGATCACGGTCATGCCGACGCCCCCGACCGGCGTCAACGGCGTGATCAACGAAGCTCCGATGCAGGGCGGGCGCGAGGCGGAGCCCGACGACCAGCTGCGCGAGCGCGCCAAGCACGCGCTCGAGCGGGCGGGCAACGCGACGCTCAACGCGCTGCGCTTCGGCGTGCTGGACGTCGACGGGATCGACGAGGTGGAGGTGGTCGACCACGCCGCGGACTCGTCGCTCGCGCTCGGCGAGGTCCGGCTGCGCTACTCGGCGTCGGGCGATCTCGACGAGGTCGAGCGCAACGTCGACGCCACCGTCGCGGCGACGCGCGCAGCCGGCATCCGCGTCGTCGCCGAGTTGATCGAGACCGTGCTTGTCTCCGGCACGTTCTACCTGGTGCCGGACGCCGAGGGCGCGGCCGGTTCCGAGGACCGGTTCCTCGCCGCGGTCATCGCGGAGATCGACGCGCTCGGCATCGGCGCGCCGCTGTCGCCGCGCCGGCTCAGCTCGAAGGCGTACCAGGTGGGCGGGCTGGCGGACGTGGCCGAGGCGCAGCTCGAGGCAAAGGGCGCGCCGATCGCCGACCCGTATGTCGTGACGCCCGCGCAGCTCGTCCGTCCGGACGAGGAGAATCTGCACGCCGTCCTGCTGCGGGCGCTGCACGTCAGCGCGACGCGCGCCGCGGGGACGGCCACGGAGGTCGACCTGCAGCTCGTCGACGAGGACGGGACACCGCTCGCCGTCGCCGGCTCCCTCACGCTCGGTGTCGCCGTCGAGCTCGCGGCGCGCCGCAAGACCGCGCCCGACCAGCCGCCCGTGCGCGTCGGCGACGTGACGCGCGACGTCGTCTTCGACGCGGCGCCGAAGGCGACCCTGACGATCGACCCTGCCGGCGATGGGCCCGGCTTCGACGAAGCGATCCACCTATCGCCGCTGACCGCGACGATCGCCGCCGCGGCGTACCCCGGTTTGCAGCCCACGACCGCGGAGATCCCCGCCAGCTGATGTCGTTCAAGACCGACGAGCTGCTCGAGAGCCTGCCCGACGCCTACGCGGCCGCCGACACGAGCTCGCTCGTGCACCGGCTGCTGGACGCGATCGGCGCGGAGCTCATGGTCGCCGACGCGTCGGTCAAGCGCCTGCTCAAGTCGCACTGGGTCGACTACGCCGAAGGCGCCGGCCTCGACGGGCTGGGCGCGACGCTCGGGGTGCAGCGGCGGCGGCTGCCGGGCGGTGAGCTCGAAGACGACAAGTCGTTCCGGGGCCGGCTGAAGTCGGTCGTCCGGCTGTTCACCGGCGGCGGCACCATCGAGGCGGTGACCGGGGCCGTCCGCTCCGCGCTCGGGCTCCCGTTCCACCTCTCGCTGCTCAACCTGCCGGTGCAGCTGCGGAAGGACCTCGAGCGGCTCGTCGTGCTCGAGGAGTTCTCGCCGACGCCCGAGCGGCTGGTGTTCGAGGACCCGCTCGAGCAGGACGGCGCATCGGAGCTGGTGATCGACGTCGACGTCCGCTCGGCGCTCGACGCCCGCGCCCGGATCGCCTGGACGTTCGCCGGCAGCGGCCGCGCGCTCTCGGTCGAGCGTGTCGACGGCGGCGGCGTGCGGTCCAAGCCGAGCTTCACGGTCCTGCCGGGCAAGCAGCTCGTGCTGGCCACGACCGCTGCCGGCTCGTTCAGCGCGGTCGTCGGCAACACCGACGTGTCGAGCCAGTTCACCGCACTCGACGGGGTCTCACCGCCCGCGCTGCCCGCGATCCCGCGCGAGCCGAGCCGCTGGCGGCTGCGGGCCAAGGGCAGCATGTTCGACGAGAACGCATTCGACGACGACACGTTCGACCTGCCGGACTTCAGCGTCGAGCTCGCGTGGACGCGGACGCAGCCGATGACCTTCGACGTCTTCGTGCCGTACTTCCTCGGCGACGCGGTCGAGGCGCTCGTCGAGCAGCACGGCTACACGGGCGAGATCTTCGCCTTCGAGGGACTGCCGCTCGAGATCATCCAGCAGGTCGTCGACGACGCGCGCGCGGCCGGCGTGCGCGGCAGCGTCCACTTCTCGCTGACCTTCATCGAGGACCACGGCACGCGCGAGCTGCCGCTCCGCCTCGACGGCCTCCGGCGTCAGAGCGAGGATCAGCGCATGGCCGATGCGCTCGCAATCGGCAGCCTCAACTCGGCGACCGAGGACCAGTCGGCGGACGAGCTGTTCGCGCTCGCCGCCGAATTCGACATCGCCACCTTCGACGGCCCGTTCGGGACGGTGTGAGAGGAGCAACGCGTGCACGAGAGCATGGACATGAAGGGCGCGATCACGCTGCGCCTCGAGGACGCCGAAGGGCGAGTCGTCCATCAGCAGCATCGCGCCAACCGAATCGTCAAGGGTGGGCGCGCGAACGTCGCGCGCCTGTTCGGCGGCGTGACCTCGGGCGCGCCGCCCGGGAAGGTCACCCACATCGGCGTCGGCACCGACGGGCGAGCACCGACCGACGACGACACCGCGCTGTTCGCCGAGCGCTCCCCGCGCAACCCGATCACTGACGTCGTCTACACCGACTTCGACGACACGTCATCGGGCCCGGCGGTCAAGCGCACACGGGTATCGCTGACCGCCGTTTTCGACTTCAACCAGGCCAACGACGCGACCCCGCTGCGCGAGGCCGGCGTGTTCACGGCCGCAGCCGGAGGGGTCATGTACAACCGCGTGACCATGGAGCCCGTCGTCAAGACCAACGCCTTCAAGCTGACCGTGCTCTGGGACATCGTGTTCTAGGGCCTGACACAGGAGCACGAGATGCCGATCACGCCAGCCACTCCGTTCCCGAAGGCGCGCGGCGACACCGTGCGCTCGACCGACTGGAACCAGCTCGTCAACGAGGTCGTCCGGCTCGACAACGCGAAGGTCAATCGCGCCGGCGACGTCGTCAGCGGACAACTGTCGGTCAACGCCGCGTTGCTCATGAGCGGCGTGACGAGCCGGCTCCAGATCAGCCAGAGCGCGCCCGCGAACGAGTCGCTCGTCGGCGGCACGATCGCCTTGACCGGGGGCGGGACCGGCAGCCGACAGGGACTCAGCGTGAGCGCGAGCGGCGCGGGCTTCATCCGCGGACTCAGCGTCGACACGACGTCCAGCGGCGCGCAGCTGACACAGGGGCTCAGCGTGAGCGCCAACGGGAGCGGCGGAACGGGCTTTGCCGAGGCGCTCTCGATCGTTGCGCAGGGCGGGACGGGCGGTGTACGTGGTATGGCCGTGACGGCCCTGCACGCAGGCGACCAGAACACCAGTGAAGCCGCCAGCATCTCCGCGTACGGAGACGGCAAGGGGCCGCGCACCGGGCTGAACGTGTTCGCCAGCGGCGGAGGCAACGGCGCCTTCGTTCAGGGCGCCACGTTGAACGCCCAGGTCACCGGGGACACGAACGGCGGCAATGGGCTCGGCGTCTTCATCGGGGGTGACGGCAAAGCGTTCCGCACCGCCCTTTCCATCAACGCGCACACGGGCGCCAATGGCGCGGGGGTGCAGGGCGGGCAACTCAGCGTGACCGCCGGCGCCGGGGGCGGCACCGGCCTCAACGTCACCACGCAGGCCACAGGCACCGGCTCGGTCACCGGCTTGAGCAACCAGGTGTCCGGCGACGGCACCGGGAACCGCACCGGCGCGATCTTCACGGCGACCGGCGGAGCAAACGGTGCGTTCTGCAACGCGCTGGTGGCCCAGGCCTTCGCCACCGGCGCCAACCAGGCGCGAGGGTTGAGCATCGGCGTGAGCGGCAACGGCACCGGAATGCGCTACGGCGCCATCATCGGCGTCGGCGGTGCCGCCGGAGGCGGGCATGCGGTCGGCGCCGATATCAGCGCCAGCGCGCCCACGGACATCTCCGCCACCGGAATCAACGTGTCCGCCAGTGGAGGTGGGGCAGGCGTCCGCTACGGCATCTTCGCCTCGGTTTCGGGCACCAACGCCTACGCCGGCTTCTTCAGTGGCAACGTCCACGTCGCGGGCACGCTCAGCAAGGCCGCGGGCAGCTTCCTGATCGACCACCCGACCGACCCGCGCAACAAGACGCTGCGCCACAACCTCGTCGAGTCGCCGGAGCACCTGTGCATCTACCGCGGCCGGGTGACGCTCGACGAGGACGGCAAGGCGAGCGTGGAGCTGCCGCGCTACTTCGCCGCGCTCACCGACGAGGAGGCGGCGACCGTCTATCTGACGCCGCTCGGCAGCACGCCGTTCGCCGCGAGCTACGCATGGAACCGCAAGCACACGGCGTTCACGGTCCGTGGCACGGCGGGCGCCGAGGTCGCGTACATGGTCCTGGCCGACCGCGACGATCCCGTCGCGCGCCGGCTGCGCCAGCCAGTGGAGGAGACCAAGGGCCCGCGGGGCGTGGTCGAGAAGGGACAGTTCCTCAACCCCGAGGCCTATGAGGAGCCGCTCGAGAGCGGCGTCACGTTTGCGGCCGAGGAGACGATGGCTGCCGTCACGCTCGAGGAGGAGCCGCCGGAGGTGGTCGTGCCCGAAGGGCTGCCGCCCGACGTCGCGGACGCGCTCGATCCCACGACGCCGCCGCCTGAGCCGGTGATCCCGGAGATCATCGAGGCCCCGGACATCAAGCCGATCAAGCCGATCAAGCCGACCAAGCCTTCGAAGCGCCGGAAGTGAGCGATGCTGGCCGAGCTCGACTTCGCGCTCAAGGCCTTGCTGACCGAGGCGCTGCCAGGCCTGTTCGGCGGCGCTACGCCAGCCGTCAAGCTGGATGTGCTCAGCGACGCCTTCGTGATCGACAACCGCTCGACGGAGCCGATCGCGGGGCAGCCGCGCCCGGACGACCGCGTCGACTCGCTCGCGTTCGACCCGGACGACCCCGCGGGGCCGTACCTGCTCACCGCGTCGCCGTACCCGGGGCCGAGGCGGGTTCGGCTGCGCTCCGCAGCGGGGTCCGTGACCACGCTGACCGCCGCCGAGCTCGTCTGGGACCCGCACGACTCGCGCCGGCTCGTCGTGCGGCCACGGCCGGGGCGCGACCTCAGCGGCTTCACGTCCCTCGAGGTGCTCTACGGCGTCACCGCGGTCTTCACCTCGGTGAAGGGGACGCGCACGCTCGAGCTCGTCTTCGAGGGCGCTGATGCCGACGAGCTGCGGGCCGCCGAGGCGCTCGCGCTCGCAGTGATCGCGCTCAACCGCGAGCGGCTGGCCGCCGACGCCGTGATCGAGTACAGCGACGGCGACTATCGCGCCCGCGGGAGCGTGATCAGCCTCGCGCTGACCCAGGCCCGCGGGCTGACCAACCAGACCCGCGGGCTGACGCTCGTCGCCGAGGTCGGCTACAAGCTCGAGCGGGCGCTGCGCGAGGACGAGGGCACGCCGATCGACTACATCCTGTCGCCGGGCCGCACGCCCGACCCCGCCCACCCGGTCGACATCGGGATCGACGTCGATGCCTGACGCGACCAAGGCGACGCTGATCCTCGACGAGCGCCGGCGCGACGCCCAACTCGCCTACATCGCCCAGCGCGCCGACGTGCTCGCGGAGATGGGCGACCAGCTCTGGGTGTCGATCGTGCCCGACGTGGCGACGCGCTTCACCGAGCAGGGCATCACGGTGCAGCTCCACCCGGAGGCCGACCGAGTGCAGGTCCCGGCGGGCGCGTTCGAGCCGCTCGCGGGCGAGCCGGAGCCCGCAGCGGCGCTGCGGGCGGCGGAGCCGCCGGCGCACCACATCGTCCAGTTCGTCGCGCCGCCGAGTGCCGCGTGGAACGCGGAGATCGGCGGCCTCGGCGGCGTTCCCGCTCGGGCGCTGCCGCCCACGGCGACGGTGTTCCACCTGCCGGAGGGCGCCGACGCCGACGTTCGCGCGCTCCCGTTCGTGCGCTGGGTCGGGCCGTATCACCGGGCCTACGCGGTCGGCCACTCGCTGACCGGCGACGCGGAGTGGCTCACGCGACTGGGCGCGGAGCCGGTGATCGACCCGGCGCGGATGCCGGAAAGCGACCAGGGCAACGTGCAGGCGTGGCTGTTCGACGACGCCGATTCCGAGGCGGTCGCCGATGGCCTCGAGGCCGCCGGCGCGACGATCCGCTGGCGCTCGACGTTCGGGCACGGCCTGAGCGCGCCGCCCTCGGTCGTCGTCGCGCTCGCGGGAGTACCGGGGGTGTTCGCGGTCGAGGTCCTGCGCCCGCGTGTGCCGGCGAACCGGCACGGCGGGATCATCCTCGGCGTCAACGAGGTCCGCACAGTCGGTGCGGTCAACTTCCTCGTCAACCTCGACGGCTCCGGCGAGGTCGTCGGGGTGATGGACACCGGTCTCGACAACGGGGTGATCGCGACGGTGCACCCGGACCTGCGGGGCCGCGTGCTGGTGATCGCGAACCCGCCGGTCGTCGACTCGTTCCCGCACGGCACGCACGTCACCGGGACGATCGCGGGCAACGGGACGCAGTCGGCGCGCGCCCAGCGCGGCGTGGCACCCGGCGCATACATCGTCTTCCACGGCTTCACCGGATCCGAGCTCGCCGTGTTCGAGGCCGCCCACAACGCGGGAGCGCGCGTGCACAACAACTCGTGGCGGACGGCCTCGCCGCCGCCGGTGACGAACAATGTCTACACGGCGACCTCGTCCGGCATCGACCGCTGGTGCTGGATGCACCCCGACAGCCTGGTCGTGTTCTGCTCCGGCAACGACGAGGCCGACAGCGTTCCGGCGCCCGCAGGCGACGGCGAGCACGACATGAACGCGATCGGGCCGGAGGCGGTCGCCAAGAACGTGCTCACCGTGGGGGCCATCGAGAACGTCCGCAACGACGCGGGACTCAACGTCAACTACCGCACCGCGTTCGGTGGATGGGCCCACGCGCGGTTCGCCGCGCTCGCGAACGCGGCGACGCCGTTCAGCCTGTCGGACAACGCGAACGAGGTCGTGCTGTTCAGCCATCGGGGCATCGTCCAGACGGCCGCGCTGGTGAGCACGAACCGGATCAAGCCCGACCTCGTGGCACCGGGCACGAACGTCCTCTCGCTGCGCTCCGCCGCCGCGCCCGCCTTCCCCGCGTGGCAGAGCCCGCCGGCGGCGGTCGCGCCCCCTGCCGACTACATGCTGATGCATGGCACGAGCATGGCGACGCCGTTCGTCAGCGGCGCCGCGCTGCTCGTGCGCCAGTACTACCGGACGCGCTTCGGCCAGCTGCGCCGGCCGCTCCTGCTCGAGGCCGTCCCGGTGCCCGCCGCCCCGCCGGCGATCGGGTTCGTCGACCTACCGGCGATCGCACCGCACGCCGACGGCGCCGTCGCCGCCTGGCTGCTCGCCGGGCCGGCCGGAGCGGTGCGCGACATCCGCGCCATGCGGCTCAGTCGCGACCTGGTCCGCGTCGGCGCGGGCCCGGTCGTCCTGCAGGCCGATGTGGGCGACGAGCCGGCGCCGAAGCTCGCGCGCCACGGCACCCGCACGCTGCTCGTGCATCGCGGCAAGGACAACGTCGTGCGGCTGTCGGCGTTCGATCGCGCGCTCGCGCGCATCAACGCGTTCGGCACCAACGGCACCGTCGCGCTCGCCCCGGCCTCGCGAGCCGACTCCGCCCGGCCGCCGGCGATGCTCGTCGCCGGCACCGAGGTTGCCGTCGCCTGGGCGGAGGGGGCCGCCGACACCATCCGGTTCCAGCGCTTCAACGCGACCACCGGCGCGGCAGTCGACGGCGCGTCGCTGACGCTCGGCGCGATGGTGCACAGCGCGCCGCACCCGTTCCTGGCGCACGACGGGACCCGCTACGCCGCGGTCTGGGTCGATACCGGCGGCGCCGGCCGGCGACTCCAGCTGCGCTTCGTCGCCGCCGCCGGCCTCGTCGGCGCCGGCCCGGTGACGCTGGTCGATCAGGCGCAGCCGATCCGCGATCCCCAGATCATCTGGGACGCGCGCCGGCCAGGCTACGTGCTCGTCTGGTGCGACTCGCGCACCTCGGCCGGTGGCGACATCCGCCTGCGCTTCCTCGACGCCGCCGGCGCGACGCAGGGCGCCGAGGTGGTTGCGGTCGCAGCACCCCCCGGGCGCACGACGCTGCGGCCGCTGCTGCTGCCGCACGCGGGCGGCGGCTACGCGCTGTTGTGGGAGGACAACAGCCAGGGCGAGAACGACGTGTACGTGACGTTCCTCGACGCGACCGGGGTGCCGGACGCGCGCATCGTGGCCGAGCCGACGGACCCGCTCGCGCGGCGGGTGCTGCGCGTCTCCGACACGCCCTCGCCCACGCACGGCTTCGCCACGATCATGGACGGCCAGGGCGCCGCCGTCGTGTGGGAGAGCCTCGACGAGATCAACTCGGATCGCTACGGGGCGTTCGCGGTGCGGGTGACGCCCGAGGGGGCATTCGCGTCGCAAGCCGACCCCTCGACGCCGCTCGTGCGCGGCGGTCGCTACATCGGCCACGTGCTCGCCGAGCGGCCGGTCGAGGTGCGGCGCGGCTGCTCGATCGTCGCGGCCGGCGGCACCTACTTCCTGCTGCGCGCGTTCCCGGGCACCGCGCTGCCCGAGCTGCAGCTCGTCCGCACCGACTCCGATGGTCGCCCGGATGCCGCCTACGGCACGAACGGCACGCGCGTCCTGCGCTCCGGCGCGGCGCTCGGGCGGGTCGAGATGCACTGGACGGGGTCGCGGCTCGTCTGTGTTACCGCCGACCGCGACGACGACCCGCGCGTGCACCTGCTGAACAGCAACGGCGCGACCGTGTCGGGGTTCGGCACGTCCGGCTCCGTCGTCGTTCCCGAGCCGGGGCGCACGCACCCCGACATCTCGGTCGCGCTCGGCCACTACACCCGGCCCGCGTTCCGCGCCGTCGTTGCCTACGGCGTCGGCGCCGCCGCAGCGGAGCGCATCCGCTACGTCGTGCTCGACGCCACCGGGACACGGATCACCGGCCCGCGCGACCTCGCCCAGGCGGCCGGGACCGCCGTGCACGGCTGGTTCCACTTCGTCACCGGCGAGGCACGCTCGGTTGCGGTTTTCCACCGCACCGTGGCCGGTCGGTCGCACGTCTTCGTCAACCGCTTCGACCCCGAGGGCGCGGGCCAGCACGCGCCCGACCTTCAGCTCACCGGCGCGCTGCCAGGCGACTCGACACAGGCGGTCATCGCACCCCGGCCGGACGCCGTCAACAGCGCCCAGCGGGAGTACGGCGCGGTCTGGCAGCACCGGCCGGCGGCGGCCGCACTGTCCGAGCTGCGCTTCAGCCGGCTCGACCGCAACGGCGCACCGATGGCCAACCCGCCGGCCCCCGCGCCCCCCATGCCGACCGCCGACGTGCTCGTCATCGGTCCCGGCTCTCCCGGCTGGCCGGGTGCCACCGACGCGTTGCAACCGCAGCTCGTGTCGACCTTCGTGCACGAGCCGTGGGCGAACCCGCCGATCGCCCTGCCGGTCGGCACGTCGCTGCCGGACTGGAGCCCCGGCTACGGTCTCGCCTGGCTCGGCCGGCCGACCGCCGCCGGCAGCCCGTCGACGCTGTACTTCACGGTCCTGGACGAGAACGGCCGGCGGGCGATGCTCCCCCAGCCGCCTCCGGCTGCGCTCGCGATCGCCCCGATCACCGCGGTCAGCACACCCGGCGCGGATGTCCAAGACTTCAGGCTCGCCTGGAACGGGCGCACGTTCCGACTCACGTGGGTCGAGATCCAGGGCGGGCGGACACGGCACATGCAAACGGCTTTGACGCGCACGGCCAGCCAGCTGGCCTACGAGCTTCCGAGCGCGGCGCTCGTGCGGGCGACGCTCGTCAACGGAGCGACCAACATCAGCGGGACCAGCCTCCCGAACGTCAACGTCGTCGGCGGCAACCTCGCCGACGGCTACGGCTGGGGCCGCGTCAACCTGCGCCAGTCGCTCTCGCCCTCACCGCCGGTGACCTTCCACGTCCGCGACGACAACGCGCTCGCCTCGGGCCGCTCCGCGCGCTACCGATTCACCCTCCCGCCGGGGACGGCGCTGTTGCGCGTCACGCTCGTCTGGACCGACCCGCCCGGCGCGCAGATGGTGAACCGCCTGCATCTGCAGGTCCGGCCACCTGGCTCGGCGCAGGTGCTGAAGGGAAATACGTGGCAGGCGGCCCCGAACGCCGGCTTCAGCCGCCCCGTCGCGGTCGCGGCGCCGTTCCAGACCATCGAATGCACCGAGCAGGTCGTCATGGCCAACCCGCCGGCGGGGCTCTACGGCGTCGACGTGATCGCCGAGCTGATCCCCGCGGACCCGCTCAACCAGAGCAACGTGCAGCCGTTCGCGCTCGTGTTCGTCGGCAGCGGACCCGAGGTGCGGTTCGGCGCGCTCCCGGGCGGTCCGCTCGCGCTCTATTGATCGGCCGACGCGACGAGCCGCGGGAGCGCCGCCCCACTCAATCATCAAGCCCATCAGATCTGCCTGTACCGGCTCCGCCCTCCGCCGGCCGCCTCGTGGCGGCAACGTGCGCGCCCAACGGTGTCGCTGGCAACATCCGTGGCAACATCCAGATCGTCCGATGCGTCCGCATCGTCCGGATTCTCGGACAGAACGGACGATCTGGCGCGATTCGGACGGATATGACACCCGAGTTACCAGGTTGAGGGCCTGGTCCAGGCTAACTGGGTGGAGGTTCGAGTCCTCTTCGGCGCACTGAAAGGCCCTGCAAAGCAGGGCTTTTCGCGTTGTGCGGGCCGAGACTTCAGGCAACCGCTACACCTCAGGGCACCTGAAGACGGGCTCACCGGGTGGGACGCTTGCGCCGGCGGGGCGACAGCCCACTTGCACACTCCAACGGGGTAGGGTCGCTGGTGTTCTTGCCACCAGCATTTCCACGAATCTGCCGCTGTCACCCACGGTCACGAGGAGTCGGATGCGGGTCCCGCGCGGAATAACCTCACCCTTGATGGTGCGAATCGGAACGCGCTCGGGACTCGCGCCCACAGCGTGCTGAAACGGGTCGCAGCCGCGAGGGCGGCAGGCGGCCCTGACTACCGCACCCGCCGGCGCACTGACGGCAAGATCCAAGAAGCGAGTCCTACGGCCGGCACTCGCGTACCAGAACACCGGCGCACTGAACTCCAGCATATGGCTCGACAGTTGGGTCGCCAATGATTGATTCGTCCTGGCGAGCCGGTCCGACTCTGCCTTCTCCCGCTTGACGCGGTCGGCGAGGCGGTCGGCACGTGCGGCCGCCTGATTGGCGAGGTCGGTGAGCCGGTTGGCACGTGCGGCCTCGTCCTCGGCGCGGTCGGCGTTACGCCGGTTCTGGCGGGCGAGCGCCCGCGCGGCCGCCGCCCGACGCCGGTTCTCGGAGGCGAGCGCCTGAGCCTCCGCGGCCTGACGCCGGTTCTCGGCGGCGAGCGCCCGCGCCTGGACCGCGCGGCGTCCATTTGCCGCAGCGAGCCGACTCGCCTTCGCGGCCTGCTTGTCGGCCCGCCCAGCGTTTCGGCGCGCCCGACGTTCCTGCCGTTGCGCCTCGTCCGCGAATTCGCGAGCGAGCGCCTCCTGCTGGTTGGACTCGGCTGCGAGGGTGCGCGCCCGTGCCTCCTGTTGCTGCGCCTCGTTGCGTTGGGCGTTGGCGAGGAGGGCGAGCAGCGCGACGGCTGCGAACGCGACGGCCACGAACGCGCCGAGCAGGCGCAGCAGTCGTCGGCGTGTTGCGGCGCGGGCGGCGACGCGCTGCTCCTCGATCCGCTTGGCGGCCGTCTGCCGCGTGCGCCAGGCGAGCACGGAGGGGGCAAGGACGTCGTGGAAGATCTCAAAGCGCGGCGGGCCTTCCTCGCCGGGCGGCGGCGGCACTGGCCGCAGGATTCGTGTGTCGGAGCCGGCGAGCTTCTCCAGCAGGTCGCGTACCTCCGGCTCCGGTCGACGCGCATACTCGGCGAGATCAGGGACCGCGTGGGCGATCTTGGTTCCCGACGGGGTCACGAGCTGGTGGAAGAGCGCCGCGGCCGTGTCGCGCTCCTGCGGGTCGAGGCCGTGCAGGGCGCCGTCGAGATGGGTGCGCACGATCTCCTGGGCCCCGCCGAGCTCGGCCAGCGTCGCCGCGTGCAGCATCGGGGAGCCGCGTACCTCCTCGACGTCCCACAGCCGCGACATGACCAGCTGCAGGTACGGGGTCTCGATGCGATCGGCGCCGACGTCGGCGCCGTCGCCGTGCCCGAGCGTGCCCTGCCCGGTCTGCTCGAGGACCACGCGGCCGCTTCGCACCTGCTCGATGACCGCATCGACGAGCCCCGCCCCGAGCACGACCCGCTCGCCGGGCTCGACGAAGGCGTTGTAGCGATCGACGGGACGCTCGATGGCCTCGCGCGCCGCCGCGGTGTCGAGGTGGTTGACGCGCAGCGAGCTGTCGAACAACCTCGGGATGTCCCCCTTGAAGCGGTCCAGCTTGGCCAAGGCGTCCTCGCGAATGGACACGAGCACGTTGGCCTGGATGTCCGGCCGGTTGACGATCCCGGGGAACTCCGTCGCGAACGTTCCCGGACCGTCCTCCGACGGGTGATACAGGAAGTACTCCTCGAACTGGTCGAGGACGATGAGGAGGAAGGCGTCGGTGGCCTCGGCGGCCCAGTCGATGACCGCAGCCAGCGACGCTGACTCGGGCGGCTCGGCCGGCTCGCCGACGAACTGGTCCACCGCGGTGCGAATCGCGGCGCCGAGCCCGGCGACCGGTTCGTCGCTCCAGGCGCTGAAGATCACCGGGACATGCTCGGGCGTGCCGAGGTCAGCGAGATTTCGACGTGCAGCCTCTGCAAGGTCCGACATGACCCCGGCGCGTAGCAGGGAGCTCTTGCCCACGCCGCTCTCGCCGTAGAGCAGCGTGAGCCGACGGGCCTTGAGGTTGGCGATGATCACCTCCCGCTCGCGGTCGCGCCCGAAGAACAGCGTCGCGTCCTGCTCGGTGTAGTTCGCCAGGCCCTTGTACGGGGTGGCGGGCAGGTTGGCCACGACGGCGGTCACGACCCGGCCCCGACTGCCTCCTCAAACCGTGCACGCAGCCCCTCGAGGTACGTGTCGAGGTCGATGTCGAAGATGTCGACGCCGCGACGCCGCCACGAGCGTTGCTCAAGATCGGTTGGATCGACCTGGATCGCCCACCAGTCCCGGTCCCGCCGGCGGTCGGTCCACAGCTTGTAGAGAATCGCGCGCAGGTTCCAGTCCGTGAGGCTGTAGCCCATGAACAGGAAGTGGCAGTTGCGCAGCCGCTCGAGCACCTTCACGGGAATCAGGTTGTCGAGGTCCATGCGGGCGAGGTACTCGATGTAGTGGTCCTCGGTGATGACGTAGCTGTCGTCCTCGCCGAAGTTGCCACGGTCGACGAAGCCGTGGACCTTGAGCACCACCGGCCGCCGGTCCGGGTCGAGCTCGACGTTCGTCCGCGGGTCGGCGATCGGTTCCAGCCCGCCGTCGGGCGCGCACCAGCAGAAACGGCCCTCGTTAGGGCCCTCGGCGGCGTACACGAGAAGGTCGAACTCCTCGCCGGCCGCGACGTACCCCGCCTCCATCAGATCGTCGTAGTTCGTCGTCACTACGAGCGGCGGACGCCGACCGACACCGAGCCTGCGCAGCCCCGTCGGCACCGAGGCGAGGAAGTCGTGCACCGGCGCGGTCGGGAACTCCTGATCGAACACCTCGTGCAGCACGTCATACAGCGGGCCCGAGCCGCCCCGCACCGCATAGACGTACTGGGAGACGTGCAGCAGGTCAGCCGGCCGGTCGGATGGATACTTGAAGAGCTTGGCCAGGTGAGCCGCGAGCTCGCCCCCGCTCGGGGGCCGGCGCCCGACCCAGTCGCCGCCGGCCTCGGGACCGCCGACGTTGACGCCCGCCCCCAGAACGGGCGTCACACGGCCGCGAAGGAAGCCCGCCGCGACGCTGTCGAAATGGACATCGAGCTCCGACGCCTCCTGGTGACCGGCAGCGTCTTCCATCAGGTCGGAAAAAAAGATTTCACTGCTTCGCCGATCGTAGAGCGATGAGCGTGCGAGGGGCAAGGTGCTGTGCGGATTCGCTCGAAGCCTTGAAACCTCGCCCACTCAACTGTTTGCGTCCGCCTCCTGCGCAGATCCCGGCGCGGTCCACGAGTCTCAGCCTCTCGCTCGCTTGGCTCTGAGACCACCGGGACTGCGGCGTCGCTGGCCCCGCCCCGAGCGGCGCGCTGCTGCCTGCGCATCGATCCGATCGTCGGCCACGACGCAGGTGCGCGAAAGCCGTGAGCCAGGAGGAGACCGGCGTACGCGTCACCGTCGACGACGGCCAGTCGGTCGACATCTTCCGGCCCCGGTGCACCAACTTCTCGCCGCAGACAACGGTGCAACTGCCCGCCGACAACGTCTTCGGCGCCGCAGCGCAGACCGCCACCATCACCGCATACGGATGGCACGCGAACGTTCGCAACCTGCGCGTCGGCCGGCACCTCATCACCACCGAGATCGACGCCTTCGGTGAGACGTTCCCGTTCCGTCACATCATCAACATCGTGCCCCGCGGCCATTCGGACGACGACAACTAGCCCGCACCTTTCATGAGGCAGCAGCGGCCCGCCGGTCGGGGCCGCTGCACTGTCGTGTCCATCCCGGTCAAGCCGGTCGAGGGGCCCGCGATGCAAGCGGAGCTCGCCGCGGAGGCCTTCGCTCTTCTCGATGACCTCGAATAGCCGTTCGCCCGACGCGAGTGACTTGCGAGCGTTCGTGACCCTGGGCGCGCTCGCATCCAGGCCAGATGGATGTTCGGGGTGAGTCGCGTCGGGTTACGAGCGGATCAGCAGGACCTTGCCATCCGCGGTGAGGACGCAAAGGCCGTAGTCGGTCGCTACCAGCGCCTTCGGTCGCTGGCTGCCGAGGTCGAGCGTCGCGGTCATCTCGCCGGTGTGGGGGTCGATCCGGGAGACGCGATTACGGCGGCCTAGAGAGTCGCCGGAGGCGATCCACAAGCCGTCGCGCGCGCGGGTCAGGAGCGGCCGCGCGGATGGGTCGATCGGGATCCGCCGGACGACTCGGCCGCCCGCGATGCGCAGGATCGCGGCCTTGACCGTGCTCAGCACCCAGACGCCGTCGGCGTCCGGGAGGACCGATGCGGACCATCCGCCGGCATCGGAGGGAGCCAGCTGCGGCCAGCGGCGCGCGATGCGCCCGGTGGCGGCGTCGATCTGGGCGACGGTGCCATCGTGCTGGATCGCCCACAGCGTCGCTTCTGCGACCGCCACCCGGTCGACGCTCGGCAGCGGGATCCTGCCCGTGCGGGTGCCGGTGCTGGGATCGATCCGGTCGATGCCCTCGGGCATGGTGAATCTGCGCGGCGCCCAGACCGCGTCGGCGCCGACGACGAGGCCGCTGCCTCCGCCCAGCGGGACGCGGCCGAGGACCCGGTCGGTGCTCGCATCGATGTGGAGCAGGTGCGTGCCGAGTGGGCCACCCGCTGGGCCGCTCGCGTCGGGGCTGCGGACCCACACGGAATCGGTGTCGGCGGCGATCTCCTCCGGTTGGTCGCGCACCGCGATCCTGGCGAGCACGCGCCGGCCGGCGGGATCGACGCGGACGACCGCTCCGGCGAAGTCGGTGACCCACAGCGAGCCGCCGGCGAACGCGGCGTCCACCGGCATGCCGCCGACCGGGATCACGGCCACGATCTGCGGGCGGCTCGGAGCGCGCTCCGGCGCCGCCAGAAAGCGCACGGCCACGACGGCGCCCGCGAGGCCTGCCGCGGCCGCCACCGCGGCGACCAGGGCCGCCGGCCGCCACCCCCGGGGATGCACGGCGCGTGCCGAGCGCTGCAGGAGCCCGCGCCGGCGGTGCCGGCCGTGCGCGTCGACGACCTCGCGGCGCAGCTCGGAGAGGAACTCGCTCACGATTGTCCCCCGATCCTTCGGCGCAGCGTGGCCAGACCGCGCGAGACGCGCTGGCGCACGACCGCCTCGGAGGTGTGCAGCGAGGCCGCCAGCTCCGCATAGCCGCGATCGTCAACGACGTGCGCGGCGACGGCATGGCGCTGATTCTTCGGGAGCTCCGCCAGCAGCGCACCGACGGCATCGTCGGCCAGAACGCGGATGAACTCCGCATCCTCGCTGCGCAACCGTGGGCGCTCCATGGCCAGCGAGCGGCGCATCCGCCGCTCGACCCAGCCCCGGCGCTGGTAGTCGACGAGCCGCCGCGTCGCAATCTTGTACAGCCAAGCGATTGCCGGCGCCCCGGTCGGGCTGTAACGGTCCTGCGCCACGATCGCCGACGCGAACGTCTCGGCGGTCAGGTCGGCCGCCACCTCCGGATCTCCTGTCCTGCGCGCGAAGTAGCCCAGCAGCGTCCGCACGTGCCGGTCATAGAAGACCCCGAACGCCTCGGAATCGTGCGAGGCGACCAGATCCTCGTCGCTGAGGGAGGTCCACGGGTCCATCGCGTGCTCGAGACCGTCGCAGCCCTAGATCGGCCGAGCCAGCCGCGTTGTGACGAACCTCCCACGAATCCGTCACAGATCGCCGGCTCCCGACGATCTAGTCGCCTGCACCTTCCCGACAAGCAAGGAGGCCGGCGATGTTCCCGATGCGACCCCGAACGCTCGTGCCGCTGGTGGCGGCAGCGCTGCTTGTGCCGGCCGCCATGGCGCACGCCGAGGCGACGGTCCAGCGTTTCGAGTTCACCACGCCGGTCACCGACTTCGTCGCGAGCGACGAGTGCCGCCCGGACGTCAGCGCGACCGTGAGCGGCACCGAGGTCCTCGTCGGTCAGCGCGTGCAGACGCCACCGCCGTCCAGCGCCTTTACGCTCCACGGGTCGATCACGACCACGCTGACGGTCCAGTACTCCGATGGCTCGTACGGCGTAGGCGGCTCGACGGACCGCTTCGCAGGCAGCGGCCTCAGCATCGGCTCGACTCTAGGTGCGCTGACCTCCGTCGTGACCTTCGTGCACGTCGACTCAATCACGGTCTACGACGCCAACGGGCAGCTGATCGGCACGCAGACGTTCCGCGCCGTCGAGCACGCCACCGTCCGCGACCTTCCCCCGCTCGGGGGACCGCCCGGCGACGAGGACCTCGTCCGCGTCGAGTTCGAGCACGTGCGGCTCACCTGCGACGCCTAGGATCGCTCATGCGACCCTAGGTCGCGGGATCTAGCGCGAGCGGACACTGACGAACAGCCTGAGCACTTAGGTCATTGAACGTTCGCCTGGAGATCAGCGCTCCCCGCACAAGCGCCAACGCCGGGCTGCGGCGCGAGACATTCCCGAGTCATAGACCGGAGCGACCTCAGCCGAGGTGCTAATAGCCAACGCGCGAGCGGGCGCCCGCCGGCGTGCCACCGAGCCGGCTCGTAGCCGGTCCGCCGAAGACAGCGCAGAACTCATTCCGGGCCGCCAGTCGCGCCGGTGCGCGCGCGCCGAGCCGCGGCAACATCTGTGGCAACGTCCGGATCGTCCGATGCGTCCGTATCGTCCGCATTTCGGGACGATTCGGACGATCTGGCGCCCCGCGGACGGATATGACACCCGGGTTACCAGGTTGAGGGCCTGGTCCGGGATAACCGGGTGGAGGTTCGAGTCCTCTTCGGCGCATGTCGAAAACCCCGCTGCAGCGGGGTTTTCTTCTTTCGGGTGCATCGTGTCGGCCAGCTACGCACCTGCGTCATGACAGGCGGCCTGGTACCAGTAGCCGTAGACCCGAAGCAGGTCAAGTTATCCGCTGGGTCGCAACCTGGAACCGGTGCGCCGCGGCGTACGCATCGCAAATCCGCGCGCCGCGCGGCGTTTGCCTTGCCTGGACCTGATTGCGATGCTCTCCGGCGATGCGCTGGATCGGGGGTCCCGAGGGAGCCGCGGCCGGCCGGCCGCGGGTGTCGGGCCGGATCCGGCCGTTCAGCCTACGCGCAGACCCGCGAGTCCGGCATGTGCTCGGCGTACTCGTGCTTGCGCTGCTGTATCGCGGCGTGGCCGAGATCGGGTACTCGCTGCAGTTCGCCGGCCCGGTCGCCGCGGTCGTCTGGCTACCGGTCGGGGTCGGCGTCGCGTTTCTCTATCTCGGCGGGCTGCGCTACTGGCCGGGCATCCTGATCGGCGACCTGCTGGCGAACGACTACGACGCGCTGCCGCTGGGTTCGGCGTTCGGGCAGACCGCGGGCAACGTGCTCGAGGTCCTGATGATCACGGTGCTGCTGCGCGCGCTCGTGCCACGCGGCGATCCCCTGGCCAGCGTCGCAGGCGTCGGCCTCATGCTCGTGGCGATCATGGCGGGGACGACGGTCAGCGCCTCGATCGGCGCGCTTTCGCTCTGGCTCGGTGACGTCATCGCAAGCGACGAGATCCCGGAGGTCCTGCGGACGTGGTGGCTCGGGGACGCCTCCGGCGCGTTGGTCGTGCTTCCGCTGGCGCTCGCCTGGGCGCGACCGCCGCCCCGCGACTGGTGGAGGCGCCGAGCGGTCGAGGCCGCGCTGATGCTCACCGCGCTCGTGGCACTGAGCGAAATCGCGCTGCGCTCGAGCCGCCCGCTCGCGTATCTCGTGTTCCCGCCGCTGATCTGGGCCGCCCTGCGACTCGGGCGTCATGGCGCCACGGCGGCGATCGCGATCGCCGCCGGCTTCGCCGTCTGGGAGACCACGCGGCAGGTCGGGCCGTTCGCGTACGAGTCCGTCACCTACAGCGTCCTCAGCACCCAGCTCTACATCGCGGTCGCGTCCATCTCGACCTTCTGCCTCAGCGCCGTGGTCTCCGAGCGCGAGCTCGTCACGGCGCGCCTGGCCACATCGCGGATGCGAATCGTCGCGGCCGCGGACAACGAGCGGCGACGGATCGAGCACAACTTGCATGACGGCGCTCAGCAGCGGCTGACCGCGCTCCGCGTTCACCTCGGCATCTACGCCCACCGCGCGCGAACCAACTCGAGCGTCTCGGCGAGCTTGTTCGATGACGCGGGGCACGAGCTGACGCTGGCCATCGACGAGCTCCGTGATCTGGCGCGCGGCATCCATCCCTCCGCGCTGACCAATCTCGGACTGGCCAACGCGGTGCGAGACATCGCGCTGCGCTCCGTCTTCCCGATCCGCCTCCTCGAGCTGCCCGATAGGCGCCTTGACCCCACCGTCGAGGCGACCGCCTACTACGTGATCGCCGAGGCAATCACCAACACGCGCAGGCACTCGGGTGCGGGCGCGGTGTTAGTGCGCGCCGCGTCATCCCGCGGCATCCTGCACGTCATGATCGCCGACGACGGGGTCGGCGGCGCGCGGCCCACAACGGGCTCAGGCCTGGAGGGGCTCCGCGACCGCGTCGAAGCCATCGGCGGCACGCTGGAGATCGACAGCCCGGCCGGCCGCGGGACGCGGATCCTCGCCTCTCTCCCGGCCACGCCGCCCCGGTGATCAGCGCCGACACGCCTCCGGCGCCTCGAGCAGCGCCTGCGCCGAGGTGGGAGGCCCGGCGACGATCTCCTCCCGTCCGGATGAGGCGGTGTCCCGAGGCGCCGGTCACGCTCTCCTGAGATGACTCCGCACGTGCAACTGCTCGTGTACGCCTTCGAGCCGGAAGCGGCCTACGAAGGCCGGCTCGTCGGAGCGCTCGAGCGGCTCGAGAGCGGCGGAGCGCTGCGCGTCCTGGACGCGGTGTTCGTCCAGCGCGACGCCCAGACAGGCGCGCTGGCCGCGATCAACCTGCACGCGCGAGGCGGCGGCTTCGTGGCGCCGCTGCTCGGCTTCAGGCTCGATCCCGGCGAGCGACGGCGGGCCACCGAGCGAGCGCTGAGCACCGAGTCGACCGGCGTCTCCGGCGAGGCGTTGCGCGCCGTCGGCGAGGCGCTCCAGCCAGGCGCCGCGGTCGCAGCGGTGCTCGTCGAGCACCGCTGGGCCAGCGTGCTCGAGGACGCGGTGGTACGCACCGGCGGAACACTGCTGGCAAACGAGTTCGTCGAGGCGACGGCGCTCACCGCAGAGATGCTCGCCCCCGCGGGGAACGCCCGCGAATCGTGATATCCAGCCGACGCCCGAGGAGATAGCGATGGAAGCACATATCGAGGAACTGGGCCCGGTCGACATCGTCGTAATCGCGTTTCCGGCCGGTGCGCCGCTGACGGGTGAAGCGGTGCCGATCGTGCTGGACCTCGTCGACCGCGCGATCATTCGCGTGCTCGACGTCATGTTCGTCATCAAGGAAGAGGACGGGACGTACTCGGGGTTCGACGCGGTCGATCTCGAGAGCAAGGGCGTCGGTGACTTCGTCGCCTTCGAGGGCGCGTCGTCCGGGCTGCTCGGTGACGACGACGTGGCCGTGGCCGCAGACGGAATCGAACCGGGGTCGGCCGCGGTCATGCTCGTCTACGAGAACCGCTGGGCGGCGCCGTTTGCCACCGCTGTCCGCCGCAACGGCGGCGAGCTCGTCGCGTTCCAGAGGATCCCCGTCCAGGATCTGATCGCTTCTCACGAGGCCGCCGAGGCGACCGCGTAAAGAAAGGAGACCCACCCGTGCCAGGACTGCTTCGCGGCATGGCCCGCACCGCCGTGGTCGCCGGAACGGCCACCTCCGTCTCGAACCGCGTCAGCCGCCGACAGGGCAACCGGTGGGCCGCGCAGGATGCGCAGGCCTACGAACCACCGCAGCAATACGCGCCGCCGCCGCCTCCGGCCGGCACCGGCGGCGCGGACCCGATCGAGCAGCTCAAGGAGCTGGCCGCCCTGAAAGATCAGGGCGTGTTGACCGAGGACGAGTTCGCGGCGCAGAAGGCTCGCATCCTTGGGTAGTGAGAAGCGCACGCCGTGAGGCCCTCGCGGAAGCGCAGCCGTGTCGGCGACGCTGTCATCGACCTGCGTACGGCGCTCTGGCTGGCCCGTGCTCTCGTGCGGATGCGAACGGGCCGCCTGCCGTGGCGGAGCCGCTCGCGCCGCGCCTGAGCGCCTGCTGGGAGTCGACCGCGGACGGTCATCCGGTTCGGATGATGCGCGGCGGCGAGCGCGCCGCGAGTCTCGGTCGCGACGGCTGACAAGGAACGGTGTCCGATGTGTCGCTGGATGGGGTGGCTGGGCCAATCGGTTCTCATCGACGAGCTGCTCTTCAAGACGCAGCACGGCATCGTGGACCAGAGCCTGCACGCGCGCATGGGCGCCGAACCGACGAACGGCGACGGTTTCGGCATCGGCTGGTACGGCGCGGGCGAGGGCCCGGGCGTGTACCACAGCGTCGCGCCCGCGTGGGGCGACGCCAATCTGCGCGAGCTCGCTGCCCACATCGAGTCCCCGCTGTTCCTCGCGCACGTCCGGGCCGCGATCGGCTCGCCGATCCAGGCGACGAACTGCCATCCCTTCCGCCGGGGCCGCTGGTTGTTCGTGCACAACGGCTTCATCGCCGACTTCCACCTCCTGCGGCGGGACCTCATGCTGGCGATCGACCCTGCCCAGTTCGCCGACGTTCAGGGCTCCACCGACACCGAGGTCGTCTTTCACCTCGCGTTGACGCTGGGCCTGGAGTCGGACCCCGTCCGCGCGCTCGAGCGAACGGTCGGACTGATCGAGGCGACGGCGCGCGAGCACGGCGTCACTGCGCCCGTGCAGGCGACCTTCGGCGTCACGGACGGGACCTGCCTCTGGGCCGTGCGCTACGCCAGCGAAGGCCCTGCACGCTCGCTCTTCGCCTCGGCCGAGGTCGACACCGTGAAGCGCCTGTATCCGGACAACCCGCGGCTCCAGCAGCTCCGCGAGGGTGACCACCTGATCGTCTCGGAGCCGTTCGCAGATCTCCCCGGGCTGTGGCACGAGATCCCGGAGGCGACGGCGGTCAGTGTGCGGCGCGGCAGCGTCCTGGAGCAGCGTCCGTTCGTGCCGCGGGTCGACGCGCCCACGGCGGTGCGCTCATGAGCCGCGACGCCACCCGCCGACGGGGTCAGCCGTTTCGGATGAGCTCGTCTACGACTTCGTGGAACGTGGCGCGCGGAGGACGACGACCGTCGATCCGAGGTACTCCTCGGTCTCGGGGATGGACAAGCAGGGCTCGATGAGAAAGCCGAGCGAGGCCGCTTCCGCCGCTACCTCGTCGGCCGTCACCCGGTCAAGCCACACGATGGCTTCGCGCGACTCGTTGCGCTCCCCGGGTCCGTCGACCTCACGCAGTCGGTGGATGGCCGCGCGGCCGTCATCCTCCACGACCTTGATCAGCTGACTGGCGTAGCGCACGCCGTCGATCTCATACTCGGCGGGCGGCGGCGGCGCGTCGCGCTCCTCGTCGAAGCAGTCCATGGCGTCTGCCAACGCGGCAGCGAGCAGCCCCCCGGGCTCGAGATGCTCCAGCACGCAGCGCAGGAAGGCCGCGCGCCCGGACGGCCCGCCGAACAGCTGCAACGTCTGCATCGGCACGAGCACCAGCGGGAACCGGCGCGGCAGGACGAAGTGGCGGGCGTCGGCGACGACCGTCTCGACAGGCAGCCCCGCGGCGCGATGCTCGAGCGCCTCCAGCAACGACGCGTCGGCGTCCAACGCCACCACAGCGACACCGCCGGCGGCGAGGTCGAGGCTGACACGCCCGGTGCCGGCACCCACGTCCAGCACGGGACCATCGGCGCCGCCGGCGAGCGCGCGCCACAGCGAGAGGTCCTCGTCGTACCCGCCACACTCGAGGTCGTGCCAGAGCGCGTCGAGCGTCATGACGCGACGATCAGGCCACCGGCAGCGTGAGCACGAACCCGATCCCGCCGACGAGCAGCGCAACACCGAGGCCGAGCACCGCGATTCGCAGCGGCCGCCAGTCCAGCCGCAGCGAGATGCCCGCGAAGAACAGCACGGCGGCGAAGAAGACGGTCGCGAGGACGTAGCGATCGCCGTAACGCTTGGCCGCCGTGCCTCCCTCGTACAGCTCGTCGGCGGCGGCGTCGAGCTTGGCGCTGCGCGCAAGATCGCCGGACCGGTACTCCGGCATGTAGAGCGGCCCCGGGATCGCCTTCGCGCGGGTGAAGGGGCGCTCCGCGAGCCAGGCGCGGAAGGCGGGCACGAACTCCGGGCGGAACCGCCGCCGGTAGATCGCCGCCAGGCGAGCGTCCCCCTGCTCGCGCGCGTCGAGCCAGCCGTCGAAGTAGAGAAGGTCGTCGATCCGGAGCTGCCCCGCGCGTGTGGCGGCCTGCTGCGCTTGGATGCGGGTGGCCGACGCGCGCGCGAAGTGCTGGGACTGCTCGCCGGACCACAGCGCCGCCTGGTAGCCGCACCACGCTGTCGCCAGCGTCGTGAGCGCGAGCAGGAGCACTGCGCCGAGCTCGAGCCGGCGCTCGGCGCGGTCGGGCCGTGCCGACGGCTGCTCGGGACCCTCCGTCAGCCCGTGGGGCGCGTGCACGTTGACATGACCCACGTTCGGAAGGCTGTCCGCCCGGCGCGCGGCGGCCCTCATCCCGAGCGGGTGAGACCGTCTCATCCGATGCGAGTGAGGACGACGTCGCACCGACCCACGACATTCTGCTCGTGGCAGGCCGATCCCCGCCTCCGAGATGAACGTCCTCGTGGCGCTCGTCGTCGTCGTCGCGTCGGCGGGCCTTGCGATCGCCGCGATGCTGCTCGTGCGCCGGCGTGCTCCGGAGGGCAGCTACTTCAACGACGGTGACCGAGCCGCGGGCTTCTTCGGCGTGCTGGCCACCGGCTTCGCCGTCCTGCTCGGTCTCGTCGTCGTGCTCGCGTTCACCAGCTATGACGAGTCCCGCGCTGGCGCCGGCACCGAGGCGGTGACTGTCGCCCAGCAGTACGAGGTCGCGCATCTCCTCCCACCCGCGACCGGGCGCCGCCTCGCCGCGGAGCTGATCTGCTACGGCCGCTCGGTCGTCCATCAGGAGTGGCCGCGGATGCGGGACGGAACCCAGACCGACGCCATGAACCCGTGGGGCGTGGCGCTGCTGCGGACGCTGCGGACCGTCGACCCGCGCACCGCCTCCGAACAGGCCGCCTATTCGAAGTGGCTCGACCAGCGCCTCGACCGCGAGGTCGCCCGCAACTCGAGGATCCATGGCGCGGTCGGCGTCATCCCCGCACCGCTCTGGCTGGTCCTCTACATCACCGCCGCGATGATCGTCGGCTTCATGCTGCTGTTCGCCGACAGCGGGGAGCGGGCGTTCGTGCAGGCCGCGCTGATCGGCACGGTCGTGACGGTCATGGCCGCGACGCTCCTCCTGATCCGCTTCCTCGACAACCCGTACCGACCAGGTCTCGGCAGCCTCCAGCCGACGGCGATGGAACGTGCCCTGGTGGTCCTCGAGCAGGAACGCCGGATCGTCGGCGACGCGACGCGCTCGCCCTGCGACGAGCACGGCCGCGCTGCCGCTTGAGCTACTCGCGCTTCATCATGGCGAGCGCCTCCATCTCGAGGTCGACGAACTGCTCGCCCGAGATGTCGACGACCGCCTCCTTGATGGTGCCGCCGCTGAAGGTGTAGGGGCTCGTCCCCGAGTAGTCGTCGGTCACCGGCTCGCCCGGGTCGCGTCCGACGTTGAGGCCCTCGCCGACGAGCGAGAAGTTGCCGGGCTGGGTCATGATCCGGCCCTCGCCGACCTTCTCGTCGTCGATGAACAGCGACAGGGTCCCGGTGGCCGGCATGCCGTCGCCCTCGCGCGCGAAGGCCGCGCCGAGGATCACCCGCCCGGTCGGGACCTCGGCCGTGGACTCGACCATCTGCTCGTTGTCGCCGACGAAGTTGTAGACGTACTTGAGCTTGCGGTCCCGCACGTAGAGCGCGTGGCCGCCGAAGCGGGCGCCGTGGGAGAACAGCACGCCGGAGGCGTCCTCCGACACGACGTCGACCTCGACCGCGATGCTGTAGCTGCGATTGCGGACGTTGACCGCCGCCGTCTCCGGCACCTCGGCCGTGCCCGGGTAGTAGACGTAGCGGTTCCGTGGCGGCGCAATCTGGGGCCGGGTCGGATCGGCCAGCACCTCGACCGCGGTCTTGTCGAGGAGCGGAAGCCCGTTGTACTGGCCCGCCGCGTGGAACCAGAGGTTGATCAGCTCCTGCACCTTCTCGGGATGCTCGGCGGCGAGGTCGCGGCTCTCGGTCGGGTCGGCCTCGGTGTCGTAGAGCTCCCAGCGGTCGCGGTTGAAGTTCCCCCAGCCCGCGATCGTCGGGTGGACGCTGACGGCCTTCCAGCCCTTGTGCCAGATCGCCCGGGAGCCGAGCATCGAGAAGAACCCCGTCTCCTTCGGCGTCGGCACGTCATCGCTCTCGAACGTCGAGCGGAAGCTCACGCCCTCGAGCGGGAGCTGGGGATAGCCCTTGACGACCTCCGGCAGCTCGACGCCGAGCAGGTCGTACATGGTCGGGACCACGTCGGTGGCGTGGAGGAACTGGTGCCGGAGCTCGCCGGTCGAGGCCATGCCCTTCGGCCACGACACGATCATCGGGTCCGCCACCCCGCCCTCGAAGTTGTACCGCTTCCACATCTTGAACGGGGTGTTGAACGCCCAGGCCCACCCCACCGGGTAGTGGTTGTAGGTCGCCGGCGAGCCGAGCTCGTCGAGGTACTTGAGGTTGGACTCGATGGTGTCCGGAATCCCGTTGAAGAACTTGTTCTCGTTGACCGAGCCGTTCGGCCCACCCTCGCCGCTCGCTCCGTTGTCCGAGACGAAGACCACGATCGTGTTCTCGAGCCGGCCCGTTTCGTCCAGGAAGTCGAGCAACCGCCCGATCTCGTGGTCGGTGTGCGACAGGAAGCCGGCGTACACCTCGGCCATCCGGCTGAACAGCCTCCGCTCCTCGTCGGAGAGCGAGTCCCAGGGTCGCACGACGTCCAGTGCCGGCCACGGCTTGCCGTCGACGCTCTCCTCCTGCGCGTAGGGATTGAGCTCGGTGAGCACGGCGTCGGGGCCGAAGACGCCCATCTGCTTCTGGCGCTCGAACACGACCCGCCGGTACTCCTCGTAGCCCATGTCGAAGCGGCCCCGGTACTTGTCGATCCACTCTTTGGGCGCGTGGTGCGGCGCGTGCGTCGCACCCGGGCAGAAGTACATGAAGAACGGCTTGTCAGGGGCGATCACCTGTCGCGTCCTTGATGAACTCGATCGCCTTGTCGGTCAGGTCCGTCGTGAGGTGGTAGCCCTCGTCCGGCGTCGCGGGCTGCTCGACCAGGTGGTTGTCATAGACGAGGTCCGGATACCACTGGTTGGTCTCTCCGCCGAGGAAGCCGTAGTAGCGCTCGAATCCGCGCCCGACCGGCCAGTTGCGCTTCGTCGAGGCCATGTTCATCTCGTCCGCCGGGCAGAGGTGCCACTTGCCGAGCATGTAGGTGTTCCAGCCACGCTCGCCGAGCACCTCGGCGATCGTCGCGCACTCGAACGGGATATGGCCGTTCGAGTTCGGGAAGCCGGTCGTCGCCTCGGCGATGCAGGCCATGCCGTTGGTCGTGTGGTTCCGCCCGTTCAGCAGCGACGAGCGGGTCGGCGAGCACAGCGCCGTCGTGTGCCAGTTCGTGTATGTCAGCCCGCGCTCGGCCAGCCGCTTGATGTTGGGGGTCTCGATCAACCCACCCCACGGCTCCATCGCCGAGTAGCCGACGTCGTCGAGGACGATGTAGAGGACGCTCGGCGCTCCCTCGGGTGCTACGGGCTGGAGGTACGGCTCCCAGTCGGGAGTCGAGTCGCGATCATCGAGGTTGATCGTCCCGCGGAATGGCGTGCTCATGCGGCCGACGATCGCGGCTGCCCGCCCCGTCGGCGTCATCCCGATGAGATGATCCGGCCTCGTCGGCGGGAAGGCTGCCTCCCACACCCGGATGCCCGGCCTTGTGAAGGTGCCGCTGCCCGATCCATGGCAACCGGTACATTCGGACCGTGAGCGTGCGCGTCGTGGTCGCCGATGACAACCTGATCGCGCGCGAGGGGATCCTGCAGCTCCTCGCGCTCGAGCCGGAGTTCGAGGTCGTCGCTGCGTGCGGCGATCTTCCGGAGGTCCTGGAGGCGGTCGACCGGGAGGCGCCGGACGCGGTGCTGACCGATATCCGCATGCCGCCGTCGCACTCCGACGAGGGCATCCGCATCGCCAACCAGCTCCGCAGGACGCATCCGGAGGTGGGTGTCATCGTGCTCAGTCAGTACGACGAGCCCATGTACGCCGTCTCGCTGCTCGAGTCGGGATCCGACCGCCGCGGGTACCTGCTCAAGGAGCGCGTGCACGATGCTTCCCAGCTGCGCGACGCCGTGCAGGCGGTCGTCCGCGGCGGCGCGGTGATCGACTCGACTCTCGTCGACGCGCTCGTGAGGGGCAAGGCGGCGATCGAGCGCTCGCCGCTCGCCGAGCTGTCGCCGCG
This sequence comes from uncultured Solirubrobacteraceae bacterium, assembly GCA_963844205.1. Classification (GTDB taxonomy): domain Bacteria; phylum Actinomycetota; class Thermoleophilia; order Solirubrobacterales; family Solirubrobacteraceae; genus DASSUW01. The sequence goes on from CAWJNK010000017.1 coordinate 174,680, forward strand.
CGAGCGCCAGGTGCTGGCCGAGATCGCCGAGGGGAAGAGCAACGCGGCGATCGCCGAGTCGCTCGTGCTCTCCAAGCGCGCCGTCGAGAAGCACATCAACTCGATCTTCCTAAAGCTCGGGTTGGGCTTCGTCGACGACGTGAGCAAGCGCGTGAAGGCGACGCTCATGTTCCTGGCGGAGTCCGAGCTGCAGGCGCCGGCGGCTGCCCGTCATCCCTAGTGCCTGCACCCCCGCCGCCGACACAGGCGGGCCTCATTGTCGACCGACCTGGCGGCGTGCCACCTTCGTGTCCCGAGATGAGCGCCACCACCGAGCGCGCCGTGCGCGTCCTCACGGTCGACGACCAAGCGGTCGCCCGCATGGCGGCGCGCGACGTGATCGATGCGACGCCGGGGTTCGAGGCGCTCGCCGCGGCCACGTCCGGACCGGAGGCGCTGGAGCTGTGTGCGACGCTCGAGCCCGACCTCATCCTGATGGACGTGCGGATGCCGGGCATGGACGGGATCGAGACCACGCGGCGCGTATGCGACGATCGGCCGGGCGCGGTCGTCGTCCTCATATCGCTCGAGGATCCCGTCGACGTCGCGGAGCTGGCGCACGGCTGCGGCGCGGTCGCGTCGCTCTGCAAGCACGAGCTCTCCCCGACGGTGCTGCGGCGGCTGTGGGAGACGCACCGGCGGAGCTGAGGCTCACCCCATTCGAGTAAAGGAGGTTCGTGATGCGAGGAACCGGCCGAGTCGTGTTCGCCGCGACGCTGCTGCTGATCGTCGGCACGCTCAACATCATCTATGGGATCGGCGCCCTGGACGGGGCGAACATCTTCGTCGACGACCGGCGGTACATCCTCGACGACCTCAACACGCTGGGCTGGGTCCTGATTGTCCTGGGGCTCATCCAGCTCGTCGGCGGGTTCTCGCTGATGGCGGGCAACGCGTTCGGCCGGTTCGTCGGGATCATCGGGGCCACGCTCGGCGCGATCGGAGCCCTGCTGTCGATCGGCGGCGCCTACCCGTGGTGGTCGCTGGCGATCTTCTTCCTCTGCATCTACATCATCCACGGCATCTTCATCTACGGCGACGAGCGGGCGGCAGCCTGATCAGGCGAGCGCCCGCTGCCGCTCGGGCGCTCGGCCCTCGCCCTGCCCGGCGTCCTCGGACTGGTACTGCTCCAGCAGCCGCGCCTCCTCGTCCCTCCTTGGGAAGAAGAACACGACGAGCGCCGCGCCGAGCAGCACGGCGACGATGCCGGCGGTGTACGCCCAGTCGGCGCCGTCGAGGAAGGACTGCTTCGCCGCCGCCGTGATCTGGCTCGCATTCTGCGGGAACTGCTGCGCGACCGACTCGGCGCCGGCGAACGACTTCGTGAGCTGGTTCTGGACGCTCTCGTTGACCTGGGGGTCGTTCGGCGCGCCGGCGATCGCCGCCGCGGCGGCCGCGGCGTACCCGGCGGTGAGCAGGGCGCCGAAGACCGACTGCATGATCGCGCCGCCGAGGTCGCGCTGGAGGTCGGCCGTACCCGACGCCATCCCAGCTCGGCGCACGGGCACCGAGCCCGTCAGCGAGTGCGATGCCGGGGTGCCGGCGAACCCGACGCCGATCCCGATGAACACGTACGCGATCCCGATCTTCCAGTACGGGCTGTCTTCCTTCCAGAGCAGCAGCATCGCGGCGAACGCGAGCAGGAGGAACACGTAGCCGCAGAGCAGCGTGAAGCGGGCGCCGCGCGCCTCGACGAGCTTGGCCGAGCGCGGCGCCACGAGGACCATGAACACGATGGCGGGCAGGAACGCGGCGCCGGCGCCGAGCGTCGAGTACGAGAGCACGTTCTGCAGGAACTGCTGGCTGATGAACGCCGCGCCCATCAGCGAGCCGAACACGATGATCCCCGCCACTGCCGCCACCCAGAAGGTCGTGCGTGCCGCGACGTGCAGGTCGTAAAGCGGGTTGCGCGCGCGGCGCTGACGGATCACGAAGGCGATCAGGCCGACCACGGCGAGCGCCGCCAGCGCCAGGGTCAGGTCCGTCTTGTCGGGCACCGCGGCGAAGTTGATCGCGAGGATCAGCCCTGCGACCAGCACGACCGAGAGCACGCCGCCGAGGTTGTCCACCGGGTCGGTCGTCTCGTTGACGTGTGCGGGCACCAGGCGAGCCGCCATCGGCAACGCCACCGCCACCAGCGGCAGCGTGATCACGAACACGGAGCCCCAATCGAACTGCTCGAGCAGCGCACCTGAGACCAGCGGCCCGAGCGACGCGATCGCGCCTCCCAGGGCCGACCACAGCGCGATCGCCTTCGTCCGGCCCGGTCCCGACCACAGCGCGGTGATCAGCGCGAGCGTCGTCGGGTACGCCATGCCCGCCGAGACGCCGCCGAGCACCCGGGCGCCGAACAGAACCTCGTCGCTCGGGGCGAGCGCCGCCAACAGGCACGCGGGGACCGACAGCACGAGGCCGAGCAGCAGCATCAGCTTGCGCCCGTAGCGGTCGCCCAGCGCGCCGAGGTAGAGCACCGTCGCGGCTAGGCCGAGCGAGTAGCCGACCGCGATCAGGTCGAGCGTCGTCTGCGACGAGTCGAAGTGCGCGCCGATGTCGGGCAGCGCGACGTTGGCGACCGACAGGTTCAGGTTCGCGACCCCGGCGACGAGGATCAGCGCGACGAGCACCATGGTGGCGCGTGGGGGTGCGGCCTGGGGTGTCATCTCGTCACCGTCGCCCGCGCTTGGGCCCACCGCATCATCCGATCGGCATGAGGCCGAGCCGGTACGCGGATCGGCACTGCCGACCCGCACGCGGTCACCGTGAGCTCTCAGTCGTCGAGCAGGCCGGTGCTGCGGGCGCGGACGACGGCCTCGGACCGCGAGCAGACGTCGAGCTTTCGGTAGACGGCGTGGGCGTGCGTCTTGACGGTGTTCGCCGACACGTGCAGCTGCCGGCCCATCTCGCGGAACGAGAGGTGGGTGGGCATCAGCCCCAGGACTCGCAGCTCCGCCGTGGTCAGCGATGACGGGCCGACCAGCTCGGTCAGCGCGAACGCCTCGACCTGGTCGCGGACCTCGTCGACCCAGGCGCGGAGGACCGTCGCCCCGGCGTCGCGCGACAGCTCCCGCGAGGCCTCGGCGAGGAGCGTCCGCGTGCCCGTCACGTCACCGAGGCGAAGCGCGGCGCGGGCCAGCACGACCCGTGCCTCGATGTCGTACCACGGCACGAAGTCGACGAGCGCCGTCAGCAGCTCGATCGCGCGGCGCCTGTCGGCCTGGGCGTCCTCGACCCGGTCGCGGTGCGCACGGACGAGCGCCGACACGGCGTACACGAGGGCGGACGTCGGGTGGCTCTGAAGACCCACGCGGTCGAGCTGCGACCGCGCACGGGCGGCGAGCAGCGGCCCCCGCTCCCAGTCGCCCTCGTCGATCGCGACCAGCGCGAGCTGAGCCAGGCACAGCGCCTGGACGCTCGGCGCCGCGATCGCGCCACGGCGAGCGCCCTCCTCGAGCTGGGTCCGGGCGGTACGCGCGCCCCCGCGGAGGTGCTCGCCGACACCGCGCAGCAGGCAGCAGAGCGAGCGCCACGGGCTGTCCTCGGGTAGCCGTTGGTATGCGTGGGCGGCATCGGCCGCCATCTGGGCGATGCCGTCGCGGGCGACGGCGGCGCGCATCGTCTCGACGCCGGCGTGGAGCGACGCGGGCGGCGCCGAGCCGAGCCCGCGGGCGGCCGCTCCCGCCCAGTGCTCGACGAGATCGCGCTCGCCGGTCACGAGGTGGTGCGCCGCCGCCGTCAGCGAGAGGGCCGGGTGGCCCGCGATCTGCTCCGACGTGAAGCGGTCGAGCCGGCCTCGGACCTCGGCGCCGCGTCCTTCGAGCACGCGAGCGGCCGCCGTCTCCCACAGCAGCGCTCCGGCGCGCTCGACGTCACCCGCCCCGATGGCGTGGTCGATGGCGCGATCGGTGTCGCCGGCGCTCGTGTACCAGTCGCTCGCGCGGCGGTGCAGCTCGGCCACGCAGCGCGGGTGCCGGCGCCGCAGCTCGGCCTGGAGCATGTCCCTCAGGAGGGCGTGATAGCGGTACGAGGAGTCCGCGTCGTCGAGCGGGACGACGAGCAGGTTGGAACGGGACAGCTCGCGTAGGAGCCGGCCTGAGCCGCTCCGGTCGAGGACCGCGTCGCAGACGGGACCCGACAGCTCGTCGAGCACCGACGTCAACTCCAGGAAGGCCGCGCGCTCGTCGTCCAGGTCCCCGAGCAGCTCCTCGCGCAGGTAGTCCGAGAGCAGCCGGTCGTCGCCGCCGAAGCGTGCCACAGCGCGCTGGGTGTCGCGGCGGCCGCGCAGCGACAGGGCGGCGAGATAGAGGCCGGCGGGCCAGCCCTCGGTGCGCTCATGGAGGAGGAGCACGTCCTCGGGGGCGAGCTCGAGCCCCGCAAGGCTCAGCACCGCGCTCGCCTCGCGGGGCGTCAGGACCAGGTCGCGCGCCCGAAGGTCGACGAGCCGGCCCTGCGCGCGGAGGCGCCCGATCGGGAGGTCGGGCTCCTGGCGGCCGGCGGCGACGACCTGCGAGCCCGCCGGCACGGCGTCGGCGATCGCCATGATCACGCGGTGCGCCTCCCGCGAGCGAACGCGGTGGAGGTCGTCCAGCACGAGGACGAACGGCTCGTCGCACTGCTCCACCGTGTTGGCGAGCTCGACCAGCGAGTCCGAGGGCACGAGGTTGTCGAGAGCGACGGAGACCGACGCCACGAGGCGGTCGGCGTCGTCGTCCGCCTCGTCGATGCTCAACCACGCGATGTGGCGCGGATCGTGCTCGAGCCAGTGCTCGAGCAGCGTGGTCTTGCCGTAGCCCGCGGGAGCGACGAGCAGCGTGAGGGGCACGTGCGCGGTCTGCGCGAGACGGCGCACCAGCCGGTCGCGCCGCACGGTGCCCTCGCGGAGCCGGGGACGACGGTGCCGGCGCTCGATCGACGCATCGAGCTCGGCGAACAGCAGCGGTAAGGCGTCTGACATCTGACGGTGAGCATCTTGCAGCCGCCCGCCGGAGGGCAAGGAGGTGTGCCTCTGTACCGCATGAGGGGCGCATACCACCATCGGGGATGGAGCCATCCCAGGGCAGGGCGCGCGCATGCACATCGTCACGTGACGAGCCCGGCGATCCCCTTGACGAGCAGGTAGGTGCCGACGCTCCCGAGCACGACGATCAGGATCACCTGGTCGTGTGCCCGCGCCCACGCGTTGATCTGCGTGATCTTCGCGTTCGCGGCGGCCGCGTGACGACCGGCGACGACGAACGCCACGACCGGGACGCTGAACCAGATTGCGTTGTAGACAAGGACCTCGACGATCGCATCGACGAGGGGCGGCGAGCCGGCCGCGATCGCGTTCAGCGCCACGAGGTAGAAGAGGCCCGGTAGGTGGGTGACGATGCCGGCCGCGGCCGCGAGCTTGAGGGTCGGCCGGCCCAGCATCGTGACGATCCGCCCGGGCCCCTCGGACGGCCGGCGGCGGCGGATCCGCTCCACGTGGCCGGACCAGACGCCGCTGGCGAAGCCGAGCATCGCGGCGCCGGCGGCGATATCGACGACGGCGATGCGCTCCGACTCGCCGCCCGGCAGGGGGATGCCGTGCAGCGCCAGCACGACGACGATGCCGATCGCGCAGCTGAAGAGCATCCCGGCGACGGTGAACACCGCGAGCACCGGCCGCGGGCGGCCCGAGGAGAGCAGCGCATAGACCGCGGCGGTGCTCGTGCTCGGTCGCACCGCGCTCGCCGCCGCGAGGATGAATACCTCGGTGCTCATGGGCGCCCATCGTCGGTTGAATCGCCGCTCGTGCGCAAGTGCGGGTCATCCATTTCGGGCCGGGCGGCTCGCGGCGCCTGCACGACGACCGCGTCGAGGGCGACGACCCGCTGGCGCCCTTCTCGCCGACCGCGGCGAGCCACCTGCTGCGTACCGACGCCTTCCCGCACGTCCCCGACATCCTCGTCGGCAGCTTCTACGACCCCACCCTCGAGGAGGGCTGCGCGTTCGAGGAGCTGATCTCCTTCCACGGTGGCCTCGGCGGCCCGCAGACGCGCCCGTTCATCCTCCACTCGCAGCGGCTGCGGACAGGCGACGACCCGATCGTCGGCGCCGAGGCGGTCCATGCGCTGCTCCTCGGGTGGCGGCAGCAGCTCCATGCCGGCGCCGACGAGCCGGCGCGTCAGGCGTCGAAGTCGTAGCCGAGGGCGAGGCCGAGGTTCGGGGCGACGCCGACCACGCGCGCGTGGCCGACGGCGGGCGCGATCGCGACCAGCACGCCGACGATCTCCTCCTCGCTGGCGCCGGCCGCGGCAGCGTGCTCGACGGTGCAGCGCAGCGAGACGGTCGCGGCGCCGACAGAGAGCAGCGCGCCGAGCCGGATCAGCGCCTGCGACTTGGCGTCGAGGTCGCTCGCCATCCCGGGGTCGGCGAGCGCGGAGCGCAGGGACCGCTCATCATTGAGGGCCAGGCGACGGAGGGTCCGTTCGACGCGTTCCACCTGCGCTCTCCCTGGCCTCAGTAGCCCGTGCCCGTCTTCACCCGCTGCCGGTCGAGCTCGTGCAGCCCGCCCTTCTTCGCGAGCGTCTCGCACGCCTGCGCGATGTCGTCGGCGAGCGTGGACGCGAGCGTGTGGCTGAGCGTCAGCTTCACGAGTGCCCGCATGATCGTCACGTGCTGCGCGTTGGGCGGCAGCGTGTAGGCGGGGACCATCCAACCGCGCTCGGCGGCCAGCTGGGAGGCGACGTCGAACTCGTCGTACTCATGGCCGTCGGTGAGCTGGAAGGCGACGAGCGGGAGCTGCTCGGCCCCCTCGTCCCCGATCAGGCGGAACTCGCCGATGCCGGCGATCCGCTGCGCGAGCGAGCGCGCGTTCGCCTGCATCGTCTCCATGATGTAGCGGTAGCCGTCGAAGCCGAAGCGGACGAAGTTGTAGTACTGCGCGAGCACCATCGCGGAGCCGGTCGAGAAGTTCAGCGTGAATGTCGCGTCGGTCTTGCCGAGGTAGTTCTCGTAGAAGACGAGGTCCTCGGCGAGGTCGGCCCGCTCGCGGAACACCAGCCACCCGATGCCGGGGTAGACGAGCCCGAACTTGTGGCCCGAGACGTTGATCGAGCGGACCTGCTCGAGCCGGAAGTCCCATTCCGAGTCGGGGTACAGGAACGGCCACACGAAACCCCCGCTGGCGCCGTCGACGTGCAGCGGGACGTCCAGCCCACGCTCCTCGCGGAGCCGGACCAGCAGGTCGTTGATGCCGCGGATGTCGTCGGCGTGGCCGGTAAACGTCGTGCCCAGCACCGCGGCGACGCCGATCGTGTTCTCGTCGATCTGCGGCTCGACGTCCTCAGGGCCGATCGTGTACTTGTCGGGCTGGAGCGGGATGATCCGCGGCTCGACGTCGAAGTAGCGGCAGAACTTCTCCCACACGACGTGCACGTCGCCGCCGAAGATCAGGTTCGGCCGGGTCGTGTCCTTGCCGGCCGCCTCGCGGCGCTGCCGCCACTTCCACTTCAGCGACAGCGCGCCGAGCATGATCGCTTCCGACGAGCCCTGGGTCCGCGCGCCGGTGGTCTCGCCAGGCGCGTGGAAGAGGTGCGCGAGCATGCGGATGCAGCGCTGCTCGATCTCGGCGGTCTGCGGATACTCGGCATGGTCGATGAAGTTGCGGTACAGGTTCTCGGCGATCACCCGCTGCGCCTCGGGCTCCATCCACGTGGTCACGAAGGTGGCGAGGTTGCGCATCGGGATCCCGTCGAGGACGAGCTCCTCCCCGATCAGCCGCATCGCGTCGGTCGCCGTCATCCCGTGCTGGGGGAGCTGGTGGTCGGGCGCCGCCTCGAGCAGGAAGCGGTTCCCGTACGCCTTGGCGAGCGTCTCGAGCTGCGTCGCGAGGTCGTCGCCGTTCGACGAGCCCGGCGGCGTCGGCTGGTGTTCGTGGACCGTCATGGGGTGACTCCTCGTTGGTGGCGGGCGAGCATCAGGGCGCCGGCCAGGAAGCACGCGGCGCCGAGCGCGGTGTTCCAGTTCGCGGCGGCAAGGTCGAGGATCGAGCCGGTGTCGGGCACGATGTACGAGGCGACGGCCGCGATCCCGAAGAAGACGCAGCCCGCGAGGTTGACGCCGGACATCGTCCGCGGCCTCGTGCTGACGCGATATGCGAGTACGCCGGAGACCAGGAAGCAGATCGACCCGAACAGGTCCGGCGCCCAGACGAGCCGGTTCTCCTGGTGCGTCGAGAGGTCGCTGCGCAGCACGTCGCCGGTGCTGAGGTTGAAGAGCAGGGTGCCGGCGAACTGGATCGCCGCCGACCACCAAGTGGCGTCGCGATGCGGCCGGTCGACGCTCGCGTGGACCAGCTCGAGGCCGGCGGCGGCCGTGAAGAACAGCGAGCCGGCGAAGAAGACCAGGGCGTCCGCGCGGGCCCCGACGAGCTGCAGGAACCCGGGGAACGGGCCCACCAGGAAGCAGACCGAGCCGATCGCGAAGCCGGCGGCGACCCAACGCTCCGACACGGGGTGGAGGGCATGGCGGGGAGCATGGATCAGCGCGTGCCCGATCACGACCCGCGCACCGCGACGACCGGGCTACCACGGAACCGCCCAGCGGCAGCGTGTGAGAGCTTGGAGCCGTCGGCGAGCAGGATGGGCGGCGTGGCCATGGCCCGCCGATATTCGCCCGCATGGGCGAGCGACGAGTCACCCCTTTCGGATGATGCGCACGCGTGCGGACTGCCCGAGGGTCTTGCCGATCGAAAGGAGACAGAGCGATGGCCATCGGACCCCGTCCAGCTCGTCGTTTCGTGCTCCCACCCGCGAAGCAGATGGTGTGGGTCCCCGGTGGCACCTTCGCCATGGGCGCGGAGGGCTTCTATCCCGAGGAACGACCCGTCCAGAGCGTCACGGTCGACGGGTTCTGGATGGACGAGCACCCGGTGACCGTCGGCGAGTTCCGCCGCTTCGTGAAGGCCACCGGGTACGCCACCGTCGCCGAACGCCCGCTGGATCGCGAGCAGTACCCGGGCGCCGATCCGTCGCTTCTGGTCCCGGGCTCTCTCGTCTTCCACCCGACCCCCGGGCCGGTCGATCTCGATGACTATCGCAACTGGTGGACCTACGTGCCCGGCGCCTGCTGGCACCGGCCCGAGGGTCCGGCCAGCGACGCCTACACCCGCGGCCGCCACCCGGTCGTCCACATCGCCTACGAGGATGCCGTGGCGTACGCCGAGTGGGCCGGCAAGGAGCTCCCGGCCGAGGCCGAATGGGAGTTCGCCGCGCGCGGCGGGCGCGACGGCGCCACCTTCGCCTGGGGCGACGAGCCCGCTCCCGGAGGCCGGCCGATGGCGAACACCTGGCAGGGCGAGTTCCCGTGGCAGAACCTCCGGCTCGACGGCTACGACGGCACCTCACCCGTCGGGAGCTTCCCGCCCAACGCATACGGCCTCGCCGACATCACGGGCAACGTCTGGGAGTGGACCAGCGACCACTTCTCGCCCGGCCACGCCGCCAAGCCGTGCTGCGTCCCACAGGAGCTGCGCGCCGACGCCCAGATTCCCCGGCGCGTGATCAAGGGCGGCTCGCACCTATGCGCGCCTAACTACTGTCTGCGCTACCGCCCAGCCGCGCGGCAGGGACAGGACGTCGACACCTCCACCGGGCACATCGGGTTCCGCTGCATCGTGCGAGCCCGCGTATAGTCCCGCGGTCGCGGCGGGTCCGGCGACGCTTGTGATGCCGGAACACTTCGGCCTTTGCCGATGTGACGAGCTCGTGATGGACGGCCATCCGGCGGCTCCGGCTGCGCCCGCAACCTTGGTTGGATCGCCGCTTCGCAGGGGGTCGCCTAGCGACATCTCCGCCGGATCGAGCTTGACGTAGTAGCCAGCGCAGCGTGTTGGCATCAGCGACCCCGATCGAGCCCGTGCCACACGAGTTCGCGCCACCCGCGCGGCCGGGGTAGAAGCACTCGAGCGGCAGGAGGGGCGGGTCGCTCCAGAAGAGCGCCGGAGAGACGACTTCGCCCTCGCCCGTGGCGCGCCTCGCACGCGAACGCGACCATGCGCGGATCGTCGTGCGCGTGCCGGAAGATGCGCGACACGCCGCCGGACTGCCCGTTGCCGGGCACGCCGCGCTCGTACGCCGTCACCGAGACGCCTCGCTCGGCGAGCGCGTACGCCGTCGAGAGGCCGACGATGCCGGCGCCGATCACCGCGACGTCAGCCCGAGCGGCCACATGCCTCACCTACCCAAGCTTGGAGTGCTGATGATCCGCCGAAGCCGGCAACGTCACGGTGGTGTAATGGAGTCATGCTTCGACGTGTCCTGGCGATCCTCGTGCTCGTGCTCGTCGCCGTCGTGGCGATCAGGCTCGTCGTCGGGTTCGTGGCCGGCCTCGTTTCAGCCGTCTTGTGGATTTTCGTCCTCGCGGCGTTGGTGGCGGCCGGGCTCTGGGCGTGGTCGACGCTGAAGTCCGGCAGGCGCCGGCGCAGCGTGAAGCCGTCGCCGACGGCCGCGGAGCTGACCGCGGCGCCGGACGAGGACCGCGTCGAGGTCGAGCTGCGCCGCATCAACGAGCAGCTGCGCGCGCAGGGCCGCCGCTGAAAGTTCTCGGAGATCCGTGCAAGTGGTTCGCGGAGCGAGGGCGCGGGACTCGCCGTCGGCGGCGCTGAAGATCGTGGTTGACGACAGCAGGTCGAGGCGTAGCCTCCCGTCCGGCAAAAAGGAGGTACTCATGGTTATCACCGCTCCGCTGACGCGCCCTCGCGGGTTGCGCATGCTCGCCCGCCTCAGGATCCGGCGCGATCGTCCCACCACCGGCGACCGGTTCGCGATTCCCGCTGCAGCGGCAGCGGGCGGTGTCGCGCTCGGCGCCGTGCTGGGTTACTTCCTCGACCCGACGGCCGGTCGTCGCCGCCGTCACGGCGCGCGTGATCGCGCGCTGTCCCGCATGCACCGCGGCGAGCGCCGCGCCGCCCGGCGTGCGCGGCGGGCGGAGTCACACGCCGTCGGAGTCGCCCGTCGCGCCTTGAACGCGCGCCACCGTCGCCGGGAGCCGATCGACGACATCACGCTCGCGCACAAGGTCGAGAGCGAGCTCTTCCGCCACACAGGCGTGCCCAAGGGCCGCATCAGCGTGAACGCCGAGGACGGCGTCGTGTTCCTGCGCGGGGTGCTCGACCGCGAGGAGGACATCGCGCGCATCGAGGCCGGGACACGGCGGATCGGCGGCGTTCGCGACGTGGAGAACCTGCTCCACACGCGCGGCACGACCGCGCCGGCCAGCCGGCCGAAACTGGAACGCGAACCTTCCCGCGAGCGTTGATGAAGCGGTTCGCTGACCATTCGGCGGCTCAAGCGTGTGTATCGCTTGCGACGCCGTAACGTCCCCGCAGCGATACGTACAGCACGTCCACGAGGGTCGTGCGGGCGGTCGCCACCCGGGGCCTTCTCGAGGACGGTGAGTCGCTGGCGCGCGCGGTCGATGATGGGAGCGATCAGCCGGCCGCGCGTCGCCAGCTGGTCGATCAGCGACGGCGGGATGTCGGGGCAGGCTGCGGTGACGCAGATCCGGTCGTAGGGGGCGCGCTCTCGGCCGCGCCGGGAGCTTCGGCGAGCCAGGCCCATCTTGTGGCGGCGATGGTTGCAGTCCATAGCCATCCGCCAACGACTTTCTCGGCTGGTGCCGAAGATCGCGCCGTACGGCGCAGCCACCCAGGAGCGTGCGGATGAAGTGGATGGATCTCCGCTTCGTCGCCTATCTTATAAGCTGCTAAGCTGCTACGGCCACGAGCCGGGAACGTCTGTTGGCACCGATCAACGAGGCGGCAACCTGCCATGAGCACCGCATCGATCCTCTCGAGCCTGGACCTGCCGCACGGCGAGCCCGCCCGGCTCCCGACCTCCGAGCGGCGCTTCCGCGACGGCGGGCAGTTCCGCGTCGAGATCCCGTCTGTCGAGGGACCGGCCGCGCTGGAGACGGTCATCGCCGAGAGCCGGAGCCGGGGAGTGCCGGTGCACCGGATCAGCCAGGGCAGCGGCATCGCGCTCCAGACCGACGCCGAGATCGAGCGCATGGTCGAGCTCGGGGCCGAAGCCGGCATCGAGGTCTGCCTCTTCCACGCCCGCGCGGCGTGGGACGCCGGGGTGCAGGCCACGTCGAGCGCCGGGCGCGTGATCGCCGGTGCGGTTCGCGGGCCGGCGCAGCTGCGCTACGCGATCGAGGACGTCACCCACGCCTGCGCGCTCGGGATCCGCAGCGTGCTCGTGTCCGATCTCGGCCTGCTCGCCGCGCTGAGCGAGCTGCGCCGGCGCGGCGACCTGCCCGCGGACCTGATCCTCAAGGTCTCGGCCTTGCTGCCCGTCGCAAATCCCGCCACCGCGCGCGTGCTCGCGGACCTCGGCGCCGACTCGCTCAACATCGCCGTCGACCTGCCGCTGGATGCGATCGCCGCGATCCGGGCCGCGGTCGACGTCCCGATCGACGTCTACGTGGAATCGCCGGACGACTTCGGCGGCGTGGTCCGCCATCACGAGATCGGCGAGCTGGTGCGCGTCGCGGCGCCCGTCTACCTCAAGTTCGGCGTGCGCAACAGCCAGTCGATCTATCCCAGCGGCGCCCACCTCCAGGACCTCGTGATCCGGCTCGCCGCCGAACGGGTGCGCCGCGCTGAGATCGGCCTCGGCTTCCTGCGCCGGCACTCGCCCGAGGCCGTGATGTCCCCGTCGGCCCCGCTCGAGGCGGCGTGATGCCAGCGTGCCCGGAGGTCTACCGCCGGGCCGACGCCGAACTCGGCGAGGGACCGTGCTGGGAACCCGGCCGCGAGACGCTCATCTGGGTCGACATCCTGCGGCCGTACCTGAGCACGGCAAGGAGAAGCGCATGAGGATCACGGGGCTGAGAACCGGCGTGGTGGGGACGCCGTGGCGGAACCTCACGTTTGTGGAGCTGAGCACGGACGAGGGACTCGCCGGCGTCGGCGAGGCGCGGATGCTCAACCACACCGACGCCCTGCTCGGCTACCTCGCCGAGGCGGAGCGCACCCACATCGCGGGCAGCGACCCGTTCGAGATCGAGTCGCTCGTGCACCGGATGTTCCGCAACGACTACGCGCGCGCGGGCGAGATCGCGATGTCCGCGATTGCCGTCGTGGAGCTCGCCTGCTGGGACATCGTCGGCCAGGCCCTCGGCCAGCCGGTCCACCGCCTGCTCGGTGGCGCCGTCCGCGACCGGATCCGCGCCTACGCCAACGGCTGGTACACGGTCGAGCGCGAGCCGGCCGAGTTCCACGCGGCCGCCCGGCGCGTCGTCGAGCGCGGCTACGGCGCCCTCAAGCTGGATCCGTTTGGCTCCGGCTTCGCCGAGCTCGAGCGGTCGGAGCGGATCCGCTCGATCGGGCTCGTCGAGGCGGTGCGCGACGCGGTCGGGCCGGACGTCGAGGTCTTCGTGGAGATGCACGGCCGGTTCGCGCCGATGGTGGCGATCGGCCTGGCGCGCGAGCTCGAGCCGTTCGCACCCGGCTGGATCGAGGAGCCGGTGCCGCCGCACAACCTCAAGGCGCTCCGGAAGGTCGCCGAGGGCGTCTCGATCCCTGTGGCGACCGGCGAGCGGCTGCATACGCGCTATGAGTTCCGGGAGCTGTTCGAGCTGCAGTGTGCCGACATCCTGCAGCCGGACATCACCCACTTCGGGGGTCTGCTGGAGACCCGCAAGCTGTCCGCCACCGCCGAGACCCACTACATGCTGATGGCGCCACACAACGTCGGCGGCCCGATCGCCACGACGGCGGCCCTGCACCTGGCGGCGTGCACGCCGAACTTCAAGATCCAGGAGCACTTCAACGACTTCACCGACCCCTGGCTCCGGGACGTCGCCCCGGGCCTGCCCGGGATGGGGTCCGACGGCTGCTTCCCCGTTCCGACGGCGCCAGGGCTGGGCGTGACGATCGACTGGGACGCCGTGGCCGAGCACCCGCGCCAGACCTTCACCTTCGACCTGTTCGCGGACGACTGGCACCGCCGCGGCGCGCCCGGCGCGATCCGGACGTGAGCGTCCGCGCCGTCCGCCTCGAGCGGCCCGGGCTCGCCGAGCTGGTCGAGCTGCCGCATCCGGCTCCGGCACCCGGCGAGGTCGTGGTGCGCGTCGCGGCGGCTGGGATCTGCGGCTCGGACGTCGAGCTGTTCGACGGCCGGCGGCCGCCGGGCTACGTCCGCTATCCGGTCGTGCCGGGTCACGAGTGGGCGGGCACGGTCACGGAGGTCGGTGAGCACGTGAGCGGCGTGGCCGCCGGCGACCGCGTCGTGGCCGAGGGCATCCGCTGGTGCGGGGCGTGTCCGCGCTGCCGCGAGGGCGCGACGAACCTCTGCGAGGCGGGCTACGCGGAGACCGGCTTCACGCATCCGGGCGCCTTCGCCGACGCCGTGGCGGTGCCGGCCCGGCTCGTCCACCGCCTCCCGCCCGGCGCCGACCTCGAGCAGGCCGCGCTGCTCGAGCCCGCCGCCTGCGTTGCCCACGGCCTCCTCGCCGCCGCGCCCGCAGCGGGGCTGCGCGTGGTCGTGATCGGCGGCGGCACGCTCGGCATGCTCGCGGTGCTGCTGCTCCGCCTGCACAGCCCGCGCGCCCTGACCGTGATCGAGCCGCGCGCCGACCGGCGGGCGTTGGCGCTGGAGTTAGGGGCCACCGCGGCGCTCGAGCCAGGCGCCGGCGAGGGCGCCGACCTGGTCGTGGAGGCCGCCGGGACGGGCATGAGCGTCGGGCAGGCGCTGGCCGCGGCCCGTCGCGGCGGCACCGTGGTGCTGCTCGGGATCTCGGGAGCCGGCCCGGTGCCGCTCGACCCCGATGTCTTCAGCCTCGGCGACCTGCGGGTCCTGGGAGGCTTTGGGGCCCCATCGTCTGCGTGGCACCACGCGGTCGGGCTGTTCGCGATGGGAGCGCTGGATCTGCGGCCACTGATCTCCCACCGGCTCGACCTGGACGCCTACGAGCGCGCGCTGCGGCTCGTCGGCGCGCCCGGCGCCGGCAAGGTGCTGCTGGTTCCGTGATCAGCTGTCGAGCGGCGGGGCGGCGCGAAGATCGCGCAGCGTCTCGTCGAGGTGGGCGTGCATCGCGTCGCGCGCCCCCCGGGCGTCGCCGGCCTGGATCGCGTCGAGGATCCGGGCGTGGGCCGCGATCACGCCCTCGTCGTCCTTTCCCCGCGCCGCCCGTCCCTGCATGGTCGCCTGCCGCGTGGTCAGCAACAGGCCCTCCAGCGACTCCAGCACCAGGTGGAGGAGCTCGTTGCGGCCGCCCCACGCGATCGCGCGGTGGAAGTCCAGGTCGGCGGCGATGAACCGGTCGAGGTCGCCGACGGCCGCGCGCATGCGATCGAGCGCCGCCCGCGCGTCGGCGCTCCAGGCGCCCGCCGGGTCCGCGGCGGCCTCGAAGGCCAGCTCACCTTCGATCAGCCGGCGGGTGGCGAGCAGGTCCTCGAGCCCGAGCTCCGTGAAGTGCATCCGGAACTCCAGCAGCTGGGCGAGGATGTCGGACCCGGGCACCTGCACCGTCGCGGGCTTGCCCTGGCTGGGCCGCAGGATCCCGCGCGCGGCGAGCGTCCTGATGGCCTCGCGCACGACCAGCTTGCTGACGCCGAACTGGGCAGCGAGCTCCAGCTCGGAGCCGATCGACTCGTCCGGCGCCAGTCCGCGGGCCACGAGCATGTCGACGATGCCGTCGGCCACCTGGTCGGAGAGCGTGCGGCGTGTGACCACAGGCGCCGTGTAGACGGGATCAGCCACCGCGTCGCCGCCACGGTGGGCGCCTGCACACGCGGCCGGAGGCTTCCATCGGGAGATCGGGTCTGGTCATCGCGCCGCGTCAGCATAACCGCAAAGCGGCTTGACACCTTAGCAGCTTGGCATATAAGATGCCCGCACCATGAGGAGGAGGCCCGGCGCCGGCGCCACGGAGGAGGAGCCGTGACCCGGCTGCTCGAGCGTCGCCGCGTCCTCGTCACGGGCGGCGCCCGGGGGATCGGGCGTGCGGTGGCCGAGGCCGTGCTGGCGCAGGGCGGATCGGTCGCGATCCTCGACGTCCTCGACGAGGGTGACGCGGTGGCGGCCGAGCTCGGCGCCGGCGGCGGCACCGCGGTCTTCGAGCGCTGCGACGTCACGCAGCCCGGCGAGGTGACGCAGGCGGTCGGGCGATCCGAGCGGGCGCTGGGCGGCATCGACGGGCTGGTCAACAACGCGGGCGTCAACGCGTACTTCGACGCGGCGACCATGACGCCCGACGACTGGGACGCCACCTTCAACGTCGACGTCAAGGCGGCCTGGCTCCTGACGCAAGCGTGCCTGCCGCGGCTGCTCGCGGCGCCCGGCGCAGCGATCGTGAACGTGTCAAGCATCCACGCGACGCTGACGCTCCCCGGCATGTTCCCCTACGCGGCCGCCAAGTCGGCGGTCGAGGGCCTCACGCGCAGCCTCGCCCTCGACTATGGCCCTGCCGGCCTGCGGGTCAACGCGATCGCGCCCGGGTTCACCCGCACCGCGCTGGTGCAGGAGTGGCTGCAACGCCAGCCCGATCCGGCCGAGGCGGAGCGTCGGGTGGCCGAGCGTCATCCGCTCGGCCGGATCGCCGAGCCGACCGAGATCGCGCACGGCGTCGTCTTCCTGCTCTCGACCATCTCCGGGGCGTTCACCGGCACGGTCGTTCACGCCGACTGCGGGCTCAGTGCCAGGTTCGCCACGTGAGTACCGCTCTCCCGCCGCGCGTGCTGTTCGGCGCCGCCTACTACCACGAGTACCAGCCGTACGAGCGCCTGGAGCGGGACCTCGACCTGATGGCGGAGGCGGGCTTCTCGGTCATCCGCGTGGGAGAGTCGGTGTGGTCGACGTGGGAGCCGCGCGACGGCGTCTTCGACCTCGAGTGGCTCGCGCCGGTACTCGACGGCGCGCACGAGCGCGGGATCGCCGTCATCCTCGGTACGCCCACGTACGCGTTCCCGCCGTGGCTGCGCCGCAAGCACCCCGAGCTGACGGCGCACCGCACCACCGGCGCGCCGATCCCCTACGGCCACCGGCAGGACGCCGACTTCACGCACCCGGCGTTCCTTCATCACGCCGAGCGGCTCGTCCGCCGAATCGTGAGCCGGTACGCCGACCACCCGGCGATCATCGGCTACCAGGTCGACAACGAGCCGGGGATGGAGCTGCTGCACAACCCGGGCGTCCACGAGGGCTTCGTCGAGCACCTGCGCGAGCGCTACGGCGACGTCGAGGCGGTCAACGCACGCTGGGGGCTCACGTACTGGTCGCACCGCCTCTCGCGGTGGTCGGACCTGTGGCCTGCCGACGGCAACACGGCCCCCGGCTACGACCTCGCCTGGCGCCGCTATCAGGCCAGGCTGACCCACGAGTTCATCCACTCCCAGGCCCGCATCGTGCGTGAGCTCGCGCGGCCGGACCAGTTCGTGACCACGTGCCTGGCGTACGGGCGCCCGGCCACCGACATGGCCGAGCTGTGCCGCGAGCTCGACGTCACCGCGGTCAACCCCTACTACGCGATGCAGGACGCGTTCACGCTGCCGCAGCCGCCGGAGCCGCCGCAGGGCGGCCGGCCGGAATGGCTGGACGCGACGGGGACGTGGTGGCTGTACCTCGAGGGCGACATCGGCCGCGGGGTCCGCCAGGAGCCGTTCCTGGTCACCGAGACGGGCGCGAGCTCGATCGGCGAGTCGCACGTCAACTTCCCGGCCTACGACGGTCAGTGGCGGCTGGCGGCATGGGCGCTCATCGCCCGGGGGGCACGGATGATCGAGTACTGGCACTGGCACTCGCTGCACTACGGCAACGAGACCTACTGGGGCGGGGTGCTCGGCCACAGCCTCGAGCCCGGGCGCTGCTACGAGGAGATCGCGCGCATCGGGGCCGAGCTGCGGGCGGCGGGCGCAGCGGTCGCCGGGCTCGACCCCGAGGTCGACGTCGCCTTCCTGCGCTCCTACGAGAGCAAGTGGGCGATGGAGTTCCAGCCGCCGCTCGGGGTGGACGACGGTCCGGCGCCGGACCGCGACGCGTACGAGCGGATCTTCAACGGCCTCTATCGCGGGGCGTTCGACGCCGGCCTGCAGGCGGCCGTGGTGTTCACCGACCAGCTCGAGCCGGACGCGGATTCGCTCGCCGCGCGGTGGCCGGTCCTCGTGGTGCCCGGGCTGTACGTGGCCGGCGACGAGCTGCTGGCGCTGCTCGCCGCGTACGCGCGTGCCGGCGGGCACCTCGTGCTCGGCTTCCGCGCCGGCTACGCCGACGAGGACGCGCAGATCCGTGCGCAGGTGATGCCCGGGCCGCTGCGCGAGGACGTGGGCGCCTCCTACGGCGAGTACACGAATCTCACGACGCATGTGCCGGTGTCGGCGGCGCCCGGCGCGCCGCTCCCACTGCCGGATGGCGCGCACGCGACCGCCTGGGCGGACGGCCTGGTGGCGGAAGGCGCGCAGGCGCTGGCCCGCTACGAGCACCCGCACCTGCGCCGGTGGCCGGCGATCACCACGAATGCGAGCGGTGCCGGCCGCGTCACGTACGTGGGGACGCTGCCCGACGCCCGGCTGGCACGGGCGCTCGCGGCATGGCTCGTGTCGGAGCCGGCCAACGGCGCGTGGCGGGACCGGCCGGCGACCGTGACGGTCACCGGCGCGCGCGGGCGCGACGGCCGGCGACTGCGATTCGTCAGCAACTGGTCCTGGAAGCCGGCCGCCGTGCCGCTCCCGGTGGCCGTCAACGACCTGCTCTCGGGCGACACGCTCGAGGCCCGGGAGCAGCTCGCACTCGGCGCGTGGGACGTCCGGGTGCTCGTCGAGCGAGGTTCCACGACGGAGTGAGCCGCTCGTGGAGGCGATGCGAGGAGGAGAGATTCCGATGCAGACGACGAGCATGATCGCCGGGCCGGTGCGCGTGTGGACCGTCGCCCTGGCGGCGCTGCTCTGCCTGGCGCTGGCGTCATGCGGTGGAGACGACAACGGCGGGGAGCAGGAGGGCGACCGGGCCGCGAAGGTCGACATGACCGCCGAGCTCGAGAAGCCGGCCTCGCTGACCCTGTGGAGCTGGCTGCCCAACATCGAGGACGAGGTGGCGCTGTTCGAGAAGCGCTACCCGGACATCGACGTCAAGGTCGTCAACGCCGGCCAGGGCGCGGACGAGTACACGAAGCTGCGCACCGCCCTGAAGGCCGGCCGCGGCGCTCCCGACGTCGTGCAGATCGAGTTCCAGTACATCCCGACGTTCACGATCACCGACGATCTGCTCGACCTGACGCCCTACGGCGCCAACGACATCAAGGGCGACTTCGTCGACTGGACCTGGAGCCAGGTCGCCAGAGACGGCAAGGTCTACGCGATCCCGTGGGACACGGGCCCGATGGGGATGCTCTACCGCGAGGACCTGTTCAAGCAGTACGACATCGAGGTCCCGAAGACGTGGGAGGAGTTCGCGGCGGCGGCGCGCAAGCTGCATCAGGCCGACCCCGAGCGCTACCTGACCAATCTGCCGCCGAACGACATCGGCAACATCATCGGCCTGATGTGGCAGGCCGGCTCGCGGCCCTTCGGCCTGCCCGCGAAGGACACGGTCGCGATCAACCTCACCGACGAGGGCGCACAGCGCGTGGCGGACTACTGGTCGCCGCTGATCCAGGAGGGCGTGGTCACCGCCGATCCCGACTTCACCGATCAGTGGTACCAGGGCCTCAGCAAGGGCCGCTACGCGGCCTGGCTGACCGCGGCCTGGGGTCCCGTGTTCCTGCAGGGCACCGCCAAGGGGACATCCGGCAAGTGGCGCGCCGCCCCGCTGCCGCAGTGGAGCGAAGGCGAGAATGTGTCCGGCAACTGGGGCGGATCGACGCTCGCGGTGACCGCGAAGACAAAGGCGCCGGCCCCCGCCGCCGCCCTGGCGATGTTCCTCAACCACGACCCCGAGTCGACGCGGATGTTCGCCGAGAAGCAGTTCCTGTTCCCGGCGACGAACGCGCTGCTGGAGGACCCGAAGTACCTCGGCCAGGCGTCCGAGTTCTACGGCGGCCAGAAGGTCAACCAGGTGTTCGCGGAGATCTCCAAGA
This sequence comes from uncultured Solirubrobacteraceae bacterium, assembly GCA_963844205.1. Taxonomy (GTDB): domain Bacteria; phylum Actinomycetota; class Thermoleophilia; order Solirubrobacterales; family Solirubrobacteraceae; genus DASSUW01. The sequence continues at coordinate 194,756 of CAWJNK010000017.1, forward strand.
CCGTTCCGACGGACTTCGAGTGGAACCCGTTCCACGACTTCGTCTCCTCGACGTCGGACGAGACGCTCGGTCGCGCCATGACCCGCAAGGAGGATCTCGGCCCGGCGCTGCAGGCCTGGCAGGACGCAGTCGTGGAGTACGCCGAGAAGCAGGGATTCACGGTCGAGGGGGGCTGACCGGCGTCCACCACGACCGCCCCGCCGAGGCCTCGCCCACGGACCGCCGTGCTGGCCCCGCGCCGCCGGCGGTCCGGCTCCGGGCGCCGAGCGCTCTCCGGCTATCTGTTCATCGCGCCGTTCATGGCGCTGTTCGCCGCAATGTTCGTGGCGCCGCTCGCTTACGCGCTGTATCTCAGCCTGTTCCGCGAGCAGCTCGTCGGCGGGACCGTGTTCGTGGGGCTTGCCAACTACCGGGAGGCGTTCAGCGACCCCGAGTTCCTGTCCGGGATCGGGCGGATGGCGCGGTTCCTGGCATTCCAGGTTCCGATCATGCTCGGGCTGGCGCTGGTGTTCGCGCTGCTCCTCGACAGCGGCCGGCTCGGGGCGCCGCGCGTGTTCCGGCTCGGCATCTTCATGCCCTACGCCGTGCCGAGCGTCGTCGCGGCGCTGATGTGGGGCTACCTCTACGGGCCGAGCTTCGGGCCGTTCACCCAGATCGCCGAGGAGTTCGACCTGCCTCCTCCCGCCTTCCTCGGCAGCGGGACGATGCTCGCCTCGCTGGCAAACGTCGTCACCTGGGAGTTCACGGGCTACAACATGCTCATCCTCTACGCGGCGCTGCGGGCCGTCCCCAGCGAGCTCTACGAGGCGGCGGCAGTGGACGGGGCCGGACCGTTCCGGACGGCGTGGCACATCAAGCTCCCACTGCTGCGCCCGGCGCTCCTGCTGACGCTGATCTTCTCGGTGATCGGGACATTCCAGCTGTTCAACGAGCCCCAGATCCTGCGCGAGCTCGCCCCGAGCGTGATCGGCCGCAGCTACACGCCGAACCTGTACGCGTACAACCTCGCCTTCACCGATCAGCGCCTCAACTACGCGGCCGCCATCTCGTTCGTGCTCGGCTTCGTGATCCTGCTCGTCTCCTCGGCGGTCGTCCTCGTCGCCAGCCGCAGGAGGAGGCCGTCGTGACCGCCGCCTGGCGGCGCCCCAGCGCACGCGCGACGCTGTTCATGGCGGCCTTCCTCGTCTACTTCCTGCTGCCGCTGTTCTGGCTGGCGATCGCAGCGACGAAGAGCAACAGCGGGCTGTTCGACTCGTTCGGGCTGTGGTTCGCGGACGACTTCAACCTGTTGGCCAACATCGGGGACGTCTTCAGCTACGGCGGCGGCGAGTACGCGCGCTGGCTCGCCAACACGGCCGCGTACGCGCTCGTGAGCGCGGGCGGTGCGGCGCTGCTGGCCGCCACGGCGGGCTATGGGTTCGCGAAGTTCGAGTTCCCCGGCAAGCGGCTGCTGTTCGGGATCGTCCTCGCGTCGATCATGGTCCCCACCACGGCGCTGGCGATTCCGACCTATCTGCTGCTGAGCGAGGTGGGGATCGTCGACACGCCGCTGGCGATCATCATCCCGTCGCTCGTCAGCCCCTTCGGCATCTACCTGATGCGGATCTACGCTGCCGACGCAGTGGACGACAGCCTGATCGAGGCCGCGCGCATCGACGGCGCGAGCGAGCTGCTGATCTTCTGGAAGGTGGCGTTCCGGTTGTTAGCGCCGGGGTTCGTCACCGTGCTCCTGTTCACGCTCGTGGCGACCTGGAACAACTACTTCCTGCCGCTGGTCATGCTGAACGATCCGGCCTACTTCCCGGTCACGGTCGGGCTCGCGCAATGGAACGCCGCCGCCACGGGCGGGGGCGGCTCGCAGGCCCTCTTCTCGCTCGTCGTGACCGGCTCGCTGCTGTCGATCGTCCCGCTGATCGCCGCGTTCCTCATGCTCCAGCGCTACTGGCAGACCGGCCTCGGCACCGGGAGCGTCAAGGCATGAGGCCCGATACAGCACGCGTGATCGCGCGCCGGCCCCCGGGGTCATCGGCTGAGCTCGAGCAGCTCGTCGATGGCCGCGTCGATGTGGCCGGTGAGCCTGTCGGCGTCGGGCAGCGCCTCGCGGTCGGCATAGAGGCCGAAGCACGCATCGCGTTGGACCGTGGTCATCCCGATCGAGAGCGCGTGGCCGTCGGCGAGCGGGACGACGGGATAGACCTCCTTGAGCTCGCAGCCGAGCATGTAGAGCGGAAGACGCGGACCCGGGATGTTGGAGACGACGAGGTTGAACGCGCGTGGGCTGGCGGCCAGGTGGGAGGCAGCGTGCTGGACCATCCGCGGGGCGTGGCCGAGCGCCCGCAGCGCAGCGTCTGATCCGGCGGGTTCGTCGGCCGCCTTGCTCCGAGCGGTGACCTTGTTGATCGTCATCAGGCGCACCAGCGGCTCGGCCTGGGCGCAGGGCAGCTCGGTGAACAGGAACGAGATGCGGTTCCCCAGCTCACCGTCGCCTGCGTCGCCGCGCACGCTCACCGGCACCATCGTCTTGAGATTGACCGGTGCGTCGCCGCGCTCGGCGAGGAAGCCGCGCAGGCCGCCGGCGGCCACAGCCAGCAGCACGTCGTTGACCGTCGTGTGGTGATGCGTCTTGATCTGCTTGAGGTCATCCAGCGGTCGGCTCAGCATCGCGAGGTGGCGCACCGGCGAGCTGGGACGGTTGAGCACGCTCGGGGGCGCCAACGGCACGATCGAATGGCCGAGCGACCGAGCGACCCGTGTGATGCCGCTCGGCACCTCCCGCAGCCGCCGGGGCGATCGGGCCAGATCGAAGGCTGCGCGCACCACGCTCAGCTGCTCGCTCACACGGTCGAGCACCGCCCTCGCCAGGAGCGCGACGGGGGTCGGCGTCGATCCGGCCTCCGGTGCCGGGCGAGACTGGGATGCCTGCTCGGGCTCCGGGTCGAGCAAGACCGTTCCCAGCTCGACGGCAGCAAGCCCGTCGACCATGCAGTGGTGCGCCTTGCCGACAAGCGCAAAGCCGCCGCCTTCCGAGTCGTCAACGACCCACATCTCCCACAGCGGTCGATCGCGCGCCAGCGGTTCGGACATCACGGCGTCGGCCACCACCCCGACGTCGGGCGAGGCCGCGCCCAGCACGTGGCGTTCGATCCGGAAATCCGGATCGTCCGACCACATCGGATCATGGACCCCTAACGGCACCGGTACCAACCGCTGCCGATAGCGAGGCGCCGCAGCCAAACGGTCCGCGATGTGCTCGCGCAGCTCATCGACGCTCGGGGCGCGCCGGCCTACCCGCCCCGCGAAGCGCGCGACCCAACCCACGTGCATATGCGCTGCTGGACTTTCGACCTCGAGGAACGACGCGTCGAGCGCCGACAGACGGCTTGCAGGCATCAGACCCCCTCCTGCCGTCGGTTTCGCCCTCATGCGTGGGCCGCTCCAAGCGTCCAACCCTTGGCCCACGCAGTCGAGCGAGACTAGCGAACAGACCACCCCCGACGCGGCCGACGACTACGCCGCCGAGAAGACCCGAGCGCCGAGCCGCGCAGTCTTCGTCGGCACATGCCCGGCGAAGATCCCCTCGAACGGCTCTCGTCGACGGAACTCCACGATCTCGCGGTGCGCCGCAAAGACTGAGCGCCCACGTCGAAGCCCCGCATGGCGGCGCTTTTGTGTCGCGAAGCTCCACAGGGCTCGTTTCACGAGGCCGTGACGCGTTCGATCGGAATCGTGTGCGTGGTCGACGCGGCGGCGGCGGCGCGGTCGACCGCTCGAACACCGATGAGGCGGTGGCCCGCGAGCAGCCTGACGAGCACCACACCGGCGGCCGCCCAGATCGCCATGGTCAGCGACGCGGCCGCGAGCCCGGCGGCGAGCGCGTCGGCGGCCGACTCGCCGGCCTCCTGGTGATCGTTGGTGACGGCGTTGAAGATCGTCGCCACGATCGCCACCGCGACCGCAGCGCCGATGTAGCGGGCCATGTTCGAGATCCCGGACGCCTGTCCGACCTCAGCCGGCGACACCGACGCCGTCGATCCCGACGACGCCGGCCCGTTCGCCACGCCGAGGCCGATCGCGAGCGCGACCAGCGGGCCCACGAAGGCGGCGTACGTCCAGGACGACTCGACGAACGCCAGAACGACGAATCCGGCGGCTGCGAGGCCGAACCCCAGCGCCACGGCTGCCGCGCCGCCGATGCGGCCCGCGAGCGGCGCGATCAGCGGCGTGATCGCGATCATGCCGGCCGCCGCGGGCAGCGTCGCCAGCCCCGCCTCCAACGCGCTCATCCCGAACGCGGCCGGATCCTGGAAGTACAGGCTCAGCACGTACATGAGCGCGTTGATCGTGCCGGCGACGATGAGGATCGCGAGCGTCGCTCCGACGAGCACGCGGTTGCGCAGGAGCGCGAGGTTGACGAGCGGAGCGCTCGCCCTCCGCTCGACCCGAAGGAACACCACGGTCGCCACGACCGTGGTCGCGAAGCAGCCGAGCGTCGCGGCCGAGACCCAGCCCCAGTCGTTGCCCTCGCTGAGGGCCAGGATCAGCGGCGCGAGCACGAGCGCGATGAGCACCGTGCCGGCCCAGTCGATCGAGCGCGGCGCCTCCAGGTCACGCGACTCCTGGACCGTGGCCAGCGTGAGCGGGACGCACGCGGCCGCGATCGCCGCGTCGATCCAGAACAGCCCCTGCCACCCGGTGCTCTCGACGAGCACGCCGCCCACGAGTGGACCGAGCGCCGCGCCCGCAGCGGAAGCGGCGCCCCACAGCGTGATCGCCTTCAGTTGCCCGCTACCGGACGCGGCGACGGAGAGCAGGCTCATGCCACAGGCGAGGATCGTTGCGCCCGAGGCGCCCTGGATCATGCGGCCGCCGACGACGCCGGCCGCACTCGTGGACAGCGCGATGAGCACGCACGACGCGACGAACAACGCCAGGCCGCCGAGGAAGACCTTCCGGCGCCCGAGTATGTCCCCGAGCGCGCCCGAGGTCACGATCACGGCGGCACCGACCAGCGAGTAGCCGGTCACGGCCCACTGCAGCTGCGCGACGGGCGCGCCGACATCCTCGCTGATCGACGGCAGCAGGATCGTGACCGCCGAGGTGTTCGCGTTGACGACGAGCGCCGAGATACACGCGGCGGCGAGCACGCCACGGCCGGCCGGCCGATCGGCGGTGCGGTTCCCCGTTGCCGCGTCGTCGGCCATCACGTCATGTGACCGAGCCCGCCGCACGCTCAGATCCCGAAGACCGCGACGATCGCGATGCGCTCCCAGGACCCGAGGTGCCCGAGGCCGAGCTTCGCGTCCTCCCACGCGCCTCCGGAAGATCCTCGATGAGCGTGAGCATCTCAACCCGTCGCCCCGAGTGCGTCCTTGCAGGCCGCGGTGATCTCGGAGAGCTGCTGACGGACCTCGTCCTCATCGCCCTCACCCTCGAACACCGGGCCTAAGGCCGAGATGTAGGCCTTCGCGCAGTCCGCCGCGACCGCCGCCCTGGCCTCCGCGGCCTCGAGCTCCGCCCGCGCCTGATCGGCTTCGGCCTGGGCCTTTTCCGTCTCGTCGGTCGCGTCGGCAGCTTTCTGCTTCGCCGCCTTGGCGTCCTTCTCGGCCTGCTCTGCTGCCTCCTGCGCGTCCTCGAGGTCCTGCTGGGTGGCCGCGAGGTCCTCGTTCGTCGCGCCGAGCTGCTCGGCGAACTCGTCGTAGAGCAGCTTTCCCGCGCCCACCGCGACTCCTGTTCTGACGCCCTTGTCGGCCTCTGACTGGAGCTGCTCGACGTCCTGCTGCGCGGCGTCGAGCGCCTGCTGCGTGCTGTCGAGGTCCTCCTGCACGCCGGCGAGCTCCTTCTGCGTGCTGTCGAGATCCGACTGGATCGTCAGCGCCCAGATCAGCAGCACAGCGGCGACGACCGCCAGCACGGCGCTGACCCAGATCCACAGCTTCCTCCTGGGCGCGGGGGAGTCGGGCGTCGACATTGGGCCATGCTCGCCGAGGGTGCCAGACGCGGCAATCGTGCGCGCGCGTGTGTTCCTGCCGTGTCTACACGCGCAGCTCGAGCCTTGGGGATGCGGACCCTCGCGCGCGCCTGCGGCGAACATCGTCGTCCTCGACCCTGAGTGTCCGCCCATCGCTGGGTTGCTCTGAGTAATTGCAGACACCCCTTTACTCGGACGGCCGTGTGCGAGAGAGTCCCCACAGCGAGCTACTTGGAGATCGTTGTCCGATCAGTCCCCGACGCCTGGCTTCACCCCGAAGCAACTCGACAAGACCGTTGTCGCGATTCCCCTGCTCGACAAGCTTGAGCAGGAGAAGCGCCAGATGGCGGCGGATCCGGACCGTCCGCCGGCGCTGTGGAAGTTGGTCATCGACGTCAACCTCGAGTACCGCGAAGGGCGCAGACGCGCCCGCAACGTCGCTGAGGAGCTCATCGAGCGCGCCGTCGCGTCACATGGCCGCAACCCGAGCCAGGGGCTCAACAAGGCCAAGAGCGAGCGGAGCGAGCAGTACCTGTTCGCGTCACTCGAGGGCGAAGTGATACGCGAGGTCGTGCGCCTCAATGACTCCCGCAACGGCAAGCGGCGGAGGCTCGCGGTGGATACGGTGGCGCGGCCGATCTTCAGGATCTGGCCGGATTTCACGATCCGTCCACTCATCAACAAGTCGATGAGCACCGTCAAGGCCGACGCGGCCCGGGTGTCGTTCTCGGCGCTCGGCGAGGGGATTGTCTGGGCGGTCCTCGACTCTGGTGTCGCCCGCCACCCCCAGTTCGACGAGCACGGCAACCTCGAAGAGGATGGTTCGCTCAAGCACCGGGACTTCACGGACAGTGGCGATCCGCTCGAGGACGGGTTCGGTCACGGTACCCACGTCGCGGGCATCATCGCGGGCGACCTGCGGGCGACGACCCGCACGCCGCTGCTCGCCGCGAGTCGCCACCGCGACGAAGACGGCGAAGTCGTCTTCGACGTGCTCAAGCTGCCCCGGATGACCGGGATGGCTCCGCAGTGCCGCATCCTGAGCCTCAAGGTGCTCGACGACGCCGGGGAGGGCGAGGCGAGCAACCTGATCGCCGCGCTCGAGTACATCCAGGAGCTCAACGGCTACGGGCGGCGGCTGCGCGTCCATGGGGTGAACATGAGCGTCGGATACAGCTTCGAACCCGAGTGGTTCGCGTGCGGTCAGAGCCCGCTGTGCGTCGAGGTCGACCAGCTCGTGCGGTCGGGCGTCGCCGTGGTCGTCGCGGCGGGCAACACCGGATACGGCACCGTCGCCAGTGAAGCTCGCGGCCCGGTCCAGGCCGGCATGGGCGTGACCATCAACGACCCCGGGAACGCCGACCTCGCGATCACCGTCGGCTCGACCCATCGCGACATGCCGCACGTCTACGGCGTGTCGTACTTCTCTTCGAAGGGCCCGACCGGCGACGGCCGCGACAAGCCAGACCTCGTCGCCCCGGGCGAGAAGATCCTCTCGTGTGCCGCAGGGGCGATCCGCGAAGAGGCGAAAGCCAGCGCCGAGCGGGACTGCCAGTACGTCGAGAACAGCGGGACGAGCATGGCGGCGCCGCATGTCTCCGGCGTCATCGCGGCGTTCCTCTCGACCCGGCAGGAGTTCATCGGACGCCCCGACCGCGTCAAGGAGATCTTCACGGCGACGGCGACCGACCTCCGACGCAACCGACACTTCCAGGGGCACGGACTGATCGACGTCATGCGCGCGATCCAATCGGTGTGACCGTCATGCAGCAACGCTCAAACTTCCCGTACGGCGAGCTCTCGTTCGACAGGCGCGCAGCCGTGCTCGGGCACGCCGACGTGCACGAGCTAGTCGCTCAGGCACGGGCCGGCGCCGTCACCGACGTCATCGTCATCTCGCACGGCTGGAACAACGACATCAAGCAGGCCGCGCAGCTCTACGAGGACCTGGCCAAGGAGCTCCGGGCGTCGCTCGACGGCAACCCGAACCACCAGCAGTTGAAAGCGCGCAAGTTCGCGCTGCTCGCGATCCAGTGGCCGTCGAAGCGCTTCGCGGAGCGGTCGTTGATCCCCGGAGGAGCGGCGGCGATCGGGAGCGCGGTGCGCGACAAGGACCTCATTGACGAGCTCGAAACCGTCAAGGAGCTGTTCGCCGCGCCAGACCGCATCGCCGATGCCGCCGCGCTGGTGCCGAAGCTCGAGAACAGTCCCGCTGCGCGCGACGCGTTCGTCGAGGCCCTGCGCGACGCGCTCCAGGACGGCGCCGCCGACGACCCGGACGACTCGCCCGGCCAGTTCCACTCGCTCACCGGCCGCAAGCTGCTCGACCGGCTGTCGGCCCCGGTCCTTCCAACCGTCGCGGCGGGCCGAACCGGCGGCGCCGCCGGTGGAGTGGGCATGGGACGCCCGCAGGCGGGCGCCGTGACCGGCGCGGCCGCGGGGCTGTCGTTCAACGGGATCAAGGCGGCCGCGTTGCGCGCGCTCAATCTGACGACGTACTACGAGATGAAGGCCCGCGCGGGGTCGGTGGGCTTCGCGCTCAATCCGGTGCTGCGCGACCTGCGCGCGGCCGACGTGCGCCTGCACCTCGTCGGGCACAGCTTCGGCGGACGCGTGGTCACCGCCGCGACGATGGGCGGTCCCGGCGAGCCGCCCCTGCCCGTCGACTCGCTCACGCTGCTCCAGGCGGCGTTCTCCCACTACGGCTTCGCCAAGGACTACGAGCCGAAGCGAGACGGGTTCTTCCGCGCGGTCCTGGCGCGCTCGATGGTGACCGGACCGCTGGTCATAACCCATTCGCGCTGTGACACGGCGGTCGGCTACGCGTATCCGATCGCGTCCCGCCTGATGAAGCTCGACGCGGCCACGCTCGGCGACGCCGACGACCGCTTCGGCGGAATCGGCCGCAACGGCGCGCAGCACACCCCGGAGGCCGAGAACGGCACGCTCCTGCCCGGCGACGGCACGTACGCCTTCTCGCCGGGGGCCATTCACAACTTGAACGCCGACGAGGTGATCGGCGACCACAGCGACGTCAGCCGACCGGAGGTGGCGAACGCCATCTTGAGCGCGATCGGGAAGGCGCCGTGAGCGCGGTCGTAGGCGCACCTGCCGGAGGGTCGCCGATCACCCAGGCCGAGTGGTCGGTCCTCATGCATCGCATCGAGGACGACAAGTGCACGCCGTTCCTCGGCGCCGGCGCCTCGTGGCCGACGCTACCCATGGGCAAGGACATCGCGCGCCAGTGGGCGAAGCAGGAGGACTACCCGCTGCCCGATCGGGAGGACCTCGCCCGAGTCGCACAGTTCCTCGGCGTCCACCGCTCGGACCTCGTCGCGCCGAAGGAACGGATCAAGCGCGAGTTCGCTACCAAGGGCGTCCCGGACTTCCGGAGCGCCGACGAGCCTCACGGTGTGCTGGCCCGGCTCCCGATCTCGATGTTCATCACGACGAACTACGACGACTTCATGGTGCGCGCCCTCCGCGCCGAGAACAAGCATCCGCGCCAGGAGATCTGCCGCTGGAACGACCACCCCGAGGTCCAGGGCGCCCCGCGGGTCGTCGGCGACGACATCGACTACGAGCCGACCCCGAAAGAGCCACTCGTCTTCCACCTGCACGGCCACGCGGGGATCCCCGAGTCGCTGGTCCTCAGCGAAGACGACTACCTCGACTTCCTCGTCGCCATTTCGAGCCAGCGCGAGATCCTGCCCGGCGTGGTGCGCGCGGCCTTCGCGGGAACGTCGCTCCTGTTCATCGGCTACGCGCTTGCCGACTGGGACTTCCGGGTCCTGCACCGCGGGCTCGTGCAGACCGGCGCGCCCGGCCTGCGGCGGCTCAGCGTCACCGTCCAGCTGCCGCGGACGGACCGTCGCAAACGCCTCGCCCATCAGTACTTGGAGAAGTACTTCGATCTCATGAGGGCGCGCGTGTTCTGGGGAAATGCCAGCGAGTTCTCGAAGGCGCTATGGGAGCAGTGGGAGGCGTTCGACCCTGCCGCTCCCTGAACCCGCCAACCCATACGTCGGCCCCCGTCCGTTCACGCGTGCCGACACGGGTCTGTTCTTCGGCCGCGAGCGCGAGGTGCGCAAGCTCAGCTCGCTCGTGATCGCCGAGCGCGTCGTGCTGGTCTACGCGGCGTCCGGCGCGGGCAAGACCTCGCTGCTGAACGCCGGACTCACGCCTCGCCTGGTCGAGCGCGAGGACTTCGAAGTCTTCCCCGCGGCGCGCGTGCGGCTCGCCGAGGACCCGCCGAAGGGCGCCCGCAACGTGTTCGTGGCCAGCGTTCTCACGAACTGGACGACCGACTGGGATCCCGCACGTCCTCTGGCGCCGGGCATCGCGAAGGTCAAGCAGCGGCCTGCCGACCGCACGGATCGCCGCGCTGCCGACCGCGCCGTCGCGCACCGGCTGGCTTCGATGCCGCTCACGGAGTACCTGAGAGAGCGCGCCCACCCGAAGACCTCGCAGGGCTTCGTGGCTCCCCGGCTCATCGTGTTCGATCAGACCGAGGAGCTGTTCACGGCGTATCCGGAGCACTGGGCACACCGGCAGGCGTTCTTCGCGGAGATCGCCGACTCGGTCGAGGAGGACGACCTGCTGCACGTGATCATCGCGTTGCGGGAGGACTTCCTCGCCGAGCTCGATCCGTACGCCAGCTCCCTGCCGAGCGGACTACGGGCGCGGTTCCGGCTCGAGCGCCTCGGACCCGACGCGGCGTTGCGGGCGGTCACGGGTCCTGTGCGCGAGACGACACGCCGCTTCGGCCCCGGCGTGGCCGAGAAGCTCGTCGACGACCTCATCACATTCCGCGTGGACACCGGAGCCGGAGACAGCCGCGTGGTGCCGGGCGAGTTCGTCGAGCCCGTGCAACTGCAGGTCGTCTGCCAGGACCTCTGGTCGAACCTGCCCGACGATGTCGAGGAGATCAGCGAGGAGCACCTCGACCGGCTCGCCGTCGTCGACACGGCGCTGTCGCACTTCTACGAGACGGCAATCGCAGCGGCGGCAGAGCGTGCGGAACTCGACCCGCTCGACCTGAGCCTGCAATTCGAGGAGCTGTTCATCACGCCCATGGGAACGCGCGGGACCGTGTTGCGCGCCTCGGGCTCGACGGGCGGTATCCCGAACGAAGCCATCGACGAGCTCGAGGAGCGCCATCTGATCCGCGCCGAGTGGAGCCGAGGCGCGCGCTGGTACGAGGTCACGCACGACCGGATGGTCGAGCCGATCCGCGACTGCAATCGCGGGAAACTCAAGGCTCCCTCCCGGCTACCCGTGGACGAGTACGACACGGCGCGGCAGGCGAGCTCGGCGCTCGCACGAGCCGAAGAGCTGCGCGTGGCGGGCGATCTCGACGACGCGCTGGACTCGGCGAGTCGGGCGCGCGAGCTCTCCACCAAGCTCGAGCCCGAGCACCCGGCCGTGGCAGACGCGGTGTTCAAGGAGAGCGAGATCCTCTTCGAGATGGGCAGGCTCGACGACGCGCGGACCCGAATGGACGATGCGCTGCGCCGCTACACCGTGCTCGGCGACACGGCAGCGGAAGGCGATGTCTGGCGGGCGATCGGCCTCGTCGAGCGTTCCCGCGGAAACAACGCCGCGGCCGTCGAGGCGCTCGAGCGCGCGAGCGCGCTCTACCAGCGTGGCGGCAATCTCTACCGCCAGGTGGGCACGCTCGATCTCCTCGGCCAGCTCCATAACGAGCTGAACGAATTCGACGCCGGCGCCAGGCGGCTGGACGAGGCGGTCGACCTCGCGGAGCAGATCGGGGACACGTACGGCGAGGCGAACGTGCGGACGACGATCGCCTACTACGGGTACCGGCGCGGCGACTACGATGCGGCACTCCGCGAGACCAGCCATGCGCTGGCCCTGTTCCAGGATTTGGGCAGCCGGTCCGCCGAGGGCACCCTGTACCTCAACCTCGGTTACGTCCAGATGCTCCGCCAGCACGGCGACGCCGCCATCGAGGCGTGGACGCGCGCCCACGCGATCTTTAGTGAGCTGGGTGACCACGCGTCGGCGACGAGCGCCCTGCTGAGCATCATCGACGCGTACCTGGACCGCGGAGAGGGCAAGGCCGCGGCGGAACTGGCCGAACAAGGGCTCCGCGTCGTGAGGGACGACGTGGACCTGCTCGAGCGCCGCGCGTCGGCGCTGTGGTACCTCGGACGGCTGGACGAGGCCCTCGACACCTTGAATCGCGTAATTGACCTGCAGGGGCAGCGCTTGTCCGCCCGGAACGCGCGCGGCCAGATCCTCACGACGCTCGAGCGGTACGACGAGGCACTGCACGACCTCGATGCCGTAATCGAGCACGCCGACGACGACCCGATCCTGCAGGCGTACGCGCGAAGCGGACGCGGCCTTGCGCTCGCCCTCACAGGAGACATTGAAGCCGGCCTAGTCGAGCTCGATCGAGCGATCGACGCAGCACCCGGCAACGCTTGGGCCTACTTCCGGCGCGCACTCGTCCACGAGCGGACCGGCAACAAGGACGCGGCTGTACAGGACTTCGAGCAGTCGCTCGCGGCCGACTCTCCGCCGCTTCCGGACTCGCTGCGGAGCGAGGCGAACCTCCGGCTCCGGCCTATGGCGGCGCAAGCCCAGCCCGTCGCGGCCCGCCGGCGCTGGTTCAGCCGGAGCAGTTGAGCCATCGACCCGCCCGGGGACCAACTTCCCTGCAGTCTCGGACGCGGAACGGGCATGATCACTTGCCGCCCGGCGGCGTCCCACTTGACGCCGGCTGATCCAGGGCCACCCGACCGTCGTAGTCGGCGGGGCGTTGCACGGGACTGGTCGCCGGGACGCGCACTCGCGCACCAATCGCGCCCGCTTCGGCGCCGGCTCGTACGTCGGGCGTAGGGCTGGGTATGGCCGCGCCGCTCGCTTCGCATGGCGGGGCTTTGTCGTTCTCCAGACTTCGCGATTAGAACCGGACCAGGCCGCCGTCGATGAGGACGGACTCGCCG